>MKWG01000001.1 GCA_001899685.1 Sphingobacteriales bacterium 44-15
GCTCTGTTCTAAATTCCTGAATATCTTTACCTGTATCTGCTTTAACCTTTTCTGAAAGGGATTTTACCGTATTATTATACCTTTCGTATTCAGAAGATACTTCGTTATATTTTAAAAGTGTTTTTGTCGGGAGATTTAGCAAATAAAAATTATACAATGCCTTTTCTCTTGCATTGGCATTGTAAGAAACAAAATTTAAAGGGTCAACTCTTTGCTGACTTTGCAAGTCGTCCTTAACAAAAAATTCCATCAACGTTCCATATCTTTTTCCTTCAAAGAATACTTCGTTGTTCTCTGTCGGAAAAAATATCCCTTCCAGCAATTTCGGCATTTCAGATTTTTCATATTCATCAAGAGCATCCGGTCGCTTCCCGAAAAATATTTTTTTTGTATCGGCAAAGCCCCTCTTGATAAAATATTTTTGTTCCTGTACTTCAATTTCTAAAGTAATCGTGTGTTCATCATCACGTAAAAAGTCATACTTTTTTTGAGCAAATCTTTTTTCTGCTTTACCGCTTAATAAGGTAAAATCAACAAGCCTGACCAACGTAGATTTGCCAATACCATTAATCCCTCGTGCTTCTTTATCCCCAGAGTATTTGCCCAATATGATGTTTATTCCATTGTGAAATGGAACAGCATCTATAAGGTTGGTTTCTGAATATATTCTAATTAACATTGTTGAATAAACTTGTTTGATTTTCTTCTTGGCTTTCTTTCTTTACCAATTTGATTTTATATCCTTTTTTCTCAATGCTGCCAATCGTATGCAAGAAGGTCAAGGCATACAGAAAAAGGTCGGGTGTCCTATCTTTATCCCTGTTTAAAAACTTATTCATTATATCATCCACGATAACGTATTTGTTTTTAAAAGGGGAATTACCCATAATACTTATAATATCTGCTCCTAATACCATAAGGTTGGTTTTAAGATTGCTTTCGGGCTGCGGTAATATCATAGTTAATTTTCTGTTTTTCTGCCTATTAAGCACTGTTCAAACATATACAGCAATATAGATTTTACGCATTTTACATATTCATCATCTTTAATGTTTCCATATGTCGTTGTATATTGGTCGGTCAGATTATATAATCTCTCCTTGAAATTTCCTGAAAGTTTATTGTAATCATTTATAACCCTTCTTTTCAGGGTATTAATCTCATCATCATTATATCCCGAAAGTATATTGGTAATCGTATTAAACTCCGTCATCACCAATACCATTTCCGAGTTCATCCCGTCCCAATCTTCCTGTTCAAAGTTGAGTTCGATTTTCTTTTGGGGAGGGACTAATGTTTTCCTGTCGAAATGCAGAGCTTTATCTTCTTCGTTTGATGCATTCAGTAGGTCATTAATGATTTCCTGAATATAGTCCTGTATAAAAAAGCTTTCAATGCCTAAGTAGGCTGCAAGTTTCCTTTTTTTACTTGATAAAAGTTCATCAACAATAGAAAGAATTTGGTCTATCCCCTTAATCGAAGTAACGCCATCTAAACCCTGAATTAGTGTAAATTGTTCCGGTGACACTTCGTGGTTAACATACATTTCCCAATTTGGAAATTTGTCTTTCCAGTTTTTCTGGTATTTTTCAAAATCTCCTTCTTTGTTTGCTGCACCTAAAACTTTTGTTTCAAAATCAGTTTTGCTATATTTTCTTGGCGCATAACAAGCCAATATCTTTTGTTCGGGCAAAATAGTACCGTCATTGCCTTTATCCTTATTCCTCCTGATGGGCGTATAGTTATTAACGCCATATTTCAAAAGAAACAGTTCATCAATAAATTCTTCGAACTCAAATCCTTCTTTGGATTGAATTTGCATTTTAAAAGCGTTCTTCAATAATTTATCCATATACAAATCAGAGTTCCAAATTAATTTTAACCGTACCGTCAAATCCCTTTTCTACTATCTCTTTAAGGGTTTGAAGTTTGATATTATTGCCATAATCAGTTTCGACCTTAGAAATGTAACTCCTTTTCTTACCCACTTTTTGGGCTAATTGTTCTTGAGTTAGCTGTCTTTGTTCTCTGGCTTCCTTCAGCATTTCTCCAATATGTCTGCCTGATATTTTCATCTCAAAAAGGATTAAAAGTGACTTTATTATGAATGTACAAATGTAATTTAAAAGTTGCATTGAACCAACTGTAAATTGCAATAAAAGCCTCCCATCATTTGTACTTCCGCTCTGGAAGTCCCCACCAATAAAGCCACTCACAGCCAAACACTTCCTCTGACTGCCACTTTCTTATAATGCCTCTTTTTCCACAAGACATTTGTCCCGAAAGCTCGCAAGGTGCGGGATAAACAGTAACAAATTAATGTGTTTCAATTATGGAAAAACAAAGAAAAAAAGTTTTGCTGGCAGCAGTGGCAATGCTGTCAGGAATTGGTGCATTCGCACAGGGAAACGGCTCGGCAGGTATCAACGAAGCTACCCAGATGGTAACAAGTTATTTCGACCCCGCAACCCAGTTAATCTACGCCATCGGTGCTGTCGTCGGTTTGATAGGGGGCGTTAAGGTGTACAACAAATTCAGTTCCGGCGACCCCGATACATCGAAAACTGCGGCTTCGTGGTTCGGTGCGTGTATCTTCTTGATTGTGGCGGCAACTATCCTGCGTTCATTCTTCCTTTAAACCCTTGCCTTATGAATTACAATATCAACAAAGGCATCGGAAGAACGGTGGAGTTTAAAGGTCTGAAAGCACAATACCTGTTCATTTTTGCAGGTGGCTTGCTCGGTACGCTCATTTTCGTGATGATACTGTATATGGCAGGCGTAAACTCTTACATCTGCCTTTTCCTCGGAGCAGGCGGTGCTTCGCTCATTGTATGGCAGACCTTTTCCCTTAACAGGAAGTACGGCGAACACGGGCTGATGAAAATCGCAGCCAATAAACGGCATCCACGCTACATCATCTGCCGCAAGCCTGTACACCGCTATTTAAAATTCACTTCTAAACCAAATGCCCTATGAGAAATGTTGCAAAGACCACCACACTGGAAAACAAGTTTCCTTTGTTGGCAGTAGAGAACAACTGCATCCTTTCCAAAGATGCGGACATTACCGCCTGTTTTGAAGTGCGTTTGCCGGAACTGTTCACGGTAGCTTCTGTAGAGTATGAAGCCATACACTCCGCTTGGCATAAGGCTATCAAAACCCTACCTGATTTTACAGTCATTCACAAACAGGACTGGTACATCAAAGAGAACTATGCGCCCGATTTGGCAATAGAAGACCAGAGCTTTTTATCGAAGTCTTACCAACGCCATTTTAACGAGCGACCGTTCCTGAACCATTATTGCTACCTGTTTCTAACAAAGACAACAAAGGAAAGAATGCGGATGCAAAGCAACTTCAGTTCGCTTTGCAAAGGTTCGCTGATACCAAAGGAAATCAGGAACAAGGAGACAATACAACGCTTTATGGAAGCGGTGGCACAGTTTGAGCGTATCGTGAACGATAGCGGGTTTGTAAGCCTGCGGCGTTTGACCGAAGAGGACATTATCGGAACGGAGAATACACAGGGATTACTGGAACAGTACCTCACGTTATCGAGGCAAGCCGCAACACCAATGCAGGACATCGCACTCGGAACTGAAGAGGTGCGCATCGGAAACAAAAGGTTAAGCCTGCACGCTCTTTCCGATACGGACGACCTGCCTGGAACAGTATCAGCAGATACCCGTTTTGAAAAGCTATCAACCGACCGTAGCGACTGCCGCCTGTCATTCGCAGCACCTGTGGGTTTGCTGTTAAGCTGCAACCACATCTACAATCAATACTTGTTTTTGGATAACAGCGAAGACAACCTGCAAAAGTTTGAGAAGTCTGCCCGTAATATGCACTCACTGGCAAGGTACAGCCGTGCCAACCAAATCAACAAAGAGTGGATAGAAAAGTACCTGAACGAAGCCCACAGCTTCGGGTTGTCTTCTGTTCGTGCTCACTTCAACATTATGGCGTGGTCGGATGACCCTGCGGAACTGAAACAGTTAAAGAACGATTGCGGTAGTGCGTTGGCACTGATGGAATGTAAGCCTCGCCACAACACAACGGACGTAGCCACATTGTACTGGGCGGGAATGCCAGGCAATGCAGGCGACTTTCCGAGTGAGGAAAGTTTTTACACGTTCATTGAACCTGCATTGTGCTTCTTTACCGAAGAAACCAACTACCACAATTCGCCCTCGCCGTTCGGTATCAAGATGGCTGACAGGCTTACCGGAAAACCTATCCATTTGGATATTTCCGACCTGCCAATGAAGCGGGGCATCATCACGAACCGGAACAAGTTTATACTTGGTCCGTCGGGTTCGGGTAAATCGTTCTTCACAAACCATATGGTTCGACAGTACTACGAACAGGGCGCACACGTCCTGCTCGTGGATACAGGTAATTCCTATCAGGGTTTATGCGAACTCATTAAAGGAAAAAGTAAAGGCGAAGACGGTGTTTACTTCACTTATACCGAAGATAACCCCATTGCCTTTAATCCTTTCTATACCGATGATGGCGTGTTCGACATTGAGAAAAGGGAAAGTATCAAGACTTTGATACTGACCTTGTGGAAACGTGATGACGAACCGCCAACCCGTTCTGAAGAAGTTGCCCTTTCCAATGCGGTAAGCGGTTATATTGAATGTATCAAAACGCAAGATGTGTACCCGTCATTCAACTGTTTCTATGAGTATGTAAAAGGCGATTACCGCAAGGTACTGGAGGAAAAGCAGGTCAGGGAAAAAGACTTTGACATTGCCAATTTCCTGAACGTTCTCGAACCCTATTACAAGGGTGGAGAATACGATTACCTGCTGAACTCAGACAAGCAATTAGACCTGCTTTCCAAACGCTTTATTGTGTTTGAAATTGATGCGATTAAAGACCACAAAATCCTCTTTCCGATAGTCACGATTATCATTATGGAAGTGTTCATCAACAAGATGCGCCGACTGAAAGGTATTCGCAAACTCATCCTGATTGAAGAAGCGTGGAAAGCCATTGCCAAAGAGGGAATGGCGGAATACATCAAGTATCTCTTTAAGACCGTCCGCAAATTTTTCGGCGAAGCGATTGTCGTAACGCAGGAGGTTGACGACATTATCCAGTCGCCCATTGTGAAAGAAAGTATCATCAACAACTCCGACTG
>MKWG01000002.1:0-105939 GCA_001899685.1 Sphingobacteriales bacterium 44-15
AGAAGTTACGACAAAATAAAAACGGGACAAAAGTAGATTTTTCTACTTTGTCCCGTCAAGTCGGGAGGACAGGATTCGAACCTGCGACCCCCTGGTCCCAAACCAGGTATTCTACCGGGCTGAACTACCTCCCGAACTGTTTCCTTGAAAGGGTGGCAAAGGTAAAAGAATGACGGTGAATTGCCAAAACGGGGGAAAAGATTTTTGGAGGGGCTGTGAGCTCATAGCCCATAGCTCAAAGCTCTCATCTTACCAGCTCACCTTTAAGCCGCAGCAGCTCTGTCTCTGCCAGCTTGGTATTATAGCGTGCCGCTATAAGACGGTCGTAAGCATCTTCGAGGCTTTTCTGCGCTTCGCGCAATTCAAGATAAGTAGATACCCCCAACCTGAATCTTTCGAGCGCAATAGCAACATTTTCTTTCGCCAGCTCTATATTTTCTTCTTCTAACCGCAAAGCGCTTAGCTGGTATCTGTAATTATTATACCCAACTCTTACTGACATATTTATCATATTCTTTTGCCGCGAAAGGCTGGTTTCGTTATAATCTATATTCAGCCTGGCCTGCTTTATTGAACGATTAACATTCATGTAATTCAATATCGGAACATTGGCAGTAAATCCAAAATTAAACCCGGTATTACGGTTGAAGATTGTCGAATATGGGTTAATAACGTTTCGTGTATCTGTTTTAGAAAACGTATATCCCGACCCGAAGGAAATAGTAGGCCATCTGGCGCCCTGAGCCTCCCGCAGCAACGTTTTGGAAATATCAACGTTCTTCGCGTATTGCTGTATAGTTAAATTTGTCTGCTCAATATTATTTTGGATATCTTCTATATGATAACTGTCATTAATGGGGATACTATCAGTTACTTCATAAAATGCAGGCAGGCGCATACCCGTCAGTTGATTCAGCTCTTCCTTTGCCTGCTCCATTATCGTCTGTTGCTGCAGGTGTATTGCCTTTTGTGCATTCAAATCCACTTTTGCCTGAAGCAATTCAGGTTTTGTACCCAGACCCACAGAAAGCTTTCTGTCAGCAAGCTTTACACGCTCCTCATTTATAGACATCTGCTCCTCTATGGCCTTCAGTTGCTGTTTCTGCCTTACAATAATATAATATGCATTAACGACTTCAGCAGTTGAATTAACAACCTGGTTTTTGAGGTTGATTTTTTCAAGATCAAACTGCTGATTAAGCCTGTCTCTTATTGCAAACATTTGCAATCCGTCAAATAATACCCAATTAAGATTTACAGCCGCATTCAAATTTATGTTCTGTACATCTTTTCCCGTCCTTGTGGAATGATCTACCAGCACCTGTTTTTGAGTAGAGGTATTTTGAGTTCTGGATACTATCCCGTTAACTGTAGGTAAAAAGCCGGCATAAATGTATTCTTTATCAATGGCAGCAGCAGCAGAATCGGTTTTTACCAGCAGGATATCATAATTGTTTCTCAGCGTGGCTGCTATAGCGTCCTGCAGCGTAACCAGTTGTTGCTGCGATCTGGCATTCGCCAGCATAAAAAAACATATTATCACAGATTGGATGATCCTTCTTCCTTGCATATATCAGGCCCTTTTATCTTCCGTAAAATATTCGTCAATGTGGCTTTCATGCTTTTTTGCCGATAAGAAACTATACACTGCCGGGATTACAAACAATGTAAGCACCAGCGAAAAAATAATCCCTCCCACGATCACGATCCCCAGCGGTATACGGCTGGTGGAAGCGGCGCCTATAGACATGGCAATAGGCAGAGCTCCGAGCGACATGGCAAGGCTCGTCATTAAAATGGGGCGCAATCTCGCTACCGCAGCCTCTACAACTGCCCGTCCTTTCGTCATGCCGGCAATTTGCTTTTGATTGGCAAACTCAACAATAAGGATACCATTCTTGGTAACCAGCCCGATAAGCATGATCATACCTATCTGTGAGAATATGTTCAATGTTTGCCCGAATAAAGAAAGTGACAATACTGCCCCTGCAATGGCCAGCGGAACGGTGATCATGATAATGAACGGATCAATAAAGCTCTCAAACTGTGCTGCCAGCACCAGGTATATCAGCGCCAGCGCCAGTATGAACGCAAACATCGTATTGCCTGAGCTTTCCGCAAAATCACGGGAAGGACCTGACAGTGATGTAGCAAAGGTCTCGTCAAACAGCTTGTCTGCAATTTGCTGCATGGCCTGGATGCCTTCGCCAAGCGTTCTTCCCGGGGCAAGTCCCGCAGAAACAGTTGCCGACTTATACCTGTTGAAATGATAAATAGTAGGAGGCGTGGTACCTTCCTTCACGTTTACAAGATTATCCAGCGAGATACTTTCCCCCCGCATGTTGCGGATATAAATGTTGCGCAGATCTGTAGGTTCATTCCTGTCGTCGCGGGGCACCTGCCCGATCACCTGGTACTGCTTCCCGTCTTTGGTAAAATATCCCAGGCGGCGATTACTGTAAGCAAGTTGGAGCGCTTCGGATACTTCATCAATGCTCACTCCCAGTGCGCTGGCCTTAAGGCGGTCAACCGTTACCGATAGTTCCGGCTTGTTGAATTTAAGATCAACATCTACTCCCTGGAACACAGGATTTTTATTGGCTTCATCAAGAAACTCCGGCAGCATCTCTGTGATCTTATCGAAATTGTTGTTCTGGATCACAAACTGCACCGGGAGCCCTGCACGGCGGTTTACCGATATCGTTTGCTCCTGTATGGGAAATGCCCTGCCCTCGGTGTATTTCGGAAGGTTACGGCTTATCATTTCTACAATTTCCTGCTGCGACCTGGAACGTTCTTTGGGATCAACAAGCATAGCGCGCAAAAAACCCGTATTTACCGCTCCCCCTCCGGAATAACCCGGAGCAGTTACGGTAAGCGCAGTTTTTATCTCCGGAACAGAATCCATTACCAAAGTGGTAAGATGGTCAATGAACCTGTCGGTATATTCAAAAGAAGCGCCTTCCGGCGTGGTAACCTGCAGCCTGAACTGGCTACGGTCTTCCATAGGCGCTAACTCCGACTTCAGCCCGCCTCCTATCATCCATATTATAGCACCGCAGGCGGCAATAATAATGATCGCAAACCAGCGGAACTTCATAAAGCTTTCCAGCAGCCTGTGGTAACCATTTTCCATTCCTTTAAAAAAAGGTTCTGTTACGCGGTAAAACCATCCGTGCTTATGCACATTCTTGGTCATCTTCACATTCAGTACCGGCGTCAGGGTAAGCGATACAAATGCTGATACCAGCACCGCTCCTGCCACCACTATCCCGAATTCGCGAAACAACCGCCCGACAAATCCCTGCAAAAAAACTATAGGAAGAAATATTACTGCCAGCGTAATAGAGGTGGCAATAACGGCAAAATAGATCTCTCTGGAACCTTCCCGGGCCGCCTGCCATTTATTCATGCCCTGCTCCATTTTCTTATAAATGTTTTCCGTCACCACTATACCATCGTCCACCACCAGACCTGTAGCGAGCACTATACCTAATAAACTGAGGACATTAATGGTAAAACCACTGAGGTACATAATAAAGAAAGCGGCGATAAGGGAAACCGGTATATCTATCAATGGACGGATAGCAATGATCCAGTCGCGGAAGAAAAAATAAATGATCAGCACCACCAGCACCACGGCAATAATGAGCGTTTCTTCCACTTCATTGATGGCCCGTTTAATAAATACGGTCTGATCAAGCGCTATATCAAGCTTAATATCGTCCGGGATCTCTTTTTTAAGCTGGTTGAACCTTTTATAGAACTCATCTGATATCGCTACATAGTTGGAACCCGGCTGTGGCACGAGCGCCAAAGCGATCATCGGAACGCCGTTCAGCTTCAGCACCGTTTCTTCATTCTCTGGTCCCAGCACTGCTTCGCCCACATCTTTAAGGCGTATAGTACTGCCCCCTGTACTTTTGATGATAATATTGTTGAACTCTTCTTCTGTCGTCAGCCGGCCGAAAGTACGTACGGTAAGCTCTGTATTGGAGCCGGCGATCTTGCCTGAGGGTAACTCCACATTTTCGCGGGTAAGCGCATCCTGCACATCCTGGAAAGTAAGCCCGTAAGCATTCAGCCTGGAAGGTTCAAACCATATACGCATGGCGTATTTCTTCTCTCCCCATATTTGTATGCTGCTCACCCCCGGTATGGTCTGCAGTCTTTCCATTAGCACATTGGTGGCATACTCGGTTATCTGCAGCTGGTTGCGGGTGCTGCTCTGCACCGTCATGGAAATGATAGCATCGGAACTGGCATCGGCCTTAGTAACCACAGAAGGAGCGTCGAGATCTTTGGGAAGATTACGCTGTGCCTGGGATACCTTATCCCGCACATCATTAGCTGCCGCCTCCAGGTCAACACCGAGGTCAAATTCAACAGTAATATTGCTGGTGCCCTGGCTGCTGGAAGAAGTGATATTTTTAATCCCCGCTACGCCGTTAATAGATTTCTCAAGGGGTTCTGTGATCTGCGATTCAATAATATCCGCATTAGCGCCTGCATAGCTGGTGCGCACATTGATAACAGGCGGATCGATAGCAGGATAATCTCTTACTCCCAAAAAGGTAAAACCAATGACGCCAAACACAATGATCAAAATGCTTGACACCGTGGCCAGTACCGGCCGCCTCAGACTGAGCTCGGAAATATTCATTAGTTTATTTTACTGAGTTTAACCTCGGAATTAGGTTTTATAGCCATAAGCCCGCTGATCAATACCGTATCGCCTATATTAACTCCCTGGATGATCTGGATATAGGAAGAATCTCTTATGCCTGTTGTCACCGGAACAAATTGCGGGGCGCCGCCTTTATATAATATCACTTCTTTGCCCCTGCTCAACGGAATAATGGCCTGTGTGGGAACTATAATTGCATTATTATCCTTATCTATATCAAGCGCTACTTTGGCAAATGCACCCGGTACCAGCAACGGGTGGTTGCCTTTTACCATTGCTTTCACTGTAAGGCTGCGCGTATTAGCATCAATAAAATACTCGGTGGCAAGCACAGTGGCATCAAAGTTTTTTTGAACACCATCAATATAAAATGATATTTTTTTCCCGGGAGTAAAATTGGTGCTGTACTTTTCCGGAACGGTAAACTCCAGCTTCAACTGGTCTACCTGGCGTATAGTGGCAATTATATCTGTGGGAGAAACATAAGCGCCAAGACTGATATTACGCAAACCAATACGCCCGTTATACGGCGCTCTGATCTCTGTTTTGGTGATATTCACTTTTACCAGCGCTATATCCGCCTTATTATTATTGACCTGCAGTTCGCTCAGGTCTACATCCTGCTGGCTGATCCCCTGGATCTTTAGCAGCGCTTTATAGCGTTCTACTGTTTTTTCGTTGATCTCCAGTTGCACTTCCAGCTTTTTGAGCTGGGCCTGGAGATCATCATCAAAAAGCTTGGCGAGCAAAGCGCCTTTCTGCACATTGCTCCCTTCTTTAAAATAGATACCGACAACTCTTCCTGAAATTTCCGGGCGGATATCAGTTCCTTCAGCCGGGATCAGCGAACCGGCAACCTGTATATCTTCACTAAGGGCGAGGGTCTTGGCTATAAAAGCGTCTGCCTGAACAGTGCGACTTCGCGGGGCCGCAGGCTTGTCAGCAGTTTTTTCTTTCTTTTGGGTGCAGGCAAAAGCTAATACAGCAGCAATAGCCGAAATGTATAGATTTTTCATCGGCCACGAAGCTAATAAAATTTAAAGTTGGAACTTGATAATCGCGTTCTTTGTATACGTTAATTAATGTTAATTGTACAGGGAACAGGTATCTCATCTTACCTTAGCGATAACGATACCCTTCCGCTGCGGGCGCTCACATTCACCGGTATTCCCCCGCCATTGAGCGTACCGGTCATGCTGTTATTATCGCCGGAAACGGAGCCGCCGCTGGTGGAAAGATCAATATCACCTTTGGAATCATTCAGTGCTTCAATCCCCGATTGCGGGGAGAGGGGCTTTATTCCGTCCGCAACGCCTTCACCGGGTTTGCCACCGCCGCCCTTATTGCCCGGAAGCTCACCGTTATCAATGCGATCAGCAATGCCGACAATCCTGCCACCGCGAAGACCCACCAACTAATATCAATCCTGTAGGCAAAGCTCTGAAGCCATTTGTTCATACCCCACCAGGCCACAGGAAATGCAATGAGCGAGGCGATCAATACCAGTTGCAGGAATTCTTTGGAAAGCATCTGTGTTACCTGTGTTACACTTGCGCCTAATACTTTCCTGATACCGATTTCTTTGGTACGCTGCTCCGCAGTATACGTTACCAGCCCAAACAAGCCAAGGCAGGCTACAAAGATGGTGAGCACGGCAAAGATGTTCAGGATGGTGGCTGTTTTCTGTTCTGCAGCATAGGTCTTATTGAAAAGATCATCCATAAAAGCGTAAGCAAAGGGTTTTTCTGTATGATAGCTATCCCATTGCTTTTTCATGGCAGCCAGTAATCCTTTAATATCGGCAGTATTTATCTTAAAGATCAGTCCTCCCTGTGGCTCCAACGTCATATACAGCGGGCTGATGGCTTCATGCAGCGATCGGAAATTGAAATTTTTTACCACACCAATCACATGATAAGGATAATGAGATCCCCTGGGGCTGTTTTGTATGACCACCGTTTTATCAAGAGCCAGTTCCGGCGTCCAGCCTAAAGCTTTTGCAGAAGTTTCATTGAGAATAATGGCAGAAGAATCTGTTTTGAATTCGTTCGAAAAATTCCTGCCCAAAAGCATCTTCATTCCCATTGTAGTGATGTATTGTTCATCTACTTCATAGTTTACACCATTTACAATAGTTTTATCATTACCCTTTGGATAAGCCAGCGCATTATTATAGTTACTGGGACCGGCAGGCTTGTACGATGAAGAAGTCGCATTCACTATCCTGGGATCCCGCAACATCTGCTGTTTAAATACCTGCTCATTCTTACCTAAGATATATGAGTTGGGAATAGTAATGAGCTGGTTTTTATCATAACCGATATCTTTATTTTGTATGAATCTCATCTGCTGGTATACCACTATAGTGCCGATGATCAGCGCAACAGATATGAAGAACTGGAATATTACCAGCGCGCTTCTCAATCCGAAGCTTTTATGAGTGGCGGTAAGCTTTCCTTTTAATACGGCAATAGGTTTAAATGAGGACAAATAAAATGCCGGGTAGATACCTGCCAGTAGTCCCACGATAAGGCTCAACGCTACGAATGACAATACAGGTTTTACAGTAATACCAAGATGCTTGTCTGAGATATCATTAAATACAGGAAGCACAAGCTCCAGTAAAACAAAAGCAATAAGCAAAGCAAAGAAGGTGATCAACAGGGACTCCGATAAAAACTGCCCGATAAGCTGCATTTTCCCTGAACCGGCTACTTTTCTTACACCAACTTCTTTAGCTCTTTTTGATGCTCCGGCAGTAGAGAGATTGATAAAATTGATGCAGGCAACTATCAGCATGAAAATAGCAACTCCTGCAAATATGTATACATAAGCTGCATTGCCGCCCGGTTCAAACTCATTGTTGGTGGCAGAGTGAAGGTGAATAGAAGTTAAAGGCTGTAATGCGAATCCAAAAGAATTACCTTTAGTTCTGAATTGCTCGAGGCTCATCCCCATCTGGCTTTGAATTTGCGGGCCCATATATTTGGCCACCATATCCGGGAAACGGGCTTCTATTTTTTTGAGATGAGTGCCGGGTTTCAGCAATAGGTAAGTGTAAAAATTGCCGCCCATCCATGAATCGGAAGCAGCGTATTTCCAGCCTGTCATAGATCCAAACATGTCAAAATGAAAATGTGAATTGGCAGGTATGTCTTCCATGACGCCGGTTACTTTATAGAGTGTTGTATCATCCTCCATCGCCAGCATTTTGCCCAGAGCGTCTTCTCTACCAAAATATTTTTTTGCCGTTGATGTTGTAATCACCAGCGTATGCGGCTGCTGCAATGCAGTCCGCATATCGCCTTTTATCATGGGCAATGTAAAAATGTGGAAGAAGTTAGGGTCAACGAATGCAAACCGGTCGTCTTTAAACACGGTATTATTGTACGTTATCCCGGGTGAGCCATAAGATACCATCCGGGTAACGTCCTTCACTTCAGGAAAGTCCTTCTTCAATGTTGCTGCTACAGGCGCCATTACAATACATTCATTTATTTTCCCGCCATTGATATCTGCCTGGAAAATAATTCTTGCAATACTGTCCGCCTTCTTATTGAAACGGTCATAGCTCAGCTCGTCCTGCACATACAGCATAATGATAAAGCAGGTAGCTATACCAATAGCAAGACCCAAGACATTAATGAAAGAGAACAGTTTGTTCTTTTTCAGGTTCCGCCATGCGGTTTTGAAATAGTTTCTGAACATTTGAAATTTGATATTTAAGATTACCTCACCCTCTTATCCTTCTCCCTGTCTGCCGACAGGCAGGCAGAGAGAAGGACGGTGCTATATAACAATTACAAACTTTTAGTTCTTCCATATCAACTATTGTACAAAACCAGGCTTTCCGTTCCACATTTTTACACCTCCACTATTTTCCGGTTGCCTGCATTAGCAGGTTGCCCCTCTCACCTTTAACTCATTGTGCCATGAATTTGGGCACCCCTCTCCACCACGTCCGCGTGGAGAGGATCCGGGGGTGAGGTTACTCCATTCTTAACGCTTTCACAGGGTTCTCCATTCCCGCTTTGATCGCTTTTATACTTACCGTTATCAACGCAATACCAAAAGTCATTAATGCCGCTAAAGCAAATACCCACCAGCTTACAGTTGTTTGGTAAGCAAAGTTTTGCAGCCACTTGTTCATAGCGTAATAGCCTGCAGGCAATGCAATGCAGGTAGCGATCAGCACAGGCTTTAACAGGTCTTTTGACAATAAAACCACTATGTCCTGCACAGATGAGCCCAGCACTTTTCTTACACCGATTTCTTTAAAGCGTTTAGTTGCAGTAAATGATGCCAGGCCGAACAAACCAAGACAGGCAACAAAAATGGCAAGGCAGGCAAACACAGTCAATACGGCTTGCTGGCGCAGGTCTTTTTTATACATATCG
The DNA here is from genome assembly GCA_001899685.1 of Sphingobacteriales bacterium 44-15. Classification (GTDB taxonomy): domain Bacteria; phylum Bacteroidota; class Bacteroidia; order Chitinophagales; family Chitinophagaceae; genus Agriterribacter. The sequence goes on from MKWG01000002.1 coordinate 9,085, forward strand.
TTGAACTGTTCATCCAGGAACTTATACTCCAGGGGATAGGCCGGCGCCACTTTACTGTATTCAGTTTTGATCAGGTCAACCCCCGATGGTATGCTACCCGGCTTCAGCTTTATTAATATTACCCTCCTGTCTTCTGCAGGTGAAATGACCAATGGTTCAATATTTTGCTTTAATGTTTGAAAATTAAAATCATCCACCACACCTACAATCCTTCGCCTTGCACTATCACGCACCGTGTTCTGTATCCATTTGCCAACGGCTTGTTGCGGCGTCCATCCAAGCTTTGCCGCGGCGGTTTTATTGATCAGTACCGCACCGGCCGTATCCGTTGGGAACTGCGCCGAAAAATCCCTGCCTGCCATGATCTTTAATCCCAGTGTTTTTACAAATTCAAAATCCGAAAATTCTGTTCTCGCGCTCCACCGCTCATTATGCCCTTCCACATCAAATATATTCCCGTCGAAAAAACCGCCCGGTTCGCCCGACATGCATGATACAGACTGAACAGCGCTCTGATGCTGCAAACCGGTCGTAAAAACATTCATGTTCCGATAAATATCATTGTTGTCAATCGGAACAATCACTGTTTGCTCTTTATTGTAGCCCAACTGCTTATTTTTTATATAACTCATTTGCCTGGTAATAATAATAGTACCAACAATAAGGAATACTGAAATGCTGAACTGCACTACCACCAATACCTGTCGGAATGATGTTCCGCTTTTAACCAGGTTCAATTTACCTTTTAATGCCTTCACCGGCGAAAAAGCGGATAAAACAAATGCAGGATAACTGCCTGCTAAAAATCCGACAACAAGGATAATGCCCACGGGAAATAACCAGGTGGATAATGTGTTCCGGGAGACAGTTAATGAATAGCCGAGCAAGCGGTCATACCAGGGCATTACCAGCAACAATAAGCCCACAGCAAGTATGCAGGAAACGGCTGTAAGTAAAACAGATTCACCGATAAACTGCCATATAAGATTATTCCGTAAAGCTCCTAATACTTTGCGCAACCCGACTTCTTTTGAGCGCTCTGCCGCACGAATAGTGGAAAGGTTCATGAAATTGATGCAGGCGATCAAAAGTATAAGGATAGCAATAGAAAGAAAAATATATACTACGGTTTTATCGCCGTGCTTAACCACACCGCCAAATTCAGCAGGCGTTTCAAAATAAATTTCTTTTAAAGGCGTAAGCGAAAGCGTCCAGTGAAACCCATATTTGCGCAGATCACTGCCTAAATATTTTTCAATGAAGCCGGGCAGTTGTTTTTCCACCCGAGCCTTCGTTATACCCGGCAACAGCTTTATGTAAGTATAAATCCCATTATTAATCCAGGTAGTCATCCAGCTCTTGTCTTCATAATTTTCAAGTGGAATCACAAGGTCAAATTCAAGATGAGCGTTGGAAGGAACGTCTTTTGCGATGCCGGTAACTTTAAGAGGAATGTCCTTATCAAGCAAAACCGTTTTCCCGAAAGCGCTTTCAATATTCCCAAAATATTTCTTTGCAGTCGTTTCCGTCAGAACAATGCTATGGGAATCCTGCAGCACTGTTTCAGGATTACCCTTTATTAAGGGAAAAGAAAAAAAGGTAAAAAAATTACTATCCGCATCGATTATTTTCTTTTCATGAAAAGACCTGTTGCCGATAGTGATAAGATTATCATTTTGACTGATCCGTACAGTATTTTCAACCTGGCCTTTAAGATCATTTAACAAAGCGGGAGCATACCTGCCGGATAAATACGCAACGTTTCTTGATTTCCCCTCATTCTCAAAGCCCCTCATCACACGATAAATACGGTCGCCATCTTTATGAAAATCATCCGCGCTGAATTCATTCATAATAAAAAGAAAGATCATCATGCAGACGGTAATGCCTATAGTCAACCCCAGTATATTGATGAAAGAAAAAATTTTACTCTTCATCAGATTCCGCCAGGCGGTTATAAAATAGTTTCTAAGCATTTGAGATTTGATATTTGAGATCTGAAATTGTTTTGGTGCGACAGGTTTACAAATTCAAGCTTATCCCTGTCTATTTCCAGGCTTTTGGTCTATCCATCATGTGCTACACAAGCCAGACATTTTCAAAATCCTCTCTGCTTCCGGAAAGCAAGCCACATGCCAGCGTTCAACAAATTGAGAATCATGTTATTAAAAGCTTATTCCGCGACAAGGTGTGCGAAACCGAACGGGAAGTGTACGAAAGCGGACAGTAGTATCTTCAGCCAGTCAGTGTCCGGGTATTTAATGCAGGGATTTTAACGGCACAATAGCCAATTCACAGTGACGCTTATTTTCACCTTCAAAGCTTGCCGTATAAATTATATAGAGATCATCCCCGTGTTCCAGTACGCAGGGGTAGTGAGACAGTAGCGGGTTACCGGGGCCTGCTGATTGTACCTTGTAAATATTTGAAAAAGAAAATGGATTATTCCCGTCTTTTGATATCGCAATAGCAAGCACCTGCCTGTCCTCACTGCTTTGCGTCAGTTTTCCCGAAGGAACATAATTAAATACGATATACCCTCTACCATCGGTGAGCGTACCGGCGTAAAGCTTAGAAGGAATTGCCGTGAAATCATTTGACCCGGTCCTGATCCAGCTTTCGCCATAATCATTGCTGAAGAAAACATCAGGCTTATTACCAGGTCCATCCGCACGGGTAAAAGCATAAATATGTTTACCTTTTACAATAACAGTAGTTTCAGGGTATTGATCTTCCTGATATTCCTGTGGGAGCTTAACCACCCGCCATGATTTTTCTATACTATCGCCCGGGCTTATTAAAACCGCGGGTACCAGGGGAAGCTGCCCGCGAGAAGACGCAACTCTTCCGGACATTATCCAGTTACCGTTCTCCAGTTTAACAGGCGTACAATTCGGCAAAAACAAATCACCGGTTTCACCCAGCTCCTGCCAGCTTCTCTTTTTATCACTATACCTGTAAGTAGTCGTGTTTATGATACGGTCATGGCCTGTCATTTTTCCCACAAATGCATATAAATCGCCGTCAAAAGAAAGCATCTGTACCGGAACATAAAAAACACCCTTTTTCTCTTTATCCTCTGCAATCACTTCAGCCTTCGACCACGTTACTCCTCCATCAAAGGATCTTCGTGCCCTGATGCAGGACTCATCCTCAATTTCTTCTTCAGGGCAGTTATACCACGCTGCAACCAATGCATCCTTATGATAAATTATCGCCGGGTCATGCAAAAATTTATATTCATCATTATCAGGCTCCACCAGGATATGCCTGATACCTTCAGGATAAACAAGCTGGTCAGCCTTTACCTTAATACTTCCGGAAGCGTACAATGGCAAAGTGTCGCTTACAGTCATCTCCTTATTTTCGTATACCTGAGAAGCGTGTTTTGCATCAGGCTGACAACTTAAGTACAATAAAGACAGTTCCAGGATACATAATACAGGAGCAAATGAAGGCATATACAAGATATTTTAATGGAAATCATAAATATATTCCATTAGTAGGATACAGTTGTTCGATCAGATACTCATTTATAAGCTTAAACCTCACCCTCTTTTCTCTCTCCCTGTCTGCCGACAGGCAGGCATGCAATAGAGAGGGACGGTACAACATAACAATTCCAGGCTTTTGATTCTTCCATATCAACTATTGTACAAAACCAGGCTTTTTGTTTCTACACTTTCACATTCTCCCACTTCCCGGTTATTTTGAATGCCAGCCCCTCCTCTTACATTTAATCAACAATCTTTAAAGTGAGGCGCCCGTGGAGAGGGACCGGGGGTGAGGTCTACTCTGTCCTCAGGCTCTTCACAGGATTATTGGTCGCTGCTTTAATGGATTGAAAGCTTACGGTGATAATTGTGATAAATAATGCTATCAATCCACTTAATACAAAAACACCGGCGCCAATGCTGATCCGGTAATCATAATCCTGCAACCAATGATATAAAAAATAAAAGGATACAGGCACAGCTATCAGGCAACTGATCAAAACCAATACAATAAAATCTTTTGACAATAACAGCCACACCTGCTGCACAGATGCTCCCAGTACTTTGCGAATGCCTATCTCTTTTGTGCGTTGTTCCGCCATATATGCCGCCAGGCCAAACAGGCCTAAACAGGAAATAAAAATGGCTAATACCGCAAAGAGGGCTGCAAGCTTTCCTATCAGTACTTCAAGATTAAATTTTGAAGCATATTGTTCATCCGAAAAAGCATAACTGTAGGGATATGCAGGCTCATATTTATTAAAAATGACAGTCAGCTGCTTAATAGCATCCTGCGTATGTATACCAGGCGACAGCCTGTACATTAAGTTGCCCTGGGGATCGGGCGAACATAAAAACATAGTAGGATCCGCGGTCTTGAACGGCGACAACATCAGCGCATCTTTCACCACACCTGCAATGGTCAATTGCCGGCCCTGCCAGTTGATCTTTTGCCCTAAAGGATTTTTTATGCGCAATCTTTTTATGGCTGCTTCATTAAATATTACGCTCGTAGTATCGTAAACACCTGAAAAATCTCTTCCTTCAGGTATACTCATTTCCATAGTTGTAAAATAATCACCGGATACGACTATGGTTCCCATCTCTACTGTTTCGCCGGGATTTTTCCCGGGCCATTGGTCTACATCCGAATGCCACCAGACAGCCGTTGCAGGGCTTGTAGCCGTTGTCACAGACGATACAATACGCTTCTGTATCAATTCATTTTTTAATGCCGTAAATTTCTTATTCAGATCATCATTCATGTTGGTTACCATCAGCCTGTTCAGGCTATACCCTGTCGGTCTGCTCCTGGCATATTGTATTTGCTGGTAAATGATTACCGTACTTACGATCAAAGCAATGGAACAGCTAAACTGGATAATTACCAGCAATTTTCTTGATAAAGAGGACTTGCCGGATGATATGGTTCCTTTTAAAACTGCCACAGGATTAAAAGAAGAAAGATAAAAGGCAGGCCGGCTGCCTGCAAGCAATGCCGTCAATAACAGGCAGCCCGTCATGATCAACCAGAAATAAATATTATCAGCAGGCATTGTAATACTGTTTCCTGTTAATATGTTGAATGCAGGCAACGATACCCAGGCCATCAGCACTGCAAAAACAAAAGCTATAGCAGTAAGCAGGAATGCTTCCATCAGGAACTGCATTACAAGATCTTTTCTTTGTGAGCCGATCGCTTTTCGCACCCCCACCTCCCTTGCTCTTTTTTCTGAGCGTGCTGTTGTGAGATTGATGAAGTTAATACAGGCAATGACCAACACCAGCAAGCCGATGATAGAGAACATTCTCACATACAGCAGGAAGCCTTCAGTGTCTTTACCATTAATATAATTCGAATATAAATGCCAACGCTGCATAGGTTGAAGTGTAACATAAGAATTCATGGCATTTATATTGCCTTCTTCGGTATGCTCTATATCCCTGATCTTTGGAGCGATCTGTGCATAATCCACACCCGGCTGTAATTTCACGAAGATCTGCAGATTATTATTGCCATAGCTGCTTAACCCGTCAGTCCTGAATTGTGGGTTTACAGCATACAGGTACGTGCTGGGCACTATATAATTAAAGCTGAAGCTTGCATTGTCCGGCACATCCTGTATAATGCCGGTTACTTTAAGGTTATTTGCATTATCAAACCGGACAGTCTTATTCATAGCATCGTCGTTACCAAAAAGTGATTTTGCCAAAGACTGTGTGATCACAATGGAATAAGGGTCTTTAAACGCTGTGCCCGCATTGCCCTCTATAAACGGGTATTGAAAAATTTTGAAGAAATCCGGCCCGGAAATAGCACCGTTCACATATAGTTTTTTTTCGCCGGCTATCAGCCCGTGATGGTTTGACCAATCACTTTCAGCAACATATTCTATTTCCGGGACCTGGATACGCAATGCTTCTGCCAGTTTTAATGATGTGGTTTGAAAAGTAAGTGTGTCGCCATTGCCGTTGAAGTTTCGCTGTACCCTGTACACCGACTGGTAACCAGGCAGGAATTTGTCGAATGAATATTGATGGTATACCCATAAGCCGATCAATAATGCAACCGCCATCCCGATAGCAAGCCCCATAATATTCAGCACGCTGTACCCGATCGCCCGGGTGATATTCCGCCAGGCTGTTTTGAAATAGTTTTTTAACATTTGAAATTTGAATTTAGATTACCCTCTTTCCCTCTCTTCTTGCAAAGCCTGCCTGTCCGGTAGACAGGGGGAGGGAGCGGTACTACAGAACATATCTAATCTTTAAGTTCTTCCACATCAACATTTGAATAAATCCCGACAAGCCGCTTTACATTTTACAGGCTTTCACACTTTTCACATTTTCACATTTTTATATTTTACATCTCCTCTATTTTCTGGTTGCCCGCCTTAGCAGGTTGCCCCTCTTACCTTTAATTCATGCGGCCCGGTGTTTAGGCGCCCCTCTCCACCGCGTGGAAGGGGCCAGGGGTGAGGTTACTCCGTCCTCAGGCTCTTCACCGGATTCATCATCGCTGCCCGCACTGCTTTTACGGCAACGGTCATGAACGCTATTAATAACCCCAGCAAACCAGCTATAACAAATACCCACCATCCGATATCAACGCGATAAGCAAAATCCTGCAGCCATTTATTCATCATCACCCAGGCAATTGGCGTGGCGATCAGCATGGCTACAACAACCAGCTTCAGCAGGTCTTTTGCAAGCAACAGCACAATACCACTTATACTGCTGCCCAGCACTTTGCGGATGCCGATCTCTTTACGGCGCTGCTCTGCCGTAAAGGTTATTAATCCAAACAAGCCCAGGCATGCAATAATAATTGCCAGCACGGTAAACGTCATCAACAGCTTGCCCTGCATTTTTTCCGCACTGTACTGGCGGGAAAAATTTTCATCCAGAAAGCTATATTCAAACGGGTTGACCGCATCAAACTGCCGGAAAACCGACCCGATATACTGCACTCCCGCGCTCATATTTTTACTGTTGAGCCGCACATATATATTATCCTTATCATTGTCCTCAGGGGGCAGCTTTACGATTAAAGGTGCAATGACATGCTGCAGCGAATAAAAATTAAAATCCTTTATTACGCCCGCCACCTCATATATTTTCGGGTTACCTGCTGAGTCGGTTCCCATCCGGATCTTTTTTCCTAACGGTGTTTTCCAGCCTTCTTTCCTGGCAAGCGCTTCGTTGATCAATACTACTCTATCTTTATCAGTAGTCATTTCTTTAGAGAAATTCCTGCCGGCTGCCATCTTCACCTGCATGGTAGTAATAAAATCTTCATCCGCCAGCAATACCGTAGCCATCCTGTCCTTATCACCCATTCTGCCGTCCTTTTCTTCCGCCCTGTAATCTCTACCACCGAGATCATTATTGCCGATAGGATTGCCGGCAGCAGCTACGCTCTCTATAAACGGGCTTTTTAATAATGCAGCTTTTATCAGCGCTGTTTTATGCCGGGCATCCTGGTTACTTAAATGGAATGTCATCACCTGGTCTTTATTAAAGCCCAGGTCCTTGTTGCTGACGTACTGTAGTTGCCGGTAAATAATAAAGGAACCTGCGATCATGGCAATAGTGATCACAAACTGGAAGACCACCAGCGACTGCCGGAACCTTATATTGCTATCATGTCTTCCTATCAATCCTTTCAGGGAAGGGATCAGCTTAAAGCCGGAAAGAAAGAAAGCAGGGTAAATACCGCTCAGGCATCCTGTTACCACCGCAAACCCCGTGCACAGCAGTACGGTTTGCACCGTTCCCGGCTGCCATATGCCTGTATCCTTACCGATAAAATGGAGGAACCAGGGCATGGACAGTTTTACCAGTGCCAGGGCAATCAGTGAAGCTATAAAAGTGATGAGCACAGACTCAGCTAAGAACATGACAGCTAATTGCAGACGGCTTGAACCGTTTACTTTGCGCACACCGATCTCTTTTACCCGTAATACCGACCGCGCAGTAGACAGATTCATATAGTTGATAGCAGCAATGATCAGTATCAGCACGGCAATCAGTGAAAATGCAATAACATAACGCATGCTGCCATTGGGCGCTATTTCATATTCAAGGTTGGAATGAAGATGTATGGCAGTAAGCGGCTGCAGTTCCAACCGGTAGTTCACTTTGCCGGCCACCTTTTCCATAGCCGGCTTTAAGTATGTGTCATAAAAAGCAGGCAGCTTGGCATTCAGCTTTTCAATATCAGCAGCATTCTGCAGCAGAAGGTAGGTATAGAGATAAGAGTTCCCCCACTGGCTGTTATCGGTTGCGGGCATGCGGCGGATAGCGCTGAATGTAAAATGGGAATTGGCAGGAACATCATAAATTACGCCGGTGATAAGATTATTGTTATCGCTGCCGAAGGAAATCATTTTATTCATTGCTGCTGCCGGATCACCGAAAATTTTACGGGCCAATGTTTGTGTAACAACAATAGAATGAGGCTCGTCAAGCGCATTATCATTACCACATAAAAAGGTATAGCTGAACACCCGGAAAAAGCTGCTGTCGGCAAAAAAAATATCATCCGCTTTGATGTGCTTTTCGCTATACGTAATGGTGCCTCCGCCTTCCGCATCCAACCGTACCGCTTCACGAACTTCAGGAAATGTATTTTTGAACGCCTGCGCAAATGGTGCAGAAGTCAATGGCAGATCAAAGCTGCCTCCACCCCAGGTTGCATGTTGCGCAATACGGTAAATACGACCAGCATTGGCATGGTAACGGTCGTAGCTTAATTCATTGCTCACATACAACATGATGAGACAGCAGGCTGCCAGCCCGAGGGAGAGCCCGCCGATATTGATGACAGAAAATGCCTTATTCCGTGTAAGATTTCGCCAGGCTGTTTTGAAATAATTTCTTAACATTTGAAATTTAAGATTTGAGATTGCTTTGATGCGACAGGCTTTTCATTTTCAAATTCATATATTTTCAAATTTTCAAATCTGTATTATTCCAGTCAATAGATATGCCATAGGAGAATATACTGATAATTAACCAGTTGTGGTTTATCACACCGACATACTGTACGGAATTGAACGTGCACTGTACGAAAACGGACAATAATACAGGAAGGTTAAAGGATCAGGCAGGATAATGGTGGAGACGTGAGAGGTAAATGGTGAACAGGCAATGGTGAATAAGTGAGACGTCAGACGTCAGACGTGAAAAGGCAAAGGCTAAAGGCGACAGGCTGACTTATCACTTACCTCTTCCCTCTTATCACTCATGATAACACGCTCCCAGCTCATTATTCTTTGTGTTGACAGCAGCATTGTACAGATCCATTGACCATATAGCGCCGGTACGGATGTCGGCAATATACATATCATATCCTCCTTTGCTTCCTGACCGGGTAGACGATAATAAAATATATTCCGGATCAACCGGGCAAGCATCAGAGTAGTCACCAGAAGGTTCATTAAAGGGCAGGGCAACGGGAGTTCTTGCATTTAAGTAACCCATATACAATTGGTCGTGATGATTGGCGAAGGAATACCAGCGGGTAAAAATGAAGCTGCTGTCGTTTATTGCAATGGGATAATAAGCATATATACCCGGGGCTGCAAAAACTGTTTTTACATTTTTATCTGCAATGTTATAGCTGTAAATGGAAGATATATCATTTGTTTCCGCTGCATACAGGATATATTGATCATGATCGGCAAAATAAGGCATGGAAGCCTCTTGCTGCGCAACAATATATTGGGCAATGATATTTCCCAGAGTATCCATCCGCATTAGTTTGCCCTTACTTTTAAAAATGACGGATGCCCCGTCTGCAGAAAATTTTGGATCTTCATTCCTGCTTTTAGTTAAAGCCTTCGTTAAGTTAACGGGTTGAGCAGTATCCCCGATCTCCCATATAAAAATATCCCACTGATCAGTTTCAGCGTCAACACCCATAAATACGATCTTTTTCCCATCGGGCGAAAAATGGGCATTCATAGGATTACTGATACGCCATTGCGCGCTTAACACCGTATTGGTGTTGGTTGCAAAATCATACAGCATGATCCTGGAATCATTACATTCATAGCACGAATAACTATGATAAACAAGCCTGCCACTGAGGGCAGGCTTGTTTTGTAAAGTATCGGCAGGTGGTTGATCCCCGGAATTTGCTTTCGTAGCTTTACTGCAGCTCATCGCTATCAAACCTGTCAGCAATAAACCGGCAGAGACCTTTCTGCCCATTAGTAAGGCTATGCGGTAATACTTCAGTATTATCATCAGTATCCTGCATTTTGTGTAAGGTTAGGATTAGCGTCAATTTCAACCTGTGGTATAGGTAATATCCAACGCTGCTGTGTACAATGTGAGTAATCCATTTTCACAGGAGGACCTACTACACCATCTGCGCAGGTATAAGTATATTCATTCAATGCCTGCATAACGGTAGTGGCCACACCTGCTCTTACCAGGTCGTCCCAGCGATATCCTTCAAAGGCAAGCTCAAGCCGTCTTTCTAATAAGATAGCAGCTTTCATTTGTTCCTGCGATCCACCGCTGACAGCAGGAAGCCCCACACGGCTTCTTATCAGGTTAACCGTAGTAGCTGCATCCGCCGGATGCCCGGTTTCATTCTGAGCTTCCGCTTTGAGCAAAATGATATCAGCCAGTCGTAGCAAATAAAAATCATCACCGCTTGACCAGCCGGCCGGATGCTTTTGCTTATAGTTGAAAGGAATGGCGGTATCAGGATCCTGACAGGGATTCCAGTTTTCATCTGCCCAACTGATGGGATCGCCGTTTGCATCTGTTTTCATAAAAATAATATTGGCATTCATCCTCACCTCGTCGCCGGCAGCTTCATAAGCCGCTACCAGGTCTTTTGAAGGCACACAGTATTTTTGCCAGCCGTCTTCGGGTGCTAAGAAAAGCTGCACACCCCAGCAGGCGGCGCTGGCGCTTCCTTCTTCATAAGGGATCTCCAGTATTGCTTCTGAATTAAAATCATGATCCCCGTCAAACACATCGGCATAGCTGCTCATCAACGCATATCCTTCCGGGCTGTTGATCACGGCATCACAATATTGCAATACCTTGCTGTAATCCCTGTCGCTTCTTTGCGCCCATACTTTGGCAAGCATGGCATTTGCCGCTCCTTTGGTTGCCCTTACTTTATTTACAGCAGGCGTATTTTCGGTGGCAGAGCCTGCCGCCCCCGCAAAATGATCAGGCAGGTTCTCCTGTGCGGTCTCCAGGTCGGCTACGATCTGGTCGTACACTTCTTTTTCAGTTGACCGTGGCTTCCTTGTTTTCCCGGGATCAGCTGTGTTGGATTCCAGCTCCAGCGGAATACCGCCATACAATTTTACCAGTTGATAGTAGTGGAAGGCTCTCAAAAAGCTGGCTTCACCAATGATCTGTTGTCGCCTTTCTTCGGTAAGCGCAGGATCGGTCATTTCCGCGATCTTGGTGAGCAGGATATTGCAACGGGCTATCCCGCTGTAAAGCGCCTGCCAGTGTGCATAGCTATGGGTATTGGCCGGTGGAAGAATAAACCGGTCGTAATCATAAAATGTTTCCTCATTATTACCACCAGGATAAGCGTTATCAGAACGCACATCACTGAGCATTACATTTTCCCACTGGTAATAATCGCTGCCGTAAAACAGGTTGTAACATCCTGCGAGCGCATTCTCAATGTCGTTTGCCGTACCGTAAGAATTACCGGTAGTAAGCGCTGTTTGAGGATTATCGTCCAGGAATTTTTTGCACGACACAAACGGCAGCAGGGCCAGCAGCACTATTATATATTGAAATGAATACTTTTTCATATTTGCTGTTTTATTCAGGTTAAAAGGAAAGGTTGATACCGATAATAAAATCCCTCGACTGGGGGTAAGTGCCATAGTCCACACCGGGCGCTGCATTCTGGTCGGTAGTGGAGCTGGATTTCCCGCTGAAAGCGCTGAGCTCCGGATCAAAGCCTTTATACTTTGTGAAGGTGAGCAGGTTCTCGCTGGTGAGATAAACAAAACAACGGCTCATCCTGATTTTATTGATCAGAGTTTCCGGCAGCTTATACCCGATGGTAAGCGACTTTAAACGCAGATAAGATCCATTTTCGACAAACCTTGTAGAAGGCAGTGAATTATTCCAGTCATTGGGCGATACACCTGGTATATCTGTAATATCACCGGGGTTCTTCCATCTTCTTAATACATCAGTAGACTGGTTTACCGCAAGCGCCATAGACTCTGTAAGTATCCTGGTGGCATCCATTACTTTATTTCCGCTTACGCCCTGGAAGAAGATATCAAGCGAGAAGTTTTTCCAGGTAATGGAATTAGTAAATCCATATGTAAACTTCGGGTTGGCATAACCGATAATGCCTACACTATCTGCTGATCCATCCGCAGCCTGGAGAAATATGATATTGCCGGTTGCGGGATCAACGCCCTGAGAGAATTTTCCATAAAATGAACCCAGCGGCTCTCCTTCTTTTACAAGGGCGGTATTATAGTCGGATCCCAGCACATTAATAGATCCTACCACCAGTTGCGTGCCTACAATATTCAGCACCTTGTTCCTGTTGAAGGAGATATTAAAATCGCTGCTCCATTTAAAATTGTTATGTACTATATTTTTGGAATTGAAAGAAAATTCAAAGCCTTTATTGTTGAGGCTGCCTGCATTCTGCCATGCGCTGCTATAGCCCGTGCTGGTAGGTATGGGTACTGCCAGCAGCATGTTGGTTGTTTTTTTATTATAATAATCAGCAGTAATTAATAGCCTGTTATGAAACAATCCCAGGTCTATACCTATGTCCACCTGTTTGGTCTTTTCCCAGGTAAGGTCAACATTTTCCAGCGAATTAGGCACATAAGCGGAATGAAGCTGGTTGTTGATGAGGTATTTTGAGCTGGTGGTATCCACAATACCAAATCTTGCATTAGGCGGAACGGCATCATTACCCACCATACCCCAACCGGCACGCAGCTTCAGCTCTGAGATAAAGTTTTCATTTTTGCTAAAGAAATCTTCTTCTGATATTCTCCAGCCAGCAGAGAAAGAGGGAAAGCTGCCCCATTTATGCCCGGGTGCAAACTTACCCGAACCATCACGACGGAAATTGGTAGTGAGATAATACTTCTCTTTATAATTGTAGTTGAGCCTTCCGATAAATGCCACGGAAGAAACCGGGTTGATCTCTTTCGTAGGAATAGCCTGCACAGCGCCACCGTCAACAGACTGGTCGCCCGGCTTGGCATTGCTGAAATTAACAGAAGTGCGGTACAGGTTATTGGTATTTTGCCTGGATATTATAAAGCCTGCAAGCGCTGCTATACTATGATCTTTAATTTTTTTATTATAATTAATAGTATTCTCTGATATCCAGCTTGTGAATTTATACTTGTAATCCCAGGCTAACCCATGCATTGTCCTTCCATACCTGGTTTGTACCGTATCCTGGAAAGCCGTATACCTGCTTTTTGAATCTTCAAATCCAAACAGGCTCTTCAATTTTAATCCTTTTATGACTTCAGCTTCTATATACGCGTTGCCGCTGTAGCGGTTGCTTTTGTAAATGTGATCCGGCTGGTATACAGATGAAAGGGGATTTTCGAGATCATTCAAAAATGGACTTCTCGCATACATCCTGGGGTCATCAAGATCGCGGAGACCTATTATCGGCACAGTAGTAAGCAGCCGGGCTATAACGCCGTTGGTATAGTTTTCAGGGATATCCCTGTCCTTCCAGTTGCTGTAGGCAAAGCTCACTCCCGCTTTCAAAAATTTTGTGATCTGCTGGTCAACATTCGCTTTTACAGTCGCCCTTTTCACACTGTTGTTCAGCACAATTCCATTCTGGTTCAGTACTGCTCCTGAAACGTAATAGGTAGTAGATTTTGTGCCTCCTGTAGCCGACAACTGGTAATTTTGGGAAAATGCTTTCCTGAACACTTCATCCTGCCAGTTGGTATTGGCGTTGTACTTATTCCAGTCGGTCGTTCTTCCCATTTCAGTGGCCAGGTCTTTAAACTGGGCGCTGTTCAATACATCCAGCTTTCTCCAGGGCTCAGATACGGTAAGCGAAGTATTGAACCCTAATTTCAGCTTCTGGTCTTTTCCTCTTTTAGTGGTTACCAATACCACACCGTTGGCGCCACGGTTACCATAGATAGCTGCAGAAGATGCATCTTTAAGTATGGTAATATTTTCAATATCGGAAGGATTGATATCGTTGATGCCTTCCATCGGCACACCGTCCACTATATACAAGGGGTCACTACCGGCAGTAATAGAAGATGTTCCCCTGATGCGAATGGAAAATCCTGCCTGCGGCTGGCCGGAGGAACGAACTACCTGCACACCCGCTGCTTTACCTTCGATGGAATAACCAAACTGTGAATTGCTGCGGTTATCCAGGTCTTTTGAGGAAATGGTTGCCAGGCTTCCGGTAACATCCTTCTTTTTTTGTGAGCCATAGCCTACTACCACTACTTCGTTCAGCTCGCTTTCCTTCTTCTTTAAAACGATCTGAAGGGAAGACTGGTTTTTAGCAACAGTGATCTCTTTTGTTTCGTAGTCAACAAAAGACACAACAAGCACAATCTCATTCTGTGGCACATTCAATACAAAGCTGCCGTCGGGGGCTGTGCTGGTACCCGCATCACTGCCTTTTACACGAACGGATGCCCCGGCAAGAGGGTTGCCATTAGCATCAGTGACCTTTCCCGATATCCGGAGGCTTACGGTTTGCCGGGAGGCGGCATCAACTGCCTTTACAATAATGGTTTTGTCAATAATGGCATAGGAGAAAGGCTGGTTTTCAAAACAGGCCTTCAATACCTCTTCAAGGGGCGCATCTTTGAAGTGAATGCTGATACGGTTAAAAAACTGCATCTGGCTCTCGGTATACAGGAATGAGTAGCCCGTTTGCTGTTTAATAAGCCTGAATGCTTTCTCCAGCGAAGTATTACGCCCGGAAATTGTGACCATTTGGCCGAATCCCGTTGCCGATGCAGTGAGGCATCCGGAGATCATCAGAATCGCAAGCAGTTTCATAATTCGCCATGTTTTGGTAAAAAGGAGCCCATCGTCAGCAGGTACTCCTTTCAGCGTCTGTAATTTCATACATTTGTACAGTTTGGGTTTAATAATAAGCAGTCTTGCCAGATTTGCTTTTGTTATAGATCCTTACGTCCGCCGCTTCGTCTCGCACACGGAGCGGCTTTGTTATAGCTATCAGCTTTCAGCCATGAGCTATCAGCCATCAGGTTTCAGGGATTGAACTGATACCTAAAAGCTGACTGCTGATAGCTATTTATACACTTCAATCATATTTCCAATAGTTTTAAAATGAACACTTCCCGTGGTTTCAAGCATATTGAGCACGCCGGATATATTACTGTCCCGCGGGATATCGCCATACAAATTTTCTTTAATGGCATCATTAAAACGAATATCTACGTCATACCACCTGCTGATCTGCCGCATGGCTGTGTATATATCTGTTCCATTAAAGCTGAATATGCCGTTTTTCCAGGCCATCACCTGTTCAATATCCGCATTTGGATTGATGTGAATATTGTCCCCTACCTGCGCCTGCTCACCCGGTTTTAACAGCACCGTATTATTTTCTTTAGAAATCCTTACGCCGCCTTCCAGTAAGGTTACACGCAGGGCGGGCTCATCTGTATATGCATTTACGTTAAAGTGCGTGCCGGTTACCTGCACGGTGGCGCCATTTGACTGTACGATAAACGGTTTCTCCGCATCTTTGGCTACTTCAAAATATACTTCGCCTTTCATCTCCACTTCCCTTTGCCCGGCAGTAAAAGCAACCGGATAACGGATCTCGCTTTCTGCATTCAACCATACTTTTGTGCCATCACTGAGTGTTAACTGTATTACCTTGCTTCCGCGGGGATTGGCAAGTGTATTGAAACGCATTTCAGGCGTTGGCTCCTCATCACTTGTATATACGATTTGACCATCAGCAGTTTTTTGAACTGAGGTTTCTCCCTGCAGCGCAGTCGTTCCAATAATAAGGCTATCTACCAGTATGCGCTTTCCGTTCTGCAGTGTGATAGTAGCTTTTGAAATAGCAGGCGCGGGGATATCTGTTGCAGTTATTGCCGGCGTATGGACTGCCTCAGTATCTTTACCGGAAAAATTGATAAAAAACAGTGCGGCGCCTGCAATAGCCACCAGCGTAACAGCAGCAGCTACCCAGTACTTCCACCTGGAAGGTCGCTGTATGGGGATAGTATCTGCCGGTTCTCCGTAAACAGACCGGATCTTTTCCCATCCTGCCTCAGCATCATAGCCATACATTTTTTCCAGTTCCTGCCGCACATAGCCGGTATCTGTCAATCTGGAGAACAGTGCCTGGTTTTGAGGAGAGGTCTGCAGCCATGCATCCAGATCCTGCTGCTCCGCCTGCGTAAGCTTATTGCCTTCAAGATGCTTTATAATAAGCGCCGAAACCTTGCTAAGGGGATTGTCCATATTTATGTAAGTATAGTGAATGGTGAATAGTCAATGGTGAATTCCCCATTGCCTATTCACCATATACACGAACAGGACTGATTTTTTCCCACGCGGATGGAGAGATTTTTCTGAATCTTAAAACGGAGTTGTAAATGCAGGAATAAAATGTATGCTTATAAGCTCCCCGCGGCGCCCAGTATAGCCGCCAGCAACGGTAGCATTCCTCTTTGCAAAAAGGCCTTTCGCAACAGTTGTATCGCCTTTCCTTTCTGGTTTAATACTGTTTTAGTGG
Organism: Sphingobacteriales bacterium 44-15; assembly: GCA_001899685.1. Lineage (GTDB taxonomy): Bacteria > Bacteroidota > Bacteroidia > Chitinophagales > Chitinophagaceae > Agriterribacter. The sequence goes on from MKWG01000002.1 coordinate 25,837, forward strand.
AAATATTAAGCCGCAATGCAGCCTGATCGGTGGTAAGCCGTTGGAAAAATAATAACTTGAACACCTCAGCACATTGAGGCGGGAGGTTTTCTATCTCCCGGTAAAGCGCTGCCAGCACTTCTGCATTTATAATATCAGTATCATCAGGGGAGATAGCCTGCTCTGACAGGTATACTATTTCATCATGCGAGCGCTCGTGGCGTTTTTGCTTTCTCAGGTGATCAATGCATGCATTCCGGGTAGCGGTATACAAAAATGATCTTATTTCCCCGATAGTTTGAAAATCTTCACGCTTCTTCAATAATTTAAGAAAGCTTTCCACTACTATATCTTCTGCCTCCTGCCGCTGATGTGCTATAGTTTCCGCGTAATAACATAATGGTCGGTAAAATATATCATAAAGCTGCCTCGTCGCCGCGGCATCCTGCCGGCGGAACTTTTCAATAATATTATGGCTGTCTGAAGCAGATATCATATGGCTGCCGGTGCAATAAAAGCATTGGCAGCCCAATTATAAATAAATTCAGGTAACCCGGCGTAATATTTTTATCCCGGGATTGGGGGTATTTCAAATTGGCCGGACAGGCGCCTGCATAACATGGGATATACTTATTTGATTGCTTTGTGGTCTTTGCCTGCCCGATCTGAAGATCATTCAGGCGGGCGAAAAACCTGACTGCCGTCAGGCAGGCTTTGTATTTCCTTTGCGGTAAAATTTAACCGCAAAGAGCGCAAAGGAATTACGCAAAGGGGCGCAAAACCAGGGTTAAAGGGGTATATAATTTTCTGTAAGCAACTTTGTATATTCTTTGTACATGTTGGGGTTAAATGTATTTTCGGGGATTATAAATCATCGAAATCGGCTGTATGGAAAACTATGGTATTGTTTTGATCTTAATGGCAGTAGTGATCGGGCTTTCCGCCTGGTCGGAAAAAATCAAAATCCCCTATCCTGTTGTATTGGTGATAGGCGGGGTAATTCTGGGTTGTATCCCTTCCATGCCGCCGGTGGAGATCGATCCCGAGATCGTATTGCTGTTGTTCCTTCCTCCGCTTTTGTATGACGCTGCTTTTAATATTTCCTTCAAGAGCTTCAGGAACAATCTTAATACCATCAGCACGCTTGCCATAGGACTCGTATTTCTTACAGCCGCCGGCATCGCGGTATTGACATATTATATTATCCCGGGAATGACATGGTCCCTCTCCTTTGTACTGGGCTCCATACTTGCAGCTACAGATGCCGTGGCGGCCATCAGCATTACCAAAAACCTGGGGCTGTCTCATACTACCACCACCATTCTTGAAGGCGAGAGCCTTATAAATGATGCCTCGGCGCTGGTAGCTTACCGTTTTGCCGTAGCCGCCGTTGCAGGTTCGGGTTTTGTTTTATGGAAAGCCGGCCTGATATTCTGGCTATTGATCATCGGAGGAGTTGGCATAGGCATAGTCATGAGCAAAGTGTTAGGCTTTGTTTTACGGTCAAGCCGGCACAGCCACCTGGCGGTACTGAGCTTTTTGCTGCTTGCTCCTTTTGTTACTTATCTTATTGCAGAGATGGCGCATGTGTCGGGCGTAATTGCAGTGGTAACGATGGGGTTGGGTATCTCCCGGCTGAGCAGCAGGGTATTCCCGGATTTCATAAAAACCCAATCTAAAACCATTTGGGACATTGTGGGATTTTTGCTGAACGGTTTAATATTTATCCTGCTCGGGCTGGAATTACCTGTTGTTTTGAAAACCATAGACAATTCCCTGATACTTCCCTATATCGGTTATGCTTTTCTGATCACCATTGTGGCCCTCCTCATACGTATGGTCAGGATCTTTATGCAGCGGCGCAACCTAGAAAGGGCATATCATTCAAAAAAAGGAAAAATAGCAGAAGACGCATTACTATCCATTCAGGAATGCCTGATCATCAGTTGGTCGGGCATGCGTGGCATCGTATCCCTGGCTATGGCAATAGGCTTGCCCAAATTTGCTGAAAGCGGCGTGCCATTCCCCATGCGCAGCACTATTATCTTCCTGGCTACTATTGTAGTGCTTATTACTATTGTCGGGCAGGGGCTTATCCTGCCTGTCATTGTAAAAAGAAATACGGTCAATGATCAGACCCGGTAGCAGCTGTAAACTTATCATGTAAGGTGTAGGGTGAAGGTATAGGCTGTAAGGCCTTACAGGTTGCAAGTTACAGGTTACAGGTTGCCAGCCTCAGTCCACTGTATCAAAAACGTACAGTTCCTGTATCAAAAACGAACTGTTTCGTATAAAATTTTCACTCCACTATATTGTAAATCAATCACTCATAAAACAGGCATCATTTTAGTTCTTTCTTGAAGTGTATAAAAAGTCAACAGGTCCGTAACATACCAGAAAATAAAACGTATAACATGTAGTACTTTGAGCTATCGGCTATGAGTTACAAGCTCATAGCTGATGGCTTATAGCCCATACCTTACAACTACCACACATGATAAAAAATCTCCTGCTCGTCGCCCTCCGCAATTTTAAGAGAGATAAATGGTACAGCCTGCTGAATATCCTTGGCCTTACCATTGGGATAACCTTTGGCTTGTTCCTGATCTTTTATATCAAAGATGAGCTGAGCTATGACAGGTATCATAAAAAGGCGGACAGGATATTCCGCATCAATTCCATCATCAAAGAAGCGGACAGGGATACCATGCGCTGGGCAATAGCGCCCTTTCCTTTAGGCCCTGCCGTGGCAAAAGATTATCCTGAAGTGGAAGAAGCCGTAAGGTTTGTGGGCAGCGGGCGGACTATGTTCAAAAATGGCGATCTGAGGTTATATGAAGACAAGGTTTTTTTCGCCGACAGCAATGTATTTCGCGTATTCACCTGCCCCTTCATTGAAGGTAACCCCGAAACAGCATTGAAAGCCCCTAATAGTATTGTGATCTCGGAATCATCCGCCATTAAATTTTTCGGGCGTAATAAAACGTACCTGGGCAAGACGCTGGAAAATGTAAACGGGAAAGTATATAATGTGACCGGCGTGATGAAGGATGTGCCCAAGAACTCGCATTTCATCTTTAATATTTTAGCCTCAAGAAGCACATTGCCGGCAGATTTTGGCAATAACTGGGGCAATTTTGATTACTATACCTACGTATTGCTCAGACCGGGAACAACGGCTGCTGCGTTCGACCAGAAGATGAAGCCGATGTATGACAAATACCTCGCTTCTATTTTTGCCAAATACAATATTAAGATCAGGTTTAGCGCACAACCAATTACCGCTATTCATCTGCATTCCGATACAGCCAATGAGCCGGAAGAGCTGGGAAGCATGTCCTATATCTATATCTTTTCGGCTGTAGCATTTTTTATGTTGCTGATCGCCTGCATCAACTATATGAACCTGACCACCGCCAGGTCGGCAAGAAGAGCAAAGGAAATAGGGATAAGAAAAGTGACCGGCTCTTCCAAATTGCAACTGGTATCCCAGTTTCTTATTGAGTCAACACTTACTGCAGTTTTTGCCCTGCTGCTCAGCATCGGGTTGATCGCCGCCTTTCTTCCCATGTTCAATTCCCTGTCGGGAAAGTATATCAGCTTTGGGTCAATGTTCAGGCCGGATACCATCGTTATACTCCTGGCTGTAATTGTATTTGTGGGCATGGTAGGAGGCAGCTATCCTGCATTCTATTTATCAAGGTTCAACCCCGTAAATGTGTTGAAAGGCAGCCTGTCCAAGGGCTCGAGCAATGTTAATCTGAGAAAAGCCCTGGTGGTGATACAATTTTCCATATCCATGATCATGCTTATCTGCACATGGGTGGTATACGGGCAGCTCAGGTACCTGAGGAATAAAGACCTTGGCTTTGACAAAGCACAGGTGCTGACGGCAATGGCCGTTACGGACAGGGATATACGAAGCTCTGTGCTTTCCTTTAAAAATGAAATACGCAACAATCCCAAAGTGCTTTCGGTAAGCACCGCCAGCTCCGTGCCGGGACAAGGTATCAGCTTTAATTTATTTTCCGTTCAATCAAAAGACGGATATGTAGACAAGGGCGTGGATGTGTATGCCATTGATGAAGATTACCTGAAAACACTGGGGATCAAAATGGCAAAAGGCAGGAATTTTTCTGGTATCTCCGACACGCTGCACAGCATCCTGGTAAATGAAAAAATGGTGCAGGAATTCGGGTGGGGCGACAACCCTGTCGGTAAAAGGGTAAAATATCCCGGTGATACATCAGGCTATTATCTTGAAGTGGTAGGCGTGGTAAAAGATTTTAACCAGAAATCGCTGTACAATCCCATTACCCCTTTGATCCTGTTATATTCCCGCAATAATAATCTTATCCAGCTTAAGCTGAATACAGCGGATATTTCTTCCACGGTTGCAGGTATAGAACAGACCTGGAAAAAATTTTTCCCCGATATGCCTTTCCAGTATACTTTTCTCGACCAGGATTTTGATTCGCAATATGCAGCGGATCAAAAACGCGGGCAAATATTTACGGCTTTCTCCGTGCTTACCATACTGATCACCTGCCTCGGACTTCTGGGTCTTATTGCCTATACTACAGAACAGAGGCAGAAAGAGATCAGCATCCGCAAAGTGATGGGAGCAAGTGTCAGGCAGATCATCCCACTGGTAATAAAGAATTTTGTTGCGCTGGTGGGGTTGTCATGCATTATCGCTTTCCCTGTCGCCGGATATTTCATGGCAAAATGGCTGAAGGTCTTTCCCTATAACACGGGGCTGAGCATAGCGCCATTCATCCTCTCAGCGTTAGTAGTGCTGTTTATAACGATGCTTACGGTTATCTTTCATACCCTGCGGGCGGCGGTGGCCAATCCCGTCAGGGCATTACGAACAGAGTGATAGAATTTTATCGAAGGATATGTCTCTCCTGCCGCAACATACATTCAATTCAGATCTTCATGCGGACAGGCTTGCAGTAGGTGAGCGTATGAAGTATTTGCTTAATTGAAGTGTCTCGAAAACTACAAACTCATCAACACTCTTACCCGTCTTTGTTCTCCCGACCTTTGGTTGGGATCGCAGTGACGCAAAAGGGTTTTGAATTTACAACCGGCACCAGAGTAAAGTATGCAATTACTCAACCATTCGCCTTTGCGATCCCGCCAGCAGGTTGCATTTAATTTAATGCATGTTACGGCGGGAGAAGCAGTCTCCAAGCGACATTAGTAATAATTTGAAAATGGAAATACTTTCCTTACCTTCAAAACCATCTACCACCTTTAAACCAAACGCTGATGACTTTACAAAACCGCAGGCATTTTATCAAAAACAGCAGCATGGCTGCTCTCGGGCTGACCATTGCTCCTTCATTAAAGCGCATTGCACCGAGCGACAAGCTGCGGATAGCGCATATCGGTTTGGGAGGAATGGGCAACCAGCACATGAAGTGGTTTGCAGGTTTACCGGAGGTAGATATCGTAGCCTTATGCGATGTGGATGAGCATCACCTCAAAGACACAAAAAACAAACTGAAAGAACTTCGCCCCGACGGGCCGAAAATTAAAACTTACGGAGACTTCAGGCGTATACTCGACCGCAAAGATATTGACGCCATCACCTGCGCCACGCCCGATCACTGGCATGCCACCATTGCAGCGCTTGCCTTCCAGGCGGGCAAAGATGTGTATGGAGAAAAACCTTTGTCGTATGATGCCGGTGAAGGAAAAATAATGCTGGAAAACATGAACCGCTACAACCGCATTTTCCAGATGGGCACCCAGATCCATGCAGGAGATAATTATCACAGGGTGGTTGAGCTGGTGAGGTCGGGGCAGCTTGGGAAGATCCATACCGTTCGTTTATGGAAAACGGGAGCACCGCCTGAGCTGAAAGAAACGGAAGTGGCTCCTGTCCCTTCTTATCTCAACTGGGATATGTGGCTTGGCCCGGCTCCTTACACTGATTATGTGCCTGCAAAATGTCATTTCACCTACCGGTATTTTTTAGATTATTCCGGCGGCGTGTTTGCCGACTTCTGGTGTCATATCGCTGATGTTGTATTCTGGAGCCTTGACCCCAAAGGCTTAAAAAGTATTAATGCCAAAGGTGAAAAAGCAGACGGCATAGCAGATACCCCCAAGTGGCTGGATGTTGCTTATGAATTTGAAGATCTGAAAATATTATGGAGCAGCACGCCGCCCGATGTGCCCGGCGCAGCGGGAAAAGGCATTGGCGCCTACTTTGAAGGGGACAAAGGCACATTGCTCTGCGACTATAATAGCCGCTCTATAGTGATTGATGGCGAAACGCTCACGGATATTGATTATGTGCCTATGTCAATTGGGCGCTCTCCCGGCCACCAGCAAAATTTTGTTGACTCCGTAAAAAACAGGACGCAACCCGAATCTAACCTGACATATGCAAGGCAGCTCACTTTACCTATGCACCTCGGGATGATCTCTTACAGGTTGTCGAAGCCCCTTCAGTGGAATGCAGCGAATGAGCAGTTTGTGGATGATGCCGCTGCCAATGCTCTGCTGCATAGGGAGGCGAGAGGGAAATGGAAACTGATTTGAGGCAGTGAGAAGTGAGAGGTGAAACGTGAGAAAATAGGCGTGAAACACTCATTATTCGCTAACAATAATTTTGGGTTACCAGCTACAGGATCTCTGTTGATCGTTCCTTGCGCCTGCCCCGATGAATATCGTGGGGCGCACTCTTGTACTGCAGGAATACTGATCAGCAATTCACGTGGAAGTATATGTATTATCCAAGCCCGGACAGCTGGGGGGACTCGTGTACAAACGTTTATAAATGCTTATCTCCGGATAATGAAAGTTACATTTACGCAATGACAATACAAAATCTACAACATTAAGCGGTTGATTTTCAATGTTGGGAAATCGCGGTTAATAGCATAAATTTATGTGTATAGCTGCTATACGCACTTCAATTGTTGGAGAACGTAGCGTCAATGCTCCCATTAGCAGCAAATACAATGAGGTCCCTACTATTAATAGCAACAATTTTAGGGGGACAAATTACTTTTGGACAAAATTCCAAAGACACAACTATTACAAAATGGGCATTGGATAGTTTAAGGTTTCAACTTTGGCAGGAATCTGGGACAATAAATTCTATGCATTGGGCTTACAAACTAAAAGCTCATACTTACAACATGGACACAGTTTCTGCAGGCAATGACTAACAATTAATCCTAGAAACAAGGACAAAAAATAATTTATCAAGAATTAATTAAGTTCCGCCGACCTCCAACAAAGTCAGAGTATTGTGAACAAGAAACAGTTAAGAGGTATTTCAACAAACAAGGAAAAATTGTCTATATAGAGTATTGGGACAACTTTTGCTACAACAACAACGAGAAAGATGATGATATTAAATATTTTGAAGCCGAGTTGGCAAAGCAAGAGAGAATAATTTATGATAGCTTAAATCACATAATCAAACGACTAACATACGAATATCAAAGTTTCAAAGAAGGTTTAACAATACAAACTATTTACTTTTACACTGACAAAGGCGAGCAAATTCAAAGCATCAATAAAATTAGCCGCTATGACTTTTGGGAATAGGCGCATCATCTGCTACATTCCGTTTGGCAATATAGCGGGGCAACGAATATATGCTCGGCTTTTGTTTGTTCCTTTTATCTGCAGTCCCGGCCGGAGGTTATAAATTGAGCTGTAGCATTAACAATGAACTTTTAAAATCTTTATCGTGTTTTTTAAAGGTGAATCCATAGACGGGAGCTTTTCTTCTTATCTGCAACAGCTTGAACTCATTGCTTTTTTTGCCGGCTTTCCTATGCTGTACGCGGCAGCCTCAGTTATATCGGGAAGCTCTTTATCCAGGAACAAATACGGAACAAAACTCGTTTCCTTTTTACCTTACAGCTACGCCCTGGTCGCAACTTTATATTTCGGACTTCAGATCAGGACACAATACGACTATTATTCACCGGGAATTACTTCGGGACAATTCCATCTGCCGTTAACAGTCATATGGGGACTGCTTGCAAATTTATTCTGGATACCCGCTCTGGCTAAAAAGCCTGTTTTAAGCCTGCTGCACAGTTCGATCTTTTTCTTCCCTGTAGTTAAAGATATCTTCCTTCAAATAACAACAAATGAAGTTGACAGGAATATAGTAAGTAATGATATGAAACTTTATACGCTCAGTCTTATAATAAATATTGCTGCACTTGCTGTTGTATTCCTGGTATCCTTTCTTTACCGGTGGTTCAGCAGGAATAAAGAATAGCAGACTGACTCAGCATTGTCCATTGCTCAATCCCCCGCATCTGCCCGATATGATAAAGATCAGTTTATCTTTTGACCGCCCTCATAGCGTGGCTTCATTTTCTATTGCAATTTTATAGAGTCAAATACATAAAGTTTTATCAAACCGCAATTATATGAAACTGCTTAGTAACAGGCTGATGATGATAGTTATAATCATTATTAGCGTAATAGGGTACATCGTTAGTTGTACCCGTGATAATGATTTAATCGTTCCAATTCAAACCACCAAGCCTCCCATTATTAATCATGGCAACGCCGTGCTTCTTCCCGGCAGCATGACCGCAGGAGATACCAGCCAGTGGAAATTTGATAAAGTACACTCCGGTGTACTATGGTCCACCAATTATGTTGGCGCGGCGGGTTTGCTTACTGGCCGCTTCAACCAGTTCGGCATCCATGATGTTACTGATGCTAAAATGCAAAATTATTCCACAACAGGCCAGCCATTGCTGGACACTTCATGGGCATTTTATGAAAATGAGCCCTCCAAAACTTATTTCAGCGGCTATGTCCAAATCAATACATCTAATACCGGAGAGCCCGGAAGAGACGCGGGATGTTATATTTCTACAATGGGCACAACGGCTATCATTACAGGTACACAGAACCTTACAGCTACTAACATAGCTAAAATAAAAACAACAGAAGTAACATTTGATACAGAAAGCAATGACTACATCGTAAAACTTAACCTTACGTGGAAAGGAACCCTCCCCGAGCCGCTTACCAAATCATTAATCGGCAGGCTAAAATATATCCCAAGGGCAACGCCTCAAACCGGAGGCTATGATGTTTTCGGGCTGCAACTAAGCTTCCAGTTCAACTGCCGGGATTATGGCATTACCAGCACCAATATATCCGACAAGGTGGATATTGTAGTCAATGCTAATTTCAATAACAAGTAAATTCTTAACTATGAAACGTCCTGCAGTATGGGCCATTCTGCTGATGGCTACCATTATTGGATTAGGCAGTTGCTATAAAGATATTATTAAACCCGAACTGGCCTCTAATACTGAAGGGCCCCCGCAACCGGTTAGTTTTAAGAATGAACTGGCGCCTTTATTCAATTCAAGCTGTGCACTTGCAGGTTGTCATGTTTCCGGTGGTCATCACCCTTATATGAATACAGATATTTCGTACCAGCAAATTGTGAATGGAGGTTTTGTAAATACCGATTTCCCAAAAGAAAGTATTCTTTATAAAATGATCAATACCGAAATGGCGCAGTATATACCTTCTGCATCAGACAGGCAAAAAGTGTATGACTGGATAAGAAACGGAGCCCCCAATAATTAGGAGCATTTTAAACAGCATTATCATGAAGCAAAACATACATATCCCGAAACACTACATCATGGTATTATCAATGATGATGAGCATATTGTTGTTCAACCGGGGAACCGGCATGGCGCAGAATGACAGTACGGCAAACGTCGAAGAGAATCCTGCAGAAAAGGCACCCGTGAAACGAAAACCAAGACCGGTAAAGAATACGTTTGAAAGTATCTGGCTTATCGACAATCAAACCGTTTTGGTGCCGGTGAAAGGAACGTTTGAAATGGATATCCAGCACCGTTTTGGCAGCGTCCAGAAAGGTTATGAAGATTTCTGGGGATTATTCGCGCCATCCAATATCAGGATCGGTTTTAATTATTCGCCGGTCAACAGGTTGTACGCCGGGTTCGGATTCACCAAAACCACTGCGGCGATACTGCCAGAGCAGGGACCATCTTCTGTTTCAGGTCCATTATGGGATGGAAGTCTGAAGTATTCCATCATCACCCAAACGAGGGGAAAGTATCCTGTTAGTATAAGCTATTATGTCAATGCAGCATACAATACTAAAAAAGATAAAGAGCATGATATTTTCCGGTATTATTCCGACAGGCTGTCTTATTTCCACCAGATACTGATCGCGAGAAAGATAACCGAAAAATTATCGGTACAGGTGGCGCCAAGCCTCTCTCATCAGAACGTTGTAAATGGCTATTTTAAGCAGCTTAATGATACGACGGCTGAGATAAAGCCTGATATGCAGTTTAATCATTTTGCCGTCGCCCTGTCTGCAAGATATAAACTAACAACCGCCACATCCCTGATCGTTAATTATGACCAGCCTCTTTCCAAACATACTTTGCATAATCCCAACCCTAACTTTTCTTTTGGATTTGAGTTCGTTACCAGCAACCATGCTTTCCAGTTATTTGCCACCAACTATTATTACCTGGTGCCCCAGTTCAACAATTTATATAATACCAATGCGCCGTTCAATTATACGGATGCCCAGGATAATAAGATTAAAGGAGGAAAATTCCTGATAGGATTTAATATTACCCGGCTATGGAATTATTAATGTAAACCGGAAAAAATGAATGACAAGACAGAAGAAATATTTCAACGCGCTGTTAGTTGGCTTAACGGTATTATTAGCCTGTTTCGATCCCGGGGAAAAGAAGGAAGCTACTCCTGCTGAGGTTAAAAAGGCGGCACATCGCAATACAAAACCTCCTGCGACTTATAATAAAACCGTTGAGATAAGTTTACCTTCAGCCGTTTTTTTTGGCCTTGATGCTGTGCAGGAAGAAAAGATGAAATCGGTAGTTACAGACACCAATGTATTCAAAAGTATTATGCATGATTGTTTTTATCAGAAGAGAAATGCCAGGATGGTTTTAAAAAAATACTATCCGCGGGTAAAGATCCTTGAAGTTAAGAATGCCAGATACCTGTTATTTAAAAAGCCGGAAGGGAGCGAACGTATAGACTTAAATGAGAAGAGCGACCCCTGTGGTCTTTTTCTGTTTGATGGGCGACAGCCGCCCAGGCTGGTTGATATGATGAACATTGACAGCGAGCTTGGGTTTTATTTTAAAATGACAAAAGAATGACAAAAATCATCCCACTCACGCCCAAATATCATTAACGGAATGTCACAGTGAAAGTAACTTGAAATCGCAATCGGCACCTCAAATTAATACACAAACTTAAAAAGAACGAGCAATGAAATTACCAGTTATTGTACTTGCAGGCACAATTTTCCTGGGCATGTTATTATCAGCCTTCAGGATATCTCAGCAAGAGCCCTGGGCGGTCCCGGACAATTACAAGAAAATGAAAAATCCCCTCGCGTCTGATGCAACTTCCATTGCTGATGGAAAGGCATTATACGCCACTCATTGCAAATCATGTCATGGATCTAAAGGTTTGGGCGATGGCAGCAAGGCCGCACAATTGAAAACAAGCCCCGGTGATTTTTCAGCCTCCGCTTTCCAATCTCAAAGCGATGGCAGTATTTTCTACAAGACGTCCGAAGGGCGCAGTGATATGCCCTCTTTCAAAAAGAAATTACCCGATGAGGAAGACAGATGGGCGCTTGTGAATTACCTGAGAACCTTAAAAAAATAGTCATGCAACAAGCCCCGGGAAGGTATTCCAGGAAGAAGGTATTGTTATGGGCTGCGGCTCTTTTCTCAGCCCTGCCTTTGATTGGTCTTTTCTCTTCAAAGAGTAAAAAACAGGATAAGACCAATAATGAGACGGTGATCATGCTTTCGGAAGATGGAAGCCTGGTAGAAGTAGATAAGAAACTGCTGGCAGGGCCTGGTGAAAAGATAAGTAATGAAGAACTGCGGCGATGGATAAAAAATAAACCGCTGTCTGATGGAAAATAAAAAAACTTCGAGAAGAGAATTTCTTGCCGCCACAATCCTTGCATCCGCAGGTATGGCCGGCTGCGATGGTGAAAATAGCCCGTTTACCCCGGAAACTGAAGTAGCATTGACAGGTGAGAAAGTAAAATTACTATCCGTAAAAGGGGAAGTGATTGAAGTAGACAGGGCCTTTTTAAAACCAGTCCCTGATCTTCCCAGGTTAACCAATAGTGAAGAAAGAAAAGGAATACCCGGAAAGAAATTTGTAATGGTAATTGACCTGGCACGTTGCAAAAATTTAAAGAAGTGCCAGCAGGCATGCAACCATATGCACTATCTGCATCCGGGACAAAGCTGGATAAAGGTACATTCCATGCAGGATGGGGAACATACAGCCCCTTACTGGCAACCTACAACCTGTATGCATTGCGATGAACCACCCTGCGTAAAGGTTTGCCCGGTTGATGCAACCTTCAAAAGGCAGGATGGAATTGTAGCCATAGACAGCAACAGGTGTATTGGCTGCCGGTTTTGCATGGCAGCGTGCCCATATTCAACACGGGTATTTAATTGGGAAACGCCTGCTCTGCCCGAAGAAGTAGCGAAACAGCATTATTCCATCGAAACCAGCGTACCACAAAAAAGGGGAACAGTCGGCAAATGTGATTTCTGCCCGGATATGGTCAGAAAAGGGGAATTGCCGCACTGCGTATCTGCATGCCCGAACGGAGTGTTCATGTTTGGAGACATGAACGAAGATACCGTCACCAATGGAGCGGACACATTCCGCTTCAGCGAGTTAATAAAAGACAAAGCGGGCTATCGTTTAATGGAAGATCTCGGAACAAAACCCAGCGTGTATTACCTGCCACCCGTCAACCGCAACTTCCCTTTCGAATCAGGATTGGAAAACCAGAACCTTAACGATCATGACCACCATTAATATTGCCGATACAACACCTGTTCCTGCTGAACAAATAGCAAAAGATCTTCTTCCCCAAAAATTCGGCAGAAGGGGAATGATCTGGACATCAGTGTTGATACTGTTGTTTTTGACAGGCATTATTGCGTATTTCCGCCAACTCAGGCAGGGGCTTGTGGTAACCAGCATGAGAGATTATGTATCCTGGGGTATCTATATTTCTAATTTTGTATTCTTTGTTGCCATCAGCCTGGTAGGATCATTGATTACGGCGGTATTCAGGCTTGCCAATGTAAAATGGGCAACTCCTCTTACCAGGATCGCGGAAATCATTGCTGTATCAGCCATCGTTTTTGCAGCGCTGATCATCATAGTGGACATGGGCCGCCCGGAAAGAATGCTGAACCTTTTCATCTATGGAAGAATACAATCGCCCATTATGTGGGATGTAATTGTGATCAGCACTTATTTCGTCATCAGCTTACTGCTACTCTATCTTCCCCTGTTGCCCGATCTCAGGATACTCATCAACTCAAAAGCGCCCCAATGGTTAAAAAGATTATACCGTTTCCAGGGTTCTTTCTGGAAAGGAACAGCCGAACAATTTAAAATCAGCGAAAGGTCAATTACTATTCTTTGCATTGCCATCATACCTGTTGCTTTCAGCATACATACTGTTACTTCATGGTTGTTTGCCACAACATACCGGCCGGGATGGGACAGTACTAACTTTGGCGCTTATTTTATTTCAGGGGCCTTTCTTGTAGGCTCCGGGGCGGTAGTGGTTGCCATGTATGTCTTCAGAAAATATTATCACCTTGAGAAATATATTACTGAAATGCATTTCGAAAAAATGGGCAGGGTGGTAGTGTTGCTTTGCCTGTTATATCTGTATTTTAATATCAACGAATACATGGTCCCGGCTTTTAAAATGAAAAAGCCGGAAGAGGCTCATTTGGGAGGGCTATTCACCGGCGAATTTGCCCCTATGTTTTGGTTTGCGATAGTTGTTGGTATGATCATACCCATTATTATACTATTGTTTAAAAAGGGAAGAAAGCCGCTTCCTATGTTCATTACGGGGATTATGATAGTAGTGGGCGCATGGTTCAAGCGTTACCTGATTGTCACGCCTACGCTGCTGCACCCGTTTTTGCCAATGAGTGATGTGCCTGCTGCTTATCGGCATTATTTCCCCAGTTGGGAAGAGTGGGCGATCACCATTGGTTCTCTGGCGGGAGCATTGCTCGTGATGACTTTTTTTGTAAGGATATACCCAATCATTCCTATTCAAGAAACGATAAGCGAAAGTCATGAAGAAGAATAAATATATTTTGTTGTTATCCCTTTTTGTGCTGGCATACGTTCAGCAAGCTGCGGCCCAGGAGAAGGAGGTAGTTAAAGAAATGGTAAGACTGAAATATTACAACGACAGTAACAGGGTGCAGTATCTCCTTATAGAAAGCTTATTGCGAAAAGGAAATAATGTAGCGCCGCAGCAAAACAAAGCCTACGAGCTGTATCTCGACAGCAAGGACAACAGCAGCCTTATTGCAAAAGTGGTCACCGATGAGGCTGGCAGGGCAAAAAGCTTTTTACCGCCTTCGCTGAAAGATGCCTGGGATGCCGGTGCACAGCATACTTTTATTGCTGTTGAACCGGGAGAGGAAGATGCGAAAACAGAGCTTGAAGTGGCAAAGGCGAAGATCAGCATTGATACAACTTCTGATGAAGGAACAAGAAGTATAACTGTTGAAGTGCAGAAATATGAAAGCGGCAAATGGCTGCCTGCGCCAGAAGTAGAGCTGAAAGTAGGCATTCAACGGCTTGGCGCTGTGCTTAGTGCAGGCGAAGAAGAGACTTATACTACCGACTCAAGCGGAACAGTAACGGTTGAGTTTAAAAAAGACAGTTTGCCCGGCGATGAAAAAGGTAATATAGTACTGGCGGCAAAAGCAGAAGATAACGACCAGTTCGGCAACCTGCTTATTACAAAAACCGTTCCCTGGGGGGAAAAAGTTAAACCAGACGACAGTTTCTTTCACCAGCGTGCGCTCTGGGCAACAAAATTCCATACTCCGATATGGCTGTTATTCATGGCATACTCAATAGTAATAGGTGTTTGGGCAACAATCATTTACCTCATATTTCAGATCATTAAGATTAAAAAGACAGGGCAGTCAGTGAGTTAATAGCAGAAACAGCTTGCAACCGACAAACATTCAGATATTCAATTTTTCATTAACTTATAATTCCAGAAGAACGACAGAAATAAATACTTCGATCGTTGACGGTTATGTTGGCCTTTTAGATAATCTGAGTACTGACAACAAACTTGACCTTATATCTAAGTTGACCGCTTCGGTTAAGACTGACTTGACCAACAAAAAATCCTCATTCAAAAAAGCCTTTGATGCTTTTGACTCAAAAAAATCTGCCGAAGAAATTATTGAAGAAATACGTAACAGTAGAGTTTCTACCAGACAAATTGAAGCCTTTTGAAAAAATATCTCATTGACACCAATATTGCCATCTTTTACATGAAGGGCAAGTTTGACCTTGAAGCAAAGTTTGACAAAGTAACTGCGGACGATTGCTTTATTTCTGAAATGACTTTGGCTGAACATAAATTTGGTGTTGAAAAAAGCGAGAAGCCAGAAAGAATAAAAAAGCTTTAGACAACTTTTTAACGGGCATACAAATACTTCCCATTTTCCATTCGCTGGACTTGTATGCAAAAGAAAAAGCACGACTACAAAAAGCAGGAACACCAGTTGATGACTTTGATCTTTTAATTAGCGTGACTGCTGTAATGCATAAGTTGATAATGGTTACCAACAACACAAATCATTTCAAACGTATTCGCTGAATAAATTGGAAGATTGGACGAAAGCAGAATAGCACAAACGTACAATATAGGGCGTTTGGCCCTGGCTTTGTACAATTTCTTTCAACACACTGAAATTTCACAGAACCGGCAAAAGCGTTCCACACTTGAAAACCTAATTGAGATAGCTGAACAACAAATCAGGATAGGTAAATTTTTCAGGCTGCTTTAAAAAAATCACAGAAAAAACTTGCGAAACCGAAAAGTTGCATATATATTTGCAACCAATCAGTTTCTTTAAATAATAACTACAAAATGAGAAGAGATGTTTTCCAGGCCATAGCCGACCCGACAAGGCGGGCTATCATCGCCTTAATTGCATTGCAGGCAATGACACCAAACGCCATTGCCGAAAACTTCAATACTACAAGACAGGCTGTTTCAAAACACCTTCGCATTTTAACGGAATGCGAATTGGTAAAACAGGAGCAACAGGGCAGGGAGATCTATTACTCACTTGAAATTGAAAAGATGAAGGAGATTGACAACTGGCTTAGCCAATACAGGAAAATCTGGGAAACCAGGTTCAAGCAGCTTGACAATGTATTATCAACAATCAAAAAACAAAAAAAATGAGCAATAACCTTCTATTTGATTTCACCGTTGACAAATCAAGAAAGACAGTATACATCAACAGGGAATTTGATGCCGGGCTTTCGCTGGTATGGGACGCTTTTACCAAACAGGCGCTGCTGGATCAATGGCTGGCGCCCAAACCCTGGTCGTGCAAAACGAAATACATGGATTTCAAAGTTGGCGGTAAAAGATTGTATGCCATGGTAAGTCCGGAAGGACAGGAGCGTTGGGGAATCCAGGAATACACTTCCATTACTCCGAAAACCAACTTTAAAATGTATAATGCTTTTTCGGATGAAGAGGGGAACCCCGAATTGCCGGGCTCTGAATGGGATCATACTTTCAGCGAACAAAACGGAAGAACCAAAGTGAGTATCACTATTTATAATGAATCCCTTGACAGGTTGGAAAGGATACTTGATGGCTTCACACAGGGAATGAAAATGTCATTGGGCAACCTGGAGGATCTACTGGCAACATTATCCAAAAAATAGTACCGCTTTGGCTTTACCATTTTGGCAGTCTCTCTCAATAAGGCATTCTATAGGTGGTTCCGGGCGCATTTTAAATTTTCGCACCATTTCTCCCCTCTCTGCTGCGCGGAGAGGGGATTGCAGGGGTGAAGGAAATATGTGCCGCGAAAATCTGAAATGCGCCCGTGGTTCTCAGTGCAGGAATGTTGTTTTTTGTATTTTAGTTTGCTAAAAACAACCATTACGTTAGGTTTGGAACGCCTGGTTCAAATATCCTGACAGGAACACTCTTTCACTAACGGAACAATGAAGTCTATAGACAACAACGACAGCCATCAGCAGGCAGTAATCCTAACAACCGAAAATGCTTGCTAACTTTGTAAGATGCACGGCCAGCTATTACAACTCATATCTCAAAAGATAACACTTTCCGACAACGACAGGGAATTGTGCTTGCAGTATTTTGAACCTGTGCTTTTCCCGAAAAACCAAATCATTGAGAAAGAAGGCAGCATTCCAAAATATCTGTATTTTGTAATATCCGGTTTTGTACGCCTGTTCCATTATAACGACAATGGCGATGAGGTGACAACACATATCAATTGTCCTCCCGGCTTCATTACGTCTTATTCTGATTTTATCAACCAAATCAAATCGAACGAGAATGTAGAATGCATCACAGGATGTGAGCTGTTGAGAATAACAAAAGCGGACGTAGTGCTGCTGACACAGCAAAGCGCCGCGTTCAGGGATTTCAGCATTTCGGTTTTTCAACAATCGCTTGCATATAACGAAACCCGCTCAAAAGAATTGGCAACACTCACTGCAGAGCAGCGCTACCAAAAGCTCCTTGAAAATTATCCGGACATCCTGCATAACGTTCCCCTGCAATATATCGCTTCGTTTTTGGGAATGAACCCTAAAAGCCTGAGCAGGATCCGGAAAGGGATCATTAAGTAACATTTGTGAAGTGCAGGCTCATCCGGAATTTTAAATTTTGTGCCGTAATTAAAACATCAAAATATGGCACAGAAAAATTTAGCGTTGGTTACCGGTGCAAACGGGCATCTTGGCAACAACCTGGTGAGATTGCTTATCAGCAAAGGTATTCCTGTCCGGGCTTCTGTTCGTAACACAGACAAAGGGCCTTTTTGCGGGGTGGATTGTGAAGTGGTGCATGCCGACATCACCGACAAGCAATCATTGATAAGCGCTTTGCAGGGCGTGGAAATATTATATGCTGCCGGCGCAGCATTCAGGCTCTGGGCGAAAGACCCGAAAAAAGAAATCTATGATGTGAACCTGGCAGGCACAAAAAATACTGTTGAGGCAGCAGCCGAAGCAGGTGTAAAACGCATTGTATATGTAAGTTCAATAGCTGCATTGAGTTATTCAAAACTTCCTGCAAAAGAAAGCTACGGTTACAATCCCGACCGCAGGGATATGTATTACAATTCAAAAAATGACGGGGAAAAGCTCGCATTTGAACTGGCAAAAAAGCATAATATCGAATTAGTTTCTGTGCTACCCTCCGCAATGATCGGAAGTGAAGCGTTTGCACCCCTTAATGTTTCATACAACATTATCAGTCTGATTCTGAAAAAAGCAATTCCCGTTGAAACCAACATTACGCTGAACTGGATTGATGTGAAAGACGTAGCCGAAGGCTGCTACTTAGCCGCAACAAAAGGCAGAAATGGCGAACGCTATATTTTAGCAAACGAAAAATGCATGTCTATCAAACAGACAACAAAAATTGCACAGGAACTTTTCCCTGAACTGCACATTAAAATGCCGGTTGCGGTACCTAAGCCGGTATTGTTTGCTATTGCGTGGCTCATGGAGGCAGTAAGCAAAATAAATGGCAAAGCCCCCTTGCTTTCCACCAAAGCAGTTGCGATGTTTTCAGGACTGCAACAAAACTTTGACATTTCAAAAGCCCATACAGAGTTAGGTTTCAGACCCAAAGACACAACACAAGCCGTAAGGGAAGCAATGTGCTATTTATATGAGAACGGAGATCGCTTTAAGTAACCTGTAGTACTTATTAGTTTCCGGTTGGCGCCACCTGTCTGATAGTTCGGAAAGATTGCCCAATCAGTCTGCTTAATTTCACCGGGGCCGGGCTAAAAGAAAAAATCTTAATTACACTTTGTAATTCAAAGCACTTTTTATACTTTTAAGCCATAACTTTCTATCATCATGAAAAATAAACCAGGGAAAACCAGCGGTTTACTAGCCGGTATACTATTAGGGTCTCTTACAAAAAAATCAACAGTATGAAGATTTCAGTAACAAAATTTATTATTGTCTTCCTCATTTCAGCATTTGCCTTTCAATTTATCTCTAACTCAGTGCTGGGACCTGAAGTGCGGCTTTTTCCCGCGGACGGTGAGTGGTTCCCGGGAAACGGGTCGCCAATAGCCTGGAAGGGTACTTTAGCCATCATAGTATATCCTGTCAAATTTATTTTGATCAGGCCGCTGTCTTTTTTAGGTAAAGATCCTGACCCGGTGCCCCCTGTTCTGCTTGTTGCCTTTGCTGTCTACTGGACAGCCATGGCATTGGTGCTTTATTATATTCTCAGAAAAATAAACATTCTTAAAGAAAAATGATCTTTAAAAGGGTTACGTTATGAATAAACATCTATGAGCAGACTGGAAGAAATATACTATGAAGCGAAGTCTGACAAATGGCTTAAGCGGTTTGCTGTTTTTTGTCGCATTTCCCTGGCAGCAGGCTTTATTCCGGCAGGCTACGTTAAAATCATGGGTGAACGTTTTGCAGCTGGCTACATACATCAAGGACACATTAAAGAAAATCAAGTCAATATTAGCTGACAAATATCACGTCAGCACTATCGGATTGTTTGGTTCTGTTGTTCGGGATGACTACTCTCCGGCTTCGAGCGACATTGACATTATCGTTGACTTTTCAAGACCTATAGGTATAGAATTTGTTGACCTGGCTAACTATCTTGAGAAAATTCTTAACAAAAAAGTTGACCTCGTTTCCAAAAGGGGGATTAAAAGCAAGTACTTTGCTCACATAGAACCGGAAATTGTCTATGTCTAAAAGAGACGACAGTAAGGCGGCTTGCGTTTATTTTAACCATCGTTTTTGATAGTGCCCAATCGAGAATTAATTATTTTCATTACCAAAATTTCAAACTGAGGCACTACCCAATATTGGGAGCGCATTTCAATTTTTCGCAGGCGGGAACATGCAACGGATTGAAATCCCATGCAAAAAATTGAAATACGCCTCTAATATTGCGATTTAAAATTATATTACCAAAACTCACTACTTTTAGCATTATATCCGTTATCAATATTCTCTTCCTTAACATCATCAAAGCATGCTTCACACGGCACAGCATTCTCCGGCAAATACTCCTTTCTGGGCCATGACCGAAGCAGAAGCTATTGCAAAAGCCGGCAGCTCCGTGAGTGGGATAAGCCCGGAGGAGGCGGCAGAACGTTTAAGCAATGAAGGCAGCAATGCGCCTTCAGCAAAAAATACAAGCGCCTGGCTCTTATTCTGGCGACAGCTCAACAACCCGCTCACCCTGTTGCTGCTGGGTGCGGCATTGCTTTCGCTAATGCTGCACGATACCACCAACAGCTATATCATATTTTTAATAGTTTTTATCAGCAGCGTATTAGGCTACTGGCAGGAAAAGGGCGCGTCGGATGCGGTGAAGACCTTACTGAAAATGGTAAAGACTACCTGTACTGTTCGCCGCGGGCAGGATATGGAAGTGACCGTGGATGCGCTGGTGCGGGGAGATATGGTGGTGCTGTCTGCGGGATCCGTTATCCCGGCAGACTGCTATATCCTGCAGTCCAATGAACTATTCGTGGATGAAGCCGCCTTTACGGGTGAGACCTTCCCCGTACAAAAGTCGCCGGGTATTAAAGAAGCTTCTGCAAGACTGTCGGAGCGTACCAATGCTGTATTCATGGGTTCGCATGTGGTAAGCGGCAAAGGATTAGGACTTGTAATGCATACCGGCAGGGATACGGAGTTTGGGAAAATATCGGCAAGCCTGGCAAGAAAAACACCTGAAACAGATTTTGAAAGAGGTATCCGGCAGTTTGGTTACCTGCTGATGAGCATCACCATGCTGCTGGTGCTGGTCATCTTTGCCATCAATGTATTCCTGCATAAGCCGGTGCTGGATTCTTTTATGTTCTCGCTGGCGCTCGCAGTAGGTCTAACTCCCCAGTTGCTTCCCGCCATCATCAGCGTTAATCTCTCCCGGGGAGCCAAACGTATGGCGGAGCAGCAGGTGATCGTCAAAAAACTTTCCTCCATTGAAAATTTCGGGAGCATGACAGTGCTTTGCTCCGACAAAACCGGTACGCTCACCGAAGGAAAAGTAACCGTAAAAGACTATATAGATGCCTCCGGCAATCCATCGGAGCATGTACGGTTGTACGCCTGCCTGAATGCGGCTTTGCAGCAGGGCTTTCGCAATCCCGTGGACGCTGCCCTTATGGCTATACAACCGGATACGATCCACTCCTATCGCCTTGCCGGTGAGATACCCTACGACTTTGTGCGCAAGCGGCTGACAACCGTGGTGACCAATGATAAGGAGGAAACCATCATGATCACCAAAGGCGCCTTCCTGCATGTGCTGGAAACCTGCACCGATATAGAACAGGCAAACGGCACACGTATTCCCGTGGCAGCAGGCAAACAGACCTTGATGAAGCTGTATGAAGAAGCTTCCTCAAAAGGATTCCGCGTGCTTGGGGTAGCCTGCAAATCGCTGCAGCCCGGTGAAGCATATAGTCGTGAACAGGAAACCGGAATGAGCTTTGCCGGCTTTGTAAGCCTTTTCGATCCACCCAAAGCCAATATCGCAAATACCATTGCCAGCCTTAATACAATGGGCATTGCCATAAAGGTGATCACCGGTGACAATCGCCTGGTAGCATCGGCGCTGATGAAACAGATAGGCTATCCTGACCCTAAAATACTGACCGGGAAGGAAATGAAAGAAATGAGCCCGGCAGCTTTATTGCACGATATACCGATCACCGATGTGTTTGCAGAAGTGGAGCCTAATCAAAAAGAGCGGATCATCGAAACACTGCGCAAAAAAAAGCAGGTGGTGGGCTTTATGGGCGACGGCATCAATGATGCAGCGGCATTACACACTGCAGATGTAGGTATTTCCGTAGACACCGCTGTAGACGTGGCCAAAGAAGCGGCAGACATCATCCTGCTGAACCCCGACCTGGATGTGCTGCGGGCAGGTGTGGCGGAAGGCCGCACTACTTTTGCCAATACCATGAAATATATTTTTATGGCAACGAGCGCTAATTTCGGGAATATGTTCAGCATGGCAGGAGCATCGCTTTTCTTACCTTTTTTACCGCTCTTACCCAAGCAGATCTTACTGACCAACCTGCTGACAGACTTACCGGAAATGACCATCGCCACCGACCGAGTAGACGATGCACAAACCCTGCGGCCGGCATCCTGGGACTTTTCCTTTATCAGAAAATTTATGATCGTCTTCGGGCTATTGAGCTCTGCATTTGACTACTTCACTTTCTGGGTATTACTAAAAGTATTGCATGCCGATGAGCATATCTTTCAAACCGGCTGGTTCGTGGAATCGGTAGTATCCGCTTCGCTGATCGTATTTATAGTGCGCACCCGGCTGTCGGTATTCAAAAGCAAGCCTTCATGGGCGCTTACCAGGGCCAACCTGCTGGTAATAATAGCGGTGCTGGCATTGCCATTCCTTCCTGTATCTGCACTGATGGGCTTTCAGCCGTTGCCGCCCCGCTTTTACGGATACCTGCTGCTTATTGTTGCTGCGTACCTGTGCACGGCAGAGATCACAAAGAAAATTTTCTACAGCTATTTAAAAAAGAAACAGAACAGGGTTATCGGGCTATAGTGCAAATATTTCTACCAATTGTGTAACAAGTTCTTCAATGCGGAAGAGATGTCTTCCCGGATTTAGGGTCATCCGGTTAATAAAATTATATCCCTTGCCGGCATGCTTTTTTTATGTTGTAAAACTGGTCGTCAAAACTGTGTGGGGCGTATTTTAATTTTTCGCAGGCAGGTGGCTTTCAGCCATCAGCGATTACTCTTGTGCGTGTCTCACCGACCGGAAAGTTGTGCATAAAGCAAAAAATTGAAATACGCCCACTGTGTGGCAGCACATTTTTATTATTTATAAATTTTACAATATGCAAAAATCTAATTCGCTAAGACCATTAAGACCGGAACAAACCATAAGGAGGAAGCAGGGACAGGAAATGGCCATGCAGCCACAGCCGCAGTCTTTCCGTAAAAAGACAGACCGGAAACTGGAAGGAAAAGTAGCTATTGTTACCGGGGGTGATAGCGGTATCGGACGGGCTGTGGCAATCGCCTTTGCCCAGGAAGGCGCAAAAGTGTCCATAATATATAAAGCGGATGACATTGAAGCTGAAGAAACACAACGTATCATTGAACAGGAAGACGGCTCCTGCTTTTTGCTTAAGCTCGATATCACTTCAAAAAAGAATTGCATCCGCATTATTGACGAAACAGTGGCCCATTTCGGCAAACTTGACATATTAGTCAATAACGCCGGTGTCCAGTTTCCCGAAACCAAATTATCCCACATAACCGAAGAACATCTCCGGCTTACGTTTGACACTAACTTTTTTGCACAGTTCTATCTTATACAGGCGGCAGAAAAACAACTGGAAGATGACGGCAGCATCATTAATACTACTTCTGTGACAGCATATCGCGGCAGCAAAGGGCTGGTTGATTATTCGGCCACAAAGGGGGCGATTGTGTCCATGACCCGATCATTGAGCGCTTATTTTGCAGACAGGGGTATCCGCGTTAATGCAGTGGCCCCGGGCCCGATATGGACACCTCTTATTCCAACTACTTTCCCCCGGGAAAAAGTTGCATCCTTTGGCTCCGATGTTCCTTTGAAAAGGGCTGGTGAACCTGCAGAAGTAGCACCCTGTTACGTGTTCCTTGCAAGTGACGACAGCAGTTATATAACCGGACAGGTACTGCATCCCAACGGCGGAGAAATTGTGAACGGGTAAATAATATCCAGTTAAATAGATACACAATGCCTGAAGGTCCCAGCATCATCATTTTAAAAGAAGCAGTACAGCAGTTTAAAGGCAAAAAAATAACGGATGTTTCCGAGAATGCAAGCGTTGACATCGGTTCCTTCAAAGGTCAAAAGGTCAGGGATATCAGGAGTTGGGGAAAACAGTTCTTTATTTGTCTTGAAAAAAACACAATACGCATTCATTTTCTGCTGTTCGGGTCTTATAGTATAAATGAGCAAACCAAACCGGATAAAAGCCTCCGGCTGGGGCTCTTTTTTCCTAACGGAGCCCTATATTTTTATACCTGTTCCGTGAAGATCATCCAGGCTGACCTGGATGCTTTATACGACTGGGAAGCCGATGTGATGAGTGATATATGGGATGCATCGCGGGCAAGAGAAAAATTAAAAGCAATGCCCGGAACGATGGTATGCGATGCCCTGCTGGATCAGAAAGTATTTTCAGGTGTAGGCAATATTATAAAAAACGAGGTGCTGTACCGTATTATGCTCCATCCTGAAACAAGGGTAGGCAAAATCCCGCCCAAAAAGATCAGCGAGCTGATCAGGGAAACCAGGAATTACAGTTTTGATTTTTTAAACTGGAAGAAAGCATATGAGCTGAAAAAACACTGGCTTGCGCACACTAAAAAAACATGCCCGCGATGTAACCTTCCCTTCATAAAAAAATATTGCGGTAAAACCCATAGAAGAAGTTTTTTTTGTGAGAATTGCCAGGTAAAGTATGATTAGTTGCCGTGGGAGAAACACTCAGGTTCCATTGTTATGTACATATTCCTTGACCCATTTTGCATTTTCAATAGCAGCCATGGAAGCCGTATTATTAAAATACAGGAATGCTTCTTCTATATTTTTATTTTTCAGCAGGCTATCCGCCACTTCTTTTAAAAACAGGTGTTGATAAACGGAATAATATAACTTGGGCACCCCATGGAACCGGTAATAGGCTATTGCACCATTCACAACGACCTTGTCCGGGAGCGCCGGATAGCTGACACCACTGAAAATTATTTTATTTGCTTCAAGCGCTTCAAATACTTCCCGCCGCCACCAGCCGGCATTACGGAATTCTACTGCATTATACACTTCTGTGCGAAGGCTTTGAACTATACGGTCAAGCTTTTCAACACTATAAGTAAAAGAAGGCGGAAGCTGGAACAATACCACACCCAGCTTTTCTTTCAAACCTTTTTGCACCGTATCGTAAAAATCATTGAGGAGACTTTCACACTCATTGAATTGTTTATAATGGGTAATTAACCTGGGAGCCTTTACAGCAAAGCTGAAATCTGACGGGCTACGTTCGTGCCAGTCTTCCAGTACCGCCAATCGCGGAAAACGGTAAAATGTGACATTCAGTTCGAGGGTATTGAATTGTGAGCTATAAAATTCAAACCATCTTTTTTGAGGAAGCTTTTCAGGGTAAAACTTATGCTTCCATTCCCGGTAATGAAAGCCGGAACACCCGATATGCCATTTTATTGCTTTCATATTGAATTTCTTTGTGGTCTTTGCCTGCCCGATCTGAAGATCATTCAGGCGGGCGAAAAACCTGACTGCCGACAGGCAGGCTTTGTATTTCCTTTGCGGTTATTTTTACCGCAAAGAGCGCTAAGAATTACGCCCGCCTGAATGACTAGTCGGGCAGGCAAAGAGCGCTAAGCCGTACTACTACTCTTCAAAAGAGAGGCCAGGTTTACAGGAGAAAAATACTATTCGGTACGTAATGACTGTACCGGGTTGCTCAGGGCAGCTTTAATGCTTTGATAGCTTACCGTGATCAATGCAATGACGACAGTGATTAATCCTGCTAATACAAACACCCACCACTCTATATTTATTTTATACGCAAAATGCTCCAGCCATTTATGCATGGCAAACCAGGCAACAGGAAAGGCAATGAGCATGGCAATGACCACCAGCCGCACAAAGCTGCCCGAAAACATAGCCACAATTCCCGGCACGGAAGCGCCTAACACTTTTCGAACACCAATCTCTTTAGTACGTTGTGCGGCTGTAAATGTGGCTAACCCGAATAAGCCGAGGCAGGAAATAAATATCGCCAGGAAAGCAAAGCAATCGGACAACCGGCTTACTACTGTTTCGCTCCTGTATAATTTTGCAAATTCAAGGTCGGAGAACTGATACGTAAAAGGGAATTGGGGATTGATCTCCTTAGATAACTTTTCCAATCCCGCAAGCACTTGCCTGGTGTTACCGTTTTTAACCCTTACAAGAATATTGCCCCAGGGCCATTTTTCACTTAGTCGTATAATAAGCGGCTCTATTGACTGGTGCATGGAATTGAAATGAAAGTCTTTCAACACGCCTATAATTGTTCCGGATTGACGCCCCCATACGACTGTTTTGCCTACCGGGTCATCAAAGCCCATTTTCTTCACGGCAGCCTCATTTACCAGGAAGCCTGTGGAATCAGCGCCAAACTGCGGTGAAAAATCCCTGCCGGCTTTCAACTGCAGCTTCATCGTTTTTACAAAATCATATCCCACTACTCCGTCTGCAAAAGAGATAGCTGCATTGGGATCCTTACCGGGCCAGCTTATATCGTCAACATGATGCTCAATTTCAGTAGGTGAATTTCTCATCTTTGAAATATCCTGTACACCCGGCAAACCGAGTGCTCTTTCTTTAAACGTATTGTAATGAGCGATCAGCTCCCCTTCTATAGGTATATATACAAGATTATCCCGGTCGTAACCCAGGTTTTTCGTTTGTATATAATTCATCTGCCGGGATATGACTGCCACGGCTACGATCAGGATGATGGAAAGCGTGAATTGAAACACCACAAGCCCCTGGCGCAACAACATGCCGCGGCTGCCTGTTTTCATTGGGCCTTTTAAAACCTTTACCGGGTTGAGCGAAGAAAGGAATAGCGCCGGGTAGCTGCCTGCCGTCGCGCCTGTTAATATTACCAATGCGGCAATAGCTGCCCAGAACAACGGCTGGCTAACGGGCAGGGATAGCTGCTTACCGCTGAGCGCATTGAAAGCAGGCATCAACACAGCCACGCAGGCTAATGCAATAAGTATGGCAATCAGGGTAAGCATCACGGCTTCACCCATAAACTGCTTTACCAGTGAAGAACGCTGAGCCCCTACTACCTTACGAAGCCCTACTTCTTTGGCCCGCTTTGCCGCCTGTGCGGTAGCGAGGTTCATAAAATTGATACAGGCGATCAGCAGCACAAAGATCCCAATAATAGTGAACAGGTTCACATATTCGATCCGTCCGCCACCAGGATAACCATTTTCAAAAACACTATGCAGGTATACCTGTGAATAAGGTTGCAATCCGACTTCTATCTTTGATCCTTCCGATTTCTGTTGATACCTGTATATAAAATCCCTGATCTTAGCTTCTGTTGTCATGGGATCAGCACCTGCACGCAATTGTACAAAGCTTACAGGGTCTGTGTTGCCCCAGTTGTTCACCCACTGGTTCTGCTGTACAAAATCGTTCCATGTTCGCAGGAAATCAAATTGCCGGGAGGCGTTTGCCGGCACATCATCAAATACAGCAGTGATCTTCAATGATTCCTTGTTATCAAAAAGAATAATCTTACCATAAGCATTTTCCGGGCTGTCAAAAAAAGCTTCCGCCATTTTCCCGGAGATCGCTATGGCGCCGGGTTCGCTGAGCGCCGTTGCAGCATTTCCCTGCAGCAGCCGGTAAGAGAACATAGTAAAAAAATCAGTTCCCGCAAAATATCCTTTCTGCTTGATCACTTTATCACCCGCTTCAAAGGTATTGCTGGCGCCGGGGGCCGCAGCAATTTCAAGTCCGGCCGCATATTGTATTTCCGGTATTACCCGCTTTAATTCCCCTGCCAACAGCCCTTGTGTGGAATAACCGGCATCCACTCTCCCATCGCGATACCATCGCTCATATACCTGGTACAACTGCCTGGAATTTTTATGAAAGCCGTCAACAGCTTTCTCATCCTGTATCCACAACATAATGAGCAGGCTGCTCGTCAGGCCGAGCGCCAGTCCTGAAATATTGATGATGGAGAAAGCTTTGTTGCGAAGCAGGTTTCTCCAGGCGGTTTTAAAATAATTTTTTAGCATTTGAGATTTGAATTTAAGATTTACCTCTCCCTCTTATCCCTCTCCATGCAATGGAGAGGGACGGTACTGAATTACAAACGTTTAGTTCTTCCACATCAACTATTGCACAAAACCAGGCTTTTCGTTCCACACTTCCACATTCACCCATTTCCCGGTTGCCTTAAACGTCAGCCTCTCTCTTACATTTAATCAACACTCTTTAAAGTGAGGCACCCCTCTCCACTCCGTGGAGAGGGGCTGGGGTGAGGTCATTCCGTTCTCAATGCCTTCACCGGGTTCGACACCGCTGCAGCAATAGCCTTATATGCCACAGACAACCATGCAATGCCCAGGGATATCAACAGTGCCCCGATAAAAAACCCCGCGCTGAGCTGTATGCGATAATGAAAGTCGTTCAGCCAGGCGGTCATAAAATACCATGCAGCAGGGAATGCTATGAAAAAAGAAATAACAATAAGCACTGTAAATTCTTTGGAAAACATATACACTATGCTGCTCACTGATGCGCCCAGCACTTTCCGTATGCCCACTTCTTTTGTTTTTTGCACGGCCATAAAAGATACCAGCCCATACAGGCCCAGGCAGGCAATGAAAACAGCCAGCCCGGCAAAAATTTTATACAGCAGTGCCAGTTGACTGTCCTGCTTATAAAACTCATTGATGCTCTCATCAAGAAAAGATGCGGTGTAAGCATATTCAGGGAAATGAGCATTGTATACCTTTTCCACCTCAGCCTGCGTCTTTGCAAGATTAGCAGAATGAAGCTTAAGCCCCACCCGCTCATATACCGGCTTATACGGCACGATGAACATCGGCTTGACTTCCGAGCGCAGGGAGCTTGCTTTAAAATCTTTTACTACACCTGTAATGAGATTCCAGTTGCCGCCACCAAGACGCAATGTTTTACCAACGGCATCCGCGGGATCCTGCATGCCCAGCATGTGCAGCATTGCTTCGTTGATCAGCCCCGCCCTGGTAGTATCACTCGGTTCATAGTTCCTGCCGGCAGCCAGTTGCAGCCCGAAAGTGTTGAGATAACCGGTATCGGCAAACTTGAGATGGACCTGGAACTTTTCATCAGGGCGATGGTCAAAAGCAAAATTGGTAGACCAGTTGTTGTCAGAAGCGGGTGGATCAGAGGTAAACGAAATATTCTCCACGCCGGGAATTTTTTTAAGGTCTTTCCCAAATGCATACTGCTTTGACATGCTGCTGCTGTCTATGCTGATATTGAGCATCAGCACAGCGTCTTTATTGAACCCAAGATCGGCATTGCGGATAAAATCCATCTGGCTGACGGCAACGATCGTTCCGATGATCAGCATCTGGGATATGGCAAATTGCAGCACTACAAGGCCTCGGCGCAGGCTGATGCCGCCCACTTTTGCCGACATCACTTTATTCTTTAACGCCGTGATCGGATTGAAGCCTGACATGCTTAGAGAAGGATAAATACCGGCAAGGAAAGTTACTGCCAGCCCTATGAGCGCCAGCAATAAAATATTTGTAACGGAGAAAAGATGGATCTCTTCCTGCATGGAAACGATATGCTTCACGAACGGCACGCTGAGCCGTGCAATGATCAGCGCCAGTATAACGGCAACAGCTACCAGCAGTCCTGTTTCGCCCATGATCTGCCAGAACAATTTCCTCCGGTTGCTGCCCAATACTTTCCGGATACCCATTTCTTTAGACCTGGTGATGGATTGCGCGGTGGACAAATTGATAAAATTGATGCAGGCCATCAGCAGGATGAAAACACCTATTAATGACAGCGTCCATAAGGTTGTCTTGCCGGTACGGTGATCGCCGAATGTTTCAAAGCGGGTATCAAAATGTATATCCGGTAACGGCTGCAGGAAGTTTGTCTTACCCAGCCCATTTCCTTTTCTCTTTTTATAATGTTCCTCTGCAAATGCAATAAGCTGTTTATTGACAGCCCCGGGCAACTGACCGGCAGGTAACAATGCGTAGATCTGGTGGGTGCTCGAAGTATTGCCCCAGTCATCATTATAATTGTAGAGGTCAGGATTGCGCTTCACCGTTTCCATGGATACCGCCACCTTCACGGGATAGTCTGTATTTACCGGCAGGTTGTCAATAATACCGCTCACCTTTAAAGACAGTTGATTATCCAGCTTCAGCAATTTACCGACAGGTGAAACCCCTTTACCAAAATATTTTTCAGCCGTTTCTTTTGACAACACTACAGCACCCGGCTGTGCAAGCGCTTCGGGTGAACCGGACAACCAGTGAAAATTAAAAATGGAGAAGAACCCCGGGTCTGCAAAAAATATTCCAACCTTTTCAATTATCTTTTTATCATTACCTCCCGGCATAGGCACTGTCACCTGACTCCCGTATGCACCATGCAGGGAACCAAATGTTGCCTGCGGGAA
This sequence comes from Sphingobacteriales bacterium 44-15, assembly GCA_001899685.1. Classification (GTDB taxonomy): domain Bacteria; phylum Bacteroidota; class Bacteroidia; order Chitinophagales; family Chitinophagaceae; genus Agriterribacter. The sequence goes on from MKWG01000002.1 coordinate 56,235, forward strand.
TTTTACGCGAAGCGCTTCCAGGGCAGGCACGGGAATACCGGCATTGTAGGTAACCCCGTCTTCAAACCTGTCGGAGGTGACCACACGATATATATTGTTATAATTCTTTTGAAAGGTATCGTAGCTCAGCTCATACCGCACCACGATAAAAAGCAGCATTGCCGCCGCTATACCAATCGCCAGCCCGGTAATATTGATAAAGGAAAAGCTCTTATTACGCCATAAATTCCTCCATCCTGTTTTCAGGTTCGTCATAATACATTATTTTAACCGCTGAGGCAGCACAACAGCCATGCCAGAAGCTAATTAACTGACATTCAAGCAATACAGAGAAATAAATTGCTTCAGCCTGTCCGAATACGGACAGTAAGTTGTTCATCAGCGAACATAGGACTGCTTTCCATTTTCAAATTAGCTCATTTTCATCCCGCAGTTGCGGGATCAAATTCATTCGCTCCTCAATGCTTTTACCGGGTTTACCACCGCCGCTTTAAAACATTGTGCAGCAATCAACACAGATGCGGTTATAAAAACAAACATGCATACCATCAAATAAGGAAGTGCATTTTGCTGTATCCTGTACGCATAATTTTCAAGCCACTTATTGGTGATAATATATGCAAGCGGGCAGGCAATAATGGATGCCATAAATATCAGCAACGCATAATCTTTTATAAACAACAATAAAATATTTTTTACATCAGCGCCAAGCACTTTGCGCATTGCAATCTCTTTATTACGTTTAGCGAGTGTAAATGCCACTACTCCAAATATGCCGAGAAAAACAATAACAAGATTTAATGCTGTGGCAATATCAGTTGCCGTCTTTAATTGTAGTTCAGACTTATATAGTGATTGAAACTGGTTGTCCATAAAAGTATATTCAAAAGGCGCTTCCGGTAACAGTTCCTCCCATTTCTTTTTTATTGCTTCAACTGCTTCGGAAAAATTATCAGTACCTATTTTTACATTCATGTAACGATAAGCCAATGCATCATCCATGTTAACAATTACCACCGGCTCTATGCTTTGTTGCAAACTTGAATAATTATAATCCCCGACAATGCCGGCAACAGTAAGCGGCGGGTTTCCGACGGGTTGTTTTATTTGCCTGCCTACAGCAAATGATGCGGAAGAAAATCCCAATGCTTTAGCAGCCGATTCATTCAACACAATCTGGTTGGGAATAAATGAACCGGATTGGCTGAAGAATGAACCTGCAATCATTTTTAACCCGAAAGTTTTTGCATATGCTTCATCGGCTGTAAAAGCCGTAAGCACAAGTGGGTTATTATTTTTATCAGTCTGCGGGAACAAAGTGATTTGCCCGGGCGGTTTTCTTGTTGGTATTTCAAATGATAATGACGCAGCCTTTACCTCGGGCATCCGTAATAATTGCTGCCTTACATCTTTCATGCGCTGTACGCCAACAGCATCCCATCGTTTTGGATAAGCTTCAACGATAAGCAATTGCTCTTTGTTATACCCAAGGTCTTTTGCAAAGATATACGACATCTGCTTTGAAACATTTAACGCGCCGATGAAAACAATAATCGCCAGACTGAATTGAACAATCAGCAATATCTTTCTTAATACCAATCCTCCTTTTGCCGAATCAATTTTCCCTTTTACAGCATTCACCGTATTAGATGCGCTCAGCACAAACGCAGGATAAATTCCCGCAATAAAACCAATAAATAAAAGGAAAGCGATGAATGCAGCTGTGTTTGTTGCATCAAAATGAATGATAGAGACTAACGTTGTATTTAATACTTCGGAGAACAAATTCCGCAGCAGTTCATAAAGCGCAGCAGAAATAATGGCAGCAACAAAAGTCAGCAACAACGCTTCTGAAATAAATTGTAATACAAGCTGTGTGCGAACGCTGCCGAAAACTTTCCGCAACCCAATTTCTTTTAAGCGATACGATGATGTACCGATATTGATGTTTACAAAATTGATAATGGCCATTACTAAAATAAATGCAGCAATGAATGAAAGCGCCGTTATCATTTTTTGCACAGCACTGTTATTCTCTTTCAAATAATAATCTTTAACCGGTGCTAATTCCACTTCAAGGTTATCCTGCGTGTTTTTATCGGTATATTTGGCAAGTATCTGCTTAAACGGCTGCGCCATTTGCTGCGGTGTAACGCCGGGCTTTAACTGAAGCCTGCCCACTTCATAAGCGCCGCCATTCCATCCTTCTGCTGGGTCGCCGCCGCCGTAATAACTATTTCCGATTGTTGGTACAAATATGTTGTAATCAGTCCCTATTACTCCTGTTGCGGAATTTTTCGGAATATCTTTCAGTACGGCAGAAACTGTATATTGCTGTGTTATTCCACTCCTTGTAGTCAACATACTGAACGATTTTCCAATCGCATCTTTTGCTCCAAAGAATTTTTGTGCAATGTTTTCTGTAATAACCGCCGAACTTATATTTGTAAACGCTTTGTTTTTATCGCCATACAAAACAGGAAAGCCATACATTGTTACCAATGTTGTATCACCAATAGCAATATCTTCTTTAAAATGATTATTGCCCACCGATACAACATTTGAAACAGGATTAAAGCGATAATAATTTTCAACGAGGGTTGGATATTCCTCTTTCATTGCTTTGGCCAAAGGGCCAAGAGTGGTTATATCCATACCCATTTCTTTCACTTTCCATTTGCTCTTAATGATGTACTGATCGCTAACGTTCTTAATATGGCTGTTCACACTTTTCTGGCTTACAATATAAACGCCGATGATCATAGAAAAAGTAATACCAATCGCAAGGCAAAAAATATTGATCACTGAAAACAGTTTATGCCTCGTGAGATGGCGGACAGCTATTTTGAAATAGTTTTTAAACATTTAAAAATTGAAATTTAAGATTTGAAATCGCTTTGGTGCCGCAGGTTTTACATTTTCAAGCCTATTTTCTCATCTTCTTCTCCCTCTCCTTATCCCGAACGTTCGGAAGCGAGGGAGCGGTACTACAGAATATATCCAATCTTCAGGTTCTTTCACACTTGAATGCCAGGTTGCCCCTCTCGCCTTTCTCTCGGCCAGTCATGAACTCAGGCACTCCTCTCCGCTGTGCGGAGAGGGGTGGGGGTGAGGTCATTCTGCCCTCAAACTCCTTACCGGATTCGCCATCGCCGCTTTTACAGATTGAAAGCTGATAGTAATTAAGGCAATCAGTATGGCTGAAATACCAGCTACTAAAAATATCCACCAACTTATCTCAATCCTGTATTGATAATGCTGCAACCAGCTATGCATTATCCACCATGCAATCGGAAATGCAATGAGCCATGCAACAGCAACCAGCTTTATAAAATCTTTTGATAGTAATGCAGTGATGCCTGTAACACTTGCACCCAATACTTTACGAACACCAATTTCTTTTGTTCTGCGTTCTGCTGTATAGGCAGATAATCCAAACAAACCCAAACAGGAAATAAAAATGGCAAGCGATGCAAAAATTTTTGCAAGGCTGCTGATAAGTGTTTCCAGAGAAAACATATTATTAAACTGATCGTCTACAAACTGGTAAGTAAAGGGGTATGCAGGGTTATCTTTCTTTAATACATTTTGTATTTGCGTTAATGCTGTTTCTACATTCGCCTGTTTTTTTAAACGCACATACATTTTTGTAGTGTTTTCCGGACTGGAATAAAAAAACATTACAGGGTCAGGCTTGCCATACATATCACCATACACATAATCATTTACTACGCCCACTACTTCCGCGCGCATGCCACTGTTATCACCTTCAAAGTGCAATGATTTTCCGATTGCACTGCCCTTACCCATCAGCCTTTCCAATGTTTGCGTAATTACTATATAAATAGTTTTATTATTAATGGCGCTGTCTGTTTCCTGCAAATCTCTTCCTTCCAAAAGTTTTATTCCTGATGTATTAAAAAAACCAGGTGTTACATATCGTTGTGATATTAATATTTGTGCGGCGGTTGCTTTGCCGTCCCATGTTAAGCCGCCGGTATTATTACCGCCATATAATGTTGTATGATCTGCAAGCGTCGCGCTTTCTACTGAACCTGTTTGCAAAAGATCCTGTTTAATCGCATCATAATTTTTTGCCATATTGCCCGTCATATCTATCTGCAGTAAGTTATTTTTATTAAAGCCGAGATCCCTGCTTTTTACATGTTGTATTTGCTGATAAATGATGATAACGCTTATAATTAGAACAATGGAAATAGTGAATTGCAGCACCACTAATCCTTTGCGTATAAAGGCTGCGCTGCTGTTTTTTAATTGCATCCCTTTTAATACAAATACAGGATTGAAAGAGGATAAGTACAGTGAAGGATAGCTGGCAGCAACTAACCCGCAAATAAATGTTATTGCAAGTAATGCTATAATGTGAACCGGATTGTTTAAACCTAAAGAAAGATGTTTTACTACCAAAGTATTAAATGCAGGTAAAACCAATGCAATAATAATTACAGCGAGTATTGTTGCGATAAATGATAATAGCAATGCTTCTCCAATAAATTGCGCAACAAGATTTTTTCGTGCAGCGCCCAGCACTTTTTTTACGCCAACTTCTTTTGCGCGTTTGGTGCTTCTTGCTGTCGCCATGTTCATAAAGTTGATACAGGCTATCAGCAAAATGATCCATGCAATGGCAGAAAATAAACGCACATAAGTAATGCCGCCACCACCGGTTTGCACGCCGTTATCAAATTGGTCGCGCAAGTGCCAGTCGTTCATGCTAAACAAAAATGGCCGGGCAATAGAAGTAGGTTCTTTTTGCTGAATAAAGTTGTATAGCAATTTATTTACTGATGCAGCACTTACACCGGGCTTTAATTCAATGTACGTGCTCAATGAATTGTTTCCCCATTTATGCAGGTAATCATTTGCATCGTAAAAAACTTGAAAAGGAGCTACCCATTCTAATTGCATTGAAGAATTTCCAGGAATATCTTTCAGTACGCCGGTAACAACATAATCGTGATCATTGTTAATTCTCACAGTTTTACCGATCACATTTTCATCATTGCCAAAAAACTTCTTTGATGTTTTTTCTGTTATAACAATTGAATACAATTGCCTGAAAGCCGTTGCAGCATTACCCTGCACAAACGGCAATGTAAACATGCTGAACAATGAAGGCTCAGCATATTTGCCTGATGCGTACATTGATCTATCGCCAATGCTAAAAAGAAATGGCATAGCACCTTCTGATGTTCTGCATGTGTTTGCAATACCCGGGATTTCTGCCTGCATTGCCGGCGCTAACAATCCCGGTGTTGAATAAAATGTTGCTGTATAGGTATCATACTTCTGATTTTCTCTTACAAAATACAATTGATCTTTTTTTGTATTGAACTGATCATAGCTCACTTCATCTTCCACCCATAAAAAAATTAAACCGGCACAGGCAATACCAATTGCCAAACCAAAAATGTTGAGAAAACTGTAGCTTTTATTTTTCCAGAGATTCCTGCTGATTGTTTTAAATGACATCTTTAATGGTTTATTGTTTCGGGTTTCAAGACGTGCCCGCTGACGGCTTATGGCTCATAGCTGATTACTGAAAGCCCATAGCCTGGTACCAATAGTTATACCAACATACTAAGTAGCTTGGAATCAACAACTTACCGTCATGCATAGTATCAGAGGTGTACGAAAAAGGACAGCTATTGCACGATAACGGACAGGCGTGGAAATGCCGGCTGGTTATTTGAAGCCACTGAACAAGATTTCAAATTTGAGAGCGAAATTCATTTCAATTACCCCATTTTCATCCCGGAGTTGCGCATATGCACCTGGGCGGGAGCTCATTTTCAAATTCACATCATTCCGTTCACAAAATTTTCACTCCGATATACATGCAGAGTCTTTGCACTACTCACTCCGTTCGCAATGCTTTGACCGGGTTGGCTATGGCTGCTTTAATGGATTGGAAGCTGATGGTAATAATTGTGATAAGTAAAACTAAAATCCCTGCAATCAAAAACACGGAAAGCCTAACAGGGATGCGATAGGCAAAGCCCTGCAACCAGCTATTCATCAGCCACCATGAAACCGGAAATGCAACCAGTAAGGCAATAATTACCAGCTTTAAAAAGTCTTTTGACAACATGGTAGTAATATTTACCACAGAGGCACCGATTACCTTTCTTACACCAATTTCTTTTTTTCTTTTTTGGGCGGTGAATGCAGCTAAACCAAACAAGCCCAAACAGGAAATGACAATAGCAAAGCCTGCAAAATATTTTGAGAGGATGGCAACACGTTCTTCTGAAGAATACAATGCCTGGTATTGTTCATCCAAAAATGTATAATCAAAAGATAAGCCTTTATGGAAGGATGTAAATAGTTTTTGAATCTGTGCAATGGTTTGCTTTTCTGTGCCTGCTTTTATTCTTACCGCGATATTGGGGCCAACGGGGAATATCCGGAAAAAGCAGGGCTTGACCGTTTGATACAGGGATTCAAAATTGAAATCCTCCGCCACGCCGACTATGGTAGGCATCATGCCCCAATACATAACCTTTTTGCCAACAGGATCTTTTATTCCCATCGCTTTTATAGCAGACTCGTTAAAGATGATCTCATTATTTTGGCTGGCATTGTCAGAAAAGCTGCGCCCTTCTTTTATTTTGATGTCCATTGTTTGTAAAAAACCATTGCCTATTTCAAGATTCGCGAACGTTATATCTTTTAAAGGGGCTTTCCCCTTCCATTCAAAACCGCCTATACCGCCATGATCACCCAGCAAGTTATGAGAATGACTCCCGGCGCTTACAACACCACTGATATTCTTTATTTCATTCACAAAGGATATAGCGCTGTTTAAGCTTATTGAATCATTTGCCAACGGAATAGTAAAGTCAATAACATTATCCCGGTTGTAACCAAGATTTTTTGTTTGTATAAAATTCATCTGTCTGTAAACGGTAATAACAGCAACGATGGCAATCACCGATAAAGTGAATTGAAACACTACCAACCCTTTTCGTACCCATAGTTCACTTTCGAAAGTTTTTAATTTACCTTTTAAGACCAGTGCCGGCTTAAACCCTGAGATATATAATGCAGGGTAACTGCCGGCAATAAACCCCGTGAACAATGTTATGCATAAAACAGAAAATATAAGCGTTGCACTGAAATGAACAATAAGCACCTTACCTGTAATAGAATTGAACGCAGGTAGTAAAAGTATTATCAGTACAATGGCAAAAAATAATGACAAAAAGCTCATTAAAACAGATTCGCCAAGGTATTGTATTATTAACGTTCCCCTACCAGCCCCCATCGATTTTCTAATGCCCGTTTCTTTTATCCTGACCGCTGCTTTTGCTGTAGAAAGATTCATAAAATTGATACAGGCAATTGCCAGTAAAAAGGAAGCGATGATGGCAAACAGCCTGACATATTCAATGCGGCCGCCAACCCATACGCCATCTTTATATTGCGCATATAAATACTGGTCTGAGAATCTTCTGATGAATAAGGTTTTGCCGGAACGCTGTTCTTTAGTATCTATAAAATTTTTTATTTTTTTATTAAAGGCAGGAATGTCTGTTCCTTTCTTTAATAAGAGATAGGTTTTCGGGTCACTATTGCCCCATTTCAGCATGCCCGGCCTTTTCTCAACAAAGAGGTCAAAGTTGAAAAGCACATCAAATCTTTCAGAAGCATTGACAGGATTTTTTTTAAATATTCCGGTTATCAAATAAGGACCGCTAAATTCATGCAGGTTCCAGTTAATTGTTTTGCCCACAACATTTTTTGTTGAGTGGAACAGCCTCATGGCAAGCTCATCAGATATAGCAACGGAATGCTTATCTGTTGAAATTGTATTTTTACTCCCTTCCAGAAAATCACAGGAAAAAATGTTGAAATAATCCTTGCTCACAAACTGACTACCTGCCTGCAAACCTTGATCATCAAAAGAAATAATGCCTTTCCCGGAAAACCAGGATGCCGGGACAACCGTTGTCGCTTGCTCTACTTCAGGCATTTCTGCTTTAATCGCATTGGCAAGCAAGCCTGCTGTATATTCAGTAGTTTCAATACCGTTATCTTCTTTAATATTTTGCATCACCTGGTAAAGCCGCTCGTCGTTTGGATTATACTTATCCATGTTTAATTCATCGCTGATCCAAAGCCATATAAGCAAGGCACAGGCAAGCCCCGTAGATAATCCGATAAGATTCAATAACGAAAACTGTTTGTCTTTAATGATGTTGCGCCACGCAATTTTGAAATAATTTTTAAACATAAAATTTGATTTCTGATATAATGATGCCTGATTTTCCGCTTCAAATTTCAAATTGAATTATTCCTTTCTCAAACGGATTCACCTACATTGTGAGGTTTCCGAATTACTCATTCCGTTCGCAATGCTTTGACCGGATTTGCCATCGCTGCCTTCATCGCCTGGAAGCTCACTGTAACTAAGGCGATCATTAATGCCGCCAATCCTGCTACCACAAATACTCACCAGCTAATTTCTATCCTGTATGCAAAGTCCTGCAGCCATTGGTGCATACAATACCAGCCAATCGGAACGGCAATAATAAATGCAATAGAAACAAGTTTTACGAACGCCTTCGACAGCAACTGTACAATGCCGCTTACACTTGCACCTAATACTTTTCTTACTCCAATTTCCTTGGCTCTTTGCTCTGCAATAAATGTGGCTAATCCAAACAAACCGAGGCATGCAATCGCAATGGCAAGCGCAGAAAATATCAATGCAATTTTACCTGCGCGTTGTTCTGCATCATACATTTCATTAAAAGATTCATCGAGAAAACGATAGCTGAAAGGCATAGAAGGTGCCAATGTTTTCCATTTGTTTTCTGCCATGCTTACAATACCGCTGATGTTGGCTGCATTTACCTTAAATGAAATATAATCACCACCATACTTATTAAGCCGTAAACATAATGAGCCGACATTTTGATGAAGCGATTCAAAATTGAAATTCTTTACCACGCCGATAATGTTGTATGCGACCGGTTTATTGTTATCACCTTCCAGCCTGAAAATCTTTGTATTGAGCAAATCTTTTCTGTTCAGGGATTTTGCGGCGGCTTCATTAAGAATGACTGCTGAAGAATCGCCGGGAAAATCTTTTGAAAAATTTCTTCCTTTTAATATCTGCATTCCCATTACCGGTATGTAGTTTTCATCAATTGCCCAGTCTTGCATATCTAAACCATTTTTTACGTCCGCAGTCGGCTCAGCAAAAAAAACATTATCGTTGCGGCTGGAATTGCTTACCGGCAGGTAAGAACTTATAGTTGCCAACTGTACGCCGCTGAGTCTTGAAATTTCATCTTTAAAAACTTTTGCATTTTTGTCCAGGCTGGATGCATTATTAACAATCAATACCTGGTCTTTATTAAAGCCAATATCTTTTGTCTGGATAAAATGCAGTTGTCTATAAATAACAATGGTGCCGATGATTAAAAAGATGGATGTTGTAAACTGAAACACTACCAACACATTTCTTAACCCGCCGCTTTTGCTGCCCATTTTTAATTTCCCTTTTAATACTTCAACAGGCTTGAACGCCGATAAGAAAAATGCAGGATAACTGCCTGCTATAAACCCTACAACAATCGGCAATAAAACGAGTGATAATACAATGGCAGGTGAAAAAAGATTGCTGATAAAAATGGTTTTACCGGCAATATTATTGAAGAGCGGCAATGCAAGCCATACAATAACAACAGCAATTAACAGCGACAGGCAAACCATTAGTATGGATTCGCTGAGAAATTGTAGAATAAGTTCTTTTTTGCCTGTACCAAGCACTTTGCGAATGCCTACTTCTTTTGCGCGGTTGGCAGAGCGTGCAGTAGTAAGGTTCATAAAGTTGATGCAGGCAATCAATAAAATAAGTAATGCTACTGCACTGAATATATATACATACCTGATATTGCCGCCTGACGATAATTCATATTGATAATCGGAATACAAATGAATTTTGGTAAGCGGAATAAGAGAATATGCTATTTTGTTCCCGCTTTTCTTAAAATCATCTATGCTGTTTAGCTTAATTACCTGCTGAAGATAAGGGAACACATAGCGATTGGTGTAGTCATCAAACTTTTTTTCAAAGGCTTTATAATCGGTTCCTTTCGCCAGCAATAAATAAGCATGAAAATTATGGCTGGCATATTGTCCCCATTCATAGCCGGCATTCTTCATGGAAAAAAGAAAATCATAATTAAAATGGCTGTTCTTCGGCATGTCTTTTATAACCGCCGTTATTTTATATGCATCACCGTTTCCGTTATAAGTGTATCCCTGTGTTTGCGTTTCAATGGTTTTGCCAATAACATCCGTTGTACCGAAGTATTTTTTTGCTGCTGATTCGGTTACAACAACAGTGTTAGGCCCATCCAGCGCCCTATGCGTATTGCCTTCAATGGCGGAAAAAGTAAACACATCAAAAAAGGTGGAATCAACATTGGCAACATTTTGTTCTTTAATAAAGCTATTGCCTTTCTTAATTAATTTATAGCCTGCGTTGTTATAAATGCGGGTGTACTGCTCCACCTGGGGGTAATCCTTTTTCAATACCTGCCCCATCATGTCTGAAGTTTCTGCCGCATGCATTTCACTGCCACCAAAACGTATGTCGGTATTGATGCGATAAATACGGTCTGCATTTGTATTAAACCGGTCATAACTTAATTCATCCAGTACGTATAAGGCTATCACCAAAAAACAGGCGAGTCCGATTGCAAGTCCGGCAATATTAATAATTGAAAATGTTTTGTTACGTAACAGGTTACGCCATGCAATTTTGAGATAGTTTTTTAGCATTTGAGATTTGACATTTAAGATTTGAGATTGCTTTGGTACCACAGGTTTACCTCACCCCCGCCTGAATGATCTTCAGATCGGGCAGGCTCCTTCTGCCTCTCCTTGCAAAGGAGAAGGAGCGGTGCTGCAGAATACTTCCAAACTATTATATCTACCACATCATCTGTATAATAAACCCTAACAGGCGTTTCCTGCTTCCAGTTTTCACCTTCTTCTCCTTTTTTCATATTTTATATCACCCTATCCTCACAGGCACCCCTCTCCACCGCGTGGAAAAGGGACCGGGGGTGAGGTCACTCTGCCCGTAATGCTTTCACCGGGTTCACCACCACCGCTTTGACCGCCTGCCAGCCAATGGTCAGCAGGGATATGCACAACACCGCGATGCCCGCTATGGCGAATACATCCCAGGTGATCTTTATCCGGTACACATAATCCTGCAGCCATTTGTTCATCAGCATCCAGCTAACGGGCATGGCTATACACAGTGCAATAAAGATCAGCCTTAAAAAGTTTCCTGTCAGCAGGCCGAAAAGGCCGGAGCCGGAAGCGCCCAGCACTTTGCGGATGCTGAGCTCCTTACTGCGCTGCTCTGCCATGAAAGCCGCCAGGGCGAATAACCCCAGGCAGGCAACGATTATAGCGAGCACGGAAAAGCCGGTAAAAATATACTGCATGCGCTGCACATCCGCGTACATGGCGGCATAACCCTGGTCCATAAAATCGAACCGCATGGTTTGATGCGGCACAAAAGCCTTCCAGGTTTTTTCGATGGAAGCGAGCACGTCTTTCATATTGGCAGCATTTACTTTAACCGAAACAATGCTGTTGCTGTTGCCCAGCACCATGCACAGGGGATCAACTTTCTGCTTCATGCTTTCGAAATAAAAATTACCCACTACACCGATAACTGTCAGGTGTTCATAGCCGTTTGTAATTTTTTTTCCGATCATATCTCCTCCGCCGAGCCGGTCAGCGAATGCCTTATTGATAATCGCTCCCGAGCTGTCTGCTCCCATCGTCCCGGAAAAATTTCGTCCTTCGATCATCCGTATATCGAGCGCAGGAATATAATTTTCGTCTATCACCCAGCGCTGACCCTGTATCCTGTTCTCATCCTTACCTTCCTCCCAAAACGGATTGCCGTTCCTCTTCCCGGTTACAGGCAGGTAGTCGCTTACCGTAACATTCTTTACCGCCGGGAACTTCAGCAGTTCGTTTTTGAAAGAAGCCGTTTGCTTACCCAGGGCATCGGCGCCTTTTATCATTACCACCCGGTCTTTATTGAAGCCCGTATCCGAATACATGATGTAATTCATCTGCCGGTAGATTACTATCGTACCAATGATCAATACCAGGGAGATGGTAAACTGGAAAACGACCAGGGCACTACGCAATCCTGCATTCCTGCTGCCCAGGCTGAGATTCCCTTTTAATGTATTGATGGGCTTGAAACGCGACAGGTAAAAAGCCGGATAAAGCCCTGCGAGCAAACCTGCAACACAGGAAGCCGAGAAGAGCAAAGGAATGAACCACCACACATTCCAGGGCATAGTAAGCTGTGTATTCGCCGCTTTATTGAACAGCGGCAATACAACTGCCGCAATGATAATGGCGATAAAGAAGGAAAGAATGCTGTACAGCATGGATTCTGCAAGGAACTGGCTGATAAGGCTGCCGCGGCCGGAGCCGATCACTTTCCGCAGCCCGACTTCCCTGGCCCTGTTGGCAGAGCGGGCGGTAGAAAGATTTAAAAAATTGATGCAGGCCAATACCAGTATAAAAATGGCGATGGCGGCAAACAAATACACAAAGCGGATGTCTCCGTATTTGATGCTCGTATCTTCAAGTCCGTATGAATGCAGGTGAATATCGGTTAATGGCTGCAGATACAGGTGTGCGCTTTTCCAGATATCTTCCACGTTCTTCTTTCCTGCGGCTGCAGGGATCATATACTTTTCTATAACATCCGAAGTCATTTTCTTATTGAATGCTTCCACATCCACATTGGGCTTAAGCTGCAGGTAAATCACATAATTGCTCTGGTTCCAGTTTTCCTGCTCGCCGTTGCCAAAGCTCAGCCCCGCCAATGAAATAAAGCCCCTGTATTGCAGGTGCGAATTGGAAGGGAAGTCCTGCATTACGCCACCCACCCTGACCGGTATGTGGTCGTTAAAGGTCATCGTTTGGCCCACCGGGTTCCGGCCGGGGAAATACTTATCCGCCATGCTTTTGCAGAGCACTACCGATGCCGGTTCAGAAAGCGCCCGGCTTCGGTCGCCATAGATCATGTGTACATTCAGCATGTCCAGCAGGATGGTATCGGCAAAGCAAAATCCCGTTTCATAGGAATTCGCCTGCTGGTCCACTCTTCTCACCTGGTTGTTGGCTCCTCCGAATAATTCATTGCTCATGATGCGACCTGCGGCTTCTATTTCCGGAAAATCGTTCATCAGCGCTTTCGCCATAGGCGCGGGAAAAGAAATGCCGTTATGGGTTTCCCCGTTCACTTTCGCTTCCCCTATGATCCTGTAGATACGGTCTTTATTGGGGTTATCCTTGTCGTAACTCATTTCATTGCTCACATATAAGGCAATGAGCAGGCAGGCCGCGATACCAATAGCGAATCCTCCGATATTAATAAGCGTAAAAAGCTTTTGCTTCCGCATATTGCGCCAGGCGATTTTGAAAAAATTTCTTAGCATTTTGAAATCTGAGATTTAAAATTTGAGATTACCTCACCCTCCTTCTTCCTCTCCTTACAAAGGCGAGGGAGCGGTACTACAAAATATATCCAATCTTCGGGCTCTTTATCCCGATACGCATCGGGATTCCGTCACTCCGTTCGGAGCGACTTCACCGGGTTGGCCATTGCTGCCTTTATAGCTTGTAAGCTAATGGTCAGTAATGCAATTATAGCAGCTGTGCAACCCGCTAATGCAAACACCCGCCAACTGATCGTAATACGATAAGCATAGTCCAGCAACCATTTATTCATCAGCCACCATGCAAGCGGTGAAGCTATGAGCAGTGCTATCAGCACCAGCTTTAAAAAATCTATGGAAAATAATTGAATAATAGATGCCACCGAAGCACCCAGCACCTTACGCACCCCGATCTCTTTTTTCCGTATGGAAGCAGACTGAATAATCAATCCTAAAACACCCAACGCTGCAAGGAACATACTGATAGCACTAAAAAATGTAAACAATTTCTGGAACCTCGCTTCTTCTTCATATTGCGCAGAAAGCATATCCTCTACCCAATTCAGGTTAAGCAGTTTATCGGGATAAAATGTGCGCCAGAGTTTTGCAATAGTATTGGTCACCTGCTTTTCATGCCCCGGCGCCACCCTGATCAGCATACCTCCATATTTAGGTGATGAAATTCCTGTGATAATAGTGGGCTTTAATTGTTCTTTCAAAGACTCATTGTTAAAGTCTTTTACAATTCCTACCGGCGTAGTATGCGCTTCACGTATGGGAACATGCAATTGCTTAACCTGGAGCAATTTTGCCGTGTATGCTGTAAGAATAGAAGACTGCCTGTTTGCAATATTTACATACGTAGCCGAATCACTAATACGCATTAATGAATCCTGATCAAATGCATCGAAGCCATAGCTCTTATCGAAAAAGCGACCATTGGATAAGCGCAAACCCATTACTTTGGCCAGGTCCATATCTCCGGCTATATACCAGACCTTCAATTTATTTCCGGGTCTGTTAGGATCATGTATTTCTGAGCTCATATTTCCGGCGCCCTTTGTAGGCAACCACGATGTTATGCTTGCACACTTAACTCCCGGCTGATTCAACAATTCATTTTTGAAAGATTCTCCTTTACCATCCCAGGATACACGGCCAATGCTTAATAAGCCCTTTGAATCGTAGCCAATGTCTGAGCTTTTTAAAAAAGAATTTTGTTGCTGCACAACAATTAATACAATCAACACAACAATAGAAACAGCAAACTGTAAAACAACCAAAGCTTTCCTTACGATATTCCGGCTGCTGCTTCCCTTAGTGCTCAATGCTCCTTTTAATGTTGCAGCCGGTTTGAAAGAGGATAAAATCAATGCAGGATAAATACCGGTCAAAACGCTGATCAGCAAAATAACAATATATCCTGTCGTAAAAAGATACACTACGGAAGTAAAAGTTTGACTGAGCTTATGTCCAAGAAAATTTTTTAACACTGGTAATGTCAGCTGATATACAGCAAACGCGGCAACAGACGCCAGTAAAAAACATAAAAAAGATTCTGAGAGAAACTGGTAAACAAGCTGGCTCCTTGCCGCTCCTAAAATTTTTCTCACGCCTGTCTCCTTTAAACGCTGCAACGCCCTTGCCGTACCCAGGTTAATAAAGTTGATACAGGCAATGCACAACAGCAATAATGCAACGCCTGAAAGAATATATACATTCCTGTAATTTCCCTTAACATTCTGGTCGGCGGCAAAATCTGAATGGAGATATACTTCTTTTAAAGGCTGAAATTCGTGCTGATAAGGATGATCCACCGTAACAAAATTGCTATACCATTGATTCACTTTTTCAGTAAACTCTTTTACATCGGTGTGCGGTTTAAGTAAAACAAAATTTTGCGAAAAAGTTCCATACTCCTTTTTATTAAGCACTTCATTGCGCGGTTTTGTTAAAATAATAACATCCGAGCGGAATATACTGTTAGGGGGCAGGTCTTTAATTATACCGGTAATAAGGCAGGGCGACGCTTTATCAGAATACGTACGTAAATTATAGATCATCCTGCCAACAGGATTTTCTGCAGGAAAAAACTTTTTTCTAAAATTTTCGGTGATAATAATATTGGAATAATCGCCATCAATATATGTACGGGGGTTACCTGACAGTACTTCTATGTCCAGCATTTGCCAGAAACTGGTATCAGCTGTCAGTGCAGCCGTTTCTACACCGTTGGCATTCTCCTTATTTAGCTTTAATGTCGGGTAGGAAATAGAAATACCAGAGACAGCTTCTACTTCCGGGAAATTATTTTTAAGCGCAACCTGTAGCCCTTCAAACGAAGACGCAGAGCGTTCCGTTAAGCCTTCTCCCATTTTATTAACCGATACAATGCGAAAGACCTGGTCAGCCTTTGTCCATTGCCTGTCGTACGACAAATCGTCTATAACTACTGTAGCAATGAGCATACAGGTACATAGCCCGATAGTGAGCCCAAGAATATTGATTACAGAGAACACCTTTTGGTGTATAATATTTCTCCAGGCAGTTTTGAAATAAGTTTTAATCATTTGAGATTTAAAATTTGAGATTACTCAGGTGCTACGGATCGTGCATTTTCATTCCTCTCCGGGAGGAAACACATTTTTACATTCACACATTTTCACATTCATATCATTCGCCGGGCAGCCTGCTGGTAGAAAGTCCTGCCAAAAACGTTATTTAAAAAAATGCAGTAAAGGTCTCCATGCGAAGTCCTCCGCTTCCGAAGCCAGTGAAATGATAGTATTGGCACCGATCTTGCGGCTGCACTCCGCGGTTGAAGCTTCACGATGCAAAATATAAGCCGCGCCGGCAGATAAGCCCTGAGCAATAACAATTACCAAAACAAGCAAAACAATAAGCATGGCAAAGCGCCGGCAGGTATGATATTGTTGTGTCATATATTATCGGTTAAAAAACTTAAGCCTATCCTTCTTTCTCCCTTTCCAAAGGAAAAGGGAGCGGTACTACAGAACAAATCCAGACTTCATATCTACCACATCATCTATTGAATAAATCCAGGCATAGTGCTTCAATATTTGCACATTTCCACACGATCACATTGTCTCTTCTCATTTTCAAATTTTCAAATTCCCCAATTTTCAAATTAAACCAATATATTCTCCGTCACTGTCTGCCCGTCCAGCATGCGTATGATACGATGGCTATACCTTGAATCATGCTCTGAGTGCGTAACCATTATAATAGTAGTACCCTGCTCATTCAGATCGGTAAGCATCTGCATTACTTCATTGCCATTGGAGGAGTCAAGATTACCTGTCGGCTCATCTGCAAGTATCAGCCTGGGATTATTGACCACAGCCCTGGCCACCGCCACACGTTGCTGCTGCCCCCCTGACAACTGCTGGGGATAGTGATTTCTGCGGTGCATGATCTGTACCTTGTCCAGCACTTCCTCCACCCTTTTCTTACGCTCTGCAGATTTTACGCCTGTATATATTAAAGGCAATTCCACATTTTCAAATACGGTCAGCTCATCGATGAGGTTAAAGCTTTGAAATACAAATCCTATATTATGCTTGCGGAGATCAGCGCGTTTACGTTCATTGAAATGCGCTACTTCTATACCATTAAATAAAAAGCTTCCTGCGTCAGGATCATCCAGCAAACCAAGTATATTCAATAACGTAGACTTACCGCAACCGGAGGGTCCCATCACGGCTACAAATTCGCCATCTTTCACTTCGAAAGACAGTTTGTTGAGCGCAACGGTCTCCACTTCTTCCGTGCGGTAGATCTTTTCAAGGTCGGTGATCTTTATCATTGACGATGTATTTTATTTGATACGAAATAGTTTTAAAAATGTTACAGGGGGCTGTGAGCTGTGGGCTGTGGGCTGTGAGCTATCAGCATTGAGCTATCAGGTCACGGTGGTTGAATAATTTGCAAAATCCTGGTATCTTTAAATACTTATCAAAAACACCAAAATGAGAGATTTTCACAAGCTTACTATCTGGATCAAATCACATCAACTCACATTAAAAATCTACAATCTCACAAAATTATTTCCCAAAGAAGAAACATTTGGACTCATTTCCCAGATGCACAGAGCCGCTTATTCTATCCCTTCCAATATCGCCGAAGGCTGCGGACGAAACAGTAACCCTGATTTCAAACGCTTTCTGACCATTTCTGTCGGTTCAGCTTCAGAATTAGAATATCAGCTTTTTCTCTCACACGATTTAGGTTTTATCCCTGAAACATTATTTAAAGAACTCGAAACTGAAACTATTCAGTTAAGAAAAATGATTTACACTCTTATCAAAAAACTTAATGAGTGAAGCTAAGGGCTATGGGCTCTCAAAGTCCACCGCTCATAGCTCACAGCCCACCGCTACTTCAAAATCAACTCCTGCATATTCCCATAATTTTCATAGCTGCTGGTCACCACTTTATCGCCCGGGTTCAGCCCTTCCAGCACTTCGTAATAATCCTGGTTTTGATTGCCGAGCTTTATGTCTACACGATATGCCCTCTTGCCATCTTCCGAAACTTTGAATATCCAGTTGCCGCCGGTGGTTTGATAGAATCCGCCACGTGGCAGCAGTAATGCTTTTCTTTCGTCGCTCAATGCAAGCAATATCTGCAGCGTTTGTCCTCTCCTGATGCCTTTAGGCGTTTTGCCAACAAACTCCATATCCACCTGGAAGCGGCCGTTGGTAACCTGCGTAAATACCTTTTTGATCTCAAGCACGTACGCCGAATCCGCAAAGGTAAATCCGCCTCTTTGCCCGGGATAGATCCTGGAAAGATAATGCTCATCCACATCCACTCTTACCTTGAAGCCATTCAGCACATCTATTTGCCCAAGCCTTTGCCCTTTATTTTTATTTTCTCCTATTTCAGCATCAAGAGAAGTGAGCTGCCCGTCTACCGGGGCGCGTACAATGAGATCACCCACCTTTTTCTGCATGATGTTCAAAGCCTGCTGCGAACCTGCATAAGATTGCTTGTCCTGCTTTGCCTGCTGAAGCCTTGAAATGGAATCCTGCTCCAGTATCTGCCGGGTAAGCTTCTTCTTATCCAAAAGATATTTATAGTTGATCTCTGATTGCTTAAACTCCTGCGAGCCAATCACTTTCTGGTCGTATAATTCCTTATTCAGGTTATATAACCGCTCTGCTTCTTTCAACTGGCTTTCCACATCAGCCATCTGGTTTAGCTTCGACACTGTATTCTGCTGTGCATTATTACTGTTGATCTGCATCTGGGTAAGGGTATTATACACCGTATTCTGAGTTCCCATAAGCGTCAGCAAAAGATCGGTATTGGATAGCCGCAGGATCGGCTCTCCTTTTTTCATAATGGTGCCATCTTCTACATATTTCTCCTCCACACGACCACCTTCCTGGGCGTCAAGATAAATACTGGTAAGCGGAAGCACAACTCCGTTTACAGAGATGTTTTCCTGGAATACGCTATTTTTTATTTCGCCTATACTTATCCGTTCAGCATCCACGTTCAGCTTCGGCTTACCCGAAGTAAAATAATAGCTCGCAGCTATCAGCATCACAATTGCAGCTATGCCGGCAATGGTTAAGATCCGTTTCGCAGTCCATTTTTTCTTTACTATTACCCTGTCCATTTTCAAGCTTTTCTTGTTTTATTCCAATGGTACGCTTTTTTGAAAACCTCCCGATCGCAAAAACCGGGAGGTAAAAATCAACACACGGGAAACTGTATTTTATATATGAATGATGTGCCAGAATAAATAACTATTGATTATCAAATAATTACAAAGAAGTACGTTGTCTTTTTCGTACGCTACCGATACACAAACTGTCCGGTTTTGATACACTGCGCAGGGAGACTGGAGAATGAGGTTGTTGCGACTTACAAGTTACAGGTTGCACAGGCTTTACAGGTTTGAGGTGCTACCTGAAACCCGCACCTTCCCTTTGCTACCGCATAAGCAGCAGAGTGCCATTTTTTACAATTTTTTTACCCAGGTAATCTATACCGCTTACCATCCAGATGAAAGTATCGGCTGCCTGTTCATGGCCTTTAACGGTACCATCCCATCCTTCTTCAGGGTTGGTGGTGGAAAATACCACCTGCCCCCAACGGTTAAATATCCTGAGGTAATCAAATTGTTTAATACCCACAGGTATGGCCCTGAATACATCATTCAAACCATCATTATTGGGTGTAAAAGCATCGGCCATAAAAATGTCAGGCAGTGTTCTGAACACTCTAACTTTCATGGTGTCGTAAGCAAAGCAACCCTCAGGAGTAAATACTTTGACGGAATAAGTCAGTTCTTCCCCCACTTCGGACCCAAAGGTTGCTACCGGGTTGGCGATATCTGTATTGCTCAGGTAAGATGGAGGGTACCATTTGTAAAATTCAGCACCCGTGGCATTAAGCTGCAGTGGCTGCCCTATTACCACCATGGTATCGTTACCGGCAAAAGCGGGCACCGGCGGTATCACCCTCACCAGTATGTCTTTATAAGACGGTTTCGGGCAGCCCAGAGTATCAGTGACGCTCAGGGTATAAGTGGTAGTTACAGGAGGGTTCACGCTTGGGTTTGCAATCTTATAATTGTCAATAGCTATTAGCGGCGACCATTGATAATAGGCCCCTCCCTTCGCATATAATTGTATCCTGTCGCCATAACAGATAGCTGTATCGCCAATAGAGACGATCTGCGGGTACGGCACTGCGGTTACCCGAACCCTGTCGGTTGCCTGGCATTTACCTATATATGCCGTTACAGTATATAAGGTGCTGGCATCTGCAGGCGTGGCCAAAGGATATTTTACATTTGGATCATCCAGGGTTTCCTCAGGGCTCCATATATATTTCAGACCATTACCTGCAGGGTACATTTGTATCGTATCCGTAAGGCAGATTGTAGTGTCTTTTCCTGCATCAAGGGTTACGAAGCTCACTACATTCACCCGTATAGATTCAACGGAAGTGCAGCCGGGGACAGTGGTAAGGTTAACGGTATATGTAGTGGTCTTATCAGGGCTCACTTTCACCGTATTACCTGTAAGCTGGCTGATATTATAGTCGGGCAGCCAGGTATAGGTACCCGGCGATCCTGTTGCCGCTATGGATATGGTGTCTATATCGCACATCAGGGTATCTTTGGGCAGGCTCAGCAATGGCCGCGCTCTTACTACAAGATCAGTAGACACCGTTTTTTCACAGCCCTTACTGCTGGCCACCGTGAGCATTACATGATATGTGCCGGAATCCTTATAAGTGTAAGTGGGGCGTGGTATACCTGAAATATCGTCTGAAAGAGAAGGAACTCCAAAATCCCATTTCCAGGAATCTATCACCCCGTACCGGGCGTGGGTGGTATCTGTAAAATGCATGCCTACATTTACACATCCTTCGCTTACGGTAAACCCTGGATAAAAGCCGGGGTAAACTTTCACAAGCGAAAAGGCCGTATCTGCACAATCCTGGCTCCGGTTGGTGATCAGCATGATCCTGTAAGTGCCGGTATCAGGAAAGGTAAAAGCAGGTCTTGCCAGAGTAGAAGTGTCTTCCGAGCTTCCTTCCACGCCAAAATCCCAGAAATAGGTCCTGATCAATGAGCTGTTGCTTTTGTTTTGAAACGTAAGCGTAAAGCCATCACAACTCATATATACCGGATCGAGCGCGGCAGCAGCTATTGAGCAGGATGCCACTTTTATCTGGATATCTTTCCGGTGAATATTTATTAACACCCCCCTTCTGTATTCACTCACGCATACCGTAAGCACATAAATGCCGGCAGCAGGAGCTACCCCGCTGACTATACCTGTTTTTGTATCCAAGATCACATTAGCCCCCATCGGCGAAGAAGCTCCAAATCCAAATGCATACGGAACGGGCGAATATGGCGGCGGGGCAGCGGGGTTAGGTTGCGGATTATTGGAACCACCACCCATATATGCAGAGCAAAAATTGTAAGAAAGAGAATCACCGTCGCTGTCGCTTGCGCTGAAATCGTAAGTAAAATAGTTGTCTTCACAAACGATAACAGTGTCTTTGGTTGCAAATGCCGGGCTGGAATTTTTAGGCGCGTCTGCGAATATATTAGTACCGGGTATATCTGCCGTATAAGTAGCACCCACCCGGCCTGATTCGCTTACATTCGACATATTTTCAATCCTGCAGCAACGCTGGTAGGAAATGGTATACCCGTTGGGATTGGAAGGCAGCGTTGTAGTGAATATATACACTCCCACCTGATAGCATACAGGCGGGGGATTATCAATGCATTTTCCGGGATAGCCCAGGCTGAGCTCATCTTTGCGCGTCATGCCCACTTCGTGGTTCTCATAAATGATCAGTTGTCCGGAAGCATTTTTACTGTAAATAGTAATAAAAGCCGATGCATCAAGCTGCGCACCTGTAGAAAAGCAATCCCTGTATAATTTTAAAGTGATCTCATACTTATATGATGTCCCTGTGGAAGATCCCGGCAGGAACCTGTAAGACAATTCGCCACCCGTAATGTGCCGCGCCATTGCTGCTGTAGATATGCACAGACAAAAGATCGCCGCCAAACAGTATTTTCTTACGTCAGTCATCAAAACAATAGTTAAGAAATTCTATTATGGTCGCATTGGTGCGGTCTTTCATTTCCCACATTCCCATGTGAGCTACGCGAGGAAGGATATTAATAAGAGATAAAACTGGAAGATAACATTGGTTGAGGCTGTCTTGTAAAGATACACTTTTATCTTCCTCTCCTATAATAAAAAGCACCGGTTTTTTAATATTTTTCAGTACAACAGTGCTGTCCGGCCTCTCCATCATTGCGCCGTAATATTGTACGAGGGCAGCAACACTAAAGTTGGCAGCCTTATCAATCAGTTCCTGCACGGCTTCCGGCTGACCTGCTTTAAAAGCATCACCAAACAAATTGGGGATAGATTGTTTCAAAAACTCCTGTGCGCCATGCTTTTGCACAAAAGCGATGCCTTTTGAGCGGGCTTCCCTTTTTTCTGCAGTGTCGGCATAGGCTGTTGAGTGTACTAGCCCAAGCCCTGCCAGCATATCTTCATATTTTGCGGCAAAAGCAAGCGCTATATACCCTCCCATGCTATGCCCTATAAGGGCACAATGCTGAACAGCTTCTTTTTCAATGATCTTTTTTATAATATCGGCATAGCTGCTGATAATACCTGCCGGGGGAGTACTATTCATAGGCAAAAAAGGAGATCTGCCGCTTCCGGGCAGGTCAGGAATGAACAGGCGGAAATATGGTGCAAGAAACGCTTCCTGGAATTTCCATATGCTGCCATCCTCTCCAAAGCCATGCAGCAACACCACATCCGGTCCTCTTCCTGTCACGCGATAAGAGATATCAATTCCCCCGAAGGACAAAGTTTTTACTATCATTTATACAGCGATTTTTATTTCCGCGGCAACCGGGGGCGCATTTCATTTTTTCGTCCCATGCCAACTTTCTGGTCGGTGTCTCACCGGCCGGGAGCGGGTTCTACAGGCAGATGTCCAACCCGCCTGCGAAAAATTGAAATATGCCGCAGCCGAAGTATGCTCTTCTAAGTTCCGTTATTTTTTTGTAAAAGAAAGTGACTTGAGAGAAAGAATGACAAAAGTAGGAACCAATGATTGGGATAAGCAACGATCTCCCATGTCATGGAACCTTAGGCACAGGGGATGTTTGAAATTTAAAAATGTCCAGCGAGTCTTACAGTCCCGCGAAGCTACCAATACCCCCACAAAAAAACTGAGGCTGCCCCAAAGAGACAGCCTCATTAAATATTATCCAGACTTGTTAAATGCTTATGACTTGCGGGAGTTCTGGCGGCGCTTGCTCCAGTTATTTCCGGGTTTAAACCCATTTCCTTCCTGGCTTCCCACACGGTCCATTGCACAACGGAAACCTACGGTGCTGCTTCCCTGCGACTCGTCGAGAAATCGGCGTGTGCCGGGGCTTAACCAGTAAGCACGGTCATTCCAGCTTCCGCCCTTGATCACTCTTGAATGATCGCTGATCAGCGTGGTAATACCGTAACCATAAGTTACCTGGGATGCAGAGTCTCCATCCATATAGTTGATCACATTCCCTCTCTGGTAGTTACGACGATTCTTGCTTTCTTCATCTGTAACAGGCACCTGCACTACACGACCCAGGCTATCCCTTTCATACTCATTATTGTCATTCTTTTTATACTTCATGAACTTGTTACCGCGATAAGGGTTGAAATCATCATTATCAAGGCTGGAAAGGGGACGGTATACATCGGCTACCCATTCGTTTACATTCCCCGACATATTATATAACCCGAATCCATTGGGATAAAAAGCATCTACCGGCCCGGGTATGGAAGCATTATCATTCAATCCGCCTGCTACCCCCATCATATCACCGCTGCCGCGTTTAAAGTTTGCAAGGAATTTACCTTGCCAGCTCCCATGACGGCTGTCTCTCAAACCGTTCACATTCTGGCTCCAGGCATATACCTGCTTTTCTTTTATAACCTCTTCTCCCGTGCCGTTTGATTTCTTCTTTGGTCTCGGGTTTTGGCTGATATAGCCATAAGCTGCATATTCCCATTCAGCTTCAGTCGGAAGGCGATAGTTGGGCAGCATATAGCCGTCTTCAAAGTTTACTTTAGTCCTCGGTCTGCCGTTCGCATCCATCAAAGGATTCTTCTTCGGCTTGCCGGGCTGGGGCTGATACAGGTCTTTCAGATAGGCCTGTGTATTAAAGTTTTCCTCGCCTTGCCCCTGGAGGGTTTTCAGCTGGTTCTTGTTTATATAGCCTTTTTCTACAAGTATTCTTTCATTTACCCTGTCGCTTCTCCACAGGCAGAAATCATTAGCCTGCTTCCAGTTTACGCCCACTACAGGATAATAATTATAGGAAGGATGGCGGAAATAATATTCCACTAATGGTTCATTGTATGCCAGCTCTTCCCTCCATACAAGGGTGTCGGGCTTGGCAGCATCTATCACAGCGGCGTATTGAGGATCATCAAACACGGCTTCCAGCCAGTGCAGGTATTCACGATAGTGAAGATTGGCCACTTCAGTTTTGTCAATATAGAAAGAGGATACGGTTACGCGGCGGGGAATATTATTCCAGTCGCCCATAACATCTTCCTGGGTAGCGCCCATAGTAAAGGTACCGCCCTGAACAAAAACGAGACCAGGACCTAGCCCCTGCTCTCTTTCTTTCGACACGTTGAAACCACCCATGTTTTTGTCATTGTAGTTCCAACCGGTAACGTCGGATTTTTCATGTTTTTTCTTACCGAATAGCCCGTTTTTACAGGAGCTGAACAGCAGTACTGTTGCAGATAAGAACACAAGATTTTTCAAATTCAGAATTCTTTGCATTTTGCTGGATTTAAACTAAAAATGATAACGGGTATATATGCTGATTATTGTACTACTTCTCTTGTATTTATATATTTATTCCTGTAGCTGCAATACAGAACAGGCGTTGCAATTTAGCTGTTTTATAAAGATGTTTTCATTAAGGCAGTGTTTTTTATGTTTATTAAATGCTAAACTTGGAGGCTAAGCCAAAGTGGTGAAAATCATGCAATAAACAATAATTATTTTTTTCACCCGTTTTTGTATTTACGGTAAGCAAAAATGGTACTATAATTGATGAATGTGCGGAGATTTTAAGTATTTTAACTACCATTATCTTTAAAAACGCCTCAAAATCAAAAACACGTACTTACTTTGCAGCCGATATTTATTGACCACGTAAACCAGTTTGAATATTGAAAAGAATACTACTTCATTATTCATTTTCAACAAAATACAATTTCTGATGACACACTCATTCAAGAGAATATGTCTCGCCGGTCTGCTGCTTGTGGGAATATCAGTGAATGCCCTTGCCCAGGATGCCGATAAAATAAATATCGTTACTACGGCAGTCCCATTTTTGAGGATCTCACCTGATGCCCGGGCCGGAGGCATGGGAGATATGGGTATCTCCACTTCTGCAGATATCAATTCCCAGTTTTACAATGTAGCTAAATATCCTTTTGCCAAAACAAACGGCGGGATAGGTGTCACTTATACCCCATGGTTAAAAGACCTCGGCTTAAACGACGTATACCTCGCTTCATTAGCAGGGTTTTATAAGCTGGATGAGCAACAAACCATTTCCGGATCCCTTCGCTATTTCAGCCTGGGTAATATCCAGTTTACAGATGCTTTGGGATACGATTTGAATACCGGGCATCCCAGAGAATTTGGATTGGACCTGGGATATTCCCGCAAATTATCAGAAAAGCTATCTCTCGGCGTAGCGCTCAGATACATATATTCAAATCTTGCTTCAAATGCCCCTTCTACCAGTACTGCATATAAAGCCGGCAATGCCGTTTCAGGTGATGTAGGCATTTATTACAATGGAACTAATGACGATGGACAGGGTTGGCATGCAGGCGCTGCATTCTCTAACCTGGGATCCAAGATCGGCTATACTTCGGATGCCACTCAAAAAAACTACATACCATCAAATTTGGGGCTGGGTGTAGGGCATACCTGGGTTACCAATGAAGTGCATAAGATCAGCCTTAACGGCGAGATCAATAAATTACTTGTTCCTGCACCACCAAGCGGGGATAATGTCACCCAGGAAGATATTGATAAATACAATAGCGACGGAGTAGTATCAGGCTGGTTTAAATCCTTCAGCAATAAAGCAATGTCTTATGCTGCAGGAGCAGAATATATGTACAATGATCAGTTTGCGCTTCGTGCCGGATATTATTCCGATACGAGAAGTATGGGTAAAAGAAGCTATTTTACCATGGGCGTAGGCATTAATTACAATATTTTCGGGCTAAATTTTTCTTACCTGCTCCCTTCGGGCAATGGAGTGAACAGGAATCCGCTGTCTAATACTATACGATTCAGCCTCCTGTTTAACCTTGGCGGAGGAAACGGGGAAAGCGGAAGCTCCAATATGTCGTACTAAGATCAGCAGGCAGATATTACCGTGTCATCATTATCTGCAATGCAATAAATAATTAATATCCTGAAAAGACCCGGCAGTTCTTACGACTGTTGGGTCTTTTCTTTTTACTTTCGCCGAAAAAAATGGCTTACAGGATAGGTTCAGGCATAGATTTTCACAGGCTGGCAGAGGGGCGGCAGCTCTGGATCGGCGGTGTGGAGATACCGCATTATAAAGGGGCGGTCGGCCACAGCGATGCCGATGTATTGCTGCACGCCATCTGCGATGCATTGCTCGGCGCCCTCTGCCTGGGGGATATAGGGCTGCACTTCCCGGATACTTCTCCTGATTTTAAGGACATTGACAGTAAAATCCTGCTCAAAAGGACTTTTTCTCTTATCAGGGAGAAAGGATACAGCGTAGTGAACGTAGACTCCACCCTGTGCCTGGAAGTCCCTAAAATAAAACCCTATGTGGAAGCAATGCGAAAGACTATTTCAGCCATACTGGAAGTTTCTGTCAACGATATTTCCATCAAAGCCACTACCACTGAAAAGATGGGGTTTGCCGGCCGGGAAGAAGGACTGGTAGCGTATGCAACGGCTTTGCTGCAAAAAGATCATTAAATAAAGAAGCCTCCCCGGCACATTTGGAGGGCTGTGGGCTGTGGGCTATCGGCTGTGTTGCTCAAGGCTCATAGCTCAAAGCTAATAGCTAATGGGTTGAATGCCGCAATAGCTTATTTTTGCCGCATGGCAGTTATTATTAAGATCATCAACCAGTCTGAAAATCCTTTGCCGGCTTATTCAACGCCGGGCTCCTCCGGCATGGATATCCGCGCATTTTTAGCAGAGCCCGTTACCCTGCAGCCACTGGAACGGTTGCTGATCCCCACGGGGATATTTATTGAAATACCTGAAGGATATGAAGTACAGGTAAGACCAAGAAGCGGTCTGGCCGTAAAACAGGGTATCACCTGTCTTAACACCCCCGGCACGATTGATGCAGACTACAGGGGAGAAGTGAAGGTTATCCTCATCAATCTTTCGAATGAGCCGCAAACCATACACACCGGGGACAGGATCGCCCAACTGGTAGTGCAGCAGGTAGAGCAGGCAACATGGGAACCGGTGGAAATGCTCAGCGTAACAGAGAGGAATGAAGGCGGGTTTGGACATACCGGGAAAAAATAAACCCACAAAAGATCTCAATGCGTTTTAATATTGCTATTCTAATTCTGCTTTTTTCTGCTTCGATATTTAGCTGCCGCAGCTCCAGGAAGCTGCAGTCGGCCATGTCAAAAAACGATACTACCATAACAGTAGTGGTGAACCCTGCCGAAAACGATTCTGTGAAGCTGGTTGCCGCCGCCCTGGAAAAAATACAGGGCAATCATATTGATTTCAATACTTTTTCGTCGAAGATCAAAGTAAATTACCAGGATAGCAAACAAAGAAATTATGACTTCAATGCTTTTGTGCGCATACGAAAAGACAGTGTAATATGGATATCGGTGATAGCAGCCCTGGGCATTGAAGCGTTCAAAGTATATATCACACCCGACAGTGTAAAAATTATTGATAAGCTGGACAAAACAGTGCAATACCGGTCTGTTAATTATATCAGGGAACTGATAAAGCTTCCTGTAGACTTCTATACCGTGCAGGATATCATTGTAGGCAACCCCGTATTTTTTGATACTACTAATGTATTGACCTACCGGGAAACTGAAAATTCCGTTTCACTGTCCACTTCCGATGAGTTTTTTAAGCAATTGCTCACGTTGAGAAGAAATGATTTTGCAATGCTGCACAGCAAGCTGGATGATGTGGATGTAAGCAGGAACCGCACCGCTGATTTTACTTACGAAGATTATGCCCCCGTGAGCAACAGGCAGGTAGCTCTTGAGAGGAAGATATCCGTATCCGAAAAGACAAGGCTTGAAATAAACCTTGAGCTTAAACAACCGGAATTTGATAAACCGCTGAACTTTCCCTTCAATGTACCAAAGAATTACAAGGTGAAATAATTTTAACAAAAAACAGGGCAATCCTTTGAAGATACCTTCGTTATTTGCGAATATAACCCTTTACTCATACTAAATTTTAAGGCATGCGTAACTTGTTTTTTCTGGCATTTGCCGCATTCATGACATTGCAGGTAACCTCCGGGTTTGCACAAAGCCGGGATGAGCTGGAAACGCAGAGAAAGCAGATACAGCAGGAAATAGAAGAGCTCAGGCAGTCGCAGAACAGCGTAAAGAAAAGCAAGAAAGAAAGCCTGGATCAACTGGCGCGCATTAAAAACCTCATAAGAAAACGCGATGCCATTATTGAAACCATCAACCGCCAGGTTAAACTGATAGATAACGATATTTTTACCAATAACCGGGAGATCTACCGGCTCACCAAAGAGCTGGACACACTGAAGGCGCAGTATGCCAAAACCATTGAATACGCTTATAAGAACCGGAGCAGCTACGATATGCTCAATTTTATTTTCTCGGCCGTAAGCTTTAACGATGCCATTAAAAGGATAACCTACCTCAAATCATACAGGGACTATCGCGCAAAGCAGGTAGATAATATTCTAAGGACCCACCAGTTGCTGGAGCAAAAAAACCAGACGCTTGCACAAAACAAAGAGCTCAAGGCAAAAACACTGGAAGAGCAAAGTGAGCAGATGAAAAAACTGGAGACGGAAAGAAAACAAAAAGATGCAGTACTTTCCAACCTGAAGCAGAAGGAAAATGAGCTGGAGAAACAGCTTATTGCCAAAAGAAAATCTGAAAACAGCATTAAAAATTCCATTGCAGCTATAATCAAAAGGGAAATCATTGCAGCGGAAAAAGCAGAAAAAGCCAAAAGAGAAGCTGCTGCCAAAGCCGCCGCTGCCGCCGGCACAGGCAAAATCGTTACAGCAGGGTCTGCTGCCTCCACTACCGCCAGGGCAAGCAACAAACTGGAAAACACACCTGAGGTGACAGCTGTTTCCATGGGTTTTGAAAACAACCGCAGGAAGCTGCCGTGGCCGGTAGGCAAAGGAGAAATTACCGGGCAATTCGGAAGACATAAGATCGAAGGCACTACCTTATATGAAGACAACATAGGCATCTACATCCAAACAGAAATTGGTATGCCTGTAAAAGCAGTATATGAGGGATCTGTTTCAGCAGTTCACAACCTGGCCGGCGCCACAGCCATCACTATCCGCCACGGGAAATACCTGACCACCTATTATAACCTTTCTTCTGCTGCCGTAAATAAAGGAGATGAAGTGAAACTGGGGCAAATTATCGGTAAAGCAGCAGAGTCGGAAGACGAAGACGGTGTAGGCAAAATACTTTTCGTTGTAAACGTTGTTGTCGGAGAAAACCCTAAATATCTTAATCCTGAAGACTGGATAAAGCCACGCTGATGGAATGAGTATCAAATCACTATAAGCTTCTCCTGAATTTGTTATATTTCTTTGTGAGAAGTGAGACGATAAAAGTGAGTATCTCACATTTATCGTCTGCCGTTTCACGTTTGACATAACACCTTTATCGTCTCATTTTTCACGATCAACGCAGCATTGCACACTTTACATGGAATAAGTTATACTTACTGTTCAAAAAAGGCTATATGAATAGATATTGTTTGTTTTTGCTGTGCTGCATCACCGGCCTTATCTCCTGTCATCTTCCAAAATCAAATAATGATATGCAGTTTGCGGAAACACAGCTTACCACAGACAAACAGGGACATTTTCTGAATTCCACACAGGTTTTTTCCCCAGACGACTCATGGATAGTATATGATACCAGGAATGATGACGGAGGAATAGGCGTTACAGGGACCATAGCAATAGTGAAAGTAAGCAACGGAGAAATAACACCGCTATACCATACTGCCAACCAGACCAAATACGGACCGGGAGTAGGCGCAGCAACATTTAATCCTAAAGAAAACATGGTATTGTTCATTCACGGTATACGCAACGCGGATGCAGCAAACCCTTATGGCTTTGCCCGCAGGACTGCTGTAGCCGTTTATACGGACAAACCTTCTCAACCCGTTTTTATGGATGCCCGCGATGTAACGCTGCCTTTCACGGCAGGCGCCTTGCGTGGAGGCACACATGCCTATACATGGAGCGGCGACGCACAATGGCTTTGCTTTACCTATAATGATTATATCATTGACCAGCTTGGTAAAAGGGATAGTTCCGTCAAAGACCTCCGGACGATAGCGGTAATGGCCCCCGGTCATGTAACAGTTCCGGATGATCCCTCCTTTGAAAACAACAGCGGTGAAAAATTTGCCGCAGTGGTGGCCACAGTAACTGAAAATCCCGCGCCGGGAAGCGATGAAATAGACAAAGCATTTGACGAAGGATGGATTGGCAAAAACGGCTACCAAAAAGCCGATGGCACACAGCAGCGCAGGGCTGTTGCCTTCCAGGGAAATGTGCGGGATGCAAACGGCAAGACCATTACCGAAGTTTTTGTCAGCGATATCCCTGATGATATTACGCATGCAGCTCCCGGAAAACCGCTTGAAGGCACCACAACAACAAGACCTAATGTGCCTGCAGGAGTCACTCAACGAAGGATCACTTTTACAAAGCATGGGATTGAAGGACCGAGGCACTGGTTAAAATCAACTTCAGACGGAGGTTCCATCTTCTTCACAGCAAAAGACAGCGCCGGCGTTGTACAGATATGCGCCGTATCCCCTAACGGCGGCGCAATACGACAGATCACACACAACGGTTTCCCGGTGGAAGGCCCTATCAATGTAAGTCCCGACGATAAGTACATCGCTTATATTGCTGATAATAGTGTATTTGCCACCGATATCAAAACCGGGGAATCTTTCCGGCTGACAGAACGGTCAGCAGATGATACCAAACCTGCAGGCGCCGCTATATGGTCAAACGACGGAAAAACGATCGCTTTCAATCGCCGGATAAAAGACGGAGATAGCCGTTTTTTCCAGATCTTTTTGTTAAAGCGAAAGTAAAATAGTTTGAGTGCATTCCACATTTTCGCAGTAAGCTATTTTATCAGTTCACTCATTAGATATTACGTTTTAACCCTGTCTGGACGCGCCGGCGGACTTATCACCTTAGTAAAAAAGCTAATTGTTAACTCAACCTTATTACATTATTTCTCCCGGCAGAAGGTAATAAGGCAGGACATGTCTGGTATAGACCTGTTACTTAGGTAATAATGTTCCTGGAGTACATGGTAAACCTTAGAAAGCGAACATTATCTGTATTCCTGTTTTGAAACGACAATTTGGAATGCACCCGATAGTTTTGTCCTGCCCGGATTATTTGCTATCTTACTCTAAACTAAAGCCATGTCGGGAACAGCAAAAATAGTACTGGGCATTATTTCTATTCTGCCGCTGTGTTTTCTTGCCATTTATTTTTTCTTTTTCATTAGCTTTTTCTTTACCAGCATGGGGCATGGTATGCAGCAACCTCCTGAGCTTAACCAGGCATTTCCTGAAAATTTCATGAGCAATATGGTATGGCTCTTTTTATTGATAATACTTACGGCGCTGCTTTCTCTCGGCCTGCTCATTTACTATATTGTGCACGTGGTGAATAACAACCGGATTGACAGTACCGAAAGAATAATATGGGTACTGGTATTTGTTTTGGCCGGAATGGTAGGTTTTCCTGTATATTGGTATATGCGTATCTGGAAGCAGCGGCCTGTACCGCCCGCACAATCATAGCCTCCTTTATACAACCGGGGTAGCGCCGATGGTGCAGAAAACCCGATATATCCAATTATCTCCTTAAAGGGTTATCGCCTCTTATCTATCGTTTTTCTCCGCAGTCCGAAAAAAAACCCTCCGCTTATGCGAAGGGCTCATTGTCTTATACTAATATATCGTACCGGCTATTTCACTTCTTCAAATTCAGCGTCGGTCACATTATCGCCGGCAGCAGTATTTGCACCTTCAGGCTGCTGGGGGCCTGTGCCGGTATTTGCCTGAGCATTGCCCTGCTGCGCCTTATATATTTCTTCAGATGCTGCAGTCCATGCAGTATTCATTTCAGCCATCGCTGTATCAATACCCGCCACGTCCTGCTGCTTATGTGCATCTTTCAGCTTATTCAGCGCTGTCTCAATAGGCGCCTTCTTATCTGCAGGGATTTTATCTCCAAACTCTTTTAATTGTTTTTCAGTCTGGAAAATAAGGCTGTCGGCCTGGTTGATCTTATCCACCTTTTCACGGGCTTCCTTATCTGTGGCTTCATTGGCTTTAGCCTCCGCTTTCATTTTCTCTACTTCTTCTTTGCTCAGCCCGCTACCTGCTTCGATCCTTATCTTTTGCTCTTTGCCGGTTCCCTTAT
This sequence comes from Sphingobacteriales bacterium 44-15, assembly GCA_001899685.1. GTDB lineage: Bacteria > Bacteroidota > Bacteroidia > Chitinophagales > Chitinophagaceae > Agriterribacter. The sequence goes on from MKWG01000002.1 coordinate 89,076, forward strand.
CTTTTGCAGTAACATTAAGAATACCATTAGCATCTATATCAAATATCACTTCAATCTGCGGAACGCCACGTGGAGCCGGAGGTATACCGTCGAGGTTGAACATACCCAGGCTCTTGTTTTGTGAAGCCATCGGGCGCTCACCCTGCAGTACATGTATCTGCACACCGGGCTGATTGTCTGATGCCGTTGAAAACACTTCAGACTTTTTAGTAGGTATGGTAGTATTGGAATCAATCAGGCGGGTCATTACACCACCCATGGTTTCAATACCAAGAGAAAGCGGCGTTACATCAAGCAGCAATACATCTTTTACTTCTCCTGTCAGTACCGCACCCTGTATACCGGCGCCGATTGCCACCACTTCATCCGGGTTAACTCCTTTATTAGGCTTCTTCCCAAAGAATTTCTCAACAATTTCCTGTACTTTAGGTATGCGTGTGCTACCTCCCACCAGTATCACTTCATCAATCTGAGAAGTGCTCATACCGGCATCTCTCAGCGCCTGTTCACAAGGCTTCAGGCATCTCTCAAATAAACTATCTGATAACTGCTCAAATTTCGCACGGCTCAATTTCCTCACCAGGTGTTTGGGCACCCCATCAACTGCTGTAACATAAGGCAGGTTGATCTCTGTTTCGCTGGAAGAGGACAACTCTACTTTTGCTTTTTCAGCAGCCTCTTTCAAACGTTGCAGTGCCATGGGATCTTTACGAAGATCAATATTTTCATCTTTTTTGAACTCATCTGCCAGCCAGTCAATGATCACCTTATCAAAGTCATCACCGCCGAGGTGTGTATCGCCGTTAGTGGATTTTACTTCAAACACTCCATCGCCCAGTTCCAGGATAGATATATCGAAAGTACCACCTCCAAGGTCGAATACCGCAATCTTTTCATCTTTATGCTTCTTATCCAAACCATAAGCCAGGGCAGCGGCAGTTGGCTCGTTTACGATACGACGGACTGTAAGCCCGGCAATTTCACCGGCCTCCTTGGTAGCCTGGCGCTGAGCGTCGTTAAAGTAGGCAGGAACTGTGATAACGGCTTCTGATACTTCCTGACCGAGATAATCCTCAGCGGTCTTCTTCATTTTCTGCAAAATCATAGCAGATATTTCCTGTGGAGTGTATAATCTGCCCTCAATATCTATACGCACCGTATTATTATCACCCTTCACCACCTTATAGCTGATATGCTTTATCTCTTCTGTCACCTCATCATAGCGGCGCCCCATAAAGCGTTTTACTGACATTATGGTATTGACCGGGTTGGTGATGGCCTGACGTTTAGCCGGGTCACCCACTTTCCGTTCCCCGTTTTTAAGAAAGGCAACGACAGAAGGCGTAGTGCGGCGGCCTTCATCGTTAGCTATTACTACGGGTTCGTTTCCCTCCATAACAGCTACGCAGCTATTGGTAGTGCCGAGGTCTATTCCTATTATTTTTCCCATATATTTTAATTGTATTTTATAATTTGATTATGTTTAAGATTATAGTCAATCATTATGCCATCAGCAGGAAAAATGAAAAAATGACAGTAGTTTTTTGGAGGTATGTCATATTGAATTACCCTGGCAGGCGTCTTTCGGCTCCGGGTCTTTTACCGGCAAATGCCTTTCTTACTGCATTTACGCAATATCTTTGACCGATAATCCGCTTATAGTGATGAAAACAAGCCGGCTGTCCTTTTTTACATACTTCGTTATATTGATCCTGAGCGCCTGCAGTAAAAAGATCATTCCCGAAAAGCCGGACCTGGTAAAAACTTATTTCTCCCTCGACAGTTTACCCGTAAGCGAAATTGACATTCCCCTGCAGATCAACCTGAAACCGTTTTATGACATTGCAGATAAAAATGTACAGAAGATCTATGCTTCCGAAGGCTGGCCGAACGAATTTATAGTAGACAACTGCGATACCAGATATATGTACCGTTTTAAACGCGGACCGCTCCGCATTGCTGCCAACGGAAACACTATAGGCTTCAATTTTACGGGAAGCTATATTATTGCCGGTGCCCAGAGAGTGTGTACCGGAACGGGGAGCGACAGGGTAGCCATTACCCCCTGGACGCCCACCTGCACCTGTGGCCTGAATGAAGCGGAGCCCAGGGTAGATATAGGCTACAAAGCTTCTCTCCAACTAAAGCCCGGTTATAATATTGCTGCCAGGCTGCAGCCTCTTGAGCCCAAACCACTGGATAAATGCACCGTTTGCTTCTGGAAACATGATATTACGCCTACAGTAATGAAGCAACTAAAGGAACAATTAAAGGATGCAGGCAAAGAAATAGAAGATTCGCTTAACGGGATCAATCTTCGCCCGCAGTTTCAGCAACTGTGGGATATGCTTAACACCTCGGTCAGGATGTACGATATGGGCTATTTAAAAATTAACCCGGAAAAAATACGGATCAGTACTCTCCACGCAAGGAACGACTCGCTTAATATCTCTGTCGGCATTTCTGCGCGCCCCCTGATCAGTCTTGCTAAAAGCGCCGACTACAAAACAGTTATACCCGATATCAGCGATTTCAGCCAACGCAGTGGGTTTAACATATATATTGACGCGATAATGGACTACGATTCGCTTAGCCTGTTGCTGACAAAAGAGCTGAGTGGCAAAAGGATAGATATGGACAAAGTGGGCAAATACATTATCATAGACAAATGCATCATTTACGGGGCAGATAATGAACGGCTCATCATAAAGATCCAATTTACCGGGTCGGAAACCGGCATTATGTACCTGACCGGAAAGCCGGTTTTTGATAAAGAAAAAAATAATATAGCGGTAAAACAGATAGACTTTGATGTAAAGACCAGGGACTTATTGCTCAAAACTGCCAGGTGGCTTTTTAACAGGAAGATCATTAATGAACTGAATAAATACGCCAGTTTTGATATACAGGGCTATGCCGATACTTTGCGGTCGAAAGTAAGCGCAGCAATGACCAGGGAATGGCAGAAAGGGATAACTTCTTCGGGAAAAATAAACGGACTCCAGGTCATCAATATTTACCCGTTCAAAAATACTTTTATACTGCGCTGCAACGCAAAAGGAGAACTTTCTATACGGGTAGACCAGGTTGCCTTATAGTACATGAAAGATGAAAAGTGAGAGGTTAGAAGCTCTCATTCCATATCTCACCTTTAACATCTAACGTCCTATATCTCAAATATGCCATTTTTGATGGCGTATAAAACAAGCCCTACGCGGGAGCGGAGCTTTAATTTTTCAAACAGCGCATCACGATGATCTTCTACTCTCCGCTGACTTACAAACATTTTTTCTGCAATCTCTTTATAAGAGAGATCTGAGCATATCAGTCGCAGAAATTCTTTTTCTTTTTCCGTTAAAGGCACAGGGTCATCCGGTACATCCATATTCCTGTTTAACCCTCCAATGATCTTTCCCGAAATATACTCTGACAGGTAAAAATTTTTTTCCATCACGGAATTGAGCGCCAGCAGCAGTTCATCCGGGTCAGCGGATTTCATAATATAACCTTTTGCTCCGGATTTAAGCATTCTTATAATAGCATGATCATCGCTTAGCATTGACAACGCCAGCACTTTAACCTGCGGATAATGTTTATACAGCCATTCTGCTGTTTCATACCCGTTCATACCGGGCATATTCACATCCAGCAATACGATCTCAGGTATAACCTTTTTATTGATTATTTTTTTTAACTCCTCCCCATTTTCCGCTTCAAAGTATACAGTGTAGTCTTCGAACGAATCAATAAGCTTGGCCAGAGCTGTTCTCAAAAGTGTATGATCATCCACAACAGCTACCTGTATCTTTCTCTTATTATCAGTCATCATTAATTAATCTTTTGCGATCGTTGATGGAATGGGCAGGTTCATTACTACGGAAGTTCCATTGCCGGGGCTGCTGTCAAAAACCATCGTGGCGCCAATGAGCTTTGCCCTGTTGAGCATGCTCTTCAGTCCTACGCCGTTGAGCGGGTTTTTAGAGCCTTTCTTTTCTTCCATACTGAATCCCACACCATTATCTTTAACCGAAAAGGCAAAATTATTATCGTTAATATAATTCAATCCAATATTTATCTGGGTGGCTTTTGCATGTTTAAGGATATTATTGACCAGCTCCTGAAAAATACGGAATATAAATACTTCTTTTTGCTCTCCAAGCCTGTATTCTTTTCCTTCTACATTCAGGTTCACCCGCATGAGCCCTGTTTTCTTAAGTGTTTCAAGGTCAAATTTTATGGATTCTACCAGGCCTATCTGTGGAATCCTGTCGGTATGCAGGCTTTTGGTGAGATCTGCAAGATCAAATACTGCTTTATTAAGCACCTCACGAATATGCTGCAAGGGCTCATACGCCTTATGTTCTTTCTCCAGCGGCAGCACCGACAGCGACAGCTTCACCACAGATAATACTTGCCCAATATTATCATGAAGCTCCTGGGCGATATTTTTAAGGGTAGCTTCCTGGATCTCCAACTGAGACCGCAGCACTTCCTGGTCATATTCGTCCTTAAGCCTCGCAAGCTCCTGCTGCTGCCGGTGCTGTTTCCGTTGATACAGGAAAAGCACCGTAACTACAAACCCCACCAGGATAAGAGCGAGCAATCCGCCCATGATGATTATGAAGAGAATTTCCTGGTTTTGATCCTGCATAGTGAAGCAATGATAAAGGATGAATATAGTAAAATATTCAGGAGAGAGCTAATAGAATTATAGTTTTGTATAAAAACATTGGTGGGCGCTGCAAAGAAGTTACTAACAGCTAATAGAGGGTATCCGCAACTATAAAAAAATAATAATCCCGAACATATCCAGAAATATGGATCCCGGACCAAATCTATGGACTTATTTGACTGAAACAGCTCATAAAAATAAGCTATGGTACATCCAACAATAATAAAACATCCTAACGAATAAGTAAGGGTATGAAATTGAAGAGTGCCTTTTTGTAATAATAACATATTCAAAATGACTAAAAGCGGATATACAATCATTATACAAATAAGAATGCTTTTCATCTTCCTATTTGATATAATAGTTCTCAATATCCAGAAATAAAACATAAACTCAAAAGTTGAGAATATGTTGTACAATAGTGTAGTAGTTTTCCCATTATCACTCAGCCATATTCCCAGGTACTCTACACAAAAAGTTGTCAGCAAATAAAAAGGAAAAAAATAAAGAAAGAGAGAGATTTTTTTTAAAAAAAAAGCGGAAAATGCTGTAATAGCAGCGAGCAGTATAAACCATATATAGACATCTCCCAGGGACATGATTGCAAGATAGACCTGAAATCAAAACTTTCATAAAAAAACCCCTTTTTAAAAGGGGTTTTAATTTTATATATTAATCTTCAAAATTAAACGATCACCATTCCTTTTTCTCCTCTGTCCACTACGGTTACACCCACTCCACCCCAATCATCTGCATCACCGGGCTTGGGCGGGCAGCTTGGAGGACAAAGCCTGCCTACATTGTAAGCCAGGATATTGATGTCTTTACCATCCTGTATATAGAGATCTTTATGTGCAGTACCGTTTTCCTGTTCCTTGCTCTTCGTAGCTACCAGGGCAAGCGTTTGTAATCCGGCATATTCGGGTTTTTCAGTAAAATCTGCAGGATAAGCAGCATAGTAAAATTTAATACCGTCGGCACCGTGCATTTTGGCTTTCGCAATAAATTCTTCGAGCTCTTCAATGCTGTACCAGCTGCTAAGTGAATCTTCTTTCCCAAGGCGGGCAGAGTTATGTGCCCATCTTTCCTGTTTATACGTTCTGATAATGTTGTCTACATAGCTTGTAGAAACGTACTTTCCGACTTTTAATGATTTTTTTTGTGTTGTAAGCATGACTTCAATGGTTTAAAGTGATTAAATAAATAAGCCGGTGTAAAACTACCAGAAGTCAAAACACAGAAAGACACACAATTATTTATAACACAATTGATTACAAATTAGTTATATTTATATTTTATAGACTGTCAATAACAAATGTTAATTCTACGGAAAAAAAACCGTTAAAACAACACAAAAATACCGTTAAAAAACGGTAGCAAAAACACCGTTAAAAAACGGTAGTAAAGTACCGTTAAAAAACGGTATCAAAATACCGTTAAAAATTTATGTGCTCATAAAAATTTTTAATGGATATTTAACCGCCCGTTGATGTTCGCGATAATATCAATTTTTTTAACCACGTATTCCTTCTCTGAATATCCTGAAAAATCATTAATCTACCTTACAATAAGGTTCTTTTTATATTACTTTTTATGCAGTTAGCTATGGGTAAACCTTATCCTATTTCGTTGTTTTCCCGGCTGTTGCCAACCTATAAGCACACCATATAGAGATTAAACCTCAGCAGGAATAAGTTGCTTAGACCATATTAAGCTAGACCAGGTGAAAAGCACTATTATCTACCTTCCCCTTACCGGAAAAAGTAAAGGAACTAATGGTCTAAGCACTTTATTCCATATTTCATCTTTTAACCTTAAAAGTGAAATGCCGTTGCGTGAGATAGCTAAAGCACACAACAATAATGGTTGTCAAAGATTTAGCTATGGTTGGAAAGATGTGAAACCGCTCTACAAAAAGCTTGATAAAAATATAATTCAGCAACACGCAGATCACTACAAGCGTAAAATACCTTATCAGCTGTACCCTCCCTTTCAATGTGGACCCTGTAAATACTATATTTCTCATCAGATAAAAGCCGGTAGGAAAAGTTATCATGAAGGAGATCATAAATGAAGCTATATAAGGGCTGATGCTAATAACCGGAGTATATACAATTTGCTTTTTCAGGATGAAATTGTAAGTAATAAAATAAATAACAATATCGAGCACCGTATTTCCTCCTCCGCATGCAATATATCGAAAGGTTTGCCTGTCAATGATCTTCTGGAACGGAGTATAAAAAAAATCAAGCAGGTTAATAACAAAAAGCTTCAACACACGGGGTTATTTATGACTAAATATGCAAAAGAACAGCTTTTTTTGTTAATTATTCCCCTCTTTGCCTTTGTCTTTATCACCCGGGGAAACGGGACGGGACTGCCTGGTACGCCCCACTTCCCGGAGCTTTTGGGAAAGTATCCATTCTATTTGCCCGTTCACACTTCTGAATTCATCGGCAGCCCATTTTTCAATAGCCTTAAACATGTCCTCTTCTAAACGCAGCACAAAAGATTTCTTTCCTGGCATGCCAATATTTTCTTATTGATATAAACTTCCAGTATTCAGTACAGGTGTTGCAGCTTTTTCACCACAAAGCACCACCATAAGGTTGCTTACCATCGCAGCCTTCTTTTCTTCGTCGAGCGTTACAATCGCTTTTTTGCTCAGCTCTGCCAATGCGAGCTCTACCATACCCACGGCGCCTTCCACGATTTTAGTGCGGGCAGCAACAATAGCAGTAGCCTGCTGGCGCTGCAGCATAGCGCCGGCAATTTCGGGAGCATAGGCCAGGTGACTTATCCTTGCTTCCTTTACTATAATGCCGGCAGGAGCAAGTCTCTCATTAAGCTCATGCTCGAGCAGTTCATTCACCTTTTCGCCACCGTCACGCAATGTTATCTCTGCTCCCTCCGCCTCCAATTCATCATAAGGACAGCTCGTAGCCAGATGCCTCACTGCCGCTTCGCTTTGTACGCCAACATATTGCTGGAAGTCTGCCACTTCAAAGGAAGCCTTGTATGTATCTTCCACCTGCCAAACTATTACCGCCGCTATTTCAATGGGATTGCCCATCTTGTCATTCACTTTCAATTGCTGACCGTTCAGGTTTTGAGCACGAAGAGATATCTTATAAGTAGTGTATAAAGGGTTAACCCAGAGCAGGCCATTTTCCTTGACGGTACCTATATATTTTCCAAAAAAAACACATACCCTCGCATGGTTAGGATTAACGATCATGATCCCCTTAATTAAAAATACACCTGCGATCAGTAATAAAACCCCGGGGAAAACAAACGCGGGGTTGCCATTGCTCACAGCATTGACATATACTCCCGCCAGGATTGCAGCGATCGCCAGTATCAGGGCTAAATAACCGGATATTGGTCTCATTATTTTTTCCATATTCAATTTGATATTATTTTGATATCAAATTTATATCATCAAGCAATAAGTTCCAACCATTTCTCCAATTTTTATTTCCTCCCAACAAACATTTGCAGTGGTAATACAGACAAACGTGAAAAGTGAGAGGTGAAAGGCACTCACCTTTCACCTCTCACGTCTGACGTCTCATCGCTCACCTTCTTCTTCTACTGCTTAATATATTGCACCTCTGCCTGGATCCTTACCTCATCACTTACCACTACGCCGCCAGCCTCAGTAACAGCGCTCCAGTTGAGCCCGAAATCTTTCCGGTTGATTTTTCCGGTTACTGAAAACCCTGCTTTAGTCTGTCCCCACGGATCTTTGGCTACTCCGCCGGCTTCCACATTAAGTTTTATTTTTTTTGTGACATCCTTGATCGTCAGGTCGCCCTCCAGCTCATACTCTCCTTCTCCTTTCTTTTTCAACCCGTTAGCAACAAACTTAAGATCCGGGTATTTTTCAAGCTCAAAGAAATCAGCGGTTTTAAGATGCCCGTCTCTCTGCTCATTGCCGGTAGATATGGATGTTATGGGTGCTGTAAAAGAAATCCTGGCGGTAGTAAAATCATCACCGTCAGTCTCAACTTCAGAGGAAAAAGACGTAAAGCTCCCTGTAACGTTGGTGATCATCAGGTGCCTTACTTTAAATTCTATTTCGCTGTGCGTGGGGTCAATAACCCATTTTGTAGATGCCATAAATAATGTTTTAGTTTTAATAATTCAAAGTTAATTAATGTTTAAACACCAAATAATATGCCAGTCCGCGGATCAGCCAGAATGTCATCATTTTGGGGGGCATGCCGCCTTATCAAAGCGTGAAATCGAACCGGCAATTCAGTGATAATGAATTGGGATAAAGTGAAAGAGCCAGAGGGCAGCCTTTTTATTTTGTGCTCAGTCGGAAAGGGAGACATTATACCGAAGCGTTAATCGCCGGAGCTTTTCTTCTTCTGAACCTCATATAACAGTAGACGGCACCGCCCGGGATTGCTATGCCCAGGCAAATCAATATAAGCTGCAGGTTCATTTTAAAAGAAACTTCATATAATGAACTGGTTTGGCCTATTAATGCGAGATGCGCCCAGTAAGAAGGATTTTTCTGACGCGGGTAGTCTTTTATAAAATCAAGCTTTGCCAGCCGCAATGCTGTTGTAAGGTCTCTGCCCTCATCCATGTGCCTGTAAAAGTGATTGATGATATAAGCAGTGGACTGGTCGTTGGCCGGCCACAAGGTAGTAACAACACTGGGACATCCGGCATACAGCACTCCCCTGCTAAGACTCATTACCCCCTCTCCCTCAATAAACTTTCCTATCCCGGTTTCACAAGCGCTAAGCAACATGAGCCTCGTAGAATCAAGATCCAGGTTATACAGCTCATTTAAATAAAGCTTAAAGCTGTCGTGCCTGGTAGAATCTTCCGGGTAAAAGGCAATATAAGACTGAGACGGATTGGAAGGGTCCATTACTGCGTGAGTGGCGAGGTGAAGAATATCGTAATGATTAGCTGCTTTTATAAAAGCAGATTTTGTTGCAATAGTATCCTTCAGTATTTCTCCTTTCAAACCGTTTATCTCCATTTGGGTCGCCGGCAGCCTGTCCAGCAATATAGAATCTTCATAGCAATACATTCCCTGGCTGATGAAAGGAGCCAGTGCAATCAGTTTAGGGTCCTTCTGTTTCCGCTCCAAAGATTTCCCGGCAATAAATTGCGTGGAAAAATTGTAACTGATCGAATAATCTTCAATAAGCATCCTTCCTGTAGCAGGGTCGGTAATAATTTCAAAAGGGAAATAATAAAATATACGATCCGGCAGCACAATCCATTCTTTCCTGTCCCCGACATAAGGAAGCAGAGGAGTAATAAGCACATTAAACAGTTGATGCGCCACTGTATCAACAGCCTGATCGGGACTATTGCCCGGGTGTTGAAACCCTCTCTGTACCTGTTCTACTTTTTCAAGATCGAGCTGTTTTTGGGGAATCACAGCGGCGTGAATATCATTATTTGTTATTGCAAACATATACAGGAGACTATCGCTGAAATAGAGATCAAGGATAGCCTGATCCCTGGTAAGATTATCTTTAAAGAATTGCTGATGAGCAGAAAAGTTTCCTGCTTCATTCAGGTCAGCAGCGCCTGTATAATGCCTGATCTTTGTCTGAATTACGGCAAGTGCCAATTCATCATTTCTTTTTTCGCTTACCATTTTCTGTCTTGCGGCACTGTCTGCACCCTGGTCCAGCTTTATCTGAAGCCTCGCAATGCTGTACTTCAGGTCTCTCTCCTGCTGCAGGATATCTTCCTGGATTTGTGCCCTGCTTTTTACCTGGAAGGCTTTCAGGTTTGACACCAGCACGGAGGACTTATTGCGCTCAATAATAGTATATGCTTTCCATAATAAAGCATTATCGTGGTTAATAGCATACAGATCCATTACCATATCAAGCGCCTTGTTGTATGCGGCACCGCTGTTTCTCTTCAAAAATATCTTCGACTCATCGGAGTCCATAGTGCGCTCAAGATAATCTGTAAGATCAATAGCTGAACTATAAGTCCCCATTGCGGCATTCAGGTTGTCAACGTTTTTATCACGGCTATAGAGCTCTTCAAAGCAGGCAGCTTTTTTCAGAATGGCATCGTATAAATTAAAGGAAGATAAAGTGCCGGAAAAATCAGACGGATTACTGTATATGCTACTGTCAGAAAAGTCATACATCAGCTGAACGATCGCATGCTGGTATGCGCCTGCAGCATCAGCTATGTCTCCTCTCGCCTTGAGATAATCCCCCTTGCAGATATAATGGACTCCCCAGGTGATCCTGTCGGTCTCAACTTCAGATGCCGACGCTTTATTTTCAAAAAGGCTGAGATAATGTTCCGTTGAATCATACTGCCCAAGCATAAGATGAGCTTTGGCAATATAATTGAGCACCTCTATGCGGGGGCTATGCAGGCAATCATAGAAGTAATGCAATGCAGCATTATATTGCTCCAGCGCTGTATAAATATTTCCAATATTGAGTGAGATATCAATGGTATATTCTTTATACTTAAGCAGGCTGAGGTATCTTTGCAGGGCTTCTTCATAATTGCCCAGCCTGTTTTGAGCAGCAGCGATATTTGTTTCAAAATTTATTTTCTTAGCCGTACTCCCCTTATCATTCTCAATGATCTGCAATGCCTTTTCGAAACAATTTTTGCTCTGCAAATAATTCCCTCCCTCAAAATACAATGCGCCGAGTATATTATACAGCCTCTCCAGTTCGGCAGTGAAAGCATATTGCTCAGAAAGAGACTGGGCTTTTTCGAGCAGTATTCTTGTAGAATCAAATTTATTTTCCCGGTAATAAATACCTCCTGCATATAGCAGCGGCTTGAATTGCAGGGAATCAGGGATATCTTTTTTCTCCCGGGCCAGGCTGAGCGACCGGAGATAAAAGTATTTGGCGCTGTCAAAGTTGCCCAGGATTTCATCCAATACTCCTCTTTTCCAAAGTGAATTAAACAACAAGCTATCGGGAATGCCAGGTTCATTTCTACAGGCTTCGATCACATTGTCAAAATGCGCTTTGGCAGCCGCATCTGTGACATCTGTGGGGCTTTTGAGGCTGAAAAGGCTGTCTGCGATATTATATAGCTGACTTATCCGGGCAATACCCACCGGATCTCCCGAACGGGAGAAGAAAAAGCAGCATATAAAAAAAGCAATTAATAACCCCTGTTTACGCATAAAAAAGGTAATCTTTCGATTACCTTTCAAAACGACCATTCTTTTTAATTATTATCAATGATTTACATTAGCGATTGGCAACCACCACTATATGCGGGGGGCGCGGGTTAGTCACCTTTTCACCGGCAGATCTGAAAACCAACCCGAGGATACTATTAAGGGTATTTGTAATGTCATCAATCAACGCTTTAGGAACATCGGAGAGCTTACTGTAATAAGTAAAACTGATATCTATTTTCCTGAGCGCTTTATTGCTGCAATCATCAAGGCGGTAATACAGCGTAGCATTCACTGTTTTTCCATTATTGGGCGTTAAAGTCCCAAAGATCCCATCTAATAAGGAGCGCTTCAGGCTGATCACACCCGTTTGCTTATCTATCCTGATATTTTTAGAATTAAAAGTCTGGCCTGGAGGAGGCTCGTCAAAAATGCCATTCCCGTTATCATCATCTTCATCATCATCAAATTCACAATTGCCAAATAATCCGCCGGCGCCGCATACCGGCGACCCGTTGAGGGTACCTTTGTATACCGGCACAGCCAGGGTATCATCATCACTCAGTACGTATATGCCATCAAGATAATTGATGCCTGAGGTTATTACTCCGGTAAAGCAGGTGTCGGAAGACCCTTCTGCAATAAACCCTACCTTGTATGCCAGGCCGCTTTCACTTTTCGTAACATTAATTTCTCCTGTATTATTGTCCAATATCAGCCCCTCAGGAATGGCTATATACTTTCCTTTTCCCAAGTTGTTGAGAGGAGAAACTTTGTAATCCTGTCCTGAAGATAACAGCTGATAGCAAAGCACGGAATCACCATAATCAGGAGCGCACCCCATCTCCTGTGAAGCTGTTGCAGTATCCGAAGATCCGGTGTTTGAAGAAGAGCTTTCTTCACCGAAAAGCTTTAATTCGTTATCCTTTTTTACACAAGCAAAAAGCATAGCAAAAGCTATGATAAGATAAAAGATCCTATATGCTTTCATAAGGGCTTTGGGATTAAAGGGTATAAATAACTATTAATTACAAATACATTGAAACCCCTAAATTAATATACAGCCCGTTTGTTTACAAGATGCTACAAAAGCAGGAAGAGCATACAGGTTCTATAGCATATCAATATACCTGCAAATCAATCATATATATACGTTTTGGGATTGAAGCGGCTGATTTTTTGATACAGATCAAAAAAACAAAACGGTTTATACCTTCAAAAATGCTTTCTTTTTATACATAAAATAAAGAAATGCCCATTTTACGGCAGTATAGCAAACAGCAAATACCACAATTCCACAGGGATCGCCTGCCAGTTGTACGAGCCATTCAAAAAAAGCATTGGTAGTATTCTTCCAGTCAATGAAAGTGCCTGACATATAGATCAAAATAGAATTCATACCTATTACTACAAAAAAGAAAGCCCATTTTTTATATCCCTTTATGTCAATAATATAAAAGAATATGGCCAGCAGGATAAGGCTTATACCGCCTACCTGTAACACAAAAGAGCTGCTCCACAGGTTTTTATTAATAGGAAAAATCAGGTTCCATACCTGTGCAAGTATTATACCGGTAAACCCGGCACCAATCATATATATGACTTTTTTACGCGGAGCCAGGGGATTGTTCTTTAAAAACTCACCGGTAAGTATTCCCAATAAGCCTGTGCCTATTGCAGGAATGGTAGATAATATTCCTTCAGGATCGTGCATCCCACGGACATGGAGGTGACCAGGGAGCAAAAGCCTGTCTATATAAGAAGCAAAATTCCCTTCCATAGTGAGATCTCCCGGAGGGAAGCCGGGAGCAGATGTAAACATCAGTAAAAGCCAGTACCCGACAACAAGCCCGGCAAACCAGGCTACACGTGATTTTATGCTTGCAGTATAGAGATAGATAATATTGGCAAACATCCACGCAAGCCCTATCCTTCCCAATACACTTGGGAACCTGATCTCGGAAAGTGGCTGTATGCGCAGGTCATTATTATAAATAATTCCAAGCAGCACCAGTATCAGTCCCCTTTTAATGACGCGTTGCAAAAGTCTGCTCCGGGGAGTACCTTTTTCGAGCTGCCTGCCTGTAGAATAAGGAGAGGCAACCCCTGCAATAAAAAGGAATAGCGGGAATATCAGGTCGTACACCCTGAAGCCATTCCATTCGGGATGAGAAAACTGGTGGGCCAGGCCTTCCCAAAAAGGACTATTTGTAGCCTTGGCTATAGCATGAAAAATACGTTCACCACCCATTATCCAGAACATATCAAAGCCACGCAGCGCATCAAGAGAATGCAGCCTCCGCGTTTCCTGTAAAGAAGACATGAAATAAAATTTTAAGGGTTGAAAAAAAAGCAATCGAATATAGGGCAATTAGATCAAAATACTCCAATTAAGCCTGTCAAAACATTTTTTCGACGTCCTGACCTTTATACCCGATAAACTCAATTCGTCGAAGTTTATATGCCTCTTATCGAAATCAGGTTTTCCGGCATTATTTCGAGGTATAACTTTACGTTTGTTACAGAGATACTACAAACCCAATACCTGTTATGCAACCCAAAAAAATATTTGCAACGATTTTTATTTTAGCACTTATAGGAGCGGTCAGCCTGTTTCTTATCCCTGTTAGCAGAACTTTTAGGGCTGATATCATTGTAAACGCAGATCTCCATATTACCAATCGTACATTAAGGGATACCTCCAATTGGGATAAATGGTATTATGATACCAGCGCTGGTTTTCCTGCATTCTCAGGATTTCAGATCAGCTCCAATAGAAATCACGATATTTTTGACTATACCCTCACGGAAAGCAGCGAAAAGAAGAAAGGACAGGTGCAGCTTTTGCGAAGCAATAAAAATAACTGGGATACCAAAATAAGCTGGGTGGAAGAAATTACCTGCAGGAGCGACATCAGCAAAAAGATCCAATTGCTTTTACATCCTGATGAGTTCCGGGCGCCATTCCTGAAAAACATGGTACAGTTTAAAAATCATATAGAAAAGCCGGACAACGTGTTTGGCGGTCTTACTTTTGAAAAAACAGAAATTCCATCAAACAAGATCGTTGTAGCCTATGATACCACGGATGCGGGTTCAATGGAAATCACGCTGAATACACTATATAGAAAGGTAACCAACAACATTCCTGAAAATGCAATTACAAAGCCGGGCTGCTTTTTAAGCCAGTTTGAAAAGCTGAGCGATTCAACTTCAACTGTAAGAGTATGTATAGCCGTGGAAGTTTCCGACGAAACAACCTCTGTAAAAGCGCCCTTCGAACTTCTTGAAGTGGATGACCGCCAGGCAATTACTATACATACGCTGAGAAACTATACAGATCTCAGCGACGATCTTTCCGTAATGTATGAATGGCTTAAGAAAAATGACGCCCGCCCGGCGACAGACTATTGGATAAAACATGATCTGCATACAGAGCTCGCACAGGGGCCGAATAAGAGCGGGCTCACCATTATTCAGGAAATATATTCCCTCAAATAATTTTCATTGCAAAAATTTTATTGATTTTCAATAACTTACAAAGACCCGCTTAAAAATAGTGGGTCTTTTTCTTGGAATTACTGATGCTTTGCACCTACCTTTGCGCTCCAATTTTTAACCGGAAAATAGCGGGATGGCGCTGTTTCCACCCGGGAAAATAACCCGGGAAAAAATAATACAATGAGCAAACTACATTTTACTACCAAACATGCGAACGAGGCTACCGTGCAACATAGCTGGTATGTTGTTGACGGCACCAATCAAACCGTTGGTCGCATGTGTGCCAGGATCGCGGCAGTGCTGCGTGGCAAAAACAAAGCCTATTACACTCCTCATGTTGACTGTGGGGATTTTGTGATCGTTATCAATGCCGATAAGGTTAAATTCAGCGGCAATAAACTTGAAGACAAGACCTATATTAACTTTTCGGGCTATCCCGGCGGTAAAAAAGAAGAAACTGCAAAAAGTCTTCTTAACCGCAGACCGGAAGTAGTGATTGAAAGAGCGGTAAAAGGCATGCTTCCTAAAAACCGCCTTGGTCGCAAGCTCTACAAAAAGCTTTTTGTATATGCAGGCGCAGAGCACCCGCATGGAGCACAGCAGCCCAAATCATTGAAATTTTAATTAGTTAAACTGCTAATAGCGCAAAGCTTAATATAAATGGAAAAGCAAAAAAATGGCGTAGGCCGTCGTAAGGAAGCTGTAACAAGGATTTTCCTTTCAAAAGGAGACGGTAAGATCACGATCAACGACCGTGATTACAAAGAATATTTTCCCCTGGTGTACCTGCAAAACCAGGTAGAGCTCCCGCTGAAGACCGTAGAGGGGCTGGATAAGTTTGATGTGAAGATCAATGCTTCAGGCGGAGGCCCCAAAGGGCAGGCAGAAGCTGCAAAACTGGGTATAGCCCGCGCGCTCATTGAAGTAAGCGCCGACTATCGTCCGGCATTAAAGGCGGCAGGCGTGCTGATGCGCGATCCCAGGTCTGTTGAACGTAAGAAGTTTGGTAAGAAGAAAGCAAGGAAGAGCTTCCAGTTCAGTAAACGTTAATATGTTAGCCTTG
This sequence comes from Sphingobacteriales bacterium 44-15, assembly GCA_001899685.1. Lineage (GTDB taxonomy): Bacteria > Bacteroidota > Bacteroidia > Chitinophagales > Chitinophagaceae > Agriterribacter. The sequence goes on from MKWG01000002.1 coordinate 105,468, forward strand.
ATTACAGGCAAACTTTATAGTATAATCAAAAAGTACTTTTCAAAATTATCAAATCATAACAATGGAAAATAGCACTTCATTGCAGCAGCAATTACTGGAAGCAGGTGTTCACTTTGGTCATCTGCGTAAGAAGTGGAACCCAAAAATGTTGCCTTACATTTTTGCTGAAAAGAAAGGCATCCATATCATTGACCTCAACAAAACTGTTGAAAACCTTCAGGAAGCAGCCGCAGCATTAAAAACCATTGCCAAAAGCGGCAAGAAAATAATGTTTGTAGGCACTAAAAAGCAGGCTAAGGAAATTGTGACGGAATGTGCGAAAAAAGTAAACATGCCTTATGTTACCGAAAGATGGCTTGGCGGCATGCTTACCAACTTCAACACTGTTCGTAAGAGCGTAAAGAAAATGCAGAGCATCGAAAAAATGCTTAACGACGGCACTTTCGACAGCATTACCAAGAAAGAGCGTCTT
>MKWG01000002.1:105952-443899 GCA_001899685.1 Sphingobacteriales bacterium 44-15
ATAAAGAAAAAATGGAAAAAGTGCTCGGCGGTATTGCCCAGTTAGGGCGCGTGCCTGCGGCATTATTTATCGTTGATATAGGCCATGAGCATATTGCACTTTCCGAAGCCAAGAGACTGGGTGTATCAACATTCGGCATGGTAGATACCAACTGCGACCCCAATAAGGTAGACTTCTCCATTCCTGCCAATGATGATGCTACCAAATCAATAGCTATCATTACCAATTATATTACAGCAGCTATTGCCGAAGGGCTTGCAGAACGCCAGAACGAAAAAGCGGAAGAAGAAACAGAAGAGGAAGTAGTAGAAAAGAACCCCAGGCTTGATATAGATGAAGGCGCTCCTGAACGCGAAAAAGGCGGCAGAGGCAGCGGACGTGGACCGGGAAGAGGAACAGCAGCAGGTGGAGGCGGCGGCCAGAGAAGGCGCACTCCATCCGGAGGTGGCGGAGCAAGACGCCCTGCCGGTGGCGGTCGCTAATCAGGCATGAATATATTGAAAGGTTCCTGGTAAGCTCAGGTCCATGGAAGGTATTCATATTGCCCTGTATTTTTAAACTATAATTAATTTTTCGACATGTCAACTGTAACTATAACAGCAGCAGATATAAATAAGCTCCGTCAAATGACAGGGGCAGGTATGATGGATTGCCGTAAAGCATTAACAGAAACCAATGGTGATTTTGAAGAAGCCATTGACTGGCTGCGTAAAAAAGGCGCAAAGGTTGCCGCACTGCGCGGAGACCGCGAAGCCAAAGAAGGAGTAGTAATAGCACAAACTACCCCGGACAACAAAACCGGTATAGCTGTCTGCATAAGCTGCGAAACTGATTTTGTAAGTAAAAATGCTGAGTTTGTTGCCTTTGTTCAAAGCATTGCCGCTGCTGCTGTAGTCAACAATGTGAAAAGCATAGATGAGCTTAATAATGTATCTGTTAACGGAGCTAAAGTTTCAGATCTTATCAATGATAAACTGGCAAGCATCGGTGAAAAGATAGGCGTCAGCAAATTTGAGCGTCTTGATGCGCCTTATGTAGCCTCCTATATTCACGGCGCCAACAGGATCGGCGTATTGGTAGGCTTAAACAAAGAAGCCGCTGAAGCAGGAAAAGACCTGGCTATGCAGATCGCGGCCATGAACCCTGTAGCTGTTGATCCGGGATCAGTGCCCGCAGATGTCATTGCGCGTGAAAAAGCTATCGTTACCGAGCAAATAAAAAATGATCCCAAGATGGCCGGAAAGCCTGATGCCATGATTGAAAAGATTGCGGAAGGCAAGCTGAATGCTTTCTTCAAAGAGAATACATTGACAGCACAGCCATTTGTAAAAGACGCATCTCAAAGCGTAAACGATCATTTAAAAAGTGTTGACAGCGCATTAGCTGTCACAGGTTTCAAAAGAGTAGCTTTAGGTTAGCGCTATGTCAACAATAATTTATCGTCTGCCGTTTCACGTTTGACATAACATTAGTTTCTTCTTATACAAGATAATCTTTCGATAATATTGTTTTTAAAACAGGAGCAATGGAAGTATCAGCAGTTGATCCTTCCATTGCTCTTTATACACCTGCCTGCAACTTATATTATGTTGTCATACCTGTAAAGCGGATCTATTTTGCTACCCGCCTTCAGTTCAATTAACGGTGTGATCAACCCGTCTTTCAAACCATATATCCATCCATGCAGATGAGGCTCATTCCGGTGCAGCCAGGCATTTTGCACAATAGTTGTTTGCGAAAGCCTTACTACCTGTTCCATAACATTCAGCTCTGAAAGCCTGTCGGCACGCTTATCTGTGTCTTCTATCCCGTCCAGTTCTTCACGGTTGTGCCTGTATACATCTTTGATATTGCGCAGCCACATATTCAGCACTGCCTGATAATCGTTGCTGGTCATAGATGCTTTTATTCCGCCGCATCCATAGTGGCCGCACACAATGATGTGTTTTACTTTAAGATGATTGACCGCATAATCCAGTACACTCAGGAGGTTTACATCGGTATGAACCACCATATTGGCGATATTCCTGTGCACAAAAATCTCTCCGGGCTGAGTATTGGTGATCTCGTTTGCCGGTACGCGGCTGTCGCTGCAGCCAATCCACAAAAATTCAGGCGTCTGAACATGGGAGAGCCTGTTAAAAAATTCGGGGTTACCCGATATCTTTTCAGCCGCCCATGCTTTATTCTCCAGTAATAGTTTTTCGTACGATTTCATTATATATAATATTTTAAACGGGTTAATCTGTTATACGGCAATACCGTTTGTTGCATGTTCAACCTGTACCTTGCCTGCGCTGAAGCGATAGTCGTTTTGAGCATCTGTCTTTAACTCAACTCTTACATTGCGCTCCGGCGCATTCCGGGCAAACTCATTGATCATTTCAACGATATCCTGGTCAATATAATCTGCCTTTGTTACATCAATAAGCACATTAGACCTTGCGGGCACATTATCTAACTTACTTTTTATACCCCGTTTGTTCAGGATCGAAACATCTTTTCTAAGCCGGATAAGATAATTGTTATTGTCGCTGACAATAAATACAGCTGTCTTATAATTACTTCTCGCAGAAAAAAACAACCCTATAGCTAATCCTGCAAGTACGCCAACCAGCAGGTCTGTTAACAGGATGATCACTACCGTAGCCGCAAACGGCAAAAACTGATCCCAGCCTTTTTTATAAAATTCCCTGAAAAGGGATGGCTTTGCCAGCTTATACCCTGTATAAATAAGAATGGCTGCCAGTGCAGAAAGCGGAATGACCTTTAATAACTGAGGCAGGAAAGCGACGCTCAGGAGAAGAAAAAATCCATGATAAATGGTAGACATTTTAGTTTTGGCGCCTGCATTGATATTGGCAGAAGACCTGACAATTACGCTTGTAAGCGGCAAACCTCCGATAAAGCCGGAAATGATATTTCCTATCCCCTGTGCTTTTAACTCCCTGTTGGTTGGCGTTATCCTTTTTTGCGGATCAATGTTGTCTGTTGCCTCAATACCCAGCAGTGTTTCCAAACTGGCAACTAATGCAAATGTTACCCCGCTTATCCATACCTGCTTATTCAAAAGAGCGCTCCAGTCGGGAAATGAAAAGAAAGAAAAGAATTCTTCAGCTGACCCGGCAACCGGGATATTTACCAAATGACCAGACTGAAGCCCGGAGCCGGGGAATTGGGCTTTGGCAATTGCATTGATTGCAATGCCAAGCAGCACCACCAGCAATGGCGCCGGGATAAGCTTTATCCATCCCTGCTTTTTTTCGGTAAAATGCCCCCAAACGAACTGGAAGGCTATACAGACAGCCCCGATCAATACCGCTACTGGAGTAATATTATTAAGAGCGCTGAAAATACCGGTGAAAGTATTCTGTCCGTCCGGTTGCAAAAAGGTTTCGTCTCCTTCAAAATCCTTGTCATATCCTACCAGGTGAGGTAATTGTTTTAGTATAAGGATGATACCTATAGCGGCAAGCATTCCTTTGATCACACTTTTAGGAATATAATCGCTCAGCACCCCGGCACGGGCAAAGCCCAGCACTAATTGCAACGCTCCGCAAATCACAACCGAAACCAGAAAGGCTTCGAAAGATGGCAGCAATGTGATAGCCACAACCACAATTGCCGTAAGTCCTGCTGCAGGACCACTCACACTCTTGTGAGATCCGCTCAGAGTGCCAATGACAATTCCTCCGACAATGCCTGCAATGATCCCGCTGAAAAGAGGTGCATTAGAACCGAGCGCGATCCCGAGACACAAAGGCAGCGCTACTAAGTACACCACTATTGCAGCAGGGAGATCTGATGAAATAGTTTTTAAATAATTAAAACGGCTGTTCATATATACAATACATTTTGACAATTAGAAATGCTCACCGCCCATGAGCCGGCACCGGCACCTTATGATCAAATAATGTGTCCGCTACCGCTTATGCCGGGCAGTGAAATAATCGTTTGTAAATCCAAAGGAATTCAAGATATATGTTCCTTTATTGAGGAAACATAAAATCAAATAGTGCTGTGCCAATCGCGAAATGTGAGAAGCGACAATGACAAACGTGAAAGGACAGACGTGAGAAATATTCACTTTTGTCCCCGTCCGAATGGCATTCAGCCGGGCGGGCTTTATCTTTTCACGATACCCCACAGACATCATTGAATTAACCTGACACCACATCCCCGGATTGAAAACAGGTGATAACTTAAAGTTGTTAAATGGAAAAACTCTCAGGCTTCAGGAGGAGGAGAAAGAAGCTCGCCGTAATAAGCTATATATATCAGCAGAGTATTATTGCTATCATGTTCAAGCGTAGGAATACCGGGGACAGGAAGGCTCAGGGGCTCATGCAGGTATTCCGAAAGTGCATTGGCGCTGCTGGTTTTTTCTTCGTTAAGCCCCGAGAAGGGATTGGCATTATCTTCTACAGACTGTTTACCTGTACCGGCAGTAGCATTGTTCAGTTCTTTCTGGACAGTAAGAATGAAAGGCGCGCTTATCGTAAGCCACAATAACGTCATGATCATACATATGCTGCTCGCATAATCTTTTGGGCTATATATGTGTTTCCTGCTTTTCACGTTACAGGAATCAAAGATATTAAAATTATCCCGGCGGGATCAAAGATTTAAAGAATGTTAACGATTTAACAAAAAACGAACAACGGCGAATTTGCGACCGGCGGTTTGTGTTTAATGAAAAATCATCTTTTTCTTGTAGGTTTGCTGCTTACTAATAAATATACATAGTGAAATTCAGATCAGTGATATTATTGACTTTGGCCATTCTGATCATTGACCAGGGGCTGAAGATTTGGATAAAAACACATTTTTACCTCGGGGAAGAGAAGCTGATCCTCGGCTCATGGTTCAGGCTTCATTTTATTGAGAATGAAGGAATGGCTTATGGGTGGAAATTAGGCGGTGAATGGGGCAAGATCATTCTTACGCTTTTCCGATTGTTTGCGGTGATCTTCGGCACTTACTATCTCCGGCATATTATTAAGCAGGGATATCATAAAGGATTCATTATTTGCGCTACACTCATCTATGCCGGGGCAATAGGTAATCTCATAGACAGCATGTTTTATGGATTAATATTCGAAAATAGCGGCGATATATATAATCCCTATATTTCTGCTATTTTCCCAAAAGAAGGTTATGCAGGATTTTTACACGGCCGGGTAGTAGATATGCTTTATTTCCCTATAATTGAGAACGGGCATTTCCCGGATTGGATACCTGTTTGGGGCGGTGAAGATTTTCAGTTCTTCAGACCGGTTTTCAATATTGCCGACGCCTCCATTTCTCTGGGAGTTATTATTATTCTTTTATTTCAGAAGCGCTTTTTTGACCGCAGCAAAAAAGAAGCAACCCCTACTATTGAAACGAATAGCACGGTAAATGATGAGGTGCAGGTGTCTTAAGTGGTGAGAGGTAAGGGATCAGTGGTAAGAGGTCAAACGTGAAACGTGAGACGAGAGAGGTGCATATGATGGAACTTGTGTGCCTGAAACTTGCAGCCTGAAACCTTAAACAAAAAGCCCTCCTGTAACAGAGGGCTTTGTTGTTTACAAAGCGTTGAGAGGTTGTGAATTCTTCCAACTTACTTTGCTTCCGGGTATGGATTAAGTGGTCATTAATCAAAATGGTAAATGACCAAGGGTACGTTTGGCTCAAATCCGTTTAAGGCGGATTGTGTATGGTTAGGGTTACGATACTTGCTGAGATCTAAAACGAAACAGTTACTTAAATTATTCTTCCCGGCTCCTTCGTTTCGACCAACTTTTGCGCGGCGTTTTTAACATAGCTTTATTAAGTAGCTCATAATGATATTTTTGCGAGAAGATTATTTTCTAAAGTAGTCTCTTAGCAAATGATAATAAACAAGAAAGCTCTTTCTTTAAATATTAATTTACCGCAACAAATAATATTTATTACTTACCTGCCGTTCTATGGAAACATTGATCCTGATATCTTCCTGGTCTCTATATTGGTCATCTATTTTTCTCATGTTGTAGTTGGTTTAAAGCAAAAGGCATCTTCCGAAAGGATAGATGCCTTCTTGCTTGTAGCGTATCCGGTATAAGTATTATTCAGGTAAGCTGCCTACCATTTCAGCAGGCTGTACCCATTCATCAAACTGGGCATCGGTAACATACCCAAGCTTCACTGCCATTTCTTTTAAGGTAGTGCCCTCCTTATGCGCCTTTTGTGCAATTTCAGCGGCTTTATAATACCCGATCTTAGTGTTGAGGGCCGTTACAAGCATCAGCGAATTATCAACATGCTTTTTAATATTTGCCTCAAGCGGTTCAATACCTGTGGCACATTTATCATTAAAGCTTATGCAACCGTCACCAATCAGGCGGGCGCTGTGCAGGAAATTATAGATCATCATGGGCTTAAAGACATTCAATTCAAAATGACCTGTTGCACCACCTACATTAATGGCTACATCATTCCCGAGCACCTGCGCGGCGATCATGGTGAGCGCTTCGCATTGTGTCGGGTTTACCTTACCCGGCATAATAGAAGACCCCGGCTCATTATCGGGTATGTGTATCTCACCAATGCCACTACGCGGGCCTGAAGAAAGCATACGTATATCATTAGCTATTTTCATCAGGCTTACCGCTACGGTTTTGAGCGCCCCATGCGCCTCTACAATAGCATCATGCGCAGCTAATGCCTCAAACTTGTTCTCTGCAGTTACAAACGGCAATCCTGTAAGGGCTGCAATATGCCCGGCTACATTTTCTGCATAACGGGGAGGAGTATTAATACCAGTACCCACAGCCGTTCCTCCAAGCGCAAGCTCGCTGAGGTGCGACAATGTATTTTTAATGGCTTTTAGCCCGTGATCTAACTGTGAAACATAACCGCTGAATTCCTGTCCCAGTGTAAGTGGGGTAGCATCCATGAAATGCGTTCTGCCGATCTTCACTACATGCATGAATTTCCTGCTTTTCTCAGCGAGCGTATCCCGGAGCTTTCTGATGGCGGGTATAGTGAGCTCTACCAGTATCTTATAGGCCGCAATATGCATTGCCGTAGGGAAAGTATCATTGCTGGATTGGGATTTATTTACATCATCATTGGGATGAAGTATCTTTTGCTTATCTTCTAATTTTCCACCGTTCAGCACATGCCCGCGGTAAGCTATCACTTCATTTACATTCATGTTGCTTTGTGTGCCGCTCCCTGTTTGCCACACTACCAGCGGAAAATAGTCGTCAAGCTTCCTCTCAAGAATCTCATCGCATACTTTTCCTATAAGGTCTGATTTCTCTTTATCCAGCACACCGGCTTCAAGATTGGTAAGCGCAGCAGCCTTCTTGAGGTAAGCAAAAGCACGGATAATTTCTTTTGGCATGCGGTTAATGTCGCGGGCGATCTTAAAATTTTCAACGCTTCTTTGCGTTTGCGCTCCATAATAGGCGTCGGAGGGAACTTTTACCTCACCCATTGTGTCTTTTTCAATTCTGTAGTCCATATATGATTTGTGTATGAGTGTATGACTATTTCAATAATGCTCTGCCGCCAAAGATAAAAGATAATGATACAAAACCTTATGCGGGCTAATTACCTTCCTTTGAATACAGCACGTCTTTTTTCGAGAAAGGCAGCCGCACCTTCTTTAGCATCTTCTGTATCGAATAAAGCTCCGAACGCAGCGATCTCAGTGTCATATCCGTTTAGCTGCGTGTCAAAAGCGGCATTTACCGCTTTGATAGCGCCCGCTACAGCAAGCGGCGCCTTTGCATTGATAAGCTCAAGTATACTCAATGCTTTCGTTAGCAGTTCCTCCGGAGATACTACATGATTGACCAGCCCGTATTGCAGGGCAGTAGCCGCATCAATCATATTCCCTGTCAATATCAGCTCTAATGCACGGCCTTTGCCAACGAGATGAGCAAGCCGTTGCGTGCCTCCATACCCCGGGATCAACCCCAGGTTAACCTCAGGCTGGCCAAATTTTGCATTGCTTCCAGCAAGCCGGAAATGACAGGCCATCGCCAGCTCACAACCACCACCCAATGCAAAACCATTCACTGCCGCTATAACAGGCTTGGGCGACTGTTCAATTTTGTTAAAGACCAGTAATTGCCCTTTTTCTGCCAATGCCCTGCCACCGGTTGCATCCAGGGTGTTGAATTCACTGATATCGGCGCCGGCTACGAATGCTTTATCCCCGCTCCCTGTAATGATAGCTGATCGTATTTCGGGATTGTTACAAACATCATCCATGGTGGCGCTTAGTTCTTCAATCACTGTTGCATTCAGCGCATTGAGTTTATCAGGCCTGTTGATGGTAATGATCAGTATACGATTGTGAAAAGCAAGCGAAAGTGTCTGCATAAGAAATTTTTTATATGCCTGCTGCAAAGATACAGCAGCATGCTTGTATGAAATTATATAGTAATAATTCAGTTTTATCGTCGTCATGATAAGTATCTCACGAATACTTCGTCCTTCGGATAGATTATTTTCCTGTTTGCAGATGTTTTTCGTTTGTTAATTAACGCTTTGACCCAACTTATTTTTTTCTTACCCGTATAAATATCAGGGAATTGGAAATTCACCTATTCTTTTGCCCGGTTAACCGATTATGTCGACCAAATATCATCATTCATATAGAAATTTGCCCCGTTTGAATAGAATACCAAATTATATTAACTGAATTGACATGCACGAAGAATCCCTGGTCATTGCTGAATCAATAGCAGCAGCTAACAGCCCTAAGCACGATTTTGTATTTATAAAATCGGAATATAAGATCATTAAAGTAAGGTTCGATGAAATATTGTTTTGCGAAGGAATGAAAGACTATACGCAAATATATATGAACGGCAGGCCTCAGCCGGTATTGACACTTCAGAACCTTAAGAATTTCAGCTCCCGGCTACCCGAAAGCGATTTTGTAAGGGTACATCGTTCTTATGTTGTTTCACTCAACCATATTGAAACGATATCCCGTAATGAAATATCTATCGGAAAAAAAGTCGTTCCGATAGGCAACAGCTACCGCAACGACTTTTTCAAAATTATTGAGCTATATTCCTGATATCTCAGGGAGTAATGGCAATTCCCAGGTCTTTTACTTCTTCGGGAGTCAGTGAAGGAAGTGTTCCCTTCAGCAATTTTTTCATTACAGCATTACCTGTTGTTAAAGCGTCTTCCCTACTTACAAAATGCTTATCTCCCGGAACCGCAGGAATAGTTTCCTGATGAATAAAGGTTTTGCCATCCACTTTTATCTCATATCCCCAGCCCCGGGCCATTGCTATGGGCAATACTTCCACTTTCAAACGCTCATCGCCCTTCCGGGATAAATGCCGGAAAAAGGTATAAGCGCCGGCAGATAGCAATACCGACGCTATGATAGCTATGTATAACAGGTTTTTACTGGTCTTCGGCTTCATTGTATTCCTGATCGGGGAAGAATTCTCTTATATCTTCAAACTGGTAGGTGCTGCTTTTGCCGAGAAGAACGAAGCCGCGGTTGTTGATGCTGAATGCACTGGCTCCTGATCTTGCAGCTCCTTCAAAAGGTGTTTTACTGGTCCACAGATCAGTAGCAAAATCATATTCCCAGGTATCTTTGTAAATGCTTCCATTTTCCCCGGTGCACACATACGCTTTATTATTCATTACAAATGAAACAGCCTTACTGCGCACAATAGCGTAATCATCATCGTATGAATCGTCGCTTACATTACTGATCTTGCGTAATTGTGTCCAGGCCTGCCCTTCCGGCTGGGAAGGATCAAAAACGTTGAAGTCATTTACTGTGCCGCCACTGTATACGCCGGTGCATATATAAGCTTTATTCTGATAAACGAAAGCTACAGCGCCCATTCTCTTTTCCCCACTCATACTTACTCTCTGTGTCCATTTTCCGCCGGCGCCATTAGCAGGATCAAATTCCCAGATATCTTTCAGATAATTTCCATCAAAACCTGTTGATATATATCCTTTGCCATTAATGCTGAACCCTACTGCATTATAGCGCGCTGATCCGCCAAAATCTGCTTTCTGCGTCCATGTATCTCCGTCTGAATCATATTCCCAGAAATCGTTAAGCTTATTATAGCCGTCATAGCCGGTGCCAATATATCCTTTGGTATCTATGGCAAACCCCACTGCAGCATTTCTTGCTGTTCCCGGAAATACCGCTTTTTGCTGCCAGAAATTATATTCAGCATCATATTGCCAGAGATCATTGAGCCTTTTTGTACCATCATATCCTGTAACAATATATCCTTTGCCCCCAATCGTAAACGCAACTGCCTCGCTTCTGGCCACACCTTCAAAAGATGATTTTAATATCCAGTTACCCACAGTAGTATCGCTAGAGTTAGAATTCCTATTGCAGGCGGACAAAAAAGCTATCGTCCCTACCCCTGCAGCCAGGCAGATGAATAATGTCTTTACTTTCGTCATGTAAAAAAAATTTGCAGCTAAACTATCAGAAAGCCAAACTGGTAAATCGTTAAAATGTAACTTCAACATAGTTTTATAGATAAACATATAAATTGTATATACAAATACTTTTCTTTGGCATATCGCTGCTCATCTATGCCACTATAATCACAGCCTGAACAATTACAGCCTTTATATATAAAATAGGCATATTGGTATATAGAAGCCTGTAATTAGTACACACTAACAAATTAGTAACAGTATAGACCGATAATATTGCACCGAAAGCAAGAGCATATATGCAGTTTTTTGCAATAAGAAGTATGAGAAAATGGATAGTCCCTCTATGTCTGATGATATTATCGTGTATTGCCGGGTGTAAAAAAGCAGATATACAATTCGGCGAGCAGTTCGTGGACGCAAATTATACCAATGTTGTGGCTGTGGATACGCTCACGCCGGAAATCTCTACCGTAGTAAGAGATTCTGTGATAACTTCACAGACCGGTAATCTACTTATCGGCGGATATACAGATCCTTTTTTCGGCAAAATATCTTCCAGCGCATTTTTCGTATTATCAAATCCCTCCAGCATTCCCGACTTTCATGTTTCTGCAGCATACGATTCTATCGTTTTACAAATGCGCGGCGACAGCACTTTCTATGGGGATACCACTGTTGCACAGCAGTTTTCAGTCAACCGCCTGACGAGCATGATCGAACTGCCGGAAGGTAGCAACTATTTGTATAACACCAGTAATTTCCCTGCTGCTTCCACCCCCCTGGGGACGTCTGCAGTGCTTATACGCCCTTCACAAAAAGACAGTGTAAAGATCAGGCTGAGCAATACCTGGGGGCAGGAGCTCTTCAACTTTATGCAGGAAAAAGCGGTACAAACAAGCAGCGCCAATGATTTCGAGCATTACTTCAATGGAATAAGGATTACCGCCACCGGAACCAGTGCAGCCGTACTTGGCTTTTCCGACAGTGTTACAGTGCGTTTATTTTACCATGAATCCAATCCTTATGCAGAAGTAAAGACCGTTGATCTCACCCTCACTGCACGTAACAGGCAATTTAACCAGATAAAGTTTGACCGTACCGGCACAGCGCTCAACCTCCCGATACCGGAGAATAAAGAGCTGGCTTCCGCTCAAACCGGGCATGCCGCTTATACACAGTCTTTGACAGGTTTGCTGATGAAAGTCCGTTTCCCTACACTACGGTCCCTTCTTCAACGCAGTGATTTTATCCGGCTTATGAACGCACAACTGATCATACCGCCATTACCGGGCAGCTACGATCATACCTATATGCCCCCTCCGCAGTTGATGGCATCTGCCACCAACATCAATAATCAATTGGGTGGCTCGCTGGCGGTTAGCGGCGCTACCGGCACACAGAGTGTTCAATATGGCAATCTGAAAGTAGACTGGATATACGGAGAGGATACTTATTATACCTATGATGTTACTGGTTATGTGGCGCAGCAGCTCGCCACAGCCGGTGATAATACGAACGGACTTATTTTCCTGCCGCCTTCCCCGGCATATGACAACAGCTTCAACCGGCTGGTAGTGGGTGATCCGCAAAATGGAAAAGGGAAAAACATTCAGCTTAAAATATATTATATATCGGTACAAACCGAATAAGAATATGAAAGGAACTGCAAGATATTTATTGGTGTCTGCCATCACTTTACTGTGCTGGTATAAGGGTATGTCCCAAAACACAAGCTCGCCATATTCTATTATCGGTATCGGTGATCTTGAAGAAAGCTATTTTAACCGTACTTCTGGAATGGCCAATACCGGTGTGGCATATCGCAGCAAATTGTATCTTATCAACAACAACCCGGCTTCTTACTCCGCATTGCAGGAACAGTTTTTTGTGGTAGAAGGTGCAGCAAGGGGTAAGATAGTATCTTATTATTCAGATAACCTGATAAGCAATACCAACCAGACAAGAGATTTTAGTGTAGAGCGCTTTAGTCTTGGTATTAAAGTAAAGAAATGGTGGGGAAGCAGTGTCGGGTTAATGCCTTTCAGCACTGCGAATTATTCATTTACCGGCAAGAAAAGCATACAGGGTACCAATATATCCACTACTGCCGATTATGACGGGTCGGGCGGAGTGAATAAAGCTTATTGGGATAATGGATTTGCGCTTGGCAAACATGTTTCAGTGGGAGTAAGCGCTGCTTATCTCTTTGGTTCCCTCAAACAGACAGAAACATTGTCAGGCACAGATGTTTCAGATGTGATCACTACCACAAAAAATATTTTCCTGCGCAATCTTTACTTCAATTATGGCGCGCAGTATTACACAAAGCTTACAAAAAAATGGGATCTCTCCCTCGGCGGAACTTATGCAAACCAAACCGACCTGGCGGCAGAATACACATCTGACGTGTCGACCAGCACTACTTCCATACATAACGAGGTTACCAAAAATGATTACTTCAAATTACCCAACAGTGTGAGCGCGGGTATCGTATTAACTAAGGATAAGAGGTTTTCTATGTTGGCAGACTACCGCTATCAGGATTGGAGCACCTTAAACTATAAAGGTTCAGGATATTCATTGCGCAACAGCAACCGTGCTTCTGTGGGTGTGGAATTTTCCAAACTACAGCAGGTATGGCCCATGGTGATAGAGAAAGTATTTTACCAGGCCGGGCTCTTTTATTCAGACTCCTACCTGAGTGTAAATAACCAGCAAATAAAAGATATGGGAGTGTCTGTCGGGCTTGGCTTTAATTCAAAAAGAAGCACATTGAGCTATATGCTCGGTTTTGAATACGGGATACGGGGAACCAAGAGCGATAACCTTATACAGGAGCGGTATGGTAAGCTCACATTTACACTATCATATAAAGATGTCTGGTATACGAAAGGCGTAAAATATAATTAAAGTTTGTTTTTATAGATTAATAGAGGGTCTATAAGCGGGGAAGTATTCTTACTTCCCCTGTTTTTTACGGTAGTTTGAGAAACATGAAACGACAAACGATAGATGATACTGTTGCTATTTGGACAATTGGAGCCTGGTCTTATTTACTTTATAGGAGAGCTTTACCAGATAAAGCAGATGCTCATAAAATAATACAAGGTTTCCTTTATATACCTGAACTGCTCCTTCGTAAGTGATCACAGCGTCCAGCATATCCAGGAGCTCGATCTCAACATAACTGCGATCGAAGCGTTTGCAAAATCTCTGCAGCAACAGACCAGGCTTGGATTGCTCCTCTTTTGTCAGCGAATACATGATATGGTCCTGCTGCAGCACTTTTCTTTGCAGGCGCTCGAGTTTACTTTCAGGTTTATTTTTCTTAAAAAACTTTTTAGTGTAAAGAATGTGCCAGCATTCCATCAGCTTTTGTAAAGCACCGGTCATATCTATAAGGTCTTCTCTTGCAGTTGCCTCATCGTAGGCGCTTTGGTCATTTGATAAGGCCACCCGCTGCCACAGGTTTAATTCATCCCTGAAGTCCTGCGGCTGGAAGTTTTGAAATACCTGCCGTAGCATCAGTGATGGTTTCCCTTTCGCATTGTTCAAAAAATGAAATGGCTTTTGAAACCGCACACGCGTGTTAATATTGTTTTTCATATTGCAATGTTGAGGTTAAAGTATTGAGGATTTGTTTGCCTGTTGACGCCGCTATATCTGCAATGCGCATCACTTTTTCAGTAAGCTGTACAAGGTCGCTGTATTGGATGATATACTCTTTACCATAACGGGTATCTATATACGCTTTCTGCAATAATTTGATCAGCTTTTTGTCTTCTTCCCTATGGGATAGAAAAATTTCTGTAAGCGCTCCCGACAAAAAGCTGCCATACCGGAGCAGGCGTTCCACATTATGCGTATTGGCACGAAAGCCCATGGCGACCAACAACAACGCCAGCAAAGACTGCTCTGCCGACTGATGCAGCATAAAGGCCGAAAGATTGTATTGCTTCCTGAGCCGGTAGAGCTCTGCTCCTGCTAGAAATTCCCTGGCTTTACTGATCCCTGCGCTTAACAGGGAATTTGTTTCCTGCGTATCAGGACCGGAAAGAACAACCTCAGGATATTTTATATCAGCAACACTATATATACGGTCTGCCGAGCGTAATACAGTACAGGCGAAGCTGTTGCCATTCTCCGCTTCCTCCCTGAAAACAGCTTCCTGCAGCACAATTGTAGTGGCAGGAACAAGCATATTACAATGCGCTTCTATCTTATCCTGCCATTCCTGACGGCTCTTATTGTCAAAGTTGCGGAGCAATACGAGCAGCCATACGTCTGCAATGAAAGCTGAGCTATTTAGTGTGCTATGGAAAATGCTATCCGCTTTTGTTTGCTGTATTTTTAATCCCAATAAAAAAATGCTGTCCGGAGCGGCCGCTTTTACGATACGGTCAACGATTGCAAGGTGGTATGCGGCAAATGCAGCAGTATGCTGATGTATAGGTGTTGTTCTCATGGTTATGCCCTGCTTTTCAGAATAGTTTACGGTATCTGTGTCTCAACCAATAACGATCTTACTGTTTCTCCATTTGCATCAGGCATCAGTCGCTTCTACGCTTTCTTTTGAAATGAATAACGTTCTCATTGTATCCATGTATTGGACATCTTTCGGATTTTAGTGTCTTTAAGCGGTGACGTTGTGGATTTTTCAACATATATTTACTGTAGTTTTAGTATATATAATAAGCAATACAATTTTAGCCCTAATATTTGGAAATTCCAAATATTATGTCAACATTTTTAAATAATCTATGAATTGACTGGAGTATACCTTTATAAAAATTTAAAAGCCTTAAGAAAATCAAAAGGATGGACGCAGGATGAAATGCTGTCTGTCTCCGGGATTACCAGGTCCACCTGGTCAAATTATGAAACAGGTCAGACCCAGCCCGATATTGAAACAATTGCCAGGATATCTGGAATTTTTGGAGTATCTATTGATGATCTGATCCTGAAAGACCTGTCGAATGTCCTTGAGGATCCCAAAAACAGGAAGAAATTTACGGAAGTGGAAGGTCCCGAAAATGTGCTGAATGACCCGGAAAACATTCAAACCTGGACAATACTGACACACCTGCGCCGGATCGAGCAAAAGTTAGACGAGCTGCGGGATATGAATAATAACAGCGCTAAGGATAATTCCTGACAGCATTCCACCCGGCTCCGACCTGCACATACTGATCATTGCCTGCCGCCACCCAATGCAGCATATAAATTCACTACTGCCTGCAGTTGCTGAAGCTTATCATTTACCGCACTTTGCCGGGCGAGCAATAAGTTCTGCTCTGAAGTAAGCACATCGGTATAGTTGGTGCTTGAGGTATATTTAAGCAATTCACTCGTAAAAAAAACAGCTTTTTCCAGGTTGAGGATCTGTTCCCGGCGTGAAGTCGCTTTTTCATTTGCCATCCGGTATTGGTATAAAGCGTTGGAAACTTCCTGCCCGGCATTAAGTAATGTTTGCTGAAAATTATACATAGCCGCTTCATGATTGGCTTCGGCTGCCTTCAGGCGTTGCTTATTAAGCCCGTTATTAAAAACAGGTTGTGTCAGCCCCCCGATCAGGTTTGCAAACACTGCGCCCGGCTTAAAAAATGTGCTCAGGCTGTTTGAATATATGCCCGCTTCGCCGGTAATAGTGATAGCAGGATAAAAATAGGTCCTTGCCACATTTGTCAGTTCGAACGTATTGCGTAATTGAAGTTCCGCTTCGCGTACATCCGGCCTGTTGGATAATAATTGCGCCGGCACCCCGGTATGGATGGCAGGATAAACCTGCTGGTGGAACAAGCTGTCCCGTTCAATGCTTCCGGGTGGTCGTGCCAATAATAGCGACAACGTGTTTTCTGTCTGGCGGATATTGTTTTTAATATCGGGAATGGTTGACAATACAGCATAATAGTTGGCTGCACTCTGTACCACGGCTGCGCCGGTAACCACATCGCTGTTCTTTAACATCTTCATTGTGGCGGTATCTTTAGCGTATTTTTCAACAGATGTTTGAGCGATGCTTAACTGTGCATCATACGCCATTAGCGTGTAATACGCTCCTGCAATGTCCGACACCAGTTGCGTTTGCAGGGCTTGTTTATATGCTTCGCTTTGCAATAGCGTCGCATACACCGCTCTTTTAGTACTTTTTAATTTGCCCCATATATCTATCTGCCATGAGGATGCAGCATACAACTGGTATAACTGGTTGTTATTTCCCTGCAGGTCTGCATTGTGGTAAGCCCCGCCCTGCGCCGTAACAGCAAGAGAGGGATAAAAAGCCTGTATAGTTTGCGCATAATTAGCTTCGGCGGCTTTAATATTTGTTGCTGCTGTTTTTAAATCAAGATTGTTTTGCAGGCCTTCTTTGATCAGCTTTTGAAGCAGGGTATCTTTAAAAAAAACATCCCAGGGAACAGTGGCCATATTTGCCGAATCGGAAGGCGCTGCATCCCGGTAAAGATCACCGGGCACCTTCAGATCATTGCTGAATGGCCTGGTGACATTGCAGCTATACAGCACTACAGCCGTGGTAGTGATGACAAAGAAATATCCCAAAGAAATAAACCTCTTCATGAATGCACTGTTTTAAATGGGTGAGATCAATCCGCGGGCGCATTTCAATTTTTCGCTTCATACACAACTTTCCGGTCGGTGAGACACCGACCGGTAGCGGTTCTACAGGCGGGTGTCACCCCCCGCCTGCGAAGAATTGAAATGCGCCCGCAATCCGCCATCTTCATCGTATTTATTAGTTTTTATTTTTTCCTGCAAACCCTGGAATAATACATACAGCGCAGGTATAGCAAATACGCCTAAAAAAGTACCAAACAGCATTCCGCCTATTGAACCCACTCCGATGGATCTGTTGCCGTTGGCCCCGACTCCTGTTGCAAAAAGCAGGGGAAGTAATCCGCAAATAAAAGCGAGAGAGGTCATCAGGATAGGCCGTATCCTTATTCTTGCACCGATCATCGCGCTTTCCATCAGTCCTGCGCCTTTCCGCCGGTGCTCTAATGCCAGCTCTACCATCAATATCGCATTTTTCGCAAGCAAACCGATCAGCATGATCATTGAGATCTGTACGTAAATGTTGTTATCAATTCCAAATAAAGCGGTAAATACAAATATGCCGCTCAGTCCTACAGGCACGGACAACAATACGGCGAACGGCAGTATATAACTTTCGTACAGGGCGCTCAATAAAAGATACACAAAACACAGGCTCAGGAAGAAGATGGAAACAGTTTGCGAGCCGCTGCTCTGCTCTTCTTTGCTTATGCCACTGTATTCAATATTGTAGCCGGGCGGTAAATGCGTTGCCGCTTCATCATTAATGGCAGCCATAGCCTGCCCGGTACTTATACCGTCATTAGGAGAACCTGTGACAGCTATGGCATTATACATATTGAAGCGTGCAACAGATGAAGGTCCGTATACTTTCTTCATATTTACATATTCAGAAAGAGGGCTCATCGTTCCCTTCCCGTTCCTGATCATGAAGCTGTTCATTTGTTCGATCGTGCCCCTGTACATGGTGTCCGCCTGCATGATGATCTGGTATTGCTGCCCAAACTGGGTGAAATTGCCTATATAGGAACTGCCGTAAAAGGTATTCATCACATCCAGTATACCGGATGGTGATACGCCGTCATTTTCCGCTTTTGCGACATTTATCTCCACCTTATATTGCGGAAAATTGGGATTAAAAGCAGTGGTGGCATATTGAATCTCCGGTCGGTTGTTGAGCGCAGCCAAAAATTTTTGTGCAACAGCGTAGAATTCGGCAATGGTATGCCCTCCCCTGTCTTCTATCTGGAAAGTAAATCCGCCGCTGTTGCCAAAGCCTGTAATGGTAGGTTGCTGCATCAGGGTTATGGAAGCGCCCTGCACTGATTTCATTCTTTGATTGAGGGTTTTGATAATATCCTTATCCGTAACGCCGGGTCTTTGTGTCCACGGTATTAACCGCAGGATAAGCATGCCGTAAGAGCTGCCGCTGCCACCAATATTATTTTGCCCGAGGGTTGACATGGTGGCCATTACCTGCGGAACCGTATGGCAGATACTATCCAGTTGATGATTTACATACTGCACCCTCTCTTTTGTTGCGGCTGCAGGTAAGCTCACATTCACATAGATCGTTCCCATATCTTCTGACGGCACAAAGCTGGTAGGCGTCTTTTTGATAAGTATATACAACAAGCCTGAAAAAAATAATACAATAATGATGACCTGCCATTTTCTTCCGGCAATACCATGTACTGCCGAAGCATACCTGTTTACCAGGTGATCATATCCGGTATTAAATTTAGCCTTGAACCTGTATAAAAAACTATGCCTGCCTGATGCATCAGTTTTTTGTGGTGGTTTTAAAAACATGGCAGCTAATGCGGGGCTAAGTGTAAGGGCATTGAGGGCCGATATCATAATAGCTATTGCCAGCGTTATCCCGAACTGCTTATAAAAAACGCCGGCCGATCCTCCAAGAAACGTTACCGGCAAAAACACAGAAGCCATTACCAGTGTAATGGAAACAATGGCTGCAGCAATTTCGCCCATGGCGTCAATCGCGGCCTTGCGGGGAGAGGTATAGCCGTGCTCCAGCTTGCTGTGCACAGCCTCTACCACCACAATAGCATCATCCACCACAATACCAATGGCCAGCACCAACGCAAAAAGTGTCAGCAAATTCAGGCTGTATCCGAATAAATACAAAAAGAAAAATGTACCGATAATAGAAACCGGAACGGATATGCCATGTATAATGGTGGAACGAACATCCTGCAGGAAAATGAGGATCACCAGGAATACCAGCAGGAAACATTCAACCAGCGTATGAATTACCTTGTTGATGCTTTCGCTAAGAAAATTATTGATATTTACCAGCTCCATGCTTTTCAGCCCCGAAGGAAAGCTCTTTGAAGCATCAGCAATAACTTTTTGTGCGCCCAGGATCACATCCTGTGCATTGGAGCCCGGGGTCTGGCTCACGCCGATGGCTACCGCAGGCATCCCGTTGATAGTCGTAGCGCTGGTATAGGTTTGTGTACCCAATTCTATCCTTGCAATATCTTTCAGATAGAGGTATTGCCCGTTGCCTAATGTTTTAATGATAATATTTTCAAATTGCTGCGGCTGAACAAGGGTGCCTTCATAAGTAAGATCATACTGAAAAGCCTGGTTGCCGTTATCGCCGATCTTTCCGGGAGCTGCATTAAAGTTTTGTGCATTAAGCGCTGCGGTTACATCAGACGGCTGCACATTATAAGAAGCCATTTTATCCGGTTGCAGCCACAACCGCATAGCATAAGTCATAGCGCCGCCAAATACATTGGCGCCGCCAACACCGTTCACTCTTTGCAGCTGGGGCACCAGGTTGATAGCAGCATAGTTCTGCAAAAATTTCTGATCGTACTGATTACCGGTACTGTACAGTCCGATAATGAGCACATTACTGTTTTGTTGTTTACGCACGTTTACTCCTGCCTGCGTTACGGCTTGTGGCAATTTGGAAAGCACCGTACTGATCCTGTTCTGCACATCCACAGCCGCCTGATCGGGATCTACGCCCACACCAAAGAACACGCTGATGGAAGCGCTCCCGGTATTGCTTGCCGTTGAGGTCATATAAGACATTCCCTCCACGCCATTTATCTGCTGTTCCAGCGGCATGATCACACTATTGATAAGGGTGGTAGTATTTGCTCCGGGGTAAGACGCAGAAACCTGTACCGTTGGAGGCGCTATATTGGGGTATTGCGATACAGGCATTTTGCTCAATCCCATTATACCAAGCAATACAATAATTACAGAAATTACTGTGCTCAATACCGGTCTTTCTATAAATCGCTTTAACATTGTATGCATCAATTATAGGTAGTATCCATGAGGTTAAAAATGCTGTCCTGGTTTACCGTCATTGGCTTTATCACGGTGCTGTCCTGTATATTTAATCCGTTCAGCAATATCTTATCTCCCGCTTTTACCCCATTGGTAATTACGGCAAAGTTGCCGTCATCTGTAGCAGCGGTATTTACCAGCGTGCTTAATATCTTATTGCCATCAATGAGTTTGTACACAAAAGATTTATCCTGCAACTGGTAAATAGCGGTTTGTGGAACCAGCAAAGCCGCGTCTTCAATTCTTGGGATACGAACCGTTGCGCTTGCCCCGCTCTGAATGATACCGAGCGGGTTGGCAAAGGCAGCTTTAAAAGTTGCGGTACCGGATTCTATAGCGCCGCCGGCCGTTTCCATTTTTCCTTTTACCGGATAAACATCACCATTAGCTAATACCAAAGTAACCGGTGGAATATGGGAGAGCTTTTCTGCCATGGTATTGCCCGGCACTCTTTGCATCATGTTTATCAGCTGTTTTTCATTGAGCGAAAAATAAGCGTATACATTGCCTGTGTTGGACAGGGTAGTTAACGGATCAGTATTGCTGCTGCTGATAAGTGCGCCGGCTTTATAAGGAATGAGCCCTATGGTTCCATCCTGCGGGCTTTTAATGTAAGTGTACCCCTGGTTGGTTTGCGCATTGGCCAATGTGGCTTTAGCCTGCGCCAGTGCCGCCTCCTCTGATTGTAACGTATACGCCGCTGCCTCCAGTTGGTATTTACTTACAATCTCATTGTCAACCAGTGGCTTTACTTTCTCCACATTCATGCGGGCAGTATTTACATTCGCCTCCGCAATTTTTATGGCGGCTTTGGCGGTTAAAATATCCTGATCATACTGAGGATTTTTAATACGGAACAATAGCTGCCCCTTACGTACCGTAGCGCCTTCATTCACATAAATATTTTCAAGATAACCCGGAACCATTGGCCGTATCTCCACTACATTCTCTCCCTGTATGGTAGCAGGATGGCTCCAGTAAAAAGTCACTTTACGGGGCGCTACTGTCAATACCTGGTAAGCGACTGTCTCTTTTTCCCTGGCAGCCTGCTTTTGCCGGCAGGAACTGAAAATAATAATACCGGTGGTTATAAGTATGAGAATGTTTGATTTCATATTTTAAATAATATTGCCGTGATCGTCAGCGTAATAAAACGTGTCCGGTCTGATCCCGGTAAAGACAAAGTAAAGGCGCTATCGGATAGCCAATTTACCGGATAGATAAAAAAGGATACAATATCGGTGAGAGCGGATTATCGGTCGTCAGGGGGAAAAATGATAGCTGTTATTTTGCTTTCTTATTCCCCTTCAGCAATTTTTTCTCATCATCATCTAATTTTCGCTGTAGTTTCTTTACATCTTCGGCGGGGGGCAGGTTTTCCGGCACAATCCCCCGCTCGGTGAGCATATCCCGCACGGCCTGGTTATTATCAATATGCTCTTTCTCAATTTTAGTTTGCCCCTGCAAATCTTTGGTTTGAACATTTAATCCCGTCATCTCGGCTGCCAGATCTTTTGCTTTAATACTGATGGTTGGAAGGAAATCTGCAACCAGCCTGTTATCTGGAACTCCCATTTTCTTTTTGAGCATCTGAGTATTTAATTTAAACAATGCCTCGTCGCCCTTACTCCTGATTACCGCAAATCCCTGGCTATCCACGCCCCGTTCATATAGGATTCCCGAGAGCTGTTTTTCTGTCTGGCTCAGTTTTTCCCTTGCTTTTACCCGTTCATATTCCAGTAATCTTTGTTCTACCAATTCCGCCCTGCGGGTTTGTACGGCGAAATAATTTTGGGCAAAAGCTATTTCCTGCTTTCGGCTGTCGCCGTTTTGGGCTATAAGATAACAAGCGTAGCGGGTAAGAGCAATATCATTAATTTGTCTTTCGGTATCGGAACCAATTTCAACCATTTTCCTGACGTCAGGAAAATGGTTCTCAATTTCTCCTCCTGCATTTTTACAGGCATCCTTAGCCTTCTGAACAACCTTTTCAAAGTTCTCCCATTTGCTATATCCGAGTAAGAGCTGTAATTCGCGTGCACTCCAGCATTCTACGCCTTCTAATGTTGAGGCAGCGGCTTCAAATTGCGCAAAAAGCTGCTTGATCTCTTCTGATTTCATTTTGGTGTTTTTTAGGTAATAAAATTTTTAAGGAAAGTTAAGGATTTTAATTTACCCCCGGTTTCTATGGCTAAACAACGTAACTTTGCGGCTTCTTTTTAATACTCCACATGAGCGACCCCATAAAACATGAATGCGGGCTGGCATTCATAAGACTTAGAAAGCCGTTTCCCTACTATCTTAAAGCATACGGCACCGCCATGTACGGGCTTAATAAGCTTTACCTTTTAATGGAAAAGCAACACAACCGGGGGCAGGACGGAGCCGGTATTGCAGCCGTAAAGCTAAACACTGAGCCGGGGTATCCCTTTCTTCACCGCATCAGGAGCATTGAAACCATGGCTATAGCAGATCTCTTCCGGCAGATCTCGGAAGAAATTGCAGAGCTTGAAAAATACCAGCCTGATATCAAAAAGCACCCGGGACTGATGAAGGGTAATATCCGGTTTATGGGAGAGCTGTTGCTCGGGCACCTGCGCTATGGCACGCAGGGAAGGAATAATGTGGAGTTCTGCCATCCTTTTATTAAATGCCATACTATTCCTGCCCTGAACCTAGCCCTGGCGGGAAACTTTAACCTGATCAATACGGAAGAGCTGTTTTCCCTTGTAAATATAGAACCGGGCGTTTTTCAGAAACAAAGCGATCTCGCAGCAATGATGGAAGTAGTCCATCATTTTTTGGTTAAAGAAGATGAGCTCCATCCCGAACGCCTTGATATAGTGAACGTTCTGAAAAAATCTACCAGGCTTTTTGACGGTGGCTACCATGTAGGAGGGCTTATTGGGAACGGCGACAGCTTTGTTATGCGGGATGCGCATGGGATCCGGCCATCTTATTATTACATCAATGACGATATTATAGTTGCCGCATCCGAAAGGGCAGCCATAAGAACGACTTTCAATGTGAGCGAAAAGGAAGTGCACGAATTAATGCCGGGGCATGCGCTGATCGTAAGAGCGGACGGTTCCTACGAAATAACGCAGATCCTGGAGCCGCAGGAGAGAAAAGCCTGCAGCTTTGAGCGCATATACTTCTCAAGAGGGAATGATGAAAAAATATATAAGGAAAGGAACGCCCTGGGCAACCACCTGAGCGACCCTGTATTAAAAGCCATTGACTATGACCTGAAAAACACGGTCTTTTCCTTTATTCCCAACACGGCGGAAGTGGCTTTTTACGGACTGCTGAAAGGTATGGAAGATTATCTCAATAAGATAAAAGTACAACGCATTACTTCCTGGGGTAAGGATTATGATGAGGAAAAGCTGGTGGAAATGGTCAACCGCCGCATAAGGGTGGAGAAGATTGCCAATAAAGATGTGAAAATGCGCACCTTTATTACTGAAGATGTAAGCCGCAATGAGCTGGTGCAGCACGTTTATGATATCACCTACGGGTCTATAAGAAAAGGAGAGGATACAGTAGTTGTTATAGACGACTCTATTGTACGGGGAACGACATTGCGCGAAAGTATCATAAGAATGATCTCAAGGCTTGAGCCTAAGCGTATTATTATTGTTTCCTCCGCTCCCCAGATCCGTTATCCCGACTGCTACGGCATTGATATGAGCAAAATGAGAGATTTCATCGCATTCCAGGCAGCCATTGAGCTGCTGAAGGAAAGAAAGATGGATCACCTGCTCCAGGAGCTTTATAACAAATGCCGTGAATTGGAGCGGAACAACCAGTTGCATTCGGAAAACGTTGTGCGCCAGGTATATAAGCCGTTCACTGCCGAGGAGATCTCCCAAAAAATCGCCCGGCTGATCACCCCCCCTGATGTCACCATTCCTATAGATATCATATACCAAACCATTGAAGATCTTCATGCTTCCTGTCCTACCAACACAGGCGACTGGTATTTTACCGGGAATTACCCCACTCCGGGGGGAAACAGGGTTGTAAACAAAGCTTTTATTAATTATATGGAAGGCAAAAATATAAGAGGCTACTAAGGCATCTTGGCTTGATTTTTGTTACAACATTGAAAGTTTTTTAGCACCCGTTTTTAGATCCTGCGTTTCCTATGTGTTTTACAGAATAATTCCAGGTACCCTTTTGAATCTATTTGGTTCAAAATAAAATGTTATTTATCATCTTTTCGGATGATGGTTGAACCGCATAACCCACCACTACCGGAAAAAATGAGGTCTGTACTACTGGTGCGTCATGCCAAGAGCAGTTGGGATGACAGCATGATGGCGGATTTTGACCGCCCGCTTGATGAGCGGGGAAAGAAAGATGCACCTTTAATGGCCAAGCGTCTTTTGGGTAAAAATATTGCCATAGAGTTTTTTTTGTCCAGTCCTGCCAAAAGAGCCAGGAAAACAGCAGCCTGTTTCCTGAAAGCATACGGGCTTGATGATACAAGACTTGCATTCCGCCCGCCCCTCTATCTTCCTGCACATAATGCATTTATAGAAGCCATTGAGTCAGCGCCGGATGAATTTCATCATATTGCGTTATTCTCCCACAATCCCGGTATTACCGATTTTGCCAACAGCCTTACGGATGCCGTAAGGATAGATAATATTCCTACCTGTGGAGTGTTTGGGATAACATTGCAGATCAGGCATTGGAAAGATTTCAGCTCGGGGAGGCCGGAGTTCTGGTTTTTTGATGCGCCCAAATATCCGGGCTGATTGGATGTCAAACGTGAGAAGTGAAACGTGAGATAAACTTTCTCGTCTCACTTTTCACGTCTCACAATAATATAATGTGCAGAACTAATTTGACTGACGAGGCACTATATGGTGATAGCCCTGTCTCTCGCAATCACCTTCCATTGGTCTGTTACTTCATTGTTTACAACAATATCGGCAGCATTATATAATGCTACTGTAGGGCAAATATGTACCGGCACGCCATATAAAACATCTCCGGTACGGTATTGCCCGGCATCTGTCACCCTCAATACCAGATGCTCCTCGCTCTGCCCTATTGGTTCAGCATCCGGTGCATTGAGAAAATGCACACGCGGGAGCGGATTTTCGGCAGCAACAGACTTATGCCCGAGGTCAGTACAAATGGTAACAGCGTCAACAATAGAAATGACTCTTGTCAATACCAGCGCTGCATAATCAAATGCCTCATCCGGCAACCCGTGCTTATATCCCCAATCCGAAAAGACAAATGTGCCCGGGCTGCACTCCACTCCTCCACGCCGGGCGTGAATGGGAAAAGTAGGAGTCCCTCCCGCTACGATAACAAGATTTCTCCCCTCATCACCCAGCGCTTTCTGCAAAGAGACGATACCGCTGAAGGCTTCATCGCATTTCAATTTTCTTGCGGCAGGATCAGCATCATGTATATGCCCGTCGTAAGCATGCAGCCCCCGGAGCCGTACATGCTTCAGGTTTTTAAAATGCCTGGCAAGTTCAACTGCATCGGGAGGCTTTATACCGGTACGGTTCATGCCGGTATTTAGATCAATAAAAACATCTATCATTACTTCGTGAGCGCCGGCCAGGATATTGATATGCTCCAGGTTATCTTTATTGTCGCACAGGCAGGCAAAATGCGTGGAAGGATATTTCCTGATCAGGTTGATCAAACGCAATATTTTGGGACCAACAGGCTGGTATGCCAGCAGCACATCCGGGGCTCCGGTCATGCCCAGCATCTCCGCTTCCGCAATGGTGGCACATTTAAATTTTGTAATACCTTCCTCCATCATCATCCTGCATACTTCGGCCATTTTATTGGTCTTTACATGCGGTCGGAGCATACTGATATCGGGGAGTATGGTTTTTATCAGCCGGATATTGGCCTTTACCCTATCGGCGTATACCAATAAAGCCGGGGAATCAACCTCCTCAACATTATTAATTATATACCATTCTTTTGCAGGCACTGCATTTTGCATTGTTATTTTCTTTTGTATGATTATTGCTCAAGCTAATTCAAACACGGCTTCTATTTCAACCGGTATATTTCCGGGCAGGGATCCCATTCCCACTGCGCTTCTCACCCCCACACCATTTTCTTCTCCCCATAGTGTAGCAAAAAGCTCGCTACAGCCATTGATCACATAAGGGTGCTTCTCAAACTCCGGAACAGCATTTACCATTCCCAGCACTTTGATCACTCTTTTGATATTATCAAGGCTGCCAAGATGTGCACGTATAGTAGCAAGCATAGTAAGCCCTACCTGGCGGGCTGCGGCTTTCGCCTGCTCTTCATCCATATCTTTTCCTACGCGCCCTTTGATAAGGGATTGATCTTCGAGCACCGGGCCATGCCCCGAGAGATATAAATACCGGCCGTCAATCAGGCAGGGTTTATATACACCCACCGGTTTAGGCGCCGGCGGCAGTTTCCATTCCAGGGTGCTTAACCGTTCTTCAGGAGTTAAATCTTTCATATCAAACTTATTTAGATGAGCAAATATATAAGGTTGTATATTTATTCCCCATTCAAATATTGCTTTGCATGAATAAAAAAACCACAGGCAGATTACTCATTGCAGCCATATACTGCTGCTTTATGAAAATTTCATACAGCCAGGTCATCGGTGTACAATTGTACAGTTTCCGGAACCAATTCAAAACAGATATACCCGGTACCCTGGATAAGATCAATAAAATGGGAATACGCGAAGTGGAAGGTGGAGATAGTTACGGAATGCCGGCTGATGAATTCAAATCGCTCCTGCAAAAAAACCAGTTGAAGGTGGTGAGCGTAGGCGCAGATTTCAAACAGCTTGAAGAGAATCCTCAGGCCGCAGTAGCAACAGCTAAGCTGTATGGAGCAAAATATGTAGTCTGCTTCTGGGTTCCTCACGGGGAAGACTTTACTATTGATGATGCTAAAAAAGCGGTTGCCGTGTTTAATAAAGCAGGCAAGATTTTAAAAGCAAACGGCTTATCGCTTTGCTATCATCCGCATGGATATGAATTTCTGCCCTATAGTAACGGTACTTTATTTGATTATATAGCCGCGAACCTTAATCCTGCCTGTGCCAATTTTGAAATGGATGTGTTTTGGGTAAAACACCCGGGACAGGATCCGGTGGCATTATTAAAAAAATACCCGGGCCGTTTTCCTTTGTTACATCTCAAAGACAGGCTACCAGGCACTGAAGGTAACCAGAAAGGACATGCTGATGTAGAAACCAATGTTGTACTGGGAACAGGAGATGTGGGCATTGCTGCCATAATAAAAACCGCAAAGAAACTGGGCGTTAAGCATTATTTCATAGAAGATGAATCTTCCCGATCAATGGAGCAGGTGCCCCAGAGCCTTGCTTTTCTTAAAACCATACAATAAGAAATAAAGCGCATATCTTGTACGCTACTGTTATGTCAAACGTGAAACGACAGACTTGCCTACCGGCAGACGATAAAATGTATGAACCTCACATTTATCGTCTCACTCCCCACAAAGAATATGACAGATTATTGTTTAATGACTTATTTTAGTGCATAAATCTTATAGACTAAACTCCAAACATATAAGAACATGTCCACTAACAAAAGCAAGTTTACCCTAAGCGAAGACTGGATCGCTGTTATACTCGGGTTCCTGATCATTGTATTAAGTATAGCCGGCATTCCCTTTACTGCTCCTTCATTCGGATGGAACGATTCTGCCGGCTTATTGAATACTGTGCTAAGCGCAGACAACCTCAGTATCATTATCAAACAATTCTTTTTCATATATGCACTGGGTATTGCCGGGATACTGCTGTTCAGGAAACAGCCCAAAAATTTCCTGCTCGGGTTCCCCGTAGTGTACCTGCTTACCATCCTGGCGCTTGTCATTACAGGTAATGACAAGATGAAAGCATTGAATCTTGAGGCTGTTATCTTCAGCCTCGGCATAGGACTGATCATCGGGAATTTTTTCAAATTGCCTGAATGGCTCAAAGCATCATTGTTCTCTGAGCTCTTCGTAAAGATCGGTTTGGTATTATTAGGCACCACTGTTATATTTTCAGAGATCATAAAGGCAGGATCACTGGGACTGATACAGGCGCTGGCGGTGGTGCTGTCGGTATGGTATTTTGCCTATTGGGTATGCAAGAAAATGAAAATAGATGATGAGCTGACGATGATGATATCAAGCGCCGTTTCCATTTGTGGCGTTTCGGCAGCCATAGCTACTGCAGGCGCCATTAAGGGAGACTCCAAAAAATTATCGTATGTAATTTCCATGGTGCTGGTAGTGGCAATACCCATGATGCTGTTCATGCCACCCATTGCAGCCTATTTCGGCTTTTCGCAGGAAGTGACAGGAGCGTGGCTGGGAGGCAGCATTGACACTACGGGGGCGGTAGTAGCCTCAGGATCGCTTGTTGGCGAAGACGCCCTGAAGATCAGCACTATTGTAAAGTTCTCTCAGAATGTATTATTAGGTATAGCAGCCTTTGCCATTTCCATTTACTGGACCGTGAGTAAACGCACCAATGCTTCAGGGGATGTGGAGAAGCCTACTTTAAAATTAATATGGAACCGCTTTCCCAAATTTGTAGTGGGATTTGTTGCAGCCTCATTGCTTTTCTCCTTCTTTGTTTCCGAAACGACCATTACCACCACCAAAGGGGGGCTTAAGCATATACAGGGGCTCTGGTTTGCGCTTGCCTTTACCAGCATCGGGCTGGAGACAAGGTTTAAAGATCTCTTTGCACAAAACAGCCGCAAGCCACTATATGCCTTCCTGGTAGCGCAGGGATTTAATATCCTCATTACGCTTTTAATTGCATGGCTGCTGTTTGGAAGATAGGATTATGTCAAACGTGAAACGATAAACGTAAGAACCTCAAATTTATCGTTTGTCGTTTCACGTTTCACGTTTGACATAACACCAGCAATTACCACCCCGGGTTTTGTCCAAGCTTGGGATTCATTACTAAATCTCCTGCAGGAATTGGATAAAAATACAATTTGTCATTCCAGGTCCGTAGCTGATCTTTCATAAACACAATAGAGTGACCAT
Source organism: Sphingobacteriales bacterium 44-15 (assembly GCA_001899685.1). GTDB lineage: Bacteria > Bacteroidota > Bacteroidia > Chitinophagales > Chitinophagaceae > Agriterribacter. Next base: position 135,341 of record MKWG01000002.1, read on the forward strand.
CGTCATCTATTTGTGTGTTATTGGTAGCGCCGTTGGCCAACTTTTGTCCTACATACAGATAATATACACCCGGAACTTTTACAGGATTCAGATCCTTTGTAAAGCATACGTCCAGGGTACCATCGCCATTCATATCATAAGGCACTTCGAACTGGGGAATATATATGCCATCCCAATCTTTGGTCACCAGTTCTCCAACTTTCCAGCGGCATATATCCGGCCAGGAAAAGCCTTCAAAAGAAAGTTCGATTGCCCTTTCTCTCCGGATCTCCAGAATTTCAGGATTACTGATACCGGGGAAAAAGCGGGTTTGCAAATACGTATCGGTAACAGTAGGTTTGCTGTTCAGCCCCCCGGTAATACCAGCGCGGGAGCGAAGCGCTCCTATGGTCTTACTCCAGTCGTCGTCGGTAAGTGTACCAAGCTCAGCTTTTGCTTCCGCATAGTTCAACAACACTTCTGCATACCTGAATACAACTATATTATTGTCACATACATCTACATTATCATAGTAGGTATCATCCAAAGTAAATTTAGAAGTATGATACCCCGTGATGGCATAGGCATAGTTGGGCGCGGTGGGCACTGTTGCCCCTCCGGTAATACGGGTAAAGCCGGGAGTACGTATGGTTTGCGACAGACGCATATCCCTGTTTTTGCATTCATCGGGAAAGGACATGGTTTTATAACCGGGGTCATCAGTAAATGGTGTTCCATCCAGCTTGAGATATGTATTCACAAAAGACCGTGTGAGCGCCGGACTCGCGCCGAATGTAACAGAGGTCCAGCGGCGGTTTCCCGAATGCACAACACCCAGTGTGCCGTTAAAAGTCACCGCATACAGTACCTCACTTGCCACCGGCACCTGGCTGATAAATAATTTTCGATAGGATTTTCCCGGGCCGTCCGCTGTATAGATGCTATAGCCGGCGTTCATTACGTATTGTGATGCCGATACTGCTTCCTGCAGCCATTCATCGGCGGTTGATTGTAATTGCGCTTCCGTATGGTATTTACGAAATGTACCTTCCCAAAGGCATACACGCGACTTTAAAGCTGCCGCTACAGTAGAAGTAACAGTAGAAGCAGATCCATCTTTTGCTGCTTTAATATTGGCAATAGCAAAATCCAGATCTTCTTTGATCTTATCTGCAATCATTACACGACTATCACGTCCTGCAGTCAAAAGCTGATCATCAACATCTAATGGGTGATCAATCCACGGGAGATCGCCAAAGCGTTGCATCATGTCAAAATAAAAGTAGGCACGAAAAAAGCGGGCTATGCCAATATAGTTATTACGTACTTCAGCCGATACGGATTCGTCTGTACAGTGGGCAATAAAATAATTGATATTACGCAATGTAGTCCAGCTCCAGCCTCCGCTTTCTTCTGGGCTAAACCCATTTGCAGTAAAATACTTGATCACTGAATTAACAGCAATGTAATACGAGTTGGTAAATATTGCCGTAGAGTTGGGAAATGCATTATAAAACGAATTAGTGTACATTTTTAGTCCTGCTTCCGAATTGAATACGCGCTCCCTGGAGATCTGAGCTTCCGGTAATTCATTCATTTTGCAGGCGCTAAAACAAATAAGTATAGTGATAACTGAAAATATTATTTTGTGCATAAAGCAGACGATTTAAAATGTTACCGATAATCCAACACTGATGCTCTTCAGTAGCGGATAATTATATACCTGGCTGCCATTATCTATCCCGGAATTGCCCATCGCACTTGCGGCATCACTATCCTGTCCATAAATACCGGCAACATCGAAGTTTTTAGTGTGCTTATATAATGGAGACCATGCCCAGAGGTTTTCTGTTGAAACATAAACACGGGCATTCTGCATTTTTACAGCGGATATCAGTGAAGCGGGGAGGTTGTATCCAACCTGCAAATTCTTTAAACGGATATAGGCTACGTTCTGCAGATACCGTGTCTGCACTACAGATAACTCGCGGGAGCTTTGCAAAGCCACATAGCCCCGATACCGGGGGAAATAAGCATTGGGATTATCTTCCGACCATATATTCCCGATCATGGAAGACGGGACATTGCTGTAAGGCCGGCTATATTGCCCCCAGAATAATGCATTGTCGGTCCCGGGCCACCAGTCCTGTTTTCCCACGCCCTGGAAGAATGCTGAAAAAAAGATGCCGTTCCAGTCAGCCCCTACACTAATACCATAAGTGTAACGGGGAGTGGTATTGCCGATGATCCTTCTGTCGCCGGGATCTCCGACTTTGTTGGTGCCGTAATTAATAACACCATCATGATTAAGGTCCTTAAATTTGATATCGCCAGGCAACCATGTTCCTGAATTAGAAGCAAAATATAACTTTTGAGATGCATGGTTTTGTATATCTTCCTCAGAAGTAAAAAATCCCTCTGTTTCGTATCCCCATATTTCGCCGAGGGTCATCCCTCCATAATAATTAAAGCGGGCATCGAAGTAAGACCCCAGGCTTTTTTCTTCATTGCTGTATTTTCCAATTTTTGACAGGTAGTCTGCCATGGTAACCCGTATGTTATAATTGAACGGTTTACTTGCCAGTGCAAACTGGTCGTGCCAGCGAAGTGTAACTTCCCACCCCCTTGTGGTCATGTCGGCATAATTTCCTTTGGGAGGTGTGGCGCCAAAAACAGCAGGCAGGTCTATACCAACTGCAAACATATCGGAGGTCTTTCGAATATATGCGTCACCCGAAAAATTCAGCCTGCCTTCTAACGACGAAAAATCGAGACCTATATTTGATGTTGTAGATTTTTCCCATGTCAGCCCGTCCGGGATAACGCCGGGGGAAGATGTTTGTTGGTTTAACTGCCCGCTGATCAGACGCGACATCTGAGTTATACCGAATAATTCCTGGAATTTATATGAACCAATAGTGCCATTCCCCAAAGAGCCATACGAGAATCTAAGTTTTAGATCTGAAACTATTTTATCGCTCACTTTCCAGAACGACTCTTTAGAGACACGCCAGCCTGCAGAAACAGACGGAAAGAATCCCCATTGCTGGTTTACCGGAAACTTTGTAGAGCCATCCAGCCGCCCGTTCAACTCAAGTAAATAACGCCCTTTAAAAGCGTAGTTTAATCTCGAAAACCCGCCGGCTATTCTCCATCTTTCATAATCACTGGAAATCTCAACCCCACTACCGCTTGTCAAATTTATATTGGATACATCAGTAAACAGAATCCCGTTCCTCCGGCTGAATATCGTGTTGTATTCAGACTGTTCGTAATTATAGCCGAGCATTGCCTTAAAATCATGATCCTTGCTGAAGGTTCGTTCGTACTCGCCATAAATATTTGTGGCCAGATATTTTGTGCCCGAATGTCCTTCTCCGTAGTCATTAGTAGAAGAACCAAGATAGGATATCACCCCTACCTGTTTACTATATGGAACAGGCACTCGCCTTGTTGCATCAATATTATCTGTGTTACGGAATGTAATATCACCTTTTATCCGAAATGTATTATTCAGGAAAGAGGTTGAAAATGAGGTAGTATTGCGCAGCAAGCGTTTTTCCGTATTGGTGCCGCTTTTGCCATACCAGAGATCTCCCACACTATAAGCTGCACCCATGGTAAGGGTTCCGTCGGGATTGAACATCGGGCTCATTGGTTCTGCTTCACCTTCCAATCCATACCAGAAGTTTCCGCTGCCTACTGATATTGGGTTATAATAACCCATCTTCGATATATCTGTGTTGTTCTCAACTTTGAGCCAGCTGAATATTTGAGCCGATCCTTTTACACGCAGATTGAGCATCGAATAATCATCGCTTTTATAATTAAAAAGCCCATCCTGACCATAATATCTGCCGGAAATCCAGAAATTAGTTTTTTCCCCACCTCCCTGTATAGAAATATTATGGTCACTGCCAAGCGTATGGTTTTTATATAATAAACCGTACCAATCTGTATTTGCATAATATTGGTAATTGCCACTGCCGTCCACTTCTACCTCCGGCTTTCCGGATCCTGGGCGCCTGTTTGCCATCTCATTATGCCAGTCCTGCGAATAGGGTACTGCCGTATGGAAAGTCGTTGGGGTTCTTGCATAATCATAATAAGATGAATATGCTTCCACAAACATATTGGCATATACATAGGAGTCGGTGACCATATCGGGTACCACCGTCGGGGATTTTACCGCAAAATTGTTACTATAAGTAATTGAAGTACGCCCTTTACGGGGATTTTTTGTGGTAATCAGCACCACCCCAAAGGCGCCACGGGCGCCGTAAATTGCTGCAGATCCGGCATCTTTGAGCACGGAAACGCTGGCAATATCATTGGGGTTGAGCATAGCAGGATCCCCTTCCACGCCGTCAATGAGCACCAGCGCACTTCCGCCCTGACCAATAGAAGAAACCCCACGAACCTGGTAGGCTGAGCTTCTTGTGGGTTTACCATCTGCCAGGGAAATATTTAAATTGGGAATGACTCCCTGCAACCCCTGCGTCAGATTGGGCATCGGCCTGTTATCAAGCACATCGCCGCTTACCTGTTCAACAGCCCCGGTCAGGTTCGCTTTTTTTTGTGTTCCATATCCAACCACCACTACTTCACTGGCTATTGAGGCTTCTATTTCCAGCACCACTATCAGATCTTTTTTGTGAGCCACCGTCACACTTGTTTTCTGGTATCCTATAATAGTAAACTCAAGTACATCTCCTTCATTAGCTTCAATAGAAAAGCTGCCGTCTACACCCGTGGTTGTACCTTTCTGGCTTCCTTTTATGATTATGGATACACCGGCAAGCGGGCTGCCCTGTGCATCTTTTACGATGCCAGAAATCGTTGCCGCCGGAACAGCTTCCGGGGGGATGTTAGAAGCATTTAAAGTAGCCGCAGATGAACGGGCATTGATCTTCCTGACAATAGTGATCGTTTTTCGGAGTATGGAGTAATCAAGCGGCTGCTCAAGGAAGATTTGGTATAATACTCCCTCAACCGTTTCATCCCTTACATGCACGCTCACGCTCTTTGTTCCTTCAAGAACACGCGCGTCATAGAAGAAAACATAGCCTGTTTGTTTCTTGATCTCTTTAAAGACCTTATCCAGCTTCACATTATTTTCGGATAAGGTCACTCTTTGCGCCAGTCCGCCGGCGCTGGCAGTAAGACAGGCCGTAAAAAGCAGAAGGGTTACCGTTTTCATAATCACCAGTGTTTTTGTGATAAACACGCGCCGGTAATTGGCTTTTAAGTTCATAACTTTGCTTTGGTTTTAGTAAAGAAATAGATCGTCTTCCTGGTTTTTCCGGAAGGATAGCTAAAACTACCGTCAGGAAAGTGGACTCAACACTTTCCTGCTTTATTTTGCCATATTATACAATATACCAGTATATTACCGTGGAAAGTGAGAGGATAAAAGTGAAAGCATATTTATCTGCTCACTTTTCACGTTTCACACGGCACATGTATAATTAATCTGGCTTTATAATAAGTTTTTTCCCTTCTATTGTAAAAGACACTTTATTTACCTCCAGGATCCTGAGCACCTCCGACAGGCTCAGATCTCTTTCTATTTCTCCAACAAATTGTCTCTCCTCGTTGTTCCCTTCGTACACCACCTCCACGTCATACCATCGCGCTACCTGCTTTAACACGCTGTGAAGCCCGGCCCTGTCAAATTGAAAATAACCATTCTTCCATGCCATCACGTTTTCAACATTCACATCGCTTACTATTCTTACATCATTGTGCACTAAAGCCTGCTGCCCGGGTTTTAATGAACCATTACTGCTCCTGGTCTTTATTTTTACAGATCCCTCCAGCAGGGTCACCTTTATATTATTATCGTCGTCTTCAAAGGCGTTTACGTTAAAATGTGTGCCCGTTACCACTACATCCATCCCGCCGTTATGAACTATAAATTGCTTTGATTTATCATGCGCTACTTCAAAATAAGCCTCCCCTGTCACAGCAACCTCTCTCGTATTACCTGCAAATACAACGGGATAGCTCAAAGAAGATCCGGCATTCAGCCAAACCCTCGTGCCATCCGTCAGGAGCATGTTGATCACCTTGCTGCCCCTGGGATTTGATAATGTATTATACTCCATTTTGTCCCCGGATATCCCATTCGCCCGGTACACTATTTCTCCACTGGATAGTTTTACAAGCTTCCCGGTCCCTTCCGACACTGTGGAGCCATCGCTTATGCTATCCAGGTAAATTTGTTGCCCGTTTGCCAACGTGATCAATGCCCTGTTAGACTGTGGAGCATGCACATCATTGGGCAATTTTGCCTGTACAATTTGAGGCTTTTGCAGACTTGTGCCAGTAAACAAAAAATATGCCCCTACCCCTATCAGGATAGCAACCGAAGCCGCTACCCACCAACCCCTTCGAGACACGGAATATATACCACGCCTCCCCGGCGGGCTCTGTATTTTTTTCAGGATAGCCGATTCAAGCGTCTGCTGCAATTGCTCTTTCTCTCCTTCACCCCATTCCCATTCCCCGGTCTCTATCAATTGACGATACCAGCTTTCAACTAATTCTTTTTCCGACCGGGTAATATTACCCGTCTGGTACCGTTGCAACAGTTCCCTGGCTTGTTTGATATCCATTTAAAAGTATATGGTCTTATATAAGAGTCCGGTGAAAGACGGGATAGGGGTAAAAGAAAAAATATTTTTCAGAATAAATAAGAAATGAGCACCGAAATAAAAGTAGGAGTGTATTGAATTGCTGTTTTTATAAGTTGCAATGCATGTTGTATATGCTTTTTTACCGTTTCAACAGAAACGCTTAATTGCTCGGCTATCTCTTTATGGCTGAGCTGCTGCTGCCGGCTTAGTATATACACCTGCTGCATTTTGGGAGGCATTTTCGTCACTGCAGAGCTGAGCGCCTTTTGTAACTCTTCTAATTGCAGATCTACTTCCGCATTGGGAGGCAGCCAGTTTACGGAAACATCAGCCAGCACTGCAAGGTAATCACGACGGGTAACATTTTTTTCTATATGATGAATAGCCTTATACCGGACTGCAGTATGAAGATAATTAATAAGCGACCCTTCTATTTTTAATGTATGACGCCGGTTCCACAGGGAAAGAAAAACATCCTGTATCACATCAGCGGCATTAGTTTTTTCCCGGAGCGCCTTTACAGCAACAACAAACATTTCCTCCCAGTAGCGGCGATATAATATAGTAAAGGCTGTGCTATCATTTTCCGATATCCGTTCCAGCAATTCTTTATCTGTATACATACAAGGGTTGGAAAGCAGTTATCTAATCAGTTTTAGTAAATGTAAGATTACATAAATTTCAATTTCCCTGCAAATTTATTAGAAGCCTGCGATTAATTCAACAGCGCATACACAGCGAAACTTGCCAGCCAGTGCTCACCTCCGTAATTGCCGCTGACCACACTGGGTAATGCAGCAGATAAATGATGTATCGCTGAATGCATCATCATTTTTTTATAAGGATGACCGGCAGGCAGCACTGAAGCGATCCCTTTCATACACCAGCTTCTGCTGAAACAAAGCCCGTCGAGATGCACGATCTGGTAATCTGTCCTGTCGGAGATCACAGGCAAAATCGTGAGATGCTTTAATCCCGCAGGGCTGATAAAGCCACTCAGCCATACGTTGAAATCTTTTCGTGGCAGTATCCTGCGCATAAGATCAATCTCTTCCAGCGCAGGCGAAAGGAAATCAGCGCCATCCGGCTCCCAGGAGGCAGGCACATTTTTATCTTTGCCGTACAGACGCTTCGCACAACTGCGGATTGCATCTTCAAAAGCAGTATCATTCAGCGCTTTTGCGTAATCAAAAGCAAGCACTAACCCAAAAGCAGTATTAGGATGCACACCTGTTCTGTTGGGATAAGTCTGCCTGGGAAGAAAAATTTTCCACCGGTCAACGATCTTTTGCGCGAGCGGCTGCAATGCGGCATACCATCTTTCCCCATCGGGATCGTTCCAGTTGTGAAGCTCTTCTGTAAGCTTCAGCAGCCATCCCCATCCGTAGGTACGTTCCCAGGTATTGGCCAGGGGCGCATCAAAATATTTTACCTCCACCGCAATATGCGCTGCAGTAATATTTTTATTTATAGCTTCCCGTATAACTTCAGCCTCCGGCAATTGGGGAAATGCTTTCAGCAATCTTATCATCATCCAATGCCCGTGCACACAGGAATGCCAGTCGAAGCAGCCGAAGAAAGCAGGATGTATCTGCCGCGGTGTCAGCACATGATCGCTGTCGCCCGCTGAAGTGTGACTGGTTTTATTGGGATATTCCTGAGCTATACATTTTAGCGGCAGTGATGCCAGCAAAGAGGCGCCCTTTACCGTCAATACAAATCCTGAACTATCAGGTTTGATATTGAAAAGGTCACTGGTCTGTGCTGATACCAATAGTGGTATACAATATATAAAAAGAAGTATACATCTTCTCATACGCAGTTTTTTAAACCTCTGTAATTACAAAAATGCATTTTTTTATAATGCATCAATAAAGGTAATACGGTTAGTTAATATTCAATTATGAGTTTCCAATGTAATAAGGTTTTTGAGATGGCCGTAGGGATTGCTTCTCCCGACCTTCGGTTGGGATCGCAAGGGCAAGAATATTGATAATTTTGTAGTTTTCGCAATACTTAAAGCCTGCAAATAGTCCACACTCTCGTTCGTCACTGCAAACCACGTATAGAACGCTTAATTGTGAGGGGTGCCGCCAAAGTGGTGAAGCAGTCTCCTTAGTTGGTAAAGGGAGAGTTTACTCAAAGCTTGTCAAAGTGATCATTAAATATCCAACACCATCTTCGCCATTTGCTTTGCAAGCAACGGTCCCATAGAAAATCCACGCGTGCCCAATCCGTTCAGCATGGCCACTGACGGTATTTCCGGATGTTGCATTACCACAGGCACCTGCCCTGCTGTTGTCGGGCGCTCTGCCACAATATGATCAATAATAGCATAAGGCACCTGCAACCATTTATTCAAAACAGCCGCGGCATGTTGTCGCCAGGCTACATCTGGAAGCAAATCATTATAATCCCACCTGTAGTTAGAGCCACACCAGAACATGCTTCCATGGGCCGGCACCAGCCGCAGTTGCTGGTGATATATATATGAAGCATCTAATGCGGGTATATCTACCAGCAAAGCTTCTCCGCGGTTTCTTGTAAACGGTATTTTACCGAAAAAAGGATTATACATGCCGGCCGCGCCTTCGCAAAAAATGATCTTTTTCGCATCAACGCCATTCCAGTGTATCCCGGCAGCATCAATAACTGCATCCGGATACTCAAAGCGATCTTCTGTCACCATAGCATGATCTGAAAGATACTGCCGCCAGCAGGAAAGCAGCAATACCGCATCAATACGCCATACCGGGGAGATTTTATTGACCCCATGCGTATAATTAAATTTTCTTTGCAAATACAGGTTCTCGTCGTCATCTATTTCCTGAAGCTGATCCTCTATAGCTTTCTTAGATTGCGCAAAAAGTTGCTTCGATATTTCGTTTTCGTGAAATGCAAATATTGAATGACGGTGGAGGATATGAATATTTAAGAACTTCTCAATTCCCGTATAGGTAAGAAGCGCCTCAGGAATATACAGCTCATGATCTTTTACAAAATTCCATTTGGGGATATTCAACGGATTGAGCACCGCGCCCGCCACCCGGCTTGCCATAGTACCCCCATCATCATGATCTGCTACAACAACAGATGCTCCATTCCGGATCAGCTCATAACTGAGCAGGGTACCCGCAATACCCGAGCCTACAATGAGATAATCTGTTTGCATATCCTGTATCAGCTTAGTATGCGCAGCCTGGCATAATTAAGCATGATCTTTTTTTCTCCGTTCATCTCAAATTTGACCAGTGCAACCGGGTTTTGAGAGCTTCCTTCTACTTTTATTACTTCTCCAAACCCGAACTTCTGATGCTCCACTTTCTGTCCTGCTTTCAGGTTGGACGTATCGCTTGCAACAAAATCAGCAGACGGCTTGTGTTCTACTACCTTATTCTGCGGCTTAGGAGCAAGATATTCCGGGGTAGCAGTATTTTTTTTACCCGGAGGAGGTCCGTATCGTTTTTCAGCCTCCCTCGTTGCATTATTAAATCCTCCTCCATGCATCCTTTCAAACGCAGACCGCTGCGGAGAGAAACCGCCGCTGTTCCTGAACCCGCCGCCTGCATAGCTTTTGTCAATATATTCTTCTGGTATCTCGCTGATGAAACGGCTTGGCTCATTTTGTATCAGGCTCCCGAAGCGGTAACGGGAATTGGCGTAAGTGATCCAGAGCTTTTGCTTGGCTCTTGTTACCACCACATAAAACAACCGGCGCTCTTCCTCAAGTTCCTCCCGGGTATTAATACTCATAGCATTGGGGAAAAGGCTTTCTTCCAGTCCGGCAGCAAATACACAACCAAATTCAAGTCCCTTCGCCGCATGGATGGTCATCAGTTTTACGGTATCGGCATCAGCACTTTTTTCATCGGCATCGGTAAGCAAAGTGATCTGCTGCAGGTAGCTGCCGAGGCTTCTGTCTGCATCTCCAGGAATATCTTGTTCAGTAACCGGTATTGCCGGATCATTTTCTTCCTGTTTCTCCTGCGCAAATAATCCTTCCTCTACAAAAGCAGTAATTTCTTCACCTTCAATGATGATCCCGTCTTCATCCATCACTATCGGAGTTGTCTGACCGCTGCTGTCTACCCATTCTTTTATGGAGTTAAGTAACTCCTGAATATTTTCATAGCGTGCAACGCCTTCTGTGCTTTTATCATTGAACAGCTCCCTGACAAAACTGGTTTGCTTTCCTACATGCATTGCTACTTCGTAAGCATTTTTATGCTGAAGCATGCTTGAGAAGCTTTTTATCATCAGCACAAAGTTTTCAATGGATTCCAGCGTGCCGGCTTTGAACCCGAATTCACGCGCCCGTTCCAGCACCTGCCAGAAAGAGATATTGTTTTCATTAGCTGCAAGCACCGCCCTGTCTATCGAAGTTTTCCCTATGCCTCTCGCCGGATAGTTGATGATGCGCTTCAGCGCTTCCTCGTCATTGGGGTTTACCAGTATACGCAGGTAAGCGATATAATCTTTGATCTCCTTGCGCTGATAAAAGCTGATGCCACCGTAAATAGTATAGGCTATGCCCATCCTTCTCAAAGCCTCTTCAAACGCACGGCTCTGGGCGTTGGTGCGGTATAGTATTGCAAAATCCTTATTCTTAAAGTGGTTGCGGAGCTTTTGCTCCTGTATGGTATCGGCTACAAATTTCCCTTCATCATTATCCGTCATGGTGCGTACAAGACGGATCTTTTCCCCCGTAGTATTTTCCGTAAAAAGCTTTTTCTCGATCTGTCCTTTATTATGACTGATCACTTCATTGGCAACATTCAGTATATTTTGTGTGCTGCGGTAATTCTGTTCCAGCTTTACCACTTTTACATCATCATAATCTTTCTGGAACTGCAGGATGTTTTCAATGGTGGCGCCACGAAAGCTGTAAATGCTTTGCGCATCATCGCCCACCACGCATACATTTTCGTGCATGGCGCCCAGCAGCTTGATGATCTCGTATTGTGCAGGGTTGGTATCCTGGTATTCATCAATAAGTATATATTTAAACTTGCGCTGGTATTTGCTTAGGGCTTCCGGGAAAAACCTGAGCAGATCATACATCTTTATCAGCAGGTCGTCGAAATCCATTGCGCCATTCTTGAAGCAGCGTTTGGTATACGCATCAAATATTTTAGCGATCGCCGGGCGGTTGGCGCGCATATCTTCCTGCTGAATGGCATAGTCATTGGCGTACTCTTCGGCATTTACCAGGGCATTTTTTGCGCTGGATATACGGTTGTACACGGTATTCGGCTTATAATGCTTGTCATCGAGGTTCATTTCATTGATCACCGTCTTGACCACGCTTTTAGCGTCGTCGGTATCGTAGATCGTAAAATTATTAGGATAGCCCAGGCGATGGGCTTCGCCGCGCAGTATTCTCGCAAACACGCTGTGAAAGGTGCCGATATACAGGTTACGGGCATCACTGTTGCCTAGGATATGCTCAATCCTTTCCTTCATTTCCCTGGCGGCCTTATTGGTGAACGTCAGCGCCAGTATATTAAATGCATCCACGCCATTCGCCATCAGGTGCGCTATACGGGTAGTCAGCACTTTGGTTTTACCGCTGCCGGCCCCGGCAATGATCATAAGCGGTCCGTCAATATGCGTTACCGCTTCTTTTTGTCTCTCATTCAACCCTTTTAAATAATCCTGCATGGCTGCAAGTTAATAAAAGACAGAGAGCGGGAAAAGTTTGTGAAAAAACTTCAGGTTGCTATCAGACGAACTTTACGTTGAAGCACCACGTGTGCATTTCAATTTTTCGCAGGCAGGTGGTGACACCCGGGGAAATGCGCCCAGCACCACAGCCAATAAAAAATCTGTTGAAATAGTTATTTTTGTTTTCGATGAGAATGCGCATTGCCAATGATAATGATTGCCTGCAAATGTTATCCAGGGGGGAAACTACTGCTCTTCAGTACCTTATACGTACCTATTTCCCCGTGCTGTGCAGGTATGCAAGGTCTGTAATGCGTTCCGCGCATGTTGATGCGGAAGATGTGGTAGAAGAGGTATTCATTAAATTATGGCAGCGGCATGCCGATTTTAAACATATTTCCGAAGTAAAAGGATTTCTTTATACCTCTGTGCGGAACAGTTGCCTGAATATATTGCGCAGCCGGCAAAGGGAACAGGCAAGGAATGAGGCCTTTGTGCATTTGTATGCCGCTGAGACACAGGGCATGGAAAAGGAAATCATCATATCAGAGCTGCTTGCCCTTATCAGGAAAGCTGTTGATGAGCTGCCGCCAAAAATGCGCGAGATATTCTTTCTGAGCTACTATAAAAAAATGTCTACTCCTGAAATTGCCGAACAACTAAAGCTTTCTCATCAAACGGTACGCAATCAAAAAAGTAAAGCCCTCTCCTTACTGAAAAAGCAGTTCCACGAAAAAAGTCCTGCTTTCTTCCTGTTGCTATCCATTCTTTCCGTGCTGGAAAAATAAAAGTATTTTTTCCATAGTACAAAACCGGGATCGCGGTGTATATAGTTTGTAGCGGTACGTTAATCGTGAAACGTCAGACGTGAGACGTGAAATCCTTACATTTCACGTCTCACAATTGCTTATATCACAACGGTCTTAATTTAACAGCAGTATATACATTTTGTATGGACGAAAAGCATGTAGGCTATTCCATTTATATAGCCGGGTTAATATACCAGTACAGGAATGGTTCTCTTTCAGGAGAGGCATTAACCGAGCTCAATGCCTGGATTGCCGCCAACGACGGCAACCGGCTGCTTTTTGAAGAGCTGACCGGTGATGATGTATTGTTTGATGAGTTGCTGAAGATGGAGAGCGAAGAGGTGGAAAATCATGTGCAGCATATTATGGAACGGATCGGGGCTGGCAACAAGGAGGAAGCCACTCCTCTTCCGTCCATCGGTCTTTCCCGGAAGAAATGGTACTGGATAGCCGCCGCACTGTTTTTTACTGCGGTGTCGGTAACCGCTTTGTATTTTATCCATCGTCAGGGAACAGCAGACACGCCCCTGCACTATACGGTACATCCTCCCATTCAGCCCGGTACGGATAAAGCCATTTTACAACTTGCTGACGGCACACAAATACCGCTCGGCAGCAGCCCGGGCAATCTAGCCAATCAACAACATCTCAACATAAAGAATGATAGCGGGATAGTGATCTATATGCCTGCTCACCGGATATCCGGTACTATCCCGGTCGCGATGAATAGCATCATCACACCAAAGGGAGGACAATACCAGGTAGTGCTGCCCGACGGGACGCACGTATGGCTGAACGCATCCTCTTCCATTACTTTTCCAACAGCTTTTGCAGGCGCGGAAAGGCGTGTTGAAATAACCGGCGAAGCTTATTTCGAGGTTGCGGAAATGCTGGTTTCTCCTGCCGATCATAAAAATGGCAAAAATAAGATCCCTTTTATTGTTGGTATAAATATGCCTTCCGGGACTGCAGGTGAAGTATTGGTACTGGGCACGCATTTTAACATTAATGCCTATCCGGATGAATCAGCTATAAAAACCACCCTGGTGGAAGGCGCTGTTACGGTCAGGAAAGGAAAGGAATCTTTAAATATCCAGCCGGGGCAACAGGCAAGCATGGGCATACAGGAAGCTGATTTTCAAACCAGCTATCCCGATATCGAGGAAGTGCTGGCCTGGAAAAACGGGAGATTCAAATTCAATAATACCGATGCGGTCAGCATTATGCGCCAGATAGCCCGATGGTATGATGTGGAGATCAAAACAGAAGGCGACCTCGGCGCTATCCGGTTCTCGGGTGGCATAAGCCGCAAGGATGATATAGAAAAGCTGCTGGAGATTTTAGAGAGTGAGGGAAGAGTGAAATTTATAAGGCGGGGAAGAAATATTACAGTGGAACCCAACCTCTGAACAGCCCGGGATATTACACTATTTTATCACCATAAAAGAATAGCTATGATCAAATAAGCCATCTACAACAAATAACCGGTTTAAAAACAGAACGGGAACCCTGCCGTTACAGGATCCCCGATAGTTTTGAACTACTAAGGTTGCTTCGACTAAAAAACAATTTCGCAAATCAAAACTTAACAAAAGTATGAACCAAAATGCTTATGGCAATGCCTTTTCGGTAAAAGGGCATTTATGGGCGCAAACATTGCTTTATATGAAATTAACTGCTTTGTTGCTATTTGTTGCCTGTTTGCACGTGAGTGCCAGAACCTACTCCCAGAAAGTTTCCCTCTCAGGCAAAAACCTTTCCCTGGAACAGATATTTGAGTTGGTGAAAACCCAAACGGGTTATGATGCTATATACAACCCCGACCTGCTTAAAAAGGCAAAACGGGTTTCTATCCATGTACAGGATGCCGATCTCACAGAAGCATTGCAATATTGTTTCCGGGATCAGCCGCTTGGCTTCCTGATCAGGTATAATACTATTATAGTTACCACAAAGCCAAAGGAAAAAGAAGCATTTACCATATCTGCTGAAGGCCAGGACCAGGCTATTCCTCCGGTAGAAATTAACGGGAAAGTGCTTTCAGAAACCGGAGATCCCCTGTCCGGCGTCAGCATTGCGATTAAAGGAACGGCAAAAGGCACTGTTACCGGTAATGACGGAAGCTTTACCATCGAGGCCAGTGAAGGAGATGTACTGGTAGTGTCGTTTGTAGGGTATATACCGCAGGAAATAAAAGTAGCGCAAAACAAAACGCTCTCCATAAAGTTGAAACAGGCGGCAAATGAAATGGATCAGGTGGTAGTGGTAGGGTATGGAACACAGAAGAAAAGAGATCTGACCGGTTCTTTATCGCAGGTCAAAGGTGATGAAATCAATGCATTTCCCACGACAAACGTATTTCAGGCGCTGTCAGGCAGGTCTTCCGGGGTTCAGGTAATGCAATCCACCGGATCTCCCGGGGCTTCTGTAAGCATCAGGATAAGAGGGTCAAATTCTATACGGGGCAGTAATGAACCGTTATATGTTGTGGATGGATTCCCGATCAATAATCCCACTATATTGAATAACGCAGACATTGAAAGCATAGAGATACTTAAAGACGCTTCTTCTACAGCAATTTATGGTTCGCGTGGTGCAAACGGGGTGGTATTAATAACCACTAAAAAAGGGAAAGCCGGTAAAAATATTATTGATTTTGAGTCCAGCTACAGTACGCAATCCCTGATACGCAAGCTGGATTTAATGAATGCGAAGGAATATGCTACCCTTTATAATATTAAGGCCGTAAATGATGGAGTAGCACCCTATTTTACGCAAAATGAAATAGATAATTTCGGGAATGGCTTTGACTGGCAGGATTTTATTTACCAGCCGGCTCCTTTTGTAACCACTTCCTTAAATATAAACGGAGGAAATAATAAAACTAAATTTTCCATATCCGGGAGTGTTATCAACCAGGACGGTATTATAAAGGGCAGTAATTATGACAGGTATTCCTTCCGTTCAAGTATAGATCACCAGTTCAATAAAAAATTCAGTGCAGAGCTCTCAACCATTTTCACACGTATAAATACCGAGACAAAAAACAGTGGCGGAGGGGCACGCGGAAATACTTTAATATCGTCTCAATACGCACCGCCAACGCTCACACCATATAATGATGATGGCTCTTACCGGGTGTTGGCACCTGCTTATCCGTTCCTTGCACCGGATCTGATAAATCCGCTGAACTTCATAAACGAACAGTCCAATGCAGTTAAAGCAAATATCAATTTGATCAACGGATCTTTGATCTATAAGCCGATAGAAGAATTAACGCTTAAAATATCAGGAGGTGTTGAAAACAGGGATGACCGTACTGATTCATATACTACCCGGAATTTTTTAAATTCCAACGGAAGCGCCAGCGTTAGTACAGGTCAGTATACCAGCCTGCTGAATGAAAATACACTAACCTATACAAAAACCTTTAATGAGAAACACAGCCTTTCGGCTTTGGCGGGGGTTACTTACCAGGATTTCATCAGCACTTCCCTCGCGGGAAGCGGAACAGGATTCCTGTCGGATGCATTTGAAACGTACGACCTCAACGCTGCTATTACTCCCGGTATTCCGGGATCAGGATATTCCAAGTCTGTATTGTTATCCTATTTAGGGCGAATAAATTATAGCTTTAAAAATAAATATTTAGCAACAGTCAGTTACCGTGCTGACGGATCCTCAAAGTTCAGCAAGGGAAATAAATGGGGTTATTTCCCGTCGGCAGCTTTAGCCTGGAGAATTTCAGACGAAAATTTTTTGAAAAACAATAACCTTATTTCCAACATGAAACTGAGAGCCAGTTGGGGTATGACGGGTAGCCAGGCCATTGGTCCGTATGTGACGTTAAACCAGCTCTCATCGGGAATAACAGTATTCAATGATGCGCTTTATAATGCATTTGCACCGGGCACCCAGCTCCCGGGAGATTTGAAATGGGAAACTACAGAACAAATGAATTTCGGGCTTGACCTTGGCATAATAGATAACCGCATCAATATAACAGCCGATTACTATATTAAAAACACCAGGGATCTGCTGAATACAGTATCACTACCATCCTCATTAGGCTTTACACAGACTATCCAAAATATTGGCAAAGTGCAGAATAAAGGATTCGAATTTAATGTGGATGCCCGGATACTTCAGAGTAACTTCAAATGGGATGTAAATGCCAACATTTCATTTAATAGAAATAAAGTTGTTAAGCTTTATAATGGAGAAGACATCCTTACAGGCAGCGGTGTGCTTGCTTTGCAGGGTACTACTTCTATACTCAGGGAAGGCCGGCCTATCGGGCAGTTCTTTGGCTATTTGGAAGATGGATACGATGATAATGGTAAAATCAAATATAAAGACCTGCAACCTGATAACAAACTAACCGGTGACGACAGAACTTATATCGGAGATCCCAATCCTGATTTTATATACGGACTAAGTTCAGGTTTGTCATACAAAAACTTTACACTCGACATTTTCCTGCAGGGGTCATACGGAAATGACCTGTTCAATCTTAGCTCCGTCGCCTATGCCTATGATTTCGTTTCAGGGTTGAATATGATAAAAGATGTTTTAACAAACTCCTGGACGCCTGAGCACACCAATGCGAAATACCCCGTTACAAGCAGAAACACATCTGTGAATGTGTCTAATCGTTTTATTGAAGACGGATCTTATTTACGATTGAAGAATATTCAACTGGCATACGATCTTCCCTTAAAACACTGGAGCGTCAATAAGGTAATAGAATCCCTGCAGTTGTATGCGAGCGGACAAAATCTTTTGACGTTTACCAAATATTCAGGCTGGGATCCGGAAGTGAACTCCAGTGGATTCGGAATAGATAATAATAGTTACCCGATGTCTAAAACAGTTACGTTTGGTATCCGTGCCAGATTTTAATATAGGCGTATAAGCTAAAAAGGAAGCACATTTTCTTTAATTAAATTGTCTTAAGATGAAAAATATAAAAATATATCTGCCTCTTGCCGGCGGTACTATTAAATTTTTATCAGGGTCTTTTCTTTTAATCCTGCTACTGGCATCCTGCAATAAGATCCTGATAGAAAAACCAAAAACGGTAGCAGTTGAAAACTTTTATAACACCGCGCAGGAAATAGAATCAGCAACCAATGCCATTTATCAGCCTTTGCGGTCGAACAATATGGTGGAACAAATTGTAATACTCGATGCGCATACAGACTGGGGGTATGGAAGGGGCAGCAGGGCTGACTACAATGCCATGCAGGGATTTAATGCTGCAAATATTAACAATGCGGGAGCCCGCTGGAATATATTCTATCTGGCTATCCGCAATGCAAATCTCGTCATTCAAAACGCACCGAACGGGTCTTCTATCAGCCAGGAGGATATAGACCGGAATGTAGCGGAAGCAAAGTTCCTTCGGGCATTTTCTTATTTCCAGCTTGTAAGGAACTGGGGAGGCATTCCCCTGAGAACAGAAGAAAATATGACGGAACGGGATCTTGCAAAAAGTTCTGTTGATGATATTTATAATTTTATTGTCTCTGATCTAAAGTATGCGGAAAGTAATTTGCCGGAAGTGCAAACACTGGTTGGGAAGCCTACAAAATATGCGGCTAAAACAATGCTCGCCGATGTTTACCTGACACTCGGCAAGTATCCGGAAGCGGCCAGCGAGGCTAATGATGTTATTCAATCAAATAAATACTCGCTTGTTCCGGTGACAGACAAGCATGATTTTCAGTGGAATCTTTTTGGACCAACCATTGTTACAACACCAGAAGAAATTTTTTACTTCAAGTATACCCGTCAGCCGGGACAGGGAAACTGGATATTATGGGTACTGAGCCATCCAAGTACAGGTAATTTTAATTTCGGCGGTGCGTATGCGCATTACAGCGATGCAACGAATCCGTTTTATGTTTCGTGGAATAATAATGATATCCGGAAGAGTTTATGGGATAAAATTGATTTTGGATTGGGACCAAACACGCTTGTAAGCAGTAAATATGTTGATCCGGATGCCATAGAAAAAGATAACGGCGCCGGCAATGATCTGCCTATATATCGTTATGCAGATGCATTATTGATTTATGCTGAAGCGACATGTATGGCTTCCAGCGGCCCGACAGCAGAAGGTATGGAGGCATTGAATAAAGTCCATCGCCGCGCTTATGGGAAAGCCCCTGACTCGCCTTCTGATGTGGATTTCGACATTGCTGATTACAATGAGAATACTTTCCGGGACTTAGTGCTTCAGGAAAGGGCCTATGAATTCATTTTCGAAGGCAAGCGCTGGTACGATTTAAAACGTACCGGGAAAGCTGCCGGAGTCTTTTTGGCAACCAAGGGAATTACAATTGCCGAAAAGGCTTATTTATGGCCAATCCCTATTTCTGAGCTGAACTTTAATAAAGCCTTAGATCCGGCAACAGACCAGAATCCCGGCTATTGATCATAATTAGAAATAAGAGTATAATAAAATAATTCGTCATTATGCGATCAGTAATATGCTTTATATTGATTCTTATTCATCATTTGATTTATGCACAAACCAACCATTCCTCTTCAAAAACAGCAAGCTATGATATAGTTGTAATAGGCGGGACCCCGGCAGGAGTAGCTGCTTCTATTGCCGCAGGACGGCTTGGCAAATCTGTAATGCTGGTGGAACAGGCTCCGGTGTTGGGGGGAGTACTTTCATCAGGGGTGAACAGGCTGGATGATTACCAGGTAGAGGCCAATAGTGGTGTTATGGAAGAATGGAGATCACGCATTGAGAATTATAACGTCAATGAATTAAAGAATGACCCTGTGGTACAACAGGATATGAAGATGCCGGAGCATCGCTGGAGCACAGCACAGGGCAGGGGCTGGGAGCCCAAAACAGCAGCTAAAATATATGCACAGATGGTCGCTGAAGTACCATCAATCCAAACCAGGTTTAATGAAGTGCCCGTGGGGGCAAAGGTTGAAAATGGCAGAATAGTGGCGGTTATCACGCAAGACAGGGATAATAAGGGACGCCTCGGAGCCAAACATACTTATACCGGACGGGTAATAATTGATGCTACTTATGAAGGTGATGTTGCTGCATTTGCCGGTGTACCTTTCCGCGTTGGCAGAGAAGCGCGTTCTAAAGAAGAACCACATGCCGGCAAAATATATACAGAAGCCTTTGGTTCTGCAAGGGGGGCATTAAAAGGCGCTATATTTCCCGCCAGCACGGGAGAAGCAGATGACAGGATGCAGGCATTTACATTCCGCTTTACCGCAAAAGACTATGGACGGCCGGATCATCCCTACCGCCTTACTTCGCCACCACCGGGATATGACTCAACCTTGTATAACTGGAATCCTGCCACAAAGCCCGGGCTGCCCAATCAAAAAACGGATATGCTTGGAGCCGGTGATTTGACAGGATATTCCACAAAGTATGTGCTGGCAGGATGGGAGGAAAGAACAAAGCTTGAAAAGATCTATCGCAATCATGAGCTCGGTTGGTTATATTATATTCAAACCAAAGGAAATTCGCCCCAATGGGGGCTTGCGGATGATGAATTCAAAGACAATGGCAACTGGCCTTATCGGCTTTATGTTCGTGAAGGCCGAAGGATAGAAGGAGTGTACAGGCTGACGGAAAGCGATATCCACAAAGATCTGAGAGGAAACGGATTTCGCGGGCCATTGCATCAGGATGGTATTGCTATTGGCGTCTATCCGATAGATTCGCACTTTGTGCAAAGCCCGACTTCAGAGTCTCCCCACGGAGAAGGCTCCATACACCTTAATGATGCAACAGGTCCATACCAGATCCCTTACGGGGTAATGGTACCGGGAAAATTAAATGGATTACTGGTGCCGGTAGCTATTTCTTCCACTCATGTAGCTATTTCAGCCGTGCGGATGGAACCTGTCTGGTCTTCATTAGGACAGGCAGCGGGTGTTGCAGCAGCTGTTGCACTTGATGATGAGCGCGAAATAAGAGATGTTTCTGTTCCTAAAGTCCAGGATATATTATTGCAACAAAAATGCTTACTTTTTTTCTACAAAGACATGCCGGTGGATCGTGATTCCTATAAAGCCACAACAAAGGATAGTGCGGAATTTAAAGCTATCCAGAAATTAAGCTTAAAAGATGCAATAGATGGCGACGAGAATTATTATTTCCGCTCAGAGCAGCCGATAACAACTGGCGAGTTTGCGCGACTGGCTGTAAATGGTCTTGATATTTCAATAAGTATTACCGCAGCACATTTTGTAGATGTGCCCAGAAGCAATCCGTATTTTAAATATATAGAAACGTTATACGATTATTCAACACAGGCAGCGAAGCCTTTCTTTTCGTATGAAGTGCGTAACTATTTAAACTACTGGTGGGGAAGCTCTTCTTTGCAGGGCCCGCCTGTATATGCATATCCCGACCATGCCGTTTCCGGCAAACAAGCCCTGGAAATTATTTCCGGATTATTACAAAAGTCAATAACCGGTGCTGAAATACATGATGGTATTTTAACAAGAGGAGAAGCAGCGTTGATGATCTATCATATTTTAAGCAAATAAAGCGTTTTTTTGATACTGGATACTTTAACGGGCACAGTTCAATTTTTCGCATGGGATTGAAATCCCACGCAGGAATATGTGATCGAGCCGATGGCTCCGGAACTCGGAACTACGAGAGCCATCGGCTCGGTAGCATATTGTTCCAACGGATTTCAATCCGTTGCATGTTTCCGCTTGCGAAAATCTGAAATGCGCCCTACTTTAACTTTTGTGCGGGTCAATGAGAAAGATAGTTATAACCCATAAGTCATATATAAGTAAATTTTAGAGAACCAAAGTATAGTAGCCACAAAGATATATCTTATACTTTACTGCCGGCGCAGTTCAGATTAACTGAACTGCGCCAGCTATGGCCAGGACTTTTGTTGTACCTTGCATTATCCGTAAATAACCAAGATCAATTAAAGCCTGAAATAATGCGAAGACTGTCTATGCTGCTACCTGTTTTTATTCTCCAGCAATTTTATATAAATACCTCCCCTGCACAAACCGGTGCAAACAATTCATTACTATGGGAAATCACAGGCAACAGGCTTGCCAACCCCTCTTATCTGTATGGAACCATTCATATGATATGCAAAAAGGACTTTTTCATCAGCGATAAGCTCAAACAAAAATTTGCGTCCGCAAATAAACTGTATCTTGAAGTGGATATGGATGATCCTTCCGTGAACATGAAAATGCTGCAGTTATCCATGCTCAAAGGAAAAAAACTAAGCGATTTTTTTTCTGACAGCGATTATAGTAAGCTCAACGATTTTTTTCGGGATACCATTAAGATGCCGCTCACTTTCCTGGGAACGATGAAGCCCTTTGTATTATTCAGCATCATCACCCTTAAAACACTTCCCTGCCAGGACCAGAAGTCGTACGAGATGACTTTTGTGGAAATGGCAAAAGAACAAAGCAAAGAAGTGCTGGGGCTTGAAACTATTGAAGACCAGATGAAGATATTCGACGACATGCCCGACAGCACACAGGCACAAATGGTGATGCGCTATGTAAATGATTTTAATAAGCAGAAATCGGATTTTGCAAAAATGGTAGAAGTATATAAAAAGCAAAACCTCGATTCCCTGTATGAGCAAATCAGCACATCACCCGACATTGAAGGTTCAGAAGATGCATTGCTTTTTGACCGTAATGCCAGATGGATCCCGGTGATGGAAGATGCCATGAAAGAGCAATCTGTTTTTTTTGCTGTAGGTGCCGGGCACCTGGCGGGTGATAAAGGGGTTATTAACCTCCTTCGTCAACAAGGGTATACAGTAGCCCCCGTAAAATAATTCGCCGGTCATTTGGGTAGCACCTCTGCAAGCTTCTGGTGCAGGCGGTCGCCTCGCAGATCAACCGCTACTATTTTCCCCCCGGGATCTATCAGCACATTAAAAGGTATTGCTTCTATTTCGTACATATCTACTACTGCACTCTGCCATTCTTTAAGGTCGCTTACCTGCTGCCAGCTAAGGCTGTCTTTGCGAATGGCATTCAGCCAGGCAGCTTTATCTTTGTCGAGCGAAACACCAAGCACTGTAAAATTTTTGTCTTTGAATGCTTTGTAAGCAGCTACTACATTGGGGTTTTCTTTCCTGCAAGGGCCACACCAGCTCGCCCAGAAATCAACCAGTACATATTTGCTGCGGAGGGATTGCAGTGAAACCTGCTGTCCGCTCGTATCAGGCAGGGTGAATAAAGGCGCCGGCTTACCGGGCGCAACTGCAGAACGCTGTTTTGTTAACCAGGTATGATAATCCCTGTTAAGCTGCTGCACTGCCTCATCTTTCGGGAACCTTACCGACAAATGGCTGATCAGCGGCTTCATCAGCATGGAATCATTCTTTTGCTGCTGCAGCATTCCCAGCGCATACATCGCTACCGCAGGGCTTTTTGCGGAATCGGTGTAATGATAAAGATACTGTAACGCAATATCTTCCTTTTGCTTTGCCGCTGCCAACGCAACATTGCGTATACTGTCTGTAGCAAAGCCTGTCGTATCTTTTTTCAGCACATCCGCCGCCGAAAGATACTGCTCATAATCCCGGAGCAGCTTTTTGAGCGAGAGGGAGGCAGGAGTAGATACAGTATAAGCAGAAAAGTCATTCCAGTCGAGCGATATATTAACCTGTGGCTCATCATTGGTAAAAAGAATATAACGATCATCCTTATCAAACTGTATACTGTATATACCTTCAGTGGAAACGAGGGTTTGCAGGCTGCAACTGCCGCTGCCGGCTGCAAGCGTTACCGTATCCAGGATCACCGGCTGACGGCCATATTCCTTGCCGATGAGGGATACCAATTGTTTTTCGGGGTTGTTGCTCACGGTAATTTTCACCTGCATATTTTGCTGCGGCTGCCTGCATGACAGTGCCAATACAATGCCGGACAGGAAAAATATCAGTGTTGCTTTTCCAGAATTCATGAGAAGGTCTCTTTTAAAGCCTGCAAGTTATTCAAACATTGGGTTCCTGCGGCAACGATTTTGTGAATGCAAAGTCAATAAGATCCAGGGTGCCGAAACTTTCTTAGCTTGTTTCTCCTGATAGTACATGTTTATAAGGTTCGAAACCCGGCAGCCTCAAAGCGATCTATTTTTTATTTAGCAGGATATCTATATTGCCCGATCCGGGAAAATAGTCAACACGCTGCGGCTGATAACTTTCTTTGGTTACCGATAATATATACTGCCGTTTTTGCATCGGGAACGGCAATTCTATTTTGAAATACCCGGCAGCATTGGTTTGTATTATGGTATCCGTATCTATTGCAACCGAGCAGGCTGGTATGCCATTCCCGTTGCCGTCTTTAATATTTCCAAATACCGCTCCCATTGCCCCATTGGGTATGAGTGGCAGGTGGACAGGAGATTTATCCAGCACAACAGAGTCAGCCGCTAATTTCCATTGCGGCGCATCAAGGCTTACGGCAACTTTTTTATGCAGAAAAGACGAAGGTATCTGCTGGAAGGTAACGGGCTGACCGGGCAGTATGGTCCTGCTGTCTGCCTTATTACCGGCATACAGGCTCAGCCTGCCGCTTTCAAATGCAGGGTAATCAGGGCTGAGCCTGAGCTGCGGATCGGGCGCTGCAAACACAGTAAGATCAAAGGGCTGGTTTTTTTTATTGATATAATACCATAAAATACCTGCCAGCACAATGATCAGCAAAACGGGCATTACCCATTTAGACCTGAGAAAGTTTTTGGGTTTGGGCTTATACACCGGATCCTCATAATTCTTACCTACATAAGCCGCAACCTGATCAAAATTATCTTTATCGAAAAAGATCACCTGGTAGTAGCGCAGGCTGGCCGGCAGGTCTTTTATAGCTATATCATTGGTTATTACGGTCAGGATATTGCCAGTTTTTCTTCCGGCCCTTTTCTCGCCGATATAGAACCCCCACTCTGCTTCCACCCACGATGAATTAAGATACTCGACCTTACTGCTCACCACTATCATGTGCTTACACTCATCAAGCGCTTTATCAATAGCCTTACGGTAATCGCTGCTGCCTAATTGGGGTAAGGATTCGGATGACAGAAAAACCGACAGACCTTTTGATATAAGGAAATGATACAGCGCTTCCGCTAATGCTATATCAGCACTCTTAAAAGAAATAAAAACATCTGTTGCGTGAGCCTGATCTTCCATAATACTACTACGGTTAAGTTAAGACTATTGGTCTAAGCAATTGTGAGACGTGAGACGTGAAAGGTGAGAATCTCACGTCTCACATTTCACCTATTCCACCAGGAAAGCCTTTATTTTCTCAAAATCCTTATGCGTTATACCGGCTTTTTCCATTTGAGCCATATCGTCTAAAAACATGCTTACATAAGTCGTTCCGTCCGTGTAGGACTTACCCTTCAGAGACGCATATATTGCCTTTGCATCGTCATATTTATCCTGCAACAAAAGAGAAAGCGCAAGATTGGCTTTGGCATATTCAATCTCAGTGTCGTACCCCTCAGGCTTTTTAAAGCCGGGGTTAAGCGCTTCTCTTGCCGCCTGTTCCGCTTCTTTAAATTTTTTACTGAGCAGCAAATACCACGATAGTCCATTCAGGTCGTGTCCTAACGATATGATATCTGTAAAAAGCCCCGACTGAATATATCCCTTTTTCTTTGTGACCAGCAATTGCTGCAGCATGAGCTTGTTGGCAACTGTTGCTGCAGTCTCTATATCATCCATGATGCCGTTCAGCTCATATTGTGCCTTATCTTTTTCGCTTGTTTCGGTATATACCGATTTGTCAACCTGCTTTACTCTTTCCAGTTCGCTGTTGATTGATGCTATAAATGTTTTAACGGATTTAATGTTTTCGGTATACCTGCCCGGCTTTCTTTTATCAAGGCTTTCATAGGCCGCCTGCAGCGCTTTGAATTGCTCAATGTCCTTTTTAAGCATATCCTCTTTATCAGATTTGGAATAAGCCGTTCGGGAATAATAGTCCGCAACAGTCAGGTCAAACATCGCTCCGGTAATATCCTCTTCCATATCTTCCCCGGCGGCTGCATGCTTCTTATATACCGCCAGCGCTTTATCCAAAAGTATTTTCGCCGACGCTCCATTCCGGAGGATGTATATTTTTGCCAGCTTTTGCTGCACATTTGCCAGTGGTATATCAAAGGCTTCAGGACATGCCCCGGCAAATTTTTCATATATATCCATGGCTTCCGTATATAAGGCTTCGGCAGAATCCCTGTCGTTGGCTTCATAAAAAAAGTTGCCAAAACGCATGCATGTGTTGGCTAAGGCAGGCTCGTATACCTGCGGGAATCTGGCTGCCAGGCTCCGGAGCGACTGAACAGCTTCATCAAAATGGTTATGGGCGATAGCGCTGTCAGCCTTGCTCACCGCGTAGGTGCCCAGGTAGCTTCTTTCCATATACACCTCTCCCAGATCACAATGCACTGCCGCCGCCAAAGGATTGAAGACTGAAGGAGATGTGTACTGAAACTTCGTATATAATGCCAGCGCATATTCCAGCAATACTTTAGCAGCATCAAATTTTTTCTGACTAATATATGCGGTGCCAAGATTTCTTTGAAGTGCAGCTATATCAACTTCCTGCGACAATGGTCGTAAGCTGTCTAATCTCTTTCTTAATTCCAGCGCGCTCTTAAACAGCTTTTCTGCAGCCGGGTAATTTTGCATGAGCATATTTTGCTGTCCCTGTCTGTTTTGCGCTTCTGCCGATAAAGCGTCATATACCACGGGATCGGAGTTCCTGAATTGACTGCAAATACCGCCTGCCTGGCCATATTCTTTTGAGGACTTTTGAAAGAGGCGCAATGCCGTATGCACGTCAGCCAGCGCGATCATAGTATGCACCATCTGTGGTCTGAACATAGCCGGCTCTTTTTGCGACAACCGGCTGTAGCTGTCATAAGCCTGCAGCAGCAGGCTTTCCGCCTCTTTATACTGATGCTTATCTGTCAGTATAGCCGCGTAATGATACCATATACTAACCAGGACCGCGCCGAAAGCATTATCGCTTTCCTTATTCAGCTTTGTATATATCGCAAGAGCTTTATCATACACCTGCTGTGCCTTATCAAAAGCATTCCGGCTCTGCAGGAACACTCCGTAACGGACAAGGTTTTCCTGGTCGCTGCTATCATTTTCCGCCAGGAATTTCAGTTTTCTTTCGGCTGTCTTCCAGTCAAACCTCAGCTTTGCAAGGGTAATCTCTTCTTTTAAATTCCTCCGGTGCAGGGCGATCGTGTTATATACATTTACCAGGGAGGAATCATTACCTGTAGGGTTTTCCTGCAAATGCTTCAACCTTTGATTAGCGAGCAGGAGATTCTTCTCACTTTGAAGCGTTTCACGAAGCAGTGTAGCTTCCTCTGTTTTCCCTTCGGAAAAATAAGCATAAGCAGCTTTTTCCGTTTCCGATACCTCATCAAGATTTACACGGCTCAACGCCTCCGTTATCTCACCGAGATTTCTCTGCGACCGCACATACTGCTCTTCCAGCGAATCAATAATTTTCTGGTAATTGCTGCTTTGCCTGCTTATCGCTGCTTTCTGCTTCTGCAGGGCGTCCTGGAGTATTTTGTTCAGCAGCTTATTATTATCCTGGTTTTGTTTTACCCAAACCTCAGCCCTGCACATGATTATAGTATGCGGATGGCTAAAAGGATCAATCGGAAGATTTACTTCCAGCTTTGACGCTTCGGTGATCACCCATTTTTCTTTCTCAATATTGAGCACGGCTGTATATCCCGGCTTCGCGTTCTGAAAAGTGAGGGTATAGCTACCGTTGGCTGTAGTAAGGGTTTGATTGGCGAGCATTGCCTTCACCATTACTCCGGGGACAGGTTTATTTCCGCTGTTTTGCTCCAGCACAAAGCCATACAGCTTTTGTGCATGCACACTATGGCAGAGTAGTGCCATACAGGACAAAAGTTTGAATATACGCTTCATAATGAATGGGCTTTTGCCGGAGCGTGATCAAGTCATTTTAAATATAGAGAATATTTCGGCATTATTGCAAGACAGGAGAAGGATAATCCTTCCGGTATATGTAACTTTAGTGCAATCATCTTATTTACCGCTTAAATCAGAATACAATGAAAAAGTCATTATTCCTTATGGCGATCTTCGGTACGGTAATTGGCCGGTCGCAGGATTTGAAACCTGTCGCCTATAATGACGGCGCACAAAAGCTTAACGGGCTGGTAACAAAAAATACCGGCAAAGGGCTTCCCGGCGTGCTGATCCTGCCGGCATGGAGAGGCATTGACCAGGAAGCAAAAGATGCCGCTATAGCCCTGGAAAAAGAAGGGTATATCGCTTTTATTGCCGACATATATGGTGAGGGCAATATCCCTGCAGATAATGCATCGGCAGGAAAAATTGCAGGGCAGTACAGACAGGATTATAAGGCTTACCAGCAAAGGATCTCCCTGGCTTTGGAGCAATTGAAGAAAGCCGGCGCTAATACCGGTAAGATCGCGGTCATAGGATACTGCTTCGGCGGTACGGGCTCGCTGGAGGCAGCCAGGGCCGACATGCCGGTAAGGGGAGTTGTCTCTATTCACGGCGGGCTTGGCAAAGATAATTCCAGACCAAATGGCCCGTTGCATACAAAAATACTGATAGAAAACCCTGCTGAAGATGCCAGTGTGACACCGGAGATCATGACTGCCTTAATAAAGGAGATGAATGAAGGGAAAGCCGACTGGCAGATCATCACCTACGCTTATTGTAAGCATACGTTTACCAATCCTTCCTCTCCGGATTATATTGCACTCATGGCAAGGCGGGCATGGGGCCATACGCTGATGTTTTTGAAAGAGGTGCTGGAGTAGGGTTGCACGCAAAGTATTATAGATAGGGATCTGTTTGGAGAGATATAATTCCGCTGTGCTAAGCGTCCTCGCTTAGTACCTTTTTCCTGTCGCCTCCGGCGACGACTATAGCTCCGGGCTTTGCT
This sequence comes from Sphingobacteriales bacterium 44-15, assembly GCA_001899685.1. GTDB lineage: Bacteria > Bacteroidota > Bacteroidia > Chitinophagales > Chitinophagaceae > Agriterribacter. The sequence continues at coordinate 164,424 of MKWG01000002.1, forward strand.
TATCCGGTTTCATGTATAGTCGCCAGAGGCGACAAGAGGGCTGTGCGCGGCGAAGACGCCACGCACAGCATCAGATTTCCTCCCCACCCAATACGAGTAATAAGGTTGCAGCATTTCTCAGATCTGCTTAGAACAAGGAAAAGAGGTTGCTTGAAGAACGACAGTCCCGGATCTATTATCTATGCCGGAAAGAGCATAGAAAAAGTGTCCAATCTAAGATTGGACACCTTGTCGCAATAGCATCAACAGCTTTACAAATCTGTTGTCTTCAATTTTTTGGGTATTTTCACTTCCACATTCATGACATTCCCGTTGCGCAGCAGTTTTACAGTATACGTGGATTTATCTTTCAGGTCAGCCATCTTTTCCCTGGCATCATCTGTATTCTTTATATCGGCGCCGTCAATGCCGGTAATGATATCGTCTTTTTGAATGCCCGACTTAGCTGCCGGGGAAGCATCGTCCATATCTATCACTTTTACACCGTTCCCTTCTTCAAGGTCCTGGATCTTTATACCGAAGCGTGGGCGATTGTTAAACACCTGTCCATCGAATTTATAGTTCCTGAAAAAATCCCGGTTAAACTCCGGCGCATTAAAATTGAAAGACCTGCTGAATGATTCTTTGCGTTCCCCGAGCTTGAGTGTTATTTTCTTTTCCTTCCCGTCCCTGATATACGTCAGCCTGATCTCATCTCCCGGCTTCATGCCCTCAATTGTCCCTGATAATGCTGCAGGATCAGCAATAATCTTATCATTTACTTTAGTAATAATATCTCCTTTCTGCAATCCGGCTTTCTCTGCAGGGCTTTCCTCTGCAACACGGCTGATTTTTGCTCCTTTCTCATCTTTTTCCGTATATACACCCAGCATTGCTTTGGGCTCATTGTTCATATACACGCGGTCCCCGTCAATGCTGATAGCACCTCTGCCCGAAAAATAGGGAGGTACCGGCGGTGTGGGTGGCATCGGTGGCACAGGCGCCGGGGGAGCCCACCCAAACCCTGCCACATCCGTGTGAGGGCCATCAAAACTAAAATCCCTTTTTATTTTCCTGACAGATATGTCATCGTCATTAAATTCCGTTACCGGCTTACCGTTGATCGTTACATCATCTCCATCAATCACGATCGTCATCTTCCCATCGTTATCTGCCTTTTTTTTGATAATGATCTCTTCCTGTTTCTGCTTCTTTACTTTTTTACTGTCCTGGGCTGATACAGTAATAGTGCTGAATATCGTCGCCACAGCAAGCATACCGAAGAAATACCGTTTTAGTATAAGCGTATACATAACCTGATGATTTTTAATTTACGAAAGATTTAGTAGATCAAATGTAGGCGTTTTTTCTGAAATACGAAACATTTCGGAAATGTTAAAAAAGATTAGTCCGGAGTCAATTATAGTATGACCGTTGGCTCCGGTGAATGGCAATAGTCAATGGTGCATTTATTCACTATTCACCATTCCCTATTCACAATATAATGCGGCATATTATGATTAACTTAATACCAGAAAATCCTCCGTGAAACTTTGCGTCTTCGTGTCTCCGTGGTTCAATTCTTATTTACGAAACTTTCTAGCTGCCCGGTATATTGTACACCGCGCCGGTAAGCAGTGAAGTCGGCTGCAGCCATGAGCAGGGATTGAAAGACCAGCGCCAGGCCCACTCCCAGCCAAACAGTACCGGCGGAAAACAGCGAACCTGATAAAAATCGCCGGTTCATCCACAGCAGTATAATGCCAGCGATAAAAGTCAATAATTCGAGCGATAAAAAAACAGTAATACTTTTCACAGCTTTCTGCATACGTGGCAGCTCAGCCGTTTTCAGTTTTCCCGGGTTCATGTCAAAAGCATATATATTGTCTATACGTCGCTTATCGCTTCCGTTATATACCGTATAGCCCACTATTGCCTGCAGCAATCCCAATATGATCAGCGGCCATGCCAATCCCTTAGATATATTGCCCTTAAGAAAAACAAGCAGTACTATGGCTATAACTATTGCCACAATGCCTGCGACCAGGAAAAATAATCCTGCATTTTTTTCAGCAATAAAGTATTGCTCAATATCTGTTTTGGTAAGCATAAAAAAATCTTTGCAATGATCAGAAACACATATTCCCGGCAACTATCAAAAGTACCATTTAAGCAGTGCCCGGAAATAAAACAGGCTAAATAATAATTTAATGAGCCGGAGAGGCTTATTGTGTTGCAAAACTTTATTAGCCTAATCTGATCATCATGATAAATACCCGGGAAACATCTGTTTGCAGTGTAATATCTGCAGCCTGGCAACACCTCAAATGATCATAATATCATTATCTATATTTCCGCTCTTTCCAGGTATAGCTGCCGGTGATGCCGAGAAACCCGGAAAGCACTGTATATACAATATGCAGCGGCTGAAACAATGGAAACCACAGCATTAGTTGCCACAGCCGGAAATACTGCAGCACATCTTTCACAAAACGCCATTCTATCATACATTTATAAAAAACCAGGATCAGGAAAAAGAGCAGCCAGTATGCTTCAAAAAGACTCCCCGCCAGGAGGATTGCTATGCAAAGATTTAATAAGTATACCAGCAACAGCACCCATATCATTCTTTTATCTTTATATTTTCCCGCCTTGCTTGCCCACCGGATACGCTGATTAAAAAACTCATGCCATGTTGCTGCCGGCAAAGTTTCCACAATGGCAGCAGCGCTGTTCAGATATGCTATCCTCCCCGGATACCGCACTGCAATTTTTTCCATGAGCAGCATATCATCCCCGGATGCGATATGATCAATACCTTCAAAGCCGTTAACAGCGAGGAAAACCGATTTCTCATACCCAAGATTAGCACCATTGCACATGCGGTGAAAACCTGTATGAACGCCTGCTGCCGTAATCCCCTGCAGTATCGCAAAATCTATGCTTTGAAAAACAGATAATATTCTTCTGCCCGGTTTAATTTTTACCGGAGCAACAATAAATACAGCCCCTGTCGCTCTATGGTATGCAGCGATCGTTTTTATCCAGTCAGGTCCTGCAGTACAATCCGCATCTGTTGTAACTATCAGTGATCCCGACGCCGCCTCTATACCTGCCTGGATGGCCATTTTCTTAAAAGCAACCGTATGGGGCAAGTCCGCTTCCGACAATGACACCAGCTTTACGCCCGCCCCTTCAAACTGCCTGACAACAGACGCAGTGCTATCTGCGGAATGATCATCCACGACTATAATTTCCAGCAGGCTGCGCGGATAATGCTGACGGAGCAGGGAATGAATGCAAGAGTCTATATTGCGTTCTTCATTCCTGGCAGGGATAATGACAGAAATTTTTTCATCAGGCGCTGTTTCATCATCGGATAAAAAAGCGGGGATCTCCCGGTATGCATGTTCGTAAAACCCAATAAGAAAATAATACGCCGTCAATAATATTAAACCCGCTATAAAAAACAGCATAACTTAAAAATAATGCTCAAAATAATGTTTTATAGCAGTGTGGCAATAACAGCAGCATTCTTTTCAGTGAGCAGCCTGTGGCCTGCGTCAAGAATATGCAGGTCGCAAAAACTTTCTATCCCCGACCTGAATTGTTCGCCTGTAGTATAGCGTATTACCCGGTCAAACCTGCCATAGATCAGGACTACTGTAGTTTTATTTGCTTTAATCAATGATTTTATCTGCCGGATATCAGGTTTCATCCTGCGCATGGTAGTCCAGATATTATACAGTTGCATTCGCATATCAGCATTCTGCAGGTGGATATGCACATATTTATATACGCCGGTATTGATCATTCCGCCCTTTCTCAATACGCGTGTGATCCAAAAAAAGAAGCGCGGGTTGCGCATCACATATTTAAAGATAATATTACCCAGCCTGTTTTGTGTGGCAAACCGGTACCATATATTTATTTTAATGCCGTCGGGAGCTATCAGGATCAGCTCTTTTATCCGCCCGGGCATATGCTGGTACAGATGAAGCGCTATCCGTCCGCCCATACTGTATCCCATCAGTGAAAAATTTCGCTTATGCAGTGCCGGGATACTGTCAATAACGGCTGTTATATCTTCTGCAGTAAACAAAAGAGGATCATGCCAAAGCGTCTCGCCATGCAGCGGCAGGTCAGGGGCTATTATAGTATATTCCCGGTGAAGGAAAGGCTCAAATACGTGGAAACCCGAAGCCGTTTCACCAAAACCATGCAGGCAAAGCAGGAGCTTATTACCCGTGCCCCACAGGCAATAATGAAGAGAGGAGTTTTTGTATGCAACGAAATGTCTGCTCATGTACATTTCAAATGTAAATGAATTTTCATTTTTCAATAAAACGTTAAATTTTTTTTATCCCATATTTAAAGATATCCGGGGAAATTAAAAAGGAATTATGTAATACCTTTGCTGACCCCAAAACTGCTTTCCGGCTAACTTAATACAGCAGTGTCTTCATCAATATAAGCGCTGTAACTGTACAATAACCCTTATATCGAATTTGTTTCACCTGAAATGTGCAGCATGAAGTTTTTTTTACTATCTGTCGTTTTTCTTTTTTGTCTTACGCAGCTATATGCGCAAAATCCCGAGCAGCAATCCTCCTCCATGGAAGAGCCGTCCATACAGATCAAAACAAACAGGATCTATGGGAAGCTGCTTGACCAGAATACAGGTAAACCTATAGAAGCTGCTTCAGCACAGTTATATATTGCCGCCAAAGACAGCTTATTTGACGGAATGCTTACCAAAGCCAATGGTGATTTTAATTTCACCAATTTATCTGCAACTATTACTTACAAACTTGTAGTTTCCGCATTGGGCTTTGAGCCTTACGAGCAACTGATACCTGCTGCTTCAATGAATAAAAGCGGCAGGAAAGACGGGAAGTTTGAAAGGGACCTGGGGAATATATCCCTTCACCCGGCTATAAAACAGCTTGAAGGAATAACTATTACGGGCACGAAGCCCGCACTCGAAATGAGCATTGACCGCAAAGTATTTAATGTGGCTAAAAGCCTTACTTCCGCCGGCGGCACTGCAGTAGATGTAATGAAAAATATTCCGTCTGTCTCCGTGGATATAGATGGGAATGTGGAATTGAGAAATACCACGCCTCAAATATATGTTGATGGCCGCCCCACTATACTTACATTAGACCAGATACCAGCGGATAATATTGAAAGAGTTGAGCTTATCACCAATCCGTCGGCCAAGTTCGACGCCGCCACCTCCGGGGGCATTATCAATGTAGTATTGAAAAAAGATAAGCGGATAGGTTTAAATGGTATTGCTTCAGCCTCTGTGGGCACTCCCGGTATACTCAACGGCAACCTGAATCTCAACCTTCGCCAGGGTAAACTTAATTTTTTTGCAAGCGGGGGATACCATCAGTCAAAAGGAAAAGCTAAAGGAGAAACCAGGCGGGAGAACAAGCTTCATGGAGTTACACAGGATTATTTTAACCAATACTCCACCAACAACCGGAACAGGAAATTTACATTTTTAAATTTCGGGATTGATTATTTTATAGACAATCGCAATACTCTTTCCATCACACAACGGTTTGGTACGGGCCGCTTCAGGAATGATGAGACGCAACAGCAGGAATATCTTGACGATGATAAAGACCTCCTGTATTCCGGTTACAGAACAAGCGCCGGACCTTCAAAGTTTAACAGGAAAAGTACCAGGCTAAACTATAAATATACATTTCCCAAACAAGGGCAGGAGCTTACCGCAGATATCAACTATAACTATGGCGGCGGCTCTTCTAACGGGATGATAATAAACACCTACACAAGCCCCGATGGCTCTGAATATAAAATACCATCTGTTGTAAGAAATGATGGCAGCAACAACAGCAGGGAGCTTACTTTCCAGGCAGATTACAGCAACCCTATTAACGAAGATTCAAAGTTTGAAACAGGGATAAGAAGCTATTATAACAATTTCAGGAGCCATTATAATGCATTCAATATTGACACAGACGCAAATGAAACCAAGCTTCCGCTGAGCAACAATTATAAGTATACCCAAATCATAAATGCAGCGTATGCCACTTTTTCGCAGAAGAAAGGAAGCTTCTCTTACCAGGTAGGGCTGAGGGCAGAATATTCAAAGTTTGACGGGCTGCTTATAGACAGCGCTTACAAGTTCGGTTATAAATACCCCTCATCCGGGAAGAATATATGGAATGCATTATTCCCAAGTATTTTCCTTACCAAAGAATTCGGAGAGAACGACCAGGTGCAGTTTAATTTTTCAAGGCGTATCCGCCGGCCTGATTTCTGGCAGTTGAACCCTTTTATTGAGATCAACGATCCTGTTAACCTCAGGCAGGGTAATCCTGAATTGCAACCTGAATTTATCAACTCATTCGAGCTGAATTACAGCAAGAATTACGGGAGCGGTAATTTCCTCGCGTCAATATTCTGGCGCAATAATCCTAATGACATTACACAGTACAGCGATACCATCAGTACCGCACAGTACGAACAGTTGCAGAGCGCCGGCATAGATCCGAATGCTATATTAAATACCTATATTAACGCCAACACTACCAACAGGTATGGCGCAGAGCTTACGGTACAGCACAAGGTCGGGAGCAATTTTGATATTACTCCTTCTGTAACCATGCAGTACAGAACAACAAAGGCCGACGTGAGTAATATGAACCTGAGCAATGATGGCTTCAACTGGCAGGGAAAGCTGATCGTAAACTATAAGATCAAAACAGAGCGATCGAAAATTTTTAATAATCTGGGATTCCAGTTGACAGGTGAATACGAGTCGGGGCGGATCATCCCGCAGGGTAAAACACTGCCGCAAAACAGGGTAGATTTTGCCATACGCAAAGACCTGCTTAAAAACAACAAGGGCGCCATTACGCTTGCTGTCAATGATCTGTTCAATTCACAGCGATGGGGCAATATTTATGATACGGAAGCATTCTACCAGGAATCTTACCGTCGCTGGAATGTAAGGAATTTCAGGCTTACCTTCAGCTATAAATTCGGCAAAGCAGACTTCTCCCTGCTGAACCGCAACAGAAACAGGGGAGGGGATGAAGAGTAACGGACAATAATTAGGGCTTGCTATTTAACGATTTAATATATTTTTTCCATGCCACAAATACACGAATGCGCCTGCGGCGTATTCGTGTATCAAATCTGTGTTATTGTATTTTGTGCCTCATAGCTGCAGGCATTTTCAAATAATTCTTAAAAAGTCTTGCAGCAATGATGCTGTCAGGTCAAATCCTATCCCCCCAAAGCGCATAATCCTCTTAAGATTTTTTACAAATTCCGACTAAATATTCGTGCATTCCGTACAACAAGCCATTCCTGTTATAATATTTTAGAAAGAGATAACCACGAAGCCACGAATTTACACCAATACATTTAGTGTCAATTCGTGCACTTATGGTGCAGTTTGCTCTGTACAATAATTGTTGTATCCAAAAATCAGCCTGCCGCGCAGGACGCTGGAACTAGGGTCAATTCACTTCTTTCTCACAAAACCAAGAGGCATCTTCAGTTATTCAGCAGCTCCTAATTAAAATATCTCCATTAGCATTTAAACAAGAAAATATCAAGCAAATAAGCGCTTAAGAATTGTGTAAGAGAAAAACATTCTCAGTATCAAAATAAAGAGCGGCTGTATCAGAATGCGATACAGCCGCTCTCTTACAATATATTTTCTTAATGTTACATTATTGTACCCACCATGGTTTAGAGCTAATCTTATCATTGCCTTCACCAAACTGGTTTTTTATAGCCGCAGCCACATTTTCTGCATTGTTGTTATACTCTGCCTGAGGGTATATCCAACGGAATGGTATATTCACCCCTGCCGGACGGCGGAAAGATGGATATCCTGTTCTTAAATGATCGAAGAAAGGTTCCCAGGGAGACTGTAAGAAGGAGCGCAGGTAGCGCTGTGTAACGATCTTTTCAATCTTTGCTTCCTCGGTTGCAGCAGTTGCCAGACTGTTAATGGACTTTGCTAAATATATACCTGCGATAGTTTCCGTAACATACTGCTCTAATCCTTTTGCATATGTTTCGTAAAATTTAAAAGATGCTTTTACGCCTTTGTCGTAATAATCTTCTGCATCACCTGCAACCCATCCTCTTACAACAGCCTCAGCTATGATCAACTGTTGCTCGGCATATCCCATTAAAGTCATAGGTTCGGTAGTAGGATCTTTATGATACCTGTTATTCACTTTAGAGGTTTTACCATTAGCTGCTTTTGTATTTACTTCAGAATATGGCGCAGCAGGATCGCCTCCTTCGTACGCATTAAAGTCATTAACAGGCAGCCCTGCGTCTTCAGCATTCTTTGTTTGTGTACAATAAATAAAAAGGCGGGGGTCTTCTCTATCCTGCAAACGGCGTATAAAGGTGGAATCCATATACATGCCCGAGCCATAGCCGCTTGAGTTGAATTCCGGGTAACGGTTGCCTTCCTGGTTTAAAAAAACAAGTTGGGCATCATCCACATTACCCGTAAAAAGAGGTTCGCTATTTACTATTTGTGCAAATGCAGCCTTAATGTTCAAATCGCCGTCACCTTCTTTTTTTGAAAGCAGCATTAAGACTTTTAAGCGAAATGCATTTATCGCTTTACGCCATTGGGCCACGCTGCCATTATAAATGATATCGCCGGCTATGATAGTATTTTCATTGGCCAGCAGATCATTTGCTTCTTTTAATTCGGACAGTATCCCTTTAAAAATATCTTTTTGTGCATCATATGCAGGCGGGGTATATGTTTCCTGGGTTTCACCCTGCAGAGCCTGCGAATAAGGCACATCTCCAAATGTTAAAGTGAGATTTAAAAAGTAAAATGCTCTGAAGAACTTTCCCAGCGCGATGTAAGAATTACTATTTATACGGGTAGCCTCTTCTATCATTTTCGTAACATCCCGCATCCTGGAATAAGGCGTAAAATCTGACCTGTCCCATTTGTAATACTGACCTGCGCTTTCACCATCCGTTTGAACCAGTATTTTTTCAGCATACAACGATCCTGTTCCCTGGTTATAGCGGAATGCATCCCATTCTATCTGTGTAAGTTGTAACTGAGGGTGTGTTTCAGTAACCCTGTTTGGATCTACATTAATTTCCTCAAGTTTTTTACAGGAAACTAACCCTGCAAAAACAGCGACATATATTATTAATAACTTTTTCATTTCAATAAATGTTTTAGGTGTCGGATAATGGTTATAGTTTTACGTTAAGAGAAAATCCTACATATCTTGGAGATGGATCCTGCAGATTACCATCATTTCCAATTTCATAATCAGGATCCAACAATGGCATCTTCTTCCACATTGCGAGGTTATAGCTAAACACCTGCAGGTACAATCCCTTTATTTTTTGGCCAAGGTTCATTACATTCCCAAGCTCATACCCAATAGCTACTCTGCGCAGCTTAAAGAAAGAACGGTCAAAAGTATTTGCAAACTTCTTACTTTCACTTTCTGTAACACGAGCCCGGTACGGGTAGTTCTGTCCCCAGGTTTGCCAGCTTACGGCTGTAGTGTTGGCTGTATATTTACGGGTATCAGATATGACATTCCCTAAAATATCCTGTTTTAATTCTCCTTCAACAACAACCACTCCCTCCGGCACATATACCGGATGTCCGGCAGCATATTCAGCAGCACGGTATTCAACAGAATTCGGATGTTTTCCACCCCACCACATTTTTTCATGAGTAGTGGAGTTCATAATACCACCCCACACACCATCAATATCAATACCTATATCAAATCCTTTAATATTAAATTTATTCAGCAACCCTAATCTCCATGAGGGATCAAGATGACCTATATTACGCACATAAGGATCTCTTATGGGTAATCCGTTTGATCCTAATATCAGTTGACCGTCAGCGCTCTTCTGCCATACTGTAGCATAATAACTATCTGTTCTGTCTCCTAATTTCAGGTTGCTGTAAGTTGCCTGCTCTCCGTAGATCTCTGTGATCTTCCTTACATAACTTGACCAGTTGGCAGAGACATCCCACCTGAAATTTTTATTCCTGATTGCCTTAACTCCCGCTACAACTTCAAAGCCATTGGTTTTATAAACATTACCATTCACTTTTCTTGACGTAAAGCCGGAAGCTTCGGAAATACCCAGGTCTATGATCTGGTTTTCATCTTTGATATTATAGTAAGTCAGGTCTAAGGTCAAGCGATCTTTGAACATGCCTGCAGACAAACCCGCTTCATAGGAAGATGATTTTTCAGGAAGTATATTGGGGTTTACAATACCTGCAGGATAATATACAGACTGGGTTGAACCATATGTTATACCCTTATTATAGGCTGAGTAAATGCTGTAAGGGGCCAAATCACTTGATACCTGCGCCCATGAGCCATACAACTTAAGATAACCAACAAATTCAGGCATTTTTACCAGCTCTGAAACCATGGTACTTAATGATATGGAAGGGTAAAAATAGGAATTGTGATTTAATGGCAGGGTGGAAGACCAGTCGTTACGGGCTGTAAAGCTAAGGAAAACAGCATTATAGAAATCAAGATTAGCAGCTCCGTAAACGCTCCGGATAGATTTCTCTGCGCGATAGTTAGATGCCTGAACCGGCCCTTGTGTATTATTAAGGCTATATACTGCAGGAACAATCAACCCGTCTGTAGATTCGTACTCCTGCGTATATGTACGATTAAAAATTGATGTGCCGGCATTTATTCCAAACTGTATGTCATCAGTAATATCCTTAGAATAAGTAAACAATGCATCCGCATCAAAGTTTAACTGACCGGTATTCCATATCTTATAATCGCCATTGCGGGAATCGCCATAGTTCATATAAGATTTGGGGCTTTTCATTGATTCAAAATTGGAGATGTTTCTTCCATTTCCACGCACCTGAAAAATAAGATCGTTAGTGATCTTCCAGTTTGCTTTAACCTGCATGTCAATTACATCCCTGTTTTGAGTCTGCTCAAGCATGTATGAAGCGAAATAGGGATTATTATACCATGCATAGTTGTAATTTGCCTGGCGGTATCCTTCCAGCCCCGGTACCCACATATGGTCTTTTAAGTCTTTGCCGTTCACATCATCGCTCATCCATATTAGGATCGTGTAGATGTGGTTCTTCGGCCCATATCCATAACGGGGATAGTTAGGCGAGTAAACCTTGTTGTAAGATAGTGAAGATTCAAGGGTAAAATTCTTTGTTATGTCGAAGGCTGCATTAAAATTGAGGCTTCCTGTATTTAACGACATGTTGGGAACCTGCCCCTGCTGATAAGCATATTTCCCCGATGCATAGTATCTCGCCCGGTCTCCCCTGTAAGCAACGGAAAACGTATTGGTGCTCACTATACCTGTCCTCAGGAAATCTTTCAGGTTATTATGATAGACAAAATCAGTAGGAACACGCTCGTATCTTGAACGGTCATCGTATATAGTTCCTTTCACATCCCCATACCATTCAATCGTTTCACCGGTTTGCTTATCTCTTATCGGGCTATTCCATTGAGCAATTTTAAGCCCGGCATTTAATTTAGGACCCCATGTCATATCACCGTCAGAAATGCCACCATCAGCTCCGTCCCAAAATTCATACTGTCCATTCGATCCGCTGCCATATTCTGTTTGTGTTTTTGGAAAAACCGTAAATCCGGCGGTAAACATATTATTAGTGCTTACGTTGATTTCCATGCCTTCTTTTTTAGCATTTTTGGTAGTAATAAGTATTGCACCATCCTTACCGCGGGTACCATATAAGGCCGACGCAGCAACCCCTTTCAGGACGTTAATATTGTCAATATCTTCTCCCGATACATCGAAAAAATCAGTTTCAACAGGCACGCCGTCAATTACAATCAAAGGCGTTTTGCCTCTTAGAACAAATTGAGGCTTTTGAAACATGCCGGTTGGAGTGGTTACCGTAAGTCCCGCTACCTGACCGGCTAACGCTGTACCAAGGTTCATTGTTCTTGAATTAGCTAACTGCTCGGTCTTTACTTCCTGGGTGGTGAACCCTAATCTTTTTTTCTGTTGCTTAATTCCTATAGCGGTTACAACCACTTCATCTAATTGTTGTGAACCCTCCAATAAAGTAACATTTAAGGTGGTCTGACCATTTATATCAATCTCCTGCGTAGCAAATCCAATAAATGAAAAAATAAGCGTCTCTTTTTGAGAATTAACAGTAATGGAATATTGTCCATCCTGGTTTGTAACAACTCCGTTCAGTGTATTTTTTGCAACTATATTCACCCCTGCAAGAGCATTGCCTTTGAGGTCAGCAACTTTTCCGGTAATAATTTGCTGTGCAAAGGATGAAATGGGAAGAGCCAAAATTGCCAAAATGGCAAAAAAATTACGCCAGGAACATAGCTTTCGAGTCATAAGCATAAAATGCGTGGTTTAGTTTGTTAATAGATTAAAAAGAGAAAAATCAAAGATCTTTTGCTGATATGAAACAGAGGTTTAAGGAATATTATTAATGCGTTAATCTTGTATAATGTCGCTAAATTAATAAATATAATTAATGATTTGTTAATGGATAATTTTTTTTAAATATTTATTGAGATGTCTATTTTTTTTACCGGATTGGCTAAAAAAATCATTTATTTTAATATATATATATATTGGTAATAAAAAAAGTTTAGTATTTGTAAACAATCTTATTGTTAATTTTATTCGTTTACTAATGATTTCTTAATCCCCGCGTAATATATCCATAATATGTAAAAGGGAAATTTGACAAACAAATTCCCATGGAAAAACGACCCATTGATGTAGTAGTAATATCCGATGTACATCTCGGCACTTACGGCTGCCAGGCAAAGAAATTAACCGCATATCTCAAAAGCATCGCTCCGTCAATCCTCATTCTGAATGGCGACATTTTCGATGCATGGCAGTTCAGCAAAAGATATTTTCCAGCCTCTCATATTAATGTACTGAAAGAGATCCTGCAGCATATATCCAATGGTATAAGGGTATTCTATATCACCGGCAACCATGATGAAACCCTGCGGCGGTATACCGATTTTAATGCCGGAAACCTTGTGCTAACCGACAAGCTTGTACTGGAGATTGACCATAAGATGACATGGATATTTCATGGTGACGTGTTCGACAATACCACCAAAGGAGGAGCGAAATCACTCGCCAAACTGGGGAGCTCAGGCTATGGTTTTTTGATCCTGGTTAACCGGCTTATCAACGCAGTGCTGAAAGCAATTGGCAGGGAAAGAATGTCTCTTTCTAAAAAAGTAATGGAGGGAGTGAACAAAGCCGCTAAAGTAAATGATTTTGAAACCACAGCCGCAGAAATCGCCATTGAAAAAAAATACGACTACGTGATCTGTGGGCATATCCATAAGCCGCAAAAAAGAATGATCGCCAACGAGCATGGCAGTGTAACCTATCTCAACAGCGGCGACTGGGTAGAGCATTGCACTGCCCTTGAATATCACAAAAAAGAATGGAAGCTCTTTGAGTTTGACGAAAATGCATTTCCGGAGATCAAGGTTGAAAAAGAAACCCCTGTCCCTAATGTAATTACTGATGAGATCAGCTATTATATCAGCTCGCTGGCAGGATAGGCAATTTGAAAATTTGTGAATTTGAAAATTTGAAAATGAAAATATTTTACGCTTTGCAGGCTACGGGTAACGGGCATATCAGCCGCGCAATGGAACTGCTGCCCCACCTGGAAAATTACGGTAAGGTTGATCTTTTCCTGAGCGGCGCTAATAGCAGCCTGGAGCTTAACGCCCCGGTAAAATACAGGAGCAGGGGATTGAGCCTTTTTTATACCTGCAAAGGAAGCCTTGACTATATCTCCATGATAAGAAAAATAGCGCCGCTCCGTCTTAAAAAAGAGATCGCTGAACTACCGGTGGAGCAGTATGATCTTGTTATTAATGATTTTGAATGTATCACTTCGCTGGCATGCAGGCAAAAAAAGATCCGCTCCGTTAACTTCGGGCACCAGGCGAGCTTTATGTCGGACCAAACCCCTCGTCCTTCACAACCAAGCAATGTCGGCGAATGGATACTAAAAAATTATGCCCGTGCCACACAGTATACAGGATTGCATTTTAAATCTTACGACGACTTTATCCTGCCACCTGTTATTAAGTCCGCCATCTGGCATGCACAGCCGGCATACGGCGATTATATTACTGTTTATCTCCCTTCTTATTGTGACTGCGAGATAAAAAAGTTCTTTAAGCATCTTACTGCCTACCGTTTCCAGGTGTTTTCCAAAGAAGTGGATACCATTACAAAAGCGGAACACCTTACATTTATACCCGTAGGCAAAGATGCTTTTGATGAGAGCCTGATCCATTGTTCGGCTATTATATGCGGCGCCGGTTTCGAAACGCCTGCCGAGGCGCTGCATCTCAGGAAAAAAATGATGGTAATGCCCATCAAAGGGCAATATGAACAGAAATGTAATGCCGCCGCATTAGAACAGTTAGGTGTAAAAACATTAACTGAACTCCCCGAAAACTTTCATATTGTCTTTGAAGAATGGTATAATACAGCAAAGCCGGTTGATATAACGTTTGCCTGTTCTTCCGCTGAAATTATTGATATTATGATGAAGAAGGCGGCAGCTGTGGCTTCTTAAGCAATACGCACGATATTTATCCGGCAAAAGAATAACATCATTTATTCAAAAAGATCCATTTGTGCCGGGATGCATTGAAAGCTTTTCCGGTGATGTTCACATAAGCCATAATCCATTATTGCCTGGCGGTGTGCGGGGGTGCCATAGCCCTTATTGGAGTTCCAGCCATAATGGGGATATTGCTCATGCAGGTGTAACATATAAGCATCGCGGTAGGTTTTTGCCAGCACACTGGCTGCAGCTATAGAAGCATATATGCCATCGCCTTTAATAATGCATTGATGGCGCAGGTCCCTGTATTTATTAAAGCGGTTCCCGTCTATCAGCAGCAGCTCCGGCACAACTGCCAGCCCGTCAAGTGCAAGATGCATAGCCTTAAAGGAGGCATTCAAAATATTGATGGTATCAATCTCCTCTACTTCCACCAGGGCAACACTGAAAGCGATAGCATGGTCTTCTATGTAAAGCCGCATCTCTTCGCGTGCAGCGGCAGTCATCATTTTAGAGTCATTAAGCAAAGGATGAGCAAAATCTCCTGGCAAAATTACCGCAGCGGCAAATACAGGCCCCGCAAAACAGCCGCGCCCTGCTTCATCACAGCCGGCTTCCACAAGCATATCCTGGTAAAAAGCTTTGAGCATAAGATGCTGCAATGATAAGCATAAAAATCAAACTGTATTTTTGCAGTTATGAACAAATCTCTCCCCGGAAATCCCGACAGGTCAGTAGGGCTCTGGCTGCTTACAGGTGTTGGCATGATCATGATACAGGTATTGTTAGGAGGCATCACCCGCCTTACCGAGTCAGGGCTCTCTATTACCGAGTGGAAACCTATTACGGGAATGCTCCCCCCATTGAGCACACAGGCATGGATAGCCGAATTTGAAAAATATAAACATACAGACCAGTTTAAATATATTCATTCGGACTTTACCCTTTCTGATTTTAAGTTCATTTTCTTCTGGGAATGGTTTCACCGCTTTTGGGCGCGCCTGATGGGGATCGTTTTTGCAGTCGGCTTTACCTGGTTCCTCCTGCAAAGGAAGTTTAAGAAGGATATGATCCTTCCGTTGATCATACTCTTCCTGCTGGGAGGGATCCAGGGAGCTATCGGCTGGATCATGGTGAAAAGCGGGCTTGTCCCGGAAAAATATTTTGTAGGACATATAGAGCTCACAACACATTTCATCGCTGCCCTGGGCCTGCTGGTATATACGCTTTGGTTTGCATTGAGGCTGCTCGTTCCTTCCGGCCAGCTATTATATCATTCATCCCTGAAACAGCTCCTTATAATATTAATTCTTTTACTGTTTATCCAGCTTACCTACGGCGGCTTTATGGCCGGATTGCATGCAGCCACATCAGCGCCTACCTGGCCTACTATTAACGGCGAGTGGTTGCCGCCTTCATTATTTGCAAAACAGGGGCCGGAAAATTATGTAAGCAATCCGATAATGGTGCAGTTCATTCACCGGGGCATTGCTTATATCTTTACAATACTTGTTATCATTTGGTATATACGGGCCCGCAGTGTCAACACCGTTACGCTTTTCAGATCAGCCAGGCATATCCCGCTGATACTGGTCTGCTGCCAGGTATTGCTGGGGATATTTACAGTATTGTTTTCCTCCTACAACAATATATTTGTCTGGCTGGGGGTTGCGCACCAGTTTATCGCCATGCTGCTGCTGATGTCGCTGATCTATCTTGCGTATATTGTGAGGAGTAGTAAAGCGGCCGGGAAATAATACTATGTGAAAGGTGAGACGTGAAACTATCACCTTTCACGTCTCACCTTTCACATCTATGCTGTACAGTATCGTCTTAACACCATATTATTATTACCCTCTTTTACGTTAGTTATCAAAATACTATATTGCACTGATGCCATTTCCCGCCTCTATAAAGGAATTCATAAGAGGTTTCTACTACTCTTTTCCTGTGCAGCTTTTCATCTTACACCTGCGCAGGTACCAGGTATTCCTGGTATTCTGGTTCATCCTGGTGAGTGCTATAAACGGCAATTTCATGAGCTCATTCGGTGCAGATGCGCTTTTTCTTGCACCGGAGTACCTGGGCGAGGTAAGCGGCTGGGGAATGATCATTGTAGGCGCTGCGGCCGGCATATTCATCATGAGCTGGAACATCACCACTTTTATCATGCATAGCAGCCAGTTTAAATTCCTGGCAACCACTTCCAAGCCTTTTCTGAAATATTGCATTAATAATTCTATTATACCATTGCTGTTTCTTTTTTTTTATATCGGCAAAAGCATCTATTTCGATATACACAATGAGCTGCTTTCCTGGAGCAAAGTCTTTCTTTTAATTTCCGGGCTTATTGCCGGGATCATATCAGCCATCGTTACTGCATTCCTGTATTTTTTCCGTACAGAAAAATCTATGATGCGTACTATGGAGCCTGTATTCAGGGATCCTAAAGCATTTGCAAAACAATTTGGTATCGGCGGGAAACACTTTCATGAAAAAGGTTTACCTATTAAATGGTTTTTCAATACAAAATTCCAGTTGAAAATGCCGCGCAATGTATCCCATTATTCACAGGAGTTTATTGATACGGTTTTCAAGCGCCATCATTTTACCGCTGTAATATCTATTATACTGGCATTTTTATTTCTTGCGCTGATAGGGCTGCTGATGGACGAACCCTTTTTTATCATCCCCGCTGCCGCGGCTATCTTCCTGTTTTTCTCCATTTTAATAGCAGCCTCCGGCGCACTGGCATACTGGCTAAGAAGCTGGGGGTTCCCCGTGCTGATGCTTTTTGTGCTGTTGCTGAATTTTTTATTTCAGAAAGAGATCATTGATCCCCGCAATAAAGCGTATGGCATCAACTATACCAACCGTGAAGAAAGACCCGTATACGACAGGGACAGCATCATGGCGCTTTGCAGTATTGACAAAATGGAAGCGGATAAGCAGAAAATGATCGCCGTGCTCAATAACTGGAAAACACACCAGGCAAAAGCAAAGCCACTCCTGTACCTGATCAATGTAAGCGGAGGAGGAACGAGGTCGGCTACATTTACTTTTAATGTAATGCAGCACCTTGATGCAATAATGCAAGACAACCTGATGAAAAAAACATTCCTCATTAACGGCGCTTCCGGCGGTATGCTGGGAGCCGCCTATTACCGGGAACTGCGCAGGCTGCAGCAGGAAGGGAAACCTGTACAACCGTATGATCCGCAATATGCAGAAAATATTTCCAAAGACCTGCTGAACGCCTTATTTTCCTCGTTCGTTACCCGCGATCTTTTTGCACCGGCCCAACAGTTCACTGCAGGGAAATATAAATATGCTAAAGACCGGGGATATGCCTTTGAAGAGCAATTCAGCCGCAATACCGACAAGCTGCTCGACTATCCTTTAAAGAGCCTGATAGCAGATGAGCATGCCGCAAAGATCCCGCTCATGTTTTTCAACTCCACTATAACAAGAGACGGGCGCAAAATGATGATCAGCACACAGCCCATAAGCTTTATGATGCGCAATTGGCCCGATCCGGCAGCAGGGTTGGTGACAGATGCCGACGCCATTGATTTTGCTGCTATGTTTAAAAAGCAGGATCCCTATGACCTGCGGCTGTTATCTACCCTCCGTATCAACGCTACCTTCCCGTATGTGTTACCCAACGTCTGGCTTCCCTCCTCTCCTATCATTGACGTGATGGACGCCGGCATGCGCGACAATTTCGGACAGGAATCCTCCTTACGGTTTCTTAATGTATTTAAAGACTGGATCGCTGCCAATACGGGTGGCGTAGTGTTTATACAAATACGTGATCGCAAAACAGGGGAATGGGATGACGGCTACGAAGACGCCAGCATAACAGGTATGTTTACAAAGCCCATTATGACGCTGCAATACAACTGGATGAAAATGCAGGACTATTACCAGGGTGAAATGCTTGAATATGCCGATAACAGCTTCCCTTTTCCATTCAGGAAAATTACATTTTCTTATGAGCCTCCTCCCAAACAGAAGGGAGCTGCCCTGAATTTCCATTTGACAAGGGATGAAAAAATAGACCTCAAAATGGCTTTAGGCTCAGCCGGAAACAGCTCAGCCTTTGCAGCGGTCAGTGCGCTTGAGCAAGAGGCTGTATTAAACGGAAAGCGCCCGGAATAACTTTTATTTCAAAAGTATCGCTGGTAGCTTTCGGGTCCCCGTCAATATGCAACGGGGCCATATCCTTGTTGCGGATGGTTAGCTGCGGAGTTTGATAATACATTACGCTTTTCTCGCTTAAGAGCTCTTCTCTTACTTCTCCTTTTCTTATCTGGCGCATTACATCCAGGAGCATTTGCAGCCTGTTCAGGCTCTGTACGATCACAATATCAAGCAACCCGTCGCTCATGCTTGCCCTGGGAGCGATAGTAAACTTATTGCCGAACTGGTTGCTATTGGCAACACTGATGAAGAAAGCATTTGTTGTAATTTTTTTCCCGGCAGCTTCTATTTCAAACCTGTAAGGCCTTGCTTTCAGGAAGTTGGCATAGGTTTGTTTAACATAGGTCAATAATCCTCTTGTTCCCTGCCTGGCAAAATCATGCGCTACCTGTGCATCAAATCCAAGACCGCTGAGCATACAGGAAAAATGATCATTAATATAAAATCCATCGGTCAATACCGGTGAGCCGGTAAAGACCAGGTCAATAGCTTTTGAAGCATTCTTCGGGATACCGGCGCATAATGCCAGCCCGTTCCCCGAGCCGCAGGGTATAAGCCCAAATGAAACGGAAGTATCGCGCAGGTTTTCAACAACGCTGCTGATAGTGCCGTCTCCTCCTGCTACTATTACATCGGTTACACCATCATTAATGATTTTGTGCCGGATATGATCATAATTACCTTCCGCGTTCGTGGGGTAAACCTGGTATGCAATATTTTCCCCTGCACATTTTGTCTCAATCAGCTGCCTGATACCAGACCGTTTCCCGTTACCTGCAATCGGATTCAGTAAAAAAATAATTTTTCGCTTCATAATAATAGGGGAAGATAATCCTGCAAAAATAACGTTATATAGCATGTTGCCGGATGCATTTCACCTGCCGGGAGAGCAAAAAAAACCGCGCTTAAAAAAACGCGGCAATACAGGAGCATATAAAAAATGTTATGAGTGCTGTATCTTTCTTTCTTCCATATTCTTCCTCATTCTTTCTTTAGCCGCATTTTTCTGGGCTTCATACCTGGCATACTGCTCTGGTGTTAATATGGCTTTAAGAGACTGCATTCTCTGGCTGTCGAGGTTTCTCATTTTATTTACCATACCTTTTTTGTTCTCAGACTTCCTTATTTCGTCAAACTTTGTTGTAAAATCAAGATTAACGGCCTTTACCTTAGTATATTGATCATCAGACAGCTTAAGGTTTGTTTTCATTTTATTTGTAATCACCACTGCTTTTTCCTCAGGAGTCCTGGACTGCATTTTTTGCTGGGCAGAAACAGATATACCTGCAAATAATAACAGGGCAATAATACCAGTGTGGAACGCGGTCTTCATATTATAAATTTTTACAAGGTTAATTTATATTTATAACAAAACAACTGTACTTTAAGACATACAGAACCTACCAAAGCTTAACAACAAATAGGATAATTTATTGTTATTGAACGTCTAAAAAAAGAAATTTGATTGCATAAAAATGATTTCTTTTACAAAAAACTGAATACTTAGGCATGGTGTCATTTACCATATTAGTGGATTGCCCGGATGAAAAGGGGCTTATTTATCGTATAACCAATGTGCTTTACAACCGGCAACTGAATATTGTCAAGAACCGTGAATTTGTAGACGGGGATACCAACCGTTTCTTTATGCGCACAGAGGTGGAAGGGACTGCCGATGAAAATATATTGCAGGAGGAGTTGGGAGCCGCTTTACCACCCCAGAGCTCTGTTAAAATAATCACTGCCCGGCAGAAAAAGCTGGTAGTGCTGGCTACTCTCGAAAGCCACTGTCTTGGAGACCTTATGGTGAGAAATCATTTCAGGGAATGGAATGCGGATATCTGCGCTGTCATCAGCAATCACTCAATGCTTGAAAATTTCGTAACCCGCCTGGGCGTGCCTTTTCATGCAGTCCTGTCCGAAGGTATGTCCCGCGACGATCACGAGCATGCAGTAGCTGAGCTGATTGACGGGTATGACCCGGATTACGTGGTGCTGGCAAAATATATGCGGATACTCACCCCCGCTTTTGTAGAACGCTACCGGAACCGGATCATCAATATTCATCATTCCTTTTTACCTGCCTTTGTAGGCGCTCATCCTTACCGGCAGGCGTATGACCGCGGCGTAAAGATCATTGGAGCCACCGCCCATTTTGTAAATAATAATTTAGATGAGGGCCCGATCATTTGCCAGAACGTCATTCCCGTAGATCATTCCCAAAACGCCAGCGATATGGCGAAGGCAGGCAAAGATGTCGAAAAAATGGTATTGTCCCGGGCGCTGAAGCTGGTATTGGAAGACCGTATCATGCTGAGCGGTAACAAGACCATCATTTTTTAGCGGCTGTCCCGGAAGCGCTTATTTCACGCAAAGCGACAAAGAGAGCAAAGAAACAAAGTTTGATTTTCCGCATGGATGGATATAAATTTTCGCATTGCAGCATATCTCTTAAGCAGTGTGGCGCTGTTCACAGCGGTTATTTCACTGCATAGTCATACCCATGAATACCGATGATTTATATTATTTTTGGCGCCTCAAACATTAAAGACCACAAATATGAATAAAGGCCCGGTATCGCAATATATTCAGCATCACTACAGGCATTTTAATGCGGCAGCGCTTATGGATGCCGCCCAGGGATATGAAACCCATCTTTTGGAGGGAGGGAAAATGATGATAACACTCGCCGGCGCTATGAGCACTGCCGAGCTGGGCTTATCGCTGGCAGAGATCATCCGCCAGGATAAAGTGCATATTATCAGTTGTACCGGCGCCAACCTTGAAGAAGATATAATGAATCTTGTAGCGCATAACCATTACAAGCGGGTACCCAATTATCGTGATCTCAGCCCGCAGGACGAATGGGATCTCCTGGAGAATCATTATAACCGGGTAACGGACACCTGTATCCCCGAAGAGGAGGCTTTCCGCAGGATCCAACAGCATATTGCGGAAATATGGAAAAAAGCCGATGCCGCCGGGGAAAGATATTTTCCCCACGAGTTCATGTATAAGCTTCTGCTGAGCGGGGCATTGGAACAGTACTACGAGATAGATCCTAAAAACAGCTGGATGCTTGCAGCGGCAGAAAAAAATATCCCGATAGTAGTGCCCGGGTGGGAAGACAGTACAATGGGAAATATTTTCGCGAGCTATGTGATAAAAAATGAGCTTAAAGCCACTACTGTAAAAGGTGGCATTGAATATATGGTATGGCTGGCCGACTGGTACCGCAAAAACAGCGAAGGAAAAGGCGTGGGATTTTTCCAGATCGGGGGTGGTATAGCAGGCGATTTCCCGATATGCGTGGTGCCGATGATGTACCAGGACCTGGAATGGCACGATGTGCCTTTCTGGAGCTATTTTTGCCAGATAAGTGATTCTACTACTTCTTATGGCTCTTACTCAGGAGCAGTGCCCAATGAAAAGATCACCTGGGGCAAGCTTGACATCAATACGCCGAAATATATTGTGGAAAGCGATGCTACTATAGTAGCTCCATTGATCTTCGCATGGCTGCTGGGATGGTAATTTGTTGTCACGTAAAGAAGCAAAGCCAGCTTAGAAAATGCTATCGTAAAACGATAGACGACAAACGATAAACTCCGGTACTTCCTTGTGAAACTCCGTGCCCTCCTGTCTCTGTGGTTCAAAAAATGCTACATCAGGAACGCTTATCCCCAGCATTTTTTCTTAGTGCATTCTGCAGTTCCCTTGCGTCGGGGATAGCCCTGACAAGATAGATCAGTATGAATATCTTTATAATGATGCTTCCTCCGAGGTAAGAAGGTTTTATAGCCGCAGACAAAATAGATATGATGATAAATATTACGAGAGCTGATAAGATAGATGTATAAGGATTTTTAACAGCTATTGCTGCGAGGATTGCAAATAATACTACTTCTGCCGCCGTGGCAATGGTCACATCCCAGGAAAACTCAACGCCGGCTAAAAGAGAAATTATCTCTCCTACAACCACCAGGCAAAGAGCATCAAGAAGCACATTCCTGACCTTATTTTTATGTATGTTCCAGCTCTCCGGTGTTTGTTCTTTCATTGGTTTTTAGTGCCAAAATACTGATAAAACAAACATTTTCAAATTATTAAGCAGCTCTTTTAGACGATTGATCACAATTGTTCGTTAATTTAACGGGATATCCCGTTTAAGCATACCAGCTCTGTTTGCCATTTCCCAAGCGGTATAAAAAACAAGGAGGATGCGCTTTTTCATCAGATCATAATTGATCTTATCCGGCGTATCTGTAGGCATGTGATAATCCGCATGGAGACCGCTGAAATAAAAAATAACCGGAACGCCGTGTTTGGCAAAATTGTAGTGGTCGCTGCGGTAATAGATCCTCTCAGGATCTTTGGGATCATTGTACTTATAATCAAGCTCAAGCTTTGTATTCTTTTTATTGATGGCTTCGCTGATAGGTTTCAGGTCGGAGCTCAGTTTATCGTCGCCTATAACATAAATATAATTAGTAGAATCTCCATATTTCCTGGAGGGGTCTATGCGGCCCACCATATCAATATTCAGGTCCACAGTGGTTTTATCTAAGGGATAAACAGGATGGCTACCATAATAATCTGATCCCCACAATCCCTTTTCTTCACCGCTTACTGTCATGAACAATATGCTTCTCCGCGGGCCTCTGCCTTCTGCTTTTGCCTTTGAAAACGCTTTGGCCAACTCAAGTATACTGGTCGTTCCAGATGCATCATCGTCTGCGCCATACCAGATAGTATTGCCTCTCCTGCCAAGATGATCATAATGTGCAGAAAGTATTACATATTCATCTTTCAGATCAGTACCTTCCAGCAGCCCCAATACATTGCTGCTGTGCAAGGCAAGCCGCTTTTTGTCAACAGCGAGCGCCACATTGGCCTCATATTGCTTTGTAACCGTTTCTCCCTGCAGCGCCTCCGCCTTCTTTGCAGCATATTCATCACCAACAATGGCAGCCGCAAGTTTTTCGCTTACAAAAAAAGTATTGATGCGCATTACCTTATGGTATATGTTCACATACATATTGCCTTTGCCGGGCATTTCTGCAATTTCCGGCTCCACTACAAGCAGGGCTGCCGCACCATGATCCATTGCGGCCTGTTGCTGTGTATAAAAATTAAATGACCTGCGGGCCTTAGGGGAAATATTACCCGAAATATTTGGCGACAGCACCATCACCAGCTTACCTCTTGCATCCACGCCTTTGTAATCATCCCTTGCAGAATCGCTGATACCAAACCCGGGGAATAAAACCTGTGAAAAATCATAGCTGGCCGTATGACTGGCGCCAATGCTGAAAGAAAAATCTTTGCCTGCTTCAAAAGGGGATTCATTCACTGTGACAGAAGCATTCACCAGGGTGTCTATATAAACGGGATATTGCATCTGGTAACTCCCGTTGTTGCCGGGAAGCAGGCCAAATGACCTGAATTTATTTTCAATAAAGTTCGCTGCTTTTCGCTGCCCCTCAGTAGCAGTCTCCCGCCCTTCCATTTCATCACCTGCAAGCGTATGAAGGTTTGCTTTCATATCTGCCGTGGTGATCAGTTTTGAATATATCTTAGGATTGCCCTTTTTTTGCGCCACTGTCGCCAGCGCAGGGAACAGGAAAATGATAATAACCAGTCTTCTCATGATGTTAACATTAAATATCTTCAAACATAAAGTAAAATCGGGAGGGTAATGTTATTGATTTGATAAATGGCGGGCAAAGGGAATTAACGGATCATATAATATTCTATAAATTGGGCTGAAATAGCATAAGAACACTATTGTTAAGCGCAGAACAATGACTGACAAAGATTATATGACCATCGCATTGCAGGAAGCGCAGAAAGCTTATGATGATGGGGAGATCCCTGTAGGCGCCGTAATAGTAATGCAAAACAAAATCATCGCAAGAGGATACAACCAGGTAGAAAAGCTGAATGATCCCACAGCGCATGCAGAGATGATAGCGCTTACTTCAGCATTCAATTTTGTGGGGGGTAAATATTTGCCTGAAGCCTCTATTTATGTTACCGTGGAACCCTGCCTTATGTGTGCAGGAGCGTTGTATTGGAGTAAAATAGGCAGGATAGTATACGGAGCGCCGGATGAGAAAAACGGAAGCATCAGCCGCCCACCCTATCAACAGCAGGGATTATCTCCCTTTCATCCTAAAACGATTGTTGTTGCGGGGATCATGAAAGAGGAGGCAGCTTTATTGATGAAAAGCTTTTTCCGGGCGCGGAGATAAAAAGGCCGGGAACGCTTCAGCTTCCTCTTTGAGAGCCTGTATTAGACTGCCGGTTTACAAAAACATTGTTTTTCGGCTTTTGAATGAATTTGGATCCCTGGTTATTTCCTGCCGGGGCATTCTTTTTATTTCCCTTCTTTTTGCCCTTGTTATTTTGTTGATTGAGTAATGACATGCTATCGCTTTTTTGATAAAGATAAAAATTTATTGCATGACCCGAAAGCTTCCCGGACGCATTTTAGTGCAGCAATTTCCTTTTTAACAATACGACCTTAAATTTGACGGTATCATACACCAACCCTCCGATAAGTGTAGCTGAAGCCAGCAGCAGGCTTGCTATTCCAAATTTCATATACGTCAGCCCGCCAATGATACAGCCTGAAAAAAAGAAAAGAATAATAGATAACCTCAGCCCGATGGAACGTTTCAGCCGTGTATGCTGGTCTTTTTTCCTGTAAAAAAACATCTGGGCGACTTCAATGCCCAGGTCTGTGAATAAGCCGGTCAGGTGAGTAGTCCTTACGATAGAATTGGATATGCTGGTAACCAAAGCATTTTGTAATCCCATTGCAAAAAGCAGGCTGCAGGCAATGCTTACGGGATGATGCACAACAGTATCCTCATTTAAAATTCCCGCAATAGTAAGGATGGCGATCTCGACAGAAACCGGTATTACATACATGCTCCTGTTACGACCGTTTTTTATGGCAAATTCCACAAGGAACCCTGAGACTACCGCCCCGGCAAAAAAGCATAGTATAAACAGTAAGTAAAGCACCGCACTACCGGTATCTCTTCTTACTATCTGATCAGAAAAATAAGCAAAATGACCGGTGACGTTGGTAGTAAGTGTTTGCACCGCAAAAAAACCGGACACATTTACAATGCCCGCCACAAAAGAAAGAAGGGAGGCCAGTTTGAGATTATGAATGAAAGTCCTGTTTTTACCCGTATGTCTGAACATCTATAGAAAGAAGATATTTTACAAATATACAAAACGAGCACAACCAGTTAAATATTGAGCCGGAAGGCTCAACATTAATGGGCGTCTACAGGGATAGGAACATTTTTTTTAAATTTTTGCAGGTATACCAGGGGTATGCAGCAGAGCACAAATATGCCTACCAGCAGGTAAATATTATCATAAGTTACCAGCATCGTCTGCTTTGTTACCACTCCTTCCATTGCCCGGTTCGCCATTTGTTCCGCATCAAATGCACTAAAGCCCCTGCCCTGGAATCCCTGGATATAAGCCTGCTTCCTTTCTATAAAAGAAGTATTATAGCCATTGATGTTTTCCAGCAAAATATTCCTGTTGTTGCCGCCATTTACATGGATCATGGTGGTAAGAATTGCAATACCAAAAGAACCTCCCAACTGGCGCATCATATTATTCAGTCCTGTTCCCTGTCCAATATCCTTACCATGTAAATCCTGGATCCCTAACGTAGTGAGCGGCACAAAAAGCACACTCATTCCAAGTCCTCTTATGATCAGTGGCCAAAAAAAGTCACCGGTTCCCGATTCAAGGTTGGAGTTGGAAAGCATAAGGCTGAATATAAAAAACATTATGAAACCCAGGGTGGCCATAAACTGCGCGGGGATTCCCCGTTTAAGCATCATCCCTACAAACGGCATCATACAAATTGTGGCCAGCCCGCCGGGGAATAACAGCTCACCGGTTTGCTGCGCAGAGAACCCAAGAAGGTTCTGGCAAAAGACCGGGAAGATGAACATAGATCCATACAAAGCAAACCCAAGAGCAAATGAAGTAAATATCCCGATGCTGAAGCTGCGGTATTTTAATATCCTGAAATTCACCACAGGATGATCGGTGCTTATCTCTCTCCATATAAAAGCAATTGCTGAAAGAACGGTAACTACGGTGAGCACGGAAATGTAAGGTGTAGCGAACCAGTCTTCCGATTCTCCTTTTTCAAGCACCGTTTGAAGACTGCCTACCCCGATAGCCAGCAGCAGTATACCCCACCAGTCTACGGGCTGTCCCTTTGCATACCTGGGCGATTCTTTTACAAAAGTGGATACAAGAAAAGCGGCCAAAGCACCTACCGGAACGTTCACATAAAATATCCAGGGCCACGAAAAATTATCAGTGATATATCCCCCTATGGTAGGTCCCACCGTTGGTCCTACAACCGCACCCAACCCAAACAGCGCAGTAGCCATCCCTACTTCTTCTCTTGGCCAGGTCTCCATCAATATTGCCTGCGCAGTAGACAACAACCCGCCGCCGGCCAGCCCCTGCAGGATCCTGAAGGCGATCAGCTCTGTTAAGCTGCCTGCATTGCCGCAAAGGATTGAGGCAATCGTAAAGAGAATAATAGAGGCGATAAAATAATTCTTACGGCCAAACCTGTCGCCCAGCCAGCCCGACATGGGTAATACAATCACATTCGCCACAGCATAGCCTGTCACGAGCCAGCCTGCATCCTCAAGCGTAGCGCCAAGATTACCCATAATATCCGGCAGCGCCACATTTACAATTGTCGTATCAATCAGCTCCAGCAGCGAGGCCATAATTACCGTGATGGTAATGATCCACTTCCGTAACCCATGCTCAGCCATAATATATCAGTTTCTACAGAATAAAATATTTTCAGAATATAACAACAACCTTTCATACCAGGACGCAGAGAAAAAAATTCAAGGCGAAACAACACCGCCTCTTACTTATCACTTACCACTTGCCTCCTACCACTCATTTCGTATGCACCACCACTTTTACGCTCATGCCCGGTCTCAGTTTGGAAAGAAATGACGGGTCTGCTTCAAGATGGATCCTTACAGGAACACGCTGTACTACTTTTACAAAATTTCCTGTGGCATTATCAGGAGGGAGCAATGAAAATTTAGCCCCCGTTGCGCCAGCAAAAGACTCCACAACGCCCTTTACCGGCGTATGCTCATAAGCATCTGCGGTAATATCTACCTTCTCTCCTACTTTCAGCTTCTCCATTTGCGTTTCTTTAAAATTGGCGGTGATATACAATCCTTTATCATCAACAACAGAAAGCAGGGATTGCCCCGGCTGCACCAATTGCCCCAATTGCACATTTCTTTTAGACGCAATGCCATCTGCAGGAGCTACTATAACGGTGTAGGACAACTGCAGCTTTGCAAAGTCAACATCCGATTCCCTCGGTGTAATATTCGCTGCAGTAGCTTCGGCCTGCTGCTGGTTGGTGCTCACCCTGGTGTTGATCACAGGCACCTGGCTTTGTGCTGCCTGCAGGGCTGCTTCGGCGGATTCTTTTTCCGCTTTCATGGCATCAAACTGCGCTTTGGTAATAGCATGATCATCATAGAGGTTCTTATAACGGTTGTAATCTTCAGTAGCTTTCCACAATTTCACTTTGGCAGCCTGCACGTTTGCCCGGGCAGTAGCGATATTGGAACGCGTTTCCGCAATAGCATACTTTGAAACACTCAATAATTGTTTTGCAGAGGCAAGTGCAGCTTCAGCCTGCTGCAGCTTTATTTTATAATCCCTGTCGTCCAGTATTACCAGGGTATCGCCGGCCTTAACCAACTGGTTGTCCTCAAATCTTATTTCTTTTACATAGCCGCCTACCCGTGCGATCACAGGACTGATATCCGCATCTACCTGTGCATTGTCTGTTACTTCATGACTTTGAAAATAGAAATATTCTTTCAGCGTAAATATTAACGCTATTACCAGCACTGCCGCCAGCAGAACGGGGAAGATGATCTTTTTGCCTTTTGTTTTTTTTGCTTTATTGCTCATACAATAATTTTTAAGCTGTGGTTTTTATTCCTGGTTTTTATGGTTGGATATGTCCTGTTGACTTTAATAATGCATAATATGCCTGGGTGGCATCAGACTTCGCCAGTTCAAGGTTGATCCGGGACTGGTATAGCAAAGTTTGTGCGTCAATCCTGTCGGTAGTTGTAGCTAAATTATTCTGGAATTTAGACTCTGTTATTCTTTCATTCTCGGCAGCTTGCAAGATCGCCTCCTGCAGCACAGTTATTTTCTCCAGCGCCTGCTTATATGTTATATAGCTTTTGTTTACTTCAGATTTGATCTGGTCTGTTACTATGCCTGTCCGTTCCGTCACTTCCTGCTTCTGGATTTTAGCTTCGGTGAGTTTATTCTTATTTTTATAAAGGCTGGATATATCCCACCCTACATTTAAGCCCACTACAAAGGGAGCAAGATAGGTCCCTGCCTTAGGCACAATATTTTTAGTGGGATTAATATAATAAAGATTGCCGCCGATACCTACCGTAGGCAGCTTTTCATCTTTTACCTTATTGATATTAATATCCGAAAGCCTGTCTTCATATTGCAATGAAGCCATTTCCTTTCTGTCCTTCAACGCCTGTGCCAGGTATTGCTGAAAACTGTCGTTAAGATCAAGCTTATAGCTCACGTCCTGCTCTTCTATTACGGTGCTGTCCGGAAGCCCTAAAAGTATATTGAGGTTATAGTTTACTATGCGCCTGTTGTTTTCCAGCTCTATGGCCGACAGCTTCATATTAGATTTTTCCAGCTCAAAACGAAGCACATCATTTTTTGTAGCCAGGCCCTGGCTTTCAAACTGCTTTATTTCCGTAAGCTTATGTTCAATATCATCCAGGTTCTGTGCAAGTATTTTTTGATTTTGCTTCAGCTTATAGTAGTTGATATAGGCGCTGATGATATTATACGCTATCTCATCCTTATCGGTTTCTGCATTCAGCTTACTGACCTGCACCAGAAGGTCTGCCGATTGCTTTGCATATTTGTATTGATTACCCGCAAAAATCGGCTGATTAATACTGAGCGTAGCCTGATAAAGGCTGTTATCAAAGGGAAGCTGTAATTTTTTAGGATCGCTGCCATCTGAAGAAGGCAGGTAAAAGCTCTGCGAAAGCATCAATGCATGGCTGTAACCCACGCTGGCTTTTGCTGATGGCAGCGACGCATCTTTAGCCTGCTCCAACTGTGCATTTGCCTCGTCAATCTTATGCTGCGCCAGCTTTAACTGTTTACTGTTTTGAAGTCCGAGGCTGACTGCCTCTTCCAAACTGATAGTTCTGGTTTGGGCAAATGAAGTAAAAGTGATCGTAACTAAGCATATTACGATACCCGAACATTTTTTCATCTGAAAGTATTTGTTTTGTTTTTAGCCCCTTTGAAACACATTTGCTGATACATTTCACAGGGCAATGCTTGTTGAATGTTATTCCTGATTGTTAATATCCAGATGGGCTTTAAGCAATTGTTTGAGATGATTTTTTATTTTGGGGATCATTTTTTTCCGGTATCCCTCTTCATCATTCTTATCTATATTGAGCAATCTTTGATACAGATTTTTTGACAGCGTCACCTGTGTTATTGTACCCATTACCGTACCAACCGTCAGCTCCATATCTACCTTCCTGAAAACTTTTTTCCGTTGCCCTTCCGTAATGATCTTCTTTACCTGTTCAAAATTCAGCACTTTAATTTCTGTAATCGTCTCCCTGATCTCATCCGACTGTACGGTTGGCAGGTGTTGGGTCATTATGCAGTGAAACTTGTAGTTGTTCAAAATTTTGTCTACATATAAGTCAATCAGTTTATCAATTTTATCCCATGGTGAAAGCAGCTCGTCTTTATTAAGCTCTTCAAGAATTCCCCTGGTATAGCCAGACCTGTGATCAATCAATGCAGCCATCAGTTTTTCCTTCGAACCAAAATAATAGGATATCATCGCCAGGTTAACACCGGCCTGACCTGCTATATCTCTTACTGAAGTGCCATCAAACCCTTTTTCGGAAAACAATCGTTCCGCAACTTCAAGGATATGTATACGCTTGTCCGTCATTTCTTTTAATTACGCCGCAAAGTTAAACAATTGTTTAACTTAAACAAACGTTTAATTAAAAAAATCTCGTTAATTGCTTGTTATCAGTGGACGGAGCGGGATAAGAAATTGTAAACAAGCTGGTTAGAGGGGGAATGGTGAACAGGGAAAACGATAAACGTCAAAAGTGAAACGTGAGACTGATAGCTGTAACCACTTACCACTTACCACTTGTCACTTACTACTTTCCACTTCCCCATCTCCCATACTCCTTCTCATCAAAGCCCACCAGCAGTTTTCCTTTATATTCCAATAGCGGGCGTTTAATGATACTGTTGTGCTCAAGCATTACGGCAATTGCCGAATCCCTATCTTTTATACTTTCCTGTTGCGCAGCGCTAAGGCTGCGCCAGGTGGCGCTTCTTTTGTTCAGTATGTTTTCCCAGCCTGCTTTTTTATCCCATTCCTTTAGCTTAGCTTCGGATATACCTGCTTCCTTGTAATTATGGAACTCAAAAGGAATATTGTTCTTCTTTAGCCAGCCCATTGCTTTTTTGGTTGTATCACAGTTAGGGATACCGTATAATGTCATCATAATATTTTTTGCAAAAGTATTCTCATTTGTATATGCCGTGCAATAAAAGCCACGCACTCTTTTATTATGCCACGAATGCACAAATAAAGGAATCAAAATATATTAAATATTCGTGCATTCGTGGCTATTGTATTCATAAATCATCCCGCGTTCCGCGGGACGCTGGAATTTGCGGCTATCTCATTACTACCACCTTTCCTCATCACTGTAATTGCTGCTGTTGAACTTTTTCCGGTCTCTTATTTTCTGTAACTGGCGCTCAATAATCAAACGGCTGATAATAAGAGCAGCATCCTTATCCTTCTCTTGTTTTAGCAAAACTTTCAGCCCAGGCTCATCTATATCCACCCTGTATAATATTTCAATCAATCGTTGAAAATCATGCAGGATGAGATCATTGATGCGCTGCTGCAGCGCATGTTCAAATTCCTCCCAATTGATCTGCCCGGTGTCCGGCAAAGCAACCCATTGTGATAAGGACTGAATTATTTCTTTCTTTTCGTCCATGCTAAAATTTTTCTGCTACTCCCAGCCCAAATAATGCAAAATCATATTTCACAGGATCAAGGGGATCAAAAGTCCGTAAGCAATGGGTAAGTTCCAGCGCTGTCAGCCAGTCCGTTTGCTTCCTTTTTATCATGTTCAGCCTTTGGGCTACCCTCGCTACATGCACATCTACCGGGCATACTAACTGGGCCGGAACAATATTTTTCCAAATGCCAAAATCAACTCCGGCATTATCATTACGTACCATCCATCGCAAAAACATATTGAGCCGTTTGCAGGTAGACAGCTTCCGGGGAGTGGCAATATGCTTTCGTGTACGGGCAGGAGCATCGGGAAGAGAGAAAAAATATTCATGAAAATGACCCAGTGCGTTTTCTATCGTTCTTTCATTTCCTGTAAAACCAGCGGTAAACGCAGTTTCCAGCGATTCATTCACAGCGTAGTGATGATGAAAAAAATCTATAAAATAAAGGATATCCGTGCCATTAAAAGTACGGTGCTTAAAATGCATGATCTTTTTCAGACCTGAGGTTGTGGGAGAAGTACAAAATGCATGCGGGGCATTATCCATCATTTCCATCAGTTCAAGGCATTTTTTGATAATGGTAGTACGGTTGCCCCAGGCCAGGATGGCTGCAAAAAAGCCTGCGATCTCTATATCCTGCCTGCCGGTAAACCGGCGCGGAATGCTTATCGGATCATTGGCTATGAAAGAAGGGTGATTGTATTCTTCCACCTTTCTATCCAGGAAATGCTTCAGTATATTAACGTCCTTCATAGCCTTACTTAGCCGAGCGCCTGTGCAAGATCTTCAATCAGGTCTTCGGCATCTTCTATACCCACACTCAGGCGGATCAGTGAATCCGCCAGCCCGTTCGCGATCCTTTCCTCCCTGGGAATGGAGGCATGGGTCATGCTTGCAGGATGCCCTATCAGCGATTCCACCCCGCCCAGGGATTCGGCACAGGCAAAAAGCTGCGTAGACGATAATACCTTCTCAGCAGCAGCTACAGTATTGTCCTTTAATTCAAAGCTCATCATTCCGCCAAAGCCCCTCATCTGCGCTTTTGCAACGGGATGATTAGGATGGTCTTCAAAACCACACCAATGCACTTTGGAAACCTTTGGATGCTGTCGCAGGTAATGCGCTATCTTTTCACCATTCTCGCAATGCCTTTGCATACGTACGTGCAGGGTCTTTAACCCTCGGAGCAACAAAAAGCAATCCTGTGGGCCCGGGACAGCGCCGCAGGCATTTTGCAGAAAATACAACTGGTCGGCAACCGTTTTATCGTTTGTGATCAGGCAGCCATGCACCACATCACTATGCCCGCCGATATATTTTGTTGCAGAATGCATCACTACGTCCGCGCCAAGATCAAGAGGGTTTTGCAGGTAAGGCGAAGCAAAAGTATTATCAACCACCAGCATGGCATTTGCTTTTTTGGCAATGGCTGCGCAGGCGCTGATATCAATGATCCGCATCAGCGGGTTGGTGGGCGTTTCCAGCCATATCATTTTAGTAGCCGGAGTAAGCACAGCGCTTATATTGCCGGCAGCGCTCATATTGATAAAATGGAACTTCAACCCGTACTGTTCCCAAACCTTCCTCATCAGCCTGTACGTGCCGCCATACAGGTCGTTGGTGCAGATGATCTCATCACCCGGTTTGAATAATTTCAAAAACGTATCAGTTGCCGCCAGCCCGCTGCCAAAACAGATGCCGTATTTACCATTCTCTGCCGCAGCCAGTGCATTCTGCAACTGAGTGCGGGTAGGATTCTGTGTGCGGGCATATTCATAGCCCTTATGCTTTCCGGGTCCTTCCTGTACAAAAGTGGAGGTCTGGTATATGGGCGTCATTATCGCTCCTGTGGAAGGATCAGGATGCACACCTGCATGAATGAATTTTGTATCCGGTTTCATCCTGCAAAGATGCACATTTGAACCGAGTTTTAAATTATCAGGGTTATTTTCCGGAATTCCAGTTTAACAGAAGCTTAACCCCGGAACTGTAACGTTATGCATCCTTGCTGTAACGCTCTGCAGCAGTGGGTTTGCATCTCCCATAATGCTGCTCATAAGAACATTTGCAAAGTGCTGTAGCACGCATCTTATCATGATCCATCCACCGGCGTAGTTTCACTTTAAAGAGTTAAATGACAGTATATTTTTGGATCGTTAATCAAATTGATCATCCAGTTTAAATGATGTTGTCATGAAAAAGATATTGATGTTTTCTGCCTTTGTCCTGGCTGCTGCAGGTGCATTCGCCAACGATCCATCCGAAGTAAGTGAGAAAGTACTTAAGGCATTCCGGGAAACATTCACAGAAGCCAGCCAGGTAAGCTGGCAGGAAAGCAATGATAATTATGCTGTCAGGTTTATGCAGAAAGAGGTAAGGTATATCGTGTATTACAGCAAGGAAGGAGTCATTACGCATTCCATGCGATTTTATCAGCCGGGCCTATTGCCTGTGAATATTCTGAAGGAAATAAAAAACAGCTACAAAAACAAGAGCCCATACGGTGTAACAGAGATCACCAACAATGGTGAAGTGGCTTATTTCGTAAAAATGGAAGATGCCAAATACTGGTATACTGTGAAATTCAGCGCCTATGGAAATAGCGAACTGTATGAAAAATTCAAAAAGCAGCAATAAGACTGGAAATATATTCTTTATAGAAAAGCCGCAGATGCGCAGATTAACGCTGCCGGATCTGCGGCTAAAAAATCCAGGTATATTCCATATTCCATTCATATAAAAGCGGCTGCCACAAGATATCTCCAGTCGTAATTATTCCGCGCATAAGCGGATGACGGACGAACAGGAATGTCCGCTACATCTTTTCTAAGAATGCCTGATGCGGCAAGTTTCCTTCTTGCATTAATAACCAGGGCTTCAAAAGAGGGTTGTTTCATCCATTGCGCCTGCGGCGGCTCATAGCCAACCTTATCCTTCCGCCAGGCAATAGCGGGAGGAATGATATACTTCACACTTTCACGCAATATCCATTTTGTGAAGCCTTCGTGAATTTTATATACTGCCGGCAGCGAAAAGACAAATTCAACCAGTTCATGACTGAGGTAGGGCAACCTGATCTCTATACCATGCGCCATAGCATTACGATCTGCATAACGTAATAATTCCTCCAGCCCCGTTTCCGTTACATCATAATAAAGTATATCGTTTATACTACTGATATTTCTTTTATAAATTTTATTTTTCTCAAAATAAGCACGGATAAATTCGGGATCAAGCTCTGTGTTAGTAAGAATATTTTTCTCCTCCCGTCTTCTTAAAGCCATCGCCGTTGATGCCGGAACAAACGCGGCAAAGTAGTTTCTATACCCCCATTGAAAAGCGATATTATTTTCTTTCAAAGCACGTTTCTCCCGCGCAAACAGGGTAAACTTCCGCTTTGCCAGCAACTCCTGCAGATACCAGTGTATATACCTGGCGTAGCCGCCGAGCAGTTCATCGGCGCCCTGCCCATCGAGCAGCACTTTTGTTTCATGCTTCCCCGCAAGCCTACATACTTCATACTGTGTATAAATACCGGCAGATCCAAATGGCTGCTCCTGGTGATAGCAGAGCTTTTCAAATGCATTGACCATCATTTCTGCAGAAGGCGCAATGGTATAGTCATCAAGCCCGAAAGCAGCAGCAACTGCTTCAATCTGCCTGGATTCATCTTTTTCGAACCCGGGGAATACCGCCGAAAAGCTTTTATAATTTTCAGTGGTGATGAGATTGTTGATCACCCCGACAATAGCTGAACTGTCAAGACCACCGCTTAAGCTGGTGCCAACACGCACATCGCTGCGAAGCCTTCTCTTTACTGAAGTAAAAAAAAGCGAACGGAATTGCTCCGTCGCCTGTTCCCGGCTTATAAAGTCCTGCTTTGGATGAATATCCCAGTAACGCTTTACGGCAAATTGTTGCTCTGCAATCTTCCACTGAATGTAATGCGCGGGAGGAAGGGACTGAATATTAGTATAAAAAGTCCTGCTTTTCTCCAGCGGGAATTGTGTCATACCGGCCCCCAGGTAGTATAAAAGCGATTGCCTGTCAGGCTTTTTATCTATTCCTGCCGCCCACAGCGCTTTCATCTCGCTCGCAAACAGAAACGTATCGCCTGCATTGCCTGTAGTATAATAAAAAGGCTTTTCACCCAGTCTGTCTCTCGCTATAAATAAAGTCTGTTCCGCTTCATCCCAGATAACAAACGCAAACATGCCGTCAAAATACTGCAGGCAAGCTTCTTTGTAATGATCATACGCTGCAAGGATCACTTCTGTATCGCAACGGTTTTGAAAAGTATAACCCCGTGAAAAGAGCTCATCTCTTATTTCGAGATAATTATATATTTCTCCATTATAAATGATCGTATACCGCGGGACGGGATCGGTGGTTGCCAGGTGCATAGGCTGTGCTGCAGCAGCGCTAAGATCAATAACCGAAAGGCGCCTGTGCGCAAAGCCTATTGTATTTGAAGGATTTATCCAAAAGCCTTCCCCATCAGGGCCCCGGTGGGCAATAGCATCACTCATTGCTTTGAGGCGGCCGATATGTATTTGAGAAGTATCCTGCGATACTATCCCGGCAATACCACACATACTGTTTTTAGCTTAAATATTTTCCTACAATCGGCACCCTTCTTCCCACACCAAAAGCTTTGGCGCTTACGCGTATTATAGGGCAAAACTGGTTTCTCTTGTACTCATTTACATTTACAAGCTTTAAGATCCTGTTCACCAGCGCAGGATCAATACCCATAGCAATGATTTCACGCGGACCCTGCCGTCTTTCAATATATTGGTACAAGACCTTGTCGAGTATATCATATTCAGGGAGGCTGTCGCTGTCTTTTTGATTGGGGCGAAGCTCTGCCGAAGGCGCTTTGATAATAATATGTTGCGGAATGATCTCCATTTCCCGGTTGATGTATTTAGCTAAAGCATATACCTGCATTTTATACACATCGCCCAGTACGCTCAGTCCTCCGGCCATATCGCCATACAACGTTCCATAGCCCGTTGCCAGCTCGCTCTTATTGGAAGTATTAAGCAGTATATATCCGAATTTGTTGGCAATTGCCATGAGAAGATTACCCCTCGACCTGCTCTGTATATTCTCCTCTGCAATGCCGAAAGGCAGGTCTTTAAATACAGGTTTTAAAGTATCGAGAAATGTTTCATAAACAGGTTTAATAGGCACTATATCATAGGGGTTGCCGAGGTTGTTACTTAGTTGCTCGGCATCGTCTACAGAGTGTCCTGATGAAAATGGCGAAGGCATTAATACAGCCCTCACATTGTCTTTGCCAAGCGCCTCGCAGGCTAAAGCCAGGGTTACAGCACTGTCAATACCGCCGCTGCTTCCCAGGATGGCTTTGGTAAAGCCCATTTTGGAGAAATAATCCCGTATGCCCAGTATAAGCGCCTGGTGGATCTGGCGGATATTATTTTCTGCGGTAAGAAAATCTATGATCCTGTCAGGATCTTTCACTCTTGATACGCGCATCTCGCTGTCTACCTTACCTGATACAATATCTGGCTGGACGGAAGACAATGCAGATGTGGTTGCAGCCGTTTCACCAACGGCAATATCTATTATTGTGAGCGATTCTTCAAAGTAAGGTAGTTCCCTGATGAGATTGCCCGCGGCATCATATACAAGGCTGCCACCGTCGAACACAATTTCCGTTTGCGAGCCCACGGCATTGCAATAGAGCATCGGTAATTTGTATTTCAGCACATTTGCTTTCACGATCTCTTTCCTGTCTTCATCATGATCATAGTCGAAGGGCGATGCGGAAATGTTGATCATGATATCCGGCTGCTGCTGTACCAGTATATCCATCGGGCAGATCCTGTACAGCGGGTTATCGCCCAGGTTCCAGATATCTTCACATACCGTAAGTGCAATACGGTGATTTTTAAAAGGGATCACGTTCCATTCAAAGCCAGGCTCAAAGTACCGGTACTCATCAAATACATCGTACGTGGGTAGCAATGTCTTATGCGCCACGCCGGCTACTTCACCATTATACAGCAGCCAGGCAGCATTGAACAGGTCTTTACCCCGAGGATCAGCATTCCGCTGCGGAGCGCCGATGATCACCCCTATCCCGTGGGTATGTTGCTTAATAGTTTCAATAGCTTCATAGCATTTGCTGATAAAATCCTCAAACTCCAAAAAATCCCGTGGGGGATAGCCGCAAACCGACAATTCGGAAAAAATCACCAGCTCCGCCTGTCGGCGTTGCGCTTCCCGTATTGCTTTTACGATCTTTTCCGTATTGCTTTCAAAATTCCCTATATGATAGTTCTGCTGTGCTAATGCAATTTTCATACTGCAAATATTCTGCTTTTTACTCATATTGGACTATCCGTTGTATTCTGCATTCAAGAGCTAAATATTGTATCTTTGCTTATATGAAACTGGTAAAACTGATAGTAGTGGCAAGCATCGTGTTTTTTGCCTTTCAGCCAGATACGGCAACAGCGCAATGCTCTATCTGTACTAAAACTGCCCAGCAAATGGGCGAAGGACCCGCTAAAGGGCTTAACACAGGCATTGTCTATTTAATGTTCACTCCTTTTGCCGTAGTGGGCTACATAGGTTACCGCTGGTGGAAAAACAACAAGGCATGAACCGGTATGCTGCCGGAAACTGCTGTTGTAACAATATTTTGTCGTATTTTTTTGTGAGAAGTGAGACGATAAACGTGAGTATCTTACATCTGTCGTCTGCCATTTCACGTTTAACGCAGCACTTTTAGTATCCCCACTTCTTCATTATTTTAAGATCTTCTTTGATACTTTCCATAGGTGTTTTGTCCTGGTAAGATTCCTGCTCAACGATAAAATGTTTTGTTCCCGACTTCCTGCCCAAGTCTATCACCTCTTTTACAGGAATAACTCCCACGCCCAGGATGGTGCTTTCATAAGGCTCACGCCCTCCTCCCGTAGATTTTATCTCATCTTTTACATGCATAGATTCAAACCTGCCGGGATATTTTTTCATGATATCAAGCGCTTTGGCGCCTGCATTATACATATTGCCGATATCCAGTTGCTGGGCGACAAGCGCGGGATCCGTATGCTGCAGGATGATATCAAAGACGGTTACCCCGTCAAGCTTTGTGCTGAATTCAAAATCATGGTTATGATAGCCGAATTTCATCCCGGATCTTTTGCACAGCTCTCCGCATTTATTAAATACATCCATATAACTTCTCATATCATCGTAGGTTGATCTCAGCCCTTCATCAAGCCAGGGACTGATCACATACTGCTGCCCCACGATTGCCGCGTCTTCTACCGTCATTTTCCATTCGTCTGTAAAATCGTGTGTGGCAGCATTCCAGTGCTGTGTGCGCATCACCGTATGCCCGCTCGGCATCCTTAAGCCCAGATCGCCCAGCACTTTCTTAAATTCCTTTGCACTATACCCGTAAAATTTTCTGTCAATATAGTTGGCATGCTCCACATTTTTATACCCCATGGCGGCCACCTTTTTAAGACTGCCCTGCGGGTCAGTCTTCATATCCTCCCTGATGCTGTAAAGCTGTACGCCCAGCAGCTCACCGGCGGGTCTGGCTGCAAAAAGATCAGGGGAAAACATGGTAGCACCTGCCAGCGCCAGGGAACCTTTTTTAATAAAACTTCTTCTTGAATGTTGCATGGAGAAATAGATTTAATAAGCTTATTTGGCAATTTAAGTGAAAGAGCGGAGTTTCCAAACGCATTAAATGAAAAAAGCTCCAATCGAACAATTGAAGCTTTTGCGGAGACGGCGAGATTCGAACTCGCGATACGGTTTCCCGTATACACACTTTCCAGGCGTGCTCCTTCAACCACTCGGACACGTCTCCTTAAAAAGGACTGCAAAAGTAATATTATTCACTAAAACGCAGAGAAAGATGGCTAAATTAATATTTTGAGGGGACGGGAACGTCTTAAGGATCTGCCGGAATGACCATTAACGCCTAAATTTATACGATTATCCTCCAATTCATGACATCTGTACTATTATCCCTGTAATAAGATAATTTTGAACGATGGTCTCCGGCCATGATTCATTTTATAAAAATTTTGCCAATGAAATATGTATCGCTGTTAATTCTTGCCATAGCTGTAGCTGTTCTTCCTTCCCTTGCACAAAAAAACAAAGCCGTGCCTGTCATATTCGATTCTGACATGGGCCCCGATTATGACGATGTGGGGGCGATCGCTATATTAAATGCCTTTGCAGATAAAGGAGAGGCAAAAATTTTGGCCACCATAGCCAGTTGCATCCATCCCAATGTAGCGGCCACATTCAGCGTATTCAACACTTATTTCAAACGCCCCGGAATCCCGGTGGGGATCCCCAAAGGGTACACGGTCAATATGTCTGACAGACAGCACTGGACAGACAGCATCATTACCGCTTACCCTCATGCGCTGGCTACAAACGCGGCCGCGGAAGATGCGGTAAAGCTTTACAGGCGCACCCTGGCAGCCCAGCCGGATGGCAGCGTAACGATAGTGACTGTAGGCTTTCTTACCAACCTGTATGAATTATTAAGAACAGGCGCTGATGAATATTCCCCGCTGTCGGGTATGCAACTGGTAAAGCAGAAAGTAAAGCAACTGGTGAGCATGGCAGGCGCTTTCCCGTCGGGATTTGAATTTAACGTGATCAAACACAAAGAAGCCTCCAAATATGTATTTGATCACTGGCCGACACCCGTTATACTCAGCGGGTTTGAAATAGGGAAAAAAATAAAGACAGGATTACCCCTGGTTGCCAATGCCAGTATCCGGCACAGTCCCGTAAAAGATGTATTTCGCATATCCATACCGTTAGACCCCAACGACGCGGAAGGAAGAATGAGCTGGGACGAAACAGCCGTACTGGTGGCGGTAAGGGGATATGCTCCTTTTTATACTTTGCAGCGCGGCAGGATGGTAGTAAGCGAAACAGACGGCTTTAACACCTGGATAGATGATGACAGCGGCCCGCATTTTTATCTTGTGGAAAAGCTGCCGCCTGCTAATGTACAGAAGGTCATCAATGACCTGATGATGCACCAGCCGGGGGGAAGGAAATAGTGTGGGTGAATGGTGAAATGTGAATGGTGAATAGATGCACCCGGATAAGCCTCATGCAGCTATAGCAGATACGGCTGCTTCCTCTGCAATTTTCATTCAACTTAACAGGTAAAAGGGGTTGATTATGCTGTAATTTAAACGATAAAGAAAGTGCGAAAATTATCAACACACTCGTCGTATTTCGAGTTAACAATTAGGCGGCGCCTCAATCATTGCAGTAATGACGTTGAGTTAACAGCAGTGATAAATGTGGAGATTGCTTCTCCCGACCTTCGGTTGGGCTCGCAATACGGCAACAGTATTGATGTTTTTTTCGCTTTTGCGACACTTAAAGCATGCAAATAGTCCACAATCTCGTGCACCACTGCGATCCCGCCAGCAGGTTGAATTTAATTTAATGTATGTAGCGGCGGGGGAAGCAGTCCCCTGACGATATTGGTATTTAACTATTCAGGCAATAAGTCATTGGCATCCCTCCCTCAGGTTGATTTACCTAAACGCATATTGCGGCGGGAGAGAACTTTTCTCACCGAAGGTAAATCTGCTGAGCATTAGTGCAGATGTTGAGCATTCGTACATTTTCCCGGCAGATTTCTCCCTCGCAAAAACCTTCCTTAAACTATAACGCCCGCGGTGGCTCGGTTGAAACGACGGCAACAGGCTGATGATTTTATAACTTTCCTGATAATTCAATTTACAAATAACCCATTCTCTCACCGGAACCTCACAGGTATATCTTATGTTTTGCAGGCACAACTGCCAGGCTTATTTTTAGTATATTTGAAGGCTCATAAAAAATGTGCCTATGGTAAGTGTTATCATCCCCGCATTAAATGAAGGAGCGACCATACGAAAGGTCATCCAACGGATACGGCAGGCCGAACCGGTGATGGAGATCATTGTGGTAGATGATAATTCTTCAGACAATACGGTTTCGGAAGCGCTTAAAGAAAATGCACGGGTCATAACCAGCTCCAGGAAAGGGAAAGGCATTTCAATGCGGGAAGGAATGATCGCCGCCAGCTACAACACTATTGTATATCTCGACGCAGATATCGTTACCTATCCTAAAAACGTAGTATCTCTGCTCGCCGGTCCTATATTAAAAGATGAAGCGGATTTTGTAAAATCATATTTCGACAGGCAGGCAGGCAGGGTAACACAACTGGTTGCCAAACCATTGCTGAGCATATATTTTCCGGAACTGGAAAAATTTTCACAGCCGCTGAGCGGTATGATAGCCGCACGAAAAGATTTTTTGCAGCAGGTAGAATTTGAAAATGACTATGGAGTGGATATAGCGTTGCTGATTGACGCCTACGGCAAAGAAATGCGGATCCAGGAAGTGAATATAGGGTATATTAAAAATGATATGCAATCGCTGGAATCTTTGGGTAAAATGTCGCGCCAGGTATCAAGAACCATTTTGCAGAAGGCTGCTTTGCTGTCGAGAAATAATCTTGAGACCCTTTCTGATATCCATATCATCAGCGATGAAATGGATATAGCGGTAAAAGAATCATTTCTTAACCTCAAAAAAATGATATTAATAGATATCAGCGTGGTGATGGAAAATGATTTTAATGAAACCGCCGCCGCCTATTACAACCAGGATGAACATTATAAACGAATGCAGCAAAATCACAAAGATCCTGCTGCAAGGCTGCAAAAAGCAGCTTCCCTATTCAAAGGGAAGTCCCTCCCGGAACTGCAATCCATTGCCGACGACATTCCTTTGACAGATGATGCAGCAGAGGTGATAAGCAAACTAAAAAAGAACGGGTATCTCTGTGTGCTGGTATCCGACGGGTTTGATGTGATAGCCAATCATATCAAAAATAAGCTGGGTTTTGATTATTGCCTCGCCAATCACCTGCCGCTTGACAAAAGCATGGTTGGCGGCGAGCTCGTATTCCCTGAATATTTTAAGCGTAACGGCGATACTGAAAGCTATGATAAATCAACAGTGCTGGGATATTCCGCTCAAAAATTCGGCATACCTGAAAAAAATACGGTTTTTGTAGGCAACAGCATTGAAGATATCCCCATGCTGAAAAGCGCGGGAATGGGTGTTGTAACGACCAATGCTGCTGCCGCAACCTTTACATGGGCCGATAAAATATTACCGGCAGGTACGCTGGCGCCTCTGCTGGACCTGGTAAGCGGTATGGATAAAAATAATACCCCGCTGTTCACGCGCAGGTCGGTGAAATATACAGCTATCGGAGCGCTCGCGCTGGGCGCTGCCTTCGCGGGTTATTATCTGTATAATAATATCAGCAGGCGTAAGGTAGCCGACAACTGCCAGGAGAGCTGAACTTCGTTCAACAACTGCGATAAAAGCTCTATTTCCTGAATATATTCCCGATCTCTTTCCCTATCTTCTGTATGGTCTCGATACCCTTTGATAAAGGTTCGGCATTTATATCTTCATAATCATCAAACCTGCTGTCGGCACTTTGCTGCCGGGGAAAGACCAGTATTTTACTCGTGTTGTCAAAATATTTATCCAGCTTTACAGGTATCGAATCAAATAATGGCTGATAGGATACTGCTCCTCTCTTGGAAAGCATCATGATCACAATATCTTCCTGGGTAATATCTTTCGAGAGTACCAGGAAATCTTCCCACTGATCGAATTCCTTAAAAGATATGCTGCCCGTTTCGCTTCGGTTCAGGTAAATATCTATTTCTTTTTTAGTTCTTTGATTAGTATAGCAGATCACAGGCGCTGATAATTCTTTTGCCAGCCTTATAAGATTATCCAGACAGCCTGTAAATCCCTTTTCAAGCTCAAGCAACGGAGGGCAAAAGACCAGTACCTGCTTATGGGCAGCCAGCAGGTGCTTTACCTTGCATATAAAAACATTTTTATCCGCACCGGCAAGGATGTTTTCCGTTCTTTCGCCAAAAACCCGGTCAAGAATGCTGCTCCTTTCCGGCCACTCCAGCAGGATCGTATCTGCCATAATTTCTTTGGCTGTGCGGATCGTACCGCTGGCAGCATTATAGTCTATGGATGCAATAACATTTATATTTGTATCCGTCGCGGAAGCCAACCGCCGTACATCTTCCATATTTTTTCTTGCTCTCAGCAGGTTTTTCTCTGTCTCGTCATCATTGGGGACAATTGACAATAAGGTAATGGGATTAGGCGATTTTTTATCCTTAATAAAAACTGCCAGCTCAAGCATGGGCTCGATCTTCGTGTAATCCTCCACAGGAAGGAGGATATGCTCCTTCAGGCTATCTGCCGCCGTATCGGGCAACGCCTCCGTATCCGTCTCCATTACTATTTTCTTGGCTGCATTTTCAGTAACAAAAGAGGCTGTAAGACATGTTATAAGAATGAGTATGATGGTGCCGTTCAGGATATTCTCGTCCAGGATCCCTTCCTTGTAACCTACCAGTATAATGGCAAGCGTAGCTGCAGCATGTGCCGCGCTGAGCCCGAAAATAAGCTGACGCTCCGTACGGGTATATCTGAAGACCTTTTGCATGAGCAGGGCTGCCACCCATTTGCCCACCAGTGCAGTAGTTGTTAAGGCGGCGGCAACGATCAAAGCAGTGGGACCTTTCAGTATTACACGCACATTTACCAGCATACCCACACTGATAAGAAAGAAGGGAATAAAAATAGCGTTGCCGATAAA
The DNA here is from genome assembly GCA_001899685.1 of Sphingobacteriales bacterium 44-15. Taxonomy (GTDB): domain Bacteria; phylum Bacteroidota; class Bacteroidia; order Chitinophagales; family Chitinophagaceae; genus Agriterribacter. The sequence goes on from MKWG01000002.1 coordinate 209,171, forward strand.
TTCAATACGGTTCATCAGCGCAGATGAATGCGGTATCAGCTTGTTCAATACCAGCCCTGCCACAAAAGCCCCGATAATGGGTTCCACTCCCGCTACATGCGCTAAAAACGCTGAAAAAAAGACTACTGACAATACAAAAATATAATGAGAGGTCTTTTCGCTTTCAAGCTTCATGAAGAACCATTTTGCCATACGGGGAACGCCAAAGAACATAATAACCGAGAAAATCGCTAAGGATGTGCCCAGCCGCAACCAGAATTCATGGGTCAATGAACCGTTTGCAGCCCCCATAATAACCGCCAGTATCAGCAGCACGGCTGTATCTGTAAGTATGGTACCGCCAACAGTGATGGCTACCGCTTTATTTTTGGAGATGCCAAACCTGCTCACTATAGGATAGGCCACAAGGGTATGGGTGGCAAACATGCTCGCAGTGAGAAAGCTTGAATTGACCTCGTATTTGAGCAGGTAATAGCACACCGGGAAACCGAGCGATAATGGCAATATGAACGTAAACAAGCCGAATACCAGGCTTTTATTTTTATGCTTCTGGAATTCTCTCATATCCAGCTCCAGCCCGGCTATAAACATTATATACAAAAGCCCGATCGTTGAAAAAAGATCAATGGCAGAATTTTTAGCCAGGATATTCAGCCCGTGCGGGCCGATCACCACCCCGGAAATAATCAGGCCGATAATGCCCGGGATATTCAGCTTTTTCAACACGATAGGGGAAAGCAAAATGATCAGCAGGATAAGCGAAAATATCAGCACAGGATTGGTCAGGGGCGTCCTGAACTCCCGTATCAACTGTTGAAAAAAGCTGTTCTCCATTTTTTAAAACAGGGATTTTAAGAATTTATTAGCATTTGGAAATAGGGGATTTTTCCGTTTCAGGCGTCTATATATAGTATAGAATAATAAATAATAGTCAAATTTCTCATAAGCAGTTAGTTTTGGTTACAGCCCCTGTTTCTACAGGGGCTAATTTTTTAAGAATCCCCGTTACCGGTGCTAGGTCAACAATAGTTTTTCTTATTTGTGAGAGGTGAGACTTGCCTACCGGCAGGCAGGCGACAAAGGTGAGGGATATCACATCTATCGTCTGCCGGTTCACATTTGACATAACAGCAGCTCACTGGTCACTTTGACGGTTTCATTTCTCACATTTATCGTTTATCGTTTCACGTTCAGCCCTACCGGTCTTTCCTGTCATCCTGCATGGCATTCCCTCCTGCGCTGGTACCTCTTGTTACACGCTGTCCCTCTTTAAACAATTGAAAACGGTTAGGCAGTTCCTTTACCGGCCACATATTGTTGCTTTCATCAATATCTGCTGTTTCCCGGTAAGGATCAACCTTTATGGCAGCAGCCTCTTTATCTTTAATAAATACTTTGGTGAATTTCTCCTCGTTCAGGCGCCAGACGCTCACAGGCACCCGGTCTACTTCCTTTGAGCCGTCTTTAAACGTCCATTCTATGATCACCGGCATTACCATGCCGCCTTTATTTGAAAAATGCAGCTCGTAAAGGTTTTTATTTCTCCATTCAGCAGCATGCTCCGGGTCTTTTTCCACTGTTGCTTCTTTTTTACTGATATTACGCTGCTCATCTGCACCCGGATGATAATAGTAAAAATCGCGGAGTGCGGTATCCGCGTCGGTGGCAAAAGAGATGGCATTATCTTCCTTGTTACGCCGCTGCCCGATATGCACAAAATTATCTTTCTTCAGCGCCGCGGCATTGGCGGCATCGTCCATTTTAAACCATTTTACACTGTCGAGCGCAATATCAACAGGTTCCGTCCCAAACCACCACCCTCGCCAGAACCAGTCGAGATCTACCCCGCTGGCGTCTTCCATTGTCCTGAAAAGATCGGCAGGAGTAGGATGTTTAAATGCCCAGCGGCGTGCATATTGTTTAAATGCATAATCAAACAGTTCCCGTCCCATGATGGTTTCCCGCAGGATATTAAGCCCGGTGGCTGCCTTGGCGTACGCATTCCAGCCAACGCTCAGCACATTATCGCCCATGGTCATTACAGGTTCCAGCTCATTTTTAGGCAGCTTCATATAATCGGTGATGAGATATGCAGGACCTCTGCGGGAAGGATAATTATTATCAAATTCCTGCTCCGTCAGAAACTGGCAGAAGGTATTCAGTCCCTCGTCCATCCACCACCACTGGCGCTCGTCGCTGTTGACGATCATAGGGAAAAAATTATGCCCTACTTCGTGGATGACCACACTGATCATACCATATTTTACGGCCTCACTGTAGGTGCCATCCTTTTCCGTTCTTCCATAGTTGAAGCAGATCATCGGGTATTCCATACCGCTTGACGCTTCTACGGAAATAGCTACCGGGTATGGATAGGGTATGGTATGCTTTGAGTAGGTCTTAATGGTATGGGCTACTACTTTGGTGGAATATTTACTGTAGAGATTATAGGCTTCTTTGGGATAATAGCTCATAGCCATCACTTTTTTCCCTTCCACCATTGCCGGCATGGCGTCCCATACAAATTTGCGGGAAGCTGTCCAGGCAAAATCCCTCACATTCTGCGCTTCGTATATCCATGTTTTTTTACCGGTTGCCTTATCTTTTTCATTAGCTACAGCATCATCCAGCGTAACGATCTCGAGCGGCTGCTGCACAGACTGTGCCTGCTGCCACTTCTTATACTGTGCCGCGCTCAGCACCTGGTTGTAATTGCGGCATTCGCCGGTGGCGCCGATGACATGATCATCAGGTACGGTCATTTTTACTTTAAAATTCCCAAAGGTCAGCGCAAATTCAGCGCCTCCGGTAAACTGGAGGTTCTGCCAGCCCTGGAAATCCGAATACACCGCCATGCGGGGATACCACTGGCTCATGACAAACACATAATTCCCGTCCTCCGGGAAATACTCATAGCCGCCACGCCCCATCTGGTAATAGCGATCCACGATCTTATAATTCCAGTCTATGCTGAATATAAATTTCTGACCCGGAAGCAGCTCCCCGGGAAGGTCAATCCGCATCATGGTATGATTAACCGTATAGGACAGCTCTTTGCCCGTGGCTGCTACCTTCGTTATCTTCACCCCGTAATCCTCCATCTTACGCCAGGTTTCGAGGTCCATGATCTCGTTGTGATTCATTAAAGGCTTCATCGCAGACCTGTTATCACGATTGTTATTGCTGTTGGGATCATGGATATTTTCATCAAGCTGGATCCAGAGATAGCTCAGGGGATTGGGCGAGTTATTAAAGTAAGTGATGGTTTCTGATCCCGTAAGCTTCAGGTTGGCTTCATCCAGCTCGCAACTGATATCGTAATCAGCACGCTGCTGCCAATATTTTGGTCCCGGTGCACCGCTGGCGGTACGGTATTCGTTTGGCGTAGGCAGCAGGTAGCTCAGCTGCTCAAAACGGTTGCCGTGATTAGATCCCGGATTATTAAGATGCTGGGCAAATGAGAAAGAAATGGTCAGCAACAATGCTGCAAACGTTGTCAGTAATACCTTCATTAGCCATTTTTTATAAAGATGAATAGAGTATTATTTATGTGAAAAGAGAAACGATAAAGGTGAAAGAAGTGCTCACGTTTGTCGTCTCACCTCTCCACTTACGTCTTACCACTCCTCTCCCCCTACATCCCCGGAAACCGTTCTATCGCCATCTGAAGCGCTGCAGCAAATATTCCTCCTGATACAAACAACAGCCATTCCCGTCGCGGAGCTTTACAAACCTGTACAAATATAAAACCGATACACATAACTACAGCCACTATGCATATTTGTCCCAGCTCAAGCCCTATATTAAAGGCGAGCAGCTCGGAAATGATACTTTCATTTTTTCCCATCATGCTCCGGAGGTAGTTGGAAAAGCCCATGCCATGTATCAGCCCGAAGATGAGCGCGGAAGCATACCGGAGATACATTCGTTTTGTATCAAACTTTTTTACAAAAAGATTTTCAACAGCGGTAAGCAGGATAGTTACGGGAATGAGAAATTCAATCCAGTTGGAATGTACAAGTATTTTGTTGTAAATGCTTAACGCGAGCGTAAGAGAATGACCAATCGTAAATGCAGTGACCAGCACCAGCACGCTGCGCCAATCCCTGAGCAGGTAAGGCAAACACAACGCTGCAATGAAGAGAATATGATCATATCCTTTTATATCGGTGATATGCCTGATGCCTTCACCCAGGAATAATGCAAAATCGTTCATAGGTGTAAATATCTGATTTTCGGCGGGAAATTCAGGAGGTGAATGGGGAATTGGGCGAGAAACGTGAAACGACAAACGACAAACAATAAACGACAAATCCTCCGTGCCCCTCCCTGTTCTCCCTGCCTCTGTGGTTCAAAAAATCCCCGGCTTAATAAAAAATAAACCTGAATTTTACAAGGCAATTGTCAGAGGAATGAAACTATTCTCAGGATGGACCATATTATGCTGCCTGCTGAGCCTCCAATACCAGGCGCCGGGAAATGCAACAGTAGCGGATGCGCATCCTTACTATGTAAGCGTAACGGAGATAGACTATAATGCATCCAAAAAAGAGATAGAGATCGCCTGCAAGATCTTTACCGATGATTTTGAGCAGACATTGAGATCAGTATACAATACAAAAATTGACCTGTATAAGCCTGCTGATAAAAAGCTGCTCGACAGGCAGATCGCGGGTTATATTGAAAAGCACCTGAAGCTGTATATCGGGGGTAAAAATGCCGTCCTCAGCTATGCGGGCTACGAAATAGAAGGAGAAGCGGCATGGTGCTATTTTTCCGTGCCCGGCATCCAGCCCTTCCGCTCCATTCAAATATTTAACGACCTGCTTTACAGCCACAAAGAAGAGCAGGTGAACCTGGTGCATGTAAAAATAAACGGGGAACGTAAAAGCACCCGGCTGACCTTCCCCGGCACAGACGCGATACTGCAATTTTAGCCTGCCGTTACCCAACCCTACCGGGAAGGAGCTTCGTACATAGAAGCGTAAAACATCTCATGCAAAAAAATGTTATAGTAATTTAAAAACAGGGAGAGCCCCATGGTATAAAGTAATAATGTAACTATATTACCTTGAATTTATACCTCACGCGGGTATAAGCAGGATTAATAGCAAAATATCATTGAAAAATCTCCCTGCAGATATTGACCTGGTTACCGGCTGTATCCATAACGACCGAAGGGCGCAGGAACGACTGTACAAACAGTTTTACGGCGCCATGGCCGCTATTTGCATACGCTATACCCAAAATGAAGAAGATACGACTGAGGTGCTGAACAATGGATTTCTCAAAGTCTTTAAAAATATACAGCACTTTGACCCGGAAAAAGCGGGGCTGTATACCTGGATAAGAAAGATCATGGTAAACACTGCTATTGATTTTATAAGGCAAAACAGCAAACATGCCGTAAAGCTATCGCTTGATCAGACTACAGAGCCGTATATTGACAGCGAAGCCATTCAGAAATTAGACGCCCAGGAATTACTGGCACTGATAAGAAAACTACCCCCGGCAACCCAAACGGTCTTTAATCTATATATTATTGAAGGTTTTACACATAAAGAAATAGGATTGAAAATGGGAATCAGCGAAGGAACCAGCAAATGGCACCTCAGCGAAGCGAGGAGGCTGCTGCAAAAATCGCTGCAAACATTATCAGTAGCATAATGAAGGAAAGGTTACCATACGAAAAACTAATTGCAGAGAAGATGCAGGGGCTCCCTGTGCCTGATAAAGACGAGGCATGGCAGAAAATGGAAACCCTGCTGGACAGTAAAATGCCCGTATCGCTGCCCCCTGGCAGGAAACTGCCGGGCCGCCAATGGTGGTGGGGCGGGGCTGCAGTGATAACCATAGTAAGCACTATGCTGGTCTTCCAGAATAAAGCGCCTGTCAGCAATCCGGCCGCCCGGATGCAGCCTGCGGAGGAAACTATACAACAATCTCCTGCTACAAATCCTGGAAATATTGAAGACAGATCTACCCAAAACGTTACTTTAAACAATATATCAGAGAAAAACTCCCCTGAAGTACAGGCACAGCAAAACAGTATTGCCGTCAATACGGAAAAGGATCTTCGTGAAACGCCGGCAGCTCCAATCCCGGAAACACATTTGTCATCACCTGCTTTCAATACCCGTGAGGGGAATAATAAACCGAAAGCCCATGCTTCTCCACAGCCGCCGGCTACAGGAACAGATACCGCTTCCGACAATAAGAATACTGTCAATGAAAATATCGCATCCATCATCCCTTCAACAAAAAAAGAGACCGGAGAGATTATACCCGGCGCTATCCCGCAGGCAGACAGCGCTACCTTATTATCTACGGAAGAAAAGATAATTGAAGGGACTTTGCAGCATATTACACCGCCAAGCCATCCTCCGCTGATAGTATATGCCGATAATGATAATGCCGGTCATATCGAAGTGCCTGCAGGCGTATATGCTTTCCCGGAAGTATCCGACTCCAGTAAAAGAGCGCTGGTGCGCACTTTAAAACACAGGGACCGGAAACTGGAGAGGGAGCTGACAGGATCGCATAAGGCAAGCCCGGGAATATGGGGAGCAAAAACAGATAGCTGGTTTGCAGCAGGCATAGCTCCTTACCAGAATTTTGCCGTTGCTTCCCAGCAGGCTTTCCATTACAATGCTAATGGCTCACGCGGTACAGCTACTGATTATATACCTTCTCCCTATCTTCAATGGAAGGTAACCAGCAAAGTATATATATTAAGCGAATTCCAGTTTAATGCACCCCAGGCAACCCCTGAGCTGCTTTTATCACAAAAGAGGTTCAACTTACCCCTAAGCATGGGAAACTGTACCGAAAATGTATACCTGCGGAAGCTTTATTACTTCAATATGCCGGTGAGCTTTTACTACAGCCCTCTCAAAAATTTCTTTATAGGCAGCGGACTGCAGTACTCTTCGTTTAACAGCGGGCTCGCCTACCTGGAACAGCTCGCACCCAATAACGACCTGATATATTCAGAAGTGCTTAAAGTAAAAGGCGGCCCGCTGGCCTCAAAAATAAAGACCTCGGAATGGCGCTATCTTTTTGATGCGAATTACTTTATCAACCGGCTCATGATCGGGTTCAGGTATAACCAGGCGATGGGCGATTATATTAATTTCAGGGTAAACAACTGGGGGGCGCCCACACAGGCCCGCAACCAGGCTTTCCAGTTTTACCTGCGTTACAATTTAGTGGTAGGCAAACGGCATTAAGATCATTTACCTTCATTTAACAGAAAACCAACCGGTGAATATCCCGATTTATATAAGGTAATGACTAAGTTTGCGGTATGAAAAAGACCACCGGGTTTATGGTGAAGCTGGTTGTTGCGGCATGCTTCCTCTTTATCATCTTTCTACTCATTGCAGACAGGTTCGTGCAGTTCCGCATGAACGACAGGGAATACAAAGCATATTTCTCACAGAAAGGTTTATCTGCCTCTGTCGGTTATTATCAGAAACTGCACAGGAAAATAAGATATGCAGCTTCCGGCAGCGATACTTCGGCAACGATCTTATTTATTCACGGGGCGCCCAGCTCACTAAGCTATTACAGGGACTATATGAGCGACAGCGCCCTGTTGCAAAAAGCTACCATGTTTGCCGTAGACCGTGCGGGCTATGGCTTTTCGGGATTAGGAAAACCGGAGCCTTCCATAGAAAAGCAGGTACAGCTGATCGCGCCGATAGTAGACAGCCTTAATAAGGTGCATCATCCGCTGATAGTGGTAGGCGCATCTTATGGCACCGCTATTGCCTGCAGGCTGGCCATGGATTATCCCAACCTTGTGGATGGGCTGGTATTGATCGCCCCGGCACTGGCGCCGGGGGAGGAAAAAGTATATTGGTTCACTCCTGCCATAGAATCGCCATTGCTCAGTTGGTTTATCCCGCGAATGCTGCAATCAGCCAATACAGAAAAGATCCATCATAAGGAAGAGCTTGCCAAAATGCTACCCTACTGGAGCAATATCAAAGTGCCCGTATTATACCTGCAGGGTGCAAATGATGCACTGGTATACACCACGAATGCAAAGTTTGCCCAAAACCATTTAACGAACGTTCCGTATCTCAATATTGAAATGATCCCGGGACGGGGGCATCTTATTGCTTTTTCTGAAAAAGATAAAATTGAAGACGCCATTGTCAAAATGCTTGACCTTGCAAAGCTGAATATTGCAGGAAAGCTCCGGCGCGATTCAACAATACATATTGCACAAAGGGAGAATGCGGGTGAGGGTGGTAATGATCATAAGTTTTAAGCTTTAGCGCTGGTTGTAAACCCAAAACAATTTTAACGTCATTGCTTCTCCCAACCGAAGGTCGGGAGAAGCAATCTCTCTCTTTACCAACTGCAGAGACTGCTTCGCCACTTTGGCAACCCCTCTCTCAATGAAGCGTTCTATACGCGGTTCGCAGTGCGGGCGGGAGTGTTTTGTAACTGACCCTCTCTGCCGGGGGTACTTACAATTCAAAGACTTTTTGTAAGTTTGAAGGAAACTTAAATCAAAAGAATAATGAAAACAATCCTTTTCCTTTTCGGCGCTTTGATCGTTTATACCCTGCCAACATTTGCTTTGAACCTGTCTGCAAATCCTCCCGCAGGAATGGAGGGGGTATATGAATATAAATCGGCAGAAGCGCCTTATGAATATCAGAAGGGTATCATTGAGCTTAAAAAGGTGGAAAACAAATGGACTGCAAAAGTGACGGTGAACTACCAGACATTTACAGCACAGGAAGTAAAAGTAGAGAATAACCAGGTGCAGTTCAGGATCAATGTGGAAGGAAATTCCGTATTGGTAAAGCTTCAGCATAAAGACGATAAACTAACAGGTACCGCCAGCAGTGACGCGGAAGGGGCAATGAAGATAACCGCTGAAAGAAAAAAGGTGATATCAAAAAAATAATGGACGGAAAACCGTAATTAGGGGCTGCTGTTTAACGTCCGTGTCTGTTTTTCTATGCCACGAATGCACGAATGCGCCTGCGGCGTATTCGTGCATCAAATTCGTGTTATGTATTTTGTGCCTGGTAACTGCAGATCTTTTAAAATAATTCTCACAAAAGTCTTGCAGCAATGATGCCGCCAGATCAAATCTTGCACTTCAAAACAGATAATTCTCTCAAGATTTTTTATGAATTAACACTACATATTCGTGCATTAGTGGCGATATACTCCTTTTTCCCAAATCTATGAGGCTTCCCCAGTTATTCAGCAGCCCCTAATTAGTGTATTGCAGCAAAACCAGGAATATAATTTCCTCCTGCTACAGCAGCAATACATGCTCCGAAAGCTGCATCTTCATCATGCCCTGATTTAACAACCTGAAAGTTAAAAGTGTCTTCAAGCACCCTGCAAAGAAGGTTATTCTTTTTTATAGCATTCCCTGACCCGATTACTATATGCTTATCCTTTTTCAGCCCGTAAGGTATCTCACTGTAAAAATCAAATATTTCATTACAAATACCCCGCATAAACCCGAGGATCAAATCGCCGGCAGTAAAATTTGTTGCAGAAATATTTGAAATACTTCCTCTGCCAAAAGGATCAGAACGACTGCCATTAAACAGGGTAGTAACAGTAAGCCCGGCCGGATCGCCTTTTGTATAATCAATAGCATTGATCATTTCATAAAAGTCTCTAACCTCCGTTATATTTCTGCTGCTCATCCTGATAACACTATCAAAAAATGATCGTAAAACAGAAAGCGACTGCCCCCCGGACAATGCAGCCCCTACAAGAATATACCCACCTCCGGGGAAAGGCCTGGTGTCTAATGAATTCATATGAAAAAACTCTCCTGAGTATACAGATAGCTGGCTGCTGGTTCCAACCGTCACATGGATAGATTTTTCCCTGTCTTTCACAGAACCTATAAAGCCTGCCTGGTTGTCGCCGATAGCAGAATATACAGGAACATTTGAATTGTAATAACCTGCAAGCGCGGCAGACCCGCTGATTTCAGGTAATATAGAAGTATCAATACCAATGCTGCTTAAAGCTGAAAGGTCAAATTTGTTTTCCCTGACATTAAAAAAACCCAGCCCCGCTGCATTGGTATAATCCGTTAAAGGCTCCTTTTTCCCGGTTAATTTCATTACCGTGTAATCCATAATGGTGCAGAGCTTTACCGCTTCTTTGGGTAGTACTGAATTTTTAATATTATAAAAATGCGTCACCAATCCATATCCCGTAGAAAGATTGTACCCGGAATGATCAGTTAAAAATCCGGCATACGTAATGTTATTATGTAAAATCAGGTTTCCCCTGTTATCCTGCCAGGTATATAACGGGCTTACTGCCTTCCCATCTTTATCCAGATAAACAATCCCATGCATTTGCCCTGTTACTCCTATCCCCTTAATGCCTCTGTACTTCGATTCAAATTTTTTAATTATCTGCATAACACATGTAACGATCCATTGAGGATCCTGGATCTTTTCCCAGGAATTACCTGCAGCGATACCGGATTCATTGCTCACATTTATCGACTCTGTTCTTCGATGTAAAAAATCATATATAACACCGCAGATAGAAGTTGTACCAATATCAATTCCAATAAAATGCATAATATTCTTTTATTATTCTTTGGATTTTACTCCCAATTTTTCTTCTAATTGTTCCAACGGAACTCCTTTGGTTTCCACAAATAAAAACCAAACAACAAAGAATTGTACGATCATCATAACTGCTCCTGTAATAAAGGGAATTGATAAACCAATTGTAGGAATAGCTACGATCACCGGGTATACCTGTGCTGCAATAGCTGCCAACGCCCAATGCGTAAAGCTGCCTAAAGCGAGCCCTTTACTTCTGACCTTATTAGGAAATACCTCACTGATATAAACCCAGATCACAGCGCCCTGGGAGTATGAAAAAAATAAAATGAAAGTTGCTATACTCCATGGAAATAATTCAATTAAGCTTCTGCTCCACGCAATGTAGGCGCATAAAACCAAAGGAATTGCCGCTCCCCACGATCCGATTAATAACAGCTTTTTCCTGCCCATTTTATCAATAGTCAGCAAAGCAATACTCACTGCAATTACATTTGCGACTCCGATAATAACAGGTTGAAATTTGCCGCCAAATTTTGCACCTATCTCATTCAGGGTATCATTTAAATAATATAAGAACCCATTAACGAAAGAAAACTGGTTAAATGCTGCAACTGCCACTCCCAGGAAAATCGGATACAGGTATTTTTTTTGGAACAGCTTTTCTTTAAACTGTCCCACATTTGATTTTAATGATGCCTTTATTTCTTCCATCTCCCTGTCTATCTTAACTTCACCGATCCGGCCCAACACTTTCCGGGCTTCATCATATTTATTAACCGATACCAGCCACCGGGGACTTCTCGGAATAGTATATAACATAATGGTAAAGATCAAAGCGGGGACAGCCCCCATGCCTAACATTACTCTCCACTGAACATGAAGCACATCAAGGTTTAATACTTCAATCAAAGCATTTGACAAATAAGCAAGAAGGATCCCCAGGCATACATTAAACTGAAATAAAATAACCAGTCGCCCTCTTAGCTTTGCAGGCGATATTTCTGCAATGTACATTGGCCCGAGTACAGAAGAGCCGCCAATAGCCAGCCCGCCGATAAACCTAAAGCAACAGAGCGACCAATAATCCCAGGCAAATGCACAGCCTGATGCAGAAATAATGAATAAAAATCCCAACACCTTCAGGCTCTGTCGTCTCCCCCATATATCACCGGGCTTTGAGGAAACCAAAGTTCCTATGATTGTGCCAATAAGCGCAGACGACACCACAAACCCCATTGACCAACCGGAAAGTTGAAATAGCGTTTCTATAGACGAAGTAGTTCCTGCTATTACAGCCGTATCAAAACCAAATAACAAACCGCCCAACGAAGCAACAATAGCGGCCCGTATAAGTGTTTTCGTAACAATGTAGTCCTTATTTTCAGGGCGGTGTAAATCTTTCATTTAACGCTGTTGATAGTTTATTATTGATAAAAACGTCAGTACCCGGATAGTGTGCTATGTCAACAATAATTTTTCGTATTTCTTTATGAGAAGTGAGACTTGCCTACCGGTTTACCTGCCGTAGGCATGGCAGGCAGGCGATAAACGTGAGGATTTCACATTTATCTTCTGTCGTTTCACGTTTGCCATAACACTATTCCGCAATTTTCATGATTTTGACATTGTGTATACCAGTCTGTTCGATATTGAATAAAATATTTTCGACATGTAGTCCATTACGATAAGTAACCAGGGTATTCTGTCCGGCAACTTCTGTGTCTATAATGGTTCCTCCCAGTTTAGCATTGCTTTTCACTAATATCCTTACGGTAAATGGTTTTTCAACGCCCATTATATTTTCAATAGCGTAATTGCCTGCCAGGCCCGGATTACCACCATTGCGTATAGATTTTTGCATCCCGCCAAAGCCATCTTTAACCGCATCACTGTATTGAGCGGTAAATCCTGTGATATTGATTTGCATTTCGCAACCCTTTATGTTACTGCCATCAGAGGGCAGGAACGAAAGCGCTAACTTACCATCCTTCTTCTTTTGGGGAACCACATCAAAAGTGAGGATAAAGTTCCCATCTTTAACCGGGAAAGAATTTTTCTGTTCTACACTTTTGGCCAACACAACAGCATCAGTGGTAGCCGGTATCAACTCTTTCATCCATTTTGTTCCTATTCTTCCATCAGGATACTGGATCAGTTCATGGATCAGGAATGGACCACCCCATCCGTTAATGGGCATCCAACCGGCCATTATATAGCGACCGTTACTAATCGGAGATACGGATGGGACATTTACACCATTATAAAAATCTTTTCCTTCTGCTACTACATCTTTCCAGGGTTCATTCTTACCTATAGTTCTTCTCCATAAACTCGTAAAACCACCTATCACGTATTCATATTTGCCCCACCTGAAACCAAACGTACAATCCCCACCCAATGGGAACTCCGGGTCAGTACAATACCAGCCGCTGTCAAGCGATGCGGATTCCCAGGTGCCTTTCGATCTGAAATTTCCATACATTTTCAATTTCCCCTCCGGAGTAGTGAATACACTCGGGTTCTCACTAAAGTGAAATAATGCCCCGCTTTTTTTGAAGTTGCTTATATCGTCAGCACTTACCGAATAAGTGGCGCCGGAAGGATAAATCCTTTGGGGATCTTTCGGAAAGTATCCGGTTTTTTGATGCTGGTTGTAATAACCCAGTATCTGTGGATACGCTGTAAGGGAATCAGGGTAAATACGCGATGTATGTAATCCATAGGAAAGATAGAGCTTACCGTTATAAGCGAAAGGCGTGCCGGTTCCAAAGGTTTCCCACTGCTCTTCGATAGGAGTAGCTGCCTCATGCTCAGTCCAGGTAATAAAATCTGTAGTGGAAAAGTGTTCGAAATAATGCCCGCCTACTCCAAACTTGCTGGCATGATGCCTCCTGTCATAAAGATAAAAAACATGATAACGACCATCGTGATATATAGTGGCTACATCGCCTACCCAGGAATTATGCCCGCGGGGAGTCCAGTATTGCAGTCCCGGCATTTTCTCAATATTTCTCTTGTTGTCCCGTTCTACGTCCACGCCCGGCAGATACAGGCTGGCCTCGCTAACTACTGCAGGATTAATTTGCCAGGAACGTTGATACCGCCAATATGGATACCCTACAACAAAATCGTTGTCCATAAGCTCATTGTCTACATATATCGTCCAGTTTGTTTTTGTAAAATGTACAATTACCTCATGCCTGCCCCATGGATTTTTTAATGAAGCCAATGGGTAACCAATTTCCAGTTGACGCGTAAATAAGTTTATTCCGGGAGCGTTCAGCATAATACCAGCCTCCAAAACCGGCAATGATCTATCCGGCATTACGGCTGCCGGATAATTTTGCCGGTCCCGGTTTTCAGGATCAGCCTGGCGCAATTTAATGGTTATCAATTCCGGCACTTCCAGTAACATTTGTTCCCCGCTAAAGGGTTGCAAATTCACCAGCATCTTTATGGTAAAGCTTTCCTGTTTAGTATTGCCTGTTGTGAACTCTCCTTTGGGCCGGCTGGCGCTCAGAGTGGCATATGGCGCATTGGAGGCTGTGAATGAAAAATATGGACTAAGTGTGTGAAGCTTTGCTGACACAGCATCAGACTGGGCGAACCCTGATTGCAAAAGATACAGGCTTGTTATTACAACTGTAATTATTTTCCTCATATAAGGTATATTAAAACTGCCAAATAATAGATAAAAAACTGAAATGCGCTGAAGCACACTGCGAAGGGCGCTGTTGCTATTTCTGGTTTAGTGTCCATGCGGATTTTAAAGAGTGAATGGTTGCGTTAACATCTATCTCTCCATTTGCGGTCAGCGCATAGTGTTTTGTTTCATCCGGCATAAAGCAGGAAGTCATTACCACCAGCCCGTCATTAGCATATATTTCGAGCGTGGTACGATCTACCAGTACCCGCAGTTTTATTTTTCCATTAACCGGTGTTAGCAACGCTTCTCCCATATTGTTGTGCCGATCCGGGTTCTTCCTGATATAAGCCTTCCAATTGTCGGGCGGGAAACCGCTTTGTTCTGCAGCGCCGCCACAACGAAGTGTCTTCTTAGCTGCATCATACTGAATAGTTGCGCCCCTGATACTTAAATCAAAAGAAGTAGATTTTTTTAAGTCAATTTCCATGTCCATGTCATACAAATCGCCCTTAAGTTCGCGCAAGGGATTATCACCCTGCGGGATAACCGCTCTTTGCCATTTGATTTCCGAATCGTACAGATCTTTTATTTCTCTTACCGGCGTTTTAAACAACCGGATCCCTTCATGTGTAGTTTTTAATTCGAGTTCGGCAGGAAAATTCATCTGCTGTTCGAATGGCATACCCGGATACCTGTTTGTTGACAGCCAGGCTATCTGAATTTTGCGACCTTCAGGAGCATCATTCCATATTTGCGGAGCATATAAATTATTACCGTAATCCCCAACAATAGTACCTGTTTCCGGCCTAAATTTTTTGCTGTCAAAAGTTCCTACAACATAGTTACCATTGGCGCCTGAAAACACCCATTTTTTCCTGCGTTTATCTCCATCAACAAAAAAGGGTTCAAATCCCGGGCACTCTGCTATACGATTTAGAGAAACAGTTGATAGTTGCTCCCAATCCCGCAGGTTAGACGATGAGAATATCCCGAAATCATAATCCGTGTCCATATAGAGCGACATGATCCATCTTTTTGAATCCTCATCCCAAACCACTTTTGGATCACGGTTTGACTCCTTAATATTTTTGATCACCGGGTTTTGATCATAGTACGTAAAGGATTTTCCTCCGTCAGTACTGTATGCAATACACTGGGTGCATTTAGGACCCAACCCATCATTCGGATTACCCCCATTGGTAATGAATGCAACAATTGGCTTTTCTTTTCCTTTTTGAAAGCCGGATACATTGTATTCATCTACAACCGCGGAACCAGACCAGCAACCTGCCCATACTTTATGAGGAGTAATATGTGTGGGCAATTGTTCCCAATGCACTAAATCCTTACTGATAGCATGCCCCCAATCTTTGTATGCGCCGGGGCGATGCGGCGGCATATACTGGAAAAACAGATGGTAGACTCCGGCATAATACACCAGCCCGTTAGGATCGTTTAACCAGTTTTTCTTTGCCGTAAAGTGAAATTGAGGCCTGTATTTTTCATTATAATATTCCGGTAATCCGTCATGATCCAACGCTGCCACACCGAATAAGGAAGCAGCCTTATCATCCGCTACAAAACGATCCCAGACTGCTATACAATCGATCCATCCTTTAAAGGCAGATTCAATAGTATTTTTTGCCATATCACCATCTGTATAGGGTTCCTTATATTGAGCGCCAATCAATACAGGGTGATTGTTCCAGTCCCTGATTTCACCTTCGGTAACCTCATTATCTCTCAAAATACCATCTATATATAATTCTGATATTTTTCCATTGAAGCGAAACAGGATATCATGCCACTTCAGCCATTCATCCTTAGGTACTTTGTACTTTAAAAGATTTGCTCCGCCAATGTCATCACTTCCAAGCATTGCTTCAATGTATAGTTCTTCTTCTCCTTTTTTATGCAGGGTAATGCTATAGGCTATATTTTGATCATTACCGGACTTTGTCAGTAAGGGGTTATATTCTTTTATAGCGTCCGGTTTCATTCTTACAAATATGGATATACCTCTTCCATGTATTTTAAGCTCTCCGTTTATTCCCTGACCCGCAGTAAGCCAGGAGCTCCCATCAAGATATACAGTGTTGCCGTCACTACCATTTTCCTGCAGAGCACGCTTATCATCACCTGCCATAGCAGTTAATTGTACTGCTCCCTGCTGCTTCAACCGGCTGTTTAAACCCGACTGATCGTTCAGGTCAGAAAAAGACCAGGCTGCAACCGCATCCTGAAATCGCGATGTTTTGTGGCTACAGGATAAAAATAACAGGGAGCAGACTGATAAATAACGTAATACGCTTAACATTAAAAATGGTTTGGGTTTTATGGGAAATACTGATTGCTGTTTTAATATTGTTACCATCCCGGGGTTTGCTTATACACAGGCATATCGTTAGGTTTTAATTAGTAAAAAATAAGACAATTATATGTATAGTAAATGTAAATAAATATCGTCAAGGTAATGCAATAAATAATCAACAATATATTTACAAAATAAATTTTATTCTAATCCCCAGTGTGGTTTGATAAAATAATAGACTACCGCAAATGTTTACATTTAATTATCATTTAAAGTAAAGTTGAAATATTAATTATCTTTAAGCCAGGCTATAAAAACAGTGGGTTGGGTTTAAACCCGTATATAGAAAAAATATTTATCAGGATTAAAGCTCAATACAATTGCGTAGAAAACAACTCAGTATTCTGGAATCATTAGAGGAGGGTATTATTACAGGCGTTTATAAAAATGGGACACTGTTACCTTCGGAAGGTACACTTGCAAAACAATATGCAGTATCGCGTCCCACCATTGCAAAAGTGTATAACCAATTACAGCATAAAGGATATATCAAGAAAACAAGAGGATACGGGTCCCAGGTTATACATAATAATGCCAGGTTAACTTATACCATCGGGTTATTGCTTCCGGGTTCAGGTGAGTCAGAAATATTTACAACAATCAATGATCAGATATTAAAACTGTCGAGAAAAAGTCATTTGAGTTGTTTATGGGAAGGCGCCACAGTGAGTAATGCAGAAGTCAGGCGAGCACAGATTGAACATTATTGTGAACATTATATATCACAAAAGGTTGATGCCATCCTGTTCTCTCCGCTTGAGCGATTGCCTGATGCAGATGAAGTAAACTTAAGGATATTTAACAAAATCACCAGTGCAAATATTCCGCTTGTTTTAATTGACCGGGGCTTAAAAACTCAACCTGAAGCCGGAGGGTATGACATTATTTGGCTGGATAATTTTCTTGCCGGCGGAGCAATGGCGCAACACCTTATAAGCAAAGGTTGTACAACGATCCACTTCTTCTATCGGACAAACTCAGCTAATTCTGTAGATCTGCGCCTATCCGGCATCAGAGATAAGGCCTTAAGGAATCATTTAAAATTTACAGAAGAGAATATATATTGCGGGGATCCTGCCGATCTTAATTTTATAAAAACAATAAAGATTGTACCTGGCAAAACCGGCATTATTTGCGCCAATGATTCTACTGCCGCGGTTTTACTCTCTTCGTTAGAAAAGATAAATGTAAAGATCACTTCCGACTGCCTGATCTGCGGTTATGACAATATGAAATATTCCCAATACCTAAAATATCCGCTTACCAGTTACCTTCAGCCTTGCGAGGAAATGGCAAATATCAGTATTGAACTGGCAATAAGGCGTATAAAAAACAATCAGCACATTCCAATGATAGTGAATGTCAATGGGAAAATAATAGAGCGGGAATCCACTTCATTCAACAAAGGGGAAAGGTGAAAAGTGAAGCGCTTTTTCACCTTTATCCTCTCACTTTTCACGATAACATACAGCCTGTGAAGCAGCTCCGGTTATTCAGCAATCTCTAAATAGGGGTTGCTGTTTAACGTCCGTGTTTGTTTTTCTATGCCACGAATACACGAATGCGCCTGCGGCGTATTCGTGTATCAAATTCGTGTTATGTATTTTGTGCCTGATAACTGCAGATCTTTTTAAATAATTCTCACAAAAGTCTTGCAGCAATGATGCCGCCAGATCAAATCTTGCACTTCAAAACAGATAATTCTCTCAAGATCTTTTATGAATTAACACTACATATTCGTGCATTAGTGGCGGTATACTCCTTTTTCCCAAATCTATGAGGCATCCCCGGTTATTCAGCAGCCCCCTAAATACCACAGGAAAACCATATAACCTATCAGCTCCTTTGCCCTATCAGCATTTCAAATCTCAAATTTCAAATCTCCAATCTCATGGCACCGGGTCGTAGCCATGACCGCCCCAGGGATGACAGCGACTGATGCGTTTTGCAGCAAGCCACAGCCCTTTAAAAACACCATATTTTTTCAGCGCCTCCACGGCGTATTGCGAGCAGGTGGGTGTAAACCTGCACTTCGGGCCAAGCAATGGCGAAAGTATCCACTGATACAATTTGATCAGCCCTATAAACGGCAAACTAAATATCCGGAGTATTTTTTTCATTTATCAGCAATATAAGCCTGCTCAAAATTAACTGTAGTTTTTCTTTCAGCACCGGGAAATCGGGGAGCTCCCTGGCAGTGTATATAAAAAACAGGTCGAGGTTATGACCCGATTTCAGAAGCTGCTCATGAAGCGGGCTCTTTTGCAGGCGATAGCATTCCCTGACCACCCGTTTTACCCGGTTGCGCTCAACCGCCTTTTTAAAATTCCGGCTGCTCACGCCTACGCCGGCCTGCAGCGGCGCCCCCCGGTGTATACTGCCGTCGGGAGAAGAAGCTTTAAAATATACTTTGAAGGGATACTGGAAAAAATGCTTCCCTTCCCGGAACAATTGTTCGATCCGCTTGCGGCTTTTCAGCCGTTCTGCTTTTTTAAATGTAAATTTCTCTTTCAAGACCATACAAAAATAGCCCCGGAACAGGGCTATTCATTATCAAACTAATAATCACTGCGATACCGGGGTATGGCAGCCGTATATTATTCAATTATTTTGCTTTCTTTTCGTCAGAAACAGTCAGTTTCTTACGGCCTTTTTTGCGACGGCTCGCCAGCACTTTGCGCCCGTTGGCGGTTTGCATGCGCTTACGGAAACCATGAACCGTTTTACGACGACGTTTGTGAGGCTGAAATGTACGTTTCATTGTATTATGCTTTTCTCTTTTTTGAAATAGCGGCCCGGGAGAAGCGGACCAGTTTCAAGCTCATTCACCTTCTACAGACGGGTCACCACACCCTTTCTGCACCGGTTGGATGAAAGGACGGCAAAGGTAAGGCTAAATGGTCAATATTCCTGCTTAATTTCAGGGTATTTCAGACCAATGCAAGGCTGGTATGCGCCGACTTTACCTTCCTTCCAAAGAAAATACCCGCGTGGGCGTCAAAATCTGCCGGAGCGTCTGTAGTATAGAACGACAGGGAAGCGTTTTTGCTGCACCGGCGCCCCATTTCTGGGTGCCGCTGAAGGTAGTCTGCAAGACTGTCCGCCACGATATCTCCCTGGGAGATAAGCTGTATACCGTCGGGTAAATATTTTCTTATTTTATCTGCCAGTAAAGGATAATGCGTGCAGGCGAGTAAAATAGTATCAATCTTATCTGAAAGTGATAACAGCTCATTAATATCCTTCTGCACAAAATAATCTGCGCCGGGACCACTATGCTCATTATTTTCCACAAGCGGCACCCACATGGGGCAGGCATGCTGGTATACTTCCGTATCGGGAAAAAACTTACTGGTCTCGATCACATAAGAATCAGACAGCACAGTGCCCTTGGTAGCGAGAATGCCTACTGCTTTCGTTTTTGTAAACATTCCTATTTTTTCGGTAGTGGGCCGTATTACGCCCAGCACCCTGTTCTGCGGGGCAATGTGTGGTAAGTCTTTTTGCTGTATAGTTCTAAGCGCTTTGGCAGAAGCCGTGTTGCAGGCCAGCACGATCAATGGGCATCCCTGCGCAAAAAGCCATTGTACACATTCGAGGGTATAGTGGTATACCGTTTCGAACGACCTGGTGCCATAGGGGGTACGTGCATTATCGCCTAAATAAATATAGTCGTAGGCCGGGAGCTTCTCCACAATGGATCTTAAAACAGTCAGACCGCCATAGCCGGAGTCAAATATGCCAATCGGGTGATGGTTCATGCATCAAATATAAACCGGTTATTACGTATATAAAAAAGCCGCTCCCGGGGAAGCGGCTTTTTTATTATAAATTAAGCTTATTGTTATTTTTTTGCACCGGCAGGTTTCGCTGGCTCGGCAGCATTACCTGCGGCAGGAGGCAACTTAACGCCCAATTTCTTAGCTACCAGGGGCAGCAGGTCGTCAGTTGGCGGAGCTATCAGCAGCGCATCCTGCTTGAATACCCAGGTATAACCGTTTTCTTTAGCCACTTGCTGGATCAGTTCAAATGCCTTTGCAAAATAAGGGTTAAATACTTCCTGCTGCTTGCGCTGGAGTTCATTCTGGCTGTAGGCATCCCAGTTCTGGATGATCTGCAGGTACTGGGCAGCTTCCTGCTGAACGGTTTGCTTGATAGCAGCAGGCGTTGCAGGTGATTTGGCTATGGAGTCCTTGCGCTTGTATTCGCTTAAGAAAAATGGCAATTGCTGCTCCAGTGAATCTTTCCTGAATTGCTGCATAATAGAATCGGCCTTTTTAATATCAGGCATACTACCTACTACTTCTTCAATGCTCACATGAGCGAATTTCTGCTGGGCCTGTGCTGTATTGCCAAGGATGATGAGTACGAATGCTGTGGCTACCGGGAAGAAAACTTTTTTCATATCAATGAATGTTCTGTTTATTTGAGTTAATGATGAAAATATGCATTTGTCAGTTTGGTTGCGGACTCCGCTTTAACATTTATTTATTTACTCCCAGCATCTTCAGCACATCCTCGCTCCTGTCCAATTTGGGGTCGGCAAAGATAACGGTAATTCCTTCACTTTTATCCAAAATAAAATCATAGCCTTTTTCCACCGCCAGCTTTTGCACTGCATTATAAACCTTATCCTGCACGGGCTTGATCAGCTCCTGCCTTTTCTTGAACAGGTCTCCTTCATAACCAAAGCGCCGGCGCTGCAGGTCCCGGAGCTCCTTTTCTTTATTGAACAGCTCATCTTCTCTCTTTTTCTTCAGGTCATCGCTGAGCATCACCTGCTCGGCATCAAAGTCGCGGTACATTTTGTCGAGGTTCTGCTGCATGCCATCCAGCTCCTTCTGCCAGGCTGCGCTGAACTGGTCGAGCTGCTTTTGCGCGTCCTTATATTCCGGGAGCCTGTCGAGAATATATTTGGTGTCAAGCACAGCATACCGTTGTGCACTGGCTGCAAAAGCCACGAGGCAAACTACCGCACTTAAAAATAATTTCTTCATGACATACAAATTTTATAGAGGGTCTGCATAAATATTGCCAATTTATGGCATTATATCATCAATTCCATATTAAAGCCCGGTTTATTCCGGCTCAAATCCAAGCATGAAGGTAAACCTTGTAGCATCTTTAAATGTGGCCCCCGGCGCAGAAAGACGGTCGAGCCCCAGCCCGTAGTCAAATCCAAGCAAACCAAACATCGGCAGGAAAAACCTTGCGCCTAATCCCACAGAACGCCTCAGCTTGAACGGGTTCCATTCTTTAAATTCATACCAGCCGTTAGCCGCTTCAAAAAATGCCAGCCCGTAAATAGTGCTGCTTGGGTTGGTGGAAAACGGATAGCGCAGCTCCATGGTATACTTATTGAACATGGTAAAGAACTTGGTAGTGGACTGCTGATCGGGATTGATGGTTGGGTCCGAATTGTCGTATACAGGATATCCCCTGTGGGCAATAATGTCATAACCGAGTATACCAAAGTTGTTGGTAAGTCCCGCATCCCCCACCTGGAACCTTTCAAACGGGGATATCTCCAGGTTCTTGTTATACCTGCCTATGAAACCATACTTGGCGGCAAACTTCAGCACAAACTGTTTATTCTTTTCTTCGCCTGTTGGTCTTCCCAGCGGCACATACCACTCTCCGTTGATACGCCATTTATGATACTCTACCAGTTTATATTTATCTTCTGTTTTTATGGTTTTATTCTCATCCCTGAATGCGGAATAGGGAGGAGTAAACGCCCCGCTGATCATGAAGGAAGAGCCACCGGTAGGAAATATGGGCTGGTTAATAGATGATCTTGAAAGCGTTAGCTTAAGACTAAGAATATTGGCTGTAGTGGTAGACAGCCCCGCAAAAAAGCCGGGATAATTCTTAAGCCTGTACTGGGTATAGCTCAATGCATACATCAGCGTAAAATAGTCGTCGGGCCACTTAAGCTGCTTACCAAGCGCTATGGAGGCGCCCATTGCTTTCAGATACGAGGAGTCTGCCTTTTCATTGGTATATCTGCCTGTGGTATAATCGTAAGCATTGGCATATTTGGAGCTGTATACGCTGACCGTAAAAGAATTGCGTTTCTTTCCTCCCAGCCAGGGCTCGGTGAATGAAAAGTTTGTTGACCTGAAATAGCGCCCGTTCGACTGGAAACGAAGGCTCAGCTTCTGACCGTCCCCGGAAGGCAGCGGGCTCCAGGATGACCTTTTAAGTATGTTGCGGATAGAGAAGTTATTAAACACCACGCCCACGGTACCTGTCAGCCCGATACCACCACCCCAGCCGGCGCTGAGTTCCAGCTGGTCGGAAGATTTTTCCTCTACAGTGTAATTGATATCTACTGTACCATCATCCGGGTTAGGCACAGGATTGATACCGATCTTCTCCTGGTTGAAATATCCCAGGTTGGCGATCTCCCTGTTAGAGCGTATCAGCAGGTCCCTGCTGAACTTATCACCGGGAAGCGTTCTCAGCTCGCGGCGTATCACATGCTCTTTTGTCTTATCATTACCGGCAATGGTCACCCGCTTGATGGTAGCCTGCGGACCTTCGGTAATGCGTATTTCGTGATCAATAGTATCGTTATACACGGAAGTTTCTACCGGGTCTACATGAAAAAACAGGTAGCCATTGTCGGAATAGAGGCTGCTTACATCGCCACCGCCATCGGCAGTCAGCTGCTTTCCAAGCCTTTTATTAAGTGTTTCAAGGTTATAAGTATCTCCTTTCTTAAGACCGAGGATAACGCTCAGCAGCGAATCCGGGTACTTGGTATTGCCACGCCATGTGATATTGCCGAAATAATATTTTCTTCCTTCATTTACTTTAATGGCTACATTGAGATTGCCTTTTTTGTTGTAAAACAAGGTGTCTTTTTCAATAACGGCATCCCTGTAGCCGAGAGAGTTATAGTACTCCAGCAGCTTCTGCTTATCTTCTTTGTATTTCTTCTCGTTGTATTTGGCTGAGCTGAACAGTCTGAACCGGAAATAAGGGTCTAAGTAATCAAGCGTTTTTGTAGGAGAAAGAAATGCGTAATTACGGAGATATTCTTTGAAGGTGATTTTATCTCTTTCACCGTAAGGGCTTTCCACTTCATCTTTGTGTATTGTCAACCTGGTTTTTTCTTTAGTGCCTTTAAGCTGCTTTTTCAGCTTTAATTCGCTTACCTCATCGTTGCCGTAAAACAATACATCATTGATCCTCACCTTTATGCCTTTCTCTATCTGAAATATCAGGTCTTCTCCATTGGTATATGCCGTATCCGGGCGTTCAATCACTCTTACCAGGGCGCCCTGGAAGCCTTTGTCTGTATAAAATTTCTGAATGGCGTCAATGGCATTTTGTTTTCTCGCTTCCGTTACCACCTGGCTGGCTGTTATGCCCACCTTCTCTTTAAGATCTGTAGCTTCCGCTTTTTTTATCCCGCGAAAAATGAGCTTGGAAAGGCGCGGGCGCTCTACTGCAGCGATCTCTACCCATATCCTGTCGCCTTCTACCTTAGTGATATACACTTCAATATCTGCAAAGAGATTCTGCCCCCATAGTTTTTCTATAGCCTTGGAAAAATTATCGCCGCCGGGAATCCTTACCTCGTCGCCTACATTTAACCCTGATATAGATGTTACAAGATTAGGGTCAAAATATTGTGTGCCGGTAACCTTGATCTCGGCTATAGTATATTTTTTGGGTATCGGCTGGTTAAATATATTCAGCAGCGCAGGGTCTACAGAAGTAGTAGGTACTGAATCGTTTACCTGAGCATTAGTTTTGGTGACAATAAAACTTAAACCAAGTAAAAGAGTGAAAATCGTGCAGATTCTATGCATCCGTTTTTTAAGTTTCGCCCGGCAAATTAACGGGATTAATTAAAATGGTTTGTTAAAAGAATAGAGGGTCTCCGAATGGCTAATGCGCATCTGTAGCGGTATTCCGTATTATCTGCTCGGCGGTTTTGCCAAACCTGCGCTGCCGTTGCTGAAAATTAATGATGGCTTCATATAAATGTTCTTTGCCAAAGTCAGGCCAGCGCGTATCCGTGAAATATAGTTCAGCATATGCCAGTTGATATAATAAAAAATTGCTTATCCTGTATTCACCGCTTGTCCTGATCATCAGCTCAGGGTCGGGGAATTCATTGGTAGTAAGATAATTCCTGAGCACCTCCTCTGTAATTGCCCCGGGGAGCAGCTCGCCCTTCTTCACATCTTCAGCGATAAGGTTAACCGCATTGAGCAATTCCCACCGGGAACTGTAGCTCAATGCAATGATAAGCGTAAGCCCGGTATTGGCGGCAGTGAGCTCCACAGCCTCCTGCAGCTCACGGCTTGCATATTCGGGCAGCATTTTTATATCGCCTATCAGCCTGAGCCTGATATTGTTTTTATTAAGCGTATCTACTTCCTGCCTGATGGTATTTGCCAAAAGCACCATCAGCCCGCTTACTTCCGTTTCGGGACGATTCCAGTTTTCGGTGCTGAAAGCATAAAGGGTAAGATACCGGATGCCAAGCTCTGCGCTCCCCTCCACTATATTCCTCACGCTCTCCACTCCCTGGTAATGGCCGAATAACCTGTCTTCCCCTTTTTCCTGCGCCCACCGACCGTTGCCATCCATAATAATGGCAATATGCAGGGGAAGCTGCTTTTTATCAATATTGTCAATAAGCGACATGCAGGTAAAATTTAAAAAAGTCAGACTTTGTCTGACTTCGGGCGCAAAGATATAATATTATAGAGTAACAGGCATCAGATTACAGGGGTGTATTTCAATTTTTCGTTTCATGCACAACTTTCCGGTCGGTGAGGTACTATAGCTGTCAACTTAAGCATAAAGGTACGTGAGACACGTACCAGGGCGATAAAGATGTTCAGCCGGACGGACCACAGTCGCCAACTTAAGCCGAAAAAATCCTGGCGATATACCATTATCGGTTAAACTTATATATATTAAACACACTCTTTCTGCTGCGTTACTTTTGCCTCTGAGCCGGTCCCGCCACTTGGCGGGATAACCGGAACACCGCTGCTTTTTGTCTTTTGAAAAAATATGCTCCGCATTTTTTCAATTCCGCCTCCGGCGGAACCAGACAAAAAGAGGCGGCTTATCCGGTTACTGGTAAAAATTAAGCCTCTGATGGAGTAAAGGGGCGTAGCATTTTATCACCCTGGTACGTGTCTCATCGATCGGCAGCAGCTTCAATAGGCGGGTGTCACCACCCGCCTGTGAAAAATTGAAATACACCCTATTACGGAGAATCCGGCTATACCCGGCTGTTTTTTTCATTTTTTTTCGAAAAATATTTACAGGCTGGTCTCAATCCGCATATATCACACTTGGGATTCCGGGCCACGCAGGTATACCTGCCATGCAGGATAAGCCAGTGATGCGCTTTATGAATGAGCGCTTTGGGAATATGCCTGATGAGCTGCTTTTCAGTGGCAAGGGGAGTTTTGGCATTATGCGTAAGCCCGATACGGGCGGATACCCTGAAAACGTGTGTATCTACGGCCATGTTGGGCTGCTGATCCACCACGGAAGTGATGACATTTGCAGTTTTCCTGCCTACACCCGGCAGCCGCACCAGCTCATCTACCGTAAGCGGCACGTTTCCATTAAATTCCTTTTCCAGCATATTCGCCATCCCGATAAGGTGTTTGGTCTTATTGTTGGGATAAGAAATACTTCTGATATATGGGAATAATTCTTCGAATGTGGCTTTAGAGAGGGCCGCAGCGTCAGGATATTTTTCAAAAATGGCGGGAGTGGTAAGGTTGACCCTCTTATCGGTGCACTGCGCCGACAGGATCACGGCTACCAGCAGCTGATAAGGATTATCATACAATAATTCAGTTTCAGCTTCGGGAACGTGCTGCTGGAACCAGTGTATCACAAATGCGTAGCGTTCTTTTTGTGTCATGGAAATTTTGTCTTCCGGCCACTACAAAAGTACACGTAAGCCCTGAAAGAAAAGGGGATTATAACTTAATGATGTTCAACCTCTTTGCTAATACCTGCATATTTCAGCAGGGATTTCACCACGGAGGGCCTGGGAGAGGCGCTGATAGTGCTGAGCCCTTCCATTGCACGTTTGAGAATCTCAAATTTTTCGCGGAACGCCCAATCTGTATCCAAAGCCAACTGTATTGCTGCTGTTTCTTCGGTTGTTGTTTCTTTGTATAAAAAACGTATCATGTTTTCTTGTGTATAAATATCCATAAGCAATCCTTTTAGAACGGGCCTAATTTGGGTGAAAAACAATAAAAACGGTTTAGAGGATATTTAGATTCCGGTACGGATTTACCAGGCGTTTCACAAAAGGCGGGATTAGCTTACCATAATAAAACGGCGGTAAGGACAGAATATTGTTAAAAGCAAAAAAAATTAGTAAAATTATTTCTCCTCAATAACAAATATCTCCTCTTTGTCTTTTTTCATAAGAAAGCGTTCCCTCGCTATCCTTTCCACGGATGCGGGATCATTTTTCAAACCGGAAAGCTCCCGGTTGATGGTGTCAATCTGTTCCTGGTAATATGCCTTACCTTTTTCCAGTTGCCTCAGCTCACCGCTACGTTCAACCTGTAAAAAAAGGTCGTTGTGATCAAAAAAAACGATCCAGATCACAAAGCAAACCAATGTGAGGATATATTTATTCTTTAACCAGCGAGGTATTTTCTTATAAAAATCCATATCCCGGAAAGCTGCAAGACAACGATCCCGTTGCTTTTAGGAATAGCTGCAACTATTTTCCAAATATAGCTTTTCTGTTGGGATAAATTGCATTTTCACCCAAAGCTTCTTCAATCCTGAGGAGCTGGTTGTATTTCGCAAGACGATCCGTTCTTGAAGCGCTGCCGGTTTTGATCTGGCCGCAGTTCAGGGCCACTGCCAGGTCAGCAATAGTGGTATCCTCTGTTTCGCCGCTCCTGTGGCTCATTATAGTAGTATAGCCATTGCTTTGCGCGAGCTGCACAGCATTGATAGTTTCAGTAATGGTACCAATCTGGTTTACTTTGATCAATATGCTGTTCGCAATACCTTTGTCAATGCCTTCCTGGAGTCTTTTTACATTAGTAACGAAAAGATCATCGCCTACCAGCTGGCATTTTGAGCCAATGCTGTTTGTAAGGTTTTTCCATCCTGTCCAGTCATCTTCAGCCATACCGTCTTCGATGGAAATAATAGGATATTTGTTCACCCATTCCGCCCAGTAAGCCACCATCTCATCGCTACTGATCGTTTTTCCGCTGCTCTTATAGAATTTATAGGAGCCGCTGGCTTCATCATACATTTCTGTGCTGGCAGCATCCATGGCTATAGCGATCTGGTCGCCGGCCTTATAGCCCGCAGCTTCTATAGCCTGCAATACTGTTTCAATAGCTTCTTCATTGCTTTGAATATCAGGAGCAAAACCACCTTCATCCCCTACGTTGGTGCTATATCCTTTTTTCTTGAGCACAGATTTGAGGTTATGAAATACTTCCACCCCCCAGCGCAGCGCTTCACTGAAAGAAGGCGCTCCTACGGGAATGATCATAAATTCCTGGAAATCTATCTTGTTGTCTGCATGCACTCCTCCGTTAAGGATGTTCATCAGCGGCATGGGCAATACGGTAGCGTTCACACCACCGAGGTAGCGGTATAACGGCAGATTGCTTTCCTGCGCTGCCGCTTTAGCCACTGCCATAGAAACTGCCAGCGTAGCATTTGCACCCAGTCTTCCCTTATTGTCAGTTCCGTCAATTTTGATAAGCTGCCCGTCAATATAAGCCTGCCTGGTCACATCAGTTCCGATGAGCTGGTCAGCTATGATATCATTTACGTTCTTTACCGCTTTAAGCACCCCTTTTCCCTGGTATACGGTTTTATCTCCGTCACGCAGTTCCACAGCTTCATGCCTGCCGGTAGAAGCGCCGGAAGGTACAGCGGCCCTGCCCACCAAACCGTTTTCAGTTATTACATCTACCTCTATAGTAGGGTTGCCGCGGCTGTCTAAGATCTGTCTTGCGTGTATGTCGGATATAAAGCTCATAGTGCTATATTTTAATAAATTGCAAAGAAAGGATTTTCAGCTTTCGGCGCAAAAATAAGTTGAGAAAAATTGGGAAAAAGAATATGTAGCGCTGTTATTAAACTTATGAGGCCGCATTCTGTGTTTACGTAAGGTCTTTGAACCACAGCGGCAGGGGGAATTTGAAAATTTGAAGATTTGAAAATGTGGCTTTCCTTTGCGTCCGTTACTTCTCCGCGGGCTACTTTGCGTGAAAAAAAACCGCTAAATCCTCCTGCTAATCCGCATTGTTGCCGGTCAAAGATTTAAAGACCGTTTCCAGGCTTTGGGTTTCGCTCCGCATGCTCACAATATTTAAATTGTTTTCCAGCGAGCTTTCAATAATACGCTTGCGCAGGTGTTCGGGCCGGGAAGTGGAAAATTTAAGCTCATTCCCCGGCATAGCCTGGACACTTATTATTTCAGCAATGTTATCAAAAACCGAAAGCGCAGGAGTTTCGCCAAAAGCTACAATGATGCTGTGCGTACCATTGTTTCCCGACTGAAGGCTGGCAATCGTATCATCTGCCACCAGCTCACCTTTATTGATAATGATCACGCGGTTGCAGATAGCTTCCACTTCCTGGAGGATATGCGATGAAAATAAAACCGTTTTATCCCTGCCGAGATTACGTATCACTTCCCTGATCTCGACGATCTGGTTGGGGTCAAGCCCTGTAGTAGGCTCGTCAAGGATCAATACTTCAGGGTCATAGATAAGCGCGGCGGCAAGACCTACCCGCTGCTTATAGCCCTTTGACAACTGCCCGATTTTTTTTGTCTTCTCCGGCGTAAGCCCTACCAGGTCTATCATTCTTTCCACCGCAGCTTTTTTATTGGCTACGTTATGCACATCTGCCATGAAGCCGAGATATTCCCTGATATACATATCATAGTATAATGGATTTGACTCCGGAAGGTAACCGGTCTTCTTCCTTGTTTCCGGTGAATGAGAGGATACACTCATTCCACAGATATACGCTTCACCTGAAGTGGGCCGCAAATAGCCCGTAAGGATCTTCATGGTAGTAGATTTCCCCGCTCCATTGGGGCCAAGAAATCCTACTATCTCTCCCCGGCTGACAGAAAACGAGATATCATTTACCGCTTTCTGCTCATCATATACTTTCAGGAGATGCTTTACTTCGATAGACATTCAGCAAAAATAATGACTCTCTGCCACAATTTATTTTTCGTACTCGCCCCGGAAGGCATACCATCCGAAAATGACCAGTCCTATTGCAATAGGAATAGCAACAATAACAAATACAGCCCACTGGATCTTTGTATCTGTTACAGGGTGCAGGGCCATCTGGTGCAGGGCTGTCTTAACAAGATAATATACAGACAACGGGCCAAGCAGCATCCACACAATACCCATCCATTTTTTAAGCAGGTTCATGGGAAATATTTTAGTGATACAATTGAAGGTGTAAGGTATGGGGTATAAGGCACATAACAAAATCTGCCACCCGGCATCTTAAAACCTCTCCTCTCCAACCCATTTTACCACAAGCCGCAATATGGCCAGTCCGCAAGGTGGGATTTTAACGGTCAGCTTTTGATTCCATGTAAGAATTATTGCTTGGTTGTACATATCCATTGGAAGCCTCTACAAGGCTATTGAAATAACCGGTTAACCCTACAACATCGGAACCCGTGCTTACGAATTGATAACCCATATCATGTAGTTCTTTTAAGTTTTCGCTTGACCCAACAGTGCCGGCAAATTTTCCATGCTTTTTAGCAACCTCTGAAATCCTTTTTCTAGCCTCGTTCAATTGGGAATTGTTCCATTCTCCCGGGGCGCCTATTCCCTGACTAAAATCTCCAGGCCCAAAGAATAGCATGTCGTATCCCGGTAGTCCGGCAATTGCTTCCAGTTCTTTTAGTGGTTCCGGATCTTCAATTTGCAGTATCACAAAACGTTGTTCATTTGCTTCTTGTAAATACCGGTTAAAATTAACCCGCGTATACCCACCATCCGCATTTCCTCCGTCAATCGCTCTTCTGCCTATAGGATGGAACCTGGTACGATATACTATTTCTTTTGCGTCCGCCAAGCTCATAATATGAGGTACCATAATACCTGTAGCATCTAACTCCAGAGGTTTAATATAATTACTGTAAGATCCACGCGGCACCCGAACCAATATATCCGTATCGTGTGCCTTGGTGGCCCATACCTGGGCCGCCACCGTCGACCAGTCATAACCAACATGCTCCTGATCTACCCATACACAATCGAACCCGGCTAATGCAGCCATCTCGCATAGTTTAGCATCGCCTAGATTTATTTTAATACAGCTTACTTTTTCTCCATTTCTTAATTTTTGTAATACCTTACTTTTTCTAATTTGCATATTGCAGGTTGTATGATTGTTGTTAATGAATCTATTTTATATTATATCCCACCCTGACTACTTTTCTCATCACTTATTTAAATATTACCAGAGATTTTTTCTCTTTTGTTTAGATATCTCTGAAGTAAGAATAAGGACAATGCCCCAAAGCCCATTAAAATGCCTGCTATCTGAAAAAGAGTACTAAGATTTATGTTGGCATCCCTTAGATAACCTCCGACGTATATACCGATACCTCCAATTATTGTAGCAAAAAAATTTAATATGCCGTATGCTGTTGCCCTGTGTTTATCATTAACGATTAAGCAGATTATTGGCATCATATTGCCATCTGAAAAGACCCGGGTAAATGCATACAACATAAACCCAATTACGGATAATGTCAACACAGAAGTATAGCTTGCAAAAAGAATGGCCGGCGAAGCTATACAGAGCCCAATCATCGGAACAACTATTCTGGCATATATATTTCTCTTGCTCAGGCGGTCGGCAATATATCCACCTAACAGAACACCGGCAATGGAAGCTATATAGAAATATCCCGTTGCATAAACTCCTGCCATCGTCTGAGTAAGATTAAAATTTTCTTTGTAGAAAGTGGGCAGCCAACCGCTTATTACCCAACCTACCATACCCAGTACTATCCAGGTAAATAATACTTTCAAATAATTTTTGCTTTTTAATAAACTATATGCAACCGAAAAAAAACCAGGTTTGTCAATATTTTTTTTGTTGTTCTCTATCCGCATGGAAGTTTGCTTGTTGTCTTTCAAACTAAATATGAGAAATACCGCATACACAATGCCTACTGCTCCCAAAGCTTTAAACGCGAAATTCCATGAATAATCTTCAGCCAGCCAGCCGCCGATAAATCCCAGGCATTGCCCTAATGTTATACCAACTATATGCACACTGTTTGCGAAAGACCGGGTGGGTCCCTGATGATATTCCATTATCAATGCCAGTGCCGTCGGTATATAAAAAGCCTCACTTATCCCCATAAGAGCTCTAGTAACCAAAAGATATTCGAAACTGGTAGCGAATGCCGTGAGAAAAGTTATAGCAGACCAGACCAACAAACTGATAACGATAATACGGCTCTTACTGTACTTATCCGCTATAAAGCCTGCGATCGGGCTTAAAAAACCATACACCCATAAAAAAGCAGAGGTAAGTAACCCAAACTGTGCTTCTGTCATGTGTATCTCGGAGAGAATAGAACTACGCATTGTGGCAATCATCATCCGATCAAGATAATTTAAACAACCTACAACAGACAGCATACCTACCACAAGCCAGGCATAAGAAGAAGGGCGCACTTTTACTGAATCACCATGTTGTTTCATCAGATATCTATCCCAATTATCGTTTATGTAAACAGATTACTAGCAGTCTGGGCTTCCGGGCAAAAAAAGAGGCAAACACAAATTCGCTTTGTAAATAATGGTCTATATTTTTCCCTTCATAACCGGCAGATAATACACCCTGGCATTAGTTAAATTTTAATGAATATAAGTCTGCATCCTTCATATAAATTTTAAGTCTGACCGGTTTGCCTGCCAGAGAAGATACGTCCGTGCTGCCATTCCACGATACAATTCTCTTGATTTCATTCCCTATTATTTCCTGAGCATCTGTAGCGGTAAAGCCCGGCAATGGTTTTCCATTACTATCTAATAGTTCTATACAGATATTTCCAGCAGCCGAGGTAGAATAATTAATCTCTAACTCTTTTCCGCGAAAAATAAAAGGCTTGGTTATAGCTTCTCCTTCATCAAAATCGCTATGCAGGGAGGCAAAACCGTCCAGACGAAGTGAGTATCTGTTTAAATGTGTATTAGGCTGGGCATAACTTTCAATCACATACAGGGACAGTTCAGTTGGGCTTGTTTGCACAACATTTAACACAGGGAAATTAGAACGGGCCACCCAATTTTCCAAACCAATTCCAGGACGAATAAACGACTGCATAAACATTCTGTCATAATTAGAACCACCCCTTGTACTCATAAGCGTTGCATCAGAACAACCCTTAACATGATGACTATCTACCCCAAGAATTTTTCCCTGTTCTTCTGTCAATATCTGTCTTTGAGGCATGAACCTTGCAGCTATTCCCAAATAAATTTGAGGGGCTCTAAAATAAGGACTGGTTTGATTGGTATACAAATGCTCAAGCGGGGTATTGCCAAAAGACATACGTATTGGCGCTGACCAGTTAATAAAGTCTTTAGATGTAGTTCTACTTACGGAACGGAATCCGTTGGTAGAAGTTCTAAAATAACAAAGGTATTGTTGCTCACTTTCGGACCAAAACGATACGTTCTGAGAGTCGAAAGCCCCATTTGTAAACACTCCTGAATCCTGAACCTTCTTCCAGTGAATTCCATCAGGTGATGCATATGCTATTAGTCCTGTTTTAGCTGTCCCACCTAAGGCCTTAAACCTTTCGGCTGCTTTTGCGTTTGGGTTTGCGTCTAAAAATGGACTAAAATTATGCGTAACTGGCGCTGCATTGGCTAGAATAATATTATTATTTGTGGCACCATTAATGTTGTGAATACCGAGGGTAGGCTTCGTCCAGTTTATGCCATCGAATGATTCTGCATAGCAGGTTACTTCATTATCATTTCCATCTTCTCCTAAAATCCCAGATCCCCTGTAATATAATTTAAATTGTGTACCATCTTTTATAACTGTACCGTATGTACAAAAACTTCCTTCCCATTTATTGCCAAAATATAATACAGGTCCTTCATTTTTTGGATAATGCATTGTTTGCTGAATACCGGAAAGTTTGTCTATCAGGTATTGATCAACAAAAAGTTCTCTGTTATTGCCCAGGTTAATAACTTGTTTATTTTGTGCATTAGTCCCAACAAAAAGTAACAAAAAAACTGTTTTTGCAAATAACTTTATCATTTTAGATGGAGGTTTAGATTGAATTATTTAGAATTAATTATACCCCGGATTTTGGACTGATTTTGGCTCGGTACTTAAAATACTCAAAGAAAGCGGCCATAGATATTTATAGGTATGAGTAGGATTATTTTTAAAGTAAGGTATCAGCTCAGAAGCTTTATCAAAACGTAAAATATCCCACCAATACTTTCCTTCATATAAAAATTCCAATAACCGTTCTTCAAGTATGGCATTATCGTTGTTTTCTTTTGAATCAGCGACAAATTCATTACCGCTGAAATTACTTCCGAATGCCCTTTTCCTTATTGCATTCATAGCATCAGAAGGATCCTGACCCAAAGCATTTTGCGCCTCTGCCTTCATTAATAATACATCTGCATACCGATACAAAACAACATCGTCAATGAAAACACGGGAGCCGGCGTTAACCATACCATTGAATTTTCGTTGAATAGCTCCATAATACTTAGTATAACCACCAGTACTTTCCTCATAACTGTACAAGTCGGTGTAAGTTGCTGCTCTACGAGCATCTTCTGTTTTGAACTTACTCCTGGTTTCTTCCGTCAAAGTCCAATAATTTAATCCAGACCCACCAAGTGTACCAATTATTGCCACCGCTATAGGATCAGCATTCGGAGGAAATGCATCTATATACATATTCGACATGAATGTAGATCCAGACTCATTCAGTTGAAAATTGTTAGCCATTAAAATTTCTTTATTCCCTTTATTGTCATAGTCAAATACCCTTTCAAAATCAGGCAGCAACTGTACATCCGCGGCAGCTACATCAGTCAATGCAGCAAGCGCCTCCGTAAGATCCGCATTACCACCATTCATTTTTTTTGCAGTCCATAGAAAAACATCTCCTTTTAGAGCATTCAAAGCAGGCTTTGACCACCTGTTTCGTCCAGCAAGAAAACTATTGTCAGGGAAAAGGGACAATGCCTGGCTTATATCACTTTTTATTTGTGTAAAAATTGCAGCTACAGGCGTTCTCTCTTTGTAGATAACATCGGGATTATACCCTTCGGTTGGGCCAACAACAAGAGGTAGATCTCCCCATGTTTTTGCCATTATAAAATAGCAGTAAGCCCTCATGGTATAAGCCTCGGCGAGAGACCTGTTTCTTGCCGCTTCAGTCTTAAAAGAAATGTCAGGCACATATTTAAGAATAAGATTGACATCGTTAATCACCCTGTATACACTGCTCCAATCTGGACCTGCAGCGGTAGGATCCAGTGTATTATTATATAATCTCAGGTTTGCAAAGTCGTTCCCTATTGATTGTTTAAGGTTCTGACTTCTTGCTTCTCCCCATAAATACAAATTCGTGGCGGAAACATTTCTTAATCTTATATACATCCCACGTAATGCTCCGTTCGCATCATCTTCTGTTTTCCAGAAAGAAGCCGTTGAAATAGAGCTGATAGGCGCGAGTTCCAATGTTTTTGTACAACCAGTTCCTAATACAAGTATTAAAGCTGAGAATATCACTATTTTATTTTTTTTCATCGTAAGACAGTTTTCAGTTAAAAAGTAATGGAAGCTCCAAAAATGAAGGATCTCGGATTGGGATAGGCGGTTTCTGAATCCGTTTGTTCAGGACTCAATCCTTCGTAATTAGTAAAATACTTTAAATTACTTCCTGTAAGATTAAGTGTGATATCCGAGATCTTCGCTCGTTTTAATAAAGTTTGAGGCAGCCTGTAAGAGAGTGTAACCTCTCTCAGGCATAAGAAATCTGTGCTTTGGTAAAATCGCGAGTTACCTCTGTTATTCCAAACATTCCATTGTGCATTCTGATCTGCCCAGTAATATCTTGGTATATCTGTTACGTCACCTTCTTTCTGCCATGATCTTAGCATACTTGCGCTAATAGCATTTGTTCCGTTAAAGTTTCCCTCTAACCTTGCCGCTGTTTCATTATAAACGGTTGCGCCCAGTGTATAATCTACTCTAGCGGTAAAGCTTAAATTTTTATAACTCAATATGCTGCTAAAGCCACCCGTTACCCTTGGTATAATATTACCAAGGTATACACGATCTCTTGTGTCTATCGTATCATTTTTATCAACATCGCGCCAATTTACATCACCACCATATTTTATTTTACTCGCACTGGGCAGTAACATATCAACAGGTCCTTTAGCTGCTTCGGCGTCAGTTGAGTAGATGCTTATCTGTTGATATGCATATAAATCTCCAATACGTTGTCCCTCTTGAAGCCCACCTAACCATGCATAATTTCCTGCGCTGGGGTCAAAAACATATACACCTCCGACTCTGTTATTTTCAATACCATTTTCAGGTAGCCTCAAAACTTTACTGTTAACTTTGGCAGCGTTTAATGCAATATTCCATTGCAGGGGAGATTCCGGAGATAATACCCGTGCAGATAGTTCTACTTCATATCCCTTGTTCTCAAGAGTTCCGTAATTGGTTAAGATGCTGGGGAATCCTGTAGAAGGAGGTAAGGTTAAGGATGTTAACAGGTTTTCAGTAACTCTTCTGTAATAGTCGAAAATTACATTCACTCTGTTATTAAACAATCCCAGGTCTGCACCAAAATCAAATGTTTTTGACTGCTCCCACTTTAAATTCTGATTAGGCAATGTTGAGATCATTATACCGGAGGAACCGTAATATCTTGAGGATGCATTATATTCTCCTTGTGCCTGATACAGCCCTAAACCACTAATATTACCGGTAACACCATAGCTGGCTCTTAATTTTAACTTAGCCAATCCGGTTGGTAAAAAACCCCAGAATTTCTCCCTGTCAATATTCCAGCCGGCTGAAACTCCGGGAAACAAGCCCCATTTATTGTCAGCGCCTAAATTAGATGCGCCATCATATCTTAAACTTGCGCCGAAAAGATATTTTCCTTTATAGTTATAGGTTGCTCTAGAAAAATATCCTACTAAAGCATGCTGGGTTTCTGAGCCCGATACTGCTGTTGGCGTAGCAGAAGCATTTAATGTAGGGATAATGTCTGTCGCTGCATTTTGACCAGTTGCAGATAATGAAATATTGTTTGCCCACAGATAAGATAACCCTGCTTTTATTTCAAAATCATGATCTTCATTAAATACTTTAGCATAGTTTAATACAGCATTTACCTGGGGTCTGAAATTCTCGGAATAAGAGCCCGAAGCTGTGCGGGAAGTTACAAATGTAGTCGGTCCATCTAAATAACTCCGCAAAAAGTTCCTGGAATACCCACCCCTGTATTGCAGCGAAACCAGGGGACTGAAAGTTAATCCTTCAACAATCTCAGCCTGGCCTCCTACTATTAATGTAAGATCGTTTGCGAGATTCTTGGGATTGTATACTGACATTCGGTAGAACGGATTAGTAAAACTAAGATTTCTACCTGGAGACAATGTCCCATCCTCAAAATACAACTTGTTAGTTGATGGTGCTATTAAAGAAGATTTGAAGACATCAGTTGTAGGCACTTGCGTATTTTGAGTATTGGAATACATTACCCTGGAGAATAACTTTATTTTTTCATTAATATTCAATTCTCCGTTTAGGTTCATTGTAAATCGTTTATAATCTGTCTGAATAGCAATCCCTTTGCTATCCATGTATCCTAAGCCTAAATAAAATCGGGCTTTCTGGGTACCCCCTGAAACCGAAATAGCATGACTTTGGGAGAGTGTTTTCCTGAATAATAAGCTTTGCCAATCCACACTATTAAAGATCAAAGTTCTTGAAGGATCAACAGGGTCCTGAATACTTTCCCATCCTTCATTCAATTTATGTTGATTTTCGGGTGTTAAATATTGTAGTGAATTAGTTGTATTGTTGGTAAGATCATTCCCTGCACCACCTAAATACGTACTTCCGTCTAGTTGAGTAAGGAAAGCGGGGTTAATTCTACTTGTAGCTAAAAGTCCCAATCTTGCAAAATAGGCCTCATCTTTTCCGGCTAGTATGTCATAAGTTTTGGTAACTTCAGACCTAACCATATCGAATTTATAATTTATCTGTGTTTTACCAGATTGCCCTGATTTTGTCTCAACAATTACTACACCGTTAGAGCCTTGTGCACCGTAAATGGCAGTAGCAGCTGCATCTTTTAATATCTGTATTGATTTAATATCATGTGCACTAATGTCATTCATGTTGCTTCTCAACACACCATCAATAATATAAATGGGAGGAGAACTGTTTGGACTGTTAATGGAAGTACCACCTCTCACAATAATGTTTGGTGCTGCTCCTGGTTGGCCAGAGTTAGTTTGTACCCGCACACCGGCAAGAGTGCCTTGTAATGCAGCTGCAACATTTGAGTAGGGGATATTCTCTAAAACTTTATTATCTAGCTTTGAAACGGCAGTTGTTATTTCGCTTCTTCGCTGCTGAGTTCCATACCCTACCACAACTATCTCCGATAAAGCATCATTTCCCCTTTCTAACACAATACCAATACTTGTTTTTCCTTCTAATGAAATTTCTTTAGTTTGAAACCCCACCATACTGACAACAAGTATGATATTAAGATTACCAACATTAACACTAAATATGCCTTCTTCGTTAGTGCTTGTACCAGTAGACACACCTTTTATTTTTACAGTTGCCCCGGATAAAGGCTCTCCTCGTTCATTCATTATCTTGCCGGTAACAACAATTTGACCTTGGGCTGAAGTCGCAGCAAAAATTAATAGAAAAAACAGGTATGCAACTAGTAACTTACCTAAAGAGAATACCAATTGTACAATTTTTACTTTTTTTTGTTTCATATTTGGCAGTTTTGGTGATATTTTTTTAACAAAAAAGCTTAGGTATTAATCAGGTATAACACAAAGAAGACATAGCACCTGCGATATTTCTTCTCAGATGTTGAGATTATTTTCAAACAATCCTATTTATTGAATGTTATTACATAGAAGGAAGACCGTGATTTCAATGAGTTAAGTTGACAATACTAAAAATGTAGCTTCTTGTCAGTGTGATTTTGCCTTTTATTCTTTTTCTGAGAATCTGCGATATACTCCAGGTAAACTCTCAAATGATCTTCTACCGCAAGTTGATAACCCTTTATATCTCTATTTTCAAGATATGGAATAATGTCTTTATGTCTTACTATCCTGGATTGCCTTTTAACTAACTGGTTAAATTTGTCAAAGTCCTCAAAGTTTTCGTTAACGAACTTAAAAACAGGAATTAGCAAATCAAGAAAATCCAACATCACCTGATTATTTGCAACCCGGTATATTTTGGTGTGAAAAGCCCTTTCCATCTCAATATCTATCTTTTGACTTTTGATAGCATTTTCTTTAGCGACAATTAACTTAAGTTCCTCAATATCTTCATCCGTTATATTATTTATCACAATACTTGCACATCCTATCTCTAATGAGACTCTCATGCCTAAAAGATTAAGGATGGTTTCGCGGCTTAATGTATGAGGATTTAGAACTTTTTGAAATCCATACATAACATTAGGTTCTGAAACGACCATTCCCCGACGGGTACGGCTTTCAATAATGCCTAACATCCTCAATCTGCTTAACGCTTCTCTGACAACATTTCTCCCCACTTCATATTTCTCGGCAAGCTCCATTTCATTAGGTATTTCAGCCCCGGATTTCATTTCGTTTTCCTTTATTGTCTTGATAATCAGGCTTTCAACCCAATCTACCAGTGTTCCGTTTTTTGCTTTATTGTTCATACGTCAAATATAGTACAAATCCTATTTGTCCTACAAATATAATTTTTAAAAATTCTCTTCCAAATTTTTTTTACTGTTTTCTTTCATCAAGAAGAAAATAAAAGCATCGCCTGTTATCCACCGCTGATAAAAGGTTATCCGGTACTGTTTTGTCTTACAGAATATGACAGGTGGAGAAAGTCATAAAGCTATACTATAATTGTATTATACACAGAGAGGGATAATCACCATATGACGGGGAAATGCTGTTTGAGAATAATTTTCAATTAAAGCTAAAATACCTTCCGGCTATAGCAGAACGTTCATAAAGCACAGTTAAGAAAAAAGTCTGCGCTTACCCTTCCTCAATCACCTACATCCGGGTCAATCTTATTACTCATATATAGAGCGCCGATCACAAAACATACGGCAGAGATAATGATCGGGTACATCAGCCCGACCAGCTTGTCTCCCGGGTTGATCGTCGTCAGCAGCAAAGCGATAAAAGGCGTCAGCCCGCCAAAAACACCGTTGCCTATATGATAAGGCAGCGACATGGAAGTATAGCGTATGCGGGTAGGGAAAAGCTCTACCAGGAATGCAGCGATCGGACCATACACCATTGTCACGAAAATCACCTGCACAAAAATGAGGAAAACAAATTGCCAGTAAGTGGATGAAGGTAGTTTTTTTTCAATATAGGCCACAGGCGCATGCGCCACTGCACGCGACGCATCTGCAAATACGGTATCCGCATTTCGCTGCGTGTATGCGAAACCGTCAGCAAAGGTTTTGGTGACCGTGGTAACAGAGACCGTATTCACACCGATCTGCTCACTTTTATTTACGGGCTGAGTAACAGATACAGGTTCCTGCGAAAGATAAGTGTTTACCTCCGAGAGGTTAATGAATTGCTGGTAGATAGGGCGGTAGAACACGATCGCCAGCAGCATACCTCCAAGCATGATCCATTTTCTCCCTGCCCGGTCGCTCCACCCACCGAATACTACAAATAAAGGAGTGGCAAAAAGAATAGCCCATATCAGCATGGTCCGGGATTGCCCGAAATCTATTTTACAAACGGTTTCAATAAAACTCTGCGCATAGAATTGTCCCGTGTACCAAACTACACCCTGCCCCATGGTAGCGCCAAACAAAGCCAGCAACACCATTTTAAGGTTGGTTTTGTGCACAAAGCTTTCTTTTAACGGGTTGACCGAGGTCTTCCCTTCTGATTTCAGCTTGGCAAACAAAGGCGATTCATTCATTTTCAGCCGGATATATACCGAAACGCCAACAAGAACAATAGATACCAGAAAAGGTATGCGCCATCCCCATTCATTAAACTTCCTGATAGAAACAGCACTGT
This sequence comes from Sphingobacteriales bacterium 44-15, assembly GCA_001899685.1. GTDB lineage: Bacteria > Bacteroidota > Bacteroidia > Chitinophagales > Chitinophagaceae > Agriterribacter. Next base: position 250,130 of record MKWG01000002.1, read on the forward strand.
CTGCATCCAATGATTCCCGTACCAGCAGGATGACACCCAGCGATACAAAAAGACCGAGCGTGGCTGTGGTTTGTATCCATGAGGTATAGAACCCCCGCCTGTTGGCAGGCGCATGTTCTGCCACGTAGGTAGCAGCGCCGCCATACTCGCCGCCAAGCGCCAGCCCCTGCAGGAGGCGCAGCAGCAAAACAATGACAGGTGCGGCAAAGCCAATGGTTTGATACGATGGTACGAGGCCAATAGCAAAAGTAGAGCCCCCCATGATAATAAGCGTGAGCAGGAAGGTATATTTACGCCCTACGATATCGCCCAGTCTCCCGAATACCAGCGCCCCGAAAGGCCGGACTATAAACCCTGCTGCGAAAGTACCCAATGTGGAGAGCAAAGCCGCTGTAGGATTGGTTTTCGGAAAAAACTGGCTGGCAATAACAGTAGCAAGACTGCCGAAAATATAAAAATCATACCATTCAATGAGCGTGCCTACGGAAGAAGCGCCGATAATTTTCCAGATACTTTTGGTGGATACAGTCATATTGATGCAAGCAAATTAAGGGTTGAATATACTAAAGTATGATCATAACAGCATCAGTAATCAGAGCAATCGTTTGCAAACGATCAGGTGATTTTTACCAAACCCTCATCCGGCAAAGATTACAGAGTGTTGCCATAATATGCAATCAACTGCACGCATCATCATAATTTCGCAAAATCACCCGAAAATCAAATTCATTGCTCGCTATTCAACTGAATCTGATTAATTTTAAGCCCTCTTATTGTTAAACCAAATCATTGCAGAGCTATATGTCATATCCCTATCAGATCAAATCATTTCAGGCCTACAAAGAAGCTTACCGGAAAAGTATAGAAGACCCCGAAGCCTTTTGGGGCGAGATCGCAGCCACCTTTCAATGGCGGAAAAGATGGGACAAAGTATTGAACTGGAACTTTAAAGAACCTAAGGTAGAATGGTTTGCCGGCGGCCGCCTTAACATTACAGAGAGCTGTCTTGACAGGCATCTTGAAAAGCTGGGTGACAAGCCTGCCATTATCTGGGAACCCAATAACCCCGAAGAGAGAACGAGAATTGTAACCTATGAGCGTCTCCATAAACGTGTTTGCCAGTTTGCACAGGTATTAAAAAATAACGGGGTGAAGAAAGGCGACCGTGTGTGTATTTATATGGGAATGGTGCCTGAACTGGCTTATGCAGTTTTAGCCTGCGCAAGGATCGGGGCGATCCACAGCGTAATATTCGGCGGTTTTTCGGCACAGAGCATTGCCGACAGGCTGGAAGATGCCAAAGCGGAATATATAGTGACATGCGACGGCGCATACCGCGGTGCAAAAGATATACCGCTGAAAAGCGTGATTGACGATGCGCTTGTGGGTAATAAATTTGTGAAAAGAGTAATTGTGTATACCCGTACCCGCATCCCGGTAAGTATGATCAAAGGAAGGGATGTATGGTGGGAAGATGAAATGCTGAAAGTAACGGATACCCTCCCGGACAATAGCTTTGGCGAAGTGGAGGTGATGGATGCGGAAGACCCCTTGTTCATCCTGTATACTTCGGGAAGCACCGGCAAGCCGAAGGGAGTAGTACATACCTGCGGCGGGTATATGGTGTGGACAAACTATACTTTTGTCAACACTTTCCAGTACCAGCCGGGGCAGGTATATTTCTGCACTGCCGATATAGGCTGGATCACCGGTCACAGCTACACGCTCTATGGCCCGCTGAGCGCCGGGGCCACTTCCGTAATGTTTGAAGGCATCCCTACCTGGCCCGATGCGGGAAGGTTCTGGGATATTATAGACAAATACAAGATAAATATCCTGTATACCGCGCCCACGGCTATACGCAGCCTCATGAGCTATGGGCTGGATCCGCTTAAAGGAAAAAACCTCTCTTCGCTGAAAGTGCTGGGCACCGTTGGCGAGCCTATCAACGAGGAAGCCTGGCATTGGTATGATGAACATATCGGCAAAAAAAACTGTCCCGTGGTAGATACCTGGTGGCAAACAGAAACAGCAGGGATAATGATCACTAACCTGGCAGGCATAACTCCGGCAAAACCCTCATGGGCAACTTTGCCTTTGCCGGGAGTACAACCGGTACTGGTGGACGAACAGGGTAAAGAAGTGACAGAAAAAGATGAGGAAGGCCTGTATAAGGGCAACCTTTGCATGAAAGCGCCGTGGCCGGGTATAATAAGAACTACCTATGGCGATCACGAACGCTGCAGGACCAACTATTTTGCCACTTACGAAAATCTTTACTTTACAGGCGACGGAGCCATGAAAGATGATGACGGCTTTTACCGCATCACCGGCCGTGTGGACGATGTGCTCAATGTGAGCGGGCATCGTATAGGCACAGCCGAAGTGGAAAACGCGATCAACATGCACGCCAGCGTGGTGGAAAGCGCTGTGGTAGGGTATCCCCACGACATCAAAGGGCAGGGCATTTACGCTTATGTTATAGTAACACACTTACGCGGGGATGAAGATCATACGCGGCAGGATATCATACAAACCGTTTCCCGCATTATCGGACCCATTGCCAAGCCGGATAAGATACAGTTCGTAAAAGGACTGCCCAAAACAAGAAGCGGCAAGATCATGAGGCGCATATTGCGTAAAATTGCCGAAGGAGAAACAGAGAAGCTGGGCGATACCAGCACCCTGCTCGATCCGGGTGTAGTGGATGAAATAAAAGAGGGAAGGATGTAGGGCTGAGCGTGCGCGGGGTGATTATAAATGTTATAGTGTCAGGGTGAATAGGCAATAGTGAATGGTGCGTTTATTCACTATTCATCATTCAATGGCGTTTCCTTAAGAAAGGCTTACGGCTTTAAGGTTAAGTTGTTGATTGCCTTAAGCCGGTCCCGCCACTTGGCGGGATATCCGAAACACCACTGTTTTTTGCTTTGAGGAGATCTGTTAGCTTCATATCATTGTTCATCAATTCCTTTGATCGGCAGTAGTACAAATCTCACGCAAAAAAAGGTGACTTATTCGGATACTGGTAACAGCAATGATAAATCTCTGAGTTGTTTCCAAATATAAAGTATATAATGATTTTTAAGATTAAGGAAACGACATTAAACAGGGAATGGTCAATGGTGTGTTTCACGTTTGTCGTTTCACATTTGTCGTCCGGCAATTCACCATTCACTATTGCCTATTCACCATTCACAATCTGTATACCTCTCCCGTGAATGTAAATCAAAGCCTGCATACCATATTATTGATAACGCTTTTCTGCCTGCATGGCCGGGAGGAGCTTGTAGCGCAAACCGATAATCCCTATCACATCAATGGAAATGCGACGCAGGAAAACTGCAATTGCTATACGCTTACAAAGGATCAGACCGGCCAGTCCGGATCTGTATGGAATATTAATAAAATAGATCTTACAAGTTCTTTTGATTTTCATTTCAACGTGTTTTTAGGATGTAATGATGCAGAAGGCGCCGACGGGATAGCTTTTGTGCTGCAGCCTATCAGCACCAGCATCGGCACCACCGGTGAAGGGCTTGGGGCAGAAGGAGTGTCACCTTCTGTGATCATTGCTATTGATACCTGGCAAAACGAAAATAAGGGAGACCCGGCCTATGATAATGTATCTATCCATCTCAACGGCGACCTGAGCCACAATACAACCAACAATATTGCCGGGCCTGTGGCTGCTTTGGCAAACAGCGATAATATAGAAGACTGCCAGTGGCATGTATTCCGTATATGGTGGGACGCGGCTTCAAAAAAGATAACCGTATTTATGGATGGCGTTGAACGACTTGTCGCCAGTATAGACCTTGTGGAGTCTGTTTTTCAGCACGACCCGATGGTGTTCTGGGGATTTACCGGCGCTACCGGCGGGAGCACCAATCACCAGCGCTTTTGCACTTCGCTCAATGCCTCTTTTTCCTTTCCCGAAGGACAGATCACCTGCTATCCTCAACCTGTTAATTTCCGCGACAGCTCCACGTCTTTCGGGAATATTGTAAAATGGTTCTGGGATTTCGGCGATGGCACTACCGACACGGTTGAAAACCCCGGGGCCCATATTTATCCGCGTCCGGGCAACTATACTGTAAAGCTGAATATTCTCGGCAACAACGGGTGCCTTTCCGACACTTTCCAGCAGAAAGTTGTAGCGGGATCCATCCCTGTAGCCGCTTTTGACATGAAAGATGCGCCCTATTGCGACAACCGCAGCGTAACCACAGGCAGTACATCATACGTGGAATTTGGCACCATCAGCGAATGGAACTGGACTGTTGACGGGAACACAGAAAGCTCTCCTCAGGATTCATCCTTATCCTCACTATTTTCCGCCGGCACACACCATGTATCGTTGCTTGTAAAGACCAGGGAAGGATGCATATCAGACAGGACGGAGCAAACACTGGAAATCAGGCCTCATCCTTCCGTCGGGCTGCAGGGAAGAACGGTGGCTTGCCGGAATGAAATGCTTGTGTTCAATGCTTCTGATCTCAACCCGGCTATACCTGTCAGCGGATGGCACTGGGATTTTGGCGATGAGAATACAGCGGCGCTCCAATCGCCGGGGCACGCATACGCAGACACAGGGCATTATATGATAAAAGCCTATGGAGTGGCAGACAATGGCTGCCCATCAGATACTTTAGTCCGGTCAATAACTGTTTACGGCACCAATGCGTATGCGGGCGCAGATACCACCATAGCCATGGGCCAGCCCCTGCAGCTAAATAGTTCGGGGGGCGATTACTATAGCTGGTCGCCCGCTACGGGACTGAACAATGTTGCAGTAGCCAATCCCGTAGCCATATTGCAGGGCGATATAAAATATGCGTTGACTGTCACCTCCGATGCGGGTTGCCCGAGCACAGATACGATTGCGGTTAAAGTATATAAAGGTCCTGAGTTTTATGTGCCTTCTGCGTTCACACCTGACGGCGACGGGCTGAATGATGTCTTCCGTTTTGTGCCTGTCGGGATGACGCAGATCGCCTATTTCAGGATCTTCGACAGGTACGGGCAAATGGTATACAGCTCGGCCGATCCCCGGCAGGGATGGGATGGAACGGTAAACGGCAAAGCCCAGGCTGCCAATACTTATGTTTGGACAATAGCAGGAAAAGATTACCTGGGAAATATAGTGCGAAAAAAAGGCGTGGTAATGCTTATCAGGTGAAATACTGATGGAGGGCACGTTGAGGCATAGGTGTTATCCAAGCCGGACAAGCAGTGTGCAAACGTTTATAAACGCTTATAAACGGATAATAAAAATTGTATTTACGCAATGACAATACGAAATCTATAACATCAAGTGGTTGCTTTTCAATGTTGGGAGATCACGTGTAATAACATAAATTTACGTGTTGGTAGCCATTTTAAATGACAGATACTTTAAAATATATCAGGACAGGTTTTTATGACAACTTCAAAGGGTATGACACTGTATTAATTTCAGTGGACATAAATGGATTACTCGAAGTCGAAAATGCTTTCCTAAAGCTATCCCAAGGACTTCCTCATTTCGACTTTTCAACACTTAAACTGTTAGACACAAAATATCACGTTGTCATAAAAGCCTATAACGACACAAATAATATTGGACTCAAACAAATTGATAAAGGCAAATTTGAATGGCGATTGGCAAAGGGCAAATGGAATCAATTTAGAGAAATGGTAACTGTCTTGTATCGCAATGGGACAAGCGGGCATCAATATCTGGACACTGAAACTGGCGACATAGATTTAGATAGCTTACAAGTCGTGCTGTCACTGAACGAGTATCCATTAAGTTTTTGGGCTGAACATTTTGACACTTGCAATAGTTAACAGACAGGTGAAATCATGTCTACATACACGACAAAACGGCTACCAACATGTGCATTTGTGTTATGTCGGCGGACAAACAACGCCGCCTCAGCTTCACCTGGCTATCATCTGTAGTTCCGGCCGGACGTTATAAATTGAGCTATAGAATTAACAATGAACTTTTATATCTCTATTTGGCATTTGTTCCCGGCTGGACGTTTTCCAAATTCCGCCACAAACACAAATGCTCAACCGTTGTGTGTCACTCTTTTCAACATTCCTCTAATTTTAGCAGACAAAATAAAGTTTCTAATTTTGGAAACAATTTCTTATTTTTGTCGAAATATTTTCAGTGAAATATTTTGAAACACGATTTTTAGAAGAGGCGGACAAGTTCATTGCGGAACTACATCCCAAAGCGGCTAAAAAGGTGTTCTATAATATTGATATTGCCGAACAGACAAACGACCCAAGACTTTTCAAAAAACTTAAAAATGAAATTTGGTAATTTCGGACACTATACGCAGGACTTCAAATAAGGCTACTCGCCTTTTGGGACAAGACAGAACCAAAGCAGACGCTTGTTTTTGCAACACATGGCTTTATTAAGAAAGAGCAAAAGACACCTGCTGACGAAATTGCCAGAGCAGAAAGAATTAGAAAGAAATATTTTGAACTTAAAAATAAAAGATAACATCATGGCAAAGACACAAATGAAATCATACACCCTTGCCGAGATGAAAGATAAATACATCGGTAAAGTCGGTACGCCTGACAGAGATAAATACGAATATGAACTTCGCATGGAACTCTTAGGGCGGATGATTAAAGCGGCAAGACAAGAACGTAACTTGACACAAGAGCAATTAGGCAAGCTTGTTGGTGTACAAAAAGCTCAAATTTCAAAGTTAGAAAGTAGCAGCAACAGTGCAACAATTGACACAGTTTTGAAAGTCTTTAAGGCATTAAAGGCAGACATTCATTTCAATGTTACAATTGAAAATCAAAGGTTGCAACTTGTTTGACAGAACGTAGAGCGAACACACAACATTCGGTTTGGCAATATGGCGGGGCGACGAATATGTTCTCAACTTTTTGTTCGCTAATCGGCTTTAGTCCCGGCTGACGAATAACGCCGGGCAATAGAATAAACAATGAACATTTAGTTATAAATTTGGCTTCGATTACGGGCAGACGAATCACGGACTTCCGCCACATCGCCAAGCCGTACCGTTAGCGGTCATTGTAAACGACATCGTGCAGGCAATAGAAATGACAGACAAATTAAAAATAGTGCTCAAAATGTTCGCAGACTTTGAAGAACACGAACTTAAAAAAATATCAGATTGTTTCAAACCAAAATCAGTTAAGAAAAACAACATTTTGCTGCACGAAGGAAGTGTATGCAAAGAATTTTATTTTATATATACAGGTTGTGTCAGGACTTTTTTCATTGACAAAAACGGACACGAAAAAACAAGATATGTGATGCTTGACAATCACATAGGAACAGCATTGACAAGTTTCATTACTCAAAAACCGTCTATTGAATGTTTAGAAACGCTTGACGATACAGAATTGTTGGCAATTAGTCATTCAAACTTTTTTCGCCTTAATGAAGAAATGGTAAGTTGGAAAATTTTTTATCAAAGAATTTTAGAAATGGCTTATTCATTTCAAAACAAAAAAATTGAACATCTGACTACATTAACTGCCAAACAACGATATGACAATGTCCTAAAAGAAAATCCTGTTTTAATTCAACGCCTTTCAAACAGAGTTTTGGCCTCCTATCTTGACATACGGGAAGAAACATTAAGCAGACTTAAATCCAAATAAAATGATTTTGACCTAAATCAAAGTGTGTCTAAATTGGATAAATCATCTTTGCAGAAAATTAAATTAAGATGAAAGAATTTGTATTACTGTTCCGTATGGACATCGCAAACGAAGAAGCACAACCTACCAAAAAGCAGATGGAAATCTATATGCAACAATGGATAAGTTGGATAAACGAAATTGCAGACAATGACCAACTTGCTAACGGTGGAAACCATTTTTCACGACAAGGACGAGTGCTAAAACCAAACAATGAAGTTGTTGAAACGCCACACATTGCTGACAATAATTCTATTGCAGGTTACATCATTATTTTAGCAAAAAATCTTGACGAAGCGACAAAAATTGCGAAGAGATGCCCAATCTTAAACGGACAAAATACAAGTGTTGAAATACGAGAAACAGCAACACCGGGACAATAAACAACGAACCGCTAACATGGGGTTTTGTTCAAGTGTGGCTCGACGTTGTTAGCATCAGCAATAGTTCGCTACTCATCTTCTGTCCCGGCTTGACGGGATGCTATTGAGCAGTAGAACATATGTTGTACTTTAGTTTTTCAATCAGCTTTTGTTCCGGTCTTGACGTTCACTAAATGCCTCACCTGCACAAAGCCCTGTTCGTTAGCAGCCATATTATGACAGCCCCAAACAACATACCAAATTCAGTTGAAATAATTGGCGAACATCTCGACAACTTTTTTGATTCAGAAGAAATTTTAGTTCTACACGAAAAGGAATCCGAAATCGTTCATTCAGACATTTTTATTATTAAGCCAGCCGGAGACAGAAATTATAATCTGCTATTGACTTGTGGATTAAGTGCATTGCCAATGAAGGTGCCAGAAGACCTTGACTATTTAAAATTTGTAGAAATTACGATGCTATTGCCAATTGATTGGAGACTTAACTATGACGATTTCGCCGACGAAAACAATTATTGGCCAATAAGAGCATTAATACAACTTTCAAAGTATCCTCATTTAAACGACACTTGGTTTGGTTATGGACATACAATCCCATTGGACGACACCCATAAAGTCAATCATAATTTTGACAGTATAATCCTACTTGAATCTATAACACTTTCGGACGACTTTACCTACATAGAGACAGACAAGAAAGAAATATATTTTTACTCTGCAATCCCAATCTATAAAGAAGAGTTGGAGTATAAGTTAGAACATGGCACAGACAAGCTACTTGCACTCTTTCAACAGTATGACATTGACGAGATTGTTGATATAAATAGAAAGAATGTTTGTATATAGACGAAATACGGCTGCTAACATTCGGATTGGCTATATGGCGGGGTGACGAATATGTCTTCAGCTTTTTGTTCGCTAATCGGCTTCAGTTCCGGCTGACGGATAACGCCGGGCAATAGAATAAACAATGAACTTTAAGTTATATATTTAGCATCGGTTACGGGCAAACGAACCATGAAATACCACCACATCGCCAAGCCGTACCGTAAGCAGCCATTTTAATGACACTTTCCTTGAAACACATAGGACTTTTAATCGGAGTTGTTTTGACCTTTGTAAGTTTCCTATTCTTCGGGAGACAACAAGGCACTTATCAAGTTTTGCTTATTTGCGGACTTGTAACAACTTTAATTTTTTACCTGACCATTTTGTTTGGTAAAGGTCATCTAAAGACAAAGATATTTTGGACTGTTGTTGTTGTTCTTTGTGCCGTAGTTCAACAGTTGACAGAACCATTTTTAATTGACACTTCATACCGAGTTTATATCAGCCAAAATAAAAATATATTGACTGAAATAAATAATATATTGATTAACAAACAAGGCGACATTACAATCTTAAATGACAGTATTTTTAAAGGTGACCAATTAACTGCATTGGAAAGTGACAAATTACAAGAAGGACAAAAAAAGTTAGGTGTTTATATTATTTCAAAATCTGACAAAGGAATTTATTATGGTTTGTGGGGCTTCCTTGACGTAAGGTTAGGAATTACTTATTGGACAGGTATCGTTAAACCAGACGACAAATACCGACACTTAACAGGGAATTGGTTTCATTAGCAACATTGACAACAAAACGGCTGCTTACATCGGTTTGCAGCAAGTGGGGCTGAAGAAATAACATTGAGCAATAGTTCCGGCTGAAAGACGCTATTGAGCAATAGAATAAACAATGAACTTTTAATTATAAATTTGGCAACGGTTCGGGCGGAAAGGAATTCTATTTCCCCACCTGCTGCAAGCCGTAAAACGTTGGCAGCCATAACATTGAGACCATGAATTTCAAAATAACATTTAGTATTATTCTTGCCTTTTACTGTTTAACAGGACATTCTCAAACAAATATCCAACCTTCATTATTAGACACTTCTATTGCAAAAAAGATAACTGTTTCGGGGTTTTGCTTGTGCCAGACAACATTGCCTGACTTGCAAAGACTAAGCGACGACTTCAAACCTATAGAAGTTGAAGAAATGGATTTAGGAAAAAAATGTATCGCACAAGATGGTCGTTTTGAAAATGGAAAAGGATATTTTTCAGCAAAATTTCCAGGCATGATTTTCCAGAAAGACCAAAATACAAACCAAATAAGTAAAATAAGACTTACTAAAGACTTTAAAGGGAGCCTACCTGATGGTACACCAATTGACCTGCACAATTTAAAACTTAAAGACGTTTTCAATATCTACCCAAAACTGAAAGACACTTGGGGTTCACGTGGCTGCTCTGACTACTGGCATTTCGCAAACGATACTTTGTTTTTCTATGTCAAAGTTGATACAACTAAAAAGCCACAGTTCCCAATTGACGAAGCATATTATTATGACAAGCCAGTTGAAGCTATAGACCTCATAGTTTCATGTTATAGAATTTTTGAGAAAAAAGAACGATACAAACAATTACTAAACGACCCAGTTTTTTTCATTGACAGCGTTAATGTAACAAGAATAGAAATGCAAGAATATCAACCAAACGATATTGCTTCGGTGACAGTTTATAAAGACGCAAATGCAATTAAACTCGTTGGAGAACAAGGTAAATTTGGTGCAGTGTACATTGAAACAAAAAAATTTGCAAGAAATAAATACTGGAACTATTTCAAGCCAAAATCAGCCGACTACTTAAAAAATGTTCCAACACCGCAAAGTGACAGTTCGGTAATTTATATCCTAAACGGCAAAGTTTTGAAAACAAACTTTGAAGGCGACCTCTCTGGAATTGACGATAAAAATTTTATAGAACTAACCGTAATTGACAAACAAAAATTAAGCAAGGATTATAATATTTCAGGCAAATCACTTGGAGTTATTATTCGGACAAAACCCAAAGACGACAAGGATTGACGTGGAGAGTTACGGCTGCCAACATTGGGTTTTATGCAAGTTGGGCTGACGAATATATCATCAGCTAATTGCAAATCCCAGCTTCAGTTCGGGCAGACGGAATGCTAATTCCCACCCTGCATAAAGCCCCGTTCGTTGCAAGCCATTTTTAAAGACCATTCTCTGAAATCAATCAATAAAACAAATGGAGTTCAAAATTACCGGAAAGTATAATGAAACATATCTTGAAGAATGTTTAACGCTGTGGAAGTTTTCATCAAAGGAGGCATTTAATAGTGTTAAGACCTACTCGATTTGTTGTCTTGCTTATTTAGCCATTGGATTACTCTACTACTTAAGAGGGAAATCAATCTCACTTTTTATAAGTTCTTTTGGTTTGGCTTGTTTTCTATTGTTAATTATACAACTCCTAAATATTTACCAGTTAAAAACAAGGACAAAGAAGAATTTGTTAGCTCGAATTGAGAAATACAAAACTAACCCAACAGTTGTACGTGAACTTCTCTTTACTGAAGAATATATAAAATATTGCGACCCAGAAATGCTCTTAAAATTAAAATGGGTTGCATTTCCTTATTATCAAGAATACGGAAATTATATTTTCTTCTTCTTAAATGAAAGTAAAAAACCAGCATTAAGCATGAGCAAAATAAATATTCCAGAATCAATTGAGAAAGACTTATTCAAACTGATCAATTCTAAAATTCCAATAAGGAGCTAAAACAGCGGACAACTGGTGCGTTTGTGTTATGTTGGCAGACAAATAACACCGCCTCAGCTTCAGTTTGCTATTTGGCTTAAATCTCAAGCGATGAATAGCTCCGGGCAACAGAATAAAAAATAAACTTTTAATTATAAATTTGGCATCGGTTATCTGCAGACGAATCACGGAATAGCGTCACATCGCCAAGCCGCATGGATACGTTTCGGTACACATTCCGAATATGATGAAGTAAACGCGAAAACTATCTAATATGAAGTTTTGGTACAAGCCTACTAACTGACGATGCACTTCTGCCAATAACTAAGCTTCCGTAGGTTTAGTGCAACATGGTATTTATAAAAGCGGCAGACCATGCGTATTGAATATTTGGATAATAGCACCTTGAAAAATTCTGTTTTAGGCTTTGACCCAATCGACATTTTTGAAAGAAGCAAGAAAAGTACTGTCACTGCTACAGCCAACAGTCCGTCATTGTATAAAAAGACATCATAATGGAATTTAATCCTAATAACAACATTGTTAAGCTCTGTCTCCTGGGAATGGCAATGGAAGACCAAGACAAACCGGAAGAAGCAAGCAAGCTATTTCTTCAGGCGTGGACGGAAGGAACAAATGACTTTGAAAAATTTCTCGCAGCCTATTATGTAGCACGACATCAAAAGCATGTTTCTGACAAATTAAAATGGCTCGAAACAGCTTTACAATTTGCATTAAAAATAAATGACGATTCTGTTCAGAGTGCTTTTCCTTCCTTATATTCAAATATTGCTCAATGTTATGAGGATTTAAACGATCCTGACAATGCAAAAAAGAATTATGATTTAGCAAAAACATTTAGAGAAAAACCATCTGACAAAGGTCCTTTTTATCATGGAACGAAAGCAGATTTACAGGTTGGTGATTTGCTGACAGCAGGAGGGAATTCTAATTACAAACCCGAACTCAAAATGAATCATATTTATTTTACAGCTTCAGTTAATGGCGCAGGACTTGCAGCGGCATTAGCACAAGGCAACGGACATGAACGGGTTTATATAGTTGAGCCAACAGGAAGTTTTGAAAACGACCCAAATGTTACAGATAAAAAATTCCCGGGCAACCCGACACGTTCATATCGTTCGGAATCGCCATTGAAGATCGTTGGCGAAGCAACAGATTGGGTTAGACAGACAACAGAAGACATTCAAAAATGGAGAGAGAAATTAGCGAATAGCAAAGGAGAAATAATTAATTAGAACAAAACACAAAAACCGGCAAGAACAAGAATCGCTAATATAGCAGGCAGCGTAGGCTCACTGATAAGCAGAGTGACATTGAAATTATAAGAGTTTTACATCAAAGAATGGACAGAGAGAATCGCCTGAATGATTAGTAAACGGATAAACAGCAATGGACAATAACCTGGAATATAAAATCATTAAGCCCGGCAAACCGCTTTCGGACTTTGTAGAAAGCTTCTGGTTCTTACGCAATCATTCCGGCAGCGATAAAGAAACGACAGGATTGCCCGACGGGCTCATTGATGTATTGCTTTCCAAAGCAGCCGCAGCGCCTTTTCGTATCGTACAGCTTGGAGGATTGACGCAACACGAGCAGGCGACACTGCCCGCGGGCTGTGTAATATTTTGCATCAGCTTTAAATTGCTTGCCGTAGAATATATTTTTCGTGAACCTATTGCAAACATTCTTAACAGCGGGAAGCTTTTGCCTGATGATTTTTGGGATTTTAACGAAAATGACCTGGACAGCTTTGATCTTTTCTGCAAAAAAGCTTCACAGAAAATACAATCGCTTTTGCCCGAAGCAATTGACGAAAGAAAACGGAAACTTTTTGAACTGATCTACGCTGCCAGCGGAGCCATTACCGTAAAAGAGCTTTCCGAAAAAGTGTTCTGGAGCAGCCGGCAGATCAACCGTTATTTCAACCAGCAATTCGGCATTTCATTAAAGGCATATTGCAATATCCTTCGTTTTCGCGCCTCGCTGGAACATATCGCACAGGGAAAACTTTTTCCCGAAGAAAACTTTTCCGACCAAACGCACTTCATCAAAGAAGTTAAAAAGTTTGCCGGCGTGGCGCCGAAAGAATTATCCAAAAACAAAAACGACCGATTTATACTATTATCGGCAATAAAGCGGAAATAATTTTGCATTGCAATTAAACAATGCAGTATTATGTTATTACAGGATAAACAGATCGCCATTATAGGCGGAGGACCGGCCGGATTGACCCTGGCAAAGCTTTTACAGCGTAAAGAGATACCGGGTACTTTCAATATAAAAGTGTATGAACGGGATATGGATAAGAATGTAAGGGTGCAGGGAGCTACCCTTGATCTGCACGAAGGCACAGGGCTTGAAGCAATTAAACGTGCGGGGTTGCTGGATGAATTTTACAAACATCATCGTCCCGTTGCAAGCAAAATGCGGCTTGTAGATAAATTGCTCAACATAGCATTCGACGACCACGATTTCGCGACCATTACGGCAGAAACCCGTCCCGAAATTGACCGCGCCCCCCTGCGGAATATTTTATTGAATTCGCTGGAACCCGGCACCGTGGTCTGGGACAGCCATTTCGTTTCAATGGAAAAAGAGAGAGACGGCTGGCTCGTGCATTTCAAAAACGGTACAAGCGCCTATGCCGATATAGTGATCGCTACCGATGGCGCCAATTCAAAAGTGCGGCCGTACCTGAGTGATATAAAGCCGGTCTATTCAGGTATTACGCTGATTGAAGGGAATATTTACAATGCCGGGAAAAACGCACCTAAACTTTTTGCATTTGCAAAAGGCGGGAAAGTAATGGCTTTTGATAATGAGCAATTCGTGGGCTACGGCACAAAGGGTGACGGCTCCGTTATGTTTGTGGTAAATTTCAAAACGCCCGAAAACTGGCTTGCACAAAGCGGCATTGATTTCAACAGCAGGGAACAGGTTCTTGCGTGGTTTAAAAAGGAGTTTGCAGGCTGGAGCGACAGATGGTACGAATTTTTCACAAACGATGAAGTGTATTTCATTCCCCGCCCGCAGTATTATTTTCCGTTCAATCAAACCTGGGAAACACAGGCAAATCTTACCATGCTTGGGGATGCGGCACATCGTATGCCTCCTTATGCAGGTGAAGGTGCAAACGTGGCATTGCAGGATGCGTTTGAATTAGCGGAAAATTTAACGGGCAATATATTCCCTGACATAAGAACCGCAATCGCTCAATTTGAAAAAGAAATGATCGAAAGAGGTGCAAACGCCACAAAAGATACCCTGGAAAACTCAGAAAAAATGTTCTCGAACAATGCATTGGAACAAATGTCTGCATTTTTTAACCAGGTGAAAGAAGCCTGAAAATCGTAACCTTCGGACAGCTTTTCCTCAAAAATGGAACTTACACCCGAACAATATGACATTATCCATTCAACAGGCAACATCAGGATCAACGCGGTTGCCGGTTCGGGCAAGACCACGACTATAATCGAATATGCAAAAGCACGTCCAAAGACAGCCTGGATACTTTACCTTGCCTTCAACAGGTCGGTAAAGCTGGAAGCGCAGATAAAACCCTGGGGACAAAAAGAGTTTTCCCTGCTTGACCCGGACAGTAATTTGCTGACTTTCGGACAGGGTGTGTAACAAGAGAGGTGCTTGTGGTAATATGTCTGTACTGCAGGAGGCGCCAGTTACAAAATAAGAAGTCTCCGCAGTTGGTAAATGTGGAGATTGCTTCGCCGCGGATCAGTCCTGACCTTTAATATACCCGCTGCGGCTCGCAAAGACGGGCAAGAAGTTGATGTTTTTTAGCTTTCGCGATACTTCAATCAAGCAAATACTCCACACTCTTACACTGCGAGTCCGCCTTTCCTCCAGCAGCGTCTCTGAGAGCCGCATGCGCGGCGCCTCATTGTGAAGAGATACATCACAGCGGCGAAGCAGTCTCCCTGATTGGTAAAGGGAGGGATTGCTTCGCCCGACCTTCGGTTGGGATCGCAAAGTGCGAGAGATCGAATTAATGTACACTTTGCTTTGGAAAATTCCTTGTATCTCTTTCATCACATCATATCTGCCTTTACTCCCATCCACCGCCAAGCGCCCTGTACAGGTTTACGGTATACAGGAGCAATTCTTTCTGTGCAACAGTACGCTTCAATTCCGCTTCAAGCACGCCTTTTTGCGCGGTGATCACTTCCAGGTAACTGGCATACCCGCTGAAGTACAGGTCATTGGATGTGCTTACCGCTTCAGTGAGGGTTTCTACTTCAGATTGATTGAGCGCTACTATTTTTTTATAGTAGGCTATCCCTTTCAGGTTGCCGGTCACTTCTCCATAGGCCTGCAGCACTGCCTGCCGGTAGTTGTTCACCGCTATCTGCTGCCGGGCATCGGTTACTGCAAAATCACCCTTCAACTGGTAACGGTTGAGCAGGGGTTGGCTCAGCCCACCCAGGAGACCATAAGCCAGTGAGCCGTTGGCAAATACCAGGGGGAGCTTAAAAGCATTCAGTCCAAGGTAGGGTGTAATATTAAGAGAGGGGAGAAATGCTTTGCGCGCCGCTTCCACATCTGCTTTTGCAGCCTTCAGCTCCCACTCTGCCTGCTGTATATCGGGTCTTTGAGTAAGCAGTTGCAGGGGCACACCCGCTTCCATCTGGCTTATTAATTGCTGTTGCCTGATAGTCTCTCCACGCGGCACAGGCGTCTGCGCATATCGCCCCAGCAGGGCGTTCAATTCATTCTCCAGCTTCACAATGCTGAGACGGGTTTCATATTCGAGACTCTGTGTTTGCAAAAGCTGCGCTGAAAACTGCTGTACGGCAAGGGATGTAGCGCGTCCGGCTTCCTTCTGCGCTTTCACTACTTCCACGGCTCTTTCCTGCAGTGCAATATTGCGGTGCACGATCTCCAGCCTGTTATCGAGTGCCAGCAATTCATAATAATAAGATGCCACTGTTGCCACCAGTTGCGTGATCACCCATTGCCTTCCTTTTTCTGAAGCAAGCACCCTTGCATAAGCAGCTTTTTTTTCTGATTTCAGTTTGCCCCACAGATCAATTTCCCAATGGCTTTTGAGTCCGAGGAAAAAGTCCTGCGCAGGATCGGTCACCTGCTGATCCTTGTCAATGTTGGAGGACAGGTTGGTATCGAAATTTCCCACTCCCGACATGGTGTATTTACCGTATTTGTCCATACCCGCAGATGCAAAAACATCTACGGCAGGCAGTCCCAGCCCCTTTCGCGAAAGCATATCCGCACGGGCTATACTTACCTTCTGAAGCGTATTCTGCAGGTCAATATTTTGTGCCAGCGCAATGTCTATCAGCCCGGTGAGCACCGTGTCTTTGAAAAAGACCCTTCGCTGCTCTGCTCCTATACTCACAGTATCTGTTTCGCCGGTAAAAGTTCCCGGTAAATTCAACGGCTCATTTTTTACAAGCGACGAAGGTGTTTTGCAGGAAAAGACAAACAGGATACAAAACAGCGATACACCGTGAGTAAACGATTTAATATATTTCTTCATACAATATCTGGTATTTGGGAATAAGCATTGCAGCAAACAATAACCTGTTTGCTATACGTCTTCTTTGGTAACTTTTACTTTCATGTGCTGCACATGCAGCTTCATCTTTTTCTTTTTACGGATCTTTTCTTCAATGCCGGCAAATAACACATACAGGCCCGGCACCAGCAATACGCCAAACACAGTACCGGTAAGCATACCGCCGGCTGCAGCAGTACCAATGGAGCGGTTGCCCAGTGCACCGGCGCCGGTAGCAATACAAAGAGGGATCAACCCGGCAATAAACGCAAATGAAGTCATCAGGATAGGGCGAAGCCTCGAAGCTGCGCCATCAATGGCAGATTGTAATACTGTAACCCCAAGCTTCTTGCGATGTATGGCAAACTCTACGATCAAAATAGCATTCTTGCCCAGCAGCCCTATCAGCATCACAAGCGCTACCTGCGCATAAATATTATTTTCAAGCCCGGCCAGCTTCAGCGCGGCAAAAGAGCCTATGATCCCTGCAGGCAATGAAAGGATAACGGAGAGCGGCAGCAGGAAGCTTTCATACTGTGCGGAAAGGATAAGATATACAAATACCAGACAGATGAGAAATATATACACCGCCTGGTTGCCTGACAGTATCTGCTCACGTGTCATGCCCGACCATTCATAGTCAAAGCCACGCGGTAATACTTTTGCCGCTGCTTTTTCCATCGTTTGAATGGCATCGCCGCTGCTTTTCCCTTCGGCGGCTTCACCGCTCAGCAGGGCCGAAGTATACATATTATACCTTGTAAGCTGTTCAGGTCCGTATACTCTCTCCAGCCTGATGAAAGTAGAGAATGGCACCATTTCACCGGAATTATTTTTGAGATAGAGCTTAAGGATATCTTCCGGGCTTTTGCGGTACTGGGGATATGCCTGCACCATCACTTTATACATTTGCCCGAACCTTATAAAATTGGTGGCATAATAGCTACCCAGCAATGTCTGTAAAGTGCTCATGGCATTTTCGATGGTAATGCCTTTTTTGGCAGCAATTTCCTGGTCTACATGGATCATGTATTGCGGGAAATTGGGATTGAAGCCAGTAAATACATTCTTTACCACGCCCGTTTCCTCCGCAGCAGCGATCAGCTCTTTAGCTACTGTTTCTGTACGCTGCAGATCTTCACTGCCTGTTTTATCCAACAGCCTGAACTCAAAACCACTGGCGTTGCCAAAGCCGGGCACGGTAGGCGGCGGCAGAAACTCTATTTTTGCATCAGTAATATGACTGGTTTGCTTTTCCAGTTCACTGATCAGGTCTGCAACAGATTCCTTCCTCTCCTCCCAGGATCTCATATTGATCATCCCCATGCCGTAAGAAGCACCGGACACTTCTGTAATAAGACTGTAGCCGGCAAGCGTTGAAATATTCTCCACTGCATCAAATTTTTCCGCTACCCGCTGTATCTCATCCAGCACTGCGCCGGTACGTTCCACTGTAGACCCCGACGGGGTAGTAACATTTACATAGATGATGCCCTGGTCCTCGGTAGGAATAAAGCCGGAAGGAAGTATGGCGCTGAATCCCCAGGTGCCTGCAAAGAAAATAACGAGCATTAATAACGTTACCCATCTCCTGCCTGCCACACGGCCCACAAGCCACTGGTACCTGTTTTGCGTCTTATCATACACCCTGTTAAACCCACCAAAAAATCTTTGCAAAAGATTTTTCTTCTTACCGGGCTCAGAGTGTCGCAGCATCAATGCGCATAACGCAGGAGTTAAGGTAAGCGCATTTACCCCGGATATAACAATAGATATCGCCAGCGTAAGGGAGAACTGCCGGTAAAACACGCCCACCGGTCCGGAAAGAAATGCCACCGGCACGAACACGGCCGACATCACCAGGGTGATTGCCATTATAGCGCCGCTTATTTCCTTCATCGCGGCAATAGTGGCATCCATGGCACCCATGTGGTCTTCAGTCATTTTTACGTGCACGGCCTCAACCACCACTATCGCATTGTCTACAACGATGCCGATGGCAAGTACGAGCGCAAACAACGTCAACAGGTTGATTGAAAATCCCAGCATCAGTATAAAGGCGAGCGTACCTACCAGCGCTACAGGCACCGCTAATGCAGGGATAAGCGTGGAACGGAAATCCTGCAGGAATAAAAACACTACAATAAACACCAGGACAAAGGCTTCCAGCAGGGTTCTTAATACTTCGTGTATGGACGCATCCAGAAAGCGGGAAACATCATAGGCAAAGTTGTAATCCATACCGGGTACAAAGGAAGACACCTTCAGCTCCGCCATGGTCTTTTTAATATTATTGATAACATCCCTCGCATTGGAACCCGGGCGCTGCTTGATCATGATGGAAGCGGATGGCTTTCCATCGGTTTTTGACTCCATATTATAGCTGAGCGCACCAAACTCCACATCTGCTATATCTTTCAGCCTCAGTATTGATCCATCGGAGCCTGCCCTGATCACTATATTCTTATATTCCTGCGGCTCCGAAAATTTTCCGGTATACCTCAACACATATTCAAGCGCGTTGGATTCCCTGCCCGAGCTTTCGCCGGTCTTTCCGGGAGCGGCTTCCACATTCTGGTTGCGCAAAGCGCTGATCACCTCATCAGCCGATACCTGGTAAGCCAGCATCCTGTCGGGCTTCAGCCACACCCGCATGGCATAATCCTTAGCACCCATGATCTCTACAAACCCCACGCCGTCAATACGCTTCAGCTCCTTTAATATGTTGATGTCTGTAAAGTTGAATATAAAGCGCTCGTCCATCGTGGTATCTTCGCTCACAATATTCAGGTACAGGAGCATACTGTTTACCTCCTTTTCTGTTACCACCCCTGCTTTGATCACTTCTTCGGGCAGCTCATCCAGCACCGTGGTCACCCTGTTCTGTACATTCACTGCAGCCTGGTCGGGATCGGTGCCTACTTTAAACGAAATAGAAATAAGCGTCGTACCATTGTTACTGGTAACGGTATTCATGTAAGTCATTCCCGGCACTCCGTTGATGGCTCTCTCAAGCGGCGTGGCTACCGCATCGGCGCATACCTGCGCATTAGCTCCGGTATACTTAGCCGTAACCGTTACCGACGGAGGAACAATATCAGGGAACTGTGTTACCGGGAGCGTGATAAGCGCAAGAACACCCAGGAGCGTGATAATAATAGAAATAACCAGGGAAAGTATGGGTCTCCTGATAAAAGTTTCAATCATGTCTGATAATATTATTTAATAAGGGCTCATTTCGATAAATGAAATTTTTCATTAGCGAGCCTACATAATAGGATTGAGTGTATTTCAATTTTCACGATGCAACTACTGCGGTGCCAAACGGGAAATGTGAGAAGGGAAACGCAAGAGACTGAATGTTAAACGAGAAACGTCAAATATGAAATATTTCACGTCTCTCCTCTCACTATTGCCCGCTCTTTTCACAATAGCATACAGACGCAATTGGCCTGACTTAGCACTACATTATAATTCTTTTGTAACCTTCACAGGAGCGATGCGGGCGCCGTCTTTTACATTCTGTACACCTTCGTACAGGATCCGGTCTCCTTTTTTTAGCCCGTCTTCAATGATATAATATTCTGCTACCCTTGTTTGCGGGATCACTGATCTCATTTTTACCGTATTATCATCATTTACAAGAAAGACATAGTTCTTATCCTGTATTTCAAATACCGATTTCTGCGGAACGATCAGCGCATTTTCGGCACGTGCGGTCAGCCTCACCTTACCGGTGGCGCCGTGCTTAAGCAATTTTGAAGGGTTGGGAAACCTGGCCCTGAAGGCTATGGAGCCTGTGCCCTCGTCAAATTCACTTTCAACGGTCTCTATTTTTCCCAACTGGTTATAGATCGTGCCATCTGCCAGCAAAAGCTCCACAGTATTGCCTCTCCGCTGATCAGCTGAAGACTTTTTATAGTGGAGATACTCATTTTCAGATACATTGAAATAGGCATATACTTCATGATTATCGGAGATGGTAGTAAGTAAAGCACCTTCATCAACAAGGCTGCCTGTCTTCAACGGGATGCGGTCAATAATACCGTCAAAAGGAGAGCATATATAGGTATAAGATAATTTGGTTTCTGCGCTTTTCTGAATAGAAATAGCTTCTTCCACCATGGCTTCGGCAGCCTTTAATTTGGCTTCAGCCATTTCAAGCTCGCTGGGAGAAACAATATTTTTTGCCAGCAATATTTTCACACGCTTCAGCTCCACTTCGGCGGTTTTTGCTTCGGCTTTGGCATTACTTACATTAGCTTTGGCCCTGGACAACTGATTGACAAATTCGTGGTCATCCAGTTGAAATAAAGGCTCGCCCTTCTTTACCTCGTGTCCCTCATCCACAAATATTTTGCTCAGAAAACCCTGCACCCTAGCACGGATCTCCACATTTTTTACTGCTTCAATACCTGTTACATAATCGTGCTGCAAAATGGTATCCGTCAGCTTCACCTGGAGCACAGGCAACTGAGGCACCTCATTTTTATTTTCTACATTCCCTTTCGCCGCACATCCTGCAGCAAAAGCGCAAATCACAAAATAATACCAATAATTTTTCATCCGTATATTTTTAAAAAACAAATCACATCTGCCGTCCCCTGAAAAGGAGTGCAGGCAGCATATTCATTTTAACTTTTAAAGGAGATTGCTACCGTTGCAATGCATAGCAACGATAACGCCCTGAAAACAGGATGAATCAGAAAGGAGTAAGCCGGAATATAAAATTGTGGTATTGGAGGAGAGGTAAGCTTCTTGTGTCTTCAGTATACCGCGGAGAATTATCCGGCACGATATGTGGTTTTACAGATGAAGACGGCAGGTGAAGATCTTTTACGATCCAGTTATTGCCCGAGTTGAGCTTCAGGTTAAAAAAATGATAGCTGAAATCGGGCTTTTCCGAATCAGGAAGATAATCCCTGAGCCCGGCAATGTTTTCCAGTATCAGCTCCAGGACTGTGGACCGGGCTTCATCGCAACATTCCGGAGCTTCAAGTGTATGATTCACAGACACCGGCTGCCGGGGAAAATGAAAGTTCCCGCCCGGAAGAAAAGTCATCAGATTTAAAAAGCTGAAAAGCAGAAGGCAGGCTACCCCCATCTTTAACTTTTGCGCTCTTTTGATCATGATAAATACATTATTAAGCCTTATAAAAAATAATGGCGCAAATATACACAACAGCATTTAGAAAAGGGAGGCAGGCTTTTGTTAAAAAAAGCATCCGGGATGATTTATTTTGAAAACAGCTCCGTCTTTATTATCAGTATAGTGCTCAAGGCCTGAAGCCGCGCTTGTTACAAATAGCTGATCCAGATTATCTCCTCCAAATGTGCAGGATGTTATTTGAGTAGCCGGCAACTTTATTCTACCCAAACACGCACCATTTCCCGGATCATACCTGGCAACCTGAGCACCGCCCCACAAGGCAATCCAAAGCATCCCATCCCTGTCAATAGTCATTCCATCGGGTAAAAAACTATCATTTGTAAAGTCAACCACAACCTTTTCATTTCCTATTGCTGCGGTTTTAATATCGTAATCGAATGCAGTTACGCATTTTTTCAAAGTATCAATATAATACATGATCCTGTTATCCCTGCTCCAGGCTAAACCGTTGGAACATCCTATTCCACTTAATTTCTTTTCAACTGTTCCATCTGTATGAAGACAATATAAAGCGCCGCTTGCAGATCTGCCGCTCATTGACATCGTGCCCGCCCAAAACCGTCCGGCAGGATCACATTTCCCGTCATTAAATCGTAGATCCGGATCACTGACAATATTCCTTACCACCCCGATCTGCCGTTCATCCATATCAATAAAGACAAACCCGGTTTTGACGGCAGCAATTAATCGTCCCTCATTATTCAGCGCGACAGATCCCACCATTGTGCCTGTGTTAAAAAAATCATGCCTGTTGGTAAGAAATGAATACCGGTGTATATCGCCTGCCGGGATATTTACCCAATAGAGATTTTTTTTCTCGTGGTCCCATACAGGGCTTTCTGCCAGCTCAAAAGGTCCTGCTTCCAGTACCTCATATTCACAGCATATATTTTCCATGATCGCTCTTTATGCGTAGCGGATATAAAAGTATAGTACAATTATTGTAATAACAGCCCACCAGATAACCGGGTTACGCATTCCTCTCTGCTGCATTTTTTCTGATGGTAACAAGGTCAGGCTGCTTTTATTCCAGACCAGTCCCTGTAATGCGGCTTCAGGCTTGGCTTTGGTAACAAAACTTACAATTACCCCTGTCACTATACAAATCCAAAAGACAATACCGGTACGATTGAAGAAAGGCATTCCCGGATACAAAAATTCCATGGCTATTGACAATGGTATTGTCAGGATACCTGCAGATAACGCACCTGCATCAGTAGCCCGCTTCCATAAAATTCCCAGTAAAAACATAGCTGCGATCCCCGGTGTAAATAAGCCGTAAGCATTCAACAGGTAGAGAAATACCGGCTTATCAGAATATTGCATTAGCAAAACACTGCATAAGATACCCAGAAATACGATGACGCCCCCGGATATCCGTGCAAACTTAACCGATTCTTTATCGGTTGCATTTCTATTAAAATAATGCTGGTAAACGTCTACGGTCAAGATAGTAGTGCATGAATTTATGGCACCGGAAAGATGCGACATTACAGCAGCTATAAGTCCTGCCATTACGAGCCCGACCAACCCGCTGGGTAAGAGTTTTTCTACAAGCGTTGGAAACAAGAGGTCAGCTTTTTCCAGATCCGGAAATAATTTTGGCGCCACCAACGCCGGGATAGTGATGATCAGGGGGATTAAAAATTTCAGATAATCGCCAAAAATTACGCCCATCCGCGCATGCCATTCGTTTTTTGCAGCCAATACCCGCTGTACGATGAATTGATTTGTAGCATTGTAAAATACACTGATGCACAGCAATCCGCCTAAATACATTGTCCATGGAAAATCGGGATCCGTTGCAGGTTGAAAAAGCTTCCAGTCTTTTGTTGTATCCAATATGGCAGAAACGCCTCCCGCAGCATGTACTGTAGTTACCGTTAGTGCAATACCTCCCAGGATCAATATAGCCAATTGCAGCATTTCTGTCCAAACAACAGCACGTAACCCGCCCAGTATTGTATATACCCCGGTGAATGCAGCGAGTATAATAACACTGGCAATCATCGGAACCCCGAACAATGAATGAAGAGATAAAGCACCAAGGTATAAAACCGCACCTATTTCCACGAAAATGTACGTGAGTAATATCAACACCGAATAAGTGGTGCGGGATGCGGAGCTAAATCGTTTGTATAAATATTCCGGAACAGTATAAAAGCCATTGCGGATATAAAAAGGAAGAAATATCCATAATAATGCGTTAAAGCCAATAAGAATCGCGCCCCATTCCATCGCTATCGCTACAAATCCCCTGCTATAAGCCACTCCCATAGCTCCCACAAGGTGGTGGCTGCTGATATTGGATGCAATAATACTGGCGCCGATCAGCCACCAGGGTAATTTGTCACCTGCTAAAAAATAGTCGCGTTTGGTCAGCGCGCTTTTTCTTGATGCCAACAGTCCCAATACAAAAACAGCAAGAATATATACAGCAAAAATGATAATATCAATGAAGGCAATCTGCATTTCACTACAATTACTTTAGTCAGAGATCATGGATTCAATTTCTTTTTGTACCTGTTCTGTCATCCGTTCCAACGACCCCCTCGCAAAGGGTGTTTGCCACACGGTATAAACATTATAATCAAAAAACTCTTCGGGCGGCAGATACCCGATATGGCCGTTCGCAATATTAATTACGACGATATTTATATTGGGGAAATGCGCTCTTAGCGTCTTTTGCAGCAATGAGTAAGCTTCGTTGGGATGTCCGATGATAAACGTATTACCAATCTTCCATATCCACACGGGTATTTCTGTAAAGGATTGCTCTCCCAGGTAAGACCTGATATTCATCCTGCGCCACAACCTCTCTTTTACTGCAACATCTGTTTCCCCTTCCCACTGTTTTTTTATCTCCTTTATTGGTGTCTGGTCTTTCAGCTCAAACCGTATCCGCATTAACCTGGATTGTATAGCATTTGTAGTATCATTAATTTTCTTTTCACTAAACACGGCCAGAGGCGCACCGGATTCAACAACAGAAGACAACACCCGCTCATAGCCTGCCTCGCCCATACATTGCAATGCCGACAATACAGAAAAGCCTAATATCCTCCCGTTCTTTTCTGCTACTGCAATATCTCCTGTATACTGATCTGCAGGAGCCAGCTCTCCCGATGCTCCCTGCAGGAACAATACCGGAGCCCTGACATAAGTGTTGACCAACTCCCGCATTGAACCAACAAAATCCGGTGAAATGAGCGTGTTGCTCCAGGCCAGGGTGGTGGGATGGCAGGCATAATTTACAATTACAGCCAGTGTATTATTTTTTTCTCCTGTAATTCTTCCCACCAAAACAGTATCATCAGGTATTTCCTTTTCATTATAGCCTACAACATACCGCTGCTTTTCTGCAATGTATAGATCCCTGTTTTGAGCCAAAGCACATCTGCCTTTGCTCCAGGTAAGAAAGCCCTCCTGCGCCTGCTCTACAGCCGTGGTGATAATCTCTGTTGCCTTTCTTTTGATCGTTTCCAGATAAGACCGTATCAGCTCTCCGCCAGGTAAATTTGTATCGAACGAACAAATGGAAGGGCCTGCATGGGTATGTGTTAAACAAAATAACAGCCGGCTTTCATCAATCTGCAGTGCGTTTAAGATATAGTTTCTTACATCATTTTCATCATACATATTCTTCCACCATCCCAGGTCTGCGCTCAGCAATACCCAAGGTTTATCTTCAGCGCTGCCCTGAAAAGTAATGCAATGCAGGAAAAGTGGTTGATGAATTCCGGATGCTACCTGTACCCCGGCGGCTCCCCAGTTGGATATGCAAATTCCTTCAGGAGGAGTAATATCCGCAACAGCCACACCTATTACCCCCTTAAATAATCGTGGCAAAAGGGTTTTATCCTGCATATAGCTCTATTTTTTAAGTTAACAACGACAAACCGCCATCTAATAAAACAGTACTGCCGGTTATATTTTTATTATTCGGATGGCAGAGCTGAATAACCTGCCAGGCAATCTCCTCCGGTGTAATTAACTTTTTTACAGGCACTTTTTCTTTTGCCTGTTGTTGAAGAGCAGGATGGCTTTCCCATATCTTTTTAGATAGCCCGGCTTCAACAAATCCAGGTGCAATTTCATTTACCAGAATACCGTGCGCTGCAAACTGTAATGCCATGCACTTGCAAAGCATACGTAATCCCGCTTTTGCCACGCTGTAGGCCGGTATCTGCGCATGTACGGCATGGGCGGCCCAACTGCCAATAAAAACAATATGTCCCTGCTTATTATTTTTTACCATTTGGAGCACCCCGCTTTGGGCCACATAAAATGCCCCGTTAAGGTTCACTTCTATTTCTTTTGACCATTGAGCAGGCGTGATGTGAGAGCAGTCTGCCTGGGTAACAGTTGCTGCGTTAGGTATTACAATTGAAGGAGCGCTGACCTTTTCCGTGATTGACCCTATCCAGGAATTTACCGCATCAGGGTTGGTTACATCCACCATAGAATAGTAGGCAGCAGCACCTGTCCTCTCCAGTTGTTCCAAAAGAGGCAGTGCCTCCTCTTCTCCGTGTACATCACAAAGGGCAACAACCGCCCCTTCGCGGGCCAAAGCCAGCGTAATGGCCCTCCCGATATCGCCAAGCCCACCGCTAATCAGCACCAACTTATCTTTAAATAAGTTTGACATGTGTCAGTTTTTATAAAATACTACCAGTCACCCACTGCACCGTCTTTATAAAAACTACGCTGCAGCAGTTCCTGTTGGAATGGATGTTTTTTTGCTTCTTTTTCGTTGATGTCAACTCCTAATCCCGGCCTGTTTGAAGGATAAACTAAACGCCCCTTTTTATGAACCTCGAAACTTTCGTTCACAATATCAGAACGCCAGGGAACATCATTGTGTACACTCTCGCAAATAATATAGGATGGAGCCGAAAGCCCTAACTCGATAGATGCAGCAGTGCTTACGGGGCCCTGCGGGTTGTGTGGTGCGATCGAAACATTATATGCCTCTGCCATCGCTGCTATTTTCAGCGCTACTGAGAGTCCGCCGCAGTGGGTAATATCAGGTTGCAAGACACTGGCTCCGCGTTTTTCAAGCAAATCCCTGATTGCATGAATCCCGATAAGCCGTTCTCCGGTAGCGACAGGTGTTTTTATCGCACGTTGGATCAAAGCAATATCATCTATATTTTCAGGCCAGCAGGGCTCTTCAAAAAAATAAAGTCCATAGGGCTCTAATGCCTCTGCAAACAGCATTCCCATCCGCGGGCTTGGGCGTGCATGACAGTCTACCATGATATCAATATCATCTCCCACAGCCTTACGCATTGCTTCAACGCAGGCTGCTGCATATTTAACCGGTCTTAATCCTTCCAAAGGCATTGTTTCCGGAACAGCCATAGATTTAAATGCCGTAAAGCCATCCTCAACAGCCTGCTGTGCCAATTCCGCAAACCTTTCTGCATCAGCGGGATCAGTTTCATAAAATTCCTCCATCCGGCCTCCGCCCAGGTGGCAATACAGCCGGATATAGTCGCGTACCCGGCCTCCCCAAAGCTGATGGCAGGGAACATTATATATTTTCCCTGCAATGTCCCACAACGCAATATCAATGCCGCTTATAGCGGTTGCCCGCACAATACCATTGCCATGCCAGAAATGCTGGCGGTACATCATTTGCCATAAATATTCGATGCGGCGGGGGTCCTCACCGATTAACAGTTGTTTTATGTCTTCAATAGCGCCCACAACAGAACGGGTATGCCATTCTAAGGTAGCTTCTCCCCAACCATATAAACCCGGCTGATCTGTTATGATCTTAATAAATACCCAATTGCGCATACGCGCATGACATATTATGGTCTCAATTCCGGTTATTTTCATTTTGGATTTAATTATTTGAGCAGGTCATTTAAAACATCTTCAGTTTTCTCTAATGTTTCCTGTATATCAGCCGCGCTGTGCGCATAACTGATGCTGGCCTGCTTTATCGGTAAAGGAAAATTAAAAATACCTTTTTCAATCAATTTATGACGGTATTGTTTATCCAGGTCAAAGTCATGATGCTCCATTATATCGTGAAAATCCACCGGTGCATGATCCATAAAATATAAACAAAAAGCAGAGCCTTGTCTTGCAATATGGAAAGACCTGTCAAACCTGTTTAAGATTTCGTGTAACCCCGCTTCCATCATCTCTCCCAAACCATACACATGTTCATAAACATGATATTCCGGAGCTGAAAGCTTCTGCAATGTTGCTATAGCTGCTGCAGTAGTTAAAGGATGGGCATTAAAAGTACCCGCGATCAAAACCCGGCTTGCTTTATCAGGATGATTGAAATAATTCATGTACTCCTTTTTCCCGGCAATCACTCCCATCGGGTAACCATTTGCAAGCGCCTTACCAAACGTGCTGAGATCAGGACTGATATTACAAATACTTTGATACCCTCCTAAAGCATGCCTGAACCCGGTTTTTACCTCATCAAAGATTAGCAGGAACCCATTGACATCAGCCAAACGTCTCAGCCCTTCCAGATAACCCTCTCTGGGTTTTACAATTCCAATGTTTTGAAGAATGGGCTCAAGTATGATGCAGGCCACGGGGTATTTTTTAACCATTGCTTCCACAGACGCCAGGTCATTGAAATTTACTACGTGTACCAGCGACTGGTGCGCAAGAGGGATGCCTGCAGATATAGGGTCGAAGGGATATTCCCCGTTAGCTGTACGCGGGCCTATATTACCGAGACTGCTGATCACGTTCCCTGCCACATCATTATGCCAGCCATTATATCCTCCCTGCATAATAATAATATGGTCTTTTTTTGTAACAGCCCTTGCTATACGGATAGCGTGATACGTCGCTTCCGATCCCGTAGTTGTAATCTGCATACTGTCTGCCGCAGGCACACACCTGCAAAATAATTCAGCCAGTATTCCTTCTGTGGCAGTAGGCCCGGCACTCATTAAAATTTCATTTGCCTCTACTGATTTTACTACTGCCGCATTTACGTCCGGGTCATTATGCCCCAGGAATACCGCAGCAAATCCACCCTGGTAATCAATATACTCATTGCCGTCAATATCATGAACGCGACTTCCTCTACCCGTGTCAAAGCAAATGTTGGGCTCACATTTCCTGTTGAGGGAAACTACGCCGCCGGGAATCCACTGTTCGTTTTTATGCAATAATTTGTCTGATTGCGTTGTAATCATAATTTTTTTATCCATTCATTTTTTAATCTGTGTTATTAATCAAAGCTGGGGATCTTCATTGATTCACCATTTTTCAGGGCCGACTCATGCGCTACTATACCAGGCGCCGTATAGGCCAATGCTTCGTAAATATCAACGGCAGGTTTTCGATTGTTTATTAAAGCGTCAATAAACTCATGTGTAATAAAGGTATGTGAACCGCCATGTCCGCTCTGGTGCCTCAATGGCGCGGGGAGAAGATCTGTATCCCACCAGATGACAGGCTTATATACTTCTGTAGTGCTTGCTTTATAGTCAAAGCCGCCGTCATCCTTTTTTATTTCATCGCCTGCACGCACAATAATTTCCTCATCACTCTCTGACTGTCCTGAATAGAAGCTCATCTTTGAGCCTCTCCATTCTGCCCGCTCGGCTCCTCTTAATGCTCCTTTCCAGTTCACTTCCACCCTGAACGGGGTATTTCTGTTGGTTTGGAAAAATGCCGTTTCGTTCCAGAAAGGGTTATTGAATTTATTTTTCTTCAAAATGGGGCTGTCATCTCCCCATCCTAAGCAGCTCACTCTTGTCAGCCGCTCACCTGTTACGGAGATCAGAAACGAGGTACAGTGTGTCGGATATTTCATCGGTGGAAGGCCATGCCGCCAGGTAGGCTTTCCATTTTCAAAATACAAGGTTTCAAGCCCCGGATGGTTATATTCTGCAGCCGCACTAAAAATAGTTCCAAATGCTCCTTTCTTATAAAAATCTCTTACAGAAATTGTATTCTGGCGATAGTAGCTTGTTTCGGCCATCATATAGGTAAGTCCGGTTCGCCTTACAGTTTCGCGCAATCCATTACATTGTTCCAGCGTCATCGCCGCAGGAACTGCACACAATACATGTTTGCCGGCTTTCAATACCTGTGTTACATGATTGAAATGGTCCGGTGCGGGAGTGGCTACAAAAACAGCATCGATCTTTTTATCGGTCAATAACTCTGTTAGTGAATTGTATCCCTTAGTGCATTTGTAGATACGCATCAATTTTTCTTTCCGTTCCGGAATGAGATCACTTACTGCTTCCACAATGCAATTGGGATCTTCATGAAAATAGAATCCTGATCCGAAATTGCCTCCCACTATTCCTATGTGTATCTTACGATCAGTGTTGCGCAGGGGAAAGGCAAAACCAGAATGGCTTAGTGCCAGACCCGATGCAGCCAGACCTGCCTGACTAATAAATTTTCTTCTGTCCATAATTTTAAATTTGTATGTAAGTGTACTGTTAATTCAATCAAAATCATACCGTATATTATTGTGAGAAGTGTAAGCTCATTTCACCTCTCACATTTCACGTCTCACTTCATCCGCCTTTACTGATACCCTGGATTTTGGGTCAGGGTAGCCTTCCCGTCTTTAA
The DNA here is from genome assembly GCA_001899685.1 of Sphingobacteriales bacterium 44-15. GTDB lineage: Bacteria > Bacteroidota > Bacteroidia > Chitinophagales > Chitinophagaceae > Agriterribacter. Next base: position 281,118 of record MKWG01000002.1, read on the forward strand.
CGCTTAAATCTATCTGAGCCTGGGGAATGGGATATATTTCATTTTTGTTTTGAGTAAAACTGGCTCCGTTCATATAGGTAAAATTATACCCGGGTATGGATGTCTCATGTTTTATATAGTCATTTAATACCTTTGTCATATACCCTGAGCCATTGTCATACCGTTGCAGATCAAAAAATCGGTGATCTTCCATAGCCAGTTCCAGCTTCCTTTCAAAGCGGACCGATTCCCTGGCAAAATCCTGTCCAAGCGCCTCAAATTGCCCGTTATATAATCCAATTTTATAGTTGGCCGCCGGAGTCGTGGAATAACCCTGGGAAGGATCATTATTGTCGAGATAATTGTATACCCAGCCTTCCGGGTTTGCAGCTCTTGCCCTTACAATATTAACATAAGATTCCGCCTTTGCTAAATTACCCAGCTCTACTTCTACTTCTGCGGCCCAAAGCAATACATCTGCAAAACGAATCAAAAGATAGTTAACGGCAGTACTGTATCCCTGAGAAGCCGATGGCTCAGCTTTTACGTTTGCGCTTTTTATATGAAGATAGGGACCTGCAACACTCTGTTGCCTTACCCATGAGATCCCCGGCATTACACCCCAGTCCAGATAAGGAATGCCTCGTCTGCCAACTGTCCAATCCAGGCGGGGATCTAACGTGCCGCTGTATGGAGTAAAAGGACTGCTTGACGGAATACCCTCATCATTTGTTATATCAAAATCATTATAATTATATAGCAAAGGCAAACCGGTACCAGGGTCAGTTTTATATGAATTTACCAGGCTGAAGGATGGCTGATAAAACCCGTATGTAGGGAATGGACCGCCATAAGGGCCCATATATCCGCCACCATTAGCTGTAGTTCCGTTTGCTCCGTTCGCACCGTCGTTTACTGACATCTGCACAGCAAAAACAGATTCAGCGTTATTCTTTTGAGAGGGCAGCCAGTTATCATGAAATTTTTCCAGCAATGCATACTTTTTGCCATTAGCCGTTACTCCGTTGGCAATTATATCGTCAAGCAGCGGTTTGGCTTCATTATACTTGTGCTGAAACATATACGTTTTTACTAAGAATGCTTTAGCAGCCCAGCTATTTACACGTCCTGCATCAGCCTTTGTTGCTGTGAGACTATCGGCTGCAAATTTAAAATCCTGCTCTATCTTAGACCAGACGGGGTCTGTATTCGGCACGTAAAAATTCCCGTTTTCAAAAGAAACAGTCTCGTCTACATAAGGAATATTTTTCCACATTATGGCAGCTTCAAAATGATAATAGGCCCTTAAAAAAACAGCTTCAGCCTTAAGTTGTGTAGCCTGATCAGCAGTAATGCCTCCTGCGGGTATTAACGGAAGCACTCTCAATACATCATTGGCTCTTTGTATCGCGGAATACAAAAATCTCCATTTGCTGTTCACTGAAGAATTAGTAGGGTCTACCGTGTAGTTTTCAAACGATGGTACCGGTTGTAATGCACCCGCTTCTGTGCCTGTATGTGCATCATCAGAGGCCACGCCTCCAAAAATCCACCTCCCCGAGGGCCAACCTCCACCCACCGTACCACTACCATGCAGTAAAGAATAAGCGCCGGTCAATAATGCATTGGCGCCGGAATAGCTTGCTAAAGTGACCTGGCTTGTGGATCCGATAGCAGCTTTTTCCAGGTAATCCTTTGAGCAGGCAAAAAAGGAAAGTATCGCGACAAATGCAAAACTATATTTAAACATATTATTTTTCATATTGAATAGATTATAAGGTTAAAGAGACAGGTTGATTCCCAAAAGGTAACTCCTCATATTGTTAGGATAATTACCATAATCAATTCCAAATGCACTGCTGCTGCCTCCCAGCTCCGGATCCAATCCGGAATATTTCGTCAGGGTAAATACATTTGTAGCCTGCAGATAAATTCTCATTTTTGATAGAAGCTTGTACCTGGATAGTATGCCTTTATTAAAGGAGTATCCAAGCATCAAAGATTTCAACTTCAGGAATGAGCCGTCCTCTACAAAGAAAGAGTTCATAGTACCGGCGGTACTAAAAGTATTACCGCTTTCTATTACAGGAATGTTGGTATTAGTGTTTTCAAGTGTCCAGGCATTCAACAAATCACGGCTCTTCCCACCTGTATATGTACTAAAAAAGTGAGAATTCACCTTTAAGGCATTCATTATCCTGTTCCCCTGCGAGCCATAGAAGAATGCTGACAGATCAAAACCTTTATAGTCTACCCCGAGATTGACACCATATGTAAAGTCGGGGTTAGGGCTGCCCAGGAAAGTACGGTCGTCCGGCGTAATATTTTTATCCCCGGTAATATCAGCATATTTGAATCTTCCGGCTTTTGCCGCCGTTTGTGTAGGTGAATTAGCCACATCCGCACTATCCCTGAATATACCAATGACCTGATATCCGAAGAAGCTGCTGACGGGATGACCAATCATATTCCTTATTGTGTTCCCTAATTGTTGTTGACTACCAGCATCAAAATACCCGGGGTCAGGCACGCTCATGATAGTATTTTTATAGGTAGTGATATTCAGTCCAACATTAAAGCCGACCTTTTTACTAATCGTGTTTCTGTAGTTTAAAGAGAAGTCCCAGCCGGTATTCTGAATATTGCCGATATTCACTGTGGGGCTTGAGGCACCTCCAACTATGGCCGGAAGAGGTAAAGAAAATAATAAACCCTCTATAGTCTTTTTGAAATACTCAATTGAAAAATTGAATGAATTATTAAATAATGTACCGTCTACTCCGATATTAGACACGATATCCCTCTCCCAACTGGTACTGGGGTTACCAATAGTTGTTTGGGCAAAACCTGATGTTGCCGAACTGGAACTTCCCGATGTTGCATAATAGGTTGTTCCGTTGCTGCCGCCGAATAATGTATAGGCATTCGAAGGATTTATATTACTTTCTGATCCGAGTATTCCATAGCTGCCGCGAAACTTCAAATCGTTGATCCATGAAACCTGCTGCATAAATTTCTCATTAGAAATACGCCAGCCGGCGGAAACAGAAGGAAATACACCATATTTTTTATTCGCGCCGAATTTGGACGACCCGTCTCTTCTTACAGTAACGCCTAATATATATCTGTTATCATAGTTATAATCTACCTTACTGAATATAGAGAATAATGTATTTATATAGGCGCTGCTTGAATTGGAAATATTCATTGTGCCATTCCCAAGTATCAGATAGTCATAATCTGTAGAAAAGAAATTCTGAGAACCGCCGTTTACGCTTCTGCCATAATTTTTCAGTGCTTCCGAGCCCACCAGTATATTGAGGTTGTGCCTGCCGAAGCTATTATTGTATAAAAGCGTATTGGTGAATGTTGTACTTCCACTATAGCTGGCTCCTTCACTGTAAGCATTAGGCAGGTTATAACCCTGCTTATCATTATAGGCAGTATAAGAAAAAGATTGATAATACGAATTTGCGAAGAGACCTCCAAAGCTGGTCCTGGCAGTAAAATGCTTTAAAAAATACAGCTCTGCAAATATATTACCATTTATACCCCACTGGCTGCTCCTGTTGTTATTCAGGCGCTCCTGCGTAGCTACAGGATTGGCATCGCTGCCAAGTTCAGGTCCATCAAACGTCCCGCCAAAATTCCCATTTATGTCATATACGGGGGTGGTAGGCATCATCTTATAAAGATTGGCAATCGGCGAAAACTCTCCCTGATTGCTAAAGCTGGGAGACATCCGGTAAAAGGCATTCAGATTCTCACCTACCTTAAGAAATTTCTTCATTTTATAGGATGTATTTACCCTGATAGAATACCTCTTCAAATAGGTATTGGCTATAGACCCCTGCTGATCAAGGTATCCCAGAGACAATAAATAGTCAGCCTTATTGCTGCCACCGCTTAATGTGATATTGTGACTTGTTGTAGGCGCTCTTTTAAAGAGCGCATGATACCAGTCTGTCCCTGTCTTATTTATTTTCTGGATAAGATAGTTATTCAGGGAGTTGCTTGGATCAAGAACATATTTTGACGGGTCCACGGAAGGATCTCCTTCCATTCCCGTACCTGTACCGGCAGAGCTGCCATACGTATAATCGGGTAATCCGTTCTTAAACAATACGGTCGCGGGATTGTAGATCTTTGTCAACCTTGCGAAGTCCTGGGAGTTTAGCGTATTTAACACGTTACCGGAAAAAGGAACGGTAATGCCGTAATACCCGTCATAAGCAATAACAGGCTCTCCGCTCTTACCCTTCTTAGTTGTAACGACCACAACACCATTTGCGCCACGAACGCCATAAACAGAGGCAGCTCCCGCATCTTTTAATACCTGTATTGATTCAACATCGCCTGCATTCAGGTTGTTTAAATCTCCCTGTACCCCGTCAATCAGTACCAGGGGTTGTGTACTTCCGAAAGAACTGATCCCTCTGATAAAAATCTTGCTCTGATCGCCCGGCACTCCGGTAGTGATAACATTTACTCCCGATGCCATCCCCTGCATGGCCTGCATTGCAGAGCCCGTTGGCATTTTCTTCATTTCGCTTACATCTACTACAGATACGGAGCCTGTAATATCTTTTTTATTCTGAGTGGTATAACCGGTGACCACAACTTCGTTCATCATTTTTTCGTCATTCGACATTACAATTCTGACAAAAGCAGATCCATTCAGGCTATACTCCATCGTCCTGAATCCAATGGAGCTAATTACCAGTACATCATTCAGGCTATGTACGGATATTGTAAAATTACCTTCAACACCTGTCTTCTCCATTTTGATAGTGCCTTTTAGTTGCACCGTGGCATTTTCCAGCGGCTGATTGCTTTGATCTACAATCACACCTTTTACAACAGACTGGGATATGCCTGTGAATGAAAGAAGAAGAAGAAGAAGAACGGTAAAGGTCAAGACAACACAACCGTATCGTCGGAAAAAATTGTTTTTGGCTTTCATCGTTTAAGAATTTAATAAATGAATTCGTTTAGAAGTGGCGTAACAATCAATCATATCTTGGTGCACTGTAAAAATAATTTCTCATGAGGCTTTATCCCTTGCATGATTTTATCCATTCCTGTGATGATTTTATCCAATAGATTTATTTTGGAAGAATGTATTATTTTGGTAACCTTAAATTTGTAAAGACTGCTTTATGAAACCAATGCTGTTTGACGTGAAGTCCTTGCTGCGTGGTTCTGTATATTTGAAGAAAATATATGATCCGCTCCCCAATGATGTAATACATTTCCACAATACTTTTGAAATAGCATATATAAAAAGAGGGAAGGGGCAAAGAATTGTAGGCAATAGTATCGAGCGGTTTACTGATGGTGACCTCGTGATCATACCCCCATATATGCCTCACGCCAATTATGGCGAAGCTCCTAAAAACATTTTTACCAGCGAAGCCATCGTTGTATATTTTTTACCCGACTGGCTGGCTGAGGAGCATATAAACAATGAAGGCTTCGCGAATGTCAAAAAGCTAATGGTGCAAATGCAGCAGGGCTTGTGGATTTACGGCAATACCCGGAAAAAAATAATCCGCGAAATGAACGTATTAAGCGCTAAAGATGGCATTCAAAATATCATCAGTATGCTATCTATTCTAAAATTACTGGCTGAATCCCACGAGTACAAGTCACTTACCAGCATTGGTTACTCGGGTAATTATAATACTGAACATGTGTCGCGGATTGATGAGGTATACGAATTTGTAATAAAAAACTTTAAGGAAAAGATAACCCTGGAATCAATAGCTGAATCCGTTCATATGACGCCTACATCATTTTGCAAATTCTTTAAGAACAAGACCGGTAAGACTCTTACCTCATTTGTGAATGAGATCCGTATCAGCTATGCATGCAAATTATTGATGAATGAGGGTATGGATATTTCTGAGATCTGCTATGAATCCGGCTTTAACAACCTGACAAGTTTCAATAAAAACTTCAAATATTTCACAAAAGACAACCCCACAACATACCGTCAAAAAATTGTCAACGCCAAAAAAAGCAGCCGCTGATATACGAATTAATAATAAGGGCTGATAAGAAAATACACCAACACTCCGGTAACAGAAACATAGAGCCATACCGGCCATGTGATCCTGGCGAGCTTGCGGTGGCGTGGCCATTCGGCTATCAGTGCGCGGTATGCGGTAAATAAAATAAAAGGAAGAATGATGCCTGCAAGCGGTATATGGGTGGCAAGGATAATGAGATAGAACAGCCGTTTGCCGCCGGCAGCCGCTTTTTCCGCTTCCGATACTATACCATCATGATCAATGTCGCCAAACCTGGTTTCACCGGCAAACAAATGATGGCAGATATAGGACAGTAAAAACAAAACGGATAATACCAGTGCGGATACCATGATCTTTTTATGCAACAGGTACCGCCTGTTTTTTACCGCCAGCAGCCCGGCTACCAGCAATATGGATACAACAGAGTTTATCACCGCATTGAACAGGGCAAACAGGTGCGCATCAAATCCCAGGTTTACATTCACTTTAACCCGGCCTAACATTACTACTGCAGCAAATATTACAAAAGAAACTACCCAGATCAGAAGCATCGCTAACCTGTCATTTTTCCGGATCTGCGCCTGAAGCATATTTGAAAAACTTTTATTTGTGATTAAATGTTACAGGTTCCTTACACCTTATGCCACATACCTTACGCCTTACGCCCTATACCTTACCTCTCTCTTATCACCCTCTCCTTCCATTCACATAATCAAGCAATCCTGCATGGATCTTTCCATTGGTTGCAATAATATGCGGCTGATAAGGAGAATAGTGATCGCCCTTGAAATCAGTTACCATTCCTCCTGCCTCTTCTACCATCAGGAACCCCGCAGCGCTGTCCCAGGCATTGAGCTTATGCTCATAAAACCCGTCAAATCTCCCGGCAGCAACCCAGCAAAGATCTATGGCGGCGGAGCCCAGGCGCCTGACAGGAACTCCTTTCCGGATCAGCTTTTCAAATACAGCAATGGGACCATTGGGTTCATCGAGATAGGTATAGGGAAATCCTGTAACAAGACAGGCATGATCCACTTCCGTTTTAGCACTCACTTTAATGGGCTTACCGTTCAGGGTAGCGCCTTTGCCTTTTTCAGCAAAAAACAATTCATCCAGGAAAGGGTTGTATACCGCTCCCAGTATTATTTTCCCTTCGTGCTCCACTGCAATGCTCACACAGCAGAGAGGAATCCCATTGGCATAATTAATAGTCCCGTCTATCGGGTCAATAATCCATTTATAAGGCGATGTGGTAACTATTTCGCCCGATTCTTCACTTAAAATGAAATGATCCGGAAAGGCTTTCAGCACTATGTCAATGATGGCTTTCTCCGAAGCATGATCCACTTCTGTTACAAGATTATTCAATCCTTCTTTATTCGATATCGTAAAGGAAGTATTAAATGAATCCTTCATTATTTTGCCTGCCGCCGCTGTGGCCTGCAATAAGGTCGTTTTTAGCATGGCGCAAAGATAGGGAGTTGAAAAAATACCCTCTTCAAATTCAGCTATCTAATGCTATTTTGCAACTTTCTCAACCGGTAAGAAATGGAACTTTCTGTGATCATTGTCAATTACAATGTAAAATACTTCCTGGAGCAGTGCCTGCATTCTGTATGGAAAGCGGGTAAAAACATTGCGATGGAAGTCATCGTAGTGGACAATTGTTCTGCCGATGGCAGCGAAGCCTATATTAAAGACCTTTTTCCCGGCATCACCTATTATTACAACAGCAGCAATACCGGCTTTGCCAAAGCCTGTAATACAGGACTGTCTGTAGCAAGCGGGACATATATACTTTTTTTAAACCCCGACACTATTGTGCCGGAAGACTGCTTTATAAAGTGTATTGATTATTTTAAACAACACCCCTCAACAGGCGCCATGGGTGTCCGCATGATTGACGGGTCAGGCGCTTACCTGAAAGAAAGTAAACGGGGGTTTCCCGGCCCCGCAACTGCACTTTTCAAGCTTACGGGACTTGCTGCACTTTTTCCCCGTTCGGCACTGTTTGCCAGGTATTATCTCGGCAACAAAGCAGAGCATACCATCACTGAATCTGATGTGCTTTCCGGCGCTTTTCTTTTTACAGACAAAGAAGTGCTCAGCAAGATTGGAGGCTTTGATGAAGCTTTCTTTATGTACGGGGAAGATATTGACCTGAGCTATCGTATACAACAGGCGGGATTCAGGAACATATATTATCCCGAAGTGACGATCATTCATTTCAAAGGGGAAAGCACGCGAAAACAAAGCCTGAAATATACCATGATGTTTTACAGGGCGATGAGTATTTTCGTAAAAAAACATTATGGTGATGCCCGGCGACTGGCATTTACCATGTTCCTGCAGACGACAATAGTATCCGGGGCATTGCTGACAGGCATTTTCACTATGGCAACCTCTTTTTTTTCATTTGCAGGTACCCTGTTTAAACAGAGAGCAGATCCTGCAAAAAGAAAGCTGGTAATCATTGCCGGGGCTGATAATGCAGGCGAAGTGAAAAAAGCCCTTGGAAAAGCAGGACTGATGCTTAAAGCGGAGTATATAATGATCGCTGATATTCACCACAATAGCTTTGAAAAGCTCCGGCAGCAACCGTATTTTTCGTCCGCTGCTATAGTGTTTTGCGAAAGCGGAACCATGCCTTATACAACAATAATATCCGCTATGGAAACATTCGGAAGAGACAGGACCATACTGCTTCACGGTCAAAAAAGCCAAAGTATAGTGGGAAGCCCGGCAAAGAACAGCAATGGTATAGCTATACCGCTCGTATAATGTGTCATTTATTCCCCGGCGCAGTATATTTCTGGGCAAGTTCCACCACAGCTTTTATATCAAACGGTTTGGGCAGGATATCATCTGCCCCGCAGCGGTAGGCTATCTCTTTCAGGTGGGTATTCGCAGATACCAAAACAACCGGTGCAGATGCCGGTCCGTTCTTCATCTTAAAATCTTTGCATATTTCACTACCGTCGCTGCCAGACATCCCGATATCAAGGAAAACCATGTCTGGAGCATCCGGCAGGTTGCCTAATGATTTCCCGTCAGTTGAAGTAGTTACCTCAAACCCCCTGGCCTCCAATATCATGTGCATGAGCTCCAGGATATTAGTATCATCATCTGCCACGTAAATTCTTTTTTTATCCATTATCCGTTCATTCGTTTAGGGCGAATATTTTTTATTGTAGGGCTGCTTTATCGGTGTTCTTCGTAGTCTTTTGCAGCGCCGGGCACTACAACAATAAAGCTAATAACAAGAGATAAACGGAAGGATAGTGCAAAATCTTATCCAGCCCCCGGAATAACTATCAATGATATAACATTATTTTTAATGATTCTTTCAACAATGAAAATGCCAACTTTTTATTTTCTGCCCCGCTGCCCATGCTACGGGGGAGAATAAAGGAAAATAATGAGAATTTAGGAGCATACAATGGAGTATGTTACATTTGCTTTAATATGTTTCACTAAGCCAGCTATTAATGGGCCTTATCGAAATACGCATTCCGCAGACAATTGCCAAAACACTAAAGCTGCCCGTTGGCTCCCCCGGGCGTCAGCAGCGACGTGTATTAAAGCGATTGTTGAAAAAATCACGTTATACTGAATTTGGTCAGACGTATCATTTTGATGAGATACTGCTGCATAAAGACCCTACTAAAATTTTCCAGCAAAGGGTACCGATCTTCGATTACGATAAAATTTATGATGAATGGTGGCACCGCACACTTGAAGGCATTCCCGACGTATGCTGGCCGGGGAAGATCAAATATTTTGCGCTCAGCTCCGGTACATCAGGGTCTGCGAGCAAATATATCCCTGTTACCAACGACCTGATGAAAGGCAACAGGATCGTGATGGTAAAGCAAATGCTTACCCTCCGCAATTATGAGAACATACCAGTAAAATCAATAAGTAAGGGGTGGCTGATGCTGGGTGGGAGCACCGACCTTCAGAAAGGCCCGGGGTATTATGCCGGCGACCTGAGCGGCATTACCGCCAGGAAAGTACCTTTTTGGTTTACTCCTTTTTACAAACCGGGCAAAAAGATCGCAAGAACCAAAGACTGGCATACCAAGCTGGATGAAGTGGTGGAACAGGCGCCGCACTGGGATATTGGCTTTGTAGTGGGGGTGCCGGCGTGGATACAAATGGTAATGGAGCTGATCATCGAACGCTACAAGCTGAAGAATATTCATGAAATGTGGCCCAACCTGGCTTTTTATGTACATGGGGGTGTTGCTTTTGAACCTTATAAAAAAGGATTTGAGAAGCTGCTGGGCAAGCCGCTTACCTATATTGAAACGTATCTTGCCTCAGAAGGCTTTATCGCTTACCAGGACAGACAGGGGATACGGGGAATGAAGTTGAATACCAACGAACATATCTTTCTTGAATTCGTGCCTTTCAACAATGACAATTTTGACCAATCCGGCAATATAAAAGAAAATCCACAGGTATTACTGGTAGATGAAGTAGAAGAAGGGAAAGATTACGCCATACTCCTGAGCACTTCCGCGGGGGCATGGAGATATCTTATAGGCGATACCGTCAGGTTTACCAGCAAGGAAAGGTCGGAAATTGTCATCACCGGCCGCACCAGACATTTTTTAAGCCTGGTAGGGGAGCATCTCAGTGTGGACAATATGAACAGAGCTATCCAGTTAGCCAGCCAGGATATGAATATATCCATCCCTGAATTTACAGTGGCCGGCATACCGCTGGATTCCTTTTTTGCACATCACTGGTATATTGCCTGCGACGATATCGTAAACCCGGAGCAGCTCCGGTTATCTATTGACAACCATATTAAGGCGCTGAACGACGACTATGCAGTAGAGAGGAGAAGCGCCCTGAAAGAAGTATTTCTCACGGTTTTGCCGGAAAGAACTTTTCTTGAGTTTATGGAAATGAAAGGCAAGCTTGGAGGACAGCATAAATTTCCCAGGGTAATGAAAGGCAAGATGCTGGAGGACTGGCAACAATTTATTTCGTCTGTAGCGCTCTGATATCAGCTTCTATATATCAGCTTATTTAAGCAGGTTCCATACTTTCCAAATCCGATTAACTGTTTTTTACCGTATCTGTTAACCACAGTTTCTTACATTTACGCATGTATTTAAACATACCCAAAAGGTGATATCATGATTGAGGCCCTCTTAAAAGGACTGGCGTTAGGTTTTATATTAGCATTGTCGGTTGGCCCGGTAATATTTACTATTATAAAGCAAAGTATTTATAACGGGCATGAGGGCGGCTTCAGCTTTGTAGCCGGCGTGTGGATAAGTGATATCCTGCTGGTGATACTCAGCAATGCCTTTACAGAACTGGTAAAAGAATTGCTGGAATATAAAAAGCTCATTGGTTATACAGGCAGCGGGTTCCTTCTTGCAATGGGTGTATACTATCTCTTTTTTAAGAAGGCAAAAACCGCCTCCAATGGCGACGCTATAGTGGTAAAGCTTGGAAGAAAGGATCACACACAGATACTCTTGTCCGGGTTCCTGATCAATACATTAAATCCAAGCGTCATTATTTTCTGGCTGGTCAATGCCACAGCATTTGCAGTCAGCCATACGCTTCAGCAGCGTATAGTGATCTTCACCACCTGTATCCTGTTCAATATGCTTGCTGATGTGGCAAAGGTATTGCTTGCCGGCAGCCTTCGCAAGCGGCTTACGCCGCACAACATCTCTCTTATTACACGTATCTCAGGCGCTATTCTTATAGTATTTGCGTTTGCGCTTATTTACGGGATCATATTCTTAAGCGACAGGGTGCATTAATGCATTTTGGCTCCTTGCTTTGTGAGAAGCGATGAATAGTGAAACCGCAAATGTGAAATGATAAACGTGAGAAATGAAACCGCCAAAAGTGAGCAGTAAACTATTCACTATTGGCCATTGCCTATTCACCTTTATCATCTCCCTTCTCACGTTTAACATAACTCTACTTATATGCATTCTCCGAAAAAGTGATATACGTAAAGCATTCCGGTATATGCGAGTCCCACACACCATGAGGACTCCAGGCCCAGCCTCCGGAATCGGATATACTGTATTTCTTTTGATTGAAGCGGGAAAAATCCATGCGCCATACATCGTTGTGCAGCGGAGGGAGCGCTCTTCCGTCCCCATCGGCAAGGATCTTTAATGATGACCAGGGAATGGCTATTTCCACTGTCCAGCCTTTATCTTTATCCCTGTCATTATTGATGGTGCCATTAAGGTGGACCGCAGACTTCAACCCTGGCATATCCCATTTCCAGAACCCGATCCTTTTGCCGCGCGGATGACGGTAACCTACGCCGTTGAATATTTTAGCGCCGGGCGCGTCTTTGTTAAATCCCGGCATATTATAGTACCTCTTTTTCTCATACGCATCAAGCCAGAAAAACAATACTTCGTAAATAGTGCCAAAAGCATTGATCTCAAATTCATAATAACCATCAGCGCCGGCAATAAAAAGTTCCGCGTCATTGTCCTGGTATATCAGGGCGTCTCTTTGGGTATGCGTAGCCGTTATGTCGGGCTCTTCAAGCCAGTACCCTATATAGAGATACTGATCGTCCCACAATACGGCAGCCCGCGTATCAAGAGGAGTGGCAGCTCCGGAGATGAGGTCGGCAAACCTGGCCGATTTAGGCGCATTTTTCCAGGCGGGTTCATCCAGCCTGCCGTCAATGTGCAGAGATCTGCTGATCTTGTATGCAGTATAACGCGGGATATCTTCTTCCCTGCAGCGGTCCTGGCTATGGTAATTAGGCTGGCTGTAAACGATATTAAGAAAAAAGGTAAACAGTATTGAGCAAGAAAAACAGCCTGCCTTTCGCATCTCTTTAATTTATACTGACGCTGTCCAATATAGCCTGCAACCCTCTATCGTCAACAAATATTCATTGCAGGCTATGTATTGAGAATGTTTAAAAATTGGGATACAATTGATGAATACGTTTTATCCAGCCATGTATATCATCAGCAGAAATGGTTTGTGAATTAAGATTTCCCAGGCTAAAGCGAATGGTGCGGTTGCTGGTATTGGAAATAAATACAAAATTTCCACCGCAATATATGCTGTACCCATCAAGCCCTTCAGGCGTATCCAGTTTTCTGAAATTGCTGGTATTGGTCAATGCTTCAAAATCTGTTAGCACACTGATATTATTCATGCTGCAAAAATAAATAAAATGTTTATTACATTCGGTACAAATACAATGACTATGGCAAATAAGGTGGCAATAATAACCGGTGCTTCAGGCAATCTTGGTAAGGCGGTTGTGGATAAGTTCCTGGCAGCAGGATACATGGTAAATGGCACGGTTCATTCCGGTAAAAAAAATGACACGGATAGTACAAATAATAAATATGAGGCGGTACTGGTGGATCTCATGGATGAAAAAAGCGCTCAGCAGTTTGTAGACGCCGTAATACAAAAGCACCATCAGATCGACGTAGCTGTTTTAACAGCAGGCGGGTTTGCAATGGGATCAATAGCTGAAACTAAGAGCGCGGATATATTACAACAATACGAACTGAACTTTGCAACGGCTTACAATATAGCACGCCCTGTATTTACACAGATGCTGCAGCAAAAAAAAGGGCGTATTTTTCTTACAGGTTCACGGCCGGGAACAGACGCCAGGTACAGTAAGGGAATGGTGGCGTATGGGCTGTCCAAGGCATTGCTGTTCCGCTTGGCAGAGCTGATGAATGATGAAGCAAAAGGCACTGAAGTGGTAACAAGTGTGATAGTGCCCGGCACTATTGACACTCCTCAGAACCGGGCTGCAATGCCTGATGCAGACCCAACAAAGTGGGTAACCCCGGAGTCCATTGCAGATATAATTTATTATTACTGCAGCGCTTCCGCAACGATAATGCGGGAGCCAATACTCAAAGTATATAATGGCGGTTAACTATGAATTACCCGTTGAGATGATCTCCAGGAGCGACCTGCACTGGTCTTTGATCTTAAGAAGCGTATCGGCATCTTTTATCTCTCCCCTTTCGGTAAGCCTGGTACGTATGAATGGCAGCAGCAGCCTTGCACTATCGGGAATATTTGCACCCAGTGCGGTTAACGTTAATAACAGTGCGGCATGCGCTTTATCACCCGAGGATGCCGCAGTGATCAGCGCAGTGGGTTTGTTGGAGAATGCAGTAGAAGACACTGTCCAGTCCAGCGCATTTTTTAAAGCGCCAGGCACACCAAATGCATACTCGGGTATGCAAAAGAATACAGCGTCTGCTTTCTCAATAGATTGAATAAAAGAAGACACTACAGGAGGTGCAGCTTCACTATCGTTAAAAGCCGGGATATGCTCAAGCCCCTTGTATATAAGAAAATCCACATGATCCGGGAACAGACCGCTCACAATATGCAGCACTGTGCTTGCAGATGAATTAAGACGGAGGCTGCCGGATATTCCTAATATGCTGATCTTATCATGATTCATTTTAGTAAGTATTTTATTTTAAACCTCCTGTTTAAATTTGTTTTTATCTGCAAAGATGCGCAGAAATATTAACGTATACTTTAACGTTGCAAATTTGGTATGCTCATATAATTGAAGATATTTGCCTTTTCGCAAAACTTCAACACACACGTTTATCCTTACCTTTTTTTAATCCAATGATAGTGTATTGCTTTTGTAGTGCAGTGTAAAACCCTTGTACTTTAGTGTTCTTCACCTCCGGATCCAGGTGGTCGGAGCAATGCATTTTTTTATATTAACTGACTTTACCACTATGCCGAAACTGATCTTTTTGACCATCAGCTTAACCTTTGCCCTGCACTGTTCCTTTGCTCAGACAGCAGCGGTCAGCGGGACCGTTACAGACACTGCAAATCAAAAGAAATTGCAATATGCCGTGATTTCCCTCCTTCAGAAATCAGATTCTTCTTTATATAAGTTCACCCGTGCAGACAAGAATGGTGATTTTTCACTGACCGGTATAAAGGAAGGCTTGTTTACAATCATTATCTCCTACCCATCTTTTGCAGATTACGTTGATGATGTGGAGCTGAAACCTGGGACAGATATTAAGCTGGGAAATATTAATCTTATCAATAAGAGCGTACTGCTCGAAGAAATTGTAATACGCCAGAATAATGCGGTGCGGCTGAAAGGGGATACGCTGGAATATACGGCAGACAGCTTCAAGGTAAGGGCCAACGCCAATGCGGAAGAGCTGCTGAAGGCAATGCCCGGCATACAGGTGGATAAGAACGGCAAGATCATAGCCCAGGGACAGGAAGTGCAAAAGGTATTGGTAGACGGTGAAGAATTTTTCAGCGATGATCCTACCGTGGCTACCCGCAATATAAGAGCCGATGCAGTGGACAAGGTGCAGGTGTTTGACAAAAAAAGCGATCAGGCTGCCTTTACTGGTATAGATGACGGAGAAAAAACAAAGACCATCAACTTAAAGCTCAAAGAAGATAAAAAGAACGGCTATTTCGGAAAAGTGAGCGCCGGTGGCGGGTTGAAAGATAAATTCAACAACGAAGCCATGGTCAACTTTTTTAAAGGCAAACGAAAGATCGCTGCTTTCGGCACCATGTCCAATACCGGGCAAACAGGGCTCAACTGGCAGGACAACCGGCAATACCTTGGCACCGATGAAAATTTTGAGTATGATGAGAACAGCGGCTTCTTTTATTCCTTCGCTCAAAATGATGCTTTTGACTTCAACGGCAACGGGCTGCCCAAGGCATGGACGGGAGGACTGCACTTTTCCAACAAATGGGACGACAACAAGCACAATTTCAACGCCAGCTATATGTACAAAAAGCTTGATGTAGCCGGCGACGGGGAAACCAAAACGCAGTATATCCTTCCCGATACGCTGTATTATATGAATCAGCGCAACACCAATTTCTCACAGCGCTATCGCAATACCCTCAGCGGGAAATATGAGATACAGCTTGATTCCTCTTCGTCGCTGAAGATTGTTTTCAGCGGGTATAAAGGGCACACAAAAAGCAGCAACATCTTTTACTCCGAAGCGCTTAATGAAGACTCGGATCCTGTAAATACAAGCCACCGGACAACATCCAATGCAAATGATGAAGCTTCGATGAATACCAATATCATTTACAGGAAAAAGTTTAAAAAGACCGGGAGAACGATCACCGCTACCGTAGAGCAAAAATATACTGACAACGATTCGCAGGGATACCTCGATGCGCTTAACAGCTACTTTGGGGAAACAGGAGAAATTTTCCAGAATGATACTATTGACCAGCGGAAGTATAACCACAGCAAACTCTTTACCTTCAACGGGAAAGTGACCTATACAGAACCCGTCAGCAAGGATAATTATATCATCTTTAATTACGGTCTTTCCAATACTACCAGCAGCGCCGACCGCACTACCTATAATTATAATAATGGCAAATACGATGTGCTTGATACCCTCCTGACCAATGATTATGACTTCCTGGTTACCACCAATGCAGGCGGAGTGGCTTACCGTATAGCCAAGAAGAAATACAATTTTACGATAGGCAGCGACCTGGCATCCCAGACGTATAAACAAAAAGATAATCTTAAAGATTCATCTTTCCGCTACAACAGGCTGAACCTGTTCCCCAAAATCAATTTCTTTTACAACTTTAAGCCGCAAACAAGGCTTAGCTTCAATTACAACGGGAGCACCCAGCAACCTACCATCCAGCAGATACAGCCTGTGCAGGAGAATAATGACCCGCTGAATATTTTTATCGGCAATCCTGATCTTGAACCGGCATTCAATCATCGCTTCAATGTTTATTTCAACGATTATAAGGTGCTTAAGCAAAGAGGGATCTTTGCCAACGCAAGCTTTAACCTTACTGAAAATGCTATCACTACCAGCAACACGGTGGATAAGTATGGCAAACGCGTATACCAGTCTGTAAACAGCAGCGGCACCTACAATTACTCTTCTTATATCAGCTATAATATGGAAGTGCCTTCTATTAAGACCAGGTTCTTTGCCGATATTAATACCTATGGCGGCAAAGGGATCAACTTCGTGAACCTCGAAAAAAACATTACGCACAACAATACCTATGCAGCAGGTGTCGGCGGCTATTTCTCCAAAGAAAACAAAATGGGCATCAACCTGCGCACAAACGTATCTTATAATACGTCGGTAAGCTCCATCTACGAAGCGATAAAAACGAAATACTGGGTATACACCTACAATATAGATACTTATTTTGCGCTGCCGTATAAATTTGATCTTTCCAGCGACGCAGATTTTAATTTCAGGCAAAAGACAAACGTGTTTGATCAAAACCGGAATACTATCATCTGGAATGCTTCCCTGAGTAAGCGCCTGTTCAAGGAAACCTGCTCACTGAAGTTTTCGATCAATGATATCCTCAACCAGAACATTGGTTTCAGGAGAGATATACAAAGCAATTTTATCACCGAGAATACTTATGCTACTTTAAGGCGGTTCTGGCTGGTAAGCTTTACCTGGAATTTCTCAAAAAACAATGCGCAAGCGAAAAACTAAGAGCCATGAAAAAAAAGCAACTGATCCTCCTGCCGGTATTGTTCTGTATTACTCAATTTTTAAACGCCCAGTTTATCCTGAAGGGGAAAATTGAATTTGAAAAGACCGTGAATGTATATAAGCAAATGGATTTCGGCGACGACGGGTGGGCGGCAACGCTCAAAAAAACGACACCAGAGTATAAACATACTTATTTTGACCTGGTATTTTCCGAAGGGAAGACCTTGTATTCACCCGGGAGAGAGAGCAAAGAAAAACCAGCTCCTTTTGGTGAAGGACCAGCTACAGCTAATATAGTATACAACGATTTTGGAAATCAAAAAACAGTAGCGGCTAAACAGGTATTTGATGAATCCTTCCTGATACAGGACAGCCTGCGCAAATATCAGTGGCATATCACCAAGGATACACGTAAAATAGCGGGGTTTGAATGCAAAAGGGCTTTCACCGTCATTATGGACTCCGTATTTGTAGTTGCCTTTTATACAGACGAAATTGTATCCACCGGCGGACCGGAATCATTCCAGGGACTGCCGGGAATGATCCTCGGCGTGGTCATTCCAAAAATGTATACCAACTGGTATGCTACTAAAGTAGAGCTTGAGCAGGTAAAAGACGCCAGCATTACTCCGCCTAAAAAAGGAAAGACCACAGATTACTCCGGCATGGAAAAAACCATACAGCAGAGCCTTAAACGCTGGGGTAAATGGGGAACAAAATATATATGGCAGATCATGATATGATGCCTGCAGGTAGGGGTTTCACGCAAAGCGCGCAGAGAAAGCAAAGACGCAACGGAAGCAATGAACAATAAACCCTCTGTGCAACTCCGTGCTCCCTGTGCCTCCGTGGTTCAAATGGGTTTCACGCAAGGCGCTCAGCGGAACAAAGACGCAACAATAAACGATAAACGTCAAACGATAAAACCTCTGTGCAACTCCGTGCTCCCCGTGCCTGCGTGGTTCAAATGGGTTTCACGCAAAGCGCGCAGAGAAAGCAAAGACGCAGCGGAAGCAATGAACAATAAACCCTCTGTGCAACTCCGTGCTCTCCATACCTCCGTGGTTCAAATGGGTTTACCTAAAAAGACTAAGAACTAATATGCCAGGTTTTTGAGCTTTTCCATATCAGTGATGGTAATTTTTCCTTCTTTGATCTCTATCAATTTTTCGCTCTTAAAATCACTCAGTGTACGGATGAGGGATTCGGTGGCAGTACCTATATAATGCGCCATATCTTCCCGGGAGATTTCAATAGCGCGGCTTTTTTCATTGTCTTTGAATTTATCATGGATCTCCACGAGCGCTTTGGCCACCCTTTTGCGCAGGGAGCCATAGGCAAGATTAAGCAGCCTTGTCTCTTTCTCCTTGACATTTTGAGTGATCACTTTAATGAATTTTGCCGCCACGCTTATATCGTCATATACCATCTGCACAAATTCTTCGGCAGGTATCTCCACTACTTCCGCATCTTCAAGCACCAATGCATTTTCATCATAGTTCCTTCCTTCAAGCAAGGGCATATACCCCATAAAATCTCCTTTACTGAAAAGGTCGGTAATATACTCCTTACCGTCTTCGTGCACTCTAAACCCCTTCACCTTACCGCTTTTTAAATAATACAGGAACCGGGGACGCCTTCCCTCAGTGAAAAGCACCTGTTTCCTGGAATAGGTCTCACTGCTGTATTTATTTATATCCAAAGGAAATATCCCTGAGCCGGACAGGTCATTGGCCAATTCGCTGAAACCTTTTGCACCCGGTGCATACTTTTTTTGAAGCACGTCGTATTTTTTCAGCCGGCTTTCTATCGCATTCATCAGCTCATGCTCTTCAAACGGCTTGGTGATATAGTCATCGGCGCCCATTTCCATGCCCTTCCTGAAATCGCTCCGCTCCGTTTTGGCCGTAAGGAAAATAAAAGGGATATTTTCTGTCTCCGGGTTTTTCCTTACTAAGTGCAATACACCATAACCATCAAGCCCCGGCATCATGATATCACACACTACAAGATCGGGCTTGCCCGACAAAACAAGGGAGACACCCTTTTTGCCGTCTTCTGCAACAAGCGTTCTATAACCGGCAAGCGCCAGCAATTCCGCGGTATTCTCCCTGAGATCATCATTGTCGTCAATAATCAAAATAGTGTGCTGAGACATAATTTTTACTTTAGGTATCGGCAAATATACTCATTCAGTTTTGACAATAATCAGCGGCAGAATTGAGGAACATCATAAGGCAGGCTTCCGGGTGGTGCTATTTTGCGGCTTATATGTCATCTACTGTAAAGCAAGCTGTTCAATGTACCCATTGCGGCGAGCCCTGTCATAACGGGAATATTACCCTTGTGGATAAAATATTCTGCTGCGAAGGGTGCCGGATGGTATATGAGATCATCAATGATAATGGTCTCTGCCGGTATTACAACCTCAACGACAGGCCCGGCATTACCCAGAAAGACCTGGCTAGGCGTGATAAATTTGCTTTTCTTGACGATGGAAAAATCGCAGCAAAGCTCATCTCTTTCAAAGACGAAAATCAAACCCATATCACTTTTTACCTGCCGCAAATGCATTGCAGCTCCTGCCTTTACCTGCTGGAGAACCTGCATAAGCTGCATGCCGGGGTCGTGTCGGCTAAAGTAAATTTTACCCGCAAAGAAGCTGACATTGTTTTTGAAAACACAAAAGCATCGCTGAGAGATGTGGCAGAGCTGCTCACGGCAGTGGGTTATGAGCCTTATATCAGCCTGAATGATTTAAAGGAAACACGCCCGGCTATGGACAGGACACAGATCGTCAGGCTGGGAATAGCGGGATTCTGCTTTAGTAATATCATGCTGATGAGCTTTCCCGACTACCTTGGCATTGACGCCAGTGAGGAAGGTATACGGGGGATATTCAGGATAGCAAACCTCCTGTTGTCGCTGCCTGTTTTCTTTTATGCTGCCCTGCCGTTTTATGAGTCTTCCTGGAAAGGCATTAAACATAAGTTCCTCAATATAGATATCCCTATTGCCCTGGCCATCATCATTACTTTCATCCGTAGTGTTTGGGAAGTTTTTTCAGGCGCGGGAGGGGGTTATTTCGACTCGATGACCGGTATTGTTTTTTTTATGCTCGCCGGCAGGGTGGTACAGGACAAAACGTATCGGCAGCTCTCCTTCGACAGGGATTACAGCTCTTATTTTCCGGTGGCGGTATCTGTTTGGAAAGATAAAAAAGAAATACCCACGCTGTTGCCGGAGATAAAAGTAAATGACACCATGCTCATTCATCATGGCGAGCTGATCCCCGCCGACGGGCTGATCATTAAGGGAAAGGCATTGATCGATTATAGCTTCGTAACAGGGGAATCCCTGCCGGTGCCCAAAGAGATAGGGGAAATGGTATACGCCGGCGGCAAGCAAACGGAAGGCAATATAGAAGTAATGGTCATTAAAGAAGTGAACCAGAGCTATCTCACCAGCCTTTGGAATAAAGAGGATCAGCCTCATAAGCAAAAGAGTGTTTCTTTTGTGCACCGGGTCAGCAAATACTTCACCGGTATTGTAATACTTATTGCAGGGCTTGCAGCTGCCTATTGGGCATTTCATGACCCTTCCCGCATATGGACTGCCGTGACAGCGGTCTTCATTATCGCCTGCCCCTGTGCATTATTATTGTCCAACAGCTTTACCAATGGTCATATCTTAAATATACTCGGCCGCAACCGGTTCTACCTGCGGAAAGCGTCTGTGCTTGAAGATATTGCTCATGTTGACCATATTGTTTTTGATAAAACCGGCACACTCACTTCTGCAGGCGAACAGGAAATTGGTTATGAAGGACAGGAGCTGACTGATACGCAGATCTCAGCGGTCGTGGCATTGGCTTCCTGCTCCAACCATCCGCTCAGCAAAGCACTGGCAGCACATTTTCCTGTCAGTGAAAAACCTGCCGTCCAGGGCTTTAAGGAATACCCGGGCAAAGGCATTGAAGGGTTTGTGAATGATCATTGGCTGTGGATAGGAGCGGCACAGGAAGGAACGCAAAAAAAGATTGCCGCTACCACCGTTCATATCCGCTTTGAAAACCAGGATACAGGGAAATTCCTGTTCAGCAATCATTACCGCAAAAGTGTACCCGAGCTATTGCAAACGCTCGGGAAAAGCTACAGGCTTTCCGTAATATCAGGAGATAATAATGCAGAAATGCAGCGGCTGCGCCGGCTTACCGGCGACAAGACCACGCTGCTTTTCCACCAGAAGCCCGAAGACAAGCTGCATTATATACAGAGCCTGCAGCAAAAGGGTGAAAAAGTAATGATGATCGGCGACGGGCTGAATGATGCAGGTGCATTGAAACAGAGTGATGCAGGCATAGCCGTAAGCGAACAGTCCAACAACTTCACCCCTGCCAGTGATGGCATTATAGCTGCAAAGCAATTGCCTCTTCTGGATAAATTTATCCGGCTAAGCAAAATGAACAGGAAGATTGTGCTGGCAAGCTTTGCGCTTTCTGTATTATATAATGTTATCGGACTGTATTTTGCCGTCCAGGCAGATCTTTCCCCTCTTATAGCTGCCATACTTATGCCGTCCAGCTCTCTTAGCATAGTGCTGCTCAGCTTCGGCGCCAGCAATATAGGAGCGCGGCTGATGAGGCTTGAGTGGTGAATGATGAGAGAGGTGAGAGGTGAAAAGTCTCCAGGTTACAGGTTTCACCTTTCACGCCTCACCTTTCACGTTCCCGCTTGACAAAAATCATGTTCTCCGGTGATGCAGCTTATGATCCGGGGGCAGCGTGCAAAATATTTTTACAAATCAATTTTTCACTATGGCTGTTATTGTCATCCTTCTTTTGGCAAGCATCTCGGTGGCCGGGCTTTTCCTGGCAGCTTTTTTATGGAGCGTGAAGTCCGGGCAGTTTGAAGACGATTTTTCCCCTCCATCCCGCATTTTGTTCGATAACGACACGCAATCATCAACCCAATCATAAAATCAAGACAACACTACCGGTTTATGCAAGTAGAGAAATTTTATTACGACAACAAAATTGTAAAAGCATTTGGCTATGCTACGGTTATTTTTGGCATTGTAGGCATGCTTGCAGGGCTATGGGCAGCTATCCAGATATATGCCCCTGCCGCCAGTCTTCATTTCGCCCCCACTACCTTCGGGCGCATCAGACCATTACATACCAATGCGATCATCTTTGCCTTTGTAGGCAACTGTATTTTTACGGGTGTTTATTATTCGCTTCAAAGGCTGTGCAAGGCCAGGATGTTCAGCGACAGGCTTAGCTGGATCCATTTCTGGGGATGGCAGCTCATTATAGCATCTGCCGCTATAACACTCCTCCTTGGCTTTACCACAGGTAAAGAATATGCGGAGCTGGAATGGCCGATAGATATTGCCATTACGCTGGTATGGGTTGTATTCGGCATCAACATGTTTGGCACTATCATCAAACGCAGGGAAAAGCATTTATATGTAGCCATATGGTTTTATATAGCCACATGGGTTACTGTAGCTATGCTGCATATTGTAAATTCATTTGAGATCCCTGTTACTTTTTTCAAAAGCTATAGCTGGTATGCAGGGGTGCAGGATGCGCTGGTGCAATGGTGGTATGGGCATAATGCAGTGGCATTTTTCCTTACAACACCCATACTCGGGCTTATGTATTATTTCCTGCCCAAGGCAGCTAACCGCCCTGTATACTCCTACAGGCTTTCCATTATCCACTTCTGGTCGCTGATATTTATCTATATATGGGCCGGTCCTCACCACCTCCTGTATACTGCACTTCCCGACTGGGCGCAGTCGCTCGGAACAGTGTTCTCACTAATGCTCATATTCCCGTCATGGGGCGGTATGCTCAACGGGCTGTTTACCCTGCGCGGCGCCTGGGATAAGGTACGTGAAGATCCTGTATTGAAATTCATGGTAGTTGCCATTACCTGTTATGGTATGGCAACACTGGAAGGGCCGTTGCTGAGCCTGAAGAATGTGAATGCCATCGCCCATTTCAGCGACTGGATCATTGCCCACGTGCATGTAGGAGGGCTGGGCTGGAACGGATTCATGGCCTTCGCTATGTTGTACTATCTCGTTCCGAAAATGTGGAATACACCACTGTACTCTAAGAAATTAGCCACAAACCATTTCTGGCTGGGCACTATCGGCATCATACTCTATGCGGTACCGTTATACTGGGCAGGATTTACCCAGAGCATTATGTGGAAGACCTTTACCCCGGAAGGGCAACTGAAATTCCAGTTCCTTGAAACGGTAACCAATATTATCCCGATGTATGTTACCAGGAGCATCGGCGGAGGAATATACCTTATCGGCGCACTTCTGATGGTATACAACCTGGTCAAAACAATAGCAAAGGGGCAGTTTGTAGCGAACGAGGCGGCAGAAGCGGCGCCCATTGCAAGAGAAGCGCTGGCACACAAAGAAAGCTGGCACAGGAAAATTGAGCGCAAGCCTGTAACAATGCTGGTGCTCAGCCTAATTGTTGTAGGGATCGGCGGTATACTGGAAATGGTACCGACATTTCTTGTAAAATCCAATGTGCCTACCATTGCCAGCGTAAAGCCCTATACGCCGCTCGAGTTGCAGGGAAGGGATATTTATGTAAGAGAAGGATGTTATACCTGCCACTCGCAGATGGTTCGTCCTTTCAGAGATGAGGTTGCCCGCTACGGGGAATACTCCAAAGCCGGTGAGTTTGTATACGATCATCCCTTCCAGTGGGGCAGCAAACGTACAGGACCTGATCTTGCACGTGTAGGAGGAAAATATCCTGATAGCTGGCACTACAATCACATGGACGATCCGACCTCTATGTCGCCGGGATCTGTTATGCCTTCTTATCCATGGCTGCTCGATAATGCCCTGGATACCACTACCACAGCAGCAAAAATAAGGGCGATGCAAAAGCTTGGCGTTCCTTACCCTGAAGGGTTTGACAAAATTGCCAATACCGAATTGTCTGCACAGGCAGCGTCTATTACAGCAAGCTTAAAGAAAGACAAAATTGAGACGCCGCCGGACAAGGAGATCATTGCCCTGATCGCTTACCTGCAGCGTATCGGCAAAGACATAAAGCTGGAGCAGAACAATACGCAAACAGCATCAAAATAACTATTAGAAACTACGTATATGAAATTCATTCACTATCTCGAAAAGATCAGCGGCGTTGATATCTACGCACTGATCTCCTTCGGCATATTCTTCCTGTTTTTTCTTGCTATGCTCACATGGGTATTTAAAACGGATAAAAACAAACTTGACACGATCAGCAACATCCCATTGGATGAACAAGAATCATAAAACTACTCTGCCATGTTACTGAAAGAAATATACAAATCCCTGACCCGCCGCGCTACCGGGGTTGCCGTTATGGTATTCGTAATTGCAACCATATCCGGCCTACCGGCATTTGCCGGTGGGCCGCCGGTACCATCCTCCCTGTCTAATTCACTGGCATTGACCCTCGTAACACTGATGATCATCCTGCTCATCATTATTGCCATGCTTGGCAACCTGCTGGTAGAAATAGCAGGTATCAGGCTGAAAAAGGAAAAAGCTGAGGAAGGAAAAAGTAAAACAGCCGTTGCTACCGTATTGCTTCCCGTTTTCCTGCTGCTTTCCACCGGCGTCATGGCACAGGATGAAGCAAAGAGTTCTTCCGTTACCAGCATCGGGGGACTGTCTCCGTTTGCCTTCTATTCAATGCTGACCATCATTTTTGTAGAAATGCTGGTCATTCTCGTCCTGCTCATCAATATCAAATTCCTGCTTAAGAAAGATGTTGAAAGAGTATATGAAGTCACTCCTGCAAAAAAAGAGAAAACTTTCCAGGAATGGTGGGCAAAGCTTAATAAGTTCAAACCCATCGAGCAGGAATCTTCTGTGGAACTTGAGCATGAATATGATGGCATACGCGAGCTGGACAACAGGCTTCCCCCATGGTGGCTGTATGGGTTTTATGTAACCATCATTTTTGGTGTGGTGTATCTGTGGCGTTATCACGTGGCTTACAGCGCCCCGCTCAGCAAAGAAGAGCTGGAGATCTCCATAAAGAATGCTGATGCGCAGGTAAAGGCCTATCTCGGGAAGAAAGGCGAATCCATAGATGAAAACAGCGTTGCGGTACTGACGGATGCACAGGATATTGCAGAAGGTAAAAAAATATTTACATCTTCCTGTGCAGCCTGTCATAAAGAAGACGGAGGAGGAATGGTAGGACCAAATCTTACAGATGACTACTGGATGCATGGCGGGGACATAAAAAGCATATTTAAAACCATTCGTTATGGCATCAATGCTATGCCCCAATGGCAGTCAACCTACTCCAACAAACAAATCGCACAGGTGGCCAGTTATGTCAAATCATTGCATGGCACCAATCCGCCGGGAGCAAAACCACCACAGGGAGATATTTATACAGAAGGTGCAGCAACAGCAACACCTGCTGCAGACAGCGCGACAGGTAAGTGATCAGTGGCCAAGAAACGGTAAGTAAGCATGGAAACAGTACATAAAAACTCAACAGCGGGCGAAGAATCATTCCGCGACAGGATAGCTACAGTAGACGCTAAGGGAAAGCGTAAATGGGTTTATGCTCATAAAACACGTGGAAAACTGTTCAATATACGCACATGGGTGAGCTGGTTCTTTTTTGCGCTGTTCTTTACACTGCCTTTTATTCAATATAAAGGCAGACCATTGTTCCTGTTCAATATTCCCGAGGCAAAGTTTATTTTATTCGGGAATGTATTCTGGCCGCAGGACTTTTTCATCTTCGGGCTTTTCATGGTTACCGGTATTGTATTTATCATTTTGTTTACCGCTGCTTTCGGCCGCCTGTTTTGCGGATGGGTTTGCCCGCAGACCATTTTTATGGAAATGCTTTTCCGAAAAATAGAGTTTGCGATTGAAGGAGATGCCCCCGCTCAGAAGATGCTGAACAAAGCTCCTTGGAACAGCAAAAAGATATGGAAGAAAACCCTTAAGCATTTTATATTTTTTGCGCTGGCTTTTATCATTTCAAATTTTTTCCTGTCCTATATCATTGGTATGAAAGCCCTGCTGGCCATCATAACAGAGCCCGCCTCACAGCATATAGGAGGGCTTATAAGTATCATACTTTTCGCGGCAACTTTTTATGGCGTATATGCTTATTTCCGGGAGCAGGCCTGCACTGTAGTATGCCCTTACGGAAGATTGCAGGGGGTCCTGCTCGACAGGAACTCCATGATCGTTGCATACGATTATAAACGCGGGGAACCGCGCGGCAAATTCAAAAAGCAAAAAACCGCTATAGTGGAGACCGGCGATTGTATTGACTGCTTTCAGTGTGTAAAAGTTTGCCCTACAGGTATAGATATACGTAACGGTACCCAGATGGAATGCGTAGGCTGTACTTCGTGTATTGATGCCTGCAATAAAATGATGGATGCTACCGAGAAACCAAGGGGGCTGATAAGATATGCCTCGGAAAACGGCATTGCCGAAGGAAAGAAACTGCAGTATACCGGCAGGATGAAGTTTTATACTATACTGCTTATCGTACTCTCAGGCGTACTTACTGCTTTGCTCGTTTCAAGGAAGGATGTGGACGGTACCATTATACGCGCCGGCGGAATGCTGTACCAGGAGCGGGGTACAGACAGCGTATCCAACCTGTACAATATTAAGATGATCAACAAAACAGTAAAGGATCTTTCCATCTCTTTAAAGCTGGATGATATGCCGGGGCGGATCATTGAAGCCGAAGGCCATAATATCAGCATCAACAGAGAAGGACAGGGAACGGGGTCATTTTTTATCGTATTGCCAAGGAATATCATTAAAGAAAGAAAGACAAGGCTTTCCGTTAGTGTTTTTGAAGGGGATAAAAAGATCACCACCCTTAAAACCACCTTCATGGGACCTGCAAGCCGGAATTAGCATAGCCGGAAAAACACATTGTTATTTTTAAAAATACAGCTATGAACTGGGGACATAAATTACTGATCGTTATACTTTGCTTCGTGGGAATGATGGCATACCTGGTATACAAAAGCGTGCTTACGGATTTTCAGCTTGTTGACAAGGATTACTATAAAAACGAATTGAAATACCAGGAAGTAATAGATGGAGCAAACCGTGCCAGCCGGTTGAAAACTGCTGTAAGGATTGAAAGGAACGGCAACAAAATTGTGGTGCAACTACCGGATGAAATGAAAGGAGAAAAGGTCAGCGGTTCGCTCTGGTTTTATTGTGCATACGATTCAAAGAAAGACCGGAAATTGTCGTTCTCTCCCGACAGCAATGGCGTACAGTCTTTCGATGCCGCATCATTTGCGCCGGGCAACTATACGGTTAAGCTGGAATGGTTCAGCAACAATGCCGGCTATTATAAAGAGGAAAAACTCAGCTTATAATTATGTGGGCAGCGCTTACCGGCGGATTGATCATTGGTTTGTTCAGCAGCCTTCATTGCGTAGGCATGTGCGGGCCGCTGGCTTTATCCCTGCCCGTACATCATCTCTCTGCTTCTCAAAGATTCGTTGCATTGCTGCTATACCAGATAGGCCGCATCATAACATATACAGCGATCGGGCTGG
Organism: Sphingobacteriales bacterium 44-15; assembly: GCA_001899685.1. Classification (GTDB taxonomy): domain Bacteria; phylum Bacteroidota; class Bacteroidia; order Chitinophagales; family Chitinophagaceae; genus Agriterribacter. Next base: position 309,246 of record MKWG01000002.1, read on the forward strand.
TTTTCGGCTATGCAGGCAGGCATCTTTATATTGCCGGATTACAGCAGGGGCTTTCTATCGGGCTTGGTATTTTTATGCTGGTGATGATAATGCTTTATTATATATATCACCGGAATATCCAACCGTCATTTTTAAATAATTTCTATAAAAATATTCAACGGCTTATCGGTTCCCTTTTGAGATCTTCCGCTTCCGCACCTTCCTTTATGCTGCTTGGAATGGCAAACGGTTTGTTACCCTGCGGGATGGTATACGTAGCTATTGCAGGCGCCTTGACTACAGGATCGGTTCTGCACAGCACGCTGTTTATGGCAATGTTCGGCGCCGGCACATTACCGGCAATGATGGCTTTCGGTTTACTTGGCGCCAGGCTTACACTTCCTGTACGGCAAACACTACGCCGGATCATACCGTATGGAATAACAGTAATGGCGCTTATCCTGATCCTGCGCGGGCTTAATCTCGGCATTCCCTTTATAAGCCCGGTGCTTCAGCATGACCCGGGAGCTCCGGCAGCCTGCCATCCCTGATCATTCTGCAGGAGGCAGCACTATAGTAAATGTTGATCCCTTTTCCAGTTCGCTGTGTACTTCTATTGTACCGTTCAGAAGGTTGAGATACCGTTTAAGAATAGGCAATCCCAAACCGGTACCCTGTATGTTACCGGCATTTTTTGCCCTGTAAAAATTATCAAAAAGGTGAGGAAGATCTTCACCGGGTATACCAATCCCGGTATCCGTTACCGATATACTGAGCTTCTTTGCAGTGTTACTTACAATCACATCAATACATGCGTCCTCCTCAGAAAATTTAATGGCATTCGAGAGCAGGTTGATCATTGTGTTTTTTAATAGCCGCTTGTCGGTAGCGAACATGGCATCGCCTTCCGAGCGTATCCTGATCTTCTGGCCCGGCTTTGCCTGGGCTTTCATTTCTTCTGTCACTTCTTCAATAAATTCATTTACATTGAAAGAAGTGATGCTGATAGTAACTTTATTCTCCTCCAGCTTGCCCAGCGACAGAAAATCTTCCAGCAGCTCATTCATGTGTCTTACAGCATCTTTTATCTTATCAATATGCTTTTTCCGTTTGTCCTGGTCTGAAGTATCTGTGTATTTGGAAGCCAGGGTTGCAGAAGAGAGAATAGTAGTTAAGGGAGTTCTGAATTCGTGTGAGGCCATAGAAACAAAACGGCTCTTCAGCTCATTCAGCTGCCGCTCCTTTGCCAGTAATTCATTTAAGTCTTTCTGGGACTCCTCAAGCTTTTCCAGGGCCTCTTTTAATATAACAGTACGCTCTTCAACTTTTGCTTCGAGCTGGGTATTCAGCAATTGCATTTCGGCCGTGATTTTTTCCAGCTCAGTTTGCTTTTGCCGGATGTTCCGCTCCGTTTCCTTTCTTTCGGTGATATCTACCACAAAGGCGATAACGAACAGCTCGTTGTTCCGTGTATAATGACTAAGGCTGACTTCTACAGGGAATTCCGAACCATCTTTCCGGATAGCAAAAAGATCCCGCCCCGACCCCATTGCACGATTAGCGGGAACTTTATAAAAGCCCTTTCGCAATTGCCCGTGATGCGTATGAAACTTGGCGGGGATCAGCAGCTCTACCGATTTACCGATCAGCTCATCTTTATCATATCCGAATATGTATTCTGCAGAAGGATTTGCAAGTATGATATTGCCCGATGTTTCAGTAAGCAAAATACCTTCCGTGGCATTCTCAAACAGAGAGGTCATGTGCGTGCGGTCGAACTGCAGATGTACCAGCAATGATTTGATATACCATGAAAGCAATGTGGAAGCAAAGATCAGCAGAATAATAAAAAGGCTTTCCGTTGCCCCTGTAATTACACCGGTCTGATACTGATGTATAAGAGGGTATATTGCAGCAATGGCAATGCTTAATATCCCGGCAATAATTGTAGACAGGCGATGCCGTATAAAAATGGTAAGAAAAATAGCCACAAGCATCCCGCTGCTGATAATGGTTTTACCGGGGAAATAATATCCCAGCACGATCGTCACTGCAAATATTACGAAAGCATATATAGTGGCCTGCCTGCTGTTGAATCTGATCATCAGGGAAAATTACTATTGATTGATGAAATACTTTCCCTACATGCAAAAAATTTTTATTCCCGGACCGCCAGATCGCGTTCCATAGCGAGCGCCCTGGGAAAAAGTATATCATATTCGAGGTGTCTGTAATGCTGAAGATTGATATCAAGCTCTCTAAGCTTGGCAAAAGTGACCCTGTGTGAAATACAGGCATTTTCAGGCGGAGTATAGCTACCGGTTTTAACACGAAACTGCAATAACAGTTCATTCACCTGCTGTGTCTCAGTGCGCATCAGCTCCTCAAGCGGCTTTTTCAGGGTGCGGGCAAGCAGGCGGGCATAAGGCTCTTTGCCGGTATGGGCATGGGTAATTTGTTTTATGTAAGGGAATAATATTTCCTGTTTCCTGTGAATCCCATGCAGAATGGTTCCCGACAGATCGGTAAGATTTTGACTCAGGCCGGTAAGTCCGGGATATTTCGATGCATGTTTGCTCAGGAATCCCTCCGTCAGCGCGGTAATGTCGGGTAATGCAACAACGAAATAAGGGTGGTGTACATGCTCAATAAAGTCTATTAAAAAGTCCACATCCCAATCCTCATAGTTGATCAGGTGTGAAAAATGCATTTCATATTGGGCAAGACGCAATGCCTCAATAATACTTCCTGCATCAAGATCACCGCTTTCACAAATTACCCCAAGCGGCCATTTTCCGCCACAGCAATAATCTATTCCGTATTTCCTGAATACATCTGCAGCACGGTAGTCCCGCTTTACAATGTCAGAAACATTATCACTTGTTTTTATATCCTGACCGACCGATTCCATTTTGTTGAATGGTATTGTTGAATGAACGAAACATGTTGTCCGGCACCTTTTATCATACGTGAGATGACAAACGTGAAACGTGAAGCCTGATAGCTCATCGCCGATACCTCACACCTGACAAGCATTCACTTTTATCCGTTCACCTTTCACTTCTGACTATAGTAATCCGGCCCTCAAATTAGACAGCAGCAATACCGGAATCTTTGAGCATAATTACCACACAATATGATTTTAATCATGTTTTTGGAAGGCGCTGTTATTCAAAAAATTTTCGGGTGATGGGAATGATTATTATCAGAACGGCTGTTAAGCAATATCATTGAGTTCCTTCCTTTTGCCGGATATATTTGCAATATACTTTCAGGGCTTTAAAGTTTTTTTTATGTTGGGTAAACTTAATGATAATGAAATAGAAAAATTGCTTGGCAGCCAGGTAATAGGACGCCTGGGTTGTCATGCCGATGGTAAGATATATGTGCTTCCCATAAGCTATGCGTACGATGGCAGGTATATCTACTGCCATACAGAGGAAGGCATGAAAATAAATATTATGCGCAGTAACCCCGATGTCTGCTTCCAGGTAGACAAGATGCATAGTATGGCCAACTGGCAGAGCGTAATAGTATGGGGCAGTTTTGAAGAGCTGAAAGATGAGCAGGCACGTAATGAGGCATTAAAGATATTGACAGGAAGAGCGTTGCCCATCTTAAGCAGTGAAACCACACATCTGTTCCCGCACTGGCCTTTTCCGTCGGAAGACTTAGGCACCATCGGAGGGATCGTATTCCGCATTCTTCCCACAGAAAAAACAGGAAGGTTCGAGAGCAACCAGCAATCTACACATTTTAATGTTTAAAGAAATACCTGTTCCATTTAACATAAATCAATCAGTCATGAAAAAGAATGTAGGCGACACAGATAAAGGAGCAAGAATAATCATCGGGGTAATTATAGCAATTGCCGGGCTATATTTCAAATCATGGTGGGGAATGCTCGCCCTGATACCTTTTGTTACTGCATTTACCGGCATATGTCCGTTGTATTCAATATTCGGAGCGAATACCTGCAAAACAAAAACCGCTGCGAAATAAAAAATAAAACCACTAAGGCACAATGGCACAAAGATAATTGGAAACTTTAGTGCTGCTTAGTGGTTTTATGCAAAGAGAGTACACCTATTAAAAGTCATTGAAATCCCAGGGGCCGCGGAACGGTCTTGAGATCATCATATTGGCGTATTGGTCATCAAACTTCTCTTTTTTCGGATCCCATTTCAGGGGGCGCTGTAGCTCGTAAGCTATGTTCACTGCATTGCAGATGGTAGCTGTCCTGTGCCCGATCTCTACGTCGGCGATAGGTTTGGTTCTTTTCCTTATAGCATTGATCCAGTCCTGGTGATGATTGTCGCTGAAGTAAACCCTTTTACCTGTTGGTTTGATTTTCTCCGCAGCAATATTGCCGGGTGTGGAGCGGATAAATGAGCGCGATACTTCTATCGTTCCTTCCGAGCCTATGAACTGTATCGCATTGCCTTCGCCCCATTGCTTATGGTTTACAATCACGCCGTTGGCATATTTAAAAGAGAGCCCGTTTTGTGCCCCCGGCGTTGGCGGAGGAATAAAGCCAACTGGTCCGGAATCGTCCATACCGAGCGCCCATTGTACGATATCAAACATATGCGCTCCCCAGTCGGTGATATATCCGCCGCCAAAACCCCGGTAGCCGCGCCACCAGGCCCATGACTGGTCTTCAATGGGAGGCGACAATGTTGGATTGTACCCCCGGTACAAAGACGGCCCGATCCACATATTCCAGTCGAGGTATTCCGGCACCGGCAATGACGGGAGATCACATTGCTTGACTGGCTCGCCTACAGATACATTGATCTCCTTTACCTGCCCGATATAACCATTCAGTACCAGTTCGGTGGCCTGCCGGAAATTGTAGGAAGACCGCTGCATGCTCCCGGTTTGCAGCACACGCTTATATTTCCTGACGGCATTTACCATTGCTCTTCCTTCGGCAATAGTAAGCGCCAGTGGTTTTTCGCAATAAATATCCTTGCCCGCTTTGGCGGCATCTATAGTTATCTGCGCATGCCAGTGGTCGGGAGTGGCAACCACTACTGCGTCAATATCCTTGCGATCGAGCAGTTCCCGGTAATGACCATAACCCGTTACATCGGCAGCCGCTTTTTTTGCATTTTGCTGCTTGGCCTGGGCAATAAAATAGTCCAGCTTTTTCCTGTCAACATCACTGGCGGCAAGCACCATGGTTTCAGGCAGCTTAGACATATTGCCAAGCAGTCCCCTCGCCTGCTTACCGTTGCCGATAAAGCCCAGGTTGATACGGTCGTTAGGGGCGATATAGCCTTTGCCACCGATAACATGGCGGGGCACAATGGCAAATGCCGCCGCACCCACCAGCGTGTTTTTGATAAACGTTTTTCTTTGCATCGTTGAAAATTTGTGATTGAGCATTAAATATAAACAGAATAAACCGATAGGATTCTTAGCAATAAGAAAGGAGAAAGGATTTCATAATCAATTTTATGCCGGTTGGGCAAAAAACTTTTTGGAGTGAGCTCAAAATACCTATCTTTGCCGTCCTGAAAAAATGAGGGTAGCGATACCCCGATTGAAAGGATCGGTAGTTCAGTTGGTTAGAATGCTGCCCTGTCACGGCAGAGGTCGCGGGTTCGAGTCCCGTCCGGTCCGCTTAAAAACCTCGGGGTCATCCGGGGTTTTTTAATTTATGGCTAACTATGTTTACATTATACAATCTTTAGCTGACAATAGCTTTTACAGGGTGCATTCCAAATTTTCGCAGGAGGCTGTTTTATCAGTTCACTCATTAAATTTTACGTTTTAACCCTGCCTGTCCGGGCAGGCGGGCTTATGACCTTAGAAAAAATGCTAATTGTTAACTCAACCTTATTACATTATTTCTCCCGGCAGAAGGTAATAAGACAGGATATGTCTGGTATAGACCTGTTACTTAGGTAATAATGTTCCTGGAGCACATGGTAAACCTTAGAAAGCGAACATTATTTGTATTCCTGTTTTGAAACGGCAACTTGGAATGCACCCGCTTTTACAAATATCATTTTTGTTCATTATACTTGACTGTTCATTATTAATGAACATAGATACAAAATGAATATAATCGATAATATCGCAACAACCGCGCTGGAAAAACTGGCTGAACCGACTCCCATAAAAGGGAACAGGCAACAGCCTTAACAAGGTATGATGAGCGACCCGGGTATGGTTGGAGCATTCCGGTTTTATCGCTTTTCCTGCTGTTGCTTCAGTACCCAGTAAAGCCCTTTTACATTCACTTTCCATACCGGCAGCAGGAAGACCAGCACAATCTCTTCCAGCAGTTCCAGGGCCGTTACGGCTACCGCCATGTAAAAAAGCAGCAGGCTTGGTTCGGGCATAAAAAAGGCAGAGATCAAAAAAATGCCCTGTAAGACGGCGGCTGATTTTGCGAGCCAGGTGTGAAAGCTCGTCATCTTCCCATAACGCCAGAAAGCGGCGGTCACCTGTACCGCCAAAAGAACAAGAAGAACAGCTACCCATAGGTACTGCCGGCTGATAAAGTCATTTCTTAATACGAACAGGCCAATGATTCCTGCAAGAACAGTAAGATCATCCCCGAGAGAATCCAGTCTCGCCCCGGCAACACTGGTCACCTTATACCTGCGCGCCAGGTAGCCATCAATGGCATCGGTAAAAAAGCTAAGCCCAAGAAGCCATTTAAACAGGTCTGTTTGCCCGGTAAAAATAAAAAGGAACAGCACAGGCGCCGCGAGCACCCTGTAGAACGTAATCGCATTGATAATATAATAGCTGGTCTTTTCCATAACACGGGTGATGCTTTCAACCGGCTGCAACTTTTCAAAATAGTTCCCGCTGCTTCAGTCCCGCGCCTGCTTCCGCAGGTCAAAGATCGCTCCTTCTTTCCGATATCTTTTCTATTACGATAGTTTATCTGACAGCTCAATTTACGAATTTTGGACAGCGCCCGGCACCTCCATCAAAATGATAGTATTACACGCTAAAAGCATAACTTGTATTACTAATCATTCTATCCATGGTAGCGGGATATTCAGGCACAGCGCTTGCCAGGAAACTGGGGATCAAAGAAGGCCTCACCGTAAGACTGGTTCAGCAACCGGCGTATTATTTTGATCTGTTTACCGATTTCCCGGAAAACATTACTATAGTTGACGATATCCGTCAGCCAAAGGATCTCATTCATTATTTCACTAAAAATGCTGCCACATTAGAAAAAGATATCCCTCATTTAAAAAAGAAATAAAACCCAATGGGATGATATGGGTGTCGTGGCCCAAAAAAGCATCAAAGGTTGCTACAGATATAACAGAAGATATCATAAGGGCAACAGCTTTGAAAAATGGGTTGGTAGATATTAAAGTATGCGCGATAGATGCTACATGGTCGGGATTAAAGCTGGTGATACCGTTGAAAAGCAGGTATCCGGGAAAATCTATTTCCCCATCCATTTTTTGAAGTCGCTTACCTTTTCCCTGCTAACCACTACTTCCTTATCTATTTCCGGTTTAAGATGTAATATAAGCCTGTTGCCAAAATAATCATTGATCTGTGCGATGCTATGTATGGATACGTAAAAGCTCCTGCTGATACGGAAATATTTCTCTCCGTCAAGCATATCTTCCAGCTCATCCATGGTATAGTCTACTACAAATTTTTTGTTGTCTTTGGTTTTAAAAAAGTTCAGCCTGCCATCACTGTAGAAATAAGCGATATCCTCTGTAGGTATGCTCACCAGCTTTTGCGCCTGCTTCACCAGGAAACGCTTCCGGTATTCTTTTGGCTGAAGTTTCTTATGCAATTCTTTCACAAGATCGTTAAAAGGGATTTCAGCAGCATTGGCGCTTTTTGATGTATTGAGCTGCAGGTATTTGTCCAGCGCGAGCTGCAATTCCTCCTTCTGTACCGGCTTCAGCAAATAATCAATGCTGTTTACTTTAAAGGCTTTCAGCGCATATTCATCGTAGGAGGTCGTAAATATTACCGGGCACTTTACGATCGTCTGGTCAAAAATAGCAAAGCTCTGCCCGTCGGATAATTCAATATCCATCAATATCAGGTCGGGTGAAGGATTGGTCTCCAGCCACAATACCGTGCTGCTAATGCTGTCTGTTACACCTGTTACTTCCGATGGTACGGTAAGCTCTGACAGTACTTTTTTTAATTTTTTTACTGCGAGATCTTCATCTTCAACGATAAGTATTTTCATATTAAGCTGTCTTATTTATTTTATTGATGATTTTTTTATTTTCCGATGCATTATTCCAGATCAGCGGCAACACCACCGTGAAATTCTTTTCATTTGAGATCACCTGGAAACCCTGTTGACCCAGAAGATTATATTTTGCCCTGATATTATCCAACCCTACCCGGTGACTATGCCCCTTCAATACCCTTGGTTGTACATTATTGTTAACGATGAGCTTACTGCCTTCCGTCGTAAATATGTCAATGGTGAGTGGAATATTTTTTGAAAGCACATTGTGCTTCACCACGTTCTCTATCAGTAACTGCAGCGACATGGAAGGCAGGAGATAAGACTCATATCTTTTGTCAATGCTCATATTCAATTTCAATGCTTCTCCGTGGCGGGTCTGCAATAGTTTATAGTACGATTCTACAAACTTTATTTCACTTTCTACGGCGCTCAGCCCGTCTTCATTATTCTTAAGCAGGTAACGGTATACTTTGCTCAGCTCATTTAAAAATACTTCAGCTTTTTGCTTGTCTTCGGTAATGAGTGACGAAAGGCTGTTGAAGCAGTTAAACAGGAAATGCGGGTTTACCTGGCTTTTAAGAGTGTTGAATTCCTGCTGCAGCGCCAGTTCCTGCAGCATATTTTTTTCTTCTATACTTTCTTTATATTTCTGGAGTACATGATCACCTTCAAATAAGGTCTCGAATATCAGGTTTACACAAAACCCTACGAGCAGCCCTTCCATTATATCGTTTTTGCCAATAGTATAGCCAAGGATCCGCATTTTATAGTACAGGAAGAGTATGCATAATACACTGAAAGACATAAAAGGAACAATCAGCAGGATCAGCAGCATTATACGTATGCGGGTCTGCCTTAATTCGGGGTATTTGTGCTTTAGCCAGTTGGTAATAAAAACATGCCCCTTCCATGAACCCATGCCTAAAAGAAAGATGAGCGGGAACGAATATATCCATATCCTGATATCATGAAATATTCTTTCATCAAACAGGATATAATTGAGCACAATATCAATGATCGGCATTGACAGAAGGAATGAATAAAACTGTAGCCCGGACGGTTTCCATAGATTCTTCATATCGCTTCTACCTCCTCTTTTTCGGGGATCAATGGAATAATAATGGTCCGTTCTGAAGACGCATCCCTTATGATAACCTGTGGCTGGTTGAGCAGGCGGTATTTATTCACCAGGTTATCTAGCCCTTCTTCCTCTATAAATTCCTCGGACAATATTTTCTGCTGAATATTATTTTTAACGACGAGCCTGCCGCCCGGCATTGTTTTTACAGTAATACGTAATGGAGATTCTTTGCTGATAATGTTCTGGCTAAACGCATTTTCGATGATCACCTGCAGGGTGAGCGGAGGTATGCGCTTTAATGTTTCCTGCAAATCCACATCTACTATTACTATTAGTCCGTCCCCGTATCTTACTTTGAGCAGGTAAATATATGACTCAATAAAATTCAATTCTGTTTGAAGGGTTACCAGTTGGTCTTCCTCATTGCGAAGCATATAGCGGTATACTTTGCTCATTTCGTTCAGGAATTTTTCAGCGGAGGCATCGTCTTCATGAATTAAGCTTGAAAGAGAGTTGAGGCTGTTAAAAAGAAAATGCGGGTTTACCTGGCTTTTTAAGCCAATAAGCCTTCCCTCGTTATAGGTACGGGATAATTCTTCCGTTTCTTTCATGCTGTCGCGCCATCTTTCATAGCGGGCTACTCCTTCCATCAAGAAAGTGATAAATACATTCATAATGAACCATGCCAGGCAGCTCCAGACAAATCCTGTTTCATTAAACCGGTACCCGAAAAAATGAATGACCTCATATCCCCGGAACAAGCCATATAAAAAGAGGGCCGAGGTAAGCCAGAATGCTGCGATCATGCATCCCAATCTTAATACGATCTGCCTTTCCAGGGGAAAGCGGGCTTTGAAGTATACAGCAATACCACCGCAGAAGATGAAATCAATACTTATGGCTATACCGGTACAAATAGTTGCCAGCAGGAATACCTTCCAGTTGGTGAAATACAACGAGCCGAAAATTGCACTATTGATCAGTATGATGAACGGCGCTGTCACCAACGGCATAATCCGGTAATCCATGCTGGTATAATGTGGCAGTACTTTCATACTATTTACAAATTACATTGTTTTTGCCGTTATCTCCTGCCTGCGCCACATGAATTGGGATTTTGCAGTTATAAATTGTAAAAAGATTTGTATGAACTGGGCGTATTTCCCCCCGTGAGAAAAGTTCGGTTCTCGTTTCCTGTCTTAGAAGGAGACTCCTGACACAGACTCCTTTATATGCAGGTCTCCCTTGCCTGCCTTTGGCACAGCTTCATGGTAAAATAACCGCAAAGGAAATACAAAGTTGTACGCAAAGAAGGAATTATAAATCATTAGGGCTTACTTTCGCCCCGTCAATAAACTCAGGAGTACCTAATGCATTTCAAAGACATTAAACTGATTGCTACAGACATGGATGGCACTTTGCTGAATGCTGCAAAGGAGCTGCCGGTAAATTTTCTACCTGTGTTCGGGCTGTTGCATGCACAGGGCATATTGTTCGCTGCAGCCAGTGGCCGCCAGTTCTATAATATCCGCAATCAGTTTACCACAATACAGGAGGAAGTAATATTTATTGCAGAGAACGGCAGTTATGTGGTTTACCGGGATCAGGAGCTGTTTGTACAGGCTATTGACCGGGAGACAGTGGGCCGGCTGATAACGATAGCCAGAGGCATACCTGATGCGTTCATTATTTTGTGTGGGAAAAAGCAGGCATATATTGAAAATGATACGCCGGAATTTGTAAAGAATGTAAATATGTATTATGATCGTTGGGAAAAAGTAGACGATCTGCTTCAGGTGCACGATGATGCATTTCTGAAAATTGCCATTTGTGATCTTGCCGGCTCAGAAAGCAACAGCTTCCTGTATTTTAAGCATCTTGAAAAAGAGCTTGAAGTAAAAGTCTCGGGGAGTATCTGGCTTGATCTTTCACATAAGCTGGCTAATAAAGGCAGGGCAATTAATGTGCTCCAAAAGCATTTTGGGATTGATTTTAACGGGACGATGGTTTTTGGCGATTATTTAAATGATCTTGAAATGATGAAGGAAGGGTACTTTAGCTATGCGATGGAGAATGCGCATCCCGACGTTAAAGCCGCGGCCCGTTTTATTACGGCTTCCAACGAGGAAAATGGAGTAATGCAGGTGCTGGAATCCCTGCTTGCGGAAAAGCGGGTTTCAAATATACCGGACAATTAATATTTTGTGCCTTCCAATGAATGAGTATCAGCCACAACTGAGAACAGTACATGTTACCCGCTATGTGACTCCTTTACGCGAGGGCGGGTCGCTGCCTGCCATTGCAGAGGCTGATGACGGGTTCCTGTATGTGTTGAAATTCAGAGGGGCGGGACAGGGCGTAAAATCGCTTATTGCAGACCTGGTGGGCGGCGAGATTGCCCGGCTGCTTGGTCTGAAAGTACCGGAAATCGTTTTTGCGCAGCTCAATGAAGCTTTTGGCCGTACCGAACCTGATGAAGAGATACAGGACCTGCTCAAGGCAAGCACGGGACTTAACCTGGCGCTGCATTACCTTTCGGGCGCTATTAGTTTTGATCCAGCTGTTGATACGGCAGATGAAGATCTTGCATCACGCATTGTATGGCTGGATTGCCTGCTTACCAATGTAGACAGGACAGTAAGAAATACCAATATGCTGGTATGGCACAAAGAGCTCTGGCTGATTGATCATGGTGCAGCTCTCTATTTTCACCATACCTGGCACAACTGGAAGGAGCAGGCGGCAAAGCCCTTTGTACAGGTAAAGGATCACGTTTTGCTGAAGCAGGCATCGAAGCTGGAAGAGATCAATACTGTTTATTCAGCTTTACTTACCCCTGAACGTATCAGCGCTATAGTCCATTTGATCCCTGATGAATGGCTTGCAGACGGCTCAACCGGTGAGACGCCAGCCGAACGCAGGCAGGTGTATATTTCATTTTTAACTGCACGTATAGCCGCCGCTGCTATTTTTGTAAAAGAAGCCCAACATGCAAGACAGGCAATTATTTGAGTACGCTGTTATTCGCGTGGTACCGAAGGTAGAGCGGGAAGAATTTCTTAACGTGGGGGTCATTCTTTATTGCCGCGACCGGTGTTTCCTCGGTACAAAATTTACCGTGGATGAGCGAAAGCTAAAGACTCTTTCAGAAAAGCTTGATATAGAGGAAGTAAGAAAACATCTGCGGGCTTTTCAGCAGATATGCGCCGGCGATCCTTCCGGGGGGCCAATTGCATTATTGGATATCGCTTCGCGGTTTCGCTGGCTCACAGCCACCCGCAGTACGGTAGTACAGGCATCCAGGGTACATCCGGGATTGTGCCTTGACCCGCAGGAGACGCTGGACGAGCTGCACAGAGCAATGGTATTGTAGCAATGGATGTGTGGGTTTTCAGAGAGCACAAAATAATCATCTTTAAATACATTATATAAATTGTTATGCTTAACAGACGGGATCTTTTAAAATTAAGCGGTGTGACTGCCTTAGGCGCATTACTGCCTTCTGTTGGACTGGCTGCGGGGAAAAATGCTTCCGGCATATTCCGGTTTTGTCTTAATACAAGCACTATACGGGGTCAAAACCCGGGGCTGCTTAAATGCATTGAAATAGCCGCTAAAGCAGGCTACGACGGTATGGAGCTATGGGTAAGCGATGTCCTGGATTATCTCAAGGCAGGTAACGCTGTGCATACGCTGGCAAAATTCATTTCTGACAGGAATTTAAAGGTGGAAAATGCGATCAGCTTTACCACCTGGATGGTGGATGATCCTGCAAAAAGAAAAGAAGGATGGAAGCAGCTTGAAGAAGAGATGGCTATAATGGCTGCGCTCGGTTGCCCTTATATAGCTGCACCGCCTGCCGGGGTAGAGCGTGGCAGACCGGTAGATCTTCAGGAGACAGGTCATTATTATCGGGAGATATTACAGCTTGGAAGAAAGCATGGCGTGATACCCTTGCTTGAATTCTGGGGTGCTTCAGGTACATTGTACAATCTCAGCCAGGCACTTGCCATAGCAGCAGCAGCAGATGATCCTGATGCAAAAATATTACCTGACGTTTACCATTTGTTTCGCGGAAGCTCCGGATTTAACGGGCTAAAGCTGCTCAGCGGGACTGCTGTGGAGGTGATACATTTCAATGATTACCCTGCTGACAAGCCTGCAAATGAACAGACAGACAGCGACCGCGTATATCCTGGAGACGGAGCGGCGCCATTAAAACAGGTGCTTCAGTATTTGCTGGCAATGGGAGGCGCTAAAGTGCTTTCTCTTGAATTGTTCAATAAAACCTATTGGGCACGGGATCCGTTGACGGTGGCAAAAACAGGCTTACACAAAATGAAAATATTGGTGGACACAGTGCTGTAAGCCGCTTTTCGTACCTTTAAATAGTTTGTGGTATGACATTTGCGTAAATATTCTGCAATTGAAAACAGATATGCAGCCATCATGGCCTGCATTTCTTACGCTGAATACTCAACCTGTATATACCTGCCCGGTTTGGGGGTTGACCGGGAATTGCAACTTTTTTTAATAATATCGTCATTAATAGTATTACATATTAACTGACAATGAAAGCCACGGGAAAATCACCTTCTTTATTATTATGCCTGGCAATGGATATGATTGGATTTGCCAGCTATGCCCTTCCCGGCTGGGGAGAGTTTTCAGATATTATCTGGGCGCCTTTGTCTGCGATAATTTTTTATAAACTTTTCGGTGGGTGGAAAGGCGCAGCAGGAGGAATATTGAATTTTATAGAAGAAATTTTTCCGGGGCTCGATTTCATACCGTCCTTTACGATAATGTGGATATTACGGCATTATGGGAAAAATGAAAAACCTTTGTCAATCCGACCTGTTTAAAGCTGCGGCGCTTCAATTTGTTTGGAGCGCTATTTTTATTCTGTAACAAACCGGTATCCGATTCCTTTCACGGTGATGATCTGAAGAGACGGGTCGTTTTTCAGGTATCCCCTGATCTTGGTGATATATACATCAAGCGTCCTTGAATTAAAGAAAGAGTCGCTGCCCCACAATACATTCAATATATCCCTGCGGTCAATTATTTTTTCTTTGTTTTCATACAGCAGTCGAAGCAGCTCGCTTTCCCGGAAAGAAAGTTTTTTTTCTTCGGTGTTATCCGTAAGTGTCTGGCGGTTAGGATTGAACAAATAATTCCCGATGGCAATGCTGTCTTTTTGCGTCCCCACACTATTACTGCTGTTCCTGTTGCGCAGCGCATTTTCAATTCTTACAATAAGCTCTTCCATGCTGAAAGGCTTCCTGATATAATCATTGGCGCCGGTGTGAAAGCCTTTTACAAGATCAGTCGTTTGTGTTTTAGCGGTCAGGAAAATTATCGGGACAGCATTGTTCACCTGCCTTATTTCTTCCGCAATGCTGAATCCGTCTTTGTTGGGAAGCATTATATCCAGCACACAAACGTCCGGCGGATCGGCATTAAATCTTGCCAGCGCTTCCCCCCCGTCCATTTCAAGCTGCACTTCATATCCCCTGGTTTCAAGGCTCTCTTTCACAATTTTTGCGAGGAACACTTCATCCTCCACGTATAATATTTTAGTCTTGCTCATGTGCAACAGGTAATTTTACAATGAACTCACAACCGTGTCCCGGTTCACTTTGAAGCGTAATGGCGCCATGATGCTGTTGCACAATATGCGCTACATAGCTCAGCCCAAGCCCATACCCTTTGATATTATGCTTATCCCCGGCGGGTATGCGGAAAAACTTTTCAAATATCTTTTGACGGTATTCCGGTGCAATGCCGGCTCCGTTATCCTTTACGCTCAGCGTGCATTCTTTTTCATCACAATGCACATTAATATCAATTACAGGTTTTTTGCCGCTGTACTTCAGCGCATTATCAATAAGGTTATACAGCACGCTTGTAATATGCAGGTGATCGGCATTGATAATATTATTGGGTCCGGAAGTATGCAGGCTTACTGCAGCGCCTGCCTTCTCAAACTGCAGGCTCATTGAAGCGATAATGTCGGCAGTCAGTTGCTTGATATCAAAAGCTTCGAGCTGGAGTTCCACCTGCTGTTTCTCGAACATAGACAGCTTCAGCACTTTATCTACCAGCATGGACAACCGGTTAAGCTCATGCCCGGCTATGTCGAGATACTCTACAGTGCGTTCCGTTTGCTTCAGCACGTTGAAATTCTTGATCGCTTCGATGGCAACGCTTACCGTTGCAATGGGTGTTTTTAATTCATGTGTAATATTGCTGATAAAATCGTTTTTGATAGAGGTAAGCCTCTGCTGGGCTTTCAGGTTTCTGTACAAAACAAAGAATGCAGTAATGGTCAGCCCGATCAGGAATATCGAAAAAATGATCTGGGGCAGCAGTTGCTTCAACAGGTATTCAAAAGTGTTGCCCAGCTCCATGGTATAGCTCACCGGATGTGCAATACCTATTACTACCTTGTTCCATTCCCTCCTGCCCTCGTCCTCACGCACAAATTCTTTTTCAACTTTTTTTATTATAGAAAAAGGCACATTAATGGATTCCTTTTTTAGCGTATTGGAATAGGCTGATTCTATGTCAGCTACCCGCAGGGAGTCCTGCAGGGAATCTATGCCTACAAGAAACTGGAAAAAGCGCCCGCCGGAGCGAAAGGAATTCCCGGGAATAGAATCGTTTGGCGCAGTATCCGCAGGACGCTCTAATGTTAGAAAGACATTCCTGTTTCGCGGAGGCATGGGGAATAACGAATCTGAGAGCTTCTTGCGTACAACATCTGCAAACCTTGCCACATCAGGCGGGAACCCGAGACGCAATTTTGCAGCGCTGTCAATTTTGAGCCTGGATGTCTGCAGGTCAAAAACAGATTCCCTGAAGAGTATATTCGTTCTGATGCGCAAAATCCTTTTTTCCTCTTCTATTTTGATGGTGAGCCAGTATATCTGGAAAGCCGCTATCAGCACTATAGCAGCAGTCATTAAACCAACGGGTATACTGAATTTACGGGTCATAAACTACAAATTTAGAATGTAGTATTTGTAGATGCATTTTGTATTAACCTTAATTAACATGCATTTGCTATATAATAAATCCGGCAGATCTTCGTTATAATACCACCTTTTATAACTCATCCTGTAAAATAACCATTATGAAATCTTTTAAATCACCCGTCCAAAGGGTGTTCCTTAAACTATTTACCAGCCTGTTGCAAAGGCTTATCCAGCAACCTGATTTTTATCCCATCAAGCATTACCATAAGAGAAGAAAAGGCAGGCATATTTTAGACGGACTGTAAGGAGAGCCCGGCTGTGTTGACCGTGAAACGTGAAACGACAACCGTAAGCGTCTCACCCTTCACTTTTCACATCTCACAATTAACTTAACACTGTATCAGCTGTTTAGCACATCTCTGCAACCACAAAGAGTGCTGCGCCTCAGGGTTATGCCTGGGGCTTTTTTGTTCCCGCACTTTCAGTTCAACATCAGGCCAGGTCAAGCGTTGGCTTATTCTGCAATATCTTTTCGATCTTTTCATTTACTTCAGGCGTTATCTTTTTTACCACATCCAAAGCTTTAAGGTTCTCTTCAAGTTGTTGCTTTTTTGTTGCACCAAGGATAGCGGTAGTAACATTCGGGTTGTGTACGGTCCAGGCGATGGCAAGCGATGCCAGCGACACATCAAGCTTACGGGCCAGCTCCCCGAGCTTCTTTACCTTTTTTATTTTCTCTTCCTGGATCCACCGTTCTTTGAGCCAGTCGAAACCCTCAATAGCCAGCCTGGATCCTTCAGGGATACCTTCATTATATTTTCCCGTCAGGAAGCCTGCTGCCAGTGGGCTCCAGATGGTGGTGCCGAGCCCCGCATTCTTAAATACCGGAAGATAGTCCTGCTCCATTTTAAAGCGTTCAAACATATTATACTGCGGCTGCTCCATAGCCGGGCCTATAAGCCTGTATTGCTGTGCCACCCGATGCGCTTCCATGATCTCCGCACCGCTCCACTGGCTGGTTCCCCAATATAGTATTTTCCCCTGCTGCAACAGCAGGTTCATTGTCCATACAACTTCTTCAATGGGGACGCTGGTATCAGGCCGGTGACAAAAGAAAAGATCAAGATAGTCCAACTGCAGTCTCTGAAGCGCTTCGTGGCATGCTTCTACCAGGTGCTTACGGCTTAACCCTGTTTGATTGGGCTTATTGTTTGTCCCTCTCCAGCCAAAATAAGCCTTTGAAGAAACCACGTAGGAGCTGCGGTCCCAGTTTTTTCTCTTCAGCACCCGGCCCATCAGCTTTTCACTTTCTCCCAGTGCATATACTTCTGCATTATCAAAAAAATTAATACCATTATCATAAGCAATGCCCATCAGTTCGTCTGCAAGCGCGTCATCTACCTGCTTATGAAAAGTTACCCAGCTGCCGTAGGAAAGCACGCTCAATTGCAGACCGGTATGGCCCATAATACGGTAGTCCATAGTTAAAGAATTATTAATCAGATAAAATAATATAACCTCTCAAAAATAGAGTAATATTTTTA
The DNA here is from genome assembly GCA_001899685.1 of Sphingobacteriales bacterium 44-15. Lineage (GTDB taxonomy): Bacteria > Bacteroidota > Bacteroidia > Chitinophagales > Chitinophagaceae > Agriterribacter. The sequence goes on from MKWG01000002.1 coordinate 327,039, forward strand.
GCTGCAGGACATTCGGGCGTATTTCAATTTTTTGCTTCTGCACAACTTTCCGTCCGGTGAGACACCGACCGGTAGCGGATTCTACAGGCGGGTGGCAATACCAGCCTGCGAAAAATTGAAATGCGCCCGGACATGCCCCGGCACAGTATACCCGAATAATTTCGAAGTTTTTCCTTTTCTTTGTAAGGTCCGATGCCATATTTGGAGCAAAAAAATTATTTTAGCAATTAATTGAGAATATTTCCCTGATGAGTTACGAGATAAAAGAAGACGGAAAATTCAAGTTCATAGAAGAGGGTAATGGCGAGCCATTGATGTTTCTTCATGGGCTGTTTGGTGCGTTAAGTAATTTTGATGCCCAGATCGAATTTTTCAGGAAACAGTACAGGGTAATAGTGCCTTTATTACCTCTTCTGGAACTTGATCTTTTACATACCTCTGTAAGCGGGATAGAGAAGTTTGTGCAAAAATTTATAGAGTACAAAGAATATAAAGAGATTCACCTGGTGGGCAATTCACTGGGGGGACATGTGGCGCTTTTGCATATCCTGAAGCACCCTGAAAATATCAAATCTCTTGTTCTTACAGGCAGTTCCGGTCTTTTTGAAAATGGTATGGGCGACACTTATCCGAAAAGAGGCGATTACGAATATATACGCAAGAAGACCGAATTGACGTTTTATGATCCGAAGATGGCAACAAAGGAGCTGGTGGATGAGATGTTTGCCATTACTACCAATCGCCTGAAGGTAATTAAGATAATAGCTTTGGCTAAAAGCGCTATCCGCAACAATTTGGGTGAAGAGCTGAATGAGATCAAGCAGCCAACTTTGCTGGTGTGGGGAAACAATGATACTATAACCCCGCCTTTTGTTGGCCGGGAGTTCAACAAGCTTATTCCCAATAGTGAATTACAGTTTATTGATAAATGCGGCCACGCGCCTATGATGGAAGTACCCGAAGAGTTTAACAGAATTTTGCATCAATTTCTCACAAAATTGAACGAACCTGCAGCGGTTACCGGGTAATTCGCATCTGTACTTAAAACGGATTCTATGTTTGCAGGAGGTCTCATATCACAAAGCATTCCATTTTTGCATTTGGATGATACCGCGGGAAAGGCATTACAGGAAATGAATGATTTCCATGTCTCGCAGCTCCCTGTAGTTGCCGATGAAAAATACCTGGGGCTTATAGATGAAGAGACATTGCTGGATAACGATGAAAAAATATTACTTGATCAACTGCAGCCGGAATTTATAAAGCCATTTGTAAGAGACAGCGACTTTTTTCTCCTCGCCATAAAAAAATCGAGGGATATGCACCTTTCCGTTGTGCCTGTAATTAACGAACAGTACGAATTGCTGGGTGTGATAACGGAAGATGAACTGTTCAGGCAACTGGCCGTATTTGCCGGGATTGATGAACCCGGAGGGATCATTATCCTTGAAATGGAGAAAAATGATTTTTCCGCCGGTGAGCTGAACAGGCTTGTAGAATCGAATGATGCCTATATCACCCAGCTCAACAGCTCTTTTGATAATTCCACCAAACTCCTTACGGTTGCTATCCGGGTAAATAAGACCGAAATATCCGACGTTATCGCCACGCTTCAGCGCCATGAGTATACTATAAGATACTATAATGGCGAAGAATTATATCAAAACGAGCTGCAAAATAATCTCGTTAATCTCATGAATTATCTTAATATCTGATCCGCGGGGGCGGTATTGATGGATTTATAGGCCAATATTGACTATTTTAGTTATTCGGTCATCACAAAAACACACAGCCACAGGGGATTAATGAGGTACTTGAACAAATATGTTTTGACGCTTGGTATACTGTTGTGCCTTTGCAAATGCACCTGTGCCCAGGAAAAGGAGGAGGAATCCCGGGAGGACGACAAAATCCTGCAAACTTCATTCCTTACGATAAGGAATGTTATTTCCCTGGGCAATAAAATCACAAAAGACTATATTGTTGCCCGGGAAGTACCGCTAAAAAAAGGGCAGAAATATACCATCTCCGATATTCTGAAAGGTATACCACAATCGAAACAAAACCTGATGAATACAGGGCTCTTCCTGGATGTTACGGTTGATTTTACCAACTGGAATAATGATTCGCTGGATATTCTTGTAGATGTGAAGGAGCGCTGGTATTATTTTCCCGTCCCTTATTTTAAGCCTATAGACAGGAATTTCAATGTCTGGATCAAAGAATATAATGCAAACCTGGCACGGGTAAATTATGGCATCAAGCTCATTGGGTATAACGTGAGCGGAAGAAATGACAAGCTGAATATCTGGCTTATTTCCGGTTATTCCAGGCAGGTGGTGCTCAATTATACCGCCCCTTACTTTGACAAATCACTAAAGAACGGACTGAGCGTGGATCTACAGTACGCCGCCAATAAAGAAGTGAATTATGCCACGGAAGATAACAAGCAGTCTTTCTACAAAGATCCCAATGGCTTTGTGACCAGCAGGCTGCGGATAGGGGCAGGGTATAGCTACAGGACCGGATATATCCGGCGGCATAATGTTAAGTTTAGCTATAATATTATCAAAATAAATGATTCTGTGCTGCAGCGCAACCCCGAATACTTTGGCAATGGTCAAAAAACCGCACGTTTCCCGGAACTGATCTACCAGTATCAATCCATTAAGGTGAATTATATTCCTTATCCTTTAAAAGGGTTTCAGTGGGAAGCATCTTTTATGAAACGCGGGTTGGATAAAACATTAAACCTTTGGGAGTTTAATGCCAAGGCCGGTAAATACTGGGAGCTGTTTCCAAAATACTATCTTGCCCTTCAGGCGAACGCTAATCTGAAGCTGCCGCTGGATCAGCCTTATTTCAACCAGCAACTGCTGGGATATGGAGAAATATTTCTCAGGGGGCTTGAAAATTATGTTGTTGATGGCGTTGCCGGAGGAGTATCTAAAATTACGTTCCGGCGGGAAATATGGAGTCCTAAGTTGCATACGGGTTTGAAGTCCAGGTCGTATGCAGTGATCCCCTTTCGATTTTTCGCAAAAGCATATGCAGACGCCGGGTATGTATACAACAGGACATCTAATATAAATTCCCTGAATAACAGACTGCTATACAGTGGTGGCGCCGGTTTAGATATATTAAGCATCTATGATGCTACGATCTCTCTTGAATACAGTTTTAACCAATTAGGGCAAAAGGGGTTATTTTTACAGGCAGGGCTTGGTTTATAATCCTAAACCCGGGGCCGAAATGTAATAGTTATGAAAATTGCAATATACAGCCGTGGCGGCGAGAATTTTAATTATGATGATTTATTGTTATTGCTGAAGGAGCTGGAAAAGCAGAATATTTCTTTTGTAATATATCATGATTTCCTGGAGCAGGTAAAACACCTCATATCTGATGATAAGCACAATGCTTTTGCAGGAGCTGAAGATCTTGACGAGAGCTTTGAATGTATTGTAAGTATGGGTGGGGATGGCACCATGCTCGACACGGTTACGCTTGTGCGGGATACCAATATACCGGTGTTGGGTATTAATTTCGGACGGCTGGGTTTCTTGGCAACTATTGGCAAAGATGAGCTGGGAAATGCAGTTACCTCCCTTGCAGAACGCACTTATATCGTAGACAAAAGAAGCCTTATACACTTAGATGCCAGTATTCCTTTGTTTGCAGATACTCCCTATGGATTAAATGAGTTCGCTATCCATAAAAAGGATACATCTCCAATGATCAAGATCCATACATATCTCAATGGAGAATTTCTGAATACATACTGGGCCGACGGACTCATCGTGGCAACCCCCACCGGGTCAACGGGCTATTCATTGAGCTGTAACGGGCCGGTGGTTTTCCCGGAGTCGGGCAGCTTCGTAATCACACCCGTGGCGCCCCACAACCTGAACGTTCGGCCAATAGTAATACCGGATAACAATATCGTTTCTTTTGAGGTGGAAGGAAGGACAGACCAGTTTATATGTGCGCTCGACTCCAGACGGGAAATAGTAGGTAAGGACATACAACTGGCAATTAAAAAAGAGCAATTCCCGTTAAGCCTTGTGCGGCTTAGTGAAAACAGCTTCCTGGAAACCCTTCGCAACAAGCTGTCGTGGGGGTTGGATAAAAGGAACTGACATTATGTGAAACGACAGGCGTGAAAGGTGAGAGGTGCTTTCTCGTCTGTCGTCTCACCTCTCACGTATTAAGATTTTTATAAAATCGCAGGAATTAGTGCGGAGATTCGCAGCTAAACCTGTATTTTGCAGGGACTATCTTATGGCAATTTCCTGGTGCTACCCTGTAGATATCTATTTTGAAGGCAAATCATGATTACATGAAGAATGTATTGATGTTTTTAATGTTGGTTGTTACCATTACTTCCACCCGGGCACAGGTAGCAGACGGGTATGTGCAGGAAGGAGAAATAGGCGTTACACTTGGGGCCGCACACTATTTTGGCGATCTTAATACCAATGCCTCGCTTAACCGCCCAAAGCCGGCGGTAGGTGTTTTCTTCCGCAAGCAGTTCAGCCAGTATATCGCAGCCAGGCTTAACCTTCACTGGGCCCAGCTTGGTTATTCTGATGTATACAGCAGCAACGAATATCAAAGAAGGAGAAACCTGAGCTTCAACAGCAATATCTGGGAAGCCACTATCCAGGGGGATTTTAATTTTATGCGCTTTGTTCCCGGTGATCCCTATTTGCGTTTTACACCTTATGTTACCTTAGGCGCCGGTGCTTTTAATTTCGACCCCTATGCATATCTCGGGGGTAAAAAATATTTTTTAAGACCTCTCGGTACAGAGGGCCAGGGTTCCTTGCTATATCCCGGGCGAAAAACGTATAGCGCTGTTGCCTTTTCGTTTCCCTTGGGAATGGGTATTAAATACAATATTAATCCCAATATTAATTTTACTTTCGAAGTAGCATACCGTTTCACCACTACGGATTACCTGGATGATGTAAGTAAGACATACGCCCCCGATGCATTTGACCAGACTTTTCCTGATGGATCTTCTACACTCTGGTATATGCTGCAGGACCGTTCTTATGAAACAGGGGACGGGACCCGCATAGGCACCAAAGGCCGCCAGCGCGGGTTCAGCAACCAGATGGATGCCTACATCATTGCAGAAGCCGGCTTGTCTTTTAACCTTACTTCCTACAAATGCCCTACTGCCAAATGGTGATGATATATTAAGAAGTAGCTTTGCGGCATATCCCGCAATGAGTTCATGAACTATATCACCGAATTCAAAAAATTTATTACCGGCCAGTATCTTGCCAAAGGTATTCGCATAACCGCTGGCGCCATCCTGCCGGCATTGGTATTGTACTGGTTCGACTGGCTGACTGTAGGAATAGCCATGCCCCTCGGGGCATTGATGGTGAGCCTTACTGATTCTCCCGGGCCAATTCACCATCGCCGCAATGGCATGATGGTAAGCAATATCTTTAATTTTCTTGTTGCAATACTCATCGGGTTTACCAGGTATTACTCCTGGCTGCTTGGCGCAGAGCTGGCATTGCTAAGCTTCTTCTTGTCATTTATAGGCATATACGGCAATCGCGCCAGCTCGGTAGGGCTTATCGCTATTATCATAATGGTGCTCAATATTGATGTGCATACAGGACAGCAACGGGTAATGCAGGATGCGTTTTTTATGCTTGCAGGGGGGGTATGGTACATGCTGCTGAGCTTACTGCTGTACACGCTCAGACCTTATCGTTTGATCCAGCAGGCACTCGGAGAATGTATCATCACAACGGCTTCCTATCTCGAGGTGAAATCAAAGCTCTACAGGAGCCCGGAAGGCTTTGACGAAACATATAAAGAATTGCTCTCCCTGCAGATAGATATTCATCATCAGCAGGAGCAGCTCAGAGAGCTTATGTTCAAGGCGCGGGGGTTTATGCGGGAATCTACGGCTAAAAGCAGGATCTTACTGATGATGTTCATTGATTCGGTAGACCTTTTTGAGCAGGTGATGACTTCCCAGCAGGACTATAAGCTTCTTCATGAGTATTTCCGGGAAGGAGATATGATGGAACGTTTCCGTTTCCTCATTGCCGAAACTGCGCATGAGCTTGAAAGGATAGGGCTTGTGGTGCAAAGCGGCTTCCCTTCAAAAGATAAAGGACGTTTGGATCAATTGATCAGGGAAACAGAAGATGCTTTTGTAGCATACAGGGACACACATTTAAAGTCCTCCAATATCGAAGGATTTATCAGCCTGAGGCATGTATTGAACTCCATCAAGGATATTGCAGAGCGCATCAAGCGGCTTCACCGCTACAGCACTTACAGCAGCGAAGTGAGCAAAGAGGTAAAACCGGATACTGTTGATGCAGAGAAATTTGTCTCCTCCCAGGAAATGGATTTGAAGCTCTTTGCCGGGAACCTTTCCTGGAAATCTAATATTTTCCGGCATTCGCTAAGGGTAAGCATATGCATTTTGACCGGGTATATCATAGCGCAATTTTTCCCGTTTGGGCATAGCTACTGGATATTGCTCACAATAGTCACCATTTTGAAACCTGCTTACGGGCTGACCAAACAAAGGAATATAGAACGCCTGATTGGAACACTGGCAGGCGTAGGATCCGGTTTTTTATTATTAAGCCTGGTGCACAACAACACTGCGTTGTTTGTAAGCCTTATACTATCAATGATCATCGGGTACAGCTTTTTGCAGATCAAATATGTTGTAAGTGTGGTGGGGATCACACTCTATGTTTTACTTTCCTTTCATTTTCTTCATCCTGTAGATTTCCGGATGATCTCTACAGACCGGGTCATTGATACCATGATTGGTTCTGCCATTTCTTTTTTTGGGGCATTATTTATTTTCCCGAAATGGGAGCAGGAGCAGGTACCCGAATACCTTGAAAAGCTGATGGAAGCGAACCTCCGCTATTTTGCTGCTGTTTCACAGGCCTTTTATCAAAAACCCGAAGCAGTTAATATTTACAAGATCACCCGGAAGGAAGCGTATGTAGCCCTGGCAAATTTATCGGACGCTTTTCAGCGGCTGCTTTCTGAGCCTAAGAAAAATGTCAGGAATACTGAGATGCTTCACCAGCTCGTAGTGAGCAATCACATGCTTACTTCTCATATCGCTTCCCTTGCCACTTATGCTATATCTCTTGCGCCGCGCTATAAATCGGATGCGTTTAAGCCTGTGGCGGAAAGTATACAACAGCAGATGAAAAATGCAATGGAACTACTACAACACAAGACACCTGCGGCGCTAAAGGATGCCGGAGAAAACAGCTTTTCTCGGGTAAGGGATATGGTGCAGGGACTGCTGCATAAAAGGCTGGAAGAGATAAAGGAAGGAACGGAATTCAGCAATGTGAGGAAGGAGCTGTCGGGCTATAAGACCATCGCCGATCAGTTTGAGCTGATACAAACCATCATCACGGATATTAACAATATTCTAAGGAAGCAACAGGTATGATTTTTGCTTTCTTCCCATGCTTTTTTTAAACTATTTTCCGTAGATTACAAATCCGTTAATAAAAGTTAAAAGAAAAGAGCCGGTGCTGATTGCTGCAACGATGCAGTAATATTTACCTGATTGATTCTTAAACCATAGAACGTTATTGTATGTATCCCGGAATAAATTTGCTCAATTTGAATTAACAATATCCCTATGCAAAAGTCGTTTATAGTGAGGCTTAGAAATTATAATCCAATGAAAATCCGTATTCTACCTAAATACATAGGCTATTGCCTTCTTTTGGCTTTACCGGTGATAGTAGCCGGCAGGCTCGAAAAGAAAATCCTGCCTCCTCTTTTACCAACAATCACTTATTATCTTCCCACTGATATTAAAGCAGAAGCGAGAAGCTTATTTGTAAACCGGCTGTACGACAGCATCCGCCTTGCTGATTACGGACTGCAGAAAAATGTGCTTGACCTGGCTATAAAGGGATTCAGCAAACTGGCGTTAAAAGGCAAGCTGAACAGGGACAGCATACTTACTATAGTAGATTTTTCAAAGCCTTCCTGCGACAAGCGATTGTATGTTATAGATCTTAAAAATGAAACATTATTGTTTAATACTCTTGTAGCACATGGCAGGAATTCGGGAATGGAATATGCCCGCAGCTTTTCCAATATCCCGTCTTCAAAAAAGAGCAGCCTTGGATTTTATATTACCCAGTCTACTTATCGTGGAGATAATGGATACTCGCTGAGGCTTCAGGGAGTGGAAAGAAATATCAATGACAAAGCGCTCAGGAGATGTATTGTAATGCATGGCGCTGATTATGTCAATAATGAATTTCTTGAAACAAGCGGCATGCTGGGCAGGAGCTTTGGCTGTCCCGCCATCCCGATGGAGCTGCATTCGGAAATTATTAATACTATAAAGGAAGGATCCTGTTTGTTTATCTATTCCCCCGATAAAAAATATTTCAAAATGTCTACGGTTCTAAACGGTTAAGGTGAAAGTAAGAATGGTTAAGGTTGATGCCCGGGTCCAATAGCGACCGGGCTTTTTTTATGAGAGGAAAGAAAATGCAAGCCATTGCCCTAAAAAACCTGAAGCCAGGCCCATAACGATCTCCTTCATGCTATGATCTGAAACAAGCAGCCTTGCAGTACACACCAGACCTGCTATAAGGATGGCAATAGCTATGGGATAACTGATGAATGCAGAAGAGGTAAAAAGCGTCATCACCAACAGCCCTGCCAGTCCTCCGGCGCCAGTGGCATGCATGCTTATTTTAAAGTAAATATTCGCAACAAAGTCAGTAGACACAGCAAGAAAAATACCTAAAGCCATCTTAGCCATAACAGGAGGCATTCCCGGCTTATTATTAAAAACATAAAATGTCCAAAAGAAAAAGATCATGGTGATGGAGTAGAGAATAATCCTTTCTTTCTGGGTATTGAGATAAAGCGATTGGATAAACCCCAGCGCTTTGCATAATAATACGGCAACCAAAGGGAAGAACACGCTGTTAATTATATAGATCAAAACCGTTTGTCCCCTGTCCTTTGCCCCGATGCCTATAAAGTAATCAGATTGACCATATACAAGGTATATACACATGTACAGCCCCAGTAACAGGGGATGAAACAGCCAGGATATGAGACTGGCGGTATACCTGAGCAATGGGGGCGCCGGGATTTGTGTAGTATAACTCATAATTGTTTTCTTAGCCTCGCAACGGGAATATTCAGTTGCTCTCTGTATTTGGCTACCGTCCTCCGGGCAATATTATATCCTTTCTGCTGCAGCAGGTCGGTCAGCCTTTCATCGCTCAGCGGTTTTTTCTTACTTTCTCCTTCCACCATGTCGCTTAATATCTTTTTCACTTCTCTTGTAGATACCTCTTCACCGCTTTCGGTGCTCAGCGATTCGCTGAAGAAGAATTTAAGGCGGTAAGTGCCAAATTCTGTTTGCACAAATTTGCTGTTTGCCACACGGCTCACCGTAGAGATATCCAGCCCTGTCCGTTCGGCAATGTCTTTCAGGATCATTGGCTTCAGTGTTGTTTCATCGCCGGTGAGGAAAAAATCGTGCTGGTAATCCATAATAGAGTGCATGGTGGCATACAGGGTATGCTGCCGCTGCTTTATGGCGTCAATGAACCATTTTGCAGCATCAATCTTTTGTTTAATAAACAGTACCGCTTCCTTCTGCCGTTTATCTTTTTTGCTTCCTTTATCATAATCCCGCAGCATATCCTTATACCCTTCACTGATACGGAGATCAGGGGCGTTTTTGGAGTTAAGCGTCAGCTCCAGCACATTGTTGTTGTTATGAATAAAGAAGTCGGGAATAATATAGCTTTCCGCTTTGTTTACCTCCCCGATATTACCTCCTGGCTTTGGGTTTAGCCGTATGATCTGGTTGATCGCGTTTTTAAGATCTTCATCAGTGAGGTTTAAGCCCCTTTGTATTTTCTCATAGTGTTTTTTGGTAAACTCATCAAAGTATTTGGATAAGATATTGATGGTCATTGCTACTTCTCCGCCTTCATCGCCTTTCCTTTTCAGTTGAAGCAGGAGGCATTCCCGCAGATCCCTTGCGCAGATGCCCGGCGGGTCAAATTGCTGGATCTCCTTCACGAGGCTCCCTATCTCTTCTTCGGTTGCCGATATATTCTGGCGGAAAGCAAGATCGTCTGCTATGGCGCCAAAATCCCTTCTGAGATACCCGTCATCATCTATGCTGCCAACAATATGTTCTGCTATCTTTTTTTGCCTGTCGTCCAGATTAAGCATGCTGAGCTGGTCAAGCAGCAGCTCGTGGAAGGTTCTTTCTATTTTAAAAGGGAGGGTCTGTTTTTCATCTATTTCAGGATAATTGTCGTCTTTAAGCTTATAATCTGCAATATCGTCTTCGTCGCTTACATATTCGCTGATGTCAATATTATCATATTCATCCTCGCTGCCATCATTCTCAAACTCTTCATCATCTGCCCCCGCATTATCAAAATCTTCATTATCCATTTCCCCTTCCTCATGTGTTTCTTCTGCTGTTTCCAGGGCGGGGTTTTCTTCCATCTCCTCTTTGATCCTTTCTTCAAGATTGGCCGTAGGCACCTGCAGCAATTTCATGAGCTGAATTTGCTGTGGCGACAGTTTCTGTAGTAGCTTTTGCTGTAAACTTTGACTCAGGGCCATAGTTGAGATAAATATTGTTTAATGAGGCCAGCAGGATCATTTCATAAAAAAGGGCGGCTTGCCACAAAAATCAGGCCGCAATTTAATTAAATCAATTTATGTCTGGGAATATTCTGGATTTTATTGTCCCCCTTAACAAAACTTTATTGATTATACCGTGTTTATACTGCTATATGTTGGGTAAATACCAAAAAATAAGAGCGGGTATATTTTACGACACTAAATTTGCAGCGCAATCGTTTTAAATTAAGTAAGCTTACCTGTAATAAACCATATTTATGCTTAGCAAAGCACTGAAAGATATATCAATATTGCTTGTTGAAGATAATGAGATGAATACTTTGCTGGCTTCAGCCATACTTCAACGTACCGGCGCAATCATTACGGAAGCAGCCAATGGGATGGAAGCCATAGACTTTCTTAAAAAAAGAGCATTTAATGTGGTGTTGATGGATCTGCATCTCCCGGTAATGAATGGCTTTGATACTACGCGGTATATCCGTGAGAACCTCAGGCTCGAAGTGCCGGTAATAGCTATTACTGCGAATGTTATCAACGGAGAAGAATCAAAATGCCTGGAAGCCGGAATGAATGGCTTTATTTCTAAACCTTATACAGAAAAAGACCTGCTCGAAAAAATACAGGGGACCATTAATATAGCAGAAGGCAGCAGGATAGAAGCCGCCCCGGAACCAAATGCAGAAAGCGCTGATTTGTATAGCATTTCAACGCTTGAAAATGTTTGCAAGGGCAATCGCAGCATGATCGCCGATATGCTGAAAGCATTTATTAAACAGGTGCCGGTAACTGTGAAGGATATAAAGGCGGCATACCTGGCAAAGGATTTTCAGTCCATATACGCTGCAGCTCACAACATTAAACCTAATATAGATACTCTCGGGATCAACTCCCTTAAAGAAAATATCAGGCAGATAGAATCTTTTGCCACCCGGGGGAAAAACGGTAGTGAGCTCCTGCACCTGATCACCGTGCTGGATACTACCCTGTTTAACGTAGTGGAGCAGCTTAAAGAAAAGGAACTGGCATAACTGATCATTCCACTATTACCCAGTCTTTCTTTGCATCAGACCATTGTACTTTTTGCAATATATTCAGCTCACTTTCCATATTAGCGTTATCTACTGAAGTTATCCCGATATAAAAGCTTTTTTGTGAAGAGTTTTTATGTATCAGGTCTTCAGGGCTGAATGATACCGTCATAGTATCTGAACTGTACGGAAAAATGATATCAGGAGCAAGGTTACTGATATCAATACTGTCTACCGAAGGGAAAGCATATAATGCAAATTTCCTGATCTTTTTTTCCTGCTCTATATTAACCAGGTTTATTTTTACCAGGGAGGTGCGGCCTGATCTCTCTGTAAATATCCCGGCAACAACAGGAGGCGTTGGTTGTATACTGTCTATCCAGTGCATAGGAGGTAAAAGCGCCGGGTATTTATAGTAATGTTCTTTGAGACTGTCGCTCCATCCATTGACGTTCCCCAAAAAAGCTTTGCTGCTGAAATATACCTGTCCCTGTATGGTGGGGTATTGCCGCGTGTCTTCTATCTGCCTTGGGATGATATCTTTATCCCTCCAGCGTGTGTTCGATCCGGCTTTATAAATGCCCAGCCCTATATAGCACTGGCGGCCGAAGCAGTTTTTGCTCCACCAGTCTACCAGCACTTCATAGGGTGCGGCTTTGTGTCCGTGCTCCCAGTACAATTGCGGTACCACATAATCAATATACCCGTTCCTGAGCCAGAGCAGAATGTCGGCATAGAGATCATCGTAATTGGTTTGCCCCGCTTTCGTGTCGCTTCCGAGGCTGTCCTGCGATTTATTCCTCCATACGCCAAACGGGCTGATGCCAAACCTGCATTCCGGTTTTTCTTCTTTGATGGCCCTGCTCAGTTTGGCTATAATAGAGTCTACATTGCTCCTCCGCCAGTCATCCCTGTTCATTCCTGCATTATATTGTGCAAAGCTTTTATCATCAGGAAATTCCTTTCCCGCAATGCGGTAAGGGTAGAAATAGTCGTCGAAGTGAAGCGCATCCACATCATAGCGGCGTACTATATCCCTGATCACTTTAACTACAAATTCCTGTCCCTGCGGGTTGCCGGGGTCAAAATACCTTTTACCGCCGTAGGCGAGAAACCATTCAGGATGCACTTTTGTAATATGTGTTGGTGCAATGGAAGATTTCCCGATCTGGAATTCTGCACGGTAAGGATTGCACCAGGCATGAAACTCCATCCCCCGCTTATGCGTTTCAGTGATCATGAATTCGAGAGGATCATAGTAAGGAAAAGGCGGCCGCCCCTGCTTCCCGGTAAGCCATTCACTCCAGGGTTCATACGGCGAAGGATAAAAAGCATCCGTAGCGGGCCTGATCTGAACGATGACGGCATTCATTCCCTTGCTTTGCAAAGTATCCAGCAGGCGGATAAATTCTGCCTTTTGGCTCACGGCATCGTAATTGCCTCTCGAAGGCCAATCTATATTATCAACCGTAGCTATCCATGCGGCACGGAACTCATATTTAGGATATTGACCAAAGCAAAAAGTGCTGCAGAAAAATACGCTCAGCAGTAAAATAGATAAAATTCTCATGATCATGTTTAAGTTACAGGTTTCAGGTTTCAGCAATGGGCTATGAGCAATGAGCTATGAGCCTTCAGCAGTAGGCGGCCAGCCTTTTAGCTATGAGCGCCGGTTTGCAGCGTCCAAAGCCCATTGCCCATAGCTGACAGCCATACTCACCTCTCACTATTGCCCATTCACCAAACCATGAAGATACATCAATCAGGCTTTCTGATCTTATCCAGCAGTATATTAAGGGTCTTTACTTCATCTTCTGAAAGTGCGCCAAGGGTGGCATCCATTTCAGCATTTTTTGCATCAAGCCGTTGCAGCAGCTTCAGACCGGTATCTGTAATAGAAATATCCACCAGTCTTTTATCGCTTGTGCAGGTTTTCTTGCCTGCCAGCCCTTTTAATACAAGACGGTCAACAATACGGCTGGTATCGCTCATCCTGTCGAGCATTCTTTCCCTTATTTGCAGTGTGGATATGGGCCGGGGAGCGGACCCGCGAAGTATGCGGAGTATATTGAATTGCTGGGGAGTAATATTTTCAGCATCAAAGAGGGCTTTCTGTCTTTCCATCACCCAGTTGTAGGTGTAAATGATGTTGATGCTGGCTTTGTGGTGTTCGTTCCTGAATTTAGCCTGTTTGATATCCTGCTCTAATGACATTAGGTGCTGTTTGACACAAAAGTAATTTTTTCAAAGTAATTTTGCTCATTATGTCCCATATAGCACAAAAGGGTAAAAGTGATGCCGGCTTGTTACCTCAACATGGCGCGCTTTCAACCCTTGCCGAAACATTGATAGGCTCCGAGATCATTAAGCTTAGCGGTGAAATAAGAGAAAAGCTGCGCCAGGGTGAAAAGATATATAATTTCACTATTGGTGATTTTGATCCTGCCATTTTCCCTATACCCAAAGCGCTTGAAGAAGAGATCATAAAGGCTTACAGGAGCCACTTTACTAACTATCCCGCAGCCGAAGGAAATGCCGATCTCCGTGAGTCAATAGCTGCATTTATAAGTGAAAAAGAAGGGATTAAATATGCCCCTAATGAGATATTGGTGGCTTCCGGGGGAAGACCGCTTATATACGGCTTCTTCAGAACTGTTGCCGACAAAGGGGATAAGATAATATACGCGGTCCCTTCATGGAACAATAACCATTATACTCATTTTGTGGAAGGAGTGCATTGCGAAGTGCAGGCAACGCCGCAAAATAATTTTATGCCGCTCGCTGAAGATATCCAGCCCTATCTCAGCGAAGCGGTTATCCTGGCCCTCTGTTCACCGCAAAACCCTACCGGCACAACCTTCCGGAAAGAAACGCTTGAAAGTATATGCGATATGGTGATAGAGGAGAACAGAAGACGCGGCCCGGGCAAAAAGAAGCTATATGTATTGTACGACCAGATGTACTGGCAGCTCACCTACGGCAACATTTCTCATTACGATCCTGTGTCGCTGCAACCTGAAATGAAGGAGTATACCGTATATATAGACGCTATCAGCAAATGCTTCGCTGCCACCGGCGTTCGTGTAGGATGGGCGTTGGGTCCTGAAGCGATCATCAGCAAAATGAAAGCTATTCTTTCCCATATAGGCGCCTGGGCGCCTATGGCTGAGCAAAAAGCCGTAGCTACATTTTTACAGCAACGGGAAGCTGTTGATAGTTTCCTGCAGCATTTTAAGAGCGAGGTATCGCTGCGGCTCAATAAGATCTATGAAGGGTTTATGGAACTGAAAGCACAGGGACTGCCGGTAAATGCTATTGCCCCCGAAGCTGCCATCTATCTTACCATACAGGTAGATGCCGTAGGGAAAATAACAGCGGGGGGAACGCCTCTCCGTGAACAGAAGGATGTTACGGCCTACCTGCTGAATGAGGCCGGACTGGCAGTGGTGCCTTTCTATGCATTTGGCGCTCCTGAAAATTCAAGCTGGTACCGTTTGAGTGTGGGCACCTGTAAAAAAGAGGAAATAAATGATATGCTCAATGCGTTAAGAAATGCGCTGCGTGTACTGAAATAGCGGCTAAATACTCCATAAAA
Organism: Sphingobacteriales bacterium 44-15; assembly: GCA_001899685.1. Taxonomy (GTDB): domain Bacteria; phylum Bacteroidota; class Bacteroidia; order Chitinophagales; family Chitinophagaceae; genus Agriterribacter. Next base: position 342,333 of record MKWG01000002.1, read on the forward strand.
AAAATAAATGATCTTATGAAAAATATAATGAAGTACAGCTTTATTGGTTTGCTGATCTTTTCTTTAACTGCCTGCGAAACGGCGCAACAGGTATTGTCGGGCATGAATACAGGGAATGGCGCATTGTCCACTTCTGAAATAGCCGCCGGTTTAAAAGAAGCATTAACTATCGGCACGCAGAACAGCAGCAACAGGCTTTCGGCCGTAGATGGATTTTTTGGCAATGCAGCCATTAAGATCCTTATGCCGGAAGAAGCTAAAAAAGTAGAAAGCGCCTTAAGAAATATCGGGCTGGGCAGCCTGGTAGATAAAGCGGTGCTATCCATAAACCGTGCAGCGGAAGAAGCCTCCAGGTCGGCAGCGCCTATTTTTGTAAATGCCATCAAAGAAATGACCATTACAGATGCAGTGGGCATCCTGAAAGGAAGTGATTATGCCGCTACCGACTATTTCAAAAGTAAAACCACCACTGCGCTCAGCAATGCTTTCCGCCCCGTAATTGAAAAAGCCTTAGCTAAAACAGACGCTACCAAATACTGGGGAGATGTTTTCAGCGCCTACAATAAGTTTGCGGCGAAGCCTGTAAATACAGATCTTACGGGATATGTGACAGAGAAATCTATCAATGGTATTTTTTATGAAGTAGGGCTGGAAGAGCAAAAGATCAGGAAAGATCCCGCAGCAAGAGTTACGGAACTACTGAAAAAAGTATTTGGCTGATAAATGCTTTGTGTAATTTCACATCAACAGAAATTACAAAGCATGCAACGCCGGACATTTATCCGCCATACCACAATGGCATCTGCCGCTTTAGCGGTATCTTCTCCTTACGTTTTTAACAAGCCGGATTTCCCGGTAGTACGCATACCCGAAGCAGACAGGAAATTCAGGAGCACTGCAGTGGAAAAGATCATAGCGGAAGTAAAAAAGAAAGCCGGTAATAAAGAAATTGCCTGGCTGTTTGAGAATTGTTTTCCCAATACACTCGATACCACAGTGGAATATAAGGTGAAAGATGGCCGCCCGGATACTTTTGTAATCACAGGCGATATTCATGCCATGTGGCTAAGAGACAGTACCGCACAGGTTTGGCCTTATATGTCCCTTATGAAAGAAGACGCAGCGCTTCAGCAATTGATCGCAGGAGTGATCAGCAGGCAGAGCGCCTGTATCAATATTGACCCTTATGCTAATGCTTTTAACGATGGTCCCACAGGCAGCGAATGGGAAAAAGACCATACTGCCATGAAGCCGGAGCTGCACGAGCGTAAATGGGAGATTGATTCGCTTTGCTATCCTGTAAGGCTGAGCTATCATTACTGGAAGATCACAGGCGATGTCTCGCCGTTTGATGCCGGTTGGCGGCAGGCAATGCAGGCAGTAGTGAAAACATTCAGGGAGCAGCAGCGAAAAACAGACAGGGGACCTTATACATTTGGCCGCACTACTTCCTGGTCAACGGATACTGTTCCTGGCAACGGTTATGGCAATCCCGTCAAACCGGTGGGGCTGATAGTTTCCATTTTCCGTCCTTCAGACGATGCTACGATCTACCCTTTCCTGGTGCCCTCTAATTTCTTTGCCGTGGCTTCGCTGAAACAGCTTGCAGAAATGGCGAAGGTGATCATGAAAGACGATGCCTTTGCCGCAGAATGTAAGGCTTTTGCCACAGAAGTTGAACAGGCGCTCCTTAAATATGCCGTTACAGAGCGGCAAGGCTTTGGCAGGGTATACGCTTATGAAGTAGATGGTTTTGGGAACCAGTTGTGCATGGACGACAGCAATGTGCCCAGTCTTCTGGCGCTGCCTTACTTTAGCGGGGTAAAAGCCTCTGACCCGGTGTACAGGAATACCAGACGGTTGATACTGAGCAGTTCCAATCCATATTTTTTCAGCGGTAAGGCAGGAGAAGGGATCGGGAGCCCTCATACCCTGGTGGACAATATCTGGCCGATCGGCATTATTATCCGGGCGCTTACCAGCACAGATGATGCTGAAATACGGCATTGCCTGACAATGCTGCAAAGCACACATGCAGGCACGGGTTTTATGCATGAAAGCTTTAATAAAGATGATGCTTCGAAATTTACCAGAAAATGGTTTGCATGGGCTAATACCATCTTTGGCGAGCTTATACTTAAGCTGTACCGCGAAAAGCCTCATTTACTAAATCAGTAAAAAAAGCGCTGCCATGAGCGTTATCATAATAATTGTCGGGCTATAGTGCTAATTTTGCCGGAATTTATTCTAAAATGAGTACAACAGCAGTTCCTTCCCAACCTGCGTTGACGGCAAAAGATTTTTCTACAGATCAGGAAGTCAGGTGGTGCCCGGGTTGCGGAGATTATTCTATACTGGCGCAGGTGCAGAAAGTGATGCCGGGGTTAGGCATAGCCAGGGAAAATATCGTCATTATTTCCGGCATAGGATGTTCCTCGAGGTTTCCCTATTATATGAACACGTATGGCATGCATTCCATTCACGGAAGAGCCACTGCCATAGCCTCCGGTCTTAAGGCCACAAGGCCTGAGCTGAGCGTATGGATAGTTGCCGGCGACGGTGATGCGCTGAGCATTGGCGGCAACCATACCATCCATTTACTGCGGCGGAATTTTGATGTAAATATGATGGTGTTCAATAACCAGATATACGGACTCACCAAAGGACAATATTCGCCTACATCCGAAGAGCGCAAGGTTACCAAGTCTACCCCGATGGGTAGTATTGACCATCCCTTCAACCCGCTGGCGCTTGCCATGGGAGCCGATGCTACTTTTATAGCCCGCAGTATGGACAGGGATCCCAGGCATTTGCAGGAGATACTTATCCGCAGCCACCGGCACAAGGGAGCTTCATTTACCGAAATATACCAGAACTGTAACATATTCAATGACGGCGCCTTCGAGATCTTCACGGATAAAGGTTCCAAACCGGAACATGCTCTATTCCTTGAACAGGGCAAGCCCCTGGTATTCGGCGCCGCAAGGAATAAGGGTGTCAGGCTGGATGGATTGAGACCTGTAGTGGTGGAATTAGGCAATGGCATATCAGAAGATGATCTGTGGATCCATGATGAAAATGACTTTTACAAAGCGCAGATACTGGTGAGAATGTTTGATGATCCTTCCCTGCAGCATCACCTGCCCCGGCCGTTTGGAGTGTTTTACGAAACCTCCCGCGCATGTTACGAAGACCTTATGACCATGCAGCTTGAAGAAGCCTTTGCTACAAAAGGCAAGGGCGACCTGGACAAATTACTCAGGGGGCGTGAAGTGTGGACTATAGCATAGCCTGTCATCAAAGCCGGAAAAATAAAATGCCGGCGATAGACATCACCGGCCGTGCTTACCTCTGAAACCACAAAAAACAGTCATTGATATTCCCGGTATACGGGCATCAATCATTAATATTATAAATGAATTGGATTAAATATAGTAAACAGGGATACAGGTTTGAAATATGACCGGTGGTAAATAAAATATCAGATTTTAAACGCGGTGGCGACAGAAGGGAGAATTTATATGATTCATTCCTCCATATGGTACTTCAGGGACGGCTATACTTTCCGCTAAATTAATAGGACTCTTTAATATTTCAAAACAATTTGACGTGTTATTGCATTTCAGCGCTCTCCAGCTCCCTGCTCGCTGCAAGCATTGTCTTTTCTTTTTTGAAATCGTACCACCATTTGGGTGCGGTTTTTTTCATCAGGGTATCAATATTACGCATCCCGACCAGGTTCCATACCCCACGTATTTTACCGCCAATGCCAGACTGGAGCGCTCTCAGGCTCATTGCAAAACCACTGTCAATATATTCCATGTGATGCCAGTAACCGGCGGGCATAAACAGGGTGTCGCCAGGCTCAAGGATCATTTCGTATCCTTTTGCCAGCTTCAGGGCCGGGAACTGTCTATAATCAGGTTTGCCGTTCTGCTGGTAATAATGCGAAAAATCGGCAAGGCTCAGTACCTCGTATGGTTTCCGGTAAAGCTTATACTGTTCTTCATAAGGAAAAAGCAATACCCGCTTTCTGCCCATAAATTGCGTGTGCAGGATGTGTGACAGGTCAATATCAAAATGCATGTGTGTGATAGAGGTAGCGCCGCCTACAAACAGCATCGGGAATCTTTTTACAAATCCTTTCATAAGCTCGTCGGGCCATTCAAAATCCTGAGTTAGCTGCGGGGCGTGATCAAATATATTGAACAGGAATATTCTCCAACCTGCCGGGCCTTTTCTTATCATATCAATATATTCTCCAAACGTAGTATAATCATCCGCCTTGTTTACAGGCGTATAGGCATCGCTTTTAACATTGTTATAAATACCAACTTTTTTATCGCCCACGATTTCTTTAAAATAATCCCAGTTCCATTTTGCCAGGGCAGGCCATTTGTGAGACAGTTGCCGTATCACTAATGGTTTGCCGGGTTCGTAATATTGCTTTTTGAAATTATCCGGAGAGATTGTATCCACCGTATCCACTGCTCTTAATAGCATATCGCTTGTAATTTTGTAACGCAAAAATAATCTATGAATTGATACCAGTTGTTAAAGTCCCTGCAAAGCCTTATATTGATATTTTTTACCATGAATTATCCTGGCGGAATAGCTGTAAAAATCTCCGGGGAATGAACTATCTCGCTCACGCATATCTGTCTTTTGGCCAGCCGCAGCTCTTAGTGGGCAATATGATCAGCGATTTTGTAAAAGGGCGTAAAAAGAACGACTACCCGGCGCTTATTTACCAGGGCATTATGCTGCACCGGGCTATTGACAATTTTACGGATACACATAATGCTACCAGGGAAGCCAAAGGTTTCTTCAAAGATGATTATGGATTATATTCCGGTGCATTCATAGATATAGTATATGATCATTTCCTGGCAAAGAACGAATCGTTGTTCTCTCCCGGCGGGCTACAGTTGTTTGCTGATAAAATCTACCGGTCGCTCGAACAACAGCAGGAATATCTTCCTGACAGGTTTCTTATGCTGCTTCCACACATGAAGCATCAAAACTGGCTGTTCAATTACCGGCTTAGCGATGGCGTGCGCAATAGTTTCCGCGGGCTGGTGCACAGGGCCGCATATATGCACGACAGTGCCCGTGCATTTGAGATCTTTTTGGAAAACTATACACAACTGGAAATGATATCAGGAATATTCCTTCCTGATGTAGAACGCTTTGCAAAGGAGCAGTATAACAAAATAATGACCGGCTGGTCATAAGAGGGCGCATTATTCTCTTTTTCAACAACAGTCAATCCTGTACATTTGCTGCTATGAATAAACTAATGAAAACATTGCCGGCTGGTATTGCCCTGATGCTTGTTTTGCAGGTATCGGCCCAGGAAAGCTGGCCGCCCCTGGATAACTCTCCTATGGACATGGTATATTATCCCGTGGATTATCCCATTCTTAAAATAAGAAAGCAGGCTCCGGAAGCTCCTGTAATAAAAATTGTGTACAGCCGTCCTGTAAAAAAGAATCGCAAGATCTTCGGCGAACTGGTGGAATATGGCAAAGTATGGAGGCTTGGGGCTAATGAAGCTACCGAAATAGATTGCTATAAGGATATCAAAATAGGAAATATCAAAATAAAAAAAGGGAAGTATACCATGTATGCTATTCCCGAAGCGGATAAATGGACGATCATTATCAATAAAGATAATGATGTGTGGGGATCATTTGCCTACGATCAGCAAAAAGATATTTTGCGCACCACCGTCAAAACACAGAAGACAGACGCGCCGGTGGAAATGTTTTCAATGCTTTTTAAAAAAACAACATCTGGTGCAAACCTGCTGATGGCATGGGAAGATACAGAAGTTGCTTTACCCATAAGCTTTTAAAATATTTACCACTTTGCCCATAACTTACTTTATGCTGCGTAAATGTTGTAGTGCTATAATAATATTGTATTGCGCTGTATTTTACTGCTCCTGCCAGAGCGGGTCGCCTGCCGGTACTAATACAAGAGATACTACGGGGCTGTTTCCGCCTCCAATACATGAATCAGGGACACCCGTTTCAACGCTTGATAAATCCCCCCTGGACGTAGTATATTTTCCTATGGAATACCCCAAGCTGAAAATGATCGGCAGCATTAAAACACCTCCGGTATTCAGGATATTTTATAGCCGTCCGCAGAAGAGTGGAAGACAAATATTCGGAGGGGTAGTGAAATTCGGAGAGCGGTGGAGGCTTGGCGCCAATGAAGCTACCGAGATCGAATTCTTCCAGGACGTGACCATCCAGGGCACAAAGGTCCGCAAAGGCGACTATATACTGTATTGCATACCGCAGCCCACGGAATGGACGCTGATCCTTAACGGTGATCTGTATAGCTGGGGGCTTAAAATAGATGAAGCAAAAGATATATTTAAATTTACCGTTCCCGTAGTAAAAGCTGCCAGGCCTATTGAAGAGTTTACCATGGAAACCGAAGCCACCAATACAGGAGCCAACCTATGGATCGGATGGGATGATACCAGGGTAGCGCTCCCGGTTGATATCAGATAATGATCCGGCTCACTTTGCCGGTGAAAAGATATTTTTTTAATAACATTAATTGGATTGCTATGCCGCATGCAAAGATCGCCGGAACAGGGATGTATGTTCCCGAACATGTTGTAACTAATTTTGACCTTCAAAAATATATGGATACCAGCGATGACTGGATCCGGGAAAGGACGGGTATCCAGGAACGGAGATTTGCCGGGCGGGATACCGAGACCACCACTACCATGGCTGTTGAAGCATCGAAAACAGCTATTGAGCGCGCCGGCATTACACCACAGGATATTGACTTTATTGTATTTGCCACACTCAGCCCCGATTATTATTTTCCCGGTTGCGGGGTGCTGCTGCAAAGAGCCATGAAGATGAGAGAGATCGGAGCTTTGGATGTGCGCAACCAATGCAGCGGATTTGTATATGCTATAAGTGTTGCTGACCAGTTTATAAGATCAGGCATGTATAAGAACATACTGGTGGTTGGAAGTGAAAAGCATTCCTTCGGTTTGGACTTTAGCACCCGTGGCAGAAGTGTGTCTGTAATATTTGGGGATGGCGCCGGGGCGGTAGTGTTGCAGCCCACTGAAGAAGAAGATCGTGGCATACTAAGCACTCATTTGCACAGTGATGGAGAAAGCGCTGAAAGCCTTGCTATGTACAACCCAGGCACACATGCCAACCATTGGGTGCAACAGCCGGTTGCTGATTTCAATCCAGCAGAGATAGGAGATATGTTTATGAGCCATAGCATGATCGATAAGGCGCAAAACTTTCCCTATATGGATGGGCCGGCAGTTTTTAAAAAAGCAATAGTAAAATTCCCCGAGGTGATCATGGAGGCTTTGGATGCCAACGGTCTGAAGCCGGGAGACATTGATATGCTTATTCCGCACCAGGCTAATCTTCGTATTGCCCAGTTCGTGCAGCAAAAGCTTGGGCTCAGCGATGATAAGGTATACAACAATATCCAGAAGTATGGCAATACTACTGCAGCATCAATCCCTATTGCGCTTTGTGAAGCATGGGAAGCAGGTAAGATAAAACCTGCTGACCTGGTATGCCTGGCTTCTTTCGGAAGTGGTTTTACATGGGGAAGCGCTTTACTTAGATGGTGAGGCTTTGTCTTTTTTGCCCGGAAGCACATTTATGATATCAGGATCGTTGTCGAGGTTGCTCATTTGCAATAATACCCAGGGATAACGTGCAGCCACAAAACGGGAAACCGGTTTTACGGTAAACCGGGTTGGGTTGGGAAGGCATGCAGCGATCATTGCAGCCTCTGTCCTGGTCAGCCTGGATGCAGGTTTATTAAAATAATTTTGCGCAGCAGCTTCTATACCAAAAATACCTTTTCCCATTTCGGATACATTCAGGTATACTTCAAGTATCCGTTGTTTACCCCACACCCATTCGATCATAAAAGTAAAGTAGACTTCAAGCCCTTTTCTCAGCCAGGTGCGCCCCTGCCACAGGAATACATTTTTTGCTACCTGCTGGCTGATAGTGGAAGCTCCGGCGATCCTGTTCTTTTTTCGCTTGTTTTTTTCGATAGCGCGTTCTATGCTTTTCCAGTCAAAGCCATTGTGGTCGGGAAAAAGCTGGTCTTCAGAAGCAATTACGGCCAGACCCGCCCATGGCGAAATTTTTTCTGCACTCACATAGTCTCTTTTCAGCCCGTTGCCTGTAAGAAAGCTCCCCAACTGTGTAATAGTTACCGGGGGATCCATCCATTTCAGCAGGAATATATACACGAATTGCAGTATAAAAAGTATAAGCAATGACCGCTTGATGAAACGCCAGGATCTGGACAGGAAATTCCTCACATGCAACTAAAATGATGAAGCTGCAAAATAAACAATTGCATTTGCCCGGGGAACTGTTTTTGAGAGCATTTCAAATTTTCACCCCATTTTCTCCTTCTCTGCTGTGGGGAAAGGAGATGGCAGGGGTGGGGAAAAATATGCAGCGAAAAATTATATATACCCCGTTCACCGCTTCAGGTTGGTATCATGGTCGGTTTTCGCTTTTTGCGTGAGATACGATTCTCGCAGCGATCGCTGCGATGCAGTGAACGCAGCAATGTTTTCTTTGCGCCGCAACGTGAAATCATTTAAACAATCCTTTTATGCTTAGGTAAGCTTTATATAAGCAATAGTGTATTTTTTCCCTATGGGATAATAATACTTACGCAGCTTTTTCATCGTAAAGCCCAGCAGCGCCACGCCGCCTGCAATAGCCAGCGTGCCAGGCTCGATCTTTCTTTTTTGTATCAACCCGTTGAAAGTGTGGAGGAATGCGTATCCTATACCGCCGATCATAAATAAAGTGCCGTTCCGTATAAATTCAAAGGGCTTGCCGGGCTTGGGTATGGCGGCGATTTCATTAATATGGTACCTGAGATCATACCTGCCCACGGTATCGGCAAACCTGGTTCCCCAGGGCGTAGGTGTCATCCGGATATCATAATTGTACATAAAAATACTGTCTTTATATACTCTTTCGAGGGTGCCTTCTATCAGGCTGCCGTTGACATGAATAAATGCTATAGGAGCACCTTTAAAATAGTTTTTGATGGTTCGCCCGTTTTTCTTCAATGATAAAAAATCACTTTGCTGCGAAAAAGCAGCAGCGCACAAAAAAAGCAATGAAAGAAAAAGTAAACATCTGGTCATTCAGGAAAAGTTGACATTACAAATAACCGTTAATGTTATATAGGTTGATGATTTGTTTTGTTGCAGGGATGTTAAAATGAGGGAAGATAGTGGCGGTAGGTTAATTTTTTTTGTGAAAAGTCAGTCGATAAAGGTGAGAAGTAGATTTGCTATTCACCATTCACCACTCCAGTACAAGTACACTCACTCCTGTTGCGCTGCCATTCCATACAACTTCACCGTTCCATTGTTGTAAGCAGTAAGGTAGCAGGCTATTGATAAACTGTTTTGCTACCAGCCGCTGGGGAGTACTTATAATGATCGCGACTTTATGTTGCAGAAAATATTCCAGCACAGTTAATAACTCATCAAAAACCGCAGGTTCATAGTTTACATCACTCAATAACAAAACATCCGGCAAAGGAGCCTGCATTGCATTTTTCCAATCCATCACTATAGCCTCAGTATTTTTCAATTGCAGATGAGCTACGGATTGTTGTATACATGCTACGGCCTGTTCTTCCCTGTCGGTAAGAGTTACCTCCTTTGCTATACCTGCCGCATACAAACCCGGCAACCCTAATCCTGCTGCCAGCTCCAAGACATTTTTCCCTCCAATATAGTGCGGATGCTCCTGCAGGAAATTGCATAACCCGATTGATGCCGGCCATACCTGTGCCCAGTAAGCAGCGTCTTTATTATTGCTGTATGCCCGCTGCACAGCTTCTGCATTGGGTACATATATTTCCAGTTGAGTGTTGGCAATGGAAAATGGGTGAAGGTGGAGAGGGAGTGGCATGGGTGCAAAGATGGAACAACCTAATGAGAAATATCAATCAACGGCGCGACAATTTGAAATGCAGCCCAAGCGTTTCCTTCCTGTTGCACAATCGGTTCATTTACACCAGGCTTTAAGCCTCTGCTCACATTCCGTCACCGGCAATCTTTTATTCGTTAATATTAATTTTTTTAGAAAGGTGCAAGCTTCAGCATTTGAAAGGACTTTACTTTCTACCAGTTGGTCCATCAGCCAGAATATACCATGAACTATTATCTGTTTTGCTGTTGCAATAGCTCTCAAAGATTTATCACCTGATAATAAGATGGCTTCTTTTTACAAAGCATAAAAGACTGCCGACCAATCCTGTTCTGACAACCGGTTATCTTCCTGGCTCAGCACCTGGATTTCTATCAGTTCACCTGCCGAAATACTGATCACCGTAAACTTACCAGAATTAATATGCGGTTGAATCAATGTAACCTGTACCTCATACCATTCGGCAAGAATGATCTCTGTAGTAGTAAATTCATATTGAAGCGCCAGGCAATGATCAAACAATCCTGTCTTTACCAGATCAATCAGAATATTAGCATCTTGTATAGCAATTTTTGGAATAGGCAGCAACACAGCGTTTTAAGCATTGGCATCTAATTGTTCCCTGAATGCAGCCGGTTTTACGCCCGCAAGATTTGCGGCTTTGCTCAGGCTTACCATTTCTTCAGCGGCTAGCCTGAACACAAGGTGTTCAAAGCGATAGCTTTTTTCCCTCCCGGCAAAACTACCTAATCCTTCTTCCTTTTTATTGGCTGCTATTGATTTCCAGAACCGGGCTGCGGCATTTTTACGTATTATACCTTTCAATTGAGCCCTCATCATAATAGCCTGCACAGAAATACCAAATTGCTCTTTAATGCTCACCAGATTTGCGCTGCCGGCTCATTACATCATCAAATATTTTCCGGAAAGCGATATCCCTGTTTTGTGCGTCAGGATCCTCTGCATATTTCTCTTTAAAGTCGGGATGCGATTTCATTTTTGATGCCAGCTTCACAAATTTTACCCGCTGCTCTTCAGGCGTGGTATCCCGGCCCTGAAACCAACAGAGGCATCTAATCACACTATCAAAATAAATATAAACCGATTTTCCAAAAACTGTGTATTCCGGTTTACCGCAAAGAAGAGCGTGAAGATATAAGAATAAGCAGGTCATCACAGACGGACCCGGTGCAAACGGTTACTTATGCTTTTACCGGCCGGGGAATAGCTGCGCTTAGCGGTATATTTGATAATGCAAGGGCTGTCAAGATCAATATTCCGATAATGCAGGTGTCTAAAGAAAATAAACACTGACCGGAATTTTTAGATCATTTCCCCTCCAAAGACAATTGCTATTCAAAAAAACTTTATCTTAAACGCTTAAAAATTCATGAGTTTGTCCGGGGTTCTTTCTCTCAGGAAATAAACCGGGGCTATAAATGACAGCACAACAATGATAAAGATTAAAATGGGCTTAGAGACCTCCGGACTGGATGCCAAACTGAGAAAATTCTGGACCGTATCAGGCGATAAAATTGCTCTTATTGAAAAGAATTATGACCGCACCAAAGGCTCTCCTGTATTTACTGTGGGAGGTAAGTATACTACAAGGGGCTGGACGGAATGGACGCAGGGCTTCCAGTACGGATCCGCAATATTACAATATGATGCAACAGGTGATAAAGCAGCGCTGGAAATTGGCCGGGGAAATACGGTTAGCATGATGGCGCCGCATATCAGTCATACAGGAGTGCACGACCACGGCTTTAATAATATAAGCACCTACGGGAGCCTGCTGCGCCTGATGCACGAGGGAAAGATTGCATATAATGAATGGGAAAAGCAGTTTTATATGCTCGCTTTAAAGATCACAGGCGCCGTGCAGGCAAGCCGCTGGACCACTATTAAAGATGGCGGCTTTATTCATTCCTTCAACGGTCCGCATTCTTTGTTTGTAGATACTATCCGCTCTGTCCGGGCGCTGATCGTTTCCCATAGTCTCGGGCATTTTTTGCAGGCAGAAGGAGACCTGAAGATCAGCTTGCTGGAACGCGCCCTGCAACACCTGTCGGCCACTGCGCAATATTCTGTTTTTTACAATGAAGGGCGTGATATATACGATATATGGGGGCGTACAGCGCATGAATGTGTTTTTAATACAAAAGACGGCAACTATCGCTGCCCTAATTCACAGCAGGGATATACCGGCTTCAGCACCTGGACAAGGGGACTGGCCTGGGCGATGTGCGGCTTTGCGGAAGAGCTGGAGTGGCTTGACCGGCAGCCTGATGAGGCAATACCTGGTGGAAAGACGGCGGTAATGAACTGGATGATGAAAGCAGCAAAAGCTACCTGCGATTTTTATATTGAAAATACCCCTGCCGACGGCATCCCTTATTGGGATACCGGAGCGCCCCAGTTATATAAGCTGGGTAACTACCTGGATAAACCTGCTGACCCTTACAACGATTTTGAGCCGGTAGACAGCTCTGCCGCCGCCATCGCATCCCAGGGGCTGCTGCGGCTGGGAAAACTTTTACAACAGAAAGGAGATGCACAAAATGGCAATCGCTACTGGCAGGCCGGGCTAACGGTGCTGGATACCCTCTTTGATGAACCTTATCTAAGCACAGACCCAAATCATGAGGGACTGATATTGCATTCTATCTATCATCGCCCCAACGGCTGGGATCATATACCTGCAGGAAGCCGGATACCCAACGGCGAATCTTCGATGTGGGGAGATTACCATGCACGGGAAACGGCTCTTTACCTGCAGCGTATCATCAATAATGAGACCTATTATACTTTCTTCAATATACAATAGTACAATTGACTTTCTTGCGGCATCAAAATACAGGTATGCGGCATAAAATTAAAAAACAACGATGAGCACAGGAGCACTTGAAGATCTTTCCCGGTTGTGTGTGCACACGATCACTACCAAACCGTGGGATATAGTAACCGCGGCAAAAAATTATGCTGCAGCAGGCGTTAAAGGTATTACGGTGTGGCGGGATACGCTTGAGGGGCGGGATATTAAGCAGACGGGTAACATGCTGCGGGAGGAAGGATTAAATATTGTCTCACTTTGCAGGGGCGGTTTCTTCCCGGCTGCAGACAAGAGTAAAAGGAAGATCGCTATTGATGACAACAGGAAAGCAATAGAAGAAGCTGCCGCATTGGGAACGCCTCTGATCGTGCTGGTATGCGGTGCAGATCCCACGCAAAGCCTGGATGATTCAAGGCAACAGATACAGGATGGCATAGCTGCTGTGCTGGATGAAGCATCTGCTGCAGGAGTAAAGCTTGCTATAGAGCCTTTGCATCCCATGTATGCGGATACGCGCTCGGCTATCAATACGCTGGCGCAGGCAAATGATATGGCAGAAGCGCTGAACTCTCCCTGGGTGGGCGTAGCTGTAGATGTATATCATTTGTGGTGGGACCCTTCGCTGGAACAGGAGATCAAACGTTGCGGGCAACATCATAACCTGCTCGCTTTTCATGTCTGCGACTGGAACGTTCCTACCACGGATATGCTGCTCGACAGGGGATTGATGGGAGAAGGATGTATCCCCATCCGGAAGATCCGCTCCTGGGTGGAAGCCACAGGCTTCAACGGCTTTAATGAAGTGGAAATATTCTCCACCCGGTTCTGGAAAGAAGACCAGTCAGCTTTCCTGCAAAAAATAATTAAAGCATACCGGGAGCATGTATAGTATGACATAAATACATTAACTGTTAGTACACCATAATAATCACACATAAAACAAAATACAGATGCAGGAACATAAAGTAGGTATCATCATGAACGGTGTGACAGGAAGAATGGGCACCAACCAGCATTTGCTACGGTCTATAGCCGCTATCATACAACAGGGCGGCGTAAAGATCAGCGCCGCTGAAACCATTATGCCTGATCCCATCCTCGTTGGCCGCGATAAAAACAAACTGGCAAAGCTCTGCGCATTATCAGGCGTAACAAAAATGACTACTGATCTTGATGAAGCACTGTCTGATCCTTATTATACCATCTACTTTGATGCGCAAACGACTACCCGGCGCGCCGAAGCCATCCGTAAAGCGGTAGCTGCCGGTAAAAACATTTATTGTGAAAAACCCATTGCGATAGATACCAAAGAAGCGATGGCGCTTTACCAACTTTGCAAAGAGTCCGGCGTAAAAAACGGCGTGGTGCAGGATAAACTCTGGCTGCCCGGCATCCTAAAGCTGAAGCGTTTGATACAACAGGGATTTTTCGGTAAGATACTTTCCGTTCGCGGTGAATTCGGCTACTGGGTTTTTGAAGGCGATTCCATTCCCGCGCAGCGCCCTTCGTGGAACTATCGCAAAGAAGATGGCGGGGGCATTATTGTAGACATGCTTTGTCACTGGCGCTATGTGCTGGACAATGTGTTTGGAAAAGTGAAGGCTGTATCCTGCCTCGGCGCTACACATATACCGGAAAGAATAGATGAGGAAGGGAACCTGTATGCCTGCACTGCGGATGACGCCGCTTATGCCACGTTTGAACTGGAGAATGATATTATTGCACACTTCAATTCTTCCTGGACGGTAAGAGTAAGGCGTGACGATCTTTTGACCTTACAGGTGGATGGCACCAAAGGCTCTGCTGTAGCGGGGCTGAGGGAATGTTATATACAGCACTATGGCAATACCCCCAAACCTGTATGGAATCCTGACATCACGCAGCCTATCAATTTCTTTGAAGGCTGGAGTAAAGTGCCCGAACAGGAAGCGTATGACAATGCTTTTAAAGTACAATGGGAGCTGTTTTTAAAGCATGTGGTAAAAGGCGATCCGTTCCCCTGGGATCTGTATGAAGGCGTGAAAGGGGTGCAACTGGCAGAGAAAGGACTGGAAAGCTGGGAAAAAAGATGCTGGCTGGATATACCTGATCTAAGAAAAGGGTAGAGCTGCTATGGCAAATGTAAAAAGGCGATGGATCGTGAGAAGTGAAAACGACAAAGGTCAAAAGTGAGAAGTGAGAAAGAAAGAAGCCCTGTCATTTGTCGTTTCACGTTTATCGTCTGTCGTTTCACTTTCACAATAGCGAACAGAACGTTGAAGAGTGCGACGCAATTGGGCTTCATAGTAGTAATATTGTTTGGCTCATAATAAAATAATACATACAGATGAAAAGAGTAGCATTCATTACCGGTGGCACCCGGGGCATAGGGTTCGGCATTGCTATACAGCTGGCAAAGGCAGGATTTGACCTTGCGGTGAATGGCATGCGGCCGGAAGAAGCAGTACAAGCTGCCCTGGATGAGCTGAAGTCACTGGGTGCAGGAGTGATCTATTGCCGGGGGAGTATAGCGTCCGCAGCAGACCGGGAAAATATGATCCATAATATTAAAGCGCATTACGGAGCACTTCATGTCCTGGTGAACAATGCGGGTATGGCGCCGAGAGAACGGAGGGATATACTGGAAGCCACTGAAGAAAGCTATGATGAAGTGATGACGACAAATCTTAAAGGTTGTTATTTCCTTACGCAGCAGGCGGCCAACTGGATGATCGCTCAAAAGAAAAGCGATGAGAGCTTTAGCGGTTGCATTATCAATATTACTTCCATGTCTGCTACCGTGGCTTCTGTAAACCGAGGCGAGTATTGCCTGGCGAAGGCCGGGCTGAGCATGGCAACACAATTATTTGCGGTTCGCCTGGGTGAATTTAATATACCGGTGTATGAAGTGCGTCCCGGCATTATCCGCACGGATATGACGGCAGGGGTGAAAGAGAAATACGACAAATTGATCAATGAAGGTTTGTGCGTTCAGCAACGCTGGGGGGAGCCTGCTGATGTAGGCCGGGCTGTGGCAGCGCTTGCCAAAGGCGATTTCCCGTATTCTACCGGGCAGGTAGTAATGGTAGACGGCGGGTTGACTATACCACGATTATAATACAATGAAAAGACAGCTTACTAACATTTCAAATAATATATAGCTCATGCAAACAGCTTCCTCTTCTTCCACATTACAGCATCTCACGCGGCTGCCTGTGCTGGTGGCAGCGCTCGGGTATATGGTAGACATGTACGATCTTTTCCTTTTCAGCATCATTCGCGTACCCAGCCTGGCTTCCCTGGGGCTTCCGCAGGAGAAAATTATGGAAGACGGGCTTATGCTGCTGAATCTGCAGATGGCGGGTATGCTTATCGGTGGTATCGTATGGGGGATAATGGGCGACAAAAAAGGAAGGTTGTCCGTATTATTCGGTTCCATTTTAATTTATTCGCTGGCTAATATCGGCAATGGGTTTGTGACCTCTGTGGGCGCTTACGCAATACTACGTTTTATTGCGGGTTTCGGACTGGCCGGTGAGTTGGGCGCCGGTATCACGCTGGTATCTGAGATCTTACCTGCCCGCATGAGAGGATATGGCGCTACGCTGGTGGCTACTATGGGAGTAATGGGCGCGCTGCTGGCTTACCTGGTATCCTATTTTTTCGATTGGCGCATATCCTATTTTATCGGTGGCGGACTGGGTTTGCTGCTGATGGTGTTGCGCATCCGGGTTTTTGAATCGGGTATCTATGTCCAGTTAAAAGAGCAAAAAGTAAAACGCGGGAATATAGGGATGCTGTTCAAAAGCCGGGAACGTTTCCTTAAATATCTCAATGGTATCATCATTGGCATGCCTATATGGTTTGTAATAGGTATATTGATCACTTTTTCCCCGGAGTTTGGCGCTGCGCTGGGAGTAGATCAACCCATCAATGCGGGTAAGGCTGTAATGTTCGCCTTCTCCGGCCAGGTAGCGGGGAACCTCATCAGTGGAATGTTGAGTCAGCGGCTGCAAAGCAGGAAAAAGGCCATCCTGGTATTCCTCCTGTTATCTATGTCATTAATGCTCGTTTTTCTGCTGGCGCCCGTTAAGGATGTCTCCACGATATATGTAATATGCGCTGCTCTTGGATTTTCCAGCGGCTACTGGACACTTTTTATTACCGTGGCCGCAGAGCTTTTCGGCTCCAATCTGCGCGCTACCGTGGCTACCACCATTCCCAATTTTGTAAGAGCAACAGTGATCCCGCTTACGGCACTGTTTGCATTGCTGAAAGGAAGAACCGATATTATCCACAGCGCTTTGATCGTAGGCATATTCGCTTATCTCTTAGCCCTGTTAGCGCTTTTCTACCTGGAAGAGACATTTAAAAAAGATATGAATTATACGGAAGAAGAAAAAGCGGGTTGATGGAAGAGTATTACCTGCGGCCGCTACGGACAGAAGATCTGAAAGCTGCGATGGAACTGTCGGCTGAAGCAGGCTGGAACCAGACAGTGCAGGACTGGACGTTCCTGCTCGAAGATCCGCAGCATATCAGTGTAGCAGCAGTTTCCGGTGACAGGGTAATAGGTACAACAGTCGCCCTCAATTACGCCGGACAGCTCGCATGGATAGGTATGGTGCTGGTGAATAAAGCATATCGCGGAAAAGGAGTGAGCAAACTGCTTTTGCAATATATTTTTGAAAACTGTAAAGCAGCTATGAAGTTAGACGCCACTGCTTTGGGAGAACCGGTGTACCGGAAGTTTGGATTTTTCCCGGAATACACTATCCTAAGAATGGTGAACACAAGCGCTGCAGATATTTCCCTCCATCATGTTGATTTACCCCGGCAGGCTTTGTCAAGACATTTCTCTGCGATCATATCGCTTGATGAAATGACATTGGGCATTAAAAGGGAAAAGCTGATAGCATACTATATACAACAATATCCACTCAAAGCCTGGGTGCTGGAAGAAAACAGCCACCCGGAAGGATTTGTGCTGGGAAGAGACGGGTACCACTACCATCATATTGGCCCCATAGTAGCCGCTACTACTGCACAAGCTATATTATTGCTGAAGCAGGCGCTTGCACAACTGCCCGGTCAACCGGTTGTTGTAGATGTGCCAGCCGATAAAAAAGAGATGATACAAATACTTAAGGAATTGAACTTTGTCGAACAACGCCGGTTTATGAGAATGTACAGGAATAAAAATCCATTTGCCGGCAAGGTCAACAGGTTATTTGCTATAGCAGGCCCGGAGTTTGGATAAAATGATCAAACTAACGGCGGATACTTGAAAATTTTCATGAAGGGTTTTGCAAAAGGCTCAAATAATCGTCTTATTTTTCCGTTTGAGAATTATCAGACCCTCTACTCTATCCCATGGTGTTGACTTTTGTGAAACATACCTTAACTACTCCCCGGAGGCACTACTGTAGTTTTCTGTTATTTCTCTCCATACTTTCATCATCAGTTACAGGACAGGTAAGTGTTTCGTTCAACCCGGATAAGGAGGGAGGATGTCCTCCGTTCAGCGTTCAGTTTAGCAGCTATGTTAACGGAGCTACTGCCAGTGCTGCATATCACTGGGATTTTGGAAATGGCAACAGCAGTGATCTTAAAAACCCCGCATCAGTATATACTGAAGAAAAAACATACAAGGTTACACTTACCGTTACCGATGGAGGTAAAAACTATAGCTTTTCCAGGGAGATCACCGGCTACAAAAAGCCGGTAGCTGATTTTTCAGTGCTGGAAAAAAAGGCCTGTATTCCTGCAGTAATACATTTTAAAAGTAACTCCACACCGGGAAGCGGATCGCTTGAACGGTTTTACTGGGATTACGGCGACGGGACTGCGCAGCAGGAATATTCAGAAAATGCGTCACATACCTATATGATGCTGATGAAGCCGTCAGCCACCCTTACCGTGATCAACAGCTACGGATGCTATAGCTCGGTGACCAAGAATGAAATAGCAGAGATCCTGCCACCTATCAGCTCTTCATTTACCGCCAGCCGTCAGGTGCTCTGTAAGCCAACAGATGCGGTTCAGTTCACCAACAACAGCTCTGGTCCCGGCACATTGAACTATACATGGGATTTTGGCGACGGGCATACTTCCACCGAAAAAGAACCATCTTATGCTTTCAATAAAAAAGGTATTTATACAGTCAGCCTTACGGTGAAGAATGATGCCGGCTGCAGTATCACCAGCACACAGGCAGATTATCTCAATGTTGCGAGTTATAAAGCCGGCTTTAATGCGCCATCACTGATATGCAGGGATCAGACGGCAAGCTTTGCTGCTACCAGCACACCGGCACCCTCCAGTACGTTATGGTTTATAGACGACCAGGAAATCTACGGATGGTATTACGGCTCTTACGGATTGTCATATTCTTTTGGCGATACGCTGGAACATACCGTAAAGCTGGTAAACACTTTCGGCGCCTGTCCCGATGCAGATTCAGTAAAGATCAAGGTGAGACCTGTACCGCAACTTAACGGCTTTGTTGCCGACCTGCAAAACTTCTGTGGTGCACCGGCTACCGTAAAATTCAAAGACGTTACCCCGGATGCCGTAAAGTGGAACTGGAAATTCTATAAAGATTATTATAATGTATCTACTTCCACCGTACAGGCGCCTTCTTATACTTACACTGATGATGGAAATTATACCGTATCGCTCGAGGTAAGTAATATATATGGATGCACTGTCGGGACGATGCAAAATATTACCATCACCAGGCCTTTTGCTAATATTTACAACACAATGTATGATGCCGGTTCTTCTTATTGCGGCTATCTGAAGGTTAGTATGGCGGTCGGCAACAGCTCTGATGAGATAAAAGATTATAAATGGGTGTTTGGCGATGGCGCTACATCAACGGAGAAAGCACCGGTACATGAATTTACCAATCCCGGTAATTACTCGGTATACCTGGAGTTTACTACACAAAAAGGATGTAAGGGAATATCCAACAGGGTTCCGTTTACAGTATATAAAAAGCCCAAGGCTGACTTTATATCACTGCAGGGCACCAGTATCTGTGGCAATACTCCCGTTACTTTCAGCTATTCCGGCGGGTCAGCAATAACGTATCTCTCCTGGTTTTATGACGGCGACTATAACTATGTCTATGGCAATTCACAAACCGTGCAGTATAATGCTGCAGGTAGCTTTGATGTAAAATTAATTGCCTACAATGGAGACTGCAGTGACACCATGAAAAAACCTGGCTATATTACTGTACTACCTCCGTTCCCTAAGATCGCAGGCTACCAGCGAACCTGTGCCGGCACACGGGGCGAAATAGAATTTACCCAGTCTTCAAAAGAAGCAGAAAGCTGGAAATGGGATTGGGGCGACAAGAAAACCCAGACATACTCGACAGATGAGCCAACCGTAAAACATGAATATACTGCCACCGGCAATTATAAAGTAGTGCTGACCACCACAAATGGCGCCTGCAGTGTAAGAGATTCGGTGAATATTTCTGTCCTGCTGAAGCAGCACCCGGTGTTATCCTTACAAAAGAGCAGCGTTTGCACTAATGAAGTGATACCATTCAAAATTACGGGGTTTGAGAAAGACCCAACCTACCAGCAGGGATATTACAACAGTTATTATTTTCAAAAATGGGAGTATGAGGATGGGACAGACTTTAACGGTTATCCGTCGCTTGACTACGATACTTATTTTATAACTTCAGCAAGCGGTAAGCTTTATCCCTATCAGGTGAAAGAGGGGCAGCTCAGGGTAATTACTGTTTCATCGTATTTCGGTTGCTTCGACACTTCGAACTATGTGCCCGTTCATCTCAAAGGGGCAGCAGCAGCTTTTACCATTGAAAAGGACCGGCAATGCCTGGGAAATGCGGTGATACTGAAAGACGCGTCTACCGCCAACAATAATACCATCACAAGCTGGACATGGAATTTTGGCGACGGGCAAACACAAACGGTAAACAAGGGAGGAACAATCTCCCATACCTACAGCAACCCCGGATCGTATAATGTTACCCTGACCATTACCGATGCAGGAGGATGCAGCAGCAGTACGCCTTCCTACAGTAAATATGTAGAAACATACGGACCGAAGGCCGCCTTTGGTTTGTCAGGCACCAATGTACCTTTAAACAGTACTATCATTTTTTATAATTATACCAATTCTTACGGCAGCGATAATACACAATACAATTGGGATTTTGGCGATGGTACATCCGGCGATCAGTATTATGCGCAGCATACCTATCCCCAGGCAGGGGTATACACCGTAAAGCTTACTGCAACGGATCCGGTAACCGGCTGCTTATCAGAAGCGCCACCGCAAACTATTGTAGTACGTTATTTCAATACAGCATTCCAGTTTTCCACCTCATTTGTTACAGGCACCGACTGCGCTCCTGTTGTAGCAAACTTTGCAAATACATCTTACGGGTATACTAAAATAATATGGGATTTTGGCGATGGCGCTACTCTGCAGGATGTGAATTATCCGAGCCATGTATATAAAGATCCGGGGACTTATATCGTAACACTTTTTGTATATGGCTATAACGGATTGACGGGCGAGTACAGGGATACTGTTACCATTACCCAGCCGAGCGCCATATTGAAAGCCAGTCCGGCTGAATTATGTATAGGTCAGCCCGCAAATCTCAAAGCCAGCGGAGACAGCATCAGCCGGTATATCTGGGATTTTGGCGACGGAAATATCATAACCTCTTCTGATAGCGCTATCACACATGTCTATGCGGGCGATGGTACTTTTGCACCGCAGTTGCTGGTCACCGGCAGCAAAGGATGTACCCGCGCTGCTACGGCAGGCGACATGCTTACCATACGGCCTGATCCTGTGGTTACCATCACACCTGCAGAGCCACGTATATGCTATGGAGAAGCGGTGCAGCTAAAAGCATCGGGAGGTGTCAGTTACTCCTGGACGGCGGCAAACGGTATTTCAGATCTCCACATTTCAAATCCCGTTGTAAAACCGGGCATTACAACAACATATAGTGTTCAGGTAAAAGATGACCTCGGATGTGCGGCAACAGGAAACCATACAGTTACCGTGGTGCAAAAAGAGCAGTTAGCGGAAATGAAGGATACAGAAATTTGCTATGGCGAACAGGTGCAGCTTTCCGCCGGCGGAACATCCAAATACCAGTGGATAAAGGAAACCAATTGGTTATCCGACACCAGAGCGAACAACCCTGTGGCAAAGCCCGAAAATACCATCCGGTATACCGTGGTGGGCGGTGATTTATATGGATGCTTTACAGATACCGCTGCCACATATATTACAGTGCATCCTTTACCCACAGTAGATGCAGGAAGCGACCTGGAAATGCAGGCCGGTTCATCTGTACAGATCAGTGCCAGCGGATCGCCTGATATTGTAAGCTGGCAATGGCTGCCAGCTACCCGGCTTTCGTGCGATAATTGTGCTACGCCTCTTGCCGCGCCATTTGCGAGCACTGTATATACGGTGAAGGTAAAAACCATATATGGCTGCACGGTATCAGATGATATAGCCGTAAAAGTGCTGTGTGAAGAAAATACGGTATATATACCCAATGCTTTTACTCCAGATGGGGATGGCAGGAATGACCGGTTCGTCATATATGGTATAGGTATTGTTAAGCACCTGGTGATCTTTGACCGTTTCGGAAAAAAAGTATACGAGCGCAACAATTTCATCGGCAGGGATGTTGCTGCAGCATGGGACGGAACCTTTAACGGGCAACCGCTACCTACGGGTACCTTTGTGTATTATGCCGAAATGGAATGCCCTTCAGGAGGGCCTTTTATGCGAAAGGGAACGATCACGCTGATAAGATAATTACAAAAACGAGATCGTTTTCCGTAAGATCTTTGATTTTATTTTCTCTTTTTTACTTTCCTGCAAAACGAATGTATTATTACTCAAATAATAAGTTATTACATCCTTACTGTCGGGATGAATGATGAAGTATTCCTGAACACCGGATGCTTCGTATAAGTTTTTCTTCCCCTGCAGGTCGTGCTTTTTATTGCCCGATAATACTTCCACGATCAGGTCAGGTGCACCTTTTACCTTGCCATCCTTTATTATACCCGTATTGGCATTAGCTATAAAAATAATATCGGGTTGTACAACACTGCTATCTCCGAGAAATACGTCTACGGGAGCAAATACACATTCCCCCAAATTATTTTCCATTATATACACATTCATAATGGTAAACAATCTGCTTAATAATCGTTGGAGTTCAAAATTTGGCGCAGGTGACATATAAAGTACATTATTAATAACTTCGGATAGTGTGCCTTCCGGGAGCATTTCGAATACTTCTATAGCTGTTTTAGGCGGTTTCTGATATCTTTTATTTGTAATAGCTGTCCCCCATATAGGAAAAATACGAAATAATTCCGAAAATGCGCCCGGAGGGAATGGCTGTAACGTCGAGTATTAGCATAATAGCTGATTGTTGTTCCTTCTGCTTGTCATCCTGACGAAGGAAGCATCTGCAGCAGAACACAATGAAGCGGTGAATAATATATACCACCTTTTGCCCGGCTTTGCGACCTTTGCCTGCCCGACTAGTCATTCAGGCGGGCGTAATTTCTTGGCGTGCTTTGTGGTAAAAAATAACCGCAAAGGTAATACAAAGCCTGCCTGTCGGCAGTCAGGTTTTTCGCCCGCCTGAATGATCTTCAGATCGGGCAGGCAAAGTCCACAAAGAAATTTAATGGGTATATCCTATTTTTTGCAGGCACACCTGTCGGGCTAATTTTAACTACGCTCTGTATTTCACCTCACTTTCCTTAGCTTCTCGGCTGCCCGTTCAAGTGTCTCCTTTTTTTTGCAGAAGCAAAAACGAACTACTTTATTATCGGTGCCATCGCGGTAAAAGGCAGAAACAGGAATGGATGCCACTCCATGATCCTTTGTCATGCGAACGGCAAAATCCATCTCGGATTCGTTGCTGAAATGCCCGTAGCTGCCCAGGATAAAATAGCTGCCAAAAGAATCGTGCATCCTGAAGGGCGTTTCTTTCATCAGGGATAAAAAAAAGTCTCTCTTCTGTTGTACAAAATTCCCGAGAGAAGTATAGTATTCTGTTTTCTCCAAAAATTTAGCGAGCGCTATCTGCTTAGGGCTGTCGCAGGAAAAGCAATTGAACTGGTGCACTTTCCTGAATTCCCGCATGGGTGCTGCCGGCGCCACACAGTAGCCGATCTTCCATCCGGTGCAGTGATAAATTTTGCCGAAAGAAAAGCATACAAAGCTCCGCTCCAGCAGCTCCGGATAGCGAAGCATGCTCTGATGCTTCCGGTCATCAAAAATGACATGCTCGTATACTTCATCACTTAAAATAAAAATATTCGTTCCCAGCACCAGCTTTTTTAATTCGGCTATATCTCTTTCAGACAATATCGCCCCCGTAGGGTTATTGGGAGAATTAAGCATGATCATCCTGGTGCGTGGAGTTATGGCTTTACGCACTGCATTCCAGTTAATGCTGTAATCCGGGAAATGCAGGGGTAGCAGTACCGGTACGGCGCCATTGATCTCAATATTCGGGATATAGCTGTCGTAGCAGGGTTGAAACACAATCACTTCATCGCCCGGCCGCAGCACGGAAGTAAGTGCTGTATAAATGGCATAGGTGCCGCCCGGTGTAATAGTGATTTCCGTATCCGGGTTTACTCCGGCAGCATACAGGCTGAAAATCTTTTCCGACAGTATTTCCCTTAACGGCATATACCCGTTCATGTGCACGTATTGATTGAAGCCTTTCAGCATTGCTTCATTCACTCTCGCTATCAGCTCATCGTGCATGGGAAAATCAGGAAAGCCCTGCCCGAGGTTTACGGCATTGTGTTCGACAGCCAATGCGCTCATCACCGTGAAAATGGTAGTGCCTGTATTGGGAAGCTTTGAAAGTATTGCGGGGCTCAATTCAATTGGTTTTGGGCGTAAAATTATCTGTTTCTGTTGTAGCAATAAATACCCGGTAGGGAATAAATAAGTTTTATTTTAGTGTAGGATAAAGAGATGTAGATGCATTGGCGCAGGCGAAAAGGTGCGAAGAGCTGATGCCGGAAACATTTTCCGGGCTGATAAGAAAGCTTGAACAGAAAGTAAAGGATTAATGTGCTCCGTGCTGTGCAGGATTTCCAGTCTTCTGACTTAGAACGAACCGACTTATTTGAAATCCATCAAACAAGTTTAAATTCGCCCGTTATAAATAAACATGATGGCTAAACAGCAACAACAATTAAGTCCGGAGAACTATATCCGCCAGCGATCACGCAGTCTGCCTATCAGTGACTGCTACATTAATAAAGGCAGGGAAGATTCGGGTATTGCACAGGTGATGGTAATACGCAAACACAGCAATGGCAATAGTACTTTTTGCCTGTATATAGTGGACTTGTATTGCCTGGGAATAAAAGAGACCACATTCCGGTTTAACCAGACAGAAAAAGAGCTTGAAGAAGTTTTTGAAAGTTTTAAAGATACCTTTGATATAGAGCAGGTGGATTATACCCTGGCGCACAATATTATTTATGCTGCCCTGGCTTATGCAGATGAGTTAGGCTTTAAGCCACATAAAGATTTTACTCAAATCACCAGCTATTTTTTAGAAGAAGATACAGAAGATATAGCGCTGATAGAAATAGAATGTGGAAAGAATGGCAAACCTCTTTACGCCCCGGGTCCTTACGATTCGGCAGCCAAAGTCCGTCAGATAATTAACCAGTTGGAGAAAGTTACAGGAAAAGGCGGATACGATTATATAGTTTCCGATAACGCATTTTAACTCCTTTATATAGCAACATGATGCCCTCAAAAACCCTTGTTTGCCTGGCAGGCTTTTTGCTTTGCCTGTGTACAGCTAAGGCGCAATCCCCGCGTATTAAAAATGTTATTGTAGTTACAACAGACGGTTTTCGCTGGCAGGAGCTGTTCAAAGGAATGGACACTGCTATTGCCAATAACCCGGCTTTTAACCAGGGAGAAAAGGAGCAGGTCTATGCCGCCTACTGGGATGAAGATGAAACCATCCGGCGGAAAAAATTATTCCCGTTCATCTGGGGCGAGTTTGTGCGTAAAGGCCAGTTGTATGGCAACCGGAAGTACCAGAACTTTGTAAATGTAACCAACCCTTACTCCTTCTCTTACCCGGGATATAATGAGCTCTTTACCGGCTTCGCAGACAGCGCTATCAATACCAATCATTATCCCGATAATCCTAATCTTAACGTATTCGAGTTCATTAACCATCAGCCTGGCTATCGGGGACGCGTAGCCGCATTTGGTTCCTGGGAGGCGTACCGGCGTATCCTGCGCAAAAAACAAAGCGGCTTTCCTGTAATAGCCGCTTTTGATACTATTGACTGGAAAAATGCATCTTACCCGGAGCAGGTGATCAACCGCATGAAGCAGCAATCTTACAAGCCCGAGGGTGAAGAAGGATGCATGGACGTATTTACCTATTTCCAGGCAATGGAGTACCTGCGCACACACCAGCCCCGGGTGCTCTATCTCGCCCTGCTGGAAACGGATGAATGGGCGCACCGGAAGATGTATAAAAACTACCTTGACGCCGCTCACCAATTAGACAACTGGTTGCAGGATCTCTGGCAATTTGTGCAGCAATCTCCTGTATATAAAAACAACACAGTTCTCCTTATTACCACCGATCATGGTCGCGGCGATATCAATAAGCTGCAATGGACAGGTCATGGAGGCATAAAGGGAGCTGATGAAATATGGCTGGGCATTATAGGCCCGGGGATCAGCGCTAAAGGAGAAGTGAAAACGCCGATGCAGTTATACCAAAAGCAGGTTGCGCAAACTATTGCTTCATTGTTAAACCTCCAATTCGTGGCAAACCATCCCGTTGCAGATGCGATTTCGGAGATATGGTAGAGAGGGTTTCCTGCCGTTGGAAGGTTGGAATCCCTGATAAATAATTGTATTTTTATTACATGGAACTAAGGGAACCAGCCGTTGCTTACGGCAAACAAAAATTTACCATTGAAGAATACCTTGCAATGGAAGAAGCAGCCACTGAAAAGCATGAATATTACAAAGGTGAGATCTTCGCTATGTCTGGCGCTAAATTGCCGCATAATATCATATCCAGAAACCTGCTTATCGGATTAGGTATTAAACTGAACGGTAAAAAATGCCAGCCTTTCGGCAGCGACCAGCGTATACATATAGAAGTGAATACACTTTTTACTTACCCCGATATTTCTATTATTTGCGGTGCACCGGAAACGCTTAATAATGACGACCTGAATGTTTTGAACCCGGCAGTAATTATTGAAGTACTTTCTCCATCCACCAGAAACTATGACCGCGGCGAAAAGTTTAAGCTCTACCGCGATATACTCACGCTAAAAGAATACATACTGGTGGACTCCGAGAGCATACACATTGAAATATTCCGGCTGAATGCATCAAACCACTGGGAACTGGAAGAATACAATGCAGCGGAGAAAATGCTGTATATCAAAACGATCAATGAAAATATTGCTTTAGCGGATATTTATGCCGGGGTACAATTGGGCAGCGTATAAAGTGAGCAGGGTTCCGAACCCTTCATCAAACAGGTATTCCGTTTTTATGAACGGTCATTCTTTTTGAGTTTTAAACGGGAGCGCTAAAGATAATAACTACAGCCAAAGCTGCCTGCCACATTATCCAATAATTAAGTTTTACCACAATTGCGCTGCTCCGGTATTTTGTAGTACCTTTGCACGCTTAAAAATCAGGCTTCAGGTCTGTATCTACAGTGGAGATCACTGTTAAAAGCAAATTTGAAGTTAAAGAAACAACAATGCAGATAAGAAACATAGCGATCATCGCGCACGTTGACCACGGTAAAACCACATTGGTTGACAAGATCTTACATCAAACCAATGTATTCCGCGCCAACCAGGAAAGTGGTGAGCTCATCATGGACAGCAATGACCTGGAAAGGGAAAGGGGCATCACCATTTTCAGCAAAAACGCCTCCGTGGCATACAAAGGAGTGAAGATCAATGTAATAGATACTCCGGGGCACGCTGACTTTGGAGGTGAAGTGGAAAGGGTATTGAAAATGGCAGACGGCGTATTGCTGCTGGTAGACGCTTTTGAAGGCCCCATGCCGCAAACCCGCTTTGTTTTGCAGAAAGCCCTGCAACTGAACCTGAAACCGATAGTTATTATCAATAAGGTTGATAAGCCCAACTGCCGCCCGGATGAAGTACATGATGCGGTGTTTGAATTATTCTTCAACCTGGATGCTACGGAAGAGCAGCTCGATTTCCCTACATTTTATGGTTCAGGCAAAAACGGCTGGTTCAATGATTCCCTTACCCCCAGCGAAGACATTACCCCCCTGCTGGACGGTATCTTAAAATATGTGCCCGAACCAAAAGTAAGTGAAGGCGCCCTGCAGTTGCAGATCACTTCACTTGATTATTCGTCCTTCCTCGGCCGTATTGCAGTAGGGAAAGTGACCCGCGGCAGTATTAAGGAAAACCAGCCTATAGCGCTGGTACAGGCTGACGGCACCATCAAAAGATCAAGGGTAAAAGAATTATACATATTTGAGGCATTAGGCAAGAAAAAAGTATCTGAAGTGCTTGCCGGCGATATCTGTGCTGTAGTAGGGCTGGAAGACTTCAATATTGGCGATACCATTGCCGATGCAGAGAACCCTGAAGCCTTACCGGTGATCAGCGTGGATGAGCCTACTATGAACATGCTCTTCAGTATCAATAATTCTCCTTTCTTTGGTAAAGACGGGAAATTTGTTACCAGCCGCCACCTGCGCGACAGGCTGATAAAAGAAACAGAAAAAAATCTGGCATTGCGTGTAACGGACAATGACAACGGAGACAGCTTCCTGGTATACGGCCGCGGTATCCTGCACCTGGGTGTGCTGATCGAAACCATGCGCCGCGAAGGATATGAGCTGACGGTTGGCCAACCGCAGGTAATTGTAAAAGAAATTGACGGTAAAAAATGTGAGCCCTACGAAACGCTGGTGGTGGATGTGCCTGAAGAATTTGCGAGTAAGGTTATTGACCTGGTATCCCGCCGTAAAGGTGAAATGCTGGTAATGGAGACTAAGGGAACCATGCAACACCTGGAATTTGATATCCCCTCCCGCGGATTGATAGGTCTGCGCACACAAATGCTTACTGCTACTACCGGAGAGGCAGTGATGGCTCACCGTTTCAGCGAATATAAGCCCTGGAAAGGCCCTATCCCCGGAAGGAACAACGGTGTATTGCTTGCCAAGCAGGGCGGCACCACTACAGGTTACTCTATAGACAAACTGCAGGATCGCGGTACTTTCTTTGTTGACCCGGGTGAAGACATATATGCAGGTCAGATCATTGCCGAGCACATTAAGCCCGGCGACCTTGTAGTGAATGCCATTGAAGGAAAAAAACTTACCAATATGCGCGCCAGCGGCAGCGATGCGGCTACCAATATCGCACCTAAAACTTTGATGACGCTGGAAGAATGCATGGAATATATCCAGTTTGATGAATGTATTGAGGTGACCCCCAACTTTATCCGCATGCGTAAGGTAATACTGGATGAAGAGGAAAGGAAGAAGCAATCTAAAAGAATGAGCGCTCAGGAAGCGTAAAGTCTCTCCCGGCCTCTCCAAAGGTAAAACGTGAAACGATAGACTGGAAACCGTAAACTATTTTCGTGCCCTCGTGTCTTTGTGGTTCAATGCACTCTCTGTGCCCACCCTGCCTCCGTGGTTCAAACCGCCAGATGAACTAACTTGCACTGACATTATCACCGGGAGACCGCGATAATATAGTAACATTGGCAATGCATCAACGGGAACTCTTTTTAAAACATGTTGCTCAAACTTCTCCCGCTCCCATTGGGCTGGAAATAGTAAAAGCGAAAGGCAGCTATTTGTATGACGGTAGCGGCAAGTCTTTTCTTGACCTGATCGCAGGCATCAGCGTTTGCAATATCGGGCATTGTCATCCTGCAGTGGTTGACGCTGTAAAACAGCAGGCAGAACAATACCTGCACCTGCTGGTATACGGTGAGCTTATAGAAACACCACAGGTGGCTTATGCACATTACCTTACACAGCATCTGCCGGCTTCACTGAACGCCGTATATTTTACCAATTCCGGTGCTGAAGCCGTTGAAGGCGCAATGAAGCTGGCCAAAAGGAGCACCAACCGCACACAGATCATTGCCTTTAATAAATCTTATCACGGGTCTACACAGGGAGCGCTCAGCATCATAGGAGATGAGTATTGGCGTAATGCCTACCGCCCGTTATTACCCGGCATTCTTCATCTTGAATATAACTCTCCGGATGACCTGGAGTATATTGACGGGCAGACCGCCTGTGTGATAGCAGAAACCGTGCAGGCCGAGCGTGGCGTTGTTGCACCTGATAAAGCCTGGATGCAGGCGCTTCGCAAGAAATGCAGCGAGACAGGAGCGCTGCTGGTACTTGACGAGATCCAGACCGGTTTTGGAAGGACCGGCACCCGCTGGGGCTTTGAGCAGTTTGGCGTAGTGCCCGATATTGTATTGCTGGGCAAAGCGCTGGGCGGAGGCATGCCGCTGGGCGCTTTCGTAGCAGACAGGGCGCTGATGCGGAACCTTACCGATAATCCGGTGCTCGGGCATATCACTACCTTTGGAGGGCACCCCGTGAGCTGTGCCGCAGGATTGGCTGCGATGAAAGTATTGCATGACGAAAATATAATACCGTGTGTAAGGGAAAAGGCGAAGTTGTTCTTATCGCTGCTACAGCATCCGGCAATTTTGAATGTACGTTCGGCAGGGTTGCTTATTGCCGTGGAGTTTGAAAGCTTTGAACGCAATAAAAGCATTATTGACCGCTGCATTGAACAGGGCGTGCTGACGGATTGGTTTTTGTTCGCTCCCGAATGCATGCGCATTGCACCGCCCCTGACTATTACCGACGAGGAGATCAGGCTTGGCTGCAGGGTCATTCTTGAAGCCGTTGAAAGCAGCAGGTAATGATAAGTCGGGCAGATTATGTCTGTGTTTATCGTGAAAAGAGAAAGCCCGCCCGGCTGAATGCCATTCGGACGGGGATAAAAGTGAGAGGCGCTCACGTCTGTCGTTTCACGTTTCTCGTTCTCTTATTTCTCGTTTGACACAGCAGTAGTATTGCATGCCGCACAATGCTGCATAGCGATAAGAACGTACAAGAGTGTGACACAACAAAAGCTTAATAGCAGCACTTAAGCCTGCTCCATAATAAAAATTGTATTAAAAAAATATACTTTCGTTGATATGCCGGACAACAAAGCCATCATTGAAAAATTTTACACCTCCTTTCAGCAGTTAGACGCCGGAGGTATGAACAGTTGCTACAGCGAGGATATTGTTTTCAGCGACCCTGTTTTTATGATACTGAAAGGGGATGAAGTAAGAGCGATGTGGGCAATGCTTTGTACAACCGCGAAAAGCTTTTCTCTCTCCTTCTCCGATATTGAGCTCCTGGATGAAGAATATGTTACCTGCAAATGGCAGGCGGTATATGTTTTTTCCAAAACAGGGCATAAAGTTACTAACAACGTAAAGGCATATATGCGCATTATTGACGGCAAGATCACCGAGCACAGCGATGCTTTCCGCCTGAGCACCTGGATAGGACAGGCGCTGGGCTGGAAGGGAGTGCTATTCGGCTGGACAGGACTTGTGAAAAAAAAGGTGCAGCGTACTGCAAGGGAAAGCCTGCTGAAATATATGGAAGTGAATGGTGAATAGGCAATAGTGAATGCCCGCCCGGCAAACGCCAGTCGGACGGGGTGAGAGGGGAGACGATAAACGTCAAACGTGAGAGGGGAGAACGACAAACGTGAAACGACAAAATGTGAGAGGCGAACCTGAAACCTGAGCCCTTCCCCTACCTCAATTCCACCACCTCGTTTTTGGCAATAATATGATGCAGTTTAATAGTAAGCGCATGAAAGAGCATTTTGGCATTGGCATTCCGTTCAATATAATAAGCTGCTCTGTCCAGTTCTTCTATGATGGACTGGTGTTGCTGAAGCGCTGCTATTTTATTCAGCCTTAGTGCAAAATCTCTTTCTGTTTCAGGAAGCTGCTCCGCATACTGCGGCATGACCTGCAAACGGATACTCTGCTGGAGCAGGTGATTAAAATACCTTAAAAACTGCTTTTGTTTTTCCCTGCCCTGGCGGCTGATCTCTTCTATCCACTTTACCTGGGCAACGGGTCCTGTTTTGAGGATGGCATTCAGCCACTCCCGCAACATGCCCTGCCAGTCGTCGCCCGTGTGCTGCAGGAGTTGCAAAGCTTCATGATAGTTCCCTTCTGCAACAAGCGCCAGTTGTCTTGCAGCGGCGGCATCTGTTCCGCATCGTTCTGTTAATGCTTTTTCAATATCATTTACAGAAAGCATAGGCACCTTAACCAGTTGCGTTCTGGAGAGTATGGTAGGTAAGATAAGGCTCTCATTTTCGGCCACCAGGAGAAACAAAGTGCCTGGCGGCGGCTCCTCGATCAGCTTGAGCAGCTTGTTGCCCTCATTACCCAGGTATTCGGGAAGCCACATCAATAATATCTTATAGCTGCTTTCAAAACTTTTGAGGTTAAGCTTTCTGATAATATCTGCACATTCATACGCTGTAATATTTCCCTGCTTGTTTTCGGCGCCAATAAACTGCAGCCAGTCGAATGCATTGCCATAGGGATATTGCTTCACAAAATCCCGCCACTCTGCAATATAGTCGGTGCTGAGAGGTTTATCGCCCGGCTTGCGGGGCACTACAGGATAAGAGAAATGAATATCAGGATGCACCATACCCGCCACTTTGGAATAAGATGGAGACCGCTGCATCCATTCATCGGCCTGCTGCCATGTGTGATGAGCAACTGCTGCGGGCTCTTCTCCGAAAAGAGAGGCACCGGCCTGCTGGCTCGCATTTTGCCCTGCGGAAAACAGGGAAACATAATTGGCAAAAGCCAGCGCAAGGGGAAGCGATCCGGAACCTTCCTTTCCCAGGAATAATAACGCATGACTGAGACGGCTCTGGGCTACCAGTTGTACGAGGTGATCTTTTACTTCATCCTGAGCAATAACATCTTTGAAAAGCATGGGCGCTAAAATAAGCATTTCGGGGAAATGAGCTATTGCGCTTATCGCATCTTTTGAACAGGAGAGCGTACTGATTTTTGTTTTTTCTGGGGCTTTTGGAGCGGTTCTCCATACCTTTCCATCACAAGGGCTGTGCTTCCTAAGATCTCTGCTTCATAACCCAGGGCGGAAAGCCCGATCTCTGTATTGACTGCGAGGCGGGGAATGCAATGCTCATTCAGCGCCTGCTGTATCGGGGCCTGCCATATTTTTCCCGCGAACGCTCCTCTGCCGCTCAATACTACCAGCCCCGGGTTTAATAAATGTATCAATATTGCAATCCCCCGGCCTATATTATACCCTGCTTCAGAAAGCAGTTCTATGGCAAACCTGTCTCCTTTACCCGCGTACAGAATAATAGCTTCAGCGTCTTTTTCAAGGCTTTCATCAGTACCTTTTACAAGCTCTTTCAGCGCTGTTATCCTGCCGGAACGGATGCCTTCTTTGGCCTTTTCAACTATAACAGTTAAAGAGGTTTCTGTTTCAAGACATCCGCTTTTTCCGCAACTGCACAGCTTGCCATTATTGAAAAGAGGGATATGGCTGAATTCACCTGCAAAACCGTTCTCTCCCCTGAAAAGCTCTCCGCCCATTATCATACCAAGCCCAACACCCCACCCGATATTGATCACCATCGCAGTTTTGCGGTTGCGTGCAGCGCCGAAGCGCAGCTCTGCCAGCGCAACAATACTGGAGTCGTTATCAATAAAGGCAGGAATGCCTGTTTGAGAGGTTATGCTGTCGGTGATAGTACCTTTCGTTTGTAAAAAAGTATAATTCACTCCCTGCTGGGCATCTACAAAACCGGGCATACCTATACCTATGCCAAGGATCTTATTTTTACTGATCCCCGATTTTTGAATGACCTCTTCTATTTTAGCGATCAGTATATCTAAAGCCCTGGGGTTATTTGCCAGGGGCAGCTCGAATTTTTCAACCGGGCTTATATACCTGTTTTGCATATCTACTATGGCAATTCTTGTAAAAAACTGGTCCATAGCTACTGCGACAGTATATAAAATATCCGGTTGCAGGGAATACATCAGCGGCCGTCGGCCGCCGCTTGAAGGAGCATACCCTGTTTCCACT
This sequence comes from Sphingobacteriales bacterium 44-15, assembly GCA_001899685.1. Taxonomy (GTDB): domain Bacteria; phylum Bacteroidota; class Bacteroidia; order Chitinophagales; family Chitinophagaceae; genus Agriterribacter. The sequence goes on from MKWG01000002.1 coordinate 376,396, forward strand.
ACTGTGCCGTCTGCAATAAGCTCATTCAGCATTTTTGTAGTAAGAGAAAGGCTTTTCTCAATCTTTGCGCTAAGCTCCGCGCAGGATAACAAATTGGAAAAGTATAGTTGCCGTATGATTTTTTTCTTATAGGATAAACTTTTACCCGCCATTTATCACAAGTGTGAATGATTCAATAGTTTATTATAATTAATGTTAAGATAAGACAAGTTTCTTAATAAACAGGAATAAGTGGATCAAAATGGGAAAGGGTTAGGGTAATAAATTACAAAAATTAACCTTTGCCATTAAAAATCTGTGCCGCAGATAATTCCACGGGAACTATATATCCAGAATCGATTTTTGAACGTTCTTTTTAATTGTGCCGGAACGATATAAACAGGCAAAGAAATTTTAGATTACAGATCAGAGCCGTTAGATTTGTTGAGCAAACGGTTGCTTTACAAAGCTATTGAAACCAAAACCTTTTGTTTATGGTTATTAATCTGAGCACAGCACACTCGCTTTTGAGCAATTGGGTGGCAGAATTAAGGCATACTGATATTCAGTCGGACAGAATGCGGTTCCGGAAGAACCTGGAGCGTATTGGTGAGGTTATCGCTTATGAGATCAGCAAGGAATTGGAATGGGAGGAAAGGGATGTACCTACGCCGCTTGGAGTTTCGGTGTGTAAAATATTAAAAGAGCAGCCTGTGCTGGCTACAGTGCTGCGGGCGGGAGTGCCTTTGCATCAGGGATTGCTCAATTATTTTGATAAGGCGGATAATGCATTTATCTCTGCTTACAGGAAGCATCACCGCGACGGATCTTTTGAGATCAGTATCGAATATGTTTCCTGTCCTGATATAGACAGCAGGATATTGATCATATCCGATCCCATGCTGGCCACAGGAGCGTCATTAGTGAAAGCGATACAATTCCTGAAAGCGGAGGGACAGCCTAAGGCCATTCATGTAGTGACTGCTATCGCCTGTACTGTTGGTATAGAATACCTTCGACGGGAAGAGCCTGAAGTAAAACTGTGGTGCGGCGCTATTGACGATGAGCTTACGGCCAAAGGCTATATTGTTCCCGGGTTAGGGGATGCGGGAGACCTTGCTTTCGGCCCAAAATTGCAATCTTAATACAAATTTTGTAACTTGAAGTACATTAATGCTGTTCGCATGAAAAAGGTTCCTGCTCTGCTTGTGGTGGTAATAACGCATTTATATGTGCACGCTCAGGATCCGCATTTTTCACAATTCTTTTCTTCACCGCTGACATTAAATCCTGCTTATACCGGCAAGTTTGACGGTACATTTCGCGTAGCAGGCAACTATCGTAACCAATGGCCTACCATCAATAATGCGTTTACCACTGCTACTGCTTCTGTTGATTTTGACATTTTACAAAACCGGATCCCGGAATTTGATACCTGGGGAATAGGTATAATGGGAATGAATGATCAAAGCGGAGATAAAATTTTAACCAATAACTTTTTGGCCGTCTCCACTGCCTATCACAAGGCCCTTGACGAGAACGGCTACCACGTGCTTACAGTAGGTTTTCAGGGCACGTATGCCAACAAACGCCTTGATATCTCGAAAGCTAATTTTGAAGATATGCTGAGAGCAGACGGGTTTACCGGCACCACGCAGGAAGATTTTGCAAGTAACACGCGAAATATTGCTATTAATTATTTTGATGTGAATGCCGGTCTGCTGTATTCAGGCAGTACTAATGGATATAATAATTTTTATCTTGGTGTTTCCACCTATCATATCAACCGCCCCAAAGAGTCTTTCAGGGGTGGTAATTATATTCTAAGTCCCAGGGCAACCATTCATGGAGGCGGGTATATGCCTGTAGGACGGATCACTACGCTGCATGCCAGCTTCATCCACCAGCGGCAGGCGGGCGCAACGGAAACGGTAGCAGGAGCGGCACTTGCCTTCCGGCTGAATGAAGATGAAGATAATGAAACTAATCTGTATGCAGGTATGTGGTACAGGTTTGGAGATGCTTTTATTCCTTATGTGGGGATCGAATTTGCAGGGCTTAGAATAGGCTACAGCTACGATGTCAATAATTCCTCTCTCAACACGGCTTCCAACAGCAGGGGCGGTAATGAAATATCATTGATCTTTATAAAGAAACCTTCTGATCCTAACCGGAGGAAGCTGGGGTGCCCGAAGTTTTAATACTTTAAGTTTGACGGATGAACAAGGCCATAACTAATGTCAATCCGCCCGGTCGCATTCTTTTGGCAAGCCTGGTGGGCACAACCATTGAGTTTTTCGATTTTTATATCTATGCAACTGCTGCCGTTCTGGTCTTCCCGGGATTATTTTTTCCGGAAACAGATCCCACGTCTGCCACGCTGCAATCCCTGGCCACTTTCGCCCTGGCTTTTTTTGCCAGGCCGCTTGGCGCCGTGCTGTTCGGGCATTTCGGCGACCGGAAGGGACGGAAAGCCTCGCTGGTGGCGGCGCTGATGACGATGGGTCCTTCCACTGTAGCCATCGGACTTTTACCAACCTACGAGTCTATCGGCGTTGCAGCTCCTATCTTGCTGGCTCTTTTCCGTTTCGGGCAGGGGCTTGGGCTTGGCGGTGAATGGGGCGGTGCTGTGCTGCTCGCTACCGAAAATGCGCCCCCGGGCAAAAAAGCCTGGTATGGCATGTTTCCCCAGTTGGGCGCGCCAATCGGGTTCCTTATTTCCAGCGCTACTTTTTTTATTCTTGGCAAAACCCTGACCGACCGGCAGTTTTTCCATTACGGCTGGCGTATCCCGTTTATAGCCAGTGCCGTGCTCGTTTGGGTTGGACTGTATGTGCGGCTGAAGATCACCGAGACTCCCGACTTCTTGAAGGTCATCGAAAAGAATGAGCGGGTGAAAGTGCCCGTGGCTGACGTATTTGTGAGGCATACCCGGGCTGTTGTACTGGGCACTGCAGCAGCCATCACCACCTTTCTTTTGTTTTACCTGATGACGGTATTCACCCTGAGCTGGGGGGTGTCGGCACTGCATTATCCCAAGACCGGTTTCCTCGTGGGGCAAATGATATCCATGCTGTTCTTTGGCCTGGGTATTCCCCTTTCAGCCATACTGGCCGACCGTTATGGCAGGCGCCCGATACTGATGCTGGCTACCGCCGCCATTTTTGTATTCGGGTTATTTTTTTCGACCCTGTTTGTTGGCGGTAACCTGGTTATGATCAATGTATTCCTGTCTATCGGCATGTTCCTGATGGGACTGACCTATGGCCCGATGGGCACGGCGCTGGCAGAGATCTTTCCGCCTGCCGTGCGCTATACGGGATCATCGCTGGCCTTTACGCTGGCCGGCATACTGGGCGCCTCACTTACACCTTATCTTGCCACAACACTGGCAAACAACTATGGACTTCCTGCCGTTGGTTATTACCTGTCTATCGCTGCGGCTGTTACTTTTGCGGCACTGATGGCGGCGCGATCATCCATGAGGGAGAAATGATGGATTATTATTGCAGCCTTCTCCTTTAACAAGATGAACAAAACTGATTTGCATTATTTTCCAAACAAAAAGCGGCAACCTTTAGATTACCGCTTAACTTTTTTTGCGAGATGCTCCTATGCTGGAAAAATACTGGTAGTCCCGACAAGAATCGAACTTGTATCTAAAGTTTAGGAAACTTCTATTCTATCCATTGAACTACGGGACCGTTTATCTGCTCTTCTTAAATTCTTCAGATCGAATTTTATAGCAGGGCGCAAAAATAATAGTTTATCTCCATCTTTAAAAGGCTAATTTCATTACTTTCACCGCTATATAACCTGAAAGATGAAAATACGTCTTGCCGTAGCGCTTATAATGACATTTGCCTGCGCAAAAAGCTTTGCCCAGCAGAAAATGAGCCCTCATATCAACCATGTGGCAGTATATGTGGTGGACCTGCAAAAAAGCGGGGATTTTTATATGAATGTGCTTGGGCTCGACAGTATCCCCGAGCCCTTTCACGATGGCAGGCATATCTGGCTCAGGATCGGCCCGGGCGCCAGTATGCATATTATTCAGGGGGCGGAGGCTAAAAAAGAATATTACAAAAACAATCATTTTTGCTTTAGTGTCAATTCGGTGGACGATTTTACCGCCCTGCTCAGGAAGAAATCCATTCCTTACGAAGATGTTGCAGGCAGGCAGATGAGCGTCACTACAAGGGTAGACGGGGTGAAGCAGATCTGGCTCCGGGATCCCGACGGCTACTGGATAGAGATCAATGACGATAAAGACAAATAAGGTAAGTTTTGTAAATCAATCTGTTGCGTATCAGGAACCATCTTTATACCTGTCAGGCACCGTTTATATTTCTGCTGCATTCCCGTTTGGCTTCCCTATCTTTGCAGCCCTAAAAAGTGCGTATGAAGTTTTACAATGTATTGATCAAATACCGTCTGCCCCTGGGGTTTCTGGCGCTGGCGCTTGCTATAATCGTTAATATATATTCAGGATTTTGGCCTGCATTCACTTTATATTTTCTTGCTTTGATCGCTGTAGTGAGTCATTTCCTGTTTGGTCCTATGCGGCTGATACAGGGATATATGGAAGACGGGGATATTGAAGGCGCCCAGAAGGTGCTGGATTCCATCCGGTTCCCCAACCTGCTTATCAAGCCGGTGCGTAGCGTATATTATTTCCTCAAGTCGAACCTCGCCTTGTTCAAGCAGGATTTTGATACTGCGGAAGTTTTAATGAAAAAAAGCCTCAGCCTGGGCATGCCGATGAAGGAAACCGAAGGTGCTGCGTATTTTCAGTTAGGCAGTATTGCCATGCAGAAAAGCAATATGAAGCAGGCGGAAGAATACATCCGCAAGGCAATAAGGGCCGGGTTGCCCGATAAAGAAAATACAGCAGCGGCTTACCTGCAGATGTGCCAGATATTTATCAATAAAAGGGAGTTCAGGGCGGCAAAGGATTATTTCCGGCGTGCAAAAGAACAGAAGCCCACGACATCCCAAGTGGTAGACCAGATAAAGCAAATTGAAAAATATATCAGCAGGATCCCCGGCTGATAACTATAAAATCCTTATAAAGAAAAGGCCGCAATATTATAATATTGCGGCTTTTTTCACAAAAGTAGCGCACTCTTAAGTCTATAGTAGGTGGCGTGCTCATCAAATGGTTCCAACGGCTGGTGATAGCCTGAACGCTACTTATATCATAAATATATTAAAGTTTTTCAGTTTGACAATACTACAAAGTGGTTATTATGTTTGATGTTTTAACTTTGTGTTTAGTGATAATAAACATTTAGAACAACAATACATCTACGTTACGGTGGATCATATATCTGTACGATTAATTTATCCTTCCGGCGTTCAGGCTAAATCAAAAACGGTAAAAAGCATATAATCAATAGCTTTGATATAAATGATATGTTGACAAATGAACGATAAAGAAAAAATATTCCTGGAATATTATAATGCTTTGAATGAGCCGCAAAGGACTGCTGTTGATACCATAGAAGGTACTGTTTTGGTAGATGCAGGTCCCGGCACAGGTAAAACGCAGGTATTAGCATTGCGGATAGCCAATATCCTGAGGCAAACTGATACTAATCCCAATAATATACTTTGCTTAACCTATACCGACAACGGCGCTGTTGAAATGCGTAACCGTCTGCTGCGCATTACAGGGAGCGCTGCGTATGGTATCCGCATTCATACTTTTCATTCATTTTGTAACGAAGTCATCCAGGATAATCTTACATACTTCGGCAAGCTCAATCTTTCGCCTATAGGTGATCTGGAAGAAATTGATCTTTTTTATAAGCTGATAGACGCCATTCCTGCTGATAATAAACTGAAGCGTTTCCGCGGCGATATATACTATGAGAAGGACAGGTTGAAATCTTTATTCGGCCTGATGAAGAAGGAAGCATGGACCCCTGAATATCTGAATGAAAGAATTGATGATTATATAAACGGGCTACCGGTAAAAGATGGTTTTTTTTACAAGAGAAAATATAAAGGCTTTGAAGCCGGGACTCCCAGGGAAGCGGCTATTTATGATGAAACAGAAAAAATGGAGATCCTGCGTGCCGCAGTGAACCTCTATCCGCAATACAATGCAATGATGGCGGCAGCCGGCAGGTATAATTTTGACGATATGATATTGTGGGTGCTGAAAGCATTGGGGGAGAACAATAACCTTTTGCTTGACTACCAGGAGCGTTTCCTGTATTTCCTTGTAGATGAGTTCCAGGATACGAGCCGCTCCCAGACCCTGTTGCTTCAGCATCTTACAGGCTATTGGGATGTTCCCAACCTCTTTGTGGTAGGCGATCCTGACCAGGGCATTTTTTCGTTCCAGGATGCAAATATTGAAAACATTAAGACATTTGAGAAGAAGTATAAAAACAGCTTAACCAAAATTGAGCTTATTCATAATTACCGGTCTACTACAGCCGTGCTAAATGCCGCTCATAAGCTTATTATATATAATACCGGCCGGGTAAAGAAAAACGATCTCCCGCTGATGTCCGCTAACCCCGTATTTAAAGATATTGATATAGCGCCTGTTATAGTTGAATATGCCAACACCGGCCAGGAAGCCATTGATGTTACCATACAGATAGAGCAACTATTGCAGCAGGGTACCAGTGGAAAAGAAATAGCGGTGATCTATCGCAATCACGCGCAGATTGAAACCATTGCCTCTATGCTTGAAGGCAGAAATATACCTGTGAACGCGAAGAAGAAGATTGATATACTGCAACTGCCCTTCATTCAAAACCTGCTGCTGATATTACAATGGATCGAAAGAGAAAAGTACATCCCCTACAGTGGTGACGATATCCTGTTTTTATTGCTGCATAGTGACTTTTTTAAGCTCCGACCGCTTGATATTGCCAGGCTGACAATTGCTGTTAACGCAAAAAACAGGGCGGCAAAAGAAGATATGTTTTCCCTGCGCCGCATAATGGCGGAAACGGCCGCCCCGGAAGCTGACCTGTTTAATCAGCCCGACGGTCAATCTGTAAAAGAGATCAGCAATACATTAGAGTCTTTGCTCAAAGCTTCGGTTAACAATACTGTACAGCAATTGCTGGAACTGGTTATCCAGCGGGCAGGCGTGCTTTCTTATGTTATGCAAAGCGCTGACAAGCCCTGGCTGATGCAGGTGCTGAATGCATTGTTTGATCATCTGAAAGAAGAAAGCCGCCGCAACCCTGATATAACGCTGAAAGAATGGCTGGATAATATAGAAATGATGAAGGCAGGCCGGTTGCCGGTACCATTATATAAAATCACTGCAAATGATGAGGGGGTGAATATGGTAACCGCCCATGGCGCCAAAGGCTCGGAATATGCTCATGTGTTTTTGATCGGCTGCACGCAAAAAATCTGGGATGATAAGAATAAGGGTAATAACCGCTCTTATAAGCTACCGAATAACCTGGTGAGCAATAATCAAACGCCGCCTGACATTGAAGAAAACAGGAGGCTATTTTATGTGGCGCTTACCCGGGCCAAAACACATTTGCACATATCGTATGCAGTAAAAGATGAAAAGGATAAAGAACAAACACCAAGCACTTTTGTAACAGAACTGTTAGATGGGGGAACACTGCAACTTCTTCACAAAGCTTCGCCGGATGCACTGCTCGCAGATTATTTGCAGCAGCGCTTTAAAGAAAAGGCAAAACCGGAAATTGAGCTGGTAGAATCGGAGTATATAGACGAGATCCTGAAGCGGTATACCATGAGCGTCACTCATCTCAACAATTATCTGAGCTGCCCTTTAAAGTTTTATTATCAAAACCTCATCAGGGTACCCGCAGCCAAAAATGAAAGCATGGCTTTCGGTAGCGCAATACACTGGTCTATTGAGCGGCTCTTTATAAAAATGAAAGAGAATGGAAATGTTTTCCTGCCCAAAGAAGATCTGCTGGCCGATTTTAACTGGTATATGAAAAACAACAGGGAGGCATTTACTCCCGAGGCGTTCAGGCTAAAGAAGGCCTACGGTGAAAAGATACTGCCTGCATACTATGATTATTACATCGGCAAGTGGAATAAAATTATTGTAGCTGAAAAAGCTATCAGAAATGTAACGGTGCAAAATGTACCTGTAAATGGTAAGCTGGACAAGCTGGAATTTAATGGCAAGCTGGTGAATGTGGTGGATTATAAAACAGGCAAATACGAGAATGCTAAAAAGAAACTGGTTCGTCCCAATGAAAATGAGCCAAATGGCGGGGATTACTGGCGGCAGGCGGTTTTTTATAAAATTTTGCTTGATAATGATAAAACCCACGACTGGAAAGTGATCAGCACAGAATTTGATTTTATTGAGCCGGTTGGGGAAGAATATAAAACCGAACTGGTAGAAGTGACGGACGCGGATATTACTACTGTGACACAGCAGATCGTTTCCACCTGGCAAAAAATACAAAACAGGGAATTTAAAACCGGGTGCGGCAAACCGGATTGCGACTGGTGTAATTTTGTGAAGGGCAATCATCTTGCAGTAGCGTTGCATCCTGCGGAGGAAGAGCTTTGACATTTACAAGATTATTGGCAATTGAAAGCGGGCTAATTAACAGAAAGCCTTTAAGTTTGCCTCTTCTTATTTGACGCGCATCAGGCATATTATGAAAAGGATTTTGTTTTTCGTTGCAATAGTTTTTTGTGCATATATATTTCTCGTGTTTATGCCGGGATGTGCACAGATTATCCCCCCTACCGGCGGACCCAGGGATTCCCTACCTCCTGTAATGCTCAATGCCACACCTAAAGATTCCACGCTTCATTTCAAGGGCAATAAAATTGTGCTCACCTTTGATGAATACATTCAACTGGAGCGCCCGGAAGAGCAGCTTGTGGTATCTCCCGTTCCAAAAGTTTCACCGTTAGTTGAAGCAAAGCTTAAAGAAGTGACCATCAGGATCAAAGACACCCTGGAGGAAAATACCACTTACAGCATCAATTTCGGGAAATCGCTCAAAGATCTTAATGAAGGCAATCCCTACAAAAATTTCACTTACCTGTTTTCTACCGGCGATTATCTTGACAGCAGTATCCTTTCCGGTAAAGTAATTGTTGCAGAAACAGGTAAGCCTGACAGCACCCTCATCGTAATGCTCCATCGCAACTTTGATGATTCGGCGGTGATGAAGGAGCGCCCGCGGTATTTTGCCCGGCTCGACAGCTCGGGGCAATTCAGGTTCAGCAATATTGCCCCCGGCAGGTACAATATTTTTGCGCTTAAAGATGTGAGCGGGCAGAAAATGTATATGCGCAACAGCGATGTGTTTGCTTTTTATGATAGTATTATTACTGTCGGGAAAGACAATATCCATCCTGTGCTATATGCTTTTGCGGAAGCGCCAGAGGAAAAAAAATCCGGGGCCGGTTCTGCCTCCTCCGGAAGAAAGGGTTCTGCTGCCAAAAAAGAAAAAAAGCTGAGTTATACCACAAATCTTGAATCCAGCCAGCAGGATCTGCTTTCAAACCTCGAGCTTAGGTTTAGCGATTCCCTGGTGTCATTCAACGAAACCCTTTTGCATTTTACGGATACCACTTTTAAACCGGTAGGCGGCTATAGTATTATAAGAGATACTACCGGCAAAATAGTAAGTCTGAAATATCCATGGAAAGAAGAGCAGGAATTCCGCCTGGTGCTTGAAAAAGAGATCGCAAAAGATTCATCAGGCGTTGAGCTGGCAAAGTCAGATACCCTGAAATTCAAAACCAGGGCCAAGACAGATTATGGAACGCTAAAGCTTCGCATACGCAATCTGGATACTGCCCAGCATATCGTCCTGCTGTTTTTTTCGGGCGATAAGATCGCGGAAGCAATACCAGTAAATATTCCGCAGATCAACATACCCCTTTTTCATACAGGCGACTACGAGATCCGTATTTTATATGATAAAAACAGCAACCTGAAGTGGGATCCGGGAAGCTATACGCAAAAAAAGCAACCTGAAAAGATTGTTGTTGACGGGAAGAAATATAATATCCGCGCAAACTGGGACAATGAAATAACGATCGAGCTGCCGAAAGGCCCGCCGCCGGATATTCTTCCCTGAACCCCTTCCCGGATCAAAAATAATACCTCACCTGCCCCATTACGGTTGTAGGAGTTAAAGACCAGAAACTATAGTTTGTTATAGAGCTTATAAAATGCCCGTCTATTTCTACTGAAAACTTTTTATTGACCCTCGCACCCAGTATAAAGAAAGGAGATGTCCATGTTTTGGGAAAGTAGAGGTAATGCTCTCTTTCTTTATTACCATATACTGCATTCGTCTGCTTGTATGAGTTACCGCTATAGGATGCAATATTACATGCGACTCCTGCCCCGGCGTATATTCGTGATGATTCGTTGCGGATAAAATTATAGAGCAACGCAATTGTTGGAGAAATATTTACTTGTGTAAAAGCGTAACCGGTTATGTATTTTTCATTGTCATTTACCGGGATATCCTGGGTACCGTTACCCTTATATGCAATCCTGCTACAACTGGCTTCCAGCCTTAAAGCAAATGCCTGTAAATTTCTTGGAGAGGCTATCTCAACACCCACAGCTATAAAAGGAACAAATGCCCCTGAAAAGCGCATATTACCCAACATGGAATTAGTACCGCTCAGCCTCAAATCACTATAACCGCCACCGGCCCCGGCAAAAGGTGTAAACAGGGTCTTTTTATTTCCCTTTGCAACTACATACTTTACTGTCCCGGATATCTTATTCATTTCTATTACTATAGGCACAAGGCTTTTTTCAGTATATCCGGAATTGCTGATTTTCTTCATGATTTCTTCGGACGCGGGAAGATTAATCAGGTACGATCTCAATTGGTTGATATATATCTTTTGAATATTGATCGTGGAGTTATTCTTGCTGGCAACTTTATAAAACAGCTCAGTGATTACACCTTCCTGGTTTTGTATAAAAAAATGTGTTTTATCATCTACGAGTTCATACAGGTTGAGCATGCTGCCTTTTACAAGCACCCGTAAAAGTACCGTATCCGTTACCATGGAAATTACACCCTCGTCCCATAATTGGTCTGTTGTATTTATTGGCCTTATATCTTTTGTAACTATGGCCTTATAATAGCGGTCGAGCCCGGTCACTTCCACAGCTGCTATATCATATTTGGAATAAGTGATGATACTCCTTTTTGCCGAATCTTTTGAAAAGCCAATAGAGGATGGATTTTTTTCCCAGTTATAATAATTAATCCAGCCATATAGCGTGTCTCCGTTGTTCAATACAATATACCCTTCCTTTTGTATGCTTTGAGCATTAGTGGTAAGACAAGTGCAGCAAATAGAGCAAAGTGTTATCCCAAAGATTAAAACTTTCATAAACAGGTTTTATGAGGTTAAAGTTAGAAGAGAATTCCGTATACCAATCAGAAATCCTGCAATATCTTTGCAAAATGCAGATTTCGTCTTCGCTTCTGGAAAATGCGGTCAATGAGTTCGCCCGGCTTCCGGGTATTGGCAAAAAAACAGCGCTCCGGCTGGTGTTACACCTGATCAGGCAAAGCCCTGAAGATGTGCAGCGGCTTAGTGATGCCGTGAACAGGATGAAAAAAGAAATTTCCTTTTGCACGGTCTGTCATAATATTTCAGACGGGCCAATTTGTAATATATGCGCCAACGCTTCAAGACGTAAGGAAACGATATGCGTGGTGGAAAATATCCGCGATGTTATTGCCATTGAAAGCACACAGCAGTACAGCGGCCTATACCATGTGCTTGGAGGTATCATTTCCCCGCTGGATGGAATTGGTCCCGATCAGTTGACAATAGAAACCCTGGTAAACCGGGTGAAAACCGGCGACGTTCGGGAAGTGATCTTCGCCCTCAGTCCCAATATCCAGGGCGATACGACCATTTATTATATCCAGAAAAAGCTGCAACCGCACCAGCTTACTATTACCACCATAGCGAGGGGCATCTCTTTTGGAGGCGAGCTGGAATATGCAGATGAGCTCACCCTCGGACGCAGCCTGCAGAACCGCATGCCGGTGGAGAAGTATGTGTCGCATTAGGGGCTATCAGCAATGGGCTTGGGGCTATGAGCTATGAGCCCGGCAGCCCATAACCCATAGCTCACGGCCCATAGCATCATCCCTTTTTTCTTTCAATTCTCTTTCCTACCTTTGCTTGCAATTACAGGCGGATTTGTTTATTGTTCGGCCTTTCAATAGAACTAATAAACGTACAAACTTCACAAAGTTCCCCGGCGTTTATAGTTCAGTATTTTTTGATTGGTAACCAGCTTTGCAACACTGACCAGCGTCTCTTGCGTCGCACTCTTGTACTGCAGGAACATTGCTCAGCGGACTTTACAGCATAGCCGCCTGTGTTTTTGGAAGTAAACATTAGCACGATGAGTACGATACGCGAACAATTGGGAAAACGCATCCTGGTAATAGACGGCGCTATGGGCACCATGATCCAGCGCTATAAGCTCGCAGAGGCTGATTATCGCGGTGAGCGCTTTAAAGACTGGCATACCGACGTAAAAGGTAATAATGACCTGTTGAGCATTACCCAACCACAGATCATTATTGATATACACAAACAATACCTCGCCGCCGGCGCCGATATTATTGAAACCAATACCTTCAGCAGCACCAGCATCGCCATGGCAGATTATGACATGCAATCTTTGGCTTATGAGCTGAATGTTGCTGCAGCAGAATGTGCAAGGGAAGCCATAAAGCAGTCCGGCAAACCGGCATGGGTGGCCGGCGCTATCGGTCCACTGAACAAAACATTATCACTTTCCCCTGATGTAAATAATCCCGGCTATCGTGCCGTTACTTTTGACCAAGTGGTCGCCGCTTATTACGAGCAGATAAGAGGGCTGGTGGATGGTGGCGTTGATATACTTTTAATAGAAACCATTTTTGATACCCTCAATGCCAAGGCAGCCATTTTCGCCATCAAAAAGTTTTACCGCGAAAACCCGGAAGCTCCGCAAAAAGAGATCATGATCAGTGGTACTATTACCGATGCATCGGGCAGAACATTGAGCGGGCAGACGCTGGAAGCTTTTTATACTTCTGTTGCGCACGCCAAACCGTTGAGTGTTGGACTAAACTGCGCTTTAGGCGCCAGTGAAATGCGGCCGCATATAGCGGAGCTGTCGCACATAGCTTCCTGTTATGTGTCGGCATACCCCAATGCAGGTTTACCTAATGCCATGGGTGAGTACGATGAAGAGCCGCATCAGACAGCTCATTTTCTGGAGGACTGGGCTAAAGAAGGTTTTGTGAATATAGTAGGCGGATGCTGCGGTACCACGCCCGATCATATAAAGCATATAGCGGATGCTGTAAAAGATATAAAGCCAAGGGAGTTGCCGGTGGTGGAATTAATTTGAAAATGTCCCTCACCCCCAGCCCCTCTCCGCCGCAGCGGAGAGGGGTGCCCAAATTCAAAGCCGGTTGATGAAATGCAGCGTGGGGAGGTTGTGATTGAAAAAGTATGGGCGAATACTTAAACGTATTGTTTGGCAATATTCAAAAGATAATGTGGTAGAACAAAAAGATTGGACATATTTTACAGTATCGCTCCCTTTCTCTTTGGAAAGGGGAAGGAGGGATAGGCTTTGATAATGATATCGTACAGAAGATCTATATAGTTCGAGGTATTAAAGTGATGTTGGATAAAGATCTGGCGGAAATGTATGGGGTGGAAACTAAAAGGCTTAAAGAGGCTGTGAGAAGAAATATCTCCAGGTTCCCGGATGATTTTATGTTTGAACTCTCAGCGTTAGAGTTAAGCAACTTGAGGTCGCAAATTGCGACCTCAAGTTGGGGAGGACTTCATGTTGTGCATATTAAAAACTAACGGCTCATCGCTAAAAGCTGACTGCTGAAAGCTGATCGCCCAAAGCCCATAGCTAAAAATATTATGTCTGAACCTGTAATTATAAAACCATATCTCCGTCTGTCAGGGCTTGAACCATTAGTGGTTCGTCCTGAGACCAACTTTATTAATATAGGCGAAAGAACCAATGTAACCGGTTCTAAGAAATTTGCACGACTCATCAAGGACAACAAATATGAGGAGGCGCTTAGCGTTGCCCGGCAGCAGGTAGAGAACGGCGCCCAGGTGCTGGATATCAACATGGATGACGCCCTGCTGGACGGAGTGAAGGCGATGACCACTTTTATCAACCTGGTACAAAGCGAGCCTGATATCGCGAAGATCCCCATCATGATCGACAGCTCCAAATTCGAGATCATTGAAGCAGGATTGAAATGTGTGCAGGGCAAATGTATCGTGAACTCCATCTCTATGAAAGAAGGAGAAGAAAAGTTTATCCAGCAGGCAATTATTTGCCAGAGCTATGGCGCTGCGGTAATTGTGATGGCATTCGATGAAAAAGGACAGGCAGACACCAAAGAGCGCAAAATAAACATTTGCCATCGTGCCTATAAAATATTAACGGAGCAGGTGGGCTATGATCCGCAGGACATCATTTTTGACCCGAACATTTTTGCCATAGCTACCGGACTGGAAGAGCATAATAATTACGGGGTTGATTTTATAGAGGCAACACGGGAGATCAAAAAGCTGATGCCATTATGCGGAGTAAGCGGCGGCGTGAGCAATCTTTCTTTTTCATTTCGCGGTAATGAGCCGGTGCGCGAAGCCATGCATTCCGTGTTTTTATATTATGCTATCAAGGCGGGAATGAATATGGGCATTGTGAATGCCGGGCAACTGGTAGTATACGATGAGATAGAGCCGGCGCTTCGAGACCTTTGCGAAGACGTCATACTCAACCGTAATAATGATAATAATGAAGCCACTGAAAAACTGATTGCTTTCGCAGAAACTGTAAAGGCAAAGGGAAAGGTAGAGGTGAAAGACGAAGGGTGGAGAAAGGAAAGTGTAGAGGAAAGGCTGAAACATTCATTGGTTAATGGTATCACGGATTATATTGATGCCGATACAGAAGAAGCAAGGTTAAAATATCCTAAACCTCTTGATGTGATAGAAGGCCCGCTGATGGATGGTATGAGCGTGGTGGGAGATCTGTTTGGAGCGGGAAAAATGTTTTTACCACAGGTAGTAAAGTCTGCAAGGGTGATGAAAAAATCCGTAGCATGGCTTACGCCGTTTATTGAGGAAGAGAAAAAAAATAACCCTATTTCGCAGGAAGGGAATGCACCTAAAATTTTACTGGCAACTGTAAAAGGTGATGTGCATGACATCGGCAAGAATATAGTAGGCGTTGTGTTGGGGTGTAACGGGTACGAGATCATTGATTTAGGAGTGATGGTGCCTACCGATAAAATATTGGATACTGCTGAAAAGGAGAACGCTGATATTATTGGAGTAAGCGGGTTGATCACGCCATCCTTAGATGAAATGGTGAACGTGGCCCATGAAATGAAGCGCAGAGGCATGAATAAACCCTTGCTGATAGGTGGCGCTACCACTTCGCGTATGCATACTGCCGTTAAAATAGCGCCGCAGTATGATAATGGCGTTGTGCATGTGCTGGATGCAAGCCGCAGTGTTACCGTAGCAGGTTCATTACTTAGTGCAGATCAGAAAGCAGAATTTTTAAATAAGACCCGGGAGGAATATCAAAAGCTGAAACAGGATTTCGAAAATAAAAAACCTGTTAAGCAATATTTGTCTTTTCCGGATGCGCAGGCGAATAAAGCAGCTATTGACTGGGAAAATTATGAGGCGCCGGCACCAAATTTTACCGGCACCAAAATTTTTAACGACTACAGCTTAGCAGAGCTTCGTGACTATATTGACTGGAAACCCTTTTTTATTTCGTGGGAATTGCATGGCAACTTCCCCGCTATACTTACCGATGAAAAAGTAGGGGTGGAAGCGACCAAGCTGTATAATGATGCCAATAAATTGTTGGACAATATTATCAATGAAAAATGGCTGACGGCACAGGGCGCCATTGGTTTTTGGACTGCCTGTAGTGATGGAAAGGATACAATAGTCGTAAATAATAATGGAGAAGCTATTTATCTTGAATCGCTAAGACAGCAGATAAAGAAGGCGCCCGGGCAACCGAATCTTTCCCTAACGGATTTTATTGCTCCCCAAACCACAGGTATACAAGATCACATCGGTGCATTTTCTGTGACCATCAAGGGTATTGAACCCCATCTCGAACGGTTCATTAAAGATCATGACGATTATAATAAGATCATGCTGCAATCTTTGACGGATCGATTGGCTGAGGCCTTTGCCGAATGCTTGCACGAAAGAGTACGCAAAGAGTTTTGGGGATATGTAAAAGATGAGCATTTATCTAACGAAGAGCTTATCAAAGAAAAATACCAGGGTATACGCCCTGCACCCGGTTATCCGGCTTGTCCTGATCATACGGAAAAATACAAGCTGTTTGCATTGCTTGGCGGTGAAGAAGTAACAGGTATCCACCTCACAGAATCACTCGCTATGTATCCTGCAGCATCTGTGTGTGGCTGGTATTTCAGTCATCTGCAAAGCCAGTATTTTGGTGTGGGCAAAATTCAGCCTGACCAGTTTGAAGATTATTTTCAACGAAAGGGAATGAACTGGGAAGAACTGGAAAGATGGCTAAGACCAGTGATGGAGTTATAAAAGGGTTATGGTTGTGTTATTCCGGAGACTTTAGTCTCCTGAGAACATAGTAAGTACGAAGTCCGGAGACTTCGTACACGAAAGCCCGTTTTGGAGTAACTTAGCGTACCAGAGGTGAAAGCTTGTCTCACGTTTCACCTCTCACGTTTCACGAAAATGAACAGACATAATTTGCTTGACTTAACACTGGTTGCTCATCCATTTTCTTTTTATGAAACGGGGTATAGGGCAACCTGATGCAATTCCTCACAACATACTGTATGATCTTTCCGTTTTTACCGAAGGAATAATTTTTATGAAAGATGGGGCATCCGACAAGTATCTATTTAACTATAACTGTTATCTTAAGGAAATGCAGATATTGTCAGATTCCGGAGATACGTTGAAACTTACAGAACCTTTGCTAATAGAAAGGATAGAAATTGATTCATTTATATATTATTATCAAAATGGGTATTTAAGGCAAATTGCGACACATAACCGCTATAAGTTAGCAGCAAAAAAGGAACCCGGGTTGTATCATGAGTAAGCAAGACACTATCTTTCCCGGCGATGAGTGGGAAAAATTCAGCCATCTTTTTAAGCGGCAGGAAATTCCTGCAAGAAGGACATTGTTGCGCGAAGGACAAATTTCAAAGACGGGTTATTATATTGAAAAAGGCTGTATACGCAGTTGGTTTAACAATAATGGCAAAGACATTACCTTCCAGTTTTTCTTTGAAGGCGAGGCGGTTTCTTCAGTCGAAAGCTTCAGAACCAATCAGCCCAGCCTGTTTACTATTGAAAGCATTGAACCCTCCATCGTTCACAGCATTTCAAAAAAGGATTTTCAATTTATTACAGATCATTCTCCGGTCATTAAAAATGAAATTGAAGAACAGGTATTTCATCGCCTGATCTTTTATCAGCGGCTATTTCTCTCCCGCATTAAAGACAACCCTCAGAAACGATACGAAGAGCTATTAAAGCAGCGCCCTGAAATCATACAGCGCATTCCCCAGCATTATATTGCATCTTACCTGGGTATTACCCCGGTTTCATTAAGCCGGATCAGGAACAGGCGCTGATCCATTTCTTTACAATTGTTATCGTTTCATGGCATGGCTGTGTCTCAATTTTGTGCTGTACAATTTAAACAGTTCAATAATGAGAGTAGCCATCGTATTCAATCATCCTTATGAAGGGAGTTACTGCAATGCAGTTTTACAGGCAGTGACCATAGGCCTGCAAAAGGCAGGACACGAAGTAGATCTTATGCATCTTGACCGTGATAATTTTGATCCCGTTATGCGTTCGAAAGACCTGTCAGCATTTGCCCGGGCAAAAAATGATGGCGAAGCTATATATAAGGATATTGACCCGCAGGTATTAAATTACAAACAGCGCCTGGAGCAGGCGGAGCACCTGGTATTTATTTTCCCTGTATGGTGGGAGCTGATGCCTGCCATGACAAAGGGATTTATTGATAAAGTGGTTTTCCCGGGCATCACTTATGACTATGCCAAAAGCGGGTTAAAGATGATCAACAGGTTAACAAAATTGAAGGGGACAACTATCATTACAACCCAGAACACCCCTGCATTGGTATACCGGCTGTTTTTCGGCAACGCGATCAAATATGCTATGTTGCGGGGTACGTTTTGGAAAATCGGGCTTCCCAAAAGAAAATGGATAAGCCTGTGTATGGTGAAATTTGTGTCGGATAAAAAGCGCAGAAAATGGTTGATCAATATTGAAAACAGGTTTTCCGGCTTGCAGGGGTAGTACTTTGATCACTGATATTGGCATTATAAGGCAAGAACAGGCAGGAGGAAAAGTTGATATTGAAAAGAGAAATGCAACGGTTAACTTCATACCCCTGTCATGCTTTCTATAGTTATTCAAAATCATGAATGCACTCAAAAAAAATGTTTTTGCTTTATTCTTTCTGCTTCCTTTTACACCGAAAGCCCAAAACGCCATTGAACCTTATATTGGTTACAGTATTGACCTTGCCAATAGGCAGCCCCTGAGCCAGGTAAATATCGGGCTGCAGTATCCTGCTGTCAAACACAAAGTATACCAGATGCTGCTCAGGGTTCAGGGAGGTCTGCCGTTAAATAAACATTCGGGAAATGATGCGGCGTACACTTCCGATCTGTCGCTGCCTTTAAGCATTGCAACAGGCTATGCCGCCAAATGGCATTCTGCTGCGTTTATAATCGGCAACAGATTCAGATTGATATCGTGGGCTGACAAAAATACCATATCACCCTTTGTTAATGCCGGTATTGTATATCAAAAAATAGCTGTAGGCTACAATAGTTACGATAAAGAGAAGTATACGGTGCTCGATCCTCACAGATCTCTAAAAAAATTTGGACTGTGTATTGGAGCAGGGATACAGTATAAACGAGACCTTGGCAACGGAGCCATTTTTCTGCAGGCGGAATTCTTATCTTCTCCTGTTGTAGATAGCCTTAATAATTACAATTACAAATTACCCGTGCCCTTATCAATAAACATTGGGTATGTGGTTGAATTTAAAAAGAGAAGCAAATGAAAATGACCCTACCCCTGCAATGGATTGTCGTTGCTTTTATCCTGATGGCATTAATTTCATGCGAAAGAAATGATACGGTATTTTACGAAGATGATGATGCGGAAAATTTATCGGTATTTTCAGATATGGGCAATAATGTAATGTCGTGCTATATCAATGGACATCCTTTCCGGACACGGGACAGGGTTCTTCATGCCGGATTTAGTTCTGCTCATCTTAGACCGGAAATTGAATTGTTTAAAGATGATGCTGCAGCCGACAGTGACACACTCACTATTACCTGGACGACTGATACAAATGCGCCCAATCCTCATTCTGTAAGTCTGGTGCTTGCTGTAAAAAAAGGATTTTCTTATAGTGATCTGAATGCTTTCAACAATATGCGTTTGGCAGTAGATGGCGTTAATGGTTATTTTATGATTGATTACAATCGTTCTGAAAAGGGAACCGGCAGTATTTATTTTCTCCGGGCGATACTTATGCCGGGCAATGCAGCAGGAATCAACAACCAGCTTTCCGGAGTTTTTGAAGCAACCTTACCTTCTTTTAAAATTACCAGGGGCAGGTTTGATCATACGCTTCCGGTAGGAGGAGGAGAGGGTGTGGTTTTCTTTTAAAGGAAAGATTTACTGACAGGCATGCGCAATGCCGGGTATTGATAAGAACGATGAACGTATTGCGACGCAAGCTCCATAGTAGCAATACAGCCCGGCTCATAAAAATTCATCTCTGTATCATATCAATTATAATTTTTCGTATTTCTTTGTGAGAGGTGAGACGATAAATGTAAAACCCTCACATTTATCGCCTGCCTGCCATGCCTACGGCAGGTAAACCGGTAGGCAAGTCTGCCGGTTCACGTTTGACATAACACCATATTCCGGCGGAGATGATCGGGGCAGGGGTATACTCATTGCATGTCCCCAAATTCAATTTTTATTATCCCCCTTCATTTTAATAATTTCGCTGTCTGTTTTAGAACATAACCCCGGAATATTCCACTAACTATTTGAACGATGAAAGCAAGAGTCCTGAAAATCCATCCCAAGGATAATGTATTGGTAGCCCTCACAAATCTGAAGAAAGGTGAAGTCATTGAGCATGACGGCAACAACTATACGCTGATTGATGATGTTGACGCCAAGCATAAATTTTTCATTAACGATATGAAAGCCGGCGATTCGGTATATATGTATGGCGTGCTGGTAGGCAAGATCCAGTTTGATGTGCCTAAAGGCGGCAGGATGACCACCGACAACACCAAACATGCGGCGGAGCCCTATGCCTATCGCGCTGTGAAATATGAATGGCATGCACCTGATGTATCAAAATTCGCAGGCAGGACCTTCAATGGTTACCACCGGAGCGATGGAAGAGTGGGAACAGCGAACTACTGGCTGTTTCTGCCGACCGTTTTTTGTGAGAACAGGAATCTTGATGTGATCCGTGAAGCCCTGCACAATGAGCTTGGCTATGCTGTATCCGACAAGTATAAGACTTATGCAAAAAGCCTGGTTGAAGCCTATAAAGAAGGGGAAGACCTGGGCAAAATAGATATAAGCGCTTTGCAACCCGATCCGAAACAGAGAAGAGTTTTCAAGAATATAGACGGCATTAAATTCCTGAACCACCAGGGCGGCTGTGGCGGCACGCGCCAGGATGCTGCTACTCTGGGAAGGTTGCTGGCAGCATATGCGGATCATCCCAATGTGGGTGGCGTAACGGTGTTAAGCCTGGGTTGCCAGAACCTGCAGGTGCAGGATCTTCTTAAATACCTTAAAGAAAGAAACCCTTCTTTTGATAAGCCGCTCTATATTTTCGAACAGCAGCAATCGCAGAGTGAAGAACAGCTGATCGCGGAAGCCATTCGTAAAACCTTCACAGGACTGGCAGAGCTTAATAAAGTGGAGCGTCGGCCCGCGCCGCTTACCGAGTTGTGTGTAGGCGTTAAATGCGGTGGCAGCGATGGTTTCAGCGGCATATCCGCTAACCCGGCTGTAGGGTATTGCGCCGACTTATTGGTTGGCTTAGGCGCCAAGGTATTGCTGGCTGAATTTCCTGAGCTGTGCGGCGCAGAGCAGGAGCTCATTGACCGCTCGGTGGATGAGGCTACCGCTAATAAATTCATTACCTTAATGCGCAGCTATGACGAGCTGGCGCATAAAGTAGGCTCAGGATTTCACATGAACCCTTCACCGGGCAATATCAAAGACGGTCTGATCACAGATGCTATCAAATCCACCGGCGCTGCCAAAAAAGGAGGCACATCTCCTGTGGTAGATGTGCTGGATTATACAGAAAAAGTGAGAAAACCCGGATTGAGCCTGGTTTGTACGCCGGGAAATGATGTGGAGGCTACTACCGGGAAAACAGCATCAGGCGCTACATTGATATTGTTCACTACAGGACTGGGAACGCCCACCGGCAACCCGGTTTGCCCTACTATTAAAGTAGCGACCAATTCGGCGCTTGCGAAAAGAATGAAAGATATTATTGATATTAATACCGGCGGCATTATTGAAGGAGAAAAAACCATTGAGCAGATGGGTGAAGAGATACTGGAATATTGTATTAAAGCCGCCAGCGGAGAAGTGGTACCTAAGGCGGTGCAGCTCAATCAGGACGATTTCATTCCGTGGAAGAGAGGGGTGTCTTTGTAGAGTGGCAAGTATTAAGTGATAAGTGATAAGAACGATTACAGGTTACGGATTTCAGACGCAAGAATAGTGAAAAGAGAAACGATAGACGTGAGGTTTTCACCTCTCACGTTTATCGTTTGTCGTTTCTCCTCCCACCATGAACATTCAACATTTATAAATCATAAATATGACAGCACAGGAAATAGCAGCACAGGTGAAAGCAACAGGATTCATGCCCTTGTTCACGCATACAGACCTGTCTGTTTGCACTAATGTATTAAAAGCTTCTTACGATGCGGGAGTACGTTTATTCGAATTCACCAACCGCAATGAAAACTCTTTTGACATATTCTGTGCATTGCGCAAGTACTGTAATGATTCCCTGCCGGGAATGATATTAGGCATTGGCACGATCAAAAATGCACAGCAGGCTGAAAAATTTATTGCTGCGGGCGCCGATTTCCTTATTTCGCCAATGATCCTGGAAGAGATAAACGAGGTAGCCGTAAAAAACCAGAAATTGTGGATGCCGGGTTGCGCAACACCTTCAGAAATAGGACTTGCGGAAAATTGGGGAATAAATATTGTAAAGATCTTTCCCGCCAGGCAACTGGGGGGTCCCGCTTATATCAAAGCAGTAAGAGCGGTATTCCCAACCATACAGTTCATGGCAACAGGCGGTGTAGAACCAACACAGGACGATATTGCAAGCTGGTTTAAAAGCGGCGTATCTGCAGTCGGTATCGGATCGCAGCTTTTCCCCCCTGCATGGCTGGCAAATGGACAATATGATCTTGTTACAGACCATATTAAAAAAATTATTCAATATATTCACCATTCCAAAGAATAATCGGCCTGCTTCAGGTGATACGCTTTGAGCTTTTTTGTTTTCGACTCAACTTACGCCAATGAAAAATTTTCTTGACCAGGACTTTTTGTTACAAACCAAAACCGCGCAGCAATTATATCACGAATACGCTGCGGCGATGCCCATTATAGATTACCACAACCATCTCCCGCCGGCAGAAATTGCAGGCAATAAGCAATTCAGCTCCATGACGGAAATATGGCTCAAGGGAGACCATTATAAATGGAGGGCCATGCGTACCCGCGGTATAGCCGAAAATGATATTACAGGCAATGCAGATGATTATACAAAATTCAAAGTGTGGGCGGAAACAGTACCCTATACTATGCGTAACCCGTTATACCACTGGACACACCTTGAGCTGAAGACCCCTTTCGGCATTACCGAACTGTTGAATGCAGATACAGCCGAAGCCATATATAAAAAGTGTAACGAACAATTGTCTTCGCTGCGTGTACACAACATATTGAAGCAATTCAATGTACAGGCACTATGCACCACTGATGACCCCGCAGACAACCTGGAGCACCACCTGGCAATAAAGCAGAGCGATGCCGGACTAAAAGTATTCCCTGCTTTCCGGCCGGATAAATCAATGGCAGTAGAAGACCCGGAAAGCTACAATCAATACCTTGACCGTCTTTCTGCCACTTCCAATACTGTAATAGACAGCTACCAGGCGTTGCTTGACGCCTTAAAAAATCGCCACGACTTTTTTCATGAGGCCGGTTGCCGCATCTCAGATCATGGGCTTGAGACTATATATGCAGAGGATTTTACCCTGGCCGAACTGGCAGAAAGTTTTAGAAAAGTCCGGAAGGGCGAACAGCTTGGTGAACAGTCAGTCCGCCAGTTTAAATCCGCAACGCTTCATTTTATTTGCGAATGGAATGCAGTGCGCGGCTGGGCACAGCAATTTCATATCGGCGCTCTTCGCAATAACAACAGCAGGCTGCTTGCGCAGCTCGGCGCTGATGCCGGGGTGGATTCAATAGGAGACTGGAGGGTGGCAGAGCCTATGTCAAAATTTTTTAACCGTCTTGATAAAAACAACCGCCTGGCCAAGACTATCATTTATAATAACAATCCCTCCCACAACGCAATATACGCCACTATGGTGGGGAATTTCCAGGGAGAAGATATACCGGGAAAGATCCAGTATGGGTCAGGCTGGTGGTTCCTTGACCAGAAAGATGGCATGGAACAACAAATGAATACATTGAGCAATATGGGATTGCTCAGTCTTTTTATTGGAATGACTACTGATTCCCGCAGCTTTCTTTCTTTTCCCAGGCATGAATACTTCAGGCGTATCTTATGCAATCTTATCGGCAACGATGTAGAAAACGGCGAACTTCCCCATGATATAAAATGGCTTGGGAAGATAGTCCAGGACATTTGCTATAACAATGCCAAAAGATACTTTAATCTCCAATAATCACTATTAAACCAGGATCAATGGCCCAAAACTTACCCCGCTTAGAACAATCTGTACAAAATGCTTCAAGCCCTAAAGGAATAGGAAGATACCGCTGGATGATCTGCTCTTTGCTTTTTTTTGCTACAACAGTAAACTATCTCGACCGGCAGGTATTGAGCCTCCTGAAGCCTTCTCTTGAGGAAATGTTCGGCTGGACCAACACAGACTATGCCGACATTGCTGCTGCATTTCAGTTCACTTATGCGATAGGACTTTTATTTGCAGGCCGTATAGTTGATAAGCTGGGGACTAAAAAAGGGTATGCCTGGGCTATCATAATCTGGTCTGTCGGCGCTGTCATTCATGCACAGGCCTTACCTATTGGCAATGGCTTAAGAACGGCGCTCGGATGGATAGGACTTTCAGCTATACCGGCTTCTGTGCTTGGTTTTATCTTCGCGAGATCATTCCTGGCAATAGGAGAATCAGGGAATTTTCCTGCCGCTATTAAAGCCACCGCAGAATATTTTCCCAAAAAAGAAAGATCATTTGCCGCAGGTATTTTTAATTCGGGCACTACTATCGGAGCTATATTAGCACCATTGACCGTTCCCTGGATTGAACAACAGTGGGGATGGCAGGCCGCTTTTATAATAATTGGGGTAATAGGTTTTTTATGGTTGATCTTTTGGTTTACATATTATGACAAGCCCGAGCAACAAAAGCGGTTAAGCGCAGCAGAGCTGGCATACATTAATAGCGATGCAGATGAGACTGAAGTAAAAGAAGAAAAGGGTAAGGAGAAAAAAGTTTCCTGGATAAAGCTCCTGGGATACAATCAAACCTGGGCTTTTGCCGTAGGAAAATTCATGACCGACGGGGTATGGTGGTTTTTCCTGTTTTGGTTACCGGCTTATCTTAAAGATCAGTATCATCTTGAGCTTACCGAAATGGCGATTCCCCTTGCAGTACTATACAGTATGACAATGGTGGGCAGTATTGCCGGAGGCTGGTTCCCGGCATACTTTATCAATAAAGGCTATGCAGCCTATGACGGGCGAATGAAAGCCATGCTGATCATCGCCTTTATACCTCTGGTGGTACTGGCAGCGCAGCCACTGGGCGGCATCAGCTACTGGGCGCCGGTATTATTAATAGGAGTAGGAGCGTCAGCACACCAGGCATGGAGCGCCAATATTTTTACTACTGTATCAGATATGTTCCCTAAAAAAGCGGTGGGATCCGTAGTAGGCATTGGCGGTATGGCCGGCGGGCTTGGCGGGGTATTGATCACCAAGATCGGGGGATCTTTATTTGATCACTATAAAGCCCTCGGGCATATTGAAACAGGCTATACTATTATGTTCACCGTTTGTGCTATTGCATACCTGATCGCCTGGTCTATAATGAAAATGCTGGTGCCTAAATATAAGCTTATCAAAGATCTTTGATAAAGGGATAAGGTTGTAAGGTGTAGTGTATAGGGCTGCCTTATACCTTCCACCTTACAGCTTCCCTTTCTTCATCTCATTTACCGCATGATCTGCTGCTCTGGCGGTGAGCGCCATATATAAAACAGAGGGACTTTGATTGCCTGTGCTTGTCATACAGGCCCCATCTGTTACAAATACATTATTACAGGCGTGCAGCTGATTCCATTTGTTCAAGAGTGAAGTTTGGGGATCGTGCCCCATCCTGCAACCGCCCATCTCATGAATATCCAGCCCGGGCGCCTGTCCCGTATCATTTTGCCGGATATTTTTTACACCGGCTTTCTCAAGCATAGCTGTACTTTCGGTTAAAAAATCTTTTATCATCTTCTCATCATTCTCATCATAGCCAACAGAGGTGATGAGCAGCGGAATACCCCACTGGTCTTTCTGGTCTGCACTTAGCCGTACATGATTGGCAGCCTTGGGAATGGTTTCTCCCTGCATATACATATACACATGCCAGCCTCCCGGCTCTGCCAGGTCATTCTTGAAGCCGGCGCCAATAGTTTCTGCAGTACTATCTTCGTCTGTGCGTGTACGGTATGCTCCCATAAAGGTGGTAAACCCGCCAACATAGTCTGTATCGCGGCGGTGAAGGTTGCGATAATTTGCCAGTATAGGCTCGGTAGGATTACGTCCATAATAATATTTGTCTTTGAACCCATCCAGCGTTCCGTTTACCGAAGCCCGGTAATTGTGAAAGCAGATATATTTCCCCAGGAGCCCGTTATCATTTCCCAAACCTGCAGGAAACCTGTTGGATGTTGAATTCAATAAAACCAGGGTAGTATTTAAAGCGGAAGCATTTACAAAAATGATCCTGGCAAAATATTCCGTAACCTCATGGGTATGCGCATCAATAACACGCACGCCTGTTGCCTTCTTTTTCTGCTCATCGTAAATAATAGAATGTACCACCGAATCCGGCCGGATAGTAAGGTTTCCCGTTTTTTCAGCCCACGGCAGAGTACAGGAAACCGAGCTGAAATACCCGCCGTAAGGGCAGCCCCTCATGCATAAATTTCTTGCCTGGCATTTGCCCCGCCCCTGCTGCAGATGGATGTCGTTGGGCTGTGTTAAATGTGCCCAGCGGGCATGCACCAGAAAGCGGTCTTTATAATATGTACTGATCGTTTGCTGAATATGCTGCTCCACACAGTTAAAATCAAAAGGCGGAAGGAACTCCCCGTCAGGCATTGCTTCAATACCATCCCTGTTGCCGCAAACGCCTATAAATTTTTCAACATGACTGTACCAGTCAGCTACATCGCGGTACCGGATAGGCCAATCCAGCCCATATTCGTAACGCGCAGGCGCTGAAAATTCAAATTCGCTCCAGCGCTGGCAGGCTCTTCCCCATATCAGCGATTTTCCTCCCACCTGGTAACCACGTATCCAGTCGAAAGGCTTTTCCTGTATATAAGGATGGTCTTTATCCTTTATAAAAAAATGAGCCGTATCCTCTCCAAAACCTGCCGCCTTACTAATGAGGGGATTTTCTTTAAGAAACGCTTCTGTCATGCTTCCCCGGTGCGGAAACTCCCAGGGATTCTTTGTAGCTGTGGGATAGTCTTTTATATGTTTTACATCCCTGCCGCGTTCCAGCACCAGTGTTTTAATACCATGCTCACATAGTTCCTTGGCTGCCCAGCCACCGCTGATGCCCGAACCAATTACTATGGCATCAAACGTATTTTTTGCCTTCCCTTTGGTACTGACATTAATATTTGAAGGATCGCCTGGCATAGCAATATCTTTTGTTGCGGAAAATGAAGGCACAAGTATACTAAGATAATTGTAGCAAACGATGGCATTAACAAATTGCTGCTATGTTAATCATGAGACGAGAGATGTCAGAAGTCAAACGTGAAGATCTCACGTCCCACCAACTCAACACTACTATCATCACAAAAAATCCCGATGGCATGACCACCGGGATTTTTCAAACACTTCAAATTATACTGATTATTCGTTTTCTTCAAACCGGATCTCCTGCAATACCTGCTTATCCGGGCGGCTTTTCATGAATATGGTAGTTCTGAATGTCCCGTATTTGGTTTGAAGGTTACCGATGCAAAATTCAGAACCGCTGTTAGACCCTTTATGTATAATGCTGAATGTTTTGACAGCATACACATTGAAAAAATCCTTCAGGATCATCTGCGCCTGGCTGGCGCTATAAGAGCTGCTTTTTTCATGGAGCGTGATCTCCACCCTGCTGTCAAAATAATTCGCCAGCTGACCGGCATTACCCTTTCTCATTGCCTGCACAACATCGTCAATAGAATAAAAATGCAATGCAGGAGACCGGCCAAAGACCAGGCAGGTAGCCAATACTATCGTAAGCGCAGCTTTCATGCTCAACTGAATACCCTTTATGAGCCAAAAATGTGCCAAACCTCCTGATAACACTGAGCTGTTAATAAAATCCCGGGTAATATTCCATAGCTAAATAGCCTATTTTTAGGCCATGAAACAGAAAAAAGTAATACTTATCATCATGGATGGCTGGGGCCTTGGAAATGTAAGGTCAAGCGATGCCATACAAAATGCCAAAACTCCTTTTGTAAGCTCACTCTATAGTAAATACCCCAATACCACCCTCGTAACCTGCGGCGAAGACGTTGGATTGCCTGAAGGGCAAATGGGTAATAGTGAGGTGGGGCATCTCAACCTGGGCGCGGGGCGTATAGTATACCAGGAACTTCAACGCATCAACGTTGCCATCCGGAGCGGGGAATTTCAAAAAAATAAGATTTTGCTTGATGCCATTGCTTATGCAAGAGATAATAATAAATCACTTCACCTGCTTGGACTGGTAAGTGATGGGGGCGTACATTCTCATATCAATCATCTTAAAGCCCTGGTAAGCGTATGTAAAGATCAGCAACTGAATAATGTTTTTGTGCATGCATTCACAGACGGACGTGATACAGATCCTAAAAGCGGGTTAGGCTTTCTAAAAGAGCTACAGAAGCACCTCGACGCTACTACCGGGCAAATAGCCACCATTACCGGGCGGTATTATGCCATGGACCGCGATAAACGCTGGGAAAGAGTGAAGCTTGCTTATGATGCGCTCGTGCATGGGATCGGGGAAAAAAGCAGTGATCTTATCGGCGCAGTAGAAAAGTCATACGCGGAAAATATTACTGATGAATTTATCAAGCCGATCATTAATGATACCATCACAGGAGACAAAGGGCAAATTAAAGATGGCGATGCAGTGATATGCTTCAATTTCAGGACAGACAGGTGCCGCGAAATAACAGAAGTGCTTACCCAGCAGGATATGCCTAACTATGGGATGCATACGCTTCAGTTGCATTACACCACGATGACGGAATATGACAAAACATTTAAAAATGTCAACATCATTTTTGGCAATGATAATCTTATACGCACGCTCGGAGAGGTGATTGAATCAGAAGGATTACAGCAAATACGGATTGCGGAAACGGAGAAATATCCTCACGTAACTTTCTTTTTCAGCGGGGGGCGGGAAAAGCCTTTCGAAGGCGAGACAAGGATCATGGCCGCTTCTCCCAAAGTGGCTACCTATGATCTGAAACCGGAGATGAGCGCCTTTGAGCTCACCGAAAAGCTGCTTCCGGAAATAAAAAGCCGGTCCGCCGCATTTATATGCCTCAATTTTGCCAATGCAGATATGGTGGGCCATACAGGAGTATGGGACGCAGTGGTAAAAGCTGTAGAAACCGTTGACACCTGCGTGGAGAAGATAGTAACTACAGCCCTGGAAAATGACTATACCGTATTGCTGACAGCAGACCACGGCAATGCCGATTATATCATCAATGAAGACGGCTCACCCAATACGGCTCATACCCTGAATCCTGTGCCTCTATTTATCATTGATAATCAATGGAAAGGAAAAGTAAGACCCGGGAAATTAGGAGACATAGCCCCCACTATCCTGAAAATAATGAATATTCCTGTACCTAAAGAAATGACCGGAAATGTGCTTGTAGATTAGATTTTCCCCTGCAGGATAGTATAGCTTTTGGGTATATGCTTTACAATTTCTGCTCTCCATTCAGAGGCATACAAAGATTTGCTGCGGGATTAAGGGCAGAAAAATCAATTTTTTTGTGCCCGGGCAGCATTTTATATAAAGAAATTGTCTAAATTACATGAAATCAACTTGATTTCATGACTGAAGAAGCAATGCTCAGGGGCTGCATCAGGAATGTTGCAGTTGCACAACAGGAACTATACTATACGTACAGCCCGCGCATGTTGTCGTTGTGTTATCGCTATGCGAAAAGCAGGGAGGATGCGGAGGATATGTTGCAGGAGGGCTTCATAAAGGTCTTTACACAGATAAAACAATTTCAGAACAGGGGTGCGCTTGAAGGATGGATCAGAAAAATCATCGTTCATACCTGCATCAACAATCTGAAAAAGAATAAAAAATTTACCGAAAGCGTAGATCTTATACATGCATCGGGAGTGTATATTAGGGAAGAAACGATCCCTTCCATTGTTCAGGCAAAACAGGTAGTGGAATGCATCAGGCTTCTGCCGATAGGATACAGAACCGTATTGAACCTGTACGCCATTGAGGGGTATTCGCACCGGGAAATTGCCGCAATGCTTGATATTGAAGAGAGCACAAGCCGCTCTCAGTATACAAGGGCAAAAGCTATGCTGGAAGATATTTTGCTAAAGAAAAATATACTGCCGGAACATATCCGGAATATGGATCTTATGGCAGTTAACCCATAACCAAAACAATGATTGTTTAACCAGGCTTTCGCTAACCATTATCTGACAACGCCAAGGAACTGACTATGGAGAGAAATATTCATACAGATGAATTTGAACGATTCCTCAGGGATAAAGCTGATCAGTATAAAGTTTACCCTTCAGACAAAATATGGAGTAACATCAACAGGTCAATACACCCAAGGAAAAAATGGCCTTACGCAGCATTAACCCTGTTTCTTTTATTAGGTACCGCTGTATTTATTGACTACAATTCCTTCAACTACATAGTGCCCGGTAAGCAACCGCTGCTCGCTTACAGCCATAACAACCATACTATCCCGGCCGCTACACCATCATTTATTTCAGACCGGGATAAAAGCAAAAACAATTCTATATACCCTGCAGATGACTTATCACAGGCTACCGCTGCTATTACCGGATCAGATACAAAGCACTCATTGGGACTGGCTAATATCAGCAAACTGCAACAGGAAACAAAGCCCGCTGACGGAAAAGCTCATTCTTCGAATGAAATAAGTACAACAACGGAACATATCACCGATAACCAGGGCGATCTTTCTCCTTTGAATAGTTTAGTTGCGAGCTCAAATGCTTCTTCTTCTGATGCTAACAGCGGCGATGAAAAGGGTGATGATCTAACCAATACTAAAAAGAAGCTGTGGGGCGGCGAAGTATACAGACCCTCAAGATTTAAGTGGCAGTTGTCTTTTTCTCCAACCATCAGCTATAGAAGACTAACCAGTGGTATTGGCCAGATTACAGATGTTTTCAGGGGAGTTCCCTACAGCACCGTTCAGTCAAACACATCGGTAAATGACCTGGTTGCACACAAACCCGCCATCGGTGCTGAGGTTGGTGCAAGCCTTATTTATAAAGTTTCAAACAATTTTACTTTGAGAGGGGGGCTACAGCTAAACTACTCCAGGTATCAGTTAAACGCATACAATTCAAAACCTGAAATTGCAACACTTGCACTTCATAACAAGAGGGGCGGAACGGATTCCGTGAATTTTGTTACCACCCTCGAAAATCATGAAGGGCATGGCTCTTCGTCCTCATGGCTGAATAATGAATATTTGCAGATATCATTGCCTGTTGGCTTTGAATGGAGTGTTTTAGGCAATGAAACGCTGAAATGGAATATTGCCGCAAACGCACAACCTGTATATAATTTTGCCAATAATGTTTATCTCCTGTCCACTGATTTCAAATATTACGTTCAGGATCCTTCTCTTATACGTAAGTGGAATATCAACGCCGGTATAGAAACCTTTGTGTCTTATGATATGGGGTCATTTAAATGGCAGGTTGGTCCGCAATTGCGTTACCAGCTGATGTCAAGCTACAAAAATGCTTATCCCATCAAAGAATACCTGGTTGACTTCGGCTTTAAAATTGGCGTAACCAAAACTTTTTAACCTTTTAAATTGTTGATGGATATCATGGCTTATGCATAATATGCGTAGCTTCCTGCCGTTCTTGTTTCATTATTTTAATACCCAATACAAATGAAGCTTTATTTCCTGCTATCCATAATATGGATGGGTGCCATACTATCCGGCTGCAAACCGGGAACTACTCCGGTGGCAGGATCAGGGCAGGACACATCCATTGTGCACAAGGAATATTACCCTATCACCGGGTATATCAAAAGCCAGTTGCGTTGGCTGGACTCCGTTCCGCTTGCTGTAATAAAATATACAACCATAAATCTTCGTACCGATACTTCTATTATTGAAAAAAAAGATTTCAATGCAATAGCCGAACAGCTTTTTTTGCCTGATATAAGCGTATTGCCCCTGAAAGAGCAATATGATGAGGTTTCTTTTATAGATGCATCGCTTGGCACTATTTCACTCACTTACGCAGCAAGGAACGATACTGCATTGGTAAGAAAGGCAGATGTATTGCTCAACCAGACCAATACTGCGGTCAGCACCATTTATATTGAAAAAGCATCACAGCTATCTGGCAGTACGGTTACCCAAAAAATATTATGGACTGCAAATAAAAGCTGCCTTGTCACGACTATCACTCAGAAAACCGGTACACCTGAAAGGGTAACAGAAGAAAGATATGTGTGGGATGACCGGTAACAGAGAACTCCCGCGCAAAATAATAATTTGATACTTTGCAAAGTACCATAGCCATGGTTTTTCTTGTTGTTTTACGATCATAGTAGCCTCGCAAAAATTTTCATCGTTTATAGATTATTCGCTGTATGTGGGATAGTCTTTCCCAATTCTATTCATGATAATAACCTTTAATACACCAGGTTTACATACCAAATCTGTTTCCATAAACTATCTTAACCGTGTTCTATGTGCCAGCACATCAAATTGTTAATTGGCCGGTCGTCAGCATACATCGCCTGTTTTGTTGAATTCAGTTAATTTTGTGCTGAACGTATTATGACTTCAGAAGACTTTCAGCAAATAGCCAATACCATACCTTCACAGCCTGGTATCTACAAGTATTATAATGAAAAGAGTGAGCTGCTGTATGTAGGCAAGGCTAAGAACCTCCGGAAAAGGGTCAGCTCATACTTCAATAAAGGATTTACTAATTACAAGACCCACGAGCTTGTACAGCGCATCCGCCATATTGAGTTCACTATCGTCAATTCTGAGCAGGATGCTTTCCTGCTGGAAAATAACCTGATCAAGCAATTTCAGCCAAAATATAATATCAATCTTAAAGATGATAAAAGCTATCCTTATATCGTCATTAAAAATGAAGATTTCCCAAGGATCTTTCTTACACGGCGAAAAATTGATGATGGCTCCGAATATTTGGGACCGTTCACTTCTGTAGGTAAAGTAAGGGAACTGCTTGATTTTATCCGGCAAAACATACCTCTCCGCACCTGCAAGCTTAACCTTACTCCCCAGAACATCCGGAAAAAGAAATTTAAAGTTTGCCTGGAATATCATCTTGGCAATTGCAAAGGCCCATGCGAAGGTTTGCAAACCGCAGAAGATTACCGGGAGGGACTTTTGCAGATCAAGAATCTTTTAAAAGGCAACCTGTCGCCTGTGCTCAGCAGCTTCAGGGAGACCATGAAAACGCTTGCAGAAAATATGGAGTTTGAAAAAGCGGAAATACTTAAGAAGAAGATTGAACACCTGCAGGAATACCGCGCCAAATCCTCCATTATCAACAGCAATCTTGGCGATATAGATGTCTTTTCCATTTTGCAGGAAGGAGATATTGCCTATGTGAATTACCTGATGGTTCAAAATGGCATGATCGTCCAGACGCATACCCTTACTTTTGAAAAAAAGCTGGAAGAACCCGCCGAAGAAATAATGGCGTTTGCCATAGCAACCATCCGGGAAACATTCAACAGCAGCGCCAAAGAGCTTGTGCTACCTTTTCCTGTTCATTTTCCGCAATCTGATATATCAGTAACTATCCCCAAAGCCGGGGACAAGAAAAAACTCCTGGAGCTTTCTGAAAAGAATGTCAACTATTTCAAAGAAGAGCTGAGAAAACGGAAAATGCTGCAACTGGACGGAAAATCTGCAGCAGAAAAAGAAAAAGTGCTGGATCAGTTGCAGAACGACCTCAACCTTGCAGAAAGACCGGTACATATAGAATGCTTTGACAATTCTAATTTCCAGGGCAGCTTCCCGGTATCGGCTATGGTGTGCTTTAAAATGGGAGTTCCCAGCAAAAATGATTACCGGCATTTTAATGTGAAAACTGTTGAGGGGATAAATGATTTTGCGACAATGAAAGAAGCGGTATTTCGCAGGTATAAAAGATTATCAGCGGAAGAAAAGCCATTACCGCAGCTCGTAATTATTGACGGGGGTAAAGGTCAGCTCGGGGCTGCTATTGAAGCCATACATGAACTTGGTCTTGAGGGTAAGATGACGCTTGTCGGGCTTGCAAAGAACGAAGAAGAGATTTTCTTCAGCGGCGATAAGCAATCTGTAAAGCTTCCCTGGGATAGCGACAGCCTGAAACTGCTAAGACAGATCAGGGATGAAGTGCACCGTTTCGGTATCACTTTTCACCGCCAAAAAAGAAGCAAAGGGACTTTCAAAAATGAACTGGAAGCGATTCCCGGCATTGGAAGAGCAACAGTAGATATATTATTAAAAGAGTTTAAATCCATAAAGAAGATCCGGTCATTGCCCGAAGAAGCTATCACGAAAATAGTGGGACAATCAAAAGCGAAGATCCTGCAGGCTTATTTCAGCGGACATCCCGCTAATTGACAGTTGCACGCATTACAAAAAAAAGGGGCCAGGATAGATATCCAGCCCCGTTTTTAAAATCCAATATCCTATGAAAAACCGGGGTAAAGATAGTATAGGCACACCATATAGCAATACCTGAATGTGGGTATTTTTGACGGCTGACCATCCTGCATATTGCAGCAAAAAAAAGAGCAGCGATCGCTCACTGCTCTTTCTATATTAATAAAATATAAACTTAATATGACCAGAGATCCTGCTCGTAGTTGAAGATCTTGTCTTTAATATTTTCCCCTTCCAGCAACATCAGTATGTTATTATTTGGATATTGCTGTTTAAGGTATAAATCGTATGGGTTTTCTAAAGTAGATTTCACCACATAACTACCGAAGAAGCGGCTTTCAAACAATTCTTCCCAGCTCATCCTTGCCCCAAAGTTTTTGCCATTATATACTTCATACTTGGCAAGCGCCGGGCGCATATCAGGATAATAAACCCAGAAGATAGGAGCCGAACCGATTGGAGTGCCGGTAACTTTATCAAAATAGGTCTTTACCGGGGCAATACCAAGGATCCTTACATACATCCTGCTGGATTCCTTATCAAATACCCATTCTTCTTTTATCCTGAATTTAGTAATAGCATCCATATTGAACTCTTCACATATTACAGACTCCTTCATAATACCTTTAGACAAAGTAGGATCTTTTTCCAGGTCGGGCACCATTACCGTATCGCAGGAGCCGGCAAGCTTGGCACCTATCTGCTCGAGCGTCATTGGTGTGGTAAACCTGTCGTCAACAGACGCATCAAAAGCTGTTACTTCACCACTTTTAATAGTGTTCAGTAAAATAGCGATGAAACGCTGGTTACCGTTATCCTCATCGGCCGTATACCGGAAAGGCAGATTGATCTTTTCCCTGATATCAATCTCTCTCCACACTTTTTCCCTGTAGATGGCATCATCTTCGCGGATATTCTCGTAAGGCAATGGCGTACGATCCTTCACCAGGTTCATCTCTATCGCATTGTCGTTGCGAAGCGACTTTCGTATGGTATCCATTTTAATAGGATCCTTGGGCGCGGCTTTCACCACCAGGGTATCCTGCTTGGCTACATTAAGGTTTTCGTCTGCCACGTTAGCCTGCGTCTTTTTGGTAGTGGCTTTCTTTTTAGCTGTGGTAGTGGTCTTCCTTGTGCTCTTTTTTCTTGTCTGAGCATCCGACACACTCACTGCCATTCCAAAAGCAGCTACCAGTAAAGCATATTTCGCGAATTTCCATTTCATGGTCAAAAGTGTTTGTATCTAAACAGAAAGGTATAAAAACTTTTATCTTAAGATATACGACAACGGTCTCAATGTAATGGTTCTTCCATCAGGTCCGCGCGCTTTGATATTATCTATATAAACGCCTTTTCCGGGCTTCAGATTGCTTACTACGGTAGCGGCATTACCCGTCCAGCGTGCGCCATTGTTGGCAATCGGATTATAATCTGCAGCGCCCAGGTCAGCAATAGTATAACTCAATACTTCGTACAGTGCTTCGAATTCAGAATTCTGTAATACTGCCCTTACACCACCCATTGCTTTGAACTGTGCAGAAGATACCTGCCCCATCTCAAGGTTACCTACCATTGCTGTAGGCGGAGGCAGTTGTTTCACACGGAAAGATACTTTACCGGCAGGCTTACCGTCTACTATTACACTAACATCAGCGGTACCGGGTTCTTTTGGTTTAGCAATGTATTTGCTGCCACCGGCTTTGCTGACACTACCGTTATTGATAGAAGCGCTAACTTTTTCACTTCCTGCACCTGCAGTGATGGTCAATGGGTTCTCCACACCAATGTACAGTACATTCATTTTATCAGCCATTACCGCAACACCGGAAGGCTGTCCTACTGTATAATCAATAGTTTTAGTGATCGTTTTCTCTTCGCCGGTGTTAGGATCAGGATATTTCACATCCACTTTCACACTATGTGCTCCGGAACCGCCGGCAGGCATCTTAAGTTCCGCTACACCATTTTCACCAACAGGAACGGGGCTCCCATTCACAAACACCTTAGGCTTAACGCTTGCATTGAATGCTCCCAAACCAGCTTTTAATTCGAGGTTTTCCCCGGGCATCAGGTATGTGGAGTTTGTTCCAACCATCGGCTCAAACTTATCATAGATAACTTTTACATCGCCGATCTTTTTGAAGCAGAAAGAAGCCACTTTATTTTCGGTATTCTTCACATCGTTCTGGAACTTACTAAGGATGGTAAGCGCAGCAATAGTGGGCGTCATGTGAAAATAAGCGTCTGTCCAGCTCTGGTTGGTATTACCGGCTTCAGAAACCGGCTTTTCCAGGTTGATAGGAAGACTGTGGTCAAATTCTTTTGCAATTTCCGGATCTATAGCCAGCACATCTTTTTTGTACTGATCCAAAGCGGTGCGAAGCTTTTCACCTTCTCCGTTGGTAGCCATCAACCTTGTAGCGGCATCCAGGTTCTCCACCTTAAAAGTAGTATCGCCTTTTTCAGGATTATAGCCGCTTTCTCTTTTAAGCTTATCCTTCAGATCGTCAATATAAGAGGACATCTTAGAGGACAGCTCTTTTATCTGATCAGCCTTAGGTTTCCATATTGCCGCTTTTTCACGGGTTTTGGGATCTTCAAGGCTGCTCTGAAATGCTGTATATATTTCGCCTGAGGCCGCCGAAAGCGTGCCATTGGATTTATCCAGGCTGTTATTTACTGTTTTGAAGGCATTGATAA
Organism: Sphingobacteriales bacterium 44-15; assembly: GCA_001899685.1. Classification (GTDB taxonomy): domain Bacteria; phylum Bacteroidota; class Bacteroidia; order Chitinophagales; family Chitinophagaceae; genus Agriterribacter. Next base: position 413,677 of record MKWG01000002.1, read on the forward strand.
TTTCAGCAGACACATTCAGTGCAAGCAAGGCTGTAAGCACCAAATACATCATGTTGATCATCTTCTGCCGTGGCTCTTTAGGTAGTGCCATGATTTTTCAGGATTTATTAATTACGAATTAAGGGTTAATAAAAATATGGATCAGCAAAAGTGATCCATTGTTTAAAAATTACCTGCCCTGCATTGCAGCCAGCATATTACCATATACATTGTTAAGACTGCCCAGGTTCTTAGCCAGCAGGCTGATCTGTTCCTGGGTTTTCTTAGCGTCTTCCACGCTGCCCTGCATAGTCTGTGAAGCCTGTACAAGATTGCTGTAAAAGCCGTTCATAGCCTTCAAATGGTTGTTGGTATCCTGCAATTCCAATTCGTAAATAGTATTTAAAGATGATAAGTTCTTTGTAAGCGTCTGTACCTGGTTGTGAAACTCTTTGGTAGACCCTGCGGCTTCATTAAAAGCCTTAGCAGTAGTGGCAGCTCCCAGGTAAGCATCCTTAACCTGCTCAAGCGCCTGTGTAGCGGCTTTGGTTTTAGTAGTATAGTCGCCGGTAGCGGCAGTAATATCAGCAATATCAGACATCTTCTCTACTGTCAGTCCAAATTTGCTGAAGTTTTCGCTCAGGCGCTGAAGATTGGCAGGGTTGATAGCAGCATCCTGCAGCATTTTATCCATAGAAGCCAGTGCGGGATTCCCTCCGGAAACACCGGTACTTCCTTTCAGAGATTCAGCGATTTCCTTCATTTCACCACCGGGAGGGGGTAAAAATGCATAAACCAAAAATATAACGGCTTCAGTTAAAAGACCAACTGTAAGCATCATATCGGCGATAGGCTTATGAAGGATTTTAGCCCATGCTCCAAAAATAACGACTGCTGCGCCCACGCACACAAATACGTTAACTAATTTTTCGGTTGTTTTGTTTGTGCCTGCCATAAAAAGAGAATTTTTGTTTTTTAAAGGGTTTTTCTGTTTTTAGATTTCAAAAGGTAATGATCATACTATGCCAAGTGAATGACTTTACAAAGCATAATAAGTTTAGATTAGATATTTAATCAATAATATTTTCAGTTCAATGTGTGCTTAAAGCCAGCGGTTGGTTTGGTTGCAGGTAAAGCATTATCTGCTGCTCTTGCCGGATGGCGGAAGATCAATAACACATCTGAAGCCGATGTATGATTTTGCCGTATCCTGGTACTCATAAGTACGTGTGCTGGTTTGTAAGAAATATCCAACGTCTTTCCAGCTACCGCCACGGATCACCTTACGTTTCATACGCGGAGGATCACTGTCTTTGGCGTTCCAGCGAATATCAGGGTTCATATCATGCTGGAAGTTATATGCACCTTCATAATAGAAAGAGGAAGTCCATTCTGCAACATTTCCCGCCATATTGTATAAGCCGAAATCATTAGGCCAGTATGCGTCTGCGCGCACAGGGTATAAACCTCCGTCTTCTGCATAGTTACCACGCCCGGGCTTAAAGTTAGCCAGCAAACATCCTTTTTTGTTTCTCAGATAATATCCACCCCAGGGGTACGGCGCCTGTGAACGACCGCCACGAGCTGCATATTCCCATTCTGCTTCGGTAGGGAGCCTGAAATCAGATTCCTGTACTCTTCCCTGAGACTCAAGGAAAGCATTCAGGTATTTAGTTCTCCATTCGCAGAAAGCCACTGCCTGTTTCCAGTTCACACCCACAACAGGATAGTTGCCAAATGCAGGATGAGAAAAGTATCTTTTAGACATCGGCTCATTATAGGAGTAAGAGAAATCCCTGATCCAGACCAGAGTGTCAGGATAAATAGGCACTTCTACTTTATCAATAAAAGCTGAACGGGGTTTGGTGGCATTTTCTTTTCTTGCCGCATCCCTGTACCTGAATGTTTCTGAATGATATACAAGTTTAGTGGCATCTAATTCCTTTCTGCCAAAAATCCTGTTATCAGGAGAAACGATCATGGCATCCAGTTGTTCAACAGTTTTAGGATCACTCCATTTGATAGCCTGTATTTTTTTCCAGTCAAGGCTGTTACCATCTTTCGACTTATAACCCAGCTTTTCACCGGCTATGGAATCCCTCACCCAGTTTACAAACTGGCGGTACTCATTGTTGGTTATTTCCGTTTCATCCATCCAGAAACCACTGATGGTAATTTGACGATTGCGTGCAGTGAAGGCATAATTAATATCTTCATCGCTGGGACCCATATGAAAGGTTCCCTGGGGTATATATACCATGCCGGGAGGCTTGGGGAGAATATATTTTCCTCCTGGCGCAACGCCATGTAACTGACCATCTTTGGGCAAGCCTTTAGAAGATTTCAACTTGCCGCAACTTGCAAACACTACGGCCATGAGCGCTATGACACCGATGTTGATGGAGAGGCTTTTCACTTTCATAAAAATAGCTTAAAGGGTATTTGGACAAATATAGATGAAATATTAATTTAAATTTTCTGCCTTATAAATATTATATATTTTTTAGCGTACCGGTAAAATCACCGGTTAACACAGGATATATAAACGGTTAGCCTCATAAGTTATTGTGCTTTTCTTTTTTTATCCTCCATGCTTCCTTTCAATAAGTTGTACACATTTATCCGCACTTTCTACAGGGTTAAGGCAACCATAGTCACGGCATACATAGATCAGGGTGCGCCCCTCTTTCAGCCTGTTTGACAATAAAGGAAAGCGTTCGCTGTTACCTGCCGAAGACTGAACGACCTTATTGGGTATATAATACTTTAAAACCGAAAAAGTTATCTTATCATAATTATCGCCAACTATCGCTATTTCACTGATCCCATAAAAAAAGTCTGCCATAACGCATGCCCACATACCAAACGACCCGGGATATTTAATAGCCATGCTTTGCAATGCCTCCGCCATTTCCATACTTCTCTTTTTCCATGCAGGTATGTCAAAAACAGTTGACAGATAATACAAATTCCAAGCCATTATTGCATTCCCCGAAGGAGTAGCGCCGTCGTATACTTCTTTTGTACGAACAATAACATCTCCCTGGTTGGCATGGGTATAAAAAAAGTGGAGTCTCTCCCGGTCGGAGAAGTTGGCATCAACAAATTCCGCCAGAGATTTCGCTTTGAACAGGTAGTCCTGGTTGCCGGTAATTTCCTGCAAATGAATAAGCGCCTGGATAAGATAAGCGTAATCGTCGAGGAATGCCGGGTATTTATGCTGCTTCGCTTTGTAGGTATGAGACATCTCCGGATACTCCCGGCGAAAAGCATCCAGGAGGAAATCCATATTCTTTACAGCTATATCACGGTATTGTTCATCGCCCAATGCCGCATAAGCCATGGAGCAGGCAGTATTCATCAGCGCATTCCACCCCAGGATGATCTTATCATCCAACAGCGGCGGGATACGGTTATCCCTTGCCGCCAAAAGCTTTGTACAACAGCTATAAATAAGATCTTCAAAATGCCGGGTATCAATGTTACGATCTGCTGCAAATGCCGCTGCAGGCTTTGAAATATGCAGGATATTATTCCCTTCCCAGTTCCCGTCCTCTGTCACATTGTAATAAGCACAGAACAGGGAACTGTCTTCACCCAACAATTCCTCGATCTCCTTTTTGCTCCATACATAATATTTGCCTTCCACACCTTCGCTGTCGGCATCCATAGCAGAAAAAAATCCATTTTCCCCGCTCAGCATTTTATCCAGCAAAAAATCAACTGTTTGCCTTATGGTATCTGCATATATTCTTTTGCCGGTGATCTGGTACGCCTCAGATAATGTGGTTATTAACAACGCATTATCGTAAAGCATTTTTTCAAAATGAGGTACCAGCCATTCCCCGTCGGTAGCATACCGGGCAAAACCGCCTCCCAGCTGATCATAAATGCCACCCTCAATCATTCGGTCGAGGCTGAGCAAAGCCTGATCTAATGCTGCTTTTTCGCCGGTATAATAGTGGTAGCGGAAAAGGAACCTGACAGTAAAGGTCTGCGGAAACTTAGGCGCGCTTCCAAAGCCACCCCACTCTTTATCGGCAGTTTGCATTATATGCTGAAAAGCCTTAAGCATCCCGCCCGCCTCCGGCTTTAAAAAACCGGCAGTATCCGGTCTCGTTATGCCCGATTCCTGCGACTGCAGCAGCTGCTGTGTAAGATTTTCTGCCTGGCCGTTTATAGCAGTGCGCTTCCCCCGGAAGGCATCGGCAACAGCCTGTAATACCTGCATCCAGGAGGGCCTGTTATATACAGGTGAAGGAGGAAAGTAGGTGCCTCCGTAAAAAGGCTTTTTATCCGGGGTAAGAAAAACATTGAGCGGCCAGCCGCCGCTGCCGGTCATCGTCTGAACCGCATTCATATAGATATGATCAAGGTCGGGGCGTTCTTCCCTGTCAATCTTGATATTGATATAATGTTCGTTCATAAAGTCCGCCGTCGCCTCATCCTCAAAGCTTTCTTTTTCCATCACATGGCACCAGTGACAGGCCGCATAGCCAATGCTTATAAGAATAGGCTTGTCTTCCCGGGCTGCACGCTCTAAAGCTGCATCTCCCCAGGGGTACCATTCTACAGGATTATGAGCATGCTGTAATAAATACGGGCTCGTCTCACGAACGAGATGATTGGTATACATGCCACGAAGGTCGCTGAAAATTTATTTTTTCTGGTCGGAAAGGTATTTTTCCAGGGCGGCCACCATAGAAGGCATTTCGGGAGCAGGAGCTTTAATATGCAGTGTAAGCCCTGCCTCTTCAATGGCTTTGGAAGTATTAGATCCAAACGCACCTATTTTAGTGCCGTTTTGTTTGTATTTGGGAAAATTCTCAAGCAAACTCCTCACTCCGCTGGGTGTAAAAAAACAAATGACGTCAAACTCTTCTTTCGTCAGAACCTGTTTCACGTCATTGCTGATAGTCCGGTACATGAATGGAGTTACAAACTCACACTTATTGCTTTTCAGCCAATTGACAATTTCATTATCCTGTTGATTCTCGGAGCAGGGGTAGAGAAACTTTTCGTTCTCCTTATGCTTGTTTATAACATCAAAAAGGCTTTTGTTGGTACCGTCGGCGCCATAAAAAACCTTACGTTTACGATAGAGAATAAATTTCTGAAGATATAATGCAACCGATTCGGTTATACAGAAATATTTGGTATCCTGTGATACAGATACCTTCATTTCCTCACAGATCCGGAAAAAATGATCAATCGCATGGCGGCTTGTAAATATAACGGCCGTATATTGGGTAATATCTATTTTCTGTTTCCGGAAATCTTTCGCAGGTATACCCTCTAACTTAATAAAGGGAAAGAACTCAAGATGCACACTATGCTTTCTCGCCAGTTCAAAATACGGGGATTTATCTGAATCCGGGCGCGGTTGAGTAATCAGTACCTTTTTAATAGACATAACAGAACTGTTTCCTCCCATTGTTTCCTGGTTTACTATATGTTTATCTGTATCGGGCAATGACCCTGCAAAGTTACGAACTTCTGGTAAACAAATCCACCAACACCCTGTAAATCAACAACACAGGGATAATTTCAAAGCCGCAAAAGTATAAAAATAAATGTAATGCATTAATTTTTAGTTCATTGCGCACTCCGGCATAGCCAACAATAAAACGGTAAACCAGCAGAAATATGATCAACACAATAGAAACAGTGAAAGCGATCTGCTGAAAACTGCGATCGGAGAAAGCTAACATAAGGCTGAATGGAATGATAACTATCGAAAGCACCTTATTCACTAAAAAGACCACGAAAGTATAAGTATCCAGCGCTTCCTCCTGTCCGAACATCCAGCCGGTCAGCCTGAGAATAAAGTATTTAAAGGTATAGATAAACGCTACACTTATAAAACAGATAGAGAACAGGAGCCATGGTTTTGCAATGCCGCCTTTGATATACTGTACCATCAGGTAGGCGAATACTGCCATGCTCACCACAAAAAAGATATTGAACAACAAGGTCGTCATTCCTGCCTGCTGGAGCTGATCCCTGATATGCTTCTGCCGCATAGCCGTTCTCCAGAAAACACTGAACAGGTCATTGAAGTACTTGGGGAAGCCCATCCTGAGGATCCCCAGGAAAAGCAATACTCCGCACATTATATAAAACAGCTCGTCCTTATTCCCCGAATGATATGCTTCAACAGGCAGGGCGATAATACCTGTTCTTACATTAAAGAAAGGATGATCTTCTGCCAGGCGTGATACATATTTACCGTATGCAGGTATTAATGATCTTTCTGCGGGTAAAGAATCTTTGATAGCAGTGCCGGCAGCAGAAGTATCCGCTGCCGCTGGTTTCAGGGTATCATTCTTTGCAATAGCGGCTGCAGGCCGGGCAGGCTTCTCCCTGATGCGGGATGGCGCTGATGTAGCTGCGCTATCGCCACCCGGCCTGGTCCCGGACACGGTGGAGTCATCCTGGGCATACAAGCCAGTCAACAGCAAAAACTGCGCAATCAATAATGCCACGATACTCCTTACCAATGCTTTACCTTTTGTTTGGTTTGCAAAATTATTTTAATCGCCACAGTCCGCCCAAATAGTTTTGGGTTAAAACAGGCTTATCAATCCAAAATGTATTTTAGCCTGCCTGAAATTTAACGGCATATCATCTCTTTTCCCTACGGCATAGCTTATATTGAAAATACCTGCTTTTGTCTCAAACGCCATTCCGATACCTGACCCTATATAAGTATGAGATTGTATGTCCGTAATACCATACGATTTATTATTCGTCCATCCCCCGTCGCCAAAGCCGAAGAAATACGAATTAAGCCCTATAAAGAACCTGTACTCTGCCGTAAGCACCGCATAGCTGCTGGCATATATGCTTTCTTCATCAAAGCCCCGCAATATTTTATATCCCCCTATCTGGAACATTTCGTTCTGGAAAACATTACGGGTATATACCCCTCCTGCACGCAACTGTGTTTTAAGCGCCGACTGTTTTCCTAATTTAAAATAATGGGCGCCTGACGCAACAACCCTTATCATATAGGTCCTTTTCTGCAGGCTGTCATACAACGAAGCGTAATCGAAGCTATTACCCGAAGCATCCTGTTTCATATTGGTAATTGCCGTATTGGGCTTGATCTTACGCAGCCCTGCCGACAGGGTGAGATCGCCTTCATTTCCCCGCCGGGGGTTAAACCGGTAGTCGGTATTGTTATAGAGATAGCGAATACCGAGGTTGGTAGTGCTCACATCAATAAAAGAGGGCAACTTTTTAGATAGTCTTACGGAAGCGGTGTCAATACCCGACGGCAGGACATTGGTAGACATATTTTGTATAAAAACTGTAGCGCTTTGCTTTCCTGTAGCAATATATTGCACCCCAAACAGGGCATTGATATTTAAATAAGAAGAATCTTTTTTCAGCAGGTCAAAATTAAAATCAATACCAAAGGGTGTATTGAACAAATAAGGATGATTATACTGCAGGTGAAGCCGCGGCGACTTTACCTGTATCTGTTGCCAGTTGACGCCAATGGTTTCGCCCGCGCCCAATGCATTCTTAAGATTAATATTGGCTTCACCCGTCAGTTGAAGCTTGGTTCTTCCCGGCGTGTTGGTGGCCGGCAGGAAACCCACAAGCACATCAATCTGGCTGCTTTTTTTAGGGTCAATATACAGGTTCAATACTCCCCCGGTGCCATTCATGGTCATATCCCAGGCCCTGATCTCTTTGAGATAAGGCAGCTCCATTAGTTTTTTACTTACAGACTGCAACCTCTCTTTCCGGTATAATGATCCGTTCTCTATGCCCAGGTAATGCTGTAAAAAATAATTGGAGATATTTGCTTTCCCATATACTCTTATGCTGTCTATCCTGTACTCCGGGCCTTTGTCTGTCTTAAGAACCGCCGTCAGTGCACCCGGCTGTACAACGAGACTGTCTATAATGATCCTGGCGAAAGGATGCCCGTTGTTTTCATAATATTCCAGCATGCGCTCCTGCCAGTACCGCAAGCGGTTAAAATCAAGGAGCGAACCGGTAATGCTTTTGTCATTCCAGCCTATACCATTCAGCATGGCTTTATCGGCGCTGTCGGTATTGATTCCCGTCCACCGGTATTGTTCACCAAGGTATACCCATGCTGCTGCAGAAGTATTTTCAAAAGCCGTACTGTCGAGAGAAGCATTCATATATCCTTTGGCACGCAACTCCGCAATTGCTTTGCCGAGATAGGCCCTGCAGTTGTCAATACTGTTAAAGGATGTTTCCAGCCGGATATTATCAGCGGTGAAGGAGGTATCTTTGTCAACAAAAGAATAGTGAAGCCTGTATGTATCCTGGGCGCTTACATGCAACGACAGCACCAGTAAAAAAATTACTAATGTAAAGCACTGCAGCCTGTTCATTACCGGCAAATCTAAAAGCATAAATCTTAAATCAAAAATCATTTAGTGGCAGGTATATATGTCCATATTCCATTTTGCAGGCAGGCCTGTTTATACTGCAATTTTCATTTTTCCACTTTACTGAAACAAAAGAACGATTTAATTGATGCTTTATTGAAGGAGATCATAAGGACGACGACATTTGCCGGCAACGAAACAATAGCAACCGTTTACCTGGGAGGAGGAACACCCAGCCTGCTTGAAACAAAAGAGCTTAATGCCATTTTCAATACCCTTCATTCAAAGTTTTCCATTGCTTCAGATGCAGAAATTACATTGGAAGCAAACCCGGATGATATTTCACCGGGAAAGCTGCGCATGTGGAAGCAAACCGGCATCAACCGGTTAAGCATAGGCATACAATCCTTTTTTGAGGAGGACCTGAAATGGATGAACCGCGCTCACAATGCCCAACAGGCAATGCGCTGTATCAGTGAAGCACAGGATGCCGGGTTCAGCAACCTGAGCATTGATCTCATTTACGGCACTCCTACTCTGCCCGATGATCACTGGCAACGGAACGTGGAGAAAGTGACCGGGCTTGGCGTTCCCCATATAAGCTGCTATGCGCTTACCGTTGAGCCTAAAACGGCTCTACATCAGCTCATCCATAAACACAAAATGCAGGATACAGATCCCGAACAACAGGCCCGGCAGTTTCTGCAACTGATACAATGGCTGACCGGAGCGGGATATGAACACTATGAGATATCAAATTTTTCACTGCCGGGCAGGCGCAGCCGGCACAATACATCCTATTGGCAGGGCAAACCCTATTATGGCTTCGGACCTTCAGCCCACTCCTTTAATGGTATAGATACGCGAAGCTGGAATATTGCCAATAACGCTTTATACATTAAATCAATAAGGGAGGAAGTATTACCTGTTGAAAAAGAAGTGCTGACTGAAACCCAAAAGATCAATGAATATATTATGACTTCGTTGCGCACTATGGAAGGTATTGATCTTGATCTGGTACAGTTAAAGTTTGGAGAGCATATGGCAGGAAATGTAAAAAAGAAAGCAGGCAGGTTCTCCCAGGAACGTATTTTCATTGCAAACGACTTCATACGGCTTACCGATGCAGGAAAATTATTTGCAGACGGAATCGCGGCAGAGCTGTTTGAGGACTAGCAATATTAACGTGCGTTTGGAGCATACGTCAGGTATTATTTCACGCAGCGTACGCAACGGGGCGGAGTCCGCAAAGAAGAATTCACTGCCATGAAAAATTATTAATGAAATTCCTGGGCATCTGTTATTGAATAACGGGTTTCATGCCGCGTATGCCCATATCCACTACAGGCTCACCTTTCAGCGGATCCCATTTGCCGTTGTCCACTATTTCTTTCCACTCAAAGCTTTTGTTGGAAGACAATGATACTTCTACAATAATATTTTCCTTTTCATTACCGGTAATGACCAGTTTGCCGGGCAAAAAAGCTGCCGTAACCACACAGGAACCTGCAGGTATGGGAGAGGTATTGAAAAGAGGATTTACCACAGTTGTAGCACCTTCGGGGGATTGGCCGGTAGTGGTATACGTTTCATTGTTGAACGTTGTTTCAAATCCCCAATAGCCCTGCTTCTTATTTTCCTCCACTGTGATCATCTGGCTTTTGATGAGATAAGTATTGATAAAAGTATTAAATCCTATAAAAGAGGCAACCGTTCCTGTAAGGTCGTCATCAATGACGACATCAGCAATAGTGGTATCTACGTGATACTGTATATCATAATTCTGGTAGGCCAGCGAAATCCGCAGCCATTCGTAGTCGCCGGCAGGAACAGCTTTCAGGGGAACGGCAAAAAACACCTGGTTGTTAGCCGTCAATACAGCCCTGTCAAAATCTATTGCCGTTTCGCCGCCTGCATCAGTTTCGGGAGCTTTATAAAGGACTGCGCCACTGCCTAATGCAGCAGATACATTATTGGCAAGCTCCACATAGTGTACGCTTATTTCATTGAAAGAAGGGTTTTGAGCTGCATGTCCCGGGGGAATTTCTGCGGGCTGTCCGAGGTTATTAAGACGCTCCTGCGTGGAGTCAATCCTGATGCGGAATACCAGGCTGGGCTCAGAAGATCCGTCTTTTTGCTTGGTGCAGGAAATAGCAACAATGGAAATCATTGCGCAGAATAAACCGATCTTCATATCATGCCTTTTGGGTGCAAACGAAGCATTGCATGAAAAATTGCCTGTTATCAGCCAGGGGATTGTTAATTGTTCAGTTTAACAAATCCTCCGTCAATCGGGTAATCGCAACCGGTGATGAAAGATGCCTCATCCGAACAAAGATATAAGGCGAGATAAGCAATTTCTTCAGGCTTTGCCATTCTTCCTATCGGCTGGGTTTTAGATAACTTTTCAAACATTTCCGCTTCTTTACCGGCATAATTTTTAGCAAGGAACCCGTCTACAAAAGGCGTATGCACTCTTGCAGGAGAAATGGCATTGCAGCGGATATTATGTTTGATATAATCCCTGGCTACAGAAAGCGTCATTGCAGCTACGGCTCCTTTGGCAGTTGAATAAACGAACCTGTCGGGGATGCCTACCAGCGCCGCAATGGAAGCCATATTTAAAATAGCGCCTCCTTTTTCTTTCATAAAAGGAATGACTTCATGCAGGCAATTGTAAACGCCTTTAATATTTACCGCTACAATACGATCAAAATCCTCTTCATTCGTATTGTCCGCCTGGCCGATATGTGCAATGCCAGCGTTATTTACCAGGATATCAATGGAGCCATGCCTTGCCACAATTTCTCCCACGACATTTTTTACGTTCTTCTGGTCGGCTACATTGCATTTGTAAAATACTGCTTTATTGCCGGCATCAACAATCTCCTGTATAGTGGCGCCACCACCTTTTTCATCCATATCCAGCACATATACCTGTGCTCCCTGTTGTGCAAATACCGTTGCAATCGCTTTTCCTATTCCGCTTCCCCCACCGGTGATGATGGCGGTTTTGTTATTGAGTCTGAACATGATCGTGATTTGAGGTTTGAGATTGGACCGGGCTGCAAGTTACGAGGTGAATAGTAAAACGACAAACGCGAAACATGAGACGACAAATGTGAGAGGTGAAAGTCCCGCGTTTCACATTTTTTCGGTTTACCTGATTATCTTCCCGCTGCCACCCTGCTGCATCAGTGTCCTTATTTCTTCATGCGATGCAATATTGAAATCTCCTGTTATACTATGTTTTATTACCCCGCATGCTGTTGCAAATTCAATTGTTTCATCCAGGCTCAGCTTTGATCTTATCCCATGTATCACTCCTGCCATAAAGGCATCCCCGGCCCCTATACGTTCTGCGATCTGCTGGATACGGTATGGCCTCGACTGATGAATTGCTCCTTTGTGCCACAAGTATCCTATATACTGATTTGAGCTGGCGCTTTCCTGTACCCGCATTGTCATTACGATATGGCTGGCATTGGGTAAATGCTTATGTAAAAGCCCGAAAGTACTGTTTACAAGATCTTTTTCATCCGGTGATATACCAAAGTAAAGCTTAGCCGTATCTACATCGGCTAATATTATATCACAATATTGTAATAGCTCCGGCATAATGTCCCGGCAGCTTTTGCCATAATTCCATAATGTGCCCCGGTAGTTGAAATCTGCAGAAATAGTGAGCCCTTTATTTTTTGCCGCCACCAATGCTTCTTTGCAAACGGCCACCAGGTTTTCATTGAGCGCCGGCGTGATGCCGCTCCAGTGGAACCAGTCTGAGGTTTCAAAAACTTTTTCCCAGTTGATCTGGCCGGGCTGCAGGTAGCTGAATGCGGAATAGGCCCTGTCGTATATTATTCTCCCTGCCCTGGCACCCTGCCCGCTTTCATAATAATAAATGCCTGTCCTTGTTTGTTCAGAGGGATGGTTGTGCACTTTCACTCCATACTTATAAAGCTGAGCCAGTCCTGCCCGCGCCAGTTCATTAGAAGGGAGCGCCGTAATATATAAGGCATCATTCCCCAGTATGGATAAGGAGACCGCGATATTGGCTTCCGAGCCGGCCCAATGCATTTCCAATGTATCCGCCTGAACAATTTTCTGCTGGGATGGGGGCGTGAGCCTGAGAAGATATTCTCCGAATAAAGCCACTTTTTTTTCCATAAACTGTCAACTAAATGCCGAATATAAGTAATTCAGGGAAACACGGCGCGATATTGCGGGGGCATGTTATTAACGCCCGGCAAGAGGCATAGAGACGGGCTTTACTGGCTATTTAGTTAAGTTTCTCAAAAAACAAAAGAGGCTGCCAGTGATGGCAGCCTCCCTGCAGTTGGTTTTGGAGCTATTTAATACTTAACAATTGGTATAACTGTGGAATATCCTGCCTGTATTATTCTTATATAATAAACTCCGCTGGCAAGATGTTGTATATCCACATTAACAGTCGTTTGGTTATAGCTGGTTTTTAACCATTTAATAACGGAGCCGCTTATATGGACAATAGCAATTTCAGAAATGCTGCTTGATTTCGGAATTTTTATAAATATTTTTTCCCGGGCAGGATTAGGGTATGCTATTAGACGCTGCCATCTGAAAACTATACTCGCTATCCCGGAATACAGGATTTCGCCATTTTCCCCTGTCAGCTTAAGCCTGTAGCGGTTTTCCCCTTCCGTAGGATAGGGGTCAAATGTTTTATAATGTTGATTATCATCGCCTTGTATGCTATTTGCCGAAGTAAGCGAGATGAAAGCGCCGGCTGCTTCTTTTTCTACAGTATAATATTTGTACGCTTTGTCATTAAAAACCGTCCAGTTAATATTGATTTTGTCATTTTCGGCAATGACATTTAAAGTTACCGGCAAGAGCGGCAGCGGGTTATTGGGGTATCCGAGCGCCCCGGCAAGCGTAAAATTGCCAAAAACTGCTACCGGGTTACTGGTTATAGCACCATTGGCACCCGGGGATCCTACTAAGCTGCTCACCCCCTGGTCGGTCCATTGACTGCCATCAAAACGGGCAACCCTGAGCGCATTCATGTCGGTCACGCCTCCGCTGTTGGGGTCGAAAAAGCTGACCTCCACGCTGGCATTGCCTGATCCCGAAATATTCCAGTATTCAAGATGACTTATATGATGGATACCCGCGCCCATAGCGCTGCCCAGGTCCAGATACGGATCTCCACGGACAAATTCCGCGGTAAAATCCCCGGTGGCATTTCTCACAGCAGCAGGGCGTAGCTTGCCATTGATCCCGACCGGGAAAATAAAATCTCCTGCCGACAGCCCTGTCTTTCTTACTGGTCCTTCGATATAAGAAATATCGCAGCCCATATCAGCATAAGGCAGATTGGAATAATTGTGCGTACAGCTTTGGATAACAGCCGTAGAAGCGAGCGTAAGCAGGGAGGTTGAGGAAGTTATTATTTTGCCATTTTGAAGGGAAAGTGTGCCGGAAACAGCAACAGGTCTTGATAATGTTGTGCTGGTATTATTCACCGTAATGTTGTCAAAGCTGATGGAGCCCGTGCCACCGCCGCTACCAATAGTCTGGTTTGTACCCGGCAACCGGACAGCGCCCGGCATATTAGCGCTTCCTATATCTATATATGAGGCGCCTGCCGCAAGGATATCTCCGTAAATATTGAAATTGCCGGTTTGGGAGCCAAGCGTATTTGGCTTATAAGAGAAGAAACCAGATAATATATTCAGGTCGTTCTGAATGATACAATCGCGGGCAGAGCCAATACCCGAAAAATTTACATTGGCCTCAATATAGAGGTTGCCGTAAGTTCTTCCGCCAACAGATGGCCCAACTCCGTTTACCTGGTGCCGGTAAATGCTGCCGCTGTTAAATATAACAACAGCATCCGGCGCGGCAAGTCCGAATGGGTTACCACCGGCTTTTAAAATATAGGTTGCCCCGCTTTGAAAGATCACTGAATTTTTATTAGCAGCAACATTACCAAATGCATTGCCTGAAAATCCTGCGCCGGCAGTAAACACCGCCCCAGAAGAGAATGTGATGGCACTGGCTGCAGTTGCACTCAGCCGGTGGGCGCTACCCGCAAAGCTCAGGCTGCCATCAATTTGCGCCGAACAGCCTGATACTATATTTAACGTTATGCTGTTAGATCCTGCGACAGCCAGGCTGGACCCGGAAGCGATGGCAAAATGAGGCGCTGCTATGGCAGTATTGCCAATGCTGATGCTGCTGCCGGCAGCAGCGCTGAAGCTGACAGCCGCATTATTGTATATATAGATCCGGCCAATGGTTTCAGAGGCGGGTAGACCGGTAACGGTTGCAGGCGCATTAAAGGCAAGGATATCATCCGGGGCAGGAGTGTTTCTTTGTGGCGACCAGTTGGAGGCTGTTGTCCAGGAACCGGAAGAGGTGTTCCAGGTATAAGTTTGCTGGGCAGTTGATACAAATGGTGTTACGATAAACCATAGCAGCAGGTGTTTTTTCATATATAGCTTTTGGTGTGTTATTAAAAGTGGCACACACAGGCATCGGAGTTTCCGGTTAGTAAATGAAAGTTAAGTATTTTTTTTATACCAGATTTCAATAATTTGGGCATATTTCAATTTTTCGCAGGCGGAAACAGGCAACGGATTGAAATCCGCTGGAACAATATGCTACCGAGCCTATGGCTCTTGCAGTTCCATGTTCCAGAGCCGTAGGCTCGATCACATATTCCCGCGGGGGATTTCAATCCCATGCGAAAAATTGAAATGAGCCCAATAATTTTCAGGCGTATCGATACACAATTGTATTTTTGAGCCTGCCCGAACGTTTTTTTTCAGGCATTCCGATCATCCAGAATAAACTATTTACATGTTCGCAATTTGTAAAAAAGAGCTTCGCCAGTTTTTCAGCAGTCTTACCGGCTATATTGCCATCATTATTTTCCTGTTGTTAAGCGGTTTGTTCCTCTTTATTTTTCCCGATACCAATCTATTTGACGGGGGCTATGCCACACTGGATGTCTTTTTTGAAATGGCCCCCTGGATATTGCTGCTGCTCATTCCGGCCATCAGCATGAGGAGCTTTTCGGATGAATTCAAATCCGGCACCTACGAAATACTTGCCACACGCCCTCTGAGCAAATGGCAGATCATTGGCGGGAAATATATTGCCAGTCTTATTATAGTTGTTATTGCATTGTTGCCTACCGGCGTATATGTATATACTATACATGCCTTGTCAACCGGCGGGATTGATTCGGGGGGAATAGCCGGATCCTATATTGGCCTTTTCTTCCTCGCTGCAGCTTTTACCGCTATCGGCGTGTGTTGCAGCAGTTTTACGGGCAATGCCGTAGTAGCTTTTTTGTTGAGCGCATTTGCCTGTTTCCTCTTATACAGCGGATTCAGCGCGGTAAGTAAAATACCTTCATTGCAGGGCGGTCCGGATTATATCACTGAAATGCTGGGCATTGATTTTCACTATCGCAGCATCAGCAGGGGAGCGGTAGACAGCAGGGATATTTTTTACTTTCTTAGCGTGATCGGCTTTTTTCTTTTTATTACTTATAAAAAACTCCTTGCCCGTTAATTCATGAAAAAACTGTTGCAATCCAAATACGGCTGGATATATGTTGTCGTTTTGCTGGCGTTGGTAAATATGTTTGCTTCACAATGGCATAGCCGTATAGACCTCACTGCGGAAAAGCGGTATACGCTTTCTGATGCAACGCACCGGTTGCTGCAATCCCTTGATGAGCCAGTAACCATTACCGTATTGATGGACGGCGATCTGCCGGCGGGATTTAAAAAGCTGCAGGGCAGCACCAGGGACATGTTGCAGGAATTTAAAGAGATCGGCGGTAGCAACGTGCAATATTTCTTCCGGAAGCCGGGTGAAAACCTTGATGATTCCGCCAAAATGTACCTGCTTGATTCTTTGCACAGGCTGGGCATTAATCCTACTAACGTAAAAGCACAGACGAAATCAGGAGAGGGTGAGGAACAGCGCCTGGTATACCCCGGAGTGATCATCACCTATAAAGACCGTATTGCCGGTGTTGACCTGCTACAGGGGCAAAGCGCTGTGGACGGGCTGAATTCTTTGAATAATGCTGAAGCGTTACTGGAATATAAGCTTGCCGGCGGTATTGATAAGGTCAAAAGGGAGAAGGTGCCTGTGGTAGCTTATCTTACAGGTAATGGCGAGCCCCTGCAATATGATGTATACGACCTGATAGAAAGAACGATAAAGCCAAACTATGGCTTCAGCATATTACCCATAGACAGTGTGTCTGTTATTCCGGATGTTTTTAATGCCATGGTGATCGTTAAGCCGCAGTTTGGGTTCAGCGAATCGCAAAAGCTGAAGATTGACCAGTATGTGATGCGCGGCGGGAAAGTGGTCTGGCTGCTGGATTATTTATATGCCAGCCTCGACAGCCTGCAACGGAGCGAAGGCAGCTTTATCGCTTTTGATATGGGGCTTAACCTGGATGATATCCTGTTTAAATACGGGGTAAGGATCAACCCCGATCTTGTGCAGGATATCAACTGTGCCGAGATCCCGCTGAAAGTGGGGATGATGGGCGATCGCCCGCAAATGCAGCTCATGCCCTGGTATTATTTCCCGCTGCTGGCAGCTCCGAATAATAACCCTATCGCCAAAAACCTGGACTATGTGATGTCGCAGTTCCCGCAATCCATGGATACGGTGAAAGCCGGGGGCATTACCAAAACGGTATTGCTCTCTTCTTCCCCTAATGCACGGATCATTTCCACCCCTGCGAGAGTAGAGCTCAACAGCGTGAAAACAGAGGAAGACCTCAGGAGTTTTACAACACCATTTATACCGGTGGCTGTTTTGTTGGAAGGTAAATTCAATTCCCTGTATACCAACCGTATTTCATCTGCCACGAAAGACAGCCTGGAGCATGTATATAAAAGCCCATTTCTCTCTGCTTCTGCCAACGATAATAAAATGATAGTGATCTCGGACGGGGATATTGTCACTAACTATGTTTCACAGCAAAAAGGTCCGCTGCAAATGGGGCAGAGCGCTTTTACAGGGTATCAATATGCCAACAGGGAATTTTTTCTCAACTGTCTTGAATACCTGGTAGGCAACCCGGGTATACTGGAAACAAGGGGCAAGGATTATACCCTGCGGCTGCTCGACAGGAAGCAGGTGGAAGCCCATAAGTCTTTTTGGCAAATGCTCAATACCGGGTTGCCGGTGCTGCTGATATTGCTTTTTGCCCTGCTGTATTCTTTTTTGATGCGGCGCAGGTACAGCGGTTGAACAACGACAAACGAGAAACGACAGACGAGAAAAACGCTTCCATTCCTTAAACCAATAATTAACCGCGTATATGAACAGAACTTCCTCCCATCTCAACCGGGCTTTAGGCCTGCGTCTTGTGATCGTTATGGTCATAGGCAATATCATTGGTTCAGGAGTGTATAAAAAAGTTGCTCCTATGGCTGCCGAGCTGCATTCGCCGGGCTGGGTGCTGATATGCTGGTTGCTGGGTGGCATCATTTCTTTATTCGGCGCCCTCAGCAATGCGGAGATTGCAGGCATGCTGGCCGATACCGGCGGCGAGTATGCATACTATAAAAAGATCTACGGACGATTTTTCTCCTTCCTGTACGGGTGGTCAAATTTTTCGGCTATCAAGACTGCCGCTATTGCAGGTATAGCGTATGTATTTGCCCAGTCGCTGAACAGTATTGCGCCAATTCCCCCGGTATTGCCTTCCCTGGCTGATTTTAATATAGCGGGTATATTTTACCCTTTTGCCGGCTTCAATGTGAAGCTGACGGCAATACTGCTGATCGTAATACTTACGTATCTGAACACAACGGGTCTTAAGACAGGCGCCGGGCTGAGCAGCTTTCTTTTAGTGCTCATGCTTGCGGGTATTTTATTGATCGTGGTGTTTGGATTGAGCAGTCCGCAGGCAAATGTGGCTGCGGCATTTGAGCTTCATACAACAAACAATACACCTGTAACCCTGAGCGCGGTATTCACTGCAATGCTGGCGGCTTTCTGGGGTTATGAAGGCTGGAATTCAGTAGGGCTGCTGGGCGGCGAAATAAAAAACCCACACCGCAATCTGCCGATAGGGTTAACTATCGGGTTGATAGTAGTGATAGTAGTATACCTGCTGGCTAACCTTGCATATCTCTCTGTGCTCCCCGTTCAGCAGATGGAGCAGGTAAATGCTTCCGGCAATTCCATAGCAGCTGTGGAAGTGGTAAAAGCATTCTGGGGCAACAATGGTATGCGTTTTATGTCGCTGCTGATACTGGTGTCTACGCTGGGATGCACCCATGCTACTATCCTGAGCAATTCACGTACCTATTATGCTATGGCTTCGGAAGGTGTATTCTTTCCTGCCATGTCCAGGCTCAATAAGGCGAACGTGCCCGGCGCTTCCTTGTGGTACCAGGCAGTATGGGCCTGCGTGCTGGTGCTCTCCGGCAGCTTCGACCAGATCACCGACATGCTCATATTTGCCGCATTTATTTATTACGGCGCCACAACAGTCGGCGTGTTCATTCTCCGCAAAAGAATGCCTGATGCGCCGCGCCCTTATAAAGTATGGGGATACCCGGTCATACCGGCCTTATTTATAATTTTTTGCGTGCTGCTGGTAGGCAATACTATTATTGAGCGCCCCCGTGAGGCCGGGATTGGGTTAACGCTGATCCTGCTGGGGATTCCTTTTTACTGGTGGTTTAGCAGGAAGCGGGGCGGGGATGTGTAAAGATTGCGGGGATGTCAGAGCGTGGGCTTTTGTCCCGGTCCTTTTGTTTCCATTGATAAATGGATGATTGATCAAAATGCTTTAGATCAGAGAAGCCACACTCCTCCGAACCTGTCAATAAGTATCCGATGTAATCTTTCGGCTTCCTTGATTGATATTATTTGGCAAGTTTCTCAAGAAGTTCCTTGTCTTCCGCCAATATTTTGACTAAAGCGGCCCGGTCAGCAACGGAAAACGCCTGCTCACTCCCTACAGATTTCAAAAATGCAAGAATTTCCTGGAGAGTCTTGTCGGGCAACTGATCCAAAACTTTATTTATTTCATATTTGATTTCTTCTTTGGAGCAAAATGAAATCCTGTAATAGTCGTGTCAATTTTTAAATCTTCAAGCTTGATTTGTCCAAAGGACTATAAGCAAGGAAAAGTTGCAACCAAAATCAATTTCTTTTTGAATTTCATTACGATTTAATTTTTAAGTTCTGTTAAAAAACGGCGTTAGTAAACAGGACGACCATTTAATTTAAAGTCTTTGCTGAAAATCAGAACTTCTTTAGACATTTTATCATTCGACATTCCATACTTCCAGTTTGGGGTCAGTATATGAAAACCTTCATATAAGCTCCTGATCTCTTTACAGTCATTGTATGATAGTATCCAATGTTCTCTCTTTTTTAAAATATTTGCTAATTGCTCATGATCAAAATCCTTATGTGCGCTTCCCTTTTTACCATAAAGAGCGCTTTTAATTACATACGGCGGGTCTAAATAAGCAAAAGTGTAAGGATGCTTTACAAGAGAAGTTTTAAAATCTCCTTTTTGGATCTTTATATTTGGATTGAGATAATTCCTTAATCTTTCAATAGATGTTAATGTGAATCTTGGGTGTTCCGGGGACATCCCGCCGGATAATGTTGCACCTGAAAAAGAAGAACGGTTTAACACATAATACACTGCCGCTCTTTCAAGCTTTGTTTTGAATTTGGTTTGAGCAGCCTGTAATTTATAAAACCTGTCCCGGGGTAACGGATAATGTTTTTCCACTTCATCTGCAAGCTCGTTTGGCTGTGTCAATAAACACTGCCAGAACTCAACGAGAGGAGAAAAGATATCATATCCATACACTAAAGTTCCTTGTGCGGCAACTGATAATTCGATAGAGCCTCCCCCAAAAAAAGGAGATAATAATTTATCGAGATTTTCCGGAAAGAATTGAGTTATAAAGTCAACTCCCCTTGTTTTGCCCCCGGGATAACGAAGCGGCGAACGGCTCGAATAATTTAAATCAATATTTTCGGCAGGGTTTGTTGAAAAGTCCGTTTGCTGAACAGGCATTTTTGAATTTTTCGTTAGTGTTAAATGTATCTAATCTGCACGAATTGACAGGAGAAAATTACTAACAATTTTGTCATTACATCAATACAACATTCCCTATCGGGGATACACGGCTTTTGTTCTCCGCAGAGTCTCAGCTCCGGCTTTTGTGTGCGGGCTGAAACGCTGCGAGGAAAAAATATCATTGGTTCTCCGCAGAGTCTCAACTCCGGGCCATATGTATTAGCTGGACTCTGCGAGGCACCCTCATCGTCTTAATTTCGTCAAATCTACATCCTGCAACATCATGTAGTTAGAAATTTCATATACGCCTTGCTCACTGGTAATATAATATTTAGCAGAACTGTGTATATAATCTTCCGGTTGTGGCCCTGGCGCAGGTTTGGTAGCATTGCCCTGTGCATTGCAAGACCTGCTGCCTTGCTGTTACTTATTTTATTTTCTTAAACAGGCTTTACATAATTAACATGACATCATTATAGCGAAACAAGTAATGCTCAGGCAGCAGGTTGCCGGCACACAACGCCATTGCCTCAGAACTGTGCCGGGGAGGTTTCTTCAAATTGTTTTCAACATATGCAAAGTATCAGAGAAAATAAATTTATCCGGTTTCATTCGCCTAACGGAGCAGGAACAGTAAGATGTATCCAGCCTTTTGTAATATTCAGTAATTGTGAGGGGATTTCTCCCTTTAATCCCTGGATTACACCTTCAAATTCGCCATTGTCATTTTTCCACAACGCAAGGTCAACCCGTTCATCCAATTGAATAACAAAATCACCGGTTTTAAAATATTTTAGACCGCCGGCAGCCAATGCCTGCACATTTCCCTTTTCATCAAGCCTCACACCAGCCACTCCAATTGCATTAAAAATAACATCATATTTCCCTACTTTCATTTTGGAATCGATTATATCACCTGCAGCATCGTTAGTCCCCGCTACCTGGATAAGTGTCCCATCTATTAAGCGACAAAATCCTTTCGTGGGAGGGGCTTTGGAAACATGACCAAAACCTTCTAATATGCGTGATGCAGGTGTTTGAAAATCTATTTTTCTCTTTTTCATAATTTTGGAGACGTCCAACATTACCGATTTAATATCACCTGCAACCATCGCTTTTGGCAAAGCGGCATTTCCATCAAGAGTATTTCCATTAAAATCCTTCGTCCAGTTTCCTATACGAAAAAGATTAGTTTTCCCTTTGGATGCCTGATTGAAAAATGCTGCAGTTGACGTCTTTTCAAATTCAGGATTGTACAAAATAACAGCCGCATAACGCTGTTTGCCATAATGTATCCATCCATTTTCATCGACGAGCAGACTATTGTTTTCAATTTCGCTGGTAGGTATTACATCTGTCGGAATACCCATACTCCACAAGCTATCTACCAGCTTCATACCTAAATCTTCAGGATATGGGCCTGCCCAGTTCATTGTAGAGGGATGTCCAAAAATTACAGCAACAGGACTATTCAAGGGGCTTTTGCTAATAAAGTCCAGGAGGTGAACCCTGCTTTCGCCCCGCATAAGATTACCACGGAGCAGTTCAAGATAATCACCTGATCTCTCATTTCTGGCCGGACTCGGCGTAGGATGAAAATTAATCCTACCCCCTGCGAGTACTGAACTCCAAAGTTCACGTTGATAACTATTCTTATCGTGCGCAAAATCATAATACTGATTATACCAAACGGGGCTGTTCCATTTTTTTGCAAGAGCGGTACGGGCAGCAAAGGGTGTTACCTCATCTGTTTGCGCCCAATCCCGTTTGGCAACCCACCAATCGAGACCGTTTTTTTTACTTTCCAGGCGATCCGGATAAGGATACCATGTTGGATGCGTTACCACTGCCGCTTCCGGTCCGAAAACTTTCTTTGTAGTATGATAGAAATCATCTTCCAAAGCACTATTTCGTTGTCGGTTCATTTCCATGTAGTGATTAATTGCCATCACACGGTCGCTTTCCTGTCCTTTTAGGCCAGCATACATCAGTAAGCAGTCGCCTAACAACTCCCGTCCGCCTGTCTCTTTTGCATAAGCCAACGCGTAGTGCTTTGAATACCAAAAATGATTTCCCAATGCCATTCTATTAGCAGGAGTACTTGGAGGAAATCCCCATTCGTCTTTCATTACTCCTGCCAAAGGGACATCTGAATAGTTTTGAATCAGTTGATGTTGAAATTCCATTAAATGTGGGGCAAACACATCGGGTGTCAGGTGCGTAAACGAAACCATTACACAGGCTTGTAGTTGACTGTTGTTTTTATTTGCAGGGATACGAACAACAAGCGAATCCTTTGATGAAGTTGTTACTATACATTCCTTAGTTATATCCTTAAGTGTAGTTGGATCAATACCATCTGCAGTCTTATGATAAGAATATACCCGAAGAAGTGAGCCCCGAAGTGAAATATAAGGTACTTTCCTACCATTCATATGATCGGAAAGGTCGATACTTCGGACAACGGCCTCAGCAGGCGTATCTTCTGAAAGCATAACCTCCTCAAGCCACAATGATTCCTGAAGCTCATCAGGGTACATTGCTTCGAATTTACGACGTACTGACCTTGGATCTAATTCAAAAGCTATTTGAATACCTTTTTCTTTCGCATAAGCTACTGCCAGCTTAACCTGGTTGTGAACATCAACATCAGTTATATATCTTCCCGGTATTCTAATAGCTGTTGTCAGTAAATTATAAGCAGAATGAGTATTTACATGATCAATAAAATATTTATATCCCTCAGGTTCAAGCTCTTCTTTTTTCCAAAACCAGGCTCCAATAACGGGTAAGACATTATTTGGAAGATGATGTAAAACTTTAGCTAAAGCCTGAGATTTTGAAGAGTCCGGATATTCTTTGAGTTGTGCCTGACTTCTTATTGGAAGCAGCCCAAAACAATAAATTATAAATAATAAAAGAGCATACCTCATTTGTCCAATTTTTCCAATGTGAGTTTTCAAGAATAAGATAACTATTTATATTTTTTTACAACCTACAACTGACCCAATTCGTACTATATCATTTTATTTTAAATACCCCAACTACATACCTGCCTGCACAATGTAATACAATTCAATCAATCCCCTTCTTGCCATAAAAGTCTTTGGCGCTATCCGGTATATTACAGCAAAAATGATAAAATACAGTTTATCAGCGGCTTTTCTCTTTTTATTATTTACGGTACAAGCGAGATGCCTGCACCTGGTTACTGAGTACTTTAAATTACTTATTTTGTTGGTTCGTATGCTTCCGCTATATGGGGGAATAGTTATACACTTTAATTCAGTGCGGATAGCAAAATTAAACCACTGTTGCCGTCTTTGCGAGCCCGCCTGCATGAAGATTAAATGGAAGACATCCTGCGGCGGGCGAAGCAATCTAACACAGCTTCCGCAAATTGAGATTGCCCTCAATTTTTCTATAGCATTCCTGCAATTTTATAATTATTAGGGTGGCATAACGCCCATGTAGAAATTTTTTTCATAAGCGCAAGTGTAGCAAGTTAATTGGCAATAATGCTATCCATAATTTAGCTGTTATAAATGATAAATACAATTTTACCAGTAGAAGTTATTAAAAGAAGTTTGATCCGTAATTTGTTTATATCCTATAATATTCTCTTTTGATTCTTGGCAGCCTCAACAGCAATCTGCTTAGGCAGCAGGTCGCCATCACACAACGCCATCGCCTCAGAATGCGCCAGGGCGTAAAATATTATTTTGAAACGCCGAAGCTTTTGTTGGGCTGTTCCCCCATTATTAATTCCAGCGTGCCGCCATTCATAATATCGAAGTAATCAATATAAGATTTGTTGTAAACCTTACCATTGAACAATGCACGCTGAATATAAATATTGGTGGAAGAATTATTTTTCGCGATGATTGAAAATGTTTTACCCTGCTGCAAATGCAGCTCTACCTGTTTAAATAAAGGACTTGTTATTTCCATTTTTGTACTGCCGGGACAAACAGGATGTATACCAACAGCAGCCAATACATACCATGCGCTCATCTGTCCAACATCTTCATTGCCCACCAATCCTTCTACAGCATTATGATAAGCGCTGTCGCAGATGATACGCGTCCACTGTTGTGTAAGCCAGGGTGCGCCGAGGCGGTTAAATAAAAAAGGCACATGGTGTACCGGCTCATTGGCGTGGTTATAATAACTATTCCACATAAAGTTCTTTGGTGTTTTATTAAAGAAATCTTCAAGGTCAGCAATTACTTTTTCTTTGCCGCTCATTAAAGCCACCATGCCTTCCACATCATGAGGCACAAACCAACCCTGCTGGTATGGATTGGATTCAGCCGTGCCATACCCATCGGCCAAACGTCCGTCTTTGGGCCAGGGTTCCCATATGCCATCTTCATTACGGGGGCGGAACCATTGATGCGTACTGTCCCAAATATTTTTATAATCAAGAGAACGTGCCGCATATTTCTTTGCGTCACCTGTTTTATTCAAACCAGATGCTATTTGCGATAAGCACCAATCATCAAATGCATATTCAAGCGTTTTGGATATACTGCCTGCGGTATATCCCAACGTTCCATTACCAAATCTTTCATTGGTATTTACGGCATATTGATAGGCTTTTGCCACGTCATAGCTCCTGATCCC
This sequence comes from Sphingobacteriales bacterium 44-15, assembly GCA_001899685.1. Taxonomy (GTDB): domain Bacteria; phylum Bacteroidota; class Bacteroidia; order Chitinophagales; family Chitinophagaceae; genus Agriterribacter. Next base: position 438,736 of record MKWG01000002.1, read on the forward strand.
TTTTACAAAGGCATCTGCCAGGATTACCACGGCAGGATTACCCAGCATACAGCCGCTGTAAGCGTTCAGTAATTCCCATCTTTCTAAATAATTGCTATCCGTTTCACCGGCAAGGGTAACCAGTGAATTGATCATATCATTTACCAGAGTTGGATTAATAATAGTCTGTAACGGGAACTGGCTTCGGAAAACATCCCAGCCGCTGAATATACTGCGTTTATTAAATGTAGCTGAACGATGTATTTTATTGTCACCGCCCGTATAATTACCGTCAATATCCGAAACAATCCGGGGATCAATCATGGTGTGATATAAAGCAGTATAAAAAACAAAATTTTGTTCTTCCGTTGCTCCATCAATTTTGATAACGTTCAATTTGTCATTCCAGAGATCAACCGCATGTTGATGAATATTATCAAAACCCCAACCGGTTATTTCCGCTTCAAGATTCTTTTTTGCACCTTCCATATTTACAAAGGAAATACCCGCTTTCATTACCACCTGCTCATCTGCTTTTGTGGCGAACTCCGTGTAAAAGCCAATGTGTTTTGCCTGTTTTTCTTTAATACTTTTCTCCACTGTTGCATCAGCAATCCATTGCTGATATTGATCGCTTTCTATAGCCTTACGTTTCCGGTCAGCCCCATCCGGGATATGGGCATTCCATATGCCATATTTTTTCAGCGGCTTGCTGAACTGCGCATAAAAATAAACGGTATAGCTTGCTTTGCCATCACCATTACCCCAGCCGCCGCCACCGGGTGTGCATTTCATCCATCCTTCAATCGTATTTTCATTCACCACTTTTACATATTGTTCAGTTGAAGTACCGCCCACCCTTCTTGCCAGGTCAATTTGTATACGCGACTGTTTGTTTGCCGGAAAGGTAAACCGCAACATGCCGCAATGAGGCGTTGCAGTCATCTCTGCTTTGATATTATAATCTGTTAACTGAACTGTATAATAACCTGCGGAGGCTTTTTCGCTCTGTTTATCATATCGTGAGCGGTAACCCGTTCCCGGCTTATCTTCCAGTTTTCCCGAAGAAGTTTTGAGTTTGCCCGTTGCCGGCATCACCAAAAAATTACCCAGGTCGCCGTACCAGCCGATACCGCTCATTTGCGTAAACGCAAACCCCTCTATACTTTGGTGCTCATAGCTATAACCGGGACCATTGTCGCCACCTGTTACGGTATTAGGACTTACCTGTACCATACCATAAGGTGTTGTTGCGCCGGGAAAGGTTTTGCCTAATCCATGATATATACCCGCTTTGTCAGCACTCGTGCTGGCGCCGATAAAAGGATTTACATAATCAGCAGCAGTTTTTAACTGCGCATGCGCTGCCATAGCCAGGCAGCATAGCATAAAAAAGAAAAATTTTTTCAATGTCGAAAATTTATACATTACTGTGTGAAGATACAGGGAAACGCATCTACATTAGTGTAACCTATACACAAATGTGGAGAAAGTGGCTGGTGATAATTTTGTAACTTTCGAGATACTTCAATCACACGAATCATCAACATTCTTGCCCGTCTTTGCGAGCCGCCATACGCATTTTAAAGATCAGGACTGATGCGCGGCGAAGCGATCCCCTAATTTGTTGCTGATGTTAGCTCAATGTCATGCTGGCTCTGGCGCAGGTCTCCCAACCTGTGCTTCGAAATTACTTCTCTTGCCGTTTAATACACGCTTATAATATCAAGTAACCCCTTACCGTTTTTTACATAATAGTCAACCGCACTGCTATATAACCATTGCTCCGGCAACGATACAAAGCCGGCGCGTACAGGATTTTCGTGAACGTAGGTCATTCTTTGTTCCAACATACTATGATCTTCCAGTAGTACAGGATGATTTTCATGTTGCCAGAACTGATAATGATAGTTCGTTTTCTTTGCCCGTCCGTTTTCTTCAAAAATGCTCAGCATCCCTGCCTCGCCGGCAGGCAGGCAGTCCTTCCTGCTTTCTTTGGGATTCTTTATGATCGCATCAATTATTTTCAACGCGGTGAAGCTCTTGATATTTTTCAACACCATACCAGGTTCATATCCATTAATGCAGGAATAAACTAGTGTTAAGTCAAGCAAATTATGTCTGTTCATTTTCGTGAAACGTGAGAGGTGAAACGTGAGACAAGCTTTCACCTCTCCCATTTCACGTTTGACATAGCACTAGGTGGAAATGATTGGTCATTAATACCCAGGCGTAAATCTGTAAGGCTGACAAGGCACAGGTCCGGAGACCTGCGGCAGTGAAGCGTTGATTATTTATTCTATTGCCCGGTGTTATTCGAAAACCAAAGCTTAGGTGAATAGCGAACAATTCCGATTGCTATCGGGAGAGCATGCATTCGTCGTCCTGATGTATAGCCAAACTTCTTGTGCGCAGACATTTTGTTGTTTAATTAGTTGTCAGCATAGTCGTATTCTTTTACCTTAACATTAGTTGTTACTTCATTTAGCTGCCTGTCAATTAAATAATAAACGTCAAACTGGATCCAGCCATTTAGCAGTCGTTCTGTTCCCCCTGCCACCCAATTGCAAGAGGATTTCTTAATGACTCTTGCGATTTCGTCTGCGAAGATTTTCTTTTTTGTTAATGTTATTGATAAATCGCTAAGTATACCGTCCTTACTCACAATAAACTTTATCCTTGCCGTGTCGCTATATAGTCTTTCGTTTTGTGAAAGGTCGTCCACCAGTTTTTGAAAATTGATGTTGGCCATAAGGAAATTTACAAATGAGTCATGTCCACCTTTGAAGTATGGCTTGTGTAGCATTTTTGTGAAGACTTTTTCTTTATTAAAAGGCTTGTCGGAGTAACAGCTCTTTGTATTATCAGAATTCTGTGATATTGCTGCCTGGGTAAGGAACAAAAGGATAGTAACAGTTAATAGGCTCTTTGTCATCGAGAGGGTGTCTCTTGTTTGCGTACAAATATTGTTTTCCCCATAAAAAAATCATTTTCCGAACATCCGCTCCATATAGTCCTTTTTAAATGCTATATAGGTGGGGTTACCCGAGGGGGTGATATTGGGCTGGCTGCAGGCAAACAGCTCTTCGGTAAGTGTTTTCATTTCTTTTACTGTAAGCGCTTTGCCCGGCTTTATGGCCTGTTGCCAGGCAACGCTGCGAAGCAGCTTTTCTCTTTTTGAAAACTTTACTTCATTGTTGAAATGCTTGAACTGCTCAAGCATCTGCTCAATGGCAAGCTTTTCATTGCCCTGCTCCACATCAGCGGGAGTGCCCTGTATTACAAAGGTATCCTTGCCAAACAGCTCTATTTCGTAACCGAGCATGGTGAGGTCGGGCAGCAGCTCCTGCAGCAATACCGCATCGGGTGCGGAAAGCGGTACAGTAAGCGGGAAGAGGCTGCGCTGGGAAGCTACGGGTTTCCCTTTTGCCGCGGCAGCATACCGTTCGTACAAAATACGCTCGTGCGCCGACTGCTGGTGGATCAATATAAATCCTGTATTGACAGGAGCTGCTATATAGGTCTTGTGTAACTGTATCAGGGGCGCATCTTCGATCAACTGCATTTTTTGCTCGCTGCCTGCAGCGGGCGATACGCCTGCCGCAGCTTCATATTCCAGCTTGCCTGTTGTCTGCTCAATAGCTGCAGATAAAATGGATTTAAAGCCTGTTTGTTTGGGCTCAGGATAAAAATCTTTCCAGTGCTTCAGCTCGCTTTTGCTTTCAATGAGGTGCGCCTGGTTTTTTTGAGTGAAGGTATTGTATAAAGAAGATGCTTCGGCGCCCGCTTTTTTATCTTCCGTAAAAGGCCTGGCTACGGCATCGAGCTGTTGTATGGAAGGATCAAGGTCGAAGTTGAGCGTAGGAGTAATGCTGAACTGGGCAAGCGCATGTTTTACCGCCGATTGCACAAATGCATAAATGATCTTCTCGTCTTCAAACTTGATCTCCTGCTTGGTGGGATGCACATTAATATCAATCTGCGCCGGGTCAAGGTCAATGAACAGCACGTACATCGGGAAGCTGTCGGACGGGATCATTGCCTGGTAGGCGCTCATTACAGCATGATTCAGGTAGGCGCTCCTGATAAACCTGTTGTTCACAAAAAAATACTGGTCGCCGCGGGTTTTCTTAGCTGTTTCCGGTTTTCCGGTAAAGCCGTATATGTTGAGGTAATCCGTTTTTTCCTGAACGGTCACCAGCTTTGCAGTATAGGTTGTCCCCAGCAGGTGCACGATCCGCTGCTTCAGCGTTCCTTTGTCAAGGTGGAACATTTCCTGCCCATTGGCGCTAAGGGAAAATGAAATTTCAGGAAAAGCCATTGCCACACGGGTAAACTCGTCCACTATATGCCGCATCTCTACGGGGTTGCTTTTGAGGAAATTCCTTCTTGCAGGCACATTGAAAAAAACGTTCTTCATGGCAATGCTGGTACCCTGTGCAAAAGCTGCGGGCTCCTGCTTTTTTACCATGCTGTTCTCAATCTCAATATAAGTGCCGGCCTCATCTTCCTGCCGTCTCGTTTTCAGCTCCACCTGCGCTACCGCCGCAATAGAAGCCAGCGCTTCACCCCTGAAGCCCATAGTGCGTATCCGGAAAAGGTCGTCAATATTGTTGATCTTGGAAGTGGCATGGCGCTCAAAGCTCATTCTTGCATCCGTTTCGCTCATGCCGCTGCCATTGTCTATCACCTGTACCAACGATTTTCCTGCATCTGCCACCACCAGCTTTATGTCGGTGGCGCCCGCATCTACTGCATTTTCCAATAGTTCTTTCACGGCGCTGGAAGGGCGCTGTATCACTTCGCCCGCAGCTATCTGGTTGGCAATATTATCCGGTAATAACTGAATCTTATCTGGCAAAATCTCTCTGTTTAGCTGCAAAAATAGGATTATTGGGGAAAGAGGGATTGAAATTGGTGAGGTGGGCTGTGGGTTATGGGCTACGAGCTATGAGCTAGGGGCTATGGGCAGGCCCTGAATACCAGTTGGTCCCTTAGTATCTCATAGTCCTGGCTCTTAAAGTTGACAGCTTTGGAATAAGATCTATGTCAACGGCATAAAATGCGGGAAAATTGAAAAGCGGGAGACTGTTTGTCATGTCCTGATATAAGTAGACACTATTACTACTATTACCTTTTTCTTTTTTTTGTTACTTTTTTTTCTTTTTACAATCCACATTTAAAT
>MKWG01000003.1 GCA_001899685.1 Sphingobacteriales bacterium 44-15
CGGATATCGCGGATCGTTCTTATTATATCGCCATATATAGCTACGCCACCGTTTTTCAGAACACTGCTCTTCCCTAAGTGGATTTTGTTAATGAATGTGTCCATCAAATCAGATTCGCCCGCATATTTATTCAGCAACCCCAGTGGAATATGTACATCAAAGGTCTGATATGTTGTATTCTTGTGAAACTGTATATCAGCATGGTTAGCCTCGGCAGACAGGAAGGAAATATTCCCAGACGATGCTTTGGTAATATGGCGTTTAGACTGGTTTGTAAAATGAATGTCAGCATCAGACAGGTTAAGCTGAATTTCCAGCAACGATTCTTCACCCTTACCAAAAAGACTGACATCATCCGTCATTGTGTACTTTGACTGAAGTATGAACATCCCTTCCCTCAGATGCTGCTGCTCAAAGCTGATATTTCCTTTCGGCGTTCTGAAAAGCATTTTATTTTCTTCCTCAGATGGAGAAAGAAAATCATCAAAATCAGTTGCTAATAATTTATACCCCATAACTATGCTTCCAAATTCATAATAAACATTTCCATATTCATAATAAATGTTCCAATATTCGTAAGTAATCACCAGGCTCGTTCAACAACTTTGCCGGCTCAAAGCGACATGAAATTTTCAGGCCAAAAATACGCAAAAAAGTACCGATCTGCGGGAGCTGGCATATAGATAACCCTTCCGGACCGGTGGTCCGGCGATTAATTAGCAATTAAAAATATATAAACAGAAAGACCGGTGATTAAAATATTCTTCCTTTTCCTTTTAACAGCATTTTCATTACAGACGATTGGCTGCCCGGTGCAATTATCAGTAATGAATGAAAAGGGTAATGGAATGGAAGGTATAACCGTGAAAAATAAGGCAGCCTTCCTTTTAGGCTATACCAATGCACAGGGAAACATAACGGTGGAGCTTGAAGAGGGCAAACAAACCCTGTTGTTTTATAAAGACGGAAAACAAATATTGGATACAACGATTGTTATACACTGCAACGGCAGCAACCAATTCAAATTTGTTTTAAGCGAAAAATGGAATAGCCCGGTTCAACTGGATGAAGTAACGGTTTATTCCAAAACAGCAAAGCAACTGATGGATATATCGCCGTTCTCCGTTCAGTCAATAGATCTGCAAAAAGAGTATAACAAAGGAGGTGATGTAAGTGAAGTGCTGAACAGGGCATCTGGAATAAAATTGCGTACCGATGGAAATATAGGCGCTCCTGTTCAGGTGAATCTTGGCGGATTGCAAGGCAAGGCAGTGCGTATTTTTAAAGACGGTATACCCGTTGAATTATTTGGTCACGGGTTTAATCTCGGCACGATCCCTTTGAATATGCTGGAGCGGGTAGAAGTGTATAAGGGCGTGATGCCTTTGTATCTGGCTTCAGATGCGCTTGGCGGAGGTATTAATTTAGTATCGCGCCAGGAGCCGGAGAAAACGCTGGAGCTTTCTTACGAAATAGCTTCTTTCAATACGCATCGTGCCACTGTGTATGGATTGTGGCACAACAAGAGCCGGAAATGGTATATCGGCACCAACAGTTCCTTTAATTATTCAGACAACGATTATAAAGTGCATGTGCCTGTGTATGCAACGGGGACAGGAGTGAGAGTGTATAAAGACCTCAGGCGATTTCACGATGCTGTACGCACATATTATGTTGAGGCTTTTGCAGGCGTTCAAAACAGAAAATGGGCCGATGATCTTCGCCTTACGCTCATCAGGTCGTCTTTTTACAAAGAGATCCAGCACGATGGCATTATGGACAAAGTGTATGGAGAACCTTTTTCTAAAGAGCAAAATTATACAGGGCTGATCAGCTATAAAAAAGGATTCCTGGAAAACAGGTTAAAAGTAAACCTGTTGGGAACTTACAGCTTCTTCAATACAAAATTTATAGATACCGCCACTGTAAGGTATGGATGGGACGGAGAACTTATCGGCAGCGGTTTGCGGCGGGGAGAGATCAACCTCGGTAATAATCAGCAATTAAATTATCACTTTTTTTCTTCCAGGCTGAACATTTCGTACCGGATTAGCAATGCGCATACCATAGACTTTAGCGAGCTGTACTACCAGCAAAACCGGAAAGGAAGCGACCCGCTCGGAGCCATTACTGCTGTTGAAAAAATTGATGTGCTGACCGTGCCGGCAGTATATCGAAAGAACAATATGGGATTGGGACTGCGTTCACAATGGTTTAATAAAAGCGTGGAAAGCATTGTTGCATTGAAACATTATTACTTTTCAACAAAAGGCTATACAACAGACAACTTTGGACTGGGCTGGCGCTCTGCAGTTTCCAACAGGCAACCGGGTTACCTTGCCGGCTTAAGGTGGAATAACGAACGCTTTATGGCTAAGCTGTCTTATGAGTATGCAAACAGGCTGCCCGATGAGAATGAAATTTTTGGAGATGGCCTGATGACCAAAGAAAATATGAGCCTTAAGCCGGAGAAAAGTCATAACATCAACCTTAACGGACAATATACGCTGCAGGCAGAATACCATAGTCTGACCTTGTCTGCAGGATTTTTTTACAGGAAAGTAAAAGATATTATTTTCCTCCAATTGGATATACCCTTCAACAAGTATATTAATTATGAACGATCTGAAGTGAAAGGATTTGAGGTGGAAGCGAATTATACGCCGCATAAATTATTTGATGTTGGTTTTAATCTTACCTACCAGGATGTTCGCAGGGTAGATGTAGAATCCATATTTGCTTTTCTTGAAGGATCTCGCATTCCCAATGTTCCTTTTTTGTTTGGTAATACATGGTTGCGAAAAGAGTTCAATAATCTCTTCTCAAAAAAGGATCGTGTGGAGCTTACCTGGAACGGGCATTATACCCACCGTTTTTTCCTGTATGCAATTCCTAAATCGCAGGAGCCTGCATTATTTGGAAAGAATGAAAAAGTACAGACCTCGATGATCATTCCCAATGATAACAGGCTGGGCCAGTTTTCACACAATATCGGATTGTACTATCATTTCCCTGATAAAAAATTATCTGTATCCGCCGAATGCAGAAACCTGGGGAATGTAAGATTATACGACAATTTTAATATTCAAAAGCCCGGGCGGTCGTATCATTTAAAATTTGTTTATCAATTCTTAAATCAAAATAAAAAATAGTATGAAAAGAAGAAGTTTATTTCGTTCATTAGTTGTAGGCTTTTCCGGTTTGATGATTTTTGCATCCTGCAGCAAAAGCGACGACGCAACTACTCCTCCGGAAGAAACCAGCGAGTTTCCTAAAAATGAAACATGGGTTGTTTATGCTGCCACAAGCGGATGGAGCGGCGGCATCTACACCTTAAAAGAAAACAAAGCCAGGGAAGTTAATCTTGCCAACCTTCCTTTCTTTCAATTAAGCAGTGTGCTGGGAGGAAGAACCCTGGGTAAAACCCTATACAAAGTAAACAGCGCCTCCAACGCGCAGGGCATATTAAAGATGAACCTGGACGCTTCCAACAAGGTAGTGGAAGACAAATTTTTGCCTTCTCTTTCTACAAAATACATCTCTAACTACCTGGTGGCTAGCGCCACCGAAGGTTATTACTGGGATGATGTGCGTGGCGGGCTGAAGCTGCAGACATTTAACCCCACAACAATGGAACGCACCGGGGAAATTGATTTCAGCTCATTGTCCGAAGGTTATCCCGATGAGTCTGCAGGACAATTGATTATTGCAAAGCGCGATGATAAGCTGTACGTAGATCTGTTACTCGGCACTTTAGAAACCGGTAACTGGCAGGTAACGCCAAACAAAAAAGAAGTGGCTATTGCGGTATATGATCTTACAAAGAAAGAAATTGTAGGTGTAACAAAATTTGAAGGCACTACCCATTTAGGCGTATTCATTGATCATGTTTTGTGGGGCCTGGATGAAGTAACACAGGATCTGTATTTTGTGGCTGTGGGCGATATGAAAGTGCAGGATGCCAACTACTCTTCCAGGATCTTACGCATCAAAAAAGGACAAACTACTTTTGACCAGGATTTTTCAATCGACATCAAAGATTTCCAGTTCAAGGCCGAGTTCAACAGGCTGTTTGTTTACAACAGCAAGATTTATACAACTATTCCCTCCCGTGCTACATCTTATTACGGAGGCGGTGAGCATGGTGTGAAATACAGGGACGATATTTGGTTCTGGACTGAAATTGATGCAACTACAAAAGTAGCGCGGCGCCTGAACATGCCGGCAGACAGTTTCTACGGCACTCAAAATCCATTTTATCACAATGGTGAGATTTATTTCCTTTCCAACAATACAAAGGAAAAATTCTTTGGTGTTAATCAATACAACCCGGAGACCGGCGTGGTAAAAGAAACTTTCCGCCTTGTAGAGAGCGGACGCCTGAATGGGTTCAACATTATTGTAGATTAATTTTTTAAACTCCTAAAGGAATACCTGCTCAGATGATGTGAGCAGGTATTCCAATTATAATTACTGATCATGAGAATAATTTCTTTAGCGCTGGCTCTTATGCTCACATTGTCTGTTTCCTCTGTATTTGCACATGCCATCTGGATAGAATCTTCGCCGGCAGGTGTCAGGGGAAAACAACAAACCGTTCGCGTGTATTATGGAGAATATGAACATGCACAAATAGAAAAAACAACAGACTGGTATTCGGATCTGAATAAGCTTGAGGTTTATTTGGTTCGGCCGGATCAGTCACGTACGAAATTATCGCTTACAGATAAAGGGGAATGGCTGGAAGCCTCTTTTATTCCTGCAACGGAAGGAACATATACCATATATACCAGCCATGTAGCCAAAGACCTGTGGGAAGAAAAAAGGTTTCAATTCAGTTCCTCTGTTATGGTACAGGTTGGTAAAAATCAAAATCAGCCTTTAAACCTATCAGCTTATCGCTTATCAGCAGCAGCCCGGCAGTATGCCCGGGATAATAAAGTATCCGTTACCCTAAGCAAACAGGGAAGCGCTTTGGCAGACAAGGAAGTTACCATTATGGCGCCACAGGGATGGGTTAAAAAGCTTAAATCCGATGCACAGGGAAGTATAAGTTTTGACGCTGGCTTTGCCGGGATATACATTATTGAATATGGACAGAATGAAGAAGAAGCCGGTAACTGGAATAGCAACCCTTACAAAGAAACATGGCAGACGGTTACGACGAGCGTAGCTGTGAAATAGATCTGGCTGTAAAAATTTTACCGGTGTTCAGTACTATTTGTTTCTTTTATCTTCCGGGCTTTTTTTGCTGCGGGAGATAAGGGGAATACTGCGTATAGCCCATATTATCGCTTCCCTCCGGCTAAGTAGGGCTTGCTGTTTAACGGCCGTGTCTGTTTTTTCTATGCCACGAACTCCAGCGTCCCGCGGAACGCGGGATGATTTTGGAATACAACAAAATTTCATTTCTTAAATAATTGATTGTCATACGAATGAAATTTAGTTGTACAGAATACAGGAATGCGCCTGCGGCGTATTCCTGTATCAAATTCGTGTTATTGTTTTTTGTGCCTGATAACTGCAGATATGATGCCGGCAGATCAAATCTTACACTTCAAAAACAGATAATTCTCTCAAGATTTTCTATGAATTAACACTAAATATTCGTGCATTCGTGGCGATATACTCCTTTTTCCCAAATCTATGAGGCATCCCCAGTTATTCAGCAGCCCCTAAGTAATAATTTGAGGTGACGGGGAAAGCCCGAAGGGTGGCTTGAATATGAGTTGTCCACAATTTGGTCAGGGGTAAAAACAGATGAACGATGCAACCCGCGGCGTATTGTATGAAACAGCTTAGTTAGGAAGATATACCTATAAATTATTATAACCGATAAAAGCCTGTCATTTTCCATATTCACTAGGAGGTACACCAAACTTCTTTTTGAAGGCTTTCGTAAAATGTGCCTGGTGGCTGTACCCCGTAAGATCGCTTACTTCAGAAATATTTTTTTCTCCCGATAACAATAACTGCCTTGCCTGCTCCATCTTTACTTCGGCTACCATACCAAATACCGTAGTACCGAACACTTCCTTAAAGCCTTTCTTCAGTGTAAACTCGTTGGTACCCACCTGACGGGCAAGATCAATAAGAGAGCAGGGATTATGAAGCTGCCTGAGGATGATCTCCTTTGCATACTGTATTTTTTCCACGTCGGCAGCCTTCAGTGAGCAAAACACTTTGCAATCATGGGTGGCAAACTGTTCCAGTTGCAACAAGAGCAGCTCAACCACTTTCGCTTCAAGAAAAAGGCGTTTATATATTCCTTTCCTGGAGCAATTGATAATAGCATTGACAAGGTGCATCATGGCAGGCGTGATCGGCATGTTGTGTTTACCAAGCAATCCCGGAGATTGCTTACGGACAAGATTTAAAAAATCATCATAAGCATGGGTATCCCGAAGGTACTTTTTAAACAGCGAAGGCACCAGGTTGATCTCAAGCGTACGCATGCCGCTCGCGCTGAAATGTATATTGCCTTTTATGCCCGGCACATAAATAATATTATGACGGTTGGTAGTAAATGCATACGAGTAATTAGAGCTGTTTGCAATACTGGTAACACTGCTGCCGCAAAGATCAAAATGCATCTCCACCGTCTCATAATCACTTTCAAAAAGCAATCTGGTTTCCTGCTTCAGTCGCAAATCCCCGTAAGCGATATGAATGCCTTCAAAAAAAACTTCCCTGTAGCTGCCATTACCTAATACGTTTTCAATCCCTGTGGTACGTTCGGTAACAGCACTGTCAGGGTCATAATAGTTTTCCGGGAAATGGTTTTCAAGAACCATTTCTGCCAGGTCGTCGCTGTTTATTCTGATTTGCATGATGCATTTTTTAAAAATTCCGTATAGGATAAATCTCACTCCGTTTTGCACAAACCGCCGCGAAGTGGCCCGGCTAATTTTGCAATTCCACAAAGTAATCTCATTTAACACATAATCATTGTCATAAAATGGTCAGATTCATTACCGGGTTTTTCTTTATAGGCCTGTTCCAGTCTTATGCCCTCGCACAGGTATCCGCTTCTTTACAGGGTCATATCCATGCAGAAGACGGCGCCCCGGCGGCGGGCGCCACTATCATCGTAAAAGAGTTAAAGGTGCAGACCCATGCAGACGACAACGGTCATTTTATTTTTAAAAACATCCCTGCAGGTTCCTACACGCTTACCGTAACACTTATCGGGTACGAACCATTAAGCAGCGTTATTAAAGTAAGCAAAAACAACAATACGGATATTCACCTGTCGCTTCGTGTTAATTCCCTGCAATTGCAGCCCGTGGTAGTTACTGCTGAAAAGCGGGAAAGCGATCTGCAGGCGGTGCCAATGGCTGTTTCGGCTATCAGCGGCAGACAAATTGAAAGGCGGAAAATTACCGAAGTGGGCGACCTGCTGCTGTCTGTTCCCAACCTGATGACGATGAACGATGGCGCACCTTCTTTAAGTACTATTGCTATCAGGGGCATTCTTACTTTTTCCACAGATCCTGCCGTTGGGGTGTATGTGGACGGTGTACCGATGTTTGACGGGTATTCCAGCTCGCTGCAATTTCAGAACCTGGAAAGAATAGAAGTACTGCGGGGTCCGCAAAGTACCTTATATGGAAGAAACGCCCTGGGAGGCATCATCAACATTATTACCCGCAAGCCGGATAATGCTTTGCACGGTTTTGCCGAAGCAGGTACAGGTAGTTATGGCAGCCAGCGGTATGCGCTGGGATTATCCGGCCCGATTGTAAAAAATAAGCTGTTCGCCGGGTTCACCGGTCTGTATGATACCCGCAACGGATTCTACACCAATTTATACAATAGTAAAAAATATGACAAGCCTGAAACCTGGAACGGCAATGCATACCTGAAATACCTTGTTTCCGATAAATTTTCACTGACCCTGAATGCGAAAGGCGAGTATAACAATATACGCGGCGCTTTTCCTTATGTGGTAAATGCCGACAGCGTTTTTAAACATCTCTATACGATCAATCAGAATGGCGCTAACCTGGAAAAAAGAAAACTGTACACCGCATCGCTGACTGCACAATATAAAACAAAATCAACGCAGTTTTCCTCTACTACCGCCTATACCTACCTGAGCGATACGTATGAGGATTATGATGCTGATTACAGTCCATATAACATGGTCACTTTTGAAATGCCCCTGCAAAAGCAAAAAACATTTACCCAGGATTTTCGCATGACGGGTGACTATGGTAAGCATATAAAACTGACCGCCGGCATTTTTGGGTTCATAGACACAAAACCATCTCAAACGGTGTACAAATATGGTGAAGATGCGGTTATAATGGATCCGAACGCGCCTTATACCAGCAATATTTATGCAGAGAGAAAAATATACGGAATTGCAGGATACGCCAACCTGGATTATGCAATAAACGATCAATGGACCCTTACCGGCGGGCTGCGTTATGACTATGATAGCCGCAATCTTTCGTTTTCCACGGATTTTGTGAAACCGCCCGATCCCTCAATGGTGATTACGCCTGAACAAAAATTAAAAGGCAATGACAAGGCATTTTCTCCCAGGCTTAGCGTAAGCTTTAAACCCGGCACAGACAAAATGATCTATGCCACTTATTCAAGGGGATTTCATGCCGGTGGCTTCAATCAATATACCAGCGATCCTGATCTGCTGAACTATAAACCGGAATATACCGACAATTTTGAGCTGGGCTTCAAATCGGAATGGTTTGATCACCGCCTGCGGGCTAATGCCGCTCTTTTTTATACCGACTGGAAGGACCAGCAGCAGACATTAATGCTTCCCCAGAATGCTACGGAAAACGTGGGACATCTCGTCAACAAGGGGGCAGAGCTGGAGCTGACAGGGCTGCTGGCAAAAGGGCTGGAGCTGAATTATAACCTGGGCGTTGTGCAGTCTGAGTACAAAACGCTGATACTACCCGATGATTCCGGCAGCGATAATAAAAATTACAAAGGCAATAAGCAGGTGTTTACCCCTGCGTTTACTTCCGCTATTTCTTTGAGCTACCGTTACAGCTTCAATGATCACAGCAGCCTGTATGTTTCTCCCGAATGGAAATACCTGGGTAAGCAATACATGACCTATTATAACGACCTGGTGCAGGATCCTTTCAGCCTCGTAAATGCATCGCTCGGTTTTCAATACCGTTTCATGGAGATTAGCCTGTGGGCAAAAAATATCAGTAACGCCCGTTACCTGGCCTTTGCCTATGCCACACAAACAGGAGCAACGTCTCCCGTGCTGCTGGGTATGCCGCGCATGTATGGTGTAACGCTTAAAGCGAGATTTTAAGAGATTAAAATAGTGTTATGTTAAAACGTGAAACGGCAACCTGTCGGCAGGCAGGCGACAAAGGTGAGATCTCACATTTATCGTTTCACTTTTCACAAAGAAATAAGGCAATCATCTTTTCGTTGCGGATCAAAATAAAAAAAAGATATAATCTATGCAGCTCGTTATAAAAAATCTTTCCAAAACCTATCCAAACGGCAAACAGGCTTTAAACAATGTTTCTCTGACTATCGGCACAGGAATGTTTGGGCTGTTGGGGCAGAACGGCGCAGGGAAATCCACGTTGATGCGCACTATTGCGACCCTGCAGGACGCCGATAGCGGGAGTATTTTCCTGAACGATATTGATGTGCTGAAGCAGCCGCAGGAAATACGAAAAATACTTGGCTACCTGCCGCAGGATTTTGGCGTTTACCAGAATGTTTCTGCCGAAGAAATGCTGGATCATATCGCCGACATGAAAGGCATCGGTATAAGATCCGAACGCACGACAGCCGTTGCTGATTTATTGAAAAGAGTTAACCTGTATGATGTGCGAAAAAAAAAGCTCGGTTCTTATTCCGGCGGCATGAAGCAGCGTTTCGGCATAGCGCAGGCATTGCTGGGCAGTCCTAAACTTATTATCGTGGATGAGCCAACGGCCGGGCTGGATCCGCTGGAACGTAACCGGTTCTATAACCTGCTTAGCGAAATAGGCGAAAATACCATTGTTATACTATCCACCCATATTGTAGAAGACGTATCAACACTTTGTAATGATATGGCCATCATTGGTAACGGTGAGGTGTTGAAAGCCGGGAAGCCCGCTGATATTGAAAATGAATTGCGCGGGCAGCTTTGGGAAAAAGAGATCAGCAAGCAGGCGCTGCCGTCTTACCAGCAGCGGGGTCTGCAGATCATCTCCAACAGGTTTCATGCAGGCAGGTTGATCATCACCGTACTGAGTGATATTGCACCTGACGAAACCTTTACGCCAAAGACGCCTTCCCTTGAAGACGCTTACTTCAGGTTGCTTACCAATGATCCGCTTACTTCTAAAAAAGTGCCCGCCCATGTTTAATACCGTCTTTTCTTTTGAAATAAAGCAGCAACTGAAAAAGCCTTTTACCTGGGTGTTCCTGCTGCTTATGATCTCACAGGGTGTTTATTATATGCATCACTCGGGGGAATTTTACAGCGCAGACAAGACCTACTCCAATGCCCCTGCCATCCTGTACACCGTACTGGCGGGCATGGGTTATATCGGCTTTATTGTAACCGCGATACTCGGTGGCAGTGCGCTCGGCAAGGACATAGATAACCGCACATCAGCGATCCTGTACACCACAAGATCGGGTGAACGTTCTTTTTTCTGGGCAAGATATGCAGGATCCTTTACCGTACTGCTCCTTTTGTATGCCGGCTACCTGCTGGGAATCATTCTTTACAATTATTTACCGGCGCCAAATCTCGGCCCTTTTTCTTGGATATCATTGGGAAGAGCAGCCCTGCTTATTTTTTTACCCAATGTATTTGTATTGTTTTCGCTCTGTGTGGCTGTGTCGGTATTAGCCAAAAGCAGCAAGAGCGCTTATGGCGTAGCGCTAGCCGGTATGCTGCTGATGATCTTTGCCGAAACCAGTTTTAGCAGCAGTCCGAACGTTGTGCTTGCAGATCCTACCGCGTTCTCAGTGCTGCACAACCAGTTGGAACACCTTTCCCCGCTGGAAAAAAATACGTTTACGCCTCCCTTTTCCGGGTTATTGTTATATAACCGGCTGATATGGGTAGGGATTGGTTTACTGTTATTACTTATGGCAAGCCGGCGTTTCTCTTTCACCTGGTTCAGCCAGGCAGGCAGCAAATCAAAAAAGCGGGTGGAGGAAAAAGATGGACCGGCAGTTTTATCTGTTAATTCCAACACTGGTATTATAAAATCCGGGCAGTCATTTTCTTTAAAAGCATACTGGAAAAAAGTAAGCTCGCTTTGCTGGCTGGAATTTAAAAGCGTTACACGCCCGGTGGGGTTCAGGCTTTTTCTTTCACTGATCCTTATTATCTATATCTGTTATATTGCCGTATGGCAGCAGCAATATTATTCGGCAGCGCCTACTTTACCCGTTACACTTGAAATTACCGGTGTTGTGTTGCCTTTGTCCTTTTATTTTCTCCTGTTCCTCATTATCAATACAACAGAACTGTTATTCCGCAACAGCAGCTCGGGCTTCTGGCAGATCAGTGATGCCTTGCCTGTGCCTACCTGGGTAACGGTGCTTTCAAAGATCATAGCTATGCTGGGCGTGGCGCTGGTGATGACTTTTTGCCTCATGCTTTTCGGTATGCTGGTGCAGGCGGCCAAAGGATATTATCATTTTGAGACCGGCATTTATTTCAGGGAGCTTTTTATCCGCTGGATGCCCAAGTATCTTTTATATATTTTGCTGACTGTTTTTGTTGCCGGTCTTACTGCCAACCGGTATGCCACGCACTGGATAACCATTCTGTTTTTAATTTTTAGCGTGATCCTCCACGAAACAGAGGCTATAGAACAGCACAGGTTCAATTATATGTTTTCTCCGGGCAGCGGACTGGCTACCGACATGAACGGCAGCAGCATCTTTGGGGCAGCGCACGGCTGGTTCATGTTGTACTGGTTTTCACTGGCGATAGCGCTGCTGTCTGTTGCGTTGTGGGTATGGCAAAGAGGTACGCCTGTCAGCCTTGCAAAACGGATGAACAAAAGAATGACGCTCAATCCTGTACTGGTAACACTTTTCATAGCAGGTGTCGTAGGTTTTATTTGTTGCGAAAAAAAAATTTATCAGACCATCAATGTAGAAAATAAATTCCAGACCAAAGCTGAAGAAAGAGCTGAAGAAGCTTTGTATGAAAAGACCTATGGGCAATATCGTGCATATCCCCAACCAATTGTAAAGAATATTGATCTGGTATTGGATATGTATCCTGAAAACAGGAAGCTGCAGTACGCTGCCAGCCTGCTGCTGTCTAACCCATCAACCATCCCCATTGATACCTTGCATCTGGAATGGATGGATTTCTCTGTTATGGACAGTTTTGCAATAAAAGGATATACGTTAAGTCTTTTTAAAAGAGATACCGTTCTGCGTCACAATATATATGTGCTTGACCATTCCTTACTTCCGGGGGACAGCATTCAATGTAATGTTTCGGGAAGCCTGCAGTACCGGGGCTTTACCAATGATGATCCGCAAAAAGAGCTTTGCTTTAATGGCAGCTTCCTGTCGCGCAATTTCATTCCCTTTTTCGGGTATGATGACAGGCGTGAGCTCAAAGAAAACCAATACAGGGTGCAGCACGGGTTTTCAAAATTAGCTTCCCGTTTGCCTGACGCAGCAGACCAGATAGCGGGTAAGCAGCTCTTTGCCTCTACCCAGGCCGGCAGGATGCATTATACACTTACTGTCAGCACCAGCGCCGGACAAAACATTGTCGCACCGGGAAAGCTGCAGAAAGAATGGCGGTCCGGCAACCGGCATTACTACCGGTTCAGCAGTCAGCAATCTGCATTATTTGACTTTTCTGTCCTTTCAGCCGCTTATGCTGTTACAAAACAGCCGGTGAATATTGCAGGAAAAACCATAGATGTGGAGATATACTATCACCCTGCACACTACAGGAATGTGGCGCATTTTATAGCCTCCGCGAGAGAAGCGTTAACCTATTTAAACAATTTGCTGGGCGATTATCCCTATTCCACACTGTGCATTGCGGAAAGACCTCACTATGATGAAGAGCTATATGCGTATGAGAACATCATTGTATTGCCCGAAAATCATGGCTGGCTTGCCGACGTACGCAAGCAGGAAGACCAGGATTACCTGCGTTATGTCACTACGCGAAAGATCGCGGAGCAATATATGCGGCAGGCAAATATCAGCCGCACGCAGGGTTACCCGGTAATTACAAATTCCATCCCCGCCTACATAGCCCTGCAGCAACAGCAGCAATTGTATGGAGCAGCTTCCGTTCAAAAGCGCCTGGAGAAGAATTATGACATTTACCTGAAAGGTCGTGCGAAGGAAGAAAATGCAGAGCCTTTGCTGCTGCAAAGCGATGAGCAGTCCGCTTATGTATCTGAGCAAAAAGGCAGTTACGCATTATATAAGCTAAGTAGGGTTGCCGGCGCTCCGGCAGTCAATAATGCTATAAGAGCTTTTCTTGATTCAGCAAAGATGGCGACTCTGCCGGTAAATGCCGGGCTGTTTTACAGGGAATTACAGGCGGCTGTCGGCATCGAACACACAATCTTCCTGCGATCAGCTTTTGAAAGTACGGATATGCTCAAACCCGAAAGAGATATAACCGGTGGAGATAAGTAACCGGGCATTAACAATTATACTATGTCAAACGTGAAACGTGAGTGGTGAGATTTAGAAGCTCGTTTTCCCCTTCACTTTTCACATCTCACGCTTCACGAAAATAATCGCCGCATGAAGAAAGTAAAATTAAATATCCAGGATAATATTGCTGATACTTTGCTCATTACGTTGTATGCAAAATCGGTAGAGACAAAGAAGAAAGATCCTCTCATCTGCGACCCGGTTGCCTGTAAGCTGGTACAAAAAATAGACTACGATTTTTCAAAGTATAAGAACAAAACAGCCAGTTCTGTGGGGGTCGCTATCCGTGCATCACATTTTGACCGTGTGGTAACACAATTTATTAAAACACACAATAATCCCGTGGTAGTATTGATCGGCTGCGGGTTAGACGCAAGAGTACAACGGATCGGAAACATAGCCGGTAAAGCCGTTTTTTATGAGCTTGATATTGAAGAGGTAATAAATCTCCGCAGGCAATTGCTGCCGCCTGCCGAAAACGAGCATTACATTGCTGCCTCCATGCTGGCAACAGGATGGATGGATGAGCTTCGGGCAAAGCATTCTTCAGGTGATTTCATTTTTATTATAGAAGGTGTGCTGATGTATTTTAGTGAAGCCGGCAATAAGTTCGTATTTACTGCATTGGCTGAACGATTCAGGGGAGCGGAAATTCATTTTGATATGCTGAATAAATGGATGAGCACAAAATCATCCATACATGATACGGTAAGCAGAACTAACGCAAAATTTGTTTTCGGTATTAACGATGAAAAGGAAATAGAACAATGGCATCCTGCCTTGAAACATAAGCGCACTTATCTTTTCAATGAATTTAAAGGATGGCGGAGAATGGGTTTTGTGCTGACGACATTGATGAGCATTATTCCTGTTATGAAAACCTCATCAAGATTAATGACTTATGCAATCAATAACAAAGCATAAGAATCAGAGAGGATTTACCAACGGTATGCCGCCATACAGGCTACAGCAATCTTTAGAAGAGATGATCATATTAGGTTCAGACGGGAAATGACCAAACAGGATACAAGTTTTCTGCGCTCTCGTCATTACCTCCATTCCTGTAATTTTTAGGCTTTTTAAGAAAGAACAAAAGCCCCATACTTTTTTCAAGCATAATACTCCTGATTTTCGTTAACAAATATCGAAATGGGCTTTTTTAAGACAAGATGTACAGTAGCTGAACCCCTTACTGGGAGCGGGTTTCAGCGGAAACCGTAGCGTACTTTTTTTAGGTTTTGAGTACTCTGCGATTTACGCGTGTTTTATTTGAAAGTATTTGTGCGTTTTTGACGGGGAGGGAAATAAAAAAAGCCCGTCAATACTGCATTTGAGGGCTTTTGAAAAGATTTGATTATTATTACTGCGGTGAGGGCGGGATTCGAACCCGCGGTACAGAGTTACCCGTACGGCAGTTTAGCAAACTACTGATTTCAGCCACTCATCCACCTCACCGTCCTGTTTGAAAGGACGGCAAAAATAGGGGGAATCATCAGAAAAGCCAAATATTAAAATCGCTTTACTGTAAAATTTTTAAAGCCTTTCACCGTACTGTCAGATACCTGCAATTCTTTTACTTCTGCACGCGGCGGCCCCAGCCGGCACCATTCCAATAATGCATTTACCTGCTCTTCCTCCCCTTCGGCAACCAGCTCTACCCCGCCATCAGTCCTGTTCCACACTTCTCCGTTCACGCCCAGCGCAATAGCTCTTTCTTTGGTGCTGGCCCTGTAAAATACCCCCTGCACTTTGCCGGCAATGACAGCTCTTTTACTTACAATCATTATAGTTTTCTTTAGAACACATAAAAAAAGCTCCTTCCCAGGAGCTTTCTTCATTGCAATATTTTTTCATTACATAGCAGCAAGCTGTACTTTTTGTTGCAGATCCACCACACTTTCCCTGAACATACCATCTGTATCCATAAGATCTTTTACCGTTTGACAGGAATGGATAACCGTTGTATGATCCCTCCCGCCGAAATGTTCGCCGATAGTCTTGAGAGAGTTTTTGGTAAACTGCTTGGCAAGGTACATCGTAATTTGCCTGGCCTGCACTATCTCCCTTTTACGGGTCTTTTGC
The DNA here is from genome assembly GCA_001899685.1 of Sphingobacteriales bacterium 44-15. Lineage (GTDB taxonomy): Bacteria > Bacteroidota > Bacteroidia > Chitinophagales > Chitinophagaceae > Agriterribacter. The sequence continues at coordinate 15,745 of MKWG01000003.1, forward strand.
AGGAGCCGTTCATAAGGAAGATTAAAATAATCGCAAACCATTTTCTGAATGGTCTCAATAGTTATCTCCTTTGATGATGTTTTAACAAAATTACGGAGCACTTTTTTAGCCAATTCGAGGTCAATTTCTCTTTTATTGAGCGAAGACTGTGCCAAAAGCGAAATGAGCGCCCCTTCCAGCTCTCTAACATTGCTCTGTATATTATATGCAATATACTTTACCACATCCTTAGGCATATCCAGCCCGTCATTCTTCATCTTCCGCTCCAGTATATCCATCCTTGTTTCATAATCCGGGAGTTGCATGTCTGCGCTCAGTCCCCAGCGGAACCTGCTCAGCAAACGCTCCTGCACTCCTTCAAGATCTTTGGGAGATTTGTCAGACGTCAGCACAAGCTGCTTACCGCTCTGGTGCAGGTGATTGAAAATAGCGAAAAGCGCATCCTGCGATTTTTCCGCCCTGTTGAAGAACTGAACATCATCCACGATCAATACATCAATCATCTGGTAAAAATGGATGAAGTCGTTAATGGCATTGTTCCTGCTATGATCCTGGAACTGGTTGATAAATTTTTCAGAGCTTACATATAATACCACTTTATTGGGGTGCAGCCTTTTTACTTCATTGCCTATTGCCTGCACCAGGTGTGTTTTCCCAAGCCCAACGCCCCCGTACACTACAAGCGGGTTAAATGATGTAGTGCCTGGTTTTTCCGCAACAGTTTTTCCTGCCCTCCTGGCCACCCTGTTGCAGTCGCCTTCAATAAAAGCATCGAAAGAATACGAAGGATTGAGCTGCGGGTCAATCTGCATTTTCTTTAATCCCGGGATCACAAAGGGATTTTTTACAGGATTATTTATGACAAGAGGGAAATCCATTTCGTTGTTTGAATATGTTTTATAACCATGCCCCGAAACATCCATGGTCAGCGGCTTATTTTTTTCGTTACCGCTGTCTACCATAATCCTGTATTCAAGACGGGCCTCTTTACCTAATTCTCTCTTCAAAGTCTTTGCCAATAAATTTACATAATGCTCTTCTAAATATTCATAAAAAAATTGACTGGGTACCTGGATGGTTAAAATCTTCTCCGTTAATGCAACAGGTTTAATGGGCTCAAACCATGTTTTAAAATGTTGCCACTCTACAATATCTTTTATTATCGCCAGACAGCTATTCCATACTTTATCGTGAGTTTTATCCATTATTGGTAAAGCAATTTTATATGTTGGGTTATGTATATTATTCTGAAAACTTAGTCCTTTTTTTAAGCCGTTTGACCCGAAAAAAAGTCGAGCAGGGCGGCGAATATCAACATTTCCTGTTGAAAAAAAAATTTTTTATTCACTTGATTTTTCCGCATTAACAACAGTACCGCACCTCACAAAGTTTTCCGCATTTTGTATGAAAAAAATCTTCGGGTATCTTCATTATACTTTGAACGATAAGGGTTGGCAACATTCTGTCACATACAATTAATTTCAAGATAAATCTCTTGGAATAAAGCTTGCTACGCTTCAATTGAGGTTGATAAGATATCAGGAAGGAAGCTGCTGAAATGAATAACATCACCAGAGGAAGATTGTATTTTTTCATTTGTACAGCTTTAATTTTTTACCGTAAAGGAAGGTAGAAAAATTTTGAGCAACATAAAAATAAAATTTAGAAAAAATCAAAGAATATTGCTGTTACATTTGCCGTCTAATTATGTTACAATGAGTTATGAACTGACCGGCAAGCTGATTGCCAAATTTGACACTGTACAGCGCACTGCCACTTTTAAAACCAGAGAATTCGTGATCGAAAAATCAGAAGATATCGGTGGCAGGGTGATTACCAACTACGCTAAATTTCAGTGCGTGCAGGACAAAACAAATCTGCCTGACCGCTTTACTATCGGGGATACTGTAAAAGTATCCTTTAATATCAAAGGCACTAAATGGGAAAAGAACGGCCAGGTAAATTATATTACTAATCTTGATGCATGGAGGATGGAAACAGTAAATATGCAATCACAGCAGACTGCGGATGCCCCGCCTCCTGACTATATGCCAATGGATACTCCCCTGGCCCCCGATGATCTGCCTTTCTGACTGCCCGTATAATGGTTTTAGGATAAACACCTGACCCTTGTTATGCAAAAAAAGATCCAGCTCAGGCTTATGCCATCCGAAATACAGGATGAAGCTGCTATTACAAATTATATTGCGGCGGCAGCAGGTATAAACACACAGCAGGTCTCCGGTTTTTACCCGCTGAAACGTTCCATTGATGCACGCGGGAAACAGGTATGGTACAATCTTACCGTTCAGGCATATATCAATGAGCCTTTTACGGAGCGGCCGGCGCCGGCTTTCCGGTTTGAAAAATTGAAAGCAGCCGCACCGCGCACAATTATTATCGGCGGAGGACCAGCCGGTCTGTTTGCTGCTTTGCACCTGCTCGAAAATGGCATTAAGCCAATCGTTCTCGAACGTGGAAAAGACGTAAGAGCCAGGAGAAGAGATCTTGCATTGCTTAACAAGGAAGGTATTGTAAACCCTGAAAGCAACTACTGCTTTGGGGAAGGGGGAGCAGGCACCTACAGCGATGGGAAATTATATACCCGCAGCAACAAGCGCGGGGACATCAACCGCATCCTTCAGCTGTTCGTGCATTTCGGCGCCTCAGAAAACATTCTATTTGATGCACATCCTCATATAGGCACCAATAAGCTGCCTGAAATTATCACTGCCATGCGCAAAACCATTGAGGAATATGGCGGCGAATTTCATTTTCAAAAAAAAGTAACCGACTTTGTTATTACCGGCAATAAAATAGCGGCTGTTAAAACGGCTGATGGCACCTCTTTTGACGGCGATGCGTTCATACTCGCCACAGGTCATTCTGCGAGAGATATTTTTGAGCTGTTGTTTCATAAAAAAATCCAGATCGAAGCCAAGCCCTTTGCATTGGGAGTGCGTATTGAGCATCCGCAATCACTGATCAATGCTATACAATATCACTGGCAGGATATTTCAGCATGCGGCCTGCCTCCCGCCGCTTACAGCCTGGTAGAGCAGGTGCATCAAAGAGGAGTATTTTCCTTTTGCATGTGCCCCGGAGGCATTATTGCTCCGGCTGCCACTGCCGACGGGGAACTGGTGGTAAACGGGTGGAGCCCTTCCAAAAGGAATAATCCTTATGCCAACAGCGGCATGGTAGTAACTGTGGAAGAGAAAGATTTTTTACAATACAAAAAGTACGGGCCGTTGGCCGCTATGCATTTTCAGCAGAGCGTTGAAAAAAAAGCATTTGATGCCGGAGGCGGAAAATTCGTAGCGCCTGCACAAAGAATGACGGATTTTACGGAAAAGAAATATTCCGCTTCACTCCCGGATTGCTCTTATATCCCCGGTATACGCTCATGCAACATAGATGAAGTTTTACCCGCCTTCATCTACAATACCCTTAAAGAAGGCTTTAAAGTTTTTGGAAAAAAAATGCACGGCTATTACACCAATGAAGCTATTGTAGTAGCTACGGAAAGCAGGACTTCATCGCCGGTGCGCATACCCAGGGACAAGTCCATGCTTAATCATCCCACGTTATACAATCTCTACCCCTGCGGTGAAGGCGCCGGATATGCAGGCGGAATTGTAAGCGCAGCCATGGACGGTGAGCGCATTGCATCTGTCATCAGGCAAAAACTACTGCGTATTTGATGAGAATAATCTTTGATATCCTTCAAATACAATGTTTCTCCATCCACACATCACTACGCCTGTGTTTTTATGTGCCAAAAACATTACATTCACAAAAGTTTTCAGGCTTACAGGCACATTAATCCCGGTACATGTAACTATTTTCGCGCACCAGCAACCGATCATGATATGCAGAACATTTTAGAGGTCAGTCATCTGAAAAAATATTTTGCCACACAAAAAGCAGTAGACGACGTGAGTTTTAATATTGCCGAAGGATCAATATTCGGCATGCTTGGGCCCAATGGCGCAGGTAAAACCACCTTGCTCAGGATGATCACCGGTATTTTCTTTCCCGACGGCGGTAGCATAACTTTTGAAGGTAAACCATTTGACCCGGTAAAAGACATTACACGCATCGGCTATATGCCTGAAGAAAGAGGATTATATAAAAAGATGAATATCGGGGAGCAGGCCTTGTACCTCGCAAGGCTCAAGGGATTGAGCAGGAAAGACGCCATGGAAAAGATCAGGTACTGGTTTCAGCGGCTTGAAATGGAAAGCTGGTGGAATAAAAAGGTACAGGACCTGAGTAAAGGTATGAGCCAGAAGCTGCAATTCGTTACTACTGTGCTTCATGAGCCACAGCTTATTATACTGGATGAGCCTTTCAGCGGGTTGGATCCGTTAAATGCCAACCTTATCAAAGATGAAATATTCGGGCTGGCAAAAAAAGGAAAAACCATCATCTTCAGCACTCATCGCATGGAACAGGTAGAAGAGATCTGCAATCACATTATACTTATCAATAAGGGTAATAAAATACTGGATGGCTCTGTAAAGCAGGTAAAGCAGGACTTTAAGGAAAACCTCTTCAAAGTAGGTTTTGAAAAAGATCCCGGCGAAATTATAGCCAATGATGTTTTTGAAATAGTGCAGCATCATGACGACGCCATTATTTTGAAAATACAGGAAGGCTATCGCCCGCACGATGTGCTGCAATACCTGCTCGCCGGAAAACATGAGATCATTGCCTTCCATGAAATCCTGCCGTCGCTCAATGATATCTTTATCAGGCTGGTGGAAGGTACCCCGCTGGCAAGGCAATTCCACCATATCGACGCATAAATTTTAATAAACAAATACGAGGCAGGCAACACTGACAGTTATGAATAAAACAGGGCTGATCATTGAAAGAGAATATATGACCCGGGTAAAAAGGAAATCTTTTTTGCTCACCACCATACTGGTACCTATTGTTATTATAGGGTTTTATGCGATCATCATTGCCGTATCCATTAGCGGGGAAAGCAATGCACAACATATAGCCATTCTTGACGGGGCAGATCTTTTTAACGGATCAATTACTACTGATAAAAATGATAAAACTACCTATACTTTTATTCACGATGAAACAGAGCAGGATTTCAAAAACAAATACAAAAAAGAAGGTTACTCTTTGTTTCTCTACATCCCCGCGTTTGAAGAAAATGTACCTAAACAGATAAAAGTGCACAGTCAGGCTGCTGTAAATATTTTCGTTAAATCTGCTCTTGAACAAAAGATAAATGCGGCAATAGAAAAGAGGCGCCTCCAAAAAGCAAATATTGACCCGCAGATATACAAAAACATCAAGGCTGATATTAACATAGAGAATATCATTGATTCGGGCAAAGGAGAAAAAACAGGAGTAGCCGGTGTGGCTTATGCCGTTTCATTTATCGCCGGCATATTGATCTATATGATATTGCTTATTTATGGCACTATGGTAATGCGTGGAGTAATGGAAGAAAAAACCAACCGCATTGCTGAAGTAATTGTCAGCTCTGCAAAGCCTTTTCAACTAATGATGGGTAAGATCATAGGAATAGGCGCCGTCGGCCTGACGCAATTTGCTATCTGGATAGTATTGATGGGTATATTGCAATTGGTTATCCCATTCATTTTCCCCGGTCTTTTCCACCAGATTTCTGATCCGGTACTTGCAAAAGCTACCGTCGAGCAGGCAGGCTCAGGAAAAATGTTCACCATTATACAGGGGTTACATTCTCTTCCCATCATGAAAATTGTGCTTTGCTTTATTTTTTATTTCCTGGGAGGATATTTGTTATATGCAGCCCTGTTTGCTGCTGTGGGTAGTGTGGTAAGTGAAGACCAGCAGGAAGCCCAGCAGTTGGTTTTCCCGGTAATGATGCCGCTGATCCTTGGCTTTGTGATCATGACGAAAGCTATTAATTCTCCTGACAGCGGGCTCGCCATATTCGGCAGCTTATTCCCGTTAACGTCTCCTGTTGTAATGATGGGGCGGATAGCTTATGATGTTCCCTGGTGGCAACTTGCTTTATCTATGATATTATTAGTGCTGGGATTCTTATTCTTCACATGGCTCACTGCCAAAATTTACAGAACAGGCATCTTGTTATACGGAAAGAAAATCACATGGAAGGAAATGTGGAAATGGCTGGTAAGAAAGGCCTGAATAAAAGTGAAACGTGAGAAGTAAGTTCACGTCTGACGTCTCACAACAAAGAAAAAGCCGGACATTCCGCCGGCTTCTTCCTAATCAAAACCATAACTAATACCAACTGATTTTTGTCTTACAGTTTATTTTGTAGCAACTGTTTCTGTTAATTTAATTTGCGACAGGTATTGCTGCATCATGTCAGTATCTGCATTGTCAGCAGCCATTTTAGAAGGCAAGCTGATCACTGCAAGATTAGCGCTGTTGAATGCACCCTTCAATTCTGCATCTGCTTTCGCGATCAATGCTACTGAAGAAAACATACTTTTCATAGAAAGCTGCGCAGTTACAAAATTGTCGGCTACTTCAATATCTGAAGCAGTTATACCGGCAGCGCTGAAATTCACATTCTTCAGTACTATATCATCTGTGAATATTTCAATCATATTTGCATCTGCCTGATGAGCTGCTTTCGCTAAAGGATATACGTTCCTCAACTCAAAGCTGAATTTAATTTCGTCATCAGCTTTTGCTTTTGCTGCCACAATATCCATACTCCAGAGCCTTTTCATTTCGGCTACTGCAATAAATGTTGCAATATTTTCTGCATCTGCTTTGGCAATGGTACCACGGTCAGGTAAGCTTATAAAAGCATTCCTGGTTTCATCACCCGGCATTGCATTATCGGCAGATATCACAGCGTCTGCATTTTCCTTCTTTACGCTGAGATTTGTATCAACACTGTTTACAGCAGTATCATCCTGGGTAAAGGACATTGTACCAAAACCTGCCATTGCTATCAGCAACATAGAGGCAGATTTGCTGATCACATTCCGGAGCAACTTAATGCTGTTTTCTGTTTTAAGGGTTCCTGCCTTCGAAGCCACTTCATTCTTCTGTTTCATTTTCCTGTATTTAATTGTTAGTTCGTTTATCATATTTACCATACAAAGATATGTTTTAAAACAACTACTATGCAATACATAATACTATGTATGGTATTATAACGTGATGAATGGTAATTTTTAAATTTTCATTCAACCAATCGTTAGAAATATTCAAAAAACTATTAGTGAACTAAGCCTGAGGAAGTTTTAAGTTTAACGCCCGGAGAAAACTTCTTAAAGACGGTGGGACTATTTTGGGTTTACATAGCCTCGGACAAGCAAGGATTTTTTCAGGTTCAACTTAGTGCCGCAAATGTACGGACTTTTTATGAATCAACAATACGGCTGAATATCATTTTTTAGAAAAGTTCTAAAAACCTACTCTTTTGTACCATATTTTAAGGTTCTTTAACACAAATCAATCGTATTTAATAAATTTTATTCAAAGATCTGTTCTTCTAAATTTTCCTGCCTTATAACGGCAACATTGCTCTTTTGTTACCTTTTAGTGCAGGATTTTGTGTTAAAAAATTATGAATACCCGGATTAGCGAAAAGCAGGGTGGAATTTTCGGAGCGTTTCCCGCAAATAACCCCGGTCGAGGTGTGTGTAAATCTCTGTGGTAGTGATGCTTTCATGCCCCAGCATTTCCTGGACGGCCCGCAGATCAGCCCCTCCTTCTACCAGGTGAGTGGCGAAAGAATGCCGGAAGGTATGGGGCGATACTTGCTTTTTTATGCCCGCCTTTGCAGCCAGTCCCTTGATTATCAGGAAGATCATTACACGTGTCATCTGTTTTCCCCTCCTGTTAAGGAAAAGAATATCCTCTTCGCCTTTCTGTATATGCTGGTGCCGGCGTATAGTGGCCGTATATATATTAATATGTTTTGCGGCTTCCTCACCTATCGGGACCAGCCTTTCCTTATCTCCTTTCCCTATCACACGCACAAAACCATCGCTTAAATACAGGCAGGAGATCTTTAATGTCACTGCTTCTGAAACCCTGAGCCCGCAGCTATACATGGTTTCCAGCAGGGCTTTGTTTCTGACGCCTTCCGGTTTACTCAGATCAATCTGTCCTATCAGCTTTTCAATCTCACCGAAGCTCAGGGTATCGGGAAGAGCTCTCTTCAGGCGGGGAGCCTCCAACAATACGGTGGGATCGCTGGCACTGACCTGTTCAAGAAGACAGAATTTATAAAAAGCTTTCAGGCCAGAAATGATCCTCGCCTGTGAAGAAGCGGTCATCTCCAGCTCAGCTATGCTTTTTACAAACTGCTGAAGATCGGTAAGACTTACATCCCCGGGCGCCTTCATGCGTTGTGCAGCCTGTAAAAATTGCGTAAGCTTCTCCACATCGCTGAGGTAAGCATCAACGGAGTTTTTACTCAATGATTTTTCCAGTTGCAGGTAGGCTTTAAAGCCGTTTTTATACGCTTCCCACATTGGTAAAATGTTTATTTTCGACGCTCAATATTAATACAATTTATGTTCCCTGTTAATCTCAGGTCTTTTAAGCAAAGAGTAAGGCATCAAAAAAAACGGTTCAGGTCTTTTCTCACCAGGCTCGAAAACAATCCACCTGCCAATCTTGACAGGTTAGCCGAAAAAGTGGACACGGAAGTATGGAAGGAAACAGATTGCCTTAGCTGCGCCAATTGCTGCAAAACCATGAGCCCGACTTTTAATACTAAAGATATCAGGCGTATATCGGCGCATTTCAATATGTCGCCGAAGCAGTTTAAAGAGAAATGGCTGTTCTTCGATAAAAAAGATAAGGACTGGATGAACAGGAAGCAGCCATGCCAGTTCCTCGACCTGACTACCAATATGTGCAGCATATATGCCATCCGCCCGGATGATTGCGCAGGATTCCCGCATCTCACCAAAAAGAAAATGACGGACTATATGCATGTGCACAAGCAAAATATAGCGTACTGCCCTGCGACTTTTAAAATGGTGGAAAAAATGAAAATACTGGTAGCTACAGATAAACGTCCTCTATAAAAAAATATTCAGTGGCTTTATTGCCGGTAAGCGTTATTGCGAGTACGTCAAACTGTACTCTTTTCCATTCCGGGTATACTGTCAAAAATGCCTCTGCAGCATTAATAAGATGTCGCAGCTTTTTATCTGTAACACTTTCTTCCGGAAAACCGAATTTTCCCGAGCGCCTTGTTTTTACTTCTATGAAATGGAGCACATCTTTATGGCTGGCAATAATATCAATTTCATAACGGGCATAGCGCCAGTTGGTATGCATGACAGCAAATGCCTTTTCAGTAAGGTACTGAACAGCAAGCTGCTCACCTTGTTTTCCGATATCAATATGGTTAGCCAAATATGAGAAGATCAGTCGTTTTGTGTTTGCCGTCTCACGTTTATCATCTCACGTTTATCATTCCCCCATTTCCCCCGTTCAAATCCACTATGCCGTTTCCGGCTTTGCAGCATACATCCTGACCAGGTAATATCCCCCAAAAAGAAGCGCGGAAAAAAATAATGTACCCCAGATAGAGTTTTTGTAAAACGGAATGCCATCTGCCAGGCACATCATCAAACCGTCAAAAGTTTTGGGGCGCTGGTATCCCCCGGTAGCGCTTAACCAGACCAGGAAATTGGAGAGCAGGAAATAAACGGTAGGCCCGGCAACAGAAGCAAGGAAAACGTTTATAAAGTTAATTTTCCTGATAAGAAAGCCCCCGGCTGTCAGCAGGGTAAATAATATATAGTTAGTGAATTGTCCTTCATAAAACCCCTGCATGGTGGAAAGTCCGGATATAAACAACAACTCATAGATAACATCAGAAAGTATCATGGAAAACAGGGGCAGGGCAAATGCAAATTTCCTGTCCTTAATCACAGCTCCCGCAAAGAGAGCCATGGCTATCTGCGGGGCAAACCCAAATGGACGCCCGGGCACTACCCTGTATAAAGCTGCTACCACAATCAATACCAGCAATGTCAGCAGTATGGATTTCTTATTTTTCATAATGCTAAGTTATATAGTTCCTGTGAAACATGGGTTAGGAAGGGGTATTTTTCTCACCGGCTGTGATCATTGCCTGAAAAAATGCTGCAATTGCTCTTCGCAGTATTAATATTGCCCGGTGCTTAGCAATACCAGAGTGCAGGCGTTCATAGTTGTAATGCCCCTGCTTTCGGCAAGTTGTTGCAGCTCATTATTTTCTGCTCCCGGGTTGAAAATAATACGCTGCGGATGAAGCGCTAATATGTAGTCATAATACTGCCGCTGGTTGGCGGGATTAAGATACAGCGTTACGGTATGTACATCTTTAAGCGGCTGCATGGCTGCATGTACAGCTATATCTCCCACCATAACCTCCTTCCTGCCTATTCCAATCACTTCATGTCCTGCTTTTTTTAATTTTTGCAAAGCAAGAAAACTGTAGCGTGCAGGATTATCAGAAGCGCCAAGCACTACTGTCCTTTTTGGTGTTGCTGTATCCATTATAGTATTTTGATGCGGCTGGTATAAAGGTATATGTATTCCTGTTTGATAGATGAAATATGGAAAACTTTAGCATAGCAGCATAGCATTAACGGCAATGATCACCCTCCATAACAAAACAATAATATAATAACTGATCCGGTTTTTTTCAAAAAATACGTAAATTCGGAAAACCTCACCGTATATGTTATGGAGAAAATTTAACGGAGAACGCTTTCAGCTCCCCATTAAGGAAGAAGTAAAGCTGGCTGTTATCAGGGAAAAAGATAATGGTTATCGTCTTAAAGTTTGCATCGGGACGGATTCACAGGTTAAAGGCCCGGAAACAGAATTTGCCACAGTAATTGTTTTCCTCCGCGAAGGACATGGCGGCTTCATGTTCATTCACAACGAAAAAACAAAAAAGCAGTATTCCATTAAAGAAAGGATGCTGGTGGAAGTGGCAAAAAGCATTGAAATCGCTTACGAGCTGTGCGACCTGTTTACCGAATATGATGTGGATATGGAAGTGCATGCCGATATCAACACCAACCCGCACTTCAAAAGCAACGAGGCCCTGCGGGAAGCGATGGGTTACATCTTGGGAATGGGTTTTGCCTTCAAAGCCAAGCCGGAAGCCTTTGCCAGCAGCAGTTGCGCCAATAAGATGGTAAACTGACAGCCGCTCTTCTTTCCTGTAAAAGCGGTATGATCATACCGCTAATGGGCAATATTACCTGAAAAATCAATGCGAGAAACGTAAGATGGCAAACGTGAACATATCACTCTGCCAAGATTGAGAATAGCTTTTCAGGCAGACCTTATACCCTATTCCTACTACCCGAAGCCCCGACACATCATCTCTCACTGCAGATCAATTATTTCTACGCCAGGATATTTTGCTGCATCGAAAGTAAATACAGTATCATCGAGCTTTGAATTTGGTACCAGGCTGGTAATACTATAGGTATAGCGGTTGCCGTTCTTCTCAAATACTTTGGTGGATACGATATTTTTTGATTTTTTATCCACATAAGCCAGGATCTTGAAAAAAGCTTTGCTTTTATCGGTAGGGGTCAGCTCAATCTCCTGTATGATTTTTACTCCCTGTTTTTTCTCGTCATTCAGCTTATACAAAAAATCTTTGTCGTAAAAATTTGTGAATATTTTTTGCGGGGTAAAACTATTCCCGGCTGGGTCAACTTTACTCACCTGTACTTCATTGCTGCCTTTATCGTAGGTCCAAACCTTATTGCCATCACAAAAAATAACCTGCTCATTCAATTCAAGTTTATATTTGTTGCCTTTCATATAAGCGGTTCCTTTTTTAGTGCCCTGCACCTTTCCCGCACTATTTTCTATCTGTAACTGGAACATAGCTTTTACTGTCTGGTAAGACTTAAATTTAGCAGTCACGGATTCCAGCAGCTTTTTGGCGTCAGGGTCGTTGGTACCCAAAGAATTGCCGGAGGTTTGAGCTGACAATGATGATATGGAAAACAACAATACTAATGTCGCGCTAAGTAAATTTCTCATTTCATGTATTTATGATGGAATAATTGCCTTACGTGTTTTAACAATACACTGATTAAAGACGAATATTAAAGTAAATGGTTTAATATTTTTTGTTAAATCACTTAACATTATAAAGCCTGCAAAAATTCTTCCAGCTCCATTTCTGTCTTAAACAATACATCTCTTGCCTTACTGCCCTGGTTTGCGCCTACAATGCCTGCTGCTTCAAGCTGATCCATCAGCCTTCCGGCACGATTATACCCCAGCTTCATCCTGCGTTGTAAAAGCGATGTGGAGCCTACCTGGCTTTGTACGATCATCCTTGCGGCTTCCTCAAACAATGGATCGCGGTTACCTGAATCAAAGTCCCTGCTTTCCAGCTCTTTTTCATCCACGTATTCCGGCAGGTAAAAGGGTTGGGGATACCCCCGCTGGTCACTGATGAACTCAACGATTTTTTCAACTTCCGGAGTATCTACAAAGGCGCATTGTACCCTCGTGATCTCCCCGTTGTACGAAACCAGCATATCTCCTCTGCCTATCAGTTGTTCTGCGCCACCGGCGTCAAGAATAGTACGGGAGTCAATTTTAGACGACACCTTAAATGCCACACGTGCAGGAAAGTTGGCTTTGATAGTGCCTGTGATAATATTTACAGAAGGGCGTTGCGTTGCAATGATGAGATGGATACCTACCGCCCTGGCCAACTGGGCTAACCGCGCAATGGGCATTTCAATTTCTTTGCCGGCGGTCATGATCAGGTCGGCGAACTCATCTATCACCAACACAATGAAAGGGAGGAACTGGTGCCCTTTTTCGGGGTTTAATTTCCGGGCTACAAATTTCTCATTGTACTCCCGTATGTTGCGACATCCTGCTTCCTTCAGCAGGTCGTACCGGTTGTCCATTTCAATGCACAGGGCGTTGAGAGTATGTACTACCTTTTTAGTATCTGTAATAATAGATTCTTCTTCTCCCGGCAGCTTGGCCAGGAAATGTTTTTCAATCACCCTGTACAGGCTCAGCTCTACTTTCTTGGGATCTACCATTACAAGCTTGAGCTGTGAAGGATGCTTTTTATACAGTAAAGAAACCAGGATGGCATTAATGCCTACTGATTTACCCTGCCCGGTGGCCCCGGCCATCAGGAGGTGAGGCATGGTGGCCAGGTCAACAATGAAATGTTCGTTGTCAATTTTTTTACCCAGCGCTATGGGCAGCGAAAATTTGTTCTGCTGAAATTTATCTGTTGACAGCAGCCCTTTCATGCTTACAATAGCTTTCTTTACATTGGGTACTTCAATACCTATAGTACCCTTACCGGGGATAGGTGCGATTATCCTGATACCCAGCGCAGCCAGGCTCAGGGCAATATCGTCTTCAAGGTTTTTTATACGTGATATACGTACTCCCGCCGCAGGGACAATTTCATATAAAGTGACTGTGGGACCAACGGTAGCGTATATCTGCCGGATATCTATATCATAGTTCTTGAGTGTGTTAATGATCTGGTTTTTGTTGGCTTCCAGCTCTGCGGAATCAAGCACTATTTTTTCACTGCCGTGTGTTTCCAGCAATTCCAGCGAGGGGTATTCATAATCTCTCAGGTCGAGCACGGGATCATAAGGCGGCAGATTTTCAACATGTGCAACTGCCGGGGCTTCCTCCTCCTCAGGCAACTGCTCTTCCTCAGCTTCCTCCGTATCCTCATAATGAGGTTGTATCTGGAGCTCAAGCTCTTCAGTCCTGTTTTTTTTGCCGGTCAGGTTTGTTTTTCCTTTTTTTATTTGTTCCGGGTCAGGCGGCACAGAAAGCGAGGCAGTATTTCCCGATACTCCTTTTTCACTGTTGGCTTCATTAGCAGGAGGGATCACCACTACGCCGCCTCCATGCTTCACCTTATTTGTTTTTTCTTCTAAAATGTCCGGGTCGGCGAAAAGCCTGGCTTCTTCAGAGAATGAATTATCTACAGGAACGAACTTTTCCTTCTCCGATCCTTTTTTAGAGGACTTGTATGCAGGAATGGTGAACACAGGATTGAACCTCCATATAAAATAGCTGAAGCCCCCTGCCAGCAGGAGCGCTGCTGTACCAACATTCCCGATAAGACTACTGAGCCAGTCGCTGCTGATATTTCCTATTTCCCCACCCCATGGAAAACCACTTCTCCTGGCCATAAAAGCAAACGCGGTGCTGAAGAAAATCAGTCCTACTACTATATACCTGAAATTACGCCAGGGGGAAAATATCTTTCTTCCGAATAAGAGATTTACACCGAGTATAAAAAAGAAGCTGCAAAAAAGATAGGAAGATAATCCAAAGCCTTTATAAAAAAAGATATGAGAAATATAAGCGCCGATCTTTCCCAGCAGGTTTGCCGATTTAATATTATCACCAAACAGAAATGAAGAAAAACCCTGGAATACCTTATCCTGGTCCTGCCGCCAGGTAAACAGGTAAGAAGTAAAAGCTACGAAAAGAAAAAAAGCGCTGAGTAAAAGAATGCTCCCGATGATCTTATGTGTGCGCTCATCTTTCACCAGCTCTTTCACCTTTACCTTTTCCTCTTTGTCTGCAGTAAGTTTTTCCGGATCTGCTTTTTTGGATTTGTTACTTTTTAATTTATTAGCCATGAAACTTTGAACCAATGGTTAAAGATAAACAAAGATAAGAGGTATTGGGAAGTTTGCAGCTAATGCTCAAAATGTTATATTTGGTTTATAACAACCTTCATCAAACGATCTTGTGGTACGACGTCTTTTTTTATTATTGCTGATCTGCATGGGAACAGGCTCCGGGCGCCCCGCATTTTCCCGGAATATGAATGATACCGCTTCCGTCATCAATATTGCCTCTTTTTATGATATATTTAAGATGGAGGATGAGCATTACCTGGCAGCTTTTACGGCAGCTCCTGTTTCCGACCCCGATAAAATTCCAGACCTGCAGTTCGGCAAAATTGGTTTACCTGAAGGAATGATGGATGAAAATATTAATACAGGGTTTGTATACATAAAGTTTGAATTGTTTAACCCTGCAGACAACGCTGAATCCCTCTGCTTTTATCCGGGCTATTATTTTAAGTCTGTACATATATTGACTGAGGAGGAAGGCGGAACCACTGCAATGCTCAAAATGCTGCCGGACAGCATTCCTCCAATACCCGGAGGGAAAACCTACAGGGTAATTTATCTTCCGCCCCATACTGTCGTAAAAATATATGCGGAGCTTCAGCCTGTGCGGATTAAAGCAAATAAGCTTTCTCCCGAACTGATCCGTATACCTTTCCTGCATACACACCTTACCCTGATGCACGAGCACAACCGGTCGCTGGAAATAGTCACTTATATTCTTGTAGGCATCCTTTGTATGATGATGTTGTTTGCCCTGGCTAACTATATATTATCGCGAAAGGAAGAATATCTTTATTATTGCCTGTACGCAACACTCACCGGTTTTTTGTTATTTGCTAAAACTTATTTCTATCGTTCTGCCGGGGATTTCGTCTACTTTTTTGAGGAGTATCTCGACTTCATTATCATACTTACAGCAGCTATATGTTACGTAACATTTGTAAGATACTTTCTTAATACCGGTAACGTATATCCCATGCTGGACAAAATACTTAAGCTGATTGAAGCAGCCTATGTCAGCTTTATTGTAATATATTCGGCTATCTACTTTTTTACTCCGGGTGTAAAATGGCTGGTCACATTTGAAAATGGCATTAAAATATTGATTTTAACCGGTGCATTGCTTTTCGTGATATTAGGGTTCCGCGAAAAAAGTGTACTCGTAAATTACCTGGCTTTCGGTAATCTGGCGATGCTGATCTTTGGAATGATCTCTTTGCTGATCATTATTTTTGCCAATACGCCGGGCAGCACCTGGGGGGCAGCGTTGTTGTATTATGATCTGGCGGTGGTTTCGGAACTCGCCTGCTTTCTTTTTGGGCTGACATACAAAGGAAGAATTGAGTTAATAGAGCGGATAAAGATTGAAGATGCAAGAAATATGGAAGAGAATAAAAAGGACTTTGAAAAACAGCTTGCCGTTATCCAGGCGCAGCAGGAAGAACGCAATCGTATTTCCACAGACATGCATGATGAGCTTGGAGGAGGCATGACCGCTATTCGTCTCATGAGCGAGCTGGCCAAGCAAAGAATGCGGAATATACATATACCGGAAATTGAAAGGATATCCTCTTCCGCTAATGATCTTTTGAGTAAAATGAATGCCATTATCTGGAGCATGAGCCCCGGAAATGATTCCCTAGCAAACCTTATCGCCTATATCAGAAGCTATGCCCAGGATTTTTTTGAAAACACAGCAGTACAATGTGAGGTAAAGACTAAGGAGAACATACCGGTAATAGAAATGAGCGGAATAAAACGCCGGAATATTTTCCTGACCGTTAAGGAGGCTTTAAATAATATTGTAAAACATGCAAAAGCCACTAAAGTGGAAATACTGGTGGAGCTGAACGGTCATTTACGCATATCAATAAAGGATAATGGCATTGGATTCGACCATGAAAGAGTAAAGCCGTTTTCCAACGGTCTTCATAATATGGAAAAAAGAATGAAATCTATTGACGGTGCTTTTCGCCTGGTCAATAACCCGGAAGGCACGCTGGTAGAGCTGGAAGCAGGGTTATAGTGGCTATGTCAAACGTGAAACGCGAGACGTGAATAGTGAAAGCTCGTCATTCACGTCTCACATCTCGCGTTTCACCTCTCGTCCCACGAGAACGAACAGGCATAATTTAATTGACTTAACAAAATAGTGTACCTATTCTTCCGGAGAGCTTTTTCTCCGGCTTATATGCGCTGACGGTTTTAGCGCCTGTATGAAGAGGCATATCCACCCGCCAATAAAACATAACCCTCCCAGCGGAGTTATGGCTCCGATGCTTTTCAACCCAACATTTTCAGTAGCTTCAAGCAGGGTAAGAATGTATAATGAACCGCAGAATAACACTATCCCCGAAATAAACAGTATGCCGGCCCACTCCATGAGTTTTCCCGGCATTCTCCTGTATAAGATGCCTATAGCGAGCAGGGCGAAAGTATGGTAAAACTGGTAGCGTACCCCCGTTTCAAAAGTGGTAATTTGATCTGCTCCCACTAATTTTTTGAGAGCGTGGGCTCCAAAAGCGCCCAAAATAACGCTTAAAGCTCCAAGTATGGCAGCATATTGAATAAACCGTTTAGACATATTCCCGTATAATTTTGGTAAAAGTATCTGCTGTAACATCCTCTGTATCCAGTATTACAGTTGATTGCATATAAAACTTATTTCTCTTATTTATATTGTTCTCAATAAATTGCATGATCGCGGTATCGTCGAGATCCTTTATAAGCGGCCTATGCGCTTTTTCTTTTATTAGCCTTTCTTTTAATATTTTAGGGGCAGTTTGTAAATAAATTGTAATTCCATTCTCATTCATCCAGTCCATATTATCAAAAAAGCACGGAGTGCCTCCGCCTGTGGAAAGAATGAAATTATCTTTGGCACCAAAGGTTCTGAGCAGCGATCTCTCCTGTTCCCTGAAATACTGCTCTCCATGAGTTGCAAACATCTTTGCAATGGTCATCCCTCCTGCTTTTTCAATGGCGGCATCCAGGTCAAAGAAATCGAGGTGCTGCTGCTGTGACCACAGTTGACCCCAGTATGTTTTGCCCGTGCCCATAAAACCCAGAAGGAA
Source organism: Sphingobacteriales bacterium 44-15 (assembly GCA_001899685.1). GTDB lineage: Bacteria > Bacteroidota > Bacteroidia > Chitinophagales > Chitinophagaceae > Agriterribacter. The sequence continues at coordinate 33,449 of MKWG01000003.1, forward strand.
GATCCGCATGCCGCTTTTATTTAAATGCATTTATACCTGTAATGTCCATTCCTGTTATCAACAGGTGTATATCGTGAGTGCCTTCATAGGTAATTACACTTTCGAGGTTCATCATGTGGCGCATCACAGAAAATTCGCCGGTGATGCCCATACCGCCCAGTATTTGTCTTGCATTGCGGCAAATGTTTGCAGCCACTTCGCAGCCGTTGCGTTTGGCCATACTTACCTGTTGCGGAGTAACACGTCCTTCATTCATCAGCACTCCAACCCTCCAGTTCAGCAACTGTGCTTTTGTGATCTCTGTGATCATTTCGGCAAGTTTTTTCTGCTGCAGTTGAAAACCGCCGATCGGCTTATCAAACTGTATCCGCTCTTTGGCGTAACGCAATGCCGTATCATAGCAATCCATAGCGGCGCCAATGACGCCCCAGGCAATGCCAAAGCGGGCTTTGGTAAGGCAACTTAGCGGGCCTTTCAGCCCTCTGATATTAGGCAGGATGTTTTCTTTGGATACTTTCACATTATCAAATACCAGTTCCCCGGTAGCAGAAGCGCGTAAGCTCCATTTGCCGTGTGTAACAGGTGTGGTGAATCCTTCCATACCACGCTCAACGATCACGCCCCTGATATCGTCCTGCTCATCTTTGGCCCATACCACGGCAATCCGGGCAAAAGGTGCATTGCTGATCCACATCTTAGCGCCATTCAGCACCACATGATCACCCGCATCTTTTATATTGGTGAGCATTCCGGCCGGATCGGAGCCATGATCAGGCTCTGTAAGCCCAAAACAGCCGAGCCATTCCCCGCTGGCTAATTTGGGCAGGTATTTCCTGCGCTGGGCTTCGCTGCCATATTCATATACCGGGTACATTACAAGACTGCCCTGCACAGAGGCGGTAGAGCGCACACCGCTGTCCCCTCTTTCCAGTTCCTGCATCATCAGCCCGTAGCTGATATAATCCATTCCCCCTCCTCCATATTCCTGGGGAATAGTGGGTCCAAAGCATCCCAGTTCCCCTAATTGTTTCACGATCTGCTGTGGAAATGCGGCCCGCTGCGCATAATCCTCAATAATAGGAGAAATCTCCTTTTTTACATAGCTTCTTACTGATTCACGGATCAGGCACTGCTCTTCGGTCAGCAGCTCGTCAAGCAGGAGGTAATCCGGACTTGTAAACTGGTCGGAACGTGCAGCCATAGCAACCAATCATTTTGATGAATCAGCTAAGATAGGAAAAAGGTATTAGCTGTGAGCAGTGAGCCCATAGCTCACAGCCTTTGCCTGAACTGCTCAATGCTGCTTTTCATCCAGGAAGCATAATCTCCTTCCATAATATGCTTTCTCGCCATTGTTACTACGTGCATATAAAAAGCGAGATTGTGTATGCTCGCAATGGTCAGCCCGAGAATTTCCTTTGATTTAATAAGATGCCGCAGGTAGGCTTTGCTGTAGTAAGTGCTTACGGCGCAATCTATTCCGCTGTCTATAGGGCTAAAATCTTTCTCCCATTTTTTGTTATCAATGTTAATGACGCCTTCGGAAGTAAACAGCATGGCGTTCCGGCCATTGCGGGTGGGCATTACGCAGTCGAACATGTCTACTCCCAGCGCAATGCATTCCAGTATATTCCACGGCGTACCTACCCCCATCAGGTAGCGAGGCTTAGTTGCAGGTAAGTTTTCGCAGCAAATACCGCAGAGCTCATACATCATGTTTTCAGGCTCTCCTACGCTCAACCCGCCAATCGCGTTGCCGGCAGCATTTTTTGAGCTGATATATTCACAGGACTTTCTTCTCAGCTCGGGATATGTACCCCCCTGTACTATAGGAAAAAGATTTTGTGTATAGCCATACCTGTCATTTGTTGTATTGATACGTTCAACGCTCCGGTCGAGCCACCGGTGAGTGAGGTGCATGGATTGTTCTGCATACCGGTGCTCGCTGGGATAAGGCGGGCATTCATCGAATGCCATGATAATATCGGCGCCGATGCTTCTTTGGATATCCATTACTTTTTCAGGTGAAAAGAGATGCCTGCTCCCGTCGATATGGCTTTGGAACATTACGCCTTCTTCTGTTATCTTCCTGGTGCCTGCGAGGGAAAATACCTGGTAGCCGCCACTATCGGTAAGGATCGGACGGTCCCAGTGCATGAATTTGTGCAGTCCGCCTGCCCCTTCCAGCACTTCCATTCCGGGGCGGAGATAGAGATGATAGGTATTGCCCAATATGATTTTTGCTTTTACTTCTTCCATGAGTTGCTGCTGGGTCAAAGCTTTTACGCTCCCGGCAGTGCCCACCGGCATAAATACAGGCGTGAGGATCTCTCCGTGATCGGTCCTGATCTTTCCGGCCCTTGCTTTAGAAGAAGCATCAGTTTGTTCCAGTCCGAATTGCAGTACAGCCATAGCTCAATAAATTTTCACATTACGATAAATCTATAATAACAAATCCTTGTATTTCTTACCTTCGCCGCCATGATTGAACAACTGGACTGGCGCTTGGTTATTTTTGGTGCTCTTTGCCTGGTTACTATAATCCAGGTTGTTTATTACCTCTATTTTTTCAGGAGACTGGCATTTTACCGGCTGGCTCCTGAAGGTTTATATCATCAGCAGCCGGTATCGGTAGTGATATGTGCCCGCGATGAGGCGGCAAATTTAGCTAAAAATCTTCCGGGTGTGCTCGTGCAGGAATATGTGGACAAACATGAATTGATCCTGGTGAATGATAATTCGATTGACGAGACAAAATATCTTATAGAAGCACTCCAAAAAGATTTTCCCCAGTTGCAGATGCTGGAACTGAAGCAGGAAGCCAAATTCATTACCGGCAAGAAATTCCCATTGTCAATGGGAATAAAATCGGCTAAATATGATATAGTGCTGCTGACAGATGCAGATTGTGTACCTGCAAGTGAATTCTGGATGCAGAAAATGATATCAAGATTTCAGCATGGCGCTGAAATTGTGCTGGGATACGGCGCGTATTATAAAAGGAAGGGATTGCTCAATAAGATCATCCGGTTCGAGACTTTCCATACTGCGCTGCAATATTTTTCTTATGCCCTTGCCGGTATCCCCTATATGGGAACAGGCAGGAACCTGGCCTATAAAAAAGCGGTATTTATCCGCAATAAAGGCTTTTCGGCACATAATCATTTGCCCGGGGGAGATGACGACCTGTTTATCAATGCAGCTGCTACATCCCGGAATACCGAAGTAGTTATTGATAAAGATGCATTTACATTGTCTGAGCCCAAAACCAGTTGGCGGGAGTGGATGAAGCAGAAACAGCGCCATTTTACAACTTCAAAATACTACAGGCCTAAGCATAAGTTTTTATTAGGATTATATGCTGCTTCGCACTTCCTGTTTTTCCTGTTGCTTATCGCATCGGCTGTTTTCTTTAGCTGGGAAATAGTTGCGGGTATTTTTATATTGCGCAGCATTATCCAGGGTGTTATATGGTATAATGCCATGAAAAAATTAAACGAGCAGGATCTCGCCAAATGGTACTGGGCATTTGATATTTTTATGTTTTTATATTACCTCATTTTTGCCCCGGCTTTATGGAAGAAACCCAAAAAGGACTGGAAGTAGTTACGAAGTACTTCTCTGAATTTTCTGAAAAACAGTTGCAGCAATTATTGTTGCTGGATGATGTGTACAGGCACTGGAATGAAAAGATCAATGTCGTCAGCAGAAAAGATATTGATCAGTTATACGAGCGGCATGTGCTCCATTCCCTTGCCATAGCCGCAGTGATGAATTTTACGGGCAACCCTGATATTATTGATATTGGCACAGGAGGAGGCTTTCCCGGGATCCCTCTTGCAATAATGTATCCGGAAATACAATTTCACCTCGTTGATTCCATAGGCAAAAAATTAAAAGTAGTAAACGAAGTGGCGGCAGCCCTGCAGCTTAAAAATGTAACTACCCGGCATAGCCGTGCAGAAGATATTACAGACAGGAAATTCGACTTTGTGGTAAGCCGGGCCGTTGCCCCGGTAAAAGATCTCTGGCGTTGGGGAAAACCCCTTTTAAGAGATCAGCGGAAAATGGCGTCTTTCAAAAATGGTCTTGTTTGCCTTAAAGGGGGCGATTTAACGGCAGAGATCGCCGAAAGCGGGTTGCGGCCTTATACCTGGAAGCTCGATAAGATGTTTGAAGAAGAATTTTTTAAAGAAAAATATTTACTGTACTGCCCACTCTGAACCTGCATATTACTGCAGGATAATACCTATCTTTTTTTTATATTACAGTAGAATGAAGTCTTTATATAAAGCAGGTTTTTGTTATTTAAAAAATTGACGATACTATCCTTATGTGCCTGTTACTATACTGCTGCCATAGCCCAGGTATCAGGCAGCATTGACGTGGGAAGCATCCATGACTATGATACAGTAGAAGCCAGGCTTACTTATTTTATTGACGCTTCCCGCAGGTATTCCATCCGGGATGTAGAAGATGCGCAATTCAGCCCTTCCTCTGGCAAGTCACCGTTTGATCAGACCCAACTGGACGCTAATTATTTTATCAGGATGGCGGTTACGAATACCGGTAGCTATACGGACACTTTTTATTTTTATGCCGGTAAGGCGCAGCATTTTTCAATGTATGAATATGATACGCTCACCCATCAAAAAAAATTACTGGACAATCACATTGCTATATTTTCACCTGCACTTTTTAATACCGTTCCCTGCGCATATTTTGTTGTAAGAAAAGGTGAAAGTAAAGTGTTTTATATCCAGGCAAAAGTTAACTTCTTCAACTGGTATCTTTTTGATCCGGTGATACTGGTTCCTTCGGAACTGAGTGATTTTTCTTTTTACCATATACTGCATCCCAGCCGTGTATATATTTATATTACTGTTTTTTTACTGGGCATTATGTTCAGCATGTTTGCGTATACTTTTGCGATCTTCGTACGCGAATCTACATGGGAATATTTTTATTATGCTTCAGCGATACTCGTTTTCATGCTGTACTTTGGGCTTCGTCTCTTGAATGTTTTTTATTTCAGCGAATTGTATTTTTCCCTGTATGACCTGCGCTACCAGGCCCTGCAGTTGATGGGGCTGATGCTGATCCTGCAGTTCATTATTTACTTTCTGAGGCTCAAAATCCAAAAGCCCCGGCTTTACAGGCAGGTGAAAGGACTGATATACCTGCAGATATTTTTCCTGCTCGTGAACTTGCCGCTTACGTATACCAATCGTTACAATTATGCCGCGAATATTGCATTTGATGTCATGAGAATTGGTGCATTATTGTTTTCAGCCTATGTGGCGGTGATATTGATCCTGAAAGAAAAGAAAAAAGAAGCCCGGTATCTTGGGATAGGCTCTCTTCTTTCCATTTTTATGGCGTGTATAGCATTGTATGTAGACCGCTGGGGAAATTACGATGAATTGCTTTTAAGGTATAGCGGCTTATCGGTGCTTATTTTTATGGCCGGGGTCGTTTTCCAGATGATCATTTTCCTGCAGGCGCTCGGCTACCGCAGAAGAATGCTTGAAGCTCAGCGTATCAGGGCATTTGAACAACTGCAGCTTGAAAATGACAGGAAGGAGCTTGATAAATATCGTGCCATTATAGATGCGAGGGACAATGAGCGAAACCGCATTTCACAGGAAATTCATGATGATATCGGCTCCGGGTTAACCTCGATACGGCTATTGAGCGAAATAGCCAAGGTGAAGATGACTCCACAGGAAAGCAAAGAGCTCGAAAAAATATCTGCTACTTCTAACGTGCTGATGGAGAAGATGAATGAGATAATCTGGACACTGAATTCAAGGAATGATACACTTCCAAATCTTATTGCATACCTGCGACACCAGGTCGTTGAATTTTTTGAGCCATTGCCTGTCAGGCTTCAGCTTACTGTTCCCGACAGGATACCGGAACAGACCATTAGCGGTAAAGCGCGAAGAAATATAACGCTTTCAGTAAAAGAGGCTTTGCACAATATTGTAAAACATTCCGGGGCCGCAGAAGTAAGTATTACATTTACTATGGGAGAATTTTTTACTATCTCTATCAAGGATAATGGTATCGGTTTCAACCCGGATGATACCCGCATTTTAAGCAATGGTATAAGGAATATGAAAGAACGCCTGAATATTATCGGCGGTTCCTGCCAGATCATAAATGGTGAGGGAACGCTTATTATACTGAGCATTCCGCTCGTGTAGTACCCGCTTTGGGGTAGCATATATATTGATGATATGGTCTATTTTTGCAGCATAGGATTATTATGGGTAATATTTGTGTTTGCATAGTAGAAGATAATAATGATATACGCCAGGCACTGGAGCAAATTATCATGATGGCCGATGGCTACCAGTTCTGCGGATCTTTTATCAGTGCAGAAAGTGCTATTATCGGGATACCTAAAATAAAGCCGAATGTGGTGCTGATGGATATCAACCTCGGGGGCATGAGTGGTATAGATTGTGTAAGGGAATTAAAGCCCCGCTTCCCGGATATTTTATTCATGATGTGTACCGTGTATGAAGAGGATGAAAAAATATTCGAAGCGCTGGCTGCCGGGGCTAATGGCTATATCCTTAAAAAAACGGCTCCTGCAAAATTGCTGGAAGCAATTAAAGAACTTGCAGAGGGCGGCGCTCCTATGAGCAGCCAGATAGCCAGGAAAGTAGTGGCCGCATTCCGGGAAAAAAATACCATGTCAACCGGGGTGCTGGATGCATTGTCCAACAGGGAGCACGAAATACTTGAGTTACTGGCAAAGGGACTATTGTACAAGGAAATTTCTACAAAGCTTGGGATTGCGCAGGAGACAGTGCGTAAGCATGTTTACCATATATATGAGAAGCTTCACGTAAACAACCGCGTAGAAGCTGTAAATAAATACTATGGACGGTAGGTAAGTACGAGCCTTAACCCTATTGAATTTAAAAGCCGCTTCCTGTACAATGAAGCGGCTTTATTATTTTTTTTCAATGCTTTGTCGCCACAAAAAACAGGTCAAAGCAATGATCATCTGCCTGCCTGATAAAATAATCTTCATGTGTGATACCTGTAGTCAGTTGCTGGTTTTGCTGAAGCAGCTTTTTCCTGTTTATCCTGTTGAGGATATCATAAGGTATCTGTAGCAACTGCCGTGGCAGCCTGTGCTGCAGATCGAATATATCAAACTTTGTGATGCGCTCCACGGACTGCCTGTTCTTGTGATAATAGTCCATGATCTTCTCATTGCCGAAAACGCCCAATGCTTCTACTTTTTCAAAATACTTATATAATAATTGCCTCAGCTCTTCAACGGTATACTCCCGCACATGCCAGGGATTCCTCGTCAGTGACATTTTTTTGTTGGGCGTTGTTACGATAAGCTGCCCCCCGGGCTTCAGCACCCTGGCAATTTCTTCCAGGAAAAAATGATCTTTGGGTATATGCTCTATTACCTGGAAGGTAATTACATAATCGTAGGCGCCGGATGCGATGCCGCTCAATGGCGGGATATTTAATTGTATGAATTGTACATTATGTTCTTTAAAAGCAGGAATATGCGTAATATCGGCATGGTATTTATCTATCGTAACGAACTCCTCTGTATGCGGCGCAATGATCTCTACCCCATAACCGCTGCCGGTGCCTATTTCAAGCACTCTTCCCGATATTCGTTTTGCCGCTTCAAGATAGGCAAGCAATGATCGCTGAAATACGTAGTTGTCTGAATGATCTTTCTGCGAAACCCTTTCTGCTGTTTGTAAAAGTTGTATTGACATAGAATGCAATGATTATGTTGAATGAGGTGTCAGCTCATAGCTATGAGCAGTCAGCTATGAGCTAAGCAAGTTACAGGTTGCAGGATACTACCTGCAGCGCCCTGTACCACTTATCACTTACTACTTACCACTATCTCACCTCTGACCTTTGTCGTTTCACTATCCACTATTCACCATTCACTAATTACCTCGCACCTTCCTTAATATTTTCTGATATCTTTTTTCATTTATTGATCGGCCGATAACAGTAATAAAGAAGCCTGCAACTAACCCCAGTATAACTATCAGTGCTACTCTCCGGTTGTCCTGGGCAACCGGGATGATGCTGATACCCCCAAGAAAGATCACTATAAAGAAAGTGAACAAACCGGCAATAGCGCCATAAGCTACGGTATAAAGGAGATAGTATTTAAATTTTGACCCGGCTCGCTGCTCTTTCCAGAATTCTATAAAGCGAAGGTCTTCTTTGGTAACCGGCTTACTCACGGTAATCTTTTTTAGCTTAAGTGATAGGTGTATATGGGGTAATCTCTGACGAAGCGAATCGTCCGGGTATATAATAATAGCGTTGCATTATTCCTTCATCATTTCTCTGGCGACCTTAATAATGTCTTCCACATTCGGCTTGCTGAAATAGTCGCCATCTGTTCCGTAAGCCGGGCGGTGCGCCTGTGCTGTTATGGTCCTTGGGGCAACATCAAGCCACCGGTAGCCTCCCTGTTCCTCCATCACTTTATTGAGCATATATGCAGCAGTGCCGCCGGGCATATCTTCGTCAGCAAAAATAATGCGGTTGGTCTTTTTTAAAGATGCTACTATGCTGTGATGCAGGTCGAAAGGCAACAGCGTCTGCACGTCAATTACTTCACAGTCTATGCCCAGGTCTTTCAGAATGAGCGCCGCTTCATAAGCTATGCGCAATGTAGCGCCATAGGATACAATGGTAATGTCCCCGCCCGGTCTTATAATTTCAGGAATGCCTAAAGCCACTCTGTAGCCGATCAGGTTGGCGGGCAATTTTTCTTTAAGACGATAAGCGTTCAGGCATTCTATCATTATCGCCGGGTCGTTTACTTCAAGCAGTGTATTGTACATACCTGCTGCCTGCACCATATTACGTGGCACACATACATGAAAACCGCGCAATGCATTTATGATAACAGCCATTGGCGATCCGCTGTGCCAGATACCTTCGAGCCTGTGCCCCCGGGTGCGCACAATGAGCGGGCAACCCTGCTTGCCTTTGGTACGATAGTGGAGACAGGCTACATCATCGCTCAGCGGCTCCAGCCCGTACAGCACATAATCCACATATTGTATCTCCGCTATGGGCCTGAGTCCACGCATGGCTAGACCGATACCCTGCCCCATAATGGTCAGCTCACGTATACCAGTATCAAATATCCTGTCGCTGCCATGTTTTTGCTGCAGGCCGGCAAATCCCTGGTTCACGTCTCCTATCAGTCCGAGATCTTCCCCGAATGCCAGTACTTTAGGATTATGTGTAAACAATTCGTCAAAATACTTATTTAAGATCTGGTACCCGTTCAAAGAAGGAGCATTATCATCATATACAGGATCCGAGGGTTGCACATGAGCAAGGCTTTTGGTACCTTCATTGTAGAGATGGGTACGGTAGAGGTTGCTTTGCTCATTATACAGCTCGTTGTAGTAATCCTGCACATCCTTTGAGATACTGAAATTAACTCCTGTTGCCAGTGCTTTGAAAATATCTTTTCTCAGCGGCTCCCTGTTGTTTTGCAGTTTTTTTACCGCTGCCCTGATTCTGCCGCTGTCATCTCCATATTGGTCAATCGCTGCCTGCAAAAGTCCCAGGCTTTTGTCTACCATCTTTTTCAGTGGTATAATATATTTCTCCCAGGCCAGGTCCTTGCTTTGTCTTACAAAATTTTTAGCTCTGATTTCTATTGTATTCAATTCATCTTCATTGGCCAGCGCGTTGGCAAGTATCCATTCTCTCATTTTTTTATTGCAGTCCCATTCTCTCTCCCATTCCAGCCTTTCCTGCGATTTATATCTTTCATGGCTGCCGGAGGTGGAATGTCCCTGGGGCTGTGTTACTTCTTCTACATGAAAGACTGCAGGAGTATGTGTTTCTCTTACTTTTTGCAATCCATGCTCAAATATCTCACACATGCCTGCATAATCCCAGCATTTTACTTTGTACAGGTCTATCCCTGTATCGCCGTTTTTTTTCTGGAATCCTTTTAACACCTCGGAGACTGAGCCTTTTACAATCTGCTCATCAGAAGGCACCGATATACCATATCCGTCGTCCCATATAAAAACAGCAAGCGGTACCTGCAGCGCCCCTGCTGCATTTATTGCTTCCCAAAAATGTCCTTCGGCTGTGGAGGCATCTCCTATGGTGCAGAAGCAAACCTCATTTCCATTATTGGAAAGGGTTTTGAACTGGTGCAGCGATGGTACTTCCCGGAATACTTTGGATGCAAAAGCCAATCCGAAAGCCCTTGGCATCTGGCCTGCGGTAGGAGCAATGCCGTTCGTGAAATTTTTCAGTTTAACCAGCTCCAGAAATTCACCATTCTTATCCATAAATGCCGAGGAGAAATGAGCATTCATTTGCCTGCCGGCGCTATGAGGTTCTTCGTCTTCGTCGGGGTTGGCATATAACTGTGAAAAAAAATCTTCTATAGTAGCTACCCCGGTTGCAAATGCAATAGTCTGATCCCGATAGTATCCCGCGTAAAAATCCCCGGGCTTGAAAAATTTGGACAGCGCCACTTGGGGCACTTCCTTCCCATCGCCAAAAATGCCGAACTTGGCTTTCCCTGTAAGTACTTCTTTCCTTCCAAGCAAACTGGCTTCCCGGCTTTCGCAGGCAAGCCGGTAGTCGTCCATCACTTCCTGGCGAAAACGTTCGAAGGAAAGTTTTTCTTCAGATATGGTATCATTGGGAATGGTATACTCCATGAGGGCAAAAATACCTGATTTTTTTTTAAATATGTGCCCCCATAATCACGATTTGCCTGGCGCATTTCAAATTTTCTCGGCACATATTTCCCTCACCCTGCAATCCCCTCTCCGCGCAGCAGAGAGGGGAGAAATGGTGCGAAAATTTGAAATGCACCCGATTTGCCGGATAAGATAAACTCAAATAATTTTGCAGCATGGAATGGAAAAAGCTTACTTCAGAAGTACAATGGTCTGAAATACTTGAACGCTCTTACCAAAAGCCACAGGTGATCTATAAACACTCTCCGAGGTGCAGCATAAGCAGTGTGGTAAAGTCGAGGCTTGAAAGAAGTAATATGGGATCGGATATTGATTTCTATTTTCTCGATGTTATTGCAGATCGCGGGCTTTCCCGGGCAATTGCGGAAGATATGCGCGTGGTACACGAATCCCCACAGGTATTATTGATCAGGGATGGCTCCTGCGTCTATAATGAGAGCCATAGCGCCATTATGATGGACGAGATCGTGGAAAAGAGTAGCACCTGATCTTTTAAACAGATATTTTCCGTAACTTGGTAGCTACAATTCACCAAATAAAAAGGAGGTATTCATGTTATCTACAGATAGATCATGGACGCCTTCGGTTGCTGTCGCGTAACCGGGCTTTCCATAAAATAATCTGCCGGCTTTTGGGCCGGGAATCCCTGCATAGCAGGGATTTTTTGCATGCACAGCGGGAAACTGAATTATGCCCGGATCACATCCGTTAAAAATAGTATACTTGCACCTGTTTAGCCGGTGTTGTGTTAACAATCACTTGTCATATTTCCTGGTAAGAAGGAGACGGCAAGTGTGAGTATTTCACATTTATCGCCGGCCGGCAGGCCTGCCGTTTTACATTTAACATAGCGCTAATTAATACCTATTAATCACAGACTTCATGAAATATTCTCAATGGATGGGGCTGGCTTTTGCCGTGGTAGTAATTGTTTCCTGTTATCTTCCCTGGATGCAGGTGCCCGTATTACAAACGGTTGCAACGGGGATGGATAATGGTGGTACCAACCTGGGCAAACCGGGAAAACTGACTATCATTTTTTGCGTGATCGCCGCTGTTCTTTTTGTCATTCCACGGATATGGGCCAAAAGAGCCAACCTGGTGTTTTGTGCGCTGGCAGTAGCCTGGGCTGTAAGAAATTTTCTTTTATACGCCCGCTGTGAAATGGGCACCTGCCCGGTAAGAAAATATGGAATGTATATTATGCTCGCCGGCGCTCTTTTAATGTTCCTGGCAGCACTGTTTCCTGATACTTCTGTTAAAGAGAAGGAATAAGGGATAAGGTGTGAGCTATGGGCTATGAGCCGGTAGCCACAGCTCACAGCCACCATACTACCTTATACCATTGCACCCTACACCTTACTTCTTCTCCCTTCTATATTAGGAAGAAAACCGGTAATGATCCCGATCAGCGGCAAATAAGCGCAGATGGAAAATACATACTCAATGCCGGTGCGGTCGGCAAGCCATCCCAGCACAGCCGATCCGATCCCGCCCATGCCAAATGCAAAGCCAAAGAAAAGTCCGGCTATCATTCCTACTTTGCCCGGGATAAGCTCCGTAGCATATACGAGAATGGCTGAAAATGCAGAAGAAATGATCAGCCCTACCAAGATCGCCAGCACCACGGTTGCAAATAAATTTACATGGGGCAAAAGCAGCGAAAACGGTGCAGCACCCAGAATGGAAACCCAAATGATCAGTTTCCTGCCGTACCTGTCGCCTAACGGTCCGCCCAGGATAGTGCCTGCAGCTACGGCAGCAAGAAATGCAAAGAGGAATAATTGTGATTGCTGCACACTTACTCCAAACTTATGGATCAGGTAGAAAGTAAAATAATTGGTCATGGAAGCCATATAAAAGTACTTGGAAAAGATCAGCGCCAGCAGGATGAATATAGAAGCAATGATCTTGTTCCTGCTGATATGCCTTCTTTTTGTTGTTGCGGAATGTGCAGCAATACCTTCACCTGCCAATACCATATTTGCCTGGTACCACCGCCCCACCGCAGTAAGAATGATAATTGCCAGGATGGCAAATAACGCAAACCAGCTAATATATAACTGCCCATAGGGAACAACAATAAGGGCAGCTAAAAGCGGGCCTGCCGCAGCGCCTGTATTGCCTCCTACCTGGAAGATAGATTGCGCTAATCCTTTTTTTCCGCCCGATGCCAGATGCGCTACACGGGAAGCCTCGGGGTGAAAAACAGATGAGCCCATACCGATAAGGCTTACTGAAGCGAGGATGAGGGGAAAGCTGTTTGCAAATGACATGCAGAGCAGCCCGATAAAAGTAAATCCCATGCCTATGGCCAGTGATTTAGGATGAGGTTTTTTGTCGGTATAATGCCCTACAAAGGGCTGCAGGATGGATGCGGTAAGCTGGAATACCAGGGTAATGAGCCCTACCTGCGCAAAGCTCAGGTGGAAATTGCTCTTTAACATCGGGTATATGGAGGGAATGACCGATTGTATGAGGTCATTTAGCAAATGGGAAAAGCTGATGGCAATTAAGATAGCGTATACTGTTTGCCTCGTATTGGCTGCTATAGCGGGAGAAACAGAATTTTTCATAAATAATAGTTCATCAGGTCATCTGATGTTATACAGGTTTAAAAAATTATATGTTGCCAATGATCTTATTAACAACCTTCAGCGCATTCCGGGCGTTCCGGTCTTTTATCTGTTGCAGCAGATCCTGATGCAGCAACTGCGTTTTAATGAAGGCAGTGGTATCTTTATATTGCTTCATAAAGAACTTGCTGATATGCTCTGAAGTAACCTTATAAAGTTCTGCCAGGAATGTATTGCCGCAACTGTCTGCTATAGCCACGTGAAAGGCTATATCGGCTTCAATGCATTTTTTTATCTGCCCGGACTGAGCATATGCAAGGCGTTCTTTCAGTTGTTGATTTATCCGGGCAATATCCTTATTGGTCCGGTGAAGCGCGGCTTTCTCAGCTATTCTCACTTCAAGGAGCTGCCTTACTTCCAGCAGGTCGGTAAAATTGGCTTTTTCTATGGTGGTATCCAGCGCCTCATTGCCGGAGGTGCTTATAACAGATGTGCCAATGCCCTGCTGAACGCTTACATATCCCGAATTGACCAGCAGCTTTACCGCTTCACGTATGGTGGATCTGCCCACGCCGAATTGCTGCATTAATGCAGGTTCTGTAGGCAGCTTTTGACCAGGGCCGTATACGCCGGCCTGGATCTTATCCCGGAGTATGCCATAAACTTCCTGTACCAGTGATTTTCTTTGGATCGTTTCCATAATTATTAAAAGATCATATCATCTGATGTTTGACAAAGGTAGCAGATTTAAATGAAGCATTATAAATATTTTTTTTCGGTTAATTAAAACTTTAGGGGGGAAATCTGAAGGGTCCGTCCCTACCGGGCAGACCCTTCAGACTAAAATATAATACCCTGACAAAATTAATTTTTCAGGATAGTGAACTCCACTCTTCGGTTTAACTGTCTTCCTTCATCGGTATCGTTAGTGGCTACAGGCTTGGTTTCGCCATATCCTTTGGAAGCAATACGGCTTTCAGGAATACCTTTTGATATGATATAGTCTTTTACGGATTTGGCCCTGTTGTCACTCAGCCTGAAATTATAATCATCAGATCCTTTGCTGTCGGTATGGGCGCTCATTTCTATTTCTATAGCGGGGTTTTCTTTTAATAAGGTTACCACCCTGTCCAGCTCTACAAAAGATTCCGGGCGCAGATCCCATTTATCAAAATCAAAAAAAACATTGTTTAACCTGACGGTCTGCCCTATTTCTATAGGAACGAGGTAAAGGTCTTTATGGATCTCTTTATATCCTGCCTTTACAAGGGAGTCCAGGTTCAGGTTCTCGGATTGTGCAAAAAACTTATCCGCGGTTGCCCTTATCAGGTAGTTCTGATCATAAGGCAGCACGATCTTGAAAGATCCGTCAGCGGGCGCAGATACGCCATTGCCGGCTTCTTTTCCGTCGGGCAGCGTTTCATATATCAGTGATGCGCTGAGCGGCGCTTTGGTTTTTGCATTATATATATTGCCACTGACCAGCACCACCGGATCCGGCTTTTTCTCTTCCATCAGCCTTACGCGAACAATATCACTCTCTCCATACGTATTGAGATTGGTAGTGAGGTAAGCATATTCACCACCTGCATCGAGCGTAAAGAATGCATCCCAGTCGGGCGTATTGATAGGGCTGCCGAGATTTACAGGGTCGCTCCATTTCTGCCAGGTTTTGTCGAGGCGCCTGGTCATCCATATATCATTATCTCCTAATCCACCGGGGCGGTTGCTGCTGAAATAAAGCGTTACCCCGTCGGCGGCCATATAAGGCGTCATTTCATCATAGTCGGGGAGATTTATTTTTTTGCCGAGGCTTTTAGGCTCTGTCCACCAGCCTTCAGGAGTTAAAAAGCTTACATACAGGTCATTGTTTATGCCATTGCGTTCCGGGGTCATATACAGCAATAAAGTTTCACCGTCATGCGTCATAGAAGCGCCTGATTGCCGGCCATGATCATACTTTTCATAGTTTTTGATAAATAAAGCATTGGGAGGCGTCCATTCTCCATCCTTATCTTTATAAGTCATGCTTACTCCTTTGCTGATGAAAGCGCCTTCATTAAACGCACCGCGCAGCAGCAGCCGGTTATTGTCGGGGGATATCCAGTATACAGCATTATAATGTGTGGTATTCAGCGGGTATTCCATATGAATGGCGTCGCTCCATTTTCCCATGCTGTCCCTTTCCGAATACCAGATATCCTGCGAGTTGGGCACAGAACGGTATTTTGTGTTTGCCGGATGGTTCTGGCATATAAAGTACAGGTGGTTGCCATCTGCAGACACAGTAGGGCGTAATTCAGGTAACACAGAATTGATCTTTGTACCGAGATTTTCGATCTTTATAATAGTGCCTGAAGTAATGATATTTTCTTTCTGCTCGATCAGTCCGCCTGAAGTATCAGCGACCATAGGTTGCGAAAGACCAATGTATGCACAGGCAGAGAAAGTAATAATACTTATAACCTTTTTCACAGGATTACTTTTGTATATATAACGCTTACCTGCAACCGAATGATGTTTATCCATATATTGCCATGCATCTTCTCTAAATTATTTATCTTATGATAAGCGCTGGTATATACAGCAGGAAAGCTGTACATCGGGTATATTGGGTATATTCATATATTTTTCGTTACATGAAGAATACAATCCCGGTTATGAACAAAGCGCTTACATTTCTGATCTTTATTTTAGTTCTTATCGGCTGCCAGGAAACTGCCACACATGAAAATAAATCCGGCAATGCACCTTTTCCTGAAGTATTGGTACACTTTACACCGTATGAGCATAATCCTGTCTTTGCAGGCACCGACACCTCTACCTGGGATCGTAAGATAAGGGAGCGGGGCTATATATTATTCGAAAATGATGTATACCGTATGTGGTATACCGGTTATAATAATGAGGAATCGGAAAGGCATCTCGGGTATGCTGTATCAGAAGATGGTATCACCTGGAAGCGTGACAGCGACAAACCCATATATGATTCCGGGTGGGTGGAAGATATGTGCGTAATAAAAGTGAACGACACCTACTATATGTTTGCCGAAGGCCGTAATGATATAGCGCACATGCTGACATCAGCGGATGGTATTCAATGGAAGGAAGCAGGTAACCTTAATATCAGGAAAACGAACGGAGCGCCAATAGACAAAGGATCTTTTGGAACACCGGCAGTGTGGCATGAAAATAATACCTGGTATCTTTTTTATGAAAGAGGAGACCTCGGTGTCTGGCTGGCTACATCACCGGATGCAAAAACGTGGACCAATGTGCAGGATGATCCTGTGCTGGCGATGGGACCTGCCGGCTACGACAGGTATGCAGTAGCTATGGACCAGGTGATTAAATACAAAGGACTGTACTATGGATATTATCATGCTTCCGATACCAAAGAGTGGAAGGAATGGACCACCAATGTAGCGGTAAGTGAGGATCTTGTTCACTGGAAAAAATATGAGCACAACCCCATTATGAAGCATGACAGGTCGAGCGGGATAATAGTATATAACGGAAAAGACTACAGGCTGTACACCATGCACCCTGCTGTTAATTTATTCCTGCCTTCCGGCAAATAAGTTATTGATCACTATTTTGCCGTAACAATCCTGAGACGTGAAAAGTGAGACCTTCATCTTTGATTTCTGACGTTTCACGATCAACATAGCAATGTTTTTTCTATGCCACAAATGCCCAGTCAAAGCCTTATTTGTACATGCTGTACAACAAAAGAAGAAATAGCCACGAATTCCAGCGTCCCGCGGAACGCAGGAATTCGTGGCTTCGTGGCTATCTCTTAAAAAAGTTATAACAGGAATGGCTTGTTGTACAGCATACACAAATAAATACATTAAAATCCATTCGTGCATCCGTGGCTTTGCTGTATCCGGAAATCATCCCGCGCAACGCGGGATGCTGGAATTCGTAGCTATAGTCATTGAGCAGGCTCCATATTGAACCCTGTATTACAGGTCCGGGAATACTTATTATAATGTAATAACGCTGTTGGTACCGCCGTATTGATTAGGCGCTTCGGCATCTGCATCAGGCTCATTCAGCCAGATCGTTTCATTGACCAGGTATTTAAATTCATGCTTGGAATCCTTAGGCAGATTTACGTCCGCGCTGAAGGTGCCGTCTTTCTTCCTGCTCATAACAACGGCATTTTGCCAGTCACTATTCAAGCCTAAAATTTCTACTGTTTCGGCGTTCTCCGGTTTGAAAGCAAATTTTACTTTGCAATAATCTTTGGTTTTGAAATAGGTTTTCTGTACCATTTTCTGCTTTTTGAAGTTGATGTATAAAAATAATTAACTATAAGTCGGCCGAACCGAAAAATCAGCAAAGCAAACGTGCAGGGGCAGGGTAGATATTCTTTCTTTATACAATAATGCTACAAAAGTAACCTATAAGTTATTATTTTTTTACATCTTTCCGTGAATGCCTTGTCCTTCTCTTATATAATAATGTATTTGTTATTGGTAAGGAATGTATTAGACAGTTTTTGCCCATGTTAAATATTTTGAAAACTTATATGATGTAGCTGGTGCCTGGTAATAAAAAGACCGCCACCTCGTTAATGTCTGATACTATATTCAGGTAAAATGACTTTTGTAAAAATGTTAAGAGAGGTTTAAACCTTGTAATACAAGAGAAGGTCTATGCCTGAACATTTATAATTAATCCTCAATGTATGAAACAGAAAAAATTTTTGCTCTACGTATTAGCGCTGGGGCTGTTCACAGGCTTTGTAGCCTGTAAAAAAGATACAACAACTAATACTGGAGACGACAAGGAAATTTCCACACATTCTGATGATCAGTCCCTGTTCTCTTCGGAAATAGACGCTATCTCCAATGACGCTGATGCTGTTCTTGAATTTTATTCCGCCATCAGCGCAAGAGAAATGGGCGCAGATACAACTATCTGCGGCGCCACTATTTCCTGGAATATACAGTCAGATCCTCAAACTGCTACCATTACCTTCAATGGAGGTGACTGCGGTGGAAGAAAGAGAGAGGGAAACGTTGTTATTTCCTTAGCTAAGGGTACCAAGTGGAAGGACGCCGATGCATCTGTGAGCATTAATTTTCAAAATGTAAAAATCACAAGGCTCTCTGATAATAAAAGTGTGACCATCAATGGCACGCAAACGTATACCAATGTAAACGGAGGTTTATTAAGGAACCTTTCAAGCCAACAGACTATTACACACACTATTGCTGCCGAAGACCTTTCTGTTACTTTTGACAATGGCACACAGCGTAAATGGAAAGTGGCAAAGAAACGTGTATTTACCTATGATGGCGGTATAGTCATTGCTACTTCCGGCAATCATGCGGAAGGAAACACAGAAGGTATTGCTGAATGGGGTACCAATCGCTTTGGAGCAGCATTTACCACGGTTATCAGCCAGCCGCTGACTATCCGCCAGGATTGTGATTTTCGCTTAACAGGCGGAGTGGTTACGCATACTGTGAGCGGTTTGTCGGCTACTGTTACTTTTGGACTGGACAAGAATGGTAATCCTGTTAGCTGTCCTGAAGGAAACTATTATTATAAGCTGGTGTATACGGGGCCTAATGGAAATACATTCACGCTCACATTCCCTTACTAATCTGTATCAACAGGTAAAATTTATAAGAGCCGCGGAAATACCGCGGCTTTTTTGCTGATACGATCTGCTTATACAAATGCCGCGGTAATACAGTATCAGGGGCGTTGCTGCGTTCTCTCAGTAGAAGGTATAGGAATGGTGAGGAAGAATATTTCATTATTCAATGCTATAAATTATATGCTGCAGCAACCCAACCGCCTGGTTTCTTTAGATGCCCTGCGTGGCTTTACCATGGCCGCCATGATCATGGTCAACTATCCCGGATCAGAGGAATATGTTTTTTTTACCCTCAGGCATTCCAGATGGAACGCTTTGTCTTTTACCGACAATATTGCGCCGATATTCCTGTTCGTGATAGGCGTATCTATCACCCTGGCGTATACCAGGCGTCTCAAAGACGGCAGCCCTAAAGGCAGCATGTACCGCAAGATCATATTCCGTTCGCTGAAGATCTTTGCAGTGGGTATGTTCCTTAATCTTATGCCGGACTTCAATTTCAGTGATATAAGATGGACCGGCACACTGCACAGGATAGCGTTTGTATTTCTTTTTTGCGCTGTTATTTTCCTCAATACCAACTGGAAACAACAGGCATGGATAGCTGCGATACTACTGACCGGGTACTGGCTGCTGCTCACCCTGGTGCCTACCCCGGGCGCCGGGAAAGTCATGCTTGAGCCTGGAATGAATATCGTTGCCTGGGTAGATTCAAAATTCCTGCCCGGCAAGATGTGGCAGGGTACCTGGGATCCGGAGAGCATTCTCAGTATCATTCCTTCTACGGTGAGCGGTATTACAGGTATGCTGGCAGGAAAGCTGCTGATCAGCGATCTTCCGCCTGCTGAAAAATCAAACTATCTGATGATAGCAGGTATGTGCTCTGCTATAGCCGGCTATTTCTGGGGACTGACTTTTCCGGTAAACGAAAACCTCTGGACGAGCTCTTTTGTATTGGTGACTTCAGGATTTGGGGCATTATTACTGGGTGCATTGTATTTCAGGATAGACATCAAAGGATACAAAAGATGGACTATGCCGGGAGTAATTTTCGGGGCTAATGCCATCACTACCTATTTCCTTGCCGATGTGCTGGCGCTGATCTTTTACAGACTTAAGTTTGGAGGCATGCCGCTCAACGATCTGGTGGTAAACGGGTTGATACATGCCGGGATGCGCGCTGAGCTGGCAAGTTGGTTATATGCCCTGTTCTTTGTAGCTGTGAATTTCATACCTGCGTATATACTCTACAGGAAGAAGATATTTATTAAGCTGTAGTGTTATGTCAAACGTGAAACGACAGACGATAAATGTGAGTTGCTCACATTTATCATCTCACTTCTCACAAAGAAATACGACAAATTATTGTTGACATAGCTATAGGTATATTATCCCAGCCCAAACTGCCTGGTTGCCATATCTTCTATAGCATTACCAATAGCCAGCGCTGCCGTAGCGGCAGGGGACGGGGCGTTGAGCACATGAATAGCATTGCCCCGGGCTTCTATTTTAAAATCATCAATCATGCTGCCTTCGCGTGAGAGCGCCATGGCACGGACGCCTGCACGACCCGGTACAATATCGTCTGACTGCAGCGAGGGAATGAGCTTTTGCAGCCGTTTCAGGAAATATGCTTTGGAAAATGCACCTCGGTATTCATCCAGCCCGAAGCGCCAGTGCTTTGCAAAAAACTTCCAGGTGCCTTTATACCCGAAAGCTTCAGCGGTATCTTTAAAATTGAAATCTGTTTTATGATAGCCTTCGCGTTTAAATACAAATACTGCGTTGGGACCACATTCCACGCCGCCATGTATCATCCTGGTGAAATGCACCCCGAGAAAGGGGAATTGCGGATTGGGAACAGGATAAATAAGGTTCCTTACCTTTGACATTCCTTTTTCGCTGAGGTCATAATAATCACCGCGAAAACCGACGATAGCGCTGTCGGTGCCTGTTCCCTCCTTAATGGCTACCCTGTCGCTTTGTAATCCTGCACAGGCAATGAGGTATTTTGTAATAAAATCCCCTCGGTTGGTTTTTATAGTGGTTGTTTCTCCTTCTTTTACAAACTGCCTGGCTTCTGTTTGTAAAAAAACTTTGCTTCCCGGGAACTTATTTTCAAGAAGCGCAGCCAGCTTTTCTGTAAATCCCACATAATCTATTATCCCGGTACACCCCACCCATATTCCTGCAATCCCTTCACAGAAGGGTTCCATGTCTTTTATTTCCTGAGCCGATATCAGCCGTATATCTTCCACTCCGTTTGCCAGCCCGTTCTGGAACACCTTGTTCATGTGCGCCAGTTCATCTTCTTTTGAAGCCACTATGACCTTGCCGCATATATCATGTTTTATATGATGCTCCTTCGCAAAAGCTACCAGCTCACGCCTGCCTTCCACACAATTTTTAGCCTTGTATGATCCCGGCTTGTAATAAATGCCGGAGTGGATAACGCCTGAATTCCTGCCGGTCTGATGTGCTGAAACATGATCCTCTTTTTCAAGCACTCCTATTTTTAAATGCGGATACCTGCTGTTGATCTTATAAGCTGTGGCGAGCCCCACGCAGCCTGCGCCTATGATAATTATGTCGAAGCGATTATTGTCCATGGTGTCCGGCGGATTAAGATGGCGCAAGATACCGGAAAAAATGAAAAGCATCCAATGTTGTGTGTTCGTGCTATTCGTCTTGCAGGAAGTCTGAAATTGTAATGATCGTTGTTTCGCCGAATTTGGCCAGGTCTAACAGGTCTTTGTCGCCTGTCAACAAAATGTCTGCATTTCCGTCAACAGATAACGAAAGTAAAAAATTGTCTTTGGGGTCTCTGCAAACTTCAACTTGGGTTTGAACGTTTACAAAGTCTGCATACTCGTCTATAGTTTCAAGTATTTCTTCAATGTCAGAAGACGAAAAGAACCTTCTGAATTTTGGACGCCTTGCAACCTCTAAGAATTCATCAAGAAGTTCTTGGCTAAAAACTAAAACAGCCTGTCTTGAAAAAATAATTTCATCAAGTTTAGTAAAGTCCTTGGTGATTAAAAAGCTAATCCAAAGATTAGTGTCAATGATGATTCTACTAACTTTATTTTGCATAACGTTTGCTTCTTACCAACTCTACTTCGCTGGTTATTTCGTCAAACGTTGGTGCTGATTTAGCTTTTGAACGTAGTTTTTTCAAAACGCTTGCAAAGCCATTTTTAGAAGTGTCTTGAATTGCAATAAGATTCAGGTCTGCTAAGTCTTTTAAGAGCTTTTCAGCTTTTGGATTCAATATGTCAATTCGCATTGTATTCATGTATCAAATTTAATAAAAAGAACTGAATATTAGATTTTTCCGTCTAACCGCATGCTTCGTAACCGCATGCGCTACAACTTCCTGATTGCCGTATGCCACTGTGAATATGTATCTTTACCGAAAGCAATAATAAGGCATGGAGATCAGGAATAATATTCTGGAAACGATCGGCAATACTCCTCTCATCAGGCTGAACAGGATCACCAGGGCATTGCCCTGCACTGTAGCTGCCAAAGTGGATTATTTTAATCCCGGCAATTCCATCAAAGACAGGATGGCTGTTAAAATGATCGAGGTGGCGGAAAAAGAAGGTAAGCTCAGACCCGGTGGAACGATCATCGAATGCACTTCAGGGAATACCGGTATGGGGCTCGCGCTGGCGGCCTGCGTGAAAGGATACAAATGCATATTCACCACCACCGATAAGCAATCCAAAGAAAAGATGGATATCCTGAAAGCGGTAGGAGCGGAAGTAATAGTATGCCCTACCAATGTGGAGCCTGATGACCCCAGAAGCTATTATTCTGTTGCAAGAAAGCTGGTTAAAGAGATACCCAACGCTTTTTGGTGCAATCAATATGATAACCTGGCGAACAGGCAGGCCCATTATGAAACCACCGGACCGGAGATATGGAAGCAGACCGATGGCAAAATTACACACCTCGTATGTACAGCCGGTACCGGCGGCACGGTTACCGGTACTGCCATGTTCCTGAAGCAACAAAATCCTGCCATTCAGATCTGGGCAATAGATGCCTGTGGGTCCCTGCTTACAAAATATTTCAGGACAGGGGAGATTGATATGACAGAAGTTCATCCCTATGTTTCGGAAGGGTTTGGAGAAGATTTTGTCCCGGAAAATTATGACATGTCTGTTATTGACCGCTTTGAGCAGGTTACCGACAAAGACGGCGCTATTATGGCAAGGCGGCTTGCTAGAGAAGAAGGCCTTTTTTGCGGATATAGCGCAGGTAGCTGCCTGCAGGGGCTGATGCAGCTAAAAGATCATTTGAAAAAAGATGACCTGGTGGTATGTATTTTTCATGATCATGGCAGCCGGTACGTAGCAAAAGTATACAACGACCAGTGGATGATAGAACGTGGTTTCCTGGAAGTAAAGACATTTAAAGATATTGTCAGCGGCAGGGGAGATCAGCCGCTCGTTACTATAAATGCTGCGCAAACAGTGGCAGATGCTTTTGAGCTGATGAAGAAGTTTGATATTGAGAATATCCCCGTGGTGACAGACGGAGAGATCAAAGGCGCAATTTCAGAAACCGGGCTCTTTAATAAGGTGTTTGTTAACCCCGATATCAAAACGCAAACCGTAGCATCAGTAATGGATGCGCCATACCCTATGGTTGCTTTTGATACCCCTGTAGAACGGCTCAGTAAATTAATTAACCGGGAAAACGGCGCTATTCTAAGCAGGGATGAGAGTGGATATCTTCATATAGTTACAAAATATGATATCATACAATCCCTGGCTAAACTTTAACAGTAACCATTAAGTAAAACAACTTATTAATAAATATATAATCATATTATTTATTATTTTACAACTATATAGGTAGAATGAATATAATTTTGAGATAATGTCTTCATTACACGGACAATGTGAATTTCGTAAAAATACTATAGTAAAATACGTGTATAACTTTGGATTTACGTAAAAATATCAGCTGCAAAATTGGGGGAAACCTCTCTTGTATGGTGGATAACTAGTGAGTATCTTTGAATTGAAGTTGATTGATGAGGAAGTTACGCCTCATACCATCCAAAAATCCTGAGAACCGTCCTAAAATTGATTGAATCCAAATCCATTGAAAAGGGCATTAAAATCCAGTATCAATCAACTTTGTTTGTTATCAGCCATAAAATAGATATCCATTAAACCAATATCCTGAAAAGCAACCCAATATCCTTGTGTTGAAACCGACATCCAGTTTCCAGTTATCCTGAAGAACCGCCCCGATTGAAAATCCGATATTCCTGACCTGAAACACCTGACAACCTTGGACAACGAAATTGTATATGAGAGTCCCTTAAAAGTCCAATCCTTAGAAGCCATCTATTCTTAGTAGGCTCTAGTAAAAAGATTCCTCCACCCCTGGTGGAGGTTTTTGTTTTATGCCCTGTTACAGGGCGCATTAAGCTATTATTATTTCTTGCCTATATTTGCGCCCGTTTCGGGTTACAAGGATCTTATCAGAGATCAGGTAATCTTCAGACAATCAGAAACAGGGCTGTGTGGAGCGCAGGTGTGATGCACAGTATTTTTGTTTTTGTTAAGTAAATTCGTTAATCTTGATATCCAACATAAGCACTACGATGCAACACGAAGAAGATTTTGATGCAAACCTTGCCGGGGAAGACAGGAACAGTGAAGAAGCAAGAAGCCGCTGGTTCAAAAGGATCAAAAAAGGGATTTTAACCTCTACCGCAGAAAAGAAGGAAACTCCGGACGGGCTTTGGACAAAATGCCCAAGCTGCAAATATACCTGTACAGTGCTGGAATTGAAAGAGAATTTGTTTGTGTGTCCCAAATGCAATTATCATCATCGCATTGGAAGCCAGGAATACTTTGATATTCTTTTTGATAATCACGAATATAAAGAGTTGTTTACCAACCTGCGGTCTGTTGATTATCTCCATTTTAAAGATCTGAAACCATACAGCAAGCGGCTCGACGAAGCATACGATAAAACAGGACTGGATGATTCATTATCAGTAGGTGTTGGAAAAGTGCATGGTCACCCCCTGGTAGTATGCTGTATGGACTTTCTTTTCATCGGCGGTTCACTGGGGAGTGTGATGGGAGAGAAAATCGCTAAAGCAGTGGATTATTCCATAGCCCACAATATACCCTTGCTTATCATCAGCAAAAGTGGCGGGGCCAGAATGATGGAAAGTGCTTTTTCGCTGATGCAGTTGGCCAAAACTTCCGGAAAATTATCTCAATTATCGGACAAGCGCATTCCTTATATTTCTTTATGCACAGATCCTACTTACGGGGGTACCACAGCCTCATTTGCAATGCTGGGAGATGTAAATATTGCCGAACCGGGCGCTATGATCGGGTTTGCCGGACCCCGGGTAATAAAAGAGACAATTAAAAAGGACCTGCCTCCGGGTTTTCAAAGCTCCGAGTTCTTAATGGAGCATGGCTTTCTTGACTTTATAGTAGACCGCAAAGAACTTAAAGATAAGCTGGCCACACTGATAACCCTTTTTAATTCATAGCCTGAAAATTACTTCCGCCCCTGCAATCAACGGGGTGTTATCACAACAGAGATGTCAAGCATACGCAACCGGTCCGCCTATTTTGAATATAATATTGACGATAAGTATATCGCAGGATTGGTATTGACCGGCACTGAAGTAAAATCAATAAGAGCAGGTAAAGCGAGCTTCAACGACAGCTATTGCTATTTTCATAAAGGTGAGTTGTGGATCAAAAGTTTCCACATTTCGGAATATAGTCACGGCACCTACAATAATCATGACCCTTTGCGGGAAAGAAAGCTCCTGCTCCATAAAAAGGAATTGAAAAAACTGGAGACTCGGATTAAAGAAAAGGGATTCACCATTGTACCGCTAAGTGTTTTTATTAATGAAAAAGGATTGGTGAAACTTGAAATAGGTTTGGGCAAAGGAAAAAAGGTACATGATAAGCGTGAAACTATTAAGGCAAGGGATGCAGAAAGAGAGATTAAACGGAAATATGGTGTATGAAATGTACCCTTTTGAAATATAAACACCTTATTTACAATAGTTTTGCTGATCATGCGTTACATTGCAGCAATGATGTATGAATAATTGTTCAACAAAAAGATACATGAGGGCGGCAGCACTATTTTTTATCGTGGTTTTATCCGTGCTCAGTGGCAAAGCCCAGAATATAAAGGGAAGCTGGTTTGGCAGCGCGGATGTACTGTTGGGTGGTTCTCATAACAACTACCTGGTTGAGCTTGACCTTAAACAGGAAAATAACGAGATAAAAGGTATTATCAGCTACTATTTTAAAGAGACCTTTCAGAGTTTCTATGTAAAAGGCACTTACAATCCGCGCACCCGGGAAATCCTTATTAAAGACCTGCCCATTACTTATTTTCGCGCATCCGGAGCCAATGGAGTGGAATGTGTAATGGATCTCCGTGCCATCGTTACGGCATCAAGAGTGAGCACAAATATAAAGGGTGTGTTCACATCTCAGGGTAAATATAAATACACCTGCCCCGATATTGCTTTTGATTTCGTATACGGCGAACAGCTCAATACAGACAGCCTGATTGACAAATTCTCTCCTATACGTAAAATATGGCGGCCGACTGATGACGATGTGGTTGTCAACCCTCTCGAAAGCCGCACTCCGGATTCTGTTGATCTGAAGGTAAGAGAACCTTCACTGCAGGAAATGGAAGCTAAAAAGATCCAGCTTGAATTTAATAAGCGCAAAGAGGTAGTAGGTCAGGAATTGCTGGTAGACTCAGATTCCCTCCGTTTAACCTTTTATGATAATGGTATAGTAGATGGAGACAGCATTTCTGTATTCTTCAACAAAGAGCCGATAGCTACTCACCAGTCGCTGACAGAAAGAGGACTTGTAGTATATGCGGTACTTGACTCTACGAAACCATACAATGAGATCAGCATGTTTGCCGAAAACCTGGGCACCATTCCTCCCAATACCGCGCTGATGGTGATAACAGACGGTGTAAACCGTTATGAGATATTTTTATCCAGCAGCCTCACGCAAAACTCTACTATCCGGATACGAAGGCGGAAATAGAGGAAGTGAATAGTGAATGGGCAATAGTGAATGAATCGCGGGAGGTGAGACGTGAAAGGTGAAAAGTGAAACTTCTTCCTTTCGCGTTTGACGTCTTACATTTGTCGTTTGTCTCGTTCACAATTCACCACCATCTGCCGTATCTTGCAGCCATGGAGATCACTTCTGCCAAATATCTTATCAGCAGTCCCGGTTACCTGAAATGTCCTCCGCCTGACCGGCCTGAATACGCATTTATCGGGCGAAGTAATGTGGGGAAATCCTCGCTGATCAATATGCTTTGCAATAATCATAAGCTGGCCAAAACATCGGCTTCCCCCGGTAAAACCCAGATGATCAATCATTTTTCTATAGAAAGCACTTCTGCAGACAGGAATACCGGACAGTGGTATATTGTAGATCTCCCCGGGTATGGTTTTGCAAAAGTATCGCAGCAGCAGCGAAAGCAATGGCAGCAGATGACGGAGGATTATCTTCGCAGGCGCCCCAATCTTATGAATGTCTTTGTGCTGGTGGATAGCAGGCACCGCCCCCAGAAAGCGGATATAGATTTTACAAACCTGTTGGGCGAATGGGGCGTACCCTTCAGCATTGTGTTTACAAAAGCGGATAAGGCCACACAGCAGGAAGTCAGTAAAAATATAAAGCTCTATTTGAACGAAATGAAAAAATACTGGGAATTTTTGCCGGCAAGCTATGCAACAAGTACGGTGAAAAAACTGGGACGGAATAAAATTTTAGACGCGATAGGAGAGATGAACAAGCTGTTTGAAGGGTGAGGTATAGGTATAAGGTGTAAGATATAAATGCCTTACAACTTATGCCTCCCTCCCCCACCTGTACGTTTTTATATCAAATCCACAGAGGTCTAATATACGGTCGGTAACCGTGGCTGCAACTGCTTCAATGGTTGTTGGCATGCTGTAAAAAGAAGGCGTGGCAGGACATATTACTCCTCCGGCCAGCGTTACGGTCTCCATATTGCGAATGTGTATAAGACTGTATGGAGTTTCTCTCACTACACAGATCAGCTTCCGGCGTTCCTTTAAAATAACATCTGCTGCACGGGAGATGAGATCATCAGAAATACCGGCCGCAATTCTCCCGAGCGTTCCCATGGAGCAGGGCACAATGATCATGGTATCGAATTGACCGGACCCTGAAGCAAAAGGAGCGTTAAAATCTTTTTTGTCATACGTATTAACAACATATTTGTCATAGCCGGTATCGCCCAACTCCGTTGTCCATACCTGCCGCGCATTGTCTGTAATAACTATACCAAGAGCATTCCACTGTTCAGGAATAGCAAAAAGCCTGTCCAGCAGTTGTCTGGCATATAATGAGCCGCTGGCTCCTGTAATGGCTACCACAATTTTCCTGCTCAATTGTAAGTTATATTTGTATAATAATTATAGTAAGATGCAAATATCCGCTATTTTATCATTGCTGGGCATTATCTTATGCTGTTCACTTGCTGAGCCCGGAAACACTACATCTGTTGTAGCCGGTACTTCAACATCACTATCCGAGAATGCCCATGAAAAACTCCGCTGGCTAACGCTCGAAGAAGCTGCACAACAACTGCAAACGGAAAAAAAGCCCGTTTTGATAGACCTGTATACCACCTGGTGCGGCTGGTGCAAAGTGATGGACAGGAATACCTACTCCAATCCAATGGTAATAAAATATATAGAAGATAATTTCTATCCTGTAAAATTAGACGCTGAAACCAGGGAGACGCTGAACTGGCAGGGTAAACAGTTTAATTATAGCAGCACATACCGGGTAAACGAGTATGCCGTACACCTCACAGGCGGTCAGTTGTCCTTTCCTACCACTATTATCCTTCCTGCAGACGGCTCTGCCCCGCAGGCTATACCAGGCTACCTGAAAATTCCCGATATGGAGCTTGTGCTAAAGTATTTTGGTGAAGGACATTATGGCAAAACTCCGTTTGACCAATATCACCAGAGCTTCAGGGCTTCCTGGAAATAATTTTTTTGAATAATAACAATATAAAGAAGACCTGCACCGTTATAGATCCGGTTTTTCATAGGATATTGGATTTAAAACGGGGCAGGATTTCTATCCAGCCCTTTTTTATTTATTGTTTGTCGTTTCACATTTATCATTTCATGGTACTTTCTCCAGATAAGCAGAATTCATATATTTTTTAAGATAATATCTGTTTTCAAAAAAACTTTTGCATAATGCAACGTTTCATTCCAATAACTGGTCTAATTATTGGTTTTTCATAGGATATTGGATTTAGAAACGGGGCAGGATTTTCATCCAGCCCTCTTTATTTAAAATAAAGACCTTCTCTTTTAATATATATTTTCAATCATAGTGTCACTCTCCAAAAACAACTAAATCAGTTAAATAAAAAAATTCTGCTCTTAACTTCAAAATTCAAAAAATCATTATACATTCGGCTTTTCATAGGATAAGGTTTAATGGTTAACGGTTAAAAGATTAGAAGCCCCCTTCGTTTACCCGAAGGGGTTTTTTCTATAAAAAATCATATAAAAACACCACATGGTATGAATAGAGATATGTTGTACCAGGTTGCGCTAACCATGGTCCCGCAAATCGGGGATGTGCACGCCGCTTCCTTATTACAGCATTTTGAAACTGCTGAAGAGATATTCTCTGCCGGCAGGAGAGTGCTGGACAAAATTCCCGGTATCGGCCCTGTAAGATCAAAAAGCATCAGGTCTTTTAAAGATTTCAGCAAAGCGGAAAAAGAGCTTGATTTTACAAGAAAATACGGTATTCAGGTGCTTTACCGCAATCATCCCGGCTATCCTAAAAGGCTGCTGCACTGCTATGATGCTCCTTCGCTGCTGTATTATAAAGGAAATGCAGATATAAATACCTCCCGGATCCTCGCCATTATCGGCACCAGAAATCATACAGGCTATGGCAGGGAAATAACAGGACATATCATCCGCGAACTGGCTCCCTATAAGGTGTTGATAGTGAGTGGCCTCGCCTACGGTATAGATGCCCTTGCCCATAAAGCCTCACTTGATAACAGGTTGCCAACTATTGGGGTGATAGCGCATGGCCTCGACCGTATATATCCGCCCGCCCACACTTCGCTTGCCAGGGCGATGACCCAATCAGGGGGATTGCTTACCGATCTGAGGTCAGGCACCGCCCCTGATAAGCAGAATTTTCCCAAAAGAAACAGGATCGTGGCAGGAATAGCCGATGCGGTAGTAGTGATAGAAACCGATATTAAAGGCGGCAGCATGATCACGGCAGAGCTTGCCAATAACTACAATAAAGATGTTTTTGCCCTGCCTGGCAAGGTAACGGATGCCAAAAGTGCGGGCTGTAATTACCTTATCAGGAGCAATAAAGCTGCTCTTGCAACATCGGGAAAAGATATACTCGAATACATGAACTGGTCAAATCCCGCCACATCCAAAAATATTCATCAGAAAAAGCTCTTTATAGATCTTACGCCCGAAGAAAAAAGGATCACGGAAATGCTAAGCGGGCAGACATCAGTGCATATTGATGAGATCAACCTCCACTGCGGGCTGAGCAGCAGCACAATAGCTGCAGCTATGCTCCATCTTGAGCTTGAAGGTATCATCACCGCCCTGCCCGGCAAACATTACAAACTAAACTGAGTAAAATTTGGTTGCTATTTATCCACTGCCCTATCTTTGCACATGGCAACAATAATCAACTCCCCTAAAGTCAATCTCTCCTCAAAATTTTTTGGTGAAGGTTTAACATTCGACGATGTACTGCTGGTACCGGCATATTCCCAGGTACTTCCGCGCGAAGTTTCCATAGCCACGCGGCTCACCAAAAAGATATCCCTCAATATCCCTATGCTTTCTGCGGCTATGGATACCGTAACCGAAGCAAATCTTGCTATTGCACTGGCACGCGAAGGCGGGCTGGGCATCCTGCATAAAAACATGACCATAGAAAAGCAGGCAGAGCAGGTAAGAAAAGTAAAGCGCAGTGAAAGCGGTCTCATCCTTGATCCTGTTACGCTTGACGAAACAGCTACTATCGGGGACGCTGTAAAGCTGATGCGCGACAATAAGATCGGAGGGATCCCGATAGTGGACAAAACCCGGAGGCTCGTAGGTATACTTACCAACAGGGATCTGCGGTTTGAGACCGTTTTGTCAAAAAAAGTAAGTGATGTAATGACGCGGGAAAACCTGATCACTGCCCCCGAAGGAACTGATCTGCAAAAAGCTAAAAAAATTCTCAGCCAATATAAAATTGAAAAGCTCCCGGTAGTTGACAAAAAAGGATGCCTGGTGGGGCTGATCACTTACCGCGATATACTTCAGTTGCAAAGCCACCCCAATGCCATTAAAGACGCCTTCGGACGCCTGCTTACAGGCGCAGCGCTGGGCATCACTGCTGATCTTATGGACAGAGCAGCTGCATTGCAGCAGATAGGGGTGGACGTAGTATGCCTTGACAGTGCGCACGGACACACAAAGGGAGTAATTGAATCTTTAAAAAAATTAAAAAAGAATTTCAAAAACCTGCAGGTCATCGCGGGCAATATAGGCACGGCTGCAGGAGCTAAAGCATTGGCCGAAGCAGGCGCTGATGCTGTAAAAGTAGGGATCGGCCCCGGTTCCATTTGTACAACACGCATTGTGGCGGGAGCAGGTGTTCCCCAGATAACAGCTATCATGGAAGCGGCCTCAGTATTGCAGAAAGCCGGTATTCCTTTGATCGCAGACGGCGGCATAAGATATACCGGCGATATGGTAAAAGCCCTGGCGGCAGGTGCTGACGCGGTAATGATGGGAAGCATTTTTGCAGGTACTGAAGAAAGCCCCGGAGAAACTATTATATATGAAGGAAGAAAGTTCAAGCAATACAGGGGTATGGGCTCTTTGGGAGCCATGAGCCAGGGTAGCGGCGACCGTTACTTCCAGGATGTGGAAGATGATATAAAAAAATATGTTCCCGAAGGGATTGAAGGAAGGGTTGCTTTCAAAGGCACGCTTAGTGAAATAGTATACCAATATACAGGAGGGCTTCGTTCCGGAATGGGCTATTGCGGAGCGCCGGATATAGCCGCACTGAAAAAAGCGCAGTTCATCAAAATCACCAATGCAGGCATGAAAGAAAGCCATGCCCATGATATAGAAATAACAAGAGAAGCGCCGAATTATACACGCTGACGGACCGAGAGCGCAGGTTGCAAGTTTCAGGTACAAGGCAATGATGAATAATGCGTGAGAGGTGAGAGATGAAAAGACAAACGCAAAGGAGACAGGCTGACCTGTAACCTGAAACTTGCAACATAAAACTTTCCCCCTTTCCTACAAAAATGCAAAAAGAGTTTCCATTCTTTGAATGGTTGAAAATCCTGCAGGTCTATATACACACTGTTTCCTCTCCTGATATCAGGCACTGATCAGTAAGTTTTGAATGCTGCGACTTCGTTAATGAAGCAAAAAACCGTTAACTATCGCTTAACCAAACAGCACTGCCTGCACGAGTATTTTATTTTTCATCAACCTCTCCCTATTCAGGAATTGCAGAAAGCAATTCAGAACCAGGAAAAGTCTATGGAGCATCTGTTTTCTCTTACTATAAAGCAAGCAGCAACAACAACATACAATATATATCAATCATTTTTCTCGCAAGTTTTTATTCAATAATCAATTAAACAACAACTGCTATGCTTAAAATTAAGATAAGCATCCTACAGTCAGCAAGATTAGTTTTTTTTGCAGCTCTGTTACTGATGAACTATGCAGCGGCAGCGCAACAAACCAATCTTCAGCAGGTTCTTTCAGATCGGGATGATCTTAGAGGCAACGAAGAAAAAAAATCTTCCACCCTTGAAGATTTTATGAAAGAATTCAGAAATTACTATGCGGACGTTTATTACAGCTTCCAAAGTAAAGACCTGAGAACAGTAAAAGTTTGGTACCAGGATTTAAGTTCGTCCGACAAAAACTACCCGGACAAGGTTTTAAAAAATGTCCTGGAAACTGCCGGTCTCACTTTTGAAAAAGTAAATTCCGTGTATGTAATCAGGATCGGTAATGTTATGGCGAAGGGAGGCAACACGGTATTACCTTCTTTCCGTCCCGACCAATCTACTGTTGCACAAACAGTGAAAGGCAAGGTAGTTTCATCAGGAACCGCATTGCAGGGTGTAACCGTTTCGGAAAAAGGTACCACCAACAGCACATTTACCGACGCTGAAGGCAACTTTTCCCTGCAGGTAAAAAGTCTAAATGCAACGCTGGTATTTTCTTCCATAGGGTACGTTACACTGGAAGTTGCCTTAAAAGGAAGATCAGATCTGTCCATCGAGCTGCAATCGGAAAGCAAAGAACTGGAAGGCGTGGTAGTAACGGCGCTCGGTATTACCCGGGATAAGAAATCGCTGGGCTATTCCGTTGGGCAGATCAAAGGAGAAGATATGAACAGGGTAAGCCAGACCAACGTGCTTAATTCCATGGCAGGGAAAGTAGCCGGCGTAACCATCAGCTCAACAGGAAGTGCCGCTACATCTTCAGTAAGCATGGTTATCAGGGGTATACGCTCATTAAACAACGACAACCAGCCATTGTTTGTTATAGATGGTGTGCCTGTACAAAATACAATGAACAACATTACAAGCATAGGCAACGGAAATGATGTAGACTACGGAAATGCCATCTCCGATTTAAACCCTAATGATATCGAAAGTGTGTCCATCCTTAAAGGGCCAAGCGCTGCGGCATTATATGGTTCACGCGCTGGTAATGGTGTAGTACTGATTACTACTAAATCTGGTAAAAAATCAAAAGGGCTCGGAATTACCATCAATTCCAATACTGAATTTGATATGCCATATA
Source organism: Sphingobacteriales bacterium 44-15 (assembly GCA_001899685.1). Classification (GTDB taxonomy): domain Bacteria; phylum Bacteroidota; class Bacteroidia; order Chitinophagales; family Chitinophagaceae; genus Agriterribacter. Next base: position 67,346 of record MKWG01000003.1, read on the forward strand.
AATATTTACCGGTAAACACTGACTTCTCTTCCGGGTCTCGTCCATACACTGAAGCTTATCCCGGTAATGATCCTTTAGTGGATATCGGGGAAACAGATACATACAGGTTTGGTATTCCGCTGAATCATGGCATTAAAGCTATTCAATGGAACAGCCCGCTTGATGAAAACGGAAATTATGTTGCGACCGATATGGTGAGACACCCCAATAATTTTAAAAATTTTGTACAAACAGGCATCACTTCTCAAAATAGCGTATCTATAGAAAATTCCACTGATAAGGATAATTACCGTTTTTCTTATACCAATACAGCAAACAGGGGTATCCTTCCCAATTCAGGATTAAACCGTAACAATCTTGGATTGAATATGGAACATAAAATAACCAATGCATTTAAAATAAGTACAGCTATTAACTATACCCGTAGCGGTTCAGATAATGTAATTGCAGGGAATGTTAATGCAAATCCGTTGGTTGATGTTCTATACCTCTCTCCCGCTATTGATATCCTGCAATTGAAAGATTATTGGACAGTGCCCGGCGTTCAGCAAAAAAAGCCGGTTCCTCCGGGGTCAGATCCTTCTGATGCAGGTATTGATAATAACCCCTATTTTGTTCTCAACCAGGTAAAGAACAGCTTTTTGCGCAACAGGATATTCGGGAACATAAAATTAGACTACGAGTTCTCTCCTCATTTCAGCGCTTTCCTACGGTATTCACAAGACTTGCTGAATGAACAACGCGAATCTAAAATCTCTAAAAGCTTTGACGCAGATAAAAACGGCGCTTACGGTATTCAAAAATTGTATTCAACAGAGAGCAATACAGATATGTTAATGACTTATAAGAATAAGTTCGGTGGTTTTGATCTGACCGCATCTGCAGGAGGTAATATCCTGTATTCTTATAGCTCAAGCATGATCAATGCGTCAAAGAACGGCTCAGGTATCATCACTCCTGAGTTTTTCACGCTTTCCAATATTGCCCCAACGGCTTTGGCATACTCCAGCTATTATTCCAAATATGCCATTTACAGCGCTTATGCCACAGCTTCGCTGGGATATAAAAACCTGGCTTATTTAGATCTGACCGGCAGAAATGACTGGTCAAGCACTTTGCCTCAAAGTGATAATTCCTACTTCTATCCTTCTGCATCATTGAGCCTGTTATTAAATAACTTATTCCATATGGGGAGCAATGTAAACCTGTTTAAGATCAGGGGAGGCTGGGCAAATGTGGGTAAAAGTACAGGACCTTACAACTTACTGGGGGTAATTTCACAAAGCAACTATGGTGGCATAACTACTATGGCTACTTCCGCGAATCTCAAGAACCCGACTTTAAAACCTGAACAGGCGCAATCTACAGAACTTGGGCTTGATCTCGGGCTCTTCAATAACAGGTTAAGATTTGAAGGTACGGTATACCAGTCAGACAATAAAAACCAGGTGTTGGGTATAAATACGCCAATATCGTCAGGCTATTCAACAAGACAAATTAACGCAGGCTTGGTGAGAAGTAAAGGTATTGAACTGTCCGTCGGAGGAACTATCATCTCCAGTAAAGACTGGCAGTGGGATTTGAGTGTGAACTACAGCAAAAACAACGCATATATTATTTCATTGGCTGATGGCGTTCCTTATTTTAAATTTTGGGAGGATGGCAACAGCGGCTCCTGGACATACGCCAAGGGGCAGGCAATACCCGGCATGACAGATGCAAAGGGCAATCCGGTGATCAGCAGCGGCAAAATAGGAGATCTGTGGGATAACCAGGTAGCCACTGTTACCGACAAAAGTTCTCCCTACTATGGATGGCCATTATTAGACAATGACGGCACGTTGCAGTTCGTTGGTAACAAAGCATTCAACAGCAAACAGATCGTAGGTAATTTTAATCCCAAGCTGCTAATGGGCATGCAAACTTCACTATCTTATAAGTTCATTACTTTAACAGCAAGCATGGATATGCGTCTTGGCGGATTATTCTTCTCTCAAACCTATCGCTACCTGCAGTCGGATGCCGTAATGAAAAGACAGCAAAATATGGGTATTCCTATTCCTGATGCAAACAAAAACGATATTCCCGCATATCTTAAAAGCAACCCGGGTAAGTTCATCATGTTTTCAGGTTTAGATCAATTTCGTTTAGTAGGCGGACCAACTGCCGAAATGGGAGGTTTTCCTTTCAATGATGGCAATGTAACATTGAATGATGGAGCCTTTGTGCCCGGAGTATACCTTGCTGACAATGGCATTGACTATATAGAAAACTTAGGCGGACCTGATACCAAATACGACTATTATGCAGATGCTGTAACCAATAACTGGAACTCTGCCAGGATGAGTATGTTTGATGCATCATACATTAAATTGAGAGAATTGACCATCAGTGCGAATCTTCCCCGGACATGGGCTACTAATTTAAAATCACAGGGCATTTCGGTAGGGGTATATACCCGTAATGTGATTTTATGGACCAAAGCCAAAGCAGGTATTGATCCTGAACTGGCGTATCAGTTCCAGAGTGGGGCCCAGGGAAATGGTTCACAATTCAGGCAGGGTATTGAACGTTTTAATGTTACCCCCTGGTCAATCCCTCTCGGTATAAAACTTAATGTGAGATTTTAATTCAAACACAAGCACATTTAAATTCTTAGATATGAAGAATGCAAATAAGAAAATTAAAATAGCCGGATTCTCCTGGCTATTTGTTATCGCCTCTGTTTCCTGCGGGAAGTTTGAGACACTGAATACAGACCCTAATAATATTACCCCTGCCAATGCCAATGCAAACTATCTGATGGCCCAGATATTAACATCTTCCGCTACGGATTATGGTAATCTTGGATCAGGAGATATGTCGGGCGCTATACAGCACACAGCCCAGGACGCATGGTCATCCGGTTATAGTAATTATCAATGGGATCCCAAAGACTGGAGTGGATATTACGGCAGATTAAGGGATGACAAACTCCTGTTACAACTGTCGGAGCAAAACAACTGGAAGTTCCACCAGGGAGTCGGGCTGATTATGCGTGCATTTAATTTTGGCTGCATCGCAGATCTTTGGGGGGATGCACCTTATTCAAAGGCTTTAAACGGTGACCAGGGCGGGTCCGAAAATACAACACCGGCATTTGATACTCAGGAACAGATTTATGATGGTGTTATTGCAGATTTGAAAGCCGCTCTTCCGTTGCTTGAAGGAACGTCATCTGATTTCCCGGAAGTGCTTCCTGCTTCTGACGTATTTTATAAAGGAGTGCCGGATAACTGGAGAAAGCTGGCAAATACGCTGCTGCTGCGTTATTATCTGCGGCTTTCCGGTAAGAGGGATGTTCAGGCAGAAGTTGAAGCATTGGCAGGAAAAGTATTTCAAAGCAATGATGATGATTGGGCGATGAGTTACCCGGGCGTTGATCAGGCATCTTCTTATCAGAAAAATTCAAAGTTTAACTCTCCGTCCAATTATAATCGTAACAAAATGTCTGCTACGCTGGTAACAAAACTTGCCGCATTAAAAGATCCCAGGATCGTGATCATGGCAGAACCAATTATAACAAGAACAAAGGTTGACGCCAGTAAATTTTCGGACAACACGACGCTCAGCAAAATAGTAGACGGCATCCGGTATATCAACCCTCCCGCAGCATTAGCGGCCAAAGACAAACAATTTGATATTACTACATACACTGTAGACAGGCCATGGGGCGCTTCAGCCAATGCCATTTGGAATTTCTATGATACTTCCGCTGTGTATGTAGGCATACCCATAAGCTATGCAGGTGAAACTTATCAATATAATCTGAATGGTGTAGGTACGCAGTCTACTTCCAACAACGATTATGTTTCTTATATGAGAAGAGATATTTATGATAATCCAAGCGGAAAATTATTAAAAGCGAGAATGGCCTCTTATGCAGAAGTGTGTTTTGACTTTGCAGAAGCGGCTCAAAAAGGCTGGAATGTGGGCAGAACGGCTGAAGATTGGTATAACAGAGGCATACAGGCTTCCTTTGATTTGTGGATAAAAGATTACCAGGAAGACGTAGATGATTACGATGGCTGTGTAAAGAGTTATGATGATTATATTGCCCAGCCACTGGTAAAATATGATGGTACCCTGCAAAGAATTATGGAGCAAAAGTGGATCGCTTCCTGGCAGGCATCTGTTGAAGCATGGATGGACTGGCGCAGAACAGGTTATCCCCAGCTGACTGTTGGCTGGGCATCTTATCGTGGTCAGGTACCGGTGAGATATGCATATTATAATACAGAACTGCAGAACAACCCAACGAATTCAGATGCAGCTATCCAAAGATTACAGGAAACCAACTATTCAACTGTTGACGGAAAGAATAGCTCCTGGGCTAAATTTTGGCTGATACAGGGAACCAATGAACCCTGGTAGTCATCTGGCTGCTACTCTCAGAAAAGCGGGTGTTCTCTGTTTAAGAGACACCCGCTTTTCTGTTTGAACTGTTTGACAAAAATATGTTTTAGGGCATGAGTATACATAGCTATTACCTCTTCTCCTAATTAGTTAATGAAATGTTATCGGAAAAAATATGCCAGCTTTACGGTCGAAGACTTTGTCGAAGACCGGGATTTCCGGCGTTGGGTTTTAACACCCGATGAAGAAATGGAGATGTTCTGGTATTCTTTTCTCCGGCAATATCCGGCACAATTCGATGCAGTAATGGAAGCCCGCAGCAGAGTACAGGCAACAGCCACTCCTGTTGGGGAACTGACGACTACCGAGAAAAACGAATTAAGAAGCCAGATTTTTGAAGGATTACAGTTACCTCCCGGCCAGGATACTAACACCCCGTCAAAAAAAAACCGTAATACATGGCTGATGGCCGCGGCGGTCGCCGGCTTGCTGCTGATTGGCGGAGCTGTCTGGCTGTTATTTAGCCAACACACCCCGCCACCTACTCTTTATACCCATACAACAGCTCCCCGCCAGGTTAAAGAAATTATTTTGCCGGACAGCTCAATTGTAATTCTTAACGGTAATTCATCCATTTGGTATGATGCAGCATTTCAACAGCTTCCCCAAAGAGAAGTACATCTCCTGGGTAATGCTTATTTTAAAGTGAAAAGAACCGTAAACAATCATCCCTTCATTGTATATGCCAACCAGGTAACTATTCATGTTACAGGCACTGAATTCAATGTGGATGCCCGCAGCGAGGCAACAGATGTTGTACTGACCAAGGGGAATATCAGTATTTCTTTAGCTGACAAATATCGTAGCGCCCAACCTACATCGTTGGTCGCCGGCGAAGAATTCAGGATAGATACGCTAAACCACACTTTTATCACCCAAAAAACAAATACAGAACTGTATACAACAGCCTGGGAAAAAGGAGAATGGCATTTTGAATCCACAACACTGGAACAAATAGCCACGCTGATACAACAATTTTATGGCACAACCGTAACATTTAAAAACAACAATAGCGCTAAGCTTACCATCACTGCCGTGTTATCGGTACACAGCCTTCCGACATTAATCCATGTAATTGAAAAAACGCTGAATATAACCATTATTGAAACCGACAATGAATTGATCATCCATTAATTAAATTTTTTATTCTTTAACCTTCAATCAAAACAGTTATGAAAAGAAAACCATCTTTTTCAAAACGCTGCTTCGGAGTCTTACTGTCTGGACTGTTACTGGTGTCCTCAACAGTATTACGGGCGCAGGACGATGCAACCCTGCTCCCCTCTTCAGGCAACACCGCCGCCGATAATTCCGGTACAGGCGGTATAAAAACAAGCTCTCTGCAGGAGTTTATGCAGGAATTTAAAAAAACCTATGAGAACATCTTCTACAGCTATCAGTCAAATACACTTAAAGCAGTAAAAGTACATTACAACGAACTGACCCGGGAAAGCAACCCTGATGCAGTGCTGAGAGAAGTGCTTTCCACAGGAGGCCTGCAGTTTGAAAAAATCCAGGAAGTATATATCATTAAGCAAAAGGGGGCACAGCAACCGGCACAGGAGAACATTGCAGCACCGGCGGTGGCTTTTGAAGCTGCAGCGCAGGCAGATTTTCTTGTTAAAGGGCATGTGAGCGATGCCGGCAGTCCTTTGGCCGGAGTAACTGTTACTGAAAAAGGAAGCACTAATGCAACAACTACAGACACCAGGGGAAATTTCTCGCTCAATATAAGCAGGAGCAATGCTACCTTGGTTTTTACTTCCGTAGGATTCAAAACACTGGAAGTAGCTGTAGATGGCAGGAGCCAGGTGTCCGTGGTGCTGGAACCTGCTGCACAAGAGTTAGAGCAGGTAGTAGTAACTTCTCTCGGTATGAAAAAGGAGAAAAGATCGCTGGGCTACAGTATTTCTTCCGTTAACGCTAAAGATATGGAAACCGGCGGCGCTTCAAACGTATTAAAATCAGTGGAAGGTAAGGTAACGGGCGTTCAGATGAACAGCCTTACTTCCTCTCCCACTTCTTCCGTGATGTTCAATATACGCGGTGCCACCTCCCTAGCAGGGATTATGGGAGCAAGCAATATCAACAATGCAACCCAGCCCCTGATCGTGCTGAACGGGGTTCCGCTGGGCTCCAACACGGTAGGTACCGCAAGCGGCAATAATCCTAATGTCCCATTGCCTATCGACGTCGGTAATTTTATCTCTACCCTCAACCCCAACGATATCGAAAGCATCTCCGTGCTGAAAGGCGCCAGCGCTGCTGCGCTCTACGGAGCTTCGGCAGGTAACGGCGTGATCATGATCACCACCAAATCAGGCGCCAACGCTAAAAAGGGATTGGGGATTTCAGTGACCAGCTCCACTTCTTTCGACCAGGCCTATAGCGCCCCTCCCGTTCAGCGTAGCTTTTTCCAGGGCGATGAAGACGGTAGCGCTTTGACCGAAGACAAAAAAGGCCTGGGATGGGCTATTGATGATAAGGTAAACAACAACGAGCCGGTATGGAGGTGGAATATCCTTACACAGGAATGGGAAAAATCCGTTCTTGAAGCCCGCGGGGATAAAAACCCACTGCTGGCTTTCCTGAGAACAGGGGTGATGACCGATAATAATGTGGCCGTAACCGGAAACTACGACAAAGGAAACTACCGGCTCAACCTGGGCAATATGGTATATAATGGCGTGGTGCCCAGCAACAGAACAATCAGGAACAATATTTCTTTTGATTCCAAATACAATGTAAACAATAAACTTTCTGTAAGCTCTCAGGCATCCTGGTCTCATACCTTTGTGCCTAATCAGTCGCATATTCAGTATAAAAGGGAAGACAACCCGCTGGCCCATGCCATGTCTATGCCTATCAATATGCCCAAAATGTCGGAATGGAAACAGGCTGATCCCTGGATCACCGGATGGGAAGGGCAATACCAGAACACACCTTACCTGAAGAACCCGGGAGAAGACCGCCTGAGCAGGGTAAACGCTGCCACAGGCAAGGATGGCGCCGTTGGCAAAAACGGACCTTATTTTGCCGCTCAGAATGTTATCAGGTCCTATACCAAGGACGTATTCTTTGGAAAAGTACAGTTGGATTATAAGATAATTGATCCCCTGCTGCTCACCCTGCGCTCGGGTATCAGCCACGAAAGCTTTGCATTCGAAAGAAAAACTCCCTGGGGTGCGGAAAGGTCAGAGCTGGGGGGATACGAGCAGGTCCAAAACAATGGCCTCAGTGTAAGGAATGATGTGCTGCTTGCCTACAATAAGCGTTTTCTTAACAGCAGGCTTTCTCTTGACGCGTTGGGTGGCTTTTCCTATAACTACGGCGAAAGCAACAGTTCCGGGTTTGGCGGAAATGATTTGTCAACACCAAACAACTTTAGTTTCAGTGCATTACCTGCCTCAGTAAAGCAGAATACCTCCTATTTCTCCAGAGGATATCCCAGCCGCAGTTACGGCGCCTATGCCACAGCGAGCATCGGGTGGCAGAATATGGTTTATGTAGAGCTGTCGGGGCGTAATGACTGGGTAGGTATCCTGCCCCATGAAAAAGACCATCATTTCTACCCCGGCGCTTCTTTAAGCTGGATTGCATCGGAAACCTTCAATATGGGTAATGTATTCAATTTCCTCAAGCTGAGAGGAGGCTATGCCGAAACAGGCTATGGTATCGGAAAACCTATCAACCTGGACAGCTATGGTATAGGCAGTACCTGGGATGGCGTTACGAGGGGAACCATTGGCGGTGATCCTGTAGACCCGAATATCAAGCCCGAACTGAACAAAACCAAAGAAGCGGGTATTGACTTCAGGGCATTTGATAATCGCATAGCAGGAGAATTTACCGTTTACTCCAAAGATCATATCAACCAGATCCAGAGTCTGCCGATGGTAACCTCTTCAGGATACAGCTCAATACTCACCAATATGGGTGCGGTAAAATCTACCGGTATTGAAGCGTCTCTAACGGTAACGCCCATACGGACCAAAGACTGGCAGGTAAATCTTACCGGTAATATCAGCACTTTTAAATCGGTGATTGATGAGCTGGATCCCCGCTTCGCTGAAAGATTTTACTCGTATAAAGGATCAGCGATGCTGCCTTTGTTCAAAGGCTCACGCGTAGGAGACCTGTATGCAGCAGAGCCGATCGGCTATATCCAGACCGGAAAATACAAAGGAATGATGCTGACCGGTCCTGAAGGTATCATTGATCAGGCCGTTACAACCACAGACTATATTAAGAAGAATGCCTACTTAGGCAACATGAATCCCAAAGCCATCTACGGATTTGTGGCAGATGCCAGGTACAAAAATTTCAGGCTCAATATCGTTGCCAGCCTGAGAGTAGGAGGTGTGTTCATTTCTGAAACCCAGAAGATCATGATTGACGATGGTATGGCAGACATCATGGCGCTGTATGGCGATAAATACAACCAATACTGGACAGGAGGCCGTTTTGCCGGTGGTTTGCCCAGTATGCCCAACCCTGATGATATGTTCACCGGCGCAGGCTTTGAAAACTACAGGGAGCTGATGCAGGAGCTGATGACGATGTACAATGGTGATCCCCGCTACTTTGGTTACTGGAATGCGGTTTATATCAATCCCAACTACGATATGTCCGGTAAGACTGCAGAGCAAAAGCTAAGCCTTCCGGATGAAGCCTATATCAAGAACGGGGATGATCTCACCCAAACGCTCATCATGAATCCTTATAACATGGAAGGACAGGAGTTATGGTCCGGAGCCCAGTTCAGAACGCATGATGCCACTTCATTGAAGTTAAAGGAAATTAACCTGAGCTATACCTTCAACAGGTCGCTGGCGCAGAGGCTGCGTTGCCAGGATATTTCCATTACCCTTTTTGCCAAGAATGTAATGTTCTGGGCAAAAAATAAAATGAAGGAAGATCCGGAAACGGCTTTCTATAATGGTATAGACGGTATGGGTGTTGCAGACTTTGGATTACCGCCGATCCGCACTATGGGCGTAAAAATTGGCGTTAATTTTTAAGTCTGATCAAACAAAATCTATAAAACGAATGTTATGATAAAAAGATCAATACAGTATATCACACTAGGGGCGCTGCTATTAGCAGGCGTATCCTGTAGTAAGAGCCAATTGAGGTACAACGAGCGGGAAACCTCTCTTGATGTTAATTATTTCACTTATTCCCGGTACCTGCTCACCTCCGCTATTGTAGGAGTTGCCCAGCAATATGGAAAAGCGGTACTCAGTGAGCCCAAAAGTGAGGCGACACTATACTTTATGGATTGCTACAGGGGCAGTTCTGCTGCTGCTACACTTTATGGCGTCACATCCCAGTATTGGGATTACGAGGGAAAAAACCCTTATACCGAACAGTTGCGCTATCTGGCGGCTGTCGCAAAACTGGCAACCGAAGAGAACAATATGGCCAATGTGGCCGCTGCTAACATTTTAAAATGCGTGGTTGGCGGGTATCTTACCGAAAAATACGGGAATATTCCCTTCAGCGAAGCCAACCTGGGCAGAGAAGGTAATATGTTTCCCAAGTTCGATACGCAGAAAGAAGTATACGAGCAGATGTTTACCCTGCTGGATCAGGCGGTTTCCATTTTGTCGGATGCCGGCAGCGAAGGGCTGCCCTCCAATCACGATGTACTCTTTCAGGGAGTCCGGGCCAAATGGATAAAACTTGCCAATTCCCTAAAGTTCAGGCTCATGGTACATTCCTATGAAGCCTTTAAAAAATCCGGGAGAGATCTGAGCAGCGAAATGCAGGCCATTGCCAGCAGTGGGAACTATATGTCATCTATAACTGATAATGCCGGGCTTACATTTTCCGGGATCAGCCAGGATGAATCGTGGTACCTGCAAAGAAACTGGGGTACCGGCAACGACTTTACCGAGCAGAAACCTACCAAGTACCTGATAGACCAGATGGTGGCGCTTGATGATCCGCGTATGTACGTGATCTTCGCGCCGGCGCTTTCTCCGATATCGGCAAAAGCCACAGAATCCAGCGAAAACATCAAGATAAATGGCTATACTTATAAAATAGACTATTATCCTTCTTCGATGTATGATCCTTCAGAGCTTGTAGCTGCCGGAAGAGATCTTAATGGTGGTATAATATCTGTACCTTATACACTCGATGCTATGTGGTTTGGAGCACCCAATCCGATAACTATCAATACGCAGTATGCAAGCGCTACCAACTTACCAGGTACTAATGGCTTTTATGACAACCGCCGTATTACAGGGTTTTCGCAACTGATCGCCAAAACCTCCGATCCCCGTCTTAAAGCCGTAGTAATGGAGTCAAGCGAAATGATGTTCCTTTTGGCCGAAGCACGCCAGAGAGGATGGATCTCTGCCGGAACGGTTAAAGATTACTACGAAAAGGGCATTGAGCTATCGTTTAAAAGGTGGCAGATTGAGGACGGAACCAAGCCGGTAAGCTATATCGGCTCCGACAAGATCGTGGATGACTTCAGTGCCTACTATGCAAAGCCTGCTGTAGCATTGGATGGTACCGATGCCGATCTTGATAAAATCGCTATCCAGAAATGGTTGGCTTTGCTGGTTACCAATCACACCGAAGCCTATACCGATTATAAGCGCACCGGCAGACCGGCATTCATCAAAAAAATTGTTGAGTCATTCTCCACATACAACTACCCGGTACGTTATATGTACCCGTTGGATGAATCGAGCAACAATAAAGAACAATATGACGCTGTCGTATCTGCAATAGGAGGTAAAGATCTTCCTTCTGTTAAGATGTGGATATTGCAGTAATAAGTTTTAGTGAACTAAGTTTGTACAGTTAGTATGGTGCGCAGCGGGTTGGTTTTTCCAACCCGCTGCTTTTTTTGACCCTGCGTACTCGGATAAACTAAAAAAATGGAAGCCTATCGGGCGTATTTCATTTCTTCACAGGCGGAAATATGCAACGGATTGAAATTCGCTGGAATAATATGCTACCGTGCCGATGGCTTGCAGTTCCATGTTCCGGAGCCGTAGGCTCGATCACATATTCTCACGTGGGATTTCAATCCCATGCGAAAAATTGAAATGCACCCAAACTATCGCGATCTGATCATTATAAGCAGGGGCTGCTGTTTAACGTCCGTGTCTGCTTTTTCTATGCCACGAATGCGCCTGCGGCGTATTCGTGTATCAAATTCGCGTTATGTATTTTGTGCCTGATAACTGCAGATGTTTTTAAATAATTCTCACAAAAGTCTTGCAGCAATGATGCCGCCAGATCAAATCTTACACTTCAAAACAGATAATTCTCTCAAGATTTTTTATGAATTAACACTACATATTCGTGCATCAGTAGCGATATACTCCTTTTCCAAAATCTATGAGGCATCCCCGGTTATTCAGCATCCCCTAAGTATTTTTACTTATTGCCGGCAATCTTTTCTCCCTAATAAAGCTATGCTCAAACCCAATCTTTCTTCTGTTATTTTCAAAATATATTTTGAGTTATGAGTATACACAGACTCTCTGCTTCTCCAACATCCGTTAATCAAATGTTGTTTTGAAAAACATAGCAGTTTACAATGACATTTTTGAATGCTGTACCCTTGAACAACGGCCACGCTGATACAACAGTTTTATGGTATAACCGTAACACTTAAAAATAACAATAACGCTTAAACTTGCCATACCTGTCGTGTTATCGTCGTGTAATCTTCCAACATTAAATAATTCATGTAATTGAAAAAAGCCGCATATGATCATTGTTGAAATAAACAATGAATTGATCATTCATTCGTAAAACTTTTTATTTATTAACCTCCAATCAAACCAGTTATGAAAAGAAGACCATCTCTTTCAAAACACTACTTCGCAATGCTACTGTCTGCACTGTTGCTGGTGCATGCCACAGTATTGCGGGGACAGGATGATGCAATCCTGCCCTCCGCCCCGGATAATGCCGTTGCTGAAAACTCTGGTGCGGCCATTATAAAAACAGGCTCCCTTCCGGCAGCAACCCTTGAAGCAGCAGCTCAGGCAGATTTCCCTGTTAAAGGACATGTAAGCGATACCAGGGGTCCTCTGGCTGGCGTAACAGTGACTGAAAAAGGAAAGGCAAATGCAACAACAACCAATAATGATGGAAATTTTTCAATAAGGGTAGCCGATGGGAATGCTATATTGATATTTACTTCAGTAGGATACAATACGCAGGAAGTTGCTGTAAGCAACAGAACAAATATCAGTGTCCAGCTCCAAACAGCGAGCAGGGAAATGGACGCTGTAGTTGTGACTGCCCTGGGTATCAGCAAGGCTAAAAAAGCATTAGGCTATTCTATAGGAGAAGTAAAATCAGGTATGATGGATCGCGTTCCCCAGAAAGATCTGCTTGGCGCACTCACTGCAAAAATGTCGGGGGTAAAAATTACAAATACATCAAATGATGTGAACAGCGATACATATGTTAATATACGTGGTATCTCCTCTCTTGCAGGGAACAACAGCCCGTTAGTTGTTGTAGACGGGGTGCCTACCGGCGACCCCAGGGTGATGAAAGATATTAATCCGGACAATATTGAAAGTGTTACCGTTTTAAAAGGTCCAAGCGCTGCAGCATTGTATGGTTCAAGAGCAGGTAACGGTGTAATACTCATCACCAGCAAGGCAGGCAAAAGTAAAAGAGGATTAGGTGTAGATGCAAATATCGGCTATACTTATACCGTGCCGTATAAATATATCAACCTGCAAAGACGATTTACCTCGGGAATAAGCGGAGTGTTGAATGAAAATTCTTACCAGCAGTGGAATGGCCCGGAAGAAGGTGAATCTGCTGTTCAATGGAACACAAACGGAGAATCCAAGCCTTTGGTTTTTTATGACAATTCTCTTCAGGATTATTTTAGGACGGGTCTTGAAAAAGTATATGATGTAAGCGTAAGTGGTTCTAATGATCGTGGAAGTTTCAGGCTCGGATTGTCATATCTAAACGCAGACGGCGTTTATCCCGGGGTTGAGCTGCAACGGAGCGGAGTGAACCTATCCACTACGTACAATATTACCAAGAAGGTGAAAGTTTCCGTCAACATGGATGTTTCAAATCCTTATTCAGATAATTACCCTCTAAAAAATGGCGGGGAAACACAGTATATGGCTATATACCAGGTACCGCCTCATATAAACATTAATGACCTGAAAGATTATTGGATAACTCCGGGCGTTCAGCAAAGGAATTTTAATGCGGCTCATGACAATCCATGGTTTGCAGCTTATGAACTTCAGGATAAATTTAACAGGATCAGAATGATGGGAAATATTAAGCTGGAATATGATATCCTGAAGGATTTGAAATTAATGGGGCGTTTTGCTTATAACGGTAATAATGAAAAAAGAGTATACAGACAGGCCTGGTCAGGTTATGGCGGTGATGGTGGCGGACAAAACAAGCCACAGGGCACATTGAATGAAACCATCAATGATCAAAGGGAGATAAACTCCGATTTCCTACTCTCTTACAAAAAAACCATCGGCAAGTTTGAGATTGCTCCGTCTGTCGGTGGAAACCTTATGACCCAGCGGAACTATAAGATGAATGCATACGGAGATCCGCTTATTCTTCCAGGACTGTATACACTCTCAAATATTAGCAGGAATGGATTGACGTATGCCGACCTGACCTACAAAAAGAATATTTATAGTACTTATGGACTGGTGGACCTGAGCTACGATAATATGATATTCCTGAATGTAACAGCAAGAAATGACTGGTCAAGTACCCTGCCTAAGGATAACCGGTCTTACTTTTATCCATCAGCTTCACTTAGTGTGTTAGTGAACGAAATGCTTTCACTTCCTTCATGGGTTTCGATGCTCAAGCTCAGATCTGGTTTTTCTCAGGTTGGTAAAGATACCGATCCTTATGTTATCGCTACCGTGCTCAGCCAGGGCACATGGGGCAGCAATACCATGTATACGGTACCCAGCAACCTGCCTAACATCAACCTGAAGCCTGAAATTGCTAAAGCATTCGAAATCGGAACAGATATTTCTTTATTCAATAACCGGCTGGGCGCAGATTTTACCTATTACAAAGTTCAAAATACCAACCAGATATTAAATGCATCTACATCAGCGGCATCTGGTTATCTGGCAGCAACAATAAATGCAGGTAATATTGAAAACACTGGTATTGAGATAGGAATTAGCGGTGTTCCTATACGAACTAAAAACTTCACCTGGGATGTCCGCGCCAATTTTACACGAGAAAGAAGCAGGCTAAAGGAACTTACGAAAGGTATAGATCAATTCCAATTCTGGGAGAGCACTTCGGTATTTGCAATTTCCAAGGTAGGGGAGTATATAGGGGATATTTATGCGTCTGATATGATACGGGTGGAAGACAAAGCCAGTCCATATTATGGATGGCCTTTATTAAATTCGAATGGTATGCTTCAGCGTAACAATGATCATTCGTCTCTTATAAAAGTGGGCAATTTCCTGCCTAATTTCATGATAGGATTACAAACCGCCTTGTCATATAAAAGGTTTACGCTTTCAGTAAGCGTTGATTGGAGACAGGGAGGAACCTATTACGATCAAACGATGATGCGTCTGGCACGGGCAGGAAAGGTTGAATATTTCCATAACAATGCCAACTCAAGCACATTTACGGGTATCCGCAGTAATAATTCCTTCGATGGCGATAATAGCGCTTTGGCCAATGAAATTAAATCACACCCGGAAATTTACCAGCAGGACACATGGGTTGGCGGCCGAACACAGGATCTGGGCGGGTTTCTTTATTCAAATGGCGTATATGAAGGCGCCTTTATCCCGGGCGTGATTTCCGACGGGCAGGGCGGTTATATCGAAAACTTCGGTGCAGCCGGCACAAAGTATGTGAAAGCATATGATATATTTCAACCTTCCGGCGGATATTGGGATGCGGCAACGAGATACAAATGGTTTTATGATGCTTCTTTTGTGAAGCTGAGGGAAATAGCTATTTCATATACCTTGCCCGAATCGTTTGCACACAGGCTGTATGTTCAAAACATTAACATTGCCGGATTCATGAAAAATATTGTGTTATATGCTGCCAACAAGACCAACCAGGATCCTGAATCAATTTATAATCAGAATCCTTTGACCGGAACTACTGAACAGGGAAGAAGTTTATGGAATGCTTCACCAATTGTTATGCCGGTAGGTTTTAAGTTAAATATTACCTTTTAAAATTATCAGGAATGGAAAACAATCAATTTATATTAAATAATATGAAAAAAATAAAAATGTCATTGTCAAGCATTTTTATTTCATGTATACTATTGGTAACATCCTGCCAGGATCTCTCAGAGGTCAATCAAAGTCCTGATCAGTTGAGTTCAAGCGAAATAAATATAAAATATGTCTTGACCTCAGTGCTGTCAGGCTCTGCAAACAATTACCTTTATAACTATGCTTATCCTGGCGGATCAACCATTTCGGAGGCTGTACAATATCTGCAACGCGACTACATTGACTTTCAGGGTGCTAATACTTATATATGGACACCAGTAAGTTTTAATGGACCTTACTCCATGATTAAAAACAGCCAGTATATATTTGATAATGCGCAATTGGAAGCATTGGAAGGAAATCAAAAGTTTTATACCGCTGTGGGACAAATTATGCGAAGCTTCTGGTATGGCTATTTAACGTCCCTTTATGGTGATATTCCTTACTCTGATGCAATGAAGGCTGAGCAGGGGAACTTCATGCCTGCTTACGACAATCAAAAAGATATCTTTAAAGGAATACTGGAGGATTTAAAATCAGCTAATGATGTTCTATCCCAGGTATCCTCTGTGGACGGAGCATCAGTAAGTGATATTATGTTTCAGGGCGATGCTTTAAAATGGAGAAAATTTGCGAACTCACTAAGGTTAAGGTTTTTGCTGAGATTATCCGAAAAGCTGTCTGATGTAAACGCTATTGGTGTTGATGTTAAAGCTGAGTTTAATGAAATTGTATCTAACAGCTCAACATACCCGGTGTTTGTATCCAATAACGATAATGCAGCTATATCATACATTGGTAATGCCAGTGCTAATTCCTGGTATGGAGGACCGCTTTGGTATTCTAACAGGTCAGAATTTTATCGCCGTAAGCCTTGTGCAACTTTTGTTGACGCATTACGAGAAGGTATGGACCCGCGATTAACTACCTTCATCCGGCCTGTAGATGTGCAATTGCAGATCAGTGCGCAATCTCCTGCTTATATAAAGCTTGCTGACGGGCAAATCATAAGGAATGTGCCTGCGTCTACCCCGGGAGTTGATGATATCAATACATACCGGTATGTAGGCTTGCCCCCGGCACTTCAGAATCCAAATCTGTATAACCTTTACAGCAGTGTGGATTTTAATGCAATTAAGGCGTTAAACTCCAATATTTATACTGACCTGGCTGCAAATCCAAGTGTTTCTTATCTTGCTAACATGTATGCTGAAAATGCGAATCCTTTAGTGAAAGCTGTTCTCATGAGCTTTTCAGAGTTGAATTTTATATTGGCAGAAGCGCGATTAAAAAATTGGATCAGCAGCTCCACAGCAGTAGATTATTATAAGGCAGGGGTAACAGCAAGCATGCGACAATATAATATTGCCGATGGCAGCATGAAAGTATATGACCCAAATACCGATGCGATTATTGCCTGGGATGAAAATGCTTTTCTTACAAACCTGACCGATAAGTTCACAACTGCCGATGATGCTGAACAACTAGGGCAGCTGATGACCCAAAAATGGCTCGCCTGTTTTATGACACCCGAATTTTGGTTTGACTGGCGCAGAACAGGTCTTCCCGATCTCGGGGCTAACCTGATACTTGGAAGTAACGGGAATAAGATCCCGGTACGTATTATATATCCTACTGAAGAGAAAAATCTCAATAGCGACAATGCTGACGGCGCAGTTGGCAGGCTGCAACCCGGGGAAGATACCCAATGGAGCAAAATGTGGCTGCTACAGGGAACTAATAAGCCCTGGTAGCCGAATAACTGTAAAGTTCTTTTAAGCAAAACCTATAAGGCTTACCATGAAGATGCATTGAGTAAGTCTTATAGGTTTTGTTATTCAGGCATTTGTCTCATCCATTCTAACAAACAGAAATGTATTATTTAAGATGATTAAAGCCGCCCATAACATACTTCTTTTGCTCCTGATTGTTTGCTTCCCTTCACTCTCCCAAACCCAATCCCGGCTCCTTCCTCAAACGATAGAAGATACAGCCTTCTGGCAGGAATACCATGAACCTCACCCGGTGGGAAAGCAGGCAGCAGCTAATGAGGTGAGAAGCATTGTGGCGGATGATAATAACAATATCTGGATAGCAACGGCTGCAGGGATATTTGTAAAATATGCAAAGGATAAAACATGGTCGCCTGTAGTATCCGACAGCGAAAATGGTCCTTCTTATGCCGTTGCTAAAGACAACAAGGGAAATATATGGTGTGGAGCCTGGAACGGCGTATATATTATACAGGGAACAAAATTGCTGAAAGCAGAAGGCACAGAAGGTCCTGTAGCGGCGCTCTGTGCAGCAAAAGAAGGCGTATATGCCCTTGGTCCCAAAGGAATATGGCTCTGGCAGAACAACCATTTTGTAAAACAATCTTATCCTGTTGCAAGGTCCGTTCGCCACGCAGTATCTGATAATGCAGGTGGTTTGTGGATCGCCACAGATGTCGGGCTCTATCATTGCACGCCATCGTTTACTCAATATTTTCAAAAAACAAATGAGTTGGTGAGCGCATATATCAACGGAGTTGCAATAAAAAATGATAAAACGGTATGGGCCGGAGGATCAGGAGGCGTAAGTATTTTGCAGAACGGGAAAAAAGTAAAATTCCTCAAACCGGAAGACGGTATTCCCTCTGTCAATGTAAATTGTATCGAGGCTTCTCCCGAAGGATCAATGTGGATAGGTACAAATGTTGGTATAGTAAGATATGAAACTGGCGGACAGCACAGTCTTCGCTTCAGCCGCCGGTGGCTGCTAGACGATAAAGTAAATGATATCTGCTTCGATGCAGCAGGAACGGCATGGATAGCTACTGCCAAAGGCGTAAGCGCTATTAAAAAAAAGCGTATGACGCTCACACAAAAAGCAGATTTCTTTTATGATGTTACTATGAAAAGGCATGTGCGTGAACCATGGATCGTGGGACAATGCAGGTTGCCGGATCCTGAGGATCTGACCAGGTGGGAACCTGAGGACGATGACAACGACGGTGAATACGGCGGCAATTACCTCGCCATGGAAAGCTTCCGCTATGCCGTTACCCAGGACAAAGATGCAAAAGAAAAAGCAAAGAGATCTTTTGAGTTCTTAAAAATGCTCAGGGAAATTACCGGGCTTGACGGTTTCTTTGCAAGAACAATTGTGCCTGTGAGCTGGGGCAATAATGTACATGACCCCAACAGGACCTATACAGAAAAAGAGATCGCCGAAGAACTGGTCAAAGAACCGCGTTTCAAACCGGTAGAAGTGCGCTGGCACCTGTCCAAAGACGGGAAATGGCTCTGGAAAGGAGATACCAGCAGCGACGAATGGTGCGGGCACATGATGGGATATTTTTTTTACTATCTGCTGGTAGCTGATGATGCAGAAAAAAAGATAGTAGCTGATCATGTAAGTAAGGTTGCTGATCACCTGATCACCCACAACTTTAATATGGTGGACGTTGACGGCACACCTACCCGCTGGTCTGTCTGGAATCCCGGCAAACTGAACCATGATCCCGAGTGGGCTCCTGACCGCTGCCAAAATTCAATGGAGCTGCTGACTTTTATGAAGCTGGCCTATTTCATGACAGGCGATCGCAAATACCAGGATCAGTATCTGCACCTGATAAAAGAGGAACATTATCTGGAAAACATGTCGCACATCGCAGATCAGAACCCCGCCTGGTTCATTTATTTTGATGTGATACTCCAGATGTACCTCTACCCTATCCTTCTGCATTGCGAAACGGATCCGGCATTGCTTAAATTTTATGCGGATCACATGGATCACTGGATGGAGCAGCACAAGACAGATAAAAGCCCCATCATCAATTTCTTCTATTGCTTTGCGAGGAATAAGAAAGAAGGATTGGCAGCCTCCGCAGAATTTTTGAGAGATACCCCGCTTGATCTCGTCAACTGGGGAATAGATCACCGGAAACGCGAGGATATCCGTATTGTACATACGCCGGTGCTCGACGAAGTACAGGTAAACAAATTACCCCCGGCCAGCATCCGTGCCACAGTACGCTGGGACAATAATCCCTGGAGAGCAGTGAACGGACAAACCAACACCGAACGTGAGCCGGTATTCTGGCTCCTGCCCTACTGGATGGGAAGATACCTGGGGATGATAGAATGAGAAGGAGGTGGGAGTAAGGTATAAGGAGTAAGACCTTAGCTGCATGCGGGTGAAATGATAGACGAGAAACAACAGACCGTCCGTGCAACTTTGTGCCTCCGTGTCTTCGTGGTTCAAAATCTTTATTGGATGAATATAGCTTTACTAATGTAGTGAATGGCTTTTACAATAAACACCCTGCTTGCTGATATTACAACCTTATACCTTCCCCCTACCAGCTTCCACCAGCCCCACCACCGCCAAAGCTTCCGCCACCGAAACCACCAAAGCCACCGCCACCGGAGCTTCCACCACCACCCCAGCCACCGCCGCGGCTGCTACTTCCCCCACCCGGGAACCACCAGATGGGAGGAATACCAGATTCACGATACCCGCGACGGCTCATGAAAGAGCCTCCACCTCCACCGCCACCGCCGATCTTAGAAACTATAACTACAATAATGATAATTACAATAATAATGACAAAGAAAGGAACTCCCTGCTTCCCTCCCCTGTCGGCATATCCTTCAGGCGGCTTATATTCTCCAGCCGCTGCCTGCATGATAGCATCAGTGCCCTCCTCTATACCACGGTAAAAATCATTTCCCCTGAAATTGGGCAATATTTCGTTTTCAACGATCTGCTTGCAGGTAATATCAGGTAAAGCGCCCTCAAGACCATAACCCGGAGCAATGAATACTTTCCGGTCGTTTTTTGCGATCAGGAAAACAACTCCGTTATTAAACTCTTTGTTGCCCACACCCCATTTACGGCCGAGTGCGATGGCGTATTCATAAGGTTCGTAATCATTGAGCGTTTCAACAATTACCACCACTATCTGGTTTGATGTAGTATCATCGTAATTCTTGAGCTTATGCTCAATCATTTCCTGCTGAAGACTGGTCAGCGTGCCGGTATAATCATTTACCAGCCGGGGGGGATTTGGCTGGGCAGGAATGATCTTCTCAACCTGCGCTGTAACTGCCAGGGATACAAAACATGATATAATAAATAAAAGCTTCTTCATTTTCCAAAAACAATTTCATCCGGCAGCTCATTCCTGTCGGTAGTGGCATCGTATGGAAAATGTTCATGCAATGCTTTTCCCACTTCAGTCACAATATTTACAATCCCGTCTGTAAAATGAGCGGCATTGAACGCATTCAGCATGTGCCCGACTTCCCTGTTCCAAAATGCCGTGCCCACTTTTTGATGAATGCCTTCATCGCCGAATATTGCCAATTGCCGGTCCTTCAGCGCAATATAGAGCAGCACGCCATTCCGTTGTTCTGTCTTTTCCATCTTCAAACCAAAGAACAGTTCTGCTGCACGGTCCAGGGGATCTACAAACCGGCAGTGGCTTTCAATATACACCCGTATCTCACCACTCGTAGCCTGCTCCGCCTGCCTGATAGAGGCAACAATGCGTTCGTTCTCCTCCTGGGAGAAAAAATGTTTTATCCTGGATGGAAAAAGCCTCATTGATTAATGTATACTATCCAGTTTAGAATTTAACTTCAGGCGCTTTGTCAGAGCCGGGCTCTGAGGTAAAATAACCTTTTTCCTTAAAGCCAAGCATACCCGCAAATATGGTATTAGGAAATGATTTCACTACAGTGTTGTATTCCTGCACGGAAGTATTAAAATCATTGCGCGATACTTTGATCCTGTTTTCCGTCCCTTCCAGTTGAGACTGGAGGTTAAGAAAATTCTGGTTTGCCTTAAGGTCAGGATATTTTTCAACCGTTACCAGCAGCCTGCTCAACGCACCACTTAATTCGCCCTGGGCCTGCTGAAACTGCGCTAGTTTCTCAGGTGTAAGATCGCCTGCATCTATGTTCACAGACGTGGCTTTTGCACGGGCTTCCACAACTTTTGTAAGTGTCTCCTGCTCAAAATTTGCAGCGCCTTTAACTGTATTCACCAGGTTAGGCACCAGGTCGGCTCTTCTTTGGTATTCACTCTGCACATTTCCCCATTTGCCCTTTACATTCTGATCAAGGCTGACCATTTTATTATAACCACTGCATCCGCATCCGCCCAATAATAAAATAGCTGCAATTACAATAATGGCTGTGAGCGTTTTTGTGTTCATATTGTAGTGTTTTATTAGGGGTAAAAATACGTATCTAAATCTATATAAAAAGCAAACTACTGCTGTTTCAAACGAGAAAAGTGAGACGTGAGACGTGAAACGTCAAAAGTGAAATATTTCTCGTCTCACATTTCTCGTCTCACGATAACATACAAACACACCATTGGCCTGACTTAGCGCTACCTGGTACTCTTATAAAAATCCCCGGCAATAAGGCGGATAGCTTCATTACTCAGCTTTTCTTTACCTGATGCAATTACGATACGGTACCTGAAGGTTACAGACTGTCCCTGCTTCAAGGAAAAATTCAGCGATGCTTTCCCCTTGCTGAAAACTTTTTGCCCGAGAGGATTGGCGGCAAACAGGCCATACCCTCTTGCATGCCAGTAAGTAGGATAACCCGGGTTGGCAGGATGATCAATAATAACGATGCTTTCCGTATCATCACCCATTTTCCCGTACAGCATACACCATTGCGCCCTGGTAGCCCAAACATCATCGCCGGTGATACCTTCGCTGGTAAGATAGTTGCCATTAGGCGCAGTATCGGCGCTGGCATCTACCACCGTCACATTTCCTTTATCATCTTTAAACTCTTTCTTTTCTTTTGAAGGCATTTCCAGTTCATGCGCTACACGAAGCCCGAGCATACCGTCTTTAATATCCGGCATATTAATATCCGTTTTGGCAGTAAGCGTGGTGATCCTGTCAATAATCCTCTTTTCTTCATCTGCCTGGAAAAGATAAGTGGTAGTTTCCTGCATCAGCACCTGCTTTTTCTGATTTTCCCAGTTGGCCGAAACTTTGATGGTGCCCTGCTTCCCGCTTTTGGTTTTAAGCACTTTATCCAGCTTTATCCATCCGTATTTATTCTTTTTGTCTGCCGGAATAGCATAGGAATTATTCCAGAAGTCGAGCCCGTTCACACTTTCATAGTTTAGCCACAGGCCCGTATGGTGCGGATGGTCCGTAGGCTCATCTTTACGCGGAGCAAAAGGGAAACCTCGGGTTATGATCTGTTCATCAGGTGCATATATCGGGTAAAGAAAATGTTTTTCCAGCGTATCTGTATAGATCAGTTGCGTAAAAGGCTTACCACCGGCAGTAACAACGATCTTACTGCTTTCAGGAGACGGGGCAACCTCAATATTATAAGCCTGCAATTTTTTTGATGATTGTGCATACATTTCAGTGGTAATAAGGCAAAACAAAAAAGAGAAAAGCAAAAACTTTTTTTTCATAATAAAAAGACTTTTAAACGTGAAATGTGAGACGTGAGATGTGAAAGCATTTCTCACTTTTATCGTTTCTCTTTTATCGTCTCACGACATATACAGATATCAATTAACTTAACACTACCCGTCCCACAGGGGATAAAGCTAATGTTTTCTTTTAAAAAATGAGCCCTAACTTTGCGCTGCAATTAGAAAGGCATATTACTTTAGTATCTACCCGCCTATATGATGATGAGCAAACTACATGAACTCGCTACTGAACTGGAAGGTGATTTTTTTACTGACGAAACGATCAGGACGCTTTATGCCACAGATGCATCGGCTTACAGGGAAATGCCGCTGGCGGTAGCTATTCCCGCGTCTGTTAATGATATAAAGAAGCTGATAGCATTTGCCAATGAGCAGAAGACATCCCTGATCCCGCGCACTGCGGGAACCTCCCTCGCCGGGCAGGTGGTAGGCAACGGGATAGTAGTAGATGTATCAAAAAAATTTACACAGATACTGGAGCTGAATACCGAAGAAAGATGGGTGCGGGTGCAGCCCGGGGTCATCCGCGATGAGCTCAATCTTTTTCTTAAACCACACGGGTTCTTATTCGGTCCCGAAACTTCCACAGCCAACCGCGCGATGATGGGCGGAATGGTGGGCAACAATTCCTGCGGCTCCAATTCAATAGTATACCGCAGCACAAGAGAACATTTACTTGAAGTAAAAGCCTTGCTGAGCGACGGTTCCGAGGCCGTATTCAAGGCACTTGACCCTGATACATTTCACGCCAAATGCGAAGAGTCCACGCTGGAAGGGAATATATATAAAAACATTCGCAGCCTGCTTGGCAATTACGACAACCAACAGGAGATCCGGAAAGAATTCCCCAAAAAAAGTATTGAAAGGCGGAATACCGGTTATGCCGTAGATGTGCTGCTGGACACTGCTCCATTTACGGCAGGTGAGCCCGATTTTAATTTCTGCAAGCTCATTGCCGGCTCGGAGGGCACACTGGCTTTTATTACGGAGATCAGGCTCAATATTGTGCCGCTGCCGCCAAAAGAATCGGGGCTGCTTTGTGTGCACTTCAATACGATTGATGAAGCGCTAAGGGCAAATCTTATCGGACTGAAATACCATCCTTCTGCCAGCGAGCTGATTGACCACTATATACTCGAATGTACCAAAGACAATATTGAGCAACGGAAGAATCGCTTCTTTGTGCAGGGTGATCCGGGCGCCATACTGGTAATAGAATACCGCGCAGAGAACAGGGAAGATATTAAAACCATTGCAGCAACAGCAGAGCGTGAAATGAGGGAAGCGGGACTGGGGTACCATTTCCCCCTGCTGTTTGGAGAGGATACAAAGAAAATATGGACGCTCCGCAAAGCAGGGCTCGGATTACTGAGCAACCTGCCCGGCGACGCCAAAGCTGTGCCTGTAATAGAAGACACTGCTGTAGATGTGAACGATCTTCCTGCTTTCATACGCGACTTCAATGATATTCTGGCGAGGTATGGATTATATTCGGTGCACTATGCACATGCAGGAAGCGGGGAGATACACCTGCGTCCCATCATCAATTTAAAAACAGAAGAAGGCAACAGGCTGTTCCGCAGCATTGCAGAAGAAATAGCTACCCTTGTAAAAAAATACAATGGCTCTTTGAGTGGCGAGCACGGCGACGGAAGACTGCGCGGCGAATTTATACGGCAGATGATAGGTGACAAAAACTACCGGCTCCTGAAAGAGATCAAAAAAGCATGGGACCCGCATAATATTTTTAACCCTAACAAGATCGTAGATACTCCATCCATGAATACCATGCTCCGGTATACCCCGGGGCAGCAGACACCTGCATTTAAAACTGTTTTCCGGTATCACAACCAGGATGTGCTGCAGCATGCAGAGCAATGCAACGGGTCAGGCGACTGCCGGAAAACACATTTATCAGGAGGTACCATGTGCCCGTCGTATATGGCTACCCGTAATGAAAAAGATACTACCAGGGCAAGAGCCAATATCCTGCGGGAATTTCTAACGCATTCCACCAAGGCCAACCGTTTCGATCATAAAGAGATATATGATGTAATGGACCTCTGCCTGAGCTGCAAAGGCTGTAAATCAGAATGTCCTTCCAACGTTGATATGGCAAAGCTTAAAGCCGAGTTTTTGCAACAGTATTATGATGCCAACGGGGTGCCTCTGCGCAGCAGGATGATAGCCAATTTCAGCGCCTTCTCAAAGCTGGGAGCAATAGTCCCGGGGGTATATAATTTTTTTATGACGAATGCTTTCACGGGCAGGCTGATAAAAAAATTTACCGGCTTTGCCCCTGATCGCTCAATGCCTACTCTATACACAACCACACTGAAAAGCTGGTATAATAAGCATCAGAAAAATAAAATACGAAAAGTTGCTGCTGATACAAAGAAGGTATATTTCTTCTGCGATGAATTTACCAATTACAACGATACGGAGATAGGCATTAAAGCCATCCTGCTGCTGGAACGGCTGGGCTATGAAGTGATAATACCGGAGCATACAGAAAGTGGTCGCTCTTGGCTGAGCAAAGGATTATTGCGTAAGGCAAAAACTATTGCTCAGCAAAACATCAGGTGCCTTGCACCGCTGGTTACGGAAGAAACACCATTGATAGGTGTTGAACCTTCGGCTATACTTACCTTCCGCGACGAATATATTGATCTTGCCGATGACGGGCTTCTTGAAACTGCTAGGTCGCTTTCAAAAAATGTATGGACCATAGATGAGTTCCTTGCCATGGAATTTGACCGCGGTAAAATAAACAGCGCTGTTTTCACTACCGATACCAGGAAAGTCATACTGCATGGTCATTGCCAGCAAAAAGCATTATCGTCGGTAGCGCCTACGGTAAAAATCCTTTCCATACCGCGCGGATATTCCGTCCACACGCTTCCTTCCGGTTGCTGCGGCATGGCGGGTTCTTTCGGCTACGAAAAGGAGCATTATGATCTTTCTATGAAGATCGGGGAACTGGTTTTGCTGCCTGCCGTACGAAAAGCGCAGGATAATGATATTATTGCAGCCCCCGGCACAAGCTGCAGGCACCAGATAAAAGATGGCGCTGCCAGGAAAGCCTATCATCCCGTGGAAATATTATATGATGCTTTATTGCCGGCATAAGCCGGCCGGGTACATTCCAATTAAATATGCGCCGACAATATATGCATACCTCTTAACCCGGCTTTGCGCCCTTTACGTGAAACTCATTGAACCACAAAGGCACGGAGACACAAAGGTTCACAAAGGATTTTCTTTGCGCCTTTGCTTCCTTTGCATCTTTGCGTGAAAATTTAACCGCAAAGGAAATACAAAGTGTTTCGGCCGCCTGAATGATCTTCAGATCGGGCAGGTAAAGACCACAAAGAAGTCCAATAGGTATATCCCATGTTTTGCAGGTGCGTCTGCCCAGTTAATTTGGAATGCATCGAGCCGGATCAATAATGATCCCACCAGGCCCTGCTTGCAACAGGCGCCTTCAATACAGTTTTTTCGCCGATCAGGGGAGTGATAATAGGCAAACCTCTCTCTTTAGCCCTGCGCACTACCCGGTCAGCGGGCTCATACCACGGATGTACGGACAAGGCAAATTTTGCCCAGTGCACCGGGAGAAGCGCTTTTGCTTTCAGATCAAGCGCCGCCTGTACCGTCTCTTCCGGGAACATGTGAATATGAGGCCACATTTCATTGTATTGACCCGTTTCAAGAATTGCCAGGTCGAACGGTCCGTATTTTGCGCCTATTACCGAAAAATGACTGTCATAGCCCGAATCGCCGCCGATAAACCATTTATAATTTCCCGTAGTTAAAACATAGGAAGTCCACAACGTCCTGTTGCGCTTAAAGCTCCTCCCTGAAAAATGCCGTGCAGGGGTAGCGGTGATATGTATTCCCTGCCCGGCTTCCATACCCTGCCACCAGTCGAGCTCTTTTATTTTATGCGGGGCAACGCCCCAGTATTCCAGGTGGGCGCCCACACCCAAAGGCATAATAAAAAGCGGAACGCGGTTTCTCAGTTTGCGGATGACATTGTAATCAAGATGATCATAATGGTCGTGTGTGATCAGCAATATATCAATGGCAGGAAGATCATCTACACTAAAAACATTACTGCCATCAAAAGCTTTTGAACCGATATAAGATACCGGCGAAGCCCGTTCGCTGAACACCGGATCTACCAGTATATTGGTATCATTCCATTGCAACAGGTACGATGAATGCCCAAACCAGGTTATTGCCGGGGCGGTGTCCGGAATGGCAGTAAGCGGTTCTTTTACAAAAGGAAGGGTATAATGGGGCGTCACATCGGTATGTTTTTTGAAATATATTTCTTTGATCACCTTTAAGACATTTCCATTATCTGCCATCATTGCTGTTTCGGACAGATTTCTAAAGCTTCCCTCTTTGAAATTGACAGACTGCCGGATGTTCTCCAGGCGTTTTCCTGACGGTAGCTTTCCCAATGAGGGTTGCTGCCAGAAAAGGTAAATGATCAATACAATTAAAATCATGATCACAGCTAAAAGCATAATTATTAATTTGTGCAAAAGGTAATTAAATTAAAAATGACAATAACGGATCATAATGAAGATACTATGGCAATACCTCAGTCCTCAGAAATGGCTGATCATCGTTTCCCTTTTGCTGGCAGGAATAGCGCAGTTGCTCACCCTCATTGATCCGCTGATATTCGGGAAGATCGTTGACGATTATGCTGTTCATCCCGGCGCCAAAACAGAGCATGAACTGGTCCGGGGCGTAGTATTCTGGTTGCTTGTTGCCGTTGGCATAGCGCTGGCAGCAAGACTGACAAAAAGTTTCCAGGAATATATAACGCGGCTGGCAGTACAAAAATTTGGCAAGCAGATCTTTAACGACGGGCTCAAACAAACCTTACGTTTATCCTTCCAGGAGTTTGAGGCACAGCGAAGCGGCGAAACGCTTTCTACTTTACAGAAAGTAAGAACAGATACGGAGCGTTTTATCAATGCTTTTGTCAACATCCTGTTTTCTTCGCTCACCGGCGTTGGGTTCCTGATATGGTATGCCATTACCAAACACTGGCTGCTTATCCCGGTATTCCTGATCGGAATAGTTGTATTAGGGGGGCTGACAGGCTTGTTAAGCAAAAAGATAAAAACAATACAACGTTCTATCAACAGGGAGACCAACCAGATGTCTGGCGCTATTACCGAGTCATTGCGCAATATTGAGCTTGTTAAAAGCCTCGGGCTTACTTTTCCGGAAATACGCAGGTTAAGGGATCATACCGAAAAGATATTTGACCTTGAAATAGAGAAGGTAAAGAAGGTAAGAATGCTGTCTTTTATGCAAAGCGCTGCGCTTACGCTGCTGCGGCAATCTATTCTTTTTATTCTGTTGTGGTTAATATTCCGCCACGTCCTTACCACCGGGGAGCTCATCAGCATGCAGTTCATTTCCACTACCATATTCGGCCCGCTGCAGGATCTCGGAAATATTATTCTTTCTTACAGGGAGGCGGAGGCTTCTGTCAGCAGCTTCGACAGGCTGATGCAAAAGCCTGTTGAAAAAAGCCCGGAAGCACCGGTTCCTATCGGGCCATTGCAATCTATGCGTTTTGAGCATGTGATATTCAGGCATTCCCGGTCGCCTGTAAATGCAGTAGACGATATCAGCTTTGATCTGAAAAGAGGAGATACTGTTGCTTTTGTGGGTCCGTCCGGATCAGGGAAATCCACGCTTGTAAAACTGCTCGTAGGGCTGTACCGCCCGGTGCAGGGAGAAATTCTCTTTAATGATATCCCTTCCACCGCTATCCGTTACAATGAAATGCGGAGGCAGATAGGCTTTGTTACACAGGAAACACAATTGTTTTTCGGCAGTATTAAGGAGAACCTGCTATTTGTAAAGCCGGATGCTACAGATGATGAGATCGTGAAAGCGTTGGAGCAGGCATCCTGCAATGCCCTGCTGTCGAGATCAGCGGAAGGCATTGATACGATGCTCGGGGAAGGCGGCATGAAGCTGTCGGGAGGAGAAAAGCAAAGGATTGCTATAGCAAGAGCCCTGCTGCGCCATCCCCATCTGCTGATCTTTGATGAAGCTACTTCCGC
This sequence comes from Sphingobacteriales bacterium 44-15, assembly GCA_001899685.1. Classification (GTDB taxonomy): domain Bacteria; phylum Bacteroidota; class Bacteroidia; order Chitinophagales; family Chitinophagaceae; genus Agriterribacter. The sequence goes on from MKWG01000003.1 coordinate 96,627, forward strand.
GCTCGATTCCCTTACCGAAGAGTCCATTACAGCAACCATAAAGGCAATTTCAGAGCAAAGAGACCCTATCACCATCCTTATTGCCCACCGGCTGTCTACCATAATGCACGCGGATACGATCTATGTGCTGGAAAAGGGGAAAATAGTAGAATCCGGCACCCATGATTCCCTGGTAGAAAAAAAAGGGCTCTATTATGCTCTGTGGCGACAGCAGATAGGCGAACGGCGTGCAGATACCACCAATGTCTCCGGCTGAGAGAGCACCGGTACTATTATCGTGAAATGTGAGACGTGAGACGTGAAATGCTTCTCGTTTGACATTCAGCCTCTCAGGTTTCCCTTCTCACGTCTCACATTTCTCATTTGGCCCATCAGGAGCTACCCCTGTAAAAGATCTCAGGGATTCCCATTTTTTTCTTACATTTCCATGACAATTAAAACATTCTTGTCTATGATCAAGCTCAATGAAATTAAAACCGGCGATATTGTAAATGCCCGTTTCGAGGATGTGGTAAATACAGGAGAGGTACAACAGGTAGATCACACGGAGCGCAAAGTGCTCGTATCCCATGGCGACCAGGAGTTCTGGTATGATGTTGAGAACCTTTCGCCTGTCCCTTTTACCATGGAAAGCCTTGGCAGGCTTGGCTTTACGGCTACCGACGATCCATTGATCAAAGGAAACGGGACCGCTTATGTCAAAGGTCCTTTTATCATCCAGTTTCCCCTCCCCGGCGACCATAAAGCCATCCATCTTATATACCGGGATGAGCACCGGGATGTGAATGGGGATATTTTCCTGCATCAATTGCAAAATCATTATCATTCCATGACCAATTTTCACCTGGAATTAGTGTAACTTTGCGCCTCGCATAAGGATATATTATATATTTTTTTCCCGCGAACCGGGAAAAAATAGTCTTTTTTTGTATAAATCAACATTATAATCGTATCTTTGCGCACCCAAAAACGGTATGGCAAAACAGACACTCATTAAGCAGGACGGAATAATATTGGAAGCCTTATCCAATGCGATGTTCAAGGTGAAGCTGGAAAACGGGCATGAGATACTGGCTACCATATCGGGAAAAATGAGGATGCACTACATACGCATTTTGCCGGGAGATAAAGTGGGAGTGGAAATGAGCCCTTATGATTTGAGCAGGGGAAGAATCATATTCAGATATAAATAGCATAAGTAATATTTACACATAAAACTCAATAAAATGAGAGTAAGAGCATCTATAAAAAAGCGTAGCGTGGATTGCAAGATCGTAAGGAGAAAAGGGGTATTGTATGTTATCAACAAGAAAAACCCCCGCTTCAAGCAGAGACAGGGATAAGAAATCTCAAATTTGAAATTTTAAATTATAAATTTTTATGGCTCGTATCGCCGGTGTTGATTTACCAAAAAACAAAAGAGGGGAAATAGGATTAACCTATATCTATGGTATAGGTCGTTCCAATGCACAATACATTTTGGAAAAAGCAGGAATCAGCTTTGACAAAAAAGTGAACCAGTGGAACGATGATGAATTGAATGCCATCCGTAACATCATCACCAACGAATTTAAGGTAGAAGGCCAGTTGCGCTCTGAAGTGCAGATGAGCATCAAGCGCCTGCTTGATATTGCCTGCTACCGTGGTCTGCGCCATCGTAAAGGATTGCCGCTCCGCGGTCAGCGTACCCGTACTAATTCACGTACACGTAAAGGTAAACGCAAGACCGTTGCCGGTAAGAAGAAAGCAACCAAGAAGTAATATATAATTGCCGCCGGATCCGGTTTTACTTCCCGGGGAGGGGCAACTGTTTTTTAATATTTAAAGATCACCTCGGATTTTATGGCTAAAGCACAGCAAAACAGCGCAAAGGCAGCTGCAAAGAAAAGAATAGTAAAAGTAGACGCCTATGGCGATGCACATGTTACTGCAAGTTTCAACAATCTCATTGTAAGCCTGACCAACAAAACAGGTCAGGTGATCAGCTGGAGCAGCGCAGGCAAGATGGGATTTAAGGGCTCTAAGAAAAATACACCTTATGCTGCCCAGATGGCAGCTTCTGATGCAGCAAGAGTAGCTGCTGAAGCAGGACTGAAAAGAGTAGACGTTTTTGTAAAAGGCCCGGGAGCAGGACGTGAAAGCGCCATCCGCGCTATCGCCAACTCCGGGATAGAAGTGAACATGATCAAAGACGTTACGCCGCTGCCGCACAACGGTTGCCGTCCTCCGAAGAAAAGAAGAGTATAAAAGGAAGTGAATGGTGAATGGGCAATATATTGACCATTCACCTAAAATAAACCGGCACACGATTGATTTTAGATTTTTAATGATCGTGCGCTGTAATTAAAAAATCAAATTATAATCATTATGGCACGTTACACAGGCCCAAAAACAAGAATTTCACGCATATTTGGTGAGCCTATTCTTGGCAACGGTAAATATCTTACCAAAAACAGCAATCCTCCCGGTCAGCACGGACCTTCCAAAAAACGTAAAGCTCCGGGTGAATATGCCCTCCAGCTCAAAGAAAAGCAGAAAGCAAAATATACTTATGGCTTGCTGGAACGCCAGTTCCGTAAAACTTTTGAAGAAGCTTCCCGTCTTGGCGGCGTTACCGGCGAAAACCTTATCAAGCTCCTGGAATCTCGTTTAGACAATACGGTATTCCGCCTGGGTATTGCTCCTTCACGTCCTGCTGCAAGACAGTTGGTGGCACATAAGCATGTAACCGTAAATGGTGAAGTAGTGAACATCCCTTCATTCAAACTGAAAGCCGGCGATATTGTAAGCCTGAAAGAAAAAAGCGCGGGCAATACTGCGGTTACCAGCCAGGTACGCGGAAAAAATCCAAAATTCAACTGGCTCGACTGGAATGAAGCTGAACTGACAGGTACTTTCATCGCTTATCCTGAAAGAGAAAGCGTTCCTGAAAATATCAAGGAGCAATTGATCGTGGAATTGTATTCCAAGTAATTGTTCCTACTTCATTTACTGAAGTCAATATAGTCGTTTCTATTATTTAAATAGTACCCTGCTCCTAACAGACCGGGTATAAAAACTTAAAACTGAAATTTAAATATGGCCATTTTAAATTTCCAAAAGCCGGACAAAATCATACTTCAAAAAGCAAATGAATTTGAAGCATCTTTTGAATTCCGCCCGTTAGAGCCGGGGTATGGAGTTACCATTGGTAATTCACTGCGCAGGGTGCTTTTAAATTCACTGGAGGGATATGCTATTGTAGGTATCTTCATTGAAGGAGCGGAACATGAATTTGCAACGCTGAAAGGTGTTACCGAAGATGTGACCGAGATCATACTAAACCTGAAACAGGTTCGTTTCAAAAAAATACTGGATACAGACATTGCACAGGAAAAACTCTCGATCTCCATTAAAGGGAAAAGCGAGTTCACTGCTGCAAATATTGGTGAAGCTACAGCATCTTTCCAGGTGATGAATCCTGAATTGCTGATCTGTACGCTTGATCCTTCTTCAAAGCTGAATATTGAGATCACCATCGGAAAAGGACGCGGTTATGTTCCTTCTGAAGATAACAAGGTGAAAGATGCTCCTTTCGGATACATCCCCACCGATTCTATCTTTACCCCGATCAAAAATGTAAAATATTCTATTGAGAACTTCCGTGTTGAACAAAGAACGGACTACGAAAAGCTGCTGATGGATGTAACTACCGACGGCACTATTCATCCTGAAGAAGCCGTTAAACAGGCTTCCCGTATTCTTATTCAGCACCTGATGATCATCACAGATGAGAATATTACCTTCGACAGCAAGGAAGAGAAAAAAGACGATGTGGTAGACGAGCAGGTGCTTCAATTGCGCAAAGTATTGAAGACCCCGCTGGAAGATCTTGACCTGAGCGTACGTGCATTCAACTGCCTCAAAGCTGCCAAGATCAACAGCTTAAGCGAGCTGGTGCAGTACGAGCAGGAAGACCTGATGAAATTCCGCAACTTCGGTCAGAAGTCACTGGCTGAAATTGAGCAGGTGCTTGGAGAAAGAAGCCTGCACTTTGGAATGGATCTGCAGAAATTAGGACTGGATAAGGACGAGTTTTAAGTGGTAAGTGATAAGAGGCAAAACGTACCTGTAACTAACAACATAATCTGCCGCGAAAGCGCAGAGCCGGCTGTAAATCCCTGACAACGGTACAGCAGGTATTATTAACCAATTTCAAATTTGAAATTTCAAATTAAATGTCATGCGTCACGGAGACAAAATCAACAATCTGAGCAGGACCACAGCACACAGGAAAGCGTTGCTGGGCAATCTTGCGAATGCGCTTTTGGTAAATAAGCGTATCGTTACCACCCTGGCAAAAGCAAAAGCATTAAGGGTGTATGTAGAACCACTGATCACCAAAACCAAAAAGAACGACAGCAAAGAGCAGATAAGCCACAATCACCGCCTGGTGTTCAGTCAGTTGCAGAACAAGGAAGCGGTTAAGGAACTGTTTACAGTAATTGCACCCAAAGTAGCCGGTCGTCCCGGTGGTTACACCCGTATCATAAAATTAGGTAAACGTGTAGGTGATAATGCAGAAACAGCTTTGATCGAACTGGTTGACTTTAACGAAATCTACGGTAAGGGAACTGAAAAAGCGGCTGCTACAACTTCTAAGAGAACACGCCGTGCAGGTGGTGGTAAGAAGAAGGCAGAAGTTAAAGAAGAAGCTGCGCCGGAAACTCCGGCTGTTGCCGAAGCTGCGCCTGAAGCCGAACCGGAAAAAAAGGCTGAATAAAGCGAACGTGATATATCATTGATATAGTTAAGGCAGGATCGGTAATGGTCCTGCCTTTTTTAATACACGGAAGATTGTGCAGAAGTATTTCGCCGAAAAACCGTAACTATTTATTTTCTTTGCAAAATTTTACTACTGAATGTCTGAGTCTTCTACATCGTCCACAGCAGTCCTTCTCCTCGAAGATGGCAATGTTTTTTACGGAAAAGCTTTTGGTAAGACCGGTACCACTACCGGTGAAATATGCTTTAATACCGGCATGACCGGTTACCAGGAAGTATTTACAGATCCTAGTTATTTCGGGCAGGTGATCATTATGAATGCGGCTCATATCGGGAATTACGGGGTAAAAGCTTCGGATGTGGAGAGCAGTTCGGTAAAGATCAGGGGGCTGATTGGTCGCAACCTGGAGGAAAAATACAGCCGTTTCCAGGCTGACAGCTCGCTGCAGCAGTACCTTGAGGCACAGCAGGTTGTAGCTATTCATGAAGTGGATACAAGAGCGCTGGTGGCGCATATACGTACCTGTGGCGCTATGAACTGCATTATATCTTCGGAAACACTGGATATCGAAGCGCTGAAAAAACAACTGGCCGGAGTTCCCTCTATGGACGGTCTTGAGCTGGCATCCGAAGTATCTACAAAAGAAGTATATGAAGTAGGCAATCCGCATGCCCCGATACGGGTGGCTGTATATGATTTTGGCGTAAAGAAGCATATTCTTACTTCGCTGGCAGAGCGTGGTGCACACATAAGAGTATACCCGGCTAAGACCCCTTTAAAAGACACTGAAGATTTTAAGCCACATGGTTATTTTATCTCCAACGGTCCCGGTGATCCCGCTCCTATGGATTATGCTATAGAAACAGTAAAGGGAATATTAAAAAAAGGTATACCCATGTTTGGTATTTGCCTGGGACATCAGTTGCTGGCGCTGGCCAATGATATCCCGACTTTTAAAATGCATCACGGGCACAGGGGATTAAATCACCCGGTGAAAAATATTATTACGGGTCGCAGTGAGATCACCACGCAAAACCATGGTTTTGGTATTGACCCGGAAGCAGTAAAGAAATCCGGTAAAGTAGAGATCACGCATGTAAACCTGAATGACGACTCTATTGAAGGCATACGGCTGAAAGGGAAAAAAGCCTTTTCCGTGCAATATCACCCTGAGTCAACACCGGGTCCGCATGACAGCCGCTATTTGTTTGATGAGTTTATCGGGATGATGAAGTAGCAGAATGCCGGTATCGTGAGACACGAACCAGGGCGGGGCGACAGCAAGGTTAACCCTGATTGCCGTTTAATTCAAAAATACACATGAAAATAGCTATCATTAACGGGCCAAATCTGAACCTGCTCGGTACCAGGGAGCCTGGCATTTACGGCAGCGAAACATTTGAGCACTTCTTCGCCACCCTGCAAAAAAAATATCCTGCTGTTTCTTTCTCCTATTTTCAGAGCAATGTGGAAGGTGAGCTTATCAACGAATTGCAGCGTACCGGCTTTGACTATGATGGCATCATCATGAACCCCGGGGGCTATACACATACATCGGTTGCCATCGGCGACGCTATTGCTTCTATTAAAACCCCTGTTATTGAAGTACATATTTCGAATGTGCATGCCCGGGAAGATTTCCGGAAAATATCCCACGTTTCTGCCAAAAGCAAAGGAACAATAGCAGGACTGGGCATGAAAGGCTATGAGCTCGCCTTACAATATTTCCTGTAAAGAAGCAGCTTTATTCCCGTATCCAGGCTGCATTATACTCCCTCAGCTTTGCTGACATGACCGTATATACCTTTTGCTTTAAAGCATCAATATCATCTGTTGTCAGGCCCTGCACATCTATTTCAGGCAGGAAAACAGAGCGGCTGATACCGGGAGTAAGCGTAAACAATTTCCCGTAAGGCATCCTGCTGTATCCATCCAGGAACAACACCGGCCTGATATTGGTTTGCGTTTCTATAGCGATCCTGAATGCACCGTCGTAGAACGGTTTCAGGGGACGGCCCGTTTCATTAAATGTGCCTTCCGGGAATATTAATACAGAAATGCCTTTGCCAAGCACATCTTTCAATTTTCTTACGCTTTTCATCCTGTCGGCGGCACTGTCACGATCTACCGTTACGATAGCGTTCCTGTAAATAAAACCAAAGACCGGGATGGCTGCTATTTCCTTTTTCCCCAGGGGACGAACAGGCTGGCGGAAAGTTTTCACAATTATAGCAGCATCCAGAAAAGAAAGATGATTGCTCACAAAAATATAAGATCTGTTTTTGACCCGGGGAGCTTCAAATATATTCCTGTGACGAATACCCACCAGCGGGAACCAGATATCGCCCCAAAGCATACAAATGCGATAAATAATATTACCGCTGCGAACAGGGTCTAAAAAGGATGAGAGTATTACAAAGGGGAAAATAATAAGCATAAGCACTACGAACAACAGCATGGCATACACATTATACAGCCAAAGCAAAGGAGCGGTTATTATTTTCGTAATGTTATTCATGTAAAAACAGCCTGTTGTTGTCCCACATTTCAAATGACTACCTGCAGTCGCATTGCCATTCTGCATTCAGGTCAATGCAGGTTATCACCACCATTCCACGGTCAGAAGGAGCAAAAATAACCCTGACATGCTGATTGTCATGTGTAACGCCTTCCAGCGCGAACTTCGGATCTGGTTTTGCTTCAGGTTCGCTTTTAGCATAGTTAATTTTACCATTATGCAGAATGTCTTTTATTTCCGATTCATCTATATGCCGGCACGACATGCGGCATTTTGCATGGCGGGCATAGATCAGGGGGACTATATTGCGGTCAAACCCGAAATGATCACCGGTGCCATTACCCTGATATTGCCTTAAGAAAAGCAATGCTCCTGCCAACAGGATCAAAACAACAAGAAAGCCGGGCCAACGCTTTCCTTTCATAAAAAAAATTTAGATAGATGAAAGCATATCTGCCAGCGTAACCAACTCTGTGTGCTTATACTGGCTGGCATCATCATTAAAGCATTTTGCAAGCTCTTCCAGTAAAAAACGAATAATGCTTTTGTTTGACATGGGCTTGAAGTAAGAAGCAGAATACGCAACGCCAATTTTTTTGAAATAACTTTCTACATCTTTGTGCGTATATACATGACCGTTGATAGGATCAATATAAAAATGTATGCTGTTATTGGCATTGTCTTTATGCGCATTGAAATATTCATAAGAAGTATCAAAGTATGCCAGCAGGTACTGTCGGGGTATATTAATTACTCTTACGGGCAGATCAAGCATTTGACATAGCATCTGGTAGAGTATCCCGTTCACGATAGCATTACCCCTCTTTGTTTCAATCACTTTATTGATCAGGAACTCTTCCGGATGCTGGTAAGAAACCTCAACACTTTTATATTTATGGTAGGTGAAGAATATCCGGTTAACGATATTGACCTGCTCCAGGGCTGTAAGATAGCTGTTCAGTTCCAGCCATATATTACGCCTGATCTTTTCGATTTCCTGGTTGACCGTATTAGTGATCAGGTTGGGATACTGGTATCGTGCCACCAGCAGTGCACCTGCAAGAAGATCGTGTTCTTTGGATTTATCAAAACAGGAAAATTCCTCCTGCAGATCCTGGTAATTCAACCGGTGAATGAGCAATTCTATTTTTTCCTGCACTATTCCATCCGGTGTATTCTCCCAGAGGTTCTCAAGGTTGGGAATTATATTTTTCCCGTAGCTGACGATCCTGTCGCTTACCGTTTCAAAAACCTCTTTGTCCGGATCGTCAATGAGATTCATCAAGGCTGATATTTCCCGGGTTTCTTCCATGGGTGATCTTTGTTATAAATAAGACGAAAGAAAATCCTTTTTATTGTTGCAATTTGCCGGGAATAAATATCGGTGCCACCCCCGATATTTCAGGATTTTTTTTTCCACATAAGTGAATAGTGCTTGTTATCGCTGTTCACCGCTCACATCTATCGTCTCACTATTTGCCATTCACTGTATGCCGCTTGACTGAGCTACTCTATTTTGGTGATCTTAAGTAAATTGGTAGGTAAATGCAGGTGCACCGGGATACTTCCTGTGCTTACTACAGTATCTCCCGACTTTAAAAACCCTCTTGATCTCAGGATCTGTATCTGGTCAAATAATATCTGATCAATGCTTTCTTCTTCATCGTAGAAAAACGCTCTTACCCCCCAGCTCAGGCTCAACTGACTTACCAGCGACTTTTCCTTGGTAAAGATATACAATGAAGACCTGGGGCGATAGCTGCTTACTACCCATGCCGTATAACCGCTTTGCGTCATGGCTATTACCGCTTCGGCATTTACATCCCTTGCGATCTTGCATGCATTATAACATATAGCGTCACTATGAAATGATGGTGAGTGTGGCTGGGGCTTAAGGTCTTCTTCCCTGTTGTAGCGATATTCTTTTTTCTCTACTTCCAGTATGATCTTGCGCATGGTTTCTACCACCAGCACAGGATGTTGCCCCATGGCAGTCTCACCGCTAAGCATAACTGCATCTGCCCCGTCAAGCACGGCGTTGGCAACATCTGTGATCTCGCTGCGGTTGGGCTTGATCCGGTCCATCATGCTCTCCATCATCTGTGTGGCTACAATTACCGGTTTGCCCCGATGGATGCATTTACGTACAATATCCTTCTGGATCAACGGCACCTGTTCTACCGGAAGCTCCACGCCGAGGTCGCCACGGGCTACCATCACCCCATCCGATTCAAGAATGATCTCGCGGAGATTGGTAAGCGCTTCCGGCATCTCGATCTTGGCCATGACCTTGGATTTGCTTTTTTTCTCCTGCAAAATGCTTCTCAGGATCTTTATATCATCAACTTTCCTTACAAAAGAAAGCGCTACCCAGTCTACCTTCTGCTCAATCATAAAATCCAGGTCCGCAAGGTCTTTTTCTGTAAGTGCTGGAAGAGAGATCTTTGTGTCGGGGAGGTTTACTCCTTTTTTGGGAAGGAGTATACCCGGCATAGTAACTTCTACCTTTACATTTTTATCTTTAGTTATCTCAATCACCTTTACCTCTATCTTCCCGTCATCTATCAATATCTTATTGCCTATTTCAACATCTGCAGCAAGATCGGGATAGGATACATATATTTTTTCCCTGGTGCCTACACATTTTTCGTTGGTAAACGTAAGGACATCGCCGGGCACAAGCGCCATAGAGCCGTTTTCTATTTCACCTACTCTTAATTTAGGTCCCTGCAGGTCGGCAAGAATGGAGAGAGTATAAGGTTCTGTTAAATTGATCTGGCGGATATAGTTTATTATTTTGAGCTTGTCTTCATGAGACCCGTGAGAGAAATTTAACCTGAAAACATTCACGCCGGCACGGGTAAGTTCCAGCAGCTTTTCGTAAGTATCGCTTGAAGGGCCTACGGTAGCAACGATCTTGGTCCGGTGAAATGTATGTTCTATACCTGCTTTTTTATCCATTTCTTCGTGCAGGTATTTTGAAATATTTTTTGACATATTTTTCTTTTAAATTAAACAGAGAGAAGGCGATCTTACGATGCAAGGATTTTTACGATTTTCAACCACTCGGGATCTATCGTCTGCTTTGCTTTTACAGCCAGGTCAAGCGGCGTATAATGCAATTGATTATTTACGATGCCGATCATGGTGTTTATTTTATCCCCTTTGATAAGCGTTTCCACTGCAGCATAACCCAGCCGGCTTGCGATCAGCCTGTCGAGGCAGGAGGGAGATCCTCCACGCTGTATATGACCAAGTATGCACACCTTTACGTCGGCATTGGGCAACTTTTCTTTTATATGCTTGGCAACTCCGTTGGCCCCTCCAAATTCGTCTCCTTCGGCTACCACGAGAAGATTCACCAGCTTTTTCCTTTTTTCCTTTTCCTGCAGCGAGCGTATCAGCTCTTCTATATCGGTTTTATGCTCCGGAATGAGAATGTTTTCGGCCCCCGTCGCTATACCGCTATGTAGGGCGATATAACCGGAATCACGTCCCATCACTTCAATAATAAAAAGCCTGTCGTGGGCATCAGCGGTATCACGGATCTTATCAATGGCTTCTACGGCGGTATTTACTGCTGTATCAAAGCCTATTGTAAAATCGCTGCCGGCCATGTCTTTATCGATAGTGCCGGGCAAACCTATACAGGGGATATCATATTCAGTTGAAAATATCTGCGCTCCCCTAAATGAGCCATCACCGCCAATTACCACCAGTCCGTTTATACCTAATTTTTTCAGGTTTTCATAGGCTTTCTTTCTTCCTTCAGGCGTAAAAAACTCTTTACATCTCGCTGTTTTTAATATAGTACCGCCTCTTTGTATGATATTGGCAACACTGCGGCTTTCCATTTTGAAGATATCGTTCTCTATCATCCCGGAATAGCCCCGTATTATACCAAATACTTCAAGCCCGTAATAATTGCCGGTGCGCACCACCGCACGTATGGCGGCATTCATACCGGGGGCGTCGCCTCCCGACGTCAACACTCCTATCTTCGAAACTTTCTTTTCCATTTTGTTTAATGCTTAACGTAAATGATTAAAAATCATTCAAAAGGCAAACTTTTTCGTTGAAAAAAAATCATTCCGTTTTTGAGAGCGTCAAAAATACATAATTACAATCATTTCACAATTTTAGATTATGGGTTTAATGATTTTGTAAATTAGCGCCCTCCCTGTCAATACCAGGTTAATATCATGGCAAATATGAATATATTAATTACCGGCGCAAACGGACTACTCGGGCAATATTTAGTCAGGGATCTATCCAAAGCAGGATATACTATAACGGCAACAGGACGGGGTCATAAAAGACTGCCGGAATATGCGGAAGCGCATTATACTTATATCCCGCTCGACATCACTAATAAAGCCGAGGTGGAGCAAGTTGTTGAAGCAGCCCGGCCGGATGTCATTGTGCATGCCGCCGCAATGACACAACCCGATGCCTGCGAGCTGAACAAAGAAGAATGCCGGAAAACCAATGTGCTGGCAACTTCTTACCTGGCAGCAGCCGCTGCAAAAACAGGAAGCACAATCATTTATTTGTCTACTGATTTCGTATTTGATGGTAAAGAAGGACCTTATAAAGAAGATGATATTCCTGCACCGGTGAATTATTACGGAGCAAGCAAGCTTGAAGCCGAAGAGATCATAAAACAAAGTAATACCCGGTGGGCTATTGTCAGAACCGTTTTGGTATATGGTAATATCCTGTCAGGCACAAGAAGCAATGTAGTGACCTGGGTAAAGGATAACCTGGAACAAAGAAAAAATATAAAAGTGGTAGATGACCAGATACGCACACCTACTTATGTGGAAGATCTTTCCAAAAGCATATTGCTGATCATACAGCATAATGCTGAAGGCATTTATCATATTTCGGGCAAAGAAGTACTAACCCCCTACCAGATGGCTGTGCAGGTAGCAGATTATTTTTCGCTGGATAAAGCATTAATGGAAAAAGTAAATGCCGCTACTTTTTCGCAACCTGCGCAACGCCCATTAAAAACCGGGTTTGTAATAACAAAAGCAGAAAAAGAGCTGGGGTTTGCTCCTGTGGGCTTTACGGAAGGTATCAGGAGAATGTTCCCGCAAATCACACACTAATTTTATCCGGGCACAAGCACATCTGCAATATGTAAAACCTTAACAGGTAACCTGTGTTGTTGAATATATCCGTCAAGATGCATCAGGCAGGAAAGGTCTGTTGATATAATGTAATCTGCACCTGCTGCGATAGCGTTATGCACTTTTTGCTCGCCCATCGCAACTGAAATAGCTTCATATTTCGCAGAGAACGTTCCGCCAAAACCACAACAACGCTCGCAATCTTCTGTCTCAATCAACTGCAACCCTTCAATATTATGAAGTAATTTCCTGGGAGCCGATTTTATGCCGCATTCCCTCAATGCTCCACATGCATCATGATAAACCGCTTTGCCTTTAAAGGTTGATCCTGTATTCAATATCTTCAGCTTCTCTACCAGGAATTCAGTGAACTCATAAAAAAGCGGCGCTTTTATACTAACGTCTTCTGACAATTCAGTGCCTGTAAAAAGTTGCCTGTAGTAATTTCTGACAAATCCTGTACAAGATCCTCCGGCAGCAACAACTAAATGCTCACCTGAAAAAGTTTCAAGGAATTTTTCTGCCACTGCTCTGCTCTCTTTATGAAATCCCGCGTTAAAAGCAGGTTGTCCGCAGCATACCTGGTTTACATTATACAATACATCACAGCCTGCCTGTTCCAGGATACGCACCATATTAAAGGCGGTTTGAGGGAAAAGCTGGTCCACAAAACAGGGTATAAAAATCTCAACCTTCATTTTTTTATGTGTCTTTGTTTTCTCCATAACTCATTAAAGGAACGGGGCGCGAATACAGGTAGTTTTCTATGCGCTCCCCATGCGCCTGAAAATAAAGCGCCAACAACCTTCTGTTTAATTTTTCCGTTTGCCATATTCATAACTGATCTGTTGCTGCATGCTTTAGCCCATACTTTCCACGCCAGTCTTTCAGCCCTTGAAGCCATTTTTGCCGACAACTGCCTGTTGTATAACAATAGGGCATGTATAGGAATTTTTACCGGGCATACTTCCGTACAGGCGCCACACAAAGAGGAAGCGTGAGACAAATGTGCGTATGACTGCATACCTTTTAAGTGAGGCGTAATTACAGAACCGATAGGTCCGCCATAAGTGCTGTTATAAGTATGCCCTCCAATGTTCCGGAACACAGGGCATACATTCAGGCAGGCGCCGCAGCGTATACAGTATAAGCTTTCTCTTGCCCCGGGATCTGCAAGCAGTCTGCTACGACCGTTGTCAAGCAGCACCACATACATTTTCTCCGGACCGTCTTTTTCTCCCTTCTTCTTAGCGCCGGTAAAAATAGAATTGTACACTGTTATGTGCTGACCCGACCCGTGCGTGGCCAGCAATGGCCAAAAAAGCGCCAGGTCTTTTACCGAGGGTAAAATTTTCTCAATGCCTGTAACGGCAATATGAATTTTAGGAAAGCTGGTACTCAACCGGCCATTCCCTTCATTCTCTGTCAATGCAACGCCTCCGATATCAGCCAGCAAAAAATTAACGCCGGTGATGCCAATGTCTGCCTGCACAAATTTTTTTCTTAAAACTTCCCGCGCAAATTGTGTAAGTTGTCCAGGGCTCAGTCCCGCAGGCGCGCCCACTTTTTCATGGAACAGGGCAGCTACTTCTTCTTTGCTTTTATGCATCGAGGGCGCTACCAGGTGATATGGTGACTCACCGGCTAACTGCTGTATATACTCTCCCAAATCAGTTTCTACCACTTCTATGCCACGAGATGACAAAAATGTGTTCAGGTGGATCTCTTCCGTAACCATTGATTTACTTTTTACAACAGATTTCGCTCCCACCTCCCGGCAAATGCTGTATATGGCATCCTGCGCCTGTTCCGGGGTCGCAGCCCAGATGACCTCTCCGCCGTTTTCCTGAAATCTTTTTTCAAAAGATAAAAGGTACTGATCAAGATGGCTAACAGTATGCCTTTTTATGGCATTTGCCATTTCACGCGCCTCTTGCAGATCTGAGAACTGGCGAATACCTTTATCAAAGGAAATATCCGACTGAAGCAGACTATGATTGATCTTTTTTCTATGATCCGCGTCAAAAGCCTTCTGCCTGCTTTGTGCAATAAATACCTGCTTATACGTTTTTGTCACAACCCGGGTTTTATTTCAATGATAGAATGTATAGGAACAGAGGATACAGCAATCTCGGTATAACCATTCAGAAATTTAAAAGGTAATTTCTGTCCTCCGGGTTGTATCTTCACCGAAGCCGGTTTAACCGGAGTACGTAACTTTACCCTTAATGACGTAAGAGGCGACAGATCATCATAACGCATCACAGCTTTATTGGCATGGTCTCCGCCAACATTAATTAAATGCACTAATGTAGATACCCCTTTTTTACTTAACACCACGTGCACTTTATCAGATCCTGATACTTCTATATCTTTTTCGGGAAGTATTCTGTTTGCAACGTTTGCGACGAGGTGGTTTAAGATCGGGCTTTTATATTGCTGGTAAACTGAGGAGAGATCCATATATATAGCTCCGATATATCCTGAACCTAAAGAGTGTACAGAAGCAAATGGATACTGCGTTGCATATCTGTAATCACACTGGCTGTATATCCATCCTTCACAATTGGTCGTATCAGCAGGCACTACTTTTTGCCATCGTGTTTTCAGCCCGGTAATTCCTCCGGCCTTCCTGCCACCTGCATTTAATAATTGGAGCGTATCTTTTCCTTCAAATTGTACAGGAAGCCATTGAGAGAACCGGCGGGAAGCTCCAGCTCCCACCACTAATAAGCGCCCCCCCTTCTTTACGTACGTAATCAGCCTTTCAAGCAGCTTTTCGTTGAATTGTTCCCACTCCGGTATCACAATCAAGGCATAAGCTTCCATTCTTTTTTCCAGGTGATGATCCATCAGTATCTCAACACTGTAACGATTATCAAGTAATAAGGATGTAATTCCTTCCATGTCCGAAGACCATCCATATACGCCTTCATTTTTTTGCTTCCAGCCCTGCAATGAGTACCATATCCCTATCTGTGGAACAACACTGGCGCCCTGGCAAAAAGGTTGGCGTTCTCTACAATAAGTAACCAGTTGTTCCATTGCATCAACATCTATTGTCCGGAAAGCCGCATCCCGGTTTTGCTGAAAATACACCTGGAAGCCGCCTCCCATAGCCATTACCTCGGATGCCTCCTGTTGCAATTGCACAAGAGATTTGGGAGCATGTATCCCGCCCATAAAATTAATCGGGAAAAAGCTCCATGCCATCAGATCCCAGGGACGTTCCTGCAGCGAAAGGCACCTCGCCTGGAAAGCGCTGTTATATACACAATTGCCCGCTGATACATCGCCGGATAAAAAATCCACATCCGCGTCTACCGGCTCCGGCATCATGGATGAATATGCCCAGTTACTGGCAACCTGGAACCCCGGCTTATACCTATGCAATGCATCAACGTAGTTCCTCAGATATTTGCGGTATGCTTCCCTGTTGTAGTCTAGCCATAGCTTGTATCCGGGATCGCCCTTTTTTCGTGGCACAGCAGAAAGCTTGGATTGTTGAAGAAATGACGCTATATTTCCGGGAGCATAATCAGGCGCTGTTACCCAACAGTCTCCATCTACCCATACGCCATCTACCGCATAACTATTTATCAGCTCTTTTAATTGGGGGATCATCAGTTGCGTAACATACCCGCTTTCATAGGATGCCTTTGCTGAATCTCTGCTGCCATCAGCATTCACTCTACCCCACTCAGGATGTTCGTGCATTGCTTTATCATCCCAAAGTCCGGAGTAGTGTACGTATAGCGGCACACCGTTGTTCTTTGTAATCGTTCTCCAGGTGCGTAAAGGATCGGAAGAAAAACTTCCTGCGCTGTATCCCACCCTGGTAGGATAACTTGAATAGCCGGGATGTCCCTTACTGTCTACCTGTATGTAATCAGGCCGAGTACGTTTCAAAAAATCCGAAAGTAAAACAGTATCAAAGTTTTTACCTAAATCTTTATCCGCACCTGTCGCATGAAAATCAAAATGGAATCCCAGAAACGCATCTGCCCGTTTATGAGATTGCGCAAACGTTCCTGTTGAAAAGGCGATCGTAAGTAAATATGCAGTTATTTTACACCTCATCATTATTCCTTTTAATCCGCATGAAATACTTCTTCCATTGCTGTCCATGTCTCTCCTTTGGCAGCAGCCTCCGGTAAAGGGAGCTGACAGGGAGCTGTTTCCCGCCACCATCGTTGGGTAACGGAGTCTGCTGCAATCTTTTTCATATCCGATTCATAATCTGTTCCAATATATTCATAGTGACTGAACAGGTAATAAGCCGTATCAATCTGCTTCAGATAAATGGTGTAATTACGGATATTCGCTTCGTGTATTTTTTTCAACACTCCCTGCCAGGTTGCCGCATGCAACTCCTTATAATATGCTATTTTTTCGGGACGGATGCCTGTTACCATACCAACCCTTTTTATATTGTTGGCTGATACAACATGGGTATCTCCGGATGTGCAGCCTGCAAGCATCGCAACAGAAATTGTCAATAAAAAACAAGATAGCTTCATAATATACTTTTTAGCTTTTAATGATCGGATCAGCCGAAAAAAATATATAGCACCACCATAATGCACAACAGCAATGCCGCCTGGAATTTGTAATTGGCAATGCCCTTCCAGCCGCCGGCCCGCAATGGATCAAGGGGATTTTTCCAATACAGCTTTTCACTCTCTGCCGTATGTACCACGGGAAAAATGTAAGAAAGAATTACCTGCATCAGGATACAGGCGCAGAGAAGATAAAAAGCCATCATCATAAACGGCGTTTGCCCAAACCAGCTTCCGGGGAGCACTTTATTAAGCGCAAATACCAGCACACCTAATGCCGAACCTACCCATAAAGTATATTGCGCTGCACGGGCAGACGCCTTACGCCAGAAAACACCCAGTAAAAACACACAGGTAATAGGCGGTGCAATATGGGCAATAACATCGTTAAAGCCGTTAAAAAGACTTTCATAACTGTTTAACAGGGGCAGCAAAGCAATGGAAAAAACCAATGCTGCCAATACCGAAATCCTTCCCAAAAAGACAAGATGACGATCCGCCGCATTAGGCCTGAATCTTTTATACAGGTCATAACTGACCAGCGTGGAAATTGAGTTGAGTGCACCGGCAACCTGGCTCATCAGCCCGGAAAGCAATGCAGCCACAACAATGCCTACCAGCCCCGTTGGCAACAACTGGGATATCATCAAAGTATAAATACCCTTGCTGTTAACAACCATTTCTCCGTTAGCATCAATAGAAGTAATGCTGCTTACATCCAGTACGCCCCTTTGTACCAGCGCATAAGCCAATAGTCCGGGGACCACAAAAATGAAGACCGGCAGGATTTTAATATAGCCACAAAATAAAGCGCCGGCTCTTGCATGATTTTCGTTGCGGGCGCCTAACACTCTTTGAACGATGGTTTGATCGGCACACCAGTACCATATACCCAGGACAGGATAACCAAGCAGCACAGCATACCAGGGCATTCCGCTGCTGTCTCCGTGAGGGCGCAGCATGGACAGTTTATCCATCGCATTATTTTGCCTGAGCGTATCAACCAGAACATTCCAGTCACCCAGCTTCGAAAATGATATCCAGGTAATCACTACAGCGCCTCCCACCAGTACAATGGTTTGTATGGATTCAGTTACCACAACTGCTTTCAGCCCTCCTATCATAGTATAAATGGCAACCAGCACAGCAATAACCGTAACGCTTACATACATATTAATCCCAAAAAGCGTTTCAAGCACTATTCCACCAGCGAGTAACGAAAATGCAATATGAATAATGACAGCAGATACAATAGAAATGATCGTAAGCCAGTCCCGACATGCCTGGTTATACCGCTTTTGAAGAAAAACAGGCAGGGTAGGTACTCCCGAACGGATGTAGAATGGCACAAAAAATAAAGCCAGCAAAATAAGTGTTAATGACGCCATCCATTCAAAATTACCATTCAGCAAACCGGTATCAAACCCTGACTGCGCCAGGCTTACCAGGTGTATGCAGGATATATTGGTGGCAAACAAAGCCAGTCCTATCATGGGCCATCGCAGGGTTTTGCCTGCAAGAAAATATTCTTCAGATACACTGGTGTTGCCGGCTGATTTTTTTCTTAATCCTGTCCACAATCCTATGCAAACAATTACCACAATATATCCTATACATATTATCAGGTCGGGCGTTTCTATCATATGCTTGTCAATCGTATTTAAGCTTAAAGACTATATACAGTTATTTTTTGCAACGCGATCTCGGGTTTATCAGAAGTAACAGTCAGTTTCAACTGATCCGTTTCTACAGGTTCAATTTGCTGAATGCGTTTTCGTCCTACACTACTACCGCCTGCGACCTGCTTCCATTTGCCATTTACGAGGGCATCCAGTTGGTACGAATGAATATGTTGCCCTTTTGCAAGATCTTCCTCTAATTCCAGCCAGCCTAATTCTGACTTTTTGTTTAACCTGATAACTTTTCCTGTGCCGGTTTCTACTGAAGTAAGACTTACGATTTCTTTTGCAAAAACCGATTCTATTTTCTTGCCAAAGTCTGCCAGTCTTTGCCCTTCGGCCGGCACAATCAGCCCACTGGTATCCGGGGTCATATTGATGAGCAGGTTGGCGCCGCGGCCAACAGATTCCAGGTATACTTTTGTCAAAAAATCAACGCTTCTTAATGTTTTGTCAGAATCCGGATACCAGAACCATTTATCACGGGTGTGAATATTGGCTTCTGCAGGTAACCATCCGGTACTTTCAGGACCAACCCAGTTTTCTGACCAGTTATCATCCGTAACAATGTTCCACAAAGGATAAGCCGCCCATCCCTGCTCGCTGCCCGACCACCGTACATCCGGTCTTGTTCCTCCCATCACTACTGCCTGCGGCTGCAGGTTCTTCACCATAGTACGTATGGCATCTCCATAACCCGTACCGAGCCGTTCCATTGTAGTGCCGTTCATTACATCCCAGCCAAAAGGATCGTAGGCGCCATCGAACCACAGGTAATCTATCTGTCCATAATTGGTCAGCAGTTCTCTCAACTGTTCTATAAATTTTGTAAAATATGCATTAACATCTCCTACAATTTTTCGTTTCCCCATCGGGTCGGGGGTGCTGGTACAATTTTCATTTTTATCACCACCCGAAATATATAGACCCGGTTTTACTCCGTACTTCCTGCAAGCGGCAACAAATTCTGCCACTACGTCTCCTTTACCATTTTTCCAGGGAGCTTTTTTTACAGAATAATCCGTCGTATTTGTTTGCCACAAGCAAAATCCGTTGTGATGTTTAGCGGTCAATACTATATGTTTCGCGCCAAATGACACCGCTGTTTTTACCCATTGCTCCGCATCTAATTTTACAGGATTAAAAACACCGGCATCAGGTACCGTCATAAATTCGGAAGCGGTATAGGTAGCAGGTCCAAAATGAATAAATGCGCCCAGTTGCCGCTGCTGAAATGCCAGTTGTTGCGGAGTAGGCCGATTGGTATGCCTGAAAATACCACTACCATTTTTCTTAAGGTTTCCATCCGGCGCAATCAACACCGGTGTCCAGTCGCCCTCATGCACAGGTGTTTTCCCGGCCGCTTCCATATCCGAAAAAAATTGTTCAAATAATGCGGCCGGAGTACCGTCATACATTGCCCATTGTAAGTCGCCTGCCGTCGTTTGATCACTGCCTGTGAAATACAATATCGTTTGTCCTTTAAAGTAACACAGCTCGACATCTGACGCATTACTTTCAGCGGTGCCGGGATCAATGAGGGGAATATTGCGGATAGAAGGGTCAAACGTAACAAATGGTCTGCTGACTGGTGCATCTTCCCAGTTCACCAGATCTTTAGAACGGGTGATCCGGGTTTCATAACCTGCCTTAATATGTTCGAGGTAAAGGGTATAATACCATCCGTTTTCGTAATACAGCGCCGGGCCACCCACATATTTATCCTTTCCATACACTGCGCCGGGAATTTCTTTCCAGTGTACCAGGTCCTCCGATGCCACATACCGGAATGTGAAGGGCTTCCAGGCAGGATCATTGGTTTCATATAACAAAATGAATTTGTCGTTCCCTTTGCAAACGGCAGTATTGAAAAAATACTCTTTTGAATTCGCTTTTAAAACGGTTACAGGTTTACTCCAGTTTTTAAGATCCGTGGAGCTGGTCATCGTTATCTCTGTCATCTGCCGCCAGGGTTTGCCTTCTCCATAATTACCGGCAAAAATGTACACGGTATTATTATGAACCAGCGCTGTCCCAAAACCGTGATTTTTCAATGCAACAGAAACAATTTTACCGGTTTCCACATCCCGTATCCGTATTTCATCTTCATGAAAATAATCACCGGGTTTCGCTCCTTTTATATCCCAGAAACGCTGGTTGCTCTCCATGAGGTACAACCGGCCATTAAAAACAAAAGGAGATGATTCCACCAGCGGGGAACCTAATCGTCCCTGTTTGACGATGGGGTTATGCCAGGAAGGCTGTGCTTTTACAAAACATACAGTTAAAATACCAAGCAGCAATTGGCTGATCAACAGGAAAACAGTCCTTTTTTTTATATACATCATCATTTGTTTTGCGTACGGATGAAATTCAATATTCAGCGGATTAACAGCAATAGAGTATTGCGGGATAAGGATGGATTATCCTATGACGCTTCTACAACCAAAACCATTTCCCAGGGTGCAATTTCAGGTAATACGAATTTCTTATATATACCGTCTGATCCGGATGACCTTATCTTTTCAGACCTGTTGCGCATGTTATATATTATGATCTCGTCACCATTTACCCTGAGTATAACTTCGGGCGCAACCGCCGGGTCAAACGAACTATTAGTAACTGCCATGGCAAGCTTTCCTGTTCCGGTACTACGAATCCAGCAATTCGCCTTATGAAAAGAAGCCACATAGCCTGGCAAACGATCTTTACTTAACCACCTGAATATACTTTTTATCTGCGCTGACTTGGATTGACTGCCCATATAATTCCAGGGATAATATCCGGAAACGCATATTCTTCCTCCCAGGGCATTTTCAAACAACCCTAAAGTAATATCTGCTTGCTTTTTGCCGCTATAATCCACCAGGTAGGCCAGTGTGTCTGTATTTGGCTGTGTCGCCCGGATACCATACGCTGCTTCCTTGTAAAAGGATTGACGGTTATCACGCTGGCGTCTTCCAAAATGCCCATTGACAGGGTGGTCTGTAAATTGTTCAATCCTGTCCTTCATGCTGGTATCGCTGACACGGAAGCCGGTTAACGCTCCATAGCCTGATCTGTTGAGTTGCTCCAGTGCCGGCACATCCATATATACTCCCCCGGACAAAAGTTTACGGATAGCTTCATCATCCAAAGTATAAATATTATTCTCTGTAAGCATCGCCACAGCAGCATTCCTGTAATCGTAGCAGGCAGGTATCCCTGTTTCATACTGCTCCGGCCGTATTACAGGGCTGCCGCCCGGCCAGTCACCTGATTGTAACCTTTGTGCAGCCAGGCTGTTCTCATCCCATACAACAGAAGCTCCTTCTAAAGGATTTCTCGCAAATGTTGCTGCCAGCCGGTCCAAAAAAGGCCTTGTATTTTTCAGCTTTTGCAGCAGGGGTTCATACTCGTCCAGGGGCTCATCATAAAATGACAGGACATTGAAAGCCGCTCCGGTACAGCCGGCGGCAATATGAGAAGCCGCTTCAAGCGCGGTTATCGAAGCCGCTTTCTTAAGCCGCTGATAGGGGAAATTCTCGATTTCAGATTGTATGACAGTAATGTTTGCCGGTAGTACAGACACCTGTCGCCCTATATCGTGAGATTTGCCTGCGAGTTCAGCAGTCATTCCATCCTGGTAATAGCCTCCTCCCGGGCGCCACCAGACCGTAGCGCCGGCTTTCCCGGACAGCGTTTTCGCCCAATTCGCAAAATCATACCCTTCATAAAATCTGTCGCCGGTCATAAAACCAAGCGTCATATCAGGAGCAACACTATGAACTTCTGATTCGATAAGTTGAAACAGGTTATTAATGGTATTGCGATTATGGTCCAGCCATGCCCTCCGCCATTGAAGTTTGTCCTTCTGCTCACCATCCGAAAAAATTTGTATCAGTCGTTGTCTGGTCCATTTTCTGTGAGTTTCAGTTTCAAAAATGGAAATACAATTACTGCAAAAACATGTGAAACCTACAGGCATATGTCCGGCCAAACGAACATCATCATCGATCCATATATAATCCGGCCCTGCCGCTGCCGCAAGCTGATAAATACGCCGTATATAATTCCGGAATTCCCTGTCATTGGGACAGTAGGAGCCCCTTGAAACTTTACCGTTAATATCCGTTATATACGTATAATTGCCGTGCAGGGAATGCTCAAGATTTTCTTCATGATGACCTATTGTACTTAAAATATTAATCCCGGCCTTGTACCCGCGAACCCTCGCCTGCTCCATCCGGATCTTTAATAGCTTCATTCGTCCGGCAAAATCTTCCAAAGGCAAAGGGGGATGCGTTGAAGAAGTAAAAAAGGTTATCTGATCGGTTACTCCTTTATATTTGTCAAACAAATTCAAAAGATTTTCAAAACGTTGATCAGACATCCAGACAGCCGTACCTATCCTGAAACTCACGCTGGCTTTTGAAATAGAATCCGAAGATTGTGCCATGCCTTCATTTTTAAACATCAGCACGTTTACCGCCATCAGGAAGCAGCTATAAAAGATCCGTTTTATAAGAAAAAGGCTCATGCGCTAAAATTGTTTAGGAATTCCGATCTGAGCTTCACCGGATGAATGAAATACCGGCGACTGGCAGGCTACAGGTTTTTCTTCAATCACTTCCCATTGCAGCTTTTCATAAGGTTCGGGCAGCAGCAATAAGGTTTCATTCTTCCTGATGGCAATTTTGGCTATTCCTTCTACTCCTTTAATTTTTTCCTTCTTTCTGCCGCTCCACCCAAAAGCCATCTCCCATGGCAGTTTTAACCTGCACAATTCACCCCAGGTACTTCTGATAGACATCCACGCAACCACACCGTTAATTATTTCCGTACTTACTACAAAACCTCCTTCAACATGCAGAGAACAGCGTGCACTTTGAGCTTCGTGTACGGCTGCGCCTACTACAATCACTCCATTACAACTTTGTATTACCGCTTCATTCATTGCTGTTGCCATTACCGACATTGATTCCATTGACATATGACGGAACGGCCACATAGGCAACGAGAACTTTTCTTTGTTCTTAAAACGGGTATCCATTACTTTATTGGTCCTGAAAAACATTTCTGCATCTTTATTTATCTCTTTTTCTACTCCCCAATGTCCCCAGCCGTTTGGATAAATTTGCCAGCGTGCAGGGAAAATATCCAACGTTTTTTTCAATGCGGAGCTCATTCCTAATCTTGCCATTACAACGGGTACGGGATCCCAACCCGTAATTCCCGGGCCATAGCATAACATGGTGGCACGCATGATATTCATTAAACGTTTTTCGCCGGCTTCTTTGACCACGGAAAGCTTTCCTGATGGAAAAACCGGGGCACTTGGAACAGATGGGAATATGCCATCCAGTAATTTCATGCCGAAATATTTGCCTTCAGGATCAGGTGTGTATGTACTCAACATACGGTTTTCCTTCAGCCCCCAACCTGCTGCTATTATCTGGTCGGAAGAAATCTCCTCCCCCTTAAAAAATCCGTCGTTCAATATTGTTTTTCCGGATACTGGCATCAAAATCCGGGATGGTACTTTGGCAAGCGGCAAGGGTGCAAGATTATTCATAATTTCTTCCCATACCGCCAACCGGGAATATCGTTCTCCTGCAACGCTATATGCTTCCAGAACTATTCTGAAGAGTACATCTGCATACACCAGTTCCGTGAGCCCGTCCTTTAGTAAGATCCACCCCTCGTATCCGGAACCTTCCCTGGCATGATATTTTCCGTCCTGCTCTTTTATCAGCAATGATTCAAAAAACAAGGCAGCTTCAGTAATGAACGGAATCGCCTGATCTTTTAAAAATCGCTGATCGCCGGTATATTGATAATACCTCCAAAAATCAAGTGCCATCTCGGCAACAGGGGTATGATTATGCGATTCGTTGGACGAATTATATCCTCTTCTTTCAGTAACATCAGCTATAAAAGCACCCTGCGCTCCGAATATCTTCGCGGCATCTGCTTTTGCCATGGGCAATGAGCGGAATCTGTAATTAAGGTATGGGATAAGCAAGTCGTGATGTCCGGCCGCATGCAAGGGCCAGTATAGCTGTTGCTGGTTCCAGTGAAAGTAAAAATTCCAGTTTTGCACATCCCGGTTCCATGCCCATAATCCATTGTTGAATCTACCGGGATATTTGCCTCCCTGGCAACTTAAAGCATAGTACATTGTAAGGTGCCAGAGATGATTAAGATAGGCATCGCCGTAATCCATAAAACTACGCATCCATAAGCGCTTCCACTCTTGGATGTGATGCGCTCTTCCAATTACCGGGTCCAGTTGTTGCATTTCATCCAAAAGCCGGGTGGACACAAGCCGGCTATCCTCCGTAACAGGGGAAGTAACGTTTACCGCTAACCGAAAATCAAGATTTCCGGCTTGCGATATATTCACCACGGCTCTTCTTGAATGCTCCCGGACGTATTTCACGTCCACGGGCATATCAGTCAGTAACCGGGCAGCCGTAGTAAAATTCCGGTCGTTAAGCTCCTGGGTAATAGCTAATCCGTTTCCGTCAGCATTGCTGCTGGTTCCGGCTGTACCGATAGATGCATCCCCGTTAATTTGTGCATACCAATGCGAGTAGGTTCTTGAGCCAAATCGTTCCAGTATTATTTCCAGGGGACTTTGTTCCTTAAAGTCTGTTTTGATATTGAATAATAACAATCCGGAAGTCCTGTCGACAAAAAATTCCAGGGAAATCTTTCCAAAGGGTGAATCAACATTCATATAAGCACACCCTTCGGCAATTGATAACCGGGCGGAAAACCCGCTCAGGAAAAGAGTACTGAATAAAGGATATTTAAAATCAATGATAAGGCGGCCCGCATGCCTGAGAGTAGTATTAAAATCTTCCTGTTCCTTATTCCAGTTACCGAAATTTTCAAAAGATGCATCTTCCCATAAATCTGACTTGTTCAGGGCCACAATAATCCTGGACTCTTCACACCATATCAATGCAGTTACTTCGCCATTGCCAAGCGCAATCCCCTGTAAAGGGTCTATCGGAGGGCTTTCGTATACAAGATCGTATTGTGAAACGCGGCCGGGCCATTGAATCCGCCACTCACCGTTTTGCAGGTCATAGGCAGAGCGAAGGGGACCTTCCCGGTAAGAAGATACGGAAGCAGATAAAAGAGAAGGCAGCGGCAGACCTGATGAAACCGCCGCCATGCTCATTAACCTGATAGCTCCTCTTCTGGATGTAGTCATATAGCATGTATAAATTATTGTAATGCTGAAGCCCGTTCAAACTTAGCGCCCGCCGGAAAATAGGATCTGAAAAACAATTTCATATCACCATTGAACAAAGCAACTCTCACTGTACCCCAGGTTTCCTGGTCGCCGGTAGCATAAAAAAGGTAAGTTTTTCCATCCACTTCTATAAGATCAACATCAGAATTATTTTTTCCTTCCCCTTTTCCCGCTTCCAGGATAGGATTGAAGGGACTTAGTTCCCATGTCTTCAGATCTTTTGATCTTGCCATATACGATATCCATCCATTATGTGCCGGGACAGGTGCATGTAAATAAATAACATAATACCATGGGGCAAAATACCGTATTACCGGGCAGGCAGCATACTCTTTTTTCTGTCCCGTAAATACAAGACCTTCTATTTTTTCCCAATGCAGCAGATCTGCAGAACGTGCGAATTTGTAACAAAACTGTACCGGCTTATCCGATTCATATGCCATAATATAACCTTTGTCGTCCTTGCAAACCGATGAGTTAAACAAATGTTCTCCTCCTTCCGGGGCAATTGCTATATTTTGCTGCCAGTTTTTCAAATCACTGCTGGAAAAATGATTAATGGTGGAGGAGTTCATTATCCTTCCGAAATTTTTGAACTCCAGGGCAAACACATGTAAAACATTGTTGCCGGAAAAAGCTGACACGAAAGAATGCCCCTTCCCAAACCGGGCAACTTCATTTCCATTCTGCAGATCCTCAATATAGAGATAGGCATCGTCTCCTTTCGCATCCGCTCCACCTGGCCTGTAATTAGACACCAGCAATAAGCTTGAGTCGAAACACACTGGTGTATTTTCCATTGGAGTACGATTTGCCTGCGGAAAGGCAAAAGGCAGTTTTGTAAGCTTTGGGCTGACCTGGGCAAAACCATATATAAACATGCACCCGCTAATTATTGTAAGAAGATATCTGTTCATGATATCAGGTTTTAATATCCGTCATTTTGTTTTAACTGCGGGTTGTTATCCAGTTCTGCCTGGGGAAAAGGGAAACGGTAATGTTTTTGGTCAAATACCAGATTCACTCCACCCGGGTTTTTCAGTGTTGGCAATTTTGTGTGTGCGATCCCCCATCTTTTGATATCAAAATAACGATATCCCTCCAGGGCAAGTTCTACACGACGTTCATGTCTTATAAAATCACGGAGGGTTTCTTTTGTATTATACTTTGCCCGGTCAACGGGAGGCATATTTACGCCCGGTCTGGACCGGATTTCATCAAGCGCATCATATATGCTTGCTTCCGGACCGCTGTCTTCATTCTTTGCTTCCGCATACATCAGCAATACATCCGCATAACGGATAGAAACCATATCCTGATCTGAATCTGTCCTGGCATAACTGAAGGGCGCATGCGAAAAGTCGGCATATTTTCGCATAACATACCCGGTCTGACCGGGATCCTGGGGGTCCGGCCACGATTCTTCAGCTACTCTCCGCATAGTTAAAACCAGCCTGGGATCCCTGTTGGCAAACGGAGTAGCAGCACTATATAACGGGGACTCCGATATCATTTTGCCATCAGTGCATTCATATTCATCAACAAGGTCCTGGTATGGGTCTATGCAACTGTACCACCCGATCTGCACATCCATACTTTCTGTAAAAGCAGTGGGATTGGTAGGGCTCAGGTATTGGGTGGAGAATATGATTTCAGGATTGCCGCCCTGAGTAGCGGTTAAAAATAATCCGAGATAATTATCAGCGATCGAAAATTTTCCGGACTGCATCGTTTGTTGTGCAAAAGAAGCCGCTTCCGGCCATTTCTGTTCATATAAAAGGACTCTTGCTTTTAATGATGTGGCGCTGCCTTTCACCGCGTGACCATTATAGGCTTCTTCCGGCAGTGAGGCGATTGCTGCATCCAAGTCTTCGTGAATGAACGCCAGGACATCTGCTTTAGGACTTTTGGCCACTTTGGCAGCTTCTGCACTTTCGGGAGTTTCACGATATAAAATCACATCGCCAAAAAAGTCAACCAGGTCAAAATACATTAATGCCCTTAAGAACCTTACTTCACCCTTATATTCCGTTATCTTGCTCGCATCCAACGGAACTTTGTCAACATTTTCCAGAAAATAGTTGCAATTGGCTATGCCTTTGTAAGGAGTATAATAAGCCATATTGACTGCGCCACCGGAAGTGGGACTGGTCACACCGATTGTCATAGCAGGGATATTAAAATAATCCCATTGTGCAAATGCGTTGTCTGAAAGACAATCCAGCCAAACCCTACGATAGCTGAGAAAATCAGATTGTAATTGCCTGTAGCACCCTGCCAATGCCATTTTTACATCATCCTCCGTCTGCCAGAAGGTTCCGCTGGATATTTGATCTAATGGATTCCGGTCCAGGAAACTCTTGCTACAGGATAAACAAGAAGCAAAAAAAGCAAGAATAGCTATCATTCTTATTTTATATAAAACTTTCATATTTTACCCGTTTAAACGATTTAAAACTTTACATCAACACCAAAATTTATAATGCGCACTTGCGGAAACTGAGCATATCGTCCCCAGCCGCTGACCGTGCTACCTGTCCTGGAAAGGGTCTCCGGATCAGCTCCCTCAAATTTTGTAAAGGTGAGCAGGTTATCGCCGGAAACGTACACGGTTAACCCTTTTGACCAGATCTTATCGGTTATGCGTTTAGGCAATGTATAAGACAGGTTCACATTTTTCAAACGCAGGTAAGATGCATCCTGCAGGTAATACGTAGATGGGTAAGCAGATACACCCGCATAGCCCCATGATTCATAAATAGCAGGAACTGTATTGCTCGGATTGGTAGGGCTCCATGCATCTCTAAACTTTGTGGTGGGTGGAGTTCCCTGAATAAAGGGATCAATCCCCCAACCGTTCAGCGGCATTTTATTACCCTGGGTGCCCTGGAAAAACGCGCTCAATGCAAATCCTTTCCAGGAAGCATTTATTCCAAAAGAATAGGTAAAATCCGGGAATTTTCCTTTGATTGTTTTACGATCATCTGCATTTACAATACCATCACCATTCTGATCTTTTATTTTCAGATCGCCCGGGCGTGGAGCAAAGAATGGCTGTTTAGGTGACTTATCTATATCCTCCTGGCTTTGAAAAATTCCAACCCATTCATACATATAGTAAGAACCATAGGGTAATCCAACCTCATTCACGCCTTTGGTAGGCACTCTTATTTTCAGCAGCTCATTTTTGTAGGTACTAAATAAAACATAAGCGCCATAACTGAAATCTCCAATCCTATTGTTGTGACGCAACTGAGCTTCCCACCCCGTATTTTGCAGCTTTCCGTCATTGGTAACAGGGCCGCTCAACCCTAAACTACCCGGCACAGGCTGTGTGGTAAGAATATCGAATGTGTTTTTCCTGAACCAGTCTAACGTCATGCCGAACAACCCCCTGGAGACTTCAAGATCCATACCAACGTTAATTACTTTTGTAGACTCCCATTTAATATTTTTATCTGTCAGTCGCGTCAGCACAGTAGCTGCCTGTAATGTTGAACCATAAGGATATTCAGAAAGATTAAGAATATCCTGATAAGGATAAAGCCCGATTTCCTGATTACCCAATGTACCCCAGGATGCCCGGATTTTTAAATCGTCCAACCACTTAAGATTCTCCTGAATAAACGTTTCTCTTGAGATTCTCCACCCGGCTGACACCGATGGGAATATTCCCCACCTGTTGTTGCTTGCAATACGTGAGCTTCCATCATACCGGAGATTACCTTCCAAAAGGTATTTACCTGCAAAGTCATAGTTCACCCTTCCAAAATAAGAACGCAGCGACCATTCAGTAGAAGTTCCGGAAAGACTCTGTCCTGTTGGAGAACCGGCATTAATCTCAGCCAGAGAGGGTGTAGGAAAAGTAAGTCGTCCACCTTGCAAAAATTGCGTTTTATATGATTGTTGTTCATAACCCGCCAATACTTTTAGATTGTGATATTTGCCTATAACTGTTTCGTAATTGAGCGTGGAGAACACAGAAGGCAGCACATTTTGAGAATAGCGATCGGTTACACCACCACTTTTTCCGCCATCGTCAATATAAGGATAGTCGGCAGCTCCGTCTGGTTTGAGATAAGCATATTGATTTACTGCCTGCTGATGACTTTTATAGGTTTCTCCATTGTAGTTAAATCCTCCTTTTACCTGCCAAACTAAACCTTTCAATAGCTGCACATCTATATACCCCTGTGCATTAACGCCATGTAAATCGGAATGCTGATAATTTCCCGGGTACAGATCCGTCTCCGGATTGCGGTTGTGTCCCTCGCCTGCATATGCATAACGGGCAATACGACCACTTCCGTCAGGAAGGAAAGGCATAAAATTAGGCGCTCCCTGGTACACCAAAAGAACAACATCACTGTTCACGTTTCTCGGCTCTACTATCTGCTTTTTCACCATATTGATAATGGTACCTACTTTTACTCTTTTGTTTACCTGCGAGTTTATATTGATTATGGCGTTATATCTTTTATAATTGAATACAGGCAATACACCATCCTGATCAAGATAACCGAGAGATATACTGTAGTTGGTGCGCTCATTTCCACCCGAAAATCTCAGGTTGTGATTGATGACCGTAGCGGGGTTGAAGTAGTGGTCGGTCCAGTTGAAATTAGGATACCGGACAGGATCAGAAGGATTTTTATATGCATCAATCTGCTCCTGTGTATAAAGTGGCGCCAGGCCTACTCTCTCTTTCGCAGCATTATACATCGTCATATACTCTACGGAGTTGTAGATAAAATCCGGCAACCTGGTAGCAGTATGAGATCCGATATCAACCCTGTATTCCAACAATGGAGCACCCTGTTTTCCCCCTTTCGTAGTAACCAGAATAACCCCGTTAGCTGCCCGGGAACCATAGATAGCAGCCGAAGAGGCGTCTTTAAGAACAGATACGCTTTCAATATCGTTTGGGTTGAGGTTGGTAATGGAACCTATCAGACCATCTACCAACACGAGCGGGCTGGATGACGCCCCAAAAGAGCCAAGTCCTCTGATCTGAAACTGGGGATCATCCCTGCCGGGAGAAGCAGTCGGCTGAATTACCTCCAACCCTGTTACCCTTCCCTGCAGAAGATTTGCAGCATTT
Source organism: Sphingobacteriales bacterium 44-15 (assembly GCA_001899685.1). Classification (GTDB taxonomy): domain Bacteria; phylum Bacteroidota; class Bacteroidia; order Chitinophagales; family Chitinophagaceae; genus Agriterribacter. The sequence continues at coordinate 127,630 of MKWG01000003.1, forward strand.
GTTGCCGGGCGTTGCACCAATGTGCTTCCTCCAACAGTTGCAACCGAACCTGTAAGATTGATCTTTTTCTGTGTACCGTAGCCAACAACCACGACGTCAGACAAAGTACTTTGATCCTGAATAAGTGTAACAATCATTTCACCTGAAGCAGGAACTTTATGTTCTGCAGCTTGCGTGCCAACGTAAGTGAACACCAATACGGAACCAGCTCCGGGAACATTGATCTGAAAATTCCCCGATCCATCTGTCCTGGTGGAAGCTGTTTGCCCTTTCAGCTGTACCGTCACTCCTTCCAGGGCAGATCCATTCTCATCCATTACCTTTCCTTTTACGGAAAGATTGGTCTGTACCTGCTGCCATTCGTATTTATTACGCGTCTCTCCGCCATGTGTCAGAACCGGTAATAATAATAATGTAGGCAAAGCAAAAAAAACGAATAGTGCAACAAGCCCTCCCGGTATGCGAATGAAGCGGCAGCCACAAGACTGAATGCAGCAATGCGGAGAAGCCCCTGTTAACTTTTGATTAAAAAATAAACTTCTCATATTTACAGTTAAAATTTGAGTGAAAAAACTATGTCTTTGTAATAGCAGTGAATGAAATACTACTATCGACGATTATCGTAGTCCTGAATCATTCAGGGTATAGCATTATACCCCCATGCTATATTTTTTCTTAAGGCAACAGGTTTAAAATTCATTACATGTAAAGAGAGTAATTCACGCAGCGATGAAGTAAAATTCCACATTTGAAAGCCGGGAACCAATAGAATATATGCTTATCTTGATGGATTATCCTATTATAAGTATTTCCTGTATGCAGGGATCTGCCAACAAAAAATATCCTTTGTATTGCTTTGTTAATTCATATCTTCTTTTAAGACATTATTCAACAACTCTTCGGTATACTTAATATCCTTGTATTCACTATCACGGGAATCATACAATGCATCCATTATAAAATTTGCATTTTTGAAATAACGCAGTGTACGCTGAACTTCCATCGGATTTTCATGTGAGCTCACCGGCTCGTTAATGTTCCAAAGCTGGTTATGTATATCTTTCTGCCCGGCAGAAAGCAGAATATCTTTCACCGCCACTTTTTTTAGCATTTCTATGTTTTGCTTTAATGACGACTGATGCATTAGCAGAAGCGCCAGAGATGGTGCATAAGAAAAATTTATCCTGTTCACCTTTTTTATCAATTCCAAAGCCTCCAGCACAGATGCCGAAGACTGCTTTAAAGAGGCGCGCATTACCAGGTCTATACCCTTATCCATGGCATAATCAGCAAGCGCCTGAAAAGTAACTATCAAAGCGCTGTCCTCCTGTGCTTTGGATATGTTGTTTTCAATGCTCCGGTGTGGTGTAAGCAATAGCTTATCAGCTCCGAGTATCTTCATTTTGTCTATTATACTTTTTATAACAGTCATACTTTCATTATATCTGACTGAATCATTATTCACCAATCGTAAATCGGGATATAAATTAAGCCCTGAAGAAAGGTCAACTGCTATTTTCAATTTTTGCAGGGATATCCAACCGGACTCTTCCTTTAGAATCTGCTTTTCTCTTTTATGCAGGTAACGCCAGTCTACAAGCACCCGGTCATAATGAGAGAAGAATGTAGGTCGGGATAAAATCTCTTCTTTTATATCAGAAATATCATGCAAAGACAATGTCCTGTTTCGGAAATTTGAGGTTATCGCTACCTCCGGCTGTATTTCGGCATTTACGTCTTTTAATCTGATTCGAAATATTCGAACGCCGCCGCCCGCAATTGTTTTCCTTAAATTTTTCCCAACTTTTTCCTGCACAACCTTAGGAGTATAACCAACAGCCTGCATTTCTGCTTCATTTATTTTCAGCTCTTCTATCGAAACGATTTCACCATTCTTTGCAGTAATGGTAAAATCCTGTGGTATCCATTTGTCATTTGATATCAGTAAACTATATTCTTCCTTACTTTTTACACAGGTGATATAACTCAGACCAGGATTAGTTTCAAATAATTGCACAGAAGCAAAAATATCCTGCAGCAAAGCTCTCACGTGATTTAAGACAGGATAAGGTTTATCCAAATGGCTTTCTTCTTTACTTTTTACGGGTAAGCTTGCCTGAATATCATTAGTTATTCCAAATGGTGAGGCCAATACAGTTATTTTTCCTTTCCCTGACGAATGCTGTACTACGGCAGGAATATCCCCGCTTTGCTGAAGAATAATTGCAGAATCAGGAAATAACAATTCAGCCAAGACATAATCAGCCGGTTCTGCTATTGACATATTCTTATAATTAACCGGTGCACTGGTATTGAACAGATGCGTACCTGCTTTTATCCCTCCGATCCCTTTATACAGATTTTTAAGCGACCCTGAAGTAATTACCAGATGTCCGCCCTGCTGCACATAAGCTTCAAGTTTATCATTGAGTTCAGCACTGGGCTGTAATTCTCCCGCTATAACAAGTAAAGGATATTGATCCAGCAACCATGCCGGCGCATCGCTTAATAAGCAATCCGCTATATCTCCGAACGGCGTAGGCGTAATAAACCCTCTTTCATCCTTGTAATATGAAGCATCCTGATAACCGGGATATAAAATATCCAGAACATTATCAGTAAGATAATCGCCGCTTTTATAAGGCAGATCGCCCCATACTTTGTATACCGCATTTGAATATAAATGACGGGGAAATGACCAACCCGAAAAAAAATCAGTCATTATCGCTACAGGTGTATACATTATTCCGGGATCTCCATATTTCTCCGTCCATTTTACAGCCTCTTGTTGAATCTTTCCTATAGGACTCAGCTTTGTTTCGCGAATACTCTTTTGGGGATCAGAATAATACATTGAACCTTCAAAGCCGGCTGCAAGGCAATTGTAAAATATATGGTTGTACATCAATCTTTTCAGCAAACTAAGTGATGTACCTTTTAAAGGCCCTCCGCTTCCATAATCGTTATCAATATTAGTGGCATCAATACTATAGGTTTTATACCCCCACCTGTTCCACACCGAGGCATTTCCAAACCAGCTCACCCCATATTGTTTGCCTGCGCCTCTTATAAAAGAATAATATATCTGGGAATTAGGAAGCCCCTGGGCTGTTTCTGCACCAATCAAAGCATAGATGCCTTCTTTTAAAAAATAATGTCCGAAGTTGAGCGATACCAGGGTCGACAATTTATTGCCCAGTTCATCCCCCATTTTTTGAAAATGCCTTTGAAAATTGAAATATTGTCGTTTACGGTCAGCATCCATTGGTTGAATATATGGCGCAAAACCCCCAGCATATCTTCCGTCCTGCTCGCCGTTATCCATCCCTAACCAGTGGTTTCCCAGTTCTGACTCAAATAAATCCAAAACTCCATCCGGAATAGTATACTGTTGCCAATATCCACCGGGGCCCGACCCGGGAACGTATCCCCATAAATCGAAAAGATATAGTTTCTGTTTTTTTATTTCTCCCACAACTTCTTTCAGGTTGGACTGGTAAATAAAAGGATAAGCAGGCCAAAGAATATTACCTAAACGATCTTTATGCACCCATTGATCTATCCAGTCTTTATAGTTGGATGCAGACAAATCTCTTAGGGAAATGAACTGCATTGTGTCACCGAATACAGAACGATCCGGAGATTTTATATGATAACGGTTGTAATCAGGATGTTTCCGGGGATCCATCCGGTATGGATATAAACGGAACGATGTTTGCGACCATGAAGCCGTCCAGCCGCAAATAAATATAATGATCAGTATATGCGGGGGAGATGATTTCATCTTCATGTACTATTTTTTAATTTGAAATAAGCTGGTATTATTTCTTCCACTCTTTTACCAAAAGCACAAACACATCTTTAGGCCCATGTACACCTGTCACCAATGTTTTTTCTATATCGCCGGTTCTGCTGGGGCCCGCAACAAAATGTAATGAAGAAGGGAGGCTATCCCCATATTTTCCGAGCAGAAAAGAGATAGCTCCGTCTGTGTCATGCAGAAGCTGATTTTCGCCGGCTATTACAATATGGACCGGTGCATACACCGGCAAAGCCCTGCCCGAAGGCTGGGTAGCACTTAACACAACCGAACCCGTTCTGGCAACCAGACATTCACAATCTGTTACGGCAACTCCCGCAAGCATCACATCATCTGTCAGGCTTACTCCTGCACGCGCTATAACAGGGCAAAAATCAGGTAAGGTACAACACCATGTATGCTGTAATAATATTTTATGAAACCGGCCGATATACTCCATCGCTGCATCAATATTCTCACAACTAAAAAAATTACCCTGCAAATGTTTAAGTGTGTCCTCAAATAATTCAATGTCAGAACCGGGCGCCGTCTTAAAAAGTGCGTTGATACCTGAGTTTGTCTCCACCATTTCTTCCCTGTTCTCACCAAGAGCAGTCCTGATAGATTCAAGTATCCGAGACCGTGAAGAGGAATTGCTCATATATCGTTTTAATCTCAAAGTTCCCCAATATCAAAAAATGAACAATGGACTATTGTTCAAAAACAATGGATAATCAGACTATTTCCTGTTTTTCATACTTTATTCATCTTTCGGTATTCGGAAGGAGAAGTCCCAATAATTTTATTAAAGATGCGGTTAAAGAAATAAGGATCTTCGTAGCCTACAAAAGATGCTATGTCTTTAATCTTCATTTCTGTCAGATCGAGTAACTGACAGGCTTTCTGAATTTTTAAGTGAATAAAGTAATCCATGGGGGCAAAGCCTGTTTGCTTTCTGAATAAACTCGAAAAATGAGAAGCAGAGTACGAAAACTTCTCGGCTATATCATCAATCCATAAGCGCTGCCCGAGGTTTTCCCTCATATATAAGATAGATTGTGTAATAATATTATCATCTTTTTTCTGAAAACTGGAAAAATTGTGATTTCGGAAAATGAAAGACGCGACAAAGTGATACAGGCAAAAATTGGCATAACTCAGATTATCCTGACTATATCCCATTTCAAGTGTATTGTACATCTCATCCCACAGGCTGATCCTCCTTTCATCAGGACGCAAAACAATGGGAGTTAAGAACTGGTCCAAATCATATATCCGGTTGAAATGGGGAATTTGTGTACCACAAAAATGTACCCAGTATAAAGACCAGGGGTCATCAGCATGAGCGCCATAACGCAAATATTTATCTGTAGCCGGTAGTATCACAAATTCATTTGCTTTTATTTCGCAGTAGCCGGATTTGTTTTCATACCAGCCTTTTCCATCAATGCAATAAAAAAGAATATTGTCTTTACAGCCCCATCTGCGTTCCCTGTAATGGAAAGAAGCTTTAGGAAAATACCCGATCAGTGTGATATAAAGATTATTGAGAAGGGGATCATTCTGTATACGTTCCCGCAAAAGTTTCTCGGGGAGAATGATCTGCTTTTCTCCCGTGAAACCATCTCTTTTTCTAATTGACAAACCTTTATATCTTTTTTCGCCCGCCATAAATAATAGGATTATCCATCAAAGTACATTGATACTCCATTGTTTCCGGAGCATCATTAAAAGTACTTTGCTCATAAAAAACAAAATGTTGCTTAAAGATAAAATTTTATTTCTAACAGGAGGATCAAGTGGAATTGGGTTGGAATGCGCCAGGATATATGCCAGAGAAGGCGCTCATGTGGCTATTATCAGCAATAATCAACCAGAACTGGAATTGATTATCCAGGAACTGGGAAACAGTAATCATATCGGTTTATACTGCGATATATCTTCTGAACCGCAGGTGGAAAGGGCTATATCAGAAACTATCTCTTTCTTTGGAAAACTTGATGGGATACACAATAATGCCGGAATTGTGACACCCGCTGCGATGCTGCATGAAACATCATCTGACGAATGGCACAGGCTAATGGATGTCAACCTGAAAAGTATTTACCTTACTACAAAATATGGGCTTGAAGCACTCAGGAAAACAGAAGGATGTATTTTAAATACAAGCAGCCTGGCAGGACATATAGGACAAGAGATGCATGCAGCATATACTGCTACAAAGGGAGGTATCAGCGCCCTCACCAAATCCATGGCTCTGGACTATGCAAAGTACCGGATACGCGTAAATGCAGTGTGCCCGGCATGGGTAAGAACACCTGCAGTACACTCCTGGATTGAAGAACAGGACGACAAGAATGCGGCAGAAGAATATATTAACAACATACATCCGCTTGGATACTGTCCGGGAGGAGATGTAATTGCGGAAGCCTGTGTATTCCTGATGTCTGATAAAGCCCGCTTTATTACCGGCTGCACCATGCCGGTAAGCGGTGGCGCCGAATTAGGGTACAGACGGTAATAACCAGTTCTGTTATGTACAACCAGGTATTGTAAAATTTTAAGCGAAGAATTGTGATATCCAAGAAAAAAGCAGATCATTCAAGATCTGCTTTTTTCTTTAAGAGTGGAGGATATCGGGCTCGAACCGATGACCCCCAACATGCCATGCTGGTGCTCTAGCCAACTGAGCTAATCCCCCTGTTATTTTTCAGGACTGCAAATATAGAGTCCTGCAGTACTTTCTCCAAAAGAAAAAAACCAGGCGGACAACACCTGGTGTTATAAACGTGAAATATGAGACGATAAATGTGAGGCTAATCGCCCCAGATCTCTCCCTTACCTTCTATCCATTCTTTTACCGCATCTGTGGTCACAGACTTGGGACGTTCGAGCGGGAAGCCTAATGCACGGTCCCAGCACAGGCTTGCCAGTACTCCAAGCGCACGGCTCACCGCAAACAATACAGTATAGAACTCATATTCTACCATACCGTAATATACAAGCAACGCTCCGCTGTGCGCATCAACATTGGGCCAGGGATTTTTTACTTTTCCCAGCTCCTTCAGGATTTCGGGCACAACTTCATATATTCTCCAGACAGTATTCACCAGGGGATCGTTTGGCATGTGCTTTTTGCCAAATTCCATTTGCGCCGAGAACCGGGGGTCTGTTTTGCGAAGCACCGCATGGCCATAACCCGGCACCACTTTGCCTTCACCCAGGGTTTTCTTTACATATCTTTTTATTTGTTCTTTGGAAGGAAGCTTCACTCCCAGCTCATCCCTCATTTCAAATATCCATTTGATCACTTCCTGGTTTGCCAGTCCATGCAATGGTCCGGCCAGTCCATTCATGCCGGCAGCAAGGCTGAGATAAGGGTCGCTCAGTGCAGAACCAACAAGATGGGTAGTATGAGCGGACACATTCCCGCCTTCATGATCGGCATGAATAGTCATATACAGTCGCATCAGCTCCTTAAAGCTCTCGTCTTCAAAACCCAGCATATGCGCAAAATTCCCCGACCAGTCTAAAAGCCCGTCCGGCTGGATATGCTTTTCATCTTTATACTTACGGCGGTAGATGTATGCTGCTATCCTCGGCAAACGTGCAATAAGGTTCATTGCATCGTCAAACGTAGTATCCCAATAGTCTTTTTTGTTCATACCTTCAGCATATTTCCTGGCAAATACGCTTTCAGTCTGCAATGCCATGATACCTACTACGAGCTGCGTCATAGGATGCGAAGCTTTGGGGAGAGATTCAATAGCATCAAACACATGATTGGGGACGTGCGATCTCCTTTGCCAGGCATTTGTAATGTCATTCACATCGCTCTCTGTAGGTAATTCCCCCATCAGCATAAGGTAAAATAACCCTTCGGGCAAAGGCTGGGCACCCTTTCCCGCTTTAGGCAGCTTTTTTTGTAATTCGGGAATGGAATAGCCCCGGAAACGGATGCCCTCTTTTGCATCCAGCAAAGAAGTCTCACTTACTAAACCTGTTATTCCTCTCATTCCCTGGTAAATCTGGGACAACACTACTTCTCCTATCTTTTTATTGCCATGCTTTTTCAGGATGTCCCTGATCTCCGCAGATTGCTCATCAGCCTTGGACTTAAACCTTTCTTTTATAGTAGCCATATTACATCATTTAGATATTTTTCCCTTTGAAGAATAAAGGATAGCGAACGCGCTAAAGTTAGCCAAAAACAGCAGTATAACAGGTAAAAAAATAGAGTTTCAGGAAAATTTGCCTTTGATCATAATATTTCCGTCAAACGTGAGAAGTGAGAAGTGAAACGGGAAAGATACACCTGACCTCTCCCATTTCACCTCTCACGATAACGCACGGATGAACCTGATTAACTTAACGCTCCCCCGAAGGCGCCCTACTTGGGGGCCTTGCGATAGAGATAATACGTAAGCAATCCAAAAAGCACATTAGGCAACCATGCAGCTATAACGGGTGGTAAATTCCCTTTTACGCTAAAAATGGTAGAAAAGCGGTCAAGCAATATAAATAAGGATGCAATAGCAAAGCCGGCTGCAAGATGTATACCGCTCCCGCCCCTGATCTTGCGGGATGCAAGGATAGCGCCGATCAAAGTAAGGATCAGTACGGTTACCGGGGTGGCGTCGCGCCTGTACAGCTCTACTTCAAGATCATTGATCCCCTCTGAACCTCTAAGCTTTTCCATGTCAACCATCCGCCGCAGCTCTTTAGTGCTGAGGCGCGCTTTAATATATTCATCTTTTTTCAGGTCTTCAGGCGTAAAATTGAAATTGAGCCTTCTTACGGTATCCTGCTTTACCTCTTCGCGCAGCCCGTTTATTTTTCTTTCAATAACACCTGAGAGCTTCCACCTCTTTCCAGCTTTATCCCATGAGATATTATCGGCGCGGAGATTATAGGCTACCTGCGTCCCCTTTAACCTGTCCATGAAAAAACCATTACCGCTTTGGGTAGCAGTATCATAATACCGGATGCCACAATAGGATACACTGTCAATCCGCATATAAATATTATTACTGCCGGACGACAGCGGACGGGTATCAATGTACCGTTGCTCAAAAGCTGTACGTATCTCGTTGGCTTTAGGCACTATTTTCCTGTTTCCAACCCATAACAGCGCTGAAAGCAGCAGGCCTCCCAGTATGTAAGGCTTTAACAGCCGGTTGAAGCTGGTACCGCTGGCAATAATAGCAATGATCTCCGAACGGTTTGCCAGCTTTGAGGTAAAAAAAATGACTGCAATAAAAGTAAATAAGGGGAACAGGAAGGCTACAATGAACGGGACAAATCCTATATAGTAATGCTTTAACACAAAGCCGGCGGAGAGATTGGCTTTGGCAAAGTCATCAGTTTTTTCACTGATATCCACCACAACCGATATGACCGTAAACAGGATTATGCAATAAAAGAAAGTAAAAATAAAATCTTTAAATATGTACCAGTCAATCTTTTTCATGCCTTACCTGTGCCATATATGTTATTAAAAGTACAGTATGGGCAAAAGTAAATTAAAACTGTTATCAGAACTTTGTATCTTTCTAAAATGAAAAGAATTCACAATAGTTTCAGCTTTTTATATCTTTTTATCACCATTAGTATTACCGGCATATCGCCTATTAACATAAGAGCGCAGGCGTCCGGACCGGCCCTTTATGAGCGCCAGTTCTTCATTGAAGGTGATGATACGCTGTATTGCAGGATACTTTCACCGGCACATTTCTCAGCAGAAAAGAAATATCCCTTAATCCTCGTATTACATGGTTCAGGAGAAAGAGGTAATGACAACGAGGCGCAGCTCAAATGGGGAAGCAATCTTTTTCTTGATTCTGCCATCAGGGAAAAATTTCCGGCTATAGTTGTTTTCCCGCAATGCCCTGCAGATTCGAGCTGGAGCGTGCGTGCCAAAACCAAAGCAGGAGACAGTGTGGCATTCAGGTTTCCTATGGATGTACCTCCTACAAAGCCCCTGCTCCTGGTAATGAATTTCCTGGATACGCTTATCAGCAATGGTATGGTAGACCCTAAACGGATCTATGTTGGCGGACTATCAATGGGCGGATTTGGAACATTCGAGATCCTCTGGCGGCGGCCAAAGCTTTTTGCAGCCGCTTTTCCTATCTGCGGCGGCGGTAATCCGGAAAGCGCGAAATTATACGGCAGAAAATTCCCGGTATGGGTATTTCACGGTGCCGACGATGACGTAGTGCCCGTTGCCAATTCCCGCTCTATGGTTGCCGCATTGAAAGCAGCCGGCGCAAAAGTAAAATACAGCGAATACCCGGGTGTGAAACACAACAGTTGGGTCAATGCTTTTGCCGAGCCCGACCTGCTCCCATGGCTGTTTTCACAGAAGAGATAAGCAGTATAAGGTGTAAGGTGTAGGGTATAAGCTAAGCAAGTTACAGGCTGCAGGTTGCAAAAGTTTCATCACATTTCACCTCTCACGTTTCACCTCTCACGTTTGACATTTTATCACTTACCTCTTTATTTGCCTCTCACCTCTGACGTTTGCCGTTTCACTATTCACTTTTCACCATTCACCACCTCAGATGCTTTTTATTTCGGTGGCAATTTCCCAGTGATCGTTCAGCTTTAGCACTTTTTCAATCACCTCCCGTACACAGCCTTTTCCCCCGTTGAGCGGGGATATATAATGTGCAATGGCTTTGATCTCCTGCACTGCGTCTGCAGGACAACAGGCTAAGCCTGCCGCCTGCATTACCCTGATATCCGGTATATCATCTCCCATATATAATACCCGGTCGGGGGCTATACCTTTTTCTGTTATATACCGGTTAAATACTTCCAGCTTATTTTTCACCGACTGAAATACATCGGTAATGCCCAGGCTGTTCATCCGCTCGGTTACCGGCGGAGCGAATCCTCCTGTGATCACCGCTACATTATATCCCTTCCCTACAGCCAGTTGCAGCCCGTAGCCGTCTTTTGTATTCATTGTTCTGAGGTATTCCAGCCCCGGCACAATTACAATGCTCCCGTCAGTCATTACCCCGTCAACATCAAAAACAAAAGTGGTGATCTTTTTAAACTGTCCAAGTATGTTCATTATGCGGGTATTATCATTTTTCAGTAATGAATTTGATTAAACTTATTTTTACCTCAAAGGAGCAATCCTAAGCTTCGGGATATGCAAAGAAAACGCAAAGAAGGCGATTTGATCTTTTTTTTCAAAAAAAGGTACCCGGATGCAACATAGCAGCCGGGTGCTTGTCTTTAATACTATACTGACGTATAAAACCTCATTTTTTGGAATTGCCTGTAGCACAAGAACAACATACAGACCTGGTAGCCCGCTGCCAGGAAGGAGATGCAGTAAGCTTTAAAAAATTGTACGAACAATATGCCCGTGCAATGTTTAATACCAGCCTAAGGATAGTAAATGACAGGACAGAAGCGGAAGATATATTGCAGGAGGCATTCATTGAAGCGTTCCATAATATCAAAACTTTTGAAAACAGGAGCAGCTTTGGAGCCTGGATAAAGAAAATCGTGATCAATAAATCCATAAATCAATTAAAGAAAAAGAAAATAAATATTGTAGAGATAGATGCCGGGCAGCAATATGAAACAGATGCTGAGCCTGTGCACGATGAAAGCGAGACCCGGTGGCAGGTACAGTTGATACTGGACAGTATAAAGAAATTATCGCCGGGGTACAGAACCGTAGTAAGCCTTTACCTGCTCGAAGGATACGACCATGAGGAAATAGCCCAGATAATGGGTGTGGCAGAGTCAACAACCAGAACACAATATATAAGAGGTAAACAAAAACTACTGCAAATACTAAAAGGAGACCAATGACATGAGTAAAAGTTTAGAGCGCTTTATCAGGGATAACCGTGAAAAATTTGATACAGAGCAACCATCGCCCGCAAGCTGGGAAAAAATAGAGCAATCGCTGAATACACCAAAGCAGGGATCAGCGGTGTATCGTATGAACGGGAAGAAATGGTGGTTAATAGCCGCTGCCGTCGTGTCGATCGTTTTAACATCATCTTTATATATTTTCCTGCATCCCGGCCATGAAGAAATACCGGTAGTCCAAAACCAAACAACAGGCACAACACCGGAAAACAAAACCGGGGACCCGGTAATTGAGGCTATTGACCCTGACTATGCAGCAAGAGTAGCAAAATTTTCGGGGCTGATAGAAGCAAAGCAACACGGGCTTGAAGCCATACGCACAGATCAGCCCGACCTATATAGAAAATTCAGCAGGGATATACAACGCCTCGACAGTACTTATCATGCCTTAAAATACGAGTTGCCGGCAAACCCAAATAAAGAAGAATTGCTGCAGGCAATGATATACAACCTGCAATTGCAGATTGACCTGCTGAACCAGCAACTAAATATCATTCAGGAAATCAAACAGGCTAAAAGCGCATCATTATGAAAAAAACAATTACACTGCTTACAGGCTTTTTGCTGGTCTTTATTCTCACCGCACAGGCCATTACCGACCCTGTAATCGAAAAAACAAAAACCTATTTCAAATCCTATACTGTAAGCAAAAACGACAAGATAAAGCTGGAAAACTCCTTTGGAGAAATGAAGCTGAATACATGGGGGAAACAGGAAGTAAAAGTAGAAGTTACCATAGTGGCAAAGGCTGCCTCCGCAGAAAAGGCGCAGGAGATACTGGATAAGATCCGCATTGAAGATGGTAAAACAGCAGAAGGCGTTTACTTCAAAACCAAAGCGGACAATATTAATACCGGTAATAACGGAAACAAAAAAAACAAAAACTATAAAGAGGAAGGAATGGAAATTAATTACAATGTTTTTCTTCCTGCAGAAAATCCATTGGATGCTTCCAACTCTTTCGGAGCATTGATAATCGGAGACTATAAAGGAGCTGTGGCGCTGCAGAGTAAATTCGGGAGCCTTACTGCCGGCAACCTCAGCGATGTAAAACAATTGCATGTGGAGTTTGGAAAGGCAAATATCAGCTCGGTCAATAACGGGAAAGTAACCGTGAAGTTTTCTAAAGCAACCATGGGGAAATTCAGCGGGGATGTCAGCTCGGTTTTTGAGTTTTGCGACGCGGTAAATATCAGGCTGGACAACTCGATAGCTCAGCTTGATGTGAAATCATCTTACTCCAAGCTGGAAATCAACCTTAGCAATAATATCTCTGCCAATTTTGACATCAAAACAAGTTTTGGAGATCTAGACAACAACACATCTTACGCCATAACGGAAAAGGAGAACGACAAGAAAAACGGGGTCCGGTTCGACAAACATTATTCTGCGACCACCGGTGCAGGTTCTTCAAAAATCAATATCAAATCTGAGTTTGGAAAAATAAGATTTCTATAAAAGAGCTATACAATAGCAGAAAATAGGTTAAATAAACGTGAATCCCCGGATGTCTATCCGGGGATTATTGTTATCATAATGAAAACGGCTCCTGGTCAGAGCGCTGTTGATCAATTTTACAAAAATGTCATACGATGACAAATTCAAACATATTGTTTACAACTTTATCAGGTGTTTGCAATACGAGATCTTGTGCAAAATTCATAGTTACAGAGAAGCATTATTTTGACAAGAAATAATCAGGATAGTCTGATATAACTGCATCTACCCCCATTTGCTTTAAATGACCAATGTCTTCCCTTGTATTTACCGTCCACACAACAACCTGTATGTTATTCGTGTGGCAATAGCTGATCATATCAGGCGTTACAAGTTTATAAAAAGGGCTGTAAGCCGTTGGTTTAAAAGACAGCTTCTTTAGATTATTGTGAAAATCATCCTGTCCTATAAAAACAAGATATGCCGTTTTCATCGTTGGATATTTTTGATGCAGGTATTCGAGCGCTTCCCTGTCAAACGATTGTATAATAACACGGTCTCCAATATTCTTTCCCCTGATTATCTTTATAGCAGCATCTACCAAGCGCTGTTTGTACATCGAAGGAAGTGCAGCTTCAGGAACTTTTATTTCCACGGAATAAGAAGGCTTTTTCAGGTCTCCTTTTTTCGCATATAACTCTACGGAATCTATCAGCTCTTCAAAAAGCGGGATGGTTGCATTTATGTTTTTTTTACGTGGGAATTCGGGATTGGAGCGTATGCCAATATTAAAGCTTTTTAACTCGGGATAAGTATAATCAATAATTTTTCTTTTTGCGGCTTGCTCTCTGGTAACCAGAGTGCCATCCGGGTTTGTTGCATATGTGGGTGAAATAATATCGTCATGGTAAACAAATACCTGGTTGTCTTTACTTAAATACAGATCCATTTCTAGTCCTGTACCAAAATCGAGAGCGTTTTCCATGGCAATGATGGTATTTTCAGGCATTAGCCCCCGTCCTCCGCGATGTGAAAATTGTTCAAATTGCTGTGCGGCAGCATCAAAACGTATCCATGTACTCAAACAAACAAGAATAAAATTCCTTAAAGCATATTTACTTTTTAAACAGTGCATAATTTTTACATTTAATAATGTTCTTTTCGGCAAGATAGAGTAAATAAAAAAAGCTGGAAGCAGCTCAGGTTAAACTTAATAAAAATGCAAAGCAGTCCTCATGTGTAAATATTGCGATTTTTTTTAAACGATTTAATTAGTGTTTTGATGTTATAAAACTTAGTTCTTTGAAAATGTCCGATTAATATTAAAACGCTGGTAAATGATTATATAACTTTAATATCAATACACGCTTTATGAAAATACAAAAAGCATCCGTGCTGTTAGTTACATTAAGCTTATTTATTGTAACGCTTGTTTCTTTTCGCAACAAGTATATTGAAAAAAGCAATAAGCCGAACGCTTCTACAAAACCTAATATCATTTTCTTTCTCACCGATGATCAACGCTGGGATGCATTAGGCGCAATGGGGAACACCATCATCCGGACACCACATTTGGATAAGCTGGCAAGAGCCGGCATATTGTTTCAAAATGCTTATGTAACCACATCCATTTGCTGCGTAAGCCGGGCAAGCCTGCTGACCGGGCAATATGAGTCTTATCATAATATCCATGATTTTTCAACGGACCTGACACAGGAAGCGTTGTCCGGAACCTATCCGGTGCTGTTAAAAAACGCAGGATACCAGATCGCCTCCATAGGCAAATTTGGAGTGGGGAAACACCCGCCGGAAGCTATCTATGATTTCTGGGTGAATACAGAAGCAGGCGGCAAGGGGCAACCCGATTATATCATTACCGGCAATGATGGCAATCCTGTTCATGATACAGATACATTGAACAATGCCATCCAGGAGTTCCTGGACAAATTTGGCAATAACGATAAACCTTTTTGTCTTTCCGTAAGCTTTAAGGCGCCGCATGAACAGGATGGCCATCCTCCCCAATATATTACCCAGCCGGCATACCGGGATTATTATAAGGACGTGACCATACCTGAACCGGTAACCGCTGATCCCAAATACTGGCAACAATTGCCTGCATTTTTCAGAACAGATACCAATTTTGCGAGGGCGAGATGGCAGGGGCTTTTCGGAACGCCGGAACTATTCCAGGAAAACGTAAAAAACTATTACAGGCTGATATCAGGCGTGGATGATGCGGTAGGTAACACCATGAATAAGCTCAGGGAATTAGGCATTGATAAAAATACCATCATCATTTTTATGGGTGATAACGGAATGTTTTTGGGAGAACACGGAATGGAAGGTAAATGGTATGGATATGAAGAATCCATCAGGGTGCCGCTGCTTATTTATGATCCCAATGTGCCGGATAAGATCAGGCAATACAAAGCGCCACAGATCGCTTTAAATATAGACATTGCCCCCACTATCCTTGCGATGGCCGGGGTGCAGGCGCCCAAACAAATGCAGGGAATAAATTTGATAGACCTGGTCTCCAACAAATTACCGGAAAGGAATGATTTCTTTTACCAGCATTACTTTCTGGGTGGCCCGCGCATTCCTAAGGTGGAAGGAGTGGTCACAAAGGATTTTAAATATATGAATTATATTGAGCACAGCTATGAAGAGCTGTATGATGTGAGACATGATCCGCATGAAACCACGAACCTGGCCGGCGATCCAAAGTACAAAACGGAACTGAACACATTGCGCAGGAGATATAAGGAACTTGGCAAGATATATGCTGTTCCTGCAAAACAAAGAGCAGGCGCCAAAGCTGTTTTTTGAGGACAGCGATACTACTGCCAGGATTATTATGCTGTAAACAATTGTGAGAGGTGAGACGTGAGACGTGAAAGGTGAGAAGTGAGAAGTGAGATTTTCACGCCTGCCTGTCGGCAGACAGGTTTCACTTCTCACGTTTCACAATTAACATGGCGCTACAATTCATTTTTGCCTTTATATGCCCTTATCATTTGAGCATACCCCCATTTTTTTGAGGCTGCTTCAACCGTTATCGCAATTCTCCTGGCACGGGTGGCTTCTGTTTTGGCGCTTTCTATCCACTTGGAGAAGTAATTCTGATGAGACCTGGGCAGGCTGCTGAAAAAAGTTTTTGCATCCGGTTCATCATTCAGGCATTCCACCAGCTCGGGTAATAATTCATAAGGCTTATCCACAGCAAGCTGCACTTTCAACATAGCGCCTTTGGCTTTTCGTATACCCCGCCGTATAGTAGCATTCAATGCAAGAATATATTTGCCGCCGCCCATGGGTATCAGGCTCACGCCTTTAATGGGATGATCATCCAGCTTCCCTTTTACACGAAAAGATTTCTTGTCTGCCGGGTTAAGCTTTTCCGCTATATCGGCAGGCACTTCAATATAGTACCACCCGGTCTTCTCTCCCATTTCTCCAAATTTCAATATTGTAGCAGTAAAAGTTAACATCTAAACAGATATAGATAATGATAAAAATAACAATTTATTCCGCTAATTTTATCCTGGCGAAACCTATGTCTGACAAATTCCAAAACAAATACCGCATAGCATCTACCAGGTTGCAAAACTGGGATTACAGGTGGAACGCCCCCTATTTTGTAACCATCTGCACACAAAACAGGGAACATTATTTTGGGGAAATTATCAATCACAAAATGCAATTATCTAAACAAGGGGTATTGGCGGATGTTTTTTGGCATGAAATAAAAAATCATGTGGAAAATGTTGACCCGGATGAATTCATTGTAATGCCCAATCATATTCACGGCATATTGATTTTGAATAATGCAACGGGAGGGAACCATAATAATGATGGGGATGGCAACAACGTAAACGACGTAACCAACGTAAACGTTGCGAACGTAGAGACAAGGCATGCCTTGTCTCTACAACAACGCCAACAACAACAAACACCATCCAATCCCCAAAACAAATCGGGATCACCACCCAAAACCATAGGACAACAACGGTTTCAAAACCAGGGCAAAAATTCATTGTCATCCATTATGGGTTCGTACAAATCGGCAGTAACCAGGCATTGCAACAGGTTAGGATTGGAATTTGGCTGGCAATCCCGTTTCCACGAACATATCATCCGCGATGCAGCAGAATATCAAAGGATCAAAAATTATATTGCGAATAATCCCCGGAATTGGAAGGAAGACAAATTTTATACATAAAATTCCATCGCAATTTTCCCATAAAAGGGGCGTTTATAGAGGTTCTTTTCCACACATTGTTCATAAATATTGTATGGTGCTATTCTTGTGTATAAATCGTTAATAATAACAGGGCTTGATAAAACCGGCAGCATTAATTTTCATGGTGATTCAATTATTTTTGTCCACTTCCTTAAAATATTGAAACGTGCGATTAAAGAGTTTAGAAATCAAAGGGTTTAAAAGTTTTGCCGACAAAACCACCATCAATTTTGACCAGGGCATCACCGGTATTATCGGGCCAAACGGATGCGGGAAAAGTAATATTATAGATTCTATCAGGTGGGTGATCGGAGAGCATAAGATCAGCAATCTGCGAAGCGAGAACCTGGAAAGCCTTGTTTTTAACGGGTCAAAGACAAGAAGCTCCAGCGGACTGGCTGAGGTGAGCCTTACATTTGAGAATACACGCAACCTGCTGCCTACCGAATTCAGCACGGTAACCGTTACACGAAAATTTTATAAAAGCGGCGAAAGCGAATACCGGCTCAACGATGTGAACTGCCGCCTCAAAGACATACACAATCTTTTTCTTGATACCGGGGTAAGCACCGACAGCTATGCTATTATTGAGCTGGGCATGGTGGATGATATTATTAAAGACAAGGAAAACAGCCGCCGCCGTATGCTGGAACAGGCTGCCGGCATCACTATTTACAAAACGAGAAAAAAAGAGGCAAAGCTGAAGCTGGATGCCACCGAGCAGGATCTTGCACGTATTGAAGACCTTCTTTTTGAGATCAATAACCAGCTCAAAAGCCTGGAAAGCCAGGCAAAGAAGGCGGAGAAATATTATGAGATCAAAAAGGAATATAAAGAGCTCAGCGTTGAACTGGCAAAAGCTGCGCTGGAAGGATTCAATATTACCTATAAAGATCTCAATGAGCAGCAGCAGCAGGAAATAGACAGGCGCTTTGAGATGGAAGCGGCCATAGCGCAGGAAGAGGCAACGATAGAGCAGGATAAGCTCGGCTTTATAGAGCAGGAAAAAGCCCTGCAACAGATGCAGCATGCATTCAACAGCCTGCTGGAAAATGTGCGCACAAAGGAAAATGAAAAGAACCTGGGTGAGCAGCGCCTGCAATATTTATCAGAAAGAGAAAGCAGCCTGAAGGATTTTCTGCAGAAGGCCGAAGGACAATTACAGGGATTAGACGAAAGTATAGCCTTCACCGGCGCTCATATAGAGGGTGAAGAAGAAAGACTGCAAAGCCTTGCTGAAAACCTTGAAACCATAGAAAATACGCTCCAAAGCAACCGCCATATTTTTGATGAAAAACGTGCAGCTATTGATATTGTCCGTAAAGACAACCAGGCATTGCAGCGCCGCCAGTTTGATGCTGAAAAGCAGGTAGCCGTTGCCGATACTTCTATACAGAATATACAGCGGGCAATAATGCAGGGAGAAGAAGAGCAGGCGCAGCGCCGCAGCCAGATAGCACAACTGGAAAATGAAAAGCAGGAGAAGGAAACGGAACTGGAAAATAAACGTCTTGACCTGCGCCAGTTGCAGGAGCAGCATGAGCATACCAAAGAGCAGATACTACAGACGCAGGCGGCAATGGAGAAGCTGCGGAATGAGCTGGCTGAAGAAAGCAGAAAGCTTGATGCGAAAAAAAATGAGCACGCCTTACTGAAAAGCCTGATAGATTCCATGGAAGGCTACCCCGAAAGTGTGAAGTTTTTACACAACAATCCTCACTGGAATCATACCGCGCCGATATTATCTGATATTGTATATGTAAAGGAAGCCTATCGCACAGCCGTCGAAAACGTGCTCGAACCTTACCTTAACTATTATGTGGTAAATACGCTTGAAGAAGGATTGCAGGCAGTTCACCTGCTTGACGCTCACCAGAAAGGAAAAGCAAATTTCTTTTTGCTCGACAGGATCAACGGCTTCAATGACCAGGAGCATCATCAGCCGGAAGGAACTATCAGCGCAATGAGCGTAATAGAAGTAGACGACCGTTACAGGAAATTAGCCGAATATCTTTTGAGCAACGTGTTCATTGCAGAAAACGAAGACGCATTACGCAACAGCAATGGCGCCGTAGTACTGGAAAAGCATGGTAAATATGTAAAGGGCAAATATGCGCTGACAGGCGGAAGTGTGGGATTATTTGAAGGAAAGAAAATAGGGCGTGCAAAGAATCTGGAAAAGCTCCATAACGAGATTGTAGCGCAGGAGGCTGTTGTAAATGCGCTGAGATCGGATATACAGGCAAAGCACAATGAAGTGATCGGGTATAATGAACAGTTAAAAGAACAGGCCATTAAGCAAACACAGGATACTATCAACCAGTATACCAACCATGTGTTTGCCATTCAGAATAAAATAGAGAATTTTTTGCACCAGGAGGAGACCGGGACAAAACGTTTAAACGATTTGAGCGACCAGTTACAAAACAACCAGGATAGTATTGCCGATGTAAGGGAAGAACTGGAAAAATTAAACACACAATTGCAGGAATTGCAGGCAAGATTGCAGCAGTCCGAAAAGGAATACAGTCTGGCGGAACAGGAGTATAATTTTTCCGTTGCTACTTTTAATGACTGCAACCTGCAGCATACCAAGCAGCAAAGTAAAATAAATGCCCTGAAGCAGGAGCATGACTTTAAACGCGGCCAGTTAGCAGACCTGCAGCGGCAGATCGAAAACAGTACCGCTCAACTGGAAGAATCTTCTCAAAATATTGCGCAAACAAAAGAAAGCCTGCAACTGGCTACCAACACATTGCTGGAAATGCTGCGCAATAAAGATGAAGAAGAAAGGAAACTGAATGAAGCCGATCAGGCATATTATAACAGGAGAAATGTACTTACGGAAAAAGAATCTGTTTTACGCCAGAAACAAAAGGCAAAAGAGCAGCTTGATCATTTATTGAATGAAATAAAAGATAAGCTGAGCGAGCTGAAGCTGCAACTGGCAGGAATGAAGGAAAGGCTGAGTGTTGAATTCCGCGTGGATCTGGATGCAATCCTTGATGAGCCCAGGCAGACCGATACTCCCCTGGAAGACCTGCAGGCATCCTGCGAAAGAATGAAAAAACGCCTTGATAACATGGGCGAAGTAAACCCTACGGCTATTGAAGCTTTCCAGGAGATGAAGAAAAGATACGAGTTCATACTGGAGCAGAAGAATGACCTCGTTACCGCAAAGGACGGGCTGATGCAAACCATACAGGAAGTGGAAGCGACAGCCAACCAGAAATTCCTTGAAACTTTCAATACTGTAAGAGAAAATTTCCAGAAAGTATTTAAAGCATTATTTACCGAAGAAGATACCGCCGATGTATTATTGGAGAATCCTGAGAATCTGGCCGAAACCGGGATTGACATCGTCGCAAAACCCAAAGGGAAACGCCCGTCGTCTATCACTCAGTTAAGCGGTGGAGAAAAAACGCTTACCGCCACAGCATTGCTGTTCGCCATATACCTCATCAAGCCGGCGCCGTTCTGTATCCTTGATGAAGTGGACGCGCCGCTGGATGACGCCAACGTGGGTAAATTCACCAATATGATACGGCAGTTCAGCGAAAACTCCCAGTTCATTATCGTTACCCACAACAAAATGACCATGTCTACCGTAGATATTATTTACGGTGTCACTATGCAGGAGCCCGGGGTAAGTAAGCTGGTGCCTGTTGATTTCAGGGGGCTGAATTAGAAAACAGCACTTTTAATACTGTGAGCTGACCAAAAAGCTCGTTAAACGTTTTTGCGAGGTAGGAACGGACGAAGCAATCTCATTGAATGATAAAGGTTTAAGTATAGATTGCTTCACTTTGTTCGCAATGACGATCTTTTTAGTCAGCTTCTTTTCAAAATTAAGTTATACTTTTAACCATCCTCTTTCCCCCTGAACACTTTCTGCCAAGAACACTCGCCTGTTTCAGCAAGCCCGGCAATAAGCTGTTACAGTTGCTAAGACTGTCAGTCACAAGGTTTTATTTTACTTAAGATGAGTGCAATAGCAATTTTAAAGGAAAGAAGATTCGTTTTTTTTATTTTTTTCTTATTAATGTTCATAACGGCAGAGGGCCAGTCTACTTTACCGCCTGTTTATATAATCAGTACCGATACAGCTACAGATCATGTATTGCCGGATACCAGCTGGCAGGTAATGGCCGATCCGGGGGCAAAAATGCAGCTTGAACAGGCAATAGTATCCACGCTCTTTCAGAATGATAATCAAAAGGTGAACTATAAAAACCATGTTTACTGGCAGCGTTTCCGTATCGCCAACTGCATGCCGGGAGAAATAAAGATTGCCTTGCCCGAATCTTCTTTCCATGCAGACCTGTTTGCTAAAACCCATGATGGCGAATGGGAGCATTACACCACGGGTACAGGCGTGCCCTGGAGCCGCCGCGATGGATTGAAAAGAATTCCGGCATTCACCCTTTCTATTCCTGCAGGCGATACGCTTATATTGTATAAAAGGATTTACTGGAACTACGCGGATGCCCAGCCGGATACCATGCAGATCACCTTCAGCTTCACAGAAAAACTGGTGCAGCACAATTATGTAGATGATGAATCGCATTATATGACGGCTATACAGGACGCCTTTTTATTAGGAATGTTCATCCTGTCTATCACGATCAATTTTTATTTTTTCATAATAGTCCGCGAAAAAGAATTTCTTTATTTCAGCCTGTTCCTGATATCTTTTTGCCTTTTGGCGTTGTGCAGTTTAAATGATGTCTTTCTCAAAGAAAGCCCGCATTTATTATTGTACCTGTATATTACCTGTAATAGCTGTTCCGGTTTTTTCCTCATCCAGTTCGTGCGCTATTTTTTAAAAACATTTCAACACTTTCCCAAATGGGATAAATATCTTTTCAGTTTCAGTATTTTCCAGGTACTTGTTCTTTTAATTTCATGTTTTTTGTCTGCGCTTTTCCAGGTGAACCTTTCAAAGACCTCTCACGTTTCTGAAAACACCGTTAAGCTGGTGAATGGTGTTTCTCTTTTGTGCGTCCTTTTTCTGTATATACGTAATAAGGACAGGATGATAAGATTAATGCTCACGGCACTCATACCTATTCTTTTTTTGCAGGCAACCGCTTATGCATTAGCCATTGTCAACGGACTGTACTATGCAAGATTTGGAGCGCAGGATATTTCCGGTTATAAATCGCAGTTTAACAGTATTGCATTTTTCATCCTGATACTTTGCTACTCGTGGATGATGATCATTTTTACCTGGGTACTTTTTCTGAGGTTTTCCGACCTCAGAAAAAAACTGGCGCAGCAGTCATCCCTTGATCATCTCAAATCACGTTTTTTTGCTAATATTTCCCATGAATTCAGAACGCCGCTTACACTCATCATCGGACCTGTTGAAGATCTGCTCCGGGATAAGAACACACAGAAATTCAGAGAACCTCTGCAGTATATTCACCGCAATTCAAAACGCCTGCTTCAACTGATTAACCAGCTTCTGGATCTGTCCAAACTTGATGTGGGAAGTTACCATGTGAATACCAATCGTGATGATATCATTCCTTTTGTAAAACAAATTGTGCATTCTTTTTCTTCAATGGCACACCATAAAAATATCTTACTGGAGACCAGAGTGGACCCCCGCTTAAAAAATGGACTGAGAAATGAGACACAGGCATTTTATTTTGATGAAGATATTTTTGAAAAGGTCCTCTATAACCTGCTCTCCAACGCTTTTAAATTTACAGGTGAAGGAGGCAGCATTACGGTAAGCATTTCACTGGCAGGCAAAGACTTGCTGGAGCTGGGGGTAGAAGACAGCGGAACCGGTATTCCTGCAGAAAAGCTTCCCTTCATTTTCGACCGGTTTTACCAGTCCGATAATTCTCACAAAAAAGCATATGAGGGGACGGGGATCGGGCTTGCCCTTGTAAAAGAGCTGGTAGCATTGCACAACGGCAAGATAACCGTTGTGAGCGATGTAAATAAAGGGACCGCCTTCAGTTGTTATTTTCCTTTAAATAAAAGAATAATTTCTGCCGGTGAGATTCGCAGAATATCCTCAGATCCGGGTACTATATTGCCAGATGCGAAACCCGATGAGGTAAGCCAGGAAAAAGTACCGGATAACAGCAGACCGACAATTCTTGTGGTGGAAGACCAGCAGGATGTGCGCAGCTATATCTGCGGCAAATTGAGGGAAGCCTATACCGTAATAGAAGCCAAAAACGGGTTGGAGGGATTTGAAACAGCAAGAAAACAAATACCGGACCTGGTGATCAGCGATGTGATGATGCCAGCAACAGACGGATTTGAATTATGCGCTTTACTAAAAAAAGATATCCTGACCAGCCATATCCCCGTTATATTACTTACAGCCCGCGCAGAAGATGCGGATAAAATAACCGGACTGGAGACCGGAGCAGACGCTTATCTTATCAAGCCTTTCAATTCGAGAGAGTTATTAATAAGAACACGTAACCTGATTGAGCTGCGTAATAAATTACGGAAAAAATTCAGCAAGAAGCTGGTGGTAAAGGCGGGTGAAATAGCAGTCACTTCGCAGGACAGCCGGTTCATGCAGCGGCTGCTTAGCACAGTGGAAAAGCATATTGGAGATGAAAAATTTTCTGTAGAAGAGCTGGGCCGGGAGTTTGCCATGAGCCCCTCACAGATCAACCGTAAATTAAAAGCTATCATTAATCAGTCTGCAGGTGCATTTATCCGTTCTTTGCGAATGGAGCGGGCGATGGAATTACTGAAAAATGACCAGGCCTCCATCGCTGAGATCGCTTATGAAACCGGCTTTAGCGACCCCGCCTATTTCTCCCGTGTTTTTAAAAGTTACTTCGGGTTTCCCCCATCTCAGGTCACAGCAGAAAAAAATCTCCCGCTTAAAGACTAAAATCGCTGCTCTTTACCCTTCGCAACCGCCTGCCTAAGCCAAAATGCGCGAAAAATCCAATGTTTTGTTTCAAAAGTACAAGGCAACAGGCGCAGCGGCATTCTACTTTGTACCGAGAAGTTTTTATTTCAATTCCTTAATCTTAAAATGTTCAATTATGAAAAAGTTAATATTAAGTACAACCGGGATTTTATTTATTATATTTTCTGCTGCCAGCGTACGGGCACAAAACAATAAGCCTTATAAAGACGGTTCTGTCTGGCTGGTATCGTTTGTACAAACCAAACCCGGAATGGGCGATATATACCTGAAAGACCTGAGCACGCATTGGGTAAAAATGGGAGAAGCTGCCAAAGCACAGGGACTTGTTATGGATTATAAAGTGCTGTCTGCCAATCCTGCCGCCAAAACAGACTGGGATTTAATGCTGATGATAGAAATTAAAAATTACGCAGCGCTGGATGGACTGAATGATAAAATGGATGCTCTTGCTTTAAAATTGTTCGGGTCTGAAGATACACTACATACGTCTGCTGTTTCGCGCAACGATATGCGGGATCTGCTGGGTGGCAAACTTACACGGGAACTCATCTTTAAATAAAATTTTTCTCATGATACGCGTACAAAAACGCAATCGGCTTCCTTTCCAGGAAGCCTTTTATTCTTGTCTGTGTATTATTACAAAGAAATATTAGAAATATTATGTCATAAATAAAGACATCCAAAATGGATTAGCTGTGAATGGTAATAAGTTGCATCTTTGCACAACAAAACACGGATAGTCCATGACTTCATTTTTTTCATTTCTGTTGCACATGCATTCAGGCCTTCGCTGGCTGATGCTGATCATACTTCTTGTTGCCATATATAAATCATTTACGGGTTATGCCGGCAATAAGCCTTTTACAAAGTCAGATAATACCATAAGGCTATTAACAGTGATCCTTACCCATCTCCAGTTGATCGTGGGACTTATCCTTTATATACAAAGTCCCCTGGTAAAATATTTCTGGGGAGATTTTGGCAGCGCCGTTAAACAGGAAGCTCCGATGTTCTTCGGGCTTTTCCACTTTCTTTTCATGCTGATTGCCGTGGTATTCATTACCATTGGTTCTGCCAAAACAAAACGCAGGAATACTGACAAAGAAAAATTCAAAACAATGCGGGGATGGTTTTTAGCTGCATTGATCATTATCCTGCTGGCTATTCCCTGGCCATACCTGCCATCCGCAGGAAGGCCTCTGTTTTAGTTTGTATCTTTTCATAAGCTGAATTATGTACTGCATTTTGCAGTAAAGACCGATTTTCTTAGGTTTGGTCAATGGTACGTCCTTCCATAATGTCTTTTGCTATGGTATGCATCTTTATGTGCATTACTGCTATAGCTTACAGCCAGCAGAATGAAAAGCCTTATGTGATATTGATTTCTCTGGATGGCTTCAGGCACGACTTTCCCGCAATGTATCCCACACCTAACCTCAACGCTATTGCCAGGGAAGGTGTAAAAGCAAAGGCGATGCAGCCCTGCTTCCCAACCAAAACTTTTCCCAATCATTACAGCATGGTTACAGGTTTATATCCTGATCATCATGGTATTGTCGCTAATAAATTTTATGATCCGGCTTCCGGTAAAACATTTGCCCTCACCACAGCAGAAAAATCCGATCCCTCGTTTTATAGCGGAGAGCCGATATGGAATGTGGCCGAAGCGCAGGGAATAAAAACTGCTGCTTATTTTTGGCCGGGCTCTGACGTTCCTGTAAACGGGCGATACCCTTCAATATGGAAAGCATACAACAAACATACTACACTCGCACAAAGGCTGGATAGTGTAGTACAATGGTTACAATTGCCTCCTGAAAACCGCCCGCATTTTATAGCTATATACCTTGATCAACCTGATATGGCCGAACATGAATTTGGACCTCTTTCTGAGGAAGCCAAACAACAGGTAATACTGACTGACAGCCTGATAGGAATATTTCAGCGCGCTATTAATGATTTGCCTGTTGCAGATAAAATAAACCTTATCATTGTTTCCGATCACGGGCTTTCAGAGACAAGTAAGGAAAAAGCCGTCAAACTGGAAGATTATATTCCCTCTAGATGGCTTGAATATCCCACTACCATGGGTAATCCCGTAGTTTTTCTAAAAGCAAAAGAGACATATTACGACAGCATTGCATTTGCCGTTCGCTCCATCCCGCATGTGAAAGGATATGTGTCGAAAAAAATGCCCCGCAGGTTCCATTTTGGTAAAAATCCACGGAGTCTTGATTTCACAATAATCGCAGAAGCAGGATGGTCCATTATCACCAACCCGCCGGAGCTGATCAAAAAAGGAAATCACGGTTATGATAACCGGGAGAAAGATATGTGGGCTATCTTTTATGCAACAGGGCCTGCTTTTAAAAAGGGCTATGTGCAGCAAATGTTCCCTAATATTTCGATCTATCCGCTGATAGCGTATTTGCTGGGGATTCAAATCCCGCCGGCAGACGGGAAGCTTAGACCGGTAAGAAAAATGCTGAAATAAACGATGATTACACTTCACGAGGGAAATATCAAAGACATATTATTAATAAGAGCGCTGACTTTTAAGATCTGGCCGGAAACTTACGGCGCCATATTGAGCCGGGAGCAGATGGACTATATGCTGGAGATGATGTATAGCCCCTCATCGCTTGAAAAGCAAATGCTGGAGCAGGGGCATAACTTCATTATAGCTTATGAAAACGACCGGGCAATCGGCTTTGCTTCTTACGCATGTAAAGAAAACAATAGCGCCGCTTATAAGCTGCATAAGATATATGTGCTCCCAAACCTACAGGGTAAGGGTGTAGGCAAAAAATTAATTGACCATATCATCCGGTCTATCCTACCTTTGGGCGCAAAGACCCTTGAGCTGAATGTCAACAGGTATAATACGGCAAGAACATTTTATGAGAAACAGGGATTTGAAATTATCAAAACCGAAGATATCGCTATCGGCAACGGCTATTTTATGAATGACTATGTGATGGAGAAAAAGCTCTGAAAATTACAGCAAAGGTGAAAGCAATCTTGCAGAAGCATCTATAAAGCGATGAAAAGGTCCGCGTTGCAGCCATTCTTCAAGCGTCACTTCCTCGCTGCAGGCGAGATCTTCCATGAAAGCTTCCGTTAGCTGGCCATTGATCTCTTTACCATACACTACTGCATTGATCTCAAAGTTCAGGTCAAAGCTGCGCACATCCATATTAGCTGTACCTACAATAGACACCATATCATCCACAATCATCGTTTTAGCATGCACAAAGCCTTTGTTGTAAAGGTATATTCTTACTTTACTGCTCAGCATATCATAAAAATAAGAACGGGCGGCGGCGTTTACTATCCTGGAATCTGAGATGCCCGGGAGCAGCAGTCTTACATCTTTTCCACTCAGCGCCGCTTTCTTTAGCGCATCACAGATACTGTCGTTAGGTATAAAGTACGGAGAAGTGATGTACAGCTTCTGCCGGGCCATCACTATAGCTGTAAAGAAGCTCAGCATAATGCCCGAAGAAGGATAATCAGGACCACCCGGAACGATCTGTACAAGCTCCTTACCTGCCTGGACGGAAAAATCCAAAGGAAAATAAGAAGGATGAATATCAAGCCTGCTTTCTGAAGCAAAGTTCCAGTTGGCAATAAAATGGTACTGCAGGTTATTTACAGCAGGCCCTTCTATCTTAAGGTGTGTATCCCTCCAGTATATTTTTTTTTCTTCACCGGTATTGATGTAACGATCACTTACATTAATACCGCCAATAAATCCTGTTATACCATCTATCACGATGATCTTTCTGTGATTGCGATAATTGATCCTGTTGGCCAAAAAGAAAAAACGGATCTTGTAAAAAGGAAAGATCTCAATACCAGCCGCTCTTAATTCGCTTAATACTTTCCTCAGGCTATGGCTGCCAAAGTCGTCATATATAAAGCGCACTTTTACACCTTCAGCCGCTTTTCTTTTCAGTATCTCTATGATCTTTTTACCTATGACATCATACTCAAAAATATAATACTCAAGATGTATATAAGATCGGGCGCTCTCCAGAGCATCGAGCACTGCATTGAATTTATTTTCCCCGTTCAACAGGAGCGTTACTCTATTCAGGCTCAGCAATGAGCTGGAATCGTTGATCAGGAAATGAACAATATCCTTATAATATTTCAGCTCCGCGCCAAAAGCATCCTCAGTCTTTTTTGAAGTGGTGAGCAAACGTTGCATGATATCCCGGTAAAGCAAATCATTGGAAATTATTTTCTTGGAATAAATTTTCTTCTTTCTGTAGTTTACCCCGAAAGAAAAATAAAAAACACTGCCTATAACAGGCAATATAAATACCAGCAGCAGGTAAGCAAGTGTTTTTGCAGAATTATGTGTATCAATGATGATCCTGTATGCTGTGATGATATCAAGCACCAGCACTATGATGGCAATGATATAAGGATAATATTTCAGCAGCAGGAAATACACTGACCGGGAATTGAAACGTTGTTGTTCATGATAAAACTATCAAAATATCGGCGATATAAATATTTTTTTGGCTTAAATATTGAAATGCGGTATTGCAACAGAAATGAGTAATTTGGCATCGCATCAAACACACTTTACATGCGCATCTTTTCCCGGATCATTTTTATATTGTTTACCGCTCTAATTGCCGCCCGGCACGGCGTGGCTCAGGTAAGCCTGTTTGTATCCCCCGCAGGAAGCGCAACAGCAAAGGGAACTATAGAAGCCCCTTTTAACAGTCTTCAAAAAGCTTTGGCGTATGCAGGACAGCAGGGCGGGCAACAGGTTACAATTTATCTTAGAGAAGGAACTTATTACCTCAACACCACCATTGTGTTGAATGCACCGGATTTTTCTCCCGCATCCCTGGTGATACAACCCTACCGGCAGGAGCATATCACCATCAGCGCAGGGCGGCGCCTGTCCCTTAAATGGGAGCCATACCGCGACGGCATCTATATGGCAAAGATCCCCGCGGGGATTTCTTTTGAACGTTTATATGTAAATGATACATTACAGGTACTTGCGCGCTACCCCAATTATGATACTGCTGCCCGGGTGTTTCACGGCACAGCCGCTGATGCCATAGCGCCGCACCGGGTGAAGCGCTGGAAGCATCCTGAAGGAGGTTATGTGCATGCATTGCATGCCTACGAATGGGGCGGGTTTCATTACCGGATCACGGGGGCAGATGGCAATGGCAACCTGCAACTGGATGGCGGCTGGCAAAACAACCGCCCTAATAAGATGCATAAAGAATACCGTTTTGTGGAAAATATTTTTGAAGAGCTTGATACAACAGGAGAATGGTACCTTGATAAAAATAACAGTGTTCTTTATTATTATCCGCCTTCGCCGAACGGATTGAACCAGGCTGTTATTGAAGTGTCGAACCTGAAGAACAGCATTGAGCTCAGAGGAACAATCTCCTCGCCATTAAAGCATATCACGCTGTCAGGGCTTCATTTTGCGCACAACGAGAGGACTTTTATGGATACCAGAGAACCTTTACTGAGAAGCGACTGGACCATATACCGCGGGGGGGCAGTGCTGATGGATGGAACAGAAGGCTGCAAAATAGCTGATTGTGTTTTTGAAGGAATAGGCGGCAATGCTATAATGCTGAGCAATTACAACAAAAACGATACGATCAGCGGCTGTCGTATTTATAATACGGGCGCCAATGCTATATGTTTTATCGGGGATACTAAAGCGGTACGCTCTCCCTCATTCGGATATGAGCAGTTTGTTCCATTTGAAAAATTGGACAAAATTCCCGGACCCGCTACCGGCAACTTTCCCCGGGACTGCATTGCGTATGATAACCTGCTGCATGATGTCGGTGAAATAGAAAAACAGGCTACCGGTGTGGAAATTGAAATCGCATCTTCTATTATTGTAAGACACAACAGCATTTACAATACTTCACGTGCCGGAATAAATATCGGCGACGGATGCTTTGGCGGTCATCTCATAGAATATAATGATGTTTTTAATACAGTAAGGGAAACAGGCGATCATGGCTCCTTCAATTCCTGGGGGCGCGATCGCTACTGGGCACCGGACCGCAACTACATGGACAGCATAGTGAAAATATATCCCTGGCTTATTACGCTTGATGCCAGGAAGCAAACCATTATCAGGAACAATCGCTTCAGGTGCGACCATGGCTGGGATATAGATCTTGACGACGGTTCATCAAACTATTATATCTACAATAATCTCTGCCTGAATGGAGGAATAAAACTCAGAGAAGGGTTTTACCGTCGAGTAGAGAACAATATTCTGATCAATAACAGCTTTCACCCACATGTGTGGTTTCAAAAGAGCGGAGATGTGTTCAGAAAGAATATTGTGATGAGAAAATATGCTCCTATACAGATCAGTGCATGGGGAAAGCAGGTTGACTACAACCTATTCCCTGATGCAGCTTCGCTGGCGGAAGCAAGAGCCAATGGTACAGATACCCATAGCCTTGCCGGTGATCCGCTGTTCATTGATCCGGCACATGGCGATTTTCGTGTAGCGAATGGTTCACCGGCATTACTGACAGGGTTCCTGAATTTTCCTATGGATATATTCGGAGTGGAAAGCCCGTCGCTTAAGCAACTGGCATTACAACCCCAGATACCTGTCCTGATCACAGATCCTTCATTTGGGGATAAGTCTGCATCATTCCGCTTCATGGGAGGCACGCTTAAATCAGTGAATGGATTAGGTGACCGTTCGGCCTATGGTTTGCCCGATGAAAAAGGTGTTATAATCTTATCAGCGCCGGGAAGCAGCCTGCTGGCTAAGTCGGGGCTGCAAAACAAAGATGTAATAAGAAGTGCAGACGGAAAATCCGTATCTGGTCTGAAGGAACTGATAGACATTTGCCAGGCGGGAAACTGGAAGGGACATATACCGGTAAAGGTCATCCGCAACCAGCAGGAGATAGATATAGAATTAATCATGAAATAGAATGACTGGTTCTTCAGGAAAACAGTTGAAATAAATAATCTTTTTAGCACATGAAACATATCTTCACAGCCCTGCTGTTTATGTTTGTAAACAGTCTTGTATATACCCGGGCACAGCCATCACCTGAAAATAGTAATGACGAAAAGTTCAAAGTCAACCATGGTCCTTACCTGCAGCATCTCGGGGAAACAGAAGTTACATTTGTGTGGACTACCAATAAAGAAGCCGTTGCCTGGGTGGAATTAGCTCCCGACGACAGTACCAATTTTTATAATACAGAAAGAAAAAAATATTTTTCAGCAAGCCACGGGCTGAAAAACGTTGATACCATTCACGTGGTACATATCGGGCATTTACAGCCGGGAACTAAATACCGGTATCGCATATTCTCCCAGGAGGTACTAAGCCACAAAGGAATTGAAGTAAGATATGGTGAGGTAGCGGCTACCCGCGTGTTTATGAGAACGCCTCCCTCATTCAGAACCAATGATCATCAAAAAAAGGATATTTCTTTTTTAATGGTAAATGATATCCATGAACGGAATGAAATGCTGAAAACGCTCCTGAAAGGCGCCGACTGGACAAATACCGACCTGGTATTATTCGATGGGGATATGGTCAATTCCTCGAGAAATGAGGAGCAGATGTTTGCAAGCTACCTGGATACGGCAGTTCAGTTATTTGCCAGCCAGACACCAATGTATTATGCCCGTGGAAATCACGAAACACGGGGAGAGTTCGCGGATGCTTTTGCAAAATATTTTCCCGGCCCCAACGGTAAACTGTATTACATGTTCAGGCAGGGGCCTGTTTGTTTTATTATGCTTGATTCAGGAGAAGACAAGCCCGACTCTGATATAGAATACGGCGGGATAACTGCTTTCGACGTCTATCGCGATGAGCAGGCTGCATGGCTGAAAGAAGCCATCCACAGCAAAATGTTTACAGAAGCGCCCTTTAAAATTGCGGTTGCCCATATCCCTCCTTTCAGGGGATGGCATGGCGAGGAAGAAATAGCCAATAAATTTGTGCCCCTGCTTAATGAAGGAGGCATCGATGTCATGCTTTGCGCCCACCTGCACCGCTTCGTCAGAAAAGATCCCAAGCCGGGAGATTATAATTTTCCCGTCATCGTTAATTCCAATCATTCTGTATTGAAAGCGAAAGCGGATAATGCAACATTAAAAATTACGATCGTGGACGCCAATGGCTCTACGCTGGATTCGGTTACCATAAACAGGCGCTGATGATTAAACAGTGCTTCTTGTCTCATTTTTTGCCCTTTATGAACTTGCCTTTAAACGCAAGGGAAATTGCGTTCCCCGAAATACAGCCATTGCCCTGGTTTGAAACTGCCAGACAGGCGTCATTTCGTGGACGAGCGTGGCATTACTGATACTGTAGCCCGGTGGTATACGAACCTGTTAAACCTTATGCTGCCGTAACATACTATCTGTTTTAATGGAGAAATGTTACCGTCTGGTGCAATTGCAATAGCTTCTTTATTATTGAACTTATCCATTTATTGCCGGCGCATCAGGTCAAGGAATTTTTTATCGAGCTTATGACCATACCAGTCTTCATAGTCAACATCTGCCCGCCGCGAATCCAGCACGCCAAAGTCGCCAATGAAATTCCACACGGCAAAACCAATCCCTGCAGCAGTAAGTATATCCAGCACATCCGAGAACCAGGCAAGAAAAACAGGGTGCGGTGTTTTGTTCCAGCAGCCACATTCACCGCAATGCACGCCCACACCTTTTTGTATAATGTCTTTCCAGGGCAGGTAAAATGTTTCAAGCATTGATTTGTTCAGGTACTTATCCCCCACCTGACCCGGCCATTCAGGCTCGGGCATGTGCTCAATATCCTTATTAGCCCACGGCGCCTTGTAGTGTGATATCGCACCGGGATAATATCCCCTGCAACTTTGTGCAATATGCAGATCAATGATCTCCGGCACAGGCGATGTTCCCACACTATTCCCGTCGGCTATCACCAGCGCTCCCGGGTTTTCCTTACGGATGGCTTCCGCAGCGCCTTTTGCCACTTTCCGGTAAATACCGCCGGGCACAGGGCCGGATGCCGAATGCTGATCATTCATATCTTCCCGCATAGCAGGTTCGTTTACAAGGTCAAAGCTGATTTTTTTAGCAGAG
Organism: Sphingobacteriales bacterium 44-15; assembly: GCA_001899685.1. Classification (GTDB taxonomy): domain Bacteria; phylum Bacteroidota; class Bacteroidia; order Chitinophagales; family Chitinophagaceae; genus Agriterribacter. Next base: position 161,050 of record MKWG01000003.1, read on the forward strand.
AAATTTTTATACCGTTTTGCCCACATATTCCAGTGAAAATAAAAGGCATTCTGCGCCGCTTCGTCTTTCCACAGATTAAACGGCTCATGAAACCCGGCGTTGATGCAATATCCTGGCGCACGATGCAGGTTGAGGCTTGCATGCATACCATGTTTATGCGCCATTGCCACCAATGCATCTATTTTATCCACCATTTCGTTGCTGATCTTGTACACATCATCAGCAGTAATATTTTTCGACCTGTCTATATCAAGATAGCAGGGATATGCGATGGGAATACGCACAAAATCAAAACCCCAGTCGCGCATCCATTTAAAATGATCTTCTATAGTAACATTCCTGTTTGCCGCAGGATCGGGAGCAAAAAAATCAAGCAGATTAAATCCTTTCCAGCGGGGCAGCCTGTTTTTGAAAGACGTATGTGCAGGAGCAGCAAATACATTACCGGCAGTTACGGACGCCGCGGCAAGTCCAACGTTTTTGATAAATGATTTTCTGTTCATAGCAATATTATAGTGAGATGCTAATATACGGGGATTAACAGTGCATACACCATGCTATATGCAGAACCTTCTCGAAAAAGCACACAACGAGATATTTAATATGGCGGCGAAGCTGAGCAGATCCTGCTTTACAGGAGCAGGCGTTATCGGACCGGTATTCCCAAACAATACAATGGACGCCCAATAATAAGGCATCTGGTTAGCTTTTATCCCTTGTTTTACAAATTCTATTTTCGCTTGCTGCAATGCCTTATTCCTGGGTACCCCCATCTTCAACAACCTGTAAAATGATTCACTTACGGCATACACAACTTTATTTTCTACCTGCCACAATGTAGCTACAGCACTTGGTATACCTGCATATACAAACCTGTCTGCCATACTATAACTATCCGGCCCGTCTCCGCTGCCCGCTACCGCGGTTTCACAACCTGCCAGAAAAACAAGCTGCAACCGCTTTTTTTTAGTTAAGTCAATATCCTTCATATAAACAGGATTGTCATGTAAAAACAAAATGGGCTGTGCGCTGTGGAGCCCGGCATGGGAATAAATATGAAGAACACTGCAATTTCCCATAGACTCAAGAAATGCTTTTCTGGAGGCAGTCTTCCTGGACAATATTTTAGGAGCTGCAAAGCAATCTTCAATTTTCTGCAGTGATTGCACAGCGCCAAACAAACGGGGAAGAGCCACTTCCGGAGCGTAACATTCAGGTGCTATCCCCAGGAAATCATTATCCCCTATGGTGAGACGATCAGCTATCCGGAACTGGCCGGTAGCTGAATGAGTATAACTAATTGCAAAATGATATAATAGAAAATCATGTCCTTCCCGGTCAATGGTAAGCGCGTCGAAAGGGATGAAATGCTCTCCCGGCGATACCAGTATGCTGCCGGGTTGTATATCCATAGGAGCAAAGAGCTTTTGATACAGTATATTGGCGGTATGGGCATAGCTGCCATATTGCGCATTCAGCAATTGCCTGTCGGCGCATAATGCAGCGAAGTGTTGCACAGTATCCCTGTAGCCGGGAAAATCAATCTTTTTACAGACAATATTTGTCCCGCTTACCAGCAATGCATAGATGCAGTCACCATCTTCAAAATAGCTCAGATACTGCTGCTTCATTTTCAGCAGCTCGCGTTGGAGCTGTTCCAGTTTCATTGGCATCGAAACAGCGCTTTTTGCAGGACCACGCAAAAATTTACTTTGCTCCATATAATGGTATATACGCGGTATATCTTTTGCCTCGTAAGATACTTTAAGCGCAATAGCATAAAACCGGCTCAGACGGGAAGTATAGTCGTTTTTTTCAGTATTGCTGTAATCAGACCGGTTAATAGTATTTATCAGCGACTCCTCCTGCGCGCATACAGCAGTGAACGCCTCATATATTGATTTGCAGGGCTCTTTTGCTGATACCTGCTCCAGTTCATGGCATTGGTTCATATATTTTGTGATCAATTCATCGGTACCGGGAGATAAAAAGTATGATCTCTCCAACGGAATGCAGGGAGCCGCTCTGTGAAAAAAACTTTCATCCTCTGAGGGATAAGAGCTTATAAAAGGGTGGATATCTGGCAGTAAGACCAGACTCATTATACAAAACAGGCCCATCACTGATAAAAAGGAAGAACCTTGCCTGGTTTTTAGCAGGAATACCATCGTATAATAATTTAGAAACTTAAGCTTTCGTATCATTTATTCTGATATGCTATACGGGGATAGCAGCCTGAGATATTGATACAACCCGCTCCGTTCATTTTTGGATAAGGTCATCCCTTTGCTATAGGTAAGTTTTTCTGAGATTATGGCTGGATCATTATAAAGGAGTCTTTGTTCAGGATATTGGCCGGATATCTGGTAACCCATACCCGAAAAGATTTAATAGGGAAGGAATAATGAAATAGCAGGTGCTTGTGTATTTACCAATAAGCGTATTTATCAATTGCTGAAGTTAAAAGCCAAAACAATCTACCTAAATTAAAAGGAATTTCCAATACAATTTTAGTCGTAAGCAGTTTTTCTTATGCAGCGTGTAAAAAAGTTGAGTTAACGGGCGTTACAAGCAGGCCTGCTCCGGTACGGCAGCCTTAACGATAAAAGCTACAATCTTTTCACCGCCATGAAACCGGTTGGAACTTAAATATTTTTATTTTACCTGTTGACAAAAAGCATTCATTACAATGACAGCGGTCATAGGTAAATGCCTGCGGCGGTCATAATATTGTGCCATGAAAGATTCACGTAAGTTTTATAAAGCATTGGGCGATTTATTTTATGCTGTAGCAGCCGCCGATCATATTGTAAGAGCAGAAGAAAGAGAGCAACTGGACAACGAGATACAGTTTGCATGGAAGCATTATGACAACAGTACCGACCGCTTTGGCAGTGACAGGGCTTTCCTGACCGAATTTGAATTTGAGGCAATGGAAGACAACATGACTCCTGCCGAAGAAGCATACGAAGCCTTTGAAGCGTATTTTAGCGACCATCAGCAGGAAATTGATACACATACCCGTATACGTATTTTTAACAGTGCACGTCATATAGCGGAAGCGATACGCAAGCTCAATAAAGAAGAAACAAAATATCTTGTACGATTAAAGCATTTGTTGAGTGTCTGAGGAGCGCTAATTTTACAGCCGGGACTCACCACATAGCCTTACGGCCCGCTGTTTTTCTTAATTGCTTTTTTAACCTATATACAGCATCGCCATTCACAAAAATGGTGAATTTTTAAATATTCCGGACGATCACAAATTCTTCTCATAGGCATATGCTTTTATAAAGCCTGACCAATATTCCTTTTCCTGCAGCAGCCGGTATGGAACGCTTTTAAAATGTTGCGTTATATCAACAACGTTCTTTGCCTTGACCCCGCAGGTGACCCGGAAGAAAATATACATTATCCGCAACAGCAGCTTCTGCCATGGCTTCGGCTGGCTGGCATCAATGCAAAAGTCAACGAACAACCACCTGCCCCCCGGACGAAGCGCATGATGCAACAGTTGAAATATATGTGCTGCCTCCTCAGGCAAAAAGTTATCAAACAGGTAAGGCGTAAGCACGATATCAAACAGACCGGTGAAAGTATACTCCTCTATGGGCAAACAAATAAAAGCGACTGTATTTTCACCGGTTTTTCTTTGCCTGGAGAGCGCCACCATTTTTGCTGAAGCTTCAACATATATAATATCAAGCCCGGCAGGATGATCTGCGGCTATCCTCTCCAGTATCCATCCGGTGCCACCTCCAACAATGAGTATCCTGCTTTTCGGAGGTATCCATTTCAACAGACCGGACTGCGACCGCTGCAGCGCCTTTCCGAAAACCAGCCCGCCCAATATATCATATATCCCGGCAATGCTGTCGTAGTTATTTGCCATCCGTATTTATTTCGACACTATTGTACTTAAAATACCACAAAGTGCTTTTATAAGTAATAACCCGTCTATTATGATGAGATAATACAGTATCTCCCTTGGTTGATGCAATGAATACGCTACCATCAACAGGCAAATAAAAGGTACCAGGTTAATAAGCACGGGGAGATAACCGAAATTATTATATGCAGCAAAAATTATAAATGCCACAAACCCTATCAGCAGCAGAGGTATCAGTACGAATGAAATGGTTTTGTTCAGCCCGAAACGAACAGCAAATGTCTTAAGCTCCCTGTTGGCATCATCTGCATAATCTTTAATGTCAAACATGATCGCGTTTACCGTACAGAACATCCAGTTTTTTACAAAAAGCCAGATCAGCAGACCGGTTTTATTTATTAAAAGCCCATTCTCCGTCATATGCACCACCACGGGCAGCAACGATACACATCCCGCCCATACATACCCGATCACAAAAGGCTTCAGCCACCCGGTGTTCCGGAGGTTAATTGATAAAAAAGAGGGGGGCAGCAGCCCGTAATACAATATTCCCGCCACAGGAATAGAAAACAATAACAGCCAGTAATAAAAAGGCAGATCAGCCAGCCCCGGCAATGCCGCTTTCACCTGCCATATACCAAGCAACGCACATACAATGGCAATGACCAACTGGCTTTTTTTTATAAAAGAATGATGACGCCGGTACCACTCCGTTCTCGGGTTAGGCGATGAAGCGATATTTGCGGGAACAGTATATGCCCATGTGTAATACAGCACCGTGGCAAAAAAAAGGAACAGGTAATAGTATATTGCATTTAATGGTAAGCCCAGCTGGCATACCGTTTCAACAGACAATGCCACCGCCAGCAATCCAACAAAATAGTTGGCAAAAAAAACAAACTGGATTATCCTTTTATACACCCTCAGAAATTGGCTAAAAGAAGTAAAAGTAAGCCAACATAGAATTTGTTCAGATTTATTTTTTACCGCAAAGATGCGCAAAGCTTTTACGCAAAGAAAGCACAAAGGAGGCGATTTGACCAGGCAGGTTCTTAGCGAACTTTGCGATATCCTTTGCAACCTTTGCGGTTAAAGATTTATCAGGCTTCATTCCATATTTTCCAGCTGGCTTCGGCCTGGTTCACAAGCATATCCAACCCGTTCTGTATATCGGCGCCACGCTGTTCTCCCCTGCTGAGAAAAATTGTCTTTTCCGGGTTATAAACAAGGTCAAATAAAAAATGATGCGGACCTATTCCTTCATACGGAATATCAGGATATTTATCCTGGTGTGGATACATGCCTGCAGGTGATGCATTAACGATCAATGTGTGCTCCCGGATAAGCGTTTCATCAAGATCACCATAAGCAATGGCTTTTTCACCGGGTGCCCGGCTTACGAATGTATAGGGAATGCCGGTCTTTTCCAGCACATAGGCAACAGCCCTGGCAGCGCCGCCAGTCCCCAGTATAAGCGCATTTTTATGATAAGGCCTGAGCTTCGTGTGCAGCGATTGCTCAAAGCCGATCGTATCTGTATTATAACCTGAAAGCTTACCATTCCTTATCCTGATCGAATTGCACGCATTAATTTTCGCTACATCAGGAGCCGCATCGTGCAGATAAGGAATGACTTTTTCTTTATAAGGAATGGTGACGCTTAGCCCAAGTAACCCGGGATTATCCTGTAAGATCTTTTCAAGCAGGGTGATATCTTCTATGGGATAGTTTTCATAGCTGCAATCCAGCTTTTCCCTTTCAAATTTTTCAGTGAAATATTTTTTGGAAAAAGAATGCCCCAGGGGATAACCGATGAGCCCATATAATTTCATTCTACTTCATCTTTATTTAAGAACAAATGGAAAGTATCTCCCCTTAATCCCACACGCATAGCTTCCAGGGCTATCATTTCGGAGGGAGCGATATTGCCGAGATTAACGTTACACCCCAATAATTCAATAAAGTATAATTGCTGGGCTTTTTGAGGAGCTTCCCATATAATTTTTTCTTCCGGGATCCTGGTCAGGATCTCCTGTACCAGCCCCTCCCTCACTTCTCCGGTGCCACGGTAAATGCCCACATTACCTGCTTCCCGCGCCTCGGCAATAACATATTCCGACCCGGCATTTAATTCAGCTTTCATCAGTTCTATCCACCGGTATGGCGGGATGATATGCTCGGCATCCTTACTCCCCACTTCGCTCAGCACAACGCCATGTTTGGTCAGCTTTTCAATATAGCCGCATTTTTCGGCATGGGGAATGGTAATGGAGCCGTCGCTTACCTCCATATACTGAATATTATACTCGCGGCACATATTGATGTAATCCTGGAACTGGTTCCTGATAACATACGCCTCAAATAAGGTCCCTCCAAAATAAACCGGTATGTCGTATGACTGATAAATTTCAATTTTTTCCCGAAGCTGGGGGGTGATGAAAGCCGTACCAAAACCCAGTTTAACAATATCAACGTAAGGGTGCGATATACTTAAAAAATTCTTTACTTCTCCGATGCTTAGTCCCTTATCCATTACCATAGTGACACCCCAGTGACGCGGTTTCTTGTTCCGCTGGGGAATCTGACTTAGATTAAAATTCATTGAGCAGTATGATATTTAAAAGAATCAGCAAAAATAAGGAAGATTCTCAGATAGAACGTTTACGCTTGTAATAAGCAATAACATCCACTACCTGCTGATTTTGGAGAATGGTGGGATTCAGCTCAATAAATTTCTTTAATACTTTTGGAGATTGCTCCATGGCATCATGGAGCAGGAGCAGCGCTTCCTTGCTTTTGCCCATGGCAAAAAGCACAGCGCTTTTATAAAATAAAAACAGGGGCTTATCGCCGGCGATACGCCGGGCATTGATGATCTGCTCAAGCGCTTCCTCAAAAAAAGCCTCCTTGTACAGGCATCTTATAAGCGCTTCCCAACCTCCGATACCTTTGGGACGGACCTTTACCACGTTGGAAAAATGCACTATGGCATCTCTTATATTCCCCAACTCCAGCAGGCATTCCCCCATAGCAAGGTTATACTCAGGCTGCATTTTATGGATACGCATGGCAGACTCAAGGTATTGCACAGCCTTATTGAGCGACATCTCATTGATATAGGTACAGGCAATTTTATAGTAGAGCTTACTGTCATCGCTGTTAAGATGAGATGCTTTTTTATAATAAAACCTTGCCTGGGCGTAATTTTTAAGCCGGTCATAACAATGTCCTATAGCTTCGTAAATCACATCTTCGGGCCTGGCCAGCTCAATTACCTTCTCAAGCGATTCAATAGCATCCCTGTATTTGCGCAGCCTTATATAGGCGTCAGCCATATTCCTGTAAGCATAATCAAATTTCTCATTGATAACCAGTGCATACCGGTAGGCATCAATCGCTTTTTCAAACAGCTTCAGCCCCTGGAACGCCGCCCCTAAATTGAACCAGGCCAACTCATTGTAAGGGTATTCATCAATAATATGCTGGTGCAGCTTGATACTCTCCTCACTGCGGCCGGTGAAATCAGTCCAGAAACATATTTTGTAAAGCGCTTCTTCATTGTTAGGCTCATTTTCCAGGATATGCTTCAGGCAGTCAAAAACCTTGTCAAATTCCTCATAATCATCGTATACATCCGCCAGCTCAAAAAGCAGGTTAATGCGCTCCTCTCCCTCAAACATATGAATAGCTTCTTCCAGCAGTTCTACCGCTTTGCCTTGCTGGTCCAATGCCAGGTATATATCAGTTTTGAGAATATAGATATCAATATCGGTATTATCCAGTATTTCCGCTTTTTCGAGTATTTCCAGGGCTTCCGTATACCGCCTGGTAGCTATAAACAAATCAGCTTTTTTCACCATCAGCGAGGCAGAATAGGGGAATTGAGAAATACCTAATTCTACCGCCTCAAGGGCGCTGGGAATATCATCCTTATCATCAAAATGGTCTATAATACGCTCAAAAGCATCTTCTTCGAGGAAAGTGTGGCGCAAACCCGACCGGAGATTATCAAACTGCTTTAATAAATCTCTTATCTCGTGTTTGTCATTGGGAAAAGGTTTATCCTGCATATTATTGTAAGTTAATGAAAGTTAGTCTTTTATTTATGAAAACCCAACTTTTGTAACCTTTTTCACGTATTAATCGTTAAATAACCGATAAAATTTGTGACGAATGGATTGCGATTACTTAAAATAAATCATTATTTTTGTTAAAACAATGAATAAAAGTAGAAACATAACGATTTCTTTGGTTAAGAACAGCCTGTTCGTACTGGCAGTTTTTGCAACAGTGCAATATGTTTTTGCCGTAAGCGGAATTCGGTTAAATAATAACAGTTCCGGTGATGATAAAGTGAAATCTGCAGAAACCAGTTCAGGTTTTTCAAATCTTAAATCTTCCGTAACTTTTTCTTTGAAAGACAGCTACAGGATCCCTACAAAAAACAATTGTAAGTTGGGCATTCTTGATGCTCCGGCAATAAAAAGCCAAAATACCAATACTTCTTTAGTTTCTTTTAAAAAAGGAAATATTACTTATATTCTTCCCTATAAGACACAACCGGGAGTAAAGCTTCCTTCTTTCTTAAAATTGTCGCCTACGCCTGTCCCGGCAAGATAATTACTCCGGGCAATTTCTTTTTCTTACCGGTGTAAAGTTCCGCGCAAAACGCGCTATGAAAAGTTCTTTGTGCCTCTGTTAGTACCAGAACCAGATATACTTTATAATCCAAGCACCTGTTTCAGTTTTACATAGCCGGTCTTACTTACAGGGATACGCTGTCCTTTATTCAAAATAGCCAGGTAGCTTTCTTTTTCGTGAGGTTCGAGGCGGGTTATGAACTGCACATTGACTATATAGGAACGGTGTGTGCGAACGAATTGCTTACTGTCCAGTAATTTTTCAAAATATTGCATGGTCTTATTTTTCAGGTGCCAGGCATCGGCAGTATGGATCTTTACATAATCATCGGCAGCTTCAAAATACAGGATATCGTGCAGCGGTATGATCCTGATCCTGCTGTTGTCTTTTACAACAATACGATTATTGGGAAGAGCAGCTTCAGTGATGACCTGTATCAGTGAAGCTTCCTCTGCAGGGAGGCGGTCGCCGGCAGATTTTTCCAGCCATTTCTGCATGGCCCTGTCAAATCTTTCTTTGCTGAACGGCTTCAGCAGATAGTCAACAGCATGTGTTTCAAAAGCACGGATAGCATATTCATCAAACGCGGTAGTGAAGATGACTGCAGGCGGCTTTTCAACCAGCTCAAGCATTTCAAACCCGTTGATCTTAGGCATCTGGATATCCAGGAAAATCAGGTCAGGCTGATGCTGCATAATAGCTTTCACCCCCTCAAACCCGTCATTGCATTCCTCAGCAATGTCCACCTGCGGATAGTCGAGGAGGTATTCCCTTACAATTGTTCTGGCCAATGGCTCATCGTCAATAATTATCGCCTTTATCATCACTGAGGGATTTTTACCTGGGTAATAAAAATATTTTCCCTGATATCTGTGGTAAGTAAATCGTTGCGTGCAAACAGGAGAAATAATCTTTTCTGCACGGAATTAAGCCCGAAGCCTGTACCTTTTACGGGCTTGGATACATCAGGGTCGAAGGGGTTCCGCACCTGTATTACCAGCATATTGCCCTGCATCTCCGACTCCACGGAGATCGTAATATTTTCCGTTGTATCATACAACCCGAATTTTATAGCGTTCTCTACAATCGGCTGCAGTAAAAGCGCAGGCAGCTTCAGCGGGAGCGCTTTTTCATCCTGCCGCAACACCGTGGATAACCGGTGTCCGAACCTTACTTTTTCTATATCCAGGTAAAGCCGGAGATATTCAAGCTCTTCTTCAAGGCTTACCCATTTATATTCTTCTTTCTTTAGCGTGCTCCTCAGGTAATCAGACAGTTGTTGTATCATTTTCCTGGCTTCAGCAGGCCGGGCAACTACGAGCGCGCTGATAGAATTGAGGCTGTTGAACAGGAAATGAGGCTGCAATTGCTGTCTCAGTTTATACAATTCCGCATCTCTTGCTATACTGTCCGATTCATTTTTCCTGCGTTCCTGCTCCTTCTGTTCTTCCTGTGCATACAATAAAACATTGATCAGGATAATGCAGCCTAATATGAGGATAGCGATGGCAATTCTTACCGGTATAGACTGGGTAAATGCATTAAGGATCCCGTCCGGCACTATATACGATAATATAAACCTTGTAAGTGTTATCCATATCCCTGCCGCCCCAAGGCACATCAATGAGAAGTAAGTCAGTTGTTCCTTACGGGGCAGGTAATAATGCATGCTGATAATGATCACAACACTTATAGCAGCAAGAAGAGCATTACTTACGCAACTGTCTGTCCAGGCTTCTTCCGCCGTATATTTCCATTCCTGCAATACCCACACGTGTATTATGGACCAAATAAGCCAGAAGGCTATAAAATAAATTTTGTTCCTGCCTTTATATATAATGGTATTGGGCAAAGCCTGCATTTTTATAATGCCTGTAATAAATGTTGTCCGCTGGTTTCTTTAAGATAAGCAGCTTTTTTGTGGATCAACTCGGTATAAAGCTCGCCATTTTCCCTTTCCTCAATTTTGCTGTAAAGCTCTGCACCATCGATCAGCTCAGCTATTCTGGAAAGCTCCGCTACATTGATGAATTTCCATTGCACCAGCTTTTCAGCAGCATTATAAAAACATTCTTCTTCCTGACGGCCTATTGTATAAGCCTTCTTTAAAGCTTCTTCTTCATTATCTGCAACGATAAGCCTTAGCTGCTCATCAAATTGGGGAGTGTGGTCTCCTTCTCCACATATAATACGATACACGATTTTAGCCATAAACCAGTTCATAAGAAATATTGTTTGGATAGATTAATAACTTTTGATCTCAATACCGCCAAAGACCGAAGTGCCGTCAATCACTAATACTTTCCCTGGGTCCTGGTTTACATTTGATACTGCACGCTTATCTTCAAAGCCGCCGAATATAGAGGTAACACTGGATTTGATCGTCCAGTGCGGGGGGACGATGAGCTTGGTCCCGCCAAATACCTGTGTAATGTCCATCCTCACTCTCCCGTTAATATCCGCCTGCGAACAATTGATCTCTGTACCTCCGAAAAAATTGGTAATGTCTCCTCCTTTAAAGTCTTTGGAAAAGATCACTTTTTTAGCATTGCCGAGAATAGCCGTGCTGTCAATAAAATCATCGTGCCCGGCCCCGGATGCTACCGGCTCCTTCCACTCATCAGTTGCCTGCTCATCATGCCGGTATCTATTCCCCCGATGCATTTCTTTCCAATCCCAATGCTCGCGCAGCCATCTTTTCCTGGAACCGGAACCAAATATCATTACCAGCCCCAGCGCTATAATAACAAAGGGCCAAATGAATGGCTGAAGGTTAACTCCCGGCACGACCTTATCGGCAAGAAAAATACAACCCAGCCCGATCAGTATTATCCAGCCCGGTCCCCGGAACCCATGCTTCAACCCCACAAATATGCCTACCGCCACCAGTATCATCGGCCAGGTGGTAACCCACGACGGAAAATCAAGGAAGGTTTGTTTGAGTATAGCGCCCACCCCGATCACCAGTAAGAACAATCCTGCCAGCACTGATCCTGTTTTATGTTCCCCTCTTCTATTTTTCATTGTTTTTGATTTTAATACAAAGCTATGTCGTACTGAGGCGGGAGGCAATATCATACAGGCGATCCTATACCTTTTTTCCGGTAAAAGCAGGGAAATATCCGGTAAAACCGGCAGCAGGAAAATAATATGACTACGGATCCCGGCGATCCAGGGGGTTCGGAACCTTATTGTCCAACAAATATTAAAATCGTTTGAAATTCAGTTAATCCAACACCACTTCGCTGATAAACGCCCATGCCGGCTTACCCTTGCTATCGTGCCAGGCAGGCAGCGCGGCTGCCGGTCTGACCATTATCTTAAGGCATTGCACTTCTGCGGGAGGGAACTGCACCTGCTCCTGCAATAACCTTGAAGGAGATCCTTTTTCAGGAACAGTGGGGCTGGAAGAGCCCAGTAACCTGAGATGGCTGCTGTCTGCTCCACCCCAGATATCTATTGTAGCAGGAGGGAATATATGCCCGCCGAGGTTTTGCATCATATTCAGCAATACATCTTTTATGGTAACGGTTTTCTTAAAAAGCAGGTAATATGCCGCATCACTACCGTAATACCCAAACCAATCGCCATTAGAGATATTGGAAACATCACCCAACTGACCATCTATGAGCGCCGTCGCCTGCGAAGGCATATATTTGGGATCTGGCTTCGACACAAGCACTACAGAATCTGGTACCACGCCACGTTTAATAAAAGACGCCTGTGCATCGCCGCTCCCGTACCAGCCTTTCTTAAAAGCCCTTGCCTTTATGGTAGTGTTCTTATCAATATGAAGAGGAGTGGTATACACTGGGCTGTTCACACTATCGGGTTCTGTCTCATCAAGCGTATAGCGTATTTCCACTCCTTTAAAAGGGTGCGTTATTTCAACAGATGCATCCTTGTCAAATATTCCTGCAGGTGTTCTTATAAAGGGAGGGCTGAGCGCAACAATATCATCACCTTTGTCTACAAACCCCGTCTGTATATCCACAGAAGGGAACTTGGCCCTGAGGCGGAGCAACTGGGTGCTGTCTATTTTGGTATCCCATACAAATAAAGAAGTAATAGCGGTGGAAGGAAGCAATTTTTCAATAGCTTCCGGGTTCACCCGGGTGCCGGACAAAGTCAGTTCCTGGAGGTGTTTAAGCGCTCCTAACCCTGATATGCCTGCTGGCGTAATATCAGTATAATTAAGATTTAATTTCCGGAGGTTCACCAGTTGCCCAATCACTTTCATATCAGCATCCTTCACCGGCATGCGTGCAAGGCTGAGCTGGGTGACCTGCTGTTTCACGGCAAGTAATTCTTCCAGGGACTTTGTGGAATATGCACTTTTGCCAAAGAAGTTAACAGATAATGCCGGTGAATTTTTCCCGAGGGGGACTACGATACGGTAATTATTGTTGAGCGCAGCGATCTTCTTTTCATCGGCGGCGGCGAAATCATACACAGGCTCCGACATACCCGGCGTTTCTTCCGGCTGCAGGTAATTTGTAGCCAGCACACGAAAAGTATCTTTTTCAGGAAGGCTGAACAGCGGTGCATCCGTAGCAGCGCCGGATTGTATCCAGGCATACAGGAGCGCCGCTTCTGCCTGGGTCAGTTGCGGTTTCGAGGAAGGCGGCATGTGCTTTTTATCTTCCTGTGGCAGTTGAATGCGATGAATGATCAAACTTGTATCCGGCAGCCCGGGAATAAACAGGGGACCGGCCTTACCTCCTGCCATCACCCCCTCTATATCCGATAACAACAATCCGCCTTTTGTGCTTGCCTTTCCATGGCAGCTTACACATTTCTTTTCCAGGATAGGCTGAATGATATCGGCAAATACGACAGCCTTATCCGGCGGCACAGCATGTATCTCGTTCTTCTTCAAAGGGCCAAGCACATAATCCTCACCGTGTGTGAGGTCGGCTCCCCAATGACCGGTAATAATGATAGCAGCGGTAGCTATAACAGTGAAAGCTCTTGCAAACAGCGCCTTGCCGGCAAGCAACGGGAAATAGGCATAAAACAAAAATCCCAAAACGGCAATGATCACACCTCCCCATTTATGCTGTTCCAGAAGAATGCCTGTCCTGCCATCTTCCAGCGACAGCAACATGCCCATAATAGCAGTAAGGGCAGCCGAAAGCGCCGCTGTCAGCCGGAGCAGCGAAAGCCATTCATCGTTGAGATTCTTACCCCCCGGCACCCATATCGTAATAAAAGACAGCAGTAGCAGCACTATGGGAAAATGCAGGAACATAGGATGCATCCTGCCTGCTACCGCCAGCCACGCAGGAAGGCTGAGCACACCTTGAAATACAACCAGGAAAAGCAGGAACACCATTGTGCCGAATAATACACCCGACCCGATCTTTAATATTTTTTGCATTATACTCTGCTGAATTTATAGGGATAGACTTTTCCTGAAGCCCATTGTGCAACATACAAATTACCTTCATCATCCACACATACATCATGCGGGTGCACGAATATTTTTTCTGCCTGCGCCATCTGCTGCAGCTTGCCGTCTTTATATACTGGCGCTGTGCCGCCGATATTGGAAACTACTTTATTTTCCTTGTCAAGTATGGTAACAAAGCCGGTCTTTTCCGCCTGCAGGTTAGGAGAGCGCAATACCGCCGCATATAAGTGATCGCCATGTATCACCGGCCGGCAAACACAGGCGCCTGGAAGCTCAATCACCTCTATCAGCTTCCCGTCCATTGAAAAACGCTTGAAGCAATTCCTGGTACGGTCGGTCACCAGCAGCGTCATATCACCCTGCCTCCTGTCTATGGTAATGCCGTGTGCATTGTCCAGGTTAGCTGTCGTATCCCCTTTCCCACCAAAATAGTTTTTAATATTCCCCTTCTCATCGTACTGTATCACATATTGTGAACCATACCCGTCGGCAATATAAAAATCACCATTGTCAAGCACCGTTGTTTCTGTAGGCACAAAGGCTTCTTTCTTTTCATATACGCCTGTTTCCAGGGGAACATCTATGGTCAGTAAGATCCTGCCGTCGAGTGTTGTTTTAAAAACCTGGTGGCGGTTGGTATCTGTGATAAAAAGATATTCCTCTCCTCCTGCACGATGCAGTGTTAAACCATGCGCACCCGGAAATTCATGTCCCCAGCTTTCCAGCAGCTTACCCGATTTATTATAGACCAGGATATTATTTTTTGTTTCATTGGTCAGCAAAATGATCCTGCCCCGCTTGTCCTGCACCATTTCGTGGCAGTCATTTACCGGGAATTTTTCAGGATTGAGCTGCCCCCATTTGGCATCCATCCGGTAACGCATACCGTTGTGCCCGTATACAGGGCCTTTATTATGGGCAAACATGTCTTTAGCAATGGCAAAGCCGGCAGTGGCAAGCCCGGTTTTTTGTAAGAATTGTCTTCTTTGCATAAAAAAAGAATAATATTTTAGTTCTTGTTACTTAAGGAATATATTTTTCATGAACCCGGCAGCTTTACTACTATTAAACTTCCGTTGCAGCCTGTCCCGCCTGACGGGATCGCACGCTTCATCGTTCTGTTCCCGGCTCGGCCAAATCCCTATAGTGTTATTATATACTTTTTTAGCCCGGCTTTGAGTCCTTTGCCTGCCCGACTAGTCATTCAGGCGGGCGTAATTTCTTAGCGTGCTTTGCGGTAAAAAATAACCGCAAAGGAAATACAAAGCCTTAACTTTTATCCTTTCCTTATGCAATAATATCCCTCACTACATGCCCCGACACATCCGTAAGCCTGTACCTTCTTCCCTGGAAACGGTAGGTCAGTCGCTCATGATCAAAGCCCAACTGGTTGAGTATGGTAGCGTGAAAATCATTGATATGCACGGGATCCTTTACAATATTGTATCCAAACTCATCTGTTTCTCCGTATACCATACCCGGCTTGATGCCGCCGCCCGCCATCCAGATAGAGAAGCATCTCGGGTGATGATCCCTGCCGTAATTTTCAACGCTCATTTTACCCTGGCAATAATTGGTGCGGCCAAATTCCCCGCCCCAGATCACCAGTGTTTCATCCAACAACCCTCTCTGCTTCAGATCTGTAATAAGTGCGGCTGAAGGCTGGTCTACATCCTTTGCCTGCCCTCTCATTTCATTCGGCAGGTTGCCATGCTGATCCCATCCCTGGTGATACAGTTGCACGAACCTCACACCGTTCTCGGAAAGCTTGCGCGCCAATAAACAGTTGGCAGCGTAAGTACCCGGCACAAGACATTCCGGCCCGTACAGCTTTATAATATCATCCGATTCTTTAGATACATCCATAATTTCCGGCACTGCCGTTTGCATACGGTAAGCCATTTCGTATTGCTGTATCCTGGTTGCAATTTCGGGATCGCCATATTCCTTCAGCTCCATTTCATTCAGCGCCGCTACCTTATCAAGCATCTTTCTTCTCGAAGTCCTGTCCATACCGTCGGGATCCTGTAAATACAGTATAGGGTTCTCACCACTACTGAACTGCACTCCCTGGTGAATAGAATCTAAAAATCCATTTGACCAGAGTTTGGAATATACGCCCTGCCCGTTGCCCTTGCCCCGCGAAAGCAGTACGCAAAACGCGGGCAGGTTCTTGTTTTCAGTACCCAGCCCATAGCTTACCCAGGATCCCATGCTGGGGCGGTTGCCCTGCTGTGCGCCGGTCTGGAAAAAGGTGAGCGCAGGATCATGGTTGATGGCTTCTGTATGCATTGAGCGGATAATGCAAAGATCATCCACGATATTAGCCATGTGCGGGAAAACTTCGCTTACCCACGCACCGGATTGCCCGTATTGGTTAAACTTATAGTATGACCCGACAAGCGGGAAAGATTTTTGCGCGGAAGTCATCCCCGTGAGCCTTTGACCGTTGCGCACCGATTCCGGCAGATCCTGTCCCATCATTTTTATCAGTGTGGGCTTATAGTCAAAAGTCTCCAGTTGCGACGGAGCGCCATTCTGGAAGAGATAGATCACCCGTTTTGCTTTGGGAGCAAAATGGGGTATACCGGGAATAAAACCCGCTTCTTCCTCCCCTGCCCCGGTTCCGTCAAACAGTCCGGGTATCAGCAGCGAGCCGAGGGCGGCGCTGCCCAATCCTATGCTTAACCGCGATAAAAATTTTCTGCGGTTAATATTCAACCCGTACTCTAATATTTCTTTTTCCATTGCACTTATGTTTTTGTGATGGCTTCATCCATATTATAAATTACCTGTATGAGCTGCATGGTAGCTGCAAGATCAGGCGAAGGTGCTGTCGTGGCCTTATACTCTCCTACTTTGGTTATTTTCTTCACATCCTCAGGATGACTGTTGAAATAGTCCTTCTGTTCTTTGAGGTATTGCACCAGCAGGTCGGCTTCATTTTTGTCGGGATGCCGGTTGATGATGCGCATGAACGCTTCGGTAACTGCCGCTTCCGGATTTTTCTTTTCCTGTATCAAAAGATCGGCCATAGCCCTGCTCGATTCCAGCACAGTGGGATCGTTCATCATGATCAGCGCCTGCAACGGCGTATTCGTTCTCGGGCGGTTCACTTCGCACTGGTCGCGGTTGCTCGCATCAAAGATCATCATTGAAGGAGGCGGAACAGTACGCTTGATAAATGTGTACATGCCGCGCCGGTACAGCAGGTCGCCATGATCCTGCCGGTAAGTAGCCAGAAGTCCCCTGCCGGATGTAGCCAACTCCCATAATCCCGGCGGCTGGTAAGGCTTAACGCTGGGTCCCCCGATAGTCCTGTTGAGCAGCCCGCTGCTGGCTAATACAAGGTCTCTTACCATTTCTGCGTTTATGCGTACCCGTGGAGCATGGGAGAGATAGATATTTTCAGGATCAACCTTCTTTTTCTCCGGGGTGATCACCGACGATTGCCGGTAAGTGGCCGACATACATATCTGCTTTATCAGCCGCTTTATATTCCAACCGTTCTCACGAAAATCCACTGCAAGCCAGTCGAGCAGCTTTGGATTAACAGGCAGATCTCCCTGCATGCCGAAATCTCCCGGAGACTTTACTATGCCTCTCCCAAAGATATCCTGCCATACCCTGTTCACAAAAACACGGGCGGTAAGCGGATTGCGCGGGTCAAATAACCATTCTGCAAGCCCCAGCCTGTTTTTAGGCAGCGTATCTGCAAAAGACATTATGGATGCAGGAGTTCCCGGGAACACCTGATCCGCATGCTGATCATATACACCGCGGGAAAGCACATAGGTCTTGCGCGCCGTATCCAGGTCTTTCATCACCGATACCTGCAAGCCCTGTGTATCGGATTTGTTCATAAAGCTCAGAACTCCCTTCAGATCTTCCCGGGTAATATCCATCCTGGGATTCTTGGCAAATGTTTCGTGGCCACCCACGGTAGATTCAATACCTACTTCCTTTATACTATTGAAGAATGCTGAGAGCCTGTAAAAATCTTTTTGTGATACGGGGTCATATTTGTGATCGTGGCAGCGCGCGCATTGAATAGTCATGCCAAGTAAAGCGGTACCCAGCGTATTGGTTCTATCCACCACGTATTCTACCCGGTATTCTTCATCAATCACGCCGCCTTCTTCCGTGATCTTATGGTTGCGGTTAAATCCGGTTGCCAGTATCTGCTCTTTAGTGGCATTAGGGATAAGATCGCCTGCCAGTTGCCAGGTAACGAACTTATCGTAAGGCAGGTTTTCGTTGAATGCATGGATCACCCAATCGCGCCACGGCCATTGGGAGCGGTAATTATCATCCTGGTAACCATGAGAATCTGCATAGCGGGCCGCATCCAGCCAGGGTATAGCCATCCGCTCGCCAAAAGAAGGTTTTTGAAGAAGGGTATCAATCATGCGCTCGTAGGCATCAGGAGAGCTGTTGCTGAGAAAGCTGTCAATCATTCCCGGAGTCGGGGGCAGCCCGGTAATATCAAAGCATATCCGGCGCAGCAATTTAGCTTTATCAGCTTCTTCATTGGGCTCAAGCCCCTTTTCTTCCATCTTGTGCAGCACGAAATAATCTATCTCATTTTTCGGCCATTGCTCCTGCTTCACTTTAGGAAGAGGCGCTTTCACCGGGGCAACAAAAGCCCAGTGCTTTTCATATTTGGCGCCCTGCTCGATCCATTTGCGGATCAGTTCAATTTCCTCCGGGTTAAGTGCGGGAAGATTGCTCGAAGCAGGAGGCATTCTATAGGAAGTATCAGCAGAGCTTACACGCAGGAACAACTCCGACAATTCAGGTTTACCGGGCACAAGCGCATGGGCTTTGGGATGTTCCTTCAGCGCTTTATACGCTTCTTCAGCTATATCTAACCGCAGGCTTGCTTCCCGCTTATTGGCATCGGGCCCGTGACAGGCATAACATTTATCAGATAGTATGGGACGGATCTGGAAATTGTAGCTGATCTCCTGGTCTGCAGCGCTGCCTGACGAACCATTAGTAACATGGCGGAAAATAATAACCGCTATTGCAACAAATACAACTATTAGCCCAATAATGTAAATCTTTTTCATATGGAGACAATAGCATGGCTTTTTAAAAACCAGTGAAGGAGGTTGAAATTATGGACTAAGTTAAAAAAAACTTGCGAGCCTGCGTGTTAATATAGCAACTAAATTCGCTTTATGCAACCAGAGGTGGAACATATAAGGAAATTAGTTCAGGCCATATATCCTCTTACTGAGGCAGAATGGCTTGACCTGGAAAAAATATGGACTCCTGTGAGCTATAAAAGGAAGGAGATAGTAACCATGGCGGGAGAGAAAGAAAAGTACCTCTATTTTGTGCTGGAAGGTGTGCAGCGGGTAGTTTACCTTGACGAGCAGGACCGGGAAGCCACACTGGTATTTACCTATCCCTATTCTTTCGGCGGCGTGCTCGACGCCCTGATGCAGCAACAACCTTCCAGGTATTTTTATGAAACGCTTACCCCATCCTCCTTTCTGCGGGCGCCGTTTGCCCATCTTCAGGAGCTTATGGACGTGCATCCCAATATAAGTACAATGATCAGGAAAGGCATTACAGCAGCGCTTTCCGGAGTTTTGGAACGGATCGTGGAGCTGCAATGTTTTTCTTCAGAAGAAAAATTCAGGAAGCTGATGCAGCGCAGCCCCCATATCCTGCAGTTGGTACCTCATAAATACCTGGCAAATTATCTCGGAATAGACCCGAGTAATTTCAGCAAGCTTATTAACTCCGTCAAAATCTGAAAATCATGGTAAATACCAAGATTTACAATTATTAAACTTTTCATTTTTGCGTTCATAAATACTTTAATCACAATTCATGTAATTATGAAACCGACAAACAAAGCGCATTTTTTAGACAGGCTTGAAAGCAGGGTAGAACAGCATATTATGGAGGCTGTAAGTCACTTTCAAAATTTACCGGAGCCGGTATTACTTGAGCCGGCCAAAGATGGCGGCTGGAGCATTGCCCAGTGCCTTGATCACCTGAACGGATATGGCGATTATTATTTACCGCAGATCAAAAAGGGACTGGATAATGCTAAAAGCTATCCGTTTAAAAGCACATTCAAAAGTTCCTGGCTGGGCAGTTATTTTACCAGGATGATGGAGCCCGAAACCGGTAAAAAGAAAATGAAGGCATTCAAAAATCATATTCCTTCTCCTCATCCGGATGCTTATGCCGTAGTAGCAACATTCATTCAGCAACAGGAAGCGCTGCTGCAATACCTGAAGCAGGCAGGAAGGGCAGACCTCAATAAAATCCGCATACCTGTTTCTATAGCAAAATTTGTAAAGCTGAACCTGGGGGATGTATTCCAGTTCCTTATTGCACATAACGAAAGACATATCCGGCAGGCAAAGAGGAACATCCCGGAAAAAGTAAGCAATTTCCAGTTGAGTTAATATCTGCAATACAAAAGTTAAGAAGTAACATCATTGCATATCCTTATGCACTACAGTAATCGCCGGTGCAGTAGCTACAGCCATGTGCATTTTTTTCTCCAGGAAATCCTCTATTGCGCGTTGCACGCTCAGCAGGTCTTTTGATCTTATATAGCTGCCTATTACGTGATTACCTGCATTAGGGATAGCCTGTTTCATTTTCAGATTGGGAGGCGTGCCCAATGCGTCATACATTTTCAGCATTGCCGGCACGCTTACCACGCTGTCCTGGTGGATGTCATCTTTATAATAATATAACAGCAGCAGTGGTTGTTTCACTGCTTTGAAGGTTTCTTTGGTCATAGTGGTCTCAAGATATTCTTCCAGTTGGGTGGCAGCTTCAACAGGGTATTTCCAATACCAGTATTGACGGTATACAGGCCTGGTGTCTGCAGATATCATATAATCACCTCCTGTTACCGCTTTTGCAATTTGCAATCCCCACGGATTGTTCAACAGCCATGCTTTGTCATTAAAGATAGCAATATTGGGGCTGAGTAATACAAGTGCAGCCACATCATCCGGAAATGCAGCCGCAAGCTGCAGCGCATTGGTGCCTCCCGTAGAAGTGCCCATCAAAATTACTTTGTTGCCTAATTGCTTTCCGATAGCGAGCGCCTGCTCTGCGCTTTTCCAGTATTCACCGGGCGTCAGCCGGATCATAGGATCGGCAGTATCAATACCATGCTCAGCCAGGCGAGAAAGATAAAGATTGCAACCAAATTCCTTGGCAATATTGGTGTGAATGGGTCGACCCTCTTCCTGTGATGCGGAAAAACCGTGCAGGTACACTATGGAATAGGGCGTTTTTTCTTTGACACTATCATTGTACCAAACAATCCTTGCTTCATTATCCGGCTTTAGTTTATGCATTGCTTCGTTGTGCCGGATATAAGCCTGCAGTTCGTTTGCTGCTGCAGGCACCTGCGGCAGATCCTTTTCATATACCGGAGTTGCGGGACGCGGCCCGAGCGCATATATCACAATAAGCATTCCTGTAAGAATGGCAAGTATTTTTATTCCTTTCCTTTTGCGCATATAGAAAATTAAGAGTTAAACAGGCTGTGCATCATTTCTCCCTGATAAGAGCTACAAAGTAATGTATTAACACCATGTTAAAATTATTTTTTATTAAAAGTTAATACTTGCATAAGGTTAGTTTTTTATTGATAACAACCCTCGCTTTGGCATCATTTTTTACTCTTTTCCCTGCACAGCGTTTCCATAAAGGAAATGCGCTTTATTTTTTAAACGATAAACAGGAGACAGTAAAATTATGAAAGATCTTACCTTATTCAGAAAAAGCGTTTTAGGTGTGTTTGTATTGTTCTTAGGGGCAGCTTCTTTTTCGTCATGCCTGAAAGACAATGGTGATAACACCCAGACACCGGTGGCGGGACTCATGGCGTTCAATCTTGCACCGGAAGCTTCGGCGATCGGGTTTACGCTCTCGGGCAACAACCTTACCGGCACTCCGCTTGCCTATACAAATTATACGGGGGGATATATAGGTATATATACGGGCACGCGGTCCATTACAGCTTTTGATGCATCAACCGGTAATACTCTTGCAAGCTCGGATTATACTTTTGACCAGGATAAATATTATTCGCTTTTCCTGGTGGGCGATACTGCATATCAAAACGTTGTGGTGAAAGATAATATTGATACCCTGCCCGGGGCATCGGGCGTAGCGTATGTGAGGTATATCAATGCTATTACCGGTGCTGTTGCTCCTGCAGTAAAAATATCACAGAATGGAAGTGATGTGGTAAATGATAACGCTGCTTTCGGATCAGTATCTGAATTTGCTGCCCTGACACCAGGGCAAATTACCATCAATGTCAGCAGTGGCGATACGCTTCAGGCAGACAGATCAATTACTGTAGAGGAAAGAAAAGTATATACCGCGCTTTTGATAGGTAAGCCTGGTGTTTCCGATACAGCTCAAAGCGTGAAGATCAAATATATCGAAAACGGGACTTTGTCGCCGGACAGCACCACAAACGGATTTGGCAGGGTAAATGGCAGGACTGTTGCAATAAATTAATTAAAAACGGGTCAGGTCAATGTTACCGTGAGACGTGAAATGTGAAGCCTGAGAATTCGACTTATCACTTACCGCTATTTTTTTACAAGGCAGGATTACCCGGAGATCCTGCCTTTATTTTGTCCGGTAGCTGTCGGCAGCATAAAATCATCCGGGTTGGGGTGTATTTCAAATTTTCGCAGGTGGGTGGAGACTCCCGCCTGTAGCCCCCCGCTACCGGTCGGTGTCTCACCGACCGGAATGCCGCTTGTGAAGCGAAAATTTGAAATACACCCTCCGGGTTTCTAATTTAAATACTATCTTTATAATAACTTGAATTGGCGCATCCTGAATTGAATGTCTATACATTATACATCTTGCCACGTTGTATCTGTGTTTATGCCTTCTTTGATTTATGCTCCTATTACAGGTTGATTTATCACATTTTTAATTTTCTAGTATGAACATGTACGTTTCAAATTTAAGTTTTCATACAACCGATGAAGGCTTAAGAGATTTATTTTCACCTTTTGGAGAAGTATCGTCTTCAAAGATTATTATTGACAGGCAGAGTGGCCGTTCCCGCGGGTTTGGTTTTGTTGAAATGCCGGATGATGACAATGCAGAGAAGGCTATGCAGGAACTGAATGGCAGAGATATTGACGGAAGGGCTTTGTCTGTTACAGTGGCACGACCCAAAGAGCAGCGTTCTGGTGGCAATTCGTTTTCCCGGAATAAAAGAAGCTGGTAAACTGACGATAAATGATGTATTGCCCGGGTAAAAGTACCCGGGCATTTTTTTTAATCTGTTTTTCTTTTATATCTTTTGCGCTCAAAACTTAAGCCATGCAGTGTCGCATTATTCTGACGCTATTTATACTTGCTTCTATTAATGGTATAGCCCAGGTGCAAAAACCTTCTGTCATTCCCGAACCAGTTTCCCTGGAGCAAAAAGAAGGGCAGTTTCTCCTGAAGCATACTACTGCAATAGAAATCCCCTCTGGTGATGACGGATCTGTTGCGGCAGTGGCCCGTTACCTGGCCGGCTTCCTTAGCAGGTCTACCGGCTTTCACCTCAGTACTACACATACTTCAGCAGATGGCAGCATTAAGTTTGTGCTCAATGCATCACGCGACGAAGCCATAGGCGATGAAGGATATGAACTTCAAGTTAGTTCCGGCGGCGTGACCATCTCAGCAAATAAACCTGCGGGATTATTCTATGCTGTGCAAACTTTTGTACAACTGCTGCCAAAAGAAATTGAAAGCAAAAAAGTAAATGAAAATATACAGTGGATAGCTCCTGCTGTTGTTATCAAAGACTATCCGCGCTTTGGCTGGAGAGGGCTTATGTTTGATGTATCGCGGCATTTTTTTACCAAAGAGGAGGTGAAAGCATTCATAGACGATATGGCGCGTTACAAATTCAATTTGCTGCACCTGCATCTTACCGACGACCAGGGATGGAGGATTGAAATAAAGAGCCTGCCCAAACTGACCAGTGTAGGCGCATGGAATGTAAAAAAGACAGGAACATTCAACTATTTTTCCGATCCCCTGCCGGATGAGCCTAGAGACTACGGCGGTTTTTATACCCAGGACGATATCAGGGAGATCGTGCAGTATGCGAAAGAACATTTTGTAAATATTCTTCCTGAAGTGGATGTTCCGGGGCATAGTCTGGCGGCAATAGCATCTTACCCCGAGCTGTCGTGCACGCCGGGGGCAGATAAATACACTGTCAATTCCGGGGAGAAATTTATGGTATGGCCTCCCAAAGGCCATTTCTACGGGCTGGTGGATAACACGCTTTGTCCCGCCAATCCTAAGGTATACGAGTTTTTAGATAAAGTATTTACGGAAGTGGCAGCACTTTTCCCGTTTGAATATATTCACATGGGCGGAGATGAAACGGCAAGGAATTTCTGGGAAAAAAGTCCGCAGATAAAAGCTTTGATGCAACGCGAAAAGCTGAAGAATCTTGATGAAGTACAAAGCTATTTTGTAAAAAAAGTTGAACAGATCGTTGAATCAAAAGGGAAAAAGCTGATTGGCTGGGATGAGATATTGCAGGGAGGATTGGCTCCTAACGCCGCCGTGATGAGCTGGCGCGGCGTGGATGGCGGTATCGCCGCTGCAAAACTGCAGCACGAAGTAGTGATGAGCCCTACAACCTTCGCCTATCTTGACTTTATGCAGGGCGATGCAGCTATTGAGCCGCCGGTATATGCAACATTGCGGTTGAGCAAAGCCTATCAGTTCGACCCGGTACCCGAAGGTGTGGATGCAAAATATATCAAAGGGGGACAGGCCAACTTATGGACCGAGCAGGTGTATAATACACGGCATCTGCAGTATATGTTGTGGCCACGGGCGTTTGCCATAGCAGAGTCGGTATGGTCTCCGAAAGAAAAGAAAAACTGGGAGAATTTTGTGCCGCGTGTAGAGCAGCAGTTCAGGCGGTTTGATGTGGCTGAAAAGAAATATGCGCCTGCTATGTATGACCCCGTAATAAAAGCAACAAAGGGACCGAACGGATTACCTGTGGCGGAGCTTTCCACGGAGATATCCGGACTTGATATTTTTTACAGCTTTGATAATTCATTCCCGGATAAATTTTACCCGAAATATACTGAGCCGGTTGAGGTGCCTAAAGATGCAGTTACCATGCGGATAATCACTTACCGGAATGGCGAACCCGTTGGAAGAATGATCTCAATAGCTGTCGCTGAATTGAAGAAAAGAGCGGGAATAAAGTAGGATTAAGTCAGGCAAATTATGTCTGTGGATTATCGTGAAAAGTGAGAACCCGCCCGGCTGAATGCCATTCGGACGGGGATAAAGGTGAAAGAATGTTTCACGTCTCACACCAGCCTGCCGGTTGGCAGGTTTCACGTTTGACGCACCAGCAGATCATTTTTCCGGAGCAGGCACAGTGCTTTTCTTTTTTTCCGGCTGGGTCTGTAAGGAATTTTCAGATTCCACTTCCACTTCTTTGATCCATACGGCATAGTCATCCGGATAAATATGCGAACCGGTATGAATAGCATATACCCGTGTAAAAACTGCGCCGAAATACAGGATGATTGCGGAATAATATACCCACAGCAGGATCACTATCACAGAGCCGGCTGCCCCATAGGCAGAGGTCATCCGGTTATGCCCGAGATAATAGCTGATAAGAAATTTTCCCAGCATAAACAATAAGGCAGTAGTAAAGGCGCCTATTCTCACATTATGCCATTTTATTTTGGCATCGGGGAGCACTTTAAATATCAGTCCGAATAAAAAAGACGTAATGATAAAGCTGAGGATGACATTTACAATATAAAGTGCAATGACCTGCGCTTCGGGAAATGCCATGGTGAGCCGGCTGATAAAAGCATCCAGTATACCGTTGATGACAAGGGATACCAGTAAGAGAAAACCCAGCGTAATAATAATGGAAAAAGACAATAGTCTGTTGACCAGGAGCTTCAGCCAGCCTTTCCTGGGTTTGGCTTTCAGTCGCCAGATAAGGTTGATGGAATCCTGTATTTCGCCAAATACGCTTGTTGCCCCGATGATCAAAGTGATGAGCCCTACAATAGTAGCAATTTTATTATCCGAAGACAAAGTGGCATTGCGGATGGTTTGCTGGATCTGCAATGCCGCATCTTTTCCTACAAAATCTGCTATCTGGCCATATACCGTTCCTTCCACCGCTGCCCTGCCGTAAAAAATATCACTTATCCAGAGAATGATTATGATAAGTCCCGGCAATGAAAAAAGAGTATAATAAGAAAGGGCAGCGCTTAATTTCATCACTCTTTCGCTAAAGAAATCGGCGAAAGACTGCTTAATGATCTTCAAGGTGGTTGTGAGTAATATCATTGTTGAATGTAATAAAAAAATTATGCCGGAATATTAAAATGCTGACATAGTTTTATGCTGATGTGAGCGTAGTAAGTGAACGCTGTAGGGGCAAGGCATGCCTTGCCCCTACAGCGTTCACTTCTCACGGCAGCATACAGGCATAATTTGATTGACCTAATATAAACTCATGACTACTCCTTTTTTACAGGTAATTATTTTTTTGATACTGGGAATAGCCCTGATCATCTTGCTGACAACAAGGTATAAGATACATGCCTTCTTTGCCCTGTTTGCCGCCTGCTTTGTGGTGGGGCTGGGCGTACGGTTACCTGTAGAAGAAATCATAGCGGCGATGAAAAGCGGGTTTGGTCATATCATGGCGTCGCTGGGGTTTATCATTGTATTGGGCACGGCGCTTGGCGTACTGCTGGAGCATACAGGATGTACTTCTGTAATGGCTGAGTTCATACTCAGGAAGACCGGGCATCACCGGGCATCGCTTGCAATGAATATTACAGGGTTTATAGTAGGGATGCCGATTTTTTGCGATTCGGGTTTTATTGTATTGAGCGGGCTGAACCGGAGCCTGGCGCGGAGAACAGGCATCGGCATGGCAGTGATGGCTACTTCACTGGCGAGCGGCCTGTACGCCATACATTGTCTTATTCCTCCTCATCCCGGCGCCGCCGCAGCAGCCGGCATATTGCATGTGGATTTCGGGACATTGATCCTTGCAGGTATTGGCGTGGCCATTCCCGCCAGCGCGGCAGGTTATATATGGGCAAGATATGCAGGACGGAAACTGCCGGCAGCAGGCAACCCAATGGAAGAAGAAGTGATTGATAACAAAAACAGACCCGGCGTTGTACAATCTTTTCTGCCGGTAATAGTGCCCATTGTGCTGATCGCTATAGGCGCTTTCACAAAAGTGGAACATAATGACGGGATCGTAATGCAAATATTAGGCACGACAGGCGACCCTGTAATAGCGCTTACCGCAGGAGTAATACTGGCTTTAACCACCATGCGGGGTGCTGCCAAAGATACACTTGGCAAACTACTGCAGGAAGGCGCCGAAAAAGCAGGCGGTATACTGGTAATTATTGGCGCCGGCGGCGCCTTTGGAGCTGTATTGTCGGCAACTAAACTGGGTGATCATCTAAGCACTGCAGTTTCACTGAAAAGCATGGGGATCATTTTCCCTTTTTTAGTCACGGCTTTATTAAAGACAGCCCAGGGCTCTTCTACCGTCGCTATCATTACTGCTGCTTCCATTATCCAGCCTTTGCTACCTGCGCTCGGGCTGGATAGCGCTACCGGTCAGTTGCTGTGCATACTTTCCATGGGTGCAGGCTCCATGACAATATCCCATGCCAATGACGCCTACTTTTGGGTGATCAGTAAGTTTGCGGGGCTTGAAATGAGGACGATGCTGAGGGTATATTCGCTGGCTACTTTATGTATGGGGCTAACAGCATTTGCCGTGGTATATGCCTTGTCGTTATTTATGTTGTAATACGGAAAAAGATAAAAGAATACGTTACGCTTTCCAGTATATGTTTTCTCCCGGCATCTCCCTTACATTTGTTGTACCTCATTTTTCGATAATATGTAAAAACGGATAGATATTATGAAGCATACATTGTCGTTTTTGTCAGCGGTTATGGTATTGTTTGCATCCTGCTCACAGCAGCAAAAGGAAGTGTCTAAAAGTGAAAGCTCCGGCATTGCCATGCAATGGGAGCTGCTGTCCAATTTTACCGATTCCGGCTATGCCGCCCGTATACGGCTGATCAACAAAGATGACCGGGCACTCACGGATAAAAACTGGAAAATATTTTTCTCCATAGCACCAAGTCCTGTATTGCCCACGGCAAAGCCGCAGCCGGCTACACTGGAGCATATCAACGGCGACTGGTTCCGGCTGATACCTAATGCAGGTTTTTCTCTGGCTAAAGGCGACTCTGTTGATATAGAATATAAGGCGGCAGGCTATGTGATTAAAAATACTGACCAGCCCCTTGGTATATATATTGTCTTTTATGACGATAAGGGAAATGAAGAACGGATAGAAGAGATCAACGACTATACGCTCATCCCTTTTATCCGTAAAGAGCAATTATTGCGTGGTAAAGCAGACAGGGAATTGCCTGCTTCTCCCGCAAAGACGTATGCAGAAAACGCATCTTTATCATTACTGTCTGCCGACCAGCTTTTACCGATCATTCCAAGCCCTCTTCATTTCGAGAAGCAAAAAGGAGAATATACCCTTCCCGCTGCTACCGTTATCAGTTTCCCCCCGTCACTCAGCGACGAAGCACAGCTCCTGGCGGAGCGGCTGAAAGATGTTTCGGGTCAGTCGTTTACTTTAAAGGCAGACGGAAATGCTGAAAGCGGTATTAATATCTCAATAGACCCGAATGCCGTAAAAGAAAAGCGGCCGGAAGGCTATCGCCTGGTGATAAGCGAAAAAGGCATCAGCATCACCGGCTACGATGCGGCAGGTGCATTTTACGGCATGCAGAGTTTACTTTCACTGATCCCCACAGGAGCATACATCGGAAAGGGAGATATTCATCTTCCTTATGTTACGGTAGATGATGCTCCGCGGTTTGGGTTCCGTAGTGTGCACGTAGACGTTAGCAGGAATTTCCAGACCAAAGAAACTATTTTCAGGATACTTGATGTGCTGGCTAAATATAAGATCAATCACATGCTGCTCTATACCTCCGAAGATGAAGGGTGGCGCGTGGAAATTCCCGGCCTGCCTGAGCTGACAGAAGTGGGCGCCCACCGCCAGCATGTAAGCGGTAAGGAAGCTGCAGCCCTGCACCCCGGCTATGGTTCTGGACCTTTTGCCAATGAAAAGGGGAAATACGGCAGCGGCTATTATACAAGAAATGATTTTATTGAAATACTGAAGTATGCGAAGAAAAGGCATATCAATATCATACCGGAGCTGAATTTCCCGGGGCATGCAAGAGCAGCCATCAAATCCATGGAAGCGCGGTATCAAAAGCTGATGAAAGAAGGAAAAGAGCAGGAAGCCAATGAATACCGTTTGGTGGATCCGGAGGATAAATCTGTATATATGTCGGCGCAGATGTATTCCGATAACGTGGTGGATATTACCCGCGAATCAGCCTATCATTTCTACTTTAAGGTAGTGGATGAATTTGAGAAAATGTATAAAGAAGCCGGATTGCCGATGCCGGTATTTCATGCCGGCGGGGACGAGGTTGCCGATGGCGCCTGGTCAAAATCTCCTAATGCACTCGCGCTGATGGCCAAACATCCTGAAATTAAAGATCCTAAAAACCTGCAGGCCTATTTCTTCCGCAGGCTGGTGGAGGTAATGGAAAAAAGAAATATTGAAGTGCATGGATGGGAAGAGGTGGCGCTGAAGAAAGACAGCACCGGCAAAATGGTTGCCAATCCTGAATTTGCCGGCAGGCATGTTGTTCCCTATATCTGGAACAATATGTTTGACTACCCTGACCTGGCATATAAACTTGCCAATGAAGGATACAATATTGTGCTGTGTAATGTTTCCAATTTTTATTTTGACCTGGCCTATAATAATGATCCTGCGGAGCCCGGGCTATACTGGGCCGGCTTTATTGACACTAAAAACGCATGGGCTTTTGCTCCTTTCCAGATGTTCAATACCACGCTCAAAAGCGATATGGGCGCCACGCTCGATTGGGATAAGCCCGGCAGCGCGTGGGAACAGTTGAAGCCTGAAGCAAGAAAAAATATCCGCGGGCTGGAAGCGCAGTTGTGGAGCGAAACGATCAAGGGACGGAATATGATCGAATACTATATGCTGCCCAAATTGATAGGGTTTGCAGAAAGCGCCTGGTCGCCGGAGAGGAAATGGGAGACAGAGCCTAACCACGACCTGAGGGTAAAAAGCATAGATGCCGGGTGGAATCGCTTTGCCAATACTATTGCGCAAAAAGAATTCCCGGTACTGGCAAAAATGAATGGCGGGTATGCCTATCGTGTACCACCGGCAGGCGCTGTGGTTGAAAATGGTATGATAAAAGCCAATACGGCATTACCCGGTATCAGCATTCATTATACCACTGATGGTTCTGAGCCTACAATGGATTCGCCGGTATATGAAGCGCCTGTTCCTGCTACTGCCACTATCAGGTTCAAAACCTTTGATGCGACAGGTAGAGCCGGGCGGACTGTCACTGTGCAGGGAAGCGTACAGAGGTTGAATTGATGCAGGGAGACGTCAAATGTGAGACGACAAACGTGAGGAGCGCCCCTCTCACATTTCACGTCTCACGTCTCCCTTCATTTCAATTCCATATCCAAATACTGCACCAGTGCCGGGTATTCGGGCGTAAGCGTAAAATATACTTCAACGGTAGCATTTTCGCATACTATATCAAATACACCACGTAACTGGTTTTCAGGAACAACTTCTCCGATGCGTTGTATTTTGCCGGCTTTGGCAAATAATGCCGCTGATTTTTCTTTCCTGCCTGCCAGGGAGTGATCTGCAAAAAAATTAACGGCAAATATCCCGCTTTGCTCCGCAGCTTTCCAGTCGGGCAGGAGCGCTGCTATTTCCGATTGCCGCCAGCGCAGTACAGGAGATACCGGGAGCAGTCGTTCGGTCAGCTTCGCTCCTTTTATCAGCGTATCCAGCACTGCATAGTTAGCGGCAGTCATGCTCGCATAAGTCAGGTTGCCCAAAGCCACTATGCCTATCCCGTAGTCCGGCAGTATCCACCACTGGCTCCCGAAGCCGGGCAGCCCGCCGGTATGCCCCACGTATTTTCTGCCATTGCAGTCTACACCTATCCTTAACCCATAGCCATAGCTGCTCACCAGCGGACAGGGACTGGAGCCAGGATATTTGAAAGAAGGATCAAGATTGTTGAAAGACCAGGGTTGTTGCATCTCCCGGAGGGAACTTCGCTTAACCGGCCCCGTTTCCTTTCCGTTGCGTGGCGGCCATGCGGCAAGGTGCAACATCATGTATTTACTAAAATCTTCAACGGAAGTGATGATCCCGCCCATTGCGCCGTATACCCCGTCGTGGAGCAATGCTTCTTCCTTCCATTGATCATTCTCATAACGGTAGCCATGCGCCAGCTTTGCAGGACTGACTTTGGTATATTCCCATGCCGTATGGTCCATACCCAGCGGACGGAGAATATTCTCTGTGATATATTGCTCATACGATTTGCCCGAAACTCTGGTGATGATACGGCCCAGCATGGCCCATCCCATGTTGCTGTATTCATACTGGATGCCGGGAACATTGGAAAAAGATATTCCTTTTTGCAGCATGGCTGAAAACTGCTGCTCAGTGATAGCAAGTTGCCTGTCGCCCCAGGGGTTATCCTCAGGGAATCCTGCAGTGTGCGTAAGCAGGTTGCGGATTGTGATCTGCGGTGCATCTGTAGTGAGAAGAGTAATCTTTTTCAGCTCGGGTATATATAATGCTGCCGGGTCATCGAGGCGGAGTTTGCCTTCATCGCGCAGCCTGAGTATAGCCATCCCGGTGAAGCTCTTGGTCATGGAAGCGATGCGGAACAGGGAGGATGGACTTGCCGGGATATCTTTCGAAATATCGGTCTTTCCATAGCTGCCTGCATATACCAACTGATCATCCACCACTATCCCAAATACTATGGCGGGGAAATGCTTTTGTTGCGCATAGTCGCGGTACATCCGGTCTATCACAGGTATCATTGCTTTTACCCGTGTAATTCTCGAAGTGTCCGTAAATGTTGGATTGATATAGGTGGACAGGTCGGCGCGGAGCGCAGGTTGTTGTGCGTTTATGATCAGTACGATAAGTAAAAAAGGAAGCAGGCATATCTTTTTCATGACCAAAAATATAAAGAGTGGGGATTTTAACCATTAGGAAGTTAAGGAATAATTAAGGCTTAATGTCCCTTAATGGTTGACTTACCGGAGGCTATTCAAGATGCTTTCACATTTAAGGCAAAAGCGAAAATTATATATCCTCTTAGCACGGCGTTGAGACCTTTGCCTGCCCGACTAGTCATTCAGGCGGGCGTAATTTCCTGGCGCGCTTTGCGGTAAAATATAACCGCAAAGGAAATACAGAGCCTGGCTGTCGGCAGTCAGGTTTTTCGCCCGCCTGAATGATCTTCAGATCGGGCAGGCAAAGACCACAAAGAAATTTAATGGGTGTATCTCATGTTTTGCAGGCGCGCCTGCTAGACCAATCTGAAATGCGCCCGTAGAAGCATTACACTGCAAACCTTATCGGTTTTACTTTACCTTTGTGCCGATTTTTTTGATATGAAGATATTAATGGTATGCCTGGGCAATATTTGCAGAAGCCCGCTGGCGGAAGGAATTATGCGGAGCAAGATTGAAGACAATGGGCTAAACTGGAAAGTAGACAGCGCCGGTACGAACGGGTATCATGTGGGAGAAGCGCCGCACAGGCTGTCGCAGAAAGTAGCTGCCGTGCACGGCATTGACATCAGTAAACAAAGGGCAAGGAACTTCAGCGCAGATGATCTTGAAAAGTTTGACCTGGTATATGCGATGGCGGAAGATGTGATAGAAGAAATGCGGTGGATTGCCGGCAATGCCTCCCGGCCCGGCAAAATAAAGTTGCTGATGGATGAACTATATCCCGGGAGACAAATGGATGTTCCTGATCCGTGGTATGGCACGGAGCCGGGTTATCACCGGGTGTTTGACATGATCGATAAAGCCTGTGATAAGATCATTGAGAAATATGCTGCAATAAAAAATATATCAATTCATTCGGATAATGAGTAAACCTTCGCTTCCGCAGGGCACGCGGGATTTCGGACCGGATATTGTGCGCAAGAGAGCCTATATCATTGATTCCATTAAAAAGGTTTTTGAGCTTTATGGCTTTGAGCCGCTGGAAACCCCCGCCATGGAAAACCTGGATACCCTGATGGGCAAGTATGGTGAGGAAGGAGATAAGCTGATCTTCAAAATCTTAAATAACGGGTTGAGCGATCCCAAAAACATTGATAAGGCAAAAGCTGCTTTTGAAAATGTTTTGGCGGGAAAAAATGATAAGAATCTTACAGAGCGTGCATTAAAATACGATCTCACCATTCCTTTTGCACGCTATGTAGCCATGAACCATGGCCAACTTACCTTTCCTTTCAAGCGCTACCAGGTGCAACCTGTATGGCGCGCAGACCGCCCGCAGAAAGGGCGGTACCGTGAGTTTTACCAGTGCGATGCCGATGTGGTGGGCAGCACTTCCCTGATCAATGAGGTAGAACTGGCGGGTATTTACGACAAGGTATTTGCACAACTCAATATCCCGGTTGAGATAAAGCTCAATAACAGGAAGATACTGGCAGCGCTTGCCGAATGCTGTGGCGGATCGGAGAAAATGACAGACATAACTGTGGCCATTGATAAGCTGGATAAGATAGGTATTGAAAAAGTGCAGGAAGAATTGCGGCAACGCGGGCTGAATGAGCAACAGGTGGATATCATTACGCAATACCTGAAGATAGAAGGCACAAACACTGAAAAGCTGGACAGGATCAAAACCATTTTTGGTGCTTCAACAACCGGCGCTAAAGGAATTGAGGAGCTTGAATATATACTTGGCTATCCTTCTTCACTTTCCGGCAAAAATGAACTGGTGGTAGACCTCACGCTGGCAAGAGGACTTAATTATTACACCGGCGCCATCTTCGAGGTCAAAGCAAAGCATGTAACTATAGGAAGCATAGGTGGTGGTGGCAGGTATGATGATCTTACAGGGTTGTTTGGAGTGCCCGGAATTCCCGGTGTAGGGATATCTTTCGGAGTAGACCGTATATATGATGTGCTGGAAGAGCTGAAATTGTTCCCGGAGCAGGTGCAGAGCGGCACGAAGGTATTGTTTTTCAACCTTGGGGATGCGGAAAGCAAAAAAGCGTTTGAATTGATGCAGCAGTTGCGGGCAAAAAGCGTGAGCTGTGAGCTTTACCACGAGCAGGCAAAATTTGATAAACAATTTAAATATGCCGACCGCAAGCATATTGCTTATGCGGCAATGATCGGCAGCCGTGAGCTGGAAAACGGTACCTGTAATGTAAGAAACCTGGCTACCGGAGAGCAAAAGGTATTGTTTTTCAGTGAATTAGTTGATCATCCCTTTTAAACAGCTAAAAACAGCCTCTTTAATAAGTTTGCGCATATCGTAAATGCATTTTCCTGATCTCGGTACTGCTTTTTTCAGGCTGCCGGTATTTTTGTGACATGAATTCGAACAAATATCCCGGTAGTTCTTTAGAAGTGGAAAATCCTTAAAAAATCGAATTTATGGGGCCTTTCCGGTTTTCTGTTGTAACCGGCAACAGTTTTTACGGATGCGCCCGGCTATCCTCCGCAGTGTTCTTCTCTTCTAATATATTTACTATTAACACGGTTATTCATTACAATTTTTTTTCACTATTGCCCGACAAATTGTAATACGCGTTTGAAATTCAGCTAATCGCCTCATCCCAGCCCTCTGCCTATCGGCGCAGGCTCGCAGAGAGGGATCAGAACCCGTTATAGCAAAAGGGCTTAATGTAAAGCCCGAAGGGCTTGAATGTGAATAGCCCCCAACTTTGTTGGGGGTAAAAAGGCATGTGAACGACACAACCCTGAAAGGGTTGAATGAGGCAGTTTAGAGCAGGTATTTTTCGTTAAATTCAACACCATTTTCTACAAGCAGCCTTTTGAATTCGTCATAGAATGTTTCTTTCTTGTGATGCTCCTTTTGGTTTTTAATATAATTGATGATGGTATCTTTTTCTCTTATTGAATAGGTGAAAGCGCCATAGCTATCCTGCCATTCTTCAAAACCCGGAAATAACCCACTATCCTTCATCCAGCCATTACTGGCTACTTTTATATCTTTAACATAATCAGCAAGGGATGTGGAAGGGTGAAGGTCTGAAAAAATATGAATGTGGTCTTCCGCTCCATTAATGCGGTAAAGCTTACAATTTTTGTTCTTTATGATTCCCCAAATGTACTTATAAAGCTGTTCGCAATTTCTTTCAGCAATAGTCATCTTGCGGTGCTTTGTACCAAAAACGATCTGGTAAAAAATCTGACGGTAGCTCATGGTGTTTGATTCATTGGTTATACAATGTGGTGTATACGTCTGTAATTTACATTAAGTTCCCTACATCCAACCCCGTTTGGGGTTGTTCGATGCTGCCACTTGCTCCCCCCAACTTTGTTGGGGGCTATTCACATTTCAGCCCTTCGGGCTGAAATGCCCCCGGCACCTCAAATTATTAGCTGTATGTGAAAACAGGCTTTCGTTTCCCGCTTACTCCGTAATTTGCATTTCCTGTAATGCAGTTGCAAAATTCCAAAGGATACGAGGTGGTCGCCGGCTGGCTGGCGGATAAGGGCTTTTCAGCATTTATCTTCCAGGAAGAAACCTGGCAGCATATTATTGATGGCAGGAGCGGGCTGGTGAATGCTCCCACGGGTTTTGGAAAAACTTTCTCTGTATTCCTCGGCGCTGTCATTGACTTCATCAATCACCATCCTTCCGATTATAAGACATGTGCACCGCACCGGCTTCTGCTTATATGGATCACGCCTTTGCGTGCGCTGGCAAAAGATATCGGCCGCGCTATGGAAGAAGTGATCGCTGAGCTTGGTATGCAGTGGCGGATAGGTATCCGCAATGGAGATACGCCGGTGGCGGAGCGGCAGCAACAAAAGAAACGCCCGCCGGAAGTGCTCGTTATTACCCCCGAAAGCTTTCACCTGCTGCTGGCGCAGAAAGGATATGCGGATTTTTTCTCCACCTTAAAAATAATTGCCGTTGACGAGTGGCATGAATTGCTGGGCAGTAAAAGAGGGGTACAGGTTGAGCTGGCGATCAGCAGGGTGGCGGGGTTAAGATCTCATGTTTCAGGAGACGCACTTTCTATATGGGGCATCTCCGCTACTATTGGCAACCTTGATGAGGCGAAAGAGGTGCTGATGTCATGCCTCCCCCAGGCAGTGCCAACTGTAATTGTAAAAGCAGAGCTGAAAAAAAATATAGTCATAGAATCTGTATTGCCTGATGAGATAGAAAATTACCCCTGGGCGGGACACCTGGGGATAAAGCTGGTGCAGAAAGTAATACCAATCATCCACCAGAGCCGTACCACACTCATCTTTATCAATACCCGCGGCATGAGTGAGACCTGGTACCAGGGATTGCTGACAGCGGCTCCTGATCTTGCCGGTGCGATAGCGCTCCATCATGGCAGCATTGAGCCGGAGCTGAGGACCTGGGTGGAAGAAGCTCTGCATGAAGGAATTCTGAAAGCAGTGGTGTGCACGGCGAGCCTTGATCTCGGCGTTGATTTTCGCCCTGTGGAAACGGTAATACAGGTGGGCTCTCCCAAAGGCGTTGCACGATTTTTACAGCGCGCAGGCCGTAGCGGCCACCAGCCGGGAGCCCTAAGCAAAATATATTTTCTGCCCACGCATTCGCTGGAGCTTACGGAAGCTTCGGCATTAAAAACTGCTATGGAAGAAAATATTATTGAGAGCCGCGATCCCATGTTGCTGTGTTATGATGTGCTCATTCAATATTTGTGCACCCTTGCCGTGTCGGATGGTTTTGAGGCAGATACCATCTATAGAGAAGTGAAATCAACGTATTGTTACAGGGATATGTCACATGATGAATGGCTGCAGGTGTTGCAGTTCATTACCGAAGGCGGGGTGGCGCTGCAGCAATACGATGAATATAAAAAGGTAGAGATAGTAAACGGGTTATATAAGATCACCAGCCGCCGTATAGCGATGCGGCACAGGATGCATATCGGCACCATAGTAAGCGAAGCGATGCTGAAAGTGAAATTCCTGCACGGAGGATTTATCGGCGTGATTGAAGAATGGTTTGTATCAAGGCTCGACCCCGGCGCCGTATTTACGCTTGCCGGCAGGAATGTAGAGCTGGTGGCTATTAAAGACATGACGGTGCTGGTAAAGAAAACTAATTCCAAAAAATCAATCGTTCCGAGCTGGCAGGGCGGAAGAATGCCACTTTCGGCTAACCTTGGACGTAAGCTGAGAGAAACACTGGATAAGGCGGGGAATAGTGCTCTACGGAAAGGGAAAAACCAGGATCATATAGAGCTTTCTGTTTTACAACCGCTGTTCAATCTGCAATCCCTGCTATCGCATGTGCCAAAGCATAACCAGCTATTGATAGAGCATATTGAAACAAAGGATGGCTATCATCTTTTTGTATATCCTTTTGAAGGCAGGCTGGTGCATGAGGCTATGGCAGCTATACTGGCGTGGCGCATCAGCAGGATAACGCCAATTACATTCTCCTTCGCCATGAATGACTATGGGTTTGAACTGCTCAGCGATCAGCCCATACCGGTGGATGATACCAATGTATATGAGCTTTTTTCCCCGGAAGATCTGCTCAATGATATCCAGCGAAGCGTGAATGCAACGGAAATGGCTATGCGAAAGTTCCGGGATATTGCCGTGATCGGGGGACTGATATTCCAGGGGTTTCCCGGCGAGCAGAAAAAAGCGCGCCACCTGCAATCTTCTGCGGGACTGCTTTTTAAAGTGTTCAATGAATATGATCCCGGTAATCTTCTCGTGCGCCAGGCATACAGGGAAGTGCTGGATCAGCAGATGGAAGAAGTGCGGCTGCGCAATATGCTGGAGCGCATTCAGCGTTCGGAGATCATTATCCGGTTTCCCGGGCAACTGACGCCTTTTTGTTTTCCCATAAAAGTGGATAGTATGCGGGAAAGCCTCACTTCGGAAAAGCTGGAAGACCGGGTAAGGAAGATGCAGCAGCAGTTGGAGTGATCTGCCTGTGGAAACTTGTGCTGCAAAATGGTTTATGAATACAAGAGCCACGGATGCACGAATATATAATGCATTTGATTTTTTATTCGTGCATTCGTGGCTATGTTTTCTTTTCTTGTACAGAATGCACGAATAAATATATTTCAATACTTTTGCCATCCTTATTACAATTTATTCACTTTTAAAACCTGCACATGAAATTTATCACCGGCATTTTGATATCCCTGCTGGGATTGCTTGCCATCAGTTCATGCAATAGCGGATCTTCTTCCGCACCTACCGGAGACAGCACTGCCAGTACATCTGTTGACAGTACTGCAGCCAATACAGGAAGCACCGCTGGCTTCAAATTAGGTGTTCAGATGTGGACATTCAGGATGTTTCCTTTTACAGAAGCGCTCGACAAAGTGGACAGTGCCCAGATAAAATATATTGAAGCTTTTTTTGGACAGAA
Organism: Sphingobacteriales bacterium 44-15; assembly: GCA_001899685.1. Classification (GTDB taxonomy): domain Bacteria; phylum Bacteroidota; class Bacteroidia; order Chitinophagales; family Chitinophagaceae; genus Agriterribacter. The sequence continues at coordinate 199,633 of MKWG01000003.1, forward strand.
ACTTGGCGGTGGATTGCCCGGCAGCTTCGGACCTGAAATGTCGGCCGATACCCGCACCAAACTCAAAGATCTTTTACAGAAAAAAGGTATTAGCATTGTGGCTATGGGTGTTATTTCCCCTTCCAATAAGGAAGAATGGGTGAAAGCTTTTGACCTGGCAAAAGATTTTGGCTTAAGCTATATTACTGCAGAGCCTAAAAAAGACCAGTGGGATTTGGCAGACAGTCTTGCCGGCGCTTATGGTATCAGGATCGCTATTCATGATCACCCCAAACCCAACGCTTATGCTACACCGGATTCTGTGCTCGCTGCTATAAAAGGGCACAATAATATAGGATCCTGCGCTGATATCGGGCATTGGGCACGCAATGGCATCAATCCCGTGGACGCGCTTAAGCAACTGGAAGGTCATGTGTTTGGCGCTCACCTGAAAGATGTTGTGAAATTTGATGATCCAAAGGCTGCAGATACCGTTGTCGGTAAAGGCGTGATAGATATCCCTGCAGTGCTGGCTGAGCTTAAACGGCAGAATTTTAATGGTATGCTGTCAATAGAGCACGAGTCTAACTGGTACCATAATCTCCCGGACGTCATCGTTATCAAAAAATATTATGATGATGAAGTTGCCAAATTAAAATAGGCAATGCTCAGATAAAGTTGATCCGGGGCCGTATGGAGCCCCGGATTTTTTTTGAGGGTGAGATGTGAAACGTGAGACGACAAACGATAAATGTGAGGCAATCGTGGATGGTAAAAACCTCTCACGTTTATCTTCTCACATTTCACCTTATTGATAAATCTAAAAGTATGTTGCGAGCGGAAGCGGGAAAGACGATCAAACTGGCATTGCCCATCATCATTGGTGAGCTTGCCCAGATGGCGTTGCACATCATTGATGCGGCGATGATCGGCGGCATTAATTACAGGCAACTGGCTGCATCAGCGCTGGTGATCAATGCCATGAACATTCCTTTTGTGATCGGGATCGGCATGACCATCAGCGTTTCGCAGATGGTATCCATGGCACATGGAAAAAGAGACGGGCAACTGGTCTCTCATTATTTGTTCAATGGTTTCGTTTTGTGCGTATGCACGGCGCTGGTCATTGCCGGGCTGCTTTTGGCAGGCAAGAATATTTTGCTGCATCTCGGGCAGGATGATGAAGTAGCTCATCTGGCGCTGCCGTTCATGCAGCTCATGTCGCTCTCTATTGTGCCCATGCTGCTTTTTATGGCGCTCAAGCAGTTTGCCGACGGGCTTGAATATACCCGCACTGCCATGGCGCTTTCGCTGGCAGGTATGCCGTTGAACATTGTATTGAACTGGCTGCTGATATATGGTCATTGGGGACTGCCCAGGCTGGAGCTGGTCGGTGCAGGCTGGGCTACGCTCATTACCAGGACAATGATGTTCGTTGCGCTGTTTTTTGTAGTACTGAAGCACCGGGTGTTCCGGCGCTATATGGCCGTGAGTCGCAACCAGTGGAAGCTGAAATGGAAAACGATCCGGGAATTATTACATATAGGCGTTCCCAGCAGCCTGCAAATAGGGATGGAAGCCGGCGCTTTTGCCATTTCGGGAATTATCATCGGCACTATAAGCGCCGTAGCACAGGCAGCGCACCAGATCGCACTGAGCTGCGCCTCTTTTACTTTTATGGTCTCTATGGGGCTGGCACAGGCAGGTTCAATAAGAGTGAGCAATGCTTTTGGCAGGAAAGACAGGCTGATGATCTCTGTAATCGGCAAGAGCACGCTGATCACCGCTTTTTTCTACGGAACATTTTGTGCGCTGATGTTTACTATTTTCAGGAATCAGTTGCCTCACCTGTTTAATAAAAATACCCAGGTATTGGAGCTGGCGGGGCTGCTGCTGCTATATGCTGCCATCTTCCAGATCTCAGACAGCACACAGGCGATTGGCGCCGGGTTGCTCCGCGGTATCAAAGACGTAAAAATGCCTACCCTTTTTGTAGGGATCGCCTATTGGGTAGCAGGATTACCCCTGGGATATATGTTTGCCTTTGTATTTAATATGGGCGCTGCCGGCATGTGGCTGGGCTTTATCATCGGGCTTACAGTAGCTTCTTTGTTCCTGATCGGAAGATTCCTGAAGATGACGCGTTTGTAGCGGAAATTTTTCACGCAAAGGCGCAAGGAAGGCAAAGAGAAGTAGTTTCTTTGTAGCTTTCGGCTATACACAGGCAATTGAAACCAGTGCTGAATTAATTATAATATGTTGTATCGTCCTGGTGAATAGTGCATAAATTCACCATTCACTATTGCCCATTGACCATTCACAAAATGATGTGGTATATTATGGTTAACGTAGCACTATTTCCTGAACAGCTTCCAGTTTGCCAGTAAGATACCGGTGAATACGAGGAGCATCCCACCTACATGTACCCATGTAAACGATTCCCGGAGGATGAGCGCCGCTTCAATACTGCTGAATATGGGAAGCAGGTTACCGAATATTGCAGTACGCCCTGCGCCGAGGCGCCGTATAGCTTCATTCCACATAAGATAGGCAACTACTGATGATCCTATACCCAGGAATAAAATGATGTATACAAAATCAGCGCTCCATTTTACCGGGAAGGCATAGACAATATCCCATATATAAAAAGGGAGAAGCAATACCGTGCCAAGAGAGAAAATAACGGAGAGAAAGCTCATGCCCGAAATAGCCGCCGGTTTTCTGCGGGTGAAAACATTGTATATGGCAAAACAGGCGGCTGCAAGCAATACCCATTTATCGCCTGTGCCGAAATGAAAATTTGCAAGGTTCTCCCATTTACCACCGCTTAATAAAAACAATACTCCCGATATGCAAACCAATACTCCGGCTGATTTCAACCAGCCGACGGGCTCTTTCAGGAAAACCCGTGCAAGTATAATGGCAATAATAGGGGATGATGTGGTGCCGATCAATGCAAGATTAATAGCAGTGGTATAATGCCCCCCTATATAAATAAAAGTATTGAATAAGGTGATCCCCGACAATGCTGTCCAGAAAAGATATTTCCTGTGCTGAAACAACACCTGCCGCTCCTCATATATCTTCCGGAAGGAAAAGGGCAGTATGGCAAGCGCTGCACAAAGCCACCTGAAAAAAGATAAACTGAAAGGCGGGACAGTATGTATTACCGCCCTGGCAATGATAAAATTGCCCGACCAGATGATAGTGGCTGCTAATGCCAAGCCTACGCCTGCTAACTGACTTTTTCCGGATGTGCTCATATTGAAAGTGAGCAAATATAACGCGGGCTTGGGTTAAATGTGTGAAAGGTGAAAAGTGAGACGTGAGATGTGAGCTTGGCACAGCTCATAGCTGATACCTGAAAGCTGAAGCCTATCCCCCCCGCCGGCTGGTATCTTTACGATAGGAGCTGGTATCTGTCTGAGGGTATACCGTATCCTTTGCCCCGGAAGAATCGTTTTTTAAATTGTCCTGAGCGCTGTCTGTGCTATCCGCAGGTGCATGAGCATCAATATATTTATCTGAAGAGGTCTCGCCGCTGCATGATATAAATACTATGATAACAACGGCTGCTAATAACTTTTTCATGGTAATATTATTTATACTACAAGTGTCCTCAATAATGCTGCCATTATGATTGCAGGTATGCGTCCTTATTATACTGTGGAAGAAATGACACGCTGCTGCTGTTTATCAGCCCCTATTTCAACAATTTGCTAAAACGCTGGAGGTCGCTTATCTCCGAAGCATTGAGCGTTTCGTTGTTATCATATTTTGTTTTTAAGAACAAGACCATTTTATGTTGGGGATATTTCGACAGGATATCATCTATCATTTTGCCGATAGCCTCATCTTTTTTATACAGCGGAGCAGGAGGAGGTGGTGCAGATTTGAATTTTGTAGGTTTCTTTTTGATAATGGCCTCCAGCGTTGTGAGCTTGTGTTCCGGGATGGATCCGATCTTTGAGGCTTTATGGTATAATCCTTCCAGTTGTTTCTTGCTCAAACCGCCGCGCTCTTCATACTGGAGGGACAGGCTTTTTACAAATGCAGCATCGGGCCGCGCCTGCAGCACAGCTTTAAGTATATCGCTGATGATATCAACATCTATTTTTTTTCTTTGTAGCATTTCAGTTTAACGTTCTTACTTTTTTAAGGAATGCTTCTACTTTTCTCCTGATCGTCCATGCCGGCTGGCGATCGTTATTGACGAGCACGGAGAAGATCATTAGCCTGCCCGTTTTGCCATACAGGTAGCCGCTGATACAGATCACTCCTGATAAAGATCCTGTTTTAGCGTAAATATATGCACTGTCTTTACGATAATAATTTGCCAGTGTACCTGTACCGCCGGTAGCAAAAATATTTTTGAGCCTTTCCATCCCGAACTCATTTTTCATTTTCTGCAATATCCATACAAAATCCCGGGGGGTAAACAAGTTATAACGGCTCAGCCCGCTGCCATCGGCCCAGCGTGGTTTTTGAGGAAGATCTTTTAAGTCGTTGTGCAGCATATTATCTATCATCCTGCTGTCCGATATTACTCCCAGCTTTACATTGGATGCCATTAACAAAGTCTGCTCCGCAAAAAAATTATCGCTGCGATGCATCATCGGGCGGAAAAGAGAATCTGCCGGCTGCGAACGTACTATCCGTTTAGGCGGAACGCGGGTGGAGGTAAGCTCAACCGGTTTTCCTAAAGAATCCTTCAGGAGACCCAGCGCGGATACAAAGCCATTGGTAATGAAAGGGACATCAATAGCCGCATAGGGCTCTTTACCCTGGGTAATAAAGAATCTGTTTTCGGTGAAAGCCCGCTCCGCAGAAAATTTTGTTGCTCCTGTATCTTCGCTGAAGCTCACTTTCCAACTGATGTCGGGCTCAGAATAAATGAAGGATTCTTTATGAGCGAGGGCGCTTATGCTACTGGAGTCTCTTACCTGTATCCACCTGATCACATTGCCATATACCGGGAGGGGACTGCGTTCCGCCATATAGCCGCTGCTGTAGTCATTCCACATCCACCCGTCGCCCCAGGCGTCTGACTGCCAGTTATAATCCATTATCGCAACGGGCTTTGATTGTTGTTTTAAGAAATCAAATACAGGCTGCCTCGAAAAATCAGGATGAAGAAAAGAAGGATCGCCGGTGGCGGCAACATATACAGTATCTGCTGTTTCATTATACCCCAATCCCGGCAGGCTGTCGCCAAGGTATTTTAAGCCGGCATAAAGGGTTACGATCTTGGTATTGCTGGCGGGAACAAAATACTTGTCGCCCTGGTAGTCATAGAGAGATCTGTTGGCGCCCGCATCAAAAATAGCGATGCCGGTATGTCCATTTGCCAGGACGCTATCATTGAAGAGCTCCTTTTGCGCCATTTGCTGCATACGGTGCGATATGGAACAGGAAGAAAAAATACAGGTCACTGCGGTGATCCACAGCAAATGCAAACATCTCCGGATATTCCATATATACATCAACAGGAAAGATTTAAAATAATATTGCTAACAGCAAAATGAATTTTGGGGAAAGACAGGATAAGTGATTGAAAATACCACTGTGGCAAACAGCTCCGGCGACTTAACTACGCTCCTGCGCCCTTAGCCAGCGCTCCGGGATCTCATTACTGCTCGCCTGGATATAGTCCTGGTAAGAGCAGGCGATATAGGATTTGTCGGGAAGCTGCATCCACCAGCGTCCTGTTTTTTTACTTTGAAGAAAGACCGTGTCTATTTCCGCAAAAGCAGTATTGAACTCAAAAAATGATTCGCGCTCTGCCAGCAATGCTTCATGCCGTCCCTGCCACATACCGTCAATAAAATACCAGAGCATCTGCGCTATTTGTTTGGCAGTAAGCTGCTGGGTATCATTTTCAACACTATACCCATAGATGCCCAGGCTGTTCATATTGGGGCTCATGCCTGCATAGCGGGTAAGCGAGCAGGCTTCTTCCCCGTTGAGCCCGTTGGGCGAAAGAAAATTAGACGGGGCGGCTGTATACTGCAATGCGCTGATGTCAAAGCTGAGCATCTGGCTGTTGCGCAGTACAGGCTCCATTTCATCAATATGCTCTTTTACATTGCCCAGCCTGTAGCAATCGAACCTCAGCTTGTCGAGGGTTTCGAGCATGCCGGGGTGCACAAGATAACTTTGGAAAGCAATATGATTGTAGTGCCGTATAAAATTCGGTTCACCCGTCAGCATTTCCATGAGGAAGTTCTTACTTTTCAGCGGGCTGTCGGTCTTAAGATCAATAAGCCCGTCTATCGTAGTGGCTTCTATGATCCTGTTGAGCGACTTATAGGCATCATATTGTGCAAGCGTCAGATCATGGCTGCCCCCTAAAATGATCACCGTTTTACCTATATTGATCAATTCCCCAACCACCGTTCTCAATGCTGCGTAAGAATCAGCCAGTGTGGCGCCGCATTTAATATTGCCGATATCGGCGATCTGTATGTCTTTATGCCAATAGTATAATTCGTAAAACTGGCTGCGGATAACATCAGGCGCAAGTGAATATACGCTATTCCCGTCCCCTCTTTGTTCGCCACATCCCACAAGCACAATATCCGCACTGTCCAGATCGGGGATTTCGCCCTCGTTCGCAAGTATTGTCCTCCCGATCTGGCCTTCGGGATAACCTTCATCGTGAGATAACTGAAACCTGTCAACAGGATCCAGAAAATCCGTGAGGCTCGAGACATCACTCATAGAAATGAATTTTTACAAACCTACTGGTTATCCGGCAAAAATCGCCTCGGAAAGTACTAACATGATGTGAAAAACGGTGACCGCAGGAAGCTTTTCACGTATTTTTCCCTGTATTTTTCAAGAATTATGGTGCTAAATCCAATATCTGCCGGAATGTTAATATAAGTAAACCATTAAAAAATCAAAGGGGTGAATTCCAAATCAAAGGATCAGGATATTGCCGTTTTACTTATCTTGCAACCCTTATAGCAATAAATTATGAGTGAAAAGAAAGCAACCGGTATACTGTTCAACAAGCAGAACTATATGTGGATGGCAATTGGGGGAGTAGTAATGGTGATAGCGCTTTTACTGATGTCGGGAGGTAAAAGCCCTGATCCGAAAGTGTTTAATTATAGCGAGGTATACAGTACAAGACGTATAACAGTAGCACCGGTCTTACTGGTGGCCGGTTTGCTGATCGAGATCTACGCTATCATGCGCAGACCCAAAAGCGCGGAAAAATAATCATCCTGATTTTTTGAATAGGTGAAATGCGATGGACTCCATCGCATTTCTTATAAAAGACACTTTAAACATTATTTCAAACGTTATTTCCGCATGAGTATCATACAAGCTATTATCATTGCCATTATCGAAGGCATTACGGAGTTTCTTCCTGTTTCCTCTACAGGGCACATGATCATCGCCAGTTCGCTGATGGGGATATCCGAAAGCGATTTCACCAAAATATTCGAGATCGCGATCCAACTGGGCGCGATCCTCTCTGTGATCGTACTGTACTGGCGTAAGTTCTTCGATTTTGGTAAATGGCAATTTTACCTGAAGCTGGTTATAGCTGTTATCCCGGCGCTGGTATTAGGCAAGCTTCTTTCCGACAAAATTGACGAGCTGCTCGAAAGCCCCCTCACGGTGGCCATAACACTCCTGCTGGGAGGCATAGTGCTCCTGTTCATTGACAGGCTGTTCCGGAAGCCTGTTGTTACCGAAGACAAAGATATCAGCTATGGCAAGGCGTTCATGATCGGCATCTGGCAATGTATAGCTATGATACCAGGTGTGAGCCGTAGTGCGTCGAGCATTATCGGCGGCATGCAGCAAAAGCTCACCAGGACGCTTGCTGCCGAGTTTTCCTTTTTTCTTGCAGTGCCTACCATGTTCGCAGCTACCGCCTACAAGCTTTTCTTGAAAAAATATCCTTCCGTTTCCGGGGAGATAAGAGGTTATGAGATCGTATTTGGTTCTGCCGCCAATACCCGGGCATTCGTTATAGGCAATATCGTTGCCTTTGTAGTAGCCATTCTCGCCATTAAATTTTTTATCGGCTACCTGCAGCGGCATGGCTTCAGATTGTTTGGCATTTACCGTATTATTGCAGGTATAATACTGCTTCTGCTGATATATACAGGGTATCTGCAGCAGTAGGCAACCCTATTACACATGCAGACAGCTTCTAAAAAAGTGATCAATGGTTGGGCCATGTATGACTGGGCCAACAGTGTATATAATCTTGTTATCACCACCACTATTTTCCCCGCGTATTATGTTGGCATTACAAAAAACGATACCGGCAACGGGGAACATATTGTAAGCTTCTTTGGGAGGAAATTCATTAATACCTCGTTGCTGGACTACGCACTGGCAATAGTTTTTTTACTTGTTGCATTGTCATCTCCCATATTGTCTTCCATTGCAGACTATCGTCGCAACAAGAAGGTATATCTCCGTATATTTTGCATTATCGGCTCGGCTTCCTGCTGCGGGCTGCTGTTTTTTACTCCCGGGCGCATAGAGCTGGGTGTAATATTATTTGCGCTGGCAGCTATAGGATATTGGGGAAGCCTGGTATTTTACAATTCTTATCTTCCTGATATTGCCGCCCCGGAAGACCAGGATCGTGTAAGCGCCAAGGGATATGTATTGGGGTATATCGGGAGCGTGCTGCTGCAGATCATCTGCTTCGTGATCATTGTAAAACCGGAGTGGTTTGGGCTTGCCGGAGCCGACAGCACTTTCCCTGTCCGTTTGTCCTTTTTGCTTGCCGGGTTGTGGTGGTTTGGCTTTGCCCAGCTTACTTTAAGAGTTTTACCACTGCCCAGCCTTAAAGAAAGGCAGGAGAAAAAGAATGTGCTTGCCAACGGATTCAAAGAGCTGTCTCTTGTATTCACACAATTGAAGCACATGCCCGTGTTGCGCAGGTACCTGCTGTCTTTCTTCCTGTACAGCATGGGTGTGCAGACAGTAATGCTGGTGGCAGCAGGCTTTAGCAAAAAAGAGATCTTCCCTAACCCCGAAGATGAACCGAAGCTTTTATTTACGCTGATACTCATCCAGCTTGTTGCCATTATCGGCGCCATTGCCATGAGCCGCCTGTCAAAACGTATCGGAAACCTGAGGGTGCTGATGATGGCGGTAGTGATATGGGTTGCTGTATGTGTGTGGGCATACTACGTGCAAACGCAGGTGCAATTCTATATACTTGCCTGTTGTGTAGGATTGATAATGGGCGGGATCCAATCCATGAGCAGGAGCACCTATTCAAAATTTTTACCCGAGACCAGGGACACCACCTCTTTCTTCAGCTTTTATGACGTTACCGAAAAAATCGCTCTCGTGATCGGGCTGCTGTCTTTTGGTTTTCTGGAAGATATTACCGGCAGCATACGCAATTCCGTGCTGGTGCTGATCGTGTTTTTTGTGCTGGGGCTGCTTGCCCTCCTGTATACGATGAGGGCAGTAAAGCAACATTCCGGCACATTATCCAATACCTGATGTCCTGTTAGCTATACCACTGTGCCCGTTATTGACGAAGTTCGTTACTTAGGGGCAGCTGAATAACTGGAGATGCCTCATGGATTTGTGAGAAAGGAGTGCATTGCCACTAATGCACGAATATTTAGTCGGGATTTGTAAAAAATCTTAAGAGGATTATGTGTTTTTGGGGTGTATAGGATTTGATCTGACAGCATCATTGCTGCAAGACTTTGGTAAGAATTATTTGAAAAAGCCTGCAGCTATGAGACACAAAATACAATAACACTAATTTGAATACACGGATACGCCTGCGGCGTATCCGTGTATTCGTGGCATAGAAAAAATATGTGAGATCGTTAAACAGCAAGCCCGACTTATACTTTTACAAATATTTTTTTTCGGTAAAGGATATACAGCACAATCCACTGTAATGCAAGCGAGCCGAGCGCATTGCAGGCGGGATGCCATTTATCGGCAAGATGCCCATAAAACCCGCTAAACAATAATTTTGAACTATAATCAAAGTCTACAAAGCGCACCATCAGGTAGATCACCAGCGCGTTCATGCCGATCACCTTAAAGAAAAAAGCCCATTTTTTAATCCCCTGTACATCTATCACCCAATAAAAAGTAGCGAGAAATGCAAATGCCATACCTGCCGTGAGTAAAATAAACGAGCTTGACCACAAATGTTTATTGATGGGGAAAAAAGTTCCCCACAGCAAGCCCAGCGCAATGCCGGCTGTGCTCATGCCATACAATTGCAGCAGCTTCTTTTGATCTGTATTCCTGGATTGCAATACATTACCTGCCACCGCTCCCAATATAGTAAGGCACATGGCAGGAAATTGCGTAAGCAAAGCATTTTCATCATAAGTCTTTTGAAGCAATCGCCCCGGCATGAATGTCCGGTCGAACCAGCCTACGAGGTTCCCTTCAAAAGACAGATCACCGGCGCCGTAACCCGGCACGGGGATCAAAAACAGTGCAGCGCAATAGGCTATTAAAATCCCGCTCACCCAGAAGAACAGTGATCGTACAGGAAAGTTGAGATACAAAAAGGTAGTTACCAATGTGGCAATACCTATGCGACCCAGCACCGTACCATAACGGATATGCGCAGGGTCAAAAATATTAAGAGGTATATTCTTATCAATGATGCCCAGTATGATCAAAATGATGGTCCGGCGCAGTGCTTTTTTATAAAGTGCTTTTTTGGATAAGCCCTTTTCCAGTCCCGACCGCAGGGAATAGGACAATGCAATACCGGCTGTAAATAAAAAGAGCGGAAAAATAAAATCATAGAAAGTAAAGCCGTTCCATGCAGGGTGCTTCAACTGGTGCGCTACCGCATCTATCCAGGCGATACCGGTTACGCCGTCAAGCCGCTCAATAAAAGCGCCCCCCCCGGATATAAGGATCATATCAAAACCCCTGAGGGCATCTACAGAAAGTAATCTTTTAGGGTTGTTCATGCAGGGAGTGATTTTAAGCTGAAGTTATAAAAAACTTACCGCTTTGCTTTTATCTCTCCTGTTTTCTTTCTACCTTATGCCCGGATTGAATATTTCACCCATATTACTTTCCCGGTATAACGAATAACCATACCCTGTATCCATACCCCATATTATCCAACATCTTTCTCTTTGTTTTATTTACTCAATTAATATTTTCCTGTATGAACAGAAAAGGTTATTCCCTCCATATTGGATTAAATGGAGTTGATGCGTCCCGCTATGATAACTGGGACGGAAAATTATTCGCCTGCGAAAATGATGCAACCGTTTATAAAACCATCGCCGAACAGTCGGGGTTTAGCAATATAGATATGCTGCTCACTAAAAAAGCCACCAGCGCAAATGTGCTGAAGACAATAAAAAAAGCAGCGGCGGAGCTGACAGCGGGAGATATATTCCTGATATCTTATTCCGGTCATGGTGGCACGGTTGAGGATGAAAACGGCGATGAGGATGACCTCCAGGATGAAACATGGTGCCTGCATGACCGCCAGTTGATCGATGATGAATTGTTTGAAGCTTTCAGTGCTTTTGATGCTGATGTAAGGATACTCATGTTTTCAGATAGCTGTCACTCCGGTACTGTTGCGCGCTTTGCCCCGGGAGATAACAGCGCACTGGCCAGGCAAATGCGCCGGGAGCAGGAAAGAGAAGATGTCCTGGTAAAAGAAGGATATTTATCACGGCTGGTGCCTCGGGATAAGCAGGCTGGTATCAACAGATCTCAAAGTGCTGCGCTAAAGAAGATAAAAGAAAAGCCGGCTGTTTTAAAAAAAGATATCGACGCCGCTGTTATGCTTTTCGCCGCCTGCCAGGATAGCGAATCAGCCAGGGAACTGGGAGAGAATGGCGTATTTACCGCCACGCTGAAAAAGATCATCAGGTCGGGATTGCCCGATACCATTAAAACATATAAGGACCTGTATAAGCAGATCAGCATAACCATTCCCAAAGTGCAATCGCCCAACCTCTTTTCCTATGGCAGGTCAATAGCTGTCTTCACCCCTGACATACCTTTCAGCATAGACGGAAGTCAAAAAGTCATAATCAGCTTTGACGGGAGTCCCTTACCCAAAAAGAAAATAAAAAAAAAGACAAGCGCTGACGGGCTGCTCATAGATACAGGCAGGCAGGCGCCGGCAGTGACCACAAGAAGCAAAGGAGCAAAAGCGCCTTTAAAACCATTGATCGAAACAGCTACAATAGCAGCGGCTGAAAATCCCTGGGATAAAGCCTACGAAACTTATTTTGCCAGAAAAAAAGCAAAGAAGCCCACTGTATTTGTAGAGCCCAATATTCAATCGGTATATATAAAAGAACAGGAAGCAAAATTAAGCCGGGATACAGTGAATAACTATCTCAGCAATTGGCCAAAGCCTGCTACAGGCGCTACAGAATTTATCTGGCATCTTGATGATGAGCATTCTCAACTGCGCAAAGCCAGCATAGAAGTACAGAAAAAATTAAAATCCGATAAACGGCCCGGAGATAATATCCGCATTGGTCACATAGATACAGGATACCTGCCCGGCCATCCCAGCATCCCGAGAAACCTGCAAAAGGACCTGGGCGTGAGTTTCTGGAAAAATGAATTTGGCATAAACAAAGCCATTGACCAACTGCACACCGGCACTATTGCAGAACAGGACGGGCACGGCACCGCCACGCTTGCACTGCTTGCCGGCAATAGCATTTCCCCGGAAGACTCTTATGCAGATTACCAGGGTGATTTCGGAGCTATCCCTTTTGCAGAGATCGTTCCTATTCGCATTTGCGATACTGTCTTCAATGCTTTTAATGCCAATGATGTGGCAAGAGGCATTGAGTATGCTGTTGACTATGGCTGCGAAGTGATCACTATGTCAATGGCGGGATATCCTACACGGCAGGTAGCCAAAGCGGTCAATATGGCCTATGAAAAAGGCGTTGTGGTAGTAACTGCTGCCGGTAACAATTTCGTAAAAGGATTGGGAAAGCTTTCTCCCAAAGCTGTTTTATATCCCGCCAGGTTCGACAGGGTAATAGCAGCTACAGGAGCCTGCTATGATCACATGCCTTACGACATGGACGCTCCCCGGGATGTAATGAAGGCTAGATCGGAAGGCGGCGAATTCATGCAGGGAAGCTGGGGACCCGAGCAGGCTATGGACAGGGCAGTAGCAGCATATACTCCTAATGTAGCCTGGGCTTCTTTCGACAAGCCTTACAAATTTTCCCGCGCCGGCGGAGGCACATCTTCCGCTACGCCGCAGGTAGCGGCAACAGCAGCATTATGGCTTTTATACCATCGCAATGAGCTAAAGAACTTCACCGGCAAAAACGCGTGGAAAAGAGTGGAAGCCGCACGCAGGGCCATATTCAGCACTGCAAGCAAATCCTATCCATATTACAAAAAGTATTACGGCAACGGCATCATCCGTGCCTATGATGCGCTGGGTATTGCAGACTTCAATGGTTTGACACCATCACCCGAAGCGAAGGTATCTTTCCTGGGTATCATTCCTTTTATCAGCACCTGGATAAGAAGCAGGAACAGAAGCAGATCCACTGCACCAACAACGCAGGATAAGGAGTTAACCGAAATGATCTCCCTTGAGCTGATGCAGGTGATATACCAGGATGAAACATTAATGGATTATGCCGAGGTGATTGAATTTGAAAAGCCCGATGGCGCAGATTTCCTGCAGGATCCCGCTGCCAGGAACAAATTCTTCGGACTGATCAGGCAATCGCCTTATGCTTCTGATTTCCTGAAGGGTGTACTGGTAACGGATGAGCCGAAAAAGAAAGGTATGCGCAGGTAAAGCTTTTACGCAAAGCAGGTTATGTCCTGATCTCCCGGCGCATAAAAAGGTAGTATGTCAGCGCAAAGCAAACCATTGTTGCTGCAAGCAGTCCTGTTATCTGCGGCCATACGATCATAAGACTTTCCTTAAACGGCAATGGAGATGGGATGGCACCGGCCATCTGTTCTACAGTTAACGGGCCAAGACTTCTTACAGAAGGCATGAGCAATGTTGTTGCCGCATCGGTATATAACTGGCTCGGTGCAAGACGCAGGAGAGACAGCAGCAGATTATTATAGGATAACATTTCTTCGGGTTGAAGATAACCCAAATCAGGAAGCATAGCATTCACCACAAGGTTTACAATGATCTGGTAAAATACTGTAAAAAAGAGCCATATCCCTATGACCGTGAGCGCGGAAGTTGCCGCATGCCTGAAGCAGACAGATAAACAAATGGCAAGGCTCAGCCAGAAACCTACATATATGATGCTCAGCACGATAAACGCCAGTATGCGAAGCAACTCCACAGCCTCTACCGGCACCCCTGTAATGATCAGCCCACCGCCAATCATCAGCAACACCAGGGAAAGGAACAAAATACTTACTACCAGTAATGCGCCGCAGAATTTTGCCAGCAATACATTGTCGCGATAAACAGGCTGCGCCATCAGCCGCGTTAATGTGCCATTGTTTTGTTCTGCATTTACCGCATCAAATCCAAGCGCAATACCCAGCAACGGACCCAAAAAACTGATAAATATATGAAAGGTAGGCAATGTGCCATCTGAAGTAGTAAGCAGCTTCAGGTATACAAAAAGCCTGTCGGGGTCTTTCATATTGTTCACCGCCTTACTGATATTGCCGACGGATACATACATAGACCCCAGGAAAGTAAGCACAACCAGCATGAGCATCACAATAAACCGCCAGCTGCGAATATGGTCTCCTGTTTCTTTACGCACCATTACCCAAAACGGGCTTACAGGAGTTTGCCGTACCTTACTATTGCGTGTTGCTCCTTTTGAAAAAAGATCTTTGAAATAAACCAGCGAACTTTCCATTAGCAGTATTATTCTTTAGATTGTTTTCAAAATAACGATGATATATCTCATCCAAACCGTACTCTTTTTTATGAACGCCTGTAATGTTCATTCCTTGTTCAACAAGAAAGCGAACAATATCAGGCGTGATATCTTCCCTGCACGACAGCTCAATAGTGCTTTCTTTAACTTCAACATTCCTGACTGCATCCAGCTTTCGCAGCTCTTCAGCGGGTCCCCAAGAGGAAGGCAAAGCTTCTCTAGCGGTGATCACTACCACATAAGATTCTTCGCCGAATAAATTACGCGACAGCGTTTCAATATTTCCTTCTACCAATAGCTTGCCATTCACAAAAATGCCTACACGGTCGCAAACCTGCTGTACCTGGTGCAAATGGTGCGAAGACAGCAATACGGTAAGTCCCTGTTGCCGGCTGAGCCGGCGGATAAGAGAGAGAAATTCTTTTATACCGCTGGGATCAATACCCAGGGTAGGCTCGTCGAGTATAATTACTTCCGGGTCCCTGATCAGCACATCGGCAAGCCCCAGCCGCTGTTTCATACCACGGGAATAGGCTGATGTTTTTTTATGCATTTCTTCACCCAGCCCCACCAGTTCCATGGTTTCACGTGTGCGTGCTTCTATTTCTTCTCCTGCAATTCCATTGAGCCGAGCTATGTACATAAGATTTTCAAAGGCTGTCATATCATCATAAAAGCCTACGCTGTCCGGCATATAGCCCACCTTCTGCTTTACGGCAATGGGGTGCATGGTCGCGTTTACACCGCAAACACGGGCACTGCCCGCAGAAGGTTCCGCCAACCCGAGCATCATCAGTATGGTAGTAGTCTTGCCGGCGCCATTAGGACCCAGGAGACCAAATATTTCTCCCCTGTCAATCTTCAGGTAAAGATTGTCAACGGCTTTCACAGAACCGTAGCATTTCGTCAATCCTTCCAGTTCAATGATTGGATCTTCCATAATCACTTATCTTCTTCCGTATTTACGAATCAGGTAATACACTATTCCTAAAGCTAACAATATAACCAGTATGCCTAACCATCCGGAGAGCAGGGAGGTTTTTACCGTCATGCGAAACACAGCATTAGAGGTAGTACTGCTGTTCCTGGCGGTAAGTGTTGTAACATAATCGCCTGCGATGGTTTTATCCGGAACACTTAGCGTTGCTTTAATATCCATTGTCTGCCCGGGATCCAGCCTTTCAATTTTAGAGGGTTCAAATGTTGCGCTCCACTGTGTTGGCGTTTGTGAGGAAAACTCAACTGCATCAAGCGGAAGCGTACCTGTATTTTTTACAACCAGTTGTACCTGTTTGCTCCTGCCCTCGGTGATATCATCACTTAAGCGCCCGGTAGGAGTGGTAAGCTCAAGGCCATAGTTGCCTTTCACCACTGCCTCAAGTTCCACGCGAAGCGTATCGCCATTGCTGATAGCGCTGACCGGTATATTGTATTTGCCGGGCTTTGCTTCGGGGGCAGCGGTAATTTCAACAGATATCTCCTGTGTCTTACCGGAATCCAGCTTCACGGCCGCAACCTGGGTACCTTCCGTGCGAAAGGTCTTGATCCATCCATCGGGAGCGTCGGCCTTCAATTCATAGATATCCGTATGACCACTACCGTTGTGCAGGGATGTACTGTAGCGGAAGGGGTCCTTCACTGCAGCTTCAATATTCATCAGACGCGCCGTAAAGGTTGATTTGCGCTTACCATCCCCCTGCTGGGCCTGAGAGGACAATGTAAAACAGATAACAAAAACAGATAAACAAAAAAACGAACAGAAATAAGATCGCAGACAGTTCTGCCGGGAACAGGTATATTTCGCTATCATAGCATTAACAAATATTTGAGCATTTATTAATAAAATAGTAGCTTCTTAAGCAGCCGTTGCGAAAATAGTAATACGAGAAAAAAGGTTTTGTTAATGAAATACAAAAGATGAGGTTTCGGGTTTCAGGTTTTGAGTTTCAGGTTGTTCATCATTGCCTGCTCGCTCCTTTCACGTTTCAAGTCTCTCGTTTCACGTTTTACCATTCACCCTTCACCATTGCCCATTCACCTTTTACCGCGCTCCCGGCGGACAATACTTCCGCAGGTAATCAGTATACAATGTCTGCAGGTGCTTGCTGGTGCCCTCTCCTTCACTGATACTATGCGTCCGGTTGGGATAAGCCATAAACTGGAACTGCTTATTGTATTTGATCAGTTCATTCAGCAGCATTTCAGCATTTTGATAATGCACATTATCATCGCCTGTGCCGTGAATATATAAGAGATTGCCCTGCAGTCCGCTGACATGTGAAACAGGCGAACCTTTAATAAAGTCTTCCCTGTTTTCCTGCGGGATACCCATATACCGTTCCTGGTATATATTATCATATGTAAGCTGATTGGCAACAGCGGCAATCGCTATTCCCGTTTTAAAAATACCGGGATACTGAAAAAGTAAATTGAGTGTGGAGGACCCGCCACCGCTCCACCCCCAGCAGGCCACCCGTGTAGTGTCAAGGTATGGGCGTTGCTCCAGCAGCTTTTTCATAGCCATCGCCTGGTCGCGTATATTGATGATACCTATATTCCTGTAAATAGCCTTGCGCCATGCAGCGCCTTTTAAAGAAGGGGTACCCCGGTTGTTGAATGAAACATAGAAATAACCATCCTGCGACATATCACCTGTGTACATGCGATTTTTACCTGCAGAGATTATATCTTCTACGGTAGTGGCCGCCGGTTCGCCATATACATACAGCAATACGGGATACTTTTTTGAAGGATCAAAATTGTCCGGTTTGGTGATCCAGCCATCCATAGTAATATTGTCATCCGTAGTAATGGTGAAAAACTCTATACTCCTGCGCTCTGTTGTTTTCATATTTTTTGCAATACTCTGATCATCGCGCAGCGGCTTATGATCCGGGAGGCTTATCCATTCATACACATTAGGCGTATTGCGGTTGGTGAATGTATGCAACGCCAGATGCGCTCCCGGCGATATATCATAGCCGTGCGTACCTTTCAAATCTGCGGGCGATACCAGCTCAGGCTTTCCCTTCCCGTCGAGCGTTGTCCTGTAGAGATAGCGCTGAATGGCGCTTTCAGGAGATGCAATAAAATATACGTAGTTATTCTTTTCATCAATAGCGCTCAATGTTTCGATATCGTAGTTGCCCTGTGTAAGCAATACTTCTTTTTTCCCATCGGCGGATATACGATAGATATGGCGCCAGCCGTCTTTTTCACTTACCCACAAAAAGTCTTTTCCTCCGTTGATCCACTCCCAGCCTACCGGATCATCATCATTCCACCTGCTTTTGATATCTATCCATGCTTTGTCTGTTTCTATATATATATCTTTCGCTGTTCCCCTGTCAGCAGCACATACAAATATTTTACTTTCATTCTGTTTACGGTTCAGCTGCTGTACTATAAGTGTATGATCATCTCCTGTCCACTCCATCCTGGGAAGATAATGCTGCTGCGGATCGCCCGGGATGTTCATCCATGTCGTTTTCCCGCCACCGGCACTCACTACGCCTATTCTTACTATAGACGGAGGCTCGCCTACTTTGGGATATTCCACAGGTACCACAAACGAATAAATCGAATCTGTTGTATTCAGCATAAGATAATCCCTGGTCTTTCTTGCATCTACCTGCCAGTATGCAATGCTTTTGCTGTCGCTGCTCCACCTGAAACCGTCGCGGCATCCAAATTCTTCTTCATACACCCAGTCAAAAGTGCCATTGATCAGTTGGCGCGTACCATCGGTGGTCAATGCAATCGTTGTTCCGGTATTTACATCTTCCACATAAATATTCCTTTCACTTACATAAGCTACTTTTTTTGCATCGGGAGAGAGTTTGGCATACATTAAGCTCTGCGAAGGCTTTCCTTTTCCTACCTGCCTTAACTGCCCGGTTGCCCTGTTCAATATCCAGTAATCCCCCCTCGTCCTGTATCTCCATACTTTAGCGGTATTTGTAAATATGAGCAGGATATTATCGTCGGCGCTTATTTCAAAATCAGCCACATCCAAAGGCGCCATGCTGCCCCCCGGTGTTAGCCGGGCAGGGCTGACTAATGCAGTAACAGGTTGTGCAGCCTGTGGGTTGATCCGTTGTATGGTCTGCCTGTCTGCCTGGTAAAACCCGGTCCCGTCTTTTGTCCAGTTGACTTCTTTGGCTCTGAATTGTCCGAAAGAGGAAATATAGCATACAATAAAAAACAGGAGGAGCACTTTTGTACGAATAAACGCGGTGTGTTGCATAAAGGAACTTATTTTGAAGGGTAAATATAAAAGAGAATGTAATACAAGGGAAAAGCTTTTGATAAGTGGTGAAAACTATCATTAGTATATACTCCTTTAGCTGGCTTTGTGCTCTTTGCCTGCCCGACCAGGCATTCAGGCGGGCGTAATTTCTTAGCGTGCTTTGCGGTAAAATATAACCACAAAGGAAATACAAAGCCGGCCTGACGGCAGTCAGGTTTTTCGCCCGCCTGAATGATCTTCAGATCGGGCAGGCAATGACCACAAAGAAATCTAATGAATATATCGTATGTTTTGCAGGCGCCCCTGCTTAGCTAATTTGAGATAACACTGCCTGGGGCGCATTTCGAATAAAATTGTGGAAATTGCGGTAATTAAAGAGTGCTGCAGCCATGACAGATAACAATAAAGAAAAACTGAGACTCGACAAGTATTTATGGGCTATCCGCATCTTCAAAACCAGGAGCCTGGCAAGTGAAGCCTGCGACAAGGGGAAAGTAAAATATAATGGCGACCAGGTAAAGCCATCGAAGAATGTGCACCCGGGTGATGAATACGAAATTAAGACAGAAGCAAAAAGATGGCGCATAAAAGTAGCCGGATTATTGCATAACCGCGTACAGTACAGTGAAGCCATCAAATACTATATTGACATTACTCCTGCGGAAGAAATAGAAAGAATTCAATACCAGGCTTCCAGCTTTCATACCGGAAAACGGCTGAGCAAAGTGGGAAGACCTACCAAAAAAGACCGCAGGGATATTGACGGATTCCTTGAAGAATAATTTTTTTCATCTCCATACATCCTTTCTCTTTCATACTTCGTCTAAAAATGTGAAGTTGTTTTACGCTTACCGGATGACTACCTCTGTAAAGCTCTTGTAGTCATAGCGCCCTTAAAAATATTAATGCAGGTTATTTTCAATCCGTACCCCATTGTATGCAGACCGGCCGCAAGAAGTTGATTGACCAATCAGGAGCTGAAACCGTAGGCACCTTTGTATCCTGATCATTCCACCCATTTAGCCGGTCTGTATACAAATGTTATATCATTATTCCCCCGGAAATACTGTACTTTAGATCACCTGGCTATCTTTGCAGCTATGCATATAGATATTATCAGTGTTTTGCCGGAACTGCTGGAAAGCCCTTTTGCACATTCTATTCTGAAAAGAGCTAAAGACAAAGGGCTTTTGCAAATAGAAGTTCATCCTCTGCGCAAATGGGCCGTAAATGCCTATGGACAGGTAGATGACTATCAATATGGCGGCGGTGCAGGAATGGTGATGATGTGCGAGCCGCTGGTAAACGCTATAGAATCCCTCTCTGCGACAAAAAAGTTTGACGAGATCATCTATCTTACTCCCGACGGCGAACGTTTTAATCAAAAAACAGCGAACCGGCTGTCGCTGCAGCAAAACCTGCTGTTAATATGCGGGCACTATAAAGGCATTGATGAAAGGGTACGGGAACACTATGTCACTAAAGAAATATCCGTGGGGGATTACGTATTGAGCGGTGGGGAACTCCCCGCTGCGATACTGGCAGATGCCATAGGACGTTTGTTGCCCGGCGTCTTGAATGATGAGACCTCTGCCTTATTCGATTCCTTCCAGGACAACCTGCTTGCTCCGCCGGTATATACCCGCCCGGCTGAATTCCGCGGATGGAAAGTACCGGACATACTGCTAAGCGGCGACCCAAAAAAAATATCGGAGTGGCGGCATGACATGGCCCTAAAACGAACAGAAGAAAGAAGACCTGATATACTGGAAGAATAGCCGGGAATATTTACAAAGCGCTTTATTTTCAATAGTATGAAACTAATCTCACTTTGGGGAGTAATATTAATAAGTATACTTTCCGCCTGCAATAATCAGCAGAAGCCTGTTCCCTCGGTTGAAAAGCGGGATACCACGATCACTGCCGGAAATGCATATTCACCCCTTTTTTTCGACAGCTCAAAGCTGGAGCAGTTTATACAACATCATGGCATTGATGATAGTCTCGCCAGGCAATTCAGGAGCTTTTATAATGCCCGGAACTATCAATATGCCTGGTTTTTCAACGACGGTCCCGCCGAACAGGTATACAATTTTCTGAATCTTCAAAACGATTATATTGCATACAGCCGCGACAGCAGCTTATACGATCCTTCTTTACAGCAGGTATTTGACACGTTGGAAACCGGAGGGCATGTATTTCCTCTGAACGACAGCAGCAGGCTCAATGCCGAGCTTACGCTTACTAACCAGTTCTTCAGGTACGCTGCACAGGATTTCCTGGGCGATAGCAAGCTGAATATAAGCGATCTGAAATGGTTCATTCCGCGGAAAAAAATTGATATAGTAGCAACGCTCGATTCGCTGATCTCTAATAAGGGAGAAAAAATAGTCAGCTATGCGCCTGTTAACCCTTATTATCTGCACCTGAAGGAAAAGCTGCTACAATATTATGACATAGAAAAAGATGGCGGATGGCCGCCAATCAATACAGATATAAAAAAACTGAAGAAAGGAGACAGCGCTGCCGTTATAAGCCGGATCAAGCACCAACTGTTCCTGACAGGCGATTTCAGGGAAGCTGATACTTCAGGATCATTCACAGACTCCCTCGTTGCGGCGGTAAAGCATTTTCAGCACCGGCACGGTCTGACTGAAGACGGCATCATTGCAGGGAACACTTTGCAGCAGATCAGGCAGTCTGTACAAACGCGGATCAGGCAAATGCTTCTCAACCTTGAACGGATGCGGTGGGTGCCATCGGAGATCAGCACGGATTATATACTGGTGAATATCCCAGAATTCAGATTACATGTGTTTGAGAAAGGAAAATTGAAATTCAGCATGAAAGTGGTGGTGGGGAGCGGGCAAAATAATACTGTCATCTTTAGGGGTGATTTGAAATATGTTGTATTCAGCCCATACTGGAACGTACCGCCGGGTATATTGAAAAAAGAGATCTTACCCGGTATGCAAAAAGACAGGAATTATCTCGCCCGTCACAATATGGAAATTAACGGATACTCCGGCAGCCTTCCCAATGTAAGGGAAAAGCCCGGTCCTAATAACTCACTGGGACGAGTAAAATTCCTTTTCCCCAACAACTACAATATCTACCTGCACGACACACCGGCCAAAAGCTTATTTGGAGAAAGCAGGAGGGCGTTCAGCCACGGCTGCATCCGGCTCAGCGAGCCTAAAAAATTAGCCGAATTCCTGCTGCGCGACGACAGTACCTGGACTGCTGCCAAAATCAGCGCCGCTATGAACAGCGGTAAAGAAAAATATGTAACATTAAAAGAAACAGTACCTGTATTTATCGGATACTTCACTGCATGGGTGGACTCAAAGGGACAGCTCAACTTCAGAGATGATGTGTATGGACATGATAAAAGGCTTGCGGAAAAATTATTTCAATAAAAAAGAGTCCGTTTCAAAAGGACAAAATATATTTTATTAAATAGCTATTTAACGATCAATACTTATATATTGCAGGGATGAATAAAGGTCTCCTGGTCAACAAACCATCAAAATATAAGCCGCTATTGCAGCTTGCCACTATAGCTATACTGCTATCGTTCGCAACAAGGCTTGTGTTGCTGCTTACGGCAGGTAAGCATATGAATGCGTCCTTTATTAATATCATTTCCGGGTTCTTTATCGGGTTTACTTTTGACCTGCTGGTAAGCCTTTTTATCATTCTTCCCTTCGCTATCCAGATCAGCTTTACCAATAATTTTATTTATACGCCCAAAGGAAAATGGATAGCGATTGGGGTATTCATCATTTTATTAGGAATTTTCCTTTTTACTTCGTTAGTGCCTAAAGACTTCAACCGGGATCTGTACAAAGCTGCTATTTGCTATTTTATATTTAGGTTTGCTATTTTTATATTTCTCTATACCCGAAGCCTCTCCTTCAGGCTCAGGTGGAGAACTGTTGTATTGAAAATATTTTTTTTCATCACCATTTTCCTCCTGGTATTTAATGCAGTGAGCGAATGGTTCTTTTGGGATGAGTTTTCATCCCGCTACAATTTTATCGCGGTAGACTATCTTATTTACACCAATGAAGTAGTAGGTAATATACAGGAATCATATCCCATCGCAAGTATCATCGCCGGCGTAGCAGTAGTTGCGCTCACCATCTTTCTTCTCATCAGAAAATCCATCGGGTTATCAGTAAGAACGCCGCTCCGGTTTTCAAAAAGGATAATAGTGCTGTCAGCATTGCTCATTGGAATAGCGGCGCTCAATTTTATCATCAAACCAGACTGGAAAAACTTCAGCAGCAACAATTATGTAAATGAGCTTGCCGGCAACGGAATGTATGAATTCGTACAGGCTTTTAAAAACAACAAGCTGGATTTCTATACATATTACCAAACGCTTCCCGACTCCACTGCATTCCATATCCTGCGGCAATCGCTGACGGACTCCAACAGCAGCTTTGTAAGCAATGACATTTTTGATATAGAGCGGCAGATCAGCTATACCGGGCCGGAAAAGAAAATGAACGTGGTGCTTATCAGCGTGGAAAGTCTCAGCGCATCGTTCATGCAGGCATTTGGCGATAAGAACAATATCACACCATCATTAGATACTCTCGCCCGGAAGGGAATGTTCTTTACCAATCTGTATGCCTCCGGCACGCGTACCGTCCGGGGACTGGAAGCATTATCCCTGTCTATCCCCCCGCCCCCGGGACAAAGCATCGTCAAACGCCCCGGTAATGAGAACCTGTTCAGCCTGGGATCAGTGTTTAAAGACAAAGGTTACACAACGCAGTATATATATGGTGGCTATGGTTACTTCGACAATATGAATTATTTCTTTGCGCATAACGGCTACGAGGTAGTAGACAGAACAGCGCTCAAAGCAGATGAAATACATTATGCCAATATCTGGGGAGTAGCCGATGAAGACCTCTTTACGCTCGCGCTTCGCGAAATGGATAATAATTATGCCCTCAACAAGCCATTCTTCTCTCATGTAATGACGGTCTCTAATCACCGTCCCTTTACTTACCCCGACGGGAGAATTGATATCCCGCCAACATCCCAGACCCGCGATGGCGCCGTTAAATATACCGACTACAGCATCGGGCAATTTATAAAGCAGGCATCCCAAAAGCCATGGTTTGGCAATACCATATTTATTGTTGTGGCCGATCATTGTGCGTCAAGCGCAGGCAAGCAGGCGCTGCCGGTAACCGGTTATCATATACCCATGATCATTTATTCGCCGGGAAATATTGCTCCGCAGGAAATAAGCTCCCTGACAGCGCAAATTGATATTGCTCCTACCCTGCTGGGGCTGCTTAACTTTTCTTACAAAACAAAATTTTTCGGGCAGGATATATTGCATACGGCTCCTGAAAAGCAAAGAGCTTTTTTAAGCACTTACCAGGGACTGGGATTTCTTAAACACGATACGCTTGTTGTGCAATCTCCGGTAAAAAAGATCATGACCTATCAACCGGATTTTACCACGGGGGATGCCCGGGAGATAGAAGGAGACACTGCTCTCACCAGGGAAGCGATAGCATATTACCAGGTTATCTCCTGGCTGATCAAACACAAAAAATATGGAGCACTGGAATAAAACACGCTCCTGTTATGTAACCTCATTAACCTGAAAAGATGTGGAAATATTATGCGCTGCTTTCAGCATTTTTTGCCGCATTAACCGCAATACTTGCTAAAGCAGGTATCAAAGGGATCAGCGGCAACCTGGCAACTGCTATACGAACCGTAGTTATTCTCTTTATAGCCTGGGGAATAGTATTAGCCGGTGGAGAATTAAAAGAAATAAAAACACTGACCAGGAGCAATATCATCTTCCTCCTGCTGTCAGGCATTGCCACAGGCCTTTCCTGGATATTTTACTTCAAAGCGCTTGAAACAGGAGACGTATCAAAAGTGGCGCCCATTGATAAATTAAGCGTTGCTATAGCTATAGGGCTTTCTTTCCTGATACTGAAAGAGCCGGTAGATATAAAAACAATAATCGGTGGCGCCTTGATTGTGGCAGGCACTATCGTAATTATCTGGTAAACATTTTTTATCAGCACTTGTCAAGCGCCTGCATAATGTCTGCGATAATATCGGAAGCATGCTCCAGCCCTACGGAAATACGGATCAGGCCGGGTGTAATGCTGACAGACTCCTGCTCTTCCCTGCTGAGCTTGGAATGCGTGGTAGACGGAGGATGAGAGGCTATGCTGCGCGTATCGCCGAGATTGGAGGTAAGCGAAAGCATTTGTAACGCATCCATGAATTTTTTCCCGGCTTCAACACCTCCTTTAAGATCAAAAGTTACGAGCCCGCCTCCACGCGTCATTTGCTTTTTAGCGATCTCATACATGGGATGAGAAGGATGGAAAGGATATTTTATGGAATTGAGTTTCGGATGCCCTTCCAACGCTTTTACCAGGGCTTCCGCATTATCACAATGCCGCTGGATGCGTACGTCGAGGGTCTCCAGGCTTTTGCTTAATACCCATGCGTTGAACGGGGAGATGGAAGGTCCGGTATTCCTGCAAAAAAGATACAGGTCCCTGATCAGCTCTTTTTTACCCACTACAACTCCTCCCAGCACTCGTCCCTGGCCGTCCAGCCACTTTGTTGCAGAATGCAATACAAGATCAGCTCCGTAATCTATTGGTTTTTGCAGAACGGGAGTAGCAAAGCAATTATCAACAAGCAGTATTATATTATGTTTGCGGGCTAATGCTCCCAGCCATTCCATATCAACAATATCAAGCCCGGGATTAGTAGGAGTTTCTACGTAGATCATTTTAGTATTGGGCCTGATCAGCGACTCCCAGGTCTCAGGGTGCTTTATATCAGCATAGCTGTAATCAATTTTCCAGCGCTGCAGGTATTTTGTTATTATGGTATGGGTAGACCCGAATACGGATTTGCAGCTCAGGAGGTGATCTCCACTGGACAGGAATGCCATGAAAACGCCAAAAATAGCGCTCATGCCGGAAGCTGTGGCAAAGCCGGCTTCCGCTCCTTCCAGCGCGCACATCTTATCAATAAATTCCTGTACCGTAGGGTTGCTGAAGCGGCTGTAGATATTGCTGTCATTTTCTTCTGCAAAAGCAGCCCGCATCTCCTCGGAATTATCAAAGCAGAAACTTGAGGTAAGGAACAATGGAGTGCTATGCTCCATTTCATTGGTACGGGGCGTTTGTATACGCACCGCCTGCGTATTAGGATGTAAACTCATACAAATACAATAATTTAACCTAAGGCATACGGCAGCAAAAGCCTTTTACAAAAGGACTTCACCATAACATACGGTATACTGTCGTTATAAATCAACCGGTGAGCCGTTTACTACTACTTTCCAGTCGAGTGTGGCGCCCGCACGACGGAGTGTCTCTGCAACGGAGCAATATTTATTCATGGATAATTCTACCGCGCGAAATGCTTTTGCCGGCTCAATCTCTCCTGTAAGATCAAAAACGATCTGCACATCCGTCCACAAAGAAGGCTCTTTTCCATGCTCTCTTTCCCCGTCCACGCTTATAGAAAATCCTTTTATATCCTGCTTTTGCTTTTTAAGGATGCTCACCACGTCCACCGCGCTGCAACCTCCCAGTCCGGCCAGCAACAATTGCATCGGGCGGAACCCCTTGCCATCCCCACCCTGCTCCACAGGAATATCTATAGAAAGCGTATTACCACCCGGATCGGCAGCAAAAAACCCATAATCGTTATGGGTACGGTGTAACTGCATTAACGCCATGCTCTGAAATTTGGGTGCAAAGATAAGAAGCAATAATATTGTGCCCCAATACAATTTCCCCTACAGCAAAATGAAGATCGCCTATATCACCTACAACGGCTCCGGAAAATACCTGCCTGCCAATGATTTTAATGAAGTGGAGGACCTGCTGCCGTTCCTCCAAAGAAAGGGACTGGACATCACTGCTGAAATATGGGACAACCCGGGCACAGACTGGAAAAAATACGATGTGGCTTTATTAAAAACACCCTGGGATTATCATCAGAAATACGGTCAGTTTAAAGAATGGCTTGACAGGATAGAGGCTTTAGGCGTACAACTGCTGAATGATTTTGATACCGTGAGATGGAATATGGATAAACATTATCTCGCCGGAATAGCGCAGGCAGGATTGGATGTTATCCCTGCCATCTTCCTTGAAAAAGAGTGGAAAGGGGAGCTTTTACCCTTATTTGAAAAATTACAGTCCGGCAAATTGATCATGAAGCCATGTGTAAGCGCCGGTTCCAGGGATACCATCATCCTTCACCGGGAGGAAGCAGAAAAAGAAGCTGCAACAGCATTAGCGCTTTTGTCGCAGGGTGATTTTATGGTACAACCTTTCATGAAGGAAGTACAGGACGGAGAATGGTCTTTTATATTTTTCAATAATAAATACAGTCATACCATTATCAAAAAGCCTAAAACAGGCGATTTCCGGGTGCAGCAGGTCTATGGAGGAAGTATTACGCCTGCAACACCACTGCAATCATATATTGAGAGTGCCGCTGCTTATCTGCAACAATTCGCAAAACATGCTTTATACGCACGCGTTGACGGGCTAATAGTAAAGGGCAGATTCATGCTGATGGAGCTGGAGCTGGTTGAGCCGTTTTTATATCTTTCCTATAGCGAAGGCGCGGTGGAGCGTTATTATGGAGCGCTGGTGGAGCAGTTGGGGAGGGGCGTCGTGAGAGGTGAAAAGTGAGACGTGAGAAACTGTAAGATTGCACATTTACCGTTTGTCGTTTCACATTTATCGCTTCACCATTGATTGCGGAATCGTGAAAAGTGAGAGGTCTTTCACGTTTGTCGTCTCACGTTTATCGTTTGTCTCTATTCACCATTCAATGTCGTTCCTTTGGCTTGGAATCATTATAAAACTTTTAATTTCTCAGCAAAGCAGAGATTTATCGCACTGTTACCAGTATCCGAATAAGCCACCTTTTTTTGCGTGAGATTTGTACTACCGCCGATTAAAGGGATAGATGAATAATGATATGAAGCTGACAGATCTCCTCAAAGCAACTGCGAAGCACTCAGTGAGACAAATAAAAATCAAATATGCCCGAACTAAAAAACAGTGGTGTTTCGGATATCCCGCCAGGTGGCGGGACCGGCTTGAGGCAATCAACAACTTACCCTTAAAACCGCTATGCCTTCTTAAGGAAATGACATTGATTGCGGAATCGTGAAAAGTAAAAGGTCTTTCACGTTTGTCGTCTCACGTTTATCGTTTGACGTTCCCCCCTTCACCCTCAATTGGTAACCTTAAAATTAAAAATAATCGTTCCTCTCTGTTCATCGCCGGCAGCAAATTTCAGTTGCTTTGCCTTGCGGATCGCAATATCTTTCATTGCAGCATTGGAGGTAGTGGAGCCAAGCGGCTGGTAGATAGCGCTGGTAACTGCACCGGAAGCATCAACCGACAGATCCACGGCTACCTTTGCATTTTCATTAAAATCATCCTGGAAAGAAGGCTGGCGGACAATCCTCCTGCCTTTCAGATTACCCTGTATAGTATAGCCACTGCCATTACCTGAGCCGCCAAAGCCGTCGTAATTTTTTGAATTAGGGTCACCATTGATCTTACCCCTGTCGCCCGAACCGGTAGTATTTCCTTCACTTTTGCTTCCGTTCCAGGAGTCCGCATTATTACCGCCGGGGCCGCTGCCATCGCCACCTTTATAGGTTGCCCGGGGTTTGGGGGGCGCCGGCTTGGGATTTTCCACGATCTGCGGCTTGGTATTCCTGTTCTTTTCAGTAGCTGTATTTTCCTTGGTAGGAATATTCGTGCTCTTGGGGTTGGAAACTTTTGGCTTGGGCACATGCACCTCTTCCGCTTCAGGGTCGTTATCATCCGTTTCCACCGCTTTTACGTCCTGTACCGGCACATTAGAGGTTTTGGGAGGCGTGTTTACTTCCTTTGGCGCCGCGGCAGGAGCGCCGGGGATCAGGGGCTGTACATCACCGAA
Organism: Sphingobacteriales bacterium 44-15; assembly: GCA_001899685.1. Classification (GTDB taxonomy): domain Bacteria; phylum Bacteroidota; class Bacteroidia; order Chitinophagales; family Chitinophagaceae; genus Agriterribacter. The sequence continues at coordinate 228,712 of MKWG01000003.1, forward strand.
GCCGTCATCACTATTGCCCAGGTTCACTTCCATTCCTTCTTCTTCAGGCATGGGCGGAGGTACCGGCACCGACCAGGAGACAAGGAAAAAGAATAAAAATAAAAGACCGGTGATCACGCCCGTGATCGTGCCCGCCTTTACATTTTTCGCTGTTTCAAAATCTGATGACATTTCTTGTACAGAATTTAGTTAAACAAATGTAAAGATGATAATGTTATAAACGTGTGAATCTTCGGGGTGTTTCACGCAAAGGAGCATAAGAGAGCAAAGCCCGCAAAGTATATTATATACCATCAGCACGGCTTCGCGACCTTTGCCTGCCCGAATGATTCATTCAGGCGGGCGTAATCCTTAGCGTGCTTTGCAGTAAAAATAATCGCAAAGAAAATACAAAGTTTTTCGCCCGTCCGACTGGTATCATCCGGGCGGGTAAAGCCCTCTAAGAAATTAAACGAACTATATCATTTATCCTTATTATTTTTTGCCAAGGTAATATCGTCGAGAAAAACAGTTCCCTTACCTGTATTAGTAAATGAAACCCTTACCGTTTTCATATTGTTTTCATGCGCCGGACCTGTTTTAAACGACAGCTCATGGGATGTAAATGAAGCAGAGGCTTCAGCAGCTTGCAGGGTAGTATCTTCAAACACTCCCGATACCGGCATAATATTATTTACGGTTGCTTCAATCTTACCTTCTCCTTTTATCCAATAGGTAAGCTGGTAATCCTGTGCATGATCAAGATATACATATTGATATAAGGTCTGTCCCGGAGCAAGTGTAAACCCGCTGTTGCCTGATCTCTTAGCATCAGCGCTGACCATAGCCGTGCCTTCCCAGGGTAAGATATGGGCGCTGTATTCCGCCCCGCCGTTGGGCAATTCGCTATTGCCTTCCAACGGCCATTGGTAGCCCCGGATATAATCTACTTCCATATTTACCGTGCCGCCACCACCGTAACTGCCTAAAAGCACATTCATAAAATGATCGGGCGCGTAAATCTTGTTTTTATCGGAATATGCTTTGATCAGATTTCCATTGATATAATGTTTGATAGAGGTCGGCGTCCACAATATGCCATGCACTACCCAGTTGTCAATATGCCGGTAGCCTTCTGCAATATGGGTGGCGAGGTTGTGCTGAAACCTCCCGTTGCTATCTACATCCCCGTGCAGCACAAACTGCGCATTCAGGTATTCAAAAATATCTATTTCAAACACCTGTCCTTTTGGGCGGATGCCTTTAACGCCGTCCAGCACCGTTCCCTCTTCAAGATAATACTTCAGGTCCGGTCCCGGTGAATCGAACCAGAAAGCCGTATTCAATCCGCGCGGCTTACCGGTGCTGCTTCTTTTAACACGCACTTCAAAATAACCGCCACGACTGTTATCCAGCAGGTTTTCATTTTTTCCCCAATCATAGGTTTGAATTGAGGATATCTTTTTGTTGTTCTTTGTATCGTACACTTCTGCCGGCAGCGTATCGTTGGTAAAGAGGTTGATGGTTTTCCCGTTGAGTATATAAGCCGGCTGGGGAAGGCTGTCTGCCTTCATCTTACTGAAATTGATCCTATAGAGATAATCAATGTTAGAATAATAATTGGTTGACCATTTATTGCGATTTAACAAAGCATCATTGAACTCATCATGCCAGAACAATCTCATGCCTTCGGGCACTGCGGCTGAGCTGGGTATATCCAATTGGTTTGCTTCATCGGGATCAAGCGCCCATTGTTTTGCAGTAATCACCTCTCCGTATGATATATTATTTTTGTCATGCGCTTTCTTCGATTCCACCCATACAAAATATTTTTGCTCCGGCTGTACATCCTGTATATAATAACGGGTGGCGTTTGTAGCAACAACTGCCTGAGGTTTGGCAGGTTTATTATGCTTTGTTGACCAGTAGATATTATACCCCTTTTCGCCTGGAGTATTATTATTCCATTCCAACCTTATCCACGACCGGGTGCCTAATATCTTTAAACCTGAAGGTGCATCAGCCGTCTGCGCAAAAGCTCTCGTTACATGCATATAAAATACCAGTAAAACACAAAACATGATTGTACCGGTTGCGGATAGTCGTTTCATACTTATTTCAGAAAACACATGATTAAAAAAATGCCAATAATACTTTTAAAAAAGAAAGCCCTGCCGAAGCAAGACCTTCTTTTTAACTGAATATATGAAAAAGTTAGTTATAACCCTGGTTTTGTTGTATCACACCATTGCTTTGTGTAACTACAGACCGTGGCAGGGGCAACAACACCTTATAGGACTCTGCCGTAGCAGAGCCGTCATCTATAGCGCGTTGTATAAACTTTCCCCACCGTACCAGGTCATCTTTCCTCCAGCCTTCTCCCCACAGCTCAAATAATCTTTCATCCTGGATCTTTTCAAGAAATGCTGTTTTTGATAAACCACCGGGCAGGTCCGGAAGCCCGGCTCTTTCCCTTACTTCATTGATATTATCATACGCCTCGGTGGTTGGTCCGTTATTGGCTTCATTGATACTTTCCGCCAGCATTAACAATACGTCTGCATACCTGTAAACAGGAAAGTCAACACCGCTGTTTTGGGAATTGGCACGTGAAGGATCGGGTGAATACTTCATGGGCACTGCGCCCATGTCGCCGCCTGTTCTTGCATTCCTGTATATCACGGTACCGCCGGCATCCTTGCCAACAGGATAAGACTCCAGCAACATCTTTAATCTTTTATCCGCCGGTGCAAATTTATCATAGCTGCTCCACCGCATTTTATAGCCGCCCCATGCTGTAAGCGGAATGCCGGAAGGATCAACATAATCTGACGGCAGCGCATGGGCCAGCCACATGTTAGTGTACTGATCTCCACCGGTAGGAGAGCACACAACAGCTAAGATCATCTCGGTGGAATTTCCGCCTTTACTGGCCATGCTGAAATTATCTTCATAGTTCGCCAGCAGTGAATATCCCAGGGTTTTTATCTCTTCACCGGTAGTAACTGCTTTTGCCCAATCTTTTTCGTGCATATATAATTTCATCAGGCCGGTCAGGGCCGCTGCTTTTGAGAACCGTCCGTAGTCTTCTCCTGTAAATTTAGCAGGCAATGCTGCCGCTGCATCCTGGTAGTCTTTTTCAATTTGTGCTGCTACTTCTGCGGCAGCAGGTCGTGGCGTATATGGCGCTTCGGGATTTGCCGCTATAGCAGGATCGGTAACAATGGTGATCGGCCCGTAGTTGAAGTACAGCAACTGCGCATAATGAGCCCGTAATGCTTTAAGCTCGCCTATGTACCTGTTCTTCAGATCATCGCTCATGGGGATTTGCTGTATCCCGTCAATCGCTATGGTGATCCTTGAAATATAAGGCATATAACGGGTATAGTTATGCGTAACCCAATCAAAGTCCGGAGTAAAAGTCAGATTATTCATTCTTGGCCAGTCACCTCCCCAGGCGCAAACGCCTTCGTCGGTGGTTTGCATAGCCTGCACCCGCCAGCTGTATGTGCCTGCATCCCAGCCACCCTGCCAGTCGCTTCCGCCGGCCAGGCCTGTGTAGGCGGCGTTCACAGCCGCAACCGCGCCTTCGGGGGTATTTACCACGGAAGAGAGATCTCCGTAGCTTTTATATTCAAGTCCTTTTTCGCAGGAACTGATGATCAGTATACCTGCAAGCAGGCAGGTAAGCGTCAAAGCCGTTTTACCTGTTTTTCGTTTACAAGTTTTCATGCTTTATATAAGTTTAATATTTTTAAAAAGATGCGTTTATTCCGAATACATAGCTCTTCACCAGGGGATAAAAATTATCCCTGTTCAATTCGGGATCAAGCCCCGGATAGTTGGTAATGGTAAACGGATTCTGAACATCAAATGAAACTCTTATACCGGTGAATAGTTTCTGCCTTTCAAATAATGTTTTTGGAAGGCTATATCCTAATGTTATATTCCTGCAACGGAGGAAAGAGGCGTCTGTCAGCCAGTAGTCCGACCCGTTTTGATAGCCGGTATATATAGCATCCGAAAGGGAAGTGGGGAAATTCCCGTTAGGATTCTGAAAGCTCCACCGTGTAGAAGAAACAGGCATTGCATTAAACCCAAAAGAGTTTGTTGTGCTTTCTGTTGCCCTGCCATTAAAATAAGGCGACCATTTCTTCTGTACCAGCCCTGACATAAAGATGGAAAGATCAAAGTTCCTGAACGTAAACTGGTTGCCTATGCCAAAGTTGAATTTAGGATCCCCATTGCCGATATAAGTGATATCGGCCGCTGTAATAGCCCCGTCAGGTGCTGTTAAATTGCCCGAAGCGTCATAGCCATGTATATCTTTCAGGATAATGCCACCCGGCAACATACCAGGCATCTGGGCTGGCGCCTTTCCGGCCTCGCCTTTATAAATGCCCATTGATTCTATGCCGAATACCGGGTTGAACAGGGCTTTCCTGCCGGTTGCCGCTTCGTACTTTTCCAGAACTGCCAACGCCTCGGGAGACCTTTCTGCCCAATAATTCAGGTAATGCGAAAAATTAACGTTGGTCGACCAGCTAAATCCTCCCGCTTTCTCCGGAACAATATTCCTGGATTGCAAAGCGATCTCATATCCGGTAGATTTCGTTTTGCCGGCATTCCTGTAAACACCATTGATGATAAAGCCGGAGGGATAAGGTACAAATGAGATCAGGTTCCTGATCGTTTTGTTGAAATAATCCAATGAACCGGAAAGCCTGTTATTGAATAAAGCAAAGTCCAATCCAATGTTCAGCTCTCCTGCTGTTTCCCATGTCAGCTCATCATTTGCATCTCTTGTCAACACCAGCCCGGAATTAACATTCCCTGTCCCGAAGTATGGGCTTTGGGCGGTACCGTACAATTTGAAAGCCGAAGCGCCAAAATCACTGTTCCCGGTTTCTCCGTAGCCAACCCTCAATTTCAGGAATGAAAGAGGTTTGAATGATTGTAAAAAGTTTTCATCAGAAAGCACCCATCCTGCGGATATGCCGGGGAAGTATCCCCATTTTTTATTAGCGGCAAAAACAGAGGAACCATCCCTTCTGAGAGAAGCCTGAACTGTAATATTACCGTTATAAGTATAAATAGCTCTTGCAAAGTATGAAGCCCAGGTGGTTTGCCCTCTGCTGGAACCTACGGCCGGTCTTGCGGCCTGCCCGGACTGTAAACTATAATACGAGGTGATATCGGAAAGAAAGTTCTGATTAGCGGCATTAAAACCTTCCCAGTCTGTCCGTTGATAGTTATACCCCGCAACAGCGCTGATGGAATGCTTTAAAGCAAAATCCTTTTCATACGATAAGGTATATTCCAGCAATTTGGATTTAGCTTCCGACTCAGAGATGCTGGCTGCTCCGTTAGCCTGTGCGCCATAATAAAAAGTTCTCGGGAAATAAGCTGACCGTTTGGACGAAGATTGATCATAGCTGAACTTTGCTCTTGCTTTAAGCTCAGGGATTATCTTCCATTCGCCATAGGCGCTGCTTAAAGAGCGGTTGGATGCTGTTTTATCAGTAACCGTGCCATACGACAGCGGATTAGGAATATTGGGATAATAAGGACTTAACGGATAAGATCCGTCAGGGTTTTGCAACGCGATATTTGGCGCCCAGTAAATAGCCGCAGTGACAATACCCCCGTTTTCATTTACCCCTCCCGTAAGGGTATTGTCGGCATTTGAATTGGAAAGTATAACGCTCGCACCTATCTTTATTTTGTCGGAAACTACCTGGTCAATATTTATTCGCCCGTTATAGCGCGTATAGCCTGTGCCTATGATCACACCCTTCTGATCGTAGTAATTGCCTGAAGCATAGTAAGTGGTTTTGCCATTTCCTCCCGACAGGGACAGGTTGTGCTGCTGCGTATAGCCCGAACGGGTAATGGCATCGGTGGCCGTCTTATCGCTGTTGCTGGCAGCATCAATCTGCGCCTGTGTATAAACAGGAGTATAGGGCGTCACTGTGCCCGCATCCACACTGCCATAATAAGGTGCGATTTTATTATCCCTGTACCACATTTCTTCACGAAGCAGGTTGCGCTGGATCATATAGTCCTTAGCCCCATACACAGGATACATTTTGTCTACCCTTTGAGCGCCATAGCTGCCTGTATATTCAATTCTCGCTTTACCAGCAGTTCCCTTTTTGGTAGTGATCAATACAACGCCGGCGCCTGCCCTGGCGCCATAAATAGAAGCGGCGCTGGCATCTTTCAGCACTTCTATGGAAGCAATATCATTGGGGTTGATAAAGTTTAAGGGCGATTTGTCCACCCCGCCGCCCTGATACTTGGAATCGCCTAACGATCCTCCTATATTGGGCTGACCTGCGGCATCATTTACCGGCACGCCATCTATTACGTATAAAACACCCGCATTGGCCGATGATGGGTTGCTTCGTATCTGAACCTGCACACCGGCCCCCGGCTGACCGGTTGGCTGTATAACCTGGATACCGGCAGCTTTACCCTGCAAAGCCTGCTGAAAGTTGGAGCTGACGCTGGTGTTGAGATCCTTTCCTTTTACACTGGCTACTGCGCCGGTAAGGTTTTTTTGTTTAACACTGCCATACCCGATCACCACTATTTCATCTACCGCAGCTATTGACCGTTTCAGGGTAATGACGCCCAGGCTGGGACCAACGGGTAATTCTACACTTTCATATCCCACAAAAGAGATCACCACTGTGCCCTGGCTATTGGAAAGAGATAATACAAAATTTCCATCCGCATCGGTAGAAGTGCCGGTGGGAGCATTTTTCAATTTTACACTGGCGCCCTGTAACGGAGCGCCGTTTTCGTCCAGCACCCTTCCCCGTATTTCAATCGGGGGTGGATCTTCCTGGTTTTGCTGCCTGGGCTCGTGAGCAGCCCTTGCTTTTATTACAATTGTTTTCTCAACGATCAGGTAATCCAATGGCAGGTCAGCAAGGCATTTGCTCAGCGCTTCCTGCAGGGAAGCATTCTTCAGCTCAACACTGATCTTTTTAGCGTCCCTTATCGTTTTATTTTCATACCAGAAATAATAACCGGTTTGCTTCTCAATTTTTTTGAAGACAGATTCCAGCCGTACATTCCTCTCGGAAATAGATACCGACTGTGAGAAACCCGTTGCGCTTGCCTCAAGCATCGTAACAGTAAGTAAAAGGATCGTTAGTTTCATTACTAACAGCGTTTGGGTGACAGAAGTCTTCCGGCGGTGCAGAAAACTCCCAATAGCAATCAAATGCATAACTTTGGTTGTTTGGGTTTAAAAATGACAATTCGCGTTGTTTGTACATAAGCCCAATGATCGCCGGGTCCCGGGCCAACGGGATCCGGTTTTTTATTGAGCGGAAATTTGAAACAGGTCAGGTACTCATCAGTCTATGTTTTGGTGAATAAATAATTGATTAAAAAAACTTCGTATTAACAACGATATATCATGGGGCTACTATGATCCTGTTTTGCTCCATCCTGAAATGGATATTGCTCTGCTCCAGTATTTTAAGCACATTTGACAACTGTGTGTTGCGGGTTATCTTTCCCGAAAATTCCCGCTCCGGCATTGTACCTTCATAGCTTATATCCAGATCATACCACCTGCCGATCTGCCGCATGATCATCTGGATATCGGCATTGCTGAAATTGAACAAACCATTTTTCCAGGCCATTACTTCATCCAGATCAACATCACCGGCAACCGCAATTTTTCCGGTTTTACCGCATCTTGCCTGCTTTCCCGGCATAAGCACTGCTTCCTGCTTTTCAGTGGTAGCGGCATTGGCCGTTAATACATTCACAAGCCCTTCCAACAAGGTCACTTTTACATCGGCTTCATCATCATAGGCATTTATATTGAAATGCGTTCCTTTTACCTGCACCTGCATATTGTCCTTTTGTACAATAAACGGCAGCAGTCCGCCTTTGCCGGCACGGTTGCGCACGGCAGTCACTTCAAAATATACTTCGCCGGTAATCACAACTCTTCTTTCATCGGAAGGGAATGAGGCGGGATATCGTATGGATGAGGCAGCATTCAGCCAGACTTTTGTGCCATCCGGCAGCACCAGTTGATACTGGCCGCCACGCGGTGTGCTCATTGTGTTGTACAAAGTCTCAGATGGCTTTTTACCATCCGTTCTGTATAATATCCTTCCATCTTCCGTCTTTATGATTGCAGCGTTACCCTGGCGTGTGATTTCTCCATTGCCGGTACTGTCCAGCGATACCACACTACCATCAGCCAGGGTCAGGATAGCTGTATTCCTGCCGGGAGCAGCATCGGTTCTTTTCCCGGTAGATTGTTCCTGTTGTGCTATCTGCACGGAAACACTACTATTATATCTATATATCCCAACGCCCAATACCCCTATGATCAGTCCCACCGCAGCGGCTGCCCAATATGCTGTACGCCGTTTTGCAGGTAATGCAACAACAGGGGTTTCGGCTCCCTGTTGTTCAATAATATTCCTGAACACAACCGTTTCCGCAGCAGCATCTGTCATTTCAGCTTTTAATAATTCATATAGCTGCTTTGCCTTTTCAGCGGTATCTCTAAGCCCTTCAACTTTGTTAAATTGCTCCTCCCAATATGCATATTCCTCCGCATCTCCCTGGCAATATTTAATGAATGATTCATTCGTCAGCAATCCTTCAATACTGTAGAGCGCATTGTTGTCCATACACAAAAAATAATTGTATTTGTAGTAAGAAGAAGAAAAGCACTTTTTTTTCCTAAAAGAAAACTGCTTTTTGCAAAAAAAGGCGCAACCGTTTGCGCTCAAAAGTTCACCTGCTTATAAAAAACAGGAAGAATATGAATATTATCAGCAGGGCGCCCCGCAACTCTTCTGCCAATGATCTTACGGCATTATAAATGGTATTATATGCTGTCTTTACACTTATACCTGTGACCAGCTCTATTTCGCGGTAGTCCATGTTCTTAAAATATTTCAGGTGAATAAGCTCCTTTTGACGGGCTGTCAGTTTCTCTAAAGCAGCCTGAACTTTTTTTCTGGTTTCCTCAGACTGCTGCATAGCGATCAATACTTCTTCGTACGAAGTTTCCGTGCTTTCATAAACTGCCTCTTCTATTAACCAAAGCTTTTTATCAGTATAAACAGGATGGAAAATCTTTCTGCGGATACAGGCAAACAAATATGCTTTTACGTTTTTAACAGGTTTTAGTTTTACATGCTGTTCCCATAAATGAAGGAAAACATCATTGATAGCGTCTTTTGCAGTATCTGTACTGTTGCTCAGCTGAACACCATAGCTTAACAGGTCGCTATAGTTGTATTCGTATAATACAAGCAGGGCGTGAGTGTCACCCCCTCTCATTCTCTCCCATTGATCCTCCATATCAGCTACAGTATAGTTCGGTTTCATACAAGTGCAGCTTAAAATTAGCGGTTTTATCTAATTTTCGCGCTGACAACATATATTAAGAATACAGTCCGGATAAAAGACCGTTATGCATTTTTTATCCTGATTCTGAGGAAGTTTGGAGTTGGAAGTTTATGGTTTGATCTGCATTTTATCAGAATGTAAATCTCAGGTCCGTATTAGGATTTACATGTCCTATGTCATTAGCAATATAGCTCAGCACAAGTATCAATACAACAGCCGCTATCCACCATTTAATGATTATTCGCCCGTATCGCGGTGAAGCTGCATTATATATTTCCGCAGGCTGTGCAACAGATTGCTTTAAAAACAACCACACTGCTACCAGGTTTACCCAGTACAGGTGCTGCGAGCTGAATTTTGGGGTAAGCCAGATAGCGCTGATAACATTGCTGATCAATATATACCATACCAGGTAGATCAGCACGAACCACATGGTTTGCTTTGCCGTTGCTGCTTTTTGCGTGCCCGGCTTACAGGCGTTGAGCAATAGGATCATCAGTATAACAGACAATGCCCACAGCACAAGCTGCCAGGTGAGTGCAAAAGCTGCGGGATCTGCAGCATTTATTATTGTGCCTGTACGCACCAGCGTTCCGGTGTTAACCCCTTCTATCAGGTTGAAAACAGGGAGGATCACGATGAGAAATATCCATGCTATAATATTGGACATGCGCTCCGGCGCAATAGTCTTCTGCCAGTTGCTGTGGGCGAAAATGCCATACGATAAACCCAGCCCGCTGAAGAACCCGATAGAATATTCCATCACATTCCACCAGTTGAAGCTGATGCCGGTGGTTTGTCCCATCCGTTGCAGGAAATTGCCCAGCGCAAAGCCAAACCCTGCGCCAAGCGCGCTGAAAAAGGCAACACGGAGCGCTTCAATATTGCCGTTGCGGTAGAGATACCATCCTAAGGCAAATGCAGCGCCAAGACTTGCAGCCCATAGTTCCGACCGCGGCGGTGTCATCAGCCATCCCAGTTGATAGATCAACAGTCCCCACACCAGGAAACCGCCCACAAACATCTGCACAAAAAGAGATGCCCAATCTACCTTTTTCTCTTTACCCGATTCCAGCGCAAGCCCTGTGATACCACCACCCAGAAAACCATACAGGCAACCGATGACCATGAGCATAAGCAGCCCATAGCTGGTATTGATATAGTCTGCCGTGTGACCATAGCCCACTACTTTTCCATAGCTGATAATGCCCCCGGAACCCCAGGCTATAGCGCCGAGCGCCACTATTACCGGGAACCGTTCGTACCAGTCTTTCCGCCCGGATAATACAATGACAGCGCCAATACCGATAGCCGCCGCCCATGTAGCGCCATATTCATGACCAATCTGCCCGCGGGCAGCCCAGGCTGTGCCAAAGGCAAGCGCCGCCGGCAACATTTTTTTCAGGAATAGACCGGAAGCATTCATCAGGAAGAATATTTAGGAAATGAAAATATGTGAGACGATAAACGTGAGACGACAAACCTGAAACCTGCAACTGTCTTATTCCTTACCACTTACTTCTGTCCACTATTTCCTCTCCCCCGCCGCCTTTACAAGGTCATCTTTCTTCCCGATCCAGTACGCGATCTTTTTCCGTTTCCAGGTATAGCATACGGCTATTGTATCACCGTAGCTGATAACACCGGGGTAAGAAAATTCATCATTTTTTGTATCGCTGTCAATATCCAGGATCTTCGGCCACGTCTTGCCGTTATCTGTTGAAATGGCTAATGAAAGCGGGGAACGCGAACCCCAGTTGGAGGTATCGGGATTATAGGCGAGCACAAGCGTGCCATCCGGCAGCTTCGTCAGGTCAATGCCGCTGTTGGGATTTGGCAAACCTGTTTTATATCCGTCAGACCAGGTTTTACCATAGTCATCGGAATCCGCCCTGTAGATAGCGCCATCAGAGCTGCGGAGCAGCATGTGTACCTTACCCGGAGCAGATTCCCATAGCGTAGGCTGAATAACGCCTTTTCCTTTCATCTTCGTTCTGTCGAGCTTTATGTAGGCAGCAGCCTGCCATGTCTTTCCATTGTCGGCGCTGATATCTGCAAAAGCATTCCATGCGCCTTCTTCATGCGAAGCGCCGGCAATCCATGTTCCGTTAGAAAGCACTATGGGCTTATTGCGTACCGGGCCGCGGCCGCCTTTATCTCCTGCTACCAGTTCCCCGGCATCGCTCCAGGTTTCGCCGTTGTCATCAGAAGTTTTGACCCAGGTTTCCCAGGAAGGGATCTTTTTACCTACTTTAAAAAACAAAAATATCTTGCCCTGCGGCGACTGGAACAATACAGGGTTCCAGTGTGCATCCTCTCTTATTTTAGCTATTTCCACAGGCTTTGACCAATTGCCCGGTTCTCCTTTTGTAAGCCATATTCCCACATCATCTGTTCCTTCTTTCTTACCGCCAAACCATGCAGCAAGAAATTTCCCGTTCTGCAGGTGCAGGATAGTAGATGCATGACATTCGGCAAAAGGCTGCCCGTCTTCAAAAAAATACCCGCGAATAAAGGGAGTGCTATCGTTCCCTGAAGTCAAGACTTCACCTGTTTTATTTTCAGCAGCAGGCGTATTGCACGAAAGAACAAACACTGCAAGGCAAATGGCAAGAAAATTATTGAGCATAGCTACAACTGTTGGGGATGATGATCGTTTTATAATACATTCTCGTATTCGGCTTCCCTGATATCAAGCTTCTCACACCATGACTGCATCATATTGCGCAAAGTGTCCAGCCCTGCTTTTTCTTTTGGAGTAGGCTCCATTGCATGCGCCCTGCTGATAGCATGAATAGGCAATCCCCTCATTTGCAAAAAGAACTTGGCGCTCATAGGATAGGCAGTATGCACAATTACATCGGCTTTGACAAGCTCCGCCTGCAGCCAGGCTACTTCTTCCTGCTTATCGGGATTATCTACATTATCACAAAGCCATACCATCACTTCGGGATAGAAATTCCCGGCTATTGCCGACATTCCTGCCGCGCCCGCTTTCATGGAAGTAACGGCATTAGGGGTATGCGCATCGAAGAACTGAAGATCAGAACCCCTTATAGCATCCAGCTTTGCCTGCACCTGCGCTACATCGCAGCAGGTATCTTTGTGGTATGTCATCCTGCCGGTTGACACAAGCGTCTTCAATGCATCGGCGCTGACCACCCTTTTGTAAGGCACAGGGCATTCATATAACCCCAGGGGAATATCGCCGGTCAGCGACATCATTTTTTCAAGTCCTCTCATCATTACGCTTTCCGGTTCTTCTACTTTGGCATAATGTCCCGTGATCAATACCACGGCTTCTATACCAGTATCGAAGATCTTTTTGGTGAACTCCGCTTTATCTTCAATGGTCAGCCCGAATGATCCTGTGGCTACTACAGGCACACGCCCGTTCACATGATCTACCACCGCTTTGGTAAGGGCAATGCGCTCATCTTCCTTTATGCTGTACATTTCACTGGAAAGGCAATTGGCAAATAATCCTTTTACTCCCGCTGCCAGGTAAAAATCCACCAGCTTTTTCAACATATCAAAATCCAGCTCAGCCTGCGGAGTGAATGGCGTTATCATTACGGGAACAAACTTTTTTGACATATAATACAACTTACTTTTGATTATAAATATTTGTTCAGATATATTCTAGTGCTGTGTCAAACGTGAAACGTGAGATGTGAAACATTCTTTCACCTTTGTCCTCTCACTTTTCACGATAAGATGCAGACATAATTTGCCTGATTTAACACTACTTAGAGTGAACATCGCGATCATACATACTCACCTCTTTCTCAGTTTTGTTATAAGCAGTCCCACTAAAAAAATAGTAAGCGTTCCCACTACAATGACCATATTCACATGGAACGGGCTTTTCAGGTGTTCCAGTCCCGGTGGAAAGTTTTTTGATAAAGACATCCACAGGATGACGATAATACCAATGATCGTTCCGGTGACCGCTTCAACATTCCCGGCTTTTTTTACGATCAGTCCCAGTAGGAACAGCCCCAGCATGCCGCCTGAAAAGATCCCTGCAAATTCCCACCATAGGTCAAGCACGCTTTTTACCCCGATAATGGCAATACCGAAGATTATTGACAATATGCCAGACAAGGCAGTGACAGTATATAGTATTGTCATTTCCTTTTTGGGACCGGGATTAGGGTTAATGTAGCGCTGGTAAATATCTTTCAGGAATACCGTTGCAGAGCTGTTCATCCCGCTGCTAATACTGCTCATTGCGGCAGAAAGTATGGCAGCAATGATAAGCCCCACTAATCCTTTGGGTACTTTTAACACCATAAAATACGGCAATATCTTATCTCCGTAGTCTGCAGGCGTAAGAGAATTGATATCCACTCCTTTTTCCAGAGCCACCTGCTCTTTGACATGTACCAGCAATTCCGGGTGCTGGCTGAAGTAGGCATACAAAGCGGAGCCGATAATAAAAAACAGCAGCGACATGGGTAGGTACCAGTATACGCAAAGCCAGATGCTGCGGGAGGCTTCTTTGGGACTACGCGCCGCATGATAGCGCTGCACATAGTTCTGATCCATCCCGAAATTATTGAGATTGATAAAGAAGCCATACAGGAATATCACCCAAAAAGTAGAGCTGTGAAAATCAGTAAGGCTAAAGCTTCCCAGGCTGAATTTATCCTCCGCCACTCCTATACGATAAATTTCAGATATTCCGCCCTTCATTTCCCGGAGAATAATATACAATACAATAAATGCGCCGATCGTCTTTATGATCCCCTGCACTACTTCCGTCCATATCACGGCTTCCATTCCTCCCATAACAGTATATACAATAATGCATATACCGGTCACAATCATTATGGTTTTCATATCCACACCGGTAAGCGCCTGCAGTGTAAGCGCTATCCCGAAAAAAATGGATCCCATGCGGGCGAGCTGTGTAAGTATAAAGCATACCATTGCATAGGTTCTGGCCCAGGGCCCGAAACGATGCTCAAGATGGGTATAGGCGCTGATCTCGCCGCTTTTGCGGTAAAAGGGAACAAAAAATTTGGTCGCTATTATGGCAGCGAAAGGCATGGACAGGCTGAACACGAAAGCATTCCAGTTGCTGCCAAATGCTTTTCCGGGTACGCCCAGAAAGGTATTACTGCTCAGGAAAGTGGCATACATGGAAATCCCCAATGCCCATCCCGGTATAGTACCTGAAGCTGTGGTAAACTGCGCACTGTTTTTATTCTTCCTTGAAAAGTACACGCCGACAAGCACCATCGCCAGCAGATAAACAATAATGACAAGCAGATCAATGAGGGGCAAATGTTGCATGGATGAGAGTCTTAGTTTCTTTTATATTAAGGCTGCGTTCAAAGATTATTCAATTTTAAAAAGCAGCCAATGTTAATTGTTACAAAAAGAATAGCATAAATTATTATTGCTGGCAGTAATTTATGCTACATTTGAAGGATTAAAAAAGTCTTTGATCACTGGGTATGCCTGTGCAACAAATTTCTCCTGAGCCCGAAACTTCCGCACAAAAAGCGTGGCTATTGCCGGCCCGGCTGAGAAGTAAGCTGGATCAGCACCCTATTGGGAAGAACCTCTACATTACCGAGATAGCTTTCCACGATGAAGAAAGCCTCTTTGAAAAAGAGGTGCTGCAAAATAATCCCGACTATATACTGATCTATTGCGTAAGCGGCACAGGCTGGTATAAAATAAATGGCAAAAAACATGTTTTGAAAGCTAATCATTTTGTATTGCTGCCCCGCAAAACAGCTTTCATGGTAAGCACAGATCCTTCACAACCCTGGAGCCTCTACTTTGTAAAATTCAATGGTGTACTGGGAGAAGATATGTACCTGTACCTGCTGCGCGATGATAAATCAGAGCTTACCACGCCTCCGTTAGTCGGCCGCATCGCACAATTCAGGGACATCATGCATCATCTCGGGCTGATGGAAAACCTGGAAAACCTGCTGTACGCTAATTTTCGCTTCTATAGCTTTCTCGGCACCTTCCGGCTCACGGTATTTAACTATATGAAAAAAGGGATAGACAATATCATCGAGCGTTGCATCATCATCATGAAAGAGCACCTGCATGAAAATCTGACCCTTGATGACCTTGCTAAAAAAGCATGTGTGTCTGCGTCCTATCTTTCGGCATTGTTCCGGCAAAAAACACACTACTCTCCTATTCATTTATATACTTCGCTAAAAATCCAGAAAGCAAGCCAGTTGCTTAAAGCCACCAAAATGCCTATCAAGCAGATCGCTGAAGAGATGGGTTACACAGACCAATACAGCTTTTCGAGATCTTTCAAGCAGATCATGGGCGTTTCTCCCAAAAAATTCAGAGAGCTCAAATAGTTGTCCGGTCAGCGTATATAGACTGTCTTTATATTTACAAACTCCCGGATACCAAACAGCCCCAGCTCACGGCCATAACCGGATTGGTTGATCCCGCCAAAAGGCAGTCTCGGGTCTGATTTTACAAAAGTGTTTACAAAGCAGGAACCTGCCTGCAGCCTGTTCCTGGCAATCTCTTCACCAAGCGGCAGATCTTTTGTAAATACAGCTCCGCCGAGCCCGAAGAAAGTATCATTGGCAAGCCGTACGGCGTCATCTGTATCGGTAGCTGAAATAATTGAGGCTACCGGTCCAAAAATCTCTTCACTATACGCAGGCATACCTTTTTTTACTCCTGTAAGTATGGTAGGCTCGTAAAATGCATGCTCCCCTTCAAAGGAAGGTATTTTGCCGCCAAGGATACATTTTGCGCCTGCCGCTATATTATCCTGCACCTGCCGGTGCAGTTCATCCCGCAGATCTGCACGGGCCATCGGCCCCAGATCTATCGCTGCATCAAAAGGATCGCCGGTCTTCCGCTGCATCATCTTTTCTTTAAAAAGAGCTGTAAACTCCTCTTCGACGGAAGATACCACTATGAATCTTTTTGCAGCTATACAGCTTTGACCATTGTTGATGAGACGGCTGTATACACAGGTTTCAGCAGCCTGCTCCAGGTCAGCATCTGCCAGTATGATATAGGGATCGCTCCCGCCAAGCTCAAGCACTGTCTTCTTTAACAACCTGCCGGCCTCCGCTGCTACTTTCATTCCTGCTCCGGTACTGCCGGTAAGTGTGACCGCTTTTATGCCGGGATGCTCTATTACAGCGTTGACCGCCCCACTGCCGATCATCAATGTCTGGAACACATTATCCGGAAAACCGGACACCCTTACCAGTTGTTCTATCGCCTGTGCACAGCCGGGCACATTAGAGGCATGCTTCAACAATCCGCAGTTCCCTGCCATCAGGGCTGGTGCAAGAAACCGGAACACCTGCCAGAAAGGAAAATTCCACGGCATAACAGCAAGCACAATGCCCAGCGGCTGGAAGCTCACATAACTTTTAGCCGCTTCAGTGGCTATGATCTCATCTTTCAGGAAACCTGTCCCTTCTGCAGCATAATAATCACAGACGAGCGCGCATTTTTCTATTTCCGAAACACCATCCTTAACGGGTTTCCCCATCTCTATCGTCATCAGCACAGCAAGCTCTTCTTTCTGATGCCGCAGGTTTTCCGCCATTTTTCTCAGTAAGGCAGCTCTTTCAGGAAAGCCGGTTTCCCGCCACAGGAGCCAGGCTTTGTGTGTCTGGTCAATTTTTTTCCCGACCGATGCGGGGTTATCTTCTTCGTAATACCTGTTCAGTTTCCCATTAACGGGATTAATGGATGTAATGCTCATAATTTCCTCCTATCATTTTTTATGCCGGGAATGTTTCATGGGGCACATTCCGGGACTGGAAAATACAAAGCCTTAACGGGCAGAATTATGATATCAAAGGTAATAATAATGTAGTGGAGCGGCCGGGAAATAGTGTTATGTTGATCAAGAAACGTCAGAAGTCAAACGTGAAAATCTCAAGTCTCAACTTTCACATCTCACAATTGTTTCAAATATCCCTTTTCCCGTAATCTCGCCTGCAACCTTTCCGCAATATCCCTGCCCCATATTTGTCCCAGTTGCATGGACTCCTGCATGATCTGTGGAGTAACGAGCACAACTTTTTTACCAATATCCGACTGGTAAAATTCAATTAACTGTTTGATCTCTTTATCGGAGTAATATTTTTCATAAACAGGTACCGTCATATTGATTAAAGTATCGGAATCCATTTCTTTTAAAAATTCGTCCCAGAATTCATCCGGCGCGGTGGATCCCTCTCCTTTAAATGCATTTACCATGGTTTGAGCCACCTGCACACTGAGCTTCCGGGCTCCCGTCAGTTCAAGAAGCTTTTTAATGTTTTCCGTTTTTGAGCCGGATTGAGAAAAAGAAGCGGACATTAAGCCGCACGATAGCATTAAAACTAATAACTGTTTCATATTAATATTTTACAACAGGAAATTTTTCGGTTAAACTACTGTTTACAAATTACTAAACGCAGGAACAGGCAAATATCGTATGACGGGAAAATGGCGTTGCGTTACTTATATACCCGAAGTGCCCCCTATACTCCGCATTGATTATTATAAAAAAAGAGCTGTAGAAACAGCCCCTTTGTGTAGCATGAGAAAAATAGTAACTATAATTCCTGCATCGGCAGAATGTATCAAATGTCATCAGGCAGCCTAAAATAAGCTCAGTAAATGTATGGTCTGCATCTCTGTATCTGCTTCTTCAAGAAGCCTTTGCAGATCGTGCAGTTGTTGTGGAGCTAACATGAGGGCGGCGCCTTCGGTAAATGAAGGAACAATGAATGGGACCTGCTCCTCCATGTTTTCGGATATAAACATATCAGAAACAGTTTTTCTGAACAGCTTATAGGCAACCGGTTTAAAGATGAGGGATATATTGCCCAGCCGGATATGATAAGTAGCACAGTAGGTGCACTGCAATATATACCTGTCGTCGCCGAGCTGACGCCACATTCTGAATTCGCACATAAGCTTTTTGTAAAAATCGGGCGTTATCTCACAAATAATTTACAAAATGAGTAAAATAAGTTTCGCAATAAGAAACTCTTATCGCCGCCTGCTGAAAGGGAAATAGGAGATCATAAAAGTAAAGCGGCTTTCTTATCCCTGATCTGAGGCTAACTGAAAAGGAAAAATCAGGCATGTTTTAATAAAAACTCAGCGTCAATTTTTAATATTTTATGTACACCTCTCAAAAAAGGCAGGTCCGGCCTGCGTTTTCCCGACAGAATCTCAGAGACTTTGGATTGCCCTATTCCAATTTCAGCAGCCAGCTTTGTCTGGGTCAGCTTGTTTTCGAACATTTTCAATTCTATAGCCTCAAGAATAGTCTCCGGTTTCTTTTTAGGTTTCAGACCCAATACTTCATCTTCATATTTTTCAGTTGCAGCAGACATGACAGCCAGCTTTTTAAGTTCTGCTGCAGATAAATTGGGCTCACCTTTGTCCATCAGCTTATATATTGTCAGCATTGTTTCATGATAAGCTTTCCTGGAAAGAATTTCGTGCTTCATAACTGCTGTTTTTTGAAAGTGATTTTATTCGCCTTTATTTTGTCATATTCTTTATGTGTCCCTACAAAAAGAATAAATACAGTTCTTACTTTGAAAATGATCAGGCAATCAATCTGTACTGGTTCTCTTTGATATCGAAAACATATCTGTCATTGCCAATGCTATCAGCCGCATTAAACGTTTTCTTTATTTCACTAAAATTTTTCCAGTCTGCAGACTTTGTATCGCTATACCATTTATCCAGGGCATTTTCAACGTCCGGATGCTTCTGTGTGAACGCCTGAATGATCGTTTTAGAGATAATTACCATTTTTCAAAGGTTTGAAAAATTAAATTAAATATGCATATAATAGATAAAATATCTAAATTATAGAAAACCATTTTTTCATATTGCAGACATAACATATATATGACAGGTCTTTTTCCACAATAATCGTTTACTTTAATGACTATTAATTACGCATCAGACTTTAATACAACAACGATATGTCTCGTGTAAACAGAAGAGAATTCATCCGGATGTCTGCCGGCGCCACTGCCCTGTGGACGCCATTACTGCAGAAAGCGCTTGCCGTGCAGGCGTATAACCGCAACCGTTCTATTAAGGATGTGCAGCATATAGTCATCCTCATGCAGGAAAACCGCTCTTTTGATCACTACTTCGGCGCCATGAAAGGAGTAAGGGGGTTTGGAGACCGGTTTCCTATACCGCTTGAAAGCGGGAAAAGAGCTTTTCACCAATCCGACGGGAAAAGGATCATTCCCCCTTATCGTGCGGACGGGAAAAAAAGTAATGCGGCGCTCGTTACCGGTACGCCGCATAATTTCCCGGATACACAGGCAGCCTGGAACCAGGGGAAATATGGTTTCTGGCCTATGTTCAAGACGCCATATTCCATGGCTTATTATACGCGTGAAGAAATCCCATTCCAGTATGCGCTTGCCGAATCATTTACAATATGTGATGCCTATCATTGTTCTGTCGCCACAGGCACTGATCCCAACCGTATCGTGTTTTTTTCCGGTTCAAATTTTGATCCCGGAAAAAGAGCGGCAGGCATTAACTGCAGGGATACAGATTCGGAACCGGTGAACGACAGGTGCTGGATCACAGGCGCTATGCCGGAACCCGGTTATACCTATAAATTGAACGGATTCAAATGGCCCACTATACCCGATGTACTGCAGGAGGCAGGTATCAGTTGGCGCATCTACCAGGACCCTAACAACAACTGGACAGGAGCAATGCATGGTTGTCTCGCATTTGACAGCTTCAGAAATGCAAAGCCGGGCTCGCCTGTCTATGAAAATGGTATGAGACACTGGTCGCTGGATGACCTTACCAATGATGTGAAGAATAAAACGCTACCGCAGGTAAGCTGGGTGCTTCCATCCCAGGATGATTCTGAGCACCCCGGGGCGCCATCGAGTCCTTACCGTGCTTCGGATTTTACACATAAAGTATTAACGGCTATCACATCCAACCCGGAAGTATGGGCTAAAACCGTGTTCTTCCTTACGTTTGACGAAAACGATGGTTTATTTGATCACGCCCCTGCGCCGGCAGTACCGTCATACAATATTGATAATACGCTTGCAGGTAAATCAACGATTGATGTAGCGGGAATGTATTTTCACAACGACAAAGGCATGGAAAAGTTCCCGAGCCCTTCCAACCCGAAAGAGCACCGGATATACCAGGATCCCAGGGACACCATATCCGGTAATATACGTCCCTGGGGATTAGGCCCGCGTGTGCCCATGTATATCATTTCCCCGTGGAGTAAAGGAGGATGGGTGCATTCCGAGGTCGCAGATCATACTTCCGTTGCGCAGTTCATTGAAAAACGTTTTGGCGTTGTTGTTCCGGCAATCTCTCCCTGGCATCGTGCCATAAGCAGCGATCTCACTGCCGCATTTGATTTTGAAACACCCAATGACCCCGTGTTTCCTGATATGCCTGATACTTCACAATATGCAGTGAAGGAAGCGCTGTCAAAAAAACTGCCCAAAGCAGTAGCGCCCGAAGAGCCTTCTCTGCTATACCAGGAAAAGGGAATGCGCTTTTCAAGAGCGCTCCCTTACCAACTGCATTGCAGCATGCAATACCTGAAAGATCAACGGCGGGTGCAACTGCTGTTCAACAATGAAGGCAGCAAAGGCGCCGTATACCATGTGTACAATATGCATCGCCTTGAGGCAATACCGCGGCGCTATACCGTGGAAGCAGGCAGATCGCTTTCTGATGAATGGGAGGTAACTGCGGATGGCGCTTACAACCTGGAAGTATATGGGCCTAATGGGTATTTTCAAAAATTCAGTGGCAACATCAATGCAGAGGAGCCTTTGATCACCCTGGAATATCATCATAAAAAAGGGCGCCTGACCATCATCATTCACAATAGTACCATGAACCCTGTTGAAGCGGGTATTGTATCTAACGCGTATGGATATGCGCCATCCGGGCAATTAATTATCCAGGCAGGAAAAACGGAAAAATATAAATACCAACTGGAGGCAAGCGCGCACTGGTACGACTTTACAGTTACTGCCGGTAGCGGGTTCTCTCACCGGTTTGCAGGGAGGCTGGAAACAGGTAAGCATAGCACAAGCGATCCGGCAATGGCAACGGAGATTTAGAAAACAGTGACAAACGATAGACGATAGAGGATAAACTCCTTTGTGAAACTTCGTGCGTCGTGTCTTTGTGGTTCAAAACAATCAATCATGCCTGTTAACAAATGATCAGGGCAATTCTCACCGGAGGTCTATTATTTTAAAGTAAATTCGGCATTGATTAATAATTTTTAAAACAGCGTAATGAAAGGACAATTATTCAACAGAAGACGATTTATTGCAGACGGATCAAAAGCGGTTGCAGGCATTACCCTGCTATCTTCCTTAACTAACAATACCTGGGCTTATACCCGTAAACCGCCGAGGATCAGGTTTTCCGTTATCAGTATTAATCATCCGCATATCTATGGTATGATAGAGTCCGTAATAAAAGGAGGAGGTGAATTGGTATCCGTTTACGCAAAAGAGCCTGAACTGGTCGTGGCATTTTCAAAAAAGTACCCCCAGGCAAAACCGGCCCGCACGTATAAGGAAATACTTGAAGACCATTCCATACAACTGGTGCTGAGCTCCGGTATACCGGCAGACAGGGCGCCATTGGGCATAGAAGTAATGCAGCATGGCAAGGACTTCCTGGTAGATAAACCCGGCATCACAACTTTGGAACAGTTGGCCGAGGTACGACGCGTGCAGAAAGAAACCCGTCGTTCCTATACCATTTTCATCGAGCGGCTGGAGAGCAGCACTATTCCAAAAGCAGGGGCGCTGATCAAAGCGGGAGCGATCGGAAAGGTGATCCAGACCATCGGCCTTGGACCGCACCGTATTAACCCGCAGAGCCGGCCGGCATGGTTTTTTGATAAAAAATATTTTGGCGGTGTTATTACAGATCTTGCCTCCCATCAGTTTGATCAGTTCATTTATTTTACCGGGTCTACAGAAGTTGAAATTATAGCCGCCCAGGTGGGTAACCTGAATCATCCGCAGTATCCCGCCTTCGAAGATTTCGGAGATGTAATGCTTAAGGGAGATAAGGGCACAGGATACATACGCGTGGATTGGTTTTCACCTGATGGGTTAAAATCATTTGGCGATGGCCGGCAGACGATTCTGGGCACTGAGGGATATATTGAATTGCGCAAAACAGTTGATCTCTCCGGGCGGCAGGGCGGAGATCATCTTTTCCTGGTGAACCAGAAAGAGAACCTGTATATTGACTGCAGCAAAGAGCCGTTGCTGTTCAGTGAGCGGTTTGTAAATGATATCCTAAACCGTACCGAAACGGCTATTAAGCAGGAAGAAGTTTTTCTGGCAGCAGAGTTGGGACTGAAAGCCCAGGCGAAAGCAACGGAATTGAAGCTGAAGGGATAGCGGGAAGAATTTTTCACGCAAAGCGCGCAGAGGAGCAACGGCGCAAAGAAATACCGTAGCGATCTCTGCACCGCTGCTATCGCTGCGAGAAATCGTGTGTCACGCAAAGGAGCAAAACAGAAAGCTGAAGGCTGATAGCTCATAGCTGCCAGCCTTATCCCCTGTATATTTCTTCCGGCCACTGCGTGGCTATCCCCTGCGAACGGATAAATTGCTGAAAATCCTCTAATGTTTTCCTGTTTGCCCTTACGGCGTGCGGTTGCATTTTTTTTGTGAGTGAATAAGCGATAAGCATTCCGGCAGATTCTCCAATGTTCCATTCTACAGGATGTAGCCGATAGCAACCGTTGGTAATATGAGTAGTACCGATATTTTTATTTGCCGGTATCAGGTTTTGCACACGTTGCGGTAAAAGTGCACCTAATGGTATCTGGAAAGGCAGGGAACCAAAATCAATATAGTTGTTGCCGCCGGTGCCGGGATGAAGATCAATATGATAATACCCTGTTCCCACACTATCAAAAAAGTCTGCAGCTTTAGTGCCGTTCTTGCTTCCCGCAACAAGTTCCCTGTTTTCTTTGCCTACATGTTCTTCAAGCACCCTAAATACAGGATTAATGCGCCGGGACTCACGTATATAGGGATATTTCGCCAAACCATCTGTGGTACCCAGCACATCAGGTCTTAAACGGAGCCCGGGCCATCCCTGTCCACCGTCGGCGCGGGGCGCTTCGGTTTGCAACCAGTAAAAAAGAGACAGGCTTAATTGTTTACCCTGTTCCACAAAACGATTAAAATCGCTTTCGTTCGCATCAATAATATTATGAAGGAAATAGTCATTCTGCGGCCAGTTTACAATAGTGATATCCCCTCTGTAGAATCCTGCGTCAAAATTATTCTTATCAATGATCCTGCGATAGTTCCATAAATTAAGTGCTTTATCAGTAGGCTTCCCCGTTGGGTCAAACCCCAGTGCTTTGGGTTGCAGTGTGGAAGGGCTGGAATAATACAATGATAATAGTTTCCCTGGCCATGCAGGCGCCATAGCCGGTATAAGCTTCTGCCAGAATTCATAATCTTTTGGCCTATCAATAATATGATTTTCACCCGGTAAATAATCCATGGCAAAACAACAGGTAAAGGCCTGGTTATTGCTTGGATCTGCTTTTTCGGATGCATGCAGCTCATGCGTATCCCTCCGGGATTCTGCTCCGGTCACATACTCTGTTTGCGTCAGTGGTAACAGATCACCGAGCTCGGTGGCATCAATAAAGTAGGGAGCGCTGAGCACAATTTCATTTCCTGTTTGCAG
Organism: Sphingobacteriales bacterium 44-15; assembly: GCA_001899685.1. GTDB lineage: Bacteria > Bacteroidota > Bacteroidia > Chitinophagales > Chitinophagaceae > Agriterribacter. The sequence goes on from MKWG01000003.1 coordinate 252,823, forward strand.
GCAGCGCGCTTTCAGTGCCTTTACTTTATCGCCACTGGTATCGGCGCTTATTATCTTATGCTGTAATAGCAGGGTCAGTTTGCCGGCACCCAGGTAAGACGAGAGCATATTATACAATACGGCTACTGCTACCCGCGGCTCGTGACATAATCTTGAAACGGCGCCGGAACCCGGGTTAAGGTTTTTAGCTGCTTTAGCAGTATCTGTAAGCGGGTAATTACGGATATAATATTCCCGGATAGCTATCCGTAAATCGAGGTACGATCTCGTTGCTCCAAAAGATTCAATCCAGGGATGTTCATCGGGGCAACTCACTCCCTGCTGGGTAAGCTGACCTCCTATCCAGTCTGTTTCCTCAGTCATGATCACATGCAAACCATTGCGTAAAGCCGCAATAGCAGCAGCACAGCCACCCATACCGCCACCGGCTATCATTATATCGGCTATCTTTTCATTAGTCGCTTCATTTTTATTGAGGTTACTGGCAATAAGTGGCGCACTGAAAGAAGGTGAAGCAATAATAGCGCTACTGCTTATACTTAATGACCTGATAAAATTTCTTCTTTTCACAATTGATAAGAAACAACTTTAACCAACAATATCTGTAGCTGAATACTAACAGTTTTTCATATACTGTGTTGGAACCTTATTTTTTCTTTTTTAATGAGAGACGCAATTTTTTTACATAATCTACGGATACTCCGGCTATATCTGATATCTGGGCATCTGTAAATCCAGGTCTGCTGATAAGTTTTTTCACTACTTCATGACTTTTTTGTTCTACTCCCTTCTCCATACCTTTTTTTTCCGAAATCTTTGCTTTTTCTGCCGCAATTTTTACCTCTTCTTTCGCAATCTTTGCCTCTTCTTTTGCAGTCTTTGCCTCTTCTTTCGCAATCTTTGTCTCTTCTTTCGCGGTCTTTGCCTCTTCTTTCGCGGTCTTGATTTTTTCTTTCGCGGTCTCCCTTACCGCATAATCAGTCCATTTATCTAAAAGGGCTTTTTCGTATAGCATATATTCCGTTTTTTTTAAGTTAGCTACTTCAGCTATATCAAACAATTTCTGAAATATCTTCTTGTGTAAAATTACAGGAATTTTTTCCATTTTTGCCATGTTGCGCAGCACGTACATCCATCGTTCAAGGTCAGTCTTTATGTCTTTTTCTTCTATGTTAAAATTAGGCAACTCTAAAAAAATAAATCCCAGTTTGTTGTAAAAAGTTTGACCGGTTTCTTCCTCTGCCAGTCGCACCCGGTGCAGGTATTTTCCAGGCTGAACATTCTCAAAGTTAAAATCCATTACAGCGATCAGATACACTTCTTTTAACTCAAAATCCCAGTTCTTTTTACCTTTTGGTCCCTGCTCGTATAATTTGCTCGCAGTGTAAAAAACAGCCCTGTCGGTAAAGAACTTCTGATCGGCTCTCTGTACCTCAATAATAAAAATTTCTCCGTCTTTCCCTGTGCAGATAAGGTCAAAAATGGTTTTGCGGTAATGCTGAACCGGACCATTATTTTCCTGCGGGTTATATACCAGGTCTTTTATTACCTTGCGTCCTTTAAATAATTCATTCAGGAAGGCAATCAGTAAGTCTTTATTAGGCTCAGATCCAAAGATCCTTTTGAAACCGAAATCGGTGAGCGGATCAATAAAACGGCCAATAAGCGGTGCGGTGTTTTTGCGGGTGTTTTTCATAAACCAAAGATAATATAAAAGTGATCAGGCTGATTATACCTCAATCAACAACGCATTTCATATCATTCAAGCCGCTGATCCTGCTTTAACAACTGTTTTTTCAGCTCGTCATAATTTACTTTCTGCACACTTACGCGGTTATCTATAGCAGTGGCTGCAGCAGTGGCTGCCGATTCTGCAAGGATCATAAATACAGGTTCCATACGGATAGAACCGTAAGCAACATGCGAGCTTGACAGGCAAACCGGCACCAGCAGATTCTCACATTCATTTTCTTTTGGAAGAACAGACCTGTAAGATATGCTGTACGGTTTGGAAACATGCACACCAAAGTCACCTTCATTTTGCACATAACCTTCCGGCGTGACATATCGCTGAATATTGTGAGAGTCTAATGTATACGAGCCCATTCCGATGGAATCCGTAACTGCGTTAGTTCCCAAAATTTCATGCTCTGTCATTACCGAGTGCCCTACCATCCTGCGGGCCTCCCTTACATATAACTGGTGAGGCCAGTTATCATTATCCGTAAACTCATCTTTTGCAAGACCCCATATATTAAATTCATCCTGCACTTCGCGGGGTATACGCGGGTCAGTGGCTATAAAATACATCAGCCCTTTCTGGTAGGTTTTATGTTCTTCAATAATTTGTTGCCGCAAACGGTAAGATGCATCCGGGTATGCATAGTTCATCCCTATATTGTCGGTGCTGAATGGGCCGTGGTTATTGGTATCTGTTTTCAGGTTAGGTATCGGGTCAAACTTTTGAAAAAGCTCATCCCATCCTGCGTTAAATACCCGCACTAATAATTCATACTGGTAGGGGTCATAGCCTACAGGCTTTGAGTATGGCACTTTGTTTTCAGAATGCTTTGATAAGCACATGCGATAGCAATAAGCCTGTACTTTTTTATCACCTGCGCCATTAATTCCGGGGGGATTCGATGAAATGCGGGGTAATAATCCGCTCGAAGGGTTGCCGGGTATTTTGTATGGATCAATATTCTTCTTAAAATGATGCCCGTGATGAAATACCCCGGTGATCACTCCTCCCCATTTCTCATTATACTCACTGGCAGCTTCACGCCCTACAACATATTTTACTTTAGCTGCTGCCATCAGGTCGCCTTCATACGTGGCATCAATGAACATCTTCCCGGCATAAACATTCCCGCTTAACGTTTTAAAAGAAGTGATCCTGCTGTTCTTCATCTCTACTCCTTTTTGACGATCCAGCCATTCATTGCGTAATACCTGTATATTATTCTCCTTCACAAAATCTTCAAACACTTTTTCCGCTGCATGCGGCTCAAAGATCCACATAGTCCTGTTCTCACCGTCTACAGCCGGTGTGCCCTGTCCTTTATTCCCGTAAGCATCCTTCCTCTGCCACTTCCAGGATTCCTGACGATCGTAATGCAGGTAGATGCGATGGTAAAACTCCCTGGCTAATCCTCCGATCACTGTTTTATTGCCGGTGTCAGTAAACCCCAGCCCTCCCGATGTCATCCCGCCGAGGTGCTTATCAGGTGAAACTATAATTACCGATTTTCCCATTCTCTTTGCCTGCACTGCCGCGGTAACGGCTGCCGCTGTGCCTCCGTAAATGACAATATCAGCATTGTAATTTTTTTTATTGCCCGGCGATGTAAATGCCAGCGCAGGAACTCCTGCGGACACAGCCACGCCGCTGCCGACGGTGAGCGATTTTATAAAGCTTCTTCTTTTCATGTTCTGCTGAATTTTAAAATTGATTTACAGGAAAGGTTAATGGTTAATGCTTCCTTTTTCTAAGTAAGGATCATCATGAAGCCACCGCTGCAACTCTGCCGCATTCACGTTTTGGACAGGAATATCTTTTGCGATAGCCAGAGAGGCCGCCATGGCAGCAGATTGACCCAATACCATAAAAACAGGTTCCATGCGTATGGACCCATACGCTATATGGCTTGAAGAAAGACAAACCGGCACCAGCAGGTTGGTACACTCTTTCTGTTGGGGAGTAACAGAGCGATAAGAAACCGCATAAGGATGTTCTACCCTCACTTCCACATTTCCTTCATTCTTCACCATGCCATTCACTACTATCCTGTCGCAGTTGTGACTGTCCATGCCATAAGAAGCAAAGCCTATCCCGTCATCTACTTTTGCTTCGCCGCGGCAGTTATGCTCTGTCATTACGTACGATCCTATCATCCGACGACCTTCTCTTACGTAGAGCTGCGGGGTGAAATGATCAAACTGCTCATACTCATCTTTGGGATATCCCCATTGCTTTATGAATGCCTGTAGTGTATCAGGCACTCTTTTATCTGTAGTCATGAAGTATAACAGCCCTTTGGTATAAGAAAGCGCTTCCTTAAGCATTTTTTCTCTTTTCTTATAGCCAGCTTCCGGCCAGTCATAATTCATTGCCATCATGTCCGTGGAAAAACCGCCGCGGTTATTGATATCCGTTTTGCGGTTCGGCATGAGGCTCCAGATAAAATAATGATTGATCCCTCTCATATTCGGCTGCGCTTCAAAAAGGCGCGCCATTAACTCATACCTGGCGGAATCATAATCATCCGGGCGGGTTATGGGTATCCTGTTTTCAGCACTATCGGTAAGGCATATCCTAAAGTTATAAGCCTGTACTTTTTTATCGCCTGTGCCGGCAGGTTCAGTCTTATGTTTGGTTATGCCCCATACCAGGCCGCTGGAAGGATCCCCGGGAATTTTATAAGGGCTTACTCCGTCGGGAAACTGGTGATAACCGGATTGCTTATGATATTCCGGCAGTTGAAATCCGTTAAGCGTTTCATTGTATACGCTGTTATCTTCACGTCCTACAAAATAGGAAACGCCTGACATAGCCATCAGGTCACCTTCATAGGTGCAGTCAAGAAATTGTTTTGCAGTAATGCTGACAGCACTTCCGTCGCGTGCATCCTTAAGCTTAACCGAACGGATAACGGTACCTTCCTTTTTAACTTTCGACAGTTGTGTTTCCATCAGCAATGTTACTTTTCCTTCACGGATATAGTCCTGCATCACTTCCTGTGCTATACGTGGTTCGAACGTCCATTGCTCTCCTGAGCTGAGCCCGTATTTTTGGGCTACCTGTTGGTAAAAGCGTAATGATAACCCTGTGATGGCTTCCTTTATACCTGCATCAGTTTTTCCAAGCCCGCCTGTAGTCAGTCCACCTATCATTTTGCCTGGCTCAATAAGTATAACACTGTTACCACATTTTGCTGCAGCATAGGCAGCGACTACCCCGGCGGAACTGGCGCCATAAATACAGATATCTACAGTATAGGCAGCCGTTCTGACGGATTGGGCTGAGACGGTATAATTCATTAGTACAAATAAAGATAACAGGAGGTGATTAATGCTTTTATATTTCATTATGATCTTGTTTGGCTTGTTGCAAGTTACAGGTTACAAGCTGTACCCGAAAACATTCAGGCGCAGAGATTAATCGCACTGTTACCAGTATCCGAATAAGCCACCTTTTTTTGCGTGAGATTTGTATTACCGCCGATCAAAGGGATAGATGAACAATGATAAGCATCACAGGGTTGCCAAACGGTTGGAGAGCTTTTTTTAAACTCCTGCTGTTCAGCAACCATTCTTTGTGAATGGAAAGAGCTTCCATGTGTGTTTAAATCTACCGGCTGTGCCCCTGTTTTACATATTCATTGAGCAAATCTTTCAAAAAATTCGCCTTTTCGGGGTACTGCTCAAAAAGATTTTGGCTCTCTAAAGGGTCAGACTTAAGATTATACAGTTGCGCTGCTGGTCCCCCCTTCACACTTTCTAAAGTTGCTGGATCCGTAAAGCCTCCGGAACCCAGGCAGTCAATGTATTTCCAGTCACCCGCTTTTATAGCCAGCCTGCCCATGGACGATTCATAGATAATGTCTTTGCGCTTTAAAGGGGCAGATGGGTGAAGTAACGTTCTAAGAAAGCTGAAACTGTCTTCTGCGCTGGAATCACTTATCGCCTGGGAAGTCATTTCGGCAAAAGTAGCCATGAGATCAACTAAGCTCATGGTACTCTTAACCGTAAAAGGCTTCTTAATCTTTGACGGCCAGGTGATAATCAATGGAACATGATGTCCGCCATCATAAATATCCCCCTTTTGCCCTCGTCTTCCGGCGTTACATTTATGATTATAGACCTGTATATCATCTTCAGCCCATCCGGCCCCATTATCACTGGCAAATACCACCATGGTGTTGTCCGAGATGTCCAGGCGTTGAAGCATTGCATTCACCTGTTGTACTGCATCATCCACTTCTAAAATAAAATCACCATAGCTGCCTAAAGGAGACGTTCCCACGAACACTTTATCCGCCAGCCACGGTGTATGTGGTCCGGTTAAGGAAAGATAGAGCATAAATGGCTGCTTCGGTTCTCTGGTAACATGTGCAGCGATAAAAGACAATCCTTTTGCCACAATTGTGTCAAAGCATCCTTCCATTTTAAAAGATCTCGACATTTCTCCATTTCGCCACCAGATACCGCGTTCCCAATAAATGTCATCGGCATTGGTATATTTTCTGTCCCACACCGGTTTAGTGGACTGTAATGTGCGCGGATAGGCATCAGCCGTAAATATTATATCAGGGTCTATGACCCTGTTATTCTCAATAAATACATACGGGGGCATGTCAAGCGAGGCTGGCAAAATATAACTATAATCAAATCCTAAAGCGTTTGGCCCGCCAGTCACGCTTTTAGTAAAATCTGTATTGGTTGATCGTTTATCATCGCCTAATGGTATTTGAGGCTTGTCAGGACTCTTCAGTCCCCAATCCAATCCCAAATGCCATTTACCAACACAGGCCGTCTCGTATCCTGCTTTCTGCATAAGCGAACCAATGGTTTCGCGGTTGCGGTCTATCAGGGGTTTTAAATACCCCAGGTAGTCAAACTTTTTTTCTGCACGAAAATAATATCGCCCTGTAATCAAACCATATCTGGATGGTGTACATACCGCCCCTCCTGAATGGGCATCCGTAAAATTTACGCCCTTTTTTATCATTTGATCAATGTTGGGAGTATGAGTGCGGGCATGTATATTCAGACCCGACACATCTCCATAACCCATATCATCAGCCAGAATGATCACAATATTTGGCATCAAAGCAGCTTCCTGGGCAAAAACAGTCGTGGCCGGAAAGCAAAAAACAGACAAAATATACAGGTTAAGGAAAATGATTTTTTGACGCTTCATATATGCAGAGTTTCATCAACTTATTGCCGGCCAAAACGTTATTTTTTGCTGCCAGGCGATCGCATGACAACAGGCTTACGTTACCCCCTCAAAAGTAGCTATTTTGTGAAAAGAGAACACCCTGAATACCGATCCAGTTAGGAGTATCCAGTTAAAATAGCTGTACACAAGCGATACAAATGAGGCGAGCAGCACAAAAATCTGTAAACCGGTATAACCCGCAACGTTAAGGCACAGTGATCTGTATTATCTCACTGTAGTTATATTTATTATTGCTGTTATTGGTTTTAGCAGCTACCCGTACATAATAGGTCTTACCAGATTCGAGACCGGTAATAGTATCTGTAAATTCCGTGTCAAGTATATCCTCGTCGGGAATGGCAGAAAGATTAGTGGTCACCTGTGCATTAAATACGGTGCTGCTCACCTTGTCCGACTGGAATGCTACAGCCTTACGTTCCATGATCTTACCCGATGCTGCAGATCTGGAAATTTTATATTTTAACACTACTCCTCCCGACACCGTCGTCGCCGTTGCATCAACCCTCAGAAAAGGAGTAACTGTAAAATCCACTGTGGTCACCCCGGAGACATTAACAATAGCTGTATCGGGTGTAAAAAAGGCCCCATTTATTGGTAACACTTTATACGATCCGGCAAAAACTGCCGTATTCTGAAAAGTGCCATCCGCCTTTCCGCTAAAATTCCTAGGAGTAGCATTACTGTGATTTTCCTCAATCCTGATAAAAAAACCATTGGGTGCTTCGGTCTGTATTGGCTTGTTAGTCAGATTATCAATGACACTGCCTTTAATAGCTGCATTGGGGCCGCTATAGTTATCTATTTTAGAACAGGCCGAAAGAAAAAACACAAAAAGCAAACTGTATATAGAAACTATTTTCATTGTGCTGCTATTTGAAATTAATAATTAGGATTTTGGATCAGCTTTGAATCTTTGGCTATTTCAGCCGGATCTATTCTTTCATAATAGAGCTGTGGCAAAAATGTTCTGGCATAACCAACTTTAGCTATTTTGAAAATATAGGCGTTAGCCTGCATATCATAGTAAGGCATTAGTGCCGTAAACTGCGTGTTATTCATCAACCCGTCCGCAATACGCCAGCGGCGGATATCCCAGTAATGCTGCCTTTCAAAGGCCATCTCCACTGTTCTCTCGTTACGGACCTTACCAGCCGTGATATCCCCATCCGAAAGCGAAGCTACCCCGGCGCGGCTGCGCAACTGGTTCAGCGCCCATGCGGCATCGGGATTCTCCCCCAATTCAAAAGCCGCTTCGGCATAATTCAGCAGGATCTCGCCCAGACGGAATTCAATATATTGGGTAGACGAGGTCCAGGTATCGATGGTGGCCGGATCGTAGGATGGGTTCATATACTTACGTACATAAAACCCCGTCTGGGAAACTTCGTTGCTCCCCCCGATGCCGCTGCTTCCTATCACTTTCATCCCTTTATATTCGTCGTCGAAGCTGCCGGAGGTAACAGTGTTTGCACCATCTATGATGCCTGCCCTGACATCAACCGCAGTTCCACGCCAATCGGCGAAAGGCACGATAATGGAAGCACCCAGGCGTGGATCTTTGTCCCTGAACAGATCCAGGGGATTGGCGTATTTGATCGGATTACCCGAGCCATCGGTCAATTTTAATTTCCCCTGCGAACCATCCTTGTAATCATACGTTTCTACCAATTCCAGGGTAGGATTGATGCGACCGCCCGATCCTTCGGGTGATCTTTGTCCGAAAGGAAGATTACGGTAGTCCCAGGAATGTCCCTTTTCGGGAAAATGATAGCTTTTTACAAAAATGAGCTCCGGATTATCGGGATCCAGGAACAAATTTGTAAAGTTTAATTCCTTATCGGCTTCTTTATTATATAAGCTGTATTTATGGCTGTCAATAATTGCCTTTGCTGCATCATAGGAAAGCTGGAAGTAGTGATCGGCGTCGGCAGCAGGGATACCTACCACTCCATTCAGATTAACATTGCCGTATCTTGCGATGGAGCCCGCAAATAGCATAGCCCGCGATTTGAGCGCATAGGCCGTGTATTTGTTCACCTTTTCTTTAATGCTTGTTTCCGGCAGCAGGCTAATTGCCTCATCAAGATCGGAAGCAATAAAGTCATACACTTCCTTCTCGGTATTACGGGGGATCTGCAATTCTTCCAGGTTGTCGCCGGTATAATTTTGCACCTCCTTTACGATAGGAATGCCACCATAGCGTTTGACCATTCCGAAGTAGTAGTGCGCCCGGATGTATTTTGCCTCTCCCATCCATTCATTTTTCTGCTGTTCGGAAAAGGAGGACTTTTCAATCTGATCCATAAAGTGATTGACATTCCTTACTACGGTATAGTTCCACCAGGATACCCAGGTACCGTCTCCGATAGAGTTTTTATCGTCGGCAATATTAAGGATAGCTTCTCCATCCAGTTGCTCAAGAAAGCAGGTGCCCGATTTGTCAAATCCGTTCTGAACAATGTAGGTGAAATCTTCAATCGGCAGATCATAATACAGGGTGGCCAGGTAGATATTTACAGCACTTTCGTCGGAAAATACTGTTTCATCCTGCAGGATATTTTCCGGCTGAACATCCAGCACTTTTTTGCAGGATGTGAATGACAACGGCAACGCCAGAGTCAGTACCAGCACCGGCATATATATGTGAATTCGTTTCATCTGAATAAATTTGTCTTTTAAATGTCTGGTTAAATACTACGGTTATACGCTCACAACAGGTTAGAAAGTAACATTTACCCCGATGTTATAATTTTTAACGATCGGGTATTCCTTGCCATCCTCTCCGGGCGAATGCTCAGGGTCAACAAATTTCAGCTTGGACCACGTTAACGGATTAAATGCGTTCACGTATACCCGTACTCTTTTAATGCCGGCTTTTCTCAGCATTTGTCCGGGCAGGCTGTAGCCGACTTCAAGGCTCTTTAAGCGAACATAGCTGGCATTGTATCTCCAAAACAGGGAAGGTCTGCCATTATAGGCTTTCGATAAAGTAGAAGGGTATTTTCCCGGAACCCATGCGCTGGTTTTATCAAAAATGTCTTCCTTGTGCCACCTGTCCATAAATATATCCAGTCCGTTGCGGCCAAATGGTAAAGGATTTGTCCAGGATTCTGTGTACTCAACCCAATATTGAGATATGCCCTGAAACAGCATATTCAGATCAAATGCCTTCCATGACAAGCTGATGGTGGTGCCAAAATTGACTCCCGGGATCTGGTTATTGCGTGCAAGCGGATGGATATCATTATCGTCAATTCGGCCATCCTTATTATAGTCTTCATAAATAAGATCACCCGGCGACAAAGTAGTGTTTCCTACCTGATCCTGCAGAGGCGCTTTATCAATTTGTTCCTGCGAAGTAAATTGCCCCAATACACCGAATCCCCAGAACACATCGTTCCAGCGATTGGCCTGGTTGTTCCTCCAGTTATCGTATTGTGAAGAATAGTCCGCCTGCTCAAGGTATATATTCTTGGTGCGGGTAAAGGAGATATTCCCGGAAATGTTATAGCGTAACTTGCCAATGTTATTGGAATGGCTCAATGACACTTCGATACCCCTTGTCAGATCGCTGTTCAGGTTTTCCTGCGGTAAATAAGCGCCCACAGTGCCCGGAAGGCTTAACAGGCGATTAGCCAGCAGGCCTTTTCTCTTGCGCTGAAAAAAGTCAACCGAAAAACCAAGCTTTCCCATCCACAGGCTTCCATCCATACCGATATTGGAGGTAGAAGAAGTAAACCAGGTGATATTGGGATTGGCGATACCCGGCGGCGACAGCAGCGTCATTGGGATATTGTCGAAAACATAGTACAAAAGATCGCCATTGCCATTGCGGTCGTTCGGAGCAGGGTAGATATAACCCGAGAGGAACTGGAACGTACTGGCAGCGTCGTCACCCAGCTTGCCTTGCGATACCCTGAGTTTCAAATTGGTGATCTGTGGGATATTATCTTTTATAAACGGTTCTTCAGAGATCCTCCATCCTGCGGAAATAGCCGGGAAGAATCCCCAGCGATGCCCCGGGGCAAACTTTGATGAACCATCGTAGCGGAAACTGCCTTCCACCAGGTATTTGCCACGATAGTCGTAGTTCAACCTGCCCACATAGCCCTGATTTGCGATCTTATTGACCGGTGTGCCATTCACGGTGAAAGTGGGGGATGAAGGAGAAGAGCCTATCTGCTGGCCAGCCGAGTTACCTGCATATAATTGATCAAGTACACTCAGCGAAAACATCCTGCTGCCACTAAGATTTTCGAGGTTATATTGTGACTGTTCAAAAAGCCCCAGCAATTTAAAATTATGTTTTCCGCCGAAGGTCCTGCTATAATTCAACGATACCTGTACGTTGGAAAGCGATATTTCGTCGTACAACTCCGAAAGATTTCCCGGTGAATTCATCGTAACAGGCTCATATATATCGTCTGCACTGTTGTAATTGTAGAGCAGGTATTGCTTTTGCCAGGTCTTCTGGAACAGGTATTTCAAGTCATAGCCATACATGAGTTTTGCAGTTAGCCCCTCGATAAAGGGAACTTCGTAAGTCAATCCAAAGTTTCCTTTGAAAGATTTGATGGCTTTTTTCTTATACCCGGATATTGACGCATTGGTTGCCGCCAGGGGATTGGATACATCACCTTCCACCTGATTTAAATAATCAGGATTGTTATTGGCGTATGCCGGAATGTTAGGTCTTGTTGTCCATAAAGATTTTAATATCAGCCATGTTTCCTGCCCCGGCTCCATCTTCTGGTCCCACATTCCGCTGAGCAGGATTTCTGCCTGCAGGCTTTTGGTAATATTCGCAGTAATATTTGAACGGAGGTTGAATCTTTTGTAATTGAGATCGCCCGTCTTCCATACACCATCTTCTTTATAATATCCCAGAGAGGTAAAGTATTTGACCTTTTCATTTCCACCTGTTGCTATAAGGGTTTGCTGAGTCTGCGGAGCCAATTTGCGCATCACAAGGCTTTGCCAGTCTGTAGTGGGCAATGTCCCATCTTTATATTTTTCCAGTGTTTCCTGCGAATATACCGGCGGAAGGGTGCTACCCTGGTTTATATTAGCTTCGTCGGTAAGCAGTGCAAACTGATAGGCGTTCATTGGGGTAGGCTTGTCTATCGATGTTCCTCCAAAAGTGCCACTATAGCTCAGCTCTGTGGTTCCGGTCTTGCCTCTTTTGGTAGTGACCAGCAGTACGCCATTGGCAGCCCTTACTCCATATACAGCGGCTGAGGCGTCCTTGAGTATGGAAATGCTTTCAATTTCGTTGGGGTCAAGCCTGTTGAAATCGTCCCGGGGCACACCGTCTACTATTATAAGCGGGCTTCCCAGTCCGCGGATATCAAAAGAGGTATTATAGTCACCAGGCTCAGCCGTTCTTTGTATGGCGCGAAAGCCCGGTAGCTTACCGGTAAGCATATTCGTAATATTGCTGTTGGTAGTCGTTGTCAGTTCCTTACTACTAATGGATGACACTGCACCCGTAAGGTTTACTTTTTTCTCTTTTCCATATCCCACTACTACCACATCACTCAAATCGGAAACCGCTTCCTCCATTACAATATTAAACACCTGTTGGCTTCCTGTTCTTATTGTTTGTGTGATATATCCCACAAAAGAAAAAATCAGCTCTACCTTATTAGCAGAAGGTACAGATAACTGAAACCGGCCATCAGCATTGGTAGTGGTGCCCGTCTGCATACCTTTAACCGTTACACTCACGCCTTCCAGTGGTTCATTTTTTGTATTTGTGACCCTGCCGGTAATATCAACAGGCGGCGGCATAGCCTTCATAATATTCTCTGCCGGCGGTGCAATTTCCGTCTCCTGCCTTATAACGATTATTTTCCCGACGATCTGGTAAACGAGGAACTGGTCTTTAAGACAAAGATCCATTACCTCGGGAACGGAGGCATTCTTTACATTGATGTCAACCGGGTGGGTTCCTTTCAATGCTGGTTCATCCCATATAAATGAAAATCCCGTTTGCAGCTTCACCTGGTTGAACACCTGCTCCAGCGAAGCATTTTTAAGCGACAGGTTTACTTTCTGGGCAAGTCCCTCGGCATTGGCACAGAGGCTTGCAGCAATCAATAATACTGTTAATTTCATTGTCAACAGCGTTTGTTTTGGTATCCGGGTCAGTAAATGCCCGGCATTACAAAGAGCTTTAAAATGCATAACTTTGTCTGAGTTTGGTTAATAAATAAGCGGTCTTACACGATTGTTATTATTGAGTTAGCCTGAACTTCCGGCCAGGAGTGGTAGTGACACTTCTGGCTTTTTATTCTGGTGTTAAATCAATCGGATTATGTTTATTTACCGTGAAAAGTGAAAAGACAAAAGTGAAAGAAGCACTTCACTTCTCACATCTCACGTCTCACGTTTGATACAGCTCCATGCTATCCATTACTTACTGAACGATGACCTTACCATTATCAATCCTGGAATATATCCCGTACTGCTCAAGCGCTTTCAGCATATCCGGCAAACTGACGTCCCGGTTGATCAAACCTCCAAAACTGGCTGCCGGCACTCCATTTTCATATTCCACCTGCACATCATACCACCTCGCTACCTGGCGCATCAGGGAGGCCAGGTCTGTGCCCTTCATCCGGAAATATCCTTCTTTCCATGACATCACCTGTTCCAGGTCAACACTGCCTTTCACGTCTATATTACCAGCTTTTACTATCGCCTGTTCGCCGGGCTTTATGGCTGCAGTGAATTGATAATTCGTTACCTGAACAGCGCCCTGCAGCAGTGTGATCCTGATATCCGCTTCATCATCGTAAGCATTTACATTAAAACGCGTCCCTAATACCCTTACAGTCGTTTTCCCTTTACTCACCATAAAAGGCTTCGACGCATCGTGCGCTACCTCAAAATAAGCTTCACCCTCTACCGAAACTCTTCTTTCATTTCCTGTAAAAGCAACAGGATAGGTAACCGACGATCCGGCATTCAGCCATACATGACTGCCATCAGCCAGTGTCATATCAATTACCCGGCTGCCACGGGGATTGAAAAGTGTATTGTAGCCCGCCGCTTCCTGCGGGGCGCCGGTTGCTTTATAAGCGATCTTCCCATCCTCCAGCTTCAGCAGCTTCACAGCTCCCTGAATAGTCAGCGATCCATTGGCAGCACTATCTAAATAGATCTTTTGCCCGTTGGCAAGCGTGATCATAGCCCGATTAATTCCCGGAGCCCCTATATCAGCAGGCAAAACGGACTTCACAATTTCCCGTGGTTGGCGCCCCTTATTGTATAAAAAAAAGTAGCCGCCCAACCCGATCACCAGCAAAACAGAGGCAGCAACTGCCAACCGTCTCCAAACAGTCCATCCCCTTTTGGCGGGCAGGCGATGCTCCGCTGCCTGCTTTTGCACTATCCGCTGAAAAATAGCATCAGCATCGCTCTCCGGCATATCCTTGTCTCCGGGCAACTCATCATAAAAGTCGTTAAGCATCTGAGCTTTCCTGCTTTCCAGTAAAGGATCCAGCCAAAGCTGAAACAGCTCTGTTTCTTCCGCATCAGTCAGGCCTTCGTACAGGTGCTTCCGGAATAGCTCTTCGAGGCGTTGCTCTTTCATTAAGTAATTTAAATTTTCAGAATAAGGCAGGCTTGTACATTTTGTGCCTGCATACTTTAGACAAACGGGAAAACGCCCGGGGGCCATCAGGAAAAAAATAATTCAGCGGAAACAAATAGCAATAGCGAGCAATACAGCGGCGTCCATCCTGTGCTCCAGGAATATCCTGATGGAGCGAAGAGCGAGCTTCATATATTTTTTGGAAGTCAATACCGATATACCCAGTTGTTGGGCAATGGCTTCATGGCGCAATCCCTGCTGCCGGTAAAGAATATATACTTTTTGCTGCTGTGGCGGAAGCTGCCTGACGGCGGACTGCAATAGCAGGGAGTATTCCCTGTCGGCAACGTCGTTTTCTGTAAAGCAATTGCTGCTTTCCTGCGTTGGCAGGCGGTTAAGCCCCAATTTTTCCATTGCCCCGGCACGTATATAATTAATAGCGGTATTGCGGGCTATGGTACGGAGCCACGAATTGAAATAATCAACCTTTCGCAGTTGCTCCCGCTTTTCCCATATTCTCAGAAAGACATCCTGTACCAGCTCCTGTGCCTGGCTTTCAGATCTGGTGAGAAATAAACCCAGCGCATATATCTTTTTACGGTAATAGTCATACAGCACCCTGAAAGCGGTTTCATCGCCTTCAGCTACCCGGAGCAACAGGTCTTTCTCATTATGCAGTGAATTCTGTTCCAAAGCAAGCAGTCGCTAACGCTGAGACAATGAAATTATCAAAAAATGAGTAAGATGCAAATTTATAATATAAACTCCCCTAAAATAATTTCTGTCTATGGAAGAAGTGGGGAAGCATTGCAGGAAGAAAAGGGCTAAAAACAATGAAATTTTTTCATTTGTCCTTTATCTTGTCAGGCATATCCAATAAATCCTTTTCGGTTAGCGTTCCCTGCTTTTTATTTCTAAGTCCGTTTATTTCTTTAGCGCTGATACTTTTTACCGGAGTGGATACAAAACAATTTTGTAGATATTCAATGATATCGGATATGTCTTTATCACCAAAATTATTTCCAAAATTGGGCATGCTACCATTAAAGTTGTATAGCTGTCCTTTCACATGCACAGGGCCTTCCAGACCATTTAAAATAATCATAGCTAATCTTTCCGGAGATCCTGCTACATATTCGGAACCTGTCAACGGCGGCGCAAGGTTCTCTATACCTTCCCCATCTACTCCATGACAGGTTGCACAAGTACTGCGAAAAATAGCAAGCCCGTTTGTTCTTGAATCAACCGGAGCGGTATACGTAACAAAAATTGAATTCATTTTTCCTTCCTGCTTATTCTTAATAGTTACAGCTAATAAACTATCCAATGGCTTATAAGCATTTTTCTGATTGTTTGATTGAGCCATTACCTGGAATTTCTCTTCTAATCCTCTCAGGCTGTTAATTATCGCTTCATGGTAAATAGCCGTACCCGGATAAGTTTGAGATAATTTAAGAAGTACCGGAAAAAAAGCTTCATTGGAAACTTCTGCCCATGGACCTAATGAAAGTGCCAGGTACAGGTCAATAATACTATCTTTCCTGTTTAATAAATCATTTGCCAATGCTGCCATCGGCTTCACATTGTCTTTGGTATTATTCTTTTGCAGAAGAAGCAGGGCGTGCGCCGACAACATTGGATTTTGTGAAGCTGCTATTTTTTTTGTGAACTCAAAAGACAATGCATTAAGCCCGTCCAGTGTATGCAAGGCATGTATGGCAGTTATGGGATTACTATTGTCCTGCGCCAGTTTCTCCAATTCAGGAACTACTGATTTTTGTTGTTTAAAGATCAATAATTGCTGAGCCCTGTCTCTCACCCATCCATTCTTACTTTTTAATAATACAACCAATGCTTCTTCAGAGGCTTTATTAAGATCCGGAACCTTATCAAGCTTTTTGTCCTTGTACTTTACCCTTAATATACGCCCTTTGTGTAAGAGTGTATCAAGCTTTTTAACAGTTAATCCATTATTGTAATAAGGCGTTGAAAATGCGCCGTACTCCATAATGCCACGATGCATATCTACCACATACATAGCGCCATCAGGGCCATTGTTTAGATTTACAGGACGAAAACCTTCATCCGTGGATGCAATAAATTCTTTATCATTCCACGCCGGTTTTGCCGTTGTCTGGATAGCTCCAAATGTAAGGATATCCCGCTTCACAAGATTTGCCTGTGGTTCACACACAAAATAGTTTTGGTGGTAATCATCAGGGAACTGATCGCCACGGTAAATTACGGGGCCGCAAGATGCGGTAACAGCTACCAGCAGGCTATCTTTATTCAATATCCCTTTTTCATAACCTCTGTTCACAGTAGTAGGATGTAAAGGATAAACGCTTTGGTCATTACTAAGCACTTTATTTATTGCTTCTTTGGGCTTTAGATAAGGATTGTTAATGATGGTATTGGGCAATACATAATCTCCTGCTATCTGTACTGAATTATAATTATAGTAAAGCCTTCCGTAATTATCCTGGCTGATTCCAAACTGACCACGAAATGAAGTAGGCTCTTTGATCCACTTGCCATCTCTCAGCTGGTACCTGAAGTTAGAATTTGCGCTGTAAATCCAATTGTCTATCCCCATCATAAGCCCATTAGGCTGAGCTTCAGGACTACCGCCTACAGCGTACAGCGAATCTACCAGAATTCTTTTGCCAGGTTTGTCATTGTTGATTTCTACAAACCAAAGATCGGGCGGAGCAGCATATAAAAGGCCACCATAAACGAGTGACATAGCTCTCGGCAGTACCAGGCTATCTACAAACACTTTAGAATGGTCGGCCACGCCATCATCATCCCAATCTTCTAAAATACTGATCCTTCCATTAGGTATCGTATCTCCTATCCCTGATAGGTTTGGCATGAAGCCACGCATCTCAACCGCCCACATTCTACCCTCTCCATCAAAATCCATAGCCACCGGAGCTTCTATCAAGGGTTCTGCCGCAGCCAACTGTAACTCAAACCCATCCGCCACTTTATAGGTATCAAAAGATATAAAAGGATTTTTATTAGAATTAGTATGACAACTAATAAGTAATACACTCATTGAAAAAAATAATATAAAAAAAACCTTAACCTGCATATAATAATTGTAGCTTTTTTTAAAATTAAGGATTCATTTTCTACATAAGCCCATTACGTTTTTGTTTTTTTATTATCTGCTGAAACTCCCCTAAAATAACTTCTCTCTATCTAAAAGTGCTTTTTCGTACAACATACTCCGCTTTTAAGTTGCCTATTTCAGCTATTATAACAACAACTGTAATTGTGTGAAGATTGCTCCGGCACATGAGATACGTGCCGAGACGATCGATGGGTCTCACTTCTTCAGCTCCTCCGCCGTAAAAGGTTGCTGCCGGTTACCCCAGCGCTGCCGGACCTTCAGCACATCTTCTTTGGTAACACCAGACGCATTGTTATTCCAGTTCCTGCGGATATAGCTCAACGTCTGTGCAATATCGTCTTCATTCAGTTCATCACTATTGAGCAACCCCGGCATTTCACCGCTTACTTCCGGGGCTTTATACACTTTGTTATTTACCGTTACCGGGCCTATTAAGCCATACAGCACAATAGCGATCAGCTTCCGCTTATCGCCCGTTACCCAGGAAGACTGGTTTAAGGGAGGCGCAAGAGAAACAATGCCATTGCCATCGCTGCCATGGCAGGATCTACATACAACCCGGTACACCTGCGCCGCCCTGGGATATTGTGCATTGAGCTGCGCCATATTTTTGCCGGACTCATTTTTTTTGATGTCGTCGAGTGTTTTTTCAAACTGCCGGTTAATAGCCAGGTTGGTATCAGGCTCAATGAAGCGGATCTTTTTGTAAAAAATATTTTCTTTCTTTTCAATAGTGCTGATCAGTGCATCTGCAACATAGCGGTTATCCGGGTATTTTTTGGCGATATCCATCCACAACGTGTCTGCCATCGGCTGATCAAAAGCGCCGATGCAATGCAGTTGAAACGAAATATAAGGAGCTGTCAGCGTATCCTGCCGCTCCATGATTTGTCTTATCTCAGCAGCGAACCGCCGGTAATTATCGCCATTGATGACAGAAGAGGCTGCAGTCAATGCTGATGCGCGCACTTTCCAGTTGGGATGCCTGAATAGGGGAACAATATCTTCATACTGCAGGATGCCGAGTCCTTCGAGAGTCCACATGGCATGAACAACCCTAACCGGGTCACTGGATTCTTTTAAATATTTCCTCAGCTCCGGTTGAACCGATATCATTTTCCCGTCTACCAGCATTTGTTGCGCTTTATCTCTTATCCATCCGTTTTTATCTTTAAGCAGGTTAACGAGCGCTAAAGGTTCATGCGGCATTAAAACAGGCTTAACCGTTTTTCCTGCAGGCGCCACTTTGTATATACGTCCGCAGTTGAGGGGAGTTGTAAGTCCTCTTTTTTCAATTTCCTTTTTGAGATAACTGGTAAGATAAGTACGATGCTGTATGATCCCCCTGTACATATCCACCACATATATGGCGCCATCGGGGCCATTATGGAGGTTAACAGGTCTGAAGCGCTCGTCAATGCTGGCGAGGAACTCCCTGCCGGCATAAGCTTGTTTCCCTTCTGTGCTGTACCCTTTTTCCCTGAGGGCATTTCTTTTTACCAGGTTGGCAGAAGGCTCGGCAACAAATACGTTTTCATGATAGGCACTATCAAACAAGCCTCCCCGGTATACTAATGGTCCGCAGGCTGCCGTAAAATTCACAAGCCGCAAGCTGCTATCCAGCTCACCTTCCCGGTATCCCCTGTTTACGCCGGTTGTAGGGCGAATGGGATATACCCTGTTGTCTTTAACCATATCCACGCTATACCCGGCCACGCTCCGCTGGCTTTCATTCCAGGCGCCCAGCGCGGGCAAAAAATAATCTCCTAACAGGTTTTGAGAGTTATTGTTGTAATACAGCCGCCCGAAGTCGTCCTGGGAGATACCCCATTGTCCGCGAAAATGGGTTCGTTCTGTCAGCCATTGATCGCCCTTTTTCCGGTAGCGTTTGGCAGATTTGGCATTGTATATCCAGTTGTCTATCCCCCGGAGCAATCCGTTGGGCTGATGTTCTGCATTCCCTCCAGGTGCATAAGCAGAATCAACCAGTATTTTTTTTCCGGCACGATCATTATTAATTTCTATATACCACAAATTGGGTGGTTCGGCAACAAGCAATCCGTTTTCTATCAGGCATAAGGCTCGCGGTAAAACCAAAGAATCTAAAAACACCTTCCGGTCATCCATTATACCATCACCATCCTTATCCTCAAGAATAATGATCTTCCCGTTCGGGATATTTTCACCACGTCCAACCGTATCAGGCATAAATCCCTGCATTTCCACCGCCCAGATACGTCCTTTGTCATCAAAATTTAACGCTACGGGTGTAGAGATCAGCGGCTCTGAAGCAACCAGCCTTACTTCAAATCCATTTTCGACTTTCATGGCCGGGATGGATTCCTGCGGCGTCAGCACCGGCGCCTCTGCAATGATCTTCTTTTGTGTGGCTTCATCTATTTTCAGCCCGTTAATAAGAGTTGTTTTGTCTTCGCCGCAGCCTGTGAAAAAGAAAGAGATCGCTGCTGCCAGGAAAAAATCAATTATCTTCTTCATTATTACTGCCCGTAGTTTTGGGGTAAGGTGAATGAATTATAAAAATATTATTTAGGATCAATGGACCTGTACGCCTTTAAGGCAGACAGCTCACCATTCCTGCCTGGTTGTTTTATCCCATGCTCCAGTCCCATAAAGCCTCTATAGCCTTTATCATAGATGTGCTGAAGCACATTCACGAAATTGATCTCCCCGGTAGTGGGCTCTTTTCGTCCGGGAGTATCACCGATCTGCATATAGGCAATTTCATCCCAGGCGTAATCGAGTGTGGGGATCAGGTTCCCTTCTTCGATCTGCACGTGGTAAAAATCAAAAAGTATTTTTATGCAGGGACTTCCAACGGCTTTTGCCAGTGCGTATGCCTGGGGTATTGTATGCAAAAACATGCCGGGGTGATTGATCTTATGGTTCATGCTTTCCATGACCATGGTGATGCCATGCGGCTCATATATTTCGGCTATACGTTTCAGTAATTCAATGGCGTTGGCCATCTGAAAGTCGTGCGGAAGCTTCGGATCGGCCATGCCCAGCACATTGTGAATGAATTTTGTATTCATCCGTTTGGCAATCTCCACCGACGCGCGCACCTCGCTCAGTACCTGCTCACGCAATTCCCTGTCCCTTCCCGCAAAAGTGACATCTTTGAAGGTATACGTACCTACAAACTGACCAAATTCCATCCCCTTTTGCCCAAGCAGTTTACTGATGCGTTCCTGTTCCTCTACCGGTCTCTTCTTCAAAAATGTACTCTCCCAGGCTCGGAAACCCTGGTCGTATCCCCATCTGATCTGGTCTTCCACCTCTTTACCAGACAGGTTGGGAAAGATGTCAAAGTCGGGCGAAAATTTCATTTTGAAGGGTGGTACTGCATACAGTCTTTCCTTAGCGGTTGCAGCCAGAACAGATGCCGGTGCAGCAGTCAGCGCAGCGGAGCCGGCAAGGAGCCTGTTCATGAATTTGCGTCTTTGCATTTTTATTTACTTTAAGGTCTTAATATATTCCAACAGGTCGGCCATTTCTTCTTTATTGATCGAGGCTTCCAGCCCTTCAGGCATTAAAGAGATCGGCATGGACGTCATGGACCGGATATCGCTTTTTACAATGGTCTGTTCTGTTCCGCCCTGCATCCGCAGCAGCAGGCTGTTATCATTTTCATTAGATACAATACCTGCCAGCGCCATTCCGTCTGTCTTTTCAATAATATACCCTTCATACCCCGCAGCTATATCCTTATTCGGGTTCAGGATCATAGTGAGCAAATTAATTTTTGTCTGGTGACTTACACTATGCAGGTCGGGACCAAAATTTGCCCCTGCACCCTCTAATGAATGGCACACGCTGCATGTCTTTAGAAATACCGCTTTCCCTTTCTCCCGGTCACCCGATACCGTGGTGGACTCATTATATTCCAGGATCACTTTTTCCCTGCTCCCCACATTTTTAAACAGTTCCCTGGCTTTTGCACTGATGGCAGTATCAGAATACCTCGTCAGCCGGTTTTGCATGTTCCTGCTGATGCGTTCCGGGCTGATCTTATTATTCTCAATTTCCTTCAATAAAGCAGCCAGGCGTTCCCTGTTAGACAAAAAGCCTGCTTCTGCTTTTTCGTGCACTCTCGGGCTTAACGCCTCCCAGTTGCTCAACAACAGGCGGGTAGCAGGCTCCTCCCTACTGCGCAAAAGCATATCTGCTGCGGCAAGCTGTACCTCTGCCGCCGTACCTGTACCCAGCAACTGCCCCAGCAGGGAGAAAGGCAATCCTTTCGGGTCTAACCCTAATATTTGTATGGCCAGTGCACGGTTTTCTGCAGAGGCCTTATCATCACCTGCTATAGTTTTGGAGCTATTGAGTACAGCGCCAAGTTCAGCCGAAGGTACTAAGTTAAGTTCCAGCGCGGCTTCAATGGCCGCTTTTTTTACTGCGGGTAACGGGTCATTAATTAAGGTAATTAATCCCTGCTGACCTTCGGGCGTTAACCCTGTTTTGTTCGTATTGCTTTTCATGCCGGTGGTCATGCCTTTCAACCCGGAAGCCACCACCCCTGTGTCTTTTGCCGATGCTATTATTTTTACTAATGCCGACATCTCATCTGTTTTATACCGGGCGCCTGCGATCGAAGAAGCTTTCTTTAAGAATTCTTTTTTCCCCAGGTTTGCGCTGTCTGTTGCGGCTGCAAAATCTTTATAGGCAGCAAACCACTGGTTGCTGTTCTCTGATGCGCCAAGCAGCACGGCTGTTTGAAACCAGGGATCTTCTATACGTGTATTGATAATACCGCTTAATGCCTGAAATACTTCCGGGCTCGTGGTATGCGCATTACTTAAGGTGAGCGCTACCTGGAACTGAACATGCGGATCATTGTCTGATGCAGCCTGCAGGATATGCTGAAAAATGGTTTTGTTGTCCATCCGTCTTTCTGCCAGCAAAACGGCTTGTTCTCTTACCATAGCATCTGCATCCTGCAGGGCGCCGGTCAGCAAACTGTCGTCTAAGCCTCCCAATGCTTCCAGCGTCCACAACCCGTGGATCTTTCCTTCAGGGCGCAGGCTGATTGATAAATAATCCCTGATGAGCGGAACAGCGCTTTGATCTTTCCGGTCCACCAGCAACCGCTGCGCATTCAGCCGCCACCAGCTGTTCGGATCGTTCAGGTATGCCACCAGCGTTTTGGTATCCGCTTTGCTCAATCCGTTTTTTTCCTGGTCGCCGGACTTATATGTTTTGGGAACAATCCTGTAGATCCTGCCCCGGTCGTTCCCTTCCAGGAAGTCGGATTCTTTGATCTTACCGGCATGGGTATAGAAACCGCTGCTGTCGGTCATCCCTATCCAGTCGGGATGCTCTACCAGCTTCCTGTAAAAATCCACTACATACAGGGCGCCGTCCGGGCCAATAGTTGTATTTACCGGGCGGAACCAACTGTCGGAAGACGCCAGGAATTCTTTTCCCTTTTCTGCTCTTGCAGCGCTAAAAGTGGCTCCTTTTGTAGTAAGAATATCTGCATGTACCAGGTTGGATACCGGCTCGCATACAAATGAGGCATGGGCATATTTTCCCCCGAAAAGCCCGCCGGTATATGCACAAACACCGCAGGCAGAAGTAAAATGACCTACCTCATCTTCACGAAGATATTTTACCTGGGTTATGGGGTAAACGGTAGCGGCTTTTTCATGATCGGAAATATCTTCCATTACTTTCTTTATACTTAGAAAGGGGTTATTGGAAAGATACCTGTTGTTGATCACAACATGCCTGATATGATTGTTGTTCCAAACGGTAAACTGGTTCCCGGAAGCATCAAAAGATAAACCAAACTGCGACATGCCGCCGGATGATTCCAGTTTGTACGCATCGGGCTGAAACCTGAAATTAGCGCCGGGAAAAATCTTCTCCAGGTTCAATTCCGGCTTTTCCGGAAACTGTAAAGGGTTGCCTTTATCTTTAAATTCTTTACGCCAGTCGCCTCCTCCTGTATGGGAATAGGCGCCGTATATCCAGTTATCCAGTCCGTACCTTAAACTACCCATTCTTAGCTGGGGATTGGTTTTGGCAAAACCTGTAAGCACTACCTGCTTCACATCTGCTTTACCGTCTCCATCCGTGTCTTTTAAAAAAAGGATATCCGGCGCTGAAGTAACCAATACCCCGCCTTTCCACGGCATAACGCCGTTGGCATACGATAGTCCGTCGGCAAATACGGTCCCCGATTCGTAAAAGCCGTCGCCATCTTTATCTTCCAGCCGCATAATTTTACTTTTAGGCTCGTACCCGGCGCTATAATCATCCATCTTATCTGAGGGGTAATCGTCCATCTGCGCCACATACATTCTCCCGTCTTCGTCGAATACCGCTTCCACCGGGTTGGTCACTAACGGCTCTGAGGCAACCAACTCAATCCTGTAACCTTCCGGAAGCTGAAACGTGGACAGAACTTCCTGAGGCTCAATGGGGGATTGGAGACGCTTTTGTTCGCAGGAGGATAACAAAAGCAATAAACCTGTTGTGATATATGTTATTTTCATTCTCTAAAGCTTTTAAATTGCTAACGGTGATATAATATTGACCCCTGAACGGCTTTTTCGTCAGCGTCCAAACTCATAAAGCTCACTGACAACTGCTTTTTAGGTCTTGTATTAAAATACAGCAACTTCAAATCATGGTACCCTTCTTCCAGCGCTATAAATCCTTCTACCTTTTGTATCTTGTGCAACCCGTCATTGTTGGCTACCAACTTTCCATTGATAAAAAGCTGCGCGCCATCTCCGCTTGAGAGAAAGAACCTGTAAATGCTTTTGGAAGGGATCTTTATCAACCCGGTGAACGCCATCCCGAAATTTTCTTCAGTTTCAATGATATCCGCAGCTATCTCTTTTGCAATCCCCGTTTTTTCAGGCTGACCTGCAGCCATCTCCTGCACAGATTTATATGCACCTTTATAATACAGGTACTGTAGTCCCGGGGCATACCGCTTTGTCTTTTGTGCCGCATGAAATTGATAATCTTCATCCCTGAAAGAACTGCCCAGCGGGTAATTGTAGTATAATGCGTCTCCTTTATCTGACCTGATCCAGGTGTTATATCCCCGTTTACCTTCCTGCAATTCAATGATGCGGGCTCCTTTCCCTATATCCCCATAGCCGCTATATCCCGAGCTCTGCCCATAATTCAACCCGATCCCTTTATACATCCCGCTGTAATTGTTGTTGTGATCATGCCCTGCAAAAATTCCCATTACATCCTTCATTTCGATAAATGAGGTAAACAAACCGGAATTGATCAAAGGAGAATATACTTTTTCACTTCTTTCGCCAATGGTTGTTGGTTGTTCCCTGATCTCCTTGTATTCCGGCAAGGGAATATGAAAAAATGCAAGGGCAGGATAAGGCTTTCTGCCGTTCTTCAGCGTGTAGCGCTTACTTTGTTCCCGGTACCAGGCTATCTGGTCAAACCTGATCCAGTCATAATCGCTCACCACATCCCTACTGAAGGAATAGTCGTGACTATCCAAAAAATATAACAGGGCGACAACATTACCGGAGCCGGGAGACCTTAGCTCAAGCATATAATTACCCACACCGGTAAGATGCTCCGGTCCCTTTTCCCCAACAAAACCCGAAAGCGTTTCCAGGTAGTCAAATATTTCCTGCCTCGTCCGGTTTGATTCATGATCATGATTCCCCATAGTTACCGTAAAAGGAATGCCTGACTGTGTAAAAACCGGCATCAGCGCTTTCCAGCCTTCATCTGCAGGGTCATTCACAATATCTCCGGTAATTACAACTAAGTCCGGTTGTTCCGCCTGCAATATTTCCCGGATCAGCTTAGCTGTTCTGTCACTTTTTTCAACCTCTTTTACTTTCCAGTGAATGTCGGTGAACTGTACAATTTTAAACCTGCGTTCTTTGTTAAAATACAAAGCTTTCGCCCCTTCCCTGCCGGATTGCTGGGAAAAAACTCCCGGCGCAGTAATAACCCCGAGCGTCAGGATAATAAACAGCACATAACTCCTTTTTTTCCATACCTTCATTTCTGCCAATTTTATAATCAAAAACTAATTTTAACAACAGTTATTTCTTCCGGGCGATCCTCAGTGTGCAAAGCTTACGTGATGGTATTGAAAAAGAAATATCTCTTTTTTCTGTCGTAAAAGCAGCCTCACCTGTTTTCACATCATCCAGCCATACATTATAAACGCCATTGCCCAACTGGTAAAACTTCCCGCCCATTTTTCTTGTTCCTTTTCCGAAATGGAACAGCTTTGCCCGGAACTCATTTGCTGTATTCACCTCCGTTAGTATTGCTATTTCAGTGGCATTGGTAAGC
Source organism: Sphingobacteriales bacterium 44-15 (assembly GCA_001899685.1). Classification (GTDB taxonomy): domain Bacteria; phylum Bacteroidota; class Bacteroidia; order Chitinophagales; family Chitinophagaceae; genus Agriterribacter. The sequence continues at coordinate 278,842 of MKWG01000003.1, forward strand.
CATTTCACTCCCGTCAGCGGCATTGTCTTATATTCCCCCAGGTTGCCTGTCAGGCTGCCAAATAATTCCACAGGAGAAAAGTGCGGAGGAGACTGGGGATGTGCATACGCGAAGAATCTGTCGAAGGAAAACAAACGATCCGTCCATCTTACTTCCGTGGTATAAAAAGCTTCCGGCAACGAAAGCGAGCGCCTCAATATATCGAAGTGAGTAGTGAGAATGTTCGCATCGCCTTTTTTCAGGAAAAGGGCATAACCGCCGGCAGGGGTATTCAGCAACTTATCAAAGCGATCGTCTCCGGTCAATACCCGGTATTTGGCAAAGGGGTTTGTCAACGCGGTTTTGAGCATTGACAGGCTCCAGTCCAGGCTGCCTTCCCGGTAACCGGCAGGCGTTTCCTTTCCGGCGCCGGCGAGCAGCTTTTCTCCTGCGAACCGGATCGGGCGTAAAAAATATTCATCCCCTGTTATTGCATAGGTTTGTAAAAAACATTCGTACATCACTTCCTGCTGTTCGGGAAAATCGTAAGAAGTCTCCGTATTTTCAGGATGCCACCAGTTCCTCCCAGCACCTGCAGGCTTCCCGTCGGGCCAGTGAATGGCAGCAGGTATAATTCCCGCCGGCTTTCCGCATTCTTCCGTAAGAGTAGCTTCTACCCAGGTTTTCATCCATTTGATGAGAAAATCTCCGGCTCTTTTGTTACCGGTCCGTTGCCAGATCAGCATTAACGGCTGGATAAGACGCGTGTGGTAAGGAGTATCGCAGGCGCCTTGCGGATCGGTACCCACTTTATCAACGCTGAACCAGGTTGATTTGAACTGAAGCATTCCTCTTTCATTGATCCCTGCCCATAACTGTTCCATATAATCCATCGCCTTCAGTGCCCGCTCTTCCCAGACCGGATTTTCCGGTTCCAGCATGATCATGCAGGTCAGCGGGTCGGAGTATTCTTCCGAAGTATGCTCTACATCATTGAACTCGGAAGTGTATCCTTTTTTCATTTTAGACAACCGGAACAATCCATTGAAGAGCTCCCGCTGGCTATCTACCACTTTCTCATCCCTGAAAGCAAGCAGCACGGGGATCCAGCTTCTCCACATCTCCACATCATCGCCCCATCCTCCTCCAAACTGCCCTCCGGTGATCTGCCGGCGGTCTATCCACCAGTGAATGAGATAATGCAGTTTCTCCAGCACCATCCGCTGGGAGTTGGCCCAGCCGGGCGCCAGCGGATCCGGCGTTACCAGATCGCCCCAGCTTTGGTAATCGCCGAGGTAAGCTTTGACCAGTTGATTATCCGGGAAGGACTTGTGCGCTATACGCATCAGGCGTGATATTTCAGCGAGATACCGTTTGCGGGTTTCTTCCACTTCAATTACGCTTCCGTTCTGGATCAGGAGAGCTGCCAGAATCCGGCTCCAGCTCAGCCCCACCAGCGGAAAAAGCCGGTTCGTTTCATCCAGCGGCAGGAAAATATGCTTGTCGATATTGTAACGGGAAAAGAAACCGCATAAATAACCGCTGCCTTCATTGCCCTCGGCTTCAGGATTGGCATATTTTTCAAAGCCGTATCCCCATCTGTCCGACACATCAAAGAGCACTTTTACCACTTCTTTTTCCTGTGCGCTGAAACCAGGATGATTCAGCAGCTTGTGCAGCAGATCCGCACGCTTTTTTTCATCAGTGGCATTTCCGGCTTCCCGTATCAGGCGATCAATCGGATCGTTGCCGGTATTTGCGATAGCGGCGCTAACCAGTAAAGGATTTACTAAAACAGCCAGCAGGCTTTGTATAAACTGATTTCTTTTCATGACATATTTTATAATGCAGCTAACATTCCTTTTATATACCCGAGCGACTCCATCATTCCCGGCAGTGGGTCGCGCGGGCTTTCTTCGTATTCAAGGGCTAAATAGCCCCGGTAGCCGGTATACCTCACCGCTTTTAAAAACGAGCGGAAATCAATCACACCCCGGCCAATGATACAGTTGCGCCCCTCTGCCGTGGCGGCAGTTACATCCTTAAGATGGATATCGAAGATCCTGTCTGAAAATTCACGAAGATCCTGACCCGGATCCCGCCCTATTCTTTTGGTATGCCCTATGTCCATGCACAGCCCCATCCGCCGATCCATCTTTACTATCAGCTCATACGCGCTTTGCACGCTGGGATAGCTCTGGTCTCCCGGCCCGTGATTGTGAATGGCTATACGGATATTATACCGCTTCACCTTTTCCTCCACATAGCGAAGAAGCTCTTTGGCTGGTTTGGCAACCATCAGTTCCACTCCTGCAGTCCCCGCATATTCAAAAGCCTGATCTATTGCCGCAGTTGTTTTCATGTAAACAACACCCACGGCGTAGGTGGCCACACCTTTTTCCGTGCATCTTTTTATGGACTGCTCAATTACTTCTTTCGAGGAGCTTAAAGGCAGGTGCAGGTCTTTCAGGGCTATCTGCTTTATTCCGCAGCGCAGGCATATGTCAAGCATGTCATCCAATGAAAATTCGCGCATGGAGAAAGAGGCAATAGCAAGCGGTGAGCCGGGGTTGAGCGGCTTCTGCTTTGCCTGTAATGTAAAGGGAGCGACCGAAAGCCCGGTCACTCCCGTTTTTAAAAATATTCGTCTGTTCATCATAATATGATCATTCCGGCAAGAGGAAAGACCGGTTTTAAAAGCAACTTTCATTAATCGTAACCGGGAGTCTGAGGCATGGTCGCCGTGAGGTTAGCATCAATCACTACCTGCGGGATTGGCAGCAGCGTATCCCTCGCCGCGGCGGTCTGTCCGCCGTTCTTGTTATATTTCCGTACCCTCTCCAGCCATTTCCCGGTGCGCAGCAGCGTGTATCTCCGCTGCTCCTCAAATATCAGCTCTCTGGAACGTTCATCAAGAATAAAATCCATGTTCACCTGACTTGCATCTATGAGGCTGGCATTGGAACGGGTACGCAGGATATTGATTGTCTCTGCTGCTCCTTCCAGGTCTCCCAGCTTATATAAAGCTTCTGCTTTAAGCAGGTAAGTATCTGCAAGTCTCAGATAAACCTGATCATTATACTGACCACTATTGGAGGGATTGTTCGGCAGAGTTGATTCAAATTTTCTCATAAACGGCCAGTCGTAAACAGCTCCGCTGTTGGCAGGTGTAATATCCTGATCCAGATTGAGTTTGATGGTATCGCCATAGTGATATCCCGGAGGCAGGATATCCGCAATATTTGGGGTATTCTGGCTTGCATCGTTCAGAATGAAATATTTCCTGATAACATAATTTGAAAATCGGTCGTCCTGGGGCTCATATACATCCAGCGCATACCTTGTAATCGTGATTTTCGATACTCCGCGTCCGCCCCTTTCCAGGGTGAGCTGCAGGGGTCTTACGCCCCCGACGGTCATCAGTTCGTAGCTGTTGTGCGCTACCCTGCGCATAACACTGTGCTCGCCACCTGTGATCTGGTAGGCAAATTCAAAAGACCAGAGCGATTCTGTATTCCCCTGTGTCCGTAATGCATTTCCGTCGTAGAACATATCGGCAAAAGGCACGCCGGGTTCCGAAGCACGTACGCCAAACCTTTCGGTAATCAATTTGTAATTAGGTGTATTGATACACTTATTCGCCCAATATAAAGCGCTATCCGGCTTGTTTTGCACCAGGTACAATTCGGCGAGATAATGCTCAACGGCTCCCCTGGTGATTTTTCCGGGGTCTGCCGGCTCAATACCCAGGTACTGCTCAGCAAACAGCCAATCTGATTTCATTTGCGCTCTTACCTCATTTACGGGAGTTCTTGTCCAATCTGTCCTGATATTAGATCCCTTAGATTCCTCCAGCGCAAGTGGAACATCTCCCCACAGAAAAGTGAGATGCCGGTAGGCGTGGGCTCTTATCGCCTTGGCTTCCGCTATTACCCGGTTTTTGTTCTCTTCAACCGTACCGGGTCCGTCGGTCCAGTTCACATCTGTCCGGTTTTCGGCCTGTGAGATCACTGTATTGGCCGCATTCACAATATTATACAACCAGGAGAAATTCAGGCTGTAATCGCCCACCAAAGAATTATTGCGGTTTGCCCAGTCTCTGGTTGCCTGGCCGAATCCGCTCGGAGAAGTATTCGCACAAAAATTGTCTGTCCCGTTGAAATACATTTCGGCCCGCAGCTCCAGGTTTGAATACAGACCACCCGGGTATCCGGAATTCCCCGACCGCTCAGCCCGGACCATATTGTAGAGTCCGTTAATACCTGCCTGAAAGCCTGCATAGCTGCTATATACTGTTGATGTTGTGGCAAGGTGTTCGGGTTTTTCATTTAACAGATCCCTGGAACAAGCGGCCAGAAACAAGGCCATAAGCAATACCGGGATTCTAACTTTATTTATCGTCTTCATTGCAATTTTTTTTGATAAGGAACTTATTTTACTAAAAGCCCACACTTAACCCTACAACCAGTTCTTTTTGTAAAGGAATGATCGCTATTTGCTCGTCAAATTCGGGATCAATTCCTGTCCACCTGGTGAAAGTAAACTGGTTCCGCCCGGTCACATATACCCGTATCCGGTCAAAGCTCAACCTGGGGAGGAGTCTCCCGGGCAGATCGTAGGACAATGTGATGTCTTTGATACGAACAAATCCTGCTTTTTCCAATGCCATCGGCGATATTCCCTGTTGTAAATGGCCTTGCCAATCGTTGATCGGATCAGGAGCACCGGGATTTTCCGGCGTCCAGAAATCCTTTCTTGTAAAATTTTCTCTAACCGTCTGACCTGCATCCGCAGCATCGGCAAAAATTGTCCTGTTAACCTTGGTCAGGCCATGTACGCCGTGGATAAATACAGAAAGTGTGAATTGCCGGTATGTGAGCGTATTGGTCAGCCCCCACAAAACCTTTGGATCTGTCTGTCCTACAATGCTGCGGTCATCAGATGTGATCTTACCATCCCCATTGATATCCTTCACTTTCACAAAACCAGGCTTTGTCCCAAATTTTGCGGCTTCTTCAGCTTCATTCAGTTGCCACATTCCATCCCATACATAACCATAATTTATACGGATAGGCTTGCCGATAAACCATGCGCTGGCGACATCGTCAACCTCTTTTCCGTCTTTATCTAATTCGCCGTAGAGGGATACGATTTTGTTTCGTGTATAAGAGATATTAGTATAAGTTTTCCATTGAAAATTTTTCCCTGATACGTTTTTAGAATTCAGCGACAATTCCCATCCTTTGTTCTGGGTTTTACCGATATTTTGCGTGATAGATCCAAAGCCCTGTACCGGAGAAATAGTACGATTGAGCAGCAAGTCGAAAGTATTGGTACGGTAGAAATTGATATCGCCGGTCAGCCTGTCGTTGAGTATGCCAAAATCAAGCCCGATATTCAGCGTTTTGGAGGATTCCCATCCAAGATTATCCATACCGAGCGTGGAAGGTCTGTAGCCCGCTAAAGCCGAAGTACCGTTGATATAGTTGCTTTCTGTCAGCCGGGCTATAGTTTGATAGGCTCCGATGGCCTGGTTGCCATTTAGCCCATAGGATACCCGGAGCTTCAGCTCACTGATTGTCTCTTTATAGGGGCGGAAAAAACCTTCACGGGATATATTCCATCCCAATGCGAGCGATGGGAAAGTACCCCACTTTGTTTTCGCTCCAAAACCGGAGAACCCGTCTCTTCGTCCCGTAAGCGTAAGCAGGTAGCGGCTGTTATAAGTATAGTTTAAACGGAGCATTTGCGAAAGCAACACTGTTTCCGAATAGGAATACTGGGGATTTCTGCTTGAAGCCTGGGCTGCAGCATACCAAGACAGAAAATCGTTGGGAAATCCTTTCGACACTAATTTATCAGTGCTGTTTTTTTGAGACTCGTAGCTATATACACCGGTCAAGAACAGACTGTGCTTTCCGAATCTCCTTGTATAGCTCAATATATTCTCAATAATGGTGCTGTTGCTGCGGTCTCTGCCTGTAGTGGCGGATCCCTGCGATGCAAACCCCGAAGTAGTGTTACGCCCCCAATAAGAGTTGGCATCGTGAAACCTGGCTTTTATGCCGCTCTCAAACCGGTATTGCAATCCGGGAATGAAAGGCACAGCAACAGTAGCATAGTTATTGGCAAGCACCTGGAAGGATTTATCCATGTTTTTGGCCAAAATATTTTGTAACGGGTTGGCAAAGTAGTGGTCTTCCGGCCACGGATAGAGCGTAAGATTATCTTTCTCGTCATAAGCCTGGGTAAGCGGATTGATCCAAAAGATCTCTTCGCCGGGAGGGATCCCCGCTAAGTTGTCATACGAAAGTTGAGTGCGGGTACCTATAGATAACCAGTTCGTAATTTTTGTATCCAGGTTGATGCGGGAAGTGAGCCGGGAATAATCGTCCTTCACGGCCAGCCCCTGTACTTTTAAATACGCGCCGGAAAAATAATATTTAGTATTCTGGGTGCCCCCCGAAACAGACACATTATGCTCCGTATTTTGTCCCTTCCGTAAAGCCAGGTTGATCCAGTCAGAATACTTACCCGACTCATAGGTGTCCTTTTCTGTCTGAGTGATATATTGAGGCCCACGTTCCAGCTTCATCTCATAAAACTCTTTGCCACTCATTAAATCCGGAAATTTCACAAAGTCCTGCTGCGAATAATAGCCGGTGTATGATATTTTCGGTTTCCCTTCCTTGCCCAATTTAGAAGTGATCAGGATTACACCATTGGCTCCCCTGGAACCATAAATAGCTGCTGCTGATGCATCTCTCAGCACCTCAATTGATGCAATATCATTCGGATTCAGGTCTTTCAATTCACCGGTATACGCTACCCCGTCCAGCACAATCAATGGAGAATTATCTGCCAGTATTGAATTACGACCCCGGATCATGATGGACTGTTCGCTAACGGCTCCTCCTGCAGAAGTCTGCACCATTACTCCCGGAAGCGCTCCCTGTATAGCTTGTGCAATATTCAGATTCGGCACCATTTCCAGGCGTTCTTTTCCTATCGAAGCTACCGCTCCTGTCAGGTCACTCTTCTTTTGAGTGCCATACCCTACTTCTACTACCACATCATCCAATACCGTGGATAATGCTTCCATCACAATATTCAAACTGGTGCCGCCGCCGATGGTCACTTCTTTTTGCTCATATCCTATGGAACTGAACACCAGGATATCTCCCCGTTTCGCTTCGATCGAAAAATTTCCTGAAGCATCTGTCTGGGTACCCTTACCCGTGGCTTTAACTATTACTGTTACTCCTGCAAGCGGATTCCCTTTTCCATCTTTCACCACGCCTGTTATTCCTATAGCCTGCTCCTCCTCAATTGTTTCTTCCGGTGGTATCCCGTCTTTCTTTGGGCGATTACCCGCTATGGTAATAAAAATAGTTTTACCCTGTATGCTGTATCGCAGGGGCTGCCCTTTTAATATTTCCTGCAGGGCTGTTGCAAGGGGTGTATTCCTGAAAGAAACGGAAACAGCCGGCAAACCAGTGAGGTCTTCCTCACGGTAGAAGAATACATACCCCGTCTGTTGCTTGATAATAACAAAAACCTTTTCCAGGCTGACGGATTCTGCAGCATAAGTAATCGTCTGCGCATTGGATTTCGCTGCCGTTTGCAATATGGCAGCAAGCAGTAAAACAATCGTTAGCTTCATAACTAACAGTATCCTGCGTAACCCTGCAGGACAGGTTTTGGTAAAGATCTCTGCTGCGCCCGTCCCAAAAGACACGGAGGGCTTGTAAAGAGATTTAATTTGCATACTTTTACATTGTTTAGGTTAAGTAATAAGCAGTCATGCCCGTTAATCATTAGCCTGAATAAAGCCGGGTAAGGGTCCAATCTTCTCCCGGTTTTTATTTTCCGCCAGACTTTTTATTTAGTGTATCGTTGTTTTCCCTGTTAATCGTGAAACGTCAGAAGTCAACCGTGAAAATCTCACCTTTCACTTCTCAAGTCTCACGTTTCACGTTTGACACAGCCTATTCCGGCAAAATAGTGATCCTGTTCCCGCTTTCCATTGTAAAATGGATCCTCGTTGCCGTTAGTCCGTTCAATACCTGCGACAGGCTCAGATCTTTTGATATTTCGCCTTTAAACGTACCCTTCGGAACTTCCCCTGTGTAGTGCACATCCAGGTCGTACCAGCGCGCCAGTTGCCGCATCACATCCCGGATATCCGCCCTGTCAAACACAAATAAGCCGTTCTTCCACGCCATTACCTGTTCTACATCTATATTGCTGATTATTTTTATCCCTGCTGCGACCTGTGCCTGCTGACCCGGTTGCAGCATACTTTCTTTTTTACCATTATTTACTTTTACAGACCCCTGCAGCAGGGTTATCCGGGTATCGCTCTCATCCTCGTATGTATTTATATTGAACCGGGTGCCCAATACCTGCACCCGCAGATCTCCTTTGCTTACAATAAATGGTTTTGTCCTGTCATGCGCTACTTCAAAATAGGCTTCCCCGGTAATGGATACGGCTCTTTCGTCGCCGATAAAAGCAACCGGGTAGGTGACAGATGAACCTGCGTTCAGCCAGACCTGGCTGCCATCAGACAAAGTCATATTAATCACTTTACTGCCCCGCGGGTTAGTAAGTGTATTATAGATCAATTCTTTGGACGAACCACGGTAGGCTATCTGGCCATCATTCAGTCTGATCACCTGTATATTGCCCTGCACCGCCAGCGTTCCATTGACGGTGCTGTCTAAATACAAAGTTTTGCCACCAGCCATCGTAATGGTTGCCCGGTTGGTTTGAGGCGGTTTTACATCTGCAGGAAGCTCAGGTACTTTTACTATTTCAGCAGGATTGCCTGACTTGTGGATAACTGCATAATATGCTCCTGCCCCTATTACGGTTACAATTGCCGCTGCCGCTGCCATACTTCGCCACCTGGTTCTTTTGACGACAGGTGCCGGTCCGGCATCGGTTTTCGGGTTTTCTCCAAAGATCTTTTGCATCAGTTCCCCGGCTTTGGTATCCGTAATATCTTCTTCTTCCCCCGTCTGTTCCCAGGCGTCTTTGATGACCTGCTTCAGCTCATCCTGCAAGCCGGTCTCCAGCGCCATTCCCATTAGCTCCTTTTTCTCTTCAGGCGAAATATTATTTTCAAGGAAGCGCTTGAATAATTCTTTTAATCTGTTCGGCATAAAGCGGGTGTTAACGAACAGTAAGAGTAAAAAAAGAAGAGATGGGAGAAGATGAAATCAATTTTTTTTGGGCGGTGGGCTTGGGGCGATGGGCTTTGAGCAATGAGCTTGGGGCTGCAAACCGGTGGCTCATAGCTGATGCACAACAATCAGCGCAGTTGCATACAGGCTATAGTTCTGCCGGATCTCTTCCCGGAGAAAAGCCAGGGCGTCAACCATATGTTTTTTAACTGTGGAGATAGAAATATTGAGCCGACTGGCAATTTCTTCCTGTTTCAAACCGTCCTCCCGGCTCAGGAGGAAGACTTTGCGTTGCTGGGGGGTGAGCCGGTCAACGAGGCCTTGAATATAGGCTGCTACTTCCTTCGACTGTAACTCCTGTACCGGGCTGCGCGTGTAGCCCTCTTCCTGCTTGCTCAGATGATCCAGGAGCAATGTTTCTTTTGCCAGCCGCCGGAACCCCTGGTAAGCATAATTATGCGCCATCCGGTGCAGGTAAGCATTCATATTACCAATAGCGGGCAGGGTTTTGCGGACAGACCAAAGCTTCAGGAAAATCTCCTGGACGGTATCTTCAGCAATTTCCCTTGATGACGTTGTTTTAAAAATATAAGTGAACAGTTTCCTGCGATAGGCCTGGAACAATTCCCTGAATGCAGGTTCACTTCCTGATGCGATCTCCAGCAGCAATTCCTGTTCTCTGTTTGCAAGCATTTGGGGCAATGAAACGTTTTTGAGGCTTGAAATTATGGAAAATTAATGACTATCAGAGATTGGGATTATGCCAGGATGAACGAGCGCTTTTCAAATTAGTCAGGCAGGCGTGCCTGCAAAACATGGAATACCCATTGGACTTCAACGAGAGAATGGATTGTTTGTAAATATAGATTATCATGAGCGTTACAAAATCATCAGCCTGTTGTAGTAATTCGATCCCAACCGAAGGTCGGGAGAGAAACCTGCCGGGCTTTTGTACCAATGCCTCCCGGAGACTGCTTCTCCCGACCTTCGGTTGGGATCGCAGTGACAAAAGCATTGATAATTTTCGCGCTTTCATTATCGTTAAAATTACAGGATAATCAGCCCCTTTCACCGGGCGACGAGAGCACCCCGAACGTTCGGTTTGGATCGCAGAATACGTGCTAAGGTCGGGAGAAACAATCTCCACATCATTCATTCTTCCGGCACGTGGAGACAAGTGCCACCGGCAGGAATTCTTTTCTACTTAATTCGCTTCACTCATCAGGGCTGGCTCCACAGACGATGACAGTAGCACCACAGCCCGTCCCCCAAAATCCCAATCCTTCTCCATACATATCCCACAATTCCCAATATCCCATCATCCCAATCCTTCTCCACACATATCCCACAATTCCCAACATCCCATCATCCCAATCTCATTACTGTTTTGCTTTGTCGGGCCAAAAGCTATTCATTATTTCAACCGTCTTTTCCACTAAGACCACTCCTCCTTCTGCGCCTACCACATTGCTCTGGCAGACTGCACTATAGCCGCCGCCACGAATAGCCTTTTCCGTTGGCAAATAGGTACCCGGGCCTGCCAGTTGAATGACAAAGGTCTGCACAGCTTTGCTCCTTGCCTGGATCTGGATGCCATAATCTGTAAAGAGCTCAAACTGGTTGGTGCAAACAGCCGCATCGCCTATCCTGAGCACATGGATCTCAGTTTCATATAAGGACTCATTCCGGCTTTGTTGTTTTTCATAGCGTTTCCATACATCGCCAAACCAGGTCATTTTAGCATAAAGCTGGGGAGCTTTTTGGGCATCCGCAGCAATTTGCGCAGCACAATCATCCCGTACCCGTCTTGACGAGTCAGCTTCTTCTCTGGTAATGATACGCATAGGCAATTGCAGCTTTTCGGCCCTGTGCATAAAAGCAATATCAGCATGCTTGTCATTTTTTACAACCTGGTAGGTTCTCTCCACTGCCTCCACAACGCGTTGCGCAATATCATCCATCCGCGATTTTTGGGAGAGCTGTTGCATCCTGGCATCCGCAGTTTTTCTATACATGATATGCGGCGACTGGTCACCGGCAGCTCCGATCCAGGTCAGCACGTTCAATTGTGAGCCAAACTTTTGTTGTAGTGCTACGCGCACCGGATGCCAGTAATCGGCATTAACGGTATGCAGGTGTTCAAATTCCTGTGCCGGGCAAACTACATCTACGCTCATAGCAATAAGCCTGTTTTTGGAATCCCAGAAAAACATGGAATTGATGTCGTGGTCTTCATATCCTTCCAGGCTTTGAAAATCCTGTCTGTCCGTTTTACCATACATAACTGCAGTACCATCCTTATACACGGCCCTTCGGTTATAGCCTATTGCTGCGCGGTACACTCCCCATGTAACGCTTCCCCGGTCCCTGCTATTCCAGGCCTTTACAATGGCATCTGCCACCCTTTGAGTAAATAGCTTCCGGTAGTCGTTTACCTTTGTCACCCCTTCGGGGATAGGGTAAAGAAACGAAGCTTCATCAGGATCATCCTCCAGCACCGGGGCAGTATGTGTATGGATAGCGCTCAGGATTATTTTATGGGTACTGAAATTCGGAATACGTTTTGCCACTTCTGCTCTCAATTCATTGCGCAGCCTTGCAGAAATATATACCAGGTCACAGGACACAAAAACAGCTGTATCCAAAGACATATTCCCATTCTTTGATTCAATGGCTAATACCTCTGCAAACAACGGAGTATCCGCTTTTTCGGCAACACGCAGGTAAAATTGACCCATCAGGGCCACAGGAAGAGCAGGGCTGATATCGGCAGTAGCAGCCCCAATATAAACTTGTTGTGCTTTTCCTGAACTTATACTTAAACAGTTCAATAAAAGCAGCCATAGAGATAATAGAAATGAATAGTTTTTCATGAGTTATGTCTTAATAAAACTATATTTTGCGATGAGTAACATGTATTGACACTTCCAATGAAAAAATGAAATGCACCCCTATTTAAACCGTGCTTCTTCGGTAATGCCTTTCCAGGTATCTGTACGGAAGGGTGCAGCAGGTAATCCTTCTTTATTAAACAGGTTGGCTTCCATATTGTCATCAGCCCAGCCATAATGCACCGCTACCGGATCGGCAACAGCATCGCTCCAAACAATTACTTTATCACCACGTATTTCCGCTTTAGCCCAATGAAATAGCTTGTCGGCGCCGGCCACTTCAAAACCATCCAGGTACCCATATTTACTATGAGCTTCCAAACCGCTGCCGGTGTTGGTAAAGCTGATCGTTATTTTGTTCCCTTCTTTTTGCATGGACTGGTAGCGTGGTCCCCCCGCAATCACATTTTGTCTGTATGCTATCTGCAGCGCCTGGAGTGCCAGTCTTCTTCCTACTTCCTGCTTATTGGTGGGGTGGATATTCTTAGGGTTACCGATATCGTGTATAACCGCCATACCTGTTTTAGGAGAAGCCTGAAGCGTCATATCCTGCGCTTCCCGGAGCTCGGCCCAACTGCTTCCCTTGGCGCTGTTGCCACCCGCAGCATCAAAGCTGGCCAATTGTACAAATAAAAAAGGAAAAGTTTCCTTCCAGCGGTCGCGCCAATCCCTGATCATAAGAGGAAAAGATTTTTGATATTGATAGGCTCGCCCGGCATTCGATTCGCCCTGGTACCAGATAACGCCCTGCATAGCGTAAGGAATGAGCGGAGCGATCATGGTATTATACAATAGAGTGCCTGCATCGTTAGGTCCCGCAAACTGCTGATGGTCAACCGAAGATTCTATCCTGTGCTTCCAGGTCCCGGCAAGCGATTGCTCATACATATTCCGGCTGATCTTCATGTCTTCCGGCTTACCGGTAAATCCATTTCTTCCACCCGGATCTTCAATGCGGATAGCAATGCTGTTTTTTTGCGCACGCAGTTGTGAGGGTTCAAGTATATAAGTTCGTTCCGCTGAAGTTTTCACAGAAGTGCGTCCTATCTTAACGCCGTTAACGTAGGTGTCATCTAAACCATCAATGGTACCGAGCGAAAGCAGCAGGCGCTGCCCGGCAAGCGAATCAGGCAAGTCAAACTCACGACGAAACCATACCGCTCCGTCATGAAGTATGAAATTGCCACGGTCGAAGTGACGGGGCAGCTCAATCGTTTTCCAGTTGCTGTCGTCAAATGAAGCAGCCGACCAGGATTGTGCTTCAGCAGGTGTGGGAAGCCCGCCCTGCAACTCGTTAATGGCATTGGTAAGTTTTGCTTTGCGTTTTTCGCCAAGCGCTTCTATGGATGAAGGCATCGTGTTTACCACATCTGAAAACTCGCTAAAGCTTTTCATCGCTTCTTTGCTGATCCAGGTTTCCACGATGGTACCACCCCAGGAAGAATGAATCAGTCCGACAGGAACACCTAACTGACGATACAGCTCTCTTCCAAAAAAATAACCTACAGCGGTAAAATTCCCAACATTTTCGGGGGTTGCCGGCTTCCATTTCCCTCCCGACAAATCGTCTTTTGGTGTCAGCCCGATTTCCCGGGGCACTTCAAAATGACGGATCAAAGGGTAATTGGCCGCAGCTATTTCTTCTTTTGCATTATCAGCACCCTGAACGGTCCATTGCATATTGGATTGACCGGAACATATCCAGACCTCACCGATCAATACATCGTCAAGGGTTATCGTATTTTTCTTTCCTTTTACTATCAAACTGTAGGGGCCTCCTTCATTTTCCGCATCCAGCCGGAGCATCCATTTACCATCTTTCCCTGCTTTTACTGTTTTGATCTTCCCGGCAATGCCACTGCCCGACAGCTCAACAGTTACTTTTTCACCGGCATCTGCCCAGCCCCATACAGGAATGGGCTTATGGCGCTGAAGCACCATGTGGTCATTAAAAATTTTTGGAAGGTGAACATCCGCATGCGCCGGGCAAACAAATAGCAGCAATAAAAAAGAAAGGGATATCAGGGACTTCATAAAATTGATATAAAAAATGAATGAATTAATAGAATATTACTCAGGGTTTTGGCAAATATATTATTGTATCCTGAAGAATCGCGGGAAAAAATCTACAGTAATGTAATGGTTTTATACAGCATCCTCTTCAGGGCAAACAGGTTTTGACAATAAAGAATAGAGCAGGTGATTGTACCCAACAGATACCTGTAGCTTTTTATGAGCATATATAAAGTCGAATTAAATCTTAAGGAATAATTAGGCTATCCCTCGTTTTTAAATGCCTGTAAAGTTTTTCCCGGAGCGCTTTGATCAGCTTTTTATTTTCTGGTTTGTCAGCAATATTTTCATTTTCTTCAGGGTCGCTTCGGTGATCATACAACATCCGTGCATAAGGCTGTCCTGTTTTGTCATTGATCCATTCGGTATAGGCGTGGGTTTCTGTAATTATGGTTTCACCTCCTGATCTACAAAAAACATTGTCTTTCCATGGCTGTCCTGGATCATCCAGTAACGAAGCAAAACTTTTCCCCTGAAGGTGAATAGGCAAGCTAAGATTCGCAATTTCGCACAAAGAAGGGTAAATGTCCAAAAAATCAACTAATGCTTTTGTCTCTGCCCCGTGAACTTTCCCTGGCACTTTTATTATTAGTGGGACATGGAAGGCCTTTTCAAAATTGGTACTTTTACACCATAAATTATGCTCTCCTAAAAACCATCCATGATCTCCTAAAACAACAATTATTGTATTACTCGCCAAACCAAGATTTTCCAATTCGTTTAAAATCAAACCAATTTGTGCATCTACGTAACTCACACAAGCATAGTATCCGTGGATAAGCGTCAAAGCAGTGTTTGTGTCCAGCTGACCTTCTTTGGGAATACCATTATATCCTCGTAATTCGCTCCAATTCGACATAGCTGCGTCCGGTGCATCTTTAGGAAAGAAACAATTTGAAGACAATAGGATATCTTTTTTATTATACATATCCCAGTATTTTTGGGGAGCATTAAACGGAAGATGGGGTTTATGAAAACCCACTGCAAGAAAAAAGGGTTTTGAACTACTTTTTAAATCCTGCAATTCTTCCAATGCACGGTTTGCAATTCTTCCATCCATGTAAGTTAAATCTGAAACATCAGGTTTTTCAAAAGCAGGGCCTCTTTTATGTGGTAAGTTATCAAAGTTACGAATACTTGTATCCTTTGCCCATTCCATACTCCTTTCCTCATGAATCTTAATACTTTCAGATGATTGATAATCCCAAAATTGAGTTGTTGTAGTTGGAGGTCTCCATTCTTTATCCCAACTTCCTTTCCCATCTCCGAAATTATTATATATCTTACCTAAAGAAATTGTAAGATAACCATTGTTTTTAAAGTGCATTGGCAAACTCACAATACCAGGCACTGCTTCATCCTGTGAACAGTTCCACCCAATAAATCTCTTTTGAGAAGGATAAACTCCACTCAAGAGGGAAGCCCTTGACGGCCCACATACAGGATAATTGCAATAAGCATTTTTAAAAACCATTCCAGTTTTAGCCAACCGATCAATATTCGGAGATTTGATTTTATTTTTTCCATAACAACCAAGTTCCGGGCGAAGATCATCAACGACAATTAATAATATATTGGGACTGTTTTCTTTTCTTACAGTATTATTTTGAGCTTCTGCCGAAAATATAGACATTAACAAAACAATAAACAAAGAGCTAATTTTTGATATATAGTAAATTCCCCTCTCACAAAATGAAGTCAACTTAATAAGCATAAATAAATTTATCATTCTTTCCATTTTAATGCAACTTGCAGTTTTAAATGATTCTTTTTCATATATCGTTACTATTATCACTTAATTTCAATTACAGGTTCCTTATTTAAATATCTCAATGATTGTAAAAAAATATCGGATTCAAATAATGTACTTTTATAATTGTCAAAATGGGAATAATTAAAGAATCCATGACCTTGCCCGTCATATAATTTTAACACGCAAATACTTTTAAGTTTTTCCATCACTTTTTTATAATACTGAATTGTTTCTACAGGTATCAATACATCATTCGTCCCAAGAAAAATAATTGTTGGCGGTGCACCTTTAGTAATATTATGCAAAGGGGAAAAGCTTTTATATTTATCCCCAATTCTTTCATATCCATAGCCACCGGGACCATTATCAATAACCGGATTAAATAGTATTAACGCATCCGGTTTGCAGCTAATAGATAAATCGTCAGAGGCTTCATTATAATCATTGATTAATGCCGTAGCTGCAGCAAGTTGCCCACCTGCAGAACCGCCAGAAGCTACTATTTTTGCAGGATCAACACCAAAATCGTATGCATTCTTCCTTATAAATCGAATCGAAGATTTAGCATCTTTAAGCGATTCGAAAGGCGTTGTATGGTTTTTGTCCTCTGTTCGATAGTCAACTAAAAAGCATACCAATCCTCTTTTTGAAAAGTATTGCGCTTGGTTATAGAACTGATTTTTTGTTCCACCTTGCCATCCTCCGCCATGAAAGAATACTATTGCTGGATAGTTTCCTAGTTTATTCATAGTATCAGGAAAAAAAACTTTCATAAACAATGTTGAAGAATCAACCCTTTTGTATAAAACTTCTTTTTGCGCAAAACAAGTCAAGAACCCCAACATTAATCCTACTGTTGTAGCTATAAAACGATTTATTAAGCTATTTTGAGCTATCCTATTGTCCATAAGCATCATCTTGATTTATTTTCTAAATAAGGATCATCCTGAAGCCATTGTTGCAACTTGCTAATATCAATTTTTTGTACAGTCACTTTGCTGTCAATAGCCATAGAAGCAGCCATAGCTGCAGATTGCGCCAGAACCATAAAAACCGGTTCCATTCGAATAGAGCCATAAGCGATATGGCTTGCGGACAAGCATACCGGTACCAATAAATTAGTACACTCATCCTGCTTTGGCGTAAGCGAACGATAAGAAACAGGATAGGGAGGAAATCCGCCTACTTCTACATTTCCTTCATTTTTTACCATCCCGTTTTCAGCGATGCGCTGGCAATTGTGGCTATCCATTGTATAGGCCGCCATGCCTATTCCATCAGCAACTTTCTTCCCGCCGCGGCAGTTATGCTCTGTCATTATATAATCACCTATCATTCTGCGTGCTTCTCTCACATACAACTGAGGGGTAAAATTTCCATATTGTTGATATTCATCTTTAGGATATCCCCAATTGTTCACAAATTCGCGCAATTCTTCAGGCACTCTTTTATCTGTTTGTAAAAAATACAAGAGTCCTTTGGTATAGGAAACATGCTCATCAAATATTTTTTTTCGTTGTTCAAAAGTGCCTTCCGGCCATCCATAGTTCATGCCGATCATGTCAGTTGAAAATCCTCCCCTATTGTTAATATCTGTCTTGCGGTTGGGCATACGGCTCCAGATAAAATATTGATTTATTTGTCTCATAGAAGGCTGCGCTTCAAAAAGACGAACCAGCAATTCATATTTAGAAGGATCATAACCGCGCGGACGGGTAATAGGTATCTTGTTTTCCAGACTATCGGTGAGGCATATACGAAAGTTATAAGCCTGTATTCTTTTATCTCCGGTGCCCGTAAATACAGGCTTGCCATTACTAATACCCCAAAGTAAGCCACTGGAAGGATCGCCCGGAATCTTATAAGGGCTTATCCCGTCAGGAAACTGATGGTATCCTGATTGCTTAGAGTATTCAGCTAAAAGATAACCATTCACTGTTTCATTATATTGATTATTGTCTTCTCGTCCTACGGTATAAGATACGCCACTCATACCTAATAAGTCGCCTTCATAAGTGCAGTCTATAAATTCCTTTGCACTTATTTCTACAGATCGTGATTTTGCTTTGGATGGGTCTTTAACCAGGATAGACTGAATTGCTTTTCCTGACTTATTCAACTTATATATTTGCTGTTGCATCAGCACTTTTATTTTTCCGCTTTTAATATAACTCTGCAAGACTTCCATAGCCACGTGAGGCTCAAAAGTCCATTGTTCTTCTACGTTATATTTTTCCCCAACATTTCTGTAAAACTGGCGGGATAAACCGGTAATCGCCTGTTTATTCCCAATGTCAGTTTGTCCCAGGCCACCGGTGGTCATTCCGCCTAACATTTTTCCCGGCTCAATAAGTATAACTGTTTTATCACATTTCCATGCAGCATAAGCTGCTATTATTCCTGCTGCGGTACCACCGTAAACACAAATATCTACTGTATATTTTTCAGGTTTAGATGCATAAAAGGGTTCAGATGCAGCCCATAAAGCATTACTGCAGAGCAGTAATAGGACATAGTAGATTATTTTTATTTTCATGATAAGCTTTTACTATGCTTAAAATTGTCGATTTTAATTCTGAATTGATATAATTTTATCCATAGCCATAAATACGCCTGATATAGCCTGCTGCCGTCGTTTTTATAAAACTTCTTCGTTTCATTAAGGCAAAATATTAAGGCAATGTTTTGAAAGAGTTTGCCTTTCTTAGCCGGATCATGGCTTTTTTATAAGTTTTAATATAATCGGATTCATTAAAATCAATTTTTCATTGATTTTAATGGAACTATTATTCTTTTCACTTCGCATGGATGACCATTCTCCGGCACTATTCAAAAGTTGAATTCTGCAATTGATCCATTCGTGAGAGAGATCCAAAGAAAATGAATTAAAGGGATCAGAACATAAACTAATAATTACAACAACAGCGTAATCATTTGACTTAGAACGATTAAATATACAAAAGACATTGGGTAGCTCTTTAACATAAACCGGAAGGGGTTCTCTGCCCAGCCATTCAATTGTTTGGCGCATTATTTCTTTCTTCTTATAATTAATAATAGCGGATGAGCTATTATTATCAAGATCAAATGCAGTTATGGCCACACGCCCGCCAAGTCTATTTTCAAAACGGATCATACCCGGCGTAACAGGTTTCTCTTCCCCATCAAGAAAGTCTGTTAAAATTTTAGCCTCATCCAATGGTTTCAACTGAAAATAACTACCTCCTTCTGTTGCAACAACGAACAAGAGAAAGTTATACATTATTTTACCCCTTATATCTTTAAAATCTGTATCATTATGAATACTTTCATATAAAAATTTTGGTGGCTCTCCAGAGAAAACTTCTGCACCAATCAGATCACCAAACCCTCTCTCATACAGTAACTGGGCGGCATAGCCATCAAGAAAAGTACTGCCACTTAGAAGTTTCGATATCGCTTCATCACTCATTACTCCAACAGTACTGCCAGAAAGCATTTTTACTTTTCCATTCACAGATGTATGGGGTATACCCAACCGCCCGGTGACATTTGCCCAGGCATAACGCTTCTTATCACCTTTTCCATAAGCATTAACTATATGTTCAAATGGCTCATACATAATTTCACATCCATCTACTGAACAGTCCCTTACAGCCCTTTTAAGAGCATTAAACCGGTTTACCTCCTTCTTAAACATATTTGCATAACCAACATCTTCTAAAGGACTGTCAGTATTCTGAACCGGATGAAACCTTGAGTCATCCATCCCATAAGCAAATGCCGCTGTCATCAGGCTTTTTATTTTTGCACCTGACATGAAAAAGCGGGTGTGAGGAAAAGTATCTGACTCGTGATACAATTCAAAATCAGGTGGTAATCTTTGAGAATTATATAAAGCATGAAAAATTATTTCAGGTAATCTTTCTGCATTATCATGGCCGTAATCGGTTCCATATAGCCGGACAGCAGGACGGGTTTTTCCCGCGAAAGCCCTGGTTACCGGTTCAGTAAAATCCCCATAAAAGTCAGCCCCTCCGGATTGTAACAAACATATTCTTGTTTCCGGGGCAATTTTGTCAACATCTTCCCGGACAAAAGCAGCAAGTTCCGTAAGAGAATCGCGGCACAATTCCGCCCATACCTTACGTAGTCTTATACTTTCTGGGGTTATCTGACCAAATATCTTATACAGATCTTCCCTCGAGTAAGTATGTTGTTGCCGTTTAGCGAACGCTGCAAGATGCAAAGGACAAAAACAGCCGAAGCCCGCATGCCCCAAAGTGTAATCATCCTCCATATTGATCAGGAAAGGACGGGCAACAGATACAACTGTACTGATATTGTCACTAAATACTTTTTTAAAATCTTGGTCTAAAGGACAAAAAGATATTTCAGAAACTTTACCATCAATTCCAGTAAGTTTCTGATAAGGAACACCAGGCCCTTGCTTTATGGTTGCAAGATTTTCCCACCCTATTTCAACATCGTAAGATGACAGGCTCCTTTTGACCTTTAGAATTAATTCCCCTATATTCTGGTACACCTGGCGTTCAGGGAATCCTAAAAAACGAATAATCTTCTCAGGTCCTAATATCATAAAACGCCGGAATCCATAATTAGTTCTCAACCTAATCAACGCAGACAATATCCCTTCATAATCATTTTTAAAAAATTTGACGGGGATAACAGGGTCAATCAAGTCTTGGGTACCAGGAACAAGTCTCTGTACATTTTGAAATGCAAACAAATTCTCTTTGGTTAGAAGAATTGAGCCCGTTGCAGCAGCTACATTCATAATAAAATTCTTCCGTCTCATTATTAAACTATAATTAATTATATCCCGGATTTTGTTCTAAATTCGGATTTAAATCAATCTCTGACTGTGGAAATGGCCAAATGTATTGATTGGGTAACATCTTTAATGTGCCTATTCCCTGCCCTGGTTCGTCCACGCTTCTTAACACTGAATCAGCAATTCCCCATCGTTTTATATCGAACCAACGATATCCTTCTCCAGCTAATTCAATCCGTCTCTCAAGTCGTATCGCTTTTCTCATTTCATCCGCTGACAAGCCCTGCACGACAGGAGGCATATTTGACCTTGACCGTACTTTATTGATTGCAGAATAAACAGTCTCATCCGGTCCAACAGCCTCATTTTGAGCCTCCGCGTACATTAATAAAACATCCGCATAACGGAGGTGTATGATATCATAGTCATCCAAATCAGTTATACGTTGAAAATAAGTCATATTATCCTCAATAAACTTGTTCCACAAAAGTCCGGTTTCTCTAAGAGGATAAGTATAGAGTACTCCATTAACTACCCGAGTCTGTGTCGGATTAATCGTTTGAAGAAGGCGTGGATCCCTGTTTAAATAGGGGTGAGCAGGGTCAAAAAGCGTTGATTCGTTGGTGGGAAGTCCATCACTGCACAGATACGCAGCCAACAGCTCTTGTCTTGGACTGGTAGTACCATAAACGATGTGATCATTACCACCGGTATGTGACCTGTTTGGAAGTGCATAAACCGTTGAGAAGAGGATTTCATCTGGATTGGATTTTTGTGCGTTAGATAAAAAAAGATCACGATAATTGGGATATAAACTACATAATCCAGAAGCTATCACTTTATTTGCCGCCGCAGCCGCATCATTCCATTTTCCGGTATACAAAAGGACTTTGGCTTTTAATGCATAAGCGGTATTTTTTACAATCCTTCCTGAATATTTGGTATCGGGAAGATTAGGAATTGCATCATTGATATCCTCTAATATGAAATTTATAACTTCATCACTTGTGCTTTTCTTTATTTTTGCCCCTTCGATCGTTGGCGTTGTCTTATAAATTATCACCCCACCATAAGTTTGCTGGAGGAAAAAATAAAACCATGCTCTGAGAAATTTAACTTCTGCGATTTCCTGATTTTTTAATGTTGGATCAATTTTATTTATCCTATCAATATTATCAAGAAAAAAATTGCAAGATCCAATCCCCGTATACATGCCATTATACCATTGAGATACCGAACCACCAGTTGTAGGGTTCAATATCCCTAAAGAAATTTGATTATACTCAGTTTCCAATTGAGTAAAATGACGGGCATTATCAGTGAGGTCTTCAAGTCTAAAGCGCGTTGCAAAAGGTTCCAGATATAACCGGCTATACACTCCCATTAAAGCTGCTGCGGCATCTTGTTCAGTCTTCCAGAAAGTTTCACTCGTAGCCTGGTCAGTAGGATTCTTTTCAAGCAACTCTTTATTACATCCGAAGAATGGCAAAGACAAAACAATACTCACTGATATTGATATCAATCTATATTGATTCATTATTTTATTCATCATTCAGCAGTTTTAAGTTTATTTAAGATTTAAGATTACACCAAAAGTAAAAGTCTTCACATTGGGATAAGATCCAGCCTCCGTTTGACCACTATATTGAACGTCCTCATCTCTTTCAGGATCGTTAATTGTATATGGTGCATAAGTAAGCCAGTTGTCAGCGGATATGTACATTCTCAAATTTTCAATACCAATTTTGCCGGTAATTTTAGGAGGTAAGGTATATCCTAATTGCATATTCTTCAAGCGGACATATGAGGTGTTTTTTAGAAAATAGGAATTATCAGTACCTGATACCGGGTTATACGGCCAGG
The DNA here is from genome assembly GCA_001899685.1 of Sphingobacteriales bacterium 44-15. Lineage (GTDB taxonomy): Bacteria > Bacteroidota > Bacteroidia > Chitinophagales > Chitinophagaceae > Agriterribacter. Next base: position 301,363 of record MKWG01000003.1, read on the forward strand.
CATAAAGAGCAGGCATCTTATTTGTATGATTTTCGGGAGTCCACGCCTGTCTCCATTCCTCCGTTGGCGGTGCCATTCTAAGGAATGGCCATTCTCCCCGCCTGGTTATATAATGTCTTGTTCCTGAAACGCCCTGGATAAAAACAGACAAGTCCAAACTCCGCCAGTTTAGGCGTATATTCCCACCGTAAATAAATTTAGGGTACCTGCCAGGAAGGATAACTCTATCATCTGCAGTAATTTTGCCATCTTTGCTTTGGTCTTTAAATTTAAGGTCTCCGGGTTGAGAATTATACTGTGGAGTCGGACCTGAACTAATTTCTTCCCCAGATTGATATATTCCAATCCATTCCAACATATAGTAAGCACCATATTCGTACCCCACCTGGTTGGAATTCAGACCATAGGATGGAGTTATCAGCTTGGTAATTTTATTACGGTTATGAGAAAAATTCACATCAACAGAATAACCCAATTTCCTTATCTTACCACGATGCCCTATAGTAAACTCAAAACCTTTATTATTCAGGGAACCATAATTTATGGTCGGCGCTGACAACCCGACTGAGGCAGGTATTTCGGCCGTATTTAAAATACCGGATGTGTTTTTGTCATAGATATCGAAAACAAGAGAAAATAATCCCTGTTTTATATCCAGATCAATGCCTAAATTTTGAATAGTGGTAATTTCCCATTTCAGGTTCGGATCAGATAAAGCAGATCTTAAAACTCCTTGTTGAACACCGGTACCCTGCGCATAATTGGTTGTTGTTAAAAGAGATTGGTATGGATAGGTGCCAATATTCTGATTTCCCAATTGGCCCCAGGAGGCTCTTACTTTCAAGTTATCCAACCAATCGCTTGACTTCAAAAAATTTTCTTCAGATATCCTCCATCCCAAAGAAAATGAAGGAAATAATCCCCATCTGTTATTTTTCTGAATCCTTGAGGTGCCATCATATCTTGCGTTAGCCTCAAATAAATACTTCCCATTATAATTGTATCCTAATCTTCCAAAAAATGATTGAATTGACCATTCTGATGAGGTTCCGTTTAACGTTTGAACGGAAGGGTCTCCCGCATTTAATTCAGAAAGATTTGGAAAACTATAATCCCTCCGTTGTCCATAAAGACTTCTTATTTTATACTGCTCTTGACTATACCCTACCAACGCTGACATATTATGCGATCCAGGCAAAACTTTTGTATAGTTTAAAGTTGAATAAACCGAAGGCATAATAAACCTCGACCAGGAATCTTCAACGCCAAGTTTTGTTACCGCCATAACTTTCGCAAAATTCCTCGATTGAAAATAATACTCATTGCCATCTGCAGGTATTCGCTGATGAATTTTTCCGAAGCTCTCATTATAAGCGTAAGAACCTGTTACATTCCATAATAATTCAGGTAATAGCTTAATATTCACAAAACCATTTGCGGTAATCGAATATTTTTCATCAATAGCTGTACCCCCATCTCCATCAGTATCAGTTAACCTCATGGGATTTCCTGTCATAAAGTAAGGAGCACTCACAGATCCAACTGACCATCTTCCATCAGGTAAATGTGGGGATGTGGTCGGATTCATGTCATAAATAGTCTGTATCAGGGCTATAGAATTTGTTGCAGGTCCGTGTTTTTTTCCAAAAAGCATATTAATATTGGTACCAAAAGTTATCCAATCCGTTATTTTGGTATCCAAGTTAAATTGTGCATTATACCTCTTATAAGATTGCCCTCTTACAATTGCATCCTGATCATAATAACTAACATCTGTGAAATACTTAGTCTTATCATTTCCTCCCCTAATGCCTATACTGTGCCTCTGACCCCAACCAGGATTAAATATTGCATCTCTCCAATCAAAGTTTGGATATTGAGGATCGCCTGGAGTGGCATTTTTATATGCGCTGATTAATGCCTCGGGAAACTTTTGACCAGTACCTTGCCTATCCACGGTATAATTCCACATTTCCATATATTCTGCAGAATTAGATATAAACTTAGGAATAAAAGTAGGGGTTTGAAAACCAATACTGCCGTTATAACTAATACTACGTTTATCAATAATGCCCTTTTTTGTAGTAACAAGAATAACTCCGTTTGCAGCCCTTGCGCCATAGATAGAAGCCGAAGCGGCATCTTTTAAAATATCTATGGTTTCAATATTTCCGGGATCAAGATTGTCTAACCCATCCCATGATGGATATGCAATTCCATCAACAACTACTAATGGATTACTTCCAGCCGAACTAAAAGTCCCCTGTCCACGAATTGCAATTTTAAGTTTTTCGTTCCCGGGCTCACCTGATTGCTGGATGATTTGTACGCCTGAAGCTCTACCCTGAATTAAACTTGTAACAGAGTAACTCGGGCGCTTTGTTAATTCTTCAGCTTTAATACTTGATATTGCCCCTGTTAAATTGACCTTTTTCTGAGTTCCATACCCAACCACCACTACATCCGTTAAATCAGCGATCGCCTCCTCCAATACGATATTAAACACAGTCCGGATCCCTGCTTTTATCGTTTGTGCTGCATATCCCACAAAAGAAAAAACCAGTTCGACATTAGCTGAAGGTACAGACAACCGGAACCGCCCGTCCGCATCAGTAGTAGTCCCTGTCTGGGTACCTTTGACGGTCACGCTCACCCCTTCCAGCGGTTCTTTCCTTGCATTGGTCACCCTACCGCTAAGGTTGATATCTGTGGGAGGAGGAGGCACAGGTACTGCATCAGGTACTGCTGCTGTTGCCGCTTTCACTACGATCAGCCGCTTATCTATAGTATAAGTTAAGGATTGATTGCGCAGGCACTCACTCATTACATCTTCAATACTTGCATCTTTTACGGTAAAAGACACTGTTTTGGCTTTTCTCAAAATTCCTTCGTCCCACAGGAAGGAATAGCCGGTTTGTTTCTTGATCTCACTAAAGACGCGCTTCAGCGTACTGTTTTTGACGGAAAGACTGATCTGCTGAGCGTAAACATTGGCACTCGCCTGTAGACATGTTGCAAAAAGCAAAATGACGATCAACTTCATAATTAACAGTGTTTTGGCCATAATCTTCCCCGATGGCAGGGGAAGGTCACAAAAGAAAATTTGCATACTTTTGTACAGTTTTGGGTTAAAGAATAAACAGTTCAGACAATTGTTTTTACCTGACTCAAATCCTGCCGGATCCCGGAGCGAACGGAATCCGGCTTTTTATTGGCCCGGTGTTATGGTTTTTCCAGTTTAGTTTTATATTATCGTGAAACGTCAAACGATAGACGTGAAACCACAGGCGTGCAGCCTCTCATGTCTCACGTTTCACCTCTCACGTCTGACTTCCCGTGAAACGTGAAACGATAAATGTGAGACCTCAGGCTTGCAGCCTCTCACGTCTCTCTTCTCACGTCTGACCTCCATCACCTCTGACCTCCCTCACTTCCTCCCACAATCACCTTCCCCCCCTCAAGCCGGCAGTTGACCTCATTTTCCCTAAGTGCGTCGAGCATTCTTGACAAAGGAACATTCCGGTCAATACTACCGCCAAATGCCTTGTTTGTGATCTTCGTTGTGTAAACAACTTCTACATTATACCAGCGGCTTATCTGGTTCATCAGGCTTGTCAACCGGGTGCCGTCCAATACAAACTGACCATTCAGCCAGGCTGTAACATCGTCAGTGTCAATGTTACCGGCAACATCTATTTTCCCATCACTCCGGCTGATTATCGCCTGCTGACCCGGCATCAGAAAAGCTGACTTACCATCATGTTTTACAGATACCTTTCCTTCCAGCAGGGTTATTTTTAAAGAGGGCTCCTCTTCATAGGTATTGATATTGAACCGCGTGCCTAATACAGTAACTTCCGTATTTTCTTTCATAACAATGAAGGGCTGTTTTGCATTATGCGCCACTTCCAGATAGGCTTCGCCTGTTATCTGCACTTTCCTCTCCTTTCCTGAAAAATACGTGGGATACCTGAGCGTACTTTCCGAATTCAACCATATTTTCGTTCCGTCCGAGAGTGTAATACCAACGATCTTGCTTCCCCGGGGATTCTCAAGCATATTAAACGCAGGAGCCTCTCCTGCTCCGGTTCCGCTTGCGTTATATTCAATTTGCCCGTCTTCTGATTTTACCAGGTGTACCTGCCCCTGCATTGCCATTACGCCATTATGTACGCTGTCTAATACTATTTTTTCGCCGTTGGCAAGGGTAAGCACCGCATTGCTGACACTGGGAGCGGCAATATCAGCAACCTGCGCAACTACTGCTTCATGAGGATTAAGATTAGTTAAGCTTCTGTATGCCCAATAACCCCCGATAAGGAAAAGTACAGATGCCGCAACGCTCCAGTACAGCCTGCGGAGGTACTCAGGTTGTCGCTCTTTTTTCCTGATACTTGCCTGAAGCCTTCGACTACCCTTTTCCTGGTTAATATCCAGGAAAACATTAAACTCCTGCGTCAGTTGAATGTCGTCAGTCAGCTCAGCAAATAATTTTTCATTCTCCGGCAACTCCTGTCTCCAATCCCTCAGTAATCTGTTTTCCTCCTCTGTTAGTTCGCCTTTCAGATATTTTATTATTAATGCTTCTATACCGTCGTAATGATCAGGCTTCATGAAAAATGATTATAGCAAATAACAATACAAATTCTCCCTGTATATTCCTCTCTTCATATAAGACGGGGAATAATACGTTTTGTCAAAAAGAAAACCTGTTTTTTTTGAAAACGCGGCTGCCGTTAGGTGAATGGTGAAAATGTCAAACGTCAGAAGTGAGACGTGAGAGGATGCAACCTGAAACTACAAACCTGAAACTTGAAATTGACTGCTGATAGCTCACAGCCCATAGCCGATAAAAAAATGGATCATTCTTTTTACCAGTGCTGTCCGTAACAGTTGGACGGCGCGTGACTTTTGCGAAGTGACGTTCGAAACGGAAATATTCAGCTTGTTGGCAATGTCCCTGCTTTTTAACCCTTTTATTACACTCAGTTTAAAAATATTCCTGCATTGCTTTGGCAGCTTTTCCATTTCCTCATAAATATGCCGGAGTGTTTCGGCGCGGGTAGTGTCAATGTCTATATCCGCAATAATTGGATCGGCTAAGATTTGAAGCTCCTTTTGAATATCCCGGAACTTTCTTTGCGCTCTTAAATGATCGACACATGCATTTCGTGTTGTCAGGTACAGGAAGCCTTTTATATTCTGCAGGCTCTCCATTTTTTCCCTGTTATTCCAGAGCCTGGAGAAACTTTCGACAACAATATCTTCCGCTTCTTCCTGGCTTTTTATGATGCGCATCGCAAAATAGACAAGCGCCCTGTAATATTGGGCAAACAACCCGTCAAGAGCCCGTTGCTGTCCATCTCTCAGGCTCTCAATAATAGCAGTATTATTTTGGGGCAAGTCCATATATCAAAATGGCAAGGTATAACTTTTCAAAAATAGGTTAAAAATCCTTAACCCTGCAATAAGGGGCATTTCAAATTAAAAGAACCGGATGACAGCAAAACATTTTCACGCAAAAACTACAAAGAAAGCAAAGTCCGCAAAGAAAATCCTTCGTGCAACTTTGTGCCTCCGTGCCTTTGTGGTTCAAACGATTTCATGAAAGACCCCCAAAGAAAATATTGAACATAAACCTTTGCTGCTTTGCCCTCTTTGCTGCTTTGCGTGAAATAACTACTTTTAAAGCCTCTTTTTAACCCTTTTTATATCTGATCATAATGATAAGTAAAAATTCAGGCTACGTAATTAAGTTGTTGCTATTGTTATTTGTAGTATCCTGCCGTTACCCGGCATCAAGAAAACAACAGCTCAGCAATGAACAGGCCAGCCAACATTCTCCCTATGACGACAGCACTTTGAATAACAACCTCCTGCCTGTACTTATGCCTTTTAACCGTATCATCAGCCCGGCAGGAACAGTGGTGTCATGGGGTGATAAGAACCTCGAACAACACAGCCTCGATGTGAAATTAATTCCGGGAACTGACTTGCTGGCTGTGGAGGAAAGAAACGGGATTGTGATCATTGACCCTCAAAGGAAAGAAGTGATCGCCAAATGGAATTTCCGGGATAACAAGCCATTCAGCAAACTTAAAAGTACTTATTCGGGAATACAGGTCTGGCAAAGCAATAACAAGACCTACATATTCTGGAGCGCCGCCAACGGCAAAGAATCGTATGTACTACAGGCTGAATGGGACGGGAAAAAAATTTCCATCAAAAATTCCTTCCAATTCAATGCGGAAGGAAAATCACCGCTCGCATTGCCCAACGAGGTAGCTGTCAACACGGAAAATGGCCGTAACTATCTCTATGTGGTTTTAAACGGCAATAATCAAATCGTAAAAACGGACTTAGACAGCAGGGAAGTAGTTTGGGCAAAACCCACAGGAGTAGCGCCTTACGGCATTACTCTTGCAGACAATCATATATATGTCAGCAACTGGGCCGGTCCTCAGCCTCCTGCAGGCGCTACGGAAGAAACTGCCGGCGTCCCTTATGGCGATGCTTATATTAATCCGGTAACCGGTGCGCTAAGCCGTGGCTCTGTATCAGTATATGACCTGGATGGCTCACCCGTTACAGAAATTGAAGCAGGGCTTCACCCCAATGATATTATCCATAGCAGCGATAATCATTTTGTATATGTTTCCAATGCCAACAGTGATAACATAACGGTAATTGACACACGTAGTAATAAAGTAACAGAAGAAATACCTGTAAAATTATTTCCCGGCACGGAAGGCTTTATCGGCGATTCGCCCGGCGCTTTGGCGCTGGATGAGAGCGGCACTACTTTATATGTTACCAACGGGTTGGATAATGCGGTGGCTGTAGTGAGCCTGGGAAATAAAGCTTCCTCTGGTGGTACCGGAGAAAGCGCCCTCAGAGGTTTCATTCCTACAGAAGCTTATCCTTCTGGAATAACCATTAAAAACAATACATTATTCATCACCAATCTTGAAGGGGAAGGCTCACGGACCAACAGCATGGATATTAAAAAGGAATCTCCCGGGGCAGATGTGCCTGATACAAAAGGGGGCGCATACAATAGTCATAAGCAAGCCACTACCCTATCCATTATTCCTGTACCGGATAACGAACAATTGGCTTCGCATACTGAAAGGGTTAAGCAGCTCAATCTTGCATTCCGGGCGCAATTAGCGAGGTTGCTTCCGCGGAAAGGCATTGCGCCCAAACCTGTGCCTGAGCGGATAGGCGAGCCTTCCGTATTCAAACATGTGATCTATATCATCAAAGAAAACCGAACCTACGACCAGGTGCTTGGTGATATGAAAGAAGGTGACGGACGTGAAGATCTTTGCGTATTCGGCAACAACGTAACACCCAATGAACACCAGTTGGCAAGGGATTTTTTATTACTCGATAACTATCATGTATCAGGCAAATCTTCTGCCGAAGGGCATCAATGGACGGATGCCGCCATGGTTACCGATTACCTCGAAAGAAATGTGGGCGCATGGTTCCGCAGTTATCCCCATGTACAGACTGATGCGCTGGTGTATAATAAAAAAGGATTTATCTGGAACAATGCTACAGAACATGGAAAAAGCGTAAGGATATATGGCGAGGCATGCACTCCTCACTTTGGTAAAGAAATGACCTGGTCTGCCATCTATGATGATTATGTAAACGGCAGGCCTTTTGAATTTACGAACACGAGCACTATATCAGCAGTGCGGCCATTATTATCACCCAGCTATCCGGGATATGACAGCCATAAGATCAATGACCAGCTAAGAGCATCTGCATTTATAAAAGAACTGAAAGCGTATGAAGATAAGCCCGGGGACCAGTTGCCTCAATTGATGATCCTTGCACTCCCCGCAGATCATACCGGCGGTACCAATCCTGCCCTGCCTACCCCGCGTGCCATGGTTGCGGATAATGACCTGGCATTGGGAAGAATTATCGAGGCGCTGACCCAAAGCAGGTTCTGGAAAAACACCGTTGTTTTTGTTACGGAAGATGATTCACAGGCGGGATGGGATCATGTGTCTGCCTACAGGACAACAGGATTTGTAATGAGTCCTTACAGCAGGTTGCAGCAAACTGTCCATACCAACTATAACCAAACCTGCATCGTACGGACCATTGAGCAGATACTGGGTATTCCCCCGATGAATGCCATTGATGCAACAGCCCTTCCCATGTTCACCTGCTTTAATGACAAGCCTTCTGATTTTGTTTATCATGCCATTCCCAACAATATACCATTGAATGAAATGAACCCTCAGATGTCTTCCCTGACCGGTAAAGACCTGTATTACGCAAAACAGTCTTTAAGACCGGAATTCGATCATATTGACGGAGGGAATGACGGCTTAATGAACCGCATTATATGGCATGCAACAAAAGGGAACCAGCGTTACCCGGCAAAATTTGCAGGCAAGGATGATGATGACGATGATGATTGATCTTGTTCAGGTGCATTTCAATTTTTTGCAGCCGGGATGTCAGTGTTAAGGTCGCCAGCTGCTAAGGAATGTTTTCTTAAAAATCAAGACGATCTTGCTTCACTGTAAGTCCGTCTTCCTCCAGCAACGTCACTGCGAGCCGCCTGCAGGACGCTTCATTATGAAGAGTTACCTTACCGTGGCGAAGCAGTCTCCATTTGAAATATGCACTCAAACAATCCTTCATCATTCCATTCCATAAGCCCCAATGTAAGCAGCGGGTGCAGGCGATGTATAGGTAACGCCGTTAACGACTATTCCATCCGCAAAGTGCCTGGTAAAATCCGTTTTACCTTTATTCAAAGCAGGTGAAGTTGACTGAAGATGAAAATCCCATGAGATATTAAAATCAGCATTATACAGGTCAGTGCTTAGCGGATAATTCACAAACTTAGGATCGTTATCCCCCGCATGTGTGCCGATAATATCATCTATACCTGCAATAATTTCATCACCTGGCTGAAACTGGTCCACGGCCTGCTGCGTATAACCATAATAGAAAGTGTTATAAAATTTGGAACGGTTATCCTCGGGATTCCCCTTATCTCTTTTAATACCAAAACGGTCATTGACCAAAAGATTATTATAAAGGTCTGCATGAACGCCGTTCTCTACCCAGATAGATCCTCCCTTGATAGTAGGCCTGCGCCAGCCCCCATTGATGATAGTATTGTTGTAACCGATCACGTACAACTGGGGAGAACGCTCTCCTTCATTGGAAAGCTTGAGACCACTGGTATTGGGGCTGTAGATCAGATTAAACGCTACATCGGCAAGTACCCCGGATTTTAGATTAACCGCATCATCCGCAGGCGCTCCTATTGCATAAAATACATCGTTTGCAATAATTGTCTTACCGCCTTCCACATATAACGCATCATCATAAAAATTACGGATAATGCTGTTGACCACTACAAATTTGCCGTTAACATTACCATAGTATAATGCAGGAAGATGCTTGCCTGCTGTGGCTTTATATAGTCCGGCCTTTACCGATGGCGATTCTTCGGTAGTAGCTGTACCTCCATATTCCAGTATGGTATGTTGCAGCAAAACTTCCTGCGAAGTAGGAGCCGACACCATTCCTCCCCAGAGATTACCAAACAAATGATCTTCGGTTTTCCATGCATCGGGAACAGTAAATAGTACCGGATTGACTTCAGTGCCTAAACAATAGAGATTACCTTTAATAATGATCTCCGGCGCTATTACAGAGTCGCTCATCACCACTTTTACCCCTTCCTGTATAGTAAGGGATTTGCCTTCAGGGATTTCCAGATGACCGGTCACTTCATATGTTTTGCCGGTGCTCCATACTCCTGATACCTGCCCCGAGATGCCTTTTTCCACAGGATCAGGATCACTACCTGTATTGTCATCTTTTTTACAGCCTGTCGTCAACAAAATAAATGCTACCGGATAAATAAGGAAAGGACTGATCTTCACGTTTTATTTTTAAAAATTAGAATAATATTTACAACACATAGCGTACTCCCAGGTAATAGCTTCTCTGATAATAATCCCGGCGTATCAATGTCTTACCATTCAATGACTGGGCAGGAGCCTGAATATTCTTTGAGCTTGCATTTTTAAAATATACGGTCATCGGACTATTGAGCAGGTTATTTGATTTTGCAAAAATACTTAATCCGTTTTTGAATTTTTTTTCAAGAGAAGCATCCACCTGGATAAATGCTTTTTGCCACAGGTCATTACCCACAAATTGTGAAACGGAGTTAATACGATCCCCGGTATACTGAAGCGCCAGTTGTGCGTCCCATTTACTTTTGGGATCTTTATACAATACAGATACATTACCAATATGTGCCGACTGCCCGTATAGCGGCCGTGTTTGATTTACAGCAATCGTTTTAAGGTCTCCGTTTTCATCCCTGATGCGCTTCGACTTGGTCGTTGTAATGCGCGAGTGTGTATAAGTATAATTAATTTTAATCCCGATTTTATTAAAGTATTTAATGAAATCTATTTCCGACCCATAATTGACAGCGTTTCCGAAATTGCCCGGCATATAATAAATATCCTGCCCACGGATGCTGTCAGGCTTTAAAATATATTCTACCGGGTTTTGCAGGTGTTTATAAAATACAGCAACCATGAGCTGCCCGGCAGGGCTGGGAAAACGCTCAAACCTGATATCAATATTATCTGCCACGGCATGTTTCAGATCGGGATTACCGCGCTCTACATAATCTTCATTAACAATAGTATAAGGCACGATTTCAAAAAAGCCGGGACGGTTAATGGAACGGAAATAAGATGCGCGGATATTTATTTTTTCTCCGGGCATATATTTAAAATGAAGAGAGGGTAGTACATCTGTATATACCTGCCTACCATTCGGGCGGCTTTCACCAACAGGATAATCAAGATCATAGCCCTGGCTGGTATTTTCAATTCTTGCTCCTCCAACCACCTCAACACGCTTTCCTGAAATTTTAAACTGAAAGAATTGTGCATTGATCTTTTCAAAGGATCTGTAATTAAGTGAAGTTCCCACACTTCCCCTCGGGTTTTCTACGATCCACTGTATCTGCCGGTAATCATTAAAATCCTCCCCATATCTTTCATAGGGATCCACAGGGCGGAACTCATATTCATTGTAAAAATTGTTCCTCCTTTTATCCCGGTAAAGCCCCCCTACCTTCCATTCAACGGGCAATGACAAAATGGATTTGTAATAATTAAGATTGACATACCCTGCAAGATCCCTGTCGGTATTGCGTTCCCATCGGCACCATCCATTATCAACCGTTGTCTTCATGGAAATGAAATTATTTTCTTCACCGTTTAAAACTACAGTTGCATTGTCGGGCCGGTCCCTGGTGGCTACAGCGTAAGCGGCAGACCAGTTCAATTTCAGATTATGCAACAAGTGATGATCGCCTTGTAAAGTGCTATTATAAATATTTTGCCTGGTAGTCCTTGAGCGTGTATCATATTCCAGCGTGGCATTTCCATTATCCGGATCATAACCGCCGATAGTAAGGAATGCAGATCTTGTATCACGAACCTGGAAATCAGTAAGTGAAAAGAAAGCATTATTCCATTGCAGCTTATCGTTTCCTTTTAATGCATAGTCAATTTTTGAGTAAAGGGCATACCTCAATTCCTGTTCTGAATAATTTCGTTTCTTCATCGACGTTAGTGTCACTCCCCGCAAAGTATCCACCACGGCAGATTCAAAAAACAAACTGTTGTTGCCTCTATATGTATTTTGAAAACTGACAGCAAGCAAAACACCCAGCCTGTCCTTTAAATAGCGGTTTCCCGCGGAGAAGCCGGCAATCAAATCAGGAGCAGGCATTCCTGAATGATAATTCACAGGACCCTTCGAAAAATCTTCCGGTGTTGCGTTGTACCTGCTGGGATTGGTCTCATAAGGGGATCTTTTATTAATTTCGTGGTGATGGAAGCTCATAAAATCCCTGTTAAAAAAAACATCACTATACCCAGTAGCTACGTTCACTGAAAAGCTTAATGAATCGGGCGCATCTTTCATTACCATATTTACAATCCCTCCTACAGCATCTCCTTCCATATCGGGCGTAAGTGTTTTGTAAACCTCAAGCCGCTCCAATAGTTCCGAAGGAAAAATATCTAACGGGATATAGCGGTTCTTTTCATCGGGGCTGGGAATTTTTACTCCGTTAACCAGGGTATAGTTATACCTTTTATCCATGCCCCGCAGTATAGCATATTCTCCATGACCGCTGTTATCCAGCTCAACAGATACTCCCGACACTCTCTGTACCAGGCTGGCTACGGTGAGATCAGGAGATATTTTGATGGACTGCCCGGATATGATATTTATTATTTGCGATGCCGACCGTTCAAGACTGCGGGCGCGGATCTCATTATCACCTTTTCGCTGGCCTTCAATAATTACCTCCTGCAGCCGGCTTTCTGTATTCGGGTCCAGGTGTACTTCAATAATAGCTTCTCCTGTCTTCTCTATTTTCACTGATCGTGTGAAGGTTTTGAACGATATATACCTGATAACAACAGTATAAATACCTTCAGGGATACCCTTTATCATAAAGGATCCATTCAATCCTGATGAAGTATAGAAGCTGGTATTTTCTAAATATATAGTAGCATCTGCGAGAGGAGCTCCGGTGGGCCTGTCATAAACGAAACCCCTGATAGTTCCAGCAACCACTATTCCAGGGAGAAAAGAAAAAAGAAATATTAAAACGCGGCTGTTCATTAAACGCAAAACATGAATGATTATCTCAATTTCAATTTGCGGGTAAGTTAAATAAAACCGGGGGAACAATTTTAGCCAAAGATAGCAGAGGTTTTGTATCTTGTTACGATAAACCAGATCAAAATCTATCATGCAGCGTAAATGGATTTTCGTATTATCAGCTATAATAACAGTAAGCTCAACGTGTCTGTTGTCATGCCATCATAATCAGGACACCCTCCACCTTACAAAGGATGCGCATATCATTCTTATTGGAAATAATCTTGGCTCCCGGATGATGAATTTCGGGCATTTTGAGACAGAACTGTATTTGAGGTACCCTGACAGCAACCTTTACATACGCAATATGTGTGATGGCGGCAACACACCGGGCTTCCGTCCTCACTCAGCACGGCCTAATCCCTGGGCATTCCCCGGAGCGGAAAAATTTCAGACAGAATTGGCAACAAACCCTCACAGCGAGGGCTTCAATGAATTTCCCGATCAATGGATCACACGTCATAAAGCAGATATTATTATTGCATTCTTTGGTTTTAATGAATCTTTCCAGGGAAAAGAGGGATTGGAAAACTATAAGGCAGAGCTGGATGCCTTTATTAAACATACCCTACAGCAAAAATATAATGGTCAGTCAGCGCCACAGCTTGCTATTGTATCACCCATCGCGTTTGAAGACCTCTCCGCAAAAGCAGATCTGCCTGATGGCAAAAAAGAGAATGAAAATCTTTCTTTGTACACAGAAGCCATGAAAGCTGTTGCCGCAGCCAATAAAGTTCATTTTATTGACATTTTTTCGCCTACAAAAAAATGGTTCGGGGAAGCCGGATCGCCGCTTACCATTGATGGTTCCCAGCTCACAGATACAGGATATGAAAAACTGGCGCCCCTGCTGGCTGACGGAATTTTTGGAAAGAAAAAAACGGAAGCAGAAGCTTATCGTTCATCCGTTCACGCAGCCGTACAGGAAAAAAACTGGATGTGGCATAATGATTTTAAAGTTCCGAATGGCGTGCATGTATATGGCCGGCGTTACAACCCCTTCGGTCCGGATAATTATCCCGCGGAGCTTGCCAAGATCCGGGAAATGACGCTGCTGCGCGATGAGGCCATCTGGCAGGCGGCAAAAGGGCAAAAAATGGACCTTGAGGCTGCTGATGCAAAAACTTCAGTATTGCCGGAAGTAAAAACCAATTATGAGCCGAGTAAGAAAAACGGAAGCCTCCGGTATCTTTCAGGAGAAGAAGCCATTAGCCGCTTTAAACTGGCGCCGGGGTATAAGATCAATTTATTCGCTTCTGAAAAAGAATTCCCTGACCTGGCTAAACCCGTACAGATCTCTTTCGATAATAAAGGCCGGTTATGGGTAGCCGTTATGCCCACTTATCCCCACTGGAGACCCGGTGATCCCAAGCCGAATGACAAGATCATCATACTGGAAGATACAGATAGAGACGGCAAGGCAGATAAGCAGATCACATTTGCAGACCACCTGCACCTGCCACTGGGATTTGAATTATCCCACGAAGGAGTATATGTGTCGCAGGGAACCAATTTTGTATTGTTGAAAGATACGGACGGCGATGATAAAGCGGATACCCGGGAAATTTTGCTGAGCGGCTTCGATGACCATGATACACATCACAATCATCATGCTTTTACCACAGACGCATCAGGCGCTATTTATATGGGACAGGGTGTGTTCTTATTAAACGATATTGAAACTTCGTATGGGCCGATACGCGGCACCAATGGCGGTTTCTTCCGGTATAATCCGGCCCGCCATAAATTAGATCGTATTGCACAATTATCTATTCCTAACCCCTGGGGAATTGCTTTTGATCAATGGGGACAGGTGTTTTACGAAGAGACATCTGGGCCTGATGTAAGCTGGATGCTGCCGGGGACCGTGAAGCCAAGATACGGAGAATTTACGCCCAAGTCGCGCAGCCTTATTGAAGAAGCGCACAAAGTGAGGCCCACATCGGGATTGGAATTTGTTTCCAGCCGTCATTTTCCGGATGATGTGCAGGGGGATATGCTGATAAATAATACAATAGGTTTCCTGGGTACCAAGCAGCATCAGATTACCGATATGGGAACAGGATACGAGGGCAGGCACCGGCAGGACCTGGTACAATCTTCCGATCCTAATTTTCGCCCGGTGGATCTTGAGTTTGCGCCGGATGGTTCACTGTATATTGCCGACTGGCATAATATACTGATAGGGCACATGCAGCATAATGCAAGAGATCCGTTGCGTGATCATTTGCACGGGCGTATTTACCGTATTACCTATCCGTCGCGCCCATTGGTTACTCCCGCTAAAATTGATGGTGCGCCTATTGAGCAATTGCTGGATAATTTAAAGCTGCCGGAATACCGTACCCGCTATCGTACCCATCGTGAGCTGCGCGGTTATACATCCGCAGAAGTGCTTCCAAAGCTGCAAAAATGGGTGGCTGCATTAGATAAATCCTCTCCCCAATATGAAGCGTTTTTACTGGAAGCATTATGGGTTAGCTGGGGACTGGATAAAGTGGATCAAAACCTGCTGCGTCAATTGCTGAAGGCTAAAGACTACCGGGTACGGGCAGCTGCAGTAGAAGTGTTGCGGTTTACCGGTCACCAGGTGGCGGATCAATACGACCTGTTAATGGAAGCCGCCCGTGATACCAATGGGCGTGTGCGGCTGGAAGCTATCGTTGCGGCATCCTGGCTGCCTTCAAAAGAAGGATTGGTAATAGAAAAAGAAGCCGCCGAAAAGCCGCTGGATGACTGGACGACCGATGCCTGGGAAACCGCTGTCGCCCACCTGGAAGGACACGGCGTAGCCGAGAAAAAGACCCGCGAAAATGAAGCAATACCTGCAGGCATAAATAAAGAGGTTTTTCTTGCCGGGAAAGCTATCTATGCACGGGAAGGGTATTGTATTACCTGTCACCAGGCAGATGGCAAAGGGCTGGCTGCTTCCGGCTTTCCGCCTTTATCGGGAAGTGAATGGGCTATGGGCAATGAAGAACGGCTGATAAAAGTGGTGCTGAAAGGGATGGCAGGACCAATTGAAGTGAACGGGAAAAAATATCCCGGACAGGTGCCAATGACTCCTTTCAATGGATTGCTGAATGATAATGAAGTGGCTGCCGTGCTTACTTACGTGCGCAATAGTTTTGGGAATAAAGCTGCTGCTGTCACTCCTGAGAAAGTAAAGGCCGTACGGGAAGCTATAAAAGATAAGGACGGTTTTTATTCTCCCGAGGAATTATTGCAACAGCATCCAAGATAATGAGTGCGCAGAAAGGTTTCACGCAAAGCTCCGCAGAGGAGCAACGGTGCAAAGAAATATCGCAGCGATCACTGCACCGCTGCTATCGCCGAGAGAAACTATGTTTTTAACAAATAAGTTTATCTTTATAAATAATCCTTATTACAAACTACGATGAAGCTGATTAAAATAACACGATTACTTTTATTACTCTCCATTGCATCATTCATTGGATATAGTTGTACAGACACAAAAAAATCAGTCGGTCACGACAACTATAAGCCGTTGGTTGTTTTTATAGCCGGCGATCATGAATATAGCGGCGAAGAGACTTTACCCCTTATCGCTGCAGAGCTTGAAAAAAATTATGGTTTCCGCACTAAAGTACTTAAGTCTTACCCCAATCAAAATGCGGAAGAAAATATTCCGGGACTTGAGGCCCTGAAAGAGGCTGATCTTGCCGTGTTTTTTCTCCGCTGGCGCAGGTTGCCGGCAGAACAGATGCAGTATATTGAAGATTACCTGAAATCGGCCAAGCCGGTTGTAGGCTTCCGTACTACTACGCATTCTTTTAATTACCCCAAAGGGCATCCCCTGGAAAAATGGAATGCATTTGCAGAAATGGTTTTTAATGCACCACCCGGCTGGGGCGGGAAAAGTAATCACACGCATTTCGGGCACACTTCTTCAACGGATGTAACGATCATTCCTGCACAGGCTAAAAATCCTATTCTTACCGGTGTTGCCGACAGCTTTCATGTACGTTCATGGCTGTATAAGGTATTGCCTGACTATCCTTCAGGAAATTCTGTTTCATTATTAATGGGGCATTCGGTCAATTCCGAAAGCCCCAATGCATTTGATAACCCGGTTGCCTGGACTGGGACCAACTCTTTTGGCGCCCGCTTTTTTATGACTACCATGGGCCATCCGGAAGACTTCAGGATCGAACCATTTCAACATTTGATCATTAATGGAATACTCTGGGCAGCCGGGAAGCCTATACCGGCAACATGGGCCGGCAAAATAGATATTGAAGTACCTTACAGGGGTATGGTTACAAATTAATTTTCAGTAATTGGTTATGAATAAAATCGGATTTAATACACTGGTATGGTCTGCAGAAGTATCAGATAAGCTGTTCCCCATACTTGATAAACTGAAAGCAATCGGCTATGACGGAGTGGAGAGCCTGATCGGTTCGCCGGACGAAAAAGCCTATCAGCGGTTTGGAGATCATGCTGCAGCATTAGGGCTGGAAACCACGACCGTTTTTGTGCTGGGCAAAGATGAAAATCCTGTCAGCCCTTCTGCAGAAGTAAGAGCTAAAAGCCTTGACCGTATAAAATGGGCTATTGACAGGGCGCATGCCATGCGGGCAAAGATCATTGCCGGCCCGTTTCACTCTGCGCATAGCGTATTCTCCAGGGAGTCGCCCCGGGAAAATGAATACGGATGGAGCGCTGAAATATTGCATGCAGCAGGCGATCATGCAGCCGGGGCAGGTATTACCCTTACGTTGGAAGCAGTCAATCGTTTTGAGTGCTATCTCTGCAATACCATGGCGCAGTTAACAAAACTGGTAAAGTTAGCAGCCCATCCTCATGTAAAAGCTATGTATGATACGCATCATGCCAATATTGAAGAAAAGAAGATCCGCGAAGCTATTGTGGACATATCACCCGTTCTCGCACACGTTCATATCAGCGAAAATGATCGCGGCACTCCCGGCGACGGTCATGTGCACTGGGATGAAACTTTCGCCATGCTGAAAGAGATTCAATATAAAGGCTGGCTTACCATAGAAGCCTTTTCACGCAACGATCCGAATTTCGCCAATGCTATCGGCGTGTGGCGGGAATATTCGGCGCCATGGGATATAGCCATCAAAGGGCTTGCATTTATAAAGCAACACCTGTAGGGAAATTATTTTAGTTCCGGCAATATGCCTCTCTGAGGTATGTCACAAAATCAGGGTATTTTTTACGGCATTTTGTAACAAAATTGGGGCATTTTGCTCTGTACGATATTATAAAATAAGGGCATTTTATGCACCAGGGGGGATTGGCATGACGGATAAGGGGTTGATAATTTTGTAACTTTCTTTATAAGGTAAGCCCTCAAAATACTCCGCATTCCGGCGACATCTCTGCGAGCCGCATGCATGATGCTTCACGTGAAGAGATACATTACCAATGCTATCAGAAAATTGCTTCTCCCGACCTTCGGTTGGGATCGCAAAGACGGGTAAGAGTGTTGATAACTTTGTAGCTTTCGCTATACTTCAGGCATGCAAATAATCCACACTCTTGCAGCGTCATTTCGAGTTAACAATTAGGCACGCCTCAGTCATTGCGGTAATGATGTTGAGTTAATAGCAGCAACAAATGTGGAGATTGCTTCTCCCGCCCGCAGTCCGTATTGATTTAATGCATATTGAGGCGGGAGAGAAATCTGTCGGGGAATAGTGAAGAAGTTGAGCATTAGTACAAAAGCCCCGCAGCTTTCTCCCTCGCAGAAGAATGATTTAAATATAGTGTTCGTGTTCCCCGGGCGTTAATGTAAATTACAGATCCATATTAATTGTACAATGCCTTTATCAGTATATCGGGGAAAGCGCCGAGAAGGATCACTAATCCTGCTGTAATAAGCAGGGTGGCTTTGTATGTTGCTGAAACCGGTTTTGCTTCGGCATTACCTTCTTTGAAATACATTGCCTGGATCACACGGAAGTAATAGAAGGCACTGATGGCAGCCATCAGCACTGCAAATATGGCAAGCCAGGAATAATGCCCGCTCTTTACGGTCCCGATCAGCATATAATATTTCGCGAAAAAGCCTGCGCTTAAAGGAATGCCTGTGAGGGAAAGCAGGAAAATAGTATTCATCAATGCAAGGAAAGGATTGGTCTTGCGCAGCCCGTTAAATCCTTCAAGTGAGAAGTCTTTCATTTTTACCAGCACGGCAAAGCTGCCGATGGAAGCAAGGCTGTATGCCGCTGCATAGAGTATCATTCCTTCCTTGGCAAAAGTATTCAGCGCGAAAACCGACAGCATCATAAAGCCTGCCTGCGCAATGCTGGAATAAGAAAGCATTCTTTTTACACTCTGCTGAAATACGGCGGTGATATTGCCTATGAACAATGTGGCTGCCGCAATAAGCGCTGCCAGCAACTGCCATTGCGCATGCATTTTCCCGAAAGCATTGTCAAAGAGGCGGAGGAACGCCACAAAAGAAGCTACTTTTACTATAGTAGCCATAAAAGACGTGAATATGGTAGGAGAACCGTCATATACATCCGGCGCCCAGAAATGAAAAGGTGCAGCGCTTACTTTAAAAGACATGGAAACCAGCAGCAGCACAAGCCCGATAGCCACCATAGGGTCTGGCTTGTCGGCACCGATATGCATTCCCTGGATATGAAATGTCCCTGTGGCCCCATAGAGGAACACGATGCCCATGAGCATAATGCCCGTGGAAAATGATCCCATCAGGAAGTATTTCAGGGAGGCCTCATTGCTTTTAAGGTTACGCTTATCGCTACCCGCAAGAATATACAGGGGTATAGAGATGATCTCAATACCAAGGAAAAGCATCAGCAGGGTATTGAAGGAAGTAACAATGCAGATACCGCAAAGAATGAAAAAGATCAATGCATAGTATTCATACACATCGTTGCCTACTTCTTCAAACTCGGTTGCATTGAGCAGGAAATATATCAATGTACAAATAAAGGCAACCATATTAAAGACCTGGCTGAAGGGGGTAAAGGTGAGCATGCCTTTTACATCGAGCGGCAGGTAGAGGTAAGAGCCATACTCCAGCAGGCTTACAATGATCAACGTTGTAATGCCTAATATGGCGATAACGCCTGCAGCAGATTTTCTTTTGAAAAAAATACCGCTGAACATCATTACAACACCCCATAATGCCGATAATATAATTGCAATCATAATATTTAAATATCCTTTATTTAGAAAAGCCCCCTGATCTTTGACATAAACACATCCACCGATCCCTGGGTAAGCTCAAACATTGGCTTGGGATATACTCCCAGGAACAGAATAATAATCACCACTATCACCAGTGCCGCCACCACATTCCCGTCTATTGTCGAAAGGCTCAGTATATTTTGTTTTTTTACCTCTCCGTAAAATACTTTTTGTACCATATTCAGTGTATATACGGCAGCGAGTATTATGCTCAGCAATGCGATGGCCGTTATCCATATACCATGGCTAAACAACCCGTTGAACATTAAAAACTCACCGACAAAAGCATTGGTGAGCGGGAGCGCAATATTGGCAAGGGCGATAATTACCAGAAAAACGGTTAATACCGGTGATGCATTGGCTATTCCGCCAAGCGCAGATATTTTCCTGGTGCCCCATATTCTTTCTATAAGCTCTACCACTATCCACATCCCGATGATGTTTATACCGTGGTTGAACATTTGCACCATCACTCCCTGCAGCCCGCTCTCGGCGCGGGCAAATATCGCTGCGCACATCAGCCCGATATGCACAATGGAAGAATACGCCACCAGCCGCTTCAGGTCGTCCTGCATCCAGGCAATGCAGGATGCGTAAATCATGCCTGTTACGGCCAGTATGATAATGACATTGGCAAATATTTGAGAGGCATGGGGGAATACCGGTATCAGCCAGCGGATAACTGCAAATACTCCCATCTTTACCATCACCCCGCTCAGGATCATGGTTACAGATGTAGGTGCCTGTTCATAAGCATCCGGTTGCCAGGTATGGAACGGAAATACCGGCATCTTAATAGCAAAAGCTATGAAAAACAGCCAGAAGACCATTTTTTCCTTTTCAGGAGGAAGCCTGGTATCCATGAAAGAATGGAGTGAAAAAGTAAGCTCAGGTGTATGAAGATACACGTATATAATGCCGATCAGTAACAGCAGGGAACCTGCAAAAGTGTATACAAAGAATTTGAAGGTCGTCTGTATCCTTCTTTCTCCTCCCCATCGCGATGAAAGGAAATAAGCCGGGATCAATGCCAGCTCCCAGAAGAAATAGAATACCAGCGCATCCATTGCACAGAAAACCCCTATTAAGCCACTTTGCATCAGCAGCATCAATCCGTAAAACGAATTGGCTTTGGGATAACTTTTATTATAGGTGGAAAGAAATGCCAGTGAAAAGGCGATGGAGGTAAGCAGGCAAAGCATGCGTCCCATGCCATCGTACATCAGCGCGAAGCTGCTGCCCAGCGAAGGCAACCAGAAATAGCTTACGTTATTGAAGTTGTAATACTTTTTATCTGTAAAAAACAAGCTGGCTGCAACAATAGCTATGGTAATGAACGATGAGGTGAGGGCCCATTTCTTTACAAGCTGCTCTTTTTGTAATAGAAAAATGACCAACCCGCTCAGCAATGGAAACCATACCAGCAGCTCCGGAAATGTAATGAATACGTCGTTAGGGTTCATAGCTTATTGTACAAACAATTGAATAATGAATAAAACCAAAGCTGCTACCACCATCATTAATATGTAAGCGCCTACCTGTCCGCTTTGCAATAATCTCAACTGGCGCCCGCCATAATTTACCAGCCTGCCCACACCATTTACCATGCCGTCTATTCCTGATTTTTCTACTATACTATTCAAAAAGCCGGAGAGGGTACGCAATGGACGCACAAACACAATATCATACAGCTCATCTACATACCACTTGTTTTGAAGCACCTTGCCAAATCCCTGTGCTTCTTCAAGATCAGGCTTTTTGCTGAATCTTGATACTGCATAAAGAATAGCTATGATGGCTGCTCCAACAGAAACCCCCATCAGCATATATTCTGTAGCATGTGAGAGCGCATGCTGCTCATGAGAAAGCTTTACGGAACCTGCAAAAATGGGTGAAAGGAAATGTTCCAGCTCATGATGACCGCCTAATGCAGCAGGCACGCCTACAAAGCCGGATATGGCAGCCAGGATGGCGAGTATGACCAGCGGCCAGGTCATCGCCGCAGGACTTTCGTGCAGGTGATGCGCCTGCTCATGGCTGCCCCTGAACTTACCGAGAAAGGTCGTAGCATATAACCTGAACATATAGAATGCCGTGAGCACTGCACCGAGCACACCCACTACCCAATAAACCGTGTTGGCAGAAAATGCGGCAGCCAGTATCTCATCCTTTGAAAAGAATCCGCTTAGCGGCGGGATACCTGCAATAGCGATACATCCCACAAGAAATGTCCAGTGGGTGGTAGGCAGGCGTTTGGCCAACCCTCCCATTTTCCTGATATCCTGCTCATGATGCATGGCATGGATAACAGAGCCGGCTCCAAGGAACAACAGGGCTTTGAAAAAAGCATGTGTCATTACATGAAATACAGCCCCGGTATAGGCGCCTACACCCAGGCCAAGAAACATATAACCCAACTGGCTTACGGTAGAATATGCAAGTACTTTTTTAATATCATTTTGCTTAAGCGCTATGGTAGCTGCGAGGATGGCAGTAGCCAACCCGATAACCGCAACCACTCCCTGCGTTGTAGGCGCAAGTGTATACAGCAGGTTGCTGCGTGCGATCATATAAATACCGGCAGTGACCATGGTAGCCGCATGGATAAGCGCCGAAACAGGAGTAGGGCCTGCCATGGCATCAGGCAACCATGTATATAAAGGTATCTGCGCGCTTTTGCCGGTAGCGCCTACAAACAACAGCATGGTGATGCCTACCAGCGCTACGTCGTTCATTTTCATGCCACCTGCTTTGCTGAATACATCCGAAAAGCTTAGTGTGCCGAATTGCTGTATCATCCAGAACAGGGCAAGCAGGAATCCGAAATCACCTATGCGGTTCATGATAAATGCCTTATTACCGGCAGTAGTATATGCAGTATTCTTAAACCAGTATCCTATCAGCAGGTAGGAGCATAATCCTACGCCTTCCCATCCGATGAACATGATCAGGTAATTGGCGCCCAGTACCAGCAAAAGCATGGAAAACACGAAGAGATTGAGATAAGAAAAATACCGTGCGTAATGCGCGCTGCTTTCTTCGTGCATATATGCCGTTGAGTATACATGTATCAGGAATCCCACACCGGTAATAATAAGCAGGAAGATGGAAGACAGCTGGTCAACCTGGAAAGCAAAAGGGATTTTGAGACTGCCTGCGGTAATAAAATCGAAATAGGTCACAACTTCGCTGTGTCCCGCCTTTACCTCAAAAAATAAAACGACGCTTATAATAAAAGAGATCAATACTACTCCGCTCCCGATTATTCCGGTAAGGGATTTGGTAAGGTTTTTTCTTCCCAGCCCATTGATAAGGAAGCCGATCAATGGAAAAAGCGGGACCAGGTAAACTAATTTGCTCATATCAGGTATATCAGTGCAGGCAGTGTGGAAGCATATACGCTTTTAACTGCGATGCTCAATGTTTTAGTCTGTTCAAAAAATTTACATCTATGGAATGTGTATTGCGATACATCATTACAATAATTGCCAGCCCCACGCTTACTTCCGCAGCCGCCACCACCATTATAAAAAATACAAACAACTGCCCGTCGGTCCCTGCTGTAGTAGCAGCATCTGTTACGGAAGCAGCCAGGTAATGCATTTTGGAAAAAGCCACCAGCAAAAGATTTGTGGCATTGAGCATTAACTCAATGCACATAAAAATAATGATCATATTGCGGCGGGTTAAAACACCTATAATGCCTATGCAAAACAGCGCTACCGATAAAAATATATAATGATTGATGGTCATAATCTGATTTTTTTAGCACTGAGCTATCAGCTTCCAGCCCTCATAGCTCACTGCTCATAGCCCCCAGCTACTTCTTCCCAATTACCACAGCCCCTACCATTGCGCTCAGGAACAATACACTGCTGATCTCAAAGGGTAACACATAATTTTTAAACAGCACGGTACCCAGGTTATGGATCAGCCCTATATTTCCCGTATTCATCAGCATTTCCTTTTGCATATTTTCCGTGTCTTTCAGCGCCCCTACTATCACCAGCAGCAGGCTTCCCCCGGAGATCACTCCTGCAAACCGCAGCCATTTATTCTTTACCGGCGATGAAGTCTCATTCAGGTTCATCAGCATCACTACAAACAGGAACAATACCATAATAGCCCCGGCATATACAATGATATTGACGATAGCAAGGAATTGTGCATTGAGCAAAATGTAGTGTCCTGAAATAGAGAAGAAAGTAACAATTAACCACAATATGCTGTACACCGGGTTTTTGCTGAAAATAACCATCAGCGCACTGCCAAGTGTCATTATTGTGAGAAACCAAAAAAGCAATTGCGTTGTACCCATTATCGTAGTTCGTTCGGTTTGGTGCTGTTTCGAATTATTTGGATTTTTTCTTTTTTTCTATCAGTCCCCTGGCAATGTCAAACGCCTCCGGCTCTGTCTTCGGATCCGGTATCAGCAGGTCCTGCTTACCGTAAATGAAGCTTTTGCGGCTATAATTAGCAGGCGCGAAAGTTTCGCTGAGGTAAACGGCATCTTTGGGACAAGCCTCTTCGCAAAGCCCGCAGAATATGCAGCGAAGCATATTGATCTCATAGCGGGCTGCATATTTTTCTTCACGGTACAGGTTTTCTTCGCCGGGCAGTCTTTCGGCGGCTTCCATGGTGATAGCTTCTGCGGGACATGCCAGCGCACAAAGCCCACAGGCGGTACAACGTTCTCTGCCTTCTTCATCACGATTCAGCACATGCAATCCCCTGAATACAGGGCTGAACGGCCTTTTCTGTTCAGGATACTGTATTGTAACTTTTTTCTTAAAAATATGTTTGAAAGTAATGAGCATTCCTTTGAAGATATTCCAGAGGTATATCTTTTCCAGCCAGTTCATCGGCCTCCTGTCAACGGCTTTTGCTCTTTGTGTTAATGCCTGCATTTTTTCTTTTTTATTTCCCCGCAGGAAAATTTTAAAAGTTGTACAAAAGTATTTTTATCAGCTATACAACCCAATTAAATCAGGGAGTTTTCATAGTATATAATACCACAGCTCCCGTAATGACCATATTTAATAATGCCAGCGGTATCAGGCCTTTCCAGCCCAGGTTCATCAACTGATCATACCTGAAGCGGGGAAGCGTCCACCTGATCCACATGAAAACAAAAATGAGAATAAAGGTCTTGCCAAACAATGCTGCCAGCCCTGTTAACAGCGCTGTAACGCCGCTCAACTGTGATTCATCTACAAACGGCATATCATACCCTCCGAAAAACAGGGTAGCTATAACGGCGCAACTGATGAACATATTGATATATTCCGCAAACAGGTAAAAGCCCAGCTTCATTGACGAGTATTCCTGGTGATAGCCCATATTCAATTCACTTTCCGCTTCAGGCAGGTCAAACGGGGCACGGTTGCATTCTGCCAGTGCGCAAATGAAAAATATCAGGAACCCGAGCGGCTGGTAAACGATATTCCAGAAATGCCCATTGATCTGCTGTTCTACTATGGTTTTTAAGCTTAAGGAACCTGTGAGCATAAGCAATGCAATGAGTGATAGTCCCATTGCCAGTTCATAACTTATCGCCTGGCTGGCGCCGCGCAGGGCAGCCATTAATGAAAACTTGTTATTGCTTGCCCAGCCGCCGATCATAATGCCGTATACCCCCATGCTCACTACCCCGAATATATAAAGGATACCGATATTGATATCTGCTATCTGGAGTGATATGGTACGCCCTCCTATTTCAATAGTATTGCCCCAGGGAATAATAGCCGAGGTCATCATTGCTGTCAGCATGGCCAGGCATGGACCAAGCACAAACAGCCACCTGCTGGAGTTGTTGGGAATGATCTCTTCCTTAAAAAAAAGCTTTAGACCGTCGGCAAGCGGCTGGAGTATACCAAAGGGACCTGCCCTGTTAGGTCCGTGCCTGTCCTGCATCACACCGGCTATCTTGCGCTCGGCATAAGTGGCGTACATCGCTATCAGCAATGAAGCCGAGATTACGATGGCAATAAGCACCATTTTTTCTATTGCATAAGCCCAGTCTATAGCGAGTACTATCATAAAATAATATGCTTGTGTTCTATACGGTCAATGATGTTTTTCTATCTTTCATTTTCCGGAAGCGCTTTCCGGTTTGCTTCATTGAAATCTGTTGAATGCGCCGGCCCGGGGATCGCAGCAAGATCAAGCCCCGGTGGGTTTACCTGGCTCACGTCATGTATATTCATCAGTATCTTAGGCTGCCTGCCGTGCATCACCTTGCTAAAGGTCTCCTCAGGCTTTTTAAGCCCTACATAATGTCCCTGTGATATTACAGAGTGCCTGTTGACATTCGCCGGACCTTCAATAGTCCAGTCTTTTATATCCTTTCTTTCAAAACGGCAGGTATTGCAGATCCAGTCTTCCACTTCTCCCCACTGGTCTTTGCGGGCGGTTACTCTCAGCACTTCATTCCCGCGCATCCACAGGTGTACTTTGCCGCTGCATTTATCGCAATTGCAGGTGGCGTTTACAGGCTTGGTAAACCATACCCTGTTCTTGAAACGGAAGGTCTTATCTGTTAATGCACCCACGGGACATACATCAATCACGTTGCCTATAAATTCATTGTCAAGCGCTTTTTCGATATAGGTGGCAATTTCAGCATGATCTCCGCGGTCCAGCACACCGTGCACTCTTTTGCCCGTCAGCTGGTCGGCAACAAATACACAGCGGTAGCAAAGTATGCACCTTGTCATGTGCAATTGTATATAAGGACCGAGATCGTGCTTGGTGAACGTTCTTTTAGCAAATTCAAAACGGGTGCCTTCCTTACCATGCTCATAGCTGAGATCCTGCAGGTGGCATTCGCCCGCCTGGTCGCAGATAGGGCAATCCAGCGGATGGTTCAGCAACAGAAATTCTGTTACACCTGCGCGGGCATCCAGCACTTTTTCACTGGTAATATTTTTTACGATCATGCCGTCCATGACATTGGTCCTGCAGGAAGCAACGAGCTTGGGCATTGGCCGGGGGTCTGCAGTTGAACCGGCGGCTACTTCCACCAGGCAGGTACGGCATTTACCGCCGCTGCCTTTCAGTTTGCTGTAGTAACACATGGCAGGCGGCGTTACATCACCGCCTATCTGCCTCGCGGCATTCAGGATAGTGGTGCCGGGCTCTACCTCAACGGTAATGTTGTCAATAGTTACCTTAAATAGTTTTTTTTCTTCAGCCATAATGTATATTTCACGCAAAGCCGCAAAGAAGGCAAAGTCGCAAAGTTTTATAAGTTATTGACTATACGGTGAATGCCATCCTTAATTAAAGGCACATTAAAATTCACCAATAGTCCCAATTTTATTCCGGTCAGGTTTAAATAGGTTTGCACTTGTTTATAATGAACTTCAGATAATGACTCAATTGATTTAAACTCAATTAAAACCTTATTATCAATGATCACATCCGCTCTGAAACCAACGCCTAATTTTATTTCTTCGTGAACCAGAACTATTTCCTGTTGCCTGCTAAATGGTATATTGGTTTTAATCCATTCATAACAAAATATCTCTTCATAAACATTCTCAAACAAGCCCGGGCCATATCGCTTATGGATTTTATAGCAAAGGTCAACAATTAGCTTTGACAGTTCATTTTCTGTCATATAGGTGTTTTTCGTTAACAATCTCTTTCAAAAAAAACTTACGCCCCTTTGCCCTCTTTGCCCCTTTGCGTGAAATCCTTCTCTGCCAAAGGAGTTTTCGTTGGCAATATCTTCCCAAAAAACTTATGTCTCTTTGCCTTCTTTGCGGCTTTGCGTGAAACCTACGCCACCACTTCCCTCGCATCCGCATAATGCGCCAGCCCGTAATTTCTTCTCATACATTCATCCGGGTTCAGCACATGCCATTCAAATTCATCGCGGAAATGACGTATAGCTGCAGCCACCGGCCATGCAGCAGCATCTCCCAGCGGACAAATGGTATTCCCTTCAATCTTGCGCTGGATATCCCAGAGCAGATCAATATCACTCATCTTCCCTCTGCCTGTATCTATATTTTTAAGAATTTTCTCCATCCACCCCGTTCCTTCACGGCAGGGACTGCACTGCCCACAGCTTTCATGACGATAGAAACGGGCCAGCGTATAAGTGTTTTTTACAACACACTGGTCTTCATCATAAACGATAAAGCCACCGCTACCCATCATACTGCCGGTAGCAAAGCCACCATCACTCAGGCTTTCGTAGTTCATATACCTTGTTTCGCCCTTTGCTGTTTTCAGCAGGAGGTTTGCAGGCAGGATAGGTACGGAAGAACCGCCCGGTATACAGGCTTTCAGCCGCTTACCATTAGGTATGCCCCCGCAATATTCATCGCTGTATATAAATTCTTCCACGCTGATGGTCATGTCTATTTCGTATACTCCCGGCTTGTTAATATTGCCGCAGGCAGAGATCAGCTTGGTTCCTGTAGAACGGCCTACACCGATCTTTGCATATTCTTCGCCGCCCATATTAATAACAGGAACAACTGCTGCAAGCGTTTCTACGTTATTCACCACTGTTGGTCTGTCCCATACGCCTTTCAAAGCAGGAAAGGGCGGTTTAATGCGAGGATTGCCTCTTTTACCTTCCAGCGATTCTATCAATGCTGTTTCCTCGCCGCAGATATAGGCGCCTGCACCCCGCTGCACATATATTTCACAATCGAAGCCGGTGCCAAGAATGTTTTTCCCGAGCCACCCGTTGACTTTGGCTTCTGCTATAGCCTGCTCCAGGATATCCGGGATCCATGCATATTCCCCTCTTATATAAATATAGGTGGCATTACTACCGAGGGCAAAAGAGCTGACGATCAGGCCTTCTATCAGCAGGTGCGGAATAAACTCCATCAGGAAGCGGTCTTTAAAAGTACCGGGCTCACTCTCATCCGCATTACATACCAGGTGACGGGGAACGCCTTCAGGCTTGGCAATAAAGCTCCATTTCATACCTGTAGGAAATCCTGCGCCGCCGCGGCCACGCAACCCACTTTTCTTGACTTCGTCAACGATAGCTTCAGGTGTCATGGTCTTCAGCGCCTTCTCCACGCTGGCATAGCCGCCATGTTTCCTGTAAGCATCATAGTACCTGATACCTTCAACATTAGCATGCTCTAATAATAATTTTCTTCCCATATTATGATCAGCGATATTATGATTTCAACCGCTTAATTTTTATTTTGGCTGTTCGGGCAATTTGGTTGCCTGCCTTGCTGCGAGTTGCCATTTTCCTTTATTGCTTTTTACCCAAACCTGCAGCACATGAAGCGCAATCTTAAATTCCCTGCCCTCATTTAATCCTTCTGCTACTCCGCTGTATCTTACTATCGCCCAGTCTTTACCTATTGCAGCGACATACAGATTGCTTCTCTCTATTTTCTGATACGCCAGTTTCCCGCTTTTACAATCATTAATCACATCCTGCCTGCTTTGTATCCATCCTGTAGAGTGTCCAAAATTTACCTCCTTATACAGCAAAGCCTCAATTTCCTGATAATTTTTTGCGATCAAAGCGTTTTCCAGGCGGGCAACATTTTCTTTTACTGTTGCACTGTCTGATTGCGCATGCGCAACCGATGCTAAGAAGAACAATACTATGGCAAAAACAAAACGCATTTTTTAATTATTTACCGCTGCATTTTTCCTGCACTCTTCAATGATCGCATCCACTTTTTCTTTGGTCAGATGTTCTTTATAATGTTTCCCCAGTTGCATCATAGGCGCATACCCGCAGGCGCCGAGGCATTCCACTGTTTTAAGCGTGAAGAGACCGTCGCCGGTAGTTTCGCCTGGTTTAATACCGAGCTTCTCGCCGATATATGCTATAATATCGTCGCAGCCCCGCACCATACAGGGACCGGTCTGGCACACTTCAAACATGTATTTGCCTACAGGTTTCAGGTTGTACATCGAATAGAAAGTGGCTACCTCATATACTTCTATAGGCTCAAGCTTCAGCAGTGCTGCAACATAATCCATCGTTTCCGTGCTCAGCCAGCCGAATTGTTCCTGCGCAAGATGCAGTACCGGTAACAAAGCACTTTTTTGCCTCCCCTCAGGATAGCGCGCAATGATCTCGTCTACTTTTTTTAATTTTTCTTCCGAAAACTTCATTTTCAAATTTTCAAATTTTCAAATTGGATCATGCATCCATTTCTCCGGCTATCAAATTCAGGCTGCTCATTACTACTACCGCATCAGCAAGCATCGCATTTTTAATCAGTTCGGGATATGCCTGGTAATAAATAAAACATGGCCTGCGGAAATGCAGCCGGTAGGGCGATCTTCCGCCATCGCTGATAAGATAAAAACCCAGCTCCCCGTTGGCGCCTTCCACGCTATGCCACACCTCCCCCGGAGGGATCTCAGTCTCGCCCATAATGATCTTGAAATGCCATATCAGCGCTTCCATTTTTGTGTATACATCCTCTTTCGGAGGCAGGTAATATTCAGGCACATTGGCATGATATACTTCCGCTTCTTCCCCGCTGAACTGCTGTATTTTGTGATAAGCCTGCTCAATGATCTTTAATGATTCCCACATTTCCTGGTTGCGTACCAGCCACCTGTCGTACACATCGCCGGTGGTGCCAACAGGAATATTAAATTCAAAGTCCTGGTAGCTGCAGTAAGGGGTATGCACGCGCACATCATAATCTATGCCTGTGGCTCTTAAATTAGGCCCGGTAAAGCCATAGTTCAATGCCCGCTCTGCATCAATAGGTCCTGCTCCTACGGTACGGTCAACAAATATCCTGTTGCGTTGCAGCAGGTTCTCAAATTCCTTCAGCGCCTTTGGAAACTCACGTAAGAATTTTTCCAGCTTCTGCCATGCAGTGGCATTGAAATTTCTTTCAAATCCCCCGATCCTGCCGATATTGGTAGTAAGCCTCGAGCCGCATATCTCCTCGTATATTTCGTATATCAGCTCCCGGTATTGCATTACATAGAGGAATACGGAGAGCGCCCCGGTATCCACGCCTATTACGGAGTTGCAAATAATATGATCCGCCGTGCGCGCCAGCTCCATAATGATCACCCGTAAATAGTCCACGCGCTTGGGCGTCTCAATACCGAGCAGCTTTTCGCAGGTCATGTGCCAGCCCATATTGTTGATGGGGCTTGAACAATAATTCAGCCTGTCAGTAAGCGGTGTGATCTGGTATAAAGGTCTGCGTTCTGCAATTTTTTCAAATGCCCTGTGGATATACCCTACTGTGGATTCTGCGGAGATAACACGTTCGCCATCCACTTCAAGAATATTCTGGAATACTCCATGGGTAGCGGGATGGGTAGGTCCCAGGTTGAGCGTAGTAGTCTCTTTCTCGATAGAACCTTCGGGAAGCTTAATATTGTGCTCTTTGGGATGCTGTAATAATTCTTCTGTCATTAATCTCGCTTTAAATGGTTCCTCCTCTTCCAAACATTTCATCATCTTTATCTGCACGGGTCTGGTCTTCCATAGGGTATTCCTTCCTCATCGGGAAATAATCCATCTCGTCTACGTTTAAGATACGTTTGAGATTGGGATGCCCGGTAAAGTTAACACCGAAAAAATCGTAGGTTTCCCTTTCCATCCAGTTGGCGCAGGCAAACAATTGGGTAGCCGTAAACACATCAGGAGTATCAATACCCGTATATATTTTGAAACGCAGCCTTATATTATCTGTCATATTATGCAGATGGTATACTACCGACAGCTCTCTTCCTTTATCATTGGGGTAATGTACCGCCTGCAAATCCGTGAGAAACCTGAATTTCAGCTCAGGATCGTCATACAGGAACTGCAGCACTTTGAGATTCATTTCCTTAGGTGCTTCAAAAGTGAGCATTCCATAAGGCTCGGTAAAATTGCTTACCTGTTCACCGAATTTTTCTGTTAATCTCTGTTTGATATAATCGTT
Source organism: Sphingobacteriales bacterium 44-15 (assembly GCA_001899685.1). Taxonomy (GTDB): domain Bacteria; phylum Bacteroidota; class Bacteroidia; order Chitinophagales; family Chitinophagaceae; genus Agriterribacter. The sequence continues at coordinate 333,231 of MKWG01000003.1, forward strand.
GGTCAGTTCCATTGCTTTGTTCAAATTATAATCCTGACGTTATTGTATGCCATAACTCAGCAGCAGTTGCTGGTAATGGTCGCTGTTCCTCCTGCGTATACTTTCGTTCTGCACCAGGTCCTGTATTGCCAGCACACCATCCAGGATGGCTTCCGGCCGGGGCGGGCAACCCGGAACATATACATCTACGGGCATAATCTGGTCTATTCCCTGCAAAACCGAATAGCTGTCGAAAATACCGCCGCTTGAAGCGCATGCCCCCACAGCCATTACCCAGCGCGGCTCCGACATCTGGATATAGACCTGCCTTAATACCGGCGCCATCTTTTTGGCAATGGTACCCATTACCATCAGCAAATCGCACTGGCGGGGAGTAAATCCCATTCTTTCTGCGCCAAACCTGCCAAGGTCGTAGTGTGATCCCATAGTAGCCATAAATTCAATACCACAACAGGATGTTGCAAAAGGTAGCGGCCATAAAGAGTTTTTTCTCGCCAGCCCTACCACTTCGCTGAGCTTGGTGGTAAAAAATCCTTCCCCGTTGTGACCGGGAGGCGCTCCTACCACACTGATATGACCCTCTGTATCTCTTTCTTTAGGCGTTATGTTAAATCTTACCGGGCGTGCCATAATAAAAATTTTAAGTTCACAAAAAGCAATACATCACCGGGGCCTGTTGGGAAGCATCAGTCTTCCCATTTTAAAGCCCCCTTCCTGATAATATAATAAAATCCAGCAAGAAAAAAGCCAACAAAAGCAAGCACTGCCGAAAAACCTTCCCATCCCAGATGCCTGAAATTAACGGCATAAGGATAAAAAAAGATGACTTCCACATCAAAAAGCACAAATAAGATCGCTACCAGGAAGTATTTAACAGCCAGGGGTTGCCGGGCATTTCCGCTGATTTCAATACCACTTTCAAAGTTCTCCAGCTTTTCGGGAGTGCCTCTTTTGGGACCCAGGAGATGGGTCACAACCATCATTACCACAACAAAACCTGCTGCAAAAAGCAGTTGCAGGGCTATAGGAAAGTAATTAAATGAGCTGTTGACATCTGCTGCCGGGGAAACTGCGGGAGATTGAAGTAAATAAAATGTTATCATCTCATCTCAAGATTTTCATTGTAACAGAAAAACGAACGGATCAAAATCAATTTTGGTACAGCAGCATCAGTATTTTTCTGTTTTTGGTAAGTTGTGAAATATCCAATGGCAAAAATAAGGTAAGCTGTATTAAAAACCATTCTTAATAAAAATAAAGCCCCAAAACCACTGACGATTTTGGGGCTTTATTTTTATATAAGGTATATCTCTACTTTGTTCCTGTCTTCTTGGTAGAATTGCTCTTGGGTTGAGGTCTGTTGAGGGCCTGCTGGAGAATATCCTTGTTTTTTTGCGCATCCGCATTACCCGGGTCTACTTCCAGTATTTTATCTAAATAGGTTATTGCTGTTGCATAGTCTTTTAAATTATTGGCATAATAACCCGCCATATAACCATAGGTCAACTGTAAAGATTGTTTGTATTTATCTTTATCGGCCTCTGCCAGCTGAATAAATTTTGTAGCGTCCTCAAGAGGTGCGGCAGAAGGAATACCGGAGCTTAAAGCGGCAGTATCAGCAGACCACTTGGTACGGAAAGCGCCATAAAAGCCCTGCACATCGTCCGGGTATTTTGTTTTATACAGGGTGAATACGCTGTCGGCCGTTACATAGTTTTCTCCGTAAAAATTCTCCCATCCTGCATAAAACAGATCACGCCCGGTATAGTCGGGTTTGTATTGCAATATTTTAGTAAGCCATTCTGCAGCTTTCGGATGGTTATTCATTTTTTTATACATATTAGCCGCTGCATTAGCATAATCAATCCGGTGAGCTGTTACGGTATCCATGGCAATCAGTTTCCCGAAATATTCATCAGCCTGGGCTATCTTGTCCGGGAATTTAGCAGAGATCTCAGCCATTTTAACGTAGTTATCCGGAAGGATGACATCAGGATTGGCTTTGGCGAAAAATGTTTCCATATTCTGGAGCGCATTCACTGAATCGCCAAGTTTGTCGTAGGCGTAGGCTTTTGTACGGTACAATTTAACATCTGCTTTGTCGCCATCCTTTTGCAGTTTTTCGTCTGCTTTGGCAATAGCGCCTTTAAAATCTCCTGAAGCATATACCAGGCTGATCTCTTCTGCTTCCACCGAAGGAGTAAAATCTGTATTTGCCTTGTATTTCGCAAAGAAGTCGCGCGCCTTATTCACATCGCGGCTATACCAGTAAGAGTACAGGTCATAGTAAGCAGGTGCATACTTAGGATCCAGGGTAATGGCATCATTAAAATTTTCGAGGAAGATCTTTGCCTGGTCATCACCCTGGGTGCGGTAGATCTTACCAATTTTGTATTTTGCTTCAGCCAGCTTGTCGTTTAATGTCAAAGCACTTTGATAGGAGGTTACGGCAGCCCCGCCATCCATAAGTTTACGGTAAGCGTCTCCCATATTAATATAAACATCCGGATCTTTGAATTTTTTCACCTCTGTAGCTGCTTTGAGCTTTTGAATGGCATAGTTTGCGTCGCCGGCAGCGGCATCCACATTAGCATGTCCCACAGCATCGTAAATACCCACATCTTTTCCTTTGGTGAGGCTGATAGCTGTTTCAAAACGCTGGCGGGCCTCATTGGTCTTATTTTCCAGCAGTTCTACATGTCCCATTCCTACAAGAAGAAGCGGTTCACTTCCTTTAGCCTGCAAAGCTTTCTGATAAACAGCTTTTGCTCCGGCAGTATCATGCAATTCAATTAATGTTTGTCCAAGCCAATAAACAGCTTCAACATCGTCTGGTTTGGAAGCTACCACTTTTTCAAGGGTCTCCTTTGCGCTGTTATACCTCTCATAGTAATACAACTGTTTCCCCTCGTCCACCGATTGCGCAAAGGCAACATTGCACAGTAAAGCAGAAGCTACCATTAATCTGATTGTGTGCTTGATCATTTTTGATTGAAATTTTGGTTTGATTTAAATAATATTATCCAATTATATTACTCTTTGATTTCTGCATCTCTTAATGTAAAATCCATTTTTGACGGCACAAGATAAGCCCTATAAAAGATTAATTGTCCTTTTTCGTTTTGCAAAAAGTTTGAAAACCCCTTTCCCAGCCCGCTAAAATTCTCTTTTACAATATAATACAAACCCCGTACCATCGGGTACCTTTTGGTGGCAATATTTGCCTGATAGGGTTTAATGAACTTTTCCTTGTCGTCGGTTGCCTGTACAGACGCCACTCTTACGCTGGTAAGAAAAGCCAACTGCTGCTTGTCGTCGGGATTGCCGATCCAGCTCACACCTACAAAGCCGATAGCGTCCTGGTGAGCGGCAACATAATTGATTACACCTTCGCTTGAATCAGCCCCTGCTATTCCCGGTGCCAGAGACTGTCCCTTAAGCACTGAATCAATCATATACCGTATAGTGCTTGTAGCGGTTTTGCCGTCAAGCACCGGGTTAAGTTTATAACCGCTCGTTCCGTTCATCAGCGATCTTATATCGCTCATGTCAAAAAGAGAATCTTTGGCTTTATTATTTACGATGACGGCTATAGCATCAGATGCAATTTTGCCCCATGTAGGTGCAAAGCCAAGCGTATCTTTCAAAGAATTAACTTCTTCTTCACTTAACCCGCGTGTAACGATGACCATCCTGATACTGTCGTTCAACAGGTCTTTGAGGCACTCAGCCTCAGATTTGTAGTGAGGTATCACCTTCGCTTTGGGAAAAAGCGAGGAAAATACCTTTATCTGTGAGTCAATGACAGGCTTAAAAGATTCATCCACGCTGATATGGATCAGACCTGAAGTCAGGCTTTCGTCCCCCGAAAAAACCTTCCTGCCTCCTCCGTTGCTACAGCCTGCCGTAATAGTGAATAGAACGCCATATATACAGCAGGCAACTGTAAAATGTATTAGGTTACTCATTTTCATTTCCTGAAATATTTCTTCTTATATCCCCTGTACAGTCGGAATGCCCCATAAGCTATGCCGACAAACCCAAAAATGCTGTCTATTACAGGGTCACTTTTCATCCATTCAATCCCTAAAGATTTATTTAGGAGAAAAAAAAGTCCGACCAAAAGCCACAAAATACCCATTATATAGTCATATATGGCATGAAAGCCAGAATATCTGCGACGTTTTTGCTCTTCCCAATTTTCTTGAACCGACATATTTTTTTTACGGGAGTGGCAAGTTAGTAAATACTATGCTAAATGCCACGTCATTACTATTAAAAAATTGCGGAAACCTTTATTCAGCAAGCATATCAAAGGTTATCGGCTGTACAAAATATACCGGCACCTGTCTCCCGTTCTTTACCGCCGGCTTCCACCGGGGCATTTTTTTCAGTGTTTGCAATACTTCCCGGTCAAATATTTCCCCACCACTTTGTATTATTTTAAAATTTCCCACAGTCCCGGTTTCATCTACGATAAACTGAACCCTGACCCTGACAGGCGCCGCCATCTCCTTTTCGGGATTTTGTAAATTTCTCTGCAGGAACCTCAGCATGGCCTTCAGCCCTCCCGGAAATTCGGCCGATTCATCTACCGCACTATTATCATAAGGCGCTGTATGCACTTCCGGTATTGAAGGCGCCGCTATGCCCCCTGTAGCAGTTGGTCCGGTATTTTCTTCAGGCGCTGTAATATCCCCCGGAACCCCTTTTGTTGTAGTCACGGAAATTTTCTCATCTGTAAGGTCGGCAATGTCTGGCACAGGCTGCTCAACGGGCGCATCCGGAGGCACTATTTTTAACGTAGACCATTTCTCCGTAGCAGCAGTATTGCGCGCAACGGGCTTCTGAAGAGGTGGCGGAAACAGGATATCAGCTATAGGAACCGGCTGTACGGCAACCGGGGATGAAATGGTAAATGACAGAGGTGGCTTTTCTTGTTTTTGAATACGTGCTATAAATATAATTAGGGCAATCATTCCCAGCGCAATCACCATTGCTTTCCATAAATACCCCTGATAATGCCGTCTTATATAGTATGCTCCGTAAGCCTTATTACGGTTTTCAAAAAGAATGTCAAGCAAATCGCTTTGCAGTATATTCTCTGGTTTCATACAAAAAAATTGTTGTGAAGGAATATGATACTACACAACAGGATCCTGCGCTTGCTAAAGAGATGCACCTGGCAAAAGATTCCATAAACAGGGCTGCGCCGCATCTCAGATCATATATTCCTTTTGTAAAAGGTGCACGTAAGATCAAAAATAGTTTTGCGGTAATGCCTTACTGTACCGCTATTTTCCTGTGGATTATACGAGAGGTCTTTTATTACTTTACGACCTTTAAACAGTTCGTTAAGAAAAGCGATAAGCAAATCCTTATTGGGCTCTGAGCCAAATATCTTTTTAAAGCCGAAGTCGGTCAGTGGATCAATAAACATTCCTATAGGTGAAGGAATTTTCGTTGTGGTGTTTTCCATATAACTAATGCTAAGTCAAGCCAATTATGTCTGTATGTTATCGTAAAAAGTGAGAGCCCGCCCGGCTGAATGCCATTCGGACGGGAATAAAGGTGAAAGATATATTTCACTTCTCACACCAGCCTGCCGGCTGGCAGGTTTCACGTTTGGCATAGCACTAAAGATAAAAAATAAAGATCGCTTTTTACGAAAACGTTTAAGCACACTCCGAACGGGCTTGTTTTGCAAACTGACCTGTTCTATACTCTTCTTATTTATATAAGAAGATTAAAATTCATTGAGCAAATCCAAATAATGTAATAACTTTCGAAATGCTATATACTGTCATATAGTATATTACCCTAGCTTTCTTCTCATTAAACAACTATAACAAAAATATTCAGGAAACGATTGAAATGAAAAAGCTATCTCGTCGCGATTTTATTTGTCAGGCTGCCACTGCAGGTGCAGGCATTGCAGCTTCCGGCGCATTGAGCGGTTTTTATCCTGCTGCCGGTAATATGAAGTTCGGGCTCGTAACCTACCAATGGGGACGGGACTGGGACCTGCCCACCCTGATCGCCAATTGTGAAAAAACCGGTTTGCTGGGAGTGGAGCTGCGAACACAACATGCACATAAAGTAGAAAGCAATCTTAGCAGGCAACAACGCAGCGAAGTAAAAAAAAGGTTTGCAGACAGCCCGGTAACCTGCATCGGGTATGGCTCCAACTTTGAATACCACAGCCCCGATCCGGCAGAAGTCCGTAAAAACATAGAGCAGACAAAAATATATACGCAACTCTGTAAAGACATTGGCGCAAGCGGTATCAAAATCAAGCCCAATGACCTGCCTGCTTCTGTCCCCAAAGAAAAAACGATCGCACAGATAGCTGCCTCCTTTAATGAAGTAGGTAAATTCGCCCGTGATCTCGGGCAACTGGTGAGAGTGGAAGTGCATGGTCATCTCACCCAGGAAATTCCCAATATGAAGGCCATATTTGAACAGGTGACCGAACCCAATGTAAAAATGTGCTGGAACTGCAACCCCGAAGATCTGCTCCCGCCCGGCCTGGAAGCCAATTTCAACTCGGTAAAAAAATGGTTTGGAGATACTGTTCATGTGCGCGAACTGAATATTGGCGATTACCCATACCAGCAACTGATGGATCTGTTCAGGGGCATGCATTACAAAGGCTGGATATTACTGGAAGCACGAACAGAGCCTGCCGACAGGATCAGCGCCATGAAAGAGCAACTGGCTGTATTCAAAAAGATGACAGGGCAGAAAAGCTAAGAACTCATATAGTATCATAATATATTCACCTTTTTCAACCACCAAAGAAAAAATAAACAGCATGGAAGAAAAAAATAACTCGCGCAGGACATTTATCAGGCAGTCTGCGCTTGCAGGCGCCGGTATTGCCATCGGAGGAATGGGATTCAGCGCTAAATCCTACGCCGCTATTAAAGGCGCCAATGACCGTATCAACATTGCTGTTGTCGGCATCCACGGCCAGGGGCAAACACATATTAACAGTTGGTGCGCACTAAAATCAAGCCGCAATGTAAAGCTGAAAACACTTTGCGACGCCGATGAGCAATGGTTTGACTCAAGAGTAAAAACAGTAGTGGACAAAACCGGGGAAAAGCCGCTAACGGAATGGGATATGCGAAAAGTATTTGACGACAAAGAAATTGATGCCGTGTCTATGGCTATTCCCAACCACTGGCACGCGCTGGGCACTATATGGGCCTGCCAGGCAGGGAAACATGTATACATTGAAAAACCCGCTTCGCATGATGTGTGGGAAGGGCGCAAAATGGTTGAAGCAGCCCGTAAATACAACCGTCGCGTACAGGTTGGATTTCAGAACCGTTCTATAGCCAACGTGATGGAAGCGATCAAATTCCTGCATGACGGCGGCATAGGCGATGTATTTATGGCAAGGGGGTTATGCATCAAGCCACGTGATTCTTTCGGTATATCACCCGACAGTACACCGCCTCCCACATTGCATTATGACCGCTGGCTCGGACCTGCCACATGGCGTCCTTACAACGAAAAGAAAGGACATTATAACTGGCACTGGTTCTGGGATACCGGCAACGGGGATACCGGCAACCAAGGACCTCACCAGTTTGATGTTGCACGATGGGGGCTCAACAAAAACGAGCATCCTATCTCTATTTTCTCCAGCGGTGGCGTATACGGCATTGACCCCAAAGAATGCGCACAGGAAACGCCCAACACACAAACTTCCATTTTCAAATACAAAGACGGCACCACGCTGGAATTTGAAACCCGCGGCAGATACTCCAATGCCGAGTCATCGCTTGATATCCGCATCGGCAATATCTTTTATGGCACAGAAGGCTATATGGAAATAGAAGGCAGTACCTGGAAAGCGTTCCGTAAAAGGGAAAAGGAGCCTTTCGCAAGCTCAAAAGGTAAAAACGACAAGGTAGTTGATCCGCGTACACCGCCCGGCGGCACAGAACATTATGCCAACTTCTTAGATGCTATCCGTGGCGGTAATAATGACCTGCTGCACTGCGATATCAATGAAGGATTCTTTTCCTCCGCATTGCCCCTGCTGGCAAATATTTCTTACCGTCTCGATAGGGGATTAAAATTCATGGGCGGTAATATGGACAGGGAAAAATTTGCCAACGACCCCGAGGCTGATGAACTGCTTACCCGGGTATACAGGCCTCCTTACGTTGTTCCCAATGAGGTATAGCGCCAGCAGATTATTATTATGTAGATGAGATAAATCAATCACACAATCTCCCGCCGGCAATTGCGGGAGATTGTTTTTTGTTAACGGCGGCTAATGATATTATGACCATACGTGTTGAATAATTTAACCATTACTAACATTGCAAAAACTTACGGTACACTATATTTGTCGCTCACTTTTTAGCCGTAGTGGCTTGCTTTATTAACCCCTAAAGAAAGAACTAAGCAATAATGATAAAAAAGATAATTTATTCTTTCCCGATAGCAGCGGTCTTATTCTTTTCTACAGGTTGCGGCGAAGACAAAACATCTTCCACCAACGGACTGGCAATAGATAAAGCCACACAAAAGAAAATCATAGCTGAGGCGCCGGTGCTGACCCCGCAGGAATCGCTTTCGGCCATGAAAACAGAGAACGGCTTTGAAGTAAAGCTTGTTGCCTCAGAACCGCTTATCAGTGCGCCCGTAGCTTTAAACTTCGATGACAAAGGCCGTATATGGGCGCTGGAAATGCAGGGATATATGCCTGATACGGCAGGACATGGTGAAAACATCCCGGATGGAAAAGTCATTATTCTTGAAGACAAGAATGGCGACGGCGTAATGGATGACAGGAAAGTGTTTTTGGATTCTCTTGTTTTGCCGAGAGCATTATGCCTGGTAGAGAACGGTCTGCTTGTAGCCGAACCGCCAAAGCTGTGGTACGTGGAAATTAATAATGACCGTGCCGGCAAAAAGATACTTGTTGATTCAGCCTACACCGTTGGCGGTAATGTAGAACATCAGCCCAACGGGCTGTTGCGCGGTATAGACAACTGGATATACAATGCTAACTCTACCAAACGCTACCGCAAGAAAGGAGATCAATGGCTGGTGGAAAGAACACATCAGCGCGGGCAGTGGGGAATTTCCCAGGATGATTTCGGAAGACTGTATTATAACAATAACTCTCAGAACCTGATCGGGGATTATTTTTTACCGGCGCTGGGATCCGGCAATGAAAACCAGCGCGGTGTTTCCGGCTATAATGTTGACATCGTTAAAGATAATAAGGTATACCCCATTCGCCCTACCACCGGCGTGAACAGGGGATATATGGAAAAGATCCTGGACGACAGCTCCCGGCTCGTGGAGTTTACCGCTGCCTGCGGCCCGCTGGTATACCGCGGCGGTTTGTTTGGCAAAGCGTATCACGAGAATGTATTTGTTGCGGAGCCCTCCGCTAACCTGATCAAAAGAAATATACTGGAAGAAAAAGGATATATCACCGAAGGAAAACAAGCCTATTCAGGCAGAGAGTTCCTCGCAAGCATTGATGAACGTTTCAGACCGGTAAGCTTATATGACGGACCCGACGGAGCAATGTATGTAGTGGATATGTATAGGGGCATCATTCAGCACCGCACTTATCTCACCGACTACCTGAAAAAGGAGATTATAAAAAGAGCGCTTTCAAAACCGCTGAACTGCGGGCGTATATATAAAGTGATCCCTGCAGGAAAAACAACTAAGCCTGTGCTGATGCCGCATGATCCTGCGGAACTGGTTCACCTGCTGGGGTATGGAAACGGATGGGTAAGAGATAAGGCGCAGCAAATGTTGGTAGACGGAAAATATACCTCCCTGGCGCCTGAATTAAGAAAGAATTTAAAAGAGTCTGATGATCCTGTCACGATCACTCATTCCTTATGGACCCTCGAAGGTCTTGGCGTTTTGCAATATGAAGATCTGGCACCGCTGCTCAAACATGCTGACTGGAGAGTGCGTGCTGAAGCGCTTGCTGCTGCGTCTTCCGTTGTCAAAGCCAACAATTATAAGCAATTTGCTGCTGCAATGCAGCAAATGATAGCAGGCAATGATACTTTAACGGTGCCATATATTGCATTTCAACTGCATTGCATCAGCGCTTTCAGCCAGTCAATGGCAGATGAACTATGGATGAGTATTGCCGGGAAATATCCAGACAACCGCTATATAGCAGATGCCCTCATCAGTAATATTGAAAAGAAGGAAAATATTTTTTATAAAAAAATACAGGCGATTGAACCTGATACCAACCTTGTCATCAACCGGCGGTTTGAAAAAACATTTGCCGATATTAAAAAGAATGAATTCAATAAAAATATCAGCCTGTTGAAAAAACAATTCCCCAAGGGAGCCCAGGTATTTCAAAATATCTGTAAAACCTGCCATGGCGATGATGGCAATGGACTGCCATCGCTTGCCCCTCCTCTAAATCAATCCTCGTGGGTAGTGGGCGATAAACGAAAGCTGATAGCGATCGCCCTCTACGGCTTAACGGGACCTGTTACGGTAAATAATAAAACCTATAAGGCACCTGAGATCAGTGGCGAAATGCCGGGCATGATCAACAATGATGAGCTCGGCGAAGAAGATATTGCACAGGTGCTGAGCTTTATCCGGAAAAACTGGAGCAACAAAGCTGATGCAGTATCTGCCGGGGAAGTAATAAAAGTGAAACAGAAATTTAACGGGCGCCAGAAGCCGTTTACTATCGATGAGCTGAATGCATGGTGAGGGAAGCAGTTATGAGGTATCAGCTATGAGCTTTGGGCTATGGGCTATGGGCTATGGGCTCATAGCCCATAGCCCATAGCTGACCGCTGACAGCCCCATAGCATAATATACCTAACTTTGTATTCTAAAATCATTTGGTATGCTTAACTGGACGAATGTTGTGAATTTTGCAAAGAACGGCAATCCCGTTCCGGACAAGAGAGTGGAAAAAACAGAAGCAGAATGGAAAGCGGTATTGACACCTGAACAATTCCGGATAGCACGCAAAAAAGGTACAGAGCCAAGCTTCAGTGGTGAGCTGTGCCACAGGTATGACCCCGGAACATACTCCTGCATTTGTTGCGGCACCCCGCTGTTCGATTCTACCATCAAATTTGATTCCGGCACAGGATGGCCGAGTTTTACCCAGCCGGTCAAAGAAAATGCTATTAAATACGACATTGACGAGTCTTATGGTATGATGCGGGTAGAAGTAATGTGCAATACCTGCGATTGCCATCTCGGGCATGTTTTTCCTGACGGACCACCTCCCGGTGGGTTGCGGTACTGCGTCAATTCTGAATCTATTAAGCTGGTAAGTTGATCAGAATATGGCATCATTGGGTGAATGGTGAATAGGCAATAGTGAATGAATTCACCATTCACTATTGCCCATTCACAAAACAACCTATCACCATCAATAAAACTTAGGCAGCGGGTTCAACAGCAGGTTTTGCCGCTGGTGCCAGTAAGGATAGACCGCCGGCGATTCACTTGCTTCATCGAAGCGTTTTAGCTGATCAACGGTTAAGCTCCACCCCACTGCCCCAAAGTTTTGTTGCAGTTGTTCTTCATTACGTGCCCCAATGATAATACTGGAAACTGTAGGACGTTGCAATAACCAGTTTAGCGACACCTGCGCTACAGTTTTCCCTGTTTCTTCAGCAATTTCATCCAGCACATCAACAATGGTATACAACTTTTCATCAGGTATTACAAATTGCGGCACCGGGCTTCCTCCCTGCGCTATTCTGGCATCTTCGGGCATCGGGCTATTGCGCCTGTATTTTCCTGAAAGCCTGCCTGCCGCCAGCGGGCTCCATATTAATGCGCCTACTCCCTGGTCAATACCCAAAGGCATCAGCTCCCATTCATATTCCCTGTTGGCAAGCGAATAATATACCTGGTGGGCAACATACCTGTTCCATCCGAATTTATCAGCAACAGCCAGCGATTTCATCAGATGCCAGCCTGAAAAATTAGAAGCAGCTATGTATCGCACTTTCCCGCTTTGCACAAGATCATCAAGGGTACGTAAAGTTTCCTCTACTGGAGTATTGCCGTCAAAACCATGCATGTGGTAGATATCAATATAGTCGGTATTCAATCTTCTCAGGCTTCCCTCCACCTGCCGCATAAGGCGGTACCGGGAGGATCCCATATTGTTTGGAGGGTCTCCAAATCTAAAAGTAGCTTTCGTAGAGATCAGCGCTTTATCCCTGAGCCCCTTTAGAGCCTTTCCTAAAATCTCTTCCGACAGACCTTGCGAATAAGTATCTGCAGTATCAAAAAGATTAACGCCCGCATCAAAACAAAGATTGACCAGCCTTGTTGCTTCATCTGCCTGGGTACTTCCCCAGGCTTTAAAAAAAGAAGAGCCACCTCCAAAAGTTGCGGTCCCGAAACCAAGCACAGGAACAAATAATCCTGATGCACCTAATTGTCTGTATTCCATAATTAAGCTGTTTTACTATATTCCATTTTTAACAGGGTAAGTTTCGCCCCGAATTATTATGGTAAAAGCTATTCGCAAATTTACAGCTGCTGTTTCATAGCTGAAAGGCTGTTTCCAATAAAAAAGCCGTACTTTATGAGTACGGCAAAACTTTTTAGAACCTTTGTCAAAGGTCAGAGGTAGCGATATTACAGTAAATAAATACTCTAATATTATTAATACGCTTTCAAAGGATTGGAAATCGGGATAATGGTTTTCGCAGGAGTGGATAATTTGTTTTTCAGATATCGGACGGTTTCCAGGTTAGGTACTTTTCATGGATAAGGATCTGTAGTGGATATTGTGGGCTATTTTCGGAGGATATTGTTTGTCGCGATTGCAATACAAAGATGCAAAGTAAACATCAGTCATGAAATTTAATTCGACAGGAAGCAGCATAGCTTCGATCTTTGGGAGAAAATCTTAGATAAAGTGAAATACAATTGCGGGGATTGCGGTAACGGTTGATATATGATAACCGGGCGAGGTGCACTGAAGCAAATATCGTTGTTAAACGTGAGAAGAGAGACGCGAATGTAATTTCACCTGCTAAATAATATTGATCTTCTGCATTACGCCTGATTTATGCGTCTTGCTGATGGGTATCATATTACCATTAATAAATAAAACATTTTCCTGTATGTCGTTGATCTTGGTAAAATTCACGATATACGAACGATGTACTTTCATGAATACCTGTGGATTTACCTTGGTCTCCAGGTTCTTAATCGTATTGTGGGTAATATATTTCTTGGAGGGGGTAATAAATTTTACATAATCACCCATGCTTTCAATGAACAGGATATCATCATTGTGCAGGCGTATCAGCTTGCCGTCAGATTTTATAAACAGGTGATCCTGTTCGGCATTGCCATTTTCCTGTTCTGATTTCTTGCTTACTTTCTGGATCGCTTCGAGAAAACGCTGGTAAGTAAACGGCTTTTTGAGATAATCGGTAACGTTGTATTGAAAGGCATTATAAGCATACTCCGTTTTAGAAGTGGTCAATATCACCTGCGGAGTATATACCAATTGGTCAAGCAGCTCAAATCCGCTCACTCCGGGCATTTCAACATCCAGGAAGATAAGATCAACCACATTATCCTTCAGATAATGAAGCGCATCTTCAGCATTCAAAAAATGATGTATTACCTCTACTACACCACATTTTTCGCAAAATCTTTTTAGAAAATCTGCAGCTACCTGCAGGTCTTCAACAATAATGCTTTGAATTTTCATAGATATTGGGTATTGTGTTGTTTCAATCGCTTTATTTCATTATCCACTTTCTGCAAAGCTTCTGCCGCAATCATCCTCATATGCTGAAAGCCGGTTTCCACTGATGCGGGTTCATTTGCCTGCGCACACTCCTGCTCAAACGCTGCAAACTCCGACATTATTTTATTCAAACCTATATATCCAAATAATGGTTTTATCTTATGTACCGCTTTTTTAAGCCCCGGGATATCACCATCATGGAACCTGGCTTCAGCAAGAGAGAGCTCAGTTCTCAGTTGCTGCGCAGAAGATTCAAATATCATTTCTGCCTGCTGAAAGTCGTCCCCATAAAGCTCCTGCAAAAAATCAACATCCAGCTCAGGAGAGAACCTAAACGATATTTTCTGTTCTTCGTTATACATATCACAATTTGTAATAAACAAAGGCGTTAATCCTTAATGTAGTGGATAATCTACGCGACAAAACCATCATTCCAGGTTATGAAAACGAACGCCTTAGATAAATTAGTATCTTTTTGTTTCAGTATTTTGAACAGTGGCATTGACCCCTCCAAAAGTCGTGAGGAAAACAGGAATGTACAAAGACTGATCATTTTTATATTATTTGGTATTGGGGTAAACCTGATCTCGGTGCTCATTAACCTGTTTCACCTGCTATATATAAGCCTCCTGATCAATCTTACTACCATTTTGCTGCTGGTAGCTGCTTTTTTCCTCACCAAGGATGGGAGAAAGAATTTTGCAAAAGGGCTTGGCATAGTTACCATCAATCTCTACCTGTTTGCTATCAGCTATGCAGAAGGCCTCCGCGCGGGGGAGCACATGTATTATTTCCCTTTCCTGCTGGCTCTGATATTCGTGATTGATATCAGGAAAAATCATGAAGAGCTGATCCTCACATCGGTGGTGACTTTTACTACAGCAGCATTTATATTTATCCTGGCGCCGTATGTAAGCACTGTTCAAACCATCAGCACTGAGCAATACAGCGGGCTGTTCAGCTCCAATCTGAGCCTTTCTCTTGTGGCAACAGCCCTTTTCACTTATTATATATTGAAGACGCTGGAAGACAATGAAGAAAAAATATTAGACGAAAAAAGGTTCAAGGATACTATGTACGATACTTCGCTCGATGCGGTGTTCATCGTTGAGATCAGCAGCCTCCGCATTACAGACTGCAATAAAAGAGCGCTTGACATTTTTGGCTTTCGTGGAAAAGAAGATGTTTTTAATAAAGATGTCAGGCAGTTCCTGGGTGAAAAGATGGAAGAGCATATTATTGTTCAGGGCAAGCAGTCGTTTACCCAAAAATCACCCTGGTACGGGAATATGGACTTCTCCAGGAATGACAATTCCCCGTTCTTTGCTTATGTAAATATTGTTCCTTTTGCCCACAGTGAGATCAGCTACTGTAAAATAAGCATCCTTGATATTACGGAAATAAAAATAGCAGAATTTGAAATTCTTAAGGCCAAGGAAAAGGCAGAAAAAGCGGCTCAGGTAAAATCCCGCTTCCTGTCGAACATGAGCCATGAGCTGAGAACACCACTTAATGCTATTATCGGCACCACTAATATCATATTACAGGAAGAATACCTGCCATCCCAGCGCCAAAGCTTTGAAGTGCTCAAGCATTCTTCAGAACACATGATGCAACTGGTAAATGACATTCTTGATTTCAGCAAGATAGAAGCAGGGAAGATGCAGTTGGAAAATACTCCTTTCAATTTGAGATCATTGCTTCAGAAAGTAGTGGCATCTTTTACCTCTGCCATTGAATCCAAAAACCTGGCTTTTAAAATAGATATTGACAACAATGCCGATATAGAAGTATCCGGAGACGAAATGCGCCTGAACCAGGTGATGAACAATCTTGTTTCCAATGCTATCAAATTCACCGAGCACGGCACAATAGGTATTGAGGTGAAAGTACAAAACAGGAAGAGTCATAGCGCCGACATATACTTTGCCATTTCAGATACAGGTATCGGCATTCCGCAAAACAAGATAAGGCAGATATTTGAAAGCTTTACCCAGGCAGATATAGAAACTACCAGGAAATTCGGAGGCACCGGGCTCGGGCTTGCCATCAGCAAAAAGATCATTGCCCAAATGGGGGGAAATCTCAAGGCAGACAGTGAGATCAATAAGGGAAGCACCTTCTACTTCAGCCTCAATTTCAAGATCACAAAACATCAAAAGTCTTATGTTGATGAAGACAGAATGAAAGGTTTGAGCAGCCTTGAAGGCATTACGGTACTGCTGGCTGAAGACAATCCCATTAATATGA
This sequence comes from Sphingobacteriales bacterium 44-15, assembly GCA_001899685.1. Taxonomy (GTDB): domain Bacteria; phylum Bacteroidota; class Bacteroidia; order Chitinophagales; family Chitinophagaceae; genus Agriterribacter. The sequence continues at coordinate 349,249 of MKWG01000003.1, forward strand.
TCGTAGCAAAAAGGTTTTTACAAAAATGGAACCTCAATATACTGGAAGCTGAGAACGGGGTAAAAGCCGTAGAGCTTTTTTATCAAAACAAACCAGATATTTTACTGATTGACCTTGAGATGCCGGAAATGGACGGAGCGCAAACAGTAGCCACCCTGAGAAAAACGCACCCCGAGATCCCGATCATTGCGTTTACTGCAGCTACTTATGAAAACATGCGTGAGGATCTCCTGAACAAAGGATTCAACGATTATGTGCCTAAACCATTCAAGCCCGAAGAGCTGCACAAAAAGATCGTGCAGTATACCCATCACGGAATGAATGAGCACAGGCAGGCGTCATAGAGAAAGAAAAGTGGCAAGTGGTGAGTGATAAGACGTGAGATGCGAGACGTGAAATGTGACTGCTGATTGCTCATCGCTCACAGCCCATAGCTCACTCAATTTTGCTTCTCTAATTCTTTTACGTCAACAGCCCGGTTAACTTCCAGCTTCGTAAGCGTTGCTTTTATTTCTCCTATCATTGGATTATTGATCACAGATGTATAGGGGAAGACATATCCTTCGGGTGTTTTTTTATAGTCGGAAAAGGTAGTGGTTACTTCGGTTTGCTGCCCCATAGCATTTGACTTTGTAATGTTCCTGGTAAGATAATTAGTTGACACATCGATGTAAAAGAAGCTTTCAGAAGAATCTTTTGCCAACCTGATCTTGTATGCCGGTTTACCGTCAACATCTTCTTTACCTTCATAAGAAGCAGTATAGCCATAGTCTTTGTAGGAAGCCAGTTGCCCGCCGGGAGCCAATACGGCGCCTGCATTTTCCTTCACTGCATCTTCAGGCAGCGGTTGCGCCGTAGCAGCGCCCATCAGCGGGTTGATGGACCATCCTGAATTACTATTGATAAAAGTAATTATTTTCTGTCCCTGCACTTCAATTTCCTGCCGCATGGCCGCTCCAAATACAATCCACATCTTAGAGGGCAACTCCATTCCCATAATGGCCATATTTGCTTCCTGGTATACGTTTTTCAGGGTTGCCAGCTTTGCTTTACCTCCTAATGCGTCAAAATATTTTTGCTGCAACTCTTCAACTGTCTGCGCATGACTGAACGAAAATGCAAAGGATGCAGCCACGACTAATGCAAGTGCTTTTACTGATTTCATTTTTCTATTTTTTCTGATTTTTCTGAACGCCAAAAATAGGGTATTCCGCGGGTTTGCGTCCGCCGTTTGAATTTTTCTTTGTGAATTGTTCATCTTTGTGAAATATTACTGTTTGCTATGGAGATAAAAGGAAAACTCGTTGATATTCTTCAGCAGAAAATTTATCCTGCTGTTATCAGTTTCGATAAGGGCATTATAACTGATATCCGCGGGTACGATCCGGCGACCTCTGAAGAAAAGACGCTGTCGTTTATCCTGCCCGGGTTTATTGACGCTCACGTGCATATTGAAAGCTCAATGCTCACCCCTTCACAATTTGCAAGGCTTGCGGTAACACACGGCACAATAGCTACTGTAAGCGATCCCCACGAAATTGCAAATGTGTGCGGAATGGATGGCGTAAATTTTATGATCGCCGATGGCAAAAGGGCGCCTTTTTATTTTTATTTCGGCGCTCCTAGCTGTGTGCCCGCCACTACTTTTGAAACTGCCGGCGCCAGGCTGGATGCAAAAGATGTGACCCGGCTTCTCGAAAAGGAAGATATCCGCTACCTCAGTGAAATGATGAATTTTCCCGGAGTACTTATGCATGACAGGGAAGTCATGGATAAGATCGCGGCTGCAAAAAAACTGGGAAAACCGGTAGACGGCCATGCACCGGGACTGCGGGGAGAGCAGGCAAAACAATATATAGCAGCGGGTATTTCCACAGATCACGAGTGCTTCACCCGGGAAGAAGCGCTGGATAAGCTCAGCTATGGCATGCATATTATCATACGGGAAGGGAGCGCCGCAAAAAATTTTGATGCATTGATTGACCTGCTGAACGACTACCCGGAAAAGATCATGTTTTGCAGCGACGATAAGCACCCTGACAGCCTGGTAGCGGGACATATCAACCAGCTCTGCGCCCGTGCCATACAAAAAGGCATTAATATTTATCATGTTTTACGTGCTGCATGTATCAATCCTGTACAACATTATAAGCTGGGCTCAGGCTTGCTGCAAGCGGGAGATAATGCAGACTTCATAGTGGTAGAAGACCTGGAAAATTTCAATGTGCTGCAAATCTATATCAAAGGAGCGCTTGTAGCAGATAAAGGCGCTTCGCTTATACAACTCTCTGATGAAAATGCTTTAAACAACATCAATAACTTCTGCTGCAGCTTTAAAAAACCGGAAGACTTTTCTGAAGACAATGCAATCTTTCCCCGCAAAAGCAGCCCTGTAATCGAAGCGCTCGACGGGCAGCTTATTACCAATAAGCTTTCAACAGGCATTGACCGGAAAAGCATATCCATCGAAGACGACATTCTGAAAATCGCCGTAGTGAACCGTTATAAAGAAGCTCCCGTGGCAATTGCTTATATCAAAAACTTCGGGTTGAAGCAAGGCGCACTGGCATCTTCGGTGGCGCACGACAGTCATAATATTGTTGCCGTAGGCACAAGCGATGAAGCTATTTGCGAAGCCGTGAACAGCATTATAGCAACAAAAGGCGGTATAAGCCTGTATTCTCCCGAAAACAAACTGGTTCTGCCGCTACCAGTGGCAGGACTAATGAGCGATAAAGACGGCTATCTGGTAGCAAAACAATATGCCGGTATAGATGCTGCAGCCAAAGCATTGGGCAGCACATTGACCTCTCCTTATATGACGCTATCTTTCATGGCTTTACTGGTAATACCTCACCTGAAGATAAGCGACAAAGGTTTATTTGACGGGGATGACTTTTCGCTTTTACCATAATATATAGCATATTTTATGAGGCCTGCATCCGTTGTGTAAATCGCAGTACAATAAATTCAGCAGGGCGTATAACTGCAAGCCCTATTTCTGCGACCAATCTTCCCTCAAGAATATCCAGGTTTGTCATGGTAGCGCTCAGTCCGCACCGGACATAAAAAGCCTGGTTGGTGCTAATACCCTGCAAAGCCCCATTTTTCCAGCTCAGGACGAGAAAATTTTCCACAGCCTGCCTCAGCCTTGCCCAGGTATTATTATCGTTGGGCTCAAATGCAAACTGTTGTAATCCTTTTTTAACTGAGGCCTCTATCATCATCACAAACCTGCGTACAGGAATATACCGCCATTCATTGTCATTACCGGCGAGTGTTCTTGCGCCCCATACTATTGCATTGCCTTTTCCGGCAAAGCTTCGAATAGCATTCACTGATTTGCCACTTACCTCATCTACATTAAGAAGTTCCTGCTCCTTATCGCTGATCATCTCCTCCAGGCCTGATACGCCTGCAATATTAATATTTGCCGGGGCTTTCCAGATGCCCTTTGTTTTATCAATCTGTACAAAGATGCCGGCAATAGCCGGAGCTGAGGGCAAGACAATATTCTTCCCTTTTACCGCTGACGGCACCATGATCCGGGAGACATAGGCTGCTGCATTGCGCAGCAGGGTCGTATCTCCGGGCAAAGCTGCTCTTAATGCTACAATATCACTTTCCAGATCTTTGCTGCTGCGATATACGTCCAACAACACAAACCTGTTGCCAATTGCAGCGCATTGTTGCATAGCTCCAACGCATATCGCATAATAGTCATCCGCACTTGTAAGGAGCATGGCATCGGGGAATACAAGCAACCCTATGTCACTCACGCTCTCCGCCTTGCTCAAAGCCTGTTCTATTATCTGCCTGCAAGCTAAGGAAGCCTGTTGATCACCGCATATGCCGGCAGCAATAATATAACAGCTTTCCCCTCCGTTTTTAAAATAGATGGCTATACTCTCATGCATTATTGCAGATGCAGGCGCTTCACCAATTATTCCATAAAACTGTTCATAATCTGTTACCGACCTGATCAACTTAGGATTTTGCAACAGGTCATTTTCAGTATTTTCAGTTGCCCTGACAGTATATCCTATAAAAGCAGGAATACCGGCAGGTAGCGCATCCATATTGGGGGAATTAAAATGCAGCTCATCTATATATACGCCGGGAGTAGTGTATTTTGCCATTTTTTACAAATTTAACATCTAATTCTTTTTCAAAGCGTGAACAGATGGAATGCTTCTACCACGCCCGGAATAGGCGATTTACCAAAAGTAGATTCGTTAGCCTTATATTAAAATTTATAATAGTCTTTCATCCGGCTGAGGAATAAATCTTTTTTACGACGGCTCACTTCTACTTCTGTATTATTGGAAAGGATAACCGAACCGCCTTCTCCCCGCACGTATTCTTTTATATGCAGCAGGTTTACCAGGTAAGATTTGTGTATGCGTACGAAACCGGCATCAGCCAATAACTCTTCATACTCATAAATTGGTTTGGCCGAACAAATAGTATTACCGCTTGTAAAATGAAAATTGGTATAGCTGCCCGAAGCTTCGCAGTACAGGATATCTTTTACATCCACCACCTGGAAACCTTTTAAAGAAGAGATGCAGAGCTTTGTTTCCTGGTTGGATGGTGATTTCCGGATATTGTGAAGCAACGTAGTAATATTATTATTTACAAATGCAGCCGAGACTTTTTTTACAGCTCTTTTTACGGCATCAGTTAATAAGTCTTCGTCAATAGGTTTTACCAGATAATCAACGGCGCTGTAACGAAAAGCCTGTAGCGTATATTCATTGTGAGCGGTCACAAAAATGATTTCGAAATTAATATGTTCCAGTTCGGTTAGCATATCAAAACCCGATTTACCCGCCAAGGATATATCTAAAAAAACAAGCTGTGGTTCCAGCAGTTCAATTTTTTCTTTGGCTGAATCCGCATCCGCACATTCAGCAATTATTTTCAGTTCAGGGCAATATTCCTGTACTAATTTTTTAAGGGTATTTAATCCCCTCGGTTCATCGTCTACCAAAATTGTTTTTATCATAACAAAATTAAGCCGTTAATTGTAATACAGCCAGTGTACCACTTCCATTTTTTGCGGGTAAATCAGTCTTATCAGTAATGGTCAGCGAGCATTTCATATTATATTTTTCATTCAGCAGCAAAAGCCTTTCTTTTATATTACTAATACCTAAAGAACGGTAGGCGGCAACAGTGGAAGATTTGCTTTTCATTGTATGATGTAATCCCACACCATTGTCTTCTATTTCACAAATTACCTGGTCATTCTTTTTATAGAAGCGAATAAAAAGTTTACGGTCGGTCTCTTTATTACGCAAACCATGCCAGATGGCATTTTCTACCAATGGCTGTACCAGCATTGGCGCTATTTGAGTTTCATCAACGAGCAGGTTTTCATCAATTTCAATATGGTAAGTAAAATCTTCAAACCGCAATTTTTCCATTTCAAGATACTGCTGTAAATGCTCCACACATTGCCGGATGCTGATAAATGTGTGTCTTGATTGTTCGAGACTTGTCCTTATTAACTGTGCAAACTTGCTTAAATAACGGCTGGCATTTCGTTTCTGGTCTTCCAGAATCATTTCCTTTATACTGTTGAGGGAATTGAAAATAAAATGTGGGTTCATTTGTGCATGAAGTCCTTTTATTTCCAGTTCGGCTAATTGTTGTTTTAAAGCAGCTTCAAATCTTATCTTTTTAACCCGCCGTGTAAAAATATAAGTAATAAGAGAAGCAATGGACAATACAGCTAAACCGATAAACCATAAGGTTTGCCACCAGGGAGGTAGTATAGTAATGGCAAGTGTTTTTATTTGGCTGCTCCATTTCCCATCACTATTGGCTGAACGTAATTCAAATAGATAATCACCGGGCGGAAGACTGGTGAAGGTGGCTGTATTACCGGCCCCGGCAACTGTCCAGTTATCACTTAATCCTTTAAGCCGGTAACTGAAAGTGTTGTTGGCTTCATTTGAAAAATTATTAACAGCAAATTCAATGCTGATAAAATTTTGTTTGTGATGCAAATTGAGTGTATTTATAAGATCAGGGCTTTTATGCAGCGGCCACTGTTTATCGTTTATTTTGATAGAGGTAATGAGTGGTGCGGGACTGTACTCATTTTTTTGTAAAGACGCGGGATTAAAATAAGTGATTCCGCCTACGCCACCAAAATAGAGAGCACCGGTTGAATCTTTAATGGTACAGGCGGTATTATACTCCAGAAAAGAAAGACCATTGCCGGTATTGTATTTTTGAACTACCCTGTAGTCCGGGCTGAATTTATAAAGACCCAGGTTCGTACTTACCCAATAGAATCCATTATTATCCTTTTGCACGGCATAACATACGTTGGAAGCGCCATTTTTATTCAGCAGACTATGTTTAATAATCTTATTTTGCTGCCAGTTATATACTACCAGCCCATTATCAGTTCCAATCCAGAATAAGGGTCCGTCCGCCACAAGGTGCCTGACGAATAATGAAATCCTTTTTACAGGTTCTACCGGTTCAAACTCATTGGTCAGATAGCGGTAGCGTACCAACCCGGAGCCCTCGGTGCAAAGCCAGAGGGTATTATTATTATCTTCATAAACATAACGGGCGGTATATACATAAAGACCGCCTATAAAAGTGGTAAGCTTTGCATTTTCCGGTAAGGGATACCATTTATACGTTTTGAGCGAAAAAAAACGCAGGCCATTTTCAGAAGCTATCAGCAGGCTGTCTTTCCTTTTCAGCTTAATAACGGCATACATTTTATTTAATTCGGGCAATTTCTTTTCAGGAAAATACCGGATGTCTTTCGTTCGCCGATCTACATGCATTAACCCGCCACAACTGGCCGCCCAGATATTTCCTTTCTTATCTTCAGTAATATCGTAGATGACATTGTTGGCATTGCCGTACACTTCTGATGCGGGATAGCGTATAAACTCATTTTTATTACGGTTCCATTCCATAATGCCCTTGTTAAGGGTGCCTACAAAAGCAGAACCGTCTTTTGTAGTATACATCCTTACAATCATCTTATCGGTCAGGGAGCCATTAAAGGAAGAGGATTCATCTATATTACGGAACTGGAATCGCAACGGGTCGTACTTGGTAATGCCATCAAAAAAACCACACCAGATTATACCCTGCTGATTGATAAAGATGGAGAGTGAATAATTGGAACAGGGGGAAGTAGCGTCATATTGTTTGTTTACTGCCCTCGTTACAATATTCTTTTTTGTATCGTAACGATAAAGTCCGCTGCCCCTCGTAGCCACCCAAAGATTATTTTCTTTATCGGTAGTAAACCCACCAATGCCACCTGAAAATAATTTTGAGGAAATAATATTTTCTTTTTTCTCAACCGGGTCATTGATGTAATAACATCCTTCGGCCATGGTGCCAATCCATAATGCATTATGGTAAGAATATAATTCCCGTATTTGCGGAAAAGGGTAATCTTTGTGAAAGGGCCTGCTGCTATATGATTGCGCGGATGGAGTCATTTCATACATACTGTACAAAAGGGATACATAAATTTTGCCCTCATGCAAAACAATACTGGTTACATTGGCCTTGTCTTCTTCACTGTTAAAGAAAGTATTCAGTTTACCCGACAGGGTATTAAAATAAATCAACCCGTGATTAAATGTAATAATCCAGTATTCGTTTTTAATAAAGGAAATAATTTTTTTGACGGGCACATTATCCAGCTTTGATGCCAGCGGAAAGAAGTCGGACACTTTCACGAGTGAATCTCCTTCAGGGTGATAGATACAGGCGCCCTGCACTGTCCCTATCCACAATAAATTTTTATCGTTGTCAAAAAAGAGAGAACTAATGATATTGGAAGGAAGTTTCTGACCGATTTCATTTTGCCTGGAATAAATCTTAAACTCCCTGCCATCGTAACGGTTTAACCCATCCTGTGTGCCAAACCACATAAATCCGTAGTTATCCTGCGATATGGCAAAGCAACTGTTTTGTGAAAGCCCTTTTTCCGAACTATAATTTTCAAACAGCAAGGGCTGGCTTTGCAGCGATAAAGAAACAAATAGTAATATCAAAAGGCCAAAGCGGCGCATTGGAATAGTTTAAATATTGCAGGGTACGGTCATGTTTACTAAATGAAGAACGGTTCCTTAAAATTACTTCACCGCCGGCAAAAAAGAACAAGCTAAAAATTACTTACCTCAATCGCCGCCTTTTAATAGCGGATAGCTGCCGTTATTATTTCCCCGGCTGCCGTTACTAAAATCTCATTATCAAAATAAAGCCGGATAGCTGCCGCCGGAAAAAAAACGGTAGCCGCCTTTACTTAAAACCCGGTTGACTCCGGCTTTCCGTGGAAATACTTTTACAATATTTTCTAATTCAAAATCAAAATATATGAACCCATCCATTTATCCGTTGTCGTTTATTTTTCTTTTAAACGCCTGCGCATCAAATAGCCAACAAAAACAAGCAGATGAAAATAATGCAACTGCTGCTGTTGCACAGGATGCCAGCCAGGCTTCCTATTATATTGATGTGCACAACCTCGAACCGGGGAAAGTAAAATTTGAAGATGTGGCTAATGCCCACCAAAAGGATTTGGCCACAGAAGGCAGGCATGGTGTAAATTTTATTAGGTATTGGGTAGATGAGGCAAAAGGAAAAGTGTATTGTTTATCAAAAGCGTCCAATAAGCAGTCCATTATCGATACACACAGGGAAGCCCATGGTTTATTACCGGACGCGGTGTTTAAAGTTACTGATGGTCCTGAGGCCGTGGTACTTGGCAATAAGCCAATGTATATTGATATACATGAATTAGGCGCCGGTAAAGTAACCGCTAAAGACGTAGCAGGCGCACACGAAAAAGACCTGGCTGTGGAAAAAAAATACGGTGTAAATTTTATTAACTACTGGGTGGATGAAAAAGAGGGAATGATACTGTGTTTGTCTGAAGCTCCTGATTCCGCAGCAATAAAGCAAACACATAAAGAAGCACATGGATTATTGCCGGCTTATATATTGCAGGTTAAGCAGGGACAATAATTATTAAGCATATTATTTTGTTGTGTTGGTCAATTGCACGTTAATCGATCAACGTGTCCACAAACTATAAACAAAAAACTATAAATGTTCCCTGCAACCAATCTTAAATTTCAAATTTCTCCGCAAAATACTTATGAAAATACGGAATGGTCTCTATGCCTTTATAATAATTAAACAGGTCAAATTTTTCGTTAGGCGAATGCAGGTTATCGCTGTCAAGCCCGAAGCCCATAAACACGATCTTAACGCCCAGGGCTTTCTCAAATAAAGCGCAGATAGGAATGCTCCCTCCCCCGCGAACCGGTATGGGCGCTTTTCCAAATGTAGTTTCGATCGCTTTTGCCGCTGCTTTATATCCCGGGGAATCAATGGGCGTGATATAAGGCTCGCCTCCATGATGCTCTTCTGCTTTTACAGTTACTCCCGCAGGCGCTATATCCTTAAAATATTTCAATAATTTTTCTGTTATGACTTTGGAAGACTGGTTGGGAACAAGCCGTGCGGAAATCTTGGCATGTGCTTTAGCAGGCAATACCGTTTTTGCGCCTTCCCCGGTATAGCCGCCCCAGATCCCGTTCAGCTCCAGCGTAGGCCGTATGCCGGTGCGCTCGTTGGTAGTATATCCTTTTTCACCCCATAACGCCTTTACGCCCAGGTCTTCCTCGTATGCCTTTTCATCAAAGGGCGCTTTTGCCATCAGCTTTCTTTCTTCAGGCGAAGCCTCAAGCACATCATCATAAAAGCCGGGAATGGTGATATGATTATTTGCATCATGACACGACGCGATCATCTGCGCAAGTATAGTGATCGGGTTTGCCACCGCGCCGCCATATACCCCGCTGTGAAGATCGCGATTGGGACCGGTCACTTCCACTTCAATATAAGAAAGTCCTCTTACACCAATATCAATAGAAGGCGTATCCATGCTTATCATAGCAGTATCGCTGATGAGAATGACATCCGATGCGAGCAATTCCGTATGACTTTCCACGAATTTTGCAAGATTGGGAGAGCCTACTTCTTCTTCTCCTTCAATAATAAATTTAATATTGGTAGTAAGTGTGTTTGTATTTACCAGGGTTTCCAATGCTTTTACGTGCATATAAAACTGCCCCTTATCATCACAGGCGCCGCGTGCAAATATTTTTCCATCCTTTATTACAGGCTCAAAAGGACCGCTCTTCCAAAGCTCAAGCGGATCGGCGGGCTGCACATCATAGTGTCCGTATACCAGCACAGTAGGAGCTGCCGGGTCAGTTATTTTTTCTGCATATACCACAGGGTGCCCGTCGGTAGTATAGATCTCTGCTTTACCGGCGCCTGCTTCCAGCAGCCTCCGCTGTACTGCTTCAGCACATTTCATCATATCTTCTTTATGCTCGCGGCGGGCGCTGACAGAAGGTATGCGCAGCAGTTCGAGTAATTCGTCCAGAAAACGTTCTTTGTTTTTGCCCTGATAATCATTCCATGCCTGCATAGGAAAAAAATTTTCGAATAAAAATTCAGCAACGAAAATAGGCCGTTTTTTTTATTAACATACCTGTAGATGCAAGGTATGCCTTACATCGACGATTTTCACGTCTCACATTTCACGTTTCACCATTCACCACGTTTCACATTTCCTTTGCAATCTTTAAGCGGAAAGTATTTACGACTTTGTATATTTGCCCCTGATTGCAAGTCATTTATCAGCCTTTGTTCGTCTGACTGTATTTTACAGAAAGCTCGGACAAAGGCTGAGCCAATTATAGACCTGCTGTATCCCAACCTGCATTGCCCGCTTATCCTTTTGCAGCATCAGGCTTTTGTAACAGTAACTTCAGGCGCTTGAGCGCACGGTAATAAAACTCCTTGTTGAATAGCTGAGAGTCGTGCATGGCTTTGTAAGTAAGGAAAAAACCTATGGGCAATAATACCATGGTTGACAGCCACATTCCGAAAAATGCAGAGCTGATATCTTCCCGCACAAATTTTTCCCCGAACATATTGAGGAGGTGAAAAATAAGAAAGAATATTACTGCAATTACGAGCGGCATGCCCAAACCGCCTTTCCGGATGATAGAGCCAAGGGGAGCACCTATAAGGAACAATACCACACACGCGAAAGAAAGAGAGAATTTCCGGTGCCATTCAATCAAATGATACCGCAGGTCTTTCCGCCGCATTTTTGCTTCCGAAACAATCAGGTCAAGCCCGTTTTTTTCACTGTTTACCCTGTCAATAGCCCGGCTTATCACCTGCTTTACCGCACTGTCGGGCAAGAGTTGCTCGTATCCCACCCCGTGCGGCATTTGCAATGCTTTAGCTACTGCGCTCCTGCCCTGTGCATAGCTCGACTTTTCCGGCTTTGCAAGGGAAACCTTCTGATGGAACTGAATATCTGCAGTGGATACAGGCGCTATTGGCCCGGCAGGCTTTTCCGGCGGTCTGATCTTTGTCCTGATAAAATTATAGTTGATCCCTACTTCACGGTCTATACGGTCATATATCTTTTCCCGTGATGTCGTTTTTAGTGAGTCTATTGTTTTATCCAGTTGCCGTACATTCAGCATCCTGAAGTTGTCCTTGAACATGCTGTCGGGCGTGCGCATCATCTTAAAAGAGCTCAGGTCAAATACTTTCTTATATTCTTTAAACCCAAGGCGTATGTAATCCGTATTGATGCTATAGGAAGGACCTCTTTCTTCATTGCGCCAGCCGTCTTCAAGGTAAAATTCCAGGAACTTCTTGTCGGGGCTTATCTGCATTCTGCCATGTGCCGCTGCAATGATATTATCCTGCAGGCTGTAGTTCCTTTCAAAAATAAGCACATTGTGTATGGTAGTATTATCCTTTTCTTTTTTGCCGATCTTAATGGCATACCCCTCAAACTCCCTGAAAAAAACGCCTTCCTTCAGGTTAAATGCCGGCTTGGCAACAGTAATATCATACAGGAGGGTCTGGAATTTCAATTGGGCTACGGGGATGACATAATTGGAAAAAAGGAATGCAACTGCAGAGATAAAAACCGAAATAATAAACAATGGCCGTATGAAACGAAGCAGCGGGATACCCGCCGATTTAACGGCTATGGTCTCAAAGCTTTCTCCCAGGTTGCCCATCGTCATTATGGACGACAATAATACAGCGAGGGGCAATGCCAGCGGCACGGCTGTTGCAGCCACATATCCGGTGAGCTTCACAATAGTGAAGGTATCAAGCCCTTTTCCTACCAGGTCATCAATATATTTCCAGAAAAACTGGAGCACCAATACAAAAAGCGTAATGAAAAAGGTGACAATAAAGGGCCCTATGAATGATTTGATAATAAGCTTGTCTAATTTTTTCATCACCGTTTTTATACCTGCTGTTTAGTACTGCTATAACTTTAACGCATGAATCCGGCAAAAATACAGTTTTCGGAAGATGAACTGCAACTGGTAAGCAATGCGAATTTTATTTTAACAAAGAACCGTATTATTCAAAAAGTATACGGGTTGTTTGGAACACTGGCATCTGATTACCGCGACAGGCGTTTTAACAATATTTCTTCGCAAGTGACCGGTATAGCTCCCAAGATCTCACGCGGGGAACAGTATGGCGGGCTCCCTTATGTAATGCTTGACTATCCGAGATATTTTACCAAAGAAGATATTTTTGCTATACGCACCATGTTCTGGTGGGGCAACCACTTCAGCATTACGCTGCACCTTAAAGGCTCCTTTAAATCACAACTGGAAGATAAAATTACAGAAGGCGACCGGTTTCCTGACCGGGAAAAATGGCATATCCAGCTATCGGGAGATGAATGGCAACATCATCCAACGGCTGACAGCCATAGCTTACTGGCTGATTTCCGCAGCAAAGAAGAAAAGGAAAATATCAAAAAGTCCGGATTTCTGAAAATCAGTTATTACATACCCATAAACGAATGGAATAATGCAGGGAAAGAGCTGCAGGAAAAATTTGACAGTATAAACAAAGCGCTGGGATGATCAGTTGCCTATCCTGTGCAGCAGGTCTTTTACCTGCGAATCCCAAAGCCTGCTTTGATCGGCAATATCTCTTTTTTCTGCAAAGTCTTTAATAATAAGTATAGTTTGATTGGTAACTTCCGATTTTTCAATACCGAACTCAAAATATTCTTCTTTAGGAGCATGTTCCCAATGAAAGCGGATGAACTTATCTTCCTCTCCTTCCAGTACTTCAGCCTTATCGGTGGAGTCCTTCCACGTAAAGCTGAAGACCATGTCTCTTTCATCTACCCTGTCTGCAAACCACTCCTGAAGTCCTGCCGGCGTTGATAAAAACTCATATAATATCGTAGGGGAGCAACGAACAGGATATTCAAGCGTATATAGTTGTTTCTTACTCATTTGCCAAAAATCTATTAAGTCTTAGTTCATGATAGCGTGCAATAATATAAAAATAATGGCACCATCAAAGGTTTTTCCGGAATATTTTTTCCATTTGCCGGGGTAACAAAAGGGAAGATAGCCCGTTTTGATAGAATCCATTGAAGCACAGGTAATAATATTTTTTTCTGATACCTGCTATTTGCTTAAATTGCCTTAGGAGCAATATCTTATGGTAGCCAGCGTTTTATAATATATCGGTTTTTTTTAATGAACTTTTCATTACATCCCATAAATATTCTTCCTTATGAGCATGCGTCAACTCAAAATCACGAAATCAATCACGAATCGTGAATCTCAAAGCCTTGAAAAATATCTGCAGGAAATAGGCCGTGTAGAATTGATAGGTTCCGAGGAAGAAGTAAAGCTTGCAGAGATGATCAAGCAGGGTGACCAGAAAGCGCTGGACAGGCTTACCAAAGCAAATCTCCGCTTCGTGGTATCAGTGGCAAAACAGTATCAAAACCAGGGGCTTTCCCTTCCAGACCTGATCAATGAGGGCAATTTCGGGCTGATCAAGGCTGCCCAGCGTTTTGATGAAACCAGGGGCTTTAAGTTCATATCTTATGCCGTGTGGTGGATCAGGCAAAGCATCCTGCAGGCACTGGCAGAACAATCAAGAATAGTAAGGCTGCCGCTGAATAAAGTAGGGCTCACCAACCGCATTAATAAAGCATTTCAGCAACTGGAGCAGGAGTATGAGCGCGAGCCGTCGCCTGAAGAACTGGCGGAAATGCTCGAAATAGACTCCGATGAAATAGCCGCTACCCTTGGTGTGGCTGCAAGGCATGTGAGCATGGACACACCGCTTTCGGAAGGCGAGGACGGCACACTGGTAGACGTGATGGAAAATCCTAATGCCGACAGTGTAGACGAAAAAATAGCGCATCATGAATCACTGAAAAAAGAGATTGAACGGTCGCTGCATACGCTTACAGACCGCCAGCAGGATGTCATAAGATTTTTCTTTGGCATTGGCTTCGATAATCCCATGAGCCTTGAAGACATAGGAGAAAGATTCAACCTTACCCGCGAAAGGGTAAGACAGATAAAAGATAAAGCTATTACCAAGCTCAGGACCACATCAAGGTGCAAGCACCTGAAAACTTACTTAGGCACTTAAACAGTGCAGCGCTTGTTTTATATAATTTTGTGACGATTTAAAAGTGAACAATTTACCTTTGCTCACTTTTTTATTGTAGCGTAGATGCTACGTTTGAATTTCACACGAATAAAGCAGGTATGTTTGAATCACTTTCAGAACGGTTGGATTCCGCCTTTAAGCAGATAAAGGGAGAAGGAAGGATTAATGAATTGAATATTGCCAACACGGTAAAAGATATACGCCGTGCCCTGGTAGATGCAGACGTAAACTACAAAATCGCCAAAGATTTTACAGATACCGTTAAAGCCAAAGCATTAGGAGAAAAAGTATTAACGGCGGTAAGCCCTGGTCAGTTGATGGTCAAGATCGTGAAAGATGAGCTGGCCGCATTGATGGGAGGCACGGAAAGTGAGTTTAATATCAATGGCAACCCGGCGGTGATCCTCATTGCAGGGCTGCAGGGAAGCGGTAAGACGACCTTCAGCGGTAAGCTCGCCAGTTATCTTAAGACAAAAAAAGGAAAATCTCCCCTGCTGGTAGCAGCAGACGTGTACCGCCCTGCCGCTATTGAGCAGTTGAAAGTACTGGGAGGCCAGATCAATGTTGATGTATACAGTGAGCCGGAGAACAAAAACCCGGTAGAGATTGCACAGAACGCTATAAAAGAAGCAAGAAGCAAAAATAAAAATATTGTTATCATAGATACTGCCGGTCGTCTTGCGATAGATGAGGCCATGATGACGGAAGTAGCAGATATCAGGAGCGCTGTAAAGCCGCAGGAAATACTCTTTGTTGTAGACTCCATGACCGGTCAGGATGCCGTAAATACTGCCAAAGCCTTTAATGACCGGCTGGATTTCAGCGGCGTGGTGCTTACAAAGCTTGACGGCGATACCAGGGGCGGGGCAGCATTGTCTATAAAGTACACCGTTCAGAAACCGATAAAGTTCATAAGCAGCGGGGAAAAGCTGGATACGCTCGACATCTTTTACCCGGAGAGAATGGCGCAGCGTATACTCGGGATGGGCGATATTACCACCCTGGTAGAGAAAGCGCAGGCACAGTACGATGAAGCTCAGGCTGCCCGGCTGCAGAAGAAAATGCGGAAAAACCAGTTTGATTTCCAGGATTTTCTGGATCAGTTGCAGCAGATAAAAAAGATGGGTAACCTCAAAGATCTCATGGGCATGATACCGGGCATGGGAAAAGCAATAAAGGACGTGGACGTGAGCGATGATTCGTTCAAAGGTATTGAAGCGATCATCAACTCCATGACACCCTATGAACGCGCTAACCCCGACGCCATTAATCCAAGCCGGCGGGCGAGAATAGCCAAAGGTTCTGGCAAAGATCTTACGGAAGTTTCACAGTTCATGAAACAATTCGAGCAAATGAAACACATGATGAAAATGATGAATAAGATGCCGATGGGCAGAATGGGTTTTGGAAAAAGATGATTTTTTGTATTTTTACTTTTTGAGATATTGGTTGCAAAGCATATCTTCGCAACCCTTTAAGAAAGAAAACACAATTATGTATCACCCATTTAAAATGTTTATTTTTTATGGCTGTTAAAATCAGACTGCAACGTCACGGGAGCAAGAAGAGACCCTTCTACTTTATAGTAGTAGCCGACGCCCGTGCGCCAAGGGATGGAAAATTCATCCAGAAGATCGGTACCTATAATCCATTAAGTCAGCCAAGCGCCGTACAATTAGACAGGCAGAAAGCACTGGACTGGTTACAGAAAGGGGCTCAGCCCACAGACACCGTTCGCAGGATATTATCCTTCAAAGGTGTGCTTTATCTCAAGCACCTTTTGCGTGGTGTAAGCTTGGGATTATTTGATGAAGCGACTGCAATGTCCAAATTCCAGAAATGGCATGAAGAACATGAAGGCAGCATCAGGAAAAAGCAGGAAGAAGTGGCTAAATCCAGAAGGCCAAGACGCCCTGTTGCTCCCAAACGCACAGAACAAAAAGAAGAAGAAGGTAACTAATTATAAAGTTTTCTTCAGAAGAATTTGCCTTGCGGTATCGCAGGGCATTTTTTTGCATGGTAGATAGCTACGAATGATTTTTGAATACAACAAAGCCGCGGATGCACGAATAGATTTTATGTATTTTATTCGTGTATTAGTGGCTATTTCTTCCTTTGTTGTACAGTATATACGCTAATGTATTTTTATTCGTGCATTCGTGGCATTGAAATAAGCATTACAGGTTGGAAACGAGATATTTTAAAATAGGTAAAATTGTAGCTGCATTCGGGCTAAACGGCGAGATGATCCTGCAGCACAGCCTTGGGAAAAAAAATACGTTCAAAGGCGTGCAGGCTATCTTTATTGAACATCCCCAAAATACCTTCCTCCCTTATTTTGTAGAAGACGGCCGCATAAAAAGCGACCAGGAAACCTATGTTAAAATCGAAGCCGTGCACTCCCGTGAAAACGCCCGTAAACTGCTGCAGAAAGAAATATGGCTGACAGCGGAAGATTTTGAGAAATGTGCCGGGAAATCGTCTCCCATATCAGTTCTGGGATACCATGTGATCCATAATGATGAAGATCTCGGAGAGATCAATGAAGTGATAGAACAACCACATCAATTGCTATGCAGCATCAGCCTTCGCGGGAAAGAAGTACTGATCCCCCTGCACGAGGAAACTTTGAAGCAGATTGATAATAAAGCAAAAAAAATATACGTTATTCTTCCGGACGGTCTGCTGGATTTATGACGCTTTATCCCGATATGAGAAGGACTGTACAGCTTTTAAGTTTAACACCGGCTTCTAATGAAAATGACATCCGGCTCTAAGAACTGGGCAACATTATTGCTGCTCATTGCAGCAATCATCGTTATTCACTGGAAAGAAAGCATCCGGAAACGTCATGAAAACAAATCACCCGTTGAAGCGGTTGCCGCCCGGAAGACGCTCGCCTGATAAGGTATTGCAGATCTGCTTTACAATTCCCGGTCCCCGGTAAATAAAACCTGTCCATACCTGTATAAGCTGTGCTCCTGTACCGATCTTCTCCAGCGCATCATTCCCGCCGAAGATGCCGCCGCTTGCTATGACAGGCAGTTTGCCGCCTGCTTTTTGAATAATATACTGTACGACTTCCGTAGAACGCTTTTGCAAAGGCTTGCCGCTCAATCCGCCTGCGCCAATCGCTTCAACGATCTGCGGCGCAGTTACAAGCCCGGTGCGACTGATAGTAGTATTGGTAGCCACCAGCCCGTCGAGCTTTATTTCAAGCGCAAGGTCAACCACATCATCCAGTTGTTCAGGGGTAAGGTCCGGAGCTATTTTCAGAAAAACAGGCTTGGGAGATTGTTTCGTATCGTTGATCTCCTGCAGGCTTACCAGTATTTTCCGGAGAGCATCTTTTTCCTGCAGCTCACGTAAGCCAGGTGTATTAGGGGAGCTTACATTCACTACAAAATAATCCACGTAGTCAAACAAAGCCGTAAAGCAGGCAACATAATCCTTCCAGGCATCGTCGTTGGCAGTAGCTTTGTTTTTGCCAATGTTGCCGCCTATGATCAGATCTGACCTCTTATTAGCGGGATCATTCCTCCATTGCTTCAGCCTACCCGCTATCGCCTCCACTCCATCATTATTAAACCCCATACGGTTGATCAGCGCCCTGTCTTTAGGAAGCCTGAACAGGCGGGGCTTGTCATTCCCCGGCTGTGGCCTGGGGGTTACCGTGCCTATTTCCACAAAGCCGAAGCCCAGTGCTTCCAGCTCACGTAGGTACCTGGCATTTTTATCAAAGCCTGCGCCCAGTCCTACAGGGTTGCTAAAAACAAGAGCGCCATGCTGCAGCTCCATCTTTACTTCCAGCCGCTCATCCGCAGGGCGGAAATATTTCCGGACAGCTTTTCGAAAGAGCCTTATGCTGCAAAGCCCTTTCAGCATATTCATAGAAAAATAATGCACCTGCTCGGGAGGGAAAAGGAAGAGTATATTGCGCAATAAAGCATACATAAGCGGCGCGAAGGTAATACAAGCGCAGGGGCAAACAGGAAGAAAAAGCTGAAAAATTTTCAGTATCTTGTACTAAAATATTTTTTATGTCTTTCAATAACTCTGAATTGCTGTCTTTGCCGGCAAAAGAAAAAATTGAACTGGCAGAAGAACTTTGGAGCGGTGTGGAAGAAGAAATCGTAACTACACAGGAGGAGAAGGCTTTTGCCGAAGAACGGTTGAAACTACATGAAGCCGCCCCTGGCAAGGGCATGACACTGGAAGTGTTTAGAAAATATTTTGCTAAATACACGCAAAGCCATTCGCATTTTCCTTTGTAAAAATTTGTACTTTCATATATCAGTGTATGAACAGCGCTTACAAAATATTGCCGCATTATACCTATGACAACAGGTTGCAATGGGAAGGCCAGTGGGAGCTGATTGACGGTATTCCGTATGCCATGAGCCCCTCGCCTGCTCCCCGGCATCAAAGAGTGACCGCTGAGCTGAGATATGAATTTATGCTTGCCCTCAAACGCAGTAACTGTAGAGCCTGCAGCGCTTACGATCCTATTGATTATAAGATCTCGGATGATACCGTTTTAATACCGGATATACTGGTGGTATGCGGTGATATAAAAAAACAGTATTTAGATTTTGCACCGGCTCTTGTGGTGGAGATCCTTTCGCCATCTACCGCTCTGAAAGACCGGAATACTAAAATGCAGCTGTATACTCAGGAAAAAGTCCGCTACTATCTCATTGTAGATCCTGATGCTGAGGCCATAGAAATATACCTGCTTACAGAAGGTCAATACCGGCTGCAGACTTTTAGCGACAGTTTTACATTTGAATTACAGGAAGGATGCAGCATTGATGTAAAACTGAACAGGGTTTTTAATGTATAGCAAATCTCAGCGGGCTATTGGAGTATTCTGTGTATCCAACCTGATTCGGCTTTGCACAATTTGCGCAATTCTTTCGTATGTTTTACGGTAAAATGTAACTGCAAAGAAAATACAATTTTTTATCGAAGTCCGTAAAGAAATCCATATACCGTCATCGCCATGCAACGGTATATATTTTTTTATTGTCAGGTCAAAAATGGCTTCTATGACCTCAAAAAACATTACGCTGCTGAACGTCATACTTATGACTGTCTGCCTGTTATTTCTTTTTCCAGGTTGTATAAAAGACCGCATTAAAAAGACCGAGACCTATACCTATACCATCATCACGCCTGTATATAAAACAAGAGCCGAGGTTTTTGCAGCAATAAACGGCAATATTGCAGAACCGGTGCAAGCTGCAGGGAAACTATATATCAAAGACCGCTATATTTATCTCAATGAAGTGGAAAAAGGCATCCATATCATTGATAATGTTGATCCGTCTAACCCAAGGCAGGTGGCATTCTTAAATATTCCCGGCAATATGGATATAGCCGTAAAGGACAATATCCTGTATGCGGATACCTACACCGACCTGCTTGCCATTGATATCAGCAATCCTAAAAAAACTACTGTAACCAAAGCCATTCCGAATTTCTTCAGCGGGCGATATTATAGTCCGGATGCAAATATGACTATTACGGCCGTTATTAAAAAAGATACTACCGTTACCGTTGATACTTATTATCCCAGTTGCATGAACTGTATGTACGAGCTTGCCAGTAGCTCCGCGCCTGGTTATAATGTTCCCAAGTCTAACGGCACAGCAGGCTCCATGGCCAGCATGGTATTGATGAACGACTACCTGTATGCGTTACGCGAATCGCATAGCATAGGTATAGTAAATATAGCTTCTGCCTCAACGCCGCGGCTTGATACCACGTTTAATGCGGGATTTGATCTGCAGACGGTCTTCCCTTTTGAGGATAAATTATTCCTCGGCTCTATGTCGGGCATGTATATGTACGATATGACCAATCCTGTAGCGCCCGTAAAACTGGGTGAATTTAGCCATGGCAGGGCCTGCGATCCGGTGGTAACTGATGGAAATTATGCATACGTAACATTGCACGCAGGCACATCCTGCGGCGGCGCAGCCAACGAGCTGAATGTAATAGATATCAAAGACCTCATGAATCCTGTGCTGGTTAAAGCATACGGGCTTACCAGCCCTACAGGGCTTTGCAAAGACGGCAACCTGCTTTTTGTGTGTGATGACAACAGCGGCGTACGTCTCTTTGATGCCAGTACTGCAGGCAACCTGAAGCAACTGAATCAAATAGATGTGAAAGACTCCTATGATATCATTGCAGGCAACCATCACGCCATGGTAGTGGCCAAAGACGGATTGTACCAATACGACTACAGCGATGTGAAAAATATCAGGAAACTGAGCTTTTATTCAACGGAGAAACGATAGAAAGTAATTGTTCAAAATTCTCTGAGACACAGGAAAAAAATCCGTAAAGATGTTGTTGGTCTATTCTTTCATCATGTACACCTCCATTGAGGTAATAAACTTATCTGTTTTTTTGCTTTTATACGCTTCAATGCTCATTATGATGATACCTTTTGTGCCCCTGTTCTCATATGGTGTAGGCTCAATCGAAGCTATAAATGCTTTTGCCACGCTATCCGTTTTATGGATGGCTTCTAAATTATACCTTAGCAGATCAATATAAACAGCAGCAGAATGATCTTTTTTCTGCATGTCTATCTCCGGAAAACCATACCTTATACAAGAATATAAAAAGAAATCCTTTAGCATCTCCCTGTTTTGCCTCGTAAATTTTGATTGCCCTTTGGCAATGCAATGAAAAGCCAAAGAAGCGATAATAATGAATATGAAGTTTTTCATTCACGAAATATTTTAATATAAATATCCTTCAAACAGCCCTGTAAGCTGCTTTTCAATTGCTTTCTCATCTGTAGGCTCCTTTTCTACAGGCAAAGACTTTTTGTAATACGCTATTTCATTTTTCTGAGCGTCGAAGATGAAAGCATAAAGCGTTACATTGGATTTTACCGGCGTTGGCACCGCCATACCAAGCGTTAAAATACCAATAGCGGCGCCTTTGGCAACCTGCCCGCCGTAGTTGCCCTTCCTCCTTCCAAAGCCAGTTGCTACCGTAGCAAGCGCAAATCTTTGACTACCGCTTTTTAATATTGAATCAATGGTTGGCGTTAAAGGAATGCCCTCAAGCTTTTTGCGTTGGGTGATCAGCCTTACCAGGTAAGCCAATTCTCTTTCTATTTTTTGCTTAAGCGTGTCGTTATCCAGAACAATCTTTTCCGATAACCTGAATGAAGTCTTTTTTACAGCAAGAATAGAGTCAACTTTAGATTGGGATATCTCTGATAAAGAATCGCTGAATGCTGCTTTATTTCCCTTTTCTATATACTGGATATAACAAAGAGGGGTAAAATAATTAACGCTTGCAATATCGGCAGCTTTTGTTGAAGATGTCAGGTATTTGTTCGCTCCACATGACGCCAGTGTCAGTATTGGTATGGCAAGGAAAATACATCTCATTGTATATGATTTAGATAGTTTCCGTATTGGTTGCTTCAAAGCGAACCAAGCTTTTAAACAGCCTGGAATGCTTTCTCTGTCATTTCCATTTATACTTATAAGTTGCGATTTTATAGGTTTTGTTATGTACAATCATGTATAGGATCTTTGTCTGGCCCTTTCCGTTATACCTATATTTATAGGATTGATTATCTCCGCCAGGGCCACCGGTATACACGATTTCATCATCGAGCTCCGGGATCCTTTTTTTTACTCTTCTTTTCACATTGCCATTTGGGTAATAAGTGTATTCACTGATCTCTTTCTCATTTTTATTGTTTGTGATCTCCAGTTTTGTAAGCAGGTTATTTTTATAATATAAGACATAAGTTTCAGCATTACTATGGATATTTTTCCGGTCTGCCACGTAATGGTATGAAGTATATTGATAGGTTAAGATGGAATCGCCCTCATTATTGATGAGATTGTAAATAGCAGAATCATTACCTGCATATATGTTTTTTTCAAATGCTATAATATCGTTGTTGTAGGAATATTCATAACGGCTGGTGTCGGTTGTGCCGGGATGGTTGATATCGTAAGTGTCTATCCGCAGGATAATATCATTTCTATCATTGTATTGAAGACCATATGTCCCCATAAGTTTTTTCTTCCTGTAGCTGCTTCTTTCAATGGTTCTTCCCAACGAATCCAGCTTTTCCTCGCTCCAAAAGCCCCTGCCGCCGGTCCCGCTGAAATATTTTCCTTTTACGGTTTTTACTCCGGGCATAAAAATTTTTCTTTTGAAAAAGCTGCCCGCGTGATGGCAGGCTGCAGCACAACAGGACGATGGTGGAAATTATCTTTATCATAAATACGTCCGGATAAGATCAATTTTTAGCAATATTATGTAAGTTCTTAGCTAAGGCGTTGCGCCTGCTCTTATTGAATGTGAACATATCCCAAAACCAAACCCTCTTATCAATACCTAATTCATATCTTTTTTTCACAGTAATACTATCATTCATAAGATTGTAATGAAAAGCATAGCTCTCTTCAAATCGTATTGGTAGTTGCCCAAGTGTCAATACCATCGCGGGCAAAGCTTCTGTCTTGGCAAGAGACCCTACACGGTGTTTTTCTAACGGTAATAACTGAATTTTTTGATTACATAAGCTATCGGATGTAACCGCGAAAAGACCTGCTTTTTTAAGAATGCCATATTCATAAGGTAGCGCTTTTGAATTAACTACGTACACCATTACCTGTGCAGCACCCTGATCCTTAATTTGATCAGAAATAAGATCAGTCCGCCTTATTTGCCTGTAGGAGTAACAGCTACCCAATATAAATGGCAATAGAAATATGAAGGTTAGTATTTTTAGCATAGAAAATATTTTTCATTTCATTCTGCAAATACACTAACTAACTGCATACAGATGGTTTCACGATAAACACATTCCTTACCCTCAACACCATAAACAATCTTCCCCGTATATACTGAATTTGCATCCATGTTGTAGAAGTATTTTAATGAATAAGGAAATATGACGGTGGTATCACTTTGCCCGAAGATAAGAATTGACCGGGCCGCGCATTTCGGGTTCATCCTCACCTTGCTTCTTCTTTGTAATTTTACCCCGTTATTATATAAATCAATAAATGTATTTACCAAACAAGGTGTTGGAATAGCAATCGGTCTATCAGAGTTATTTCTAAATGTTAGCTTAATATTTTTGTCACAGGTAATTTCACAAGTCAATACTATATAATCTAAATTATGTGTACTTGTATTGATACCTGAATTTGCTGAACAACCTGCATTCAAAAAAAGAAGAATAGACAACATCTTATACATACGGCTTTGTTTGATTACCAAAACAGTTATTTTACGTCAGATGCTAAAAATGTAAAAAATCCATATTTCGGATAACCGAATTTACCAATAGGGTTTCCAACCTTTGAAAGGTTGGAAACCCTGCTATCGTAATGTCTAAAACCTATACCCGATTGAAAGACCGCCCTGCACTGTTTTCATGAAACTTCTTTCATCACTCACGCCATTATACGACATATCAACATCCAGCAAACCCAATTGCCCGTTGAGGTGGATATACAGGTTTTTAGAAAATTCATAACCGATAAGAATATTAGCCCCAAAATCGAAAGGCTTGGTATATGGTATTGTTCTGCTGTTTTCACTCCAGGAAGAGTCGGCACTGGAAAAGTCGTTTAAGAATTTCAGCTTTCCTTTAACGCTCATACCATTAGCCTCGGCCTTCCAGCGGCCGCTAAGCCCGTAAGCAATATACGGACCTGCCCCCAATAGCATTCTGCCATTTCCAACCTGTGGCTTAAAAATAAAGTTAACCGGCAATTCTATGTAATAGCTGGTGAATTTAATTTTGTCAACACCCAAAAGATATTGGGCGCCCCCATCCTTATCTATCGTATATCCTTTGCTGGTAAATAGTAATGCAGGTTGCAAAGAGAACTTATCCGCAAGCACCAGGTCTGCCGTTCCTCCAAGATGGAACCCCGGACGTAATTTTACCTTAGTGTAGCCGCTTTCATCTTTTAATAACATTGCAGACAAATTGCCTCCGGCTTTTATGCCTCATTGCACCTGTGCCGAAATTGTATGGGTGATAGCAATATAGACTAATAGTAAGGTCGCAATTTTCAGTTTCATGTTTTTCCGGTTTAAGTTTTTATATTATGAGGGTTTAATAACGTGTTGCGCCGTATCATACATCCTCCTGTATATCAGGAATAATACTTCCTGATAACTTCCGGGGATAACACCTAAATGTAAAGAATAATTTTTTCGGGAATATATGAGATCAATCATACAATGATGAAATATGGATCAGCCTGCCTTATTTAACTCCTCTTTAACGTGTAAAAGAGCCCGGACAGAAAACACCCATGCTCCTGATTTCATTAGCTACTCAATTTCTGTTCAAGCTTTTTTATTAGCCCGGAAAACCTTCCCGGCATCAGCTCTTCACCCCTTTTCGTCCACGCCAATGCATCTTTTAGGGCCTGCTTTTCGGTGGAGGGCAGATGTGTAAATGCATCGGCTGCTTCGTACAGAGGACTCCATATTTCCCGGGAGTAAATATTTATTAGAAACTCTTTTTCTTCCTCAAATGCAGCAATTTTCGCACTGTCCTGTTCTTTGCTTATAATTGATTGCTCCTTTTCAAACCGACGCTTATCTTCCCTGCGAATGCTGTCAACCGGTATGGAAAGGAGCCCGTTGGTATGGAGATAACCTGCCCTTTTGATCAAATCATAGTCCCTGACCAAAACGCCGTATTTCAAATCTATGCGGTTTAGTAACGTTCTTTCTCCCTTACCCAAACCATCTAATTTATCAGCAAATTTTCTTAACGTTACTAATTCCGGTAATCTCTTTTCTGACAGAGCGGTACCGCCCCATGTCCGGACTATTCTGTCGAATAAGAAATCGGTAAGTTTAGCCTTAGATTCTGCTGCCAGCTGGTCGTAATGATTGATAAAATATGCCGAGAATGCAGTTTGTGTTCTTGGCATATATTTTAAGAGGTAAAGGAGCGTGGAATCCTGCCGGAGTTGCTCATCAGTCAGAATATTAAAATAGGCATCCAGCACCTCTCCGCTATTCACCTGCATTTCCGCCAGACGGTTAAGATAGAGACGCAGAAACGAAGAATCGCGATTGCCTTCATCGAAGGTTTGTTCCATTTTACCCAAATTATTGGGGTCGGCTTCCTGTTCCATTGCTTCCTGAACAAGATCCATAAAACCAACCTCATCTCTTTCTCCCGTATGTTTATAAATAAGATAACCCGCACTGTTTACAAACAAAAAAGTAGGATAAGCGCTCACTTCATATTTTCTGGCAATCTCTACTCCTTCTCCTTTCTCGGCATTGAACTGATAATTCAGAAATGCTTGATTGTACTTTTTGCCAACGGCCTGTTTGGTGAATATAAATTTCTCCATGTATATGCAGGGGCCGCACCAGTCGGTAGATACATCAATAAAGATCATTTTATCAGCTTTCCGGGCTGCCTTGAGCGCCTCCTTCCAAGTGCCTTTGTAAAATTGTATTCCTGTGCTTGCGCCCGTTTGCGCCAGTAATGTCATCACGTAAAATGTGGTAAAACAAAGAGAAATGATCTTTTTCATTAGTTGAATCTTTTAGTGTGTGTATGCTGATCAATTATTCAGATCAAACCGTATTTTTCTTCTTTAATGACTGACTTACGATGAGTATGGTTGGAATTAATAAAAGTCCTGAGGTAAACGGTAAAAACCAAAGCCCTAATCCGTTTGTCATACCAGTTGCTGTTAGGTAAGTGAAAAGAATGATCAACGAAAAAATTATGAGGACAGCCAGCTTTAAAAATCTCAACACTCTTGTTGCGATCTTATATTGTCCCGGGGCATTGTTCTCAGTGATCTTTACCATATAATTAAAAATGCGGGGGTACTTATTCAGTTGCGCCAATCCGAAATAAATAATAGTTGCGAGGATAGGCGATATTAAAATTGTCATCCTGCTTCCGTAATTGTCTGCTTTCCCGGACGCATTAAAATGAGTGGGGATCGTTGCCGGTAATTTTAAAAACACAAAAAGGGTTAAAGCCCATAGAATAATTAAAAATACTTTACCCGCTGATTCCAGTTTGCTGTCAAGCGAAGAAAGCGTAAGTTTTATTTTGGGTCTGGTCTCCATGTTTATCGTTTGTGTATTTTTTCGTTATATATTTTAGAAAGCATTACAAGTGTGTCTATTAAAGATCTTTGTGAGAGATATCCTTATGCTTAGTCTGTTATTCCTGTTTAGGCGGCGCCTCTTGTGCAATCTCCCGTACTGTCAACCAACCGGTTGGGCTGCTTTTGTCCTGAATATAAACTACCATTGAGCGTCCTCTGCCTATTGAAGGTTTGCCACCATTTTTAGGAGTTGTTTTGATTGAAAAAATTACGGTCTGTATTGCGACATTTCCAAAGAATTCAGTGTTTTCAACGGTGTTTTCAATAAACTCTACTTTATTATTTTGAATCCAGTCTTTCACACCTTTTTCTACAGCTTCTCTACCAATTGTCACGTTATTCCCACCAAAGTATTTTATGACATTGGGGCTATGCAATCTGCCTACTAAAGCGGCGTCCCCCTTTTCAAAAGCGCTTCTGATTGCAGCGGTCGCTTTCTCCAGGGATTGCAGCAAAGCCGTTGTATCCGTTATATCTTGAGAGTAAGCCCCGATTGATAAAAATAAAATGAGGGATAGCTGAACAATTGTTTTCATAAAAGAGCTTTGACAAATGAGCATAAAAGGTAAATTAAAATACCCACTCCATCTTCCACACATTAATTCTGCTGGCTTTTTAGCACAGTCTGTGGATGTTTACCCGTCTCATAAATCGCAAATCCTTCTCTGCCCTTATTCAATTGGTAACTAATAT
Source organism: Sphingobacteriales bacterium 44-15 (assembly GCA_001899685.1). Lineage (GTDB taxonomy): Bacteria > Bacteroidota > Bacteroidia > Chitinophagales > Chitinophagaceae > Agriterribacter. The sequence goes on from MKWG01000003.1 coordinate 376,665, forward strand.
AACCTGTAGTAAATAATTTATATTATTTGCTATTAAATATATTCCAAATACCACTCTTTAAGGTAGTTCTTTTAGCCGTTCTGCGATAAGAGTGTAGCTTCAGTCGTTATCAAGTGATGAGGTCGTAAGTTTTATTTTGGGTCTGGTTTCCATTTGAGTGCTGGTTATCAGAACTTTGATGATATTATGTAGCTTGCTATTTAATGGCACATAATCTCTCCAGATATAAAATGTGTTACTATTAATAGTGTTTTTTAACTGGTCTGGATTACTTATACACAACATCTAATCGTTATTAAATGTATTTCCTGCATTGCACTATTCTTGCAGCAACTCATTAATTTGTTTTTCCACCTCTGCTTCCATGCTTGGCCTTGGCGCAGATGCTGAAGCGATACGGCCATTCTTATCAATCAGTACATAATGCGGCACACCATGAACTTTGTAATCTTTTGCGATCTTACTGTTCTCGGACCCGTTGCTGTCTATAAGCTGTATGCCTTGCATTTTCATTGCAGCTACCTTTGCCAACCATACATCTATCTTTGTATCAATTGATATAGTGATCATTTCAATATCCTTATTCCTGAATTTTTCTTTGAGGCGTTCCAGGTATGGAATTTCTTTAAGGCAGGGTCCGCACCATGTTGCCCAAATATCCAAATACACAACTTTTCCTTTAAAGTCTGAAAGTTGTACCGGTTTTCCTTTCGTATCAGGCAGCTTAAATGCAGGCGCAACAGCGCCCTTTGAAAGAGAGCCTATCGAAGCCAACTGGCGTGAATATAATTTTTCAATGGCAGGTAGAAGATCTGTATTGAATTTTTCCTTTCTGAAGTCTGTAATAAAATCATCTGCTCCCGCCAGTTGCATGGGGTATTCGATATAGCTATTGATCCTGTAATGCAGATTATAAGCAAGCAGTCTTGACCGGTACCGGCTTTCTTTGAAGAGATCTTTTATGATGTTATTTTCTATAACATACTCATCAATATTTTTTAAAGTAGTGTCCTTTTCTATAGCATGCATACGCAATATCCTGATCAGGTTATTCATCATCATGATATCTGTTATGTTTGCAAAGCCTATCTTAGGATCATTAAAATTCACTTTATCGAGGTACTTCAATTTATCATCTCCATGTACTTCCGCTGCTCCCTGGCCTTTTAAAAAGTTAGCTACGCTGTCCATTATGGTTGCGTTGCCACTGTATTTTCTCATTATCGGGTATAGCTTATAGTTTGTAATTATAGACAGGGTATGAATATCCTTTATTAGCTGTTTTTGGGGATGTTTAAACGTTGAAAAAAAATCTTCTGAACGATCCAGTAAATATTGGGTTAAGGTATTATAGTCCGGGGATGTTCCGAAAAATTTCTCTCTCATTTCCGCCTCAAGCCGGATCAAAAATGTATTATAACTTTCGGCTCCGCCTTTTGTTACAAGGTGCTTCGTGTCTTTTTCAATAGAAATGGTATCCCCGGGGAAACCAATTAGAAAAGGGGTATAGGTGTCAGGACCTATTGTTCGAAGTTTAAAATATACCGGCTCTGACGATTCGAATTTAAACCCGGCTTTATTCTTTTTTAGCCGAAGCGTATCACCGATATAAGTGAAGTCTTTCCAATACCCGATAATTATCTTGTTGCCGTAGCCATCCACCGTAGCCTGTACAGTGATTTGCGAATGCGCCATTGACGACCAGAGCAGGCATAATACTAAATATAATTTCTTCATAAATGTTACGAATATTTAATAGTGCATGGTGTATATAGAGCAATAATGATATTATGATTACCCTACAAACATATGCTGTAGAAGCTAACATAACAGCCGGTTCTCAGTATGAAAGATAAGTTTGATATAAACATACAACTATAAATTTAGTTATATAACTAAGTTTATAGTTTTTTTTAAAAAACCATACTTAAGCTTGTGTCTGCAGAAGATACACGCATTTCAATACCGCCCGCATTAACTGTTTTTGTCTGTGCAACGGATGAAAATGATATTGTGAGCAGTGCAATGAACAATATGCAGGCTTTATTCATTTTGAAACATAGATTAATATTTCGCTCAGATGCTCAACATATCAAAATCCATATTTTGCTTTCCTGCTCCAGAATACTAACTTTGGTACATAAAGTTGCATAAACAACTAAATTATATCCCTCATGCAGGAAGCATATATCGTTGCCGGTTACCGCACGGCAGTAGGCAAATCGAAAAAAGGTGTGTTCAGGTTTACCCGCCCGGATGACCTGGCTATAGAAGTGATCCGGGCGCTGATGGCTTCGGTGCCGCAGCTTGATCATAAAAGAGTAGATGATGTGATAGTCGGCAACGCCGTTCCGGAGGCGGAGCAGGGACTGCAGGTGGGAAGGATCATTGCCGCCCGGGCAGTAGGCATAGAAGCACCCGGCATGACGGTAAACCGTTACTGCGCTTCAGGTCTTGAAACTATTGCTATCGCAACGGCTAAAATACGCTCCGGTCTGGCAGACTGCATCATAGCAGGTGGCACGGAAAGCATGAGCCTGGTGCCAACCGCGGGCTGGAAAACTGTACCGGCATATTCTATTGCAAAAGACGACCCTGATTATTACCTGAGCATGGGGCTTACAGCGGAAGCCGTGGCAAAAGAGTACAATGTAAACAGGGAAGACCAGGATGCTTTTGCCTACCAGTCGCATATGAAAGCGATCAATGCCATAAAGAGCGGCTATTTCAAACCAGGTATTCTGCCCGTAAATGTTGAAGAAGTATACGTTGACAGCAAGGGGAAAAAACAAACCAGGAGCTATGTGGTAGATACAGATGAAGGGCCCCGTGCAGATACATCCCCGGAAGTACTCGCAAAATTAAAGCCTGTGTTTGCAGCGGGAGGAAGCGTTACCGCGGGAAATTCTTCACAAACCAGCGACGGCGCTGCTTTTGTAATTGTGATGGGAGAAAACATGATCAAAGAGCTGGGATTAAAACCCATTGCGCGGCTGGTGGCATGTGCGTCTGCCGGAGTGCATCCCAGGATCATGGGTGTTGGTCCTATTGAAGCAGTGCCTAAAGTGTTGAAGCAGGCAGGCATGTCTAAAAACGATATTGACCTGGTGGAGCTTAATGAGGCCTTTGCCTCGCAGTCGCTTGCCGTAATAAGGAAGCTTGAGCTTGATCCTGCTCTGGTGAATATCAATGGCGGCGCCATAGCGCTCGGCCATCCGCTGGGATGTACCGGCTGTAAGCTCACTATACAAATTACACACGACATGAAAAGACTCGGCAAAAAATATGGTATTGTTACCGCATGTGTAGGCGGAGGGCAGGGCATCGCAGGTATTATCGAAAATATCAGCTGACAGATAATAAATTGACATATCATAAGTTTTATTTAACCGGGAAGTTTTCCCGGTTTTTTTGTCGCAGTATTTAGTTGACAAATATCAACGAATGTAACGCAATGCCTTACTGGCAATGTTTTTGCAACCTGTATCAACCTGGCTGAGCGCTTATGCCGGCAGGAAGCTACAAATCCAATGAATATCCGATGGACAGACGTGCTTTTTTAACCGCAAAAAAGAAAACCTATCCCAAAAACAGGATCGCCGGCGCAAGGACCAACAGCGGTATCGCGCCTTATAGCGGACCTTGGAGCAGGAACGAAGTAGTACACCTGCTGAAAAGAACAATGTTTGGGGCCGCTCCGGCCGACATTGATTATTTTCTCGGCAAATCAATGGATCAGTCTGTAGAGGAATTGCTTACAATTACTTCTCCCCTCCCGTCTGCTCCTCTCAAGGATTATGATACTTCGGAAGCCCTCACGCCCGACAATAATGTTGATACCGGAACCACCTGGGTGAATGATCATAATACTGATGATATTATTGGCGGGCTGCGCAAGTTGTCCTTTAAAAAATGGTGGATAGGAGTTATGCTTGACCAGCCACGGAATATCAGAGAAAAAATGACGTTGTTCTGGCATAATCATTTTGCAACAGAAATGGCATCTACACAAAATGCCCGCTTTGTATATAAGCATCATACATTGCTGAGAAATAATTGCCTTGGCAGCTTTAAGGCGCTGGCAAGAGCCGTTGCCGTTGATCCGCTCATGCTGGTATACCAGAATGGTGAGCAGAATCAAAAAGGCGCGCCTGATGAAAATTTTGCAAGAGAGCTGCAGGAGCTTTTTACGCTGGGAAAGGAAAACCACCCCAACTATACCGAAGACGATGTAAAAGCTGCAGCAAGAGTGCTAACCGGCTGGCAAAATAATGAAGAAACCAACACTTCCTATTTTACTCCCGGCAGGCACGATACAGGAAATAAAACATTTTCATCCTTTTACAACAATACCACCATCGCAGGGAAAAGTGGCGCAACTGCAGGAGATGAGGAGCTGGACGCGCTAATCAATATGATCTTCAGCAAAGGGACTGAAGCATCCGTATATATCGTGAAAGAGCTATACCGTTGGTTTGTATACTATGAAGTAGATGAGGCGGCTGGGCAAAATGTAATTCTTCCCCTGGCACAAATGCTTCAGGATCATAACTGGGATATCAGGCCTGTATTAATGACTTTGCTTAAAAGTGAGCATTTTTTTGATGTTGCCAACCAGGGTTGTCTTATTAAAAGCCCTGTAGATTTTGTGATCGGTATCTGCCGGGAAATGAAGGTTACCTTTCCCGGCGACAATGAATATGCCACAGCATATGCGCTTTGGGACAGTCTTTTATACAACTGTACAATTTTGCAGCAGGATCCCGGTGATCCGCCAAGCGTATCGGGATGGCCGGCTTATTACCAGATCCCTTCGTTTCACGAACTATGGATCAACAATGATACCTATCCGCACCGCAAACAACTTACAGATACCCTGATAGATTATGGATATACCGTTAATGGCTTTCAATTAAAAATTGACGTTATTGAATTTACAAAATCACTTAGCAATCCCGGTGATGCAAAATCATTGCTTGAAGATGCTCTTTCTATTTTGTACAGGATAGAGCTGTCTGACGCGATCAAAGAACAATTAAAAAGAGAAATTCTCCTCACCGGGCAAACAAACGATTACTATTGGACCAATGCATGGAATACTTACATTGCCAATCCGTCGGATATGATGGCGTACCAGACTGTTGTGTCGCGCCTGAGCGAGCTGTACCGCTACCTGTTTGCACTGCCTGAATTTCAATTATCATAAAATCCGGTACAAAAACCATATCAAATCCAATAGCTATGAAGAGAAGAGATTTTTTACGCAATACCATTCCGGCAACTATATTACCGGCTTTTATAAACGGGCACACCGTTACAGCCATGTCATCTTCACCATGGCTGAATACACTTACCAATTTCACTACGAATACAGATCATGTGCTTGTAATTATACAGATGAATGGAGGGAATGACGGGCTGAATATGGTAATACCCATTGATAATTATGCTAACTATTATAAAGCAAGAACAAATATTGCTATTCCTGAAGGTAAAATTCTTAAACTGAACGGAAATAACAAAACAGGATTACACCCGGTCATGACAGGTATACAGGAACTTTTTAACACCGGGAAAATGGCAGTAGTACAGTCGGCCGGATATCCGGATCCTAACCTTTCCCACTTCAGGGCTACAGACATCTGGATGAGCGGCTCCGACAGTGATGAGGTGGTAAATACCGGGTGGATAGGCAGGTATTTAAATTATGAATATCCAAATTTTCCTTCCGGCTATCCTAACGCCACAATGCCCGACCCGCTTGCTATCCAGATCGGGTCAGTATCCTCTCTCACCTTCCACGGTCCTACAATGGGAATGGCAATGAGCATCACTAACCCTACTTCTTTTTATAATATTGTAGATGATGTGCAGGATCCGGCGCCGGCAACAAGGGCAGGAAAAGAGCTTACTTTCATTCGTGAAATAGCCAGGCAAACCGAATTATTTGCAGGATCAATCAAAAAAGCCGCCGGCCATGCTACACAACAATTGCCTTATCCGGACAATAACCTGCTTGCCGCAAAGCTCAAAATAGTTGCAAGGCTTATTAAAGGAGGGCTTAAGACAAGAGTATATATGGTGAGCTATACAGGCTTCGATACACACTCTATGCAAACAGAACAGGACGATCCCACCACGGGTAAACATGCAGACCTGCTCAAAGAACTGTCAGGCGCAGTAAAAGCTTTCCAGGATGACCTGGCATTTTTAGGCATTGAAGACAGGGTCATTTCATTTACCTTCTCCGAGTTTGGGCGCCGTATAAAATCAAATTTCAGCATTGGCACCGACCATGGAGCTGCTGCTCCCATGCTGATCTTCGGCAGCAAAGTACAATCCGGCATATTGGGAAATAATCCTTCTATTCCTTCAAACGTTGACGTAAATATTAACATCCCCCACCAGTATGACTACCGGAGCGTGTATGCCTCCATACTGGAAAAATGGTTTTGCGCAGATAACACTGCTCTCCAGACAATACTTCTTAAAAACTTTCAGTCACTGCCCATTATACAGGACGGGCTTTGCAACGGTATTGATGACCTTAATAAAAAGGCGGGCAACAATCTTATTTCAGCTTATCCCAATCCATTCACTATTCAAACGAACATAAAATACATCACCCTGGGCGGTCATACACTCGTACAGGTAATTGACGGCATGGGCAGAGTAATAAAATACCTCGTAGACAAAGAACAGCCCGGCAATACCTATACCATTCCGTTTGACAGCCACGGGCTTGCAGCAGGTGTTTATTATCTGCGTCTGCAGAACGGCCCGCTGCAGCAGGTAATACCCGTACTTAAAGTAAAATAGCAGGACATTACACTATACCTTTTTCTTTCAGTGACGTATTATTGAGTTCTTTTCTTATCTTTATCTGTGCTGATATTATTAATATTATCCGGCGATTGACCAATCCCGTATTTCCTTACTGTCTGCAATATGAAGTTTTTTGTTCCCGGCATAACCATACTCCTGCTTTGTAGCTTCTGCCAGGACTTATTTTCTCAAACAGATACCAACACACTGAAATCACTTTACGACCGCGCCCTCGATTTTGATGAAACTAAGTCTGACTCAGTGGGATATTATGCCCGGTATATTGAAGAAGAATCCAAAACGCTTGGCTTTCAAGAGGGACAGGTGCTTTCGCTCCGGCTGAAAGGGATCTATAATGAGCTGAGGAATGATTATGATTCAGCAATAAGCTATTATTACAAATCGCTTGAAGAAGCAAAACGATTGCAGCATCTTGAATATGAATGCGCCGCCCTTGGAGATCTTGCAATGGCATACAATAATATCAACCAGCCTGAAAAAACCAGGGAATTCTATAAGCAGGCGCTCGATATAGCATGGCAGCGCAAAGAGATATGTTCTATTTTCACTAACTGCTCTAATCTCGGATCCATTTTCAACAAGCTGAAGCAGCCGGACAGCGCTTTGCATTATCTTACGCAGGCAGAAAATATTGCCCGGCAATACCAGCTTGGCTTACCAATGAACTCCCTGTATAATAACATAGGTAACGCATGGTTTCATAAAAAGCAATGGAATAAGGCGCTTGGCTTCTTCATGACAAATTACTTTGCGGACAGCATGAACGCAGACAAAGAAATGCTTTGGTACGACTGCCTCAATATAGGAGATGTATATATTGAGAAAAACAATCTTGATTCTGCAAAAAAATATATTGACCTTTCCCTGCAGCTTGCACATTTTCTGGGATCGAAGAACAAAGAGTCCGATGTATATGCATTGTATTCCAAATACTTTGAGCACAGGCAAGACTATAAGTCAGCGTATAATTATTATAAAAAATGGCATGTGCTTGACACGGCGCTGGTATCCCAGCAGCTCTTAAACACAGTGGCTGACCTGCAGGAAAAATACAATCTCAAGCAAAAAGATCAAAAAAACAAACTGCTGTCGCTGGAGATAGAACATCAGAATTACCAGAAAAGAAATATGCGTTTGCTTATAGCAGGCATTGCGTTGCTGGCTGTTTTGGCTTTAGTCATTTTGTTATTGATCAAAAGAAAAAATGACCAGCTTACCAAACAAAACCAGATCATACAAAAGCAAAACAGTAAGCTTTCAAAAGCCAACAGCGATAAAAATTCAATGATCAGTGTAGTATCACATGATCTGAACGCTCCGTTCACCAGCATAAAAATGTGGACGCAGATCCTGCAATCCAACATTTCTAATTTTACGGAAGACCAGAAAAAAGCGCTGTACCGTATTCAATCTTCCGCCGATAACGGCGAATTGCTTATCAGGAATATCCTGCACATTGAAAAAGAAGAGATAAACCGTCCGCTCAACCTTCAGTTCCTTGATATCTGCGCCTTCCTGGAAGATGTCATCAATGCACATACGCCGCAGTCCCAGCAAAAAGACATTGAAATTGTCTATCAGCACGATGGAAAATTAACTGAATTTATGTGCGACAGGTATATGCTCAACCGGATCTGTGAAAACCTGCTTTCCAACGCTATTAAATTTTCACAGCGGGGCAGTAAAGTATATGTAAAGCTTGAGAGTCCGGCAGATAATATCGTAATAAAAGTCATAGATGAAGGCGTTGGCATTGCTCCGGAAGATATTCCGTATATATTCAGCAAATACGGGAAAATATCTTCCATGCCCACAGAAGGTGAATACTCTACCGGTCTTGGGCTCTCCATCGTAAAAAGGCTGGTGGATGAGCTCAATGGTAAAATATTCTGCGAAAGCATGTTGAATAAGGGAAGTGTCTTTACTGTTGTTTTGCCAAGATAGAGGAGGGGCGAGAAGTGAAATGTGAGAGGTGAAACGTGAGAAGTGAGGCGCCTTCTCACATCTATCCTCTCTCCTTTCACGCTCATGCTACACAGCGCCTCCGCTTATTGCCCGCTCGGTCTCAGCCTTTTTTCTCTCTCCTATCTGCTGGCGCCACATAGCATAATACAAACCTTTCGCCTGCACTAACGCATCGTGTGTGCCTGTCTCTTCAATCTCCCCCTGCTCAAGCACATAGATCCTGTCGGCATGCATTATGGTAGACAGTCTATGAGCTATAAGAATGGTGATCTGGTTACTTTGTGATGATACTTTCTTAATGGTATTGGTCACTTCCTGCTCGGTAAGAGAATCCAGCGCTGAAGTGGCTTCGTCAAATATCAGCAGCCGCGGGCGCCTCAATAAAGCGCGTGCAATGGAAAGCCGCTGCTTCTCTCCCCCCGACAATTTCAACCCGCCCTCTCCTATCAGCGTATTGAGTCCCTTCTCCGCTCTTGCCAGCAAGCCATTGCAGGAAGCTTTATCCAGTGCATCCGCCAGCTCATCCTCCGTAGCGGCAGGATTTACAAACATGAGGTTTTCTTTGATGGAGCCTGAAAACAACTGGGTATCCTGCGTTACAAAACCTATCTGGTTGCGCAGATCTTCATAATTGATCGAATTTTCATCAATACCGTTATAAAGAATTTTTCCTTCCTGGGGGCGGTATAATCCTACCAGGAGCTTCATGAGGGTGGATTTGCCGGCTCCTGATGGTCCAACAAAAGCAATGGTTTCCCCCGCTTCCGCACTGAAGCTTATATTGTCAATTGCTTTTTGCCGGGCAGTCTGATGCTTAAAAGAAACTTTATTGAATTCCAGCTTTTGGATTTCCCCCAGATGCACAGGCTCTTCCGGCTGCTTTTCAGGCTTTTTCTGCATCAGGTTTTTGAAGTTGATGAGCGAGGCTTCCGCTTCCCTGTAGGAAAGAATAATATTCCCTATTTCCTGCAGGGGTCCAAAAACAAAAAATGAAAATATCTGCATAGTCACTAACTGACCGGCATCCATCCTGTTTTGGAATATCAACCAGAGCAGCATAAAAAGAATTACCTGACGCAGGGTATTGACAAACGTTCCCTGGATAAAGCTAATGCTGCGGATACGCTTTACCTTGGTAAGCTCCAGCCCGAGTATCTTATACGTGTTTTTATTCAGGCGGCTGACCTCCTGCTGTGTAAGCCCCAGGCTTTTGACAAGCTCTATATTCCGGAGAGATTCAGTGGTAGCGCCTGCCAGCGCGTTGGTTTGCGATACGATATTTTTTTGAATGACTTTTACTTTCCTGCTCAGCACATTGGTCACTATCACGAGCAGGAATATACCACCGAAATATATAGGAGGCAAAGACCAGTGAATGCTGAATGCAAATACACCGACAAATACGATCCCAACGATCACTGAAAAAAGGATATTAACGAAGTAGGTCATGAAACGCTCTGTATCCGTCCTTACTTTTTGCAGTACGCTCAGAGTCTCTCCGCTACGCTGATCTTCAAACTCCTGGTACGGAAGCTTCATGGCATGCTGCAAGCCATCGGTAAACACTTTGGCCCCGAATTTCTGTATCACAACATTCAAAAAATAATCCTGGAAATTTTTGGCGATCCTGCTTATCATTGCTACTCCTATGGAAGCCAGCAGAAGCCAGAGCACGCTGTTATAGCGCTGGGTAAAAAAGCGTGATGAAGTATATTCAGCAGGATTTTTCAGGTACTCGTTGCTGAGGGTAACCAGCTTACCAAAAATAATGGGATCAAAAAGGGAAAATCCCGTATTCATCGCTGACAGGACCAGCACCAGCACTATAAGCCACTTAAATGGCTTCAGGTAGGTAAATAATATTTTCATATTTTAAATGACGATAAAGGATAGACAGAAAATTTTTAACCCGGCAAATTACGTACAAATTCCGGTTTAATTCCTCAGTTCAAACGCCTGCTCTGCCGCCCTCCTGGAAGGATACCATGAAGCAGCCATAGCAATGACAAATACGGTAATGCACACTAGCAGGAAATCTGAAGCCACCATTTTCACCGGGTAATAATTGACGATGAAGGATGCACCTTCAAGCGGCACAAGCCTGAACTTTATCTGGGCATAACACAGCAGCGCAGCCATGAGCATACCCGCTGCCGCACCAATAAAGGCGAGTAATATACCTTCGCTGAGAAAGATTTTCCGGATCCAGCTTTTATTTGCTCCCATAGCCTGCAATACCTGTATGTCTTTCTGTTTTTCCAGCACCAGCATGCTAAGCGACCCGATCATATTGAATGCCGCCACTATCAGCACCAGTATAAAAATGCAGAAGATAGCATATTTCTCAAACCGCATAACACTATACAGGCTGCTGTTTTGCTCATACCTCGTCTGCACTGTATAATCCTTACCAAGCAGTCCTTCAATTTTCTTTTTTATCATATCCTCATCCCCCTGGCGCATTACTGCAAGCTCCACTTCCGAATATTCATCCGCTTTAAAACCCATGTGATTTTTTACAAAATCAATATTGGTAAGCACATATTTATTATCAAATTCTTCCTGCACGGCAAAGGCGCCGAAAGGCATAATAGCCCCTTCATTGAATGCGGAAAGCGGGTCCGCAGGATTTACATCTCCTCTCCTGGGCAGGATAATGCTTAACCCGCCAATACTCCTGTCGCTCAAGACTGCCACGGCATTCTCCACCCCCACGCCCATTACAGCACCCGGGTTTTCGGCATCTCCCGTAAAATACTTTCCTCTTACAATACTTTGCTGAATATTTGTAACCGAGGTATAATTGGAATCCACCCCTTTCAGGTCCACAATAGCAGTGTAATCGCCGTTTCGCAGAAGCGCTTTTTCTTCCACGGTCAGTGAGAGTGCTTTTATGCCCTGCAGATTGCTAAGCTCCTTTATTCGCGAAGGCGTAAGCATGAGCGTTTTTCCCGAAGCTGCAGACACTTTAATATCCGGGTAAAAAGTGGTATATAATGATTTGACAAGGTCTTCAAACCCGTTGAATGCGCTCCACAGCACCAGCAGTGCGGCCGTAGCGAATGCAATAGCCGTAACACTTACCCACGCGATAATGTTAATGGCATTCGTTGATTTTCTGGCCTTAAAATAGCGCCATGCAAAAATGAGGTACAATACGCCTGGATTTTATTTGATTCATCATTCGGAAGTGTACAGGCAGCTATGCCTCTTCACTCTCCCCCTGGTCATTCTTCTTTTCTTCATTGATCTTTTTGAACAACTCTTCCATCCTGAACACATGCTCAAGGGTATCATCCACAAAAAATTTTAGCTCCGGTATGCGGCGCAACTGGTGCTTTACACGTATTGTCAGCTCCCGCTTGATCTCCCAGGCCTTATCCTCTATCTTTTTCAATGTGGCTTTGGGGTCAGCTACTTTAAAAAAGCTGAGGTATATCCTCGCTTCCAGCAGATCAGGCGTGACCTTTACCGATGCAATAGAGACCATTCCCCCATCCATCATTCCCAGCCCTAATTTCCGGAAGATCTCGTTAAATTCTTCATATAATAACCCGGCTACCTGCTTCTGCCGTTTTCCTTCCTGCATATCATTCCGTTTTAATGGCCGTAAATTTAGTTACTTTGCGGCTCAATCTGATGATAAAAAAGAATGAAGAAGTATTCGCGGATCTTTCAATACCTGGGATCATTTAAGGGAGACATCGTTCTTTACTTTGTTACCACTATTCTTTCTATTGTTTTTTCCATTGTATCCCTGGGGATGCTCATGCCCTTTTTTGACCTGATCTTTAAAGGCGATGACGCTGGTCTGGCGCCACGAATGGACAGCCCTCTCACTGTTTATATACGAAAGCTCCTGGTATTATGGGTGGGCGACTTAAACCCGATAGGAGCGCTGGGATTCATCTGTGTCATTATTATCATCTCCATTTTTCTTAAAAATCTTTTCCTGTACCTGTCTTTTGTCATTCTTAACCCGATAAAAAACAAGATCATACACAAGCTGAGAGAGGAACTGTATGACAAAATACTTCGTTTACCCATAGGATATTTTACGGAAAAACGAAAGGGAGACCTCATCAGCAGGATCACCAACGATGTATCGGAAGTAGAAGCATCCCTGGTAGGGGCGCTGGAAGGCTGGATACGTGATCCGCTGACTATTCTGGTCAATTTTGTAGTATTATTTTATATCAGCCCGCAGCTTACTATTGCTATCCTGGTATGCATACCGGTAGTAGGGTTCATTCTCGGCCGCATATCCCGCTCGCTGAAACGCCAGTCGAATGAAGCTGCCATCAGGCTGGGGGAATCGCTCTCCGTGCTTGATGAAACACTCAACGGGCTCCGGGTAATAAAGGCATTCAATATAGAAGGACTGTTGCGGAAAAGATTCGGGAAGATCAACGACGAACTGTACGAGGCCAAGAATAAGATCACCCGGCGGCGCGATCTCGCATCGCCTATGTCGGAGTTCCTGGGGGTATTGGTATTTGTAGGTATCCTTTGGTTTGGCGGTCAACTGGTGCTTGGCGGTAAGCTGTCGCTTACCCCTTCCATGTTCATCGGCTATCTTGCCCTGTTTTATAATATCATCAACCCGGTAAAAACGCTCTCTACCTCTTTCAGCAATATGCAGAAAGGGTCATCTGCCATAGTGCGCATTGAAGAGATCCTGAAAACAAGGATAACCGTAGACGATAATCCCAATGGAAAGCAACTGCATTCCTTTGAAAATAAAATTGAGTTCAGGGATGCAACATTTGCTTATGAAGATGCGGTCATACTCCATAATATCAACCTCACGATAGAAAAAGGTAAAACTATAGCGCTGGTGGGATCTTCAGGAGCCGGTAAATCCACGCTTGCAGATCTTGTGCCACGGTTCCATGATGTAACCGGCGGGGAAGTATTGATTGACGGAACAAATATTAAAGATTATTCCCTGCAATCTGTCAGGAGCCTGATGAGCATTGTAACGCAGGAGCCCATTCTTTTTAATGATACGATAGCCAACAATATTGCTCTTGGCAACCCGGAAGCAACAGAAGAAGAAATTATCCATGCGGCTAAAATTGCCAACGCCCATGAGTTCATTATCAAAAAAGACCAGGGATACAACAGCAATATTGGCGATCGCGGCTCAAAGCTCAGCGGTGGCGAAAGACAAAGGCTGACTATAGCAAGAGCAGTATTGAAAAACCCGCCCATACTCATTTTAGATGAGGCTACCTCTTCTCTTGACACAGAAAGTGAAAGGCTTGTACAGGATGCTATCAACAACCTGATGGAAGACCGCACTTCCATAGTGATCGCACACCGCCTCTCTACCGTGCGACATGCCGATGAGATACTTGTGCTGCAGAAAGGAGTAATAGCAGAACGAGGCACACATGATCAACTGCTTGCATATAACGGGATATACAAAAGACTGGTAGATATGCAGGAAGTGAAATAATTACTCAGCCTTGCGGTCTGCACCCTGGCGTTCCAGCATCCAACCGGGATATTCTGAAGGGAGCCTGCTGATATCATCAAGCCTTTTCAATTCATCTTCTGTAAATGTTACATCAATCGCTTTAAGGTTGTCTTCAAGCTGTTCAGGCTTTTTAGCGCCTATGATCACCGTAGTAACTACCTGCTGGTGAAGCAACCATGCCAGCGCCAACTGTGCAACACTGCTGCTTTTGATTTTGGCCATTTCCTGCAGTACGTCAACAATATCATAGACCCTTTCTTTATTTACCGGCGGGAAATCAAAGGTGGTACGGCGCGATCCTTCCTCTGTTTCTCCGCTGCGGGTATACTTCCCGGTGAGCAAACCGCCGGCAAGAGGGCTCCATACCATCAACCCTACTTTCTGGTCTTTAAGCACAGGAACAATTTCACGTTCAAGATCGCGTCCTGCCAAAGTATAATACGATTGTAGAGATACGAATTTTGAGCGGCGGTTATACTGTGCATACGATAATGCTTTCATCAGTTGCCATGCCGTAAGATTGCTGCAGCCGGCATACCTTACTTTCCCTGATTGTACAAGACCATCCAGGACATCTATTGTTTCTTCCAGCGGTGTAAGCGCATCAAAGCCATGGATCTGGTACAGGTCAATATAGTCTGTATTCAGGCGCCGCAGGCTTCCTTCCACCTGGCTTAGTATATGCTTGCGCGTCAGTCCCTGGTCATTAGGACCGTTCCCCATCTTACCCCGCACTTTGGTAGCGATAACAAGGTCGTCTCTTTTCAACCCGAGATTACGGATAGCCTTCCCCGTTAGTTCTTCCGATAAGCCCTCGGAGTATACGTTGGCGGTGTCAATAAAATTAATCCCGGCGTCCACTGCTGTTTTTACCAGGTTGTCTACAGCCTGTTGTTCCAATGTGCCGATAGCGGTCCATATTCCCTTACCGCCAAATGTCATGGTACCGAGACAAAGCTCAGAGACTTTCAACCCGGTATTGCCTAACAAATTATATTTCATGATCTGTATTTTAATCGCATTTCCCGTCAGGAGTGCAGGCAGCACCGCCTGCAGATACTATCTGGAACCTGTTATCCTTCTCCCAGTCAGCAAAGGATTGCCTCAGCGCCTGAAGGAATGTTTCCTCAGGCTGGGCTCCGGAAACAGCATATTTCCTGTTGAATATAAAAAACGGAACACCCCGTATACCAAGTTGCGCCGCCTCGTCAATATCCTGTCTCACTTTATAGGCGTACTCATCGTCATTCAACGCAACATTTACCTGCTCCCCGGTAAGCCCGATACCTTTTCCCAGTTCAGCCAGCACCTTGTGATCACTTACATCTTTTCCCTCTGTAAAATAGGCATGGAACAAACGCTCCTCAGCCTCATCACCTTTTCCGGCAGTTTTTGCAAGCTGAATGAGCCGGTGGGCATCAAAGGAATTTGCCACCACCGCCTTATCAAAATGATAGTCCAACCCGGCTTCTTTTGCCATTTCAGTCACATGCCGGTGCATATCAACGGATTGCTCCAGAGATATTCCTTTCCGTTCGCTAAGATACGCATAGAGGCTTTTGCCATGACCATGCTGTATATCCGGATCAAGCTGAAAACTGTGCCATTCTACCGATACCTTATCAGAAAATTCAAAGGCAGACAGCGCTGCTTCGAATCTCCTTTTGCCGATATAGCAGAACGGACACATGATATCACTCCATATTTCGACTCTCATATATAATTTTTTGTGAATGGAGAAAAATGTGAGATGATAAAAGTGAAACGATAAAGAATTGCTTCTAGTTACCTTCTCACTTTTCACTTCTCACCTGTGAAAGAACAATAAGGTATATTCCAATTACCCCAGCTCTAATTGCCTGCGGCAGCAAACAACTGCTTATTTTTCACATACGCTCCCGCCCATAATAAAGCAATGAATAAAAGCGCAATGGAACTTTTTCCCTGTCCTACTTCAATAGCGGCCGCTCCACCAAGGTAAGAAAGTAAAAATAAGAAACCTACTTTCCAGGTTTTAGGAATCCATAATAATGCCACAAATACCAGTTCGGCTATGCCAAGCAGTGGGATATATGGCCCGTACCCGATTTTGGATAAGCCGGTAACCATGGCTTCGTTCCCGGAAATTTTCATAATACCGCTGAACACTACCATGAAAGACGGGATAGCCAGGAGTATGATCGAAAGAATGCTTTTTGCTTTGTTTGTCATGTGCTTAAAATTTAAACAGCAAATTTCCTAAACTTACTTTACTTTTGATAGTGGTTTCCAAAAAGAAAGTGATTTCCTTCAGGAAACCGGGGCGTAAGCGTGAGAAGTGAAAAGAGAGACGTAAGAGGCTGCCTGACGTTTATCGTTTCACGTCTCTCTTTTCACTTCTCACGATAATATACAGCTATAATTTAACTGGCTTAACACTACTTACTATGGGTAACAAAATGCAATCCGCCGGTAAGCCGGAAGAATGCCAAAGTCATATAAGGGCGATCCATGATACCCTTGATATTCTGAACGGGAAATGGAAGATCGCGATCATCGGATCTTTACATTTCGGAAAGAAAAGATTTATGCAGCTCCAGCGGGAAGTGGAGGGAATAGGCGCTAAAATGCTCAGCAAAGAATTGCGGGACCTGGAAATAAACGAGCTGGTAACACGTACTGTATATGATACTAAACCCGTTACTGTAGAATATGAGCTTACAGAATATGGAAAAACATTACAATATATCATCAAAGAAATGTCCAAATGGGGTGCAAGGCATCGCGAAAGGATCATGCACGCCATTGAAAAAGATAAGGCATATTCCACATAGATTCATTTTAAATTAGACCGGTGCTATGAGCTTCTTCTCTATGGTAGTAGGAAGTGGGATTGTTGTTGCCATCGTGGCGATCACAAGAAGAATCGTTCAGTTTTCCGGAACTGCAACAGTCCCGGAAGAAAATGCATTACAGCCTGTTATCCCGGGAGCTTTAGTATACAACGGGGCAGATCTTGATTTTAGCGATGAAGTGCTTTGTAATGTCCTGATCAAACATTTTCCATACTACAACAATCTTGACGAACCCGATAAAGAAAAATTCATATCCAGACTAAAGCAGTTCATGCAGCAGAAATCATTTGTCATTCATGACAAAAGCGGTTTCCGTGAAATGCCTATACTATTGAGCGCTACTGCGATAATGCTAAGCTTCGGGCTCGAACTATATATGTTGCCTTATTACAGGTTCATCCATATTTTCCCCGCAGAATTTATTGGCGTTGTCCCAACACTGCGTGTGCTTGCTGGAAATGTATCGGGTAATAGCATCCATATTTCATGGAAGCATTTCCTACAGGGGTTTCAGTTGCCGGATGACGGGCAGAATGTAGGCCTCCACGAGATGGCTCACGCCTATTATTACCAGTATTTTGAAACAGGAATGAAAGCGGACCTTGGGTTCACCGATAAATTTCCTTCCTTCTCAACAGTGGGAGATCTTGTGTTGCAGGCAGAAAAGACAAAAGATAATACATTTTATTCAGCTTATGGACTTAGCAACCTTTCTGAATTCTGGGCCGAAAGTGTAGAACTGTTTTTCGAGCGCCCGGCGGAGTTCAAAGAAATTTACCCGGAGCTATATGCAACAATGGTAACCCTGCTGAACCAGGATCCCGGACAAACATATCTATAATTTAGGGCTTGCTGTTTAACGTCCGTGTCTGCTTTTTCTATGCCACGAATTCCATAGGTCTGCAAGCGGACTGATTTATGAATACAACAAGCCACGAATGCACCAATGAGGTTTTTTTCAATTGACCAGCCATTCGTGCATTTGTGGCTATATCTCCTTTTGTTGTACAGAATACACGAATGCGCCTGCCGCGTATTCGTGTATCAAATTCGTGTTATGTATTTTGTGCCTGATAACTACAGATGTTTTTAAATAATTCTCACAAAAGTCTTGCAGCAATGACGCCGCCAGATCAAATCTTACACTTCAAAAACAGATAATTCTCTCAAGATTTTTTATGAATTAACTCTACATATTCGTGCATTAGTGGCGATATACTCCTTTTTCCCAAATCTATGAGGCATCCCCGGTTATTCAGCACCCCCTGATTAAAAAAAGGAACAGGATAAAAAAATTACGGCATAGCGTAATACCTGAATAAATAATACATTGCCCATCCGGCAAATCCTATGATGAGTATCCATACCCATGCAGGAATGCTCTGGGGTGTTTCACTACCTTCTATCATGAACGATTTCTGATCACCTTTTCCATAGGCATTGATCATCAGGGGAAGCACACCGTCCACTACGGCATTTTCTTTAATACCTTCCACAGCGATTGCGGGACCATTCCGCACGATGAAGGGTATCGTGCGGATACCTTCCTTCCCAGCAGGATCCCTGCTCACTATCTTTAAGGTATGCTCGCCATCAGTAAGCTTCCGGGTGTCCAGCTCAAAGCTTACCGGGGAGAGGACTTCCGCCACAGGTTTCGTGTCTTCATCAATGAAAATAAATATGGTACTTTTATCACTCATGTTACTGATTATTTAAAATCATCCTTTTAATATGAGCATCAGATTTCTCTCCGGGGCGTATGATCCATTTTACGGAGAAAAACAGGGTGAGCAGCACTATCGCAACGGTTATCCAAACGATCAGGTAGTCCCACCGGCTTTCCGGGCCGGCGCCATGGGTAATGCTTTTCAGCACCGAAGGCTGGTTCCGGTCACATACCGGGCAGGCTACTGCGGGTATAGCTGCACACAGGGACAGCAATATACCGGACACTTTTTTTCTTATATGTTTTGCTTTCATATTTATCTGTTATTTAAGCTTAGCATTGTGTCAAACGTGAGATGTAAAATGTGAGATGTAAAACCTTTCACGTTTCTCCTTTCACATTTCACAATAAAACACAGACATCATTTGGCCGCTTTCAGCTTTACCGCATCTATGATCTTTTTAATTTCTTCCGGCGTTACCGTTTTTGCCTCATTTCCCCAGCTTGTTCTTTCATGATTTATGATAGCAGCCACTTCATTTTCGGTAAATCCCATATTGGTACCTATAGGAGGCATTGCTCCATACCCCGGCCGTGCATCATACCCGTTCATGATAATATCTACATACAGTTCAAGGTTGTCTCCGGTTACTACCGGACTTCCTTTCAGTGGCGGAAAGGCGCCTGGCAGTCCTTCCCCGTTAGCCTGGTGACAGGCCTGGCAGTTGGCAGCAAATAATGCCTGCCCGTCCGGAGCGGCATTTGTTGCATTTGCAGCTTCCTTCTTATCCTCACGCTTATATAAAAAGCCAGGTGCTTCAGGTAGTTTGGTTTGTTTGAGCGACTGCAGGTAAGCAAGTAAATATAATGCGTCTTGCGTAGCTACTATTTTATCATCTTTCGACTTCAGGTATTCCGCCGGCACATTTACCACTACGTCACTTTTTGAGGGCTCTTTCTTTGCAGTGAACAGCCAGGGATATGCAGGCATTACCGATTCTTTTACCACAATACGGGGATTATACAGGTGCACCAGGTTCCAGTCCTTTGAAGGCTGGCGGGTACCTATATCCGTGAGGTCAGGTCCTGTGCGTTCCGTGCCCATAAGGGTAGCGGTATTACGCCAGAAATCAGTGCGGGTAATGCCGGCATAATCTGCTGCAACGCTGGGGCGGCTTCCCCACACTTTATCCATATCCACATTTCTCACCTGCTGGGTATGGCAGGCCACACAACCATTGGCCACGAATACAGCTTTCCCTTTGGTCGCCTCGGTACTTAATGGCACTGCTCCCGGCAACGGCCGGTTATCCTCCTGGTTCCGGATCGCCGGGAGTATGGCCACCATAATGGTCAGCCCTACAAACATCAGCGTGGCAGTACCAAACAGCTTTCTATGATCATCAAATAATTCCATTTTTATAATTAAATAGATTTAAGCAATAGGGGTGGCGCTCTTTTCCAGTTGCTGAATAGCGGCTTCTCTTATATCCAGCGCTTCTTTTCCCGCGATCATTTTATACATGTTATATGCGAAGAACAGATGGGAAAGCCACATCAGGCTCCCGCCGATAGCACGCCACAACCAATAAGGAGCCATCTGCACCACGCCTTCTATAAAGGGCTTTCCGCTCATCCACAACAAACCCTTGAGCGTGCCGCCATACATCAGTGGTATGGAGTAAAACATCAGTCCTATCAAAGCCAGCCAGAAATGCGCACCTACCGTGATCTGGGGCGGCTCTTTACCGGTAAGCCTCGGCACTACCGCATAAATGCATGCCCAGAGAAAAAAACAGATGATACCATACATGGTAAGATGAGAATGGGCTACCGTAAAATCCGTGAAATGCCATATCAGGTTCGTAAACCGGAATGCTTCGGCAGTACCCTGCATCGACCCGGTAAAATAGAAAATGATCCCTACCAGGAAAAAAGGCAGCGTATAGCTGTCGCTGACCTTGTACCAGGCGCCTTTGAATGTCATCAGGAAATTGGTGGTACCTGCAATTACCGGGATGGCCATACCCATACTTCCCACAATGGCTACTGTTTGCAGCCACCAGGGAATAGCGCTGAAGACAAAATGATGAGAGCCGATCAGCGTATAAAACAGGATCTGTGTCCAGAAAGCCAGTATACCCAGGCTATAGGAATATATAGGCTTATTCAACTGCTGCGGAAGAAAATAATATACGATGCCCAGCGTAAACAGCATAAACCACATACCTACCCCCTGGTGCATATAATATCCCTGGATAATGGTCTCCCCCAGCCCGTTTTGCCAACTGGGTATATAGGCTGCGAGCGCAATAACAATAGTGAAGATAATGGCAGCTACCATATACCAGTTGGATATATATATTTCCCTGGTGGTACGGGCAGCAATAGTTTTTATATAATTATAAAGACTAAGCGCAAGCCCTATACCAAACAACAGCATTACCGGCCAAACATACTCGCGATATTCTCCTCCCGCGTTGTTGATGCCTGCCATAAGACATATACTGCCTATAATAACGGAAGCATTGATCAGGTAAAGCGCATACCAGCCCATCTTTATGCTGAACAATTTAGTATTGCTCACCCGCGGCACAATATAATATCCCAAACCAAGCATGCCTAATGATGCCCAGCCCCAGAATACAGAGTTGGTATGAACAGGGCGGAGCCTTCCAAAGCTCAGCCAGCTTACATGATCCGCATCAGGAGCAACAAACTTGATGCCTATATATTCGCCTATGGTTGTTCCCAGCAGGAGCCAACATGTAGCACAGCCCAGGTACCAAAGCACCAGCCTTGACAACGACGGATCAATATTCGGTCTCGGAAGGGCTTTCTTTTTTACAGCAACTATCGGCACTCCCGCCTCCCGGTTTATATTCAGCAAACCTTTACTATCCTCCGCCGGTTCATTTCCCGAAAGCTCACGGTGTGTAAGGGAATAATCCAGCGCTGCTTTTCTTTTTCTTAATATCGTATCTACTTCCTCATCGGGTAAGTTTTGCAGGTATATTGCAAGCTTTTCGGCTTCTTCGCGGCGCAACCGGTTCCGCTGCTGGTTCATGGCATTCCTGATCTTGACAATAAGAATGGTAAGCGCAGCCAGTATAGGTATTAATACCAGCACAATAGTAATGATAATGCCACTCTCGCTTAATAATGACCCGCTCTCTGTACCCGGAGCTGCCTGGGCTGTGGCAGTACTAACGGCAAGAAAAATAAAAACAGGTATCAATAAAATAACAGAGTGCATGCCTCCCTGTATTTTTTTATTTTTATATCGCAGCAATCTCTCTATCTGCCGGCTGTTGAGCTGTAAAGTATGTTCCTTAAGTATGTTCTCCCTCTGCCTGTCATCCATTTTTCTATAATTTTTTCTCAGGGCGGCTACTTTATTTTTGAGCGCAAATGCAGCCGCAAGCAATGCGAATGCTATGATAAATATGAGCCATATTCCCGCTTTGGTTGAGCTAAAAGAAAAATGGGAAACCTTCATGTTTTGTGCCTGTGCAGCAGAAAAGCGCAACAGCCAGGGCGTGATCAGCAGGATCCGGGCTGAAAAAAAAATAAACGATTTCATATTAAGGATATAAATACCTTTTTATCTTTTTTAAAACAAAAGTTCATATGGCAAGTACCTGGCAAAACTGTATATCGCAGAGGCTCGTTTTGGTCAGCAGCACAAAGCTACCAATTATTAAATCAATAAAAGACAAAAACATCTTTTATTTTTTGACATATTCAGATTTGCTTCGATGCCAGAGCAGCTTTAACTATCTATTTTTTCTCTCTCAAACTCCTAATTGCGCTCTTCCTTCTTCCGTCAGCATTTCAAAGCTCCATGGTGGGTCAAAAGTCAGGTTAATGTCTGCTTTCTTTCCGGGGAACGTCATTTCCAAAGCATTCTTCACTCCGTTGGTGATCGCTTCGCCCATAGGGCAATGGGGCGTGGAGAGGGTCATTGTTACAGAAATGCTGTCATCATCTCCGAATGCTATTTCATATATCAGTCCAAGATCTACCACATTTACAAAAAGCTCAGGATCTATTACATTATAGAGCGCCTGCTGCGCTTTAAGCTTTTCATTGGAGTATGGTTCTGTTAAGGAAATGATCATGATAATATTTTTGTTTTGTGCAACAATACCTTCATCACATTTACAAAATACAACGTTGACAATATAAGCCACAGGCCTGACGCTATGCGAAAAACAATAACGTTATTCATCAGTATGGCAGTAGCAAGGAAAAGCAGCGCGATAATAAATATCCTGAACTGCCACTGCACCATCGGTTCACTGTACAGGTGCTTGGGCAGGGGCACTTTCACTTTCCCGGAGAGGGATTTGTAATGTCCGTTCCACACAATAAAAGGCAGCGTCTTAAAGGTTTTTCCAAGAATGATCCCCGTTATCCAACCCATGAATGCGAAAGTTCCGTATAAGACAGTCCAGTGATACCCCCGGGCATTGACTACAACAGGTATCATAGCGATAGCAACGGCCAGGCACAACAACGCAACAAATGTCTGCTTCATCTGTATATCTGTTTTTTTTCTCACACGGTTGCGGAAAGTGTCATAAAGGTACAGGAACCAGCACACTACGCCTGCGGCTACCAATGCGGCATATAGCAGTATCCTGGCGGAGGTGATACTTCCAAAATAGCTTTCCGTTAAAAATAAAAGCAATCCTGCATTCTGCAACACACAGGCATACAGCAGCAATTTCTCTTTGGCTGATTTTCCCAGCAGGAACATAGGCACCAGCTTACTGCTCACTCCCGTTATCAATTGCAGGAACCAGCCTGCCAGTCCGGCATGCGCATGGAGCTTCAATATATCCAGGTGGTTTTTCGTGAAAAAAGGATAGCTGAGATTGATCGTCATGAGCAGCCCGACTGTTACGGTGAACATAAGCCAGGTAGCAGAAGTAACAATGAACAGCCTGACAACAGAGTAATGACGGCATATCCTGCTTGTGAGCAGCGCATTGATGAAATAGGTCAGCGCGGAAAAAACCACAAGCGACCCTCCGCTTATCATAAGCCACCCCGTTGTAAAAGTCCAGAATGAAAACACAAGGATAGCTGTGCCTCCCGTAAGGGTATACCAGCACAGGGAAGCAATAACAGGGCTGAACAGATCGCGTTCACAAACAACAGGTAATAACTGGTGTGCGGCTCCGAAAATGATCATCGTTCCCCAGCCCAGCGCCGCCGTATGCACAATGGCCAGCAAATGCGGGTTGAAATAATGCTGGCTCAAGGCGTCAGTGCTGATAAACAATAAAAAGCAAAGTATCCAAAAAGCACCGGCGCCCGTTGCATAAAACGGGAGCACGGCGCTATTGGGAGGGGCTTTTCCTATATCAATGTCAGCCATGAATGAATATTACCGTGGTTCAGAAGTTGTATATGGTTTTTCAAATAAAATCATTTTTACATCCCCCTCGCCTATTGTATGAATATGTATCTCATAATGCTTATCCGCCAGCTCTTCCAGCAGGTATACCGGCACACGCTTGTGATGCACATATAACATGTGATCCCGTGGCAATGTTTTCAGTTCGTTCAGGATAGTATGCATGGGCTGGGGCATTTCTAAATGGCGAACATCTGCTTCCCGTATTTTTTCGCCGGGGAAATGTTGACGCACCGCTTCGAAACTACCGGCATCATCAAAGATAACATTGTCATGACTGCTCTCTTTTTCTTCCTCAGCGGCATTTTTTCTTTTCAGAAAATAGGTCAGGAATTCCTCTTCGCTGATCTTATCTACATAACTGCTTTCCGCTTTTCCCTGTTGCAATAAATGGATCAATGGCGTAGGTACAAAGCTGTTGATTACACAAAGTATTTTTCCCTCAGGAACATTTTTGAATTTGCCGAGTATCTCTTTCAGCGGATCCGTGCCGGATTCAATAACGGGGCGCACGTCCAGCCAAGTAATATCCGCCCGCCCTGCATCCAGCAGCCATCCGGGTTTAGGCTGCTGTGCTGTCTCTTTCGGTTGCATTACCTGTTCATATTCAAAACCGAGGGGCGTCAAAGCTGCTACAATATCACTTACGCTGCAACCGCCCATCTTTGCTGCTTCGGCTATAGTGACCCGTGCGGCCATTATTTTCCTGAGCACCGGATTTCTCAAGCGATGAAAAGGCTTTGCTACTCCGGCAATTGCCTCAATGGAAGCCTTATCTGCTTTGATAAGCTCTGATATTTTAGTGGTATCGCTTATTTTAAACGGTTTGTCCATGGCGAATCATTTTGATCTATCAGATGGATAGACGACTTCTGGTTCATTGTACATTTTCCCGCTCCGGCGCAATTGCCCTGGGGAAGAGAATATTATTTTCGACATGCAGACATTGCTGAAGATCATCTTCCATTTCCGCCAGCTTTTGATACAGGTAAGCGTATGAGTTGCAGGCGTCATCCGGCAGCTCATAATCATTGCTCAGCTTCCGGAAATATGCCAGGTCTGCCGCTATGATACTATGTTCCTTCTCCAGCACCAATACTGATTTCTTTATGATGCCCGCTTCATCAGGTATTGCTCCGGTAGCCGGACTTTTCCCAGATACACGCTGCTTGATCGCCGGGAAAACGATCTCTTCTTCTTTGCCAATATGTGTCAGCAGGTTTTGCAGAAAAGGAATTACGCCTTGAGCCAGCCTGTTTAACTCAGGGTGATAAACGCCGTGCCTTTGTGCAACCTTTTCTGCCAAACCGCTGATCAGTTCTGCATTCTCCTTTATATAACGGTGGTGCGTATTGCTGATATAATCACAAAGAAAATCAAGCTTCCATTTATTAAAGTCCTGGGAAGCGGAACGGGGCAGTTGTTCTGCATCTGCCAGCTCAGCTTTCAATGCTTCTTCACTGATAGCAGCTTCCGCCACTGCTTCCTGCAATGTTTTATTACCTCCGCAACTGTAATCAATCCCCCTGGCTTTAAATACTGCAGCTTTACGCATGTCCTTTGCTGCTATCGATCCGATAGTCTCCCCATTATTGTCATTGGAGCGCTTGGCAATTTTTACCTGCCAGCGCTGAGGGCCCTGCTGAAGATATTCCCATGTAAAAATATTCCCACGCTCCCCTAAAAGCTGGTAGTACAATGGCTTGGGGTCATGGTCATTATCTATGATAAAGTTTTCGCCCGCATCTAACTCATCAAAGTGCTTAAAAATAGTAGGATGTTTGAGCTTCGGCTCTATACGGGTAACATCCAGAATTGCTACTGCTACCATGTTCTTTATTTTATGAATGTTTTAATGCAGCAGCAAAATTACAGGACAATTCAAATAAAGGACAAATTTGTCTTTTATTTTTTTAGATGATTTAAATCATGTGGTTATTCAATATTTTTTAGTAAAGTGTTGTTGGGAAGATGCCTCATGCTTCGGCAAATGATGGCTATGCGTGAAGATAGTGCCAAGAAGCAGCCTCAAGGTGGCATTGATGACTAACAATACTCACCGGAGATTGCTTCACCCGCCGCTACATTCATTCATGTCAGATCTTCATGCGGGCGGGTTCGCAAGGACGGTAAGAAGTTGAGTAATTGCATACTTTGCTTTAGTACAAGATTGTAAAATAAACCACCTTTGTCATTGCGAGCCGCTGCATGTATTCTAAAAATTAGGAATGATGCGCGGCGAAGCAATCCCTTGCATTTACGGCTATTGTTCACTTAACATCATTGTCGCAATGATTCGAAAGGACAGGCAAAGGGCTGATGATTTATAACTTTCGCAATAATTCAGGTTTACAAATAGTCCTCTTGCGACTACCCGGCTAATTTGAAATGCGTCCGGCCAATCTCACCTTTCCGGGGAATGATTATAAAATACAGGACGGGACTTTTACTTACGCTGCAAAGCATCCATGGCTTTCTTTACGCTGCCATGGCTCAGTAAGATACTCCTTGCTTCTTCATAGTCTGCAATGCCGGCTTTGTCCATCAATATTTTTACGGCGCGGTCGGTGATCTTATCATTGATCAGGAGTACATTCACCATACTGTTATCTTCTACTCTTCCAAGCTGTATCATGGTGGTGGTGCTGATCATATCAAAGATCATCTTCTGGGCAGTACCGCATTTCATACGCGTGCTGCCGGTTACAAATTCCGGTCCCGTGATCACTTCTACCGGTATAGCCGCTGCAGCAGCAATGGGAGAGCCCGGGTTGCTGACGATACAACCGGCAGTAATATGATGCGCTTTACATTTTTTTAAGGCCTCAAGCACAAAAGGAGTGGTGCCGCTGGCAGAGATCCCCACCACAATATCTTTGGGAGAGATATTATATTCCAGCAATGCATTCCAGCCCGCTTCGGTATCATCTTCCTTTTCTTCCGGCGCTTCAATAAGATGTTCTACTCCGCCGGCAAGTATCACATTAACTATTCCTTTTTCAATGCCATAGGTAGTAGGCAACTCTATAGCATCAAGCACAGACAATCTGCCCCCGCTGCCGGCACCGAGATAAAACATCCGGCCGCCATTCCTCAGCTTTTCTACAATGGCTTTGATCAATGCATTAAGCTGCGGTAGCACCTTTTCAATGGCCAATGCCACTTTTTTGTCCTCATTATTGATATTAGCAGTAAGCTCCTCTACCGGCATTTTTTCGAGATGCCTGTACAGTGAAGGTTGTTCGGTAATCCTGGTCATTGAGTATGTAATTAAATATTAAACGTAAATTATTAGTGCTGCGTCAAACGAGAAACGAGAGACGTGAGAGGCTGAATGTCAAAGGTGAAAATCTCACTTTTCACGTCTCTCATTTCTCTATTGCCTGCTCCTCCTCTTTATCGTCTCACTTTTCACGATCAAAACAATTCCGGCTGGTTATCTTCCTCGTTTTTCTGCTTCTCCCATTCCATTGTTGTGCTTTTGGAATAGTCCGCCAGCTTTGCTCCTACGGCCTTCCAGCCCATTACCTCCACCATCTTATTCACCTTGATCTTAGCCTTTCTTACCTGTGCGCCCTTACCGCTCTGGATAGCCAAAATGGGTTCCGCATTGGTAGTTACGGCTTCCAGTTGGTTGCCGTCTCCTTCCTTGATGAATAAAAACTTATTCCGCAACGTTGTGGTTTCAATCTTAAACCGTTTGATATTGTATTGCAGCTTTTCTTTATCCAGGTATACGGCGGTTATTACCTTTTCCGGGTTAAATTTTTCGATCAGCATTACTTTGTCCCCCTCAAAGCGCTGCGTAAGCTCGGTATCTGTGATCTCATAGTTACCGTCGTTATATACTACCAGCAGCTTATCTTCCGACGGATCGAAGCTGCCGAGAAATACTCCTTTCTCATCTGTATTAAGCCTTCCAAAAGTATTGTCAAACCATAGCTTCACACCGCTGAGGGTAGAGCGCCCCGCTTCTTTGAACTTCACCGATTTCACCGGGTATTTTGTTACCTGGTTGCCCATGCTGCCGCGTCCTTTGATCTCCAGTTCCTCAAAATAAAAATCAAGCTCCTTATTTCTTGCCGAAGCATTAGGGCTCAATACAATCTTCACGGTCTCTGCTTCACCATTGGGATTTACAGAGAAGTAATGCACTTTGCTTTTCTCGGATCCTTTTGTAAGATCATACTCCTTATCACGGGTAACACCGGTTACATTAAACCGTTTGGCATAAGTAATGCCGGATTTCCCGTCCACATACAGCATATTATAGGTGGTGCGCTCATCATTCTTCTTAAATACCGCTACATGCAGAATATCTTTTCCTATGAACACCTTATCAGCCGCCTTCACTACCTTCATCTTACCGGCTTTGGTAAAAGCAATAATATCATCAAGATCCGAGCAGTCTTCTACAAACTCATCTTTCTTCAGACTGGTGCCGATAAAGCCCTCTGCACGGTTTACATACAGTTTGGCATTGGCTATAGCCACCTGCTTGGCCTGTATGGCTTCAAACAACCTGATCTCGGTTTTGCGCTCCCTGCCTTTTCCGTATTTTTTGAGCAGGTTTTCATAATATGCCACCGCAAAATCCACGAGGTTGGCAAGATCATACTTTACCTGCTTTATATCTTTCTCGATTCCCCGGATCTGTTCATTCAGTTCATCAATATCAAGACGGTAAATACGGCGTACAGGTTTTTCCGTGAGCTTTATGATATCTTCTTTGCTGATATCACGCTTCAGTTGCTTTTTAAAAGGATTGAAAGCTTTATCTATAGCTTCCAGCACTTTCTCCCAGGTATCGTGCTTTTTCTCCAGCTCTTTGTATATCTTTTCTTCAAAGAATATTTTTTCCAGGGAAGTATAGTGCCATTTCTCCTGCAGCTCCGCCAGCCTGATCTCAAGCTCCTGCCGTAACAGGTCTTTAGTATAATCGGCGGAAACACGCAACAGCTCATGCACAGACATGAACCTGGGCTTATCCTCAGCGATCACACAGGCATTGGGGGAAATGCTGATCTCGCAATCTGTAAAAGCATATAATGCATCAATAGTAATGTCCGTAGACATGCCGGGCGCCAGGTCCACCAGGACCTCAACCTCAGCCGCGGTATTGTCAGTAACCTTCTTGATCTTGATCTTCCCCTGGTCATTGGCTTTTACAATAGAATCCATCAGGGAAGTTGTGGTAACGCCATAGGGCACATCGCGGATGACCAGCGTTTTTTTATCCAGCTCTTCTATACGCGCCCTCACTCTTACTTTCCCGCCGCGCTTACCTTCATTATAGCTGGTCACATCAATCATGCCTCCCGTCTGAAAGTCGGGATACAGCTCAAATTTTTTACCCCGCAGGTATTTAACGGATGCCTCTATCAGCTCGCAAAAGTTGTGCGGGAGTATTTTGGTAGAGAGCCCCACGGCAATACCTTCCGCTCCCTGCGCCAGCAAAAGCGGGAACTTCACAGGTAGTGTTACCGGCTCATTTTTACGCCCGTCGTAGCTGAGCTGCCATGCTGTTGTTTTAGCATTAAATGCTATCTCCAGGGCAAACTTGCTCAACCGCGCTTCAATATACCTGGCAGCGGCTGCATCATCGCCCGTGCGCACATCGCCCCAGTTGCCCTGGGTTTCTATCAGGAGGTCTTTCTGCCCCATATTCACCAGCGCATCGCCTATTGATGCGTCGCCATGGGGATGATACTGCATGGACTGCCCGATAATATTGGCCACCTTATTAAAGCGCCCGTCGTCCATTTCCTTCATGGCATGAAGGATACGGCGCTGCACAGGCTTCAATCCGTCTTCAATCGCAGGCACAGCGCGCTCCAGGATCACATACGATGCATAATCGAGGAACCATGTTTTATACTGTCCCTGTACACCCGATTCCGGGGCATCTGTATTTAAGCCATCTTTATTCTTGTCCATTTACTTATATGCTGCTTTTATTTGTCTGATCGAATTTTTTTAAGCTCATGCAGCATTGCAGTGTCTGCTACTGCATACAAAAAAGCCGTATGATTACCTTTTACACAATGAAGATCTGCTTTACTATTTGTCAAAAGTAAAGAATCTGTCTGTTGTTTGAATAAAGGATCGTAACCGCCGTTAATCAGCAGGTATTGATTTGAACTATCGGATATAAGTGTTTTGCATTGCTGAATATTCACAAATCGAATATCCGTGTTCTTAAATCCCAGAAAATAGTCATTCAGTTCTGCTGTCATATCATCTCCACAGTAAACGGTGGCACTGCCGGTATAGTTCGAAAAGTATGACTTTACCAGGTCACGCTGATCAAAATAATACGGATACCTGGGGTGAATAAAATCATTTACATAATTTAATATCATGCCGCCTGCACCTAACAAAACCAGCCATTTCCCGGCAGGCCTGTAATATGTAGAAGAGGCAAATACAAACGCCAAA
Source organism: Sphingobacteriales bacterium 44-15 (assembly GCA_001899685.1). Taxonomy (GTDB): domain Bacteria; phylum Bacteroidota; class Bacteroidia; order Chitinophagales; family Chitinophagaceae; genus Agriterribacter. Next base: position 407,321 of record MKWG01000003.1, read on the forward strand.
AGCAGGCTGAATGTGATGATAAAATATACATATCTGGTTCCCTCAACGGATGAACATATCAGCCATATATCCGCCAAAATAAAAAGCAGCAATACCAGGGGATATTTACGGGGATTCAAAAAATAAGCTTTGATCATATATGCGCCGGATATAACGGCGAAAGGAATAACAAAAATAAAATGCCTCGGGTCAGGCAAAAGAGGATTGTAAGCATCAATCGTATAAGACATGAAATTTGCGGACAACAGCAGTATTAAAAAAGAAATAACAACATGTTGTGCAGCGGTATCCGGGAAAATGGTACGACGATAGATAAATGCACATAGCGCGAAAATGAGGTATTCCATATCACCGTTCAGTAAAAAAGCATTCCATAACTGATAAGAAAGCCTTTTAACTGTTATTATCCCGGGTTGCTGAGCATAAGGTATACCACCCGACAACAGGCTGTTGCGGTTCAGCACATGGTATCTAAAAAACCAATCGCCGGTAGTGATCTTAAAATACCACAGATACAAAAGTGTAAGTATTGCAAAAAAAAGGAAAGCCAGTCCCCAGAACCTTATATTTCTTCTTACTGATATATCTTTTATGCATAAAAAAAACCATAGCGGGGCGGACAGGATGATGGTTTCTTTGGTAAGCACACCTAAGAACAGCGAAGAGGAGAAAAGCAATGCGCTGCCAGTGTTATCCTTATTATAAAACAGTTTTTGATGGTAAAAAAAGTATGCGGCAAAAATAAAAAGGCAAATACCTGCATCAGGAAGCAAGCGATGCGCATAAAATACGACCGTGAAATTCAAAAAAAACAGGATAAACGTAGCAAGAGCTAAAAAAAGAGAACTCCCTTTCAAAAAACGGCTTATCAGGAAAGCCGTAAGAACGAAACAGCTATAAGAAAATAGCGCCATAGCCGGTTCCGTAAAGCCAAACAGCTTAAAAAAAAAGGCAGCGCTCCAAATAGTGATCCACCTTAACGGAAAATGGTCAGTGCTGCTTATAGGAAGAGTATTATTATGCAGCAACTCCGCAGAAAGCCTGGCATAGTTTATATCATCATTTCCATAAAAACCACAAAAAATAAATAAAACATGCAGCAATAACAGAATGCTGAAACCAATAAATGTACAATTGACCAGATTACTCTTCAATATTGATAATTTCCGGGTTTCCCAATTTAAGTTTTATCTCAAAATCTTTCATATGCTTCATTTCCCCCTGCACATCATATTTATCATTATCCGCTATGATCATTTTCAATCTCCACAGCAGGTATGCATCTCCGGTAGTATGCTTATTTTTCGATAAAAACTGAGCAATGATCTTATGGGCTTTCTGCCAGTCTTTGCTGATATATTTTCTCAGGTCGCTGTCATAAAAATCATAGTCATACTGCACCAGTTTCTTTCCTCCTTCCAGTATACGCACAGCTTTGTTTTCATTGCATAGTTTTGTCCACTCGTCCGGATCCACTTCAAATTCGCTGAGCGTAATAGGTCTCGCCAGTTTTTTTGCTTTCAAAAATTCTTTCGGAGGTATAGTGTGCAGCCATTCGGGATAAAATATGCTTCCCTTCTCATTAATAAAAGGCAGGTTATTCAGGTATAATATAAATACTCTTCCCTGGAATTCCTTCATATAATGTAGCAGCCAGTAATAGCCGCTCACGTCATGCTTGTTCTGCGCCGCCCATATCCACACGATCTCTTCAGGATTGCGGCGTAATGTTCCCACCAATTCTGCCACGGTACTGGTATCATTCACGGATCCGTCGTCTGCTTTCCCGTTGTAATCCCCACCCGCCAGTACTTCGCTCCACCATGCCTTCCGTGCAGCCATCCCATCGCCAATATATATGTTGAACAGTGGGCCCACCGCGTAGTCGTCCTTTATCTGAACTACCGGTCCGGCAATGGCTTCATCCAGCTCAATCGCTTTTTGCAATACATTTACATCAGCTTCATTAAAAACGATGTGTATCATAGTTCTCTATCTATTTTAAGATTATGTACATATTTCAGCATTCTGCTGGCAACTACCGCCATGTCAACAATAATTTTTCGTGTTTCTTTGTGAGAGATGAGATGTGAGGATCTCACATTTCACATCTGCCGTTTCACGTTTGACATAACACTACCTGCTGCCGCTAAGACGCCGCCGCAGTTGCTTCGGCAAGGTCTATTTCCACACGAAGATTATCAATAATAAATTCCTGCCTTTCCTGTGTATTTTTACCCATATAGTATTCGAGCAATTGCTGCAGATGTGTTTCAGGCATTACCATTACAGGCTCTTTGCGCATATCCGAGCTGATAAACTTTACAAATTCCTCCGGCGATATTTCCCCCAGCCCTTTGAAACGGGTGATCTCCGGTTTCCCGCCTAACTTTTTTGCAGCTTCCTGCTTTTCGTTTTCATCATAGCAATAAATAGTTTCCTGCTTATTGCGCACCCTGAAAAGCGGTGTCTCCAGTATATACACATGCCCGTTCTTTACCAGGTCGGGAAAAAACTGCAGGAAGAAGGTAAGCAGCAGCAGGCGTATATGCATACCGTCCACGTCTGCATCCGTTGCTACTACCACATTATTGTATCTCAGCCCTTCAATGCCTTCCTCAATATTCAGCGCGTGCTGCAACAGGTTGAACTCTTCATTCTCATATACCACTTTTTTGGTCAGCCCGAAACAGTTCAGGGGTTTTCCCCGGAGGCTGAACACTGCCTGTGTTTCTACATTTCTTGCTTTAGTGATAGAACCGCTGGCAGAATCTCCTTCGGTAATGAAAATAGTGCTCTCCAACTGCTTCTCATGAAATTCTTCCTTGCCTTTATTCGGGGGATCGTCATTAAAATGAATACGACAATCCCTGAGCTTCCTGTTGTGAAGATTGGCTTTTTTAGCTCTTTCATTGGCCAGTTTCTTTATACCCGCCAGCTCTTTTCTTTCCCTTTCACTTTGCTCTATCCGCTTTTTAAGAGCGTCTGCAATAGTGGGATTCTTATGCAGGAAATTATCCAGTTCTCTTGAAAGAAATTCCAGCAGGAAATTCTTCATGCTTGTGCCGCCTTCCTCTATATACTGGGATCCCAGCTTTGTTTTGGTCTGGCTTTCAAAGACCGGCTCCACTACCCTCACGGCAACCGCCGCCACGATGCTCTGTCTGATATCTGTAGCATCATAATCTTTTTTATAAAAGTCCCTGACCACTTTTACGAAAGCTTCCCGGAAGGCCTGCTGGTGCGTTCCTCCCTGCGTGGTATACTGCCCGTTCACAAAGCTGAATATCTCCTCGCCATATTCATTATTATGGGTGATAGCAAGCTCGATATCATCGCCTTTGAGATGGATAATATTATAGCGCAGCTCGTCTGCATTCGTTCTGCGCTGCAGCAGGTCGAGCAGGCCATTCCTGCTTACATATTTTTTGTCGTTGAAAGTAATGACCAGTCCGGCATTCAGATAGCAATAGTTCCATAGCAGGTTTTCTATATACTCCTGTTTGAAATGAAAATTCCTGAAAACAATATCATCCGGTATAAATGTTACCAATGTACCGTTGCTTTCATCAGATTTTACTTCTTTATGCTCTTTGGTCAGCATCCCTCTCTCAAACTCTGCAGTTTTTTGCTTACCGTCTCTTACGGCCATTACCTTAAAGTAGTTGCTCAACGCATTCACAGCTTTGGTACCTACACCGTTCAGCCCCACAGATTTTTGAAATGCCTTACTGTCATATTTAGCGCCGGTATTGATCTTGCTTACTACATCCACCACTTTACCAAGAGGGATCCCCCTGCCATAATCCCGCACGGTGACCGTCTTGCCTTCCACCTTTATATCTATCTGCTTTCCGTAGCCCATCATGTGCTCATCAATACAGTTGTCCAGCACCTCCTTCAGTAATACGTAAATGCCATCATCGGGACTATTGCCGTCTCCCAGCTTGCCGATATACATCCCCGGGCGGAGGCGGATATGCTCCTTCCAGTCAAGCGACTTAATAGAATCCTCCGTATAGTCAAATAAATTTTGTTTTGCTTCTGCCATATTCTAAATATTCATTCAGTACCAGTATATTCCTACTGCAAATATGCTAATTATTTTAGTATTTCCAGAACGCGGCAAATATAATAAAACGAAAGCAGAGACAGGCGGGAGGATTATGCACCCCTGTGTATAAAGAATAAAAGCATGCCCCCGGCTACGTAACAGCACAGGAATAGCGGATAAGTATAACATACACGTATAAACGAAACAAAATTCCCTGCTATTTTATTTCTGATCCCAATATTAATTTATACCGTTAAAATCATTTAACAAAGGCGGTTCCTGTTTTTTGGCATAGTACTTGTTTTTAAGCAGGTATCCCTCCAATCACTTACTCTGGAAAGATTAGTAATCAACATTCAATTTGAAAAAACAAAAATTCCAGCAGTATGAAAAAAGCAAGATTGACGCTGGCGGCGTTAGGTGTAATAGCCGCAGGTCTGTTCGCATTTAATGTGATCACAAATGGTTCAGTAAAAGGTACAGTTACCCCTGCAGATGCAGCAGTAAGAGCATGGGCAATTTCGGGCACAGACACCGTAAAAGCTGACATTTCAAATGGCGCATTTGAAATAGGAGATGTTAAACCGGGAACTTACCAGGTAATTATCGAGGCAAAAGCGCCTTATAAAAATTCCGCAAAGGACGGTGTTGAAGTAAAAGAAGGTGAAGCTACCGATATAGGAGAAATCAAACTGGAACAATAATTTCCCGTTTTACTATAGGATTCAGAAGCTTACCTCTGTTTGTACTCAGTACAACAAAAGGTAGAGGCAGTGCATTGTGCACTGCTTTTACCGTATATATCATCATCAGAGATCAATCCATTGCAATAGCATATTGCCTCCCGGGAATAAAAGATATTTTTTCTGCTCAGACATACTCCATACAATAATATCTTTCCGTTTTAAGCAGCATAAAAAAATAGCAATAATAAGCGTATAGGTCATATTTTTGAATACTTCTTTTGGAAAGGAGAGCATGCTCCATTATTCAGAAATGTTTAAAATCTATCGTAAATGAAAAAAATAATTGCTATACTCGCTGTCTGCATTATCGCAGTATGTATTATTTCAGCAAAAAATAAAGAACCACAAATGCTCAGGCACGTTGTAATGTTTAAATTTAAAGACAATACTACACCGGCACAGGTGAAACAGGTGGAAGATGCCTTTCGTGCCCTTCCTTCCAAAATAAAAGAAATTAAAGGCTTTGAATGGGGCATCAACAACAGCCCGGAAAACCTGAACCAGGGGCTTAGCCATTGCTTCTTTCTTTCTTTTACCAGCGAAAAGGACCGCGACATTTATCTGCCCCATCCTGCTCACAAGGCCTTTGGCGCTGTGCTTACACCCTATTTAGATAAAGCGGTAGTGCTTGATTATTGGGCTAAAGATTAATGCAGGTAAATTTTACGCCTTGTGATGAATATAGAAAACAATAAGAACGAGGATATACAACGGATGGCATGGAGCCAGGTAAAGCAGAACCTGGAAAAAATATATTCCGGCGGCGGCAGGAAAGCTATCGAAAAACAAAAAGAAAAAAATAAGCTGACTGCCCGGGAGCGCATTGCTTACCTGTGCGATGAAGGCAAGCCCTTTGTAGAGATCGGCGCTTTTGCGGGCTTTGAAATGTATGAAGCCTACGGCGGTTGTCCTGCAGGAGGAACAGTAGCCGGGATAGGCTATATAAGCGGCCGCCAGTGTGTAATAGTGGCCAACGACCAGACGGTAAAGGCAGGCGCGTGGTTCCCCATCACCGGCAAAAAAAACCTGCGGATGCAGGAAATTGCGATGGAGAACAATCTTCCCGTTATCTACCTTGTAGACAGCGCCGGTGTATTCCTTCCCATGCAGGATGAAATATTCCCGGATAAAGATCATTTTGGAAGAATATTCCGCAATAATGCCTGCATGAGCGCCATGGGTATTGTGCAGATAGCTGCTGTAATGGGCGCCTGTGTTGCAGGTGGCGCATATCTCCCGATCATGAGTGATGAAACGCTGATGGTAAAAGGCAACGGCTCTATATTCCTGGCTGGTCCCTATCTTGTAAAAGCTGCCATAGGAGAAGATGTGGATACAGAAACACTTGGTGGCGCGGTAACACATACTGAGATAAGTGGGATAGCGGATTATAAATTTGATACCGAACAGGAATGCCTGGATGAAATAAAAAAAATCTGCGCCAGGCTTGGCGAACGGGAAACAGCCGGATTTAACAGGATAAAGGCTAAGGCGCCGAAAAAAGATCCTGCTGAAATATACGGGTTATTGCCCCCGGATACCGGCAAGCCGTATGACATGCTGGAGATCATTGAAAGGATCGTTGATGATCCCGGGTTTGACCAGTATAAAAAAGATTACGGACAAACAATATTATGCGGTTATGCCCGCATTGGAGGTTGGGCTGTAGGTATTGTAGCTAATCAAAGAAAAATAATTAAAAATAAAAAAGGCGAAATACAGCTTGGGGGAGTGATATACAATGACAGCGCCGATAAAGCTGCCCGCTTTATTATGAACTGCAGCCAGAAAAATATTCCGCTGGTTTTTCTGCAAGATGTAACAGGCTTCATGGTAGGCAGCCGCAGCGAGCATTCGGGCATCATTAAAGACGGGGCAAAAATGGTAAACGCGGTAGCCAATGCTTCTGTCCCAAAGATCACGATCATCATTGGCAATTCTTTCGGAGCGGGCAACTATGCCATGTGCGGCAAAGCATATGATCCGCGCTTTATCTATGCGTGGCCTTCGGCAAAGATAGCGGTGATGGGGGGAGAGCAGGCGGCAAAAACCTTGTTGCAGATACAGGTAAACGCTCTCAAAGCAAAGGGAAAGTCCATTGACCCCGAAGAAGAAAAAAAATTACTTGAAGATATAAAAGGTCGTTATGAGCAGCAGACTACTCCTTATTACGCAGCAGCACGGTTATGGGTAGATGCTATTATTGATCCGCTGGAGACAAGACAGCTCATTGCAGAAGGTATTGCTGCAGCTAACCACAAAAGAACAGCAGACCGGTTTGGGCTCGGTGTTTTCCAGGTATAGACACTGGTGCTATGTCAAACGTGAGAGGTGAAAAGTTAAACGTCAGACGTAAAAGGACAAACATGAGGGATGAAAGTTTCACGTCTATCGTCTCACGTCTCACTGTTATTCATCATTCACAAAATGATTCGGTATATTATGCTTAACGTCACACTACTATATATCTTTTAAAATACAATTATGCTAAAACGATTGTTGTTTTTACCGGTGTTTGCACTTGCCATAGCAGGTAATGCCCAGCAGAAAAAACAGGGCAGCAATATCCCGTTATTTAAGAAGCACGAGATAATAACACAGTATATCAGCGAGGGAGCCGCTGCTGCAGATGTGAATAATGACGGCAAGACCGATATTATTGCGGGGGCTTTTTGGTTTGAAGCGCCTTCATGGAAAAAGCATGAGATCAATGGTAATGACACTTTCAACATCAGAACGTATGGAAATTCTTTTTTGAACTTTGCCATGGACGTAGACCAGGACGGGTGGACGGATTATATACGCGTAGATCACCCCGGACAACCTGTAGTATGGTTTGAAAATCCACGGAATAAGCCGGGGCACTGGAAAATGCACCAGATCAATGGCTCGCTGGGCAATGAATCCCCGATGATGGTAGATGTGGATGGGGACGGACGCCCGGACATTATAGGAAACGATGCTGTTGCAAAACAGGTGATCTGGCTTAAGTCGCCTGAAAAAAAGGGAGATACCCTGTGGCAGAAAATTGTGGTGAGCGCCGATGAAAATCTTGCCACGCACAAATACACCCACGGGATTGGATTCGGGGATATCAACGGAGACGGAAGAAAAGATATAGTGATAAAGAACGGATGGTTTGAAGCCCCGGTAAACCGCATGCAGCCTGACTGGACCTTTCATCCTGAAGATATCAGCGAAGACTGTTCAGAAATGTTTGTACTGGATCTTAACGGAGACGGGCTGAATGATATTATCAGTGCCTCAGCTCATAATTACGGCATCTGGTGGCACGAACAGCAAAAAGACAGTGATGGAAAAACCCGGTGGGTGCATCATGAAATCTATAAGGCTTTCTCGCAAACGCACGGGCTTATTGTAACGGATATCAATGGAGACGGCAACCCTGACATCATCACCGGCAAACGCTTTTTCGCACATAACGGAAACGATCCGGGTGAATTTGAGCCTGCAGTATTGTACTGGTTTGAATATAAACCCGGAAAAGACCCTTCCTGGATACCGCATGAAATAGATAATAATTCCGGTGTAGGGCTTCATGTTGTTGTTCAGGATATGAATGGCGACGGATTGCCCGATATACTCACCGGCAATAAAAAAGGAGTGCATCTTTTTTTGCAGCAAAAAAGAAAGTAAACCATCCTAGGAGCACAGCCCGCAACAGCTATCGTGAGATGTCAGAAGTCAAACGTGAAGATCTCACATTTCACGTCTGTAGTCTCACGTTTAATAGTCATGTAGTTTTTTTTCGAAAAGGGTATCATAATTTTTTCTTTGCATGCAAATTTCTCTACTGATTTCCACTTACCTCCTGTAGTTTTTTTATGGTGCAAAATTGATTTTTGTTTTTTTTTGCCACTGGTGATTACACTGAGATTTACCTTAAGATATTCTTACTTCATTTCTTTTCAATTTGTAACAAATATCAATTTGAATAATCTGCTCTGGCACCAGGTTTGATTTTCAGGGAAGAGGGTTTTATTTAAAAAAACGCAATAACAAAAGTTAGTTGTCTTGCGTTTAAATGCACATATCCCGGAGACCTATGACGGTGATAGCAATATTTAATCCAATTCCTGAAAACTATGAAAAGAATAGACTTAATCCGTCTTACTTACAGATTTAGGTATTTCCTGCTGTTTATTGGTAGTGTATTCTTCAGCGGTGTATCTGTTGCTCAGGTACAGACACAAAGGGCCGTTGCCGAAAATATAGGCTCAAATATAGGGGGCTTTTATGAATCATTACCGGTAAACTACGATGCAGAGCCTACTAAAAAATATCCTTTAATAATCTTTCTTCATGGGGCAGGAGAAGTAGGAAATGGAACGACACAGATATCAAAGGTTGCTGCCAATGGTATTCCCAAATTAATTGCCCAGGGAAAATTTCCATCTAAGTTTACAGTAGATGGTGAAGACTTTTCATTTATCGTAATGAGTCCGCAATGCAAAATAGGGGACGGCCCGATAGGGACTATTGTTCCCTTTCTTAGTTATGTCCTGTCCCACTACAGGGTAGATGAACAACGAATTTATCTTACCGGACTAAGCCTTGGCGGCTATATGAGCTGGAATTATGCTGCGGCTACGGTAGATTATGCAAAAAAACTTGCGGCTTTGTTATTGGTTTGTCCCGGAATAGATACAGTTAAAAATGGAGGCACGCCTGACCCTCATGGTTATGCAAATAATGTGGCAACAGCAGGCCTGCCTACCTGGATTACCACCAATTCCGTAGACCCCGAGGCCTATACCTATAAAGCTGTTGCACTTGCACAATTTATTAATCAAAATAATCCGACACCTCCTGCCAGACTCTCCGTTTTTCCGGAAACAGGTCATGATGCGTGGACGAAGACGTATAATCCGGATTACAGGGAAGACGGAATGAATGTGTACGAGTGGATGCTTAAGTATAAACGCGGAAGCATTATAACTCCCAGTCCCCCGGTTGCCAATGCAGGCTCACCACAGACGATAACATTGCCCACCAATAGTATCACATTAAACGGCACGGCTTCCACTGCCCCGTCCGGGACTATCAGCAGCTACTCCTGGACAAAGATATCAGGGCCATCATCCGGAACAATAAGCACTCCGTCAGGCGCCACTACAACCGTAAATAATCTTACAGAGGGTACATACCAGTTTCAGCTGACTATAACTGACAATAATGGTAAGACAGCCTCCGCAGCGGTGAGTATAGTTGTAAAACCGGCGCCGTTACCACCTGTGGCTAACGCCGGCAATCCGCAAACGATAACACTTCCTGCAAATAGTGTTACACTTAACGGTAGCGCTTCAACTGCGCCATCAGGCACTATCAGCAGCTACCAGTGGACAAAATCATCCGGGCCCTCTTCCGGCACTATAACCAGTAATACATCCGCAGTAACTACAGTTTCGGGGCTTACAGAAGGAGTGTACGTATTCCAGCTAAAGGTCACCGACAACAATGGGGCAACTTCAACGGCTTCGGTTAGCATTACTGTTAACGCCGCACCCAAGCCGCCTGTTGCTGCAGCAGGAAATGACCAGACTATCCAGCTCCCGGTAAATTCGGTATCGCTTGACGGATCAAAATCTACCGCTCCCTCAGGCAGCATTTCAACTTATCTCTGGACAAAAGTATCAGGCCCCTCGGGAGAGACTATTACAAACAAGAATAATGCTGCCACCACTGTAACAGGATTAACAGAGGGCACTTACGAATTTAAATTAACGGTAACAGATAATCTTAGCCAGTCATCTTCCGACATTGTTATCATCACTGTAAAACCTGCACCGCCACCACCTGTAGCCGACGCAGGCAGCGATGCAACTATCCAGCTCCCGGTAAATTCCTTTTCCCTGGACGGCAGCAAATCTACCGCTCCGGGAGGCTCCATTACCGACTATGAATGGATAAAATCTTCGGGACCATCCGGCGGGACCATCGCAGATCCGCACAGCAGTAATACTACTGCCAGCAATATGGTTGTAGGAGTGTATGTTTTTCAATTGAAAGTAACAGACAATAATGGCAATACCTCCTTTGCAACAGTATCCGTTACCGTAAAGGCCGCTCCTTTACCTCCGGTGGCAAATGCCGGGGCAGACAAAACGATAACGCTTCCGGATAATTCCATAACCCTGGACGGTACTGCTTCTACAGCGCCTTCAGGCACTATTACCTCATATACCTGGGCAAAATCATCCGGGCCGGCTACGGGATCAATTGTAAATCCATCCGCTTCCACTACAAAGGTGAATGGACTGGAACAAGGTGTATACAAATTTACGTTGACAGTAACGGACAATAACGGAGGGTCTTCCTCAGGCGAAGTAACAGTGACTGTCAAGCCGGCGGTATTGCCTCCTGTTGCCAACGCCGGAACCAGTATTTCCATAACGCTTCCTGTAGATAACATAACGCTTGATGGCACGGCTTCTACAGCGCCTTCCGGAACTATTGTATCTTATGCATGGAAAAAAATATCAGGGCCGGCTTCAGCGATTATTAATAACACATCAAGCGCCGTCACGGATGTTACAGCACTTGTAGCCGGCGAATACAATTTTGAGTTAACGGTAACAGACAATAATGGGAAAAGCGCTACTGCAGTGGTAACGGTCAACGTTAATCCGGAAATCTTACAACCTGTGGCCAATGCAGGGAACAATGGATCCATTACGCTTCCCCAAAATACTGTTACCCTGGATGGAACTGCTTCCACCGCAGCTGCAGGCTTTATTACGAAATACTTATGGACAAAAGTATCCGGACCGACAGCAGGAACCATTTCAGATCCTTCCGCTTCAGTTACATCAGCTTCGGGACTTGAAGAAGGCGTATATGAATTTGAATTAAAAATCACAGACAATAATAACAATACAGCCGTAAGCATTGTTACGGTTACTGTCCTTCCGCAACCTGTACTGCCGATAGCGAATGCGGGCGCCAGTCAATCTGTTACATTACCTCAAAACAGCGTAACACTCGATGGAAGCGCTTCTTCCGCACCTTCGGGCACAATTACTGCATATACATGGACAAAAGTATCCGGACCGGCAGACGGTATAATAGAGAATGTGGATAATGCTGTAACACAGGTAAATGGTCTTACAGAAGGGATCTATGAATTTGAGCTGAAAGTAACGGATAATAATGGTGCAGTGGCTACAGGCTCGGTGACTGTAACAGTAAATGCAGCGCCTTTACCTCCGGTTGCAAATGCAGGATCTGATCAGACTATATCTCTTCCTGTAAATACCATAACATTAGACGCTAACGCTTCCACAGCTCCGGCAGGTAATATAGTATCTTATGAATGGGCAAAAATTTCCGGCCCGGCTGAAGGAAATATAACAGATGCGGGGGCGGCTACTACTGAAGTCACAGGTCTTGCAGAAGGTGTATATGTGTTTGAAGTGACGATAACTGACAATAACGGGGCGATTGCAAAAAGTACTGTTACCATTAATGTGAATGCAGCACCATTGCCTCCGGTTGCAAATGCAGGATCTGATCAAACTATTACACTGCCTCAGAATAGTATAGCGCTTGACGGAACAGCATCTTCTGCACCTGCAGGAAATATAGCTGATTACCTGTGGACAAAAATTTCAGGACCTTCTGATGGCAGCATAACATCAGCCGATAACGCTGCTACAGACGTAACCGGTCTTGTAGAAGGTATTTATAAATTCCAGTTGAAAGTAACGGACAATAACGGCGCTACTTCGACAGCCAGCATAACCGTGACTGTAAAGCCTGCACCGCTTCCTCCTGTTGCCAATGCAGGTAGCGCCCAGACAATTACATTGCCATCGAATATGGTAACGCTTGATGGCAGCAAGTCTGCAGCGCCCTCGGGAACGATAAAAAGTTATCACTGGACAAAAATTTCAGGACCTGCGTCAGGGGCTGTCGCATCTGCTGATGCCGCAATCACAGAAGTAAATGGCCTTGCAGAAGGTGAATATAAATTCGAGCTGAAAGTAACGGATAATATAGGTGCGATCTCAACGGCCACAGTTACCGTTACTGTTAAACCGGCGCCTCTGCCTCCTGTTGCCAATGCAGGAAGCTCCCAGACTATTCAGCTTCCGGTAAATACCATTACACTTGATGGTACGAAATCATCTGCTTCTTCAGGTACGATCGTATCATACCTGTGGACAAAAATTTCGGGACCCTCTGCAGGAACAATAGCAGATGCAGCAGGCAGCACTACGGTTGTCAACGATCTCAAGGAAGGTGTATATACTTTTGAATTAAAAATAACTGACAGCAACGGGGCAACATCTACCGCTACAGTAAATGTTACGGTAAAATCAGTGCCTCTGCCTCCTGTTGCCAATGCAGGAAAGGATTTATCCATAACCCTGCCTCAAAATAATATAACCCTGGATGGAACCGCTTCCACTGCGCCTTCAGGAACAATAGTATCATTTGCATGGACTAAGATCTCCGGGCCTGCGGAAGGAAGCATAACAGATGCAGGAAGTGCAACCACTACGGCTGCTGATCTGGCAGAAGGCGTTTACCGGTTTCAGCTTAAAGTGGTTGATAATAACGGGTTATCTTCTACTTCAACCATAACGGTGACGGTAAAGCCGGCTCCTTTGCCTCCTCTTGCCAATGCAGGAAAGGATTTATCCATAAACCTGCCTCAAAACAGCATAACCCTGGATGGAACCACTTCCACTGCGCCTTCAGGAACAATAGTATCATTTGCGTGGACTAAGATCTCCGGCCCCGCAGCAGGAACAATAGCAGATGCAGGCGCCGCCACTACAGCAGTGAATAACCTTACTGAAGGCGAGTATACATTTGAATTGAAAGTAACAGACAGTAATGGAGCTACAGCAACGGTAACCGTTACCGTTACTGTAAACGCCGCCCTGCTTCCTCCCATAGCTGACGCCGGCGGCGACAGAAGTATAATATTACCGGAAAATAATATTGATCTTGACGGCAGTGCATCTGCCGCACCTTCCGGCACTATCCTAACCTATACATGGACAAAAATATCAGGACCCGGCACAGGCGCCATTGGAAGCCCGTCCTCAGCAGTTACGAAAGTTTCCGGCTTATCTGAAGGAGTATATAAATTCCAGCTAAAGATTACAGATAGTAACGGAATGACAGCGACCGATCTTGTTACCATTACCGTCAAACCTGCCCCTCAGCCTCCCGTGGCAAATGCAGGAAATGCGCAGACAATAGTATTGCCGGTAAACAGTGCGACTTTAGATGGAACAAAATCTACTGCCTCATCAGGATATATTATATCTTATGAGTGGACGCAGCTTTCCGGACCTTCAGATGCGGCGATTGAAAATGCAACATCCGCTGCTACTACCGTTAACGGTCTGGCAGAAGGAGAGTATACTTTTGAATTAAAGGTTACGGATAATAATAATATCAGCGCAACAGCTTCCGTAACCATAATAGTAAAAGCAAGCCCTCCTCCGCCTGTTGCTGATGCAGGTAATGCAATAACTGTTGTTTTGCCGGTAAATACAGCCACGCTGGATGGTAGTAAGTCAACGTCTTCAGGCAGTACCATTATTTCTTATGAATGGAGCATCCTTTCAGGACCTGAAGGGGCTGGCATTACAGATGCAGGCTCAAAGACTACACAGATCGTAGCACTGGTAGAAGGCAACTACCAGGTACAGTTAAAAGTAACCGACAATCTCGGTGCAAGCGCAACCACATCAGTCAGCATTACCGTGAAAGCGGCGCCTGTACCCCCGGTGGCAAATGCAGGGGCTGCACAAACTATCACCCTGCCGGTAAATACTGCTCAGCTTGATGCTACAAAATCTTCGGCGCCGGCGGGAAAAATAAAAACGTACCTGTGGACTAAATTATCAGGACCGCAGCAGGGAAATATTGTGGATGCCGGTAATGCCCTAACCCAGGTAGAAAATCTTGTTGCGGGAACATATGAGTTCCAGGTTAAGGTAACTGACAACAATGACAAATCATCTACCGCAACTGTAACGATTATAGTAAAGCCGGCGCCTGTGAGACCGCCTGTTGCCAATGCCGGCGACGATTTTACCGTTCAGTTGCCGGTAGAAGCGATTCACCTGGATGGCAGTAAATCTTATGCCAGAGATGGAAGCATTGCAAGTTACCACTGGATCCTTCTTGGCGGCACTACGCCAGTGACTATTCTTAATGCAGAAACTGTTAACCCCAACATCTCTTCCGTAGAGTCCGGCATATATATATTCAGGCTATACGTTACCGATACCTATGGCTCTAAAGATTCTGCAGATATAGCTGTAAATGTTCTTCCTGAAGATATGAGCACTGGATTGCCCGAAGTAAATATAAAAGGAGATACTATCGTATCGTTGCCGCAGACCGAGGTAATGCTGGATGGTACAGCTTCTGCCGCTGAATCGGGGTCAATAGAGCAATATGAATGGAAAGTAGTATCAGGTCCGTCAGGCGCAGTTGTGGAAGATCCTTCGTCGGGAATAACTAAAATTTCCGGATTGGCAGAGGGCCAATATGAATTTGAGCTGACAGTAACCGATAGCAGGGGGAAGCAGGGTAAATCAGTCATTAAGATCACGGTGAATAATCCCGGTGGAAGACAGGATCTGTCAACATCGGCAATGATCTATCCTAATCCTACGCAGTCGCAGGTCAATATACAATTGAAAGGTGTTGAAGCCAAAGGAAGGACCATGCTGGATCTGTATGACGCAAACGGCAGGCGTGTATTGCATAAGGAAGTAATAAAGGACGATGTTTACTTTAATCAAAAGATCGATCTGTCCGGCTTAAAGAAAGGAATATATTTCCTTGAAATTATAATAGATTACCAGTACAGGATAGCCCAGAGAATTGTGAAACTGTAATCAATGTTGTGCTAACTATATGTGCTTTTTGTGAATGGTGAAAAGAGAAAGGACAAACGTGAGAGCTGAAGGTCTCGCGTTTGTCCTTTCACGTCTGTCGTCCATCGCCCATTCACCGCCGGGATCTAAAGGGCTTATAATAAGCAGAGGTGGCAAGCGATAACATCGGCTTGTCACCTTTTGTGTCTCCAAAACAAAAAATATCTGTATATGCAGAGAGGTCAAACTTTTCCCTGATACGACTTACTTTTTCTATGCCATAACAATTTTTTCCTGCTATCCTTCCTGTCAGTATATTATCGGTTTCTTCTAAACGGGTAGCTATGCACACCAGGTTATTTTCTTTACACCACCCGGAAATCCAGTTTTCGGGGGATGCAGAGACAACGACCACTGTGACCTCCTCCTTTTTCAACCTTTCAATTTCTTCAAATGCCCCGGCCCGGATAAGCGCAGGTAAGCATTCACCGGAAAATCTGTCACATAACGTTTGAAAATCTTTGATTGACATTCCTTTAAAAAACTGAGAGAGCAGCCGTTCCTTTGCCGCCTGGTTAGTAACCAGCTTTAGCTTCATTGCCAGCAGCCATGGAGAGACAGTAAACAGTCCTTTGTATAGTCCGGCTCTTCCATTTTGAAATTTTATGATTTCAAGGAGAGTATCTTTAAAGGTTATCGTACCATCAAAATCAAAAAATGCGATTGCCTTTTTTTTCACAATTGCTTTCGTTTAAAGATGCTTTCGGGAATTGCTTTAATAATGTACATGATCCACCGCCAGAACCACTTGACATAAATAACGTTCTTTTTCTTTTTAAGTCCTGCATAAACAGCCGAAGCAACATCAGCAGGATTTGCGGTAAGCAGCTTTGGCAAATCCAGGTTTTCCGTCATTTTTGTATAGACAAAGCCCGGTAAAACCGTAAGCACATGTACATTATCTTTATACAGGCTGTTGCGCAGCCCGGATAAATAAGCAGTAAAGCCAGCCTTGGCGCTGCCATAGATGTAATTGCTTTGCCTTCCCCTCTCTCCTGCCACAGAGCTGATACCCGCTATCGCACCGCTTTTCCTGGCGGCAAAATCCTGTGCAATAATATTTAAGATACTTACGGCGCCTGTATAATTGGTATGGATCGTTTTAAGTGTTTCCTCCGTATTGCTTACTGCTATATCATTTTCTGTCATGTATCCAAAAACACAGATGGCGATATCCGGTTTGGAAAGAAGTCCGTCATAGAATGGCTGATGGGATTTAAAATCCATGGCATCAAAGGCATATACCTTACAGTCCTGTTGATATCTTATTCTTATATCAGCCGCAATATTTGATATGGATAAAGGGTTACGGCAGGCTAACTGAACATCATATTTTTCTCCGGCAAATTTCCGCGCTATTGCGGTGCCTATATCGGATGTAGCCCCAAGAATTAATACGGAAGCCATGGAATTTCTGGTTTATAAAAAAAATGGGAATTTCTTAATATAGATAAGGAAATAGAAGCTGATCATCCAAAGGAGGATAGATACCTGTATAAAGCGATCCTTATAAAGAATTTTTGTTGGGGAACCTGAATCCGACTTAACGTAGATGATCTGTAAATACCGCATTAAACCAGCCATAACAAAAAGAGCCGTAATATATAACCTTTCTGTATTATGCTTTTCAATTACTTTTTCCGATACAGTATACATGAAATATGCAACGATCATTACCGCAGATACTAATGCCAGCAGCGTATTCAGGAAGTCAAGTGTATAGCCTTTTACTGCCTTGCGCATATCAACACCGGAAGATAGTTTAAGCAGCACGTCATCCCTTCTTTTGCCAATAGCCATAAAAAGCGCAAGGAGAAATACCATGATATTCATCCAGATGGTCACATCTACTACAGCTATGGCTCCGCCCCCCCGGATGCGCAGATTAAATCCAATGGCAATGATAAAAATATCAAGTATTGCTATATTTTTTAAGCCAAACGAATAAGCCAGATTAATAACAAAATAAATACCCAGCAACCAAAAAAAACGGCTGCCTTCAGGCCAGGCTATCCCAAAACCCAGCAAAATTAAAATACCGCAGATAATCAGCGCGGCAGATGGAGAGACTTTACCAGAGGCAAGAGGACGATTTTTTTTCTCCGGGTGCTTACGGTCATCTTCCATATCCCTGTAGTCGTTAATAATATAAATGCTGCTGGCAATACAGCAGAAAGCTATAAATCCTCCTGCTAAGGCCATTAATTTGGAGGTATCAAAAATTTCTCCTGAAAAAAACAGAGGAATATAGAGGAATAAGTTTTTTGCCCAGTCTTTGGGTCTGAGTAGTCGTAAATATATCACCTCTTTAATCTTCGTTTATGTGCTAAAAATAAAATATTATTCATATTTCCTATGCGCAAGTTAAATAACGTTCGTTACTTAGCGTTAAGTATATACACATAATAAAGATAGACCCAATCTATATTTTTACAAATAATTACTAATATGACGCTAAAAAAAGCATTGCCCGTTTCAGAGATAGCCCTGATTGTAATTTTTGCGATAATCCCGCTTTTTCTTTCTCTTCCGTACAGGGTGAATATATTTCTGTCATGGGAAGGCGCTTACAGAATTAGTAACGGAGAGATGCCGTTCAGGGATTTTGGGATCCCTTTGGGGGGCATGTACTGGGTTGTGCCTGCGATCTTCTTCAAGATTTTCGGACCTCAAATGATTTCCCTTATCAAAGCTCAGGTGTTCATTAATATCATTTCAGGGCTTGCCTTCAGGTCTGTATTAAAAAACCTGGAAGTACTGCCTTCCGTAAGGTTTGGTGGTATCCTGCTATACTGCCTGTCATTTTCATTCATAAACTTTTGGCCATGGTACAATCATACCGTGATTGTATATGCATTTGTCGCACTTGCTTTTGTTATAAAAAT
This sequence comes from Sphingobacteriales bacterium 44-15, assembly GCA_001899685.1. Lineage (GTDB taxonomy): Bacteria > Bacteroidota > Bacteroidia > Chitinophagales > Chitinophagaceae > Agriterribacter. The sequence goes on from MKWG01000003.1 coordinate 425,934, forward strand.
GATAATGAATGGCAATAACCGTTTTATTTACTGGTGGGCCGGCCTGGCAGGGTTATTTACTTTCTTCTCATTTTTTACCAAGCAGGATGGCGGAGGACTGATCCTCCTTGTTTGCAGCGCTCTTTTATTATATAATAGCTGGGTTGATAAAAAATGGATGGGACTGGCGGTTTACTTATTGAGCACCATCGCTTTTATCTCGGTTGCTGTTTTATATTTCTCCCGGTATGATTTCTCTTATTGGTTCAACCATGGTCAGCCGCCTCATAATGCAAGAGTGTCTGCCGCAGATATCTCTAATGAGTTTTTCGGAGGTTCACAATGGCTGAAATTCTATTTCTTTCTAATTCTTTTATTAATTCTTTCTTATATAAAAGACCAGAAAAATTTTATCAGGAATAAGCAGTTCATGGTCTTTTCACTGATGACCCTGGGCATTTTATGCTTTGCAGCCATATTCCAGGTAACCAGCTATACACCGGACAACTGCAATATCTTCTTTCATAGTTTCGCTTTTGTTTTCATATTCCATTATCTGGGAAAGCTTGTCTTAAACAATCAAAGCCTGTTACGGGGAACGCTAGCGTTAAGCCTGGGTGTGCTGCTGTGGTGGAGCCATTTGTACTGGAATTACATGCAGCGAATACTTAAAACAAACGTCGTAAGCAGCGATTTTGCAACATCTTCCACAGGGGAGAATATAGTAAATATGCATAATGCTATTATGAGTAAAGATGCTTTTGCCATCTCCCAGGGGAAATGGATCCCTGCAAATTTTTATACCCTGCACAAAATGACAATGCCCGAACCTACGGTACAGGGAGTAGAGCGGATATTAAATATGGAGATTGTTAAAAATAACAAAAACATAAAAGTGCTGAATATGTCTGAGCTTACCTTTCTTGCAAGGGAAATGCCCTATAAGCTTGAGCACGGTCCTCAATACCCGCTTTGGTTCCATCTTGGGGTGGGAATGTTCAACAGGGAGGCCCGGGTGTTTGAAGAAAAGATCCGGAACAATTATTACGATCTTGTATTGTTTGAATATATTGACGACCTCAATAATTTTTACCCTTTTCGCATCAGGGACGTTTTAAAGACCAGCTACCGGCAGGTGGATTCCTTTTTTGCTCCCCGGAATACAAACCCCGGCATGATTGAAGTATATATAAAAAAGTAACCGTTTTAAAGTAGGACATTTTAAAATGGTACATTCCAAATTGTCGCACCGCTTTTCCTTCTTTGCTGCGCGGAGAGGGAATAAAAGGGTGAGGGCAATTAAAAATGCGGCGACAATTTGAAATGCACCATTTTAATATACACCCTGAAAAACCGTTTTCTGGCATTTCCCCTGCCCCGGGTGAATTTGCCCGTTGTCACTTATCCACAATATTTGCCATTCGCACCCTGTTTTAGCTGTTATTCCACTACTGTGTAACTTTTTGATGCTTTACAGGTTCTACATACGAACATTTCCCGGGAAAAAGGCTTTGGCAGTTTTAAATTAATCTAGTGTAATGCATTCAGCCTTTACTTTTTTCCGTTTGTGTATTTTATATTTTCTCTGCCCTTATTTCAGAGGATTTTTAAGTGCGAAGTCGTTCGTATAACTAATTATTTATGAAGAATAAGCTACTTAAGGGAGCTCATCTTTCCGGGCACAAATGCAGGGAGATCCTGGAATTGTTTTGCGAAGATATTACCGCAACCCAAATTGCCGCTATAAGTGGTATAAGCCGGGTTACGGTAAACAATTATTTTAAATTAATCAGGAAGTCCATTGCCGCATACTGTGATCATGATCCTGAAACGGTGATATCGTATGAAGATGATCCTATGCTCGCGGGCAATCAGCGGCTGCCGGTAGTATATGGCTTTGTCAGCAATGGCAGAAAGATCGAAACAACCTGGTTACAGGCCATAGACGGGAATATTTTGCAGCACCTGCAGGATCACGGAAACTGTAATTCTTTTTTAAAAAATATTGAAACATTCACGCCGTTTCAGGCAATAGCCGATTGCTGCAACTGGAAATTACACTGGCTTGAGGATACTGCATCTTCTGCCGTAAGCATTCTCCTCTCGGATATTGCCGGTTTTTGGTCGTACACCAAAGGAAGGCTTCAGAAATTCAGAGGGATGAATAAAAAGATGCTTTACCTGCATATCAAAGAATGTGAGTTCAGGTATAATTTCAGAAATGAAGACCTGTTACCCGTATTGAACGAAGTCATTTCATACCCCCAAAAGAGAAAAAGTCCTGTTACCCTAAACGAAGACTGTGGTTTTATGTAAATGGAAATATTCAGGTAAACTGGCAGCAAATACCTGTGGATCATTAAGCTTTTAAGATTGTCTCCGGGGATTTCATTTTTCCCATACTTCAACTCATCCCCGGATCATATATTTAAGTTGAAGTGACATAAGTTTTCTCATGTTTTAAACGCGGGAGGTTGTCTAATCACCCGCTTTTTTTGTCTTCCGGTATTCTTAAAACTCTTCTCAGATTGTAATAAAACCCCTATTTTTGCTGCCCGAAAAGAAAAATCCGGGTATTCCTGGCGAGGTAGCTCAGTTGGTTAGAGCGCAGGATTCATAACCCTGAGGTGATGGGTTCAATTCCCATCCTCGCTACCAGGACTATTCCTAATATAGGAATAGCTCACAAAAAGTTAAGCGGTAATCTTTAAAAAAGGTTGCCGCTTTTTGTTTGACTATGGTTTGAGTTCAGGTTTTGAATAGCCAAAGTCATTTATTCATAATATGCCCAAATGCTTTAATTTTGCCGTCCAGTTCTTTTCTTTACTTCTTATCAAGCAGCAAAGGTTCCCGCATAGCGCGGGATTAATAGGGAATCCGGTGTAAATCCGGAGCTGTCCCGCAACTGTAAGTAACACAACAGTTTTTACCCTTGTTGTCCACTGTCCCGGTAGCTATCGGGGTGGGAAGGACGGTAAAAATGTTATAAGTCAGGAGACCTGCCTTTACTGTAATTGGCAATGCTTTCGGGGAATGAAGCAATTGTTGGGTTGGTATACTTTAACGATCACGATCTGTCTTTCCAGACAGCAGGACCCTGGCGTTGGTATGCTCATTCTTCACATTATTTTTCACCGGTAAACATTGCGGGTTCAGCAAAGAGCTTTTGATTGATCATTAATCATTTTAAAAGCATTGAACATGCAAACACACAACCTGGGCTACCCGAGGATAGGCGGCCAACGGGAACTTAAAAAAGCGTCGGAGCAGTATTGGGCCGGCAAGCTTACGGCAAATCAATTGGGTCAGACCGGCAGCAGCATCCGTTTACACAACTGGCGGCTGCAAAAAGAAGCCGAGATAGATTGGGTGCCCTGTAATGATTTCTCTTTTTATGACCAGGTACTGGACACCTCACTGATGGTAGGAGCGATCCCTGCAAGGTATCACGACCTGATGCAGAATAAACAACTGCCTCACCTGGATCTTCTGTTTGCAATGGCAAGAGGATATCAAAAAGACGGGTATGATATCACAGCCATGGAAATGACAAAATGGTTTGATACCAACTACCACTATATTGTTCCTGAATTTGTGGCCAATCAAAAGTTCAGCCTGTTTAATACAAAAGCACTGAACGAATTTGTTGAAGCAAAACAAAACGGTATACAGGCCAAGCCGGTTTTGCTGGGGCCGGTATCGTTCCTGTTGTTAGGTAAGGAAAAAGAAGCCGGGTTTCATCGCCTGGAACTGATAAGCAGGCTCCTACCTGTTTATATAGATATTCTGACAAAGCTGGAGCAGGCAGGCGCATATTATGTGCAACTGGATGAGCCCTGTCTTTCACTGAATCTTACAGATGCGGAACGGCAGGTATTACGCAAGACTTATACGGAGATTAAAAATAAGTTACCGCACTTACAGATCATCCTCGCCAGCTACTTTGAGTGTTATGGTGAAAACCTGAACACTGTCCTGGAATTACCCATCCAGGTATTGCACCTCGACCTGGTGCGTTGTCCTTCCCAGTTGGATGATATCCTGCAAACTGGCCTGGTGCGCAGCAAAACCATTCTTTCCCTCGGCGTTGTGGATGGAAGAAATATCTGGAAGAATGATTTTGAAAAATCGCTGGAGCTCATTAAAAAAGCCAACGCCAAAATAGGAGCGGAAAGGATATGGATCAGCCCGTCCTGCTCGCTGCTGCACGTACCCTGCGACCTTGACCTGGAAACCAATGACAAAGTGTTAACGCCCGAGATTAAGCAATGGCTGGCATTTGCCAAACAGAAGATCGCGGAAGTAGTAGCGCTAAAGCAACTGGCAAGCGATGAGGAAAATGCAACGGTTAAAAGCAGGCTCGAAGAAAATATCCGGGCTAATCAGAACCGGAAAACTTCAACACTCATCCACAATGCAAAAGTGAAGGAAAGGGTAGCTGCGATCACAAATGCCGATGCCTCACGCACCAGTCCGTTTGCTTCGAGGAAAATCAAACAGCATGCGTCTTTAAACCTCCCGTTGTTTCCTACCACCACCATCGGTTCTTTTCCACAGACAACCGAAGTGCGCAACTGGAGGGCAAGATTGAAAAAGGGAGAGCTGACTCCTGAGCAATATGATGATCTGATCGCAAAAGAAACGGAAAAAGCTATTCGCTGGCAGGAAGAAATTGATATTGATGTGCTGGTTCACGGCGAATTTGAACGTAATGATATGGTGGAGTATTTCGGAGAACAGCTCAACGGTTTCGTCTTTTCGAAAAATGGCTGGGTACAGAGTTATGGCAGCCGTTGTGTGAAACCTCCCATTATTTATGGAGATGTAACCCGTCCCGAGCCTATGACAGTACGCTGGACATCTTATGCACAGTCGCTGACCGAAAAACAGGTTAAAGGAATGCTCACCGGTCCTGTTACCATTTTGCAATGGAGCTTTGTGCGCAATGATCAGCCGCGCAGCGAGACCTGTACGCAGATTGCGCTTGCCATCAGGGATGAAGTGGCAGACCTGGAAAAGGCTGGCATTAATATTATACAAATTGACGAACCCGCAATTCGCGAAGGATTACCGTTACGTAAAGAAAACTGGCAGGAATACCTGCAGTGGGCGGTGCGAGCATTCCGGATCTCGGCAAGCGGGGTGAAGGATGAAACACAGATCCACACCCATATGTGCTATTCCGAATTTAATGATATCATTCAGAATATAGCCGATATGGATGCTGATGTCATCACTATCGAATGCAGCCGTTCACAAATGGAACTGTTAGATGCTTTTGCAGAGTTCAGGTATCCCAATGAAATTGGCCCGGGGGTATATGATATTCATTCTCCGCGTGTCCCGTCCAGACAGGAAATGGTTCAGCTTATGGAAAAGGCAAAAGCAGTTATTCCTACCGGTCAGCTTTGGGTTAACCCCGACTGTGGCTTAAAGACCAGGGGCTGGAATGAAACAAAAGCAGCACTTTTGGAAATGGTGAATGCCGCTAAGGAATTACGGCAGCAGGTAGCGGTGAATGCCTGACACATTTCAGGGCTGATCTCGTTTGTTTAAATGATAACGTCAGGAGAACGGGATTGCAGTGATGCAATCTCTTTCTCCTTTTTCTTAGATGAGTTACTTGTGTTGAAAACCTCCGGTATCCTATGTCAACAATAAGTATATCTTTATAAAGATGTAAAATATAAAACACAATGGCCTTCCGGTTAAAAATTAACCATTGTTGAAAAAGCATGAGCTGAAATATTGTCCACGGTGCGGTAAAGATTTTGAATGCAAAGTAGGAGATATCAATCGCTGTCAATGTACCACGGTCTTGATCAGCGGGGAAACCCGGCAGTTCCTTGAGCAAACCCATTACGACTGCCTGTGCAGCGCGTGTTTACAGCAAATTGATCACCTGGTAAGATACAGTCAGCAACATCTTTTTCCTGTGCAAAAAGAGATGCTGATAGAAGGGCTTCATTATACTATTGAAAATGGTATGTTTGTGTTTACCGAACTCTACCATATCCAAAGAGGATACTGCTGCAGGAATGGTTGCCGGAACTGCGCGTATGGATTTAAAAAAACGGAAGAGAACGTCACTTGTTCACAAAAAACCAATTCACCCAAATAGTACAGGACATCTTATATATATAAGTCAAACCCGAAAGTGCTACCGGAACCAATTTCGCTTTTTACCCATATCTTTCCCTGCTGCGCTTCTATAAATTCTTTGGAAATAGAAAGACCGAGCCCCGTACCTTGTGCGGGAGTACCGGGCACTTTGAAGAACCGGTCAAAGATCTTATCAAGGTATTCAGAGGGAATTCCAGGCCCCTGATCGGCTACGGAAAAGCGAATAGTCTTCTCATTTCGGGTGATCCTTACCGATATGGTACTATCAGCACCTGCATACCTGATCGCGTTAGTCAGGAAATTGTTTAATACCCAGGCTGTCTTTTCAGGATCTGCTTTCACCGCCGGTAGCCCCGGTTCATATTCGGTTACAATACGGATGTTTTTTTCTTTCGCTGCATTGAGCACCGTGCTAATAGCGTCGTCTGCTATCTGTATGGGAGCTACCGGTTGCAGATCAAGCTGGATCTTACCGGCTTCTACCTGCGACATATTCAATAATTCACTTAATATCCTCAGCATACGCTGATTGTCGAGCTTAAGATTATGAACGTATTCTTTCTGCTCTTCCGTCAGCTTACCTGTTCTTTCATCTTCTAACAACTTAATGCTGAAATCAGAAGAGGCCAGCGGAGTTTTGAGTTCATGGGAAATGGTAGCGATAAAATTCGTTTTAGCAACATCCAGTTCTTTGAAAGAGGTAATGTTTTTCAATACAATTACCTTTCCGCTGCTGCCATCTTCAGAAATATCTGAGATCTCTTTTGTGAAATAGTTCTCGTGATTGTCCAGCACAACCTTGAAAGGGACCGTATTTTTTTCTTCGAGCAAAAAGCGGAACAAGTCATTTTTAGCGGCTATTTCGCTGATGGGCTTCCCCACTATATCTGCCGATTGCAGTCCAAGCAATTGGAGTGCCTGGTCGTTGGCAAAAAGAATGCGGCCATTTTTGTCAAAACCTATGCTGGCATCTTTGAGCCTGTTGATCACTGCCTCGGCACGTGTCTTCTCAAATATGATCTTATTCAGATTGCTATTCTCAAAATATTCCAGCCTTTCGGTCATCTGGTTGAAGGCCGAAGCCATTTCACCAAATTCATCTTTCCGGTCAAGATGTATCCGGTGATGGTAATTGCGGGCTGTTACCTGCTTAATGCCTTCACTGATAGCATTGATCGGATCTGTTATGATGGAGGGAAAATTAAAAGTGAACGTAACCCCTATGATAAATATAATAGTCGCGATCAAAGAGAGGTAAGTAAGCGCTTTGTTAGCGGTTTTCGCAGCCCTGTCGTTCTTATTTTCGATCGCCCTCATATTCAGGCTCAAAACGTTTTGAAGCGCCGCTTCTACCCGGGCGATCACTTCAGGAGAGCGATTGCCTGCGCGGAAGTCCTCGAAATATTTTCTGATAACAGCAGTAGCTTCTCTCTCTCCCGGCTCTGTAAGATTTTTTTCCTGCAGTGTAAGCATATTATCGAAACGAGCTGAAAAAGCAGGATCAACGGAGGCACTGTCCACATAGCGGAGCATCGCATGAGCATAATCAAGCGATTCATAATTATTCTTTAGAATGCGCTGTGAGTCATTCTTCAGCCGCACAATATGGAAAATGCTGACCGAGCTTAAAAGCAGCAGTAAAATAAAAAGGAAGATGCTGCCCAACCTTATTTTTTGCTTAACCGAACCTGCCATTTTAAGACAAAATTACAAGGTCTACATCATTAGCAGACAGCGCATTGAGTAACTGGTTGAATACGCCGGTGTTCCGGATGATCTGCCATAATTTTAAATGTGGTTTACCTATACATACTGTCGTGATTTTTTTCTCCGTTATCACTTCAAGGATTGCCAGTGAAATATCATCCGCTTTTTTCTGGATCACTTCACCGCCAAGTTCTGTTGCGTTCTTAAAATTATTGATCAGGTGGCGCTGTGCCGACAGCGAAATTTTACTGGATGATTCTTTAGGTGTTTGTACATAAAGCACATACCACTGACTATTGTAATACGAAGCCAGCCTGGCTGCCTTGCGTATGATGCGCTGCGCAATTTCATGGTTAGACGAAATACAGGCCAGCAAACGTTCGTGCCGGAAAGAAGTGGCTTTTGATGCGATCTGGTAATCTACTTTTCGCTCTACCTGTCCTGCTACTTCCTTCAATGCCAACTCCCGAAGTTGCAATATCTTTTCCGGTTGAAAAAAATTAATCAGCGCCTGCTGGATTTTACTATGGTCATAGATCTTTCCCTCCCTGAGCCGCCGGATCAGCTCATCTGCCGGCAGGTCAATATTTACGACTTCATCTGCAATCTGTAAAATTTTATCAGGAACTCTTTCTTTTACCTCAATTCCCGTGATCTGTTTTACTTCTTCGTTAATGCTTTCGATGTGCTGAATGTTGACAGCCGTAATTACATCTATTCCTGCCTCCAGCACGTCCATCACATCCTGCCACCGCTTTTCATTTTTGCTTCCGGGAATATTGGTGTGGGCAAGCTCATCAATCAGCACTATTGCCGGATGCATCAGCAGGATGGCCTGCACGTCCAGTTCCTCCAACTGTTTTCCCTTATAAAAAACCTGTCGCCGGGGAATTTCGGGTAATCCTTCCAGCAAGGCATGTGTTTCCTTTCTGCCATGCGTTTCTATATACCCGATCTTTATATTTTTCCCATCAGCGAGCAACTGGTGCGCCTCCTGCAGCATACGATAGGTCTTACCCACGCCGGCGCTCATGCCAATATATACCTTCAGCTTCCCCTTTTGGTAAGAAGATACCGGCGAATAGGAGCTATCTTGTTGATCTGCAGACATGAGTTTATTTTGCCAGTTTATCCAATGCAATATTGAGCTTTAACACATTGAGGATTTCAGGGCCTGCAAATGACTGCTCAATGTGTTGGGCGATCAGCACTTTGAGCTGCTTTTCTTCCAGTTTCCTGATACCGGCAATCCGTTTTACCTGAATATATGCCGATGCCGGAGAGATATGCGGATCCAGCCCACTGCCCGATGCGGTCACCATTTCTGCCGGGATCGCATCCTTTGTCACTCCCGGATTGTGCGCCAGGAAGCTGTCTATTCTTTCCTGCACGATCTTTAGATAATCAGGATTGGAAGGACCTTTGTTTGACCCTCCCGAACCTGCAGCATTATAATCTACCGCCGAAGGTCTTCCCCAAAAGTATTTATCATCGGTAAATTTCTGACCTATCAGCGCATATCCAACACTCTTGCCGTTAACGGTCAGCTTCTGACCGCCGCCTTCGCCAGGGGTCATTTTCCCGATCAAACCTACGATGCCGAAATATAGTACACAACAAATGAGGATCATTACGATGGTAAGCTTAACAGATGTCCATAAATAATTTTTCATGTGTTGTTTTTTTACATGAATGTTGCAAGCAACATGTCAATTAATTTAATACCAATAAAAGGAACAATAATGCCGCCGATGCCATATATCAGGAGATTCCTGCGCAACAGCGCAGAAGCGCCTATTGGCTTATAATCTACTCCTTTTAATGCCAGTGGGATCAATAGCGGGATAATGATGGCATTGAAAATAACTGCTGATAATATAGCCGATTCCGGGCTTTTCAGGTGCATGATATTCAAGCCCTGCAATGCAGGAATGGAAGCAATGAACAGCGCCGGAACGATGGCGAAGTATTTTGCCACATCGTTGGCAATGGAAAAGGTCGTTAAAGTGCCCCTGGTGATCAGCAATTGTTTTCCGATCTCTACAACTTCTATGAGCTTGGTAGGATCATTGTCGAGGTCAACCATGTTACCTGCCTCTTTAGCTGCCTGGGTACCGCTGTTCATAGCCACACCTACATCAGCCTGCGCAAGTGCCGGCGCATCGTTGGTACCGTCGCCCATCATGGCCACGAGTTTCCCGTTGCCCTGTTCGGCACGGATGTAGTTCATCTTGTCTTCCGGTTTTGCTTCAGCAATAAAATCATCTACACCGGCCTTGCCGGCAATATATTTTGCCGTGAGCGGATTATCGCCGGTTACCATAACTGTTTTCACGCCCATTTTACGCAACCGGTCAAAGCGTTCTTTGATGCCCGGTTTGATGATATCCTGCAATTCGATCACACCTTTTACTTCGTTGTTGGCAGCTACCACCAGTGGAGTGCCTCCATTTTCAGCAATGATATTGACCTGCCTGCTTAAATTTTCCGGGAAAGTATTGCCTGCCGCGGTAACCATATTACGGATGGTGTCCTGCGCACCCTTTCTGATCTTCAGGTTATAATTTATGTTCACGCCACTGCTGCGCGTCTCCGCTGTGAAGGGAATAAATTCCATGTTTTTTTCTTTTTTATGGGAGATGCCCTTTTGTCCACCCAGTTCAACAACAGACTTTCCTTCGGGAGTATCGTCGGCAAGAGAACTGAGCACTGCCATTTCAATAAACTCGTCTTCGGCTATTCCGTTTGCAGGATAAAAACCGGTAGCCTTCCTGTTGCCAATAGTAATGGTACCTGTTTTATCTAACAGCAATGTGTCAACATCGCCCGCTGTTTCAACTGCCTTACCGCTTTTGGCGATGATATTGGCCCTGAGCGCGCGGTCCATTCCTGCAATACCAATGGCAGATAAAAGTCCGCCGATGGTGGTAGGTATCAGGCAAACGAACAGCGATATAAAAGCTGCGATGGTGATGGGCGTGCCGGCATAGTCTGCAAAAGGTTTCAGTGTCACGCACACAATAATGAATACTATAGTGAAAGAAGCCAGCAAAATGGTCAATGCTATTTCATTCGGCGTTTTTTTCCGGTTAGCCCCTTCTACCAAGGCGATCATTTTATCCAAGAAAGTTTCTCCGGGCGCCGTAGTTACTTTTACAACGATCCTGTCCGACAATACTTTGGTACCGCCTGTAACCGAAGACCTGTCGCCGCCTGCCTCCCTGATCACAGGCGCCGACTCACCGGTGATAGCGCTTTCGTCCACTGTTGCAATGCCTTCTACAATTTCACCATCCATGGGAATTATATCACCCGCTTCACAAATAAACCTGTCGCCCAGTGTAAGCTGTGCCGAAGAAATGACCTTCACTTCATTTACAAAAATTTCACCTACGGCAAATATCTTCTTCGCCGGTGTGTCCTGCCGGGTTTTGCGGAGACTTTCTGCCTGCGCCTTGCCTCTTGCTTCGGCGATAGCTTCAGCGAAATTGGCAAACAGCACCGTCAGGAAAAGAATGATAAAAACGCCAATATTATAGCCGACGGAGCCTTGTTCGCGGCTGCCGGTCACCAGCGCATAAAGCACTACTGCAAACATCACCATTGTCCCGATCTCTACGGTAAACATCACCGGATTTTTGATCATCAGGGCAGGTTTGAGTTTTATGAAGGATTGCTTTAAAGCTTCTTGCACCAGATTGCCCTGGAACAAGGTTGTTTTATTATTTTTATGAATAGTCATAGTGATCAATCAATTTTATTTCATCGAAAAGAATTCAGCGATGGGACCTAATGTCAGCGCAGGAAAATAAGACAGCGCGTTGATGATGATAATTACTGCCAGTGTCATCACACCAAAAGTGGCGGAATTTACTTTCAGCGTTCCGGCAGATCCGGGAATGTATTTTTTTCTTGCCAGCAACCCGGCAATAGCTATGGGCCCGATAATAGGTAGAAAGCGTCCGAGCAGCAGGATAAATCCTGTAACCACATTCCAGAAAATATTATTATCACTCAATCCTTCAAATCCGCTTCCGTTATTGGCGTTGGCAGATACATTCTCATACAGCATCTCACTAAAGCCGTGATAAGATGGGTTATTCAGCCAGTTGCCCGGTTGCACTACCCAATCCGCCTGCGCATGGTGCACATTAAAATAAGCTGCCAGCGCTGTTCCTGTCATGATCAAAAAGGGGGAAAGCAATGTAATGAGCGCTGCGATCTTGATCTCCTGGGCTTCTACTTTATGTCCCATAAACTCCGGCGTTCTCCCCACCATCAATCCGGAAATGAACACGGCAACGATCAGGTAAATAAAATAGTTAAGCAGCCCTACACCGCAACCGCCGTAAAAAGAATTGATCATCATTGCCAGCATCTCGTTCATTCCCGATAAAGGCATCGAGCTGTCATGCATAGCATTTACAGAACCAGTGGAGATCACCGTAGTAACAATGCTCCAGAACCCAGACATTGCCGGACCCAGCCTTACTTCTTTACCTTCCATAGCTCCGTTAGCCTGCGATACCCCAAGCGCTGCAATAGCCGGATTGCCTTTAATTTCCTGTATTACAGTTGGTACTGCCAGGCATAAAAAACCCACGGTCATTATACCGAAAATGACATACGCCAGCTTTTTTTGTCGGATAAAAAAGCCAAAGGCAACTATCATGGCAAGCGGAATGATCAATTGTGCAACCAGTTCCGTTGTATTGGTAATATAATTGGGATTTTCCAACGGATGCGCGGAATTGGCGCCAAACCAACCTCCACCGTTGGTACCTAAATGTTTGATCGCGATCATACCGGCTGCCGGTCCGCGGCTCACCTGCAGGCTATCACCCTGGAGTGTTACAAGACTGTCTTTTCCTTCCAATGAAGTGGGCGTACCATTAAAAGCGAGAATAGCTGCCATAACAATGCTGAGTGGCAGCAGCAGGCGTGTGACCGACCTGGTAAAATACACGTAAAAATTACCGAGACGACCTGTTGTTTTATCCCGCAAAGCGCGGAAGAAGATCACTGCGGAAGCAATGCCGGTTGCAGCGGAAACAAACATCAAAAAAGCCATTACTGCTATTTGCGTGAGGTAGGTAACACCTGTTTCTCCGCTGTAGTGCTGCAGGTTGCAGTTCACCAAAAAAGAGATCGCGGTATTAAATGCGAGGTCAGGTGTTTGCGAAGGATTGCCGTCGGGGTTTAAAAACAAACTGCCCTGTGCTATGAGCATAACAAAAGCATAAACCAGCCAAACCAAATTAATAGTGAGCATCGCTTTCATATTCTGCTTCCAATCCATTTCCTTTAATGGATCAATGCCGCAGATGCGATAGATCAATCTTTCAACAGGATTCAAAAAATCAAGAAAAGTTCTTTTGCCGCCAAACATATTAGAAATATAAATGCCAAGTGGAAATGCAATGGCGAGCGCAATTCCAAAAGTGATAACAATGCCGGATATTTCTGTGTTCATTGTACGAGAATTTCAGGTTTAAAATTTTTCTGGTTTTATCAGCACGTAACACAGATAGATAAATACCAGGATCGCGAGTATAAAAAGTGCAGTCATCATAACTTTTAAATTTTATCAAAAAAGTCAATGGATCTGAAGAATAGCCAAAAGCAGAGCAAACCTGCCAACAGGAGCAGTAGGATCATCATATGCGTATTTATGTTTAAAAAATAGTGTCATTTTATTATTATCTTCTGCCTGTATTCAATCTTCATCACGACAACAGGTGGATCACCAATCCGATCAAAAACAGCAATATGAGGTATGCTACCACCAGGTAAACCGGTTTCACTCCATGATCATCCAGCCATTTATCTGGTTTCATAAAACATTTTTTATGTATATACCAAATGAGATGCCTTTTAAAAGAGAAAAAATCCGGGACTATGTAAAACGCTTATCCTTATTGCGTTACAGTCAACCCATACCTCCGCGTATAATATGCAGATGAAAAAAGACCTTCTCAAAATGAGAAGGTCTTTTTTCATTTTGAGATGAATACATTCAAGTTGCTTTAGAAGTTGCAATGACATCTGATAGGTTGATTACGTAAATGCATTAAAACGATCTATCTTCGCAAATTCAATGAAACATACCGCACAAACCATCCTGGTAATAGACGATGAACAGGCGCTTCGCAAGCTGCTCGGCCGGCTCATCGGTTTGGAAGGATACTATGTGTTGACAGCAGGCTCACTTGATGAAGCACGGAAGATACTGGGCAGGGAAATGGTACCCGTCATTTTATGCGATGTACGGTTGCCCGATGGTAACGGTGTTGATTTTACTAAAGAAGTCATCGCAAAATACCCTGATGTGCAGATCATCCTCATGACTGCATATGGTGATATACAGGACGGAGTACAGGCGATGAAAAACGGTGCATTCGATTATATTGTGAAAGCCAACGACAATGGAAAGATCATTCCTTTGCTGGCGCAAGCAACAGAAAAAGTGGCGATGAAAATGCGGCTGCTTGAAATGGACAAAGCTTTGACAAAACCAAAAGGTTTGGACAGTATTATCGGTATATCGCCGGGTATAATAAATGCAAAAGAGCTAGCCTGTAAGGTGGCCAATACCAATACTACTGTATTGCTGCTTGGCGAAACCGGATCAGGAAAGGAGGTATTTGCCCAGGGTATCCACCAGGAAAGCAGTCGTTCGGTCAAACCTTTTGTAGCATTGAACTGCGGTGCCGTTCCTCATGATCTGCTGGAAAGTGAGCTCTTCGGTTATAAGGCAGGTGCATTTACCAACGCAGTAAAAGATAAAAAAGGGTTAATGGAGCAGGCAAACGGCGGCACACTGTTCCTGGATGAAATTGGTGAAATGCCCCCGGATCTGCAAACCAAATTGTTACGCGTACTTGAAACCGGCGATTTCCTGAAACTGGGTGATGTAATACCCACCAAAGCAGATGTACGAATCATTGCTGCTACCAACCGTGATATTGAAAGAGAAGTTGAAGAGGGTAAGTTCCGACGGGATCTTTTATACCGGTTAAATGTATTTACCATCGAGCTACCGCCTTTAAATGAACGCCGGAAAGACATTCCCCTGCTGGCAAAACATTTTATTGAGCTGTTTGCGACAAAAAGCAAACAGGAGCCGAATAACATGAGAGCCGGTTTTTCAGAAGCCCTGGAAAACCATAACTGGAAGGGCAATATCCGCGAGCTAAAAAATATTCTTGAGCGCGCCATGATCCTGGCTGGAACTGCTGAACTTACAATAGAGCACCTGCCGCTGGATTTTGTAAGTGGAGACATAGACGGCGATAATCCGGCTTTCCGCTTTGATCTGGCAAAGATGGAAAGCCTTCAGATCCGTAGGGCACTTGAATATACGCGCAACAATAAAACTAAAGCAGCCCGGTTGTTGAACATCGGGCTTGCCACACTTTATCGTAAGATCGACGATTACAAAATAACACTGAAATAGGCTGTACAGTAAGACTATTTGATTTGATACAAAAAGGCGAATGTTGAACAGGCAGTCTTCAGTGATGGAATTGGCGGATCGTATCGTCTTTATAGATTCCATAATACCGGCAACGATATTCAATACTTCAACATCCCTTGCTTTTGGCCGTCAGGAGTGCGATTATTATAATATTTATTTAATGAAGATGATCAGCATACTAAAATGACACGGCGATTGCGGCAGCTACAGAAAAATTATTTGCAGTTGCCCCTCCTTTTTTTTCAAAAATTTTTTCACCGGAATGCAGCCCTCTGCCTTCAATCCTTAACGCGATATTATCTTTAACAAGATGATCGTAGTTAAGTGAATATCCCCATGTTTTGAAACCGGAGGGAGCGCCCGTGCTAATGATCACAGCATTTGCGTCGCTATAGTATTCCAGTCTTGCATTCAAACTATTCCCAGGGTCAGGGGTTAGCCTCAGAAGTACCAGAGGAGCATACCAGATGTTATATTGCTTACCTGATTTGACTTTTTGTTCTGTTCCTATATCGAAACCTGCCGTTATGGAAAATTGTTCCAATATCTTAAATATACCGTACAGGTTGTGGAAGTAACGCATTTGCCGGCTGCTGTCCGGTTTATCACTTCCGATAAAAGAACTGCTGTTCAAAGTAATGTTATCATTGGGTTTATAGGTAAGCTGGTGACCAAAAGCAGGTGTACTGTTCCCGTCTATACGCTGGATGCGTTGCCATCCATTTAAAACCAGTGCGCTGATCAGCCATTTTTCGTCAGGTGAAGTGTAAGATATCTTAGCGCCGGTCTCAAAATAGGGTGAATTTTCGGCTGCCATACTGCGGGTCAGGGTCCAGCAATCTTTTCCTACTGCACTTTCTAAACCAATATGCGAAGGCATCACACCCACATCTATCCACAAATTGTGCCTGTTGGAAATTTTGATCCCTATGTTTGCCTCCAGTATGTTCTTCAATACACCGGGTTCTGCAGCATAATTGGCGTTCATGTAAGTACCAGCTGCAATTGCAAAATTGGCTCTGAGCTTTTCCGTAGTATACCCGGCCTTAATAAATGCAAGGTTTATATTTACTTCGTTGGTGCGCTTGTGACTATAGATAAACCCTGGCCGGCTGTTGTTGACCGGCCTGCTGAAATCATGTATATAATACGCTTCTGCATACCCGCTAATAATCAAAGGCTTTGGTTGCTCCCCCTGGGCCGAAAGCGTGATCACTCCCAGTAATAAAGCGGAAGACAATAGATATTTTTTCATTCCGGAACATTGTTTGAAATGATTACTTAAAATTTTCACATCTTCAAACACATCTCAAATTATATTCCTGTCAGGCTCGGGCTTCGCAACTTAATGAATAACAGTTCAGGGACATATAAAGTTCACTCAGCAGGGTTTAAAAAGCGTATCATTTTGAGAAGGCTGTTATCAGAATGATAGAGATACTTAAAGCACTGTCATAATTTTGTAAAAAGGAAGAACTATTAATGCACATGATGTTAATTTCTTTTTTGCGCGAAAGATTGATTAATTGTAGAACTTTATCTCTACCGGGATCAAAGTCTTCCTAATTAAATAATGAGTGTTTATTCTTCCCTTAGGGTGAAGCTGAAGATTTTTGCCTTGTAAAAATTAAATCTACCATGGGACTATTTGATAAAAGAATTCAGTATAAGCCATTTGAATACCCTGAGATCCTCAAATTCTCAGAGGCCATTAATAAGTCTTTTTGGGTGCACTCCGAGGTTGACTTTACCGCCGATACGCAGGACTTTCATGCCCACCTGAGCGAAGCTGAGCAGAATGCGGTAAAAAACAGCCTGCTGGCTATTGCGCAGGTAGAAGTTGCGGTTAAATCATTTTGGGGTAATTTATATCATCATTTCCCTAAGCCCGAGCTGAATGGGTTAGGCGCCACTTTTGCAGAATGCGAATTCAGGCATTCGGAAGCTTATTCGCGCCTGCTTGAAGTGCTGGGGTATAATAACCAGTTTGAAAAGCTGGTTGAAGTGCCCGTCATTAAACAGCGCATAGAATATCTGTCTTCCGCTTTACAGCATGCAAGATCTGAGGACAAAAAGGAATATGCCGTTTCACTTATTTTATTCAGCCTCCTGATTGAAAACGTAAGCCTGTTCAGCCAGTTTGCAATCATTCTCGCCTTTACCAGGTTTAAGGGCTTTATGAAAAATGTAAGCAATATCATTGCCTGGACCTCGGTAGATGAACAGATACATGCCAATGCCGGCATTTTCTTAGTCAACAGGTTGAAAGAAGAATATCCTGAAATATTTACATCTGAAACCATTGAGCGGGTCCGTTCGGTGGTAGAACAATCTATTGCCACAGAAAGCAGCATGCTGGACTGGATCTTCAGTGCAGGCGAAATTGATATTATCAGTAAACAAAATCTCAGCAATTTCATGAAGTACAGGGCGGATGACAGCCTGAAGCAAATTGGTATAGCTCCTGTTTTCAACGTCAGCGCAAAAGAAATAGCGCCCATGACCTGGTTTGAAGAAGAGGTATTTTCAAACAGTCTGGATGATTTTTTTGCAAAACGTCCCGTGGAGTATACCAAGTTTGACAAGAGTATCTCTGAACACGATTTGTTTTAAGTCAACTCAAAACCATCCTTTACCTATAAAATGCAACATCAATGACAACATTATTCACTCATGTATCTGCAACTCCGGAGCAACTTTTTGACACTAAATGCGAACAGGAAAAATTATGGTGGAAAAATGAGGAAAGCGAGCAGATGCTCAACAGGGGATACCTGCTAAAAGGCGAAACAGTGGAAGGCGCCATAGAAAGAATATGTTCCGCCGCCGCTCAACGATTGTACAAACCGGAACTGAAGGAAGCCTTCAAAGAAATGGTGGAACGTGGCTGGATGAGCCTGAGCTCCCCGGTCTGGGCAAATATGGGCACCGAAAGAGGCTTACCGATCTCCTGCTTTAACGTACATGTACCTGACGATATAGAAGGTATTACCCATAAGCTGGGCGAAGTGATCATGCAGACAAAGCTGGGTGGCGGCACTTCGGCTTATTTCGGCGCAATGAGAGAAAGGGGAAGCGCCGTAACAGACAATGGTAAAAGCAGCGGAGCCGTAAGCTTTATGCGCTTATTTGATACAGTGATGGATACCATTTCGCAGGGTGGCGTACGCCGCGGTGCGTTTGCCGCTTACCTGGATATTGATCATCCGGATATTGAAGAATTTCTTTCGATCAAGGATATAGGACATCCTATACAAAACCTTTTTTATGGCGTATGCGTACCCGACTACTGGATGCAGGACATGATTGACGGAGATATCAATAAACGGAAAATATGGGCCAAAGTATTGGAAAGCCGTCAACAGAAAGGGCTGCCTTATATTTTCTTTACCGACAATGTGAACAGGAATAAGCCACAGGTATACAAGGACATGAATCTTACGATCAATGCCAGCAACCTGTGCTCGGAAATCATGTTGCCTTCTACTGAAGATGAGTCGTTCATTTGCTGCCTGTCATCCATGAACCTCGAATTATATGATGAATGGAAAGATACGAATGCGGTTAAACTGGCTATCTTTTTCCTGGATGCCGTGTTACAGGAATTTATTGCGAAGACAGAAGGCAATCATTACCTGAAATCTGCTAACAGCTTTGCCAAAAGGCACCGTGCATTGGGGTTGGGTGTACTGGGATGGCATTCTTATCTTCAGAAAAACATGATCCCCTTTGAAGGAATGCAGGCCAAACAACTCACCACTTCCATATTCAGTGATATCCAGGAAAAAGCCAGTAAAGCCAGTAAAGACCTGGCATGGATCTACGGTGAGCCTGAGCTATTGAAAGGTTATGGCAGAAGAAACACCACCCTGTTAGCTATCGCCCCCACTACTTCTTCCTCGGCTATACTCGGGCAAACCTCTCCTGGCATTGAGCCTTTCAGCAGTAACTATTTTAAGGCCGGGCTGTCCAAGGGCAACTTCATTCGTAAGAACAAATATCTCAGGGAATTACTGATCCAAAAAGGAATGGACAATGAAGATACCTGGCGGAGCATCATGCTGCAACATGGAAGTGTGCAACATTTAAAACAGCTCACTGCAGAAGAAAAAGAGGTGTTCAAAACATTTAAGGAGATCAGCCAGTTGGAAATTATCCAGCAGGCTTCCATCCGTCAGAAATATGTAGACCAGTCGCAAAGTCTTAACCTGAATATACCTGCCGAACTACCGGTAAAAGACGTAAACAAATTATTGATAGAAGCCTGGAAGCTGGGTATTAAGACCTTGTATTACCAACGTAGCCAGAGTGTGTCAAAAGAAATGGTAACCAGCCTGGTGACCTGCAAAAGCTGCGAGGGATAAGCGCATAGCTAATCGGACTTATCTTCGGAAGAGGTACCGTAGAACTTTTCTCCAAGTTTTATTTTATCTCTTCCATTTTCCATTCTCCATTTATTTGGTATCTCTTAACGAATAAGCACAGCCGCAATATTCCTGCATGTAAAATTGCTCCTGCTTACTGATCTCCAGCATTCGTGAAGAACCACCCTTTTTACGCCAGTTGTAGGTCCAGTAGATAATCCCTTCGTAATGACCCGCAGCACGGATGCCGCAATCATTGATCTGTTCCATATTTTTCCAGCGGGAAATGCCAAGCGAGCTGGAAATCACATCAAAGCCGTTTTCAAACGCATAGAGCGCTGTTCGTTCAAAGCGCATGTCAAAACACATCGTGCAGCGTATGCCTCGTTCCGGTTCCCATTCCATTCCTTTGGCCCTTTCAAACCAGTTGTCCGCATCATAGTCGGCATCCACAAAAGGGATTTTGTGTTTTTCTGCAAAACGAATGTTTTCTTCCTTGCGCAAATCGTATTCTTTCCGTGGATGAATGTTCGGATTGTAGAAGTATATCGTAAACTCGATTCCCGACGCTATAATCGCTTCCATTACTTCTCCCGAGCAAGGTGCGCAGCAGGAATGCAGCAATAGTTTTTTCCCGTTGTCTGGCAAAGCCAGTTTTTCCCTGAAAAAACTCATGAATGATTTTTGCAGCAAAAATGCTGCCGG
The DNA here is from genome assembly GCA_001899685.1 of Sphingobacteriales bacterium 44-15. Taxonomy (GTDB): domain Bacteria; phylum Bacteroidota; class Bacteroidia; order Chitinophagales; family Chitinophagaceae; genus Agriterribacter. The sequence goes on from MKWG01000003.1 coordinate 446,289, forward strand.
GCAAGGAAAGTCCCAGCAAATATTTCTTTGTGAGTTCTGCAATAGTTATTCACCCAAACAGTAATACGTTTTGCGATCAGTAAAATAATTCCATTCTACTCTTTTGCAACTATTTTTGCACTCATTTTACTTACAACGTTGGTTTAAGTTTCTAAAAAAGCACTTTCCAACCGCAGCACCTCATTCCGTGAAACACCCCAAAACCCACTGTAACCTCCCTCCGGTGATTTATTGCTTTTTAGCTAATTTTTTCGACCCGGCTACTTGTAAGAGCCGCAGATCAATATTATATTGGTTTCGCGGCTTTTTAGTTTATTTATGTTGCAGTCTCGTTATAGTTCCATTTTCTCCGTGGGCTGCCTATAAAAAAGCCTTCGGTAACATTATTCCCGGAAAATGGAGACATTTGGTGTAAACCTACACTGTAAATATTGTATATTTTCCGGCAAAGCCCGTGTCAGTGAATTGATGGTCTGATGATTATATTTGAAGCAACCATTTGTTGATTTCATTGTGATAAGGCATTAGTGGAAATATGGTCGAGATATACGATCACAACAAAGTAAATAATGATATTAATGCGTTTTGTTTTTTCGATCCTGCTTGCCATATCACTGCATATTTCCGTAATATTTTCCCAGGCGTTCAGCAATGCCATCGTACGCACATACGAAGGCGTTCCCGCATTATTTGTTGATGATCAGCTTTATCCGCCCTTCGCCTATACTTCTTACCTGGGCGAAATAAAATATTATAAAGAAATTGCAGCAACCGGCATTCACCTGTACACTATACCTTCTTATCTTGGTGACAGGGGCATTAACACGCATTCGGGTATTGGTCCATTCCGCAAATCTATATGGGTAGGAGAAAACAAATATGATTTTTCCAGTATTGAAGAAGATTTTAAAAAAGTGCTGGCAGCAGATGCAAATGCCAAACTTATAATACGCCTGCATCTTGATCCTCCAGCCTGGTGGGAGAAAAAATATAGCCGCTTTGCATGCAAGCTGCCCGATGGAACAACGTACCGGCAAAGTTTTTTCTCAGATGGCTGGCGACAGCATACGGCCAAAGCGCTTATTGCGGTTATACAATGGCTTCAAAATTCCGCCTATGCCAAATCATTAATTGGTATACACATTGCAGCAGGTGGCACAGAAGAATGGGTGTATCATTACGATGAATATTTTTATGATGAAAACCCGGCAAGGAAAAGAAAATTCAGGCAATGGCTGAAAGAAAAATATCAGCGCGACCACAACAAATTACGGGCTGCCTGGCATCAGCCAAAAATAAAATTCGGTACCGCTTTGCCGGCAGACATCAGTGGACAAGATAGGGAAGATCAATGGCTGGATCCGCAAAACGATCAGTATACGATAGATACTTACCGGTTCCATGCGGAAACGCTTGCCGATGATATCGCCTATTTCTGCGCGGTAGTAAAACAGGCAAGCAACAGGAAATTACTCACAGGTGCATTTTACGGTTATCATTATTTTATTGGTGAGCCAAGAAAAGGTCATGGCGCATTATCGCGCCTGCTTCGCTGTCCCGATCTGGATTATATCTCCAGCCCCAACGATTATAACCGCGTGGCAGGAGAAGACTGGCCTGCGATGGTTGCTATACAATCCGTTCAAATGCATGGTAAGCTATGGCTATGTGAAAATGATACCCGTACCTCCATCACTACTTTATTAAAAAACCAGGCGCCACATATTAACCCGCCGGGAAATTATTATGATGCAGGTGTATGGAAGGGTCCTTCTTCTATGGATGTGTCCGAATCCTTTCTTTGGAAAAATCTTGGGCGGATGTTATCGCAGGGTTATGGCGGCTGGTGGTTTGATATGTGGGGTGGTTGGTTCAGCGATCCTCGCTTACTAACGGTTTTTAGATCCGGACAGCATTTTTTTTCAGTATATCCCTCTCACCCAGAAACAAAAATGTTACCGGAAGTAGCCGTGGTAGTGGATGAAGAATTATGTTTCAGGGATAAGAGCCTCGGTAAACTCAGTAATGCTATTTTATCAAACAGGTATGCATTGGGAAAAACCGGCGCACCCTATGATCTTTTTTTACAAACGGATATCAGTAGCATAGACCTGTCGCGGTATAAAATAATCTGGCTGATGGGTGTTGATATAACGCAGAAGAAACTGCAACATTTTGCCGAGACTGCAAAGCTGCTTGGTAAAACGATTGTATCCACAACCACTGTTGACACTGAAATATCAGGCTCAACAGATACATCAGAAAAATATGCCGGAAAACTTAGCTGGAAAGCGGCTGAACTGCGCCTCCTATATAAAAAAGCGGGTGTACATATATATATATCATCAGATGATGTGCTGTATATCGGCCGCAGGTGGCTGACATTGCACAGTGCAAAAGGTGGCAAAAAAAATATTAAATTTCCCTTTAAAGCAACAGTCACTGATCCGTTATCTGGCGCAGTGCTGGCAAAATCTGTTGACACTTTTGATATAGAGCTTGCTCCTTCGTCAACGCGCTTACTATATATTGTGCCGGAATAGTTTGTTATGTGTGGTGTCTTCGCCAGGCATTCCTCTTCTGTCGCCTCCGGCGACTATCGTTCATCATACCCGTTTAGTAAAAAATCGCCGGAGGTAACAATAGAAGCGTGTGAGGCGGGGACGCCTTACACAGCTACAGCAGGCCGCTCACATAATTGGAAATACATTTTTATCTTCCTTTCTGCCGCCAACACACCAACCGTGATATATTTATAACTACTCCCGGCAATAACATTATTTTTTCAGATCATGTTACAGACAAATCAATCTTGTAAGGGCGCTTGTAAATATTGTATAAGTTTTGGCAAAGCATGTGTTTTTTAGAGATAAACTGTCGTGTTAGTTTTGGTCTGAATCAAAAGGCGTGTTTTTGACAGACTAAAGATGCCTGTTTTTTATCCACACTAACATTGCACATATATGAATGTTTTAACAAGAGTTAAGTTCTCTATGCATGAGAAGTTTATTCCCATTGTACTTCACTGCCGTGTACTTTTTGTTCCCATGTTATTCTTACTCTCCTCATCCATTTTTGCACAGAACAGAATTACTGTGTCAGGTAAAATTCTGGATGATAAATCACAACCCATCGTGGGAGCAAATATCCTGGTAAAAGGAACGGGTACCGGAACCACATCCGGTGAAAATGGTTTGTTCTCTATTACAATCGGCGCTGCCAATGCTACCCTCGAAGTTTCTTTTGTGGGCTTTCAAACCGCGGAAGTAAAATTAGAAGGCAGAACAAACTTAAATATTGCATTACAGCCGGTAGCCACAGCGCTCGGTGATGTGGTAGTAGTGGCTTATGGTACACAGAAAAAAACGTCCACTACTTCATCTGTGTCTACACTAAAAGTAGCAGATATAAAAAATGCACCGAGTGCTAATATCAGCAACACGCTTAACGGCCGGTTAGCTGGTGTGATTGCAGCACAGGGAAGTGGCGAGCCTGGAAAAGACGGTGCTGAAATCCATATCAGGGGTGTTGCTACTACAGGCAGCAATGGTCCATTGGTAGTAGTGGATGGTGTGCCAAGAAGTTTTACCAGCCTCGATCCCAATACCATTGAATCTTTTACCGTATTAAAAGATGCAGCGGCTGTTGCACCTTATGGTATGGCGGGCGCAAACGGCGTAATACTTGTAACCACACGTAAAGGAAAAACCGGTAAGCCTGTATTTAACTATAGCGGGTATGTTGGATTTCAAAACCCTACCACGCTGGTTGATATGGTAAATGCATACGATTATGTAAGGCTTAGAAACCTGGCAGATATAAATGCGGGGCAATCGCCTGTATTTACAGATGAACAACTGGAAGGATATAAAAAATCAGTGGAAGGTGCGCCTGATGCTGATTATGACAAATATGCCAATACAGACGTGATGAATACAATCCGTAATAAGAACACACCAATCACCGGGCATAATATTTCTTTATCAGGAGGATCTGATTATGTAAAATATTATGTGGGGCTCGGGTATTTATACCAGCAGGGGTTGTGGCCCTCTACCGACAGGAGCCGTTACAACCTGGTATCTAACATTGATATCAAGGCAACCAAAACTACTACGGTTAGTGTGTCTATCAATTCTTTTAACGAGGTCATACAACGACCTTCCACTGATCCCAACGCTACTTTTGCTACAGCACAGGCATGGTGGCCCATCAACCCGATCAGGTACTCTAATGGCCTTGAGGCATACAACAATGGTAAGCGAATATTGCCTACAATTACAACCGGCAACAGAAACAGTGATCAAACCAGGATCATGAGCCAGCTGTCGGTTCAGCAGGACCTGCCTTTTATAAAAGGATTAAATATAAAAGGCGTTTTCAGTTATGACCCTACTACCCTATATGATAAGAACTGGAATGAGCCGGCTCCTTCTTCTTATTCCATCAATACTACTACCGATCCTTATACCTATACTGAAGTAACGGTAGCGGGAAAGCCTTCCCTGTTATCACAAAACCAACGCTGGAAGGAGTTTACTTACCAGGGTATTTTAAACTACCACAATAGTTTTGGTAAAAGCGATGTTTCATTACTCGGTGTAATTGAAGCGCGCAAAACCCAGTGGGATTATGTAGCCGCTTCAAGAGGAAATTTTGAATTCAGGATTCCTGAAATTGATTTAGGCAGCTCTGATAAGGAGGACTGGGGAACAGGTGGAACATCCAGCCAAACCCGACAGGTAGGGTACGTATACCGGGCAACTTATGCGTACGATGATAAATACTTTGCAGAAGCTTCCGGTCGTTATGACGGGCACTATTATTTCGCGCCAGGTAAACGCTTTGGTTTCTTCCCGGCATTTTCATTGGGCTGGCGTCTTTCTGAAGAGAAGTTTATCAGGGATAATATCTCCTGGATTTCTAATTTGAAATTAAGAGGTTCGTATGGTGAGTCTGGTAATCTTGCAGGAGGACCGTTCCAGTATTCCAGTGCTATGTCTTTGTACGGAAATGCATATAACTGGGGCAGCAGTATTGTACAGGGTGTGAATGAACGCGCAGAACCTAATCCCAATATCACCTGGGAGCGTGCCAGAAAAACCAATATAGGCCTGGAAGGTTCATTATTTGATAACCTGATCAGCTTTGAAGCAGATTATTTCTATGAAAAGAGAAATAATATGCTGGTGTCGCCCAATTCAGTAGTACCTACAGAATATGGGATAGGACTATCGCAGGTAAATGCAGGTATAATGAATAATAAGGGAGTAGATTTATCTGTCAGCATTAATAAAGCCATATCTCAAGATCTTCGTGTAGGCCTCACCGCTAATTTTACGTATGCCAAAAATAAACTCATCCAAACGTATGAAAATCCTGTTACGCTCAATGATCCCAACCGTTCACGTACAGGGCGCGCATTATACTCCACTTTTGGACTGAAAGCGCTTCGCCTTTACCAGTCATCAGACTTTGATGAGAACGGGCAATTGAAAGGATTTCCTACGCCTACATTCGGAGCTGTAGCGCCGGGCGATATTATGTATGCTGATATCAATGGTGACGGTAAAGTTGATGCAAGCGATGAAACATATATAGGTTTCCCGATTTTGCCACAGGTTATTTATGGTATTAATCCGAGGGTATCTTATAAAAACTTCGACCTGAATATTTTGCTACAGGGTTCGGCACAATCTAATGTACAGATACAGAAAGAGCTGGTTTGGCCATTCTTTGTAGGTGCGAGCGCTACCCAGGTTGTTGCAGATGATTTCTGGACACCAGACAATACCGGGGCACGTTATCCCCGCTTATACGGACAGGGCGGTAACAGCAATAACCAGCAGACTTCATCATGGTGGTTGTTTGATGGCTCATACCTGCGTATCAAAAATATTGAGCTCGGATATAATTTTCCTGAAGCAGCATTAGCACATATAAAAATGCAGGCTGTAAGAATTTATGTTTCGGGGCAAAACGTTTATACATGGAGCAAGATCAAGCAATTCGTAGATCCCGAAATGGGACAAGGCGGCGGAGGCGATAATAACGCCCGTGGATGGTATTACCCGCATCAGCAAGTATTCAGCTTTGGTTTAAACCTTACATTCTAGCATTTTAAAGCAAGCACATATGATAAGCTTACATAAAATATTTAAGAACTATTCTTTATTCGTTCTCTTTTTGGTTGCCGCATTAACTTCCTGTAAAAAAGATTTTTTGGATGTGACGCCCCGCGACCAGTTATCTTCTGAAACCGTTTTTTCCGATCAGTCGGGCGCCGATCTATTCCTCAATGATATCTACGGTTCGTTACCTGATGAAGATGCAAAGAGTTATAACTATGATGCATTTGAAAACTGGTCTGATAATGCTGTCTGCAGTTTTCATTGGGCGATGTCGTGGGTATTGGGGGTGTCAAAAAGCTATAGTGCAGCTTCATTAAACCCCGGGCTCTATAATCATGATTATCCTGCTATGCCTTTCATGTATAACCATACTTACAACCGCATCAGGAGGTGTAATGTATTTATAGAACAGGTGGAAAAGAACGCTTCTAATTTTTCTGACGAATGGAAAACCCAACGTATAGCCGAAGCAAGGTTTTTGCGTGCGTTCCTGTATCATAAAATGTGGATGGCCTATGGTGGCGTACCTATTGTTACAAGATCGCTCAATCAATCTGAGCAGGGGGACGCCATATTTCAACCCCGTAATACCTCGGAAGAAACCTTTGCTTTTATACAGTCTGAGCTGGCAGATATTGCCGGCAAACTTCCTGCAAACAATACCAAAGGCAGTGTTGATGAAGGCCGCGCAGGTAAAGCAGCAGCCCTGGCATTAAAGGGATGGGTAGAGTTGTTTGCACATAAATACGAAGAAGCAGCCGCTACCAATAAACAACTGATTGACGAATTAGGCAATGGTAATCCTTATGATTTGTTTGCCAATTATAACGACCAGTTCATGGTAGGCAATAACAACAACAAAGAAAGCATTTTCTCTTACCAGCACGATGCAGGTTCACGGAGCTCTTATCGTAATAACTATTACGGACCTAAAGGGAATTTCAACGGCTGGGGAGCTATGCAACCCACGCAAAACCTGGTAGATGATTATGTAATGGCTAATGGATTGCCCATTACAGATGCAGCGTCCGGCTATGATCCTGCTCACCCGTACGAGGGTAGAGAATCGCGTTTTTACCAGTCAATCATCTTCGACGGAACAGACTTTGCCGGACAAACTTATCACATGAAGGCCGGGGAGCAATTCGCTCTAAACCCGGGTGCAGAAAATAATACCGGGTACTTCAGGCGCAAAGGTATCGACGCTTCACTTATTGGCAATCTTGGTAAGGATGGAGCCAATTACAATTTCTTCAGGTATGCAGAAGTGTTGCTGAATTACGCAGAGGCAAGTATAGAAGCCGGTAATATTGATAATACAGTAACAGGAGCTATTGATAAAATCAGAACACGCAGCGGATTACCAACTCTTGAGGATACATATCACCGTAGTCTCAGTCAAAATGAACTTCGCGAAATAGTACGCAGGGAGCGCCGCGTAGAACTTGCTTTTGAAAATAAAAGATGGTGGGATTTGATTCGCTGGAAAACTGCTGAAGTCGTACTCAATCAACCTAAATATGGTGTTGAAATCACCCAGCAATCGGGTCAGTGGGTATATAATACAAGGTCAGTTGTACATACCCAGGAATTTTTACAACGCAATTATTTATTCCCCATTTACCAGGGATGGATAGATGCTAATCCTGAAATCAAAAGCCAGAATGGCGGACCGGATAACTGGTCGAATGGTCAAAACCCAGGTTACTAATCCCTATTCATTTTTCAAAGATTAATTCAATGTATATGTTTCATAAAAAATATTGGCTCCGCACATTGGCTTTATTTATCGTCATAAGCATGAGTGCGTGTAAAAAAATGATTGATTCTCCTGATGGCACGGCGAATATTTATCTCACTGCAGCTATCAACAATCTCTATGCAGTGCCGGGCATTCCTGCAAATTATATGGCCGATAAAGAAGCAAAAAAACTGCATATCCCTGTGTATATGTCGCGCTCAGGCTTGCAGGGAGAAAGCGGTTTTTCTGTGGATGTTGCCGCTGACAATGCAGCCGCCCAAAAAATTATTGATGACGGGCTGGTGAGCGCAGGCAAAGCAATAGTGGCGCCGGCAGATGTATATGAACTGCCCGCTACATATACTGCCGGAAAAGAACACAATGGCTTTGATGTGCTCTTTGATGCCAATAAACTGAATGCCTACCTGGGTAAGCAATTAGTGCTGACGGTTCGCATTTCCAATCCTTCGCAGTTTCAGCTCAACGAAAAGCTATCAGCTTTGAATATCATTCTGGATGTAGATGCTGTAATGCTGGGCACTAAGGTAGAAGTTACGGATACCTATATCAAAAATTCAGGGCATCCTTTTATAGCATCAATATATGACGGAACCCGCAGGGGTGTTTTGGCTGACTGGACGACTTCAGACGAAGTAAAAAACTACGAAAATGGTACATTGGGAGGGTTTGATAATTATGGGAATGGAGGGTTTATGTCGATGGAACGCTACAGCTCACCACAGATTCTTAATGGTAAAATATACCAGAGCTTTGATCTACCCTCCGGCAAGTACGAAATGACTGCCGCGTTCCTGGATTTTTCAGTAAAAGAACAGGCATTCATAATGGCCGCCGTCGGTTCTTCACTGCCTGATATTGCTAATGCAGATCAGGTACTCGGCGCAGCACCTTTTACCAATCCCAAAATTGAATTTTTCCTGGCAGAGCCTCAGCGTATAACCATTGGCGTGGTGGCCTATTTTATGGAAGATCAACAGTATTTCAGATTGGATAAATTCAGACTATACCACTATAAAGGATTGTGGGATTAGGTAAGATCTAAAACCGTCAGAAAGATTTTAACCCGAACAAAAACGATCAGCATGCCGTATTGTAAAAAAATGAAATTTTTAATTGTACTGCCCGGCGCTTACCTGTTGGCTTTAACGGGTGCTTTTGCTCAACGTAATGCAGGCATATTTTATACAACAATATTTGCCAAAACAGCGCCTTATAAAAGAATAACAGCTTTTGGCGCTAATGCCCAAAGCTATTTTCTGAAAGATGTAAATGGCGATGGGAAAGATGATGCGGTTGCTTACACAAATGCAGGCAGGTGGCAGGTCGCTCTTTCTGACGGTATACACTTTGGAATACCCGTTGAAATGCTGGCATATCAGTCTACAGGCACAGCAACAGATCAATTAAAACCGTTGATGGGTGATGTGGATGGCGATAAAAAACAGGATGCTGTATTTTTCGATCCCACTACCGGCAACTGGCATGTGGCTTTATCCACCGGTAATGCATTTAGTAGTCCCACGCAATGGTCCTCCGGTAACGGCGTCGGATCAACAAAGCAGTTCCTGGCAGATGTAAATGGTGATGGCAAGGATGATGCGGTTATTTATTTTCATACGGGTCTTGATGGTTATTGGTATATCGGTTTGTCCGATGGTGCAGGCAGCTTCGGCGGGTTTTCACCATGGATTTCAGGCTTTGGAAATACTTACGATGAACATTTTTTATCAGACGTAAATGGAGATGGTAAGGCAGATGCAATTATCATGGAAAAAAATACCGGCAACTGGAAAGTAGCACTCTCAAATGGTACACAATTGGTGGAATCCGGCACCTGGAAAACAGGGTTTGGCGTGGCTTGTGAAAACGCATTGGTGTATGATATAGACCGGGATGGCAAAACAGATATCGCATATTATAAAGATGCAGACTGGTGGGTGTGTTATTCTACCGGCTCGTCTTTTGATGCTAATTATAATCACCGCTGGGTAGCAGCCAACAGACCGGCTACTATGATTTCAAGGAGCAACCGCCCTGCGCCACAGGGTAAGCTGATAGGTACGGTATCCGGTATAGCAGCCGGCGCTTGTGCTATTTCTGCCGGAGACTGGCTTATTTTAGAAAATCCCGAAAAAAACAAAACTGTATCCGCTTATGAAACGGATACATGGGATGGATGGGGCAATCCCTATACACCGCAGCTACCAGGTCACCAGGCAACCTACGATGCCGCAGACCCGGCAGTGAATGATGAACAGATCAAAATGATCCACGACGCCGGCTTTACCTATATTATGCTGGATATTACCAACGGTGCTAATGCATGGGTAGATGACCGCGCTAAAAAACTGGTTGAAAGAATTGTACATTGGAATAATAACCTGAACGGCAATAAACATAAAATGTATTTCTGCATTTCAATGGGCAGCAGCAGGGGCATGGCAGCACAACAGGCTTCTGAACGGGTGGAGGAAGAATCTAAACGTACCTGGGATGAATTCTATCAGCCATATAGTGATGCTTATTATCAAACAAACGGGAAGCCATTGTTAATACATTTTGTAGAGTATCCTGTCAACCGGGATGGCGTTATACAGTATGCCAGCCAGATGCCGTTTTTTCAAAAGTTTACCATAGGCTGGATGTTTAATGAAATCAAAGATCAGCCTGTATATGCTAACGCCTATGGATGGCCCATATTGGGTAAAAATGATAACCCCGCCGGTGAGGATGTAATGGATGTAAGCCCCGGGTTCTGGAATGGAGGTGTGTCAGCTGCAAGAGAAAGAGGAGAATTGTATCGCAATCAATGGCTGCGTGTATTGCAGTACAATCCAAAAAGTGTGTGGTTAAACAGTTATAATGAAACCTGGGAGCATACCAGTGTGGAACCTTCTTATCTCAACCCGGAAATAGCTGCTGCAAAACCGGATATACTGAGTGTTTGGACGGATTATTATGGTGAGAGGATGGATGATTTTTACTGGATCATGACCAAACAGTATAACCGGTTGTATATGTACAATGAGCTGTTTCGCGATAGTTACCTGCAGGAAAGCCAAAGCAATGACATTTACCAGGTGAAAGATACAGCGTTGGTAAAATATGGTACAGCTAAACCGCATAAGGCGCCTGTACTGCTGGTACCTCAGGGTTTCATTAAAAGTTTTAATGGAAAGGTTATTGATGATAACCAGGATGTGGTAGGCAAAATAGTTCCGGGCAATGCCGATGTTTCTCAACAAAAAATAGCAGTAGCCGGTAATATTCTTACACCCAATGGCGATGGTAAAAATGATTTTTGGATAGTGAAAGATATAGAGCAGTACCCTGATAATACAGTAAAAATTTTTGATAAAAGCGGGCGTCTTGTCTACCAGAGGAAGGGATATAAAAACGACTGGAACGGAAACTACTGGGGCGGCACTTCACATGGTAAGCCAGCTCCCCGGGGCAGCTATTTATATGTTATTGATTTTGGTAACGGAAAATCTGAGAAGGGATATCTTTCTATCATTCGCTAACAGACCTATAAGTAAATCTCTTTAACTGATTACGATGAAACCTATCATATTATTTTTTGGCTGCCTGATAGTTACCGCAACGGTTTCAGCTCAAAATCGTCCTTCGTTCGGTTCCATGTATTTTCAACATCCTTACCTGGCAAACCCTGCTATGGCCGGTAAGGATAGCGGCATTACAGTATATGTTGTACATCAGCAGCAAATTTCCGGTGGAGATGGGGCACCAAATGCTCAGGCACTATCAGCTACTTACCAGCTAAAAGGATTTAGGGTTGGTGTGCAGGCCGGCAACAATTGTTATGGACTGTTTAATACCGTGGGTGCAAGGGCAAGCATAAGTTACAGCCAACCATTGGGCGATGCAGGAGAAACCTTACATTTTGGTATTGCATACGGTGGATATGGAACCCGCATCCGCTCAAAAGACGTGGAGGGAGACAGCGATGATCCGATGATACAGCAATTCAACGGACGTAAAGTGTCTTATGATGGCGACCTTGGGTTAGCCTATACCGATAACCACTTAACGGTCCAGGTAGTTGTTCCGGATTTTACTACTGCATTCAACAAAAACAGGGAAGATTTATCCGGGCAGATGCAGCTATACACCACTGTTAGTTATATGATTGATATATCAGGCCTTCCCGGTACTACTTTAACGCCGCTGGCCGGTTACCGGCTTGTAAAAGATGAGAAAGGTATAACAGATTTGGGCGCAAGGTTTTATTTTGCGCAATACCGGTTCGGGCTGGAAGGAGTTTACCACACAAGTTCATCCGTAACAGCCGGATTAACTATTGCAATATTGCCACATTTGTCTGTACAGTGTATGTACTCAAGCGAACCACCAGTAGTGCGTACATACACAAATGGGAATATAGAAATAGGATTAAAAGCCGGTTTTTAGAGATGTGATTTAATTTATGGGTATGAAAAGAATTATTGTAATAGCATTTTGCTGGTTTTGTCTGGAAGGATATGCGCAACAAATAAAGCCGTTGACATGGGAGTATATGGAGATTGGCGGTGAAATGCGGACCCGCGCTTTGAGAAACTTCGACCGTTTAGAAACAGATATATATACGCCGGAAAAAGTTTTTCCCGAAAAACACCAAACAATTTCCGCCGATTGGCCTGGCGATTATGAAGGCCGGATTATTCTCGCTTTAACCTTACAGGCCAGAGCCACACACCGTACACCTAAATATCTCGAAGAACTGATCAGTCTTATTCCTCAAAAAGTGAACGCGAAGGGATATCTCGGGCCAATTATGCAGGATTCTATTCCGGAGCAGCAGTTGTCTGGTCATGGCTGGCTCCTTAGGGCCCTATGTGAGTATTATAATTGGAAAAAAGACCCTGCAGTTAAAACATACATCTCTAATATTATTAACAACCTGGCATTGCCCACAAAAGGTTACCATAAAATTTATCCTATCAACCCTGATGAAAGAAATAAGGAAACCGGGGCGGCCATTGGAACAACCCAGTCTGCTATCGGGCGGTGGAAATTGTCGTCAGATATCGGCTGTGATTTTATTTTTATGGATGGGGTTATCCAGGCTTATGAAGTAGTGCCTTCCCCTGCATTAAAAGAACTGATTGATGAAATGGTTGCGCGGTTCCTGGAAGTAGACCTCGTTGGCATCAGCGCACAAACGCATGCTACCCTTACCGGCATCAGGGCGTTGCTGCGGTACTATGCCATAACAGGCGATAAAACATTGTTGGAACAGGCAGCATCCAGGTACTTGTTGTATCGTAATCAGGCAATGACGGAAAATTATGAGAACTACAACTGGTTCGGCAGACCCGAGTGGACAGAGCCCTGCGCTATCGTAGATGCTTACATGATAGCAAATCAATTATGGATGTATACACAAACACCATCCTACCTCGAAGATGCGCATCATATTTATTTTAACGCTTTGTCGCATACACAAAGGAGTAATGGCGGTTTTGGGCTCGACAATTGCACCAACAGTGATGTACACCTGCTATCGGTAAAAGCTGATGAAGCCTATTGGTGTTGCACCATGCGCGGTGGAGAGGGTTTGGCAAAAGCCATTCAGTACAATTATTTCACAGCTAACAACACATTGTATATTCCTTTCTTCAGTAATAATACAGTCACTTTTACTATAGGGGATCACCATGCGGTGATACAGCAAACGACCGGTTATCCTTTTGATGGTAATATTACATTTGATGTAAAGGAATCAGATATGAATGCCGCTACTAACTTCGCTGTTTTCATACCGTCATGGGCAAAAAATGTGAAACTGCTGATTAATGGTAAAAAAGCAAAACATACCACGCAACATCAGTTTGCAGTAATACATACAACGCTGACAAAAGGCATGTCTATACAATATCAATTTGATATGGAAGCAGAAGCTATACCATTGGTAAAAAAATATGCCGGCGGGCATACTGCAGATACATACCGGTTTATATATGGTCCGCTATTATTAGGCAGAGCCGGCGCAACAGAGATCAGCTTACAAAACAAGCCCCGCTTTAGCAGAACAGGCGAACAACAATGGGTTTCAAAAGATAAATCGCTTACCCTTACGCCGATTTATCATTTAATGTCGCCGGAGGTTGCTGAAAAAACAGGGTACTCAAAACAGGTAATTTTTAATATTGACTCGAAAAAATAAGCAGCTTATCAAATGAGGTTGATACGAATTACACTTGCGCTGATTGTCATAGCAATCAGCGGGCGGGTTTGCAGTCAGCAATGGAAAGCAAAATGGATTTCCACTATGGAAAATCAAAGTGTTACCAATACCTGGCTCATGTATCGAAAGCAAATTGACCTGCAAAAAAAGCCCGCCGCTGCACTGGCAAAAATTGCAGTGGATAGTAAATACTGGTTGTGGATAAACGGTAAGCTGGTGGTATTTGAAGGTGGACTAAAACGTGGACCTAATCCTACCGACACCTATTATGATGAAGTTGATCTCGCTCCTTATCTTAAATCCGGCTCCAATACGATAGCAGTATTGCTATGGTATTTTGGGAAAGATGGGTTCTCTCATAAAAGCAGTGGTCGCGCGGGTTTGATATTTGATTGCCAGTCAGAAGAATTGAATATACTCAGTGATAAATCCTGGAAGGCAGCCATAGCCCGGGCATACCAAACTGCCGGTGAGCCCTACCCCAACTTCCGGCTACCGGAATCGAGCTTGTTGTATGATGCCAGGAAAGATCCCGGTGCATGGCAGCAACCGGCTTACGATGATAAGTGGATGCCAAATGCTATGGAACTGGGCGTAGCGGGCGATCAACCCTGGAATCAACTACATCTCCGCCCTACCCCACAATGGAAAAATTTCGGGCTGAAGGCATATGCAAACGCAAAAAGTTTTCCGTTTACGAGTTCCGGTGATACTATCGTATGTGATCTCTTCTATAATACCCAGTTAACGCCTTACCTTAAAATTGAAGCGGAAGAGGGACAGAAAATTATGATGGCTACGGATAATTATTTGTTCTATGGTCCTGAAACCAATGTGCGTGCAGAATATATTACCAAAAAAGGCGTGCAGGAATATGAAAGTCTGGGCTGGATGAATGGTCACAAAGTATATTATTTCATTCCAAAAGGAGTTAAGGTGCTGGATCTGCAATTCCGTGAAACAGGCTATAATACAAATTTTGCAGGCAGCTTTAAAAGCTCCGACCCTTTTTTAAATACTTTATGGGAGAAGGCACGCAGAACCTTGTACATCACCATGCGTGATACCTATATGGATTGCCCTGAAAGAGAACGTGCCGCCTGGACGGGTGATGCTGTTAACGAAGTAGGACAAACATTTTATGCACTCGATCCGTCTGCGCAGGCGCTGGGAAAAAAATGGTTGTATGAACTGATTAACTGGAGAAAAAAGAATGGCGTTATTTACGCACCGGTACCTTCGGGCAACTGGGAAAGCGAATTGCCGTGCCAGTCTGTGACAAGTATCGGTTATTATGGACTTTGGAATTATTACCTGAATAGTGGTGATAAAAAATTGTTGGAAGATCTGTATCCGGGAGCGAAACAATATCTTGATTTATGGGAGAAAGATGAGATGGGTACAGTGAAATTCAGAAGAGGTGACTGGACCTGGGGCGATTGGGGTGATCAGATAGATACTGTGCTTATATATAATCTTTTGTACAACCTTGGTGTAAAAGGCATGCAGCTGTCTGCAGCGGCTTTGGGCAAACAGGGCGATGTTCGTGCTTATGAAACTATTTTGTCTGATTTCAAAACTGCTTTTAATAAACAATACTGGAATGGCAGCGCTTACCGTTCACCGGATTATAAAGGATTAACAGATGACAGGGTACAGGCACTGGCAGTTGTATCAGGTGTGGCAGATAAGGAGAAATATCCTATGCTTTTAGCCATCTTTAAAAAAGAAGAACATGCCAGCCCTTACATGGAAAAATATGTATTTGAAGCCATGTTCCGGATGGGATATGTGGATGAAGCGATTGCACGCCATAAAAAACGTTTCAGCCCCATGGTCAACTATCCGGGCTTTACCACTTTGTTTGAAGGATGGGGCATCGGTAAAGAAGGCTTTGGCGGCGGAACAGTAAACCATGCGTGGTCAGGCGGGGGGCTAACCGTGCTTTCCCAATATCTCTGTGGCGTATCTCCCGTGGAGCCGGCATACAAAACATTCCAGGTTTTACCACAGGTTGGCACTGTTCGAACTGCTGAAACTACTGTGCCATCTATCGCGGGCAACATCAAAACATCTTTTATACAGCAGGCAAAAACATTTTTGCTTACAGCAGAAGTCCCCGACGGAACAACTGCGATCATCGGTATCCCCAAAGAAAAAGCAGGTAAGATTGAATGGAATAATATACTTATCTGGGAAAAAGGAAAATCACTGCCCGTGCAGGGAATCACACCGGTAAAAGATAACGATAACCGGTTCATAAAATTTAAAGTCTCTTCGGGTAAATGGATGTTCAAAGCAACCCGTTAAGAAAAAATATTGATGCCCGTATGAAAAAATGGTTGATTCTTTATCCTGTATTAGTAGTTTCAGGTTTTACAGCCCCCGCGCAACAGCAGCGCGAAAAGTTTGCAAACCTCCTCAGCCTGCAACAATCATTCACTACTACGCATGTAATTCAAACAAACGCCATGGTTTTTTCAGACCAGGGTGCATGGCATGGTTATGCACTGCCCGGTAAAGCAGCGGAGTATGGCGGGTTTACAGGTCCTGTACTTTTTGATGCTACCGGTTTGGTATTATCTGAATCTTTTTCGCGTTTATCCTTAACCGTTAATGGCAAACCTTTCTCATTTCGGCAACCTGCACTCAACTATTATCCCGGATTATTGCAGCAACAGTATGCAGAGCAAAATTTGCTTGTTAATCAACAATTGATTTTTATTAACAAGCGTACGGCTTTAATTAAAATCGTTATTAAGAATCCCTCCAGGTCCACTCAAAACATCGGCATTCAATTACAGGGAAGCTTCAAAGCAAAAAAATTTACTCTGCATGCCGAAACAGAAACCGCTACACTTACCTCCCCCGGTGGAAAGTTTTCCTCAGTAATCATCAGTGATAAAAAATTCAATACGGTTACAACAGATACTTCATACCTGTCAGTAGCTGCCTCTCCTGTAATGCTCGCTCCTGCAGCAACATGGACTTGCTATATTAGCCAGGTGCATACGCTTAATACAGATAATGCCGCTGCATTTAAAATACCTTCTGTTACCACCGCAGGAAAGGCATTTGAAGAAAACAAAATAAGATGGAATAATTATATCAACCGGATCCTGCAACATAAAACCGAATCGTTGAAAGATGAGCCCTATCAACGGCTTGCAATAAAATCGCTTATCACACTTATCAGCAATTGGCGATCGGATGCAGGCGATATACATCATGATGGAATTTTTCCATCGTATAATTTTTTTGATGGATTCTGGGCATGGGACAGCTGGAAGCACGCTGCCGCGTGTGCGTTGTTTGATGTAAACCTGGCAGAAAATAATATCCGTTCCATGTTTGATTACCAGGATAAAGAAGGCATGGTAGCGGACTGTATTTTTTCCGACAGCAGCCGTAACAACTATCGCAATACCAAACCACCACTTGCCACCTGGGCAGTATGGGAAGTGTACAAACGCTCAAAAAACACCTCGTTCCTGAAAGAAATGTATCCTAAACTTGTAACCTATCATCAATGGTGGTATACCAATCGCGATCATGATGGCAATGGATTGTGTGAATTTGGTTCAACTAACGGTGAGCTTATAGCCGCTGCCTGGGAAAGCGGCATGGACAATGCCGTACGTTTTGATAGTGCAGTTATGTTGAACAATTCCGGTCACGCATGGTCTGTTAACCAGGAGTCTGTTGATCTGAATAGCTTTTTGTATCTCGAAAAAATATTGCTTGAAAAAATAGCCAACCAGCTTGGGTATCAAAAGGAAGCAACAATATATAAAGAGCAGGCGCTGCAGTTGAAAGAAAAAATAAACACGTTGATGTATCATCCTGGTACCGGATTTTATTATGATATACATTTGACAGGTAAAAAACCTCTATTATTACAAGGACCCGAAGGATGGCAGCCTTTATGGAGTGGTGTTGCTTCAAAAGAGCAGGCAAAGAACGTTATTGCTGCTATGCTGGATACAAACCGTTTTAATACACATCTGCCGTTCCCTACCTTCCAGGCTGATCATCCCGGGTTTGATGCGAAGGCGTATTGGCGTGGCCCGGTGTGGATTGACCAGGCAATGTTTGCCATAGAAGGATTAAGGAAATATGGTTATAAAAAAACTGCCGGAGAAATGCTGCAAAAATTAATACAGCATGGAGAAGGCATTTTAGACGAGCGCCCTTTGAGAGAAACATATAATCCGCTTACCGGCGAGGGAATGACAGTACCAAATTTCGGCTGGACGGCAGCCTGCCTGTTGCGGATGATCTGTTTGGACAATTAAGTATTACCAGGTCAAAAGAAACTTAAAATGTAAATAATGAATACGCTTGCCATAAGAGATTACGTTGTATTTTTTATCTATTTTGTAATTGTAGCAGTATACGGCTATACAATTTACCGGCGTAAAAAAAATGCGGCGGCAAGCGCTTCACATGATTATTTCCTGGCAGAAGGTTCGCTTACCTGGTGGGCTATCGGTGCTTCGCTGATCGCTTCTAATATTTCTGCTGAGCAATTTATTGGTATGAGCGGTTCAGGCTTTAAGATGGGACTGGCTATTGCCACCTATGAATGGATTGCCGCTGCCACTCTTATAATCGTAGCTATCTTTTTTATTCCTGTTTACCTGCGCAATAAAATTTATACGATGCCGCAGTTCCTGGGTTTGCGCTATAACAAACAGGTAAGTATGATCATGGCGATTTTCTGGCTGCTATTATACGTAGTGGTAAATCTCACCTCTATTTTATACCTGGGCGCATTAGCCATCAGCAGTGTTTCTGGTTTAAGCTTAAACGGGTGTATGATCGGGCTGGCTGTTTTTTCTATTATCATTACGCTGGGCGGTATGAAGGTGATTGGTTATACCGATGTAGTGCAGGTATTTTTTCTTTTGCTCGGCGGGATGGCTACTACTTATTTAGCCCTGAACCTGGTGGCAGAGCATTTTGGAAGCAGTGGTATGCTGAAAGGGTTTTCATTGATATATGAAAAAGCGCCGGAGCATTTACACATGATACTTAATAAGAATAATCCCAATTTTATTGATTTGCCCGGGCTCTCCGTTTTGTTAGGTGGTATGTGGATCGCCAATCTTAACTACTGGGGCTGTAACCAGTATATTACCCAACGTGCATTGGGTGCAGATCTGCCCACGGCCCGCAACGGAATATTATTCGCCGCATTTCTTAAGCTGCTCATGCCGTTGATAGTAGTGTTGCCCGGCATAGCTGTATATGTGCTGTACAAGGACGGGGGATTTCAGCATGAGATGTTGCAGGAAGGCGCTGTGAATGCTGACAGGGCTTATCCTGTATTGTTGAACTTACTCCCTGCCGGATTGAAAGGGTTATCGTTTGCAGCTTTAACGGCTGCAGTGGTGGCATCGCTGGCCAGTAAAGCGAATAGTATCGCAACCATTTACACACTGGATATTTATAAGAAGATCATTCGTTCTGATGCGAGCGAGAAAAACATGGTACTGGTCGGAAAAATTTCAGTGATTATTTCTATGCTGCTCGCTGTATTGATCGCCCCCCATCTTGGTATTGATAAAAAAGGTGGGTTTCAGTATATACAGGAATATACGGGCTTTGTTTCACCCGGTATTTTCGCTATGTTCCTGCTGGGCTTTTTCTGGCGCGGCACTACCTCCAATGCAGCTATGGCAGCGATGATCGGTGGATTTTTATTTTCGGTGTTATTGAAAGTATTGCCCTCTTTTGCGGATCTGTCTTTTTTACATTCATTCGGCTGGTCCATTGATAATGGCAGCGGGCAATTTGAAATTCCTTTTCTCGACAGGATGATGATCGTATTTGTATTGTGTTTGCTGATGATGTTTTTTGTCAGCCGCGCAGATCATGCAGGAGGCATTGTATCGCGGGGACTGACCGTTGATAAAAAAATGTTCAGGGTGCCTGCAGCCTATGCTGTATGGTCATTGCTAATACTGGGGATACTTGTGGCCCTCTATACTTTATTCTGGTAATATAGATGTAAGAACAAACGCTCTTGAGATAAAATGACAGACGAAAAAAAACTAAGAAGCACCAACTGGTTTGGAAAAAAAGGGAAAGATGGATTTATTTACCGGGCCTGGATGAAAAACCAGGGTATACCGGCAGACGAATTTGAAGGCAAACCGGTTATCGGCATTTGTAATACATGGTCTGAGTTAACGCCTTGTAATGCGCATTTCAGGGAACTGGCAGCGTCAGTAAAAAAAGGAATTATAGAAGCCGGAGGTTTTCCTGTTGAGTTCCCTGTAATGTCGCTTGGAGAAACTTTAATGAAACCTACGGCTATGCTATACCGTAACCTGGTGAGCATGGATGTGGAAGAATCCATCAGGGCTAATCCCCTGGATGGTGTGGTATTGCTTTGCGGTTGTGATAAGACTACGCCGGCGCTGCTCATGGGAGCATGTAGTGTAAACCTGCCGGCTATAGTGGTGTCCGGAGGACCGATGCTCACGGGAAAATTCAGGGGGCAGAATATCGGCACAAGTGATATCTGGCGTTTCAGTGAAACGGTGCGCTCAGGAGAGATGAGCCAGGATGATCTTTATGATGCGGAAGCCGCTATGTGCCGCAGCCAGGGCCATTGTGCAGTGATGGGCACTGCTTCTACCATGGCCTGTATGGCCGAATCGCTTGGTATAGCTTTACCACAAAACGCGGCGATCCCCGCTGCAGATTCCAGGCGGAAAGTGCTGGCCTGGCAATCAGGCAGACGGATTGTGGAAATGGTTAAACAGGATCAAAAGCCTTCGGATATCCTTACCCGTAAGGCATTTGAAAATGCTATCATGGTGAATGCGGCTATTGGCGGATCTACTAATTTTGTATTGCACCTGCTGGCTATTGCAGGCCGGATTGGTGTACCTTTGCAAATAGAAGACTTTGATCATTATTCCACTCATATTCCACTCATGAGCAACCTCCAGCCTTCAGGCTCCTACTTCATGGAAGATTTTTACTATGCAGGAGGATTGCCGGCATTAATGGCGGAGATGCAGGAATGGCTGCATACAGAAACCATGACGGTTTCCGGAAAGACCGTGAAAGAAAATATTCAGCAGGCGGTCTGTTATAACAGAGAGGTGATCGCCAGCGGTAATAAGCCATTCAATCCACTATCGGGTATTGTAGTGTTAAAAGGTAATATTTGCCCTGATGGTGCGGTTATCAAACCTTCGGCTGCAACGCCTGCATTAATGCAACACAGCGGCCGTGCAGTGGTGTTTGAAAATATTGAGGACTATAAAACGCGCATAGACGATCCGGAATTGGATATAGACGAACATTGCATTATGGTGCTTAAAAACGTAGGTCCCATAGGATATCCCGGCATGCCTGAAGTAGGCAATATGGGATTACCGAAAAAAATACTGGCAAAAGGTATAAGGGATATGGTTCGAATATCAGATGGCAGAATGAGTGGAACCGGTTTCGGCACCGTGGTGTTGCATGTATCGCCTGAAGCGGCAACCGGTGGTGCTTTTTCGCTGCTTGAAAATGGAGATATCATTACCCTTGATGTCGGCAAGCGTTCGCTGAACGTGCAACTCACTGCTAAAGCATTAGAACAACGAAAAAAGAAAAAGCAGGCGATAGCGATTGCTCATAACCGAGGGTATGCGCAGCTATATACACAACATGTGTTGCAGGCACACCTGGGCGCAGACCTCGATTTTTTGCAGGGGCAATCGGGTTCGGCTGTTACCAGGGATTCGCACTAATATTATGTCAAACGAGAAATGTGACAGATTGTTTCGCCTTTATCCTCTCACATTTCTCAGTCAAATACATGCACAAATTGCCCGGCATAGCATTAGTATCAAAACGCCTGCAATACGGGTTCTGCATCTGTTTCTGTGAGAAGGGAAAAACTTTTCTTGTACGCCATAGGGGTCATACCCATAATGGCTTTGAATTCTCGGTTAAAGTAAGAGATATTACCGTAACCGCATTCATAACAGATATTACTGATGCTCCAGTTCTTTTTCATTAATAACTGGGTAGCATGCGTAACGCGGACATAATTTACGAACTGTGAAAATGTTCGTTCAGTTCTTTTTTTAAAGTAACGACAAAAAGCTGCTTCGTTGAGGTGGGCTAAGGTAGCGGCTTTTTTGCTGCTCACACTATCCTTAAAGTTTTCCAGCACATACTGGAATACCGCATCAAGTTTGTCTCCGTCACCGGAAGTGATTTTGATTTTGGAACTGTCCTGGTCAATAGTATGCAGCTCTTTTTTACTTAACCCGCTCAATTGGTGCAACAGGTCGAGCAACATTAAAAAAGCCGACATCTTTTTTTGATGCGTGAGCTGTTTAAAAAATGCCCGTTGCCGGTTAAGCGGATGATTGAGTTTAATGCCATTGCGGGCAAGCAACAGAAGTTCTTTGATCTTTGCCAGCTCAGGTTTTGAAAAAAAATCAGCGCCCATAAAATCTTCGTGGAAGAAAATTACAATAGCATGTGCCGTTTCTCCGGAAGCAGCAAAAGAAGGGTCGTTGTAAAAACAATGCGGGAAACCGGGGGCAAACATAAAAATGTCGCCGTCATTAAAGTTCATCACTTTGGTACCAGCATAGAGTTTGCCATAACTTTTGGCAATCAGTATTACTTCGTAACAATCATGAAAGTGATAGGGTGAAGTGAAATAGGGCTGGTGATATTCTTTAACACTGAAACTCAGGTCTGATGATGATGGCTGATACTGAAAGATACTCTTCATGTCCACAAAGCAATGATTCAAAATCCCGACAAAGATAAGTCAAAGGGCTGTGTAAATAATGTATCATTTGTTGCAAATAAGGTGTTTTAACAAATTGGTATTTGATTATAGTTTAGTGCTTTCATAAACAACAAATATGAATAGATTTAACGATGCGATAGCCGTTATCAGTGGTGGCGCTGATGGACTGGGTAAAGGAATTGCTCACCGTATTGCTCAGGAAGGCGGCCGCGTGATTTTGCTTGATATTAATGCAAAACTGCTGAGTAAAACGATTGCAGATTTTTCTGCGCAGGGACTGAAAGCTGAAGGACATGCTGTAAATATCGCGGTGGAAGAAGCGGTACAAAATGTTTTTTCAGGAGTAGTTGCCCAATACGGAAAAGTTGATATTATGGTCAATGCTGCCGGCATTGTCGGCCCAACCAGTACTTCTATTGATGATTACCCTACTGATGCATTTGATCGTTTGTACGACATTAACCTGAAAGGTAGTTTCCTGATGACCAAATACGCCATTAAAGCAATGCGTCCCGCCAATTATGGCCGCATATTGCTGATCGCGTCTATAGCAGGCAAAGAAGGGAATCCTAACATGGTAGGCTATTCAGCTTCTAAAGCAGGTGTAATAGGTCTTGTGAAGAGCGCGGGAAAGGAATTTGCTGCTACCGGCATCAGCGTAAATGGTTTAGCTCCGGCAGTTATTAAAACAGCGATGAATGAAAATACCTCGCCGCAGCAATTGGCGTATATGACCAGTAAAATTCCAATGAACAGATTAGGTACGGTGGAAGAAGTTGCCGCAATGTCCGCGTGGATTGTTTCGGATGAATCGAGCTTCACTACAGGATTTGTATTTGATTTATCAGGTGGAAGAGCAACATATTAAAATTGATTGAATGAAGAAGGTTATTGTATTAGGCGGGTCTTCGGGAATAGGAAAAGCAATTGCGCAACGGTTTGCAGCTGAGAACTGGCAGGTACTCATTGCCTGCGAAAGCATGCAGAAAGCAAAAGCGGCGTTGAATGAACTGAAGGGAAATAAGCACCATGCGTTTGAAACAGACGTAAGGAACGAGGAGCAGGTAAACGCGCTGGGTGATTTTGTAAAAGAAGAGCTGGGTGATTTTGATGTGCTGATTAACAGTGTTGGTATTTCCGAAGGCAAACCGATAACTGGTTCAGATTTTAAAGAATGGGACAATACCCTTCAGGTGATGTTATACGGCACTGTCAGGAGCGCAAGAGCCCTGATTCCTTTAATGAAAGATGGCGGTCGTATTATCCATATTACCTCTATTCATCATAACCGGGTAGCTGCAAACAGCTCGGCGTATGGCATGGCAAAAGCGGCTGTTACGCAGTTCACCCGTTCGCTGGCGGTAGAAATGGCTTCACGCAATATTCTTGTAAACGCAATTGCGCCCGGCTTTGTAGATACGCCGATGAGTGTAAAAGCTGATGGGAAAAACGAATTACTCTCAGAATGGTTTACCGATAACTATATCAGGTACGATCATCTCCCTTTAAAAAGAGCAGGTCATCCCGAAGAGATTGCCGGTGTGGCATACTTTCTCTCCGGGCCGGATGCTTCCTATATGACAGGTTCAGTTGTTACAGTGGATGGTGGGTTGACGATTACCTTTTAAGAAGCCATAATTGGCGGAACACAAATAATAATCTTGTCAGCATCCATTGTTTTATCTCCCGTTGCTTCCAGTAAGATACCGTTTCCTGTTTCTTTTATCGCTGTAACCTTTGTGTTCAATAAAACGGCATCACCCGGCAGATTTGGCGAACTACCAGTGTTATGTAAAACGTGAAAAGGCAGACTTGCCTACCGGTTTACCTGCCGTAGGCCTGGCAGGCAGGCGATAAATATGAGATCCTCACTTTTATCGTCTCACTTCTCACAAAGGAAATACAAAAAATTATTGTTGACATAGCGCTAGTATCTCCTCCTCTTCGCTTGGTTTGTTAAATGTTTTCCTGTATTCTTCAGGCAATACAATGCCGGTACCGGAATTTGGAAGCTTTACATTATCCGGTACCACTTTTTAATATTAGTTGTATACACCTTATCAATCACTTCCTTAGGCAAATGGAGCGCGCGGAACTTTCCCGGCACTTCCGGCGCTTCCATCATTTCATCTGAAATAAAAAATCTCCAATGATTTATCCAGGTGGAATAAGCATTTGCCCGAACAGTTTCCGGAGATATGGAATCATCTACCGTGATATCGGTAGCATACAGGATCCTGTCCTGGTATCTGATAAAAAAATCTCTTACCTTTTCATATCCATTAACAGCCTGGTGCTGCAGGTGGGAAATACGTTCTGCCATATCCACTGCTAAATTGGGAAACCTGTCCAACCTTTCAGCAATTTCATCCACGCTCCATTCCAAACTGGCAAGGTGGGCCCCCACAAATCTCATATCAGGATGCTTCTCAAGCATATGATCTCTTGCTTCAATCTGCTTCTGGTAGGAAGGATATTCCGGGTGCAGATACATGTGGTACTCCGGGTGATGGCTGAAATATTCTTTGTCATTGGCCACGGTCATCTCTTCAACAGGCAGCCAGCAATTTTTCGGCTCGCCCAGGTGCCCGAGGAGTGTCTTGTTTTTTTTCGCGATAAAATCAAACACAGGATCCAGTCTCGGGTCGTCTATCATCACAAAATCCCTGTTCTTATCCTTATATTCCATCCCGATATTTTTCCATACCTTAACACCAACCGCTCCGCGTTCAAAGGCATCGTCAAGCCGGGATATTGTTTTCTCCAACCATCCCGGATCTTCCATATCCTGTATACGGAAGCTGGCGATGAACGAAAAATGTTCGGGGTTGTTTTTGAAATGCCCGGTAGTGAACTCCTGCTGCTGTTCCAATGAAGGGAAATCCGGCACATCTACATTAATGCTCAGCAAACCCAGATTATTAGCTTTTGCAAAATTTATCAATACCTCACTATGCGTATTTATATGCATGTGCGCATCAAATTTTTGAACAAAGGGGAAGTCATCCATTGTATAAAAAGCGGCTTCCCTTATTTCATTACCGGTCGAAAATTGGTTTTTCATTATAATGTAAAGATGAAATGTTCATATTGATTTTAGTTCATACCGGCTCACAGTATTCAATTTATCCACTACCAGGTTCTTCACGGCTGTAATAGCAGGAGGAAATAACTTTCTCAGGTCAATTTCCTCTTTTGATTCAAAACAGGTATGCAAAGTAAGGATGAATATATTCTTGATCTCAGTAGCCAGGTTGATCTTGCAAATACCATTTTCAATAGCTTCCCGCAGGCTTGCTGCAGGTATTCCCGAGCCACCGTGCAAAACCAGCGCTGCACCTGTTATGGCATGTATCTCTTTCAATCTTTCTATATCCAGCAGGGGTTCTTTTTTATAGAAGCCGTGTGCAGATCCGATAGCAACAGCCAGGGCATCAACCCCGGTTTGCTCTACAAAGATCCTGGCCTCCTCCGGGTCTGTAAAGCCAACCGTTTCAGTTGACTGTCCAAGCTTGGCTATATATCCAAGCTCAGCTTCAACATTGGCGTTATATTTTGCTGCAAGCTTCACTACTTTCCCGGAAATGGCGATGTTCTCTTCAAAAGGTTTTTCACTTGCATCTATCATTACCGAATCGAATCCGGCAGCCAGGCATGCTTCTACAAGTTCATAGGAATCTGAATGATCCAGGTGAAGCCAGCCTTCCACTTGGTAATGTGCCAATGCAGCCCCTGCCATATTTACAGCAACCTGTAAGCCCATATAATCTATCGAGCTTTTAGTCAGTTGCAGAATAACGGGTTGCTTTGTTTCCTGCGCTGCCTCCATTATTCCTCTCAGCGTTTCGTAGTTATAGAAATTCGTGGCAAGCAATGCAGATCCTTCCTGTTGCTTCAGGTGTAGCTTTTCCTTTAAACTAATTTTCTTCGTAGCCATATTTTTCTTTTAAAACGGTAAACACTTCCTGCCTGCCGGAAAATGCGCCTGTGCCGCCGGCGGCTGTAGTAGACACTGCTGCGATCATATTTCCAAACCGGTGGCAATACTCCAGTGGTTTATCCTGCAAAAACCGGTAAACGAACCCTGCATTAAAACTATCTCCTGCCCCAATAGCATCTACCACCTCCTTATTCAAAAATGCCGGTAACAGGTGAGCCTTACCATCCTGTACTATGGTAGATCCCCTGTTCCCCTGCTTGATCACGATGATCCCGGCGGCAGGCTTTATCTTTTGCAACGCGTCTTCTACTGTGCTGCTTCGTGTGATTTTTAATATTTCAGCCTCATTAGGAAAGAACAGGTCTATATCAGGCAGTATTTGATCAAGATCTATTTTCCAGTTTTCTGCCGGATCCCATTGAGGATCGAATGAGGTTGTCAATCCTAATTGTTTGGCTTTTCTGAAAATATCCCCTATGTTTTTTTGCAAAGAAGTCTGAATAAAATAGGACGAAATATGCAGGTGCCGCGATTGCCGGATAATCTCCCAGTTCACTTCATTACCTGAAAATGTTTCCATAGCGCCGGGATGAGTGATCATTGCCCGGTCTTCGTTGAAGTTCACTACTACCGTGGCCCCTGTGCTGCATGATCTATCCCGTACAATCCCGGTAGTATCAACAGTTTTTGAGTGCAGGCTGCTTATAACAAAATCGCCAAACAGGTCAGCACCTGTTTTTCCGATAAATGCAACTTTAGCGCCGAGGCAACTGAGGTTGCTGGCGAAAATAGCGGAAGAGCTTCCCAGCACCAGGTTCATCTGCCGGGCAAGGATCTCCTTTCCTATCTCAGGGAAAACATCTGTCTTATTTAAAATGAGATCTACATTTAATTCACCAATAACAACTACATCATATTTTTTGATACTCATTGTATATAATCAATTTTGACTAGTTTTGTTTTATTTACCCGTACGTTTTCCATTGCCTGAAAAAGGATATATAACCACTCCTTTTACCACCCGGGTGATGGTTGCATTTTTGCTCGGGCTGTCGGGCTTCAGACCAAATTCGAGTGATTTATAAAATCCCAGTATCTGCGCCGGCAATACACTGCACACTGAAAGAAATTCCTCATCCACTTTGTTGCCATCTTCCGACAGGACTATTAAAAGATCCATATTAACATCACTATTGCGCGTTTCCGTCACTCCAATACTGAAAAGCCCTTTCTCACCCGCCTCGATAGCTTTTATTAAATCTCTTTCATATTGATATACATATTTATCGTTAGAGAATAAATATACCATCAGTGTATACGGATTAATAACGGCTTTAGGTCCGTGCCTGAATCCAAGAAACGAATCAAACTTGCAAATTACCTTTCCATCTGTCATTTCCTGTACCTTAAGATCTGATTCATTGGCAACAGAACGCAAGGGCCCTGATCCAAGGAAGATCGCTCTTTCAAAACCCAGCTTCGCAGCTTCCCTCAGCTTCTCCCTGTAGTTATGAAGAATGTTATTGGCATAATCAGACAGGCGGAGTACCTGTTGTTCAAGTTCCTGTATCTCTCTTATACGTGAGATCAGAAGTCCTGCCAGCAACATAGATGTAAAGCTTCCCGTCATGGCCAGACTTTGATCATCTGCTTCAGGGGGCAACAAAAATACCATCACCCTGCTGTTGGCGGTTTCTTTTGATAAAGCTAATTTCCCCTTGGGATTGCAGGTAATGATAAGATGGTAGGTTTTTTTAGAAAACACATCTGCCAATTGCAATGCTGCAACACTTTCCGGACTGTCACCCGATCTTGCAAATGAAATAAGAAGGTTAGTATTGGCATTAAAATAATGTGCCGGATGAGAAATCATATCTGTTGTTGGTATCGCGATCGTTTGCCGTCCGGTATTTTTTTGAAAAGGTCCCTGCAAAACATCTCCTATATAAGCAGAAGTCCCCGCTCCCGTAAGGATCACGGAAAGAGAATCGTGCGCAAAGGCCTCGCTGAGAAAAGATACCAGGTTATCTTTTTGGGATGCTACCAATTTCCAGGTTTTGATCCACAGGTCCGGCTGTTGTGATATTTCACGGGCTGTAAAAAATGCCCCTTTTTGCTCCAGTTCACTTTGAGAAAAACCGAGATAGTACGAAAGCCGTTCCTGTTTGGTTGGATCAGTATACATCCTGTTTAATTTCATTTTATTTCGATTATAATCTCAAAAATAAATAAAACCTTTCAAAGTTTAATTATTTTTTTACTTTTAAACTTTCGAAACCATTTTCAAAAAAGCTGTATTACAAACAGGTGGACCGGGTAATTATTATTTAAATAATAGTATATGAAAACAAAAAAGATAGTGCTGGCGTTTTTTACCTGCATCCCCCTCTTATCAGCCCTCATGTCGGGATTATCTGCACAAACATTCATATCGTATACAGAAACCGTTCCGGGCACTAAAATACACCTGGACATGGTAGCAATGAGAGGAGGAACAGCTACCATAGGAAGTCCTGAAAACGAAACCGGCAGAAAGAATGATGAAGGTCCTGCTCATTCCGTGGAACTGGATGATTTCTGGATAGGAAAATATGAGATCACCTGGGAGCAGTACGAACTATTCGTGTATCCCGCCATAGAAAAAGAACGGAATGCAAAAACAACCACGGTCAATAAGAACCGGGTCAGGATAGATGCAGTCACCTCTCCAACACCGCCTTTTACAGATATGAGCTTTGGTATGGGGAAAACAGGCTATCCTGCAGTGAACATGACCCAATATGCCGCTTTGTCTTATTGCAGATGGCTTACAGAAAAAACAGGGCATTTTTACAGGTTGCCTACAGAAGCTGAATGGGAGTATGCCTGCAGGGCCGGTTCAACCGGGGCCTACAGCTTTGGAAATGATAAAAGCCAGTTAGGAGAATACGCCTGGTACAGCAAGAACAGCAATGAGAAATATCAAAAGGTAGGCACTAAAAAACCTAACGCATGGGGATTATACGACATGCATGGTAATGTAGCCGAATGGACATTAGATCAATACTTCCCGGATTTTTATTCCCGCTCCGAAAGTGTAAAGAGAAATGCCTGGGCACAGCCCAAAACACTTTACCCGCGGGTAGTAAAAGGAGGATCATGGGATGATGATGCAGCGGATCTCCGGTGTGCGGCACGATCGCCCTCCAAAGCATCATGGAAGCAGCGCGACCCGCAGATACCTAAGAGCGACTGGTGGAATACTGATGCTTCTTTTGTGGGTTTCCGTATAGTACGGCCGCTTAAACAACCTTCCGCAGAAGAAATTGCCAGATACTTTGCCAGCCAGCCTCAGGATCTTTGATCCGGGCTTTATCATCCATACAACTATACACATAGTATTCAAAATGAAACAATGCATTCACTTACTTATTCTGTTCTTTATGCGAACCTTGTATACCATGGGAAAAATAAGGATCTTATAACTGGGCTAAGCGGATTATTGTACAGGATATGTTATCGCAACAAGTGTCTCCCTTTGCACATGGCACATTCCAAATTTTTGCACTTTTCCCGCGAAGATAGCGGCGATGCGGCGGCTCCCACGGCGGAGTATTTGTTATTGTTTTCTTTGCCCCGCTGCACCCCTGCCTGCCGGCAGGCAAGTTTGCGTTCGCTGCGTGAAAAATCCTTATCAATATGCACAAGATGAAAAAGTATTTTTATTATAAATATTCGCCGCAGTCGCCCTGGTACGTGTCTCACCATAGCGTCAACTTAAAAAATAAGAACCTCCCAATGTATGCTTCGGGAGCGGTCTTTTTATATAACCAGGGTAGCGCCTACGGTGCATAATTGAAAATTGCCCTTTTGTCTACAAACGGGTTGTGCCGATGGCAAATCATATCCGCTATATCCAACAACATTTTGTATAGTGGAGCAACTGGCTAAAAGTATTTTATTCACCTGTGGCTATGCATCTGAAAACATGCCGCATAGCGGCTACCCGTTTGTAGAAAGAATACCGGTCGTTTTATTTGCCCCGTCAGGGGCTACCCGTGATATAAAACGCTCAAAACGGGCAGCTAATTAATCAGCAATTAAAACCCTGATGCCAAGTCTTTCAAGCTTTATTCTGCTGTCGGAAGTAATATTTTTATCGGTAACAACCGTACTTACTTTGCTGGCATGGGTAATAAATGCAAGCTGCCGCTTTTGGAACTTACCGGAATCTGTTATAACAATAGTTTCCTTAGAAATACTGATCATCAACTGGCTGAGATATGCTTCTTCCGGATT
Organism: Sphingobacteriales bacterium 44-15; assembly: GCA_001899685.1. GTDB lineage: Bacteria > Bacteroidota > Bacteroidia > Chitinophagales > Chitinophagaceae > Agriterribacter. Next base: position 477,387 of record MKWG01000003.1, read on the forward strand.
GGATTTGGAAATACCAGCATCAACATCAAAGCCTTCCACATCAAGGAAGAGCTTATCGCAGTAATATTTCCTGAGCTGGCGAACTGCATGAGCGCCTGTAAGCGATGCTGTTTTGGGGTGAAAAGTCCCACCCGGCACAATTATGTTTATATCCGGAAAACCTGCCAGCAATGTTGGCACATTCAGCGTATTTGAAATAACGGTAAGATCTTTCAGATGACCCAGGTTTCCTGCAAGCTCGTATGCAGCAAACCCCGAATCAATGATAATCGTATCGCCTTCGTTTACCAGCGTTGCAGCTTTTTTTCCTATTGATATTTTTTCCCGCATTGCCTGCTTTTGAGGATCAGAAACCAGGGAATGCCCTTCAGCCTTATTTTCCCAATCAATTTTTAAAGCGCCGCCATGTGTCCTGATCAACGCTCCTTTTTTTTCCAGTTGTGCCAGATCATTACGTATCGTCATACTGCTGACTCCAAGCGAAATACTAAGCGTTGATACATCTGCAAGCCCGTCCTTATTAAGGATCTCTAATATTGTATTTCGCCTGCCGGCTGTATATTGCCCCTGTCGGCTATGAATCATAATTGTTATTTTACCGGTTTTTGAATAAATAGAAGACGGTCATGCCCGACAGGCTACCGGACCAGGTGCCTGATAAGCTCAGAAGATACCCGGTGATATCCAGCTTCATTTGGATGAACGCCGTCTCCTGTAAAAAACTGCTCTATTATTTTACCGTCTTCTTCAGCAAGAAATTTTCCGGGATCAGCATAGTCAATACGCAGGGAAGCCGCTAACTGTGCAATTCCTTTGTTGAGCGCTTGTATGCGATGTTCCTTCCCTTCGCGTGGAATGATGCCGCACAACAAAAGAGCTGCTTTTGATTGCCTGACACGAATAGCCAGCATTAATTGTTCAAGCCCTTCAATGATCTCTTTATCCGTGTTATATTCCAGGTTGTTGGTGCCGATCAAAACAACGATTTGCCTGGCTTCAAAACCGTCCAGTTCATCGTGATATACTCTCCACAAAACATTCTCAATCCTGTCCCAGCCAAAACCGGCATTTACAGGATTAAAGAGAACAATATCATTGTTCCATGAATCTTTACCACGCTGCAGGCTGCTTCCACCCCAATAGTGTGTGATAGAGTTTCCAAGAAAAATGGTTACTGGTTCCTTTGCTGTTTTCTGAAGCTCCAGTATCTCCCGGTGGCGATCCCGCCAATCGTAAGTATTTGCATCGCGATACTGCGTACAGGGTATGGTAGTAGTGATCTGCCCCGATGGCTCATTAAGAATACCACGGATTTTTTTCTCACAGGTCATTGCACAAAACTGCATTGCCGAATCAGTTGCAGATACTGCTTTTATGATGCCTTTGGGCAAAGGTTCGGCCTCATCCATATTTAGATAATACAATTGGTCCACTCCTTCTTTTTGAAGCTCGCTGATAATTTCCCTGGGGAGCTGATCAACAGCAATCTCCTTTTTATATGTTTCCGGATATGTGCCGGGTGTACCGGATACTGCATGATCTATCAGTAATATGGGTACATGACTTCTTACTTTACGCAGCGATCTTACTGCCTGGCATATACGCAATTTTCCGGTAAGCCCCGGCAAACAATCCAGTACATACATTGCCGCATCAGGTTCACTCATGATATTCACTACTTCTTTTTCTGTAGTGCTACGGGGAAACGGGAGATCAATTACCGTCCTGTCCAACCTCCGCTCAAGCAAGGTATACCAGTTCTTTCCCGGAGGCACCGGCTGTATCAAAGAAGTTCGAAAAACCACTATAGGTTTTTCTTTTCTCACCGGATAATAACGAAAAACAGCTCCTGCAACTGATCCTACTTCAAGCCATTGTACCCGGCAACCTGACGGCAGGTACAACTTAAACACACCGCCCTTCTGATGAAGGGATATTGCTTTAAGAGAATCCCGGATATTAAACCGGTAAGTAACAGAATCAGCGAATGAATACGTTCCCGGGCATTCAAACCACTCCCCGTCTTTTGAAGTTCCAAACAGGCCCACTCCATCAACGCCATACATATGGGCATGAGCCGTTGCATTTTCGGGAAGTAACTGGTACCGGACCAGTATTTCAGGGCTGTTGGATATAAAGCTGATGGATAACCCACCTGCACCCGTGTCAAATGAACCGGCGTCCTGCTTAAGTATTTTTTTTATACGATACGGGAACCGCTCTATCCTGTTGCCTGTCTCGGTGGGCCAAGCCTGCCCTTCAATTACAGGGAATAATACTGTTGAAGGATCCCGCCATGTATAGTCAACGGATTGTTGTGCCTTTGCAAAAAGCAGGATATGCATTACAAATGCCATTAGCAGCAGTTGATTTCGCATAAGTTATTATTAAATAATAATGGTTTAAAATTGCAGGTTGCTGCTCGTTAAAGCCGGAGCAAATGATTGCTCCGGCTAAATAATTATACAAGACATAAGGCTGATTAATATTTTACATTATTCATCAAAACGGCGGGAAAGTACCCTGCCTGGGGTGATGCACCGGTAATCCCGGTCTCACATCCCACCACAATTTGCTGGTAAAAGCATCACCGTTGCTCAACCTTTTAATAGCTTCGGAAATACTTTTAGCATTGGAGTTATATTCGCTTTGAGGATATTGCACTCTTCTCGGTATTTCCCCCTGCGTATCGCCCAATGCGCTGCCTGTCCATATCCGGGGATAACCTGTTCTTCTGAATTCCGCGTATCCTTCTTCAAATTGAAGGTAATTTGCCAGCCACTTCTGAACGATCAGCGATTCATATTGCTCCTCTGCTGTTCCGCTTAAAGTACCGGCGCTGCCGGCAAGATAAATATCCCGGTCGGCAGCATTGACACCGAAATTATCCATAGACAAGTCAATTCCTGTTCTGTACAGTGCCTGCGCATCTTCGCCGGTAATCCCTCGCAATGCAGCTTCTGCCCTCAGGAATGCCACCTCCGAAGCATTAATCACCGTAAACCTGAAATCAGAGCGCCAGTACAAATCACTCAGTGCCGAGTTGGAGGAAGACGGTCTGCCAAGATCAACCAGTTTTTCGTCGGGAGACAAATTGAGCATAATGCCAAAATAATCGCCCAGGGATGTTAAATCAATGAACTTTGATGCCCTGGGATCGTTCAGCTTTTCAAGTGTTTCCGCCATAGTAAAGCTTGACCACCGGAATTCTTTTGCTCCACCCGGTATACCGTTGTAAACAGGGCTTCTGTTGGCATCTGCCGCTTCGCTGGCCGCCCCGGCTACCAGTATTGCATTTTCACTATTCTGAACAATTAAATTCTCGCTTATTACTTCATTAATATGCGTTGATGCCACTGAAGGCGCTACATAGCTGATCCGCATCGCCAGACGAAGTCGCAGCGAGTTACCCAGGCGTATCCATTTTTCCACTTTCCCGCCGTAAATGAGATCTTTATTGCCGATGTTGAGCCTTGTTCCGTCGCTTTGCTTCAATACCGCAACGGCTTCTTTCAATTCTTTGAGCATATCTGTATAAACAGACTCCTGGGTATCGTATGCCGGAGTAATATTAACTTCTGTTACACTTTGGGCGGCTTCAGTATAAGGTATATCACCATACAGATCAGTGAGCCTGCTATACAACCATACCCGCCATATCCTTCCAAAAGAAGTAAGATCTGCCAGCTTATTGTCTTTTGAAGAGAGTCGGATTGATTCATTGAGATTGATCAGGTATGAAGTGTAAAATGTTGAAAACGGGCTGTCCCAGGGGCCCTTGGTGAAAGCGCTCCCGATCGTATTATTCCCGATATAACCGGAATACGCTTCAAGGCGGGTGTCATTATCTGCCATCCCAAACATCGAATTTTTTTGAACATGCGTAAGCAATAAAGCAGGATCTGCTATATCTTCTGTTACGATCCTGGGGTTGGTATTTATTTCTTTAAAATCTTTGGTACAGGCGCCCAGGAAAATAATCGCGCCTGCCACTAATAAATATTTTAATGATATATGTTTCATATATACTTATTAAAGGAATTAAAAATTAACGTTCAGGTTCACGCCAATACTTCTGAGTACGGGCATATTGCGGGATTCTATGCCCTGGGCGGCAGCGGTAGGCGCGAAGCTGGATTCCGCAGATATTCCCATCGCTTTAAACTCTTTTGAACGATAGATATATGCCAGGTTCCTTCCTACCAGCGAAAGGGTCACTCCTTTGATCCTGTCATTCCAGAAGGCTTTTTTCATCCCCCACGATAAACTTACCTCACGCAGGGCGGCCGTTGACGCGTCTAATACAAATTCCTCAGCCAGGTTGCTCCAGCCCCTGTTAGCGAACATTGCCATCCTGGTAATGACCTTGGTGTTTTCAGCATAACTATGATCAGGCTGCTCTACTACTCCGTCTATAATAAAATCTCCCGGATCTTCGGTGCCCACACCTGTGCCTTTCTGCCATTGGTCCTGCTTTGTCCGCGAATACACTTTTCCGCCAATACGGGCGTCTATAAGCACCCGCAATTCAAAGCCTTTATAAGAAAAAGTATTAGTGAAGCCTCCCAGTATTTTCGGTTGTATATTTCCCAGCACTTTTACACTGTCGGCAATACGGTGCGTTCCTTCTGCATCAACAACAATTCTTCCTTCCGGGCTTCTTTCATAAGCGCTACCCACAATATTGCCATAAGGCTGCCCTTCCTGAACAACAATTGCCGCTCCGGCATTAAACAGCGTGAACTCTTTGATATTACCCGTAAGCTCCACTACTTTGGAAAAATTGCGGGAAAAATTCAATGAAGCATTCCATTGAAAAGCAGGTGATCTGACAATTGAACCGGATATTACAGCCTCAAAACCGCGGTTACGGATAGCGCCGGCATTGATCAGTTGGGTGCTAAACCCCGTAGAAACAGGAAGCACCACACGCATGATCTGATTTTTTGTTGTTGCATCGTAGTAGGTGAAATCAATATTAAGCTTATCCCAAAGCTTCAGCTCTGTGCCGGCTTCAAATGATGAAGTAAGCTCATTCTTTAAATCTGCCAGGGGCACATTAGAGCTTATGCTTAGCATTCTTTGCCCGCCAATATAGGGAGTTGCACCCAGAAAATATCCTGCCGCAGTCTGGTATGGATCTGCATCATTGCCCGCCATTCCGTAAGAGAGGCGAAGCTTGCCATACGAAAGCCAGTCCGATGTATAACCAGGCAGGTCTGAAAAAACAAAACTGGAACTAACAGAAGGATAAAAAAAAGAGTAATTGTTTATACCAAGAGAAGAAGACCAGTCGTTTCTCCCGTTTATATCCAAAAACAAATAGTTGTCGTAACTCAATTGTCCCGCAAAATAGAGTGAATTGACTGTCTTTCTGTTCACGAATTTATAATTCTGCACACTTCTCATATTCTCTATGATCCAAAGATTTTCAAGATCCCGGTTTGTTCCCACCTGTTGTACAGACTCATATCTGAACACCCGGTTATTTCCGCCAACTGAAAAAGAACCATTAATTTTATTAGCAACCCGGCCATAAGCAGAAACCAGGAAATCGTTATTGTTTTCACTGGTAGTAGCGCTTTCATTGCTGACATAGCCTGTTTGATAACCGCCTACCGGGTTTTTATCCGGCACTGTAATATTCCTGTTATCTGTATAATAATCTATCCCTGTGCGCCCCATAATCTTCAGCCAGTTCAGCAGTTTATATTCCAATGATACAAATCCTATCAACCGGTTCCTTGTATCGTTGGCGTCTACTTTATTAACCACCCAATAGGGATTTACCGGTAGCGATCTGAAATTCCTGACTGTTCCGTTGGGATTCAGGTAGTTTGCCATAAAGCTGAGCGGAATAAACACCGGCGTTAGTTGCAGGTTAGTGGTAGCATCAAGAAAGCTACCCCCGATGCCCGGCCTGTTTTTGCCTTTCTGGTTGATATAGTTAGCTTTTACAGCGAGAGACAGTTTACTTGAAAGTTCTGAATTTAACCTTACGTCGAAAGTTTTACGGTTTAACCCAGAACGCGGTGTAATGCCTTTATTATCCATATTGGATGCAGATACGCGGTATGTGGTAGCACTATTACCACCCGATAATGTAAGCGAATTGGTGAACGTTTGACCCGTGTTGAAAAACTTCATCAGTTCTTTGTCGCTTATTGCAGTATAAGGTATGGGAGCCGCATCGGGAATATCCTGGAAAACTATAGGTCTTCCGTCCAGCTTGCCACCCCAGTTATCAATCAGCCAGTTGGGCCAGCTCCATGCGTTAGTCCCATCGGCAAGCGTTACTTCTTCCAGTGAACCGTAATCATCATCGTAGCCGCCACCCCAGGTACGTTGAAACTTCGGTATGGTATTAGGCTTTTCAAAAGTGGCATTGGAATTGAAACTAACATTTACGCCTTTGCCTGACTTTCCTTTTTTGGTAGTTACCAGTATTACGCCGTTTGCTCCCCGTGAGCCGTAGAGGGATGAAGCATTAGGTCCTTTTAATACGGTAATAGATTCAACATCATCAGGATTGATATTGCTGATACCATCCCCAAAGTCGAACTGGGTTCCACCCTGTTCACGCACATTGCTCTCATTGAGGATCGGGATACCGTCTACCACATACAAAGGTTGATTCTTGGCGGTATTAAAAGATTTAGCGCCTCTTATTACCACATAGGCCGCCGAGCCGGCCCCGCCTGCTCCCTGGTTTACATACACACCGGCTACGCGACCTGCTAAAGAGTTGATAATATTCGTTTCTCTAACCTCTGCGAGCGGAGCGCCGCTTACTACGGTAGTTGCATAACCGAGAGACTTCTTCTGTCGTTCCACTCCGATGGCTGTTACTACCACTTCATTCACTTCCGCGATATCCATCTCCATTTTGATTGATAAGGTAGTCTCAGCGCCTACCGTAACTGAAACAGCTTTATATCCAACTATGGTAAATATCAATACATCCCCTGGTTGCACGTCAATGGTAAACCCGCCCTTGCTGTTGGTAGCAGTACCGCTGCCGGTTGATTTTACAACAACGGAAACATTGCCCAGCGCCACACCTTTTTCATCGGTTACCACACCTTTTATTGCCCGGAAAACAATACTGCTGTCAGCTTCAATATTTTCCACACGGGGCGCTCTTTTTTTAATCACGACTGTTGTGCCTACAATGGAATATGTAAGCGGTTGCCGCAAAAAACAAATGTCAAGCGCCCGCTCAAGCGGAACGTCTCTTACTTCAATAGTTACGTTGCCTGCCTGACGAAGCCAGGATTCGTCGAAAAAGAATGAGTACCCGGTTTGCTTTTTGATTGACCGGAATACTTTCTCCAGGGGCACATTTTTTTCCCGGAGCGTTACTTTCTGGGCATTTGCACCGGCGCTTACCTCCAGGCAAACCACCAGTAAAAAAAGGGCTGTAAACTTCATTATCAACAGCGCCTGCCTTGCCGGCAGGCAGGTTTTGGTTACACCATTCCTGTGGTAACACAGGAACATAC
>MKWG01000004.1 GCA_001899685.1 Sphingobacteriales bacterium 44-15
CTCCTGTTCTTTGTAGGCAATGCGAACATCTTCGGTATAACCTTTTGCACCACCACCTGTAGGATGCATGTGCACAGTAGCATAAGGAAGCGCATAACGTTGTCCTTTGGCGCCTGCTGTGAGTAAAACGGTTGCCATGCTTCCGCAAAAACCAACTGCAACAGTTGATACAGGTGATTTTAATTTTCGTATGGTATCGTAAATAGCAAAACCTGAATACACAACGCCACCGGGACTATTGATGTAAAGCATAATCGGCTCGTGGCTTTCACTATCGAGGTAAAGAAGTTGCGCTACTACAAGATTCGCAATATTTTCTTCAATGGCAGTGCCTAAAAAAACAATTCTTTCTTTTAGCAAAAGACTATAAATATCGTAGGCGCCTCTTGTGGTACTGTCTAATACTGTGGGGATGATCATATCAGGCAAAAATGTTTTTTAGTTGTTGCGCGAAAGAAGGTTCACGCAGCAGTTGCTGATAAATTAATTCCAGCTTATTTCTTTGTTGCCTGCGTGAAAAGATCCGGATAAGTTTATGGACATGTCTTTGTGCTTCTACTTTTTCAAACAGCGAACCGTCAAGAAGCATGCGTGTTTCAAATTGTGCTTTTCTTTCGCCGCTCATTTGATGCGATAAATATTTTTCTATCTGCTCTGTCTCAATTAAATCGTTCCTCATATACATTTCTTTTTTTTAGCGCTGTGCGAATTTTTTCAATGCATTTATGTTTTTGTACTGTTGCCGAACGAACGCCATTGAAACCAAAAACTGCAGCGATTTGTTGAAGCGAAAGATTATCGTAATAAAATGCTTTGAGCATGTGTAAACATTTTTGTCCAGCCAACAATAAGTAGTGAAAAATATTTTTTTCTTCGTCTGCAGCTTCATTTGCTTCATCAACAAATGCTTCAACATCTTCCGACAATGGATCAAAATATTGATTTTTAGCATGAAGCCAAAGTATTTTAGCAGTGCCCAGCAAATATGCTTTTGCCGAAGTATGAATCTGCAATGTGCCTTTTGCTTCTCTTTCAAGATATATCAATAGCGCATCATGAAAGGCATCTTTCGCTTCTTCCAGATCTCCGCCCAAACGCTTTATTAAACGCGCTGCCTCGGGAAAGACTTCCCGATATAATTCAACTAAACTTTCGTGCTCCATCATTCCATTTTATTATTAGTGTTCAAAAAGGTAGCATTATCACCTTAAATGATGAAATTTTTTTAAGAAATATCCATTCAGCTTCAAATCACTTCCCAACAGATTTACCTTCGGTGAGAAAAGTTCTCTCCCGCCGTAATATGCATTAATTCAATACAGTCTACAGGCGGGATCGAAATGACGATGTCTGCCGTCATATCGAACGAGCAGCACGGGGATCGTCGTATAATCGCTTTTCCGCGAGTGAGATATCTGTTGGACTTTAGTACTAATGCTCAACTGTTGCACTACTGCCAAACAGATTTCTCTCCCGCCGCAACATGCATTTAATTCAATACAGCCTGTGGGCGGGATCGAAATGACGGTCGCCGGTTCGTCCGTCTCTTTCTCAGCTTAGCGACTATGGTGAGATGCGAATCGCCGGAGAGCAATCCCCATAACCAAGACAACAAGTCGAATTTCCTAAACGCCCTTACACAATGCTCAACAGAGCCCTGAACCCTGAAGTGTGCGACGCAACAGACGATGATAGTAGCAACACAGCCCGCCCCATAAAAATCCCCTTCTTCTCCACATTTCTTCTCCTTATCTCATAATCTCAGCATCCCAGTCCCAATATCCCATCATCCCAGTCAATATCTCACTCCCGTTTCGTAGTTTTGCGCCTTCCTATACTTATACAACGATACATGGAAACAACAGTTGAAACCGCCGAAAAGCTGGGACTTCGTCCTGATGAGTTCGGGATGATAAAAAAGATATTGGGCCGCACACCGAATTTTACGGAGCTGAGCGCTTATTCCGTAATGTGGAGCGAGCATTGCAGCTATAAAAATTCTATTAAGTGGCTGAAAACGCTTCCCCGCGAGGGCGCGAAGCTGCTGGTGAAAGCCGGCGAGGAAAACGCGGGGCTTGCCGATATCGGCGACGGCTGGGGCGTGGTG
>MKWG01000005.1 GCA_001899685.1 Sphingobacteriales bacterium 44-15
TTTTCCAGTAAGCTGAATAATTCGGTTCCCTGTAATTTCTGAACTATGGCTACCGCTGTTTCCTTTTGAGCCTGTTCCAAATTTTCTTTTTGAAGCAATACCCCTACGGAGCTTAGTTCGTCGTAGGTAACCCCTTTAGCAAAACCGTTATCGCCACCGAATATTCCGTACCTGTTCCATTCTTCTTCCTCTTCTTCCAAATCAGGCATATTGCTGAAAACTTCGTCAAGTTCTTCCTGCGGAATTTGAATGCTGACGTTTTCGTTTTCGTCGTATTCGATGTCTAAATTATCAGGGTTTATCTCCGGTTCCGCTATTTGGCTTTCATTGGCAGTGTTTGGCACTGAAAGGCTTCTTACTGGCTTGGGCTGTCCCATAATATCGGGCAGGTGCGGGTTAACTTTTTCCTTTTTGGGCTTTTGCTTCGACCTTTTATGAATGACAATCTTATCCTGCAAAAGCAGTACAATGACTATCAGCAAGCAAATCACAATTACTATTTCCATAATCAGATATTTTAAAAAATGGGTTTAAACTTTTCGTTGAAATCATCGGTAATGGCTTTTTCAAACATCTCAAAATGATGCTCCAGTATGTTATCGAGATAAGCATACAGGGGTATGGCATCTTTACCAATAACCTGTACAATACGGGATAGCCGTTCGTGGTATTCCTGCCGTATATATATGCTTTTATCGCCCCGCTTTGTCATCGAATGGGTTTTCAAAAAGTGTTCGCCGTAGCTTCCGTCAAGGCTTTTTTTGATGCGGTTCCTTTCCCGTTGTACAGGCTTACTTTGTGGTAACTCAACCTGCTTTACCACATCTTGTTCCGCTTCCTTTTCCTGCTCTTCGGCAGGTAGCTGTAAACCGTCCTTTTTAACGCCGTCTACCATCAGGTTCATCATCATTTCCTCGTTAATGTCCGGCGTTACTTTTCTTTTATTGTCTTTCTCCATAGCACTACAATTGAATGATGTTTAAAAATTCGCTGATGAACAGGTCTAACTGGCAGGCTTTCATCAAACGCTCATCGGGTGGCATTACCGTAGAACGGAAAACCGTTTTGCTGTCCGCTTCGCTTTCCTTGCGAAAACGGGTGCTGTTCTTGATTTGGCTTTGCATCAGGCTTAATCCCAATTGCCCGATTAGCTGATTGTACACGTCATATAAGGGTGTGCTTTCCCTGCCGTCCACCTGGTTCCAGAAAAGATTAATGGTTTCTATAGATGTCTCGCCTTTTTTCATAATCACGTCCTGTAAAAGCTGTGTGAAGATGAGCGTACTTTCCATTACCACACGGTCTGCCGTGATGGGCGTGAAAATGTGGTGCATACCTGCCAATGCTTTCAGGATGCCGGGCGTGTTTACAGTTCCGGGCAGGTCGAAGAACAGCACATCAAGCGGAACGGGAGAAGTGTTTACAAATTCGTGCGCCGCATCGAGTACGCTATCCGCTTTGTGCTGCATAATGGGATAGGCTTTTTTATTGATGGTGGTAAACTGCTTATATGCCAGTTTTTTCAACGCCTCATTTTCCATTACCATTGCCAAATCACGGGTTTTCATTTTCATCAGGCTGTGCTGCGGAAAATCCGCATCAAAAACGGCTACGTTGTAGCCCAACCGATAGTGCATCGTACTGGCGACAAGCGTGGTAAATGTGCTTTTGCCAACACCGCCTTTTTGAGAAGAAAAAGCGACAAACAGAGGTTTCTTTCTTGTGTCCATATTTTTAAAATTTAAAGTTTACATCTTACTGTTTTCAGTCTTGCAGGCTTTCAGCCGTGCAGTCCTGATTTCGTGCTGTCTTTCTTGCAGGATAGCTATTAGGCTTGCCTGCGGGAATTGCTGATTGCCTGCTTTCCTGCTGTACAGCAGCAATGCTTTCATTCAGGCATCCTATCAGGCGTGATTGCGTTCTTGCATTCGTTCCGTCCGTCATTCTATCCATCACGCAGGCTTGATTGTCTGATAGCAGGCTGTCACGCTTTCCGTCATTCCTGCGCTCTTGGTTTCTTGCATTCCTGCAATCTTGCAGGCAGGATAACCTGCCATCTTGAATGTATGCCGTCTGCTCGTCCTGAAGCACGGGCTGCCTGCCTGCCTGCCTGTCAACATTCAGGGGCAAAGAACTCATCAAATTCAATCGGTTGTATAGCGGTGGCAGTGTTTGGCGTTCAGAGGCAGCATTTGGCACTGTGTCACAGTGCAACGCTATCGTAAACAGGGCTTTACTTTGTATTGTGATTTTTATTAACGGATTTATGCAAAAGTCTTTTGACATATCAGGGGGTAACGGGAACGGCAACGAGCCGTTTTTCCCTGTTACATTCAATCCGTCCCGCAGGGCGGATTTTTGTGTTCACCGGAACACGGCAAGTTGTGTTTTGAGCATCTCGGAATGATTTCCGATGCTCAAAACAACTTGCCCTTTGCAGGGGGCAGAAAACACCTTCCAAAGTCAGGGTTTTGTATGGATTTTAAAATGGATTAGTGATGAACGATAACAACAAAAAGCAATTGAAAAAGACCGGACGTCGCCCCAAAGAAGACCCGGCGACCATCCGCTATACGATTTCCTTTAACGAGCAGGAACACGCCCATTTTCTTGCCCTGTTTGATAAATCAGGTATGCAGGTAAAGGCTCATTTCATAACGTCCTGCATCTTTGACAAGACCATAAAAACCATTCAGATTGACAAGGGAACGGTTGATTTTTATATGCGGCTGACCTCTTTTCACAGCCAGTTCCGCTCCATAGGTGTAAACTATAACCAGATTGTAAAGCTGTTGTACAAGAATTTTTCGGAGAAAAAAGCCGCAGCGTTCCTGTACAAATTGGAAAAACAAACGGCTGAAATGGCGATGCTATGCCAAAAAATCATTCAGATAACCGAAGAATTTGAAGCAAAGAACCTGAAAAAATAGCAGTACAGATGATAGCAAAGATTGGCAGAAGCGGGAATTTATACGGTGCATTGGCGTACAATCAGCTCAAAGTAGAGAATGAAAACGGGAAAATTCTGTTCGCAAATAAGATAATCGAAACGCCAACTGGAGCATATACTGTTGCACAATTAGCACAATCTTTTGCACCTTACCTGATTGCCAACCGCAATACGGAAAAGCATACGTTGCATATTTCGCTCAATCCCGACCCGAAAGATAAGGTTAGCGATGACAGGTTTCGGCAAATGGCGGAAGAATATATGCGGGAAATGGGCTACGGCGAACAGCCTTTTGTGGTATTCAAACATACCGATATCGACCGCAGCCATATACACATTGTATCGGTTTGCGTGGACGAGCAGGGCAAAAAGATTTCGGACAAATTCGAGAAAATGCGGTCTATGAATGTGTGCCGTGAACTGGAAAGACAACACGGCTTGATACCCGCAACCGATAAAGAACACAAGCAGAACGACAAGATTTTCCGTCCGGTAGATTATCGGGCAGGCGATGTGAAAAGCCAAATCGCTTCGGTTGTCCGCCACCTACCGAATTATTATAAGTTTCAGACTTTGGGCGAATACAATGCCTTGCTTTCCCTGTTTAATGTTACCACCGAAAAAGTGGAGGGCGAATTGCAGGGAAAAATGCGGCAAGGCTTATTATATATTCCTTTAAACGAGAAAGGCGAAAGAGCCGGGCATCCGTTCAAGGCTTCGTTGTTTGGTAAAAATGCAGGGCTTCCGGCTTTGGAACTGCATTTTGCAAAATGCAAAGAGGATTTAAAAGACCACCCAAGTAAGCAGACCCTAAAAGCTGCAATTTCTATTGCTCTGAAATCCACAAATGATGAGCAGGCTTTTAAAAAGCAGTTGAGTGAACAGGGCATTAATGTAGTGGTCCGCCGGAACGATACAGGTCGTATTTATGGTATCACTTTCATAGACCACAATTCAAAGGCGGTTTGGAACGGTTCACGCTTAGCAAAGGAACTTTCTGCCAATACCTTTAATGATTATTGGAACAATAATATCAAACCGGAGATTAAAGAACCTGTCGTACAACTTCCAAAAACATCCACATCAAATGATGCAGATCTTCCTGCGGAAGAACCTCATCACTTGTTCGACTTCCTGAATACTACTGAAAAACACGAAGACGGTTTGATTGAGGCATTTGGCGGTTTGTTACCCGAAGCACAGGGCGATTATTACGAGGAACAGGATTTTGCTAACAAAATGAAGAAGAAAAAAAAAAGAAGACTGTAAGAGGTCAGATTTTGGAATTAAAAATCTGTTTTTAAAAAGATTTATTGAGCTGTCACTTTATAATTCTGAAAGAATTTGAATTGTATTTAAGTAATTGCTTAAATAAACAAATTGACTATCTTTGTGCTATGGACAATAATTCTTGCATACGACAACAAGCAGACATTAAACAAATAAACCGCTGTAAAGACCGAGTTTCAGAACTCAACGGTTCTTTTGACTATTTATCGAACGGACTTGAATTAGCGGGAAACAATGTAAGACTGAAAATACTCTTTCTACTTTATGAAGAAAAACGACTTTGTGTTTGTGATATAAGTGATATTCTTGGTATGACAATTTCAGCGGTTTCACAACACTTGCGGAAACTCAAAGACAGAAAACTTATTGAAACCGAACGAGAAGCTCAAACTATTTTTCACTCACTGACTAAAGAGTATGAAAAAATGCTGAAACCATTTTTCAAAATACTTGACGAAAACAAAATATTAGAAACAATATGAAAACTGACAAAAAATTAATTGGTGCAGGACTTTTGACTACAATTGCAGCTTCTCTTTGTTGCATCACACCAGTATTGGCTCTTATTGCAGGAACAAGCGGTCTTGCTTCCACTTTTTCTTGGCTTGAACCTTTTCGACCCTATTTTATCGGGTTGACAATTTTGGTTCTTGGTTTTGCTTGGTATCAAAAGTTGAAACCCAAAAAGCAGATAGATTGCAATTGTGAAACAGAAGAAAAACCAAAATTCATTCAGTCAAAAATGTTTTTAGGAATAGTAACAGCATTTGCAATCGTAATGCTTGCCTTTCCATACTACTCAAGCATTTTCTACCCAAAGACAGAAAAGCAAATCATAGTAGTGGACAAATCCAATATTCAAAAAGTAGAATTTACGATTAGCGGAATGACTTGTGCAAGTTGTGGCGAACACGTAAATCACGAAGTAAATAAATTGACAGGAATAATAAGTTCAAACGCTTCTTATGAAAATGGAAATGCAATCGTAGAATTTGACAACTCAAAAACAAATATTTCTGAAATCGAAAAAGCAATAAACTCAACAGGATATTCTGTAACCGACAAAAAAGAAAATTAAAATGGAAATCAAATTACAATCAACAATCACTTGTCCCAACTGCGGACACAAGAAAGAAGAAACAATGCCGACAGACGCTTGTCAATATTTTTACGAATGTGAAAAATGCAAACAAGTTCTAAAACCAAAACAAGGCGACTGCTGTGTTTATTGTAGTTACGGAAGTGTTGCTTGTCCACCAATTCAGCAGGACAAAAAATGTTGCTGACGGACAGAAAACAGAAGAGCAACTAAAAGTATTTTTTATTTGGATGCTTCATAAATGTTACGATACAAAAGGATCATAGAAGCTACAACTCTTATCACTTCGCCAAACACTGCCACGCAACGCCAATGCCTGCCACATTCTAACAGCCACTATTTAGAGCATTTAAATTCACGCCCGAACATTAAAACTAAAATATAATGCAGGGAGAAGACGATTTAAGAGGGCTTGCCAAGATAATGGCTTTTATGAGGGCAGTAAGTATTCTTTTGGTACTGATGCACCTTTATTGGTTCTGTTACGGTTTCTTTATGGAACGTGGTTGGACGTTAGAAATCATCAACAAAATTTTAGGGAATTTCGACAGAACTGCGGGTTTGTTTTCGCAAAATTTATACACCAAAGTATTTGCATTAGTATTGCTGGCTTTAAGCTGTCTGGGAACTAAAGGCGTAAAAAATGAGAAGATAACCTGGTCTAAAATCTATGTGGCTTTGGCAATTGGCTTTGTCCTATTTTTTCTGAACTTTCCTTTATTGAAGTTACCTTTACTTACTGCCACATTTCTATATATTCTTTCTACAGGTTTAGGTTATGTTGCTTTAATGGTAGCCGGAGTTTGGATGAGCCGTTTGCTCCGTACCAATTTGATGGATGATGTTTTCAATAATGAGAACGAGAGTTTTCAGCAGGAAACCAAGTTGATGGAAAACGAGTATTCTGTTAATCTACCAACCAAGTTTTATTATAAAAACAAGTGGAATGACGGTTGGATAAACATTGTCAATCCTTTCAGAGCAACGATAGTTTTAGGAACGCCAGGTTCGGGTAAATCCTATGCCATCGTAAACAATTACATCAAACAGCAGATTGAGAAAGGCTTCAGTATGTATATCTACGATTTTAAGTTTGACGACCTTTCTACCATTGCCTACAATCACTTACTGAAGCATCGGGATAAGTACAAAGTACAGCCCAAATTCTACGTCATCAATTTTGACGACCCACGTAAGAGTCACCGCTGTAATCCACTTAATCCCGATTTTATGACTGACATTTCAGATGCTTACGAAGCGGCTTATACCATAATGTTGAACCTCAACCGAAGCTGGATACAGAAGCAAGGGGATTTTTTCGTGGAAAGCCCAATCATTCTTTTGGCAGCTATTATTTGGTATTTAAAAATTTATGAAGATGGAAAGTATTGCACATTTCCGCACGCTATTGAATTGCTGAACAAAAAGTATTCTGATGTTTTTACGATTCTAACTTCTTATCCTGATTTAGAAAATTACCTATCACCTTTTATGGATGCGTGGCAAGGTGGCGCACAAGACCAACTGCAAGGACAAATTGCATCGGCAAAAATTCCGTTGTCAAGAATGATTTCTCCACAATTGTATTGGGTAATGACAGGCGATGATTTTTCTTTAGACATCAACAATCCTAAAGAGCCAAAGATTTTATGCGTTGGAAATAATCCTGACCGTCAAAATATTTATTCCGCAGCGTTGGGTTTGTACAATTCTAGGATTGTAAAGCTCATCAACAAAAAAGGGCAATTAAAGAGTTCGGTTATCATAGACGAGTTACCAACGATTTATTTCAGAGGACTGGATAATCTGATTGCAACTGCAAGAAGCAATAAAGTCGCAGTTTGTTTGGGTTTTCAGGATTTTTCGCAATTAACGAGAGATTACGGCGACAAGGAAAGCAAGGTTATTCAGAATACGGTAGGTAATATTTTCAGCGGTCAGGTGGTTGGTGAAACTGCAAAAAGCCTTTCGGAACGTTTTGGAAAAGTTTTGCAGAAACGCCAAAGTGTATCCATTAACAGAAATGATACTTCAACTTCCATTTCTACACAATTAGACAGTTTGATACCTGCTTCGAAAATTTCTACGCTTACCCAAGGTATTTTTGTAGGTTCTGTTTCGGATAATTTTGATGAACGAATTGAACAGAAAATATTTCACGCAGAAATTGTAGTAGATAATGAGAAAGTGACTTCCGAAACCAAAGCTTATCAGAAGCTACCGCAAATTTTATCTTTTGTAAATGAACAAGGCGAGGATAAAATGAAACAGGAAATAGAAAGCAATTACCGTCAGATAAAACAAGATATTGTTCAGATTATTAGTGCGGAATTGGAGCGTATTAAAAATGATCCTGATTTACAGCATTTGGTACAGCAGGAGTAATTCTAAATCATTAGTATTTGCCCTAAAATAATCAATCATTGTAAATGAATTAAACGATGAGCAAAGCGTAGTTCAACTTAAATCGTAAATTTGTTTATTGCTTTTATATTAAATACAAAATGTGGGCAGTGAATAAATATGAATACACTCTTTATAAAAAATATGGTTTGCAACCGTTGCATTATGGTGGTGCAAAATGAATTGCAGAAACTCGGTTTAGGTATTAAGAATATAAAGTTGGGCGAAGTAACATTAGCCCAAGAGATAACCCCTGAAAAAAAAGATGCTTTGGTAAAAACTTTAGAGCCATTGGGATTTGAGATAATAGACGATAAAAAAGGCAGGATAATAGAGAAGATAAAGAACACTATCATTGACTTGGTACACCATCAGGATAATGATGTAAAAATCAATCTTTCAGATGTGTTAAGCGATAAATTGCATCACGATTATAATTACCTGTCCAATCTGTTTTCAGAAGTAGAGGGTACAACTATTGAAAAATACTTTATCGCCCAAAAGGTTGAAAAAGTAAAAGAATTGTTGGTGTATGATGAGCTGTCATTAAGTGAGATTGCGAACCGCCTAAATTATTCGAGCGTGGCATATTTGAGTAACCAGTTTAAAAAAGTTACCGGGCTTACCCCGAGCTATTTCAAACAAGTCCGGGAAGATAAGAGAAAGCCGTTGGATAAAGTATAGGAACGGCTACGCTATTCAGGAACACTGCGGGCAAAGCCCTGACACCGTAAAATTGACTTCACTGATTTTATACCCTTTCGGCAACTTAAATAACGGTTGCACATCCTCTATACACGTTACCGATTTACATTTTTGACAACTGAAATGCAAGTGGTTATGATTGTGGGCTACTTCACAGTTATGGCAACTTGCATATCGTACACCCCCGTCAACGTTTACCACTTTGTGGACTAAATCTTCTTCCATTAACCTATCCAGTACCCTGTAAATCGTCACCCTGTCGCACAGACCATCCAGCGCCAACTGGATTTCAGCGTGCGACAATGCCAAATCCGACTTGTGGAGCAGGTTCAAAATCGCTGTTTTGGCGACTGTGTTTCGTACTTGTTTCATTTTTATTATATAATTATTGCAATGTTGTTGCGTTTTCAAAGATAATAATTTATTTTTGCAACAACATTGCATTAATGCGATTGTCGTTTTCTATGAATAAAGTTGTTTTACTTTTTATCCTATTAGTCGCAAACATCCATACCAGCTATGCCCAAAAATGCAACTATACCATATCCGGTCAGGTGGGAAGCTCTGACAAGGGCAGCCCGTTGAGCGGGGTATATATCAACCTGAACAACGGCCAATATGTGGCGGTTTCCGATAGTTCGGGAAATTTTAAGTTTGAGAAACTATGCAAAGGGAACTATCTCATAAAGGCCAGCTATATGGGACATGAGGCGGAGCCGCAAAACATTTCTTTGGAAGCGTCCCGTCACATTGAAATCTTTGTAGAGGAAAACTCCACGATGCTTGACCCGGTGGTCATTACCACCACGGTCAATAAGGCGCAGAATACCGGGCTTCTAAGAGAATTAAGACAGGGGGAACTAAGCAAGAGCAGCGGTCTCCCGCTGGCGGATATGCTCGGCCAGCTTCCCGGCATCAACGTCATGCAGACCGGAACGACCATATCCAAACCTATCTTTCACGGCCTGCACAGCAACAGGTTATTGACCATAAACAACGGTGTGAGGCAGGAGGGGCAGCAATGGGGCAACGAACACGCTCCCGAAATAGACCCCTTCATTGCAGACAATATTGCTGTCATCAAAGGTGTGGATGAACTGAAATACGGTTCGGATGCCATCGGCGGTGTTGTCCTTGTCAACCCCAAACCACTGCGGTACAGCGGATTTTCGGGAGAACTGAATACGGGCTACTTTACCAATAACAATCAGTTTGTGGTATCTGCAATGGCAGAGCAGCAACTCAAAAGCATACCCCAACTAAGTTTCCGTGTACAGGGAACTTTTAAGCAGGGCGGCAATATCCAAACGCCGGACTACATACTGAACAACACCTCCCTGAACGAATACAATTTTTCATTCACGACCGGGTACAAGACCGACAAGTATTCCATTGAAGCCTTTTACAGCCACTTTCAGACCAAGGTAGGCATATTTCAGGGTTCACACATGGGGAACTTGGCAGACTTACAGACTGCGATTGATGCGGACAGACCCAACGACATCTTTTTGGGCTATAAAGGCTTTCAGATTGGCAGACCTTACCAAAGGGTGACACACGATTTGCTAAAGGTAAAATCGGAGATATTTGCCGGAGAGAAAGCCGGGAAACTGAACATACAGATTGCCGCACAATTCAACAACAGGGAAGAATTTGATATAGTCAGGAACAGCGAAATTACAACGCCTCAAATGACTTTGAATGTCAGCACGATTTCCGAAGAAATTTCTTGGGAGCATCCCACATTCAAAAACTTTAACGGAAGTATCGGCATATCCGCTATGCAGCAGGACAATACCTACAAAGGTCGGTATCTCATCCCTGCCTACAATTCCCAAACATACGGTGCATACTGGATTGAAAAATGGAAGAAGAACAAATGGGAGCTTCAGGGCGGTATCAGGTATGATTTTAAGCAAATCAGTACGGTACGATACCCTTACAATAACCAGCCTGTGGAGCATGACTTTGATTTTTCAACAATCGGGGCATCATTCAATACCATCTACCATCTTTCAGACCATATCAGGATAAACGGAATGGTCAGCCTTGCCAATAGGGCTCCCCACGTTAACGAACTGCTCATTGACGGCATACATCAAGGTACTGCCACCTATGAACTTGGGGACGTAAACCTGAAAATAGAGCAGGCTGTAAACACGGTCTTGGGGCTTTCATATAGCAATGAAGAAAAAACGGTAAATATAGACTGGTCTGTATTCTACAATTCCATCAACAACTTTATCTATTTACAGCCCCGCCCGGGAGAGCCTGTATTGACCATTGCAGGTGCATTTCCCAAATTCGTCTATCAACAGGCTGATGCCTATCTCACGGGAACGGATTTATTAATCAATTACAAGCCTGTACAGAAACTGGACATCATAGGAAAGGCATCTTTGCTAAGGGCGTACAATAAAACGATAAACGACTGGCTGATTTCCATGCCATCGGACAGGTTTTCATTGGGGTTCAATTACGAACTGCCCGATATAAGGTCTTTCCAAAAATCCTATATCGGGATGGAAATTCCGCTGGTCTTAAAACAGACAAGAGTACCTGATGAAAACATACACGGCCAGCAGGATTATAAGCTGCCCCCTGATGGTTATCTCCTGACAAATATATCCGCTGGTACAGTGGTCAGTGTCTTGGGCAGGTCACTGAACATCAATCTTGCAGTGAGCAACCTGTTCAATACCCGGTACAGAAACTACCTGAACAGCTTCAGGTATTTTACGGACGAAATGGGCAGAAACATCTCCGTTAGATTAAAGTACGTTTTCTGACAAACACGTTTTTCAACAATTAAATTTATATAACAATGACACAGAAATTCAAACATTTTTCTTCGATTGCCGTAGCGGCAATCGTACTATTCGCAACCTCATGCAGCAAAGACGATGACCCTATCCCCGAAGAAAACGACAACGAGGTAATCACTACGGTACAGCTACGTTTTAAGGAACAGGGAACCACGAACGAACTTCTTTATGCTTGGAAAGATGCTGACGGAGCCGGAGGAAACGCCCCGGTCATAGACCAGATTGCACTGCAACCGGGTAAGTCCTATTATGTCAGCGTATCCTTTCTTGACGAGGTAAATGGTGAAGACATTACCGAAGAAGTAAGTGAGGAAAATATAGACCACCGTATTTATTACGTGCCATCTTCCACATCAAATATACAAATCACAAATTTGGATAAGGATGACAACAACGTTACGTTAGGGCTGAAAAGCGTTTGGACAACCACGACCGCTTCCACTGGTACGGTCAGGGTTGTGCTGCGCCATTATCCACAGGGAGGAAAGATTGAAACGGACTTGATTAATGACCCTAAGTCATCAACTGACGTAGATATTCAATTTAATTCTAAAGTTGAATAAACCCCGCACCAAGAAGAAGACCGGGCATCCGTCAGTATTTTAAGACCACAGCTTTTTAAGCAAACAATAAAGCATTGCGATTATCTTTCGCAATGCTTTGTGGTTTTAAAGACCATCTAAAACTGGCTTTATGGCGATAACCATCTGATGAAGTGGCTCACCTATACAGGATTTCA
This sequence comes from Sphingobacteriales bacterium 44-15, assembly GCA_001899685.1. Classification (GTDB taxonomy): domain Bacteria; phylum Bacteroidota; class Bacteroidia; order Chitinophagales; family Chitinophagaceae; genus Agriterribacter. Next base: position 12,012 of record MKWG01000005.1, read on the forward strand.
ATAAATCTTACAAATCAAATCCAAAATTTCACAACAGTACCCATAATTATAATAGCCAATTTTGCATTGTAAATTAAAGCAGGCAAATATGGCGACAAACAGAGAAAATATATACATACCGTTGGAGGATGTAGAAAGCGAACACTGTGCATTAATCGTTGAAAAGGGATTGGCACAGGTAAAAGGCGTAGAAACCCATAAAGTAGAGCTGAACAACCGCAGGGCAGCGATTACAGTAGATAGCAATGAAACCGTAGGCGAAGCTGTTAAGGCAATTAAAGATTTAGGTTACGGAGTTCCTACGGTTAA
>MKWG01000006.1:0-79993 GCA_001899685.1 Sphingobacteriales bacterium 44-15
GTTTGCAGCCAGTAATTCCTGCACCTTCTGTATCCTGGCTTCTGATTCCGTTTTAATTAAATAGGACATAACTTTCTCTTTAGATGATTATTTATTTTTTTGATTCAGCGCTTTCGGAAGAAGCGTTCCATTGTCGATAATAATTCATTCATTGATTTTCTGCTTATTTCCAGGGGAAGTCCCTCACTGATAACGGTTACCTGTAACCGGGGAGCTACTGCTTCTTCGCTCTCACAATTAAACTCAAGCTCATTGTCTCCGGCTTTCAGTACAGGGATATCTCCAGGGATATTGATATCCCGGATCAGCTCACCTCCTGAACCGTACAGTTTGTAGTCCTTGGTTTTTACAATAGTTTAGTGTGGATACCCCTGGCGGCAACAACAGCCTGTCGCGGTGTTGGGATATGGTTTTATCCTGCACTATGAAAATCACTAGTTTCAAGGGTTCAGATAGGAGCTATTAATTAAACTGCTACTGTTCGGGTAGACTCCCTATGACATGGTATTATTTTAAAGTGTTGATAGCTCTCCAGTGGTTTGAATTAATCAACCTCGGCTTCATCCCTTCATTGATATTCATAGGTTCTCCTTTTGCATACATTACGGTGTTGAGAAGCGTTAGGGTGATCAGCATTGATCTCTTTAACGCTTTGATTCTCCCGTCATCATTAAAGCTCTTTTCAATATTCTGTAAATCACGCAGAAGAGGGATTAAGGCTTTCTTATATGCCAGACGTCCTGTACCATCAAGGTACTGGAGTTGTGTTAGATAGCCCGCAGGTCCGGGAGAATCACCAACGAGTAAGTCCATATAGATCTCACCCGCATCCGAATTACCCCAATGTCCAAAATATGCTTCTTCCCCGTTTAGGAAGATTTGAGTTAGCTTTTTGTGTGCATTTACATTCTGAGGACGGTAAAGGTCTTCGATTACTTTTGCTACAACGTCCTCTATGTTTTGACTGGTATCGGAAGATATAAGTCCCCCTGAGGCTATGTTAACCTCCGTGCCAGGATTGTTTACCGGTCCCTGATAGTGCAGGATTCCACGCCCCCCCTGGGTGAACTGCTCCTTAATGGCTGTTGCCTGATGCCTCATATGAGGGATGAAGAACGATTCCCGATCCCACCTTTGCCCGGGATAGACCCATCTCCCACCAGATGTTCCGTAGGCGCAGTGCAATTGTTTAGTAAATGCCGACCTTTCCTCCGGACGAATATAGGTACCATGCCAGCCTTGATCGTAGAAGCCATCTATATGCTTGCTGAGTTCGATGATGTGTTGCTTGTCAGATTCTGTGAAATGTCCTTTACTGTCCATCGCCCAGTTTATGGGTATTACATTTATTAACTTATTCGGCCATTTGCTTCGAATGTAGTCAGCGGTTTTGCTATTAATGCGTGAATGGTATTCAACTATTCCTGACTTTCCTGCGCAATGGGGACAAAAGCAGCCGCCCTGGTCCATTGATTCCAAATGTAATCCGTCGAAATCAAATTCAGAGAGAACGAAGTCCAATATCTTCTTCACCCATTCAAATGACTCAGGATGATGATCGCACATGGCCTGTTTATTCAATGAACCATCCCGGTTAATTGCTGTGAGCGAAGGATTGCTCTCAATGATCTTTTCGTAACCCCAACTCATGACCCCCATACCATAGATAACTTTGATTCCACGTTCATGGGCATAGGTCAATATTTTCTTCACCCTATTCCTGCGGTCTTTATCAACCCCATCGCCTAAATTGAGGGGCCAGGAAGTTGTTGCTAACAAGCCCCATGTATCCAGCCAGTTGTATTTAAAGTGGCTCTGCGTATCTAACGCTTTAAAGACGCTTCTGACTGTCTCATCATCCATCCGCTCTGACGGCCAATCCTCCAATGCCAACGGTTCGAGCCGCATATCATTCACCCAGCATCCGTACGCAATCCTATAATCTAACGCGTTATTTTTGGGGGTAATTATCGTTCTGTTTTCATTGGCTGCCAGAAACTGAGTCGGGTTGATCGCAGCAAGAGCGGCTGCTCCAATGGATGTTTCGATAAAATTTCTACGGCTTACATTTGATGATTCCATAATATTATATATAGTTTAATTTATGGCTTATAAAAATTAATTGGCAATTATTTTCATATTACCTGGACTATTTGACTTATAAAACTTTTTGAAGTTCTTAGCAATCATTAATCAAATCAAAAGTTTACGGGATTGGCGCGTCCTTTATTTGTATCCCACCATACAGGCGTTCCTCCTTTATCTGGTCCGCCGAGTAAAGACACTCCTCCGGCAACCCCTGTAGGGTTATTTGTATATTCAGTTGATGGATATTCAATTCTGCGAATCTGTAAATCAGTACTAATAGTACCTCCGCTGTTATTCACAACAACGGGGAAAAGTCTCGGATAACCGGTACGTCTGTATTCAGCCCATGCTTCATACCCGCCTGAAGGCCACATGGCAATCCATTTCTGAGTAATAATGCGTTCTAAATTCTGTTCTTTAGTTGCTGCAGGATCCCATTTAATTGTGATAGTTGAAACTGCACTAATACTGGCATTTGGAACTCCTGCTGTAGGAGTAAGAGGATCTACATAATCTGCCTGTGTACTGGTGTTATCGTTAAGATAATTGCCGGCAGATACTCCCCATTGAGCCATAGAAGTATTTATTCCTGTTTCATAGTCATCTTGAGCGTTTCCGGTAGTCCAGCCCCTTAACGCAGCCTCGGCTTTTAGGAACCAAACTTCGGCTGCATTCATCGTAACTATCGGAGAATATTGTTGTATTATATCAAAGTTTGGAAAAGAATAGCCATTATACATGGGTTTAGCACCAACAGGTGTACCTGCCCTAATTCCAAGATACTTACCTTCATAACCGGGAGGAGCAGGCGCCATTTTCCCGGCGGGATAACAATACTTTGACAGGCGTGGATCATTATATCCGGTTAAATAGGTTATTAAAGAAGCATTGCAGGCCAAATCTACCCATACCGTACCAACATACCAGATAGGGTTCTGGTATCCAAAACCTGAGATTCCTGCGTTGTCTGTATTAGTCTCAATCAAGCCCGCCGGATTATTTAAGGCCAAAAGTGCCTGTGTTTTTGCAGTGTTTGGGTCTATATTAACAATGCGCATTGCTAATCTTAATCTCAGGGAATTGGCATATTTTAACCATTGGGTATAATTTCCGGCATAGATCATATCGTATTTTGCAAATGGCTTACTCCCTGGAAATGTAGCAATATATGCCTCAAGATTAGATACGGCAGTGTCTAATTGTTTAAAAAACAAATCATAAACATCTTTTTGCGCGTCATACGGTGTTGCATTATCTAGCCCAACCTTACTGTATGGAATAGGTCCATAATAATCTGTAACTCTGCTCATCGCTTGTACTTGTAAAATGAGAGCAATAGCCCAGTAGTCAGGAGCTTCAGTGCGTGTTCCCTCGGATTCAATTTTTCTTACAGGTCCCATCACGTCTCCATAAGCCACAGCGTATATATAATCATTCCAACCACTTACGAGAAAGTAATTTTGGTTATTTATGTTCCCCCTAAACGGATCGGCCGACTGATAGTATCCGCAATAGTTATCTGCGTTCAAATTCTGAATAAGTTGATACATTCCGTAATTACTAAAAATATTTTGCTGAATTCCAGGATAGTACAGCCCGATATTATTAAAATCAATTTTTAGCTGATCTTTTGTTATACCGGTTGGGTCTGTATTAAAAGATTCAAACTTCTTGGTGCAACCAAACAAAAGCGTGATTGTTACAATAAAAAAGGTGGACTTAAAAGAAGTATTAACCCTCTCTAATCTATTTGAGGTAAATGTTGTTTTTTTCATCACTAATTATTTTAAAGGTTGAACAACTTAAAATGAAATATTAAGCTGAGCGCCTATATTACGAGTTGTAGGCTGGCTGAAAACATCCACGCCAGACATTCCGTTACCTGTTGACATTGTAATTTCAGGATCGTAAGGTGCCTTTTTTGAAAGGTATAAAAGGTTGCTTCCTATCAACGATAACCTTATGCTCTTAATAAGATTATTCATAATCGGGAAATTATATCCTAGTGTTGCCTGTCGTATCCTGACTGCCGTTGCACTGTACATATATACTTCACCTATTCCTGATCTGCCTCCGACGGTTGAATACCATTTTAAAGCATCTATAGTGGACACGGTGTTACCATTAGGGTCTACAGCGTTCACCTTCACGCCTCCATTATCGCGTGCATCGCCACTCACTTTGGATGTGCCATAGCTATCCATTAGCATTTGTGTCATTGACATCACATGGCCTCCGAATTTCCCATCAATTAAAAAAGAAAGTGTGATTTTTTTGTAATTAAACGTATTGTTCCAACCCATTTGCCATATTGGATTTGGGTTACCTACCTTTACAAACTTATTATTATTAATAGGTTGGCCCCCACTGTTTAGCTCAATTTGACCACTTTCATTTCTTTCAAACTTAACACCAATTATATCCCCCCACGATCCCCCTTTTTGCAATGCAGATCCGTAGGCATTGGGATTGGGTGTAGTTAGTAGGATCTGAGCATCAGGCGCATTTGGATTAAGCTCAATAATAACATTCTGGTTACTTGAATAATTAAGGGCTGTGTTCCAACTCAGTTGTTCACTTTTTACAAGGTCATAAGCCAGTAAAAGTTCGATGCCCTTATTTTGTATATTCCCGGCATTCAGATACCCGACTTTAAATCCTGTTGAAGCTGCCGGAGTATATTGAATAAACTGATTGTAAGTATTGGATTTATACCAGGAAAAATTAAAACTAAGCTTGTTGTCAAAAAAACGAAGATCAGCTCCTATTTCTGTAGATTTGGTATTAGTAGGTTTTAACTTGGGATTGGGCTCTACAAGATTAAAATTAACGCTACCTCCTGCTGCCAGATAACTTAATGGATTTGTAATATACTGAGGAACTGAGGTCGCTACTTCTGCGTAGGAGCCTCTAACTTTAGCAAAGGAGATAAACGTAGGCAATTTTAAAACCTGGTTCAATATAATGGACAATCCAGTGGATGGATAAAAGTAAGATATGTTAGATGTAAAGGCTAAATTTGAAGACCAATCATTTCTTCCTGTTATGTTTAGGAATAGCCAATCATTATAAGATAAGTTCAAACTTCCAAAAGCCGATTGAATTTGGCTATGTGTCGAAGAATTCGACACATTACTTGTTACAGATGTTGCAACATTTTGTGCGATAAATATATTGGGGATAATAAGCCCTAACCCTTGGTCTATACTAGTTCCATTAGTGATAACATCCGTATTACTGGCACCTAATAGTCCCTCTAATTTAAATGGAGATTTGAATGGTATTTTGAGAGAGGCAATTACATCACCATATTTTTGTGTGCGGGTAAGATCGCTTCGGGTAAATGCACCGTTACGACCTATTACATTAACAGGGTTAGTACCGGAATATAAATCCCTTTCCCATGTGTCTGAAACTCGGTCAATATTGCCCCGTACCTGCAAATTAAACCAACTGGCGAAATCATATTTCACGCTTGCATTAAGGATCAAACGGTTGCGCGTAGAATAATTTGGGTTTTTATGAAGTATCCACCAGGGATTTTGCTGAAGATCTTCATTTGCAATCCAGTTTTGAGTAAGAAGCCCATTTCTTTCAGGTTGGGGTATACTATATTGATCCTTATATTGAGTGATATCATTACCTACAGGAAATAAATAAAGTCCGGTAAGCGGATTGAAGAACAGCCCCATTGAAGGAGTGTTATCTACCTTTTGTTGAATGTAATTGGTATTTGCATCAACTGTCAATTTATTATTTAAAAAATGACCGATTTCCCTAAAAGTAAAGTTATTACGCACTAATTTATTGGTGGGTTCAACGCCGCTTGCCGTAGTGTTGGCATAAGAAAAATAAGTTTGAGCCAGCGCTGACCCTGAAGAAAAGTTAACTGAGTTGCTGATATTTTGTCCATGCTGATAAAAAACAGATAAATTATCATTCTCTTCAGGAGTTGTTAATGCTGCCCCCCAGCTTTGATTACCATTGGGCGTTACACCATATTTATTCTGAAACTTAGGCTTATAGGAAATTGTATTATTAGTATAAGATGATGAAAAATTAATCTTGGCTGTACCTATCTTACCTTTTTTGGTAGTAATTAATATGACTCCGTTTGCGGCCTGGCTACCATAGAGTGCAGAACCTGATGCTCCCTGCAATACACTGATGCTTTCAATATCATCCGGGTTTAAATTTGATATGCCATCACCACCATCTGGCCCTCCTGCAAAAGTACTGTTGGGCTGTCCATTTGCATTAGAGGAATTAGAAATTGGCACACCATCTATTACATACAAAGGTTGATTAGTTCCGAAAGCATTTTTGCTGCCTCTCAAAATTACCTTTGCTGATCCGCCAACACCTGATGCACTCGGAGAAATAGTCACTCCTGCTACCTTTCCATTTAAGGAATTCATCAGGTTGTCGTTTTTAATATCCGTAAGCTCACTTCCTTTTACTATTTGATTTGCATATACAAGTGATTTTGCAGATCTTTGAACACCCAAAGCGGTTACCACTACATCACTCAGTCCCGCGACTTCCAACTCCAAAACGACATTTACCTCTGTTTGTTTCCCTACTTTCACTCTTTTGGTTTGATATCCTACGCTTGAAAATTCAAGTATGATATCCTTATTGTCGGGTGTTGTTAAAGTGAACTGTCCCTCATTATTCGTTGTTGTTCCTGATTGCGACCCTATGACGATCACGGATACATTTTGTAAAGGTTCTCCTTGAGCATTGGTCACTTTTCCTTTTATAATGTTGGCAATAATATCCGTGACCTGTTTACTGTCAAGCGCTTTTTCTTCGGGCACCGCTCTCCTGTACAGCATAATGGTCTTATCCTCGATATTATATGCCAGCGGCTGGTTTTTCAGCATAATATCCAGGAAACTCCGGAGCGGCATATCGTATACAGAAAGCGTAACGGGACTTGTTCCGTTGAGATCGGAATGGTTGTAGAAAACAACATACCCGGTTTGTTTTTTAATAGCAGTAAAGACTTTTGTTAATTCAACATTTTTGCCTGACAAGGTAATCGTTTGAGAAACGCCGTTGGCGTAAACATTCAGACAAGCAGCAGTTAAGAAGAGGAAAGTTAGTTTCATCACTAACAGGGTTTTGGTAAGGCTACTGCTTCTCCACCACGGAATACAGTAACCGTAAACAATTTTTTGCATAAATTGCATTTGTATTAGTTGTAAAAGAATTCGTTTGAACGACGGTTTTTAGACCAACTAAATGCGCCGTGAGGCGTTGCCGGAAGTGCTTCGAACCACTTCCGGTTTTTATTGGTACTATGATAATTTTTTAGTGTCTGTGCATGTTTGATTTGTTTTAATTATTAAATGATGTTTGGGCTATGAGCTTTGAGCTATCGGCTATCAGTCACAGCTTCTATATAATTGCAGTAAGCAGCGGTCAGTATCTTTGCGATCAGCTCAAAGCTCATTGCTGAAAGCCCGCGGCCAACAACCCCTTACGGCATCACTACCAACCGGTTCCCTTCTTCAATCCTGAAATGAACGCCGGCGCGCTGAAGACCATTCAGGAGCCCTGCCAGGCTCACATTCCGGCTCATTTCACCGCCAAAGACCATCCCGGGTATACCCTGTTCATACACCACCTTAATATCATACCAGCGGGAAAGCTGCCGCATGACTTCTTCCAGTGAAGCGTTCTCAAAATTGAATAACCCGTTTTTCCAGGCCATTACCTGGTCTGTATTCACCGATTCATTCAATTTTATTTTATTCGTCATTTCTGCCTGTTGACCGGGCTTTAAAACCACATATTCCTGGGCATTACCTGTGCCCAAAAGCGATGTTTGTATGCTCCCTTCCAGCAGTGTGGTCTTTATGCCTCCTTCATCTTCGTAAGCATTAATGTTAAAGTGGGTGCCCAGCACTTTTACTTCGGCCATATTGTTAATGGCAACCTCAAAGGGTGTATCCTTCATTTTAGCCACTTCAAAATATGCCTCACCCGAGACTTTAACCCGGCGGGTATTACCGGCAAAAGTAGCCGGATAGGTAATGGAACTCGCCGCATTAAGCCAAACCCTTGTGCCATCAGGTAATACCAGCTGAAACTGCCTGCCTTTGGGGGTTGTCATGGTATTATACAATATTTCTCCCGGGTTCTTTTTCCCGGCGTCGTACACCAGCCGGCCATCCTTTAATTCCACTTTTGTTCCAAGCTGGGTTGCCACCACGCCATCTGCAAGACTGTCTAACACTACTTCCCTTCCATCCGCCAGCTTCAATATGGCGCCGTTTTTCCCGGGTGGAACATCTATACTATACTGCACCGTAGCAACAGGCTCTTTTTTATTATTTCTATGATCACTTACAATCCACCACGAGATCGCTCCTGCCAGTATAAAGAATATTACTGCCGCAGCCCGCTGCCAGTTGTGCATAAAAATCTTCCTGGCTGCCACCACCGGGTGTTGCACAGGAGGATCGCTTTCATTCAGCTTTTCGATCCTCTGCAGTATTCCCCGGTTAATCGCGATCTTTTCTGGCTCCTGCTCTCCGAAAAAATAGGTGTCATTCATGAAGGTCAATAACAGCTCTTCATCGAGATAAGCCAGGTTCTCGGCGTCATTAAGCGCATCCTTTAGCTGCTTCCACCCTTCTCCGGATAATGTGCCGGAGACATAATGATCTATCAGGTCAATAAATTTCGATTTATCCATACGATCTGTTTCCTTAAAATATCAGCTTTATTAATGAAGACGCAATGCAGGAGACCAGGTACAGGTGGGTGCAGGAATTTTTTTTTAGAGATCGTAAAACCGGAGCAGCAATGCAATAATCACAGCTCCATAATCAGCGTCTTTTAAAAACAGGCGCAGGAAATTTAAAGCCGCTGTCATATGAAACTTTACTGTTCTTTTGCTGATATTCATTTTGGCAGCTATTTCTTCCTGGCTAAGCCGGGAATTCCTGCTCAGGTTAAAAACCATGCGTTGCTGCGGAGGCATCCTGGACACTGCGGCAGCAATATGTTTTTCCAGCTCTTTAGCTTCCAGTGTATTGTCAGGACGGATGATTTCATGCAGCATATCTTCATCCTGCAGACTCACCCGCTCCATCACCCGCTTACGGATCGCTGAAACCAGGTAATTGCGGCTGATAATAAAAAGGTAAGCCGGAAAATCTTTTACTTCAGGCAGCCGTTCCCGTTGTATCCATATTTTGATGAAAATATCCTGCACAATTTCTACCGCCTCATCGTACATTTTGACATAAGTGAGCACATGAGAAAACACCTTCCCCCTGTATTGATCAAGCAATAATGCGAACGCCTGTTCATCTCCTGCCGCGATCTTTTCCAGGAGTACGGGGTCGGTATGCATTTTTTTTCTCTCCAAGCAAAATTGATATTGACAAAAATAATCAGCAAACCTGAATGAAAAAAAAGCAAAGGGGAGCCGGGCGTATTTCTTTATGAGAAGTGAGACGATAAATGTGAGGACCTCACATTTATTGTTTCTCGTTTGACATAACAGCAGGTTTACTTTTCATTGAACAAAACCGGCTTGCCCGCTGCCCATGCCACACCTCTTCTTATCAGTTCAGCCGTGCCCGGAATATGTATAGCTTTATCATCATGTCCTAAGGCAATATGAAATGTGCGTCCTTTATTAAAGGTATGTGTAAAGACCATAGGATGAAACTGCCCGGTTACTTTCGACTTTGCCTGAGCCAGCAGGTGAATGGGTTCTTCACCGGTAAGGCAGATATATAATTCATCGTCTGTATCATAGGAGGTCATCCCTTTTGTAATGGGATGAGTAGTATCTGTGATCTCAACACGAAAAGGTCCACGCGGATCGTGGGTATTTTTGCGATCCCAGATCCTGCCGGCTAATTTTACATAAGCCGGCCAGTCGCCAAAAGCGCCTGATGCAAAATGAACGACTACTAGTCCCCCACCCTGGTCTACAAACTGTAATAATTTTTTTTGCGCTCTGTCATCCGGGTCAGGCTTTTCCCAATTATTGAAATTTAAATACACTACATCATAAGGAGCAAGATCAAACTCACTGAGCGCATAAATATCAGTCAGCGTGTCCACTTTCATTCTTGGATCTTTTTCTAATTCTTCCATAGCAGCCCTGGTTGTTTTTCTCCAGTCGTGCGCTCCGATATCCATTCCGGTAACGATGAGCACATGAATTGACTGAGAAGCTTTCTCATTACATGAGCCACCGGAAATGATCAATAAAAAAAGCAACAGCATTCCTGTCCGACATGGAAAAAGCATTGCCGGGCATCTTTTTGTAAAGCGGCTTTTTCCGGATCGAGCGGAGGAAAACGGATATAAACTTGTCATACAAAATTTATTAATTGCTCTCTTTTAATGACTTCAGATAGGCAATCAGGTCTGTGAGTTCTTTGACGGTCATATCAAGATATAAACCTTCCGGCATAGGAGAGATATGACTGGTCGTTCTTTTCTTTATTTGTTCCAGGGGCAAGGTAACCAGGTTAACGCCGCTGTTCCGGATGATCAACGCTTCATCCCTGGTCTCTACCTGTCCGCTAAACACTTTACCATCTGTAGTTTCAATCGTTTCCAACTGGTAGCCTGTCTTTAATACTTTATTGGGTTCCAGGACAGATTCAATAAGATATGCCGGTTGTGTTGCCGATCCGATATTTGTCAAATTAGGTCCGAGGCGAAATATAGCGTCATCCACCCTGGTAGCATGGCATGTTGAGCAGTGTGCGGTAAAAGTCCATTTCCCGCGTTGTGATGAACCCCGTCCGGATAATACTTTTTTTGATAAATCATCTTTATTTGAAGGCCTTGCCGCAGGGAGGGGCAATTTCCGCAATCCTGAATCATCCAGCCCGGCTTTTTTAAAAGCGGACCGGAAGTCTTCAGACAGATCCGGATACCGCTGCGCTGCTTTTAATGCATCCTGCCATATGCCATCAATAAATGCGGGTCCTCTAACCCGTTCACGCAAGGCCCTCAGGGTTGCTGCAACTACGGTTTCAGTTGTATCATTTATTTTAATTTTCCAGTCCTCCACATTTCCGGGATCCGAAAAAGAACCTACGGTATATATTGCTTCCAGCGGAAGGAATGGAAATTTAGGATCAGGCGATTGCATGATACGATGTACTGTTTTCCTGATCTCATCTGATTGTAATAATTTCTGCCTTACTACCTGAAGCGCCGTTCCTTTAACTATGTATTCAATACTATCATTTAAGCAATCCTGTAAAAAGGCGGTAAGTGAAGCGTTAGGCACACGAGGATGCTCTTCGAGCCAGTTAAGGGCAATAAGCTGTTCTGCCGGTTGCCCCTGATTTTTTTTACCCGCCTCAATCTGTGCTACCAGATCTTTACCCATATCTTCATATTTTGAAAAATCCCAGTCTTTTACAAGATCAGACAATGCTGTCTTTTCATTTAATGCCGTTTGAGCAGCTATTAAGGCAACCTGGTATTTTGCAGGTTGGGCAGTATCGTATAATGACATTATGGATGAGGAATCTCCGTAACGGCCTAATTCAAAACCTATCTGGTAATGGAGGCGTTTTGTGGAAGCTATATCCAATGCAGTTAACAGTCCTTTTCTTATATCATCTTCCGAACGTTGAGATAAGGCAGCTTCCAGTCGTACTTCCGGGTCAGGATCGCTTAACATGGAAGAGGTGAGGGCAGCCAGATCAGATGCATCGAAAAAGACCTTTCTTCTGACCTGATTATTTATACTGTCAGCTCCGTCAGCAAATCGCCCGCCGATTGGTTCGCCGGCAGCCTGCCGGAGCTGCCTGACCGCCAGGGCACGCACCCGGGCATCTTTATGCCTAAGCCCGGCTGTCATTGCTTTTGCTGCACCGCTATCCTGCATTTGAGTCAGGGTCCAGATGGACTGGGCAGCCTGGAAGGCATTCCCTTTTTCAGCTAATCGTTGTAAAGAAGGAATAGCTTCCGCGCCTGCATTCACTAATCTCTCCCGGGCGTCCAGGCGGTTAAATTTATTCGCATTCCCCAGTAAGTTGCATAACTGCTTAATATCCATTTTTGAAATCTCTTCCGGATTATATTGCGTACTTCTTGGGGTGCGCCCTATATGGGTCAGCTTAAATATTCTACCGGTAGAATCACTTTCATCATCCCTGCCATGCCAGTCTGCTACATACAGCCCGCCATCCGGTGCATAAGCCATGCCCACCGGTCTGAACATAGAATCAGTGGAGGTGACAAACGTATCGGCAGCGGGTGTAAAATGCGATGCTATAGAATGAATACTATCAGGCACCGGTGATGTTTGGGGTATGAATTGTTTAATGGTCCGATTAGTAGGATAAGCGCCGTGGCTTCCCCAGTTAGCGATCAAGATGCTTCCCCAATAATTGTTGGCAGGGAACAGGGAACTGTAATAATGGAGCGCCACCGTATTAGCTCCCGATCCCATTTCTGTTACCGGAGGCGCAAGGAAGGTTTTACCTGCCAGCCACCCGTAGGAAACGTTGCGGGAGTGATAGCCATAGTCCATTCCCGGTATGACATCTACATAAATGTTGGGACTGCTCTCTCCATTGGAAACAGCCCACAGATGTCCCCAGGGATCAAAGTCAAATGCAAAGGGAGCACGAAAGCCCTGTACCACTAATTGCAAATCGGAACCATCCAGGTTGCAGCGGACGAAACCTCCGCTCTGCCCCCGCAACCGCAACTGAGTGCCGTCTGAACCGGTTAAAGTTACAGGTTTGCTATCCGGATGATCTGCCATTGCAAGCCATAATCTGGCATCCGGTCCCACAGCCACACGGTACATCCCAAAGGGATTCCAGGGATTAGCAGAATCTCTTACCAGCACCTGTTTGTTTGAGAGTCCTCCATCCGGACCGATATCCATTGAAAACAACTCATTGAGACAGGTAGCATACAGTTTATTCCGGTAGATATCCAAACCCATCACCGGATTGGCAAATCCCTGGGCAACAACTGTTACTTTTGATAACCTGCCGGCTGAATCCAGTTCTATCCGTTTAATAGGATTCAGCGTTAGTGTGTCCTGGGAAGGCGAACCTTTTAAGCCATAGCGGTAGGTAAATGACTCGCTTACATAAATTTCTCCATGACGACCAACGCACAGCGTCATCGGATTGATGATATCGGGTTCCTTTGCTACCAGTGTAACATTCACATCTTCACCCGTAACAATAGCTGCCTCTATTTCATTGCGGGGCTGTTTAACTATTTCCACGCCCTGATCTTTCTGCATTACCCAAATAGTAACGCCCAGTATTATCACTAATAACAACCCGGTTAATCCAACATGTTTAGGGTTAAAACCTTTCATTCTTCTGATGATTTACTTTCTCTATTTTGACTATTTATGTTTTTTTAAAACGCAGGAGGGGCACTAAGGTACTATTTAAACAATGTAAAACCTTTTAGTGTAATTTTTTTAGAAGCAATCTCAACACATTGAAATAATTCTAAAACCTTAATTCAATAGTTCTGAAATTTTGATGAAAATGCAGGGTTGGAAGACTGCCTGGCAAGAGATGAGTAAAAGCTGCATGCCCATTTTAATATTGCGATGACGGTGGTATCAGTAGTCAATTGACCAGTCCTATATTTACTATTTACAGCTTAGACAATACGGTAGAAAAATTATTTTACAACAGCTCCCATTTCCCATATATCAAGTGAATTTATAGCAATCAGATCTTTTTCGTTAAATAATCTGATCCCTTCGCTCTTAACAGATGGTTTTACAAAATTAGTTATGCATTCTCTGTTATTTACAAAAACTTCTATCACTGACCGATCTATGAAAATATGCAGGTTTAATTCGTCTTCGTCTTTACGCAACCGAAATGGCAGCTCTGTATCTCCCACTTTTAAAACATGCGCTTTCCCATCAAAAGCAATCCGTGTCTTTTCATTAAAATCATTGGAGCAAAAAACGTCAACGCCTGTTTTACCATTGATCTTAGGATCAAATTTGACATTAATTTCAAGAGACCTGCCTCTTGCCTCTCCGGGAATGAATACGGTACCTTCTTGTAGTGTTATCTGATTAAAAGACCAGTGTTTACCTCGTAATTTTGATAGTTCTGGTAGAGGTTCCATATTCAAAACATTGTGTTTGTCTAAATGCAGGAGTCTGGGTAATGAGAAGAGCCCAGCCCATTCATCTTCAAAAATTGGTAAAACACCCCACATAATTCTTCTACCCTGCGAGTCGATTAAACTGTTAGGAGCATAATATTTTCCGGGGCCTCCGTGATCTATTTTCTTCCAGTCACTTTCCTTTTTAAATCGCCGTCCATCAAATTCCCCCACCGCATATTGCACATCTCCGCGAAGACCGGGTTTGTTTTTGAAAAGAGGGGAGACGATGAGTACATGTTTGCCACCCAGCTTAAAAAAGTTCGGACATTCCCACTGAAAACATTCTTTCCCCATGCCTACTGCCAACTGGTTTAAGAACTCCCATTCATACAGATCCCGGGAACGGTATAGCAAAACAGTACCACCTGTTTTTTTAATACCCGAGCCGAGTGTCATATACCAATATTCTTTTTCCTTCCACAAGAATGGATCCCTGAATCCTTCGTCTATATTTTCTACATCAGGCCGCTGCCGAATGACCGGATTACCCTGAAAGCGTGTCCATGTGATCATGCCATCCGCGCTCATTGCAAGACTTTGGGTTTGCGGAGTAGCACTTGTATAAAGAATAGTGGGAATGCCTTCATTATTGATAACACAGTTGCCGGATGCAACCAACGCCGCATCATAAGTCCCGGGAATAGGCATCAACGCGATGGGCATATGTTTCCAATGCACCATATCCTTGCTGGCCGCATGTCCCCAACCGGGTGCCATGTATTCGCCCGGGTAATATGCAGAAAACTGGTAAAACAGATGGTATTTGCCATTGAAGAAAATCGGACCATTGGGGTCATTCATCAACCTGGAAGGCGGAGCCAGATGAAAAATCGGGTGATAGGGATCATTTGCCACTTTGTCTCTCAATATATCAACACTTTCCTGCGCCATAGCCAGCTCTTCAGCATGTGATTTTATAGACAGTTGCCTGATGTCATCATTCGACAATAAGCTGTCCCAAAAAGCTGCGTAATCAACCATACCAGTAAAACTTCCGGGCTTATGTCTGGATTTGCCTATGTTGTATACAATACCTTCCACATCGATTGTTCCTTTCGCTTTTACTGTTGCCGCCTGTTCACCATTAACATACAAAACAGCCGATAATCCGTCAAAAGTCAGGATAAAAGAATGCCATATGTTTTCTCTGACTTTTTTTAAGGAGGTTCCGAGTCTAACAGGGGCATTTTGGTCTTTAATATTCAACTCTGCGATGAGCTCAGCTCCCTGCCCCGTGTCTTGCACATGAAAGTCAACCAGTGGATGCCCTTTCGTATCTTCTATAGAAAAAACACCACAATTCCATCGACCACTTTCATTTCTTAGTCTGATTGCAACGGTTAGCGATGAAGAAGTATGAAGAAGTGAATTGACCGTCTGTACATATCCATCTTTAAAAAAACCGACAAGCCCGTTCCCTCCACTTTTAACAGAAGCATCTTTTTGCCACCCATTGAGTTGTACCGGATATAATACTGCCGTTGCTGTGTCGTTAATATTTCGCTGCGAAAAAACGGTATAGGAATCAGAAATTTTCCAGAACAGTTTTGCCTTTTTTAAAATTGCCGCTGACTTTATCTCATCACTATACTGCTGGCAAAAGATCATTTTTGTTGAGAAAAGTAATAAGACACTCCACACAAGAAACAATTTGAGTTCTTTCATATTTTTTATTTGACTTAACACTAGTATGGGTTTGCCGGAGCCAGTTGCCATGCCCTAACTGTCAGTACTTTGACGTTACCGCCATGTGCGAACAATTTAATGCCGGTACCTTTCAACGTCGGATACACGGCACGGCCGATAGCCTGCCTGTCGTTGGCGAATACTTCCACGATTCCTTTGTCTACATAGACATGCAGTACCAGGGGCTCACCTTTTTTTAGTTCAAAAGGAGCTTCCTCCACGATCTTTCTTCCCCAGGCAAGGCCCGATTTCGTGGCATCGAATTTCAATTTCTTATCCTGTGTATCATAAAAGATACTTGTTTGTTCCCTGTCGTCTGCAGAACAATTCACCTTCACCCCGGCCTGCGCAGCGCTGCCGGTCTGCAGCGTCACTTCGAGCTCCATCAGTTCACTTCCAAAATCACTGAGCGGTATTTCCTGGCCGGCAGAAACATTAATATTTTTTTTCACGTGCATGCCTAACCGCAGTTTTGTGAGTTCCGGGGCAGGCCGGATTCCGAGCGTGCCGTCTTTGGCAAGCCAAAGGGTGCGCGGAAGACTGTACGAGCCCGTCCAGCCATAATGATATTTGACGCTGTCGGGTCTGTCGTCAAATATCCATCCCCACATGATCTGTCTTCCCTGCGCATCCATCAGCGCTTCCGGCGCAAAATAGGCGTTGTCTTTCCAGGTCATTCTTCCATGTTGCTCCGGGTAAAAATGATCGTTCCTGTAATCGCCGATGTAGTACTGGCACCCTTTGTTGTGGCTGATGGATAATAAACAATATTTATCACTCGGCTTCCCGCCCGCCGGAGCGGAAGGTAAAGGGAGAAAGGAAGGGCACATATTGTCTTCGGAAGCGTCCGTCCATTCTCTTCGTGATTCATAAAAGCGATGCAGGTATTTCCAGTCTTTGAGATTATCCGATGAAAACAGGTACAGCCTGTCGCCACGCTCGTCCGTCGGCGAATCATCTTTAATGCCATACTTATGCAATACGAGCAGATTGCCGGTTAACATGTAATACCTTCCATCCTTTTTCCAGATATTCGATGGATCGGCAGAGCCGACGTGGATGTCTTTTCCAGAGGCATCTTTCATTTCGGTGATACCCCATTCGGTGGATTTGATCACAGGGTTGGCCGGAGATTTTTTCCATACATCATAATCCTTACTGGTGGCAAGCCCTATCCCTTTTGCCCCCCAGAGCATCCAGTAAGACAGTATAGCTGTTCCATCATCATCCACGAACGCTCCACCGCTGAAACAGCCCTCATCCCCGTCACCGGGCGCGATCGCATCAGGATGATTACGCCAGTGTAACAGGTCAGCGCTTGACGCATGGCCCCAGGAGGGGCCCACACCTGTTTTATTATAAAGGAACATCAGGTGGTACAGTCCATCTTTGTAAAACGCGCCGTTGGGATCACCATTAAAGCAATAGTCCTCAGGGATAGAGAAGTGGAATGCGGGCCTGTAGGGGTCTGTTAGTAAACGTTGTCTGAAATCGCGGGTCGCCCTGATCACTTCCGCCGGAACTTTCTCATTTCCTTTCAGGAGAGCTGCAACAGTATCCGGCGGTTTTTGCGCATACACCGGCAAATGGAAACAAATAAGAGCCGCTAATATCCTGAGGTTTTTTCGCATGATTATATTATTGATGCATGTAGAGAATAAATAAGGTCAATTCGAGGTGATGCTGGAGCCGTTGATATCCCTCGCTCCTGTGGCTTCTGATGGCAGGAAATAAGTGTTCAGGAAGGCATTGAGGTCGTGCTCCAGTAACTGCAAAGCTGCAGCAACAGGTTCTTCCTTTCCTTGATTTTTCTGGTCTTTCAAAAGAACTGCCCTCAGTTCTTCTACATTGTCTTTTTTGACCGGCTCGTTCCTTTTCAATGATCCTCTGATGAGGTCAGCAAGGTTAGTTTCTCTCAGGTGATATGCATACGCCAACGTCCGCACACAAAACCCCTTCAGTTCCGTAACACTCTGATCAAAATCTTTTCGAAGGGAAATGGGAATTTTTTCAGTAAGCTCATTCCCGAGAGCAATCGCTTCCTGCATTTTTGCAGCGGCTATTTCGAATCTTAACTGGGCATCTTCACGCATCCAAAAATTCGGTGGGTCGGTTTCATCTGTCCGCATGAAAGACGCTTTGCGATTAGACTGCCAGGATGGGGTAGCCCAGCTTGCCCCTTTGATCACCGCAGCGGTCATCAGGTGAGAAGGATCACTGCCCCCAATCCTTCTGATGCGCCACGTCAGGTCCCAGGGATAATACAGCACCGCTTCAGAAGCAATCTTCCAATATTGCGTTACTTTTTCGGCAACGTGACCATAGGGGCGCGCCAACTGTTGAAGTGCGGCATCCTCAGCAATACCGGGATTAGCGAAAAATATTCCTGTCATGCGCAGATTCGGGTCTTCTTTATCAGGGACATTTCCAAAATATTCTTTGATGCCGGCTAATTTACCTCCGTTATTCACTGCTTGCAGGGCCTTAAGTGTCGCTACGGGGCAGGCAATATGAGTGTAGGGCTCCATTTCCTCAGTGGGTCCGCCCATAAACACTTCACCGATTACCGGAATGCTTTTTTCCTCCGCTTTCATAACAACATTTTTAAACCATCGGTCTGCAGGCAAGGCGACCTGGACCTCCGCAATAGCAGAATGAACGGATAGGCCAATTCCCGGCTGTAGCAGGTCCATGATTTTGTAGGTCTCGCCTGCGGAGATCTCCCAGGGCTCCCACCATAATATGCCTGCAGGGTTAACAGATTTCCAGGCTGAAGAAAGTTTATTGAGAAAAGCGGAGAGCCGTTGATGTAAAGGGACTCCGTGACACCGCGGACAGGGTCCGTATTCGCTGCATAGCCAGGCATGCTGGTCATAGGTATAGATCAGCAGATCATCCACACCAGGAAACTTTTTGCCAAAATCCCTGATCAGCGTCCTGTACCGCTGAATAGTCTGCTCATCCATAATGCACTGCTCATATGGTTCCGGTTTATCCTGATCTACATTGGGCGCTCCAAAATGAAACAGTGTTCGCATTCCATACCTTTTACAAAGAGCAATACGGTCGATAAGCTTTTTACTTCGTTGCACTATTTTCTCCGGTGTGCGAAGAGTGTTCCTGTATCTCTCGTCCAGCGCAGTTCGGTTAAATTGTTCCGGCATCGCCACCACATCTTCCAGATTCAGCGCTTCGTCATAAGGTCTGTATGCCCAGGCTATATTGATTTGGATCATGTTGAAACCCAATGCTTTCATCTTAGCCATGTTGGTGTCGTTCCATTCCACTTGCAACTGAGAGTTTTCTGTATTCGAATGAGAGAATGGGGCACCCAAAATACCTACTTTGTATCTCACATGCTGCGCTACGGTTTGCGCATACAATACGCAGACCAAACAACTTGTAGCGATAGCCAAGGACAATCGAAATAACTTCGAAAAATAAGAATGTTTCATCATGATATGAATGATTAAGTGCTTACAATTTTTAACTGTTACAGGGTATCGTTCGATACTGGCGCCCGTGATAAAACGGCTGGATCTAATGAGTGACATAGATTTTGTTTTGACAATAGGCAGTAGTTATCAGGGGCAGCTCTACCCATATAATATCACCAGAATCATCGTCCTTTCTCAAAGGAAATAAAAAACGCTGCAGGTCATATTATTTCATTTACGGCAGCAGGAAGTTATTCTTTTGACATCTCCAAACCCAGTTCTTCAAGCGTCTTGCCCTTGGTTTCAGGAAAAAATTTCCAGACGACAATAGCCTGGATGATCATAGCCACGGAGAAGAAAAGAAATGCATGCCCTGTTCCCGTTTCGCCCTGACCGGCGATTATCGGAAAAAGAAAAGTGATGATGGCCGCAAATAGCCAGTGCGTAAAGCTGCCCAATGATTGACCCTGCCCGCGCACGCTATTGGGAAACACCTCGGAAATCAGCACCCATATCACTGCTCCCGTGGAAAAAGCAAAAAACATGATATAGCCGATCAACAAAAGCAGCAATTCGGGCCCGTGAAAGCTATGCATGTAAAATGCTTTGGCCACGAGGCCCAGGCAGATGGCCATACCTATAGAACCGGTAATCAGCAATTTCCTTCTGCCCACCCTGTCAATAATCACCAGACCAAGAATCGTAAAAATGCCGTTAATAACGCCGATGAGCACAGGTTGAAACAGGGATGCCCGCGATGAAAGACCGGTAAGCTCAAATATCCTTGGCGCATAGTAAAGGATCGCGTTGATACCTGAAAACTGGTTGAACATCGCCACCAGGAATGCAATGGCGATGGGCCGTACGTATTTTCCTGAAAAAAGATTTTCTTTCTTTTCAAGCATGCTGGCCTTTATTTCCGCAATCTCCTGTTCGATGTCCTGTGTCTCAATTTTATGCAACACTTTTGTCGCCGCGCCGATCCTGTTTTTCTTTACTAAAAAGCGGGGGCTTTCCGGCACGATGAACAGCAGGAAGAAATAGGCCACTGCAGGCACGCCACCAACGCCCAGCATCCACCTCCACGCATCAATACTGATGTCGCTCAAAAAATAGTTGGAGATGTAGGCCATCAATATCCCGAAGATGACGTTGAACTGGAACAACGCTGTCATCCTGCCTCTTATTGGCGCCGGCGAGATCTCGGAAATATACATGGGGGCCACAACCGAGGAAGCGCCCACAGCCAACCCGCCACCGAAACGTAATATAATGAACCATTCCACGCTATTCACCAGCGCGCTGCCAAAGGCGGACAATGCGAATAGAAAAGCGATGCTGAATAACACCGGCTTCCGTCCGTAGCGGTCTGCCGGCTTTCCCGACACCAGCGCGCCCACCACAGTTCCAATTAAAGCGGAGGAAATGGTGAACCCATGCCAGAAAGGGGACAGATCGAATAAAGCCTGTATGGTTTTTTCCACACCTGAGATCACCGCCGTGTCAAAGCCAAAAAGAAATCCTCCCAGGGCCAGTATCACCGACCACATGAATACCCTAAAGTTCTTACTCATACTAAGTTAAGTTCTTTGATTACTGTTTGTCTTTAAAAAATTAAAGTGTCTTCATCGCGATGTTACTGAAAGACGACTCTCCATCGCAGGTAAAGAATCCCCAGTTGCCAGCCGGCAGGTCATAAGCCCGGAAATTCATGGCGATAACGTCGTTGAGGTATGCCACCCCTTTATTGCCGTCAATGATTACCGTCATTTTCACGTTATCGCCGTCGGCCAGCTTCAATGGCCGTTCAAGCTCCACCATCTGGAACACCTCCCGTCTTTCTCTTGGCCATTTATCAAATACAACCCTGCTGTTGGCCGGCTCAATGCGGATGTAATAACTTTTCTCAAGGTCTTCGCTGGTATGGAACATCAGTCCGAATTCGCGGACGCCTTTTTTAAATTTCACTGTTGCGGAGATGCTGCAGAGATCGGGCTGTGTGCCTGCCACCGCTGCAGCAAAGGTTTCCCTCGCGTCGAGTACCAGTATTCCGTTGTTATAACTGAATTTTCCCGTACCCGATCCGAATGAAACAGGAGAAGTTTTATTAAATGCCGCGGCGACTGTACTGGGTATCTTCACGCCGAGCTCGCCATTTTTTTGCTGGTACAACTCGTGTACCACGAGATTGCCGCCCCAGCCCCAGTCGCCATTATCGCTGGCATTGCCGCGCGTAGGATTCCAGCCGAAAAGAAAGCGGCTCTTCCCATCGGAAGCAGACTTTGCCGCATAAAAAGCATGACCGTCGAAATCATCTCTCTCCGGCGAGCGCCATGGGCCCTTTAGCGAACGGCTCATACAATACCTGGTGCGCATCTTATCGGTGAACTCGGAAAATACTAAATACCACCAGTCGCCTATCTTAAACAAGTCCGGGCATTCGTGCGTATAGTACCGGTCGGGAGAATAAAAAGCGTCCTGCGCCTTCCAGTTGATCAGGTCTTTTGAACTGCACAGCGCTGTGAGCCCGCGTCTCCTGGGAATACCCTTCTTATAGCGGGCCGCCAACAGCATATTGTATTCATTGGTATCGGAATTCCAGAACACGAAAGGATCCCGCCAGTCGTGCTTTTCATACTTGTCTGACGGAGCAAAAAAAGTCTGTTCCGGAAATTTTGTCCAGTTTACCATATCCTGGCTAACGGCATGCATTATACCCTGTGCCGGCTTACCCAGCTGTTTGAAAGAGGGATTGTAGCCGGTGTAGAAAATATGAAATTCATTTTTTGCCTGAATCACGGAGCCCGTCCACACCATCAGGTCCTGTTCCGTTTTTGAGCCACGCTTCAACATCTCGCCATGCTCTTTGAAATGTACAAAATCGTTGGTAGAAATGCGATACCACGGTGTTCCTTCGCCATGCCGCTGGGGATCGCGCCAGTCGTGCAGGTAAAAAAGCTGGAACTCACCATTGGCATAGAATGGAATAAAATCCACAGCCCAGGCGTTTTCCGGCCTGTAAAAGAATTCGCGATCTCCTGCCGGAGGGGTCTTTTGCTGCGCGGCCGCAAATGCGTTTTCGGCAACCAATTGTTTACCCATAAAAGGAAGAAGCCCTGTGGCTTGTAAAAAATTTCTTCTGCGCATGTTGATTTTATTTATGAATGATCTGTTGTCGCTTTTTGTAGCATTTCACCCAGTAAAACAGGTGTCCCGTTGTTTCTTTTGCTTTCGTCAGCGGCTTCAATAAAGGCGCATATTTTCAGCGTTTCACTGGGAGAGACCGGGGGGATACCGGTTTCAAAAAATTTTGCGATCTGTGCAAGCATATTGTCATACCCGTCAAAAGGCCCCAGGGTTGCAATGCCTTCGCTGCCAAATGCGGTGCCTCCAAAACCTCTTCCTTTTCCGGCATTGCGAAGTCCCCGGAAAGTACCGATACGATCATTATCCCAAACGCCAACTACTACATCCGTATCAGGCGTATATACCCGTCTTACTTCTTTGCACTCCTTCCCCATCACCGCAAAAAGTATTTCTATTCCGTGAATGCCATACCAGTAAAGATCGGGATGGGTTTTCTCTATGGTGGCAGGACTGTAAGTGTCGGCGCCTGTAACATTGCCTATTGATCCATTGACTACATCCTGGGCCGACTTCATAAACCGGAGCGCGGATGAAGAAAAAACAGGCACTTTATATTTTTCTGCGGCATTAAATATTTTTATTGCATCTGAAAGCGAAGCGGCAACCGGCTTATCAATAAATACCGTCTTCCCGGCTTTGAATACCGGCATCGCCTGCTCCAGGTGTAAACGTCCGTCGTTGGTCTCCAATAGTATCACATCCGTTTGATCCAGCAATTCTTCTATACTATCTACTATCGGTATGTTCATTCTTTTCATTTCTTCCCTAACAGCCGGTACATTTTCCAAAGCAGAGGCTATATCCCTGCTGCCGAGAGCGCATGCCGCGGTTACCCTGAAGCCAAGCAGCGCTTCGCCGGCAGCTTCATTAAACGCTTTGGCAAAAATACCGCTGTGTGAGGTATCCAGCCCAATGATCCCGATCCGCTTTCCTTTTGCAACTTCTTTTGCCCCGGTATACCTGTAGCGAATATCAGGCAGTAAGACAGCTCCTATAGTAGCCCGGCTGCCGGTTGACAAAAACTTTCTGCGGTTGAAAACCTGCTTCTTCATTATTCAATGATTTAAAAAATACACCCAATCGAGGTTAAAAAGATTTTCTTTGTTTGCTGCAGGATTACGAAATACAAAATACAGGTCATGTTTGCCTGAAACCGGCTGTACGGCTGCGCTGACTTCTATCCAATCTTTGGCACGATCCCGGGCTTTACCTGGGGGGATGGTTGCCGTACTTACCACTCTTCCGTCGGGATGATCAATATGTAATTCAACAATACCGCCTTCCCCATCTGGCTGCGCCCGGTACCTGAGATTTTTCACACCCGTAAGATCCAGTTGTCTGAATTTTACAAATCCATTGTCGTACAAACGAGTGATGTAATTAAGAAAGGTGACATTTGTCAGAGAAGCAATACCTGCCGTTCCTGCGTCAAACTGTTCCATTTTTAAAATGGGGTCGCGAAGAACAATATAATCACTGCCTGTTAAACTTTCTATACCGTGAGCCCCATTATCTGTATAGCTTGCAGACAGCCGGTATGCGCCGCCGTTGCCTTCCTGTTCTTTTAAATGCAGCACTCCTTTTAATGGCAGGGCGCCTTTTATTGAATCAGAAAGAGATAGGATATACGCTACTATCTGCTTTGTCTTACCCGGTTCTAAATCCGGGTGGGGACTCATTTGCCGGTCACCCCACACGCCTCCGCCACCTTTAATAATTTTTTGAACGAGCTGCATTTCTACATTATTCCTGTGACGATATCTTTCCGCAATAGACAGGAAAGACGGACCAGCCGATGCGTCTTTCATGCTGTGGCAGCTTTTGCAGTCCAGTTTTGACAATTGTTGTTGGCCTGCCAACATGGATATATCCCCTTGCGTTACATCTGCAAACGATAGTGCGGTATCACTGAGCCGGGGCAGATATTGAAACAAAAATTGTGCTCGTGCGGGAGCTATAATACTGTCTTCTGCATCATTGATCTCGACAGTATATGTAATTTGGCTCCCCTTCCAGTAGAAGCTGCGGTTGCTGTTTGTATGAATAGCAATTTGCGGAACTGAATTACCCACAGCTATGGAAATCTCCCCGGATCCTTTTCCTCCCATGCGGTCTTTAACGCTTAGTTGGACTTTGTAAATACCGGGTGTTTCAAATCTGTATTTTATCTCCCGTCCCTGTAAAATATCATTGCCTATTTTCCATTCACTTGCCATAATACTGTCTCCGGGGTCGTGGTCAACAGAACCGGCGCTTGAGAATTGCACAGTCATGGGAACCGGGCCGTTTATTTTATCCGCATGAATAACGGACTCCGGGTTCCTGTTACCTGCCGAATATTCAATTCTGATCAACCGTGCATCAGCATTTTTTGCAAACCAGTTTGTTCCATACTCAAGCATGTAAATAGCACCATCAGTTCCTAGTTTCATGTCTATCGGTGCTGTAAAGCGAAATTGCTCCAGAAAGGGTTCCATACTTTTATAGTTGCCCCTTTCATCAAGGGTTACAGCCATGATCCATCGCCGCATCCAATCATAAATGAATAATTTGCCATTATAGTACTGCGGTAATTTATAGTTGGAGTTGTTGAACAGATCACTGTAATATACGGGGCCTGCCATAGCGCTGGCTGTCCCCCTGCCCAAAAGAGGAAATTCCCGTGAACTGTCTATACCATACCAGATAAAAGCTGGTTTTGCGGGCGGCAACTGATGTGTACCGGTATTATTGGGAGAAGTATTTATCGGATGTAAAGGATCAGGCTGGCTACCTTTTACACGGGTGGCAAAATCATAATGAGGAAAAGCGTCATTATTTCCTATAAAATAAGGCCACCCAAAAAAGCCTGCCGTTCTTGCCTGGTTGATTTCATCATAATTAGCGATAGTGCTGTCCCTGCCGCGCACGATAGTATTGGGACCTACATCACCCCAATATAAATATCCGTTTTTCGGATCCACTGATATCCGGTAGGGATTGCGGCATCCCATGACATATATCTCCGGACGCCCTTCAGAACCGTCAGGGGGAAAAAGGTTTCCGGGAGGTATAGTATACCCTCCTTCAGGCGTTGGTTTGATACGCAAAATTTTTCCCCGTAAGTCCGTACTGTTGGCGGCAGTTCCCTGCGCGTCCGCCAGTTCATGGTCTCTTCTCTCATCTGTAGGAGGATAACCTTCTTTAGAAGCGGCAGAAGCTGCGGTATTGTCCCCGGTAGAAAGGTACAGCAGTCCTTTTGAATCAAAAGTGATACATCCTGCAGAATGACAACAGTATATGCGTTGTGTGGGTACTTCAAGCAATATTTTTTCCGATTCTTTCAATAACCGGTATTCTTTCAATTCGAAGCGGGACAGCCTGTTTACCCATTTATTACCGGCTACAGAATAGTATACATATACCCAGTGATTTTTTTCGTACCCGGGATCGGCAGCAACCCCTAATAAGCCATCTTCAATACCACTGAATACGGAAAAATTAGCTATAGTGAGTTCTTTTTTATCCGATGCCCTGTACATTTTCAGCGCTCCTTTTCTTTCTGCAAACAATACATCGTTGTTATGCAGTATTACCATTTGCAAAGGCTCGTCCAACCCGGTAATCAAGGGTATAACTGTAAACCGATCAGAAGCCGGTTTAGCAGCAACCGCTACTTTTGTGTCATGAACATTACAGGAAATATGATACACTGCAAGAGCCGCAATAATAAATTTCTTTGCGATATAACCAATACCAGGATAGCGATAATGTTTAAAGAATATCTTGTGAGTCATTCAACCATAAAAATTTTAAACAGGCAAAATGATGCTGCCCCATTTCGATTAATGATTTGCCGGAGAAAAGGCACAATCCAACCATTCATGAGGTTGAATTGTGCTTTTATCATGTAGCTGCTACTGATCACCAACCAGGATTCTGTTTAAGAGCGGGATTCAGCGTTAGTTGATCTACCGGTAAGGGCAAAAGATAGTCCCTGTTTTCTTTGAAGTGGTACCCGGTTGTCAACAACTCGTCATTATGGTAAGGATCGAGGTATCCTTCATCATCCAGGAAAATATTATTGCCTGGTATCAAGGTGGGGTATTGTCCCTCCCACTGCGCCCATTTTGCTCCTTTAGGCCTATACCCGTTAATAAGCTGCGGTGCGGCTGCCCAGCGCATAATATCATTAAACCTGAACCCTTCGCAGGCCAACTCAACTTCCCGCTCTCTTCTTATTTCATTTATGATGGCAGCCAGGTCGGGAAATTCCCAATGGGGATCAGGGGTTATATTATTCAACTGAAGGGATGGCATTCCTACACGTCCCCTCAGAAGGTTAATGCTGCGATCAAGATCGTCCTGTGTAATAGTTCCCAGTTCTGCTTTTGCTTCGGCAAAATTCATCAGTACTTCTGCATACCTTATGAATATAAGCCCGCGGGTGGTATAATCTATCTGGGCGGGATCGGTATTATTCCCTTTTTTCAGCTGGTAGCCGGTAGTATTCAACTGGTCAACTGCCAGGGTGAAACCGGGGCGTTGAAAAATAACATTCCCCACGTTGCCCGGATAAACGGTCATCAGATCTCCCGGAACATATAATGTTTGCCTGAGGCGGGGGTCCCTGTTGCGAACAACAGTTTCCAGAGAATCGTCGCCCTGGTACAGGTCACTCACTGAAATCGGCTTTCCGTCAGTACAGAGGTAAGACTCTACCAATCTCCTGCTCATACCTGTGGCACCGCCTGTATTGGAATACCTGTTCCAGCCAGTAGTCAGCACTCCTACCTTATACGCCCGCCAGAAAAGGATTTCTTTACTGCTGCTGTAATCGAGCTGGTTAAATAATTGCTGATAACCGTCAGGTTGCCCTACGTTATCCAGTCCCACCGCAGCATTGCCCATTAATGCCTGCGCTTGTTCTGCCGCTGCCTGCAGGAACTTACTGCCATCCTGTCCCGCTACGCCAAACTCCGTTCCGCTATGATATTTTTCCCAGGTTCCCTCATAAAGGCACACACGTGTCTTAAATGCCTGCGCGATTTCCCGGTTTATCCTCATTGACTGGGCCGTTGTACGGGATGGCAGAAGGCTTATTGCCTGATCCAGATCCGCGACAATGGAATCGGCAATGATATTCCTGGGTGACCTCGGTGTTGACAACAATTCCTCGTCGCCAGTAGAAAGTGGTTGATTGATCCAGGGAACGGCTCCAAAACCCATCAGTTTGTCAAAATAAAACCACGCCCTGAAGAAATATGCCTCTCCCAGGTAAGGAGCAATCTCCGCCGGTGTCGCAGAGACCGACTGATAGTGCGTAAGGAAATAATTTGTATTCCTGATACTTGCCCAGTCGCCATAAGACCATCCGCCGCCACTGGCCGGCACTAATGTTTCACCGTTAAGCCTGAGATTACGCGAAGCAGACGGTACCAGGTGATCACTGTTGTTGTCAGTATAATAAAATGCGTTATTGGAAGGATTGCTGGGCAACAACTGGTAAAAGTTGTTGCAATAAAGCTTAAGGTCATTAATAGATTTCCAGAACGTAGCATCGCTGATGGTCGTTTGGGGATTCTGATCCAGCACATCCTTGCTGCAGCCAAAATTAGCGCCCAGAAGCACGGGTAGAATATATAAGATTTGTTTCAGTTTCATAATTGAATTTTTTATTGGCTATTGAATATCGAGGTTTACGCCAATAGCAAAAGCTCTCGATATGGGGTAGATATTCCCGTCGGAAATAAGCAGTTCAGGATCTATCTGGAATTTTTTATTAAGTCCCGGAGCGATCGTAAAGAGGTTCTCAGCGCTTCCATATACACGAAGCCGGCCTATATGCGCTCTTCGTGTAATGTGTGCGGGCACCGTATATCCCAGTTGAAGGTTTTTCAATCGCAGGTAAGCGGCATTCAGCAGGTAACGCGACTGCGTCTGCTGGTTTTTGGAATTTTCACCACTCAGGTAATATCTCGGAAAATAACCATTAGGCGTTTCTGCCGTATAGCGATTGAGATTGGTGACCAATACCTGGGAAGCCCATTCTGATCCGCTACCGGGAATGCCCCAGAAGAAGGTGCTCCACCCCGGCGCATAATCACGTTTTCCCACACCCTGCAGGAAAGCCTGGAAGTCGAAACCTTTATAACCCAGAGAAAGTGTAAACCCGTATGAATATTGAGGCGTTCCATTGCCGATCACCTTTTGGTCTCCCGGATTGCTAAGTGTGTTATTGCCATAATCTATTTTATTGTCTCCGTTGAGATCTTTGTATCGAACGTCGCCCGGATGCCAGGTACCCCAGATAGCAGTTTGAGAAGGTGCGTGCCCGATTTCGTCATCGCTTTGAAAAAGCCCTGCTGTTTCATATCCCCAGATTGCCCCCATCGCCTGCCCGTTATACCATGTGCCGGTACTGCCTGCGGGATTGGGATAACTAAGTACCTTACCTTTATAATTACTCAGTACAAATCTTGCACTATAACTCAAGGCTCCTATACGATCAGACCAGGATACAGTCATATCAAACCCTTTTGTCTCTACCGAAGCGTTGTTAATCTGGGGCGGGCTTACGCCCAGTATGCCGGGGTATTGCTGAACAGGCCCATACAGATCTCTTACTTTGCGATGATACCAGTCGAAACTCAGTTGCAGTTTTTCATTCAATGCACCCACATCTATACCAAAATCCAGCATGCTTGGTTTGGCCCAGGTTACGGCGCTGCTTACCAATGATCCGGCATTTACAGCAGGCTGCTGCGCCCCGCCAAACAGCCAGTTGGTATTTGCAGGTGCTGTAGTAGACAGGGAAGGCTGGGAAAGATAGTAGCTCCCGCTGTTGATCAGCGAACTGATATCGCCAAGCATTCCGTAGGAAGCCCGCAATTTGACTGTACTGAATGTACTTCGCAAACTGTTCCAATACTGTTCTTTTGCAATATTATACCCGGCAGATACAGAGGGGAAGAACTGCCATCTGCGATTGGAAGGGAACAGGGATGTACCGTCGTACCTCCCGTTAAATTCCAGTAAATATTTTTCCTTGTAATTGTAATTAAATCTTGTAAAGATCCCGGAGGTGGCCCATTCATACAGCGCATCATTTGCCGAATAATTGGTACCGTAAGTAAGCGTTAACGAAGGAAGGGTTGGCGAATAAGTATAGTTATTGCCTGCATTCAGGCGCTGGTAATTTTTATGCTCCTGCTGGTAGCCCGCCATTATTTTAAAATAATGCCCGGACAATTTCTTCTCATAGCTGGTATAAAAATTATAGTTTACAAATGAGCTCACCTCGTTGGACTTACTGATAGAAGGGACAATATTGTAAGACCTGTAAGAGCCATCGGTCGTCTGGTAAAAAATATCGTTGGCCGCAGCTACATTAGTCCAGGTGTTATAATTATAATTATAACTTCCCCTGATTTCCAGTCCCGGCAGAGGCGTTAACGTTACATCTCCCATGATCCATGCCTTCTGGTTGGAGGCAAGCGTTGCTCCTCCATCTTGTATAAATGTAACGCCATCCCGCCAGTACCCACCCGTTGGTACTGTAACGGGAGAAGTAACCATTTTTTGATACAAACCACTCCAGTTGCCACGGCTGTTAGTAGGAGACCTGACACTGTCTTTTGAATACGAGGTTCTGATCCCGAATTTTAGCCAGGGAGTTACCTGCGAATTAATGTTTGCCCGGAAATTATATTGATCGTAGCTATCATCAAAGAAATTGTTTATGGCGCCGGCACCTGCGTAACCCAATCCAATATAATAGGTGGTCTTATCACTGCCGCCACTAATGCCGATATTATGTAATTGGTTTGACGTCCAGTTCTTGGTAAATACGTCGTACCAGTCGGTATTAGCATAAGACCCGAAGTAGCCCAGCCATAAATACCCCCTGCCCGCCCCGGGATCTACTTCAGTTGATGGGGCCGATGGGTCCGCGAGATGCGCCTTGATCTTTTCAATTTGCACATCGGAGAATAGGTTGGCCCTGCCGGCATTGTTGGCAGCTTCATTGATTACTGTGGCAAAGTCCAGGGAACTTGCGGAGATCGGCCGATGAATGGTTTGTGAATAGGAGAAGTTGGAGTTGTAAGACAGTTTGATCCCGTCACCTTTTTTGCCCATTTTGGTGGTTACGAGGATCACTCCGTACGGCGCCCTGGAGCCATAAATCGCGGAAGATGCGGCATCCTTTAATACGCTTATACTTTCAATATCATTGGGGTTGATGGCATTGATATCGGCTTCAACCCCGTCAACCAGGATCAACGGGGACCCGGTAGCGCCCAGCCCTGTATACCCGCGGACATTAATGCTCAGGTTAGTGCCGGGTTTCCCACCTTCTGTGGTTGTCACCACGTTCACGTTTGCCATAAGCCCCTGCAAAGCCTGTGAAACTTTTACTATCGGCCGATCGGTCAGTTTGTCGCCGCTGATCTGGTCTACCGCTCCGGTAAGATTAATCCTTTTTTGCGTTCCATACCCTACTACAACTACATCACTCAGCCTGGAGACTTCCTCCTCTAAAACAATATTAAATACAATCTGGCTCTTAGCTTTTACTGTTTGGGTTGCATATCCCACAAAAGAAAAAACCAGTTCCACATTGGCTGAGGGTACAGAGAATTGAAACCGCCCATCAGCATTAGTAGTGGTACCCGCCTGAGTGCCTTTAACTGTTACGCTCACTCCTTCCAGTGGTTCTTTCTTTGCGTTGGTCACCCTGCCGCTCAGGCTGATGTCTGCCGGAGGGAAAAGCGCACCAGGCAAGGGTTGTAAAGCGGGGGGAGGGAATCTTTCGTTTTTCTGCTTAATGAAAATGGTGCTTTCCTCAATTGTAAATTCAAGCTGCTGGTCCTTCAGCGCCTGGTTCAGAAATAGCTCCAGGGGCATATTCTCCCCATGAATAGTTACCGGCTTTGCTTTCCTGACCTGGCTGGCCTTGTAACTAACAAAATAGCCGGTTTGCTGTTTGATGGTCGAAAATACTTTCTCCAGCGGGACTTCCGTTCCCGAAAAAGTGATGGTTTGGGACAAACCTGTAGCGGTTGTTTGCAAGCAAAGTCCTAATAGCAGAACAGTCGTAAGTTGCATCACTCGCAAAGTTTTGGGTAAAATTCCGCGAATAGCAGAGCATTCGCGGCTAAAAGCATTTAATTGCATACTTTTGTAGCCGTTTTTGGGTTAATGAATAAATTGTCTGTTGAACTGGTATTTTTATTGGGTTAGCCTGAAAATTTTGCCGGATGCTGTTGCGAGCAGCGTCCGGTTTTTTTATGTAAGGTTGCAAGTTGCCCTGTAGGGGCGCAAGGCATGCCTTGCGTCTACATCTTACCACTAACTAATACACCGTCAGCACCTTTCCTTCCAGCCTGAAATGCGTCTCCTTATCCTGTAATCCGTTCAGCAATTGCTGCAATGTGAGGTTTCTGCCGATCTCACCCCCCAGTTCAATATCTTCTACAGTACTGCCTTCGTAGCGCACTTCCACATCATACCATCTTGCGATCTGCCGCATAGCGTCCTCCAGTTTTACATGATGAAAATTAAATACACCATTCTTCCAGGCCAGCTCCTTATCAAGGTCAGCCGGAATTACCTTTCCCCCGGTATAGGCATAGCCGGGCTTTAACAAAGTAGCATGATTGATCTCTACCAGCCCCTCCAGCAAAGAAGTTTTTATATCCGGCTCATCCCTATAACTGTTAACGTTAAACGAAGTCCCTTTCACCGTGATCTCATCTTTATACGTTTTAACAGTAAACGGCTTTGCCGGGTTCTTTGCTACTTCAAAATAAGCTTCACCGGTAATGCTTACCTCCCGTGTTTTACCGGGGAAAGCCGTGGGATAGGTGATGCTACTGGAAGCGTTCAGCCATACCTGTGTGCCATCGGGCAGCTTTAGCTTATATTGACCTCCCCTGGGAGTGGTCATGGTATTATATGCTACAATATCGGATTTGCTATAGGCAAGCGACCCGTTGTCATTTTGAATAGCCAGCTCTCCATCGGTAATTACCTGCCTGCTACTTTCATCTAATGCAACGGTCTTGCCGTTGCTTAAAGTAAGCATTGCTTTATTAGCTCCTGGAAGCACATCGTTTTTGGTCTGCGCCTGCAGAGTTACCGGTTGTACAGGAACATTCTTTTTATTATTAAAATAAAAAAAGCCTGCTCCTGCCAATAGCGCTGCCACAGCAGCATACCGTAGCCAGGAAACACCCGGAAAAGGCCGCCTGCCTGCTGCACGATCATTGTCTTCAACAGGAACCACAATAGCAGAACCGGTTACCGGCGCTTTATTCTCCACCTGTCCTTCGGCTAAAATACCTCTGATCATTCTTTCCACTTTCTCCTTATCGTATGCAAAATCATCCCCGTTCGCCTTGTGATATATACCGGCAACTATTGCCTTTAGCTTATCTACATTTCCGGGGTCGTTCAAAGCCTCCAGCAACTGTTCTTTCTCTTCGTCCGAAAGTGTATTGGCTATATACCCCTGTAATAAATAGTTGAAATCAGTATTGCGGTTCATTATAGTACATAACACCACACAGCGCCCGGATGTACTATTATTGCCTGAAAAAATTTTCAATAAGGCATTGTGCTATAAACAGGAAGGGAAAAATCGAATCGCTTTTGCGGTTTAAATGCTCTTGAACAAAATGTATAGCTTCTGAAAGCTGGTTACGAACCGTATTTTCTGAAATATTCAACCGTGCGGCTATTTCTCTGCGGCTAAGCCCTTCTTTTTTACTTAGCAGGAATACAAGCTTTCTTTTTTCGGGAAGCAGGTTTACTGCCTCATCAATCAGCGATTGGGTAAATCTCGCATCCATTTTGCCTTCTATCTCCTCAGTTGCGGAGGCATGACTATTGAGCTTTTTTAGAGTCAGCTCACGCCTGATCCTCGATCTTAAATGATTAGAAGCCGTATTGGCTATTATAGTGTATATCCACCCGGAGGGATTTTCAAGATCGGTGAGAGATGAACGATGAAGCCATATTTTCAGGAATACCTCCTGCAGGATATCATCAGCCTCCGCCTCGGATTTAATAAGGGAAACAGTAAAGGGAAAGAGTTTCTTATATAAGCCGTGCACAAATTTTGCAAATGCCCCTTCATTACCCCCGGCGATATCAGCAAGCAGGACCTTGTCTACAATATATTCCTTATTCTCTTTCACAGCATTTTGGTAAGTGCTCTGTGAAGATAAGGAAAAAGAATTTTAATCCCGAAGAGCTTCTTTCACGCAAAGCCCGCAAAGATGGCAAAGCGGCAAAGTGTGATTTTCAACATTTTCTTTGCGCTCGTTGTACCTTTGCGGGCTTTGCGTGAAATATTTTGCCCTGCTTATTTATTGAAATTCAGGATAAGGGAATCCCTTCCCCTTTTCACAAAGGAATTTCAGGCTTCTGAAGAAAAGCGCCCAGTCATAGCTGCAGGAAGCAAACTCATTTGAATAGGCCTTCCATCCTTCATGATGAAAAACCAATACGGTGCCTTTTGCATGCGGCTCCAGCTCAAAGGTCATGGTGGTGCCTATCCATTCTTCAAAAGCCTTCAGGCAGCGCCATTTCACATAGCTGTATGGTTTTAGCGCTTCTACCTTTATTTCTTTATAGTAATCAGGCCCAAAAGCAAATCGCGAAACGCTTCCTGCTTCAGGTTTGGCAACAGTGTCAGGCGTCCACCAGCCTGCAAGGCCTTTTTGAGTGGTCAAAGCTTCATAAACGATCTCCGCCGGCTTTTCAATAAGCAACCTGTGATGAATAGCAATTGTTGGATCCTGGAAAACAGTTGATTGTTCGGTTGAAACATTGCCTTCATCTTTCGGTGTGGCCTTGCCTCTGCCTGTAAGAATAAGGCTTTTCAGGCTATCCTGTATATAATGCGTCCATGCATCATAGCATACCTGGTAACATTCACATAGCGGTATTAATCCCTTATGTGTAAAGGTCAATTGTGTTTTGCCGTCTTTCTCCGAAACTTCAAACAGGATATCCGATCCCTTCAGCTCATGGCTGTCTTTTGTGAATTTAAAATAATTGTCCTGCATATGCCAGGCAACTCTCTTACCGGGAATACATTCCGTGATCTTTATTTTAGCGCGATGCACATCCTGATAATAATATAAAAATTCACTATTAAGCTTACCCGTGTCTCCCTCGATATTTTCCGACCACCAGCCACGGACATTATTGACAGCATCAAAAACCTGTTGCGAAGTAGCCTCTGCTAAAAACGTTGCTGTGAAATCCTGATTTTTCATAAAAAAATTTAAATGATAAAGATGATCTGAAAGGCATTTGCCTGTACAAAAGTATTGGTATTATCACACTGATAAAGGGGGTAAAACAGACTTTATCAAGGGTTGTTTTGGACAATGTAACTTTTTAATTTTGTAACAGCATCCGTATTGATCTTACCAGTTAAATTGATTTGATCTTGAAACAACTTACTATACTCGTACCTGACGCCCAAACCGGGCCTAACACCATATCCTGTATCGTAGGCGCCTATCATATATTTACAAGCGCTAATGAATATGCGAAAGCGAACGGGAAACAGCCTGTGTTCCACATTCAGTTAGCAGGCGTATCTGAACAATCAGATTTTGTGAACGGATTATTATCTGTTACACCACAGGTAAATATTTCTTCCATACGTAAGGCCGACCTTATCATTATTCCCGCCATAAAAAGTGAGTTCAGCAAACCCGATAAAGAAAACCTGGCATTAGTAACCTGGATCAGGGAACAATATAAAACCGGCGCAGAGCTTGCCAGTATGTGCACAGGCGCCTATTTACTGGCTTCAACGGGATTGCTGGACAACAAAAGCTGTTCCATTCACTGGAATGCGGTGGACAACTTCAGAAAATTATTTCCAAAGGTGAACATGAAAGCCGAAAAACTAATAACCGACGAACAGGGCATTTACACCAACGGCGGAGGCTATTCCTTTTTGAACCTCGTTCTTTACCTGGTTGAAAAATTTTATGACCGCCAAACCGCTATATATTGCTCCAAAATTTTCCAGATAGAGATAGACCGGCAAACGCAATCAGATTTTGCAATATTTAACGGGCAGAAATTACACGGCGATGAAGTGATAAAAAAAGCTCAGGAATATATCGAACATCATTTTGATGAAAAAATATCGTTTGAAGACCTATCCAGAAAACTTGCAGTTAGCAGAAGGAACTTCGACCGGCGCTTTATAAAAGCCACAGGCAATACACCTGTTGAATACTGGCAGAGAGTAAAAATAGAATGTGCGAAAAAGGCACTGGAAACAACCCGTAAAACTATTAACGAAGTAATGTATGACGCCGGTTATTCAGATGTAAAAGCATTCCGGGAAGTATTTAGAAAAATAACGGGGCTGTCGCCGCTGGAATATAAGCATAAGTATAATAAGGAAACGGCATTGACATAAAAGGCAGGTCTTTTCAGATTATTCGGACAGGTGCTCCTGAAAACATGAGATATACTTATGGAAATTCGATGAGAGAATGGATTGAATTATTGCGAAGGTTACCAAGTCATCAGCTTGTTGCACGTCATTTCGACTGAGCCAGCACGATCTCTATAGTTAAATGGCTCTTACGCGAAGGAGAAATGACGGTGCAAGAGTGTTTTGTTTTTTGTAACTGGCGTTTTCCGTATGGGAGGTGTATATATAATTTGGCACACATTTCCATTCTTAACTTATCGTGACAAAAATTTTTTTAAAAATATTCCCGGTATTGTCCAATTTCATTTTATCCGGTTGTCATTAGTTTTTAAACCTTAAAATGCAGAACAATGACACAAAGGATCAAATTTACCGAAACAGAGAAGGAAGCGATGAGCAGCCTGTACCCGCTTAACAAATACCTTTCAAAATCATCTGTGGAAAAACACCTGCTTGATCTGATTTATTTCAGGGTATCACAAATCAACGGATGCGCATTTTGCCTGGACATGCACAGCAAAGATCTGCGCGCAATGGGAGAATCTGAGCAGCGGTTGTATCTTCTGAGTGCATGGCGGGAAGCGCCTTTTTACAGCAACCGCGAAAGAGCTGCATTGGCCTGGGCAGAAGCATTGACAAAGCTCGAAAGCGGATTGGTACCGGATGAAATTTATGAAGAAGCCCGAAAAAAATTTTCCGAAAAAGAACTGGTAGACCTCACGCTCGCCGTAACTACCATCAATACCTACAATCGTATTAATATTGCATTCGGTGCGGATACAGGCAGCTATAAGGTAGGGCAGTTTGATCAAAATTAATTTTTATAAATTTTAAAAAACAGCACAATGAAAGAATTCTTATTTCTCTATCGCAGGGATGTTAACAATATTCCTAAAGGTTCACCGGAAGAAATGCAAAAGGAAACCAAACGCTGGATGGACTGGATGGGCGGCATTGCAGCACAAAATAAGTTAGTAGACAGGGGTAACCGTCTGGAGCATGCCGGCAAAGTATTGAAAAGCATCAGCCTCATCACCGACGGGCCTTATACCGAAACCAAAGAATCTGTGGGTGGCTATAGTATTGTAAAAGCCGATACTATTGAAGAAGCCTGCGAAATGGCAAAAGGCTGTCCGGTATTTTCCATAGGCGGTACGGTGGAAGTGAGGGAAATCAGTGGAATGTAAATTGACCTGAAAAGCCTTCGTATTTTTACGGAGGCTTTTATTGTTATGAATGAAGAAAAACTGATACCACACCTGTTCCGCACCGAGTACAGGAAAATTGTAGCTGTGCTTTGCAAATCTTTCGGTATGGAGCATATCGAAACTGCGGAAGACATTGCAAGCGATACTTTCCTGCAGGCTGCCGAAACCTGGGGCATCAAAGGCCTACCTGAAAATCCGGCTGCATGGCTGTATACAGTCGCAAAGAACAAAGCGAAGAATCATTTGAAACGGGATAAGATCTTATCGAAGAAGATCATCCCGCAAATAAAATACTATTCAACGCTAACGGAAGAAGCAGAGATTGATTTAAGCGAAGCAAATATCAGGGACAGCCAGTTGCAGATGATGTTTGCAGTCTGCCATCCTGCTATTGCAGCCGAAGCGCAGATAGCGCTGGCTTTGCGTGTGCTCTGCGGTTTCGGCATTGACGAAATCGCCTCCGCATTCCTCACCAATAAAGAGACGATCAATAAAAGATTGTTCCGGGCAAAAGAAAAACTGCGCTCTGAAAATATTGCTGTCGAAATGCCCTCTGCAATGGAGATCAGCGACCGCCTGGATATGGTATTAAGAACATTATACCTGCTGTACAATGAAGGCTACTATACTTCGCAAAGTGAAAAAGTACTGCGAAAGGAATTGTGTTACGAGGCAATGCGCCTCACGTTCCTGCTTACAGAAAATGAACAGACCAATCTTCCGCAGGTGAATGCGCTTTTCGCTTTGATGAGCTTCCACGCTTCACGATTTGATGCACGAACGGATGAAAACGGGAATCTTATCCTGTATGACGAACAGGACGAAACACTTTGGGATAAAAGCCTGATACAACAGGGAGAATATTTTCTGCAGCAATCATCTCAGGGGAGCCGGTTATCCAAATATCATCTGGAAGCCGGCATTGCATACTGGCATACACGGAAGGAAGACACTAAGGAAAAATGGGAAAATATTTTACAGTTATACAACCAATTGCTGATGCTGGAATATTCTCCCGTGATTGCCCTGAACAGAACATACGCTTTATCCAAAGCCAACAGCATTGATGAAGCCATTACAGAGGCAGAGAAGCTCCAGCTCACCGAAAGCCATTTATACCACACTTTATTAGGAGAATTGTATAAGGATAAAGATGTACACAAAGCGCTTTCACATTTCTCATCCGCATTGAAGCTCGCTAAAACGCAGGAAGATAAAAAACTTATTCAACAAAAAACCCAACGCCTGATATGCTAATCAAAACAGTATCAAACGCCGGGTTATAATATAAATCAATTGCAACAGCTACCAGGGCTTACCTGTTGACTTCAGCAGCCACATTTTTGAATAGGCATGATCGGCACTCTGGCCACTGGGCACATTGGGTGTGGCTTCCAGGTTGCCCACAGCCGCCTCATAATTTGAAAGATAGCTGGGATCGAGATTAGGTGATGGATACATATATCTCAATGGGAGCTTATCCCCAAACTGTGCAACAGGCCCGGTATGCAGATCAGGTAGCCCCGTCCTTCTCCAGTCAAACCAGGATTCAATACTCATCCAGGATGCAATCCATTTTTGCTCCATGATCCTTGCCAGTTTATCCGTTGCATCGTTTAGATCAACATCAGGGTTGTTATAGTAATTGTCAAAATCAAATCCTGCGGCAGCGCCTATAACACCATACCTGTCCATTGAAGCTTTGATGCCATTTTTGTAATGCATATCCGGAGTACCAGTCACTGTAAAGTCTCCTTTCAATGCAGCTTCTGCCAGCAGGAATTCTACTTCACTGTAAGTCATCAGTTTCATATTCACATAGGGATCTGCATTCAGCCGGTAACGGTCGTGTATATAGGAGATATATGGATTTCTTTCCGGAGGGTAGGACTGGTTATCCGTGCCTTTATTATATACCAGTGCATCAACTGTAGCCAATCCCACAGGCAATCCCACATATAAAGAAGTATCCACATCGCCGGCAGATGCAGCCGGCATCAGTTTAACCGTATAGGATTCACCAAATATATTGGTTACGGTTTTTGTTTCCGTGGCGCCGATAGTCATATCCCATTTCTGCTGTACGGGATTCACCCAGCGCTGCAAACGGGGATCATTAAGTTGTATCAACTTACCCACTAACACGGCGGAGGGTTTATTGTACAGTCTGGGGTTGCTGCTGTTAAGCGGACCACCGGGAGTTGAGTTGTCATTTGTTGTGCCCAGAAACTTTAAAGTAGGTTCATCATTGATACCGGCAAGTGCGCCGGATGCCGCACTATTAAATTCCTGAACAATATCCACACCTAAAGCGCTCATCTCCGTCTTTTTATTATACAACCGCATTGCATATCGTAAGATCAGCCCATTTGCAAACCTGCTCCATTTAGTGCTGCTGGCGCCAAATATTACATCAGCTCCGGCGTCAATAGCATCTTTCGAGGGATCAAGAGAAGCAAATAATCCCACGGCAGTTTTCAGATCTCCGATAATACCTTTATATACTTCGCCCTGGTTATCGTATTTAGGGAAAAATACTCCATCCTCTGCTTCCAGCGATTCAGCATAAGGTATATCACCGTAGAGGTCGGCCATCATTCCAAACAGAAAGGATTTCATTACGAGCGAAATACCTTCAAAAAACTTATTGCCATCTTTCTTTGCATTGTCGTTGATAATTTTCACATTCCGCAAAATATCATAATACCCCGACCACGATTCATGTCCCCATCCGTAAAAATTTACAGCTGAAGCATTTTCATTAGTACCTATCTGGATGTACTGCATAGTACCTGAAATCTTTGCGTCTTCGTTGCCAAGAGCATAATAAGATTTAGCCGTTTGCGTGAGTACATAAGTAAGAATATAGTTAGAAGAAACTTTTTCCGCACTGTTAGGATTGTCATTTGCCTCGTTGAATTTTTTGCAGGAACCTGCAAAAAAAACGAGAAGAACTGACAGCAGTGCTGCTGATATTTTATGTTTGTTCATCTTTTCAATCGTTTAGAAATCCACATTGAGTTTAAAACCAAAAGAAGCTGTCCAGGGCATCATGTTATAGTATTCCACACCCTGCGCCCACACATTATTTGTCTGGAAAAATGCCCGCTCCGGATCAATAGCGATGTGTGCCGCATTCCATTCAAAAACATTGCTGGCAACAAACGACAGTGAAGCACCCTGCAGTTTCAGATTTTTTGTAAACGATGAAGGAAGCCTGTAAGTCAGCGCCACTTCACGAAGCTTAACATAGGTAGCGCTATAGGTATTCCTGTCAGGGAAGGGACGATTGGCATATCTGTATGCAGTAAAAGGATCAAGCCATTTGGTATCGGCGCCACCAAGATTTTCCACATAGGTAACTACGCCATTCACCGTTTGTTGGTAAACACCCGGGTTAAAGCTGGCATCCTGTTCGCGGATATCTGCCTGGGCGCCGGTCCAAGGTAAACCATTATACTCTGCATTTCTGCCACCTACCCAGTTGCCAAGAAATGCCTGCGGATTTGCCTTGATCTGTTCCGGCAGGCTTTTGCTTTTATCGTAAGGCACTCCCGTAAGGGTTTCTTCCAACTGCCCGTTATTACCAAGGAACATCATACTGTTGGAATAAAATGAACCACCCTGTCTCCAGTCAATATTAGCATATAATGTGAATGCCTTATAAGTAATAGAAGGCTGGATACCGAGCATGAAATCATGATTGAAGTTGCCGATCTTCACCATATTGTTCACATCATTATCAGTCTGGTACCTGCCTGAATTATCTACAATCGGGTAACCATAATAAGGAGAGGACTGATCTTTTACAACCAGCATGGGCAGCATATAAATATCACCGATCTGTCCTCCTTCATAGGTACGTACTTCAGCTCCATTGTAGGATATGAACGGGAAGTACTTGATACCTTCAGCCAGCTTTTTAATGGTGGTGCGGTTGCGTGAGAAATTAAAATTCATCTCCCACTTGAAGTTTTCTGTTACTACCGGTACAGTGGTAAGACGTATATCCCAGCCGCGGCCTTCAATAAGTCCGGCATTGATCAGCTTGCTGCTGGCGCCGGATTCAATAGGAAGTCCGATAGACAGCACCTGGTTTTTATTTTGGGTGATATAGTACGTCGCATCAAGGCCGATCCTGTTTTTAAGGAACTGGATCTCCACACCTGCTTCGTGAGAAGTGGATATTTCAGGTTTGAGGTTTGCATTTTTCAGCAAACCGGCCATATACATTCTCTTGGCGGTTCCCCAGTCTGTTGCTGTAGAGAAAGTTTGAGTAAGACTATAAGGGCTTACATCATTACCCACCTGTGCAGAACCCACTCTTAATTTGGTAAACGATATCCAGTCAGGCATCTTCATCATATCCGAAAGGATCATACTCAATGATGCAGAAGGATAAAAATAGGAACGGTTTGATTTGGGCAGCGTGCTCGACCAGTCATTGCGTGCAGTAACGTCAAGATATACCATATTTTTATAACCTACGGAAGCCATGCCATAAATACCATAGATCTGTTTTTCTGACTTATAACTGTTGTAAGTCACCGCTCCGGGAACGCCATTGGAAATAGTGTAAAGCCCCGGCACTACAAGCTGGCTGGCTGCATTATCTATTTCACGGCTGTTTTGTTCCAGCCTGGTGGCGCCTGCATAAGCATTCAGGCTCCAGTTCTCAAAAAAACTTTTTTTGTAAGTCAGCATCACATCCATATTGGTCTCACGCCTGTAAATATTATCAATCTCATATGCTCCTTTGGGCTGCTCATAATTATTATAGCCTTTTTTTGCGTCCCTCGCTTCCTCGTAAGCATCACGTGTGTAACGCAGCATCAATCCCAACCCCTTTGTTATATCATAGTCGAGCTGGATTTTCCCCACAGTTCTGTCCCTGTTAAATCCGGTGGGGTTTTCATAAGCTACAAACCAGGGATTATTTTGCTTTTCTTTATATTTTCTCTGCTTGATACCTTCCTGTCCCGGCTCCCAGTATTCGCGCAGATCATTGATATTTACCTGTGCGCCCATTTCATACAGGCTTCTCACCGGTGAAGTACGGTTGCCATCAATGATTGGTCTGTTATCAGAACCCGATTGGGTAATATTAAAATTGGCAGTTACCCTCAGCTTGTCGGATAATTTATAAAGCGTGTTGAATGAAAGCGTCATTCGCCTGAGATCAGTATTGGGAACTATGCCTTTGGTGGTTACATTGCCTGCAGACAGGCGAAAGCTTCCTTTGTCATAATTACCGCTTACACCAATATTATTAGTATTGGTGATGCCGGTCTGAAAAAAGTCTTTGAACCTGTCGGGGTATGACACCAGGGGCACTGCTTCACCATTGCTGTTCCACAATACCCATTTTTCACCCACATCCAGTTGCGCTCCCCAGCTTTCGTTCTCACTTTCTTCCAGTACGTGAGCACCTGACTTACCATTTCCAAATTTGTTTTGTACAGGCACATATTTGTAGGGCACATCAAGCGTTACGGCAGTATTCACAGACACGCCCAATCCTTTTTTGCCTCCACGCCCTGATTTAGTGGTAATGAGCACTACCCCGTTGCCCGCACGGGAACCATATAATGCAGCAGCGCTCGGCCCTTTGAGTATGGAAATATTGGCAATATCATCAGGATTGATATCAGAGATAGCGTTCCCCATATCAGCGCCGGCAAATCCGTTATTCAACTGGTTGGCAACAGGCACCCCGTCAATTACAAATAAAGGCTGGTTATCATTGTTAAGGGAAGTAGCTCCCCTGATAAGCACTTTTACGGAAGACCCTGCAGTACCGTCCATCTGCGATATTTGCACACCGGCTACCTTTCCTGACATAGCATTGAGCACACTTGTCTGAGGTGTTTCGGTAAGCTCATCTCCGTCAATATTACCCACCGAATATCCCAGTGATCTTTTCTCTCTTTTGATGCCCATTGCCGTTACTACCACTGTAGAAAGATCCTGGGCTTCCGGCTCCATTACAATATTTAACCTGTTACGACCGGAAACGGCTATTTCCTGTGTTTTATATCCTACAATGCTGAATATAATGGTGGCATTCGCATCAGCAACGCTGAGCGAAAAAGTACCATCGTTTTTCGTGACCGTTCCATTATTGGTATTCTTTTCCACTACGCTCACATTAGGAACCGGTGCGCCGTTTTTGTCTGTTACTTTTCCCGCAACGGTAAGTTTCATTTTCTCAGCAGGATCAGGTGATTGCCCGGACTGTAATGCAGCAGCCTTTTCATGATGATCCAGGGAAACGATGATCGTATTGCTCTTTACATGGTAAACCAGATCAGTACCGGATAACAGCATGTCAAGCGTTTGAGCAAGTGAGCGCACCCGCCTGGGAAAATCCAGTGCTCTGGCTGAAGCGATCTGCGATTCTACATAAGCAAACTTAAAGCTCGTCTGTCGCTCAATCTGCCTGAAAGCATTCTTAAGCGTACCGCTGCTGAGTCCTACTGACACATTGATCTCATTGAGATCCTGGGCATTACCACTACGGGCTACCAGCAGTTGTGTGCTCAACATCATTGAAAAAATCACCAGGCAGCTTAATCTCATAAACAAAGCCCATTTTCGTAAAACAATCGTAATACGGGGGATGCCAAAACACTCCCCCAAGGC
This sequence comes from Sphingobacteriales bacterium 44-15, assembly GCA_001899685.1. Classification (GTDB taxonomy): domain Bacteria; phylum Bacteroidota; class Bacteroidia; order Chitinophagales; family Chitinophagaceae; genus Agriterribacter. The sequence goes on from MKWG01000006.1 coordinate 43,824, forward strand.
AGGAATTTTCATACCTTTACTTTGGTTTTTAAATGTTACTGAATATTTAAAGCTATGGCTGCCCGGACTTCCACTCCGGACGGCCAATTTTTTTATACGCTATTCACAGCCCTTTCCTTTGAGCTCAATAGTTGACGGTCCTGCCTGCACCCAGTCTGCATTGATGAGTGTACAAATAATATCCAGCGACTGGTTGAGACCGTCGCCTGCAAAATTTGCCGTGAACCTGCAGGAACGCAACGCTTCATGCTCAAAAATAAAACTAACACCATAGCGGTTGCCCAGCGCAATCACCGCTTCATCAACCGTTGCATTATCGAATATCATGTCGTTGGCCTTCCATCCCACCACTTTACCTATATCCGCTTTAGTATAGCTGGCTTCACTGGATATTTTATTAATGACCAGCTGATCCCCTGCAGAAAGCACACCCAGTGTCTTTTTAGAACTGTCTGATTGTACCTGCACTTTTCCGCGTGTAACAGTAACTGATACCCTCGTATCATTATCATAGGCGCGGATATTGAAAGCAGTACCCAGTACACGGGTAATATATTTTCCCGTATGCACCTGGAAAGGCTTATGAGCGTCATGTTTAACGTCAAAATAAGCTTCTCCCGTAAGATATACATCCCTTGAAGACTGATTAAACGCCTGCGGATAATCCAGCTTGCTGCCATCATTTAATGTAACTATAGTACCATCAGGCAGGCTGATGGTTTGATGCCTGCCATGCTTTACCTGAACAGTGCTTTCTTTTGGGTGAAACTCAGTCTTGCGTTGAAAAGCTGTTTTCCAGATAAGCGCTGAGGCAAATAATACTATGCATGCCGCAGCGGCCATAAAGAAATGCCGCCTGCGTTTTAACAGGGATATTCTTCTTGCAAAATCAAATTCCTGGCTGTCTATTTTCCCCTGCAATACATGATAAGCCCTGTTCCAGTCCATCCTGTCCGCCGGGGAGTTATCCGGATTATTATCCCATAAATCTTTAAGATCAAGCTCAACCAGGTCATTATCGGAGAGCTCCGACATAAGTTTCCAGAATTCCTGCAATTCCTGCGGACTGGCAGTACCGGCAAGATATTTCTGAAGCAATTTTTGCAATCGTATGGGATTAGAAGACATATGATACCTGTAATCTTCTCCTGTGACGACAGGAAAAAACAGTCAGTACTATCAACTTCAAAAAAAAATAAAAATTATCTGCTGACCAGGAAGCAAAGCAGCAGTACAGCATTTATTTCATGCTCTTTAAGGTAGGAACGGAGAGAGCGAAGGGTTTCAGCCATGGTATTGCGAACGGTATTCCTGGAAAGATGCAATTTTTCTGCTATTTGATCATAGCTCAATCCTTCCATGCGGCTGAGGGTAAAAATAATGCGCCGTTGCGGGGAAAGCCGTTCAAGCGCCCTGTTGATGATCTCTTTGCATTCCCATTCCTGCAGCCTGTGATCTGCCTGTTTTTCTCTTGCTTCTTCCATCTCACGGCGTATCAGCTTTTGCAGCGCTGCATTACGGGAGGCGATCCGGAAAAAATCCAGGGCTTTGTTATAGGCTACTTTGTGAAGAAAGGCATCCATATTCCGGATTTCTGTAATAAGTTCCCTGCCGGTCCAGATCTTCAGAAACACATCAATCACTATTTCTTCGGCGATCTCTTTTGATTTAACAACGGTGTAGAGGTAGTTGTATAATTTAGCGCGATGCTTTTCAAAGAGCTCCCGAAAAGCCCCCTGGTTGCCCAAAGCAATCTCCGATTGTAAAACCGCATCATCCGGCATAAGCATCGTTTTGAATCACAACAATTAAGGTCTGAAATTAAGGGAGCGTTTATAAATGCGGTCATACTCACAGCCCGGGAAAAGAATGAGGTATAAGGTGAATTGACGCCGTGATTGATAAAAAGTAGTAAGTTGTAAGTCAAACGTGAGAGGTGAAACGTGAGAGGCTGAAACCTGTAACCTGTAACTTGCAACCCTCATCCTCTCTCTCCATACACCTTCAGCAAAAAACCTTTCGCTGTCAGCACATCAATTTTCGAAAAATAAAAATCTTTTACGTTTTCTGTCACGAGGCAACTGCAACCTGTATTTAAAGCGGCAAAATATTGCAGTCCGTCCTCAAAATCTTTCACTTTTTTCTCAGTAGCAGCCTGAGTTACTTCAGTCTTACCACAATCTGCGATCATTAAATGATCGGCCAGCAAAGCAATACGTTCTTTTGCGGATACTGTGCCATGTTTCTTTTCTGCGAAATAATAGGTGATCGCCAGGCTCACCGATGTGGTAACGGGTTGATGCCTGTTGGCTGTGATCCAGCTCAATGCACGCGAAGCATAAGTATATAACGGGTATTCTTTGTTTACAACAGCCACCAGGATATTAGCATCAATAAATACTCTCACAATAATGGCTATTTACGGCTTTCGTAAAAATCCTTCTTCTTTTTTTTGGAAAGTGCCCTGGTCTTATATTCAGCGGGACCTTCGGCAACCATGCTTACCCAGTCTTCTATGGGTATATGCTCAATATTGTTGTGCTGCCCCGTATTAATTACCTTTTGGAGGAGTATTTCGGTAAGCCGCGACAGGCTCAAACCCTGGGATTCGGCATATTTTTTTGCCTTTTCAATAACAACGGCATTAAAGCTTAAAGTAACTTTGGCATCCATGGCAGCATATTTATACCACAAAGATAAAAAAATTATACGTATAAAAAGACAATATTGAAAAATGTTTATAATAAAACGGTATTGCCTGCCGGCATGTATCATGCTCTGGGCGCGATCATTTGCCCAGTCCCCTGTTGCTATTCATGCAACCGACTTTGGTGTAAAAGCCAATAGTTATGAAAATGCCGCGCCGGCGCTGCGACGAACCATAGATGCCTGCAAGCAGTACCCCGCGTCTGTGTTGATGCTGCCTCCCGGCCGTATTGATATATGGCCCGATAGCGCTGATAAACGGGAATTGTACATTTCAAATACTACCGAGAACGATACCCGCAGCAAAATAAAAAATATAGCGCTGCTGCTGGAGCGCTGCAATAATATTACCATAGAAGGGCATGGAACACTTATAATCCTGCATGGCAAAATGCTGTCATTTGCCTTACTTAAATGTAATAATATAAAAATCCGGCGCCTCGCCTTTGATTATGAGCGGCCAACCATGAGTGAGATCATCATTGAATCTGTCAGCAGGAACCGCATCGAAACTGTTTTTCATCCCGACTCCCGTTTTTCCGTGGATAGTGGTAAGCTAAGCCTGTATGGTGAAGGATGGAAGGTGCACGACTATCATACTATCCTTTTTGATCCTGTGAGCGACCGCCTGCATTACAGCAGCCTGCAGCCCTTATTGGGAGCAACAGCCCGGCAAAAAGGACCGCATCGTGTCGTTTTTGAAGGTGATTTTGAAAAAGTATCTTATAAAGCGGGCGATGTGCTGACTGTGCGGGATCCCTACCGTGATAACTGTGGCGGTTTTATTGAGCAAAGTAAGAACGTAGAATTATATGATGTGAAAATGCATTATATGCATGGTTTGGGCATTGTTTCCCAGTTTTCTGAAAATATAGCATTGAGGAAAGTTATTGTTGCACCCCGGCCGGAAAGCGGAAGGATCGTTGCAGCTTTCGCTGATTGTTTTCATTTTTCCGGTTGCCGGGGTAAGGTTGTCATAGACAGTTGCTATACATCCGGTGCCCATGATGACCCGGTGAATGTACATGGTACACATTTGCAAATAACCGGGATTGATGAAGCGGGGAAAATAACCGTTCGCTTTATGCATGATCAGACTTATGGATTTCCTGCATTTTCCGCAGGAGACAGCATTGCTTTTATTGAGCCCCAAACCCTGTTACCCAAAGGTACGGCGATAGTAAAATCGGCCGTGCTGATGAATAAACGCGAGATGGAGCTCGAATTAAATTTGCCGGTGCCGGCATATCTCAAAGCAGGTTTGTGCATAGAAAATTTAACCTGGACCCCCGAAGTGCAGATCACTAACAGCCGGTTTGAGCGCACCAACACAAGGGGAATCCTGGTAACTACACGACGGAAAGTACTTATCGAAAACAATGTGTTTTATCACACTGGTATGTATCCTATCCTTATTGCCGACGATGCCAGCAGTTGGTTTGAATCAGGAGCCGTGCAGGATGTTACCATCCGGAATAACCTCTTTGAAGGCTGTGGCTATAACAGCGGAAGCGGAGCCATCAATATCGCTCCTGAAAATCATGAACGGGTAGCGGGATACTATGTGCATCATAATATCCGGATCACCGGCAATACTTTTAAAACACTGGATGGCAAAGCGCTCTCTGCAAAAAGTGTAGATGGCTTGCAGTTCACCGGCAATAAAATATCTGCAAATGAACAATTAGATAAAACAATACTGAAAAGCCCCATATCATTGGATGCCTGTACCAATGTGATCATCAAAAAGAACCAGGTAACAGACCCTGTTGGGAAAACAATTGATTTGTCGGGAATGAGCGCAAGAGATATCCGAACGGACTGGAAGCTTAACAGAAAACCCTGATCAGACCTGATCAATAGTAAATAAACGGATTCATCATATTATTGGCGCCGCTGCTGAGCGCTGCTGCCTACCTGTGAATTAACGAAGTGGCATACGTTGAAACCATTGATAAAACCTGGATGATGACAACAGGAGCTCCCTAAGCTAAAACTTCAAAGCACCTCTTTCTCCTTACATTTCTGTTATATCAAATCATGAGCAAAGCCCTCACGTGCTACAGGATTTTTGGACAAGTATCTCTGAATTTTGGATAAAAACTAATCCACTGCATTTTGCAACTTTGCATTAACCTTTAAATGATACAAAGCAATGAAAAAGCTGTTTCTTTCGTGGGTGTTGTTATTGGGTATAATACAAACCCACGCTCAATTTTTTAATAAGGAGGTTAAACAATTGTATAGCAGGGCTGTTGAAAAAAACGATACGCTCCAATTGTACCATCTTCAAAAAGAACAAACGGGAGTTGATATACAGTCTGCCCGTTTTAATTATCTGCCTAAAGTGGCCTTCACCGGAACATATACCCGCCTTAATGATGATATTGTGTTTCCTGAAAATCTTCAAACTCTTTTAATGGGTACCCAGGCCTTACTGATTAAAGAAAAAATTGGTTTGGATTTCAACAGCAGCCTGCCTCCGGGTATAGAGCTGCAGCAGGTTGACCCTATTCAACGGAAGAACATTTTAAAAGCCAATGTAAATGCGCAATGGTTGCTGTTCAGCGGTTTTAAGGTAGGCAATGCGGTTAAGGCTTACCGGCACCAGCAATCGGCATATGATCAGTTGTCTGCCAAACAGCAAACCAAATTATGGCTGGATATAGCAGAAGTATATGATAAAATGGCATTAATAAACAGCTCTGATGCTATCATCCATTCTTCCGAAAAAATGCTGCAGGAGCAAACGAGGTTTGTTATGACCGCTATACAAAACGGTTTGGCTACTCCGCTTGAAAGAAAACGTATTGAGCTGGCGCAGCAAAAATTAGATATGAAGAAGCTGGAAAACAAAACCAATATGCAGTTGCTCCGCTTTAAAATGCACCAGCTCACAGGTGTTGCAGAAGAAGAACTGCAAATACTTCACCCGGAATTAATACCCGCTGCCTATACCGCAACAGATGTTGCTGACACCAGGCCTGAAATTAAAGCCCTGGATGAAGGTATTGCCGCAACCCGGTATATGCAAAAAGCTGCCCTGGCAGATTATGTGCCCAAAGTAGCCGCATTCGGACAATATGAACTAAGGGATAAAGATCTTTCACTGCTCGACCCGGTTTGGTATGCCGGCGTCAGGCTGCAGTGGAATCTTTTTGATGGCTTTGCTGCAAGAAATAATGCCAGGAAAGCCCAGCTCCAAAGACAGCAACTGGAAGTGCAGAAAAAAGCTGCACAGGATATGATAACGCTGGGGCAGGATAAATTGAGAGAAGATTACCTGCTGGCAACCCAAAAACTTACTTTAAAGCAGGCAGAAATAAAGTTGACAGAAGACACTTATGATTTTGTAAATAAACAATATCAAAACGGGCTTTCTTCTTTAAACGACGTGCTGGATGCAATGAACGACATTGAAAAATCAAAGTTCGATTATCAGCAGGCGCTGTACGAGCAACGCCAGGCAGGCCTAAAAGCCGCAGATATAAATGGCACTTTATTGAATAACCTGTAGTACTCATTTTAAAAATAAAAACAATGAAACATTCTTATATAAATATCATATCACTATCCATATTTGCATTGGTTGCCTGCAACACAAAACAGCAAACGCCTTCCACACCCGAAGGAAAAGTAAAACTGGAAAGTATAAGTGTTACTTCTAAAATAGCGGGTCGCATAGCAAAGATAGCAGTGCAGGAAGGCCAGCTTGTACATAAAGGAGATACGCTGGCTGTTATTGATGTACCTGAGTTAGATGCTAAACTTGAACAGGCAAATGGCGCCATTGTTAGCGCAGAAGGCCAGTTGGATATGGCGCGTCGCGGAGCTACAGGCGATCAGTTGGCACAGTTACAAAGCCAGTTAGATGCCGCACTGGCACAGCTTGATTTTGCACAGCAGTCCTATACACGGATGGAAAACATGTTTAAGGATTCTTTGGTGCCTGCTCAAAAATTCGACGAAGTAAAATCAAAATACCTTGCTGCGCAGGCGCAGGTAGCTGCCATTAAAGCCAAACAAAAAGAAGTAGCCAAAGCAAGACCCGAAGTGATCAACAGCGCTAAGGGACAGGTTGAAAGAGCTTTGGGCGCACGCAATGAAGTATTGCAGGCAGCTAAGGAAACAGTAATTACGGCGCCGGCCGATATGCTGCTGGAAAGCGTTACCCTTAAAGAAGGCGAGCTTGCAACGCCGGGGTATGCCCTGTTTACGGGATACAAACAGGGTGAAGCTTATTTCAGGTTTACTATAGGTGAAAAAGCAATCAACAATTATCCTGTTGGCAAAGAAGTAAAAGTTACGGTGCCCGGCACAGGCAAAACCATTGCTGCAAAAATAGCTATGGTAAAACAATTGCCACGCTATGCAGACAATACCAGCACGGCGCCCAACCGTGAGATTGGCGAAGCGTTTTACGAATTGAAGATGAAACCGTTGCAGCCTGATGAAGCCGCAGGATTATATAATAACTCAACCGTATTGCTGCAACAGTAGTCACCCAAATATTACTACAATGAAACAATTTATTCAATTATTAAATACAGAGTGGAAGCGCATATTTTCTAATAATGTGCTGGTGATGATATTTTTTGGCGCGCCGTTGCTGTACGGTATTATCACCATCAATATGTATAAAAAGGGTAAGGTAACCAAGATGGAAATTGTGGTGATTGATGAAGATAATACCGCTACCAGCGGAAAAGTTATAGACGCCCTCAACGATAATGAGAGCATAGCCGTAGCCAAAGTTCAATTCAGCAACGGCAATATTGCAAAAGAAATACCTTCTAAAGAATATGTGGCAGTATTAAGCATTCCGGAAGGATTTGAAGCGGATATTATGCAAAAACGTTACCCGGAAATAATGGTAGACATTAATACCGCCAACCTGGTAACGGCCAATTTTGCAACCCGCGCCATACAAACTGTTTTAGGTACCATTAACGCAGGTATAGAAATTGAAGCCTTAAAAAAAGCCGGAACACCTGCCTCCATAGCACCCCTGCGATATGAACCTTTTAAGGTTAACTATAACCGGTTTTATAACCCTTCGGGTAATTATATGAACCTGATGATACCCGGTATATTAGGCACCGTTATGCAGCAGGTTATATTTCTGGCACTGGCATTGGTATTTGCCCGGGATTTTGAAGACGGCTATTTTAATGAACTGGTAAAAGCCAGCCGCTCTTCTTTGTATCATATTTCCCTTAAAATGCTGCCCTTTGTATTGCTTACCGCGTTTATGTGGTTGGTCACCGGTTTGTTTTATGTAATATATGATATTGATATCCCGGTTTTTACCCCGGAGGTAGCGTTGCTGGTTACGGTATTCAGCTTTGCCTGTATTTTTCTGGGTATGTTATTTTCTGTAGCCATCCCCAGCCAGTTAAAGGCAACAGAACTGTTAATGGTTATCGCTACACCATCGTTCCTGCTTAGTGGTTACACATGGCCGTTACAAAGCATGCCGTCATGGATAAGGGCTATTGCTGAAAGCTTACCATTGACACATTTTCTGGCAGGGTTCAGAAAACTGTCGGTATATGGCGGTACACTGGCAGATATTTACCCTCAGCTTAAGGCACTCAGCATTACGGCTATAATTTGTTTTGTGTTAATGACTATTATCCTTCAATGTAAAATAAGGAAGGCATCAGTGAAGGCACAGGCAGTAGTGAAAGCAATGGGATGATCATTTAGAGGTGAGGCCCGGGATTTCCCGGGCTTTTTTTATTGCCATGCAGTTAGTGTAAACCGATTTTTTTATTATTATGGATAATTTTGCTGCCAGATCAACAATAAACGATTTGGCGAACAATACAAAAAACATCAGCACAACGCTTCAACTGTTTGGATTACAGGAACAGGGGGCTTCTTATTTTATTTCTGAAGGAGCTGCGATTATGATGTACCCCGAAGAAGGTTTCAGAGCTGATTATTATATTTATGCTATTTGTCTTTCGGGCACGGCAGACATAGCATTAAATGGTGAAAGGATCAAACTTAAGAAGGATGATTTTTTTGCCGTTATCCCTTCTACCGCAATACAGGTTTTGGGGCATAGCTCAGCATTTAAAATTAAAGTGCTTTTATTTGAGCGCGGCTTTTTATTAAAAAATGTATCCGATACCAGACAACTGGAGCAACTCGGATTTTTTAATTATGATACCCTGGCGCATATTCATCTCATCAGTACCGAAGCCGTTTTTTTGAAAGAAAAGCTTGATGCATTGGGCGCTAAATCAAAAACCACCGGTATATTTCACGATACCATAATACAAAGCCTTATTATAAACCTGCTGTTTGAAACCGCCGAAATTTATTTTAGGTATACAGGAGCTACAAAAAAGAAAGCCCTGAATAATGAAGAGCTGTTATTTATGAAATTTATAAAGCTCCTTCAATACAATTTCAAATCTGAAAAGCAACTTGACTTTTATACGCGAAAATTATTTATTACCGACAAATACCTGATAGATATCTGCAAAAAAGTGGCCGGTAAAACTCCTGGTACTTTGATAGCAGAAGCTGTATTAGCGGAAGCCAGATTATTACTTGCACTGCCGGAGTACAATGTCAGTTCGGTTAGTGCTGAGCTGCAATATAGTTCCGTTGCCGCTTTCAGTAAGTTCTTCCGGAAGCATACCGGCATATCGCCGGTTGAGTATAAAAATAAATAGGTAAGAATACTGCATCAAATATCATAGAGCAGGAAGATTGAAGTGAATGAACAGGGTTAAAATTTTTTCAACAATCCATAAGTTGTTCCAGCATTACGTTCTGAGGCATTTTACAGGATAATGCCGGCTGGAATTGCGGATAGAGGCAGACAAGTAGATGAATGGAAATTTTAACCTGGTTTCGGAAGTTTTGAGAGGTAAACTATTTTTGCTTTTTTGTTAGTGAAAGTTCTTTGACCTCACAAATCATCAAACCGATTGAAATAATTAGGCTTCGAGAAATAGTTTTGTTTGAAAATTGTTTGAAAATCTGCGAAAATAAAAAAGGTCGCATAAAAGCGACCTTCATAACTGATTGATTCAGCGTGCCCCGGAACGGAGTTGAACCGTTACTCGCGTTGCGGCGAACAGGATTTTAAGTCCTGCGTGTCTACCAATTCCACCACCGGGGCATATAGTCCAAAAAAAATCCCCTCGCATCACGAGAGGACTTTCCTGAGCGGAAGACCGGGCTCGAACCGGCCACCCCGACCTTGGCAAGGTCGTGCTCTACCAAATGAGCTACTTCCGCATGATATAAAAAATTATAAAGAACTTCTGTTACCTTCCCCATCGCTCCTGCGCGTGCGGGGTTGCAAAATTAAGGATTGCAGCTGAACGGCAAAATTTTTCTCAATACAAATCGCCTTTATTTTATTTGTATTTAGGCGTATAAAGAGTATTCTCAGGGACTACCACTTTGGGTTTCCCTTTATAGCGGTGCTGGTAAAGCCCCCAGCTTCCCCCGATCAAAAAAGCAACTATGCTTACTACCTGCATGTAAAACAGAAACCTTGATGAAGTCACCCAGCTCCAGGCAAAATCTTTTTTACTGCTGTCGGGGATGTCATGCGCAAGAATGTTATCTTCCATAATATTAAATTATGTATTTGCTGCAAAAATAGCGGTTAAGGAACAAACTACCGGGGTTTAGACGCAATTATTTGTTCAAATTTTTTCCTGCGCTTTATGAAATATTGCCATATAATGCTCCCTTCGTATACTCCATGCGGCTTCGCAGATCTTTTGGCAGGGAAAAAGCGTTTATCCTTTCCGGAAAACAGCCACCGGTAGAAAAACCCATGTGCTTTTAATATTACTGCTACATTCGCAGGCTTACCGGCCAACAACTCTTTTATCCCGCTCACTCCGTCGAGTATCATCCGCAATGGCAGTTTCCATATTTTTTCCGCACCACCAAGATTTTTATACAGCATCATCAGGCTGTTGCGGTAATTGAGATATACTTTTCTGGGGCTGCCCTGCGGAAGGCTTCCTCCCCCTACATGATATACCACCGATGCCGGGCACACATATACAAGATAGCCCGCCAGTTGCATGCGCCAGCACAGGTCTACTTCTTCCTGGTGGGCAAAAAACAACTCATCAAGCCCGTTCATCTCGTGATATACCGCCGCTTTCACAAACATGGCACAACCCGAAGCCCAGAATACGGGAGAATCATCATTATATTGCCCTTCGTCTTTTTCACAACTGTCAAATATGCGCCCGCGGCAAAAAGGATAGCCGAAGTCATCTATCCATCCTCCGCTACCACCCGCATATTCGAAAAGCTCAGGCTGGTGGTAAGATAAAATTTTCGGCTGGCAAGCTGCAATCAGGGGCTGCTCTTCCATTAACCGGATCACCGGCTCTATCCATCCCGGCGTTACCTGCACGTCGGAGTTGAGGAGCACATAATAATCAGCCTGTACCTGTTTCAATGCTGTATTGTACCCTTTTGCGAAACCTTCGTTTGCCGGGCTGCGCAATTGCACTACCAATGGATAGTGCATACTGAGCCATTCAGGCGAATCATCGGTAGAGCCGTTATCCGCGATTATTACCCGTAATGACGGATAGGTGGATGCCAATACGGAAGGGAGGAATTGCTCAAGAAATTCCCTGCCGTTCCAGTTTAAGATCACTACAGCTACCGAAGGATAATGTGACAATACCGCTAATTATTTTCCAAAAATAAAGGATGCTGCTAACTGTTTTGCTATTTTTAAAATATGTTTCAACGTTTTGTAAACTGGCGCACATTATTGACCACTATTGCCATTGCAATAGTGACCGGCACCATTTTTTATTCCCGCTACATCGCCGAGAAGCTTGCAGCGGAAGAAAGAATAAAGGTGGAAACCTGGGTGGAAGCCGAGAAGTTCCTGATCAATTCGCCGGCAGATGTGGACACGCGGCTTGTTTCAGCGATCATTACCAATAATAATGACATCCCCATCATCGGACAAACCGAAGAGGGGCATATAATAGAATACATTAACCTTGACTCTGCCAGAGTAAAAAATGACAGCAGCTATTTACCACGAAAAATAAGGCAGTTCAGGAGCCAGCATAGCCCTATCATATATACCGACCCGCTGAACGGGAAAAAAGATTTTTACTATTACGGTAATTCCACACTGCTGCAGGAAGTACGTTATTACCCGCTGGTGCAGCTTCTTATTGTAGCCCTGTTCATTGTGGTAACACTCTATACGGTCTCGGTAAGGAACCGGTCGGTGCAAAACCAGTTGTGGGCCGGAATGGCAAAAGAAACAGCGCACCAGCTCGGCACACCGCTCACCTCGCTGAAAGGATGGGTGGAAGTGTTGAAAGAAATGCCGGGAAATGAAAAAATAGCGGCGGAACTCGCCAAAGATACCGACAGGTTGCAACTGGTATCAGACCGTTTCAGTAAAATAGGCAGCACACCGAGCATGGAAGAAAAAGACCTGGTGAAGCAGATCACCCGGGTGGTGGACTATATAAAGCGCCGTGCACCGGAGAGAGTGATATTTGATGTAAATACCAATGGATATGCTGCCATACCGGTAAAAATATCAGCATCTCTCTTTGACTGGGTAATAGAAAACCTTTTGAAAAATGCACTGGATGCGATGGGAGGCAAAGGGAAGATCACTATCAATATGCATCAAACGGCACAACAGGTATTAATTGACGTTACTGATACCGGAAAAGGTATTTCTGCTGCCAATATCAACAAATTGTTCAAACCGGGCTTCACTACTAAAAAAAGAGGGTGGGGGCTGGGGCTGACGCTTTCCAAAAGAGTAATTGAACAATATCATAAAGGGCAGCTTTTTGTAAAACATTCCGAGCCGGGGAAGGGCACAACTTTCAGAATTATTTTGAATGATCCGGGAGGGGGTAAGGTATGAGACGTAGGGTTTAAGGGGTAGGGTTTAAGAGGTAGAATGTTGGTAGAAGATGCAGGGCATGCCCTGCACTCTCATTCACCTCTCACGCCTCTCACCTCTCACATTTATCTTCTCACGTCTCTCCCATTGATTTTTTGTGAACGATGAATAGCAATATTATCGTCTCGGTTTTGCCTGTCATCTCTCCAACTCCTCAAGCGCCTTCTTTACCATAGGATCACTTGCATTGTTCACCTCAAAGAACCCTTCATTCCTCCATTGCTGGCGGGCAAATAAACTCTTGAGACGCTGCTCCAGATAACGTTTATCCGTAGCCGATATGCCTTTAAGAGAAATACTATCTGTTTCGGCAAATGCAGCAAAGGCATTCCATACTTCATTATTGATCTGAAAGCCTTTTTCAAAGGCTACCGGGTTGGTAAACAGCCTGAATTGCTGTATATGCGCTACATAATATCTATATATAAAATTGCCCAGCGTATTTTTATAATACAGGTGTGTTATTTTGGTACCCGTACCTGAAGTGTCAATGGCTACAAATACATCCGGTGTAATGCCGCCACCGCCATACACCAGTTTACCTCCGGGAGTATGATAGGGCTGCCCGGTAACTTTCCGGTTACTGTCGGCATTCAGTAAGCCTCCGTGGTTATACCTGTCAAGCAGTTCGTCATTATAACTCTCAATACCCTTATCATATGGCTTTTGAATAGACCTGCCCAGTGGTGTATAGTATCGTGCAATGGTAAGCCTTAAGGCGGAGCCGTCATTGAGATTATATTGCTCCTGCACCAGCCCTTTACCAAAAGTCCGGCGCCCTATCACCTCGGCACGATCCCAATCCTGCAACGCGCCGGTAAGCACTTCGCTTGCAGATGCGGAACCTTCGTCTACCAGCACCACCAGCCTGCCCTTTTCAAAAATCCCCTCCCGCTTAGCCCTGAATTCCTGCTTGCGGGTATGGTTGCCCTGTGTATATACAATCAGTTTATTGTCATTAAGAAATTCATCTGCTATTTCCACAGCCTCCTGGAGAATGCCTCCGCCGTTACCACGCAGATCAAGCAACAGCTTCTGTACGCCCTGCTCCTTCAGCTTTTGCATGGCTTCCATAAACTCTTCATAGGTAGTTTCTGCAAACTTATTAAGCCGGATATATCCTGTAGCGGGAGCTATCATATAAGCTGCGTCCAGAGAATATAAGGGAATGACACCCCGGGTAATGGTATACTGCTTTTGTTCTGTGCCACGCAGTATAGATACGTTTACTTTGGAGCCACGCAATCCTTTTAAAAGCTGCCTTACCTTATCGCCATCTATGCCTTTACCCGCTACAGCAGAATCTCCGATCTTTAAAAACTTATCTCCCACCTGTAAGCCTGCGTTTTCCGAAGGACCGCCTTTCAACACACTTAATACATTAATAGTATCATTAAAAATGTTAAATTCTATACCGATTCCTTCAAATTTACCCGCCAGGTCTTCATTCACCTGCTGCAGTTCACTGGCGGGAATAAACACGGAATGCGGGTCAAGATGGCTAAGCATTTCTTCTATGGCAGCATCAGCAAGTGTATCTGTACGTATAGGGTCAACATAACGGGTTGCAATAAGGTCAAGCACCTCCTGCACGGTGCCTTTCTTTCCGGTAGCAAAAAAGCGGGTATTCTCCGGCATCTTTTCTTTCATTTTGTAGCCCAGGAACATTCCCAGAATCATCACCACTGAAAATATAAGAGGGAGCCACAATCTGAACCTGTTATTATTCATTCGTCTGCGTTTGTATTATCTTTGAGAGCACGAATTTCACAAAATAAGTTCAATTAATATAATGTCATCTGTAAAATTGATAGCGGACAGTGGCGCTACCAAAGCTGAATGGTGCCTGCTGAAAGGAAATACAAAGAAGTCCTTTTTTACCCAGGGCATAAGTCCGTATTTCCTGTCTACATCCCAGATTGCTGAAATACTTACAAAAGAATTGCTTCCTTCTTTAAAAAATGCAGCCATAGATGAAATATACTATTACGGCACAGGATGTATTAATGTAACCAATGCAAAAATTGTTAAAGCCGCGCTCAGAAAAGTTTTCCCGGCAGCAGGAAAGGTGGAGGTAACTCATGATGTAATGGCTGCCGCCAGGGGGCTTTATGGAGATGAAAAAGGGGTTGCCTGTATCCTGGGCACCGGATCGAGCGCCTGCTATTATAACGGGAAAAAGATCACCGTGAACAGGCCAGGTCTCGGCTATGTTCTGGGAGACGAAGGGAGTGGCGCTTATATGGGGAAAAAAGTACTGCAATATTTTCTTTACCAAACATTTGACGAAGAGCTTCACGGCCGTTTTCACATAAAATACAACCTTACACAGGAAGAAATTTTGGAAAATGTTTACAAAAAACCGCTGGCCAATAAGTACCTTGCCTCATTTTCACCATTTCTGTCAGAAAACAGGGGGCATTATATGGTAGAAAACATCATAGAAGATTCAATAAATGATTTTTTCTTTCATCATATTTGTAAATTCAGGGAGAGCTGGACTCAGCCGGTAAGTTTTGTGGGGGGTATAGCCTATTATTTTAAGGATGTAGTGCAAGAGCTGTGCAGCTCTTATGAGTTTACCCTTGGAAAAATTTTGAAAAACCCAATGGAAGGGCTATCGGAATATCATCAATCATGATACGGTCAATTCTATTTGGATAATTTTTAATACCAGCAACCTTTTCATGAAGCAGTTTGTAAAGATCACAGAGCAGCCTTCTCACTACCGCCACCTCGAAAAGATGTCTGTAGTTGAGATACTCTCCCATATTAACGAAGAAGATAAAAAGGTACCTTTTGCCATTGAAAACATCATACCTCAGATAGGAGACCTGGTGTCAGCCATTGTAGATAAGATGCTTGCCGGGGGAAGGCTGTTTTATATCGGCGCCGGCACCAGCGGGAGACTGGCTATAGTGGATGCAAGTGAATGCCCGCCTACCTACGGTGTATCTTCCGAGCTGGTGATCGGTATTATTGCCGGCGGCAAAAAAGCAATGACACAACCCGTGGAATATGCAGAAGACAGCACCACCCAGGGATGGGAAGATCTGCTGAAACATAAGATCTCCAATAAAGATGTTGTAATAGGAATAGCTGCCAGCGGGACTACTCCTTATGTAATAGCCGCACTAAAAAAATGCAGATCAGAAGGGATCATTACCGGCTGCATTACCAATAACCCCGGCTCCCCGCTTGCCGCAGAAGCTGATTTCCCTATAGAGATAGCCGTAGGCCCGGAGTTTGTCACCGGAAGCACCCGGATGAAAAGCGGCACCTCTCAAAAGCTTATTCTTAATATGATCTCTACCTCCGTAATGATACAGCTCGGGCGTGTGGAAGACAACACCATGGTGCACATGCTGCTGAGCAATACAAAGCTGGTAGATCGTGGCGCCAAGATGCTGATGGAAAAAACAGGGATTTCCGATTATGACCAGGCAAAAGCGTTATTGCTTAAAACCGGGAGCGTTAAAAAAGCTATGGAAGTTTTCCAATCCGGTGAAGTCAACCATCAATGAGACCCGGGCTAAAATTTGGAGAACATTTCCATAAACTCCTGACGCCTGCTTCTCGAAATATTGATGGTAGCATCATTATCCATTACAATATAGCCACCATCCACTCTTACAAATTTTTTAATATGGTTGAGATTGATCAGGAACGAGCTGTGCACCCTGAAGAAGTCAGGTCCGCTCAATGCTTCATCAATTTCCTTTAATACTTTAGACACCACAACTTTTTTCCCTCCCACAAGTACTACCGTGGTATAATTGCTTTCCGCTTCACAATAAACGATATCGCTGGTAGGAATAAAGATCAGCCCATCACCCGAAGAGAGCGCTATGCGCTGGGGAGTGGTTTTAGGAAATTGTTGCATGCTCTGCAGCAAAAGTGCAAGCTGTTCTTTCGTAGGTATGCTTTTTTTTTCTTCTATTCTTTTGACGGTGTTAATAAGATCATCAGGATCAATCGGCTTCAGTAAATAGTTCAGTGCGCTATAATGAAATGCCTTAATGGCAAACTGGTCATAAGCGGTACAAAATACCACATCAAAAAAAGGCTTGTCAAACTGTTCCAGCATGTCAAAGCCGTTCATCTTGGGCATTTCAATATCAAGAAAGACCACATCTGGCCTCTTTTTGTTTATGGCTTCAATGCCGGCTTCTGCTGAGCTGCACATATCAAGTATACGCACCTGCGGGCAATAGGTCTTAAGCAACCATTCCATCATTTCCAGCGCATTACGCTCATCATCAATTAAAATACAGGTTATCATTGCTTTAATTTTTAATCAGGCGTCAACAGGTATTTTCAATACCACCTTGGTTCCTGTTGCTTCGCCACTTTTATTTTTAAGATCAAGTATTTCTACCGTCGCATCTCTGAATGTTTCCTTGTTAAGAAGAGAAAGCCTGTCAACTGTCAGTTTCATACCCAAAGACTTCTTGGTGGAAGTAGACCGGCTTTTCAGCTCTTTAGCTTTTTCTCTTCCCACTCCGTCATCCTCAATGGTGCACTCCAGCAGTCCCGGAGTTTTCCTGCTGAAATGAATAGTAAGATGCCCTGCCGTCTCTTTATGCAGTAACCCGTGCCAGATGGCATTCTCTACAAAAGGTTGTATTATCAGCGGAGGCACCTGAATATAATCGGACTGCACGTTCTTATCTACTGTTATTGAATAGGTGAACTGCTTTTCAAAACGGATACTTTCCATTTCTATATATAACCTGAGCGCTTCAAGCTCACTGCTGAGTGAAACAGACTTATTGTTTGAATTATCTAATATCAGCCTGATCAGTTTTGCAAAACGCGTGAGATACAGAGATGCGGTTGCCTGGTCGCTTTTTACTATATACCTGTTGATAGAATTTAAGCAATTGAAGATGAAATGCGGGTTCATCTGTGCTCTCAGCGCCTGCATTTCTATTTCAGCCATTTTTTGCTGGGTATCTCTCAGCTCTTTTTCAGCCTCCTGTTTCTGTTCCTCCACTCTTGCTCTTATGATCTTACTTGCACAAAGAGACGCAATTGTAGTAAGAATAAAAAGGTGCCTTTGAGTAAAAAAGCCTTTCTTTGAGTGCTCGCAATCAATTATGCCCAGTACCTTATCCCCCGCTTTAATAGGAACCGATATTTCAGAAAAGCGGCGGGTATCGTCTACAATATATCTCGGGTCAACAGAAGTATCACTTACAATCTCTGCTTTGCCGCTTAAGGCAACACTGCCGGTGATCCCCTTTCCCACCGGTATTTCCAGCGGATTTACAATCTGGTGATACTTAGGGGTCTTCGGACCAAAAGCTGCTTTTTGCACAAGCATATCCCGGCTTTCATCTAATATATAAATGACGCAATCTTCAAAATACAGCCGGCTGATACAGTTTTTGGCAATATCCCACAGGACGGTTTCGATGGATTGATAGCCATACATACTGGAAGCAAAGTAATTGATGGTCTGCTCTGCTTCCAGCTCTTCCTGCTTTTCTTTTATCTTGCGGCGGTGATTGAATATAATGAGCACCAATATTCCAATCAGTGTCAGCGCACAAATAACAAAGAACCACCAGGTCAGCCAGAAAGGAGCAAGTATCTGGAACGATAATACGTTTTTTGAAGTTTTCCAGTCTGCCTGGTTAAGTCCGGCCTGCATCACCAAAGTATACTTTCCCGGAGACAGCGAAGTAAACCTTACAATATTACCTTTCCCTATTTCCTTCCAGTCTTTATCTACTCCCTCCAGCCGGTACCTGTATTTTACTTTTTCCTGGTTATTGAAATATGCTGCGGCAAAAACCACATCAATTGACCTCTCTGAATACTTCATCGCAGGCATTTCATTAAACGTATATTGTGTATATTCTTTATTGCCTACACGTGCTTTACTGATATAAGTATACAGGATCGCAGATTCATAGGAAAATTTTTCAGGCTGCCAGTAATTTATTCCGTTGGTGCCGCCGAAATAAAGTACACCTTCCCTGTCGCGGTACCATGAGCAATTATTAAAATAATACCCCTGGATATTATCTGAATAATCAAAGAGGCTGATCTTGGCAGTAGCAGGATCATACCGGAAAAGCCCTTTATCGGAACCAGCCCAGATCGTGCCGTTGTTGTCCTGGTATATGATCTGCAACGGCATATTATCAAATGCCGTTGTTTTTTTTGTCAACGTTACATTTCCGTTGGCATAATGCGCCACAAACAGTCCTTTTATACTGGAAATCAAAAGATCATTATTACTGAGCAGGAAACCGCCCGATATAGGGAGGTAGCCGGCAGGAACAGCTACCCTGGTAAAATGCTGCAATGCGCTGTCTATATAAAACAATCCCGTAGGCGAGCCTATCCATACAATGCCATCGCTTCGTACCAGGGTAAAGCTTTTATGATCAGCACCGGTATGCAAATGATTTAACTTAGACAGCCGGTAGGTCTTTTTTTCAAGCAGATACATGGCATCATCTCCGGTTACCAGATGATCTCCTCCGGGTAAAACGGTTATATCATCTATATACTCTTTTTCAATGGCCTGCCTGGAAGCAATATTATCATACACAGGCCGCCTGTATTTTTCTGTTGCAGGATCAAATAACCACACACCTGTATTGGTAGGCCCCAGGATCAGATATTTTCCATCATAGGCCAGGCCGCGTACAGATTCGTGGCTAAGCCTTGTACTGTCATTTTTGGCAGGGGGAAACAATTTCCAGTTGCGCTTATTTCTTTCAAGGCAGGCAAAGCCATAGCCTGTAGCCATCCAGAGATTGCCATATTTATCTTCTGTCATCCGGTGCACATCATCAATATTGGCAGATATCTCATCGTTCATTTGCTTGATCTTAATAAAACCAAGAGGCTGATTGCGGATAGCAAACCTCGCTATGCCCTCAACAGTAGATATCCATGCATAGCCTTCCGCCTCATCATAGAAGATAGAAGTGGCGAGCTCATTGGTTGCGACCTTCCTGCCATGAATAAAAAAATTCCTTGTAAAAAATTCCTTTTGAGCTGCATCATACTCAATAATACCTTCTGATGAGGCCAACAAAAAATGCCCTGGCGAAATGGATACTACATTCCGGAGGTTGAAGCCTGCGTTATTTTCCGATCTTATCTGTGCAGGGGTAATGGTACCACTTTTAAAATCATACCATTTTACCATGCCTGCGTGCGGGCTGATCAAAACGCTGTCGTCTGTTATAGGATAAATGCCGTATAAAAAGCTTGCCGGAAGGCTATCGGCCTGGTGCGTTACCACATCATACCGGAAAACATACCTGTCGTCATGCAAAAAAAGCTTATTGCCCCTTACTGCAGAGGTATTGGTGATCCAGCTCCGGTTAAGAAAAGGCATATCTTCCCTGGGGTCAAAACACTGATTTACTTCGTCAAACCTATACAATCCATCGCTGGTAACAAGGCAGATGCGGTCTCCGGGTAATTCAACTATCGGCCCGGTAAGCAGGGTATCATTTTTCCCGTGAACAGTTATTTTTTTGAAAACACCTGATTTTTCTGAAAAAAGGAATACGTTTCCCACAGCGCTCACCCAAACCCGGCCTTTTACATCGCCATAAATATGTTTCAGAAAAAGATCTGGCCTGAATGTCTGCAACTCCTGCCCGTCAAACCGCTGCACGCGATTATTATATAGTATCCACAAAACACCTTTTTTGTCTTTGATAACAGCATCTATGCCGCCGGGCAGGATACCCGTAGTATAGTCAAATAACTGCAAATGATAATCCGGCAGTTGTGCTTTGACGGAAGACAGGCAACCGCATAACACTACCGCCCAAAAAAAACGCAACGTCGTATGTTTTTTAGGTATCAAATAGAGCAATTTATTAAGAGAAACCTGTCGGCATCAGAATTTTGAGTATTTAAACAAAATATTGAGCAGGCGGCATCCAATCCCGGCTTAGAGGTTTCTTTTTACCTTTCTCTGCTCTATATACCTTTCCAGTAATTTCAAATCAAGGCTGCTGAGATTTTGTTTTGGCGTCATACCTCCTTTCTGAGCCGCCAGCACACCATATTTTATATGCCGGAAACCCTCTACGGAATGGGCATCAGGATCAATGGATATAGTTGCACCTTTTTCCAGTGCAAGGTCAATATAGCTCCAGTCTATATCCAGGCGGCGTGGATGAGCATTAAGCTCTATCGCCACATCGTTTTCCACACATGCTTCAATAATCTTTTCGTGGTCAACAGGATACCCCTCCCTGCTCAGCAGCAACCTGCCGGTAATATGTCCCAGTATGGTAGTGTATGGATTTTGAATAGCGCCCAGCAGTCTCATCATCGCCTTTTCTTCCGTCATCTTCAGATTTGAATGGACTGAAGCAATTATAATGTCAAACGTAGCCAGGATTTCATTACTATAGTCAAGGCTGCCATCACTTAAAATATCGGCTTCAATGCTTTTAAATATTTTGAACGGCCGCAGCTTTTCATTCAGCTCGTCTATATAATAATGCTGCTCTTTTATCCTCTCTTCTTTGAGTCCCTTAGCATAATAAGCCGATTTACTGTGATCGCTCAGCACTATATATTCATATCCCATTTCAATAGCGGCTTTTGCCATTTCTTCAATGCTGTTTACCCCATCGCTCCAGTTGCTGTGGCAATGTATAATACCCTTTATATCTGCAGGCTGAATAAGCTCCGGAATGTTTTTGCCGGCTGCCCTGGAAATAACTGAATCCTTTTCCCGCAGGCAGGGAAGAATATAGGGAATGTCAGCAGCAGCAAATACCTGCTCTTCATCAGCATATACTTCAGTTCCGGGGAAATACGTTTCCCATGCATCTAAAAAAGCGCCGGAAGAGGTAGTATGAAAAAGGATGGTTCCAAAATTGTTATTTCCCGCAAAATAAAATTTCAGTGTTGTGTTTTCCGGGGATTTGACAATAACGGACTGTTCATTTTCCTCTGCAACGGCAAAAGATTGTGCCCTGAAAAAATCCAGCAGTGCGGCAGCATCTGCAGTGGTCACCCATTCAAGCAGATCAATAGTAGGGGATTGTCTTTTGAATGCTCCTGTGAGCTCAAATTTCCTGCCGGCAAATTGTGCAGCCAACTGCTGCTGCAGAGACAGCGCCAGTGATTCTATCTCCGCATAGAGATAACTTCCTTTGCTACGCAGGTAAAATTCAATAGCAGCCTTTACACTTTGTTGTGTTTTCTCACCAAACCCCTTATACAGCAACAAGCGGTTTTCATTGCAGGCATATAATAATTCACCAAGCGTTTCTATACCCATCTCTTTCCATATCACTGCAATTTTTTTTGGGCCCAGTCCTTTTATATTTAACATTTCTACAAGACCGGGCGGCGTTTTCTGCAGGTATTCTTCCAGGGCGCTAAGCTTGCCGGTCTCCATAATTTCCAGGATCTTTTTTCCCATAGCATCCCCGATTCCTTTGATGGCAAATATTTTTTCAGCAGGCTGATCGCTTAATTCAACAGGGAGCTTATCAATATTAAAAGCCGCAACAGCATAAGATTTTGCCCTGAAGCTGTTCTCTCCGTGTATATCCATAAGCCTGGACAACAATGAAAAAATATCGGCGATGGAGGAATTATCCATATATAAAAAGTTCAGTTGCTAAATTACTGAAAAGAAAAAGCAGATCATACAAACCCCGGGCTGGTAAGGCTTTTAACAGGGGTTCGCAAAATGGCTTAGCTATAAAGGCATAAAAAAAAGTCCCGCAAGCGGGACTTTGTATGATTTGCTCTATTAAAAAAAAGCGTAAGCTTATTTTTTCTTAGCGGCTTTCTTAGGAGCAGCTTTCTTAGCAGCTTTTTTAGGAGCAGCTTTTTTAGCGGCTTTCTTAGGAGCAGCTTTTTTTGCAGCTTTTTTAGGAGCAGCTTTTTTTGCAGCTTTCTTTGCAGTTGCCATGTTTTTAGAATTTAATGGTTAGATAATAAATGGATTAACGCTATAAAAGTAAAAACATTTTTCTAACTGCAAAATTTTTTTTTAGGCAGTTGCTTCAACAGGAGAAACTGAAACGAGAGTTTTGTCGTTTTTTCCTTTCCTGAATTCAACAACACCATCAGCAAGTGCAAACAATGTATAGTCTCTGCCCACACCTACATTTTTACCGGGATGATAAGAAGTACCGCGCTGGCGAACAATGATGTTGCCGGCAACTGCAGGCTGACCACCAAATATCTTTACACCCAGTCTTTTGCTTTGTGAGTCACGGCCGTTTTTTACACTACCTTCACCTTTTTTATGTGCCATTGTAATTAAAATTTAAAAATCATCAATCCCGATACGGGTTAACAATAACCGGATCGTTGCTTATGCAATATCAGTTACTTTAATCTGTGTGTACAAAGTACGGTGTCCGTGTTTTTTACGGAAACCTTTTCTTCTTTTCATTTTGAAAGCAATGACCTTATCACCCTGCACTTCTTTCACGATCTCGGCTTTTACTTTCAGTTTTACATCAGCGCCTGCAGAAAAACTGTCTCCGCTGTCTGTCAGCAATACATCTGAAAACTCTACCTGGTCTCCTGCATTTCCCGAAATATGTGGAACATACAGGTTCTGTCCCTGCGAAACTTTGAATTGCTGTCCGGCTATTTTAACTATTGCAAACATGAGGCAAATTTTAAGGAGTGCAAAGGTATGGTTAATTTTGTTTCCTTCAAATAATTGCAGGAAAAAAACTTCCCTGTTTTAAAGCCCCCGTTTCAGGGGGTAAAGTTATCTTTGCGCTCTCAACTATTGCTGTAAAAATGAAGATTAAGTCTTTTCTGGCAAAGCCATTTGCCAATATTATATATAAACAAATTAAAAAATCCATGCATACGGCCCTGGAAGACCAGGAACGTATCCTTAAAGAACTCATCAAAACCGGCCGCAAGACTGCTTTTGGAAAGGAGCATGGTTTTAATAATATCAATACTTACGAGGAATTTAAAAAAGCAGTTCCCCTGCGCGACTATGAAGCCTTTAAGCCTTATATAGAACTGATCAAACAGGGAAAACACAATATATTATGGAAAGGCCTGCCCATTTATTTTGCCAAAACCTCGGGCACCACCAGCGGCACCAAATATATTCCGATCACTAAAGAATCTGTTGATAATCATTTTGATACAGCACGCAATGCTTTCTTTTGCTATATGACGGAAACCGGGAATTATTCCTGTGCTGACGGCAAAATGATCTTCCTCAGCGGCAGCCCCGAGCTGGAAAGAGTGGGTGGTATACCTACCGGCAGGCTCAGCGGGATATCCAACCACCTCGTTCCCCGCTACCTGCGCACCAACCAGTTGCCCAGCTACGAAACCAATTGTATAGAAGACTGGGAAACCAAGCTTGAGAAAATCGTGGATGAAACCATTGACCAGGATATGACGATGATCAGCGGTATCCCCCCATGGGTGCAGATGTATTTTGACCGGCTGATGGAAAGAAGCGGAGGTAAAAAGATAAAAGATATATTTCCCAATTTCAGTGTACTTGTGCAAGGAGGTGTAAATTTTGAACCTTACAGGGCAAAGCTGATGGAAAGCATTGGCAAACAGGTAGATACCATTGAAACCTATCCTGCTTCCGAAGGCTTTTTCGCCTTCCAGGACTCACAGGAGCAGGAAGGACTGCTCCTGAATACCAATTTCGGGATATTCTTTGAATTTATCCCCGTACACGAAATTCATAATCCTGAGCCTGAAAGGCTGAGCCTGAAAGATGTGAAGCTCGGAGAAAATTATGCTTTGATCATCAACAGTAATGCGGGATTATGGGGTTACAATATAGGAGACACGGTTAAGTTTGTGTCGCTTGATCCTTACCGCATTGTCGTAACCGGCCGTATCAAGCATTTTATTTCTGCATTTGGAGAGCATGTAATAGGAGAGGAAGTGGAATACAGCCTGCTGAAAGCCGCTGAAAAGGAAGGGCTGAAGATCACAGAGTTTACGGTAGCGCCGATGGTAGAGCAGGGTAAAGGCAAAAGTTATCATGAATGGTTTGTGGAATTTGAAAATACCCCCCACAGCATTAAAGATTTCTCCCTGCTGGTAGACAATAATCTGCGGCAGAAAAATATCTATTATGATGATCTCATTACCGGGAATATATTGCAAACCCTCAGGATACGTACCGTAAGAAAAAACGGGTTTATAGATTACATGAAAAGTATAGGCAAGCTGGGCGGGCAGAATAAAGTGCCCCGCCTTAGCAATGACAGAGGTATTGCCGACGAATTAAAAAAATATCTACGGGAGGCTTAAGAGGATGAAAAAAAAGATAGCAATATTCGGCTCTACAGGTTCAATTGGCACGCAGGCACTGGAAGTAATAGCATCCAATCCCGACAGGTTTGAAGTGGAAATACTTACTGCGCATTCCAACGATACGCTGCTGGTAGAACAGGCGAAAAAATTCAATCCCAATGCTGTAGTCATTGTAAATGAAGACAAATACAGCATTGTAAAAGAAGCGCTGGCAGGCACTGATGTAAAAGTTTTTGCGGGAGAAAAAGCCTTGGAAGAAGTAGCAGCTTTTGATACGTATGATATGATGCTGGCTGCCATTGTAGGCTTTGCAGGATTAAAATCTACACTAACAGCCATAGATGCAGGCAAAGCGATCGCTCTTGCCAATAAAGAAACCTTGGTAGTAGCGGGCGATATTGTTATGCAGAAAGCTGTGGAAAAAAGAGTACCTGTCATACCGGTAGATTCTGAGCATTCTGCCATTTTCCAGTGCCTGGTAGGCGAAACGAGGAATAAGATCGAAAAAGTTGTCCTGACCGCTTCCGGAGGCCCGTTCCTGGGCAAAAAGCCTAATTTCCTGGTGAACGTAAAAAAGGAACATGCGCTGCAGCATCCCAACTGGAATATGGGCGCCAAAATATCTGTGGACTCAGCCACCCTGATGAACAAAGGTCTGGAAATGATCGAAGCGAAATGGTTGTTCAACCTGCAGCCGGATCAGATACAGGTGATCATTCATCCGCAGAGCATCATACATTCCATGGTGCAGTTTGAGGATGGCAGCATTAAAGCACAGATGGGATTGCCGGATATGAAATTACCTATCCAGTATGCCCTGGCTTTCCCACAACGGATAGCCAGCAATTTCCCGCGCTATGATTTTTTCCGCTCCTCTGCATTGCACTTTGAGCAGCCCGACATCAAAACATTCCGCAACCTCGCCCTGGCAGGAGAAGCTCTTAATAAATCGGGAAATATGCCCTGCATTTTAAATGCTGCCAATGAAATTGCGGTATACGGCTTTTTAAGAAACCGTATCGGCTTTCTTGATATGACAGAACTGGTAGAAAGAGCGATGGATAAGATACCTTATATTCCGCAGCCTACGCTGGAGGAATATTTTGAGAGCGATGCCGAGGCGCGTAACTTTGCGGCTTCTTTAATACATCTCTAAACTTTAAGGCGTAAAAATATCGGACAGGTGAAAAACACAAATTACAATAACCCTTTATCATTTCATTATATCATTAATCATACTTCAATATATTTTACCTACCATGAATAAAAAATATTCATGGTCTATATCATCAATATGACATTACTAGCAATTAATTGGTCGCAGGTAGGCTTACAGGCAGTACAATTGCTGCTTTCTCTTTCTATCCTTGTAATTATTCATGAATTCGGGCATTATATCACGGCAAAATGGTTTAAATGCCGTGTAGAAAAATTTTATCTCTTTTTCGACCCCTGGTTTTCGTTATTTAAGAAAAAAATCGGAGAGACCGTGTACGGCATAGGCTGGCTGCCGCTGGGCGGATATGTAAAAATATCCGGCATGATAGACGAAAGCATGGATAAGGAGCAAATGAGCAAACCGGCGCAACCATGGGAATTCAGGAGCAAGCCGGCCTGGCAGCGCCTGATCATCATGATAGGCGGTGTGACCATGAATGTATTGCTGGCTTTTTTGATATACAGCATGATCCTGTTTGTATGGGGAGATAAGAAAGTGCCCGTCAGCTCCATGAAGTACGGGCTCTCTTTTACAGACAGCCTGATGTTTGACCTGGGATTCAAAAATGGAGATAAGATACTTGCCATTAATAACGAACCTGTTGAAGATTATAATGATATAGTTCCGGAGCTGATACTGGGTGGAGTTGTATCCGTAGAGCGGAATGGAAGCACTGAATCCATAACATTACCCGTTGACCTTATCGGGCAACTGGTTGAAAAAAAGAGAAAACGTATTTCGCTGTTAGAACCCCGGATCCCGGTAGTTGCCAAAGTAGTAAGTGATACAGGAACCGTTTATAAAGCAGGCTTAAGGCCTGGAGACAGGGTAGTTTCCGTTAATAATGTGCCCTGTACTTTTTTTGATGAGTTCACCTATATGCTATCTCAAAATAAAAAGCAGAATATTCAGGTTGCCGTATTAAGAGGAAAGGATACGTTGAGCTTTCAGGCCCCTGTTGACAGCGATGGGCGGCTTGGCTTTGCACTGACAAGCTCTCTTCCCGAGCTTGATAGTCTGGGAGTATTAAAATTCAATGTTATTCATTATGGCTTTTTTGAATCATTTCCTGCAGGGGTAAAATTTGCCGGGAAAAAGCTCAAGTATTATATAGACCAGTTCAGGCTGATCCTGTCTCCCAAAACAGGCGCTTACAAAGGAGTAGGCGGATTCAAAGCCATGGGGTCAGTATTCCCGGCACATGGGTGGGACTGGGAAGGATTCTGGAACATTACGGCATTTTTTTCTATAGCGCTTGCTTTTATGAACCTTTTACCCATTCCCGCGCTCGACGGGGGGCATGTGTTGTTCACCCTCGTAGAAATGATCAGCGGAAAGAAGCCCAGCGATAAGTTCCTTGAATATGCACAGATAGTGGGAATGGTGATCCTTTTCGGTCTTTTAATATATGCCAATGGCAATGACTGGTTTGGCTGGGGAAGAACGAAGTAATTTGAAAATGGGGGATCCGTAACCTGTTTTCTTATTTCTTCACTTTTTTCAAATGTTGTAAATTTGCAGGCTGACGGAAGATGAGGTATGTTCATTTTCAAATTAACCCGGGGCTGACCGGTTTTGACAGCAAAGTTCTTTGTACGTGTAAGCATGCGGTGCGTTGGATAATTAGCACCTTAATCTGAATATTCAAATTCTAAATGGCAATACACAGTATGCCATGGCTGCCTAATCAGTGATTAGTTAGTCATTCGGGCCGCCGTCCGGGTCTGTCTGTTACCAAGGGCCGCCGCCGACTTAAAAAGAAAACGGAATGCGGTTATGCAAGGCTGTGAGCATAACCTAAGTACATACAGCTAAGGGATAGATCGGTTTGCTGATGTCCTGTATATCCCCGACAAACAATCATCAAATAAGCATGTAGAAAGCGTATGGCGGATTTGTTTGGACCAGGGTTCGAGTCCCTGCAGCTCCACATGAGGGGAATGGTAGCCATTTCCCTTTTGTCCGGAATTATTATTCCTGGTTTATATCTGACTTACGCTCATTTATCAAGCTGACATCCTATTTTAAATGGCAGTTATAGTATATTATGACCGCCTGGAGCCTGCTCTGTTTTCATATTTAACAAAATAACTAAGCTGAGTAACCATATCCCTGCTTCCTATGAATAAAGGAGTACGCTGATGTACCCTGGCAGGGATGATGCTTAATATTTCCCGGCACCCGTCTATGGCCATCCCACCGGCTACCTCAAAAATAAATGCGAATGGATTGCATTCATACATCAGTCTCAATTTACCATCCTGATGATCTTCTGTAGCAGGGTATAGAAAAATGCCTCCTTCCAGTAAGGTCCTGTGCAGATCTGCCACCATTGAACCAACATAACGTGCTGTGAAAAAACCCGGATAAGCAACATTATACTGTTGCATACTTTCAATATACTGCCTTACGGTTACTCCGAAATTAAGGATATTGCTTTCGTTGACGGAGTATATCCTTCCAACGTCAGGGCAACATATCTTAGGATGAGAAAGGCAGAACTCGCCAATTGCCGGATCAAGCGTAAACCCGTTCACTCCTCTTTTAGTGGCATACACCATCATAGTGCTGACCCCGTAAATGATATACCCCGCTGCCACAAGGTGCCGGCCTGGCTGAAGAAAGTCTTTGATCGAGCATGGGGTTCCTGTTTTCGTACATCGCCGGTAGATACCAAAAATAGTACCCACAGTCATGCAATTGTTGCTATTTGAGCTACCGTCAATAGGATCGAACATTACCACGTACTGGCTGTTGTTATTGGCTTTATTATCGAATACCAGGATATTTTCTTCTTCCTCGCTGGCAACGCCGGCACAGCTTAAGCTATGCTTCAGAACAGTCAATAGCTCCTCATTAGCATACTGGTCTAATGGCTTGACAATTTCCCCTGAAGTATTCCGTATGTTCGTGCTGCTCAAAATGCCTGTTTCACCATTGCGCGAAATCACTGAGTAGATCCGTTTGGCGGCAAGACCAATTTCCCTCAAAAGATTACTCAACTCCCCTGTTGCATTGGGGTATAATCTGAGTTCAGACAACCTGAATTCATCAAGTGTCATTTTTCCTGGCTTCATAATAACCTTATCATTAGTTCAAATGCGGAATCCTGTATTTCAGATGACCACGATCTTATTTCTTATTCTGTTCAATATCTCTCTCAGCAGCGGCAATCGTTTTTATGGTTTTAACCACTGAATCGGGAGTGACCGAAATGCTATCTATTCCCTGCTCAACCAGGAACCGGGTAAAATCAGGAAAGTCTGAAGGCCCCTGCCCGCATATTCCAACCTTTACTTTATTTTTTTTGGCCACCCTGATCAGGCTTGAGATCATGGATCTTACAGCAGCATTTCGTTCGTCATACAGGTGCGCGACCAGCGATGAGTCTCTGTCGAGACCTAAAGTCAGTTGTGTAAGGTCATTGGAACCAATGGAAAATCCATCAATATATTTTGAAAACTCCTCGGCAAGGATAATGTTTGAGGGCAGCTCTGCCATAAGATAAAGCTCCAGTCCCTGTTTTCCTCTTTCTAATCCAAACACCTTCATCACATCCGTTACTTTATGTAATTCTTCTACTGTTCTGCAAAAGGGGATCATAACAACAACATTTTCCAGTCCAAGCTCCTCCCTTACGATCCTGATCGCCCTGCACTCCAGTCCGAATGCCTCTTTGTAGCGGTCGGAATAATACCTCGAAGCCCCTCTCCAGCCGATCATGGGATTTTCTTCCTTCGGCTCAAAATACTTTCCTCCCAGGAGGTTGTAGTACTCGTTCGTTTTAAAGTCGCTGAACCGGACAATTACTTTGTTGGGATAAAATGAAGCAGCGATCTTGGCAATTCCGTAAGAGAGCTTTTTTATAAAAAAATCCTGTTCATCTTCATACCCCGATATTCTTTTTACAATCTCCTTTGTGAGCTCTTCATCGTTTAGCTGCCTGTGCTGCAGAAGTGCAAGGGGATGTACCTGTATATAATTATTAATGATGAACTCTTCCCTGGCCAGTCCCACCCCCTTATTCGGAAGGTGTGAAAACTGGAAACTCATCGCGGGAGAGGCTACATTGAGCATCAATGACGTTTGAACGGTCGGCAGATCGTGCAGGTTATATTCTTTCCGGTCAAAAGGAATATCGCCGCTATACACAAAACCGGTTTCACCTTCACCGCAGCTTACCGTAACAAGGGCTCCTTCCTGCAATATGTCCGTTGCATTTCCACATCCCACGATAGCAGGTACACCTAATTCTCTCGCTACAATCGCAGCGTGACAGGTACGCCCCCCCTTGTTGGTAACAATGGCAGAAGCCTTTTTCATAATGGGTTCCCAATCCGGATCCGTCATATCGGTCACCAACACATCTCCTTCAACGAATTCATGCCCGTCAATTACCCGCTTATCCATCGAATAAAGGATATTCACCTTACCTCCTGCTATCTTGTCTCCCACAGCTATTCCTTCAACCAGTACTTTAGCGCTCCGGTCATTATCATTAATGCTGTACTCTGTAATCAACGCATGATCTTTCCTGGAATGGATCGTTTCCGGCCGCGCCTGTACAATGAACAGCTCTTTAGATAATCCGTCCACCGCCCACTCTACATCCATAGGCGTCCACTTTGCTTTCAGCCCGGAATAATATTCCTCTATAGCAACAACCCATTGCGCAAGCTGAACCACCTCTTCATCATGAATGCAAAACCGTTGTTGAAACCCTTTCTCAGTGGAAATGATCTTCACACGTTCATCGGGTTTGTCGCCATATACCATCATTTTATCCTTAACGCCGAGCTTTTTCTCAATAATGGAACGAAGCCCTTTCTTAAGCCCGGGTTTGAAAACAATGAATTCATCGGGTGATACGGAACCCTGGACGATCATTTCACCCAGCCCGTAAGACCCATTGATCACCACCGCATCCCGGAACCCGCTCTCGGTATCAAGACTAAAAGCAACTCCCGAAGCGCCCAGGTCGCTTCTTACCATCTTTTGAACGCAAAGACTTAACCCGACTGAGAAATGATCGTATCCGAATGACTGGCGATAGCTGATCGCCCTGTCTGTAAAAAGACTTGAAAAACAATTCCTCACTGCAACCATAAGCGAAGCAGGACCTCTGACATTTAGATAGGTCTCCTGCTGTCCGGCAAACGAAGCATCAGGCAGGTCTTCTGCTGTTGCCGACGACCGTACCGCCACATCAGTATATTCCTGGCCGTATTCCTGCGACATTTGTTCATACGCTGCAATCACCGATTCACTCATCTCCCTGGGGAACCTGCCGTTCCTGATCAGCAATCTTATCTGGGCTCCGCCCCTGCGCAGTGATTCCAGCTGATTGTAATCAATAGTGGTGATGATATGACCAATGGTGCCTTCCAGGTTATTGAACTGTATAAACTCCCGGTAAGCATCCACTGTAATCACAAAACCGGAAGGTATCCGGATGCCCAGTGATGTAAGGTTTCTGAGCATTTCACCGAGGGAAGCGTTTTTTCCACCAACACGCTCTATATCGTTGATCCCTACGTTGCCGAGATTAAGCGTAAAGCTGCTTTTTTTCATGTTATTACTCCATTTCGATGATACAAATTTATCCCCGGCGATAAGCAGATTTATACCGTATTTACCATCTATTTGCATTATTTTATCTTTTGTATTATTTTATCTCTGGTGCAACTTTTTATCCTGTTACGGTTACGCAGTAATACCAGGTCAACGCGTTCGTATTAATTTTCCCTGAATGATCGGGATATTTTTTGTTTGAGTACAGAAAACAATATCTTTATGTACCAAAATATGCATGGTATTCCCGAAATACCTGTTCATATCGCCAGACGAATTGCTATGAGATTATTGAAAACAGAAATTACACCGCTCGTAAATGAGCTGATGTATGTTGACATGCGTCAGCAGTCTTTTCTATGGTCTCCTTTTCTCAGTCAACCCACGCTCCATTCTCATCCTGAATTGCAGTTAACTTTTATTATTGAGGGATATGGTAAAAGAATTATCGGGAATAAAATAGAACATTTTGAATCCGGCGATATGGTATTAGTAGGATCCAATATACCCCATATCTGGCTTAGCGATCCTGTATTCTACGGCAAGGACACCAGCCTACAATCAAAAGTAATTGTCGCCTATTTTCATCCTAAGGTTTTTTTTCAGATATTTAACTGCCTTAAAGAATTTGACAATATAAGGGAGATGATCTCTCAGTCATCTAAGGGTATACTTATCCAGGGGGAAACAAAAAATATCATTGCTGACAAACTTATATCTCTTACCGCAAAACAGGGATTTGATAAAGTTGAAGGGCTTTTCCAAATCATGAATCTTATTTCTCTTTCACCTCATAAAAGATTTATTGTAACAGACGAGTCTGCAGATTATAATGATTTTTATCCGGACAGGCTTGTAGATGTAGTCAGGTTCATAAATGACAACCTGCATGAACCTATATCGCTACGGCAGGTTGCAGATATTGCTTTCATGACCGAGCAGAGCTTTTGCCGTTTCTTTAAAAAAAGGACTAAAAAAAGCTTTTCCCAGTTCCTGAACGCTGCCAGGATCAGCCGGGCTTGTGAAATGTTACGACAGACAAATAAAGCCATTACAGACATAGCTTACCGCTGTGGTTACAACTCACTTTCTCATTTCTGCAGGGTCTTCAAAGAGCATACCGGTATGAGCCCGTTCAGCTATAGAAGCAGGATAGGTGAGAAGGAGCCATAACATTGGAAATGCAGGATTGTAGTTTATATTAGTTGGCTGTTTGTGAAGCATTGGAGGGAAATGACATAATTCCATTTTTCAGGAAAAGTTTTTTGGGGTCTATGCATATAAAGACTATGATCAGGATTTGTCACTAAATATCGGAAAGCGAAAATGCAACGTATGTATCTCCGGTGGGAGTACCCAGCTTTCCTCCACCTGTAGCGGGGATAACAACATACTGCTTTCCGTTAACCATATAGGTAGCAGGGACGGCATATCCGCCAAAAGGCAGTTTTGCTTCCCACAGTACCTTCCCGCTGTCTTTATCAAAGGCCCGGAATGTAGCATCGCGTGCAGCGGCAATAAACACCAACCCGCCACCGGTTACAATACAGCCACCGAAGTTTTCGGTACCGGTTACCGGGATTCCCCGGGCTGTCAGTTCAGGATATTCTCCCAACGGAACTTTCCACTTTATTTTACCGCTTGTAAGATCCAGGGCATTTAATGTACCCCAGGGTGGAGTAGTACACGGGTATCCCTGGTCATCTACAAATTTGTTGTACCCCAGCGACTGATACCGGAGCGCTGTAGATGTAGTTCGTACTGCCGGGCTTTGTGCATGGAGCAGATAACCGGCGAGCGCTTCCAGCTCGGTGTCCGTCAACTGCAGGAACGCAGGCATACCCTTTCGTCCATTTCTGATAAGGCTTTTCAAAGGGGCATCCGTATATTTCTTTTCAAGAGATGTTAGGGCAGGTGCGTTATCGCGTCCTTTTAAATCCAAACCATGGCAGTTAGAGCAATTCATCTTCAGGAAAACCGACCGGCCAGGGTGCTGCTTTGCCTCATCTCCCTCCTGCAGGTCTTTCATCTTTATATGCCATGCTATTTCATTGGCGTTTACAAAAAGCGTATTGGATAACGCATCATAGGCACCCCCGCCCCATTCAGATCCACCATGTATGCCATAATATAAGAGCCCCTTTGTTGAAGGCGGAATGAACCAGCCTGCATCAGATTGTTCATATAGCTCTCTGGCTTTCTTGTAGTGGGCAGTATCCAGCCCGAAAATATCCTGTGCCGTTACTACCTGCCTGGAGTAAGGCTCAGGCCAACTTACATAGGGCTGTGTAGGTGCGGCTTTTTCGCCTTCAAGCGTGGAAGGAAATACAGACCGCTCTTCAATCCTGGAAAGCGGCGCACCTGTTTCCCGGTTAAAAAGAAAAGCATTACCGGTCTTTGAAAGCTGCATTACTCCGGGTATATTTTTCCCATTTTGCTTTAGATCAACCAATACCGGAGCGCATGGTAAATCCAGATCCCAGAGATCCCTATGTATGATTTGATAATGCCATTTTCTCTTACCCGTTGCTGCATCGAGGGCTACAATGCAGTTACCGTACAATTGATCGCCTGCATTGTAGGGCCGGTAAAAATCGCCTTTGGGCTGACCTGTAGAAAAGAACACCATCCCTCTTCCTGTATCCACGCACAAACCTCCCCATACATTTACGCCTGCCCCCGTTCGATAAAAGCTGGTATCCCCCCAGGTATCATACCCATATTCCCCTGGATGGGGGATAGTATTGAAGCTCCACTTTTTCCCGCCAGTCATTATATCAAATCCGCTCACAACAGCCCCGGCGCTCCAGCTCGTACCACCCACTATCACTATATTTTTATAAACAACAGGAGCTGCAAGGGCCTGCATGCCCATCTGCTCAGCCGGTCTGCTATACCCCTCACTCAAATTAATCCGCCCTGAATCACCAAAGCGGGTTACCGGCTTTCCAGTCCGTATATCCACAGCATTCAAATAATTGCCTGAACCATAAAAAACGATCTGTTGGCCGCCTGATCCGTAATAGGCCAGCCCCCGGTTGACATTGCTGAACTTTTCACCCTTTCTTTCGGGGCGGAACCTCCATTTTTCTTTGCCATTTACAGCATCTACTGCAACAAGATGCTGCTCCGGAGTGGTTACATACATCACCCCGTCTATTACAAGCGGGTTACACTGGATATTGCCTGCGGCATTTCCGCTGTGATATATCCACGCTATCTTAAGCTGATGAATATTTCCCTTATTGATCTGCGCAAGTGCCGAATATTTTGTCTGCCCTGCATTCCCCCCGGCAGCATCCCAATTGATGTTTTTTGGCTCCGGAGCAGTGCAGCTTTTAATCATTATTAAAAAAAAGAGCAGTAGTACGAAAGCTAATTCTGTTCTCATGTTATTTTTTTGAAACCCAGTCCGCAGCCTGCAACAGCAAACGCCGGAAACCCCGAGAAGCAAAGGACTGTGCATTATGGCCCAATAGTGTTTGGAAAATATGCCCGTTACCATACTGGTACA
Source organism: Sphingobacteriales bacterium 44-15 (assembly GCA_001899685.1). Classification (GTDB taxonomy): domain Bacteria; phylum Bacteroidota; class Bacteroidia; order Chitinophagales; family Chitinophagaceae; genus Agriterribacter. The sequence continues at coordinate 79,056 of MKWG01000006.1, forward strand.
CCCATGCCAGCGGTTCATTTTTCCCGGTATTTTTAGATCTTGCAGACAACAGCGTATCTATGAGTTCAGTACCTTTTTGATTATAATACAATTCATCCGTAGTAATAAAATCTTTCAGCCCTTTCGTAACGGGATGAGACCGGGAACTGATATTTACCGTGAATGGTCCATAAGCATCGTGCGCACTGTTGCTATGGTGATCCCAAACACGGCGGCATATCTTTCTGTACTCCGGCCAATCCGTGGCGGGTGCATTGGGTAAGGAAGAATGAAAAGCGCCGTTCGAAAAATGTATGATCATTAAGCCACCGCCCGTGGACAGGTAATCCGTAAAAGATTTTTTAGCCGGGTCGCTTAATGGTTTGGGATGATTCCAGTTGCAATAATTTAATATCAGCAGATCATAATCATTAAGGTTATATTGCCCCAGATCTTCAATATCGGTTGAGATATCAATATGGAATGGCGATTTGTTTTCAAACAAGCCCTGCAAGGCAGCTGTGGTTTTTTGCCATTCATGCGCTTCAATATTATCGCCGGTAAGAATAAGCGCCTTCCTGCTTTTTTTGAACAACAACCGGGTCACTTCCCTGTCATCGTAAAACGGTGCATTTACGCCTTCCGCAGGTACGTCCAATCCTGCCGCCCATACAATGCCGTTCAAAACCAGCTTCCGGAAATTATCATTCTTCCAGTTTATAAAATGATGCCCCATGGTAGTTCCAAATCCTCTGGACCCATCTTCCCTTTCAACAGCCCAGGCAACTACATTACCTTCAGGCTTATCGCTGTGTAAAGCCGGAACAGTGAGTACGGGGCTCCATCCGGATTTGTTCTCCGGGAACCTGATATTGTAATAAAATTCTTCATTAATTTTAAATGGTTTTACACCGCGGCATACCGGGTGTGATGGCGTGGCGGGGATCACTTCCGTATCC
>MKWG01000006.1:80009-245318 GCA_001899685.1 Sphingobacteriales bacterium 44-15
GCTCCATTGCAGTACTTCGTCTCCGTATATATCCGGCGCAAAAGTAGAAAAATGAAAAGTCACCAGTCCGCAGCCCCTCTTCATTTGCTTTTCTATTACAGGCACACGTTCCGGCACCAGGAAAGAGGCATCCCGGAATAAAGTCCCGTCTCTCCCGTCGGAGATGCACACGATGGCATCAGCATTGTCAAGCGCAGTCTCATCAGCAGGCCAATCGTAAAAAATGTCAACAGTAAATTCAGGCGGTCCGTTATGCTCCAGCATCGCTTTTATCAGGCGGGCAGATTTGATATATTCATGAAAGCCGGCAGGATGGCTTTTCGCTCCGGCTAAAATGACAATTTTTTTTGTCCGTGGTCTTGCCTCGCCCAGCACAACGGTTAAACCCGCAAGGCATACACAAAAAAGTATCAGACATTTGCGCATAGTAGTCATAATGAGTATTGCTTGATGGGAACAAAATTGCACAATAAAAAACCACACATTGATTTTATAAATTATAAAAGATCTTCGTATTGTCATCTAATACCTGTTCTTCTCTGAAAAGCCTGCTGATCAGCGTCCGCGTGCTCACACACCTGGTCGTAGGATAAACCCGGTTAAACAAACGAACAAATTTATTTATAAATGATTTATAACTCACTTCCTATTTTATTGCTCACCCCGATCAATACTACTGAAATGATCAATAGAATAATTCCTGTCCATAAAAAAAGTTTTGTTTTTCGATTGATATTCTCCCACTCCTTGAGATAAATACCCCACAGGTTGCTGAATATGATGATTGTTGCCAGATGCAGCGTCCAACTGGCAAAATCATATTGCCCCATCTTGGTTGCACCCATGCCATAAAAGAAATACTGGCAATACCACATAATGCCTGCCAATGCAGACAACAAAAAGTTTTTTGCCAGCAATCCCGGTTCTTTGAGTTGAAAATCTGAAATTGTTTTTTTTCTGGTAGTTAGAATGGCTGCATAAATAAAATTAGTGGTAAATCCACCTGCAAGGGCAAGTACAAAAATGGGTATATTCACAAATACCTTTTGTGTACCTGCCCGAAACGCTTCAACGGCAATAGGGCTACCGGCATTAATGGCAAGTGCCATAAAGGAACTCATCACTCCTCCTGCAACAGCCATTACTAACCCCCTAACTGCCGAAAACTCTTTTACCGATACATACTTTTGTGCTCCTGCCGGGAGATTTTTATCTTTCAATACGCCTGCATAACCGCAGAAAATAATACCTAATAAACATATCAGGAAACCTAGCAGAATAACAAGACCTGGCGTTGTATTAAACAGCAATCCGAGTTTATGATCCATTGCCGCTGGAACAATGGTTCCAATAATGACACATACGCCCAAGCAAATAGACTGTCCAAGTGCCAAACCAAGGTATCGTATCCCTAAACCTGCCATTAAGCCGCCAAAACCCCACAATACACCATAGAAATAGGTAAGAAACTTGGCTCCAAATGACGCACCAGATAATATATCGAACAAGCCTGAAGTAGTGATCCATCCTCCAATGGAGGGCATGATCATCCAGGCAACAAAGCCCAGCATGATCCAGTACGTTTGCCAGTGCCATTGCTTTATTTTGTATGTGGGAACATAATAACTGGCAGAAGAAAAACCGCCGATAGAATGAAACAAAATACCTAAAAAATATTCCATACCGGTTAATTTCCGTAATTAATAATTGTTCAATTCCTGAAAAAGAAAACTTCTCCCAACATTTCTTCTTTTCCTTTATCACTATACTCATTTTCACATACCAGCACTTCCGCCATATACTTCCACCATCTTTTACAAACATCATAGTCGCCTATAGCATTGAATCTTTCCTCATCTTCGGTCTCAATATAACCAAATAAAAAGCCTGTAGGTTCGTGCAAATGGATTGAAAAAATGCGAACGCCCTGTTGTCTAAAAAGCACTATCAGCTCCGGCCAAATATTATTGTGCCTGCATTCATATTCTTCAGCCATCCCATCCTTTACCTGTATCAGAAAAGATTTTCGGATCATCATTTATGCTTTAGCATTTACAGATTTTGCTATATCCCCGGCCGCAAGAAACCTGCCTCCTTTTTGTTTTAACAATCCACAGAGGATATCGAATTCCTTCAATGCTTTCTCTCCGCAATTCTTTACTATGAAAGGCAAGGGCTTTACACTACATTCTCCAAAGTCAATTGTACCCTGTGGCATTTTATAAAACTCCCATGGATGCAGGTAAAAACATACTACCGGGCGATGTCCATTCGATTGCACAAATTCAATATATCCCTCTACTTTTTTCATCAAATGTTTTGCAGATTGGGTACGGAACAACGGCCACTGATCTCTGTCTCTATTGTATGGATCTTTACTTTTCATCATAAGGTCACAAAAGTTGGGAATTTCAACAATTTTCATCTTACCTGGCCTTGTCCAGTCGGCGGATGAAGGATTATAAGGTATAAACGGCTTTTGATAAAAATACAACGGAAAGGAGGCGTCTGAGATATAGCCTAATTGCTCAAGCACATTCACAACAGTGGTGCTGCCCCACAGCCGTGGACATCTGAAGCTTACCGGTTTTTTTCCACTGATCTTTTTGATGATATTGGTAGCGATCCGGAGGCGGCCTTCTACCTCTGACGGTAAAATCGGCCAGTTGTTTGGTAAAGGGAACAACGCGTCTCCCAGCGTTTCGTGAAACAATCCATGACAGCCTGTTTCATGTCCCTCATTGCTTACATGCAAAAGCATGTCGGGATTATTTTCGGCAGCGTGCCCGGTCCAGTAAAATGTTGAACGGGCATTATATTTTTTTAAAATTTTTAGCAGCGGCAGCGTTCCTTTTTTTACTCCTTCGTAAAAAGGAGTAAAGGAGCCAATATCCGTTTCCATATCAAAACCGAGTACAATATCGAAAGATGTCTCGGTATTAGATCTATTTTTTGTCATAATGGTTTCTCTTTAATAGTTTGAACAGGTTTACCTGAAATAGCTCCCCATTACAATATTTCAAAAACCTCTTTTGCCTTTTCTATAGCGATATCTATATCTGCTTCGGTATGCGCCGCACTGATATACCACAAGCCGCGTCCAATAATCCGTATACCACGGTTATGCATTTCTGATATGAACTTCCCCAACAAAGGTTTATTAAAAGAAAAAGTATCCCTGTAATTTTTGGCAGCAACCAAGTCGGTAAACGACAGATTGAACATTGGACCCGGGCCCTGTATAAGTATCTTATGTCCTGCTGCAGTAGCTGCATCTTCCAAACCTTTCATCAGTTTCCTCCCATATTGAAACATGCGCTCATAGGGTTTTTCATTCTCCAGCACTTCTATGGTAGCCAGGGCAGCAGCAACTGTTGGATTCCCGGAGTTCATCGTTCCTGCATGAATAACAGTGCCTTCCTCTATCAGGTGCATCCAATCCCTTTTACCCACCACTGCGCTGATCGGATAACCACTTGCCATAGCCTTGGCAAAAATGGAGATGTCAGGTGTAACGTTAAAGTACTGCTGAGCTCCGCCCAATCCCAACCGGAAGCCCGTAATCACTTCATCAAAAATGCAGGCAATTCCATATTGGTCGCATACCTTCCTGACCCCCTCAAGAAAACCTTCTGCAGGAAGGATACAACCGTTGTTGCACATCACCGGTTCAGTGATAATCGCACAGATATGCGCTTTATTGTCTTCCACGATTTTTTGCAACAGCCCCAGATCATTCCAGGGGATCACAATAGATTCATCCCGTGTTTGCGCAGGTAACCCGGCAGACCAGGGAAACACTTCAGGATTCTCGGGGCTTCCCAAAGCATCTCTCGAAGGAGCGGAGATACCCCAACATACATTATCCAGCCAGCCGTGATAGTGGCCTTCAAAGCGAATGAATTTTGTTTTGCCTGTTTTAGCTCTTGCAACCCTGAACGCTGTTTGTACCGCCTCTGAACCATCCAGGCAAAAACGCATTAACGCAGCAGAAGGGATGATAGCATTTAATTTTTCAGCAAGCTCAACTTCTTTTATGTGTTGACCGGCATACAACTGACCGGATGCAGAATAATCCTGCACACTCCGAAGCACATGGGGGTGTGAATGGCCAAGAATCAATGGGCCCTGGCTAAGTGTGAAATCAAGATATTCATTTCCATCCGCGTCATATACCAGACTGCCTTTTCCATGAGTGTAGAAAAGTGCGTGTGGGTAGTTGTACTTTCTGAATTCTGAGGACACGCCCCCTGCAAGCACTTTCCTGGACCTTTCCAACAATTGTGCAGATCGACTATAATGAAATTTCATAGACTGAAATTTTAATACTCATTTTATTTTTTGTTTCTCATTTTCTTCATTGATGCATAACTCAATCCCTTCCCGTTATTTGTTTTTGGAAAAAACAAGCTAGACAGAAATCCCACCATAATACAGGCTATTATGCTAATGGCTCCATATAAATAAACACTTACTGAAGTATTCGTTTTTACCCACCACACAGCAACCACTCCCCCTATCAACCCCATAATTACGCCCGGTGCATTTGATCTTTTTGTAAAAATGCCGAGGATAAATACTCCTGCAAGACTACCGCCCAAAATCCCCAGTACTTCCTGGAATAAATCGAATGCAAAACGAACATTCAGCGCTACAATAAGCATAGCGCTTATTGTTCCGAATAACCCGGCGAACACTGTTGTCACCCTTGCCACTTTCAATGTTGAACGGGCATCTGCATATTTATTGAACCGCTGGTAGATATCTGAAAAATAAGATGCGGAAATGCTGTTAATGCTGCCACTGAGGGTAGATTGACTTGCGGCAAAAATACCAGCAATCACCAACCCCGATAATCCAACCGGCAGTTGTTGCACTACAAAATAGGGTAATATCTCATCTATCTTGTCAGAAGCTATTACAAAAGGATTTTGATTATAAAAAACGTACAGTACCGTACCCAATCCAAAGAAAAACAAGGTACCGGGCATTGTGACCCATGCATTTACCCAGAGACTTCTCTCAGCCTGCTTTTCATCTTTTACAGTAAGATAACGCTGTACTATTGCCTGGTCGGATGTATAAGGGATAATGTTCAGGAAGAAGAAACCCACAATACATACCCACAACACCGTATCACAATAATCCCAGCCTAATTTAAATAAAGTGAACTTGTGATCCTCCATTCCTTTTTTAAAAACAGTTTCCAGCCCACCATCAATATTCATTATTGCAACAATAAGGCAAAGTATTGCACCTCCCATCAGAATGATTACCTGAGCAACATCTGTCCACACAACAGCTTCAATTCCCCCCAATACGGTATAAATAATACAGATTATACCCATAATGGTAATCAGCACATATATATTGATGCCGGTTACTGATGCAATGGCTACAGCCGGCAGGTACAGAACAATGCCCATTCTTCCCATTTGGAACAGAATGAAAGATATACTTCCCAGCAACCTAACATTTTTGCTAAACCTGTGTTCCAGGTATTCATATGCCGAAGTAACACTAAGCTTCCGAAAAAAGGGTACATAGTAACGCGATACAATCGGTACTGTAGCCAATATCAGCACCGACCCTATCATCAGTGTCCAGTCAGTAGCATATACCAGCGCAGGCATAGCCATAAAAGTAATAGCGCTGATCTGGGTACCATATATACTCAGACCGGCAGCCCATGAGGGAATTTTACCTCCGGCTGTAAAGAAATTGCTCGTCGTTTGTCCTTTCCTGTTAGTAGCAAAGCCAATCCATAGCATAAAAGCGAGGTATGCAGCAAGCGTCAGCCAGTTCACTATGCCAAAGCCCAGATTCTTTTCCAATTTGTAAACAGGTAATCCGCCGGTATCTTTTGAGCTTCCATTAATTATTACCCAGCCATTTTGAAAATTGACGGCATTTGAAAATCCTTCCGGATTTGTGACCTCCAGCTTTCCATAGTTCATCCAGGTATCGCTTTCCTTATTGTAGGCGAAGAGTGAGTCTGGTGTTCCAGCGCCTGCTCCGGGAAATAAAATATGGTTCAATCCTGTAACAGGGAGAATGGATGGGGTATGGTTTATAAGGATAGGGGAAGATGCTATTTTAGTCCACCAGCCTCCTGTTAACTTGCTTCCTTTAAATTCAGGTGTAAACTTGTATGCATCCAACAAATCAGCATATACTGTATCGCTGCTATTGTTTGTTTTTTTCTGAAGCCCCCCGAACAAATAAAATTGATTATCTATCACAGCAGATTTGGCATGAGTCCGCGGCTCACCATCCCAGGGGCTAAGCGTTATCCAATCAGTGTGCTTGTCTGAAAGATCATAGGCAATAAAGTTCTTAGCCGGTAGTGAATCGTTGGCACCTGCACCTGCAATATATAAATAATTATTTATAACAGCGGCGGTGATACCTTTGAGCGGGGTTGGCAAGGATGGCAAACCGTCTATGACGATTTTTCCGTTCATTTCATATAGCCTGTATACTTTTGAGACTCCTGTAATGTTGTTATTTACTCCAATTAATATTGTAGAATTCCTGTACGACACGGCATGTTCAATAATAAATTTGTCAGGTAGTTTTTGTTCTGACAATTTCCATTCTTTATGTCCTTCCAGCACATATATATATCTGTAAACTTTTCCTTCCGCATCAACTCCCCCCATAACATACAACTTGTCATTTACAACTCCTGCATAAGCCCCCGAAACATATTTCACGTATGGCACCGGTGGGAGGTACTCCCATTTGAGCTGTTGCTGTATTTGCGAAAAAGAATAACCAGGCAGGATCAGCAGGATCAGAACCCTATATAGTATGACGCGAAATTGTCTCATAGAATCATTTATTAAGCTTACCAACTTGTCCAACCACCATCTACCAATAAATTATGTCCGGTGATATATGAGGAGGCTGTAGAAGCAAGAAACACCACAGGACCTTTTATATCGTTATCCTCTGCAAATCTTCCAAGCGGAGTCAGGCGTTTATAGTTCTCCGTAAATTCATTTTCACCAAAACTTTGACTGATACCCGGACCATATCCGCCCGGGCTTATACAGTTACATCGGATATTATTTTTTCCGTAACGATTTGCAATCCATTTGGTAAACCCTATCATTGCCCACTTATCATAAGTATAGTTCAAGGGGCTCGTCATTCCGGTACTTCCATATACGGGGAAATTAGGACCTACCGCACCCTGGATAGAGCCGATGTTTATAATATTACCTGATTGTTTTTCCAGCATTACCTGCAATACTTCCTGTGTTAGCAAAACCATGCCCGTAGAATTGACAGCCTGCGATTTTTCCCAATCTGCTTTTCCAATTTCTCCCAAATCCTTATATCCTTCCCGAGAGACAGCGTTGTTAACCAACACATCTATTCTTCCATATTTTTGCTTTACACGCGATACAAATTGCCTGATAGAATCTTCCTTCCCTAAATCAAACGACATTCCATCTGCCTTCAATTTATCTTCAATAAGTGCTGAAGCAGTCGATTTGCATTCATTTTCATTCCGTGATGCGATAATGACCTGCGCGCCTGCTTCTGCCAGAGCTGTAGAAATAGGTTTCCCGTACAGACCGGCTCCACCCGTCACTATCACCACCTGATCATCCAGTCGAAACATCTTTGTCATTGTATTGCTCATAGAGGTATTTTATTACATTACCCAATTGCCAGGTGTAACAATATCTTCAGGAACACTGCTAAAAATTTCCTTTATTCGATCCATAACATTGTTTCCCAACGCCGGAAAATTCATCAGTCGAATATTCTGGGTCACTTGTTCAACACTTTCCGCTCCAAATACGATGCTTGTTATAGGCGGCATATGCCTAATATAGGAGAATGCCAGCTCAGCTATAGTCAGCCCTTCTTTTTTTGCAAGTGAATGCAATTGCAGCAGATAAGGTCTTGCCGCTGTTAAAGTTCCTTGCAGTTGATCAGGGTTCAAAAAAAACAATCCCTGTAGAAAAACACTCCGAGCAAAAATCAATTTTCCATTACGATGAACACGATATAGAATATCGTCTTGCATTAAACGGTGATCAAAAATATTGACAGGTACCTGGTAAGCACTGATCACGCTTTCATCTTCAAACCATTCCAGCTCATTGGGATGATCTACGGAAATACCAGCTATATCAATCATATTTTCCGCTATCAACTCTCTGAATATGATCGGAACGTGTTTTCGTATCAATCGCCCGTCCAGTTTCCTGCTCATATGTAACAGGCAAACAGGCAGCCTGGATAACTTCAGCTTTTTCAGAGAGCATCTTACGCTTTTAAAGGCTTCTTCTCTCACAGCATCATAACTATTCAGGTTTTCACCGCTGATCTTAAACTTTGAAATAATATTAAAGCAATGCCATGAGTTATTTTCTTCCATGTAATCACCTATGGTTTGTTCAGCAGTACCATAGGTTCTTGCCGTATCCAAAGTATTGATACCAGCATCCCGGGCCCTGGAAAGCACGTCAAAGCGCTGACTGATATCCGGCTGGCCCACGGCATTACTGATACCATAATTCATTCCAAGGGCTACTGTGCCAAGTATGAGCTTTGATATACGATAATCTTTTGTTATTGTATATTCCATTACAGGAATTAGATAGTGATTTTAATAATTTTTCCGGGTCCCGGCTCTCCGGAACCACCGGTAACCATTACCGTTTTATTATCTGAAAAAATTAAATTACTCGTTAAAGGCATACCGGTTAGTATGGTTGTCTTATATACCCCTTCCTGAGAATATTGATGAATACAACCCATTCCATAGTGGGCCACCCAAATATTGCCAAAGCTGTCTATCGTTAACCCGTCAGGCAGGTTATCTGTTTTCCTGCCGGATGGATGTTTAGGCAGCTCCGCAAAAACAGAAAAACTTCCGTTGACGTTCCAGGGGTCCGATATATCAAAAGTTAATATCCTGTTTTGATAACTTTCGGCCACATATAATCGCCTGCCATTAGCTGAAACCGCCAAGCCGTTTGGATAATCCAGATTGTCCGCCAAAATCTTCTCCCGGTCACCGGAAACAATAAATACTTTCCCGTTATATCTTACAGAATCTGTGAAAAACAAATTGCCCCATGGCCCTGTTATCAAATCATTCGGAACAGATATTTTTTCTCCGGCGCACCTGTCTTTTATCACGTCGTTTATAAAGTTTCCCTCACTGTCAAACCTTCTCACAGCCGGCAGCTGGCTGTCGCAGACAAGGTGATCGCCATCAGGCAAAATAATCTGTCCGTTAGGGCATCCCGATCGCCCCCAGGTACTTACCCTGCCCTGCAGATCAATCTTTACAATTTCTCCTCCGCTTAATGTTGTGGCATATACATTACCGTACATATCGACAGCCGGGCCTTCCGTATAGAAATCAAGCTTCGCCAGTTCATATATGCCGTTGTTTTGTTCAGATAACTGCCGCATAACATTCTTCAATGGATTCAAAGGGAAACATAGGCTTTTTTCTTTTTTTATAGGCAAAACGGGTCGCATCTGCCTGGGTAACACCAGGAGTATCCACCTGCACTACTGAAGGGCATACTTTGCTGTAAGTTGCCAAAGGCGCATTCACACCTTTCGCCACGATAATATCAAAGTCATGTGGTTGTATATCAAATTGTGTTAACTGTTTTAAGCTAAATGGCGGCGTTCTCAGGGATGTAAAAAGAATAATGCTGGTGCCTGCTGTTTCCACTATGGCAATATGTCCCATGTCAAATTGAATTTTGCCGCCGTGCACGGGCTTGTCTTCCTTGAATTTCCCATCGCCTGTTCTGATCATTTTAACTTCGCAGGTATAGTTGTCTTCTTTGTTTTTAAACTCGTTGATGGTAATGGTAAAGACACTTCCCCGGGAATACTTTGCAGCTTCTTTAACTACTTCAGGATCATATATGCATATAAAAAAACGGTATTTTTTATATGTACTCAGCAAACGGAGCAAAATAGTGCTGTTTCCCGGAGATCCGCCACCAATATTATCGCCCATATCTAAAAACAATACAGGTCTTATCGCATGGGCAGTCATAGCAATAGCTTCCATTGCAGTGATTTTGTATCCACTGTAAGCATCCGGATGGCGGCACATTTCGGACTTTATTTGATAGGCGATATCCTTCGCATGATCCAAATTACTGTCTGTCACAACCACCAGCGAACTTCCCATTTCGGCAACGTCCGCGTAAGGAAATCCCAGAAATATATTTATACATACAGTACCATACTGATCATTTATACGCTGTGCCAGTGCATACAAGCCTTTGCATGGCTCCAGATAGGTGCATTGCTGCTCTATACTTATTGACAATGGCAGTTCAAGCAGGAATTGCACAGGACTGATTAATCCCTTAAGAGTGTTCACCATCAAATGTGCGGCTCGTTTACCCGTATCGCGCTGGTCAATATGCGGATTGGTCTTATACGCTATCAAAGCATTTGTAGCACTCACCATTTGAGCGCTTACATTGGCATGCGGATCTAAAGTAGCAATAAGAGGTATATCATTACCCAAAAGCTCTCTGACACAATGGAACCAATGCCCGTCTATATCATCAATAGATTCGCTCACAGCAGCACCATGTCCTATCAGTATACAGCCATTCAATGGAAGATTTCGCTTAAGTCCCAACAGCAATTCATTTAAAAGAATATGATATGTCTCAGCGCTTATTTTTCCTCCCGGCGTAGCATCGGCGAAAAATATCTCTACAATTTCAATATCCTCCTTATCAAATACCTCATATACGCCACCAATTTCATGGTGAGCATCTGCAAACATTTTCCTGATCTCTTCTCCCTTGGCACAATGAAAATCTTTGAGCAGGAGCATGTCCTCGACGAAAGTATTTGTTTCGTGGTATATTCCAAGTATGGCTACTCTTGCCGGCATATTTTATACGTGTATTATTTTTTTCTGGCTACAGCTTCAACTTCAAATTTAAGTATATCACCCAGGCACCCCATAATCGTTGTCCGTGCCGGATAGGGTACTTTAAAATATTCCCTGTATATCTGGTTGAAAGATGCGAGGTCTTCCTGACCGCCCAGGTAATTTCTCACCTGAACAACATCTTCAAAATCCAATCCCGCGGCATGAAGTATACTTCCTAAATTTTCAAACGACCGCCTGCATTCTTCCTCAAATGTTCCGGCAACTATATTTCCGTTCATATCAACAGAGGCCTGACCGGATATGAACAGAAAATCTCCTGAAAAAATGGCTGGCGAAAATGGTAATCCGGATTTGGGAATTCCATCCCCGGTTACTGTCTTTTTATCACTCATGTAATTTGTTTTTAGAGCAAACAATTGTATCGACATTATTCTCAATATTGTTGAACTACTTTTGTATCACCGTATCCGTAATTCTTTCAAGCTTATCCATCATCTTTAATACATCTTCATTTTCCCAGGGACGATGGGTATTAGCTAAAGGGGGTTTTGTTTGACCGATATCAATATTATACTTGAGCCTCATAGCAGATCTTAAGAACGTCCATATGTTCGGCATAATCGTTTGAATGATATTTTGAAACTCTAACATGAATTTTTTAGTAAGCTTATAATTACCCTGTAAAAATTCTTCCATTACATATTTGCACTGAGGTCCCCATAAATTATAAAAGGAGCCAATGGCACCTACTGTACCACACAGTGAAGCATGACAGAATAATTCATCGGAGCCGCTGAATAATTTCAGTCTCTCTCCTGCGTAATTATGAATGAGGCTGATATCCAACAGTTGGTTGGTAGTGAGCTTCATGCCTGTCACGTTGGGTATATCCATGAGTCGTTTTACAAAAGTGATGGTATCACCGGGAATGGAATGGTCGCCTAACTGGTAGGGGAAAAAAGGCAGGACGGTAGCTTCAGCTATTTGCCTGTAGTGTGCTATTGCCATATCAGAAGATGCAGCATAGTAAATGGGGCCTACAGAAGAGATTCCATCCACACCCATCTTCTCTGCATGTGTGGCAAGCTGTATAGAGTCAGCGGTGGTAAGGGCCCCCACCTGTACCATAACCGGAATCCTTTTTGCGACCGTCTGCATAACAACTTCTGTTACCTTCTTCCGTTGCTCAATTGTAAATAATATTCCCTGACCCGTTGAGCCCAGTATATACAGACCGGACTGGTCCTGCGAAATCAGTAGCTCTACCAGCTTTTCTAACTCATCATATGCAGGCTCGCCTTTTTCATTAACGGGTGTAAACATTGCCGGCCAGATTCCTTTAAATCCATTTTCCATGTTGTACCTGATTTTTCACACATTTGAGCGAATGAACTCAAATGTTTCATTGATTGTTTTAAAATAATTATATGCAGTCCCCGACGCCATTCTTTTCATGCTGTCGGGATCCTTGAATCCACTGCCGGTAACAAGGCAAACAACAGGGTCTTCTTTTTTTATTTCTCCTGCTCTTAATGCTTCTATTACCCCGGCAAATGCCACTGCTCCTGCTGGTTCACAAAAAATTCCCTCCCTTGAGCTTAATAAACGCTGTGCGTTGTATACAGCATCATCGGTAACCACAAAACCTGTTCCCCCTGATTTACTACAAGCGCTTATTACATCATCACCATCTAATATATTGGGCACCTGTAAACCGCTGATAGCAGTTGTACTTTCATTCAATGCCTGTGCATGTTTTTTTTGGCTACGCAAAGGTGTTGCAATTGTATCATTACCTTCCGGTTGTACACAATGCACTTTTGGCATCCCATGGCGCGAATCTCCAGACGCTATATGATTAAACCCTTTAGCCAATGCAAATAGTAAACCACCTCCACCTGCGGGACTGAATATATGTAGTTGTTGTAAGGAAAGTTCTTCTGCAATTTCATAAGCGATCGTTTGAACTCCGCTCATACCCATGGGGCTGTGTTTATATGCGCTGATCTGAACAGGAGAGCCAAGGCACTCCGCTGTTTCAGCATACAATCGCATTAATTCGCTGGTGGTTGTCAAATCTTTTCCAAATCCTTTTACCATTAATACGTGAGCTCCGTAGCATAACATCTGTTCAAGTTTTCCTATAGGGGCGCCATCCACCACCATCACAAAACATTGTATTGCTGAAGCCGCACAATACGCTGCCAATGCAGCCCCCGTATTTCCGCTGGAAGTGGCAAAGCAGTTTTTTATACCGCCACTCATCAAGCCGGACACTGCAACCGCAGCAAACCTGTCTTTGTAAGAACCGGTGGGGTTTACATTTTCCAGCTTAAAAAATAATTTTTTCAGCCCTATCTCTTTAGAGAGCAATTTTGATTCGATCAGGGGCGTTTGTCCTTCACCCAGTGTGACCTGTGCTTGCTCTTCTACAGCAGGAAGCCATTGATTATATTTCCAGATACCTTTCAAAACTGTTTTGGGAATTGAAGTTTCTTTAATGAGTATGCATTAAAATTGTGCGTAAAGCCGCCATCTGCCACTACAGAAGTTCCTGTAACGAACGATGACTTTTTAGAAGCCAGCCAGCAGATAACGTTTGCTATTTCTTCCCGATCAGCAAATCGCTTTAATGGCGTTTGATCTATCATGGCATCTGTAAATACACTACTCACATTTTCATTCTCTTCGTTAGTTATATCATTTGATAATGCCGTATTTACTGCGCCGGGAAGCACAACATTTACCCTGATGCCAGACGGACCATATAATACAGCAGCCTCGTATGTAAGGCTTTCCAATCCTGCTTTGCAGACTGTGTAAGCCGGGCTTGTTCCTCCCGCAAAGAATGATTGTATGCTCGATACGTTTACGATTGCTCCCTGTATATTTTTTTCCTCCATTACATTCGCCACCTGTTTTGTAAGAAATGCCGGAGCAGTAAGACAAACCCTTATCGTTCTTTCCCAATCCTCTATGGAAACCGTCCTGAGTGTCTCCCGGGTGCGCCATGCAGCGTTGTTGACCAGCACATCAATACGGTCGTATTTCTTTAGTGTATTGGCTGTAATATGTTCAAGAAATGATATATCTTCCAGGTTGCCCGCTATAAGAGAATGCTCAAATTTCCGGCGGGACAAGAATTCCCCCGTCTTCATCAAGCCTTCGTTATCTATATCCGTTAAAACAGGAAGAAACCCATCTTCTGCGAACCTGGAAGCAGTTGCACTGCCAATACCTCCTGCAGCACCTGTTATGATAACAACCGGTTTTGTGCTCATACAATTTGTATTTTACCGGGTTTTGTAATGGGTAACACTCCTCCGAGCGCATCATTTTTATGCACGAATGATGTACATCTTTGAAACAATACCATTCCCTCTTCTTCTGTCTCAATCCGCCATTCCTTCTTTTCTGCCAGATCAATAATCCGGCCCCAACCGGATCCTTTTAAAACAATGTCTCCGGGTTTTACTGTGGGTATAAATATGCCATCTGAAGGTGCAGGCATTTTGGATTGAAGATGCCCTTTGTCAGGAGTATTGTCTTCTACCCAATATAAGGGATTGTTCAGCTTAAACGTATCATCAATAATTTGTAATCCGGCAAGGATATTCAGGCAGCCGGCAACATATGCCTCTACTACAGTATCATTAAAAGGGTCTCCACCTCCATACTCTACATAAATGGCAGGCACATTGGCGTCTCTTGCAACAGAAAGTGTTCGGCCGTTTAGTGCACTGTCCGTTCCCCACACCACGGGAAGCCCGAAAGCCGCAGCCATCCACTGTTGCTTTTGCAAAACTTCGGGAGAAGCGTGTAACATATATCCACTCAGGGGGTAAATGTTCAGCACTTTACCGCCGGTATGCAAATCAATATAATAATCTGCCTTTTTAATTAAACTGCTTACCCGGAATGCTGCCCTTTCGGATCCTGTTCCATCTGCTTTACCGGGACATATCCGCGCCAGGTCAAGTCCGTCGCTACCCAATCGGCTACAGGATCGGTAAGCATCGGGGCTGGCTACAGGAACAATGATCAATTTTCCTTTCTTCACTTGCCCCTGGATTTTTTCAATCAAGTTAAATGCAGCTGTCATCGGCTCATATTCATCCCCATGCACCCCTGCGGTGATTACAACAGAAGGCCCAGTTGCGCCGGAGTCGGCTACAAACGGGTGATATATGTCGTAAGATAATTGCATTCCATTCTTTATTTTTTGCTCATCAAGATAATTCCACTTTTACCCAGCGGATGTTAGAAACCATTTTTTCGTAACACCAGAAAGTGATGAATAAAGTTTTCTCTGACAACTTTGTTATACATGGAGCACCAAATTTCAATTCGTTAAATTCAGTTACCATATTCTCTCTTTTGTTGTTTGGTACCTGTACGCCATTCCAAAGACATGCTGAATCCTCTGTATTCAAAGTAGCATCACTCAGACTCAATACACTTAACCATAATCCTGCAACATCCATTCTTCTGTATACTACAACAATGCGACCGTCGTCCAATTGTACCGTTGCCATCGTTTGACCGACAATGTTCATGGAAAGCGGAGGTGTCCAGTTTTTTCCTTTATCATAACTGACAGCATAATGATTAGGCAGGTCCATACCATTTTTCTCATCAAATACCCATGCTGTTGCCAGCATGTTCCCATTATTCAGCTCAGTGATCTTTCCTTCCCAATGAATAATTTGCTGGCTCGTATTATCCATTACCGTCAAATAATCTTTCCATGTTTTTCCCTGGTCATATGAAACCAAGGCCACCATCTTCATTCCGTTGGGGCAGTATCCATCCCATCCTCTCCATGTTGATGTCGGCCATAGCCATGTGCCGTCGCGAAGCACAAGGATGGGGCTACAGGCCTCGAAAGAAGGGCCAATTAATGGTGCTTCAACTTTATCTGTTTTATTCCAGGTATTCCCGTTATCAAAAGAATGAATTACCAAAAGATCGGTAGGTACAAAACCCATGTTTTCAGGATTTGCAAGCCCTTCTTCAGGATGACCTGACCTGTCAGAGAGCACCATCATAGTAACTAAATGGCCATTTCCCATATCTGTAATGCGCGCGCAATTGGATCGTAGTACCAGAGCTGATGAAGGAATGATAGCTACAGGCTCCGACCATGTCATCCCTTTATCCGTTGAGCGGCTGATATAGGTATTGGAGTCAACAGATTCAAAAGCCTGAGCCAAAACAAAAGATGCAATAAGCTCATTGTTGCTGGTATAAACTACCCAGGGGAAGTAGGCATGCCTGCTCCTTACATGAGGTTTAGGATTACGATAAACTATTCCCCCACCGGTTATTTCCATCTTTTGCTTCACCATAATGCTGTTAAAAATTTGAACAAAGGATCCAGGCTTATAACTATTTTCTCTATTTCATATTTTTTGTTGTCAAGCCCGAGATATTCTTTTTGGGCCATGATATATTAAATATGTATTTTTAAATATGTCATACATATGACATGACAAATATAATTTTTTTGCTGAAACAAACAAGTTATTTATCAGGAAATATTAATTCGCAGGTATTGTTTTTAAAAAAAATATTGATTCAATAAACTATAAAAAATGAATACCCTACTCATTGTTCCAACGCTCTTACTGCTGCTGTCTCAGCAGAGCCCGGACCTGTCCTTGCCTCTCATCCCAGCACAAAAGAATCAGGATTTCATAAATCAGGAAACTGTATGGAAAGGATTTAAAAGAAGAGACACCATTATTGCAGGCCGCGATGCACTGGTCATATATCCCCACAAAAAGGCGAAAGGCACCCCATGGATATGGAGAACTGAGTTCTTTGGGCATGAGCCCCAGGCCGATAGTGTTTTGCTCACTAAGGGTTTTCACCTGGTATATATAGATGTGCAAAATATGTATGGGGCTCCTAAGGCATTGAATATAATGACGGACTTTTATAACTACCTCGTAAACGAAGAACACCTGCATAAAAAACCTGTGCTGGAAGGTTTCAGCCGCGGTGGATTATTTGCCATGAACTGGGCAGCGCAAAATCCAGACAAGACCGGTTGTATTTATTTAGATGCACCCGTATGTGATTTTAAAAGCTGGCCAGGCAGCAATAAAGACTTCGCCGAAGACTGGAAACTGCTGAAAAAAGCATACGGTTTTCAGTCGGATGAAGAAGCCATGAAATATCCCTTTAACCCCATAGACAATTTACAACCGCTCGCCGATCATAACATCCCTATTTTAAGCATATGCGGGACGGAAGACGTTCTCGTTCCGATCAGCAATAATAGTGGTTTAATGAAAACCAGATATAAAAAATTGGGGGGGAAAATGACCATCATTGAGAAAAGGGGAGTGGGGCATCATCCGCATAGCCTCAAAGATCCCTCACCCATTGTTAAATTTATTTTGAAAAAAAGATTAAGATGATTGTTACCTGGCAGGTATTTTCTTCAGTAGTTGCTCATATGCATCGGCATATTGTTTCATCCCAAGGTCACTGGGATGCTGACCATCAACGGTGCTTTCGTTGGTCAGCCCAATTGCTGCAGCAGATAAAAAGTAAATGTTTTGTACAGATTTTGATTTCAGTTTTTTGAATGCTCGATCAACAAAGTCGTTTACTTTTTTAAAGCTTTTGTCAAGCGAAGTGTTCATCTGGTTGATATTTGCATCTGCATGCTGTGCAATAATGATGGGTATAAGAGGGTGCCTGGATCTTATGATGTTTACCGTTTGCTCCAGCCGGGATGTTATTTCCGCTTCACTGAAGCTATGCATATTAGGCATGCAGTCGAGGATGATCATACCTGCATCGAGCTCGCTGATCAAGTCTGCCACAGGTCGTTCCAACTGGCCGTTACTGGAAAACCCTATATTGATAACGGGCATATGCAATCTTCTTCCCAGTATAGCCGTCCAGGCCATGCCGGGCCTTGATGCACACCCTCCCTGTGCTATAGAAGTACCATAAATCACGAGACTGCCTTTGTCATTTCCATCTACAGGAGTAAATGAAGCAGTTGTAGGAACACCGATCTCAAGCCAGTCTACCCTGTTATATAACGGAAGATACAGATAGTAGGTTTTATTCCCGACTGGAGCCAGGTTATTATAAAAATATTGAACCGTATCTGCAAAGATATAGTCAGCGCCGGCCCAGCTCCATCCGCCATTCTTATTCAGCGCATACAAATCAAGCCCGCTTACTCCTGTAGACGGCATATGCTCAAAGAATAATGTATCTTTTACTTTATATCGTATATGAATATACGTTGCATCGGTGCGGAACTTTATGATGAGCCCTGTGCTTTGCTGCGATTTGAACCAAACCACTTCCCGTACATTTTTCTTAGCTCTGGCAGGGAAACGATCGTATGGATATAAAACTTCCGAAGGCCATCCCTGACCTTCCGGCTTATAATGCGTCGCTGCCGGGTTCCACCATTTAAGTGTTTCCTGCTGTCCGCGGGATGTACAAAAACAAAAGCATGCTATTATTACCCAACCGGCTCGTATGCTCATATCTGTCATATTATTTATACTTAATTATGGCATCGCCGTAAGTAATGGCAGTTATCTGGATCCTTGGCTTTATGGCGTCTGCACTTTCACATTCAAAGCTCAGTTGATTTTTCCCGGGTTGCATTTGCGGCAATTCACTCTTAATCCTTACCTGCTCAATAAAGCCTCCGTTAGGATCATACAGCCTGCAATCATCTGGAGATAACAATTCGAGGTACATACCGCTCTCCATAGTCACATCGAATGTAACTCTCTTACCATCGAGTATAACCGAGGGATTTTTTATTTTCTCTTTTACCATGGATAAGGCTTTTACGGGACTTATCAATACTGATATTTCTTCATTGGCAGGAATATTATTTAACCAGAACTTCAGCTTATTGATCTCTTTAAAACTTACGCTATGCCTGTAAGAATCGTAGACATGTAAATCGGATACCGGCCATATGTAGTCAGTAAAACGGGATGATTCCATTTCTACCAGGTCAAAGTATTTCCAACCTGTAAAATCGAGCAGGATATACCGGTCGCCTCTGGCGCCATGAGAAATATGTTTGGGGCTTTCCAAACGAATATTTAAAACAGCACCTTTCCCATCTCCTTTTATCCACACACCCAGGGCCTGGTTGTTGATGATATCTAAGCTGGGACTGTAATTCTTTTCGGCCATAATCCAGCTTCCCCTGGCCGGCGATTCACCATTGCTTCTGCCTGAAAAAGATATGGATGGTACTCCGGCTTTGTATCCTTCTGCTTCAAATGCCATATTACCGCTTACACCTTGAGCAGAAGCAGCTATTTTGTACATATTTTCTTTGCTAAAATCTGTAATGGTCACAGATGATGGATCATCATATGGTTTTACAGCCATCAATGCTTCCAGCCTGAGTTTGAGCGGTTGAACGCCAAATGAGTTCATTATTTCGCATTTTGTATCTGCGGCTGCGCTCCCCGAAATCTTTTGTTTATCATATACTGCTTTCCTGAAATTCCATTTTCCGTTGACCTCCTTTATAAGCTTGAACTCTTTTCCGGGCTGCCGCAGCATCGCCAATACTGAATCATCAAAATATTTTGTATGACGCAAATCTTCATATAATCTTATAATGGAATCAAGCTTTTGAAACAAAGGTATCCTAATTAAAGTACCTTTATCATATCCCCCTACCATAGCCGTACCGGCATTATTACCCAGCATTTTTGCAGCGAGGTATTCTACATCATCAGTAAATGTTGTCTCTGTTTGTGGGGATATGCCAATCTGGTTACCATACCATCCCAAATTCAAAGGCAGCATTAAGGCACCATTCGGCAACGCGGCATATTTATTGATCAGAGCAGTATCTCCGGGCCAAACGCCATGCTCAAAATCATTTGATTTAATATGTGGGGTGAGAAAAATATTCGGAGATTTAATAGCAGCGAGGTGAATATCTGTAAAGCGTTTATATCCTCTGAGCGGGGTATCCCATGCCTGCCATCGCGATCTGTAATGCCACCAAAAATGTGACATTGAAGCCATTTCCATTCCTACAGGTTCTTTCAGGTTCCTTGCAATCTCAAAAATAAATTTCGAAGGATAATACCAAAAGTTTTCAGTCCCACCCAATACATCTCCTCCGTCTACAGCATCAAGGTATATCCCACTGAATTCTGCTTCATTCACAACATCCGCCGTTTTTTTTGCAATTTCTTTGAACAACGCGGATTCCGGATCAGGAATAAATCTTCCATATACCTCCTTCATGTGGTATACCTTTTCACCTGTCGGATGCGCTCTTTTATAAGTTCCTGCTACACCTCGTTTACAACCGGTGAACTTATAAGGAGGTGTTTTGGTAACTCCGGTAAATTCAATCAGCTCTCCTCCCACACTTAGCGACACACTATTCCTTACAAAAAAACCGATGATGGTCGAAATGTCAGCCGTGGACTCATTCACATAAACGGTGGTATCATTTTCATCAATGGGACGGGATAATGTATAAGCGTTAAAGTATCCGAGATCCGGATGCATTACGGGTGTTACATATTTGGAGTTCTTATCAATAAAATAAGCGTAAGTATGTAATATGGAAGATATACCTGCTGCTTTTAGCTTCCTGTTGACCTTTCTGAAATCAGACCAGCCATTAGGATATGTAACAGGATCAATCTTCAATTCACCGAAGTTAAAAAAGCCCCCGCCATGATTGTCAATCTGATTAAATCCTAAGTTTTTACACATTCCTATCCATTCATCCACGGTTTGCTCCGTTATGCCGCCAAAGCTCATGATATACGATCCATAGCCCTCTTTATTATCCTGTGCCCATGCGCCGCCTTTGGTTGATTTAGGAATATCAGGTGTGTTGCTCATTATATCCCTGATCAGCGCAAGCATGTTACCAGGCTTTGTTCCGAGTAAAGCAACTCGTGCTCCTTTGATATTAAAACGTGCATATGCATTTGCCCAAAGATGTGTTTGCAGTGCAGGAAGCTGCCGGACATGCGTGAACGGATTCAGGGCCAGTACGCATCCGGCAAAAGGCTCATCAAGCATGCCATTCAGCTTTAAGGGAATATTCATAAAGTTCAACGACGCTGCTTTACCGGTAATGTCAGCCACTTCAAAAAAGATGTGATCATTTTGCTTTTCTATGCGAAGCGTGGCTGAAGTGCCCGTATCTCCAAACCATACCCGAACTTCATTTGCGGCAGGCATTTCAACCCTGGTAGCATGAATCGTTTTCCCATCAATAACAACAGACGCACAATAAGAAGAATCCCCAGTTCTCAGGTAATCAACATTATTCAGCTTATCAACAAAACCCAGGTTTCTTCCTGACTTGTCAATAGTATACATGAATGTTTTATTACTAATGATGATTTTATCATTTACCCTGCAGGACACCAAAGCAAGAAGCAGTAATACGATCGGGATAACCCATAAAGTAGTTGGGGTGCTGTTTGCTTTCTTCATTTTATAGCGGTTTATTTTTCTAATCTGTTTGACAATTCTTTTAATGGGAAATTGATCTGCTGACCTACAGGAAGATCACCCCTATAGGTCCTTACCCTTATCTGAGAAGCACCTTTGGGAACCTCCAATGGCTGCCCCTGATATTTATTTTGGAACGGATCAGGATTTGTTCCGTCAAAAGTGTAGTAAATATCAAGACCGTCGATTTCGGTTGCCAGCTTTACTTTCAAAGAATCATCAGGACCTTTAGCACCTGTAATGATCGCGTCATACATACTGCGGGCATATAATGTCTTTGACTTATTCAGGTATTCAAAATTCTTTTCCGTTCTTGTAATAAAGCTTTGCCAGTTGTGCTTTTCTCTGGGAGACCAGAATACTTCGGATAAAGCAAATGCTCTCGGCCAGGTCATATACTCCGCCTGACGCCCATGAGGTACGGACTCTGTCCAGAGATTGCCCTGTCCTCCCAATATCAGATCGGGAGTAACTCCTTCCGGAACAGGCTCAAAATCATAGCAATGCTTAAGGCGCAGCGTACTATAGGTCTCGGGTTCGACCAGAGGATCTCCCTGGTAAAGATCAAGATATGCATAGCTTGCAGGCGTCATCACCACATGATGCCCCATTTTAGCAGATTTTATACCACCTTCCATTCCCCGCCAGCTCATCACCGTGGCATCTTCAGCAAGCCCACCTTCTAAAATTTCATCCCAGCCTATCAATTGCTTACCTTTTGCCTGCAATATTTTTTCCAGTCTTTTTATAAAGTAGCTCTGCAATTCCTCTTCGGTTTTAACCCCATTTTGTTTCATGAAATTCTGCACTTTTGCAGACTTGCGCCAAAACAACTTTGTACATTCATCTCCTCCGATATGAATGTATCTAAAGGGAAACAATCCGGCGATTTGAGTGAATACAGTATCCAAAAAACTGTATACTCTTTCATCAGCAGGGTTTAATGTATTATCTTCAATATTATAAAACCGGCTTCCCGGGTTTACATTGGTAATATATTGTGTAGCTGATAAATAGGGATAGGCGGCAATAGCTGCTAACGAGTGCCCCGGCACGTCAATTTCAGGGAGAATATCAATGTGTCTTTCTCTGGCATAGGCTATTATTTCTTTAATATCTTCCTGCGTATAGAAACCGCCAAAATCAGCTTTTTCACCAGGTTGCGGGGGCAGGAAAGACCACCAGCTTCCCTGGCGTGGAACTCGCCATGCACCTACCTCTGTTAACCTGGGCAACCCTTTTATTTCAATGCGCCAGCCCTGGTCGTCTGAGAGGTGCATGTGAAATACATTAAATTTATATCGGGCCATTTGATCAATATAGCGCTTTACAAATGCTTTGGGAAAAAAGTGGCGGCTTACATCCAGCATCAATCCTCTCCATCCGAACCTGGGATAATCGGTAATGTCAGCGCAGGGAATTGTCCACTGCATGTTTTTTATCGCTACGGGTGATGCTGCATCCGGTGGAAGCATTTGAAAAATAGTCTGTACCGCGTAAAAAAGCCCTTTGGGGTCATTGGCCCTGATGGTAATATGCTTTGCAGTAACCCTGAGAATATATCCTTCTTTGCCAATCTCTTTATCCTGTGTTTCATTAACATACAGGGAAATAATACTTTGGGTGCCGGCTATCTTTTTTTGTTGAACGGCGATTGAATAGCCGGTGGGTGTGTTCAGCATTTCTGCAAGCATTTTTGCTACCTGCGCTGCATTCTTATTTTCTGCTACAATGCAGGTTTGAGGCTGTAATACAAACACTCCCGTTTTTGACTTAATCGAAACAGGCTCTGGAATGATATGAAATGTATTGAGAGACTGCGCATGGATGGACATTGATAGTACGCATCCAAGGACTCCAAGAAATATTTTCCTTAGGATTGATTTGGTTTTCATTTGAATAAGCTGTTTTTTATACAAATAATATTATTTTCTTCCTGAGCAGGTAAATGAATTTTCATCAAATATGTCTATCGCCTTAAAAAACAGGCGAGCCATCTGCACATGTCCTTCTACGTTAGGATGCAAAGGATCATCCAGCCAGCTTAATGTTCTTTCAGGGCTTTCATTTTTCCAATAATCCCAATGATTGATCAGGATGCATTGTTGTTGCCGGGCTATTTCTTCCATCACTTTTACATACTCCGGCAATTTTGATCTTGAGGCTGTTTTCATCAGCAACATGCCTTTCATGTCAATTCCGTTGGGGGTATGTATAACCGGTATGGCATTTTGATTCCGCACCAGCCGGATGATCTCTGTAAGATTCTGTGCAAAGAGCGCCATCGTTATGCTCATTTCCTGACAATCATTGATACCATACATCACGGATACTACCGATGGACGGAACCGACTAACATACCATTCAAAATTTTCAAGCAGGTATTTTGTATTGGTTCCATTCACACCACTATTGATTACTACATCACTTACCCTTCTGAGCTCCCATCTTACCCGTTCTGCTATGATCTCAGGATAGCATCTTCCTCCATAAGTATGATGCGCCCCCTGCGTAACACTGTCGCCTGCAAAAACCCATGTCATGGGTTCTCCCTCTTTTAATCTCGCGGAAAGCCTTTCAGGATCTGGCAGGACTGGTAAATTTAATGTACCAGGCATCCATAACGGCAATGAAAATGTCTGAACGAAATCGCGTCTTGAATATATTTTTTCTGCCACGCCTTATTATACTACTGTTAAGTCAAGCAAATTATGTCTGTGTGTGATCGTGAAAAGTGAGAAGATAAAGGTGAAAAAATGTTTCACGTCTCACATTTCACTTTTGGCATAACACCATCTGTTTATTTAAATATAAATGAATACAAATCCGCATCTTTCATCACAAATTTTAAACGCACAGGCAAGCCCTGTAAGGAAGATACATTGTAATTATTTTTCCAGCTTATCCTTCTTTCTACGGTATCTCCAAAAACCTCGTCGCATTCTTCCAATCTGAAACCAGGTATGGGATTACCCTCGATATCCTGTATTTCTATCAAAATACTACCGGCCGCCGCTGCTGAAAAGTTTAAATGTAAAGCAGTTCCTTTAAATGTAAAAGCTTTGGTAACCATCGTACCTCCATTCATAGAAGCATTTACTGAAACAAAGCCATCAAGCCTTAGCGTATAACGGCGCAGTAATGTGCTGCTGTCAGTCCAGCAGCTTTCCGGGGCATAAAAGGATAGCTCATTGGGCGCTCCGGGAAGATCGGATTTTGTTTCCACCATCGTCCACCCGATAAACTGGTGCCCATAATTCCATGTGCCGGGACGTTCTATACCAGGTCTCAAAAAAGCTTCGTTCCACCGGTTGAATAATACGCCATCGCGGCTCGTCATAAACAAGCCTTCAGTGAGCGCCTCGCCAAACCGCTTTACAGAAGACGAACGGAGTTTCCTGTGCTCCGGTTCCGGCAATGCATCCATGGCTGCATCAGACCATTCCCTTTCCACATACCGGATAGGAAATCCCATGATAATTTGCGGTGCACGGTAATACGTTTTAATCACGTTGTTATACAAGTGCTCTTCGGGAGAGGATATATACTTCAGATCAGCAATATTACTCCAATGAATAAAATCAGGTGATGAGGCAGTACGTATAGAACGTATGTGCTTTTCACCAGCCATATAACGCCAGTATGCATGATATTGCTTTTTGTAGACATCCCAGAAGCCAAGGTTTTGGGAATCAAAAGAGCCGCCGCTGACCACAGGCTTGTTGTGCATAGGTACCCAATGAACAGCATCCCTTGATTTAAAAGCAAGTACTCCCTGCGGTACACCTCCCGCAGGAGTATAGTCACTTATGATGGCTTTATATTTTGCATCAGGAGCAGCATCAGGTTTTTCATCAATAAATACAGCAGCAGAACTGGCAGCAGCTTTCACAGCGCCGATACTGTCTTCCGTCATAATAATGTTGTTATTTTTTGAACCACGGAATTCATATAATCCCAGGTTCGGTTTTCGCCAATGGATACCATCCTCGCTTTCCGCGTAGCACAAATAAAATCCGTGTTCATCATCAATAACTTTTCCCTGCTGCACATTGTAATGAACACCCGCATAGTACATCCTGTATAAATCTCCGTCTTTAAAAATACTATGATTGTTGCAATAGCTTCCCTCCCATGGAGCACCATGTTCCATTACGATTTCTTTGGGAACAGGATGATGCATTTTTTTTCTTGCTTCACCTGATAAATTTTCTATTAAAAAATCATCAACAAATAACTGCCGGTATCCCGCAATATCGAACGGAGATCGGGTAGTATCACCTACTGCCATTTCTTTTTTCGTATCCATAGCACCCGCCATTATTCCGGACTGTAAAACCAAACTGCACAAGAGCAGAACTATATGCTTATTTTGCAAAGGCATCGTCAAAAACTTAATAAGAAAAATCCGTTAAAGGCCATCTGTCTGGGGTTAGGTTTGCGCATTACTTTTCTGTCAACAAAAATTAACGAAACCGAAATGCATACAAATCGGCATCCTTCAGCACGAAACGCAGTTTGACCGTTTTACCTTTCAGTTTGCTTAAGTCTGCGCCGGATTTCCAGAAAACAGTACGTTCAATTGTATCACCAAATACTGGTTCGCAGTCATCTGCTGAAAAACCAGATAGAGGCTTACCATTTTTATCCTGCAACTCTGCTTTGATCTCACCTGCCGCACTGCTGGAGAAATTGAGCAACAGGTTTTTTCCGGTAAACAGAAATGGCTTTGTGACTATTTCCCCACCACTCATTGGTGCATTCACCGAAACAAACCCATCCTGGCGGATAGTATACCTTCTTAAAACATCTTTTCCTTTTTCTATTGTTCCCCAAAAACCTTCTACAGCATATAATGAAATTTCCGGTGGCGCTCCGGGCAATGCTGAAGCTGTTTCTACCATAGACCAGGCAATATACTGTTGCCCGTAGTTCCATGTACCGGTGCGCTCAATTCCGGGACGTAAAAAGGCTTCCTCCCATCTTTTAAAATTTACCCTGTCCCGGCTGGACATAACCAGGCTTTCCGTAAGTGCAGTGCCAAACCTTTCTTCTCCTGTTGCTCTTAATTCCCGGTTGGCAAGATCAGGAAGCTGCCTGTGTGAAGCAGACCATTTTCTGCTTACATACCGAACAGGAAAACCTATCACCATTTGGGGTGCCCGGTAATATGTTTTGATTACATTGGTATATAGTTGTGTTTCCGGAGCCTTGTTTCCATAGTACAGGTCATGTTGATCAGTCCAGTTGATAAAGTCTTTTGACCGGGCCGTGCGTATGGAGCGGATCGCTTCTTTTCCTGCCATATACCGCCAATAGGCCCTATATTCCTTTTTATATTCATCCCAAAATGCCAGGTTCTGAGAGTCGAAAGCGCCATCGGTAAGCACTGCTTTTTCATGCATCAAAGTCCAGTGAATACCGTCAGGAGATTTAAACGCCAGCATTCCCCTCATACCGCTGGCCGGCGACCAGTCTCGGATCAACGCTTTATACTTAGCATCTGCAGGTGCATCGGGGTTGGCATCCTTAAATACAGAAGGATGTCCGAGGTCGGGATATACATCACCCAGCTTTCCACTTATCATTAAAATGTTGTTGTCTTTTGAGCCATTGAACGCGACTAAACCCAGGTTAGGCTTATGCCAGGTTATTCCGTCATTGCTTTCAGCATAGCACAGGTTATAAGGATGGGAATCATCTGTAACTTTTCCCTGCTTAATGGTAAAATCCCAGGCGCTGTAATACATCCGGTAGGTATCCCCATCCTTAAATACACTATGAAAACTTGAGCCGCTGCCTTCCCAGGGAGCATCGTGTTCAATAGCAATTTCACGGGCTTCTGGATGATGCAATTCATATTTTATATTGCCACTGGTCTTTTCTACAATATAGTCATCAATAAAAAGCTGCAGTTCGCTTCCTATATTTAGAGTAGGACCTGAACGTGAAGGAACGGTATCCTTTCTATTGTTTTCAAATGCCTTGCTATCAAAGCACGTAATCATCATTATGATAACCAATACACTGATTTTATGTCGCATCAATATCCTTTTTTTATGTATGACGTCTATTATATGGAATCAAGCCTTAGTAATCAACTCAGTAACCTGTATTCTGAGAAACCAGTGGTTCCAATGATAAAGTTGATGTAGGAATGGGAAACAACAACAAATGTCCATCACCTTCTCTTCCATTCAACGACGGTACGAGATCAAATGCTTTTCCAAAGCGAACGAGATCCCACCAGCGCTTTCCTTCAAACATCAATTCTCTAAAGCGTTCATCCAGTATCTCAGCATCATTCGCATCTTTTGTACTACTTGTAAATTCATGACCTGAGAATTGGTCTCCATATGCGCGCTGCCTTACCTGGTTGATTTCTGATGACGGATTCTGATTCAATGCATTTTTGGCCTCCGCCTTCATTAATATTACATCTGCATACCTGTAAAGAATGAAATTGTCTAAGAAATATCGCTGACCCGACACGATAGTTCCATTGAATTTGGTTACTATGGATGAATGGAAAACCGGGCCAGAGCCATCATTGCCGTAAATTTCTGTAAGTGTTTCTTTTTTGCGTTTGTCATCCGCGTCGAACTTATTGCGTGCAATCTCAGATGGCCCCCAAAATGGCACGCCTGCATAAGGCCTGATGTAATCGAGAGTTGCCTGGTCAACACCGGCCGGCATAAAAACATCAGAAGCATACATCCATGAATATATTGTACTTGCCGTTGTTTCCTCGTATTTAAAGGTTACAGCCATCAATATTTCCTTGTTATTCTTATTCGTATAATTAAAAATATCACCAAATGAGGGAAGCAATTGAAGATCGGCATCTCCAATCCTGTTCAATGCAGTGAGCGCTGTATTAAAGTCTGCATCGCCTCCATTCATCCTTTTACCGGTCCAAAGGTATACATCTGCTTTAAGAGCAAGTAAAGAAGGAAGCGACCACATATCCCGTCCATCCTGAAAATTCATATCGGCAAATAGCGATTCAGCTTCACTGATATCTGATTTAATCTTCGAAAACACATCTCCAACGGATGATCTTTCCCGCTGGATGTTCGAAAGATCAGACGTTGGTTCAGTAACAAGGGGTAATGCGCCCCAGGTCTTGCTCATCGTAAAGTAGGCAAAAGCCCTCATAGCATGAGCATGTGCGAGGATATTGTTCTTTTTAGCTTCTGATCCGAAGCTAATACCCGGAACATACTTCAATAAAAGATTGGCGTGGTGTATAAGATTATACATGCCTGCCCAGGTGGTGGGAGACCCGGAAAAAATAGCGCCTGAATTGTCGGCCGTAAGCAGGTTTTCATACCAGTTCTGGAATACAGCAGCACCGGCATTTTGCCCCATGGCGTCACTTCTTCCTTCACCCCATAAAAAAAGATTATTAACGGCTTCATTCCGCAGGATGGTATACATTCCGTTCATTGCACCCTGCGCGTCAGATTCTGATTTCCAGAATGAAGCATTGGATATCTGACTGACCGGTGCAAGATTGAGTTCCTTTTTACAGGAAAAATTGATCATTCCTGCTATGAACACCAGTATGGTTAAATGTTTTTTCATATCTAAAATATTTTCAGTATTAGTTACAGAGATATTGTTGCACCGAATAAAAAATTGCGAGATATTGGATACGATCCGTTATCCGTTCCACCATTTTCGGGATTAATACCTTTATACTTGGTAAAGTAATGTAGGTTTTGTCCGGAGACGTTTATCCGGAGACCTTTAAGTCCGGTTCTTTTTAATAATGTTGCAGAGAGATCATATGAGAAAGTAACTTCTCTAAGTGCCAGATAGTTTCCTTTTTCGTAATAGGGCGAAGTCCCACGCCCTATATTATACTGCCAGTCACCATAATACAATCTCGGTATATCTGTTTGATCCCCTTCCTTCAGCCACGAATGTGCAACATCAGAATTAAGTCCAAGATCACCGGCAAGTTGTGCAGTGGTAGTAGCGCGCATGTAATTATAAATTGTTTGACCTGTCATGTAATCCAATCTCACAATAAATGAAAATCCTTTGTATGACACAGTACTACTAATGCCACCTGTCCAGGTTGGATAAATATTCCCCATATATATCCTGTCACGGTTATCTATAGTATCATTTTTATCATTATCCAGAAATATTACATCGCCTGCAAACTTAGTTTTGTCGGTGCCTTCCGGCAGTATGTCGTAAGGAGCCTTAGCCGCTTCTGCATCTGTTTGATATATACCAATTTGTTGAAAGGCGTACAGTTCACCCATTACGCCGCCTTCCTGTAATCCACCCAGCCATTCATATGAGTTGGTTTTATTATCCCACACATACTCCCCTCCGATCCTGTTTTTAGGGGCACCGTTTTCCGGAAGTTTGACGATTTTGTTTTTTACATATGCTGCATTAAAGGAAAGATTCCACTGGAAATTTTTGGTAGGCTTTATAGGTTGAACGTATGCAGCAAGTTCAATACCCTTGTTTTGCAATGTACCTAAATTGGTAAGGATACTTCCAAATCCTGTTGACTGAGGTAATGTGCGGCTGCTGAGCAGATTGCTGGTAACCCTTTTGAAATAATCAGCCGTAACACCAACCCTGTTGTTGAGAAAACTGAGATCAACGCCAAGATCAAATGTTTTAGTTTGCTCCCATTTTAGTTCGTCATTACTTAAGCCGGTATTAAGTATACCTGCACGTCCGCCATATACCGCACCCCCGCTATAAGAGCCCTGTGCCTGGTATGCACCCAGCGCATTTACATTACCATTAACACCATAGCTTGCTCTGAATTTCAGCTGATTAATTGCATCAGCCAACGGAGCCCAGAAATTTTCTTTGTGAACATTCCAACCTACTGATATTCCGGGGAAATAGCCCCATTTATGTTTTGTACCCAGGTTCGAAGAAGCGTCATATCTCGAATTAAGAGACACGAGATATTTTTGATCATAGTTATAATTGATCCTTCCGAAAAAACCCATATAGGTATAATATGTTCTGGCACTGCTTACCCCCACAGGTATTGCAGATGCATTCAGAGTGGGAATCAGATCAGTAGCAGCGCCTCGTCCAGATGCACTTAGAGAAGTCTCTTCCGTTTTGAGGTAAGAATATCCTGCAGTTACTTCAAGGTTATGAACGCCTGAGAAGGATTTGTTATAAGCAAATACCGCGTCAGCTCCTTGTTGTTTATACCCTTTCCTTGACTCTGAGGCTGAACGGGTTTGATCATAATTAAGTCCATCATAGTTTGACTTTACAAATAGCCGATTTGTGGAATTTCTCGTTAACAGGGAGACTTGCGGCATAAAAGAAAGACCGGGAATAATATCCCATTGCCCGCCAACAGTAAAAGCAGCATTGGTAGCTTCCGACCCCCCAACGAAAAGACCTGTCCTGTATAACGGATTACCTTTGCCTCCATTTTGTCCCTGCGATAAGGTACCATCCTCAAATGCATACTTCACGGTAGGCGCCACCTGCAGCATCCTGCCAAATATGTTAGATTCATCCGATACTTTATCCGACATATCACCGGCATACCTGATATTAGAAAATACTTTAAGGTTATCCCTCAACTTTAGTTCTCCCTTTGTATTTAGCGAAAGCCGCTTATAACCGGTTTGAATAGCTACCCCTTTAACGTCCATGTATCCCACAGAAATGCTGTAATTACCCTTGTCAGATCCGCCAGAAGCCGTAATATTATGGTTATTCGTAACACCGGTTCTGAACATTACGTCACGCCAGTCGGTACCTTTAAAAATAATCGTCTTGGTTGGATCTATCGGATCGGGCATGCTTTCCCAGCCCTCATTGAGTTTATGCTGATTCTCAGGAGTAAGGTATTGGGTAGTGTAAAAAGTATTATTAGTAAGATCATTTCCCGTTCCGGCGCTTAAGGGACTTGAAAGGATCGCTTCAAAGAACGGCCATTTTACCGCAGCCATCTGAATGCCAAGCCTGTTATAGTAGATAAAATCCCGGGCGTCCAGCATCTTCATTTTTGAGGTATAGTTGGAAAAGCCCAGATTATAATTATAGGTGATCTGTGCTCTGCCTGCCTTTCCCGACTTTGTTGTGACAATGACCACACCATTCGATCCGCGTGCACCATAGATAGCTGTAGAAGCTGCGTCTTTCAATACCTGGATAGACTCTATATCATTAGAATTGATTGCGGTCAGATCAGGGGAAATAACCCCGTCAATAACATATAAAGGATAAGAAGTATTAGGGTCAAAGGAAGTCCCGCCCCGCACCACTATCAATGGTGCCGCACCAGGCTGGCCCGATGTGGAGGTTACCCTTACCCCGGGCAAGGTACCCTGTAGTGCATATGCCGGGTTAGTAAAAGGCACATTTTTTAAAACCGTTGTATCAAGCTTGGAAATTGCAGTAGTAACCAGTTCTCTTGACTGTTTTCCGTAACCAACTACCACTACACCGCTTAAACTCGACTGATCAGTGAGCATTTTTACAGAAAGCTGAGATTGGCTGGAGATAGTTATTTCCTGTTCTTGAAATCCAACATGTGAAAAAATTAGTACCCCGGATTGTACAGGAATAGAAAACTTCCCTCTGTCATCAGACACAACAACTGTGGTGGTACCTTTAAGGGTTATGGTCGCTCCCTCAAGTGGATTTCCACCTGCATCTGTTATTGTACCTGAAACCTGTTTTTGGGCTATCGCTCCCAGCCAAATCAATTGGAAAATCAGCAGAGGGAGCAGACGCCAGATGATAAGCCGGTTCTCCCTTTTTTCAAATAGACTTCTCATAATACTTCAGTTGAGGTTTAAAGTGTGTAAAAGTAATATGTAATACATATGTATAAAAGTATGTAGTTTAATTATCACTTCCAATTTTTTTTAAAATGTAATACATATTTATATATTACATATTTTTGTACCGCGCGATAACATCTTTTATCTTTTATATTTGCATGAGAAATGAGTTATATGAAAAGTTCCTTGTCCAAACTACAGCCTATTACGACACTTACCCAGGTTGATAAGATTGAAAAGACTCTTCAGGAATACTTCCGGAAGGAAAATTTTTTACCAGGAGATTCTATTCCCAAAGAGATTGAGCTTGCCCAGGCACTTGGCGTCAGCAGAACTGCCATAAGGGAAGCACTATCGCGCTTCAAAACACTTGGTATAATCGAATCCAGAAAAAATAAAGGCATGACTATCTCAAAGCCCGATGTATTTAACAATATGAAACGGGTGATGGATTCGCAATTATTAGATAGCGATACGTTACAGGAAATATTCGAGATGCGCCTGGTATTGGAAATGGGTATTTGCGATTTGCTGTTTGCCAGGAAGGACGATGAGAAAATAGTGATGCTTGAGGAAATAGTAGATAAGGAGGAAAACTCGCGTAATAAAAATGACAAGCTTAAATTTGATGTGGATTTTCACTCTATGCTCTATAAAATTTCCGGCAATAATACCATATTAAGGTTTCAAAAGATTCTCCTTCCGGTATTTGATTATGTATATAATAATCTGCACGTGCCAAGCCAGATAGAGAATGAAACTTTTGTTTCACACAGAGTACTGCTGGAAACGTTGAAAAATGGCACGCCTGAAACTTTCAGAAGTAAAATGAAAATGCATTTAATGAACTACTTTAAGATAATTGAAGATAACAAGTAAAATATCAAAAAGACGGGCTACCCGCTTACTATTAATTTTGAGGCTGGAATAAAAAGGTCATCCGCGCAACGAGTACCACCAATGGAAAAAATCATCTCTATAGAGTAGTGCTCTGCCACCTCCAAAGATTTTTATTAGCTCTTGTTGTTTGCGAAATTTTGGGGGAAATAAGTTAAGTATATGTAAAAAATGGAGAATTATTCTGGTTCCTTTAAAAATTATTTATCACCTATCTGGCCGCTCGTTTAGGATTCCGGTCATTCAAACAGCCCATCCTCAAATCGCCACCGGGTTGATATCAGACGCCGCCGCTGCGCCCACCGGCAGTCCCAAAAACCATGTCTGACGGTCATTTTCCTGCCAGGAATTGGCAGGCGCTGTGATCTTTGCCCCATCGGCAATGTAAATGATCGTCATCACTTCTCTCATTTTATCCGAATTGTTAGACGGTGCATTATGTATAGTAAATCCGTAATGCCAGGTGGCATCGCCCGCCTTCATAATTGTTGCACGTGAAATTTCAAAACTGTTTTCTTTTACATAATGGTCAAATTCTTTTTCTGATTCGTCAGATATCTCATAATCGAATATAGCGCCCCTGGTATGAGAGCCTGTTGCAAAAGTGAGCATTCCCATATCAATGGTAATATCAACAAGCGGCATCCACATCGTTACGGTATTCGTAGTGTCTACCGGCCAATAATACTGATCCTGGTGCCACGGCGTAGGTCCTCCTCCCGGCTCCTTAAACAAAGCCTGATCGTGGTATATGCGTACATGTTCCACACCGAGAAGATCTGCGGCAATTCTGGCAAGCCGTTTTGCCAGTACAAATTGCCTCACCTTTTCATCAGCACGCCAGAGATTCATGATCTGAAGAAAAGCTTTACCATAAGTATCGCGGTCTTCCATTTTTCTTTTCTCCGTATTATAACGCTCCGCGGCGCCTACCAGCACATTCCTGTATACAGCTACTTCCTCCGGAGACAATACATGCCTTATAAGCGTATGCCCGTCTCGGCGAAAATCTTTTATTTGAGACTGATCCAATGTGCGGAAATCATTAAGTGCAGGTAATTGTTCTATAGCAGGCATATCTGTGATTTTGTTGAAAAAGGTATCCGGTAAGGTACAAAACAATATTCTTTTACACTAAAATTTTCCATCCTCCCCTGATATTCAAACAGCATCACAGAACGAAATAGAGGCTAATGTTCCGCTAAGTCATAGCAACAATCCATATGCTGCATACTCTTGAATATTTCAGCAGAAACAGCATCCATCATTTCGTATCGTCTTCTGTATATGGCACGTTTATGACTTTTTATTTCATTCAAAGCCTTTCGCTTTGGCACAAGAGGTAAAGCAAACCAGCCATCCTTTTCTGATGTCCCTCCTGATTCCAGCCACATATCGTTATAGTTTTGATTTATCGTATGCAGTATCGGGATATGAATGAGATGCTTGCGGCGAAATGCCTGAATAGACTGTCCTGCCCCGTAAATAGCTTCCATACCTAATTGACGTGCAAATTCCTGAACGAGGAAGATCATGAATGATTTTGGTCTGAGCCCATGCATCAGGTGCTGAGCAGTTTTAGCAACATTTTCATCCCCGGGCTTATTCCCCTGAACACAGCCAACCCTGCAAATCCATTTATTTGCAGCGCTCTGTTCAAAGGAAAATGAAGCCGCTGCCACAACACCGCCTAATTGTTCACAGACAAAAAACAATACCAGTTCACCTTCTTTTCTATATCGTTCATCATATCCCAGTACGACAGAAGCAGGTGTATTATCTTTCAACCTGAAACAGGCAAGAGGAAGACCGCCTTTCTCTGTAATTATCTGCGCAAATGCTTTACCGGCAGTGTCAATGAAATGATATGTATCCAGGATCACTTTCATCTTACGATGCTTATCCCACCTGCTTGACATGTATACCCTGAATGGCTTAACATATAACCTTGGTCGGTGTATAACGACCTTATTATGCTCCGGCAAATACAAAGTATTAAACCACCTTCTGGCAAACAAGGGATTCAGGAATGTGTACAAAAATATCTTATACTGTTGTTTACGACGATAACCTTTTCTTTCTCCGGAAAAAGCATCCGCAGCTAATCGCCATCCTTTAATGCAGGCAGGAAGCATCTGAGCTCAATTTTACTGTTAGTATTGGTTTATTGGTACAATTTATCACAGGTGAGCAACTTTCGCTCCCTTTTACTAAAAAACAAAAGTCTGCAAGTTTTGTTTTATTTTTTGAGTATTAACCAAATTTTAAGTTATTACAGCGGGACAATATTTTTAGAGGATAGTCAGTTCTGTCCTCCTGTTTTGTGCGCGCCCTTCCTCTGTAGCATTATCCGCCACAGCCCGGGTAGACCCAAAACCTTTATACTGCAGCCGGGAAACTTCTATGCCTTTTGCAATGAGATAGTTAACGACGGACTTAGCGCGGTTTTCGGAGAGTTTGAGATTGTCGGTTGCTTTGCCCTTATTATCGGTATGACCGCTGATCAGTATTTTCACTCCGGGATTATCATTCAGCAGTTCCACTACTTTATCTAATTCCGATATGGATTCAGTTTTCAGCTCATATTGATTTACATCAAAGAAAATATTATTCAGCACTACCGATGCATTTGCCTCAACAGGTTGCAAGCCGATATTGATAGTGTAAGTGGAATCAACAGGAGCTGTACGGAAAGGGAAATTCCGCGAATAAAAAAGATACCCCTTACGGTTAACGTTAAACGCATAATCTTTTCCCAGCGGTAAGGTTATCAGGTAATCACCCGATTCATTGGTTTGCACCTTTTGCAATGTTTTTTCAGCAGCAATATCAATCAGTTCTACTGCTGATGGTAACCCCTTGCCTGTTTTCTTATCATATACGTTCCCTTTTACCCAAAGCGTTTTACTCGGGCGGATATCTTCCCTCATTTCAAAGCTGTATATATCCAGCCCACCCCTGGTATCTGCACGGTCGCTGGCATAGTAAGCCGTTTTACCGTCTGCCGCTACCACCAGGCTGCCTTCATTATCCGTGGTATTGAGCGGATAACCCAGGTTGGTAACACTATCCCATCCGCCATCCGGTTGCCGGCGCGCAAGAAACAGATCATCGCCCCCATAACCGGTAAGCCCATTGGAAGTAAAATACATGGTTTGATTATCCGCATGGATAAACGGGCAGCTTTCATCACCGGCAGTATTAATTTTCGGTCCGAGATTTTCAGGAGCGCCCCACTGTCCATTCGGCATCCGGTGCGTTACATATATATCCTTCCCTCCATACCCGCCGGGGCGGTTACTTGAGAAATACAACTCGCGTTTATCCGGCGACAAACAAGGCGAGGATTCCCAAAACTCGGTATTTACCGGGGAGCCGATATTTTCAGGACTGCTCCATCCTTTTTTTGTACGCAGGGAAAGAAACAGGTCGCAACTGCCGAGACCTTCAGGAAAATTACAACCGGTAAATATTAACCATTCTCCATCCTGCGAAATATTCTGGGCGCCTTCATTAAAATTACTATTGATATCCCCGTCCATCCCCCTGGCTTTCGTCCATGCACCTCCTTTTCGCGTACTTACGAAAAAGTCTTCATTCATTCCTTTCAGTCGCCGGGTAAAAACAAGTGTACTGTCATCTATAGTAACAGAGGGATAGTATTCCAGATCCGCAGTATTGATGCTGTCGCCTGCATTCCGGGGAGCAAATACATACTGCTTTGTATCGTGATCCTTATCATATTGCACCGCAAATTCAAAACAGCGTTTACGGTATTCACCTGCCTTTATGCTCTGGGAGTTGAGATTAGGATTGGATAAAAATTCATTTACAGCATCCAGCGCTTTCTGAAAATGACCTGCGCCGGCAAGGTTAATGGCATAAGGTAATTTATAATCTTTACTGTATTGCAGGTCTCTGGCAAATGCAGTTTCGTAGGCCGCCACGCAATTTTCGTATTGCTTCATTTCTCCGTAAATACCTGCACGGGTAAGCCAGGCATCCACAAACCCCTCATCCTGCTGTATAGCTTTTTCCATAAAGGCGAGCGCCTCTTTATAGTTGCCATTCTGCGCCTGGTCAAGCCCCAGGTTATAGAAATTCACTGCTTTCTTACTGACCTTTTCGGGATTATACTGCTGACCCCAACAGATGTTCACACAACCTATATAAAACAATATGATTATCCGGTATTTCATCGAACTATGCAGATTGATAAACGAAGCTATTCAAATTTTATTCCGCGAAAGGCAATAAAATGTTAAGGAGAAGAATTAAAACAAGAGTAAAAGCGATCAGATAGCAGCATTTTCAAAAAACGCCTGATTTTCTTTATATCCTTCGCTTTTCAAGCGGAACAGATACAATATATCCTACGCCTGTCATGAATGACCTGTAAATGTTCATCTCTTATGGCCTGTTGTTGGCACTAAAGATATTTAAACCGGGAAATGCTTTAAGAACCAGTTAGATGAAAAAACCTTTACGGGTTGCATTTTAAAATAAGCAATGCTGAATCATCGCTTATAATATAAGCAGCGTTGGTTTGAATAGCAAGATCAAACAAATAATTATCTTTTGGGTCAGGACTGATGCGATAAACAGCCTGTTCTGTTTTTATCACTACAATTGATTTTATAAAATCAATAACTTTCAGGCTTTGTGCCTCTGTCATCCATTCATTTCTTACAAGTACTTTGAAAATTTCTGTAAGCATATAGGAGTTTACTACAGGCATCAGGTCGTATGCCTCTATTCTTGCAAACAGAGGTTCTATTCCCTTATTGCGGGCAAACCGTATCCATGTGTTAGCATCTAAAACAATCAGTGTTGTCATTGGTTTTCATAACGTTCCTTTTGTATGGCATCCTGTATCTCTTTATCAGTAACTTTACTAAAATCAGCTTCTTTGGTGATGTTTTTCCATTCTTCCTCTAGTTCTTTCCTGAACAATTTTATATACGCCAGCTTCAGCTCCGCCTCATCCATGTATCGGAGCTTATCTACAATCAGGGCAAAAACCGAAGGTTCCTGCCTGGCGGCTTGCTTCGTTTCCATACTCAACGTTTATATGCAATATACAAATTATTTGCAGAGTTATAACCCTGGAAGAAACTGCAGGCATTGATTTTAAATACCAATAATTTAAATCACGGCGGTTTAATTTAAAAGATAATCTTCTTGTTTCCGTGCAGCTGATTATTTCTGTCTAAATTACACGTCATATTACAGCAATGCTGTTGAACAATAAATAAGATTACCGGTATGCCAGCGCTCCGTATTCATTATTTTCAGCATGTCCATTTTGAAAGCCCCGGGTATATTGAACAATGGGCCGGGCAACACAATCATGCACAGACGTTCACCCGCTTTTACGCAGGGGATGAGCTTCCCCTCATTGCTGATATAGACTGGCTGATAGTGATGGGTGGGCCAATGGGCGTATATGATATGGCACAATATCCCTGGCTTGACGATGAAAAGGATTTTATACGGCAATGTATAAACGAAAAAAAGCTGGTGACCGGTATTTGCCTTGGTGCCCAATTGATCGCTGCGGCGCTGAACGCAGCAGTATATCCGCATACCAGCAAAGAGATCGGCTGGTACCCGGTTCACCTGACAGAAGCAGGAAAAGCTGACAGCATTTTTTCGGAACTGCCGGATACCTTTACCGTGCTGCATTGGCATGGCGATACCTTTGATCTCCCCAAAGGCGCCACGCTGCTTGCTTCAAGCAGCGTCTGCCGCAATCAGGCTTTCCTTTTTGAAGAAAAAACCCTGGGACTTCAGTTTCATTTTGAAGCCACCCCTGCAACGCTTTCTCTTATGATAGACAATTGCCGGAGTGAGCTCATCCCTTCTGTAACAGTACAGGATGCAGATACCATAGCCTCCGGAACAGGCTTTATAGAAAATGCCAATACATGGCTTGCCAAACTGCTCGACAAAATTTCGCTTTTAACAAACCATAAGGAGCCGGGATAGCCGGTCACCACTTATATACACTGTTATTATCAGTAACTTTGTATGCCGACGGATCAGGCAACAGGAACAAAAATTATTTCGCATGATGCGGTATCTTTTTTTAGCAATGCCGGTCAGCATATTGCTGTCCTGCGTACAAAATAATAATTCCCTTAAAGCAAATTATATGAGCCAGGACAAAGACGCAATTGTTTATTCAGGAGAAAAGGATACTGCCACATTTGGCACAGGATGTTTTTGGTGCTCCGAGGCAGTATTCCAGGAATTGAAAGGTGTAATAAAAGTTACCAGCGGTTATAGCGGAGGGCATGTTGCCAATCCTACCTACGAGCAGGTCTGCAGCAAAACCACCGGGCACGCCGAAGTGGTGGAAGTGATATATGATCCTTCTGTCATAACGTATGATGAATTGCTGGAAGTATTTTGGCAAACCCACGATCCCACCACATTGAACAGGCAGGGAAACGATATCGGTCCTCAATACAGGAGTGTAATATTTTATCACAACGATGAGCAAAAGCAAAAAGCCGGGCACTATAAGGATGCGCTTGACAGGAGCGGCGCATGGGCTAACCCAATAGTTACAGCTATCGAGCCTTTCAGGAATTTCTACCCGGCAGAGAATTACCACCAGGATTATTACAGGCTTAACGGACAGGCGCCATATTGCTATTATGTAATCCGTCCCAAGCTTGAAAAATTTGAAAAGGTATTTAAGAATAAGCTGAAAGGGCATTAACAAGGACGACTCCGGTCTATTTCTTCTTTTTTTCTGTTTTTTTAGACGCGGTTTTCTTTTTAGTATATGTGCCGTCAAAGCTGCACTTTATACCCCGGTAATTGCCACAGGCCTGTTCCTCGCTCAGTGTGACCTTATTCCCCGAGAAAAATAACCTGAGCACACAGGCATCCCCTACCCTGCGGTACTGGGCGAGATTTGGTTTGATCAATGTCGCTTCTCCTTTTAATTCGCCCGAACAATCATCATTGGTTTCAAAATGCACAAAAAACAAAATCTTTTTTGCATTCTTTCCATCGCGAACTGATACAAAATTTTTACTGTTCACTATATAGTCGCCGGAAAGCTTGTTTTCTTTTGAAAGGGTATCTATTGGATTGTATACCGCCTGGGGCACGACCGGCTCATTAGATTCAATTTTAATCAGCGTAAACACACCTGCTGTATTATAAACATAGGCATTCAATTTATAATATTGCTGGCCATCCTTTGTTTTCCGGGTCTCCGTTTTGGTGATCGTCAGTCTCCTGTCAATACTGCCCGTCATAGCATTTCTTTTGTCAGGATTATTACGGATCAGTTCCATGGCTGCCTTAAACTTATGATCTTTATCAAAGCAAAGTACATATCCGATCTGCTTTTCCAGGGTAGCGGCCTTAAGTAAAAGATAGGTCTCTTTTCCGGGATCTGTTATTTTGCCGACAGCATATAGTTTGGGCTTGATTTTCTGGGGATAATCGTTACCATATACAGAATCAGGCACAAACTGGGAAAAAATCTTTTCGCTGATCAGCAGCGAATCCGGCAGCTTACGGTTGATCTGGGTATCAGCAATATTAAAAGGTAAGGAGGTATCCGGGAAAAAGGCAATAAAGTCTTCAATCGTAACAGGATCTTCCCCTGTCATGCTTTTTTTCCGGCTTTTACAAGCAGTAAATAATATAACCAGCACTAAACACAAACTTAAAGCTCGTCGCATACACATTGTTTCGGCATGTAAAGTATTAAATTTTTGCTTTCTTTCATAAAAGCGGGTATACGAGGACATAAACATGATAAAAAATAATGCCAGTCATTAACAGGATACAAAAAATATTTTTTAGATTTGCCTAAAAATAAAATTAGATAGATTGAATTATTCAATTAGTGAAGAAAATTATATCAAAGCCATTTATCGCCTGCAAAGCACCAGGGAACCGGTCAGTACGAATGCACTGGCTGTGGAGCTGGACACCAAACCTGCTTCTATAACGGATATGCTCAAGAGACTGAAAGTGAAAAAGCTGGTGATTTATTACCCCTACCAGGGGTGCAGGCTTAGCGCAGAAGGTACAAGACTTGCGCTTGGTATAGTGAGAAGGCACAGGCTCTGGGAATATTTCCTGGCAGAGAAATTAAAGTTCAACTGGAATGAGGTGCACGACATTGCCGAAGAGCTTGAACATGTAAGCAACGGGCAACTGATAGAACGGCTGGATGCTTTTCTCGGATTTCCCAGGTTTGATCCGCACGGAGATCCTATACCGGACAGCTCCGGGAAAATAGCAACGCCCAGCCAGGTAAAGCTTACCACACTCGGGGCCCATACCAAAGCAAAAGTAAGCGGGCTTGCAGATCAGTCCCAGGATATGCTGAATCTTTTGCAGCAAAGGAATATCACTATTGGAACCATAGTGGAAATAAATAAAAAGTTCGGTTTCGACCACTCCCTGGAAATCAAGATCCCGGGAAACCCGCCGTTTATCATGAGTGAGCAGGCGGCACAAAATATTTTAGTACATCATGAACTTGAAGCTTAATTCAGACGCATCGCTGAGTGAAGTGCACGGTAGCATTGATGCTACCAGGATACAGCATAAACCCCGGTGGAAAAGGTTTTTGGCTTTTATTGGCCCGGCCTACCTTGTAGGAGTTGGCTATATGGACCCCGGCAATTGGGCAACCGATCTTGCCGGTGGCAGTAAGTTTGGCTATACGCTTATATGGGTGCTGCTCATGAGCAACCTGATGGCGCTCCTGTTGCAAAGCCTTTCTGCGAGGCTTGGTATAGTGAGAGGAAGAGATCTTGCTCAGGCTAACAGGGAAACCTACCCTAAGTATGTAAATTTTATACTCTACCTGCTGGCAGAGATTGCCATAGCTGCTACGGACCTTGCGGAAGTACTGGGGATGGCTATTGGGCTGCACCTGCTAACCGGCATCCCATTGATATGGGGTGTAGCCATTACCGTTTTAGATA
Source organism: Sphingobacteriales bacterium 44-15 (assembly GCA_001899685.1). Classification (GTDB taxonomy): domain Bacteria; phylum Bacteroidota; class Bacteroidia; order Chitinophagales; family Chitinophagaceae; genus Agriterribacter. The sequence goes on from MKWG01000006.1 coordinate 122,084, forward strand.
CATTCCTGCTGCTGTTCTTACAGCGGCTTGGCATGCGCATGATGGAAGCTTTTATTATTTGCCTTGTTGCTGTGATAGGTATTTCATTCCTGGTGGAGATCATCCTGGCCAGACCCGCACTTTCCGAAGTGGCTACCGGACTGATCCCTTCTCTGCCTAATGAGGAAGCCCTGTATATCGCTATCGGGATCATCGGCGCCACGGTGATGCCTCATAATCTTTACCTGCATTCTTCGCTGGTACAAACCCGCAAGATCCGACGGGATGAAGCCGGCATACGGCAGGCGATCAAAATGAACGTGATAGACAGTACTATCGCCTTGAACCTCGCCTTTCTCGTGAATGCGGCGATACTGGTGCTTGCCGCTACCACCTTTTTTAAGGCAGGCCGCACTGAAGTAGCACAGATAGAAGAGGCACATCAGTTGCTGTCTCCCTTACTGGGGACTGACCTCGCTTCAACGCTTTTCGCTATTGCCCTTATCGCCGCCGGGCAAAGCTCCACGGTAACGGGTACCCTCGCAGGACAAATCGTAATGGAAGGGTATTTGCGGCTCCGGATCAACCCTCTTCTGCGGAGACTGATCACCCGGCTGATTGCCATAATACCGGCACTGGTAGTACTAATGATCTATGGCGATAAAGAGCTTGACGCACTGCTCATACTGAGCCAGGTAATACTCAGCCTGCAACTGGGCTTTGCCATAATACCCCTTATACATTTTGTAAGCGATAAAAAGACAATGGGGAGATTCGCCATTAAGCCTGTTACCAAAATTTTTGCATGGGCAATTACAATACTGCTGGTATATCTTAACATCAGGATGGTGCTGGGCGAAGTATTACCGGTATTTAATGCACCCGGCAACGGGTTACTGAAGCTGATCATTATCATCGCAGGCATTTTCTTTATAGCATTATTATTATACATAACGGCGCATCCTGTCATCATCCGGAATGGTAAAAAGGTGACCTCCCCTATTCACCCCGCAACTAAAGAAAAGCTTGAGCTGGAAATACCGCGTTTTAACAGGATAGCCATCGCACTCGACTTCAGCGATAATGACAAAAAGCTATTGTCATTTGCTATTGCCCAGGGCAATACCCATGCTACTTACATTCTTATACACGTTGTAGAAAGTGTATCTGCAAGGTTATTAAGGCAGGAATCCGGCGACTATGAAACGCAGGAAGATCAAAAGCGATTACAACATTACAGCGACAACCTAAAGGTGGAAGGATACACGGCAATTACACAATTAGGGTTTGGCAGGAGATCCGGTGAGATCAGCCGGATCGTAAATGAGCAGGAAGCTGATATGCTCGTAATGGGCGCTCACGGGCATAAAGGTGTAGAAGACTTCATTCATGGTGAAACGGTAAACTCAGTAAGGCATAAGGTGAAAATTCCTGTGCTGATCGTAAATGTATAGCAGGGAGAATATTGCTTTACCACATCCTATGCATTTCAAAAAAATTCTCTCAGCGCGATCAGGTGATCTTTATTTTTTTACTGGAGCTGCTGCCGCCTTTTGCCACCTCCCCTCTGAGCAACATAGCAGGCTGCTTTTCACCATGAGCTTTTCGTCCGCTCTTGTGTTTGGCCGGAGTTTGCTTTTTCGCTTTTGCTTTCTGCATAATTGTAGATTTATTGTATAATATCAAATGTAAGACCTATTTCTATAACGATATAAAAGAATAAATCCTCCTCCTGCCAATGCAATTATGGCGATCCATGGCCATATCCCGGCTTTAGTGTGCTGATGGGTAAGATTTATAGGATCGCCCTTACCAACAAGTATCATATTTGCCCAGAAATAAGGCAGCAATTTTTCTTTTCCTCCCTTTTGCATAAGGAAGAGCTTTGCTTTCTGCAACGCATCATCCTTTCGCATTCCCGCAGCAAGATATTCATTCATCTTTTGAGATATAAGATAAATAGCTTCTTCATCCGCTTTCCATAATGTAGCAGATACAGCTGGGATCCCTGCTGCTGCAAAGCCTCTTGCCAGGCTATATATCCCCTCTCCTGTGGCATTACGTCCTACGTTCGTTTGGCAGGCGCTCAACATTACCAGTTGAGTTGCTGTATGATTGATCAGTTGCAATTCCTGCAGATGAATTACAGAATCCTGCATATATAAAACAGGTTCCATGCTCGCAGTATCCGCCAGCGCATGAGAAAATACGTTCACTACACTATAACAGGACATCTCTTTTAAAAAATTACTCCTGCTGGCCGCTGCATCCGTGAATAGAACAGCATCGTCATAGCCCTCCGCCGCGCTTTTAAGGGACTTTGCCGCATGCTTCAGGTCGGGTACCCTGAGACCCTTCCTGAATGAAACAGGTGCAAAACCGATAAAGCTGCCTGAAGAAGGATATACTTTAGAACCATGTAACAGGTAACCTGCTGAATAGGTATAGCTGAAGGTATAATGATATACTAGAAAATCCCTGCCATTACCGTCTGTTGTCAGTGCTTCAAAAGGAATGAGAAAGTTATCCGGGCAAAGGATCACCCTTCCGTAGGGAATATGCAGATCAGCAAAAAGGGTATGGTAAAGCTTATGCGAAAGCTCTGCAAAGCCGGCATAGCTGTTATTTAACGCCTGCTTGTTGCTGCAGTATTTCAAAAAACCAGCGACGTCATTCATATTAAAATTACTTCTGTCTACTTTAATCATGTGAGATGTCTCAGGGGCAATAGCAAGAATATATGCTGCTGTATCCTGTATAAAATAGTGCACAAAATAACTTTTTGTGCTCTTCAGCCATTCCTGCAGCACAGACATCTTTGGTACCACATCAGCATATTTGTATTGATAATACAGCGGGTACTTCTGTTCAAGAGATTTTACGAAATATTCAAAATCAGATTTTACTTTCAAAAGCTCCATCTGCTGCATACCATATGCCCCTGAATCAGGATCAGTTGAGCTGAGCTTTTGCCTGCAGGCTGCCATACGGCTAATAAAATCCTGCTCAGTTGCAGCCTCAGCATTGGGAAGATGCACCAGCGCATTCAGCTCATTGATCTTATCATTCAGCAAAACAGCCCTGCTTTTTTCCATAAAATAGAAAGCAAGGCTGTCATTATCCGCTAAATAGCAGGCCTCGATTGCATTCACAAAAAAGCTTCTTGTACTGTTGCGCCAGTAAAGCTTACTTTGTTCGCCAATTTGCAGCCTCCTTGCCTGTGTAATAGCAGAATCCATCACCATTGCCGATTGCAGGCAGGCATCTATATATGCTTTATTATTATCGTGCTTATACATGTTAAGCAACCATTCTGTTCTGTTACCCAGTAGTACAAGGAGAAGATCAATGTTCCGGATGGAAGATAATCCCGCCAATGACTGGCTTTTAAAAAAGTCGTTGCTATGAATGCCATATACATTTAATGCCTCGGAATAATATTGTTTCGACCGGGTATAATTGCTTTGCCTGTCCCACTGAAACTCCAGTTCACCGAGATTAATATATGCCTTGCATAAACGTTCTGCATTACCGGATTTCCCGGCGTATTTAATAGTATGCAAGTAGCACTGTTCAGCCTGGCTATATGCTTTCCGCTTTTGTAAATAATAATTGCCAAGATCGGTATAATCATCCGCTATCTGCTCATTCTCGTTTGTTTTAAGCCGCATCCGTATAGACTGGTTAAAATAATCAACCGCTTTTGCCCAGTCCTCCTGAGCAGCATATAGTTGCGCTTTGATCTTTAAGGAAGTAGCCATTTCAAAATCCGAGTGAAGGCTTTTGGCATACTTTAACGCTGAATCCGCATCACTGAATGCATTTTCTTTGTTACCAAGATAAGCATACGACTGGGCTCTCCGGTTAAAGGCTGCCATCACTGATTCGTGCCTTGAAATACGCTCCGCTTCTGCAATAGCGAAAGAAGCTTCATCAATACATTTCTGAAAGTCGCCGTATTTAAAAAAAATATCAGACCTGATTATCCTGCTGCCGATAGCATAATCATCAACAACAGCATTTCGTTTTTTAATCAAAATCACACTGTCGTAAAAGGCCAGCGCTTTGTTGTTTTGATTGAGCGTTTTGTAAAAAGTTGCAAGATTGTAGTAACTGTTTACCAGGTATTGCGGGCAGGCATTCTTTTGCCCGCTGCTATTGATCCTGATAGATTCAAGAACATCATGTATAGCCCGGGGCGTAGCTACATAATCGTTTTTGAGATATTCCAATGCGGCTATACGATGAAGCAGCCTTGCATATACAGAGTCTTCAGGATAGTTGCAGTTAATCAATGCTTTCAGCAATCCATTTGCGTTTTGCAGCTTATCTGCAACAACAGACAGATCATCTGCCTCAATCGCCATGATCCTGCGCCATGCTTCTGCAGAGGTGATACACTGGGCAAAAGCGCTACGGGTAAAAGCTGTTGCGGCAATGATAAAAAACATCATCCTGACCAGGATACTATTACGTAGATCAAGCATCTGAGAGATCAATTATTACTTTCCCCGGTACGCCTGCTGCTTTCCGGCTCCCGTGTGATCTATTACTTTTCCTTCCTTTATTCTGGAACGTAACGCTCCAATATTAGTAAGAAAAGCCGGAGAAGCATTTGTTTTTAACAATGAAAAAATACTGTCTCTTATTTCTTTTGTTATGGGCGTTCCCTGAAGCAGCGGATGGTATAAGTGATACCATGCTGCCATTTTACCCGTAAGAACAGGCGTGGCGAAGGATGAGCCTGATACCGGAGGTAAGCTGCTGTTAACAGGATTGACAAATACAAAATTGCCTGCAGCATCAATATAGTCTGCGGCTACTCCTGCATCTACCACATTGGCCGAAAAGTTTTGTGTCGGGCTCACCAGGTCTTTATATACTGTTGTTACGGCAACTACATTAGGCAATACCGGTGATAATGATGCCGGGTAAAAATGAACACTGTCCAGGTTTCTTTTTTGCAGGCTGTCTGCAGGATCGTATTCCTGGTCTTCAATAGCATCGTCCTTATTCCCGGCAGCCGCCAGCAGCAGGATGTTGTTTTGAGTAAGATAATGTTCTATAAAAGCTTTCAGCATAACAGGGGAAGTAAATGCCTCTAATGCATTCCCGTTGCTGTCATATTTGTGCAATGGCTCGTAAAAGCCAAAGCTTGCATTGATGATATTCACCTTCCTGTTCTGTGCATAAGCAAAGCCGCAAAGTATAGTGAACAGATCGCCTGTGCCATCGCCGGCAAAAACTTTTACCGGTAAAATTTCGACACTATTATTTTTATAAAACCCGGCTTCATTAGTAATAAAGCTGGTTACGGTTGTGCCATGCCGCTGCGGGTTATCATCAGAAAAGTCATTTTTGTTCTCTATGAAGTTCCAGCCTGCATTTCCACCTGGTATACATGCGCTGTCGGCAGATTGATATAACGAAAAATAAGAGCTGACCAAAGCCGAGTCGAGTCCCGTATCAAAAACAGCTACTTTCACCGGAGCATCGCTATAAGTCACTTTTGGCAATTCAGCCCTTCTTCTTTCCGTTGCCAGAGTTTTATCCGGGAAAAATACCGGAAGGTTAGTGCCGAAATAAACAGGACCGCTTTCCCCTGTCACCGGGATCTTTTTTTTACTGCTGCTGCCACCCTGTGCCACTTCACCCTGCATAAATACTTCAATGGCTTTGCCTTCCAGCAAAAAAAGTGTAGAATCGCAACTGCCACATACGAAGCTGATATTAATCTCTTCGCTTTTCCCTTTTTTTATAATGCTGTCGTATATCCACTGGCTGAACTGTACATCGGTGCTGCCCGGTTTCAGCCACACCATCAATTGCTTATATGGATCTTTTTTTTCAGGTTTTGATGGCTTGTAATAGACATGCCAGTCCGGGGGCCGGTCTGTTTGCTTATTGTGATTGCACATGCACCCGGGGAAAACGATCAAGAACAGAAAAGATGCAAAACAGATAAAAGACAATGGAACACAAACTTTACGAACAGAAACTTCCATGCTGATATGATATTTAGAATAAGCCAAAACCGGTTACCCGGGGGTGTGAATAACATCCTGGGCTATGTCAAACGTGAAATGTGAGACGTGAAATGTGAGATATTCTTTCACTTTTATCTTCTCACTTTTCACGACTTTAGGACTGCTACCAGCTTTTCAGCCATTGCTCGGCCGCCGTGCTTCCCTCCTGCTTATCCTCCACTATCTCCTCTAAGATTGCTTTTGCTGCGGCTTTATCTCCTGTACTATTTCGCTGCAGCAATGTAACAGCTTTCAAAAAGGGTCCGGCATTGCTGAATAGCTCTTTCTTTGCAGCGAGGTCATCAAATTTCTCAAGGGCTTTATCATATTCTTTAGTAACGAGATATACTGTACCCACGTACCTGAGCGCATCACTGTTATCGGGATGAGTGGCGTAAACAGCTTCAAACAATTGAAGCGCCTTTTCATATTCTTTATTATTATACGCCGCTATGCCTTGCTGGAGACTGTCTTTGGCGCCATCCATTGTTTGGCTGAGGTGCATAAGCTCTTGCTTTACATATTGATCTGCAAGCCGGGTTGGAGTATTTCTGTTACTGAAAAAAGCAAAATATGCAACGAGTATCAATATCAGGCCTGCAGCCACAGCCATCATCCTTCTGGGGAAACTGTTTTTTTGCCGCATGGGGATTACAGGGGCGGATGGCTCCTTAAAATACTTCCCGTTAAGCTGGCTTAATGTATTTTTCAGCGCTGCTTCCCGATCACTGTATTTTTCTGCATTATACATTTCAGTGTTGATAGTGCCGTATAAGTTGAACAACTGCTGTAACTCATTATTTTCTGCAAGTTCTTTTTCAAAGCGGCTTTTTTCTTCAGCCGTCATGCTTCCATTAAGGTAACTCTCAATCTTTTCAAAGTTGTCATTCATAAGATCACCATTTCAACGAGTTAAATTTGGGAGACTGCTTTACAAGTGTAATCAATTTTGCCATGCATTCAGATTTCTTTTTCCGCGCATAAGCATAGCTAACCTTAAGCTTTTTTGCTACTTCGTCCATTGATAAGCCACTCCAGCTTAATTTCAACAAATTTTTGCAACTCTCTCCCATCTCAGACAGTTTTTCAGCAAGCAGGGCGCTTCGCTCCTGGTGCATTACACAATCTTCTGCCAGCCTGAAGCTGTCTTCTCCGATATAGTTAAATCCTTCAGTGTCGGTATTTGTTACCTTTTGAGTTTTCCTTTTATTCAGCACATTCAGCCACTTATTCTTACAAATAAGGTAAAGGAATGCTTCCATCGGGCAGGTGAGCTCAAAATCGCCTGTTTTGGCTTTGTTATATATAGACATCAATGCATCCTGGAAAATATCTGCGGCGTCTGTTTCCGTGCCGCTGTTCTGCAGGATCATCCATTTTATTCTGGCTGAAAATTTTTCGTAAAGCTCCTCCAACACCAAAGGATCGTTGTTTAATAAAGCCTCAACATATTTCTGATCAGGATGCTGCATGACAGATGCAAAAAATTAATTCTGAAAAAAACTGTTTACAGGGGTATCATGTTTCAGAGAAGACGGATATATCGCTATGATGAAATTCTAAAACAAAAAAAGCCAAAATTTGTGATAATCAGGAAATTATTTACAGGTTTTCATATATGACTACAGGGTTCTCATGTATACCATTCCGTGATGATACAGCAGTGAGTCGGGTACATTGTTGCTATCAGCGGAAAATTAAACTGCCGCTTAAAACCATGGTTTTAGCGGCTTTTTAATGATGTGATCTCGTGTATTTTGTATAAAAAACCCCTTGTTATACAAGGGGGCATATATGACAGTAAAATAATTTTTATTTAATAGAAAGCTCAAACATGCTCTCATCTTCTATAAAGCCTTCCAGATCATCCCCTACCACGCATTCTCCCACGCCGGCAGGAGTGCCTGTAAAAATAATATCCCCTATATTCAGAGAAAAATAATTAGAAATATGAGATACTATACTGTCGAAGCTGAAGACCATTTGCTTTGAATTGCCCTGCTGCACCAGTTCCTTATTTTTATACAGGCAAAAATTGATATCATTCTTTTTCAGTTCTGGTGTAATATCAAGCCATTTGCCTATAACAGTGGAGTTGTCCCAGGCTTTTGCTTTTTCCCAGGGCAATCCCTTTTCCTGTAATTCATTTTGAATATCACGCGCAGTGAAATCTATACCTACGGTAATACCATTATAATATTTTGAGGCATGCTTTTCCTGGATATACTTACCGTTTTTACTCACTCTTAATACCAGTTCTACTTCGGAATGCAGCTCATTGGTAAATTCCGGATAATAAAAAGGGGTATGAGACTGCAATAAAGCACTCTTAGGTTTCATAAAAATAACCGGTTCCGAGGGTACTTCATTACCTAGCTCTTTTGCATGATCAACATAGTTACGGCCAATACAGAATATTTTCATACTTGATTATGAGTTCAATAAGGTTTATAAATGTGGGTAAACGATATGAACATGTGCTTTTTTATTAGATTCTCGGGCAGTTCAAGGAAAGTGGATAATAAATCAGGGGTGAAAACACTTGTAAAACGCTAATTTAATGCAAACAAATTGAAACTTATAAAGTTAGTATAATTTTTTAGCGAATGTTATCCAGCACTATTCCTTCTGTTCATATAAACTCCATTTGATTTACGATGTTCATGGTACGTTCCAGTCCCATAACAGCTACATTTTCAATAGCTTCAACGCAAAAAATCATTTTCCTTTGCACTACTTCAAGCTCTTCAGGAAACCATTTGCCCAATACAAAGTCCACCTGCATGCCTTTAGAAAAATTATTACCTATACCAAATCTCAGCTTAGGATATTTATCCGTGCCCAGCGCCTGCTGGATGTCTGTCAGGCCGTTATGCCCCCCTGAGCTACCGCCAGCCCGCAGTCTCAATTTACTGAGGGGCAGCGCCAGGTCATCTACGATCGTAAGTGTTTGCGCGGGGCTAAGCTTTTCCTTATCCATCCAGTATCTGAAAGATCTGCCGCTCAGGTTCATATAAGTGGTAGGCTTGATGCAGGTAAACATCTTCCCCTTCCACCTGACCTCAGCAACATCAGCCAGGCGTCCGCTGCTGAAATATGTGCCGTGCTTTTCAACAAATGCATCTACCACATCAAACCCTATATTATGCCTTGTATGTGCATATTCAGCACCAGGGTTCCCTAAACCGACTATGAGGTATCTACTCATGATCAAAAGCGTAACAAAAAACCCAATCCTTAATGAATTGGGTGATTTTTATGACATTCAGGCTAACCACCTGTTGTATTATTTTTTTGCTGGTGCAGCAGGTGCAGTAGATTCTTCCTGCTTCAACTGACGGGTCATTACTACAGAAGCTATCGGGATACGGGGAGAGTTCAGTATCTCGTAATGCTCTTCCTTCACGTCTTCCACCCGTACATTGCCATTAAGCTCCAGCGCGGAAAGATCTACCTCAATATTTTCCTTCAAATATTTAGGATAGGTTTTTACTTTCAGGGATTTCATCTTGGTTACCAGCTTGCCGCCGGCCTTTACCCCTGCTGCCGTTCCCGTAAATTTCAACGGAATGTCAGCTACAACTTTTTTATCTTCAACGAGTTGAAGAAAATCCAGGTGATTAAGCGCGTCAGAAACCTTATCCAATTGTATATCTTTCAGGATACAATTGTATGATTTACCATCTACCCTGATCTCAGCCTGCTGGAATTCAGAGGTATATACAATAGATTTAAAAGCCAGAACGGGAGCCTGAAAGTTCACTTCCGTTGTACCACCGTAAATTACAGCAGGCACCAATCCCTGAGAGCGGAGTTCGCGGGTGGCTTTTTTACCCCTTCCGGTCCTCAGTTGTCCTTCGATTGTAATTGTTTTCATTTGTTTTATTTTGAAATTAAAATTTACCCTTATTTATCTCTGAGCTGGCTATGAATAAACAAGCTCGTAATACTCTGATTTTCATAAGCATTTCTTATGGCAGCCGCAAACAGTTCTGCCACGCTCAATACTTTGATCTTATCGCTGTGTTCCCTCAGCGGCAAGGTATCACAAACTACCAGCTCTTCCAGCACGCTATTGGCAATATTTACATAAGCATTACCGCTCAGCACAGGATGGGTGCACAGTGCTCTCACGCTTTTTGCTCCCTTTTCCATCAGCAACCCGGCAGCTTTGGCCAGCGTTCCGCCGGTATCGCATATATCATCTATAAGAACTATATTCCTGTCGGTTACATCGCCAATTACCACCATGCTCGCAATTTCATTAGCACGTTTTCTGTGCTTATCACAAATCACCATTTCTCCGTTAAAATAGCTGGCAATTTCACGTATCCTGTTGGCACTTCCCACGTCAGGGGCGGCAAAGGTAAGGTTTTCCAGATTAAGTTGTTCAATATAAGGAATGAAAATGGCTGAGCTGTCAAGATGGTCTACCGGTATATCGAAATACCCCTGGATCTGGGGAGCGTGCAGGTCCATAGTGATCACCCTGTCGGCGCCTGCCGCTGTTAAAAGATTAGCTACCAGCTTACTGCCAATAGCAACCCGGGGCTTATCCTTGCGATCCTGGCGGGCATAACCATAATAGGGTAAAACAGCAATGATCTTATACGCCGAAGCCCTGCGGGCTGCATCTATCATAAGCAACAGCTCCATGATATTATCACCCGGGGAAAAAGTGCTCTGGATGAGAAAAACATAATCGCCCCTGATGCTTTCAAGGAAAGTAGGCTGAATTTCCCCATCGCTGAAACGCTGAATACTTATCTTGCCTAAGGGTTGTCCGAACTGCTGGGCTATCTTTTCCGCCAGATAGCGGGAACCTGTTCCTGAGAATAATTTCGCCTTCGGTTGCATAAATTGGTGGATATGCGGCGAAGATAGAAATAAGCCTTTAGTAATGAGCAGGTGCAACAAAAAATTGCTGCCTGCAACATATAATCTGCTGCATATTGCATACAACGCGAATCCCTGATCAGCTTAGCCTATTGCTTCAGAGCTGCAGCCCCGGAATGTTCGAAATTGGCAACCGAAGCGGTTTGTGTTTCCGTTATGGTAGCTTTATTACCGGTTTTAAAGGCATTGTATATGGAGGAACATAAAAAGACCGATATAAAAAGAATAACACAATACATGGCTATACAAAACAATAATGGCTGAAGAGAGCCAAGGATAAGCTGGCGGTTTGACAGTTTCATAGAAGTAGATTTTTATGGTTATTACAAGGATTTTAGATATATTACGCTATAACGAATGAAAATCACCAAAATTATGCTACCCGATAAGAAAAAAGCTATCAAAGACTGGCTTATAGATGACCGTCCCAGGGAAAAGCTCCGTACCAAAGGCCCCGAAAGCCTGAGCCATTCTGAGCTCATAGCCATTCTGCTTCAGAATGGTACACATAATAAATCAGCTCTTGATCTTGCCAAAGAAATCCTGCTGCTCGGCAAAAACAACCTCAATGAACTGGGTAAAATTTCTGTCAAGGAATTGACTAAGATCAAAGGTATTGGTGAGGCTAAAGCCGTGACTATTGCAGCCGCTATGGAGCTGGGCAGGAGACGACAGGCGGCGGGATTTATAGAAAAGCCTTATGTAACCGACAGCACAAGCATAGCCGGGTACCTGCAGGGCGTACTAAAAGATTATGAGCTGGAAGTATTTATTGTACTGTTCCTGAACCAGGCAAATAAAGTCAATCATACGGAAGTGATCAGCAAAGGTGGTATCACAGGCACTGTAGCGGATACCAGGGTAATACTTAAAAAAGCCCTGGAAGAAGATGCCGTGAGCATTGTGCTTTGCCACAATCATCCTTCCGGAAGGGTCAGACCCAGCCGGGCAGACGAGATACTTACACAAAAAATAAAGGAAGCGGCAAAATATTTCGACATCCGGGTGCTGGATCATATCATCGTAAGCGAAGAAGGTTTTTACAGCTTTGCCGATGAAGGTTTGCTTTAAGCCAATCCGGATAATTCCATACCTTTCGCAAAACAACTGTCCATGAAATATTGCTTAAGCCTTTTGTTATTTTTGACATTATGCGTTTTTAAAGGCATCGCTCAATCCAGGCAAATGGAGATCTCATTATACAGCGACAAACAAATCCCCAATGATATACCGGGGGCTGATGAAGAAAAATCGGAAACCTCGGGTAATATTCTGCGCATAAGCAATATCCGAAATCCCACACTTAGTATTTTTCTTCCAGGCAAGGAAAAGGCAAACGGCGCCGCCGTAGTAATATGCCCGGGCGGGGGCTACGGCATAGTAGCTGCAGGACATGAAGGCTATGATGTGGCAAAACGGTTTAATGAAATGGGCGTGGCAGCTTTCGTTTTAAAGTACCGGATGCCAAATCCTAAAAACCAGCCGGATCCCTCCATCGCCCCGTTGCAGGATGCGCAGCAGGCAATACTGCTGGTAAGAAAAAATGCATCAAAATGGTATGTGGATCCTTTAAGAGTGGGCATAATGGGCTTCTCGGCAGGAGGACATCTTGCGTCTACTGCAGGCACTCATTTTACAAAAGCCGTGATTGATAATCCCGACAATATAAACCTGCGCCCCGATTTTATGATGCTCATTTATCCTGTGATCAGCGCCGATAAGCAAATCACTCATGCCGGGTCTTTCAGAAACCTGCTGGGCCAAAACCCAACAGCAGACCAGCTAAATGAATTTTCAAACGAAAAACATATCACTGCACAAACACCCCCAACTTTCCTGGTGCACGCCTCAGACGATAAGGGCGTAAGCCCCGAGAACAGTATTGTCTTTTATGAAGGACTATTAAGGAATAAGATTCCGGCAGAGCTCCATATTTATCAAAACGGAGGTCATGGCTTCGGCATGCACAATAGCACCACCAAAGAAGAATGGATAGACCGCTGCATGAACTGGATGGCTGCCAACGGCTGGCTAAAAAAGTAGGGAAAAAACAGTGCCCTCTCCTTCTGTGCTTTGCACCTGCACATTGCCTTTATGCAGCATCATTATCTGCTTGCACAGGCTCAGCCCGATACCGCTGCCGCTTTTCTTGGTGCTGAAAAAAGGAATAAATATTTTATCCAGCACATCTTCCGGGATACCACTGCCGTTGTCTGCAATTTTTATTATCACTTTTTGATTAGGACTGCGTGTTGCAGATAAAACGATATGAGGATCTTGGGTATCTTTTATCGCCTCAATAGCATTTACCATTAAATTGATCAGTACCTGCTCTACCAGGTTGGTATCTGCCTCCAGAATGAGATCGGTGTCTTTGAGTATTACATCTATATCAATATTTTTTTGCTGAAGGGTGGGCTGCATTAACAGCGACAGGTTTTCAAAAAGGTCGCGCACATATACACGGGTAAGATTTAGCGTAGTGATCTTGTTGAGGTTGCGGTATGTCTCGGCGAATTTTAAAAGTCCCTCGCTTCTCCGCTTAATGGTAATGATCCCCAATTCAAGATCTTCTACGGTGCCATCTGTATCTTCCAGGTCTTTTGCTGCCATCTGCAGCCTGTTCTTCAAAGTATCTGCAAGTGAGGATATAGGCGCTACAGAATTCATGATCTCATGAGTCATTACACTCAGCAGCCTTTGCCATGCTTTTGCCTCATTTTCATCCAGCGCTTCATTTACATTCTGAATAGCTATCAGTTTATATATTTTGTTGTCTGTTTGGAACGCTGTAGCAGAGAGCAGCAGCTTAATGATGTTTTTGTCACTGGTTATTGCCACCACCTCGTTTTCGCCGGGACGCAATTTCATGATCGCTTCATACAGGACTTTATTCCTTTTTTCTAATGAATGGATTGTTTTAAGATAGGGAATACCCAGCATTTTTTTGAGCGACTCATTCATCCAGCCCGTTTCTCCGCTTTCATTATTATAAGATAATATACCGGTATCTACCAGTTCAAGTATCTTTTGAATATAGTGGTATTGTGTTTCACGCTCCTTACTGATGACCTTAAAAGTATCATTGATATCATTAAACCCGCGGCGCAGGGGCTGAAGCTCCAGAGGCGCCTGCTTTACATCGAAATGACGGGAGAAATCTCTGTAATGCACAGACTCGACAAACTGCGATACCTCATCCTGGGCTTTTTTGTGAAACCGGAAGAAATCAATGAGCTCATATACCAGGAGAGGAATTGTTAGTGTAAAATACACATACCAGCCCTTCCCCTTCACTAAAATGAAGGAAGTTATGCTGAGCGTAACAAAGAGCAGCATAACTCTTACCACTAATCGCCATTCATATTTCCTGAACATAGTTTCGGGGTTACAGGTTACAGATATCAGGTTTCAGCACACCTCTCACATTTCACGTTTTGCGTTTCACGTCTTACCACTTATCCCTTACCACTTCTAAATATCATACTTGCTTAATCTCCTGTACAAGGCTGTGCGGGTGAGTCCCAGTTCTTTTGCAGCTTTTGTGATATTCCCGTTGTGTTTTTCTATCACCTTGAGAATGGCATTCTTCTCAATCGCGCTCAGGTTCAGCTCAGCAGGTTCGTCAGAAGAAGCCGCATTGGATTCAATAGGTGAAAAAATAAGATCCGTTCCGTGAAGCGATTCCCCATCCGACATGATCACAGCCCGCTCGATAGTATACTGGAGCTCTCTGACATTGCCGGGATAGTGATAATGTCTGAGCTTTTCCAGCGCTGAATTATCCAGGCTAAGCGATGGCCTTAAATATTTGGTAGCATAAAGCTGTACAAAATGCCTGGCAAGCACAACAATATCTTCTTCACGCCTGCGTAACGGGGGCACCATGATCTCAACAGTATTGATCCTGTATACCAGGTCTTTTCTGAACCTGTTTTCGTTGGCAAGTTCCTGCAGCGGAAGATTGGTGGCACAAATAAGCCTGATATCCACCGGTGCCGGCTGGTTGGAGCCAAGGCGTATCACCTGCCGGTTTTGCAGTACAGATAACAGTTTTGCCTGCTGCTGCAGGGATATATTTCCTATCTCATCAAGGAATACGGTGCCGCCATCGGCTGCTTCAAACCGTCCCGTCCTGTCTTCCCTGGCATCAGTAAAAGCTCCCTTTTTATGACCAAACAATTCGCTCTCAAACAACGACTCCGTTAAAGCGCCGACATCCACCTTTACAAATGCCTTGTCTGCGCGAAGAGAAAGCTGGTGGATCGCTTTTGCAATGAGATCTTTGCCGGTACCATTCTCCCCGAGTATCAGGATATTGGCATCGGTAGGAGCGATCTTCTTTATTTTATAAAAGATATCCTGCATCGGCTCGGAATTCCCCAGCAGTTCTGTACCGATTATGCTATCGCCTGCACCAGGCTGTACTGCAGGTTGGTTTCTACCTTTCTGCTTTAGTGTTTCCCTGATCGCGCTGATCAGCTTTTCATTATGCCAGGGTTTGACCATAAAATCCGCAGCGCCTTCCTTTAGTGAGCGAACAGCCAGGTCAATATCGCCATAGGCTGTTATCATTATTATTGCCGCATCCGACCCGAACTCCTTGATTTTCCGGAGCCAGAACAATCCTTCATTGCCTGTATTGATTGAGCTGTTAAAATTCATATCAAGCATAATCAGATCAAAGGATTGCTTTGATAACAGCCATCGTATATTTTCAGGATTCTTTTCAGTAACCACGTTTGCGGCTTCTGTCTTCAGCAGCAGCCTTACCGCCGTAAGCACGTCCTGGTCATCATCTATTACCAGTATGGATGCGTTCTTTAAATTCATTATTTGACAATGTTAATAGCAGGTCATTATGCTAAATTAACTCTAAACAGGGGAAAGAGAACAATGTTGCATGGTTAAACCCTGCAAATAGGAAAAACTTATCAGGGCGCCGGTTGCCAAAACAACCTTTTCACGCAGAGGCGTAAAAAAAGAACCAGGGAACGCAATATAATTCCTTAAATGAAGGACATTGTCCCCGCATCGTTTTCAGTACAGCTATTGTTTAGAAAGCTATTACCAGTATTGAGCAATTTTTTTTCTTAAAAAGGCAACGCTTCTTTCCAGTTGTTCCATACCGTCAACACCGTCTTCTATACTGATCCAGCTATCAAAACCCACCCTTTTTAATTCTGTAAATATAGCGTCATAATCATTCAGCCCCTTTCCGATCTCACCATGACTTAATCTTTTAGCATACCCGAGAGCGCCACCCTCCTCTTTTCTCAGATCTTCTATCGTGCCTTCTTTCAGATAGCGGTCGCTCGCATGCATGGTAACCACCCGGTCAGATACTTTATACAACAGGTCAAGCGGGTCTTCGCCGGCCAGGTAGGTGTTACTGGGATCGTAGTTCACCCCAAAATTTGGATGATGTATGGCATCTACCAGCTTACAGAACACATCCATCTTTTGCGCAAATTCAGGATATTCCCAAAAATCATCTTTGTAATGGTTCTCTAAGATAAGGGTAATACCCCTTTCCTGGGCGTAAGGCAGGCATTCACGGATGCTGTCGGCGGCAAGCTTTACTCCTTCTTCTATGGAAAGCTCAGGGCGGCGCTGACCTGATAAGACCCTGCAATACGACCCGCCCAACGCATATGTCATATCTATCCAGCCTTTCTGCTTTTCTATTTCTCTTGCACGGAAATTACTGTCAGGATGTGTAAAATCCGGGGAACAGCACATCATTGGGATCGTTTTTCCATGATCTTCTACTCTCCTGCGAAATTCACTCCAGTTCTTTTTGTCCGACATTTCAAGGAAACCGGCATACCATTCTAGTCCGTCAATGTCCAGCTTTACCGCCAGGTCAATCCATTCTGCTACTGTCATTGTTCCATCCTTACAAAGAGCCTGCATAAATGCTTTGGGAAACGCTGCTAAGCGGGGCATAGTTATTTAATTTGAAATTTAAGATTTGAGATTACTTCGTAATACTTAAAGATATCATTTATGGTTTAGAAGAGCGAAAAGTAGTGACTTTATACTATGCAAAAAGGAGTTGCCGTGTTTCTCTGTGACTATTCTTCTGTCTTACCCAGCCCCAGCTTTTCCACTGCGATCTGGGAAGCGATCTGGCTGGCGTCTTTTTTATTGAATGCTTTGCCTTCAGCTATCAGTTCCCCGTCTACTACCGCCCCAACAGTAAAGAGCCTGCGCCCGTTCTCAAAACGTTCGTCGAGGGTTTCAAATTCAAGGTTTTTGCCATTCTTGTTTGCCCACCCGTAAAGCTTGTTTTTATGATTGATCTCAAGGGTCTCGAGATCTTCTATAAACATGTGCGGGATAATGATATGCCTGAGCACCCACTGTTTGGTAGGGTTGAATCCCTTATCTACATAGATCGCTCCCACCAGTGCCTCAAGGGTATTGCCAAATATCTGGCTTACTTTCAGAGAACCGTCATTTTTATTATATATCGTGATTTTTTTGAGCCCCATTTTTACGGCAATGTCATTGAGGGTTTGCCGGTTAACCATTTTGCTGCGCATTTCCGTAAGAAACCCCTCCCCTTTGTAAGGGTATCTTTTAAATAAATAATCAGCCACAACTCCGCTAAGAATGGCATCGCCGAGGTATTCGAGGCGTTCATTGTTTTCATCTGTCCCTTCTTTTACGGAACGATGGCTCAATGCAGTTTTATACAAAGACAAAGCCCCCGGGACGAAGCCCAGCACATTGCATAATTGCTTATAAAAGGAGCGGCTCGTTTTGTCAATTCCAAGGTATTGAATAAAATAACGGACTAATGCCAAAGGATCAGATTTTCATTAATGAATAACAAATGTAAGTAACTCCCCGAAGAGTTGCAGCGAATAAAATAGTTAACGGAAAAATCAGGCGGAATATTTCTTTACTATAACCGAGGCATTATGTCCCCCAAAGCCAAAGGTATTGCTGAGCGCCGCCCTTACCGTTCTTTGCTGGGCTTTGCAGAAAGTAAAATTTAACGCGGGATCCAAACCGGGATCATCTGTAAAATGATTAATGGTGGGAGGAACAACATCGTGCTTTACAGCCATTACACAGGCAATTGCCTCAATAACGCCGGCGGCGCCAAGCAGGTGACCTGTCATAGACTTGGTAGAGCTGATATTGAGATGGTAGGCGTGTTCGCCAAAAACCTGTTGTATGGCTTTTACTTCTGAAATATCTCCGAGCGGAGTAGAAGTGCCGTGCACGTTGATATAGTCAATATCTTCGGGCTTCATGCCCGCATCATTAAGCGTAGCCAGCATTACATTTCTCGCTCCTAATCCTTCGGGATGAGGAGCTGTGATATGATATGCATCTGCGCTGGCCCCGGCTCCCGCAATTTCACAAATAATATTCGCACCGCGCGCTACAGCATGCTCCAGGTTCTCCAGCACCAGCATACCGGCACCTTCTCCTATTACAAAGCCATCCCTGTCCTTATCAAAAGGACGGGAAGCTGTTTTAGGATCGTCATTGCGCTCGCTAAGTGCCTTCATGGCATTGAAACCACCTACGCCGGCCTCCCGGATCACGCTCTCACTGCCACCCGCAAGGATTATTTCCGCTTTCCCCAGCCGTATCAGGTTGAAGGCGTCCATAATAGCATGAGTGGAAGATGCGCATGCAGAAACCACGGCATAGTTTGGCCCGCGAAAACCATGTCGCATTGATATCTGCCCTGCGGCAATATCAAGTATCATTTTGGGGATAAAGAAAGGATTGAAACGCGGGGTACCATCCCCGAGTGCAAATTCGGTCACTTCCTGCTGGAAAGTGATCAATCCCCCGATACCGCTTGAAAAGATCACTCCTACCCTGTCGGGATTGACCAGTTCTTTGCTTATGCCTGCGCTTTTAACAGCTTCATCGCTGCAGACGAGGGCTGTTTGGGTAAAACGGTCAATTTTACGGGCTTCCTTTTTATCAAGGAACTGAGTGGGGTCGAAATTTTTTAATTCGCAGGCAAACCTTGTTTTGAACTTTGACGCATCAAATAATGTAATTGCATCAGCCCCCGAAACACCATTAACAAGCCCCTGCCAGTATTCCGGCACGGAATTTCCTAAAGGAGTTAAGGCACCAATGCCCGTTACAACTACACGTTTTAAGTTCATAAGCAAGTTTGCCTGCGATCAGCGAAATAGAAAGAAATTACTTTGCATGCTCCTCAAGATACGCAATAGACTGACCTACAGTAGTTATGGTTTCAGCCTGTTCGTCGGGGATGGAAATATTAAATTCTTTTTCAAATTCCATGATCAGTTCAACTGTGTCTAATGAATCAGCTCCCAGATCATTGGTGAAAGATGCTTCGGGGGTAACCTCAGCTTCATCAACACCTAATTTGTCAACAATTATCTTTTTAACTCTTGTTGCAATGTCGGACATGGTTGTAAAATTTGGTTAATACTGGGTGCAAAAATATAGTTTTTGAGATAAAAACAATATCTATTTGAAATTGTGTGAAAAAGATGGCTGGGCGTGTTTAATTATGGCGCCTCCGCCCCTCTTTTATTGCCCTGTGGATAAGGTGGTTTTTGTACAGCTTTTTTCGTATTTTTAAGTTTAAGCCCGTTTAAAAGTCCAACTAATGCCACTTAAGTTCATAGATCATGATTCTCAGGAATATGCGCAGATGATCCAGCTAAGAGACAGTATTCTGCGTAAACCGCTGGGCTTATATTTTGATCCCGAAGAACTCACCCGCGAAAAAGACGATGTGCTTATAGGCGCGTTTGAAGATGATAATAAACTGATAGGCTGCTGCCTGCTCACAAGAACGGGCAATCACACCTGCAGGCTGAGGCAGATGGCGGTGAGCAGCAATCTTCAAAAAAAGGGGATAGGGGCATCGTTAATGACATTCGCGGAAAATGTAGCCCGTGACCGCGGCTATGAAACACTTACGATGCATGCCCGGAAATCGGCCGTAGGCTTCTACCAGAAATTCGGATACACTATAGCAAGTGATGAGTTTTTTGAAGTAACCATTCCCCATTATGTGATGGAAAAGAAGCTGAGATAGATGCGGGGTTTCAGGTTACAGGTTGTGCAGGTTAATAGCAGCAACATATGGGAGATAAAATGTGAGCCGGGAAACGTAAATCGTGAGGTGATCTTTCACATTTGGCGTCTCACGACTCACTTCTCACTTTTCGCCGCCTCTCACGGCCGCCGGCGCACTTCAAAACTATATTTCCCGGAACCCGTTTCAAAAACAGCATAATGCTTTTCCCTGCGTAGCAGCCTGATATCCTTTACCGCCTCCACAGGCTGTCCGTCCTCCGTGATAGTATCGTTTTCTGCTGCACTAACCCATATCTCAGCAATGGTATTGCCCGGCACCGCTACCTCCAGTAAAAAAATACCTCCCGACAATTTCCAGTTGCTCACGATATTCCCCTTTACAGACCGGTAGGAGCCGGCTGCATAGGTAAGGTCTCCTGCAGGCTGCGGTTTAATAATAATTTTTTCAAAACCGGGTGCAGCAGGATTGATCCCCAGCAATGACCGGTAAAACCATTCTCCTACAGACCCGAACATAGGATGGTTTTGGGAGTATACATTATCCGAATATGCCCAGGTTTCCCAGAGCGTGGTGGCTCCTTTGTCTATCATATACTTCCAGCCGGGAAAAGTTTTTTGAGCTGCCACCCGCCAGGCCACGTCATTGCTGTCGAGGTCCCTCAATACATCAAACATCATTTTGGTGGAAAAGATGCCGGTAGAAAGATGCCAGTCGTGACGGGCAAACTCATCCATTAATACTTTCACTGCCCGCTCCTTTTCTTTTTCCGGAACTATTTTGTACCACAAGGCGAGTATCTGTGCAGACTGGGTAGCATTGTCAAACCTGCCGGTGTTGTTCACAAGATACCTGCTAATGATAGCATTTCTTATCTGTGCAGCGGAAGATGCGTATTCTTTGGCTTCATTTCCCTTTCCCAGGATATCAGCAAACTCTGCCATCAGCATAATATGATGATAATAAAAAAGCGCTGCGCTGAATGATTCCGGCTTGGTATCCAGCGCTTCATGGTCGCTGATATCAATCCAGTGCAGTCCTTCCACAGCCGTTTGCTTTAAGAATGCAGCCTGCCTTGCCAGCGCCGGGTAATTATCTTCAATGATCCGCTTATCACCATAAAATTCATACAATTGCTGAATAAGGAACGGATAAGCGAGCTGCCATCCCAGCGGCCCCGACCCGTCACCGGGGCCACGGTCTGCTATACCCACATAAGGAGCGGTTTCCGTTATACCTCCCGGCGGCCGCTGGTCATTGACAAAATCACGTATTGTCTTCCGGTAAAAATTAGCCATATCAAAATGATAGATGAAGGCATTGGCTGTGGCTACCATATCACCGCCATAGCCTAATTTTTCGCGCCCGGGACAATCGGATTGTACACTGAAAATATTACTGAGAAATGTCCATTGTATGTTTTGATCAAGCTTATTAAATATAGTGTCTGAACATGAGAACTCTCCTGTGGGCAATACATCTGAATTCATTCTCAGCCCTTCTATATCACCCGTCTGCGGTATCCCCGGCCATCCTTTTATTTCAACATAGCGAAACCCATGGAAGGTGAACCGTGGCGCCCAGGTTTCAATCCCCTCTCCTTTCAGGATATAGCTGTCTTCCTGCCAGGCTACCTTAGGCACTCCGGGACCGCCATTGCCATTTTTGATCTGCCCCGCAACAGTTGTCATTACATCAATTGTTCCGTCTGCATATTTATCCTCTCCGTATCTCATCACGATTTTTGTCCCCGCTTTCCCACGTACACGTATCCGCGCCACACCGGCAAAGTTCTGCCCCATATCCACCAGGAATGTTCCGGGTGAAGTTTGGGCAATGCTGATAGGTTTGATCACTTTGGTTATCCTGACAGGAGGTTGCACCTGGGCGCTCAATATACCATCCGGTCCCTTCACTTCCTCCGCTTGCTTCACCAGAGATGAAGATTGCCCAAACTTTGTATTCCATCCATCTTTCTCCAGCCTTGCATCATAATGCTCGCCTAAGTAGATATTATTTCTAAGTACCGGCCCGGGCAGGGTATTCCAGCTCTGATCTGTACCTATCACTTCTGTTTTACCATCTGTATAAGTCAGGCGCAATTGAGCAATTACACATGGTCTGCCGGTTTGCTGCACATTTCTCAACACAAAACGCCCGAACAAACGGATCGGCGCAGCATTGTACCAGCCATTGCCAAGCATAATGCCCATAGCATTATCACCCTTTTTCAGCAAAGAAGTGATATCGTAAGTGGCATAAAGACATTCTTTGCCATAGTTTGTCCAACCGGGGTCAAGAATATGATCTCCCGCTCTTTTGCCATTAATATATGCTTCATAATAGCCAAGTCCGCAGATATACAACCGGGCAGAGGCAACCTGCTTTCCTGCACGGAAATCTTTCCGGAATAAAGGATTTGGATCATCTTTAAAAAAATCCTCATCACGTTCAAACTGCCTGCTGCCATCGCCAATCCATTTTGCCGACCAGTCACCGGCAGATAACATAGCTGTTTCAAACCAGGCTGCCCCACTCCAGGGAGATACCTCGCCGCTATTATTATAAGCCCTTACCTTCCAGAAATACCTGGTGAACGGTTTAAGTGCAACGCCATCATATACCACATTTGTATTTTCTGCAGAGATAACTCTGCCTGTTGTCCAGATCGTGCCATTCCCTTTATTCAGTTCAGCAATATTGTCGCTTACCAGTATTTCGTATGCCGTTTGGCGTTGATTCCGCTGGTCAGCAGAAAATATCCAGCTCAGCCGCGGGCGGGCGATATCAATACCCAAAGGATTTTCTGTATACTCACAGGTGAGCTTTTCAGGAAGCATGGGAGCGGCGCAAATAGTATATATGGCAACAAACTGCCCGAACAATAATGTTATTATACTTTTTTGCCAATAAAACTTACGGCTTCGCATAGCAGAAATTTGATTAAAAGTTATTTGGAATTTTTCAGATCCTTTGAGGTGGCCAGTGCAATCACCCTGCCTTTATCACCCACGGCATTGTAAAAATGATATACCACACCTTTCCATTTTATTATCCAGGGCTTGTGAGCATACTGGCGGTCATATTCCAGAGAAGGCTCTATAAGATTATCCCCATTCCACTCCGTCCAGTGGACAAGATCATAAGAACAGGCAAACCGGTCAAAAGCCCCGGATACGCCATCCTTCCAGTTATAGCCAAAATAGAACATCACGAACAGGTTTTTCATCTTCACTACCTGTGCATCTCCGCATATACCCCGTCCCCTGGTGATCAACGGAGCGCTTTTATTTCTTTTCCAGTGTACCATATCATCAGATACTGCCAGGGATATGCTTTCAAAATGATGCCCGTTTGCATCGCTGCTGTCGCCAGCACCATTATAAAACATTACAAAAGGATGCCCTGTGATTTTATCACGATCATATATAACCGAACTTTTAAAAATCGTTTTATTATCGTAATGCATGGCAGCGCTGTCATTAGGAGAAAGCACAGGCTGCTCTAATCTTTTCAGCTCATGCACTTTCGTAAGATCATCAGTATAGGCCATACCTACACCTAATCTTCCCGCTTCATATCCTTTGTCGGCGCCGCCGAGATAAGAGACCCAGTATTGCTTATCATACGGCATCATGCGATAGCTCCCTCCCCAATGGATATCTACCAGCGAGGGATAACCGGCCTTTTGACTGGCATCCCAGCCATTTCCAGTAAATGACATGATCTTTCCCAGGGTTTTCCATTCCAACAGGTCATCACTTATTGCTACCCATGTTTCATAACCGTGCCCGTCAAACACGATATAGGTCATATACCATTTACCTTTTGCCCGGAATATGGTAGGGCTGTCCACCATTTTTGTGCTGTCGGCTGCAGTCAGCACAATACCATATTTATAAGGAGTGCGCGCTTCATTATATACGTATTGCATTTCTTTTTGCGAAACCTGTGCAAGTGCATTTTGATAAGAGAGAAAGATAGTCGTTATTGCAAGAAAAACATGGCTGCCGGAAGAAATGCGCTTCATTATTATATTATGAGGTGGCAATATACTTCATTCACAGGAAGCGTCTGTCCTGCCCCTTACCGGATGAATTTCTACAGGGGGATGTCTCCACCCATCTGCGAAAAAAGCATAGTCTCACCTTTCCGGCACGCGTCTTCACGTGCCGGGGCGACCGTGGGACAAATCACCGTGGTGAGAATAATTATGATGGTAGTGTACGATCGGGTTTAATTTTTACCAGTAACCGGATAAGCCGCCTCTTTTTGTCTGGTCCCGCTGCAGGCGGGATTGAAAAAATGCGGAGCATATTTTTTCAAAAGATAAAAAGCAGCGGTGTTCCGGTTATCCCGCCAAGTGGCGGGACCGGCTTGGAGGCAAAAGCAATGCAGCAGAAAGGGTGTGTTCAATATATAAAAGCTTAACCGATAAATGCTATATCGTCAGGAGTTCTTTTTTGCTTAAGTTGACGGCTATGGTGCCCGCCCGACTGAACATCGTTCGGGCGGGTCTCACCGACCGGTAGCAGTTGCGAAAAAGTGAAATGTACCCCTCGGATGAATTATCATGAAGTATAATTTTTATAAAAACTATATTGCAAAAACTTTCCGAAAATCACAATTCATCAATATGCCGATGCTATTTTCACCGTTAAGTATTAAATCAATAACATTCAGGAACCGTATAACGGTATCGCCTATGTGCCAATACTCCTCGGAGGATGGTTTTGCCAACGACTGGCATCTTGTACATCTCGGCAGCAGGGCGGTAGGCGGCGCAGGAATAGTGATCACCGAAGCTACTGCAGTGTCTCCTGAAGGAAGGATATCTCCCGACGACCTCGGTATATGGAAAGACGAACACATTGATACATTACAACAGATCACCAGCTTTATCCATGCGCAGGGCAGTATTGCAGGCATACAACTGGCGCATGCCGGCAGGAAAGCAAGCACCCGGTCTGAATGGAAGGGCGGGGGGCAGATCTCCCTGGCAGAAGGCGGCTGGCAAACGCTGTCTGCATCTGCCCTCCCGTTCGCAGAACATTACGAAGCCCCTGTTGAGCTTGACCATAATGGCATAGAAAAAGTAAAAAAAGATTTTACGGCAGCGGCACAAAGAGCTTTGGCTGCGGGTTTCAAATTAATAGAGCTGCATGCAGCGCATGGCTATCTTCTTCACCAGTTCCTTTCTCCCCTGAGCAATAAACGAAATGACCGTTATGGAGGAAATTTCGAAAACCGCAGCAGGCTGCTTTTGGAAACCATTGATGGTATTAAAAAAGTTTGGCCTGATTCACTTCCTTTCTGGGTACGCATTTCCGCTACCGACTGGATAGAGGGAGGATGGGATATTGACGCGTCTGTTCAGCTCGCATCGCTACTAAAAGGAAAAGGAGTTGACCTGATAGATGTGTCAAGCGGAGGTACATCGCCTAATGCAAACATTCCCGCCGGACCCGGCTACCAGGTGCCTTTTGCAGCAAGAATAAAAAAAGAAACAGGAATACTTACAGGCGCTGTAGGTCTGATCACAGAGGCAGCACAGGCGGAAGAAATCCTACAGGAAAATAAAGCAGACATGATCGTAATGGCAAGGGCATTTCTGCGGGACCCCTATTTTCCCCTTCATGCAGCAAAAGCGCTGAACCACGACCTTACATGGCCTGTGCAATACAGGAGAGCGAAAAGATAAGGGTATTTGCTTTTTTAAATATTCATAAATAAGCTGCTCATCAATAACGGGATATCCTGCTATAGCCCGTATTTGCCTTTCAATATACTTTCATGATGCCGCCAGTGGCCAAGGAGTATATAACCTAATGCAAGCACAGTAACATCATGATCACTTGCCACACCTCTCTCATTCAGGGCTTCATCGCTAAGCGGTTCAAAAAGCATGATGGTGAGCTTTCGTGCCAGCAGCATTTCCTCTTTCAATCCTGCCAGCGACCGGCCGGAAACATCCACATGCGCTGCATAATCGTCCTGGTCGAACCCCGGCAGAGGCTGCTTTTCCCCTCTCGCAAAGCACATAGCCCTGTATGCAAATACTTTCTCCGTATCTATAGTATGCTGCAACAGTTGCTTTACCGTCCACTTGCCGCTGGCATAAGCATAGTCGGCTTTCTCCTCGGTAATCGTGGAAAGGAACGCAGACATCGCTGGCAGAGAATCAGTCATCATTTTTTTAATATCTCCGGTTTCAACAAGTGAAACATAGGTTTCCGAAAACGGCGAATAATCTGAAGGAAGTGGGCGCATCATTATTTTTATTACAAAGGTATTGCTTAATGATTGAAAGGATCTGCAAAGAACAACAAAGAGAAGCTACTGAGGATCCGGGGATATCACCTTTGGAATTCAGGAAGTCTGTTTCCTAAAGCCCTAATTTAAATAAATTATATCTCATTCCCATAAATCCCCTTATGCCCTGTAGGGGTGCATAATTGTATTCGGTATCGAACGTGTATCCATATGGGTTGGTCACCGGGTCATCCACTGTTTTGTCAAAAGGGTCAAAAGGTCGCATCAACGGGTATTTTGGAACGAAGTTCAAGAGATTTTTTATCCCCACATACAGCTCAATTCCTTTGTTGAATTTTTTGGTTACCTGCAGGTTGGCTAAACAAAACCAGGGTGAATATTCCGGTCGGTAATCATGAGGTTGCACAGGCAACCGCATCGGGCCGTCATAAGCGCCGCTGACATCCACTACAAACCCTTTAGGTAAAGTATAGCTTATAACGAATGTTCCTGACCATCGGGGGGCATGGATCTGCAGACTCCTTACCAGCCTGCCGGCACCTTTGTCTTCCACCTGGAACACATCCATATAGCTGACGCCGGCAAGTACCTTCAGCGGGAATACAAATGTCAGGTCAGTATTCAGCGAGAGTCCT
This sequence comes from Sphingobacteriales bacterium 44-15, assembly GCA_001899685.1. Taxonomy (GTDB): domain Bacteria; phylum Bacteroidota; class Bacteroidia; order Chitinophagales; family Chitinophagaceae; genus Agriterribacter. The sequence goes on from MKWG01000006.1 coordinate 148,951, forward strand.
CTGGAAACAGCATGCCCGTCCAGGTTGCTGTAAATGATCTTATCAGGATCAGTATCAAAATCGCCGACGATCTTATTGGTGAAATAGGAGTAAAAAGCAGTTGCATCAAATCCCAGGAAAAATTTTCCTGTCGCGATGCGCAGCACATAATTCAGGTTACCGTTATAAGAGCGCTCCGGGTCTAACGCTTCTTTAATCACTACCTGTCTTGCACCGGTAAGCGCGGCATGGTCTTCCGTGAAGAGGTTCACTACACGGAATCCCGTCCCAAAGCTGGCACGTAATGTATTGTTTTTACCGGGAGAGAATTTATAGGCCAGCCGGGGAGAGTGTATATTACCATGATTTTTATCATGATCATACCGGTAGCCCAATAAAATAGTGTGCCGGCTGCTGACCCTCCATTCATCCTGCACAAACACTCCCGGCAGTGGGGTATCGGCGGGTTTATTTTTACTGCCGTCTGCAGCAGCAGTGGCAGGAGTATTATCATCATACCGGGTATACCGCAGGGCGGCCCCTAAAAGAAGATTATGTTCCCCACCCAGTGGCTTATCCCAATAGGATTGCAGAAAACCCACCTGCTGCGTTGCCATATACGGCGTGTGGCCATAATACGAATTTTGATCATGATAGTTGTAGGAGAACTGCATAAAGATCTTTTCTTTCAGTGGTAATTGATACAGCCCGATGACTTCGGCGCGTTTGGTATAAATACTCTCACCGTAGATACTGTCGCTGCCCCTGAAAGATTCGTTCCATCGCATATCGCCGCCCCAGCGGTCTTCATATACATACCTTGCCGCCAGGCTGGCTACCCGGTTTTCTTTCCTGCTGAAGCTCCATTTATTGAAAAGAGAAATACGGTTTTGCAGCGTCAGGTCGGTGAAGTGATCACTATTGTTATCTACCCTGTTATTGAAATTAAAATAATTCAGCCCGAAAAGACCGGTGGCTTTCCCTGTGTTGAATTTAACACCGGCATCGGCGCTCAGTTCTCCCCATGTAGTACCGAATACATCAGCACTTACCAGCGGCGCCTTCATTGGATTTTTGGTGATCACGTTGATAATGCCGCCCATCGCCTCTGATCCGTAAAGAGAGGATGCCGGGCCTTTTACCACTTCAATGCGTTCTACCATGCTGTTGGGAATGCCGCTCAACCCATACACTGTGGAAAGGGCGCTGATAACAGGCATCCCGTCTATCAGCACCATAGTATAAGGTCCTTCCATGCCATTGATATGAATATCGCCGGTATTGCAGACATTGCAGTTGAGCTGGGGCTTTACTCCGTTGATCAGTCCGACGGCGTCAAAGAGACTGGGTGTGGGATTCTTTTTAAAATAGGCAGGCGTATATACTTCTACCGGCACAGGACTGGCAAGCCGGCTCACTTCCCGCATGGTGCCGGTCACCACCACTTCATCCAGCGAAGCAGCACCGGATGCTTTGAGCGTCACATTGTATATCACCGGGGAGCTGTTATCCACAATAATAAACGCCCTGAAAGTTTCATAGCCTGTATAGCTGATCTCCAGTTCCCAGGTGCCGTAAGGCACATCTTTTAAATGATAATGCCCGGTGCTGTCTGTAGCGGTACCAATATGCAGCCGGGGAATGCTGACTGTAGCAGCTTCGATCATGCTGCCATTCCTGCCTGTAACGGCACCCTTTATTTCGCCGGGTTGGGAAAAAGAAAGCAAACCCGGGAAAAAATAAAAAATGGCCAAAATAACAAGTCTGAATAGCATAAATGTACAATAGTTTACATCAATAAACTTATCATTTAACTATTCAAAATTATAATGTTAGATTAATCTAACAAATTTATTTTAATTTTTTTTATCATTTTAATATATTCCGGTTTTTAGGCGTATATTTTAAATTACCGGAGCAGGAAATGAGATATTTCAATGGAGACTGCTTCACCGCCGTAATGTACCTCTTCGCGCGAAGCGCCCTGCATGCGGCTCACAGTGACGGAACCGGAGTGTTCTGTTTTTTTAACTGACATTTTTGTATAACAGCTACTCTACTTCCAACCTGAATGTAGACGCAGGAAGGCTTTCGGCATTGACCAGGTTGGCATCTGTATACGGCGAGCAGCCATAGCAGGCGAAACGGGGTTTACTGCCTGTTTTAATAATAACCTTATTGTCACGGATGATGGCAGCAGGATGCTGGTCGGCATCTGTAGTAAATCCCTTCAGTGGCGCCTGGTCGGAAGTAGTTAATCCCTTTCCGGTATATTTAAAATAAACTTCTATATTGCCATTATGGAAGACTGCCTTTACAGGAAGGGGACCGGAAGGGATGATATTCTTTTTATAAACATCATGCAGCGCCCATCTTGCTAACCGCTCACCTGCATCTTTTTTATTTAAAGGATGTACGCTCACTGAATCGCCTATATCGCTTGATACAGCCATCCCGGTATAGGGCAGGCGGTCAAGAAATTTCCTTTGCTCATTTCTGAACTGCGGCCATAACTGACCTTTGTAGCGAATTGTATCTATGGAGGATAGCTGTACATAGTAAAAAGGCAAAGCAGGATCTTTCCAACGATTCCTGTAATCTTTTACCAATAGCTCCTGCAGGTCATTATACTCCGTTACTCTTTCTGTTTCCTGCGCATTGCTTTCTCCCTGGTAGCAGATTATTCCTTTCACCGGCATAGGCAGGATCGGTTCAATGCCTGCAGTAAATGCAAAGCCTGGCTTATATCCGTGATTTTTACCAATAGCATCAGCAGGCACATTATCAAGGGCGCCTACATTTTCTCTTCCTCTTTGACGGATCCACTCGGGAAGGGAAGTATTGTTCAGCCAGTCTCCCCTGGCTTTTGCTGCAAAGCTGCTGTTTTGCCGCAACGCATCAATACTGATAAATGTTTCCAGCGGAGCGCCACCTATGGAAAGATTGATCAAACCCTGTGGTACTCCCGTTTCGAACAATATCTTTCTTCCAAAATACCAGGCCACCGCGCTCATGGTCTTAAATGTATTACTATCTGAGTTATGCCATTCACCGCTGTAAAAATCTTTAGGAGTTAGCCGTTCAGCAATAGAATCAGGGAATGTAGCTGCATAAATATTTTTTCCCGCATAGGTAGGATTGAAAAATCTCAGTTTGGATATTTGCGCTTTATTAACCTGTTGTTTGTAATGCAGTTCGCTTTGCATCGGCCATTCCATATTCGACTGACCGATGCAGACCCAGACATCTCCGATCAGAATATTTTTTATCACAATAGTTTCATAGGCTGACGATACGGTCAATTGCTGTGGATGAACAGTGGCAGCATATTTTTTTAATAATATGCTCCATGAGGAATCAACGCCTGTTATTGACCGGAACTGTTCATTATAAAATAATATCCCGATCTCGTCCCCGGGGTTTGCTTTTCCCCATATACGTACAGGCTGATCCCGCTGCAATACCATATTATCTGAAAATATGGGTGCAAGCCTCAACTGAGCCGCCAGTTGCAATGGTATGAATGCAATGATAATAATAAGCAGCTTCATGACTTATCCCGAAATTGTTTCCAGTAATGTATAGCAGTACCACTCCTGCCGTGGTAAATGAAAGGGACCCTTAAACAAATTTCCCTTAGCTGTTTGCGCAATACTGCCATCGCGGTGCAGGTACCCAAACCATTCTCCGTTATCCTTATCGGCAAAATGACTATAAGCATAATCGTGCACCAGCTTATGCCATTGCGCATATTGTCCATTACCGGTGAGCTGGTATGCCAGCAATGTGGCGATAATGCTTTCATTGTGCGGCCACCAGAATTTCATATCCTGCCAGTATTCCTGAACAGGCTTGTTATATACATCACGGAAATACAATATACCTCCATGCTCCTTATCCCAACCCCGTTCCCACATATAATTGAGCATTTTACAGCCAAGCTCAATCAAATGAGGATCGTTGTTGCGATACTTTGCTTCATGCAGCAGGAACCAGGCGCCTTCTATGGCATGACCGGGATTCAGGGTTCGCCCATCTATATGATCTATAATGCTCCCATCAGGCGCTACCTGTTCCATTACGCAACGGATATCATCTTTCACAAAATCCCGTTCAATCTCACCGATCCATTGCATGATCAGGTCATCGCAGCGTTCATCTCCAATTGTTTCCCTGAGTTGCTGTGCGGTGTTTATCATGATCATGGGTACGCCTATCCCTTTTGAAGGACGGGTATCGGCAAACTTTGATGGCAGAGTTTTTTCTCCATTTGCATAAGCAATGCAATTGCTAAAAACACGTCTTGCATTTTGTGCTGCAGCCTCATCGCCACTGGCTTTTGCATAAGCTGCTGCGGCAATCACATAAAAAGTTTCGGAGAAAAAATACCGCCGTTTGCGGATAGGTTTTCCATCCCGGGTTACATGAAAGAACATCTGACCATCTGTATCAAAACAATACTTATTGAGAAAATCATAACCCGATTTTGCAGCTACTAACCATTCTTCTTTTTTTTCAATGGTATTATATAATGTTGCTAACAGCCAGGTTGCTCTTCCCTGTATCCACACCGCCTTGTCATCATCTATTAATGATCCGTCTGCATCACGCATCAATAAAAAGCCTCCGTATTCTTCATCAACAGAACGTGGAAACCAAAACGGAACAGTATCATTCAGCAACTTATTGTTATAAAAAGCTTTTAATGTCGAAAGCTCTTTTGCAGTATATGCCATTGCAGGTCTATTTAATAATTTCGTTTACCGGTATCCGTATAAAATACAGGTCTCCTGTTCCTTCATATAATATGCCTATCATATTGTCATCAATCTTTGTAAGGGTGGAATACCCATAACAACCTCTTTCATCAACAAGCAACTGGTGAGCAGGCAACCAGGTTTCGCCCATATCCATACTTGCCTTTATGGTCATATTATACCTGTCGAAACCGGAGTTAGGATTGCTGAAGAAAAGCACTTCCTTCATTTTTCCTTTTACATTCACTTCCGCTTTTATAAAGCTGCCCATACAAACCGGGTCGGGCAGTGCGCTCCGGGAACTATGATGCTCTCTCCATGTTTTCCCCATATCATCTGTAGTGGCCACGCTTCGGAACATCCCTCTGTTATCCCGCATGTTAAGCATCAATGTGCCCGGTCTTGTTTCCACCACCTGCGCTTCGGTAGTATTTGATTTGGCACCCGTACCACTTTTCCATGTTTTACCATGATCTTCACTGTATATAATAGCTGAATGCGGAATGCCCGGCTTCTTTTGTTCGTCCCAGTATTGAGAAGGAAAAACCAGTGTGCCGTTTTGCATCGCGATGCCGCTTCCCGGCCCCTGGAAATATAAATGCCAGGCGGGATCTTTTACCTGTGACGTAATAGAATGGGGTGCAGACCAGGTGAGCCCGTCATCATCGCTGCTTACCAATACGAATTGCCCGGTAGTATCGGGAGATAATCCCGGCTCTGAGCCGGCAATGGAACGGTTGCCTTTGCTCCATAAAGCCGCCACCCATATTTTTTTTGTGACCGGGTCAAATAAGATCGAAGGGTCGCCTATGCCGTTATTTTCATGAGGCTCGCCCATATCCATGATGATCTTCATAGGTTCCCAGGTCTTGCCGCCATCGGTACTTCGGCTCAGTCCCACATCAATATTTTCAGGCAGGTCTTTTGAATTGTTATAGCGGACATCATACACCGCCAGCAGGGTTCCTTTATTTGTAGTGATCATGCCGGGTATACGATAAGTATTCACTTTATCGTCGCCCTTTTTCCTGATAGCAACACCAATATGCCTTTTAAAAGAAGCAGGAGCCTGTGCAACCGCATACCGTTGAAGATCGGTTGATATATGGGTCACCCGCAGATCAATAATATCATCGGCATTGGCGTCATTCTTTATCACGGCGCTCACCCATAAGCGATGCATTCCCGGCGGCAATGGAGCTGCTAATGGTATTTCCAGTGTAGCTGAGGAGGGAGTAACGCTGGCAAAACGCCGGGCATTCAAAAACTCATCCATCGGGCCGGAAGCAAAAATCTCCACTTTTTCCAGGGAGCGTACTGCCGCAGCGTTTAACGTACAATATATTTTCCCTAATGATATTGCGTGATCTCCTGGTTTTACAACGATATCTAACCGTACCAGGGGATTAGCCGGTAATCCTTTTAAAAGCGGCGCCGGCACCTGTACAGCCGTGATGCTGATGCCGGGATTGCCCTGCGCCAGGGCAATAAATAGCAGTTGTGCAAAAACTATAACAGTACAGCACAAACGAAGGAATAATATTTTTGTCTTCATCATCTAACTTTTAAATACGTTATGAGCCAGCCGTTCCGGCCTTTGGCCGAAGTGTGCTAAGTTGTATAACAAGCGCTATCGCCACAACTGCAGAAAGCATGGCAAAGTCTTTACCCAGGTGTCCCTGGTCTGTAGCTTTTCCTAACCAGTCTGTAATAAAGGCGCCGGCAAATACCCCGGTCATATTCATCAATCCATAAGCGGTTGCACGATACTGTGGCTGCACAAACTGGCATACGATGGGCATATTGTTGGCATCAAACATACCAAAGCCTAATCCAAAGCAAATCACCGAGCCAATAACACTGAAGAGCGAATCGCCGAAGCCGATGAACAACAATGCCGGGATGGTAAGCGCAATACCGATAGCGCTCGTATATACCCGGCCACGGATATTTTTTTGCACCCACCTGTCAGATAATATTCCGCCAAAGATGACGCCGAGAAATGAAGATACCGCAATAGTAATGGTGGACAAGGGACCTGCCGTGGCCATGTCAATGTGCAGGTTTTCAGAAAAAAGTGTAGGCAGCCAGTTTTTTACCCCCCATCCCGGCAGGCTGGGTATGGCGAAATACATCAGTATCACCCAGAATGATATATTAGACAACAATACCGCCAATCCCCTCAACAATGGAGGCTTACTTATGCCGGGCAGTTTGTCGTTACCTGGTATCAGCGGTCGTTTATATTCTTTCAAAAAGAGGATCAGTATAACAGCATATACAATACCGATCAACCCGAAGGAATGAAAAGTTTGTTGCCAGGAATATTTATCGGCAATGGTTGCGCCAAACCCTCCCAGCGCCTGTCCCATATACAGGCCTGTCATGTGTATGCCTATTGCCAGGGATCTTGTCTTGTCGCTGTGATAATCTGCTATCAATGAAAGTCCGGCCGGGATATATAAGGCTTCACTAACGCCCATCACTGCACGAAGCCAGTACAACTGCTGAAAGCTGGTAGCGTAGCCCATCGTAAATGTTACGGCAGACCATACGAACAGGCTCATTACGATCAGCCATTTCCGGTTCACCCTGTCTGCGATAATACCGGATACCGGGCTCATCAACCCATATATCCACAGGAATATCGCCATCAGGTACCCGAAATAAGTAGCGGATTGCAGCTCGGCGATATCTATCTGCATAGAAGGCTTCATGGTAGAAAGCATCTGCCGGTCCATATAATTCAGCAATGCTACTACCCATAGCAAGCCGACTATTATCCACGGGTATCTGTTCGTTTTCATTATTGCCGTTGATGGATGATGGATGCAGACCATATATCCGGTGTACGAACACCCGCTTTTATTTCTCCACCCGGTATCACCACTTGGTTGCCCCACCTGACGGCTGTTGTGGTTGCAGGCGTGGCAAACGGAAGTGATCCGGCCTCCTCACAGGAGCCCGTACTACTATTATATAATAATATTTTTTTACTGAATCCCGGATGTGCATTCAGCAGCTCAATACGCTCCTTACCCAGCTTTGCAAGCTGCCCGGGATCTTTTTCTGTTTTCATAGCAGCGCTGAGCACTTCGGACCGGTGAAATGTTTCGCCTGTATCTCCTCCGAATAAAACAATGTGCTCATCATCTGCCCCGATGCCTGTACCTGCAGTAACCGGGTACGGCAGCGGTGATCGCCTTTCCCACCTGTCTTCATGCAGATCCAGCGCATACACATCTCTATACAGATCACTGATGCCCCCTTCCTTTTTACAACGCCCACCCAGGACATATATATAATCACGCCCATTTACCGACTGCAATGCCAATACCATGTGCGAAACGGCCCGGGGCATGGTTGCAAGCGCTTTCCATCCGCCTGCAGTATCGCTCATATTCAGCGAAAAGCATTTTGCTGAGGTACCCGCAGCAGTTTCTCCGCCACAAATGATCAGCTGATCGTTGTATGCAATCATTCCGGCATTGGTAAGAGCAACCGGCAAATCCGGTAATCGCTCTGTGCGCAGTTCGCTTAAGCTAACGTCCCAGAATAAACGAAATACATGGTTACTGATGCCTGTTTCGTTTTCGCCACCGGCATATATCACCTCATTAGCTGCTGAGCAGCTTGCAGCATATGCTACCGCGCTGCTGAGCGTAAAGGTTTTACCTGACTGCACGAGACTATCAGCCCTGAGTTCATATATATACACTTCGTCATAATATTTTTTCTTTCCACCCACCCAGGGCAACGTTTCGGGGAAATCTGCACCGCCGCCTACTATTAAAGCATCGTTTGATATGCCCGTTACAGGGCCGGCAACACCACTTTTTCCCAATGCAGTGAGCGACCCAATTTGTTTCCAGCCGGATATAAGTGGTGGTTTCTCTTTAGTTACAGAGCAATTCATAAAAAAAATTATTATGATGAATAGCGGTATATAGGATCGTCTCATTTCGTTTATTGGCTCACAGCATTTGATGTCTTTGAACTATAGGCGGAAAAGTGAATAGCTTCCGTATCCTTTGTGAATTTTACAAAATCTTCATCACTCATATTCTTTACCGGCAGGCGGAATTTTCCGCAATCAAGCCCTATCAGCTTCATGTAAGCCTTCCCGGTAGCAATGCCGCCATATTTGCCGAGCAGTCTTATCATATCTATTGACTGCTCCTGCAGTTGAGCGGCTTTTTCGGATTCGCCCTGCTCAAAAGCGCGGATAAGCTGGTGATATAACGGCGCGGCGTAGTTGTAGGTACTTCCCACAGCTCCCTTAGCTCCGATAGATAATGCGGGCAGCATATTTTCATCTCTCCCCCACAGCATATCATATTTGCCATTTTGAAAACGGAGACAGGAGAGATAATCCATGAAATCCTCGTGAGTATATTTTACACCTGCAAAATTAGGGATCTTTCCATCTACTTCTTTCAGCAGGTCGTACATAGGGAAATCCACGCCGGTTAGCACGGGAATGTGGTAGTAATAGAAAGGCATATCAGGAACTGCAGAGGCAATTTCCGCACAGCACTGCCCGAGCATACGCACATTTGCAGGCTTGAAATAATTAGGTGCGGTAAATGATACCGCATATAACCCTGCTTTGCCGGCATATACCGCGAGTTCTTTACAATCTGCAATGCAGGTGCCTCCGAGTAATGTCATTACCTTAAAATCCGTATCATTTTTTGTACAGGCGGCCCATGCTGTAATCACTTCTTTTTTTTCAGCCAGGGTAAGCGAAACTCCTTCACCTGTAGAACCACAGATAAAAGCGCCGGTAACATCATTATTTTTAAGCAGGGTATAATATTCCGCTATAGCGGGAATGTTTAAAGTATTGTCTGCATGCATGGGTGTGAACGGCGCTGCAATCAAACCTGTTAAATGCTTATTTGTCACTTATTATAATTTTAATTGGTGTAGCGTTAAAAATCGGATGGTACAAATGCGAGAATAACCGCTAACTTATAACATAAATTTTATTCGTGCATGTATTTCAGGTGAATGTTCCCCACCTCAATAAATAATGTCTGCGTTTTCGCGAGACGTGAGATGTGAAACTGCTCTCACATCTCACGTTTGACATAACACCGGTACTTTCCTTATTGGCAAGTATCATCATTCACCGAAATCCAATACCGGCTATGGTTTAGCCGTTGCATATCCCGGCGTCTGATCAACCAACGGATCATTGGTCCAGATAGCCGGTTCAATCGGCCATAGAATTTTATAACCCTCTGTTGCTTTGTCTAATACTCCATAAGGCTGATTAGCACTTTTAAATACCAACGGTTCACCTGCATATTTCATACGCCTGATATCGTACCACCGTTTTCCCTCATATACAAACTCCTTACTGCGTTCTTCAAAAATAGCCAATTCATTTTCATCCTGCGATCCGTTCACAAAAGGTGTTGGATCCGTATCCGGCGCGAAAGCACGATCTCTTACCTGTTGTATATAGGGCTGAGGATCGCCACCTTCCGCATTTACGATCTCAGCTAACATGAGAAGACGATCTGATTCCCGGTATACCGTCCAGTCGTCAGAAAAATACCTTTTGTTAGCATCTATTGTTCCGAGAAATTTTACCAGCGCGGTATTTCTTACTGTAGGCACATGCGGTATAACAGCAGTATTTACCTTGTAGTAGTCGTAAAATGTAGCATTACGCCTTTTATCAAGCACATCATAGCTCTGGAATAACTCAAATGTGTAAGCGTAGCGCTGGATGATCTGTTGTGAATTGGTTGCGGCGATCACCAGCGGATCAACCAGTAACGGCCCTGTACCCAGCGAATCTTTGTAATGCTGCCCGTCGAAATTAAAAGTAGAATACAGGAAACTGGCATAATTTGTCATTTCTGCTTCGCCTACCCGAAACCGTATAGCAAGGATGACTTCACTGTTATTCTTTTTCGAATAAGAAAACGCATCAGCAAAATTAGTCTGCAGCGACGTGCCTGACACAGCATTCAGCGCAACTTTGGCTACAGCAAGATCAGCAGTAGTGCCATATGCCTTAGCAGACCAGAGGTATATTTCCCCCTTCAGCATCAATGCCGCATTAGGGCTCCACTGGCTTTTATCCGCCGGTGAAGCTGATGAGCCAAACAGGGAAACAGATTTATCTATATCGCTTTTTATTACGGTCAACACCTCTGCTTCCGTAGAGCGCGCCTTGCGTAATTGAACAGGGTCGGTCTTTCCGTTCAATACCTCAGGCTCAAGCCAGACAGGCACGCCGCCGTAAGTACGCAGCAAGTGAAAATAATAATACGCTCTTATAGCATAAGCCTGGCCAAGCAGGTAGCTCTTGGTCGACGCTGAAAGGAAGGTTATCGCTTCTACCTTTTGTATAAATAGGTTCAATTGCAATATAGGCCCGTAAAATCCACCCCAGCTTGATACACCCGAAGAGTTCTCATCAATGCGCTGTTCAATAATAGGCAGCTCATTGAGTGAAGTGTTCTGCCTGTCTACATTGCTGAAAGCACCGCCGCGCATCTCACCGAGGCGTACAAACTGGAACTGGTTGTCGCGGAATTGTTTGTGCAGCCCCACCATAAAATTGGTAACCTGCGCTTCATTCTGCCAGAAATTACCATCACCAAAATAATCTTCGGGAGCCAGCTCAAGCGCCTTCCGGCACGAGGCGGAGAGTATAGCAGCCAACGCTACTAAAATGATATATTTAAACTTGTTCATAATTTTATTTTTATCAATTAACAGGTATGATTTAGAAGGTAAGGCTCGCACCAAATACCAACTGCGTAGGTATGGTGTATGCGGCATTCTGATCGCCTGTTCGTTCAGGCAGGTTGAGTTGTTTATTGGCGACATACCCCAGGTTCTGACCGGTTACCGATAAAACCAACCCTGAAACCTTTGCTCTTTTCAGCAATGATGCCGGCAACGCATAGCTCAGCGTTACTTCCCTGAAAGCGAGGTAGCCTGAATTCACCCAAAACATGCTGCTGGGGCGGTCGAAATTTTTGGTATTGAGCTGGTCTGCCCAGGTATAACGCGGATATTTGGCATTGGGATTTTCAGGTGTCCAAGTATCTTTCACCGCATCGGTCATATTAAATTCACCCTGTGCGGATGCCAGCGACCAGCCCTGCATAAAGTCGCGCTGTATATGCCCGAAAGCAAAATCAACACGTGCATACAGCGTAAAACCTTTCCATGCGGCTGTAGTGGAGAAGCCACCGGTCCAACGCGGGAGCTGTCTTCCAAGCGAGGTCATATCCCTGTAATCAATCGTATCATTTTTATCAATGTCCTTCCACTTCATATCGCCTAACTGCGTAGGGATATAATTTAAACCGGTACTGTTCAAATTATACTGATCTATCAGCTTCTGACTTGCTACCCGTTTCCCTGCCGATGAGTATGCCCACACCTGTCCCGCCGCGAGGTCGAGCTTATTATATTCTTCAAGATCTTTCTGCGTTCTGATAATACCATCACTTACAAAACCAAACACTTCGCCATATTCCTGTCCTTCCTGCAAACCTCCGACCCATATTATCCTTCCGCTTGCCGGATCGTATATCTGCTGACCTCCCTGGCGGTTATTGTCATTACCGTTATAAGGAAGCTTCAGCACTTTGTTTTTATTCCATGATGCATTGGCGCTTACTTCCCATGTGAGCTCCCTGTTACTGATGATCTTATAAGAAGCGCTCAGTTCCACACCACGGTTACGCATACTGCCATTATTGGTGCGTATTGATGTAATACCTGATGAAGTAGGTAATACTACATTTGCAATCTTATCATCAGTTATTCTATTGTAAAATGCTACAGAAGTGTTAATTCGGTTGTTAAGAAAGCCCATATCCGCACCAACTTCAGTGGTATTGGTTTTTTCCCATTTCAAATTGGGGTTTGCTATACCGGTTTGCAAAAAACCAATGCTGCCATTATATGCAGTTTGAGAACCGTAAGAGCCCTGTAATTCATATATACCTATACCATCGTTTGTACCAATACCAATATTACCGTTCTTACCCCAGCTTGCACGCAGCTTCAGGTAAGACAACCAGTTGGATGTAGAAGCCATAAAACTTTCCTTATGCAGCATCCAGCCCACGGAAGCAGCAGGGAATGTCCCAAACTGGTTATCACCGACCAGCCTTGAGTATCCATCTCGGCGAACCGTGAATGTAGCAAGGTATTTATCATTCCAGTCGTAGTTCAGCCTTCCAAAAGTTGAAATAATACGTTCTGTTGAGTGATAAGAATCTGTGCCGCGGGTCTGCGTTGTTGCATTATCAAGCGTAAGTGCAAGATCTTCAAAATCGTCCGTAGGCGCCAGTCTTCCGCTGGCCCCCATTCCTTTATTGGCAGCTTCATAATATTCAAAGCCAGCCATTGCCGCTATATTATGGACTTTAAAAAAGCTGGCATTGTAGTTTAGTATCGCGTTATAAGTTTGACGTATAGTACGATCGAATGCTGCGGAGCTTGCCCGGTCTCTGTTCCATCCTGTGTTAGGGTTGGTAAGGCTCATGATACCTGTACGGAAGTCTTTATTGAAGCTCTCTGCAAACGACTCATCATACATCAAAACACCATTTACCCGCAGGTAAAGGTCATTGGTAAAATCTACCTGGAATGCCTGCCCCATAGTGAATTTATCGGATTGATTGCGGCGGATATATTTGTCAATATTTACGATAGGGTTCCCGTCGCTGGCATCACGTCCCAGTAGCAGTTCTCCTTTCGCATTGGTGCCACGCATGGTAGGCGGTGCGGAAAGCATTCTTCCCCAATAGTTCGCTTCGCCATTCTGAAGTGACTGGTCACGCCAGTTGGCCCGGATATATTGCAGGCTACTTTCCGACTTTAACCAGCTTTTTATTTTATAATCTCCATTGAGGGTAAAATTCAGACGACGGTAAAAAGTTTTAAGCGATAAGCCATCTTCATCATAATAACCAAGATTGGCATAATAGCTTCCCCTGTCATTCCCCCCGGTCATACCTATATTATAATCCTGCAATAAAGATTTTTTGTATAAACCATAGTCGCCATAATTGAAATCTTTATAGATCAGGTCTGCATACGTTCCATTGGGATCATAGTTGCCGGCCGCATTGGTTGGCACAGCATCCTTCATTGTTTTCCATGCGGGCTCATTCAGTAGTTCTTTGTTCACATCATCCAGGCGCATCACACTCCATATTGCCCGGGTATCGTAATTACCATCTACAACATTCCCGTTGGCATCCTTATAAATATTTCCTGTTCCCCTTGGCCCTACAGCCGATAACGCTGAGTTGGATGCCACCGTACCGAAAGTGCCGTTGATGATGGCCTGCGCCACACCCATCCTCGACCATTTAATATAATCTTCCGCGCTCATAAAATCGTATGGAAGATTGAGATAATTGTAGCCGCGCTTTGCCTTGAGGTTAATAGACGCGCTGCCTGATTTACCTCTTTTTGAGGTGATCATTATTACACCGTTACTTGCCCTTGCTCCGTAGATGGCAGTTGCAGAGGCGTCCTTCAGGACTTCAATGCTCTGGATGTCTTCAGGGTTAATATCACTAAGTGAAGCGCGCACCTGGCCATCCATCACGATCAGCGGGCTGCCGGAACCATCAAAATTGGTACCACCTCTCAATACAATATTGGGTAAAGAGCCGGGTCTGCCGGTAGTGGTAGATACTCTCAAACCAGGTATAGTCCCGGCTAAGGCCTGCGCGGGGTTGGAGCGCAGTCCCGACTGCAATACTTTAGTATCAAGGGTAGAAATAGAGGAGGTCACTTTGGAACGCTTAGCGGTGCCATAACCTACCACTACTACTTCACCCAGGCTGCCCGATGTTCTTTCAAGAGAAACATTCATCACGGCACTATTGCTTACTGCAACTTCCTTTGTGTTGTAACCTGCGGAAGAAAAGACGATCACATCGCCTGTTTTGGCATTAATGCCGAAAGTGCCCGATTCATCCGTTTGGGCACCTCCTGTTTTTCCCTTAACTGAAATGCTGACACCAGGCATCGGAATATTGTCATCAGACGATACCACTTTGCCGGTAATCATTTTTTCCTGGGATTGGCTGACAAGGGAAACAGTCAGCAAGCAAGCTAAGAGCCATACTCTCATAATTGCAGTGATCATTGTTGAAAATTTTATTTTGTATTATGTATGACATAATGAAATTATAAACTAAATTTGTATTACCAAAAAATTTTTGCAGATTGTGAGAAAAAATTTAATCAAATAATATATATGATTAGCTAATAATAAATTATATATTATAAATAATAAATCATGGTTGATGAAGCTTTAAAAACCGAATTAAAACTGGTGGACACAAGCTCGCTGGTGGACAAAGTAGTGGAGCGTTTGGTGGATCTGCTCCAGCAAAAAAAGCTGAAAGTAGGAGATTCTATTCCGAAAGAACTTGAGCTGGTAGAAACCCTGGGCGTAAGTCGTACGGTAATACGTGAAGCGTTGACAAGATTGAAGATGATGGGGCTGATAGAAACCAAAAAGAAAAAAGGGTCTGTAATTACCAGCCCCGATCTGTTTGGTATTATGAGCAGAAGCATGAACCCTCATGTGCTTGACCAAACCACACTTAAGGAAATATTTGAAATAAGACTTGTGCTGGAGATCGGGATGGCTGATTTTCTTTTTCACCGTATTACTAAAGAAGACATTAAAGAACTGAGAGAAATTGTGAGCGATGAACCCCCTGTAACGCAACACTATTTATTCAACATAGACCATGAGATACGCTTTCATGGAAAGCTATACGAGATCACAGGTAATGAAGCATTAAAAAAGTTTCAGAAAATGTTGCTGCCGGTTTTTGATTATGTGCACAACAGCAGTCATTTATTAAAAGAACCTCCTCCGTTCAAAACCTTTGTATCCCACACCCAGCTGGTAGACATACTGGAGCATGGCACGCCCGAAGAGTTTCGCAATGGCATGAGGGCGCACCTGGAAAATCATTTTGCGAGATTGTTTGCATAGAACGGATCATCTTATGCCACGATAAACATGTCATCAAAAATTTTATGTAATGGGGACTTCCTTTACGAACAATTTTGGATTTGCTTTCCCCCATGTTTACCGATATTTTACACCACGAAGACCAGCCCCTTACCTGAGAAATATTCAGTATGACAGATAATGGTATCAGTGCAGTAGGGGGCTTTTAAAGAATGCCACACAGAAGATAAACAACAGAGCGCGGAAGTTGAAAATGACAGGAGAGCCCCCAATGCTATCGTGAAATTTTAGCGAGTACCTGATCTCTGCGATTCGATAAAATACCGCTTACTTCAATCACCTCTATACCCAAATCCCCAATCCAGTCATATAACAAATCATTAACCAGTCCTCTAAGTTTTGGCTGATCTGTCTGATGACCGGATATCGGCTCTGACGCTTCTATAGGAACAAATACCAGCAGGTCAATTCCAGTAATTATTGTTTGAGCTGTATCAAATAGTAATTGAATATTCCTGCCTGGATCAATAACATGCAAATAGGCTAAGATATCAACAACACATCTGTCAAATATCACATTGCTTTCGCTTTTGGAAACCAGTTTGACTGAACAATTAAACTGTTCAATAAAATCCCCGACATCAGGAATTTCTGAAAATTCATACCCTGAGGCTTCCAATTGATAATATGGCTCTATTTCGAGTGTATACCCAGGAAGGTGTTCCAGAAGTGCTTCCGCCAATGTCGTTTTGCCGACCTTATGAGCGCCAACTATCGCAATTCTCATATTTCAGTTCGATTTGTGGAAACGACAAAAATAAAACAGGCTCGCGAATGCGAACCTGTTTTATTTTGTGATCCCGCTGGGACTCGAACCCAGGGCCCTAACATTAAAAGTGTTATGCTCTACCAACTGAGCTACGGAATCTTTCCAATCAAAAACCAGTTTAATTATCCATTGGATAATTATCCGCTCCTTTTTTGGGAGTGCAAAAATAAGGGAAAAACCTATCCCGCCAAACTTTAAAAAAAATCTTGTAATAAACCATTTATCGCGGAATTATAACACTTCATCCCAGGTCCTCAACAGGTATTACGGATACAGTCTCTTATTTTTGCAAAATTATACTTACATCACCCGGCATGCCCCTTATTACACTTACATCAGATATCGGTCAAAAAGATTATCTGGCAGGAGCCATTAAGGGACAATTGCTGCAAACCGTTCCGGCGTGCACTATAATTGACATCAGCCATGATCTTACACCATTCAATTATCCGCAGGCAGCTTATGTATGCCGGAATGCTATTAAAAATTTCCCGGATTACAGCTTTCATATTGTGCTTATAAATCTTTTTGACAACAAAAGCAGCCATCTCCTGCTGGCTTTCCATAACCAGCAATACATTATCTGTGCCGACAATGGGCTGCTTACTATGATCGCTGAAGAAAAACCAGGGATCATTGTGGGCATACCAATGCATAAACCTTCTGCTTCCAATGCTTTATTGACTACACGCATCATCGGGCAGACAATACAGGCAGTAGCCGATGGTGAAAGCCTGCACAAAATAGGGATACCCGATATGGACATTGTTGAGAAAAATCCCCTCCTTCCCATGCTGGGCGAAAACTGGATTGAAGGGCAGATCATTTTTATTGATCACTTTGAGAATGTGGTGGTCAATATCACCAGGGAAGCTTTTGAGGCACAGCGCAAAGGCAGGAAGTTTTCCATAGCTTTCAAGCGGGACGAAATAATTGATAAGATCAGCGACACATATACGGATGTGCCGGAAGGAGAAAAGCTGGCGCTCTTCAATTCCGCAGGATATCTTGAGATCGCTATCAATAAAGGGAATGCTGCCGGCTTACTTGGGCTACAGGGGTTTTCGGAACGGCAATCCTCGCATATCCAAAACCGTTTATTTTATCAAACCATCCGTGTGTATTTTGAATAGTATGAATGAGGGAACAGGAAAATATATTATCATTACCGGAATGATACTGGTGGCAGTAGGTTTCATCATATATTTCTTTCATGACAAACTATCCTGGCTGGGAAAGCTGCCCGGCGATATCAGGATTGAAAGAGAAAATTTCCGTTTCTATTTTCCCATTACTACCATGGTATTACTGAGCATTATTTTCAGCCTTGCACTATGGCTCTTCAGGAAGCTATGACGAGATAATTACACTTATACCTTACCGGTCTTTATATTATCTGCCTATACAGGGTAATTCAAAAGAAAACCCGTTAAATGTTCTCGCATTTAACGGGTTTTGATTTTTAACGCTTCAGATCATGCAGTAACAAAACAAATATATGTTCTTATCTTGTTTTAAGTATACGTACAGGAGGTAATGTTTCACCTTCCAGCCCCAGTACCTGAATGATATATATTCCCGGGGCAAGATTCCTGCTGTTCAATCCGGGAGACTGTTGCGATATGCCCTGAGGAACATTACTAAGCTCCTTAAGCGCCACAACTTTACCAGATATATCTGTTACCCTGATAACAACCTTAGGCGTATTCTTTGCCAGGCTCAATTTTATCAGCACATCATCCCTGAACGGATTGGGATACACACTCACTTTGCTCTTCTGCAAGCCGCTGTTATTATCGGCTACATCTGCAGTTGGTGTTACGGCTGAACCATTGTTTTCCCTGAACACCGGGCCCGCTGCCCCGTCAATGGGATCTGAAGGTCTCTTTCCACCGGAGATGATCAGTCCATTCAGATAGCCAAAATTATTATCCTCTCCGCTAATTGTTATTACTACTTCTCCATTCTCATCCGGGATCACATTATCAATGGAAACCGTCCGGGTTGTATTTGCTGTAGTATTCAGCTTCACTTTCCTGCCATTGATGGAATACCCTGATATTCTCATATCATTAGGGTTAGTGAGGTCTGGCAGCCTGCTGGCAAAAAACCTGAAACTATAGCTTGCGTTGTGAGCTAATCCGCTAAACTTAAGGGTGGCAGAACCAGATATATCTATCCACCATATGCTTCTCATTACATTATCAGGGACAACGCCTGAGTTATTTCCGGTATTCATTCCGGAGGTATTTACCGAGCTAAACCCTGCGCCAACAGTCATGCTTATACCGGAAAGTGCATTCTGGTCAGTATAAAAATTCTGGTATACTGCGCTCTCTTCCGGAGCAGCGTTCGTATTATTCCAGGGAAGACCTGCGGGATTATCCCCGTTGAAGTTGATGAAAACAGAATATGCAAAAGTTGATGCAGATATTGTCACACTATATGGAGATTCATTCGGTGATAAAACCGCTTTCAACTTGTAAAAGTATTCTGTGTTGCTTTGCAATCCCCCATCAGTATAAGTATTTCCGGAAACCGTAGCAACAGGGGTATAAGTGCCATTTGCTGAAGTAGAACGGTATATTGTTACATTTCCGCCGTTTATCCGGTTATTCCATATCAGGTTAATAGCATCTTTAGCTGCTCCGGAAGCCTTGAAATTGTCCGGAGCTAATAAAGATGTGTTGGCTGTGTACGACTGAATAACCATTGCATTCAGGTAAGCGCCCACAGAGCTGCTTCCTCTGGTAACAGTAAAGGTTATAGAACCATCCGATGCAGGTGTAATGTCGTTGATCTGAACAGTTGTATCAGTATTATTAGCAGCATTTACAGATACGGTCTTACTGTCCGCTGCAAACACAGTGGTTCTGTTGTCGTATGCGGTAATGCCGCTCATAAATACAAGATTATACCTTGCATTCGGATCAGTAGAAAGCCCGGTTATCTTTACAGTTTTAACTCCCGCACTGGTTTCACCGTAGTAAGTCTGTAAAACGGTATCCCGGTAAGCACCTGAATTGTTCCCGCTGACAGCTCCATTAGTGCCGCTGACAGCCCATGCATTTACCAGCGTTATACCAACCGGGGTAACAACTCCCGTATCATTCTTTAAGCCGGTTATGGAAGCATTTGCAGCAGGAAATTTATTAAAATTATTCCATATTCCGTCTGCAGGACCTACTGCATTAAAATTGACATATAATGAAGTAATCTTAGTATCTGTCACATATACTTTTACCACCGATGTGGTAGAAGCACCGTAACTATCAGTAGCTGTTACGGTAACATCAAATGCGCCGATATTGCCGGCTTTGGGAGCAAGATGAAGCGTACCGGTCATATTACCTTTGTCGGTAAATGTTGCAAAAGAAGGCAAATTGGTCGCAACCAGCTTAACTATATCTGAAGGATCATCTGATGCCTGAATAGTAGCATCCAGTGTTTGCGCTGTTTTAATAAGCACTTCTTTAGTAACCAAAACAGGCGTTTTATTAGGCACAACTACTTTAATTACATCTGTATTAGTAGCCCCGGCGCTGTTTTTACTTCTGACCATATAATAATATGTCTTGTTCCCCTGTACGGTATTATCTGTATATGATGCGCTGGTTCCATTGTTAGCGCCCGGGTTTAAGAGGGTATATGGTCCCTGAAGAACATTAGACCTGTACACTTCATGAGCAGTTACAACAGACGTAGTATTAGTCCATGTCAGCAGTACAGCGTCATCCTGAAATTT
Organism: Sphingobacteriales bacterium 44-15; assembly: GCA_001899685.1. Lineage (GTDB taxonomy): Bacteria > Bacteroidota > Bacteroidia > Chitinophagales > Chitinophagaceae > Agriterribacter. Next base: position 169,251 of record MKWG01000006.1, read on the forward strand.
GCCGGCAAAATTGCCAACCTTACCCGGGGGAGCTGAGCTGGCAGAAACGCCGGTAGAAATCACCACCGAATTAAGGTAATAACCACTTGATCCATTTGTTGAAGCTCTTGACAAATTTACTACTACAATGCCGCCTGTAATGGGTGTAACATCCGAAATTGTTATAGTATTCTGAGTATTCTGATTACTGTTAATAGTTTTAGATGTTCCATTAATAGTCAACTGGGTAGATACATCGGCAGAAGCATTAGAATAATTAAAACTACCCAAAAAAGTAAAACTATATTTTTTATTCTGGTTTAACCCTGTAAAGGTCATCGTGTAATTTTCATTATACGGGAACCAATAGCCGCCACTTAACACCGCGTCCGGATAAATACCCGAATTGTTGCCGGTTGTCATTCCCGAATAACTAGCTGCAATAGGCGGTTTACTGGAGGATACAGCGCTAAAGCTGAACTGTATCCCTGTACCGTTGCCATTTTCGTCTTTGAGACCAGGAGCAGCGGTAGCCGGGTAACTGGTTCCAAGCGCCAGCACTTTCCCTACTGAATTCCATTTTCCGCCAGGAGTATACATGGAGTTAACACTCGGCGAGAGGTTGACATATACGGTTTGCGTAGTTACAGGGTTTACTGTAATGGTAAATGCAAGTGTATCCCTCCCCATTTTACCATCGTCTGCTTTTGCAATTACAGTATATGTACCCGCACTTCCCGAAAGAGGGGACAGTGTAAGCACAGCTGTTTGGTTATTAGGCGCCACACTAACAAAGCCGGGTAATCCTGAAAAAGACCAGTTTAAGGCATCGCCATCAGCATCACTCCCATTCAGCGTAATCGATCTGGTAGCATTCTCATCAATGGTTATTGATGTTTGGTCAGTGCTGACTACAGGAAGAGCGTTATTGTTCACAATCAGGCTGAATGAGCGGCTTGCAGCATTCCCCTGGGGATTGGTAACTGTAACTTTGATATTAGAGAATGTCTTTTGCTGGTCGGCAGCAGGATTGTTAAACAGTATTTCTCCTTTGCCGTTGCCCGTAGCCGTAAAGCTGCCAAAGGAAGGGAGATTATCAACCTGTATATTCAAATTTTCAGCAAGGGAAGATCTTCCTGTGACATATACCTTAAATTGTGTACCGTATTTCATGTACTGATTCTCAATAATGTCCACAGAAGGCATTACGCCTAATGTCAAAGCGGTCGCTTCATTGCTAAAATCAGATTTGCTGTCCGTTCCTATCGCTCTGACCTTATAATATACTGTTGAATTTGGAAACAACACTGTATCCGTATAGTATGTATTTGCAACAGGTACGGTAGCATAGGAAATATATTCCTGGTTATTGCCAAAAGATCTGTATATCTCAAACTTGGTAATGTTTGAAGCAGTATTGGTCCAGGCAATTTTTGCTGAAGTAGCAGACGTGCTGATAACACGCAGATCAGTGGGCGCATCCGGCGCAGGCGGCGCATCAGGTGTGGTCAGGCTCACATACTCCTGTCCAAGGGCTGTTACCGGAATAACCTGTTGACTTAAGGTCCCGCCACCACTTGAAGTTTTTTGGTACATCACCGTCAGTATTTCACTGCCGCTCACCTCAAAAAATCTTACACTTATCGGGTACAGCGTTCCGGCAGTCAGGCTTACATTACTACTGGTTACTGTTGTACTACTATGCGCGCCGTCATTATTAACAATCCGGCTTCCATTTAAATATAGCTGTGAACCATCATCGGAAGTTGTAGAAAACTTATACGATCCTGTGTAGGGAACAGTAATGAACCCATCGTATTTCACGGCAAAGTTATCGCTTCGCAACTGCATCCCTAAGGAAAAATTGCCTACATGTCCCGTCCGGACAGGGATGAGGTTATCAAAATTGGGCAATGCAGTCAGAACATCTGTCTCGTAATATGCATAGTCAACCCCGCTTCCTTTCCTGTCGTAGGCTGATTCCCCGTTTGCATTAATAGCACGCACCCGGTAATAGTATTTTGTAGAAGGTTCAACTATGGTATCCTGGAAACTGGTAGTATTGGCTGCAACCTTTGCAATGGTGGTAAAGCCGGATACAGGATCAAGTGACCTCGACAGTTCAAACCCTGTTTCATTATTGCTGTTATCCGCCCAGGATAATGCTACTTTTTTATATGACAATCCCACTGCTGTCAACGCCGAAGGAGCAGCTGGTAAATTAGCTGGGTTGGATACCGTTTCCTTAAACGCATTATCCGGAATAGTAACAAAAGAACTGCTACCGGGCTTTTTCCATGAAATGGCAATACTTGAACTGCTTGTTTTCTGGAAATAGGTAATAATGATAGGATAGACACCGGGAGTGAGGCTGATTGTTCCATCTTTAGGTGTTGTCGAGCCATGAGTATTATCATTGTCCACGACCGGCGTTGCATAATAGCTATAAGGCGTATTGATGTATATCTTGCTGCCATCATCCGAATTGCTCCTGAATGTATAAGTGCCGCCAACATCAATATTTATAAATCCTTCCCACATAAACGCGTAGTTTTCGGTCTGGGATTTGTTGACGAGTGTTACATTAGGTACAAACCCGGAAGACTGAATCGGTATCCTGTTAAAATCGGGCAGCACAGACCATTCTCCTAAATAATATTTGTATCTCAATCCCATCATCACAGGTTTGGCGGTAACCTGGTTACTGGGCACAGATTCATTTTCGGCAAGATCAACGGCTGTTACGGCAATGTTGTACACCGTATTATAATCCAGGTTATTTATTGTAAAGCTCGTAGTATTTGATGTATAAGATTTTACCCCGTTTATATATACATAATACTTATTTACCCCTACTTCATCGGAAGCCGCTCCCCATTGTATATCAATTGAATTTCTGGTTGTTCCTATAACTTTTAAATTATCGGGAGAACCGGGAGGTTGATCATCAATATCCGTAGTTTGGCTGACTTCCTCAGACAAATCAGATCCGGCAGTAGCATTTACTGCCCTTACAACAAAATAATATTTTGTGCCGGAGACAAGCTGGCTCTTATCAAAAGTTCTGGCATCACCATCCGTTATTCCTACAAATTGATAAGGTCCGCCTGGCTTGGTAGCCATATAAATTTCAAAATTGGTAGCCTGGTTGGCAGCATTCGTTGGAGCTATCCAGTATAGTTTCAGCGAAGTTTTCGAAAGCTTGGAAGCAACCAGCCCCTTTACAGCATCAGGTTTGTTTGGACCATTTGCATTTACCACGGTAAACGGATTAGATGCGGTGCTGGTACAGCCAAAATTCTCCTGTACTGTTATCTGGTAAGAGCCAGGCGAAGCAGTGTAGGTATTTGTCGTACTCAAAGGATCACTACTTCCCACCCTGGTCCATTTGTAAGATGCATAGTTGTTGGGCACCATTAATTGTACCGTGGTAGTCCCATCGGGAGCGGGTAAGACCTTACTATTGAAGCTTGCTAACTGGGGATCAGGCGATACTGTAACTGTTTTGGTTTTAAGCTCTACCGGTATGGGAGACCAGTCTGACCATATAGTTCCTATTCTTACCTTGCAATAGTATTTTCCAAGTGATGTAGCTACAATAGTGTTCGAGTTCGAATTGGGGATGATGCCATCATCGGTATCGCCTTTCCTCCACTGATATCCATCCATCCCGGGAGCGACGCCAAGGGTAATGTTCACATTTTCACCAGGGCAAAAATCGGTTCTGCCCGCGTCCGGCCAGGGATTAGACTTATATGCTTTCCGCAGATAAGGAAAATAATTGGATTCGAGCCATGCATTATTCCAACAGTCATGTCCCCTGTCGGGATATTCCGTATAGGTAAGGTTGGCGCCCGCATTCTGCGCCTGGTTTACAATAGTGCGCGCCTGTACGGGAGGGGGGTTGTTATCTAATGCACCCTGGAATAACCAGATAGGTGTCCATTTATTTTGAACAATATATGGCCCATACTTATATTCTGCATCGCTTATAGGTAAGAAGGCTGCAAAATACTTTTGAAATCCTATAAAACTATCCCATACTTCACTTCCGCCAACAGACAGTCCATTCACAACGACCCGGAATTGATCGACCTGCACCTGGGGCACAAGAAAATTCTCAATCAGATCAATAAGAGTTGCCTTATCGGCGCTGCTAAATACTCCTGACGGACTTTGCGGATACAAAAGAAAGCCATCAAAACTCCCATAGTCCACATTCGATGCATGCCATTGACCTCCGTTTAATAATTGATACTCATTATCATAAATGGAACCTTTTTCCCCCGCCCCGTGGAAAAAAAGATATAACGGGTACTTTTTCCCGTTTCCGGCTACATATGTTTTGGGGAATTTTAACCGGAATGGGATCCCATTATATATATAACATTTAAAGGAGGAAGTACTCCACGACATTCTTGAAGTTTTTACCCATTTCGCGGGTTGTCCATCAGCCGGTACGGTAGGCGGGTTCCGGCGATCGTACTCCTGATTGACATCATTCGGGTTAAAAACGGACTGGGCAATGGATGAATAACCGGCCAATAAGAATAATGGCATTAATCCCAAAACCACTTTAAGTATATAGGGTCTCATATATAACAAATAAAAATTTTCAATGATTTTTACAGCTTCTCAGGAAGGAGATCTTGGAATAGATATAATGTGGTAATTCAAAAAAAACAGGTCATTTAATAAACAGCTCACGCTGCTTAAAAAAATATTGAATACAGAGGTTTAACAGGGAAATTGGAATAACAATGTATAAAGACCAAAGTATACGATAAAAAATCAGTATAAGTAGGGGTGCAAGGTAAAAAAGTATTTTCGATTATACAATATCTCTTCTTTTAAATTAGTCCTTCAGCTCACAATATAAGGCAAATATAGCCTTTCGCCTTACCTTAAATCCATACAAATATTTAAAAATCAATTATATATATAAAATAATAAAATAAAATTGATATTTCATAAGTAAAAGAACACCCTATTAATAAAATGTTACCGTCCCTGTATCTAATAAAAAGAAAATTATTTATATCCCTGCCTCGGGATAAAAGAGATTTGAAAAAGGATTAGAGCAGGGTATCTGATAAGGATCGTATACGCTGGTAAAGTAAACGGGCTTTGATTCATCCATTCTGTTTACAAAAAAATTAGTAGAGAGCAAGAAAATCAACACAATCTTGTTTCTGTAAGCATTATAATTTACTGTATACGGCAGTGTAAACAACCCGTTATCCATATAATAGTGCCATTTTAATAATTGCCTGTGATGAAACGGGAATAAATCATCCAGCACATTTCGCTTACCGGCGGATACCGCTTTAAAAAATTTATCAATTTCTGTAGGATCCAATTTAAGCGAAGCCGTATCCCTTAGAATAACCCTGCGTGCAAATTTTTCAAAATTTTGAAATGCAATATACCCCCCGATAGCAATACCGGCTGTAGCCAATCCCGCAAGTCCTAAAAAAGTTCTTCTTTTCATATTCTTTTTTTAAAACGACCGGTCAGCCGCCATTAAAGACAGGGCTGATAACGTCAGCGTAGGGTTTGCCGGTGTGATAGTAGGGAATGCTCCGCTCCCCAGCACAAACACATTTCTGTATTGATGATGAATAAGGTTCTTATCAATTACACTATCTTTTGAGGTTTTGCCCATCCTGGTTGTTGAACAAATGTGAAATTCAGATTTTTGAAAATAACCGTCAAATTCTATTTTTTCTATCGGTAAAAAGGAAAAATATTTTTGAACATTTTCTTCCAGGTGATCCATAGCTTTATCTACATATTTATCATGCCCCACATATTCCAACCTGGGTTTTAAAGGATCATTGCTCAAAAGCACCCTGTTATTATCATTAGGCAGATCTTCAAAAATAAATTTGAATTTGGCGATTTTCCGCCATTTGCCCGGCTCACTTCTGATAAAAGGCTCATTAAAGCTTTCAATTATACAACCGGAATAATCTTTGCGGCTGTCTCCATCGTAAAACATATAGCCGTTGGCTGTAATACTTGAGCTGCCTCCCACATTATCCAGATCATGAAAGTAAAAAGTTGCAAAGGTTCCCCGTTGATCGGAAAGCCCCCTTCCCGTATAATAGCTGCTGTCGCCGGAAGCCAAAAGAATATGGGCATTAAAAACAGCATTCCCTCCAAGAGCAACAATATCCCCACTTACTTCATAATTCTTTCCTTCTGATTGAAAAATCACTCCTTTTGCCTGATTGTTTTCAGTGATCAGGCTTAAAACCGTAGCGTTAAAGCGTAATGTAACACGAGGATCTTTATAGATCGAAGAAAGCGTATTTTCAATAGTAAACTTACTGTCAACAGGGCATAATTCACATACAGCGCTCGTACAGCATCCATTTCTGTTACCTACCGCGACAGTAGCCCGCGCTGTAGGCTGGCTAATGTACAATTCGTTGTAACGCTTTGCCAATAATTTATCAACAGAAGACAATTTCTGGGGAGGAAGAGGATAGGGCTTATCCCGGGGAAAGGGAGTTACAGCCGGTCCTCCGATCATCATAATTTCTTCCACTTCATCATAATAAGGAGCTATTTCACTATAACCAAGCGGCCAATCCTGCCCAACACCATACAAAGATTTCATCCTGAAATCATTGGGAAGAAACCTTGGCGTACAACCTGTCCAGCAATTCGAACTTCCTCCAAAATTAGGTTCAAAAACCCAGCTCTTATTAGAGTTATCATATTCATACGTTCCTGAATAGCTCCCGGCCTTTAGATATTCCTCAGCAAGCTTTTCCCGTCTTCTTTCCTTAAGCCTTTCTGAATGGGGGAACAGGATCCCTCTCTCAAGCACAAGCACTTTCCTGGCAGGCAAGGATTTTTCAAGATATTTTTTTAAAAAAAAACTTGCGCCAAAACCTGTGCCCACTATTATAAGGTCATACTTCTCCATAGCTGTAAACCACTTAAAAGTGTAAAAAAAACAACGGTATTAATAAAACGAATATACTATTTATCAACAGAACGAACAGCCACTCTATTAGGCATATAAAACCTCATAAGCGTAATTTATCTTTTCCTGACACCATTCAAAGTCGTTCCTATAATAGTGTATCTCACAAACAAGTGATATGTAAGAAAAGAAATGGTAACAGCAACTGTTAAAGACAATAAGAACCTCAGGATACCCGGGACCGGGGTATTAAAAAACAGGATCTCCATAGAAACCACTATTCCCATGTGCACCAGATAAACCCAATAGGAAGCATCGGATAAATAGCGCCAGAGCTTACTTTCATTTTTAAAAACCCGAAGAAAAAAACCCATTGCTCCGCCTACCAAAAGCGCCACCTGTAAGGCTGCTGCTAATTTACAGGAATAATACCACCATTTATTGCTTTCCCAATCTATCCTTTCTTTTACATAAAACAAACCGATGCAAATTAATATACCGGACAGCAGCAGGGGAGTGGATCTTTGGACCAATATATTAAGTATATCCATTCTTTTCTGGAATAACCATCCGATGAAAAAAATATACCCGTAAAAAAATATAAACGAAAAATGACTGGGAATAAGCTCTGTATCCGACCGAACCAAAAGAAGATGGTCATTCAGTAATATGATCCACATGGGCAGGCTGAATATAAGTATCCAATAGCCTTTGTTCAGGTTTAGCTTATCCCATACACCTGACACAGCACTGAACAGTTTATTAATAAATGAAATATTCCTCAACCTCATGATCACAACAACGCCGGTATAGAACATCAATAAATCATACAGGAACCATAAATGAGCAGTTCCGTTCCTGGCAAACAACTGCCGCAGGCTTTTACTTACTGCAACATCCCAGGAAAGATGCTGCTTATAAAAAAAGATATAAAAATTAAAAGGTAACATGCTCAGCGGGACAATGGTGACCAGCCCTATAAAAAAAGGTATTCCTACTCTTTTCCAACGGTTTCTGACAAATGCCCGCTCTCCCGACCTGAAATAAAGGAACCGGCTAAAGAAACCGGCAATCAAAAAAAACAACGGCATTCTGAACGAATGAATAAAAAAATAAAAAAAGTCAAATACTATACTATTAAACTGATCATCATGGATCCAGTAATCCACTTTTTCTACCCTGTACCCGCTTGCAGCGTGCAACAATACTCCTAACAACATTGCCACTGCCCTCAAAGTATCCAGTCCGTGTATTCTTTGTCCGTTGATCATTATTAGATGCTGTTTGAATATTTTAGTATACTTCTTATGTAGCAGATTGTTGCTAAACGGATAAAAATACAAAGTCGTATCTAACATACAAATTAAATTAGCTATCTTTCTTTCACCGCACAATAAAAGTAAATGCGGCTAATTTTGCTATTCACTCAACCGGCGTTGATTTATTTTCGTAATTACCAAAGGGAGTGCAACGTTCCGAAACCTATTGTTCTCAACGTTTAGTTGCTGAAGCGATCAAACTGTACACCTAATAATTAATCTGAGCAATTTATAATGGCAGGTAAGCGTGTCTTAAGTTTTTTGGTAAGCGTCTGGTTTTTCTCCTCTGCCTATGCACAAAATTGCAGCACTTTGGGGCAAACGCCGGGTACAGCTTTTCCCGTTTGCGGCACATCTGATTTTAAACAGCAGACGGTTCCTGCCTGCGGAGGCCGCCGGATACCGGTACCGGGATGTAATGACGGAGCAGCATATGGGGATCTGAACCCATACTGGTATAAGTTTACCTGTTTTACTTCAGGCACCTTAGGTCTCACTATCACCCCCATCACCACTTCTGACGATTACGACTGGCAGTTGTTTGACATAACAGGGCATGCTCCTGAAGACGTATATTCAAATACATCCCTGTATGTTACCAGCAACTGGTCAGCAGTACCCGGAGCTACAGGCACTGCGGCTTCTGCCAGTGCAGTAACCAACTGCTCAGGGTATAGCTACCCTAATAAAAGTAAAATGCCCCAACTGATTGCCGGCCATCAGTATCTCCTGCTTGTAAGTCATTTTACCACATCCAATCAGAGCGGCTATACGCTCAGCTTTGGGGGTGGCACAGCCAATATTACAGATCCCAAAGAGCCTGCAATGGACAATGCGAGGGCTTATTGCGACGGCTCAAAAATCATATTGAAGCTAAACAAGAAAATGCGATGCAGCACGATCGCCGCCAACGGAAGCGATTTTCGCTTAGCCACGCCCCTGGCTACTGTAATCGGCGCCGCATCTGCAGCCTGTTCCACTGCTTTTGACCTGGACTCTCTTACGGTTATGCTGAGCAATCCGCTTCCCCCCGGCACTTACTCATTGATCGTACAAAAAGGAACGGATGGTAATACTATCCTCGATTATTGTGACCGCGGCATCCCCGAAGAAGACAAAGTTGATTTTACCGTGATGCCTGTAGCGCCCACTCCTATGGACAGCATCTCGGCAGTCGGGTGCGCCCCGTCGGTATTAGAGCTGGTATTTCAGAAACCCATGCGCTGCAACTCCATATCACCGGATGGCAGTGATTTTGTTGTGAACGGCAACCCCGGCATTGCAGTTTCCGGCGCACACGGCGACTGTTCTTCCGACGGTTTAAGCAGCGTCATTTATGTTACACTCAACCAGCCTGCCGTTCAAAAAGGCAGCTATACCATTACACTGCAAAGGGGAAATGATGGCAATACTGTTATTGACGAATGTGGCGAGGAAACACCTGCGGGATCGCAACTGAGCTTTGCAACGGCAGATACTGTTTCTGCCGCATTTGAGTATGATATACTGTGGGGGTGCAGTTTTGATACCGTACGGTATACTCATCCCGGGGGAAATGATATCAGCCAATGGACCTGGACTTTTGATGACAACAGCTCTACCAATGCCCGGTATACAGAAAAAATATACAGCATATTCGGAAAAAGAACAACCTCACTGATCGTATCCAACGGCGTATGCGCTGATACATCCACTGCATTGATCCTGCTCGACAATACATTGAAGGCTGATTTTAAGGCCCCTGAATTTGTCTGTCCCAACGATACAGTACTATATAAAGATGCCAGCATCGGTAAAATTGCGAGCTGGGTATGGGACTTTGGCAACGGCGCACGCAGCCTTTCTCAAATTCCGGCGCCCCAGCAATATCCGGCTCCTTTCACCGACCAGGAGTATACCATAAAGCTTGAAATAACAGACAGCATTGGCTGTACCTCTCAAAGCAGTCATACCATAAAGGCAGTAAGCAGCTGCTATATTGCCATTCCCACCGCGTTCACCCCTAATGGCGACAATCTCAACGATTATCTCTATCCGCTCAACGCCTATAAAGCAGAAGACCTGGTCTTCAGGGTGTATAATTTATACGGGCAGAAGGTGTTTGAAGCAAGGGACCGGTTTACCAGGTGGGATGGCATCTTTAACGGGAAAATGCAGCAGCCGGGTACTTTTGTGTGGACGCTTCATTATATTCATAAGGATACCCGGCGTGTCTTCGACATGAAAGGCACAACCACGCTGATAAGGTAATAGCAATATAGTGTTGTGTTAAACAATAATATGTCATATTTCCTGTGAGAAGTGAGACGATAAATGTGAGCATTTCACATTTATCGCCGGCAGGTCTGCCGTTTCACGTTTAACCTAACAGTAGTATTTTTCTTCCGCAGCACAACATCCTGCCTGATATTCCGTTCTCTCCGGACTAATTTCCTCTTCAATGAAAAATGCAGATAAATTTTTCCTTGCCTTTGTAGCAGTCGGCTATTTTATTCTTTATGCAACAATAGCTATGTTGAGTTAAATCAACTGCTTATTTTTGCCATAAACTTTAAAAGCCCTTCTGCGGCTTTTATTCTAAAAATGATCGTATGAGCCACACGATGAACCATTGGGGAAAATTGACTATTATACTTTTTCTGGGGATAGCTACATGCTTAACATCCTGCCAGAAAGAGCCAAAAGAAGACCCCGAGCCTACTAAAAAAGAGCTGCTTGTCAACAAATGGACGGTATTGGACGTGCTGGCGCCCAATAACATAAGTGTGATAGGCTTGGACATAGCTCAAATCAAATGTTTAAAGGATAACATCTTCACTATAGCCGCGAACGGTACTTATACCATAGACGAAGGCACAGTTGTGTGCGATCCTTCTTCAGCCGGGAGCGGCTCCTGGACGCTTACAGAAAATGATTCAAAACTTACATTCACTCCCAATGGTGGAGGCGATCCGTTGGTATTTACACTCATAGACGTTAACAGCACTACTCTCAAGGTTTCTTATGAAATGACAGATATACCGTTACCTGGTACATATACTGTTGTATTGCAAAAACAGTAAACCAACCATTACACCGGCTGAACCTCGTATACGGGGCTGAACAGGTAGATCCTACCGGTTTTTGCTTCAAGACATCTTATTCTTTTGCGCAACTGGCTCCCTCTTTTAAAGATCCGGCCGTCTTCCGTTTGAAACAGCTGGCCTTCTGCTATTTCCTCTACCAGCTTTTTATTGCCATCCTTACTGTCGTACCTGCGCAATGCCCTCAATAAGCCGTCTTCCGCACAACTGCCGGCCGCAGGATTGCGCAGTGTTGAGCTCACTTCCCGGGCTATATCAGGCGGAAAAATACCGAGCGCCAAAAACTCGTGAAGGATTTCACCATATACATGTTTCCATTCCTTTCCATGAGAAGCGATTGTATTTCCGTAACGCAAAAAAGCAACCAGGTGGGCTAATTCATGCAGCAGCGTGATCAGGAAAGCAAACTCGTTAAGGTTGCCGTTAACACTGATGCGGTGATTTTTACCATTTACTGCAAAACGGTAGTCGCCCAGTATACTTTTCCTTTCCCTTGTAATAGTAAGATGCACCTTGTATTTAACAAGATATTGCATTACCATCTCTACAGCTCCTTTTGGCACAAAAGCAGACAGTGCCGTAAGAGGAGCTTCTTTTTTACCCATTTTTCTTACCGCTTTTTATTGCTGCCTGTATTTCAATAAACATATATAAAAGATACAGCGCCATACAGATCATCACGGAAACTTTATTTACCCTCCCCGCAAAAGCGGAATACAGTAACACCACTATGGCTACCAGCAAAAACTTTGCAATAAATGCAATATAAAAATACCGTACAAACAGTTGCGGAGCGGCAGGATTATTACCTTTTTGCTGGATAAGGAAAGAAATAAGGCTGAGCACAAAAAGAAAAACATTTCCCCACAACAATACTTTGATATCCAGCCCGGAGGATACCAGGAAGCCACGTAAAAAAAAGATCGCCAGGCTGAGTCCGGCAAACAGGAAAACTACAGGTAAAAAAGACTTCCAGAACCGCATGGCTAAAATTTTTAAATGGAGCGCAAAACTACAACAAGCCGGTACAAACTTTGCCTGAATTTTGCTTTTGCTCCGAATGTATTCCAATTTTGGTGCTGGTAAGGAAGACTCCTACCAGGGCGGTCGCCCAGGCACATGTCTCCGTGTGCCGGAAAGTTATGTATGGGAGCGAAAAATTAAAAGGCGCCCAATCTTACCATTATTATTCGTCTTTTCTCCCAAATTCTCTTACCTTTGCAAGCCTTTAAAACAAAAAGCATGGCAAACCGGCATGAATATGAGATTGCTTTTGTTGGGCTTAAGCCGGGCGAACATGAGTTTGTGTACGAGATAGATGACAGTTTTTTTGAGGAAATCCAGCCACAGCAGGACTTTAAAAATGCCCATGTGACGGTGAAGCTGATCCTTGATAAAAAGTCGTCTTTCCTGATGCTTAAGTTTGAGATAGGCGGTGCTGTGCAGTTGCAGTGTGATATATGCGGCAACCCGCTGCAAACAAATCTCTGGGATGATTTTGAGGTGCTGGTAAAGATGGTAAATGACCCGGACGAGATGAATGCGGAAGAAGAGGATCCCGATGTGTACTATATCTCAAGGACAGAAAGCCATATTAACGTAAAAAGCTGGATCTACGAATTCATAAATCTGAGCATACCACTGCAACATACCTGTGCAAATAATCCCGACGGCAGTTCGGGCTGCAACCAGGAAGCGCTGGAAATGCTAAAGAAGCTGACTAACAGGGATCCGGAAAGTGATAACCCGATCTGGAAAGGATTGGATAAATTCAGAAACAATTAAAATTTAGTGTTATGCCAAATCCAAAACGCAGACACTCTCAGCAGCGCGGTGCGAAAAGAAGGACCCACTATGTAGCTGAGACCGTGACGTTAAGCAAAGACAGTGTTACCGGTGAAACACACGTTCGCCACCGCGCACATGTAAGTGAAGGAAAGTTGTATTACAAAGGAAAGGTAGTAGCGGAGAAATCTCCCATCAAATAGCTTTGTTTTCCTATAAATGCGTTTCCCAATTCTGAATAAATAATTTTTATTTGGACTTGGGATTTGTATTTTTCAGATTTTCCCCAAATTTGCTTATGAATATCGCTTTAGATATGATGGGCGGCGATTATGCCCCCGAGGAAGCCGTTCTTGGTGTGAAAGAATATTTTTCAGGCAATACGGCGCCTGCACACCTCCTATTGATCGGCGACGAACAGAAGTTATCCCCGTTGGTGCAGCAGCATCTTTCCCAAATAAAGCACTATTCCGTAATACACGCTCCCCAGGTCATAGACATGCATGAGCATCCTACCAAAGCGCTGAAAGAAAAACAGCAGTCTTCCATCGCTGTCGGATTTCACCTGCTGGCTTCAGGCAAGGCAGATGCTTTTATCAGTGCAGGCAATACCGGCGCTATGCTGGTAGGTGCGCTGTACAGCATTAAGCCGGTTGAAGGCGTGAGCCGCCCCACCATCGGCGCATATATGCCAAGGGAAAATGGTAAGCTCGGCTTATTGCTGGATGCAGGGATAAATGCAGACTGCAAGCCCGAAAACCTGGTCCAGTTTTCCATACTGGGGTCCTTATTTGTACAGCATGTATGGAATATTGACAATCCTAAAGTAGCCCTGCTGAATATAGGGGAAGAAGAAGGTAAAGGCAATATACTGGCACAGGCAGCCTATCCCCTGCTTAAGGAAAACAAGCTTATCAATTTTACAGGCAATGTAGAAGGCCGGGATGTTTTTCTTGATAAAGCAGATGTAATAGTGTGCGAAGGATTTACAGGAAATGTAATACTAAAAATGGCGGAAAGCATTTATGACATTACCAAAAGGCGTAATATCCGGGACAGCTATTTCGACAGGTTTGAATTTGAACAGTATGGCGGTGTGCCGGTATTGGGCGTAAACAAACCGGTGATCATTGGTCACGGCATCTCACGGGGAGCGTCTTTCAAAAATATGATCCTGCTTTCGCAAAAAATTATAGAAATAGACCTCATGGGGAAGATCAGGAACAGCTTTGAGCCTGAAGCTTAAGATTGTCAAACGTGAAACGACAGACGTGAAACAACAAATGTGAAACGTGAAATGATCAATGTGAGTATCTCACCTCTATCCTCTCACTTCTCACAAAGAAACACCATAAACCATTGTTGACATAAAGCTAACACCCCCACCTGATGAGCGTGGCGCCCCAGGTAAACCCTCCGCCAAACGCAGCCAGTACGAGGTAGTCGCCCTTCTTCAGTTTATCTTCCCAGTCCCAGAGACAAAGCGGAATAGTCCCGGCTGTGGTATTCCCATATTTCTGAATATTGAGCATCACCTTTTCGGCAGGCAACCCCATGCGGTTAGCTGTAGCGTCAATAATGCGCTTGTTGGCCTGGTGAGGTACCAGCCAGGCTATATCATCCGCACCTAAATTATTTCGTTGTATCAATTCGAAGCTTACGTCAGCCATATCTCTTACAGCATGCTTGAATACAGCCTGTCCTTCCTGGTAAATAAAATGTTCTTTATTGGTTACCGACTCAATGCTTGCAGGCTTTAAGGAACCGCCCGCTTTCATGTGCAAATGGTGCCCGCCTGCGCCGTCGCTTCTTAGTATGCTGTCCAGAACACCGTATCCCTCGGTGTTGGGCTCAAGGAGCACAGCACCGGCGCCATCTCCAAAAATGATACAGGTTGTTCTGTCGCTGTAATCCACAATAGCACTCATTTTGTCTGCTCCCGCCACAATAACCTTTTTGTACCTGCCGCTTTCTATGAGCGATGCACCTGTAGTAAGGGAATATAAAAAACCGCTGCAGGCAGCGGCAAGATCAAACCCCCAGGCATTTACAGCGCCAAGCTTATGACAAACGATATTTGCAGTAGAAGGGAACACCATATCGGGTGTTACTGTTCCTACTATGATACAATCTATTTCCTCAGCCCCGATACCTCTTTTTTCAAGCAGTCGCTCAATAGCGGGCACTACCATATCAGAAGTTCCAAGCCCTGCCCCCTTCAACAGCCGTCGTTCTGAAATGCCCGTTCTTGTTCTGATCCATTCATCATTGGTGTCTACCAGCTTTTCCAGTTCGGCGTTGGTCAGCACATAGTCCGGCACATAGCCTCCGATGGCAGTAATAGCAGCGCTTATTTTTGAGCTCATGTATATCTCTGTTTCGAAATTGGGCACGAAAATACAATTATCATGATAAATCAAAACTTCCGGTATCGGATTTCTACAAACACAATCCATTATCTTTGCCAACTTTACCATTAAGATGATAGCTTTTGTAACAGGTAAGTTTGTGTATAAAGCCCCTTCAGTGGTGCACGTAGACGTGAACGGCGTGGGCTATGAGGTGCAGATCAGCCTGAATACCTATTCAAAGATCCAGCAACTGGACAGGGGATCCCTGCATACATGGCTTCATATAAAAGAAGACGCTCATACATTGTACGGTTTTTTTGATTTGTCCGAAAAAAATATCTTTGTGCAGCTCATCAGTGTAAATGGTGTGGGCACATCCACCGCCCGTATGATGCTGTCTGCCCTGCAACCGGAAGAGCTTTCACAGGCGATCATAACGGGAGATACACTTACCCTGGAAAAAATTAAAGGTATCGGTAAAAAAACGGCGGAAAGAATAGTGCTTGAACTGAGAGATAAGATCAGCAAAAATATCACCCCAACCAATAGTTCTGCACTCATAAACAATACTTTGCAGCAGGATGCGTTAAATGCGTTAGTAGCACTCGGCATTGCACGGAATATGGCTGAGTCTGCTATTAAAAAAGCATTATCATCCGATCCCTCTACTGAAAATCTGGAAATTTTAATTAAAAAGGCACTTCAGCTTATTTGAGAAGAAATCTACCCATTAAACAACAAGGGAAAATTGGCTTTATCTTATTCGAATATCCTTCGCATAACCATATATATTGCGGTTATATGGCTTTGCTGCTTTGATGCAGGTGCTGCGCCTGTATCTGCCAATGCCCCTTTGCAGGTAAAAGATACCATTCCGGGCAGTAAGGGAGATACGCTTACCTTACAGGATTCTCTGAAATATCCTATCACAGACCGGAGAGTGGATAAGATCAGTAATGATGCCGTCAGGGGGTTTGACCTGAACGATCCGTCCAATATCCAAGATTCCATCATCTACGACCCCAAAGAAAAGAAGTACTATATCATTGAAAAAATAGGGGACAAATATTACCGTAAGCCCACGGAGCTCACTTTCGAAGAATTTAACAGGATACAGGCGAGAAAACAGGAGAATGAATATTTCCGCCAGCGGGCAAATACCATAAGCCTCATGAACCGGAGCCTGCTGAAACCCGATCTCAAAGCTACTGATGACCTGTTCAACAGGCTTTTCGGGAATGGGAAAGTTGATATCCGGCCACAGGGAACAGTGGGCATCACAGCAGGCTACCAGGGACAGAATGTAAAAAACCCTACCCTTCCTGAACGGGCAAGAAAAAACGGCGGCTTTGATTTTGACATGGCTGCCAACCTCAATGTCATAGCCAACATTGGAGATAAGGTAAAGCTCCCGATCTCCTACAATACCCAGTCCACTTTTGATTTTCAAAACCAGTTAAAACTCGAATACACAGGCAAAACCGATGAGATCATAAAAAAAATAGAGCTCGGCAATACCAGCTTCGCTTCTAAGGGTTCGCTCATTCCGGGCGCCCAGTCCTTGTTTGGGATAAAAACCCAGATGCAGTTTGGTAAGCTCTGGGTCACAGGTGTATTTGCCACGCAAAAATCACAGCGGCAATCCAGGGCGCTGCAGGGAGGTGCAGCCACCATGCAGATAGCAGTGAAAGCAGATGATTATGATGAGAACCGGAACTTTCTATTGGCCCAGTATTTCAACAGGAAGTATAATGACGCGATGAAAACAATACCGGTAGTGTCATCGCAGGTACAGGTGATGCGGCTTGAAGTATGGGTAACCAACAGGACGGGTACGGGTATTACCACCGATACAAGAGATGTGGTTGGACTGATGGACATAGGCGAGCCTCACCCTTATGGCGCATGGGGTGGTTCCGGCAATGACCTGGATCTGCCCCGCAACGATGCCAATAATCTTTACCGCCAGGTGGTAAGCAATGGCAGCAACAGGAATCCCTCCCTTGTGGTAGGCAACCTCACGGGCATGGGGCTCCGGCAGGTGCAGGATTTTGAAAAAACATTTGCCCACAAGCTCGATTCCAACCAGTATACCTATAACCCCCAGATCGGTTTTCTTTCCCTGAACACCCCGCTGCAGGCCAATGAAGTGCTGGCGGTGGCTTTCCAGTACTCTTATAATGGAAGGGTGTACCAGGTAGGGGAGTTTTCGCAGGATGTGCCGGTAGATTCCAGCTCCGGCGTACAGAAGGTATTGTTCCTGAAATTGCTGAAAGCTACCTCCGCGCGTACACAGTTGCCTATATGGAAGCTGATGATGAAGAACATCTATACGCTCAAGAGCAGCAATGGCGAATATCTCTCCGCACTCGACAAGACCGATTTTCAATTAAATGTGCTGTACAATGAACCGGGAGGAGGGGAAAAAAGATACCTGCCGGAAGGCGACCAGGCGGGTGTCCCGTTATTGACCCTGCTGAACCTGGACCGGCTGAACAATCAAAATGATCCGCAACCCGATGGAGTATTTGACTTTGTGGAAGGTTATACGGTACTGCCTTACAAGGCCCAGATCATCTTCCCTGTACTGGAGCCTTTCGGGCGCGACCTGGCGCCAGCCTTCTCTGACCCTGCGTTACAGCAAAAATATTTGTATCTGCCATTATACGATACCATAAAAGCGATTGCCCAGACTTATGCCAACCTCGACAGGTTCGTGATAAAGGGATCAGCCAAGGCATCCAGCGGAGGTCAGTCCGAAATATCGCTGAATGCATTCAACGTGCCGCAGGGCTCCGTAACAGTAACAGCCGGCGGCAGGACCTTACAGGAAGGCGTGGATTACGATATAAATTACGTATCAGGTACCGTGCGCATCATTAACCAGGCAATATTGAGCTCAGGCATTCCCGTGGATGTACAGTTTGAGAACCAGGCTGCATTCGGGCTGCAGCAAAGGAACTATATGGGACTAAGGCTGGATTATCTGGCCAATAAAAATCTGACTATCGGGGCGACAGCGGTGCGGTTGAGCGAGAGACCTTATTTCACTAAAATGGGCTATGGAGAGGATCCGATCCGCAATACCATGATAGGAGCCGACTTCAGCTATCACAACGAGATCCCCCGGCTGAACAGGTTGCTGGATCGCCTGCCATTTTATACCCCTAACGGCGCCTCAAGCATTACCGCCTTTGGAGAGGGCGCCCGCATGATCCCCGGGCATGCGCCCCAGATTGGCAAAGGGAGCGCAGGCCTGGTGTATATCGACGACTTTGAGGGAACGCGTGCAAGCATTGACCTCCGGTTTCCGCTCATCAGCTGGGCGCTTGCCAGCACGCCGCTCGGAGCCACTGATAAAAATGATAATATCCTCTTCCCCGAAGCAGGGCTCTACAATAATCTTGACTATGGAAAAAACAGGGCTAAGCTCGCCTGGTACAATATTGAGCCCGTGCTGCAGGAAAGAAAAAACTCAAGCAACCCGCTAAGGGATAACGTAGAAGAGCTTTCCGACCCACGTGTACGCGCTGTATCCCAGTCAGAAATTTTTCCCGAGCGTACTCCCGAATACGGGCTTAACCAGCTTGTAACATTCGACCTGGCTTACTATCCCAAAGACCGGGGGCCCTATAACTATGATGCTACCGGCGTGGATCCATCGGGTAAACTCACAAGCCCGTCTAAGCGCTGGGGTGGCATGATGCGTTCAATAGACCAGACAGACTTTGAAACCAACAACGTAGAGTTTATCGAATTCTGGGTGCTTGACCCGTTTATCAAAAACCCGGGCTCTGCAGGAGGACAATTGTATTTCAATCTTGGAAATGTTTCGGAAGATATCCTGAAGGACGGCAAGCGTTCCTATGAAAACGGGCTTCCTACCCCAACGATCCCTGCCCAAACAGACAATTCGCTATGGGGAAAGGTGCCGGTAAATCCTATCCAGGTTACACAGGCTTTCAGCAATGCTCCAGAAGACCGCCCCTACCAGGATGTGGGCTTTGACGGGCTGACGGATGATGATGAGAAAACACAGCATGCACAATACCTTCAGTCGCTACAGGCACAAACCGGGGCAGGCTCACCCGCCTACCAGGCAGCAGCAGCCGACCCCTCGGCCGATAATTTCAAGTACTATCGTGATGCAGACTATGATAAAGCCAATACAGGCATTTTAGGACGGTATAAAAATTTCAATGGCCCACAGGGCAATTCACCGGTATCTTCCGCCAGCTCCGAGTTTTCTTCTGCCGCAACTTTATACCCCGATGCAGAAGACCTGAACAAGGATAACACACTCAACGAAAATGAAGAGTATTTCCAGTACCGTGTGGACATAAAGCCCAAGACTGCAGCCGAAATGCAGATCGGCAGCAACTTTATTGTTGATAAGAAAGAAGTGAGTGTAACGCTGGCCAACGGGCAAAAAGAAAACCAGATATGGTACCAGTTCAGAATACCTGTTAACAGCTATGATAAAAAAATCGGCAACATTCCTGATTTTAAATCTATTCAATTCATCAGGATGTTCCTCACCGGCTTTGACGATTCTGTTGTGCTGCGTTTTGCCAAATTAGACCTCGTCAGGAATCAATGGAGAAAATTCGGTTATGAGTTAGATACCGCAGGTGTATATAAGCCTATCAGCGCTTCAGACCCCGTAAACTTTACCGTGGGAGCAGTTAATATAGAAGAAAACGATAACCGCCAGCCTGTTCCCTACCGCATCCCTCCCGGCATTGAGAGAGTGCAGGCATTAAGCAACGGGGGGATCAATATTTTGCAGAATGAGCAGGCAATGAGCCTGCAGATCTGTAACCTACCCAGCGGGCAGGCAAGGAGTGTTTTTAAAAGCACCAATCTTGACATCCGCCAATACCGTAAGCTTTCCATGTTCATTCATGCGGAAAGCGTTACGGGGCAACCGGCTTTAACAGACGGAAAGATCAATGCAGTAATACGGATAGGCAGCGACTATATCAGTAATTTCTACGAAATCAAAATACCACTGAAAATAACGCCGGCCGGCACTACGGTAGATACGGATATCTGGCCGGAAGCCAACAACCTCGACTTTGACCTGAGTGTACTGGAGGAGCTGAAAGCAGAGCGCAACACCCAGTTGTTCAATCCCAATAATATTTACAGGAAAGTGGTTGACGGGCGAACATACTCGGTGATCGGAAGCCCGAATTTCGGAGAAGTGCAGGGTTTTCTTGTAGGAGTGGAAAACCCGGGCGACGGCACAGGTCCGCCGGTATGCACAGAAGTATGGATAAACGAGCTGAGACTGTCACAAATTGATGAAAAGGGAGGCTGGGCCTCAGTGGGAAGAGTAGACCTTACCCTTGCCGACTTAGGTACGCTTACTTTTTCCGGCAACATGCACACGGTTGGGTTTGGCACGCTGGAGCAAAGAGTGAATGAACGCGCCAGGGATAATTATGTACAATTTGATGCTGCCGCCAACCTGCAGTTGGGCAAGCTTCTTCCCAAAAGCGCGGGCATTGAAATTCCTTTTTACGCCGGGATATCGCAAACGATAAGCACCCCGGAATATGACCCCTACGACAAAGACATCAAGCTGAAAGACAAGATGAATGCTGCCGGGGCCAATAAAGATTCCATCCGTAACGCGGCTGTTGATATTACCACCATTAAAACGGTTACGATCACCAATGCAAGAAAAGTGCTGCCCGAAGGGAAAAAGCAACGACTATGGAGCATATCTAACCTGGATTTCAGCTATTCGTATACGTCTGTCCTATCTCATAATCCGCTGATAGAAAACAACGAGATAAAGAAATACAAGGGTGGCATCGGGTATAACTATACCGGTCAACCGAAGTGGATCGAGCCCTTCAAGAGCATGGTCAAAAGTAAGTCTGCCTGGTTTGACATGGTAAGAGATTTCAATGTCAATCTTACACCGGCGCTTATAAGCATCCGTTTCGATGCCAACAGGCAATTCGGCGCGGTGAGAGCGCGGGAAGTATATGTGCCGGGCACAGCTCCCAGCCCTTATAAAATACCGGAGACCTATGATAAGTTCTTCACTTTCGACAGGCATTATAATTACCGCTGGGATATTACCCGGTCACTGAATTTTGATTTTGAGGCGCTCAACAATGCAAGAATAGATGAGCCAGCGGGAAGAATAGATACCAGATCTAAAAAAGACACGCTTTGGAAAAACTTCTTCAGGGGCGGGAGAAATGTGCTGTATAACCAGCGTGCAGATTTCACCTACAATATACCCACCAACAAATTGCCCCTGATTGACTGGACAAATGCAAACGTGGCTTACAAAACCACTTACAACTGGATCGGAGCTTCCAGGCTTGCCGTCAACCTCGGCAACACTATACAAAACAGCTATGCAAAATCAGCTACCGTAGATTTTGACCTCAACCGGCTGTACAGTAAGCTCAGGATACTGAGAGCCCTGGATCAACAGGGCGGAAATGCTCCCAACCAGCCGCCCCGCCCGCCCGGAAAGCAGAACAATCCTTCTGATACCACTAATAAGAAAAAGAAAGATCCCAATGATCTGCCTGAGCTTAATGGGTTTGTAAAAGCTATAGGTAAGATCATTACTTCTGTGAAACGGGTAAACCTCACTTACAGCGAAGGCGCTACCTCCTTTATCCCGGGCTATATGGATAGCACCAAGCTGCTGGGGCAGGACTGGAGCAGCGGCGCTCCGGGTATAGGATTTATGCTGGGTAAGCAGCCAACAGCACAGTGGCTCGACCGGGCAGCATCCAGGAGCCTGATAACAAAAGACAGCCTGCAAAACAACCTCGTCAGGCAGACCTTTGATCAACAATTCACACTGAATACCCAACTGGAGCCTGTCAGGGATTTCAGGATTGACCTCAATTGGTCCAAAACATTTAACCGTACCTATAGTGAATTATTCAAAGACACTTTAGGCAACGGTGATTTTGGCCACCTTAACCCTTATGCAGGAGGAGGATTCAGCATAACTTATATTGCCTTCCAGACTATGTTCAAAAAAGCAGACCCGAATGTAATAAGCGCTACCTTCCGGCAATTCCAGGACAACAGGGCGATCTTATCGGAAAGGCTTGGTAAGATGAATCCATACAGCCAGGTAAAAGGCGCTGACGGGTACTACCTGGGATATTCACGGTATGCGCAGGATGTATTGATCCCGTCTTTTGTGGCAGCATATACCAACAAAGATCCCAATACTATATCCCTGCTCAATACCAAAGGTGAAAATGTACGCTCCAATCCATTCTCAGGCTATCTTCCCAAACCCAACTGGAGCATTGAGTATAACGGATTATCGCGGGTGAAGCCACTCGACAAAATATTCAGCAACTTTTCAATTAAGCATGCCTATGTTACCACGTTAAGCATGAACGCTTTCAATTCCAACCTGCTCTTCCAGGACAGGTGGAATTTAGGCTTTCCTTCATTCCTTGATACGGCATCCAACAATTTCATCCCTTATTTCCTTGTGCCGAACATATCCATTGAGGAACAATTTGCACCCTTGCTCGGGCTGCAGTTCAGCCTGACCAACCAGCTTTCAGGGGGCATTGAATATAAGAAACGCCGGACGTTAAGCCTCAGCCTTATTGACTACCAGCTGACTGAAATGCGTTCCACTGAAATAAATGTGAATGCATCATGGCGCATAAGAGGCTTTTCTCTTCCGTTCAATATTGGTTTCCTGAAAAAGGGAAGCGCTGATTCAACAAACAAACGATCGGAAAGCGACGTAAAGATCGGTCTGGTATTAGGACTGCAGGATAATATCACAGCCAACAGCCGCCTCGACCAGGAGAATGCTTTCGCAACGAGCGGTGAAAAAGTAATTACTATCAGCCCTACGATAGATTATGTGCTGAGCAACAGGATACAGTTGAAATTCTATTTTGATCAACGCAGGAGCATACCCTATGTATCATCTTCAGCGCCTACAGTGAATACCAGGGCGGGAGTAACGGTGAATATATCGCTGGCGCCGTAGGTGAATAGAGTGAAGCGTTTTATCATAAAGCCAACCTTACGGGGCTATTCTGCGTCAGAGGTGAGAAGTGAAACGTGAGACGTGAGAACTTTCACATTTCACTTCTCACTTCACACGATAAGCACACACAATACAAGTTGACTGCCTATCCCTAGCTCACCCCTGCTCCCGGCTCAATCATATCTTCGGGATTAATAAAATGAAGCTTACCACTGCTGTCTTCCGCCATCAGTATCATACCGTTGCTCTCTATGCCTCTCATTTTCCGCGGCGCTAAATTTGCCACTACCACCACCTGTTTGCCCACTATGTCTTCCGGTTTGAAATGCATGGCGATGCCTGAAACGATAGTTCTTTTTTCAAAGCCCAGGTCCACTTCCAGCTTTAACAGCTTATCGGCTTTTTCAACTTTTGCAGCGGCAGTGATCGTTGCTACTCTTAAATCAAGCTTTGCAAAATCATCGTATACGATCTCCGGTTTGAGAGGACTTACCACCGCTATCTCCGGCTTTTTTTCTTTCGCCGTTCCCGGCTTAATGGTATTCGACCTCAGCTTATCTACCTGCGCCGTTATCTCTGCATCTTCAATTTTCCTGAACAGCAGCTCCGGCGCCCGGAGCGAATAACCCACGCTCAGTAACTTTAAGCTGCCTGCATTTTCCCAGTCGAGCATCTTATCTACCACTTTCATCATGTGCAGCATTTTTTTTGCTGTAGATGGCAAAAAGGGATTGATAAGAATAGCAAGATTAGCCGTAAGCTGGAGGCTGAGATGCAGGCAGTTGTCAATCTCTTTTTGCGCAAGCTCTCCTGCCGTGCCTCCTTCACTAACCTGCTTTGCCTTTATCCAGGGCTCTTTTTCCTGCATGTATTTGTTACCCTTGCGGGCAAGATCTATCACTTCAAACAAAGCCTCCCGGAAGCGGTATTCTTCTATATTACGGGTAACATTTGCTTTGGCTGCAGCAATATCTTCCATAAGCTGCCTGTCTTTTTCATCAATGATCTCACTATGCAAAGGCGGCACTTTTCCCCCGCACAGTTTATGCATGAGCACAAATGCACGGTTCACAAAATTGCCGAATATGGCTACCAGCTCGCTGTTATTCCTGTCCTGGAAATCTTTCCAGGTAAAATCATTGTCCTTGGTTTCCGGAGCATTCGCACACAATACATAACGTAGCACATCTTCACAACCCGGAAAATCCTTTACATACTCGTGCACCCACACTGCCCAGTTGCGGCTGGTAGACACTTTTTCCCCTTCAATGTTCAGGAACTCATTTGCCGGCACATTATCAGGCAATACAAAATCTCCATGCGCCTTAAGCATGGCCGGGAAAATAATACAGTGAAAGACAATATTATCCTTTCCTATAAAATGTACCAGCTTTGTATCTTCCCTGCACCAGTAATCCGCCCATTTATCTGTCAGCTCCTTTGTAGCGCTGATATAGCCTATGGGTGCATCAAACCATACATACAGCACTTTACCTTCTGCATCAGGCAGCGGCACTTTCACACCCCAGTTGCTGTCGCGGGTCATGGCGCGGCTTTGCAGCCCGTTATCCAGCCAGCTTTTGCACTGCCCGTATACATTATTTTTCCAGTCCTTATGCTCTTCCAGTACCCATTGCTTCAGCCAGGACTCATAATTTTGCAGAGGGAAGTACCAGTGTTTGGTCTTTCTTTTTACCGGCACGGCATCACTGAGCGTGCTGTGCGGATTGATCAACTGCTCAGGAGAAAGGCTGCTGCCGCATTTCTCACACTGGTCGCCGTATGCATTGGGATTCCCGCAAACAGGGCAGGTACCCGTAATATACCTGTCGGCAAGAAAAACATTCGCTTTTTCATCAAAATACTGCTCTGTCTCTTTTTCCTCAAACAGTCCTTTATCATACAGATTTCTAAAGAAATCGGCAGAAGTCTGATGGTGCACAGGGTTTGAAGTGCGGGAATAAATATCAAAGGAAATACCCATATCCGCAAAGCTCTGCTTTATGATCGTGTGGTATTTGTCTACGATCTGCTGGGGCGTTACCCCTTCTTTCATTGCTCTTATAGTGATAGGCACCCCGTGTTCATCACTGCCGCCCACAAACTGAATATCTCTCTGCTGCGCCCGCTGGTAACGCACATATATATCTGCAGGTAAATAACAGCCTGCCAGGTGCCCGATATGCACCGGGCCATTGGCATAAGGCAACGCTGCCGTAACCAAAATTCTCTTATAATCTTTCATATCTGTAAAAAGGAAGGCAAAGGTAATCCAATACAACGAGATGACTGCAATTAGCCCAGTGCTGCCCTTTTTTGCATTACAAGAATAGCTTACGCAACGGGTGTATTTCAAATTTTCGCGGCACATATTTCCCTCACCCCTGCAATCCCCTCTCCGCGCAGCAGAGAGGGGAGAAATGGTGCGAAAATTTGAAATGCACCCTACGCAACGAATAAAGGCTTTTAATCATTATCATTGCTACAGAACAGACAGGAGATTTTACCGAGGAATGCAATGCTAAGTGTATTATGAAAACGCTTGTTTAAGTTTCGCAAAAAAACCTCTCTCTTTTTGCCAATAGGATATTATTTCATTAATTTTTTGTTTGGTTTGTATAAATCTTTCTCCTGCAACCCCCTCAAATACTTCTATCTGTTGAAGTACTTCATTTGCATAATGCAATGATTTTTCCCTATTAGGAAAATTATTTTTAAATACGTTGCTTAAAATGTACAGATTGCTAACCATGTCGTTAAAATATTCCAGATGTTTATTGGCAATCAAAACCAACAAGTCATTATCAAGCTTTAGAAAAGCATTTTCCGCCCTTTCTATATTTTTTTGTTCCAGGTATAAATAGCCTATGGCTTCTGTGGTTTTAATGGATTCTTCCAGGTAAATGTATGGCGTATCTGACGTTAAAGTATCATAGCTTTTCTGTGCGCTGAGCAAATAATCTAAAGCAGTGTGCTGATTGTTTAAGGACAGATAAGCAAAACCCAGATTACTTTGACACGCCGCTAAAATCGGCAAATAGGGCCTGCCTTGATTTTCATACAATATTTCTGCAATTTCATAGGCTCCTTTGCCAAAGTCCACCATGTATTTCGCCATATTATCTATTACATCTCCTATTTCTTTCGAAAACTCCGGATTTTTTTTCAACTCCTTTACGGCATTATAACATCTTTTTAAAAAGCCGGCAAACAGAACTTTGACGGTAGCTAAAACAGGGAAGAAAAGTTCGGGGTTATTCCTGCTATGGGTTTCGCATACCTCTACTGCTTTAGCATAAGTTTTTTCAATGTCTGCAGCGCCTTCTTTATTCATATCGCTTTGCTCTCTTATCCATTTAGCCTCATCTACCAAACAAGCCACATATGCTGCAAGGTATTTCTCGGGGTGCTTATCACAGATCTCTCGGAATATGCTGATACTTTCTTTGAATTGGGCGATACTTTCGATGTTGCAATTGCTTGCGTCTAACCTGCTTTTTAAACTGTTGCCGGTCTGGTAAATTTTCCAGATCTTAGCATTCACCGTTGCTGCAATCTGCAATGCCCTTCCATATTCCGCTTTTAATTCCATACCAGGATTAAGAACAGCTTTATATTCCTGAACGCATTCTTCGGTAAATTCAAGTGCCAGATCATATTCCTTTACTTTAAAAAGCAATGAAGCAATATTGTTAAGAATTTTCATTAGCAAAATCTTAGACCCAGCGTCCATTTTTGCTGAAGTATTTCTGTAAAGCGTCAGGGCTTCCTTGTAGCTGCCGATAGCATCAGCGTATTTATCCTGTTGTTCCAGCAAGAATCCCTTTAAGTTCCAGAAATCTATTGTATTGATTGTATATGCCCGGTTATTTTTAGTCTCTTCCTGTTGTAGAAGTATCTCTAATTGGGGAAGAACATCATAAGCTTTAATGAACTGGTTGTTTTCTTTTAAAAAATATATATAAGCAAGTATATTTTCTGTACCGGCATTTGCGGAAACAGATTTTTCAAAATAATTTCTCGTAGTTTCAACCCTGTCCGTTTTTGTAAAATCAATTGAAGTCAAACGCGCCAGTATCAAAAATTCGTTGCTTTTCTCCTTCAGACTTTGCTGATTCAATGCCAATTTTCCCTTTAACTGCTCTTGTTCTTCCTTTAAGGCGTTTAATTCATTTGTCATTGTTTCTGCATCCAGAACAGCACGTGCTTTATCAAATTCTCCATTTTCAAAATAGGCTTTGGCTATTTTTAATCTTTCTGAGTTAACAGAAATTCCTGAAAAATCTTCCGCCAGTTTAATCACCGCTTTTTTTAGCGCTTCTATCTGTTCAATAATTTTATTTTGCTCCGTAGAAACAGTGTACATTTCCTCCTTAAATCCTTCATCATCGGGATACTTAATTGAATTTGCCAGAGCTTTATTGAACCTTCCCTTTAAGTCTTCAAGCTTATTTTGCAAGTCCTTGTATTGGGCAGCCTCTTTTAAATTGACGATAATATTGCCGTTGCCAACAATTACGTTTCCGGCTGCATTAACATCTCCAGTTACTATATTCTGGCTGTGCTCAATATTCATTTTTAAGAATTTCTATTGGTGTTCCCAATTATTACATTGCCGTCAGAATTAATAGAACCTATATTCACATTCTCGCTGTCCTTTATAATAACAGAGGGCGCTTCATTTCCTTTTGCTTGCACATCAAACTTGAAAAAACCCAATTTGCCCAATTGCTGGTCGAAATGAAATTTTAATTCATCAATATTTTTATACTCCGTATAAAAATGTCCCAGATCACCCAGCTTTTTCTTGAATTGGAGAAGGGAGAGGACATTATCATCGAGCATCCCGGTATTAATGGCCGCGTCTTTGAAGTACGTATAAACAAGCGGGCGATTGTTAACTTTGAAATGTGCAAAAGCGTGTTCAAACTCTTCTTCAGTATACTTACCTACTTTGGTAAAAAACAGCAGAATAAATATATCGCACTCTGTTATCGCCTTGTTATATTCATCCTGCAAACGGCTTTTTGACATTGCGTCTATAAAATCTTCCCACATTACTAGCTCAATAAATATATCCTGAGTTATGAGATCTTTATTTTTCCGGGATATAAAGACTTCAAACTTGTCTCTGTCTTCCTTAAGTTCTGAAGAAGACGCTAGGAAAATTTTATGACGCTTCATATTTAAAATTATAAATAATTCCCGGTCTTTTACGAAAATTTGTGTATACCCCGAACACTTTACCATAAAATTCCTTACATTTATTGCCTGCTAAACGAATGATCCACATATTATACTTCATTTAAAAAGTTTTTTATGAAAAAACAATCATTGCATTTCCGGGCGCTTGCCGTTATCGCTACAGTCGGTTTTTGCTTTTTTGCGTCTCAATCCATGGCACAAGAAACAGCCAAAACAGTTTCAGGCGAGCTGCTTGACATGGCCTGCTATATGGCAAACGGAGCGCATGGTGAAAAACACAAACAATGCGCTGCCGGCTGCATAAAAGGAGGATCACCTATGGGTCTGCTCACCAGCGACGGCAAGGTGTACCTGCTTGTGGAAAATCACAGCAAAAAAGAAGAATATGCCAAGCTGAAAGAACATGCAGGCGATAAGATCACTGTTACAGGCACCGTTTCTTCAAGAGGAGGCGTACAGGGATTTATAGTAGATGAACTGAAGGAGAAAAGCTAGGGAGTAAGTGGTAAGGTGGGACAGGTTGCAAGTTACAGGCGTTTCACGTTTGACCTCTCACGTTTCACGTCTCATTCACCATTCCCCCTGCCCTTTCGTATATTCGCAGATGGACAGAAAACATTTTATTGGTTCTCTTATTACAGCCGGCGCTGCCTTATCTTCATTTAAAGATCATGCCGGCACTGCTCCAAACATTCCTCCTCCGCTCCGGCGGGGAGATACCATCGGTATTACTTCGCCGGCGGGTTATATCACAGCGGAAGAGCTGCAGCCTGCAATACGGCAGATCGAAAGCTGGGGCTTAAAAATAAAGATCGGCAATACTATTGGCAAGCGTGATTTCAGCTTTGGCGGCACAGATGCTGAAAGGGCGGAGGACCTACAGCAAATGCTTGATGATGCTTCTATTAAAGCTATTATGTGCGCACGCGGCGGCTATGGCGCCGTCAGGATCGTTGACAGGCTGAATTTCTCAAAATTCCAGGCAAAGCCCAAATGGATCATTGGCTTTAGCGACATTACAGTGCTGCATTCCCATATCAACAGCAATTATAATATAGCTACCGTACATTCTAAAATGTGCAACAGCTTTCCGGAAGACTGGGCAAAAGCTGAGCAGGTGCAGATAGATTCTATCTTATCTATAAAGGACGCTCTTACGGGAGTAAAGATGCAATATAGTATACCAGCCAATGAGCATAACAGGAAAGGCATTGCCGAAGCAACACTCACCGGTGGCAACCTTAAAACACTTGAAACCCTTGAGGCGACAAAGTCGGAAATCAAAACCGCGGGAAAGTTTTTATTTGTGGAAGATACCGGCGAATATCTTTACAGCATTGACAGGATGTTCTGGAATCTTAAGCGGACAGGAAAGCTGTCCCGCCTGAAAGGGCTCATCATAGGCGGCTTCAAAATAAAGCCCGATGATCCCGGCGATGAATTCGGAAGAACACTCTATGATATCGTGTGGGAAAAAGTAAAAGAATACGATTACCCCGTTTGCTTTGATTTTCCCGTAGGCCATCAGAAAAATAATGTTGCGCTGAAATGCGGTGTATTACACCGGTTAAGCGTAACCGCAGATAAAGTTGAACTGGCAGAGATATGAGCTATCGGCTATGAGCTATGAGCAGTGAGCTATCGGCTCATGGCTCATGGCTCACCGCTCATAGCTGAAACCTGAAACCTCTAATAAACAATGATCACCATTCCCCCATACCTCAAAAAAGGAGATACCATCGGTATTACATGCCCTGCCGGATATATGGAGTATAAGAAGGCAGCAACCTGTATTGCTACGTTAAAAAGATGGGGCTACCATGTACAGGCAGGAAAGACCGTAGGAGGCGAATCCGGCAGTTATTTTTCCGGCACAGATGAAGAAAGGCTTGCCGACCTGCAGACAATGATGGATGACGACAATATTCATGCGATCCTTTGCGGGCGCGGCGGTTATGGCGTAGGGCGTATTATTGAGCAGATCAATTTTAAAAAATTCATTAAAAAGCCGAAATGGATCATTGGCTTCAGTGATATCACCATACTGCATGCCCATATTTTCTCGAATTATAAAATTGCCACACTGCATGCACCTATGGCAGCAGCATTTAACGATGGCGGAAGCAAAAATGTTTTTGTAGGCTCATTAAGAAAAGCATTGCAGGGCACAGCAAATAATTACAGCATTGCATCCGGCCCGTACAACAGGAAAGGGGAAGCCACCGGTAAGCTTGTTGGCGGCAATCTTTCTTTACTTGCCCATATATGCGGCACTTCCTCCGATCTCAATACCAAAGGAAAGATACTTTTTATAGAGGATGTTGGTGAATACCTGTATAATATAGACCGCATGTTGTACCAGCTAAAAAGGAACGGGAAGCTTGATAAGCTTGAAGGCCTGATCGTAGGAGGGTTTACTGATACAAAAGACACCTCGCGACCTTTCGGATCTACTATATACGAGATCGTGTATCACCTGGTAGATGAGTACAGCTTCCCGGTAGCTTTTGATTTTCCCGTAAGCCATGGCAAAGAAAATTATGCATTAAAAACAGGCGCTGAATACCACTTAAAAGTGACAAGGCAAAAAGTTGTGCTGAGAGAAAAAAGCTAAGGTTTTCGGAAAAGGGAAGAGCCGCGGATGCACGAATAAATACATTAAAATCCATTCGTGCATCCGTGGCTATCATCACTGCTTTATTATTTTCCCCGCAGCTATTCCTCCGTTTTCAGCCAGCACCTGCACCATATATATCCCGCTTTTCCATCCGCTGGTACCGGAAACAAGCATTGCGTTCTTCCCGCTGCTTACCACAAATTGTTTCATCAGTTTTACCTGCCCGTTAACATCAAATACCCTCACAGTGACAGTACCTTTTTGCGCGGACTGGTATTCAAGTGTAAAATTCCCGGTAAAGGGATTAGGAAGTCCCCGGAGCGTTGCCAGGGAAACAGTACTGTTTAAAGTAATTGTTCTGATCTCACTGTATTTCAACTGTCCGTCGGGCTCTGCAGCGCAGATGCGATAATAAATTGTTCCCGAAACATCACTTCCAACCGTATTATCATTAAAGCGGTAGTTTGTTTGATTGATATCGGCCGGGATATTGGCAACGGCGGAAAAGTCCTTCCCGTTAAAGCTCCTCTGTACTAAAAAAGTTGTTCCTTCATCAAAACGTACCGACCAGTTTACCACAGGTATGCCTGCTGAAACCGTTACCGTAAAATCATCCCATGTCACCGGCAGTATCACATACTGCACATATTGAACAGAGCAGGAGTAATTGCTGGTGCCCACTGTATCCGGCGCGGCAATCACGGTATACTTTGCATTGGCATATACAGTGCCCCACTGATCATCAAATACCTGGCTGGTATTGGTACGGTTGACCGTATAGATTTTCAGCACATCGGTAGTTGTTCCGCTTTGCCCGACTGATGCACTGCTGCCGAGGGTGCTTTTTCCTGTAATGTACATAAAACCATTACCGGTGATCTTACCATAGTTTGTAAAACTGCCTGTTTTTATCACGCCATTGTCTGAACTGTATATGGTACCGCTGTTAGTGAAAGAAGATGCATTTTTACTGCTGGTTGCCCAAAGTATTCCATTGTTGTATACCTTGGTACTGCTGTTATTTATTGTTATGCCCTCATCTGCTACCAGGCGGCAGGTATTGGTAACAGTGCCCCCACCGAAAGTAATTGTTTTCTTGGCATAGAACATTCCTTCATTAGTTACCGTGCCATTACTGCTGCTAAAGCTACCGCCAATAGTCAGGCTCTTTTTATTGATTATCGTTGAATTTGAGTTGAACTTAAAATCCCCGGTCACCGCTATATCACTGTAATTGGTGATAGTGCCGCCATTGCTGTTGAAATTACTGCTTATAGTCAGGTTCCTGGTATTGGTCACTGTTGAGCTGGAGTTGATATTAAATTCCCCGTTTATTATGATATCGCCATCATTACTAATATTGCCGCCATTTACATTCAAAGCAACCGAGCTGTTGAACGTAATAGTACCACCGGCATAATTGTACCAATTCTGTGCACTGCCGTTCATCTGGGTGCCGCCATTTACAGTGATCACCCCATAATTCTGAAGAGAAAATCCTTTTTCCGTTTGCAAAGAAGGAAGAATAGCTGTGCCGTATATAACGTATTTGCTCCTGTACCCGTTCACACCGGAAGGCTTAAAGGTAGCGCCGCCTGCCACTGTCACTTTTCCCCCGTTATTCCAGTCGTTGATATTTCCCGTAAAAGTGCCCTGCTTTATATACAGGCTGTCGCCGGTTTGAAGGGTATACGTTGTTGAGGTACCGTTATCTACGTAGGTTGTTTGCCCTGTAGCTGAGGCTGATACAATGCCGGTCATTAAAAGAGATAAAGTAAAAGTTTTCATAATGCTTACTTAGGGTTCAGAAAATCATGCATACAAGTAAACACTTAGTGAAAGATTTTATTATTGATGTATAAACATTTATTTAAACTAAATATTTACACTTATAAACTTCATCCGTTTAGGTAATTCTACGAAACATTAATAGTAATTATACTAATTATCTTATGTCAACGGGGAGCGCAAATAAAAAGGAAGATATCTGCCTGTTCATATTTATATTATGAGCCTGTCGCCAGTACTACTATGCAGCCCAATTGCGTCGCCTGCCTGCCGGACAGGCAGGCACCCTTCAACGTTCTGCCCGTTATTGGGCATTAGGCAGGCTGGCGCAAACTGGCAAAAAGCAAAAAAAGTGAATATGTGAGACGTCAAACGTGAGATGTGAGACGTCAGCAACCATTATTGCCAAATACAGTAAGGCAGTACCGTTAATAAATATATCTTATGAGATTTTCTAAAACGCTTCTTTTACCGGCAGCCCGCGCCAACTGTCCGGCATATTCAGTCCAAACGATATTGCAAAACGATATAACGGTATTGCCGCAGCGCCGGAGCAACTGGCTTTAAAGATAATTAAAGGCGGATCGGGCAACTGGGGTGCTGTACCTATGACACCTCACCCTGACCTGGCCATGCATGAGGTGTTTAAAATAGTAGAATATATTTTGCAATTACAACCGCTGGCATCTGTTAAAAAACTACAACAGCATACCCATACGGCAAAGCCAGTTAAACCGCAGGCTGGAACAGCGGCAATGAAAGAAGATACAGTTCCCGGCGACAGGTTCCCGCTGCAGTCGGTACATCCGGCCTTTACCCTGGAACAGGTCCGGCCTTCAGGGTTCATGCCGCGAGTAGCCGCTATGGATTTTTTCCCCGACGGGCGTTTGCTGGGCAGAGCCTGGCGGACTGGAAATAGAATTTACTAAGCCTGTACAGTCTGCAGCTACCATAACGGCCCGAGATATAACCGCCAAACAATGGTGGTACCTCCCTACTGCCACTTACGGAGGTCCTAAAATGGACGAAGCGCAGCTCCCAGTAACTCGTATAGAGGTACGTGAAAACGGGAAAAAACTATTCCTGCAACTGGAAGGCATGAAAAGCGATCATGTAATATACCTACACCTTAACCGCGGAACGATAAAGAGCAGTAGCGGCGAGTTGTTATGGAGCACAGAAACCTGGTATACAATGAATAATATACCGGGGCGGTAAAAATAGGTATAAAAAAAGGACGTTCATGAAAAGCCCGGACTGGGAGCAATACAGCAGCCATCACAAATTTCCTTTCTTAAGCTCTTCAACCCCGTAGTCAACAGCCCTGGCCGTGATCGCCATAAAAGTGAGCGATGGGTTTTGTGTGCCGGTAGATGTCATGCAGGCGCCATCAGTTACAAATACATTTTTACAGGTATGCAGTTGGTTCCACCCGTTCAGCAGGGAAGTTTTGGGATCCAGCCCCATCCTTACGCCGCCCATTTCATGAATATCCAGGCCAGGAGCCTGCCTGCTGTCGTGAAAAGCAATATTTTTAGCGCCGGCGACATCGAGCATTTCAGCAGCCTGTTCCGAAAAATCCTTCAGTACCAGCTCATCATTGTGATCATAGCCCACCGACACGATAAGCTCGGGCAGTCCCATCTCGTCAACTTTATCTTTGCTCAACCGTACATGATTACTTTCTTTAGGTATGGTCTCTCCCTGCATCATCATATACACACTCCACCCGCCTGCACCTGTTAAGGTATCTTTCAGGCTTTCTCCTAGTCCGATATCATCAGGAACAGCGCGACTCCAGCCCTGCCGGGTGGCAGAGTAAAATGTCATATACCCTCTCTGGAAATTGCTGTCCTGCTTATATACATTCCTGAAGTTAGGCATCATAACAGCACAGGGCCTCCTGCCAAAATAGTAAGCATCCAGCATGCCTTCCATAGTTGCGGTTAGGCTTCCCCGGTAGTTGTGGAAGGCAACGAATTTTCCTAACAGCCCGTTATCATTTCCCAGCCCCTGCGGAAACCTTGCAGAAACAGAATTAAGCAGGATATGATTGGTACTAAGCGTTGACGCATTTACAAAAATAATTCCGGCATAATACGCTGTCATTTTCTTCGTATGCATATCCATTACCATCACACCTGTAGCCTTACCTTTCCTGTCATCATATATCACCGAATGCACCACACTGTCGGGTAACAGGCTGAGATTCCCTGTTTTTTTTGCCCAGGGCAAAGTAGATGAATTAGAACTGAAATAGCCTCCATACGGGCAACCTCTTTCACACAGGCTACGCGCCTGGCATTGCCCCCGCCCCTGTTCAATATGAACTTGTTGCGGTTGGGTAAGATGAGCGCACCGGCCAATTACAACATGCCTGTTTTTGTAGCGGCTTACAATGCTTTCTCTTATACTGGTCTCGCATGTATTAAACTGCCAGGGCGGTAAAAATTCTCCGTCCGGCAGCACTTCCAGCCCGTCTTTATTACCGCTTACTCCGATAAAGCGTTCCACATAACTATACCACGGCGCCAGCTCATCATACCCGAAGGGCCATGGCACTGCAAACCCATCTCTCGCCGGGCCCTCAAAATCAAACCTGCTCCACCGCTGCACCTGCCTTGCCCACAACAATGATTTGCCTCCCACCTGGTTACCCCTGATCCAGTCAAACGGTTGCTCCTGGGTATAGGTTTGATCTTTGTCTTTCAGAAAAAAATGAGCGGCTGTTTCATTAAAAGCATAACATCTTGACACCACAGGGTTATCCTTAAGCACTTCTATTGTATTTCTGCCCCGGTGCGGAAAATCCCAGGGATTTTTAAAGGTGGTAGGATAATCTTTCAGGTGCTCTACATTTCTCCCTCTTTCAATTACCAGTGTTTTTAATCCTTTATCACAGAGCTCTTTTGCTGCCCAGCCTCCGCTTATACCCGAGCCCACTACAATGGCATCGTAAGTATTATTGTCATTTGATTTTCCCATAGCCTAATTTATAGATAATATCAGAATCCTGTATTTAATTTTTACCGGTGCTATACACTTGGTGTTAAGTCAATCAAAATTATAGCTGTATGTTTTCGTGAGCGGTGAGATGAGAAAAGTGAATACCTCCCGGTTGAACGCTGTTCGGGCGGGGCGCCAGCGTATAGTGAACATATCGTTCACTTGTGTATCTCACGTCTCACTTTTCACGTCTCACATTCTCACCTTTCATGTCTCTCCGCTTACATTTTCCCGTCAGCAGCACAAAAAAAACCATCGTTATACACGATGGTCTTTTTGCAATACGATCTGTATTAATGTTATCAATCCAGCCCGCCGGGTTTTTGCGCATCGTGCGCTGCCGGCGCCACCTGTTCGGTAGAAGGCCTGTCAAATTTATTACGGAGATTTTTCCATGCCACGCCATCCCAAAGGAAGGCGGTAACAAACCATATAAATAACAACAGCGGTACCAATATAGTAAGCTTCATATTTCTTATTTCATCACCCAGATGCATGAAAATAGAAACAATATAAACGGCTTTGCATAACGATAAAATGATCATTCCGCCTTTTACAAAAAGCAGTAGCCATCCTTCCATGTGAAATATATAGTGCGACAAGCCAAGCGCAAGCTCCGCAATAGTAAGTACCAGGAGTATCCAGAAGGTCTTCCATATCCGTTTTGTATTAGGAGCCGGCTCGTGGGCGAATGTGATCTCCGGGGAGGAAGCTATAGCTTGCTGATGTTCATGTTCCATATTATGCTAATACTTTTATTATAATTTTGTTTTGCGTTAGATGAGATAAAAACAAAGGAATACAAATACCCAGACAAGATCCACAAAGTGCCAGTACAGCCCTACTTTTTCAATCATCTCATAATGTCCCAGGCGATCAAAACGGCCGCCCCTTGTCCAGAAATACATCAGGATGTTCAGCATTACCCCACTGAAAACGTGGAAGCCATGGAACCCCGTGATGCCAAAAAAGAAACTGCCAAAACCTATGGGTCCGGGCACAGTTACCTGGTGCCCGTCGTGCATTAATCCCGGCACAGCAGGTCCGAAGGGATTCATGGAAATAGTAGTACCGATCTCCTTCACCACTCCGTCGATCAAAACAGGATGGCTCCCCGTAATAAGGTGGGTCCACTCCCATGCCTGGCATCCAAGGAACATAAAGCCTCCGAGGATAGTCCACAGCAGCCATTTTTCAACCCCCGCCCTGTTTCTCTTGTGTCCTTCATGCACTGCCAATACCATCGTTACCGAGCTCATGATCAATATGAAGGTCATTAGGCTGACAAACGCAAGTGGAAGGTCGGCATGCCCCATAAGCGGGAAAGCATTATACACGTGGTTGGGATCCGGCCAATATGGCTGACTCACCCTTATAGTACCATAGGAGATCAGCAATGCGCCAAATGTAAAAGTATCACTCAACAGGAAGAGCCACATCATAAGCTTTCCGTAGCTGACATTATAAGGGCTTTTCCCTCCCGTCCACCATTTATATCCGGCCGGTACGTGTGTTGACATGCAGTTGAAATTTAATTAAAGAATTATTCAATAGTTTTTAATGTAACAGACTAAAAAATATAAACAGGTACACCCACAAAATATCTACAAAATGCCAGTATGTGGCCACGATCTCTACCGGGATAATATCATAATTACGTTTTTTGCTGCTGAATGCTTTGAAAAAAATAATAATGAGAGCAATCACCCCGCCCAGCACATGCACAATATGCAACCCTGCAATAGCCAGCACAAAAGAATAAGCGGCATTGGATCCCATACCTATCATTTTCATCCCGAGGGACTGAAATGTATAAAACCCAACAACCTGCATGATCATGAAAACCACTCCAAGTATACCCGTAATGGCAAAGAACAAACGATACCTCGGCATTTCCCGCTCCCTGAAAGCTCTTACAGCAATCTGCACCGTAACACTGCTTATCAATATCACAATGGTAGAATACAGGAATATGCCCGGGAGCTTAAAACTCTCCCACCCCGGCTGGCTGCGCTTTACTATATAAGCGCTGGTCAGCCCGGCAAACATCATTATTATACCCGCCAGACCTAACCACAGGTTAAACTTGTACGGATGAATTTTTTTACGCTGCACACTCATCGCTTCACTCATTATTTTCTTTATTTCAGGTTATCACAATGCCGTTGGTGCCTGTCAAACCCCCGCTATCTTATCAGCGAGTAAACTAAGCAATACCACAGGCAAATAAATATAAGAGCTGAACATTACCCTCCTCGCCGCCTGCACGCTCATTTCCCTGTATAAACGTATGCTCTGCCACAGCATGAAAAGGTTAGCGATCAAAACGATGATCAGGCTCACCATACCGCTGATATGCAATAACCAGGGAATTATTCCCACCGGCAGCATCAGCAGCGAATATATCACCGCCTGAATAGCGGAATATTTCGTAGGCCCTGCAGTGGATGGCATCAGCTTGAATCCTGCCCTTGTATAGTCTTTATGCGCAACCCATGCAATAGCCCAGAAATGAGGGAATTGCCAGAGAAACTGAATAGCAAATAAAGCCCAGCCTCCCGCACTAAGCTCATCCGTTCCCGCTACCCAGCCGATAAGGCAGGGAAATGCACCGGGAACGGCGCCGACCAGCACAGATACAGAGCTTATTTTTTTGAGCGGCGTATATACAAAAGCATAAATAAACAAGCTCAGCGCTCCCAACATTGCTGCAAGCCAATTGAACCAATACCCCACGATAGCTATCCCGATAATTGCTGATAAAGCAGCAAAAGCAGTCGCTTCATTAGTGGTCATCTTTCCATTAGCTACCGGGCGCTTTGCTGTTCGCTTCATCATAGCGTCCGTATCCTTTTCTGCTATCTGGTTTATAGCATTTGCAGCACCGGTGATCAGCAGTCCGCCTATAAATAATAAAAGAACTGATACGAGATTGAAAGTAATGCCCGGCGCCATCAGATAGCTGATCACACAGGAAAACACCACTGTAAAACTCAGCGTAAACTTTATCAGCAGCATGTAGTCTTTCAGCTTGTCAACAACTGCAAATGAAGCGGATTGCTGCAGCTTTTCATGCGTCTCCTCCATTACTATCAAAAAACTCTATTTAAAGAGAAACCGGTGCTTTATACACACCGCTTCCTTGTGTTTAATGCGATGTTTCGTCTTTTCCTACAGGTTCCGTCTGCGGAACAAAATCCCTGCCGTCTTTTCCATAATCATAAGCCCAGCGATGCACTTCCGGTATCTCACCGGGCCAGTTGCCATGTCCCGGGCGAATAGGTGTTGTCCATTCCAGAGTATTTGCTCCCCATGGATTTTTTGATGTTACTTTTCTGCCTTTGAAAATAGAGTAGAAAAAGTTGAACACAAACAGCAACTGCACCAGGAAAGATAAAATGGCTGCAAAGCTGATCACCCTGTTAAGCTCAACAAACTGCTTGAACGACTCCCATCCCGCATAGTCGTAATAACGCCTCGGCATACCGGCAAAGCCCTCGTAGTGCATAGGCCAGAAAATAACGTAAGCGCATACCAGCGTTACCCAGAAATGTATATACCCAAGCGTATTATTCATATATCGTCCATACATTTTAGGGAACCAGTGGTACACACCGGCAAACATTCCCATGAATGCAGATACACCCATTACGATATGAAAGTGGGCTATCACAAAATAAGTATCATGCAGGTGAAGATCCAGTGTTGAATTACCCAGGAAAATACCCGTCAACCCGCCTGAAATGAACATGCTTACAAAGCCAATGCTAAAAAGCATGCCGGGAGTAAACCGTATACTACCCCGCCACAGCGTGGTAAGCCAGTTGAATACTTTAATGGCTGAAGGCACGGCTATCAACAAAGTCAGCAATACAAACACCGAGCCGAGGAAGGGATTCAGACCTGTTACAAACATGTGATGCGCCCATACCAGAAAGGCCAGCAGCGCAATGGCAAACATGGATGCGATCATGGCCATATATCCGAATATCGGTTTGCGTGCATTGATAGACATTACCTCCGATACCAGTCCGAACGTGGGCAGGATAATGATATATACTTCCGGGTGTCCCAGGAACCAGAACAAATGCTGGTACAAAATGGGGCTTCCGCCTTCGTTAGGGAGTATCTTGGTGCCGCTTATTACGATATCAGACAGGTAGAAGCTGGTGCCCAGGTGCCTGTCGAACAGGAGTAAAATGAACCCTGAGAACAATACCGGGAAAGAGAGAAGCCCGAGTATAGCTGTAAACAATAACGCCCAAACCGTCAGAGGCATACGGGTCATCGTCATACCCTTGGTACGCATGTTAAGAATGGTAGATATATAGTTCAATCCACCTAACAATGAAGACACGACGAACAATGCCAGGCTTACCAGCCAGAGGTCCATACCAATCTTTGATCCCTGGGATGCATCGCCAAGCGCGCTCAACGGAGGATATACCGTCCACCCGCCTGCCGCAGGTCCTGTTTGTACAAACAGAGAAGACATCAGGATCACACTGGCAACCACGAAAAACCAGTAAGAAAGCATGTTCAGAAAAGGAGAGGCCATATCCCTGGCTCCCACCTGGAAGGGGATCAGGAAATTAGCAAAAGTTCCTGTCAGCCCCGCCGTAAGCACAAAAAATATCAGGATGGTCCCGTGCATGGTACCTAATGCATAATAAAACTCGGGAGTGATCTTGCCATCCTTGGCCCAATGCCCGAAGATATCTTCCAGCCAAGGTAACTGCAGGTCGGGATAGCCCAACTGAAGCCGGAATAATACAGACATCAATCCGCCGATGATTGCCCATATCATGCCCGTTATAAGGAACTGTTTGGCGATCATTTTGTGATCCTGGCTGAATACATACTTGGTGATAAAAGTCTCATGATGGTGGTGTGCTTCATGATGTTCATGAACTTCCTGTTCACTGACTCCGTGTTGTATTACAATTTCGTTGCTCATCTCAAACTATTTTTTTGACCTGCAAACCAGGTCGGATTAAAAATTTTAACGACCGCTAATGCACAGCCACAGGCGCCTCCGCCGCTCCCTGTATCATGCCTGTTGCTTTTGATGTATCGGCTGCAGCCGGTAGCGGAGTGCTTCCTCCGTCAGGATGCGCTGCCAGGTACTGGGGCTTTTGCGAGGTGATCCATTTATCAAACTCCTCCTGTGTTTCCACAACAATTACGCCTCTCATAGAGTAATGCCCGGATCCGCACATCTGATCGCAGGATATCTCATACACAAAGTTTTCGTTCCCTGTGATCTTTTTCATTTGCTCCGTAGTATACTTCGGAGTAAACCACATGGTAGTGGGGGTACCGGGAACAGCATCCATTTTCAGCCTGAAATGCGCCAAACCTACATCATGGATCACATCCTGGGAACGAATGACCAGCCTTACGGGCTTATTCACCACCAGATGAAGCTCTGAAGGATGGAGATCATCGCGGTTAGCCACATCATTCCAGTCCTGCCCAAGCGGGTTGCTCTTTGCGGGATCTATTAACTTATAATGCTGCCGGCCCAATACGCCGTCCTTACCTGGATAACGATATTCCCATCCAAACTGGTGTCCTGTAACTTCTACTTCCATCGCTTCTTTGGGAGCTTCTCCTGTTATACGATACCAGTAGTACAGACCAAATGATACCAACACAGTCAGCGCGATCGCAGGGACAACCGTCCACAGCAATTCCAGCTTGTTGTTGTGCGGGTAATAATGCGCTTTTCTTTTTTCAGAAGACTGGTAGCGGAAAGCAAACCAGAAAAGCAGTATCTGGGTAACAATAAATACAAAGCCTGTAATAGCAAGCGTGATCCACATCATGGTGTCAATATTCTCCCCATGATCAGATGCAGATGGAGCCCAAAGCAATGTTTTCTTGTATAATAATTTGTTACACCACCAGGCTGCACTGAGTCCCAATATCAAAAATAGCAGCATCAAAAATCCATTGATACGGTTATTTTGTTCAAATGCTTTCTTTTCGCCTTTGAGCACAGATACATATTCGCTGGCCTTTGCGATCTGAAAAATCACAATGAATATGAGCACTACTATTATGACTACAAAATATTCCGTCCAGGTCATCTTATATTAAAATTATACTTTAATAATTTACTTGTATATCCTTTTCCTTATCCCAATTATGTATGATGCATTACGCTTTCCTTGAGGTAAGGGTGATACTTGGGTACCATTGGAGATCTTGACAAAGCCTTTCCTGTGAAAAACATGGTTATTCCTACAAACAATGCTAAGGTACCCCATTCAAACCAACCTATGCTATAATGTTCTCCCAATGTTCCCGGCATTACCATCTGGTAAAAGTCAAGCCAGTGACCGAGGATCAATGCCACAGACATAAAGGTCATTATAGAATAACTTCTCTTGGATCCTCTCGTCATCAATATTAAGATCGGTGCAATGAAATTCACACAGAAGTTTATCCAGAAAATAGGCTTATATACTCCCTGGAGACGCACTTTAAAATAGATAGTTTCCTCGGGAATATTACCATACCAGATCAGCATAAACTGGGCAAACCAGAGATATGTCCAGAAAATGGAGAAGGCAAAAATATACTTACCCACATCCTGCAGGTGTTCGGCAGTAGTATATTCAAGATATTTATGATTCTTTAAAAACACGATAAATAAAGCGATCAATGCAAGTCCGCCTACGAATGTGCTCCCAAAAGTATACCAGCTATACATGGTAGAATACCAGTGGGCATCAATGCTCATTAGCCAGAACCACGGAATAGTAGAGCCTACGGTCAGCGCAAAAAACACGATAAACAACCCTGCCCATATTGTGTTGATCCATATATATTTACGGGCCTGCTCCCCGCTCATCGGCTGATCATCTGCTTCGCGGGAGAGCTTACGCATTTTTGCTCCGGTATAAGACCAGACAAACAATGTAATGATCGTCCAGACAAAAAAGAACGTGGGATTAAGAAACCCGCTTTTCCAGGTAAGTATCTTATCGCCGGCAACCGCATTTTTATCTATCCAGTGATATACATGGGTCTGTCCTCCCATAATGATGCCGATAAACACAAGCAGGGTGATCACAGAAAATACCGGCACCAGGGTAGAGATAGCCTCGGGAATACGTCTGAATGCTGTCTGCCATGCGCTATGCCCGAGGGTATTTGCACAAATGAAGAACATACATGCATTACAGATCAATAAGAAAAAAACGCTGTTCTGAAGCAGCACTGCCCAGAAGCGGGTGCGGGCATGCTCATCACTGCTAAATCCAAGAAAGATCAATCCCGCAATAAAAGCTGCTATTCCTACAGCCAATAGCCCGTAAGTCCACTTTTTATACCCGACCGGAATCTCAAATTGTTGCTTAATCATCCTCAATTTGTTTTTATAGATATAAATCTGTTTTATTTTTTAGCAGTGCTGTCAGTTGCAGGTGCAGCAGCAGGTTTTCCTGTTTTTGATTTAATATAATGTACCACCATCCAGCGCTGCTTGTCGCTAAGCTGTGATGCATAGCTTCCCATTTTATTTTTTCCGTAAGTCATGGTATAGTACAGTTGCCCGTCTCCCTGGCTTACTATTTCCGGCTCTGTCAGGTTTTTAGGTGCGGCGGGAAAAGGTCCGTCCCCGCCTTTCCACAAAGGCCCGTTACCGTCAAGCTTGGATCCGTGACATATACCGCAATAGACAAGATACAATCTCTCTGCTTCTTTCATCTGTGCCGAATCAAGAGCGGGGAGGGGATTTGAGATGAATCTCGCCTTACCATGATTGGTAGTATCGCCGGGAGCATCCTCTGCAATAGGAAAAGGCGGCAACTGGTCTCTTGAAATAGTACCGGCTACAGGC
This sequence comes from Sphingobacteriales bacterium 44-15, assembly GCA_001899685.1. GTDB lineage: Bacteria > Bacteroidota > Bacteroidia > Chitinophagales > Chitinophagaceae > Agriterribacter. The sequence continues at coordinate 213,178 of MKWG01000006.1, forward strand.
GTCCTGTTGGTCTGCTTATCGGGAAAGATATCATTCTCAGAATAGGTTTCATAAGCTCTGCTGTATGCCATATCCGGCATATATACTCTTCCGGGTTTGCTGCTGTCACTGCAGCTTGCCACTGCAATAGTGATCACAAGAACAACAGATGATATGACTGATATTTTTTTCATTCTTTATTTATATCTTTTCGGTGAATGGATCTTACCGGATCGTTATTGGCAAATTATCCAAACGTTCCAATTAATTTTATTAAGCAGTAATAGTTTCCGTCTTCGATTCAAACAATTTCCTGTCCATATCATAACGCCCTATCCACCATCCTGTTTCCGCTACCTGCATATTTACTTCTATAGCTCCCGCTGCTTTCAGAAACGCTTCCGTTTCCTGAAGGTTTGTTTTTGAGGTGCATTCTATCACCATTACAAAAAGATCATCCGTAGCACGCTTATGGAAATGATGTTTTTTCACAAAAGGCGCGATCTGGCACAAATAACAAAAAGTAAGCACCATACCTACCGCAGAAAACAGCACTGTCAGCTCAAATATGATAGGGATCCATGCCGGCAGCGAGAAGTGAGGTTTTCCACCGTAATTCTGGACCCAGTCTTTGGTAAGCACCCAGCTTATAAAAGACAGGGCAGTGGTAGTGCCTGTGAGCCCATAGATAAAGCCTGCTGTATGCAACCGGGTTTCCCTGAGACCCAGCGCCGCGTCTAACCCATGTACGGGGAACGGAGTATATACATCATGGATCTTATACCCTGCCTTACGCACTTTTTTAACCGCGGGGAAAAGCACAGCTTCATCATCAAAACAACCGACAACAAATTTTTTTATGTTCATAACCTTAAACCTCTGGGTTTTTTAAGGTGAAATAATGTTTCTATATATTTTTCTTTGACACCACTTCAATCATCTGTTATTTAGTGATGATCACCGTGATGTGTCTTTGCATAAAATTCTTCAACACTAAGATTTTCCAGGTCAGCCATTTTAGCCTTATAGCTTTCTCCTGAAGTTTTCAGCACATGCTTGATCTCCGCAATAGCTATCACAGGGAAATATTTTGAGAAAAGGAAATAACAGGTGAAAAATAACCCGAATGTTCCCAGGTAAAAACCAATTTCAAATATGGTAGGTCTGTAATACATCGTCCAGGAAGAAGGAAGATAATCCCTGTAGATAGAAGTCACGATGATCACGAACCGCTCAAACCACATACCTATATTAACTATTATGCTCATGAAAAAGGTAAACCCGATATTCCTTCTCAGCTTTTGAAACCAGAAGAGCTGCGGAGATACCACATTGCAGGTCATCATTATCCAATAGCTCCATCCGTATGGACCGGCTAACCTGTATTTGAAGAAGGCATCATATTCATAAGGGTTGGCGCCATACCATGCTATGAACAGCTCGGTCAGGTAGGCGCATCCCACAATAGAGCCGGTGAGCACAATTACCTTGTTCATTGCTTCTATATGGCCTAACGTAATATAATCCTGCAGGTTCATTACACGGCGCGTGATCAGCATCAGCGTCTGCACCATTGCAAAACCTGAGAACACCGCACCCGCAACAAAATAAGGAGGGAAGATCGTGGTATGCCAGCCCGGTACTACCGATGTGGCAAAGTCGAAAGATACTATAGTGTGCACGGAAAGCACCAGCGGAGTACTCAGACCGGCAAGCACCAGCGACAGGCTCTCGTGGCGCTGCCAGTGCTTGGTGGAACCGCTCCAGCCAAATGAAGCAACACCATAGAACAGCTTTCTCAGTTTTGTTTTAGCGCGGTCCCTGATGGTAGCAAGATCGGGGAGCAACCCGGAGTACCAGAATAATAATGATACGGTGAAATAAGTAGATATCGCAAATACGTCCCACAGCAGCGGCGAGTTGAAGTTGGGCCATAAGGCGCCACGGGTATTGGGGTAAGGCATTACGAAGAAAGCCATCCACACCCTTCCCATATGCCAGATAGGGAACTGCCCCGCACACATTACCGCAAATATGGTCATTGCTTCAGCCGCCCTGTTCACACCGGTTCTCCATCCCTGGCGGAACAACAGCAGGATAGCCGAAATAAGCGTACCCGCATGACCAATACCTACCCACCATACGAAGTTGGTGATATCCCAACCCCAGCCAACGGTCTTACCCAGGTTCCACTGCCCGATACCATAGGTTACATCCCTGTATATGGAATACACTCCAAACAACAATAGCGCTACTGAAATGTAAAACCCGATATACCACAACCGGGAAGGTTTGGCTTCAATAGTGTACACAATATCTTCCGTAACGTCGTTGTAGGTTTTTGTGCCATCAACCAATGGTTCCCTGACGAAAGATTCGTATTTGATCAAACTCATTTCTAAGTTGTTTTTCCTGTATTCCTTTCAGAACACTTTTTATAATTGATAATTCTGCTGTTTATTTTTTATTTCACATTCCTGAAATATCAGTGATGCGCTTCTTCCTTTATTTCGGTCGCGCCATGCTCCTCTTCTTTCACCCCTACAGGACGGTCAGTATTCCTGATCTTGGCTAGGTAACTTATATTCGGCAGCACATGTATATGCTCCAGAGCATAGTAAGTGCGATGGTTCTGCTCTTCAGTCCTGAGCTTATATACCCTGCTTTCTTTGTCGTTCACATTCCCGAATACAATAGCCCCGGTTGAGCAGGCCTGCATACAGGCTGTTTTTACATTTCTTATTTCAGACGGATCCTGCGATTTCTTTGCTTTCAGCTTGGCATCCTGCAGGCGCTGCACACAGAAGGAGCATTTTTCGATAACCCCACGTGAACGAACCGTTACATCAGGATTTAATACCATCCTTGTAAGATCATCATTCATCTGGGCTACCACAGGATCAAGACCTCCCACCACGCCAAACTGCTGGTTGTCAGGAAAGCTGTCTGCTCCCGTATAATCCGCCCAGTTAAAGCGACGCACTTTGAACGGGCAGTTGTTGGCGCAATACCTGGTCCCGATACAGCGATTATAAGCCATCTGGTTCAGTCCTTCAGAACTATGGTTGGTAGCCGACACGGGGCATACATTTTCACAGGGTGCATTATCACAATGCTGGCAAAGCATCGGCATAAATACCACGTTCAGGTCGTCGCCCTCTGTTTTATCCCTGTAAGAAGCATAATACCTGTCGATCCTCAGCCAGTGCATATCATGGTAACGCTTCACCTCGCTCTTGCCAACCACCGGCACATTATTTTCTGCCGTACACGCGATGGTGCATGCGCCGCAACCTGTACAGGCATTCAGGTCAATGCTCATCCCCCAGTGCGCGCCGGGAGACTCATAGTTGGGATACATAGTAGCTTCTGCCCTGAAATCGCCGGTGTGCTTTGCAAAATCTTCCGCAAGCTCTTCGCGGTAATGAGGAACAGCTTCAGGATTCTTCCTGAAATCTGCCAGGGTATATTCCCTCACCACTTCCACACGACCCTCATACTGGTTGTGCGTTTGAGTATAGGCAATATCGTAAGTATCACCGGTATTTTTATAGCCGGTCACATCGGTTGAATAATAGGAACGGGTAGCGCCCTTGCCATTCACCAGCGGATAAGCATTATAGCCCACATTCGCTCCTGCCAGACCTACGCCCTCTCCCCTGCCATAACCAACTGCCAGTGCAATCACTTTGGGATGCATGCCTGCAATAGCCAGTATGGGCAGCTTAACCGGCTTGCCGTTGATGGTGAATTCTACCACAGGCTTTTTATATTCCACTTCGTACTTGTCATTGAGCTCAATGCCCAGCTCTTTTGCCATTGCATAAGAGATCATTACATAGTTATCCCATGTAGCCCTGCTGATGGGGTCGGGCATTTCCTGCAACCAGGGATTATTGGCGGTAGCGCCGCTGCCTATAGAAACTTTCTGGTACAATATCAGCTCCGCATTGCTGCCGCTCTTTACAGAAGCCACTTTAGCCGCAGCATCAGCCACAGCAGCGCCATTGTACGGAAGAGAGGCAAAGCTTACCTCAGCAGGTTCAACCACACCGCTTTGCAAAGCAGCATCAAACGCCATTTGACCGCCCAGCTTTTCTACCCAGTATTTCTTAAAATATTCGTCGTAGTCAGTATTGCTGCCGCTCCATTTCAGAAGAGAGGTCTGGAAAGGTCTTGTAGAGAAGAGGTGCTCAATAGTAGGCTGCATAAGACCATAAAAGCCCACTCTTGCCTCCGCATCGCCCCAGCTTTCAAGATAATGAGGGTGGGGGATGATATATTTACAAAGCACTGAAGTTTCATCAGCCCTGTCATTAAATGATACCGAAAGCTTAACTTTTTGCAAGCCGCTGATAAAACCCGCCGCATCCTGATAATTGTAAGCAGGGTTTGCTTCATATATCAGCAGGCTGCTCACCTGCCCGCTGTTCATATCCTTCACCAGTTGGTCCATCTCGCCGTCAATGCCCTGGCGTATCTGCACCGGGGCTGCCCAGTTGATGGTAACACCATTGGCGCCAAGTAACTCGTTGATCGCATTCACCAGCACCTGTACATCCGGATCATTGCTGCCACATACTACGAGAGCCGCTCCTTTGTTAGCGCCCAGCATAGAAGCTGCCATATCAATACCTTTCTTCACTTTTTCATCCGCGATAGCGGGAGCAGCAACGCCCCCTCCAAGCTTAGCCAGCAGGTTAAGCACTATAGCGCCGGTTTCGGAAGGGCGGGTAAGAAAACGGTCGTCAGCATTGGCGCCCGTGAGGCTAAGCACTCCTTCAAACTGGATATGCTTGCTCATTTCAGGATTCTTCTGGTTGATCTTGCGACCCGAAGCATACTGGCTTGCATATTCTTCGCTGCTGAGCCATGTACCCAGGAAATCCGCGTCTATGCTTACTATTACCTTTGCTTTATCAAAACGATAGGAAGGCAATGTTCTTTTACCATAAGATCTTTCGTTAGCCAATAACAACCCGCTATAAGAAATGGCATCGTATTGCACATGACGTCCCCCGGGATATTTGGCAAGAAACTCAGCAATTACCTGCTTGGTGGTAGGAGAAGTAATAGTAGAAGTGAGCAATACAGGCGTAGTTCCGGAAAGCTCACCTGCGATCTTTTTATCCAGTGCTTCAGACAGCTGAAGCTCTTTAAGCTCTTTATTCACTACTTCTGCAGGCCATCTCAGGCGCGCGGTATCATACAGGTCGAGCACTGAAGACTGCACACGTGCAGAAGTGCCTTCGCCTTTCATATTCAGGAACGAATGATCATTCCCTTCAATTTTAATAGGGCGCCCGTCTCTTACCTTGGCCACCACCGGCACCGCATCTCCTTCTGCAACATAAGTGGTAGCATAGTACTGTGCAACACCGGGAGAAAGATTTTCAGGCTTATTGAGGTACGGAATGCTTTTTCTTACCGGCGCTTCACAGCCGGCAGCTACGGCAGCCGCAGCAGTGCTGAAGCCAACATATTTCAAAAAGTCTCTGCGCGGAGTCTTGGCGTCGAGCAAACCTTTGCTATTGTCAAACATCGGCAGATCTTCCTGAAATTCATCCTTGACTAATTTCTGGTAGCCCTCTGTATTGTTTAGCTCTCCTAAGTTTTGCCAGTACTTTTTTTGGTCCATTTATTACTTAATTTGAGAATTTTATTCCGCTGCTGCGGAATGAAAATGCTTGCTTAATAACAAGTTTCTTTGGCTATTTACGGCTGCACGTTTCAACTGCCATTCATTAATAATGGCATTTCTGACACTCAGTTCCACCTATCATTTCCACTGTCACGCTATCAATCTTTTTATTCTTGATATCCTCGTGGAACTTTTCGTAGATGCTGTAGAATTTATTGTTTTCAAACTGAACTTTCGTATTGCGGTGGCAATTGATACACCAGCCCATGCTTAAATCAGCAAACTGGTGCACTTCATCCATTTCGGTGATATTGCCGTGGCAGGTCTGGCACTGTTGCTGCCCTACTACCACATGCTGGGAGTGATTAAAGTATACATGATCAGGAAGATTATGGATACGTGTCCACTGGATAGGCTTACCCTTGCCGGTATACTGGTTTTTGCTTTCATCCCATCCGGCGTATTCATATAATTTTTTGATCTCTGCGGTCCCGTTTACTTCGCTGCCATCTTTCCTGTACAGGGCAGGGCCTTTTGTGTATTCATTAATGGCCATGTGGCAGTTCATACATACATTCACGGAAGGGATATTTGCCTGCTTGCCTTCCTGAGGGCCGGTATGGCAATACAGGCAACTGATCTGGTTAATGCCTGCATGCACTTTATGAGAATAGAAAATAGGTTGCTCAGGCTCATAATTTTGCTGGCGTCCCAGGCCAACAGCGCCCTGTATGGTGAAATAACCACCTACCAGGAACAAGGCAATGATGCAAAGCGCTATATATAATTTATTTCTGTAGAAAGGAACAGGTTCGGAAGAAGGGATACCCTCCTTGTCGTCAGACATTTTTTTGAGGTTGCTGTTCACCTGCAACAGCGTAAGGGCTATAACAGCCAGTATTAAAGTAAGAACGCCGAATAATAAGGTATTGTCGCTTTGGGGCTCAGCCGCTACTGCTTTACCATCCCCGCCTGAAGGCTTGGGTCCACCGGGTCCTGCGGCAAAAGTGGTATTGATATAGTTAACGATCGCATCAATCTCAGCTTCTTTCAGATCGGGAAAACCCGTCATCATGATACCATTATGAGAAGCTTTTAATCCCTGGGTATAAGCATCATTGGCCATGAAAGCCGCCGGGTTATGGATCCACGCATACAGCTTTTTCCTGTCGCTCCAGGGACCTCTTTCTTCCAAACCACCCAACGCCGGACCGGTAGATTCTTTAAATACGCTGTGACAGGCAGCACATTTTGAATTAAAAATAGCTTTACCATCCTGTGCGCTGGCCGTATTAACCAAAAAAGAAAGAGAGAACACTAAGAGAGATCCAAAAACAAGTCTTTTTACAGTAGATCGTTGGTAGCTCATTATATCCAAGGAGTTTGTGATGATGCGGACTTATCCTGTTCGCTGCAAAAATAGGTCAGTATGCTGATAAAATATTAACATTTCCGAAAAAAATTTTTCCTTGTCCGGCCTGCATTTCAGACGATTTTTCGTATACTATGTATTTTTTTGTCATGTCTTTGTAAGCTGGTTTTACTTAGGGGATTTATTTCACAGCTACTATAAATATCATCGTTTTTCGTCATCTTGCACCCGGGATAAAGCACATTTCAAAATTAGCTAAGCAGGCGCACTGCAAAACGTGGGATATACCCATTAGATTATTTTATGGTCTTTGCCTGCCCGATCTGAAGATCATTCAGGCGGGCGAAAAACCTGACTGCCGACAGGCAGGCTTTGTATTTCCTTTGCGGTTATTTTTTTACCGCAAAGCACACTAAGAAATTACGCCCGCCTGAATAACTAGTCGGGCAGGCAAAGAGCGCTAAGCCGGGCCAGAGTAGTATATATATATAAATTAATGAATTGCATAAAGGACAGGAAGCTGAAAAAGTAAATATGAGCAACTCACACAATAATAATGATCAACCTGTAGCCCGCCTTGCCATATTTGCCTCCGGCGCAGGCTCTAATACCCAAAAGATCATAGATCACTTCAGGGGAGACAATATTATCCATACCGCACTGATTGTAAGCAACAAACCGAAAGCGGGCGTGCTGGATATTGCCCAAAGGGAAAATATCCCGGTTTTGATCATAGAAAAAGAACGGTTTTTCGCAGATGGGTATGTACCGGTGTTAAAAGAAAAAAAAATTGACTGGATCATCCTGGCCGGTTTTCTGTGGAAAATACCAGTGCCTTTGATCGAAGCCTTCCCCGAACATATTATTAATATACACCCGGCGCTTTTACCCAACTACGGCGGTAAGGGAATGTACGGGCACTTTGTCCACGAAGCCGTAATAGCCGCCGGGGAGAAAGAAAGCGGCATCACTATTCATTATGTGGATGAGCATTTTGACCACGGCAAAACCATATTCCAGGCAAAATGTCCCGTCGAAGCCACTGATACTCCTGATACCTTGGCCCGGAAGATACATGAGCTGGAGCATTATTATTACCCCACCACTATCCGAGCCCTTATCGCTAAAAATGAAATACCGGTTCCTTAGTTCCATGTCGTGAAACGACAGACTTGCCTACCGGTTTACCTGCCGTAGGCATGGCAGTCAGGCGATAAATATGAGATCCTCACATTTATCGTCTCACCTCTCACTTGTTGACATAACGCCAGTAGATACTGAATAACGCTGTAGCAGCAATTGAATAACATGTAAGCCGCTATATCAATGCATCAATTTTTTTAGCCAGCGTTCTGTCTTTTTCTGTCACAATATCGCCCGCATCATGAGTAGAAAGCCATATTTCTACCTTATTATATACATTGGTCCATAGCGGATGGTGATCCATTTTTTCGGCGGCCAGCGCTACCCTCGTCATAAAGGCAAAGGCTTCGGAAAAATTACCGAATTCAAACTTTTTATATAACCGGTTGTTTTCTTCCTTCCACATGAGATATTTGAGATTTGAAATTTTAGATTTGAGATTGTTCAAGGTCGTAGTTCATCATAAACATCTGCATTACATTATTGCTGCTTGTTAAAATACAAGATGGATCTTGTTCTTTATTTTATCCTTATCCAGTTCTGTGATCAGTTGCACTCCTGCTATATCTTTTATAGATTGCTGCAGCATATTAAGATAATCATTTTTTACTTCATCGCCTTTCAGCAGCCAGAGAAAATCAAGATGCCTGAATTCAGGTAAAAGGTATTCGCCGTTGCACTGGTTGCTGTAAATATAATTACCAAGCGAGGAGCCGGGCTCATTATATTCATAAATAGAAAAGAAATACTGTCGCCCCTTTTTGGCAAGCTGGATCTCAAGATCGTTGTTCAGCCTGAAATCGCAACCCAGCGCCTGGTTCACCACCCAGCAAAACCGGTAATCCTTTACCGGCGCAACAATGCCCAACACTCTTGTATCTGAAAAGAAATCTTCTGCCAGTGCGTTATTGTCAATTGCAAGCTTCATTCATTATTTTATTGCCGTTGAGATTTCCTCTGCCGGGGTAAATGCGATCTTCCCTCTTTTATTAAGATCCTCAATGAGATTGCCGATATATTTTATAATATAAAGCTCACCGGTATAATTGATCTTATCTGCATCATCAGCAGGATCATGAGCATCGTTGTGATAGCCCGTAAAAAAGAACAGCACAGGGATCTTTTTTCTATAAAATGAAAGGTAATCGCCGGGCTTCGCTTCTCCTGAATCTACTTTAATCGCAAAAGGGATATTTTTCCGGGCATATATTATTTCATTCCATTCCGGCGACGTGCCTGTGCCCGCAATAGTCAGCGCCTTTTCATTATCATCCATTCTGCCGATCATATCCATATTGATCATGTAGTTGACTGCAGACAGATCAACAGTGGGATACTCGGCAAAATATTTAGACCCCTGCCGGCCTGACGCTACGCCCGAAAATGCAATGAGCAGATAATTATTCTTTCTCGCTTTTGATTTTTTCAGCAGGCGCCCCAGTTCTATTACAGCAGCAGCGCCGCTTGCATTATCGCCAATCCCGTGATATGCCTGCTTAATATCCTCTTCCCCATGCCCGGGATGGCGGTAATGCGCCCCTATAATGATAGTAGAGGGAGCATTATTATTAATATACCCTATCACGTTTATCTCTTTGAGTATACTGGTCCCGATATCCGCTGCCAGCCGTACATCGTAAGTAGCAGAAGCATCTTTAAGGTATTGCTGCCGCCCCGCTTTGGAAAGATAAAAAACGGGGAGGGCTGCGGCAGGGGAAGTGTCTTTATTATTAAAAGTAATATTGTCTTTATTATCGCCTGTGTTATAGATCACCAGCGCTGTGGCGCCTTTATCATAAGCTTTTTTTGCTTCACTCTTTACAAACTCATATATGTTAAACCTGGGATCATCCTTATGTTCTTCCAGCGCGGGGTCAATATCCATGAACCATGGCACTCCTTTTTCAGCCAGCGAGGTAGCCACCGCCGTTTCAGGAATGGATGCATTGGGGCTAAACGCCAGCGGAAAATAATCTTTACCCACCGTCATTTCCCTGTCGTTGACGATAAACATCGTTCTTTTATTGATTTGCTTCCCGTCCTGTACTTCAAATTCCTGGAGATAGCTGCCATTATCTCCCTTAGGCAACAGACCCATGCTTTTAAAAGACTCCGCAATATAGCCTGCAGCATGCTGTTCTCCTTCAGTTCCCGGCTTTTTTCCTTCCTGCTTACCCGCAGACAGGTAACCGATATTCTTTTTCAGGTTATCAACAATAACGCGATCGGCTTTTTTCAGCTTTTGAGCAGACAAAATGTTAACATAAGAGAACAACCATACAAAAAACAGTAGCTTTTTCATTCCGGGATAAACTGATTTATTGCCTGTGGCAAAGGTATAATTAGTCATGCTAATTAATGCTTTCATTTTTCATGCCATTCTTGTGTTGATATTCAAAATTGCCCGGTATCCCGGGTCGGTCCGCTGACAAATTAACAGCAGTTAAAGATGTAGATTACACCTGCGCACCTGCAACATTTTCCGTATACTTTCCAATTTCGTAAACTGCAGGTGAGAATTTGCGCTTATTTTTGCAAATTCCCTGATACTGAACATTGAAACAGCAAATACATATCGCTTTAATAGGAAATCCCAACAGCGGCAAGAGCTCCTTGTTTAATGCACTGACAGGGCTTAAGCAGAAGGTGGGTAATTTCCCCGGCGTAACTGTTGACAAGAAAACAGGCGAATGCAGTATATCGGAAACATTACAGGCAAATATTATTGATCTGCCGGGCACCTACAGCCTTTACCCGCGCCGCTCAGACGAATGGGTAGCCTACAACGTGATGATGAATCCGGGCAGCAAAGAAAAACCGGATGCGTATATACTGGTAGCCGATGCGAGCAATCTCAAGCGCAACCTGCTTTTTGCGGGCCAGGTCATTGACCTGAAACGCCCCGTCGTAATTGCCCTTACCATGATGGACATCGCTTCCAAAAAAGGGATTACTATTGATATTTCCGGGCTGGAACGCGAGCTGGGTGTGCCGGTGGTAGCTGTAAATCCCAGGAAAAACAAGGGGATCGCTGAGCTGAAAAAAGCTATTGAGCAAACAGCGCAGCAGTTGTATAAACCTCCGTCCAGGAATTTTGCCGAATCCACAGCTGCAACGCGGGAGGCTGTTGGCGATATAAAAAAAATATTTCCCCAGATCAGCGATTATGCAGCAGTACATTACCTCATTCACCATGAATCTTTTTCTCTTGACGACAACACACAGGAGACCATAGAGCATATTGAACAAAAGCATAATTTTAATCATACCAAAGTACAGGCAGAGGAAATTACGCAGCGTTATGCGCGCATAAGGCATATTATGCAGCAAACCGTAATCGAAACAGATCCCAAAGAAAAGCAGCTCCTCACCGACCGGATAGATAAAATACTGCTGCACAAGTTCTGGGGGTATATCATCCTGCTGGGAGTGCTCGCTGTGCTCTTTCAAAGTATTTTCTGGCTGGCTACTTACCCAATGGATGCAATAGAATGGGTGTTCGGCGCTTTCAGCACCTGGCTGTCCGGCATATTACCTCAAACCTGGTTCAGCGACCTGCTGGTCAACGGGCTGATCGCGGGGCTTGGCGGTATCGTGGTATTTATACCACAGATCATGATCTTGTTTGGATTGATCACCATACTCGAAGATACCGGGTATATGGCGCGTATCAGCTTTCTTACGGATAAGCTTATGCGCAAAGTGGGGCTTAACGGGAAGAGCGTGATGCCTATGATCAGCAGCTTCGCCTGCGCGGTACCCGCTATCATGAGCACCAGGAATATAGAAAACCGCAAGGAACGGCTGCTCACCATCATGATATCGCCGCTGATGAGCTGCAGTGCAAGGTTACCGGTATATATCATCCTGATATCGCTGGTAATACCCCAGCAATATTATTTCGGCTTTATCAGCCTCCAGGGGCTGGTAATGACCGGGCTGTACCTGCTGGGTATAGTAATGGCGCTGGTGGTATCTTATGTGATGAAATGGTTTATCAACATCAAAGAAAAAAGCTTCTTCATCCTCGAACTGCCGCTATACCGTACGCCCAGGTGGAAAAATGTATTTACCACCATGGTGGAGAAAGCAAAAATATTCACCTTCCAGGCGGGAAAAGTAATACTGGTGATCTCTTTGATCCTGTGGCTGCTCAGTTCCTATGGCCCACCCGGCCGGATGCAGCAGGTGGAAGAGCGGTATGCAACCCTGGAACAACAGACACCCGGGAATGCCTCCGCCATTGAAGAAGAGAAAAAGGCTGAATTGCTCGAAGCCTCTTATGTAGGTATATTAGGCAGGTCTATAGAACCGGTAATTAAACCGCTCGGCTACGACTGGAAAATAGGTATAGCCCTGATCACTTCCTTTGCGGCAAGAGAAGTATTTGTAGGCACCATGGCTACAATATACAGCGTAGGAGAAGATGCGGATGAATATAATCCCTCGCTACGCGAGAAAATGTATGCCGCTACCTGGCCCGACGGCTCCAAAATATATACCCTTGCAGCAGGCGTGTCGCTGATGGTATTTTATGTATTTGCGATGCAGTGCATGAGCACCCTGGCCATTGTAAAGCGGGAAACACGCTCCTGGAAATGGCCGATGATACAGCTCGCCTATATGACCGTACTGGCTTATGTGATGAGCTTTCTGGCTTATAATTTGTTAAAATAACCAGGGACTGCATCTGTTTTTAGTATCTTCAGGCTATGAGTAAAAAATTCTACATATCTCTTACAGTAATAGCGGCATTTTTAACGATCATTATGTTAGCCTGCAGCGGTCCGGATAAGCCTGCAGATACAGCGGATAGCACGGCGGAGCAAACGATCATAGATCAGCCTGATACTGTTTTGTTCTGGACAGTGGATGATTATAACAAAACCAAATCACAGGTATACAAAGACACCATCGAAGTTACCGATCCCAAAAGCGTGGTAAACGGGATCAACTCGATTTATCCGGATATTCATCTGGAATATATAAAGCAATCCAACGATACCGTATACGCCACTATAGACAGCGCATTTACCTTCACCAACGATATGGGCTCTTCCGGCGCTTCCGAGTACCTGTCTACTGTTGTGGTCAATCTTACCACGCTTAAGAACGTGAACTATGTGAACCTCGATTTCCCCGAAGGCAGTCATGCGTCACCAGGCGTATTTTCTAAAAACGCTTTTGAAAAGTATAAGGAGAAGGATGCGCAGTAACCGTATCCTTATGAAAATACAGCGAAACAAATGAAAAGCATACTGTTTACTGTACATATATTCTTCAGTATAAATGTGGTACAATCCCAGGTTTTGCCTGATTACAGCAATCCCGTCATTGAAAACTTTTCTTTATTCTTATCAGGGAACTATGATACCTCACTGATCATAAAGCATCACATAGCCGCATGTAAGGAAAGCAATTCTATCATTTATTTTGACATTCTTGGAAGAATAGAAAAAAATGTCATAATAAATGCAGATACTGTCACCCTATTGGTGCTGTACAGCTATGATAAAATCAGAAATACCATTTCGACGGAATCCAGCGGAACTTTTTTTCCAACGCCTTTTAAAGCCACTTACCTCAAAACATATGAAAATGGCAGGCTTATTAAAGATTTCTTAGAGAGCGGGGGATGGTGCAGACATATCGGCTATAATAAAAATGGACAGATAAGCAGCGATACTTCTTATGGGATAGAGCATTTTGCCTACCTGGTTAGGAATATTGAGCACGATGTTAAAGGAAATATGTCCGGGATAATAGTAAGGCAATATGAAGGCAGGGATGATATAGCAGGAAAAATAATATCCGCCCGCAAGCTTTTTTATAATGACCGGGGGTATCTTATCAGGGAAGAAGAAAGCATACAGTGGCAGGGAAATGATACGAAGAACGTTCTTTGTCCCAATGCAGGATCGGCAGTATATCGCTATAATGAAAACGGGAAGCTGGCGGAAGTCATAAGGGAAAACGGTCCTTCTCAAAAAATAACTTATCTCAATAACGGGCTTATTGCCGAAATTGTTACCCATGGCAAAATCTGCAATGGCGAAGTATATAACCGGACAAAAAATTCCGAATATTACTACCGTTAGTTTTCTCAAACTTAAATCGCCACTTTTTTTTCAAACTACTTTCAGATTTCGTTACATTTAATTTTTTTTGCACGATATGAAAACATGGAATATAGGTGTTATAGGGGCAGGAATGGTAGCTGATTTTCACGCAAAGTCTATCGAATCCCTTCCCAACACAAAACTTGCCGGTATCTGCGACAGCGGCTCGGGAAAAGCCAAACTGCTTGCTGAAAAATATGGCTGCCCGGTGTTTGCCGATTACAACGCCATGCTGCACAGCAATACTATTGATATAGTTACTATTGCTACTCCCAGCGGTATGCACAAGGCGCCCGCAGTAGAAGCCGCTAAATGCGGCAAGCATGTGCTCTGCGAAAAGCCGCTCGAAATTTCCCTCGACAGCATTGATGCCATGATCGAAGCCCACGACAAAGCAGGCACTTATCTTGGCGGCATCTTCAACTACCGCTTTAACGACAGCGTACAACACCTGAAGCAGGCGGTTGTGTCAGGAAAATTCGGCACCATATCACACGCAGCTATTGCGGTGCCCTGGTGGCGGAGCGATGCCTATTATCAAAACAAATGGCGCGGCACCTGGAGCGTTGACGGCGGCGGCGCCATCATGAACCAATCCATCCACATGGTAGACATGCTGCAGTATATGATGGGACCGGTAGATACGCTATACGCCTATATGGGCACGCTCGGCCATAATATTGAAACAGAAGATACTGCGGCAGCTGTGCTGAAATTCAGGAACAATGCTATAGGTTCCATCTATGGTTCCACGGCTTCCTTCCCGGGGCAGGCGCGCAGCATTATGATAACAGGCACCAAAGGCACTGCAGTGATGGAAGACAATTATATTAAGACCTGGCAGTTTGATACCATGACGGAAGAGGATACTGCAATGACCAGCCGCTATAAAGCACCGGAGCAGGCTGCCGGTGCATCAGATCCCGCTGCCATACCATTTGAGCTGCATGCAAAGAACATCGCCGCTTTCACTGACGCCATTGATGCCGGCAAGCCCTTCGAGATTGACGGTCATGAAGCTCGCAAAGCGGTAGCGCTGGTGCTTGCACTATATACTTCAGCAAAGGAAAACAGGGCTTTTATCTTCTAAGGAATGTTATACTACTGTTATGTTAAACGTGAAACGGCAGGCGATAAATGTGAGATCCTCGCATTTATTGTCTCACAAAGAGATACGAAAAATTATCGTTGACATAGCGCTACAGGTCGCCCAACTGCGGGCGCAGCACAATATCCTCCACGCATGCCTGCGGTGATAATAACGATGCAGCATAGATCATCCGGGCTATATCATCAGCTTCCATGATGCGGCTTGGGTCAACACCACTGCCTGCCCAGGAATCGGTATAAGCTGCTCCCGGATAAACGGCGGTGACTTTTACACCAAAGGGCTTCATCTCTTCCCGAAGATTTTTTGAAAATCCTGCCAGCGCAAATTTGCTGATGCTGTAGGCGCCGCCGTTAGGATAAGCTTTCAGCGAAGCAATGGAACACATATTGAATATATGACCGTGTCGCCGGGTTGTCATTTCAGGTATAAGCGTTCTCGTAAGGTGATACGCGCTGTACAGGTTCACTGCGATCATGCGTTCCAGCGTGCCTTCCGGTTCATCATATACGCTCCCCGGATCAAAGAGCCCGGCATTATTTACCAGCACATCAGGAGCAACATTGAACGACAAAAACCATTTGCCAAAAGCCTTTGCTTCCTCCGGCAGGGAAAGATCGCAGGGCATTACCTCAACTCCCGCACCGGGATACTGCGACTGCAGCTCTTTCTGTACGGCATACAATTTATCTGTGCTTCTTGCGCATATATATATATTATGCCCATGGGAAGCAAATATTTTCGCTATTGATTTTCCAAATCCTTTCGATGCACCTGTGATGATTACGTTCATGATGTATGTTTTAAGGTGGTGAGCTATCAGCGGTCAGCTATCAGCTATAGGCTCTCAGGTTGCTACCGGCTTATACAGTTTGTCGCTCCACGTTTCTCGTCTCACATCCCCGAATTTCAAATCTACACACTTCTTACAAACACTGTACATTTGCTGTTTCTGCCATGAAATATAAACATCTCTTTTTTGATCTCGATCATACGCTGTGGGATTTTGAAGCCAATGCAAAGATGACGCTGGAAGAGCTCTACCATGCGCTTGAACTCCACGCTCACGGGGTGGATGATTTTAACAGCTTTTACGAGCGCTATATTTATCACAATACCAGGCTTTGGGAAAGGTACCGCAAAGGATTCATCAAAAGAGATGACCTTCGCTGGAAACGCATGTGGAACACCCTGCTTGATTTTAAGATCGGCAATGAGCAGCTTGCCCGCAGCATGGATGTAATGTTCCTGGATAAGCTGCCTACCCGGAAACTATTGTTCCCCTATGCTGTTGAGATTTTGCATTACCTGCAGGACAAGGGATATGCGCTGCACCTTATTACCAATGGCTTTGAAACCGTGCAGCATAGCAAACTTAAATATTCAGGGCTTAGTGAATTTTTCAAATTTGTG
The DNA here is from genome assembly GCA_001899685.1 of Sphingobacteriales bacterium 44-15. Classification (GTDB taxonomy): domain Bacteria; phylum Bacteroidota; class Bacteroidia; order Chitinophagales; family Chitinophagaceae; genus Agriterribacter. The sequence continues at coordinate 229,953 of MKWG01000006.1, forward strand.
ATCACCTCAGAAGGCAGCAACAGCCTCAAGCCTCATAAAGCCATTTTTGATTTTGCCCTCCGGAAAACAGGAGCCGCATTGCACGAAAGCATCATGCTGGGCGACGACATAGATGCAGATATCATAGGCGCCCGGGATGCCGGTATGGACCAGGTGTATGTCAATCACCTGGGAGTGACTCCACCTCTGCAGGCTACCTATATGGTAAATACCCTGAAGGAACTGGAGGAAATATTTTGAAAGAAAGGTAAAGCAATCTTCTTTCGGCTAAAGTTAAGACCATCGGGAAGTATTGGTGCAGGTTCCTTCTTTTAATCGAAATACACTCCGCTCCTGAGCTGTTTCTCTTTGTCCACAAAAATGTGTATAAAAAATATAAGTCACTTTTTATTATTTGTTAAAATAGGTTAATTTGCGTAATAAACATCTATAAGATAGCCATGAGCAATTTTTTAACTGTCGATGAGGTTGCCCGGGCCTTAAAAGTCACAAGACAAACAGTTGCGAAGTATATTCAAAGAAAGGAATTAAATGCTGTCAGGATAAATAAAAGCTATCGTGTTCCTTATTCAGAGTTTGAAAATTTTCTTTCATCCAATTCAGTTGTGCCGGAACCAGAAGCTGTTTATTTTAAAAAATCCAGAAATTGTGTTTTAGACTATCAGGGGAAAAGCGAAGAAAAAGAAATTTTAGCTTCAAGGCATTTAGGAATTATCAAGCCTATTAAAATTAATCACAAAGGCAACTTTAATAAGTTCATTTTTGGAGATAATTTCTATGTATTAAAGAATCTTCTTTCAGAATCCGGGGGGAAAATCGACCTTATTTATATAGATCCTCCGTATGGAACAGGGCAGGATTTTTCTAATCTTGATAATGACCATGCTTATTCTGATAAACTATTGCATAGCGACTTTCTGGAGTTCCTGAGAAAGAGGCTTTTTTTGCTTAGAGAGTTACTTTCCGAAAACGGAAGCATTTATTTGCATATTGATAAAAAAATAGGACATTATGTAAAAATCATTATGGATGAAGTATTTGGCTATAACAACTTCATAAATGATATAACACGTATAAAATGCAATCCTAAAAATTTTGCAAGAAACGCGTACGGCAATTACTCAGATATTGTTTTGTTTTATGCAAAAGAAAGAGATAAAAATATTTGGAATGACGTAAAAGAAGAGCTGACAAAAGAAGAAGAAAATATTTTTTTTCCAAAAATCCATCCAAAGCATGGTCGGTATACCACTAATCCATTGCATGCTCCGGGCGAAACAATTGACGGCGATACCGGAAAGGATTGGAATGGATTGATGCCACCCAAAGGGAGGCATTGGCGTTATAGCAGGGAGGAACTAACACGACTTGATACGCAGGGATTGATTGAATGGTCTGAAAGCGGCAATCCGAGAAAAATGATTTTTGCTAAAGAGCACAAAGGCAAAAAGATTCAGGATGTTTGGGAGTTTAAAGATAAGGGGTTGTCCTATGTTGATTACCCAACACAAAAAAACCATGAAATGCTCCGCAGGATTATTTTAAACTCTTCTAATGAAAATTCTGTTGTTCTTGATTGCTTTGCCGGAAGCGGCTCAACTTTATTGGTAGCGAATGAGCTAAAAAGAAAATGGATTGGTATTGATAATTCTACCCAATCTTTAGCTGTTGTAAAAAGCAACTTCAAAAAGGGAAAAATAAAATGTAATTTCTTCGAATATATATCCCTCGATTAATTAGAGGAACTTTTGTAAATAAGCCTGTAATAATAACGCACTTACCATATCATATTCTGATTCTTGTATATTAACGGCTTCTTTGTTATTAACCAGTCTATGATTTATGTTGAAAACAGACCATGGAAATCCATCTACTACTCCTATCCTGATTACATTGCCACGCTGGTGTCTACAAAAATTCAGTACTTCCTGTACCTGCTTTTCCTGATTACCACCGGGCTGCCCAATCCACTTTGCTTCGCCTATGATTATCTGTTGGTTTACTTTTGCTATTAGGTCAGGACGTTTTGCAAGCCCCTGATGCAATGTATCATTAATAAATGCCTTTCCGGCTTCTTCGCTGGAATCAAGTATGCAAACTCCGCTTGTTGACCTTTGAAAAGCATCTAATCCTAAAGGAATAAAATTCCGCCTTAACCAACCATTGAACATCGGCCCCATTTGAGTATTTAATTTAGGGGCGGCTTCCAGTCTTACAACTGTTTCTTCGGCTGTCATTGAATATAGAGATTCAGCAATTCTTTGTATCTGTCTTGGGTTACTATTAATACAGCCTTCAATATTTTTGAGTAAATACCAAATAGGGTCTTCATAAGGAAACTTAGTCAATCCTTTTAACAGTTCAATTAACTCTTCTGTTCTCCGGCCTTGATGAGCAGCAATAATTCTGCGCCTGATTCCTGCATTGAGTCGCTCGGGCGCTGTAATCTGAAATGGGTAGACCTCCAATATTTGGTCAAGATAATTTGAGTTTCTAAACAGGTCAATACTTTGTCTTACCCATTCATTTAGATTTTCAGGATTTGCTTGAATGTCGATTACTCTGTCCATTCCTAAGTTTATGAAGCTACAAGATAAGATAAAAGAGCCGGGGCATCATCAGGAAGGTATGTGCCCTTTCACGTCTCATGCCATCAGCAGCGAGCTAACAGCCGTCAGCAACAGCTCAACTTGTGCAGGTTACAGGTTGCCACTCACGTCTCACCTCTGACGTTTGATATCTTACCACTTATCACATCTCACTTCCCTCCCATCTCGCCAGCACGGTAACACCGCCTTTTACCGCTTCATTCAGCTTCACTTCCACCTTGGTGCCCACCGGCAGCAGCACATCCACTCGGCTGCCAAATTTGATGAAGCCAAGCTCACCTCCCTGTTGCACTTTTTGCCCTACTTTCAAATAATTGACAATACGCCGCGCCACGGCTCCGGCGATCTGCTTTACCAGTATCTCGGGGTGGTCGCCCGCTATTACTACAGAATGCCGCTCATTATCTGTGGAGGACTTGGGATCCCAGGCCACCAAGTATTTGCCTTTATGGTACTGGCTGTATACTACTTCCCCCGATACAGGGTTCAGGTTCTGGTGCACGTTGGCAGGACTCATGAAAATAGATATCTGCAGGCGCTTATCTTTAAAATATTCTTCATCAACAGCCTCTTCAATTACTACTACCTTACCATCCGCAGGCGCAATGATCTTTCCTTTGTCAAGAGTGAGCGTTCTCCCGGGGACGCGGAAAAACGAAATGATAAAAAGGAAGAACAGGAAGGATACTACAAATATCAGCCAGGAAAGCCAGACAAGACTGTAGGGGAGAAAGTAAAACAAGCTGATATTCAGTAATACAAAAAACAATCCGCAGAGCGCAATAGTCTGATATCCTTCTTTATGTACTGTCATGCATCCGGTTTAAGATGACAAAAGTAGGTAATGAAGCAGGAGCGTCCAAAACTTGGGCACATTTCAGATTATTATAAGCATTGTATAGAGCCACACTACCGGTGTGGCCAGCAGCAACGAATCAAAGCGGTCGAGAAAGCCGCCATGCCCGGGCATAAAATGACCGCTGTCTTTTACACCCGCCATGCGTTTCAGCTTGCTCTCCAGCAGATCGCCGGCAGTGCCGGCGATCGCAGCAATAGCCGCAATTACAGCAGTCTGCATTACTTTCAGTTGCAGGAAATATGCCAGCAAACCCATAGTCGCTATGCAGAGTATGGCGCCGCCGGCTGTTCCTTCAATTGTTTTTTTTGGAGAAATTTTTGAAAAAGGCGTTTTGCCTATCAGTGAGCCTGTGATATAGGCCATTGTATCATTTATCCAGATGGAAAAAATAATCACTAAAGGAATCAGGAAGCCCGCCTGGTAATGCCATCCCCGGCCTGACATCCACACTTCATTGAGCGATCGTATGTTGACCATCATTGCCCAGCTCAGTGAAATGTACAAAAAACCAAGCGCCGAGTATCCGATATGCTTCAGGTTCACCTGACGTGAAAAGAGTATTTCTATAACAGGCAGTGCAAAAGCAAATATCAACCCAAGCGCCAGCCCAATGGAAGGGAGTGCAATACCTGCAATACGCAGCTCATCGCCTGCAGCATACAGCATCAGCGACCAGCCGGCGATCATGATGCCGTAACGATGAAAGTCCGATATGGTTTTGTAGGAAGGATCAATCCTGCCTGCCAGTTGCTGATACTCTATCCAGCAGCCAAAATGAATAATGGAAAATAAAATAAAAAAGCTCCACCGGTCCAATAGCAATCCCAACAGCATTACTGCCACAAATACAAGTGCAGTGAGCGCCCTTGTTTGGAAAACTTTCCAGTTCATTGCCATAAGCAAAATTTTAACGGGTACAATTATCTGAATACTGTAAATGCCCGGCGCCTCATGCGATCCATTTTTCCTCCAGCGCTTTATCTTCCGGAGAGGTATATTTCTTCTTTACTTTTGCAGATATTTTTTTGAACCGCATAAAAAGAAAATAAATCACTACGAGCGCAATAGGTCCCCACCAAAGCGGCATGGTATCATCCATTGCTTCTTTGGCCGATCTTCCCTTTCTAATAAGAATATACATCTGTGTCACGGCAAAAGCATTGTTGAAGAAATGAGCCGTAATGCTGACCCAAAGACTACCTGAATAATAATACAGCAATCCCAGTACAATGCCCAGGCATACCCGTGCCAGGAACCCATAATAAGACAGGTGTATAATGCTGAAAATGCAACTCGTGGCCAGTATGGCAAGCCAGGGATTTTTGCCGGAGCGTGTCAACAGGTTTTGCATACCACCCCTGAAAAAAGTTTCCTCAAAAACAGCAGGCAGCAGCGCTATCATAAAAAGAGAAATGATATAATCACCGAAGCTTTTAATATTGGTAATGGCTTCTACCTGGCGGGAATAATTCTCTTCCAGTTGCTTAAACAGGTCGACGGCTTTCTTTGATACAGGGATAGCATTATTCAGTTCAGATAATGCTCCTGCAATAACAGCCCCGCAGAAAATAATGGCAACAGAAAGCAGAATCTGGCGGTAAGTAGCCATGGCAGTAAACCCCATGAATTTAAACGGGCGCCGGCTTATTATAAGTGAGGTAAGATATGCAGGTAAAAAAAAGGTGGCGAACGTAGATACTACCTGCACCATTCTCAGTGCATTCACATATCCGGGCATCATCATGTCATCCGCCATAGTTGCCAATCCCCTGCCGGTCATCAGCACCCACACCGGAATGCTTAATATGCCGCCAAACAACAAGCCGCCAAACCATAGCCCGGTAAGAATGAGAAGTCCTTTTCCGTAAGAAATACCTTTTGAGTAGGAATCATACATGATACAATACTATTTGTTGCAGCCCGCAAAGGGAGATTAAAGCTGCAATATACTATCCTTTTGTGAGAGGAAAGAGGGCTGGGATGTGAGAGGTGAGACATGAGAAATGAGACGTGAGAGGCGAAATGTGAAATGACCTCTCACTTCTCACGATCATATGCAAAAAATATAATTTGATTGGCTTAACACCGCCCTTCAGCAGCGTGACATCGGCTACCTGCCCGTATTTGCATTGGCAGAAGCTGCAAGCCAATTATGGATCTCGCCGCAATCCCTGTATTCATTGTCCACATTAATATAGAAAGTGGGCATTTTGGTCCGGAACCAACGCTCCAGTATTTCATTTTTCTTTTCTTCCAGTACCCGTTGGGCAACCTTGTTATAATCGTCTTTCAGGTTTTCCCTGTGCGGCTCTGTTTTCTTCTGGATATAAACAATTCTCGCTCCCTGCTTACCACCTTCATTGAAAGAAACGGGACGGGAATATTCTCCTACTTTAAGTTCATTATATACCGCCACAAGGCTTTTATCAAGATCCTGGATAGTCAAATAAGGAGACCCCTGTGCATTGGTAATAGAACCTGCCGTAAACTTGCTGTTATCATCTTCGCTGTATTTGTCTACAGCTTCTCCGAAAGTAAGCGTGCCGGCCACCAGCTTGGAGCGGATGGTATCCAGCTTTGCAATAGCCCCGTCAATTTCTGCCTGTGTCACCTGCGGGATCTTCAGGATATGCCTTACCACCACATCATCTCCTACGCGGCTCACCAACTGGATAATATGATATCCAAACTTTGACTTTATCACACGGCTGATCTGTCCTTCCTTCAGGGCAAAAGCAGTAGAAGAAAATACGGGATCTACATTTTTATCATTGCGGTTAAATTCGAAGCGGCCGCCGAGCTCTTTTGTTCCCGGATCATCACTATACATTTTTGCGAGCCTGTCAAAGGAAGCAGCCCCGCTTTCTACCTGGCGTTTGTACTCAGTCAATTCATCCTGCGCATATTTTTCCATATCCCTGCTGGATTTCGCATAAGCCACCACCTGCTTCATTTCAAGCTCGGTATCATAAAAGAAAAGACTGTCCTTAGGTATCTTATCATAATACTCCTTCACCTCTGTGGGAGTGATCCTCACATTCTCAATAATAGACTTCTGCATGGCATCTGCCAGCTTCTGCTCTTTAATGGCAATACGGTTATCTTCTTTGATCTGGTAAATTGTTTTGCCTGCTATCTGCTCCAGGGCGTCTTTACCTCCGTAAGCGTTGATATAATACCTGACACGCTGATCGAGTTCCGCTTCTATTTCTTCATCGCTTACCGGTAAGGAATCTTTCTGAGCCTGCAGCATGAGCGCTTTACGTATCATCATCTGCTGCAGCAACATGCAACCTGCATTCTCCGGGACTTCCCTCCCCTGCCGTTTTTCATCCTCGATATAATTGGTAATATCCGACTTAAGCACGATCTTATCGCCAATAACGGCAATAATTTTGTCGGCCAACACTTTTTTTGCCTGCCCCTGGGCCAAAGCAGCCGCAGCAATGGCGGAAAATATTATAGAAAATAAGAATTGCTTCATATTGATCGCAGTTTCGAACGGGTCAAAAATAACCGGCATTTCACAGCAGATACCCTCTCCGGGAATGATTTAACAAAGCTTTACAAGCTCCTCTTTACTTCTTCAATCTCAAAAGCTTCTACCACATCCCCCGGCTTCAGGTCATTATAGTTCTTCACAGTAAGCCCGCATTCCATACCGCTGGCCACTTCTTTTACATCATCTTTATACCGTTTCAGTGAGCCGAGCTCGGCCGACTGCCCTTCACCTGTAGGATAGATCACAATACCATCCCGGATAAGCCTTACTTTGGAATTACGGCTGATCTTACCATCCAGCACCTGGCAACCGGCTACGGTAACTTTATCAAATTTATATACCTCGCGTATCTCCACGTTTGCAGTTATCTTTTCCGTAACCGTCGGCTCCATCATACCTTCCATAGCGCTCTTGATCTCTTCAATGGCATTATAGATAATCGAATAAGCCTTGATCTGCACTCCTTCGGACTCGGCAAGCTTATTAGCCTGCGGCGACGGGCGCACGTTGAAGCCGACAATAATAGCGTCTGAAGCTGTGGCCAGCAATACATCGCTTTCCGTAATGGCGCCTACCGCCTTATGAACAACAGACACTGCTATTTCTTCAGTGGAAAGTTTCTGCAGAGAATCACTCAGGGCTTCCACAGAACCGTCCACATCACCTTTGATAATAAGATTGAGCTGCTTGAAGTTACCCAATGCCAGGCGGCGGCCGATCTCATCCAGCGTGATATGCTTTTTGGCACGGATGCCCTGCTCGCGCAATATCTGCGCCCGGCGGTTGGCTACTTCTTTAGCCTCACTCTCATCGGCAAATACTTTGAATTTCTCTCCAGCCTGCGGTGCGCCGCTCAATCCCAGTATCTGTACGGGAGAAGAGGGACCTGCTTCATCAAGGCGCTGGTTGCGCTCATTGAACATGGCTTTGGCACGCCCGTAATATTGCCCGCTCACCACTATATCACCCTGGTACAGCGTACCATTCTGCACAAGCATGGTAGCTACATAGCCGCGTCCTTTATCCAGCGAAGCTTCTATAATGGTACCAACAGCTTCTTTTTCAGGATTAGCCTTCAGCTCAAGCAACTCAGCCTCAAGCAGTATCTTTTCCAGCAGCACATCTACATTCAGCCCGCTCTTGGCAGAGATCTCCTGGCTCTGGTATTTACCACCCCAGTCTTCTACCAGCAGGTTCATAGCTGCAAGCTGTTCTTTTATTTTTTCAGGATTTGCTCCTTCTTTATCAATTTTATTAATGGCGAACACCATCGGCAGGTTTGCCGCCTGAGCATGGCTGATGGCCTCACGGGTCTGAGGCATCACCGCATCATCTGCAGAGATCACGATAATAGCCACATCCGCCGCTTTGGCGCCACGCGCACGCATGGCCGTAAACGCCTCGTGACCAGGAGTATCGAGGAAAGTCAGCTTTTTGCCTGATGCTGTGGTAACCTGATAAGCACCGATATGCTGTGTAATACCTCCTGCTTCGCCCGCTACCACATTTGCGCTGCGTATATAGTCAAGCAATGAAGTCTTACCGTGGTCTACGTGCCCCATGATAGTGATAACCGGTGGCCGCGGCACCATATCTTCTTCTTTATCCACCTCCTCTTCTTCTTCTTCCTCATCGACATCATCTATACCTATAAACTCTACCTCAAAGCCGAATTCGCCTGCTACCAGCTCTATCACTTCTGCATCAAGGCGCTGGTTGATAGATACCATTATACCAAGCCCCATACATTTACCGATCACCTCTGCGAAACTTACGTCCATCAGGTTGGCAAGCTCGCTCACCGTAACAAATTCCGTTACCTGCAGCTTGTTATCATCCATTCCTTCTGCTCCGAGGTGCTCTGCAGCTTCTTCCCTGCGCGCTCTCCTCAGCCTTGATTTAGCGCCTTTACCTCCACCTCGTGAAGCACCGGCCAACTTAGCCTGGGTCTCACGTATTTTATCCTGTATCTCTTTTGCATCTATTTCTTTCACCTCGCGGCTGTCTCTTCTCCGGTCACCTTTCCCATGGCCGCCAAACCTTCCGCCGCTCTGTCCCTGTCCCTGCTGCTTGTTGCGGTCACCCTGTTTTTGAATGGGAGGTCTGGTACCTTCCCTGTGATGACCGCCGCGATCTCCGTCGTGCCTCGCTGCCGGCGACTGATTTTCTCTTTTCTCTATAGGGATACGTTTCCGTTTACGCTTTTCTTCATGAGGGCGGGCCGCGGGTCTGGGCTCATTATTGACAGGCAGAGTGATCTTCCCCACTACGCGCGGGCCTTCGATTTTCTCCGCACGTATATTCTCTATCACGGGAGGCTCTTCTACAGCAGGAACGTCCGTATTACCATTGTCCGGAACTGCATGTTCTTCTATTTCCTGGTTCACAACAGGAGTTGGGGGGATATTCTCTTCCGGGGATGCTTCTTTTGCAGGTTCTTCTGCAACCGCCTTTTTCTTAATGCCCTTTTTAGGCCTCGTGGAAGAATCTATCGCGCTCAGATCTATTTTATCTAAGATCTTGGGGCCTTCCAGCTCAGGCGCCTCTATTTTCACCATTTCGGGTGAAGTTTCTTCTGTTTTTTCAACAGGCGGAGCCACTTCCTGAACGGGCGGGGGCGCTTCCTGCTCCACGGGAGGAGCCGCTACTTCAGCAGCCTTCTTTTTAGTATCTTTTTTAAATACAATTTCCTCTTCATCCTTCTTCTTCCGGGTCTCCATCACATTACCCTTAGGGATCTCTATCTGATCACTTTTTGCCTTCGCCGCCTTGTCAGAAGAAAACTCGTCCTGGAGCGCATAATACATATCCTCTGTCAGCTTGCTGGTGGGCTTAAGGTCATCTTTGGAGAAACCCTTCCCGATCAGGAAATCAATCAGTGTTTCCTGTCCGATATTAAATTCTTTAGCCGCTGCTAATAAGCGTGGTAATTTTATTTCAGCCATATTCTGTTTCCCGCCTACCGGTTCCGGTCATTGCCCTGAAGAGTTTTTACATCATGGTCGGGCATTGCTGCCACACCGTGCTCATCCGGTCAATCCCTGTGCTGCCAATAGCGGATTAATTTGTTTTGTTTTCTTAAAAATCCCGCTTTTTTAGAAGCGGCATTTGCTATCCCTTTTCAAATTCTTCTTCAAGCACTTTCCTCACATCCTCAATGGTTTCTTTTTCAAGGTCTGTCCTTCTTTCAAGCTCTTCTGTAGTCAGATCCAGTACGCTGCGGGCAGTATCACAACCGATCCGCTTGAGCTCATCAATCACCCATGTATCTATTTCATCTGCAAATTCATCCAGGTCAATATCAAATTCCTCGGTCTGTCCTTCATCATCGCGGAATACATCTATCTCGTATCCTACCAGTTCGCAGGCCAATTTAATGTTTACGCCCCTGCGGCCGATAGCCAGCGATACCTGGTCGGGCTTCAGAAAGACACTCGCATGTTTTTTCTCGGCGTCAATTTCCATAAAGCTCACTTTTGCGGGCGTAAGAGACCGCTGTATAAGCAACTGGGTATTATTTGTCCAGTTGATCACATCTATATTCTCATTTTTAAGCTCGCGGACAATACCATGTATACGGCTTCCCTTCATACCTACGCAGGCGCCTACCGGGTCAATGCGATCGTCGTAAGACTCAACGGCTACCTTGGCTCTTTCACCCGGCTCACGCACTATTTTGCGGATGACAATAAGCCCGTCAAAGATCTCCGGCACTTCAATCTCCAAAAGTTTAGCCAAAAATGAAGGATGCGTACGCGAAAGGATAATAACAGGAGAATTATTTTTTAACTCTACTTTTTTGACCACCGCCTTAACATTCTCCCCTTTTTTGAAATAATCCGAGGGGATCTGCTCGGATTTAGGGATAATCAGCTCATTGCCGTCTTCATCAAGTAATAATACTTCTTTTTTCCATACCTGGTATACTTCTGCGCTGATAATTTCGCCTACGCGGTCAGCATATTTTTTCACCAGGCTGTTTTTCTTAAGATCGCCGATACGGCTTGCCAGCGTTTGCTTGGCAGCCAGTATGGCCCTGCGCCCGAAATCCAGTATATCCACTTCCTGGAACAGTTCTTCACCCACTTCAAAGTCGGGCTCTATTTTGATCGCATCGCTGTACGCTATTTCCGCTACAGGGTTTTCTACCTGTCCATCTTCTACAATAGTGCGCCTGTGGATGATTTCAAGGTCTCCTTTCTCGGTATTCACGATCACGTCAAAATTCTCATCCGACCCGTATTTTTTCCGGAGCAATGTTTTGAAAACATCTTCCAATACTTTCATCAGCGTCGGGCGGTCTATATTTTCCGCATCCTTAAAATCCTGGAAGGATTCAATAAGATTTATACTTGCCATAGTACAGCATTTTTATCCCTCAATCGCCACAGGCTATAGCAGCACTGCCGCGACATGGATCGTTAAAATTGAATTTGAATCTTTGTTGTTTTAATGTTATTAAAAAGTATAGTATGTTGAATGACCTCTTTTTTCTTGTTTTTCCCTTTCATTTCTTCCAGTTCTACTCCGTCATCATTTACGGCAGTGAGTTTTCCGTTAATTTTAGCGCCATCCTGTAGCATAACTTCCACATTCCTTTCGATATTTTTCACATATTGCCGGCGGAGCTTCAGCGGTTCGTCAAGCCCCGGGGAAGAAACCTCCAGCGAAAAATCCCCGTCAGGGAAAAGGGCGCTTTCTTCTATCTGTTTATACAGGGCGCGGTTATACTTTACACACTTATCTATTGAGACGCCCGTATCGGCGTCCAGATATACCTTCACATTGTTTGTAGGCTTAATGCTGATATCTACTAAAAAATAATCAGGATTATCTTCCAGCAGCTCGTTTACCATTTTTTCCAGAACCTGAATTGTTACCTCGCTTCCCATAATGCTGATAAATGAAGAAGGGAACGGATCCGTTCCCTTCTGTCGCTCTTTTCCTATGGCAAAGTTAAGACATTCGGATAAAGCACAAAATTTTTTTACTCTTAACCCGGCGCCACAAGGTTCAAGCCGCTCACCGGGAAAAACGCAGTGAATATCGAAAGAATGATCGCTGTTGTCGAATAAAGTTCTGATACCGGGTTTTCCCTGCCATCTTTACATTGACAACAGCGAATAGCAGTAGTCAAAAGCAGATAGGTAGTTTAAATCCAGTATCCGAAAAAGAGGTCTCCAATCCTCAGCCAGAATTCTAAACGTACACAGGAATTCTACACCAATATGATGGAAGTTATTGGGAGCAAAGCCGGTCGAAAGACCGGCTCTGTTATTTTATCCAGGCTACTGCATAGCAATCACATCATCCTCTACGATTGCAAACACTTTGTCTTCTTTTTTCGGCCGTATTCTCGTAGCCCCTGTAAACCTGCTGAAAGCCGGCAGGGTACAGCAATTGTATCCAAAATGAAAGCAGGGAAAATGGAGCGCCTGCCGTGCAATATGACGCAATGTTACGCCGGGATGAATATGACCGCTGAAAAGATATTTCGCCCCGCCATCTGCAACCGGCATGGCTGCATCATGCATGAACATAAAATCTCCTATGGTCAGTTGCCCGCTATGCACGGTAATACCGGCACTTTGATACCACTGATAGCTGAGAATATCGTGATTGCCTTTAATAAGATGTATTTCCAGCGAGGGCAGGTCTTTGCGCCATCTTTCAAATAAGTTATGCTCATTGTTGGATTCGCTGTGAAACATATCCCCGACGACTATAAGTTGCCCTGCTTTAAAGAATTGCACCAGCGCTACCAGCCGTTGCAGGTCTTCGCGATATATGGTTTGCGGCACCCCGATACCTGATTTTCTGAAATGCCCGGTTTTTCCAAAATGAAGATCCGCCAGTATAAGGGATTGCGCTTCTTCCCAGAAAACAGCTCTTTCTGCAGATAACCACAGCGTCTGATCAAGCAAAATATATTTTAAAGGAGGACGCATGGTGAAAGCTATAAAAAATATTTTTCAGCCAGTGCAATGGATTCTGGTTTTCCTACATCAACAAGTGTACCGCCGGAGTGATCATACCCCATAATGGCATGTTGTGCACAAAGCCGCAGGTAAACATCCACCATAGAAAACTTTCCTTCTTCTGTCAGCAGGTCAAAAAAGCTGTGATGAATAAGATGGATGCCGCTGAAAGCTCTTGCCACCAGGTCAGGATTCGGCACGGAAATACGCTCCTCACCCGACTTGTTGTTTCTCCAGCCGCACAGGTGGTCTCCCTGATCAAATAAAAAAGCCCTCGAAGAATCCCTGTCAGACACTGCTATTGTTGCTACGGGCTGAAGCTCCCGGTGAAAAGCGGCCATCGCATACAGGTTCAGATCGGTTAAGATATCCGCATTTATTACAAAAAAGTTTTCAGCATCCTTCAGATACGGAGCGGCAAACTTCAGCCCCCCGCCTGTTTCGAGGGGCTGCTCCTTTTCGTAGGAAACAGTAATATGGCAGCCGAAATGGTTGTGATCCTCCAGGAAAGCAATCACCTGATCTGCAAAGTGATGCACATTTATTACCAGCCGCTCAATCCCAAATCTTCTGAGGTATTCAATGTTACGCTGCAAAAGCGGTTTGCCATTCACTACCGCCAGCGCCTTGGGATGATGATCTGTCCAGGGCTTTAACCTCGTACCAAGCCCCGCGGCAAAGATCATAGCTGTATTTATCGGATTTACTGTCATTGTGCATGTTTTGGGCTATGGGCTATGAGCTATGAGCTGTGGGCTATGGGCGCCCACTCATAGCCCACAGCTCATAGCTGATAGCTGACACTACTCACTCATTTACCCAGTTTTTCGCCTCCTGCACCCTGTGATGAAGGAGCACTTTTACGCCAAATTTCTCTTTAAGATGCCCGGCAAGGCTGTCTGCAGCAAACACACTGCGATGCTGCCCGCCGGTACAGCCGAAGTTCACCACAAGACTTTCAAAACCTCTTTTAATATAGTCGGCCACGGAAATATCAACAATGCCATACACATATTGCAAAAAAGAAGGCATTTCACTCTTATGCAACAAAAACTCCTGCACCTCTTTATCTCTTCCTGTCAGTTTTTTAAACTCCTCGAAGCGGCCGGGATTATATATACCCCGGCAATCAAAAACAAACCCACCTCCATTACTACTATTATCTTCAGGGATGCCATTCCGGTAAGAAAAACTATTGATATGCACTACCAGCAGGCAATCCGGCGAAGCAATAGTTGTTTCATATCGTTTGATGATGCTGTCATCTACTATAAGCGACAGCACCTTCTGCAATTCGGGTAGCCGGATAGGGATCTTTTTATTCTCAAGAAACCACTTCAGTTGCTTCAATGCAAAAGGTATGCTCGTAATAAAAGGTTGCTTTCTTTCAAACAGCCCCCTGAAACCATAAGCGCCCAGGGTCTGCAGCATACGTATCAGCACAAAACCGTCATAACTGTCCATAAAATCTTTCCTGTTCAGGGTGCCTTTCAACAGGCGGTTCACTTCATCAAAATAAAATCCTGCCAGCTCGTCTTTCCAGTCATTGGGTAATACTGCTCTTGCCTGCCACAGCATGGAAGCTACATCATATTGCAGCGCTCCCTGCATCCCTCCCTGGTAATCTATAAAATACACTTCAGCATCTTTTACCATCACATTCCTGCTCTGGCAGTCTCGATGCATGAAATATTTAGCTTCTTCCTGCATGAGATAGCTGCTCAGTATTTCAAAATCATTGAGCAGGAGATTCTTATCATAGGGAAGGTCGAGCGCACGGATAAAATAATAGAGAAAGTAAAGCAGGTCGGAGTAGATAGCCTGTTTATCAAAAGACCGCGTGGCGATACAATTACTGTAGTCCAATCCCTCACCTCCGAGCACCTGCAGCTTGGCCAGTTCTACAAAAGCTTTCCTGTATAAAGATTTTGCATGATCGGTATAACCCTCTTTTTTAATAATATCAAAAAGCGAAACATCCCCAAAATCTGTCTGCAGGTATTTTGTTCTTTCCTTATCCACGTGCAGGATCTCAGGAACAGCAAGGTGCTTTTTATGAAAATGCCTGGAAAATTCTATAAACGCATTGTTCTCCTGTACATTATTGGGATTATAGGTAATAATGAAAGAGTCGTTATCGGTAACCGCCCTGAAATACTGGCGGTTGCTGCCTGCCTGCTTTAAAGTGGTAAGCTCGTTGAGCTTTCCTTTTTCACAATCTTCAAAAAAAACAGTCACCTCCCGGAGTACATCTGCCATGGTTGAAATTTAGTGGGCAAAGATAAGGAGGTATCAGGTTTCAGGTATCAGGTATGGGCTGATAGCTGAGTCTGTCATGTCCTGATATAAGTAGACACTATTACTACTATTACCTTTTTCTTTTTTTTGTTACTTTTTTTTCTTTTTACAATCCACATT
>MKWG01000007.1:0-128184 GCA_001899685.1 Sphingobacteriales bacterium 44-15
TAAATGTGGATTGTAAAAAGAAAAAAAAGTAACAAAAAAAAGAAAAAGGTAATAGTAGTAATAGTGTCTACTTATATCAGGACATGACACTCAAAGCTCATAGCCCACAGCCATCTGCTTTTTCACAAATATCTTATTTCCATTTCCCTTTCAGGCCTCTTTGCCTTCTTTTTTCCCGGCGGGATCTTTTCCCTGTATATTAAAATACCATAAAGAGCAATGAGCATGGTGATGCAGGATGCCATATAAAAAATAAGAAAATTATCTTTTTCCGAGACTTTATCAGGCAACAGATAGCTGTAGATAAAATTGATAATAGAAACGCCGTATTCAAAAAACAAGGCATAGTATATAAACTGCATCGCGTGCTGATAATTGCTGTAGTGAATACCTTTCATGTGCAGCAGGATGATCCACCCGAGATAATAAAGCGCCAGTAACACACCCAGTGCTACTAAAATACTTTCAACGGGACTTTCAAAGCCTGCTATGGCAATAGCCGCAGTTTCAATAACAAAAAATGGGAGTATTACTTTTTTAATGCTGTTGCGCACTTCTTCTATGTAAGTTGTTTTGAATAGGATAAGCAGCAAAATAGGAACATCAAACAGGTTGTAAACACGCTGCAATACCAAGATTACTCTACCGGCAGATACATAATCTCCTTCAAAAATAATATTTATCAGCCCTGCCCATGCCCAAAAAACGGCAAACCAGATCAATAATTTATCATGCATAAGCTTTCTGATCCCCAGTATGATCAACGGAAGAAAGAAGGCTACGGACGTTATTATTGATAGGATCCCCATTAGTTTGACAATTAACCCGTCTATATTTTTTTTAATATAAGCGGCAAAAAATCATACTTATTGTAAATATTTTAATATTGTAGCAGTTTTACCCGAAATACCAGGTGTGGAAAATACGGATTACGTTGTGTTACCATATTCAACCGCAATTGGAT
Organism: Sphingobacteriales bacterium 44-15; assembly: GCA_001899685.1. Lineage (GTDB taxonomy): Bacteria > Bacteroidota > Bacteroidia > Chitinophagales > Chitinophagaceae > Agriterribacter. The sequence goes on from MKWG01000007.1 coordinate 965, forward strand.
ATCAGTATTCAGACGAGTTATTGCTTTGTATACCCGCTGATTGCAGCAGAATTAACAAAAATCAAACTATTTTGTTACCTGATATTATCATTTTTTAAGAAAGAATGTTGCTCAGTACAGCTACTGCTATGTCAAACGTGAAATGGGAGAGGTGAAAGCTTGTCTCACGTTTCACGAAAATGAACAGACATAATTTGCTTGACTTAACACCACTATAATTACAGGAAAGGAAATAACCACGTAATGGAAAACAGGAAGAACCGGAAGCAGGCCATAACATTAAGCATATTGCTGGCTGCAGCAGGCTGTATTTGGGTATTCTCACGTCAGAATAATCTTGTAGAGCAATGGTATTCACAATCTTTGTATCCTGCTATCAGCAATACCCTCAGGGCTGCGTTTGGATGGATCCCAATCAGTATTGGCGATCTCTTGTATACGGTGCTCATTATATATTTTGCAAGACAATTAATAAAGCTCATAACGATCATCCGTAAGCGCACTTACGGCAGCCTTAATATAAAATCCATCCTCCGCAGGTTTATTATCCGGATACTGTTACTGTACATTGTTTTTAATATTTTATGGGGGTTAAATTACGATCGCAGGGGGATAGCATTTCAAACTGGGATAAGCCGGGAGAAATACACCAAAGAACAACTGCTTCATATTACCGGCCTGCTGGTGAAAGAAGTAAATGCCTGTAAGGAAGGAATGGTGCGACAGCAAACTCCATATACCACCAACCAGTTACTTTTTAAAAAAGCCTGTGATGCCTACCAGTCAGCATCCGTTTATTATCCCTTCCTTCAATATCATCACAAGTCATTAAAAGCTTCCTTTTTCGGACTTGCAGGCAACTACCTCGGGTTTTCAGGATATTATAATCCTTTTTCCGGGGAAGCACAGGTAAATACAACCATACCTGTCTTCCTTCGCCCTTATGTGGTTTGTCATGAGATGGCGCATCAACTGGGATATGCCAAGGAGAACGAAGCGAACTTCGCCGGTTTTCTTGTAGCTACAGCTTCCGGTGATACTGCTTTCATGTATTCAGCTTATCTCGATATTTTTTTATATGCCAATGGTAACCTGCGACGAACAGATTCTGTTGCTGCCAGAACGATGCAGCAACAGCTTTCACCGGCAGTTAAAGAAGATATGATAATAATGAAGGCCTTTTACAAAAAATATGAAAACCCGGTAGAGCCGGTCATTACATGGATATATAGCAGGTACCTTGAGTCGAACCGGCAACCTTCCGGCATGCGCTCTTACAGTGAAGTAGTGGCTTACCTTATCAGCTATTACAAGAAATACGGGAAGATCAGCGGCAAATGACCACTATGAGATAGTGGTGTGTCAAACGTGAAAAGAGAGACGCGAAATGTAAGACATTTCTTTCACCTTTATCTCCTGCCTGCCATGCCTACGGCAGGTAAACCGGTAGGCAAGTCCCACGTTGCACGATAATATATAGATATAATCTGGTTGACTTAACACTAACATTCACTTAACCCAAGCGGTATATTAACTGCAAGCCCGCCTTCAGCGGTTTCTTTATACTTATTGTTCATATCTATGGCAGTTTCCCACATAGTCTTTACCACTCCATCAAGCGATACTTTTGCGAAGTCAGGAGTGCTTTGAAGCGCCAGTTGCGATGCAGTAATTGCTTTGATCGCTCCCATTGTATTCCGTTCAATGCAGGGCACCTGTACCAGCCCGGCTATAGGATCGCAGGTAAGCCCTAAATGATGTTCCATTGCAATTTCAGCAGCCATCAGCGATTGCTTTTGGGTGCCGCCCATAGCTTCGGTGAGCGCTCCTGCAGCCATCGCCGATGATACGCCTATCTCTGCCTGGCATCCCCCCATAGCGGCGGAAATTGTTGCTCCTTTTTTGAATATACTCCCAATCTCTGAAGCAGTAAGCAGAAACTGAATGATTGATTCCGGCGTATCGCCATTACAAAACACAGTATAATACATCAATACCGCAGGAATAACACCTGCTGCACCGTTAGTAGGTGCAGTCACCACTCTTCCGAAAGACGCATTCTGCTCATTTACCGCAAGGGCAAAACAGCTCACCCAGTCGAGCGTATACTTAAAGTCATTTCCCCCGGATCGGATAGCGCTCTTCCAGCCTTCAAAATCTTCATATTTTTTCCCGGCAAGCAGCTTTTTATTGAGCGCGGCAGCTCTCCGCTTTACAGATAATCCCCCGGGCAATATCCCTTCCTGTCTGCATCCAAGATAAATACATTCACACATGACGTGATAAATATTCAGAAGCCCTGCCCGTGTTGACTCTTCACTCCGCCAGGTATTTTCATTTTCCATTACCACTTCGTGAATAGCGAGTCCTGTTTTTATGCACCAATGCAAAAGATCGGAAGCTTTATTAATGGGAAAAGGCAATTGTACCGATGCTTTTTGTCTGCTTTGCTCTCCTTCCTGCTGCACAAATCCGCCGCCTGTAGAATAGTACGTGGAAGCCGTATTTTCTCCATTGCCCAGTTCGGCAAGAAAAGTGAGCGCATTAGGATGGTAAGGCAATGATTCGTTGGCAAGAAATATAATATCAGCAGCAGGGTCAAAATCAATTTCTCTAAAATGATCAAGCATGATTTTCCTGTCAGCAGCAATAGCAGCGATTTTTGATGCAATAGCATCCACTGCAAAAGTTTCAGGGTCTTCCCCGCAAAGTCCCAGTTGCACGGCTATATTGGTGCCATGCCCAACGCCTGTCTTGGCAAGAGAGCCATACAACAAGATTTTTAACCCTGTAACGCTGTGGAGCGTTCCATTCTTTTGGAGGCTGTTAACAAACATTTGCGCCGCACGCCATGGACCAAGCGTGTGAGAGCTGGAAGGACCTATCCCTATCTTAAATATATCAAATACGGAAATAGCTTCGTGCGGCACTATAAAGGCTTTTTGCAAAGATAAGTGCTGAGCCTAATTATAATAGGCCTATTGTCCGGGCGGTCAATGGCGAAGAGGATAAAGTGAAAGAAATGTCTCACGTTTCGCGTCTCTCTTTTCACATTTGACACAGCACCAGTTCAGCCTTTACTGCTGTACTCCTACCAGCTCCAGGTCGAAGATCAATATGGAATTGGATGGAATGACTACCACAGTATTTCCCTGATCATCGGTGCTGGTTTTGGCCGTTGCGCCATATCCAAGGCTTGGCGGTATAAATAATTTCATTTTCCCCCCGGCTTTTATATGAGGAAGCCCCTTTTGCCAGCCGGCGATCAAATATCCCAGGGTGTACATTTCAGGTGTCCCTGCGGTTGTGCCGAATATACTGCCGTTGGCAAGCATACCTGTATAATTTACACTGACAGCCGAACATACATCAGGAGACAAACCGGTACCAGTGTTCTGGATTATATAGTAAAAACCCGCGGGGTCTTTTGTTGCATTTGTTATACCTACACTATCCAGGTACGCTTCTACCCTTGTTACTTCAGCCTCAGGAGCCTGTATGTTAAGATCCGTAAACGTGCACTCATCATTATTTTTTTTAAGACAGGAATAAAACACAAAACACATTACAGATGCAGTAACCAACAAAACAATTCTTTTCATAAACGATTTTTCTCTTTTTTTAGCAATGATAGGATATACAACCAAAACGTTGCATCCGGGTTTGGGAAATACTATTCGTTTTCTTCTTTTCCCTTTAGTTCTTTATAGCGCTGCTCATTTCTTTCCCATTTGTATCTTTTACTGAATATGGCAAAAAAAGAAGCTATTATCAGCACAGCCATAATCAAAACGGTAGGGCTGGACCCCGACCGCGCCTCCATATCAGCTCTTATATACCAGCCGGAAAACAGGTTGATCAGTATAGGCAGCGCAAAGAGCAATCCCAGAGGGAGCCCGATCAAAAGCTGCCGCCAGGTTTTCCTTTCCTTAGTCCTGTTTTGTTCCCAATATTCCAAAAATGCTTTCTCTTCTTCTGTCAGCATCAGCAGTGCTTTAAAGCGGCAAATATAATCAAGCTCTTTAAAGTAGCGGCTCATACAACGCTTTGGGAAGCAATAAAATATACGGGGGACAGGAAATAAGGGTTTGCTTTAAACTTTGTTAAATGCTTAGTTTTTAGTTTTTTGTATCTTGCAAGACTATTGAAAGACCTATTATTTTAATAAAAGCCGGTATTTTGAAGATAGCACACCTGATAGCCCAGTATTTGCATCAGCATAAAAAAATGCGCCTGCAGGGTATAGGAGAATTTACACTTGATAATTTTTATGAAAATCCTTTTGATAATGAAAAGGGAAGAATAAAAGTTCCTGAAAATGCCATTCGCTTTGTATACGATAAAAAATCCCCGGAGGATACCGGGCTGATTGATTTTATTTCACAGCAAACAAAAAAGATCAAGCCTCTTGCTTCTTCCGACCTTGAAGATTACCTCAATATAGGACGGCAGCTTTTAAATGTGAGCAAGCAGTTTTATATAGAAGGATTAGGCACGCTTTTGCTGAACGACCTGGGAGAACTGGATTTTGTGCAGGGCAATGAAATGTTTGCCCCGCTGAATTTAGAAGAAAGCCGGCTCCCAAAGCAGAAGCTGGATGAGAACCCCGCTGAAATGAACTTTGAAGAATACAACCTGAAATCATCATCAACCGGCAATCTCAAAAAATTTCTGGTCATTACTGCCACAGCCGCGGGACTTTTCGTGCTCGGCTGGATTGGCTGGTATTTTTTTCAGCAATGGCAAAACGGAAAGAACGGCAAAAAAGAGGTTACCCCGGAGAACATTCAGCCGGTATTCTCTGCCACCCCGGCTGATTCTGCCAGGAATGACTCTTCAATAACGAACCTGGATTCCCTGCATGGCGCTGCCGGTATGAATACCGGTAATGCAGCATTACGACAGTATAATGTGGTCATTGAAACTTCCAGGCGCGCCAGGGCGCTGAGCCGTTATGATTCGCTTCGTAAGTGGGGTTATAATGTCGGTTTAAAAACTGACGATTCCGTCACCTTCAGGATCTATACCACCATCAACGGACAATTGGCCGACAGTACCAGGGTGCTGGACTCTATTTCACGCTTTTTTGGACGTAAGGTCAAAATTGAACCTGAATAAAAAATGCATGAAAAGAATATCCTTTCTTCTTTCATGTACCTATGCCTTACTGAGTCTTGCAGATGTCTTTTTTAGCTTTACGGATATCAGCTCATGGCGCTATATCACAAAGCCTTTGCTCATGCCGGCACTTATGTTATTGTTATGGCTGGAGACCGGGAGAAGTAATGTTTTCACGAAATTGGTATTCCTGGCACTCGCCTGTTCATGGGCAGGAGATATCAGCTTAATGTTTACAGGATATTTTATATATGGATTGTTTTTTTTCCTGGCTGCCCATATTTTCTACCTGGTAAGCATACTGCAGATCAAAGGCCAAAAAGGAATTTTGCAGTTTCAGCCCCTGTTTGCACTTCCGATACTGGTATATCTCGTTCTTTTGCTGAGTTTGCTGAGTGGCTTTCTTGATAAGCTTAAAATACCTGTATTCGTATATGGTATCGTGATCTGTAGCTTTTGGGCAGCCGCCATGAACCTCTTCTGGAAAACTGACAGGCATACCGCCTCACTCTTCTTTTTTGGATCACTTCAGTTTGTATTGTCCGACAGCCTGCTCGCTGTTAACCGTTTTGTATATCCCTATTATCTCCTGCCGGGATTGGTAATGGCTACTTATTGTTCCGCACAGTTCCTGCTCACGAGGGCAGCCATTTCATATAATAAAAAAATTTAGACCCGGCATTGAACTGAATAAAAATCAGCCGGGCGGCTAACCATGCTCATAAAACAGGCAGGTAAAAAAAAGGATCTTACGGCTGCTTCAATTTCCGGAAAATAAATATTACGGATCAATTATGGCGATAACACGATACGATTGTATTACCTGTAAGGTCAGGAGCTGTTCTATTCTGAATACCTGTGATACACAAACGCTTACCGCTATCAGTACCTATAAGCTTCCCCGATCGCTGCAAAAAGGGGAAAGGCTGTTCTCAGAGGGCGACCCTGTGCTGGGGGTCTGCTTTATTAAAAAGGGATTTCTTAAAATAGAGCTCAACGGAAAGCAGGGCAGGCCGCTGATCCTACGGATCGCCGGCAAAGGCGCTGTTTTCGGGCACAGGGCAAACACCGGCCATTCCTGCCATACCTGTTCCGCAACAGCGGTATCTGAAGTACAGTATTGCTATGTGCCGTATGATCTGTTTGGTGAAATTACCGATAAAAGTCCTGTGCTCAGGCAGCAGATCATCAACCAGTTCCTGGATGAACTGGAACTCGTGGAAAAAAAAGCCGTTAACCTGGCGCATAAAACAGTGCGGGAAAAAGTGGCAGAGGCGATTCTGCTCCTCGCGGAAGCCTACCAGTACGAAGAAAAGAAACAAAGCTTCCGCATCAGCTTCTGCAGGCAGGATATAGCCGACCTGGCGGGCACTACCAAAGAACAGGTCTCTAAAATATTAAAAGACTTCGAAAAAGAAGGACTGATCAAATGCGCGGCAAAAAAATTCAGCTATCTGCATACTGCCATGCTGCGGAATATTTCCAACCAGCAATTATTGCCCGGAGGAGGAAAATCAGAAAATAAATTTTGCACCTCTTGATTTATTATGCTTGTTTGCAGTAGTGATCTTTTGCCCTGCATTTTGAGAAGCCTGCTGCATTTCCTGCTTCATCCTGTTGATGGAGGTTTTTATAAAGAAAGAGGAAATCACATTCAGGGCATTGTGCTTATGTGAGAATTTCAGGGCATCAATATATTCCGGTTTTTGTTTTACTTCAATAATGATAAGCGGTTCGCCCGCTTTAGCCAGGATAAAATTAGATATCAATCTTCCTATCCGTCCATTACCGTCGGGAAAGGGATGCAGGTAGATAAAATACTTATGAAATTTAGCTGATATTTCAATAGAGTGTGCCGCCTTCTTATCCATTGCCTGTTGTGTTTGCTCCATCAATGCCGGCACGCTTGCAATACTGGCTTCGTGATCGGGAAAGATGGTATCACCTGCTGCCATGGGCGACCGGGTATATTCTCCCGGTGCATAGCCCCTGGTATATTGAATGGTATTAGCTGTAAGGAGCTTATGTGTATCAATAAGAAGCTTTTCGTTGAGCGGTAGCACCAGGTTATTAAACAAATATTCAAAAGCCTTAAAGTGGTCAAGAATCTCAAAAGCCTCAAGCATGGATCTATCCCGGAGCTTGAGGTTAAGTCCGTGTTCTTTAAGCTCACGGGTATCATTTACGGTAAAGCTGTTACCCTCGATAGCACTGTAAGCTCCCCCAAAGTTCGTCCAATTAAAGTTAGAGTTTAGAATAACAGAGTTGTTAATTTTAAACTTTAAATACAAATGAAAAAACGATTTCCCCTATCGGTTGGTGTCTCACCATAGCCGTCAACTTAAGCCTGATCACTCTACATTAAGGGTAGCCCCTGACGGGGCACAAAGAAAACATCCGGCATTTTTCTACAAACAGGTAGCCGCTATGCGGCATATTCCCCTATCGGTGTGTGTCTTCACACACCGAAAATCTCACTCCTTATAATGTGTCAAAAACCCAAATTCGTCAATACCTTTTAAATAGCACCTTGCACTACTCCGCCTGTAATCTTCAGGCTGGTCACATAAAGCCCATTTTTCAACCACAGGATTATTATGTATATATTCCAGTTTTTGTTCTAATGTTTTTATAGTACTTAATGGGATAGCCAGTTGGTCACGCTTCCAGAACTGATACTGGCGATCACTTTTGTTTGATGAAAAATTTAATAATTGCAGCTGGTTGTTTGCTTGCAGATATTTTTTTATTTGATGCGCGGTGAATTTGGTAAAACTGCCGGCCGGACTTTCTTTGCCATTTAATGCAAGGTGCGTCCATATAAGGTGTATGTGGTTAGGCATGATTACATAACCAAAAATCCTGGACAGCTTATGCTCCACCAGATAACATAGAGATTGAATTATGATAAGCTTTATGCTATCATCTTCTAACAAATGCTTAAAGTCAATAATAGTGTCAGTGTAAAAATAAATATCCTGCAATTCCATTTGGCCTTGCCTTTTGTGCTGTATGTTCATAGGTGCAATGTTTAGAGAAGTATTCTGACAAATATAGGTAAAAATTTATGCTGGTGTGTGAAGACACACACCAGTAGGAAAAAGCAACGAAACCTCTATCGGTGTGTGTCTTCACACACCGAAACACTCACTCCTTATAATGTGTCAAAAACCCAAATTCATCAACACCTTTTAAATAAAATCTTGCACGACGCCAGCATGAATAATAACACTATTTATCCCAAAAAAAATACGAAAACGTAATTACCTGCACATTAATCCGCCGTCCTGTATTTTCCTGTATAACATCGCCATTAGCTTTACTATGGAAAAAGTTGTTATTCACTATAAAACAAATCAACATGGAAAACGATCAGCAACAGGAAAGCAGTAAAGCGCCATTTGCAAGGATGATCATGGATGATTTTATGTTATTGCTTTTCCTGGGCGTCACCATTTACGCTATTTTCTACCTGCTATGGGGAGTAATGGAGCTCTCCAATTTGCCGGCCATACCGGAAGAGATCAAGCAAACCCTGAACAAATAAATTCTTTACCCCCAAAAACCTGTGTATGAGTTTATTCAGCCCGGCCGAAGGATGGTACGATAAAAAAGTATCTAAGGATGAAAAAATGTGGATGGTCATCGCCCTTCTTCTTTGTATCAGCTTGTTTGTATGGATGATCATGTGGCATGTTTACGGAAAACAAAACCCCTCCAGTATTACTTACCGCACCAGCACCGCAGAATATGCAAAGCTGGGAGAAGCTTATACCAGGCAAAATATGATAGGGGTGGACAATGGTATCCCGGTGGTACGCCCCCGCCCCAACAGTGATGTATTTGTTGTAAGCGAAATGTGGAGGTGGAGCCCGGTGCTGATCCTGCAAAAAGACCAGTCCTATAAATTTCACATCTCCTCCAAAGACGTAGTGCACGGATTTTCCATACAGCCGGTAAATATGAATTTCCAGGTGTACCCGCAATACGATTATGTGCTCGAATTCAAACCTACCGAAGCCGGGGAATATAATGTGATATGCAACGAGTTCTGCGGCATCGGGCACCATACCATGATCGGTAAGATGGTAGTGATTGAAAACGAAGCAGACCTGAAACAATACGGGTACGAAAATTTTAAAAAAGCCCCTGATCCCTTACCTGAAAAAAAGAATGAGCCGCTGTCGGAAACAGAGATGGCCCTGCTGGGCGAACAGGTATATACGCTCAAAGGCTGCGGCGCCTGTCATAAAACAGATGGCAGCCACCAGATCGCACCGGCATGGAACGGCTTGTTCGGGAAAGAGGAACATGTGGTCGAGAACGGTAAGAAGACCAGCGTTAAAGTTGACGAAGCGTACATAAGAGAATCCATTAAGAATCCGCAACAAAAAATAACTGTCGGTTTCGAAACTACCGTTATGCCGGTATTCCCCGTAACGGATGATGAGATTGAACAACTGATCGCCTATATCAAAACATTAAAAAACTAACCCTAAAACTGGTGCTATGTTTCGTACTTGCGATATAACAGGATTTAAAGTAGACCTCCGGTCAGAAAAGCTCATACGCTACAACGCGGTATTTGCCGTCATTTCTTTATTGCTTGCCGTAACCGCCGCCATATTGCTGGTATTTACCCGCTACCAGCCGGTGCATCTCCTGGGCGCTGAATGGTATTACCGGCTGGTTACTTTTCACGGGCTGAACGCGCTTATTTTCTGGATCATCTTCTTCGAGATCGCCGGGCTGTATTTCGGTTCCACCGTAGTACTGAACACCCGATTTTGCGCTCCCCGTCTGGGATGGGTAGCTTTCGGCTTAATGGTAGCCGGGCTGGTGCTATCCGATATCATCATCCTGATGGGGAAGGCGGATGTAATGCTCACATCGTATACACCGCTCAAGGCGCATCCGCTGTATTACCTGGGAGTGATCCTGTTTGCAGTGGGGGCATTGCTGGGCGTTATATTATTCTTTGGTAACCTGATGATCGCCAGGAGAGAAAAGGCTTATGGAGAAACGATGCCGCTTTTTACCTATGGCTTAATGACCGCAGCCATCATCGCGGTTATTACGCTGGCTACGGGAGCGCTTATTTATATCCCTACCTTTTTATGGTCACTCGGTCTGATTGACAATATTGACCCGGCTATGTACAAGCTGATCTGGTGGGGACTTGGGCACTCTTCCCAGCAGATCAATGTAGCGGCAATGGTATCCATCTGGTATATGACGTCATTTTTGGCGGTAGGCGGCACTTCCATAAATGAAAGAGTGTCGAGAACAGCCTTTGTATTGTACATCCTTTTTATCTGCCTGGCCTCCGCGCACCACCTGCTCACAGATCCGGGTGTAAGCAGCGCATGGAAAGTATGGAATACCAGCTATGCTATGTACCTCGCCGTGCTTGCCTCTATGATACACGCTTTTGCCGTGCCTTCTTCATTCGAATCAGCTCAACGCAGATGGGGATACAATAAAGGATTGTTTCAATGGCTGTCAAAAGCTCCCTGGGGCAATCCTGCTTTTTCTTCCATAATATTAGCCATCATCGGTTTTGGATTTATCGGCGGTACCACAGGAGTGATCTTCGGAATGGAGCAGACCAATATCATTGTGCATAACACCATTGCTATTCCCGGTCATTTTAAAGGAACCGTGGTCATTGGCACTACCCTCACGTTTATGGGCATCACCTATTATCTTATCCCGCTGATCTTCCGGAGAAAGATCGTGGGCTTCGGATGGGCCAAATGGCAACCCTGGCTATTCTTTATCGGTATAGCGCTCCTGTCTGTTTCCATGATCGTGCTGGGGCAGTTAGGCGTTCCAAGACGTCATTGGGATTCTACTTTCTCCGGCGGCCCATTCACTTATAATTTCAATCCTGCAGTAGACTTTTTCTGGGCGCTGATGATGCTGGGAGGCTCACTGGCATTTATATCCACCATAATATGGATACTGATCGTGGTGATCTCCGTTTTCTTTGGTCCTAAAGTAAAAGGTCCAGAGGATATGCAGCTCAGCATTTCGCCATTGGCGCCCACGGCCAAAGCGCATAAAGGATTTGAAGCACCCGGCACCCTTGTGCTCACTATATTGTTCTTACTGGTTTTTATAGCGCTCTTTTTCCTGAACTGGAAATGGCTTGCCGCAACATGGAATGTAAAATAAAATCCAATACCCTGGGAAACCCTTGATTTTTTGAAACTAATACCGGGGCCAGCCCCCCGGTATTATTAACCCGGTTCATGTGAAATACACATATTTATGGATAGCGCCCCTATGGTTTTTGTTGAGCGGGTTCAATCTCCCCAATGAAAAAAACTTTCTTGCACAAAAAGCCGCTAACATCCGGGTATTCGACGCTACCGGCAAAACCTTCGAGCTTTACTCCCTGCTGGGGAAAAAGCCGCTGATCATTTCGCCGGTATATACCCGGTGCCATTCGCTTTGTGGGGTGATCAGCAACGGAGTGCAAACAGCAATTAATGAACTGGGCACGCTGGGGCAGGATTTTACCATGGTGAGCTTTTCTTTCGACAGCAGCGACAGGCAAATAAATCTTGCTGCCTATGAAAGCCGCTGGAAGATGGATGGAGTAAACTGGAAAACCATTTCCGCTTCAGGGAAAGACATTCAGCGCCTGCTGTCATCCATTGGTTACGAGTATGACTATGACCCCGCAACAAAGGAGTTCAATCATCCTTCCATACTTATTGTTTTGACGCCCGGCGGAAGAATATCAAGATTTATATACGGCGTAAATCCTTCCAAAAAAGATATAAAGCTGGCAGTGATAGAGGCTATGGCTGAAAAAATAAGACCAGGGCTCTTCAAAGGCTTTTACCTGCGCTGCTTTGGTTATGATCCGGCTTTAAAAACCTATAAGCCGGACTGGCGGTTTATTATATCCACGTCGGCCGGTTTGCTGATGATCAGCCTGGTGAGCGGGCTTTTTATAAAATCCTTTATCATCTCAAAAAATCAGGATGGATAAGCATACCAATGATAATACAAATACGGTAAAAGAGCGTACCCGTGGACACCGTTTTTTTCAAAAGCTATCATCTCCGCTGGGGAAAATATATTCTACCAATCTGAACCCTCTATATAACCTGGGTAGTATTGCCATACTGTTGTTCGTGATCGCCTGTATTTCGGGAATATATGTGTTTATTTTTTACAACATCAATCCCCGTCATGCCTGGGATTCGGTAGAGACAATGTCTGCCAATATCTTTAACGGGTGGATGCGAACGATACACCGGTATTCATCAGACCTGTTGGTTATTTTTATTTTACTGCATCTCGTGCATACTTTAATAACCTCCAAGTTCAAGCGGCTGGTATCCTGGATCAGCGGGGTGATCTCTTTCCTGATCGTTATTATCATAGGGGTAACCGGTTTCATACTGGTATGGGATCAGAAAGCAAAGCTGACAGGCTATCTCACCGCCCGGCTTTTTTCATCACTTCCCATCTTCGATCCTTCCATCGCCGGGGCTTTTTTAATGAACGACCTGGATACGGTGGGCGGCTTTTTTAAAGTGGCATTGTTCGGGCATATCGCGTTCTCACTGATTACTGTCATCGTTATCTGGATACATGTGCTGCGCATCTCCAAACCCAAAATTTTCCCTCCAAAAAAGCTGATCATATATTGCGTGATCGCCCTGGGGATCATCTCTATCCTGTTTCCGGTAAAAAGCGATCCGCCTGCACAGGCTTCCAACCTGCCCACAGCAACAACCTTCGACTGGTATTACTATTTCGGTTATTACCTGATGAAGCTGTTCAGCGTTAACCAGAACTGGATGATCCTGACAGGCTCGGGATTGTTGCTTTGCATCGTACCCTATATTATTAAAAGAAAAAACAGGGCGCCTGTCTTTATTGATCTCAACAAATGCGATGCCTGCAATCTTTGCTCCTATGATTGCCCCTATGAGGCTATTGATATGCTTACCAGAAACGGACAAAGGAAAGCTATCCTGTCGCCCGACAAATGTGTGGGCTGTGGTATATGCATCGGCTCCTGCGATGAACATGCCATCAGCCACCCGCAATTTCCGGCAGTAGATCTCGCTCCGCGGGGGAAAGCCGACGTTACGCTATACAGTTGCAGCTATTTTCCCGATCCGGAATTGCCCGCTAACCTGGATATCGTTCACTACAGCGTTCCCTGCATAGGCAGCGTCATGCCCCGGGATGTGCAGCAAATACTGGAGCACAACAGCCGGAAAGTTGTGCTGCTGAGCTGCGAGGACTGCTATTACCGCCTTGGAAAAACCTGGGCCATCAGCAGGTTCCTGCGAAAAAGAGCGCCTTTATTTTCCAAAAAATACAATGCTTCCAAACTGAAATTGTTTACCATAACCCAATACAGCAAAGAAAAGCTGCTCGACTTTCTTCATCAAAATATTGAAGAGGATAAGCCCCCCGGGCAAATGGCCGTTGCTGATCATGAAAGGCCCCGGCATTTTACCGCGGTATTGATCCTTACCGTTTGCTTTGCCCTGATAATCCCTTTAAGCAGCACAGTAGTGCGGTTCTTTAATCCTGCTGAAAAAACATTATTCGTTAACTTTAAATACATCTCCACTCCCCAGGAATACGAGCAAAACAAATCACTGGCGAAACATATGCAATCGTCCACACCGGTAGTAAAAAAGAGAAGCCCTGTGACGCTGAAAATATTTTCATCTCAAAACAACGCTTTGATTTTTGAAAAGGAATTTACACCCCGGGGGATACGCCAGGATATTGCGATGTTTATCTATACACAGCTCACCCTTAAGGAAGATGCTGTAAACATCCAGCTCCAGGAGACAGCCTTTCCCGAAAAACAATACCGGCTGAACAATGTGCCGTTGAAAAAAGGAGACGGAACATTTGTAGTATTTAAAGATAATAACCTGGTTGTGGCAGGTTCAAAATAGGAGACATTTCAAATTGGCCCGGCAGGCATGCCTGCAAGACATGGAATATATCACTGAGCTTCGACGAGGAAATGGATTATTTATAAATCCTGAATTATTGAGAAAGTTATGGAGACTGCTTCACCACTTTGGCGGCACCTCTTACAATTAAGTGTTCTATACGTGGTTCGCAGCGACGGCAAAAGTGGTTTGTTGTTACAATCTTGCACTAAAGCAAAGTATACATTTACTCAGCCCCTCGCCGTCTTTGCGAGCCGCCATACGCATTTTAAAGATCAGGACTGATGCGCGGCGAAGCAATCCCTTCATTACCAACTGCGGGGACTACTTCTCCTGACCTTCGGTTGGGATCGCAGTGCGAGAGTGTTGATAATTTTCGCGCTTTCATTAGCACCAACCATTAATATGTAAAAAAAACATATATTAAAATACACTGATAAACATATACTAACGTTTAAAAGCTTAGTTAAAAAAGTTAAATCATAAAATTAAAGTTTAAACGTTAGTTTAAAGTAAATTATCTTTGCATAATAAATGCGCAATAAGAAAGACGGACAGCCGTTTATGAAAAGCTTTCAACAAATGATAATAAGCTGAAGATCTTCTGAGTTAACTCCACTATTGTTTTGCCATCACATTTTTAGATTGCCCCGGGATGAAAATGAGCATAAATGCTAAAGTGCTCCATAATAATTTGATTTTACGGAATAAGCAGCCGTAGTGTATTAAAACTTCGTGACATGGAAACAATGATCAAAGAATTAAATTTCGACAAGGAAATGGTAAGTAAGCTGGAAAATCAAAAAGTAGACATTGATGTACTATATGTTTACCTGATGAACGGGAAAATCACCATGAAAGAATACCTTTACCTTTGCGGTATCAAAAAGTAGACAACAGAAAAAATATATAGCATTCCTTGTTATTAAGGCACTCCGGAAAGAGTGCCTTTCATATTTTAAATTGAACCGCAAAAACAACTCAACCTAAATTGTAACTTGTGAAGAGGAACAGAATTATCCCAAGAACAGATAGTGATTAATTTCAGGAAAAGACATTACATGTTATGTGGAAACAGCTATTTAAATTTAATAAAACAGACCGGGCCTGGCATCTTCCCGTTGTAGCGGGATTTTCCATCGCTGTTCCGTTATTATTGGGTTTGCTGTATAACAATATTGAGGCAGGAAAACTCGCATCTATCGGAGCGCTTGTAATTCTGTATATCCAATCCAACAGACTGGTTAACAGAATGATGATCCTTATGGTTTGCGGATTCGGATTTATTTTCTCATTTGCTGTCGGTGTAGTTTTTTCATTTAGCGTGTGGCTGACGCCGCTGATGTTGGCATTATATACATTTGGCGTGCACTATTCACTCAATCATCTTGAACTGACCCGTCCGCCAGGCAGTTTTTTCTTTATCATGGTAGCATCAATAGCTATTTCTCTTCCCCATAATCCTACAGAAATCGCTCATAGTATCGGTAATTTTTCCATAGGAGTAATGATTGCCTGCATGATAGGATTATTTTACAGTATTCTTGTACTACGGGATTTCACTGACAAGCCTGATGTGATAGTGGTAAAGAAAAATGCATACGTGAACATAACGGAATCCATAATTTTCGGTATCATGGTAGGGCTATCTTTGCTGGCAGCCATCTTATTGAAACTTGAAAACCCCTACTGGGTACCCATCTCCTGTATGGCAGTAATGCAGGGCGGAACTACCAGGCACATCTGGACCAGGGCAATGCAAAGGATATTAGGTACTTTTATAGGTCTCGGCCTGACCTGGTTTATTTTGCAAATGAATATAACGACGTTAGGAATATGTATAAGCATTTTACTTCTTCAAACCATTGTTGAGTTTCTTGTCGTAAGAAATTATGGAATAGCCGTTGTCTTTATTTCCATGTTAACCATATTTCTTGCTGAAGCTAATATGAGTTTAATGGAAAATCCCAATCATTTAATTGCAACAAGATTTCTTGATATACTGATAGGGAGTATAATCGGAGCAGCCGGTGGCTGGATGCTGTATCATGAGCAAATTCATTTTTTTACAAAAAAGCAGCTCTTAAAGACGAAAGTTATTATGAAAAGATACAGGCTATGATAAAGCAGCAATGCTGCCGTCCGGCAGCCCGGCATCACCAACCTGTTTGATCCTGTTTGATCTCTTTGTGTCAGTTATTATAAGGGTTAATTAAAACCGATGTCATGGTAAGCGAACCTGCCACTGCTTTATCATTGAAGAATGAGACCTGGTCCCTATTTCCTCTTAATCCCAAAGCATATAAAAGAGGCAGATAATGCTCGGGTGTTGGAATCGCCAGCATAGCCTCCCTGCCTAAACTTTCATAATTGATCAGCGGCTTATAATCGCCTGCTGTTATCAAATCTTTAAACTTATCATTCATTTGTAATGCCCAGTCATATCCATAACCAGGCACGTCCATTTTGTTCCATGCCACCATACGCAGGTTATGAACCATATTGCCGCTTCCAATAATCAAAACGCCCTTTTTCCTTAATGTATACAGTTCTTTAGCAAGGTCGTAATGGTATTGCGGACCTTTTGTATAATCAATACTGAGCTGCAGCACCGGGATTTTTGCATCAGGATACATGTGCCTAACCACTGTCCAGGCGCCATGATCAAGACCCCAGTCGTGATCCAGCTCTACCTGGGTGGAATGGATCAGCGAGGCTGTTTCCTTCGCCAGGTCAGGATTGCCGGGGACATTGTATTGAACGTCGAAAAGCGCTTGCGGGAAGCCTCCAAAATCGTGAATGGTCTTTGGGAAATCCATAGCGGTGATCCTGGTGCCTCTGCTGAACCAATGCGCCGAAACCACCAGCACCGCTGACGGTACAGGGATCTCTTTAGCCATCTGGGTCCAACGGCTGCTGAATTCATTGTCTTCAATTCCATTCATAGGAGAGCCGTGCCCGATGAACAATACGGGCATCAGGTCTTCCTGTTCTTTTAATTCATCTGTAAAATTTTTGAATGCTGCTAATGTTGTCATACTTACTGCTCCTGTTATTACTATTTTAATAAACTGATCCCTTTTCATCCAACAGCTTTGTCCGGTTATTAATAGGCCACTGTAAAACGTTGGCGGATATGTTTTGGCTTTTCCAATTCATCCACAATGGCTACTGCCACGTCCTCTACAGAAATGACACTTTTATTATTGGCATCAAATACAGGATTTTCCAGACCTGTTCTGTATGTCCCCTTTCTAATGCCCGAAGTGCCCTGGTGCATTTCAATGGCGGGAGACAGAAAAGTCCAGTCAAGTTCTTTTTCTTCTTTCAGGATATTCAGATAATCTCTCGCTGCCAAAGCCCCCGGCTTCCACTCTTTTGGAAACTCATCTGTATCTACAATTTGCCGGTTGGGAGCAATAAATAAACTGCCTGCGCCGCCGTTAACGATCAAACGTTTTATCCCGGCTTTTTTAACAGCAGCCTGGATAGTTTTTGCTCCCGCAATAAACTCATTATAAAGATCCGGGTTTGTCCAGCCGGCATTGTATGCGCTGATTACGGCATCCTGTCCTTTTACAGCAGCTTCTACGGCGTTTTCATCCAGGACATCTGCCGCAACAACAGTTAAATTTTCTGCCTTTTTCACTTTTTCAGGATGGCGTACAATAGCCGTTACCTGGTGACCTCTCTGTAATAGTTCGTTTAAAATGGCAGTGCCCACAAAGCCTGATGCCCCTATTAATGCTACTTTCATTTTATTTTTATTTAAATGTTTAAACGTATACGGAATACTTTTCTCTTTTCATTTTTGCCGGCTGCTATTTTTGGATAAACTCACCGTCAGCTTTGATCCGTACTTCGTCGCTGATCATGGGTGCCGGGAATTTCGGACCTACGTTAAAATCTGAACGCTTTATAGTTCCTGTTAGCTGAAAACCGGCAGTGGTTGCCTTAGACTGCGGATTTTCTATGGTTCCTCTATACACCAGGTCCATGGTTACCGGTTTGGTAATATCACGAATGGTAAGGTTACCGGACAGCTTGTATTTATCCTTTCCCGCTTTTTCAATGGAAGTGCTTTTGAACGTCATCGTTGGATATTTTTCCACATCAAAAAAGTCGGCGCTCTTAAGATGGTTATTTCTTTGCTCAACCCTTGTATCAATAGAGCCGATTTCTGCAGTCAGATCAAATACAGCGTCACTGAAATCTTTTTTTGACGATGTTACTGCAACATTAAAATTATTAAAGGTGCCTGAGACATCGGAGATGCCGAGGTGCGTAACGGTAAACCCTAATTGCGAGTGGGGTGGATCGTTTTTCCATGTAGTAAGCACCGTGGTAAAAGCGGTCAGTACGAATAATGCTGATAAAAAAAATACTGTCTTTTTCATGATGTGATTTTTATTTATTGAATTAAAAAAATTAATTGTGAAGGATTTTCCAGCCGGCCAGCCAGTTGTAATTGTATTTCATACCCAACCGGATGAGCAAAAGCTGCATGTTCTCCAATATTCTGCTTGCAGACAGATCACCGGCGACAACCGGGTTGAATCCTGCCACAGCTACTAATTCCGCCACTGTTTGCAAGGCTTCATCATCATTGCCTGCTATAAAAGCATCCGCCTGCTTACCATCAATTACAGGTGTGGAGAAGTTTGCGGCAAAACTGGTATTGAACGCTTTGATCACTTTAGAATTAGGCAACAATTTTTGCAGCTCTTCCGCAGCGCTTGTATCCGGCCGCGTTACTAATCCATCATAGCTGCTGTTTAAAGGATTGGAAATACTGATAACGATCTTTTGATTTGCCATTTCCCTGATCTTTTCAGCCACTTCTTTTTCTGCCTCAAAGGGGACTGCCAGGATAATGATATCAGCTTCCCAGCTTGCCTGCACCTTGCAATCCATTGCTTCCACATCTGCTGACGGCTGCACTGCTTTTATTTGCCCGATTAAAGTCCGGGTTTTCTCCTGCTGGTTGGCATAAAGTAACAACCTGTAATTACCTTTTGAGAGGCTCCGGGAAATCGCACTCCCCATACTGCCGGCAGCGCCTATAACAGCTATTGTCTGTTTCGTTTTCATCGTCTGTCGTTTTAACAGAGCAAAATTACTCTACGGCAATGCCCCGTTCCATTGCGTACAGACAGGAAAAAACGTTGACTTTGGTCAACGCTTTTGTAAAAACAATTTCAATTTATCTGGATGAGATCCGGCGCCTGATACGGCTAAGCGTTTCAGGCTGAAGCCCCATATAAGAAGCGATCATGTGTTGAGGAACACGCTGAACGATATCAGGGTAAAGGGTGATAAAGCTGGAGTATCGCTCTTCTAATGAAGAACTGATAATAGAAGTTAATCTTTTTTGCATGGCTATATAAGCGCCCGTTATTTTCAGCCGTGTATAGGTCTCATATTTGGCTACTTTCTGCAACAGCTCTTCGTGTGCAGATTTGCTGATAAGTACGAGCTCGCTATCTTCCAGGGCATCGATATGATAGGTAGCGGTTTCACCTGTAAGAAAGCTGTACAGATCAGAAATGGTCCATCCTTCCAGCGCGAACTGGATGATACGTTCATTGCCGCTCTCATCTAAAGAATATTGCCGTAAGGCCCCCTTCTCTACAAAAGCTACGAATTTACAAACATCACCTTCCTGCAAAAGATATTGCTTTTTCCGCAACTTTTTAGGGGTAAGATATTTTTTAATGAGGTCTTGCTCTTCCGGCGTAAGCGCGATCTTTTTATTGAATTCCCGGAAAAATAATTCGTACATAATGAGGTATCGCAATGCTTTGGAGCAAAAATACCTTATTATTCCAGATTCTGCAGCATTTCATCCCGAAGGGAACGCCTTTCGGAAAGCATACCATTTATTAAGGGATCAGTGATCCGTTATCCTCCAACTGTTTTGTTATAGATCTCACTGCTACTTCATTGATCTTTGCCCAATTCCGTTTCCCTGTTGGCAACTGAATGTTTGAGGGTGCTGTATGTGAAATAAATAACTCCACTTCACCAGGCGTTTTGGCTTCCAATGGCACATAAAGCACAGCTACATCACCATTGAACCCGGCTGATTTGTCAACGCGGCCTTCGGGGGTAAGCCGGCCATAAAGCGGTTTTGCCGTGTAGTGCCCATAAATTTTATCCCTGATCCTGAGATCGTGAAAGCTATTGCGACGCAGGGGATAGCGAAAATAATATCCAATGCGGTGCGTTTTTCTCAGTGCGTCCAGGTCAAGATCATCAATCATTAACAGATCCCCTGTTTAAATTTCTATCTTTCCGTTATTGTTAATTATCTCTGATAAAGATAAAATAAAATTTATTGAGCATATTTTGGCGTGATTTACCCTCAAAGTTGTCGTTTTTACACAGCATTCAGTCTTAAAATGCTTTCCATCTTTGTCTTGTCAATAAAACTCAACCTAAAATTAGACAGTGTTATGAAAAATTTATTCAAAATAGCTAATCCTGTTAAATCAATACTACTGATTGCAGTTATTATGTTTACAGTCTCCCGTTCAAATGGTCAGCAAATCAAACCTGCCCGCAGTGGCTATGCACCTGTTAACAGTATTAAAGTTTACTACGAAGTATATGGCGAAGGCAGACCTCTCGTTTTACTGCATGGCGCTTTTATGACCATTGATATGAACTGGGGCCAATTGATCCCTGAGCTGTCAAAAACCAGGAAAGTAATTGCCATAGAATTGCAGGGACACGGGCATACGCAGTTTTCAGACAGGAAATTATCACATGCTACTTTAGCAAAAGATGTGGAAGGCGTGCTGGATTACCTGAAAGTTGATAGTGCTGATGTGGCAGGATATAGTTTTGGCGGCTCCGTGGCTTACCAGTTTGCTATACAAAGCCCTGAACGGTTAAGGAAATTAGTGATCATTTCTTCTACTTATAAGAGTAATGGCTGGTTACCCGAAATAAACAATGCGTTTAAAATGATGAAGCCCGAACTTTTTACGAACACACCTATGCAAGCGGCGTATGATGCGGTGGCGCCTGATAAAACAAAATGGACAAAGTTCTTAGAACAGATGATTGCTTTCGCTGGTCTACCATTCGACTTCGGCGATGCTAATATTTCTAAAATTGCTGCGCCCGTGTTAATTATATCCGGCGACAACGATGGACTGGATAAAATTGAGCTGATGAAAACATATAAATTGTTGGGAGGCGGTGTTTCTGCTGATCTGGGAGCAATGCCAAAATCGCAATTGGCTATTATACCTTCACAGGGGCATGTCAGCCTGATGATGCAAACATCAACGATTCTGACCTACCTGAACAATTTTTTAAAATGACCTGGTGGAATACACCCTTTATAGTTAGTGGTTGAAATTTTTGATACGTGCATTATTGTAATTGATTTGTTTCTTACTGTGTATGGACAACTCTACATTTTATCAAGCAATTCTTTTTTTAATAACTCATAAGCAATATTGTGATCATACACTTCATCAGGACGTATCAAACCAACAATGTCACCCACGAAATATTTATTTTGTAATTTCAATTCCATATTCTGTATAAATTCCTTTTGCGAAGGAACACTTCCAACACTAAACACCATATACTTCCGGTAACATTCAAGCATAAGCTCTATGTTCAAATTATTCTTGGTAAATGCCTGATACAAATCATATAAATCACGCCCTTTACGTCGCTGATATAAAGCACGGATTTTTGTTCCAAGGAGTTCTTCCAACTTATATGTAGTTAAAGAACATGAACCTTCAAACCAATTTGACTGTACACTAAAATCTTTCTTTTCCAAGCCCAATTCTGAAAAATGCTCTCTGCAATTTATTTCAATCTTCAACCGTAATGGTATTACCGGGGCAATTTCAGATTCAAATCTGAATTTCATTGCAGCCATTGTGTCGCCAACCTCAACTTTTGCATTGCCCTATAAAATCAAGTACAGCCCTAAGTCTGTTCAATACTTCGCCTATCGGCTCTGCTCTCATCTGCACCAGGTCTATATCTTCGGAATAACGGGGTTGGGGCAGTAAATACAATTTATGCAAAGCTGTGCCGCCACGAAACACTAAATGCCCGGCTAAGTAGTCGTCATTAAATATTTGTACTAATGCGCGACAGATTACCAAATCCTGCTCAATCTGTTCATTGGTTCGCCATGCAACTGTATTGCTCCATTCTATAATATCGCTTTGTGGTATCATTCGTCAATTTCAATTTCTGTGTTCACTATAACTTTCCACCGTTCATCTGATGGATAGCCTTTTTTTACTGCCGATGTTTTCAAAGGAATGCGGAAAAAATGAAGTTCCGCTTTTTGGCTTATTTCGTAAAGATGCTTACCAATATCCTTCTTTAAGATCACTTCCAATAAAAAGCCTAACCTTTGAATAGCTGCAACTGCCACTTCTTGTAAAAACTGTTCAGTTATATGTTCTTGCTTTATAGCTTCTGCTAATTCATTTAAAACAGTAGCAGCCCTATCAAGCCCACCAACCCGCTTATCAAATTGTACCAAATCCATTGCTGTCAATCCAGGATTAGATATGGTAATAGAACCTGTTTCTGTTTTCCTTTTTTCCAAGTACAATTCAGGCACCCTTTTTTTACTGATGTAATTTATCTTGATACCCCTTTTGATTGTTGGTCGTAATGCCGGAAAATTGGTAACTACAAAATATTCCTGCGGTTGCTGATGTGCTGCACCATGAAATGCAGCAGCATTTAATAAACCCACATAATAAGGTCTTTCTAAAAATTTCATCAGTCCGTCAATGAACAATGCAGGCGGCAAGACACCCCTGGAAGCATATTGGGAAGTAATGATTAAATAATAGCCTTTATGTATGGATATTATTTTCTTTTTTCCCGCCAATCTTGTTAGCGTCAACTTAATTGCTGCTTCTGTATTATTGGCAAAAGCATTCCTGACCTCATTAAGGCTAAAAGAATGTCTGCCCTTTGATGCAAGATTTTCTACCCAATCGGTTATTGATAAATAGGCTTCCAAAGAGTAAAATTTTGCGAAAGGTATCACTTTTTGATAATTTTTGCAAAAAATTACTCTCCTGAACTAACTATAACCATATATTATCCGTAAAAATTTCAATACTTCTATTCAGCAGTAACATCAAAGATTTTTTACTGTAAAAAGACACTATGGATAAAAAGAACATTGAAAATAATGCTCTGGAACCCTTTGAGTACCCGAACTCATTATAAGTTCTGTATTTATTGATAATGATTTTCCGGGTTTGTCAGGATCAATGATCGAACACAAAAAAGCCTTCAAAATCAAAGATCTTGAAGGCTTAACTGTTAAATGGTGTCCTCGCAGAGACTCGAACTCTGGGCCCGCTGATTAAGAGTCAGCTGCTCTACCAACTGAGCTACGAAGACGGCTTATTTTATACATCCCATGACCGGGTTTCAGTCGGGGGTGCAAAAGTATTAAAATATGGTCAAAACCCGGCAACTTTTCTTTGCCTAAATTGCGCCAGAATGCAAAAGCTCAAAGAAAAACTGAAAATCATTGAATGCCCGCGAGATGCTATGCAGGGGTGGCCGCATTTTATCCCAACGGAAAAAAAAGTGGAATACCTCAACAGCCTGCTGAAAGTAGGCTTTGATACCATTGATTTCGGGAGCTTTGTTTCTCCCAAAGCCATTCCCCAGATGGCGGATACGCACGAGGTAATACAACGGCTTGATGTAACCGGCACTGCAACAAAACTATTGGCCATTGTTGCCAATGAGCGGGGCGCGCTTGAAGCTTCCGCTTATGAAGCTATTACTTATCTCGGCTATCCCTTCTCCGTCTCAGAAACTTTCCAGCAACGCAATACCAACAGCTCCATAGCTGTTGCGGTTGATACGGTTAAAAAAATTCAGGAAATATGCACCCGGCACGGCAAGAAGCTGGTGTTGTATATCTCAATGGGGTTTGGTAATCCTTACGGAGATCCTTATGATGAAACGATAGTATACGAATGGGTGGAAAAAATGCAGCAGCTTGGCATTCGCATTATTTCTCTTGCTGATACCGTAGGCGTAGCTACACCGGAGCAGGTAGCCGATATGACCGCTTATGTAATTGAACATTTCCCGGGAATAGAGACCGGGGTGCACCTGCATTCAACGCCGCTGAACAGGATATTTAAAATAGAAGCAGCTTACAAGGCCGGGTGCCGCCGCTTTGACGGAGCTTTAATGGGGATAGGCGGGTGCCCTATGGCTAATGACGATCTTGTGGGCAATATGGATACAGTCCAGATGCTTCATTTTTTTTCAAAACTTGACGAGCAGCCTGAAGTGAATGAAGCTGCCCTTCAGCACAGCCTGCAGCTTGCAGCCACTACTTTTATCTGAACTATGGACTTCAGGATACCTTTTGATATTAAAGCACTGCCACAGCGCATCCGGCATAAGCAAAGCATACTGCTCACAGGCTCATGCTTTACCGAGCATATGGTAAAATATCTTGCAGAAAATAAGTTTACCGTATTGGGCAATCCCAATGGTATCTTATTTAATCCTGTAAGCATAACTTCCTCGCTGCTTTCTTATATAGAGCCCAAACAATACACTAAAGACGATCTCTTTTATTTTAATGAGAGCTGGCATAGCTGGGATCATCACAGCAGGTTTTCGGCCATTGAATCCGCAGATGCCCTCACGCAGATAAATGCTTCCCAAACTGCCGCTCATCATTTTCTTAAAAGCGCCGGCTGGCTGGTGATCACTTTAGGTTCAGCTTTTGTATATGAATGGACTGAAAAAAACTCCCCGCTTTACCCCGTCAACCGCCGCCGCAATGATGTAGTGGCCAACTGCCACAAAATACCGCAGGACAAATTCAGGAAAAGACTGATGAGCGCAGAAGAAGTATTGTCGTCGCTTGATGAGCTTATTTACAGGTTGTTCCTGTTCAACCCGGGATTGAGGATCATTTTTACTATCAGCCCCGTACGTCATCTCAGGGATGGGCTGATTGAGAACAATAAAAGTAAAGCGGTATTGATACAGGCAGTGCACACCATAGCAGATAAATTTGAAAAACTGTTCTATTTCCCCGCGTATGAGCTTTTGATAGATGAGCTCAGGGATTACAGGTTCTATGCAGAGGATATGGTACATCCCAACTATTTGGCAACAGACTATGTATGGGAGAAATTCACGGCCGCCTGTATTGATCCCTCCGCATATACATTAATGAAAGAAATGCAAAAGATCAATATGGCATTGAAGCACCGTCCCTTTAACCCTGCATCAGCAGCGCACCGGCAGTTTCTCCGGCAACATGCGGAAAAAGTAAAGCAGCTCAAAGAACAATTTCCTTACATAGATTTTACAAATGAAATGAATTACTTCGGCTATACGCAGGCGTAAGTGATAATAAGGGCAGCGATTAGCTGGCACCTTCCTTTATCAAGATGAAGTTACAAAACCATCATTTTTTGATTTCTTTTCAGAAGTTTACCTCATCTTTCCTTAATATCTTAGTTACATATAAGGATGTTGCATTAGCAGCATCGCGCAGGCTCGCAGAAGACAGTAAATGGTAGATTAAGCTTTATTAATAAAGCCCAACCGAACGGCAAAACAATGACGCGAGCAAGCTTGGAAGAACAAGAAGAAGTCATTGGAAAGCAGGATTTTTTCATAAGACAGGATTTTATTTAAGAATTTTCAAAGCAGAACATATAAACATTACTATGAACAGGAATTTATTATCAATGAAAGCAAGGTATTGTCTGTTACTCTCCATAGGAATTTTGCTTACCGGTTATAGCCGGGCACAAACCAGTCTCACCGTAGAAAACCCTCGTGTAGAGTACCAGAAGGATCCTTTGGGGATTGACATTACAAATCCCAGGTTCAGTTGGGAACTTACTTCCTACGGAACAAACAAAAAACAAAAGGCATATCAGGTAATGGTATCAACTGATATCACTGCGCTTATGCAGGATAAAGCCAATGCCTGGGACAGTAAAAAAATATCCGGCAATACTACGAATCAAATTTATTATAAAGGCAGTTCCTTACAGGCAAGCACATTGTATTACTGGAAAGTGAGGGTTTGGGATGAAAAGGGCAAGGCGTCCGGATGGAGTAGCATCGGGAGATTCCTTGTAGGACCTTTAACAGCTAATGACTGGAAGGCGCAATGGATCGGCGAACAGGAAACACCGGTTACTATTGAAGACAAATATTACAATTACGAAGGATACCGTTCTCAGCAGGCTTCAACACCTGATACATACAAATGGGTGATGATAGATCTTGGAGATGCGCAATCGTTTGACGCTGTAAAAATTTATCCAATTGCCGGCAAAGAGCAAATATTCCCATTACGATTTACTATTGAAGCAGCTTCAGCTCCCGATTTTAAAAATGCCAAACTCATTGCGGATGAATCTGATAAAGACAATACTATGCAGTCGGCGGGGTTCTATTATAAGACGTTTTCCATTCCGGTGGTTGCAAGATATGTCCGTCTGAATGTTACCCATTTAGCCGCCCTCAATAAGGATAAACAACAGTACGAATTTGGCATATCGGAAATGGAAGTGCTGAAAGATCAAAACAATGTCGCTCTGCATCAACCGGTTTTTGTTTCCGATACATCCAAACTTGATTATCGGTACGAATCAAAATGGATCACTGATGAATTTATCAGACCCAGCAAACTACAAAAATATGCCGACAAAATACCTCCTTCACCATTGCTCCGCAAAGAAATAAAGATCAGCAAAAAAATAAAATCTGCATTTTACTCTACTTCTGCTCTTGGCGTTTATGAATCATATATCAATGGTGAAAAAGTTGGCAATCAGGTGCTGACGCCGGAATTCACAGACTATGACAGTCACCTGCAATTCCAGACTTTTGAAGTAACTGAATTACTGAAGGAGGGGGCTAATGCGCTAGGGGCTGAGTTGGCCGACGGCTGGTACCTTGGTGCGCGCTGGTCTTATCCCAATCGCGGAGGATACGGCTACTTTCGCAAGTTTATTGGTCAACTGCTACTCTTTTATGAAGACGGTACATCAGAAATAATAGGTACAGACGGCACCTGGAAAATACAACCGCAGGGACCAGTACGGGAAGCGTCTAATTTTATTGGCGAAACATACGACGCTGCATACGAGCACAAAGGATGGAAGCATGCCGGTTATAACGACACCTGCTGGAAAGCGGTTTCAGCATACCCTTCAGAAATGCATCATCTTACTGCCCAGTTGAACGAACCTATGCGCATTATTAAAGAACTAAAGCCGGTAGCTATGCATAAATCCGGCCCGAACAAATATGTCTTCGACCTTGGACAGAACATGGTTGGATGGGTGAGGCTGAACCTGCCATATAATCCTGGGAGCCCCATTCGTTTCCGTCATGCTGAAGTGCTTTATGATGACGGAACGTTGTATACAGATAACCTTAGAGGTGCTAAACAAATTGATCTCTACAAACCGGCTGATGAACAAAATATTTCATACGAGCCCCGTTTTACTTTTCATGGATTCCGTTACGTGGAAGTAGAAGGGTTGACACGGGAACCCAGCCTTGACAATATTACCGGAAAAGTAGTAGCATCGTCATCTCCTGTTGTAAGTAGTTTTGAAACTTCTGATAAAGATGTGAACAAGCTGTGGTCTAATATCAGATGGACGTTATGGGGCAACCTTACCTCTATTCCAACAGACTGCCCTCAGCGTGATGAAAGGGAAGGGTGGATGGCAGATGCACAGGTGTTTTCACAAACTGCTATTTATAATCTGGACATGGCTGGTTTTTATACAAAATGGGCCCGTGATATTCGTGATTCACAATTAGACGATGGACGCTTTCCGGATATTGCGCCACACGATGGTACCTGGCGCAACTTCTTCAACGGTCCCGGATGGGCGGATGCAGGAACGATAATTCCCTGGCGCGTTTACGAGAACTACAGCGACATTAAAATACTGGGGGATCAATACGAAGCGATGAAAAAATTTGTTGATCACAATCATAAAAACAACCCCGACCTTATCTGGCGGAATGGCAGGGGGAATGATTATAACGACTGGCTTAACGGCAACTGGATCGTTGCCAAAGATTATCCGAAGGAAGGTGGGAGTGTTCCGAATGAAGTTTTTGCAACAGCTTATTTCGCTTTTTCTGCTGAGATTGTTGCACAATCAGCCAGGCTGTTGAATAAAACCGAAGATTATACTTATTACAGCAAGCTGGCTGCCAGCATCCGCCAGGCATTTGTAAAAGAGTTCGTTTCAGCCGATGGGAAAATCAAAGGCGATACACAAACAGGCTATGCTATTGCATTGCAATTCGGGCTGCTTCCCGTGGAGCTCCGTCCCAAAGCAGCCGCGCTAATGGTGGAAGCTGTTAAAAAATATGATTACCGCATTTCTACCGGTATACATGGCACCTACATGCTTATGGAGCAGCTTGCAGCTTATGGCTATAGCGATGTAGCCTACAGGCTTTTGCTAAGCCGTCGCTTTCCATCCTGGTTTTACTCTATTGATCAGGGAGCAACTACTATCTGGGAACGATGGGATGGTTATGTAGCAGGTCGCGGCTTTCAGGATGCAGGCATGAACTCTTTCAACCATGTGGCTATCGGTGCGGTAGGCGAATGGCTTTATCGACACATCCTTGGTATCCAGTTGGATGAGAAAAACCCCGGCTTTCGTCATTTTTATGTAAAACCCAAACCCGGCACATCACTCACCTGGGCTAAAGGCCATTACCATAGCAT
Organism: Sphingobacteriales bacterium 44-15; assembly: GCA_001899685.1. Lineage (GTDB taxonomy): Bacteria > Bacteroidota > Bacteroidia > Chitinophagales > Chitinophagaceae > Agriterribacter. Next base: position 29,801 of record MKWG01000007.1, read on the forward strand.
CAACGGAAATATTGAAGTATCATGGACAAAAAAAGACAGCCTTTTTATTTTAGATCTCACTGTTCCAGCCAATACAACAGCAACAGTAGTGCTTCCGAATAGCAAAACATATAAACTAGGCTCGGGAACACATCATTTAACAACAGAGCTATAACGCAGTTGCCTGCATCCCCTTTTTAAGGCTATTTAAAAAATAATGCTCATTTAATTTTCTAAGTGGTGTATAATTCTCCCCATTACATTTTCATCATGTTATAAACACATATTTTTTGGATATATAAAAGGGAGTTTTTGAAGAGCTATAGAAGTAATTTTAATTTATAATTGAGATGAAAATATTTCCAAATAACAAAACTAAATTGCCAATGAATCAAAAACCACCTCCTTTTTAGTGCAATCCTGCCTCAATTCTATTTTTTCTAAATACTAAAAAAAATTGCCATCATGAAAGAGTTTTTTCATTACGCAATAATGCGTAACGGATTTTTATTACCTAAAAAAACAAAATTATTAATACTGTTTCATGCAGTCCTTATGCTTATTTCTTTTTCAGCTACTGCAACAAACAAGACCGAAGGTGATAAAGTGGTCACCGGAAAAGTGAAAGACATTAACGGGAATCCTGTTGCAAATGTTACTGTTACAGTAAAAGGATCTAAAGTATCAACGCTTACAAACGACGAGGGATATTATCAGATCATAGTGCTCGATGATAACGCTGTACTTATATTTTCACACACAACGTATCAAACTACAGAATTACCGGTAGGAAACTCAACTTCTCTTGATGTCATATTTCAATTGGCCACAAAAGATTTATCGGAAGTAGTATTGATAGGATATGGTTCTCAAAAAAAGAGAGACCTAACAGGTTCCATTGCAACTTTACCCATGAAAGATCTGGAAGATCAGCCTGTTGGTCAGATCGCTCAAAAAATACAAGGCAGGATTGCAGGCGTGCAGGTTAGCCAGACATCAGGCCAACCCGGGAAAGGAATGTCTATAAGAATAAGAGGAGCCGCGTCTGTGAATGCCGGTAACACTCCTTTATATGTGGTGGATGAATCACCTATAGTCGGAGATATTAATAGTATTAACCCCAATGAAATAGAAAGTATTTCTGTTTTAAAAGGACCTTCGGCTGCATCAATATATGGGTCGCGTGCTGCAAATGGGGTGGTGTTAATAACTACAAAGCAGGCTCGCCAGGGAAGATCGAGTGTACAGGTAAATGTTAATTACGGAGAAGGTAAGGTGCCTGAAAAAGGGAGACCCGATCTGATGAATGCTAAAGAATTTCTTACATGGCAAAAGATGCTGTTTGAAGATAGGATGAAATATGAAGGATATCCTGAAATACCGGAATTGTACCGGAATCCGGAGCAATGGACCGGGCCGGATACGGATTGGATGGACGTATTATTGCGTAAGTCAAGAATGAACAGCTACAATCTTACCTTATTAGCAGGGAAAGATAAATTCACATCAGCCACTACAATAGGATATTATAAGGAAAACGGAGTGATGCTCAATACAGGTTTTGAGCGATTTTCTCTTCGGTCCAATAATGAGTACAAGATAAATGATAATGTAAGAATAGGATTGAATATTGCGCCTACTTATCAAACAGGTCAGAATTTTAATACCGATGGTACCTACAATTTAATATTCGCAGCGTTGACTACTCCACCAATATTTTCACCTGATGAAACCAATGACGATGGAAGCAGGAAATTAAGATTTTCAGGGCCGGGTTTATTCACACAGCCCAATTGGGTTGTTACCCTGGAGGACGCTATCAACAGGGAAAAAAACATAAGGCTGTTATCTAATGCATTTCTTGAGATAAAATTCCTGAAAGATTTTAAATTCAGAACTGCGGTTTCAGTTGATGCCAGCAACAGGTCCAACAGGGTGTTCAATCCGAGTTCAGTAGGTAATATATGGGCGCCTCCGCCAAGTATTCCATCGGGATCATACAGCACTACCAACTATTTTTCCTGGTTAACAGAAAATACACTGGCATATAATAAAACAATAGCAGATGATCACCAGATTGAAGTATTAGCAGGATATTCAGCTCAAAAATTTCACCAGGAATATAACAGTCTTTCCGGAAGCAATTTTCCGGATGATCTGGTATCATGGATAGACGCTGCTGCGGTAAAAAATGGCAGTAATAATACAACAGAATGGTCTCTCTTATCTATGTATGGTCGTTTGAACTATAATTTCAGAGGTAAATATTTGCTCTCGGCTTCGTTAAGGAGGGATGGTTCATCCAGGTTTGGGACTGACAATAAATGGGGGTCGTTTCCATCTTTTTCAGCAGGTTGGATTGTTTCTGATGAAAATTTTATGCAAAAAATTCCGGCTATCAGTTATCTGAAATTACGCGGTGAATACGGACTGGTAGGTAATTTTAATATAGGGGATTACCGGCAATATGGAGGAGTGTCAACAAGCAACTATGTTTTTGGAGGTGCGCTGGCGCAGGGAAGAAGTCTGACATCCCTGGGCAATTCGTTACTTACCTGGGAAACAACAGCAGGATTTGATATTGGACTGGATATATCTTTCCTGAATAATCGCATTGCGCTGACCGCTGATTATTATCAAAAAGAAGTGGACGATATGCTTTACCAGGTTGATATACCTCTTGGTACCGGCTTTTCAAGCATTCAATCTAACATAGGCGGCTTTAAATTCTGGGGATATGAATTTGCCATCAGCACACAAAACCTTACAGGTGCATTGAAGTGGAACACGGATTTCAATATTTCTTTCAACAGGAACAAGGTGGTTAAACTGGGAACAAATAATGCTCCTATTGACGGAGTGGGCGAACAGGGAACGTACTGGAAAACTGAAGTGGGCAAGCCTATGGGTCAATTTTGGGGTTATGTGTATGATGGTGTATATATGACCCAGCAGGAATTTAACACACAACCCAAAGCTGTTATTTCTTCTGTGGGAACAGTGAGGTATAAAGACCTTAATAAAGACGGTGTGATCACTAATGCAGACAGGACCTTTATCGGAAACCCCACACCCAAATTCGTATTAGGGCTGAACAACAGCTTTGTTTATAAGAGCTTTGACCTGGGTGTGGTAATGTTCGGTGCGTTTGGCCAGGATATTATCAACGGGCAACTGGAATGGTCTGAAAATCAGGATGGTGTTTTTAATGTCCAGAAACATTGGCTGGACTACTGGAGATCAGAAGAAGACCCGGGAAGCGGGGCGCAACCAAGAGCTACAGGCGCTGCCAATAACTTTTTCCGGTATGCAAATAGCCGGTTTGTTGAAGATGGCTCTTACCTGACCATTAAGAATATTACTTTAGGATATGCAATCCCTGCATTTAAAAATATCTTCAAAAAGTCGAGGGTATATCTTTCCTGTCAGCAGGTTGCTGTATTTACAAAGTACAAAGGAATGAATCCCGAAGCAAGTATAAATGGGTTAAATGGGTTGAGGGAAGGAGTAGATGCAGGCGCTTACCCGGTTCCAAGAACCTTTGCAATTGGGTTGGATATTAATTTTTGATCACTTCAAAAGAATATAAGAATGAAAAAACTATTGTACATCATAGCTTCAGGATTATTATTACCGTCATGTTCAAAAGACTTTTTGGAACTTACGCCGGAAAGCTCAATAACTGATGGGAATTTTTTCAAAGAGCAGTCACATTTCGACCAGGCCTTAGTAGGAGCTTATGCATCGTTAAGAGGCGTAAAAGGTTCCAGAGCTGCTTATGTGATGGGAGAAATGCGTTCCGATAATACTTTTTATGAGTTCAACCCTACTGACAGAGGAGTACAATATATTAATATGGAGCTGGCTGATGGTTTTTTAGATGATGCTGCCAGTAATGTGACCAATGAAATGTATAATAATGCCTATGCCTCTATAGCAAGAGCAAATAGCATAATAGATAATATTACAACGCTGGAGCTAAAACCAGAGTTTGTGAACAAGGTTGTGGGAGAGGCTAAATTTATAAGAGCTTTATGCTATTTCGATCTTGTTCGCTTTTATGGCCCTGTTCCACTATATATAAATAAAGTAAGTGGCGTTTCCGATGCTTATTTACAACGCTCCCCAGTTGAAGATGTTTATACCGCCATCGAAAACGATTTAAAAGATGCGATTTCAAAACTGGAAAATCCATCATTTCCTCAAACCGGAAGAGCATCTAAAGGGTCTGCTAAAATGCTTTTGGCAGACGTATATATGACTCAAAAGAAATTTGATCTTGCTTATCCTGAATTGAACGATATAATGGCAATGGGCTACGATTTGCTTGATGACTACGGATCAGTATATGATCTGGGAAATAAGAATAGTGTGGAGTCCATCTTTGAAATACAATATCAGCAGGGTAATCAGGGACAGCAAAGCAGTTTTGTATATGCATTTCTTCCGATAACGGACGATGCCAGCATGCTTACCGGTACCGTTGGGCGTGTTTCTGCCGGAGGATGGAATGTGCCTACCCAGGAGATGATAAACACCTATGAACCACAAGACAAAAGACTTGAAGCTTCCATTAGTATCATAGAAGGTACCGGACCTGTTGGACAGATGGTAATAGAATCTGTACACAGTCCTGTAGGCTATACCACCCCTCCTGGCAAAAGATCATATCGTTTTATAAACAAATACCTTCATCAGCACAGCTTAATAAACAATACCGATGATAATTTTCCTGTATACCGGTTTTCAGAAGCGTTGCTGGCCATAGCAGAAACATTAAACGAACTCAACAGGGGAGCCGAAGCGTTACCCTTTCTGAACAAGGTCAGGCACAGGGCAGGTCTTCCTGATGTAACAGAAACGAATAAGGAAATACTTAGGGAAGTAATTTTACATGAGAGAAGGATTGAACTGGCTTTTGAAAACAAGAGGTGGCATGACCTGGTGAGAACAGGAAAAGCTATAGAAGTAATGAATCAGAATGGAGTGTATTTAAAAGCATTATATCCCAACCTGCCGGAAAACAGTTATACTGTCAATCAGGACCGCCTGCTGTTTCCCATTCCATTAAGAGAAATACAGATCGGAAACCTGGAGCAGAACAACGGATATTAATAATTTCACTTATTCCTTACCGGTGCTATCCTGGTAAGGAATATATTTTTGCAATTGTTTTACTATGCCTGTAAAGCTAAGTATCAGTTTTTTTGTTTATTTCTTTTTTAAGATTACAACAGCGTGGTCGCAAATTAGTGTGAGCCAGGCACTCTGTGATAACATGGTAAATCCAACAGGAGTTCATCAGCAATCTCTGTTCTTTTCCTGGGAAATGCAATCGGAACACAACGATCAGATTCAAACAGCATACCAGTTGGTTATTGGCTCTTCATTGAACCATGTAAAGTCAGGAAAGTTTGATGTATATAATAGTGGAGTGGTCACAACAAGCCGGAGTATACAGGTTCCGTATACAGGCAACATGTTAAAACCAGCTCAAACCTATTTCTGGAAAGTTCGCGTGTGGGATAAGAATAATGTATCATCCGAATGGAGTAAGATACAGTTTTTTACTACAGGCATATTTTTCAGTGATAGCTGGCAGGGCGCGCAATGGATCGGATATGAAGATATACCCTATGCTATACGGGTAGTGCCATTTGTACATGGCAAAATGAAAGAAGCTGATCCCAAACGGGTGTTAAATGCACCTTTACCATTTTTCCGGAAAAATTTTTCGATCTCAAAAAAAATTGATAATGTTTTGCTCTTTATAAGTGGCTTGGGCCATTATAAAGCTTCTGTAAACGGACAAATTGTTGGGAATGCATTTTTGGCGCCTGGCTGGACGAACTATGACAGGACAGTTTTGTATAATACCTACGATATTACTGATCTTGTTTCGAAAGGGAAGAATACCATTGGGGTTTTACTCGGAAATGGATTTTATAATATATCGCAGGAGAGATATGTAAAAGCTACTGGCACTTTCGGAAAGCCTAAAACAATTGTGCTAATCAAGATCAATTATTCTGATGGTACTACAGAATACGTTGTTTCTGACAATAGCTGGAAAGCGGCTCTTTCACCCATTACTTTCAGTAATATTTACGGCGGCGAGGATTATGATGCACTCCTGGAACAACCGGGATGGAACATAAATGATTTTGATGACAGACAATGGAATCATGCTATTGTTGTACGTGCTCCCAGTGGAAAGCTTTTGCCGGAAAAGGACTATCCCGTGGCGATCTGCGATTCATTTTTAACAGGCAGGGTAAAAAAAGTAAATAACAGTACACTTGTATATGATTTTGGACAAAATGTTTCCGGAGTTCCAAGAATTAAACTTAAAGGACGGGCAGGGCAACGGGTGAAAATAATTCCTTCTGAGTTAATACATGAGAATGGAACAGTAAACCAGGCAGACGGAGTTACACCCCATTATTATGTATATACATTAAAAGGCGGCGGTGAAGAAATTTGGCAACCCTCTTTTTCCTATTTTGCCGTAAGATATGTTCAGGTGGAGAATGCTACAAACGAACATCTGGATTCCCTCCCATTAGTTACTGACTTAACATTGCTTCACAACAGAAATAGCTCCCCGTCCAATGGCAGCTTCGCGTGTTCAAAAGATTTATTTAACAGCATTTACAGGCTTATTGGCTGGGCGATAAAAAGTAATTTACAAAGTTATATTACCGACAATCCTCAAAGGGAAAAGCTAAGCTGGCAGGGAGAACAGAATTTTATGCGGGTAGCGATTAACTATGATTATTGCGTCTACAATCTATACCGCAGTTTAACTCAGAATATGATAGATGCGCAGCATGAAAATGGGTTGATGCCGGACATAGCACCCGAATATGTTCGGTTTCAGGGGGCATTTGTTGATTCGCCGGAATGGGGAACTACTGCAATACTGAACAGTTGGTTTTTGTATAAATATTATGGAGATACTTCAATAATCAGAACGACCTATAATATGATGACAAGGTATGCCTCCTACCTGGAGAAAAAATCTGAAAATCACATACTTGAATATGGGCTGGGTGATTGGCTGGATATAGGAAAGGTTACACCAATGGGAATTACAGCTACGGCGTATTATTACCATGCTGTAGCATCGTTGTCTCAAATGGCATTGGTAATTGGAAAACCGGCGGACGCAGCCTATTATCATCATCTGTCGGAAAATATTAAACAGGCCTTCAATGAAAAATATTTCAATGACTCCCTCAAGATTTATGCAACGGGGAGCCAGACCGCTATGGCTATGCCATTAAGTTTTGGAATGGCAGAAGACAAAGCAGGCGTGCTGAAAAGCCTCGTTGAACAGATTCAAAATACAGATTCGAACAGATTGACAGCCGGAGATGTTGGACACAGGTATTTGATCAAGGCTTTATTTGAGAATGACCGGGCTGATGTACTTTATAATATTACTAATCGTGACGATGCCCCGGGATATGGCTATTTATTAAAAAAAGGCGCAACATCTTTGCCCGAAACATGGGATGGAAAATACTCCCAAAATCAGTTGGCAATGGGGCATATACTGGAGTGGTTTTATGGAGGAATTTCAGGAATAACACAGGCTGAAAATTCAGTTGCTTTTAATCATATTGTGATTCACCCGCAACCGGTTGGCGATATCAATTGGGCTAACTGCAGCTTTCATTCACCTTACGGATGGATTAAAAGCGATTGGGAGATTAAGGATGAAGTATTTTCAAGCCGTATTGAAATACCGGTTAATACCAAAGCAACAGTAATACTTCCGGCTAAAGCAAATGCAGAGGTACGGATGAATGGAGAAAAGATCAAAAACGCAAGAAGGGAAAAGGATACGATCTCTTTACCCGTTCATTCAGGTAAATATACGATAAGCATAAAGTAGTCTTTCAGAATGTCAATAGACCACCAGAAAAAATATCTTTTTTTCGCACACCAGTGTAAAGCCGCGCACAGGATAGTATCTACCCCCAAAGTACGATCCCTTTGGGTATTGATTATTTTTTATATTTTACCCGTTGCATTTAAAAATACTTTTCAACAGATTTCACTCAGAGTCAATAATCTTAAGTGTGAGTATTTAACTAATCCTTTAGGGATTGATGAACCCAAGCCAGGTTTTAGCTGGCAGATGATAGCTACAGATACAAACGATCGCGGGCAAATTCAAACAGCATGGCAAATCCAGGTGGCGTCAACGACTGGACTGCTTAATACAGGCAAGCCCGACATCTGGAACAGCGGAAAAATAATAAGTGCCGGTTGCAATAATATCATCTACAACGGGACTGCCCTTCGATCGGATAAAAAATATTACTGGCGGGTAAAGGTTTGGGATAAGCATAACCTCCCTTCTGACTGGAGCGATATTGCTTACTGGAGAACTGGTCTGTTACTTCCCGCAGACTGGAAGGGTAAATGGATAAAGGACAGTAAACCATTGCCTGGTGCAGATAGCATGCTGTACGGTAATATTCCGGCTCCCCTTTTCAGGAAACAATTCCCTGTTCACAAAAAAATCAAGGCTGCTGTATTGTATGTGGGTGGATTGGGCTATTTTGAAGCGTACATCAATGGAAAACGTGTAACCAATGCAATGCTTGAGCCCGGGCAGACGGATTATTCCAAAAGGATTTTTTACAGCACTTATGATGTTGCTTCAGTTTTAGAGCAAAAGGATAACTGTATAGGGATAATGTGCGGTAATGGTTGGTATAACTCTCTGCCTTTGCGCATGTGGGGAAGGCTTGATCTAAGGAAAGCTTTAACTACAGGACAGCCTGCTTTTATTGTACAGTTAAATATTGAGTTTGAGGATGGAAGCATGGCATCTGTATTTTCAGATGATAGCTGGGCCGTAGCAGACGGCCCAGTAATACGTAATAATGTATATTTAGGAGAGTATTATGATAACCGTAGAGCGATTCCTGGATGGAACACAACTTTCTTTAACGATAGTGCCTGGAGAACAGCAATTGTTACCCTCCCTCCGGCAGAGCGGTTGCAATCACAACTTCAACCTCCTGTTATAATTAAGGATACGCTTACCCCTATAAGCTTTCACAGATCCGGAGATAAGCAGATTGTGGATTTTGGACGAAATTTCGGAGGTGTAATACGCCTGAAAGTTAAAACAACGGAAGGTAGAATTATCCGGATACGATATGGTGAGTTGCTTTATCCGGATGGCAGTCTAAATGTAATGACCAGCACGGCAGGACAGATCAAAAAACAAGGAATAGGTGGACCCGGCGCGCCGGATACAGCCTATCAGCAGGATGTTTTTATAACTGCCGGGGCAGGGATAGAGGTATTCCAGCCAAGGTTTACCTATCATGGTTTCCGGTATGCAGAAATAAGCGGTTGCTCCACCACCCTGGGAAAAGAAAATATAGAAGGTTTGGTGATGCATGCCGATGTGCCGGATGCAGGTAGCTTTACTTGCTCCGACACATTGATCAATGCTATTCAGCAGGTTTGCCGGAATACCTTTTTAAGTAACCTGTTTGGGGTTCAGTCAGATTGCCCCCATCGTGAAAAATTTGGGTATGGCGGAGATATTTTGGCAACTTGCGAAGCGCTTATTAATAATTTTGACATGAGCCGGTTTTATGGAAAAACCGTTGTCGATTTTGCCGATGCAGCACGGCCAGATGGGGGATTGACCGAAACGGCTCCATTTGTAGGAATAGCTGATCAGGGACTGGGAAAGCATAACGCAGGGCCGATAGAATGGGGAACGGTTCATCCGGAGCTCCTGTATCGCCTGTATCAGTATTACGGCAATAAAGGGCTAGTTGAGGCCCAATATCCTATAGCACAAAAATGGCTGTCTTTCTTAAAGGAGCAAGCCAAAGATCATATTATTGATAAAACCATCGGGGATCATGAGAGCATTGACAAAAAGGACCTATCAGTAAGCGGCACATCTTTTTATTATTACAACGTGAATTTGCTGGCATATATGGCAGGTGTACTCGGAAAAAAGGAGGACGTGGCCGAATACCATCTTCTTGCACAAAAAATAAAAAATGCTTTTAAAGAAAGATTTGTTGATACCACGTCAGGAAAGGTAGGTTTTGCAACACAAGCTACCCAATCTTATGCCCTGTATTTTAAATTGCTGCCCCGAACGCTTGCGAATAAGGCATTGGAAGTTTTGGAACAGGAAATTAAAGTCAGGCATAAAGGACATATTGCTACGGGTATGTTTGGCACCAAGTTCATAACAGAAATGCTCAGTCGCTATAATAAAGCAGACCTGGCATATGAGGTGGTCGCTAAATCCGGTTTCCCCGGATGGGAACACATGCTGGGAAACGGGGCAACGACTATCTGGGAACACTGGCAATTTAGCGACGATACTTTTTCCCATAATCACCCAATGTTTGGCGTAGTCAGCGAATGGTTTTTCAGGCATTTGGCAGGAATACGCCCGGCGGACGATGCTGTAGGGTTCAATAAGATCATTATTCATCCTAAACTGGCAAAACTCACTTTCGCCAGAGCTGATTATATATCTGTTTTAGGAAAAGTATCCAGCGACTGGAAAATCAGGAATGGTCAGTTTTATCTTAACGTAACAATACCCGTAAATGCAAAAGCAGATCTGTTTATACCGGTTAGAAGTATTCGTGATATTACAGAAAGCGGACGGCGGTTGTCTGAAGTAAAGGGAATAACAATGATTAAAGCCGGAGGAGATGTAGTGCAACTGAAAATAGGATCGGGGCGCTATTATTTTGTTGCAGCACTGCAATAAAGTAATCCAATCCTGAAAAGAATAAGGAAAATGACTTACAATCAGCGGGGGAAAATGGTATCGTATACATTGACTAATAAAAATTTTTATAACTAACCTTTACACAATGCGAGGACTTAAAAATAAAATTGTTGTAATTACCGGAGGGCTTGGTGATCTGGGTTACGCAACTGCCATCCGCCTGAAGGAGGAAGGCTGTACAGTAGTATTGCTCGATCTTCAACCCGATACTGGTAATAAAGCTACGGCGATCGGCGCCAGGTTTCTGCAGGCTGATATTAGTGATGAAGATGCTGTAGCATCCATATCCGCTTCTATAGAGAAGGAAGTCGGCCCGGTACATATCCTGGTGAATACAGCGGCATATTTCATTTTTAAAGGTATCGAAGCCACTGCCGAAGAGTGGCAGAAGATCAATGCCGTAAATATTGGCGGCACTTCATTAATGGCAAAATATATGGTACTCCAAATGAAAAAGAATGGCGGAGGAAGTATTATCAATTTTTCATCGGTCAGCGGTTTTGTAGGGCAGGCAAATTTTGCCACCTATAATGCTACCAAATTTGCAATCAGGGGATTGACCAAATGTTGGGCACAGGACTTGGCCCCCTTTAACATAAGAGTGAACACCCTTTGTCCCGGTTATATTTACACGAAGGCATTTGTGGACTCCTGTAATAAGCTGGAGCTGGATATTGAAGAGGAAAATAAAAGAGCTTCGGCTATGCATTTACTTAACCGGCAGGGCAGACCGGAAGAAGTAGCGGCAGCCGCTGCTTTTTTGGCAAGCGATGACGCTTCATTTATTACAGGGAGTGATTTACTTGTTGACGGAGGATATCTCGCAAAATAATATAAACTCAAACTTGTTTTATGAAATTGATAGACCTGTCGCATCCGCTCATTCATGGTCAGCAAACTTTTCCCAGCGATCCCAAGCTGAGTATTGTCCCACACGGAAATACGAAAACTCTCCGATACAATATTTCACAGATTGTGATAGGTTCGCATCAGGGTACACACCTCGATGCAATGTATCATTTTCTGGATGATGGCAAGACGCTTGATCAGATGCCGCTGGAATGGTTTTACGGAACTACACACCTGCTGCGCATCCCCAAAAAAGCAAATGAAGAAATTACAACGGAGGATTTTCTTCCTTATGAAGACCTGCTTACACCCGAAGCCAAAATTATTTTTGAAACAGGCTGGCACAAACATTTTGGCAAAGATTATTTCTTCAGCGATTTTCCTTCGCTGACACAAGAAGCCGCCAGGTTTTTGGTCGGTAAAAAAATACGCCTGCTGGGAATGGATATGCCAACTCCCGGCAAAGACTGGTTTGAATTGCACCACATATTGCTGCCTGCAGAAATAGTGATTGTTGAAACGCTGGCTAACCTTGACAAGGCACCCGATACATTTACGTTCATGGGATTCCCGCTGAATTTTAAAGGGCGCGACGGATCTCCTGTCAGGGCAGTAGCGCTGGTATAAAAGAAAAATAAATATAATTTAAAGATGAAGGCGTTATTTTATCCGGCATATGATCAGCTCACAATAGAAGAACTGCCCGTCCCTGCATATGCAGATAATGAAGTACTGGTAAAAGTGGCAGCCTGCGGGATTTGCGGCAGCGAACTGGAGACATTTAAAACGAGGAGCCGGAGGCGTATCCCTCCACTCATTATGGGACATGAATTTTGCGGTACCATCCTGGAGAAAGGTAAAAAAGTAGCCGGTTGGGAAAATGGCGAGCGTGTAATAAGTAACTCAGTTGTATCATGCGGGCATTGCGAAAACTGCATTTCAGGCAAATCTAACCTGTGCAGCAACCGCCAGATATTTGGGATGCACAGGAACGGAGCATTTGGCATGTATGTAAATGTTCCTGCCTCATCGCTTATTAAAATGCCTGCAACTGCAAAACCAAATGAAGTATGCCTTTCGGAGCCTTTGGCCAATGGCATTCACATGGTAAATCTCACCAGGCATATTCCTATAAAAAATGTTCTGGTAATTGGTGCAGGTCCTATCGGACTAATGGCACAACAGGCTTTCAAGGTATTGCGACATGCCAACATTATTGTTTCAGACTTAAAAGATGAAAGATTGAACATAGCAAAGAAGCTTGGTGCTTCAGGTATCATTAACCCGTCAAGAAATAATGGAGATATCTCTGGAAACTATCTGAAACATGGACACTTTGATGTTGTGGTAGATGCTGTAGGTTCGGCCGAAACAAATAAAACAGGACTCAAAGTTGTACGCCCCGGCGGCGTATTGCTGGCCATAGGTTTATATAAAAACAATAATTCATTATACAGCTATGATATTGTATTGTCCGAAAAGACAGTGATGGGAAGTTATGCAGCTACACAACAGGAAATTGAAGAAGCTGCCCTTCTTATCGTATCAGGAAAAGTAGATGTAAGCTCATGGGTAAACTATTACGACATAGATGAAGGAACCCAAGCCTTTTACAACATGATGGAAGCGAGGGGAAACCACATTAAATCAGTAATTATATTTGAACATGAATAAAGTTTTGATAACAGATTACGGGTTTCAAAATATAGACCAGGAGTATAAAATCTTACAATCGGCCGGTTATAGCGTGGAAACAGCACAATGCCGTACTGCAGAAGAAGTCATTGAAAAAGCTAGGGATGCAGAAGGTCTGCTGGTGCAATGGGCGCCAGTAACTGCAAAAGTTATTAAGCAATTGAATAACTGCAGAGCAATTGTTAGATATGGGATCGGCGTAGATAACGTTGATTTGAAAGCCGCAAAGGAAAAAGGTATCAAAGTATTTAATGTTCCCGATTACTGTATTGCAGAAGTCGCAGACCATACGGTATCGCTTGCTTTAGCCCTTGCCCGCCAGCTTACACTTACGAATAATCGCATTCATGAAAATGTCTGGAAGATTACCCCCCCGAATGAGATGCCAGCGTTCAGGGATATGATATTTGCCAGCATAGGTTATGGCAGAATTGCAGATAATGTACTAAAGCGTGCAGTTGTATTCGGGTTCAGCCCCGCTGCTTATGATCCTTACGTAGATCCGGGAAAGCTACAGGCAGATGGCGTACGGCAGCTGAGCTTTAATGAAATAATTAACCAGGCTGACATCATATCGCTGCATCTGCCCTTAACAACAGATACACATCACCTGATGAATAAAGATGTGCTTGAAAAAATGAAAAAAAACGCCATTCTGGTAAATACATCACGCGGCGGGCTTATTGATACCGTAGCGCTTGCAAAAGTATTGGCAACAGGAAAGCTATATGCCGGTATTGATGTTTTTGAAGAAGAACCATTGCCGCTGGAACATCCGCTCCGCCGGTGCAATAACGCAATCCTTACCTCTCATACTGCATGGTACAGCGAAAGAAGTGTACCTACATTGCAAAGAATGGCTGCGGAACAACTGGCAGGCGCGCTGAAAGGTAATGTGATAAAAAACAGGCTTGTGTAGGTTTACCTGTTGTCATAAAACAACTAATTATATGTTCATTATTGAAACGTATCAGCTTGCCATTCTCTTTTCGGTTATTACAATGATTTGCTGGGGATCATGGCCTAATACACAAAAATTAGTAGCCCGCAATTGGCGCTTTGAATTATTTTACTGGGATTATGTTTTGGGGATATTATTGATTACAGTCTTATTGGCTGTTACACTGGGTAGCAACGGAAGCTCCGGAGTGCCGTTTCGGGAAGACATAACCGGCGCCGGCAGGGCCGGGTTATTTTCTGCATTCCTGGGCGGCGTTATTTTTAATGCTGCCAATATTTTATTTGTTGCAGCTATTGCCATTGCAGGTATGTCTGTAGCATTTCCTGTAGGTGCGGGAATTGGCCTGGTACTTGGCGTAGTTACAAATTATATTGCGGTGCCTTCGGGTAATGCTATATTCCTTCTTGCAGGAGTGGCATTAATTGTCATGGCCATTATTATTTCTTCGACTGCTTATAAGCGGCTATCTGCAGTTAAGAACGAAGTTTCAACAAAGGGTGTAATATTATCTGCCGCGGCAGGTATACTTTTCGGTTTTTTTTACCGCTTTATTGCAAAGTCCATGTATACTGATTTTTCATTGCCTGAACCAGGCAGGATGGGTCCTTACAGCGCTACGGTATTATTTGGCACAGGGGTATTATTAAGCAATTTTGTATTCAATACTTTTTTAATGAAGAGGCCGCTGGAAGGGACACCGGTTTCTTTTGGCGATTATTTCAAAGGCAGTTGGAAGGATCATGCAATGGGTATGCTGGGTGGTATTATATGGGGAGCAGGATTAGTGTTTAGCATTTTATCTGCCGGAAAAACAGGGTTTGCCATTTCTTTCGGATTAGGGCAGGGCAATGCATTGATTGCAGCAATATGGGGAGTATTTATATGGAAAGAGTTTAAACAAGCGCCACCGGGCACAACAAGACTTCTATACCTGATGTTTGCGTGTTACATTGCAGGGCTTCTTTGCATCATGTATGCAAAAAGTTAAAGTAATATTGCAGGATATTTAAAAATTATGTTTATTTATCTTACAATTGAAACACGATTGTTATGCAACCCCTTCTTATAAAAGTAAATGTTCCCCAAAAGTCTTCGTTTAGCATTAACCGTTATGCTTATGAGGATAAATTTCCAGGAATATGGCATTTTCATGAAGAGTTTGAGCTTACACTTATTGAGAAAAGCAGCGGAAGCAGGATGGTAGGTGATAATATTGACAGGTTTAAGCCGGGAGACCTTATTTTTATTGGTAAAAACCTCCCGCACACATGGCGGAATGATAATCTCGCTGAAAAACAAAGTACTGAAGCCCTTGTCATTCATTTTGTAGAAGACTTTTGGGGGCAACATTTTTTTCAGTTACCGGAAATGTATAAGATAAAGCGTTTAATGGAACGTTCAAAAAGAGGATTGAGAATAACAGGAGATACCAATAAGAAAATTGTCCGTTTGATGCGCAAAATTGAAATGGTCTCAGGCTCCTCCTGGAGTGTTATTTACCTTTTAACTATTCTTCAGGTACTTGCTGAAACCAATGAAGCTGAAGAGCTTTCTACAGAAGGGTTTATCAATTCCATCAAACTGGCCGATTCAGACCGGCTGAAATGTGTGTATGAATATATCATGAATAATTTCCTCGAAGGACTTGATTTGGTCCAGGCTGCATCAATTGCCAATATGAGCCCGACCAGCTTCAGCAGATATTTTAAAAGCAGAACACGAAAATCATTTACCCAGTTTGTAATTGAAATGAAAATAGGATATGCATGCAAATTGCTGATAAATGAAAAAAAAACTGTTTCAGAAGTATGTTATGAAAGCGGATTCCAGAACCTCAGCAATTTTAACTACCAGTTTAAAGACATTACAGGGCTTACGCCTAAAAAATATCAATTAGCGCATGCTTTAACATAAAACGGAGCAAATAAGACCAACCGCTCTCATTTCACTTTCTTTCTCCTCTCCATCACTTCCCGCCAGGTAGTGAGGATAATACCATGTTCTTTAATATACTGCTTCAATGATGGATCCGTCATGGCAAGCATATCTCCTTTGCGGTGCAGGCCGGAAGCGGAAATATGTGAAAATATTTCAGAAGGTGCGGTACAGTGCATGATCACCATAGTAAGTCCGGGCTTTAATATCCCGAGAGCTTCTTCATATTTCTGTGCATAAAAATGCTGCAGCGCCGCATCATTGTTTTTTGCGCTGTCGGGTATCGCCCAATCACCGCTATTGCTGTGCAGATCATCCAGTACCGGCAATCCGGCGTTCCATACCATTTTACCTACTGCGGCAGCGCTTTTCAATGCAGCAGGTTCTTCGAGCTTTGTTCCCGGCACCCATTTTCCGGCTTTTTGCAACGCCTCTTTTTCCCGCTCTATATAATCAGCACGGAGATAGCTGTTGTGCCCGCCGGGGATCATCACCGGTATTTTCTTTTCAATACCCAGTTGTATATATTTTTCAAGGTATGCCTGTGAAGCAAACAAAGTGCCCATGTGACTGTCAAGATGCGTAGGTGTAAAGCCCATTGACAGTGCCCTGTCCAACTGCGCTCTTATTTCTTTATCCACTTCTGCTGCGGAAGCATGCTTTACCACATCCGGCGCTTCCGGCCACAGGCAGCCCTCACTATCTGTCAATCCGGGTACAGCTGATTTGCCCGCAACAGGTACCCACCTGTAATCATGCCATTCGGCGTTGAGTGTAAGATGCAGTCCGGCGTCTATATCAGGATTAGCTTTAATATATCTTACTATCTGGGGTACCCAGGGACAGGGCATCATTACACTCAGCGAAGTAGCCGTACCATTCGTAATGGCATTCATTACACCTAAATTAGAATCGTACGACATGCCCGCATCATCCACATGAAGAATGATCACTTTGGCTCCTTTGGGCCATCCTAACATTTCGGCATAAGTGGGCTGCTGCGCATAGGCATGGCAGAAAGTAACAGTGGCAATCAACAGGAAGGTAGTACGAAGCATAGAAGAGATTTCGGGTTTCAGGTTTCGGGTTACAGGTTTCAGGCAAGGTTCACGTCTCACCTTTCACGTCTCACATCTTACCACTTATCACTTTCCTCACAAGTACAGCGCATCTACCAGCTTGAGATGGCTGCTGAAAGTATATACTCGCGGTTCGCCTGTAGGAATATTGATTTCGGCAATATGCTGCGGGCTGATATTTTCCAGGTACATCATTAAAGCCCGGAGACTGTTGCCGTGAGCCACCACCAATACATTCCTGCCTGCTATAATAAGGGGTTCTATTGCCTGCTGGTAAAAGGGGATAACTCTTGCTGCCGTATCTTTCAGGCTTTCCCCGCCAGGCGGTTGCACATCATAGCTCCGCCGCCATATCGCCACCTGTTCATTGCCATATTTATCAGCCATCTCCTTCTTATTCAGTCCCTGCAGCTCACCATAGCTTCTCTCATTCATAGCGCTGTCTTTTATTACGGGGATATCAGTCTGACCAATATCTTCCAGAATTATAGAAAGCGTTTCTTCAGCGCGGGAAAGTGTGGAAGTAAAAGCCTGGTCAAAAACAATATGCTTCAATTTCCTGCCTGCGGCACGCGCTTCTTCCCTTCCGGCTTCTGTCAGAGGCACGTCTATATCGCCTGTGAATTTATTTTCCAGGTTCCATTGCGACTGCCCATGACGGACGATTACTAATAAAGACATAACAGAAGTTTGAATGCCAAAGATATTCTCATATTTTTAAATGACCTCGTTATACTAACTTTATAAAAGGTCTTTTCTTTTGCAGGCTTATCCGGACACCATAAGGAATAATCGCCGGGTGGAGAAAAATGATCAGTATCAGCAGCAAAAAAATTCCCCCATATATGACCGAGTCCATCCATATACCGAAAAATGTATCCAATCTGGCATCAGCAGGGTTGTCGGGTTGAAATAATATGGGCAGTTCCTGATCTTTGGCGTACAGCTCATTATCACCGGTATTGAAAAAAACGGTATCTCTTCCTGTTGAGGAAAACATTATAACAGAATAATGCCGCTGCATTTGTCCGGCAATATCCATTCCCTGAAAGGCCACCTGCCCTACCGCACTTTTTGCAGAACAGATCCATTCAATCCTGAATGAGATCACAGGTATTATTACTATTGCAAAAAGTATTAAAAAGAAAAAATTTCTTTTAAGAAGCATATTTCAGATTCTGATACCAAACATATTAAACAAGCCCTGAAATAAAAAGTTATAATAATATCAGCTTATTATGCCCCGCAAAAAAGATAAAGCTTATTATCTTTAGAGCCTAACAAAAAATTGTCGTATGAGCCATCGTAACTTCAACCGCAGGGAATTTATCAAAGGAACTTCAGCAGCCCTTGCGCTTGCCTCCCTTAAAGCCAATGGCATGAATGTATCAATGCCTGCCCCTAAACGGCGTGTAGCCCTTATCGGTACCGGCTGGTACGGCAAAAGTGACCTGTTCCGGCTGATACAGGTCGCTCCGGTTGAAGTGGTGGGTCTCTGCGATCCTGATCAGCACCAATTGCAAAATGCAGCCGATATGGTAAGCCAGCGGCAGACAAGCCATAAAAAACCGCCCACCTATGGTGATTATCGCAAAATGCTGGCGGAGCAAAAGCCGGAAATTGTGCTTGTCGGGTCTCCCGATCACTGGCATGCATTACAGGCGATAGAAGCCATAAAGTCAGGAGCGCATGTATATGTACAAAAGCCCATCAGCGTGGATGTGCTGGAAGGAGAAGCCATGGTGGCGGCCGCAAGAAAATATAACCGTGTGGTGCAGGTAGGAACGCAGCGTAAAAGCACTCCTCATCTTATAGAAGCAAAGAAAAATATTGTAGATGCAGGATTACTTGGAAAAATATCGCATGTGGAAATGTGCTGCTATTATCATATGCGCAACAATGGCAATCCACCGGTACAACCTGTGCCCGATTTCTTTGATTACGAAATGTGGACAGGTCCCGCACCTATGCGTCCTTATGACGGATTGCCTCACCTGCGCTGGTGGCGCACTTTCATGGAATACGGTAACGGCATCATGGGCGACATGTGCATTCACATGTTTGATACGGTAAGATGGATGCTGCAATTAGGTTGGCCGGAACGCATCAGCTCCACAGGTGGTATTTATGTAGATAAAACCGGCAAAAGCAATATTGCCGATACGCAGTCTGCTATTTTTGAATATCCCGAGCTCAATTGCGTATGGCAGCACAGGAGCTGGGGCACACCTGCCGACCCTGAATATCCCTGGTCATTCAAATTGTACGGCGATAAGGGAACGCTCTGTGCAAGCACCATGCAATATGATTTCATACCGGAAGGCAAGGGAGAAAAAATTCACAAAGATGTGGTATATGAAAAAGAAAAATATCCCGAAGATCTTACAGAACCTAATATTGAGCTTAATGCTGCGCCGGCTACCCGCCTGCACATGCTCGATTTTCTTAAAGCGATAGAAAATAAAACCAGACCGGTGGCCGATATAGAACAGGGGCATATTTCTACTGCAAGCTGCATCATAGCTAACCTCTCCATGAAGCTGGGCCGCCCGCTGCGGTACGACCCGCTCAAAAAAGAAATTATTGGGGATGCGGAAGCTACCCGCTTGCTGCAACGCCCTTACCGGCAGCCATGGGTGCATCCTTTTGCGGGGACGGTATGATAATATCATCTTTGGTAAATCCTTGTCTGTGATTGAAAGTAGTAAATTATTTAGATAGGGATGTTCCCAAGCAGGATGAAGCCGGAGCAATCCGGCTTTACTTTTTATGGAAACATCTCTAATTCATAACGCTCTCCATTCTTGTTATAGCATTTACGTTCGATGATGCGTTTGCCTTAGGGAATGGGGAAAATATCAGTAATACAAATCTGAGGTCATATGAAAATCATCACCCCGGGAAAGCGGACTATACCTCATGGTCAATAGCCAACCCTCTTCAAGAGGGAAAAGGTAGACGGCCTATTTGCATAAATCAGTCAAATACAGCTATGCCGGACTACATTATTTTTTCCCCGCAAAAGAAGCGGGATAATTGCAGGACTGCTCCTTTGTACCATGCATATCACGAATCCAGGTATCAAATTCACGCTTTCCTTCTTTTAACACAATAACACGGCCTCCCAGCTCAGGATCGTTCTGGTTCCGGAGTTTCGATGCCCGGCCGTATGCCAGTGCTACGTCGTAATACGTTACGATATAATCATTATAATGATCATGCCCCGCAAAAGTTCCCATTACATCGCCACTTTCAAGCATTGCCGCAAACATACCGGTATTAATTTCAGGAGCGCAAACCTTTTCTCTTTTCTTTCCTATTACAACGGCGTCTTTATTGTTCATGGCAAGGTCGTATTCCGGAAACGGAATGTGGAAAAAAGCCAAAGCCGGGTACGGAGTACCTCTATTAGCCGTGGTATAGGTCTTACTTTTGGCACGGTACCAATCCACCTGTTTATTGGTAAACCATCCCCAGCCGCCAACCCGGGGTTTTAATGTGCTGTAATCATTGGAATCCATAAAATAGAGCAATGCCGCAGCCTTATTATCTTTTCCCAAAACGGTTAATACGAAATTGGAGTTCCCGTCGGTTTCTCCTTCATCTTTATTCAAACAACCCGGACGGCTTTGCAGAAACGCTGCCAGATCCTTCCTGGAAAGATTATGCTCAGAATCATGATTACCAAAAACCATTACCCAGGGAACGCCTGTTTCCTGAAATAATCTAACAAACATCATATAGCCCTTCTGCGGATCATTTTCCGTAACAATATCACCGGTCACTACTACCAAATCAGGTTTTTCTGCTTCAATAATTTTTTTCAGGTATTCAAATATGCCCAGGTTTTCTCCTTTGGAGGTATTTACGTGAGTATCCGTAAACTGAATAATTTTAAATTCACCTGTCGTATTAAACCGTAAAGCAGCTTTGTTTTGCGCCACCGTTACTCCCGACAGGACCAGAAAAAGCCAATTGAAAAAAAATTGTTTCATCGTTTATTTTAAATTATTGAATACGCGGCAAACACCTCTACTGTATGTATCAATCCATTACCATTGATTTTCATTGCGCTATAAACCCTTATAAAAACTCCTTTTTCCCGACAAATTGCCGAAGATAAGCAATCCCTGGGCCAAATGCTGCCGCATGTGTGGGTGAATGACAGTGAATATATTAACGGTAGCGAGAAAAAAGCGGCTAACGCCATTGTGGTACAGTTCGTGGAAGATTTCCTGGGTGAAATTTTTTTGCAGATTTCCAAGATTGAGAGACTTACAAAAATATTGAAGCTATTGGCCAACGGGCTGGAAATAAAAGGCAATACCCGGAAACGCATCAATGAACTGATGAAGCAAATACCGGATGCCAGCGGGTTACGGCGCCTTAGCTTTTTGCGTTGAGGAGACCTGTCGGCTTCATATCATTGTTCATCCATCCCTTTAATCGGCAGTAGTACAAATCTCACGCAAAAAAAGGTGGCTTATTCGGATACTGGTAACGGTGCGATAAATCTCTGCGTTCTGATAAATTAAAAGTTTTATGATGATTCTTAAGCTAAAGAAAGCGACATTGAATACACTATGGTTAATGAGGATGTAGTGGGTACTCCAGGGACCGTTTCAATACTGAAAAGAGCCGACGACTGCTGCCATCCCGATTGGTTTTGTAAAGATGCCATGTGTTTTCATCTATTTCTTCCAGATGGAACTGTAATTCCGGCCGGGAAAGCTCTTTTTTTACCCAACGTGGAAATGCGTTCGCGGCGCGGGCATTTTCCCAGGTTCTGATCGCTTTAAAAATGTCATATTTTCCGGGGCATTTTTCAACAGATTTTTGATTCAGTTCCATAAGATAAGTAGCTCCGACTCCAACTGATACGGCTTCAATATGCTCATATTGTTCAACCGTGGAGTGTTCATTAATGCCAAAATTATTTCCGAAAGTAGCCGGGAAATAATTGGCGTAAGCAACATCCCTGATATCTTTTCCCTCGCTGGTAGTGCTGCCCCACACTCTTTTTTCCAGATCATACATATTAGTGCCTCCTCCCACATTCCATACGCTCTGGTAATGCCATGAGCCTTCCGAAAGGGTAGCGCCTGATATTCTTAAATAAGGAATTTTATGATATGCCGCCCTATCGAACATCTTCCTGAAGAAACGTTTTACGCCATAATATCCCTGTCCGGTATTAAACAAAAATTCCTGTCCGTCAAGATCCATAAAACGTAGACCATTGATATAGCTTACATCAGCATAGTAGGCCGCAATTTGATCCTGCAGATCAACATCGGGGATCAGCCCGTCATAACCGTAGTTAATAGTCACCTGCAGCTTATATACTTCATCATTAGCCGGATGATCAGAAGCTGTTGTTCCCCAATATCCGCGTTTTACATGCAAAAGGAAGTGTGGTTTTGTTTTGGAAACGCCCATATAATGTATAAGCTCTTTCCCGATTTTAACCATATTCAGGTCCTGTGCATGCCCTTCCCAACTGCCTGTTTCATCAAGGTAAGCGGGATCATTTACTTCTATCAATGTGTCGGAAGCCTGTATACTTTTTACCAGGATCCGTTTCTGCTGATAGCAAAGGCTGTCGCTGGGCACAGGGCTGGCATCTTTCGTACCCTGAGCCAGGGAAGTGCAGATGGTATGCCGCCCGAGCAGGATACCTTGCGGATTTGACAGATCAGTCAGCTCTTTATGTGAAAGATCGCCCGAAGCAAGATGGAACGGCTTCTTTTCAAATTGCCTGCCGTCTATATAACCTTCATTGCCGCGGTCAGCCTTATAGAAGGGGAGATCTTCTGCTTCTATGGCTTTATATCCCATTTGCGAAACATAGGAAACGGTGCTGTCATATAAATTCCCGCGGGCGCTCACATCAGGAATATACCTTGCAGGGTCCTTCACCCATTTGCCGTTGATAGTGGGATAAGGAAGTCCTTCCGACAAAACAATATCCTGTATCACATCCAGCAAAGCCGTACTGTCGGGACTGCCCCAAAGGGCAATAGCTGATCCGATAAAATCAACGCCGGGTAATGGCTTTACGTCTATATGATTAGGTATGTTAGTGGGTAAGAATGGGATCAGCGAAAAGGAAATGTTACGGGCTTTCCTTCTGTCGCGTGCATGATACGCCAGCGAAATATTGCCCGTGCTGTCTACCATAGCTGCATTACCGTACAGGATCCTGTAGTAAGGCTCCGGATGAGCATAGAACGCTACATCGCTGATACCATCGCCGCCGATAGGGAAGAGCTGGCCTTCGTGCAGCCCTGAAGGGAGCGGGTAAAGTTTTTTATCCGGGCTGTGAATAACATACTGAAAAGGCGCTGCATCTCCTGCAAGGTTGGAAGTGCCGCCAATGGTAATATCATTCAGCGCCAATATGCCGATAGCATAATTCACTGCATCGCTGGTATCGCGTGCCACGCCTATCACTTCGCCGAAAAGATTGGAAATATTCGTATGATATGGGCCCCATTGAACGTCGTCAATACCGTTTCGTGGCGACAATGATTTCAATTGGAGCTTCAGATATTTGGCATGTGATGATATACTGATCTCAGCTACAGAACCATTAGTAAACCGGATAGTAAAAGTCTTCTTGCCTGCATCATAACTGGCCGAAACAGGATTATAATATAGCTTTTTGTCATTATTATAAAGACAAAGCAAAGGAGACGCCTTACCATGTCGGGCAAACTCACGGGATTGCTTACCTGAAATACTTTTCATTCCGGTGATGCATCCTTTGCTGTTAATCTCAATTTTAAAATAGTCGGTGCTGAAATGATATTGAGCATAAGATCCGGACATCAGCAGGACTGTTGCTAATATCAAACCTGCTTTCCTGAATTGTTCTGATTTCATGTAAAAACTAATTCTGGTTATAGTATCTATTCTGCTATATTTAATTCAATTTAACACAAGAATTCCATTCACGCTGAGTATAATGATATATCAAAATGAGAATTAAAATATTATTATAAACAATATTTCTTTCTCACAAGGTAGAGTTTTATGATTTTTTATCTCTCCGCATGTAGTATTTCTGCAGGTCCTACAGATTTAAAATCAAATGTTACGGAAGGGGATTGAGAACCGGAGAAATCACTGCTCAGCGTTATAAGGTTTTCCCCGCTGGCCCAGGTACCCACCTGATCTGGTCCTATCCTTTTTATTTTATTCCAGTAAGCATCACAGAGATATATACCCGTTTCATCACCAAGTAGCTTATCGCCTGCTTTCAACGATTCACTGATCTCAATTACCTGATAATTATTGATCTCTATCTTAAGATTTGAAATTGTTGCCGACTTGTTCCCTTCCGTACCATGTACTATAGCATACAATCGTACGGGCTGGGCCTGATAAGGATTGTTGAAGCGGAAATGCGTGGCTATCGGTTCCCCTGTTTGCACCCTCCGGAATTTGTGTATGTTACCGGTTGAGAGCGTAACGGGATAGAGTGACCATGTATCTTTTCCTGCCGCAGAAAGATGGAATTCATTTTGAGGATTACTTAACCTTTGAAGCTGTTCTTTTGTAAAGGCTTTCATCCTTCTTGCTTCCTGCCATTGCTTCACAGCTTCAAAAATAGAATCTTTAAAACCGTTTTTTTCGATGCTTTCGTCTATGCGTAACAGATAGCCGGCATCAAAAGCTGCACTACGCGCCTGTATCCATTCTGTTTCTTCAACACGATAATCGGGGCCCATGCTGAACCATCCGAGCATATGCGGAATATAGTTTCTCTTAAAGTAGCGCTGATTCTCAATGCGGTAATTAACCTGGCTTTGACGCAGTGCATTATACCAGGGCTCTCCCCAATTCATAAAAGAAAAAATATGCCAGTAGTAATGGAAGGTACCTGCACCACAGGTAAGCACATATTGGTTCAGGCTTCGGTACCAGAGATCAATAAACCGCGCTGCGCCATATGCACCATGACCGGTAGGTGACCCACCGCCGAAACCATCGAAATCCATTAGACCTAATCCTGTTTCGTTACAAACTGCTGCAAGTCTTTTGGCAAAATCATCCTGGAGATGGATATCGGGAAAAAAACCCTGGTAGTCGTTATTCACCAGTTTATCAACTTTACTGTTTGCAGGATGTGCTGAAACCTGAGTGCCAAACTGCCCTCTTTTGCAATCCAGTAAGCGCCATGGCTCTTCTTTGGATATTTCCCGATAGCCAATCAATTCTTTCCCGATTTTTACGGTATGTGTTCCAAACTGGTTCTCAAAATAATCTGGCTCTTTAATATAAATCACAGCATCATCAACGCCTGCGTCCTGAGTCAGTGTAGTGGTACCGGACTTACACAGGCTGTCGCTTGGAATAGGGGAAACATAGGGGTCATTGGTTCCGGTAAACATTGTTAATGTATGCACGCCCAGTGCAATACTGTCTTTCCATGCCGCATTTGTAACCTGCCTGATCCCCGGGGCTCCCTCGGGATATCGCGTAGTTTTCAACCCAAAATGCCCCCAGCTTTGGAACAGGTCGCCAATATGAATCAGCTTAAATCCAAACTGCCTGGCATATGCTATTCCTTTATTCATATCTTTTCCTTCATACATCAGGTAAGCTTCACCCGGAATAGTCGAGCGCTTTATCCATTGCCCATTGAGCATCGGGTGTGGAAGATTTTCCTTCAATTCAATTTTTTCAATAACATTGAGCGTTTCAGTTTGCGGGCAGCCGAAAAATGCAATTGCAGAATTCTGGAAGTCAACGTCAATAGGTTCCACATACTGCAGGTTAGTTCCTTTTTCCCGGGTAATGCCATTTTTTACCACTCTTGGTATCCTCCTGTCACGGGAAAAAAGCTGAAGCGCGCTTCCATAGCTCTTCTTCACCGCAGCACTTCCCCGGTACATACGTACATAAGCAGGCATATCACCCGTAACATTTACATTTACTTCCACTTCTTTACCAATCTGGTCTTTTAACGAATCCGGAATAAACTGCCCGGGTAAAGGGTCAATAAAAGAACCGCCACCAGCATCATCATTCCCCTCCGGCAATCCTTCAATGGTATTAATATTGAGCGCCTGAAGCCCTATCGCAAACTGATCATCATGCACTACACAGATGGTTTCACCTATAGATTCTCGTATGGAAGTAGCGTATGGCCCCCACACAATCGCCTCTATGCCATTTCGCGGGAGCAAGGATTGTAAAATAAGCTTTAGATATGTGCCTACACTGACAATTTTAATCTCGGCTATTGAGCCGTTACTATATTTAAGTGCAATGATGTTATTTTTCCTGTTAAAAGATGCAGATACAGGTTTTAGATAAGTGCTGTCTTTATAAAGTGATAATAAGGCACACGCCTGCCCTGAAGGAAAATAGTTTTTCCCAGACCGTTTGTCTGAAAGTCCGGTTAAATTCCCGTTTTTATTAACTGCAAATTTCAGATACTGCGTTTCTAATACTATATCCTGTGCCTGAATATTATTTACAACCCCAAAAAATAAAAAGAGGTAACAGAACTTGCTGATAATAGGAAGAATGTAATATTTCATTTTATCAAAGACAGAAATTATATAAAATGGTTTAGGAAAGATGGAGCACACTTTCACGCTCCATCTTCTTTAACTATGCTGTGCAACTTATGCTTAGCTAATGTAAACGTCGTATTCTTTTTTCCCCAGAGGTGGCTGGTGAATTCCCCTTCACTATTCATTATTGCCTGTGTCTGTTTCTTACCTTTTACAAAATTATACGGCATATTATAATTAGCCTAACACAGAATTATTGTAAAGGATCAAAAGTACCGTCCCAGTTATTATTCTGTAATAACTTTGGATTTCTGTTTATATATTGTAATGGAATGCCGTAGATGTAATACTGGTCTTTGATCGCAATATCAGAGAACTCTGTTGGAATTACTGTAGTGGAAAATTTTGTCCACACTGTGTTAATGTCATCTTTGGGAGAAACATCTGTTTGTCCTGTCTTTAACACAATGCCAATGCCATGACGCTGCGGCAACCCTCTGAGATAATCAAACATTTTCCACCTGCGCAGGTCATCCAGCCTTTTTCTCTCAAACGCAAATTCTACGAATCTCTCATTCTGATATGCTTTCCTTACATCATCTTTTGTGCTTGCAGTAATGCCATAACTCCCAGCTCCCCCGGGTAAAATACCGGCCCTGTTTCTAATGCTATAAAGTACATCCAGCGCTTCCTGCGTTTTGTTCAATTCGTTAGCAGCCTCGCCGTAATTCATTAATACTTCTGCATACCTGATCTCCACCCAGTCTACTCCTGCGTTGTACACCGTTCCTTTTACGATTGTCTTATCTATTCCCTTGATTCGGTAAAAGCTTGAATTGGACCACAGAGGATCAGGTGTAATCTGATTGTGCGTGCCAACGATACCTGTAGGTGAGTTATAATCCGTTACCTCATCAAAGTATGTCCACAAATACGTATTGGCATCTTTCATTCCCTGCAGGTATTGGTAAGGAGAACCGTTGTAATAAATGGTTTCATAAAAACGGTCGTCTCTGTTCCTGAACAATGTATCATACGACCTCGTTACGTCTTTCCATGCAGAGCCGTCTTTCATCGGGAAAGCATCTGCAAGTTCCAAAGATGGGCGGTCATACCCTACATCATCTTTGGAGAAGTCAAGCGGGATCAGTCCCCCCTGGAAGTAAGTAGCCTGAGGATAATTATACCGCTTTACCATCACCACTTCCTTGTTCAGTTCATTGTCCCATATTTTGTTATAAGGCATATACAAACCCTTTCCAACACCGTCCAAAAAATTCTTTGCTGCAATATTAGCATCATAAGCCTGTTGCCATTTGCTTTGATCGTTGGATGGATTAAATAAAGGACTTGCAAAAAACAACAATACCCTTCCTTTAAATGCCATTGCCGCACCTTTATCTATTCTCCCTACATCTTCTCCGCTCCAGGTATCTGGCAGCAAGGCAATCGCATCGTCCAGGTCTTTGATAATTTGTGTTATACATTCCGATGTTTTACTCCGGGCAACCTGCAGATCTTCAAGGTTAGTAGTAACCCCCTGTGCACTGAGTATAAGCGGAACACCTCCGTAAGATTTTGTAAGATTGTAATATCCCCAGGCACGCCAGAACAATCCCTGCCCTTTGATATAAGCCTTGCTGATTTCATCGAACGTGGCTTTATCAATATTATCAAGCAAAATATTTACCGAACGGATATTAGTGTAAGTGTCTTTGTAAATATCATACGAGTCATAAGTTGCTGTACCCCTAAACCAACCGTTGGTTTGTTTTTGGTAGGCTACGCCCTCATCTGTGCCATTACCATCCCCGGAGGAAGCCCCGGGCATCATATTGGCGTATATATTGTCCAGGTATGCTTTTGCTATAGCAGCATTGCTCCAAACATCAGACGGGTTTACCGCTGTGAGATTGGTTTTATCCAACACTTTATTGCAACTGCTCACAACAGCAGCCAGCATAATAAAGGCGGTATATAGTATATAAGAGTTCTTTTTCATTGCATGAATAATTTAATTTGTCTGACCAGGTAAGTTTACAGGTTAATATTAAATCCAAGTGAAAAGGTCTTCATGATCGGGTAACTCATAAACTGAGATACTTCCGGATCATAGTATCTGAACTTAGACAAAACAAACAGGTTGGTTCCCGATGCGAAGAATTGTACATTAGACAAGCCTGCTTTGCTTACCAGATTTGACGGAAGCCGGTAACCTATGGAGAGATATTTCATCCGTACAAAGCTTCCGTCATACAGGTTATAGGAAGAATTATTTGCATAAGTAGCCCTGCTGTCGCCCCATGAAAAGGGCTTGGGCGCCTTAGCATTAATATTATCCTCTGTCCAGTAATCTTCCCAGAATTTGGTATAGGTCCAATAGCTTCCAACGTTCTTTCCGAAAGCGTCATTGTAAAATATTTTGAACCCTGCAAGACCTGCAAACAAAGCATTTACAGAAAATCCTTTGTATTCAAATCCCAGGTTAAGTCCATAAGAAACCGGCGCCTGGGAAAGGCTGTAGTTAGCAAGGTTTACCCTGTCGTAGTTATCCACTTTTCCATCGGGTTTCCCTTCAGGACCATACACGTCTTCAAATTGCAGCATACCCAATACCGGCGTCTGCCCAAGAATAGTAAATCCGGCAGGCAGCTTATCAAGGTCTGCCTGTGTGCGGTATATGCCGGTACTTCTATACCCGATCATATAATTGAGCGTTTTTCCATTGGGGTCGTCTACAGGAATAGCATTGGCGGCAACATCTTTAAGGATCACTTTATTGGTAGCAAGCCCAAAGTTTCCCTTTACACTGTAATAAAAATCTTTCCCGGCATGATTATTATATCCCAGCTCAAACTCAAGGCCTTTGGCATTTACCACGCCATAATTGGTATTGGGCAAATTAGCGCCAAACTCAGTGGGTATTGCCAATATTCTTGCACCAAGAATATCATAAGTATGCCTGTGCCAGAGTTCTGCAGTGAAAGTAAAATTGTTCAAAAACCGGGTATCAATACCAAAGTTCAATGAATTTGATTTCTCCCAGGTGAGCGCAGCATTGGGTATGCCGCCATACTGGAGGCGTGGATTTGTAGTGCCATTGGTACCCATATAGTAGATGCCACTCTGGATATTATACTGATCCTGCCATGCCCAGCTATTGGCAATAGCATCGTTTCCGGTAGAAGCATAAGACAATCTCAGTTTTAGCATGTTAAGAACATTTTTGAGATTGCCGGCGCTCTTATAAAAATTTTCCTCCGATATTTTCCAGCCGGCCGCTACTGAAGGGAACCAGCCCCATCTTTTATCTGGTGCAAACCTGATAGAACCATCCCTTCTTACAGAGGCAGAAAAAAGATACTTATCGGCATATTCATAATTTATCCTGCCTATATAAGATAATCTTCCGTCCTGGCTTTCTTTTGCATCATTGCTCCAGTCTTTGCTATTACCGCTGGCTGCAAAAAACTGGTCTGTGGGAAACAGAGGAAAGTTATACCTGTAGGTTTTAAAAAAGTTGTAATCATATTCGTATTGCTCATACACGGCCAGGGCATTAATATGATGATTACCAAATGTCCTGTCGTAGCTTAACTGCACATTAAACTGGTATGCATTTGTTTTTGTGTATTCATTACCGATATATTCAGTGCCGGGATCGCCGCTCAGCACGGTCCCGGTAAATTTAGAAGTGTCGATTACTCCGGATGAAGACATCTGGTAGTTATACAGCAATTGTTTTTTCGCGAAATTTTTTATGAAACTATTGTCGAAATTTTTGCTGAAGGAGGCCTTTGCCGATAGACCTTGTACAAAAGGAATTTTATATTCGGCAGTCAGTAGTGCATCAATTTGTTGATTACTATTACGCCAGTAGCCGCCATTTCTCATCATTTCAATCTGGTTGCCCAGCCATCCGGGATTAACAGGATTGCCATCTACGTAGGGCCGGGTGCTGTATGCATTGTAAAATAGTTTCCCCCATAAATTATTAAGATCGTCAGAGCCATAGTCATAGGTAAAGTTAAAACGGTTTCTTGTGCCATAATTGTTGCTTATATTTAAGCCCAGTGTAAAGTCTTTTGTAACTTTCACAGATACATTGCCACGCAGATTATATTTCTTATACCATACATTGGGAAGAAAGCCATTTTCAGAATAGAACGATCCGCCAAGATAGTAATTAACGCGATCTGTCCCACCGGATATGCTCAAAGCATGGCGCTGATTGTCCGGATCCTGGTAGGCTGCATCATACCAGGCCATACCATCAGGATTCCATGATCTGACATCAGCCTCATCAGCCGCTGTAATATTATTTTGGCCAAAAACATAACGGTTCAATGCAAGCGATGTGGTAAGATCGAGATATTCCGGCATTTTACCGGGTTTTGATAAACTAAAAGTAGTACTGTAGGATATCTGTGCCTTGCCTGACTTCCCGGTTTTGGTGGTAATCAGTATTACTCCATTGGAAGAGCGGGATCCGTAAATAGCAGCTGAAGCCGCATCTTTCAATACAGAAATTTCATCTACTTCATTTGGGTCAAGCGCATCAAAGCTTGTCTTATCCCGCACCACGCCGTCTATTACATACACAGGATCTTTGCTGGCATCTGAATTGAAGGTAGAAAGCGCTCTAACCCTTATGCCTGAAGAAATGCCAGGTGTACCTGTATTGGTTTGAACAAATGTGCCTGACAACCGGCCTGCAAGTACATTGGAAAGGTTTGATGTCGGAATAAGGGCAATATCTGTAGATTTCATTGTAGAAACAGCAGAAGTAAGGTTTGCTTTACGCTGGGTGCCATACCCGACGACTACCATTTCCTCCAGGTTTTGTACCTCCACTTTAAGAACAATGCTCCAGTTTTGTTGACCGTTTACTGAAACTTCCTGCGTTTGATAACCCACAAAAGAAAATATCAGCTTGTCGCTGTTTTCGGCTGTGATGGTAAAGGCACCGTTCTCGTCTGAAACCGTAGTGATATTTTTCCCTTTTACGCGGATGCTGGCGCCCGGCAAAGGGTTTCCGCTCTGATCCTTTACTATACCTTTAACTTCAATAGGGGGAGGAAGCAATATTTCAGGATCCTCATCTGTAGAAAATTCTTTCTTTCTGATTACAATAGTTTTATCAAAGATGGCGTAATTGAGCGGCTGATTCTGGAAGCATTCATCCAGCGTTTGTTGAATAGAGGCATTAAGAAGATTAAGAGAGACCTTATTGGCTTTTCTCATCAGTTTTTCGTTGAAAAAAAACTGGTACCCGCTTTGTTTTCCGATTTCATCAAATACTTTTTCCAGCGAAACATTTTTAACATTCATTGTAATTTGCTGGCTGAATCCCCTGGCGCTTACCTGTAAACAAGCCGTCAGAAGAATGATGGCAGTAAGCTTCATAATAAACAGCATTTTTTTAAACCGGCTATTTCGCCACCAGCGAAAAGAGCACAGTTTTTTGGTTTTGGTTATTGTTCCGGGATTGGCAATAAAAACCCGGACAAAGTGCGCATTAATTTGCATAACTTTGGTTTGTTTTGGGTGAATGAATAAATAGTCTTTCCTGACTTTGTTATTGAAGTTGACCCAAATACTCAGCCAGGAGTGTTGCAACCACTGCTGGCTTTTTTATTGTCAACTAAACAGTTTATAGCTTACCTGCTTCAGCAGGCCGTATTTCAACGACTTTATTGTTAATACTTACATCTATCTCACTATATTCCAGGATCTTCAAAAATTCAGAAAGCTTAACATTCTTGGAAATGCCTCCGCTTAAGGTATCAGCAGGTATCTTGCCGGGGTAGTTGATTTCTATATCATACCATCTGGCAGCCTGCCGCATGATAGTTTGTATGCCCGCTTTCTTGAAAAGGAACCTCCCGTTTTTCCAGGCCATTACTGATTCTATATCCGCATTTTTTTCCACACTGATATATTTACTTATCTGTGCCTGTTGCCCGGGTTGAATAAGCACAGGCTGTAACCCGGCTTTGGTGACACGAACTGCACCCTCAAGCAAGGTAACTGCAGTTCCCGGCTCCTCATCATAAGCATTGACATTGAAGTGAGTTCCCAGTACCTGCACTTCTTCCTCCTCACCATTTTCATGTTTTATGCGAACTGTAAAAGGGACCTTTTCTCCGGTCTTGCTTATCTTTTCAGCAACTTCAAAATAAGCTTCCCCCGACATTTCTATTGTTCTTGTAGCAGATTCAAAAAACGTAACCGGGTAATGAACAGAGGATGCCGCATTCAGCCAGACCCTGGTACCGTCTGATAAAACCACTGCATATTCACGCCCATTCGGAGTCGTTATTGTATTATATGTCTGTATGCCGCCGGCATTTGCAGCTTCGCTGTACCTCAGCATTCCGTTGTTATTCAATATACTGGTAGCGCCTTGAGTTGCAAGTTTACCATTTCGTGTGCTGTCAAGAGAAATTTTTGATCCATTGTCAAGAGTAAGGATCGCACCCGTCCTTCCCGGCAAGACATCGTGAACGGTTAATAGGGTTTCTCTGCCTGAGGTCTGTGCAATAGGAGGCTGCTTTTCACCCCTAAAAAATAAAACATATGCAACTACTGATGCAATGGCAAACACAACCACTGCGGCGGCTATCTGCCAGCGCATCCATATTTTCCTGGTAGAGCTTGTCAGAGACCGCTCCCGGGCTACTTCAGACATAATACGACTGTGTAGTATGCTTTTAAACGCTTTTTTGTCTTCCTCGCTCCATTCCCAATCGCTACTATTTTCGAGAGAAGCATACCATTCTTCAATAGTCTGTCTTTCTTCTTCAGAACATTCTCCCAGCCTGTAGCGTATAAGTAATTCTTTTGCTTCTTCGTTGGTCATAGTATCTATTTAGTTAAACAAAAGCAACATCTTATATACTATGTTCCTGAAAAAAAGTACAGGTAGTAGAAGAAGAGAAAAATATTTGAAAAAAATTAAGGATAGCAGGTCTGAGGTTAATGAAACAGTATTGTTAGTCCAATAAAAAATAATATAAACAATTCATTTACAGCATTCCGTATGATTTTGATAGCGTTGCTTACCTGCTTCTTAACGGTTGTTTCTGTAATCCCCATTTGTTTTGCAATCTCCTTGTAGCTTAAATGCTCTCTTCTACTTAGAATGAACACTTCCTGCATCTTAGGGGGCAGCTTGGAAACAGCATGGGCAATCTTTCCTTCCAATTCCTCATATTCAACATCATTCTGCCCTGCAGGTGCTGTTTCGTTAAACATTTGAGAAAGACTGGAAAGAAAATTGCGCTTAGAAGTATTTTTTTCAATATATCTGATAGACAGATTTCTGACACTTTTAAGGAGATATGCACCAAGAGCGCCTGAAATAACAATTTCACCACGTCTCTTCCATATAGAAATAAAAACTTCCTGTACTATATCTCTCGCATCATCGGATGATTGAATAACTTTCAAAACATGCATGGTCATCTTTTCCCAATACCTTTCATATATCTCTGTAAAAGCAGCTTCGTCACTACTTCTAAGAAGATTTAATAATTCACTTTCAGTTAGTAAATGGTACATATTCTCAGGGAATTAAGACAAGCAAGGATAAAATTAAATAAAAATATTTCTTTTATTGAGTGAAGATTTTAAAGAATATTTTCATTCATTGATATAGTGTATTTGTTACTAAGATGTCTAATAAGCTATCAGATAGCTTATTGTCAGTAAAATTCCGGCTTCTTCACAAACGTTTGTGTATTTTTTATAAGTATTGTACGCACCTACTACTAAAACTCTATAGGCGGTTATCTGCCCGACTGTTAAAAATTGAAATGCATTCTTTTACCTGCACCCATCTAAAAAATCTTCGATAACTTTAGAAACTGTAAAACACCTGTAAGAAAATCCATAGTTTACCCATTAAAGAAGCGTATAATGAGGGCGGTTGAAGTAAGATTACCTAAAGAGTTCGATAAATCCTTTATAGTTTTCAGGGAAAGAGGATGCTTTTTCCCCGTGCCATGGCATTATCACCCCGAATATGAGCTGGTGCTCGTTACTAAAAGTACAGGCAGGAGAATGGTAGGCGACCATATCGGTTATTTTAATGAAGAGGATCTTGTGCTGATGGGCCCAATGCTGCCGCATGTGTGGGTGAATGACAGTGAATATATTAACGGTAGCAACAAAGATGCGGCTGACGCCATTGTGGTACAGTTCGTGGAAGATTTCCTGGGTGAAAAATTTTTGCAGATCCCCGAAATTGAGGGGCTTACAAAAATATTGAAGCTATCGGCCAACGGGCTGGAAATAAAAGGCAATACCCGGAAACGCATCAATGAACTGATGAAGCAAATGCCGGATGCCAGCGGGTTACGGCGCCTTAGCTTATTGTTTACCATATTTGACCTGTTGGCCAATACCAAGGAATACGAATTGTTGGCCAGTCCCGCATTTGTAAACAGCACTACGCTCCACGCATCGGATCGGTTCAACAATATCACCGAATATATTATGCGGAATTTTGACAACGATATCAGCCTCAATGAGGTTGCTGCTGTTGCCAACATGGCTACCACTACTTTCTGCAATTTTTTTAAAGAGCATTACCGGGTGACCTTCATGGAATATGTAACAGAAATAAGAATAGGGCATGCATGCAAATTACTAAGCGACCCCACCAAAAACATCGTGGAGGCCGCTTATGAAAGCGGGTTTAATAATCTCGCCAATTTCAACCGGCAATTTAAAAAGCTAAAAAACATGACCCCGACGGAGTATCGGAAAATGCTGGAGATATGAGGGAAGGTTTGAAGGCACAAGTTTCAGGTGAGGTAACATGCAACCTGAAACTTGTAACCTGCAGCAACTTATCACTTATCACTTACCACTTATCACTTATGACTCATCACTCCCCCTCTCACCCCACCGTATATCCGCCGTCAATGACTATTGCCTGGCCTGTAATTCCCGCAGCCTGTTCCCCGGCAAGAAAGAGGGTTACAGCAGCAATTTCATCTGCCTGCAACAGTCTTTTCTGGGGAACTAGCGGATAGATCACTTCTTCCAGCACTTTTTCCACCGGCACTCCACGATTTTTTGCAAGATCTGACAGTTGGTTGCGTACCAGCGCGGTATCCACATAACCCGGGCAAACAGCGTTTGCCGTTATTCCATCAGTAGCCGTTTCCAGGGCAGTCACTTTTGTCAACCCTATCAACCCGTGCTTGGCACTATTGTATGCAGCTTTACCGGCAAAACCTATAAGCCCGTTTACAGAAGCCATATTGATGATCCTGCCAAAACCCTGCTGCTTCATAAAAGGCAATGCATGTTTAATACCTATAAATGGCGCAGTCAGCATCACGTCGAGCATATACCTGAATTTCTCAACAGGAAACACTTCAACGGGCGCTATATGCTGTAATCCTGCATTGTTGATCAGCACATCAATGCTGCCCAGCTTATCATATACCTCCGTAAAGATCCTTTGCATACCCTGCTCACTGGTCACATCACAGGCATAGCCGGAAACAGTATCAGCATTTAATGCACTTACCATTTCGTCAACGCTCTCCTGGTGCAGATCAAGTACGGCTACCATATAGCCGGCTGCTAAAAAGGACCGGGCAATAGCCGAGCCAATACCCCCGGCAGCGCCTGTAATAACAACAACTTTGGATCGCATAATAAAAATTTAAACGGTTTAGGTATAGGGCCTTTACACCCTACTCCTTATACCCTACTCCTTACACCCTCCCCTACCAGCTCGTCCAGCCTCCATCCACTACAAGATTATGACCTGTAATATAACTTGAAACATCTGATAATAAGAAAGCTACCGGGCCCGCAATTTCATCAGACATACCTATTCTTCCCATCGGTGATTTTTTTGCAAGCCGTGCTATAAATCCCGGATGGTTTTGCTGAACAGTTGGGCTGGGAAACGGCCCGGGTGATATACAATTCACCCGGACATGCTGCTTTGCCCAGTGCACAGCCAGGTATTTTGTCATTTGAATAATGCCGGCCTTACCCACGCCATACTCCAGCGGGTTCTTATTCATAGGCGCTTCATACACTTCATCATCAGGCGATACCATACCATACATGCTGGAAAACAATACAATGCTTCCCCTTCCCTTTTCGATCATATTGTATGCTACCTCTCGGGCAAGCATGAACGTAGCAGTAAGCGCCGCATGGTTTACTTTGTCAAAATCTTCATCAGCAAGTTCTTCCAGTTTTTTTGCAGTAGATCCAAACGCAAGGTTGACCAAACCGTCGGGACTGCCGTGAAGAGCTAGCTGCTCTTTAACAAATCGGGCAATAAAGCCTGTATCATTAATATTAAAAGAGGCGGTTGCAACCTTATCTTCAAGCCCTGCATTTCTCACAAAATCAACAGCACGGTTTTCCATGTCTATACACAACAGCTTTGCACCGAGGTTGCTTAATAATGTAACTACTGCCTGCCCGAGGTAGCCGGCTCCCCCAACTACCCAGATCAATTTACCGTTTAATTGAAAAGCACTATTCATATCCGTTCTTTTATCAATGCAAAATAACTTTGAATGCCTCAGGCAAATGATACGATCTGCCTTAGCGCCAGCCCCTTTGCCAACCGTTCAAAACCTTCGTTTATTTCATGCAGCCTGATGGTATGAGACAAAAGCTGCTCCACAGGCAGCCTGCCTGACCGGTGCAAAGCAATAAATGCAGGGATATCTCTTGCCGGGATACAACTGCCTAAATAAGATCCCTTTAAAGTTCGTTCTTCGCCAACCAGCAATGCAGGAGACAAAGCAAAAGAAACAGAAGGATGAGGTAGCCCGGCGCTAACGGTAATGCCTCCGCGCCTTGTGGAAGCATATGCAAACTCCAATGCTTTAACAGCGCCGGCAAATTCCACCGCAATATCTACACCGCCGCCGGTGATATCCTTTACTTCCTGCACAGCCTCCGGCATAGCAGGATCTACCACATGATGGGCGCCCATAGCCAGCGCGGCAGTTCGTTTATCTGCATTGATATCGGCGGCTATTACCTTCGCGGCGCCACCGGCCAAAGCACCCAGCAGTGCAGCAAGTCCTACCCCACCCAGCCCTACAACGAGCACTGTTTGCCCGGCATTTAATGTGGCAGTATTGATAACAGCGCCAACCCCCGTCAGCACGGCGCAACCAAACAATGCAGCGATATCATACGAGATATCTTCATTGATCTTTACCAGGGAATGACGTGATACTACAGCGTATTCCGAGAACGCGGATACTCCAAGATGATGCTGAAGATCGCGGAGTGAGATATTTTTCAAACGAACACCTCCGTTAAGCAATATACCTTTTGTATTGGCGGCAGCGCCCGGTTCGCAGAGTGCAGGTCGTCCTGTTATACAGGGAATACAATGCCCGCAGGCTGGCACAAATGAAAAGACAACATGATCACCGGGCTTCAGATCAGTTACGCCTGCCCCGCATTCCACCACCTCCCCTGCTGCTTCATGTCCGAGCACCATAGGTAAAGGGCGGGGGCGACTGTCATCAATCACCGATAAGTCTGAATGACATATACCTGCAGCATGTACCTTTACCAATATCTCATCCTGCAACGGAGCGCTTAGGTATACCTCTTCAATTTGCAGCGGTTCCGATTCAGTATAAGGCCTTGTTTTTCCTGTTTCATACAAAATCGCAGCCTTCGTTTTCATATGACTTATTTGATTTTGTTAATTGAATTTCAGCGGGCTTAAAAGGCACATACATGTATAATCAATACTGCTTTCCGTATGCAATGTAACAGGCACATTCAACAATACCTTTTAAGCATATAAGCCGCCATCAATCAATATATTTTCGCCATTGATATATGCACCGGCGTCCGATGATAACAGGACGATCAAACCCTTGATATCGTCATTATTTGCCATCCTGCCCAGCGGAACTTTCTTACAATAATTCTCTACAAATTTTTCCGGTTGGTTGTTGAACAATCCGCCGGGACTGATACAGTTAAAACGGATATTTTTGCCGGCATGTGTCTTAGCCATAAAACGGGTAAGCATTATCAATCCGGCATTATGAAAACAATAATCCGGTGCAATATCTCCCATTCCGGGTATACCATCGTAGTTTGAATATACAGGAGCATACATCCCCATCATAGAGCTGATATTGATCACACTACCTCCTCCTGATTGTATAATTAAACCCGTCATCTCCCTGAGAATATCCATCATACCGGTTGCATTCACGCGCATAGATTCATCAAACTGTTCGATAGGTGCATTGTAGCCCTTCATTGGCCGTGATACGGCATTATTGATAAAAACATCCAGCTTACCAAACTGCCTTATAATATTTTCTTTCAGTCTTAATACCGAAGCTTTATCTGCCTGGTCTACCTGCATACCATGAACATCCCATCCGCCTGCACGAAAATCTGCTGATACCTTCTCAATCGCCTCTATATTACGGGAAGCGATGATCACCGTGGCGCCGGCTTCGCCTAAACCTTCGGTTATGGAACGACCGTAATTACCTGCGCCCCCCGTAACCAGCACTACTTTATTTTTTAAGCTGAATAACTGCATTACGTTCATGGCTAACTATTTTAAATAAATGATTTTGCCACCGGAAAGCCTGCTTGCTTCTGCAGCGATCACTGTATTGATTATATTTTTTGTTATGCCGAAATCCAACCGGGATTTTCCTTCTTTCACACTTCGCAAAAATTCTATAATATTATCCCGGAACATGGAATAAGAATTCTTGATCTCCGCCATCTTCCACGCCTTCTGTCCAAAGAAAGTTAATTGAAATGTGCCGGATATATCCATGAACAGGTGAATAGTTGCAGGCAGACCGTCTTCAAAAGTAATATGTACCACATCTTTACCTCTCTCTCCAATATGCTGTACCGTTGCCACTTTAGGATCATCCAGCGTAGCGAACATCGCCTCGATCATGTGCACACCATACTTCAGCCAGTCTTTTTTTCCCACTGCAGTTACAAGTTCCAGCTTACCTAATGATGTAATATCCTGCTTAACAACCCGGCATTCATTAGCATAACGCATAGAGGAACATGACATAATAAACCTGCCGGCAGCATGCTGTTCTTCAAACCAATCCAAATCTTCCTGTTTAATAGCTAAGGGCTTATCAATAAAAACAGGTATGCCCGCTTCAATAAATGGCTTAGCCATTTCAACATGAAATTCCGCATCGTCACGGGCAAGTATGACCGCGTCTACTTTTCCGATCATATCCTCAGCTCTTTCCGCTATATTTTCAATACCGGAAGAAGCAGCAATGCTTTTTGAAATGGATATATCCTGTGTCAGTACATGGGTAACTCTTGCTTCCGGTAATCCCAATGTATCTTTATTTGCATCCAGGTAAGCCGTTACGCCCGGATAGCCAATTGTTGTAATTTCTTCACCATCATATTCACCATTGATGATAGATGACCATGAGTAAGGATGTGCATTCCCTGCACTCATTCCGATGATACCGACACGTAACATTTAGATTTGAAATTTAATATTTGAAATTTGAACCACGGAGACACAAAGACACAGAGGTGCACAGAGTGGTTTGTTATTATTGTTTACGGTTTATAGTTTTTTGTTTATGCTATTCTAATACTTTCTAACTAAGCTATTTAAAACGCTGCCTTTTATGTGTGCATTTCAAATCTCAAATTTTAAATCATCTTAGCCATCCCATTTTATCCCAATACGGCAGATTCAGAAAAGCCGGATCGGGATAGGCAAGTGAACGCGCCTGCTGTACTCCCGTTTCATCCAGGTAATTGCCATCTGCAGCATCCAGCGATTCCAACAGATATGACTCCTTATCTATACCCACCAGCACTGAAGAAACCTGCGGAAAAGACAGCGCGAACTTCACTGCCATTTTAGGAAGAGACACTCCATTTTGCAGCAGCCTGCTATACTTTCTTATATGCTCTTCAACCTGTTGGAGCGCCGGATGCAAACCTGTTCCCCTGGTACTTAATAATCCTTTCAGCAAAACAGAACGTACCACTATCCCTACTCCACTTTTTGCAGCAAGCTCAAACAATGTTTGCTGGCGCTGATCCATTAAATTAAAAGGGAGCTGTACCACATTCCAGGTATCGGATTCAATAGCTTTCCGGGTTTCTTCTACGCTATAGGTAGATGCACCAATGGCTCTTACCACACCGGCTTTTTTAAGCCTGAGCATTTCATCTGCGATCACCTGCCGGTCAAGAATCTCCTTATCAGCCTGGTGAAGCATGTACACATCAATATAATCTGTTTGTAGCGCCGACAGGCTTTCCCTGATTGACGTATGTATTAATTTTTTTATTTCTGCGTCTGATGAAAGCACTCCTTCTGCATTCCTGAAATGACGGCATTTTGTTGCAAGTACAATATCCTGCCGGCAATGCCTGAACGCTTTTCCCATTATATTTTCACTTACTCCATACATCCGGGCAGTATCAAAAAAATTAAATCCTTTTGCTGCAGCAGCCTGCAACAATGCAATGGCATCTTTTTCAGCGATCATATCTTCCCTGCCATTCACGCCAATACCATAAGGCATTCCTATTTCCACTCCTCCAAAAGCTATCTCTGAAACACGGATGC
This sequence comes from Sphingobacteriales bacterium 44-15, assembly GCA_001899685.1. Taxonomy (GTDB): domain Bacteria; phylum Bacteroidota; class Bacteroidia; order Chitinophagales; family Chitinophagaceae; genus Agriterribacter. The sequence goes on from MKWG01000007.1 coordinate 71,247, forward strand.
CTGTATTCCCTAAAAACCTCTTTTGCATACACTATTGCTTTTCTATATAGGAACTGCTCTTTGCTGAAGAAGTGTTATCAAATGCCTGCAGCAGTGAAGCATAATAATTTTTCAATCCTACCACATCAGCACCTATGCTTACGAACTGGTAGCCCATTTCATTCAGCTCTTTCAGATTGGCGGGACTTCCTACCGTTCCGGCAAATTTTCCGTTTTTCTTTGCTGCTTCTGCAATCCTTTTTCTTGTTTCAATCAATAATGGATGATCCCATACTCCCGGTGCGCCGATACCCTGGCTAAAGTCGCCGGGACCAAAAAACAACATATCATATCCCGGTAATGCAGCAATAGCTTCCAACTCATCCAATGGCTCGGGGTCTTCTATCTGTAGTATTACAAAACGCTGTTCATTAGCTTCCTTTAAATATTGGAAAAAGTCTACGCCGGTATATCCGCCATCTGCATTGCCCCCGTCTATCGCTCTTCTTCCTGTGGGATGAAACCTGGTGTGATATACGATTTCCTTAGCGTCAGAAAGACTGAGTATATGAGGTACCATAATACCTGTTGCATCCAGCTCCAATGGCTTGATATAATTATTGTATGCTCCTCTCGGCACTCTTACCAGCAGATCGGCATCATGTGCCTTTGTTGCCCAAACAGAAGCCTCAAGCGCCGACCAATCCTGGCTGATATGTTCCTGGTCCACCCATACGCAGTCAAAGCCAGCCAGCGCAGCCATTTCGCATACTCTCGGATCTGCCAGGTTAATTTTTATACAACTCACGTTTTCGCCTTCGCGAAGCTTTTTTAGAACCCTGCTTTTACGCATAAAAAGATTTGAAATTTGAAAATTGAAATTTGAGACGCCACATCTCCCATTTCCGGCTATTGGTTCCAAAATTAATTCTTTCTATCACCTTTGCCACTGTCACTTTTATGCAGTTTTGCTTATTGCCTGCTTACAGATCGTTTCAACAAATACAATGACAGCGCTCCTGTTGCCAGCAGGAATGCAGCAATCCTGAACAACAGTCCAAGATCTATATTGATATCCCTTAGGTATCCGCCTGCATATATACCTATCCCGCCAATAACGGTAGCAAAAAGATTCAGCACCCCGTAAGCAGTTGCCCTGTATTTCTGATCCACGACCATGCACAATATGGGCATCATATTCCCATCTGAAAAAATACGGGTGAACGCATACAGCATAAAACAAGCCACCGCCACGACCAGCACAGAAGAATATCCGGCAATAAAAATAGCGGGAGCAGCAATACACAAACCGATCATCGGCAACAATATTCTTGCATACTTATTCGTCCGGCTCCACCTGTCGGCTAAAAAACCGCCAACCAATACCCCGATGATGGAGGCTGTATGAAAATAACCGGTAGCATATACACCTGCCATAGTTTGCGACAGGCTGAACTTCTCTTTATAGAAAGTCGGCAGCCAGCCACCGATCACCCAGCCCACAATACCGATCATGCTCCATGTGAACAGTGTTTTCAGATAATTTTTATTGGTCAGCAAATACCTGATCACTGCAAAAAACTTTGGCTTATTTCCCAGGTCAGCCTTTTCCACTGAAGTCTCTGTCTGATCTGGCTCTTTGTTATCTCTTAAGCAGAATATCAGTACGACGGCATACAACATCCCAATGCCCCCTAATATATTAAAAGCAAAGTTCCACGAATGAGCCTCCGCAAGCCAGCCTCCTATAAAACCAAGGCTCTGCCCAACCATAATGCCCATAATATGCACACTATTGGCGGAAGACCTGGTATTGCCCCGGTGATAATCCATGATCAGTGCCAACGCGGTTGGGATATAAAAGGCTTCACTAATTCCCATCAGTGCCCTCGTTGCCAGCAGGTATTCAAAGCTCGTGGCATAGGCTGTTAAAAACGTTACCCCGGACCATATCAAAAGGCTGACAATAATGATCCTGCTTTTATTGAATTTATCAGCAATAAACCCTGCCAGCGGGCTTAGCAATCCGTATACCCAAAGAAATACAGAGGTAAGCAGGCCAAACTGCGCATCGGTCATATGAATTTCGGATACTATGGAGCTGCGCATGGTGGTGATCATCATCCTGTCCAGGTAATTCAAAAGCCCTACCACACAGAGCATAGCCACTACCAGCCAGGGATAAAAGGAAGATTTTTGTATTGATGATTCTGTAAATTGTGTCACAATATTTAAAATGTAGACGCCTGATTTTGCAGCATACTTTTCAAATGTAGAAGTATGCTTTAAAAACAATTGTTACTTTAATACATAAATATGATACTTTTTTTCGTGGTTAACGATCAGGATAAGAAATGAGGACACTATCAAGAAAAAAGTGCCTGTTATTCTTTATCTTTAGCTATATAGAAAAATATGCTCCGTAATATTATTTTTAACCTCTGCCCAAAACTCTCCCGACTGTTTTTTCTTATCATATTCTTAAACCTCGCTCCTTCAATACCAGCCGCTTCCCAGGACATAGATACACCGAAAGCTTATTTTAAAACAGGGCCTGCTACAGCGCTTAAGTGGGATCATGGCCCGGTATCGCTTGGAATGGTGATGGACATGGATATGGCGCCGGGTTCAGGTAAGCCTTCACAGGATCTTTTGATAAGCCGTATCTGGGATGGGATATATACTTATTCCTCGCAAGGCGCTTTCTCGGGTGAAAGCCTTCTAAAGCAACCTTATTTTATGGGTAAAGCAGGAATACTCCTGTTTCAACCGGTTGACTGGAATAAGGACGGAATTGCAGATCTGATAGCAGCTGACAGAGATGGCTTTCTTTATCTTCTTCCCGGAAACAAAACCGCTGCAGGTATTCATTATGACAAATCCAATAAAGCCATAATGCGGGATACAGTGAATAACCTTCCTTTTAATATACCTTACGAAAACCCCAATAATCCCCGCGTAGATGACCTGGGCGGGTATATTGATGCGCAATATTATAATTACGTATATCCCAAGATATATACTTCGCCATTCTTCAAAAAATTCAAAGATCTGATCATAGGCGATTTTGCCGGTAATCTCTGGTGGCTTCCGGATCAATCCGACGGAAGCGGGCAACCTTCCTATTCAGGAATAAAATATACCAAGGAAGTAAGCCATCAAAGGTTTGGTATACAATACCAGAAAGACCTGGGGCTGGATTATGTAAAACCTGCCGAGAAAATAAATGATGAACAGGGGCAGCCTTTTTTATTAGGCACAGCAAAGGAAAATAAAGCTTTTTTTAAAGGATCAAATACAAGACCTGTTGTATATCCCGATCAGTCCGGAGCTCCGGGGCTGCTGGTGATAGCCGGTTCTAATCTCCAGCAGATATTTTATTTAAAAAGAGTCAATCCTCTCCGTGAGCGAAAACCTGTTTTCAAAAATATGGGGGAAATAAAGATCTCCGGGCTGGAAAAAGCAACATTAAATTTTCATTCCAAGATATGCCTGTTTGAAAATAAAGGCAGGAAAGACCTGCTGCTTACAACAGGCAATAATATAGCCATACTCAGGAACGACGGCTGGAAAAACGGTCTCCCTCATTTCACTTTCCATAACTGGATCAGCGGCCCTGATGTTACAGGATCATTCTATGCTTTTGATGATATGTATACAGACTCTCAGAGCAAAAGATATATCATTCATTTTACAGGAACTTACTGGAACATGATACCTGTTGAAAAAACAAAAGATGGTATCAGGCTGCATTATACAGACTCTCTTAAAATCATGGATCAGGATGGAATTTTCAACGTCGAAGGAGAAACGGATCCACAGCTATCGCCGGAATGGGGTTATCACAGGATCTCGCATTGGGATTTTGACGGGTCAGGTCATAACCATCTTATTGCAGCAACCGATAAAGGGCTGCTCTATCTTCTTAAAGATGATCCGGCACTTGCAAAGCCCGGCAAATTTATATTCCGTTCTTCAGGTCCGTTGAAAGATACTTCGGGCAATGTGATCAGGATCCACAATCGTGCTGTTGCTGCAGGCATTGATCTGAATGAAGATGGTCGTGAAGACCTGATTGCAGGTGGCATCAGCTACCAGTTAGGCATTAAGTCGGATCCTCATCCTGGTGGCGGGGTTTATTATATGATCAATTTGGGTAATGACCCCGAAGGAATACCTGTCTTATCGCCTCCGCAGCCACTCGATCTCGGCCCGGATTTTAAACCCCGGGTAAACAGTCATATTGGTCTGCAGGCTTTGGATATTGATAGTGATGGGGAAAAAGAAGTTATAATAAGTCTCCAGGATGCCGGATGGGACGGGAGGATATATCGCAAGGTGAAAGGGAAAACAGCCCTGCAGTATACAGGATCAAAGGTTCCGGTAAAACCGATCAATGAACAGGTACTTGACCTGGATGGCGATGGCAGCTATGAACTGGTACGTCCCGGCGGGGAAAGAGGCGTGGGAGATTTCAGAAAATTAGAAAGGTATTGATCAGCGCATATAATCAAAGATTTATCCGTTATTGCTCGCTACTAATCCTGTCACATATTTGTAAAACGGCACAGGCAGCGGATGCCTGTACATCCGCATCATCTGCAGCTTTACCGGTCGGGTCTGCATTACGCATCCAGCCCGTAAGAACAGGTAAATGTTCTTTACCGCCAGCAACGGCCAATCCCGCCGCTATATCCATTCTTATTCCCTTATCTTTTTTATTGCTGAAAGCGACAAACCTGTTGAAGATGTTTTTATATGTTTCGTTGATCTTCGCCTCCTGCGGAGCAGTAAGCAACGCAGCATTCAGGAAGCCAACTTTCCCTTCCGCATCATCCGGTAATGCCAGCACCATACCACTTAATGCATTCCAGTCCTCTATGTCGAGTTCACCACTAATACGCAATACATACGCGGCTACACGTCGCTGTAACATATCCTCATTTGCATCCAGCAGCCTGTTAAGGAAATATTTTTCTGCGGCTTTAGCTGAATCCGCATTGGTATAAGCAACTGCCCAATGCGTATAAGCAGAAAAGCTTTTAACATCGCTATGGAGCGCTGCATTAGTGGCCTCGGGGTATTGAGGCAGGGGAGAGATTTTCAGCTTTGCCATCGTTTCAATGGCATGTATCCTGTCCCTGCCGGCCGTATCCAAAAAGGCATTTACAATTTGTGTTTTATACCGCGCCGCTTCATCGCTATTGCTCAACAGTGCAAGTACCCTCCATATCCCTATACGGTATTGAGGCCTTTCATGAAAGCGCTCCAATTCCTTTAAATATACATCCTTAACAGCGCCGGAATGTCCCGACCATATTAAAAATTCAGCGGCATGCACCTTTACCCATTCCTGCTGCTCATGTAAAATCTTTCTTAGAGTATTAACGGCTTCTTCCTTCAGGTCAATTGGCTGTTCTTGTGTTTCTCTTTTCCCTGGATGACATGCGCTCATCATTAATACAATTAAAAATGTTTTTGATAGTAATTTCATGGTAAAATTCATACAGGTTACAAGTTGCAAGTCTCAGGTTTCAGGTTTACTTGTACATAAAGCTCACAGCTCATAGCCGAAAGCTCGAAGCTCACAGCCCATCACATCACACTTTTTCCCGTTCTTTAGCCAACTGCTCCATATATCTTTCTTTTGCCACCTTATCTTCTTTGGCTGATTCTCCCCAATAAATCAATCCCATTGCTTTTCTTGTCCTGTCGGCGGTAGTATTGGCGCCTGCCCTGTGAATAGTTAGCGAATGATGTACCAGCAGATCGCCCGGATTAGCAGGGAATGCTATTTCATTTTTTACATCGTCTTCTGTTCCGAAATCAACGATCTGTTGTGAAAAGCCAAGTGTGGCAGTACGTCCGTGGGTTCTCATACCTTTGAGATGAGAGCCCTTTACATATTTCACACATCCGTTTTCTTCGTCGGCCTTTTCCAGGGCGAGCCACATGGTAACCGCCTGCTGCGGGTCCAGCATAAAATAATATCCGTCCTGGTGGGGCGGTGTAGGTTTTCCTATTTTAGGAGGCTTATTGAAATATTCTACAGTTTTGCAAACAACATCTTCATCCAGCAAAGCCTTAGCGATTGCTTCGAACTTACTGTCTACTGCTAATGCTTTAAAATATGGATCATACTTCTCCAGGTCCTGCATCTGCTTGAGCGTGGCAATATCATTCTTGTCTTCATAGAAATAATGACTTGCAGACATAGCAGGTATTTTTTCTGCAATAAACCGCTGCACGTTCTCATTCAAGTCCTGTACTTCCTTCAGTGAAAGAAACCCGGGAATATATACGTATCCATCTTTATCAAAAGAGGATTTCAGCGATTTCAGGTATTGTTCATTCATATATATTACTTTTTAAAATGGAAAAGATTAATCAAAAAAACGAAATGAATACAGATCAGCATCATGAAGCACAAAACGCAGGCGAACAGGTTTTCCGGACAAAGCCCCCAGATCACTTCCTTCTTTCCATTCAATAACGCGTTCAATAGTATCGCCGAACACCGGCTGTATGTCTTTCAAAGCAAAACCCGGAATAACTGCGCCTTTTTCATCCTGTATTTCTACCTCAACAGAACCCGCTACTGAAGTAGAAAAATTGATTGATAGTTTATTGCCTTTGAAACGAAAAGCCCGAGTAATGATTTCCCCTCCGGACATCGGCGCATTGACCGATACAAAGCCATCAAGGCGCATCGTATAGCGTCTCAAATCACTGGTCCGTGCTTCATTTGTCCACGAGTTTTCTGTTGAATAAAAAGACATTTCGTTTGGAGCTCCCGGCAGGTCTGATCTGGTTTCAGCAATTCCCCAGCATATATACTGATGTCCATAATTCCAGGTACCTGCTCTTTCTATCCCGGGCCGAAAAAAGCTCTCCTCCCATCTGTCAAAAGATATACCATCCCTGCTGCTCATCAACATTGCATCTGTAAGCGCTGTACCATAGCGTAAATGGTGGCTACTTCTCAACTCCCTGTGCGGAAGGTCGGGCAGGGCATGCATTGAAGGAGACCAACCCAGCTCAATATAACGGGTAGGGATACCTAATAAAATATGAGGAGCCCTGTAATATGTGTTCACCTGGTTGGTATAGAGCTCAATTCTCATGGTATCATCATAGGTAACATCTTTTACATCGGTCCAGTGTATAAAATCTTTTGATACGGCAGTGCGTACAGCCCTGACACCTCCGGCAGTAAGCGTATTTTCACTTTCACCATTTTTAAAATATCGCCAATAGGCTCTGTATTCTTTTTTAACACTATCCCAAAAACCCACATTTTGGGAATCGAATGCACCTTCTGTAATCACGGGTTTATCTGCCATAGGTAACCAATGAATAGCATCCGCCGATTTAAAAGCAAATAATCCCCTGGGATTACTGGAACATACGAATGCTTTATAACGGGCATCCGCCGGCGCATCAGGATTAAGATCTTTAAACATAGATGCGTTGTCTCCCATTTTCAATTCCACACCGGCTATATTACCACTCATGATAACAATATTGTTCTTTTTAGGGCCATTCACCTCATATATCCCCAGCTCTGGTTTAGTCCAGGAAATCCCATCAGCACTTTCAGCATAACAGATATAAAAGGGATGTGCTTCTTTCAGGCTTTCTTTGGTAGCTGCAATATGAGAACCACGATAATACATCCTGTAAATACCGCCATCTTTAAATAAACTATGATAACCACAGGTATTACCTTCCCATGGCTGATCATGTACAATTGCCACTCCTTTGGGATCGGGATGATGTAAAACCCGCTGCGCTTTTCCACTAAGGCTTTCAATCATAAATCCGTCAACGAACAGCTCTCTGCGGGAACCTATATCAATAATTTTCTTTGCCTTTTGTGCAAACAGAAAAGAAATATTGGTTGTTAGAAACAACGAGACAACGAGAAAGAAAAGAAATCGCCTGCAATACATTTTTAACTGTTTTTCTTATAAATAATCATTCAGGGCAATTCAGAATTGCCGGTAGTCAAATCATTCTCTTACCAGCCCTTTATACCAAAATCCGGACGAATGCTATCTTGGTAGTGTCAGCAGAAGTACCTGCATAGTAATAAGCCAATACTTCATTATTCCCGAGATACAGCAAAGCAGGATGCCCGGCAGAAAACTGTACCATCTCTGCCCATGCGCCGTTCATGCTGATCTCCCTGCTGTCCTGCTTACCCGAATCTGCTTCATATACTATAAGCGATTCATCAAACCCACTCCGGATATCTTTGCTTGTCCTCACAGTAATAACCGGTTTTATTGATCTGTCAATATCGATCGTCATTAATCTTCCGTCTTTCAGAACAATTGGTTGCCCGGGTTGTCCATATATCCCGGTATCCCAAAGCGCTCCCCAGGTTTTTCCTCCGTCTTTGCTCCATTTTGTATGGATGTTTTTATACTGATTAGTTACTCCGTCCAGCGTCCAGAAGAAATCAATGATTGATATACCATCTGCCAGCACCTGCGGCCGCTGGTCCCAATAGTACATATTCTTTTCCTCCGTGACCATCACCGGGTCTTTCCAGGTATTACCGCCATCGTAAGAAAAGACCATCGCAGAACGATGTATCCACTCATTGGGATCACCTACTGCTTTGTTGATCTCGAACTGGCAAATAATTGTTCCGTTCTTAAGCATTAACGGAGGACCGGTCAATGGCACAGGTGCATTGATGCCATCTATTGTCATTAATTGCGGCACAGACCAGGAGACTCCCTCATCATCCGAAAAGCAATAAAAAATCCTCGTATCTTTTAATGTTTCTTCAGCAGGATCATAATACGGCAGCGAAGTGTCCGAACAATCTACCCAGTTCAACAACATCAGGAGCCTGTCTTCCTCCAATGGAATCACGTAGGCTGTTCTGCTTTGGCCCTGTACTCCATTTATATCCGGTAGCTTCACCGGCTCAAAAGGCGTACTCCACGAGTTTCCTTCATCATCCGACCAGCAAATAACAGCATGCATAAAATCACAATCTCCCTTTTTCTCTGAAGCCTTAAATGACGCCAGCCACCTGCCGGAAGGAAGCTTTTGTATGGAGGGGAATGTGTTGCTGCCAAAACGACGATCACCGGGAGTGGGAATGATTCCCCTGCTGATAATTTTCATTGGAGATAGTTTAACATTTTTCCAATTGGTTCCGGGAACTTAGTGCTATGTCAAACGTGAAATGAGAAATGTGAGAGGTTGAAACATTCACTATTCACTATTGCCCTACTCACCTTTATCCCCTGCCTGCCGGTAGGTAAGTCTCACTTTTCACGATAGCATACAGATATAATTGGCTTGACTTAACACTAGTAAAAGTTTTCGGTCACAAAGTCTGTATCAATGCCTTCTTTTTGCAACGTTTTTTTGCTGTACCGTTTGAGCAAGGTATTTTTCTGTTTGTTCGTTGCTGAAACGGGAGAGTGAAAACGCATCAATATTGACAGAGGTTTTTCCGTCTGTAACTAATTCTGCCAGGAGTAGTCCTGATACAGGGTTATAGGCAAACCCGCCGGAATGAAAGGCAACACCTACAAATAAGCCCGGGACCTCGGTCACAGGGCCGAGTATCGGTTCTCCATCCATGGAAAAAGTAAGCAGCCCTGTTTTTGAGCTTTCCCACCGGAGATTTTTTACCGGGGGGAAATAAGAAGAAAAATTTTCCCTCACTTTTTCTCTCAAGATAGCTTCTGTATAACGCGGATCCGGCGACCGTAACAGGTCATCAAGATGAAAATTCATATCCGAAACCCGCCATTCTTCCCGGTCTGACGTTTCAATTCCAAACAATAGCCGTCCACCTGCTGCAGGTCTGCAGTAACCATAGAACGGATCAGCATTCACACAAGGAATACTCATAGTATGATGCAGGGGCTCTGTAACGTAACGTTGATGTACAACTGTTTTTACAGGCAGCTTCAGCCCAAGCCTGGAAAACAAAACATTGGTCCATCCATATACAGTACTTACTACGGCATCTGCCTCAATCAATCCTTTCTCTGTTATAACACCGGCTATGCTTCCCGAGCGTAATACAAAATCTTTGACAGGTTCCTCTTCCCTGATATCAACACCCAATTTATTACACGCAATTTTCAGCGCTGCAAGATAATCTTCCGGCTCACTGTATCCGCCCAAAGGGTCAAAAAGCCCTACCAGTTCACCGGAAGGGTAAAGATCAGGCCACCGCGTACGCATTTCCTTTGCCGTCAGGATTTCAAAAGGTGCACCGCATTGCTCATACAGGGGCAATAACAATTTTCTTTGTTCCCAGGCTTGCTGATCCAGCAAATTGAGTGTACCAACGTCCTGAAAACTATAGCCGTTCAATTCAGAAGATAATTCACGGAATAATCGCAACGCAACCTTCCTGGCTTCAACACCTGTTTTACTCCAAAGCAATCCTGTAATGATACCTGCGGCCCGGCTGCTGGAACCATCTCCTGTTTTTCCTTTATCAAAAACAATTATTTTTCCGGCTTCTTTTTTCGCCAGCCTGTACGCGGTACTCAGCCCGGTTACACCTGCCCCTATGATTATTATAGTCCTTTTATTAAGCATATAACACACTCTCTTTTCTAACCTGTTGATCGCATGTTTTCTTTGGTTCTCAAAATGACTGTTAAATTTACCCCTGATCCATAAATAACTTTGCTACTATCATGCTGGATTTACATACTATCTTATTAAAGTGGCAGGGTATTATGCCAACGCTGCAAAATTTGTTGTGAAGAGAGCACTTCAGTAGTAACCAATACATCTTTTATCACACCTTCCATCAATGCTTCATCAGCAGACTTAGACATGTGCCTGTAAGTAGTAAAATTACCGGTCCGGTCACCTCCTATTACCAGGTCATTTCCCAGGTATATGCCCACTTCATGTAAAGCGTCAGGCAAATCGAAATAAGCTTTTACACTTCTGTCGCTGTACAAATGTGCCGCTCCCGCGTCCAGTTGCTTAACAGCTACAGGGTTACCATCAAAATAGAGCACTACTTTGCCGTAGTCATAGGTAACGGCAATCTGGTGATATTTTCCATCTATGAAATTAAGGGGGCCAGAAGTTACGCTCTGCCCGTTTACAATAAACCTGCATCCCTGCATTGATTGACCGGAAGGATCAAAATCAACTATCAACTCTCCCGTTACGAAGGAACCGCTCCCGCGATAATTGCTGAACAGCCTCGTCTGTTTCGTTGTGGTTGGCTTAACCATTGCAGAAAGGGTAAATCGTGGTCCCAAAAAAGAGGAGCCCGGGATTTCTACAGGACGATAAGCACCTTCTGCAACAGGCCTGAAAACTACAGCATCTTTGAATGGTTGTATACTCACAACAAGATCCGGTGATCCGGGTTTTATTATGCTGTCTCCCCGGAAGGCAAATAAAGATGCATTTTTCAAAATGAAGCGCAACTTCAGCAACGCTGCGGAAGGTAATCTTTTTCCTTTCCAGTTTGCAAGGATTTCTATATTGTCTTTTCCTTTGATTATACAGGCACTTCTTTCATAACCCGGCAGTACATTTCCCGATGCATCCAATACCTCCACCTGTATCTGCCCGCCTTTGGTATCTGCATTTATATATAAGTTACCTTTTAAGTTACTCAGTACCCTGGTAGTAATAACACCCTGTTTTCCCTGTGCATCGAGCGATACAAAACGGTCTTTGGGGAGCGTGGCGATACCAACTCCCGAACGTCCTTGTTTATTGGAAGCATGCGTGATATTTGAGCCGCCATACCATAATTTTACCGTGTCGTGTTCTACAAGCGGATGGTTGGTAGAAAATACCATTCCCTCGTCCCAGGAACCGGTCTTTCCTATCGGCAGGATTGGCATTCTCACCCCGTTAACTGCTTCCTGCCGGGCCCAGCGGATACCGTCTCTGCTACTTACAAGTTCACAATATATGGGACCATCATTGTTGCCATCGGTAATATGAAATATCCATAGAAACCCCAGGTAGGCAGACTGATAAGCAAAACCGCTCAGCCCGTAGAATTCGGTACGTTGCCCGGGAGTTGTCACCCAATGATCATCTGTACTGTCGGGTACCAGGATAAGTTGAGCCGACGGCCATTGTTCAAAATCCTTTGTAGCGGTATAACCTACACAACGCCTGTTAAACCCACTAACAGGGGCAAATATTTTAGGATATCCTATATACGACCAGTTATGCGGATCCCAGTTAAAATTACCAACATCGCCGGGATCTTTAAGAATGGGGTTCCTGTTTACGTCCTTCCAATGAATTCCGTCTGAAGAGTATGCTCCCCAGAAACCACTGATCAAATGATCAGGAGAAGTTCTTCCGTAGTCATAGTTGATCAGCTTATATCTTTTTAAGGTATCCTTTTCCCAGGGTGTATATATAACCTGGGGAAGATGATCTTCCTTTGTTCGTCTCAAAAAAATATTGTTTTGTGTTGTCCCCTGAAAGTTTATTAACCCAAGGGATGGTTTCTGCCAGTGAACACCGTCGGCGCTAACAGCATACAGATTAGTATACTCTCCATTCCAGGCATGATACCACATTCTGTAGCCCTTTCGGGGAGATTCTTCAGGTAAAACCGTACCATACAAATAACTTGTCGTTCCCTCCCATGGCTTATCTGCCGTCAGTACAGGATTATCTCCATACTTAACAAAAGGATGATACTGCCGTACAACGTTCTCTTTATGATCAATCAGGTAATCGTCAACCATAAGTTCCCACGGACCAGTGAGGTCTGAAGGATTGCTTTGCGATACAACGCGTGCTGCAAACAGTATAAGGAATGTCAAATGAAACAACACGGTAGCTGAACGCATTGGAGTAGTATTTGAACAAATAAATAATGTTAAGGCAGTCTTTCAGCATTCACGCCGGGAGCCTTCCTTTTATTGAACGGTCAATGATACTAAAACATATTGCTCCCAAGATTCCTGCTACCAGGGATACAGGCATGATCCAAAGCACTGTAATGCCACCCATTCCCCAGAACGCTATAGCAACCGCTATACTCACAGCCAAAATCCCACCTAAAAAAGTACCCCTTTCTGTTGCAAACGGAACAAATAAAGCCATAAAAAAGAGCACAAATAACGGAGCGACAAACAGGTTCACTACCTTCATAATAATATCGTACAGGTTACCGGATACCCTGGCTACTATGAAACTAAGCACCATGATGACAATACCCATTACAAATGAGAGTTTTTTTATCTGTTGCAACGATTTCTTTTGCCGCCCGTCTTTTCTAAAACGGTTAAGAATATCTTCTGCTATCACGGAAGACACGCTGTTTAATCCGGAAGACAGACTTGACATAGCAGCTGCCAGGAGTCCCGAAATCAATAATCCGGATAATCCTACCGGCAGCCCTATCAAAATAAAGCGCGGGAATAAAGTATCCGCCTGCTCTGTTATCGGCTTACCCTGCAGTAAACCGGAATTAAAAGTAAAATATGCCAGCATGGATAAACCCACTAAAGCCAGCAACGTGGATGCAAACATATCTGACAAGAGCGCTATCTTAAAGGAACGTCTCGCTGTTTTTGCATCAGGAGTGGCCAGGTAGCGCTGTACTGCAATCTGATCGGAGCCATTTGTGCAGACATACCATACCAGTACCGACAGCATAGCATTGGCTAATGTCGTCCTTTGCTGAGGATCAAATTTCAATGCGAATGTACCCCAGTGGGATGGCCATTCTTTCGGGAAAATAGCGCCCACTGAGCCAAGATGCCAGCAAACAATTATCACGCTCAGCAATGCCCCTCCCAGAAAAATGCAGGATTGAACGATGTCGGTGACTACTACAGCCTTCAGTCCCCCCATGGTAGTATAAATAACAGTGATTATGGTAAGCAGCCCGGCTATCCATGGTACATAAGCCTTATCAAATTGTATAACAGAATACAGGGCTACATCAACCGTTACGTAAATAATGGTAGCCATCCAAAGTAACCGTAACAATAAAAACATAACGGTACCCAGTAATCGCACAGACAAACCAAGCTTTTGTTCCAGTATTTCATATGCACTGGTTACCCCTGTTTTCATAATAGCCGGTATGATCCACCATCCTACAATAACATATACCAGTGGAAAGGCCAATGCGCCCGCAAAAATAATGGGACCATGCAGGATCATCTCGCCCGGGGTGGTTATATAACTTAATGTACTGACCAACGTCGCAAATAACGATATACCGATGGAGGCAGGCTTCATTTTCCGGCCTCCCAATAAATATTCTTCCTTTGTTTTATTCTTTCGCTGGTAATACCACCCTATTCCCAGCATACCGGCCCCGTAGATGATCAATATGGTCCAGTCTAAAAAGGACAGTGCCCGGGAAGAAACCTGAAGCAATCTAAACATTGGTTAATCAGTATTAATAATCAGCTATTTTGATTTTTATGCCAGACGGGTAAACCCATGTTGAAAGGCTTTACTATTATCCGTTTCTATTATACCCGATTCAATAGACCTTTCTATCAACTGCAACGTCTGTTCGAAGGCTTCTGCAAAGCGATGCAAATGCTGCTCTTTATGCGCATGCATCAAATAAAAAATTCCTGCTACAAGAAAACCCTCTTCCTGCATCCTGGTAATAAATAACTTCCTGGCGGCAGCGGCATGAGAGGATGTAAAAGTAAAAGTGGGCGATGCCGGCATTCCACCTACAACAAGACCGCAGGAAACATATTTCATTGCAATCTCACGCAACAGCTCCTGCAACGCTACTCCTTTTGACCAAACGGCATTAAATACATTTTCGCTTTCCATCTTTTCTAATACAGCCAGTGCTGCAGCGGTGCCTATACCATCCGTCCAGTAACTGGACGAGATAAAACTTTCATCAGCAGCAGTCATCACATCATCATTTCCTATTACAGTTGCAAATGGTATTCCATTGCTCATAGCCTTGGCATATATTACAATATCAGGTACTACATTATAACGGGTAAGCGCTCCGGGGTAACCGTATCGTAATCCACTTGTTATTTCATCAACAACCATAACTATATTTTTGCCGGAGCAAAAACTTCTAATCTTTTGAAGAAAATCATTTTCGGGGAACTGTGAGCGCATCGGCTCCATTACTACTACCCCACAATTATCGCCCAGTTTGTTTACTGCAGCTTCGAAAGATTGCCAGTCGTTATACCTGAACGGAACAGCTGTTCCTGTTAATTCCCTGGGAACTCCCTTAGGCTGTAATCCGGGCAGCAAATGGCCATCCAGTGCATTGGTTTCACCAAGATTAGCAGCGAGGTACCAATCGTGCCAGCCATGATAGCCACAAAAAGCAACCCCGCTTTTACCGGAAGCAGCCCTGGCTATACGAACAGCAACGGACATTGCTTCCCCTCCTGTTCTGGCATAGCGTACTTTACCTGCCCATGGATGTAACTGAAGTAACTTTTCAGCAAGTTCCAACTCCTGCGGATTTACCAGGGAGGAGTAAGTTCCGAGGGTAAGCCTTCGTGTAACCGCTTTCGATACATCTTCATCCCCGTACCCCAGTAATACGGCACCAATACCACCGGCGCAATCGATATATTTTCTTCCATTCAAATCCCATACTTCACAACCGCTGCTTTTTGAGAAAAAGGTTGGCCATTCTGCATTGAATTGTTCGGACCTTTTTGACAACAACCCGGTTCCGCCTGCAATAACCGACTTAGCCGACTGCCAAAGCTTTTTATTGTCAACAGCAAGTGTATTTGCATACGCAGGCAGATGGGGCTGCAACAGCCTTAATGCGTTATTGAGAAAAATATCCTCAATATCAGAACGGTTAAGCCCGGCATCTTCGCAACTTTCCTGCAGGGTCAGTAAGGATTCTATTCCAATCAATGTAAAAGCGCTATCAGTTGGTGCCTGGTATTGTTTATCTATGATCTCGGGATGCAGCCAAAAGAAACGATCGCCGGTGGTAACGCAACGTCCGCGCATTTCTGTAACAGGGAAATCGCCGCCCCATAGTAATCTTTTTGGGCCAAATACCCTGAGGGCTGCTTTAAAAGCTTCCGTTTCACAAACAGCAGAAGTATCCAGGAACACATTCTCAATATCGGCAATACCGGGAAGCCCCTTTCGCGCATTCCGGTAGTTAAAACTACGTGCCACATGAGCCAGTATTAACTTTACCCGCGGGTATGCCTTGCAAAGCTCCCTGATCTGTTGTTGATTGCCTTTATCTTCTATTGCCCCATTTTTCACCATGTGCAACATCAGAACACCATCCATTTCATTTAATAATTCCCACATCCACTCCGGCGCATATTCTGCTATTTCCGCATTCATAGTATCTTCCCTGTCTGCATAACAGTGATATACTTTTATACCACAGCAGGTATCCTGCTTCAATTGATCCGCAACCTTCACTACGTCGTCATGGGGAGAAACCACCATTAACGACCTGCTTAAATCTGTTCCATGATCCCTTACCTCATCCAGCGTAAACCTGTTCATCGCATCACGGTCACCGTGTTTCTCCGGCATACCAAAGTACAGTCCATGCAATTTCTTTACCGGCATATAACGCGATAAATAACTGCGGTGATCTTCACAACCCAGCTTATGTATTCCTTTTAAAAAGGATATTTCTTTCTGAAAGTGAGCGGAATGATAGGTATGCACGTGAATGTCAAAGACCTCATCAGGAACAAAGTCGCGGAAGATCCTTGCAATAGCAGCATCAGACGCACTGAATTTTTGCTGAAAAATCATACACTATAATAAATTAAATTATACGGGTTCGCTCCTGTCTTAGTTAAACTTCAAAGAATATAAATCAGCATCTTTCAAATAAATCTTCAGCTTTACAGGCTTTCCTTCAAGTGAAGAAACATCCTCCTTCCCATTCCATAATACTATACGTTTGATTTCATTGCCGATAATTTCCTGGGCATCATTAACTGTATATCCCGGCAGCGGTCGTCCTTTAGCATCAAGTATTTCAATTTTTACATATCCCGCCGCTGAAGTAGCGTAATTGATCTCAAGCTCTTTTCCTTTAAAAACAAAAGGTTTTGTAATCACTTCCCCGCCTTTAAAATCTCCCTTCAGGGAAGCGAACCCATCCAGGCGCAAAGAATATCTTTTAATATGCGCAGTAGGCTGGGCATAGCTTTCATTTACATACACCGATAATTCCGTAGGGCTGGTCTGCACCACATTCAACACAGGATAATTAGACCGGGACACCCAATTTTCCAGCCCGATCTCAGGACGGATAAAAGATTGCATAAAAGTCCTGTCATATACTGATCCGCCACGCGTACTCATAAAAACAGCATCCGAACAGTCTTTAAAATAACCAGGGTTCACATTTAATGCTTTTGCCTGCTCATCCGTTAAAACCTGCCTCTTAGGCATAAACCTGGCACAAATAGATAAGTATATATGGGGCGCCCTGAAATAAGGGCTGGTTTGGTTGGTATATAAATGGTCTAACGGAGTATCTCCAAAAGTCATTTTTACAGGAGCTGTCCAGTTGATAAAATCTTTGGATGTTGTTCTGCTCACCGATCTGAAACCTTTATACTGTGTGAATCCCCCGTCGCTCCATGTACGAAAATAACAAACATATTGCTGCTCGCTTTCAGACCAGAAAGATACATTTTGAGAATCAAAAACTCCTGTTTTATATACAGCGGAATCCTGTATCTTTTTCCAGTGAATACCATCTGCAGATACAAAAGCAAATAAGCCTGTTCTATCTGTTCCGCCTAACGCCTTGAATCTTTCTGTAGCTTTTGCATTGGGATTCCTGTCGAGAAAAGGACTGAAATTATGCGTAGCCGGAGCCGCGTGTGCCAAAACAACATTATTATCTGTTGTACCATTTATGGTATAAATACCAAGATTAGGTTTCTTCCAGTTAATGCCATCAGACGATTCTGCATAGCAGGTTACTTCAGTTTCATTACCATCTCCTTTGGCCTCTCTTACTCCCCGGTAGTATAATCTAAATTGCGTACCATCTTTAATAATAGTGCTGTAGCCGCTAAAATTTCCTTCCCAGGGATTATCAAACTTTAAAACCGTCCCTTCACTTCTCGGAGTATAAAGATGCTGAGTAACATTGTTTAATTTTTCTATCAAATACTGATCAACAAAAAGTTCCCTGTTACTTCCAAGTTGCAGTGGCTTACCGGTCTGGGCAGACAGGTTAGTCTGTTGAAGACAAATACATACCAGATATAGTAATAGGCTCTTTCGAATATACATGATATTTATATTTAAATGAATTAAAAACTATGGCTTAATTTCAATAATAGTTCCGGCAATATAACGGTTACCATTGTCCTTATTAAAGTAATAAACCACCAACACCCGATTCCCGGACAATACTACCGACCATGGATAACCGATATCCGTATTACCTCCGTCATCTCTCAGGACAAATTCTTTGGATGTTTTCCAATCAGTACATTCCGCATTTAAAATGCGTGCTCTTATGCCATAAGGCTTGTGCCGATAGCCATATACCAGCAAAACCCGGTTATCCGGCAACTTTGTTGCCATTAGCGGGTGTCCCTGAAAACCCATTGGCTCCCAGGAAAAAGTTTTTCCTCCATCTTTAGAGCGGGCTATTACCGCCTGATCATCCATATTGGCAGTACGTAAAAAACCAATAATGTCTCCTCCGGGGGTTTCATATACTGATGCTTCATTGAAAGAAGCATTGGCATCTCTTGCCACTTCACTTACATATTCCCAGGTTAATCCCTTATCCTTTGAAGTAAGCAAATAGTTAGATGTTTTCTTTACACTATCGTTTGCTGCAACAATCCATAACACCCTGCCGTCTTTAGCTTCATACAATGCCCCCCGGTTGTAAGCAGGCAATGCCTGCCCGTATGCATTAAAATACCGCTCGGGTTTTATATGCGGTGGATAATAAGGTCCCTGCCATGTTTTTCCATCATCAACGGATCGTACTACGTAGCCTCCCAGGAATATATATCCTCCGGCTTCAAAATACGGCTGTTTTAAATTAGGTATTCCTTCAGGACGTACTGTCGTCCAGCCATAACTCGTACATAGTAAAGTACCGTCCTTCAACCGAAGAAGGCAGGGATCCTGAGAGCCGCCAAATGCATGAGCATAGAGCAATTGAGGAGTTTTCGCCCAGCTTTCCCCATCTTTCGACTTTACAGATACCAGATAACTGTTATGATCCACATGATTATTGCCCTTTTCTCCAAAAATGATGCGGTTGGGAGCTCTTCTGAAGACCACCATTAATTCACCATTTTTAAGTTTAGCTACGGAAGGAAAAGTTGCATAGAAAGTAGTGTCGCTATATACAACAACGTCTTTTATCTTTTTAATCTGCGAAAGGCATGGAGTACCCGGATGTGCAATACATACAATCAGCAAAAAAAACCGCACGTAATATTGATTGAGAGGGAACATATTCATCGATGAATTGTACTTAATGACTTAATAAAATGAAAGGTCAAAACTGTTCTTTCTGTACCGCAATCAGTTAAACTTAAAAGAAAAGAGGTCTGCATCTTTTAAATAAAACTTTAACCTAACCGGTTGACCGGATACAGCACTCAAAGACGGGTTGTTCTTCCAGGATACTATCCTTTTAATTTCATTCCCGATTATTTCACCTGCATCTTCTTTTGAAAATCCCGGAATGGGTTTACCGTCTGCATCAAGCAGCTCTACTCTCACTGATCCTGCAGCAGAGGTTGAATAATTAATTTCCAGTTCTTTTCCTTCAAACTTAATAAGTTTAGTCGTAATACTCCCCTCTTTTATTCCGGCATGTACAGACACAAATCCATCAATTCGCATTGAGTACCTTTTCAAATGTGCCCCCTCCTGCGCATAACTTTCATTAACATATACCGACATTTCCTGTTGCCCGGTCTCTACAACATTCAATGCAGGATAATTTGAACGGGAAACCCAGTTTTCCAGCCCGATTCCGGGTCTTATAAAAGATTCCAGAAAGGTTCTGTCGTAAAGATTATCGCCTCTTGTTGTCATAAAGATCGCGTCGGAGCAATCTTTATAATAGTCGGGGTTTACATGCAAAAGAGCTGCCTGCTCATCCGAAACCACCTGCCGGCCGGGCATGAACCGTGCTCCTATCGCAACGTATATTTGAGGAGCCCGGTAATATGGACTGGTCTGCTGTGTATACAGATGATCATAGGGAACATTCCCAAACTTCATGGGTTCGGGTTTGGTCCAGTTTATGAAATCTGTTGATGTGGTCCTGCTTACAGACCGGTAAGATTTATTTCCTTCTTTGGCACTCGTTCTTATATAACTGATATATTTATGCTCCGATTCAGACCAGAAAGCAACATTCTGCGAATCAAAAGCGCCTCCGGTTATAATACTCTTGTCCTGCAACAGATCCCAGTGTATGCCATCAGCAGAGACATATGCCTTCAGTCCTCCGGGAGCTGTACCTCCAATTGCTTTAAATCTTTGAGAAGCTATAGCATCCGGGTTCTTATCAAGAAAAGGACAAAAATTATGAGTAACGGGAGCCGCATGGGCCAGCACTACATTGTTATTTTTAGTCCCGGCAATGGTATAGATCCCCAAATCAGGCTTTGTCCAGTTAATCCCGTCACGGGATTCAGCATAACATGTCATTTCAGCATCGCCTCCATCTTTTCCGGCATCTCTTCTTCCCCTGTAATATAGCCTGTATAAATCTCCATCCTTAATCACCGTAACATAGGCGCTGAAGTTGCCTTCCCATGGCTTATCAAAATACAACACGGCTCCTTCATTCCTTGGCTGATGCAGCTTTTGTTGTACACCGGTGAGATTTTCTATCAGATATTGATCCACGAAAAGCTCCCTGTTATTTCCTACCTGTAAAGCCTTATCTTTTTGAGCAAACGACTCCATTTGAATAACAGAACAAATGACAGCTAACCCAAAAAATAAATTCTTTTTTCTACGATTTACAGCCTGAATAATATACATACACTTAATCTTTAATTCCTAATTGAATACGAAGGAGTAAACGTCGCCATCCTTTACAGCTATCCGCAATCTGACAGGAACGCCCTGTAATGTAGCAAGATCGGCACCTGACTTCCATATGACCTGCCGGTCCAGATCATCGCCATATATCTCCTCACAATCATCCAGAGAAAATCCCGGGATGACCTTACCATCCGGCTGCCGGATCTCTACTTTCACCGATCCTGCGGCAGAGGTTGAAACATTTAAATGGACCTTACTTCCGTTAAAAGTAAATGGTTTAGTAATGAGCTCACCTCCCGCAAGCGGTGCATGAAGCGAAACAAAGCCATCTATCCTGATAGTATATCGCCTTATGCTTACTCCTGTTTCCTGCAGCGTCTTTTCTGTTGCATATATTGATATTTCCGCCGGAGCGTCTTCAATATCGGATGGAGTCTCTACCAGCCCCCAATTCTGGTACATATCTCCATAAAACCATGTATCGTATTTTCTGAGCCCCGGGCGCAGAAAGGCTTCCGGCCAGATAGTAAAATGATCCCCATCCCTGCTGCTCATAATCATACCTTCTGTTATAGCTGTTCCTTCTCTGCGTGAACCAACCGCCCTTATCTGCCGGTAATCAAACCGGGGCAGAAACTTTGCTGATGTGGTCCAGCCCTTATCTACATACCTTGTAGGAAAACCTATGAATAATCCGGGTGAACGATAATATGGCAACACCTGATTAGTATATAATTCGCTTACCCTTCCCGTTGGATAGTCTTTGGAACGCGTTTTTTTGTCGGGCACACTTCCTCCCGGATCTGTATTTGCTTCATAGCTGACAAACTCCGGTTCTGTCCAATGAATAAAATCTTTAGATACAGCAGTACGAATATCCCGCCCGGCATCTATCCCTGCATTGATGAGGCTTACTGAGCCTTCTGTTTTATTACGAAAATCGCGAACATAGCACCTGTATTCCTTCTTCTCAGCATCCCAAAATGCCAGGTTTTGTGAATCAAAAGCTCCTTTGGTAACAACGGGATCTGCGTTCATCAGGGCCCAATGTATTCCATCTGCAGATTTGAAAGCATACAGCCCATGTTTGCCTCCACCCCATCCAAGTGCTTTGTATTTCGCATCAGGCGCACAATCCGGGTTCCTGTCTAAAAACGGGGAGAAAGCATGACTTCCTATTGAATCAAGAATAATATTGTTCTTAAACGACCCTGCCCAGTTAATGATTCCAAGAACAGGCTTTTTCCAATGAATGCCATCCGTGCTTTCCGCATAACAGTAAATATCTTTACGGTTTGGTCTGTCCTTACCTCCAATATAAGAATAGTGCCCGGCACGATAATACATCCGGTATCTATCCCCATCCCGGAAAACCGTTATATAGTTTGTTCCATTTCCCTCCCAACCTTCGTTGGTTTCCAAAACAACATTACGTGGTACAGGATGATGAAGCAAAAGATCAGCCTTTCCTGTAACCTTTTCTATCAATATATTATCTATAAACAGTTGCCGGGAAGATCCTATCGGGTAAATTTCTTCATTAACCTTTTTTTGAGCACAAATATTTGTTGCATATATCAATGCACATATCATCAGGAAATGCCGCAGCATTGAGCGAAATAAGAGGCCTGCTCTAAAAATTTTCATTGTTTATTGCTATTGATAGCCCGGGTTTTGCTTAACCTTAGGTTCTTTGCTTAAAATATCCAACGAAAGCGGCCATAGATATTTATAAGTATCCCCGGGGTTATTCTGAAAATAGGGTATCAATTCAGAAGCTTTATTAAACCTCAAAATATCCCACCAATATTTCCCTTCGTATAAAAATTCCAGCAAACGCTCCTCCAAAATAGCTTTATCATTATCCTCTTTCGACCCGGACACAAATTCATTGCCACTGAAATTACTGCCAAATGCCCTCTTCCTTACTTTATTCATTGCATCAGAAGGATCCTGGGATAACGCATTTTGCGCCTCAGCCTTCATCAGCAATACATCAGCATATCTATACAATACCACATCATCAATAAAAGTCCTGGCACCCGCATTTATCATTCCGTCAAATTTCCTCTGGATACAACCATAAAATTTGGTATATCCGCTGGTCGCTTCATCATAACTGTATAATTCAGTATAAGTCGCTGTTCGGCGTAAATCTTCCGGTTTAAACTTCTGTCTCGTATCATCAGTCAGTGTCCAGTAATTTGCCCCTCCAACAGCACCAATAATTGCGACTGCAGCAGGATCACTGTTAGGCGGATATCCATCTATGTACATATTCTGCATAAAAGTGCTTCCCGTTTCATTGAGAAGGAAATTATTCGCCATTAAAATTTCCTTATTCCCTTTATTGTCATAATCAAAGATTCTCCCAAAATCCCCTAATAGCTGTACATCGGCCGCTTCTACATCATTCAAAGCAGAAAGTGCTGTGGTCAGATCTTCATTACCGCCATTTAATTTTTTTGCGGTCCATAAAAACACATCGCCTTTAAGCGCATTTAACGCCGGCTTTGACCACCTGTTCCTGCCAGTAGCAAAGCTATTATCAGAAAAAAGAGATAATCCCTGGGCTATATCATTTTTAATTTGGGTAAATATATCTGCTACCGGGGTTCTTTCCTTATAAATAACTGATGGATCATATCCCTCTGTGGGGTCAGTTACAAGCGGAAGATCTCCCCATGTTTTCGCCATTATAAAATAGCAGTATGCACGCATGGTGTATGCTTCTGCCAGATATTTATTCTTTGTGGCATCTGATTTAAAGGAAATAGTCGGCAGATACTTTAAGATCAGGTTTACATCATTTATTACCTGGTAAACGCTGCTCCAATCGGGGCCTGCGACAGTAGGGTCAAGAGTATTATTAAAATTCCGGATATTGGTGAAGTCGTTCCCAATGGACTGTTTCATATCCTGGCTTCGTGATTCTCCCCAAATAAAAAGATTGGTAGATGTTACGCTCCTAAGCCTGATATACATTCCTGTCACAGCGCCATTCGCATCATCTTCCGTTTTCCAGAAAGAAGAAGTAGAAATAGAACTCACAGGCTCAAGCTCCAACTGCTTTGTGCAGCTTGCAGATAAAGCAATTACGATAGTTATGTATATAAATGATTTAATAGTTTTCATGCTCTGCAGTTTAAAATTAGAAAGTAATGGAAGCGCCAAAAATGTAAGACCTTGGATTCGGATATGCCGTCTCTGTATCAGTTTGTTCAGGACTCAATCCTTCATATTTGGTGAAGTAGATCAGGTTGCTTCCTGTAAAATTTAGTCGCACATCTGTCAAGCCAATTCTATTTAAAAGATTTTTGGGAAGACTGTAAGCAAGCGTCACTTCCCTCAGGCACAGGAAGTCTGTGCTTTGATAAAACCTTGAGTTGCCCCGGTTATTCCATACATTCCACTGGGCATTTTGATCTGCCCAATAATATCTTGGAATATCTGTAATATCGCCTTGTTTTTGCCAGGATCTGAGCATGTGCCCGCTGATGGCATTAGCCCCGGAAAAATTACCTTCAAGTCTTGCCCCGGTTTCATAATATATGGTGGCTCCTAAGGTATAATCCATTCTTACTATAAGGCTTAAATTTTTATAGCTCAACGTGTTGGTAAAACCACCTGTCACGCGTGGGATTGAGTTGCCCATATATACCCTGTCCCTTGTATCAATAGTATCATTTTTATCAACATCAAGCCAATTCACATCACCGCCATATTTTTTCTTGCTTGCACTGGGCACTAACATGTCAATAGGGCCCTTGGCTGCTTCATCATCTGTTGAATATACGCTAACTTGTTTATACGCATACAGATCGCCAATTCTTTGACCTTCCTGTAAACCTCCTAACCATCCATAAGTTCCTTTTGCCGGATCGAATACATATACTCCGCCAACACGATTATTTTCAATGCCATTTTCAGGTAACCGAAGAACTTTACTATTAACTTTTGCAGTATTAAACGCAATATTCCATTGCAGAGGAGAAGTTGGAGACAATATTCTCGCTGACACTTCTACTTCGTATCCCTTATTTTCCAAAGAACCATAATTCGTCAAAATACTTGAGAAACCTGTTGAAGGAGGTAATGTGAGAGAAGTAAGCAGGTTGTTTGTCACTCTCCGGTAATAATCAAAAATTACGCTAACCCTGTCATTTAATAATCCAACATCTGCGCCAATATCAAATGTTTTTGATTGTTCCCATTTAAGATTTTGATTAGGCAGTGTGGAAATCATAATACCGGACACACCATTATACTTAGAGGAAGCGTTGTATTCACCCTGGGCCTGGTACAACCCTAATCCACTGATATTTCCCGTAACACCATAACTGGCTCTTAATTTCAGCTTTACTAAACCTTCGGGGAGAAAATTCCAAAAGTTCTCCCGGTCCACATTCCATCCGGCTGACATCCCCGGGAAAATCCCCCATTTATTATCTGTACCCAGATTGGATGCTCCATCATATCTTAAACTAACATTAAAAAGATACTTCCTTTTGTAATTGTAGGTAGCCCGTCCGAAATAACCGATCAACGACTGGTGTGTTTCTGAGCTTGATACTACGGTAGGGGTAGCCGAAGCATTTAATGTTGGAATGATGTCAGTAGCAGCATTGGTACCGGTTGCTGACAACGAAATATTATCTGCCCATAAATAAGAAAGTCCGCCTTTCAGCTCAAGGTCATGATCGTTATTAAACGTTTTATTATATGTTAAAACAGCATTTACCTGTGGTCTGAAATTTTCTGCGTAGGAACCGGTAGCTGTGCGGGATGTTACTAATGTTGTCGGGCCGTTTAAATAACTGCGCACAAAATTACGGGAATAACCACCACGGTACTGCAAGGAAATCTGAGGGCTGAAAGTCAGGCCGGGGATGATTTTGGCTTCACTACCAACAATCAGGGTCAGATCATTTGCAAGATTTTTTGGATTATATACAGATGCTCTGTAAAATGGATTGGAATATCCTAAGCTACGTCCCGGGGATAAAGTTCCATCTTCAAAATATAATTTATCAGTCGCTGGTGCAATGAGAGAAGATTTAAAAATATCTATTGTCGGTACCTGCGTATTCCTCGTATTAGAATACATCACCCTTGAATAGAGCTTTATCTTTTCATTGATATTTAATTCTCCATTCATGTTCATAGTAAACCTCTTATAGTCTGTTTGGATGGCTATACCCTTACCATCCAGATAACCTAATCCTAAATAAAATCTGGCCTTTTGATTGCCACCGGATACAGAGATGGAATGACTTTGAGACAATGGCTTTCTAAACAACATGCTTTGCCAGTCTGTATTTGAAAAAATTAATGTCCGAGACGGATCTACAGGATCAGGAATACTTTCCCAACCTTCATTGAGCTTATATTGATTTTCAGGCGTAAGATACTGTAATGAGTTGGCAGTTGTATTGGTAAGATCATTTCCGGCACCGCCTAAATACGTACGTCCGTCTAATTGTGCAAGAAAGGATGAGTTTATTCCTCCGGTTGCCAGTATACCCAGGCGGGCAAAATATACTTCATCTTTTGCTGATAGAACGTCATAGGTTTTGGCAACTTCAGATTTTGTCAAATCAAATCTGTATGTCACCTGTGTTTTTCCGCTCTGACCTGATTTTGTTTCTACAATTACAACTCCGTTTGATCCCTGCGCCCCGTATATAGCCGTGGCGGCAGCGTCCTTTAATACCTGGATGGATTTAATATCATTAACATCAATATCATTCATATTACTCCTTAAAACTCCATCAATAATATAAATGGGTGGAGAACTATTGGGGCTATTGATAGAAGTACCTCCCCTTACAATAATATTAGGAGCGGCACCGGGCTGACCCGAATTGGTTTGTACTCTTACACCAGCCAACGTACCCTGAAGGGCAGCAGCAGCATTCGAATACGGAACATTTTCCAACACTTTATTATCAAGCTTGGAAACCGCAGTAGTTACAACGTCCCTGCGTTGCTTACTACCGAAACCAACGACAACCACTTCTGATAAAGCGTTTGGAGCTCCACTCCCTAAGGTTATATTAAGTGGCGACTGGCTATTGACAAAAACTTCTTTAGTGCTGAAACCAACCGAGCTTATTATCAGGGTTACATTCAGGTTAGGCAAATTGATACTAAAGAAGCCATCATTATCTGCAGTAGCTCCGGCTGTCCCGTTTTTTACTTTTATGCTTGCTCCCGAAAGAGGGTCACCTTCTTCATTGGTTACTTTACCGGAAACCCTTACTTGTGATTGTGCAATCGCAATATTTAACTGGCATAGCAATAGCATGGATAAAATTCTATACAACATGCTGAATGATGAAAAAAAAGGCCTTGAAGATCTAGTGGATTGTCGTATCATAATCGCAGTTTTTGGTAGTTTTAGGAAATCAGAGTGATCAGAAAAATGTTGCCTACTCATAACACAATTAGAATCGTTAACAATAATTTCATTTTCAAATCTAATTGTAGTAACAATCAAAATCTGCTACTTTTCTTTACATTCTTAATACTATTTTTCAAAAAGGATTTTTCTTTTACCGCTACCTAAAAAAAGCCCGGGGAAGGCATAGCTTTGATCCTGTGCAGGAAAAATTTACAACCGCTATTGCTGTTGCTGCCGCAAGCAGACTAATTTATGAATACAACAAAGCCACGAATACACCAATGACCTTTTTTCAATTGACCATCCATTCGTACATCTGTGGCTTTGTTGTATCGAAAAATCATCCTGCCGCGCAGGACGCTGGAATTCGTGGCATAGAAAAAACATACGCGGCCGTTAAACAGCTAGCCCCATGTATTTTCCAGGGAAATGTCAATCCTTAAAAACCTCCAGCAGAAAGTGGCAGTTCAATATCTTTTCTATAAGATCCTGTTCAACATAATAATACTGGTTGGAAGCCTCATACCCTATTCTCGGGTCTTCCCTGCAGACACGGAACAGCTCCGCCGCAAGCGCTATCTCATTCCGGAGGATACCACGGATATTTTTCTTTAAACTTTTGCGAATACCTGGTGTAAGTTTTTTGTTGGCCAGGCTATCTCTGTACATTACGAATCGCGCCTGATTTACTACCGACGCGAAATGGAGGTATGCAGCAACCGCGATGCGTTCATCAGACAAAACGGTCTGCCGGTGCAAACTGTCTGAAATGTTTTTTACCTGCCGGAAATATTCAAGCCCTTTGAGCCATCCTTCTGCTACCAGGTTAAACTGGCGGATAAAAATACTGTCCGGGTAAATGGCTCTCCAGCTTTTAAGATCGTCATAGGGAAAGCCTACCATGGTTGCTTTGTAACCGGTCGCTTTTTCGTACAGCAGGTTTGCCGGGCCATATTGCTGCGGCGCAGTGTATAACGTGCCGCCGCTATACGGATATGCTTCAAATGCCTTGCTGAAAGCAGTCCATGCTTTACGTGCAGCAGGCACTGCGGCAACGCCATATCTGTTTGTGGCGATACTGTCGAGCACATCATTTTCACCTGATACGCTATAATTTAAGCACAGGTCTGCAATCTCCATATTCGGAGAAGGATAACCGCCCAGCGACCAGCTCAGCATGAGCCCGTCCATATCGTAATTTGAAAGAGCCGATATATGCTGCTGCACCAGGTCGAAAACAGGTAACCAGGGAACGGCAGACAGTTCCCATGAATTATTTACCTGCACTTTTGCGAAAGTCCTGAGACCGGTCTGCTTTGCCCATGCCCAGTGTTGTATCGCACGCGGGCCGGGTCCAACAGCCGATAAGGAATATTCGCCGACTTTTGAGTCAATGCCCCCCCTGCTGATGGGCTTGGCCCATTCGCTCACCGACATCAGGTATACAGATTTAGGCAATGCAGTAATGACATCCTGTGCCAATCCATGGTTATGCCAGCCCCAGTCCCATACAATTACTTTAGCATCGGGATTTCCGGTATGTACGCCTTCTTCGATAACACGGTTCACCCCGGCGATAATATCAGCATAGCTGCGCCGGCTGCAGCGGGGGCAAAGTTCCGGATGACCATGAGAAGCGCAATTGGTAAAATTCTCTGATGCTGTAATTGTGATCACTCCGGCGAGCCCCGGCACATTTTTAAAAACAAAAGCCAGCGACGCTCTCATCCAGTTGGTAACAGTTTCGTCACTGGTGCACATGGCATAAAAATTTCCTTCCTTTGTTCCCTGCATGCCGGAGCGGTTCGTAAAAAAGGAAGCGGGCATTGCCCTCGGCTCATTCATATACAGGTAAATGCCGATACCATATTTAGCGGCCCGCTCAACTATCTTTTTCAGATTGTTTATCCGTGTCTCATGACCTACTCCGAATTCCGGGAAACCCTTGCCGCCGGGCGCCATCTGGTTAAGCACCGTATGCATCCAGATACCATTCACCCCGCTCCGGGATAATTTTTCGAGCAATCCATCCGGGTAAGGATTTTGAGAAGTATCTGAAAGCGGATCACCAAAGATGCCGAAATAAGAATAAACGATCCTGGGCCGGATATTAGCATTATGAGTGTCCGGTTTATTAATACGCTCATTCGGGGAGACCAAACTGAGATCATCTATAAACTTAAACCGCGGTACACCGGTCTGTTGCTGAAAATACTTTTGAGCGATCTTTTTGATCGCTGCAGCCCGCGCAATGGCTTTCGGACCGGGAGCAGCATACCGGAGCTCTGAAACCTTTGGCTTTAAGCCCCCCAGCTTAATGAAAAGAAAATCGTCTTCTTTAAGCGCAACTGAGAGCTCTTCAGCACTCATGCCCAGCAGCTTCAGCAACTGGCCATACGGCAACAAATGCCAGTTCCTTCTTATTACTGTAATGTATATGCGCTTGTTAAAAGATCCATCCACCGGTACATAGGAAGGAAGTCCCATCGAAGCCGCTATCCCCAGGATATCTGAATTTTTACATCCTATCGTTCTGCTCATTGCATCCAGGCTTACGAGATTCCAGTTACGCCATACAAAAGCGTGTAACCTGTCAGGAAAATGGGTTACCGGTATGGCTTCGGGATATGCACCAACAGGTAAACTGTCTGTTTGCCCAAAAGTTTTCTCAGTAAAAAGGCCTGATAAAAAAAGCAAACAGCAAAAGAAGATCCGTTTCATCTTGTCCATTACCGAATATACAATTTCATACTAAACAAAATAACTTACAGAAATTTTAATGAATTCCGTAGAACTGTTTCGGCATGGCAAAAGGGGCTAGGGGCTATTATCAGCAAGGAATGTTACGATGCAGATGCCTCTCCCGTGCCCATGACGCATTGCCAAACAGTTAATTGCCAATGCCACCCGGAGACTGCTTCTCCCGACCTTCGGTTGGGATCGCAAAGACAACAAAGTGTTCTGTTTTTACAATCTTGCACTAAAGCAATCTTCATATTGATAAGTTGTAAAAAAGGCTCGGAACCCTATAAAACTGCTTTTCTTACTACAATGCTGTAGCCAGTAGATCCAACAACCCGGCATCCTCCTCCCGCATTGCCGCAAGCGCCTGATCTATGTGCCGCGTGGAACGGCAGCCTATCAGCACGGAACTTATCTGTGGCTGACGGAAAGCCCAGGACAACGCCAGCGATGCAACAGGCTTTCCCGTTTCTTCCGCAACTCTCAACAATTTATCAAGACGTTCCCATGCATGATCATTAAAATAAATATCCTTATGCCCGGGTATGATCTCAAAGCGGGTATCCGGCGAAACAGCATACCGGTATTTCCCCGTGAGAAATCCTGCGCCCAAAGGGCTATAGGTGATAATATGTATATTGAAGTCACGGCACAGTTCTCTTAGTTCATCATCCACATCACTCACCGCAAAATTCTGATTATTCTGAATGAATGCAACCTGGATGAGATTATTGTTTATTTGTTTTTGCAGCAATGCGTTCAACTGCTTAACATTAAAATTGCTTACGCCCAATGCACCTATCTTTCCCGATATGAAAAGCTTATTCAGTTCAGCCAAAACGTGGTCGTCCTCTACGGATGAATGCCAGGAATGAAGAAAGAGTATGTCAATACGATCCCTTCGAAGCCGCATAAGACTTTGCTCAACGGCTGCAGTAATAGTGGTGCTTTTAAAGGGAGGTAACAGTTTTGTTGCGATTGTTATATGCGCGGCAGCTTTTCCTCTTTGGGTAAACCACTGACCGATAATTTCTTCGGAAGCGCCCCCGCCATACACTGCGGCAGTATCAAAAAATACGATCTCCTTCTCAAGCGCGTAATCCATAATTGAAAAAGAAGTGGGAACATCAATCTCTCTTCCAAATGTTACACAACCAAGACCTCCCTTGCTGATATACTTATGTAAGGATGGAATAAAAGTTTTGTTCATACATCAATGCTTCTTTAATATATAGTATCAAACGTGAGAAGTGAGACGTGAAATGACGACTAATCTCTCACATCTCACTTCTCACCTTTTCTCACCCTGCCATTTCACTCAAAGCATTTCTCACTATCCCTTCGCCATCCTCCTTAATATGGCTCGTCCGGCACCGCCATGTTTCATATCCTCCTTTTTCTATTTCATGCGCAGGAGGTATATACCCGATATACCCGTTGGCCATAGTGATGGTAAAATATTTATCAGTATTGATCTTCTTTTTTAGAGCCAACCCCGTTTCTGCAAAAAACTCACCGCCTAATGCACCAATGGTCATATCTCCGATTTTCAATACCTGTACAGGGAATTCAATGGTATCCGGGTATTCATTGAGAAACACCTGCTCTCTCGCATATATTTTCACCATAGCTTCCGCATCAGGACTGATGAGGCGGTAATCTGTTTGTGAAACTATTTTTTTTGCAGCTTCCACTTCAGCATCAGAAGGCTTACGCACACCAAGGGTGATATATTTGAATGAAGCAGATAAAGAAGGGTCTGTTTGCCATTCTATGTTTTTTAATGCTTCGTATAATTTCCATGCAAGATCGCTCCCTATTATTTCTTTTTTTTGATGCTCCTCTTTAGGATAACGGTCTGGCTGAAGGAAATCCCAGATATTGGCTTCGCCGCTGGTACCATTGCTGAGCATTGCAATAAAATTTTCACCGGCTTTTAAATTAGCTGTAATATGTCTTGCAAATACGGCAAAATAATCTGCAGTTATGGTCCCGTTAGCACAATCACCTACATAATGCATGGAATAGTTCGCCAGCAGGCTGATCCATTCTCCATCTATGGATTGGATGGCAACAGCGCTTAATTCAGGGTCAACCGTTGAAGCTCTCTTATCTATATATGCCTCACCTCCGGCAGGATTTGTTTTTATTATGTCCAGCCCGCCTGTAACAGGGTTTACAGCCTTATATCCGGGCTTCATATAATATCGCCTGCACACCACATGCTCCGGAACAGCTACAGACGCAAACCCGATCCTGGCAGGACGTAACCGCTGCACAGCTTCTGCAACAGACTGTACAATTTTTTTTCCCAGGCTTTTCCGGTATGGCAGATCACAGGGACCTCCCAGCAGGTCGAGTATAGAACCTGCATAATGCGTATGGGTAGCAGCTATTAAAATATGCTCAGCGGGAATCCCGGTAAGGACAGTTATTTCCTTTTTTACTTCTACTATAAACTCTTTATCCATTGCACAGATATCAACGATCACAATGGCAAGCGTTGTCCCGGCATTTTGTAATACCAGTGCTTTTGAATATAAAGGATCGTGAATGGTATGTGCGTAAAAAGCCACAAACTCACCGTTAATGATGGTTCCCAATGGAGGGGTAATATCTGTTTTGGCAGCGCCGGCGAAAAAGTGATTCATTTGAGATTTGAAATTTGAGATTTGAAAACTGTAAAGGCATAAAGTATAACAAGTAAGGCATAGGGTATATGGTCTGCACAAGTTATAAGAGCCTTGCTTCCCTGAAACCTGGAACCTGGAACCTGAAACTCGTAACCCCTTATCACTTACCACTTAACACTTACCTCTCATTCCCCCACGCCTCCCTCAAAAACCTTATCCAGTTTTTGTGAAAAATATTTTCCACATCCTCTTCTTTATAGCCTCGTCTTAACAATATCTCATGATACTTCTGCAGGTCGGCAATGCTGTTCATATCCCAGGGGGATTGCTCTGTTCCAAAATTCCCGTCAAGATCAGTCCCGAAAGCCACATGCGAGCTGTTCCCTGCTATCTGGCAGATGTGATCCCAATGGTCAACCAGGTTTTCGAGGCGTATATTCAGTTGCCACGGGTCTGATACAGCATCAATAAAACGGTTATCCATCGCCCAGCAGTCAAGCATACCGCCGATCACTGCACCTCTTTCTATCAATAACTTTATCTGTTCGTCTGTCAACTGCCTTTGCGTAGGTACGATCTTTCTTACATTATGATGGCTCGCCCATATAGGTCCGTCGTACAGATCCATCACCTGTATAAAACCCTCGTCTGTTAAATGGGTAACATCGAGGATCATTCCCAGCTTACCCATCTCTTTTACCAGTTCAATGCCCCGTGGTGTTAAAGGGCCTTCCATTTTAGTGCCCGGCGCATAACGCCCATGTGCAAAATGCGCGGGACCTGCAGCACGTAAGCCATACGCGTATGCCTTGTGCAGGTAGGTAATATCCACTAAGGAATCTGCACCTTCCAGGCTTAAGATATATCCGACGGGCTTTTTGTCATCAGCAATTGTTTCGTCATTCCACAACTGCAGGTGGGCATCCAGTTGCTGCAGGTTTATGATCTGCACAATTTCACCCAAAGCTTCCATTTCACGATACCAGGCAAGCTGCGCCTGTGTCATCGCCCATGCCTGTTGCGGCGAGTTCCAGCTCGATCCCGGCAGGGCGCTTCCCGCAGCGTTTACACGCGACAATTGTGTAGCTACTACCAATCCGACCTTTCCTTTACGCAACTCCGGCAGGCATACCGTACCTTTCCCCCTGTCGTTCTTATCTTTCAGATGCATTTCTCTCAGCCTGATCTCATCCAGCGGGCGGGTAAGATCCCGGTTCCATTCTATGGCATTCATCGCCAGGTCGAGATGCGCGTCAAAAATGAAATGCCTATTCATTTAGCGTAATTTTGGAATTGATCATTTTTGATCCCTCCTTCAGGTAGTTGAAAGGATATTTTTCAATAATTTCTTTTATTTCAAAGCTGAATTCCCTGAACTGTTCCTCCCACTGCTCCCCGGCTCCTGCTGCATAGTTATAGAAACCCCCGGTATTTTCCATGCCGGTCTTGCCAGTTTCTATAAGCCGGGCAAAAAGTGCAGGTGGCTGAGCTTCCTTCGACAATTCGCGGTTCAGGTCTTTCATTACCAATCCATACGCGTAAGTGCCCATCATATCCATATACCTGCAATTACCGGCAAAGGGCAGATAATACCCTGCATCATTCCTGCACGCACGGTCAATATCTTCTATCGATGCATAACCATGCTCTATAAGATAAAGTGCTTCCCGTGCAAGCGCTGCCATTAAGCGCGCATTAATGCTGTAGCCGCAAAGAACAATACAGGGATCTTTCTCCCAGCTATTCACGGCTGCCGTTTCAACGGACTTTATTATGCCAGCAGGCGTTAAATGGTTCCCTATGATTTCCAGGAACGCAGTAGTATGAGCAGGATCGCACCAGTTCAGCCCAATTATCCGCTGCGGGTATTGTGTGTTTTCCTGCAATGTTTCCAGCAAAATACTTTCAGTATTCACTGCAATAATTGTTTCAGGAGAAAGCGTCTGCTCCAACTGCCGTATAAGCTTTTGCTTGACCGGCAGATCCTCTCCTGTAATACAAACAGCAATATCTGCCGCCCCTGCTTCCTCAACAGCAGACAGGTATTGCAGCATATCTGTGCCGATGGTAATATTCCGGTATTGCTTCCAGTCGGCTACATTATCAGCAATATACTTCTTATCCTGCGTCGTGTTCTCTGAAATACACTGTACCTGCATTCCGGCCTTTAAAAGGTTAGTTGCTATGCCTGACGCCATCCTGCCTGTGCCCACCACCAATATATTTTTAAAACTTATACGCTCCATCCTGTATGTAAAATTTTATAACCTCTTTAGTACATCTCCTGCAACAGCAATAGCCTGTTCGATATCCTGCCGGTTGTGCACCGCGCTGATATACACCAGCCCTCTTCCTATAATTCTTATTTTACGGTCATGCATAGCCGCAATAAATTTTGAAAGTTTTGCTTTATCACAACTAAAAGTACCACGGTAATCATTTATTGTATCAGCATCGGTAAAAGCAATACAGAACATAGGGCCCGGACCTTGTATCAGCATGCGCTGCCCCGCCCCGGCAGCAGCTTTTCTTAATCCTTCCATAAAATGTCTTCCCAGGTCAAACATCCGCTTATAAGGGTTTTCCCTTTCCAGTATTTGTATAGTGGTTAATGCAGCAGCTATCGTAGCATTTCCCGAATTCATTGTTCCGGCATGAATGACCGTTCCGTCTTCGAGCAGTTGCATCCACTTACGCTTACCCACCACCGCACTTATAGGGTAACCGCTTGCCATTGCTTTTGCAAAAACAGACATATCCGGCGTAATGCCAAAATATTGTTGGGCGCCTCCCAGTCCAAGCCTGAAGCCGGTGATCACCTCATCAAAAATAAGGGCGATGTTATATTGATCACAAATATTCCTGAGTCCCTGCAAAAACCCGGGAGCCGGCTCTATGCAGTTATTATTGCACATTACAGGCTCTGTAATGATCGCTGCTATCTCTCCATGCAATTTTTCTACGGTGGTCTCTACCATCGTAAGATCATTCCAGGGCAGCAAAATACTTTCCTGCTTTGTCTCTTCCGCTAACCCTTTACTCCAGGGGTTGGCTGTTGGATGTCCGCGGTCCCCCATGCTGCTTAATGACGGTGCAGCATTGCCCCAGCACACATTATCGAGCCAGCCATGGTAGTGCCCTTCAAACCTGATAAACTTCTGCTTACCGGTTTTTGCTCTTGCTATGCGAAAGGCAGTTTGTACGGCCGTGGAGCCATCGAGGCAAAAGCGCATGAGCTCTGCAGAAGGGATGACAGCATTAAGCTTTTCTGCCAGCTCAATTTCTTTGAGATGCTGCCCCGCATACAACTGCCCGTATTGTGAATAATCGGAAACGGCTTTTACCACTTCAGGATGGGAATGCCCGAGTATCAATGGCCCCTGGCTCAATGTAAAGTCCAGGTATTCATTTCCGTCTGCATCATAGATCCTGCTTCCTTCCCCATGCGTATAAAAAAGCGCATGCGGGTGATTATATTTCCTGAATTCTGATGAAACGCCCCCCGCTAACACTTTTTTTGCCCGCTCCAGCAATTTTGCCGATTCAGCGTAATTTGTTGTACTCATAGCAGTGCTTAACTTTTTGTGTGTGCTTCGTTTACACGTTCAGGATAGTTTGCTGCCAGGTGAAAAATATCTTTATTGAACTCCGAGAACGCCTGCGACCATTGCAGCGCTTCCTGCCTTGTATAACTATAAAAACCTTTACCGTTTTGTATACCACGGGAATGAGCATCCACTATTTTCTGCATCTGCGGGGAAATATCATCGCTGTTTGATAGCAAAGGAAAGATATTTTTATATGCAGCAAAATAGTCTTTCAACCCTTCATAATCCATTCTCCTGAAAATACCCATCAGTGTCATCCACGAGCCGGCATTATAACGAAAACATTTATCGGCGTCTGCAAAACTGGTATGGTCTTTTTCCGCAAGGTGAAGTATTTCCCTGTAAACGGCATACATCAGCCGGTTGGTAATGAATCCCCTGATATCTCTTTTCAGTACGGTAGGCTCCTTACCCCAGCTCAGCGCCAGCCTTACAACAGCATCAGTAGTAGCTTCGCTGGTTTGATTACCGCAGATGATTTCAAGAAAACGGGTAGCAAATGCAGGCTCTGCCCAATGTATGCCTATAAACCGCTGCGGATCAGGAACTGCCTTCTGCAGGATACTGATAGGTATAGCCGAAGTATTGCTGGCAAGTATGGCGTCTTTTTTTGTAACTGCAGCAATCTTTTTGAAAACAGTTTCCTTTATAGCCAGGTTTTCCACAATACATTCCACTACCAGCCCGCATTCCTTCAATTCGTCATACTCTGCCGATACCGTGAGCAATGCCATATATTCATCAACCGGCGCAGAAAGTATATTAAACTTTTCACACAACAGCAGTTGCTCAAGAATACGTTTGTACCCTATTTCCTTCTCACCGTGTATAGGAGCTATGGCCTTTACCGGATATCCCAATGCAAGCAAGGAAGCTATAATACTGCTACCCATCAATCCTAATCCTACAATCCCGATGCCGGTGTCCTGAGGATGTATCTTCGCATTCATACTTTTATTGTTGATCAGGTATATACGCGATGCAGTCAATCTCCACTTTAATACCTTCTGCCAGCACTGACTGTACCGTTGTTCTCGCAGGCTTGATACCGGGGAAATATGCTGCATACACAGCGTTGTACCTGTCAAATTCCCTGATATCGCTTAAATGCACGGCGCATTTTACTATGTTATCCATAGACGTTCCTGCTTCCTCTAAAATAAGTTTGATATTATCAAGTGTGCGACGGGTTTCCTCTTCAATAGTACCAAGCACAAACGCTGATGTATTGAAATCAACAGATGCCTGTCCGCTTACAAAAATGAATCCATTGACTATTACGGCATCGGAATAAGCGCCGGTAACAAACGCCGGGTTACGGTGAGGGTGCTTTACTTTTTGCTTAGAATGCTTCATGCCCTGATTAAATTTTATAAAAGTTTACTGATCAAATGTAGTTTCACTAAAAATATATTGATGTTACTTTTATTTACATTTATAGTACTATTTTTCAGCAGGTATATAACAAGAGTATGCTTCTACTCAGTATATAAAATACCATAGCCATGTATACCGGACAGGAGCATTCGTATATTTTTACAATTATATAATGGCTTTTACCAAACCGGCAATACAGCTCTTACCGTATTTCAAAGATATATACCATCCTGTATGAGGGCTTACTTTACGCTAAGTGCCGGTATCCTGGCAAGCATTCTATGGATATCTCCCGTTTTTTCCCAGGATCATTGCGCAACTATGCCACGTCTTGATTCTCTTTTTGAAAAAAATATTTCGCTTAAAAAAAATTTTGAAGCGCAGCGTAATAGTTTGAACACCCGGCTGCAGCAACGAAAAGCTTTGTCTCAAAGAAGCAACGCTGCAGAGATCACCTATACTATACCTGTAGTCTTCCATATAATATTACCTGACCCTTCTGTTGTGACGGATGCACAGCTACAGGCTCAGCTTGAGGTTTTGAACCAGGCCTATTCCGGAACAAATGCCGATAGTGCGTCCATCCCCTCCTGGTTTAAGCCGCTTTTTGCCAAATCATATATCCGTTTCTGCCTGGCACAGCGCACACCCGGCGACGCGCCATCAACAGGTATAACGCGAACTGCTACCAGCAGCACAAGCTTTACTTATGATGATAAGGTAAAATACAGCAGCACCGGAGGCACTGACAGTTGGAATACCGACAATTACTTTAATGTGTGGATATGCCGGCTGGGAAATAACCTTCTCGGCTATGCTACTTTTCCCGATGACGGCAACGCTGATGCCCAGGGCGTGGTCATTGATTACAGGACACTGCCCGGGGGAAGCTACCAGAATTATAATACAGGTAAAACACTGTGTCATGAAACCGGTCATTACTTCAACCTCTATCATATCTGGGGAGACGATGATGGGGCCTGCACCGGTACAGACTATGTAGACGACACCCCTAACCAGGCTAATTCGAGCTCGGGCTGCAGTTCAGGCATCAAGACAGATAAATGCACTCCGGGAGGCAACGGTATTCTATACCAGGATTATATGGATTACAGTTACGATAATTGTTTGATCATGTTCACCACCGAACAGGTAGAACGAATGGAGTATGCGCTTACCACCTACAGGTCTTCGCTTCTTAATTCACAGGGATGCATACCTGTAAACTTATATCCTTATGACGCAGCATTAACGGCAGTATATGAACCCGCACAACGTTTATGCTCCCCGGCATTTTCACCGCTGATCACCATCAAAAATAAAGGGACCGAAACGCTTACCAGCCTTGATATAAACGTACTGCTCAACAATGAAAAGATCGGTACGTATAAATGGGCAGGCAATCTTTCCTCCTGGGATACGGTTGCTGTCACGCTTCCTCAATACAACATTGGTGAAGGAAATTATACGCTTACCATCCAGCTCGCAAATCCTAATGAACAGGCAGATAATGACACTACAAATAATGTCGTATCGGAGCCATTACTATACTACTCATCTACTACAGCAATACAGGAAAGCTTTGAGGGGGACGGCAATTTACCTGCAGGATGGGACATTATCAGCAGCAATAATACAGCAGGATGGCAAAAAACAGATGGGATTGCCCGCACAGGCATTACCAGCATGAGTAAAGTAACAGATACCTACGGCAACGGGAAAAAAGCATGGCTCCGTATGCCTGAAGTGTATTTTACAGGTGTTGATTCCGCTTATCTCACCTTTATGATCGCAGCAGCGCCGCTCGCCTCCGGCAGCACCGGGTATGCAGACACACTTGAAGTATTGCTCAGCCAGGATTGCGGCAAGTCTTACCAGTCTTTATATAAAAAATATAACACTTCTCTTATTACAGGCAATCCCGTAGTTTCAGCATTCAATCCTTCCGGAGCTGAATGGCGGAAAGATACAGTGAGCCTGCTGAATTATATTAACAGGGGAAATATCATGCTTGCATTCCGCATCGCCAACTATAATCAAAGCAATATTTATATTGACGATGTAAATGTATTCACGGTAACGGTAAACCCCAACCTCAAGGCAAAGGGATTTATGGTAACGCCTAACCCCACATCAGGAAAGATATATGTACAATTTTACCCTGCCCCGGATAAATTGCTTGCTGTTCAGGTATACACCGTCTCAGGACAACTGATCAGAAATATAGCAACCGGTAATGGTCAAAGCAATCTCTATACCATTGATCTTGATCCTTATCCCGCAGGTATATATGTAGTAAGAGCTGTTTTCTCAGATCAGGTGTTGATCAAAAAAATAATAAAAAACTGACAGCATACTTTTATAGTTGTGTGCGTAACCTTGATTCATCCAGGTCAATTTCTTTTTCCAGTATCCGGATATTCTGAGCGCTGAATGAACCGTCCCTGTACAGCTTAATAAGCAATTGCCTTTTAAAGTCTGTTACGGCAAGCTGCACATTTATTACCTGTTCCAGAAAGTTATCATTGCCGGATAGTGCCTGGTTACCCGAAAGGGTTTCTCTGAAATCATCTCCCTTCAGCCAGCTTACCCGTAATTCATACAATTTTCTCACCTGTTCAATCGCCTGGCTGTTAAATGCTTTGCCGGAAATACGGTCATCTATATAATTCAATGCGCTGCTGTTAACCAGCAGTCTCAGCTTCTTTTCCTCGTCATCATTATTATCCGGCTTAATTCCTAACAGCTTTATCAGTAATGGCAGCGTGAGCCCCTGTCCTACAAGCGTTACCAGTATCACTACAAATGTGATAATTAAGATAGTTTCCCTGTGGGGGAAAACGGATCCGTCATTAAGCGTAGAAGGCAGCGCCATAGCAGTAGCAAGAGATACTACGCCACGCATACCGGACCAGGAAAGTATTATTGAATTTTTCCAGTTAAAGACACCTTCTTCCCGGTGGATCTTTGACCCAAGCAACTGTGGGAAAAAAATGGCAGGGGCAATGAACAATAAACGTATGATAATTGCAGCAGCGCTTATTAGCAGACCATATTGAATGGTTTTACTTAACGTAAATTCTTTGAAAGCATCAATACTGTCAGACAGTTGTAAGCCTATCAGGATAAAGATCACGCCATTCAGAATAAAACCCATCATATCCCATACGGCATTGGATTGTGTGCGCCCGAGGTAAGAGAAGACTTCAGAAGAGCGCCAGGACGTAACAAGCCCTGCGGCAACGGCTGCAAGCACTCCGGATAATCCAAATCTTTCTGCCACCGGATATACGATAAAGGGCGTTAACAAAGAAAGGATCCCTTCTACTGTTGCATTATTATGTATGCGTTTGAGAATAAGACATAAGATATATCCCAGTATAAAGCCTGTAAAAAGCCCCATTACGGAAATCCATAAGAATTGCAGGCCTGCTTTCCATATCACAAAACTGCTGCTGACGATCGCTGCTACTGCATACCTGTAGGCAACAAGCGCAGAAGCATCATTTACCAGGCTTTCACCTTCAAGAATAGTTACAATCCTTTTATTTAAGCCCATCCCTCTGATAATACTGGTAGCAGACACAGCATCGGGTGGCGACACAATCGCTCCCAGTACAAATGCCAGCGGCCAGTCCATACCCGGAATATAGTAATGCGCTACAGCAGCTACAGCTATCGTTGTAAAAAACACAAGCCCGATCGCTAATCTTGAAATAGGTGTGATGGAAGCTTTGAAATCCCTCCACGAAGTATTCCATGCCGCCCGGTACAACAGAGGGGGGAGAAAGATCAGGAATATCATTTCCGGATCAAGCCTTACCGTAGGCAACCCGGGTATAAAACCTATAATAAGCCCGGCCAGCACCAAAAAGATCGGATAGGGAATACGCTTCACTTTCCCATAAACAACGGAAAGACACGCTAATGTAGCAACAATAAAAATGATCGGTTCGAGGTGGATCATTTGGTATTATGAGGAGTAATCCCGGCTATATATGCCCGCTTTACAATGCAGAAATAGCGTCACCCGCATCTCAAGCCAAAGCATACCGGCGTACAAATTGTTACACAATAATTTTATAGGTGACCTGGTGCAAATTTACTTATTTGTCAGAGATAACAAAAGCCGGAAACATTCCAAATCCGTGCCAGCCAAACATGAGAGATACCCGTTGGATATCTTAGCTCATTAAAAGGATTGTAAAACAAGTTATAATTTCTTTGAGGTCTTTGCCTGCCCGGAGGATACCAGTCGGACGGGCGAAAAGCTTTGTATTTCCTTTGTAGTTATATTTTACCGCAAAGCACGCTAAGAAATTACGCCCGCCTGAATGACAAGTCGGGCAGGCAAAGGAACGCAAAGCCATGCTAAAGAGCAATATATAATTCAATGTCGTTTCCTTTAAGCTTAAGAATCATCATAAAACTTTTAATTTATCAGAACGCAGAGATTTATCGCACTGTTACCTGTATCCGAATAAGCCACCTTTTTTTGCGTGAGATTTGTACTACCGCCGATCAAAGGGGTAGATGAATAATGATATGAAGCCGACAGATCTCCTCAAAGCAAAAAACAGGGGCCCCACCCCCCGGGCGGGAGATACGAAGCCCGCCGGCTTGAGACAATCAACAACTTACCCTTAAAAAACGCTATGTCTTCTTATGGAAACGACATTGATATACTAATATATAATTGGTGGGGCAGTCGGCACAAACCGCAAATCAGCAAAAAGCTATTTCACTTTATTCAACAACTGT
This sequence comes from Sphingobacteriales bacterium 44-15, assembly GCA_001899685.1. GTDB lineage: Bacteria > Bacteroidota > Bacteroidia > Chitinophagales > Chitinophagaceae > Agriterribacter. Next base: position 113,741 of record MKWG01000007.1, read on the forward strand.
AAATGTTTGCTGCGATAACCATTAGGGTCAAACGATACGGCGTTTGCCGCCCATTGCTTAATATTATTTAAAGTGACAGATCCTTTATAAGAAGAATTTCGCAGGTACAACCCCAGTGCGGCGAGCGAAGCAGAAAACCTCATATTCTCGCTTGCATCTGCAAAAGCAGCTCCGTTGTCATACACATCCAGGTTCAAAAGAACGCTGGGATCATTAGCGGTCTTCTTATACCGGAAGCTTATGGCAAATGAAGGATGGTTCCCGAAGTCAGCATTTCCCTGTTTCGGTTTTATTTCATACAGCGCAGTGATGGTCTGCCCAGCGCCTATTTCGCCTGCATCTTTACTGTCATCTTCAAAATCACTGTTGGTCAGCGCCCTGTTCTCATACCCGATCAGGCGATATTCTTCCACGAGGTCTTTATTAAAGCTGACCTGCACTTTCACATCCTTGGCAACCGTTACAAATTTGCTGTATTCGTCAATAAATACTTTCTTCAATTCTTCTTCACTGTCGAGATATTCATAAGTGCCGTCTCCCTTATTGGCTATTTTCTCCATCATAGACTCATTATAGTTACCCAAACCCACTCCGAGCGTGGTAAGATAAATGCCTTTGGATTTATTGTCTTCTACAAGCTTTATCAAGTCATCAGTGTTGGTGATACCCACATTAAAATCACCGTCGGTTCCTAATATCACCCTGTTGTTGCCGCCGGGTATAAAATTCCGGTTGGCTATTTCATAGGCTTTCTGAATACCGCCGGCGCCATTAGTGCTTCCACCGGCGCCCAGTTTTTTTATTGCATTTACTATATCATTCTTTTTAGATCCTGCAGTAGATTCAAGCAGCACAGCTTCTTTGCCGGCATAAGTCACTATCGCAATTTTGTCTGAAGAGCGCATCTGATTGGCAAAGCTGATAAAGCCATTTTTCAATAATTCCAGCTTATCATCGCTGCTCATAGACCCTGACACGTCAATCAGCAGTACAAAATTGGCAGGCGGATACGCGGATTTCGAAATACTTTTTCCTTTAATACCGATGCGCACCAGCTTATGTTCCGTATTCCAGGGACAGGTACTTACTTCACCATTCACTGCAATATTATCTTCATCAGAAGGATCGGGATAGTTGTAGGTGAAATAATTAATAAACTCTTCCGTGCGGATAGCCTGCGTATAAGAGCTGATATCCTGGGAGCCTGTCAAAAGCCTGCGGGAAAGCGCATAGGAACCGCCATCCGCATCTACCGAAAAAGTGGTAACAGCGGAATCCCCTGTCTTAACAAACCGGTTCTCCACAACAGAGTCTGTATTTCCTACCTGCCCGGAACCGCCCATGTTATCTGTTGCATAATAATAGCCGGATCCGGAATTACCCATTTTTTCACATGAAAGAAAAGTAATACCTATCAGCGAAAGCAGGGAGATCAGGGATTTTTTCATGATGCTTTTTCTCCGGTGACATAAAAAGCTTCTGCATCGTTGCTTTTACCCATTTTTTTGCAGTCTCTCCCCGGGATAAAGGCATCTTATTCCTCCACCAGCTTTTTCTCAAGCTCTTCGAGGGAAATGCCTTTGGTCTCGGGCATCTTTGTGAGCACCCATATCAGTTGCAATACCATCATCCCTGCAAAAAAAACAAAGATGGGCCAGGGATTGTCGCGGAAGATACCTTTGCCGGCATCCAGGAATACAGGAGTGATCAATGTGATAATGGCTGCAAATATCCAGTGAATACTCGCACCAAAAGACTGCCCTTTACCACGGATAGTATTGGGAAATATTTCAGCAATAAATACCCAGATCACGGCGCCCTGTCCCATAGCATGTGATGCAACAAACAAGAGAAGGAATACCAGCAAAAAATCCGCACTGGCGCCGGAATAAAATGCCCACGCTACCAGCAACAGGCTGATAATATAACCAAAGGATCCCCAGATCAGCAGCGTCTTCCGCCCTACCCTGTCAATAAGATACAAGCCTGCAAACGTAAATACAAGATTAGTGCCGCCAATAGCTATGGAGTTCAACAGGGAATCTTTGGTTGCCAGCCCTGCACGTTCAAGAATTTCAGGAGCATAATACAGGATAAAATTAATACCCGACCACTGGTTGAAAAACGCCACAAAAAATGCCAGCCAAATGATCTTTTTATATTTAGCATTGAAAAGACTTTTTTTACTGTTGCCGGCTTCGTGTTCAGCACTTTCGGAAATGGCTGCAATTTCCCGGTCAGGGTTGTCTATTCCAAGTCTGGCAAGAACGTTTTTAGCTGTGGCATTATCATGTTTTACTGCCACAAGCCACCGGGGGCTTTCAGGTATCGCAAAAACCATCACGGTATATATTAATGAAGGAACAGCCATTATCCCAAGCATCCACCGCCAGTCATTAGCGCCTCCCACACCCTGCAAAAAATAATTGGACAAAAAAGCTATCAGTATCCCGAAAACAATATTGAACTGGTACATGGCAACCAGACGCCCGCGGGTAGCCGGTGTAGAGATCTCCGACACATAAGCCGGGGCAGCTACTGAAGACACACCGATACCAAGCCCGCCGACGAACCGGAAAAAAGAAAAAGTATAGGGGTTGCCTGCAAACGCAGAGCCCAGCGCAGATACCGTAAACAATATCCCTACCCAAAGCAACACTTTTTTCCGCCCGTACTTATCAGTAGGCGTGCCGCCGAATACAGCTCCCACCACTGTGCCCCATAATGCCATTGACATGATAAAAAAACCATGAAACCAGGGAGAAATTTCAGTAGTATGCCACAGCTCTTTGATCGGCTGATTGGCGCCGGAAATAACAACGGTATCAAACCCGAAAATAAAACCCGCAAGGGCAGCAATTAAAGAAATACCGAAGAGATGAGCTGAGCCTTTTTGAATAGGCCGGGCAGAGCTGTCGTTATTTTGTATGTGCATCGTATTAGCTTTGATATGTACTGTGAACAAACCGGCTTTACAAGGGTAAAAACAATTCAATATAAATAATAATCGGTTATAAAAAACAGGGTTCATTGAAATAATCTTTCTACAAACAGGCAGACGATATGCGGCATATTGCAGATACATAGCTACAGGTGAATGAAATACTTTTAGTCAGTTGCTCTACTATATAAAATGCTGTTGAGCATAAGCGCTACCCTGGTTATCTAAGAAAGATCCCACACGAACACGCATTCGGAGGCTCATGTTTCTTACATTGACGGCTATGCGGGACATGCACCAGGGCTCAAAGCTGATCGCTCCCAAACATAAAAAGGGCGCACTCCCGTGCGCCCCGGATGAAAATCAAAACCCGGCCTTTAGCCTGTCATAGTTAATCAACAGGATTTTTATTTCCTGAAATCATTGATACCATAATAATATACTTCATTGCTGCCGGGATAAACACCCTGTATCTGGAAGTTGGCATCCTGGTGGCTTATCGCTGATTTCAGATCGTCTATGGATCTTACAGCATCATCACCCACTTTTGTAATTACAAAACCAGGGCGCATATTGGTCTGATCAGCAATGATACCTCCATTGATCTTTACTACCTGCACTCCGCCGGCAATTTTCATTTTAGCAGCATCTTCTTTGCTCAGCGTAGAGAACTCCGCACCAAGCGATTCAATAGCCGCAGTTTCCTGTGAAGCAAAAGTGCCCAGCTTATTCTTCAGCACCACGTTGAAATTCTTTTCTTCCTTGTTCCTTATCACTGTCAGGCTCACCTTATCGCCGGGCTTCATCCTTGCTATTTGTTCAGAAAGCTGCGCATCGGTATTAACCGTAACGCCGTTCACCTTAGTAATGGCATCCCCTTTCTTAATGCCGGCTTCGGCAGCCGCACCTTTCGGATCGGTTTCCATCACCCACACCCCGTCAATATCATCATTCACAATGCCCAGCTCTTTTTTTGCAGCATCGTTCATTTCGTCGGGCGCCATGCTGATGCCGAGGTATCCTCTCTGCACCGAACCGAACTTCATAATATCACCGATCACCTTTTTCATGAGATTAGAAGGAATAGAATATGCGTATCCTGCGTATGCGCCGGTTGGAGAAGCTATAGCGGCATTAATGCCGATCAGTTCGCCATTAGTATTGACCAGCGCGCCACCGCTGCTGCCAGGGTTTACGGCCGCATCGGTTTGGATAAAAGCTTCCACCGGCGCAGATCCCTGGCGGTTGATGCCTATATTCCTGCTCTTTGCGCTCACAATGCCCTGAGTAACGGTAACATCCAGGTTAAGAGGATAACCGATAGCCAATACCCATTGCCCCAGGTGTACGTCATCGGAATTGCCGACTGGCATTACCGGGAGCCCTTTGGCATCTACTTTAATAAGCGCAAGATCAGTATTGGGGTCGGCACCTATTACCTTTGCTTTATAACTCTTCCTGTCGCTAAGCGTAACGGAAATATCAGTAGCGCCATCTACCACGTGGTTATTGGTAACTATATAACCGTCGCTGCTGATGATAACACCCGACCCGGATGCTTTTTGTTCAGGCGGCTGAAATCCCTGCCCGCCATCGCCGAAAAAGCGTTTAAAAAAATCATTATCACCAAACATGCCACCGAAGGGATCCTGTTCCTGCCCCCTTCTCCCTGCCACCTGCTTAAATTTGGTTGTAGTCTTGATATGCACTACTGACGGCACTGCAGATGTAGCCGCTTTCTCAAAATCAACGGGAGCTACCGTTCCTTCCGTATAAGCGGTTTTTACAACAGGAGTATGTGTATTATCCAAAATACTGTTTTCTGCCTTAGCGCCATGCGACCACAATCCATAGGCCGCTGCCGTGGTAATAATGCCGGCAGCAAAAGCTATAATATTCAATCTGCTTTTCATCGTCTTAATTTTTTTGTTTTAGATTTTGATTTACTGCTGTAAAATTTGCAGGCGATACTGAATACATTCTGAAGAAATAAGGCAAACAGCGGGAAACAGGCGGGGTTTTAGAAAAGTTTTAACAGGCGGGGCAGGTTTCGGGTTTCAGGTTGCAAGTTGCAGGTTGTACGTCTCAAAGATCTCTCACATCTCACTTTTCACATCTCACTTTTCACGTTTCACTTTTCACGTTTCACCATTCATCACTCACTATTCGCCTTTCCCAAACTCAACAGAAAAACAATGCATATTACCAGTGTAACTGTAGTGAAGATTATAATTATAGATCCTGCAAATAGTACTGGCAATAGACAACCCAAGCCCGGTGCCGTTGCTATCGGCATTGCCTTTCACAAAACGATCAAATATCTTTTGCTCATCGAGCGGCGCCTCCGCCCCGCTGTTACCTACCAGCAGGCTGTTATTTTGAAGGGTGATACGGATCTCTCCGCCGGGAAAATTATGGCGGATGGCGTTGGCAAGCAGGTTGCCGGCCAACATCTCGATCAACGCTTTATCAGCATTCACCACAATATCTCCGCTATGCTCAAAATGCACCTGTAAGTCCTTTTCCTTTATCTGCATTTCATATTGCTGTATAAGCGTTGCAACAATATACTGCAAAGAAATGCTTTCAACATTTGAAAACTGGTTGTTTTCAATCTTGGTAAGCAATACCAGGCTTTTATTCAATCGCGACATGCGCCTGCCTGCATCCGCAAGATCATTGATCAATTGACCCTGTTCAGCCGTAAAGGGAGACGTCTGCATCAGCAATTCCAGCTTGCTTTGAAATACGGCCAGCGGCGACTGCATTTCGTGCGATGCATTTTCTGTAAATGCTTTCTGGCTGAAGTATACGTTGCGGGCACGCTGCGCCAGGCCCTCCAGCGACCGGTTCAGGTCATCAAATTCCTTAATGGAAGATTGCTCAAGAAATAAAGGCTCATGCTGATCAACATTGTAGCGCTGCAGCCTGTTGAGCGTCCGGTAAAACGGGCCCCATATTTTTTTGGAAAGATTCCTGTTGATAAGCAGCAGCCCTAAAAGCAACAATACAAGCAACGCCAACTGTATCTTTACAATATTTTCAATCAGGCTGAAATTATCCAGCAGGGATGTTTTTACCTGCAGTACACAGGGCTTTCCATTAATGCTAAAGCTTGAGGTGAGGATCCTGTGAGGCACTTCCCTACCCGTTACGCTGTCGAAGATTTCGACGGAAGCCAGCGAATCATATACCCGGGAAACAGTAGCGATTGAAATTGAAATATTCCGGTCGGCAAAACGCAACTGCCCCAGTGTATTATTAACAATGGCTTCACCGATCTTTGGCTTTAACAATTCTTTGGTAGTGATAAGATCATGGTCTACACTTTGCAGCACAAGCTGCTGCACCACAAAATAAAATATGGGTATCTCCACCAGTAAAAGTATCACTGAATATACCAGGTAACGCCGTATGGTCTTTTTTAGCAGTTTCATCAGACGGTAAACTTATAACCTATACCATATACAGATTGAATATAATCTTCGCAACCGGCTGCAGTAAGCTTTTTCTTCAGGTTCTTAATATGCGCATATATAAAATCAAAATTATCATATACATCGGCGCTTTCACCTGATATTTTTTCCGCAATGGCGTTTTTGGAGATCACCCTGTTTTTGCCGGAAGCAAGATACAGCAGCAGATCATATTCTTTTCTCGTAAGATCCACGGGGACTCCGTTTACAGTCACTGTTCTCGCAGAAAGATCAAAGCTAAGTTCATTCAGCGTAAAGACATTCCCTCCCTGGAAGCTTTTCCGGCGTATAACAGCTTCTATCCGTGCGCTTAGTTCGGATAAGTGAAAGGGTTTGGGAAGATAATCGTCGGCGCCAAGCTTTAATCCCGTTATTTTATCATCGAGTGAATCTTTGGCGGAAATAATAATGATGCCATCGGCTTTCCGGTCCTCTTTTAATGCTTCGAGCACTTTAAGCCCGTTCCCGTCAGGCAACGAAATATCCAGCAGTATACAATCATATTCAAAAGATTCCACTTTATCCATTGCTTCGCTGAAGCTGAATGCCGTATCGCAAAGATAGCTCTCCTTCTGCAGGTACTCCGCTATACTGCGGGACAGCTCTTTTTCATCTTCAACAATAAGGATCCTCACGGTTTTTTGGGTAAATGTAAGGGATACGGGGGGAATTATGTAGTAAGTGATAAGGGGTAAGTGGTAAGGTGGTTTCAGGTCTCAGGGTTTCACCTCTCACCTTTCACCTCTCATTCCATTCACCATTCCCTGTCGTATATTTGAACCCACAGCAAAAAAATATTCATGAAACGAGTTGTCATATTCTGCGGCTCAGGTTCGGGCACAGATGAGATATTTTACAGAGAAGCTACGCTGGCAGGAGCTACGCTTGCCAGGCAGGGGATAGAGATAGTGTATGGAGGAGCAAAAGTCGGGCTGATGGGAGCAGTAGCTGACGGCGCCCTTCGGCAGGGAGGAAAAGTAACCGGTGTGATCCCTTATTTTCTTCAGTCAAAAGAAATAGCACATACAGGGCTGACTGAGCTTATCCTGGTAGAAAGCATGCACGAACGCAAAACAAAGATGAATGAGCTATGCGATGCAGTAATCGCGCTGCCCGGAGGGTATGGCACAATGGAAGAATTTTTCGAAATGCTTACCTGGGCGCAGCTCGGGCTTCACCAAAAGCCGATAGCGTTACTTAATATAGCACATTATTACGATCCGCTTATAACGCTGGTGAATACCATGACAGCGAAAGGTTTTCTTAAATCCATCCACCGGGAGATGCTTTTATACAGTGACCGGATAGACGACCTGCTGGGAAAGATGAAAAACTACAAAGCCCCTGATACGGGAAAATGGATCTCCAAAGAAGACACTTAATATGCCACTAATGCACAAATAGACACAAAAGGGTATTGATGCAAATTCGTGCATTCTGTACAACAAACTATTTCCTGCTGTGGCATTTTAGAAAGAGATAGCCACCAAACCACGAATTCACACCAATACTTTCGTGCCCATTCGTACTTTCGTGGCTTTGTTGTATTCATAAATCATCCCGAGAAATGCTGGACGCTGGAATTAGTGGCTATCTCCTCTGATCACTTATCTCCAAATTTCTTCTTCAGGTTTTTTCTCCATTTCCTGCACAGCCACATGCGCCTGAGATAAGCAATACTTACTGCAGTAACATTCCTGTATTCATCCCGGAAATAATCCAGGTATTCCGTAACACTGTTCCGGATATCAAGCCGGTTTTCTGCAAATTTCCTGAAAAAAGCGCCGTCCGCCGGATCATATTTTCTGAGCTCGCTTTCCAACTGCAGAGCAGTATAGCTGCGATTACTGTACCTGCCGGAACAATTATTAAGTATACTCTCTCCTATCCTATCTTTTACATAACCGTCTCCACACGAGGGATAATAATCCCTGTGATCAAAGATAATTACCGGTCTGCCGCATGCCATAGCTTCATAGGCAGAGCGTCCTACGCCCACCACAATATCGGCTTCATTGATCTTCTGTTCCACTTCCCATACCGGGTTATTATACTTGTCTACTACGATCAGCTTAGTCCCCACTCCTTCACATGCCTTTTCCAATGCTGCATTTGCCATTGCCGAATGGCACAGGCTCAGCACACATGTCAATTGAGTATGAAGAGGCTGCAGCAGACGGTAGCGCTCCAGGTTGATGCCATTCAGAATAACTCGGCTGGTATAACCAAGTTGCTGCAAATGCTTTTTTACTTCTTCTGATATGGCCACATAGGCATCAGCATTAGGAGAAGGCTGCTCCAGTTCCGGAAATACCCCATGACAGGTTTGGATCACAAAACCTTTTCCAAAAAGATAATTTACGCAGGTGTTATGATTAGCCAGGATAAGATCATATTTCTTTCCCGACATAAAGCGAATGGAAAAATCTTTTTCGAGCCTGTGTGATACCTCTCCCCTGAAAAAAGTGAAATATTCAACATGGTATCCTCTTTTCACTAATTCTTCCGCCATAGCGTAGGTATAGGATTCCGTTCCTCCCACTTTATCAAGATGATGGTTTGCCACCAGTATATGTTTTACAAATATCCCGTTCATAAAACTGGCATAAAAATTTGGGTTAATAATTTAGGATCGCTTAACATAAGCAATTATCATGTCAAAATACAGCGTAACAAATAAATATACCTACAATGCAACGAAACTTACTTTCTTTTGCTCAAGGAGTACCGTTGTCATATTGAATTATTGCAGACATTTACAGCGTTAACAGTAAACAAACCGGATGAACGTATTTAAAAAATTATGGTTTAAAGCAAAAGCCGACAGTCCCGCGGAATATAAGTTTTTGAAACATACAGAAAGATATCTGGAAAAATTAAAAAAAATCAATCCGCCGGATCTCAATTTCCCGGCAGGCAGAGGGATACATTTCAAGCACAGCGGCAATTGCGGGGATATTATATATGCCATACCTGCTATGAAAGCTATTGCCCGGGACCAAGACATTCATCTGCATCTTTTTTTGAACCGCCCTGCAGATTATGCCAAACATTTCAAACATCCCCTGGGTAATGTTACGCTTAACCAAAAAATGTTTGAGATGCTGCAACCATTGGTACTCTCCCAGCCACAGTTTAAGGAATGTGCCATACTGCAGGAACAAAAAACAGATATTGATCTTGACATCATGCGTGATTATCCGCTGCTGCTCGACAGGGGAAATATTGCCAGGTGGTATTTCCTGGTATTTCCCGGTAACTACGACTTAAATAAAGCCTGGCTGCAGGCAGAACCTGATAAAGATATGCAGGATGCTATCGTGCTGGCCAGGAGCTTACGATACCAGGCGCCTAATATAGATTACCGCATCCTGAAAAGATATTCGAAGGTTTATTTTGTTGGCATTACAGAAGAATTTGAAGCCATGAAAAAATATATCCCTCATCTGATTTACCGCCCGGTGAAAGATTTCCTGGAAATGGCGTCGGTTATAGCAGGAGCAAAACTTTTTATAGGCAACCAGTCATTCCCATTCTCACTTGCTGAAGCGCTGAAAGTTAACAGGATGCTGGAAGTTTATTTTGAATGCCCGAATGTAACGGTATATGGAGAAAACGGGTTCGACTTTTCCTTTCAGCCTCAGTTTGAAAAATTAATCAGGATGAGATATGAAAACTGCGACAGATAGCCTTAAATTGCAGGAATGGTTACAGTGGTCATTCCTATATATAAATCCACTATTTCACACACAGAAGATATCTCTTTACGCCAGTGTGCTAAAATATTAGGAAAATATACCATTACGATCATCAAGCCTGAACATCTTGAAAGCAACGGTTTTTTATCCTATTTTAATGACGTACGCGTGGAAAATTTTCCTCAATATTATTTTGAGGGCATTGAAGGTTATAATAAACTAATGCTTTCCGCTGAATTTTATGAAAGATTTCTGAAATACGAATTTATACTTATCCATCAACTGGATGCTTTCGTTTTTAGCGATCAGCTATTATACTGGTGCCGTCAGAAATATGATTATATCGGTGCACCCTGGCTATTTAAAGAGAATGTTAAAATCTCCTTGAAAAAGAGAATCAAACGCTTTATTGCCAGAAGAACAGCATACAGGAATAATATAAAACAACCGGATTCTAATCTTCCCACCGAGCTGCAGTTTCACAATAAAGCAGGTAACGGGGGATTTTCACTACGCAGGGTAAAAAAATTTTACCGTCTCTGCAAAGAAATGAAGGAGGAAATAAAATATTACAATGGACAACATCATCATTTATATAATGAAGATGTATTCTGGTCGCTGGAAGTAAACAGGAAAAGAAAACATTTAAATATCCCAGGCTATAAAAAAGCGCTCCGGTTCTCGTTTGAGCTTCACCCGGAATACGCTCTGGAAATTACGCACAACCATCTGCCCTTTGGCTGCCATGCATGGGATCTGTTCCCTGAATTCTGGGATCCTTATATGAAAGAAGCAGGTTATTCCATATAGTGAATGGGCAATGGTGAATCATTCACCATTCACTATTCACCATTCACCATTCACATTTCCTTTAACATTTTGTTTGCAACGGTTTCAAATATTATATGGTCATGATTGCGGCCGGTATATTTTTAAATGCTGCCGGTATATACGATACGTAGTTTCATAAGATAAATAAAAAACAACGATGAGTTTTAGCATATTATTTCCAACGACCGGCAAAGAAGAACCGTATATAGCAAGTGTTAATCAGGTATGAATTTTGTACCATCTTGTTTATCCCAAATATTGCTTTCGCCATACCTCATCTCTACGCCTTTACCGGAATAAAGATTTTTGACACATACGAATAAAATGTATGAGGAATATCATTTTTGATTGTGAACGAATGAAATATTCGAGCACAGGACTATACCACTATTGTTTAAATCTAGGGCAGCATCTCCGGCAAAAACTGGAAACGTCCAACGAAGAGAAGCTGACTTTTTTTTCGCCGCCGCAGGTGCAGCCTCTATTGGGGTGCGGTCCGGGACATATTACACAGCACTCGCTTCAAAAATTTTTCATGCCATCGCTTAAAGGATATGATATATGGCATTGTACCTATCAGAACTCTCATTATGTTCCTAAGAGGAACAAGAAAATAAGAGTGGTATTGACCATTCATGATCTTAACTTTTTGTATGAGAGCAAACCTGAATCAAAAAGAAAAAAACACTTACAGCACCTGCAGGAAAATATCGACAGAAGTGATGCCATTGTATGTATTTCCGGTTTCTGCCGGAAAGATGTGATGCTTCATTGCAAAGTTGGGAGTAAACCTGTGCATGTGATACTGAATGGCACCAATAATCTCCAGGCGCCGGATCTTGCCTCGGATTCTTATAAACCTAAAAATCCTTTTCTTTTTTCATTGGGGGTTATCAGTCCCAAGAAAAATTTTCACGTGTTGCTGCCATTATTAAAATTAAACCGCCATCTCGAATTGCTGATCGCAGGAAGGACAAATGACCAGGACTACCTGAATTTTATTTATGCGTCAGCCCGGAAATTAAGAGTAGATGAAAACCTGAGAATGCTTGGAAGCATATCAGAGGGAGAAAAATCCTGGTACTACCGCAATTGCTATGCATTTGCCCTACCATCCATAGCGGAAGGATTCGGGCTCCCCGTAGCAGAAGCCATGTCTGTGGGCAAGCCTGTTTTTCTTTCTGCCCGCACAGCATTGCCGGAGATAGGCAGCAATGTCGCTTTTTATTTCCAGGATTTTTCAGCTACCCACATGCAGCGGGTGTTCACACAGGGAATGCAAACCTACCAGGAAAAGAAAATGGAGCAGGCAATTGTGAAGCACAGTGAAAATTTCAGTTGGGATAAAGCTGTGGAGCAATATTTAAATGTTTATCGTTCATTGTATTGAAGTATGAGCTATCAGCTATCAGGCATCAGTGCCTTAGCACTTATCACTTACCACTCACCACTATATTAAACTATTATGAAGACTTACAGAAGATTATTCAGTTACGCCAGACCGTTAGGAAAATTTATTCTCCCGTTTTCGTTCTTTACCATAGCTGCAGCGTTTTTCAGCGTTTTTCAATTTGCGCTGATCATCCCGCTCCTCAATTTTTTGTTCAATCCTGTTAATACTGCTGATGCAGCCAGGTATGCCGCAGCGCCGGAATTCAGCTTTTCCGCTAACTTTTTTAAAGATTATTTCTATTACCTTATATATGATTTTAAGCTAACCAATCCTGTGTATGCTTTATATTTTTTAGCCGCTATGATAGTAATATCGGTGGTGCTTACCAATATATGCCGTTATATGGCGCAGCGCTGCCTTGTAAATACCAGGACGCTTCTGGTGAAACGATTGAGGGAAGCGTTATTTGAAAAGATCAATCACCTGCAACTGGGGTACTTCACTAAAGAGCATAAAGGTGACCTGATCTCCCGGCTCAACACAGATGTGTATGGTGTGGAAAGCGCTGCTACCAGCTCGCTGGAAGTATTGTTCAAGGAGCCGTCCTTGCTCATCGGTTATTTCATCGGCTTGTTCGTGATCTCGGCAAAACTTACATTATTTACATTGATCATCATACCCATTTCCGCTTTTGCCATTGCAGCCATTACTAAAAAACTTAAAAAAGAAGCCAAAGATGTGCAGGCCTCTGCGGGGAGATTACTTACTCTCATTGATGAAACGCTTATGGGTATGCGTATTATCCGTTCGTTTAATGCCACCGGCTTTATATTAAAAAGATTCAGCAGGGAAAATGATTTCTACCGGAAAGCCAGCCTTGCCAGCTTTAAGAAAAGAGAGCTGGCGCCTGCATTTTCCGAAGCGGCAGGCGTGATGGTTGTTGCCTGCATCTTAGTGTACGGGGGCGGGCTGGTGTTGTCTGCAGACAGCAGCCTGGAAGCTAGCGCCTTTATTGCCTTCATTGCTATTTTCTCACAGGTGATACGCCCTGCAAAAGCCATTGTAGTGGCGCTTTCCAATATTCAACTGGGACAGGCCTCCGGCGAAAGGATACTTGAAATACTGGATAAGCCCGTTGAGATCGCTGACCGCCCCGGCGCTGCAGAGCTAAAATCATTTAATCATACAATAGAGCTACAGGACGTATCCTTTGCTTATAATGAAAAACAGGTACTGAAGAATATTAACCTCGTGATCGAAAAAGGCAAGACTATTGCCCTCGTGGGACCTTCAGGTGTGGGGAAATCCACTATTGCAGATCTGATACCAAGGTTTTATGAAGCCACTTCCGGCAGCGTCCTGGTTGACGGGCGTGATGTAAAAGACTATACCATGGAATCGCTGAGAAGCCACATGAGCTTTGTGACCCAGGAAATTATTCTTTTTAATGATACCATATTCAGCAATATAGCGCTCGGAGCGCCGGATGCAAGCATGGAAGATGTGATCGCCGCTGCCAAAGTTGCGAATGCGCACGACTTCATTATGGAAACAGAAAACGGCTATAACACCGTTATCGGCGACAGGGGTATTCGTTTGTCAGGCGGACAACGTCAGCGTTTAAGCATTGCGAGGGCAGTATTTAAAAACCCTGCTATCTTAATACTGGATGAAGCTACTTCAGCGCTTGATACGGAGGCTGAGAAAGCAGTGCAGGAGGCATTGAACAACCTGATGCGCGGAAGGACGACACTGGTGATAGCGCACCGGCTCAGCACTATCAAGGAAGCGGATGAGATCATTGTAATGCAGGATGGGCAAATTATAGAACGCGGTTCTCATGATGATCTGATAGAAGTAGAAGAAGGCGTATACAGGAGGCTCACGCAGTTGCAAAAAATTGCATAGGTGGATTCTCATATCCCCTTAAGCATATTCGAACAGAAGCCAGGATGAATTAAAAAAAGAAAGGCATGGTCAATAAAACCATACCTTTCTGCTGTGCTACTTTTGCCTCTGAGCCGGCGGGCTTCGTAACCGGAACACCGCTGCTTTTTGTCTTTTGAAAAAATATGCTCCGCATTTTTTCAATCCCGCCTGCGGCG
>MKWG01000007.1:128205-269967 GCA_001899685.1 Sphingobacteriales bacterium 44-15
CACCACGTGATTCGTTCCACGGTCGCCGGGGCACGTGTCTCCACGTGCCGGAAAGATGAGACTGCGCTTCCCTCCTCTAAAACCTGAACATCGTTCGGGCGGGTCTCACTGGCCGGAAAGTTGTGCATGAAGCGAAAATTATACATACCCCCTTAGCCCGGGCTTAGCGCTCTTTGCCTGCCCGACTAGTCATTCAGGCGGGCGCAATTCCTTAGCGTCCTTTGCGGTAAAAAAAATTAACCGCAAAGGAAATACAAAGTTTTTCGCAAGACCACAAAGAAATTTAATAGGTATATTCTATGTTTTGCAGGCGCACCTGCTGGGCTGATCTGAAATGCGCCCCTTCCAAACTTACCTGGTAAGCCGCATAATAAGGATTATTTCCCTTTTATATTTGACCAGACTTTTTCCTGCATGCCTTCCATGCGAAGGGCTATGCCGGGTAATGAGGGCAGATTGCTTGATGGTTTATCCAGGTAAAAATAAACTGTGGCTGATACATCATCACTCCGGTAGAAATTTACGCTTTGTGCCGTTGCCGGAAATTTTTTATCCGTAAGCCGGGGAAAAGCAGTGCTGTCGAGCATAAGCACCTGCTCTGTAGGATTGCCCCTCATATTCAGTATATCACCCCCCTCAGCGCCAAGCAGTGTCCACACCGGCATTAATGACGCACCGGCAGCAATCATTGCCTTCACCTTGTCTGGCGCAGCGCTACCCATTTGCTGAAGCCGTACCGAGCATTCCTTATGAAAATAAACCGGATCGGGTATATGAAACCGGTAGAAAGTATAGATATCATGATCCGTATCAGCTACCAGTGAGCCCTGGTAGCGGTTGACATATACACCCTGTCCCCAGCCGCTTCCTATATAGTCTTCCGTGCCGGTACCTGCCAGGGTAGGATACCTGCTGTCTCCATCCATATATATTTTCACCTCGCCTTCTCCAAACCATGTGCCGCGGTAAACGGGATCACCAATCACCCCGATGTTTGCGCCGATATACCTGCCTGCGCCTGTCACCTTTGGCAGTATTACATAATCTTTACCCAGCGCTGTTTGAGGCACCCTGTTCCAATAAGCATGGAAATACATTGCATCATTGGGAAGCCTTTCCATCTCTGTATAATTAATATCATACCATACCAGCGCATGAAAAGGAGACTCATTGGTCAATACAATTTTTGCAGACTTACGGTAAGGCATTGGAATGGTAAAATTGAAAGACCTTGCTTCAGGACTGGAAAATAATGCATTCTCAAAAGGCACCATCAGCCCGAGCGTATTACCAAAAAAATCCCCTACGGGAGCAGACACAGCCGGCTTTGTGGCCCCATCCCAATACATCTCAATACGTATCAGTCTTCTTTGTTCTGCACTGCGTGGTATGGTGCCGCTCAGCCACATACGGTTGATGATACCTGCGCCTTTTACATCCATCAGCACCAGTTGTTCGCCCGACTTCAGCGTATAGAACGCACTGCCTTTGGCCCCTTTATTGGTTTTTCCTCCCTGCCCTCTTTCGCCGGACGGATTTTCAGGACTTATCCACCGGGTATTGGTTTTCGGCTCCGGAGCTTTGTACAGCTCCTGCGCTGCCGGCTTATCAATATTGCAGAATATCCAGAAGGTCAATAGCAGCAAAGGCAAATATTTTTTCATGCGACAGCGTTAAAGGTTGATAATGTATGACAGATATATGAAGATAAACAAATCGTAAAGATAGCCGCCCCTTTAAACCTTTAAAGTATTCCACAAAAACAAATAAGAGCAACAAAATTTGCTGCTCTTATCCAGGTATCTGTAATAGATCAGAAAATACTTACTTCTTTTGCAGCGCAGTATTACCGCCACGCTGTATATATCCCTGTATAACTGCTGCCGCTTTCTTCTCCACTTCAGTTGAAGAAAGAGACTGTTCTTCAAGACTGTCCAGCTCCTCTCCCAGCCTTTTATCATTCAGTTTTGCCACCAGGTGAATATTAGTGCGGTCTCTCAGCACTTCATCCCAGCCCCGGCGAACAGCCTGCCAGAATTGCCGGTGCTTTTCCCACCAGGCCGCAGCCTGGCGGCATTTGCTGTCGTCAACTTTGCGATAAATATTATATCCCTTCTCATCTGCAATATACTCGTCGGGAGCGCCGTCGGTGCGGCGTATCTTTTTATTATCCTGCTCATGCACCCAGCCGGTATCAGTGATCACGATACGATTGGTGCGCTGCAACACATTATAATCATTCCGTTTGGTATACTCTCGCCTGGGCAAAGGAGCATCTGTGGTATTCTCCCAGAATAATTTACCATCGGTTTTTACCCATTTGCTGCTACCCTGGTATCTCGGCGCATCATCTACCTCCCATACCGTCTGTGTCCACTGGCCTTTTACATCCTGAGGTCTTCCTGCTACAGGCTTCCAGCTCGCATCGTGGGTAAACTGCCACCAATTTGATTTTTCGTATTCCCAGTCTTCCCGCCAGTGCTTTATGATCATCGTATCATTGATCACCAGCAGGTGCTGGAACACAAATTTTTTTCCTGAAGCCTCTTCCGGCACTACCCATTCCAGCCCCATGGCACGATAGCGCGGTTTAAATTTATATTCTTCATCTGCAGCAAAAGTCTCTGCATATTTAAATTCTACTTCATAACACCCGCAAAGGCTTTTGATCGTCTGCTGTTCAGCAACCGGCTGTGCATGTGCTGCCATTGTAAATACAAAAGGCAGTGCGGTAAAGAAAAGTTTTTTCATGTCCGTTTAAATTTAATCCGGGTTATTTGTTGGCAATACCTTAAAAGCTTTTAGATCCGTCAGGCTGGTAAATGAACCTGAAAGTATAATACCTTGCCACATCGTCTGCAACAGGCGTAGCGGGAGCGCCCTTATAATAGCTGAGAATCTCCAGCTTGGCATATTTTCCTGAAGCGGTACGCAACACTATAAAATTGCCCGGTATAGATGAAATGATATTAGTGGTAAAATCATAATTGTACCATCCATTGCCGGAACCTGTGGGAACAGCATAAGCAGGAGCGTTATCTGTATGAAAAGCAGAATCAGCAGCAATGGCTGCATAGCTGTCAAAGCTGGTGGCACGCTGCACAAAAGCTCCTCCGGCTCCGGGACCACTGGCGCCGCCATTAGTAATAATAGTAGTGCTCCTGAAAGCAATATCCCATTTTGATGAGGCGGAATCTGAAACTGCTATTTCTTTCCCGGTTTCAAGGGAATAAAAAGCATAGTGGTTATCATTCGCTGTCGGATCGGCTGCAAAACTTTTTACTTCCGTAGCAGTTAATGGTATTTCTTCTTCCGGCTTATCATCTTTTTTGCAGGAGCTTGCTATTATCATTGTCATCGCAAAAAAATAACTTACTGCTAAAGCGCTTTTGTTCCTCATGTTTTATTGATTGTTTTTTTGAAAAAATCGGTAATTGAATGCTATATAAAAGCTGATACCCGGATTATCCGTCATGTATCTTTTATCACGCACATTAGTAAGATTGTCAATGCCCGCTTTCACATCAATTGTTTTGCCAAATGATCTTCCCCCACTGACATTGAGCTGCAAGTTCCCCTTTGCATATTCATCGTCCCGGTTCAGGATAAGATTACCATCCATATCAGCTACTCCCCACCGGCTCCTGTAGATGCCCCTGAGCGTGGCAAACCACGCACCCTGCTCATAAAAGAGCTTGATATTAGCCATGTGCTTGCTGCGATCCATTAATCCTCCATAATCCTTCCTGGGAACTTGTACAGATAGTAATGATCCAGGCTTTTTGCCAAATGTTTTTCCTTCTTTAACCTGGCGAAGCTCCTCTTTATCCGCAGTAAGCAGGAACTGGTATCCGCCTTCTGCGCTGAGATTTTTATTGATGCGCCATTTCAGGTTTGTTTCAATCCCCTGTGTATATGCACTATTGACGTTAAAATAACTATATACGTAAGCCCCGGTGGATTTAATGGCAACGATACGGGTAATGATCATGTTATCTATATCGTTGCGAAAAACATTTACCTTAACAGAAATATCATTGTTAAACCGGTATTCTCCTGCAATATTTACTCCCCGGGAATATTCAGGCTCAAGCACCTTTAACATCTTCCCATAGGCTGAGATACTGTCTAATATTCCCGCCTGAAATTGTTGTTGCAATTGTGCCACAGATGTTTCGCTGGCGCCATACACGGTATACCCCCCTGCAGCATTGTTGGTGAAGTTGAGATAAAGCTGCCTGAAATCAGGTGCCTTAAAGCCCGCACCGTAGGAGGCACTGAAGGAGAGTTTCTCTGTAGCTTTAACACGTACCGCCAGCTTAGGGCTGAACCTGCTGGCATAGGCCGCATTATTATCATAACGCAATCCACCGATCAGTACAGCACGATCGCCAAAGCGGTGCTCATCCTGAATAAAAATATATTCTGTTGTATTATGTTTAATACCGGAATACCGGTTAGTGTTCAGCCGTTCCCTGGTATAACCAGCACCCAGCGTAAGGTCATTGGTTTCCAGTAACTTGATATCCGTCTGGTTTTCGATGCGGTTAAAGCGCTGCTGGAAAAAATCATTATAATAAGGAGTGTCAATCGCTTTCACATACTCCATTGTCTCCGATTCAAACTGTGAAAAATTGCCCCTGAATACGGACTGGACCTTTGGAGAAAAATTGAACCTGATAAACGGGTAAATATTATACTCCCTGATACGGGGGCTTCCCTGGGCAATACCGTAATCTGTACTGTAAAGCGTTTGCTGCTTTTCATTATAATACCTGAGCGATATGCCGGTTTTTACTATCGAGCCAAATCCCTGTTCTGCTTTTACCTGGGCGGTATAGCTGTGAAAAGGCATTACCGTCTTACCGGTATCCTTTTTGTTAAAATCATATCCCGAAGAGCTGTTCCTGTTCACAAACGCCGACAGGCTAAAGCGTTTATGTGAAAAGCTGCCGCCGGCATTCGCATCCACTGTATTATAGCTTCCATAACGCAGGTTAGCATACAGCCCATTGGATCTGGAAGCATCTGTAATGATATTGATCACTCCGCCCATAGCTTCACTCCCGTAAAGGCTGCTGGAAGGTCCCTTGACTATTTCGATCTGCCTGATGTTATTTACGGTTACCCGGTTGAGGTCAAGTACACCGCCATTACGGCCTACCAATGGTTCTCCATCCACCAGTATCAGCACATAGTCAGGACCTAATCCCTGTATCTGCACGCCATTACCAAAGCTGTTGGTAATATATAGTCCTGTCTGTTCTTTAAGAATATTATTAAGCCTGAGAGCGCCGGATTGCCGGATCACTTTCTCAGGCACTACAGTAACCGGGACAGCAACATTGCTCAGCTTTCTTATTGTGCGTGTGGCAGTGATCACCACCGGCTCAAGCTGCCTGGAAAGGCTATCTGTATCACTCTGTCCCATTGACGCAGTGGGAAATAGAGACATTATTCCAAATATCATTAGTATCACTGAAGATACTCTATATCGTTCCATATATCTTATGAGGCAAATAGAATAGTTATTTACAGGACAAAACTATTTTTGAAGGAGCTCAAAAGGAGTAGCTATCGGGAAAATTATTTACGAGAAAGGAAATTATTTGGAGTGGTTATTCTAAACAAACAGGGTAGCATGACTGCTACCCTGTTGCAATGTCTTTAGTTGACGGTTCCGAGGACATTTGATTTTCATCGGTTTGGATTTCAGGTGGTCGTTTTTCGGGTTATTGGATTTAAAAGGCTGGGTGCTTTCCGAGATCAGGGTTGAATTTTCAATAAATATCGGATTTGTTACACAAAGAAACTACAATATGGATTGTGGAAAAATAGTGCATAATAGGATTGTATTGTAATGATGTTACGACAATAGTAGTAAAACTACGTTGTATCATACTAAGTGAATACCCTGATGAAGAATAGACAAACATATTAGCGAGGAAAAAAAGTGGTAAGTGGCAGGTGGTAAAATGTGCGCGCCTGCAGCTTACCACTTACGACTTATCACTTACCACTTACTACTTATTCCCTGTTACCGCGCCAATAACATCTTTTAAGATAACGTTAGCACATTTCGTTATTAACTTTGTGTCACATCAGGAGGAAACATTTCCCTGGTGTTTATAATAAATAATACAGTAAATTTTTCTCATAAGCAGTTAGTTTTGGTTGCGGCCCCTATTTCCATAGGGGCTTTTTTATTTAAAGCAGGCAACCTGCCGGTGAGCAAAAAAACAAAGAAAGCTGCACGCAAACGTTTGACTACGGGCGCATTTCAAATTTTCACACCATTTCTCCCCTTTCTGCTGCACGGAGAGGGATTGCAGGGGTGAGGGAAATATGTGCCGCAAAATTTGAAATGCGCCCTTTGTCTATCCGGATTAAGAAGAGAAAGACTAACTTAACAGCCTCCTTTCACTTTATCAAAACATTACTTCATTATGAAAAAACCAGGCGGGCTGTTTTTAATAATACTGCTGTTTATATGCGGGTTGCAACTGCGCGCTCAGCAATCCCTCCGCCCGAATATCATTGTTTTCCTGGTAGATGATATGGGTTGGCAGGATTGCTCCCTGCCTTTCTGGACTTCAGCAACGCCTCTGAACAAACGATATCACACTCCCAATATGGAACGCCTTGCAAAGGAAGGTATGAAGTTTACCAATGCCTACGCCGCCCCGGTTTGTACGCCTTCGCGCAGCAGCATGCTCAGCGGGATGAATGTGGCGCATCATGGCATCACCAACTGGACCTCTCCGGCAAAAGACAACAATACGGATGCCAAAGACGATCAGTTTGAAGCCGCTCAATGGAACATGAACGGGTTAAGCCCAACAGCGGGTGTGGAAGCAACAGCTTATGCCACAGTTTTTCCCGAGTTACTGAAGCAATCCGGATATTTTACCATACATGTAGGCAAAGCACATTGGGCATCCTATGGAACGCCGGGCGCAAGCCCGTATAACATGGGCTTTATCGTAAATATTTCCGGGCATTCTGCAGGGCATCCGCAGAGCTACCTCAGCGAAGAGCATTACGGCAATATGCCCCGCAAAGCGATCATACAGGCAGTCCCTGACCTCGAAGAGTACTATGATTCAGGGACTTTCCTGACGGAAGCGCTCACACTCGAGGCCGAAAAAGCGCTGGAATACCCTATTAAAAATCATCAGCCCTTTTACCTGAATATGGCGCATTACGCCGTACATACTCCCATCATGGGAGACAAACGTTTTGTTCAAAAATATCTTGACAATGGGCTTGACAGTATAGAAGCCAGGTATGTCAGCCTGCTTGAGGGAATGGATAAAAGCCTCGGCGATATCATGGATTTCCTTAAAGCAAAAGGCGTCGAGAAAAATACCATCATCATCTTTATGAGCGATAACGGAGGGCTTAGCCTTGCACCACCAAGAGGCGGCGCCCCGCATACGCAAAATCTCCCGCTGAAAGGAGGTAAAGGATCGGTATATGAAGGCGGTATCCGTGAGCCGATGATCGTAAAATGGCCAGGCATTGTAAAGCCATCTTCGGTAACAGACCAGTATGTTATTATAGAAGATTTTTTCCCTGCCATACTTGAAATGGCGGGCGTGCGCAATTACAAAACCGTGCAGCGGGTTGACGGAAAAAGCTTTGTGCCTGTATTGAAAAACCCGTTGTATAAAGACACTTCACGGTTATTGATCTGGCATTATCCCAATAAATGGCAGGACCAGGGCGGCCCAGGGATTAATTATTTCAGCGCCGCAAGAAAAGGCGACTGGAAACTGGTATATAGCCTGCGCACCGGCAAAGGAGAACTGTATAATCTGAAAGAGGATATCGGTGAAACAAACAATCTCGCGGCTAAATATCCTGCAAAACTAAAAGAGCTGGAATCCCTGCTGGGAAAAAAGCTGCAAACGTGGAATGCCCCTATGCCACTGGATAAAACAACGCGTCAGCCTGCAGCATGGCCGGGGCAAACCCTTTAGAAAGGAAAAGAGGATGCATTAAACCTCTGTTAAAAAATATACCTTTAACCACGCAGCCTGCATGCAAGCTTTAATCTATCGAAAGTTAATAATCAAAATTAAGTTCATGGCTTCTACCAGATTTGCTTTCTTCTGCCTGTTGCTGTTATCATCAATATCTGTATATGCGCAGACGGGTAAGCCCAATGTAATTTTTATTTGCGCCGATGATCTGGGTTACGGGGATCTCAGTTGCTATGGTGCAACAAAATTGCATACCCCCAACATTGATAAACTGGCGCAACAGAGCCTGCGTTTCACCAATGGGCATGCCACTTCCTCTACCTGTACACCCAGCCGCTACGGGCTGATGACAGGACAGTATCCATGGCGAAAGCAAGGCACCGGGATATTACCGGGCGATGCTGCCCTGATCATCCCTACCGATAAGACGACCCTGCCATCCCTGTTTCGCAAAGCCGGTTATCATACGGGTATAGTGGGCAAATGGCATCTCGGGCTGGGAACACAGGTAGAGAAGAACTGGAACGGCAATATACAACCCGGTCCCAATGAAGTAGGCTTTGACTATTCTTTTATCTTCCCGGCAACTGCAGACAGGGTACCGACAGTCTTCCTGGAGAATCATAATATAGTGGCGCTCGACAAATCAGATCCTATTAAAGTAAATTATGAAGAAAAGGTAGGCAACGATCCTACCGGTAAAGAACACCCGGAGCTGTTGAAATTAAGATCATCTCCCGGTCAGGGGCACGATCAGACAATAGTGAATGGTATTGGCAGGATAGGTTATATGAGTGGCGGGCATACCGCCCGCTGGACAGATGAGGAACTTTCACTGACTTTCCTCACTAAAGCGCAGCAATTCATTCATGAAAACAGCAAACAACCTTTCTTCCTGTATTTTGCGCTGACTGAACCGCATGTGCCACGCATGCCTGCAACTATCTTCAAAGGCAAAAGCGGGCTTGGGTTTCGCGGGGATGCGATACTGCAGTTAGACTGGACAATAGGTGAGATCATGAAGCAGATCGCTTCGCTGGGGCTCTCGGGCAATACCATTATTATATTCACAAGCGATAACGGGCCTGTACTGGATGATGGTTATCAGGATGGCGCAGTGACACAGTTGAATGATCACACCCCGTCGGGGCCTTTCCGTGGTGGAAAGTACAGCATACTGGAAGCAGGCACCCGCGTTCCTTTCATCATTAGCTGGCCCGGGAAAATCAAGCCGGGGATATCTCCTGCCATGGTATGCCAGATAGATATGACCAGCTCTTTCGCCACTCTTCTCAGGCAAACTATCCCTGCGGGCGATGCGCCTGACAGTGAAGATACATGGGCGGCATTCAGCGGAAAATCGAAGAAAGGAAGAACAATATTGGTGGAGCACGGCAGCATTTTGAGCATTGTGCAAAACCACTGGAAGTATATAGAGCCGGGTAAAGGACCAAAAATTTTCAGTAAAGTAGATATTGAATCCGGCATTGATGAACAGCCGCAGTTATACGATCTGGATAAAGATCCCGGTGAAAAGAATAATCTTGCCGCGGCACACCCGGAAAAGGTAAAAGAGCTGGCAGACCTGCTGCAGAAGATAAGGAACAACCAGGCTGGTTTCAGGTAACAGTTCGTAAGTTGAAACCTGTGTCAGGACAAGACATAATTTACGTCTCAGGTTTTCATTTACGCTATTCTCCATTCATCTCCTTCCCTGCATCAGCTTCACAAGGCTATCCAATACGGGCTGCCGGTCCAGTCGTTTGTCCATACGCATCCGCACGTCTTTTGAAATGAACCAGTTCATAGCGTAGGGACCATTGCTGGGTAATGTATCCGATGGGTCTCGCTTATACGGGAGGGTATCAGCAGGATTTATTTTGGGATTATTATACAGATCTACCGGGAGATAGGCAGCGCTTTTAAAGCCGGTATAGGAAGAATCATAGTGGTGATTAAGATCTATAATAAAATTTTCAAGCCTTTTGTCATTTACCGTGGTTTGCATATCATACGCACCCAGGATAGTAAGCATCGGGGCGGTGAGATCATTTGTCAGCGGCGCTACCTTTTCCAGGTCAGGCTCATCCAGCGGGCTGTTGGTAATGTGTAATACCACAAGCTGAAGCTTTTTTATGCGCTGCTGCAGCACAGGGTCAGTGCAGGTATCGGCTACCTTTCCGATAGCGGTGATCATCTCCTGCACCACTCCTGCCCCGGAGTTATCAAAATATCCGCCATCTACAAAATAGTTGGGATGGGTAGTGGAATCATTTATTTTTTTATCAATCCTGCCGGCAGGGCTTACATAGGGAAATCTTGCGCCGAGTATAGCCGCCGTGCTCATGCGTATGGTTAAGCTGTCCTGCAAAAGGCTCAGCACGTCTACCCGTTTATTAAATAATACAGAATCCATTTTCAGGTTCGTGACCACACCCGGTGTCCCATCCTGCACTCTTGTAGTATTAATACAAAAAACAGGAAGCGTTGCATCCCGGGTAACAAAAGAATCAAGGGGCGTGGAAAAACGAAGCTTATACACACCGGTATCGGCGCTGTTTTCAAAAGAATATTCCAGCGCTGCCGCCCTGTCGCCCCAGGGGCTGAGATGAAAAATATATTTAAAATAATCTGGTCCCAGCATTCTTGCCAAAGTGTAGGTAAGATAATCCTGTCCAAGGAATTGCTTACCGGAGACTTCAAATCCTTTTACGGCTTTATTGTTTTTTTGTGCATCATACAGCAACTTATAAAAAGCTGCCATCCCCACTCCTCCACCCGAAGTACCGGAAAGGCAGAACACATGACGTGAGAACCTGTCTCCGCCTGTAACAGACGCATCTTCCAGCCTTCCCAGCACAGAAGTGACCCAATAAGCAGAGCGCGTAGCGCCGCCATTCCCCAGCACAAAATAAACAGGGTAAGCGGCCGCGCTGTCTATCTCATTGCGCTGCTGCAGCCAGCTTACAAAATATTGCTGAACAGTCGGGCGCTGGCTGAATATTGCATGTGATACATTCCTGTTATCGAGTGAAGCAGTGCGTACCCAGTGGTTTTCCGAAGAACTGAAGATTGCCGCCAATAGAAAAATGATAAAGTGAAGGTTGATGCTGCTCTTTACAGACATGGCTGTAATGAAATTGCCAAAGCCCAGCAATACAGCAAAGGCCAGTAATACAAAGGGGAAAGGCCCGACAAATACAGAAAAATTGAAGCTGATGATCACCGCAATATATACGATAAAGCCAATAGCGCAGATAATATTAAACCATTTGAAATATCCCAGCTCTTTCCCGGGCAGGTTCAGCCAGCGCATGATTTTTTTTGACAGCCGGTTTATCCATGAATCCTTTCTTACTACGAGCTTTATATCTTCCAGCTCCATATCCTTTTCCTTGAGATTGGTATAAAGTATAAAGATCACGAGCAGCCATATCACTAATGCAAACAACCACCAGATGCTGGTATTATTACTTAGAAGCGAAAGCAATCCAAGCACAGCCATAAATGCAACAAGCGTAAACCAGAACAGCCTGTCAAACAGCTTCGGATGAGTTTTGGCAAAAGCATCCGTACGCCGGTTTACCCAGCCCATGCCAGCCAGCAGCAACAACAATAATCCTGCCGGCGCAAGCATATACCTAGCTATAAAAGACCCGGGATATGCCAGGCGGAGTATGGCAAAAGCTATGATAAAGAAGCAGGCAAAGCCCAGCATGCGCGGGATATGGTTGAGATAGAAAGCCCGCAGCGGGTACCTGGCAGACAAAGTTTCTTTTTTTTCGTTGGGATTGCACAACAGTATATACCTGTCCTGCTGCATTTTTTTTATGTAGGCAATGATCCGTGAAGAGTACCAGGTGACATATACCCAGAAAGCAATGGCAATAAAGAAAAACACTTTTGCCTTCCCGTTTTCGGCAAAGGCAATGATAAGATCTTTACCCT
The DNA here is from genome assembly GCA_001899685.1 of Sphingobacteriales bacterium 44-15. Classification (GTDB taxonomy): domain Bacteria; phylum Bacteroidota; class Bacteroidia; order Chitinophagales; family Chitinophagaceae; genus Agriterribacter. The sequence goes on from MKWG01000007.1 coordinate 140,139, forward strand.
GGCTGAATACCCAGAAACAAACTGACACCAATACGAGAAAAAGCACCGAAGGGAAAAATAACCACAGGGATTTCAAAACATTGGATACGATCTCTGCTGTTTTGAGCGCCGCTTTTTTCCATTTGGGATTATCCATGGCAAAGGGTTTATCTCGTCAAGGTAGAAATGAATATGCGATAATACAAGCGAAGCGGGAAAAATATCTTTGAGTATTCAGTATTTTCATGTAGAAAGGTTTATATTTCTGCATATTTGACTCTTATCAATATGAAAAGAAAAATATTTTTTGTAGGGCTCCTGCTTTGTACCAGCGTTGGTTTCCTGCAGGCGCAATCCCCAAAACCCATCACTATAAGCAAACAAACGCTGCAAGATAAGATCAAAGGGGGCTGGGCCGGTCAAACCATCGGGGTAACGTTTGGCGGGCCGTATGAATTCCGCTATAACGGGACCTTTATCGGCGACTATCAGCCTTTGAGCTGGCACGATGGCTATCTCAAAAATACCATGATCAATAATCCGGGCTTATACGATGACCTGTATATGGATCTCACTTTTGTTGAAGTATTTGAAAAATACGGGCTCAACGCTCCTGTGGATTCATTTGCCAACGCCTATGCTCATGCCGACTATATGTTGTGGCATGCCAACCAGGCCGGGAGATACAATATCCTCCATGGTATTAAGCCTCCGCTAAGCGGCTACTGGATGAACAATCCCCACGCAGACTGTATTGACTACCAGATAGAAAGTGATTTTGCAGGGCTTATGAGCCCGGGAATGCCTAATACTGCTTCGGAAATAAGCGACAGGATCGGTCATATCATGAATTACGGCGACGGATGGTACGGAGGTATATATATAGGCGCGATGTATACACTGGCTTTTACGTCAGGCGATATTCCCTATATCATTACCGAAGCCTTAAAGACAATTCCCCGTGAAAGTAATTTTTATAAATGCATATCCGACGTGATACAATGGTATAAGCAGTATCCTGATGACTGGAAACAGACCTGGCTGGAAGTGCAGAAAAAATGGGCTGATGATATCGGTTGCCCTGAAGGCGTTTTCGAGCCCTTCAACATTGACGCCACCGTAAATGCTGCCTATGTTGTAATAGGCCTGCTGTATGGAAAAGGAGATTTTACACGAACGCTGGAGATCACAACACGTTGCGGGCAGGATGCCGACTGCAATCCTTCCTCCGCGGGTGGGATACTGGGAACAGTACTGGGCTACAACAATATTCCCGCCTACTGGAAAATGGGGCTTAAAGAAGCGGAGGACATCAACTTTAAATACACCACCATGAGCCTGAATAAAGTATATGCCACAGGTGTAAAGCATGCATTGCTCAACATTCAGCAAAACGGCGGAAAGGTGAACGGGGAAGTAATTACTATTAAAACGCAACAGCCTGTTGCGGTAAGATTTGAAAAAAGCTTCGAAGGGATATACCCGGTAGCCACTATCGCTGCTAACTGGAATGAAGATAAAACAGCGCTCCGGTTTGCTTTTGAAGGAACCGGCTTTGTCATGAGAGGAGAAACAGCGGCAGAGGGAAGCTCCTCACCGTTCGTATTCCGTACGGAATTATATATTGACGGCAAACTGGTGGAATCGCCGGAGCTCCCGGTAAGCTATACCACCCGCAGATATGAGCTCTGCTGGAAATATGACCTTCCGCGTGGTAAGCATAATGTGCAGCTAAAAATTTTAAACAGCTCAGGTGAATATAAAGTAACTCCCGGCACTGTCATTATTTACGACAACAAGCCATCAGACGGCATAAAGGCCAATGAGAATGCCGCACGACAGCAGCCGTAACAGCAGCGCACATCAGCAAAGTACCCTTTACATAAACCTGTACTTTGAATACAGTATTATAAAATACATTTGCATGCGCTTTTCGAAATCTGGTAAATGTTTTTTAATTTAACTTTTTAAAATCCATGCTGCCCGTTCGCAGAAGCAGGGATTTACTAACGCTTATGTCAACAAAAGCAAGCCATACGAATATATGGGAGCGGCTCCGGGAAGGCAATAAAGATGCTTTGCTTTCCCTCTACAATGAGCATTATATCGGCTTGATGAACTACGGGATAAAGCTTACCAATAAAAGAGATATCACCAGGGATGCCATCACCCAGGTTTTGCTCCGGCTGTGGGATAACCGTTCCAGGCTGCCGGAAGTAAATAATGTACGATCTTACCTTCTCACCACTTTGCGCAGGGAACTGATGGCAGAAGTGAAAATGGAAAACATACGCCACACCAGGAACCAGGAAGCCTGTCAGCTTATCCCTACAGAGGAAAAGTCGTACGAGGAGCTGATCATTCAATGGCAGCACAACAATGAGCTGAGACTAAAGCTGGCAAAGGCTTTCAACACATTGACCGCAAGAGAAAAAGAGCTGCTGCAATTAAAGTTCTTTGAAGATCTTGACTATAAGGAAATTGCCGAAAGGTGTAATATTTCCAAAAGAACGGCTTATAATATCATTCATGCAGCCCTCAAATCGCTGCGAACCATTCTCATCGCCACTCCCAGGGAGAACAGTATCCCCGATCATATCCTGCTGAGCTGTATTTTTCTTATTTTAATACAAGCTTGAAAGGGCGCATTTCATTTTTTCGCTCCATGCACAACTTTCCGGTTGGTGAGACCCGCCCGAACGATGTTCAGTCGGGCGGGCACCATAGCCGTCAACTTAAGCCCGGAGGGCTTGAATTTGAGTAGCCCTCAACAAAGTGGGGGGTAAAGTGTCGAAGTTTTTGTTGAACCCCGTAGGGGTTCAATGTCAAAACGGTTCAATTTATCCACCGGTTGCACCGGTGGTCCACCCGCCTGCGGAAAATTGAAATGCAACCACCTGAAAATTACAGGGCGCTTCAAAAAATTATTTTCTTTTTTATAGTAAAAATCAAAAGTTACCTGCTCAATACTCCAAAGACAGCTTCATGAAATATACAGATTTTGAAATGGAAGATTTCGTTCTTGATAAATCCTTTCAGAATTATTGCCTGGAGAAAACTCCTGAAGATGTTGCTTTCTGGCAAAACTGGATAACGGAACATCCGGGAAAATCGGAAACCATCCGGCAGGCCAGGGAAATTTACATTGCCCTGAATGGCAATCATACTGCCGCTCAGTTTGTTGCTGACAGGGAGGCATTTGCCATCATCGCCGAGAAGCATCTTTCGATGGCAATACCAGATACCGCCGGCGACTTTATACAGCCAGCAAAAAGCACGCTTGTACGACGACTGGTATGGTACAGCAGTATTGCCGCTGCAGTCATTATTATCGCATTCTTTGTTTCAAGGCTTGAAAATCATATTCCCGCTACATCAGCTTCAAATCATCAGCTTACTTATAATGTCACCGAAACAAGCAGGGAAGGTGAAAGAAAATCATTCCGGTTACCCGACGGAAGCAAGGTGATGCTGAACGCGGGGAGCACTATGCAAATTGATGAAAATTTCAACACGAAAACCCGTGAGTTGTCGCTTGAAGGAGAAGCATTTTTTGATGTAGCGCATGATGCTTCCCGGCCTTTTATCATACACACCAATAAGATGGATATAAAAGTACTGGGGACAATTTTTAACGTAAGGGCATATCCGGGAGATAAGACTACAGAAACTTCATTGATAAAAGGATCAGTGGAAATAACGCTGCGGGAAAAAGCAATCAGGAAAATACTCCTGCGCCCCAATGAAAAAATAGTTCTTCCCAATCTCTCTGATCCGGCAAATACAAAAAATACCGAAACTAGGGGAAACAATGAACAGGATTTTAAAATAACAGGACTTACTTACAACAAGAACGAAGATATAGTTACAGAAGTATCCTGGACGCAAAATAGGCTTGCTTTCAGCAACTGCAGCTTTGAAACGATTGCCAAAGACCTGGAACGCTGGTATAATGTCACTATCCGCTTCACCAATGAAGAAGTAGAGCAATACAGGTTTACCGCAACTTTTGACCAGAAAAATATTGAACAGGTGCTAAAAGCATTGCAACTGTCCCGCTATTTTAAATATACTATTACAGAAGGCAACAATATTATAATCAGTAAACAATAGCACTGATAAAAAAAGGAGAAATGTTGACGCATTTCCCCTTCAAAGTTCTTGAGGAAAGCTGTTTGACGTCAGGCTATCCTCAATTATAAAACTTAAACAAGGTAAAAATATGAAAAAAAGGCTACAAAGCCGGGTACCAGCCAGAGTATCCGTGCTTATCCAAATTGTATTGCTTATGAAATTGGCGGTTATAATCATTCTTTCCACCTGCTTGCAGGTTTCTGCAAGAACCTACTCCCAGGAAGTCAGGCTTACGCTTGACCTCAAAAAGATCACGATCAGCAGCGCTCTTCGAACTATAGAGCGAAAATCTGATTACAAATTTGTCTATTCAAGCGACTTTTTCCCTTCAGAGCACAAGGTGGACTTAAGAGTTAAAGACATGCCACTCTCCCAGGTACTTGGTATTATACTTGACAACACCGGATTTACATTCAAAAAGATTGATAATGATCTTATTGTTATTACCAGCGATCAGCCGGTTGCCGATCAGGCAGTGATAAGAGGAAAAGTGACAGACGCTAACGGACAGCCCCTCCAGGGGATCACGGTGGCTGTAGAACACAGCACTATACAGACCGCTACCGACAGTAACGGTGAGTTTTCTATTAATGCACCTGAAAACAGTGTGCTTGTATTTACATCAGTAGGATATACTACGGAAAGGGTTGTTATTAAAAACCAACCTACCATAAATGTAGTGCTTACTGCCAACGCCCGCGGGTTGGATGAAGTGGTGGTGATCGGCTACGGTCAAAGAAAGAAAAAGGACGTAACGGGAGCATTAACTACTATTTCAGGAAAAGAAATTTCAAAGAGCACTTCAATGACACCCGAGCTTGCCCTGCAGGGAAACGCAGCGGGAGTATTTGTAGAATCAGGTGGTGGCGAGCCTAATGCAAGACCAAAAGTGAGGATACGGGGGGTGAACACATTCGGATATGCTGAGCCGCTTTATGTAATTGACGGCGTGCCTGTTTATGAAGGTGGCGCCGGCGTCACAGACGGGGCAATAGGAGATATTCGTTCCTCTATCAATATCTTTTCCAAAATCAACCCCCAGGATATAGAGTCCATATCTGTTTTAAAAGATGCTTCAGCAGCCGCTATATATGGAGTGCGGGCTTCCAACGGCGTAATTCTTATCACTACAAAAAAAGGGAAATCCGGCAGGCCCAGCGTTGAAGCAAGCGCTTCTTATGCCATACAGAATATTGCCAAAACCATTCCTCTGCTCAACACACAACAGTATATAGCGCTGGTGAAGGAGGCTTATGCCAATAATCCTGATGCAGGCGTTTCATTTGGAGATAAATTTGGTCCGCTCTATGATGAGAGCAGCGCCACCTATGTAGGCAACGGACCTACTTACGACTGGGTAAAAGAGCTCAAGAATAAAAATGCACCGATCAAAGATTATAATGTCAGAGTATCGGGGGGCAATGAAAGCTTTACTTACTATTTTTCCGGCAGTTATCAAAAAACAGAGAGCCCGCTGAAAGCGAATAACCTTGAGCGTTATTCTTCCGCTATTAATATAGACTCCCGCATTTCAAAATATATCCAGGCAGGGCTTACGGTAAGACTTATCAAACAGACAGGGCTTACCAATACCCAGGCTGACCTGAGCACTATGATGTCTACCATACCTTTTCAGCCTGTTTACGATCCCGGCGGTCCTTATGGGTTTGCACAGGTAGCCTCAGGTAGCTTTGAGCCCAATCCGGACTATGATCCTAATCTGTTGAACCCGGGCGCTCCATTCAATTTTGTGAGCGGAGATCCGAAGCTGCTATGGGGGCAGCAATCCCGCTTCAATGCCTTCGCCTTTCAGCAGTTGAACAATACCAGTTATGATCTGTACGATATTATCGGCAACGCCTATATACAGATCGAGCCCGTAACAGGGCTAAAGCTGAAGGGGACGCTGGGAGGAGAATATTATTTCAACCTCCGCAAAACATGGACCAGTAACGACCAATGGATGTTTTCGCAAACACCGGGAAACCCTTACAGCAACCAGGATGGAAACGCAAAGGGACTATATGGCGAACGCCAGGGAAGAACATATAACTTAAATAAAGAGCTCACTTTAAATTATAACCATACCTTCTTCCATGACCATAATATAGATATCCTGCTTGGCGCCTCAGAACAGTTTGGCAGGTGGAATGTTACCGACCTCAACGGAAATGTCAACTACTCCGACTTCCAGTTCAGAAGCATAGGTAATGTGCCGCCCTATACAAATGGCTTTGCAGGCATATTGCAGGAAGATGCATTGATAGGTTATGTTGGGAGGCTTAGCTATAAATTCAAAGACAAATATTATGTGGATGGCACTTTACGTCATGACGGATCATCAAGGCTTGCGCCCGGGCATAAATGGGACAATTTTGCTTCCTTTGCAGCCGCATGGCGTATCAGCGCAGAAGATTTTTTTCCCAAAACAAGATTTATTAATGACATAAAGGTCAGAGGCGGATGGGGAAAATTAGGGAACTACCAGTCGGCAGCCTATTATGCATTTTTGTCCAATGTGTCTCTTACCCCCGATTACCCGCTTGGATCGGGCAACGGGGATGGATATGGCACCCAGCTACAGGGAGCAGCCCTTCCCAATTTTGCCAACACCACGCTTACCTGGGAAAAGCTGAGAACCACAAGCATCGGGATAGATGCAACATTGTTTGACAACCAGCTAAGCTTTACCGCAGAATATTATAATAAGACCACTTACGATATTATTCAATCCGTATCGTTGCCGCCCAATACCGGAATAGAGGGAGCGGCAGACCTGAACATAGGAAAGGTGCGTAACCGTGGATTTGAGTTTCAGCTTGGGTACAATACCAACCTGGGGCCTGTGGGATTTAATGCTTCTGCAAACCTAACCACTGTCAATAACAAAGTGATCCGGTTGTATGGCGGTACTCCTCTTGGAGGTGAGCTGAACAGAATAGAGGAAGGCTACTCCATGTTTTATTTGTGGGGATATAAAACAGGAGGTGTTTTTCAAAACCAGGCTGAGATAGATGCATGGCGCCAAAAGTATGCGGATGTTAATATCGGGCAGAACCCGGACAACCCTGCAGTGGGTTATGTTTATAAGCCGGGGGATATGTACTTCAGTGATGTATATGGTAACCCCAAAGACAATAGCGAGCGATATAATAAATCACCTGACGGGATTGTAAACGGTAATGACCGTACTTATCTCGGGAAAACAATTCCCGGTTATTATTATGGACTGAATCTTGGCGCTAATTACAAGGGAATTGACATATCCATCTTTTTCCAGGGTGTTGGAGATGTGCAGAAATACAATGGAGTACGGTCAGGTCTGGAAAGTATGAGCGGGCTTGCCAACCAGTGGGCAACCACTTTAGACCGATGGACCGCCGACAATCCTTCCACATCCATACCGAGAGCTGTATATGCTGATCCGGCTGCTGCACTCAGGATCTCTGACCGCTTTGTAGAAAACGCTGCATACTTCAGGCTAAAAAACCTTCAGTTAGGATATACATTCCCGAAAGATATGACGAACTGGCTGGGCTTTATGCAGAACCTCAGGATATATGTAGCCGCGATTAATCTCGCCACCATTACAAAGTATTCAGGGCTTGATCCCGAAAATGATCTTATCCCGCCCACAAGGCAAGTGCAGTTTGGCATTAATGCATCTTTCTAACTTAAAAGCTTTTAACAATGAAAACCAGCATAAAACAGTTAACAACAATAAGTATAATCCTTATATCAGTATGTCATTTATCCTGTACCCGCTCCCATCTTGACCTCCTCCCGCATAATCCGACGGAAGAATCTTATTTTAAACAGGAATCAGAATTCACAAAAGCTATATTGGGAGTATATGCAAAGATCAACGATGTATTCTGGTACAGGGGAAACCCCTATGCCTGCACCATGCCTGTTTATATTTTGCCGGGAGATGATATTACAACCAATGAGAGCAATGAAGAATTTGAGATATTTGGTAACCTCCAGCCGGCAAGCGACAGGGTTACCTTCTTCTACAAAGTCTGGTACCAGGTAATAGCAAGGGCCAATGTGATGCTCGAAAAGATCAGTGAAGAAGAAGGAATATACCACACTCCCAATCTGAAAAATTATCACAAAGGGGAAGCGCTGTTCCTTCGCGGGTATGCTTTCTATAATCTCTGGAATTATTTCGGGACTTCTCCCCTGGATACGGCAAGAGTAAAATCTTCTGAACAATTTACTCCCCCGGGCACTACCGGCACACAGTTGCTGGACCAGGCTATTCTTGATTTTGAAGCGGCAGCAGCACTGCTGCCGGAAGCATGGGACAATGCGAATCGAGGTCGTGTAACGAAAAATGCTGCATATGGTATGCAGGGAAAATCACTGGTATTCAGGGGTTCCGCAACCCAAACTATTGCCGACTATACTACAGCTATATCCGTTTTTAACAATATCTCAGGGGTGCATCTTGTTACTGACTTTACCGACAACTTTGCCTGGGATACTGAGAATAATGAGGAATCTCTGTTCGAATATCAGGCCACCCAGGCTTTTGGTTTCGACAATGTATGGCTTCCCAACGATTTTGACAATGCTGTTGGCAATCTTTCAGTGTATTACGGGTACTATACTTATGACAATAGCAGTATGTGGGACAAATCTCCTTTTTTTGCAACCTCCAAGCTCGCCAATGCATTTGACGCCAATGATCCCCGCCGTGATCTTACCCTGGATTTCGCAAATAAGAAGATGAAAAAATATGTATTAAGAGATAAGCTCGACCAGGTAGGTATAGGGTCAATAAATAACGTCAGGCTGCTGCGATATGCAGACATATTGTTACTGAAAGCAGAAGCTGTATTGCAATCCGGCGGTTCAACTGCCGAAGCTATCGGTTATATCAATGAAGTAAGGAAAAGAGCCAGGGATATGGTAAGCGGAGGAACTGCCCCGGCAGATTATGCTGCTTCCGAAACCGATAAAAGCAAAATAATGAACTGGATCATGAATGAGCGTTTTTTGGAGCTGGCAGGAGAAGGGCAAAGATGGATTGACCTCAGAAGATGGCAGATGCAGGGCGTCATTTCGCTGGATAATGCGTTCTTCAGCTCTAACACTTCATCAATGTCTTTCCAGTCGCCAAAGCATTTATATATGCCGATCCCCAACAGCGAGACAGATGTAAATCCCAACGTGACACAAAACGCAGATTATTGACGACAGTAACCGTATTTAGTTCCTAAAAACAACATCTGCTTTTGTAAAACCATTAAGACGTTGAGGCTAATTAAAGCTTCTGACTTAATTTTCTCAACTTCTTAATGGTTATTTATAAGAACTAATAATATTCCCGATCAATAACATCTCGCATTCACGATAATATACAGACATCATTTGATTGACACGACACTATCATCCGTGCCATATTTAAAAATTCAGCTTAACTTCCACTATAAGAAAATACAAACCAGGTATGCGGCTTTTATATCGTCTTTTAGTTATCCTGTTGATCCTGCCGGCGCGCAATGTTTCGGCGCAATTCAGCATCAGCGATAATCATCGCTTTTTATTAAAAGACGGTAAACCATTTTTCTGGATGGGCGATACGGGATGGGAGTTGCTGCACCGGCTCAACAGGGAACAGACAGATCAATATCTTGAAAAAAGGAGCGAACAGGGATTTACTGTGATACAAACTGTAGTGCTGGCAGAATTAGACGGGCTGCATACGCCCAACGCATACGGTGAAAAACCTTTGATTGACGACGATCCGCTCAAACCGAATGAGCAATATTTTAAGCACGTGGACTACGTCATTGACAAAGCCAACGAATATCATATCAACATAGGGTTGCTGCCCACGTGGGGAGACAAGATATTCAAAAGCACCTGGGGCAAAGGCCCGGAGATATTTAATGAAAAGAATGCCGCGGCATACGCAGGATGGCTGGCCGCCCGGTATAAAGACAAAAAGAATATTATATGGATATTGGGAGGTGACAGAAAACCACGCGGCGAGGCCGATATAGCTGTATGGAATGCTATGGGCAATGCTATTATGAAAGCCACGAACAACAAAGCGGTCATAAGCTTTCATCCCCAGCCCGGTCCTTTAGGATCTGCCGAATGGTTCCATAAAGAGCACTGGCTTGCATTCAACATGTTCCAGACAGGGCATTGCAGGGACGAAAAAGTATATGAGCAGATACAGCGCGTATACCGGTTAAGCCCAACAAAGCCGGTAATGGATGCGGAGCCTATCTATGAAGATCATCCTGTTTGCTTCAATGTAAAAGACCTTGGCACTTCCAGCGCATACGACGTAAGAAAATCAGCCTATCTCGATCTCTTTGCCGGCGCCTTTGGTCATACCTATGGCTGCCATGATATCTGGCAGATGTATAGTGAAAATGTTGAGCCTGTGAACGGTCCTCATTATTACTGGTACGACGCAATGGATCTTCCCGGCGCGTGGCAAATGCAATATGTACGGAAGCTGATGGAATCCCGACCCTATGCTGACCGGGTGCCTGACCAGTCCGTTATAAAGGAAAATGACCTGACCGCTTCGGAAAGAATACAGGCAACAAGGGGCAAAGATTATATCTTTATCTACAGCGCAGCAGGAAAACCGTTTACTGTTTTACCGGGCAAAATAAGTGGCGATAAGCTGCATGCATGCTGGTACGATCCTAGAAACGGTAAAGTCACCGAAGCAGGCATAGTGCCCAATACAGAAGAGAGCAGTTTCACTCCCCCATCAGCAGGTTATGGAAAAGACTGGATATTAGTGCTTGATGATGCGTCGGAAAAATATCCTTTTCCGGGATAAGAATATTTAGGGCTTGCTGTTTAACGGCCATGTCTATTTTTTCTATGCCACGAATACACGAATGCGCCTGCGGCGTATTCGTGTATCAAATTCGTGTTATGTATTTTGTGCCTGATAACTGCAGCTGTTTTTAAATAATTCTCACAAAAGTCTTGCAGCAATGATGCCGCCAGATCAAATCTTACACTTCAAAAACAGATAATTCTCTCAAGATTTTTTATGAATTAACCCTAAATATTAGTGCATTAGTGGCGATATACTCCTTTTTCCCAAATTTATGGGGCAGCCCAGTTATTCAGCAGCCCCTATTTATTGCAAAAGATCTCTATAGCTCAGCAGTACGATTTTCCGCTTTTTTATCAATGAGATAATAGCAGGATCAGTCCATACATTAGTAACACCCTGGCGGTCTTCGGCAACATGCTCATAGCCGGTATGATATATGGCCTTTGTTTCAGCCGTGTTAAGCGCAGGATGATCTACAAAAAGATAGGTTACTCCCGGTTCCAGGCTTTTCAGCATTGCTGCAAAGGAAGCTTTTTTTTCTGCAAAAGTGCGCGAATTGCCTTTATAGCTTACCGCTTTTACTCCCATTTCCGAAGGATCAATATCAATATGGTATTCTTTTGCGAGCTTTTTGGTGAGCGCTTTAACCTCAGGATCAAGGTCAGTACAGCCCATGTGGGAAGAAATATGACTGATACGCGGAATATGTTTAATTGCCAGCTCAATCTGGGCCCTGAATTCCTTTTCTATATCGTTCAATACCCAATTATTTTCCCTGAGCGACTGACCCGGATAGTTCTTATTCGGCCACACCATAGGGTAAAAATAACCGTCTGTATTGGTAAGGCTGGGGCAGAATGATACAGGGCGCCATTTTATATTTTCCCATTCACTGCTGAGGCAAAGGTGTATGCCTGCATCCACTCCCGGATTTTCTTTCAGCAGCCTTACAGCTTCGGGGAACCAGGGGGAAGGCACGATCACCTCAACAGACCGTTCAATACCTTCATTGTAAGACCGGATAAGGGCAAGATTTCCACTATGGGAAAAACCCATATCATCGCCCCTTACAATTAAACGAGGAGGCTGGCACTGTGCTATAAGCGAGGTTGAAAGTGCCAGGGCGCTTAAACCATACCTCAATACTACCCTTAACACGCACAACCTTAGAAAAATAATCTTATTGATCATTTCCTTCTGTCAATTTAATCCCTGTATTCGTGAAAATGATTTTTTTCTGTTTGTACAAATTACCGGCGGTCATTTTAAAAGTCTTCTTGCTCATAGAGAAAAAAGCATAAATATCTTCGGGGTCAGATCTGTCATTGTATGGCAGGTATCCTCCATTTTCCCGGAGAAGCTGCAATACTTTACCTGCTTCATCCGACACTTTATCATAACCGGGCTTGCCGGCTACCACGTCAATCTTATTTCCCGGCCCGATTTGTTTAATGAACCCCTTAAAACGGTCGCCCGGCTGCATATCCCTGAAAACTTCATTGAAATGGATAACTCCCGTGTGCACATTATTGATAATGACCACATACCCGATATCAGTCCGGCGGTATACCACAAGATCCACCATTTCCATTTCCTTTACCGTAAGGGTTTCATTACTAAGAAAAGGTTCAATCTTTTCGGTGGCGGCTATTCTGCCCGTCAGCTCATCTATATATATTTTTACAAGATACTTTTCGTCTTTGTACATTCTTAAGCGCTGCTTCGACCTGGGAACAAAAATATCTTTCATCAGCCCCCAGTCCAGGAAAGCGCCCTGCGGAGTGACGGAAACAGCTTTGAGCAATACAATATCCCCTACTACGCCTGCCGGTTTTTGCGTGGTAGCGATCAGCCGGCTTTCTGAATCGTGGTATATAAAGACCTCGATAATATCACCTGTCTCTGTACCTCGGGGCAGGAACCGCTTCGGTAGTAAAATACCTTTATCCCCGTCATCAAGGTATGCCCCGGCGTCAACCATGCGCATAACTGTAAGCTTGTTATATTCTCCAACTTTTATCATATCAAATTTCCGGCAGGTTTTAAATAAAGATACATCATAGCGGGTTACCCTCTATGTTCCAGCTCCCTGAATTGAGACCTGTATTTTGAAGGGAGCAAGATGAGCCTTATCAAAAAGTCAATATGAAGAAGCGTAAAGATCTTGTATATACGGATGGCAACGGGTAAAATGAGCGATGGCCTTAACCCCAGCAATGCGCTCACTTCTGCAGGCACGAGGCGGCTCTGCACCTGCAGGAGGATAATATACCGGAATGCGCCGAGATGCTTCCGGTACTGCTTATAGAGATCAGTTGTGTAGCTGCTTTTTTCCAGGTCTTGTTTTAATTGTTCTGCACGGGCTGTAACCCACTCATTATAGCTCCCCGGCAGATCTTTCAATCCCATTCGCTGTCCTACCGCAGTAAAAACGCGAAACACTTCTTCTTTTTCCTCACGGTTGAGTTTTCGCTCTGTTAATTCAAAAGCGGATACAGAATAGCAGATCAGCATATACAGCACATCGCGGTAAGCCCAATCGGGGATAACGCTACCACGTGCATCTTCCACTCCCCGGTGTATTTGTCTCATCTTGTCAATGACATTCAGGGCAGTACTTTTCTCGAAAAAAATAATTTTCCCCGCATAACTCACGGTAGAGAATAAACGCCCTATGGGATCGTGTGGCAGCTTACCGGTAAAATACAACCAGTCAACCGTTTTATTCAGGGAAAACTCTGCAGCAGCGCCTGCAAAAATAAAAAGCACCACTTCTGCTTTTCCCCATATTTTCCTTACAATTGACCGGGGATGTACGAAATAATCTGTGTCTGTTGCCGCTGTTGTCATAGCATAGTATTATGTTGATCATGTGAGCTATTTCGTGAGAAGTGAAACGATAAAAGAGAGACTTCTCACGATGCAAGGCTCTCACGTCTCACGTTTCACCTCTCCCCTCTCTCCTCTCTCCAACAGCCTTGTTTTTTTATAACAAATCCATAAGGGGACGATACCTATAATACCGAATGAACAGTCTGTCAGCCGCCAGAAAACAGGGATCTGCCGCACCTCTCCTGCAATAAAAGCCAAAGGGAATACCAGAATACAGGCTATGCAGCCAAATTGTATTACCCAGATGTTTCTTACAGGATCTCTTAACGGACCAACAAATACTACTGCAATTACGATATGGGCAAACGCCAGCCAGTCATATCCATAAGCAATAAACGGGTAATCGTCATTGGTTGCTTTTACGGCATTATATATTTTCTGCAACCATTCATATATTTTCAATTGCCGGTCCGGCCACCAGGAAAGCAACCACCTGAGCTCTGTCTCTATCGCAAATGCTGTGATGCCGCTAAGCACAAGACATATCATAAATACCACCAGCCATACCCGTATCCCTTTTTTAAGTGATATCATTCCTTGCATAAAAATACATTTACAAAAGCACTTTGAAATACAAAGTAAAATATAAAATATCATTTCCTCAAAAAATTTCGATGGATCAATCCGGGCCTCCGCCAGACTTTGTGAATAGTGAATGATAACGTCAAACGTGAAAGGTCAAACGTGAAAAGGCGAGCTTTTCACTTCTCACGTTTCATCTCTCACTTCTCATTATTCACTATTGTCCCATTCATCTTTCATCTCCCGGCCACTGTAGAATTTATTACTCGTAATGCGTATTTGTTGCACATATCTCCTCTGTATCAAAACCTTTAAACGGCAGGAGCATTTTTGGCATCTTTTTCTTACGGAGTAATGAAGAAATAAACTATAGTAATCTGTCATGTTAAAAAATGAAACAGTATGAAAACAAATGAAAACAACGAAATACTGAATGATCTTATCAGGATCAACAACGACCGTGCAACAGGCTATGAAAAAGCAGCGAGAGAAACGGAAGCAGCAGATCAGGATCTGAGATCGATATTCAACAGCATGGCTTCAGAAAGCCACGCTTATGTGAGTGAATTGAGCCGCTATGTAATGCAGTCGGGCGAAGCCCCCACAGACAGCACAACGGTGAGCGGTAAAATATACAGGGCATGGATGGACATAAAAGCGGCTTTTACAGGTAAAGACCGTAAGTCCATACTGGAATCCTGTGAATTTGGGGAAGATGCCGCTCAAAAGGCTTATAAAGAAACGCTTCAGTCGGATGCAGGCTTAAGATTCTCTAGCGATATAAGAGAGATGATCACCCGGCAAAAAGAAAAACTGAAAGCATCACATGACCGGATCAAACTATTAAGGGATGCTCAACCTGCGTAAAATACCACCAGTCTGTATCATCATCATCAACAATGGTGATACAGCTCTTTTAAAACAAACCATTTTTATGATACGTAATGCAACAACGGAAGACATGAAAACGCTTACCGTATGCCTGAATAAACTGATGTCAGAGGGATACAATATTGATTTTAAAGTGGCAGAAAAAGGTGAAGAGCTTACAGCGCTCCAAACAGAAAAAAATTATCGTCCCGGGGAAATACATGTGGTAAACTTCTACCGTTTTGAGGGAGCAAGTGATCCTGCCGACAATTCCATACTGTATGCCATTGAAACAAACGATGGTGCAAAAGGCACACTGGTAGACGCTTTCGGACCTTATGCCGACCGGAAGGTGGAAGATTTCATGAAAGCAGTAGAGGATATCTCCAAGAAAAATGCCGGGGATGTAACACCTGAAATGATTAACGGTGTATGAGCAACTTTAAGATCTTAATTTCAGTACAATGGATAGTGAGGGTAACCATAACACCAACAGACCGCTGGTAATGTTTGCTGATGATGACCCGGACCTGCTGCGCCTCGCAAAAATGAGGCTCACAACGGAAGGATTTAATGTTAAGCTCTGCCCTAACGGGGAAAACATCATTCCTATGGCAGCTTCAGAAAAACCTGATGTGATTCTTCTTGACCTGAAAATGGACAATACAGACGGCAGAGATATATGTCTCTCGCTTAAAGCAGACAAGCGGACCACTGATATCCCGGTAATTTTTATTTCTGCCAATAATGATCTTGAAAACATTGCCAGGTTATACGGAGCTGATGGCTTCATTCACAAACCATTCAGTATTCACAGCATAAAAGAAAAAATAGAAGGTATGTTATCCGCCGGTGCGGCTTAAAGTAACGCTACTCATCCATCAAATCTGCCAGCCAGCGCCTTTCCTTTGTACATTCTACACAACCAAAGAAGATATAGCCACAAATGCACGGATAAATGGTCAATCGAAAAAAAGCCTATTTGTGCATTAGTGGCTTACTTTGCTCATATTATCAAACCCCAAAATTTAGATACTTTGCCCTGCCTGCCTGTTTGCCTTTTCAATACAAGGCTGTACATTTGCGCTCAACAAAATTTTTTAATCTAAAAAAACGGGCATGGCTGAAAAAATCAAAGTAGCTAATCCGGTGGTAGAACTGGATGGAGATGAGATGACAAGGATCATCTGGAAGTTTATTAAAGACAAGCTGATCCTTCCTTACCTGGACATTGATATTAAGTACTATGATCTCGGGATTGAGCACAGGGATAAAACAGACGACCAGGTAACTGTTGACGCAGCCAATGCCATCAAGCAATACGGCGTAGGGATCAAATGCGCTACCATCACTCCCGATGAGGCAAGGGTCAAAGAATTCAGCCTGAAGCAGATGTGGAAAAGCCCTAACGGAACTATCCGTAATATACTGGACGGCACGGTATTCCGTGAACCGATAGTTATACAAAATGTACCCCGCCTTGTAACCAACTGGACTGCTCCCATTATCGTTGGCCGTCATGCCTTCGGCGACCAGTACCGCGCCACCGATACCGTAATTAAAGGAAAAGGCAAACTGACCATGACCTTTACTCCCGAAGACGGTGGTGCTCCCCAGACTTTTGAAGTATTTAACTTTAAAGGTGATGGCGTGGCTATGACGATGTACAATACCGACGAAAGCATCAAAGGCTTTGCCAGGAGCTGCTTCAATATGGCGCTCAGCAAAAAGTGGCCGTTATATCTTTCTACCAAGAATACTATCCTGAAAAAATATGACGGAAGATTTAAAGATATTTTTCAGGAAATTTATGAAAATGAATTTAAAGCCCAGTTTGAGGCGGCGGGTATTACCTACGAGCACCGTCTTATAGATGATATGGTAGCCAGTGCATTGAAGTGGAACGGAAACTTTGTATGGGCATGTAAAAATTATGATGGGGACGTACAAAGCGATACCGTTGCGCAGGGATTCGGCTCCCTGGGATTAATGACCTCGGTGCTCGTTACGCCTGATGGTAAAACACTCGAAGCAGAAGCGGCACATGGCACCGTTACCCGCCACTATCGCGACCACCAGAAAGGCAAGCCCACTTCTACCAACCCGATCGCATCTATCTTTGCATGGACCAGAGGGCTGGCTTTTCGCGGAAAGCTTGACGGTAACCAGCCCCTGATTGATTTTGCAAATGCGCTGGAAGCGGTATGCATAGAAACTGTGGAAAGTGGCAAGATGACCAAAGATCTCGCCGTTTGCATCCATGGCAGCAAAGTAAACCATGGAGAACATTACCTGTATACCGAAGAATTCCTCGAAGAGATCAATAAGAACCTGGTGGCAAGATTGAAAAAATAGTCTCAATCTGATTTAAGTAAAAAAGCATCGCCCGGGTAAAGCGATGCTTTTTTTATTATGGCAATGCAATCGTTTCCCTTAATATTAAGTATTGATTCACAATGTTTTTTACAGAAGCAGACAGACAGCGCTTATCTTCGCGCTATATTTATATCCTCTCTGTTAGTCTTCCCGTAACGGTGCATGTCATGAAAATAATTACCTTTGCACGCCGCATAGGTACTCCCCTTTTTAATAGAAGAAAACAATTTTTTGAAATTCTATGGCAGATATTTTTGAAAGACTGGTAAAGAATTATGGACCTCTTGGTCAACACCGTGAAAGAGCACACGGATATTTTGCATTCCCCAGGCTGGAAGGAGAGATTGGAAGCAGGATGACATTCCGGGGAAAAGAAATGATTGTATGGAGCCTGAACAATTACCTGGGTCTGGCTAACCATCCCGAAGTAAGGAAAGCTGATGCCGATGCAGCAGCGCGTTTCGGGCTTGCGCTGCCTATGGGGGCGCGCATGATGAGCGGGAATTCTAATTATCATGAACAGCTCGAAAGTGAATTAGCCGCCTTTGTGCATAAAGAAGATGCCGTGTTGCTCAACTATGGCTATCAGGGCATGGTAAGTATTATTGATGTACTGTGCAGCCGCCATGATGTGATCGTATATGATGCCGAAAGCCATGCGTGTATCATAGACGGTGTGCGGTTACATGCCGGTCAGCGTTTTGTGTTTAAACATAATAATATCGCTGATTTTGAAAAGCAATTGCAGAGAGCATCTGCTTTGATTGAAAAGCAACAGGCAGGTGGTATACTGGTCATTTCGGAAGGTGTATTTGGCATGGCCGGAGACCAGGGAAAGCTGAAAGAAATAATTGCTTTGAAAGAAAAATACTCCTTCAGGCTGCTGGTGGATGACGCCCACGGCTTTGGCACCCTGGGCAAAACAGGCGCCGGCGCGGGAGAAGAACAGGGTGTACAGGATAAAATAGATCTTTATTTTTCCACCTTTGCCAAATCAATGGCATCTATCGGTGCATTTGTTGCCGGAGATAAAACCATCATTGATTATATCCGCTATAACATCCGCAGCCAGATCTTTGCCAAAAGCCTGCCTATGCCATTAGTGCTCGGCAATTTAAAACGGCTGGAATTGCTGCGCACCCATCCTGAATTCAAAGAAAAGTTGTGGAAGAACGCGTTGTCACTGCAAAAAGGATTGAAAGAAAAAGGATTTGATACCGGTAACACAAACACTGTAGTAACACCCGTATACATGAAAGGCGGCGTGGAAGAAGCTACGGCAATGGTGATGGATCTCAGGGAAAACTATGGCATTTTCTGTTCTATTGTAGTTTACCCCGTTATCCCCAAAGGGCATATCATCTACAGGCTGATCCCTACAGCCTCGCATACCCAGGAAGATATTGACAGAACCCTGGTTGCATTTGAAGAAACCAAGAAGAAATTAGACGCAGGCGCTTATAAAGTAGCAGAAATACCTGCTATGGCGGACGCGTAAGCTATAGCAGGAAGCCCGGAAAAGAGAGGGTTGCAGGTTACACACTTCTTAAGGAAACGACATTTATTCACTATTGCCCATTCACCGATAGTGCAACATATAATGGGTCAATTCTTAACCCACGTATATGAATATCAGAAACAATCTCGCACTATGCTTAGGGATTGTTGCTTTGTGGAGTTGCGATACTTTTCAGAAAGTCCAACAATCCGGCAACGATAAAGACCCGGTTTCTATAAACGCCCTTCCTCATAATATCTATGTTGAAGATGGGAATTTTCATGTGCAGGGTGTTGTTGTTGACACCAAACGCGGGTATGCCTATTTTTCGTTTACAACAAGCCTGGTTAAGACCAACTTAAAGGGAGAGATCATCGGCAGCGTTGATGGCTTCATCGGGCATTTGGGCTGCCTGGATATAAATCCTGAGGACGGCCGTATTTATGCCTCACTGGAGTATAAAAATGATAAAATAGGTAAAGGCATTTTAAAGGGATTAGGAAACGAATCGAAAACAGGCGAGAATGAAAACTCTTTCTATGTCGCAATTTTTGATGGTGAAAAAATAACCCGGCCGGGTATGAATGCTGAAAAAGATAATATCATCAGCACCGTTTATTTAAAAGAAGTAGTTGACGATTATAATGCAACGGTGATGAACAGGGGCAAACAGGTGGAACACAGATATGGATGCAGCGGTATTGACGGCATTGCTTTCGGTCCCCAGCTTGGACAAAAACAGGGGAAGGATCTATTAAACGTCGCATACGGCATATATGGAGACACTTCACGCACCGACAACGATTACCAGGTGATCCTGCAATACGATCCTGACAATCTCAGGCAGTATGAACACCCTCTATCACAAAGCCGTTTTGATGTAACCGGGCCGGACAAACCACTGAACAAATATTTTCTTTATACCGGCAACACTACCTATGGCATTCAGAACCTGGAATATGATGCCAATACCGGGTATTGGTTTGCTGCCGTTTACCCCGGCAAAAAATCAGCGTTTCCCAATTACAGCCTGTTTGCCATTGACGGCGCTAAAAACGCTGCGCCGCAAACATTAAAAGGATTTGATAATGCGGAGAAAGGCAAGGTGCTGCAACTGGCGAAAGCCGGTATGCACGTTGAGAGAAGCAACATATACGGATGGCATTATACATGGGGCGCCACTGGCATTTGTTCCCTGGGTAACGGCTATTTCTATATTTCTCAAAACGGAGTGACTGAAAATAAAAAACAATATTGCAATCTTCAGTTATACCGCTGGATAGGAGATGCGGGCAAGCCGTTTGAAGAGATAAAATAAAAATTACATTGCTTTTCGTTGGCTGAATTATAGCTAATTTATGCTGTATTGCAAAAAGATGCGGAAGCATTTGAAAAAGCCGCATTGCAAAAAAACAGGCTATATATGGCGGTCTCACGAAAAGCGAACAGCCAGCGCTTTCGCGATATGATACGGTCAAAAGGCAACAGCGAAAACCTTACAGCAAGGTACCGGGCTCTCCGCGGCAGGAGCCTTTGTCCGGTATATGCTGAAGAATAAAAGGTAATAAAAAGAGGTTGCCTCAAAAGTATGAAGCAGCCTCTTTTTATTCGGGTCCCCCCTGATGGAGACGGTAGTCGTTTAAGCGATGCTCAAAGCCATTATTTATTGTTGATTCTAATCTCTTTGCCTGCTATACACTTTCCATCCCGTACTGCTTCAACACATCTGCCGGAACGCCTTCCCATTTATTAGGCACATTACCCACATAGCCCAGGTCTTTTATTCCTATTTCAGTGGTATAAAATCCCGAAGCTGTAAGGTCGCGCATACGGTTGAAAAAAGCTACGCCCTGCTGCATTTCCGGCTTTGCCTGCTGCGGGTAGGCTATCTCATTCACGATTTCCAGTTGCTGCTCTTTGGTAGATTCCCTGAAAGTGGCATTATAGCGGTTAAGACACTGCACGTCAAGCCAGCGCAGCCCGCCGCGCATGGGTACCTGATGCGAGGGCATATCTTTAACTATAAATTCTATGAACTCAGGCACCTTTGCGTCGGAAGCGCTGCCTGAAATATCATCTTTAGGAATAATAATATCTGCTAATATCGTAATAGTAGCCATTTCATGCTCGGTAAAAAACTTTTCCGCGTTGAGCTTCTTATTTCTTTCGATCTCAAAAGGTTCTCTCCCGTCATTCATTCCCGGCTCTTCTGCTGCTGCAGCAGCGCCGGTCTTATTTTCATTTGTATTGCAGGCATTGAGCAAAACGCCGGTGGATACGGCAGTCAGCCCAAGCGCTTTGAGTGAGTCACGTCTGTTCATAATAAGAATATTTCTTAGTTAAACGTTTCCTTTTTTTCTTTGTTCGAGTATATATTCCGCCGTGCGCCACGATAATGCCAATATCGTCCATGTAGCATTTTTATCTCCCTGTTGTACGAACGGGGCGGCATCTACCACAAAGAGATTTTTACAATCGTGCGCCTGGCACCACTTGTTGAGCGCAGATTTTTTAGGATCGTCGCCCATGCGGATAGTGCCCACTTCGTGAATGATCCTTCCCGGCGCTTCAAGCCCCCAATTGTCATGCTCACCGTGAGGGGATGAAGTAACAATGCCTCCCATTGCGTGGAAGAGCTCCTGGAAAGTCTCCTGCATATGCTTAGCCTGTTTTATTTCCTCGTTGCTCCATGTATAGTTAAAGCGCAACACGGGTATACCATATTTGTCTACCACATTAGGATCTATCTCACAATAATTCTCTTTTCTTGCGATGGCAGTACCACGGCCGGCCATGCCAAGCGTAGTGCCATAGAAACGACGGTAGTCATCCTTCAGAGAAGCGCCGAAACCGCCCGCCTGTTTGGTTTTTCCGTCCTTTCCCGGTACAAGCCCGTTCATCCTGTGCATACCTCCGCCAAAGCCGTAAGAAGGCATACGCATACCGCCGCCATATTCAATATGGTATCCGCGGGGAAAATCCAGCTTCTTGTTATCCAGCCACCAGGGAGAATAGATATGAATGCTACCCGTGCCATCTTCATTGAAGCGCTTGCGGTCCAGCAGTTGAGGAAGGAAGCCCCCAAGGCTTGAGCCTGTGGAATCATGCAGGTATTTACCCACTACATTGCTGTTATTTGCCAATCCGTTTGGATGTGCAGATGATCTGGAGTTGAGCAGTATACGGGCGGATTCACAGGCGCTGGCGCCGAGTATAACCGTTTTTGCGCTCACCTGGTATTCCTGCATATCTTCTTTATTGATGTAGGAAACTCCTGTTGCCTGACCGTTCTTATCCGTCAATATTTCCCGCACCATTGCATTGGTGATCACCTCGAGATTTCCTGTTTTAATTGCAGGGATCACAAGACAGGATGAAGCAGAAAAATCGCCATACACTTTACAGCTTCTGCCGCATTGCCCGCAATAAAAACAGGGTTGCCTGTCTTTATTGTCAGGAAGCGCTTCCGTCATTACAGAGCCCCTTCCGGCAATCACCTTGACTCCCACCGAAGCCCCGGCTTTCTTAATAAACAATTCGGGGAGGCGTGGTTTTGGAGGTGTCATGAATATGCCGTCGGGCTCGTTCTCGAGTCCTTCCACAGTACCGTACAGGCCTATCAGCCTGTCAACCTTATCGTAATAAGGCTTGAGCTCATCATACCCAAAGGGCCACCTTTCGGTAAGACCGTCCTTGGGCTGAAAATCATCCGGACCCATACGAAGAGAAATTCTTCCCCAGTGGTTGGTCTTGCCGCCGAGCATCCTGGAACGAAACCAGTCGAATTCGGTATTGTTGTTCCTCGTGTAAGGCTCACCATCAATTTCCCAGCCGCCATAAGCCGCATCAAAGTCGCCAAACGCACGCACCGTACTTGCCCCGCGGCGGGGAGACTGCCAGGGCCACTTCAATTGATGTGAATCTTTTCTCGGGTCGAAATAAGGACCAGCCTCAAGCATTAGTACTTTAACACCTGCCTGCGCCAGGACATAGCCTGCCATTCCCCCTCCGGCTCCCGAACCGATGACCACTACATCGTGAACGGTGGGGGATTTTTTGATTTGTAATTTTCCCATACCTGATAAAATAAATATTTAGCAATCGTAATTTTACGAGAATAATGCAGCATAAAACATGCTACTCCCTCCTAAGGAGCCATTTAAGATGAAAAAATACCTAAAAAACAGCAAAAAACATTCATATTATCATTGATTTCCGGTTTCTATACCTTTATGCTATGAAGGTATTGATTGTGGATGACAACAAAATCGCCCGGACCACTATGAGGCACCTGGCAGGCCAGGTAAAGGACCTTGTGGTTGCAGGAGATGCCGACAGTGCAATAAGCGCTTATAATTTTTTGCAGGAGCACCCCGCAGATATCCTGTTGCTTGATATCCAGATGCCGGGAATGAACGGGCTGGAGCTGACCAAAAATCTTGGCAGTAAACGCCCCGTCATTATTTTTACTACCTCGCTGAAAGAATATGCGGTAGAAGCATTTGAGCTCAATGTTGCGGATTACCTGGTGAAGCCGGTGACACCTTCCAGGTTTATACAGGCTATTGACCGCGCAAGAACAATTATTGAAAGCAACAAGGAAGAGGTGAAGATGAATGATGATGAGTTTATTTTTATCCGTGATTCCAATATTGTGAAAAGGCTGAGCGTAGATGATATCCTTTTTGCGGAGGCAATGGGAGATTATGTAAAACTGCATACTCCGCAAAAATTTTTTGCCATCCATACTACATTAAAAACTGTTGAAGAACGCCTGCCTGAACATAAATTTCTCCGGGTTCATCGTTCTTACATTGTTGCTCTTCATAAAATAGATACCATCCGCGACGGGTCAATTGTTATTAATGGCAAACCGGTACCGGTGGCAGATGCTTACCGCTCCCAGTTGAACCGGCGAATGAATATTTTATAAATATGCTGATTTCTTTGTACAGCATTGTGATAAAAAGAGAACTTTCAACGACAGTTAATGCCTGTTCAACGTTTACGAAGCCCCTTTATAAAGTGTTCTTTTTAATTTTACAACTGAACAGAAAAGTGAAGGACGGGGTTTCAACAGGCAGGTATGAATATCAAACACATCATATTATTCGTTTTTCTTACAATACTGCTCATAATACTATCTTACGGGTTATTGGATGTAATAGACAGGCATTTCAGTTATAAGCTGATCATCACACTGGGGTTGTTAGTGATTGCCGATATTGTTATGATGACCGGTGTCTTCAGGCAGCATATCAAATCTTCCAACCATCGCGAATCATAGTGCTATACCAAACGTGAGAGGTGAGACGTGAGAAGTCAAAGGTGAGAGGTCATTTCACATCTCACCTTTCACCTTTATCGTCTCACTTTTCACGCTGAACACTACATTAATTATTGTAATTTACGTTCTCCATTATCATGAACCGTTATTTCAGATACCTGTTACTCGCTATTTTTATTATAGCTGTCTTACTAATTGTTTTTCTCCAGTTCAATTCCAACAGGAGCATCAATAAGCTTATACAGGGAAATGAAACCGTGCTGGGCGACCTGGCGATTAAAACCAACCTGCAAAGGCTTCAGACAAATATTATAACCCTTGAAAGCAAGCTGAGAGGGGCGATCATCAGCGGGTCTGTAGTGGATTCGGAGCACCTGTATGAAGAGATAAACAGCGTAAATGAATCTCTTAAAAAATTAGACATCCTCGGCAACGATAAAAGCATCCGGCCTTTACTCGGCGACCTCAACAGGCAGGTAAACTCAAAAGTAGCATACAACAGGGCAGTGCTTGACACTTTCCGCATACGCGGTAAAACACAGGCAGAAAAAATGATCAACACACAGTTGGGTAAAAAGCTTACAGATTCTATAAGAACAGTTTGCAACCAGATAGACGCCCTGCACCAGCTAACAGTAATTGCTCTTATCCACGAAGCTGATGCCAATGGCCAGAGAGCAAGGATACTTGGCTCTATTATAGCTGTGATCGCAGTTATTGTGTCGCTTTTCACTTTTGCTTATGTTACTTACGAGCTTCGCCGCCAGCAACAGCTTATTGCAAGGCTGAATATTTCCGAAAAAAAAGCAAAAGAGGCAGCCGCAATAAAAGAAAATTTCCTGGCAAATATGAGCCACGAAATAAGAACACCCCTGAATGCTATTCTCGGCTTTACCAATCTTTTACAAACAAAAGCAATTGACGGGCAGACCAAAGAATTTGCGCAAACTATCCAACGCTCCGGTGAAAGCCTGATGGCTATCGTTAATGATGTGCTGGACCTCTCTAAAATAGAAGCAGGTATGATGCGGATCGAAACGACGCCATTCAGCATCAGGGCGCTCGTACATTCGGTGGCAACAATGTTCAAACCAAAAGCAGATGAAAAGCAGCTACGGCTATGCGCTACTGTGAGTGAAGATGTGCCTGATATCCTGGAAGGCGATGCAACCAGGCTAACACAAATCCTTGTGAACCTTATAGGGAATGCCATAAAATTTACTTCTTCAGGAAACATTGATATACAAATAACAAACAAAGGAATAACAGGCAACAGGCTCAGTGCAGGCATCACGGTAAAAGATACCGGTATCGGGATAGCGAAAGAGCAGTTGGGCAAAATTTTCGAACGTTTTCAACAGGCTGAAGCTTCCGTAACCCGCAGGTATGGCGGCACCGGGCTCGGGCTCTCTATAGTATATGAGCTTGTGCAGTTGCAACATGGCAGGATACAGGTAGAAAGCGCCCCAGGAGCCGGAACCACTTTTGAAATAGTAATTCCTTATACAATCGCTGCTAATGCCCCTGCTAAGAATAATATGACTCCACAGATACCGTTTGAACCGCCGCCGGATGGGATAAAGATATTGGTGGTGGAAGATAATGAGATCAACCAGAACCTGATAAGGCATTTGTTTACTAACCGGGGGTTATCCTTCGATATTTCCTCTAACGGTAAAGAAGCCATTGACAGGCTGCAGCAACATTCCTATAATATCATTCTGATGGATATCCAGATGCCTGAAATGGATGGCTATACTGCCGTG
The DNA here is from genome assembly GCA_001899685.1 of Sphingobacteriales bacterium 44-15. Classification (GTDB taxonomy): domain Bacteria; phylum Bacteroidota; class Bacteroidia; order Chitinophagales; family Chitinophagaceae; genus Agriterribacter. The sequence goes on from MKWG01000007.1 coordinate 166,286, forward strand.
CAGGTGATAAGGCAAACGCTCAAACTGGATACACCCGTGATTGCCATGACGGCGCATGCCATGCCGGGAGAAAGGGAAAAATGCCTGAGCTACGGAATGAATGAATATATATCAAAGCCCATCAAAGAAGAACAATTGCTACAACTGATGGCACAGTTTACCGGCAACCGCAATATAACCCGGACTGTGCAGCCAAACTTAACCGGTCAACACAACAATGTCTTCCGCTATATTGACCTTCAATACATGAAAGAGATCAGCCAGGGAGACCATGAATATGAAAAGACCGTAACAGCACAATTCCTGGAAATGGTTGCAGCACATCTCAAAGATATACAGCAATGCTGGCAGAAGGGAGATATTGCAACATTAAAACGAACTGCCCATAACATGAAGACCTCTGTATCCATAATGGGGCTTACAGAACAGCTATTGCCCTGGCTCGATGCAATGGAGCATGAGCAGCTTACAGAAAGCTCCTTTCAGCGCTATTATACTTCCGTTAAGGAAATTTGCAGGAATGCTTCGGAAGAAGCCAGGGAGTTTTACAATACTTTAATATGATCTGTAAAGAGCGTACGATGGAACAAAATAACAAGGTTAGAATGCCGGACAATACAGCAGTAAGAACAGCGCTGTGGAGAGCCCTGCATGTACAGGTGGATGCCAAGCCGCATATTCTCGAAGATGAAATTGGCCTTGCACTGGCAGCCCCGGCTGATGGCTGGCAGCAACGACCTGATATGAAGTTCACCAAACGGCTTCGCGCTTCTATTGTAGCACGTGCCCGTTTTATAGAGGATCTTATCATTGAACAAAGCCGGCAGGGGATCAGCCAGTATGTTATCCTGGGCGCAGGGCTTGATACATTTGCACAACGCAGACCGGATATTGCCTCGGGGATACAGGTATATGAGATAGACCAGCCGGATACCCTGGAGTGGAAAACGCAGCGATTGACAGCTCTTGGCTTTGGCATCCCGGGATATTTACATTTTGTACCTGTAGATTTCAATACCTCCTCATGGTGGGAGCAACTGCTAAAAGCAGGATTTGATATTAATAAACCTTCTGTCGTCGCCTGCACCGGCGTCAGCCTGTATCTTTCCAGGGAAGCCAATATTGCTATATTACATCAGGCGGCCGCACTGGCGCCGGGCTCAACATTAGCCATGACATTTTATTTACCCATGGCATTGCTTGATGAAGAAGACAGACCAATGCAGGAGATAGGGGAAAAGGGCGCCCGTGAAGCCGGCACTCCGTTTGTAAGTTTTTTTTCGCCCGATGAAATATCAGCCTTAGCTACCGAAGCAGGCTTTAAAGCAATAAAAACAATATCAACAAAAGATATGGAACAATATTATTTTGCAAACAGGACCGATGATCTTTTGCCTGCAAGCGGGGAAGTATTTCTATTGGCAAAGACGTAGTTGAAAAGGTATCAGGTTTCAGCTATTAGCTATCAGGTATGAGCCGGGCTTACCACTTCAGGTTACAGGTTCAGGTTGTCTCACATTTCACTTCTCACGTTTGACCATTCACCCCTCCCCTTACCACTGCCTGTCTCCCCCTCAATTGGCATCTACAGAAGCCACTGCCGTAGCTCCTAATTTTTTTGCCGTCTGCAATACTTTATATACATCGCCCCAATGGCCCGCTGTATCAGCATTCACTACAACAGAAGGCTTTTCGTTTTCTTTTGAAAGCACCGCCTGTAATTCTTTTTCGAGGTCATTCAGGGTTGTCTTCTTTTGTCCTATATATACCTGGTTATTCTTATCAATAGACACCACAACGGTTTGCTTGGCCTTGGTATCGCTCTTTCCTTTGGGAGCGGAAACTTTTATTACATTGGGATTGGCAAGTGTAGACACGATGAGGAAGAACAACAACAGTATGAACAATATGTCGTTCAGCGCTCCGGTATGCACTTCTGCATGGTCTCTTAGTCTTTTCCTGATATTCACATTTGTCAGTTAAAAGTGTTGATCACAAAATACCACTCCGTTATCCTTACCTGGTGGGTTCCTGCAGCACATCAATAAACTCAGCGCTTGCAGCTTCCATCCTGTTCACGTTCTTATCTATCTGCGCATTCAGATAGTTGTACCCTACATAAGCCAGCAACCCGATGATGAGACCACTGGCAGAAGTGACCATCTTGGTATAAATACCACCGGCAATAGTCCCTAAGGTATACTCGCCGGTAGAAGATATCCCGTAAAATAATTGTACCATCCCTACTATAGTGCCCAGGAAACCAAACATAGGCGCTATACCTGCTATCAGAGACAGCACATTCAGGTTTCTTTCCATTTTATATACTTCAAGTTTACCTACATTCTCCATGCTTTTTTCTATGGCATCTATTGGTTTTCCGATACGCTGCAATCCTTTATCAATGATCCTGGCGACCGGGTTAAACGTATTTTTCGCCAGCGACCTGGCAGCGGTTACATTCCCGTTTACAATATGATCCCGGATAATACTCATGAAATTATAATCCACCTTCCCGGCATTGCGTATAGCGATCAGCCTTTCAAAGAAAAAAAAGATCGCAATTACCAGCAACAAAAAAAGAGGCACCATTATCCATCCGCCCGATAATAAAAGATCCCAAAGGCTGATCTTAGTACCCGGCTCCGGTATACCATGTTGGGCTGCTACTGCTTTATTGAGAGAATCTGTAGCTACCTGCAGGAAAAATAACTTCATATTATAGTGTTATTGTAAAGTGCGACAAATGTAATGACTCTTACAGAACTTTAGCTGGTTGGGCGTATTTCAATTTTCGCGGTACACAACTTTCCGGCCGGTGAGACCTGCCCGACTGCGTCATTCAGGCGGGCACCGATCGGTAGCGGTTTCTACAGGCGGGTATCCCCATCCGCCTGCGAAAAACTGGAATACGCTCAGCCGGTTCATTGCCGGACGTGAAAATAGTGTGATTATTTTTTTATATTCCTTCCCGGCAATTCTATTAACAATTTTTATAGAAAGGCGGAACGGCGGTCATTCCGGCAACTATTGTTAAGTCAGGCAAATTATGCCCGTGTATTATCGTGAAAAGCGAGAAGATAAAGGTGAAAGAATATCTCACGTTTCTCGTTTGACACAGCGCTATGCGCCACTCATTATCTTTTTGGCATCAAAACGAAGCGTTTCAATGACCACGGTATGCAGTGAAGTCTTGGGATCCGCATCCAGCAATTCGAGTATACGCTTACAAAGATCGGGCCCGGATGCTCCCTGCGGGAGTGTATTTGCCAGTTGATGGATAATGAAAATATTCTGCTCTTTCAGGTTGGTTATTGCCTGCCATACCTGGGGTGAAACATATAACTGCTGGGAGAGATTATAATCATATTCCTGTTTTATTGTTTCTACCAGCAGGCGCTGGTATGTGTCGGCGGTCATACCTGCCGGGGCGATCCTTGCTACCAGGTTTTTCAGGGCAAGGCGCTCCGCAAGTATGGTAAGCCGCTCATGGGCCTGCAATTGCAGGCTTTTGTCCAGTGCCGGTTGCTTTTCTGCTTTCTTTATCTCTTTTACATCACTCCTGTATACAAAAATATAAATGCCCAAAAAGCATATAATGATCACAACAGCGATAATGGTAATAGTGGTATTGTCTAACATAGTATTGATTTGGACCGTTCAGCAAAAATAAATAAAGGAATGGTAAAGCAAATTATAGCTGTATGTTATTGTGGTAAGTGGTTAGTGGTTAGTAATAAGTCGGATACTTCTTACCACTTATCTCTTACCACTCTTCGCCACATCTCATACCAGCACATGCGTCTGCTTAACGATACCCATCACAAAAACACTCTGCACATTCCCTATATTTTCCGCTTCGCTCAGCCTGTTGACATGAAAATCGTAATAAGCGTCCATATTCTCCACCAATACTTTCAGCATGAAATCAAAGTCGCCGGAAATATTGTAGCACTCCATCACTTCATCCATTTCCATAATGGCTTTTATAAACTTAGCGCCGGCTGTTTTATTGTGCTGCCTGAGCGATACATAGCATATCACCATCAGTCCTCTTTTTACTTTGGAATGATCAAGGAGCGTGGCATATTGTTTTATCACTCCTGCATCTTCCATCCGTTTTATCCTTTCATGCACGGGTGTGGTGCTCAGATGTATCGCGTCGGATATTTCCCTGACGGTAATGCGGGCATTTTGCTGCAACAGCTTCAGTATCGCCAGGTCCTTTTCGTCAAGCAATGGTGGCAGGAGAGGCACTTTTTCTTTTTGTAGCATTTTTTTCATCCCGGACTGTATGTTTATCCTATAAAAATAAAAAAAACATGTTTTTATCCCAAATATTCAAATAATGTCAGATATTCTGTTCTACCGTTGTAGTTTTGCGCCTTATTGTATACAATCAAAAAAATATCTGAATATGTCAGCAGCATCCACATCTACTATTGATTTTACATTGCCCTATAAGGTTAGGGATATCAGCCTTTCCACCTGGGGACGTAAGGAGATCAGGCTTGCCGAGGCAGAAATGCCCGGACTGATGGCTCTCCGGGAAGAATTCCGAGCATCGCAGCCTCTGAAGGGCGCAAGAATTGCCGGTTGCCTGCACATGACCATCCAAACAGCCGTGCTGATAGAAACACTGATAGCACTGGGTGCAGAAGTAAAATGGAGCTCCTGCAATATTTTCTCTACACAGGATCACGCTGCCGCTGCCATTGCCGAAGCCGGCATAGGCGTATATGCATGGAAAGGGCAGACCAATGAAGAAGCCGAATGGTGCATAGAACAAACATTATTTTTCGGCAGCCCCGACCGCCCGTTGAACATGATCCTTGATGACGGAGGCGACCTCACCAATATTGTCTTTGATAAATACCCTGAGCTGATACAGCATGTAAAAGGTTTGAGCGAAGAAACGACTACAGGTGTGCACCGCCTGTATGAAAGAATGCAGAAAGGCACATTGCCTATCCCTGCTATCAACGTGAACGACTCCGTTACCAAATCAAAATTCGATAATAAATATGGTTGTAAAGAAAGCCTGGTAGACTCCATACGCCGTGCTACAGACGTAATGCTTGCCGGCAAGATAGCCGTTGTAGGCGGTTATGGCGATGTGGGAAAAGGTTCTGCAGCTTCCCTCGCAGGAGCAGGCTGCCGCGTGATCGTTACGGAAATAGATCCGATCTGTGCATTGCAGGCCGCTATGGACGGCTATGAAGTAAAGAAAATGATTGATGCCGTAAAAGAAGCTGATATCATCGTAACTGCCAGCGGCTGCCGCGACCTCATCTCCGGAGAACATTTCAAGCTGATGAAGGACAAGGCTATTGTATGTAATATCGGGCACTTCGATATTGAAATTGATGTAGCATGGCTGAATAAAAACTACGGGCATACAAAGGATACCATCAAGCCGCAGGTTGACCTGTACACCATTGATGGAAAAGATATTTTACTGCTTGCCGAAGGAAGGCTGGTAAATCTTGGCTGCGCCACAGGGCATCCCAGCTTTGTGATGAGCAATTCATTCACCAACCAGACGCTGGCCCAGATAGAGCTCTGGAACAATCATAAAAATTACGAAAACAAAGTGTATGTGCTCCCCAAGCATCTTGACGAGAAGGTAGCGCGCCTCCACCTGAAAAAAATAGGTGTGGAGCTTGATGAGCTGACCGACGTGCAGGCAGCTTACCTTGGCATTCCGCAGGCAGGTCCATACAAGCCCGAGCATTACAGGTATTAATATTATACTATTATATCAAACGTGAGACGTAAAACGTGAAACGTGAGAGGACAAAAGTGAAAGAAAAGTTTCACTCCTATCTTCTCACGTTTGATATAGTACTTATAGCTTTGGGGTATCAGCTGTCAGGTTAACCTGTCACTTTTCACGTTTGACTTCCACGTCTGACGACCATTCACCCGACACCTACTCTACAATAAAATCACCTTTCATAAAAGCAGAGTGGCCCGGGAAACTACAGATAAAAGGATAAGTACCTGCAGCAGGAGCTGTAAATTCAATAGTAGTACTTTCTCCACCGCCAATCAGTTTGCTGTGCGCTATTACATTTCCTGCTTCTGATTCAGGGAAATAATCGGTAGCTTTTGCATCAATTGCCTTAGCTGTAAAAGCTGCAATATCAGTACCTGGTTTTAATATAACAATATTATGTCCCATAGCTTCCTTAGCCAGTTTACCGGCATGGTGAAGTGTTAGCTTAACCTTCTGACCGGCTTTGGCACGAAGCTCCGTCTTATCATACCTCATTATATCATTGCCCGTTATCTCCAACTCAGCTACATCGGTTGCTGCCGCAGCAGGCTGTTCCTGCGCAGGAGTTTCTGTTTTAGGTTCTTCTGAAGGTTGCTCTGCCTTTTTTGAGGATTCATCTCCGCTGCCGCATGCTGTAAGACTTACGATACCGGCAATCATTACATATTTGATCATTTTCATAATAAAAAAATTTTTGCAAAGATACGCATCAAAGCTCAAGAGTGTAAAAGTAATAGTATCCGAAAAGCACTTGTTAAAGAAAAGATATAAATCCCGGAAAACAGTTACTGCTATAAACCATCGGGAAAACGGGTTGTCAAACCAAACGGATCAAAACCTGAATACCATGCGAACAAATTTCTTTTACACGTTATCAGCCATTGCTATAGCCGTAGCATTCAGCTCCTGCGCTTCGCAATCGCATATATATGTTGCAGAAAGACCTGCTCCGCCGGTAGTAATGCGGTCTGCTCCGCCATTCAGAGGTGCGGTATGGATCCCGGAAGAATATGTATGGCGCGGCGGGAGATATGTATATGTGGCCCCGCATTATGTAAGAGCACCCCACCGGGGTCATACCTGGGTGGCAGGCTACTGGAACACGCACCGCGGAAGATCGGTGTGGGTGAAGGGGCATTGGAGAAGATGAAAGAGGTAAGGGATAAGTGGTAAGACACAGCAAACATGCCAGGGAGCCGCTAACCTGAAACTTATATGGAAAGCTATTTGATTAAAGGTTAATAAAACCAGCGACAGCACTCCATGAAGCATCCTTTTGAATGGAAAAATTTACTTGCCTTTCTTTTAATATGGCCTCAAAGAAAGTATTCAATTCTTCCCGTATTAGCTTTGGCGTGTCAATGTAGATGAGTATGTCTCTTGTGCCGTTACGCGTCACCCGTGCAACTGAATGAACCGTATGCTTTTGTCTTAAAAGGGTTTCTATTTCATCTTGTATCTGGTTAAGTCTTGCTGCCTCAGTATCTACCGGATGCCCACTATCATTCTTGTCCAGAATCTCAAGTTCAATACCAACCAAAAATGGATAAAAACTTTTATTAGGATAATTTTCATACGCCTTATTAACTGTTGCCAAAGCCAGTCCGTCAGACATATTTAACTTAAGGATCGAAAAATTTTCACCAGGAAAAACAGGTTCACCCGGTTGTGTCACTCCCGATTTTCCAAATAATCTTTTAAATAAACTCATGTCGTATAAATATAGTTACAAGCCTGAAACTTGAAACTTGCAACCTGAAACCTGTAACAGGTCTCCCTCAATCATCTATCGCCGCTTCAGCCATCTGCCTGAATTTCCATCCGGTTTCGTCATCCACCTTGCCCTGTGTTTGTTTGAGAATGATCCCTATGAGCTTTTCTTTGGGATCGGCAAAGTATTGTGTATTAAAATAACCGCCCCAGTCAAAGGTACCGGCGCTTCCTATTCCGCCGGCATCCTGTCCTTTCTGATTGACCAATCCAAAGGCCAGCCCGTATGAAGTGTTACCCTTCAGGATATCGCCAATCTGGTTTGCCATGATCACTTCAATAGTTTTGCGGCTTAATAACCTCACACCATTCAATGTTCCATTGTTGACATACATCTGCAGGAAAGTTGCATAGTCTTTTGCTGTGCTGCTTAGTCCTCCCCCGCCGGAGAAAAATTGTTTAGCGCCCTTTATGGGATAATCAACATCAAAGAAACTGCCTTCAGCTCTTCCCCATTTACCGTCTGTATTTTTCTGCACGCTTACCAGGCGGCTTTTACTCGCATCCGGCAGGTAAAACCATGTATCATTCATGCCCAACGGATCAAATAGCCGGGTGCGCAGAAATTTATCGAAAGGCATTCCCGAAATTTTTTCAATGAAATATCCCAGCACGTCCAGCCCTTCACTATATGTCCAGTTTTCGCCGGGCTCCTGATGCAGGGGAAGCCTGGCCAGCTTTTTTATATTTTCTTCAATACTGATGGGCTCCGTTGTAAAAGCGTCTATGATACCTGCTTTCTTATAAATCTTCCTGAACCTGTCATCACCATCAATAGCGCCATATCCTATACCGGAAGTGTGGGTCAGCAAATGACGGATAGTGATCTGGTGTTTGGCAGGTATGGTAGTATAGCTTGAATCCTTTTCATTAAAAGTATCAAGGAGCTGTGCTTCACCAAATTCGGGTATATATTTCGATATGGGATCATCCAGCTTAAACTTTCCTTCTTCCCAAAGCATCATTACCGCAGTGGCTGTTATGGCTTTGGTCTGGGAGGCGATCCTGAAAATATCATCTTTCTTAAGCGCTTTACCCGTTGCATTATCGGCCATGCCATAAGCCTTGTAAAAAACAATTTTCCCGTTTCTTGCTATCAGCGCTATAATACCGGGAAGCTTATTTTGTGTCACTGCATCTTTAAGCATATCATCTATTCTGGCAAGCCTTGCCGCCGACATGCCCTGCGAGACCGGGGTGGCTTCTATAAGCGGTGAGGGGCGCCTGCCGGCTGTTGTTTGCGATAAGCTGTCAGATACAATGCATGCGAGCGCCAGGCTGAATATTATATTGGTAAAGCGGAAAATTGTCATACCGTACATTAAAAGTTTATCGTAAATATATTTAAAATGAGGGAAGATACAATTACAGGCAATTTAGTGTCATGTCAAACGTGAAATGTGAGACGAAAAACGTGAGATGTGAAAGCTAATCTCACCTCTCACATTTCATACCTCCTAGCCTGTATATATTATTTTAATCATGATTATCTTTGGCAAATGCCGGCACAGGCAGGACAAGCGGTATATCCGGCCTTACAATTAAAAGCTATGCATAAAAAAAATTTAATCCCATTAGTTGCATTTTGCCTGTTGCAAAGTCTTTCGCATGCTCAGGTACCGGCAAAGCGCCCTAACGTTATTATCATTTATTCCGACGACCAGGGAGCAGCCGATCTCAATATTTACGGCTCAAAAGACCTGATGACACCTCATCTTGACAAGCTTGCCCGCAATGGTGTACGGTTCTCTCATTTCTATTCCGCCTCGCCTATATGCTCGCCTTCCCGTGCATCATTGCTCACGGGGCGCTACCCGCAAAGAGCAGGACTTCCCAATATGGCTTCATCAAAAGAAGGCGATGCCGGAATGCCGGGAGATCAGCTTACCATAGCTGAGCTTTTTGCCTCCGCAGGTTACAAAACCGCACATATCGGTAAGTGGCATGTAGGATATACTCCCGAAACAATGCCTAATGCACAGGGCTTCGGTTATTCGTTCGGGTTTATGGGAGGCTGCATTGATAATTACTCTCACTACTTCTACTGGAATGGCCCCAACCGCCACGACCTCTGGCGCAATGGAAAAGAAATATGGGAGCCCGGAAAATTTTTTGGCGACTTAATGGTGGAAGAGACTAATGCATTCCTCGCCGAAAATAAGAACGATCCTTTCTTTTTATACTTTGCCATTAATATCCCTCATTATCCTTTACAGGGGGAAAAGAAATGGCTGGATTATTATAAGGATCTTCCTTCGCCTCGAAAGATGTACGCAGCATTTATATCAACCATGGACGAGAAAATAGGATTGATTTTAAATAAGCTTGACGAACTGGGCTTAACGGATAATACCATTGTCGTTTTCCAGTCAGACCAGGGATTTTCCACGGAAGAAAGGACTTTTGGAGGCGGCGGCTCGGCCGGCAAACTGCGTGGCTCAAAATTCAGCTTATTTGAAGGTGGGGTAAGGGTTCCGGCTATCATCAGTTGGCCGGGACATATACCCAAAGACCAAGTAAGAGACCAGTTTGGCGCCAATATAGACTGGTTTCCCACGCTGGCGGCTTATTGCAATATCCCGCTGCCAAACCGAAAGTTTGACGGCAGGAGCCTGAAACCAGTCATTGAATCCGCGGCAGCAACAAGCCCTCATAATGAGTTTTACTGGCAAAGCCAGGGCGCTAAAACAAATCCCCAATGGGCTGTCCGCGAGGGTGACTGGAAATTATTGCACAGCCCTTTTGAAGCCGACAAAACTGAACTGACCGCCGACGGGCTTATGCTGGTGAATATGGCTGCAGATAGTACGGAACATAGCAACGAAGCTGTTAAACATCCTGATATCGTAAAACGGCTGCAGTCAAAATACCAGGCATGGATAAAAGAAGTGGCTGATCAGCAGTAAAGCTGCAATATTATTAACATAGTGCTATGTCAAACGTGAAACGGCAGATGATAAATGTGAGATCCTCACAGCTTGTTAAGTTGATCACATTAGGTAAAAGAGTTTATCATTGCCTGATAAAAAATAAAGACAACCGGTATGTTATCGTTCATAAATAATTTTAATAAAGCCGGAAAAAGATTTTTTGCATGGTGCCCTATTGCTACGGTAGTTATATTGGGAGTATTGCCGGGTTGCGCCTCTCAGAAAAATTATGACAACCCGGTAGTGGTAATTGAAACGAAATTCGGGAACATCAAAGTAGAATTATTCCCCAAAAAAGCTCCGGCTACTGTATCCGCTTTTCTGCGGAATATTGATTCGGGATATTTTAAGAACTGTTCCTTCTATCGGGTATTGCGTAATGACAACCAGGTTACAGGCGCACTCCACTCCTATCTTATACAGGGCGGTATCTGGCAATCCGATCCCAGGATAAAAAAGAAATTTAAACAGATACCCCACGAGCCCACCAGCCAGAGCGGGATACTGCACACCAGGGGCACCATCTCCATGGCAAGGAATGAGCCCGGATCAGCTACTTCTGAATTTTTTATTTGTGTTGAAGATGAACCCGGTTTCGACTATGGCGGTCAAAACAACCCTGACGGAGCCGGGTATGCGGCTTTCGGCAAAGTGGTGGAAGGCATGGGAACAGCAGACAGGATATACCGGCAGCCGGAAGACCAGCAGCAGTTCACCCCTCCTGTAACCATACTTAATATTGTACAGCTGAAACAGTAAATTTCTCTACTTTATTTTTGACCGGCTGCAGGCTTTTCAAATATTTATAAATAGCCGACAGGTCCCTTTCTGTCATTCTCCCATACATATTCCAGGGCATAATAGTATTAAATTCACCGGCTTTAACTGTTGGCGGCTGATATGATGAATCTGCGAAAGAAGTGAATTTTTTTACGAACATTTCTTCCGTCCAGGACCCGATACCCGTAGCCGGGTCAGGGGTTATATTTGCCGAGCGGACAATGGAGCCATCTGGCATAGCAAATTCACGCCCCCCACCGAAAGCAAGCTTTTCGATGATCTGGCCTTTATCCACGGGAGTATGACACTCAATACAGGAAGCGGCATTTACAAGATATCGCCCATACCCCAACTCGTCAGACACAGGAGGTTTCTGCTGTGGGTCTGCCTTTACAGGTATGGTGTTCAGGATAAAATTCATAGGGAAATCCGAAACAGATTCTGGTATCTTACTTTCAACAGGCTTAAAAGAACGGATATAGGCAATAATAGATTCAATATCCTCTTTATCCATTTTTCCGTAATGAGCATAAGGCATTACAGGAAACATTGCCCGCCCTTCCCTGGTAACGCCTGTGGTGATCAGGCGAAAAAGCTCTCCATCGCTATAACGGCTGATGCCAAAAGGAGTAATATTTTTTGAATAATAAACACCTGGAAAACCTGCTTTCTGGTCAAACCGCTCCCCACCTTTTCCAAGCGTTCCTTCCACTAACGGCCCGGCAAATTTTGTCCAGTCGCGGGTAGAATGGCAATCGGTACAAACGGTGACACAATTTGCAAGATATCTTCCTCTCTCTACCTTTTCCGGTGTATATGAAATTTTAATGTCAGGCGCAGTTCCTACGTTAGGCAGTGCAGCCTTGACATATAACAATAATCCCGAGACAAGCACTATAATACCCAGGAATACATAGCCCAGGATTTTAAGTATCTTTTTCATTGCAGGTAGTTTTGATGATGAAACAGTAGAAGAGCATAAATATAAAACAAAAAATGAACAGAGTCCTCACAAGTGCCAGGTATCAGGCATTCCCGGACCTGAAACCTGAAACTTGTAATACTTACCTTATAATAGTTTCCCCCTTATTTTATTACATAAAAAATATTAGCAGTATTGATATGGCTAAAATATTTTCTTACGCCTGTTCTAATTCAGCAATAATTATCTATTTTGAAGCCTGATCCCATATCTTCAGCAGAGCCTACCCGGATACTATTCTTTTACTTAAAACATGAGAAGATGAATTCGCGCATCCTAATGGTGAAACATGCCCATCTTGAATTGCTGCTTATCCGTGCAAAACATCAGGAAATCAAAAACCTGTATGGAGAAAATATTCCCGCGGAGCTGATACAACAAATGACTGAAGAGCTAAAAGTATTCCGGATGCAATGTGATAAAGAAGTCAGGCGAATGCTTCCTTACGAGCAATAAAAGATATGCAACATGTCAGCTTCAGCATGCAGGTCAATAGATAAAATACTATTGCATATCCCAGAACATCCGGATATTCCGGATCAGCACTTTATTGGATATTGATATTGGCTCTATATGCCGCTTTCGCCCCGGTACTCCGTTGCGTGTATGTTTTGCTCTCGCTGCATCTGAAACAGCAAGCGTAAATTCTGTTTTAGTACCGGGCTGACTGTCAGTGATAAGCATATGAAGCTTTTCCCTGTCGTGGTCATACGCAAGATCGAGTATCTGGGTATTTACCTTCCATACACCATCAGAACGGCAGGGATCCGGAAAATGATAGATTACAGAAGTTATCCTGGCTTCATGCGGAGATAAAATAATTTTTATCCTCGTTCTCTGAAACTTCAATATCTGCCTGAAGTATAATTCTTTCACAGGAGAAGTTTTAAGGTTTATGATACGATGAGACAATAGGCCTGGCTTTGAGAAAGGAGGATGATGGATTGCGCTACAAAGGAACAATATACAAAAAGAAAAGAAAATAGTATCTTATCTATTATCTTGTAATAAAAACACGACAATCTTCAAAGAAAATACTTATTCAAGTACATGAAAATAGCCACTTACAATGTAAACAGCATCAATGCAAGGCTCCCGGTATTGCTTCGCTGGCTGAGTGAGGCAGCTCCGGATATAGTGTGCCTTCAGGAATTAAAAGCACCCGGAGAAAAATTCCCGGAGGAGGCCATTCTCAGCGCAGGCTATCAGTCTATCTGGCACGGGCAAAAAAGCTGGAATGGCGTGGCTATTTTATCACGGCAGGAAAAGCCGCAGGAGATCAGGCGTGTGTTGCCCGGCGATCCCGAAGACACCCACAGCCGGTACATCGAAGCCGATGCCGGGAGTATTGTGATCGGAAGTCTTTACCTGCCCAACGGGAACCCTGCGCCGGGGCCAAAATTCGATTATAAATTAGCGTGGTTAGAGCGCTTTCAGATACACGCAAAAGCACTGGTAAATATGAATAAGCCTGTGGTGCTTGCAGGGGATTATAATATAATTCCCGCTGACGAAGATGTGTACAAACCCGAACGGTGGGTAGATGATGCGCTGTTCCGCACAGAAGTAAAAGAAGCATTCAGGCAACTTACAGGCAACGGATGGACAGATGCACTGCGTTATCTGTACCCGCAGCAAACCATCTATACCTTCTGGGATTATTTCCGCAATGCCTATGGAAGAAATGCCGGGCTGAGGATTGATCATTTTCTTTTAAATCCGGCAGCCCTGTCCCTCCTGGCAGCAGGTGGTGTGGATCGGCATGTACGCGGCTGGGAAAAGACAAGCGATCATGCCCCGGTGTGGATTGAAATAAAAAACGGGTAGCATTCTTTCTGCTGCTGCCCGTAAACCGGGGAAAAAAATCTACGCCACCTTCTTTTATCTGCTTTAAATTTTATGGCAGAATTATTTATATATTATCGCTGGTGTCATGTTAAGACTAATATGCCGCACACGTTCGTGAGAAGTGAAACGTAAGACCTGAGCGTCTCTCGTTTTATCGTCTGACTGCTCACGATTAACTTAATATATTGCACACTTAATCTTACGCATGAAATCAAAAACCCGCACATACGTTATTTCACGAACGCTGGATAACTTTTTTGGGGGCGTATTCGAACTGTTACAGTTCATTGGAAAATTTTTCAGAGAATTGACGCCTCCTTTCGAGTGGAAGGAGATCATCCGACAATGTTATTATGTTGGCTACAGATCACTGCCGCTGATTTCCGTCACCAGTTTTGTAGTAGGTATTGTATTTACCAAGCAATCCCGTCCGTCGCTGGCCGAATTTGGCGCCACTTCCTGGTTACCCTCCCTGGTGGCCATTGCAATTTTCAGGGCATTAGCGCCGTTGGTAACGGCGCTTATTGCTGCCGGCAAGGTAGGATCGAATATAGGCGCCGAACTGGGGTCAATGAGGGTGACCGAGCAGATAGATGCCATGGAAGTATCCGCTACCAATCCGTTCAAGTTCCTGGTAGTAAGTAGGGTACTGGCTACCACGCTCATGTTGCCTGTGCTTATGTTTTATATGGGCTTTATCAGCATGCTGGGCGCGTACCTCAATATACTCGCCAACGAGCATACCAGCTTTACCACTTTTTTTATAAAAGCCCTGGAAAAAATAACATTCCTTGACATGTTTTCTTCTCTTATCAAAACCTTCATTTTTGGGTTTAGCATAGGGATAATAGGAACATACCAGGGATACAACGCCAGTCAGGGCACATTGGGAGTAGGCCGGGCGGCGAATGCGGCTGTGGTAGCTTCTATGTTTACGGTATTTATTGAAGAAATAATTATTGTTCAGATCACCAACTGGTTCAGATAAAATATATGCACAAGAAACATACTACTGCCGTCAGTGAAGAAATAATCATTTCCATCAGGGGACTGGAAAAATCCTTCGGCAATAATCATGTGCTGCGCGGAGTGGATCTTGATCTCTACAGGGGAGAGAACCTGGTAGTGCTCGGCAGATCAGGGACCGGAAAATCGGTGCTGATCAAAATCATTGTCGGGTTGTTAAAACCTGACGCCGGAACCGTAATGGTCCTGGGCGAAAACATTGCTCATCTCGATGACAAAGCGCTCCTGCAGCTCCGGCTTAAAATCGGCTTTTCTTTCCAAAGCAGCGCCCTCTACGATAGTATGACGGTGAGAGAAAACCTGGAATTCCCCTTGCTGCGCAATTCCCGCCAGTTGAGTAAAGAAGAAATAAATAGTGCGGTAAAAGAAGTACTGGAAGATGTTGGACTACAACAAACGATTGATCAATATCCTGCTGAATTATCAGGGGGCCAACGCAAAAGAATAGGCATCGCCAGGACATTGATCATGCGACCTAAGATCATGTTGTATGATGAGCCTACAGCAGGGCTTGACCCGGTAACAAGTGTAGAGATCAACAGCCTGATCAACGAAGTGCAGGAACGGTATAATACTTCTTCCATAATCATCACGCACGATCTCACCTGCGCAAGCGCTACCGGCGACAGGGTTGCATTGCTGCTGGATGGCCGGTTTGCAAGGGTAGGAAGCTTTGATGAAGTCTTTAACACCAATGACGAAAGGATCAACAGTTTTTATGACTATAATTTTATTAAGTAATGGAAACACAAAAAAATAAAAGGGGAATACTGGTGGGGATATTTGTCACCATCGGGCTCGTCATATTCGTGCTGGGCGTGTTCACGCTGGGCGGCCAGCAGAACGCATTTGTAAAAACCATTGAGGTCACCGCTATTTTTAATGATGTGGATGGTTTACAGCAGGGTAACAATGTATGGTTTTCCGGCGTAAAGGTGGGCATTGTAAAGCATATTGCTTTCCATAATCTGTCGCAGGTGAAAGTAACCATGCATATTCAGCAGAAAGCGCAGGAATTCATTCGCACGGATGCAAAGGCTACTATCAGCTCCGATGGATTAATAGGGAATAAGATCATTGTGCTGCAGGGAGGCACACCGTCTGCACCGCACATTGAAGGAGGAGAAAACCTTGCCGTGAAAGAAAGCACCAGTTCAGACGAAATGCTGGCAACATTGCAGCAAAATAACAGGAACCTTAATGATATTACCCGTGATATCAAAATAGTCAGCCAGCGGCTTGCCAATGGCGAAGGCGCCCTCGGTGCTTTACTTACCGATAAGCAATTGTATACCGAACTTTCATCTGTGCTAGCTAATCTCAAGACAGCAGCACAGCGTAGTAAAGCGCTTACCGGCAACCTCTCCGCATATACAGAGAAGCTGCAGCAACCCGGTACATTTGCTGGCGATATTGTAGCCGATACTACAATAATACCTGCGCTGAAAAATGTTATCCTGCAACTAACGCTTGCGTCCACCAACTCTGCTGAAGCCACCGGCAACTTAAAAGAAGCTGCCACCAGGCTCAATACCACCAATGGACCCGCAGGAGTTTTACTCAATGATGAGAAAGCCGCTGCCGATCTCCGGTCGGTACTGCAATACTTAAACAGCAGCAGCAAAAAGCTTGATGAAGACCTGGAAGCCGTGCAACATAATTTCCTGCTCAGGGGATTTTTCCGTAAAAAGGTCAAACAGGAAGCAAAAGCAATGAAAGACAGCCTGAAAGCAGCAAACCAAAATTAGATGCTGCTGAATAGAGCCACGCTGTAATTCAATGAGCCCTGATTACTTTGCTATATGATCCCATATCACATCATATACATCGACGGCAGTGATGTCTGTTTTATCCACCACATTGTCTGTTATCAATACAGGATGATACGTTTCAGGAACAAGCACACTGCCATGGGAGCCTTTTACCAGCGTGGCGTCGAGCGGGATCACATCCATTACATACCGGAACCCCAGCTTTTTCCGCAGCAGCTTATACCCTGCCCTTGCTTTGGAGGTCATGAATAATTCCACGGGATCATACCCCGGCTTCTTATGTATATCCACCACTCTCGCATAATCGGGAGCTACTGCATCGTCCGGCCAGAAGTAATAGGTGAACCAGCTATTGCTGTCTGCTACCAGCACAAGATCCCCCGCTCTTTCATGATCAATATGATATTTTTGCTGTCCTTCCCGGTCGAGCACCAATGCTACTCCCGGCAGGTGGGACACAATTGATCTTACTTTTTCTCCGACCGTATGATCATTTATATAAATATGCGCTACCTGGTGATCGGCGACTGCAAATGCTTTTGAAGCGGCGGCATCAAGCAGTTCCAGTCCTCTTTCAACTCTTATTCCCAGGAGATCATGTTGCCTCAGCAACCGGTTGATATGAACAGGCTGAGACACCGGCACAATACCATATTCAGAAAGCATAATGATACGTGCTCCTGCTGCAGTATAATGAGTGACGAGTTGTTTTACCACCGCATCAATTTCGGAAAGGTCTTTCCCGATCCTGGAAAAATCATTCCCGAATTTCTGCAGGCAGTAATCAAGATGGGGCAGGTATATTAATGTGAGCCGCGGATCATATTTTTTATCGGTATGGATTGCTGCGTCGGCTATCCACCGGGTGGAAGTAATATCAGCGCCGGGACCCCAGAATTTGAACAGCGGGAACTGCCCCAGCGTTGCTTGCAGCTCATCTCTCAACCCTGCAGGGCGTGTATAGCAGTCGGGGATCTTACGACCATCTGCAAGGTAGTTGGGGCGTGGTGTGGCAGAATAGTCGGCACTGGAATACATATTGTACCACCAGAACATTTGCGAGGTGGTAAAAGAAGGATCAAGCTGCCGGGCGCGCTCCCATATTTTTTCTGCGGATACCAGCTTATTGGACTGCTTCCAGAATTTCACCTCGCAGTCAGTACGGTCATACCAGCCATTCCCCACTATGCCATGCTCAGCGGGCCATTTCCCGGTAAGATAAGAAGACTGCACCGATGTGGTCACTGCCGGCAGCATAGGCTGTATAGTGCGAAGATGCCGGGTGGAAATATATTCCCGGATAAAAGGTGTATGTTCTCCGATCAAGGAAGAAGATAATCCTACAATATCTATCACTACTGTTTTATGCATATACATTCGTATTCGGATGAGTCATCAGTCATGAGTTGCCAGCAGACCGGTTACCCATTGCATTTCTCTGATGATAGAGTCTGCCAGCGGCAGGCGTATATCCTGGGGCAGCACTTCCCAAGTATAGGTTTCTATCTCTAAATACCGGGTAAAAGGGTTCGCGCAATGGATCTGCAGTACTTTTTCTATATCCTGTCGTGTGGCATCCAGTATACCATAGTTTTCAATAAAGATCGGCACATGATAATGCGCTCTCCATTCCCGCACCTGCGGGTTGTCAGCATCTGCAAGCGCATCCGGCATATCGGCATATCGCTTTAATTCTCCATTGGCATACTTTGCAACCACCTGGTGCAGGTAAGTAGATTCATTGAACTGGCGGAAAGCATCGAGCACCGGCTCGCGGTCTGCAATATCTGCTGCCATCCCTGCTTTTAATGCTGCGCTGATCTGTATCTTTCCGGTGCGGATCCCATGCGACCGGAATTTTTTTATCATTGCTGCATGGTCTTCATAACATACCGCAAAATGACAAACATCATAGCACAACTGTATGTGTGTTTTAATATGCGATTCGGCTTCCTCTTTGGTGCATCCAAATTTCTGACAGACAAAAGATATTCCCTCCGGAAGGAGATAATCAAGATACCAGTTAAGAAATTCCGTTCCATCGCCAAGCAGGCCATCCGGTTCCGGCTCTATATCAATATGGATCAATTTACCGGTAGACTGCCTGATCTGTATAAGCATATCCAGCACATCGAGAATATTCCGAGTAGCCTGCCTGAATACCGGTTCCAGGTGCTGCTGGTTGTGCCAGAAGCGATAGGATAATGGCGAAGTGGATATACCGCCCTCCATTCCCGCAGACAATAATTCCGATAATATCCCGGCCAGGCGTATAGTATATTGTACCCTGTCCCTGCTCAGCCAGTCGGGAGCATGGACATAGTCCTTCACCTTGGTGCGATGAAAACTCCCGTAGGGAAAGCCGTTCATGGTAAACACATAAGCTTTGTTTTCGGTTAGCCATTGACGAAAGTCGGCAAGGTTTGTACCCGCAGCCAGTTCCCTGCTTGCAACATCAGAGAGCCTCAGTCCTATACCAAACGCTTTGCCCGGGGCAACCTCCTGCCTGATAACAGGTATATACTCCCGCAACCGGGCAAAATGATCAGCCCAGGTCTCGCCCGGAAGTATATTGGTGCAATAAGTAAGATGTCCGTGAGGAGTTTCCATAAAATATTTTTTAAGCTGTTGTTTTGAGCCATGCAGCAGCATTCTTCAGCAATGCAATATCCAGCTCGTGCACTTCTTCTCCTTTACCGATAGCGGTCAGCAGCATTATAGTGAGTCTTCCGCCAAGATGCTCCCTGAATTCATGCAGGCCTTTCAGCACCGCGCTGCTTTCATCATCTACCATCATCAAAGGATGTGTAACGGCAAAGCCAAGCTTTTGCAGCAGATCCACGATCAACCGTGCATCGCTTTCGCCAATGCGGCCCGATACAAAAGAATAAGCGGTATCCAGCGCGATACCCATAGCCACCGCTTCACCGTGACGTATGGCAAAATCAGACAGTTGTTCCACTTTATGAGCGCTCCAATGACCGAAATCCAATGGTCTTGAAGAGCCCATTTCGAAAGGATCTCCGCCCGCGATATGCTCCATGTGCAGTTGTGCGCAGCGCTTGATCAGGTATTCCATAGTCGCCATATCCCTTGCAGCCAGCGCATGGCTGTTTTGCACAAGCCAGTCAAAAAAAGTCTTATCTCTTATGAGCGCCACTTTCACCGCTTCCGACATACCTGATCGCCAATCGCCATCAGAGAGGGTGGTAAGAAAAGAGAAATCACTGAAAACGGCAACCGGCGGCACAAATGTGCCCAGGAAATTTTTCTTGCCTTTGTAATTGATGCCGTTCTTTACACCCACTCCTGAGTCATTCTGGGAAAGCACGGTAGTGGGTATACGGATATGCCGGATGCCCCTGTGTGATATGGCAGATGCATAGCCCACCAGGTCAAGCACTGCACCGCCACCGATAGCTGCGATGTAGGAATGCCGGTCTATACCATATATATTAACGGCATCTACGATCTGGTCCAGATACGCTGTAGTATTTTTAGATTGTTCTCCACCTGGTACAACAAGTATATGCTCCACCAGCCTGATAGGGATGCCGGATGCAAAATAATACCTGATATCCTCCACAAGGCGGGGATGACAATCTGATACTCCTTTATCAATAACAAAGAATATCTTTTGTGCAGTTCCTGCACTCACCGAGTGCAGGAAATCGCGGAAAACAGGATTGGCCGGGTGGAACAGGTTGTGCGTGAAAAAAACATCATATCCAAACTGAACACTAAACCTTTGCTTTATATGATCCATTGCGCTTTATCTGAATATAAATTAGATGATCATGAAAAATAAATCCTAAAATTAAGCTATTGCCAAAACATGCAGATCAGGTTACTGCAAAAAGTTTAGCCAATAATAGAGAAAGTGGTAACAAGAGTATGATTATTAATGCAATGTATGGGAAGCCAAAGGCTGCAGCCCAGGAAGCATTCATTAAAATAAGCCCTATCACGCCCGCTTTTACCGCTTTGCCTATCCTGGGACCAACCGGCTGCCGGACAGCCCTGAACAATGGCGGAAGGATCATGGTAAGGAATAAAACAATACAAAGCAATGCCAACAGCCATTTGCCATGTACTATTGCAATACTCAAAATAGCGCCTGCGACAATAGCATAAAGTAATACCGCTCCGTACAGTGTGGATCTTTTTCCTCCATGCACTTCTCCCCTGCTGATCATAGTGATGGCAGCAATATAAATAATGGGAACAAAACCAAGATACCAAAGCTGCGGCACTGCTGCCGGAACAATGCTGACGCCAAGTATCAAATTCAGCCCCCGGCAGAGTCCCATATTCAAAGGACCGAACAACGCATGATGCTTACCCCAACGGTCATATATAAGCGAAGCTGCCGCAGTGGCAACGGCCAGCAACACAGATACCGTTAAAAAGCCGGCATGAACAAACGCTGCAGCCACAATGGCAGCGAGAAGTAAAACAGCACCTAGTATCGCTGCTTCATTTTTAGCAACAATACCGCTGGGTATCGGTCTTTCCGGTCTTTCAATACTATCCAGATCTGCATCAAATACATCGTTGAATACCACTCCTCCGCCATACAGGCCGATAGTAGCTATCACTAAAAGCAGTATGGGATATAAGGAATATGCTCCGCTGAAATAGCCTGAAATGGCAATGCCTGCCAGTATATCTGAAACAGCAGTAATAATATTTGCCGGGCGCATCAGCCGCAGCAATGCAACAGTCTTATGCACAATAAGGCTGGTTATTGGATGATGACAGAATTTTTATCAATCCTTGGCTGCTGCCCCCCTCTCAATACGGTATTACCGCTGAACTTCCGGCTCTGGTCTATTTCTTTTACTGCTGCAAAATCCGCTTCGTTGATCTGCCCGCTCTGTCCGAATGCTGTAATAGCATTCTGATAGGTCACCATACGGATATCTGCATCAGAGATGCCTTTAGCTTTCATCAATGCAGCAGTCTTGGGTACAGCCAGCGGATCGCTGATGCCCCAGTCGGCAGCAGAGTTCACCATGATACGTTCTGTACCGTATTGCTTCACGATCTCCGCCATACGCTCGTTGCCCATTTTAGTGAAAGGATATATGGTGAATGCAGCCCAGAATCCCCGGTCAAGCACTTCCTTCACCGTTTCTTCATTATTATGATCCACGATCACCATATACGGGTCAAGCCCCTGCTCTGTAGCGATATCCATGCTCCTGGTGGTGCCCCGCTTTTTGTCGCGGTGGGGCGTATGTATCTGCACAGGCAAACCGGCTTCCTTTGCCAGCTCCAGCTGCAGGCGGTAATATTTTTCTTCGGCAGCGGTCTGGTCGTCAAAACCAATTTCCCCCACCCCTACTACACCTTCTTTGTAAATGAAAAGGGGCAGCAGCTCCATCACCTGCTCTGCCAGCGCCTCGTTATTGGCTTCGCGGGAATTCAACCCGATAGTACAATAATGTTTGATGCCAAACTGGGAAGAACGGAAGCGCTCCCAACCGATCAGGCTGCTGTAATAATCCCTGAAAGTGTCCACGCCTGTACGTGGCTGCCCCAGCCAGAATGCAGGCTCTATCAGCGCAACAACTCCCGCATCTGCCATTGCCTGGTAGTCATCGGTGGTACGCGATGTCATGTGCACATGAGGATCAAAAAACTGCATTCCCTTTATCTTTTCGAGATAACTGCTATCCTGCCTACCCGGTTGAATATCTTTTTCCGTAATGTTATGACTGCAACACATATTCGTTCTTTTAAAAAATTTGATCATTAAAGATACAATTTAACCTGTCACCGCCCTGCCTGCGGCAATAGTTGACCAGCTTAACGTCCTGTTATCTATCGCGGTTTTCAATTCCGCATGCCTGCTCAGCCATTCTTTTGCAGGAGGATAATGACTGTCGTTACAAGCCAGCGCTGCCGCTTCACGTTCCAGAAGGTCGCTGCTGCTGCCGATGCGCTGTATATCTGCAAAATTCTTTTCATCAATAAATTTTGCCACGCATCGCCACAACTGGGGATTCATACGACGCCCTGCTGCCCAGCGCTCATGCGCATAGTCCGACAATATTTTTGCCAGTTCCGCATTAGCTCTCTGGTCAAGCCGGTAAATACGGTCAACAGGTTTGTCTGTAAAAAAGGCTTTCATTACCAACTGGTTCCAGGCGGGCTCATCCAGACAAGCGGCAGGATAGGGATTATCGCACATGATTGCCGTAAGCACATCTCCTATATTGCTGCGGATACCTTCGGCACAGCGTGCTTTCCAGCGAGACGGGTAGTCCAGCAGCGGCAGCGCCGAGTAAAGCGCCACCAGCTCATTCATATCAGCCGCCAGGAAAAGATTTTCGATGGCAGCCACATACTGGTCTTCCGCTGTGCTGTCCCTGTTCATGAGCAGCCATACACGACTGAGACGGTCAACGCTCCAGCCTTCAAAAGACAGTCCGGGATACAGTCGCTGTACTTCCGTTCGCTGGATATCCGTTAATTCAACAGGAGATTTTCCCGTTTTCCGGGGTATCATGGCAAAAACAGCGTTGAACTGCGCAACGGGTAAATTCTGGACAACCTTTTCCTGCAGCCAGTTCCAGGCTGCATCGTTGATGTGTTGCTTAATAATCGTTGAAACTATTACTGAGAGCTCTTTTACAGGGTAACTGAACATAACCAACCAGTTGACTGTTTGACAATCTTTCTACAACAGCGAAGTAACTACAAATACTACAATTAAAAACTGATTTAAAACATATTTTGTAATTGATTAAGAAAAAACAAAACAATTTATCTATTCCCCAGCCGCAGAAAATACAATATGCCACATCCCCCTCAGATCACCCGTATGATAACCTTTCGCTTTATCACCCGGGTAAAGCGAATCTATTACCGGGATAAGATCATTTGAAAGCTCTTCACCCGCAGCGCCATGACAGGCAAGGCACATGGGCTGGATAAAAATGGGCTTATAATAATGCACAGCATTGTCATGGTATACTACAACAGATTTCAATGAATCATGCTTCGCCAGTAATTGCCGGTATTGCTCCCACTGCAGGCCATCCTCCGCGGAAAGTGCGTTACGGGGGTTCCTGTTGCGGTCAGATACTCTCCCTATAGCAACGCCAGCCGCTGCATAAGTAGAGGAAATAGAAGACGCTTCGGCATTACAAAAACGCAGTGCACCTGCGGCCCCCTTTTCTCCCATAGCCCGTAACAATGAATTTCGCAAGGTGTCGAATGTAATCTTTACCAGGCTGTCTCCTTTGTTAAGATATGCAGCCTCATCAGCAACCGCCGTTGCGGCGGGTCTATGATTTTCCACGCAACCGGCTGCAAAGGCAAAGAGGATTACATACAGGACAATTCTGATCATACCGTATCTCTTTAATATGTTTCAAAATTAACGCTTTAGTACCGTGACTAAAGTAACTTTAGTTACCTTGCACCAGCTTTATTCGGGTAACTTTACGCAATAAAATATACATTATGGCTGTAACCCAATTGACAACCCAGGATTTTAAAGACAGGATATTTAATTACGACAAAGAAGAAGAATGGAAATATGCCGGCACACTGCCAGCCATTATAGATTTTTATGCCGACTGGTGTGGTCCATGCAAGATGGTAGCGCCGATACTGGAAGAGCTGTCGGGGGAATATGCCGGTAAACTGCTTGTTTATAAAGTAAATACAGATATGGAACAGGATTTGTCTGCTGTGTTTGGCATACAAAGTATCCCTACGCTTTTATTCGTGAATGCTGCCGGCGAAGCAATGATGCAGCCAGGTGCATATCCCAAGCATGTTTTGAAAAAAATAATCGAAGAGAGCTTACTGCCTGTAGCCAAACCGGCAGAATAAAGCCGGCTCCCACATTAATTTCAGGTAATTATAGTCTTCAAAAAAAATTAATCCGTCCGTCATATTTATTCTGAACATTTATTTGTACCTTTTCGTTCCTGCCGGAAACAGGTAACCTGTTATGATCCCTGTGAACTGATTGAACTGTGTGAAAGCTAGTGCTATGTCAACAATAATTTTTTGTATTTCTTTGTGAGAGGTGAGGCAATAAACATTAGGATTTCACATTTATCTTCTGCCGTTTCACGTTTGACATAACACCAGAGGGTTTACGGTAGTCATGCTCCAATATCCTAAGTCATTCGTTTTTGCTCCTGCCCTTACCGTCCAATTACAATAGTTAGCGTGCCCACCCTGATCTTGTATTGACCATTCAAAATACATATACCTGTATGCCCCAACTCAACCCTTCTGCCGTCCATATACCCTCTATTGTAAATGACATGATCGTCATCGAAATAAAGGACAATACTTTTTCTGATAAATATTTGAACTACGATATTACGGACGCCCGCAAAAGAATATGCCGGAAAGGACAGTTCAGGGGACAATATATCCAACTGAGAGTGACTCATCTGCAGGACGGGAAATACGCAATCAACCTTCACAGCTCCGATGCGGATAATTGTTCTTTTCTTTTTGAAAAAATATCCGGTTTTCCGCCGAGGCATTATGGATTTCCCTTATGAACATATCCTACTGCTGTCTTAATCGTGAAACGTGAGAAGTCAAACGTGAGATTTTCACGTTTCACCTTTCATGTCTCACCTAATACTGCATAAGGCAGGAATATTATTTAAATCCATCCATCAGTTTGATCTCATTCCTGTATAAAAGGATCTTACCTTCATTCTCAAGCTGCTTCAGCAAGCGGGAGATCACCACCCGCGATGTGGCGAGATCTTCAGCAATTATATAATGAGAAGCTTTGATAACGCTTGATCCCGAAAGCTGCTGCTTACTTTTGAGATAATGGATAAGGCGTTCATCCAGTTTATGAAAAGCAATACTTTCAATAGACTTCAGTAATTCGAGAAAACGCTCATTAAAGCTCCGCATGATATAATTTTTCCAGCTCGCATATTTGCAGAGCCACCCATCCAGTTGAGTATGAGGAATAGCCAGCAGTTCCACATCTTCTTCCGCTATCGCTTTTACCTCGCTTTTTTTAGCTTCCACACAGCAGCTATAAGCCATAGAACAGCTTTCATTGCTCGAGAGATAATACAATAATATCTCTTTGCCGTTTTCATCCATCCGGAGCACCTTGATCGTACCCTTCAGGATCAACGGCATCATCCGGATATATTTTCCATAATCCAGTATAATATCCCCTTCCTTATAATGTCTTACTTCGCCGTGAGCGTACATTTCTTCAATGAGCGCCGGCTCAAAAATGGCCTCAAAATTTTTATTGCTGTTCATAGCCGGAAATAGATTCCGGCAAAGTTATCTGTTAAATCATTATATCAGACACACTATCCTGCCCGATCACAACCGCAACCTTTAACACCAAATACTGCCAAAATTTTTTCCAGCGGGCAAAACCCCGTAATAGAAGATTGTACCAAGTTGACACCTACAAAAACTCCCAGCCACAACCAGTGGAGATTCACAAAATATGCCATCAGTATACTTATCAATACAAGACTTCCTGCCACAATACGTACTATTTTTTCTGCTATCATTATTCTGTTATTTATGTGTGCTGATCAATGACTCGATTGCTCTACCGGCATTATAAATGCATGCACGGGGAACCCGGAGTCGCTTTTCTCGTTATAGGCCTTAATAAGCTCCATCGCATGTCCCGCAGTGGTGGCATCCGTAAAACTGAATATCATGGATGAGTTAAAATCCGCTCCCCCGGAAGCGAACCAGTCCGATAAAAGATCACGGTGGTGATTTCCTTTGAAACCGGACACATCCGTAACACTGAATACTTTGATAGCTGCCTGCCTGAAAATATTCCGTACATCTTCCAGGTATTCCTTCAGACATGTCACTACAAATAATTTCATAATGCTTTATTTTATTTAACAGGATATTTTTTACGCATCATTTTATAATACAGCAGCGGCACCACCAGCAGGGTAAGGAAGGTAGAAGTGATCGTACCTCCCATGAGCGAAATGGCCAATCCCTGAAAAATAGGATCGAACAGGATGATCACAGCGCCAAGCGCCACTGCACCTGCAGTGAGCAGGATCGGCGTTGTTCTCACTGCTCCGGCTTCAATAATGGATTGTTTCAACGGAATACCCTCGCGCAGCCGTATATTGATGAAGTCAATCAATAGTACAGAGTTGCGCACCATTACCCCTGCCAGGGCGATAAAGCCTATCATGGAGGTAGCTGTGAAATAGGCGCCCATCATCCAATGTCCCAACACTATACCTACTAATGAAAGAGGAATAGCGGCCAGCATCACTAAAGGCACGGTAAAATGCTGGAACCAGCCTACGATCAGCACGTAGATCAGCAGGATCACTACGGCAAACGCAATCCCGAGATCCCGGAATACCTCATAAGTGATCTGCCACTCCCCATCCCATTTCAAACTGTAGTCGTCCTCCATCTCCGGCTGGCGGGTATATTCTTCCTTAAGGGAGTACCCCGCGGGCAGTTGAATGTTTTTAAGGCTGTCGGAGATGGTGGCAATAGCATAGGAGGGGCTTTCCAGTGCCCCGGACATATCTGCCAGCACATACACTACTTCCTTCTGGTTTTTACGGTAGATCGGCTGGGGCCTGACCTGACGGGTTACTGAAGCTATATCCCTGAGCGCTACATTATTACCCTGTATACTGGTAACATTTACGTTCATTATATCATCAATGTCTGCTTTGCCGGCATCATCCAACTGAAGCCTGACAGGAGTTTGATTGTAACGGGCAGGCTCATACACATATCCTGCCACCATTCCGGAAAGTGCAGCGCTAACGGTTTGGGCTACCTGCGCTGTAGCCACCCCGTAGTGCATGGCTTTTTCTTTGTCTACCGTGATATGGTATTCCTGCTGATCGGCTTCCACCATCCAGTCTACATCTACCACATCCGGGGTATTTTTGAACATTGCTTTTACCTGCTCTGCAATCGCTATCTGAGTATTGTAATCGGGACCGTATATTTCTGCCACAAGCGTAGATAATACGGGAGGACCCGGAGGCACCTCCACAATTTTTACATTAGCATTATACTTTGCAGCAATCTTCTGTACAGGGGCCCGCATCGCTTTTGCTATAGCATGACTCTGCTCACGTCTTTCTTCCTTGTCAACAAGATTCACCTGTATATCTGCCACATTCTCCCCACGCCTGAGGTCATAATGCCGTACCAGCCCGTTAAAACTGATGGGGGCAGCGGTACCGATATACATCTGATAGTTTTCGACCATCGGCTGTTCCGATATATACCCGGCAATATCTTTTGCCACTGCCTGTGTTTTTTCAAGGGTAGTCCCTTCCGGCATATCAATCACCACCTGGAACTCATTCTTATTATCGAAAGGAAGCATCTTGAGCGCTACCGTTTTAGTATAGAATAATAGTAAAGACCCGAGCAGGATAGTTACAATACCCAGGATAAAAGCCCAGCGCTTCCGGCGGCTTTCGAGCAGCGGGTTTACAAAGGAACGATAGATCCGGTAGATAGCGCTTTCTTCCAGCACGGCAGCCTTTTTCTCCTGGTACCCCGTCCCTCTTTTCTCCCTCTCCCGCAAAAAGATATAGCCCAGGTAAGGAGTAAGCGTAAGAGCTACTACAAGAGACAACATCATCGCAATAGAAGCACCGATAGGCATCGGGCTCATATAGGGCCCCATCATGCCCGACACAAAAGCCATGGGCAACACTGCAGCTACCACGGTAAATGTTGCCAGTATAGTAGGATTACCCACTTCATTAATAGCATATATAGCTGCCTGCAACGGCGGCAGTTTTTTCATCTTAAAATGCCGGTGCATATTCTCCGCAATAATGATCGAATCGTCTACCACTATCCCTGTAATGAATACCAGCGCAAACAAGGTGATGCGGTTGAGCGTATAATCCATGAAATAGTAACTGAAAAGCGTAAGCGCAAAAGTTACAGGCACCGATAAGAATACCACGAGGCCTCCACGCCATCCCATAGCCAGCATTACAAAAAGTGTAACTACCACAATAGAAATGAAAAGATGGAACAACAACTCGGACACTTTATCTGAGGCGGTCTCACCATAATTGCGCGTTACCGTAAGCTGTACATCATCCGGCAACAGATCCTTTTTCAGGCGGGACGTTTTTTCAACGATCATTTCCGACAGTTTCATGGCATCCGCCCCTTTGGTCTTGGCTATGCTAAGTGTTACAGCCGGATAGCTTGACAAAAATTTTCCTGCCAGCGCTGTATCAGCCTTTCCATAGCCAAATAATACGTACTGACTGGGCGTCTCCGGTCCTTCTTCCACACGGGCGATCTGCCGGAGATATACCGGATGCTGCTGATTAACCCCTACCACCAGGTTACCCACATCCTCCGCGGTAGCAAGAAAATTCCCGGTAGAAACCGCAATAACCGAATCACGCCGCAACAAATTCCCTGCGGGCATCTGTACATTACTTCCCTGTATCTGCCGGGCCACGGCAAGAAAATCAATGTGGGTTTCCGTCATTTTATCTTTATCCGGGATCACTTTTACTTCGCGTCCGCGACCACCTGTAATATTCACATCTGCCACATTGGGTATCTTCTTCACTTCATTGGTAAGCGCCTGTCCCAATTGCCTTAGCTGGTAGTCGCTATACTTTTCACTCCAAAGAGTAAGTCCCAATACCGGAACATCGTCAATTGCCCTTGTCTTTATCAGCGGCATGCTTACTCCCTGCGGCATCCTGTCCATATTCTTCAGCAGCTCACTGTACAATTTTACCAGTGAACGCTCTATATCTTCTCCTACATGAAACTGTATTATAAGCATTGCCTGACCCTTCATGGAAGTAGAATATACGTATTCGACTCCTTTAATATTAGAGATCATCTTCTCCAGCGGGGCGGCTACTTTTGTTTCAACCTCTCTGGGATCTGCTCCGGGATAACCAATAAAAATATCTGCCATCGGCACCTTGATCTGCGGCTCTTCCTCCCGGGGTATCAGAAAAGTACTGTAGCCACCTATCAGCAGAAAAGCGATCATAAGCAGGATGGTCAGCTTTGACTGTAAAAAAACTTTTGCTATATTTCCTGAGAAACCATTCTTCATTTGAATAGATTAATATGTTTAAATTGGCTACTTTACCACCACAGGTACACCGTTATACAATTTGCCCTCAGCCCTGAGAATAAAAGATTCATCCGGTCCCAGGCCGGAAAGCACTTCCACATTCCCTTCAAAGCTTTTTCCGGTACGGATCCAGCGGAGCAATGCAGTATTACGGCTGCTTACAGTATATATTCCTGTTAGCTGATCTTTATATACCAGGGCCGATGCAGGCACCAGAACGGTATTCATCCCTCCTGGCGTTGAAGCGGGTGCACCAACCTGTATATTGGCATTCGTATACATTCCGGCATAAAGCCCTGCTGTTTCGTCTTTTGGAATGGTAAGCTTAATGTTGTACTGACCTCCTGTAAATTGTGATGAGCGGTTAACCTGAGCGACAATGCCCCTTATGCTTTTGCCAACTGATTTCACCATGATATCTGCAGGCATTCCTTCCTTCACGCGGTCTATGAGGTTCTCGGGAACAAATGCGCTCACCTCGTAGCTGCCCGCATTTTCTATGGTAAGCAGGGGCATCCCGGGGTTGGCCATGCTTCCTGCATCGGCTGTTTTTTGGGTTACTATGCCTGCAAAAGGAGCAATAAGGGCTGTGTAGCTCAGCATCGCATCCACTTCTTTCTTCACCTGGCTTGCAGCTTCAAGCCTGGATCTGGCGGCGTTATATTGCAATGTCACATTGTCCAGCTCACGTGCAGTAGCGCTTTGCTGGCTGTATAAAGCCGTAAACCTGTCGTAGTCTTTCCGGGCATTAGCCACAGCAGATTGCGCCTCTGCAATCATTGCATCAGCCTGGGCGCGTTTTGCCAGTATATCTTCATTGCTGATGGTGGCAAGCAACTGCCCTTTCTTTACGCGGTCGCCTGGCTTTACTTTTACAGACGTAATAAGTCCCATTATTCTTGTGCTGATATTCGCCGACTGCGCTGCCACTACCTGGCCGCTCACAGCAATACCTGTATTCGCACTTTCACCTGGTCTCGATAATGTTACCACCATAGGAGTTTCATGTATTGCTGCTGTATCCTTTTTACCTGATGAACATGCGAAGGAAGCCAGCAACGGCAGGGCAAAAATTATTTTTCCCCGAAAGAGATATTTATTCATTGCGCTCGGTTTATTTTTTTGATGATGATGTCAGGAAATGTATATAGGCATTAGTGACGCCTGATGTAAATACGGCCTGTGCCCATGCAAATTTTTGTTGCGATAATTGCGTGGCAGCCATCAGCACATCTGTGGTATTGACCAGCCCCTGCCTGTACCTGTTGTGCAGAATGGTAAGCGATTCGGCGGCCTGCTCAACAGCCACCTGCTGCTGCCGGATCTCTGCCTGTGCATCAGCCAGTTGCCGGTAAGCTTTGTTCAGCGCTAAGCCGCCTTGCTCTTGTTGTTGCGCCAGCGTTTCGGTAAGCTTCTCTTTCTCCAGTTTCTTTGCCGCCACTGAATTTTTCGTACGTGTTCCTTTAAATATATCCCACGACAACCGGACGCCTGCCAGGTAGGCATCGCTGCCAAACCCCCACATGCGGTTGTCGTTCCACTGATAACTGGCAAAAGCATTCACCCGGGGCAGGTAGCTCATCTTATCAGAACGTATCATCATATCTGCTGACGCTATCGCCTTTTGCATAGCGAGAAAATCCGGGCGTCTGTCTGAAATGCCTGCAACAGTGTCTGCAACAGGGAGAGAATCATTCACAAACGGATCTGTTGTATACATAACACCGCCCGGCTGCCCCATCATCTGGCTAAGGTAATCGGATGCATTACGCACATCAGATCCTGCCTTTACCAGTTGTGTTTCTACTGTTGACACCCGCACCTGAGCATTGAGCAGGTCTGACTTTTGCACCATTCCCTGCCTGAAATAATTATCTGTAAAAGCGTATACCGCCTTTGCCGTGCTCAATGCTTCTTCCAGCACAGTCATGGCTTCATACGATAATTGCAGTTGCATATATGCCTTTTGCACTTCAAAACTGAGATAAGCTTCGGTGTACTCCGTTGTATACTCGTACAATTCTACCTGCCTGGCTGCTGCTTTACGTTGATAGATCATATCCATGTTCAGCAGTGGCTGCTGCAATTCCAGTTTCGTAAAAAAATCCGGAGCAGCAGAAGGGTGGTTTAAAAGTTCCGGGTTGAAATCCGAAGCGGTGATTGATTTTTGCTGAAGCTTAAACCCGAAAGCATTCAGCGGGTTGTTTGTCGTCATTGCCGTATAAGAAAATCCAAGCTGCGGCAAAAAAATGGCATTGGTCTGTGCATAATTAGCTGCAGCGATATGCTGGTCAAGCTTTGAAAGCCGTATATCCCTGCTGTTGGCCATAGTGGCGGCAATTGCCTGTTCAAGCGTTAAGGTTTTCCGGCTGTCTTGCGCCACTCCTTTTACCGCAGCAAAGCATAACATGCTCCACGTTAGCAGCAAAATGAAATACTTTTCCCTGGTCATTCATTATAATTTGCCGGCAAACTTAAACGGGCAAAATACTTTTGATTGTAACATTTGTCACTTACGGAAAGAAAATAAAAACGAGCCGGCACAATAAAAAAGTACCGCTCAATGACAGATCTCATCAAACGGTACTTCACCAATAAGCACTCATCATCTGCTTCTACACACGCATGAACTCAGTAAAAATATTCATGAAGCATATTTTTTTATTACTTCTACCAATCCGGCCTTAGGCACTACCCCGCTCTGGCGCCACAATAGCTTTCCCTCTTTAAACAATATCAGCGTGGGTACTCCCTGTATCTGGAACTGCTGAGCAGCTACCGGGTTCTTATCAACATCCACTTTTATTATAGCAGCCGTTTCACCGATCTCCTTTTTCACATCTTTAAGGATCGGCGCCATCATTTTACAGGGACCGCACCATTCTGCGGAAAAATCCACCAGAACCGGCTTTGAGGATTGTATCATTTCATTAAAGGTCATATTCCGCGTTTTAGTTTTCAATATTCTTGCTTCCAAATCTATGCCATCCGGCCAATGGGTAAAGTTAGCAACAGATAAACCACTTATTTAGCAACAAAAGTTACACACAATAAGTAAAATTTCCTGTTTTTTAGTTATAATTTCAATGAGGATAATCAATGCTCCGGATGAGAGCCATCAGCATTATAGTTCTAAAGTTGCTATAATTTTAAACATTAAACCAACATCATATGCCAACTATTGCCATACCAGAACTTTATGAGTTCACAGATACGGTACCTTACCGTCCTGCCATCTCAATATTGTTGTCACTTGAGCAAATGTCCTATGCAAAAGAAAGGGTAAAGCAATCTGTTAAGCAGGCAACAGAAGAAGTAGAGAAGCATTTGCTGGAACATTACCCTGGCGAAATGGTTTTGCTGATGACAGAAAAGCTACGCCAGCTGATCGAGTCCATCAATTACAACAGCAATAAAAAAAGTGTGGCATTATATCTCTCACCTCTGTTTGAGAAAATCCTCTACCTTGATATTCCTGTTAATGAAACCACAATAGTAGATGAATCATTCGATATAAGAGATATTGTTTCTAATAAAAAGCAATCAAAAGAATACCTGGTATTACACCTCTCTGAAAACGAATACAGGATATATGAAGGAAAAGGACACTCACTACGCCTCATCCTGCATAATTCGGCAAGTGCTCACTATGCTTCATATAAAGACATATTGAATGAAGCTGCTGCTAATAATCCGGGCGGGGCAATTGCAAAGGAGTTAATATGGGAACATTTTCTGAAACATGCTGCCAATACGCTTGATATTTTATTGAACGCATACTATTTGCCTGTCTTTGTCATCGGGCAAACGCGCGCCATAGATTATTTTCAGAGAACGACAGGGCATGCAGCATCCATTGTTGATTTTCTATGCACTCTTCAGGACCCCGCCGGTAATGATGCCATCAGCGAGATGCTGAAACCTTATATATCTGACTGGGAAAAAGTAAGATATACTATTTTAAAAAAACAACTGGGAGAAGCTGCTGAAAACCAAAAACTGACCACAGGCATTAAAGCAGTCTGGCAGGAGGCATCAGCACATAAGGGAAAGCTGCTGATAGTAGAAAAAAATTTCATTTACCCGGTCGAACAGACCACCGGAAGCATCCAGATGTCGCCTGCAGCAAGATCTTACTCCTCATCCTCACTTGTAACGAATCTTGTGGATGATATTATAGAGAAAATACTGGAAGCGGGAGGAGATGTGGAATTTGTAGAAGACGGGTACCTGGAAGACTATGATCGAATAGCATTGATTCAAGGCTATTAAAGGCAGAAAAAACTTTGGCAGCATTTCTTTTAAACCGGGTGCCTTACCGGAAAGCATAGCTAATATTCAAAAGGCGCTGCCCCCGGCATGAACCGATGCAACCGGAGTGGAGACGATATAATCCTGAGCTTTGCATTATTTCTTTCATTATGTCTACCATTGTTACTATTACTTTCAGTCCCTGTATAGACAAAAGCACAACGGTGCCTTCAATGGTACCTGAAAAAAAGATGAAATGCACAGCGCCAAAGCTTGAACCGGGTGGCGGCGGCATCAATGTAGCCAGGGCGATAAAAAAGCTTGGAGGTGAGGCAGTTGCCATTTTTCCTTCCGGAGGCTATACCGGAATTTTTTTCAATCACCTGCTTTATGCAGAAAATATTCCTGCCATCATCATTGATACAGAAAACGAGACAAGAGAAAATTTTATAGTGCTTGATATAGCAGGCAATAATCAGTACAGGTTTGGCATGCCGGGCACTGTTTTGCTGGAAGCTGAATGGAAAAAATGCCTGGATGCCGTTGAAAATGTCCCCGAAGCAGGATTTGTGGTGGCAAGCGGCAGCCTGCCGCCCGGAGTTCCTGCAGATATTTACAGGAGACTGGCAGCTATTGCCCGGCGTAAAGGCGCGAAATTTGTGGTGGATACTTCAGGGGATGCTTTGCGGCATGCAGCAGAAGAGGGCGTATATCTTTTAAAGCCCAACCTGGGAGAACTGAGCACGCTTATAGGCATATCCCACATAGATACCACTATTGTAGAAGATATTGCGATGGATTTCCTGAGAGGCAGCAGTTGCGAGATCATGGTAGTTTCCATGGGAAAAGAAGGAGCCGTACTGGCAACAAAGGAGGAAGCTTACAGAATAGCGCCGCCTGAAGTAGAACGTAAAAGCACAGTTGGAGCAGGCGACAGCATGGTAGCAGGGATTGTATACAGCCTTTCTAAAGGCGATTCTTTAAAACAATCTCTTGCCTGTGGAGTAGCGTGCGGCACTGCGGCCACAATGAATTATGGAACTGAACTATGCAATAAAAATGATGTGGAGATGCTATTACAAAAAATTGAACTTAATCATACAACAGCAGGCTGATCACGCATAATTGCTTTGGCGCTAAAAAGAATCACTAATGACAATACATGATGTTGAACAAATTATAGGTGCTGAAAATGCGGAGTTGCTAACGCACACCTGCCATACTATTCCCGGGAAGCTGCTGCACCTTCCTTCTCCGGGCTTTGTTGAAGAGATCTTTGGTATTTCTAACAGGAACGCCCAAACGCTCAGGAACCTGTCGGCAATGTTTCATACAGGCAGGCTTTCGGGAACAGGCTATCTTTCCATTCTTCCTGTAGACCAGGGCGTGGAACACAGCGCAGGCGCTTCTTTTGCACCCAACAAATTATATTTTGACCCTGAAAACATTATACGCCTTGCTATTGAAGGAGGCTGTAATGCAGTGGCTACTACCATTGGCGGGCTGGCAATGCTTTCCAGAAAATATGCGGCAAAAATTCCTTTCATCGTTAAGATCAATCATAATGAGCTGCTGACTTATCCCAATAAATATGACCAGATACTGTTCGGTTCCGTAAAGGACGCCTGGAACCTGGGTGCTGCAGCCATTGGCGCTACTATTTACTTCGGATCGCCTGAGTCGGACCGCCAGATCACCGAAATAGCAGCGGTCTTTGAAGAAGCCCATGCCATGGGCATGGCCACTGTATTGTGGTGCTATCTGCGGAACCCGGCTTTCAAACAATCCGACAGGGATTATCATGAATCGGCCGACCTTACCGGACAGGCCAATTACCTGGGAGTGACCATACAGGCAGATATCATCAAGCAAAAGCTACCGGTAAACAATGGGGGATATGTCGCGCTTAACACCGGCAAAGTAAGCTATGGCAAATGGAACAAAAGCATGTATAGTAGTTTAGCCACAGACAATCCCATTGATCTCTGCCGTTACCAGGTACTGAACTGCTTCATGGGAAGAGCGGGTCTCATCAATAGCGGAGGCGCTTCAGCAGGTGCATCTGATCTTAAAGAGGCGGTCGTTACGGCAATTATCAACAAACGCGCCGGGGGTATGGGACTTATTTCAGGTCGAAAAGCATTCCAGCGTTCCTTTCTGGAAGGCGTATCTCTCCTGCATGCGATCCAGGATGTGTATCTTGAAAAAGAAATCACAGTGGCTTAGCGGAAATGCTTTAACATTAACAATAGCCAGTGTTGTGTCAAACGTGAAATGTAAGACGTGAAATGTGAGACGTGAGATATTTTCACTTTTATCCTTTCACTTTTCATCATCATATAATGCTGTTCCCCGGTCATTTCTGCTCAACAGTATATTAACAGACCGCAGTGAAGGTATATTATCCGCCACAATTTTCAGTATTGCTACCATCGGTATGAAAAGCACCATTCCTGCTCCGCCCCAAATGATCCCGCCGGCAATAATAGCCACCAGCATTGCAAAAGTGCTCACATCAAGGCTTGCTCCCACTACGCGTGGGAAGATCACATTTGCCTCAAGGTATTGCACGAAACTGAAAATCGCTATCACCCCTAACGGATACCAGGCATTTGAAGTATCCAGCCACACTACCGTGATAGGTAATAAAGCGCTTACAATAATACCGGCATAAGGAATAATGGTCATTATGGCACAAAGCATTCCAAACAGGATAGCATGCCTTACTCCCAATACCATTAACCCGATGCTGTTCAGTATTCCTACGATCAGGTACACCATTATCATTCCTTTTATATAGTTGAAATAGGTCTGAATGGTCTGGTGCAAAATATGAGCGAGATTGGTTTGAAATGCAGACGGTACAATGCTTTGTAAATATTGCACAAACGACCTGCGATGATATAAAAACAGCGCAGTATATACCGGTGTAAGAAAAAGCATAAACAGCATATCGGCAGCTGCAGCAATAAAAGAAGAAAGGAAGCCACCTATGGATGGAGTTACGTCACCCTTCCAGTCAAATCTTTCCATGGGTATCCCTCTTTCCGAAAGCCACGCCTGCAATTGGGGTACCAGCTCAGCGAGCTTTTTGACCAGAGCATCTGCGTCTTTGCCAAACAGTGTAATTTGCCAAAGCAATAAAACAATAAGTGCGCCGAAAAGCACAGCTACAATAAGCAGGCAGGCTGTAATAGCCAGCGACCTTGGCCATTTATGCGCTTCCAGCCGGCGGCATACCGGGTAAAGTACTATGGCAATAAGTAAACCCAACAGCAAAGGAATAAACAATAGTTTTCCCACATACATCAGTACGCCGGCAAAAAGAATGATCTGCAGGTACCGCAGCAGTGTCAGGTAGTATTGCATATCTTCTGAAGATACAAATAATGTAATAAGGTAAGATCAGCGGATGATATCTTTTTACCAAGGTGATAAAGTCAGTCTTCTGTCGATAAAAATCTCTTGCGAAATTTGATATCTCCCCGCATCGTGTATGTCATTACTGTTTACCGGTGTGCAATAAATACAGGAATATGATGCGCTTTAATTGTATCCGATACAAAGCTTTTCTTAAAAAGAGTGGATATCTCAGAGCGCCCGAAAGCGCCGCTTACCAGTATCGCTGCTTTCCGCTCGTTCAACCAGGCGCTGAAATATTTACGGGAGTCTGCACCCAACCTGGACAAGGTCAGGTTGGGAAAATGTTTGGCAGCCCACTCTGATATATACTCCTCGTCCGGCAATTTACCATCCCCTTCCTCTGCATTTACAAGAATGGTTTCGTTGGTAGCCAGCTCAGGCAGCAGGTATGCAAATTGCTTCATGGCATATACCGATGATGCACTGGCATCAAATGCAAGGATATTGCTGGCAGGAAGTTCAAACTTCTCAGGCACCACCAGCACAGGGCATTCTGTTGCGTGCAGTGCATCTCTCAGGTATAAATTGAGCTCTTCTTTCCCCATGTTTTCATAAAATGTTTCACTCCCCAAAATGAGCAGATCGGCATAGCGGGTTTCTTTCTTCAGCTCCGGCAGGGCAAAATCTTCAAAATCTTTATGCACGGTATAGCTGATATCATTATTGCTGCAAAAGGTTTCAAACCGTTTAATGTTGGCTGTTACCAGTTCCACATCCTCTTCTTCGATCAGCGGAATGAACAAACCACCTGAACCTGCCGCATAGCTCCACGCATTGGCATAATTTACTTCAGGAAGAAAAGCACCCGTAACGAATACAGGACTACTGCTTTGCAGGAGCCTTATAAACTCGAGAGCTCCTTCTGAAAAATGAGCGCCATCAAAAGCAAGAAGTATCTTTTTCATAACCTATTTTTTTTGTGACCTCAAAGTACGATTAGCCGAAAAGGAAGGCAATGACCTGTAACAACAGTACCAATGACATTCCTCAGGAACAGCGATCAGTACACCCGTTTGCATTATTTTTAAATTTTAGCGCAACCGGTGCAAAGAATTACTTCGGCCATTCCCGTGATTTTCATAATTATCATTTTACAGGATGACAGGAATCATACCATTTATGCATAGGGAAATTTATTTTTATAAACTTAAAAGCTGATCGCTCAGGAACTAAACAGGCATATTTTATGAAAAAATTTATCGCTGCTTTGGACGGTTATAAGCTGTCTCCGTCCACTCTTACATACGCCCAGGAGGTTACAAAAATTGCAGATGCCCATCTGGTGGGCTTGTTTCTTGATGATTTTATCTACCGCACTTATAATGTGGGAAAGATTTATAAAACATCAAAGCACCCCGAAACAGCAATAAAGGAGCTTGATGAAAAAGACAAGCGCAAGAGGGATGCTGCTGTATCAAAGTTTCAGCAAAGCTGTGGCAAAGCGAAGATCAGCTTCTCTGTTCACCGCACAAAGCGCGTTGCCCTGCAGGAGCTGAAGCATGAAAGCATTTTTGCAGACCTGCTGATTGTAAGCGAGAGGGAAACTTTTACCCGATATGAAGAAAAATCACCCACCTATTTCATGAAAGACCTGCTGGGAGATGTGCAGTGCCCTGTGCTGGTGGTACCCAAAAATTATACGCCTGTTGAAAAGATCGTATTGTTGTATGACGGGAGCCCTTCTTCAGTATATGCGGTAAGAATGTTCAGCTATACATTTGGCAACTTCGGTCATCTGCCGGTAGAAGTATTTACCGTAAAAGCGCCCATGGGCGGCAATCATCTTCCTGAAGGAAGGCTTATGAAGGAGTTTGTAAAGCGTCATTTCCCCGAAGCCACTTTCAGGGTAGCACAGGGAACACCCGAAAAACAGATCCTGGAATACCTGCAGCAAAACGGGAAGAACAGCATTGTGGTGACCGGCGCCTACAGAAGAAGCGAGATCTCCCGCTGGTTTAAGGCAAGCATGGCAGATATGCTGATGAAAGAGCTGGAATTGCCCATCTTTATTGCTCATAACAAATAATGCAGATCGGGCGCTTGGGGGACATGAGACGCGAAACGTCAAACGTGAAATGTGAGACGTGAAATGTGAGACGTGAAAGTTTCTCTCACCTTTATCGTTTCTCTTTTATCGTCTCACGAAGAAATCACGATCCGGAGCCTGTTTTGGAAGACAGCAGATATGCGGCTCTTTCAAGTCCCTCCCGGTGCATAGGGTGTGCAATATTTATCAGCGCTTCAGCCCGCTCCTTTAAGTTTTTTCCGTAAAGATGTGCTATGCCGTATTCTGTAACGATATACTGCACATGCGCCCTGGTAGTTACCACACCGGCTCCCGGCTTCAATGCGGCAACGATCTTACTCTCTCCTTTACCGGTAACCGAAGGCATGGCGATAATGGGTTTTCCGCCTTCCGATAATGCGGCGCCACGCATAAAATCCATTTGCCCGCCTACGCCTGAATACATTTTTGACCCGATTGAATCGGCGCAAACCTGCCCGGTGATATCCACCTCAAGCGCGCTGTTGATGGCTGTCACCTTAGGGTTTTGACGGATGACATGTGTATCATTCACGTAGGCAATATCAAGCATTTCAATAAGCGGGTTGTCGTGCACAAACTCATAAAGCCGCCTGGTTCCAAGCAAAAAGCTGGACACCACTTTATGCTGTCTTTTCTTTTTCATCTCGCCTGTAATAACACCGGCTTCAATCAGGTTGATCACACCATCAGAAAACATTTCTGTATGAATGCCCAGTTTCCTGTGATTTCCCAGCATAGACAGCACGGCATCCGGGATTTTGCCAATGCCCATTTGCAGTGTTGCCCCATCCTCTATTAAAGAAGCCACATGACCGGCGATCTTCAGTGTTTCGGCATCAGGCTGACCTGCTTTTATTTCAGGGAGATTATAATCTGTCTCGACCATTGCATTAATGCGGCTGGTATGAATAAACCCGCCGCCATGGGTGCGCGGCATATTGGGGTTGACTTCCGCAATAATATACTTCGCGCTTTCTACAGCAGAAAGTGAAATATCAACGGATACTCCCAGCGAACAAAAACCATGCTGGTCCGGGGGAGAGACCTGTATCAGCGCCCCGTCCAGCGGGATGATCCTTTTCCTGAACAAAGAAGGGATCTCGCTCAGGAATACCGGCACATATTCAGCCCTTCCCTGCTGTACCGCAGCCCGGAGATTACTACCGATAAAAAAACAGTTGACCTTAAATACATTTTCATTGCCCGGTGCGGCATAGGAGGCATCCCCTTCCGTATGCATCTGGTATATGCGCACATCATGCAGCTCATGAGCCCTGCCCGAAAGCGCACGTATGATCTGCTGCGGGGCTGCGGCGGCAGAATGAATAAAAAGACGGTCACCGGGTTTTACCAACTGAACTGCCTGCTCGGCTGTAGTATACATGACAGAATATTTAATGAGACATAAAAAAACTAATCCCCGCTTTTGACGGGTATAACCAAAGATATTACGACTTCAGGAATATGCTTTAGTTAAATCAATACCAGCGAAATGTCAAACGTGAAACGTGAGACGTGAAAGTTTGTTTCACATTTCACATCTTACGAAAATGAACAGACATAATTTGATTGACGTAACACCGGCATTTGCGGCTGCAAAGTTATCCCGGCTGCAGTTGGATCAGAGTGACCCGAATTAGCCCCTTACATGAGCCTGATCAAGGCGCTGGAGAAAGTTCCGTACTTTACAAACAATAATTATAGCAAATCAAGACAGGAAGCCCCAAATGTATTCCATGTTTTGCTTCTGCGTCGGTTTCATTAATTTTAAGCAATTAACAAAACAATGCTCCAATCCTCTTCTTTATCCAGGATACTGTTTCCGGCGGTCATCGCTATACTGGGATGGTTTGCACTTATCACCCAGTTTTATATCAATATAACAAGCGGCCTGGCAGGTACAACCGAACTTATAATAAGATATTTCAGCTATTTCACCATTCTCACTAATTTATTGGTGGCTGTCTGCTGTACCTGCATTGTGATCATTCCCCGGAAAGGAGCAGGCGCTTTTTTCTCAAGGCCCCGGACACTTACGGCTATCACAGTATACATACTGATAGTAGGCATTATTTATAATGTTATTCTTCGCTTTTTATGGCAGCCTGAAGGGATACAAAAACTGGTGGATGAACTGCTACATTCAGTTATCCCTGTGCTGTTTCTTGTGTACTGGTGGTTTGCCCCTGATAAAAGAAACGTGCAATGGAAACACATTTTCTCCTGGTTAATATATCCTTTGATATACCTTATATATATTTTGATCCGGGGAAATTTTTCAGGATTCTACCCTTACCCCTTTGTGAATGTGGACCAGATCGGCATTACGAAAGTAATATTGAACAGCATTGGCATTACGCTGGCATTTACCATAACCGGAGTGATTCTGATCACAGCGGGCAAATGGCAGTACAGGCGGCAAACATCTGCTTCTGCCGGCACTATAAAATATACGAAACCTTGATTATCTTCATAGCGTTATGCTATTGCGCGCCCGTCATTATTTTAAATACTTAATTTATTTTCTTATGGGAAAATATCCTTTACCGGTCAGCCATTTCCTGGTGGAATGGGGCGGTAATTCAGTTGGGTTCACAGAAGTTTCAGGCCTATCTCAGGAAGTTGAAATAATAGAATACCGCGAAGGCAGTTCTCCGGTACACTCCCCGGTCAAAATGCCGGGACAGGTAAAGTACAGCAATGTAACACTGAAACGTGGCATTATTAAAGGAGACAATGACTTCTTCAACTGGATCAATACCGTACAACTTAACCAGGTTGAACGGAGAGATGTATCCATAAAGCTCCTGAACGAAGCGCATGAACCTGTAAGGATCTGGAAACTTAAAAATGCATGGCCCTGTAAAGTTTCGGCCGCAGATCTCAAAGCCGACGGCAACGAGATAGCTATTGAAACGATGGAACTGGTGCATGAGGGGCTGGTAATTGAAACTGTCTGAAACAGTCCAACCCAACATCCGCTACTACATCTCCGCTATCAAAGGCGCTTTCTTTTTCACATTTTCCTTGGGAAGTGCGACAGGCGCTGCATGCGACTGGGTAAATAACCTTTTACTAACAGGGTAATGCTTAACCGAAAGCGGGATTTTTTGAGCCATTTCCGCAGCCTGCCGAAAAATAGCTTTTTTTTGCTTTGCCATTAAAGGCCTGAGATGCTCTTTACTCCAGATAAGCAGTCCGCTGAGTTTGTGGCCCATGGCTATCAACATGCGAAAAAGTAAGGGCAAGGACATACCACGCCGCATTTCCATGGGCGATTTACTTTTCACTGCAAGGTTGAGCACCTCCACCTTCACTTTTCCACGGGGAAGCCGCCTGGCATAATAGGCCGAAATACATTCGCCGGTCTCTACATTAAAATACCGGTACACCTGGCAACTGGCAGCATATGTTTTCTTTGGCATAAGCAGAATATATTCAAATGAGGAAATATCGAAGCGTATAATTACGAAATAACCGTATAATTACGAAATAAAATAACATCATTATTCCGGTAATTCATCGAAATATATCCACATCAACTACAAAAAGTTACCGCCTTTTATGTAGGTATTGTCACTACTTCCTGATAATTCTGGCTTAAAACCCTCATGGGCAAAAGTTTATAAAATAAAAAAATAATATACACATAAAAAAGCTCCGCCGGTTTTAACTGACGGAGCGACATTATCAAAACTATAAACCTATTGAGACGCTATTCACCTCCATTTACTTCGCAGCATTTACCTTCATTTCTTCTGCCCGCAACAGGGATCCGTTTATTCACTGGTATGAGCTTTATCGGGAATGACAAGTAAAGGAATGGTAGTATGATAAGCCATGCTTCTGGTAACACTCGGATGAATGGCCCTGCTCAGAAAACCACGCTGAAGGCTCACCATCGCTACTATATCAATTCCATTACTATCTATATAATCCTGCAGCGTTTCTTCAAACCTGCTTCCGGAAAGGTGCGCTGTTATTATTTGCTGACCGGGAAATTTTTGCCCCAGGAAATTTTTGTATGATTCCAGCTCCCTGCTGTGGTCAACGAAATCTGCCCCGATAGCACTATCCTCATCCGTAAAAACAACTATGTGTATACGGCTTTGGAACAAACGGGCAATCCCGAAAAGAGAATCAAGTAATACGGGATCTTTTTCAAACCGGTTGGTAGCAAAAAGTATTTCTTCCGGCATGCTCCAGTCATAGCTATAGGGTACAGCGATCACCGGCACAGTGCTCCCGCCCGTAACAGAAGCAGTCTTGGTTCCCCATACTTTTTTACCTATTCCCCCCGTAGCGCCCATAGTGCCCATTATTACAACATCAGCTTTCGTGTTTTCAACAGCGGCCAGAATGTTTTCTTTCACATAACCGGTATACAATTGCGCTTCAATGGTCACGTTTTCGGATTTCCGTATTGCATCCCTGATCATGTTCAACTTTTTTGTAGCTTCATGAAGCATTTGTTCTTCCTGCTCCTTCTGTACTCCCATATAATCCATGTACATGCCCGTATCACTTTCCACTGTATGTATCAATACAATGCCCGCCGGCATCAGCTTAGCAATTTGTACCGCAAAGCTCAATGCATTATCCGCGCATTTTGAAAAATCCGTAGGTACTAATATTTTTTTCATAAAACTGCTTTCAAAAATGGTGATTATAACAAATGCCTGCGATGTTATACAAGGAACCGGATAGATATCCGATTCCGTTTCTAAAATCCTGTATCGTAACTTCTGTAAAATTATACAGATATAAGCCTTTCAGGAATGAGGTTCATTCCCTCTCTGCATGATCTGTATCATGATCGCCGGTATTCATTCCTTTATCAGCCATTCTTCAGCCTGCACGAAAAAAAGCATGGCAGGATGCTACATTGGCTGTGCCCATTCTTATCCCGGCATTTAAAATTTGAGCAGGTTATACAAAAATCAGGCGCCGGGTTATCTCAAAACTGCCCAAATTTGTATTCCAAAATTAAGATGACAATGAAAGCAATTGTATTAACGGGCTTCGGAGGAGTGGAAAATCTCCGGTTTCGTGAATTGCCGGTTCCCGGCATAGCAGCCGATGAAGTGCTTGTAGAA
Source organism: Sphingobacteriales bacterium 44-15 (assembly GCA_001899685.1). Lineage (GTDB taxonomy): Bacteria > Bacteroidota > Bacteroidia > Chitinophagales > Chitinophagaceae > Agriterribacter. The sequence goes on from MKWG01000007.1 coordinate 211,101, forward strand.
GTAAAGGCATTCAGTATAAACCCGGTTGATGTTAAAACGAGGAATGGCAAAGGTATTGCCGGGAGGTTAAAAGATTTTGACCCGATCATACCCGGCTGGGATATTTCGGGCATAGTAAAGCAGGCAGGTCAGTCAGTAACCGTTTTCAAACCCGGCGACGAGGTATTTGGAATGATCAACTTTCCCGGTCACGGTAAAGCATATGCGCAATATGTGGCCGCCCCGGCAGCGCATCTCGCTGTGAAGCCCGGCAATATTTCGCATACAGAAGCCGCAGCAGCTACGCTGGCAGCGCTGACCGCATTGCAGGATCTGAGGGATGCTCTCGATATTCAGCGCGGCGATAAGCTGCTTGTACATGCTGCTGCAGGCGGCGTAGGGCATTTTGCAGTGCAGATCGCCAAACATCTTGGCGCAGAGGTAATTGGCACTGCATCCTCCGCCAATAAAGATTTTGTATCAGGGCTGGGAGCCGACCGGTTTGTTGACTATCGCCTGCAGCCCCTGCCTGACGTAATAAGCAATGTAGACAAGGTGCTTGATACTATTGGCGGCGACAATATTGAGCTGTCGCTGCAACTGATGAAACCGGGAGGAACAATACTCAGCATAGTGTCAGGGAAGAATGACCAGGTACAGGAAAAAGCAGCGGCGAAGGGTATGACGGGCTTGACTCTGATGGTGCATTCAAGCGGCGAAGACCAGGCAAAGATCGCCCGGCTGATGGAACAGGGTATTGTAAAGCCGCATGTGTATAAGACATACGCTTTTGATGAAATTGCGGAAGCTCATAACCAGGTAGAAAGCGGAAGAACAGCAGGCAAAGTAGTGGTAACGGTCTGATTCCCTTAATTTAGCGCCTGCATAACATGGATTCGTTAACCCATATCGTTCTCGGAGCCTGCATAGGCGAAGCACTGGCGGGAAAATATCTTGGCAAAAAAGCCATGATACTCGGTATCATCGGGCAAAGCATTCCTGATATAGATTTTATTTCAGGTATCTGGCTTACGGGTACAGATCAGATCATGGCACACCGCGCTTTCACACATTCCATATTGTTTGCCGTTATTGTTACACTGCTGCTGTCATGGATATCTGCCAGGATATTGCACCTGCACAACGTCCGGCTCAGGAAATACATATTGCTTTTTTCAGTAAACATTTTTGTACATATTTTCATTGATACCTTTAACGCCTATGGCACTGCACTGCTATCGCCCTTTAGCGATACCCGGTATTCATTCAATACGTTATTTGTAGCAGATCCGCTTTTCTCTATCGGGCCCTTTGCCGCATGTATGTGGCTATGGTTTACCAAACAACGGTCGCTGCGAAATACTATAGTTGCCCTGGCAGGGATTGTATACTGCATATTCTATATCGGCTACGCTGTATACAACAAAACAACTGCCGACAAGGCGCTGGCCCGCACACTGTCTGAAAAGCATATTCCTTCTTCAGGATATATCAGCACACCTACCCTGTTCAACACCTGGCTTTGGTTTATGGTGGTAAAGCAGCCGCAGGGATACCAGGTGGGATACCGTTCCGTGTTTGATAAGCAGGAAAATATAACCTTACATTACATACCCCGGAACGACTCCCTGCTCTCACAGGCGGCCAGCCCAAAGGATCTGCATGACTTACTGAAATTTGCAAATGGCTATTATACTGTAGAGAAATGGCATGATACGCTCACTATGAATATTCTCCGTTTTGGACAAACCGGCTGGCAGGATTCTTCCACCCGGTTTGCTTTTTATTACCTTCTCAATCAGCCCGGCGGCAACACGCTGGTAACGCAAAGAGGACGATTTAAAGGGATGGATGCCCATAGCATTTCCCGCTTTATACAACGCATAAAAGGATACTAATGTCTCTCTTTCGGGTCTGCCGATGAAACCCGGCATCAGGGAATAAGAGAGAAAAGTGAATGGTGAGACTTGAGGCGATAAACGTGAATGGTGAGCGCCTTACCACCTATCGCTTATGTGTGATACCTCAAATAAAAGTGCGCTACATGCAACTGTCCGGCTTAAAAATACATCTTTGAAAAGACTTTAGCTCAAAGATGTGGTAAGGGCGCATTTCACATTTTCGCACCATTTCTCCCATCGCTGCTGCGCGGAGAGGGGATTGCAGGGATGAGGGAAATATGTGCCGCGAAAATTTGAAATGCGCCCTGTGATAATGAGTAAAAATACCTGGTATGAAAACTTTTTTGTTTCGATCCGGCATCTTATCTTTACCATCCTAAACAGAACTAAAAGTTCATTACAGATTGCCCGCTGGTTATGAAATGTTATATCCGGGAATCACCAATAACCTTCATCGACTGATTCCATATCCCTTACCCCGATTGTTTACAACCGACTGTTTGCATATTAGCGATAATATGAATACTATCGGCAACAGGAACCATGCTTATAGAGAAACCCTTATTTCAAAATAAGTGGTAACCGCAAAAGCGATCCGGAACGATAGCCGTGAATATAATTGATTGATCCGTTACCCTGTCATAATGAATTGAGCAATATTACTATAATCTGACACCACATGAGTAACCTTACAGACAGTCTCTGGCATATTATCTATGTCAGGGAAAAATGGGAAAAAAAGACATCAGTTTATCTTCAAAAGAAAGGCATTGAATTTTTTTGCCCGTTTCAAAAAACGGAGCGCCCTTTATATAACATAAGAATACATTCCGATGAACCGGTCTTATCCGGTTATATTTTTGTAAAAACCAGTACAGATCAACTGCGCCGGCTCAAGTCCATCCCCGGCGTACTCAATATAGTATACTGGCTGGACAAGCCTGCGTACATCCGCGATGAAGATATGAGCGCCCTCCGGGGATTTTTGAATAATCACTCCGTTTCCAGGACAGAACGGATAAAGCTGAATTTTGAGTCGCATACCACCCTCACCAATATACTTCGCGATAACCGCGGAAGCAACCCGGCTGAGTTTATTACCTATACTTCCATCTTCGAATTTCCTGCGATAGGATATGCTTTTATCGCAGAAAACATACAGGTGGATGCAGCGGACTATGCTCATATAAAGAACACAAAAGCTCCGGCTGTAAAAGCTTTATCAGTGCTTAACGCATAACGTGAGAAGATAAACGTGAAATGTGAAAAGCTCCTCACGCCTCTCACTTTTCACGTTTCACATCTCTCTGTCTATTAACTGTCTACTAACCTGTAACCTATTTCAACTTCATATCAGCTATAATGCCCTGGATACGTTTATCCAGAACTGCGCTTACTTTATCATAGTCGGCAGCGCCCGGCAGGTTTGTATGCACGCTGAAATAAAATTTGATCTTGGGCTCTGTGCCGGAAGGCCTGGCGGATATTTTGCTGCCATCTTCCAGTACAAACTGCAATACGTTCGATTTAGGAAGCTTTATTTCCCATTCTTCGCCGGTAATAAGGTTTTTACCTTTGCGCAGTTCATAGTCAAGCAGTTTCACCACCTTCGAGCCATTAATAGACTGGGGTGTATTATCCCGGTATGCCTGCATCATCTCTGCGATCTCTTCCTGGCCGCGCATGCCTTTCTTTGTTATTGAAATAAGGCTCTCTTTATAAAAACCGTATTGCACATACAGCTCCACCAGTTTTTCAAACAGGCTTTTGCCATTATCTTTTTCATAGGCCGCCATTTCGCAGAGGATAGCCACAGCGCTTACGGCATCTTTGTCCCTCAGATTGGGACCAACCAGTAAACCATAGCTTTCCTCTCCGCCGATAATATAATCTTCAACACCTTCTTTTTCCTTGATCAGCTCGGCGATCCATTTGAAGCCCGTCAATACATTGTAACATTTCACGCCGTTGGCAGCGGCAAATTTGTCAATCATATCCGTAGTAACAATGGTTTTCACTACCATATCATTAGACTTGGCTATTCCTTTCGATTTTCTCGCTTCTATAAGGTAGCTAAAGGCAAGAACAGCCGTTTGATTACCATTCACCAGCATCCATTTGCCTTTATTGTCCTTAACGGCAATGCCTACCCTGTCTGCGTCAGGATCTGTGCCCAGAAGGATATCCGCATCCATTGCTTCCGCCTTTTTCAGACCAATGCTCATGGCTTCACTTTCTTCAGGATTAGGATAAACAACCGTAGGGAAATTACCGTCAGGCTTCGCCTGCTCTTCTACTATGGTTACATTGGTAAAGCCATAGCGTTTCAGCAATTCGGGCACCAGCATAATGCCGGTACCATGAATGGGAGTATATACAATTTTCAAATCTTTCTGGCGCTCAATGATATCGGGATAAACACTCAGCCCTTTAGCCATGGTAAGATAGGCTTCGTCAATATCCTTACCGATGATCGTGATATTTTTCTCTCCGCCGCTCCATTTTACTTCATCTACCGAACCGATCTTATCTACTTCCTTGATCACATTTTTATCATGCGGCGGCACAAGCTGCCCTCCGTCATTCCAGTAAGCTTTATAACCATTATACTCTTTGGGATTATGCGAAGCGGTACATACAACGCCGCCCTGGCAGCCGAGATACCTGATAGCAAACGACAGCTCCGGTGTGGGGCGGAGTGATTCAAATAAGAAAACCCTGATACCATTAGCAGCCATCACATTAGCGGTGATCTCTGCAAACTGCCGGCTATTGTTGCGGCTGTCATGGGCTATAGCCACTCTTATTTCGCCGCCGGGATATGTTTTGTTGAGATAGTTAGCATACCCTTGTGTAGCCATTCCCACAGTATATTTATTGATCCGGTTGGTGCCCACTCCCATGATGCCGCGGAGCCCGCCCGTACCGAATTCAAGATTACGGTAAAACGCATCTGTAAGCTCATCGGGATTTTCAGCCTGGATTTTTTTTATCTCATTCTTTGTAGCTTCATCAAAAGATCCGTTGAGCCATGCGTTTACACGCTGTGTAATGTTGGTGTCCATAAAATAAAAAATATTAGAGTTTGCAATCAGGAAATTTGTTTGACCGAATATCGCAGAAATCGGGAATATTAGCAACTATTCCAGCCATGCGCCTGTAACTTTTTCCCCCGAGACCTCCACAAAAATATGTTCCTGCAGGGTAGTTGCCAGGGCAAAGCCAACATAATCGGTATGTACGGGAAAGGTCTTGTGTGTTCTGTCCACCAGCGCCAGCGTCTGTATTTTTTTAGGCTGGTTCCTCAAAAAAGGCTGCAGGGCGTATAACATGGTCTTCCCGCTGTTGGCTACATCATCTACCACAATGATCACCGTTCCGTCAAAATTCACAGCCTGGCTGAGCGTAATTTTTTTGGGGAAGCGCTTATCATCCACTTCGATCTCCATCACTGCTACTTCTCCCCGGAAAATATCATGAAGCAATTGCCTGAGCTTCTCAGCGATCACCACACCATTCTCTTTTATACCGGCAAGGATCAGCTTTTCTTCTCCTACATTTTGCTCTGCAATTTCATAAGCTATCCGCTGCAGCTTTTTTGCAACCTGTTCTTCTGTAAGAATATAATTTTTCATTCCGGGAGATTAATCCCTCCAAAACTAAGCGGTATTACCGAATAAAACAATTCGTACTAAACATCTTACCTTTAGCGTTACAACTACATGATAATGCATCTCGTTCCACAGATCATTTTTATTATCATCTGCGTTGCCGCCATCGGGCTATTCGCCCGGAGGGTCATGGATATCCGGCAAAATATCTTATTAGGCAGAGACGCATATTATACAGATAACGCCGCCCAACGGTGGCGGAATGTATTGCTGCTGGCCTTTGGTCAAAAAAAGATGTTCAGAAATCCTCTTGTTGCCATCCTCCATTTTTTTGTATATGCCGGTTTTATCATCATTAATATCGAAGTGCTTGAGATCATACTGGACGGCATGCTGGGCTCACATCGCCTGTTTGCCCCCTACCTGGGCTCGGCCTATAATTTACTGATCAACGCATTTGAATTATTGGCAGTGCTGGTGATCACAGCCTGCGCAGTGTTCCTGGTAAGGCGTAATATCATAAAAATAAAACGCTTTATCAGCAAAGACCTGGATGGCTGGCCCCGCAGCGATGCCAATTATATCCTGATCACGGAAATTATCCTGATGTTGCTTTTTCTCACCATGAATGCTACAGACCAGGTATTACAATCAAGAGGATACGGGCACTATGCAGAACATATTACCGGGAACTTTATTATTTCAGGTATGCTTATGCCGGCGTATGGTTCCCTGTCAGACGGTACGCTGGTTACCCTTGAGCGAAGCTGCTGGTGGCTGCACATTGTGGGGATACTGGCCTTTATGAATTACTTACCCTATTCAAAACATTTACACATCATTCTTGCTTTTCCTAATGCCTATTATGCACGCCTGCTTCCTAAAGGGGAAATGAACAATATGCCCGCTGTTCAGAACGAGGTATTGTATGCTATGCAACCGGAGCTGGCGCCAACACCCGATCCGGATGCCCCCACTCCTAAGTTCGGAGCGAGAGACGTGTTTGACCTGAGTTGGAAGAACCTGCTGGATGCTTATACCTGTACGGAATGCGGCAGGTGCTCCGCCGCCTGTCCGGCCAATATTACAGGGAAAGCACTATCACCCCGGAAAATCATGATGGATACCCGCGACCGCCTGACAGAAGTAGCAAAGAATATTAAAACCAACAGGCAGTTCAAAGATGACGGAAAGAGCCTCCTCCACAGCTATATTACGGTAGAAGAGCTAAGGGCATGCACCACCTGCAACGCATGTGTGGAAGAATGCCCCGTAAGCATCAGCCCGCTCGAGATCATTCTTGAGCTGCGCCGTTCGCTGATCATGGAAGAAAGCAACGCTCCGCAGGAATGGAATGCCATGTTCTCCAATATTGAAAATAATTTTGCCCCGTGGAAATTCAGTCCCGACGACAGGGATAAATGGGCGTCCGAAATGTCTTCGTGAACTTAGGCATAACGGTATGTCAGACATCAGACGTGAAAAGACAAACGTGATAGGCGAAAATTTCATCATGTCTACCGTCTCACTTTTCATGCCTGACATCTCCCCTCTCGCCTCTCTCTTCTCACGTCTCTCTTCTCACGTCTCTCTTCTCACGTCTCTCTTCTCACGTCTCACCTTGCACGTCTCTCTATCCTTTTTTAGAAAGCACGTTAAGTGTTACAGTAAGATTATCAGACATGGTGATACTGCCTCCGCCAACATTAAAATCCCGCCGGTTGAGAGGGAACTCTCCTTCAAAAAAGTAGTCGTCGCCTCTGGACACTGCTTTAAACGGAAATGAGATCTCTTTGGTAACGCCTTTAATAGTAAGCCTGCCGAATACGAACAGGTAATTCTTATGATCGCTGGTAGTCACTTTTGTGGAAACAAAATGGATCTGCGGGTATTTGTCTGCATCAAAAAATTCTTCTTTTCTGAGGTGATTATCCCGCTGCTCGATCCCGGTGCTGATCGTTTTTGCATCTACCGTAACATCAAAGGAGCACGATGCAAGGCTGTCGGGATTGAACACAATTTTACCTTTAAGACCGGTGAATGAACCCTTAACGTTAATGCCAAAATTTTTAATCCTGAAGCTCACTTCAGAGCCCTCATCCACAGGTTTGAAAGGCTGGGTAAAAAGATGATTGGTTGCCAGCAGCAAGCATATAAGCGTAAACAGTATTTTCATAACGGGATAGTTGTTTATCGGACCCGGGCAAAGATATTATTCCATTTGTTAATACATTTCTTAATATTCGTACACCGGGTGCATTTAAAATTAATGAAGCCGGCATAGGGAGTAAGAGGTAAGGGATAAGGGGTAAGGTAAGATATAAGGCAGGCAGATTCTTTTTGCGGTTATATTTTTATAGCAGAACGTACCAGGAAAAATACACAGTCATAATTTTCGTTTAGCTTTGAAACAAAATCACAGCCTATGCAAGTTCCGGTAATGGCAGAATTATTTGCTAAGCAGGAAACTCCCGATATACTGTTCTGGGTGGGATGTGCAGGCAGCTTTGACCAGCGGGCACAAAAGATCACACAAGCCTTTACTATTATCCTTGAGAAAGCCGGTATTAAATATGCCATACTGGGCAAAGAAGAAGCATGTACGGGCGACCCTGCACGCAGGGCCGGCAATGAATTCCTGTTTCAGATGATGGCCTATCAGAATATCCAGACGCTGAACAACTACGGCATAAAAAAAATAGTAACGGCATGTCCCCATTGCTTTAATACGCTTAAAAATGAATACCCAGTACTGGGTGGGAACTATGAAGTCATTCACCATGCCTCTTTCTTACAGCAACTGATAGACGAAGGAAAAGTAAAAATGAAGGAAAGCGGAAGCTTTAAGGGCAAGAAAATAACTTACCACGACAGCTGTTATCTTGGAAGAGCTAATAATATATACGAAGCGCCGCGAAAAGTGCTGGAAGCGCTTGACGGAGAGCTGGTAGAAATGAAACACTGCAGGAGCAAAGGGCTTTGCTGCGGTGCAGGGGGAGCGCAAATGTTCAAAGAGGAAGAAAAAGGAACTGTAAGAGTTAACCTGGAAAGGACAGATGAAGCGCTCGGAACAGGCGCTACGGTGATAGCTTCTGCCTGTCCCTTCTGCAATACAATGCTTACAGATGGTGTAAAAAATAAAGAAAAGGAAGATACGGTGCTGGTGCTGGACGTTGCAGAGCTTGTTGCCCGTTCGCTGGCGGAGTGAATAGCGGGCAATAGACAATGGTGAATGGTGAGACGTGAAATGTGAGAAGTCAAATCTCACTTCTGTCATCTCACTTTTCACGCGCACAACCTGTAACTTGAAACCTGTAACCTGAAACTCATATCAATGCGCTACGGAAAAAATATTTTGATACTCGCAGTCCTGACCGGTATCGGGCTGTTTTTTTATATCCGCAAGGTCAACAGCGACAGAGCTTCAGGCATCAGTGTATTGATAAGACAGCCGGAACGCGGGGATATTTACAAAATAAAATATACCAATGCCAGCGGCAGCAGGAGTGTAAGATATTTTAAAGTAGCTAAGGTTGACGAAAATAATATCGCCTTTTTTCGCGGTAAGCTGAGCGGGTGGAATGCCAGCGATGTATTTCTTGACGACTATGAAAACGACAGGATGGTACATTTCTCTCCGGACGATCTTGAACTGATGCAAAAAGGGAAATTCAGCAACGGGGAAATGAAAAATGCCACCCTGATCGAGATCGAGCGAAGGAACGCCCGCCTCCCTGAAAACAGCTTGTGATAAAGATCTGTCAATATTTACACTGCATTAAAGCATTTTTTAGCATCAATCCGATGAGCATCGTATTTTTGCAGGATGAATATATCCTACAAACATTTATTACCTCAGGATTTTTCCCCTCATTCAAGGGTATGGATCTACCAGGCAAACAGGAGGTTCACACTTGCTGAAGTGCTTGAAGCCGAAAAAATACTGGAACAATTTACCGGTCAGTGGCAGGCGCACGGAGCTCCGGTAAAGGGCTTCGCCACAGTAATGTTCGGGCAGTTTGTATTGCTGGTGGCCGACGAGTCTGCCACCACTGTAAGCGGGTGCAGCACAGACAGTTCAGTGAGAGTGATAAAGGATATGGAAAAGCAATTCAGCCTCTCCCTTTTCGACCGGCAACTGCTCGCTTTTGTAGTGAAGGATAACATACAGTTATTACCACTGTCCCAGCTTAAATATGCCGTTGAGAACAGATTTATTACAGGAAATACGCTGTACTTTAATAATACAGTGTCCACCAAGCAGGAACTGGAAGATAACTGGATCATCCCGGTATCTGAAAGCTGGCTCTCCGGAAAAATAAATTTCAATACTGTTGCTCCGCAACATTAACCGTAAAATATAACAATCATGATCGTAGAAAAAGATAAAGTTGTAAGCATACAGTATAGCGCAACGGACGAAACAGGCGCAGTTGTAGACAGCAATATGGATGTAGAGCCGCTGGAATACCTGCATGGCTATGGTAACATCCTGGAGAACCTTGAAAAAGAGCTTACCGGACTGGAAATGTCACAGGAAAAACAGGTATTGTTAGTCCCGGAGCAGGCGTATGGTGATTTCGATCCCGAACTGGTATTTGAAGTAAGCAGACAGCAGTTCCCCCAGGGAGCGGAAAACATTGAATTAGGCAACGTGGTACAGTCATCCGACGGGCAGCAACTGATGGTAACAGATATAGACGGAGACAAGATCATTCTCGATGGCAATCATCCGCTTGCAGGAAGAACCCTTCATTTCTCCGTTATCATAAAAAATATCAGGGAGGCTACCAGTGAAGAGCTTGCTCATGGGCATGCGCACATGCATGAAAGCGATGATCATTGTGGCCCTGATTGCGGCTGCCATCATTAGCCTTTTATAAACTGGAGAAGGATCTATCCCCTGACCGCCCTCAATACTGATTCTTTCTCCAGCATTTTTTTCAGTAAAACGATCTGGTTGCAGGCGCGCATATAATTGTGCCCTTCATATTTTGCCCCATAATAAATATCATTATTAATATGGTCTGCAAGAAACCGGAGCGCCTGCATGTAGATAAGATAGCAGCCCGCATCAAAAAAACTGTCCTGCTCATCCTCACTCAGTTCTCCCTGCATTCCTTCAGTATACCCCTTTACTATCGCTTTATAATAATCCTCACGGATCATTATCTTCGAAAAATCTTTCTCTTCCTCACTTACCGGCGATACACAGGTGCGCATCATATCCCCCACATCACTGGTAAAATAGCCGGGCATCACCGTATCAAGGTCTATAACACATAATCCTTTGTCGTTATTATCAAAAAGCACATTGCTTATTTTGGTATCATGATGTGTTACCCTGAGCCTGAAAGCAGGGTTTTGCTTCATGGCATCAAAACGCTGCACAATATATTCCTGGTCTTTAAGCCAGGTGATCTCGCCGGCGCAGGCGCTGATCCTCTCAGGATTGCCGGCTTGCAGTGCGTCAAGAAACTGGCGGTATCTCAACGTAAGATTATGAAAATCGGGGATAGTTGCCTTCAGCTGCTGTACGGGAAAATCACTCAGCAGGAAAGTGAACCTCCCAAACTGTTTTGCCGCTTCAAACGCCTGCCCGGGATTTTGTACTACATCTACAGTATGCGAGTCCGGCACAAAAGGCGCCAGCCTGAAATATCCCTGTCCTTTTATATAAACCATATCATCTCCTCCGGCAGTAAAGAGGTTCCTTACAAAAAAATAATGCGGATGATGAGCAGCAAGATAATCTCCTATCAAACGTACATTAGATGCAATATCACCAGGCGATTTAAACACATTATCATTAATGCGCTGCAATATATAGGCCTGGACTTTATCCAGCCTGTTTATCTTCCATGTATTATTGATCAGCCCGGACCCGAACGGCTCTATACCAACAGCATTAAAGTCAAGCCCGTATTCTTTAAGTATTTCCTTAAGCATTGTTTTGAAAATGATTAAAGTTAGAAGAAAACGTCAAAGACCTGTCTTTTTTAGAGCGCATTCTTGAAATTTCACACAATCGTTTTCGTAAATTCGACGCTACAATTTTTCGTGTGTGAACATCAGGGAAGCATTACTACAGGAACATTCAAAGGCGCAATGCAACCGTATTGTAGCCTATATCAGCGGCAATCAGCGCCGTTTCGATGAGCTGGTAAAAATTTTTCTTACGAGTGAATATCGTGTTGTCCAGCGGGCTGCATGGCCTCTTAGCAATGCCACTGCCAACCACCCGGAGCTCATACAAAAGCATCTCGCTACAATTATTAACTATTTAAAATCTCCCGGCATACACAATGCGGTAAAAAGGAATGTTATGCGGCTGCTCGAAAAAACAGATATTCCCCTGTCGCTCCAGGGAACGGTAATGGATACCTGCTTTAATTATATCGCTGACCCGAAAGAAGCAGTAGCAGTAAAAGCATTTTCACTGGGAGTGCTCGGAAAGATGATGAATATGTATCCGGAGATCATCCCCGAGTTGAAATTACTGATAGAAGACCGCCTGCCTCACGAAACGGCTGCGTTTGCGAGCAGGGCAAAAAAACTGCTTAAGAAAATAGGATAGCCACAACAAAGCCACAGATGCACGAATGGACTTTAATGTATTTATTCGTGGCTAAAAAATAAATAACATCCTATTCTTATAGATCTCTTGCCTGCAAATACTCCTGCAAAATAATCGTGGCAGCGATCTGGTCAACAACCGCCTTATCCCGTCGTTGTTTTTTCTTCATCCCCATATCAAGCATAGCCTGCTTAGCCATCTTCGAAGTATACCGTTCATCCACAGTTTCCACCGGTATAGCAGGGAAGGTCTTTTTTATCTTTTCAATGATCTTCAACACAAGCGGTGTGGCGTGGGTATCAGAATCGTCAAGGTTGCGGGGATCACCGATAATGATCTTCTCCACCGTCTCTTTAGCTATATAGGTTTGGAGAAAAGCAATAAGCTGCGGAGATTCAATAGTGGTCAGTCCTGTAGCAATGATCTGCAGGGGATCGGTAACCGCTATACCGGTACGTTTCAGGCCATAGTCTATTGCAAGAATGCGGGGCATAAGCAAAGATACAGGCAATCAGTAGCTGTTGTAAATATTGTTTCACGCAAAGCGGCAAAGAAGGCAAAGAAACAAAGTTGCAATAGTTACTTCGCCAGCTCCAGCCCAAAGATCAGCGGGGATGAATTTACCAGCGCATGGAGCAGGGCGGCATAAAATACATTTCTTGTCTTCAGGTAGCAATAGCCGTAGGCCCAGCCACCAATACATGCCAGCCCTACAAAAATAATGGAGCCGGAATGGTGATGCACCAACCCGAAAAGCACGCTGCTTATAGCCAGCGAGGTATAATTACCCGCTTCTGCCCTGCCCCACTTTATCAGCCCAAAAGCCAATCCGAACAACAACAGCGTTATCAATGCGGGAAACCAGTGCATACCACCCCGGAGAGTGTACCCGGCAAGAAGGGCAAGCAGCAATAATATACCCAGCCCCCAGCCCCAGAATACTATCCATGAACGGGACTGGTCAATACGTTTTCCCAACATATTTTGTAGTAATCCGCGAAATACCAGCTCCTCAAAAAGAGCAGTATGTAAGAAGATGGAAATAAACCCGATCCCGATCTTTCCAACCACGCTCATGTTCAAATGATATTCCGCCGAAAACCGGATAAAATCCACGCCGTAGCCTATAGCAAATACCGAAACATAAAACGCCAGCCATACCCATAATACCGTCAGCAGCGACTTCCACCGGAATACAGGATAACAACCTACATCATGTAAGTTCCGCACTGTTACAAAAGCAAAGACGGCAGAGAGCATAACGATGATGCGGTAAACAGAGTCAAAGCCTCCGCCTGTATAAGGAAGATCGCCTTTGAACGCTATTCCCACTAATGTTACAGGCAGCACGAATAAAGCTAATGTGGTAAAATCAAGCCAGTCTATTTTTCCACCGGTATTGTTTTTTGCAGCAAAAACCAATACCGGGAAAAGAATAAGATATGGTACCAGGAAAACTGTTCCTTTCAACGGATTATCGCCATTGATGATGATATAGCTGTAATAGAGCGCGATCAGCAAAAAAGGAAAGAGAATAATTCTCTTAACATCCGATTGCATTTTCGCTCTGAGCCACTGCGATACTTCCGGCTTGCCTGTTGAAAAAAAGATAAAATACAATATCATGAAATAAGGCAATGCTGTAAAAACAGCTCCGGCAGGATGATCTGCCCCGGTGAGCAGGATAAAGAGCAGCGACAATATCAATGTATATACTCCGCTGCGCAGGAAGGCGCTCTTTGTAGTATTTCCCGAGATCATATATGGCAGGGGTTGGGTTTTAATAAGAAACTATTTCAGGAAAAGATCACTGATAACAAATAATGAAAATACCACGCTGGCAATACCATTCGCCGTCATAAAAGCAATATTCACGCGTCTCAGATCATGCGGCTTAACAATGGAATGCTGGTAGATCAGCATACCCGCAAAAACCAATACACCTGCCCAGTAAGCTAATCCGAATTTACCAAAAATTCCCGCAACAACAACGATGAGTCCCGACAGCAGGTGTAATATTTCCGATACCCGGAGCGCTTTCGTTTTTCCCAGTGCGGCAGGAATGGAATAGAGGTTTTGAGATTTATCAAACTCCTCGTCCTGCAGGGCATAAATAATATCGAAGCCGCTCACCCAAAATAAAACCGTCAGCGAAAACATTACCGGCAGCCAGTCAAACCTGCCAGCCACGGCAAGATATGCACCGATGGGGGCAAGGCTAAGCCCAAGTCCAAGCACGAGATGGCACAATGCTGTAAAACGCTTGGTATAGCTATAGCCCAGCACTACAAACAATGCTACAGGCGAAAGCAAAAAACAAAGCGTATTTATCAGGAAGCTGCAGAGCATAAAAAGCACACAACAAATGATGGTAAACCACAGTGCGCTGTTTGCCCTGATCACGCCTGAAGGGATCTCACGTATGGCAGTGCGTGGGTTCTTTGCATCAAAGTGACGGTCAAGGTAGCGGTTGAATGCCATTGCCGCACTGCGGGCAAAGATCATGCAGAGGATGACCAGCAGGAACAGCTTTACATTTCTTTCCCAAAAGATAAGATTAGTGATAGCATGTCCCCACCCTACTGTTTGATTCAGGCTTCCCTGTTGCCCTGAAGGAAATCTATAAACGCCCAACGCAAACCCGATCATGGCAAAGGGCATGGCAAAAATGGTATGCGAAAATTTAACCAGGGAAAGATAGCGTTTGACCGTTGTCATAATGCAAAGGTACATGCTGCCGGGATACAGAACAGGGCGCATTCCAAATTTTCGCTATTTATCCGGATATGCAGCGCACGATATTTCTGAAAACCACCAGCTAATGCCTTACAAAATAAACCTTGCGCCGGCATATATCATTCTTCCCGTTACGGGCCCCCATACCAGTGATGCATCAAAATACCTGCTGAACGGGTTTTGCGCATCGAGGATAGGATTGCTTTGCCGGTAGCCGGTCAGGTTTTCTCCACCTGTATATATTTCCCATCTCTCTCCAAGCTTCCTCGTCACCTGCGCAGCCATCTGAATATAAGCGGGAGAATAGCCGGGAAGTTGCAGATCTTCAGGATTTGAGCCGGTATAGGGAATTCTCTTTTTACCAAACCATTGTACAGTGTAGTCAAATTTCCACTTGTCTGCAATTTTGTATGCCAGGTTTACAAAAGCCCTGTGCTTTGATATGAGTGGCTTTTCCCGCATCCTGCCATAATAATCTGTTTTCGCATCCAGCCAGCGATAAGCAATCCTGATATCCAGCTTTTTCAATAATTCATAGTTCAATTCTACCTGTATGTTATGGGAATAAGACTTTCCGTCAAGATTATAAAAGCTGATCTTTTGCGGGTTGGCGTCAAGGTCAACTACGGTTTGATTAACAAAATTAGTCCGGTAAGCGTCGATACTTAAAATACCAGAACGCCGGGATAGCTTAAAGGAGTGAAGAAAATTAATACCCATTGTCCATGCTCTTTCCGGGTCAAGCCCGTAGCCATAGCTGTTAGATGGATTTAGGATCTGGAATTGCCTTGAGCTTACAAAAGCAGCAGCATTCTCTGCAAAAATATTAGCCAGCCGGTATCCTGAGCCTACTGAAAGCCGCAAGTTGGTTTGCGCTGTGAAATCGTATTTTACATTGAGCCTGGGAGTGAAGATCCATCCGAAATAATTATGGTAGTCGGCGCGGGCGCCTGCAATGACAGATAATTTCTCCGGGGCGGTATAGGTGTATTCAACAAACGCTCCTGAAATGATCTCCCCGCGTGCAAATACTTTTGTTACCGCTGACGTGTCAGTTCCATCCTGTCCATGGTCATGATCTCCTGTTCCGTCTATATGGCTACTGTGATCCGCGGTATATATTTCATTGTAATGCTCATTGCTTAAGCTCAACCCTGCCCGGTATTTATGTGCTGTAGTCCCGATAATGGACTGATAAATAAAATTGGCATAGAAGTTTTTTTGCCTGCCCGTATATTCGCTCAGGCCATATACCGATTGATTATTAAAAATGTTACCGGAAAAGATCAATCCCAGGCTTTTATATTTATGCCCCGGAAAGACATAGCCCAGCTTGCCGGTTAAAGTATATTGTTCCGTAGCCATATCCACATTATAATGATGGGTAGCTCCGTCGATAGTGCTGTGGTGCGCATCCCGCTGACCGGCATATCTTTTATCATTTAATACTTTGACAGCAAACTGTCCCACCCATCCGTCGGTATTCATGTACTTCCAGCGATTAATTACATTGAACTGCCGTCCGGAGGGCATATCTATAAATCCATCATGATTGGCATCGTGCCTGATCAGCACCGCATCAGAGTGGGTCAAAAGCGCAGTGCTCCATTTTTCATTTATTTTTTGAGAAAGATTAATATTCCCTTCCACCCGGCCCATGCTGTTTGCATAGGTATTTACGAGCAGCTTTTCCGGGCTGTCGGGCTTTTTTTCTTCAACATTTATCTGCCCCGTAATACTTTCATAGCCATTGGCCACCGAACCGGTTCCCTTGGTTATCTGTATGCTTTCTATCCATGGCCCGGGAATAAACGTCAAACCATAACTGCCGGGCAGTCCTTTTAATTCAGGAACATTTTCTGTCAGCAATTGAGTATAGATCCCGGAGAGCCCCAGCAACTGTATCTGTTTTATACCCGTAACAGCATCTGTATAACTTACATCTACTGAAGGACTCGTCTCGAAGCTTTCTGAAAGATTGCAGCATGCCGCTTTTGATAATTCAGCCGCACCGAGATGCAGCACATTATAAGCGCTGCGGGAAGAGATATAGGCAGGAGTCCTTTTCGATGTTATTGTTATTGCCTTTAAATCACCGGAACCGGTATTTTTTAAAGTGATGGTAAGCAGATCGGTATTGGCAACGGTTATGGTATCAGGTTGAAATCCTGTATAGCTTACAGCTAAAGGAACTGGAAGCGTGGATTGTATATGAAACACTCCGGTGCTGTCTGTTACAAAATATCCGCCGGAATGAAGATTCTTTATGGTAGCGCCTGCTACAGGATATATTTTACCTTTAACGGTTTCTTCGAGAATTACACCCGATAAGCTGTGTAATATCTGCCTTTCATCTCCTCCTTTTATTCTCTGGTAATGACAGCAGGAAGGCAGCGTTTGATATATTTCGTCCGATGCTTTAAACAGCTCATTGTCATGCCCGGCTTCGGCAATTCTTTGCTGGATAGCGGACTTACTGGTGGAAGCGCTGTCAAACTGAACAGTCAGTTGGTTGGTTTTGATATCCCATTCCGCCTTATTAACAGCCTTTATAGTAAAGGTTGACCGTTCAATGCGCGCTTTACATATTTCACAATTGCCCGCCACCCGGAAAGTTTCGGTGACTATATTTTCAGTCTGGGCAATTGAACCGCGATGCAACAGCAGAAGCGCAATGACTATTGCAAAATATTTACCACGACTTATCATAAAATGACAATAACGGATGCTTAATATTCTTCATTTATTATCTTATAAAAGACCTGTTCTTTATTAGCGGCATTTTGCCTGCCTGAAAAAGCAACGATCAATTGATCACCCGATGATGGTTTTATTACAGGGAATGAAGCGGTGCCAACGCTGTCCGTGAGATAAATATGCTCTAATTTTTTCCCTTCCGGCGACCTGATCTCCAGCCCTATGCGGCCGCCACGGGAAGAACCTTCATCCCATACAATCCATTGCTTACCATCGCCGGTTATTTGTATTTGCGGGTGTTTGGCCGAGGGTCTGGCGCTTACCGGCTCTCTCCCTGAAAATGTTTTACCATTATCTTCTGAAGAAGTATAATAAACACCTGCGCCATTTCCTGCCGTATACCATACAAAAGAAAGCCCTTCGGGCGTTTGTGCCATAGCAGGTCCCGTATGAGGACAGCCATTTACTACCCAGTTGTCGGGACTGATGCGTTGCGGAACTGAAAACGTATTCCCGTTATCGAAAGAAACCGAATGCACCATATCTCTTATAGAATCATTAATGATCTTCCTGTATACCATATGCACATTACCGTCTTTATCCACAAACAGGTCCGTGCGGCAACACTGGCAACAGGTAACCCCGACAGTCCGCTCATTTTCTAACTCATTATTTTCATTGAATGTTGCGAAATACAACGCAGAACCTTCCTTGTCTGTAATCTTCCTGTTATCAAGCCAGATAACCGCTGCCCTGCCATCCTTTAATATGTCCACATCAAAATATCGCTGGTCTATACTATTCGGATCCTTACTTAAAGCTTGAGGAACGGTCCAGTGTTTACCATTATCTGATGACCAGTTATAGTAAACCAGGCCCGAATACCGGTTTGCCGGATTAGGATTTGATGCGCCCCAGGCTGCCAGTATCCTGCCGTCCGGCGTTTTTATTACCCTTGGCAAATTTTCACCATGAGGATACGCGTTATCGCTACCGGCCACAACCTTTGCCGGGCCAAAATCTTTGCCATTTACAGCTTCTGCATAACATAATACTGCCTGCGTATCCGATATATCACGCAGCCAGCTGATGATCAAAGCTCCATCCTTTGTTTTAAAAAGAGAGGGACAAGACCCCGAATATGCGCTATCTATATTGATGGGTTCCCGACTGCTTATTACATAGCGGTTTTGATTCCCTGAATTGCAGGAAATAAAAAGTACAGCTAAAAACAGGTAGAGATATTCTTTCATTATTCATTGGTTTTATTGATCTTCCACGCAATACCTATATTAAATGTTCTAAGTTGCCCGGGACGATAAGTAGTGCCCCATGCGCTTTTTTCGACTGTAGTAGCATACACAACGTTCGCTATATTCAGGCAATTTACCCACAGCTCTACTGATTTATACTGGTAACCTGTTCTTGCATTGAAGATGTTGAATCCTTTATATTTTGCGGTGTTCTCAGGATCTGTGTAATAGCTTCCCATTCCCTGCCATTCGAGCGCTACCCTGAAGCCTTTTAAAAAAGCGGGCTTGAAGATAAGTTCGCTATTAATAATATGAGAAGGCGACTGCCCCATATAATTGCCAGAATAATCTTTTCCTTCTTTTACATATTCCCTGTATTTGTGACGCGCCACGGTGCCTCCTGCCTTTATCGTCAATCCTCTCAGTATGATATAACGGAGAGAAGCCTCTATGCCATGATGTGTGGTTTGTCCCACATTCTGATTTTTGTAGGTGCCGTCTGTCTGTCTTACACTTACTATTTCATTGCTGCCATCCATTTTATACAGCGCAACATCAACATTTCCTCTTCCCTCATTAAAACTTAACCATCCGCCCACTTCATAATTATTGTAAGTGGAAGGTTTAAGCTCCGGCACCTGCACACCGGTAAACAGATCCGTAATATTAGGCGGTGCAAATCCTACGCTGTAATTTCCATATAGCCCTTTTGTCTCCGTAAAGCTATAGGTAAGCCCAACTTTGGGGGTGAAATAAGAAAAATAATTAGAAGCACTTTTCGCACCTGAGTAAGCGCCCGGCGAAAGCAGGTTGTTAAAATCATAATCCATCCTGTCGTAACGGGCAGCCACAACAACTTTAAGCTTGGCAACAGGATTAAACTCCAGTTGTGTATAAACAGCAGAGTTAAAAAGATCAACTTTATAATTGGTAAGCAGTGAATCCGTTGCCGTATATGCATAATATACTTTATCTGCATTCACATCAATACCTATATAATTTGCCCGGTAGGTAGCGGGGCTGTAATCCAGGCTGATGCCGGTGATCCATCTTGCATGGAGAAAATCAAAATTTTTGCGGTGCTGTGCAATAATACCATAGCTTTTAAATGCATCTTCATTGATCTGCCCATTGGCTTTTGAGGTATTGCCCGGTACTGCTGAAATACTGTAAAACGGATTTTGCCCTATAGCAGTATTCCTGTGAAACAGCGTTACGGTAGTTTTGTTATTTTCATTCCAGATATGTTCAAATGCTGCTTTAATTCTTAAAGTATTCACTTTACGATAAGTGAACCTGTAAAAGCTTTCGTAATTTTTACTGTAGAATTTTGTGCTGTCCAGCCCACCCACCTGATCTGTTTTGTAGTTAATATAGTCTGCCGTAAAATTCAAAAAATTATTGTCGTTGAAATGGTAATCAGCGCGGAAAGTAAGTCCTAATTTTTTGAAATCATTATGATTTCTGTCATCTTCATTCCTGATTGCATAATAGCCGCCAATATATACTCCCAGCTTCTTAAAAGAATTTGAGGCAAAAAGATCAGTACGCTTATATCCACGACTTCCTCCTTCAACCTGGATTTTTGCAGACGGATATGCCGAAGGAGCCGGCGTAATAAAATTGACAGCTCCACCTACAGCTTCACTTCCATACAACGATGAGGCAGGCCCCTTGATCACTTCCACCCTGTCTATTGCAGCCTGGTTGATCTCGATGAGCGCATTATGATTAAAATCACCTACAGTGCGGATAGGTATGCCATCTTCCAGGTACAAATACAGGTTACTGTATCCGATCGGCTGACGTATAGACATGGCATGCTGTTCATTGCCCAGGTCCACCATAAATACTCCCGGCACTTTATTAAGTACCTGGTCCAGCCGGGTAGCTTTAGTGTCATTAATGGTAGCTTTAGAAATGGTATGGATCGAGATCGGAGCTTCTGATCTGGGTTGTAGTTCTCGGTTTGCTGATACAATGATCTCGGCAAGTTCTGTTGCTGCAGGTTGTAGAAAGATCCGGAGTGGATTATTTGATACAGCGAGCTTTTGCTGCCGGTAATTTATTGCTGAAATAATGATACTGTCAATAGATGTAGTGGATCGCAGCGTAAACAAGCCGGTATAATTGGTTTGGGTTGATATTTTTTTACCAGGAACGGATACGGTGACATTTGGGATAGCCAGCCCGGTCCCGTTATCAAAAACATATCCGGTTACTTCGCTCTGCGCCTGCAACCCGGAGTTGATGACGGCAAGAAGAACAGCCAAAATGAAAATTCTCAGTGTCATGGGATTTATAATTATTTTATTTGGAATAGTATTTAGTAGTCAGCCGGCGCACTCAATAAATATCAGGCTGAGCATTCTATAGTCTCATCTTTTAACCTGCATTACCTCTCTGCTATAATGCGGTAAAGTTTGCAATTGTCATCAACATCGGTTTTCGTTATATATTAAAAAACTACGCTTCATTACACCTGATCTTATAAATTATTAATAAACCTTCCCGGAAAAATCAATTGACTTTCCAATATCAACAGACCGGCTGTTCACAGCCACCCGTGGCGAAAACCCTTTGGCTTCTACCACATAAGCAACAAATGACAGGTTGTTTTTTGAATAACCGGCCGGAATAGTATAAGTAAAAGTTTTTGAGTAAAGTCCGTTCCTGGCTATAGTACCCAGCGCATCGCCAAAATAATTGCTGCTCAGAAATGACCTGAGCACATGAGAATGGTGATAATCCTCTATCCATTTCCTACTGCCGTCAACAAGATCGGCCTGCCTGTAGGGAATATCGTTTTCCAACACTGCTACCGCCAGGCGATAGTCCGCACTTGCTTCTCCTATATTAGATACCCGCACTTCTATCCTTACCGTATTATCGTTAACAACGGCAGTAGTAAGTGATATTCCTATTTTCGCCGGCGTATTGATCCTTTCCAAAAAGGCGCTGGAAGAGGCATCGAATATACCCACAGAAACAAGATCATCCCGTTGGTCTATTATCATACCCGGGTATCCTGTTACCCCGTAGAAATAATTCTGGAACTGTTTATAGCTGCTGAACTCCATCGGGTCATCTTCATCCAGCCGTCCATGTACACTTATAATATCTATTCTGCCAGGATACTTTGTTTTGGATGTTTCTTCCAAAACTTCTGACACTCCGGGGCAGTACACACAATCGAAAGAAACGAATTCCATTACCAGTACATTTTTTGTAAAGGAGCTGTCGGGATCAGCCGGAGTAATACCATCATTTTCCCCGCTGCCCTTTGCACAGGAACCGATGGCAACCACCATACAACAAACCGAAATAATCTTAAGCAGCTTCTTCATTACAATACGTTATTAAAAAGATGAGGTAACAGAAAGATGTAAACCGGTATAAGCCGGCATGTACAGGCAAACACCGCCGGCACAAATAAGCCCTTCACGATTCCTGCCATAATTCATGGCAACCCTTGTCCGGGAAAATGAATAGCTTCCTCCAACATGGTAATAATGGATATTAGTATCACCGTAATTATATATATCGCCGGCAAAACAGGTCCATTCCCCCCGGGAAAATTCAATTAAGGCTCCTGCCCAGTTCTTCAGGTAGTCGCGGCTCCATAAGTGTTGCAATTCCAACCGTAATGATCCTGACGGCATTGATCTCCAGATCATATCCCCAGCGGCAATATGAGAAGCATACAATTTATTTTCTTTACCGATAACTATAGGATTAAATACCTGGCTGGAATAGAACAAATGTGACAGCAATGTATTATGCAGCTTTTTTTCTACTTCTATATTAATATCCTGGTAATATTTGGTGCTGCCAAAGCTCAAAAAATCAAAGCCGCGGGAAACGTCTCCGGCCAGATCATAATAAGTGGAGGCATTCAATGACAACTGCGTCCCGTATTTGCCGCCTAAAAAGCTTTCAGGCTTGAGCTGGTACTGCATATCCAATTGCCCGCCTATCTCACCATTCCCCATTGTATTGTGCGGATTGATCATGGCAAGTGAGTAACTATGCTGTTTTGTTAAAGCAGGTAAATAATTCAGATCACGGCCTATGCCCGCTATACCACGGGAAGTACCAAACTGCATATACTCCAGGCGCCGGAAGGTTACATTGCTTCCAAAACCAGGCCTGTTATATCCTGCCTCAAGCAATAGCGCACTGCCATCCTTATTTATGCTGTTTGAGTATACACTGTTGTCTTTTGTTTTATATGCATACTCCCCTTGAAAATTAAAAGGACCTGTACTCCAGTTGGCATTCAGAGAATATGCCTGGACATTAGGATCAATTGGTTCCTGCCCCGCATAGCTTACATAGCGATTGACAGCATTTAATTCGATACCGGCAGTAGAATATTGAGATTTCAAAAGAGACGCCAGATCAATAAACAGGCTTACACCTTTAACATTAGATTCGGCCTTGTCCATAAACTCCCTCGGACGCCCTAAAATGGCCTTAACCCGTATCAGATTGCGGAATGAATAAGCAAGCCTTATACCTTCCATCGCTGTATTCAACCCAATAGAACGTTCCTCATACGCCCTGAGAATAAGCCCATTACCAAATTGCTCATAGAAGTCCCCTGCTGTAATTGCCAGGTTACTATCCTGAAATGATGCGTATTTAAACTCCAGCCCGCTATTGCGCAATGTACCGGGCAATCCCTGCAGCACGGGCAAATACGCCTCATACTGTACTCCCGCTTTAAATTTTTTATATTGATAATCCAACTTAAAATAATTATTTGATCCTAAACTATTGTCCGGCGCTATTGCCCCGGTTTTATTATCATTCTGATAATAGATGGTATTGGTTTCGAAACTCCCCGATAAATTACCCTGGGCATATATAAAATTGATGATCAGCAAAAGGGGGAACAGCGCTATATATATTCTGATGTTGTACCGCTTCATTAAAGTCCCTTTAAAACTTCAAGCACTTTTTCCTCAATGCCCGGTGTATATCCAATATGGGAATAGACGATATTTCCTTCAGGAGTAATAATATACAACTGGGGAATTACATTAACGTTCAATGCCCTTTTAAAATCCTGGTTCCTGTCTATCAATACTGTAAAAGGCCATTCGCGTGCAGCCGAAAAGGTACGCACCTTTGCCAGAGACCTTACATCGTCTGTAGAAACCGCAACCAACCTGAAGCTTACTTCTTTTTGCCATTTTACCCATTGCTCTTTAAAAGCGTTAAGCTCTTCAATGCAGGGCTTACATGTTGTTGACCAGAATGATATCACAACCGGAACGCTGTCATTAAGCAATGCACCCGAGTTGACTGACGCCCCCTGCATTGTACTCAATGGTATGAGAGGGAGCCTGGTTTGTCCCGCAACAAACAAAGCCAGCAGAGACAACAAACATGATAACAGGTATTGCTTCATTTTCAATTATCCTATTAGTTTGAATTTGGAATATTAATGCCCGTCATGCTGATGCTCTGTATTAGTTCCGTCTCCTGCTTCCACATTTATATTTTCATCCAGATTGGCTACCTGGCCCAACTGGTCCGTCACTTTCAAATGAAAGCTATACACTCCGATGGCTTGTCCTTCGGGTATTACAGGATAGTCAACAAAGCCCGCAACTTCTTTTTGACCTACATAATCACCCGTATATTCCTTTTTAAGATCAAAAATTGCATAACCGCTTTCCTGCCGTATTTCAAGCTCTATTTTCTGGATCAGTCCCGGTGCGTGGATGTTAACCTCAAAATGGCCTTCCTCTCCCAGGTAAAAAACGTTTTCGTCCGACGCATCATGACTTCCCAGATGAACCACTTCTATAGTAGGAGGAGCAGGCTTTTCTTTTTCTTTAGTACAGGAAGTAAATGGAAGTAAAAACAATCCCGGCAAAAACACTATGTACCATAATAAGCTTTTACTTTTCATGTCTGAATAATTTTATGATAAGATAGAAGTCACCCCAGTGTTGTGTCAAACGTGAAACGTGAAATGTGAGAGGTGAGACGATAAATGTGAAGATCTCACATTTATCGCCTGCCATTTCACGTTTGACATAACACTAATAACCGGGATTTTGAGCAATGCCCAGATCGTTGCCGGATAGCCCTTTGGGAATAGGAAACCTGTAAAATTTACCGGAAATATTATCTGTTTTTGCATGCAGATGCTTATATATCTTGGCAAAAAACGGATAATTGGTTTTCACTTTACCACCTGTTCCGTCACTTTCAGGACCGAATTTAGCGACGATGGATGCTACGGAACTGTAATCTGATTTATAGTACTCAAACGTAGGCACATCCGTTAGTACCGTGCCAACCAGTTTTCTCCAGCGGACAAGATTAGACCAATGCCTTTGTTCAAAATACAGCTCGAGATACCATTCTTTTTCCAGCTCTTCATGCGTAAGTGTAGCATAAGTGCTCACACCAGCCCTTTGCCTTAACTGGTTAATGACCTGTGCAGCTTCCGCAGCCTTACCCAACTGAAGCAATGCCTCTGCCTTGGTCAACAGCACTTCAGCATAGCGGATGTCAATACGGTTTATATTATTCGGTTGTCCTGCTTCTGAGCCTGCGGCAACATCCGTAAACTTGGAATTACGCTGTACAAATTTGCCGATGCGCGGCGAAGTAACAGGAAATACAAAGTCATATTCTTTGTAATCTGCTGCCTTGGTTGCCGGGGATGCCACAGGTTCATCCTGGTCAAACAACTTGGTGTAAAGAGAAAAGTGCTTACGCTTATCTTCGTCGGGAAAACGGTCAAGCAATTTAACATCCGCCGGGCCGATATGGTTATCCTGGTAGAGGTCAAACCGGAAAGTGAACGTACAATGCGTCTGGTGATTCCCCTGTGCATCGCCCAATCCATCTCCGTCATGATGAATAGTAAAGACATGCTCAGGTGATTTATCTTCAGCCGACACGCCAAAATTGCTTTCAAAATTCGTCTCCAACTTATAGTTACCGCTACTGATCACCTTATCAGCATACTCTACCACTTTTTGAAGCCTGTCATTATCCCAGGCTGCGGGAGAAGGATCTGTCCTGCCTGCTGCTATCGAAGCCACTTCGCTCTGTGAAAGCGGTTTGCTGGCCCAATTAAGATAGGCCCTGGCCAGAAGCGCATTGGCTGCCCCTTTGCTTGGATTAGAACGAACCACATCAAATGCAGGCAGATCTTTTTCGGCTTCAGTAAAATCTTTTACAATTTGAGTATACACTTCGTCAATAGACTTACGGGTTGTTTGTTCCTGCTGTGTTGGATTGGTTTTTAAGATAAGCGGTACTTCCCCCCACAGGTTTACCAGGTAAGAATAAGCATGCGCACGTATGAATTTTGCTCTTGCCCTTGCAAGGTCAATACTTGCCTGCGTCAAATTATCACCGGCCTTGCTGGAATCCGCTTTTTCAATCGTCCTGTTGGCTTCTCCAATGCTTACATACAGATAGTTGAAGATCTTTGTGGGATACCAGTTATTTACATCTGTCTTTAACTGGCTCACCAGGGGACCATCCGCATCATCAGCTCCTTCAAAGCTGACCGTATGCTCACTGGTTGATTCCAAAAGAAAGGAAAACGAAGAGCTCAGCCGCTGCCATGGCGGGAAAGCTGCACTGGCTGTGGCTAATGCTTCCTGGTCATTTTTCCAAACCGATTCTCCGGTAATTACTGGTGGCGGAGTGTCTCCTCCACCCACATCCTTCTTGCAGGAATAACCTGCGGAAGAGATCACTACAATAGCCGCGACGGCTATTTTTTTAAGGGACTTTGTCATACTTCCTGATATTTAAACTATTAATAAATACTTATGTCAAATCAGCGCTTTTCTAGTAGGTAACATTTACACCAAACAAAAAGGTACGGGGCATGGGAAATGCGCCCAGATCAACACCCCCGGCTATTTCCGGGTCATACCCTTTATATCCAGTAAGTGTGAGCAGGTTTTGTCCCGTTGCAAACAGACGCAGCCGAAATGGCGGCAGCTTCCGCGACGTTAGCAGTGCTTTATTTACAGTATAGCCGATGGTTATTGTTCTAAGCCGCAAAAAAGAAGCATCTTCTATATACCGGCTATCCAGCTCAGATGAAAAAGGACTGCTGGTAATACGGGGAACGGTATTGGATGGATTAGATGCAGTCCAACTGTTCAATAATACAGCAGAAGTATTATACGCGTCTGTTGGCCGTTCCAGGTAGCGGCGAAGCTTATTATATACACTGTTGCCACTGGCGCCCTGCAATAAAACGAAGAGATCAAATCCTTTAAAATTCAGTGATGAGGAAAAGCCGTATATGAGCTTTGGCTGTTTGCTGCCCAGCACCACGCGGTCGTTTTGATCAATATGCCCGTCCTTATTAACATCTTTTAAGCGCGGATCACCGGGCTGCGGAGTAGTATACGACGGGCTGCTGGGCAATTTTGATACATCTTCTCCTTCCTGGATCACTCCTTCAAATACCTGCCCGTAGAAGGAGCCTAAAGGCTGACCCACACGAAGGATTTCAACACCAAGTATTCTCTCCGTTACGTCATTATATAATCGCGTAATCCTGTTTGTATTATGTGCAACGTTGGCCGCTACAGACCACTGAATGCTTTTCTTATCCACTACCAGTGCATTTACGGATACTTCCACACCCCTGTTCTCAAGGTTCCCTACATTAACCAGTTGCTCATTGCTCTGTCCCAGGTTGGGAGGGATACGGATGAGCAGGTCTGAAGTTTTCTTATAATACACATCAAGCGTTGCAGCAATGCGGTTATTCAATATACCCACGTCTACACCTGCATTATACTGCGAAGTTGTTTCCCACTTGAGATTGGTATTGCCGCTATTACCTACCTGGTATGCGATATCATTACCGTAATACACTGCCTCGAGAAGCTGCAGGTACTCGTAATCACCGATTTCCTGATTTCCTACCTGCCCTGCGCTTAAGCGTAGTTTTAAATTACTGAGCGGCTTGTAGTCTGACAGGAAGGACTCTTCATTAATATTCCATGCTAAACCTACCGAAGGGAAAAGTCCCCATTTATGATTTTTTGCAAAACGCGTGGAGTAGTCGCTCCTGAAATTAGCCGTCAGGTGATACCTGTCGAGCAATGAATAATTTACCCTGCCAAGGAGGGAATGAAGCTTACTTTCTGTTTGCCCGCTAAAGATCGGGCGGCTGCCATAAGGTTTACCATCCTGCAGATTATTTACTCCCAGGTCTTCATTGGTAAACTTTGAGCTTAAGGTTGAAATAAAGTTGGTTTTTGTACGCTGGAAAGTATACCCTGCCAAAATATCGAATGCGTGGATATCATTTATCTGCTTCGCATAGGATAAGGTATATTCGTTAAGCAGTATCTCTGACCTTTTGTTACCAATGCCACCTATACCTTTGGGCTCAAGCCCGATAGCAGTATAAGAAGGAGAAAAATAATTTTGCGTTGTATACCCCAGGTTGCTGCCCACACTTACTTTTGCCGTTATTCCTCCTCTCGTCTTATATTGGGCGTAAGCATTTGCCAAAACAGAGGAATATATTGTTTGCGCTGTGCTCTTTAAGAGGTCTGCTATCGGGTTGGCAGTAGTATCGCCCTCTCTTAGATACGCATATTCAAAAGGATTTTTAAAATTATATGCTCCGGCTGATGTATAAAACGGTACCACCGGCGGCATATACAAGGCGTATGTCAGGGAATTGGTAATACCTGCAGAATAAGGAGAGCTGTTGTAGTTAACTTCCTCAAAAGTAGTAAGCGTATTTTGTGTGCTTTTGCTTCCTGTCAGGCTGATCCCTACCTTCAGTCCCTGTACGATAGTGCGATCATAATTTGCCCTGCCAACAAACCGTTTAAAGCCCGAATTTAAAACAACTCCTTCCTGGTCCAGATAATTGGCAGATAAGAAGTACTGTGATTTTGCGTCACCGCCACTTACCGAAAGAGAGTGGTTTTGTGTGAGACCGGTTTGCAAAACAGCCTCTTGCCAGTCATATCCTTTTCCCAACCGGGAAATCTGCTGATCAGTATATCCAGGCTTATTCAGAAAATAATCTTTCTGCAGGCGCGCCCATTGTGTTGCATTCAGCAGGTCGAGCTGCTTAGCTGAATTAGCTACGCCGAAGGAATACTGGTAGTCTATAGCGCTTCCTTCCTTTTTGCCTTTCCTGGTAGTAATCAGTATCACACCATTTGATCCCCGCGAGCCATAGATAGCAGTGGCTGATACATCCTTCAATACCTCAATGGATTCAATATCTCCCGGATTAAGAAAAGAAAGCGGATTGAGCTCACCTTCAATGGCTCCCATACCCACCTTAGTGGAAGAGTTATCACTGAAGTAAAGAAATCCGTCAATCACAAAAAGAGGATTGTTGCTCGCATTCACTGAATTGCCTCCTCTTATACGGATCGTTGCGGGAGCGCCGGGTTGCCCGGAGGATTGCGTAACATTTACGCCTGCTACTGTTCCTCCCAACAATGCATCTACCGACGGCGAAACATTATATTCCAGCACTTTTTTGGATACGGAAGCTATTGCGCCGGTCAGATCTTTTCTTCGCTGAGTGCCATATCCTACCACTACTACTTCATTCAGCACATTAATATTCCGGGAAAGTGAGATGGTAGCCGTATCATGCAACGCATACAATTTTTCTTCAACGGATTTATAACCCACAGCGCTTATAACAAGCGTTACCGGAAGCGCATTCAAAGTATGCAACGAGAAAAAACCATTAGCATTGCTCAGCACTGTATTATCATGCCCTTTCTCTCCTATTACGGCGCCAGCCACCGGCTCGTGATTATTATCATCAATAATATAACCGTGAATAATGCGGTGCTGTGCCTGCGCTCCCGTGCAATAAAAATAAATACCGATAAAAACAAATACCCTGATCAATAATGGCCTGTAAAAAAACTTCATGCGCTAAAAATTAAACTTGAACTGTGCTTATTGAATATTAAAAGAGACTGTACCGGTTTATCGGGGGATGCCTGTTGACAATACGCTGCCTCATCAGGCACAAGACACCTACAGGAAAGCTTTTACAGAGAAGCAAAATAAAAGCCTACCTACATCAGGTTATACCGATACAAACAGGTAAAATCAATACTGGTTTACGTCAACAACGCTCCGGAGAGCCTGACATAAAATGAACATCTGAAGCTGAATACATGATGTAGTCAATTTATAGTTTCTAAATATTGTTTAGACCAGGTTGGGCACTTATCCTTGCCGGAAGTTGCCAGAAGTTCGCAGAGCCTGACTCTCCCTTCTTCTGTATAAATTAACTAACTAATGGTGGTGATTAATTAGATGATGCAAAGCTATACTGTTGTAATATTACTTCCAAATTTTTAGTCTACTAATTTTATAGGCTTTTGTTTTATTTTTTTTTGCCTAAACAGTAAAGGAAAACCGGTTAACATTCTCTTGACCAATTCTATCCACAGAAGTACTATCTTCAGGTTCGTGAAACGTGAGATGAGAAACGTGAAACGAACTTTCACATTTCACGTTTGACTTAGCATTGTTTTTTTTCTGAAGCCCCTCTGTCGAAGGTTACCAAATATATGACCACCATAATATTCTGAACCCGGCAGGGGGCTCCAGAAAATAAATAACGTTTACCCATTGCAGGGGATATATAAAATTTCGGCGGAATAAATGGTGGTGGTTTATTAAAGCCGGAAGATACTAAGCCTGTCTTAGCTGCAACAATGCAAACAGGAATTTGCAAATACCTTATTACAGGAAAAAAGCGGATTGAAATGCAAAGCGTTTAACATCGAATTATCAATTTGCCTACAAATTTAGTAGACTATTCAAATAAAACAATTTTTTCCTGCTGATTTTTTCATTAAACTATACCGCCACTGCTTCTGGTCTTTTTTTATTTGCATGACTTTCAATTACAGCAAATGCATTTTTTAAATCGTCAATAAGGTCATCCACATCTTCCAGTCCCACGCTTAATCGTATAAGACTGTCTGCAACACCGGATACCTTTCTTATTGTTTCAGGAATAGACTTATGCGTCATTTGTGCGGGATGACACAAGAGGCTTTTAACCCCTCCCAGGCTTTCTGCGAGCTTAAAATATGCTGTGGAAGTCACGAAGGCATTAGCCGCAGCAACCGTATCTTCTTTTAATGTGAAAGAAACAACGCTCCCAAAACCATTGGCCTGCTTCGCCGCAACAATATGATTGAAGTGATCTTTCAATCCGGGATAATACACTTTACCCACGGCAGGGTGTGTCTGTAAATATTCTGCCACCGCCTGAGCATTTGCACAATGTTGCTTCACACGAAGATGCAACGTTTCAATACCACGGATCACCAGCCAGCTGTCAAAAGGAGAAAGTATAGCCCCGCTCGCATTCTGAATGAATTTTATTTTTTCTCCAAGCTCTTTCTCCCGGGTGATGACCAGTCCTGCTATCAGGTCGCTATGCCCGCCAAGATATTTGGTGGCAGAATGCACCACAATATCAGCGCCAAGCGTAAGAGGATGTTGTAATGCCGGAGATGCAAAAGTGTTGTCTACACAAAGCAGGCATTTATTGGATTTAGCGATACCGGCGATAGCTTCAATATCAGATATCTTCAAGGTAGGGTTAGTAGGCGTTTCGAGCCAGATGAGTTTTGTTTTTGAAGTGATGGCATTCAAAACGTTTTCTATGATGCTTGTATCAACATAGCGGACCCGGATACCAAATTTTTGATACACGTGGGTGAACATACGGAATGCCCCGCCATAAATATCATCAACCGCTAATATTTCATCTCCGCTTTCAAGTAATTTTATTACTGCATCAATAGCAGCCAGCCCGCTGGCAAAAGCCGCGCCTGCAGTACCTTTCTCAAGAGTAGCTGCCAGTGTTTCCAATGCTGCGCGGGTGGGATTTCCACTGCGGGCATAATCATAGCCTTTATTGACACCAGGCGCTTCCTGAACGAAAGTGCTTGTCTGATAAATAGGTACCGAAATAGCTCCCGTCAACGGGTCTGCCGGAATGCTGTGGAGGAGTTGTGTTGCAATGCTGCTCATCTTTTTTGGTTTTTAATGGTGAAAATTATAATTGACAATACTTACCAAAAAAGATTAACGGAGAGCAATAAAAAAGCTCATCCGATAAATCAGATGAGCTTCAAATATATAGTAATGTATATTTTCTGAGCTGTGAATCTGGCTTATCTTTCACGTTTTTCACGTGATGGAATTGGCACCTTTCCTTTTAGTACAATGAAGTATAAAAGGAGGTTGCCAAGGCTTCGCAGGGCCATTACCCTCCGCCTTTCTTGATAAGTATTCCGCACTTAATAAAGTAATAAAGAACTGCTACAAAGGTATAATCATTATTTTTTTGCAAACAAATTTTTTTTAAAAAAATATTGTGTTGTGCTAAATGTGAGACATAAAATGTCAGACGTGAGACGTGAAACAGGTCTTTCACCTTTATCATCTCATGTCTCACGTTTCACGAAAATGAACAGACATAATATCAGAAATCTATACCTTTGGCAACAGCCGTTTACTTCTCAACACATTAGTATATGGGAATCTGGAGACAGATAGCAGAATACTTATTTATAAAGAAGAAAGACCCCAACCGGGAAGATTCTTCATGGACAAAATATATGCACGGGATCAACCGCATTTCCATATTCCTTTTCCTGTTTGCGATCATAGTAATGATCATCCGTTTTGCAAGAAGCTGCTGATGGCATTAGCGGCGTTGGAAGACGCATGGCCGCCTTCACTCAACAAATTGCGCAGATCATGATAATCAGCAGCGAGCTGCTGCTTTTTTTCCGTATTGTTCAACAACAGGTCCAGCTCGCGCCGGAGATTTTCAACGGTCAGGTCATGCTGTATCAATTCTTTTACCACAGGCTTATCCATGATCAGGTTAACAAGGGAAATATAGCTGATCTTAATGACCCTCCTGGCTATGGCATAAGATATCGGGCTTCCTTTATAGCATACTACTTCCGGCACGCCAAACAACGCTGTTTCCAGTGTGGCAGTGCCTGAGGTCACCAGCGCGGCATCAGCGTGCACCAGCAGGTCATAGGTCTTACCCTTAACAGTTTTTACATTACTGTAATCTACAAGCATGCTCTCATAAAAGCTATCCTCCTGCCCCGGAGCTTTGGCTACCACGAAAAGACAGTCGGGGAAATAGCGGCTTATCGCAAGCATTACAGGCAGCTTTTTCAATATTTCCTGTTTCCTGCTTCCCGGCAGCAGGGCAACGATCCTCCTGTTGTCGCCCGGGAACAGCGCAACAGCATCCTCTTTTTTTCCGCCGGCATTTTTCTTAAAATCATCAATCACTTCTATGAGCGGGTGCCCCACATACGCCACTTCATAATTCCATTTGTGATAAAACGCTTTTTCAAAAGGTAAGATCACCAGCATTTTATCCACGCACGCTTTGATAATTTTTACCCTGTTTTCTTTCCATGCCCACACCTGCGGCGATATATAATATATTACTTTCAGCCCCTGCTGTTTCGCCCACCGGGCAATGCGCAGGTTGAAGCCCGGGTAGTCTATAAGTATCAGGGCATCCGGCCGGTATTGCAGGATATCTGCTTTGCAGAGATCCAGGTTGCGGAAAATAGTGCGGAGATTCATCAGCACTTCTGTAAATCCCATAAAAGCAAGATCGCGGTAATGCTTTACAATAGTGGCGCCGGCAGCTTCCATCAGGTCTCCTCCCCACGCCCTTACTTCAGCCTGCGGATCGGTTTGCCGCAGCGCTTTGATCAGGTTAGATCCGTGCAGATCTCCTGAAGCTTCTCCTGCTATGATATAATATTTCACGGCTGTAATTGCTGCATTAACGGGATCATCCCAGGAATTTGAACAATAAGGAGGCAATAGCATACAGCAGCGTACTGGCAAAGATCCCTTTGGCAGTGCTGTCCCTTCTTGAATTGATATATATCGTAAACAAAATTACGTTCAGAAAAAGACAGGGTATGCTGATGGCGGTCACCAGCCGCTTATTGGTTTTCAGCGCATCAAACATATCGCCCATGCTGAAAACGGGATAAAACTTTACAAAATAATATATTACGAGACTAAGCAGCGGTGCAATAAAGCCCAGTATGAGCCCGAATGAGAGGTTATCCTTTTTGAATATCACAGCTTAAAGGTTTTTTCGAGTTTTGTTTTTTGTTCATAATTGGTAAGATCAAACTGAACAGGCACCACGCTCACATAATTATTATTCAGCGCCCATACGTCAGTATCTTTTCCCTTGTCAAAATTGACAAATGCACCGGTAAGCCAGTAATACTTTTTACCGGTGGGGTCTTTTCGCTCGTCAAAATCTTCTTCGTATTTGGCATAAGCCTGGCGGCAAACTTTTATACCGCTGATCAGGCTTTCATCTACCGCCGGGAAATTTACATTCAGGCATAAATGCTTATCCTGCTTTTTGCGTAATATACGCTCCACGATGATCCTGGCGTATTTCCTGGCAGCCGAAAAATCTGCTTCCATGCTGTAATCCAGTAAAGAAAAGCCTATGGAAGGAATGCTTTCTATAGATGCTTCAATAGCCGCACTCATAGTGCCGGAGTAGATGACATTAATGGAATGATTGGGACCGTGATTGATACCGCTCAGGCAAATATCAGGCTTGCCATGAAGGATCTTGTCAACGGCCAGCTTCACACAATCCACCGGGGTGCCGCTGCAGCTCCAGGCTTCTGCGCCATCTATCAGATGCACCTGCTGAAGCCTGAGCGGGGAGCCGATAGTAATAGCGTGTCCCATCCCCGACTGCGGCTTATCAGGAGCTACAATAATAATTTTACCAAGATCCTTTACTGCCTCTGCCAGGTTCAGTATACCTGGCGCCATTACGCCGTCGTCATTGGTGATAAGAATTACCGGGTCTTTTTTGCTGCGCTTTGATACTGCCATACTACCGGGTCCATTAATTATTGTAAAAGTCAACATTATTTGCCTGATGCCCAAAAATGCCAATAAAATATTGCTAAAAAATTTTGTCATAACTAATACAATTAGTAGTTTGCGGCTAAATTAGTTAGCATGGCACAATCACTTGCAGGTCAAAACCTGAAATACCTGCGCAAATTGCGCGGATGGACACAGGAAGAATTTGCCAACAAGCTCGGTATTAAGCGGTCGCTGGTAGGCGCTTATGAAGAAGAGCGCGCAGATCCCCGGATTGATGTGCTGGAAAAGCTGGGAGATATGTTCAAGCTTTCGCTGGATGACCTCCTGAGGCGCGATCTTGCCGAAGCTAAAGGCAATTATCTTGCAAAACGCAGGCAGCAGAAGCTGATGTCCGAAACCAACCTCATTCATTTTGTCCCCGTCAAAGCAGCCGCCGGGTATCTTGCCGGGTATGCAGATACGGAATTCATTGATGAGCTGAATACATTTACCCTGCCTATGCTGACGGGAGGTAATTACAGGGCGTTTGAAATAGTGGGCGACAGCATGCTGCCTACGCCAAGCGGCTCGGTAATAGTAGGGGAAAAAACAGAAAATCTTGAGGACGCCAAAAGCGGACAGGCATATATTGTAATATCACGCAATGAAGGGATAGTATATAAACGCCTGGAAAAAAATAACCGCAATAAAAGCAGGCTGACACTGGTAAGCGACAATCCTTCCTATCAGCCCTACCAGATCAGCTCCGAAGACGTGCTGGAGCTGTGGCAGGCGCAAATGGTGATCAGCAAAGTGGCCAGCCAGCAACGCTGGGATGTAAATCAATTAGCCTCACTCGTAAATAATCTCCAGGAACAGGTAAGCGTGCTGAAGAAGAAATATAATTAGGGATGGGTTATCAGGTAAAGTACCTCACAGGTGTATGCCTGTGGGGTCTTTTTTTGCTATGGAAATAACCAGGGTAAAAAATTAATGGTAAAAAATCTGTATTTCATTGCAAATTCGATTTTAATATTCTATTTTAGTTTTTCCTAATATATCTTATCGCATAAAACAGGTAATGATTCGCCCTCTCCAATCCTTTGAATATATCACCTGGACTGCACCCGTTATAATATTGTATTTATTGTTTTATGCTGACAATCAGGTTCCCATCGTCGGGCAGGAAGGTTTTTGCAGGCATTGTATGCCAATAAAGGCTTGTGACCGGGATCTGTTGGTAATTGCGCGACCGGATTGATTGTCACCTGATCCAATAGAATGCAGGCTGTTTTAAAATCATCCTTTTTAATGATTGCCACAATCTTCAGCACAATCTACTTTTATACCGTAATGTTTTTTAACAGGGATAACTATTAATTAAACATAAAATCTCCAAAGCAATATGAAACAATTTCTACTATTATCTGTAACTGCCACGCTTACCTGCACCATGAGTTTTGCCAAAATATGGCGGGTAAATAATAACAGTGGTATTACAGCCGATTTTACCACCCTGCAGGCAGCTCATGATGGCGCCTCAAGCGGCG
Organism: Sphingobacteriales bacterium 44-15; assembly: GCA_001899685.1. GTDB lineage: Bacteria > Bacteroidota > Bacteroidia > Chitinophagales > Chitinophagaceae > Agriterribacter. Next base: position 247,326 of record MKWG01000007.1, read on the forward strand.
ATACCATTTACCTCGAAAGCTCTCCCAATGGCTATGGCGGACTTAGCTGTTCCAAAAAATTAGCCATTATAGGCACAGGTTATTTTTTAGACCAGAATACCGATCTGCAGGCTTTTACATTGCCTTCACATGTGGCCAGCATTACTTTTAACGCAGGCTCACAAGGCTCAAGTGTTGAAGGGCTCTCGTTTGATAATAATTCCATTTATATAAATGTCAACGATATTGTAGTACGAAGAAACTATTTTGCTTCTGCCAATGGCACCACCCCCGATTACTATGTAGGAGGAGTAGCTATTTATAATGGAGCAAGCAATATCCTGATCACCCAAAACTATGCACTTCAGATTAATAGCAACAGTTCCAGCACAGGAGTGTTGATCAGTAATAACGTCATCAGCTTTAATGCATATTATGGGGAAACCACAACTCAGCCTTCCATTAATTTACACGCTAACACAGTAGCCATTATCAAAAATAATATTTTCCGCAGGGGTGTAATAAGCGCCTACAACAGCAACATCAGCAATAATATTATGATTGCCGGCTCCTTAGCCGGGTCTGGCAATTTAATCTCTAACAATATCGGCAATTCCACCCAGTTTGGCAATACCAGCGGCAATAAGCAAAATGTGGATGCGGGCACCATATTTGAAGGTACTGGTTCTTTCGATGGCGCTTACAAATTAAAATCCGGCTCGCCGGCCATTGGCGCAGGTTATGGCAGCACCACTGCCAGCCCGGTTGATTGCGGCATATTCAGCGGCACCACTCCTTATAAATTATCTGGCCTGCCGGCAATACCATCCATTTATTTCTTTACCAACCAGCCTGTAGGCAGCAACAGCGATCCTATTGATGTACAAGTGAAGGTCAGGTCGAATAATTAAACAGGTCATCTTATTAAAAATTACCAGGGTTTCACCCTGCAGTAGTAAGATGGCAACATCATGCCTGCCGGCAATAAATATACCCTAAGCGAATAACAGGATTGTTATGAAAAAAATGGCCCTCTTTATTAAAAAAGCTGCGGTGTTATTGGTGTGTGTTTGCAGCGCCTTTGCAAATGTCCATGCACAAAACATTGCGAGGGTAGAATACTTTATAGACACCGATCCTGGTTTTGGCAGCGGAACAGCAGTATCCATCAGCCAGGGTCAGCAGGATATTACCGCTAATTTTTCGGTAAATATCAGTGCGGTATCTGACGGCTTTCATAACCTGTATGTACGTTCATTTGCAACGCCGTATACTGTAACCGAAGAAGGAAAAACAGTAAGCAAAGGCGGATGGTCGCTGGCATCGGTACGCAGTTTTTATAAAGAGAGTATTGCTACAACCACTAATACATTGCCCAATATTACCGGCGGCGAATATTTTATTGATACTGACCCGGGCTTTGGTAAAGGGCAGCCGGTCAGCATTACCCCCGGCACTGATTTAACCAACGTAAGCTTTAACGTTAATATCAGTAATGCCAATATTGCCACAGGCTTTCATAATTTGTATATCCGTTTTCGTGACGCCAATGGCAGGTGGAGCCAGGCTAATGTGCGCATGTTTTATAAAGAGGACATTAATACCATCACCAGCACGCTGCCCAATATTACCAGCGGCGAATATTTTATTGATACTGAGCCGGGGTTGGGCAAAGGTCAGCCCATCAGCATTACCCCCGGCACTGATTTAACCAACGTAAGCTTTAACGTTAATATCAGTAATGCCAATATTGCCACAGGCTTTCATAACTTATTTATGCGCTTCCGGGATGCCAATGGCAGGTGGAGCCAGACTAATGTGCGCACATTTTATAAAGAAGATATTAATACCACCAGTAACACACTGCCCAATATTACCGGCGGGGAATACTTTATTGATAATGATCCGGGGCATGGCAAAGGCCAATCCATCAGCATTACCCCGGGTACTGATTTAACCAACGTAAGCTTTAACGTCAATATCAGCAATACCAGTATTGCCGCAGGCTTTCATAACTTATATGTCCGCTTCCGTGATGCCAATGGCAGGTGGAGCCAGGCTAATGTCCGCAGCTTTTATAAAGAGCAGCTTACAGGAGCAACTGCCTTACCCAATGTTGTGGCACTGGAATATTTTGTAGATACAGACCCGGGGGTTGGAAAGGGGAAAAAAGTGAATGTTACGCCTTCCACTAATATTACTTCTTTCAATTTCCCTGTTGATATGTCGGATGTATCAATAGGAAATCATAAAATATATGTTCGCGCCTTAGATGCTGCGGGGAAATGGAGTCTTGTAAGCAGCGGTGATTTTAAAGTAGAAGCTCCTTCGGAAATCTATATCACCATCGGCAAGCTACCGGAATCATTATGCAGCGGCGTTGCTTTCGGCATTCCATTCACGGTGAATACATCTTATGGCAGCAACAATGTATTTACCGCACAATTGTCTGATGCGTCGGGCAATTTTGCCAGCCCTGTTAACGTCGGTACGCTTTCATCCGGCAACAGCGGAAGCATCAATGCGACTTTACCCGCCAATACTGCGGCAGGCAATGGCTATCGCATCCGGATCATTGCCAGCTCGCCTTTGGACACCAGCGCTGCCGGCGCTACCATCACGGTGCTGCGTTTACCTGACCAGGCTTTCAGCATCAGCGGGCCTTCACAGGCATGCACCGGCAGTCAAACGTACAGCATCAGCAATATTGCACCCAACACCACCTACACATGGTCCTTATCAGAAGGTGGAACGCTTACAGATAACGGCAGTTCCGCCACCGTAAACTGGGCAACACCGGGAACGCATACCCTGACAGTAACGCCCTCCAACAGTTGCGGCAACGGGCAGGCAAGAACATTGCAGGTAATTATTTCGTCCGGCACGCCTACTATTACAGCATCAGGCCCGCTGAATTTCTGCGAGAGCGGTTCGGTAGTGCTCACTTCTTCTGCTGCCAGTGGCAATACCTGGAGCACAGGCGCCACTACGCAAAGCATTACCGTTACCCAAAGCGGCACATACACTGTTACCACCGGCGGAACCACCTGCACAGCCACATCTGAGGAAGTGATAGTAACAGTAACGGCTAATACCATTCCCACATTTAATGCCATAGCGCCTTTCTGTGCAGGAACACAGGCGCCCACATTACCTGCCTCTTCCGTTAATGGAATAGCAGGCACCTGGAGCCCTGCGGTGATCAGCAATATGCAAAGCGGGACATATACGTTTACGCCCACTTCAGCAACAGGATGTATTGCCAGTGCGCAACTGCCTGTTACGGTCATGCCGGCAATTACGCCTGCATTCAATGCTATTCCCGATATTACTCCGGGAGGATCAGTGCCGCCATTACCCGCTACTTCCCTCAACGGTGTGAGTGGCACCTGGAGCCCTGCGGTGATCAGCAATACGCAGAGTGGTTCTTATACATTTACCCCCGTCGGTACACCCTGCGCCGTGCCTGTTACCATTAACGTAGTAGTAAGAACCGCGGTCGACCTGGCAGTACAAAATGTAAGCGCCAGCCAAACCGCCATCTCCTCCAACGACCAGGTTACTGTATCGTGGAATGTGGCCAATACAGGTTCGGCGCAATCACTTATTGACTGGACAGAAAAAATATACCTGCAATCAACCGACGGAACCAACCGCACGTTGCTCAAACAAACTACGTACAATGTTGACGGCGTAATTGCAGTTAATCAGAATATTGCAAGAAGCAGCGTGGTAACCATACCAGCGCAGTTAGCGGTGGGAGACCAGGCGGTGTTTGTGGTGGAAATAGTACCCGGCGCTACCGTGCAGGAAATCGCCGGTACACAGGCCAACAATACCGGGGTGCAGGCCACACCGGTAAGCATTCGCAAAATGCTGTCCGTTTCATTATCCGCTACACAGATAACAGAAGGAACTCAGAACGGCATATCTGTGACAGTGAGCCGTACAGGTTCACTCGCCGGTGCTTTAACGGTAAATATTGCAACAGACCTGTCAGGAAGATATACCATTCCATCCACGCTTACCATTCCGGCAAACCAGGCTGCGGCATCATTTACCATCGGCGCTAATGAGAATAATGCAACCGAAGGTCCCCTGCAGGATACGGTAAGAATAACCGCCAGCGGGTTTGCATCTGCCAAAGCAGGCTTTACACTATTGGATAATGATAATCCTACATTGACCATCAGCAACCTGCCGGCCGAAACAACAGAAGGCAATACCGTTACTTTCCGCATCAGCACCAGCCTTGCACCATCCGCGGCGCTTACTGTTTATTTAACATCAGGCAACCAGAAACGTTTCCCGTTGCCGGCTACGGTTACCATTGCTGCGGGCGCCACTTACGTGGATGTGCCTGTTGCGCTGGTACAGGACAGCATTCCTGAAATAAGCGAAAGCGTTAGTATTGCGGCAGGCGCAGCCAACCATATTTCGGCCAGTGCATCCATATTGGTAAATGACGATGATGTGCCCGGGCTGGAATTAGTAATACAAACCAACACCATTGCAGAATCTGCCGGGTACTATGCCACACAGGCAACGCTTCGCCGCATTTCCGGCAGCAACTCCATTGCGTTCACCGCCAGCTTATCTGCAAGCATCAGCAATACATTGATATTGCCGCAAAATATTTCATTGGCCAAAGGTGAAAATGAAAAAACATTTTATGTAGGTGTATTAGATAATACACAGGCAGAGGGAGACCGCCAGGTAATCATTACTGCATCTGTATTTGTAAGCTCCTGCGGATGCAGCGCCCCGCCATCCAGCTCAGGTTCGGTATCCGCCACCATTAAGGTGACGGATGACGACGGCCCGGCATTGATATTATCAGCCAACCCGCTTACACTTGCAGAAGGTCTGACCAATGCAGGCACATTAAGAATAACACGTAATACCGCTACCACCCAGGCGCTCACTGTAAACTTATCTTCATCCAATACAGGTGAAGCCACTGTGCCTGCCACAGCAACTATTGCTGCCGGTTCTGCTTTTGTAGAAGTGCCCATTACCACTATCAATGACGGAGTAGCAGACGGTAATAAACAGGTGTACTTTAATGCAACGGCCAGCGGGTTGTCAACAGGTTCTGTATGGATAGTGGTAACCGATCAGAACAAACCGGATCTGCAAATAACATCTGCAACAGTAAGCAACAGCACCCTGCAGGCAATGGCATTGCTCAACTACCGCTTATCAGTAAAAAATACAGGTCTTGCCACAGCGCCTTCGGGATTGCTGGTACGCGGCTATCTTTCTAAAAACACTGTGCTGGATGATGCAGACACACTGCTAACCGAATATACCATTACATCACCCATTGCAGTAGGAGAAACGGTGCAGGTTGTAGATGCCGCCGGTGTCCCCAACTTACCCGGCGGGTATTATCTTATCTTTAAAGTCAACCCGCTTTCAGATATAACAGAGTTGTTATTAACCAATAACACATCGCAGCCTGTAGCGGTAACCATTAATCCTGATTATACGGCTACTGCAAGCGTGGCAAATGCTTATTACTTACAGGGAACCGCTGTAGCCATTACCGGCCATGCGGTAAAATCAAATGGTACCGCTGCCGGTAATGTGGCGGTAGATGTATATGTAATTAACAACGGATACAGGAAAACCATTGCAGCCACCACCAATGCACAGGGAGATTTTAGTACCGTATACACGCCTTTAACCAATGAGGCAGGACATTATATGGTAAGCGCAGGTTATCCCGGCACCAATACTTCAGAGGAACAGGATGCATTTGATATTTTAGGTGTAAGGATCAACAGCGGCGCTGTGCCCCAGTTTAAAGTAACCATTAATGATACGTTACGAGGCAGCCTGCAGGTAGTGAACCTCTCCAACCAGGCACTCAATGATTTTACAATAGATAAAATAAGCGTTCCCGGCGGCGCCAGTATACATTTTGATACTATTCAAACGCTGGCGGGCAATGCCACCGCCAGTATCGGTTATGAAGTTTCCGGTTCATCCATATCGCCCGGAACGGTATTCAGCGTTGCCGGCATGAATGCCGTGAGCCGGGAGGGAACCATACAACCGTTGAATATTTTCTATTTCTGCCAGGCGCCCAATGGTTATGTAGAAGCAGATATCAGCAGCATCGATGTATCCATATCCCCGGCTGCAGGTGAAAAATCAGTACAGTTCAAGCTGATCAATAAAGGCAACGGCTACTCTGGCGATATTAAGCTAAGCCTGCCCAATGCAAACTGGCTCAACAGCGTAACGCCGGTAAATATTTCATCGCTTGCCCCCGGAGATACCACAACAGTAGTGCTTAAATTCAGTGCACTGGATGAAGTGCCGTTTAATTATACCATTAACGGTACCATCGCCGTCAATACACAAAACGGCAACTCCTTCAGCATTCCGTTTGCCTTCAGGAAGGTATCTGCAACAACGGGCGATGTAAAAGTAGTAGCCACAGACCAGTTTACTTATTATACCGAAGGCGGTCCCAACGTGGCAGGCGCCCATGTAACCATTAAAAATTATTACACAGGAGAAATATATGCAGAAGGCAATACAGACAACAGCGGTATTTTCCTGGCCACAGGTGTTCCGGAAGGAACCCATAAGATAGTGGTATCAAAAGAAAAGCATTTGGATTATACCAATACGCTCACTATTAATCCGGGCAACACTATAACGCATACGGCATTCCTGAATTACCAGGCCATCACCTATAGCTGGACAGTGGTGCCTACAGCCATACAGGATGAATATGATATTACCCTTACCGCACAATTTGAAACCAATGTGCCCGCGCCGGTAGTAACCATTGAAATGCCCAAAACAATGCCGCAGCTTTCCGGCAATGACAGCTATGCATTTAATGCAATACTTACCAACCATGGGCTTATCGCAGCAGAAGATGTAACACTGAATTTGCCCACAGATAATGAATACGAATTTATCACTAACTATACGCCGGCCAGGTTGCTGGCACAGCAAAGCATACAGGTGCCCATTATCATGCGCCGCAAGGCCGCAAATGGTGGTAGCGGAAGGTTGTCGTACTCAGCCATATCTGATTTCCTTGGTATAGCGCCGCCTTCCGCAAGGACGAACGGAGGTCCCGGGAATTGTACAGCCTTTACGGGAGTGGTATATTGGTATAAATGTAATCTTTCAACCGGTTTGTGGCAGCAGGGCGGAGCACTGTTTACCTACCAGGGACGTGTTTGTGATGGCGGCGGTGGCGGTGGCACCGGCGATGGTATATTGATCGGAAGCGGGAATTTCCCTTATAATGGCAATGGTGTATACTATAATATCCCCTGCGTTGTTGGCTGTGGTACAGCTATCGGCGGTACTTCATCTACAGCGCCGCAGATAACAGAAAAGAAGAGCTGTGTTGACTGCCTGAATGACCTTACAGATGCTATTTCTGATTGCTTTGATATACCGCCCCCGGTAAAATGTTTCCCTAAAACACTGATCCAAAATGGCGGGCCCAAGGAGTATGTATTATGCCTGATAGAGGAAACTATCCCAAGCCTTGAAGATATAATAGAAGAAATAGCAAGTAAAATACCTTATGTGGATAAGTTGCTTTGCCTGAAAAAGCTTTTAGAAGCATTAGCAACCTGTCTTGCAAGCGCTGAAGAAAGCCGGGTATCCGGGGTATCGCAGAGAAAGGGTGAATTAGGAAATGTGGGCAGGGAGTTCTACGATAACCTTAAAGTGGTTGAGAAATCTTACAAGGCACGCGTAGACTGGAATACGGAGTACTTTGGAGAATTATCCACCAGCGATGGCTGGAAGCAGCTATCTGCAATGATCACTCCTAATATTGAAAGCCTTACTGCATTCTCATTACAAAAAAGAGATTCCATTATCGAAAAGATGTCAGGCTATGATGTCAGCACGGCTGATCTGCTGGCATTCTTTACCCGTTGGAATGCGTCTATTGAAGCCCTGAATAATAATATACTGGAACCTAATGCACAATACCCGGGTATAATCAACTGGAAACTGGCAAAATCATATTCTGATGCATTGGTAGACGCGCACAACTATGCAGTTAATAAAGATTTTGCAACAGTAGAGGATATGCATGCCGCAGCGAATAAAGGCATCCAGGAGATAATAGACAATCAAAAGAATGCAGTATGCGCTTCCGTAACAGTGCAGTTAAGCCAGAAGCTCACCATGACGAGGGAAGCCTTTAAAGGCACACTGGAAATATTCAACGGGCATCCTACAGACAAAATGGATTCACTTACGGTAAATATTTTGATCACCGATGAGAACGGTGTACCGAGCAATGGATTGTTTGAAATACAAACAAAGAGCCTTACTAACCTGAGCAACGTAACAGGCACAGGCAATATTGCGGCACAGCAAAAAGGGTCAGTAGAATTTTTATTTATTCCTGAAATCGGTGCAGCGCCTACAGCGCCAAAGTTGTACAGATTCGGTGGCTCAATAAGATATTTTGATCCTTATGCACAGGCGATGGTAACCATGCCATTAAGTGATGTAGAACTTACCGTAAACCCAAGCCCCAACCTGTATTTGCATTACTTCATGCAAAGGAATATTTTGGGGGATGATGCTTTGACATCGCCTAAAATAGAACCATCCATACCCGCAGAACTGGCGGTATTGGTAGAAAACCAGGGATACGGCCCGGCAGTAAATATGCTTATTTCATCAGCGCAGCCCAAAATCATTGAGAATGAAAAAGGGCTTGCCATTAACTTTAATTTGATTGGTTCTAACTTCCAGGGACAACCGAAGAACCTGGGCGTAACTGATATTAATTTCGGAACAGTTCCTGCATTGGAATCAAGGGTGGGCGAATGGTATTTCACCAGTTCGTTGCTGGGTAAATTTGTGAGCTATGATGCTAAAGTGGTGCACAACAACAGCTTTGGCAACCCGGATCTCAGTCTCGTTAAAGGGATAAAACTGCATGAGCTCACTAAGAGTATCAGAGAATATGGCACACAGGGCGATGGCATTAATGATTTCTTAGTGAATGACCTGTTTGATGTACACGATGTGCCGGATATGATTTATTTCTCACAGGGCATGCGTACGGCAAAAGTGTATGAAGCGGCATCGGGCAGTTTCTCCTCGCCGGTATATCCGCCTTCATTTACCAATACACTTACCGTAACAGCGTCAGCTACAGGCTGGAACTACATAAAATTAAATGACCCGGGCAGCGGCCATTACGAACTGAAGAGTGTAACCCGCAGCGACGGGCAGGTGATACCGTTAGACAATGCATGGTTAACCTTTGTAACCCTGCCGGTAAGCCAGGCGCCTGTATATGAAGACAAATTCCATTTTGTTGACAGCTTCCCATCCACATCGCCGGTAACCTATACCGTGATATGGAAACCCAAAGCCACCAATGTGCCGGAAATACTGGAAATAACCGGGCCACCGGAAGCTGTAACATCGCAGCAGGTGCAGCAGGTAACAGTAGTATTCAACAAAGCCATTGACAGTTCCACATTCAATTACCAGGATCTGAGCCTTACCTTCCAGGGCGGGCCAAACATCATCAATTCATCTGTTACAGTAACACAAACGGATACAGCCACTTTTGTGATTGACCTTTCATCTGTTACCACCGGAAACGGTTTCTATAATCTTACCGTGCAGGCGGCAGATATAGCAGACATCTACGGTATTAATGGTACGGATGGACGAAACATCACCTGGTCGCAGTTCCTTACTGTGCCGGCTGTCCAGGCATTCCTTGCCCTGCCTGAAAGCAGGATAGCATCCGCTTATGATACCATACAGGTATTGTTTAACCTGCCCATAGATATCACAACGGTAACGCCTGAACGATTTACCATTTTGAAGGACAATGTGGCGCAACCAGGCAGCATAACCATTGATTCAATAAGAGCGGATCATAAACTGTTCTACCTGTCTGGTCTCGGAGCTATTCTTACACAAAACGGGGAGTACGAATTTGTGGTGGATCTGCCCAATATTAAAAGTGAAGACCAGGAACCGGGTGTGCAAACACAGTCGGTAAAATTAACCGTTGATAATACCGGGCCGTCCGTTGTAAGCATAGATACATCGCATGCCGGCGGGCTTGATCCGCAACACGTAACTTTTGTGAATATCAAATTCAATGAAAACGTGTATGGCTTTAATGTATCGTCGGTAACGCTTACACGAAACGGCGAAGTAGTATACCTTAATATTGCACAGTTATCCAACACTGATCTTAAAACATGGATGGCAGGTAACTTCGGCACACTTACCTATCCTGACGGTGAGTACACATTTACCGTAAATACATCAGGATTTACAGATGCGGCAGGTAACCACGGCAGCAGTTCGCAACAGGTAACCTGGACGGTTAACCACGCTGCGCTGGTGAATATAAGCAACCTGAAAGTAACGCCGGACCTGGGCTACTCTGCTACCGACGGCATTACATCAGGGCTGAACTTAGAGGCAACCTTCAGCCTGAGCAATAATGCATCGCAGGTTACGGTTTCACAAACCGATCTTAGCGGTGAAAATATTTTAACCACCTTATCCAACGTGGCCGCAGGAAATATAACAGTACCGGTTACATTGATAGCCGGCGGCAATACAGGCATAAAAGTAACAGCAACAGGAGCCGGCGGAGGTTCGGATACGGCAGGCATATTGTTCTATACAGACCAGTTGCCGCTTAGCGGAAAATGGAATTTCACTTCAGGCCAAACCCTGGCAAGCCAGCCTGATACTATTTCATTGTCGTTCTCATCCAAACTGCTGAATGATGCTGATCTTGCAAATGCCGTAGCATTGAAAAAAGACGGAGCGGCTATTAATAATGCATCATTGCAGTTCAGCAAAATAAATGATACGGCCTATTATGTTTACGGCATACGCAGTGCTTCAACTAATGCTGCTAATTACAGCATCAGCATTAATCTGTCTTTGCTAAAGAAATACCTGAGCGGGTTGGCAGGTGCGGGCGAAGCCACTGTCTTGTGGAATGTGGTAGCGGTGAACAGGCAGCCGGTGGCCAACGCAGGGGCAGACATCACTATCACAGCGCCCGGAACCTATACATTAAATGGCTCCGCATCATCTGATCCGGAAGGCGACCAGTTGAGTTATGAATGGACAGCACCTGAAGGAGTGGAATTAACGGGCGCCAACACTGCCACACCGTCATTTACCGTTACGGCTGCCCATTACGGCAAAACCTTCACCTTCCTGCTGGCTGTAAGTGATGGTAACTCATTCAGTACAGATATTGTTCAGGTAAATATAACAGCTCCCACTGCAGAGATATGCGATGGCATAGACAATGACGGAGACGGCGAAGTGGATGAAGGATTTGATAAACCAAACTGGTACAGGGATGAAGATGGTGACGGATATGGGAATCCTGAAATAGTAGTGCAGTCCTGCACACAACCTGCAGGCTATGTTTCAGATAATACCGACAAAAACGATAAGGATAATACCGTTTATCCCGGTGCGCCGGAATTATGCGATGGGAAGGACAATGATGGAGACGGCGAAGTGGATGAAGATTGTACAGCTACTTCCGGTACTTACTACTCCAAACCTGCCGGCGACCTGCATACCTTACCTACCTGGGGCACTAATGCCGATGGCAGCGGCACAGCGCCGTCCGATTTTGGCGATGGTAAAACATTTACGCTGGCTAACCGAGGTAATGTATATACACTTACCGGCAACTGGTCATTAACAGGCACGTTGCATATCCCATCCGGCGCTCAGTTAGCTATCAATGGAAATACATTGTCGCTTGCTGTACTTACCGGGACAGGCACAGTTTCGGGGTCCGCTACTTCCAGCCTGGCAATTACCGGCACCGGTGATTTCGGTACACTGAACTTCAGCTCCGGTAATGGCGGATCATTAAAAGCGCTTACTGTTGACCGTAATGGATCAGTTACTATAGGTACAGCGCTCAGTATTTATGATATACTTACCGTCAACAATGGTACGCTCGGTACAGGCGATCAGATCACTCTTAAGAGCAATGCAGATAACACAGCAAGAGTAACGCCTGTAGCCGGCAATATTATTGGTAGTGTAACTGTAGAACGCTATATACCTGCCCGCAGGGCATGGAGACTGATGAGCGCTCCTGTAGCCGGTGATCAGAGCATTAATGCAGCATGGCAGGAAGGCGTTACGCTTTCTTCACCAAATCCCAACCCGTACCCGGGTTATGGCACCATTATTACAAAGGGTAGCGCTGCCGATGGATTCGATCAGAACCTTCCCGGACAGGCCTATAGCATACTCTCTTACGATAATGCTACAGACACCTGGAAGGATGTAACTAATACCCGCACCAATGCAGTAAATAAAATACCCTATTTCCTGTTTGTACGCGGCGACAGAACTGTTACCACCACGGGTACCAAACCTACTACCCTCCGGGTAACCGGTCCGTTAAAACTGGGCGACCAGCGTATTCCAACTGCCACCAATGGTTACACTGCTGTTGCCAACCCGTTTGCTTCGCCCATCAACTTTGCTACCATCACCCGCAACAATGTAGACAACAGCTTCTACCTGTGGGATCCAAAAGTGGGTGGTACATACGGCGTAGGCGCTTATGTGAATATCAGCTTCAACGGAACAGGATACGACATGGTGCCTAAAGCAATAAGCCCCGAAAGCCAGTATATACAATCCGGGCAGGGTTTCCTGGTACACTCTTCCGGCAATGCAGGTAGTATTGTTATTAAAGAATCCGATAAATCGGCTACCCCCGCCCGCAATGTGTTTAAGGCAGGAGAACAAACAGGAGACGATGATCCCGTGTTTGTACCGGCTAAAGATGCATACGGGATCCGCATCAGCCTGCAAACCGGAGATACTGCCGGTTACAGTGTACTGGATGAAGTGTTTACTTCCTACAGCAAAAACTTTGAAGATAAGATTGACGGTATGGACGTGAAAAAGCTGTACAATGTAATGGAAAATATATCTTTGAACAGGAAGGGAAATACCCTCATGGTAGAAAGAAGATCGCCGATCAATGATGCAGATACGATTTACCTGAAGCTTGATAATACAAAAGAGAAAAATTACATGCTTGAGTTCAACCCCGAAGCGCTCAAAAATGTAGTATCTGCTGTGCTGGTGGATAATTATATGCACAGTACGGTTGCTGTAAGCACGGAGGAAATTACACAGGTGCATTTTGTGGTAAATGGCGATGCCACATCCTCCGGCGCCAACAGGTTTATGCTGGTGTTGACCCGGAAAGGCGCTCAACCTGTACAGCCCTCTGTCAAGGCCTATCCTAACCCGGTTACCGATGGCAATATATATCTCCAGTTCAGCAATATTGAGAAAGGGGCATATTATATTGAGCTCACCAGCAGCGTGGGGCAGGTAGTAGTAAGAAAGATCATTCACCATACAGGAGAAAATATAACTCATCCTGTTAATATTGGCGTGGCAATGACTTCCGGGATCTACCAGTTAAGAATTACCGGGGATCATTTCAAAACAATAGTTAAACTGTTTAAAAAATAACAGCAGATAATTTATAACTTTTAAAAGAAGCAATATGAAAGCAGGTTTTATTATAACAGTAATGATCATGGCAATATTCTGTTTTGCAATGCCTTTACTGGCACAGCCCGGCGGCCCCGGCGGAGATCCTGACGTGGCGGTGCCTATTGATGGCGGGGTGAGCCTGCTGGTAGCGGCTGGCATAGCTTATGGTGCTAAAAAAGCCTATGATAAAAGAAAAAGCAATGCCGCGAATAAGGAGATTGGCTGATACAGAAAATAGAAGACATAGGGTTTCGGGGCCTGGCAGAAGGCGCCTGAGGTGCTGCAGGTGCAAATAGCGATCAGCAAGTAGCCGGCCAGTAATGTTTGGATGTAAATCAGTTGATTTCACTCGTAAATAACCTGCAGGAACAGGCAAGCGTGCTGAAGAAGAAATATAATCAGGGATGGACTATCATGTACACGAGGCTGTCAGGAATTCCGGCAGCCTTTTTTATTTTTTTGTTTTAAAAAAGTTCCTATATTTGGTATGTACGAACATATAGACAAAGCATAGATATATAATGACTGATTTTGTTATTGATCATAGCAGCGCTGTGCCGCTGCATGTGCAGGTGGAAGATATGTTGAGGAAGCTGATAGAAAAACCGGAATACAAGGATGGAGGAAAGCTGTTGCCCAATGAAATAAATATGGCAAAGCGGCTGGGGGTTTCAAGGAGCACGGTAAGGCAGGCAACCAACAAGCTGGTATATGAAAGCCTGCTGATCCGTAAAAAAGGTGTGGGCACAAGGGTTGCAAAAAATAATATTTCCACCCGGCTCAACAAATGGACCAGCTTTACGCATGAAATGGATGAAAAAGGGTTGCCTTTTAAAAACTATAGCATTAAAGTACACATGGTAGTGCCCGATAAGGAGATCCAGCAGCTCTTTGGTATCAGCAAGGGTGAGAAGATATTAAAAATGGAAAGGCTGCGGGGCCCGGAATCGGGACCGGTGGTATATTTCGTATCTTATTTTCATCCGCGTACCGGCTTATCGATGGAAGACGATTTTTCGAAACCATTGTACGAAACGCTTGAAAGGGATCATCACATAGTAGCATCGGTTTCAAAGGAAGGGATCAGCGCTATACTTTCCGATGCGCAGTTGAGCAAGATATTGAACGTTAAAGCCGGAGATCCTATTCTTTTCAGAAAAAGAGTGGTGTGCGATCCCGGGGACCGGCCTTTTGAATATAACCTGGGTTATTACCGTGCCGACAGGTTTACTTATACCATAGATATAGAAAGAGCATAACAGGCTGGAATTATATATAAGAAAGGGAAAATTATTTTTTGTTCATTAATATGTACGAACATTTATACATAAAGCATACATAGTAACACTATGTATGAGCTGTTACCATTTTATAAATTTTTAAATATTAACGATGAAGCTTGCAACGATCAAAATGCCTGCCGCATTATTATCAGCCTTTTGCTGCCTGCTCTTTTGCAATGGGTTATTTGCCCAGAATAATACAAAAACCATCAGGGGCGTTGTTACTTCTATCTCCGGCGAACCTTTGCCCGGGGCAAGCATTGCGGTAAAAGGCAATGCTTCCATCATCACCAAAGCCGAACAGGACGGGTCTTTTTCCCTTACAGTGCCCGGAGGTAAGTATGTGCTCGTCATCTCCTACTCAGGATACGTTACAAGGGAAATTGCTGATGACGGGATAAGTGTATTTGATATCCGTCTTACTGAAAATCCTGCAGAGCTCTCAACCGTTGTGGTGATTGGATACGGCACTGCCAGGAAAAGCGATCTTACAGGTTCGGTTGCATCCGTTAAAGCTGATGAGCTGAAAGCAGTGCCTGTTACTTCTCTCGACCAGGCGCTGCAGGGAAGGGCTGCCGGCGTGCAGGTGACCCAAAACTCAGGCAAGCCCGGCGCTGAAACATCTATACGTATACGTGGTACCAGCTCTATCAATGCCGGCAATGAACCGCTGTATGTAATTGATGGTATGCTGGTGAGCAGCGATGGCGGAGACCTGAGCGCCGGCGGCACCCGCGGTCCGCGGCTCAGCCCTTTGTCATCCATTAACCCCGGCGATATAGAATCCATTGAAATATTAAAAGATGCTTCTGCTACAGCCATCTATGGCAGCCGTGGCGCCAACGGCGTAGTATTGATCACAACCAAAAAAGGAAGGTCCGGGAAAGGAACGCTTTCTTTCGAGACCTATTATGGCGTGCAGTCGGTAGCCAACAAGCTGCAACTGATGAATGCCGCTGAATTTGCCGACCTGGTGAATGACGCAAAGCTGAACGCGAATCAAACGCCCATATATGTAAATCCTCCTAATCTTGGTAAAGGCACAGACTGGCAGGGAGAGCTGTTCAGGAAAGCGCCTATGGCCAATTACCAGTTGTCTTTTTCAGGCGGCGACGATAAAACCAAATATGCTATTTCCGGTTCTTATTTTGATCAGAAAGGGATCATACTTAACTCAGATTTCAAAAGATATGCTTTCCGCACCAATCTTGAAAGAAAGGTATTTGATAACCTGACCGCAGGCGCCACGGTGGCTTATTCAAGGATCAACAGCACCGGCGTATTGACCAATGCAGGACAAATAGTACCGGGAGTGGTAACTTCAGCGTTGCTGTTCAATCCGGTACTGCCGGTATATGATTCCACAGTAGACGGGGGATATACTTTTGAGAATGACAGAGGTAAAGTGTTGGGCAACCCGATAGCCGAAGCAAAAGAATACACCTCTACTACCATATTGTCGAGGATATTAGGAAATGTTTTTTTAAGATACAACTTTACACAACAGCTCAGCTTTAAAACAAGCTTCGGGTTAGACGCTTTTACAAATGAAGAGGGAAGCTTTGGTCCCAATTTCCTGAAGCGTACCCAGGCAAGTCATGGGGAAGCGTCCATCGGCAAGACAACAGGCTACACCTGGCTGAATGAAAATACGCTCACTTACAACAATACTTTTAATAAAAGACATACTGTTGATGCTGTTGCAGGATACACGCTTCAGCAGTTTGCCAATGACAAGCTGTTTGTTTACGCATTTGATTTCCCCGATAACCGCACAGGGTACCACAATATCGGCGCTGCGCTGAAACCGCAAAAACCATCTAATTCAGAATCATCATGGAGCATGGTGTCTTACCTCGCAAGGGTAAATTATACACTGGACGATAAATACCTGTTCACGCTTACAGGTCGCGTGGATGGCTCTTCAAAATTTGCGGAAGGCAATAAATACGGATTCTTTCCTTCGGGAGCTTTTGCGTGGCGGGTATCTAAAGAAAACTTCATGCAGCAGGTGCGTGCCGTTTCTGATCTGAAATTGAGAGCCAGCTATGGCGTATTGGGCAACCAGGCCATCCCTCCTTACCAGTCGCTGGCGCTGGTAGGACCTTACGGCGAAGGCACTTTTCATGCCGGTTCACAAACAGAAGTATATACCGGGCAGGAGCCGTTGTCGTATGTGAATACGAAGCTGAAATGGGAAACCACCCGCCAGCTTGATCTGGGTATTGACCTTTCTTTATTCAATAACCGGGTCAGCTTTACAGGAGATTATTATCAAAAGAAAACTTTTGATCTTTTACTGTCCAGTCCCATTCCACTGACCACAGGTTTTTATACCACGCTTTTAAATATCGGGAATATAGAAAATCATGGTATTGACCTGGATCTGCGCACCCTTAATACCACCGGTAAATTTGAATGGACATCCGCTTTCAACTTTTCACTGAACAGGAATAAGATCACCCAGATCAACAGCGAAACAGATATCATCCTCGAGAACGCGCTGCTGCTGCGCAACGGCGTTTCTGTCGGTACTTTCTATGGTTATATTTTCGACGGCATCTTTCAGACAGACGCTGAAGCCGCCGGCAGTCCCGTGCTGGTGGGCCAGGAGGCTTCAAGCTCAAATCCTGCTTCCATTGCAAAGGCGGGCGACAGAAAGTACAGGGACATCAGTAAGGATGGAAAGATTGATGTAAATGACCGTACCATCCTCGGCAGCGCCATGCCTAAATTCACTTACGGGTTCACCAATACTTTTTCATTCAGGAATATTGACCTGTCTGTATTCCTGCAGGGATCTTACGGCAATAAGATGGCCAACTTCAATAATTACGACCTGCTGAATTTCACAGGTCAGAACAATGTATTGGCTGAGGCCGGCGTAAACAGATGGACACCTGAGAATCCCGGCACTAAATATCCCCGCGCGCTGGCGGCGGGCAGCCTCGACCAGGGCATCTTTTCAACAGCCATACTGGAAGATGCATCCTACCTGCGTATTAAAAATATTACGCTCAGCTACCGCCTTTCGTCATCAGCAGCATCAAGGCTGGGAATGTCAAATCTTCGGGTATACGTAAGCGGTAGTAATCTTTGGACATTTACCAAATATTCCGGCTATGATCCTGAAGCCAATACCTACGGGCAAAGCACTACACTGGTGGGCATTGACCTGGGAGGATATCCGCAAACACGTATTCTTCAACTGGGACTGAGCGCATCTTTCTAACACTTAAGCTTTAAATTATGAAATACAATAGTATAAACCTGATCATAGCAGCAACGCTTTGCACCGGTATATTTTCTTCCTGCAAAAAATTCCTGGAAGAAGATCCCAAAAGCCAGGTAACGATCACCAATTACTATAAAACAGAAGCGGATGCCATATCTGCGGTCAACTCCATTTATGCATATCTCAACTCCATCAGTACCGGCACTACGGCAGGAGTATACCACAGCACATTCTGGGTAACCATGGGATTAGCTTCCGATGAGTTGCTGAATAACCAGGTAGCCGCTCCGCAATTCGATCGACTGGCGACCTTTACCTATACTTCACAGAACAGCGCTCTTGAAGAAATATGGGCAATGCATTATAAAACCATTACCATCGCCAATATAGCCATAGCGCGCATCCCGGGTATAGCTATGAATGAATCGCTGAAAAGCAGGCTGGTGGGAGAAGCGAGGTTTTTAAGAGCGCTGATGTATCTTAATATGGTCCGCATGTTTGGGAGCATCCCCCTGCTGGTGGAAGAAAACAATCCACTGACTCCTCCTCCTGCAACAACAGATGCCATTTATACGCAGATCATCAGCGATCTTGATTTTGCCGCAGCTAATCTTCCCGACAGCTATGATCCGGGTAACGGCAGGGGACGTGCCACGAACGGCGCAGCCAATGCGTTGCTGGCAAAAGTATATCTTACACAAAAGCAATGGGATAAAGCCGCCACTGCTGCAAAAAAAGTAATTGATTCCAACCGGTATGCATTATGGGATGATTTTGCAGATGTATTCAAGCTCTCCAGCCGCAACGGAAAAGAAGCTATATTCTCCGTAGGGTTTGGAGATGCAGGCGGCGCTATCATATTCTGGGAAGCAGGCCAGTTTCAGGTAAGGCTTTTGCCTCCCGGCCTAAGCGTGGAAGGCGTAAAAAATGCGCAGGGCTGGCAGATCCCCACGGAATACTTATATAACCAGTACGATGCGGACGACAGGAGAAGAGCCGTAACTTTTATTACTGAGATCAATGACCCGGCTACCGGCCCGAAAACGATCAGGCCCTATATACAAAAATACTGGGACCGCGCTGCGGAGCCTACCGGTAATGAATCCTCAAACGATTTCCCGGTATTGCGCTATGCAGATGTATTGCTCATGTATGCAGAAGCCAATAATGAATTGGGACAGGCAGCTATCGCGGAAGAGTATATTAATAAGATAAGAAAGAGAGCGCGGTTTAATGGGACAGACTACCTGCCAACAGTGCCGGATTATGCAGGATTGAATAAAGATCAGATGCGCGATGCTATTATTAAGGAGCGGCTGCTTGAGTTTGTGGCGGAAGGGCAAAGATGGTTTGATCTTTCCCGTACAGGCACATTGATAGAGAAAGTGCCATTGGCCAAACCCGGCGTTACGCCGCAAAGTAAAAATTACCTGTTCCCGATTCCACAGAGGGAAATAGACCTGAACAATTCCCTGGAACAGAATACCGGGTATTGAGATTGGCAGACGATAGATGTGAGATGATAGACGTGAGACGGCATAATTTCACCTTTCTCATTTCACGTCTCACTTCTCACGTCTCACGATGAGCAATGGCATATTATAATTGACATAAAATATAACAACATTTAAAACATTGGCATTGAAGAAATCGAACTTTAACAAATTTCCCTCGGTAGCTATCAACGGGCTTAGCGCTTTTGAAGGTTGGGCAGAGATCCTGGATACGATCAATACTAACCTTAGCGAAGCCGGCTCTGCCGGTCGTAAAACAATTGTAATTGAATGTTACCAGGGAGTGATCATACAACCTTTTATAACGCAACTGGAGAAAAGCATACCTGGTCTGAAATGTATTAACGCGGAAGTAGCATTGCGCAGCAATGAAGAAATAGCAGAGATGGTCTACCCTTTCGTTACCGATGACCCTGTGTTTGGTTATATCACTTCTCTTACCATACAGCAATTTTTTGATCCTGAAAAAATACAGCGCCTGCAAGCAGAGCTCGCAGATACTCCAGGGATACGGTGTATCTATGGTACAGGAGCTTCTCTGATCGCACCTGATCCGGGTATTTTCATTTATGCCGACATGCCACGCTGGGAAATACAGTTGCGCTTTCGCAGAAATGAAGTTTCCAACCTGGGCGCTGATAATAAGGAAGCAGAATTTTCTTACCAGTACAGGCGAGCCTTTTTTGTAGACTGGCGTGTACTGGATCGTTTTAAACAAGACCTGTTCAGCAAATGGGACTATATACTGGATACTACCAGCGCCGCACAACCGAAGATGGTAAGCGGCGAAGATTATTTTAAGTCCCTTGAATTAACAGCCGGCCAGCCTTTCAGGGTTGTGCCGTTTTTCGACCCGGGCCCCTGGGGAGGACAATGGCTGAAAGAAGTCTGCGACCTGGACCGGTCTGCGACCAATTATGCCTGGGGCTTTGATTGTGTGCCTGAAGAAAACAGCCTGCTGCTGAATTTTGAAGGTGTACTTTTTGAAACGCCTGCCATCAACCTTGTATTTTACCAGCCAAAGCAACTGCTCGGCAAAAAAGTATATGAAGCTTTCGGAGCAGAATTCCCTATCCGCTTCGATTTCCTGGATACTATGCAGGGAGGTAATCTCAGCCTGCAGGTGCATCCCTTAAAATCCTATATCAGGGAAAAATTCGGGATGGCATATACCCAGGATGAAAGTTATTATATGCTGGAAGCAGCGGATGATGCAATCGCGTTTTTGGGGCTAAACGAAAATATTAAGCCGGAAAAAATGCTGGCTGCCTTAGAAGATGCGCAGCAGAATGGTGTAAGCTTTCCCGCAGAAGAATATGTGCAGAAATGGACTATTAAAAAGCATGATCACCTGCTGATACCTGCCGGCACCGTACATTGTTCCGGCGCCAACAGCGTGGTGTTAGAGATCAGCGCTACACCCTACATCTTCACTTTCAAGCTATGGGACTGGGACAGACCGGGGCTGGATGGTAAGCCAAGGCCTATCTCCCTTGAACACGGCAAGAACTCTATTCAGTGGGACAGGACTACCACCTGGGTAAAAAATAATATCATTAATCATATACACAAAGTTGCCGAAGGAGACGGATGGACAGAAGAATCTACCGGCCTGCATCCCGATTCCTTTATCGAAACAAGGAGGCACCGGTTTACCAAAAAAGTTACACACAATACCAACGGCGTTGTGAATGTCATTAACCTGGTGGAGGGGAGCGAAATTATTGTAGAAAGCCCTTCCGGCGCTTTTGCTCCTATGGTAATCCATTATGTGGAGACTTTCATTGTCCCCGCCGCCGTGGGAGCATATACCATTCGCCCTTATGGAGAGAGTGAAGGAAAAACATGCGTTACGATGAAAGCCTATGTAAGAAAGGATAACCTTATTGATTATAGAATTAATTAACACTGATGGGAAACAACTTAAAATACGTTTATCAATATACGGTTGTTGCCGCAGTGGGTGGCTTATTGTTTGGATATGATACCGCCGTGATCTCCGGCGCTATTGGTTTTATACAAAAGCAATATGAGCTTTCCGCCGCCATGACCGGCTGGGCGGCATCCTGTGCGCTTATAGGCTGTATGCTGGGCGCCATGCTGGCAGGATGGCTGAGCGACAGCTTTGGCAGGAAAAAAGTACTGCTCCTGTCTGCACTGGCATTTGCAGTTTCTTCCCTGGGCATTCTGCCGGCATCAGGCCTCTCCTGGTTTGTTTTTTTCAGGATGATCGGCGGTATTGGCATCGGCATCGCCTCCATTGTTTCCCCCATGTATATTTCGGAAATAGCGCCTGCGCATATACGTGGCCGTCTTATTTCCATTTACCAGCTTGGCATTGTGCTGGGCATCCTCCTTATTTATTTTGTCAATGCGGTTATTGCCGGATTGTATGATGAAAGCTGGAATATAGCGATAGGATGGCGATACATGTTTGGGTCGGGGCTTATTCCTTCCCTGGCTTTTGTGTTATTGTTATTTACGGTGCCCGAAAGCCCGCGCTGGCTGGCCCGGCAAAACCTGTGGCAGAAAGCTGAAGCTGTGCTGGCTAAAGTGAGTGGAGCAAACGTAACGGAAGAATTAAATAATATCCGCACTGCATTGAATACAAGAGAAGGTGGTTTTAAGGAATTGTTTAAGCCTGGCCTGCGCAAAGCATTGGCAATAGGCGTTATGCTGTCCGTTTTTTCGCAGGTCACGGGCATTAATGTGATCATGTATTATGCGCCGGAGATATTCAAGGCTACCGGCGACGGCACTTCATCTGCCCTGGTACAAACCGTGCTGGTAGGCGGCATTAACGCAGTGATGACACTCGTTGCAATAAAATATGTAGACAAGCTCGGGCGTAAAAAACTGTTGCTGACGGGCGCCGCAGGAATGGCTGTATGTCTTGCGGTGATAGGTTGGGCGTTTTACAACCAGATGACAACCGGCTACTGGGTGCTTGCAGGTATTCTCCTGTATATCTGCTTTTTTGCCATGTCGCTTGGGCCGCTCACGTTTGTAGTGGTATCGGAGATCTTTCCTACCCATGTGCGGGGAAGGGCAATGTCTGTCGCCATATTTTTTCTTTG
>MKWG01000008.1 GCA_001899685.1 Sphingobacteriales bacterium 44-15
GTACCTCGTGAGCCATTGCGTGAGCGTGGACTGAAAGCCGTCCCATACGGAAATAGCAAAGGCTATTGGTCCAAGTATGGAGAGGACTATCAGGAAAAACGTTCGTATGGTATCAATGACCAAAGCCGCCGCCTGAAAGAGTATTTCCAGTAGATTACGAAACCAATCTTTTATAGCTTTCTCTATCTTGTAGGCTTGCCTGTCCATATACATACCCGCCATTGTACCAATATCGGATGGCGACCAACCCAATTCATCCAGTTTTTTATCAAACTCTTCGTCTGATACCATATAGGCAGTTTCGGGGTTTCTGACCATTGCTTCGTATTCCAATTGGTCTTTTTGCTGTTGAAGTTTATTCAGGTCAAGTACCTGGTCTTGCAGTATGGCATGGGTTCCGGTTACAACCGGTCTTAGCACCGCATTAATGGTTCCCAATACGATGGTCGGGAAAAACATAATACACAATCCTAAAGCGAACGGGCGTAATAATGGAAACATATCGATAGGTTCGGCACGGCTTAAGGCCTGCCAAACCTTTAATGCCACATAAAACAACGCACCCAATCCTGCCAAACCCTTAGCAACAGCCGCCATATCGCCTGCAAGCGGCATCATATCGTCATAAAGCGACCGCAGGAGTTCGTGAAGATTATCCCATTCCATTTTTACCAGTATTTTTGGTTAGCAGTTCCGTAGAGTTCAAGCACTCTTTTGGCATCGTTTTTCTTTTTCGCTCTCAAGTAGCTCACAGAAATGTTCTTATTGGTGTAGTAGCGTACCAAACTGTGATATTCCTTTACTTCTTTGTAAACCCTGTCTATGATATCCATACGTTCTTTGTCGTTCAGCGAAAGGCTTGAAGAGGTTACAATCTGCTTTAACTCTTTTAGTAGTTCGGCACTTTCATTGAGCAGTGCCGAATAGCCATTGCCGATAGCTACCAATTCCTGCGGTTTGAAATTTGGATCGTTCATCATTTTCCCGAAGTTGTTCACATACATTTCCGACACATCACCTACCAACAATACCGTTTGTTGCACTTTGCGTGCATCTTTCACCAGGTTGTTGATGGCTTTCAACTTGTCGTAATACTCCTTGCCCTGTTCATACACTCTCTTCACTTCGTTGAAGTTTTTTACAACATTGCTCACAGTCGAAGAAGTCTGTATGATTTCGTTTGCAGAGTTGATGATACCCGAAGCCAGATTAGCCGGATCTGTTACGACCCATTGGGCATTTGCTGACGGTGCTGCGGCAAGCATTAAGGCCGTACACACCAGATACAATACTTTTTTCATTGTTCTTGAAATTTTAAATGTTAATGACTATTGATTTGCTTTGTCACGCCTTTGCATTGCGATATGCTTAATGGCGAGTTCTACATTGCCGTCGAGTTCAGCAGCAAGCTGCATCACTTCTATTTTTTCGGTTTCTTCAGTCGTGTAGGCGTAGGATAAGGACCCGGCGCCTTGCCATATTGACTATGGTAGG
>MKWG01000009.1 GCA_001899685.1 Sphingobacteriales bacterium 44-15
TATGGCACGTATTACCATTGACGGAACCCCTAAAACTTTCGGAACAAAGTTAGAAATTGACCCCAATAATTGGGATTTAAAACACGGAAGAGTTCAGGGAAAAAGTGCGCAGGCATTAAGCATCAATAAAAAACTGGATAACATACGTGGGCGTATCGACAAGATTTATGAAGATATGCTGAAGCACGAGGGCTTTGCCACTGCCCAAAAAGTAAAGCTATCATTTTTGGGTGTTGGCGTAATGGACGACGCTATCCTTAAAGTTTTCAACGACCAAAATGAGGACTTTAAAAAACTGGTTGAAAAGGAAGAACGTTCCCAAAGTACCTACAATAAGTATATCACGGTTTACAACCATCTTACCACGTTTATCAAAGAACGCTATCATCGTGATGATATGGCTTTTCGGGAATTGACTGCCGATTTTATCCGGGAGTTTGATTTTTACCTCCGGTACGATTTGCAGTCTTCACATAATACGGTTTGGGTTTACACAATGCCTGTATTAAGTTTGGTGGAACTGGCTATTAAAAAGGGCTTGATACGTGATAATCCGTTTCAGGATTATGAAATCAATATGGAAGAAACCGACCGTGGTTATATCCTTAAAGAAGATGTAGAAAAGCTGATGATGTGCGTACCACCGCACCCACGGTATGAATTGGTAAAAGACCTGTTTATTTTCAGTTGCTTTACCGGACTTGCTTACGCTGATATTAAGAAACTGACAAGGAACAATATTCAATCATTCTTTGACGGTCATCAATGGATTATCAGCAGGAGAAAGAAATCAGATATTGCTTCCAATGTTCGGTTAATGGAAATCCCTAAGCGTATCATCGAGAAATATCAGGGTACTACGAGGAATGAATTTATATTTCCTGTTCCGACCAATGCAACCTGCAATACTCACATAGGTAAATTGGTTGAAAAGGCAGAGATTGTTACAGAGCAAAAAGTGACCTTTCACACGGCAAGGCATACTTTCGGAACAATGTTTTTGACCGAGGGCGTACCGCTTGAAAGCCTTAGCAAAATGATGGGGCATAAAAACATTTCCACCACACAGATTTATGCTAAAATTACAAGCCAAAAAATCAGTAAGGATATGGATTTGGTTACGCCGAAATTTAAGGCTATGGAAGAAGCGTTTATGATGGCAATCTAATTAGCATTTATCTAATCACAATGAGCAGAACTTAACGGTTCTGCTTTTTTTATGCCTCTACTTTTTAGGCAAAAGCACATTTCCTTTCCCCAACCCAGTCCAACGCTGTAAAAGAGCTTTTACCTATTTCCAAAATAGAAAATTGAAAAACGAAATCCTTATCTAACTCCCCCTGCCATTCCGTTTTTCAAATCTCTATCACAGGCTATCAAAGCCTGGTCAATAATGCCATAAAATTTAGAATAGAAAATTTCCACAATCAACCGGTAAAAAGGCAGCTAAGTTATAGCGGGCAGCCACCCCACACGCCCAACCAAAAGACTACGGCATAATGGCAAGGCAAAATGTTGGCTTCGCCGAGTTGCTGTGT
>MKWG01000010.1 GCA_001899685.1 Sphingobacteriales bacterium 44-15
CGAGTAAGCAAATAACATTTTTTCAAACATCAAAAATTTAGCATTATGGCACACAACATCAATTTCAACGAGCAAACAGGACGTCATTCATTCTTCAGCGTTCAGCAAAAAGCGTGGCACGGTTTGGGGCAAATCGTAGAGCAGTACCCAACAAGCGAGGAAGCAATCGTACACGCAGGTTTAGATTACGAGGTTATCAAATCCCCACTGTTTACACAGGGCAGAACAATGAACATAGGCGACAGCGGAGAACTAATTGAAGCTAATGACATTTTAGTACCTAACAGTTTCGCAACACTCCGCACAGACACTAATAGACCGTTAGGCGTAGTAGGTAAAGACTACCATATCGTACAAAACCGTGAGGCGTTCAATTTCTTTGATGCTATTGTAGGCGGAGGCGATGGGATATTGTACGAAACCGCAGGAGCATTGGGCAACGGGGAACGCATTTTTATTACTGCCAAGCTGCCCGACTATATCCGAGTAGGCAAAGGCGACGATGTTACAGAAAAGTACATCTTCTTAACCACAAGCCACGACGGTAGCGGAAGTATTACCGCAGCATTTACCCCTATCCGTATCGTATGCCAAAACACCCTTAACGCATCATTGCGGAGTATGACCAATGTAGTGCGTATCAAACATACGTCAGGAGCAAAACAACGTATCGAGAACGCCCATAAGATTATGGGACTTGCCAATACTTTGAGCAACCAATTAGAGGGCATTTTTAACCAGTGGACAAAAGTACGAGTAACAGACCGTGAAGTAAGAAAGTTAATCCAGTTGGCACTATGCCCGAACAAAGAAACGCTTGACCTGCTGAAAAAAGGTGCGGAAGATGAGGTTTCCACCGTGTTCAGAAACACCGTAGATGATGCCTTTCAGTACGCTATGATAAGCGACACTCAACAAATGGAAACTACCAAAGGCACATTGTTCGGGGCTTATAATGCCGTTACAGGCTACTTTCAGAATGTACGCAATTATAGGGATAGCGAAGCCAAACTACAATCTATTGTAATGGGTGG
>MKWG01000011.1:0-195338 GCA_001899685.1 Sphingobacteriales bacterium 44-15
TTGCCTCAGTTTGGGTTCCAATGCCTAAATTAGCAGTGCTAAAATGGCTGAGGTATGAGGGAACTACCGCTAAGACGAGTAGTCGAGCATTTTTCTCCGGTGCAGGTACAGAAGTAAGAGCAATTTCAGAGGGGTTTGAAACACTTGGGCAGACAAGAGCTGGAAGAAACTTGCAAAATTTAATAGATAGTAGAAATATCCCTTGGTCAGAAGCAGAGCCTATGTGGCAGCGATTGTCAGCTACTTGGGCAAAAGGCATTCCTAATGGAAGTACGGTTAATGTATTTTTAAATAATCCAAGAGCAGGTGCTATTTGGTTCAAAACGGAGCTACCAATATTACAACAAAAAGGAATCAATCTCATTTACAGATAATTTGAGAATGGATATAGAAAAAATAGTTGCGGAAATTATTCCTCCTAGTGATTATCAGCATAGGAATGGGTTCAATAATGTTCCTTTAATAGATAAGCTATCTGATGATGAAAAAAGGGGAGTGCAAGATGCTCTCATTTATAAGCTATTGTTTGAATCTGAGAAGGAGATAGACACTTTAGTAATCGAAACATTAGCCTATTTAAAATCACAAAAGTCCCTTCCAGTTTTGTATAAGTTATTAGAAAAGTGTTCTAATGGCATGATTAAGCTTGTAATCTCAGCTTCGATATTTGAAATTAATAAGGACTCAAACATGATTGATATCGCTATTGGTATCATTAAAACGATTGATGATAAAAGCGATGCGTATTACGTTTACAAATTGACTTCTGCCTTTTATTATTTGGCAAAATTTCATGAACGAAAGACAACAAAACTTTTAGAAGAATATTCTAAGCATCCAGAGTATCTGATTTCATATAATGCTAAACAAGCTTTAGAAAAGCTATCAATGTTTTTGGAGTAATATCAAATAATTGGTTTGAAAGAATATTAACGATTCTTGTAAACTTCTTTATTCTCGGTACTGGGCCAGATCTAGCGATGCATCGTGTGACAGCCGACCTACTGCCTAAGTATTACTTGTTATACAATAATGACAGGTATAAGGTTGTAGCTGTATTGTTTATACGTAGATTGTTTAATAAATTAAGATGAGTATTGGAAGTTGGGATAGAATATACGATGTGCAGCATAATCATAAGGCTATTAGCCGTTATAGCCGGAAAAAACTATTATATTAACCAACATCAAACTATGAAATCATTCCTGACCTTAAGCTGTTTTATCCTCCTGATGCAATCCTATGGCCAAAATCAAAGCCCAGCAAAAGAGAAGCTGAAATTTGGTGTAAGTGCGGGGTATCCCATTGAGCAACCCCATATGTCCAGAGAGGGAACTCGCTAAGACCTTTGCCGGATGAAAAAATACGATCAGGCAAAGGCCGAACAGATGCACCAGCATATAGAAGCATGCAATAAAAGCGGGTTAACAGTTAGCGCTTACTGTGTCCAAAACAGCATAGTTAAATCTAATTATTACTATTGGTTAAAGAAACTGAACGGAGAAAACAAAACATCAGGCTTTGTTGCCTTGAGTGTTGGTAAAAGCTCCCCCCAATCAGGCGCAAGGTTGCAAATACTCATGAACCAGGTGCAAGCGTCCCGCTTGTACCGATAAAGCTTCATGAGCTGTTGAATAGCATTGCTGAAGCAGAAGTGTGTGACACAATCAAAGCTTGATAGTGGCACTGTATCCGGCAACAAAATAAAAAGATAGCTTATTGCGAAAGCTACCAGCTACTCAGCGAGCCCTACGCCCCGCTACCAGGCGCAAGCGTCTCGCCGGTAACCTATGCCAGCTATACCTATGATGCGCTTGGTCAGTTAACGATAGAGGATACCCAGGATCCTGCACAGAAAAAATACATCCGCTATGATGTCACAGGCAAGGTAACCGCGGTAGCGCGTGACGCTGCCTTCACGGAGATGGTAGTAGAATATGTATATGACGAGATGGGGCAGCGGATCATGAAGAAAACCTACAACAGCAGCCATCACCTTATCCAGAATATACAACTAACTCCAATTTCTTCCAGTTTGATATATGGAACGGGAGAATAGCCACTACCGACAACTGGTGTGTTTTCTACAATTCTTCAAAAGATCGACCTGATGATCTTCCCAAAAACGAACATTGGGAATGGGATAACCTGCCGCCGCCGGATGAGGGGAATCCGGAGTAAAAGCATATTGGCGAGTGGATGAAGAATTTGGAGTAGTTGTTACTATTATGTTACTTGACCAAAACAAAAACGCCGCAAACAATTGATATAAAATTGTTTGCGGCGATGAATGTGTGCCCGAGACTGGATTTGAACCAGCACGCCCTTTCAGGCGCTACCACCTCAAAGTAGTGCGTCTACCAATTTCGCCACCCGGGCATTTTGTGGAAGAACAGATCCTTTCTGCTCCAAAAATTTTGAGGTCGGCAAAAGTAAGGATTTTCCGGATATATGGTGAAGTAATTTGTGGTGAATAGTGAATAAGAGGGAAGGGGTTGCAGGTTG
This sequence comes from Sphingobacteriales bacterium 44-15, assembly GCA_001899685.1. Taxonomy (GTDB): domain Bacteria; phylum Bacteroidota; class Bacteroidia; order Chitinophagales; family Chitinophagaceae; genus Agriterribacter. The sequence goes on from MKWG01000011.1 coordinate 2,506, forward strand.
TGCCTATAACCGGAAGCTTAAACCTGTAACAATTCATAGCCTGAAGCCTGCAACTTGTAACCTGGAACCTGTCTCTCTACTGCCCGATCCCCAGCAGCTCCACGTCAAATATCAGCATTGACCCGCCGGGGATAGCGCCGCCGGATCCCTGCTCTCCGTATCCTAATGTATAAGGAATATAGAACCTGAACCTTGATCCTGCAGGCATCAGTTGCAGCCCTTCGGTCCAGCCTTTGATCACCTGGCTGAGGGAGATGGATATAGGCTCGCCTCTTTTTCGTGAGCTGTCGAAGGGAACGTCACTGTTAAGCAAAAATCCTTCATAGTGCACTTTCACCGTGCTGGTGTCGGAGGGTTTGGGACCATCGCCCATTTTCAGCACTTCGTATTGTAATCCGCTGGGAGTGACTTTTACCCCTTCGCGTTTTTTATTTTCTTCAAGAAATTTTTCTCCCTGTGCAATGGTAGCCTCTGATTTTTTGCGCATGAAGGCCTGCAATTGTTCTCTTACTGTCATATCTGCCTGTTGAGTGTTTAATAATGTGGTTTTCCCTCTCAGCACATCTTCAAATCCTTTGTTCATCATGGCGTAGTTGATCTGCTCCACGCCCTGCCCTTTAAAAAAGGTAGCATCCAGCATCCCCAGGGCATAGCTCAGGCTGTCGAGCGCTGACTTTAAGACCGGAGCGCCTGCTGCATTTTGCTGCGGCGCAGGTTTTTGCTTTACCGCAGGTTTAGGTTTAGCGGCAGGCTTTGTTTGCGCCTGTATCATTAGCGACAAACCACAACATACTATTACCAACACATTTTTTTTCATTGCTCAGATATTTGTTTTATAAGATTTTATTCGCTGCGCAGCGCATGCCCGGTGAGATGGATAAATACATCTTCAAGATTGGCCTGCTTTACTTCTTTGGGTCTTTCAAAGCCGGTGGCTACAAGGTCGTCAATGAGCTGGTCGGGCGAGTTGAGCGCTATGATCTTACCCTGATCCATTATGGCGACCCTGTCGCAGAGTATTTCCGCCTCGTCCATATAGTGCGTAGTGATAATGACAGTAGTGCCTTTTGACCTGATATCCCTGATCAGATCCCACAGGTTGCGCCGGGCCTGCGGGTCTAGCCCGGTAGTAGGTTCATCAAGGAAAATGATCTTTGGTTTATTAATGAGCGTGGTTGCAATGGAAAAACGTTGCTTCTGACCCCCGCTGAGCTCTTTGAACTTGTTCTTTGCTTTTTCTTCGAGGTTGACAAGTTGCAGCAGTTCTCTCTGGTTGACAGGCTGATTGTATAAGCCGGCAAATAATTGTATGAGCTCCGAAAGGTTAAGCCCCGGGTAGAAGCCGGAAGTCTGCAATTGTACGCCGATGATACGTTTTATGGCATTGATGTCTTTATCTATATTATAGCCGGCCACAATGATCTCCCCTTCAGTTTTTTCACGCAGCGTTTCAATGATCTCAAGGGTGGTGGATTTACCGGCGCCATTGGGACCCAGCAACCCGAAAATTTCCCCTTCATACACCTCAAAACTTATACCTTTGACAGCCTGGAAACTACCATAGTTTTTGGTAAGGTTTTTCACTGAGATCACTGTATTGTTATTCATGGAGTGGCAAGTTAATGCAGTTGGGCATTCCGGCAAATTATTTAATATAAAATAAGCATCAGGCAACAGTTACAGGCAGCTAAAAAAATGATGAATGAAGATATTTAAGTTTGGAGGCGCAAGTGTAAACAGTGTGGATCGGATTAAACAGATGGCCGATATATTACGGTTGTATAAGGGAGAAAAAAAGCTGGTAGTGATATCGGCCATGGGTAAGACCACCAATGCGCTGGAGAAAGTGGCAGCCGCATTTTTCAACAATGCAAAAGAGGAAGCGCTGCAGTTGTTTAACCATATAAAAACACAGCATATCACTACTGCCAAATACCTTCTTATTACGGGCTACAATGCGGCTTATGAACAACTTTCCCAATTGTTCACCGAAATAGAATGGGCGCTGCACGATAAACCGGTAAGGGATTATGATTATTACTATGATCAGATCGTTTGCCTGGGAGAATTATTATCTACTACTATCATCAGCGCTTATCTCAATGAAAAGGGTATTGCCAATGCATGGATAGATGTGCGTGATGTGCTGAGAACGGATGATACTTTTCGCGAAGCCGTCATTGACTGGGCTGCTGCTGCCGGAAATACAGAACGCCTGATCGCCCCTTTATTTGAAAAGAATGATATTGTGATCACTCAGGGATTCATAGGCGCTACGGATGAAAATGAAAGCACTACGCTGGGGCGGGAGGGCAGTGATTATACGGCGGCTGTTTTTGCCGGTCTTTTAGATGCAGAGAGCGTTACTATATGGAAAGATGTGGAAGGGGTGATGAATGCCGACCCGAAAATTTTTGCAACAGCGGAGCTGATCCCGGAGCTTAATTATGATGAAGTGATCGAAATGGCGTATTACGGAGCGCAGGTGATACATCCCAAAACCATCAAGCCGCTGCAAAACAAAAGCATCCCGTTGTATGTTAAATGTTTTCTTGATCCGGCGCTCCCCGGCACAATAATCCATAACAAAGCGCTGAAGCATTTACCACCGATCATTGTAATAAAGAATGACCAGGTATTACTCCATCTTCATTCTACAGATTTTTCTTTTATAGGTGAACATACCATGTCGCATCTTTACCATCTTTTTGCAGAATATACCATACGCCCCGGGCTTATACAGACCGGCGCTGTCAGCCTGATGGTATGCACCGATGAGCAGGAAGGAAAGACTGACCGGCTTGCGGCTGAAGCGGCTGCTATATTTGATGTGCAGGTGGAGAAAGGATTGACCCTGCTTACTATCCGGCATTATACTCCTGAAGTGCTTGATGCGATGACGGCAGGTAAAGTCATTGTGCTGCGGCAGCAATCGAAAGAGACGGCTCAGGTGCTGATGCGGTAAACTGCAGCAGCCAAATGCCTCCTGACAAATACTTCAGCAAAACGAATGATAGCATTGAAACTTCAGATAGTGAAAATATTGAATAAGTGCGGAAGGGAAAAATAAAATGCATGAAATATTTAAGTGAAATAGTATCATCTGTAATTGCGGCATAGTATCCCTGTTGTAACGGACTGCCATGATGCGGTCAGAGTGTTATGCGTATAGCTGCGCATTAGTCTTCGCCCGGGAAGCATAAAATAATATTTATTACAATGATATTTTATGAAATGCAGCCGATCCCGGATAAATGATCGGGATTTTAAAGAGAGTGAAATTTTAATTTACCGGAGGTTGTTTTATTCATACAAAATCAGGATATTAGCACACAGCAAAAGGCAGGATATATTCATTACTTTATTCCTTAATGATAAACCACCCGAAAAGCCGGCGCTGTAAGGCGCCGGCTTATATATGTCTTATTATTAGTTGTCGCTGGCAGAAAAAATGATTTCATCCGGTAATACTTCGGCATGAAAACCGTGCTGCCTGAGCAGGTCAATCAGCAGTTCCGGCTCCACTGTCCCGGCGGTGCATTTTACCCGTAGTATATTATCGCAATCCGCCAGATCAAAATTAGCTGTGTAAGCAGAGAACCTGTTGTGAATTTTCCCCAACAACATATTCGCATGATGGTTGTCTTTGACATTTGTTTTAAAAACCTCAATCATTTTGAGAAATTTTTATACATACGCAATACAAAGTTTAATGCGCAATCGTTGCATCAGCATCTGTGAAGCACAGCAAAAAGATTACAGGCGCGGTGTTAAGAAATAGTTTATCCGGCTTCTGAAAGCTGCTTAAGCTTTGCCAATCCTTTATTATAGGATTCTCCCATCATTTTATCCATATTGATAAAGAGGAGCATGACATTCATAGGATATTTGTACCTGGTGTCAAATCCCCATGCTACACTGGTAACATTTCCTTCGCCCGATAGCTTAAGATATGCATCCGCTTCTCCTTCAAAAGGCTCAATAAAATGCAGGTGGGTATCTATACGATTGGGCGGGTCAATTTTTGAAATGGTCTGTGAGCCGCTCCCCACTTCCTTATTTCCTTTCCACCTGTATATGGCGCCCACAGTACTATCCTGCCCTTCAAAAGATATTTGTATATTATGGTCGCCTTCTATAAAAGGATTCCATTTCTCCATTCCATGCAGGGAACCCACATACTGCCATACTTTTTCTTTCGGGGCGTTGATGGCAATGTTTGTTTCAAAATGGTAGCTTTTGGCTATAAATATGCCTGCGATCAATATGAAGGCAACTAACAGCAGCAGTATGCTGCCAATGATCTTTAGAGCTTTTTTCATGCTAAGCAGGTTTTGATAGTTTAACAGTTAAGATAAAAAATAATTTGCAGGAAATCATTGGTTTTTTCAGGATACGGTTTGACATGTACTGACGTATTTGAGGATGTTATTTAACTGGTTGATATGCCGCCGGGTGTGGTAGGTTACAAAATATAATAATTCCAGCCTGGTAATATCACCAAAAATGGGATGTTTGACTGCTTCCGAAAGATCAGCCCTGTCTGCTTCATTATATATCCGGGTTATGGAATGTTGCAGATTTTGCAGCAGTATTTCTTTCTCATATATCCCCGGCTCCGGCAATATGAAATCAGGAGATTTCAGCCTGGTGGTAAAGTCTAAAAAAATATCACCCAGTTCCTTTACTCTTTCATCCGGCGGCCGGTGCGCAGGCTCACCCTGCCACGATAAGACCCCGGCAACGGACAGGTTAGACTTCGTAATATACACCAGCACCTGTGCGGCTGTCCAGCTTCCCTCGAAGGGTACCTGGTTAAAAGTTTCCCGGCTAAAAGAATCCGCGGCAGCCAGCAGGCTGCCGACTGTTTCTTTATATAAAGAAATGATGTCTCTTTCCATAGCGGTGGTCAGTTAAAATGTGGTCGCAAATAAACCCGGCAGATCTTTATGCCCTGATATTTGCACTACAAACTTACCCTGAGCACTGGTAGGAATAAGGGTGAGAATACGTCAATATGAGGGGTTGATTACGACAACTGTGATATTGTAATTGTCCGGATTTCACATTTATCGCCTGCCAGTTCACGTTTGACATAACAGTAGTAATAGAGTGCTGTAAACAATTGAAAGACGTGAAATTTTCGCGTTTGACTTCTGCCGTTTCACGATTAACATGGCGGCAGCAGCAAAAATACTCTTACATTTCCTGAGAACTGTATATATACAGAAGGGGTTTCCAACCTTCAAAAAGTTGGAAACCCCACGGCTAAAGTATCAGGGATGCATCCTGTGCTTTGCTGTCAGGCAGCCCATTATTTGTTATTGCTCTTTCTTGATAAATTTTCCCAGGGCTTTACCTGCAGTGGCATAGGTTTCTGCAAGCCTGGCGCCGGTATCAAAATCATTGCCCCAGTAGGAATTGCCCGGAGCCTTTTCTATGGTCAGCTTAGCAAGAACCTTGCTCTTATTTGCTGTTTCCACTATTGATACTTCTCCATTGATGTAAGCGTTCTTCCGGGTAATACCGATATTGAACCCGGGCTCCATAAACTGGGTATGGAATATGATCGTATATTTTGCATTTTTATTGATAGAAAGCTCCCCGTATTTGGTAAGCAGCTCATCAAATTTTGGCTGAAACCGCTGCTCACGGTCATCTTTCCACTTTATAGCCCAGCTATCACCACGCCCGGGCTCTTTTTTATTGTACTCTTCTGTTTTAGCTTTAATATAATCGTCTTCCTTATCATATTTCCCCACGCTGATATTATCGTAGGTGAATTCCGTATTCACGTCTGTCATGGCAGGGATCTTTCCTTCTACCAGTTTGATACGTTGTGCCATACTATTCAGCCCGAAAAATACCAGGCAGACAAGCAGGAGTTGTGTTTTTAAAAGCTTCATTTTTAATTTTTTTCTGTGATTGAATGAATTGATACCAAATTAAATTGTTTTTTGCTGATAATTGTTACCATCCAAACGTTTCTTAAAAAAAAGATATTGTTGGATATACTACTGCTATGTCAAAAGTGAAATGGGAGAGGTGAAAGCTTGTCTCACGTTTCACCTCTCACGTTTCACGAAAATGAACAGACATAATTTGCTTGACTTAACACTACCATTAAGTTAAAACTATTTTGTTGTAAACAATCGTTAGACGAGAAAGGTGAGACGTGAGATTTTTACGCCTGACTTCTGACGTTTCACGATTAACATAGCGCTATTTTGAAGCTATCCGTAATACTACTGCATCTTCTGCACCAGCATACAGGCATGCTGGGTTGCCTTGTAGCAATTGTATATCAGGAAGCTGTGAGCGCCAGGTTTTGAAGCGCCGGATTTAAAGAGCCCAACGGGCATTTTCTCCCGGGTGCAGGCTAACCATAATGCCACTGCCGATGAAACAGGAAACTCCCCGGTAATATGTTTATACCGGGCAATGCCTGTTTGGTCTGTGAACAGGGATTCCGCTGCACTGTAATATTTTTGCAGCCTGTTATCCCCGTTCTCGCCGGTTATTAATATATCTATATCAGTTGAAGCCCCTGCATATTTTTTTATAAAGGCATCCAGGAATGCTTTTACTTCCTGCTCATTATCCGAATGAAGGGTTTGCAGTGCTTTTAATTGGGCCACAGCGTCCGCAGGTTGATCATTTACTAAAAACATCGTCGCGCCTTCCCCGGCTATGCTTCCTGCTGTATCAGAGTCATAAAGGCCTGAGCCAGGCTGTAGCCTGCTTTTATACCAGCCGTCCAGGTAATCAATATTGTAGTTATAAGCAGATATTTCGTCCACTGCACCCACTATATAGCTGGCTCCGGGGTGAGCATCCAGCAGTATCATAGCATCCAGCAGCGCGTTTTCAAACGACAGTCCCCTGTGCACATGGGTAATATTATAACCCTTGTTTGCCGTCATCAGCCCCAACTGGGCAGCTATGGCATTAGGAGTGCTCTGAACGAAATTGCCTGGTGTAAGCATTCCTTCTTCATAATCAATGATCTGGTTGAGGAATTTGATGCAATCTTCCATACCGCCGTTGGCAGTTCCTATTATGATGCCGTCAATATCCGGGTACTTTTTCACTATCGGCAGAGCGGCTCCCACTCCCATACGCACTGCTTTTCCCATACGCCGCAGGATGCCAGGAGGGATGCCTCCGTATACAGGCTCCCTGGCGGTAAGTTTGCCATCAACAGCATGGTGCCATGTATCCAGGTTGATATTGCCGAAAGTTTCCTGCGCCGATATGCAGGTATGCCCGTGAATGTACATTGGTGCAAATGTAAGAGATAAGTGGTAAGTAGTATGTGGTATGTGGTAAGTGGTTGGCTGTGCCTGAAACTTGCGACCTTAACCTGGAATTGAATGCTTCTTTGTCGTCTCACATCTCACGTTTCACTATTCTCTGCCCATTCATCTTCTCAATATTCAAGCGCTCCCAGCTTATTCATTGCATAAAAAAGACAGGTGGCATGCATAGCCTGCAATATCTCATTGTTTTTAAGCATTTGCTTTACTTCGTTTATAGAGAAAAGATAGACCTCGATCTCTTCGTTGTGATCCAGTTCCTGCTCTTTTACCTTTTTCCCGTTTAGCGCGAGGTACATGTGCATGATATTGCTATTGGTGGAAGGGTTTGCGGATATTTTGCCGAGGTATTCATAGCTTTCACAAACATAACCTGTCTCTTCCAGCAATTCACGCGCTGCAGCAGCCTGATGGGAGGGGTCTGTATCATCTACACAGCCGCCGGGTATTTCCATCAGGGTCTCGCCCAGTGCATGGCGATACTGCCGCACCATGATGATCTTATTGTCTTCCGTCAGCGCTACCACTGTCACCCAGGTAGGAAATTCATATACATAATAAGGATCTACAATTGTATTTTCAGGAGTAATGCACTTATCCTTTCGTACGGTAAACCAGAGATCTTTGAATAAATATGACGATGACAACACTTTCCACTTTAGATCCTTCATTTGAAAAATAATTTTAAATAATTTACCATTTCATCCTGTTTCTCAATGATGTAATATGGGCAACATGATGTCTGCCATGCCAGGCATAGCTGCCAAGCAGGTACCACAATGTCATTTCCCGGTTATGCTCCGGGTGCATAACTGTTCTTTCCCATGCGCTTTCTTCCAGGCTCGAAAGCAGGTCATATAACCTTGCATGGAGCGCATGGAGCAATGTTATGGAAAGATTTACCGGGAGGTTTGTATCATGCAGTTCCGCCCAGTTTTTTTCATCATAAGGCCTGATGACAGGATTATCTTCCGTAATACCCAGTTTAAAGCGGCAATAGGCATTGATATGGCTGTCTGCAACATGATGAACGACTTGTTGTACCGTCCAGCCGCCATCCCGGTAAGGCGTATAAAGCTGTGCCTCGTCCAGATTGAGCAAAGCGTTTTCAAGCAGCCGGGGTAAATATTTGATATCCGCCAGCCATTGTTTTTTTGTAGCTGCGGAAAAAGGCTGAGGCTCATACTTGCCTATGGGATATCGCCGGTCATCTGGCATAAACAGGTTTCATATATATATGCGCCAAAGCTAAATCATCCGGGACAACTTACCACTTACCACTTATCACTCACCTCTTACCTCTTGCACCCCTATATCGCCTGCCTTGCTTTCAGCTCTATATATTTATTGATGGTGTTTACCGTTAAGGCTTCCGGCGGCGTCAACAGGGACAGGATACCGCAATGCTGGAGCTCTTTTACAATAAGCCTTTTTTCAAAAGCGAATTTATCAGCGATGGTCTGTATATAAATTTCTTCAAGATCTTCTGCAGGCTTTTTCCTCAATGCCTTCAGCTCGGTATTTTCGAAAAATACGACAAGGAGCAAATGTTGTTTTGCTATCCTCCGCAGGTAAGGGAGCTGTCGCTGAAACCCCGGAATGGATTCAAAATTGGTAAAAAGGATCATCAGCGACCTGTTCTTTACTTTACTATGAAGGTGAGTATACAGGGCTTCAAAGTCCGTTTCAGAAAAATGAGTCTGCTGCCGGTAAAGATTTTCAAGGATAAGCTCCATTTGCATGCCTTTACGGTCGGCAGGCAGAAAAGTTTCGGGCTTGCTGGCGAAGGTAAGCAACCCTGCTTTATCATGTTTCATAAGCGCTACATTGGCCAGTACCAGTGAGGCATTGATGGCATAGTCCAGCAGCGACATCCCGCCAAAAGGCATCTTCATGTTCCTCCCCTTATCTATGAGGCAGTAAATATGCTGGCTTTTCTCATCCGTAAAAGTATTGACCATGATCTCTCCTTTGCGGGCAGTGGCGTTCCAGTTAACTTTCCTGTAGTCATCACCTGATACATATTCCTTGATCTGCTCAAATTCTGTGCTGTTGCCAAGCTTTCTCAGCCGGCGTATACCGTTTTCATTAAGCTTGCTGGATACTGCCATCAACTGGTACCTTTTCATCTGCTGGAAAGCAGGATAAGCGGGCACTACCTGCGTGGCATCAAATATGAACCGTTTTTCTACCAGCCCCAGCGGGCTGGTGATGCATGCATTAATGGACCCAAATGCATATTCACCCCGCTCCACCGGCCGGATGCCGTAAAAAATATCATGAGCTTGCGATGCTTTCAAAGTAAGGCTGCCTGTTTCATACGCTTTCCGGAACTGGAATGGCAGCTCGTCAATGATACCTGCTTTTACCGTAAAGGAATAATTATTTACCAGCGACAGTTGTATAGTATTTTCGTCGCCGTTGCTTAATCTTTCGGGAGTCGTTCTTACAGCGTTGAAAGCAGTCTTGCGCCCAAACAGCACAAGCGTATCCAGCACGATAGTAACAGCGAGCAGCAACAGGAAGATCACTGCTACCTGGTAAAGGGCAGGCAAAAAGAACGATATGATAAAGCATATTACAATCGCTGCCAGCAGGGAATAGGAGCGCCTGGTAAGTAAAAATGACCTGTATATTTCTTTGAGAAGACGCAATATTATCTGGGTATTTCTAATGACTGGATAATTTCACGGATCACATCATCTTCCGTTCCTCCTTCCATTTCCTTTTCAGGGGTAAGTATGATGCGATGCCTCAGCACCGGTACGGTCATCTCAAGAATATCTTCAGGGGTCACAAAATCGCGTCCCTGCATAGCGGCTGTTGCTTTGGCTGAGCTCATAATGGCAAGAGACGCACGGGGGGAAGCGCCGAGGTAAATGGATTTGTGCGACCTGGTGGCGGTAACGATCTTTGCTATGAACCGGAGGAGCTTTTCTTCTATCAGTATTGCTCTTACCTGCCTGCGCAATGTACTGATATGAGCTGCCGTAAGTATTTCTTTTATCCGGGCTGTTATCTCTTCGCCGGGCAGATGATGAAAGCGGCTCAGTATCTGCACTTCCTCTTCTTCTGTGGGATATGGCACTGAGATCTTAAATAAGAACCGGTCTAACTGCGCTTCCGGCAGGCGGTAGGTACCTTCCTGCTCTACCGGGTTTTGCGTAGCCAGTACCATAAATGGCTTTTCCATGATATGCGAGTAACCGTCAACTGTTATCTGCTTTTCTTCCATCACTTCAAAAAGCGCGGCCTGTGTTTTTGCCGGGGCGCGGTTGATCTCATCTACCAGCACTATATTTCCAAAGATCGGCCCCCGCTTGAACTGGAATACGCCTTCCCTGGGATTGAACACAGAAGTGCCCAGCACATCAGAAGGCATGAGGTCCGGCGTAAACTGGATGCGGGAAAAATGCAGGGCTATACATTTTGCCACCAGCCTCGCCGTCAGGGTTTTTGCTACCCCCGGTACGCCTTCTATCAGCACATGGCCATCGGCCAGTAAAGCAGCCATGATAAGCTTTACCATATCTTCCTGCCCCACAATTACTTTTCCTATCTCCATACGCATCTGCATCACTGCCTCATGGAGTTCCGAAAGATCGGTGCGCGGTTGAAAAATATCTTCTTCCATATTAACTGTTTTTATAAAATTTTTCTAATAATGCATATAATTCGGTTACCTGCTGGTCATGCACTGCCGGCGCTTCATGGCAGAAAGTAATATAATCTGCGATCGCTTTCACCGTTGCTTCATCGGATCCCGATTTCCGTGAAAGCAGGGTTATAAAATCATTATCCATGTTGCCCGTATTGATGTTATAATGACTGTGCACGTATTCCGTAAAATGAACGATCATTTTACTGCAAAGGTTTTTATTGTTTTTCTTTTGAAAGTACAGCCGCCCTATTGTTTTTACAAAATCAAGCGAATCATTTTTTAAAGGCGTCATTACCGGTATCTGGCGCTGTCTCCTTTTCAGCCCAAGCAACACGAAAATGATCAGCCCCGCCAGTGCAGTAAGCAATGCCATGCGCAGGGAGCGTTGTTCCATAAAGATGCGGAGTGGCGAAGGTTCCTTATCCGGGGTATAGGCGGGTTTGTGGATATAATATTCATCCCATGCCACAGTGGTTGAACCGGCATCCAGCACAGAAAGCAATTGATTGTAATGTCCTATATTTTCTTTGTGCAGCAGAAAATAATTGCTGAAGGCCAGGGGCGCAGTATGGATATAAAAGCTTCCTGCGCCTGCGCGTATGCGCAGGAAAATCACGCTGCTGTCAACAGTGCGCTCAAGCACATAGCTCATGCTGCTGTCAAAGTAGCGGAAATGGGAGTAATATTTCCTTCCGGGGTATTCATAACGGTTTATTTTGGGAGAAAACGGGGGATCCATCAGCCACAGGCGCAATGTGTCCAGGGCAGAGATATCTTCATAAACGGGAAAGCCGGCATCGGCATAGCTGAGATCAACATGAAAGAAATCCTGTGCATCCCTGCTGAGATCGTAGGAAGAGATCAGCACATCGTTGCCCCTGCTCACAAAATGAAAAAGGTCCTGCAGCTCCTGGTTGCTGGCATTGAATTCTTTTGTAATGATCAGCAGGCTTTGATGCGACGTATCATACCGAAGCACGTCATTTTCCCAATAGCCGGGCGCTTTTTTGTTGACGGTGATACCGGCATGAGGGAATAAATACGAAAGGTTGTTGAACGCAATATAGGTTCCATAAGGGATCTTATCTTTTTTACTCAGCGTTACCCTTCTGTCAAAGCTGTTGCGATTGCCGCCCACCAGCAGGGCGACCAGCAAAAGCAGCAGTAATCCGCCGGTTATATATAGTAGTGCTTTTTTCAAGGGTGTACAGATGCTTTTTGATACAGGTCGTTGAAGGCATGGGTTACAAACTCATATTGCTGCGCGCTGACCGGCATACCGCCATACCACGCATACTCATAATGCCTGGTCACCTTAAAAAAATCTTTATAGTAAGGACGGTCATATAATTGTTTGAGGTAGTCAATATTAGTGGCATCTTTCCGGTATTGCAGTAGTTCCTGTTGCGAAAATGTTTTCAGCAGGTGCAGGTACCGGAAACGGACAGCCAGCCGGAAATCTCCTTTTGCAGCAGCGTCGTCAGCAGCTTTCTCCAGGTTGGCAGACAACATATCTTCTGTTGCTTCCGTTTCCGTTTTGCGGATAACAAGGGGCTTTCTTCCCCGCCCGAAAATATTCATTTGATTTTGTACAAGAAACCATATCACGGCAGCAGCAAAGCCGCCGATAATGATGATCCATAGTATTTGCCTGAAAACCGGATTCGCAAGGAGTCGGAGAAGCCCTATAAAGATCCTGTCGCCCCGGGAAAGCTTTCCTGTATCTTCTTTCTTCTCCATATCCTTATCGGCATACCAGAAAGCGCCATCTTTTTTAAGCGATTGCACAACGGAATCAGGCACAGCCCGCCATGCTGTTACTGATGAATCGAAGAGGGAAGTGGTGTCCTCTTTCCGGAGAAAATAAAGTGGCTCTGCCTGCGCCGGCTCGTATGCTTCATTCAGAGAATCATAGTCATCAGCGGCACTGTCTGCTACAGGAGGAGCATTTACGACAGAATCTTCATATTGGTATACGCTGTCTCCTGTTGCCGTTTGTGCATAAGGGGATAAAGGAACCGCAACGGTAAGCAATAGTGCTGCAACAATAATAATATATATGGTGTTTCCCGTTTTACGCACTTGCAGAGTTTTCTCTTGTCATTTTCATATTTTTTTGAACCTGTATGGGATAAATGATATAGTACCAGCCGATATAGGAGACAGAGCACAACAGTATCAATGCGCTGAGCCATTGGGGCATGGTATAATAGCGGGTAACAAAGCCTTCAAAAAACGCCGCTATCATGAACACCGGTATCAGGCTTACCAGTATGATCACCCCTTCTTTTGCCCCTTCTGTAAAAGCCTTCAGCCTTTTCTTTGTGCCGGGGAACATCCAGCTTTTCCCCAAAACTATCCCTGCAGCGCCCGATATAACGATCGCCGATATTTCCAGTGTGCCATGAATAAATACCGTTAATACGGATTGCAATCCCAGCCCTTTGGCAAAAAACATTTCTTCAAAAGCGCCAAGCCTTACCCCTTCATTAAGCAGCGCTATCATAGTGGGAAAGCATAAAACTATGCCACGGGCAAAATAGGTAAAGGAAACAAAAAGATTATTGATCATTATACCCAGCCACATCAGCAGCGCGCCGCCTTCCGCATATACCCCAAAAGGCTGCCCTTTCTCAATATTCTCTTCCGTCATATTTACATATCTGTCAGTGAGCATTTCTCTTACAAAGCTTTCATCATGACGTGAAGAATAAAATCCGACTGCAAAAAAAACAATGAAGAATAAAGCGCAGAACAATAATACAGCATGATGCTTTCTTACAGTACGGGGCACGGTATATTTCCAGAATTCGGCCAGGCGGTTGCGGTCTTCCCTGCGGTTCTGGTATATGCCCATATAAGTCTGCGAAGCCCTGGCATTCAGGTAACGCGTTACCCGGCTATGGGGGTAAAAGGTTTTGGCATAAGACAGATCATCTACCAGCCGGGTAAATTCAACAGCAGTTTCATCAGGATCTTCAGATGGCATCTCCTGGCTTTTCAGCCAGCGGTCCTTATTCCTCTTGATAAAAAGCGCTTCCCTCAAGTTTTTTTAATTTTACTCCAAATTAAATAAATACTCAACACGTTAGATAACCGGGCAAAATATTTATTATTGTATAGTGTATGAGTAAAATTTTAATTCCTACTACTTTTAATATTGATCTTGAATTTGAAAGCGCCGCGTTTCATATCAGGATGTTTGCATGGATACTTGATTTTGTGCTGCAGGTATTTTACATCATCCTTTCGTTCTATGCTTTTTACTACATCATGGCACACCGGGATTTATCAGAGAGCGGATCGGGTTATGACCTGTGGTCAATACAGCTCCTGATAATGCTGCCCGTATTTACTTACCATCTTTTTTGTGAAGTGTTCTGGAACGGGCAAAGCGTGGGCAAGAAGCTGCTGGGGCTGCGGGTAGTAAATGATAACGGCGGAAAAGCTTCTATCAGCCAGTATATCCTCCGGTGGCTTTTGCGTTCCTCCGATCTTTCTATCCCCGTGATCATCATTGCATCATTGTTTGCCAATGCATCGGTTTTAAAAGCGCTTTGGATCACGGTATTGATGTTTATTGCGGATCTTATACTCATTGCCACCAATCAGCAGGGCAAAAGGCTTGGAGACCTGGCTGCAGGAACTATGGTCATCAGGGCGAAGAACAAAGGCAGCCTGGAGGATACTGTATTCATGGAAGTAGCTGATGATTATGTGCCGGTATATCCCCAGGTAATGCGCTTAAGCGACAGGGATATCAATACTATAAAAGGCATTGCAGACAATGGCCTTAAGTCCGGCAATATGCTGATGCTCGAAAATGCCGCTGCACGTGTAAAAAAAGTACTGGCGATAGAAGATGAAATGCCTGCTCATGATTTTCTTAATACCCTTTTAAAAGACTACAACTTCCTTTCCACAAAAGCATCCTGATCACGGTACATTAGCATCTATAAAATTTTTGATTTTTTCAAAAGAGTCTGCCAGGGTAGCTCCACTCCATCCGTGCCCTTCTCCGGGGTATACCACCAGTTCATGTGCTACCTTATTTTCTTCCAGCCTGCTGTCGAGCTCTACAGATTGTGATGCAGGCACCAGTTCATCCGCACCTCCCTGCAGTATAATAGTAGGAGGTGAATTTTCTGTAACAAAATTAACGGGGCTAGATTGTATGAACAGCTCACTGTCCTGGTCATAAGTCTTACCTGTAGCATTGAAAAGTATAAGCGCCTGTATGGTCCCTATATCCGAAAGAGCGGTGAGATCTGTGGGACCAAAAAAGTCAACGATGGCTTTTACATGCTTTTCCGGATCGTTCTTATAGCCGTGCAATAAAGCGAGATGCCCGCCGGCGCTAAAGCCTGCTAATATAAGATCACGGGATATGTGAAAATTTTCTGCATTCGCGGTAATGGTTTCAACAGCTTTTTCAACATCTTCTTCCTGGGCAGGGAAAACGTTGGTTACGCCATTTTTTGCAAGCCGGTAATTGATGTTTACAACAGCGTAGCCCGGAAACAATGCCTGCACGCCTGCAACAGAAGGCGTAAGCTCACTCTTATCTCCGTCAGACCAGCCGCCGCCATGTATCAGCACGATAGCAACAGTATGTTCGTCCCTGCCTGCCGGTAAATAAATATCCATTTTCCGGAGCGGGTCAGAGCCGTAAGCAGTATCAGTGATAGTGACAGCAGGGAGCGGTATATTATTTTCAGCTACATCATTGTTCTTTGTACAGGACACCAGGAACAAGAGCAATGCCAGTAAATAACAGCAGTATCTCATACGTTGCTTTTAAATTCAATTGCGGTGTTTTATAAAAGTATACTTTCATATTATAAATGCCAAGACATGCAGACCGGCGGCTTTTTTTTCACATTCTTATAACGTGGTGAAGTTATCAGTGCCCCTGTAACCTGAAACCTGCAACTTACATTGAAAAAGCATATATTTATCCCAGATAGCGCCAGTGTTATGCCAAACGTGAAATGGCAGAAGATAAATATGAGATCCTCACATTTATCTTCTCGCCTCTCGCAAAGAAATACGAAAAATTATTGTTGACATAGCTGGCTACAGTTCCCTGGTTTAAACAAATTCTATATGCCTGCACCAAACAAAACTGACAATAAAACACCTGCACATGCAGAAGGGAAAGAAAGCAATACTGCAAAACGATATGAGGATATACATTTTGTAGACAGCACAAAACCTGTGTGGAATTATTCTTTATTCCGCGGGGAAGATATCAGCAATTTTCAGCAGGGGACACATTATCATTTATATGACCTGTTTGGCTCCCGGCCGGAAAGCGTACTGGACACCGACGGCTATTATTTCGCCGTATGGGCGCCCAACGCAACGTCTGTTACCGTGAAGGGGAATTTTAATGACTGGAACAATGAATCTCATCCTTTGTATGTAAGGCTTGATCATTCGGGAATATGGGAGGGCTTTATCCCGGGCATAAAAAAAGGGGAAGTATATAAATACCATATCAGGGGATATAAAGGAAGCAAACAGGACAAAGGGGATCCTTTTGCCTGGTTTTGGGAAAAACGTCCCAACACGGCATCTATTACCTGGGAGCTTGGTAAGGAATGGAGCGATAAGGAATGGATGAGCGTCCGTAAGAAGCATAATGCCCTGGATGCGCCCTGGAGCATATATGAAGTGCACCTGGCGAGCTGGATGCGCCCTGATAAGAATGATGAAGAAAGCTATAATACCTATGACCAGATCACAGACCGGCTTGTTCCTTATGTAAAGGAAATGGGATTTACACATATAGAGTTTATGCCTGTGATGGAGCATCCTTTCGACGGATCCTGGGGATACCAGGGCACAGGCTATTTTGCGCCTACTTCACGGTTTGGAGATCCGCAGAGCTTCATGCACATGGTGGAAAGATTGCACCAGGAAGGCATAGGGGTAATACTGGACTGGGTGCCTTCTCATTTTCCTTACGATGCGCATGGGTTGTTTATGTTTGACGGGACGCATACATATGAGTATGCGGATATGCGCAAAGGGTTCCATCCCGACTGGAACAGTTATATTTTCAACTATAAAAGAGGGGAAGTAAAATCGTTTCTTATCAGCAGCGCAAGATACTGGCTCGACAAATATCATATAGACGGCATACGTGTGGATGCAGTGAGCTCTATGCTGAAGCTGAACTATTCCCGCACCACCGGCCAGTGGGAGCCCAATGAATATGGCGGCGACGGAAATATAGAGGCGATCGCTTTTATTAAAGATCTGAATGAAACCATTTACCGTGATTTTCCCGATGTGCAGACCATTGCAGAAGAAGCAACAGACTGGCCGGGAGTAAGCAGGCCTACGTTTGAAGGCGGGCTTGGCTTTGGCATGAAGTGGATGATGGGGTGGATGCATGACACGCTGGATTATTTTAAGCTGGATCCTGTTTACAGGAAATACCACCAGGATAAGTTTTCTTTCAGCATGATGTATTTCTATGATGAAAATTTTATGCTCCCGCTGAGTCATGATGAAGTGGTGCACGGTAAAAGCCCTATGATCTATAAAATGCCGGGGGACGACTGGCAGAAATTTGCAAATCTCCGGCTGCTGTATACTTATATGTTTACGCACCCGGGCGGTAAGCTGTTGTTCATGGGTGATGAGTTCGGGCAAACCAGCGAATGGAATTACAAGTCCGAACTGGACTGGCACCTGCTGGAATATGACAGTCACAACCTGCTGCGGACATGTGTGCGTGATTTGAATAAGCTCCTGCGCAATGAGCCTGCCCTTTATGAGAACCAGTTCAATATATACGGGTTTGAATGGGTAGACCTGAATCACAGGGATCAATGTATCGTTGTATACCGCCGGAAAGGGAAGAAACCTGAAGATGATGTTCTTGTGATCCTCAACCTTACGCCTGTGGTTCATAACGACTGGAAAATTTTTGCGGCGGGTAAAGGAAGCTGGAAAGAAATATTCAACAGTGATGAAAGAAAATACTGGGGAACCGGTGATGTGCTGAATCCTGACATTACAACAACGCTTGTTGATAAGCAGAGCCGGATGTTTGAGATCAATGTTCACCTGCCTGCGTTGGGCGCGGTAGTGTTGAAGTGAATGGTGAATAGTGAATGGTGAATAAGAGAAACGTCAGATGAGAGAAGTGAGCGCAAGATATGCCTTACGTTACAGCGTTCGCGTCTCACCTTTCACGTTTCACGTTTCACCTTTCACGTTTCTTCTCTCACCTCACCGTTCACATCTCTGAAATTTCCCTTCTAAAATGAGTATGCCTCTCCATGATCCTTCTTTTAAGAACAAGCTTCTATCATTTTGCTTATCGTTAAGGTATATTTCATGAAATATTTTAAAATATTGTGGCTTGGCTTGTTCCCGGTTACTATTAGTAGCGGTCTGTTTGCACAAGAGACAGTGAAAGATGTTGAGCATGTAAAAGTATATTATGAAGCCGGCATGTATGGCGGATGGCCAGCGAATAATGGTATATGGATATGGGGAAATGAAATACTGGTGGGCTTTTCAAAAGGCTATTATAAAGACCTTGGTGCCAAACATAATATTGACAGGGACAAGCCTGAGCTGCACATGCTTGCACGGAGCATGGACGGAGGCAATACCTGGAAGGTTGAAGATCCCGGCAAAACAGGCGGGCTGGTGCCACATGGTTATTTTATGGCAAAGCCCAGGACAGATGTTCCACAACAGCAGGTTGAGCTGCAGACGGAATCCATTAATTTCCAACACCCCGGTTTTGCCTTAACAGCGCGTTCCAACAGTGATGCCGGTGAGTCGCGCTACTGGTATTCTTATGACAAAGGACATCACTGGCGCGGGCCGTTTGCCTTACCCGGCTTTGGTACCCCGGGCACTGCCGCCAGGACAGATTATATTACAGACGGCAAAGACAAGTGTATGCTGTTCATCACTGCTGCCAAATCCAATGGAAAAGAGGGAAGGGTGTTGTGCGTAAAAACCTCGGATGGCGGCAGGCACTGGTCATTACAGTCATGGATAGGCGAAGAGCCAGTAGGATATGCGATCATGCCTGCTTCCGTGCTGATATCTGATCATGAAATACTCGTCACTGTTCGTCAAAAAGAGGGTGACAACAGTTTTATCTCCTCCTGGTCGTCAGTCGACAATGGCAATAGCTGGAAGCAACTGAAAAATGCTGCAGACGATACAGGCATAGGAAATCCGCCTGCCATGGTCAGGATGAAGGATGGGCGGATCTGCCTGGTATACGGCTACCGGGCTGATGCGGAAAGCATACAACACAAAAGTAAGACCAGCGATATAAGAGCACGTATCAGCAGCGACAATGGTAAGACCTGGAGTAAAGAATATATTCTGCGCAACGATGGATCCGGGCAGGATATTGGTTATCCGCGGGTAGTACAACGCCCCGATGGCAAAATCGTAGCAGTATATTATTTCATGGATGACCAGACTGGTCGTGAGAGGTATATCGGTGCTACTATTTGGAGTCCTCCTCCTTCAGGCAAAGAATAAGCGGCAATTCCTAAAATTCCTTTTTTGTAGCGCATTCCCGTATAAATGCGGTTGCTTACTTTTACGTAAACTTCCGGTATGACTGCGCCTCTTCCTATTTCTTTTGATAACACCGAAAATGCATTTGAATATAAAGATGATAAGGAGTTACGAAAAGCCAGGCTCCTTTTTTCATCTATGGGATATGCATTGCTGGTGCGGCTGGGCACAACACTTACTCCCTGGGCCATTAAATCCGGTTTCCCGGTCAAAGGTATTATCCGTAATACTATATTCGAGCAGTTTGTCGGCGGTGAAACACTTGAGGAAACGGCTCCTGTTGCAAAGAGACTTGGCGCATACAATGTAAAGGTAATTCTCGATTATGGAGTAGAAGGCGGAGCAGAGGATGAGGTTGCTTTTGACCAGGCTATGGAAGAATTTATCAGGGTGATTGATTATGCATCCACGCAACCTAATATCCCCTTTATAAGTATCAAGGTAACCGGTTTTGCCAGGCTGCAACTGCTGGAAAAGCTTGATTCATCAGTGGCTGACAACAAGGGCTCATTGATGAAACGGTATGCCCATGCGGTGGAAGCCCTTAGTGAAGCAGAGAAAAAAGAGTGGGAGAGGGTGCAGCAGCGCATGGAAAAGATCTGCGCTGATGCCGCAGAAAAAAATGTGGGTGTGCTGGTAGACGCCGAAGAGACCTGGATACAGGATCCCATTGATGTGCTTACTATACTGATGATGGAGAAGTTTAATAAGACGAGGCCGGTGGTATATAATACAGTCCAGTTGTACCGGGCAGACCGTTTGCGCTTCCTGAAAGATTCTCTCGAAGCGGCGGTATTGAGGAATTTTATCCTCGGTGCAAAGCTGGTGCGGGGCGCCTATATGGAAAAGGAAAGAAAACGGGCGGAAGAGATGATGTATCCATCCCCGATACAGGCTGACAAAGAAAGTACCGACAAAGACTATAATGATGGTATCACATTTTGCATTGATCATATCGACAGGATTGCGCTGATCGTTGCATCGCACAATGAATACAGCAACCTGCTGGCTACACAATTATTGCAGCAAAAAGGTCTGCCGCCTGATCATCCTCATATTCATTTTTCGCAGCTTTACGGCATGAGCGATAATATTACCTTTAATCTCGCCAAAGCAGGTTGTGCTGTGAGTAAATATCTCCCCTTCGGCCCCATTAAAGACGTCATTCCTTATCTTATGCGCCGCGCGCAGGAAAACAGTTCTGTTGCGGGGCAAACGGGCAGGGAACTTGCGTTGATCAATAAAGAGCTGGAGCGGAGGAAGAGGGGAAAGAGTATGTGATAAGTGGTAAGAGATAAGTGGTAAAGGATAAGTGCCTCGCTGCTTTTGACGTCTCACGTTTCACTATTGACCATTCACCATTCACCAGATACTTTTAGACCTGCTTAACAGATATCACAGCTTTTGGCACAGTTTTTTTTAATAATATCAGATAACGGGCAGTAATTATACCCCGGCTTAATAATTTAAACAATTTTATTATGAAAAAATTATTATTAAAAGCAGTGGCTATTGTGATCGGACTAACAGTTTTTGCAAGTTATTCCTACAGCCAGGTACAGATTGGCTTGCATGGCTCACGTCTGGAGGGTACAGGCAGTTCCCAGTGGGGGTTTGGCGGGAATATAAAATTTCTGGTCGCTGATAAATTTGCTATAGGCGTTGCCGCGCGGGGATATCCTAAAAATATGGAATCCGAGACCTTCAATTCTGGCGGTAACACTTATAAGATGCTTCATGGAAATTCAATTGTACCTGTGACAGCCTCACTGGATTATTATTTTGGAAAAGCCCCGGTGCGCCCATATCTGGGATTGGATGCCGGTGCTTATTTCAGGCAGCATATTATATCCATTACCCAAAATAACGGGAGCAGCTCTTATTATAACACATCCGACAAGAAAACATTTTTTGGTGCAGCTCCCCGTGCAGGATTAAACATAGAATTGGGACCTGTCGGAATTTTCGGCCAGGCTGGCTATAACTTTTTATTTGGTTCCGGCAGTAAAGATGATATCACTGTGCCGGGCATTACTACGGGTATTGATACAAAGCCTACAGATAAATTCTGGACTTTTGATGTTGGGCTCTTCTTTAAAATCGGTGGGAAATCTATGTAAATAGTGGCTGCTGAATAACTGGAGACGCCTCATAGATTTTGGAAAAAGGAGTATATCGCCACTAATGCACGAATATTTAGTGTGAATTCATAAAAAATCTTAAGAGATTTATCTGTTTTGAAGTGTAAGATTTGATCTGGCGGTATCATTGCTGCAAGACTTTTGTGAGAATTATTTAAACACTGCTGCAGTTATCAGGCACAGAATACATAACACGGATTTGATACACGAATACGCCGCAGGCGCATTCATGTATTCGTGGCATAGAAAAAATAGACGTGGCCGTTAAACAGCAAGCCCTAAATATTCTTTACTCATCATATATCCCAGCTCCTGTGCAATATGCCGGGAGCTTTTTTGGTGAATAGTGAATGATGTAGAATGAAGCGTGAGAAGAGGGACAAGAGACGAGTAACAACCTGATGCTTCAAACCTGATCGCTGCCTATCTTTGATCCATGCCAAATCCTTATTTCAGGTTCAAGCAATTTACCATATACCACGACCGGTGCGCTATGAAAGTGTGTACAGATTCCTGCATATTCGGCGCATGGTTTGCCGGCAGGATAGCCGGTAAGCAAAGCATCCTTGATATAGGCGCCGGATCGGGGCTGCTGACGCTGATGCTGGCGCAGCAAAATGAAGCGCTGTTCCATGCTATTGAAATTGACCCTTCCGCATTCGGGCAGCTTAAGCAAAATGTTTCAGCCAGCCCGAGGAAAGACAGTATAACTGTTGTTGAAGGGGATGCGACTGTCTATCCTTTCCCGCAACAGTATGATTTTATTATAACCAACCCCCCGTTTTATGACGGCGATCTGAAATCGGATAATAAACCAATAAATCTTGCCCGCCATGATGCCGGGCTTACATTTGAGCGGTTAATAAACATCATAGATCATAATCTTGCTCCCGGCGGTTCATTTGGAATCTTGCTTCCTTTTCACAGGACCGCTGCGTTTGAGCAAATAGCAGTAAGCGCCGGCTTTTCTCTTATAGAAAAAATGTTGCTAAGGCAAACCCCTGCACACTCCTTTTTCAGGAGCATCCTTCATTTTTCAAAAAGCGGGACTTTATCTCCACAGGCATACGAACTGACGATAAGAAACAAAGACGGGAAATATACTGAGGATTTTGAATTATTAATGAAAGCGTATTACCTGGCGCTGTAGGGCTGGTTACTGTGCTGCATACGTCTTCAGGTATTCGTAGCGGTTAGTCAGCTTTCCCTGCCTTACGATGGTTGCATTTTCAATTACAGGCGATCCTCCCTGCAGCAGGTCTTCGAGAATATGCTTGATAAGCTGCTCTCCAAAATAGCGGGATGCGTCTCTTGGCAATTCATTCGGGAGGTTGCCTACCGACATCAGGTCAATAGAACCGGGAAGATAGGGCGCTGTTTTTTCAAAAGTATTCCTGTCAACACCATATACAGGGTCTTCAATGGTTTGATCGCCTAAGTTTATCGGAACTGATCCCCCGGTATCATCGGTAATATCAGCAATGGTCTGGATGATAAAGGTATCTGCCGATATATCCTGCTTTTGAAACAGGCGGGGAATATTTTTATCCCAGTAGATACCATTCAGTAAGATATCCGTTTGGGCAGCGAATGGGAGAAAAACACAATCATATTGCTCCGGGTACTTATGAAAATCTTCCCTGCTGTATTTACCGGTTATACTGTGACGGTACAGGTCCGGACCTTTGAGCTGGGTATATACCGGGTAGGCGAATCGCCTTTTCATATAATCATCCGGTTCTACCTCATGTACACCCATGAGGTTCATGATTTCCAGCGCTCCATGTGCCACTCTGCCTGAGCCGGTAACAGCTATTTTCAGATTAGGCAGTCTTAACCCGAAATAGGTATGTATCAGCTCACGGAAATTCCTTTGCCTGTATACCCTTTCCAGTCGGTATAAACCTGTGCGGTTGCCATAAGCCATCACACCATTGTGGGCGCCCACAATACCCGCAAAAAAACCAAAGCCGATAATACGTTGCCCGTCTTCGTGCTCCATGCATTCGTAGTCAATGAGCGTTATTTTCCTGGCAATTACTTCCTGCAATAACCGGCGGTTACGGGGCTGTTCCTTGCGGGTATGCGAAAAGAACAGGTAGGTCTTTCCCTCTATCAGCATATCTACCGGCACCTCCTTTATGCCCAGCAGGATATCGCATGCGCTCATATCTTCCTGTACTTTCACTCCTGCCATAGTATATTCCTTGTCGCTGAAGCAGCGGGCTGGGGAAGATTGCACAATGATCCTGATATTGCTGTCTTCCCTGTGGATCCATTTGCATTGAGCCGGCGTAAGCGCCACCCGGTTGTCGGCAGGCGTTTTACCTTCACGTATCAATCCGATAGTTGTCATATAGTGTTGCTTCAGGGGTGAATGGGCAATGGTGAATAGAGAATGGTGAAAGGTGAGACGTCAGAAGTGAGATGTGAGATGTCTCGCTTCTGACGTCTCACCTTTGACTTTTCACGTTTCTCTTCTCGTTTCACATGCCCTTAGTAAGTTAGGAGAAATACCGGAAAAAAATATTGGGATTCGTTTCATTATATGTAATATTGCAACCCGATTTTAATGCCCAGATGGCGGAACTGGTAGACGCGTCAGACTCAAAATCTGGTTATCGCAAGGTAGTGGGGGTTCGATTCCCCCTCTGGGCACGATGATTTTCAGTAAGTTATAAAGGTCGCAGATGATGCGGCCTTTTTATTTTTCAAAATTTGCCAGCAAATTTGCCAGTAAACATGAAGGCAGGAAGTAAAGAACTATTAACGCTATAAAATTACATTTTTATCCGGTAGTAAAAATGTTTTTATGGGAGCGCATTCCACTGGGACTAAATTATTGTAGACTGATGTAAACTTTAATATAGTAATAGCAAACAAATAACAGGGCAATACCACTGGCTATTTGTATGCTTCTTCTTAACCATGTAAGTTGAGCGAATTTTGTAACTGCGCCCGCAAAAATACTTACAACAAGAAAGGGCAACCCTCTCCCTATTCCAAAAAAGAGGGCAAGCAAAAAACCGTAGAATGGGTTAGCCTTCGCGGCAGCTATTGAAAGTAATAATAACAAAGGTGCGGCAGATGTGCCCAGGCTAAAGATCATGCCATAAGTAAAAGAACCACCAATACCTGGCCTGCGCAGCGTAGTTAATTTGGTTATCTGCAACTTGGGGCCGCAAAAGGCAGTCACAGCCGCTATGGCAGATACTAAAGCCATTGACAAAGCCCAATATTGACCGAATGTTTCTGTAAGGAAAATGCCCAGGCGTCCGGCCAGTGTGCCTAAAACACTAAGACATAGCACAATGCCACTGAAGAAGGCCAGCGCAACTATAAGTCCCCTGTTTGATTTCGCTTCTGTGTTACTGCTTACCAACCCGGCTATTCCAAGTCCTACAGGCAATGTACACGGACAAACACCAGTGGTTATCATTCCGGCAACGGATGCAACCATCAGGCTCCAGAACGAACCCTGTGTTAATGATTGACCGAATTGCGCTATAAAATGTTCTAAATTCATTGCTTAACTTCTTGTGGCTTACCGGCTGTATATCCTTTATCGTATATAGCCTTTTGTACTTGTTCAACCTTTACTTTTTGAGGGTCAAAAAGAAATATTGCATACTTCTTTTCAAGACTTACTTCCACATCCGAAACTCCATTAATTGACTTAAGGGTTCTTTTCACATTTGACTGACAGGCGCTACAAGTCATTCCATCAACAGGAATCTTTACCTTTTTCATCACTACCTGCTTCGCCTGTTCTTTTTGAGATTTTTGTTCAGGTTGCTTTGTTTGATGTGCGCAGGAAGAGATGCTGAATGCCATAATTAGCACTAATAATGTTGCCCCGGTTTTAACTGCAAGATGCTTTGCCATAACTTTTAAGTATTAGTGTTTAATGAGATACTGATACGGCTTCTTTACTTAAAGAACTTGTGCGTATTTCAGTATTAAAAAGAGTAATTGCCAGTAATGAAAGCCCTGTCTGGAATACTGAAAATATAATGAAGGCTTGCATAAGGCTTAGTTTAAGTGCCAAACCAAATAAATAACTACCTAATCCGAACCCTATAAAAAGCATAAATACGTTTAAGCTCATTGCTTGCCCGCTTCTTTCTTTACCTACTTGTGTTATTATCCCGGCAAGCAAGGGTTGTGTTAAATCATATCCCAGTGATAAAATTGTAACGGCAAATGCAGCCAACCCCAATGGAATATTAAATATGAGTATGAAAGCAGAAAGGGCGCTTAATCCTAATCCTAAAGGCAATAATTTCTTTCTTCCAAATTTATCTGCCAGTTTTCCAATAAAGGGCCCTAACAAAAATCCCGGTATGCCATAACCTAAAATTGCCAGCCCGATTTGAATACCATTCAATCCAAATGTTTTCTCAAAGTATAGTCCCAACCAGGTAAAAACACCCGCATGAAAAACAGCATTAAGCAGCACAAAAACATAAGCTGTTTTGCCCCTGCCTGATGACAATAATTGCTTATAGCCGTTAAATACTATGCTCCATGTAAGAACGGGCTTTGTAACTGTTGACGTTTTTACTCTCAGATAAACCAGGTATAAAATTATCCATATAAAAAAACCTGTTACTGCTACTCCAATAAACAGCATTTTCCAGCCAATAAATGGCTCAAGCATTACACCCACAGAAGAACCGAAGGCGCCACCTCCGGCCATTGCGCCAAATAGCCACCCAAGCGGGCGCCCTCTTTCTTCAAAAGCATACGTTTGACCAATCCAGGCCAGTGCAATAGGTACTACTCCGCTTGCCCCGATGCCGGTAATAAATCGCCAAAAGATTAGTTGATTGACAGACGTTGAAAATGCTGTTAATGCTGTCAGGATTGAAAAAGCAAATAGTGATGTTAGTATGATTCTTTTAGGTCCTATTATATCTGACAGCAATCCATAAAAAAGTGTGGCTATACCGTAGGGTATAAGATAGGCCGGCACTATTAAACCCACTGTTTGTTCAGGCACTTTGAAATAAGCAGAAAAGCCCGGTATCAAAGGAGCTACCATATACAACTGAAAGAAAATTGTGAATGTTGCCGCCGATAAAATGCGCAATATATATTCCCGCTTTGCTGTTTGAAAATTTTCCATTGTTATCCGTTCTTATAATTCAATAGCATTAAATCCTTCTTTCTCCAAAACGTTTTTCAAATCGTCTCGCTTTATCTGTCCAGGATAATAATTTACCTGCACTTGTTTCTGCATTATTTTTGGCTTAACCTCTTTGACTCCGGGCAAAGCTATAAGCGCAGTAGTGATTTTTTGGGCGCAGCCTTCACAAACCATGTTAGAAACTTTAAATCTTGTTTCGGTTAGTGTAGCGAATGTTTCCTGGTTAATGGATTCAAGCCGCAGGGTTCTGATTCGAAGCGTGTTCACCAGTATAACGAAAATGCTAACGATCATTACCGTAACGGCAAGTATGGGCGTTATGAAGCCAAAGGCAGCAAGCAACATTCCTACAATATTGAATAATACAGCAACAAGTACGTTGCCGGTCATCGTTTTATAGCTGGCCTTCCCTAAAATAACAGCATTCAGCACATCAACTAATCTATCACCAATTAAAATAACTCCCGCAGCTTCAATAGCAACATCCGTTCCCGCACCAATGGCAATACCTACATCAGATTGCGCTAAAGCGGGTGCATCATTTATTCCATCTCCCACCATTGCAACTTTGTAGCCTTTCTTTTGCAATCTCTCTATAACGGCTACCTTTTCACCGGGTAACAATTCAGCATGCACTTCATCAATACCAAGTGTTTTTGCTATCGGTTCCGCTACCTGTTTGGCATCACCTGTCAGCATAACAGTTCTTATACCTCTTGCTGTGATTTTTGCAATTACCTGGCTACCCGTTGGGCGGGGAGTATCCTGTAATGCAATAATTCCAATTACATTGGTGTCCTTGCAAATCAATACTGCTGTTTTGCCTTCATCCCCAAAAGCATCTATTTTCCTCTTTATATTTTCAGTAATAACAATGCCGTTTTGTTCAATAAAAGAAGGCTTGCCAGCTAATAGTAAACTACCGCTTAAATTTCCGGCCACACCTTTTCCTGGTATGGCTTTGAAGTTTTCAATCTGCAATCCGGGAACAGCTTCTTTTTGCGCATAAAAAGCAATTGCCTGTCCAATTGGATGCTCTGATTTACTTTCCATTGCTGAAGCAATGGATAATAATTCCTTGTCATTTCCATTCACTGCATAAACGTCTGTAACAGTAGGTTTGCCATAAGTCAGCGTTCCGGTTTTATCAAAAACAATAGTATCAACTCTTGATAAGCCGTAAAGCACTTCGCTTGCTTTTACCAACAGGCCAATGGAAATACCTTTTCCACCTGCAATGGCGGCCAGCATAGGGGTAGTAATTCCTAATGCACAGGGATAGCCCATTATGATGGTAGTGAGTAAAACAAGCGTAGCCTGTACATAATTGCCGGTGGCAAATGCCCATGCTATAAAAGCAATGGCCGCCAAAATAAAAACGACAGGCCCGTAATAGTTCATTAGCTTATCTGCCAACAATTCAACAGGAGGTTTCTTTTCAGCAATCCGGCTCATTAAACGTACTACCTGGCTTAAAAAACTATCCTGTCCAATTTTGGAAACCTGTATTTGGAGTGCCCCATCCAGATTTAAAGTACCCCCGATCACATCAGCACCTACTTCCTTTATAGCAGGTGTACTTTCACCTGTAAAACTGGCTTCATCGACACTGGCATTCCCGGATAAAACAATCCCATCTAAAGGAATACGTTCACCGGGGCGTACTTCAACCACTTCACCAACCGATACATCTTTGGTTAATACCTCAATTAGTTGTTCCCCCCTTAAAACCCTTGCTTTTGCAGGCTGCAGGTTCATTAACTTACGTACAGCTTCAGATGCCTTTTTACGGGTATCTAACTTGAAATACCCAAAGAATAAATGCAGCGACATCAGCCAGGCTGCCACAGGCAAAAAGTTTTGCCAGGCAGGATTATAAAGAGATAGCGCCCCGATTATAAACGAACCCCATGCCCCGGCAGATAATAATACATTGGCGTTAATTACCCTTTGTCTTACGGCCATGATTGTTTTCCTTAGTATCGGGTATCCCACCCACAACAAAACAAAGGCGGCCACCACCAGACTAAACCAGGCCCGGTATTGTTGCGGAAGACCGAATAAGTTTAAAGGATCCACCAATAAATCTATAATAGCCGTCACCATTCCAATAGTGCCACGCCGTTTTATCAGGTTGAATATATCCTCATCCGTTTTATATTGTTGTATTTCTGTTGAAGAAACGCTATAGCCTAATTTTTCCACTGCATTGGCAAGTTCTTCCCTGTTCATTTTAGCAGTATCAGCTTCCACTAATACAATGCCGTGTACAAGGTTCACCATTACGCTATTTATTGCCGGATACCTTTTTAAGGCCTTTTCAACGCTCATGGTGCAGAAAGAACACATAAGGCCGGAAACCTTCATTTGAATATTTTCTATTGCCATAGTTGTATTTTTTGCCTATCAAACAATGCAGGCTTGCTGAAATATTATGCAGCACTGCCAACACCTGCTTTTATTAATTCAGCTTCAGATACACCTCTGTTTTGGCAACAGTTCAACAGAACGCCGTTTACAGCAACAGCGGGGAGAGATTTAATGCCATATTGCTGCGCTTTTTGGATACATTCCTTTGTGTCGCAAGGTTTGGAGAGATCGTACACAATAACTTCGCAGGAGGAACAAGCCATATCCTGCACCATTTCAACGGTAGGCTGGCAAACACTGCATCCTGCGGTAAATACTTCAATAATCCGTTTGTTTCCCATGATTTTTAATTTTTATAAACCAAAGGTCAAACGGGCAGGGGGGTGTCTTCCAAATTATTTTTCAGATTTTCCGGGATTTTCTTTGGTGTACCGGGCCAAACGCTCCCCTATTTCATTGATTTCCTTTATTTTATGGGTTAATTCATTATCCTGGAGTATGGGGAATTGTTCCTTTAAGATTTCAATTTTTTGTGCATCAGGGCAGTTTCCGGGGCAGGCATTCATTACGCTTACCAGCTTTAGGGCAAGGCTTTTACGGAAAACTTCATCCAGTAGCAGGAAATGGGCTTTTTGCAGGCCCTGGTCAGCAGCTTTAAACTGGTTAAGGATTTGGTCAGGATCTTTGCCCTCATCCAGCATTTTAATAATACCTTCTATTTGTCCCTTTATGGTAGAAAGACGTTTGGTCAGATCCCCGGTAAGTTCTTTTGGCAGCATGCTTTAAATGTTAAATCAAAACAGTAAAGATCATAACATATAGGGGTGTGCGGGAAGTCCCTGTAAAAGTTTATTAATCAGTTACAGCACGAACTCCCTTGTTGAACCGGCGGGCACTTTACAGTTCCATAGCTACAATATACACAACAATCACCACTTTTAGGTTTTAATCGCTGGTGGCAGTTTTCGCATTCATAGAAGTATTGACACGCATCTGTAGGCATTGTTTCAGCTTTTTTATGACCACAGGAAGGACAGGTAATAATTGATTGAAGAATAATATGCTGGTTAGTCATGAGATATTCATTTGTTCATTACTTTATAACCTGTTTCCTCTTCGATTACATTTGCCAGTTGTTGTAAAGATATTTGCGTACTGTCAAACTTCACGGTAGATATACCTTTGGCATAAGAGGTATTAACTTGCTGTACAGCTTTCTTTTGCAGGAGGGCATTGTTTATATGCCCTTCGCAGGCTTCACAACTCATACCCTGAATATGAAGTACAGCCTGTTGTACACTGGCTGAATTATTAATTGCTATCTGTTGTTGTGGCGCTTTGGGTTGAAAATACTTTGCATAGTAGGGGAAAGTAGATAATAAACCGGAAACAACGGTGATAATCCAAAGAAAGGTTTTTGATTGTAACACACTTTTCTTTTCTTCACAGCCGCACGCATCTTTTTGCCGGGGTTTATACACCTGGTAGAAAGCAAACACCAAAACCAGTACCGTTGCGCCTAATAAATAAGGTCGGAGCGGTGCCGCCCGACTAAATGCAGATACCGCGCCGCCTGCACCACCTATTATTGCCAACAGTGGTACTATGCAGCAAAGAGATGATGTTACCGCAAGTAAAAGCCCTGAACCCAGCAATACTTTATTATTTTTTCCGCTACTCATGCCGTTTCCGTTTTTAAATTCATTTGATCGATGATTTTAAAGAACGGGCGCAATAATTTCAGATGCTCCACTTTCAGGGAATAGAAAATAGTTTGACCCGTTTTACGCGATTCAATAATATTCCCGTCTTTCATCTTGCGTAAATGTTGAGAAATAGCTGGAATGGTCATACCCAAAATATCGCTAAGATCACAGGGGCATAGTTCCTTTTCTTCTTCCAGCAGGTAAAGAATTTTCAGTCGTACATCATTGCCAGCCAATGATAAAATGCCGGACAATTCCACAAATGCACTTTCATTTGCAGTTACCTTTTCACGGCAGTCACTGATCTGTATGGGGTTCGCCTTTTCACGAATGCAAATGCTTTTCCCTTCCATAATTAATCTTTACTGCAAAAATAGGGAATAGTTTATTATTTAAGCAAATACTTAAATATAATTATAGTCAAGAAATGAGGAAGCTAACTGCCTGCAGCTTGTTTGCGAATAGCTATTAGATAAACAACGCCGGTTCAGAAATAGGTTGAAAATCCAAACTGAAAGCCTGCCAGTTTTGAAGGCGGATTGCCCAAAATATCCCGCTGCCAGTTATAACGGTAATTGAAGCGGATAACAGTTTGTGCTGTTGGTCGCCAACTGATGGCCGGAACAATGGAAAACACATCATCGGCAATGCTGCTGCCAGTAGATTTGAAAGTGCCTTTATTCCAGTCTACGTATTCCAATCTTACTGCCGCATTCAATACAGCGTTTTCAAAACCAAACATTGGCCTTTTCAAAACAGGCTGTACAAAATCTATAAAGCCCCCTTGTTGTTTGCGGCCAAACTGTTCAGTATAGGTATCAGGTACATCAACATTCACCCAGGCCCATTCTCCATTGATATAGGTATTGGTTTTTGCGATAGTAGTATTAAAATCTATTGCATACACATTTACTCGTCTTTTCTTATCCAACGTCAACCCATCTTCCTGGTATTTGTTGTAAATACCTCCCATGTAGGATAAACCTAATTCACCGATTTTTCTATTGCGTACTGCTATCTTTCCTGTAAATAAAGGGCTACCGTTAAAACTTTCTTCAAAACGATCTTTATTTTCCTTACTGGCAGGTAAAAAGGTTTTGTTTTCTGAATTGGCTATGATCTTATCATCAAAACCATTGGTTAAATACACTTCATATGCATATACCCAGTTATCAGTATATTTTTTTCCATATAATCCGAAGCCCACATTACTCCAGGTGGCTGGAAGCATTTGTGTTGCTGAAATTGGCCTGTCTACAAATTCCCATTTAGGCCCATCATGGTTTTGATTGAATGCGCCTATGGGATTCATTATTACACCACCGCGTACATTTAACAGCGGCGCCAGTTCAATATCAACGGAAGCAAATTCAATATTGATCTCCTTAGTACCGTCCTCAAATTCTATTTCAGATAAGAATTTTATCCGCTTATATATAGTGGATGCCACAAATAGGGTCAAACGCCTCATCTGGAACTGATGCCCCTCACTGATGCCATCCTCACTCAAATACTGATAATTGGCTTCTACATACCCTCCCAATGCTACCGGTAGCTTACCTACCTGTAAAAAGGGACGGTTATACACAGCATCCATATTCATGGTTGGTTTAGTTGTGTCTTTGGGAAACCGGCGTAATAAAGACGGATCAATCTGCGCTATTGCGGCAGAAGTGAGTATAAGTGCCAGGATAAAGAAGGGTATAATTTTTTTCATTTTGCTCTCAGGTCAATAAAAAGATGGTTGTTATTAATTGTTACCGGAAAAGCCCGAAGATCTTTATCTGCAGGGCCGTTGGTAACCCGGCCATGATTATTAAATTCGCTGCCATGTGCAGGGCATTGCAGATAATTACCAGATGCCTGTAGTTCTGTTCCCTGGTGTGTGCAGCGCATCCATAATGCGGTATAATTATCTTCTCCAAACCGATATACGCAAATGGGATACTGCAATGCTTCGTTCTGGACTATAATAAATAAACGATAAGCTGTTTCGCGTTTTCCCTTTGCTTTGAACTCGTCTTTATTTATAGTCAGGCCATCTTTTTCTAACGTGCCTGTTAAGTAGCGTGTAGGATTGCAGGAAGAAAAGGAAGCTGAAAGACCGGCCATAGCAAGACAAGCTCCACAAGTATCTGTTAGAAATTTCCTTCGGTTCATTGGTAAAACGTAGGTGTTTGAAATAGTTTATAATGATTCAAGAAATCTGATCAACGCATTCTTTTCTTCTGCGGTCAATTGTTGAAAGTAGGTTTTGCTTTGTTGTCCTTCGCCACTATGCAATAAAATAGCTTCTTCAATACTTTTGGCTCTGCCATCGTGCAATAGAAAGTATTGTCCTCCCTGCGATTTTTTGGAAAGTCCTAATCCCCAAAGCGCCGGGGTACGCCATTCCGGCGTTGTTGCCGAACCTTCTGTATAACCATCATCCAGGCCGCTGCCCATATCATGCAGCAATAGATCTGTATATGGATGAAATGTTTTGTTGGCTAAGGCAGCAATGGAAGATGGCCCTGTTGACAGTGTTGGGGCATGGCATTTGTCACAACCAATATTTGCGAAAAGCTGTTGGCCCTTATTTACGGTTGCATCACTTTGATTGCGCTGAACAGGCGCTTTGAGCGTCTTTAGATAAAATACTACGTCCAACACTGTTTGGTTTGAAATTTCCGGGTCTATTTCCTGGCCGGTATAGGTATCATAATGTTCGTAAGTAGAACTGATACCTATATCCTGGCTGTAGGCGTTGGCGGTTTGCTGCATGAGATCATATACGGCGGCTTTTTTGCCAAACCTGCCAATATATTTGCCGTTTCGCTCTATAGTGCCGGGCCGCAGCGTTGTATAAGCCGGCCTTGCAATCCAGTTTGGGCGACCGGAGATGCCATCGCCATCAGCGTCTTTTTCATCTGCCAATGAGAGAAGGGTTGCATCCGGTACTGCATCCAGCAATCCCAGACCTGTGTTGGCAGGTGGTGTAAACCTGGAAAAAGTAGCCCCGGCAGGAATTTGTTCCGGCAGAAAGCCGGGCATAGCTCTTTGCTGCAATTGCGGCCCTCCCAGTTGCAGGAAATGATTACCGGTATTATCTGTTTGTCCAAATCTTGTTAATGTGGTGAATGGATGGCCTTTCCCATCCCCGGCGTGGCAGGTGCCACAGGAAGTAGCAACAAACAAAGGACCCAGACCAGTTGCCGTGGTAAATATTTCATCATTAAAGGCTACGTCTCCCCGCAGGAATAGCTGGTGCTGCTCAGGTGTTAGTCCCTCTATGGGGCCATCCAGTATTTCATCATCGGCGGGGGCCTTGGGTAGCATCTTTTCACAGGCAATACCTCCTGTGATAAACAGGAGAATACTTCCCAAAACCAGTATTTGGTTGCGCATAAATTTTGTTATAGATAAGCAAAAATATAAAATTAGATTAATAAAATAATATTATTTAGACTGACCTAAATAATAAATTATTACCCTTTTATTATCTTGCATTAAAATCACTTAATGCCGTGCATTCATTTACAGAAGAAAATTATCTGAAGGCGATCTATAAACTGCAGGAAGCAAATGGCGAAACGGTTGCTCCTTCGGAGCTGGCAAAGGCTCTGGCTATTAATGCTGCGTCTGTTACAGATATGATGAAAAAGATGGCGCAAAAGAAGCTCATCCTATACCAGAAGATGAAGGGGGTGAAACTTTCCGAAAAAGGCAGGCAAGTAGCCATTAGTATTATCCGTAACCACCGGCTATGGGAGGTTTTCCTGGTAGATAAATTAGGTTTCCGGTGGGATGAAGTACACGATCTGGCTGAACAGTTGGAGCATATTCAAAGTGAAACGCTGATCCACAAACTGGATGCTTACCTGGGTCATCCTAAAACTGACCCGCATGGCGATCCGATACCGGATGCCAATGGTGTCTTTGTAAAATCAAAATCTGTATTACTTTCTTCTATAAATGCTGGCGGCCACGGTAAATTTACTGGTGTCACTGATCATTCTCCTGCTTTTCTAAATTATCTCGATAAGGTTGGTCTGGCTTTAGGGGATGCCATAAAGGTGGCACAGGTGGAGGAATTTGATAAAAGCTACACACTGCTGTTGAAAACAAAGAAGGAAATAACTGTCAGTTTTAAAGTGGCGAATAGTTTACTGGTTTCCGGATAGGCTATTGTCCGCCTGGATACACTAAAAATAAACCGGGCAACCTCACATTGCCCGGGCTTTATTTTTAAAGCTAAATGTGTCTTATATTCTTATTGTAAGGAATCCTTTCTATCGGTTTTCTTTTTTCCTTCCACCAGTTTCATTCCGCATTTTGGACATGTACCAGACTTATTACTTTTTACATCTGGGTGCATGGGACAGGTATATATTTTCATGACCTCCATTTTCATTTGCTCTTTTTTAGAGCGTAAATCCATTCCGCATTTTGGGCATTTGCTAGGTTTGTCGCTTACAACATCCGGGTGCATAGGACAAGTATATTTTACCTTTATGGAGGTGTCTGCCTTATTTTGCGTTGACTTATTAGTTCCCTTTTGTGCAAAGGCTGTATATGTACCTATGAGCATTACCAGCATGATGATGAGCTTTTTCATTGTTATTTGTTTTTATTGGTAAGTAATAATTTTCTTACTTGTTGTTTAATAAAGGTAGCAGATAGCATGGTACTATTGCTTATCTGCTGCCTGGTTCGTTTAGTTTTTGGCGGTTGCAGCAGTGGTCGTTTCCAAAAGGTGATTCACTTTGAATTTTCCGGAAAAGCTATCGTATAATGATAATTCAGCATCATTTCTGAACTGCGCATCTAGGAAATTATGGAACAAATATTTAGCCGGGAATGAATGCTTCAGGCTGCTAATTGTTAAAGGGAGTATTTCACTATTACCTGCCATAGAATAGAAATACATTCTTTCCATCCTTATTCCTTTTCCCTGTGAAACATTTACATCCCTGAAGTATATCCAGATGATACCTTGTTCGCTAAGCGTATAAGGTGTCCTGTTCCAGGTACGGATTACCTGGCCATTATTACGCCGGTAGGCATATATTTTATCTTTGAATAGCTTTGTTTTTTCGCCATTGTGATTCACGGAAATAAAATTTTTGCCTGAAAATTCATGAAAACGGATCTTGTTTGTTTCCGTTGCTGCGTTACCAGCATAAGAAAGCCTGTTGTTTTTAAAATCATTATAGTTAAGGTAAATTCCTCTTTGGTTCTGTTGTGCATCGGCATGCAGCCCGAATAAACCTGTAAATGCCAATGAGATTAATATCTTTGTCATAAATTGAATTTTTAAATAATATCTTTTGTAAATTTGGAGTACCAGGATTATCCATCCCTTTCTGGCACATGAAATGCCCATAGCCCGTTAATGAAATTATTACGGGCATCCTGTGGAGTAAAATCAAATGCGGAAAACACAATTGCGAATGAACAGGGTAATTTTTCCTGTTGGGGGAGCATGCGTTGTTGGGTATGCTAAAGCAGGTGAATAAACAAAAACAATGGAAAATGTAAACGGTGAATGGGTAACGGTAGGTAAGTCCGGTTTTGCCAGTTTAAAACCTTCATCTACTGTTTTCTGGTCTTTTTCGATTTTAACTTGTTGATATTCATCGTGGCAGCAACCCTTTACCTGCTTATTGCAATGCCCGTTGTTGCCCGTTTGGGCCATATTACAATAAGGGCAGGTATTCTGTCCGTCTTTTTCCTGTCCGACACCCCATGCTACAAGCCTGTCCAAGCAGTAATGGCGATAAACAGTAGCACCTACCGATGAGGAAAGGTAAACCAGCATTAATATGGTGACCAGGAACCTTTTCATTGCCTCTTTGTAAACAATACTTTAAATTAAAGTTAGTACAGTTAAACCCAGGAATTGTTATATAATTTTTAAACAATGTTATAAAATTTGGGCCCGGGTAAGTGGCAATAGGGATGTAAAAATTTTCTACAATATTCAGGTATCTTTCCGTGAAACCTTTGAAAAGCGCCACATACCATACCATGCTGCAGGTGCAAGTAAGAACACACTGATCATCCCCGGGAAATACCAATCCGACCATTTCACAAATAATGGAATAATAAAATGGGCAAGCTCAGTAAATCCCATCGAGGCAAAGAAAGTCCACACCAAATAATAGCCAAAGGCATATCTGCGACTAACCCCAAAAGGGCCAATAAGCCATGCCACAACTGACAACACCAAAAGTATAATTATTGGAAAAGAAGCAGCCTTAGGAACGGGAACGCCGGTAATCTCAGAAAGCACAGAGAAAAAACCAGCAATCCTTTCTTCAACCCGGTGCAAAAGGAATAACCCAAACGTTATCCAGTATATAACCTTGATAGATGCGAATGACGCTTTTGCTGGCACAGACAGCCAAAGTATAAACCCGGCCAAATATCCGGTGAGAAAAAGAAGTGTTGGCAGAATACCAAGTGAAACATATCCAATAACTGGCACTGCTATTGTAAAAAGCAAGGCTAATACAACGATTGATGCTTGCCTTTTCATAAATTCTCTATTTAACTATTACTAAAGTGTTTATTTTATTATTTAAAACTTCATTCGCTGAATCCTTACAGCATTCAAAATTGCGAGCAATGCTACACCCACATCTGCAAATACAGCCTCCCACATAGTAGCTAATCCACCCGCACCAAGAGCCAGTACAACAGCTTTTACACCAAATGCCAGGCCAATATTTTGCCATACAATGCTGTTGGTGGCTTTGCCGATCTTTACAGCGGTAACAATTTTGGAAGGCTGATCGGTTTGGATAACCACATCGGCGGTTTCAATTGCAGCATCACTACCTAGAGCACCCATTGCAATGCCTACATCACTTAAAGCCAATACCGGTGCGTCATTAATACCGTCGCCGGCAAAAGCAACAACGCTGGTTTTATTTTCTTTTTTGATCTGCTCCACCTTTTCAACCTTATGTTCCGGCAGCAAGTCGCCGTAGGCGTTATCAATATTCAGTTGTTTTGCAATTTTAGCAACAACCGCCTGCTTATCGCCGGAGAGCATAACAGATTTTATTTCCCGTTTGTGTAATTCCTCAACCGCCTGTTTGCTATCCTCTTTTATTTCATCAGCAATGGTTACATAACCAGCCAACTTATTATCAACGGCCACGATAACAACAGTATCAGTAACATTTTTAAGATCTTCGCTTATCCGGATATTGAATTTATCCATCAGCTTTACATTCCCTGCCAGCACGTCTTTACCGTTGGCTTTTCCTTTCAATCCATATCCTCCAATTTCTTCCAGATCGGTGATGGCAATATTCTTTGCTGTACCACCGGCGTATTCAACAATCGCCTTTGCTACCGGGTGAGTAGATTTGGTTTCAAGAGCTGCTGCTAATGGCAGCCATTGATCTGTCGGCATATCATACCCCTTTATCTCCTGCACTTTAAAAACTCCCTTTGTTAATGTACCGGTTTTATCCATCACTACAATATTCACTTTCGTCATCAGGTCAAGATAGTTGGACCCCTTAAACAGGATACCGTTTTTTGAACCGGCTCCTATTCCTCCAAAATACCCTAATGGGATAGATATAACCAAAGCACAGGGACAGGATATAACCAGGAATATCAGGGCGCGGTACAACCATTGATTGAATACGTAATTTTCTACAAAGAAGTAAGGAATGAATGTAAGTCCAATGGCGAGGAATACAACGATAGGTGTGTAGATCCTTGCAAACTTCCGGATAAATTGCTCTGTCTTTGCCTTACGGGTTGTAGCCTCCTGTACCATTGTAAGTATGCGGGCAAGCGAGCTATCGTTAAAGAGTTTGGTAACTTTTAGCTCTATTACCTTTTCCTGGTTGATCATACCAGCTAGTACCGTTTCTCCCTCCCATATTGTATCAGGTTTACTTTCACCGGTTAATGCTGCTGTATTAAAACTGCTGCTTTCACTTAACATTTCGCCATCCAAGGGAACCCTTTCGCCCACTTTTACCTGTATCGTTTCGCCCACTTTTACAGTATTAGGATCAACTGTAATATATCCTCCGTCACGAAGTACATCAGCACTGTTTGGTCGCACGTCAAGCAGGGCTTTAATGCTTCGTTTAGCACGTTTTACGGCTGCTTCCTGGAATAATTCTCCTACCGCATAGAAAAGCATCACAGCTACACCCTCAGGATACTGCCCTATATAGAAAGCGCCAATAGTGGCTACGCTCATTAGGAAGAACTCAGTGAATACATCTCCTTTAATAGCAGTTTTAAGGCCCTTTATTACTACAGGTAATCCAACCGGGAGATAGGCAATTACATACCAACCTGACCTCATCCACCCTGAAAACCATACTGGGGAATGCTTTATCCAATTATCCATAGCAATGCCTATTGTTAACAACAGAAAACTGGCAATAGCTGACAACCAAGGCTTTAATAAATTACCTTTCTTCTCATTGTCATTATGCTCACTTTTCTTTTGCATTGAAACGACTATTCCGTCAGCCGGTGATTTAGAAGAATCACAGCAGGTGCCCTGCGCTGTTACTTTTGTTTTATCAGGTGTATGGGGCATAATTATTTTTATTTAGTGTAAAAAGAATGTAAGAATGCCAACAATTATCAGTACCATTCCTGTAATTCGCTTTTCATTTTCTTCGATAAATTTTGAAAGTATCAATTCAATGCCCTTATAAGCCAGCATAACGAGTGTGACAATGCCTGTTAAGTATATACTAAAGCAAGCAATAATACATTATCCCAGCCATAAGCGCCAGATGCCAAAAAGAGACCTTCTACTTCAAGGCAGGGAGATAAAAACATCATTAAGGCGAAAATTAATATCCATTTTCTTTTTGACTTTTGTTTATATTCCTTGATGTCACCGTTCGCAGTATAATGATGATGCGGTAAATTGATAGAAAAATAAATCAATCCAAAAAGGATCAACAATATCGGTGCTACCAGCACAAGGTCAGGCTTTCCCCATTTTTCAGCTTTGGAAATAGCCACCAACGGCAACCAGTGGTTGGGTATCAGAGCATGAAATAATGCTAGTAATGTTGTTGCTATAATGATGGAAACCATAATTTGCGAATCAATCATTTATACCATCACCGACATCTTCCTTCTCTTTCAGTTTAGCCTTCCATTTCATATACCATCTCTGGTGATGCAGGGACAGTAGTAAATATAATGCAACCGCTGCCACCAGTGCTATAATATACATGTTCAAGCCAATAGCTACGCCAACCGCCGCGGTACACCAGATTGTCGCTGCAGTAGTGAGGCCATGCGAAGTGTTGGATTGGTTATTTCTGTAAATAATGCCTGCTCCAAGAAAGCCTATACCTACAACTATATTGGCGACAATTCTTGAAGCTGCCGCTGTGTCAGATAGATGAGCAGCGATAGCAGTGAATAATGTAGCGCCAATGCAAACAGCAGCGTACGTCCTTATACCGGCATCCCTGCCATGTTTTTCCCTGTCAAGTCCTATAAAGGCTCCCAATAGAAATGAGACTAGAAGTTTGCAGACAATGATCAGCTCAACACTCACATCCATGATACAAATTTTAAATAAGCTTTAATTTAGTTCTTGTTATTATAAACCAGGAGTCGCAGCGCATTAAAGACAACGACTAATGTTGATCCCTCGTGTGCAATGACAGCAGGACCGATAGTGGCTATTCCCAAAATAGTCAATGGGATAAGCATAGCTACAACGCCCAAGCTGATTATTAAATTTTGTTTAATAATCCTTTTAGCCTTTCTGCTTAGTCCAATTGCAAAAGGAAGTAACTCCAATTTATCTCCCATTAAAGCTATATCTGCTGTTTCCAACGCTACATCACTGCCCGCCGCGCCCATAGCAATTCCAACAGTGCTTTTTGCCATTGCCGGCGCATCATTTACACCATCGCCCACCATAGCGGTTTTATTTTCCTGTTTAGTTAGCTTAACGATAGCATCTACCTTTTGTTCAGGTAATAAACTGCCCCATGCATCTGTAATTCCTACCTGCTTTGCTACTGCTTCAGCCACCTGCTGATTATCTCCTGTAAGCATGACCATGCGCCGGATGCCTGTATTTTTCAACCTGAGTAGTGTGTCTTTTGCTTCTGCTCTTGGTGTATCCATGACGGCTATAATACCTATGTATTCATCATTTCTCCTGATCACCATTGTTGTATTACCTTCTGCCTCCAATTTTGCAACATTGCTCTTTACTTCCTCAGTGGGTTTGTTATTGTCCAGGTTCTCAAACAAGGCAAGATTACCTACGTATATAGTATTATTTTCCAACACCGCTTTTATCCCTTTTCCCAATACAGATTCCATATCACTTGCATGAGGTATATTATCAACTTTCAATTTTTCTTTCCCATCTTTTACAATTGCTTTCGCAATAGGATGATCGCTGAGCAATTCCACCGCAACCACGATCTTTAATAATTCATTTTCATTTATCCCGTTAAGCGGTGTTGTTTGGGTCAATTTTGGCTTGCCTTCTGTTAACGTACCGGTTTTATCGAATGCCAATGCGGTAAGCACTCCCAAATCTTCCAGGGGCCTGCCTCCTTTAATTAATACACCCGACCTGGCAGCTCTGGCCACACCGCTTAATACTGCACTGGGTGTTGAAATGGCTAAAGCGCAAGGGCTTGCTGCTACCAGTACAGACATTGCACGGTAAAAACTTTTGCTGAAAGGCTCGTCAATTACAAGAAAGGCAAAACATAATAATGTTACTAATATCAATACAGCGGGCACAAAATATTTTTCAAACTTATCAGTAAATCTTTGCGTAGGTGATTTTTGCGTTTGTGCCTCATTAACCATTTTCACCAGCCGTGACAATGTAGAATCTGATGCTTCTTTCATTACTTTCACTTCCATCGATTCATTTCCGTTGATGGTACCTGCAAACACCTTATACTTTGTTTCTAATTTATCTGCCTGATCAGGATTAATATTTGGATCT
This sequence comes from Sphingobacteriales bacterium 44-15, assembly GCA_001899685.1. GTDB lineage: Bacteria > Bacteroidota > Bacteroidia > Chitinophagales > Chitinophagaceae > Agriterribacter. Next base: position 44,389 of record MKWG01000011.1, read on the forward strand.
TCAATTGCCTCCTTGTCTACAGGGATACTTTCTCCGGTAATGGGGGCCTGGTTAACGCTTCCTCCGCCATTAACAACTATACCGTCTGCTGAGATTTTTGTATTGGGTTTCACTACAATAATATCGCCCTTTTTAAGCTCCTCAATCTTTACTTCCTTTGTTTGGCCATTTTGCTTCAGGAGGGCTGTTTTGGGCGCAAGTTCAGTCAACGCTGCTATTGATTTTCTGGCTTTTTCCATCGCAAAATGTTCCAATGCATGCCCCATACTGAATAAAAAAAGTAACAATGCCCCTTCCGCCCAATTACCTAATATAGCAGCGCCGGCAGCAGCTACAAGCATTAAAAAATCAATTTCAAAACCGCCTTTCAAAATGGTCTGCACCGCTTCCTTTGCTGTAAAGAAACCGCCAAAAAAATAGGCGCTGATATATAGTATCAGCGGAACAATAGATGGTATACCGCCGATACGGGAAAGTCCAAAACCAATTCCCAATAATCCTCCACAAATTATACTGAAGATAAGCTCCGTATTTTTTCCAAAAATACCGCCATGTGAATGTTCATGTTCTTCTCCTTCTTCATGCTTGTGTCCAGGCCTCTCTTTATGATCGTGATCATGGGTAGCCTGTGACTTATTCACTCCGGACTTTCCATTCGCCTTTCCATTAATAACCTTCAATCCCGCCTTTTTGATAAAGCTATACACCTGTTGTTCACTGGTTACCGAACTATCAAATTCGATCAATACCGTACCACCTGCTGAAGCAGCCACGGACAATATACCCTGTTTATTTTTTAATTCGGCTTCCACCAGCCGCGTTTGTCTTTGGTGACGGATGCCTTCTACCTCCAGCAAGAGGTGGCGATATCTTTGGGTGATTTTTGCCCCGGCCTGTTCTGCCAATTTCTGAACGTGTTCAACAGTTATTCTATCTGGATTATAATGAAAGCAAAGTTGTGCTTTTTTATCTGCTGTTTCTGGCACTATATGTACATCGTCAATACCAGGTCTGCCTTTTATTTCAGTAATGATCCGTTGTACACATGCATCTTTTTCATCCGGGACGTCAGGTAAAATTATATCCAGGTTTATTTTGACTTTTTCCATAGTATTGTTTTGAGATTAATAAATTGATCTTTGCGAAAACAGGCATTGATACTATTACATGAGCAAATATTTTATGACGACCGATATAATTAGTGATAAAGCAAATGTGATTAAGGTACCTTTTAAAAAAGCGATAAAATGAAAAAGGTAGTTCTTGTAGCCTTTATTACCTTCAGTGCCCGGCACTATCAGGAATTTTGGCGTAATAACACAAACTACCAGCCAATCTATTACGATCATATCCCACACGTTAAAAAACATCATTAGTCCCCATACAAAAAGCATAATATCCTGAAACTTTAGTTGATATTGTATAGCGTAATATAACCCTAAAAGGAGAGGGTAGAATATGAATGTAAGCAGGAATGGCAAACCGTAGGTAAATGTACCTAATTTCTCCTTTTTTGTTTTGGGTGGCACTAATCGCTGTATTTCTTTTGGATAATCCTGTAGCATTAACCTCGGACTGACAAGTATCATCAGAAAGAGGCTTACACTTAGCAAAAGGGAATAAATAAGGCCCTGTTTTAGTATAAGAGATATATCCATGACTGTTAAATTAAGTCGTTGTATACCGCTACCCAATTGCTGCCCGCTTCTCACATAACCATTCCTAAAATCAGAAACAACAAGAACCCGGCAAAGAATACTGACGTATGCCAGATCGTTTCCTTTTCTTCATGAGCTTCCAACAGTAATTCTTCTGTTACCAAAAACAATAATGCTGATAATCCAAATGACAATACAATTTCCATTGCACTATCAGAAAGGTTGTGCAGTAAGGTGGCACCAAGAATTGCACTTATAAAGAATAAAGCTGCCAGTATGTTAACTAAAGTAAAAGTTCTTTCTTTTTCAACATTCATATTCCTCAGCTCTGTCGCAGTTGCCATGCCTAATGACAATAGCTCAATCGATAAGGCTATTGCCAGGAGCATACCTTCTTTATTACCTGCCGCAAAACCTATACCTAGCAGGATGCCATCTATAAAAATATCGATACCTATTCCAACTAATAAGCCTACAGGCAACCCGGCCTTCTTAGTGTTCTCTGTTTCCCTGGACTCGCTATATCTTCTGATAGCTATCATTAAAATAAAACCCAGACAGAATCCAATAATTACCTGGAAAGGTTTATGTTCTTTTATTACATCAGGCAATAACTCAACTGCTACTACTGAAAAAACCACTCCAGCGGCGAAATGCAAGATAAAGCTCCGGAGATTTCCATCTGGTTTTTTGATAATTGCAATAAAGCTACCGGCAATCATAGTAAAAACAGGTAGCAGAGAAAACAGTAATACTTTTTGAAATAATGACATTATTAAAAACCGTCTATTGGCGGGTTCGGAAGCCCTGCTCCCATGAATGGTGCTATTGTAAATAGCTCAGCAGGGCTCCGACCCATATTTGTTTATTATTCCTCTTCCTCGCTATTCTTCATTTTTGAGAGCAGATCATATGCGCCTTTGGTAACTATCTTAGTTGCTGTCTTATTCATACTATCCGGCAACTGCACTTCAATATACCCGCCTTCACTGATACCAGTAGAAACCTCAACAATTTGAAAAAGATAAGATTCTCCCATTTCCTCTTTCACACTGTCTTTTTCGCTGGCGCTATGCGCATGTTTCTTCTGTGGATGATCTTCCTTAACGATAAATACATATTTTTTCCCCTCAAAATCGACTACTGCGGATGTGGGTAAAGCATCCACCTCGACTGTGGTTGTTTCTATGATGGCACTCAGGTAAGTCCCTGGAATAAAATTGCCACTCCTACCATCACTGGTAACGGAATGCACCCTTATTGTTTTATCAGGATTAATCTCTTTGCCTATAAGAGATATAGTAGCGATTCTTTCCACACTTTCATTTGCCAGTTTAAAGCGTACTTTTTGACCCACCTTTATTTTAGGAATATCTTTTTCAAATATATTCAACTCCACATGAAGGTTTGAGCCATTAACGATCTCAAACATCACATCATTAGAATTGACATATTTGCCAACGTTTACATTCACTTTTGTCACATATCCATCTACTGGAGAATAAACATTGATATTACCTGAAATATTATCGGCAGTCAGCTTCTCGGGATTTAATTTCAATATCAAAAGTTTTTGTTTGATCCCGCTTAACTTGGCCTGCAAGCTGTAAAATTGCGCTTTGGCCTGTTGCAGGGTTTTCTTTGCATTTACATTTTCCCTGGCAAGCTCCTGTTGCCGTTCATATTCTGCGGAAGAAAAGTCTAATTGACTCCTGGTATCCAGATAATCCTGCTGCAACTGTACATAATCCTGATTCTGCATTACTGCTATTACCTGCCCCTTCTTTACTGTACTGCCCTGTAGAAGTGGTGTAGATTGTATTATACCACCCATTTGCGCAGTAATGCTTATCAGGTTTTGGGGTGGCACCTCCAGGTATCCGTTCACCTTTAAAGTGCCACTCAATGAGCGTTTTTCCAACATGCCTGTTTCAATGCCAACAATTTTATATTGCTCTGCTGAAAATTCTACCGTCTTTTCATTTTTTTCTTCCAGGGAATCATTTTTTGTTTTCGTTGATTCTGCTTGGGCCTCCTGTTTTTTACTGCCACCGCAAGAAACCATGACTACCATGCTAAATATCAAGCCAGATAAAAGAATATACTTATATTGTTTCATAAAAATCTTATTACAGTTAATTGATTTACCTTCCAATCAGGTATTGAATAGTTACTATTGATTGATTATATAAGTTGACCGCCTGTAGGTAGTTGGTCTGAATATCTGTATAGGTCTTGGTAGCCTGCAAAAATTCAACATAACCGATCTCTCCGTTCCTTAATGCAGTTTGTGCCTGTTTCAGGATCAGATCAGCATTTGGTTTGGCGCTCTTCTCATAATACTCTATACTGGTTTTATTCTTCATATACTCCTGCACTGCCTGTTCATATTGTCCTTTAAGATTCAGGTTATACAAGTCGTAATTGCTTTCAATAATCTTTTTCTCCGTTTGCGCTGCCTTGATACGGTAGGAATATGCCTTGTAAAATATCGGTATTTGAATACCGGCCTGGAATCCCTGGAAACGGTAGCCGCTGCCATAATACTTTTCCAGGCCATTGACTGTCTGTGTTCCGATGATCGACTGATTAAAGTAACCGACTGTGAAATCAGGCTTTGCCTTGGCTTTCTCCAAACCAATGCTTCTGTCAGCAATAACTATCTGTTGATGCAGGTAAGCGGCAAGCGGATTGGTCAAGGAATCTTTATATAACGTTTCGGGACTAAAAGCTATCTTCGACAACGAATCAATGTCGATTGAAACCTGTTCTTGGGCATTGAGGAGCGTTTGCAATTGACGCTGATAGATATGAATATCGGCATCGTTTTTCCTCAAAGTGTTTCTAACCTCTATCAGTTGCGTCTCAGCAGTCTTTTGCTCCAGTAAATTTGTTTCTCCGCTTCTGTAACGGGCTTCTGCCGCTTTAAGGAAATTGCTATAAATTGTATCCTGGCTTTGCAGTAAGTGTTTGAGCTGTTCAAAAAATGCCAACTGATACCAGGTAGCTTTTACCTGGGAGACAAGCTCATTCTGATTTACCCGTACATTCAGTTCACTTCCTTTTATCTGGGCTTCACTCAATAATTTTCCATTTCTAAATAAAGACGGATTTGGAATAGTTTGCGTAATGCTGCCATAGTTGTCCCACTTGGTACTATTAGCCTGCCCATATTGTAATTGTACATCAGTCTTACCGAAATCAACTACCGTTTTCCGTAACTGCCGCTGCTGCTCCACCTGCAGGTTTGACGAACGAATACCAGGGTTATTTTGCAGAGCAATGTTAATGGCTTCATCAACACTTAATTGCCTCACCTGAGACTGCTGGGCTTTTCCCAGGAAGGGTAAGCCCAGCAATAATAACAGGATAACAGTTGTTGGTGGTATTTTCCCTTTTTTCAATTTTATCTTTTCAAAATAAGTATACAATACCGGCAACACTACCAGGGTCAGGATTGTGGCTGTAATAAGTCCTCCTATAACTACAGTGGCAAGTGGCTTTTGCACTTCAGCTCCGCTGCCGTGCGACAACGCCATTGGAAGGAAGCCCAGTGAAGCGACTGTTGCGGTCATTAAAACAGGACGTAGTCTAACAGTGGTGCCGCGCAAAACAATCTCGTACAGATTATGAAGGCCACCCTCTTTCAGCCTGTTAAATTCACTGATTAGTACAATGCCGTTTAATACGGCTACGCCAAATAGCGCGATGAACCCAACACCGGCGGATATACTAAAAGGCATCCCCCTTAGTAACAATGCAAACACGCCTCCAATAGCAGACATAGGAATAGCTGTAAAGATGAGAATGGATTGCTTTAGTGACCCAAATGTAAAAAACAGGAGTAACAGGATTAAGGCCAATGCCAATGGCACGGCAATAGACAATCTTCCCTTTGCTTCCTCCAGATTCTTGAACTGTCCTCCATAGGTAATATAGTAGCCAACCGGCATTTTAACCTGCTGCTCTATTTTTTGCTGAATTTCCTGCACTACACTTTCAATGTCACGGCCCCGTACGTTAAAGCCGACAATGATCCTTCGCTTAGTATCCTCACGTTGTATCTGGTTGGGACCAACCTGAAATTCAATATTCGCCAGTTGGGATAATGGTACCTGGTTGCCGTTGGAGGCAGTGATATAAATATTTCTTACATCGTCAATATCCTGGCGGCTTTCCTCGGATAATCTTACTACCAGGTCATGCCGCTTTTCACCTTCGTACACCAATCCGGCTGACTGGCCGGCAAAGGCTGCACTGATGGCCTGGTTGATCGTTTCCACGCTCAATCCATACTGTGCCACCCTGGCTCTATTTATGCTTATGACAATCTGAGGTAGCCCACTTACTTTTTCCAGGTATAAGTCCTTGGCTCCTGGAACAGTAGTCACTATTTTTCCTACTTTTTCAGAAAGCGCCGTAAGTTGTGTCAGATCCTCACCAAATATTTTTATGCCAACATCTTGTCTCACACCGGCAATCAATTCATTCATCCTGAGCTGTACGGGCTGCGAAAAACCAAAAGATATGCCGGGAATCGCTGTTTCAAGTGTTTCCGCCATTTTGTTGGCTAGTTCTTCCCTGTTGTCGGCACTCACCCATTCCTCCTTATCTTTCAATAATATGGTAAGATCGCAGGCTTCCATTGGCATTGGGTCCGTAGGTATTTCTGCCGCGCCTATTTTTCCAATCACCTCCCTGACTTCCGGAAATTTTTGCATCAGCAATTTAGAAGCCTGATCCACTTTGTCTATGGTCTGTGACAATGAACTACCGGTTAATAATCTTGTTTCAACAGCAAAATCACCTTCTTCCAGCGTAGGAATAAATTCGCCACCCATTCTCAGGAATAATATTACGCTGATAAGCAGTAATACAACAGCGCTTGTCACTACGAGTATACGTTTCTTTAAAGCAGCTTTAATAATCGGAGTATAAATCCGGTGAAAAAAAATCATGATCTTATCAGCAAAAGTTTCTTTAGTACTGATCTTTTTGCTTAACAAAAGAGACGAGATCATAGGTACATAGGTGAGTGACAAAAGAAAAGCACCTAAAATGGCAAATGATACGGTCTGAGCCATGGGACGGAACATCTTTCCTTCAATACCAACCAGGGCAAGTATAGGCAGGTATACTATCAGGATAATTATTTGTCCAAATGCAGCCGAGTTCATCATTCGCTTGGCGCTTTCTTCCACATTATGATCCATTTCAGTCTGGGTCATTACCAGGTGATCTGCTTTTCTGTGCGTTAAAATATGGTGTAGCGTGGCTTCCACAATAATTACAGCCCCATCCACTATCAGGCCAAAATCTATCGCTCCCAGGCTCATCAGGTTACCACTTACGCCGAACAGGTTCATCATGCTAATGGCAAACAACATAGCAAGGGGGATAACGGATGCCACCACAAAGCCGGCCCTGAAATTCCCTAGAAAAAGAACGAGCACAAAAATTACTATCAATGCACCCTCTATCAGATTCTTTGTAACAGTATGTACGGCTCTGCCGACTAAAGCGCTTCTGTCCAAAAATGATTCGACAGTAACGCCTTCAGGCAAGGATTTATTGATCTGCACCATTTTTTCTTTTACACGGTCTACTACAGCGCTGGAGTTCTCACCCTTCAGCATCATTACAATACCTCCCACAGCTTCCCCTTCTCCGTTTCTCGTTAGGGCGCCGTAACGGACAGCTTCTCCGATTTTCACCGCAGCAATATCCCGTATTAAAACCGGGATACCGTTAGGAGTATTCTTTACGACTATCTGCTCTATATCGTCTATGCTTCCTATAAGACCCTCACTCCGGATGAAGTAGGCACTGGGCTTCTTGTCTATATATGCGCCGCCTGTATTCTGATTATTTTGTTCCAAAGCCTTGAAAACATCCGTGATGCTTAAATTGTAGCTTCGCAACTTATCAGGATTCAGGGAAATTACATACTGTTTGAGCAGCCCACCAAAACTATTCACTTCCGCTATACCAGGAGTACCCAACAACTGGCGCCGCACAATCCAGTCCTGTATAGAGCGTAGTTCACGCGCATCGTACTTTTTCTCGTATCCTTTTTTGGGGTGCACTACATATTGATATATTTCTCCAAGCCCTGTTGAAATGGGGGCCATTTCCGGATTACCAATCCCTGCAGGAATATTATTCTTTGCCTCGCCTAACTTTTCATTTACTTGCTGTCGCGCCCAATAAACATTCACATCGTCATGGAAAATGATGGTAACAACGGATAAACCAAATCGTGACATCGAACGTATTTCCTGAATTTCAGGAATGGTGGACATTGTTTGCTCAATCGGGAAGGAAATGAGTCTTTCAATTTCTTGTGCTGCAAGTGAGGGAGACAACGTAATCACCTGCACCTGGTTATTGGTAATATCAGGGACCGCATCAATCGGTAACTTTTTAATAGAGTATACGCCCCAGAGTACTAACCCCAGGACCATTATTCCTATAATAAGTTTATTTTTTATCGAGAATTGAATGATTTTGTTGAGCATTATCTATATCCTTTAATCGCTGATTGTATTGTTTAATTATTAGCCACATCCAGTAAACAAGAAAAATGCTTAGCAGAATGAGGAACACTGCAAATGCTTTTTCTTTGAATCCCCATTTCGGGTTTCTTTTATTCTTTCGTTTCATAACCCCATTATCGAGTGACTAGCTTGTAATATTGAATAATTCTAGCGATAATAGCCAGGATCATCAATATGCTTAGGATTACAATTAAAATCCGGAAAGCCAATGGCTTTTTAGGGGGCTTTTTTTTCTTTTTTCCTTTTACAGTCATTACTATAACACATATTATAATCAATAACCGATACAATTAGCTACATGTAGTTAATTGCCCTATCCAAGAAGAATTAAAAAGCGAAAAATTACAACTGAGGAGGTTGCCAGATGGCAGATGGAATTTCAACAACTAGTGACGGCAGGAAAGTCACGTATGTAGGTTTAGACAAGATCTCTATAGAAGTATACTGTGTAAAGGTATGATTAACATAAAACCCTGCACAACAGGAACAAATGCAAAAGGGGGAACACCTGTCGCTGTTATTGTGAGAATGGCCCTGAGCTTTAGAAATTTCCAGTTTTGCTTTAGTGGAAAATGCAGGCGCATCGGTACAAGGCAAGCAGCTAAGTGCCATTATAATAAGTGATAATATGATAGCTCCAATACGCATGCGGCAAAAATAGAAGATTTTTTTGCAAAATTTACAAAACCATAATAAATAAAATGAATACCTGTTGCAATTAGCACCTGCATATACAGGTTGCTCAATGATTATGGTATTTCTAATAATACCGTTGTATTCTTGCAAATTTCGACAAGTATAGGGTCATCAATAGAAATATGAAAGCTATTTTGGGTAACCCGTTCATCCGGCACCAGTTCTTAGCTGGCCAATAAGCGGACATTGGGGTTATCTTTTAGCTCCGCTGGATTAGCGGCTTCAAATATTATTATAGATTTAAATCCTTTTATCTTTAAATCTTCCATTACAGCCAATGATAATTGCACCTTAATCATAGCTAAAGATTGATTTTAAAAAAAATGCTTAATAGGGGGTGACAGCTAATGATATAAAGTTACATCCCTAAAAAGAGTTTACTTCTGAAAATAAAAAAGGTCGCATTTTGACGACCTGTTAATTATCCGTGCAATATCAGTTACTTCTTTTTTTCTCCCAACATCTTTTCCAACAACACAATCTTTTCGTCTTTTTCTTTCACTAAAGCATCATACAATTTCTTTATTTCCTCAACTGCTTCAACATACTTATCAAGTGGGTTAAAATTGCAATGGTTATAATTTTCTCCGCCAGAAATAATTGCACCAGTACTGGAATTAGCCCCCTCATGGTTATGCTGTATATAGAAAATTGTCCCTTCCTCATTAAAGTTCTTGATCGCCTCAACAGGCACTTTCAGGGTTTGGGCAATTTGTTCCAGTTGCTCCGGCTCAATAGTTTCTTTGCTTTCTAACACAGAAACACTTTGTTGGCTGATACCTAATGCATCGGCCAAAACCTCCTGCTTTATATGCAATATTTCCCGAATGCGTTTTACGGCCCTTCCATGATGTACTTTTTCAGGCATAATAGTGGTTGTCATACTCACAAATATATGAAAATAAACAAATTGGTGTTACACCAGTGAACCTTTGGTAGCATACCAAAAATCAGTGGTAATATACAATAAATTCCTGGTAACGTACAGGCATAATTGGTTCGATACAGCAGAAAAGCATGGTAATTTCCCATTCAATTATTGTAAAGACCGTCATGCTATTGTAAAATACAAGCTCTGATCTTGATTTTGCTATTAACCCAATATAATGCCTCATGAAGGACACAATTAAAGAGAAAATTCTGGCTAAATACCCGGAATGGCATCACAGGCCCTTTTTGTTCAACCAGGAAGAAATGGACAATCCATTTCAGGTTTATAAGGAGTTTTTTGATGCCTATTCACTTCCAAATATAAGGGTTAAGCTCTGGGAATGGCTGCACAGCGCTTGCCATGATGAATATGTAGAAGCGGTCAACCTCCTTACGCTTTACCGGCATTGTGAAAGACTGATTGAAGCCTCTCTGCTTATTTACGAAAGATGGAACCGGGAAGAAACAGGCCATTACCCCAAAGATAACATCATCCGCTCTATGGAACAGTTCTTTGGCATATTCTCCCATGAAATCAATACCCAGTTAGCTGGTATTAAACAATGTTATGAATGTATACAGCAGGGAAAAATTACTGATAAGGATAATACGGAATTTTATTTACAATCAATTCATACCATTAGCAGTAACACACTAAACGTATTGGATAACCTGCTCACTACGGTAAAATTCCATGTCGGCAAATTGGACATCCGGCTGGAAAAAACAACTTTCCATTTAGGTTCCTGGGTAAAAACCATCACCCAACCCTTTGAGGCAGCTACTGCCACGGAGGATAGGCGTATTTGCCTCACCATACAGGACGCGGAAATTATTACCGACAAGGTAAAGCTGGGGCAAATACTGCATAACCTGTTGGCAAACGCTCTAAAATTCGGTTCTCCCGATACCTGCATAACGGTAAAGTGCCATGCAGAAGGTGCGGAGCTTGTATTACAGGTGATCAATCAGGGCAACAGTATTCCTGCGGATAAAATGGCGGATTTGTTTAAACCCTATCAACAACTTGAAAGTAACTATGGCGGTACAGGATTGGGGCTGTACATCTGCCAGCTATATGCGGAGGTATTGGGTGGTAGCATAACGGTACAAAGCGAAGAAAAGGCCACAACCACTTTTACAGTATGTATACCCGATTGTGTTCCCCAAGAGCAATGACAGGGAAACCCGTTAACAATTAAAACTTACCTATATGCTTACTACCTTTCAGCACCTATCACCATCAGAATTAAGCAGGTTAGCGCAGTTGGTACAAAAGATAGTACAGGCCATCAACCCGGATAAAATTATTTGCTATGGTAGCCGCATTACTACCATGCAGGACTGGAGCCCCTTCATGGAAAGGGATGGGTATAAGGAAACCATACACCCTACCTACGATTTCCTGCTTATTACCAACAATGACGAAAAGAGGGCCGATCATGAGATCATCCAGGCTATAGAACAAGTGACCACGCCAACAGGTTGCGCTGTAACCATCATTGTTCAACAATTAGCATCCGTGAATGAAGCATTAGAGAAAGGAGCACGATTTGTTACTGCTGTTTACAGTAAAGGCGTATTGGTATATAACGGTACCGGCTTGCCTTTAGCTATCCCGCAGGTAGAACTGGATATGTCTATTATAAGAAATAAGGTGGAAGCCTATTGGGATAAGTGTTTCAGCCAGGCACAACGTTTTTTTAAGACCGCCTCTTATTGTTTTGAAAATGAATGGTACGAACAGGCCACTTTTGACCTGCACCAGTCAGTACAGCATACCTGCATGGCATTGCTACGGGCTTTTACGGGGCACCGCTCTACTACTCATAATCTTTCCCGGTTGTTGGAACTGATCGGGAATTTTTCTTATGAGCCTATTGTTGTTTTTCCCTGCATTACTAAAGAGGAAACCGATCTTTTCAATTTGTTGAACCGGGCTTATTCAGAAGCCCGTTATAACGAACAATACGTAGTACCTGCGGGAAAAGCGACCATACTGATAGAACGGGTAAAGCAATTACTGGCTATAGCCGAACAGCTTTACCAGGAAAGACTGCTTACCCTGCAAAACGATCAACCTGTTTCTTTTCCTTTAATCAGTACCCATGCACAAGCGTAAAGAACATGACCTGGAATTTGAACAGCGGGTAAAAGCCAAACTGCAAGCTATAGGTCGATACTTATATGCACTTAGGCATAGTCGGGAAAAAAGTTTAAAAGCCGTTGGAAAGTCAATAAAAATGTCGCCTGCACTGATTAGTAAAATAGAGAAAGGGGGGCATAATTTTAAACTGACCCAATTGTTCCGACTTGCTAAATATTATAAAGCATCAATTAAAGACATTTTCAAAGCTGACAATGAAACTGATCACCTTTCTGCGAAATAGTCTGTTCCCTGTAATTGCCCGGCAAAACAAACAGATTTTGACATTGCAAGATGAATTAAGTGAAGCTGTCCGACAATACCAGGAGCTCGCGGCCAAACAAAAAGGATTGTTAACTGAAATAGAATACCTGTATTATATACTGGTACATAGGAACGGGTATCGCTACCGGTTGCTTGTATTTCCGAAGTTACCTCCTTTATTATTTACCGCTGGGGCTCAAGGGGATAGAACCCATTTTATTTTATATATACCATGTGAATGCACAGAAATTGCCAGCCTGTCTGCCCGAAGGGTGGGCAGGACTTTGGTTATGGAAGAAATGGAAATCAACCAGGTTGTTTGTGAAAATAAGCACACCGGCACAGTACTGGTACAACAAATCATAACGGAAGCCAGGGTTATGGGCATCGAGCAAATTACCGGTTCCTCCGGCATAGTTGCTGATGCCCGGTTTTCCGAAACTGTTCGGGTTGGGGAGATCATTGGCTTATCCCTTCCCTATATTGTCCAATGATCCACCATGTGTTTTAATAATAAGTAGCAATAGGTAGCAATAATAATATATAGTATCCAGCGGAGCACTACCGAATAATACTCCCGTGAATTGTGTTCAGGGAAGAACAGGAACCGCTTACTTTGTATGATGTTTTTGGGTTGTTCTCCAATGATCGTCTTTACGTCATTCATACTCTGCGATACAATTTTCTGAATGGGGGCAGTATCGACTGGTGGCGAAATTACTTTGAAATTTTCCAATTTCTTTTCAAAGCTGTTTGTCTTTTCTTCCAGCGAAGCAACAGCCTTTTTCAGATTATCAACCTGTTTCTCCATTTCCATCTGCTGTTCAGTAAATTCCCTCAGTACCAGCTCCAGGTTGTCCTTTTCTATATTCTCCATATTCCTCATGTTCATACACCACTGTTTTATGAATTGATAAATTAGTTTACCATTTGGGACGCTTGTATTTCTTTTTGCGTTTGGCTTCTTTTAAAAGTTCCGGATTAATGGATTCGCCTGTATATTCCGGCTTCATTAAATCGTATAGCAAATGATTAAGCTGCTGCGTTATGAAGTTTATTTCCTGTTGTAACTGGAATGCCGGTGATTTTTCCTCCTGTGCTTTCTGCCAGGTTTGTAGTCGTAATTTTTGGGCAGGAGTATAAGCCCGGTATTTTGTAGTCTGTTGCCGTATGGCTGTTTCAAAGACTTCCCGTTTTGCCTGCTTAACGGACAACTCTTGTTTGAGGTGCAGGATCTGTTCAATTCTTGATAGTGAAAACCCCACTTCGCTGCCTTTTATTCTTACCTTCTTGTCATCGACAAAGGCAATACCCCGGCCTTTAATAACGGTATAACCCAATTTCCTCATTAGTTCTTCAAAATCCTGGTACCAGGTCACCTGCTCCAGCGTTCGACGAATATCATTTTTTAATTTTTCCTTTCGTTTGTCCTGGCGTGGAATTAACCGTTGTTCCTTGGGCAGGAAAGCTCGCGGACTTAGTACTTCTTTTAGCTTGTACTGCTTCTCCAGCCTGCGGCAAAGTGCCGCCATCCGGCGGTAACTGTTACTGTCACTGGCTGCTATCCCATCATATCCTACCCGGTTAGCAACGATATGAATATGTTGCTCATTGGTGTCCTTGTGTAGGATGATCAGGTATTGGTTGTTTTCCACTTCAAATTCCTTTACGCAAGCCTCACCTATTTCTATCATTAAATCAGGGGTGCAAGAATCACCTGGCGCCAGCCGGATGGCAAAATGAAAGACCGGTTTTTCCACCCGCTTGCTTAACCGGGCCACCTCTCTAAATTGTTCAGCCAACTCATATTTGTCGCCGAAACACTTATGATAGGCCAGTACCTCTGCCCGGTTCTTGTGCTGTAACCCATCCTGCAGGGACAACTGTTCTTTCTGTTCTTCAGTTAGCTCCAGTTTATCTTCCAGGTCATAACTGATACAACCTAAAAAATCCTTTCCCGTATCTACATAGCCGATCATTGCAAATAATTTCTGATAAGGGTTACCAGTTCCTTTATTTTTTTACACAGCACAAGGAGGTCTGCCCGGTCAAGCGGTGTTAATACATCGGTAACACTGTTGTGCTTTTTTGCAAGCTGGTTCAGGTTGGCCCCAATATGATTGAGCTCACCTGTAAGGGACAAAACTTCTTTAGGCAACGTTTTTACCCGACTGTCAACTTGTCCTTCCTTGCCCATTTGCAACAGATATTCCGATACGGTAAGGTTTACGCTTTTTGCTTTTGCTGCAATAATCATCTTATCGTAACTGGTACATTTGAGCGTTATGATCTGGGTTTTCTTAACGTCCTTTTTAGGACGGCCACCCTTGTTCTTTGGGTGTTCATTCATCTGCTTCATAGTCTTTCCCTCCTGATTTTTTGAATGCGATAGCATGAAAAAAATCCCTTTCCCGAATGCGGTAGCATGAGGGGCCGGCGTTTTGGTATTACCAAAACATAGCTGGCTCCCCGAACGTCAAAAAAACTGCTCACCTGCGGGGAGGTAATTTATACAGTATTCTCCCTTTATTAGCCTATTCTTTCGATGTTTTCTATACGGGCAAGGGTATATTGCTATCTGCGTGATTATTCATGTTTTTGCGTGTTTATTTGGACTTTGTTCATATACTGTTTCCTGGAACAAATACAAGCTGCTCATTGACGATTCTTCCGCAACTTTTCCCGGTACCTTTGAAAAAGCAGAGGAATTACTGGCGGAAATTTTGTCAGTGCGGCCTGGTATTCTCCCAAAGAATGTTACGGTTAAAGCAAGGTATCACGGTTGAAAACCTTTGGACTATTTACCCCATGCCTGCGGATATTATCTTTTAAATCCAGCCACAAACGGATATTATAGTCTGCTATCTCAAAAATATCTGCCTCTGTTAGATGGTAAGGATTGATCATGTTGAAGATTGTTTTTTTCTGCGGCTGCTCACCGGTGGGTTTAGTTTCCTGTGATACTTTGTTAGCATCAGTAGCAGGTTTAACTTCCTGTTGTTGTTCTATACACGAAAAAATATTCGGGGCATAACCTTCGCCAATCTGTAAGCTCTTACCAATGGCAATACTGTTGCCAAACAATTTTATCTGCTTGCCACTGTTTAATATCAGTGTTCTTCTTTTAAATTCAGTCATGATTTTTCGTTTTAATAAGTGAACAATTTCAAATGCCCTTTCCTTTTTTCCGGTGTTGTTGCCTGTGCTGCCTTCTTTGCAAGTCTACCAGTTCTATAAAAAAATCCTGTATGCTTCCAGGCCGGGTAGCTGC
Organism: Sphingobacteriales bacterium 44-15; assembly: GCA_001899685.1. Lineage (GTDB taxonomy): Bacteria > Bacteroidota > Bacteroidia > Chitinophagales > Chitinophagaceae > Agriterribacter. The sequence goes on from MKWG01000011.1 coordinate 59,911, forward strand.
TACTGCTTTGCATTGTCTGGCAAATTCCTGCTCTTGTTCATTTCCGGGAGTGACTTCATATACCAGCACCTTGTTATTACCAACCGGCAAAATGATTTTTTCTTTTTTCATTGGTTCAGTTTTTAAATGAAGAAATGTTTTCTAAATGCGGCGGCCCTTTCCACGGGTAACCTGTTCGTTCTGCATTCCCTGTGCTAATTCTTTTGCTTTGTTGAGTGATTGCATTTCACACTGCACCTGGAGAAAATTTTGGATAAGCCATTGGTTCAGGTCTTTGCAGTCCTGGTATAAATTGCTGCAGTCCTTGTAGGGAGAGTTCTCCTTTACCACCTGGGAGCTATGTTTCATGCCGGCAGTATCCCGGTCTAAATACAGGTAAATGGTTCCGTGTTTTTCCATTAATGGCCGGCTCTTTTCAAAATATGACAGAGAGTTTAATACCAGTAAATTAATAGGTGGCTGTTGCCGGTCTTGGTGAAGGGTGAGAAAGGAAAGAAAATTAAAGAACCCCTCAAATACCGATACCTCCTGCGCTCCCTTGTCAAGAAAAGTGATCCCTTTGGGAGAACTGCTACCTTTAAAGTAAGGATTGCGCAACTCATAACCTCCGTCATCATTAGGAAAGCCAATTGCATAATACTGTTTACCGTGCAACTCATACTTAACCTCCTTGCAATATGCCTGCGCCAGTTCGACCGGGATTTTTCGCTGGCCCAGGTAATGAATAAGCGCCGGGGAGATGATGGGGCCAGCGGAAACAACCTGTAACTTTTTCCTTTCACTGGAAAGGGCGGACTGGCCCAATGCCTGCACCTTGCCCATAGGTTGCTGTAAAGCCGGGGAAGGGGTACGATGAAAAGAAAGAAAAGTTTGCAATCTCTCCAGGAACTCAGGAATGGTACAGCCGTGATACAGTATTCCGAAATCAATGATGCTGCCTCCTTTCCCAATACCGAAATCTATCCAAAGATTTAGTTTACGGTCAACTTTGAACGAAGGTCTTTCTTCATTCCGGCCAGGGAGCGGTGATAAATACCAATAATCCTGACTGTTGCTCATTTTGGGGTCAGGATAATGCCCTTCTGATGCCAGGTAACCTGTCAGGTCTATTTGCTTGGCTTCTGTAATGGTTAGCTTTTTCATTCTCCCAGGGTTTTAAAGGATGGTTTGCGTTTCTGTTTCACATATTCCAGCACTTCAGAGCGGAGAAAATATACCCGCCCTCCCTGTTTATGGAAGGGAAGGCCCCGTTTCATCCAGTCGTGCAGGGTAACCAGGGAGATGCGGAACATGCCGGCAATCTCTTTGCGGGTTAAAAGCGGTTCTTCCTGGGATTGTTCGGGTTGGTGGGCACTTCTAATGGAAGAATTTTCCAGGCACTCCTTCAACGCCTCCCTGATCCACCGTCGGAAATCATTCTCATTCGGAATAAATAAAGTGTCCATAAAGAAAAGTTTTATAGACACAAATATGAATTAGCAAGGAAAGGAAGTCAATGATGGATTGGGTATGGATTTTTAGGAATTGAGTTATAATAAGTTATAAGGAGCCAAATGGGGGGAGTTTACTGTAAGGTTCTGTGGTTATTCATAGAAAAATGCCTGCATTGCTTCGTCCAACTTTTTTACCTTTGGATCTTTATAATTGAACTCGCTATTAATTTGGCTGATATTTCTTTGGAGGGTATCGAGTTTTACATCCCGGAAGTCTTTAAAATACTGATAAAGTATAGCTGCCATATCGCTGTATGGAAAGTTTTTAATTAATGGCTCTCCTTTTGCAATATGGGGTGGGGCCAATAGTGCCCTCAACACAAGGAAAAACTGGATGAACTTTGTTTTATAGTGAGGATGGCTTAGTTCTAAATCGCTGGAAATGGAAGCGGCTATTTTTTCTTTTATTCCCTGTTCTGCTGAGGCCGCTATTCGTTCCATTTCATTGGACAGTTTTTCAGAAAAGGTTTTAACCAGGTTGTCAATTTCCTGCGGGGTAGCTGTTTGCTGGCTATTGATAATGTTCTGCACACCCTGTTCAATTTTCTGCCGGAGTATCAGTTCCTGCTGTGCCCGGTGTTCCCGTTGTTTTTCAGTTACCCAATCCAATGCAGCTTGTAGTTTAGATTTTTGAAGACTGCCTGGCCGGCGCTCCAGTCGTTCAGAAATTTCATCCTGCAGGAATTGTAAGAAGTCCTGTTTATCCGGGTAAGCATCATAATGGAATGCCAGGTATTTTTTACTGTCGTTCCTGTCATACTCAAACAGTTTATTAAAGATTTCGTTTTTATACCGCTTTACGAATGGTTCTTCCCGGAAGTATAAATAATAATCCTGTTCATAGGGGCCTATTCTATATTGGAAATAAGGGATAAACCCGCCTTTTTGGGTGGAATAGGCGGAACGTAAACTAAAACTGGCCAACATATTCCTAAAGAATACATTAGAGAACAACTTTTTTTTAAGTCCCATAACTCTTGTGATGTTTGAGGTTTATAGAATTAGTTAGCAGGAAATTAATAAAAAATGGCTAAATATGACCTCCGCCGGATTTTTCGTATATTTAAGGTCTGATGAGAAAAGAAAATCATATATCGTCAGCAGACGTACAAGGAAAACAAACCGGCACCGACAATAAGCCCAGTCTTCCCCGGCATTTGTTCTGGGATCAACGCTATGATGACATAGATTGGACAAACGGGTATCGCAGCATTATTGCGCGGGTTATTGAACGGGGTAACCAGGAAGATTGGGAAGAAATGCTGCATTTCTATGGCCGGCCCAAAGTTGTAAATGCCCTCAAAAATGAAATAAAATACCTGCCTGACTACGCCATAGAGGATGTCTGTAGTTATTTTAATCTTAGAAAGGAACAGTTGCTATGCTACAACAGGAAGCAGTTGAGAAAGGGACATTGGATCTGATCAAACGGTTTATGGCAGATCAGCAATTCAGAGCATTCTATCTTGTTGGTGGTACTGCACTGGCTTTAAAAATAGGGCATAGGAAATCCATAGATATTGACCTGTTTACTGATCAGTCATTTAACGCTGCTGAAATAGCCTCCCATATAGCAACATCCTACCAGGCAATAAATGTCCGCTCTCTCAAAAACGGGGTTTTTAGTATTGTAGAGGGGGTTAAGCTTGACATCATCGCCCATCAATATCCTTTGCTTAATGTCATTGAAGAAACAGATGGTATCAGAATGTTATCATTGCTGGATATTGGAGCAATGAAATTAAATGCCATACATGGTAATGGTACAAGGTTAAAAGATTTTATTGATGTGTATGCCTTACTGGAATATCTACCCTTGCAGGAATTATTGCATGCCTGCGAGCGTAAATATCCGGACATTAATGCGGCAATGGCAAGGAATGCTTTACTATATCACAACGATATTGAGCATTCAGAAAAAGTGGATTTTATTGGTAAGGAAGTTGCATGGCCGGTAGTGGCTGAAAGGTTAAAACAAGCTGCTGCCAATCCTCAACTTACATTTGCATCAGAACAACTATTGAAACGAAAGCAATTGCAGCAACAGCGTAATATCAGACCTGGTAAAAATAAAGGGTGTGGATTATGATATTCTTGTGTTTCACCTTAAAAAATCCCAATGACCAGACGTCATTGGGATAATAGAAAACGGTAGTGTATAAGCCTAATTAACTTTGATGGTAGGTTCTTCTACTTCTTCTTTTTCAGGTAGGTTAGCCTTTTTAAATGAAACAAGTTTTCCTGCAAATTCTTTCTTTACGTCTTTTTCAAAGCTGTCCAGATAATTTTCAGTAGTGCTTTTATCAGCATGTCCTAATGCCTCCTGTATAAATTCAGTACTGGCTCCGGAACGTTTCATGAAGGTTGAATATGTATGCCGGGTAAATATAGTCGTCGCCTTTTTTATGTTCAGTTCTTCGCAAATTTTCCCCATTCTATCATTTACGAATTTAATAAGTGCTTTAATGGAAAAATGTTCTTCGAGCGGGGGCATATCCAGGCGCAAGACTGGGAATATATAGTTATTAGGTGACTTATCCTTATTGCCCCAACGATCAATAATAACCTGTATATCTTCAGTTATATATACGGTAATTTGTTTAGGATCATTACGGGTAGTAAGTTGAGTTTTAGCCCGTTCAAAAACAATGAACTCTCCCTGAATATTCCGATACCTTAACAATGCGGCATCTTTAGGGTTCATTCCATTCGCCAAGAAAAAGAATAGCCAATAATCCCTGGCTTGTAAATATTCTACATCATCTGTTTGGTAATAGTAAATTTTTGAAATATCATCCTGGCTTAATGCCTTTTTTATATTCTTTGAAGTAGGGATTAAATATTTACGCCGGCCAAACGGATAATTTTTTCTTGGAATCAAGCTAAATTCTTCAATAGCCAAATTATAAATTGATCTCAGGGGCCGTAGATTAATTCCTACTGTAGATCTGGAGCGGTCACGATCACGCATCCATTTTTCATATTGACGCAGATAACCTGGTGTCACATCTATAAATTGCACATTACCTCTAAATTTCTTCAATGAGAAGTACGTATTCTGATAATTTAATGCACTACCTATTCTCCCTTCCTTAATTAAATTTTTCACATACCAAATAAATACAACAGAAATGCAATCAGGTTTAGGGTGGCTTTCTTTTAGAATCGGAAATTTTTGTTCATACGGTGAGAAGTCAAATTCACCATTACCTGTTTCAGCGCTTTGCTGTTTTTGCTTCCTGGGCTTGAATAAAGGATTGGAAGTGACAAAATACTTTTCAAACTCAGTAAAGGAAAAAGGCTGGATCTCTTTTGCAGCTATTTCTGCTGCCCTCAGCATATCCTTTAGGTTATCGCGGGTTTTCTGCAATTCAGGGTTAAGTCTTGGAGCGGATAGTTTTTTAAAATCTTCGTTTGAAAGATCATAAATGGTTTGGTATCGTTGTGGAGCACTGTCATAAACCACCAAAAGTTTTACTGGATAAGCGCCCGTTCTTTTTTTTAATCTACGGGTGTCCAATTCGATTGATAATGATACTGGCATAAAAACTGAATTTTTCGTTTTCACAATTCCTTCCTGCACCGTCAAAATTTGCCAGTAAATTTGCCAGCAAACGGTCAGTTAAATGCCCTATAAAGAGCGTTCAACGAAGATAGAAAAATAATCATAAAATATTGAAAATTAAATAGTTAAGTTAAATTCGCTCAAAGCAGATTAAGTGGAATTAAGGAATTTTAGTAACTCAAAATCTGGTATTGGCAACAATGTGCAGGTTCGATTCCTGTTCTGGGCACTTGATTATCAATCAGTTACAAAGGTTTGCGCATGTGAACCTTTTTTAATTTATCAAAATTTGCAAACAATTTGCAAACAAGATTCTTACCTGCTCGAATTGAGATTTTCTGCAAATGATTGCAGGAAAGTGAAAGAACTTATCATTATAAAATGACTGCTTTCTTTTCGTGACTCACTTGCAAAATCGCTGCATAGAGCGAAGTAACAATCTGCTTAAACTATAAGCTCCTTTGCGCTTGTCGGCATCGCCATTGTAATAAAAGTAACGGCAAGCCGGGCTTAAATGCAGCATACCAATGCTTTTAAAGTAGCTGCATTATTTCTCCTGAAAAACTAAGCGGTACTCCATTGGGTAGGTTATCTCAACTGTATGCCGGCTTAACTTGTCTTTTTAATAAGTTGACTACAATTTTTTATCTTCACCAACACATTAATAATGGACCAGTTTTTCAAAATCTACCAGGTAGACGCAGTGGAGGCGAAAAAAATTTCTGCTTCCCCGGACAGTCCCCATATACATGACTTTGAAGAGTTGATTATTGGCATAGAAGGAAAGCTGGATCATTTTATTGATTTTAAAACAACAAATTTTTACGCGCCGTTTGTAAGCTTTATAACAAAAGGAAAAGTGCACCGTGCGATCCCGATGGTGAAAAACGGCAGGTGTGATTTCTGGGTAATACGATTTAAGAGTGAGTTTATCCCGGCAACCACTTTTCAATTGTATTCAAATTATCACAACTTTGCAAACATTAAAATGCAGAGAAGCAATTGCTTCAACAGGATCGTCGCGCTTTGTGAAATGATGTCTGGTGAAATGCAGCAACCTGTTCCTGACCTTTCGGTCATAAATCATTTGCTGAGCGCCATATTCATAATGGTTGAATCTGAAAGAAAAAAGATCATGGAAGCAGATGAAACTATTCAAAAAGCACAAAGTGTTACTTTCAGGAACTTTTTTAAAATACTGGAAGAAAATTATCACAGGCACGTCGGAGTAGAGTTTTATGCGGAAAAATTATTTATGTCTGCGAGGAACCTGAACCTGATCTTCCAGCATATTTTACACCAGACTGTAACCGAGATGATTGAAATACGAAAACTTATTGAAGCAAAAAACCTTCTGATAAGCACGGATAAATCGGTTGCTGAAATCGGCGCCGCATTAGGCTACAGCGAAAAAGCATACTTCTCTGCAGTCTTTAAGAAAAGATCCGGGCAAACTCCTACGGAGTTCCGGGATGAAATGAAAAAACTCGTCTCCTAAATCATGACATATTATGAAGTATAAGCTTGATAAACCTGTTCTGGGCAGCATTGGCAAAGAAAAGTATCAGTGTATTATTGAATGGCGTAATGGAAAATTTATTTCGGATGAGCCGGAGTCTGTCGGGGGAAAAGATACAGGTCCTGATCCCTATACGCTTTTGCTTTCTTCCCTCGCTTCCTGCAAATTAATTACACTGCGGATGTATATTGACCGTAAGGGGTGGGAGATTGAAAGAATAGCCATCAATGTAAATATGTACCAGGAAACGAAAGCTGCAGTAACAAATACCGTCATTGATTGCGACATCCTGTTTCTAAGCCCTGTAAGCGAGGAACAAAAATTGAAGCTGATGGAAATTGCAAAAAGCTGCCCGGTTTCAAAAATCTTACAGGGTGACCTGAAAGTAAGGGTATTTGCTTTTAGAGACGGTGATACCAAAACAATAAAATATACAAATGGGGAGATCACTGTTTTATGGAAACCGGAATTTTGCCAGCATTCTACCCGTTGCTGGACACAATTGCCCCAGGTATTTAAGCCTTCTGTAAAAAAATGGGTAGACCCTGACGGCGCCTCCGCCGGGGCCATTCAGCAGCAGGTTGCAAAATGCCCTTCAGGAGCGCTTGTATTTTTAGAAAATAATAAGAAAGATGAACAGTGATCACTGCGGTTAATGCACAGACACTGAGAAATAAATTTAAAAAATAAGCTATGCCACAACTCATCATAGAAGCCCGGAGCGCATCACTGACTACCGGTTTAGGTGTTCGCAGGATACTCCCCTTCCGCCAGCGCCGGATGGTGGGGCCTTTTATTTTTATGGATCATGCCGGGCCGGTGGATATACAGCCGGTCTCCGCATCTTTAATGGATGTATTGCCGCATCCGCATATTGGTCTGTCAACAGTCAGCTATTTGTTTGGCGGTCAGGTTACGCACCGCGACAGCCTGGGTGTGCACCAGGTGATCCGGCCGGGAGAGGTGAACTGGATGACGGCCGGCAGCGGCATTGCACATTCCGAACGCTTTGAAGAGCCCGATGCGTTGGCCGGCGGCGCTTTGGAGATGATACAGACCTGGGTGGCGCTACCGGAAAAAGCGGAAGAGTCTCTCCCGGAATTTCACAACTATCAGCCGGACACATTACCCGTATTTACCGACAAAGGTATCTGGATGCGGTTAATTGCCGGAAATGCCTATGGCCTGGAGAATAAGGTAAAGATCCATTCGCCGCTCTTTTATCTGCATGTAAACTTAGACTCCGGCGCAAAGCTGGGATTACCAAAGGAGCATTCTGAGCGGGCTGTTTATATTGCCAAAGGGAGCCTGGAGGTTTTGGGCAGGGCATACTCCGCCGGGCAGATGCTGGTCTTTGCCCCGGAAGAAGGACCAGCTATACTTGCTAAAGAAGCAACAACCCTTATGTTGTTAGGCGGTGAGCCGCTGGGTGAACGATTTATCTGGTGGAATTTTGTCTCTTCCCGCAAAGAACGCATCGAGCAGGCAAAAGCTGACTGGAAGGCCGGAAGGATCAAATTGCCGCCAAACGATGATCAGGAATTTATACCACTGCCTGAAAGTAATTCCAAACCTGCCAGCAGCGCCACTCCCCCGGCGCCGGAACCTCTTTCCTGATACACCGGCTTTACCCGGATTATTTTTTACAGGTAAATGAAAAACTCATTTCCTGATATCACAACACATTTTCCTGATATTACTATTGAAGGTATACTGTCTCATCAGAACTTTATACTGCCAATTCGATTCGTCATTTATAAATCAATGTCGTTTCCTTAAGCTTGAGAATCATCATAAAACTTTTAAATTATCAGCAACGCAGAGATTTATCGTACTGTTACCAGTCCCGCACGTGCGCATAGCCGTCAACTTAAGCATAAAGGTACGTGAGACACGTACCAAGACGATAGGCAAGCCTGCAGGGATTTACCTGTTCAGCAGGCTTGCCGTGAAGCTGAAGTTTGCCGAAAAGTCTGCATCCTATAACTGGAGACAATTATTGGGTGCAGGAGCGCTGGCGGGCATCGGTTTTACCATGTCGCTTTTCATTGCTTCCGAGGCGTTTCCGGTGCAAACAGATTTTGCTGCAGCCAAGATCGCCATTTTTATCGCTTCAATAGTTGCAGGTATTTCAGGCACTCCTATCTTGTGGAAAAAAGCTGTGAATACCGGCCGGTCTGAAAAATAGAATACCATAGGCCGGACCGGATTGATCCAGCCTTTAAAATATAGTGGCTGGTGGCTACTTTCCCTTCAGCTTCTTCATGAACTCCAGAAAAGCAGGCTGCATATCCGAAAACAATTCCATATCACGGTTCTTCATGATAATATCACCCAATAATTTTAACCCGATCACAAACTGTATAGTTTGTGACTTTTCCCTGAATAAATTTTTTTCAGATAACATTTCAATGATTTTGAATACATCATCGTGATTTTGAAAAAGGAATTCAACAGGCTGTTTGTCTAAAAGTTCACCTTTATTATTTTTAAGATGCCTGAATATGATTTCATATTCGTTTACTCTTTTTTCAGTCATACAGATTGGTTTAATCCAGGCAAATATCGGTAACTTTATTATGCGCAAATTTAAATGCCAGGCGTTATGGAAACTGATAAAATTCAGGTCTTCAATAAAACAATGGAGCCTTTTATTGATGAGCTGCTTCCTGAACTGGAAGATATATATAAAGATATTCATCGCAACCCGGAGCTATCTATGCAGGAGTTCCGGACGGCTAAGATCGCTGCAGATTATTTGGTCAGATATGAATTTGATGTCACTGAAAAAATAGGCATAACGGGCGTAGTCGGTCTTATGAAGAATGGGGAAGGACCCGTTGTGATGCTGCGGGCGGATATGGATGCGCTGCCGGTTACGGAAGCTACCGGGCTTCCTTATGCAAGCACAAAAATAGCACGGGATGAAGAAGATACGGAAGTGGGCGTATCGCATGTATGCGGGCATGATATGCATGTAGCCTGGCTAATGGGCGCTGCAAGGCTGTTTTCCGAACACAGGGATCAATGGAAAGGAACTTTAATGGTTGTTTTTCAACCCGGGGAAGAAGTTGGTCGTGGCGCCCAGGGCATGATAGATGATGGTTTGACGGATCGTTTTCCCAGGCCTGATATTATTCTCGGGCAGCATGTAATGGTAGGAGAAACAGGCACGGTGGGATACAGGAGCGGCGCAATATTATCGGCCGGCAACAGCCTTAAAGTTAAACTGTTTGGCAGGGGCGCACATGGCTCATCTCCGCAAACCTCTATTGACCCTGTGATCATGGCTGCTTCAACTGCCATGCGATTGCAGACTATCGTATCCCGGGAGATCGCACCCATAGAAAATGCAGTGCTTACCATCGGGGCCTTGCAGGCGGGCACCAAAGAAAATATAATTCCGGACGATGCCACGCTGAAACTGAATATCCGCACTTTTGACGATGGCGTGAGGGATCATATTCTTTCTGCGGTGAAGCGTATATGTTGTGCAGAGTGTGCGGCGTCTAATGCGCCGAGAGATCCTGAATTCACCTCACTGGACAGTTATCCCTTAACTGAGAATGACGCCATCGCTACGGCGAAAGTAGCTGAGGCTTTCCACGCCCAGTTTGGAGAAAGAGCGTATGAAACGCAGCCTGCTTCTGCCAGCGAGGATTTCAGTATTTTCGGGAGGAACTGGAAAGTACCTTATGTTTTCTGGTTCGTTGGCGGCACAGATGCAAACACTTACCTGCAGGCCAAAAAGAATAACCAGCTCAATAGCATTCCCAGTAATCATTCACCAAAATTTGCACCTGTCATCCATCCAACTTTAAAAACAGGCTTACAAGCCATGATGACCGCTGCTATCGCCTGGTTGGATTAAGGGTATTTAAGATGGATAAGCTATATATAAAGAATGGAGACGTTTTAAATATCAGGGTAATTGATATTACATTGGGCTAAAAGTTCTATAGACTGCAGCTTTGTGGGATTGTATACCTGCTGCCAGAGTATTACTTGTTTTGAAATAATAACAAGTGCAAGTTCATGGTCAGAGGTTTAGCATAATAATACCCGTGCATTCTATTTTTAAACTTTATACCTTTTCTGGAGAATGATCTTGAAGCGCTGATGTCAGACTTCACTGATGAATCAGTTTTAATTGCTCAGGATACAAGTTATAAAGGTCTTAAAGCAATAAGGACTTTTATGCAGGACTGATCCCTCTTTTCCCAAAACAAAAGTCGAGCGTTGAATTGGAAAAAAAAGTTATTAATGATAACCTGGTATGTATTGTTTGGCATGGACGTTCACCAAGCCTTGAAGTTTCCTTTGCAACAGATACTTTTATCATTGAAAATGGTAAGATCCTCCGGCAAACCTTTGCGGGGCAGCTTAAGCCCGTCGGATAACAGAAGCATTTTCCCGCCGTATCTTCGTATAGGACGGCGGGAAAAAATCAAAACATTGAAATTATGAAAGGGCAGCATCTTTATAAAGTAACAACTAAGTGGACCGGAAATAAAGGGACGGGGACAGACAATTACAGGAGTTATGAAAGAAGCCATACCATAGTCATGGAAAACAAACCGGATATTCTATGTTCATCTGACCCGGCATTTCGTGGCGACAGTACCAGGCATAACCCGGAAGACTTATTGGTATCCGCTGTATCTTCCTGTCACATGCTTTGGTATTTGCACTTATGCTCAGAAGCGGGAGTGGTGGTTTTGGACTATACAGATAATGCAACAGGAATTATGGATGAAAACCCGGACGGCAGCGGACGGTTTGCTGAAGTAATACTTAATCCGGTGGTAGTTGTAGCGCAGGATGCTATGGTTGACAGGGCAAACGAATTGCACAATAAAGCAAATGAATTTTGCTTTATTGCAAATTCTTTAAATTTTCCTGTAAAGCATAATCCAACGGCAAAAACAAAATGATGCCGGGACGGGCAAAGTATACGGCAAATCAATAAAAGCATTGAAAATGATATTTATAACCCAGCTGATTTACATCATAGACGGACAGGAAAAGACCTTTAATGAATTTGAAAATATTGCTATTCCGGCAATTTCAAAATATAACGGAAGACTTTTATTACGCGTCCGGCCGACAGAAAATACTTTTATAGGAGCTCATATTGAGAAACCCTACGAAATCCATCTCGTAGCATTTGAAACACAACAGGACTTTGACAGCTTCAGACAGGATGAAGAACGAAAGAAATTTTTACACCTGAGAGATCAGTCTGTAAGAATGTCAATTGTAATACAGGGAACAAAGCTGTAGCGAAAGAATAGCGTTATGCGTTCAAATTAATTTTTAATAGCTGGTATTTATATAAGTATATTTTCTTTCTCAAAATAATATTTTACAGCTTCCTGCACGGCCTGCAGCGAGCTGTACCGCGGGCGATATTGTAATAACCGCTTTGCTTTTTCAATGCTGCCCACCGGGCTGTGGGCAATATGATCCCAGGTTAGCTCCGCATCCCGCTCACTTACGGTTTTCTTCCATTCCTGCCAGGGCAAAAAATGCAACTGTGCTTCTTTGCCAAACCAGGCAGCTATCGCCATGGCATATCCTCTTAACGTAAGCGCCTGCTCCGATACCACGTGAAAGCTTTCTCCTATGGCAGCCTCGCGGTGCATTATGGCTTTTTCAAAAGCCTGTGCTACATCATCGGCGTGTACATGGTGAAGCGTTTCCATCCCGATATTGGGTAAGGTAATCGCTTCGCCATTGGACAGCCTGATAAAGATCTCCGGGTCGAGGTGTCCGGCCGGATTGATGGGATGCCATCCCGGGCCCGTAATATGCCCGGGATGCAATATGGTAACAGGAAAATTATTTTCCCGGTGAAGCGACAGCAGGTATGCTTCAATATTGGCTTTGTTGATACCGTATTCCCCGAAAGGTTTTCTCGGCTGTGTTTCAGTGGTTGGAACTTGTTCGCTGTGCCCGTGCACCCACATGGTGCCGCAATGTATAAAGTGTTGCACAGTGCCTGTTAAGGCTTCAGCAAGCTGGGCGGCGCTTTCCGGTGTGAAACAGATAAGGTCTATTACCACATCTCCGTGCAACGCCTTTATTTGTGAGCCAAAGCTGTTTTTTCCTTCAGCAGCAGCCCTGTCAATATTAACCTGTTGAACAGCATTCCATGCCGGATCTGTTTTATAGGGATCCCGTTGACTGCGGCTTACACAGATCACTTCATGCCCGGCATTTACCAGCCGGGGAATAAGGTAAGTGCCTATATGCCCGGTCCCTCCGATAACGACTACTTTCATGATTGAATTGGTTGGCAGGTAAAGATATGCTTTCGTTCTGCGTTATTTCAATATCTCTACCGGAAAATCATTCCCAAAGCCATAGCTGGCCGGCGTCTGTTGTGTGCCATTGTATTTTTTCATTAATGCCGGCACACCGGCTTGCATATAGTTTTTCAATCCATCAACTGTTATCATCTTGTTGGATGCCGCTTCGCCTTTCAATGCCTGGAGCAATACATACGTAAATGCACCATGTCCTAAAGCTGAAAATTCATTAGCAAACTGCTGTGCGCCGCTGGCCGCCATCCAGTGTGTACCTGTGCTGCGTGCCACCAGCGCTATATTTTTCTGCTGGTTGCCGTCTGCGCTTAACATGGCTGCAAAGGCGCCCGCGCTCTGGCAGGCATCTAAAATAAACAACTGTTTCTGCGCCTGGATATTGATGGCATATTGCTGCAGTTCCCTGGCAGCAATGCCGCTTGCTTTCAGGGCTTCATCTACATTCTTCAGATCCATCACATCATTGGGTACTAAATAAAACTCGTTATTGCCGCCTGCAATTACGCCATGCCCTGCATAATAAAATATAAAAACATCCTGCGGTTTGGCTGTTTGCTGAATAGTATTCAGGGCGCTTACAATGCCCTGCTTGTCAGCGGCATGGTCTGTAACGAAATAGGGTTTTATATTGCTGATCACCGTTTGGGCGCCCTTTTCAATTTCTTCTTTAAAAGCTGTCGCATCCGCAAGGGCATAGTTCAGGCTCATTTTAGGGTTTTTATAGGCATTGATGCCCACCACTATTAAATGCAGGGTAGCATTTTTATCTATCTTGTCAACAACGGCGCCGGAGCCGGTATGCACAACAGGCGGGGTGACACCGGAATTATTACCGGCATTGTAAACCACTGTGATCTGATCGGGATCGCTTTCGGTGCGTTGTGTATTCAATGCAACGGCGCGAATATGATTGCTGCCCGGTAATAAATTGATGGTATATTTTTTAACGGCTGTTTTGGCTTTGTCGTCGGTAACGATCAGGTTGCGGGTAACCAATGTAACGATCTTGCCGTTGTGAAACAAACGGATCTCATCTATAGCGCTTTCCCCTGCATCCGCCTTTACCGTAATTTCTGCGATCCCGCTGGTATTTTGATAAACAGGTATATCATCATCCACAGACAGATTGCGCTGCTTTTCAGCATAAGCAATAGAAACGGTAGGTACATCCAGCAACCCGGCCACATCCGGCGGTAAAAATTTTTCACCATTCAGCTTTCTGCGTAAAAGATCAGGTGTAAAGTATTGTTCATATAATTTTTCAAGCGGAACAGGCTTATTATTCTTTACGAAATACAGTGCTTTCATGCCTTTCTCACTGCCGTCAAATAATCCTTCGGGAGAAACAAAAACATATTCGTTCGACCCTTCAACAAGATAGTAGGTACCCAGCAATTCGCCGGTCTGTACATTCCATACCTGTATGCCCTTTTGATTGGTAGAGGCAAACATTACTTTGCCATCTGCGGAAAATGTTACCTTAAGAATCTCGTTGTTTTGAACATATGGAAATTGCCTAACCTGCCTGCCTTCTTTTGATATCAGTGTTATGCCTGTTCCGCCAATGGCGATGATGTTGTTTTTAGTATCGCCGCCCAGCAATTCCACTACCCGGCTGTTTACTTCAATTTTGGATACGTAAGAAGGGTCATCTGCTTTACAAACTGTGCCGGTGGGATTTGCACTCGTACCGCCAATGGAAAGAATATAATAGCTGTCATTCAGAAAGCTGATGTCGCCGCCGTACTCATTTCTAAGCTCAGTTTTTTTGGTTTTAAGATTATACACCAGGAGGTGTTCCTTATTATTTATATATTGGGTATAGGCAAAATATTTTCCGTCAAAGCTGGCAGAATATTTAGAGTAAATACCGCCGAGTGATGCATATACAGACGGTACACCGGTGGCTATATCAATGGCGCTTAGCCTGCCTTTTTCCCAGTCGGCATACATCAGTTTTGTATTGTCGTGATTAAAGAAAAAGAATACCATGTATATATCTTCTATAGAGGAAGGAACCGGCAGTGTTTTATTGGGCTTTCCCGTTCTGGCATTGATGATGGTTATCTTTTTGTCTATGGTGGCCGCCAGCTTTCCATCGGGGCTTAATATTAAGCGATCCGTAACATGATCAGCCCCTTGCACATAGTTTTCGGGCTTATAGGTTTCATCGTTGAATTGTCTGATGCCATTATCATCTGTAGAAAAACGCAGGCTGTTATCGGGCATTAAGCGCTGGCTCAGATTTCGGTAAATATAAAATGGTTTGAAGTCTGCTATGCTGTTATTGAACCTTTTTTCATAATCGCCTTTATCTGTGTTTAAAAAACTAATTTCCGAGCCATTGTTGCAGGCAATATATCCTGACCCGGGAACCGCAACGGATGCAGTTCCATGATAAAGAAACAAAACATCGTCATACCCCGGCTCGGATACGGTTCGTATGGTACCAAAATCTTGTGCCTGTAATATATCTGTTTTATAGGCTTTCTGCTTATACTCATCATAAAAAACCGCCAACTGGTTTTTATCAGTTAAACAAAAACCACGGGGCCTGGACGCAGCAGGATATGTTTTTGATCTTAAAACACGAGCCGTATTTGCTTCGTAAATAGAAATAGTGTCATTTTTTTGAGCTATTACCGTATTGAGTGCAGGATTATATTTAATAGTCTGAAAACCCTTGAAGGAGGAACTATATTCGAACTGCTGCTTCACAACAACCTGGTCTGTGCCCGTATTTACAATGCACCATCCTCTTTCAGAGGTGATCAGCAATTGGTTGTCCGGAAGCTCGTAGAAATAGCAACCGGATTCCGAACTTGTTTTAACCGTCTTGTATATACGTTTAATAAGCTTACCGGATACCGCATTGTAGATACCCAGGCTGCCGTCATCACAGGTATAGACAGACCGCCCGTCTTTACTAAAGCTGCCGCCGCTGATATATCCGCCTATATCAAACAGTTTTTTTCCGGTTTGTATATCATGACAAACAATACCTCCTTCTTTGCTATAAGCAACTATTTTGTCCAGCTTATCGGTTATGGAAAGCGATGCTACGTTCGATCTCGTTGCACTAAAACCAAGATTGATCTCATGGATTTTTTTGTTGCTTGCCACATCCCATATCAGAACGGTTTTATTTGAACCCGAAGCAATGTATTTGCCGTTTGGCGAAGCAGTTATCGCTTCTATAGGCGATGCATGCCCGGATGGAATAGTCAATGACACTGATTGTGCCGAAACAGCCCCGGCTATCATTATCAGCAATAATGAAAAAAGAGTCCTCATCTTTTGTATTTGATCATGTTTTATTTCAAAACCTCTACCGGGAAGTCATTTCCGAAACCAAAGCTGGCCGGTGTTTGTTGTGTGCCATTGTATCTTTTCATTAATGCGGGCACACCGGTTTGCATAT
Source organism: Sphingobacteriales bacterium 44-15 (assembly GCA_001899685.1). Classification (GTDB taxonomy): domain Bacteria; phylum Bacteroidota; class Bacteroidia; order Chitinophagales; family Chitinophagaceae; genus Agriterribacter. Next base: position 76,235 of record MKWG01000011.1, read on the forward strand.
AATTTTTCAATCCGTCAACCGTGATCATTTTATCGCTGGCGGCTTCACCTTTCAACGCCTGCAGCAGCACGTAGGTAAACGCGCCGTGACCCAGGGTTGAAAACTCGTTGGCAAACTGCTGTGCGCCGCTGGCTGCCATCCAGTGCGTACCTGTGCTGCGGGCTACCAATGCTATATTTTTCTGCTGGCTGCCATCCGAGCGTAGCATTTCCGTAAAAGCGCCGGCGCTCTGGCAGGCATCTAAAATGAATAATTGTTTCTGTGCCTGTATATTGATAGCATACTGCTGCAGCTCTTTGGCAGCAATGCCATGCGTTTTCAATGCTTCATCTACGTTGTGCAGGTCTGCAACATCATTCGGAACGAGATAAAACTCCTTGTTACCTCCGGCAATTACACCGTGGCCCGCATAGTAAAACACGAACACATCCTGAGGTTTGGCATTTTGCTGCACCTGCTGCAATGCAGTGGTTATGCCTGTTTTATCGGCTGCTTCATCTGTTACAAACCAGGTTTTGATATTGCTGATAACCGTTTTTGCATCTTTTTCTATCTCCTCTTTAAACGCTGCCGCATCAGCCCTGGCATAATTCAAACTCATTTTTGGATTCTTATAGGCATTAATGCCAACCACCACCAAATGCATCGTTGCGCTTTTGTCAACCTTATCAATAATTGCATTTGTTTTTTTGTTTACAACAGGTATAATATTCGTGTTGGCAGATGCGCCGTTGTTATAAACAACATTAATAATATCCGGCTGGCTTTCTGTCCGCTGTGTATTCAGGGCAATCGCTCTTATTTCATTATTGCCAGGTAATAAATTAACCGTATATTTTTGAGTGGATGTTTTGCTTTTATCATCTTCCACAATCAGGTTTCTCGTTGCAAGGTTTAAAACTTTTCCGTTCCGGAATAAGCGTATTTCATCAATGGCATCGTCCTGTGAGGATGCGGTAACGGTTATTTCCGCCGCTCCGGTGGTGTTTTGGTAAGAAGGTGCATCATCGTCAACAGAAAGGTTGCGCTGCTTTTCCGCATATTGGATTTTTACAAGCGGGGCCTGTTTTAATATATAATCGACGGGCGAGAAAACCTCGCCGTTCAATAAACGCTGAAAGAGATTGGGGGTGTAAAATTTTTCATACACTTTATCCAGTGTTATCACCTGCCGGTTGCGCAGGTAATACAATTGTTGCATACCACCTTCATTTCCATCAAACCTTCCGTCTTTATCCACAAATACATAATCCTTGCCGTCATTAAAAAGATAGAGCGTGCCCAGCAATTCACCGTTTGCAGCGCGCCAGACTTTAATAGTTTGGTCGCCTTCGGTAAATAATAAAGAATCATTTTCTGAAAAGAATACATCCCTGATAACAGAGGTATGCGCCTGAACTGAAAAAGCTTTTGCGCCATCAGGTTTATATAAAGACAGGTAGCCCTTGTCTTCCGAGCTTGCAATGGCTGTCGCACCGTGGTTGACATGATAGGTAAGCTCCAATGCAGCATAAAACTCTTTTGATGTTTGTGTCAGATTACCGCTTGCCAGATCGTAGTATTCATATTTGGAATTCCGGAGGATAATGAAATGCCGGTTGTCATCAGAGAAACCAATCGGACGTACTTTATTGTCGCGCATTTCATCTGCTGTCATGCCTGTCTGGAACAACAATTTATTTGTTTGCATATCCCAGACTTTTATGCCGGGATCATTTACACGATTGTACATATTGTCACCGGTTGGTATACCTGCCATCATCTTTTTATCCGGGCTTATAACCATCTTTGCCGCTGTGCTTCTGTCATACATTTTTTCTTTAACACCCGTTTTTACGTTTAACCGCCATACCGATATGAGCTGGGTTTTTACGGAAAACGAAGTGAAATAAAAATATGAGCCGCCATTACCAAAAAAATAATTATCCTTTCCTATAAAAGCGCTCGCCTTCATTTCATACAATACCTCATCCGATAACGTAACGGTGGTTCCTATCTGCTGATTTGTTTTTGTGTTTTTAATGATGACTTTATTAGTATATAAGATAGCTGCTGTATCTCCGGTGGCAGAATAAACCAGGTAATTATCATCATCTCCACCAGGCGTGCTGATGGTTTGGGCAGGCGATACCGACATTTTTGTAAGATCAACGGAAACTATCGAAGCGCCCGTATTGATATTCATAAAATCTGTGGGCTTATTAATTATCGTATTGTTCCTGAATACCGTTCCTGCAAGGTCTATACTGCTTACATTCTGTTGATAGGCCTTTATTTCTGTACCTGTAGAAGTGTTGAATGAAAGCGCCCTGGAGGATTTTTCCCGGAAGATGCTTTGCGACTGGCTTACTGCGAATGCCGTATTGTTTTTAATACTGTAAAATTTTGTATCCCACTTCGGATCGCTTAAAACCGTTTTTTTTACAGGAGAAAATGTTTCCGAACTATACAATAAAGCGGTGATTTGTTTCGCAGTTACATCATAAGAAGCGGCTACGAATGATTTTCCGTCATCCGTAATCGCCAGGTCAAATGCCGCCGGGGGCAAAGAAAGCGTTTTTATTTTTTCTCCCGTGGCAGCATTATAAAAATCATATATCTTGGGATCGTCTGAGTAATGATTTTTATTCTTATCTCTTATGGCAATCCTGTTTGTTTCAGGAAAATAATAGGCAATACAATCCCCCTCACTTCCAAAAAGGTGCACTTTGTTTTTTGAGGCATCTGTTTCGCTAAACACTTTCCAGCCTTTTCCCGTAACGGTAATAAGGCTGTTGTCCTTTGTCGGAAACAAAAAAGAAGCGGCATAATGGCTGATGGAATTATCTTCCCAAAGCCCGGTTATTTTTTGTGTGGTTATTTCTGTTTTAAACAGACCTTCACCCTTGTTATCAATGTAAATGAACTTATCATCGGCAGAAAAAACAGGATTATAATAGTACCAGTGACTTTTCTTTTCCTGGAAAATAAGCTTACCTGTAACAGTAGAATAGCAGGTCAGACTCCCCGAGGTAGAGCATGCAAGCATCTTTCCGTCGTGGCTTATGGCAACACCCGTTTGTTTGGCAGGCAGCCGGAAACTATAAACCTGCTGATGTGTTTTTATATTCCACATAATTATTTTCTGGTCTTCAACCGTGTAGACATATTGAAACTGCAGATCGGTAATGATCATTCTTATATCGCCTGTATGGCCTGTGGGCACAATGATGCCATCGGTTTGCGCAAAGGCTTTTGCTGTTATAATAAGCAGCAAAAAAGCTGTTCTTATTTTTTTCATTTATATTCTATTTCAATATTTCTACCGGAAAGTCATTACCTATTCCATAGCTTGCCGGGTATTGTGCAGTGCCATTATACTTTTTCATCAAAACCGGTACCTGTACCTGCATAAAATTCTTGAGCCCGTTTACCGTTATCATTTTGTTGCTGGCTGCTTCGCCCTTTAGCGCCTGCAGCAGCACGTAGGTGAATGCCCCATGCCCTAACTGGGCAAATTCGTTGGCAAACTGCTGGGCGCCGCTGGCTGCCATCCAATGCGTACCGGTGCTGCGGGCTAACATAGCGATCGACTTTTGTTGCTTTCCGTCATTTTGCAATAAGGACTCAAAAGCGCCCGCACTCTGGCAGGCATCCAGGATAAACAACTGCTTCTGTGCCTGTATATCTATCGCATAGCCCTGCAAAAGTTTAGAGGCTATTCCTTTTTCAGCAAGCGCCTCATCCACGTTTTTTAGATCTGTTACGTCGGTTGGAACCAGATAAAATTCCTTATTTTTTTCACTGATTACACCATGCCCGGCATAATAGAATACAAAAACATCCCGGGGCTTCGCATTTTTCTGTACTTCGGCAAAAGCATCTGTTATTCCGTTTTTGTCGGCCGTGGTATCTGTTACAAAATAAGTTTTGATATTCGTCAGCATCGTTTTAGCACTCTTTTCAACTTCGTCTTTAAAAGATGTTGCATCGGCCAATGCGTAATTAAGTGACATTTTCTCATTCCGGTACTTATTAATCCCAACCACCACCAGGTGCAACGTAGCATTTTTATCAATCAGATCAACAGGCACATTACCGGCAATGACAGGCCGCGAGGGATCAGGCGGGTTACCGTTCTGGTAGCTGACTATAATTTCATCGGGCTGGCTTTCGGTACGCTGACTGTTGAGTGCAATGGCCCGGAATGAGTTTTTACCGGGCAGGAGATTGACCGTATATTTTTTGGCAGAGGTGCTTTGTTTACTATCGTCGGTTACAAACAGCCCCCTTGTGGCAAGATTAACAATTTTCCCGTTATGGAAAAGACGGATCTCGTCAATCGAATCATCAACAGAAGATGCATTTACGGTTATTTCGGCCTGACCGCTTGTATTTTGATAGATGGCTATATCATCCGTCACGTCCAGGTTTCTTTGTATGGCCGCATAAGTGATCTTTGCCACAGGAATGGCCTTGAGCTGAATATCCAGCTTTGAGAATAGCTCTCCCGCTACTAACCGTTCATAAAGATTGGGCGTGTAGGCTTTTTCATATATCTTGTCCAGCGGAATGATATTCCTGTCTTTCAGGTAATAGAGTCGTTTAATGCCGCCTTCATTGCCATCAAAATGCCCGGTAGGGGCGATGAATACATAATCATCGCACCCTTTAAAAACATACAGGGTGCCATAGAGCTTGTTCGACTTCAAATCCCAGGCCTTTATGGTCTGTTCCTTTGTGGTGGTATATACGGTTTTGCCATCGTCTGAAAAAGCGACATCGGTTACCCGGGTTTCTACTCCTACGCCAAATGGCCGGTTTCCTGCCCTGTCATAACCAATTAACCCGCCACTTGCACCGGCCTGCATGATCATTGATAAGTCATCATTACAAAAGAACCGGTCGCCATCGCCCGGAACAATGCCTTTTGACTCTGATAATACCTTTTTGGTATCTATATCATACACCCTGATTTTCGTATCGTATTTTGAACTGTATATGGTTAAAAGATGTTTACTCTCTTTAGACAGGGCCAGGTATTTCACCTGCAGGTTTTCCAATTCTTTCAGATCGGGGGCGTTTATAAAGGGGATCTCTGCCACAGTTTGCCTTGTCTGCAGGTTAAACAATCTGATCTGGCCGGCTCTGATACCCCCGTTTAAAAAAGTGATATATTGCTTATCGGCGCTTACAAAACTGTTGTTCGGAGTCTCCCCGCTGAAGAGAGGCTCCTGTACACCCGTTTTAAGATGTAAACGGTTATAGATGTAAATATCTTTTTGGTAATCTTTGGTAAAAAAATATAAATAGCTGCCGTCATCGCTAAAGAAAGTCGCCCTTTTTAAATCGTTATCAAAGGTTTCCACATTTCCTTTGAGCTTGAAAAGTACTTTGTTAGCGGCTAAGCTTTTGACAAAATAGCCGGCGCCATATACACTGTATAATATTGTATCTCCACTTAAGGTAGCGGCCAAATGATCTGCAACAAAATTAGCCGGCAGCTTTATAGGCGCTGCAGGAATCATACGGCGGGTATCCAGGGTTAAAAGCTGCTTATTATCGGCAAAATAAGTAAGGTTATAGCTGCTTTTCCGGTCTTCAACGGCTATACCCCTGAATGTTTTAGCAGCATCGGTTAGCTCAGCTAACTGGTCTGTATATTCTGCCACAATTTTTCCGGTGAGCATATCCAGATTATACAGTACCTGATTACCCAGCAGGATGCTGTTTTCTTTTTCGGAATAATAATGAGGTTCCAGGTTATCCGGCAGCGGAAAGGTTTTCTTGAGCAGTCCATTGCTAAGGTCATATAGCTTTATCTTGGCCGTTTTGCCTGTTGCGCCAGTCACATCGTCCAGAATAAACCCTTCCAGGATAGCGATCGTATTATTTTCCTCTGAAACACAAAATGAAGTTTGATAAGTTTGGGGCGGTGCATTTACGGGTAAGCGACGCAGATATTTACCTGTATTCAGGTCATACAGCTCATAGATGAACTTATCACCCATGGCGTAGAAGGTTAATAACCAGGTCTTTTTTTTCAAGAATCTTGCTTCCCGGACCGGCACGCTAAACTTTGTTTCGTAAATGAGACTCATCTTTTCCAGATCCCACAGTTGTATCACCTTATCATTATAAACCAGTAGCTGGCCGTTATTAACTATTTTCATCTCCCGCATAAAATCGCCGGCTAAGGCTTTTCCCGGAATAATAATTTTATCCTCCGAGGGTGAACGGGGAGAGCTATTCGCATAACTAACAGAATCGATTTCGCGTATTCCCTCATAACTCTCATAAAAATAGAGCTTGCCATTTTTCTTTAGCAAAAATGTTGAGGTATTATTGGGCATGACAATTCCGGGATTTTTATTAAAATTGGTCAGGACTTCACCGGTAACGGTAGACCGGTAATTATCCGGATAATGCAGGCCGGCTAAAACTTTCCCGTCATCTGTTAAATGGACGGGGTCTTCCAGTACCATTCCTGCATCTGTGGGTGTATTATAAAAAGTATAGAGCTGTACGTGGGTCTTTTTATCCCACATGATGATTTTCTCTTTTCCGATCGTATAAAGATATTTGCCTTGTTTGTCAACTAATACCTTATTTATATCACTTCCTGTAGGCACTACAACATCGCCGGTTTGGGCATGAGTGCCAAGCCATACAAAACATAACAAAAACAATATTAGTTTTCTCATATCTGTTTAAATTATTTTATCACTCCTACCGGAAAATCATTACCCAGGCCATAGCTGGCCGGGTATTGGGGAGTGCCATTATATTTTTTCATCAATTCGGGCACCTGCACCTGCAGGAAATTCTTCAGTCCGTTAATGGTTACCATTTTATCGCTTGCAGCTTCACCCTTCATGGCTTTTAGCAGCACGTAAGTAAATGCACCGTGGCCCAGCTGCGAAAACTCGTTAGCAAACTGCTGGCTGCCACTTGCCGCTATCCAGTGCGTACCTGTGCTGCGGGCAACTACAGCAAGGCTTTTTTGCTGGTTGGCATCGTTAGCCAGCAAAGAAGCAAACGCACCGGCACTTTGGCAGGCATCCAAAATAAATACCTGTTTTTGGGCGGATATGTTAATGGCATATTGCTGGAGCATTTTTGATGGAATACCATATTGCTCCAACGCCTCGTCTACATTCTTTAAGTCTGTAACATCATTGGGAACGAGGAAGAATTCTTTATTTTTTTCGCTGATAACCCCGTGCCCTGCGTAATAAAATACAAACACATCCTGCGGTCTGGCATTTTTCTGAACTTCGGTAAGGGCGGTCATGATGCCGCTTTTATCCGCCTTATCGTCCGTAACAAAATAGGTTTTTACGCTGGTTAGTATTGTTTTTGCATTCCGCTCAGCTTCTTCCTTAAAAGAAGTGGCATCGGCCAGCGCATAATTCAGGCTCATTTTTGGATTTTTATATGCGTTTATCCCTACCACAACCAGGTGCATGGTAGCATTGCGGTCAACGGCATCTACCAGGCTGCCGCCTTTGTTACCCGGGGACGGCGTATTTTCCTGTCCGCCGCTATTATAAGATATTGTTATTTCATCCGGTTCGCTCTCCGTACGTTGGCCGTTAAGCGCCACAGCGCGGATGTTGTTTACCCCCGGCAGCAGGTTAAGTGTATATTTCTTTGTATCTGTGCCGGTCGTATTATCGGTAACAAAAAGCCCCCGTGTGGCCAGGTTAATTATCTTACCGTTGTGAAAAAGGCGGATCTCATCTACCTTATCATCTTCAGCTGACGCATTAACGGTTATTTCGGCAACACCGGTTGTATTGCTAAAGGCGGGTGTTTTATCTTCCGCAACATCCAGATTGCGGGATATCTGGGCATAGCTTATTCGTACACGTGGTTGCGGGTTAATGATAATGTCAATCGGCGGGAATTGCTCGCCGTTAACCAAACGCTGATACAGGTTTGGTGTATAAAATTTTTCATACACCACATCCAGATCTACTTTTATGCGGTTGCGGTAATAATACATCCGCTTTATGCCACCCTCGCTTCCGTCAAAGCGGCCGTAGGGATCTAAAAAAACATAGTCGTTGCCATCATTAAAAAGATAGAGTGTGCCCAGCAATTTGCCTGATTGCGGCAACCACACTTTAATGGTCTGGTCTTCGGATATGGTGTACATTAGCTTGCCATCGGGCGAAAATATGATCCGGCGCACGGCAGCATCATGGGCTTTTATATCATAAAGCACATCGCCCGCAGCATTCACCGCAGTAATTGAGCCGTTATTAAATCCACTGACTATTATCGAAAGATCAGGCGGACTGCCGAATACGCTGCCGCCGATCGAACCTTTAGACTGAGCTATAAGCGTTCCTGTTGCCAGATCGTACACCTTCGGTTTACCATTGGTTATCAGCAGGACTTTTTTCTTATCGCCCGATACGATAATGTATTTGTATTCATCTTCACCCAGGTCCTTATCGAATAATAACTTGCCAGTTGCTATATTCCATACTTTAGCGTGCGAATACTGATAGCCTTCATCAAGCGCAGCCAGCAGGTCTTTGTCGGGGTGCAGCGTTGGCCCGCGCGTGCCGTGAAATGTCAGCACCGTTTCGGCCAGGCCCGTTTTAATGTTTACTCTCTTTAAAACATGCACCTGTTTGGGTATGTTATGCACGGTGTAGTAGGCATGCGTGCCGATTTTATCAAAAAAGAAATTGTCTCTTTCGGTAGTGGCGGCTTCGTCGGTAAGCCGCATAACGGGGATTAATAACCTGCCGGTGACTATATTTTTAATGACACCCCTTTTTTGATCGTCAAACATGGCCAGCGTATCGCCGGTGGGGCTAAAGGCTATTGCACTCATTTCGGGTAGCGGCGTATGCCTGAATGGCTTAAGCCTTACCATGTCGATGCTTGTATACACCGAATCGTCTGTTATTAAATTCAGGATACCGCTGGGGTAGTTGTATTCAAACGAATTGAAAATATCTTTCCCCAAATCGGCAACCTGCCTTTTAAAGGTGTAGCTTACCGCGCTTGTTTTTGTGTTTAACAGGTTAATGTCCGATCGCGACGACACGTAAGCTGTGCTTACATCTCCATAAAAATAGGCTCCGTAAATTTTTTCTTTGGTTTTAAAATTTCGTACAGGCGCCCATGTTTCACCATTGTAAACAGTGTAGGTGTTTAAATAATCATTCCCGTTCCAAATAAAGTATTTGCTACTTCCTGATGAAAACAGCGAAATTTTAGTGGTTTGTTTGGCGATAGTTTTTACTAATTTCCCTGTATAGACATCCCGGAAAGTTACCGGCGATTCACTGGTATAATCGGCTATACAATGCAGGGCGGGCAAATAAAAGATGGTGGTACCGTATGGGTATTTATATTCAAGGTCAATCTTTTTTTGCGCTATATCAATTACCCGCCAGCCTCCATCATTCGCTACCAATACATGGTCGTTATCAAGAACAGCAACAATTTCGGGGTTGGTGTATAAAAACTCTACCAGCCTGGTTTGCTGTTGTGTGGCAACATCAGTAACGAACAGTCCGCTTCCCACCGTGTAAATTTTTGAATCATCGGCAGAGAATACCGGATTGCTTTCTTTTACTTTAAACAAAGTCTTCCCGGTGATGGTTGAGTAGCAGCTATCGCCAAGCAGCAGCTTTGTACCGTCGTTGCTCAGTGACATTTTTTTACTGTCGTTTTTAAAAGTGTACAGTTGGCTACGGGTCTTTACGTCCCACATAATGGCTTTGTTACCTTCCTGACTGTATAAGTACTTCCCCTGTTTATCAATCAGTATATTACTCACCATTTTGGCATGGCCGCTGGGGATAATAATATTGCCGGTTTGCGCAAAGAGTTTTGCAGTTATAACTATCAGAAAAAAAGCGAATACTGCCTTGGCAATCCGTCCACGGATAGTTGCGTAATAAAATTTCATTTGAAAATTTTAATTGTGCTTTATTTCCACCATCAGCGGCACAACGGTTCCGCCGGTATAAACCGTTTTTTGATCGTCGTTGGTTACGGTAAGATTCCGGGTGGCTGTTCCATTCGCGCTGAAGCCCACTTTATCGGCAGCATATTTAATAACGGATTTATCCATGAGCTTATCACCCAGCGCTGCTTTTATTTTGGTGCTGAGCGCACCGGTCATGCCGTTCATATCGTCGGCAATTTTTTTTGCATCTAATTTCTCTGCAGCATATAAGATCAATAAATAATCGGTGCCCCTGTTCTCGTCCAGCCTTACTACTTTTCTATCCGATGGGAAAGCGATGGTGCTGTTAGCCCCTACATGGGTGGACTGCATGTCGTCAAAAGGCAGTATTAAATTTACCTTTCCGCCAAGATCAGTGGCAAAAGCATATATGTACGCTTCATTATCCACATCTATATAAAACCGGAAGGCCGTACCGCTGGCATAGCTGCCTGCCATGGTATAGGCAACCAATTCCTCTTTCGGGGCTGGCTTGTCATCGTCTACCTGTAAGTTGCGGGTGGACGTTTTTTTAATGGGCATATCTTCCCCGGTATTCAATCTGAACGCAACATTTCCACTCAGGGAAAATTTCTTTTCTACCGGCTTGGGAACGGGTGAAGGAGCAGGAGTGGGTGCCGGTGTGGGCTTTGGAGCCGGCTTTACTTCCGCAGGCGCCGGTGTGAGCGGGTCGGCGAATACCTGCATGGCCAACACACACCATTTGGCAAAGTCATCATACTTTACCCATACCAGACCCTTATCGGCCCATCCTGTTCCCCAGCTGTTCAGCACGCGGAATGCACCGCCATATTTATTATCATCATAGCCTACAACAGCCATGGCATGCCCGTTATGTTTCCAGTCGCTTAGCTGGTCGTCGCTGGTGGTGTTCCATACATCCGACTTTACATAAAAAAAGCTTTTAGGCAGGTGCCAGCCGGTGGATACCGGGGTACCTTCCTGTAATGCTTTTTTGGTAACGGCGATCATGTCTTCCGCAGGTAATACATATTTATCCTCTTCCATCATTCCCTTTCCGGCAAAAAGGATAGCAGCATCCTTAATTTTATAATTAACGGCTTCCTGCTTTGCCACATCAGTCAGTTGCGTATTGCATTGATAAGGAACGGTGGTGCTGAATGCATCGCCGCCATTAATCATCTTTACCAGCGCCATGATGGGGTCGCTTCCGTTCTGGCAATCATTATCCTCTTCAGATTTGATCTGCTCATACAGGTAGCTGGGAGAGAATGCGTATTTATCAATAATAGTCCTGTTCGTGATATTATGTGTTTTGGCATACAGAATGGTAGCGATGCCGTAAGCGTTGGCAAAAGCCACGCAGGTGCCGTGATTGCCCTGGTCAGCCGGTGTGGGGCAGTAGGCTTCCAGTGAATAAGCTGGTGTCAGCCCTCTCAGGCTCCGGGTAGACAGCAATACTTTTTGCGGTGTGGCGGCAATGGAGGAAGCATTAAAAACGGCGCCGGTAGCCCGGTTGGGCGTTGACTGGGAAAAGAGCGGCAATGCTGAATAACAACAAAAGACCAGGGGCAAAAGCCGGCTAAATAAGAACGTACGCATTAGAGTTGAATTTAAGGGTGTATGAACAAAAGTATTATTTGATTTTTATTGCTTCAAATCTATCGGATACGAGTTGCAGCAATTCTTCAAAAGATATTTTAAAGCCGTTTGCCGAAATACCTACCGGTGCGCCGTACCATTTATAGTTCAGCTCAAGCATTTTTCTTTTAAACCTGTTGCTTTGCCCGTTAATATAATCTTGCGGGTTACTTACTTTAAACATAATAAGCCGTTGCGACTTTATAGTAAGCACTTCTATGGCTTCAATATCTTTCCAGAAAATTTTTTTTGCTGATGCGGCGCCTGAAAGATCTGAAATACCGGCGTTGTCTATTATAAGCCCCGGGCCTTTAGCCGTCAGGTTGCGTGCTATGAAATATGCAGCCGTGCCGAAAAAGGCAACGGCAATTATACCAATAACGCGCAGCAATACAGGGTTGCTGAAAAAATCATTACCGCTTTGGGGCGGCGTAATGATGAGCCAGCAGCCAATAGCAATAAAAGCAATGGCTGCCAGCATCAGTAAAGCAGATTTGTTTTTACTGAAAGGAATTTCCGCACGGAGGGACAGGTTCTGGTTCATAGTCTTTTTGTTTCATTGTGTTTGTTTTTTAAAATACCAGTTGAATTTGCAAGAAAATGGCTATAGCCAGGCAGAGCATCCACCCCCAAAACCATTTTACCGGCAGCCCCGTTTTCTGTACCGCTTTGTAATACATGCTTATCATAACCATTACACTTGCCATTATGGATATCACGAACAATGAAAACCCGCTCAAAGGCAGCAGTATATAAGATAAAATATTGTACAGGAACAGCACGCAGGAGCCTGCGAAACAAACTAAGCCGATACGTTTTATAAGTTCCCATTTCTTTTCTTTCAGAAAAATAAGAGCCGCAATGATTTGAATGAGCCATTTGCCCCCGGCAATGCTGCCCGAAAGCACCATGCTGCTTACGCTGTCGTACAACCAGAATTTATTGCCGATAAAAATACCGGTAAGTACCGCCGATAGCAAAAAATAAATCATTGCCCCAATGATATTGTTCTTGTTGTTTTGCATTGTTTCGTTTGTAGATGTTTGTTTCTAAGATTTAAACCTGCCGGTTACCGGTTGCAACCGATATTCCGGTGTTAGGTCAAACGTGAAACGGCAGACCTACCTGCCTGCAGGCTGGCAGGCGATAAATGTGAAATCCTCACATTTATTGTCTCACTTCTCAACAAAGAAGCACAAAAAATTATTGTTGACATGGCAATAGAACAGCACTGTTTTTTTTCAAAAGCCTGGCTGATATCTGCTGCAGTTTTGTTGCTTAAGGTGAAAGTAGTCTTGTATTTCCCTGCATCGCCTGCGGTAAGGCTTTTAAAAACATTATATACCTCGCCATACAGCATCCCCGCATTGTTGCCATCTATTACCGGGTCTTCTGCCCGGAAGCCCCCCTGAAGCGTATTGACATCTGAAAACTTGATGGTGTGCACGGTTTCCCAACCGCTGCTTTTGATAAGCGGGGAAGTGACATCACCGCCACCACCGGTATTGTCTTTTTTGCAGAAAAAAAATACGCTTAATAAAAGGATGAGCAAAAGAAGGGAACTGGTTCTTTTCATATTGGAAACATTTTAAATTTTTAACGTATGTCGGGTAAGCCCGGGTCCGGCTGGCGAAAAACATTAAAAGCACCGTGAAATTATCCGGGCGAAGGAGGAATCTTGTCTCATGCAGCCTGATATTTGTATCAGGGAAAGAAAATATGCCGCAACATGCGTGTCAGACAGTGAAAATGCGCTCTCCGGTGCCGGAGATTTACCAGGGAAAGTCCTTATGGCAATTGGCTCAGGTATTCGGAAGGCGTAAGGGAGGTATATTTTTTAAAGGCCCGGTAAAAGGATGCCCGGCTGTTAAAACCTGCTTCATAAGCGATACCTTCTATGGTCATCCTGTTTATTTTGTCGCTCAGAACCACTTTGGCTTTTTCCACCCGTTTTTCGTTGATAAGGTCGAAAAAGGTCTTATGCAGCTCTCTGTTAATGGCGGCAGAAATTTTTTCAGGCGGAACGCTCAAATTATCGGATAAAGTACTGATGGTAATATCGGGGTTCGTATAAGCTGCTGTTTGCACAAGGTATTCTTCAATCCGTTTTGCCAGCTCCTGTAATTCACTTTTGGGAGCAGCATCCTTATTTTCCCGGAGATGTACCATTTCATTGTTGGCCGGCAGGGTGTCCTGCAGGAATTGCCCGTAGCTTTCCGTAGTAAAAACGGCATGGTGACGGAAAGTGTAGAACAGGATAAAAAAATAAATAAAGGTAATAAGACAGGGTAGGTACAGGTATTCTACCAAATGCTGTGGTAAAATAAGATACAAGGCAGTGGAAGCCACTGTAAGAAAGCCCACGAGGGCTACAAACAGGGAAATGAAAACCAGTCTGGTCTTTTCAAGGTTAGATATTGTTGCCACCACTCGTTTTTTATACCGGATGATCTTGAAGGCAGATGCGGCCACACTTATCCAGATAAGTAACATGCCGGCTATATTGATTATGGTCATTTGCCAGGGGAGGGGGTCGCGGAGCAAAGACAATGTAAAGCCGGGACGTTCCTGCACGGGCAGCATAAGATAAGTAAGCGGTAAAGATCCCCCGAAAATGAAGAGCAGGAAAGCGGCAAGCCAGACCGGGTGTTTCAGGTTTAATGCAGCGCCTGTAAATAAGCAGGTATAGGTAAAAACCAGCGGCCCGAAAAAAGAAGAAGTGCACCAGGAAAGAAAAAAGAAATAAGGAAAATGCTCAAAAAAGCCACCGGTAATACTTGCATTGCCTAAAAATGAAATAGCAGTATCCAATAAGATAAGCGCCAGGATCTTATTGGGAAGGCTGTTGTTTTTCCTGAAAAAGAAAGCAATAAATAAAATGATCAGGTTAAGCGCAAGACAAATATTTAAAGCGAGCATATATCATTTTAGGGTTGAAGGGGAAACATCTCCACAGCAGCGATGCAAGATCATTAATTTGGACCACATATTATGAAGATTTTTTGGGGTGGGAAAAGAGAGCGGTAAGCTAATGAACAGATATAATTTGATTGGCTTAACACTAATAATGCTCATCAAACAATTTATGAATTAACCGATTAACCGCTGGTGTTATGTCAAATGTGAAATCCTCACGTTTATCGCCTGCCTGCCATGCCTACGGCAGGTAAACCGGTAGGCAAACCTCATCTCTCACAAAGAAATACGAAAAATTATTGTTGACATAGTACTAATAATGAGCAGCCCGGAAACAAATAAGAAGCTGTTCTTACACCGGAAGACATTTTAAATGTTTTATGCCCTACTGTTGTTACTTTTGCAAGACAAAACTATTGAGCTATGCCATCATTTGATATCGTAAGCAAGGTAGATGCACAGGCGTTGGATAACGCTGTGAACGTGACCCGCAAAGAAATTACCAATCGCTTTGATTTTAAGGACACCCATCTAGTGCTGGACTTTGATAAAAAAGATTTCAAACTGCACCTGGAAACAGACGGTGACATGAAAATGGGGCAATTAATTGATGTATTGATCAGCAGGGCGCATAAGCAGGGTATTGCACCTGAAGCTTTTGATTTGTCGAAAGAAGGGCACCAAAGCGGAAAGGTGTGGAAAAAGGAAGTGAGCGTCCGCAACGGACTGAAGCAGGAAGATGCCAGGAAAATAGTAAAGCATATCAAGGATTCAGGGCTCAAAGTGCAGGCTTCTATTAATGACGATCTTGTAAGAGTGACCGGCAAAAAGATTGATGACCTGCAAACAGTCATACAGGCTTCAAAAGGATGGGGGCTGGGCATACCCCTGCAGTATGAAAACATGAGATCGTAGCGATGGGGCAAACGGGAGAGGAGAGACGTGAGATGTGAGAGGCTGAATGTCAAACGTCAAACGAGAAACGTCAAACGAGAAATATTTTACCTCTTAGCAGCAGGTTATTTGTGCAAAACCTGTGCCTTAAACGGCAATCCGGTGCATAACTATGTGCGTAGCAGGTGCAGATCAAAACAGGGAAATACTTGCAAACTGCCGTCTCCTGATATATCTTTATGGTACAAACGTTATCAATACCTGGCAACAGGGAAACGGTAACAAGAGAGGCAAAATCCGCAAGGAAATATGCACTTCTCACGAAAGCATCGGGTTCTGTAAAAGAAGGTGAAAGCCGGAAGATTACAAAACTTGATGCTTTTTTTGGGGGGCTGCGGGCTATCAGCTTTGAGCTGCCAGCAGCATTATTTTTCTTTAGAGGTATCTACTTCCCAGTCATCTGTACGGAACGGACAAACAGGTAAACCTTCTTTGCTGAATATATTACCAATGGCTGTATTACCGAAAGCAAAGCGGACAGCTACAGGATCTTTAATTGCTTTGTTGGAAAGTATCACGTGATCACCTTCAATCTTTACATCAGCGGGCAAAAAGTTTTTGTCTTCTCCTGCAATATAAAATTCAGTAGCTTTCTTTTCCTGTCCCTTTAGTGTCAAGCCGCTCGCAGCATTATCAAAATACACTGTGGCCTTGTTCTTGCTCACAGTCAGATGCTTATATTCCGGGCTTTTATATGTCAGCCCTTCTTTATGGTAGGTTTCGGCCAATGCCCATGCCGCCAGCCTTGCGCCTACATCATGTTTGTTTTTGGGATGAATATTTTTTATGTCATCCACCAGGTCTGTTATGACCACCATGCCTGTATTGGGCACAGCCATTGTTTTGTTTTGTGCTTCTCTCAGCAGTGCGCCGATGTGCTTGTTGCCATAGGCAAAGGGAGCGATCTGTACATAATAAAAAGGAAATGCTTTGTCCCAGGCCTTGCGCCAGCTCCCGATCATAGCGGTCATTAGCTGTTGATATGACGCTGCAGTACCTGTATTGCTTTCTCCCTGGTACCAGATAGCACCTGCAATGTTAAATTGTGTAAGAGGCGCTATCATGGCATTATAGGTAAGCGCCGGGGCAGTGGGCCACCAGTCGGTTTTCGGTTGCTTTGCAGCAGCTTCTTTTAATACAGGATCATTGTCGATCGCTTCTGCCGGCGTCCACACTTCGGCAGGCGTGCCGCCCCAACTGGTATTGATCAACCCTATGGGAACATGAAGCTGTTCTTCCAGTTTTTTTCCGAAGTAGTAGGCAACGGCGCTGAAGCTTTTAAGCGTTTCCGGCCCGCAATTCTTCCAGGTACCGGGGCAGTTGTCCTGGGGGTGTTCTGAAGTGGTCTGCGGGAGCTGGAAAAAACGGATATTGGTTTTTGCCGCAGCGCCTGCAAATTCCTGCTCTATCTCAGGAAGTCCATTGTGATAGCTCCATTGCATGTTCGACTGTCCGGAGCAAACCCATACTTCTCCCAGCATCACATTGTTCAGCACAATAGTATTGCGTGCTTTGAAAGTGATAGTATAAGGACCGCCTGCAGCGGGAGTATGTATGGAAGTTTTCCAGTGTGCATTGCCGTTAGCAGTAACAGAATCTGTAACATTATTCCACGAAGTGGTAATATATATTTTTTCGGCCGGCGACGACCAGCCCCACAGGGTTACGTTGGCCTGCTGCTGTAGCACCATATTGTCGGAAAATATTGCGGGAAGCCTTATATCACCCAGGCAAAAAGCTGAAATGAAAAAGGAAACGGATAATAATATAGCGGGAAGCAGGGTCGTCCTTTTCATGAAAAAATTTTTGGAAAAGATAAAGAAGAAAAAAACAATTTCAAAATTCCCGGAGATTTAAAAATTGGGACGTGAGACGTGAAACGGCAAACGACAAACGTGAAACGTCAAACGTGAAACGACAAACCCTCCCTGTCTCCGTGGTTCAAATCTCCCTCCTGTTTGCCGGGATGATGGTAAATATTAGCTTTGCAGCTATTGTCAACTACAATTTTATCAGCATGGCATTAGGTACAGCACTTGCAGGAGAACTTAATCATGAAGCTGCAGGCACAAGGAAATTACTGTCACGTATACCCGAAGATAAGCTGGACTGGAAGCCCCACGACAAAAGCATGCCTCTTGGGCGTTTGGCCTGTCATGTGGCAGAGCTGCCGCAATGGGTAAAGCTCATTTTGGAGCAGGATGCATTTAATATGGTGCCGGGTGCATTCAACAGGCTTAAAGCGGCAACAACGGAGGAGCTTTTACAGCAATTTGATGAGCGGATACAGGAAGCTGCGGATATGCTTTCTGAAACTGCCGATGAGCGGTTCCAGACAAAATGGAGCTTTGTAAAGAACGGTGTAGCAGCATACGAACTGCCCAGGAAAATTGCCGTGAGGCAGATGGTGATGAATCATATTGTTCACCATCGTGCTCAGCTTACGGTGTATCTTCGTTTACTGAATGTACCTGTCCCGGGGTTGTACGGGCCTTCTGCTGATGAGCAGTAAGTGATGTATAAAAGTTGCTTTAGGATATATTTTTTTAACCGCAAAGAACGCCGGGTACACGCGAAGACCACAAAGGTATCTTTTGCGCTCTCTGCGGTTTTCTTTGCGAGGCTTTGCGGTTAAATGGGGGAGTACTAGTGTTATGTCAAACGTGAAATGGGAGAGGTGAAAGCTTGTCTCACGTTTCACCTCTCACGTTTCACAAAAATGAACAGACATAATTTGCTTGACTTAACACTAGTGTTAAGTTAAAACTATTGTGAAACGTGGGACGTGAGATTTTCACTTTTGACTTTTCACGATTAACATAACACTATATCAGAGCGACTCAAGGAACTTGATAAGCGCATTTCTCTCCGTACTGCTCATGGCTTTTACTTTATTGCGGGATTGAAGCGCTTCGCCGCCATGCCACATAATGGCTTCCATTAAACTGCGTGCACGGCCATCATGCAAAAAGTTATTATGACCATTCACTTTTTGAGTAAGTCCAATACCCCATAACGGTGCCGTACGCCATTCGTTCCCCGTGGCGAGAAAATCAGGGCGGTGATCCGCAAGGCTATCGCCCATATCATGCAGCAACAGGTCGGTATAGGGATGTATGAGCTGGTTGCTTACATCAGGGAAAACCACATTTACAGCAGTGCGCATGGAAGGGGTATGACATTTATCGCAGCCGGCGCTCATGAACAATTGCTTGCCCTGCTGCACTATGGCATCGGTAGCATTTCTCCTTCCGGGAACGGCAAGCGTTTTTACGTAAAATTCAACGCTGTACAGCAGGCTGTCAATAAGCTCAGGGTCATCGGAGCGTCCGTCATACTGTGGTTGTCCCAAAGTGCTTTCCCTGGGAAAAACAGAAGTTGTTATGCCAATGTCCTGGTTATATGCCGCTGCTACCTGTTGCAGCAAATTGGGTTGATTGGCTTTCCAGCCAAAGCGCCCGAGAGTAGTGGAATTAGTGGTATAATTCCACACGTAGTTTGGTTTGCCGCTGATGCCATCGCCATCAGTATCCTTTTCATCCGCCCTGGAAAGGATATCTGCGTCGCTCAGTGCTTCAAGCAGCCCGAGACCAAATACAGGAGCCGCTACACGGGGGGAAAGCATTACATCGGCAGGGAATGCTGTATAGGTGTTAATAACTGTATAAGTAGGGAAACGGAGATTATAAGACGTGCCGTCATCGAAGTAAAACGTTTTGTCGTTATAGGAAATGGCAACATCCCCTTCTTTTTGCACACCAATATTACCACGGTTTTGCAATTGGTCTCCATACCCGGGCACTGGGTTGGGACCGCCATGAGGATCTTCTCCTGCAATGCTTAGCCTGAAAAGCATAAGCACAGAAATTTCTCCGGTACCAGGCACTTTCCCACGTCCGTCGCCAATATGACAGGACGCGCAGCCTACATTATTGAATATGGGACCAAGCCCGGGATTGACAGGAGCAGGTGCCGATACAAAAGTGGAGCTGAATTGCGCGTCACCTATTTCATGCACGCGTTCCAAAGTTTCTGATAAGGAAGGAAAAGGATGTCCGAAAGCTTTGCTGCTCTGGTCAAATACAGTTTGCTTGCCACCGCTTCTCCATTCATCATCGGGGTTACTGTATCCTGCATCAAATTTGTTGCAGGCAACCAGAATCAATACTATAGCTGTTACCAGGGCAAGGCAAACTCTATAAATGGCAGGGATCCTCATCACTTAAAAGCATTTTCAGGGTTCAGGCACAACGGCAATCAGGCTCATCTTAACTGATGGTATTTTCTCTATGAAAGTGAGAGGATAACAATGAAACGGCGTTATCCTCTCGCTTTTGGAAAGCCATACATTACAACAGCAACGCATTAATATCATTCCCGGTTATTTACTGACCGTATTGCTGTACAAATTGTTTCAGATCTTCATCAATTGTTGAAGCCAGGTCGTTTATTTTGTTCATAGCAGCCTGTACTTGCGACTGCTGGGAAATTATGGCTTCGCCAAACGGAACGGATATTGCCTGCAATGCAGCCACTGCAGTGCTATGCTTTGTTTTAATATCATTATCAAGCGACAGATTATAGCTGCGGACCAGGTCTTCAATCCCTTTACCGTCTTCTGTAAACTTGCCCTGGTACATATCCATTATTCCCCTGATATTATTGGTAAAATCTATGATGGAATTTTGTGCGAAAGGACTTTCTTCCAGTTGGGGGTCCTGTGCATCAAAAGGGTCTTTCATCTTAGCGTTGGCCACCTCATCGCAAATTCCACCCATAGCGTCAACTATGGCTTCAAATGCAACTCTTTGTGTAGGAAATTCAGTATTACCCGAGGCGCCGGCTGTTGCCAGTGATGCAGCATAACCTCCTGTCCAACTTGTTTTTACCTCATCGGCTAATTTTTTTAAGTTTTGGGCAAGTGCGAGCAGGTATTCTTTTTCCCTGTTTGTGAGCGCTGAGGCTGTTTTATCACCATTCTGTCCCCACAGCAGGTATTCAATCGGGTGAAATCCTCTCAGAGCATCATGATCTTCATCAAGCGATTCGATATACTCTTCATCTAATTCATCCGGGCTTGCAAGCACGGTATTAAGATCGTTAAAATCAACCGGCCAGGTATCAATGCGAGGATCAATATTATCCACTTCTACCGGGCCAAAAAGCCAGGCTTCAGATCTTTCCCATGTTTCGCGGATAGATTTCCACAGGTTGCGGCAGGTTGCGAGATTGTCATCCGTAGTAGTTGTAGTCAGTGTGGTTACTGCTGTCAGCAACTGACCTGCTTTATCAGAGAGATCTTCGTAGCTTTTAGTGCATACATTGGTGGCTACGTTTTGCAATATTTCAGATTTGAGCGCAGTAGTGTCTACGGCATCATTGTCATCTTTATTACAGGAAATAGTGGTGGCGGCGGCGATACCCAGGAACAACGGCCAGTGTTTTAATTTCAGCATACGATACATTTTCAGGTTAAGTGAATAATAATAGTATTGTTATCAATAATTTCCGTGTTGAACTTTTTCAGGGGTTTCAGGGCGGGCTCTTTGAGCACATTCCCGTCAAAATCGAAAGTGCTGCCGTGTGCCGAACAGACAATCTGCTTTGAAGTAGGGGTAAGACCATAGCCTTCGTGAGTGCATCTGAGGTTAAGCGCGTTGTAATGATCTTCCTTTTTTACCAGCAGGATATCATTTTCCAGCCCGGAGACTCTTACCACTACCATATTTTTCCCATCCTCAAACGCACTAACGGGAACCAATACACTATCATTACGGGTATTGGTTTTAAACAACTGTACCGAAGTGCCGCAGCCCTGCAGCAACATGCTTATTCCAAGCATACCGGCACAATGCATACAGCCCGTCCTGATAAAATCTCTTCTGCTCTTCATCTCTAAAAATTATAGGCAACTCCCAGGTTTACAAATCCATTACTGGTATAGTAAGGAACCGTTTGCGGGAAAGGCGTAATGATCAATGCAGGATTAGGCTCTCCCGTAATATGCTGTATGTAATCCGCCTTTATGGCAATGCCTCGTATGGGCTTGTATGTCAGCCCCGCCACGATATACTGCTGCCGGTTAGCATCGTTTTTCAGGGCATTTTTGGGGATAGAGGCGTTAAGGTCAAGATATTCATACCGCCCAAACAATGCCAGTGTTTTTGCGTCCCCGTGTTTTGCATACAACAAATTATAAGCTGCCTCCGCGTATCCTCCGTATATCCCTGAAGGCGTATTATTAGCGTAGGCAAGATTGATATTTTTCGCATTGGGAATATTAATGCCGGTAACGATCGCCTTTACGCTCCAGCCATTATTATTATATTGCCCGTCTGCTTCCCCCAGCATCACCGGGTTTCCAAACGGCCCGGAATTCAGTTGCAGGCTGTCGGCCACCCTTTTTTCTACCGCCGTGGAACCGCCTATATAACCGGAAACCTGGAACCTGAAATGATCAACATAATACAGCAGTGAGCCTGAAGCCCCTAAACCAAGACCGGTAGCGGCAGAACCCAATTGCCTGCCATCTCTTATACCGCTTCCGTTGGAAAAGCCGCCGGAATTAAGCCCATTGGTGAGCGAAAAGCTGTAGTTGAGACCGGGAATGCCTCTGACGCCACCGTAGATACCTACTCCCACTTCGCGCCAGGTGGAGGGAATGATCAACTGCTCTACAAATGGCCTGTCAACACCGTTAAACGTGGTAGGTAAATGATTCTCATTGATAATGCCCAGCCTGGGAATAAATAAGCCTGCTACGAGGTAGGTGGTGGGAGTGAGGTTGAACTTTAAAAAAGCCTGCTCCATGCTTATACCCCCCTTCCCGATACCTGCTTCATCTCCCTGCTGGCCAACCACCAGCGCATCTTCCAGCTCCAGCTCGGTAAAAAGAGAGATCTTATTATTAAACTTATGCCCTACAAACAATACCACCCTGCTCAGTGAAGCTTCCGCATTTTTGCGGCGGGTATCAAGGGTATATCTCGCTTCGCCGTAACCTGAAAGAACAGTGGATTGCTCTTTGGCTACGAGGCCGGCATAGAGGCTGTCTTCTCCTGTAAGTACCTGACCATGGGAGGAAGCACAAAAAAGCCCTGTGCTGAAAAAGATCAGCAACAAACATTGGTGGAAAAATCGCATATAGATTCTGATTCGCCGCAAAGTTACGGGCAGATGACAGCATCCATTGTTACGAAATACGGAAAAGTCTTTGTGCAGAAAACAAAAGCCTGTCAAAAGACAGGCTATATATTTAAAATTATTTTAATGCTATTGAGGTAACAGCGCTTTGATCATTACCGGTTGGTGGTCTGAAGGATAACGTTGATCTTTGGCATCGGTAAGCACGCCATATTTCAGCACTCTTATGCCGGGGCTTACAAAGATGTAGTCTATACGGTGCTTCATGGGCGCGTCAAACTTAAATGCATTAAAAGTGCCAACGGGGCCATAGGGCGGCATTTCCGTTACTTTATAGGAATCTTTCAGCAGGGTTTGCATTTCCTCTATCTGTTCTGTTTCAGGAGTGGAATTGAAATCGCCTACACAAACGGCTGGTGCATTTTTTGCGATCTCTTTTATCTTTTTTACCATCAGCTTACCTGATTCCTTCCGCGCGATCACGCCCTGGTGATCAAAATGTACGCAGAAAAAGTAAAACTCTTTTTTTGTCTGGAGGTCTTTGAACTTTCCCCAGGAGCATATACGGTTGCAGCATTTTGCATCCCAGCCTTTGCCCGGCTTATCCGGCGTTTCGCTTAGCCAGAAATCACCGGACTGCAGCAACCGGAACCGGCTTTTCCTGTAGAAAATGGCACTGTGCTCGCCTGCTTCCTTCCCGTCATCGCGCCCTTTCCCGGTATAAGCATACTCTTCCAGCTCCGCTATCCCTTTGATCTGGTCTATCAAACCTTCTTCTGTACCGAATATATCAAATTCATGAAAGCGGATCAGCGCTTTTACATTTTCTTTCCTGTAGGGCCAAGCATTGAGGCTGTCGCCGGGATTATTATACCGGAGATTGTAGGTGGCAATGATTACCGGTGTATTTTTTTGAGCGATAGCGGACTGAGCAGATATACAGATAAGCAGAAAAAAAACAATTTGTTTCATGGCAAATTTTTGAAGTTTCAATTTTAGGATTGCTAAGATATAATAAAGAGAGATGCGGGTAATTATTAATGTCTGTTGAAGCCCTGAAGCTGTTTGAGCGCCGTTACTTTTTAAACCGCAAAGGGCACAAAGATTTTTCCTGTGCTCTTTGCGATCTATCCTGTGCTCTTCGCGGTTAAAATGCTTCATGGTCAATATCATTCACTGGCGCAAGGCATGCCTTGCGTCTACACACCACATACACTTTTATCCCTACCATCCCTGATTCTGCCCCAGTGCAGGGTTCATGGTCCGGTCATTCTCAGGGATGGGGTATAAATACTTTTTATCCTGCCATTCCCGTGGTCCGGGGTTCCAGAGCACTTCGCCGGAAGTGCCGTTGGAAAGCTGGAGGCGGCCTACTGCAGATGATGGGCTGACATCCACCAGGGCAGTGGTGGAGTTAGGCGGCGTTGGCTTACTACCCTGGTAAAACCAAACATCTATAATGCCATCGCCGTTCAGGTCATATTGCCCGAGGGCCGGTACGTACATGCCATTCATAGGTGCATCCTGGAATAGCTCGCCAATATGCCATCTTATCAGGTCATCCGGGCGAAGTCCTTCAAACACCAGCTCTACTGCACGTTCACGCATTACTTCCAATAAAACCGGATTGGTAAACTTATTCTTATAATAATCCAGGAGATACGGGTCTGCAACGGTAGGTATAGTAGTGAGTGTTGGCCCCGTGATGCCTGCGCGTTTGCGTAATGCACCAATGGTAGCTTCCCAGTCGGCAGCCGTCATTGTTCCCAATTCCGCCATAGCTTCTGCTTTATTCAGCAACACTTCGCCCCAACGCATGATGATATGCGCATTATCATTAAGGCTTTCATCATCATATGGGAAGCGTTCATCGTAGCACCACTTAATAGGCTGATATCCGGTATAGGTCTGGTTGAAATTAGGGGGCGCTGCTACCGGTACTCCGTTCTCCGTTCTGTGGTAATCACCCAGACGGATGGTTTGCTGCAACCGGAGATCACGGTTTTGCACTTCATTTACAAAGGTTGTCGTTTTGTAACCGGGATCATCTGTAAAAGCTGTCCCATCCAGCTTCAGGTAAGTGTTCACAAAATGGCGGGTCAGGCTCGGCCGGTTGCCGTAAGTTGGGCTTATAAAGCGGCGGTTGGCAGAGCTGAATACCTGCAGGTTGGCATCGAGTGCCACAGCCAGTATGGTCTCGTCTGCGTAAGGCGTTTTAGTGATGAACAGTTCCCGGTAAGAACGATTGCCGGTAGCAACCTGGTGCAGCTTAAATGCTGAGCCCATATCATTGGCGGCATTTACCACTTCCTGGTACCATGTATTGGCAGTGCCCTGCATGTTATAAATGGTATGGTATTTTCGCAAAGCTGCTTCGTACAGGCATATCCGTGTTTTATATGCCCTCGCCACATTTTTAGTGAGCCTTGTACAGGATTGATCTGAGGTAAGCTCTATGTTTTCGATAGCATAATTCAGGTCTTCCAGCACTTTATCCATTATATCAAAACGGCTGATACGGGGGCCTTTCAGTGTGGTGCTGTCCCTAAAGTCAATAGTTTGATCAATCCAGGGCACATCGCCGAAACGTTTTACCTTATTGAAATAAAACAACGCCCTGAAAAAACGTGCAACGCCAATGAAATTTTCTTTTCCGGCTACCGAGCTTTTTTCAGCATTTTCAATAAAATAGTTAATGTTGCGAAGGTCTTTCCAGTCCCATCCCGAACTTGTCACCGAGCTTAATACACCTGTTGCCAGGTAATCGTCTACGCCGTTACGGGCTATCAGGTCAGAATTATCATCTCCCTGGAATACCCCCACATCGGTGCCGGGCAGGATATCGTAAAAAGAAGTAACATACAACTCCATACCACTTTTTGATCCGAAGATCGCCTGGTTGCTGGCAGTGGCAACAGGAAGCTCCTGCAGATCGCAGGCTGCAAACGACAGTACTGCGAATGCTATTGAGGCATAAAAAAATAATTTCTTCATAATATTATATGCTATTAGATTAGAAATTTACGGTCAGCCCTAAAGAAAGTACTTTAAGCATGGGATAGTTATAGCCATCCCCGCTGGTACCGCCGCTCAGATCGCGGTCTGAACCATAGATATTGGTTACGTCCGTATCTTTTGTCCATTTGTACATGGGCGACCAGGTCCACAGGTTTTCAGCAGAAAAATATACTCTTATATCAGTAGCATGTATCCTTGAGATCAGGCTTTGAGGTAAAGCATATCCCACCTGCAGGTTACGTAAACGTATATACGAAGCATTTTGCAGAAAGCGGTCATTGGGTATATTTAATGCACGGCCTGTGCCCTGTGCTATATAACCCACGAGCCGTGGGAGATAAGCATCAAAATTCTGGAGCTCTTCCCTGAACATATTGTCTTTCTGCCAGGCAGGATACGGATTGTAGGGGCGGTTGTATTGCCCCCAGAAACGCGCTTCCGGGGATGGATACCAGTCCTGCTTCATTACACCCTGAAAAAAAGCTGATAAGAATATCCCGTTCCAGTCGCCGTTCAGGCTGAATCCGTAAGTATAGCGTGGCTCTGAGTTGCCGATAATGGTTTTGTCGCCGGAATTACCCACCCGGTTTAAGCCCTGGTAGATCTGGTCGTCGCCATCAAGGTTTTTAAACTTGATATCACCCACATAGTTTTTCCTGGTATTGGTATTGGGAATATTTTTCTGTGTAGGAGACTTGTCAATTTCGTCCTGTGAATGGAACAATCCTTCTACCTGGTAGCCCCATATTTCCCCGATATGTTGACCTACATAGTAGTCTGTGAGATTTTTGTCGGGGTTGTTATACTTGGTAATGACAGCGCGATAGTCAGCCAGCGTAAACCTCAGATCATAATTGAACGGCTTATCTGCTACCATAAAATCGTCCCCCCATTTAAGAGATATTTCCCATCCGGTCGTTTTCAGATCTGCATAGTTGCCTTTCGGAACATCTGTGCCATAAATAGCAGGCACTGTAGGACCTGCAGTAAACATATTTTTTGTCCAGCGCCGGTAGAAATCACCAGTAAACTGGAGCCTGTTATCCAGGCTGGAAAAATCCAAACCGATATTGCCGGTAGTAGACGTTTCCCATGTCAGTCCGGTGGGAACAACATTAGGCTGGCTTGTTTTCTGCGGACGTACTCCATTGAAAATACGCCCCGACTGGGTGATTTTAAAGTTTTCAGTAAAGGAATAAGGATCAACATTCCCGTTGCCTAAGGATCCGAGAGAAGCGCGGATTTTTACATTCGACAACACCTTTGGATTTACTTTCCAGAAAGATTCGTCTGACAAACGCCAACCTACAGATGCCGAAGGGAAAAAGCCCCATTGCTGGTCTGAAGGGAATTTGGAAGAGCCATCATAGCGGCCATTGATCTCAAGCAGATAGCGCCGTTTAAAATCGTAGTTCACACGGAAGAACCCTCCTGCGATCGCCCATTTCTCATAACCTCCTGTAGTAGTAATACTTTGCCCGAAAGTAAGATTAATGTCGTTTGCATCTGCATAGACAATGCCGTTGCGCTGAGCTGTTATATTTTTATAGGTGGATTGCTCATAATTATATCCAAGCAGAAAATGGAAATTGTGTGCTTCGGCTATTGATTTTACATAATCAGCATATACGTTGGTAGCTATATAATCTGTTGTCTGCCTGCGCTCCTGTAAATCGTTGGTATTGGTACCGGTATACCCGATCACTCCTTCATAGCGGCTGTAAGGTACCTGCACCCGCTTTTGCTTGGAACCTATATCCGTATTCTGGAAAGTAAAATCGCTGCGGAGCGTCAGGCTTTTATTAAAAAATTCTGCCTTGGCAGCTATCCGGTTTTTTAACAGGCGCTGTGCGTTATCCACCCCGTTCTTCCCGTAATAATAATCGCCTACGGTATAAGCCGCAGGGAAAGATAGTGTTCCGTCAGGATTCAGCAGCGGTGCCAGCGGGTGGCCTTCATCAGCCATATTTCTCCATATCCCGCTGCCCTCGCCCACGTTTAAAGGCTGATGATAGGTCATCCGGGAGAACTCCATATTGTCTTCCACCTGCAGCCATTCTGTAAGACGGATGCTTCCCTTTGCCCGGAGGTTATACATTCCATATTTGTCGGAATTATAGCGGAAAAGTCCGTCCTGTCCGTTGTAACGACCGCTCACGTAGAATGCGGCTTTGTCATTCCCTCCGGATAAAGTAAGGTTATGATCCTGCGCAAAGAATTGTTTTTTATACAATTCTTTGTACCAATCTGTGCTGTAATAATACTGGTATTCACCGGTAGAAGGGTTTACTTCAATCTTTGGCAGAGAAGGATCCTCCCAGCGTCTTTTTATTTCAGCAAGATAGGCTTGTGAAAATGGTAAAGTCTTATTTATTGCTGTGGGAAAGCTGCCATTGTCGTTCCATCTTGACCAGGCATCGCTGAACCCCTGCGCCCAGGGATAGGATTCCGTGATATTGTCCGGAACAGCAGTAGGGGCTTTCATTGAAATATTAGTCTGGTAGCTAATGGTGGTTTTGCCCCTGCCTGCGGATTTGGTAGTGATCAGCACCACTCCGAAAGCCGCGCGGGCGCCGTAAATAGATGCTGAAGAAGCGTCTTTTAATACGGAGATGCTTTCTACATCATTAGGGTTCAGCATGCGCGGGTCACCTTGTACACCATCAATCAACACCAGTGCATTTCCCTTTTGTCCTATGGACGTAGTACCACGAATATTAAAGGCCGGGGACTGCGTGGGCTTTCCGTCAAGCATTTGTATGTTCAGGTTAGGTGAGGCGCCTACCAATGCCTGGGAGATATTGCTTACCGGGCGGTTTTTAAGCGTTTCCTGTGTGATCTGGTCTACTGCGCCGGTTAAATTCACTTTTTTCTGGGTGCCGTATCCCACTACTACCACTTCTTCCATTTTTGAATCCACGGGTTTCATCACCACATCAAATGTGCTGCGGCCGGCTATGGGCAATTCCGCTTTAATATATCCTACATAGGTAAATTCAAGCACGCTATTGGGAGGCACCGACAGGCGGAAGTATCCGTTCACATCAGTTTTGGTAGCTGCTCCGCCGCCCTTTACCTGTACGGTTACTCCCACCAGGGATTCCCCCAGGCTATTCGTAATCCTGCCACTCACGTCTATGTTTTTGGATTCCTCAGGCGCGGGTGCGGTTATGCCTGCAGTGTTTTGCTGAGGTAATACCGATATGGAAGTAGGGGTCCTGCGGATAACTACTTTATCATTGGAGACAACATAGTTCAGCATATAAGGCTGCAGCAGCTCTTCCAGCAGATCCTTCAGCGCCACTTTTTTGGCGGTGATATTTACCTTATCAGAAGGGTCAA
Organism: Sphingobacteriales bacterium 44-15; assembly: GCA_001899685.1. Classification (GTDB taxonomy): domain Bacteria; phylum Bacteroidota; class Bacteroidia; order Chitinophagales; family Chitinophagaceae; genus Agriterribacter. The sequence continues at coordinate 105,186 of MKWG01000011.1, forward strand.
TAATGTTGGTGGCGTAAAAAAACTGGATATCAGCCTGTCTTCGTATTCTCTCCAGTGCTTCAAACAGTGATTCATTTTTAAGCGAGATGGATATTTTTTTATCAAGCAGTTCCTGCCCTTTTACATTTTTTGCCGACAGAGACATAATGGAGCTGCATAGTACAATTATTGACAGCAGGGATAAGCGCATAAATTTTTGAATTATAGGTACAATCCTGCCTATACAATTTTTTTGCATATTTTTGAAAAGTTATATGTTATAAATGCGTAGTGTCCGTCTGCCTTCCACAACTTTCGGATAACTACAATTTTTTTACAACGCGTATAATATAGCCCGGGCATTAGCATGTCCGGGTTTTATATACATTCATGTAGGATGATGATATGTCTGCTTCATAAGCATATTAATTGGTTTATTAATAATAATAGATCATTGCTATTTATCTTTCCCCGGGCAGGCTTTCCCATCTATAAAAAAGCCTTCTTCTTTTTTCTGTACGCTGCCGTTCATGGAAAGGGCGATAGGTTCCAGAATTTCCTCAATTTTATCGGACCTTTTATCAGACAAATAAAAGTTAAAGGTCACAGGGCATTCTTTAATGGCCGCTGCTGCCTGTATTTTCACTCCAAAATATTCATGCAGATCATCTATCACTTTCTGTAATCTTTGAGCCTTATATTCAAACTCTCCCTTTTTACGCTTCAACATGATGGGCGCTGCTATTGTATCAGTTTCCTGCTTTACAAGCGCTGTGGTTTTGCGGTAAAAAACAGCGCGCTGGTTGGCAACAAGCTCCACATTTTCCACTTTAGCCCTGTTGGTAACATTCACTTTGCCCGTTACAACCATTACATTTATTTCCTCCTGGTTGTCATAGGCTTGTATATTGAAGGACGTGCCCACCACCCTGGTCTCAATATTGCCGCTATGGATGATGAAAGGATGGGCCGGATCATGCGCGACTTCAAAAAAACCTTCCCCTGAGAGATTAATTTCCCTCAGGTCTTTGCCCCTGAATGACGCAGGGTATTCAAGTACACTGGAAGGGCTGAGCCAAACCTGTGTTCCGTCCGGCAGCTTTATATTTTTCCCCTCTCCTGTGGTAGTGCTGATATGCAATAATGATGATGCGATGGTCGTGGTCGCAGTTGGTTGGTCACCTGTTTTGTCACTTTTTCCAGGGCGAAAAATAAAATAGGCAAACAACCCTATGAATATAACGGATGCCACAGCAGTACTCAGCCATGCGAGTATCACAGTTTTTCGTGAAACAGGTATCTCAGCAGAAGGCTGAGGCACATCTCCAACAATTACCTTCAAAATCTTATCGCCTGCATCTTCTGAAAGCTGCATTTCTGCTTCAGAGCCTTCTATCATCTTACCCAGCAAAGTTTTTAATTCTTCATCAATGTCTTCCTTTTCGATCAGGGAAAACAGCTCTGCTTTTTCTGCGGGTGTGTGCTCCTTGTTCACATACCTGTGAAATAAATATGCTAACCGCGATTGGGACATATAGCAAATGTTCAATTATAGGGATAAGTAGTAAGTGATAAGTGATAAGATTCACCTATGTCTTCTCACGTTTCACAATCACAGACATAATTATGACTGTTATGTATAAAGACAGACTCAAGGGAAAAAAGGGTTAGTTATGCTCCAAAATAATTTACTGCAGCATGGTGAATGCAAGGATCAGTATCGCCGGGTTGTCCATATGGGCAAGGCAATAAGCGCGGATGCTTTTTATGGCTTTGGAAAGATGCGCCTTAACGGTTTCAGTGGAAAGATTAAGTTGGGATGCCACTTCTTCTTTTTTCATTCCTCTCTCCTTGATCAGGCGGTATACTTTATTTTGCTGCGGCGGTAGCGTGTACAGCGCTTTTTCCAAAAGTGCTTCGGTTTCCTTCAGCAGGATCCCCTGGTCTGTATTGTTGTAGAAGGAGGGGAGTTTGCCTGCAAAAGCAATTTCCCGGTTCTCCCGGGCAACCTGGCTTTTGAGCAGAGAAAAAAGATAATTGCGGATGATGGTATTGAACCATGCTGTAAAATACTCTACACCGGGAAGGTCTTTGCGTTTCACCCATAATTTCATGAATATATCCTGTACCGCTTCCTCTGAAGTGAAAGCGCAGCCGGTCAGCTTAAAAGCAATAGTATAGACTTTATCCTTATATTGATTAAACAGCATGGTGAATGCAAATGCATCATCCTGCGATATGCGGAGCAGTAAATTTTTCTCATTATATGTACAAGCAGTCAGCAATGGATTAACATTTTAAAATAAACGTGAATAAAGCTGTGTTAATCGTGTACAATATTAATAAACAAAACACTTGCGCAATAATTTTTTATTGCCACAAATCTATCCCTGTATTATTAACCGAATATTAAAAAAAGAAAAAAATTAGATGAACAGCCCCCACTCATCTTCGTGATCATCTTTTATAAATGTGGACACCCAGTTACGAAACAGCTCCCGGAAAATTTCCACTTCCTGCTCTATGGCCTCCGCATATTTTTCCTCTCCTGCGCCTACGATAGCGGTAAAGCGGATCTGTTCCATCATTTCACGGCAATTGTTCCGGACAATAGAAGCGTTTTCCATTTTAAGGGTATAGGTATCAGCCCCGGCAGCGCCTATGATCTTTGGCGCAACGATAAAAAGATTTTGCCAGATCAGCTCTTTATTTTTTTCGGCATGATCATATTCTTCCGAATCCTGCAGCGTCTCACAATAAGATTCTACCAGCACAAAAATTTCCCGCCATTTGTTATATAATTGCTCTGCTGCTTCAAATTGGGGCCGCAGCTTCCACTCATCACCCTCAAACCGCTTTTTCAACATCCGGTGATCTTCCCACGCGGGCAAACTATGCATTTCACTAAAGTCCATAAAGCGTTATAGATTTATGGTTTACGGTTTATGGTTTACAGTTTGTGGCTATTTGACTATAAACTACAAACTGTAAACTTCAAACTACAAAAATATTTCTGCTATTTCCTGCCAGTTGCGTACCCTTTCATAGCCTGTTTCGTCTTTATTAAGGATCGTATTGTAAAGGTATGGCTTCCCTTTAAAATGTACGAGGTTGCGCACGTGGTCGTCAATCATATAATCGCCTGCTATCATACGTTTGTCTCCGCACAGCACCAACTGGCGCCACGACAAAAAAGGAAAATGCTCATTGAGCCATTCCAGCTTATCTTTTAATGAATTAGGAAACTCTGTTGCAGCAGATACAATGAACACTTCATATTTTTTATTAAGCTCATCCATCACATCAATGCAGCCTTCCATTACCGGCAGATGGCGGAAAAAACCCTCGCTATAGAGCCGCTCACGGGCAAATTCACGATGCTGCTCGGGAATGCCCAGCATCCAGGCGCCTTTCATTTTGGAATAGTCGAGCGGCAGACCGTAATGCTTGCCATACCATTCAAACATTGCGCCCATAGTATCGGCCATTACTTCATCCATGTCAATGATTACTCTTTGCATGCGGGTGATTTGAAATTTGAGATTGAACCACGGAGGCACAAAGCCACAAAGGTTCACTGAGTTTTTTATTGGTTAGCTCTACTGCGCACAACCTGAAATCTGCAACTTCCCTATACCTTACCCCTTTTCCCCCAACTCCTTCTTTAAATAAATCCCTGTATAGCTTTCCTTACATTTTACCAGCTCTTCCGGTGTGCCTTCAAATAAAATGTATCCCCCGCCATCTCCGCCTTCCGGGCCAAGATCAATAATATGATCTGCTACTTTGATCACGTCCAGGTTATGCTCTATCACCAGCACGGTATTTCCGCGGTCTGTCAGCTTGTTCAGCACATCAAGCAGGTGCTGGATGTCTTCAAAGTGCAGTCCTGTGGTAGGCTCATCCAGTATATAAAAGGTTTTGCCCGTATCTTTTTTTGCCAGCTCCGTCGAGAGCTTCACCCGTTGCGCTTCGCCACCGCTGAGGGTTACGGCACTTTGACCAAGGGTAATGTATCCCAGCCCCACTTCCTGCAGCACTTTTATTTTACGATAGAGATAAGGCACTGCCTGGAAGAATTCTACCGCTTCATCCACGGTCATATCAAGCACATCGCTGATGGATTTGCCTTTATAACGGATCTCCAGTGTTTCCCGGTTATATCTTTTTCCCTGGCATTTTTCGCAAGGTACATATACGTCGGGCAAAAAATTCATTTCGATCACCCGCATACCTCCGCCTTCGCACATATCACAGCGGCCGCTTTTTACATTGAAAGAGAACCTGCCTGCATTGTAGCCCCTGATCTTTGCTTCCGGTACGGCGGCGAATAATTGCCTGATCTCAGTAAAAAATCCACAGTAGGTGGCAGGGTTGCTCCGCGGAGTGCGGCCGATTGGCGACTGGTCTATCTCAATTACCTTATCAATATTTTCAAGTCCCTTTACACTGCTGTATTCAAGAGGCTGCATGCGTGAATTATAGGCATGCTTTGCCAGCAGCGGGTATAATGTTTCGTTGATAAGCGTAGATTTTCCGCTGCCGCTGACGCCTGTAACCACTATCAGCCTGCCAAGCGGAAATTTTACATTCACCTTTTTAAGGTTGTTGCCCGAAGCGCCTTTTATTTCCAGTGATTTCCCGTTGCCTTTGCGGCGTTCTGCCGGCACCTGTATATACCTGTGGCCATTTAAATATGAGGAGGTCAGGGTATCCAGCTTCAATAGATCGGAAGGCTTTCCCTGCGCCACTATTTTTCCCCCGTGCGAACCGGCACGCGGTCCTATATCTATAAGGTAATCGGCAGCAAGCATTATATCCTTGTCGTGCTCCACTACCAATACACTGTTACCGATGTCTCTTAAATGTTCCAGAGCTGTGATCAGCCGCTGGTTGTCGCGCTGGTGCAGTCCTATGGACGGCTCATCCAGGATATAGGTGATGCCCTGCAGTTGCGAGCCTATCTGTGTGGCAAGCCGGATACGCTGCGATTCACCGCCGCTGAGCGTTCTTGATGCGCGGTTTAATGTAAGGTAGGTAAGTCCTACATCAAGTAAAAAGCCGAGCCTTTCCCTGATCTCCTTGAGGATGTCTTTTGCAATGGTATTCTGCTTCCCGGAAAGCCTTTTTTCTATACCGTCAAACCAATGCATCAATGCATTAAGATTAAGATTACCAAGCTCTGCGATATTCTTTCCGTCAACTTTAAACCACAGGCTTTCTTTTTTTAACCTGGCACCATTACAGGTCTCACAGGTTTTAAGCTCCATAAACTGCTCTACCCACTGCTGTATGCTTTCACTGGTGCCGCCGGAAAACCAGCGCTTCAACTGGTTGACAATACCTTCAAACTCGGTAGCATATACCGGACTTCCAGTGTTTATATCGTCGAAGCTGATTTCAGCTCCATTGCCCCCTTTCTCATCGCCATACAGCAGCAGGTTCATTACTTTTTCAGGAAGGTCTTTAATGGGTTTATCAAGACTGAATTTGTTTTTCTTTGACAGTTGCTGCACCTGCTTGAAAATATACGCTTCACGCTCTTCGCCCAGGGGAGCAATGCCTCCTTCATTTATACTTAAGTTTTGGTCAGGGATAATGGCATCCATGCTTACCTGGTATACCGACCCAAGTCCTTTGCATACAGGGCAGGCTCCATAGGGGGAGTTAAACGAAAAGCTGTTAGGCGAGGGCTCTTCATAGGAAATTCCTGTATCCTCGCACATCAGCATTTTGGAATAAAATGCATCTTCTCCGGATTTGTCTTTAGTGACAGCGGGGCTGATAAATAAGAGATCTTTGCCCATCTTCAATCCCTGTTGCACGCTCTGGCTGAGCCTCACCCGGAACGTTTCGTCTACTTTTAACCGGTCTATCACCACTTCTATATCGTGGATCTTATAACGGTCCACCTGCATGCGCGGCACCAGGTCTTTTATTTCGCCATCCACTCTTACTTTCAGAAATCCCTTTTTTCGTATTTCTTCGAATAGCTCGCGGTAATGCCCTTTGCGGCCACGTACCAGCGGCGCGAGTATGGATATATTTTGCCCTTTGAACCTTTTGAAGATGTTCTCCACAATTTCCTCTTCGCTCCATTTGATCATAGGCTTGCCTGTGTTGTAAGAATATGCTTCGCCTATTCTTGCAAATAGTAGCCGGAGGAAATCATATACTTCCGTCACAGTACCTACTGTTGACCGGGGATTTTTATTCGTGGTCTTTTGCTCTATAGAGATCACAGGCGAAAGCCCGGTTATTTTATCCACGTCAGGCCGTTCCATATCGCCGATAAACTGGCGGGCATAGGCGCCAAAGGTTTCCATATAACGGCGCTGCCCTTCGGCATATATAGTATCGAATGCCAGCGACGACTTGCCGCTGCCGCTGATACCGGTAATAACGGTCATTTTATTTTTGGGAATGCTGATATCAATATTTTTCAGGTTGTGCACCCTTGCGCCAAACACTGATATATGCTCATGATCCGCGGAGAGTATCTCATCTTCCGTCCTGTTGTCCTTAGCCTTTGCCATAAAAGATAGCGAAGATACTAAAAAAGATAGCAAAATAAATCATTTTGTGCATTTCAAACTAAACCGTTGAGACTATGTCAAACGCGAGAAGTGAGAGGATAAAGATGAAGAGAAATGTTTTACTTCTTACATTTCAGGTTTGACACAGCATTATGCATATCCTTTATAATTCACTCAAAAAAGCGTAGCATTGTATCAAACCTTTGCACATGATCTCAAAAGCTCCCGCATCACTGTTGTGTTTACTTTTTTTTGCACAATTGCTCACTGCCCAGAATACCGGCAACTATACCTGGTGGAATCCTGCAACAAATTCCTTCCCGGTGGTTGAAGGCCAGGCGTGGCAGGGGACAGTAAAGGATTTTTATGACCGCCTGCCTGCTAAAGCGGAAAATATGGTGAGAAAAGAGGTATGGGATCTGTCAAGGCACAGTGCGGGACTGTATATAAAATTCAACAGCAATGCAAAAAATATAATAGTCCGGTATACCACTACCGGCAGGGGAAATTATGCCATGCCGCACATGCCGGCTACCGGTGTAAGCGGGATTGACCTGTATGCTATTGATCATAGTGGCAACTGGGTGTGGGCGCCGGGAAAATATGCTTTCGGGGATACTGTCACCTACCAGTTCATGAACATGGAAGTGGATACCGTTTTCCGGAACCGGGATTGTGAATTCAGGCTGTTCCTGCCGCTATACAATGGCGTGAGCTGGATGGAAATAGGGGTACCCAAAGAAAATACGTTTCAGCCATTGCCGCTGACAAAAGAAAAACCTGTTGTCTTTTACGGCACATCTATCCTCCAGGGAGGCTGCGCTTCGAGACCGGGACTGGGATGGACTTCCATAGTGGAACGCAGGCTTGACTGCCCTGTCATCAATCTTGGATTTTCCGGCAATGGAAGGCTGGAGCCGGAGGTCATTGATCTTATTAATGAAATTGATGCAAAGCTTTACGTGCTGGATTGCATACCCAATATGGTGCATGGCAGTATGTTTTCTGACCGGGAGCTGGCATCGCGCATTTCAAAGTCTGTAGGCAGCATCAGGCAAAAGCACCCGGGTATTCCTATACTTCTTGTAGCCCACAGCCTCAATAGTAGCTCCGGCATGATTGAAGCTTCGCGGTATACCAACAGCGAAATATCTGATGCCGTGCTCACCAGGGTTTACGACAGTTTGAAAAAGAGCGGGATGAAGGAGCTTTACCTCCTCGACAGCAGGGCTATAGGCTTTGATATAGACGCTACCGTAGACGGTGTGCACCCCAATGATATTGGCATGAAGTATTATGCCGATGCCTGCACGAAAATCATCCGCTCCATTCTTCATGAGGAAGAAGGCGCTTTCTCTACCATGAAACCCATTATCCAGACAAGAGATGGTTATGACTGGCGTGGAAGGCACGAAGCTATCAATGCGCTTAATATGACGGATCCCCCGCAAAATATTTTTATAGGCAATTCCATCATTCACTACTGGGGCGGTAAGCCGGAAGCTGCTATAGCACGTGGCAAAGATTCATGGGAAAAATACCTGGAGCCGCTGGGGGTGAGAAATATGGCCTATGGATGGGACAGGATCGAAAATGCCCTCTGGCGGATATATCACGGAGAATTAGACGGCATTCATCCCAAACATATTGTGATCATGCTGGGAACCAACAACCTGCAGTTGAATACCGATGAAGAAATTATTGCAGGGCTGGGGTTGCTGCTTGATGCCATACAATTGCGCCAGCCCCAAACCGCAGTTCTTCTTTCCGGAATATTTCCCCGGAGGAATATGGAGCCGCGCATAGTAAAGCTCAACCGGCAGATCGCCGCACTTGCAGCAAAAAAGAAAGCGCTTTTTGTGGATCCCGGAAAAATATTGCTCGCTTCCGGCGGAAAGATCAACGAAGCGCTGTTCAGCGATGGGCTGCATCCCAATGCCACCGGGTATGGAAAGCTGGCGCCGGTATTGGCAGAATACCTGAAAAATTAAACCCTGACACCCGTCTGTCAAATTGATTTCGCTTTTCCCCGTCCTGCATTTAACTTCATGCCAAAAGATGTAAGGATGAAACTGAAGGCATTGCTTAAACTTATCAGGTTTCCCAATCTTATATTTATTGCTGTAACGCAGTTCCTGTTTTATTTCTGTATCCTTTATCCTTCCACGCATCCCGATGTTTTTTTTGCGGATGAGTTTCATTTGTTTGTGCTGCTGGTCATTTCATCTGTTTGTATTGCGGCGGGCGGCTATGTCATCAATGATTATTTTGACCTGAATATTGACCAGGTAAACAAACCCGGCCGTATTATAGTAGAGAAGATAATCCCACGGAGGCGGGCGATCATCTGGCACTGGCTTTTTTCTACCGCAGGGGTGGTAATGGGATTTTATATTTCTTTTGTAACACGTAACTGGCTGATAGGTTTTTCCAATGTGGTATGCGTGCTTTTACTCTGGGTATATTCTACTACTTTCAAAAAAAAGCTGCTGTCAGGCAATGTGATGATTTCATTGCTTACCGCATGGGTGGTATTGGTAGTTTTCTTTTTTGTTGACTATGTGTCGGATAATCGTTTGCCGGGCTGGAACATGCCTGATGTAATGTCGCCGCATGTGCACAACAGGATCATGCGGCTGGCTTTCTTATATGCGGGTTTTGCATTTGTCATTTCACTGATAAGAGAGGTGATCAAAGACATGGAAGATATAGAAGGAGATGCCCGTTACGGTTGCAAGACCATGCCGGTGGTATGGGGAATACAGGTATCAAAAGTGTTTGCCGGTGTTTGGCTTATGGCGCTTACCGGGGCGTTACTGGGCATCCAGGTGTATGCGGCATACCTGGGCTGGTGGTGGAGCATATTATACTGCATGCTGCTGATCGTAGTGCCTTTACTTTGGGTAACAAGGAAATTGTATCTTGCTGCCAATGCATCTGATTTCGGGTATCTTAGCGGGGCCGTGAAGTTTGTAATGCTGACGGGAATATTGTCTATGTTGTTTTTTAGATTGTATCGGTAAGGAATAAGGTAGAAGGGGTAGGGTAAGCCATGGGTGTAAGGCGAACCTGCGACCTGTAACCTGCAACTGCAATAAGGCCTTATGCCCTATACCTTCCCTCTTATACCTAAAAAAAATTTTATGCAAAAAATAGTATTAGCTTCCGGCTCTCCACGGCGGAAACAATTGCTGGAATGGGCAAGGGTGGATTTTGATATTATCGTGCCGCCGATTGAAGAATCTGTGCCGGCTGACGTTCCGTTGCAGGAGGTGCCTGTGCATATTGCCAGGGATAAAGCCTTTGCAGTGAAGGCGACGCATGAATATAAGCGGTATGAGCCGGGAATACCCGTGTTGTCTGCAGATACTATTGTGGTATGTGACGGGCAGATCCTGGGCAAGCCGGCAGACAGGGAGAATGCCATCGCCATGCTTGGCCTGCTTTCGGGTAAGAAGCACGAGGTGATGACAGGCGTATTTTTGACCAATGGTGAAAAAGAGGAACATTTTACCGAGGTTACGGAAGTGTGGTTTTATGAGCTGACACAGCAGCAAATACAATTTTATGTTGATGAGTACCAGCCGTATGATAAAGCCGGCGCTTACGGCATACAGGAATGGATGGGCGTGGTGGGCATACAACGGATCGCAGGTGACTTTTATAATGTGATGGGCCTGCCGGTGAGCAGGGTAGTGCAGTTGATCGAAAACTGGTCGGACAGGTGATGCCTGATACCGGGCTGCCAAAATACTTTCTTTTATTTTGATATATGCGCTGAGTGCTGTATCTTAACCTGTATTGAATAACATCATTTAGCAACCTATGACAGAACGACTTCTCCAGTTTATCTGGCAGATGCAGTATTTTAATAAGACTGCGCTTTGCACCTCTACCGGCGAGCCATTAACCATACAGTATCCCGGACTGCTCAATACCAACCAGGGTCCGGATTTTCTGCAGGCAACCCTAAAGATTGGGTCAACATCCTGGGCGGGAAATATTGAGTTGCATATACGTTCTTCAGACTGGAAGGCTCACGGGCATGAAGAGGATGCTAACTATGGAAATGTAATACTGCACGTAGTATGGGAAAATGATGTGGAAAGCCCTGATGAATCTGGCCGCCGGATACCGCTCCTTATTTTGCAGGACAGGATATCAAAATTCCTGCTTGCCAGGTATGAAGAGCTCATGTACAACCATACGATCATCGCATGTGAAAAGAGTGTAAGCGCGGTACCTGCTATCGTTTGGGATACATGGACAGCACGGCTTGCGGCAGAAAGGCTTGAACGTAAGTCCCTGATCATTCAGGAATACCTGCAGCAGACGAATAACCACTGGGAAGAAGTGTTCTGGTGGATACTGGCAAAAAATTTTGGCGCTACGGTGAATGCCGGCGCGTTTGAGGCCATAGCAAGATCCGTTTCCGTTAATATCCTGGCGAAACACAAAAACCAGATACATCAGCTTGAAGCATTATTGCTTGGGCAGGCGGGCCTGCTTGGCGCAGAGCATAGCGAAAGCTATCCTAAAATGTTGCAGAAAGAATACCGCTTCCTCCGAAAAAAATATACCCTCAGGCCTATATACGAGCCTGTTCATTTTTTAAGAATGCGCCCCGGCAATTTTCCTACCATACGACTTGCACAACTGGCTATGCTTATTCATCATTCTTCACACCTTTTCTCCCGCATCAAAGAAATAGCTGCGCTTAAGGAAATAATGGATTTATTTACCGTTACAGCCAACGACTACTGGCACTATCACTACCGTCCGGATGAACTGTCTTCTTTTCGTCCCAAAATAGTTGGAGAAAGTACTGTGCAGAATATTATTATTAATACCGCAGTCCCTGCAGTATTTGCTTATGGTGTTGCGCACAACGAACAGCCATACAAAGACAAGGCATTGCAGTGGCTGGAATCACTTGCTCCCGAAGAGAACAGGATAACTAAAAAGTGGAAGCTCCTGGGTATACGCAATGCTTCGGCATTGGATTCGCAGGCGCTTACGGAACTGACAAAAGAGTACTGCATTCATAAGCGATGCCTTCAATGCGCAGCGGGGGTGGCAATATTGAAGAGATGTATATGATGCCATCCGGTCATTCTGTGGCAGGTTAGTTTATATATACTGTTAAAAGCACCGTATTCCAGAAGTGACACGGAATACCCAAGACAGATAATTCACTTTGGTAAAATAAACAATAGCGGTAGCCTTTTCTTATCTTTGTAGCAAGTAAAAAATAATAAAAATGAAGAACTCGGAGATAAATACAAACTTGGTTGACAGCTACTATGTATTGCTAAGAAACTTAAGCCCTGACAATAAATTGGAGCTTATTGCACGGCTCTCGAAATCAATGAAAACCACCAAAAAAGCAAAAGATAATTCATGGAAGTCTTTGTTTGGTGCTTTGATCCTTGACCAATCGGCAGATGATTTTGTAGCAGAACTTAAAAGAGACAGGAAATTCAGCCGCAAATCTATTGACTTGTGAAAAAATATCTTTTAGATACTAACATTTGTGCTTATTTCCTCAATGGGAAATTTAGCCTTGAGGGAAAAATTGATGAAGTTGGCATTGAAAATTGTTTTATTTCTGAAATAACGATTGCCGAACTGAAATACGGAGTGGCAAAAAGCACTCATCAAGAGAAGAATAAAAAAACACTTCAAACATTTCAGGCAAAATTTAGCGTTCTTCCAATTTTTCCCGTACTCGACATTTATGCAGTGGAAAAAGTACGATTGAAAACAAAAGGTAAGATTTTAGACGACTTTGATTTGTTGATTGGTTCAACGGCTATTTTCAACAACCTGACTTTGGTAACAAAAAATGTCAGTGATTTTGATCGGCTTGTTGGAATTATTATAGAAGATTGGACAAGGCTCTGACAAATAAAACATTACAGCAGCCAGCATAGCGTTCTGTGTTTCTATTGTTTTCACATAGCAAATACCTGATCGGAATATGCTGCATTGAATTGTCGGGAGAGAGAAAAACGAGAGAAGTGAGATGTGAAAAGAGTATGATGTTTGTCCATCTCACGTCTCTCATTTCTCGTCTCAGAAGAACACTCATGCGTTCTACCCGCCACTACGAAACTACTTCCACAGAAGGCTGCCAGTTGAAAAGCGTATTTACTTTAATATCAGGATGAATGCTGTATTTTACCGGGCAGGTATGTGCTGCATTTTCAAAAATCTTTTTTTCCCTGTCGGTCAGGCGCATATCTTCCGGGCAATGAAATGTTAAATTTATGCCGCTTATCCGGCGTGGCTCGCTTGACATGATTTTTTCCACTTCAATTTTTATCCCCTCTATATTCACCTGCATATCTCTTGCCTTTATGCCCATGATAGTAAGCATACAGCTGGCAAGCGCAGTGGCTACGAGGTCGGACGGGGAGAATCTTTCTCCTTTCCCCTGGTTATCCGGTGGTGCATCTGTTTCAATTACGGTGCCTGATTTCAGATGTGTACAAACGGTTCGCAGGTTTCCTTCGTAGAATACTGTTGAGGTCATTGTATTATTTTTGTATAAATTTACGTTCAAAGATCACATAAATTATTCCAGGTGAAAAAAATCATTGCGCTTACTTTATTTGTTGGCATTGCGGTTTTGAGCTATAGTCAGGATATTGGCGCTGCCGGGAAAGGGAAGCCGGATAAGAAGCAGGTAAAAAAAGAAAAAATGAACCGGCTAATGCGGCAGGAAGAAGAGGGCATGCCATCCTTCCGAAAGCAGGGGGCTTTTGGCATTAAGCTGAATACAGACGGTTGGGGAATTTCTTATGAACATGGCAGATCAAATTCTGTAACAAGAGCTACCATATACCAGATTGAGTTTAATGAAAAGAAACACCGCAAGGAAGAAAAGCAGCCTGTGGCGGAGGCTGTAGGAGGAGGTTTTGTCTTGTTTGGCAACCCTTATATTTATGGCAAAAGAAATATCTTTTACCAGTTTAAAGTATCAGGTGGTCAACAGATACTGATTGGTGGCAAAGGCAATAAGAACGGAGTATCAGTATATGGGATAGGTACCGGCGGGCTTTCATTAGGTATTCTCCGCCCTTACTACGTAGAAGTGCAGGATCCTGATAATAAGGACCGCTTTGTAAAATATGATTCTCCCGACAGTGCATTATTTATAGATGGTCCTATACTGGGTGGTCCTGGTTTGACCAGAGGCTGGAACGATCTGAAATTTGCACCTGGCCTGCATGCAAAAACAGCCATACGGTTTGACTATAACAGGTTCAATACTGTTTTATCAGCAATAGAAGGCGGTGTAAATGTGGAGTATTATTTCAAAGATATTAACCAGATGGTATACAGCCCTTCCCGTAAGTTTTTCTTCAATGCCTATGTTTCGCTGTTATTTGGCAAACGGAAGTAAGAGGGTTATTTTTGCATTCAGAAATCTTCAATCTACACTATGAGCGGATCATGCGCAGGTACTGAACAGGCAGCGCCACGGACAAAGAAACCCGACTGGCTGAGAGTAAAATTACCGATAGGCGAGAGCTATAAGAATGTAAGGAATTTAGTAGATACGCATAAGCTCCATACTATCTGCGAAAGCGGCAATTGTCCTAATATGGGGGAATGCTGGGGCGCAGGCACCGCTACTTTTATGATCCTGGGCAATATCTGCACAAGAAGCTGCGGCTTTTGCGCGGTGGCTACCGGCAGGCCGGAAGCAGTAGACTGGGACGAACCGCAGCGGGTGGCCGAAGCTATTTACCTGATGAAGGTGAAACATGCTGTCATCACTTCTGTGGACAGGGATGAATTGAAAGACGGTGGCAGCATTATCTGGCAAAATACCATAAAGGCTGTGAAAGCATTGACGCCCGGTACAACGCTTGAAACGTTGATCCCTGATTTTAAAGGCGAAAAAGAAAATATTCAACGTATTATAGAAGCTGCTCCTGAAGTGGTGTCGCATAATATTGAAACCGTGGAGCGAATGACGAGACAGGTGCGTATACAGGCGAAATACTCCAGGAGCATGGAGGTATTGAAATATCTCAAAGACAACGGCATGCGCACCAAATCAGGGCTGATGCTTGGCTTGGGAGAAACAAAAGAAGAGGTGCTTCAAACCATGAGAGACCTGAGAGAGAGCAACGTGGATGTCATTACCCTCGGGCAATACCTTCAGCCGACTCAAAAGCACCTTCCGGTAGTGCGGTTTGTGCACCCCGATGAATTTGCCGAATACACGGAAGCCGGGTATGAAATGGGATTTGATTATGTAGAAAGCGGGCCTTTAGTACGGTCGTCTTACCATAGTGAAAAACATGTTTTTGAAGGGATCGGCAAGGCAGGATGGTTGAGGAAAAAAGAATTAATGGGCTGTTGATTTTTAAGAAATCCCCTACACCAGGTCGGCAACAGTTTTCTTTTCCAGTATTCTCAGGGTGGCGTCTCTTGCTAATATGAGCGTATCGCGCAATGCGCAGTTTTTTTCATCACAGTTTTTACATCGCTCATAAAAATTTAAGCTTACACAGGGCAGCAGCGCAATAGGACCATCAAGTTTGCGCATGATGCTTGCTAGGGTAATGTCTTTAGGTCTTTCTTTAAAGAAATACCCCCCGCCTTTTCCTTTTTTGCTGTCGAGCACTCCCGCGTTTTTAAGCTCAAGCAGGATGTTTTCCAGGAATTTAATGGGAATTTTCTTTTTGCGGGCAATTTCCGCAATGAGAATAGGACCATCCTTTTCTGCCTGAGCCATATACATCAGCGCCTTAAATGCATATTGAGTCTTTTTGGAAAGCATATAGCAATTTAGTGGGAAATAGTGTAATAACGAAAATAGCGGATTTTCTTAAAATCCGGACTGATATAAATCATCAGGATATAATCTTTATAATCCTAATACGTCCTTCATGCTGAAAATGCCCCGCTGACCATATATATATTCTGCAGCAAGCACTGCTCCCAGGGCAAATCCCCTGCGGTTGTGGGCGGTATGTATAATTTCAATGTCATCAATATCCGAGTGATACCCGACAATATGCGTACCTGCAGCGGGATCTATTCTTTTGGCAATGATCCGGAGGTCAGAAGGGTTGTCGCTGCCGTTCAATACCCATTTTTTCTTTGTGGGACTCACTTCCAGTATCTGTTCGGCAAGGGTAATGGCGGTACCGCTGGGTGCATCTTTTTTTTGGGTATGATGGATCTCTTCAATAGTCGGGTTGTATTCCGCCTGTGACGCCATCAGCCGGGCAAGCTTTTTATTGATCTCGAAAAAAATGTTTACGCCAATGCTGAAATTACTTGCATATAATAAAGCGCCGTTTTGCGCTTTGCAATTCCAAACCGCTTCTTCGTAACGGCTGAGCCACCCTGTAGAGCCGCATACTACCGGGACGCCTGCCTCGAAGCATTTATTGATATTGTCAAAAGCGCTTTCCGGCCCGGTAAATTCAATGGCAACGTCTGCTTTTTGAATTTTTTCTACGGTATTATCTTCAAGATTGTCAATGGATACTTTTAGTATGATCTCATGCTTACGCTGGATAGCGATCTCTTCAATGACATGTCCCATTTTTCCGTAACCTATCAATGCTATTTTCATGAGCGCAAAGATAATGGAATCAGGGAGCAGAAAGAGGGCGATAGGATTGATTTTTCCGGATATCAAACACCAGGCTCAGTCCGGCGGTATTGGCCATGGGGGAAAAGCCGGGTTTGAATTGTATGCTCAGGTCATCGGTAACGTTGAAATTTTTCAGATGGCCATCCACGGCAGCATCTACTACGTTCAATCCCCATAAAATAAGGAAAGCCAATACCGAATAATCCACGTTCTTTCGGAACTCTCCACGGTAATTTTGCAGGCCCGAGAGGTCTCCCGCTTCCACAAAAGGTTGCAGGGGAGCATAAACGTTTTTATAGTTACCGGTATCTTTCCGGGCAAGCACATTATAGGCGTATCGCGTTCGCTGGAACCATTTAAGGTTGTCGGTGAAGGTATAGACAGGTATAGCGAGCGCTCCATAAACGATCGGCATTTTCCAGTATTTTTTATTATAAGCCTGGCCAGCGCCCGGCAATATTGCAGATAATATAGCTGCTTTACGGGCGGGAGACCATTTATGCGATGCGGTATCCTGAACTGCTTTTTTGCTGATACTGTCGGCCGCTTTCACCACCCTGGTAACGGCAACGCTGTCTGTCTTTGTGGTATCTTTTGAAGACGGCGGCGGTATACTATCCTGAGCGCAAAGACGGGCTGCACCTGTGAGCAGAATGAAAACGATAAGTAAATAATATCGAAACATAAGCCGAAATGGTATCAAAGTGCCGATACATTCATTTTTTCGAGTATGGCATTAAGATCCTGCACAGAAAAATACTCAATAGTGATCGTACCGTGACCTTTTTTACTGTGCTGCATCTTTACACGCGTGCCGTAATGCGAGGCTAAATTATCTTCTATTTTTTTGAAGGGTGCGGCAAGGGTGGCTTTTACCGATTTTTTAACAACGTTGTTCTTGTATAAATTTCTTACTAGGTCTTCTGTTTGCCGCACAGACAATCCGCGGTTCTTGATCTCGTTGAAGAGATACAACTGCTGGTCTACAGTGTCTACATTAATGATGGCTCTTGCATGACCCATGCTGATCACATTATTGCGCACGGACACCTGTATATCGGGGGGGAGCTTGAGGAGACGTATATAGTTGGTGACGGTGCTCCTTTCTTTTCCCATCCTTTCCGCTACCTGCTCCTGGGTATATTCCAGCTCTTCCATCATGCGCTTATAACTTAACCCGATCTCTATGGGGTTAAGGTTTTCGCGCTGCAGGTTTTCCAGTAAAGCCAGTTCCAGCAATTGCTGGTCGTTGGCCTGCCTTACATATACGGGTATATCTTTTATGCCTGCAAGCTTAGAAGCCCGCCATCTTCTTTCCCCCGCAATAATGCGGTATTTATCGGATCCTGCCACTTTGGCCACGGTAAGCGGCTGAATAATATCGTGTATCTTTATGGAAGCTGCCAGCTCCTGCAACGCTTTTTCATCAAAATCGTGCCTCGGTTGCTTGGGATTAGGTTCAATCTGATCTACCGGTATTCTCAATGTAGTGGTTGCCTTATCGGCAACAGACGGTTTCAGTTGATCGCCGCCTGTGGTTTTGAGATCAGCATCTATGCTCTGCAGCAGGGAACGGATCCCCTTGCCCAGCGCTTCTTTCTTATTATTTGGAGTGCTCATTATCTATGGTTAATATTCTTTCTTCCTGGGGTATCCGGGTCAGGTTATTCCGTTGCAGTATTTCCTTTGCAAGATTGAGGTAATTAATGGAGCCCTTGCTTTCTGCATCGTATAATATAGCAGGTTTTCCTACGCTGGGCGCCTCGCTCAGCCGGGTATTACGGTGTATGATGGTGTCGAATACCATTTCTTCAAAATGCTGCCTTACTTCATTTACCACCTGGTTACAAAGGCGCAGGCGCCCGTCATACATGGTCATGAGAATACCTTCGATCACCAGTTCCGGGTTAAGCCTGCTTTGTACGATTTTAATGGTATTCAGCAGCTTGCCCAATCCTTCCAGGGCAAAGAACTCGGTCTGTACAGGCACCACTACGCTGTCTGCCGCGGTAAGGGCATTTACCGTAATAAGCCCCAGCGAAGGGGAACAGTCAATTACAATGAAATCATAATCGCTTTTTACCGGCTCCAGGATATATTTCAAAACATTTTCCCTGTTGGGGTAATTGATCATTTCAATTTCAGCGCCTACCAGGTCAATATGCGAGGGCATTACATCCAGATGGGGGATCTCTGATTTTAAGATGACTTCCCGTGCCGGAGTATCATTTACCATACAGTCATACAGACTTTTCTGGATGTTATGCAGGTCAAACCCCGTTCCGGTAGTGCTGTTGGCCTGGGGATCGGCATCTACCAGCAATGTCTTCTTTTCAAGTACGGCAAAGCTTGCGGCCAGGTTAATGGCAGTTGTTGTTTTTCCTACTCCACCTTTTTGATTGGCTATCCCTATTGTTCTTGCCATGTGTTATGTTCAGATGATTACTTTATACTAAAATTTAATTTAATATACATTTTGTTGTTGCCAATTGGCAAATGTAGAATATTATCGGGTGTTTTGGAAGCATCTTTAATTAAGGTACGCAAATTTGATATAATACTACCGATGTAGTTCATTTTTTCGCAGGCAGGTGGCGATACCAATGCTATTAATAAGAGACTATAGCAGTTAATCAGGCCAAAGACCATCTGGATGTTAGCAATGGGTGTCCAATATGTGTGGTTGGGTGGCTAATGAAAATAAAGAAGTAGAACTTAGAAAAGCCTCTGTCCAGTATCAGGATACTATTGTAGTTAAAGCATTTGTTGTCGAGCATGTCATGGATAAGTGTAAATTCTGATTTTTCCGTAGTGCCCATTTTGGCATCTACTACATAATTGCTCAGCACATCGTATATCATACATGCATTGGCTATTATCGTTTTTGTGCCAGCGGCTGTTTGGGCAAAAATGCCAAAGTGCTCAACAGTGTTTTTGCTGACCGGCAGGCTTATGGTAGTATCATCGCCGGCATAGAGCCGATAACCTTTTCAGTATTTTGGGGTAATACCCGGCGTAGCTCATGTATTGCCTTACTGCACAGCTCTTCAAAAAACGATGGTTTGATCTTGTACCGGGCTATTGAGAAAGCACCCGGTTACGGGTTTACAGTTAAGCAGGGGTAAAAATGCAGATAGCTCGTACCTCACAAAATCGGTAAACCCATGAAGGGCCTTCAGAACAACGGATGAAAAATCCAGTTTATTGTTACGGGTAAAGTCCTCCTCACGGCTGAAGTACTCGTTTTTTATTAAGGCAGCATCAACAAAGGGAAAGATTTTTTTTAGAGATTCCGCTATTGCGTTCTCCTGAAGATTTTGATACTTTTGACATACTTTATATTTTACAAAACAAAATATGGCGATTTTTACCAGCTTTGGTAATTATTCGCCTTGTTTTAATAGCATTGGTGTCGCCACCTGCCTGCGAAAAATTGAAATACGCCCATTGTATGCATACGAAAGAAGATATTGTTCAGAACTGGCTGCCGCGGTATACAGGAGAAAAGCTGAAGAATTTTGGTAAATACATTTTGCTTACCAATTTCAGCCACTATGTGGATCTGTTTGCAAAATGGCATAAGGTTCCTGTTGTGGGAAAAGACAAGCCTATGCCATGCGCTACTGCCGATGGGATCACCATTATTAATTTTGGAATGGGAAGTCCCGGCGCTGCGACTATCATGGACCTGCTTACTGCGGTGGAGCCCAAAGCTGTTCTGTTTCTCGGCAAATGCGGCGGGCTTAAGAAAAGAAATAAAATAGGGGATCTTATCCTTCCTATAGCTGCGATAAGAGGAGAAGGTACTTCCAACGATTATTTTCCCGTTGAAGTGCCGGCGCTTCCCGCTTTCGCACTTCAGAAAGCAACGTCAACCACCATACGGGATTACAAGGTAGATTACTGGACAGGAACAGTATACACTACCAACAGAAGAGTTTGGGAGCATGATGAATCGTTTAAAGAATACCTGCAAAAGATAAGGGCTTATGCGATTGACATGGAGACTGCTACTATTTTTTCCGTTGGTTTTTATAATAAGATCCCTACAGGCGCTCTTTTGCTGGTAAGCGATCAGCCTATGATACCGGAGGGCGTCAAAACAGCTTCCAGCGATAAAAGCGTCACGGCAAAATATGTGGAAAATCATATAAGAATAGGCATTGACTCACTGAAGCAACTGATCAATAACGGGCTTACTGTCCGCCACCTGAGGTTTTAATTGTGGGCAGATTATGGAGGGAGTAAAGCATTGAAATGCGCCGGCGCTTTTTGCGGTTTCAGGAAAAATAGTAATTTGTCGCCCGATGCAAGACGAGCTGCAGTTACAATATTGGACCGAACGCGTGGCATTATTCAACGATGAGGCCGCGTATGAAAAATTGTTTTTTCATTTCAATGATGCATTGTTCAATCTTGCTGTTTGTTTTGTGAAGGATGAAGCAGTAGCCGAAGAAATCGTATCCGATGCCTTTATAAATCTCTGGCGTAACCGGAGCCGTTTGCCGGAGATAGAAAACCTGAAAGTATACCTCTATGTTTCTGTAAAGAATCTTTGCATAAAGCATCTTACCCGCAATAAGCAACTGGCAGACTTTAACCTGAACGATCTTCATCTTGAGAAAGTAGCCGCTACGTCAAGAAGTCCCGAGGAAATGATGGTATCGAAAGAAATGCTGAAATATATACAGGAAGCCATAGAAAATCTTCCTCCCAGGTGCAGGCTGATCTTTAAACTGGTGAGGGAAGACGGGTTAAAATACAGGGAAATAGCACAGATACTGAATATCTCCGTTAAAACCATAGACGCCCAGATGGCTATAGCTGCAAAAAAGATCATGCAATCGCTTTCGTTCCTGCTGAAAAAATAATTCCTGATTTTTTTTGGGAACCCTTTAGGGGATTTTGTTTGTTCCCGGTTCCTTAGTATAATCCTTATAGTATTTATACATGATGGATAACCATATCTGGCATTTGATCTCAAGAAAGCTTTCAGGTGAAGCAAGCCTGGAGGAACTGCGGGAATTGCAGCAGTTGCTGAACGATGATCCGGAAATGGCCTATAAAGCGGAATTGTATACCGGTTTTTTTGAACATCCGCCGCTGCAACAGCGGGGCGGTGAGCAGAAAGCCGCTTCCTGGGGCAGGCTTCAATCTAAACTTGCCGAAGCGTTCCCGGAAAATTCCGGGAATAATATTATCCCTGATGAACCTGCACAGCCAGTATCTGCGGTATATAAAAAATGGATCGCTATCGCGGCAAGCCTTGTGCTCATCACAGTGACCTGCATATACTTTCTGCAGCACGATAAACAGGAAAAGCAGCTTGCCGGGACTGCAACCAACACCAACGAAATGAATACGATGCCCGGCACCCGGTCTAAAACCGTGTTGCCCGATGGTACTGTTGTCTGGCTGAACAGTGACAGCCGCATCACCTATAATGCAGATTTCGGACAAACCCAAAGAGAGGTAACTCTTACCGGCGAAGCTTTTTTTGACGTGGCGCATAATGCGGAAGTGCCGATGACCGTACATGCCAAAAACGTAAATATCCGGGTGAAAGGCACTGCTTTTAATGTAAGAAGCTACCCGGAAAGCCGGCAGGTGGAAACCTCTCTTATCCGCGGAGCTGTGGAGCTCACCACCAACGCCGATCCTGAAAGAAAGATACTGCTGAAGCCCAATGAGAAAATAGTGGTGGATGTGCCTGAACCGGATAGCATAATTGCTGCTGCCGGCATATCTAAAAAAGCTCCTGTGCGAGTGAGCACTACGGCAAATAAAAACCTGTATCATATAGAACAGCTAAAGGAGAGTCGCTTTAATATCATACCTGAAATTTCCTGGGTGCAAAACAGGCTGGTGTTTGACAATGAAGTGTTTGCCGAGGTTATCAGTAAAATGGAAAAGTGGTATAACGTGAAGATCATCCTTGAGAACAATGCACTGGCGGTAAAAAGTTTTTCAGGCGCATTTGAGAAAGAAGATATTACAACCGCACTGCAGGCACTCCAGCTTATCAATGATTTTCATTTTGAAATAAAAGATCGTACGGTATATATTAAATAACCCTAAACCTGCATTGCGTATGGTATAATATAACTATCACTTATTTCAATTAAAAAGAGAGATGCGGTCACATCTCCCTTTTAGTACTTAGCGTAAAAACGGTAGAGGTTTCCTCGCGGGATAGCTCCTACCTATTTTTAAAACTTAAGAAAGTAAAATTATGAAAAAACTGATTGTATCCCAATCAGGAGGGGATACTTATCCAAAATTTCTCAAACTGCTTATTATCATGAAATTAACTGCAATCTTCTTAATTGTAGTATGTCTCCAGGCTTCCGCAAACGGTTTTGGGCAGAGTGATATAAGCATTTCTGTAAAAAATGTTGAGCTGAAAAAACTGTTCAATATGATACAGAAGCAAACCACTTACCGTTTTTTATATGAAGACGGGCAGCTTCCTAAAAATACAAAAGTTGACCTGGATGTTACAAAGGCTTCCATACAGTCGGTGTTGAACCGGGCACTTATCAATACTTCATTACGGTACCGCATTCTCAATGATAACCTTATTGTGGTAAGCACTGCCGCAAAGGAGATCAGCAGCCAGACGGTAAGGGGTAAGATTACCGATGAAAAGGGACAGCCGCTGCAGGGAGTAAGCATCCGCGTCAAAGGGAGTACTGCCGGAGTGTCCACAGACGCCAACGGGAATTTTTCTGTTGAAGTGCCTGAGAACAGCGTGCTGGAAATATCTTTCATCGGGTATATCACACAGGAGTATACCGTAAAAAAAGATGAAACGATCAGTATCCAACTGGTACCCGGCGACAAAAATCTTGATGAAGTAGTGATCGTAGGTTTTGGCGTTCAGAAAAAAGTGAACCTTACGGGCGCAGTGGATATGGTTACCGCAAAACAACTGGAAAGCAGGCCAATAGCTAATGTAGGATCAGGGTTGCAGGGGCTGATCCCCAACCTGAACATCACTACGTCCAATGGAAGAGCTACCACCAACCCGGCCTTTAATATCCGCGGTTTTACAAGCATCAATGGCGGCGATCCCCTTATCATTGTGGACAATGTGCCATACTCCATGGATGAAGTGGCACGCATCAATCCCAATGATATTGAAACCGTTTCGGTATTGAAAGATGCCGCAGCTGCTGCAATTTACGGGGCACGCGCTTCTTTCGGCGTAGTGCTGATCACCACTAAAAAAGCCAAGGGCAATAAATTAAATGTTGCCGTAAATGGAATGGTGGGTTACCGCACTATCGGCAAAATGCCGGATTATATTACAGACCCTTATGAGGTAATGGATATAAAAAATGAAGCCGGAAAGCCTTTGTATAATTTGTATCCCGATGCGGTACGCGATTATGCAAAACAGCGTTCTGAAGACCCTTCTCTTCCGGCGGTAACCCTTGATCCTAATAACAGCAACAACTACGTATACACCGGCGCTACCAACTGGATCAAAGAAGCTTATAATAAATCAGCGCCTACTTATAATACCAATATCAGTATTTCCAAACGTACAGATAAGCTGAGCTACTATTTATCGGGCGATTACTATCAGCAGGATGGATTGCTGAGATATGGTAATGATGTATATAAGCGTTATAACGTAAGAGGCAAGGTAGATTTTGAGGTGACCAACTGGCTGAAGATCTCCAATAATACACAGCTTACCAGCACAGACTATGAAGCGCCTGTATTTCTTGACGGCGATTTCTTCTGGAATGTAAACCGTACCAATTCGCTGGATGTGCCTAAAAACCCCGACGGGAGCTGGACCAGGGCAGGGGCGCCTGTACTGGGAGCATTGCAGGAGGGCGGAAGACGCAGGGATAAGCTGAATGAATATGTAACCACTTTTTCTGCAAAAGCTGCTTTGATAAAGGATGTATGGGATTTCAATGCCGAAGCTACTTTCCGGCGCGGTTCTGATCTTATACGTTCTTATGATATCCCGGTGCCCTATAAAACAGGGCCTAACACCCCGGCGCAATACACTTTCTCCAACACCTGGGCCAAGAACGAAAACGCTACCGCGCAGTATAATGTATACAATGTATATACCGATTTTCATAAAGACCTCGGAGATCATTTCCTCCAGGCATTGGTAGGATTCAACAGTGAGTATAATAATTACGCTTATTTTTCCGCCAGGAAAGACGGGCTGATATCTGCTTCCTTACCTTCCATTGACCTGAGCACCGGTACAATGACGGAAACCGAGCTGGTAAAAGACTGGGCCGTGCAGGGGCTTTTCTACCGCCTGGCATATAATTATCAGGAAAAGTACCTGCTGGAATTGAACGGTCGTTATGACGGCTCCTCCCGTTTCCCTTCAGGCAACAGGTGGGGTTTCTTCCCTTCTGCGTCTGCAGGATGGGTAGTGTCTGATGAGGCGTTCTTCAAAGACATTAAGAAGGCGCTTTCACTCAACCTGTTCAAGGTTAGGGCGTCGTATGGAAGCCTGGGTAACCAGACATTTGCTTATAATAACACTTATCCTTATTTCGATGCTTATCCTTACCTGCCGCTTTTACCTAAAGGGATAGGCAATATCATATTAGGTTCCGACAGGCCAACTACCGTAGGCAGTCCCAAACCCGTATCAGATAATTTCAGCTGGGAAAATATTTCTACCGTGAATTTTGGCGTAGATCTTTCTCTTCTTGAAAACAGGCTGGGCGTGAATTTTGATAAATATACCCGCTATACCAAAGACATGCTGATCCCGGGTAAGCAGCTTCCTGCCGTATATGGCGCGGATGTGCCTACGGAAAACAGCGGCGACCTTAAAACCAAAGGCTGGGAACTGCGCCTGAACTGGAGGGACAAAGGAACCTTGGCCGGATCGCCGTTCTGGTACAACCTCGCCTTTACACTCGCCGACAATCGTTCCCGGATCACCCGCTATGATAATCCCACCAAATCGCTGGGCGGCGATTTCAGCAGGTATTATGTAGGAAGAGAGATCGGTGAAATATGGGGAGCTGATATTACCGGCTTCTTTAAAGATGACGCCGATGTGGCCAACCATCCCAATCAAACCGCTATGGGAACTGATGACCAGTCGTATAAGTTTTATGGCGGTGACCCCATATTCGCAGACCGCAATAAAGACGGGAAAGTGGATATGGGCAGCAAAACCGTGGATGATCCGGGTGATATGTACATAATAGGGAATAAAAGCCCGCGCCTGCCTTACAGTATAGACCTTTCAGGTGGCTGGAGAGGCTTTGACCTGCGCATCTTTATGCAGGGCATTGGTAAGAGAGACTGGTATCCCGGCGCTTCCAATATTTATTTCTGGGGCGTATATGCGCAGCCGTGGACCAATCCCACCGTACAGAATCTGGATCACTGGACCCCGGACAACCCTGATGCCTATTTCCCGGCGGTTCGTGCTTACTCTGCCGAAGATAATTACCAGCAACTGGGCATCCCCAACAAACGTTACCTGCAAAACGGCGCTTATATGCGGGTAAAGAATATTACACTGGGTTATACCCTGCCTCAGTCTGTATTGAACAGGTTAAAGCTGGATAAGGTACGCTTCTATTTCAGTGCAGAAAATATTTTTGAGATTTCCCACATCAAGGTAAAGCTTGATCCGGAGTCGCTGGGTGATGGCAACAGGCCTCAGGCCGCTTATCCGTTTCAGCGTACCTATTCTTTTGGTCTGAACCTGAATTTTTAATGCACTAAACCTTTTACAATGAAACGAGTTTCATATATATTTTTAGCATCCGTGATATTAGGCGTTTCGTGTACAAAAGATTATTTACAACGTACACCGTCTTCAGCGATCACCAATGCAGATTTTTTTAATACCCCTGCTGACCTGCAAACCTATACCAACGGTTTGTATCTTCAGCAACTGGGCGCCACGTGGGCAGATGTATATTATAAGCTGCGTGATAATTATTTTACTCTCGATAAGTTCTCGGATAATATTTCCATTTATACCGGAGGCAGTGAAGTGGACAATCTTCTTCGCGGAAGCATTACGCCGGGAACCGTAGGCGGATGGGATCAGAAAGATACATGGGCTGTTTTGCGCAACATCAATTACATGCTCGATAACGTGGGCAAAACCACGGGCGATCAGGAAGCCATCAACCATTATATTGGTGTGGCAAGATTTTTCAGGGCCAATTTTTATTTTAATATGGTAAAAAGGTATGGCGATGTGCCCTGGTATTCACATGCGCTGGGCAACAAGGAAGATGATATGTTGTATAAACCCAAAGATCCCCGCGCTGCAGTAGTGGATTCTATTATGGCCGACCTGGAATATGCCGCTGCTAATGTAAAAAACGGATACCCGGCTAATGCCAACCCCGCAAACACTTATGTAACCCGGTGGGCGGCGCTTACCCTGCTGGCGCGCGTGGCGCTGCATGAAGGCACTTACCGCAAATATCATAATGAGCTGGGGCTCGGGTCTTCTGCTCAAACCTTTCTTCAACGTGCAGCATCTGCTTCCCAGGAGATCATGGATAACGGCGGTTTTGAAATTTCAGGCTCGGGACCGGAAGGCTACAGGGCGCTTTTTTCGAGCAATAATCTTTCCGGGAATAAAGAAGTGATCTTCCTTCAGAAAAATGACCAGAAGCAGGGTGTGGCCAACAATACGCATGTGGTATTGGACTGGCAGTGGGCTTTAAGCTCAAGCCTGGCAGATGAGTTTTTAATGAAGGATGGCACACCGTTCACTTCCCAGGCAAATCATGATAAAAAGGGTTTTGTGGAGATGTTCACCAATCGTGACCCCCGTTTGGCAGAAACAGTCATGCCGCCGGGCTTTAAAACAGATCCTAACGGCAATCCCTATATCACCCGTCCTGATTTCGGAGGTTACCTGCAGGTGAAATTCTATCCCCGCGATCCTTCATTGAGAGGCGGCTGGGAGCTTAATTATACTGATCTTCCTATTTTCAGGTATGCCGAGGTGTTATTGATCAATGCGGAAGCTAAAGCAGAATTAGGAACCCTTACCCAGGGTGATGTGGATGCGACCATGAACAGGATCCGCGCCCGCGTAGGAATGCCTGCATTGAATATGGCGTCGGCAAACGCGGCGCCTGATGCCTACCTGGCTGCTAAATTCCCATTGGTTGCCGGTGCTAACCAGGGCGTTATTCTTGAAATACGCCGCGAACGCAGGGTTGAGCTGGCCTGCGAAGGATTCCGCCTGGACGACCTGTACCGTTGGAAAGCAGGTGCACTGCTGGCGCAAAGCCCCGGCGGTATGTATGTACCTGCCCTCGGCGGGATAGACGTGACCGGCGATGGCGTTGCTGATATCGCAATTCTTCAATCCAAAGATGATGAGAGCCCGATAGCGGGATTGCCGGCAGATGTAAAATCAAAAATTGTAAAATACTATCTTTCCGATGGAAATTTTATTTTGTCTGGCGGAACATCAGGTCATGTAATGTTCACTAAAGACGTAGTGCAGCCCCGTAATTTTGTTGACCCGAAATATTATTACTTCCCCATACCTCTTGAACAAACCGTGCTGAATGATAAGCTGACACAGCCTGAAGGCTGGCAGTAAAACAGGATGTGTTTACAATAAAAAACAGGGGATAAGCTGATATACTTATCCCCTGTTTTTTATTGTCAGCGATCTTAGCGCCTTCTGTTATCTCTTCTAAAGCCCCCCAAAGCCCCGGCCGGCACTGTATGTACCGGTAAGCGGTTTATATTGTCCATTTGCTCTTTGCGCTGCCCCACAGGATTTTCTCCCGCGGATTGCACCGGGTGTAGGGTTGTTGCATTATCAATCCTGCGAAACTCACGGGGTTGTGCATGCTGCACCTGTGGTCTGTATACATTCAGCCGGTTGTTTTCCTGTTTGGCAAGTGTGCTGTTGGGCACATTGTGAAGCGGGGTTATAACAATCTGCCGGTTGGTATATTTTTCCACTTCATTTACCTGCGGTCCTCTTGAATAAAACTGGTTATGTATAGCCGTATTACTGAAGTTGTTGATCACGGTAATATGATTTTGAATATTATTTACTACTTCAGGCCGTTGCAGCAATGTGCCGATATTATGATCATATATATGAGATCTTTCCACTACATTCCAGTAAATAGGATGGGGTATCCAACTGCCAAAAGCCACTCCAACGTTTACCCCCGGCATCAAAGGCGCCCAGCAATAATAGTTATCAACATATCCCCATGTTACCCAGGCGGGAGACCATTCATATCCCGGTATCCACAACCAGCCATAGGTGTCGTCATATATCCATCTTCCGTAGTGGAAAGGCGCCCAGCCCCAGCCATAATCTGATGCCCATGCCCAGCCTTCATTTGAATACAGCCAGTGCCCGTTGGTAGCATAGGGTCTGAAGTCCGCACCAAGCCTGGGACTCCACACGTGCCCGTAGCCGGGATAATCAATCCATGTACCGTAAGGAGATAATCCGTCATAAAAATCCTGGTAAGTGATCATGTTGTCACCTTCTGTTGGAACTGCCGGTATCGCTTGTGTCATATTTTTGCTGCTGCTGCAGGCTGTCAATGCTGCCATTGCAAAAAATGCAGCGATTGCCGATGCTATTATATTGTTTTTCATTGTGATCATTTTAGTGTTTTATGAAAAAGCAATACAAAGTTGCTGTTCTTCTCAGTAAAGGAGATAAGGGATTCTTTGAAGAGGCAAAATCAGTCGCCGGGCAGCAATGCCGTAACAGGATATTAATAAAAAAGGGAACTGATGATCATCAATTCCCTTTACAATTTTATATTGAAATACTTAAGCCGCCAATCCAAACATTATTTTACCGTGAAGTCAGTTTCAGTATCGCCCCACAACAGGCTTACTGTACCGCTCTTGTCAATTTTTATAGTAAATGTCTCTGTAAAGGATGGCGCTTTTGCCGTAGTCGCCTTTACCCGGAGCACATCATCACTTTCTTTATAATTGAAAGCGCCCCACTGTTTCCAGGTTTTATTAAATATTACTGTCCACTCCCCGTTATCACTCACCAGTGTAAACAACCCGTATTTTCCGGCAGCAAGCGGTTGTCCCTGTACGGTAATATCCTTGTCTGTTTGAAAAACAGTGGCTTCGTTAGCTCCGGTGCGCCATACTTTTCCGGGTAGAGGTTCCAGGTTTTTCCCGATACTGCGTCCTTTAACGGAAGGCTGGCTATAGTTGATAGTGATGGTTGCACCGCTCTCAATTTTTTCAGAAGCAGTAGCCGGAGGGCTGACCGGTTTATTTTGCGCACCGGCAACGCCGGCGAAAAGTACTGCTGCTGCAAGCAATGGAAGCGCTAAGATTTTTTTCATAATTGTAATGTTTTGATGATTAGTGAAACAATATTCATGCCATGGGGTTATAACAGCTGTCGCTTATATAATTGCACCGTGTTTTCAAGACCGAGATATAATGCATCACAGATCAATGCATGCCCGATAGATACTTCATCCGTCCATGGTATCTGTTCCTTAAAGAAGGAGAGGTTCTGCAAGTCAAGATCATGCCCGGCATTAAGCCCCAGCCCCAGCTCTTTTGCTTTACGGGATGCGGCAATGTACGGTCCGATAGCGCTTGACTTATCTTCGTGGAACAACCTGGCGTATCCCTCGGTATAAAGCTCAATCCTGTCGGCGCCTGTAGCGGCAGCGCCTTCCACCATTGTTACATCAGGATCAACAAAGATGGAAACCCTGATGCCGGCAGATTTGAACAGCTTTATCATCTCTGTTAAATAATCTTTATGTTTCAGGGTGTCCCAGCCATGATCGCTGGTCACCTGGCCTAATGCATCAGGCACCAAAGTAACCTGATCCGGGCGGGTCTCCAGCACGAGGTCAATAAATTTTTGTTCCCGGCAATTGCCTTCAATATTGAACTCCGTAGTGATAAGTTTTTTTAAGGCACGCACATCCGCATAGCGGATATGACGTTCATCCGGACGGGGATGCACGGTAATGCCGTCGGCGCCAAAGCGCTGAATATCGGTTGCAGATTTGAGTACATCCGGGTTGTTTCCTCCTCTGCTGTTACGAAGCGTAGCTATTTTATTTATGTTTACGGAAAGTTTGGTAGAATAATGCATACGCAAAATTACCACGTATCGCGGTAATTTTTTTTCGAAAAGCAGAATTTGAAAGAATTTTATATATTTACAAAGGCTAAACAAAGTTTAATAATTATATAACTTTTTGATAGGCGCCTTTGAAGATATGAGCAGCTAAAAAGTACACTACATGAAATCATTAAAACATCTTCTCGGCACGTCAAAGTCTTTTTTTATCGTTTGGTGCATGGTCGCCGCCTTCGGCACTTATTTTTGCATGTATGCTTTCCGGAAGCCCTTCAATGCAGGTATTTATGAAGGACTTACCTTGTGGGGACTCAATTACAAAATAGTACTGATCATCTCCCAGGTATTTGGATATATGCTGTCTAAATTTATCGGGATAAAAGTAATTTCAGAATTAAAAGCTGCCAGCCGCACACAACTGATCATAGGGTTGATCCTCTTTGCCGAGATAGCATTGCTGCTTTTTGGCCTGGTGCCCCATCCTTATAATTTTGTATGCCTTTTCCTTAACGGGTTGCCACTGGGCATGATATGGGGCATTGTGTTCAGCTATCTGGAAGGCAGAAGATTTACCGAGATCCTTGCAATAGGACTGAGCATAAGCCTTATTGTTTCTTCGGGCATGTTAAAGACCATTTATTTTGATGTGCATGGCTTTTTTCCAAACATTTCAGAGTTTTGGATGCCCTTTGTAATGGGACTGCTGTTCCTTCCTTTGTTCTTTTTATTTGTGTGGATGCTTTCCGTTATTCCTGCCCCCAGCGAGGATGATATCCGTTCCCGCGCTCCAAGGCTGCCTATGACGAATGAAGATAAAAAAAATGTTTTCAGGAAATACGGCATGGGTGTGATCGCATTTGTTATTCTTTATACATTTCTTGCCACACTCCGCGATTTCAGGGACAATTTCGCAGTAGAAATATGGCAGGAAATTGATCCGTCGTGGAATAAAAATGTATTTACCCAAACGGAAGCCATTGTAAGCGTAATAGTTTTAGCTGTCATTGGCAGTTTATCTGCCATAAAAAATAATTGGAAAGGATTCTGGGCTGTCAACGGGATATTAGCGCTTGGGTTCATTATCAGCGGAGGCGCTACGTTGCTTTTCCAGCGGCATATCATTTCTCCTTTTATGTGGATGCTGCTTTTAGGAACGGGGCTTTTCCTTGCCTATATGCCCATGCAGATAGCATTGTTTGAACGGATGATCGCTTTTTACAGGATAAAAGCAAATGCAGGTTTTTTTGTGTATATCTGTGATTCGATCGGCTATTCCGGCAGCGTGATCCTGA
The DNA here is from genome assembly GCA_001899685.1 of Sphingobacteriales bacterium 44-15. Classification (GTDB taxonomy): domain Bacteria; phylum Bacteroidota; class Bacteroidia; order Chitinophagales; family Chitinophagaceae; genus Agriterribacter. Next base: position 136,710 of record MKWG01000011.1, read on the forward strand.
TGCTGTACAAAGAATTTTTCATGAAAGACCTGAAATGGTCGCAGGTAATGATTGATTTCACTTACCTGCAATCTGTGCTGTCGCTGCTGCTGCTTGCGGGCGCATGTATATTTTTTTATAGGCATTCCCGCCGGATCAAAGCGCAGCATATTGACACGGCATCCCTTCAAAGTGCATAAATTCTAAATAATAAAACCGGCAAAATATGTCTCGTCAACCGTTATTGTTTACTCCAGGTCCTTTGTCTACCTCTCTTACCGTAAAAGAAGCCATGCTGAAAGATATGGGCTCAAGGGATTTTGCCTTTATAAATGCGGTAAAGGATATCAGGAGCGGGCTGCTCCGGCTGGCGCATGTTTCAAAAGAAGAAGGATATGAATGTGTGATCATACAGGGCTCCGGTACTTTTGGGGTGGAAAGTGTGATCAGTAGCGTGATTGGTGAAAAAGACAAACTGCTGGTGCTCGCTAACGGGGCGTACGGAGAGCGTATTGCCAAAATGGCTAAGATACACCGCCTGAACCATGAGGTGCTTCGCTTTGATGAAGATACTATTGTAGCTCCTGAAGCAGTTGAAAAATTCCTGTCAGCCAATAAAGACATTACCCATGTTGCATGCATACACAGTGAAACCACCACAGGATTATTCAACCCTGTTGAAGCGGTAGGAGAGGTTTGTAAAAAATACGGGGCAGTATATATTGTGGATGCTATGAGCAGCTTTGGTGGTGTGGTAATGGATATGGCTGCGCTGCATATTGATTTTCTTGTATCCTCTTCCAATAAATGCATTGAAGGCGTTCCGGGCTTCGCTTTTGCATTATGTAAAAGAGCTTCGCTTGAAAAAGCAAAAGGGCAGGCGAGAAGCCTCAGCCTTGATCTGTATGACCAGTGGGCCGGGCTGGAAGCCAGTGGGCAATTCCGTTTTACCCCGCCTACCTTGAGCATCATGGCTTTTCAGCAGGCTATGCAGGAATTAGCGCTTGAAGGAGGTGTTGCAGCCCGCGAGCAACGGTATAAGACCAATAAGAAGATCCTTGATGAAGGAATGCGCCGGCTGGGCTTTAAACAATATCTGCAACCGGAGATCCAGGGACATATTATCACTTCTTTTTTATATCCCGATTCACCCAATTTCAGGTTCGATGAGTTTTACCGTAAGCTTAATGACCGGGGATTTGTAATATATCCCGGCAAGCTCAGTAAAGCAGACGCCTTCAGGATAGGAAATATAGGCCAGATCTTCCCGGATGATGTAAAAGCGCTACTTGAAGCTATAACAGAAGTAATGAAGGAATTTGAAATTTGAGATCTCAAATTTCAAATTTGCCTACCTTTAGCAGCATGGACAAGAAATTCCGCAGCAGCAACTGGTTTGGTAAGACAGGCAAAGATGGATTCATATACCGCGCCTGGATGAAAAACCAGGGGATCCCTTCTTATGAATTTGATGGCAGGCCCGTTATTGGCATTTGTAATACATGGTCGGAGCTTACACCCTGCAATGCTCATTTCAGGGAGCTGGCGGAATCTGTAAAAAGAGGCATTTCCGAAGCCGGAGGTTTCCCTGTGGAATTTCCGGTAATGTCGCTGGGCGAAACGCTGATCAAGCCTACGGCTATGCTTTACCGTAACCTGGTAAGCATGGACGTGGAAGAATCCATAAGGGCGAATCCTATGGATGGGGTGGTGCTGCTTTGCGGATGCGACAAAACCACACCGGCATTGGTAATGGGTGCCTGCAGCGTAAATATTCCCGCTATCGTAGTCTCAGGCGGTTCCATGCTTACAGGCAAATACAGGGGAACAAATATTGGCACAAGTGATATATGGCGTTTCAGTGAGGCGGTACGCGCCGGTAAAATGACCAACGAAGAGCTGGTTGTTACAGAAGCCTGTATGGGCAGGAGCCGCGGGCATTGTGCCGTAATGGGTACTGCGTCCACCATGGCATGTATGGTGGAGTCGCTGGGGTTATCATTGCCTGAGAATGCAGCCATACCTGCGCCAGATGCGCGCCGCAAAGTGCTTGCACAACTGTCGGGCAGGCGTATTGTGGAGATGGTAAAAGAAAACCTCCGTCCTTCCGATATTCTTACACGCAAGGCTTTTGAAAATGCCATTAAAGTGAATGCGGCTATTGGCGGCTCTACCAATTTTGTTTTGCACCTTTTAGCTATCGCCGGGAGGATAGGAGTAGACCTTTCTATTACCGACTTTGATAAGTTTTCACAGGATATACCGCTTATTGCCAACCTGCAGCCATCGGGAGTGCATTTTATGGAAGACCTGTATTATGCAGGAGGCTTACCTGCGGTAATGAAAGAGATAGATGCATTCCTGCACAGGGATTGTATCACGGTGAATGGTAAAACCATTTCCGAAAATTATGCGCCGGCGGAATGCTTCAACAGGGAAGTCATTGCTACTGCAGAAGCGCCGTTCAATACCATCTCCGGCATTGTGGTGCTGAAAGGAAATATTTGTGAAGAAGGCGCGGTGCTCAAGCCCTCTGCCGCCAGCAGCCATCTTTTAAAACATACAGGCAGGGCAATCGTATTTGAAGATATAGAAGACTATAAAAAACGTATTGATGATCCAGATCTTGATGTGGATGAAAACAGTGTAATGGTGTTGAAAAACGTTGGGCCGAAAGGATATCCCGGTATGCCGGAAGTAGGAAATATGGGGCTGCCCAAAAAGCTGTTGGAAAAAGGAGTTACAGATATGGTGCGCATATCCGACGGGCGCATGAGCGGTACCGGTTTCGGTACTGTTGTACTGCATGTTTCCCCCGAAGCGGCCGCGGGCGGTACCCTGTCGGTAATAGAAGATGGCGACATTATTACATTAGATGTGGAGCAGCGTTTGCTGCATGTAGAGATTGCCGGCGAAGTGCTGGAAAAACGGAAACAACAAAAAGCGCTGTCACAAAATATTTATGCAAGAGGCTATGTAAGTCTCTATATTGATCATGTGCAGCAGGCTCACCAGGGTGCTGATTTTGATTTTCTCAGGGGGGCTTCAGGCAGTGAGGTTACGAGAGACTCTCATTGACAGCAGCAGCATGCTGCTAATGCACGAGTATTTAGTTATGATAAAACGGCTTCCAGCAGTTTTTTATCTTCCTTGTTTTTAAAAAAGGAATTGTGCCACAGCAATATGAAATTCCCATTATAAAGATGACATTGTTGCCTGAGATGCCTGAACATGTCAAGGGATGCTTCTGAATATCCCAGTCCCATAGTTTCTTTGGAAATAATGGTATGCTCCATAGCAATAAGCGGGCGCTCCCTGATTTTCAGTTTTGCACGGTTATGCAGGTCATACATTGAAAATTCATAGCAGGATCCTGTTCTGAACCCGGCATGATCAGCGTACAACAAAGTGGAGTCATAGTCTAGGCCTGCATTGTTGAGGTATATAATGGTATCCGGAGTCTGGTATCTCAGGTAATGTTGCCTTGCGCCCAGCTCCTCCTGGTGTATGTTCAGCTCTTTCAATGTATTTCTCAGGATGCCTGCTTCTTTATTAATCTGTGTAGCATCAAGGTAGGTATTGTAGCTTGTATGAAGCCCGATCCGGTGGCCCCTACCGTGTATTTCCTGCATCAATCCTTTTATCAAAGGGTCGCTTACAGCATAATTGCCGTCAATGGCTCCTGCGGAGTGATCGCAGATAAAGTAAAACACCATTGTAATGGAATGCTGTTCTGCCAGCGTCATCAGGTAATCAAAAGTATTGAATGAATCTGCTTTCCACCCCCTGCGTCTTACCCTGATGTTTTCTTTAAAGATTTCCACAGCTTTTTTTACCTCTCCCAGCTTTAGGATCTTACTGGCCATGCTTTTCATCATTTTAATATAGCTTTGATTATCCGGGTTAAACGGCCAGTCCACATCACAGGTCAGCGTAGTTTGTGGCGCCCTTTTTTTTCTTGTGAGTCCCGGAGCCAACATCAAAAATATTTGCCACAATAATTCGAGATATTCATTTACTACCGGTCGTAATAATAACCCGCTTTTATAGCACACAGAGGATAAACCGGAAAACCTGTTTTGCCTGTCCCTGTCTTTTATCACTGCTTCTTCATAACGGCTCAGCATAAAAAAAATACTTCCGAAAATATCAATGCCGCAGTCAATAGAGCTTTCATCATTCCATTTACAAAAAGGCGCCCCAAAGAAAACGGGAATATGGGTATATGGAACATCGCATTGCATCGTATCATCACCGATATGTAAGACCGGCAGCGGAAGACCCGGAAGAGTTTCTTCTGACAGCCATTTCTTTTCCGCCTTTGTAAAGAAAATATCCGGTAAGGTCAGCCGGGCAGACGGAGCCGGAATGACTATAAACTGCTCTTTTAATCCATCGTCAATTTCTATAGAATGATCAAGCCCGAGAAATTCGGAAAAGATGATATCAAACACATATTTTTTTTCCCTGATACAGTTATTGTTAGTTAGTATAGTTATCATCCCTGTTAAGCTTTATTTTATTTTCCTGGAGGCGACTAAAAATAAGACATAACCCAAAATAATATATACAACAGACCCTATGACACAATATATCATCAGAAAAGCAGTGATACTGCATTGAAAGATATAAGCAATGATAAAAGACACTATATTGCCGGCGAAAATGGCTATGTGTATCCATAAGTCCAACTCCTGCTTTTCAAATGCGCTTGTAACCTGGCAAAGCGGCACATACAGGGTGCGTATAAAAAAAAAGGGAAGGAGTATTTTTGAGTAATATCCTGCAATTCTCCATTGTTCGCCAAATGCAAATGCCGAAATATCTTCTATAGTAAAGAATAATACAAAAAAAATGGGAAACCCGATAATTGCCAGTTTTTTTAAAGTGGAAAGAAATTCTTTGGTAGCAGGCTGGTTTTTCTTGTGACAATCGGCGCAGACCTGGTAAAATAACTGTCCCATATTATTCCCTATCAGCGTTAGAGGGATACCAAGATAACGGGTCCCGTAAGAGTATAGCCCTAATTGTCCCAGTCCATATAAGGTTGAAATAAAGAAGCTATTGATATTGGCCGATAAACTATACAGGAAAATTCCCCAAATAGAAAAAAGAGGAAATTTTTTATACCGGATAGCATTTCTCCGGAGCGAATCCTTGGTCACATCCTTGAAAAAATGTTTGAATTTTAAAAACAACTTTGCCATTCCGGCATTGCCGGAAAGATAGGAAAACAGGTTTCCCAGGATAAGCCCGCCCTGGGCAAACCCCATAAAGCCAAAACCCAGTTGTAATCCGGCTCCCGATGATGACCTGAGGATATTGGATGTAGCAATTACTTTATATTTTTTGAACCGCAGGGCAAAAAAGTTTAAAGGAGTATATATTCCCACAAATATTACTGCCAGGGGTACTACATATATCCAGTTGCCAAGCTGTTCCCCCCCGATAAGTTTGAGAATGGGGGTCTTAAAAAATAAGGCGATAATAAATAAAACAATTGCAAACCCAATTGCTGCTATTGCTGATAGAAACGTTAAGATAACAGCGTCTTTATCTTCTGTAGGGAGCGGAATGGCGTATTGATACTGAAGGTTGTTTACAGTGGTAAATATTGCAACAAGCGATGTGAATATTGCAAATATGCCAAAATCTTCAGGAGAATATATCCGCGCTAAAATCACGCTTGCGGCCAGGGGCACTAATTGGGAGATGGATGTTCCGGAGATCAAAACAAAAAAATGCCTGTTAAAGTCTGATTTCAGTATCCCCCTGATTCTATTACGTAATGTCATTCCTGGTTATCTTTATATCTCCCTGTATAAACCCATTATTTTGAAAATGTAAATGTACTCGTTTCGCCTAAATGTGGTTTTATTCTGCTGAAGATTTTGAGCCTGAATATATTGATGTATATTGAAACGATGCTTTAAAATTTTTATTCTTTTAAATGGCGTGAAAAATATAGTGGGTTGAAAATGTAAAAACTGTAAGTTGCAGAACAAACGACATCCATGAATAATAATTCCGGGAGATTTACGGGACAGGTGGCTATAGTAACAGGAGCGGGGCAGGGCATTGGTTTTGAAATTGCAAAAGAGCTCTGCAGGCAGGGGGCAGGCGTAATATTGAATGATATTGATGCAGCACTGACAGCAAAGGCAGCTGCGGCAATTTCCGGAGAGGGATTTTCCTGTAAAGGATGTGCCGGGGATGTATCTGATCCTCTCTTTATTGATACAATGGTGCAGGAAGCTATCGGGCAGTTTGGAAAGCTTACCATTGCCGTAGCCAATGCCGGTATAACTTTATTCGGAGAATTCCTGAGCTATAAGCCTGAGGCACTGCGGCAGGTGATGCAGCTTAATCTTGGCGGCAGCTTCTTTCTGGCGCAGGCTACAGCTAAAGCCATTATCAGTCAGCAATCCGGCGGTAGCATATTGTTCATGTCTTCCGTTACCGGTCACCAGGCGCATAAAAACCTGGCGGCGTATGGCATGACAAAAGCTGCGCTTGAGATGCTTGCCAAAACGCTGGTCGTGGAATTGTCTGAACATAATATTAATGTAAACGCGATTGCTCCCGGGGCAACAAGTACCGAGCGTACACTGGATGACCCGGATTATGTTGGCACCTGGAGCCGCATAACGCCGATGGGGCGGCCGGCAACGGTAGCTGATATAGCCAATGCGGCGCTTTTTCTCATATCGCCGGGTTCCCGTCATATTACCGGGCAGAGCCTCGTGGTGGACGGTGGCTGGACTTCTGTAAGCCCTTCTCCTTATTAATAATAAGCTTATATACTTCCTGTTCTTCCCCCGTCTACCGGAATGCTTGCCCCATTTACATAGGAGGCTGCCGGGGATGCGAGAAATGCCACCACGCTCGCTATTTCTTCAGGCAGCCCAAACCGTTTGAGCGGGATGGCTTCCATCATGGACTTTTTTGTTGCTTCAAATTCCACCCCGTTTTTCCGTGATATGTCTTTTATAAGGTTTTCAAGCCTCCTGGTGCCGGTAGAGCCGGGCAATACATTATTTACGGTGATCCCGTATTGCCCGGTTTCATACGACAGGGTTTTTGCCCAGGCGGCAACAGCGCCGCGTATGGTATTGGATACTCCCAACCCCGGGATCGGGATCTTAACGGAAGAAGATATGATATTAATGATCCTCCCATAGCCGGCCTGCTGCATACCGGGCAGCACTGCCTGTGAAAGTATCTGGTTGCAGACAACATGCTGGCGAAAGGCTGCTTCAAAATCTTCCGGAGCAGCCCCGGTTATGGGCCCGCTTTTCGGTCCCCCCGAATTATTGACAAGGATATGAATAGGATAAGCGGAAACGATCTCCCGGATAGTCTCTTTTACCTGCTCCGGCTCAAAAAAGTCTGTCACGTAATACCGGTGTTGCTGCGAAGCATTCCCGGGTAACATATTAACAGCAAGCTTCAGATCCGTTTCATTCCTTGCCAGCAAAAAACAATTGCATCCGAGCGTAGCCAGTTCCATTGCTACTGCTAAACCTATTCCCCCGGAACTCCCGCATACTACTGCATTCCTGTCCTGTAGTGCTATATTCATTGATAACTATTTTTTCACAAAATTATCATTACCGGCTTACGTGGCCGATCAAAAAATTATGCAGCTTTGCATTTACTTTTTATACTTTCCTGATGTGAATACCGTTATGATACGCATGAAAAACCTACTTCTTTTTTTGCCCTTCACCCTTTCTGTGTTCTCAATTTCATGCCAGTCTTCTACCGGTAAGGTTGAAGCCGGAACTGTGCCGGTAACAGATACAGTACGTCAGAAAGTAATTGCTCCGGCATTGGCTGATACCCTGATAGATGCTCCTGCTATATTAGCAAAGGCACAGATCCCGGTGTTATGTTATCACCAGATCAGGGATTGGCGACCGGGCGATTCGAAATCCGCAAAAGATTTTATTGTACCGCCTGCAATATTCAGGAGCCAGATAAAGCTGCTGGCCGACAGTGGCTATCATACCATCCTGCCGGATGACCTGTATGCATATCTCACCAAAGGTATGCCGCTTCCTTCCAGGCCAGTTATGCTTACTTACGATGACGGCGATGCGGATCAATATAATATTGCTGCATCTGAAATGGCAAAATACGGCTTCAAAGGAGTTTATTTTGTAATGACAGTATCTTTAGGGCGTTCTATATACATGACCAAAGAACAGGTGAAAAAGCTTTCTGATGAGGGTAATGTTATTGGCTCTCATACCTGGAATCACCAGGATGTGCGCCACTATACTGACGCCGACTGGGACAAACAGCTTACAGCGTCTGTCAGGCAGCTCGAAGAGATCACCGGGAAACCGGTAAAATATTTTGCATATCCTTTCGGCGCCTGGAATAAAGATGCTTTGGCGGCGCTGAAAAAACGAAATATTACCGCAGCTTTTCAACTATCAACCAAAATGGATCCTGATGATCCTTTATATACTATCCGTCGTATGATCGTTCCAGGTAGCTGGAGTGCCCCTGTCATGCTGAATGCAATGAAGCGGACTTTTAAGGGGTAGGGATTAAGAGTGGTAAGTGATAAGTGGTAAGTGATATCACGCAAGTTACAGATTGCAAGTCACAAGGTTCAGGTTACGAGTGATAAGACCCGGGACGTGAAATGTGACAGGCGAACCTGTAACCTGAAACCTCCCTCTCTCACCACGGCAGCGAGAATGTCTTTACAAAAGTGAAGCATTTCATGGCTTCTATCACGCCTTCTTTAATGCCAAGCCCCGAATCTTTGATACCGCCAAAAGGAGAGCTCTCGATACGATACCCGGGCACTTCGTTAATATTAACAGTGCCTACTTTCAATTCTTTGATAAAACGGAGGGCATAGCTCATGTTGTTGGTTACGATACCGGACGATAATCCGTATGCAGTAGAGTTAGACAAGGCAATCGCATCATCGATATCTTTAAACGTCAGTATCGGCGCCAGGGGCCCAAAGGATTCGTATACCACCATATCGGCATTTCTCGGCACATTGCTGATCACGGTTGGTTCCATCAAAGCGCCTTTGCGGTTGCCGCCCAGTAATACTCTAGCGCCCTGTTCCACGGATCTTTTTACTACATTTTCCAGGTATATAGCTGCTGCTTCATCAATAACGGTACCCACGCGGGTTTCAGGATCGGAGGGATCACCGCAGGTATATTCTTTTGCTTTTTCAACCAGTCTTTTAGTGAATTCGTCGGCAATTTTCTCGTGTACGAGGATCCGCTTTACTGCCGTGCAGCGTTGGCCGCTGTTGCGGAAAGAGCCTTCCGCTGCAAGGTATACGGCGAGATCCATATCGGCGTCTTCCATAATGATCACCGGGTCGTTACCACCTAATTCGAGGATAACTTTTTTATATCCTGCCATGCCCGCTATCTTTTTGCCCACTGCCACACTGCCGGTAAAAGATACAATATCCACACGGGGATCTTTGATCAATGGCTCGGCAATTTCCGCTGTGGGCCCCAGTAAGGTGCTAAGCATATAGTGCGGTAACCCTGCTTCATACAGCAGTTCTGTCAGCATGATCGCAGTGAGCGGTGTTTTTTCCGAAGGCTTCAATATCACGGGAGTACCTACGGCAAGCGCGGGGGCCAGCTTATGGATTACCTGGTTGAGCGGGTGGTTGAAGGGGGTGATGCATAATGCAAGCGACAGCGGCTCACGCGTGGTAAATATCTTTCTTGCCTTGCCTGATGGCGAAATATCACATGAAAAGATCTGCCCGTCGTCTTTCAGGCTTTCCATTGCAGCAAACATCAGCACATCGTGCGCCCTGCCGGTTTCATACAGCGCTTCACGTATGGCAAGACCAGATTCGGTGCTGATAGTATGGGCAAAAGCTTCCTTTCTTTGCACCAGGAGTTGTCTTGCTTTATCGAGGATAGAAAACCTGTCGTAGCGGGTGAGCTTTTTCCCGCCTTTTAAAGCGGCTTCCACTGCAGCAGATGCATGAGAGGCATTGGCGAGCGTAACAGTGCCTGCTATGCTGTTATCATAAGGATTTTTTACTTCAAAAACATTAGTCCCGGTAACCGGAACGCCGGCAACGTAAGAGGTATATTGCATTGTAGTATATGTTTGGAGAGTTATTCGGCAATGGCGCCATTGATGGTAAAGTCAAAAACATTGAAATTGCGGGGATCCCCGCAGGCCTTCATGATATATTTTTTATTTAACGGATGAGAAAGGATCAGGGGCACCATCTCTTCATACCTGCCTCCATGCGATCGAAGGGTACCGTCGAGCGCCGATATATCATGATCTTTCGGGCGTCGCCCAACCACTACATCTCTTGCAGACATTACTACCAGGTCGCCTATGCGGTCTTCCGGCTGCTCCAGCAGGCGAACCGCAGTTTTCCTGTCATGTACTTCGGTTATGCCCGGCTGCAGGGACAGCCATTCTTTTATCTCAGGCAGCTTCTCTTTGTGCTGTACGTGCACTACCACGTAAGAGCCCAAAGCACCATGATGCTTCACATAAGGATCCGTAATAGGGCATATCACCCTGAACCCTTCTCCAAACTGCGCTTCCAGTATTTCTTCCACAAAGATCACATTAGGAGTGCCATCTGCTTTCACCTTGGCATTCATCCCATGGTCGGCAGTGGCGCCTACTACAGCCCCGGCTTCCACCAACCTGCCGATCTCGGTATCCATGGCTTCATAAAAAGCCAGCGATGCTTCCGCTTCAGGTGCGTAGGTATGCTGCATATAATCCGTGAGCGATAAATATAAAAAATCAGCAAGCCCCGCTTTGATCAGCGCTACTCCTGCGCGCAGTACAAAAAGGCTGGCATCCGCGCTGTATATAGCGGGCGTAGGATATCCCACGATCTGTTCAACATTATCTATGCCATGGGTAGCTTTCTGCGCCAGGTTTGCTTTTTCTGCTGAAAAAGCGATGCCATCTAATTTATATGATAGGATGTCCCTGAGCTTTTCTTTAGCGGTCACTACAGCCACTTTCCTGCCTGCATTTGCCGCTGCTGCCAGTATGGTATCGGCGCGGAGGTATTCAGATGAATTCATCATTACTTCCTGGTCGCGTGCAGCATCATAAAAAAAGTTGCCGCTGATGCCATGTATCGCCGGCGATACGCCAGTGACGATGGAAGCATTATTTACGTTGGTGAAAGAAGGAAGCGCTCCCCGCACCATACCACGATAACCTTTTTTGCTCATTTGCTGTAAATGAGGCAACCTTCCGTTGGCGGCAGTGATATCAAGATATTCATCCGCCGAACCATCTATGCAGATCACTACAACAGGTTTGGACGGAGGGGCATATGTAATACCATTTGCGCTGAAAGGCTTGACAGAGATGGAAGACATGATGTGATTATGTTTATAAATACTAAATTAAATATAGCAAATGTAAACATTTTCACGAAACCGGGAGGTTAAAAAAAGTGGTAAGGGGTAAGGGGTAAGTGGTAAGACGTGAAAGGTGAGACGTGAACCTGCAATCTGAAACATCTTATCACTTACCACTTACCTCTTATTGCTTCCCTCCCTTACCGCTCTGTGATAAAGAAATATACCACGAGCATAAGGGCGTCAGTATCGCCGATATTAGCAGGCTTATGGGGAAGCCGGCCGTCAAAAAAGAGGGAATCACCTTCTTCTATTACATATTTCTCGTTTTCAATATGGTACTCTACTTTTCCCCGGATCACATATTTATATTCGTAGGCATCTGTTTTGATCATATGGGCGCGCTTAGCCCCCTTTTTTAATTCGAGCAGCACGGTATCTACCGGACCTCCGTCCATATTGCGCGTCAGTATCCTTTTGTATTTAAAGCCTTTGGCAACCTCTTTTTCAAAGGGCAGGTAATCTTTTTTCGACTTGATAATGATCTTCTGCTTGCTTTCCCGGTTATGGCTGATATCCTCAAAAAAATCCTTGAGGTCTATGCTCAGCGCCAGCACAATATTCATGAGCACGGGAAGAGAGGGTACCGTACGGTTATTTTCAATTTGCGAGATAAGCCCCTTGCTTACCTGCGCCTCAGTGGCCAATTCCTGAACGGTCTTTTTCTGGGCTTTGCGGGTTTCTTTTATTTTATTGCTTATTTGTATAAGGATGTCTTCCTGCATGTTGAAAAGATTTCCGGTCTAAATTAGTCGTTACGGCAATAATCATCAAAAGTTTTAATGGGAATAGAGAGAGGGAAGACGATAAACGTGAGATGTCAAACGATAAACGTGGGATGTCAAACGACAGACGTGAGACGACAAATGTGAAAACCTCTCGCATTTCACGTTTATCGTCTCATGTCTCACGCATTCACATTGCCCATTCACTCATACGACAGTTTTAGACTAAAACTAAAGATTGGTCTAAAAATTTATTACCTTTATGCCTGAAAATAAACTATGGCGGGCGATACATTCAGAGAACAGGTTTTAGAGGCGGCACAAAAGCTCTTTCGTGAGAAAGGACTTGGCGCGGTAACTATGGAAGATGTGGCAAAGGCAGTAGGCAAAGGCAAAAGTACCCTGTACTATTATTTTAAAAGCAAAGAAGAGATATTTAATGCGGTGCTTGAAACGGAAATGAATGGCGTTATCCTTGAGAGCATCAGGCAGGTAAGCCTTAAAAAAGGATTATTAGCCCAACTGACTGCTTTTGCGAGAACAAAATTTGAAATGACCCGCAAGCGCAGGTCTTTATATAAAGCTATGGAAATAGGTATGGATGCGGAGGCATTTTCAAAGTATAATGAAGCAAAAAAGCTGGTGCATCAAAAATACCTGCAAAAAGAAAAACAGGTGCTGCAACAGGTATTGGTAGCTGCGATGGAACATGCTGAAATCAGGCGCCTGGATAATGCCAGGCTTGATGAAATCATTTTTATTTTCCTCTCATCGCTTCGCGGTATTAACCGTGAGATCTTTGTTCACGGCAGTACTGAAGACGGCATGCAGATGACAACGGCGGTCTGCAAACTGTTTTATGACGGTCTGCAATAATTTTTTTAACATTTTTTAGACTAAATATAAAAATTGGTCTAAATAAAGATATGAGATTTTCGAATGCTTTCAGGGTTTTTGCTTCGCGCAGCTACAGCCTGTTCTTTGCGGGGCAACTGATCTCCCGGCTGGGAATGTGGATGCAGCGTACTGCGGTTATCTGGGTGGTATATACTATAACGAATTCCGTGTTGATGGTGGGCCTGGCTACTTTTGCGGAACAGTTTCCTTCCTTTATCCTTTCACCGGCAGGAGGTATCACGGCAGACCGTTATGACCGCTACAGGATATTAATGGCAACACAAATTGCTTCGGCGCTGCAGGCGGTGCTGCTGACAATGCTGTATTATTCCGGGTATCGTGAAATATGGGTGCTGCTTACGCTAAGTGTTATTCTCGGCATAGCCAATGCCTACGATATACCCGCCCGGCAGGCAATGGTGAACGACCTGGTGAAAAGCAGGGACGATCTGCCCGCTGCCATTGCCATGAATTCTTCCTTAAACAATTTTACACGGCTGGCAGGTCCGGCGCTGGCCGGGATAATGCTGGCCAAATATGGCGCTACTATTTGTTTCGGGCTCAATGCCGTTAGCTTTGTGGCAGTTATCCTTTGTCTTAACCTGATACGCTTCCCTGTGTATCTGGCGCCCCCGGAAAGAAAGGCTCCCTGGACAGACTTCAGGGAGGGACTAAATTATACACGAAAACAACCTGAGATCAGCAGGATATTGATGTTATGCGCATTGGTCAGCCTGCTGATAATTACCTATAATACTTTACAACCCTATTTTGCAAAAGATGTTTTTAAAGGCGATGCAGCTATTTATGGTTATATAACTGCAGCTACGGGGCTGGGCGCATTTATCAGCACGCTGCTGGTGGCTTCACAAAAAAAAGGGAGCCGGCTGAAATTATTGCTTTTTTATAATCTCCTGTTGCTGGGTGGAGGGCTGATCATTATGTCTTTTGTGAAGGTATTGCCTGTGTTCCTGGTGATGTGCTTTATCTGCGGTTTCGGTACAATGTCGGTGATGCCTATATGCAATACCATTATACAGACAGTTTCTTCGGAGCAGATGCGGGGGCGGGTGGTTGGTTTTTTTGCCATGGCTACTTTGGGCACCATACCATTAGGCAGCCTGTTTGTAGGCTGGCTCTCAAAAATAATAGATGCCCGTTATTGCCAGTTGGCACAGGGAGTGATCTGCCTCATTATTGCCGGTTCGTTTTACCGGTTTCTAAAAGCTGATACTACCGAGGAGGAAGAATCTACTCATATAGAAGCTACCCATACTGAACGGGAAATATTAAAACATGCTGTTTAAATCAGGATGTATTTCAATTTTTTTGCAAGCGGGGTATTAATCATGGAAAGAAGTGACACTGAATTTGTGGTATATACCAGCCAAATGCCAGCCGGCTTCATCTCCCGGCTGAGATACAAATTGTTCATGTAGAGAAATATCCAGCGGATTAAATTTTGCTGAAACAATATGTAACCAAGCCGATGACTCCTGGAGCTTTGCGTTCCAGAACCGTAGTCCCGGTACAATATTGCTCACTGAGATTTTTATCACAGCATAGCGCTTTGCACTTTGCATTTCAAGATTTCAATCCAATGCGAAAAATTGAAATGCATCCTTTAAACCGTGAAGCAATTGCTGTATTTGCTATCTTCATGTGCTTTAAAAACCAGGCCGGTTTATTTTTTGCCAAAATCGGAAAATGAAACAACAGCGACAGACTACCATCAAAGATATTGCAAGGGAGCTAAAAGTATCGGTAGCCACGGTTTCGAGGGCTTTAAGGGACACCCATGATGTAAGCAAGGAAACCAGGGAAAAGGTTTTAAGGAAAGTTGAGGAATTACATTATCGTCCCAACTTTAATGCCACAGGCCTGGTTACCCATAAATCTCACAACATAGCCATTATATTACCAACTATTACCAATTATTATTTTTCAACGGTGATTACAGGCATCCAGGAAATAGCTTATCAAAATAACTATAATATTATTCTGTATGTTACCGGAGAATCGCCTGCCAGGGAAATTGAAATTGCAAGAGACCTGCCACTGAGCTCCATTGATGGCTTACTGGTATGTGTAACTTCAGAATCGGATAAATCCAATCACCTGAAGGCGATCATAGATAAAGGTATTCCAATAGTTTTTTTCGACAGGGCGGCTGAAATTAAAAATACTTCAAAAGTTACGCAAAATGACTTTGGAGGAGCATTTATGGCAGTGGAGCACCTGATTAAAAATGGTTACAGGAAAATAGCCCATATCGGGGGACCGCTTACGCTTTCTTTTACAAAAGAAAGATTAAGAGGTTACCTTGCTGCGTTAAAAAAGTATAATTTACCGGTATATCATAAAAGGATCATACACTCGGGGTTTACCCAGCAGAGCGGAACTGAGGATACTATGAAATTATGGGCATCATTATCCATCAAACCCGACGCCATTTTTGCGGCAAATGACCGCAAAGCGGTAGGCGCTATGCTGGCATTAAAAGAGATGGGCATCAACATTGGTAAAGAAGTAGGCGTTGCCGGTTTTACCAATGATCCCGTTGCCGCGATTATTACTCCTTCGCTTACAACTATAGAAGAGCCGGCTCTGGAAGTAGGAAAGAAATCCTGTGAGCTGCTCCTTAAGCATATTTCCAAGAAGAATTTTATCCCGGAAGAAGTGGTATTGAACGGTAAGCTGATCGTACGTCATTCAACTATCATGGGAGAGGATTAGCATCATTTCAATTTTTTGTATAGCAAAGAATATTTTCCGCCATCCTGTTGTCCTGCATTTCGATAACGTTATCGGTGTTTTTCTTGAAAGACTTCATAAGCCTTGTTAAATTTAATTGCTGCTTGCATATAAAAACAGGTATATGACACAACCATTTTCCTTATTAAACCCTAAATGTCATGGTATTCTCAAAGCTGTCTGCTCTATATTATTCGTCATTATGGTTACCGGGAGAAATGCTGCAGCGCAGGATAAATTTAATGTGATTGATAAGTGGCTGCAATTTAAAAATGCATCTAATTCTTTGTACAATGATCTGGCAGAGCAGGCCTTTGTTATGCTTGGCAGGCGGGACAGTGCTATAGCTAAGATTCAATCGCTGGAAAGCTGGAAACAGCGTCAGCAAAATACCCGGAAGGTATTAATGGATGTTGTAGGACCGTTCCCCGAAAAGACTCCGTTGAATCCCAGGATAACCAGGCGGATAAAAAAAGAAGGTTTTACCATTGAAAATATCGTCTATGGATCGCAGCCCGGGTACTATGTTACCTCTTCCCTGTTTATCCCTGATGGTATAAAAGGCAAAGCTCCTGCTATCATTGATTGTATCGGCCATACGGATATATCCTACCAGGCGCCCAACTACCAGCATGTAATTCTTAACCTGGTAAAGAAAGGGTTCATTGTATTTGCTTTAGATCCTGTGGGCCAGGGTGAAAGGGTAGGATATTATGATACCGCTACCGGTAAATCGGCGCTTGGCGGTTCAACTTATGAGCATTCCTATCCGGGGGTACAGGCTTTTATTACCGGCAGTTCCCTTGCCAGGTATATGATATGGGACGGCATCAGGGCTGTGGATTATCTTCTTGCCAGGAGAGAAGTAGATCCTGAGAGGATAGGGATTACCGGCATTTCAGGAGGTGGTACCCAATCTTCTTATATTGCTGCATTCGACGATCGCATCTATGCCGCTGCGCCTGAAAATTATATCACCAGCTTCACAAGACTGTTGCAATCCATCGGCCCCCAGGATGCAGAGCAGAATATGTTGCACGCGATCGTACGCGGACTGGATCATGCAGACCTGTTGGAAGTAAGGGCGCCTAAGCCGGCTCTGATGATAACTACTACCCGTGACTTCTTTTCTATCCAGGGGTCCAGGGAAACCGCTGCGGAAATATCCCGCATATACAAAGCTTATGGAAAGGCAGGCAATTTTAATATGGTGGAGGATGATACCACGCATGCATTTTCCAAAAAGAACTGTGAAGCGATATACGCTTTTTTTCAGAAACACCTCCGTAACCCCGGTAATCCTGCCGACCTGGACATACCCCCGCTGCCTAAGGAAGAGCTGTACGCAACTTCTACCGGCCAGCTCGCCACTTCTCTGAAAGGTGAAACGGTGTTCAGCATCAACAGGAGGGAGGCAGAAAGGCTGGTCAGTAAATTACAGAACAGCAGAAAGAATATTGCTGCACATCTTCCTGCAGTATTAACGGCGGCCAGGCAATTGTCGGGCTACCGGGAACCTGCGGTGTATCATGAGCCGGTGTTTACGGGCCGCTACCGGGAAAATGGTTATGCGCTCGAAAAATATTTTGTACAGGGCGAAGGCGATTATGTGATCCCTTATTTGCTCATGGTGCCGGATAATCCTAATGGCAAAGCTGTTATTTGTCTTGATCCTTCCGGGAAATCAGCAGAAGCTTCAGGAGATAATATACAATGGCTTATCGGGAAAGGCTTTATTGTTATGGCACCGGATATGATCGGTCTTGGAGAACTGGGACCGGGTTATTTCCATGGCGATTCTTTCTTTGATAATACTTCTTACGGGGTGTGGTATCTCTCCATGCTTACCGGAAGGAGTATTGTAGGCATACGCGCAGGGGATGTGGCCAGGCTTGCCCATATACTCAGGAAAAATATTCATGACGGTGAAATATACGGAATAGCAAAAAAGGAAATAGCGCCTGTTTTAATATATGCTGCAGCTTTTGACCGGTCAATCAGCCGTGTAGCATTGATTGACACCTATTCGTCTTACCGTTCCATTGTAATGAACCGCATATATAAGCCGGGATTTGTTTTTAGTGCTGTTCCCGGAGCCTTAAAAGCTTTTGACCTGCCTGACGTAGCCGCGGCTCTTGCACCGGGAAAACTGCTGATAGCCGGTATAACAGACGGGAACGGACAACCGCTTTCTTCTGAAAACGCAGAGACAGATATTTCTGTCATCAGGACAGCTTATCATTACAAAAATGCTGATCAGAATTTTAATATCAGATACGGAGATGCCGGCAACAAGCTGTATGACCTGCTGGAGGAATGGATAAAATGAAAAAATTCTTTAAATATAAAATAGTATGAATAATAACCGAAGGAGCTTTTTAAAGATGGCGGGGCTATTGAGCACAGGAATGGCATCCGGTCCTTTGCATGGTTTTTCAAAAAACAGTGATCATAATGCTGTATCCGGCGCCGGAACTAATGACGCGCAGCTATTTAATATGTGCGGGTACCGTGCTCCAAAGATTGATACGGTGCGTATTGGTTTTGCAGGGCTTGGAAACAGGGGGAGCGCTGCTGTAAAACGTATCAGCCATATTGATGGGATTTCTATTAACGGTCTTTGTGATATCCGGCCCGAAAGAGTGCAGCAATCGCAGGCAGCTATTAAAAGCCTGCCTTATAAGCCTGCATTGTATTCAGCAAGCGGCGACGATTATAAAAAAATGTGTGAGCGGGAAGATATTGATGTGGTTTATATAGCCACTCCCTGGAACCTGCATGTGCCTATCGCGGTATATGCCATGAATCATGGCAAGCATGTATGCATTGAAGTGGGTAATGCCGAATCTATTGAGGAATGCTGGCAACTGGTCAATGCTTCTGAAAAAAATAAAAAGCATTGCATCTTTCTCGAAAATTGCTGCTATGATTTCTTTGAGCTGCTTACGCTTAACATGGCGCGACAGGGATATTTCGGTGACATTGTACATTGTGAAGGGGCTTATATTCATACCATTGAGGAAAGCCTCTTTGATGTAAATGCACGCTATAATTTATGGCGGCTGAGGGAAAATGCAAAAGGCAGCGGCAATCTTTATCCCACTCATGGGTTGGGTCCTATATGCCAGGTGATGAATATCAACAGGGGCGACCAATTGGACTACCTGGTATCTGTGAGCGGTAATGATTTTACCCTGCATCATCTTGAAGAAGAAGCATATAAAAAAGATCCTGCAACCTTCAAGCCATTTTTGAATGCCGGCTTCAGGGGGAATATGAATACTTCTGTGATAAAAACCATGAAAGGCAAGACCATTATGTTGCAACATGATGTGAGCAGCCCGCGTGTGTATTCACGTATTCACCTGATAAGCGGTACAAAAGGGAGCGCTTTAAAATATCCCCTGCCGGGAAAGATTGCGAACAGCCATGAAGGCTGGCTTTCGGAAGATGATATGAAGAAGCTGGAGGATACTTACACTCTCCCTATCGTAAAGCGGTTAGGGGAGATGGCAAAACAGGTTGGAGGGCACGGCGGAATGGACTTTTTAATGGACTGGCGATGGATAGATTGCCTGCGTAACGGCTTACCGGTTGATAACGATGTATATGATGCGGCGTTATGGACTTCCATCGGTCCTTTAAGCAAGTGGTCGGCAGCACACCGTTCTGCTTCCATCGATGTGCCGGATTTCACGCGGGGAGCCTGGAAAAAAAATAAACCGGTTGAACTTTCTATTGATCACGAAAACCTTACCGGGGTGAAAGCGTAGTGAATGGTGAATGGGCAATGGTGAATTTATTCACTATTCACCATTGCCCATTCACCTTGGGAATACAGCATACTATAATTAACTCATAACCATCTTATCTTTCATAAAATAATAAACACATAAAATGAATGTATATGTTTTGCCTGATCAAAAACAATTAGGCATAGAAGCGGGAAAAAAAACGGCTGAGCTCATCCGGAAAGCAATTAAAGAAAAAGGGAATGCAATTATTATTCTTGCAACAGGATCGAGCCAGTTTGAAACTTTAAAGCAATTGATAGATGAACCTGGAATAGCATGGGATAAAGTAACTATGTTTCACCTGGATGAATATATCGGTTTGCCGGTATCTCACAAGGCAAGCTTTAGAAAATACCTGAAAGAAAGATTTCTGGATAAGGTTCCACCGCTGCAATCAGTTAACCTGATCAACGGGGAGACCAACCCCGGGGAAGAACTAAGACGCCTGAATGATCTTATCAGCAGCGGTCCGGTTGATGTGGCGCTAGTAGGTATAGGGGAAAACGGGCATCTTGCATTCAATGATCCTCCCGCTGATTTTGAAACATCGCAGCCTTATATCATTGCCAGTTTAGACCAGGCATGCAGGCAGCAGCAGGTAAATGAGCAGTGGTTTGGATCGGTTGAAGAGGTTCCTGCGCAGGCTATCAGCATGTCGGTAAGGCAGATCATGCAATCGGAATATATTATCTGCTCCGTACCCGGCGCCCGTAAGGCCCGTGCGGTAAAGGATTGCCTGGAGCAACCCGTCAGCAACCTGCACCCCGCCAGCATTTTACAGGATCATCCTAACTGCTGTTTATTCCTGGATAAAGATTCAGCATCTTTATTGAAAACTGCGGAGCATGCATAAAAAACTGAAGATCATCAACGGGAGGGTCATCACAGCTTACCGGATCATCGAAAATGCCAGCCTGCTGATATCAGACGGCATCATTACGGAGATCAGTGATAAGCATATAGCCGAAGCGGCAGACAGGGTACTTGACGCAGGAGGGAATTATATAAGCCCGGGGTTTATAGACATTCATGTGCATGGCGGTGGCGGAAGCGATTTTATGGATGCAACGGTGCATGATTTTCTTACTATAGCAGCAACGCATTTGCAGTACGGAACTACAGCTATGGTACCCACTACGCTTACGGCAGAAAAAGAAGACCTGATGCATACGCTCGATGTATATTCAAAAGCAAATGCCGTAAATAAAACGGGGGCGCGGTTTATGGGGATGCATATTGAGGGTCCTTACCTGGCAATGAGCCAGAGGGGGGCGCAGGATCCCAAGTATATCCGTAATCCTGATAAAAAAGAATACAGTGAAATTATTGACAGGTTCGGAGGGATCATCGCAAGGTGGAGCGCTGCTCCCGAACTGGATGGCGCTATTGAATTTGGCCGCTGTTTGCAGGCGCATGATATTTTACCGGCAATAGCTCATACCGATGCAGTGTATGATGACGTAATAAATGCTTTTCAGAACGGGTATACGCTTGCAACTCATTTTTATTCTGCCATGTCGGGGGTTACCAGGCGAAATGCATTCCGGTATGCCGGTGTAATAGAAAGCGTTTACCTGATGGATGAAATAGATGTGGAGATCATTGCCGATGGCGTGCATCTTCCTGCCCCTTTATTAAAACTTATTTATAAGGTTAAGGGCGTGGATCGTATTGCATTGATCACCGATGCAATGCGGGCGGCAGGAACAGCGCCGGGAGAAAGCATTTTAGGCTCCAAAATCAATGGACTGAAAGTGATCGTAGAAGACGGAGTGGCCAAGCTTCCTGATCGCAGTTCATTTGCAGGCAGCGTAGCCACAACCGACAGGCTGGTAAGAACAATGATACATACTGCCGGTGTTCCTTTAGTAGAGACCATCAGAATGATGACTTTAAACCCGGCAAGAATTATGAAAGCAGATAAGCACAAAGGATCTGTTGCGATAGGAAAGGATGCTGATATCGTTATTTTTGATGAAAACATTGCTATTCAGTCTTCCATTGTTGGCGGAGAAATATTATATAGCAAATAATAACATACAATAAGACCATATTATACTATTCTAAACCAAATACTACTGACGAAAAGTTTCCTGTATGAAAGAAAAAGATCTTATTGTAAAGGCTGATACCCTTACTAAAAGAGATACGGTTGTTTCAATTATGATCATCGGTTTTCTCTTTTTTACGTTTGGATTTGTTTCATGGATCAATGCGATCCTGATCCCTTTTTTTAAAATTGCCTGTGAGCTGGATCATTTTGAATCCTATTTTGTAACATTTGCTTTTTATATTTCTTACCTGATTTTTTCGGTACCTTCTGCCTACCTGCTCAAAAAGTCGGGGTTCAAGAACGGTATAATGATCGGCTTCTGGATAATAGCGCTGGGTGCGTTTATCTTTATTCCGGCCGCGTTATCAAGGACTTATTATCTGTTTCTTTTGGGGCTCTTTATCATAGGAGCAGGGCTTGCCCTGCTCCAAACTACTGCCAACCCCTATATAACTATTCTGGGACCCAAAGAAAGAGCTGCCCAGCGGATCAGTATCATGGGTATCTGCAATAAAGGTGCAGGCATCCTGGCCCCTCTTATTTTGGCTTCGTTAATATTACGGGCTACTGACAGCAGCCTGTTTGCACAGATCCCGGTAATGCCGGCGGCTGAAAAGAGTGCAGCTCTTGATGAATTGATCAGGAGAGTGATCCCGCCTTATACCTTTTTAGGCATATTCCTTTTCATTATGGGCATATTGATCAGGAAGTCTCCGCTGCCGGATATTGATACCGAACATGAAAGCGAAGGAGTAGCCAAAGCTAATGTGGATAAAAAAAATATATTCCAGTTTCCGCATCTGGTATTAGGAGCAATCGCTATTTTTTTACACGTAGGTACGCAGGTGATCTCCATTGATACTATAATCGGGTATGCAGGTTCTATGAATATTGATTTATTGGAGGCCAGGGTCTTTCCATCTTATACCCTTACGGTAACCATAGCAGGGTATATACTGGGGATCATTTGCATTCCCCGGTTTATAAGCCAGACCAATGCCTTAAAAGCCTGTACATTTCTCGGGTTCATTTTGGTAATGCTTATTCTGTTTACCAGGGGACAGGTTGCACTTCTCGGACATAAAGCTGATATTTCAATATGGTTTTTAGTGTTGCTCGGATTGCCCAATTCTTTAACCTGGGCAGGGATATGGCCACTTGCACTGGACGGGTTGGGACGATTCACCAAGCTGGGCGCTTCTCTTTTGATCATGGGATTATGTGGTAACGCCATTCTTCCCTCTGTGTACGGGTATTTTGCAGACAAGATCGGTGTCCACTATGCTTACTGGGTATTGCTGCCCTGCTATCTTTACCTGATTTACTATGCTTTCTATGGGCATAAAGTAAAGAGGTGGAAAATATGATTACTAATATACCAGGTAATATGCGGAAATTAGTCTTTTGCTGCTTTATCCATATTCTCCTGTTTCACGAACCTTACCCGGACTAAACCAGTGCGCTATGGGAGGCTAATTTTTATAATTTGCATAAAAAAGTGTTATGAGATCCCGCTGTTTTTTTTCAATAAAATGGAAGACCAGTATAAATATTTGTATTTGTTTATGCGGACTTTTTCAGATTACTAACGGACAGTCGCAGGCTTCAGGCAAGCTGTATAAGTCTTCTGTTTTTACGCCTGCTTATGGATTTACTCAGGGAATTGAGGGGCCCGCGGTTGACAGAGATGGAATGATATATGCCGTAAACTATGAGAAACAAGGTACGATAGGACAGGTGACCCCTTCTGGCGAATCGAGTATATTTATTGAGCTCCCTATGGGAAGCATTGGGAACGGTATACGGTTCAACTCAAAAGGGGATATGCTCATTGCAGATTATACCAATCACAATATCTTAAAAGTTGAAATGTCTTCCAGGAAATTAAGTGTGTTTACAAATGAGCCGGAAATGAGCCAGCCAAATGACATTGCAATTGATAAAAAGGATCGTTTATATGCCAGTGATCCTGACTGGAAAGCCGGAACGGGAAGGATATGGAGAATTGATCCCGATGGTAAAGTGTCCTTATTATTAGATAATTTGGGAACTACCAACGGAATAGAAGTAAGCCCCAATGGGAAAACGCTTTATGTAAATGAGAGTGTGCAACGAAAGGTTTGGGCTTATGATTTATCCCGGGATGGACAGATCAGCAATAAGCGATTGCTTATTGAATTTTCTGACTTCGGTATGGATGGGATGCGTTGCGACATAAAAGGCAATTTATTTATTACACGCCATGGCAAAGGCACCGTGGTGGAAGTTTCTCCTCTGGGAAAAATGATAAGAGAGATTGTAATGACAGGAAAAAATCCCAGTAATCTGACTTTTGGCGGAGAGGATGGACGAACGGTATATGTAACACTCGCAGACCAGGGAAACCTTGAAAGCTTCAATGTGGAATTTCCGGGCAGAGAGTGGAAGAAATGAATATGTGCTTTAGTCTTTGCAAGCAAACGAGTATCGCATGCCCAAATCAGGTAACTTTCAGGTTATTACAAAAAGTATTATCTTCGAAATCATAAACCAGTGTTAAGTTAAAGGACGATACATCGTACTATTTGGTGAATAGACAGTAGTGAATAGTGAATGCTCTGTTCATCTTAATATATTACGATTAGCTTAGCACTAATATACCATATTACTGCTTATGTCATGCCGGGATCCATATGAGATTATAACAGCATGTTTTCAGTCCCTTGCCAAAGGCGACCTTGGTGCGTTTGAGGCATTTTTTGAAGCCTATAAGAAAAGAGTATTTGGCGTAGCGCTTAAAATGCTGAAGTCTTCTGTGGAAGCCGAGGATATCGTGCAGGAAGTATTTCTTTCCATCTGGCAGTCAAGAGCAAGATTAGACAAGATCAACGACCCGGAAGCCTATTTGTTTACCATTACCCATAATGCCATTTTTACCCGTTTAAAAAAAGCATCCCGCGATCAGAAGCTTTTAAATACGGTCTTACATCATATCGCGCTGAAACAAAATATCACTGAAGAAACCATTGCGGCGCATGAAACGGACAAACTGATCAGCGAAACCATACAGCAGCTTCCGCCACAACAACGGACAGTTTACGAATTAAGCAAGCTGGAAGGATTAAGCTATAACGAGATCGCCGAACGGATGCATCTCTCCCCCAATACGGTACGCAATCACCTGGCAGAGTCTATGAAAACGATCCGGATAGTTTTAAAAAAGTGGTCTGTATTCATCGTCGCTGCTACAGGATTGCTGCTTAAATAAAAATATTTTTCTTCCTGCTGGTACTTTCGTTTTGTTTCTTACTCCCTGATAGCGTAGAGTCAAACATGTTATCGTGAAAAGTGAGACGATAAATAGCTTCACGTCTCTCATTTCACGTTTGACACAGTAATATAATATGAGTAACGACCGATTAAAATATCTGCTGGAGCGGTATGCTGCAGATGCTTCCACACCGGAAGAGACCACGGAATTGTTTGAGTGGATCAAAAATCTGAAAGATGACGTACTGTTTAAAGAGAAGGTAAAAGAGCTTTGGACAGATCATAATCTTAATGAACCATTGCCTCAAACAGACTGGAATACGATCTATACAAAGATCACAAATGTGCCTGTGATAGGACGGCGGCGGATTTGGCCCCGTATTTGGGCGGCGGCAGCTATTATTGCCTCATTGAGTGCAGGCAGCTATTTTATGTTGAATCAACAGACTAATGAGCAACCCATTGCGGTAACCAAAAAGCCGGGTTCGGAGTATAAGCTGCTACCGGGTACAGACAGAGCGGTACTTACTCTGGCAAACGGGAATCAAATCATACTCGACAGCGCCGGCAACGGAGCCTTAACCCAAGAGGGTAATATAAAGATCATCAAATTGGATGATGGGCGGCTTTCTTATAATTCATTGAAAGATAAACCGCAGGAAGTATTATATAATACTATTTCGACCCCGCGTGGCGGGCAGTACCAGATTGTACTGTCCGACGGCAGTAAAGTATGGCTCAATGCTGCATCATCCCTGCGCTTTCCTGTTTCATTTACAGGCGATAAAAGAGCTGTAGTGCTCAGCGGTGAAGGATATTTTGAGGTGGCGCATGATGCGGGGAAGCCTTTTACTGTTTCTGTAAACGGGACTGAAGTACATGTTCTTGGAACGCATTTTAATATCAATGCCTATGCTGATGAGGCAACTGTAAAGACTACATTACTGGAAGGATCAGTAAAAGTAAGCAAAGGTAATACCGATAAAATGATCAGCCCGGGTGAGCAGGCGGTAACAGGAAATAATGATAATGTTGTAGACCCGGAAATAAGTATACAGCAGGTAGACGTAGATGCGGTGACAGCCTGGAAAAACGGACGGTTTGTTTTCAAGGGAGATAATATTCAATCGGTGATGCGGCAACTGGCGAGATGGTATAATGCAGAAGTAAGCTATGAGAAAAATGTGACCAACGAAGAGTTTGTAGGGGTGATCAACCGCTCCCGCTATGATAATATAGCGGATATACTGGAGATGATGGGAAAGACAGGCACCGTCAGCTTCGCTATTAACGGACGTCATATTACGGTGATGCCTTTTAAAAAATGATCTATGTATCCTGCCGCAGGCAGGAAGAAGATAGGATTACCTGAAAAAGCCACCCCGACGGCTATCGGGATGGCGAAAATTTTTGAGTAGTCCAATAAGTAAAACAGTTACGTTCATTTATTCTAAAACCCAAAACACAAAACTATGATTTTTTCTGTTAGTGACAAGGCGCCGCTCATGCACCGGCTGTCGCCTCAATTCCTGAAAATCATGAAACTTACTGCTATTCTCCTGACCATCACCTTTTTGCAGGTACATGCAAAAAGTTTTCCTCAAATTACACTTTCCCTCAAAAATGTACCGGTAGAAAAAGTGTTTTATGAAATAGAGCGCCAGGCGGGCTATGGCTTTCTGTATACCAAGACCATGCTTTCGGGATTACCTGCCGTGACGATAAGAGTGAAGAATGCGCCGGTAAGTGAGGTGCTGAACGAATGTTTCAAAGGACAGCCTATGGAATATTCTATTGAGAATAATATGATCGTGGTCACCCGAAAAGCAGTTACTGATCTTGCCCCGCTGGCTGATCCTGCTCTTATACCACCTGTGCAGATCCGGGGACGTGTGCTCAACTCAGGCGGGGAACCATTACAGAACGTATCCGTGATTATTGTAGGCTCACAGGCGGGAACCACCACGAACAATGATGGGCGTTTTACCCTGACGGCGCCCGACAACAAGAATATTGTACTTGAATTTTCAAGCGTGGGTTATCAAACCAGGAGAATAAATGCAGGAAATCAAACGGAAGTGAATGTTGTTCTGGAGGTGGAGATCGCAGGATTGAGTGATGTGGTGGTGGTAGGGTACGGCACGCAGAAAAAAGCTAATCTCACGGGAGCAGTTGCCACCGTAAGCAGTAAGCAATTAGAAAAAAGAACGGTTACAAAATCTTCTCTTGCGCTGCAGGGGCAGATGAGTGGTATTTCAGTAAGGCAGGGTTCGGGAAATCCGGGAAACAACCAGGCTTCTGTCCTGATCCGGGGACAGGGCACTTTTAGTGGCGCCGGATCTGCTCCTCTTGTACTCGTGGACGGTATAGAATCTTCTTTAGATATTGTTGACCCTGCTGATATAGCGAATATTTCAGTTTTAAAGGATGCCGCATCAGCAGCAATCTTTGGTTCGAAAGCAGCGAACGGTGTTATATTGGTAGAAACAAAAACTGGTGCCGCCGGAAAGCCGGTAATCAGGTACAGCAGCTATGTCGGGAAAAACAGGCCAACCTTCCTGCCTGAAATGATAAACTCCTGGGAATACGCGACTGTTATTAACTCTATCAACCCGGGCACTTATTCTGATGCAGACATTCAAAAGTTCAAATCAGGAACAGATCCCAATTTTCCCAATTTTGACCATATTCATTATTTGTTTGATTCCGGGAACGGTATTGAAACAAAACAAAACGTATCCGTGAGTGGCGGTACAGCAGCAACCCGTTATCTATTTTCTTTCGGTTATTTTAATGATCAGGCAATTATTATGAAAAATAGTGCCAACCGCTATGATCTCCGGCTGAATGTGGATAGCAAAATAAGTGAAAAACTCAGGTTCAGTGTTAAGCTTGCCGGATTAACGGATAATAGTAAGGAGCCTTCCTATGGCTATAGCGCAGGGGTGGGAGGTATAGTGCTTGCAGCAATGAGAAATGCCAACACCATACCGGGACCAACAGCCGATGGTTACTGGGGAAGGAATGAGACAATGCACCCGGAAGCAGATCTGAACAGCAAATCCTTCTTAAAAAATCAAAGCTATAATTTCTACGGTAATGCGCAACTGGTATGGGATGTTGCCAGGGGATTAAAATTAACCGGTCAGACAGGATATACTATAACCAATGGAAGAAGCCTTTATTTTGCCGCCAAATATCCCGTTACCGCGAACTATGCCATCAATGTCAACAGCCTGACTGATGCATGGACACAAAATCAGGGGTTAACGCTCCGGGCGCTGGCTGATTATGATAAGAAAATCCAAAACCACTCCTTCCACCTGTTGGGTGGTGTGGAAAGCATATCTAATGATTCTAAAAATATTTCTGCTTACAGAGATGGTTTTCCCAACAATGAGATTTATGTGATAGATGCAGGAGCCACTGTTAACGGAAAACAGGGAGGTAGTGCAGCAAAAAATACATTACGCTCTTATTTCGGGCGATTTAATTATAATTATAGCGGGAAATATTTATTTGAAGCAAATCTCCGCTACGACGGATCATCCCGGTTTCCCTCAGATAACAGGTGGGGTGCATTCCCTTCTTTTTCTGCAGGCTGGAGAATATCGGAAGAGAACTTCTTCCAGAATGCTTTGCCCTGGATCAACGAGCTGAAGATCCGTGGCTCGTGGGGAAAACTGGGTAATCAGTCCATAGGAAATTATTCTTACCAGGATCTTTTAACGCTTGGACAAAATTATCCTTTTGGAAACCAATTGTCGGCAGGTGCGGCAATTACCAGCATCGCCAATAAGAATATCACATGGGAGGCTACTGCTATTACAGATATTGGAATGGATATATCGCTGTTAGCTAACAGGCTGAATATTTCAGTGGACTATTATGATAAGGTTACTTCAGATATTTTATATAATATTTCCGCATCAACTATTTTGGGCGCTACTCCTTCTGCAACCAATGCGGGTAAGGTAGGAAATAAGGGATGGGATTTTAATCTTTCCTATCAGAAGACTTCGGGGGCGTTTACTTACGGTGCTTCTACAATATTTTCAATAGTTAATAACAAAGTACTGGCACTGGCTAATGTAACTAAAGATATTGCGAAAGGGTTATTTATCGGATATCCCATTGGAAGCAAATATGGGTATGTAAGCGATGGGTTGTTCGCCAGTGACCAGGAAGTTGCAGGTTATGCCACCCAGCCCTTTGCAAACATAGCGAAAGGCGGAGGTATAAAATTTGTGGATTTAAGTGGTCCCAATGGCAAACCCGATGGAAAGGTGGATGCTACTTATGACAGGCAGATCATTGGCAGGCCGCTCCCTAATACAACTTATGCGCTTACATTGAATGCAGGCTACAAAAATTTTGATCTGTATGTAATGATGCAGGGAGAAGGTGGCAGAAAGGCGCCGGTAACAATAGGACAGTTTTTTTATCCCCTGGAGAACAATAGTAATGTGCAAAGGATCTTCTACGAAAACTCCTGGACAGCAGAGAATCCCAATCCTAATGCTGAATTTCCTAAAATAATCCCAACAGCTTCCGGCTTCTGGGATGCAAACCCTGTTGATTTCTGGTACAGGAATGCTACTTTTTTAAGAGTAAAAAGTGTTCAATTGGGATACAGCATACCTGAAAGGATTTTAAGCAGGTCTTTTTTGAGCAGGGTAAGAGTGTATGTAAGCGGTGAGAACTTAATGACATTTACTAATTACTATAAGGGATGGGATCCTGAGATGACGACCGGAACCGCAACCTTCTACCCCTTGTTAAGGACATTCGCAGCAGGTGTTGATATCAGATTTTAATTTACCATTAATAAATGCATTTATTATGAAACTCATATATAAATCATATTTTGTTCAATTTGTTTTATTGATCATAGTATTCGGACAGGTTGGTTGTAATAAAGATTTTTTGAACCAGCAGCCATTGGCGCAGTTATCCCAGGCCACTTTTTGGAATTCTTCATCAGATGCTTTGCTGGCATTGACAGGCATATATCAGGGTAGTGATGTTGGTGATGCTTCTTACACCAATGATGACCTCATTTTGGGCAGTGATACCGATGATTCAGGGTATAAGAACGGAGCTGTAGGACTGATTTATAGCGGTTATTTTCAGGCCAGCGATGCACAGGTAGTAGGCGCTGTATGGACAAGGGCTTACAAAGCTATTTACAGGGCCAATTATTTTCTGGAAAATATTGACAAGGTACAGATGGATGCAACGCTCAAGGCGCAATATATTGCAGAGGCCAGGTTTTTGAGGGCTTATGAGTATTTTTATATGTCGGTGCTTTATGGCGGAGTACCATTGGTTACCAAAACACTTACCATAGCTGAAGCCAACAGTCAAACCCGCAATACATTAAAAGAGGTGCAGGATTATGCTATCAGTGAATGTACTGCCGCTGCTGCCGATTTACCTGCCGCAAGGCCTGATGGTGAAAAGGGAAGGATATTAAAGGGCGCTGCATTGGGAATTGCAGGAAGATTATTGATGATCCAGCAAAAATGGCCTGAAGCAGCCGCTGTCTATAAGCAGATTATAGATCTGAATACCTATATTATTGATCCCCGCTACAAGGAAATATTCGAAGAAGCAGGTGAAGGCAGTAAAGAAATTCTTCTCTCCGTGAATTGTGTAGCGAGCCTTTACGGTAATACACACAATCAAAGGAATTATCATCCCGACTTTTATGGGGGATACCAGGAAGATAATATATACCAGGGCCTCGTAGATGCTTATGAGTGCACTGATGGATTACCTATCGGAGAGTCTCCCCTTTATGATCCCCAACATCCTTTTGAGCATCGCGATCCCAGGATGTATGCTACAATATTTTTGCCCGGGTATACCGTATTCAGGGGTAAATTATTTCCCGCAGATCCTGCTTCCACCAAGATAGCTACGCTGATAGGTGCAACAGGGTATGGCTGGAAAAAATTTGTAACTGAAACCTATGCCGGAGATAATGGATCTTCGGGCGACGATATTATTCTCATGCGCTATGCAGAAGTGCTTCTCGGCTATTTGGAATCCACATTGGAAAGTGGAGGCGCAATTACTCAGTCCCTGCTGGATGCAACTATAAACAAAGTCAGAGGACGGGCAGCGGTTAACATGCCTGCTGTTACCGAAACTGATCCTGATAAATTAAGAGCCCTTGTCCGGAATGAATACAGGGTTGAATTTGCTACAGAACGACTGATCAGGTATATGAGTATCCGCCGGTGGGGAATTTATCAGCAGGTTATAAATACGGTATTCTACGGGATGAAGCTTACGGATGATCCTGCAAACTATACCGATTATAAGGTTGCAAAGACCGGCCCTTATGCAGGTCATCTTATAAGTCTTGATAAAACAGGGACCGTGAAGCAAGGATGGGATCTTATACCTATTCCCCAAAGCGAGAGAGATATTAACAGCGCATTGACCCAGAACCCGGATTATTAATAATTAAAAGAGACATAATGGTTACAAAAAATATTGTAATACTTATTTTTCTTTTGGGTATCTATACTCAGGGATCCGGTCAGAGGGCTGTAAAAAAAATCGATCTTGGGAATGGTGTTTCTATTGAAATGGTTGCTGTCGCCCCCGGTAAATTTATGATGGGCAGCACGCTTAAGGAGAAGATATGGGCTACCGGTTGGGAAGGAGGCGCGGAGCCCGGAGCCGGGCTCCCCGGCACCGGGGTACGGGAGTCGTATGAAGGAGAAGCAAAGCTGGTACATGTGAAAGAGGCTTTCTGGATCGGCCGTACGGAAGTTACAGTGGGTGAGTTCAGGCGTTTTGTTGAGGAAACCGGATACATCACAGATGCAGAAAGACCAGGTGGCGAGACACAGGTGTTTGACGCCAACTGGAAGACAAAGGGTACCTGGCCGCCTTACCCATGGGTTTCAATGAAAGGAAAGAGCTGGCGCGATCCGAATTTTGGTTTTCTTTTAAGGGACTCCTACCCGGTGGTTTGTGTAAGTTATAATGATGATAAAGCATTTTGCGAATGGCTGACAAAAAAGGAAAGAGCAGCCGGCAGGTTACCCGAAGGGTTGGTATATCGCTTACCCACCGAAGCGGAGTGGGAATATGCATGCCGGGGAGGACAAGAAGGCAGTACTTATTTCTGGTGGGGAAATGATCTGAGTGAAGGAGAAGGGCGATTGAATATTTCAGGGATGGACATATTGCCCGGACGGAATAAGGCCTGGCCCTATAATAAAGTGCCATGGAGCGATGGTTTTGCATTTGTTTCCCCTGTGGATTTTTATGGAGAAAAAGGCCGCAACGGGTTTGGCCTGGCAGATATGCTGGGGAACGTATGGGAATTTGTGCTGGATGATTTTGATCCCTCGGGCGGCCATGAAAAAGCCTATTTGGGTAAAGATGGCAAAGTTGTTCATAATGTCTGTAAAGGTGGTAACTACTATGATGTTCCCGGTAATGCACGCTGTGCAGTACGCCTGGGTATAAAGAGCACAAGCTATTCTGATTCACGCGACGGTTTCAGGATATGCCTTGGTGTGCCTGTGGTGAATGGGCAATAGTGAATAGTGAATGCTGAACAGGCAATGATGCATGTAAGAGATCTCAATTTTTCAATTTGACATTTCACTATTCACTATTGCCCATTCACCATCAATGATCCTGTTAATCTTTAAACAATATAATTATGTCTGAAAATAATTTTACCCGTAGGGATTTTGTGCTCAAATCAGCAGCCGGAATAGGAGGGCTTGCTGTGGCAGGATACGCAGCACGCGCTACCACTATAGAAAAAAAGATCAGCAATGTTGCTCCGGGGAAAGACGGGGCGCCTCAGCCGGCTAATCTTGCAGCAGCAGATGATGTGGTCATTGAAAACGACCAGATGAAATTAGTGATAGGATCCGATGCGATAGTCAAGAGCCTGCTGTTTAAACCTACCGGTGAAGAATGCCTGGTAAGTGGTAAAAATATCCCGATAAGCACCATGATCCAGGATAGGCCTTATCAAAATGAAGTAAAGCTTGCTTATCCAAATGCGGAAATGAGTTTTAAAGCTAACTCAGCCCGGAAAGATGGGAACAAGCTCACTATCGGCTACGAATTAATTCCTGATAGCATCACCGTTAGTATAAATATAAAGCCACAATATATTGAGTTCAGGATAGAAGACCTTATTGCTGATCAGAAAGGCTATGGCGGTGTGCTCATTGCTTCACCTCCTGCCACTAAAATATGGTTCCTGCAATTACCTGTTCGTGAGCGGAGCTATTACGGCGATCTCTTACAGGTTGTTTGGGACGAAAAAGTTGCCACTAACCTGTTATCCACTGACCCGTATGCAAGAATAGTTGCTGAAAAGACAGACGGCTGCTACATTCTGAAAGCCGGAGCCGAAAGAGAGGTGAAGCTGAAAGGAACAAGCGTTGCGCTGATAACCTGCGCTACAGATAAACTATTGGATAATATTGGCCGACTGGAAGATGATTTTAATTTATCTCCCGGTGTGAAAAGCCGCAGGAGTAAAGAATACAGGTATTCTTACTATTGGACGGCGGATATCAATCCCGGCAATATGGACAGGCACCTGAAATATGCAAAGATGGGAGGATTCCGGGCCATGAGTATCTATTACCCTGCCTTTTTAAAGAGCAGGGGATACCGTCTCATAGGTGATTATGAATGGAACCGGTCGCTCTATCCAAACGGCAAAGAAGATCTCCGGAAGCTATTGAATACAGTTAAGGCGCAAGGCATTACCCCCGGATTTCATTTTCTTCATTCCTTTATCGGGCTCGACAGCAAATATGTAACGCCTGTTCCGGATCACCGGTTAAATATGGTAAAGCTGTTTACGCTAGCCTCTCCCCTGAGAAAAGATGCTGTTACTATTCACGTTGACCAGGATCCCGCTACCATAGAAATGGCGAAAGGTCGCCGTGTTTTAAAGATCGGCACAGAGCTGATCACTTATGAAGGCTTTACGGATACCAGGCCGTACCAGATCACCGGCTGCACCCGCGGTGCATTTCAGACAAAGGCGGATGAGCATCCTGCAGGCTTTATGCTGGGTGTGCTTGACGTAAGTGAATTTGGCGCGCAAAGTGTTTATATCAACCAGGACAATGATCTGCAGGATGAGATGGCGGAAAAGCTGGCAGATATTTACGATGCGGGATTTCAATTCTGCTATTACGACGGCTCTGAAGGGGTGAATGCTCCTTTCTGGGTTAACGTATCCCTGGCGCAGTGGCGGGTACATAAAAGATTAAACCCGCAGCCTTTATTTGCGGAAGGAGCGGCTAAAACGCATTTCAGCTGGCATATGCTGAGCCGCGGAAATGCTTTTGATATTTTCAGGCCGGAAGTGCTGAAAGAAGAGATCAGAAGACATCCCGCGGCTGAAGCGCCCAGGATGAAAGAAAATTTCACGCATATTAATTTTGGATGGTTAGGCTATTGGGTTCCCGATGAAAAGACGGTAGGAACGCAACCCGATATGCTTGAGTATGTCAGCAGCAGGGCTGCGGCATGGGATTGTCCTATCAGCATTCAATCCAGCCTGAAGAAATTTGATGACCATCCCAGGACTGCCGATAACTTTGAAGTAATGAGAAGGTGGGAAGAAGTCAGGAACAACGACCTGCTCACCGCAGCGCAGAAATTATCTCTTCAGCAATTAGAGCAGGAACATATTTTATTGATCAATGAGAAGAATGAATTTGAATTGCAGCCTTACGACCAGATAACAAATGTAGCCGGTAACAGCAGGGAAGTACGTGCATTTATCTTTGAACGGGGTGGCAGTTTGTATGTTGTTTACTGGCATATATCAGGCGCTAAACAATTAGAGCTGCCCTTAAATCATAAAAATGTTACGGTAATGGAGGATTTACAAAAGAGATCTTCGGTGAAGTTTTCTAAGCAGTCCGGTAGCATTACAATACCTGTCAGCAATCGCAGGTATATTAAAATCGGGGGAGCAACAAAAGATCAGGTAAGGATTGCTTTCCAAAATGCAAAAATTTCCTGACCCCGGATTGTGGGAGGTGAGATGACAGATGTGAATGGACAGTGGTGATTTTTTTTCACGTCTCACGTCTCACATTTCATGATCACAGCTTCTCATTCATTTAAGGATATGTCGTCAAAGAACAAATTTTCAAGAAGGGATTTTGTTGTAAAATCAGCTACAGGCTTTGCGGGAATTGCCGCGGCAAAATATATTTCAGGCTCAGATACAGCCCGGGCAAAAACAACAGCAGGATATATTCCTGTTGTTGCCCAACCCGGGTCATTTAATGCTGAAGTGGAGCGCCTGCCGGAAGAAAAACCGTATGCCTATCACAAAAAGCTGACCGGAGATGCTATCCATACCTGGAAACGAAATGTTGCATACCGGGCAGCTTCAACCGAAATGACAATAGCCGATAAGGGCTGGAGCTTAGTATATAAGCCAGGACTGTCAGAAGCGCTTTCGACCGCCGTTGAAGATGTAAAAATTTATTTTGAGAAAGTGATGGGGGTTTCTCTTGGTATTAAGCAACAGGATTCACTTGATAACTGGAAGAAACAGAAATCCTGCATCATAGCGGGTACCCGCGAGCAGCTCCCGGGTTGCGGAACTACATTGAAACGCTCAAAAGATTATGAGATAACAGCTAATGATCAGCACATTATTATATGTGGCTATGATGAGGCCGGAACCATGTTTGGCATTTATAATCTTGAAGCCAGGATAAGCCTGAGAGGAGCTCCTTTTTTACCTAAAAATTTAAAGACCGTACGCCATAGTTTATACGATACCCGTATGGCATTATCCTGGATGGGGTGGATGGACTGGCCGGATCAACTGCTGTCTCATATGGTGCACGACGGGTTTGACGGCATCTTTGCTTCCGTGTATGCAAACCCCAACGGAGACCGGACTACCGCATCAACATCTACTGATTTTTATGCCCGGTTACTTTACCAGGTGCGTGAGCAGAACCCGACTGTAATAAAAGACCTGATACAACGGTCGGCGCGTTTCGGCATTAAAGTGTATACGCCGATCATCTGGCAATACCTGGGAACTCCTGA
The DNA here is from genome assembly GCA_001899685.1 of Sphingobacteriales bacterium 44-15. Classification (GTDB taxonomy): domain Bacteria; phylum Bacteroidota; class Bacteroidia; order Chitinophagales; family Chitinophagaceae; genus Agriterribacter. Next base: position 172,663 of record MKWG01000011.1, read on the forward strand.
AAGTGAAGCAGGGCTTCGCAAGCTGGTACAGGAGATCGTTCACCAGTTCCCCGGGATCAGGGGCTATATTTTACTGACTGAAGGATTCTGGTATAAAAAATGGGGTGGTGGTCATGGCGCCGGCAAAGCATACTTGCAGGAGTGGGCAGAGCAGTGGGCAAAAGCAGTAGCTATTGTTGAAGAGGAATGCCACCGTATAGATCCTTCTATTGAGGTACTCCCATGGGAATACAATATTGATTTCAGACCACAAAGCAGTGATATAAAGCAATACTTTATCCGGCAGCTCCCGGACAGGACAATACCTCTGCTCACCTGGGAAAACGGGAAAAGCTTTACCATTGACAATATGCAGGGATACCTCAGGGATTATTCCCTGAGCCAGGTGGGTCCTGCCGAAGTGACCAGTGCGCAGATTGAAGAAGCCAATAAGCGGAAGATGAAAGTGTATTCAAAAGTAGACACTTTCACCAGCTGGCAGTATGGTACTATACCTTATCTGCCCTGTCCTTATCAATGGTTCGAAAGATATGAGGCGTTGGAAAAGTATGGCGTGAAAGGTACATTGGAAAGCTGGAGCAGCGGTTATAAGCCCAATTTTATAAGCAGGCTCCGCGCCTGGACCTGCTGGAGCGATGCTCCTTCCAAAAACGAGCTGCTGGCGACTGCGGCGTCCGCTATATTTGGAGAACAGCAAAAGGAACTGGTGATTAGTGCCTGGGACCATTTTAGCAGGGCTATACGGCTCGTGCCGGATACAGGACCTAATATGGGTACCAACAATGCCATCGGCAACCCGCTTTTTTTTGAAGAGCCTCCTTTAAGAACACTCACATATCACCATTCGTGGGAAGACCAGTCGAAAGTCCTGCATGTTAATCCGTATTGGCCTTTTACAGTATCCCGGATGGTTTTCTACCCCGATTTCAGCAATAATACCAACAAAGCGGAATTATATGCCCGGAGCGCAACCGGCGTGGAAAACCGCAATGATGCTGCCGTTTTACCTGTTTTTCTGAAATATCTTCAGCAGGCAGCCGATGAGATGGAAGAAGGGCTAAAGCTATACCGGAAGGCAGCGCTGGAGAGCCCTGAGGCTAATCGGGCGGAAGCAGTGAAAGAAGTTATAGTGGCAGAACAGATGCAACGGATGATGTTGAGCGATCATGCGGTCCTTCAGTTTGAAGACCTTCGCCTTCAGTGGACGAAGGAGCAAAATGATACGGGAAAGAAAGCCGTGTTGGATAAAATGGAAGTTATTGCCCGGGAAGAGCTTGCGCGTACTGAACTTTCATTACTGGCAGCTACACGCGATTCCCGCCTGGGATTCCAGTTTGAGCAGGATTATGTATATACGCCTTATTCATTGAAAGAGAAAATTAATGTTTTAAAAGAGACCTTGAATATTCAAATACCTGCCGCAAGAAATAACCCCACACTATGATAAAAAAAATAATGCTGATCTTTTCGGGTATCGTACTTGCTTTTATGGCGGCATTCGGCCAGCCTGTAAGCTTATCCGTTAATCCCGGGATACACCAGCCTAAATACTGCCTTTTTTTTGATAATCATACTATGCCTGCCTGCCCGGATGTGGGAGAAAACTTTGACGTAGAAAAATTTACAGACAGGATCAAGGATTGCGGTGTTGATTACCTGACCTTTCATGCAAGGGATAATCTCGGGATGGCTTATTATAATACCAGATTAGGTATACGGCATCCATCCCTGACGTATGATCTCTTTGGCAGGCTGGCTGAGGCATGCCGCCGCAAAGGCATTGCTTTAACTGCTTATCTTAATGGCGGCATAAGCAGCGCTGAAGGGGTTGCTCACAGGGAGTGGACTACCGTATCTTTTGATGGCAGGGAATACCGCGACCCCCGCCTTACGCCCTATGTGCGAACGATGTGTTATAATTCTCCTTACAGGGATCATCTTATTGCGATGGTGAAGGAAATAGCTTCTAACTACCCGGTATCAGGTTTTTTTATTGACTGCCTTCAGAATTTTTATTGTGTATGTCCTGTTTGTATTAAAGAAATGAAGGAACGCGGCATTGATTATGCCAATAAAGAGGAGGTAGGAAAGTTTTCTGAATTTTCAGCGCTCAGGTTGGCCAGAGATATTTACGACGCTGCCACTGCCATTAAACCGGATCTGCTTATTTATCATAACAACCCGGGCTATGAAGAGCAATCGGGTTTCAGCACTTATTCGGAAGTAGAATGCTTACCAACAGGAAGCTGGGGCTATGAGTATTTACCGGTACTTGCTCATTATGTACGCACGCTTGGCGACAGACCTGTACTGAATATGACCGGCCGTTTTTATGACTGGGGAGATTTTGGAGGGTTAAGACCTGAGGCAGCCATCAAATCGGAATTGATATACGGATTGGCTAATGGTATGCGTCCGAATGTGGGAGGGCATTTTCATCCGAGAGGCGATCTGCAGACTGCTGTATTCGACAGGATAGAAAAAATATACAGGGAACTGCAAACTATGGAGCCATGGTATGACAACGCTAAAAATCTCACGGAGATTGCAATCGTTTATCCCAAAAATATTAATCATATCAGGGGAGATCGCCATCTTAAAAGTGCTGTGCGCATACTCTCCGAGCTGAAACAACAATTTGATGTAGTTACCCTGGCGGCTGACTGGAGCAAATATAAGGTCCTTGTTATCCCGGATGATATCATTTTTACTGAAGAAATAACACAACGGGTAAAAGCGCATATCCTGGCGGGAAAGGCTGTAATCTCCAGCGGGAGCTCCGGTCTTGATGAGGGAAAAAAGCAATTTATGCTTGAAAAAGAATGGGGAGTGAAATACATCGGGGAAAACGATTTTAATCCTGCATATTTTGAAGTTGGCAGCAACTTTAATCAGGGCCTGCCGGATATGCCACTGTCTCTTTATTCATCCGGGGTAAATATGGAGCCATTGCCGGGAACGACTATTGCCTCTTACCTTGTTAAACCATATTACAACAAGGGTTGGGATGGAGAGTATGCGTTTTATTATAATCCTCCCGATAAGATTACAGACAAACCGGCACTTACTATCAATGGTAAAGTAGCGCATTTCAGTCACAGGATATTTTCGGGTTATAACGAAAAGGCGCCGGTGGAACTCAGGACTGTATTTGCAAATGTGTTAGGCAAATTTCTGCCGGCACCTTTGGTGAAGTGTGAAAATGTACCATCATTTGGGCGGATATTTCTTACAGAACAACCGGGACGGAAAATGGTACATCTTCTTTCGTATGTTCCGGAGCTGAGAGGACAGAGCCAGATGATTGAAGAGCCTGTTGCGCTTTCTAATGTAAAGATAGCTTTGCGTCTGGATGGGAAAGCGCCTAAAAAAGTGTACCTCGCACCCGACAGAAAATCTCTGCCATTTAAAACAGCAGATGGATATGTCCATGTGACCATACCAGTAAGCAAAGGCTATTCATTGCTGGTTTTTGAATGATCCTTTAATTAAAGATATTAATTTGGAATGTACCCCTTTGACTGAAACAAGAAGAATGAAGATGCCCCGGAAAATTATCAGCTGTTGCGAAATATTTACCATCCTGTTTTTGACTTTTAACAGCGCTCAGTCACAGGATAAGCCCGGTTTATTCCATACAAAGGACTATGATTATCTTGACCCGGAAAACATGCCTTCCCAACCGGTTAAGGAGAGCATGTATTTTATTGACGATCTGAAAGCACCCATGTGGATCCGTCAGCCCTGGGATGGTACACGTGCAGGTGACCGGGAAGCAGATATGTCGGCCGGGGTGACTATCAGAGCCTCTTTCAGTGATCCGGATAACAGGCTTGAAACCGCTTATAAAGACCTGGAAGATTTTCTTGCTGCCGGAAATGTAAATACGAAAGACGGTAATTACAGTATTGAGACTGCATATATAGCAGGTATGGAAGATGAGGCGTTTACACTGGATGTCAGCCGGCAGTCCTGCCGTATCCTTGCATCAGGAGTGAACGGCATCCGGAAGGGCATTTTTCATATTGAAGATGAAATGCTCAGACGAAGGGGCGCTTTCCTCAAATTAGGAAATACAAAACACTTTCCTGCTGTAAAGAGGCGCATCATACGGGGCTATTTCAGTCCCACCAAACGTCGTGGCAGCCTGCCCCGCACAGGAGATAACCAGCCGTTGGTAATAGATGAACTGATGAATGATATTGATTATTACCCGGAGGGATATCTTAACAGGCTGGCACACCAGGGTGTTAATGGTTTGTGGTTAAGTGTTAGTGGTAATAACAATGAAGGCAGGATGGTAGGATTTGGTGATCTTGTTTCAACAACGGTTACTCCCGGAGAGGGGATAGGTGGAGAAAAACGATTGTCAAAATTGCGTGCGGTTGTTGAAAAATGCCTGCGCTACGGTATCAAAATATATATATTCACCATAGAACCCTGTGTCCGCCTTGAAGAGGGCAATCCGATATTCAAACAATACCCTGAGCCGGCAGTAATAGGAGATAAGAAAGTGCGTAATCTGTGCGCAGGCAGCGAAGCAGGACAACAGTATCTGTATCAGGCTACTCATAAAATATTCAAGGCAGTGCCGGGGTTAGGCGGTATCATAAATATTTCGCACGGCGAACGCTATACTACCTGCCTGAGTGCTCTTTCGGCCACTGGTGAAGGACATATAACCTGCCCGCGATGCTCAAAAATACCACCGTGGGAGATATTGCATCAATCGCTGTCGGCAATGGAAAAGGGAATGCATGATGCAGCCCCTGAGGCAGAGCTGATCAGCTGGCTGTATATGCCCCAGCCTCAATCACAATCGCCCACCTCTGTTAACACCTTAGCTGATTGGGTGTATGAGCTTCCTGCCCATACGCCTAAGGGAGTAATACTTCAGTTCAATTTTACTTCCGGAGTAGAGAAGGAAGTGTTTGGCAAAAAACTCATTGGAGGTGACTATTGGCTGATGCCTGCCGGACCCAGCGCAAGATTTGAAAAGATTGCAAATATTGCCCGTGAACACGGGACGCCTACATCATCCAAGATACAGACAGGAACTTCACATGAGATCACTACCGTGCCTTACGTGCCGGTACCATCTGCTTTATACCAAAAGTTTGCTGCCATGCGGCGTTTGGGCGTTTCCCATACTATGTTATCCTGGTATTTCGGAAATGCCCCCGGCTTAATGGTGAAAGCCACAGACCTGTTGTCATTTGATTCCCTGCCCGACCGGGAAACTTTTTTACAACAGCTTGCCTCTATCTACTGGAAGGAAACCGATGTTCCCGGGGTGGTAAGGGCATGGAAGTATTTCGCAGAAGGCTATGAGCAATATCCGCTGACCAATTTGTTTCAATACTATAGCCCTATGCACGACGGGCCGGTATGGCCCCTGCTTCTTAAACCCGCAGACGCTCCTTTATCTCCTACCTGGTTGTTAGGGTCTACCCAAACAACATTGCCATGGCCTCCCAGTGGCGACCGTGTGGGCGATGCTTTTACCAGCCTGTTATCGCTGGAAGAAGTAGTGGCGCTTTGTGGTAAAATGAGCGCAAGCTGGGACAGCGGCGTTGCTATATTGAACCGGTTAGCCCCGGATTACAGTAATGAGCCTGATCGTATCCTTGATATCGGCGTTGCCAAAGCTATCGGCATACAATTCCGGAGCGGGTATAATATTTTACAGTTTTACCTGCTCCGTGAAAAAATGCTTAGAATGACGGGAATGGAACGGCTGCATATGCTTAAAGCGCTTAAAGAAATTGTTTACCGGGAGCTGGAATCAGACAACGAACTGCTCCTGTTATCAAAGCAGGACAGCAGGCTTGGTTATCATCCTGAAGCGGAGGGATACAAATATTATCCTTCCAGGATCCGGTGGCGTATGGAACAGTTGCATAGGGTGCTGTCCGAAGATTTTCCGGAGACCGAAAAACAGATCCGTGAGGGCAGGATGCTGTTTCCCGAATACACCGGAGAAGCTCCTGCCGGTCTTGTTGCCAGAAGTGTTTGGTCTGCCGGTAATATAGGGACAGATCGCGCTTCCGGTGTCAAAATTCTTCCCATGCTTAACTGGAAAGCATTCAACAATGGCAGTAGCAGTAAACAGTTTCTGTGGGCTTCCTGTCATGATAAAAATAGCTTGTATATATTTATTAAAGGATCGGAAAAAAAAGCAGATATTGCTTCCCTGGTTTCAGATATAATAATAAGAGTGCAACCCCGCCGCTTATGGCCGGATAAACAATTCCGTTTTAAGGACAAAACATCGGGCCGGGATGGGAATATAAAAAGGATAATTTCAAAAGGTACCCTCTTGGTATGTGTGCAAATTCCTTGGAATAACATGGGGGTTGACAGGGATCCGGACCGCATCCGGATAGATGTGCAGGTGATGGAAAAGAGTGATAGTATAGCCGGCTGGTGTGAGCTCAAACCGCTAACTCCAAGATTGGAACATGGCACGGATAATCCCAACGACTTAGGATGGCTGATACTTGAAAAATGAAGATGAATAATATTTTATTACTATAACAAAAAACGTATGAAGAAAAATAATCCGGTAGATGAAACTCTTTTTGATGTGGTATTGGGGTTTGATATGGAGACAGATATAGGATCGTTCACACCATTTTATGAAGGTGTTAAAAAAGGTACTCCGCCATTGCTTAAGATATTAAAGAAGCATAATGCTCCTTCTACATTTTACTGGACAGGGCATGCTGCTGAAAATAATCCTGAGATGCTGCTGCGGGTGGAGAAAGACGGTCATGAAACAGGCTGTCATGGACTGTTTCATGAAACCCTGGGAGACGCGCTCTTTCCCCTGCCTAACAACTGGCCTATTTTACCATCGGAAGTGGAGGGGCGCTTAACTATTGCCACCAATATCATCAGGAAAATTACCGGGAAAAAACCTGTGAGTTTCCGCTGCCCGCGTTTGTGGGGAAGTACTACGGTGGTGAATGTGCTTGAAAAGCTGGGATATATTTCCGATGCATCCTTTCCCCTGTATTTTTACCAAAGACCATTCATGCCTTATCATCCTTCATCAAAAGACTGGACCAAACCGGGAAAAATGAAGCTTGTGGAGATACCCAATTTTTGTGATCTCACTATGGAGAGTAATGATCCTTACAACCGCGACAGGGATCAATGGCCGTTGTTCCGTACTAAGTCGGCCAAACACCTGATGAAAAAAGTGGATGGCTATATTGAATATGTACAGTCGAAGGGGCACAGACCTGTGGTATGCTTTTATTTACATCCCTGGGAGTTTTATGAAATGCCCCAGGGCGCTATGGATTTTGGCGAATGCAGCGTCAAACCATTACACTTTATTGTGAAGAATTGCGGAGAAAAGGCATTGAAGGAGTTTGATATTTTATGCGAATTACTGAACAAAAAGAAGGCAAGATTTATAACTGCGGGAGCATTTGCAAGATCTTTTATCTCTAAAGCTTAATATATTATGATCCGTAAATCTTTTCTTATCCGGGCAAAAGAAGGAATGGCAGAAGAGTATGAACGCCGGCATGACAATATTTGGCCTGCACTTACAGATATTTTTAAACAACATGGCATACATAAATTTTCAATTAATCTTCATAAAGATACAGGCTACCTCTTTGGTTATATTGAAATAGAAGATGAAGAAAGATATAACGCCATAGGCAATTATGATGTTTGTAAAAAATGGTGGAAATATATGACCGAGGTGCTGGTATGTGAAAATGAAAACAGTGAGAAAGGAAAAGAAGACATTTTACGAGAGGTATTTTATTTTGAAAGGGAGTAAGGGATAAGGCAAAAAGGAGTAAGGCAATAGAGTGTAGGGCCCAAGGCATAGGCGTACCTTATACCCTGCACCTTATACCTCATACCTTAGTCCTTGCATTACGGCACTAAATAATCGAAATTAATCAGCATGGAATATTTCTTAGGCATTCTGTTTCATTCTATCGGCGGATTTTCTTCTGCCAGCTTTTACGTTCCTACTTACAAGATAAAAACATGGCACTGGCAGACATACTGGATCACCCTCGGCTTTGTTGCCTGGATCATTATGCCTACCATTGGCGGTCTGATCACAACAAACGGTTTGTTCGATATTCTTGCCGGCGTTTCCTCCAATACAAAATTGCTTACTTACCTGTATGGCGTGCTGTGGGGCTTTGGCGGGCTGATGGCCGGACTGGGAATAAGATATTTAGGTTTAGCCCTCGGGCAGTCTATCTGTCTGGGCGTTTGCGTTATTATCGGCACAATTGTCCCGGCTGCTATAGACCATAAGTTAGGGCTGTTGTTTAATACAACTCCCGGTCTTGTTATCACAGCCGGGTTCCTGGTGTGCCTGGTGGGTATAGTATTTTGCGGATATGCAGGCGTATTAAAAGACAGGGATGACAGGGGCATTGAACGGAATGTTTCTGTAAAGGAATTTTCGCCGGTAAAAGGATTGATTATGGCTATTGCCGGCGGAGTAATGAGTTCGTTCATGGCGCTCGCAATAAATGCAGGCGGCCCTATTGCCCATCAGGCGCTACAGTCGGGTACGGAAAAGGTGTTTGTTAATATTCCTATTTTCGTTCTTGCGCTTGCCGGAGGTTTTACAACCAATTTTGTGTACGCTGTTATTCTGACCGTGAAGAAAAAGACAATTTCAGATTTTCAGCTTCATGATAAAAGACTTCTGACGAAAAATTTTTTATTGTCCATGCTGGCTGGTCTTATGTGGTACTGCCAGTATTTTTTTTACGGCATGGGCGCCACTAAAATGGGGCAATACGATTTTGCAAGCTGGACACTGCACCTGGCCACTATTATCATATTCAGTAACCTGTGGGGTGTTTATCTTAAAGAATGGGAAAATATCAACGCCAAAACAAAAATTTACCTGTGGACAGGGATCATACTATTGATAATTTCGGTTGTTTTAATAGGTGTGGGAAATAAATTAGGCGGAACTTTGTAAGGGTGAATGGTGAATAGGCAATAGTGAATGGTGAATGAAACGTGAGACGATAAAAGTGAAAAGTGAGAAGGTGAAACCCGCAACTGACACTGATAGCTGACACTCATAGCCCATAGCTGATAGCTGATAGCTCACACCTGTAACCTCAAAACTCATTTCGTATATGAGCAAGCTGATGAAATTAAACCCGGGAGATAATGTGTACATTGTTCGCGTGCCTTTACAGGCAAACGATAGTGTAGAGATAGATGGAAAAAGTTATGTGATCAAACAGTCTTTGGGATTCGGGCATAAGATTGCGGCAACATCATTGCATCCCGGGGATAAAATAATAAAGTTCGGCATCCCGATAGGCTCTGCTACTGAGCACATCAGCGCCGGCGAGCACGTACACCTTCACAATATGAAAAGCGATTATTTACCAACTTATACCTTAAATAATGAATTCGTCAACAAATAAGAAGTTGTACGGTTACCTGCGGCCCGATGGGCGAAAAGGCATCCGGAATATTGTTTTGGTAGCATACCTGGTAGAATGTGCGCATCATGTTGCACGCGAAATAGCTCATTCTTTCAGGAGCAGAGAAGTTCAGTTGATTGGATTTGGAGGATGTTATCCTAATGCCTATGCTGATAAGATGATGAATGCTTTATGTACTCATCCTAATGTGGGAGCTGTATTGCTGGTATCCTTAGGTTGTGAAAGCTTTAATCGCAAAAGGCTGTATCAAACTGTTAAGGAGAGCGGACGCCCGGTACAATTACTCGGGATACAGGAGAAAGGCGGCACTAAAAAAACAATTACAGAAGGTATTGAATTTGTTACTGCTGCGCTGGATGAAATTAAAAGAACCCCGGTAGTGGATCTGGACGTTTCGGATATAGTAGCAGGAGTAGTATCAGGTGGGAGCGACGCTACCAGCGGTATTACTGCAAACCCGGCGGTAGGTAAGGCTTTTGATATACTGGTGGAAAAGGGCGGCACTGCAATCTTTGAAAACATTGGGGAAATGATAGGGCTTGACGACCTGATATCCGGCCGGGGAACTACACCTGCCCTGAGAGATGAGTTGAGAAAAGCGATGGAAAAGTCAGCAAGATATTATACTATCATGGGACATGGCAGCTTCGCACCCGGCAATGCAGATGGAGGTTTGACAACACAGGAGGAAAAGGGGATGGGCGCTTATTATAAAGGCGGAACGGCTTCTATTACCGGAATGATCAAGCCGGCAGATATACCTCCCCGCAAAGGACTATATCTTATGGATATTGTGCCTGATGGCGAACCGAGATTCGGATTTCCCAATCCGAATGACAGTTCTGAAATTGCTGAGCTGATTGCCTCCGGCGCACTATGCGTTTTGTTTACAACAGGCAGGGGATCTGTGGTTGGATCTGCAATTGCTCCCATAATAAAAGTATGCGCTAACCCGGATACGTATGCAAGAATGGAGGATGATATGGATATTAATGCCGGGAAAATTTTAACGGAAGGGGTTTCCTTAGACGAAATGGGAAATGAAATATTCAATAAAATTATCAGCGTGGCTGGCGGATCGCAAACCTGTTCCGAGGAACTGGGGCACCAGGAATTTGTGTTAGGCTACAAAACTTTTGAACCTGTCGGTCCATCGTGTTTACCATAACTTTTAAAAAAAGGAATATGCGAATAGACAGTCATCAGCATTATTGGTTTTATCATCCGGTGAAGGATGCGTGGATCACCGATGAAATGAATATGATAAAAAGAGATTTTGCGCCTGGTGATGTTTGGCCGCTGATGCAGAAAAATAATATAGACGGCTGTGTGGCGGTGCAGGCAGATCAAAGTGAAAATGAAACGAAGTATTTATTATCGCTTGCCGGGCAGCATCCTTTTATTAAAGGCGTTGTGGGGTGGGTGGATCTCCGTTCGCCGGATATTGCTGACCGGCTGGAATACTTTTCCCGGTTCAGGTTATTGAAAGGTTTCCGGCATATCGTGCAGGCGGAGAAAGAAGATGATTTTTTGTTGAGAGAAGATTTTTGTAATGGCATAAAATATCTTTCCCGCTATAATTATACATATGATATCCTGATACATCCCCGGCATTTGAAATATGCGTTGCAGTTTGTGGAGCGGTTCCCGGGACAGAAATTTGTGATAGACCATTTTGCCAAGCCCTTTATAAAACACAAAGCAATAGAGCCATGGTTAAGCGATCTTTCAAAATTCAATGCTTATCCGAATGTATATTGCAAAATGGCAGGACTAGTTACCGAAGCTGATTGGGAAAACTGGAAGAAAGAAGATTTTGTACCTTATTTCGAAGCCGTTTTAAATATTTTTAGTGCCGACAGGATCATATTTGGCACCGATTGGCCGGTATGCCTGACCGGGCAGTCGTACGACCAGGTATGTGAACTTACACAATATCTGGCAGGAGGTCTTTCGGTCGCAGACCAGTTGAAAATATGGGGAGGGAATGCGGAGACTTTCTATAATCTTTAAAGTCCTTTTGTATAAGATGTTTCAGGTTACAGGTACCTCAAACCTGTAATGCCCAATCTGAAACCTGAAACCTGTAACTTGAAACCCGAAACAATTTCCAGGTCTCTTCTTATCCACCTATTTACCCTTCCGGTGAGTCTGACTTTTCTGGTTTGTTTTTATGTCATAAATTCAGGTTGAACCCCTATCTTTGCCCCCAATTTTAAATTTTTTTGTAAACGCTTATTAGTATGCAACTGAAAGGTTTGGTCACTGTTTTTGCGATTGCATTGATTGCTATTTCCCTTTACCAGCTTCATTTTACATGGGTTGTTCACAACCATGAAGGCAAAATGGAGGTTAAAGCCCGCAACTGGGTAAACGCCGGTTATGCAGGGGCTGACCAGGAAACAAAAGACTCGGCTTATAATCATAAGCTGAAACGGCTATTGGACAGTACCAAAGGTGCGGTCATTACTTACGGCATCACCGGCCCGGTAAGCTATGAGAAAGCCAAGGAGCAGGAACTGAGCCTTGGTTTGGATCTCCAGGGTGGAATGAGCGTGACCCTTGAGGTAGAGCTTCAAGACCTTTTAAAATCCATTTCCAATAACCCCCAGGATCCGGCGCTTAATAAAGCGCTGCAACAGGCCTACCAGCGTAAGGGAACCACAGATGCAGATTTTATCAGCTTGTTTGCACAGGCATATAAAGAAATCAATCCGGGCGCAAAATTGGCAGGCATATTTGCAAATGCCGGTCAGCGGAATATTAAGCTTGAAGATTCTGACGATCAGGTAGTATCAAAGCTCCGCACTATGGCCGGAGAAGCTTTTCAAAACACTTTCAGAGTATTGACCAAACGTATTGACCAGTTTGGAGTTGCGCAGCCCAATATTAACCCCGACGCCAACAAGGGGACGATCAGCGTGGAGCTGGCAGGGGTGAAAGATGACCCTGAAAGGGTAAGAAAAATATTGCAGGCAACTGCTAATCTCCAGTTCTGGGAAGTTTACCGCGGCAATGAATTATCCGCTTCTTTTACCCAGGCCGAAGACCTGTTGAAAAGATCAAAGTCGGAAACTCCTGATACTGCAAAAGTACAGGCTGCAAAGCCGGATACAACCACTGCGGCTTCCGCACATGTTGATACAACAAAGACCTTGTCGCTTAATGATATTGCAAAGAATGATACCGGCAATAAGACAAAAGATACTGCTGCTGCTGTACAGGCGCCTACCCATACTATAATGGGATTGCTTATGCAGGCGCCGCAGGGAGATGCAGCGCTTGCTTATGTGCAGGTAAAGGATACCAGCCTGTTAAATCAAAACCTTGAGCAGGTAAAAGATGTATTTCCGTCTGACGCTAAATTTTTGTACGGGATAACCCCCAAAACAGAAGCCGGTCGGTCGAATATAGTGCCATTATATGTGGTCAGGACACGTGAAGGAGGCAAAGCCCCGCTGGAAGGCAATGATGTGGAAGAATCAACCATATCGTATGATGAAAGAGGGCGTCCGGCGGTATCTCTCAGGATGACCAAGCAGGGCACAAAGAAGTGGGGCGATCTTACCACTGATAATGTAAATAAGCCCATCGCAATTGTGCTGGATAATGTAGTGTATTCTGCGCCTAATGTGGTAAACCCGATTCTTGATGGTAATTCACAGATATCGGGGAGCTTTACTGTAGAGGAGGCCTCTGACCTTTCCAATATTTTACAATCCGGTCAGCTGGCGGCTCCTGCCAGGATCGTGGCAGAACAAACAGTAGGACCCACTCTTGGTGAAGAAGCGATCAAAGGAGGAGCAATGTCTTTCATCATTTCGTTTATTGTAATATTCGCCCTGATGCTTTTATATTATAATACCAGCGGATGGGTTGCCAATATTACACTGATATTAAACCTGCTCTTTACTATAGGGGTGCTTACAGGGCTGGGCGCTACGCTCACCTCCGCAAGCATTGCGGCGCTGGTGCTTGCTATCGGTATGGCTGTAGATACGAATGTGATCATTTTTGAACGTGTCAAGGAAGAAATTTCCTGGGGCAGAAGCTATGCTATGGCGGTGGATCACGGGTATAACCGTTCTTTGCCCCCGATCCTCGATGCGCACGTGACAACCCTGCTCACAGCGATAATCCTGTATGTATTTGGTATGGGTCCTATCAAAGGATTCGCTACCACCCAGATCATTGCGGTTGTGCTCAACCTGTTTTGCGGTATCCTTATCGCAAGGCTGGTATCCGAATGGTGGACCAATAAACGCGGACGCCACTTTGAATACTTTACAAAGCTTTCGAGAGTAATATTCAAAAAGGCACATTTTAAGTTTGTTGAATCAAGAAAGGTAGCTTATATCATTTCGATCTTCGTGTTCATTTTTGGTGTTGGTTCTTTCTTTTACGGCTTTGATGAAGGCGTGGAATATAAAGGCGGAAGAAGCTATACCGTACAGTTTGAGCATCCCCAGAAAGAAGAAGCAGTAAGTGATGAGCTGCATAAGGCACTGGGAGAGTATCCCGTTGTAAAGACAGTAGGAGATGCGCGTACCTTAAATATTACAACATCCTTCCAAAAAGAGAACCCTTCGAAATCTGCGGATTCGCTGGTGGAAATGACTGTATTTGAAGGATTGAAGCCTTTCCTTGCAGAGGGCACTACGCATGCAGATTTCAAAAAGAAATACCTTCAATTCTCACAGAGTGTCCAGCCGACTATTTCTGAAGATCTGAAACGTGGCGCCGTAACGGCAACGGTTGTTTCAATTATACTTATTTTCCTTTATATTTTTCTGCGTTTCCGCGACTGGAGGTTCTCACTCGGTACTATTGTATCGCTTGTGCATGACGTATTTGTTACGCTTGCTGTCTTTTCATTCCTGCGTCATATAATGCCTTTCCCGCTGGAAATTGACCAGCACTTTATTGCGGCTATACTGACGGTAGTTGGTTTCTCAATGAATGATACGGTAATTGTGTTTGACAGGATACGTGAATACGGGCGAACCATGAAGGGAGAAAGTAAGACCAAAGTTATCAATGCCGCTATTAATGATACGCTCAGTCGTACCATTATGACTTCGGTTACGGTGCTGATCGTGGTATTGGTGCTCTTTATATTTGGCGGTGAGGCTACCAGAGGATTTTCCTTTGCCATGCTGATTGGTGTGGTCACAGGTATTTATTCGTCCATATTTGTTGCTGCTCCGATATTGGTTGATTTTGCTAAAGACAAGCCTCTGGGTAAGCTAACAAAGGAAGAGATAAGAGCTGCCAGGCAGGCAAAAGCGAATGTTGCCGCTAAAGCAGCAGGCGCACAACATTGATGGGGTGGTGAATAGGCAATGGTGAGAAAATGCGTGAAAAGAGAAATGATAGACGATAAACGTGGAAGTAAATTGTTGTCTCACATTTAACGTCTATCATCTCACAGGTATTCATTTTTCACCATTCACTTCTCACGTCTGACCTTTCACAACTAATATAACAATATCCCCGGGCCACCCGTTCCGGGGTTTTTATTTTGCCTGCGTTAATTTTGAGATCTAAAATACTTTCTGTTGCCTGAGCATGAATTATATATGGAACGTTGCCTGCAGCTTGCAGCGCTGGGCGCCGGGAATGTAGCCCCTAATCCTATGGTAGGCGCTATACTGGTATATAATGATCGTATTATTGGTGAAGGATACCATCAGCAATACGGGAAAGCGCATGCTGAAGTGAACTGTATTGCCGCTGTAAAGCCTGAAGACAAACACCTGATCCCTGAAAGTGTCCTGTATGTTTCGCTGGAGCCATGCGCACATCACGGCAAAACCCCTCCCTGTGCAGACCTGATCATTGCCCATAAAATACCTGAGGTAGTAATAGGCTGCCGCGATCCTTTTCCTTTGGTAAACGGGCGGGGGATAGAAAAGCTGATGGATGCAGGTGTAAAAGTGGTACACGGAGTATGTGAAGCGCAATGCAAAGCGATGAATAGACGTTTTTTCATTTTTCATGCGCAGCACAGGCCTTATATTATCCTGAAATGGGCACAGAGCGTCAATGGTATTATAGGATCGTCGTTGCAAAGGATATTTATTACCAATGAATATACCGGCAGGATGGTGCATAAATGGCGCACTGAAGAAGCTGCTATTATGGTAGGTACCCATACTGCATTGCAGGATGACCCTGCTTTAACCGCGAGACACTGGCCGGGGAAGAGCCCGGTAAGGATAGTAATTGATATGAACCTTATGCTGCCGCCATATCTTCAGTTGTTTGACAGATCTGTTCCTACTATTGTATTCAATATGATACGCAATACCATTAATGATCTTGACCGCGATATAACAAGCAGCCGGGAAGTATGGTATTACCAGGTTACCAGTGATGTGAGCCCTGTGCAGCAGGTTTTACATGCATTATACCACCTGAAGATCCAAAGCGTACTGGTTGAGGGGGGGGCAAAGCTGATACAATCCTTTGCAGAAGAAAATGCCTGGGATGAAGCAAGAGTGATCACTAATGAGCAATTGTATCTGCCCGAAGGGCTGAAAGCCCCGGAGCCCGGCGCTGCCCGGCTGTCTTTTTCTGAAAGATTGCTTACTGACCGTATTGACTATTATAGGAACCCTTCCATTCAATAATACATTTTACAACAGGTAATGACTAATAAGGATTATTATTTTACTATAGCACAAAAAGGGCAGGCGGAATATAAGGACAGAGGGAGTAAGTTCCTTGCTTTTGCATATCCTGTTGCGGCGGTGGAAGAAGTAAAGCCGATGGTGGATGAACTGAAAAAAGAGCACCCCAAAGCTTCTCATTATTGCTTTGCTTATAAGATCGGGCTTGACGGAGACCAATTCAGGGTGAATGACGATGGCGAACCGTCGGGAACTGCAGGCAAACCTATATTTGGAACTATAGAAAGCAAGCAGCTTACCAATGTCCTGATCGTAGTGGTGAGGTATTTCGGCGGCACACTGCTTGGTGTGCCGGGACTGATCAATGCATATAAATCGGCGGCAGTCTTAGTGCTGCAAACCATCCCGGTCATACAGAAAGCGGTAGAAGAAAAACGCTCATTACATTTCGATTATACTATTATCAACGATGTTATGATCATTGTGAAACAATATAACTGCAATATTATCCGGCAGGATCTGCAGCTTTTTTGTCACATGGAAATAGGAGTGCCGCGCAACAGGCTTACCGAAGTTGACTTTAAGCTGAAAGATATACGGGGAGTGGTTATTGATGAATGAAAAAACGACCCCAGCGATGTGAGACGTGAAAAGTGAGACGTGAAATGTCAAACGTGAGAAGTGAGGCGTGAAAGCATTCTCACTTTTCTCGTCTTACTTCTTACATCCTGGGCGTTATTGCCCTGATCAAACCCTGCTACCGGTGATATTGCAGCATCCATTCGTACATATTCATATTGTTTTCCTTGTAAGCCGGATCGCTGGCTTTTGTCCAGGCGTCATGTTTACCCGTTGGCCAGATGGTCATTTTAGCTTTGGGGCTTGGATTGTAAGTATTGATCAGGTTGATATTATCTTTGGTTGACTGCACCGGGGATAAGTTATCATCTTCATTATGAAATGCCCAAACCGCAAGATGCGCATTAGCAATCAAACTCGCTTTTACCTGGGTTAATGTTATACCTCCGCATATAGGCACTATTGCTGCGGCAAGGTCAGGATATTTAGCGGCAAAACTCCAGGTGGCGCCTCCTCCCAGGCTCAATCCGGTAACATATATTCTTGTTGTATCAATCCGGTAATGTGAAACGGCATATTTGATCATCGCATATATGTCATCATTAGTGGTAATTGCTTTAACCTGTGGGGAAAAAACAATAAAAGAGAAGTTTTTTCCGCCGACATTGAAGTTCGCGGGAAACTTTTTTTGACTGATCAGCTTAGGTACGGAATTTCTCAATACCAACGGAAGATCTGTGGTGCCATTACCCATTTCCCCCGAGCCATGCAGGAAGATCAGGAGGGGATATTTTTTTGATGTAGAATCATATCTGGCAGGCAGCGCCCGGTAAAAGCCAAAGCAATTGTCCGAAATTTTTTCACTCACCGCAACCTGGACAGGAGGGTTGGTTTCAATAATGTCAAGATCAGGACGGTTAGCTGAGCCGTCTCCGGAAATAGTATCTTTTTTGCATGAAAATAATAATACAGGCAGGATAAAGGCATAACATAGCCCTGCAATCACTTGCTTCATAAGGTACCAGATTTTTAATATAACGATACAGAACCGTTTTTATTCAAATCTGGTGCCCGTATATGAATAACAAATGTGAAAATTATTCTTCCATTTCTTTTTTGATGAGGTCGGAAATGGTAACCAGTATCTTGTCAATACGGTGACCATCCATGTCTGCGATCTCGAAGGTAAAGCCCCTCCATTCCATTTTGTCGCCCGGGCGCGGGATCCTTTCCAGTTGATGTAAGATAAAGCCTGCGAGCGTATCGAAGTCATGCTCGCCCTCGTGCATCCATTCTGTTTTTTCGAAGGCGGTGAGAAAGTCATAGAACGGGATCTGCCCATCTACAAAATAGCTGCCATCCTCACGCCGGGTGATCTCATAATCATTTTCGTCTATCTGGGGGATTTCGCCAACGATCGCTTCAAGAATGTCGTTGAGCGTTATCATTCCCAGCAGGCTCCCGTATTCGTCTACCACGAAGCAGCAATGCATTTTGGTTTCCTTGAAACGTTCCAGCACCTGGTAAGCAGAATTGTTTTCGGGTACAAAGAGTGCAGGTTGCAGTATATCTTTTAGTGATATAATATCTTCGTGGAGGTATAGATCTTTAATGGAAACCACTCCTTTAATATTGTCAATATTACTGTCGCAAACAGGGTAAATGGAATGGGGCTCGGATATTACTTTCTCTTTTATATCCTTTTCATCTCTCAGTATATCAAACCATATAATATCATTTCTGTGTGTCATGATGGAAGTGATATTCCTGTCGCCAAGATGGAACACACGTTCAATGATCTCCTGCTCCGCTTCTTCAATGGTACCCTGTTCGGTGCCTTCGCTGATAATGGCTTTAATTTCTTCTTCTGTCACCTGGTTATCTGCTGCCTTGATCTTAAACAGCTTCGCCGTAAGATGGGTAGACTTGCTTAGCAGCCATACAAAAGGGTAGGTGATCCTGCTTAATATGCTCATAGGCCGGGCTACCAGCTTTGCTATGGATTCGGGGTTAGATAACCCGATGCGTTTGGGCACCAGCTCCCCAAGCACTAACGTAAAATATGTAATTATAATTACGATGATAGCTGTAGCAGTAGCGCTTGTATAAGGTGCAAGCCACTCAAACCGTGACAGATAGCCGATCAATTTACTTTTCAGTGTTTCCCCCGAAAAAATACCTGTTAAAATGCCAATCAGGGTAATGCCGATCTGTACCGTGGAAAAAAATGTATCCGGGCGCTCAGCAAGGGTAAGAGCATGTTGAGCGCTTTTGTCTCCTTTGGCTGCCTGGGATTCAAGCCTGGCTTTTCTGGAAGAAACCAAAGCTATTTCTGCCATCGAAAAAATGCCGTTCAGTAAAATCAATCCCAGTATGATCAGAATCTCAATCATGTTGTATGAAGTTAAGCTAAAGAAGCAAAACCAGCTTTTTTATTAAATGCCCAGCCTGTGCCGGACCCAACGATATACCCCAGCAGCATACCGCAAATAGTATCAACAGGGAAATGCACACCTACATATACCTGTGCATACGAAATTGATAAAGCCCACAAAAAAAGCAGCCATCTCCATGAATAAGGAATAAAGGATAAGGTCTTAAACCCAAACATAGCCAGACCAAAATGGTTGGCCGCATGGGAGGAGGGAAAGCTCAGGGGGCCTCCGCAATTTACTACCGACCGTATAACCGATGCCAGCATTGGATCGGCACAGGGGCGCAGCCGGCCCACAAACGGTTTAAGCATGCTGCCGCTTACCATATCTGTGATAGCAAAAGTGATAAGGAAAAAACAGATCCACCCAAATCCTTTCCATTTAAAATTCAGCAGCATGAATACCAGCGTAAACAGATACAGCGGCGCCCAGGTATATTGATTGCGCAGCAACGGCATCAGCCAGTCAAGAAATCCGTTATGCCACTGACCGTTTATTTTTGAAAAAGCTGCAATATCGTACTCAACAATACGGTTCATACTGTAAATGATTTGTCCACAAAATCTCCTTTTAATGAATTAAATGCAGGTTGGTAAAGCTGGAACGATCTTGAAAAGGAATGAATACTGGAACCGCAACTGACCGGCATGAATCACATAATTGTTTCAGCAAATGTAGCACTTTCTTATTTTCCGGCTTAAATTTCCCGCAAAGACAAAGGAAGCAGAGCCCGCAAAGAAAATTCTTTGTGAAACTTTGTTTCTTTGCCCTCTTTACCGCTTTGCGTGAAAGACTATCTTTTAAAAATTTAAGCTAAGTTTGCATCCTTAAAATAATTTGTATCGTGGCATTGATCAAGAGTATTTCCGGCATAAGGGGGACCATAGGTGGCAGCCCCGGGCAAACCTTGTCTCCGTTGGACGTAGTGAAATTTACCGCTGCTTACGGAAGCTGGCTGTTGGAAAAAACAGGCAATAATAAAGTAGTTATCGGGAGAGATGGAAGAATGAGCGGGCCGATGATCAGAGACCTGGTGGTAAATACATTAATTGCACTGGGCATAGATGTGACAGATCTTGGACTGAGCACCACACCCACCGTGGAGATGGCGGTAACAATGGAAAAAGCAGGAGGCGGGATCATTCTTACTGCCAGTCATAACCCGAAGGAGTGGAATGCATTGAAGCTGCTCAACAGCCGTGGCGAATTTATCTCAGGCCAGGACGGTAAAGAGGTGCTGGAAAAAGCAGCGTCCGAATCTTTCAGTTTCGTTGCCGTTGATAAGATCGGTACCATCAGGAAAGACGATTCATTCATAGAAAAACATATTACGGCCATTACTTCACTTCCTCTTGTGGATGTGACAGCTATAAAAGAAAGGAATTTCAGGATTGTTATTGATCCCGTAAACAGTACAGGAGCATTGTTTGTTCCTGAATTATTGAAAGCATTGGGTGTGGAGGAGAAAAATATTACTGTGATCAATGCTGAAGTAAATGGAAGGTTTGCCCATAATCCTGAGCCCCTTCCGGAGAACCTGGCAGAGCTGAGCGCTGTTGTCAGCAAAACAGGGGCTGACCTTGGTATAGCTGTAGACCCGGATGTAGACAGGCTGTGCTTTGTATGTGAAGACGGGAGCATGTTTGGAGAGGAGTATACCCTCGTTGCTGTTGCAGATTATGTGTTGGGCAAAAAAACGGGCAATACCGTAAGCAATATGTCGTCCACCCGTGCATTGAAGGATATCACGCTGAAGCATGGAGGACAATATTATCCCAGTGCAGTGGGGGAAGTAAATGTGGTTACCCGGATGAAAGAGGTTAATGCTGTCATAGGGGGGGAAGGCAATGGCGGGATAATAGTGCCGGAATTACATTATGGAAGAGATGCCCTTGTGGGGATTGCATTATTTCTTACACATCTGGCTCACTCCCAGAAAAGCATTAAACAACTGAGGCGAACTTACCCGGATTATTTTATCAGCAAAAATAAAATAGAGCTGGAGCATGACGTAGATGTAAAAAGCATATTTGAGAAGATCAAAACAAAATATAAGAGCCATCCGATAAATGTGGAAGATGGGTTGAAAATTGAATTTGATAACGATTGGGTTCACCTCCGCACCAGCAATACGGAGCCGATCATCAGGATTTATGCCGAAAGCAACTTTGAATCTACTGCCAACAATATCGCCCTTCGGTTGATGCAGGATATTAAGGAATTAAAGTAAGAGCAATTGTTGCCTGTAAAAAATCATAGTCTCAGCCATCCGGAGTAACCCCCAGGAAATTAATATTGATGGAGCAAAAGAGGATATATTTTGATAATGCAGCTACCACGCAGCTTTCACGGGAGGTGCTGGATACAATGCTGCCATATATGCGGGAAAAATTTGGTAATCCCTCTTCAATATATTCTTACGGGAGAGAAAGCAGGCTGGCTGTTGAAAATGCCAGGAAGTCCGTAGCAAAGATACTTCATGCGCATCCTGCGGAGATATTCTTTACCAGCGGCGGTACTGAAAGCTCCAATACAGCCATAACCGGCGCTGTGCGCGACCTTGGCTGCACAAGGATCATCACCTCCGCTATAGAGCATCATGCAGTGCTGCATACCGTTGAATACCTTCGTAACAGGGGAGAAGCTGAGCTTGTTTTTGTAAAGCTCCTTCCCAACGGGCATGTTGACATACCTCATTTGGAACAGTTGCTCGCTGGCGGCAGAGAAAAGACATTGGTTACACTAATGCATGCCAATAATGAGATTGGAAATATACTTGATCTCCATACAGTGGGCAACCTGTGTAAAGCATACGGCGCCATCTTTCATTCAGATACTGTGCAGACAGTAGGCCATTACCCTTTTGATCTTCGCAATACACCGGTACATTTCATTACCGGCGCTGCGCATAAGTTTCACGGTCCCAAAGGCGCAGGATTGCTGTACATTAATGAGAACGTAAGCATACAGCCCTTTATCCATGGCGGCTCACAGGAACGTAATATGCGGGCAGGTACCGAAAATGTATACGGTATTGCCGGCTTTGCCAAAGCGCTTGAGCTGGCTACAGCTTCCTATGCGGAAGATAGCAAGGCTATCAAAGAAAATAAGCTGTACCTCGCGGAGCAGTTTAAAAAACATATCAAGGACGTTACCTTCAACGGAGATGCTTTTGGAAAAAGCCTGTATACGGTGCTGAATATAAGCATACCGAAAACGGAGAGATCTGAAATGTTGCTTTTTAATCTTGATATCAATAATATCTGCGCTTCCGGCGGAAGCGCCTGTACAAGCGGGGCAGACCAGGGATCGCATGTTATCAGGGCGATCAATAATGATCCTGACAAAGTTGCCGTTCGGTTTTCCCTCTGCCGCAATAATACAAAAGAAGAAATTGATATTCTTGTTGAAAAGATGAAAGAGCTGGTGTAGTGAGGTGTGAGGTATGGGGTATGAGGTATGAGGGTGAGCATACAGGCACCCTTGTCTTATCACTTACCACTTATCACTTATCACATAATAGTGTTAAGTCAAGCAAATTATGTCTGTTCATTTTCGTGAAACGTGAGAGG
>MKWG01000011.1:195392-218784 GCA_001899685.1 Sphingobacteriales bacterium 44-15
CAGGCGATATTTTGAAATGCAGGTAAGCAATGCAGAAAAATATGTTATTCCTTTTATAGAAGAAACATTCCCGGTATTGCCGGGTATGCGTGTGCTGGAGATAGGGTGTGGCGAAGGCGGGGTGTTAAAAGCTTTTATTAATAAAGGTTGTACGGGAGTAGGGGTGGAGCTCGATCTGCCTCGGACCGAGCTTGCGAAAGCATTCCTGTCGGAAGATATTGCGACGGGGCGATTGAAGCTGGTGGCAAAGGATATTTATGAATCTGATGTTGACCGCGATTTCAGCGGCTCGTTTGATATCATTGTATTGAAAGATGTTATTGAGCATATCCACGATCAGCCCAGGCTGATCGGCTGGATGAAAACATTTTTGAAGCCCGGCGGCATTATTTTCTTCGGTTTCCCGCCCTGGTATATGCCTTTCGGCGGTCATCAGCAGATGTGCAGGTCGGCAATATCCCGGCTGCCTTATATTCATCTGCTTCCCCGTCCGCTCTACAGGTGGGTACTGCAATCAAAAAAAGAAGATGTAGCGGGATTGATGGAAATAAGGGATACACGGATCAGCATTGAGCGGTTTGAGCGGATCTGTAAAAATGAAGGATATACTATTCAGCATAAGCGCCACTATTTACTGAATCCGATCTATGAATGGAAATTCGGATGGAAACCCATACGGCAGACCGCGGTGATCCGGGCAATCCCTTTTGTAAGGAATTTTGTAACCACTTGTGTATATTACAGTATTACGCCGGCGGGGGGAGAGCAGTGAATAGTGAATGGTGAAATGACAGACGTGAGACGTGAGAGGTGAATAGGCAATGATGAATAACGTCTTCTGTTTGACTTCTGTCGTTTATCGTCCACCTTATTCCTTATCTCTTACCCCTTATACCTTCCTCACATGGTGACCGAAAACAAATCTTTCAAACCCTCGCTCAGCCTGCTTGATGCTACTATGGTGGTGTCAGGCGGCATGATCGGTTCGGGGATCTTTATTGTAAGCGCGGATATCACAAGAAATACGGGGAGCGCGGGCTGGCTGATACTGGTATGGATCATCACAGGATTTATGACCATTACCGCAGCGCTCAGCTACGGTGAGCTTAGCGGTATGTTCCCCAAAGCGGGAGGGCAGTATGTTTACCTGAAAGAAGCCTGGGGAACACTGCCAGCATTCCTGTATGGCTGGAGCTTTTTTGCCGTCATACAAACTGCTACCATTGCGGCGGTTGGCGTGGCGTTCGCTAAATTTACCGCATACCTCATTCCTGAATGCAGTGAGGATCTTGTAGTGCTCGACCTGGGTTTCCTGCAGATCTCACCTGCACAGTTGTTGTCTATAGCGGTAATATTATTACTGACGTTTATCAATACACGGGGAGTAAAAAATGGCAAGATACTCCAGACGACATTTACGCTCACCAAGATAGGCAGCTTATTCGGGCTGATCATTTTTGGCTTCATAGCGTTAAAGCCTGAAGTATGGAGCGCCAACTGGACCAATGCCTGGGAACTGCACAAGCTCTCGCCCGATGGAACTATTGAACAATACACCAGTATTGCTGCTATTGGCGCTATCGCTGCGGCGATGGTAGGCTCTATTTTCAGCAGTGATGCATGGAATAACGTAGCATTCATTGCGGGCGAAATTAAAAACCCAAAACGCAATATCGGTCTGAGCCTGTTTATGGGCACCCTTATTGTTACGGTGATCTACGTGTTTGCTAACGTTATGTATACGGCAGTGCTGACCTTGCAGCAAATTACTGCGGCGGAAAAAGACCGTGTAGCGGTGGCTGCTTCACATGTGATCTTCGGCAATGCGGGCACTGCTATTATAGCTGTTATGATCATGGTCTCTACTTTTGGCTGCAACAATGGTCTGATAATGTCCGGAGCAAGAGCTTATTATACGATGGCTAACGACGGACTGTTCTTCAGGAAAGCAGGCAGGCTTAACAGCGCTTCCGTTCCGGCATTTGCCTTGTGGATACAATGCATTGTGGCGGCTGCCTGGAGCCTGAGCGGAAAATACGGGGACCTGCTGGATATGATCTCTTTTGTGGTGGTAGGTTTTTATATGCTCACTATAGCCGGCATATTCCGTTTGAGAAGAACCCGCCCCGCTATGGAACGTCCGTACAAAGCTTTTGGCTACCCGGTGCTACCGCTGTTATATATCCTCATGGGAATGAGCTTTTGTGTGCTGCTGATCATTTATAAGCCTAAGTTTACCTGGCCGGGTCTGATCATCACCCTGATCGGCGTTCCTGTTTATTATGTAATGAACAGGAAAAATAATACAGGTAAAAATATATAATCATTCTTCTTTGGCCGGGATATGTATTATCTTAATACCAAAATCTCTAAACATGCAAACAACTCAACCTAACAATTTTATTGGCTGGTGGAAAAAAGTAATGTTCGAAAACTACGCCAACTTCAATGGCAGGGCCAGGCGGGCGGAATACTGGTATTTTGCACTGGGTACTGCTATCATTATGTTCATCTTCTACATTATCGGCTTCGCAGGCGCTGCAATGGATTCTACAGCGCTGATGGCCCTTGGATTTGGAGTGTATGGCATTATTGCTTTAGCCACCCTTATCCCTTCTATTGCTGCAGGGGTACGCAGGCTGCACGATATCAATAAAAGTGGCTGGTATTACCTGGTAGGGCTGATCCCTCTGGTAGGAGGTATCATGGTTTTTTACGGATGGTAACAGGTCTTCCAATGACTATGGTGAAGATCCTAAAAACCCTGCCGGTCCTTCGTTTGATTTTGAGCAACAGCAGCCGGCGGTATAGGTTACAAGTTTCAGGTTTCAGGTTGTACCTCAAACCTGTAACGCCCTGCAAGGTCTTACCACTATCTCAAGGAGCCGTAGGCTCGGGTGCATATTGTTCCAACGGATTTCAATCCGTTGAATAATTCCGTGATGGATAGAAAGTGATAAGTCGTATAGTACGCTGCAGGTTTAAGGTACAACCTGAAACTTGTAACCTGAAACCTATAACTCTACACTCCTGTCAATCGCCTGATATATTCTCTTGCCATTAAAGCATATTCAAAAGGATTGGCTTTGGCAGGATCCTGTTCAGCTTCCACTACCATCCAGCCTGCGTAATCCGATTCCCTCACAATATCAAACAATGCCGGAAAATTGATACATCCTTCTTCATCTCCGGGCACTGTAAATACTCCGTCTTTCACAGCGTCGAGAAAACTCATACGCTTATCCTTTACCTGCTGCAGCACTTTGGGGCGGATATCTTTCAGATGTATGTGCGCTGTGCGGGAAATGAATTTTTCGAGACAGGCTACCGGGTCTTCGCCGGCAAAGTAGAAATGACCGCAATCGTAATTGAGGTATACATTTTCCGGGCCTGTTTCATTCAACATCCTTTCCGTTTCTGCCATCGTTTGTATGCAGGTGCCCATATGATGATGAAAAGCCAGTTTCATACCCCTGTCGCGTGCGATCTTTCCCAGTTCATTCAATCCATGAGTAAATTTTTTCCAATCCTCGTTGGTATAAAGCATGCCCTTTCCTTCCAGCACAGGCACATCTTTTTTTCCCTGGCAGCTATTGCCTGTTTCCCCGCCTCCGATCACTTTGGCGTCCATCGCTTCCAGGAAATCCAGGAGCTGCGTAAAACTTTTCCTGTTCTCTTCCAGCGATTTGGTAGTGAGCTCATAGCTGTTCCACTGGTTGCATATTCTTAACCCGCGTAATACAAGCGCTTTCTTCAGCGCATGCACATTGTGGGGGAATTTGTTGCCTACCTCGCAGCCGGTATACCCTGCGAGCGCCATCTCGCTGATACATTGTTCAAAAGTATTTTCTGCGCCCAGCTCAGGCATATCATCGTTTGTCCAGTTGATGGGAGCTATCCCAAGTTGAATGTTTTCGAAATTCATGATTTTGAGGTTTCAGGTTTCAGGTTCCAGGTTTCAGGTTGTGCAACATTTGGAGAGGCATTACCTGAAACCTGGAACTTGTAACCTGGGACTATAAAAATATTCTCTGTTGCTTTTTATTTTCCTTATACGTTTCGTAGGCTTTTTGTACCGTTGATGAAGTGGATACTTCTGCTACCGGCACTTCCCACCAGGCATTGTAGCCTTTAACAGTACGGTGCAGGTGAGTTTCTATATAAATTACGGTTGTGCGTTGCTGTTGCTTTGCAGAAGCCAGTGCTTCATTCAATGACGCTGCATCTGTAGCTTTGATCACTATTGCTCCCAGGCTTTCCGCATTTTTTGCCAGGTCAACCGGGAGTGTCTGCCCCGATAATTGACCCGACTTCTCTTCGCGATACAAATACTTTGTTCCAAAGCGCTCGCTGCCTATGCTTTCCGACAACCCTCCGATGCTTGCATACCCGTTATTATTCAGTAATAAAATCGTGAACCGGTAGCCTTCCTGTATGGAAGTAATGATCTCGTGGTTGTTCATCAGGTATCCTCCGTCTCCGCATATTACATAGATCTCTTTTTCCGGGGCAGCCATCTTGGCGCCAAGACCGGCAGCGATCTCGTATCCCATGGTAGAATAGCCATATTCCAGGTGGAAGTTCTTGGGATTGGTGGCACGCCACAGCTTGTGCAGATCGCCGGGCGCACTGCCCGAAGCGTTGATCATGATATCTTCCTCATTCATGAAACTGTTCAATGTGCCAATCACCACCGCCTGATCGATGGGGGGCACCGTGCCATTGCCTTCCGCATATATCTTTGTTACTTCGTCATCCCAGGCCTTATTCATTTTGCTTATCCTTTGGTTGTATTTTTCATCCACCCGGTAGTCATTCAGCAAAAACAATAATTCATCCAGTGTCACTTTTGCATCGCCGGTAAGTGCAAGTGCATTATGCTTATACGCATCAAATTCGTTGACATTAATATTAATGAATTTCACCTCCGGGTTTTTAAAAATAGATTTTGAAGCAGTAGTGAAATCACTATAGCGTGTGCCAATGCCAATTACAATATCTGCCTCATTGGCGATTTCAATGGCATATTTCGTTCCCGTAGCGCCGAGACCTCCCAAGCAGTAGGGTGCATTATACATTACAGACCCTTTACCTGCAAAAGTTTCCCCGACAGGGATACCGGTTTGGGATGCAAAACTGTGCAGGGACTCTGTTGCTCCGCTGTAAATGGTTCCGCCCCCTGATACGATCACCGGTTTTTTAGAGGCTCGTATCCATGCGGCCGCTTTTTCCAGCGATTGGATGTCGGGTCTCGTTCTGGGTATATGCCATACCCTTTTCTCAAACATAGATGCGGGGAAATCATAGGCATGTGTTTGTACATCCTGCGGCATGGATAACGTCACGGCGCCTGTGTCTGCCGGGGAAGTGAGTACGCGCATTACTTCGGGAAGCGCGTAGATAAGCTGCTCCGGCCGGTTGATCCTGTCCCAGTATTTGGAAACGGGTTTGAAACAATCGTTTACAGAGATATCCTGGGTGGCTGCGCTTTCCAGTTGCTGTAATACCGGGGCAGGCTCCCGCGTAGCGAAAATATCACCGGGCAACAGCAACACGGGAATACGATTGATAGTTGCGAGCGCGGCGCCGGTGAGCATATTAGTAGCTCCCGGGCCGATAGAAGTCGTACAGGCAAAAGTGCTCAGCCTGTTTTTTACCTTGGCGTAAGCCACTGCCGTATGCACCATGGACTGTTCATTGCGGCACTGGTAATAGCGGAAATCCGGGTTCTCCTGTAATGCCTGCCCCAAGCCTGCAACATTCCCATGCCCGAATATGCCAAAGCAGCCGGCAAAAAAAGGTTGTTCAACGCCATCGCGTTCAACATATTGGTTTTTCAGAAATGCAATGGTCGCTTGTGCGACAGTTAATTTTTTTTTCATCTGAAATTGTTTTACAGCTTTGAGCAGTGGGCTATCAGCAGTCAGCCTTCACTCAGTTATTAATTGGCGTTTTACATCCGCACGTTCCCATATTGTCCCCTCCATTTTCAAATTTTTAAATTTTCAAATTCAATACTTTTCCCACAAGCCCCCATCAATTCAAATTTCTTTATAATAAACTCCTTATACGTTTCCATAAATATTTTTCCCGGCGTGGTGGGTGCAAACTCTTCCGGTTTATCCCTGAAAAACTCACGGTTCACCATGGTCCATACCAAGCGCATATCTGTTGCGATATTCACCTTGCATATCCCTAATCCTATTGCCTTTTTTAATTCATCGTCCTGTACACCTTTGGCATCTGTTTTAATTTTTCCCCCGGCAGCATTGATCCGTTTCACCACTTCTTCGCTTACATTGGAGCCGCCGTGCAGCACCAGCGGGAACGAAGGTAAAAGCTCCTGTATTTCTTTCAATATATGCAACTGCAATCCCTGCCCTCCTGAAAACTTATATGCACCATGGCTTGTGCCTACGGCAATGGCAAGGCTGTCGCAATGAGTGCGTTTCACAAATGTTTGCACATCGGCAGGATTGGTATAAAAAGAATGGCTCCGGTCTACAGTAAGGTCGTCCTCAACGCCTGCCAGCACTCCCAGCTCCGCTTCAACACTGATATTTTTTGCATGCGCTCTGTCTACTACTGCTTTTGTTCTTGCAATATTTTTTTCGAAGTCATCGTGCGACGCGTCAATCATTACGGATGTATACCCTCCGCTGTCAACAGCATCCCAGATATGCGCTTCATACCCGTGATCCAGGTGAACGGCATACACCACATCAGGATAAATTTGGGCGGCGGCATTGATCATGGCCAGCAACATCTTCGGGTTGGCATAATCGCGTGCAAAAGGAGTGGTTTGTACGATAAAAGGAGCTTTTGCAGCCTGCGCTGCGGAAAACAACCCATGTATCTCCTCCATGAAAAAAACATTCACGGCCGCAATAGCATACCTGCCATAACATGTATCAAAAAGTTGTTTGGTAGTCAATAACATGGTTAATTTCAGATTTGAAATTTGAGATTTGAAATGATGATGAAGCAGGTTGTCTTTAAATTTTTAATTAGTGTTTAGTTGCAAATTGAAATTGAAAACTATTTGAAAATATACTGTCGCCAATAATAATGAACATTACCTTTTCAACATCTCAAATTTCAAATCTTAAATTTCAAATTTTCTTACCAAAATGCTGCATATAACGCCGTAAGTATCCCGCATATAATAATGGCGCCGATAATGAAAGCCCTGCTTAAATTAAAAGCGGGAACCTCAATTTTTACACCACGTTCGGCAGGACCTTTTTTATCTAGGAGACTTATAGCGACCATTACAATTGCCAACACTATGAATACGATCCCCATCCTGTTAAGGAAAGGTATTTCGGGCAGCCAGAATTTGAAAAGCGTTGACAATGGTATTGTCAGCAAAGCGGTGATCAGAGCGGCATTGGCAGTCGCCCTTTTCCAGAACATCCCGAAAAAGAATATGGCAAATACACCGGGCGTAACAAAGCTTGAATATTCCTGTATGAACTGGTATGCCTGTTCCAGCACGCGCAGTTGCGGGGCAATTAATACTGCGATCAGCATGGATATCCACACCGCAGCACGCCCTACACGGATCAGGTGCTTTTCGGAAGCTCCCGGTTTGATATACATTTTGTAAATATCAAGTGTAAAGATGGTAGAGATGCTGTTGGCCTTGCCCGCAAGCGATGCAACAATTGCCGCCGTAAGTGCGGCAAACGCCACGCCTTTTAATCCCACCGGCAGGAGATTCAATAATACAGGGTACGCATGATCAGGCTTTACCGCGCCGGTAGCGTCCACCATTTCTTTTTGAAACATCCCGTGCTGGTATAATACAAATGCAGCTATCCCCGGGATAACTACAATGAGCGGAACAAGTAGTTTCAAAAAACCGGCAAACAAAATACCTTTTCTGCCTGTCTCAAGATCTGCGCCAAGCGTACGCTGGATAATATACTGGTTACATCCCCAATAAGCCAGGTTATTGATCCACATCGCGCCGATGATCACGCTCAGTCCCGGCAGGTCTTTATAATAAGGATTATCAGGCTTTAATACCATGTGAAAATGAGAATCCGCCTGTTGCCTCAATGTAGTGAAGGCACCCAGTACGGTAGTGCCGAATTCTTTGGCTACCAGGTTCATGGCAAGATAAGTGGTGATGAGACCGCCTACAACAAGCACGATCACCTGTATCACATCTGTATATCCTATTACCTTCATTCCGCCAATAGTGATAAGAATAGCAAAGAGTGCGAGCGCCACTACCGCAATGTTGAAATTAATTCCTGCCGTTACTTCCAGCGCCAGCGCGCCAAGATAAATAATGGAAGTAAGATTTACGAAAATGTAGAGCAGCAGCCAGAAAATGGCCATCGTGGTAGCTACTACAGGGCTATACCGCTGCCTCAAAAACTGCGGCATGGTATATATCTTGTTTTTCAGGTAAACGGGCAGGAAAAAAACTGCCACTACTATCAGGGATGCTGCGGCCATCCATTCATAGGATGAAATGGCCAATCCGATAGCAAAACCTGATCCCGACATCCCGATAAAATGCTCTGCAGAAATATTGCTGGCAATAAGAGAAGCGCCGATAGCCCAGAAAGTCAGCGACCCTTCCGCGAGAAAGAATCCCGAGGCCGTGTCAGATTTGTTCGTCTTTTTTCGGTATATCCAGTACCCGTAAAAACAAATAACTAAAAGGTAAAGGGCAAAGACTAAAATGTCTAAACTGTGCAAGCCTGGTTGGTTCATCGTTAAGTTTTATATAGTGCTAGTTAATTATGGGGTGTCTTATTGTTAGGGTGAGTGGTGAATGGCGAATGAGACAAACGTCAAACGTGAGACGTCAGATGTGAAAAGGGAGGTTTCACGACTCACCTCTCACGTCTTACGATCCATTCACCATTGCCTATTCACCATTCACTACAACACTTCCTCTATTGCCACAGTTCTTTTTTCACGCAACGAGATGCCGGCTGCTATTCCTATCGCTGTTGCCATAAGCCCGTCGTGAGCATCTACCGGAGAAGGTTTGTTTTCCAACACGCAGTCCACGAAGGTTTGCATACAGGTACGATAGGCGTTTTCATAACGTTCCAGGAAAAAATGCAGGGGAAGGGCACTTATTCCGCTTTCACCATTGTACTGCACTACATTGTTTTCTGTATTATTTTCTGCCTTTGCCATCCCTTTTGATCCGAATACTTCGAGCCGCTGATCATAGCCATATACCGCTTTGCGGCTGTTGTCAATAACCCCTACCGCTCCGTTCTCAAACCCGAGGACGATCACTGCTGTGTCTATGTCCCCGTATTCCTTAATGCGTGGGTCTATCAATGCATTTCCTTTCACAAACACATCTTTTACTTCGCTGCCGGTGATGTAGCGGGCCATATCAAAATCATGAATAGCCATGTCGAGAAAAATACCGCCGGAGACTTTGACATATTCCAGTGGGGGAGGCGCCGGATCGCGGCTGGTGATCCGGAGAATATGCGGATCACCGATACTGCCTGTTTTTACCAGCGACCGTACTCTTAAAAAGTTGGGATCGAACCTGCGGTTAAATCCAAGCATGAGCTTTACTCCGTTATCGGCAACTGCTTTTTGAGCAGATCGTATATCTGCTACCGTTACATCGAGCGGTTTTTCGCAAAATATATGTTTTTTTGCTTCTGCAGCAGCAATGGTATAGGGCACGTGCTGTGGTGTGGGCGCACATATAATTACAGCTTCCACTTCAGGGTGGACGATCACTTCCCCCGCGCTGGTAGTGGCTGATATGCCGGCTTTCTTTGCTGCTTCATGAGCTGTAGCCGACACATCCGAAGCGATCACCACTTCAGCACCGGGAGTATGGTATAAAAGATTGGAGAGGTGGATCTGCCCGATCCTCCCCAGCCCGATAATCCCTGTCTTTAGTTTTTTGGACATGTTATGATTTGAAATTTGAGATTTGAAATTTGATACCGGTTTCACGTAAAGGTGCAAAGAAAGCAAAGCGCGCAAAAAAGACATTCAGACCCTACCACTCACCACTTATCACTTACCACTAAAATTTCCTCGTCCATTCCTTCAGCCATCTTTCGATCACCACTTTGGTCTGGGTAAAAAATTCAATGGCGTGCTTGCCCTGCCCGTGCAGGTCGCCAAAGAAACTTTCTTTCCAGCCGCTGAAAGGAAACTGCGCCACCGGTGCAGCCACTCCAATATTGATCCCGATATTACCGGCATCCGCTTCATTACGGAACTTACGTGCATGAAGCCCGCTGCTGGTAAATATGCATGCCATATTACCATACTTATTTCCGTTGATATAGGCGATCGCGTCTTCAATAGTGTTGATATGTGCAAGGCTCATGACCGGCCCGAAGATCTCCGTACCTGCCAGTTCTCCGTTAAGAGGCACATTTTCAATGATCGTAGGCTGGATGAAATTGCCCTGCTCGTATCCCGGGATCTTTGCATTACGGCCATCCACCAATACTTTTCCTCCTTCTGCAACTCCTT
The DNA here is from genome assembly GCA_001899685.1 of Sphingobacteriales bacterium 44-15. Taxonomy (GTDB): domain Bacteria; phylum Bacteroidota; class Bacteroidia; order Chitinophagales; family Chitinophagaceae; genus Agriterribacter. The sequence continues at coordinate 205,881 of MKWG01000011.1, forward strand.
TATCAATCAGGCTGTTGATCCGGGTTTTGCTGGCAGCGGTGATCACCGGCCCCATCAGTACATTTTCATCCAAACCAAATCCCGTAGTGCGTTTGCGGCTTAACTCAACAATGCTTTCGGTAATATCCTTATGATCGCCTACTGTAATGATGGTAGATGCCGCAAGGCAACGTTGGCCGGCGCAGCCATACACACTGTCCACTACTATCTGGCTGGTCATATCTATATCTGCATCGGGCAGAATGATAACAGGGTTTTTTGCACCGCCCTGCGCCTGGACTCTTTTGCCGTTTGCCGCTCCTTTACCGTACACGTAGCGTGCTATAGCAGAAGATCCGACAAAGCTGATGGCTTTAATGACCGGATGCTCCAGCAAACCGTCTACCACAACCTTTCCGCCGTGCACCATATTGACCACACCGGCGGGGAGATCCAACCGGTCTATCAGCTCCATCACCTTTGTCATGGTGAGCGGTACTTTTTCTGAAGGCTTAATGATAAAAGTATTACCGCAGGCTATGGCATAAGGAAGGAACCAGAAAGGGATCATCCCCGGAAAATTAAACGGAGAGATACATGCGCAAACGCCCAGCGGCTGGCGGATCATATATTCATCAATGCCGGTAGCAATATCTTCCGAAAAATCGCCCTGCATCAATGCAGGAATACCACAGGCGTTCTCTACATTTTCAATAGCGCGGATCCATTCCGCTTTTGCCTCCGCAAAAGTTTTACCCGATTCGAGGGTAATTGTTTTAGATAGCTCATTTATGTTCTCTTCAAGCAATCGCTTCAGATGAAAAAGATACTGGATCCTTTTGCCAGGGGTTATCCTTTTCCATTCCTTAAATCCTGCAGCAGCAGCAGTTGCCGCAGCATCCACATCTGCTGCCGCTCCCCCCGGTACTTTTGCCATTACCTCCTGGCTGGCAGGGTTGACCACATCCCAGTACTCGCCCGCTTTGCTGTCTACCCATTTCCCGTTAATGTAATTTTGTAAAGTAAGCATGATGATGATTTGAAATTTGATATTTGAAATTTGATATGTTCAAAAGGTAATATTCATTATTATTGGCTATAGTTATTTTCAATAATAGATTGCCAATTTCAATTTGCAATTGAGCAGTGATTTAATGAGCACTGATTTAAAATTTAAAGACAACCTGCATCCTCATGATCTCAAATTTCAAATCTTAAATCTCACATTCCCCCGCGTTCGCCTGTAAACTGCATCACTTCTTCCAGTGTCGGCATAAAGTTGGCGCAGCCTTCACGCGTTACGATTATGGCACCACAGGCATTGCCCATCCTCACGCTCCTGTATAATCCCCACCCGTTAAGATAACCGTAAGAAAAGCCGCCGGCAAAGGCATCGCCTGCTCCCAGCACATTCAGCACTTCTACCGGGAAACCGGGAACTTTTACTTCGGGCTTGTCTTTCTCAAAAATGGAAGCCCCATCTTTTCCTCTCTTAACGATCAGCGTATCTACGCCGGAATGTTTTATACGCTGAATGGCTTTTTCTATATTGCCTTTTATCTCAGGAGCGGAGATCTGCTGGTGTTTGATAGATACCTGGCTGATATCAGTAAGATAAGCGGCTAAGATCTCCTCTTCGGTTCCGATCACAATATTAAACTGTGGAAGCGCCGTGCGTATCGTTATCCCGAAAGACCTGGGGTCATCCCACTGGTCTGCCCGGAAGTCAAGATCAAGCAGGCGGGTTACGTTATGCTGCTGTGCAAGTTCCAGCGCATACAGCATGGCCGTACGGCTGGGATCTTTACTAAAAGCTGTTCCTGAAAATATAGCCGCCCTGAAATCGCTGAACGGTACGGCATCAACATGATTGATATGTAAATGTATATCGGCGCAGTTGTCGCGGTAGTACACCAGCGGGAACCTGTCGGGTGGTTCAATGCCAAGGATAACAGCGGAGCTCCTGGTGCCATCTATAGTGGGAACGAAATCTGTAGCCACATTTTCCTTTTCCAGGAAACTTTTGATAAAAGCCCCCACCTGATCATTTCCGATCCCGGTAAGAATTGCCGTATGCAACCCGAGCCTTGTAGCGCCTACCGCTATATTGGTAGGGCAGCCGCCGACAAAAGCATTAAACGCTTTAATTTCCGTAAACGGGCTTCCTACATTGGCAGAATACAGGTCAATGGAAGATCTTCCTATCGTAAGCAGATCATATTTTTTAACCATTTGAGATTTGAAATTTGAAATTTGAAATGATGCTGCAGCTTGCCAGCCTTATACCCTACACCTACACCTTATACCTTACGCCTGCTCTTTATTCATCTCCGCCGTTACTATCGGCAATCTTGGGTCCTGTCCTTTCCATGTTCCGAATATCCACTCCTGCTGCGGGTCGGGCGTATTTGCCAGCGACTGGTCACTGCCTGCAAGGAAATTAAGATAGTACACATTATATCCATGACCTGCTACCACCGGGTGATAGCCTTTGGGGATCAGCACGGCTTCATTGTGATGCACTTTTACCAGTTCATCCAGCGAACGGTCGTCGGTATATACCTGCTGAATGGCAAAACCATTGGGCTTATCTATTTTATAAAAATATATTTCCTCCAGCTCAGCCTCCAGCAAATTGCCATCCTTGTCCACTTTTCTCTGATCATGCTTATGAGCAGGGTAGGAGCTCCAGTTGCCGGAAGGGGTATATACTTCCACACACACGATCTTGTGACAGTCGAAACCAGGCTGCAGCAGACTATTGATCTGCCTGTTGGCATTGTCTCCACCGCGGAATTCAATGGCAGCTTCTTCCGGCTGCTTAAGATAAGGAGGATGATCTTCATCCGTAGCTACTTTGCAGATTGCTATATCTGTATTGTCTGTTGTAGCCGTGAGTGTAAATTCGGTGTGTCGGGGGAGATACAGCGTATGTGCAATACCACTGAAAACGTCTTTTCTTCCATTGGTTATTTCCCAGTCGCCCCTGCTTGAGCTTACCTTGAAATTGCCCCCCAGCAAAACAATGCAATATTCGTATTCACCGGTATTTTCGGAGAAAGATTCATTTTTACCGAGCAGTCTTGCCTGGAAATTGAGATAGGTCCAGCCTGCATCTTTGGCAGACAAATTATGATAACATTTATTATTTATATCAGGCTTTACAAGCAAGCTATCGTTATGCATGTATCGTTTTTAGGTTGGTAAACTTAGCACTATAATTCTATTTATAACCCCTGACAACCCTGCAAACGTTTGAAATTTTTTAAGAAAAAATGCTGAACTTACACCGGATTTATAGTGTAAAAAGATATGAGCAAGCCCGTAACCATAAAAGATATTGCCAGAAAATTCAAATGCTCGCCATCAACCGTATCCAGAGCCCTCAACAATCATCCCGCGATCAATGAAGATACCCGGCGGAACCTGCAGGAATATGCGAAAAAGGTGGGCTACCAGCGCAACCAGGTTTCATTGAGCCTGCTCAATAAAAAAACTGCCAGCATAGGAGTGATCGTTCCTACGATCAATAACTATTACGAATCTGCCATTATTGAAGGTATAGACGCGGTATTGCAGCCCCTGGGCTATTCGCTGCATATTTGTGTGACCAATGAACAATACCTGCTTGAACAGGGCTATGTGGAAAAGCTGCTATCCAACCGCGTTGAAGGCATTTTTGTATCTGTATCGCAGGAAACCTACGACGGAGGGCATTATGAACATTTTGAGAATGTATATAACAGGAGCCTTCCGCTTATATTTATTGACCGGGAATACGAAGGCTTTGCCGCAGGCAGTGTTACGATTGATGATTACCTTGGCGCTTTTGTTGCCGTAGAGCATCTGATAGCTACCGGGCGGAAAAGGATTGCCCATCTCCGGGGACCGCAGGGCATGTCGGTGGCAGACCAGCGCTACCGGGGATATATAGAATGCCTGCAGCAACATGGGTTTGACAGAGATGAAACGCTTATCGTCCATACCGATTTCAAAGTAGAAAGCGCCATTGCCCCGGTAGACCAATTATTGGGCTTACCCTCACGGCCAGACGCTATATTTTGTGTGAACGATCAAACTGCCATTGGAGCGATGAAAGTCATCCGCGATAAAGGGTTGCGTATTCCGGAAGATATAGCCGTAGCCGGTTTTGATGATTCTCCTATATCGGGTTATATCTCACCATCGCTTACTTCTGTTGCCCGCCCGGGCAGGCAATTAGGGATCGAAGCGGCACGCATATTCCTGCAATATCAAAACGCAACAGAAAAAGAAGCCATATCAGAACATCTTATTTTGCCGCCGCAGCTTATGATCAGGGGATCGACAGGGAAGAGAGGAAAGTAAGTGGTAGGCGCAAGGTTATAAGGTAACCTGCGACCTTTCCCTCAAACTCTTGAAAATATCAGCGAACTGCAGTTGCCTCCAAACCCAAATGAGTTGGACATCGCGTGCTGTAATGCAGCAGACCTGTACTGCTGTTCGGGGATCAGCCCGGTATTGTCTATCGGGGTATTAAAGTGAAGAGAGGGATATATTTCCTGGTGATAGAGATTCAGGATACTATATACTGCCTCAATAGCGCCTGCGGCTCCGAGGGTATGACCGGTATTTCCCTTGGAAGATACAAAGGGCGGGGGAGTGCTAAACAAACGTCTCATGGCTGTGCTTTCCACCTGGTCGTTGTTTTCAGTTGCGGTGCCATGCGCATTTATACAACTGATCCGGTCAGGGGAGAGCTGCGCGGTTTCCAGCGCCCGCTGCATGGATAAAAGCGGGCCGTCGCCATTATCTGATAGCGAAGAAGGATGGAAAGCGTCGTTGCTGTTGCCATAGCCCGACACTGCTGCGTATACCGTTTTATCTTTCACCTCTTCTTCTTTTTCCAGCACCAGGAAAGCAGCTCCTTCGCCGAGGTTAAGCCCTTTCCTGTCCCTGTCAAAAGGCCTGCAAATTTCGGGAGAAAGGATATGGAGCGCATTGAACCCGTTGATGGTAAATTTTGCCAGGCTGTCGGCGCCGCCCACGATAGCTCTTTTTGCAAACCCGGTTTGCAGGAGCCTTGCTCCGTACATGATAGCGTTGGCAGAAGAGGAGCAGGCGGTGTTGATAGTGTTAATGATACCCTTCATACCGTATCGCTGCTGAAGGTAGATATTCACTGACGCGCAATCGTAGGAGGATAAATACGGCGAGCCGTCTTCTTTTTTATTGGCGTCATGGTATAATTCATCCGTAAGGCACATGCCGCCTACGGTGCAACCCCCAATGAGCGCGGTGTCTGCCGAAGCGATACCAGCTTCGCTCAGCATTGCATTATGGCAGGCCTCTTTAAAAGCGTGCAGGGCCAGCAGGGAAGTGCGGGTAACGCCCGGCTCTGCTGCCTGCAATTTTTCTTTAAGTACAGTTGTGGTCTGTTTTATTTCCCCGCAGGGGCGCAAACCGCTGTAGCGGGTATCACAATACTGAAGCGTGGAAATTCCACATATTCCATGTTTAAGGGCTTCATGGTTTTGCTGCACGCTGTCCCCTATAGCACTAATAATTCCCAGCCCCGTAACAAGAATCCTGCCCAATACAAATGATTTATTTGGTTCTGTGTTGCGCTATGTAATCCGCCATGGTGTTGATATCCACAAGCACTTTACGGCCTTCTTTCGGGTCTTGTATATTGATACCATATTCTCTCGACAACAGGACGATCAGCTCAATAGAATCAATGGAATCCAGTCCTAAACCGTCTCCAAATAAAGGTTCGTCGTCTTTGATGTCTTCGGGTTGCTTATCTGCTAGGTTCAGGAATTTAATGATCTGCTCTTTTAACTGTTGTTTCAATTGCTCTTTGTCAATAGTCTCCATTTTCAAATTAAGTTTTTTCTTTTCAGCCCATACAGGGAAAGGAGTTGCAATAATATGGTTATTGCCAATAAAGGTATAATATTCGGCAAAATATCTTTCAATTTTCCCCCTTCCAGGAAAAGCCCGTAATAAGCTTCGAGGCACCAGTGCAACGGCGACAATTGCATAATATATCTGAAAGAAGACGGCATGGCAAAGGAAGGTACCAGCAGTCCGCCAATGGCTGCAAGCAATACTATGGCAACAGCGCCGAAGCCGTTCGCCTGTTCCTGTGTATTGGCAAAAACGCCTACACATATCGCAAAAGATGCGGCACAGCAGCCACAAATTATGGTTACGATAATGAGCCCTGCAAGATCAGCAGGTATATTCAATGCAGGTAATCCCATTTCCGGGAAAAGCCATTTGCCAATAGAAAATATCACCACAGCCTGCAGGAAGGTGACAAGTATATAGGTGATCTGTTTGGATACAAGTGCCAGTCCGAAATGAGTAGGCAGCGTGCGCAGGCGTATGATGCTCCCGCTCAGCTTTTCCCTTACCACGCTGCTGCCGAGAGAGATAACGATAAAGAACATGGCAAAGATGGTCCAGGCGGGGATATTATGCTGGGTGGCATTGGGAATGCCCTGCGAATGGCTTTTCGATACGGCAATGGATCTTACCGGGGTTTGGTTAACCACTATCTGGTGCTCAAGGCTGTCGGGGATATTTTCATTGTTAATGGAATGATACAGGCTTTTTACAATGTATTTGCTTTGTACTACCTGCAGGGCGCTTTGCAATCCCCCGTCAATGCTCCTGCGGAAAGACTCCTGCAATACAGGGTGATAGTATATGGTAATGCCCGTAGCGGAATCCGGATACAGCCGGGAGCTGTCGGCCGGTATTTCGAGATCTTTGAGCGCTTTACGGGATACTTCTTTTGCTTTTCTCAGCACTTCGTCCGAGTAATGCGAAGGGATATCCACCGCAACAAGCGCTGTTTTCGTATTTACCATGCCCTTCAGCTCCGCGCTGCTTTTTATGCCGGCCGGTTTGTTGATATTGAACATTCCCACTTTGCCCAACGCTTCTTCCAGGGCAGCGGATACTTCCTGTCCATCCTCATTATATAATAGGAGTGGTATTTTATTATCGTTGACCAGCTCAAAAGTGCTGTTTTGCACCGAAGCGATCACAATAGCCAGGATGACTGGCATCAGGAACATCAATGCCAGTCCCACCCTGTCGCGGGCCAGGATCCGCAGATCTTTCAATATGGTAGACCAAAGAATGAACAAATTTGAAATTTGAGATTTGAGATTTGAAATGATCAAGGTCTCAGATGATTACAAAATTTATATTTACTATTTATTTTAGATCACTCTCATAACCATATCTGTATCATATTCTTATTTTGAAATATAATTGTCTCACCGGCTGGAAAGTTTGCATAAAGCCAAAACTTGAAATGTATCCATTTATCTTATATAATTAGAATATTTGACCAATTACTTTAGAGATCATAAATATTAGCATCTCAAATCTCTAATCCCGGTATGCCCTTCCTGTAAGATCCAAAAAAAGTCCCTCTAATCCATCCTGCCGGTGGGTTTTTAATAAAGTTTCCAGGGTATCATTCACAAGAATATTGCCCTCGTCAATCATGGCAATAGTATGGCAAAGGTCTTCTGCTTCTTTTAAATGATGAGAAGTGTATACCAGTGTCGTTCCTTTTTCATTTAATTTTTTCAGGTAGGCTATGATGGCATAACGGGTCTGTATGTCCACACCTACGGTTGGCTCATCCAGGAATAATATCTGCGGATCATGTATTACGCCTATAGCCAGGTTGACCCGGCGTTTCATTCCTCCCGAAAACTTATGTACCGGCTTATCCCTTACAGCCGTGAGTGACATGATCTGCAGTAATTCATCTGTTTTTGACCTGATCTGTTGCCTGGAAAGACCTGCCCATGCACCAAAGAAATCCAGGTTTTCTACAGGGCTTAATTCACCGTAAAAAGAAAAGTCCTGCGGGACAACTCCAAAGCACCGGTTCAGTTTCTTGCGATGATTTTTCATCTCGTGGCCGAGCAATTGAACAGAGCCCTGATCGTAGGGAAGCAGCCCGGTCATCAGGTGCATTAATGTAGTCTTGCCTGCGCCGTTGGGGCCGAAAATGCCGAAACGGTCGCCCTGGCGGATGCTAAGGTTCAGGTTGTTGATCAGTGTATGGGCACTCTCTTTATAACCAAAGCTTAGATTTTTTATCTGGATAGCATCGCTCATGAATATCTGACCGGCGGGAGGGCTTTTTTTTGTTGTTATTTCAATTTCCTGACTACTGCAGACAGATCTGTAAAGGCTTTTTTCTCAAGCTCAGCAATTTCAATGAGCTGATCTCCCATTATATCATAGTCCTGCTGTGAGCCAAGCCGTCCTTTGTAGATGCCGGAAGCCTGTATAGCGGCATCGCGCCACATATCGCCCGCCCGGGTGAACTGCCTGGAGATTGTCATGAGCTCATCCACGGGGAAATAGCCATAAGCTTCCTGCAAAAAAGCGCCGTAAATAAAACGGAAACCGCCACCGCCTGTACCGATCTCTTCCTGCATACGCACCAGTTGCGCCAGGTAGCTTCTTGCTTTTTCCGGGCCCAGCTTTTCCTTCCAGCCTTTTATTTTCCGGGCGGTATATTTTATGCCGCGTATCCCGGCAATGTTGCCGGGGATATGCAGCATATCCCGCACATTCCTTTTTATACCGGTAATGATAGCTTTTTTGATCTGCTCGTCAGTAACGGTACTGACAGTTTTCGGGTAATATAACTGGCCCCTGGGAGCGAGAGGACCTTTTGCAAAACGCACTCTTTCCAGCTCATAGCTGCTCATAGAAACAATGGTCTCCATGATAGGGTCACTGATCAGATAGTTATCGCCTTCCCTGCCTACAACAATCAGATTGTGAGCATTGAAATGAAAACGGTACCGGGGAGGAAAATAAGTAAGATAATATACCCCTACCTGGCAGGCGGCTGGATGTCCGGATTCCAGCCGTATATCCAGTTCTTCCCGCGCTTTCAGGGGTGAGGAAAACTTTTTCCGCACTACGGGAATCTGCAGCGAAGTACAGGTGCGCTTAAAGATCATCCCGGGCATAGTGCGGAATGAGATCGCCGGTCCGTTGTTTACCTTCATAAAAGGTATATAAATAAAAAACAGCCCCGACCCGATGCCAAATGCAAGCGGCTCGGTAATTTGTTCTACCCCGTAGTTTCTCAGTAAACCCGTAGTAACACCGTTCTCGCAGTGGGCAGCCTGTATATGATTATAATCCAGTTTCATTTAAATATGCATAAGTTAGTTGTTCCCTGCTCACCTCAAAAAGACGGGCATATTTATCAAGCTTTTTACCGGATAACTTATTAAAGACCGAAGGTTTTAAATGTCTTTTTACCTGCCATTTCCAAAAACCGGTATAACCTGACACGATCACAACATCCATTAGCTTAAGCTCCATATAATATAAGAGTGGACTGGCTTCTTCCCTCAGCACTTTACCGCGGGCCTCTGCAATCCTTTTTTCCACGTCTTCCCAGGCTACATCAAGCGCCTTCATTTTTATTTCCCAGCCGGTGCTTAATGCTGTGGTATACCTGCCGTTCTCATCTACCGCATACGCCATCTCTTTGGCTATTTTTCCTAATGCGCCCGGATCCTGCGGAATTTCATTTATTTTCATTGTATTGAAATTAAATTGTAATAAAATAATATAAATAAATGAAAATCAATAATTATTATTGAATAGTCTAGCAAACGGTCAATAGCCCGTACATGTAGGAGAACCTGGAGCTTTCCGGAACCAGCAATAATATCTTATCGCCTTTTTTTAGTTTTCCGCTATGGAAAAGTTCATCCACCATCATATACACGGAAGCCGCACCTACATTACCTACTGTGCTCAGGTTTACGAACCATTTTTCGTAAGGGATGCCTATCCCATTGTATTCCAGCCTTTCATAGATTTTACTTTTAAAAAAATTACTGGACATATGAGGTAAAAAATAGGCGATATCTTCTGGTTTTATTCCCTTGGTCTCAAATAATTCCTTGAGTTTGATGCCTCCCAATGGCACTATATACTCGCTCAGCAGTTTCACATCCTGCTTGATACTTAAAATAGAATGCTCATTGAGCTCGTGATGGCTATATTCATGGAAGCTTTTTAATGTGCCGTCTTCCTGCTTTTCGCTGCCCATATACATGCAGGCTTCCATTTCCTGTGCATACGAAACCCCTTCCAGCCACTCAATCCTCAGGCTTATACCCTCCTCATTTTTTTTGTCGCTCAACAAAAAAGCAGAAGCTCCGTCAGACAGCATCCATCTTAAAAACTCCTTTTCAAAACTGATATAAGGATTTTCTTCGAGCGCTATAAGTTGCTGCACTTCATCTTCAAACTGCTCTGAGCGGAGAGATATCGACATGCGCTCAGACCCCGTGGCAACTGCATTGCTAACATCCCCCGTCTTGATTGCCATATAGGCGTACTTAAGCGCATGCATACCTGCGCAGCATACCCCTGAAGGAGATACCACTTCTATCGCTTTTGTTTCGGGCAGCCAGCCATGCACCATTACCCCGTGCGAAGGCATTAACTGGTCAGGCGAAGATGTGCCGCATGACAGCAATTCTATTTTGCCCAGGTCTCCGGGATGTCCATTAAAAAGCTGCTTAATGGCAAGCGCAGTCATTTGCGCATTAGTATGGGTTACTTTTCCGCCTTTCTCCAATGCATAATACCGGTTGGTGATCCCATTGTTGCGTAATACGATACGTTTGGATTTGGAGGGCTTATTATTAATATATCCCAGGTACTCCTCCATCTCGTCATTTGACACAGGGTTATTCGGAAAAAAAGTTGAAGTTCTTGTTATGTATACTTCTTTCAATGACATTATTTACTTGTATAGAAATTTAAAAATAAATGTTTTTCAGTGTCCAATATGGCAGCAAAAATAATGGTTTACCTTTTTAAAGCAACTCTGATCTTATTTAAGTTCAACCCCCGCATAATATGCTTTCTGTTTTTTTATTCTTTTACCGAGAAAAGGCTTGAAAAAAATGCCATCAACAAGGAGGATGACAGGCGCGGCCACGCAAAGCGCGATCAAAAGATAATATTTGAAAGCAACAAGCCAGGCCTTCCTGTTTTTCTTTTTATGAATAATACCCGACCATATTTTAAAGATCTTTCCTGCTTTCCTTTCAATGAACATCAGCGGGTATTTAATATTCACCGCTTTTTGCGCTGCCAGTTGCGGCTGCAGGGTTTCCCAGTCGCCCTCCTGCAAATGCCGTTTAACGGTTTCTCCAAAAACTGCGGCGCCGGCAATGTCTTCATCAGATACGCCCGGTTTGGGAAATATACCCCATTTACGGTCTTTTTTGCCTGTCATCATCCAGTACAGGATGGTGACCAGGCTTGCATAATTATTATGCTGATCTACAAGCGCAACATTAGCCACCAGCCTGGCACCTGCATCCTTCAGTCTTTTTTTGATCTTTTCCTGCGCATTGATCCACATATTGCGGCATCCGCTGATGGTTACCACAGGCGTATCTTTCAGCAGCGGCAGAAAGCCGGGGTGTTGCAATAATGAGCTTACAGGGATGCTTGGCGAAAGAAACCAGGGCTGGTAACCTAATATAATAAGATCATACCTGTCTTCTTTATGTTCAAAAGGCTTTAATGGCGCGGGTGTGCCATCCACGCTTTCCGGCATGGCATCAAAAAAAGCAGGGGATGTCCATGGGAAGGGAAAGTCTTTTTCGGGGTAGATCCTAAGTTTCTCTGTAACGACATTATTATCGCCCGTAAGAGGGGCCGTAAACCGGTCAATAATATCTTCGAGCTGACCGGACTGGGTAAAATAAACGGCTAAAACTTTTTTGGTCATGCTTTCTCCTGGGTTAAAAATCTGACTGCGATAATGTTTTCGATTGCCTGCTGTAATCACGGATCACCTGCCGGGTGGACTCCGGGATACTATTAAAATGAGCTATTATAAAATCTTTGTCTTTTTCGAGGTCATCATTATACCCCAGTATCCCGGGTGCATTTTCCTGGATCATCAGCCTCAGAAATCTCAATTCTGCATTGTCGCTTTCACGGGTTATGGCAGCATCCAGTTTAACCCTGCCGGCCTTAAATGCCTTTAGCTTTTGGGAAGCGCCGTGCAGCAGCCCTGCTCTTTTCATCATCAGGGCTCCTGTAAAAGCGTCTTTGTTTTTCAGACTGCTTTTATCCAGTAGCGCTATCTGGCTCTCCATGGCTTCCAGATCTGTCCCGCCGATGACCTCATAATAGGCAACCCTGTCAAATTTTGCAACAGATGACTGACCATATACGAGATTAGCCATGCACACCATAATTATCAACCACCAGCTTTTCAATTCCCCTGATTTTAATGTAATATTCATAAAAATTTCAAACCTACATAAATTTTTTCTGCCGGGATTGATTTGCGGGTAAATATATGAAGTGAGCTATCAGCCCATAGCTCATGGCTGATAGCTCACCCTTTTTGTTAATTGCACCCTAAAAATAATGCTATGAAGCAAGAGCATCCTCAATTGAACTGCTGAAGCAATATCTTTGACGCATCAAATCAAAATATTTGTATATGAAGAAGCTTTTTTGCTTAACCTTAATTGCTACAGGAATATGTGGTACCCTCTTTGCACAAAACGATTATAAAAAGAGTATGGGTGCACGTATAGCGCCTGATTCTTATTACGATGTATTTGCTTTGTCATACAAGACATTTCTAAATGATGCAGGAGCTATTGAATTAAATGCAGGGATTGGTAATAAGACAAAATATTTTACAAATAATCTTATAACAGACAAATATCATCCCTTTGCCGTTTCAATTTCCGCAGGTTATCAATATCATTTCAATATCCCGGTAGACGGGTTAAGGTGGTTCATCGGCGGAGGGCTTACCGGGTACCACAATTTTGCAAGCAACGGGGATGTCAACGGGCTCGGGTTTGGATTCTATCCTACAGGCGGTGTT
>MKWG01000011.1:218793-334924 GCA_001899685.1 Sphingobacteriales bacterium 44-15
CTTTTCCCGCCCTGACAGCTATGATTCTTTTTATGCAGGCAACTTCGGTATCTCCGCCCGCTATACTTTCGGAGGGCAATAGTCACCGGGAAATAATTATTTTAAGGGGTGTCTCTTAACGCCTTCTTTTGTGATGACCACAGGCTTAATAAGGCCATGATCATCAAAATACATCCTGTCAATACAGGTTTCTCTTGCATTGCGGTCGGTTTCTGTAAGAGGGCGGCGGTGATATACAATATACCATTCATCTTTACCGGGGACTTTTATAACAGAGTGATGACCGGCGCCTGTTGCAATTGCCGGGGCCTGCTGCAATATTTTACCAATGCGTTTAAACGGACCAAAAGGGGAATCCGCAACAGCATAGGCTACGCTGTAATCTGGCCCTGTCCACCCGCCTTCAGACCACATGAAATAATATTTCCTGTTCCGGATGAACATCAATGGGCCCTCCACATAGCCGCCGGGGGTGATCTCTTTGAACATTGTTCCGTCTTCGTAAGGAACAATGCCGGTGAAGTCTTCATTTAATTTTGCAATGTTGCAGTGTTTCCATCCGCCGTAAATAATGTAGTATTTCCCGTCTGCATCTTTAAAAACAAACTGGTCTATCGGCTGGGCGCCGTTATAAAATTTATCAATTAACGGTTTACCGAGATGATCTTTATATGGTCCTCCGGGATTATTGGCGACCGCCACGCCAATGCCGCCTTTCTCATTATTGTTTTGAATATCATTCGCGCTGAAGAATAAATAGTATTTGTTTTGCTTTTCAATAATTGCCGGCGCCCACATGGCTCGTTTGGCCCAGCGTATGGCAGCAGTATCCACAATGCGGGAATGTTTTGTCCATTGTACCAGGTCCGGCGAAGAAAATGCATCAAGAAAAACCTGTTGATCATAGGGCGCGGAAAAGGTGGGAAATATCCAGTAGGTTTTATTGAAGATAGCGCCTTCCGGGTCTGCATACCAACCCTTAAATACAGGGTTGCCCGACATAGCTTTACTATTACTATTTTGTGTGAATGCGTTTACGCCCGGTATAAGTATTGTGATGATCAGAAATAATTGCTTCACTGCTTTTTTTTGACAAAGCTAATCATTTGAAATTTTTTACTGCGCCGGGGAAAAACAGCGAGCATTTCAATTTTTTACTTCATGCACAACGTTCCAATCGGTGAGACGCGTATCAGGGCGCTGATAGCTGATGACTGAAAGCTGATAGCCCCACCAGCGAAAATTATATATAACCCTTTAACCTGGCTTTGCGCCCCTTTGCCTGCCCGACTAGTCATTCAGGCGGGCGTAATACTTGGCGTGCTTTGCGGTAAAAAATAACCACAAAGGAAATACAAAGTTTTCCGCTCGTCCGACTGGTATCATCCGGGCGGGCAAAGACCACAAAGAAACCTAACGGGTATATCTCCTGTTTTGCAGGCGCGCCTGTGGGACTAATCTGAAATGTACCCGAAAATATACAGCTCCTTTTTTGAGCGCCGTCTATTTAATATCTTTGCCGCAATGTATAATTCCGAGTTATTGATGGAGAAAAAAGATGTGCTCAGGGAGGCTTTCAATGATCACCGTGTTTGTGTTATTATCCCTACCTATAATAACAGCCGCACGCTCCGGAAAGTAGTGGAAGATGTGGCTGCATATACTTCCAGTATTATTGTAGTGAATGATGGTTCCACAGATGATACTACCGGGATACTCGAGCAATTGCCCGGCATAGCATTAGTAAGCTATCCTGTCAACCAGGGTAAAGGCTGGGCTATCCGGCAGGGATTTGTAAAAGCATTATCGCTCGGGTATCAGTATGCTATTACCATTGATTCGGACGGGCAGCATTTTGCAAAGGATCTCCCGATTTTTCTCGAACAGTTGAAAGTGTCTCCGGGCGCCCTGATCATAGGCGCTCGTAATATGCACCAGGAATCCGTGCCGGGTAAAAGCAGCTTCGGCAACCGCTTTTCCAATTTCTGGTTCAGGGTGGAAACGGGAATTAAGCTCCCCGATACGCAATCCGGCTACAGGCTTTATCCCATATCGCTGATGAAGGAGATGCGGTTTTTTACCAAAAAATATGAGTTTGAAATAGAAGTGCTGGTAAGGGCTGCATGGAAAGATATTCCTGTGTTTTCGGCTCCTGTATCAGTGTATTATGCGCCCGGAAGTGAAAGAGTATCCCATTTCAGACCTTTTAAAGACTTCTTCAGGATAAGCGTGCTCAACACCATGCTGGTACTGATCGCCGTACTTTATATTAAGCCCCGTAATTTTTTCCGCGGTATTTTCATCAAGGAAAAACGGGATAACTTTATAAAAGAGCACCTGATCAACATCCATGAGCCGAAGCATGTCAAAATTTTTTCAGTGGCATTTGGTGTATTTATGGGTATTGTACCAATATGGGGATTCCAACTGGTAAGCGCCATTTTCCTCTCCATATTGCTCCGGCTGAATAAGGCGCTGGTCATTCTTGCGGCGCATATCAGCATACCGCCGATGATCCCGCTGATCATTTACCTGAGTTATAAAACAGGCGCTGTATGGATGCGCGAAAAAGGCGAAGATCTTGCCTTTACCTACGGTATTACTTTTAACAGCATCCACCATAATTTTCAACAATACCTCTACGGCAGCATAACGCTTGCAGTGATTGCCGCCCTGGCCGGCGGGCTGATTACCTGGACCATACTCGCCCTGTTCCGGAAAAAGCAGGGTGCAGTAGCTTAATTCAACCCCTCATGGAGCAATTTTTTTCCGGCATATACAATTTCTTTCAACAACGAAAATGGCTGCTGTATATAAGCTTTGTGCTGTTGCTGGCGGTCACTGCTTTGTTCGCTTCCCGACTGAAATTTGAAGAAGACATTTCGCGGATATTGCCCAGGGACCCCGGGGTTGAAAAGCTGAATGAAGTTTTCCGGCATTCCAAGTTTATGGACAAACTGGTGGTAATGGTATCGCTAAAAGATACCCTGCACACCGATCCCGACAGTCTTATCCTTTTTTCAGATGAGCTGGTAGCGCAGATAAAAGACAGGCTGGCAGCTTATGTAAAGAAGATAAGCTACAGGGTGGATGAGGACATGGCAATGGAGCTCTTTAACATCGTAAATGAGCACCTTCCTGTTTACCTCAACGAAAAAGATTATCATGAGATAGACAGTCTCATACAACCGGGAACCCTTGAACAGACACTTCAGCATAACCTGCAGACCCTTTCTTCTCCTGCAGGATTTGCCCTGAAAAATATGATCAGCAATGATCCTGTTGGTGTTTCTTTTGTAGCGTTGAGAAAGCTGCAGCAACTGCAATATGATGAAAACTTTGAGCTGTATGATAATTGTATTGTAACCAGGGATCACAAAACACTGATGCTTTTTCTTACTCCTGTATATCCTCCCAACAATACGGGTAAGAATGAGCAGTTCCTGAACGGTCTCGACAGCATCATCCGGGCAAAAGCTGATTCTGGGTTTTCGAATATTGATGCCCGTTATTTCGGGGCTACCGCCGTTTCGGCCGGGAATGCACGGCAGTTGGGAAAAGATACTTGGTTTACGCAGGGAGCCACTCTTGTGTTCCTTATATTGTTCATCGGCTTTTATTTCAGGCGCGCATCTGCTCCGGTGCTGATCATGATCCCCGTCGTAACGGGAGCACTCTTTGCACTGGCAATGGTGTATCTTATCCGGGGAAGCATCTCGGTGATCGCAGTAGGCACCGGCTCAGTGATCCTGGGCATTGCAGTGAATTATTCACTGCATGTTTTCAATCATTACCGCCATACGGGGGATATCAGGAAAGTAATTACAGATCTTGCATTCCCGTTAACGCTGGGAAGCCTGACCACTATCGGCGGCTTTTTCTGCCTGAATTTTGCAGCATCCGACATGCTGAAAGATCTCGGCACTTTTGCCGGCTTCAGCCTGATCGGCGCCGCCTTATCGTCGCTGATCTTCCTGCCGCATTTCATTACTTCTTCCAAAAATAAAAATAAGGCTGGGGCAGTATCGCATTCCTGGATAGACCGGCTGGCAACATGGCGCCCTGATCACAACAGGTATATCATCGGCACAATTCTTTTGCTCACTATTGCTTTCATCGTTGCTTCGGGGCATGTAGGTTTTGAGACCAACCTCAACAATATGAATTATATGCCGGAACGGCTGAAGGAGGCGGAAAAAAAACTCAACCGTATCAATGAAGCCGCTTTGCAATCCGTGTATATTGTAGTGGACGGGAGCAATCTCAACCAGGCGCTTGTCAACAATGAAAAGCTGAATACGGAAATTGAAAAGCTGAAAGACAGCAATATCATCAGCAAATATTCCGGCGTCTCTGCGTTGATCATGTCTGATTCGCTTCAGCAAAAGCGGATTGACCGTTGGAATACCTACTGGACTGCAGCAAAAAAAGAAACACTGCTGAAAACATTACAGGAGAAGGGTAGGGTATTGGGCTACAGCGCCACTGCTTTCAATGCTTTTGCAGCCATGCTCAACAAAAATTTTCCTGCAATTGATACAGCCACTGCACGGCAGCTCCGTACCACCTTTTTAGATGACTATATTTCAGAGTTCCCTGATCATGCTACCGTAGTCACACTCGTAAAAGTTCCGCCGGAGCATAAAGAAACAATATATAATGCCTTTGCCGGCAAGCCGGATATTACCGTATTGGACCGGCAATATCTTACCGGCAAATTTGTAGCGCTGATCAATACAGACTTTACCAGCATCGCTTTGATCACTTCTATACTGGTGTTTGTTATTTTGTGGATCACTTATGGCAGGATCGAGCTGACGCTTATTGCTTTTTTACCCATGATGCTGAGCTGGATCTGGATACTGGGACTGATGGCAGTACTCGGCATTAAGTTCAATATTATAAATATCATTGTATCTACACTTATCTTCGGATTGGGTGATGACTACAGTATTTTTATAATGGACGGCTTATTGCAGGAATACCGCACCGGTACCAAAAATCTTTCTTCGTTCAAATCTTCCATCCTGCTTTCAGCCGTCACTACTATTGCGGGGCTCGGTGTACTGATCTTTGCCCAACATCTTGCATTGCGTTCTATTGCAGCTATCTCCGTAGTAGGTATCCTCTGCGTGGTTGTAATGGCGCAGGTTTTTATACCCTGGCTGTTTTCGCTGCTCATCACGCGCAGAACGAAGAATGACCTGTATCCCTGGACAGCTATGTCGCTGCTTAAAACCGTTTTTTCGCAGGTATGGTTTATTGGCGGGAGCATAATACTGGCTGTTATCGGGTTTGTACTTGTGAAGTGTAATCCCTTTAATAAAGAGAAAGGGAAATACCTTTACCATGTTGCTATTGCGGCCTTTTCAAAGTCGCTGATCTATGTTATGGGCAATGTAAAGAAGACCATTATTAACCCGTTGGGCGAAGATTTCAAAAAGCCTGCAGTGATAATATGCAATCACCAGTCGGGGCTTGATAATTTTGTAATGATGATGCTGCATCCTAAAATCATTGTGCTCACTAATGACAGGGTAAGATCAGCGCCAATCTCGGGTGCGGTGGTCCGTATGGCAGATTATTTTTCCGTATCTGAAGGTGCGGAAGCAGGTATTGCAAAAATGAGCGAAAAAATGAAGCAGGGCTATTCTATTGTGATCTTTCCCGAAGGTACCCGCTCTTCTGACGGCAATATGAAACGTTTCCATAAAGGAGCGTTTTTTCTTGCAGAGCGGCTCAAAGCTGATATACTGCCGGTGATGCTTCACGGTACCGGCTACGCGCTGAGCAAGGGAGATATGATGCTCAAAGACGGGCATATCCATATACATTTTTTGCCGAGGATACCGGCGGCCGACACATTATATGGTACTACCTACACGGAACGGGCGAAGCAGATCGGGAAATATTTTCGCAGCACATTTACGGCATGGAAAGCTTCCCTGGAACAGCCCGGCTGGTATCGCGAAAAATTGTTTTACAACTATATTTACAAGGGTCCCGTGCTGGAATGGTATATGCGTGTAAAAGTGAGGCTTGAAAAAGATTACCTGGTATTTCATGAGCTGTTGCCTTTGGAGGGCAGGTTCCTGGATGCCGGCTGCGGTTATGGTTTTATGTCGTACATGCTGCATTTTGCAGCGCCGGGGCGTGAGCTCACAGGTATAGATTATGACGAAGAAAAGACAACAGTGGCAAATCATTGCTTCAGCAAAGACGCCGGCATTCATTTTATGTATGCGGATATCCTCCGGTTCAATTTTGATAAATACGATGGCATTATTATGGCCGATATGCTGCATTACCTGCCGGAAGATGAACAACATATCGTTTTACAAAAAGCCATTCACAGCTTACATCCGGGAGGAATACTTATTATCCGTGATGGCGACAGTGAAAAAGAAAAGCACGGGGGTACAAAGCTGACGGAGTTTTTCTCCACTAAAGTTTTCGGGTTCAATAAAACTGCCGCTGCCGGGCTTTCTTTTTTGACCGGCAGCATGATCCGGAAAGTAGCTGCCGACAACAATATGGACTGCAGGGAAATTGATGAAACAAAATATACTTCAAATGTGATCTTTGTATTAAGAAAGAAGTGCAATGACAGCAGCAAAATATGATATAGTGATCATCGGCAGCGGTATCGGCGGCCTTATCTGCGGCAACCTGCTCTGCAGGGAGGGCTATAAAGTATGCGTGCTGGAGAAAAACAAGCAGATAGGAGGAAGCCTCCAGACTTTTTCAAGAGACAAGACCATTTTTGATTCGGGAGTGCATTATATCGGCGGGCTGGATAAAGGACAGAACCTCTACCAGATATTTAATTACTTAGGGATAATGGATAAGCTGAGGCTGCAGCGGATGGATATGGATGGCTTCGACAGGATCATTGTCGGGAAAGACAGGCATGAATACCGGCTGGCCCAGGGCTACGAAAATTTTGTACAGCAATTGCTTAAAGACTTCCCGGGGGAAGAAACTGCCATAAGAAGCTATTGTGAAAAAGTAAAAGATACCTGCTCAAAATTTCCCCTGTACAATCTCCGGACAAAAGGCCTGTACGAGGAGAAAGCGGAAGTGCTTACAGAGGATACCCGTACCGTGATCGAGTCGCTCACGGATAATACAAAGCTGCAGGCGGTGCTGGTAGGCAATAATGCATTGTACGTCGGCATACCTTATGAAACCCCGTTTTATGTGCATGCGCTTATCCTTAACAGTTATATTGAAAGTGCCTGGAAATGCATTAACGGCGGTTCACAGATCGGCAAGATACTGGCGGCTAATATAAGAGCCTGCGGGGGAGAGCTGCTGCGGCATTGCGATGTACAGAAAATACATGCGGAAGGCGACCGCGCCCTGTATGCGGAAACGGCTGATGGCAGAAGATTTTATGCGGAAAAATTTATCTCCAATATCCATCCTTCCAAAACGCTGGAGATGACGGATACGGAAGTCATAAGAAAGGTATACCGCCGCCGTCTCAGGAGCCTGCCGCACACTATTTCTTCTTTCCTGGTACATATTGTTTTAAAAAAGGATTGCTTCAGGTACAGGAAACATAATTACTATTATCACAGGGAAGGAGAGATATGGAACCTTACGGAATACACCGAAGATAACTGGCCGCTGGGCTATGCCGTGTTTTTTCCTCCTGCATCCCAAACAGAAGAGTATGCGCAGGCAATGACGATATTCACCTATATGCGCTATGAGGAGGTTGCCCCCTGGCAGGATACTTTTAATACCGTTTCGCATGAGCATGACCGTGGTGAGAGCTATGAAGCCTTCAAACGCTATAAAGCCGGTATAGTGATTGATGCAGTAGAAGAGCGCTTTCCCGGCTTAAAAAGCTGTATAGCTTCTTATACTGTTTCCACCCCTTTATCTTACCGCGATTATATCGGGAATTATGACGGTTCTTTGTATGGTATAGCAAAAGATCATAAAAACCCTATGAAAACTTTTATTTCGCCCCGGACCAAAGTGCAAAACCTGTACCTTACCGGTCAGAATATCAATATACATGGTGTGCTCGGTTCAACGATCAGCGGTCTGCTCACCTGTATCACGCTCCTCGGAAGTGAAGACATTGTAGAAAAAATAAAAAATGCGCAGGGTTAAGAAAATATTTAAATGGCTGCTGTATATAGTGGCGTTCCTGGTAATAGTATTATTATGCGGCTTTGGCTATATAGTGTATGTAAGCAGGACCGATCCGCCGCAGATAGCAGATACGCAAAGTCTGGATTGGCAGAGATCAGATCATGGTCATAATTTTTATACTATCGGCAATAGCTGGTTCAGGAAAAGCAGGTCGGGGCTGTATGAAATGTATACGGAAGGCCGGCCGTTTGAGCGGGGCGTGGCGAACGGTAAGCTTTCAAAAGAGCTGGTGACCAGCCAGGAGGATTATTTCAATGCACAGATCAATAAAATGATCCCTTCAAAGGCTTACCTGCATTTTCTCAAGTATGTGATAGGATGGTTTAACCGTGATCTTGATAAAAACATTACTGAAGAGTATAAGGAAGAGATATACGGCATTTCAGCTTCAGCGTCTGATCAATACAATTATATCGGCACGAATTACCAGCGCATTTTAAATTATCATGCCGCCCATGATATCGGCCATGCATTGCAGAACATGGCGCTGGTGGGCTGCACTTCCTTTGGTACCTGGAACAACGCTTCACAGGACAGCGATATGATCATAGGGAGGAACTTTGATTTTTATGTGGGCGATGATTTTGCAAAGAATAAGATCGTTTCATTTGAAAGCCCGGCCGACGGATATAAATTCATGAGCGTGACCTGGGGAGGCTTTATAGGCGTGGTATCCGGCATGAATGAGAAAGGGCTGACAGTGACCATAAACGCCGCAAAGAGCAGCATCCCTTCCGGGTCGGCTACACCGGTTTCGCTGGTGGCACGGGAAATATTGCAATATGCAGGCAATATAAAAGAGGCTGTGGCAATCGCCCACAAGCGGACGATGTTTGTGTCTGAGTCATTCCTTGTAGGATCTGCGGCGGATAATAAAGCCGTGATCATTGAGAAAACACCGGATACGCTTGATGTATACGATCCGCAGTCGGATCATATCATGTGCTCCAATCATTTCCAGGGGGAGTTATTAGCCGGGTCGGAGCCTAATATAGAGCAAGTGAAAAAAAGCGCTTCCGCATACCGCTATGAACGTTTGCAGGAATTGATGCAGGAAAACGGGAAGAACACGGTACAGAAAACGGCAGCAATACTCCGCGACCGGAAAGGGTTGCACGATACGGATATCGGGTTGGGCAATGAAAAAGCCATGAACCAGCTCATCGCTCATCATGCCATTATTTTTGAGCCGAAGAAGCTGCTGGTATGGGTGTCTACTACTCCCTGGCAACTGGGTGAGTTCGTAGCCTATGATCTTCACAGCATTTTTGCACTGCGTGGGCTTAGTGAAAACCGCGAGCTGTATGACAGCACGCTCACCATACCCCCGGACAGCTTCCTGCTTACAGCACAGTTTCAGCAGTTTGAAAAATTCCGTGAGTATAAGCGCAGGATAGCTGACGGAGAGGTTATTGACCCAGACAGTCTTGTTGCCAGCAACCCGCAGTTTTATCATGCTTATGTTTTGGCCGGCGACTACTGCTACAGGCACAATCAGCCTGCGAAAGCAGTAAAGTATTACGAGCGGGCGCTCACTAAAGAGATAGCGACGGTAAATGAAGAAGAATATATTAAAAAGCAGATCAGCGAAATAAAAAAGAAACCGGAGTGATATGACGGCAGGTATCGGGACAGATATTGTAGAAGTAGACCGGATCGCTGCCTCCCTCGGCAAGGAGCAGGGGTTCCGGGAAATGGTTTTTTCTCCCCTCGAAATAGCTTACTGCGAAGCAAAGACACACAAATATGAACATTACGCCGCCCGGTTTGCCGCCAAGGAAGCGTTCTTCAAAGCCATAGGTACGGGCTGGAAAAACGGCACTTCCTTCAACGAGATCGAAATATACAATGAAGTATCCGGTAAGCCACATATACGCCTGCTCGGCGCCACTGCTGCTACGTTGAGTGAGCTGACACCGGAAAAGATCCAGGTTTCTCTTTCCCATACGGTATCTATGGCTATTGCGGTGGTAATGGTGGGGCGCTTTTCGCTGTGAGAATTATGTTGCGCCGGGTGCTGCATGTAAGTTCATGGCTGTGTTATTTGTACCTTGTTGGTTTAAGAAACTAAGATAAGTTAAAGCAAGCCGCAGGTCCGGCCTGGCACAAGGCAATGCCACCAAACCTGCACCAGGCGGGGAATTTCTGGTGCCCCTTTATGATTTGGAAACAGATATTGGCGAGGAACATAACCTTGCTGAGCAGCACCCTGAAGCGGTTGAAAAATAGTTGAGTTTTTTAATAATGCCGGTATATAAAAAATATGTTTTAAAGAAAAAAGTGTTATCATTGAAGCTTTAACCGCTATGCCTTTTGATCCGTGCAGAAGCATAGCATTAGCAAAACCAATTACCAATAAAAATGAATGTTAAAACTAAACCTGGTTATCTGCAGTGTCTTTTTAAGCTTGCTGTTTTACTTTTGATCATTGCATCTTGTAATAACCAATCCAACAAAAAAGAAGAAAGCACAACTACCGGAACCAGGGAGGACAACTCCGGATGGACTTATCTTTTTGATGGTACCAGTCTTAAAGGATGGCGGGGATACAATATGGATTCCCTACCTCCCGGATGGACCATAAAGGACAGTACCCTGACTTTTGATACTAAGCTTGGACTGGAACAGAATTATACCGGCGGCAAGGACATTCTATACGGAGCCGAAGAATTCGAAAACTTTGAACTGTACCTGGAATGGAAGCTGCCCAAAGGGGGGAACAGCGGTATTTTTTATCACGTAAAAGAAGGGTACGACGGACCTCCCTTTGTAGCTCCGGAATATCAATTGATTGATGATGAAAACTATGCCAGTATCCATGATCTGACGGCCTACAATACCAGTTTGGGGTACACAGATCATCCTGAAGAACTTAAGCCTTTGCAACAAACCGGGGCCGACTATGCTATGCACCCGCCCGATCCGGGAAAGACTTTGTATCCCGTGGGAGAATGGAACAGTTCGAAAATCGTATTTACCCCAGAGAAAGTGGAGCATTGGCTCAATGGTAAAATGATATTATCTTTTGTTCCCTGGGATGACGCCTGGTACGCAAAGAAAAATTCCGACAAGTGGAAAAACAGTCCCGATTACGGAAAATTCAGGAAAGGCTATATTGCTTTACAGGATCATGCGAGTCCTATATGGTTCAGAAACATAAAAATAAAAAAACGATAAAACGGTAAGCTTTAGATCATGAACAAAAGAGAATTTATCAAAAACAGCGTTGCGGGGGCACTGGGAATGATATTGGTGCCTTCCTTTTTGAAAGGGGCAAACCTAAAAGAAAAGCTGAGAACGGCCCATATTGGCGTGGGCGGCATGGGAATGGCGGATTTGAAAGCCATTTCGTCCCACTCCGCGGTAGAAGTGGTTGCACTATGCGATGTGGATGCCATAAACCTTTCCGTGGCCCACAAAATGCATCCGGGAGCACGGATATTTTTTGATTACCGGGCAATGTTGAAGGAAATGGGTAATGAAATAGATGCCGTTATTGTTTCCACGCCTGACCACACTCATGCACCGGCTTCCCTGACGGCCATGAATATGAATAAGCCTGTGTACTGTCAAAAACCGTTGACGCACTATGTGTCCGAATCCAGGAAAATGAAAAAACTGGCTGCTGAAAAAGGACTGGTCACACAAATGGGTATCCAGGTACACTCTTTTTACGATTACAAGCTGGCCACACTTTTGATTCAGTCCGGTATTATTGGTAAAGTGCATACTGTACATGCATGGTCTCCCAAAAATTGGGGGTACGATGGTCCATTGCCTGAGGGAGAAGACCCCGTTCCGGAACAACTTGATTGGAACCTTTGGCTGGGCACATCAAAAAAACGACCTTATAAAAAAGGCATGTACCATCCCGCTAACTGGAGAAAACTCATGGATTATGGTTGTGGCACCCTGGGCGATATGGGAGTTCATATTTTCGATACCCCGTATAATGCTTTGAAATTGGATGTGCCGCGAACAATCACCACCGAATGCAGACCATCCAATGGATTTGGTTTTCCGGAGCACAACATCGTTACTTATGAGTTTCCGGGTACCCAATACACGGCCGGCTCCTTAAAGTGGATCTGGTATGATGGCGAGGGCGCTCCCCGCATGTCCGAAGACCTGATATTGCCCGGCATGGAGATGAAGAAGGACAAAAAGACACAGGATGCAGGTGCCAGGGACAAGATATCATTAGATGCCGGAGTAGCCGCCGGAAATGAATTGCCGGAGCAGGGAGCCATGTTTGTTGGGGAAGAAGGCAGATTATTATTGCCTCACTTTATGCAACTCCCAAGGAAAATCAGAAAGGGTAAGTACGTGGACATTTCCAAAGAAATCGCTAAGGTTTCAAAAGAACACAACCTGGGTGAACCCATCCGGGATTATGACCGGGAAGGACCTAAACATTACCATCAGTTTGTGGATGCCTGTTTGGGGAAGGCTACCACTACGGCTCCCTTTGATTATGCTGCGAGATTGACCGAGACCATTTTGTTGGGAACCATCGCCGGACGCTTCCCCGGGGAGACGCTGCACTGGGATGCAGTAACCGCGAAATTTAAAGAAGAGAAAGCGAACCAATATTTAGCTGGCGATTATCGGGAGTTTTAATGAAAAGCAGTCGTGCTGCATACCACTTCCCAAATTCATAAAAGACATTGTTATGAGTTCGGCATTTGTAAGAGAAAGCGATGAACAATGGTTGCACGAGGTGGCGCCGGGGTTGCCGGCCCTGCTGGTGTACCTCACCAGGGAAAACAATGGCGTGCGTATATATGAAAAAAGAAATTACCTAAGTGAAAAAAACGGACGCCCGGTATATGAAATGAGCAACGGTTTGAGCTACAGCAAAGATGATAAAGGGCAATGGTATGTTGTGTAGACCTGGCTGTGAGCTTTCGGCTATGGACTATCCGCCTGGCTGTAAGGAACATCAGGCATTAAAATTAAAACAGGCTGTTGATAGGATCACAGCCTGTTTTAATTTTTGCCTGAAAGATCGATATTGTTATTCTATAAATCCAACAACCTGGTATGCTCTTCCGTGAGAGGTGTTTACCCTGTCATAAAGTACCCCGTCGTATTCGTAATAGGTATACCCGTTGTACACTACTTTTTCATAATCTGCAGGCAGCGCGTCAACTATTGTTCCTATCTCCGGGTTCACTACTTCGTAATAACCATTGCGGTCAAAGTAGAACACTCCTTCAAAGAAATAATAAAGCGTATTTCCAAAGTTAATCCTCTGGTAGTTGGGAGGCAAAGTCCTGATATGCATGCCTCTTGGAGGGCGAGCCTGGATGTACCTGCCGTTATTTTCAATATAAAACCTGCCGTTATTATAATCGTAGTTACGGTTGTTATACACAACACGTTCAGCGCCGGTCGGCCTTTGCCTTGTGGCGACTACTTTTATTTTTTCTTTTTTGAACTGTGCATTATCCCTGCTGATAGTGCCGATATTTCTCCTGTTGTCATTTTGGGGAGCAGCAGGTTGCCGCTCTGATCTCACTTCCGGTCTGCTGTTAGATTGCCCCCTGTTCCTGTTCTGTGCCGACACATTCAATGAGCCTGCAGCTATAATGAACATAAACATCGTTCTGAGTAACTTACTTTTTGTCATAATGCTTCATTTTATATTTTGTCAGATGCTTTTGTGCTGCAATTGGTTTATTGCCACACTGTTAATTTTTGTTAATGAATTTCGCCAGTGATTACTTCCATATTTATTGACGTTAGTTTCTTATTATTATTTTGCGGTTCACCGACGGATAACAGGTGTTCACCTATTTTAGAGTTTCACTGCAAACTGTCGCGGTAAATTTGCTGTATCAAACTCATATCTTATGATGTTGATGGCTACACAGGTGGTATAACAAGTCTCTTCCCTCAAAAAATTATTCATCATTTTAATATTTATTTTATGATCAAAAGAAGCATTTTTATCTGCATGCTGGTTACCTGCTTTGCTGCTGTTTCTTCTTATGCACAGGAAAAAAAAGATCCGCCTAAACGCGATCCCGAGGAATTGTTTAAAAAACTGGATACAGACGGAGATGGAAAGATAAGTAAAGATGAAGCGGATAAGTCTGAACATAAAATGATCAAAGATCATTTTAGTGAGATTGATACAAATTCCGATGGCTATATCAGCAAGGAAGAATTTAAAGCTTTTAAGCCCAAAGGTGCCCCACACAGGAAAGGCTAATACCAGGTATTTGCGCTGAACATAATATTCAGGTGTAGTTGTCTGCAAATTAGTGAGCATTGACGAAAGTCAATGCTTTTTCTTGCCCGGAAGCAACGTCCGGCAGGGAGTGGCAATAGTAATTTTGCCTAAAATATGATAATGAAAAAACTTTTTGTCGCAAACACGAAATATTTGAACTCCGACATTGCTTTATTGACCGGAAGGGCTTTGATCGCAGCGCTGATGCTGTCGCACGGACTCCCCAAAATGCAAATGCTGTTTTCGGACGGCGCTTTACAGTTTCCTGCAGCTCTTGGTATGAGTGCCGGACTCTCGCTGGCGCTTGCCGTTTTTGCTGAAGTAGTATGTTCCCTGCTGATCCTTGTTGGTTTGGGCACCAGGCTGGCCAGCATACCCTTGATCATTACAATGCTTGTTGCTGCCTTTTCTATTCATGCCGCCGAAGGCTTTGCTAAAATGGAGCTGCCCCTGCTTTACCTGGCAGGATATTTTGTGTTTTTCATCGCGGGCAGTGGAAAATATTCGGTTGATCAGCTGATAAAGCAAAAACGATAGATCCGGACTGTGTTGGAAAGCTACAGACCTGCATAATGCGGGATTTGTATCATGAGAAGTTTTTTCATTAAATTCAATGCCGGTTTCAATAAGCTGTCTTTTAATTTTTTGCTTGTGGTCTTAATTTTAGTGATCATAGCAGAACGTAAAAAAAATAAAAGTATGAAAATGTGTAAACGGGCAGGCAGCTTATTCTTTTTTCTTATCACAACTATTGTTGCTTATGCGCAGGACCGCCCTAATATTTTAGTCATCATTTCTGATGATCACGCTTATCAGACCATCAGCGCTTATGGAAGCACCTTTACAAAAACACCTTCCATTGACAGGATAGCGCACGAAGGAGCTATTTTCAACAGGGCGTATGTAACGAATTCTATCTGTGGTCCCAGCCGTGCATCAATATTAACAGGCAGATATAGTCATGTAAATGGATTTAAGGATAATGAAAACTCAAACTTCAATTTCAACCAGGATATTTTTGTCAAAGACCTGCAGGCTTCCGGGTATCTGACTGCATGGATAGGAAAAATGCATCTTGGGGACAATACACCGCAGGGGCTGGACTATTATAAGATACTTCCCGCGCAGGGCAGCTATTACAATCCTGATTTTATTGAAACCGGAAATAAAAAGACACAATATACCGGGTATGTAAGCAATATTATAACGGATATATCTGAAGACTGGCTGGACCATCGTGATAAAAGCAAGCCTTTTTGCCTGGTGATCGGTCATAAAGCCACGCACCGTACCTGGATGCCCGACCTGCCCGATCTGGGGATGTTTGAAGACAGTACCTTTCCATTACCGGTTGATTTTTATGATAATTATGATACCCGGAAAGCTGCTGCAGTGCAGGACATGACTATCTCTAAAACCATGCTGATGAGGTATGACCTCAAAGTGTTTGAAGACCCGGCAGATGCCGATAAGGAAGGAACGATAAGAAGAATGAATCCTGAACAGAAGAAAAGGTTTTTGGCTTATTATTCCCGGATAAACGCAGATTTTAAGGCGAAAAATTTAACGGGCAATGCGCTTACGGAATGGAAATACCAGCGGTATATGAGGGATTACCTGGCTACCGCCGCATCGCTCGACAGGAATATCGGCAGGATCCTGGACTATCTTGATAAAAACCAGCTTACTCAAAATACGATCGTCATTTATCTTTCCGATCAGGGTTTTTATATGGGAGAACATGGTTGGTTTGATAAAAGATTTATGTACGAAGAATCGTTCAGGACACCGATGGTGATACGTTATCCCGGAGTAGTAAAACCCGGGGCCAGTATCAATGCCTTTATTATGAATATTGACCTGGCCCCCACATTGCTGCAGGCGGGAGGCGTAAAAATTCCGGCAGATATGCAGGGGCAATCTTTCCTGCCTTTATTAAAACATGATAAGTATACCAGCCGTAATGCGATGTATTATCATTATTACGAAAACGGGGAGCACTCCGTATCTCCTCACTTTGGTATCAAAACAGAACGATATAAGCTGATCCGTTTTTATAAAAGGGTGGAAAGCTGGGAGTTGTTTGACCTGAAGAAGGACCCGCGTGAGCTGAAAAATATTTATGATACAAAAGAGGGCAGGCGGCTGGCGCCATCGCTTAAAAAACAGTTGCTTGGTTTGATAGAAAAATATAATGATGCTGAAGCTAAAGCAATTTTCAATGAGCCGGTTAAATAGAGCCTGCAAAGTACGCCACGGATGCACGAATGGATCTTAATGTATTTATTTGTATTAATGGCTATTTCCTCTTTTGTTGTAACAGAATGCAGGAATATGCACTTAGCGTCATGTCAAACATGAAACGGTAGGCACGTCTCACAAAGAAATACGAAAAATTATTCCTGACATAGTACTAATGAGCATATGTGCAGGGATATTCTTTATCAGAATAAATCATTTTCGCCCAGGTTATCATCATAAGCTTTCATTTGCAGCAGCAACAATTTTTTAAGCTCTTTTACTTTGTTGTTGTACTTCTGGTTGTCCGACAGGTCGTTGCGCTCATAGGGATCTTTATTCAGGTCAAACAGCTCTATGCGCGTTTTTCCTTTTACCCTGTATACAATCAATTTCCAGTTATCCTCTGTTCTTACGCCGCGCTGAAAATCACGGTACAGGTAATATACTGCTTTGCGCAGCTCATTCTTTCGCCCGCTTATTAGCGGCTCCAGGTTTTCACTCACTACTGATGCCTCTTTGGGCGTACCGGTATAAGCCAGCACCGTAGGAGTGATATCAGGCAGATATACCAGCGCCTCAGAGCGTTTACCTGCAGGTACAGAAGGTCCGCAAAAGATAAGCGGAACACGCACACTGTTATCATAAAGGTTTTGCTTTCCCAGCAAACCGTGATTACCAACAGACAAACCGTTATCACCGGCAAAAACAATGAGTGTATTATCAAAAAGGTCTTTCTCCTTTAATGCGGTAATGATCTTTCCTACGCGGCTATCCATTTCCGTAATCATCGCGTAATATTTTGCGACCTCTTCCTTTATCGCCTTTTTCTCCCGCGGGTAAGGCAACAACAGCTCATCCCTGATATTCAGTTCTCCGTTATCGAATTTCGGATTGGGTAAATAAGCTGGCGGTAAAGCGATCGTATCGGCATTATACATTGCCATAAATTCCGCAGGAGGAGTGCGGGGATCGTGCGGAGAAGTAAAGGGAACATATAAAAAGAACGGCTGGGTCTCGTTGTTGTACTCACGGATAAAATTTACTGCCGCATCGCAATAGTAAATACTGGAGAACTGGCTTCCTGTCCAGGCTTTGTTGTCGGGATATGCGCCGGAACTGTCATAATGATAGAGCCTGGGAGCAAAATGCCCGCCTGCATCGGGAGCGTGCAT
The DNA here is from genome assembly GCA_001899685.1 of Sphingobacteriales bacterium 44-15. GTDB lineage: Bacteria > Bacteroidota > Bacteroidia > Chitinophagales > Chitinophagaceae > Agriterribacter. The sequence goes on from MKWG01000011.1 coordinate 236,614, forward strand.
CCCTCCAAAAAAAATATTTTCCCCGCTGCAGAAAGACCGGTTAAAAGATTTTTTATCGCTGTGCCATTTGCCCGTTTCAAAAGTAATGTATCCGTGCTGCCGCAGTATTTCCGGCAGGGTAGGGGTTGATTCCGGGATGTTATACCCGTCGCTTGTCAGGTGGTTGGCATAAGTGCCGGTCAGTGTCATTGCCCGGCTTGGCGCACAGATGGCGCCCTGCCTTCCGCCCATGATGTGCGCCCTGGTAAAGGTTGTGCCGTGATGTACGAGATAATCAAGGTTGGGGGTAAGGATTTGCTTATTACCGAGCGCATGGATGGTATTATAGGCCTGGTCGTCTGAAAGTATGAATACTATATTCAGGCGCTTTTGCTGTGCGACACCGTAAAGACTGCTTAAAAGCAAAATGAAATACAGGCTCGCTTTTTTATTCATCTCAATTTTTGTCTTCCTGAAAGCGTGCGAGAGGCGCCATCCGGGCTTTGTTGAATGAAAGGGTATTTCCATTGACAGTATAATTGTCGGTTTGCTCCAGCACTTTTTTGAACTCCGTTTCAACCTCCATATTTTCGCAGGCCATCATGGTTGACATCCCCTGGGAAAATTTTATCCTGCCGTTACCGGAAAGCGTAAAGCTGCCGCCCAATCCATTGCAGCCTGCTGAGGCCGAATAGCGGCTGTTTGTATCCTGCAACAATATAAATGGCATTTTGCCATTAATTGTTGCAGCTACCGGTTTACCGTAAAGCTCGGTAAGCCTCCATTTCCTGCCTGTTATGCTGCTGGTATCCGGGGTTGTGTTCTCTGCGCCGGCATCTGTAGTTTTAGCGCTTTGGCAGGCGCTGAATAATATAGCTGCGCCAATAAGGGCTATTGATAATGATCTTTTCATTGTAAGCGTTTGTTGAATGTAATGCAAAAAAACGAAATAAAACAGACATTCCGAACGCAGTGGTGTGAGCAGTTCTGTCTTCATAATTTTTGCCTGATATAAAAGTCCCGGGGTACGCGGTATCAGAGCCGGAAGATCCCGCGTTGCACCGGCGGCCCGTGCATTGTTGCGTTCTCCCTGTAGATGAATGCATACACCAGGAAAGATGCTAACCATATGTATTCAGCCAAAGCATGTTGCATGGGTAAAAAAGGCTTATAATGAATATTCAGTAACAGTGCAGCTAACATCAACAGGTAAAGCCACAGGTATCTTGCCTGAAAAGTAGCAGGAACCAGCAATAACGGAAACAGCCATTGAACAGCATTATAATGTCCCCGGTAAATGGGTGCTCCAAGATCAGAGATCATATAAAGGCAGTATCCCAGGAGTAAAACCGCCTCCGGTGAAATCTCCACAGCTTTCTTCTTTTGTATACGATAAAATAAAACAGTGCAGGTAAGCATGACTGCCGCACAACATAAAGACAGCAGGCGGGGAGAGATCTTATAACCGGAAATAAGATTGATTATTACAAAAAAGTTGCTGTATTCCACATAAGCTTTGTACTTTCTTGTTACGTTGTTGCGATATCCTTCTGTCTTAAAACCTTCTATTTCTGAAAAATCTCCCTTGTCATTTAATTGGGGTGCAGGGTTAAGCCCCTGGTGGATTTTAATATGTTCATTGACGCTTTTAAAATAATCACGCCAAAGGACTGATTGACTGGTGGATAATGTTATTATCAGTCCTAATAACACAGGCAAAAAGAAGAACAATTTATTGGAAGCGTTATATTTTTTATGAATAAAGATCAAAGGGAGAAAAAAGAAAATTGTAGTAGGCCTTGTAAGGAATAGAAAAATCGAAAACATTCCTGCGGGTATGTATAGCCATTTATCTGTGCTGCCTTTTTTTATAAAAAAGTAAACCAGCATGGCAAAAAAAGGGATAAAAAGATAGCTCTGTTTTGTTACAATCGTGTCGAGCCAGGTTTCGGTGAAGGTAAAAGAAACGCAAATAAAGCAGGCGATGGGAAGAGCTGCCTTTTTACAGAGCAGCATGGCCAGTATCGTTGTAGCAATGAGTAGCGTATATAAGACAAATACCCACAACCTGGAAGCGGCAGTATAAGGCAGTTCTGTTACAGGGCACAATAAAGTATGAAAAAAAGGGCTTGCAGTGCATGCTGACACCTTCCATCCGTCTTCATTCAGCGGATCATAATAGCGTACGCTTTCTCCTTTCTTCCATTTATAAAAATAAGGTGAGATGCCATCTTTTTGCAGGCGGGCGCCAACGATCCTGTTACGCAGATCTCCCACTCTTTGCTCTTCCAGTTGTAAATCCCGCAGCAGGTTTTGGGATACCAGCAGTAAAGAAATAAAAATTACGATATTATTGATCCTGGTCATTCATGATGAGAAGGCGTTTTCGCCAGCCGAAAACTCAAATACAACGAAAAGGGATTATCCCATATCCGGGCGCTATTGTCTCTCCGTCGCTGATTCCTGTTATCTTGCCGCTTCCGTTTTGATTTCCCACACCAATGCGCTTGCACCAAGTATAGCGGCATCAGCTTCTTTTAGTTCACTGAAGATCAGCTTTACTTTATGCTGAAAGATAGGGAGCAGGTTTTTTTCCATATGCTCCCTGGTAGGTTTCAATATCAGGTCGCCCGCCTTTGTCATGCCGCCAAACAGGATAACGGCTTCCGGGGAGGAAAACATTACAAAGTTGGCCAGGGCCAGACCCAGGATAGCTCCTGTATACTCATATACTTCCCTGGCTATAGTATCGCCCTGCATGGCACAGTCGTATACTATTCTTGAATCAATTTCATCATAAGGATAATTGCGGAGGAGGCTGTCTTCCTGCCGCTGGTCGAGGAATTCACGGGCCGTATTGGCCACTCCTGTGGCAGATGCGTAGCTTTCCAGCGATCCCTTCATGCCTGTGCCGGGATGAAGCCTGCCATTGGGAATAATAGTAGTATGTCCTAACTCGCCTGCAAAGCCATCATGCCCATATATGAGATGACCGTTGGCAACGATGCCGCTGCCTACGCCGGTACCCAGCGTGATCATAATAAAATCTTTCATTCCCTTGGCGGCGCCATACATCATTTCGCCTACGGCCGCTGCATTGGCGTCATTGGTAAGCGCGGCGGGCACACCAAACTTATCGGTAATGAGCTTTGCCAGCGGAATGATCCCTTTCCATATAAGATTGGGTGCATATTCTATGGTGCCGCTGTAATAATTGCCGTTAGGCGCCCCGATGCCGATGCCTTTGATGCTGTCTATGCCTCCTACCTGTGTAATTGCAGGCTCAAGCGCTGCGTACAGCTCGTCAATATAGTCCTCAATTTTTGTATGTTTCCTGCTGGATATTGCGCCCCTGTATAAGGTGTCTCCCCTGTGGTCAACAATTCCAAAAACGGTGTTTGTTCCCCCGATATCAATACCTACTGCATACTGCTGCTTCATACTATTCTGATTGGTTGGTTGTTATATTTTTTGTTGAATAAATAACTTGTCGCTTTAGTGTCCGCCGCCGCTTTCCAAAGCGCTGAAATCAATGCCCTGCGATTTCAGCACCGATTTTACCCGGAATGCATAAAACGCAAGATAAGTAAAACAAATAACCGGGATAATATAGGAATGATGAATGCCTATGGCGGGAAGATCCGCCAGCTTACCCTGCAGGGGTGGGATGATAGCGCCCCCGAGTATCATCATTATCAGGAAAGCAGATCCCTGCGCCGTATATTTACCCAGCCCGGCAATAGCCAGTGAAAAAATGCTGGGCCACATGATAGAACAGAACAGTCCGCCGCTTAGAAATGCGTAGGTAGCCGTTTGTCCTGTAGTAAATAACCCTATGAGCATCGCAATTACGCCAAGCCCGCCAAATGTCATCAGCGTTTCGGTAGGCTTTTCCTTGCCAATGAAGAAACCTGCGATCTGTACCACGATAACAGCAGCATACGCGTACAGCGGAGTAAAATCGTTACCGGCAATATAATTGGCTGCTATCACCACACCAAACGCTATGTAAGGAACCAAAATCCATAAGAGCGTACGCATTTGCTTTGTAGGGTTGAATACTGTGATGGCTCCTGTCCAGCGGCCAATCATCAGGCTTCCCCAATACATTGAAATAAAAGGAGCGAGCCCTTTTTCAGAATATCCTCCAAAGTCAGGATGTTTGAGCAATTCCCCGAGATTGCTTTGTATGGTGACCTCTACTCCTACATACATAAATATCGCAAGCATACCTAATACCAGCTGGGGGTATTTCATGGCTCCCCAGCCTGCTGCATTTTTCTGAGCGCTTGCGTTTGCGCCAAAGAAGCTGACAACCATAAATATAAGTCCTCCTACCAGTAACCACATGTTGCGTACGCTCATTTCATGGCTCAGGCTTTCGTTTGCAGCTAAGCCGCGGTAGCTTGCAAATATTATCCCGAATACCACTGCCATAACAATGGTAATGCTAATGAGCAGCCACATGGCTTTAGGAGCGTGCTCAAAACTGTCTTCTTCCTTTACATTAGGAAGCTTTTTGCTGGCTCTAAACAATAAAGCGGATAACAGGAATAATATGCCCACCACTATGTATAGCCCGTTCATGGATGTTATAGAAGCATTCTCAATATCTTTTTCGGATGCCGCAGCTTTTCCGAAAAGGGCGAGGGCTACCACAATAGGTCCTATAGTAGTACCAAATGAATTAACGCCGCCTGTAAGGTTAAGCCGGTGCGATCCCGTAGAGGGGTCGCCCAGGGCAATGGCAAAGGGATTTGCAGAAGTTTGTTGCAATGAAAACCCCAGCCCGATAATAAAGAGCGAAACAAGTATCCCGGTGAAACCACCGAAATTGAATGATACAAGCATTAAAACAGCGCCTGCAGCACTCACCAGCAACCCGTAAATAATCCCGGTTTTCATTCCCCAATGGTTCATAATATCCTTGTTCTTTACGGCAGAAGCCACAAATAAACCGAGGGCGCCTATATAATAAGCCCCGTAAAAAGCAAAGTCTATAAGCTGGCTCTGAAACTGATCTAGGTGAAAATAGTGCTTGCAAAAAGGAATGAATATACCGTTCCCGGCTGCGATAAAACCCCAAAAGAAAAAGACGATGACAAGGGTACTTAATGCACCGGTATTAGTAGGTTGCTTTTGTTGGGACATGTTTTCTTCGTTAGAATGTGATAAATATACAAAGCGCGGTGAAATTAAATCATCTCAATCGTTTGCAGCAAAAAAAATAATTAGCCCTATGTCTAATACCAATTATGTTTGGTAAGTTCGGGAAATTTTATTCGTAATGGCAAGTACAGACCTCCTGACCCCTCCTGAAGTTCAGACGAAAGCTAAAGCTTCGTCAACTCCTGTTATTATTATCGGCGCCCTTTTTTTCATTTTCGGCTTTGTAACCTGGGCCAACAGTACCCTTATCCCGTATTTAAAGATCGCCTGTGAGCTTACTACTCCCGAAGCGGTGCTGGTAACCTTTGCCTTTTATATTTCTTATGCGGTAATGGCTTTTCCCTCTTCATGGGTGCTGAAGAAAACAGGCTTTAAAAACGGTATGATGGTGGGGCTGCTGATAATGGCAGCAGGCGCATTGTTGTTTATTCCCGCTGCCAACAGCAGGGAATTTGGCTTTTTTCTTTTTGCCCTGTTTGTAATCGGAACAGGACTTGCGCTCCTGCAAACAGCTTCCAATCCTTATATTACTATTCTCGGCCCTATAGAAAGTGCGGCGAAGCGTATCAGTGTGATGGGCATTTGTAATAAAACCGCAGGTGCGCTTGCCCCGCTGGTGCTTGGCGCTATTGTATTAAAAGACAGCTCGGTACTTGAAGCAAAGCTGGCAACGCTCGATGCTGCTGCAAGAGCCGCAGAGCTTGATGCGCTGGCATCGCGTGTTGTCCCGCCCTATATTGTTATCGCGATAGTATTGGTATTGCTGGGCATTTTCGTTTATTTTTCCCACCTGCCTGAAGTAAAAGCTGAGGGAGAAGACAGCGCCGATCATGCATCGGATGTGAACAGGAGCAGCATTTTCAGCTACCCTTATTTGTGGCTGGGTTTCATTTCGCTCTTCCTGTATGTGGGAGTGGAGGTAATGGCCGGTGATATTATTCAGCTCTACGGCAATTCTATCGGTATCAGCCTTGATGTTGCCAAACACTTTACTACCTATACGCTCATCGGTATGCTCGTCGGGTATATTGTTGGCATTATTGCTATTCCAAAATATATCTCCCAGAACGCTGTACTGAAGATCTCAGCCATACTGGGAATACTGTTTACGCTGGGCGCGATTTTTACATCAGGCTACACTTCTGTATTTTTTATTGCGATACTTGGGTTGGCTAATGCTCTTATTTGGCCTGCCATTTGGCCGCTGGCAATTGAAGGACTTGGGAAATATACAAAAACAGGTTCTGCGCTTTTGATCGTTGGCATTGCCGGGGGAGCAGTATTACCACGGATATGGGCCAACCTTGGTGAGCAGCCTGCTATCGGGTATCAGCAGGCATTCTGGATCATGGTACCCTGTTATCTTTTCATTTTATATTTTGCTGTTGCAGGGCATAAGATCGGCAGAGCGAAAAAAGCATAACATTTTTTTTCTTACATCCTGGTAAAATAACTGTGAGCCGGCGCAAGACATAGTATGTTCTTGCGCCGCTCTTTTGTTGTGATAATAATATTTTTCTGTTTAGTGCTTGGATAAATAAAAAACCTTCCTATATTCAATCAGCGAACTGCTCACCCAACTAAATGAGAATGGAAATTATTCATGTCAGCGCAGAATGTTATCCCGTAGCCAAAGCAGGGGGTTTAGGAGATGTGGTAGGGGCGATGCCCAAATACCAGAATAAGCTGGGACATATTGCCAAGGTAGTAATGCCTATGTATAAAACGAAATTTCTTTCGGACAATTCCTGGGATGTGGTACATAAGGGCAGAACAAATATCGGGGACTACTGGTTTGACTATACCATCATAAAAGAACAGACCAACAAGCTTGGATTCGATTTATATCTTGTAGATATCAACGGGCTTCTTGACCGCGAGAAAGTATACGGCTACGATGATGATATACAGCGCTTCACAGGCTTTCAGGTAGCTGTAGTGGACTGGATGTCTGTTTGGGAACACCATCCTGATATCATTCACGTGCATGATCATCATACAGGGTTCATTCCCTTCATGATCAAGCACTGCTACAAGTACCAGCATCTGCAAAATATACCTACCGTGCTTACTATTCACAATGCCCAGTACCAGGGCGCGATGGGATGGGAGATGAGCTATCTCCTTCCTCCATGGGACAGTTGGAAATACGGGATGCTGGACTGGAATAATAATATTAACCCGCTGGCTTCAGCTATCAAATGTGCATGGAAAGTAACTACGGTGAGCAAAAGTTACCTCGAGGAAATGAAGCAATCGGCCAACGGGCTGGAGGCTTTGTTTGAATATGAGAAGGGGAAATGTGTCGGCATACTTAATGGCATTGATTTCCATGTATGGGATCCGGCCACGGACACTTATATTGAAGATCATTTTACAGTGCCGGATGTTAAGGAAGGAAAGCAGAAAAGCAAGCGCTTACTATGTGAGAGGTTTAACCTTGATGAGGAAAAGCCGCTGATCGTTTTTATCGGGCGGCTGGTGGGAGAGAAGGGGGCCGATATCTTACCCGGCGCCATAAGCGACAGTTTTTATTATGTTGGAAGAAAAATGAGCTTTCTCATTCTCGGGAGTGGCTTCCCGGAAGTGGAAGATCAGTTGAACGGACTGCAAAGGCTGTCGCAGAATGACTATAGTGTATATATAGGATACAATGAGGCGCTGAGTCACCTGATGTATGCCGGCGCCGATTTCTTATTAATGCCTTCGAGGGTGGAGCCCTGTGGACTGAACCAGATGTATGCTATGAGATATGGGACCATCCCTATGGTAAGGAGAACCGGAGGATTACGCGATACCGTTGTAGATTATGGTGAAAAGGACGGATATGGCATTGTATATAACTGGGCTGCAGTTGGAGATATCACTCAGGGGGTATGGCGGGCAGTAGATTTGTTTGAAGACCAGGAAAAAGTAGGCGCCATCAGGAAGCAAATGATGCAACTGGACTTTAGCTGGGAGCATAGCGTGCAGCAATACCTTGACCTGTATGAGTCGCTCCTGCCGCTTCCCCCGCTGGAAGAGACTGGTGAAAAAGACGGAAAGCTACATGATGGGTGAATAATGAATGGTGAATAGTGAATGGTAAATTCACTATTGCCGATTGCCCATTCACTTCTTCGTATATCACAATTGTACTAAACTTATTTTTAATAATCAATCTATCAGCCATGAAAAAGAGTGTGATTGCCGTAATCTTGGGAGGGGGTGCAGGTACCCGTCTTTCTCCGCTCACTGCCACCAGGAGCAAGCCCGCCGTTCCTATTGCCGGTAAATATCGTCTTGTGGATATCCCTATCTCCAACTGCCTTAACTCGGATATAGGCAGGATGTTTGTGCTTACACAATTTAACTCTGCCTCCCTGAATAAGCATATAAAGAATACGTATTATTTCAGCCGGTTCAGCAAGGCATTTGTAGATATTATTGCTGCCGAGCAAACGCCGGATAACCAGGGATGGTTCCAGGGAACGGCCGATGCCGTGCGCCAGTCGCTCCGCCATCTTCAGCAACAGGAATTTGATCATGTGCTCATATTGTCAGGGGATCAGTTGTACCAGATGGACTTCAGTGAAATGCTTCAGAATCACGTGGATAAAGGCGCTGATATTTCTATTGCAACCATTCCGGTCGGCCCCCGTGAAGCGCCCGAATTCGGTATCCTCAAAGCCAATGAGGAAAGCATGATCACTTCATTTATTGAAAAGCCCAAAAAAGAACTGCTCCCCGACTGGGTAAGTGATACCGGCGACGAAATGCAGCGTCTTGGAAGGATCTATCTCGCTTCCATGGGTATATATATATTCAACCGAAAGCTGTTATTTGATCTGCTGCTGGATACCTATAAAGATGCTACCGATTTTGGAAAAGAGATCATACCCAGCTCTATCAGCACTCACAAAGTGGCAAGTTACCAGTACGAAGGCTACTGGACAGACATAGGTAATATCTATTCCTTTTTTGAAGCCAATATTTCTCTTACAGAAGATATACCTCCCTTTAATTTATTCGATAGTGAGCAGGCCATCTATACACGCCCCCGGATGTTACCTCCTGCCAAGGTGAGCGGCACTACATTAGAAAAAACGCTTCTTGCTGAAGGCTGTATCATCAATGCTTCGAGGGTTGAAAAAAGTGTGATGGGTATAAGATCCCGCATCGGATATGGCTCTACTATTGTAAGTACGTATATGATGGGATCTGATTATTACGAAACGCTTGAAGAAATGAAAAGGGCTGCTGAAAGGGGATTGCCAAAGCTTGGCATTGGTGAGCGCTGCTATATCCGCAATGCCATCATAGATAAGAACTGCCGTATAGGAAATGATGTACGCATCAATGGGGGAGGGCATTTACCGGATTCAGACCATCCGCTCTATACAGTGAAAGATGGTATAGTGGTGGTGAAGAAAGGCGCTATACTGCCGGATGGGTTTATTATATGATTTAAGGTATGGGGTATCAGCAATTAGCTATCAGGTATCAGCTATGAGTTCTATACCTGATAGCTGATACCTGACAGCACTGAAGGTGTTTCCGGATGAGCCGCAGGATACGCCCTGTAAGACATTGGATTTCGTTATTACTTTCCGAAGGCTATTAATAGTCTCAGTACTTCGCCGGCGACAGGAATAGTTAAAATTCAAATCTCATAATTCCCCATTTGTCAACCGAAACTTTAAGCAGCACCTGTTGAGTTGATAATACAGGTTTTCCATTGATCTTTTTCGGAGTCCATATAGGACCTTCTTTCAAACTTTGGGTTATGAGATTAGTAATGTAAGGGATGCCATCTTCAATGGGAACAAAGTCTTTTAAATTGCCGGTTTCATCTACTGTAAACTGAATTTTTACAGTACCTTGTCTATTATAGATGGAGTCCTTGAGATGCTTGTCTGTGTTAATTGAGAGGCTAAGGTACTTTGCTTGTTCCCGCTCGCCGCCGGGAAATGAAGCATTTACCGTATCCTGTCTCTCCGCGTTAACAAGTTGGGAAACGGAAAACTTATGCTTTTCGGCTTTTGCGGCAAGGGCAATTACCAGTAATACGGCAAGCGGTAATAACATTCTACGGCTTGCAAATGCAAATTGTTGTTTTTGCTGATGAGTAGCCATGATAATCTTTTTTTGAAGTTTATAGATAACGATATGATTAAGAGAAAGCTGCTGCCGATAGCAAGATCTTTCGTTTGCCCGTTTTGCAACACTTCCCTGTTTGGAAACTCATGAACAGTACATTGCACGTTTACAAACGCTGCAATGCATTTTTAAAAGCAGTTACAATTAAGTCGCATTCATCTTTGCCAATAATGAGCGCGGGACGCATAGTTAAAATATTGCCTTCAATAACTTTAAATGCAATACCCTGCTTAAGGCAATCGTACATGATCTGCTCTGCTTCGTTTTCTGCACGTTCTTTTGTAATCCGGTCTTTTACGAGATCAACGCCTATATGTAATCCCTTTCCGGCTATATTTCCGATAATAGAAAATTCTTCTTTCAGTTCCTCCAGTTTTTGCATCAGGTATTCTCCCATCAGGCGGGAATTGTCTACCAGGCCCTGCTTTTCGATATATTCAATTTCTGCAAGCCCTGCTGCGCAGGAGAGCGGGTTTTTCTCGTGGGTAAAATGACCGATAGAGCGGTGCTGCAAAATGTTGTATTTGTCTTTGGTGACGATGCCCGCCAATGGTACAATACCGCCGCCCAGCGACTTTCCTAAAACCAGTACATCGGGCGTAACAAAATGTTCACTGGCAAACCACTTCCCCGTTCTTCCGAAACCTTCAATGATCTCATCAAAGATGAGGAAGATGCCATGGGCATCACAAATTTCCCTTACCCGCTCCCAGTAATACACAGAAGGCACCACAGGTGTGGAAGAAACAGGCTCTGCAATGATCGCTGCTATATCGGGATTCCGTTTAAGGATAATAGTTATCTGGCGCAGGTAAGCTTCGTCAATCTCCTCCCGGCTTTTTAGTCCCCAGGGGTTGCGGTAATAGTTGGGGAACTCTACATGAAAAGCGCCCGGCACCATCGGTCCCTGGCCGTTGGTAAAATGCTCTTCACCTCCAATGGAAGATGCCTGGAAACCGTTGCCATGATAAGCGTCCCAGTAAGAGATGGTCTTCCATCTGCCGGTGACCTGTTTAGCCAGGGCTATTGCCATTTCAATAGCTTCCGAGCCGCCCGGGCACAGTAAAACCCTGTCCAGTCCCTGCGGCGTTATTTCAGTTAATTTTTTTGCCAGCTTTACTGCCGGGATATTGGTATAACGCCTTGGCGTAAACGCTAATTTTTCATTGAGTTGCCGGATCACCGCCGCTATCACTTCCGGGTTGGAGAAGCCTGCGTTATGCACACCATTTCCATGCAGGTCAAGATATTTTTTTCCTGAAAGATCTGTGATATAAGCTCCTTCTGTTGCCGATAACACGTTCATTACAGGTGTGGATAATGCCTGGTGCAGGAAATATTTTGCATCTTCGTTTATCCAGTACCGTGTCTGGTCGTCAAGCGATCCGATATATTCTTTCCTGTAATCGCCGGCGTTGTTATCGCCCTGCTCTCTTGATATTTTTTTCCCGGGTTGCATTCTTTTCTTTTTTGGATGAGATGAAGGTATAACGTTTCAGCAAAAACGGGACACTATTTATGTGCCCCGTTTGTAATAAACATGAAGTGGTGTCAGGTTAAGGGTTAGGGTCATTAAGTTGGCTGTATAATGTTACGTCAGTCAAATTCAGCTTACGGGTTACAGGTTTCAGGTTGTACCTCAAACCTGTAACGCCATGCACAACTTATCACATACCACTTACCACTCTCTATTTATCCCACCATCCTTTGGTATTCAGCGCATCCGGGCCGCCCAGCATTTGCACGGCCTGGTTATAATGCTCTTCATTGATGCGCATTTCATCTGCCGGATACAGTGCTCTCCTGGGGATATACCCGGGACCAACAGGTCCGATGGGGATGTTAGGATAGCCGGTCCTTCTCCATTCAAACCATCCTTCGTAGCCTACGAGGTATGAAGCGATCCATTTTTGCAACCATATTTTTTGGAGCTTTCTTTCGGAGCCGCCTGTATAAGCTACACCTTCCTGCTGCAGGTAATCGTTATCAGCAATAATGTCGGAAGCAGACAGCTTTAAATAAGAGCTGGCATAGCTGCTGGGTATTCTGTCAGCATAGTAATTAAACTGATCTTTTATACCCTTGAGATAGTATGTTTCCGCAGCGCCTGATCCCCCGGATATTAATCCCCTTTCCGCTGCTTCCGCAAGAATGAACTGAACTTCAGAATATGTCAGTATGATACCCTGCGCTGCTGTTTTTGAAGCCAGCTCCTGGTCGAACTTAAAGGGCATCCATAACATACCCATCGGAGAGCTTACATTAGCATCGGCAAATTTCCCGGTCCCATTCAATTCCCCTGCATATACGAATGCCGATGTGTCGGGTCTTGCCCCGTTGGGACCTGTGGCGCTGCTGTTAGGCGTCGGCAGGGCATATACTCGCAGGCGTTTGTCGTTAAATGCCTTTAAAGTATCAATCAACTGCTTGCTTACCTTTGTTTCGGTAGAGAAGTTGCTGGCAGTGTAAAACGGAGAATAATTAGCTTCCCTGTCGTCGTTGAACTGCAACGCTGCCTGATCCTCAAACGATCCAAACAGGGGATACTTTGCAGGATCATTTACAATCGCAGTAATTTTTGAAGATACATCTACCCTGGCGGATTCCCGCATCAGGAGCCTCAATGAAAGCCCGTTTGCGAATTCCTTCCATCTGGCGATATTTCCGCCATAGAGAATATCTCCTATCACCGTCTCATCGGAAGTGCCTAATATGGAGTTAGCTTCTTCAAGATCCTGCAGCAACCCGGCATACACATCTGATTGCGTTTCATAAGCGGGGCTGAATACTTCCTGTAGTTTGGCCTGTGCTGCTTCACGAAAAGGAATAGGACCATACATGTCTGTCAGGCATTGGAACATCCATGACCGGAGCACCAGGGCCACTCCTTTGTAATTATTAAGACCCTGTCCTTCAGCAAGACTAATGGCGTCATTCAGATCTCGGATATAATCGTAAAAATTCCACAGGAAATAGCCGGCGGCATCAGAACGCGCCCAGTTGCTGAAATTACTGGCATAGTCGGATGCAACTAAGTTTCCTGCCACGCTGCCCCTGGCGTAGGAATTGTAAAACTGGCTGGAAACGGATGATCTTATTACGTTCGGTAATAATAACCCGATATTGGTAACCTTGTCGGGGCCGTTGGGGTTGGTATTGATCTCATCAAAATCTTTTTTACAACCGGCAATTATCAATACCAGGAACAAAAATATGATTTGAATTTTTTTCATCGTCGTAAGTTTTGCTGTTTAGAAACTCAGGTTAAGACTTAATCCCATTTCCCTGGTGGAAGGGGTACTCATATTTTCAAACCCGGGGATCAACCCGTCGCCACCCGTTGCCACCGAAACTTCGGGGTCAAAATGTTTATTGCTCTTAGGTGTAAAGAGCAATAGGTTCCTTCCTGTTACAGCAATTCTTGCTTTTTTGATAAAAGTGCTGCTGGTAAATTTAACCGGTAAATTATAACCCAGAGAAAGCTCTCTCAATTTAAAATAGGTCGAGCTGAATAGCTGTGCTTCTGAAATATGATCTAAAGGCTTTTTAATAAAATACCTGGCATTGGTACCGTATACTCCTTCGCTATAAGTGTCGTCTTTGCTCGTGGAGTTTTGCTGGTAGCTGCCATCAGGCATTTGAGCTGCACCGGGAATATAGTAAGGGGCATCGTATTCATGACCTGCGGGCCTTGCAGCACGCCCGAGTTCAGCTTCTATCAACTGTCCCGAACCGGCAGCTTTATTGAAGAACCGGGATATGAACTTACCCCCGTACTGACCAGCGAAAAGGAAATTAAGCGTGAAGTTTTTATAGGTGATCTGGTTGTAAAAACCTCCGATCCAATCCGGGTTGGCATTCCCGAGATAGATATCTGTAGAAGTAGGTCTGGGATAGGCATCGGAGAAAATGATAATTTCGCCATTCATCGGGTCGCCTGCTTTTTCTACACGTTGATACCCTGGTCCCCATATTGCGCCCATTTTTTCGCCTACCCTTGCCTGTATGGATGCATCCTCACCGGGAGCAGCCTGCACAATTTTATCAACCCCCGGCGCCAGGGAAATTAACTTACCCGTATTTCTTGACCAGTTAATGGTGAAATCCCATTTAAAGTTTTTGCTGTTTACAGGATTTGCCGACAACACCAGTTCCACGCCCCTGTTCCTTATCTCCCCTGCGTTTATAACGCGGGAGAGCACTCCTGCACTCTGCGGAGTAGATAATGGTATGATCTGGTTTTTGGAGATTATATTATAATAAGTCGCGTCAATGGTAATGCGGTTGTTTATAAAACCCCAGGAAGTTCCTATCTCATAGGTCGACGTGATCTCGGGCTTTAAATTCGGATTTTGCAGGCTGGAGCTTCCTACCAGTGAATAATTGTTGCCCCAGGGCGTTCCAAAGCCATATGTGTTGTAGAGTTTATAAGGAGGTGCATCATTACCTACCTGTGCTACGGCAAAGCGTAATTGTGCCTGGCTGACAGCTCCCTCCATCCCTAAAATTTGTTTTAAATTTCCATTTAAGCCTAATGAGGGATAGAAATAAGCATTATTATTGGAAGGTAAGGTGCTTGACCAGTCATTCCGTGCCGTCAGATCCATATACACCAGGTCCCTGTACCCGATATTTGCCATTCCATACAGGCTGTTCACCCTGCTTTGGGAGCGCACCCCCGAGGCTTCAAGCGGGCTCGCTGAGTTATTAATAGTATAAACGCCCGGTACAAGCAACTGCGGGGCAGCTACAGAACCGTCGGTAGTGCTTCTGTCGAGCCTGTTGCCGCCTGCAGATATAGTGTAGGTAAAGTCCCCGGAACCGGTTTGATTGTTATAGCTTAATAAGAAATCCGCATTCCTTTCGTCTCTTTTCAACCTTACTTCTTCATACCGACCCTGTTCATAGTCTACCGTGCTGACAGCCCATTTCATGGGGCGGAAATCGTAGTAAAAATCATCTGCCAGCCGCAGCTTTAATTTTAAGTGATTACTGAAGGCATAGTCAATAGAAATATTTCCATACAGCCTGTCTTTATCCTGTCCTTTGGTATCCTGGTAAAGAAGAAAGAAAGGGTTGTTGTGGTTTTCGCCATAATTGTATTGAAACTGGCGAATGCCTTCCATTCCCGGTTGCCAGTAATCACGAAGGCTGTTCATATTTACATTACGTCCCATCCAGGTAAAGAAGTACATGAAAGTATTTCTTCCATATCCATTGTCCGGCCTGCTGTCGCTTTTTTGCTTCACATAGTTGAGATTAATGCTTGTGGTAAGCCTGCTGGTAATATGATAGGAGCTGTTGAAATTGAGCTGGTAACGGTTTAAATCGTTATTGGGAATAACGCCTTTTTCGTTCAATGAAGAAAGGGACAGCCTGTAGTCTGACTTATCGGTGCCTCCTGAAAACGACAGGTTATTCATATATTTCTGTCCTGTGGTAAAGAAGTCGCTGATATTATCTGGATGCGAGATCCACGGGGTTGGAATGATATCGCCCCTGTTATTCAATGCAACATCTCCCCCTCTGAATCCATTGGTGGTAGGAGAGTCAAACTGTGCTTCGGTTGTGCCATTATCAAGCCGGGGGCCCCAGCTTTCGTCATAGTCGTCATTATCTCCATTGGGATAAATAGACCAGGATGCTCCGAAGTTTGAACCTGCATAATGTCCGTTATTACCCTGTCCGAATTTGTTCTGGAATTTCGGAAGACGCGCTACTTTTTCCATAAAGTAGGTTGAATTGAAGCTTACGCCAATTCCTTTTCTTTTACTCCCTTTTTTAGTAGTGATGATGATCGCGCCATGAGCAGCACGGGAACCATATAAGGCTGCAGCGGCAGGTCCTTTCAGCACGTTCATAGATTCTATATCGGCGGGATTGATCTCTGCGGCGCTGTTACCATAATCTGCACCACCGCTCGTGTTGGATGTATTGTCATTGCCAATAGGCACTCCGTCTATAACATACAGGGGCTGATTATTGCTCATTGTGATAGATGTTTCTCCCCTTACGGTTATTCTTGCAGAGCCTCCTACAGCGCCTGTAGTTACAATATTTACACCTGCTACTTTACCGGCTATATTATTAACAAAGTTGGAAGCCGGCGATTCTGACAGCATTGCCCCATCTACTTTTTGGGTAGCATAGCCGAGCGTCCTTTTTTCACGGGATATACCAAGAGCAGTTACCACCACTTCGGAAAGGTCTTTTTTGCTGGTCTGGAGCGTGATATTCAGACTGCTGTTGCCTTTGGCGGCAACTTCCCGGCTGATATAGCCTACTGATGTAATAACTAATGTTACATTATCGCCGAAAGTATTAAGAGAAAAATTACCATCTCCATCTGTAACGGTGGTTATATTGCTCCCTTTCACCTGTACCGTTGCTCCTGCAAGCGGGTTACCATCTTCATCGGTTATTTTACCCTTAATAACAGCCTGTGCATCTGATACGGTTAAAAAGCTGAGAACAACCAGTTCATTACTGTTTACCGTATATCCCAGTCCCGTACCCTCAAGTATACGCTGCATTACGTCCGGGAAAGGGGCGCGGTCTACTTTCAGGGTTATCCTGCTGTTTTCAAAAACAGGATCATCAGTATATAAAAAACGATAGTCAGAAACTTTTTCGATAAGTGATAATACTTTTCTCAGCGGTTCTTTCTTTACCGAAAGAGAAATGTCTTTTTGAGCTTTTGCCAAAAGACCGATGTGGAGACAAAGAAACGTTGCGACAATGAAAGAAACTTTCATAATGAATTTCCATTTCTGGGGGCAAAACACACCTTGCCTCTCCCAATTAGTTTTGGAAAAATGCATACCTTTAAATGTTGAGTTGAAAAATATGGGAACTGCATTGGGTGGAGTTCCCGTTTACTTGACGGGAGATGTTTGCGCATCTCCCTTTTTTATAACAATGGTTTATGTCATAGCTACACTGATTTAAGTAATCTAATTTTATTTATTTCTGCTTATCGTCACTTTCCTGTTCCTGATAGAATATTGAAAAGGGGTGATCTGTCTCAACGCATTCAGGGCCTCCACGATGTCTTCTTTTTCGAATGAGCCGGTAAACGTCAACTGGTTGAGTTTTTCATCATTAAATTCAATGCTTACATTGTACCAGCGTTCCATTTTTTTGGCAAGTGTTTCAAAAGGTTCCTTGTAGAATGCCAGCTTATTTTCTATCCATGCAATCTCGGCTATAGTGCTGTCTACAGGATTAGCCTTGAGTTTTCCAAGAGAGAAAACTTCTTCTTTATTGCTTTCCTGCTTATCTTCTTTTTTTGCAGATGAAATAACAGAAGATTTACCAATGATGATCTTTTCATTCGGGCGGAGCAGTATTTTCCGTTCAGGGTCAGCTTGTGTAAATACTTCTATGCTCCCACGGATAAGGGCTGCTTCCACAATGGAATCTTCCGTATATGCCCTTACATTAAATGCCGTTCCTTTTACTTTTATATCTACATCGCCGGCATGTACTATAAGTGGGATATTTTCATTGTGCGCAACATCGAAAAAGCCTTCCCCGGTCAGATATACATCCCTGGTTTCGGCGCCAAAATCTTTGTTGTATACCAACCGGCTGCCGGTGTTGAGTATAACCAATGAGCCATCAGGCAGGTGGACTGTGCTTTTGGAGCCACCATTTGTTACCACCTCATT
Source organism: Sphingobacteriales bacterium 44-15 (assembly GCA_001899685.1). Taxonomy (GTDB): domain Bacteria; phylum Bacteroidota; class Bacteroidia; order Chitinophagales; family Chitinophagaceae; genus Agriterribacter. The sequence continues at coordinate 254,571 of MKWG01000011.1, forward strand.
TACCGGCATTGCGTCTTTACTTACCAATGTTTTCTCAGGCTTGTCCTGCCGGAAATAGAAAAATAGTAATATAGCAGATGCTGCTACTATCGCGGCACTTAACCAGCCTGAAAATGATCTTTCATTTTCTTTTAATAAGTACTCCTGGTTTTCTTCAACAGTGGCATGGTTTGTATTGAAAATGCTGTTCCTGAGCGCCTTTTGAACAGCTTCCCTGCTTCTCGCTTCATCTGCAGCAGAAGTCATATGCCGGATCGGAAGATTATGAAGGTCGGTCAGCAGTTCATTGAGCTGGATTCCATGTTGCTGCTGCCTGAGCAATTGTTCCAATTCATCCAATTCCTCACCGGAAATTTCTCCATTATATTTCCGGGCCAGTAATTCCCACAACCGCGAATCACTCATCATGAAGCTTGCTTTTAGGAAAGGATACCTGTGCCGGGCAAATACCCCCAAAAGGGAAGAAAAAAATTACAGGCTGAAAGACAGGGGAATAGCGTGGCTTAGCTTTTTTAGGGCAATCCCCATCTGGTTCTCTACTGTTTTTTCAGAGAGCCCCAGCAGCTTGGCCACTTCACGGTACTTGAGACTGTTTTCTTTTACAAGCGTAAAAATAAGCTTGCACTGGGGAGGCAACGTGCGGATAGCCTCGTTGATGCGCCGGTGCATTTCTGAACTTATTAAAATATCGTGCGGGGTTCTCACCATAATGCATTCTATATCATGCAAACCCGACAGCACATCCGCGTAAAGGTTTTGTTTTTTAAGCTGTTTCAACGCCCTGTTCTTGGCGCAAATAAAAATATAAACTTCTGCTGAAGATACATTATGAAGGAGATGGCGTTTTTGCCATAGATCCAGGAATGTATCATTAACAACCTCTTCTGTAGTTTCTTTATTACCGATAAAGGCAAAGGCAAATCTGAACAGGCGGGGAAAATATTCTGTATGCAGTTCCCATAATGCAGTTTCATCGTCAGATGAGGCCATGCGAAAAAACAAATCCCGTATGTTTGGTTTTTCTGCCTGCATGTAGCTCAGGTTTGAAAGTGATGGCAAATCGTTGTTTAATATTACTATACAAAGTAACGTTTTTATTTCATATCATTTAGCAATAACAGAATTATTGCAAACGTTTGAATCTTTAACCCCTTTTAAGGGGACATAAGAAATATATATCCCCGTAATACCTGCTGCAGCCCATCTTTTTAGAATTTTATTTCCAGGATGTCGTAAAGCTTTACCGAGGGCAGGTGTACTGTGGCAATGCCACTTTTATAAGTAAACGGGATAGCTGTACCAGCCGGCTGAAGGGTGATTGATCCCGGCCGTTTTCCGGTCTCCAGCTTCACTTCAATATTTTCTGCGGAAGCAAGATCGTCATATACCAGCACATTAGGATTACTGTGTTCTCCGCCGGCGTTAATGAGATGTACATACATATTGCCATTTTTCCGGCTTACTATCTGGTGGAGATTACCGGAACCGCATTCCACTTCGGAAATAAAACGGGGCGCCATTTCTTTTACAACTGCCCTGAGGAATGCTGTGGAAAAAGGATTTTTATTGTTGTTATAGAAAATACCCATATCCATGTAGATACCTCCAATCTTCCCTTTACCAAGCCGCCGTACCGAGGCAAGCGATTCATCTGTTGGAAAACGCCAGTCGTCTGCATTGAGCCTGATGCCTGTTTTTTGTACTCCGCTTTTGATGTGAACGGGCTGAAAATCGGTGTGCATCATTACGATCCTGTTGTTGTGACCTGCAAAAATACTTTCTTCCGTTATGGGTTTTGCATCAATGGTTATACCAAGTTCACCGGCAAAGCCGGCTGTTGCTTTAGCGCCTATCACAATGAGGTTACCTCCTTTTTGTACATAATCAATCAGCCCGGGCCGTATAGCAGGATCTATTTGTTCCCATTCGGGAATGATGAGCAGGGGATACCTGTCCATTCTTTCCTTCAACTGATGGTCCATCAATATTTCAACAGGAAGCTGTGCATCAAGTAGTATATTCAGTATACCCTTTATTTTCTCCTGCCCGTGTGAGGAGTACAGGCTATTGGCAGGCAACCTTTTCCATGCATAAGTGGAATATAACAGCCCTACCTGGGGAATGATCTCGCTCTGGAAAGTATATGCTTTTCTTTCCTTACAAAACCTGATGATCTTTTCCATTTTGCTGAACTGGTAAGGCTCGGGTGTGCCATCCCTGTTTTGTTGCCAGTAGGTTTGAAATCCTCCGCCCATGGCAAGCACTTCGGCTGCTTCCTGCTCTAATTGCGGTACGGACTTGGTTGCTTTTGAGCCGTTCTTCCATGCAAAAGACCAGGACATCAGATCCCAGGGCTTACCCTGGAGCGCAAGGCAGCGGCTTTCAAAAGCAGAGCTGTACAAACTGTTGGTGCCGGCCACGTCCCCCGAAAGATAATCAACAGGAACATCAACAGGCTCGGGCATCATAGATGAAAATGACCAGTTGCTGGTGACTTTAAAACCGGGGACTGCCGTATGTACGGCATTCGCATATTTGGTTATATAATCCCTGAACGCTTTCCGGTGAAACTCCATCCATTCAAAAAAATGAGGATCGTCTTTTTTAACAGGGATATCCTTTATCCCGGTCGCCATTGTAAATTGACGTTTTGCTTCAGGGCTGTAATCAGGTGTCAGTACCCAGCAATCGCCGTCTACCCACACGCCATTGATATGGTATACTGTGGCAAGCTCTTTCAATTGTGGGATCAGCAGGGAGTCAGTATAACTGCTGAACAGCGAATTGGCATTTTGATCCGGCCTGCCATCTGCATTATACCGCGCCCATTGCGGATGAAGCTGCAATGCGCGGTTATCCCATATACCGGAATAGTGCACATACAGGGGAACATGATATTTATCGCTGACTGTGCGCCATATTTTCATAATATCTTTTTCAATTGCCGGGGCCGGATTTCCTGCTTTGGTAGGGTAGGAGGAAATCCCCGGATGCCCTTTACAATCCACCTGTATAAAATCAGGTTGCACGATCCGGAGAAAAGAGTCAATCATTTCCGGAGTAAATGTTTTCCCGATGCCGGAATCCGTTAAGCCGGCATGGAAGTCGAAATGCAGCCCGGCAAAACGATCTGTATTTTTATTAGAGGAAGGTTGAGCCTGTACTACAGTAAAAAAAGAAGACAGCAAAAGTATAAACGTGTAATGAATAGTATGTTTGAGCATAATCGCTATATTTTTTTACCATTATATATTGTTACAGCGGACCCCTGTGCCAGTAAAACAGATAGAGGCTGCATCTGTTGCAGAATACTAAATGCCGGACCATATAATTTTCCGAAGTCGCATACAATATTGTAATTATTAACTGTATGCACATTCCATTGCGGATGATCTACTTTATATTCTTTGGTAGTATTATCTTTTTGTTGGGCATAGCCCCAGTAATGTTCGGTAATAAACTCTTCAATGCTTCCTGTAATAACAGGGTGCGGGATTGGATGGGCATCTACCGTTATTTCATTACTGTGTTTTTTACCCCACAGATATTTTACTGAAAGCGATTCGGGTAGTCTTTTGATTTCCGACCGGGTAGGCATGGTCTCATATCGTTCCTGGTAAAAAGTATTGGCAATAAAACTTATTGCGGCGCGGGGTACGATTTCTTTTATAAATACTACCCCTCTTTTCCATACATTACGCTCTTTATACCGCACATAAAACCGGAGATTGATCTCTTCAAAATTGGTATGAAGCGGCACTGCAACTCCTCTGATCCTGGTATTCCGGAAACGAAAGGCAATCAGGCTTGTATAACAAATACCGTTAAAAAAATCCAATTCTGTTTTTAAAGGAGTAAAGGGCTGGAGCAGTGAAGGGGGAACTTCGTAGTTTGCCATTGCCAGGTTGAGCCAGCTTGCTGTGAGGAACGGCCTTAAGGTGGGGAGGTCAGGATCGCCGGCTTTTTCAGTTTCTTGTTGTGTGCCGGATGAAAGAAAGGTTTTATAAGTCATATTTTTTCTTGAGTTGACGGAGGGACTCTTCGGCAGTAAGGTAGGTATTTTCATCTTCCTGCAAGCGTTCTTCCAAAACTGTTTTTATATCAGTTGTAAGTTCAAAATCACTCTTTCCTTTTTCTACAATGATGGTGATAGGCTTTGATTCAAAGGCGGCTTTAATGGCATTTAATATATCAGTGCTTACCCCTTGCGCCGATGTTAAATGGTACGTGATAAACATAATATTTTATTTCGCTGTTTGTAATAAAAATAAGAAAATATAGGTAAAAGGAGATCGTAATAAGTTCGTTGTGCATTTCAGTTTTTCGCAGGTTGGTGTCTCACCGACCGGAAAGTTGCATGAAGCATATCATATTATTTATGGATTGTGCATTGATTCAAGGAGGAATCTGCATCATAATATTCATGCTGTAGCGGTGCTTCAGCGTCATCAATCTCCGAGCCCGGCAATGATATTAATAGTGAGGGCCACAATGATAGTGTTGTACACAAACGAGATCAGCCCATGCAAAAGTGCCAGCCGCCGGAGCTTTTTTGAGGATATCTGTACGTCCGATACCTGGAAGGTCATTCCCAGCACAAAAGAGAAATAAGCAAAATCGAGAAAATCCGGCTTGCTGTCGTCAGGAAAATCAAGCCCTCCCTTATAAGACGAAACATCATCTTTCTTTCTGCCGTAATACATGTGTGCATACCTTACCGTGAACAGAGTATGTACTGTCAGCCATGAAAAGATCATCCCTAAAAGTGCCAGCGGCACATGCAGGGATCTTTCAGCGCTGCTTTCTTTTTTGGCAGTGAGCAATAAAATAACAGCGAGCATACTTGCAGCCGAGCATATCAGCACGATCACAAATATGATCACCCGGCTGGGGTCGTCTTCTGCCGCCTGCCTGGGGATATGCGGCTGCGGGGTGGTGAAAAAAGAGATCCAGTAAAATATCAGCAGGCAGCAGCAAAAAATATCCCATCCCAGAATAAGAGGCGTAAGTATGGAAACGTTGTCCATCCTGAATATAATACTGCAGACGATGGCGATGCCCAGGCATATCAGCAGTTTAACCCCGGAATGCATCCTGTTCATCAGCGAAAGCTTATCTTTTTTTCCTGCAAGTCCCATATATGCAAGATAGATAAATAAAGATACGGCTTATCGTATTGTTATGGATAAAGGCTGAATATTGATGACAACCTGTTATCCCTTACCGCACTATGATCACCAGGTTGTATACCAGGTATGCCTTTCAGAAGCGTTGGTTTAATATAGATAGCTAATGAATAATCGGATTATAATAATTTATATACTATATTTACAATTGTACTCTGATCCGGTATATTTAGAAGCCTTTTAATCCTTCCCGCTTTTATATCTATCCTATTGACCATTATCTTAAACGGAAACCTCCATTCATTAACTTTTTAAAACGATTTCAATGAAAAAGACAATTTTTTTCAATTGTTTCCTGTTTCTTTTTTTTCTAATGACACTCTCCGGGTGTAAGAAAGTGCTGGACTATGTAAAAGTCCATCCTAATGGAGTAGCGGATCAATGCAGGGTGGAACAACTTATCCTGCTTCCCAACGATTATTTTGGACAAGACACTGTGAAGTTCATCTATGATGATTTAGGAAATCCTACAAATATAATTTATCCGCGCTGGTATGGCGGGGATGTGGCGTTCCGGTATGACAAGGCTCATCGCTTGAGAAGCTATCAAAGAAATACTAATGCGGTAGGCGCCGACCTTTGGCATAAATACAATTATGTAAATTCTACCAGGATTATTGATACGATTTTTAAAAATGCTCACGGAGATTTAACAGCAGAAAGGCCTGATAGTTATGCAGAAATTGAAATACGGAAATGTGAACTTGATGCTTATGGCCGAATAATCAAGGTAAGTCTTGCTGACGGAACTGTTCTTTATACTTTTGAGTACGATAACAGAGGAAACCGTATAATACCAGGAACAGGAATGACCAGTGCAGCCTATACCGACAAAATAAATATTCATCAAACTAATAAAGTGTGGATGCTTATTGACTATAACTACAGCGTGAATCAACTCGGATGGGAAGTAGCTAAGTTTAATAAAAATGATCTACCGGAAATTTTTAATGATAATATTGCCGTGTTCGATGCTATTTATCGGAAATGTGTTGTTGTTTATAGCTGCAAATAGGGTTCTGGTATTAACTCAATTAGGAAGGGCTATCTTAAATAGCAAGCCCTTCTCATCCCCTTTTATACTGCTATGTTCCATTATCTGAAAGGAGAGCTCTATTTATCAACTTTCTAAAATGATCAAAATGAGAAAGACAATTTTTTTCAATTGCTTCCTGGTTCTTTTTTTTCTAATCACATTCTCAGGGTGTAAAAAAGCCCTGGACTATGTAAAAAATCATCACGATGGCACAGCAGATAACTGTAAAATTGAAAAGATAGCTTTTAAATGGTTTGATATTGGTAATGGGGGGGCCACGATACAGGATACTGCAAACATAAGCTACAATGCACATGGTGATCCTGTAACGGTATTATATAGCAGTGGGGGTAAGACGACTGCAGTTTGGAATAATAAAGGATTTAAATACGATAATCAACATCGCCTGGTGGCATATATGGAAGATGCATTACCAGATTTTCAATATGCCGACTACTGGCACAAATATGTATATATAGGTGATAATATTGTAGTAGACACCACATTTGTGTATGCAAATGGTGATTTTTTCAATCAGGACCGTCCCATCTTCATTCCCGGTTCAATAGAACCAACTATATGGGTAACAAAGTACAGCTTAGACAGTTACGGCCGGATCATTAAATCTGAGGGTGATTATTCAAATGATACCTATACCTATAATGCTGCCGGCAATCTTGTTTTACCCGGCGTAACGTATACTGACAAAACCAATATTAAGCAAACGCATAAGACCTGGATGTTTATAACCAGTGACTATAGTGTGAATGCTCCTGCAGGTCAGGCCACACAGTATAACAGTAATAAGTTGCCCGTTAAAGCGAAGGATATTGATATTTTCACTATTGGTTATTGGGATGCTGCTTCTATGGGCAGCCGTGAAGTGAGCGTTGATTATATGTGCCACTAGGGCTATATCAACAATGATTTTTCGTATTTCTTTGTGAGAGGTGAGACGATAAATGTGAGATTCTCACATTTATTGCCTGCCTGCCATGCCTTCGGCAGGTAAACCGGTAGGCAAGTCTACCATTTCACGTTTGACATAAATACGCGGGTAGATTTTAGGAAGGGAGTTTATCTTAAAGACTCCCTTCTTTTATTGCTGCGATCATTACTCAATTGTATACCAGGCATAGCTCTCCGGCTCCAACGTAAAAGTAAATGCAGCTTCCAATCGCCTGTTAAGCTGCAGGGTCTGTATCTGTTTGCCTTCTTTATACAGGGTAGCCTTTTGTGTTAGTCCTGTATAATATAATGGCAGTTGAACAGTGCGGGTAATCTTTTCTTTCAGTGGGTTGTATAGCATTAGCAACCCCCTGGTCTTTAATGCAGGATTCACGTGCATAATGCCATCCCAGTCCCTGCCGTCGGCGCGGCGCAGGTGTATGATATCCGAGTTGAGGATATCCCTGTATTTTTTGTACCAGCGGATAACATTTGTTACGACTGCCCTGGTGCTATCGGTATCGTATAAGCGCGGGCCACGGTAGCAGGCCTGTACGCCGGCGCCGTAATATTGCATCATCAGTTGCTGATAATCTTTGAGGTGCTCGCTCAATGGCTCCAGTACCGCTTCGGGGCCGCCGCCCTGGTAGCGGGTAAGCGGCACAAAGCCCCAACTCATGGAAGGCGTCTTTTCCCATAACCCGTCATAGATATTCTGCCGGTTGAGTATTTTCTGGTTCTCTCTCGGCAATGAAAAGTTTACCTCCCGGTAACCTATGGCTATTTTATGTGTTCCGTCGAGAAAGTACCAGTCCGGTGCATTGATATATACCCCTTTTTCATTCAGCCAATGGTACAATTCTTTTTGGATCTCCATCTGCCGCCATTGACTGTCATCGAGGCCTTTATGTCCCGGATGTGTGGTAGATGCGCATACATCTCCAGGGTAAGGCCCATCATTTTCCCAGATATCAAATCCTGTTTGGGTAAAAAACAATTTGATCTTATCGCGGTACCCAAGCCCCCATTTGCTTCCGAAACATGGCGCGTTCCCGAAAAATGCGCCTCCCGGTTTCCCTGTTGCAGGGTCTATCACGTCATTTTCATCATCAATGCGACGACTGCTGAAAAGAGAATAACCGCCGATCCTGATCCCCTTGCTGTGCGCATAACCGGCAATCTTTTTCCATCGGGCAAGATTACCTGCAGCACTGTCCTCCATATTCAAATGACTGCCAAAGCTGAGGATCACTGCCTCGTAGCCAGTGGCTGCACATTGATCTATGGCTGCATATACCTGCTCGTCGGTCTTGCTCACGAGGTGCATAAAGATGGGGTTTTCTGTAGTCCACGGCGCTACTGTGCGGTACATCTGGCGTATAGCCAGTCCTCTTCTTTCGCGGTCGTAGCTGTCCATCAGCAGCTCGTGGGTGCGAACCGATCTGAAAATTTCCCCCGGCTGTAACTCAATGCCCGGGGCTTTTGAAGGATATATTTCCAGGAGGCAGGGTGTCTGGTAATTGTAATTTACCTGGGAAGTGTATACGCTGTCGGTTTTCCAGTGCGTGGTCTGGTCGCTGATATCATAGCGCATGGCATTGTTGAATGCATAGTTGGTCTCTACATAGATGCCGTGCTGCTTTTTCATTTCTTCAGGGCTTCCCACTACGGCACTTTCTTCCTCCACCAATCCCAGTATTTCGTTTACCACACGGTCAAGCTTAAACGAAGCTGTTCCGTTATTTTCTATGTTTAACCATTTTACTATTAATGGTATATTATCATATATCTCATAATTAATTTTAAGCAACAGGCCTTTCAAGTCTGCTATATTGCTTTGATAAGAGAATGTCAGTGTTTTACCGGAGGGTTGAGTGGTGCGCGACGACCACCAGGCGCCCGGCTTCCAGTTGACATAGGGTTTGATATCTGACACAGAGTAACCGGTGTATTGGAAATCTTCAGGGTGTGCACTGAACTGATCAAGCCATCCGGGCAGGATATAGGCGTTTTCTTTTTGCCCGTACAAGCCGCCGGCATTATATGCTTTCCCGTTAATTATGATGCTTGCTTCTGCCTTCACGCTACGGAGCAATTGCTGACCGGTGCTCATATTTTTATAATCATAGCAGACCACATTGGGCATGATCCTGAAAACCCGTTTTACCAGTCCGTTGTAAAGCACCAGATCTTTCCCGTCCTTGCTTTTCCATACGCCTGCCTTTTGAGGGATGGATGAAACAAGCCAGTCGGTAGTGGTCTCTTTGTCCATAGCGGCATTCCATACGGGAATGTCGGGCTGTTGTGCTGTCAACGGATGTTGAAAGAGACCGAAGAGCATGCAGGTAAAAAAGATCTTTTTTCTCATCACTGTGCTTTGAGTTTTTGAAAAGTCTGGTTTGGATTAAAACTTTTTGCAAATAACAGGGATTTTTTTGGAATGATGGCAGTCAGCGTCTATTTCAATTTTTTGCAAGCGGAAATGCAAAATATCCATACTCTTACCTCCGTCACTGCGATCCCAACCGAAGGTCGGGATCGCAAATACGTGCAAGAGTGTTGATGATTTTATAACGCTCGTGATAGTTCAAGTTCGCAAACAACACATACATCCACATGCTGAGATACTGTATTGTTTTTCCAGCATGCTGCCTATTGCCGAATAGCGAACAGAATGCAGAAGTGTGCGACGCAACGGCAGCAGCATAGTAGCACTGCCGTTGGGTTAATAATAACTGCGTATTACTTTGCTAACACTTTACCAGTTGTTCAATATTCTTTGCGCTTCGTCTACCATATTCTTTGCAGGAATGCTCTTCAGCTTTTGTATATCAAATGTTTTCAGCAATGCATCCAGCTTTTGCAGAGAAGCCTTATCATTTTTCTGGATAAAGCTTTCTCTCAGTATTCTAATTTTTTCAAAATCCTGAATGCCTTCGATCAGCTTTTCAAAACGTATGGAAGTTCTTGGTCCGGGGTATACCTGGTAAGTGTCGCCGGCAGGCCAGGCTTTGAACCGGGAATCTATCAACGGCGTTGCTACCCAACTGTTGTAAGCCCAGCGCAGGTAACCTGTAAATCCTTTTGCAGCAGCATACCAGCCTATCCATACATTTTCATCCGGCGGAGAAAAGGTAAACCCGTTGGGATAGTTTTCTGTACAGCAGGTATAATAGGTGCTTGGCTTTCCTTCCTGTAATCTTTTTTGCAAAACAGCAGGAGGGAATTCATGTGCAGATGCCAGGCAATAATCGTATATGTATTTTTCTATCTGGGGGTGATAATCGCCCGCCAGCGCGATCTTCCATTTGGGGTCAATGGTATTGAGCAAAGAAATGACGACCATCATGTCTTTCATCGGGCGCTCATCCATGGCGATGGTAGTGATGTTGAACCAGCCTTTGGCTTTTAAATGTTTTGTAAAATCATTCAGCATGCGGGTCCAGTGCACATTGTATTCCGGAGAGCCGATGGCTGCCTTCAGCACAGTATCCTTTTGAGCTGCCTCGTCAAAATAGCGGAATGAAGTGGCCCAGGGCACCATGCTGTAGCAGTTGATGCTTTGCTTTATGCCGCAGTCCATCACAAAGGATACATATTTATCAAAAAGCGTGTAGTCGTAGCTCCAGCTTCCGTTGCTATGCTTTGTCCATTTGATAAGGCCGGGAAAATCGTCGTAGGTCTGATGCCCCCAGGGCTCGTCCATAATGGCGGCAGTGATACATTTTTGTCCTGCCGATGCGAGCATGGTATAATAAGGACGCATTAATTCAAAATGCTGATCGCTCCATAAGGGCACGTCGTGCACACGCGCAATGGCGGCAGGATGCTGCCAGAGATCAAGGTGAAAGCTCCATGCTGAGGGCGGCGGGAGAATATGATCTTTTACCGTGATGCTGTAACTCAGGCGGAATGTCTTTGACGCATTAATAGTAAGCATCCCCCTGTAGAGCCCGGGAGCAGCGTCCTGCGGCACTTCAATGCTGAGCCACATCGGCTGCACGTTCTTCGCATTCACCGGCAATTCGGTTACGGCATCTATTACATCAGCCACGGTAGAAGAATCAAAATCCTGCGGCTTACGGTAACCGCAGCCGCCGGCAAACTCATCGGTAATGACATAACGCACAAAACGCAACTGAATATTACCGGCAGGAATAATGTTACCCTCCAAAGTTTTAAGCTCACCGATAGTATACTTTACTGCAGGTATATCCTGCTTTGTCCACACCAGTATTTGTGTATGCACTTTTTCACCTTTCCAGGAGCTGGCATGCCATTCGTTGCGTAAGGGGATGGCGGGGACAATATCTTTCGCAAAACGGGTATCGCTGCCTGCAAAGCTTGCTTCCACCGTATTGCTCATGGATGACCACCGGCTTTCCGCAGAAGAAGGTATTACAGGATCTTTATAATATACACCGGCAGCAGGGCTGACCTGCGCCTCTGCGGCAAAAAACATTAAACAAAAAAATGCGGTAAATAACTTTTTCATCATACATCTCATTGGAGGTGCCTAAAACTACATGATTAAATGATAAAGAATGCAGTCAAACGATTGCATGATTTGTTAAGTTAAAAAATTTATCTTCGGTATCGCTATGTCGGAAAAAGTACCTACCATAAAAGAAATTGCCAGGCGGCTTAATATTTCTATTTCTACTGTGTCGAGGGCGCTGCATGACCACCCGAGCATTGGCCTGCGCACCAAAATGCAGGTGCAGAAGCTTGCTGCGGAAATGAATTATGAACCCAACCAGACAGCTATACAGTTCAAGCAGGGGAAGACCTTCACTATCGGGCTTATATTGCCTAATCTTATGGAAGAATACTTTTCGCTGGCAATAAACGGTGTGGAACAGGTGGCCCTGGAAAATAATTACAATGTGCTGATAGGGCAAAGTCATGATAACCTGGAAAGGGAACAGAAGATACTCGAAACCATGCGCCGCCATCGTGTGGATGGTATTGTGGTATCCATATCCAAGCAAACCAATAATATTGAGCATTTTGAGCAACTGGAAAAATATAAAATACCTGTAGTGTTTTTCGATCGTGTGCCTAACGCCCCTAATATCCATTCTGTATGGTGCAGTCTCTATTACAGTACTATAGATGCAGTAGAGCTTCTGTTCCGTAAAGGGCATAAGCGGGTTGCTTATATGCAGGGGCCGCTTTCGCTCAATATCAAAAATGAAAGGCTGGAAGGGTATTATGAAGCGCATAAACGCAATAAGGCGCCCGTAAGCGAATCCCTGATCGTTACCACAGACCTGTCAAAAGAAGGCACGGAAAGAGCATTTGAAAAGTTATTATCCTTAAAGGAAAAGCCTACTGCTATCCTTGCTTTCAACGACACGGTAGCACTGGATACCATACAATATGCCAAGAAAAAGAAATTGAAGATTGATAAAGATATAAGTGTGGTAAGCTATGCCAACTGGCCTATTACCAGCTATCTTGATTTCCCGCCTATCGCTTCAGTAGAGCAATTCCCTTATGAGCAGGGAGTGCGCGCCACTGAGCTCTTGTTCAAATTGCTTAATACCAAATCCCCCGAAGGTTCTATCCCTTATGAAAATGTGGTGCTTAAAAGTGAGCTGATTGTTCATTAGAATGCAGGGTGTTAGCTGTCGGCTATCGGCTCATGGTGGTAAGTAGAAAATACCAACCAAATTTTAGGCACTCAAAAGTCATACAGGACGTTACTGGTCTGAGGTACTACCTGAAACCTGAAACTTATAACCTGAAACCCTCCTAATTAACTATAGCAATGGCTATCCCGTCATGATTTTTTTCACCTACGGTTTGGATAATGGTGCCGGTGAGAGTGGTATTGGCGGCAAGCGCCTTATTAAAACGGCTTACGCCTTCTACTAACGGATCCGCAGGATGTTCCTCCAGCACTTTACCCTCTCTTATTACATTGTCGGCAATGATCACCGTACCCGGCCGGGAAAGCTTTAACGCCCATTCCAGGTATGTTGCATAAGGTTCTTTATCTGCATCAATAAATATAAGATCGAAAGGGCCCGCATTTTCTTTTTCAAGGAGGGGCAGTGTTTCCAGCGCATTACCTGTCCTGATCTCCACCTTACCATCCAATCCCGCATAATTAATATTTTTCTGCGCTACGGCAGCATGTGCTGGGTCGAGCTCGAGGGTGAGCAGCTTGCCTCCTGCGGGTAATGCACGGGCTAACCATATCGTGCTGTAGCCACCCAATGTTCCTATTTCAAGTATTTTCCTGGCCCCGCTGAGTTTGGCCAGTATGTGCAACAGCTTTCCCTGTCCGGCAGATACGCTGATCTGTGGAATGCCTGAAGAGGCAATACTGCTGACTGCATGCTGCAGCGCTTCATCAGCAGGAGAAAAAAGATTGTTGATATAGTCGTCAACCTGCCCGAATATTGTTTCGTTCATAACAAATAAATAGTTGTTTAACGAATATAATGATCGCCTCCGGATCTATGCAGAGTTCCTTCCTGCATTGATGATGCCAAATGAACAGCGCATTACCAGTTTCTCATAAGTGTCTTTGTTGGGGGATTGCGACGCTGCTTCTTCCAGCTCACGCACCCTGGTAATAGCATATTGCTGTATGGTAACCAACGGTAGTACGATCCGTTCCCGCATTTGTACGGAAAGCTGTTCTACCGGGTAATCTGCCATAAGTTCATTTTTACCCGTAAGCTTGAAAATATATGTCCTGGTCAGCTCATATTCGTTGTACACTTTATTCCATATCTCACCGTATACCGGATGTTGGGACAAAAATGAGGTCATGGGGAAGAAGCTCTTCTTCATTGACATCTCGCAGTTGCCGATCAGTGTTTTGAAAAAAGTAGAATGATCGTACAGATCTTTGATCTCCTTCCAGCGCCCCTGTTCTTCCATTTGTCTTAAGGCAGTGCCCACGCCATAGTAGCCGGTCACATTCTGTTTAAGCTGGCTCCATGCGCCCACGAAAGGAATAGCTCTCAGGTCTTTTAAGGATAACTTTCCAGAACCGCCTCGCTTGGAAGGGCGGCTGCCGATATTGGTTGCGGCATAGAACCGCAGTGGGCTTGCGTGCCCCAGGTATTCTAAAAATTTAGGATTGTTTTTAAGCTCCATATATGCATCAAAGCTGATCTCGGATAACTCCTGGATCAGTTCCTTTTGCGCATCGTTTAAGGTTAAACGTTGTGAAGCAAAAAGATCGTTGGATATCCCGGCGTTGATGAGCTGTTCAATATTGAACTGTGCGGAATCTATGGTGCCGAAATTAGAGCTTACAGTCTGTCCCTGGATAGTGAGCTGGATCTCTTCATTGGCGATATTTTTACCCAGGGAGGCATAGAATTTATGTGTCTTACCGCCACCGCGTGCAGGGGGACCGCCGCGCCCGTCAAAGAAGGCAACATTCACCCCGTACTTCCTTGATATCTGTGTGAGCTCTTCTTTTGCCTTATATATGCTCCAGTTGGCCATCAGGTAACCTCCATCTTTGGTGCCGTCAGAGAATCCAAGCATAATGGTTTGTTTGTTCTTCCTGCGCTCAAGATGTGCCCGGTATTCGGGGAGGGTATACAATTCTTCCATTATGGAAGATGCGTGCTTCAGGTCGTCAATAGTCTCAAAAAGCGGGACGATATCAATGCTGAGGCTTTCTGCTTTCCATCCGCTCATTAAAAACAGCCCGTATACTTCCATTGCATTCAGGGCGCTGTTGCACTGGCTGATGATATACCTGTCGCAACCATATTCCCCGTTGGAAGCCTGGATTTGCTTTAGTGCCGACATTACGCAAAGCGTATCTTTATGCACTTCGTCAGTAAGTATTTCGGGATCAACAGATGTTTTAATCTGTGCCAGCAGTTTGATCTTTTCTCCTGCATCCAGTGATGCATAGTTGTCGGGCAGGGCATCTGAGTATTTTGCAATTTCTTCGGTGATCTTCGTATGTACAGTGCTTTCCTGTCTTATGTCAAGGGATGCAAAATACAACCCGAATATTTCCACTTTACTGATCAGTATTTCTACCATATCCAGGAATAGTCCGCCATGCTGTTCTGCCAGGATATCACGTATACTATTCAGCGTTTCGAGTATTTCCGATTTGGTGAGATCGCTGATATGACCGGGGATAAAGACATTATTATACAGTTTGGTCTCCAGTTGCTGTATAAGCGTATCCACCCCTTTAAATGTCAATCTTCGTTTAAGCCTTCTCACATCAAGATAGTAGCATTTTAAGATGCTTTCGCGCAATGCCCCGCTCACTTTAAAGGTGGTGGGCGTTTTTACGAACGGGTTGCCGTCCCTGTCGCCGCCGGGCCAAAACCCCATCCTGATAATAGGATGCTCCTCCGAAATCGCTTCCGGCATATTGGTTTTCATGAACGAAACTATCCTGCCTGCGGCATGATAAAACACATTTTCCAGGTACCAGATCAGACTTATCGCCTCATCATAAGGCGTTGGCTTCTGTTTTTTGAAAAAAGGCGTTTTTCCCAACTGCTGCAGGTACATGTTGATATTGTTGATATTATTCTCTGCAATAGCACGGGCCAGATCATAAATGATCCCTAAAACCGCACCGGGGTAAAACTGGGTAGGGTGTGCCGTAAGCACCAGCCTTATATTAAAGCTTTCAGATTTTTTTTTCAGCTCGCCCTCTTTATCAAACTGAACCACTTCGGACTGCAGGTTTTTCAGCGTGCCAGGGCCTGTCATGTCATTTACCGTGGTAAAAGCAGCATCTTCAAGCGCGTCAAATAATACTACCTGTCTTTCCACATATTGCACAAAACGGAACAGCAGATCAAGCTTTTCTTCTTCTTTCACATAAGTGGTCTGCCTGCTGAAAAAATCTTCAATGATCTGCGACGGGCTGAGTCCGTTGCCGTATCCTTCTTCGCAATAGGAGAGCAGCATGGCCAACAGTATACCTGTTTTTTCAATACGATGAAACGGTAAAGAAGTAAAAAGACTGTTGTACAATTGAAATTTACGCCCTACAAGATTCTGGAATTGTGTAAGAGATGCAGTAGATGAGCTAGGCATGTTTTGTATATCCTGGTTTAATCCTTGAAATAATAGATGATCGCCTGCAGCGACCTGGCAGGCACATAATGTTATGCATCAAAAGGCAAGCAAACTGGCGTGAAATTAGTCAAAAAAAAAGGAAATATGCCGGCTGCATTTTAATTTTTCGGGTTTTCAAAAAATCTCGGTTGTATAATTTTTTTGGAATTGAAAAAATCTGTTTTAACTTCGGCGCCGTAAAAAACAATGGCAGACCAGTTTATACATATCCCGTCCTCAACTTTTACTTCATCTTCCGGAGTTGCTGCTATTATTACCATTACAACCACCACCACCCTCGGTTGAGGGTCGCATTCACGTATATTAACCATTGGGCAAAGAGCTGCAATTATCTGAAAGGACAGGTGAACAGGTATTACAAAAATTTTCAAAAAAATATATATGCAGGTGTTGAAATTCGGCGGTACTTCGGTAGGAAGCGCTGATAATATCAGGAAGGTCATTGAAATCATAAAAGGAAAAACAGAAAAAGACAATACGATAGTGGTGGTATCTGCCCTGGGTGGTACCACCGATGCCCTGCTGAATGCAGGTTTCCTGGCGTCGCAGGGCAATGAGCAGTATAAGCATGAATTGCAGCGCATCGAGCAGCGCCATCTTGAAACGGTAAAGCAACTGATCCCGGTACAGCAGCAAAGCAGCATGCTTAGCCAGGTAAAGAAAATGTGCAATGAAATAGAAGATATCTGCAACGGCGTCTTTTTACTGGGTGAATTTTCCCTTCGTACACGCGACCGGCTCCTGAGCTATGGCGAATTGATGTCTTCCCAGATCATTACAGGCGCGTTCAACAGCACAGGTATTCCCGCAGCATGGAAAGATTCGAGAAAGCTTATACGAACCGATTCCAATTTTGGCAATGCTACCGTAGACATAGAGACTACCGGTAAACTGGCGGGTGACAGCTTTTCAGCCGGGAAAGACAAACTGGTGATCGTGCCGGGATTTATTGCATCCAATGCCGGCAATGAAACCACAACGCTTGGGCGCGGCGGTTCTGATTATACCGCTGCATTGCTTGCTGTTGCTACCGGCGCCAGCCTGGTGGAAATATGGACAGATGTACCTGGAATGATGACGGCTGATCCCCGCTGGGTAAGCGGCGCCAAAGTAATTCCTTCCATCTCTTACCAGGAAGCTATGGAGCTTTCGCATTTCGGCGCTAAGGTGCTGTATCCTCCTACTATACAGCCTGTGCTGGGCAAAGGCATTCCCGTAGTTATTAAAAATACTTTCCGTCCTGAAGATGCCGGTACCGTTATCACCCGGAAGCCTGCCACTAATGGCAATGCCATCATGGGCATCTCAAGTATCAGCAATATGGCGCTCCTCAGCCTGGAGGGAAGCGGCATGATAGGAGTGCCGGGATTCTCAAGACGCTTGTTTGAAGCATTATCCCTGGCAGGTATTAATGTTATACTCATCACACAGGGATCCTCAGAACACTCTATTTGCGTAGGTATAGAATCAGCCTCAGCTCAAAAAGCAAAGGAGGTGGTGGATGCGGCTTTTGCAGATGAGATAAGCAGGGAAAAAGTGCAACCGTTAAAAATGGAAAGCGATCTTTCTATTATAGCCCTGGTAGGAGAGAACATGAAAAGCCATCCCGGTATAAGCGGTAAAATGTTTGGAGCGCTGGGAAGGAATGGCGTCAATGTGCGCGCTATTGCCCAGGGTTCTTCCGAAAGGAATATCTCCGCGGTAGTATCTGCAAAGGATGTGCGCAAAGCCATCAACGTGCTGCATGAAGCGTTTTTTGAAACCACTTACAAACAGATCCATCTCTTTATTGCGGGCACCGGCAATGTGGGCAGCAAGCTGATCGGTCAGTTGCAGCAGCAGCAATCCTGGCTGGCTGAGCATCTCAGGCTACACGTTAGGGTAGTGGGGCTGGCTAACAGCAAAAAAATGATCATTGACGACAACGGGATTGATTTTAACCACTGGCAGGAAAAGCTGCAATCGGGAGAATCTGCGAACATCAGCGATTTCATAAATATAATCATCGGCAAAAATCTCAGCAATACTATATTCATTGACGTGACTGCCAGCGATACAGTAGCCGGTATATATGATGAACTGTTGCAGAAAAGTGTTTCTGTGGTCGCCTGTAATAAGGTAGCAGCTTCTTCTTCCTATACCTATTATAAAAAGCTGAAGGATCTTGCCAGGGAATTTAACTGCCAGTACCTGTTTGAAACCAATGTGGGGGCGGCCCTGCCTGTCATAGGAACGTTGAATGACCTTATGCGGAGCGGGGATAAAGTAAACCGTATAGAAGCAGTGTTAAGCGGAACGCTCAATTTCGTGTTCAACAATTATGACGGTAAAAAGCCCTTTGCGGATATTGTACAACAGGCGCAGGACGAAGGATACACCGAGCCTGATCCGCGGCTTGACCTGAGCGGTACCGATGTAATGAGAAAGATACTGATCCTGGCAAGGGAATCAGGTGCACAGGCAGAAATGGAAGATGTCTCCTGCCGTGGCTTTCTGCCTGAGAGTTGTATGAAAGGAGATGTGCCTGCGTTTTATACAGAAATGCGAAAGCACGAAAGTCATTTTAAAGCGCTTTATGATAAAGCGGCTGCAGCGAACTCTAAGCTTAAATTTGTAGCCAAATACGAACATGGTAAAGCTGCAGTAGGTTTGGAGCAAATACCGCCCGGGCACGACCTGTATCACCTGTATGGAAAAGATAATGTGGTATTGTTTTATACAGAACGCTATCCGTTGCAGCCACTGGTGGTAAAAGGGGCAGGGGCAGGCGCAGATGTGACGGCGTCGGGTGTTTTTGCGGATATTATAAGAGCGACAGCGGGGAAGTGATGAGGTATCAGCTATGAGCTGTGAGCTATGAGTCACCTACATATAAACCATCTGAGCATAGGATAAATCTCAAATCTCAAATCTCAAATCTCAAATCTCAAATCTCAAATCTCAAATCTCAAATGTTAGATGTAATCGAAAAGGCAAAAGGCAGATCTGTTACTATCCAGTCCCCGGGGACGGTTGCCAACCTGGTTTGCGGCTTTGACATACTTGGGCTGGCGTTGAATGATCCCTGTGATGTGATGACAGTAAAGCTGATAGACAGACCGGAAGTGATCATTCACAATGTTGATGATTATAACTTGCCTACCGATCCTCAAAAAAATGTAGCAGGCGTTCCCCTGCTTGATATGATAGAGCGGCTGGGCAACCAGGTGGGCTTTGATGTCACTATAGAGAAAAGGATCAAACCGGGCAGCGGGCTTGGATCGAGCGCAGCCAGCGCGGCAGGTGGCGTTGTGGCGGCCAATCACCTGCTGGGAAATATTTTCTCGCAAAACGACCTCGTGCAAATGGCGATGCTGGGAGAAAGGCTGGCATCCGGTGTAAAGCATGCCGACAATATAGCTCCCTGCATCACAGGTGGTGTGACACTGATACGGAGCATCCTTCCGCTGGACATTACCGGTATCTCTTCCCCTCCTTTATATGTTACGATCGTGCATCCGCAGATTGAAGTACGCACGGAAGACGCCAGGCAGATATTGCGGAAGCAGATATTGCTCAAAGATGCCATAAAGCAATGGGGAAACATTGCGGGATTGGTTGCGGGGCTGATGAAAGGTGATTATGAGCTGATCGGCCGTTCTCTTGAAGATGTGCTGATAGAGCCGGTAAGAAGCATCCTGATTCCTGCATTTGCGGAAGTAAAAGCAAAAAGCCTGGAGGCGGGTGCATTGGGCGGCGGCATTTCAGGTTCGGGGCCTTCTATATTTATGTTAAGCAAGGACGAAGTTACAGCCCTGGCGGTAGAAAGCGCAATGAAGGAAGTATATACCCAGACCGGGATCGCATATTATACCTATGTAACTACGATCAATAAAGAAGGCGTTAAGATAATCGGATAAAAATTGCAGTAACAGACAAATGAAATATTACAGTTTAAATAACCAGTCTCCCGAAGTAAGTTTTAAAGAGGCTACCATCAAAGGGCAGGCGCCTGACAAAGGTTTATATTTTCCAAAATCGTTACCCGGGCATGATAAAAGCTGGATTGACGGCATTAAAGATAAGACCAATGAAGAGATAGCTCTTGATGTGATCCGCCCTTATGCAGGAGAAGATATCCCCGAAACGGAGCTGCAAAAGATCGTAAAAGAGACCATTGATTTTCCCATCCCGCTGGTAAGGATAAACGATCATATTTTTTCACTTGAGCTTTTTCATGGCCCGACATTGGCGTTTAAAGATGTGGGTGCAAGGTTTATGAGCCGTTGCCTCGGCTATTTTGCAAGGGAAAGAAGTGAAAAAATCACTGTTCTGGTCGCTACATCCGGCGATACCGGGGGGGCGGTTGCAAACGGGTTCTATGATGTGGATGGCGTGGAAGTGGTCATTCTTTACCCTTCGGGAAAAGTCAGCCAGGTGCAGGAAAAGCAACTTACTACCCTGGGTAAGAATATACATGCGCTTGAGGTAAAAGGCAGTTTTGATGATTGCCAGCAGATGGTAAAGCGTGCCTTTGCTGATACCAGTCTCACCTCAAAGCAATTCCTTACTTCCGCCAATTCTATCAATGTTGCCCGCTGGCTGCCGCAGCAGTTCTATTATTTCTTTGCTTACAGGCAGTGGGCGATCAAAGAGCAGCCGCCGGTCTTTTGTGTACCCAGCGGTAATTTCGGTAATATCTGTGCCGGTATGCTGGCGCATATTTCGGGTTTGCCGGCGAAGCATTTTATTGCAGCCTGCAATGCCAATAATGTGGTGCCAAGATTCCTGGACAATGGAAATTATGAAGTGCGTCCCGCCGTTCCTACGTTATCCAACGCAATGGACGTGGGCAACCCCAGCAATTTTGTGCGGATACTCGAATTGTTCAGCCATCAGTTCCCCGAACTTAAAAAAGTCCTGACCGGGTATACTATTACAGATGCTGAAACCAAAGAGACCATAAGAGCCGTAAAGGAGCAGGAGGGCTATTTGCTCGATCCTCACGGTGCTGTGGGCTACCTGGCGCTGCAGCGCTATCTTGCAGCGCATCCGGGGGAAAGCGGAATATTTCTTGAAACGGCGCACCCGGTAAAGTTTTATGATGTGGTAGAGCCGGTCATTAAAGAAAAGGTCGCTGTGCCGCCTGCTATTCAGCAGATATTACCGCTCCAAAAGCATAGTGTGAAAATTGATGCGGAGTACAATATATTAAAAGACTATTTGCTGGCAAGGTAGATGTTTGCATAATATACGCAGCGCCCGGACGTGAAAGGAGAGACGTGAAAGGTGAGAGGTCAAACCTCAGGTTTATCGTCTCACTTTTCAAATTCACAACCTGTAACCTGAGACCTGAAACTTGTAACCCCTAACAAACTTCAAACAATACATCGGAAACTGCGATATTTGCAGCAAGAGCAGCAGGTATGCATGATATCGAACCTTTTTACAACTGGCAGCATCTCTATACATCGGCTGAGGACCCCCGGTCTCCTTTTTTTGGAAGGGAACATAGTGAGTTTGTATATTCTCAAACGATCTACAATTACTATATACACCCGCAGTGGGATGAATTTGGGTCGCGCACGCTCTACATGAAAATATTGTATGCTGATTATGAGCAGGGATACGCCATCATAGAGCTGATAGGAGAGTGGAATGATGCCATAGAGAACGATATCCGGACATTACGCAGGGAAGTTACAGATGTTTTGTTTTATGAGGGCATCAGCAAGTTTATTCTCATCGCAGACAATGTGCTCAACTTTCACAGCAGCGACGACAGCTATTATGAAGACTGGTTCCAGGAGCTGAATGAAGAAGGCGGATGGATTGTTTTGCTCAATATGCCCGAGCAATCACAGCAGGATTTTAAGAAGGCACATCTTAACCGGTATGTAGAGCTGCTCGAACTTCCTAACTGGCGCACACTGCAGCCGCAGCACCTTTTTCAAATGGTAGATAATTATTTGCACAACAGGATTGATAGCTAAAAAATACAACAAACTGATTTTTGTCAGCGTTTGTGTGTTACTTTTGCAGGGATTATCTAACCACTTCTTCTGAATATGACCTGGAAACAAATCTTCACATCTTCCATTGGGAAGAAATTTGTGATGGCGCTTACGGGCGTTTCTTTGATTGCTTTTTTAGTTGTGCATGTTGGAATAAATGCCTGTATCTGGGCAAATGATGATGGGGCAATGTTTAACCGCGCTGCGCACTTTATGGGTGCTACCGTTGTTATCCGGATCCTCGAAGTTGGATTATTTGTGGGGATCATCCTTCACATTGTACAGGGGCTGCTGCTCGAATTTGAAAACAGGAGTAAGCGCAGCATCGGCTACCAGGTGCCCCTGGGCAACAGAGGCAGCAAGTGGTACAGCCGCAGCATGGGATTGCTGGGAACGCTTATTCTTCTATTTCTTATCATGCATATCTATCATTTCTGGACGCCCAGCCGGCTTGGGGGTATTGGTAATATACATGAATTGGGCACCACAACTATTGACGGAAAAGAATACCACGATCTGTATAGGGAAATGGTTATAGTGTTCCAGTCGCTTGCTATAGTTATTTTATATGTGCTGGGATGTATTTCGCTGGCATACCATCTTATGCATGGATTTGCAAGCGCTTTCAGGACACTTGGATTGCACAATCAGCGTTATTACAGGATCGTAAAAGGAGTCGGAAATGTGTTTTCCATTGTAGTGCCTTTTACATTTGCAATGATGCCGGTATCCATTTATCTGGGCTGGATCGGGTAAATGCTTTGTCATCCGGTTAACTAAACTTGTCATCAATCTGATCATATCATCAACGTAATTGAGCTATGTTGAATTCAAAAATACCTCCCGGGAAATTAGAAGATAAATGGACCGATTATAAAGGGCATGTAAAGCTGGTAAACCCGGCCAATAAACGTAAGCTTGAAGTGATCGTTGTAGGCACAGGGCTTGCAGGGGCTTCCGCTGCGGCATCGCTTGGTGAACTCGGATATAAAGTGAAGGCTTACTGCTTCCAGGATTCCCCGCGCAGGGCGCATTCCATTGCAGCGCAGGGAGGGATCAATGCGGCAAAGAATTATCAGAATGACGGAGATTCGGTATTCCGTCTTTTTTATGATACTATTAAAGGAGGGGACTACAGGTCCCGCGAGTCCAATGTGCACCGGCTGGCAGAGATCAGTGCCAATATCATTGACCAGTGTGTGGCCCAGGGAGTGCCTTTTGCGAGGGAATATGGCGGGCTGCTTGCCAACCGTTCTTTTGGCGGCGTGCAGGTGAAGCGAACTTTTTATGCTGCGGGCCAAACCGGTCAGCAGTTGCTGATAGGAGCGTACCAGGCGCTGGAAAGGCAGGTAGCTTTAGGCAACGTAACGATGTATACCCGTCATGAAATGCATGATGTGGTAGTGATAGACGGAAAAGCAAGGGGCATTATCTGCCGCAACCTGGTGACCGGTGAACTGGAAAGACATTTCGGTCATGCGGTACTGTTATGCTCGGGCGGCTATGGTAATGTGTTTTATCTCTCCACCAACGCTATGGGCAGCAATGTTACGGCTGCATGGAAAGCGCATAAAAAGGGCGCATTTTTTGCCAACCCCTGCTTTACACAGATCCATCCCACCTGTATACCGGTAACCGGCGATCACCAGAGCAAGCTGACACTCATGTCTGAATCTTTACGCAATGACGGTCGTATCTGGGTGCCGAAAAAGAAAGATGATGCCCGCAGGGCCAATGATATCCCCGAAGACGAGAGAGATTATTACCTGGAAAGAAGATACCCCGCTTTTGGTAACCTTGTGCCGAGAGATGTGGCTTCACGCGCCGCGAAAGAAAGATGTGATGCGGGGTATGGTGTAGGCACTACAAAGCAGGCGGTATACCTTGATTTTAAATACAATCTCATCAATAAATACGGAAGAGCAGAAGCAAGCAAGCAGGGCATTGAGAATCCTGACACGGAAACATTGATAAGGCTGGGTAAGGAAGTGGTAAAAGAGGAATATGGTAATCTTTTTGATATGTATGAAAAAATTACCGGTGAAAATCCTTACGAAGTGCCTATGCGCATATATCCTGCGGTACACTATACCATGGGCGGACTGTGGGTAGACTATGAACTGAAAACTTCTGTGGACGGGCTTTATGCATTAGGTGAAGCTAATTTCAGCGACCATGGCGCTAATCGTCTTGGAGCATCTGCACTGATGCAGGGGCTGGCAGACGGATATTTTGTAATACCCTATACACTGGGTAATTATCTTGCCGGTGAAATTGGCACCAGGCCTATCCCTACCACGCATGAAGCTTTTGAAGCTTCGGAAAAAGAAGTAAAAGAGCGTATTGATAAGCTCATGGGCATCAAGGGTAAGCAATCGGTGGAAAGCTTCCATAAGCGGCTGGGTAAGATCATGTGGAATAAATGCGGTATGGCGCGCAATGAGCAGGGGCTCAAAGAAGCGATTGAAGAGATCAGGGCATTGCGAAAAGAGTTTTGGAATGATGTACGTATCCCGGGAGATATTATGGAGATGAATAATGAGCTCGACAAGGCGAACAGGGTTGCCGACTTTATAGAGCTTGGCGAGCTGATGTGCTTGGATGCCCTGGAGAGGGCGGAGAGCTGCGGCGGTCATTTCCGTGAAGAAAGCCAGACAGAAGAAGGGGAGGCGCTGCGCAACGATGATAAGTTTATGTATGTGGCCGCATGGGAATATAAAGGTGAAAGCAACTGGCAACTGAATAAAGAGGACCTGGTATATGAAGAGATAAAGCCGACGCAAAGGAATTATAAATAATTTGAAAATTTGAAAATGTAGTAATTTGAAAATGAAATCAAATTGCTAATCTTTAAATTTTCAGAGATGAGAAATGATAAACCCAATGTAATAGTAGAGAAAACAATACATTTTTCACTGACTATTATTGAATATTGTGAGCAGTTGGAGACGGATAAAAAATTTGTGATTGCCAGGCAATTGTTACGTTCTTCAACATCAATAGGAGCGAATGTTTTTGAAGCGCAGAATGAGGAAAGTAAGGCTGACTTTATTCATAAAATGAAGATAGCCGCTAAGGAAGCAAGTGAATCCCTGTATTGGCTGACGCTTTGTAAAAAAAGTAAAAATTATAGGTTTAACGATATAATGATTGGGAATTTGAATGAAATTATAAAGATCTTATCTAGAATAATTTCTTCTGTCAAAGGAAGTATCCACGGGTTTATGTGGGCGTTCCTTTACGCATTTTCAAATTTTCAAATTTTCAAATTGACGCATTAATCATGGAACATTATACAATGAATCTGACCTTAAAGGTCTGGAAACAGAAGAATAAAGATACAAGAGGCAGTTTTGAAACATTTCAGGTAAAAGGCATCTCTTCCGAAATGTCGTTTCTTGAAATGTTTGATGTGCTCAATGAGCAACTGATAGAAGAAGGGAAGGAGCCGATCGCATTTGACCACGATTGCCGCGAAGGCATCTGTGGCATGTGCTCTATGTATATAAATGGCCGCCCTCATGGTCCCTGGCATGGCACTACCACCTGCCAGTTGCACATGCGTGCATTTAAAGATGGCGATACCATAGTGGTGGAACCCTGGCGGGCCAATGCATTTCCTGTCATTAAAGATCTGATAGTTGACAGGCGTGCTTTTGATCATATTATCCAGGCCGGAGGATTTATTTCCGTGAATACGGGCAATGCAGTAGACGGGAATGCCATTCCTATTGAAAGGGAAAAAGCCGACCAGTCTTTTGCCGCTGCTGCCTGTATAGGCTGCGGCGCCTGCGTGGCTGCCTGTAAAAACAGCTCGGCGATGCTCTTTGTGTCAGCCAAGG
Source organism: Sphingobacteriales bacterium 44-15 (assembly GCA_001899685.1). GTDB lineage: Bacteria > Bacteroidota > Bacteroidia > Chitinophagales > Chitinophagaceae > Agriterribacter. The sequence goes on from MKWG01000011.1 coordinate 280,666, forward strand.
TTTCGCACCTGGCCCTGCTTCCGCAGGGAGCTCCTGAGAAAAAGACCCGCGTAATGAATATGATCGCACAAATGGATAAGGAAGGCTTTGGCGCATGTACCAACACCGGCGCCTGCGAAGCTGTTTGCCCCAAAGAGATCTCACTGGAAAATATAGCAAGGCTTAATCAGGAATATCTCGGGTCTTCGTTTACCTCTGACAAAGTATAAACAATCTATACCTCGTAAAAGCTGTTTTCCCGTCAGGTCAGTGTCGTGGATATTTGCGTCAGTTGATATGTTGTATCTCCAATGGATCTTAATCAGCCTATATACTCCGAGCGGGTTACCATTGACACCGTTGAATCAGAGCTTACTGCGGGGAAAAATATTAAGCTTCATGTTTTAAGGCTCGACAAACTCCATCCTGTCATTTCTGGTAATAAGTGGTTTAAGCTGAAATATTATCTGGCAGATGCCGCTGATAAAGGGTATAAAAAGATAGTTACCTTCGGGGGACCCTACTCAAATCATATTGCCGCCACTGCTTACGCGGCAAAACAGCTTAATTTTGACGCCGTGGGTGTTATAAGGGGAGAGCAGCCCCTGTTGCCCAGCCATACTTTATCCGCTGCCCGGGATCTTGGTATGGAACTTCATTTTCTTTCACGTGATGATTACAACCTGTCCAAAAGAAGTGCAGGGATCAATCCTATTGATAACCGTTTCAAAGATCATTACTACATTCCTGAAGGTGGCTTTGGCAGTAAGGGGGTAGCAGGTGCTGCAGAGATACTTCATCCCGGAGATATAATTAAATACACTCATATTATAACCGCTGTTGGCACAGGAACTACCATTGCCGGTATACTACAGGTGGCATCTCCGCAACAGGAAGTGATAGGAATAAGTGCAATGAAAAACAATACAGCCCTGGCAGATGAAATATCCTCCCTGCTTGAGAATGGCATTCCCGGAAACCTCCGTATCATTCATGACTATCATTTTGGGGGCTACGCAAAAAAATCTCAGCCATTATTAGACTTCATGAACAGGTTTTATCGTTTATCAAATATCCCGTTGGATTTTGTGTATACCGGCAAAGTGATGTATGGTATATTCGACCTGATCAGTAAAAATTATTTTTCACCGGGCGCAGCAATTTTAATGCTACATACAGGAGGGCTTCAGGGGAACCGTTCTCTTCCGCCGGGAATCCTGGAATTCCGCGAGAAAATGTAGCATTATCTTTGCATTGCTAAAAGAAATTATCCATTGTCCTGACGTCTTTATCTATGAAGCTGATCGTAAGTATTTTGCTGGCCGCCATGCTTTTGTTTTCTGGCTACACATCAGAAGCCCAGGACACTTTGCCGCAGTTTACCGTAAGAAATGTCAATGGGAAAGTGATATTGAGCTGGGTAAATCAATTCCCTGTGATCAAACAATTAAGCATACAGCGCTCGGCAGACAGCCTCAAAGGATTCCGGACTATTCTCACCTTGCCCGATCCGTCTTCTGTTACCAATGGTTTTCTAGACAATAATGCCCCTGATACGGTAATATTTTATAAGCTGTATATCCTGCTTGACAGCGGTAAATATGTTTTCAGCAAGGCTCAAAGGCCTCATAAAGCGCAACCACCGGTGGTGGTTAAAAAAGAGGAGAACAAGATTCCGGATATATCAACCGGCACTCCGGCATACGATACCGGTAATACTATATCAGCGACAGGGGCGGCTGCCGGCACTGTTAATGCTGTCACTTCACAAGCTGCGCAGCCGGATCCAGGGCTGCCATCAAAGCAATACCAGCCGGAACTGACACAGGTAATCAATAGGAAAAGAAGTGATGGACTGAGAGCTGACACTGTTGTCATGGTTCGTCCCGAAACATTTACTCCCTCGGGATTTGTGTATACAAACCCGTTTGGTAATATTACAGTCGTAGTGCCTGTGGATAAACAGGGGCAGTATACCATCAAATTCTTTGACGATAACGGAGATGAAATATTCCAGGTTGCCAACATAAAGGAACATATCTTCTCTATTGATAAGTCCAACTTTATGCGTGCCGGGTGGTATAAGTTTGAGCTTTACGAAAACAATGTGCTCAGGGAAAAGAATAAAGTGATGGTACCCAAAGACAGCTCTATCCGCTGACCAGCCTGCTTTCAAAGACTTTTTCAAAGCAGTGTTGCACAAGTGTTTTAACTTCCTCAATATCCGGTTCGTAGCCCAGCTCTTTTGCAATGGAGGTTACCTGCTTGTCTGCAATACCGCAGGGAATGATATGATTGAAATAGCTTAAGTCTGTATTTACATTCAGCGCAAAGCCATGCATGGTCACCCACCTGCTGCAACGCACCCCCATGGCGCAGATCTTTCTTTCCCTCCCTTTTACAAAAGGATCTATCCATACGCCTGTTTCGCCCGGTGAACGTTGCCCGGTAATATTGTAATGACTTAAAGCAAGTATGATCACTTCTTCCAGGTTGCGCAGGTATTTACCGATATCGGTATAGTATTTTTCCAGATCTAATATGGGATAGCCTACTATCTGTCCCGGCCCGTGAAAAGTAATGTCTCCACCCCGGTTAGTATGATAATATGCAATCCCTCTGTTATCCATTTCTTCCTGCGAGAGCAGCACATTCGACTCATGGCCGCTTTTTCCCAGCGTATATACGGGTGGATGTTCACACAGCAAAAAATAGTGAGAAACTGAAGGGATAGTAACGATTGATTCGCCGTCTTCTTTAGCTTCCTGCTGATGGAGAAGCTTGTTTCGTGCAACTGCTGCAGCGGCCGATTTGCCCCGTATATTTTCCTGCAACAACTTTTCCTGGTAATCCCATGCTTCTTTATACCCGATAATCCCCAGGTCTTTAAAAATGACTTGCTCCATCCTGCAAAATTATCGGAAAATAAGTTTGAACCCGTTTGGGCTGGGCACATTTCAAATTTTAGAGGCACATATTTCCCTCACTCCCGCAATCCCCTCTCCGCACAGCAGAGAAGGGAGAAATGGTGCGAAAATTTGAAATGCGCCCTTTGGGCTTTATTTTAAACTGCAAGCACAGTATACGCGTCAGTCTAAGCCCGAAGCCCCCGGATTTGAATAGCCTTGAGCGGTTGGCAGCTTAGCCATATACTTTGTGCGCTTCTTATGAACATTTATCTTTGCCGGATGCATTATGTATCTGCAGAAGGATTGGGAAAATCATACGGCGTCAAACCTCTTTTCGGCAATCTTAGCTTTCATATAGAAGAAGGAGATAAAATCGCTCTTGTTGCACGCAACGGGTATGGCAAATCTACTTTGCTTAAGATCATTGCCGGCAGGGAAATACCGGAAGAAGGAAAAGTGTGGATACACAAAGATGTAACGGTTGCCCTGTTTGAACAGGAGCCTGTGTTTTATGAAGACCTCAGCATTCTTGACAATATCTTTCACCATACTCACCCGGTGATCAATGCTATTAAAGCATTTGAAGCGGCAGGTGAAACGGAAGACAGCCATCTTGTAGCAGAAGCTATAGTGAGGATGGATGAGCTTGGCGCCTGGGACTTCGACAGCAAGGTAAAGCAGATATTCGGCAAGCTCAATATCCATCACCTGCAGCAAAAAGTCGGCAGCCTGTCGGGGGGGCAGCGCAAGCGTGTAGCGCTTGCCCGCACACTTATTGATATAGGGTTTGAGCATAAGCATGTGTTGCTGATAATGGATGAGCCTACCAATCACTTAGATGTGGAAACTGTGGAGTGGCTTGAGCATTACCTCAACCAGGAGAAGGTTACGCTGCTGCTGGTGACGCATGACCGTTATTTTCTGGATGCTGTTTGCAATGAGATATGGGAGCTGGAGGGAAGCGAGCTGTATGTTCATAAGGGCGATTATGAAAATTATATAGAAAAAAAGGCTGCGCGTATAGAGCAGCAAGGCGCCAGCATTGATAAAGCAAAAAACCTGTATCGTAAAGAGCTTGAATGGATGCGCAAGCAGCCCAGGGCGCGCACTACCAAATCCAAAAGCCGTATTGATGCTTTCGGTGCTGTAGAAGCAAAAGCCCGGCAAAAGATGGAGGATCAACAGGTGCAGCTCCAGGTAAAGATGAGCCGGCTTGGAGGTAAAATTGCCGAGCTTAAGAAAGTATATAAATCTTATGGCGACAAGGTGATACTGAAAGGCTTCGACTATACGTTTGCGAAAGGAGAAAGAATAGGCGTGGTGGGAAAGAACGGCGCCGGCAAATCTACTTTTTTAAATATCCTCCAGGAGATTGAGAAAGCAGACAGTGGAAAGATCAATATCGGAGAAACAGTGGTGTTTGGCTATTACTCACAGCAGGGGCTGGAGGTGAAAGAAGACAAGCGGGTGATTGAATATGTTAAGGATATAGCAGAGAATTTTCCTCTTGCCGGGGGCGGATCGCTGAGCGCTGCCCAGTTCCTGCAGCTTTTTCTCTTCAATCCCGATCAGCAGTATACTTTTATATCGAAGCTGAGCGGTGGAGAAAAAAAGCGGCTGATGCTGCTGTCCATTCTCTTTCGTAACCCTAATTTCCTGATACTTGATGAGCCTACCAATGATCTTGATCTGCCAACGCTCAGCGTGCTTGAGAACTTTCTGAATGAGTATAGAGGATGCCTGCTCATTGTTTCGCACGACAGGTATTTTATGGACAGGCTCTGCGATCATCTTTTTGTTTTTGAAGGAAATGGTGAGATCCGGGATTTCCCCGGCAACTATACCCAATACAGGGAATGGAAAAAAGAGCAGGAAGATATAAAATCGGAAACAGCCCGGAAGAAAATCAGCGATGATCCCGGCGCAGCGGTAATGCCGGATAAGGCGCAAGCAGGTGCAGGCATTGCAAAAAGGAAACCTTCCTATAAAGAGAAAAGAGAGTTTGAGCTGCTGCAGCAGGAGATTGAAGCGCTTGAAAAAGAAAAACTATCCGTCCAGGAGCAACTTGCTGCAGGCTCGCTTCCATACACGGAGCTACAGGCGCTTTCTGGACGTATCGGCGAAATAACATCCCTCCTTGACGAAAAAGAAATGCGATGGCTGGAGCTGAGCGAATGGATAGAAATATAATGCGGATGCCCCGGAGTATATTATACCCTTGCTTATACTTCAAATTCAACTTTCAGGGTAAAACCGTTTCCCGGGGAAGAGATCATACCAATAGTGCCATGGTATAGCTCAATCCGGTTGCGGATATTGCGCAGTCCTGATCCTTCATTGTTTTCAACTGACAGGTCTACACCCTTGCCGTCATCCTTTATTGTTAACTGCAACTTTTCATCCGCCTTCCGGAAATTGATCTCTACGTTCTTTGCTTCAGCGTGTTTTATGATATTGTTAAGCTGTTCCTGAACAATGCGGTACAGCATAAGCTTGTGGCTTTCCGTCAGTCCCTCTTCATCAAAATCAAGCATATCCACAATTACGGAAATATGCTGCACTTCGGATATAGCTTCAGCAAGACTTGTTATGGAATGTTCAAGTCCCAGCTCGGCAAGCAGGGGAGGCGACAGGTTTTTAGAAAGATTCCTCAGCTCTTCGATCACCTTATCAATATACTGGTTGCTTTTTTTTAAAAGCCCTTCCCGTATGTTTTCGTTTGTTATTGAATGCTCAATATAAAGCTTTACTACCCCCAGTAGCTGGTTAACATTATCGTGTAGCTCTTCCGCAAGCTTTTTCCGTTCGTTTTCCTGGGTATCAAGCACGGTGCGGGCTAATTGTCTCCTGTATATTGCTTCCTTCTCCGCCAGTTGCTTTTGCAGGTTTCGTTGTTCCGTAAAGTCCTGCATAGAAACGATCAGCCTTACAGGCTGACCTTCGGCACTTCTCATTATCGAAAAACAGTCAGCAATTATTTTATAGGTCCCGTCTTTAGAAGCAAACCTGTATTCATTGTTCAGGCTGGTAATATTGGGCAGCGGCAAAGCTGCATTGATCTTATCCAATACTTTTTCTTTATCATCAGGGTGGATATTGGCTTTCCACCATTCAAATCCCGCTTCAAGATCGTCATCGTTATAGCCTAAAAGCGTTTTTACATTATTGTTGTAATATAACTGCCCCGTTTTCATATTCCAGTCCCACAATCCTTCCACTGTTGCTTTACCAAGAATGGTATACCGCACCAGGTTTTCTTTAAGCGTCTTATCGCCAGAGATCTTTTCCGAGATATCCTCAATAATAAGGAGATAGGAGATTCCCCGGATATCCTTCATTTGGTGGATGGCGCCATTACAAATGACTTTTTTGTTGTCTTTGGTGGTGATCCCCACCAGGTTAGTCATCTTTTCAAGCTTTCCTCTGCGCAACAGGGCATCCCAATAGTCCAGTTCTACATTATCATGCTCTTTTATGAATAAACTGTAATGCTGCAATTCCAGTTCTTCTGCAGAATAACCGGTTATTTTACAAAATGCAGGGTTAGCATAGATCAGCCTGCTGTCTGCATTCATCCTGGCAACGCCAACGTTAATGCTGGCAAGCAGGATAGCAGTTTCATTATGATCAAAATGATGGTCTGTCATATTCCGTTCGGGTCAATAGCTCAAGTTAATAGCTTATTTTTTAATTTACGTGAATATATATTTATCGCAAATATGGTATATTATTGAGAATGGAGGAAGAAATAAATACTGCGGCAGAGCTCCTACCTGATAAAAAGCCGTTATATGAAAATATAACCGGAAGGGGAAATATATGGATAAGGACGATCATAAGCCTTGCGCTTTATATTGCAGCCTACTATATTTTTTTCCACCGCGACCTGCAGTGGATCTTGATACTTACAGGCGTCATATTACTGCATGAAGCAGGGCATTTTGCCGCTATGAAAATATTTGGATACAGGGACGTGCATATGCTTTTTGTGCCTTTTCTTGGTGCTTATGTTTCAGGAAGCCCGAAAAAAATATCTCAAAAACAGCGGGTCATTACATTGCTTGCAGGTCCGCTGCCAGGCATTATTATTGGCGTAGTATACCTGTTTGCGTTCATGTCCGCTTCAGGCATTTTTTACTATAAGCTATCCCTCATCTTTATCTTATTAAATGTTTTTAACCTGCTGCCTGTAACGCCTTTAGACGGCGGTCAGTTGCTGGAAAATCTTTTTGCGCGCGCCGGGAGGGCTGTTCAGCCGTTCTTACTCATTGCTTCGGCAATTTGTTTATTCTATATGGCCGTTGTCCTGCATAATTACCTTATCCTGCTTTTCGTGTGGCTGATCATCCTGCGTTTCAGGGGCCTTCAAAGGCTTTCTGTCATAAGAAAAGACCTCGATGCAGTTGGTATTGCCTATGACACAAGTTATGAAGCGCTGAGCGATGCCGGATATATGGCGATCAGGAAAGCATTGATCCGTAATATTCCTGCGTTACGGGAGTATGATCCTGAAAAGATATCCGGCGATGAGGATATGATCATTTCTTATGTAAACAAAGTGCTTACTGGATCAGTGAACATGGATCTCGGTAACAGCGGAAGAATTATTGTGCTAAGCTTATGGATCGTCTTTATATTTGCGCCGGTTATCCTTTTTATATATGCTTCACCGCATTATCATTTGTAGCCGGTATTGAAAATGGCTGCCGTTAATAATTTGTAATACATGTTCCAGAACTATTCTTTCACAGTTGCAGACCGGTTTATAAAATATGTGCAGGTAGATACGCAGTCCGATCCTCATTCCACCAGTTTTCCCTCTACAAAAAAGCAAAAAGATCTTTCCCGGATTTTAGTGGAAGAGCTGCTTGCAATGGGAGTTACTGATGCAGCGCTGGACGAGCACGGTTATGTATATGCGACAATCCCTTCTAATACAGATAAAAATGTTCCTGTTATATGTTTCTGCTCGCATGTGGATACTTCACCGGATTGCAGCGGGGCAGGGGTAAGTCCTTTGATTCATCGCAACTACCAGGGGGAAGATATTGTATTGCCCGATGACCCGCAGCAGGTGATCACAATAAAAGATCATCCTTATCTCTCTGCAAAGAAAGGAGAAGATATTATAACCGCTTCCGGCGCTACTTTGCTGGGAGCGGATGATAAATCAGGTGTAGCCGTTATTATGGATATGGCCAATTATTTTATGATGCACCCGGGGCTGAAGCATGGCGTCATAAAGCTATTGTTCACCCCGGATGAGGAGATCGGCAGGGGAGTAGATAAAGTAGATTTAAAAAGGCTGGGCGCCGACTTCGGGTATACGCTTGATGCCGGTGAAAGAGGAGCTTTTGAAGACGAGACTTTTTCAGCGGACAGTGTCACCATCACCTTTACCGGTGTGAGCGCTCACCCGGGATATGGGAAAGATAAGCTGGTAAACGCTATTAAGGCAGCAGGCGCCCTTCTTGAACTTTTGCCTGCCCATGCGCTTTCGCCGGAGACAACAGAAGGCAGAGAGGGGTTTGTACACCCGGTGTATATCAACGGCATTGCAGAGAAAGTAACGCTGCAGTTCATCATACGCGATTTCATTACTGCAAAGCTGTATGAATATGAAGTGCTGCTGCGGCAATATATTGATGAGACGGTCAGGAAATTTCCCGGGGTGACCATTACTATGGAAGTGAAGGAGCAATACCGTAACATGAAGGAAGTGCTTGACCATCATCCGCAGGTAAGCGAATATGCGCTGGAAGCCATCAGCCGGGCCGGTGTGCAACCTCTCCGGACAAGCGCCAGGGGGGGTACAGACGGATCGCGGCTATCGTTCATGGGATTGCCCTGCCCCAATATTTTTACAGGAGAAATGGCCTTTCACGGAAAGCACGAATATGTAAGCATACAGGATATGCAGAAAAGTGTGGAGACGATCGTGCACCTGGCAATGATATGGGAGGAAAAGAGTTAAAAGTTTTTACCGCAGCACTATATTATTCAACACCTGGCAAAGCAGTAATATCCGAGAGTAAATCGGGAAGGCGCAATTGTATGGTCTCCCAAACAATAGCATTATTGATTCCAAAATAATCGTGGATGATAAAATTTCTGAAATCTTTGATGATTCGCCATTCAATATGTGGATATATCGTTTTATAGCTTTCCGGGATACGTGAAGCGGCTTCGCCAATAATTTCAAAATTCCTTTCTACGGCGTGCCTGGTTTTAAGGTCAGCTTCATATTGCTCATAGCTGTAATTCAGCGTGTATTGCAAAATGGTGGCAATGGCAATTTTAATATCGTCTATTAAAAGGGGAAGTGCTCTTTCAGACACGGATAAGGTTTTTTTCTACGAAGGGAAGGTATTTTTCCTTAATGCCCTTGCGGGACACAAGGTCTATTTTATTATGAAATGTATCTTCCAATTCATGTGCAAGCCGGATATATTTGAACCCGTCTATGCTATCGTGAAAATCTACCAAAATATCAATATCGCTATGTTCATTAAAATCTCCCCGGGCATACGAACCAAACAAGCCCAGTTCCGAAATAGGATAGCGTGTTTGTAATTCCACTTTCTTGGTAGACAAGATTTGCAGTATTTGGGAAGTGCTGTACATATCGCAAATTTAAAAAAACTAATTAAAATTAAGATGAAAAGGTTCTATACCACCTACGGAAATCAATCACGGTCTGCTTAGCTCACAAAACAGATGTGGCGCCTATTTTTTTACTGATATCCTTTAAAGCAAATTGCAGTTGCTTCAATTCATCATAGGTAAAACTGCATACTTTACCATTAACTATATTACCATTGATCCGTTGGTAGAGCCAATGTCTTGTTTTATTAAAATACTCCTTGACCACCTAAGAAAGGGAAACCATTTCAGATATATTCTTAAGTTTTTTTTAAGGGACAATTCTTTTTTAATAGTCAAAAGATCCTGTTGTATACCGGACAACTCTTTTTGTATCAGACCGGATAAGTGTTTTTGAGCTTCCGGATTGCTCTTATACTTTTTATATACTTTTCTGAGCCCGGTATCGAATTTTGGTGTACCAGCCAACGTAATTAAATTTTCCAGTTCCTTTTCCATGATAAACTTTTTAAATCTTCAAGCAATTTTCTTAGTTCGTTGATGGTGTCGGGAATAAAATCTATCTGGCTTTGAACAAATGTTGTATCCATTTCCATTACTTCAGGCAGCCTGATAAAATTTTCAGCTTTTTCTTATGCAATTCAATAAGCCCGGCTATATCATTGCCAGATACTTTTTAATTCATACACTTCAAGACTCGAAATTTTTGCAGTGCCGCCTTTGACAGATAATGATAAGGAGCGATCGCTGTCATCAATATTAATATTTACGGGCATGAACATTAATCCATTATTTGCAAATATTTCAAGCCCGGTCCTGTCTGCATATATCAACAGAGTAAGTTTGCCATTTTGCAGGGGTGCAGGCGCTTTTACTCCATCTGCTACCAGTTGCTGGGCGGCGACATTATATATTACCGCCACTCCGCGAATATTAAGCGCTACTTCCTTTGCTTTGCCCGGCGTTATTTCCACATGTATCTCTGCCAGTTCAATATTGATGTCTTTTAACGGATTCGCACTGTTTTCCTTAAGGGTTTTATTGCCTGCCTTATATATTTTACCGCTGCGAAGACGCTCTGCTTCTTTTACCGGCATCCGTGTAAGCCTGATACCCTCCGGTGTTTTTACCAGCTTATGCTCCATCGGTAAGCTCATGGACTGGTTGAAGTCCATATCATCTTCAGCGGTATTAGTACGCCACCAGCCTATCTCAATGCGGCGCCCTGTGGGTTCATCGCTAAAGGTTTGCGGCGCATAAAACCCCCGTCCGTGCTGGTTTTGCAGCTTTCTTTCTTCTTCGGTAAATGTAGTGCCGTCAAAGCTGCCGACAGCATATTCGGTGTTAGCGCCGGTAAGCACCCATTTTTTCACACCATCCATACCCTGTACTGGCAGTTCATAAAATTCCGGACATTCATACAGGTAGCGGTCGTTACCTATGCCGCCATAAGTGATGCTGGCAGGCGTCCAGTTTTTAAGATCGGGCGAAGTAAGGAACTGTATACTGTGCTGCTCATTATTTCCACGTTCTACCCACAACACCATGACCCATTGCTTTGCAGGCTCATACCATATTACTTTGGGATCCCGGTTTTCTTTGTTGATGCGGGGCACTACGGCTTTATCGTACCAGTGGAAATTGCGGCCGTCAGTGCTCCAGGTCATATATTGCCCCCAGCCTCTTGCACCGGTATGGAACATTACCATTGCGGGCTTACCGTTTTCACCTAAGCCGCTGGTATTATTTTTATCTACAACAGCGCCACCGCTGAACACAGGTCCCCCCTGGTTGGGGTGTATGGCGTCATCTAATTCAGCCCAGTGTACCAGGTCTTTACTAACAGCATGCCCCCAGGTCATATTACCCCAGTTGCGGCCGTAAGGATTGTGCTGGAAAAATAAATGGTATTCCCCGTTGAAATATACCATGCCGTTGGGATCGTTGGTCCACCCTCGTTTGGGTGAAAAATGGAACTGCGGCCGAAGCTTTTCTTTGTATTCATTGGCATTGGTGTCTGCATCACTTTGCATTACCGGGTCAAATACTTTTGATGCGGCGGATACTTTATCTACCCTCAGCTCAATCTGCTTCCCTTTCCATTCATCAATGCGCATATATGCATACCAGTCTGGTTTGTCTTCTGCCAGCTCCATATCCCAGAAGCGGGTATTCACGCCATCGACCCAAAGTTCAAGATTGCGTTTGGTTGCGCCATTCTTTACCGGTAGCACCAGGTATTTCTTTTCTGCTGTAAAATACGTGCTGATATTCCTGGTAGGTTGCTCCTGGGCAAAGCCAGGCAGCATAACTGAAACAAACAGGCAGGCTGTGAGCAATTTGTATATCATGGTTCAATTTGCAAATGAAGTACTGCCCGGCTATGCCAGGTACGGGAAGTGAAATGCTTCTTTCACTTTTGTCTTTTCACTTTTCACGACACCATCCAGACTGTATCAGCTCTTTTCTACTTCCATATAGCTTTCCACAGGTTCGCAGGTGCATACAAGATTACGGTCGCCATAAGTATTATTCACTCTCGAAACGCTGGGCCAAAACTTGTTCTGGACTGTATAAGCCAGCGGGAAAGCAGCTTCCTGACGGGTATAGGAGTGCGTCCATTCGTTGGCGCAAACCACCTGCATCGTATGGGGCGCATTTTGCAGAGGGTTGTCTGTCTTATCGGACTTACCTTCTTCAATGGCTTTTATTTCGTGGTAAATGCTGATCATTGCTTCGCAAAAACGGTCAAGCTCTGCTTTGTCCTCGCTTTCGGTGGGCTCGATCATGATCGTGCCCGGCACGGGAAAGCTCAGTGTGGGGGCGTGGAATCCATAGTCCATCAGGCGCTTTGCCACATCTTCCGCTTCTATTCCTGTCTGGCTTTTGAAAGGTCTTATGTCTACAATAAATTCATGCGCGCAGGTGCCGTTGCTGCCAAGGTATAATATATCATAATATTTTTCCAGCCTTGCCCGCATATAGTTTGCGTTCAGGATGGCATATTCCGTAGCTGCTTTCACACCTTCTGCGCCAAGCATGCGGATATACCCGTAGCTTATCAGCAGTATGGATGCCGACCCGTAAGGCGCTGCGCTTACCGCATGGTATTGTGTATGCCCGTTGCTGTTAGCTGATGCCCCGGCAGCTATATGCGAAGGCAGGTAAGCGGTAAGGTGTTCTTTTACGCAGATCGGTCCCATTCCGGGGCCGCCGCCGCCATGCGGGATGGCAAATGTTTTGTGCAGGTTGAGGTGACATACATCGGCGCCTATTTCTCCCGGTGAAGTAAGACCGCATTGCGCATTCATATTGGCGCCGTCCATATATACCTGGCCGCCATTGCTATGCACTATATCGCATATCTGCCGGATGCTTTCTTCAAAAACACCGTGTGTGGATGGATAGGTAACCATCAGTGCGGCAAGAGAAGCAGCATATTGTTCGGCTTTGGCTTTGAGATCTGCCACATCTATATGCCCTTCGCTATCGCTTTTTATCACCACCACTTTCAGCCCTGCCAGCACTGCCGACGCAGGATTGGTTCCGTGAGCCGAAATGGGGATCAGCACTACATTCCTGTGCCCTTCTCCCTTTGCCTTATGGAAATTCCTGATTGTGAGCAGACCGGCATATTCTCCCTGTGCACCGCTGTTGGGTTGCAGGCTGCAGGCATCCAGGCCGGTAATAGCGCAAAGGTATTTACCCAGCTCATCTGTTATCTGCCGGTACCCTTTTGTCTGATCCCGAGGGGCAAAAGGGTGGATATGTGCAAATTCCGGCCAGCTTACCGGTATCATTTCCGATGCCGCATTCAGTTTCATGGTGCAGCTCCCGAGTGATATCATGGAAGTGACCAGTGACAGATCTTTGTTTTCAAGGAACCTGATATACCGCATCATTTCGGTTTCACTGTGATGGGTATTAAACACAGAATGGACGAGGTAAGCCGACTGCCTTACTGCAAAAGCAGGAATATTTTCAAACATCAGTTCATCGCTAAAGGTTACAGACGCACCACTCTGACCGGAGGCTTCCGCAAATACATAGAGGATATCAAGTATATCTCTTTGTGATGTTGTTTCATCTATAGTAATGCCGATAAAGTTATCGTCAAAATACCGGAAGTTAATTTCATGTGCTTCTGCTATTTTTCTTATAGCGGTAATATTGGTTGCCTGCACTTTGAGCGTGTCAAAATAATAACGGTTGGCATTGGTATATCCCAGGTCAGCCAGTCCTTCAGCAAGTGTTTTCGTAAGGAGGGTTACTCTTGACGCAATGTTTTTTAGCCCCTGAGGGCCATGATATACTGCGTACATTGCTGCCATGTTGGCCAGGAGCGCCTGGGCTGTGCAAATATTTGAAGTGGCTTTTTCTCTCTTGATATGTTGTTCTCTTGTCTGCAACGCCATGCGCAATGCTCTGTTGCCCTGCGCATCCACGCTGATGCCGATGATCCTGCCGGGCATTCCTCTTTTAAACTCATCTCTGGTTGCAAAGTAAGCGGCATGCGGACCGCCAAACCCCATGGGTACTCCAAACCGTTGTGCAGAGCCAACAGCCACATCAGCGCCGATCTCCCCGGGGCTGGTGAGCAGGGTGAGCGCAAGTATATCGGCAGCCACCACCACGTAACCATTCCGGTTGTGCACCTCCTCAATAAAGCTGCGGTAATCTTCAATGCTGCCGTTGCCGTTGGGATATTGCACTATAGCGCCGAAATAACTGTCATCTATATGCGCAGTTGTATAATCTCCGGTTACCAGTTGTATACCTATCGGCTCGGCACGTGTTGCAAGCACATCCTGTGTTTGAGGAAATATTGCCTGATCCACAAAAAACCTGGGTTTGCTGATCTTGTCTGTTTTATTGATATGGTGAAAGAGCATTGCCATAGCTTCGGCAGCGGCAGTGCCTTCGTCCAGCAGGGAAGCATTGGCAAACGGCAGTCCCGTAAGATCTGCTACCAGTGTCTGAAAATTAAGAAGACTCTCCAGGCGCCCCTGGGAGATCTCTGCCTGGTAAGGTGTATATTGGGTATACCAGCCCGGGTTTTCAAAAATGTTCCTTAAAATCACAGAGGGGGTAATAGTGCCATAATATCCCTGTCCTATATAGCTCTTAAACACTTTATTCCTGCGGGCTATTTTTTTGAGCTCGTGGAGATACTCAAATTCATTCTGTACTGCGGGAAGTGCCGGGGGATGGTCGAACCGGATGGAAGCAGGGATCGTTTGATCTATCAGCGCTTCCAGGGACGAAACTCCTATGGTATCCAGCATTTCTCTTGTTTCAGCAGGATTGGGGCCGATATGACGGCGGCGAAATTCAGCGGACTGGGACTCAAATACGCTCATATATTAAGTAGTGTTAAATCAATCAAATTATAGCTGTGTGCTATCGTGAGATGTGAAATGATAAAGGTGAATAGGCAATGGGCAATAGTGAATTTCCCTTCGTTCACCATTCACTATTCACTATTCACTATTCACCACATTTCACGTTTGACATAGCAATAGCTCATGCTTTAAAAAAGACGGGCAAAGTTACGAGGAAAGCCGCAGATAAAATATAGATGTGCGCTGTATGCAGAATGATGTGGATAAGCAGGTTATGCAAACGTTTTAAATGAAAAAGGCAGAGGGTTAGATCATGACGAGGGTAGCATAAAGCGTGTTGCCATGTCTTTCGGCTACAGTTATGGGGTGCCCTTGGTCTTTCCCGATGAAGTGGGTATCCATGCAGGATGACCGGTCTGGCTTTCCTCATCAGAATTGCCGGATTCCTGCTGCCTCATTTCTTCGCTGGTGAGGCGGCTGCCGTCGTGGCTCCAGCCGGGAGGTCCGAAAAGATAGCCTATGCGCTCCCGCCAGCCAATATCCTTTCGGCGTATATCTTTCCATATACTGTTCCATTCGTGGAAGATGATCGTGCTGAAGTTCTCTTTTTCAATAGGCTTTGTCAATCCATACCTGATAGGCTGATACTTGGCTTCGGGCAATTCTGCCTGGAAGGTCCCGAACATTTTGTCCCAGATGATAAGGAACATGCCCATATTCTTGTCTAAATATTTCGGGTTGGATGCATGATGCACACGGTGATGGGACGGGGTTACCAGGATATACTCAAGCCAGCCCATTTTGCGGATAAGCTTTGTATGCACAAATATCCCCCATATCTGTGTGGCAGAATATATAAAAACTATATCAATGGGTCTGAATCCCATCAGCGCCAGCGGGATAAAATAAAAAAAGCGGTACAGGGGCTGGAATACTGATGAACGAAAGCCCACTGTAAAATTGAGATGCTCTGAAGAATGATGAGTTACATGTACCGCCCAAAACAATCTTATTTCATGGTCAAAACGATGCAGCCAGTAATACAGGAAGTCTTCGAAGAGGAGCAGCAATATCCAGTATGTTACAATATTACTGAAAGAGATAAGCTGGTGCCGGTAGAAATAATCAAGGATAACCAGGTATACTCCCCGGAACAAAAGATCTATTGCACCGTTGACTATCATGAGATAAAGATTGGCAACAGTATCCTTCCATGAGTACAACTTCCGGTGGCGGTAATTGCTCAGCAATACTTCAATGCCAATGATGATAATATAAACTGGCGTGCTTAAAAGAATCAATATTTGCTCACGAACGGAATCCATTGTTATTAAGAAGCCGCGAAATTAACTATAATGGATCAATTCTTATGTAAATTGCACTGGTTAACATGTATTAAATTTTATGGAGAAAGGAGAGAATACTGCTGCGTTCGTATCGGGTGAATGGAAAAACAGGCAGTGGCAAAGAAAAGCGGCGGAGAGATATAAAACATATGCCCGTTTCCTGCAGAATCCTGATAAGAAAAAAGTGCTGAAGCTTTTGCCGGACCTGCATGAGGAGGCCTTTTCCCATATTGACTGCCTGCATTGCGCGGCCTGTTGCAAAAATTATTCTCCCCGGTTCAAGACGCCCGACATTAAGCGTATAAGTAAACACCTGAAGGTGAAAGAAAGTGTGTTTATTGATACCTACCTCAGGCTTGATGAAGAAGGCGATTATGTGGTTAAGCAAACACCCTGTCCTTTTTTAGGAGACGATAACCGGTGCAGCATCTATGATGTTCGTCCTTCCGACTGCGCGCGCTTTCCTTACACTGACGAGGATGTGCTGGTCAACCGTGCCCGCATCACCCTGAAGAATTCCGGATTTTGTCCTGCAGTTTTTTATGTAATGGAGCGGCTGTTAGCGCTGAAATGATTAAATTTGTACGATCCTGTGCAGATACGGCTTTCATCACAGCAATAGTATAATCCGACCCATCACGCGGCTTGCTTTTTCAACGACCGGCAGCGGACACCAGGGCGTATCTCACATTTTACTATGGATGTGCTTGTCATATTGCGCATCATTTGCATAAAAGCGATTATAATTTATTTATGGGGCATTTGCCAAAATTAATAGCAGATCTGGCGTTGATACTGGGTGCAGGCGCGGTAATTACATTACTGTTCCGGCGAATGAAGCAGCCTTTGGTATTGGGATATATTATAGCAGGATTTTTAGTAGGGCCGCATACATCTATATTCCCTACAGTAGCAGATGAAGAGAATATCAAGACTTTTGCCGAGATGGGCGTGATATTTTTGCTGTTCAGCCTCGGGTTAGAGTTCAGCTTCAAAAAGCTTCTCCGTGTTGGCGGGGCGGCATCCGTTACGGCTACAGTGGAGATCATTGTAATACTGGTGCTGGGCTATGCTGTAGGGAGATGGATGAACTGGTCGTTTATGGACAGTCTCTTCCTCGGAGGGCTGCTGGCAAGCTCATCCACTACCATTATTATAAGGGCTTTTTCTGAATTAGGAGTGAAGCGACAGCAGTTTGCAGGGATAGTATTCGGGGTATTGATAGTGGAGGATATTGTAGTGATCTTACTGATGGTGTTGCTGTCTACCATGGCTGTCACCCAGCAGTTTAATGGAACGGAAATGATAACCTCTGTGCTGAAACTGCTTTTTTTCCTGACAGTGTGGTTCATTGCCGGCATTTTTCTGCTGCCCAGTTTTTTAAGACGGGCAAAAAAGATCCTCGATGAAGAAACATTGCTGATACTTTCTATAGGGCTTTGTCTTGGAATGGTAGTTTTGGCAACGGAGATTGGCTTCTCTGCGGAGCTTGGTGCATTTGTAATGGGGTCTATACTGGCAGAAACCACTTCGGCTGAAAAAATAGAACATATTCTTAAGCCGGTGAAGGACCTGTTTGGCGCCGTATTCTTCGTATCTATAGGTATGTTGATAGACCCTGCCGCTATTTTTGAGCACCGTATGGCGATCCTCTGGGTTACCCTGCTCACTATTTTTGGTAAGATGTTAGCTACCACCCTGGGCGCACTGTTATCCGGGCAGCCTTTAAAACAGTCCATACAGGTGGGGATGAGCATGGCGCAGATCGGTGAGTTTGCATTTATCGTGGCAACTCTTGGGCTTACCCTGAAAGTAACCAGCGATTTTCTGTTTCCCGTTGCCGTTGGCGCCTCAGCCATCACAACTTTCACTACTCCCTATTTTATTAAATATTCTGAAGCGTTCTATAATTTCATCAGCCGCTTTATACCGCCCCGGTTGCTTACTATGCTCAACAGGTATTCTGCCGGGGCGCAGCATATCCAGGCAGAAAGTGAATGGAAGATAGTGCTTAAATCTTATGCAATGATCGTAGGCTCCAATGCAATAATTATAATAGCGCTGGTGCTTGCTTCATTTACGTTTTTATATCCTTTTTTCAATGAAAAGTTCAGTAATCTTACTCTGAGCAAAACTCTATTTCTTGTGGTTACCTTTGCCATCATTGCGCCTTTCCTGTGGGCGCTGATGGCGCGCAAGCCTAATAATTCCGCATATACCACCTTATGGCTTGATAAAAAATACAACCAGGGCCCGCTGCTGGTACTCGAAATTTGCAGGGTGTTTTTTGCGGTGGTGCTTGTAGGGTTTCTTGTGGACAGGATCTATTCGGGAACAATTGCATTCCTTGTAATAATACCCGTAGCATTGATCGTGCTGTTTATTTTTTCAAAGAAGATCCAGAAATTTTACAATCGTATACATGCCCGCTTTCTCGACAATCTGAATGAGCGTGAAATTGAAGCTACAACGGTGAACGGAGATCCCAATGCTGCGCTTTCGCCCTGGGATGCGCACCTGGCAGATTTTGAAGTCAACCCGAATGCTGTCTTTATAGGTCAGCCGCTGCAGGATCTGGCATGGAGGGAACAATACGGTATTAATATCGCTTATATCAAAAGAGGGGACCGGATGATCTATGCTCCAGGTGCAAAGGAGCGACTGTACCCGCTGGATGAGCTGGGTGTGATCGGCACGGATGAACAATTACAGTCCTTTAAACCAGTCATTGATTTCAAAAGCAGTGCTGATGATGCAGATACCGAAGACACTAATGATGTTGCTCTGCAGAAAATAGTAGTGGATGAACATACGCTGCTGAAAGGACTGACCATCCGTGAATCAGGTATCCGGGAAAAGACAAGCGGGCTCGTAGTGGGAATAGAGCGTGACGGTCAGCGCATACTGAACCCTGAATCACAAACCGTACTGGAATGGAATGATATTGTCTGGATCGTGGGCGACAGGAAAAAAATACAGGAGCTGGTGAAGACGTGAAACGACAAACGTCAGACGTGAGATGCTCCCCTTCACGTCTCACGTTCCTTAATATTCCAGTTTTCGCAATCCAGGAGCTTTTACCCAGGTGGTAAGCGCTACCACAAGCGTCATACATCCTCCGAAAACTACAGAGGGAACTACTCCTATGAGCTTAGCCATAAGACCACTCTCAAACTGCCCGAGCTCGTTGCTTGAATTCACGAACATGCTGTTTACGCTCATCACCCTTCCTTTCATTCCATCGGGAGTCTTCAACTGCATGATGGTTCCTCTTATTACCACGCTGATACCATCCAGTATACCGCTTATCATCAAGGCCAGGAATGACAGCAGGTATAATCTGGAGAGTGCGAAAACGATTATACATATTCCAAAGCCTGATACGGCAATGATCAGCCTTTGTCCCTGGCGCTTTTGCATAGGAAAGATGGTCAGCAGCAATACGCTGCAGATTGCACCGATATCAGCGGCTCCGTTCAGTATCCCGAATCCTTCGGGTCCAACATTTAGAATATCGCTTGCATATACCGGCACCATGGCTACCGCCCCGCCAAAGAAAACGGCAAACATATCAAGGGTGATGGCGCCGAGCAGGTCTTTGGTTTTGAAAACAAAGTGTATTCCTTCCTTCACGCTGTCCCAGGTTTTTTTCTCGCTGCTATGCGCAATGGGAGGTTTAGGTTTTAGCTGGGTCAGCAGCAGCAGTCCGCTGAAAATTCCCGCACATATAAACAATAAAGTCCCCGGTATGCCGGATACGGCAATACAAAAGCCTCCCAGCGCATGACCCGATACCGAGGCTGTGAGCCAGGCGCCCTGGTTCCATGTTGTGGCGTTCTGCAATGCCTGACGTGGTACTATCAAAGCCAGCAGCACATTGAATGTGGGCCCGGTAAAAGCACGAACGATGCCGGTACAGAAAATTACGGCATAAATGCAGATCGCGATCCAGTGATTGGTAAGGTGGATTGCCGTAAACCTTGTGGAAAGAAAGAACAAAATGCCTGCAGCACAAAAATACAGGAAGACACCTGTAAGCAACAGTTTCCTCTTTTCACTGATATCTATAAAATGACCGGCATATAATGCAAGCGTAAGAGCGGGCACTACTTCCGACAGGCCAATCAGCCCGATGGCAAAAGGGGCGCTTGTAAGCTTATATATCCACCATCCCACGAGAGTGCTCATCATGCGCAGCGACATAATAAATAAAAACCGCCCCATCAGCAGGTTCCTGAACTCGCGTATTTTGACTGACTCAAAAGGATTGTTATTTATAGAAGACTGAATGCTCATAATGTGCAAAAATTTCAGGGCAGGGTAAGGAAATGCTGCCCGTCTTCATAGTCCTTTTCCAATGCTTCGGTAATTACTTTCAGGTGTTTCTCATTCCCTAAAAAATCTGCGTTGGATGCATCTACAAACAAAGTTTTGATATTATGCTGTTTGATATAGTGAGTATAGGTTTGCTGAATGCTGAACAGGTAGGCATCGGGGATGGATTGTTCGTATGGCCTTCCGCGTTTGCGTATGCTTGCCTGCAAAGCGCTTACCGGCGCATGCAGGTATATGAGTATATCCGGCTGCACAAGCTGCTGGTGTATTATTTCAAACAGCCGCTGGTAAAGCATGAACTCTTCGTCCGGAAGATTTACTTTGGCAAAGAGCAGGCATTTGGTGAAAAGATAGTCGGATATGGTAATATTCTGAAAAAGATCCTGGGTATGGAGAAGCTCCTTGAGCTGCTTATAACGTTCCGCCATGAAAAATAATTCAAGCGGGAATGCATTTTGTTTAGGGTTTTCATAAAATTTTGCGAGGAATGGATTGTCTGCAAACTGCTCAAGGATGAGCCGGGCATTATAATGTTTGCTTAATAAATGCGCTAAAGTCGTTTTCCCTGCACCTATATTCCCTTCAATAGTAACAAAATGATAATTCATAAAGAAAGCCAAACTTAAACAACCTTTCAACATAAACGGAAACCGTGGAAAACTAATTTTCCAGTTTTTTCACCGGCAACTCATCTTTGCAGTTGAGCAGCAATGTACCGATAGTTTCTTTTAATATCGGATGAACATAATCCGGCGCAATCTCTGCGAGCGGTGTAAGCGCAAACCGCCTGCCTGCGAGGCGGGCATGAGGAATGATCAGTCCCGGCTCATTAATGATGGCATTATTATACAGCAGAATGTCTATATCTATAATACGGGGACCAAACTTTTCCTGCCGGAAACGTCCCATTTTTGCCTCAATGGATAATACCCCGCTCAACACTTCACGGGCAGAAAGCAGAGCAGTGATCTCAAGTGCCTGATTGAGAAAAGACGGTTGGTCTGCCTTTCCCCATGCTGCGGTTTCATATATTTCTGAACATGCGGATATTACCCCTATCTCTTTTTGTATGCGGTTTTTCGCCTGTTCCAGCATTGCCTGCCTGTTGCCCATATTACCGCCTGTCAATAAATAAACCTTGTTCATTAAACAGAATATCAGTTGCCAGATCAAATATCTTTATTTTTACCGGAATAAAATTTTAAAGTAGTGAGGAGTTTTTTAAAGTTTTTCCTGGCTGCGCTGGTGGCGCTTATAGTTTTTACGGGTATATGCTTCGTCATTCTGATGATCTTTGCCAGCGCTTTATCAAGCAGCGATAAAGTAACTATAGACCCTAAATCCGTATTGGTGCTTGATCTGTCGCAGTCCTTCAATGACCGGAGGCAGGACAACACTATTTCCAGGCTTAGCGGGGATCTGAGCCTTGAAACAGTACCGCTGTATGATGTCATCCGGCTTATTCATCACGCAAAGACCGATTCTTCTATCCGCGCTATTTATATAAAATGCAATGAGAATGCCAACGGCTTTGCTGCCAGTGAGGAATTGCGCAACGCCCTGCTCGATTTCAGGCAAAGTAAAAAGTTTGTGGTTGCCTATGGTGAAACCATTACACAGAAGGCATACTATGTAGGTAATACAGCCGATAAAATTTATTGTAACCCGCAGGGAGATTTCGAGTGGAAAGGGTTTGCTTCGCAAATGTTCTTTATTAAAAATGCATTACAAAAGCTGGAGATTGAGCCTCAGATATTTTATGATGGCAAATTCAAAAGCGCCACCGAGCCACTCAGGGAAGAAAAGATGACAGAAGCCAACAGGCTGCAGACACAGGTGTGGCTCGGCGACCTGTATGGTGACCTGCTGCGCTCCACTTCCGAAGTGCGTGGCATTGATACTGCCCTGTTGCACCAGTATGCCAATGATTATGCTATCAGGCGTCCGGCAGATGCGGAGAAATATAAACTAATAGACGGGGTAAAATATGATGATGAAGTGAAAGAGGAGCTCCGGCAGAAAACCGGCACTCCCAAAGATGAAAATATCAGCTTTGTCCCGGTATCTGCCTATGCAGAAGCTGTTAATCTTAAAAAATACAGCAGCGACAGGATCGCGGTAATATATGCAGAAGGAGATATAGTAAGCGGCAAAGGCAGTGATAAGCAGGTTGGCGCTGATGAATTCCGCAATCTGCTGGCTAAAGCAAGAAAGGATAAAAATATCAAAGCCATAGTATTAAGGGTGAATTCTCCCGGGGGCAGCGCCCTCGCGAGCGATGTGATATGGCGCGAGACACAGCTTGCAAGAAGCGAAGGAAAGCCTGTGATCGTTTCTATGGGCGATCTTGCTGCATCCGGAGGCTATTATATTTCCAGTGGCGCCGACAGTATTTTTGCACAGCCTAATACCATAACCGGGTCCATCGGGGTTTTTGGTATTATACCCAACTTCAGTGCATTTTTCAAAAACAAGCTCGGTATTACGTTTGACGCAGTAAAAACGGCAACCAATGCAGATATTGGCACTGTCAGCCGCCCCCTGACGCCTGCCGAAAAGCAGATCATCCAGTCTGAAGTGGATACGGTGTATCATACTTTTAAAAGCAGGGTATCGGAAGGGCGCAAAAAAGATCCTGCATTCATTGACAGCATTGCGCAGGGCAGGGTATGGACAGGCGCAAGGGCATTGCAGTTGGGTTTGGTGGATAAGCTTGGCGGGCTGGAAGACGCTATTGCCTGCGCAGCGCGCATGGCAAAGCTTAAAGACTACAGCATCAGGGAATACCCGGAGCCGAGATCTTTTTGGGACATGCTGAAAAGCGGTTATAGTAAAACCGTAAAATCACAATCCATAAAAGAAGAGTTGGGAGAGCAGGAATACCAGCTATATATGCAATTGAAACGGATCAAAGAAATTACAGGCACTGTGCAGGCAAGGTTGCCTTACGATATCAGTGTTAACTAATAGTTTGCATTTCAAAACTGTTATCTTTACCGCTTCAATTGATCAATGCATGTCAAGATCCTATAGCCAGTTAAAAGCCATGCTCGCCGTTACCCGGGCCGGGCTTATAGCAATGTTCCGCAGCCCTTCCGCAGTTGTTTTCAGTTTTGCCTTTCCGCTGGTATTTATACTTGTATTCGGTTTCCTTGGAGGCGCCGGCAATGTATCGCTTCGCGCATCCTTTGACAGCAGCACTGATACTACTACCTACCTGTATAAGGCTATCAATCATATCCCCGGTATTCATATTCTCGAAAAAAGTGAAGAAGAAATACGTGAAGATCTTGAAAAAGGGCGGATGACTGCAGTCATCTCCATAAAAAAAAATACTGAAGCTGCATCACCGGCTTATTTCATCAATCTCAAAAGCTCAGAAGCTGTCAATCCCCAGAACATACAGGTATTACGGTCCATTCTTACATCCATTATTGATAATATGGATAAGAAGCAATATCCTAATACGCCAACGGTGGCAGTAATCAATAATAATGTGGAAAAGATCCCCGGTCGGGTATACAGGACCATAGATTTTATTTTGCCGGGGCAGCTCGGTTTCTCCCTGCTCAGCGCCGGTGTTTTTGGCGTGGCATTTCTTTTCTTCAGTCTCAGGCAAACCCTTGTGCTGAAACGTTTTTTTGCCACACCCATCACCCGTACCTGTATTGTTTTGGGCGAAGGGCTGAGCCGGGTAATATTCCAGTTGTTCACTGCAATCATCATACTGGTAGTGGGGCATTATTTTTTTCATTTTACGCTCATTCACGGACTGCTGACTTTCATTGAGCTGCTCGTGCTGAGCTTTATAGGGCTGCTTGTTTTTATGGCTTTTGGCTTTGTGGTAAGCGGTATTGCTAATAGTGAAAGCGCTATTCCCCCGCTGGCTAATATTGTTACATTACCTCAGTTCCTGCTTGCCGGCACTTTCTTTCCCATTGATAATTTTCCTGCTTGGCTGCAGCCCCTGTGTAAGATATTGCCTTTAACACATTTAAATGATGCCATGCGCAACGTGGCTTTCGAAGGTGCACATCTTACAGGTTGCTGGAAACAACTGGGTATTCTTGCCATATGGGCGGTAGTAGGTTATACACTGGCAATTAAAGTCTTTAAATGGGAATAGATTGTAGTGTTAAGTTAAGCTAATTATGGCTGTATGTTATCGTGAAAAGTGAGAGGAGAGAGGTGAGCAGGGTAATAGTGAATGCTTTAACCTCTCACGTTTCACTTCTCACATTTCTCGTTTGACATGACAGTAGGTGTAAACATTAAACAAGTTGTAAAGCATTTAACTCAGGAAATATCTTATGCGTTTATTGAAACAGGCAATTATTGGCATTACAGCTTTCAGCATTCTTTTGTTCCTTCTCTCATTATTGCTTTCACCCCGCATAAGTGTATCTAAATCAGTACTGGTAAACGCTCCTAAAGAAAAGGTCATTGCCCGCCTGATGGATCTGAGAGACTGGAAAAACTGGAATCCCATGTTGCAGGACAGCAGCATCACCTACAGCTTCCCTTCTGCTTCCGCGGTGAAGTGGGAGACGGCCAACGGGAAAACAAATACTATCGAATTAAAGCCCTATGCGCCCGACAGTATTTTTGTAAATATTTCCACGGATAATGTGCCTTCGTTCCATTCCGGATTTACTGTTGTCTCCGGCGCTGATATGCCCGGAGTTGTGAAAGTAGAATGGTGGATAAGTGAAGATTTAAAATGGTACCCCTGGGAAAAATTTTATGGCTTATTTTCCGAAAGCCTCAAGGAAACCTACCTGGAAAATACCCTTGAGTCGTTTAAACGCTATATGGAAACCCCTGCTGTATCTCCCGGGCTTCCCGGGGAGCAATAGGGTTTGCTGATACTTTGTTCATCTAAAAAATATTAACAGTTGTTAGTTTAATAGTCTGTTTCTACTATTTTTGTTACTCTCAAAAAGCAACAGATGCAATTTCAACTCACCGAAGAACAATTGACGATACAAAAAGCCGCCAGGGATTTTGCACAGCAGGAATGCCTTTCCGGGGTAATAGAACGCGACGAAAAACAAAAATTTCCGAAAGAGCAGGTTGAGAAGCTGGCCGACCTGGGCTTTATGGGAATGATGACTGCTCCGGCGTATGGCGGCAGTGGAATGGATACTGCCAGCTATGTGCTGGCAATGGAAGAGATCAGCAAGATTGATGCCAGTGTCAGTGTGTGCATGAGCGTTAATAACAGCCTGGTATGCTGGGGGCTTGAGCATTACGGCACCGAAGAACAAAAGCAACAATATCTCCTGCCGCTGGCGCAGGGTAAAAAAAATAATGAGCTGTATATAGGCGCTTTTTTACTGAGCGAACCTGAAGCCGGCAGCGATGCTACTTCACAGCGTACTACTGCAGAAGACAGGGGAGACCATTACATATTGAATGGCACAAAAAACTGGATCACCAACGGCGGCAGCGCCAGTGTATACCTGGTGATGGCGCAAACGGATATAGCAAAAGGCAGCAAAGGTATTGACGCCTTCATTGTTGAAAAAAGTACGGCAGGTGTTACCGTGGGTCCCAAGGAAAACAAAATGGGCATCCGCGGGAGCGATACGCATTCCATCATGTTCCAGGATGTAAAAGTACCGAAGGAAAACCGTATCGGCGATGATGGTTTTGGGTTCACTTTTGCTATGAGAACCTTAGCCGGCGGCCGGATAGGTATAGCAGCGCAGGCATTGGGGATAGCGTCCGGTGCTTACGAAAGGTCAGTGGCTTATGCTAAAGAGCGTAAAGCCTTTGGCAAAGAGATCTCCCAGCACCAGGCGATACAATTCAAACTGGCGGATATGGCTACCCGCATTGAAGCGGCAAGGCTTTTATGCCTGCGGGCTGCCTGGGAAAAAGATAACGGTATCGATTATGCGCTTAGCAGCTCTATGGCAAAAGTATATGCATCAGAAACAGCCATGTGGGTGACCACCGAGGCGGTTCAGATCCATGGAGGATATGGTTATGTAAAAGAATATCACGTGGAAAGGCTGATGCGGGATGCCAAGATCACCCAGATCTACGAAGGCACCAGCGAAGTGCAGCGTATAGTGATCGGGCGAAGCATACTCAAATAGAGGAAATATTGAGTAAGTTCGCATAGTTATGGCTGTGAATGAAATTGTTTTTAAGCAAATTACGGAAGAGCTGGATGCAAAGCATGTTACGCTCGTAGCAGTATCCAAAACCAAGCCTGTTACAGATATCCAACAATTATATGATCTCGGTCAAAGGGATTTTGGTGAAAACTATGTGCAGGAAATAATAGAAAAGCAGGCTGTTCTCCCTCCTGATATCCATTGGCATTTCATCGGTCATCTCCAGAGCAATAAGGTGAAGTACCTGGTGCCCTTTGTATATATGATCCATGGAGTGGACAGTCTGAAGCTGTTGAAAGAAATTGACAGGCAGGCATTAAAAAACAACAGGACAATATCTGTTTTGCTGCAGGTGCATATTGCTATGGAGGAAACAAAATTCGGGCTGGACGAAGAAGAACTGAATGAATTGATAAGCACTTTACCCGGATTGCCCAATATTGCTTTAAAAGGATTGATGGGAATGGCTTCATTCACAGACGATGATGATATTGTCAGGAATGAATTCCGCCGGCTTAAAGCACTGTATGAAAAGATCAATGTATTATATGCTGCGCAGTTTCCCGGCTCGCAACTGACTACCCTCTCCATGGGAATGAGCGCAGATTATCGTATTGCTATTGAAGAAGGAAGTAATATGATTAGGATAGGAAGCCTTTTGTTTGGGGTACGGAATTAGCGGAAGATTGCACGCAAAGGGAAAGCGAAGCGGTAAACGATAAATGTCAAACGATAGGCGGCAGGCTATCAAACTTCTCCGTGCAACTTTGTATCTCCAGATTTAGGAAGTAATAAACCGTGAAGGCGTAAATTTAGATGTACAGAATTTACACTAATACCTTTGTGCCCATTTGTGCATTAGTGGCTTACTTTGCTCTGCGAAGCAAATTGTTGTATCCAAAAATCATTGGTGGCAATTTACTCCTTTCCCGCAAACCCGTGAGGCACCTTCAGTTATTCAGCAAGCCCTAATTATGACCTTGGTAGGCCGCCAGATCAAATCTTACACCTCAAAACAGATAATTCTCTCAAGATTTTTTATGAATTAACACTAAATATTCGTGCATTAGTGGCGATATGCTCCTTTTTCCCAAATCTATGAGGCATCCCCGGTTATTCAGCATCCCCTAACTATTTCAAAACTCGCTTCCACTTTAATTCCCGTCATAAAACAATCCCGCTTCTGCAAGCGTTGGATTGAGCCGTGAAGATTCTATTTCTATTTTAATTTTCTGGGCAGTGACCGGTGCAAACTTTAAAAGCCTTTTGTAGCCAATGGTTGTCCCTTCCGTAAACTTTTCCCAGGAACCGGCATTTTCATACCATGCCGAGAATTTTTCTACACGCTGACCAACGCTTATATTTTCCTGGAGAGATAGTACATTGAACGTGGCGGGCTTTTTCAACGTAAATAAAACTGTTGTGGTAGTATCTCTCTCCCGCGTGGTAAACCAGGTATTGTACCTGCCATCAGTGATGTTTTTTGTACCGGTACCATTGCTGCAGGTTATGGCAGCGCCGGTCAATAAATTTGTACCGAATATTTGTTTACGCATGGCCGCCCAGTCCTGTAAGTTTTTTACATCGGCTGCATTGATCAGCCCGTCTTTATCGGGAGGGATATTCAGCAACAGCACACTGTTCATTCCCACAGAAGTGTAGTAAATATCATTTAGTGTTTTTGGAGTCTTTACTTTGCTGTCCTGATCGGCATGATAGAACCATCCCGGGCGGATAGACACATCTGTTTCAGCGGGGTACCATACCAATCCTTTTGCATGTATTATTTTTTCGCGGCTTCCCAGATCACTTCCCCGCATATCTCCCTGCGGTTTGAAGGTGAGGTCTTTTTGAGAACCTGCTGCAATGCTGCCCTGGTCCAGGTTATTGGCGGGTACCACACTCCATTCCATAGCGCGTCCCTTGCCGGTTTCGGTGCCTACCCAGCGCACATCCGGGCCCATAATGGCGATCACGGCCTGTGGCTGCAATTTTCTGATGAGCGTATACCAGCGGTCAAAGTCATAGACCTGTTTTTTGCCGTTAGGGCCTTCGCCGTTGGCGCCGTCAAACCACACTTCATCCACTTTACCGTACCAGGTGAGCAGTTCTGTCAACTGCTGCTCAAAAAAATCATTGTATACATCACTGCCGTAAGTGGCTGCATTCCTGTCCCATGGAGAGAGATAAACGCCGAAGCCGATATTTAATTTTTTGCAGGCATCGGCTACTTCTTTTACCACATCGCCATTGCCATTTTTCCATCGGCTGCTTTTTACAGAGTGATCCGTGGTTTTGGTAGGCCAAAGGCAAAAACCATCATGATGCTTGGCTGTAATGATGATCTGCCTGAAACCGGCGTCCTTTACGGTTTTTATCCATTGCTCCGCGTTGAGCTTTGCAGGATTGAATATAGCAGGGTCTTCTTTCCCGTCGCCCCATTCCCTGCCTGTGAATGTATTTACCCCAAAATGAAAAAAGGCCGTCAGCTCCAGTTGCTGCCAGCGTAATTGCCTGGAAGTAGGCACAATGTTGGCGGCTTTCTGAATGATACTTTCTTCCGGTTCATCCTGTGAGATGGATACAAAATTGCTTTTCTGGGCAATAGTGAAATGCCCTGCTGATGCCAGGCAGGCGATGAGTAAAATTTGCTTTTTCAATTATTGAACGTTTTTTTGATTAAAGGATAAAGCCACATAGGAATATAGGTATCAGCTATCAGGCGTCAGCGGACAGTTTGCGTTTATCATCTCCCTTCTCACGTTTCATCTTCTCTCCTCTCACGTTTCACCTTTTCACCCCACACTTTGTGCCAGGGGAAAAGCGTTACTATTTCTTCCAGGTATTCCCGGTCTGTCTGATCAAAAGCATCGAGATGCTCACTGTCCACATCTAATACGGCGACTACTTCATTATTGCGTATTACCGGCACAACAATTTCAGACCTGGAGAGACTGCTGCAGGCAATATGTCCCGGGAATTTTTCAACATCGGGAACTATCAGGGAACATGCTTTTTCCCAGCTTGCGCCACATACTCCTTTACCTTTCCGTATACGGCTGCAGGCAACCGGTCCCTGGAAGGGGCCAACGACCAGCTCACCGTTTTTCACTATATAAAACCCTACCCAAAACCATTTGAATTGCTCTTTCAGCGCGGCAGCAATATTCGCCATGTTGGCAATGAGGTCAGTCTCGCCTTCTGTCAGCCCTTTGATCTGGGGGATAAGCGACTTGTACTGGTCTGTCTTATTTCCTGTTGCAATGAATAAGTCTTCTGCCATAAGTGCAAAGATAGATGGCTTTCAATGTAAAAAGCCGGGTATACACAACCCCGGCTTTTTTACATGAATATAAAACGATCCCTTATCAGATAGGGCGTATCCAGATGTTCCTGTAGGCCACCGGATTTCCATGATCCTGCAGCATCAGCGGTTCTTTCGCCCCATGCGGTTCGTAATTGGGAGTGCCTACATATTGTGTAGCTCCCCAGATAGTTGTATTATTCTGCACCAGTACGCCATTATGAAAAACAGTGATACGTGCAGGTGATTTCAGCGCGCCGTTTTCATAAAATACCGGTGCTGTGAAAATAATATCGTAAGCCTGCCATTCGCCGGGCCCGCGGGAAGCATTTACTAATGGAGGGAACTGTTTATAAATGCTGCCGGCCTGTCCATTGGAATAAGTGCGGTTATTATAAGAATCCAATACCTGCAGCTCGTATTTACCCATCAGGAAGATCCCGCTGTTACCGCGCCCCTGGCTTTCGCCAACCACTTTAGCGGGAGTTCTCCATTCGATATGCAACTGGCAGTCGCCAAAAGCTTCCCTGGTCAAAATACCGCCTGTACCGCCTGTTACCACCAGGGCGTCGCCTTCAATTTTCCATTTTGCGTCACTGCCGTCTTTTTCAGATTTCCATTTGGAAAGATCTTTCCCGCCAAACAATACGATAGCGTCGGAAGGGGGATCAGCGTTGGTTTTTCCGGGGGTTACGATTCTTACGGCAGGATCCCAGTACTCCGTCAGCTTGGGGTCGCCGTTTCTCGGTGCTGTCTGGGCAAAACAAACAAAAGATCCGAGTACCAGGGAGGCACTCATTACAAGATGTGGAAAACGAATGATCATAATTATTCAATTATTGTGATGTAAAATGAGGATACAATTTATAAAAAATAATCTTTTATGGTCTTTTGATAAGCCCAAACAACAGTTCCGGCTCATTGGTGGTGATATAATCAAATTTGTTTTCTATCAGCCATTTCATATCCTCGGCATTATTCACCGTCCAGGCGTTCAGTACTATATTATTATCCTTTGCCTCCTTAACCCATTCGGGGTGCTTTTTAAAAACGCTGTAATGGTAATCTAATCCCATAACACCATCATTTTTAAGTTCTAAGGGGGATTTATCTCCATTTAAATATTGAACCCTTGCGTCGGGTTGCAGCTCCAGCACTTTCTTTATTATAGCATAGTCAAAGCTGATATAAATGACCCAGGGCTGGGCATGCAATTGTTGAACCAGTTCCACTATTTTTTGTGCCGTATGCTCGCCTCTTTCCTCACTGATCTCCGAAGGCTTGATTTCAAGCACAAGCATGGTAGTGTGCTGCTGAATGCCATGAGAAAGGTATTGATATAAGGTAGGAATAGGCTCGCCGTTTGATAATTTAGTTTCCAGCAGGGAAACGTAGCTGCTCTTTTGTATATGTTTTCCGCCAAATACAGCATCATGATTGATGACAAGAGAGTCATCATCTGTCAGGTGTACATCAAACTCCGATCCCGCACAGCCGATCTTTACCGCCTGGTCCAGTGAAGCAATAGAGTTCTCCGGAAGGCTGTTGGTTTTCCATGCGCCCCTGTGGGCCACAACAATATTTTTTGCAAAGTGCATACTACTGTCTGTGAGTTTTTTACTGTGCGAGCACCCGGAGCTGATGAGCGACAAAGCTATTGCAGCAAGAAAGATATTATTCATCTGTCTGTTTTTATTTTTATTCATTTCTATGTTAAACTGTGCTAAATGTGAAATGCTCACATTTAGCGCCTGCCTGCCATACCTACGGCAGGTAAACCGGTAGGCAAGGCTCACTTCTCAAAAAAATATAACAAATTATTGTTAACACAACACAAGTATTTATTCGATTTCAAGAGTGATCAATACCGGTTTATGATCAGAAATTTTCACAGGCAAAACTTCCACGCTTGTCACTTTCCATCTCGTTCCTTTTTTCAGCCAGGCATAGTCAATACGGACATGGGGATTATCAGCAGAGAATGTATGCTGCGGTTCGCCTTTCAGCGCTGCTGCATCTTCCCATTCTGTTTGTAATATACTGTAAGGCTCTTTGTCGGGGGTGAAATTGAGATCGCCGCAAAGCACTACAGGTTTTTTCTCTGAAGCGAAAACAGCGTTGATCTCTTTTGCCTGTGCCATCCGGTTTTCATTATACTGGTGGCAGAGATGTGTACCGGCGAACACAATTTGCTTCTTACCTGCAGTATAGGTAATATATATCAGGGCTCTTGGTTCGCCGCCTTTGGGAGTGGGTAATATTTTTACGGTAGCTGTTGCGGGCTTCCTGCAGAGCACCCCTTCACCGTAGCCGCCTCCGTCATAGTCCATTGCCTTACCAAAGAATCCATGCATGTTTGTCTTTTTTGCGAGGGCTTGGATAAAGTTGAGCGGCGTTTTATAAATGCCTGCACTTCTGCCCGTAGCGCTGTCTACCTCCTGGAAAGCGGCAAGATCAGGCTTTATTTTATTAATGAGCGCGGCTATATCGTCAATGCTGGGCATTCCCTTTTCATAAGCCTGCTCCCCGTGAAAAATGTTGTATGTCAGTATTTTCAGTTTTGTTTGGGCAGGCAGGCTGGTACAAAAAAACAGGAAGGCAACAAGCGTATATTTCATCGGATCATTTTTTACCGCCGTAAATATCCGGTAATATTCATTAAATATCTACCTTGAATACACATTTTTAGGAAACCGACGGCAGGCTTTTCCGGCGGGCACATTTCAAATTTTCACTGCATATCTTTCCTTCATCGCTGTAATCCCCTCTCCGCGCAGCAGAGAGGGGAAAAATGGTGCGAAAATTTGAAATGCGTCCTTCCCGGCTGCAAGCTGCTATTCATGTAACTTTGCCCGATGCAACAATATCTCGACTTACTCCAACACATTTTAGATAAGGGCGTGCAGAAGCACGACAGGACCGGCACCGGCACTATCAGTTGCTTTGGATACCAGATGCGCTTTGACCTGAGCGAAGGTTTTCCGCTGGTAACCACAAAAAAGCTGCATCTCAAAAGCATTATCCACGAATTGTTGTGGTTCCTGAAAGGAGATACCAATATAAAGTACCTTAAAGATAATGGCGTGAGCATCTGGGATGAATGGGCCGATGAGAACGGAGAACTTGGACCTGTATACGGCAAACAGTGGAGAAGCTGGGAAGGCGCTGACAGGAAAGCGATTGATCAGATAACTGACGTGATACAGCAGATCAAAACCAACCCCGACAGCCGCCGGCTGATAGTGAGCGCATGGAATGTTGCTGATCTTCCGCAGATGGCGTTGATGCCCTGTCATACCATGTTCCAGTTTTACGTGGCCGATAACGGCCAGGGGCGGCCGAAGCTATCCTGCCAGTTGTACCAGCGCTCTGCAGACGTATTTCTCGGGGTACCGTTTAATATAGCCTCTTATGCGCTGCTCACCATGATGATCGCTCAGGTATGTGACCTCGACGCTGGCGAATTCATCCATAGCTTTGGAGATGTGCATTTATACAACAATCATATTGAGCAGGCTCATTTACAGCTTACACGTATTCCGTATCCAATGCCTGCTATGCGGTTAAACCCGGAAGTGAAAAATATTTTTGATTTTACTTTTGAAGATTTTGCGCTGGAACAATACCAGTCTCACCCGCCTATTAAGGCGCCGGTGGCTGTCTGAGGCAGAGGAGAGGTTAATCCATGAAAGGTGAAGTATAGGAAAAGCATACAATATTATGATCATATCACTCATAGTTGCCGCTTCAGAAAACAATGCAATAGGGAAAGACAATAAGCTTCTCTGGTATTTACCCAATGACATGAAGTTTTTTAAGAACACTACCTGGGCTATGCCGGTCATTATGGGAAGAAAGACTTTTGAATCGCTTGCGGGAGAACCGCTGCCGGGACGATATAATATAGTTGTTACAAGAAATCATATAGACCTTTCAGGACGCAGTAATGCAGAGCTGGCTTTCAGCCCCGAAGATGCGCTGCTTAAAGCGAAAGAGAAAGATTGTAAAGAGGTTTTTATTGCGGGGGGGCAACAGATATACAATGCCTATTTACCGGTAGCCACCAAAATATATATTACCCGCGTACATGCGGTGCTGGAGGGAGATGCTTTCTTTCCGGCTATTGACGAAAAAGAGTGGAAAAAAGTATACGAGCTGGATTTCCCTGCTGATGAAAAACATGCGTATGCTTATTCTTTTCAAACCTGGGTAAGAATATAACCACCTGCATGTATAATACATTTGAATTAGCAGCCAGGTATTTCCGGTATTATATTACTGCGGCCAATGGCAGGGGACATGGCATTCACTCTCCCTTCGTATACAGGTTTATTACCGGAGTATTGAACGACAACAGGATTTTCTATCCTTATAGCCGTATTGAAGCATTGCGGCAGGAAATGCTGACAAGCGCTGCCGTGGTAGAAGTAGACGATTTTGGTGCAGGCTCATCGGGACTTAACGGGAAAACGCGGAAGATAAAGGATATTGCCCGCCGGTCGTTGAAATCTCCCAAATATGCACGACTGCTTTTTCGTATAGCCAATTATTATCAGCCGGGAAACATCCTTGAATTGGGTACTTCGCTCGGTATCACCACATCCTATCTCGCATCGGCCAACAGCCATGCCAAAGTGTATACCCTTGAAGGCGCCCCGGCAGTGGCCGGTATTGCAAAGGCAAATTTCAGGAAGCTGGGGCTGAGCAATATAAGTACGATAACCGGGAATTTCGATGATACACTTGCACCTGTGCTGCAGCAGACAGGAACTGTTGATCTTGTGTTTATTGACGGCAATCACCGGAAAGCGCCTACCCTTAAGTATGTGGAACAACTGAAGGCATATACCGGTGAAAGGTCAATAGTGATACTTGATGATATTCACTGGAGCGGGGAAATGGAAGATGCCTGGGCAGCCGTCCGCCTGGATCCATCTGTTACCTGCAGCATTGACCTGTTTTTTATCGGTATTCTTTTCTACACACCGGATTTTAAAACAAAGCAGCATTTTGTGATCAGGTACTGAGGCTGGCAGCAATTAGCTGTGAGCTATGAGCTAAGGGCTTACGCTGATACCTCATCGCTTTAAATTCCTGAAAAATCTTTACATTCAATCTATGATCGCCGGAATATTAAAAGAACCAGTGGGAGAGAAGAGGGTCTCTCTTCTGCCTGAACAGGCTGAAACTCTCGTAAAGAAAAATGTGACAGTAAGGATAGAGCAACAGGCTGGGGTAAACGCTTTTGCAGATGATGCTGCATATAGCTCCCGGTCTGTGGGCATTTCTTCACGCGCAGAGCTGTTAGATGCTTCGGATATTATTTTTACTCTCAACACTATTCCTGAATATGAAATAAAGCACCTAAAAAAAGACACAGTGCTGATCGGGGCTTTCCAGCCCTTGTACCACAGGGATCTGATGGAGAAGTATGCCGCCGCCGGTATTACTGTTTTTAGCCTGGATATGCTGCCCCGAACCACCCGCGCTCAAACTATGGATGTGCTGAGCAGCCAGGCTAATATCGCAGGGTATAAAGCTGTGCTGCTTGCGTCAAATATATACAGCCGGTATATGCCCATGCTGATGACCGCTGCGGGCAGCATTGCCCCGGCAAAAGTGCTGGTGCTTGGCGCCGGAGTGGCAGGACTGCAGGCCATAGCTACATCCAGGAGGCTCGGCGCTGTAGTAGAAGTATTTGATACCCGCCCAGCAGTGAAGGAAGAAGTGATGAGCCTTGGCGCTAAATTTATTGAAGTGGATGGCGCTGCGGATGCGAGCAGCGCCGGTGGCTATGCAGTGGAGCAATCGGAAGCATATAAGCAAAAACAGCAACAGAAGATAGCAGAATGCATCGGCCGGGCGGATATAGTGATCACCACTGCGCAGATCCCCGGAAAGCGGGCGCCTGTGCTGATCACCGAAACAATGTTGCAGTCTATGCGCAAGGGTGCTGTAGTGGTTGATATAGCTGCTGCAACGGGAGGAAACACGCCGGTTACCAAAAACAATGAAACTGTCTTGTATCACGGGGTAACCATAGCGGGCAATTCAAATTTACCTTCCACCATGCCGGCAGATGCCAGTAAATTGTATGGCAAGAACCTGCTTAATTTCCTGGCGCTGATCGTGGATAAGGAGGGAAAGCTGCTCCTGAATTTTGATGATGAGCTGGTGAACGGGGCATGTATTTGTCATGAAGGGCAAATCGTAAACGAACGGTACATGTCAATGTTGCAATAATTTATATAACAGGGAAAACTTCTTATATGCAAAATTTTCTTGAATGGGTCGCAACGCATCAGCAGATCATTTATATCGTTATCCTGATGATCTTTGTCGGGATAGAAGTAATAGGGCATGTGCCTTCTGTGCTGCATACCCCTTTGATGAGCGGCGCCAATGCCATACACGGCGTAGTGATCATCGGCGCTATTATTGTAATGGGAAAAGCTGAAAGCGGCAACTATACCGCGCTCATTCTAGGCTTCCTCGCTGTGATCCTGGGAACGCTGAATGTAGTAGGCGGGTTTGTGGTAACAGACCGGATGCTTGAAATGTTTAAGGCAAAGAAAGAGAAGAAAGCAGGAGGGGTAGGGGATAAGGAATAAGGAATAAGGAATAAGGAGTATGTCTTATACCCTATACCTTACCCCTTCAATATCCATATTACAATTAACACAGCCTCCCTATCTTTGAACAAATCACAGCAATGGCGACAAAATTAAAAACAGCAAAAGAATCTCTTATACAAATGACTGAACTGGTACTTCCCAATGATACAAATGTGTTTGGCAACCTGATGGGAGGGCGGCTGATGTACTGGATGGATATTGCTGCAGCGCTGTCGGCCCAAAAGCACGCCAACGCGCCGGTAGTCACCGCTTCTGTAGATAATATTTCCTTTGAGTCTCCCATCAAATTGGGGAATGCCGTATATATTGAAGCAAAAGTAAGCCGGGCTTTCAACAGCTCCATGGAGGTGCACATGCATGTATGGGGTGAGGACCTTAAGCACCAGCAGAAATACAAAAGCAATGAAGCTTACTATACTTTTGTTGCCCTGGATGCCTCCGGTAAATCGGCTCCGGTACCGCAACTGCTGCCGGAAACAGAAGAAGAAACCCGTTTATTCGACGGCGCCTTGCGCAGAAGACAACTCCGCCTGATACTTGGCGGAAAAATGGCGCCCAACGATGCAATAGAGCTTAAGGCACTTTTCTCCGACGAAAGATGATAAAGGGTGAGGTGCCAGGTATCAGCTGTCAGCCGTGAGCAAACGAATGCTGAAGATCGGGGGAAACAGGAGACGTGAAAGGGGAGACGTGAAAGGTGAGAGATGAAAACTTGTAACTTGAAACCTCACTTTACAAAGACACTTTTTCCAGCCCCTCCAAAAAATCACCGGCTGCATCTGCACCGATCCCCGGAGCATCGGGTAGTTCTACAAAATAATTATTGTAGGTAACCCCGCCGGTCACCGGGTCTGTTTTGTGCCCCAGCATACAGGTATCCATATCATAAAACTGTACATTTTCCTGTGAAGATGCAAAATGTGCGAAAGCAGTAAGCGCCACACGGCTTTCCAGCATACCGCCCATCATGCATGGGATGCTTTTTGCCTCACACACCGCATTTATCTTCAGCGCTTCTAATATGCCACCGCTCTTTGCAAATTTAATATTTACGTAAGTGCAGCCATCGCTGCTGATAATTCGTTCCGCATCATGATGATCAAATACACTTTCATCGGCCATAACAGGTATAGGCGATAGTTTTTTCAACGCGGGCAAATGATGATCATTATAGCTCCGCATGGGTTGTTCGCAGAACTGTATATCATATTTGCCAAGCGCGGTCAACGCCTTTTGCGCCTCTTCATAATCCCATCCCTGGTTGGCGTCTATACGTAACTGTATATCCGGGCCTACAGCATCCCGTATCCGTCTTATCCGCTCTGTATCTTCCTGTGCTGTTCTGCCAAGCTTCACTTTTATGATGCGCACGCCATCCGCTTTGAAAGCTGCAGCTTTCTTTGCCATATTTTCCGGAGTATCAATGCCGATGGTGAGATCGGTTTCCATGGATTTTTTATTCCCACCCAAAAAAGCATATAAAGGCAGGTCTGCATGCTTTGCACTGATATCATACAGCGCCATATCAAAAGCGCTTTTAATGGTGCTGTTGCCGGCGATACAATCGTGGAGCTCCTTCATACGCTCCTCAATGCTGAGCGGGTTTTTCCCCTTCCACAAGTGAGCAAAATCTTTTGCTATTTCAAAGCAGGTAGCCTGGGTCTCTCCAACGATCATGGGAAATGCGGAACATTCGCCAACGCCATATATCTCCTCATCGGTAAATACCCTGATAAAAATATTCTGTGCAAAATGCATCGTCCCTGTCGCAATCGTAAAAGGGTGCATCGGTATGCTGAACTTATAAATATCCGTGCCTGTTATTTTCATAATACGCAAGATAAGGAAAAGGGCTATCAGGTATGGGCTATGAGCAATGGGTGTCAGCCCATAGCCCATTGCTCATAGCTCATAGCCCATTACTCACAGCTATAGTTTTACATTCACCCCAACCATAAAATTCGTGCCCGCCATCGGGAAATAATAATTTTCATTTACCACATTCCCTCCGTATATATAACTGTAGGTATAGCCGTTTGGCTCATACAGGGTATTGAAGATATTATTTACCTGGAGCATAAAGCTGATCTCCCGGAATAAAAGTTTATGCACTGTATATATGGTTCTGAAGTCCTGTATATAATAGGCCCGGAGCATGCGGGCCCTATTGCCGGTATTGTCGAGGTATTGCCTGCTTACATATTTGCTCAACAGGCTTAATTCCCAATTTTTCACAGGTGTAAAGCCAAGCGTAGCGCTGCCTACAACGGCTGGAGAGAAGGCTATATCTGCTTTGTCGAAAGCTTCCTGCTTTTGTCCGCCATTATCATAATCATCATAGTAAGCGGTATAGTTTTTCACTTTGCCGGAGCTGAATGCGATATTGCCGCCTGCATTGAACCATGCCGAAGGGCGCCAGTCTGCCTGGAGCTCGATGCCGGCCCTATAGCTGTTGGGAACATTGGTTCTTGTATAAGCGCCAACGTCATTTATTTTTCCTGTCAGCACCAACTGGTTTTTGTAAAGCATATAATAAATATTTGCTCCCCAGTTAAAGGAGCTTCCTTTACGGTTGATGCCTGCCTCAAAGTCGTGAAGACGCTCGGGTTTTGGCCGCTGTTGCAGGCCTGCTTCAAAATCATCGCGGTTAGGTTCCTTTCCGGCAAGTGCGTACGATACAAAGCCGGTCCAGTTGCCGTTGCTGTAAGTCAACCCGGCCTTGGGGTTCAGGAAATTGTATTTTTCATCGATCCGTAAATCCGGATTATCCCTGAAACCGTTCAGCACATAGTGCACATTACGATATTGCAGATCCAGGAAGCCGTCAAGATGGTTGCCAAACCGTTGCTGCAGCTTTGAATATATATTGAAATCTGTTTTTTTCGCATTGAGGTGATACCAACTGTAGTCTTTGGCAATGCCGGTTTGCGCCCAGATCACTTTGCCGTAATGCTTTCCGTCATACGTTGTCCAGCCGCCGCCTGTGATCCATTGTGTGCCTTTCCGCTGGTATTGCAGGGAAAAAATACTGCCATAATAGTAATTGTCGAGCCATAGCTGGCGCACAAGATCTGTGGCGGTAACAATAGAATCGCCTATCACCTGATTATCAAGCCCGATCTTTGAAAAGGGAACACCTGCCTTATACTGCTCATAATATCCCTTGCCTCTTGTAAGGAAGCCGGCAACATTGAACCTGAGCACGTCATTGATCTCCTGGTTGTAAAACAACTGGTAATGATCCTGCTTATAATTATCCGTTTCATTATCGTAAGGTTCCCCGGGTTTTTCTGTGCCCGCGGAATTGTAAGTGCGGTCGGTCGCCAGCTTATCTTCCGGTACTCCGTTCCATGCCTGGTAGGTTTTTTCTTTCCCGGAAAACGTATTGAACCTCACTGAAGATCTGCCTGCAAAATATGCGGTAGAGAAATAGTAGGATTTCAGGTCGCTGGAAGCACGGTCTATATAGCCGTCGCTGGTAATGGAGGAAAGCCTGGCATCAACGGTAAAATGCCCGTCAATCAACCCTGTCCCTGCTTTGATGTTATGTTTCCATGTGTTAAAAGACCCGAAAGCATTGCTGCTTTCTGCATAAGGATTCTCATTAAATTCATTGGTGCTCATATTGATAGTAGCTCCGAAAGCTCCTGCACCATTGCTGCTGGTGCCCACGCCCCGCTGCACCTGGATGCTGCTTACTGAAGATACAAAGTCCGGCAGGTCAACAAAAAAGCTTCCCTGCGATTCGGCATCGTTGTATGGGATGCCATTAAGAGTGACGTTGATCCTTGTTGCATCACTGCCCCTGATACGAAAGGCGGTGTATCCAACACCATTCCCTGCATCTGAATTTATAGTAACAGAAGGCAACTGATTCAATACAAAAGGAAGGTCCTGACCGAGATTGAGCTTTTCGATCTGGAGCTTTGATAAGCTGCTTTTTGCAAAAGGAGCTTTTTCACCTGCTCTCACGCCTTTTATTTCCACAGGCTGCAGTAATAAAGGTATTCTTTCCAGCAGGATGGTTACCGGCCGGCTGGAATTGGAATTGATTGCTGTCACAGCATCCTTATAGCCCACCGCAGTGACCAGCACATTATAACCGGCTGCTTTGATATGGGAAAAG
The DNA here is from genome assembly GCA_001899685.1 of Sphingobacteriales bacterium 44-15. Classification (GTDB taxonomy): domain Bacteria; phylum Bacteroidota; class Bacteroidia; order Chitinophagales; family Chitinophagaceae; genus Agriterribacter. The sequence continues at coordinate 321,370 of MKWG01000011.1, forward strand.
CTGAAATTGCCGTTCTCATCAGTAATAGTGGCTGTATTACCCGGAAGTGTTACGGTAGCATTGACGACCGGAGCACCGGTAGACTTATCTTTCACATTCCCATGCACAGAAGATTGTGCAGGGAGAATTGTATGCAAGGCTAAAGCCATTGCGGCCATCATCATTTTTTTCATTCTGTTTTTGTTGTAGGTTACGGCGTGCATATCAGTTTTGCATGCACTCACTTGCCGGAACCAGGTGTACAAAAACAGGAAAGGAGAGAGGTGAGGACTCATCCTTCCCTGCGCAGGTATTATCCTGATCAGGTTCTACGGGTTTGATCTCAGCCCCCGATATTAAATCGGGCAGCACCCCGGGAATCACTGAGGTTAAAACAAACTTTAACCGCGGTTGTTTGTAAGCACAAAGTTAAAGGAGAATTAAATTATCTTCCAAATCCTGTAACTTTCCGGCACTCCGACCGTATAATTATTGCTGCATTACGGCATAAAAAACAGCATTATTATGAGAAAGATAATAGCACTTGTTTTAGGGGTTACAGCTTTTGCTTCTGTATACGCCCAGGATGATAAGGTATTTGTGCACGATAATAATGCCCGGCCGCGCAATATCGGTTCATCTTTTACCGGTATTGCTGTTTCGGGAGCTATTGACCTGTATCTTTCACAGTCGGATGAAGAAGTTGTGGTGGTGAGCGCCGCTGATGTAAAATACAGGGAAAAGATAGTGACGGAAGTAAAAAACGGGATACTGAACATTTATTTTGACGGAAAAGGATTTAACTGGAATGCCGGTGACAAGAAGCTGAAAGCTTATGTGTCGTTCAAAAATATCAGCAGGCTCAGCGCTTCAGGGTCATCTGATATTTATGCCAATGGTGTGATAAAAGTGGAGTCGCTGGATCTTACCCTTTCCGGTTCCAGCGATTTTAAAGGAGCTGTAGATGTAGCGGAACTTTCGCTTAATCAGAGCGGCAGCTCAGACTCACAGATCAGCGGGAGAGCGGATAAGGTGAACATTAATGTAAGCGGCGCAAGTGATGTAAAGGGCTACGACCTAATCACTGATTACTGTGAAGCCAATGCTTCGGGGGCTTCAGATATACAGCTCACTATCAATAAAGAAGTTAATGTAATAGCCAGTGGCTCAAGTGATGTGTATTACAGGGGTAATGCTGTGGTAAAAAATATCAGGAGCAGCGGTTCCAGCAGCGTTAGGCGGAGGGATTGACCGGTAAATATATTGCCCTGGTCTATAAAAAAAGCGGACCCTGAAACGGATCCGCTCCTATTGGATAAACGGGCTCTCCAAAGGGGTACAGTAACTGATTGCCTTGTTTTCATGCGTGAGCTAGTTGAGGAATCCGGAATCAGGAGTGGTAACAGTACGGAAGAAGAATATTGGGGTTAAAATATAAGATAATGAATAACACTTAGCCTGCTTTTAGAGGTGGCAAAACAGGACTGGTATGACCCTAAGATACTAAAAAACAGCACAACTTTTAAAAACATTTTACGGGTTACGGGGCAGGGGCGTATTCCAGTTTTTTACAAAAAATTGCATGTATAAGTGTTCTGTGCTGCCGAACCCCATAATGATCGTATTGCTGTTGGTAGTTTCCCGCAATTCATAATTAACCTTCAAACAACGAGAGCTGTGCAACAATCTCCTTCTCTTTGGGATAGCTTTCTTTTCTCTCATCACCGTGTTTCATCTCACGAAATATAGCCAGGTTAAGATAAAAATATAACTGTTTATTTGATAAAATGTAATGTATTCATTACATTTGGTAAATTAAAAATTACATTTTATGCAGAAAAGCTCTTTTCCTTATTCCTATTGGACAAAGATCCTGGGAGTAGTAATAATCGTTGCAGGAGTTATAAGCTTTTTTCTGCGGTATCATAAGAGGGGAATTTTTGATTTAAATGAACTGGCTATCGGACTTAGCTGGGGATTTGTTTTTATATTTTTTTCGAAAGAAAAAACAGATGATGAAATGATACATGGACTGAAGTTCAGAGCATTGACATGGGCCATTATTGTAGCGTTTTCTATTACTCATCTTTTTAATTATCTTTTTCTCAATTGGCGTTTTGAACGGGAGCGCGGTATGATCCTTTCTGTTTCTGCGTATCAGTTTTTAGCGCTCACACTCATTATCGCTACGGTAAGCTTTCATTATCTGAAACATCAGGCAACGTCAAATGAAGAGCAATGAAAAATCTGATAAAAGTTGAGCGCGCAAGGCATAATCTGACCCAGGCAGAGCTGGCAGAAAAAGTGAAAGTGGCGCGACAGACCATCATAGCTATTGAAGCAGGAAAATTTGTTCCTTCCGCTACATTAGCCTTTAAAATTGCCTGTATACTTAATTGTAAAGCTGATGATATTTTTAAACTTGAAGATGAAGATTGGTTGTAAAAAAACATTTTAATATTGTTCATAATGATATATTTGCCCTTTAACCTGAAGATTATCCAACAGTATGGCTAAACGTGTTTTGTTTATTGACAGGGATGGTACTTTAATCAATGAAGCTCCTCCAACCTACCAGCTCGACTCTTTTGAGAAGCTGACTTTTTACCCGCATATGTTTGAATATATGACCAGGATAGCACGCGAGCTGGATTATGAGCTGGTAATGATCACTAACCAGGATGGACTGGGAACACCTGCTTTTCCGGAAGATACTTTTTGGCCGCTGCACAACCTGGTGATGAAAAGCCTGGAAGGTGAAGATATTTTTTTCAACGCCGTTTTTATTGACAAAACTTATCCTCATGAAAATGCTCCCACCCGTAAGCCCGGCACTGGAATGCTGACAGCATATCTGAACAACCCGGACTATGACCTGCCTAATTCCTTTGTGATCGGCGACAGGATCACTGACGTGCAGTTAGCGAAGAACCTGGGTTGTAAAGCCATCTGGCTGAACAGTGATGCTTCTTTAGGCGCTGCCGAAATTTCTGATAAGGCAGCAGAGCTTCAGGATACTATTGTATTAGAATCTGTTGAATGGAAGGATATATATTCTTTCCTGAAACTGGGGCTGCGCAAAGTGAACCACCAGCGCAATACTAATGAAACGCAGGTGAGCATAGCGCTGAATGTGGATGGCAGCGGCAAGGCAGATATTGCTACCGGTCTCGGTTTTTTTGATCACATGCTGGAGCAGGTGGCCCGTCATGGCAAAATGGATTTGAAAATTCATACCAAAGGCGATCTGCATATTGATGAGCATCATACTATTGAAGATACCGGTATAGCGTTGGGAGAAGCTTTTGCCAAAGCGCTGGCAGATAAAACAGGAATGGAGCGCTATGGTTTTGCGCTACCGATGGATGAAGCGGATGCCAAAGTGCTGGTGGATATGGGAGGCCGCAACTGGATAGTATGGAATGCTGAATTTAAGCGGGAGAAGATAGGAGAGGTGCCTACCGAAATGTTCTTTCATTTTTTCAAGTCTTTTTCAGACGCTGCCAAATGCAACCTGAATATTGAATGCAATGGCGATAATGAGCATCATAAGATCGAAGCTATATTCAAGGCTTTTGCCAAAGCGCTTCGCATGGCGGTAAAGCGCGACCCGATGAGCAATTACCTGCCGAGCACCAAAGGAGTATTATAAGCCGCCTGGTATTCATCCGCATTTTACTGTATCAGTGGGTGTGGTTGCTTTACTGTTGGAGCAACCATAGACAAAAATTAACATTTCCTGCAATACTGAACACACTTATTTTGGTGTTTATAACAGCGTGTATTCCTGGCGCCAAAGACGATCCGGAAAGGAGCATTGGCATAGGGAGTGGGCAATGTAAAAAACTACCTTTATCACTTTTATACCCTCAGCAACATGAACTACAAATCAGATCAACAGCCGGCTAATACTTTGTCCGCCTCGCCATCAATCCCTGATGAGCAGGCTTCGCAATGGGATAAAGTGCTTTGGTGGATGGCGGCTGCAGACTCTTCGTTGATGAAAACATGCGGACCGGACCGTTTCCGCTATGGTGTGATAGGCTATACCGTCATGGCAACATGGTTGTTTGCCACACTGGCCTGGGGCTACTTTTTTTCTACTTTGTTTGATGATATACTTATCATACTGCCCGCAGCGCTTTTCTTTGGCTTCGTCATTCTTACCATTGACAGGGGATTGATAGCGGGACTGAACAGCAACGGCGGAAAAAACAAATGGCTGTCCCTTTCGCTACGCCTGCTGCTGGCGCTTACTATCGGGTTCTTCATTTCGCAGCCCGTTGTGCTGATGCTTTTTGAAAAAGATATAGATGCCCATCTGCCGGTGGTGAAAGAAAAGAAGATTACCGCCTACACAAAACAGGTAAGGGATGAAAATGCCGTGGTGCTGCAGCAGGCGAAAGCAGAAATTGACCGTATCCGCAGTGATCAGAAAGTGAAAGAGCAGGAAATACTTGACCTTAAAAATGCCTATATAAGGGAAACTGACGGCACAGGCGGTTCGGGTAAAATAGGAGAATACACTATAGCCAGAGTGAAAAAAATGGCTTACCTGAAGGCTGAAGAAGATCTTATTACCTGGAAGCGCAGTGTGCAACCTGCACTTGACAGCGCTCTAGCAAGAGAAAGAATTACGGAAGCAACCATACAGCAACGCATAGCCGAATTTGATAAAGGGCTGTCAGACGGGTTTCTTACCCGGATAGAAACACTGGATGATCTTATGCTGGTGCACCCACCTGTTAAATATCGCTACCGGCTGGTGATCATGCTCATTATGATGATAGAGCTGATGCCTTTGCTCACCAAGCTGATGATGCCCTCAGGGCTTTATGAAGAAAAAGTGCAGGATGCCGTGCAGCAAAAGAAGCTCAACTGGCAGGCTGAAAGAGCAGCAATAAAAGAAGTAGAAGCTGCATTTTATGAGACGGCAATATCTACCGACAAGCAATTGCAGGCTGATGTAATGCACGAAATAAATGAATTGAGAAGGAAACAGGCAGAAGAAGAATTCAACAAATGGAAACAAAATCCGGGCAAAGTACGCCAGTTCTGGGATCAGTTGAAAAGCAGGCTGTTGTATTTCAGCAGGGATTAGAGTGCTCCTTCCCGACCTTCCTAAAAGGAAGTAGAAAAGCATCCGAAAACTGACTATACAATACGGGAAACGACAAACGTCAAACGACAGATCCTGTAACCTGCCGCCATTTCCACTTCATTTAAATAAATTTTCAGAAATATTTGAAAATTTAAAAATAATTATTAGCTTTGAATCATGAATCTGGAAGAAGCGAAGCGGCAGTTCATTATGGGCTGGGGTGCGTTTGGTACAAACTGGGGGATCAACCGCACTATGGCTCAGATTCATGCGTTATTGTTAATAAGTCCCGACCCGCTCACCCAGGATGATATGATGGAGGCACTAAATATCAGCAGGGGGAACGCCAATATGAATATCCGGGATCTGATTGGCTGGGGGTTGGCCGAACGGGTGATCATTGCCGGAGAAAGAAAGGAGTATTTTACCGCGGAAAAAGATATATGGAAAGTAGTAAGGCAGATTGTTAAAGAACGGAAAAAAAGAGAGCTGGAGCCGATACTTCAGCTAATGGAAAAGCTGGAGCAAACGGAAGGGGATAAACGAGACAGGGAGATGAAGGCATTTACGGAGGTGGTGACAGGAATAAAAAAGCTCGGGCTGCAGGCCGACAAGACCCTTGAAACGCTTATCAAAGCTGAAGAAAACTGGTTTATCAGTAACCTTATTAAAATATTCAGGTAGCCATATTCCCCTTATACCTGTTAAAAGCCGGATCTTCCGGCTTTTCTTAAGTACTATATTTTCAATAAATTCTGAAAATATGAAAAATAAAACAATCGTCATTGCCGGAGGTACAGGGTTCATAGGAGAAGCAATGACCAACTATTTTGGGAAAGACAACAGCATTATTATACTCACACGTGCAGCACCCAGCGCCGCCAATAACCGTAATCATTTTCATACCCTCTCCCCGGAAGTTATTGAAAATGTCAGGTATATCAAATGGGACGGAAAGACCCTGGGCGATTGGTCTGAAGCGCTTAACGGCGCCGATATCATCATCAATATGGCAGGCAAGACCGTGAACTGCAGGTATACTACTAAAAACAAAAAGGAAATTTTCGACAGCCGAACCAATTCCGTTCATGCTATCGGCGAAGCCATCAGGCAATGCAAAAATCCGCCACTGCTTTGGATAAATGCTTCCTCTGCAACTATATACCGTCATGCTGCTGACCACCCGCAGGATGAATATACCGGTGAATATCATAATGATTTTTCTGTACAGGTATGCAGAAAATGGGAAGCTGCATTGTATGCGGAAAACACTCCGGCTACAAGAAAAGTGGCATTGCGCATGGCTATCACGCTGGGAGCCGGAGGCGTGTTGATCCCGTATTTCAACCTGCTCAAATCCGGGCTGGGCGGCAGGCAGGGGAATGGCAGGCAAATGTATAGCTGGGTACATATTACAGATACCTGCAGGATGATAGCATGGATAGAAAGCCACCCGGAGATAACAGGTACTTATAATTGTTGTGCACCTCACCCCGTGACCAATGAAGTATTTATGTCAACTTTACGCAAGGTCACCGGGCATAAGTTTGGTTTGCCTGCTCCTGCATGGCTGCTGAAACTTGGAGCGCCTCTTATAGGTACAGAGACGGAATTAGTACTGAAAAGCCGTTGGGTGATCCCAACAAAGATCACTGCAACCGGTTTCAGGTTCAGCTTTCCTCATCTTGAAGAAGCCTTACAGGATATTATCAAAAGCGTACCGCGAAAACAGTACCATCTGTTTTGATGAGAGATAGTGTTGAGTTTGCGAGCCGCATATATTGTATTTAGCTCAACATAAAACCTGACCGCGATTAAACCATAGGACTGTCTGGAAGTCTTTAAGTACCATAATACCGGAAATCAATTTCGCGTTATAGCTGCAATAATCAGGTATCATGGTACTTAAAGTGGTTTTCAGCACAATCTTATTGCCTGGGCTGCTGGTCTTTTTAGGAGGGTGTACAAAAGACAACTCACCTTCTGATCCGGATGCGGGAGAATTCAGATTTACAGACAGTATAAAGGTTGACGGGCTTGAAAGATCATACCTGCTTAATTTACCGCCGGGTTATTATTCAGGAGATAACTTTTCATTGGTGATAGCCCTGCACGGCGGTGGCGGGAGCGCAACACAATTTGAATCATCCTCTTTACTCACGCAAAAAGCAAATGCCGCCGGCTTCATAGTAGTATATCCCAATGGCGTGAAAAGTGACGGCGTGCTCAAAGCCCAGACATGGAATGCAGGCACATGCTGCGATTATGCCGCGGCTGATAATATTGATGATGTACATTTCATCAGGCAGCTTATTAGTACCCTTTTGGCAAAATATAAGGTCAACCCCCGGAAAGTATATGCCACAGGGCATTCCAACGGTGGCATGATGTGTTACCGTCTCGCCTGTGAGCTTGCAGACAAGATCGCAGCGATAGCGGTGAATGCCTGTACGATGGTGACGACAGAACCGTGCAGCCCCGCTCATCCCATGCCGGTGCTGCACATGCATTCGGTAAAAGATGAGCATGTACCTTACTCCGGAGGGCAGGGTGGCGGCATTGGTACCGTTAACCTGCACCTGCCGCCTGTTGATTCCGTGCTGAATGTATTTTCCTCTTTTTCACGATGCACCAATATTGCCCAGGTAATTAGAAGCAACGACAACTACACCTTCACCCAATGGAGTAGCTGTGATAATGGTGCGAACATTCAATTGTATCTTACTCAGGACGGCGGGCACGCATGGCCGGGCGGGTTGCCTGGCAGCGGGATGGCCGATACTCCCTCTACAGCTATTAAAGCCAATGACCTCCTGTGGGATTTTTTTCAGCAGTACCAGTTGCCTGATTAAAGCCGCTTAAATTAGCCCGGCAGGCGCGCCTGCAAAACATGGGATATACCCATGGAACTTCTGCGGGAGAATGGATTATTTGTAAATTGAATTATCGCGAAAGTTACAAAATCATTTACCCCTTGCACGTATTTCGACTGAGCAGCACAATCTCCATAGTTAAATGACGCTTACGCGAAGGAGAAATCTGCCGGGATTGTACTAAGGCTCAACATACGGACTATTGCCCAACAGATTTCTCTCCCGCCGTAACATACATTTAGATCAAGACAGTATGAAGGCGGGATCGAAATGACGTGTAAGAGCGTTTTGCTTTTGTAACCGGCGCTTTCTGCATGGGGTATATAATATGGTTCGGGCAGCTCCCGTGCAGGAATAAAATATAGTCTCGTCAGTGGGTAACATTTTACCGGTATAGTATATATTAATGCAGGGCTGCGCGCCCTGTACTTTCGCAATATCTGTGAAACCTGTTCCTTAATGCGGTATCTGTTGTGATGAAGCCTTATTGTTTGAATAACCTTTAATACTGTATTTATGGACTTTACAAATCTCAACAATTTAAGGATTGATGTTCCATACGAACTGGAACAAAGTGTTTTTAGCTGGCTGTATTATAGCAAAGTGCTTAACTTCAATATGGAAGCGCAGCTAAAATCAAACTGGTGCTGGGCGGCCACAGCAGACAGCGTCTCTCATTTCTATGCTAAGTTTTTAAACCCCTGGTCGCAGTGCAAAATTGCTTCACACGAACAAGGGCTTTCCTGCTGCAATACTCCCACGCCGTCCGGTTGCAATGTGGCATGGTATTTAGACAAGGCGCTTGACTGCACACACAATTATGTATCCATGAGCAGCGGCACCATGACCTGGGACGCAGTAAAAGCGGAAATAGATAAAGGGTTGGTAGTGGGAACACGTATAGGATGGAACGGCGGAGGCGGCCATTTTATGGCAATTCACGGGGTATCGCGAATAGGGCTCACGCATTATTTTCATATTGACGACCCTATTTACGGGAAGAGCGTATTGACAGTAGACCAGTTCTCTAATAATTACCAGGGAAGCGGTAGCTGGACACATAGTTATATCACTAAAAAATATTCCTATATGAGATTTTTGGATCTGCTATTGTACGAAAAGCTGCTGATCCCCATTCCGCAGATCAGGCCATTGCTTAAAGTACAACTGCCGGGGCTGAACGTAGAAAAAAAATTAGATCAGCTTGATCTGAGCATGCCGCATCATGTCTTTACTGTATCATTAAAAGATATTGATAAAGGAATAAATGTGCCGAAACAACCTTCTGCAGTGCGCGTGATTGAGCTTGATGCCGCAAAACCGGTAGCGATCTATGATCTGTCTGCCAATGAAAACCAGCCAGAGGTACAGCAGGTAAGCACTGACAGTGCCTATTTAAATAACGTTGAAAATGGAATCGAACAGCTCAGGCGTGCGGAAACCGGCGCCGATGACGGCAGTGAGCTTCGCCTGCTGAGGTTTCCTGCGCTCAACCTGGAAGCTCTGTGGCTTGCCGGCGACAGCGGTAAAAATGATAAATATTACCTGGTGCGCCATTTTGAAGACAAAGACGGCGTATTGAACCGGGAAGCATTTAATGCTTTGGTGCAACGGCTTAAAGCCTCGGTAGAAAAGCAGGATGAAACCATGGGGGCGTGATGCGAGTGATCATAGGTGAATGGTGAATAGGCAATAGTGAATTCACCATTCACCATTGCCTATTCACAGATGGAATAGCGCTGCCTGCCATCTGAATTTATACACCAATAAGTAGGTATGTTCTAAATGTTTATTGCTCATAGGTATGAAAATATTTTGTTTCACAGCAATACTATTTCATAACCTTATGTCAGCAAATAATCTTACTGCCGGGATATACAGGGTACGTGCCTTTGTTTTAATATCAATACTATCGTGTAGTCTCTGTCCGCTCAAATATGTATCTGCGCAGCAGGTGCAGCTCAAAGACGCTGTAACCATGATCTCTGCATCCGTGCCTTCTCCCATGCACCAGACCGTAGAGAAAGTGCTTCGTGAAGAAATAAGCAGGCGGACAGGCATTCAGCTAAAGCAGGCAGGTCACTGGCCCGCAAAGAATACTCCTGTTATAGCCATCGCGCTCGCTTCGGATGCGGAGCTGGATGGTATAGCTGTTCCGGTTGTTGCAGATAAGGGCAGCGCTATGTATAAGCCCGAAGGGTTCCGTGTTGTTACACAATCTGCTGCCCGCGGCAGCATTACCTGGATCATAGGTGCTGACAGCCGTGGTGTATTGTTTGGCGCCGGCTGGCTATTGCGCAACCTGCAGATGACTAAGCGCACGCTTCAGTTAGATGCACCTGCAGATATGACTTCTTCGCCCGCCTATCCCATACGGGGTCATCAGTTGGGCTACAGGAATACCGCTAATTCCTATGATGCCTGGACGCCGGCCCAGTTTGAGCAGTATATCCGCGACCTTGCTATTTTCGGTACTAATGCCATTGAAGGCATTCCCTTTCATGAAGATGACAATCCAAGCCCGCATTTTACCATCTCCGCCGCAGCCATGCGGGTAAAGATCAGCGAAATATGCCAGGCTTATGATATGGATTACTGGGTATGGACACCCGCTACTTTTGATCTCACGGATAAGGCTAAACGACAGGCGGAGCTGGATATGCATGAGGCTTTTTACAAAGCCTGCCCGCGGCTTGATCATATCTTCTTTCCAGGCGGCGACCCAGGCGATAACCATCCTGCTGAAGTAATGCCTTTCCTGAAAGACCTGCACGACAGGCTGGTGAAATATCACCCCAATGCAAAGATCTGGATATCGCTCCAGGGTTTCAGTGAAGAGCAGGTGGATTATTTCTACCAGTACCTGCGCAGGTATCAGCCCGCCTGGCTGGAAGGCGTGGTATCTGGTCCCGGCAGCCCGCCGATAGCGCAGACGCGTTACCGCCTGCCTGCAAAGTATAAGCACAGGGAATATCCTGATATTACACATTCCGTTCGCTGCGAATTTCCGGTAGCCCGCTGGGACCAGGCTTATGCGCTCACCCTGGGAAGGGAATCTGTCAACCCGCGCCCCTTTGCTTTTTCCAGGATACAGCAGACTTATGCGCCGTTTACCGATGGCTTTGTATCTTATTCAGACGGTTGCCATGACGATATTAATAAAGTAGTTTGGAGCATAGGCGCCTGGGATCCCGGCAAGGATGTCAACGAAGTACTGGAAGAATATGCACGGTTCTTTTTCGGGGCTGGGTTTGAAAAAAACGTAGCCGCTGGTATAGCAGCGCTGGAGCAGAACTGGAACGGACCGCTTGCGGAAAATGGTGGGGTAGAAGCGGCTTTTTCTTTCTGGACCACACTTGAGAAACAGCATCCGGAACTCTCAGGCAACTGGCGCTGGCAGATGCTCCTGTTGCGGGCATATTATGATACTTATACAAGAAGAAGGCTGATATATGAACAGGGACTGGAGCAAACAGCCAACACTTTGCTCGCTTCAGCAGCCCCTGCTGATCTTTCCGCTGTAATGGATAGCGCATTGAGCGTGGTAAACCGGGCTGACAGATCACCGGTATCGCCTGAACTTCGTAAAAAGATCGGCGATCTCTGTGAAGCGCTTTATAAGTCCATAGGGCTGCAAACCAGTGTGCCGCTTTACAAGGCCCGCGGCTATGAAAGAGGCGCAGTGCTTGATTTTGTGGACTACCCGCTTAACAACAGGTGGTGGCTGGCAGATGAGTTTAAAAAGATCAAAGCAATGGCTGATAGAACTGCAGCCTACAAACGGGTACAACAGATCAGCCACTGGGAGCACCCCGGCCCGGGCAGTTACTATGATGATGTTTCAAGCGTGAGCAAAGGTCCCCGGGTTGAGACTATTTCTGATGATGCTACCGATATTGCGTGGTGGGACGATGGCAGGAGCCGCCAGAGGTTATCCTTCCAGACCTTTCAAAGAAGTCCGCGACTGCAGTATACTGATCTGGATCCCAATGGTCGTTACAAAATACAGGTTTGCGGACAAGGGGATGCTTTATTATGTGTTGATGGTCAAAGATTATCGCCTGTTATTTATAATAAAGATGGAGATGGTTTCAAGGAATGGATCATACCATTAAGCGCCACCGGCGACGGGAAGATCTCGGTTAGTTTTGATGAACCCGAAGAGTCCGGCCTCAACTGGCGAAAACACTCGAAGATCTCTGATATATGGCTGATCAGGGAATAGTAAGATTGAAATGGCATTTAAATTAACTGAGTTGGATAACAGCAAAATATGAGACATATCTCATATTTTTTAGTCGCAGATACGCAGATTTGATCTGTGCATCTGTACTATTTCTGCCATCTCACCTTTTACGCCTCACGTTTCACCTTTCTCGTCTCACTTTATTGTCCCGGCTCCGCCGCTCCGGTGAGGCGATAGTGGCGACGCTCCGTTCAACTGCTGAACAACTATTGAACACAGCCATAGGGTTTCCAGCCTTTCTAAGGTTGGAAACCCTTGGGAGATATGTTCTTCCATGAACTAATCCTTACATTTGTAAGGATCGTACTGTTGGGAATACAATGGTAGCAGCTCAATCAAATGCCTGTATGGTATCGTGAAAAGTGAGACGTGAGAGGATAAAGCGAAAGGACAATAGTGATATTCACTATTCACTTTTCACGCAGCAATAGCCTATTATGACAATTACAGAGATACTCAGCCTGTTGATCATCGCGGCGAATATATACGTTTCTTACCGGGGATTTAAAGACAGTGAATTTTACAACCGCTATGCATTTGAGGTGGAAAAAGTTATTGTGTACAGGCAATACGACCGCCTGGTCACTTCCGGCTTCCTGCATGTCAACTGGACGCACCTCATCTTTAATATGATCTCCCTGTATCTCTTCAGCACCAGCCTGGCGGGGCAGTTGGAGGTATTTTCTTACCTGCTGATTTATTTTGGGAGCCTTATTGCCGGGAATCTTTTTTCACTGGTATTGCATAAAAAAGATAGCGACTACAGTTCTGTCGGCGCTTCAGGGGCGGTCAGCGGTATCATCTTTGCTTCCATTGCACTTTTTCCCGGCTTTAATATCGGGTTATTGTTTTTGCCTGTAGCTTTTCCCGCCTGGATATTCGGACTGGCATTTATACTCTACTCCGTATACGGCATCCGTTCCCGCAGCAATAATATTGGTCATGAGGCGCATCTCGGCGCTGCCGTGGCGGGTATGCTGATCGCGATATTGCTGGAGCCTTCAGTGCTGGCATACAATTATTTCCCTATCCTTGTCATTCTCATTCCTTGTATTGTATTTATCTATATCATCATCAAAATGCCCCATTATCTTTTTGTAGATAATCTTTTTTACAAAAGACATAGCCGCTCCTATACTATTGAAGACCGGTACAATACTCAAAAGATAGACATGCAGAAAAAGGTGGACCAGATACTGGAAAAAATCCACCAGAAAGGCATGAACAGCCTTACTAAAAAAGAAAAGGAGATCCTTGATGAATATTCAAAGACAACGCGTTGAGAAACCATACAAGGCGGGATATACAACGTTGAATAGGAGTCTATCGTTTGCTGTTTCACTTTTATCGTTTCGC
>MKWG01000011.1:334937-563270 GCA_001899685.1 Sphingobacteriales bacterium 44-15
ATTCCGTTGCTTATTTTTGCGCCCGAAAATCAGGAGAATGAATATATATACACATCACCACCATCATACCTTACCCAAAGGGTGAGCCGGGGGTGTGTATATGCATAATATATCATTTAAAAGGCTTACCACCCGGTAGGTCTTTTTTATTTAATACCAAATAACAGATCATGCTTAAACTGGCAGTACAAAAATCAGGACGGTTGCACGAGGATTCCATGAGGCTTCTAAAAGAGTGCGGCATCGGCATTTCCAACGGCGCTAACAAGCTGAAAACGGAAGCGGGTAATTTTCCCCTGCAGGTATTCTTTTTGAGAGATGATGATATACCGCAGTACGTGGAAGATGCCGTGGCTGATATCGGTATCGTTGGTGAGAATGTTGTATATGAAAAAAATAAATCCGTTGATGTAGTGGAAAAGCTGGGCTTCGGGAAATGCAGGCTTAGCTTTGCAGTAGCGAGAGGTGAGGAATATAGTAATATCCAATCACTGGAAGGTAAACGCATCGCTACCAGCTATCCTTACCTTACCGGGCAATTCCTTTCTAAGAATAAAGTGAAAGCTGATATCCATGAGATCAGCGGCTCAGTGGAAATAGCGCCGGGTATTGGCCTCGCAGATGCGATATGCGATCTTGTAAGCAGCGGCTCTACACTGCTTACCAATGGTCTGAAAGAAGTGGAGACCATTCTTCAATCGGAAGCCATTCTCATCAGGAACAGGCAGCTTAACAAAGCGCAGCAACAGTTGCTGGATAAATTGCTGTTCAGGGTACACGCCGTTAAAAAAGCCAAAAATAACAAGTATATACTGCTCAATGCTCCCAACGATAAGCTCAATGAGATCATAGGGCTGCTGCCGGGCATGAAAAGCCCGACTGTACTGCCGCTTGCGGATAAAGGATGGAGCTCCGTGCACAGCGTGCTCAGTGAAGATGAGTTCTGGGATAAGATAGAGCAGCTTAAGGATGCCGGTGCGCAGGGAATACTGGTGGTGCCTATAGAGAAGATGGTGATGTAACGATGCATTGTGGTGCTGTATTGATCGTGAAAGGTGAGACGTGAGATCTCACTTCTCACCCCTGCCTCACCGGCAGGCAGGTTTCACGTCTCACGTAGTTTGTAAACTGATAAAATCATTGATCCCGACATGAACATTATTTCCAACCCACAGAGAAGCGACTGGGATGCATTGCTAAAGCGCCCGGCATTTGACAGCCGGTCGCTGGAGTCGGTTGTGCTGCCGGTATTGAATGCGGTGAAAGAGAACGGCGATAAAGCTTTGCTGGAATTTACCACCCGTTTTGATAAAGTAGCGCTTACAGAAATGCAGGTGATGCCCGGAGAAACAGAAGAAGCGGAAAGCCTGCTGGGCGATGATCTGAAAGCGGCGATTATACAGGCAAAACAAAATATTCATCTTTTTCATAGCAGGCAATTGCAATCGCCGGAAAAAGTGGAGACCATGCCGGGAGTGACCTGCTGGCGCAAAAGCGTTGGCATCGAAAAAGTAGGATTATATATCCCGGGAGGTTCAGCGCCGCTTTTCTCTACGGTGCTCATGCTGGGTATACCGGCAGCTATTGCAGGCTGCAGGGAGATCATACTGACAACGCCGCCCGGCAGGGAAGGGAGGATACATCCTGCTATTTTATTTGCGGCGCAACAGGCGGGCATTACCCGCATCTTCAAAGCGGGGGGGGCACAGGCCATCGCTGCAATGGCATATGGCACGGAAAGTATACCGGCAGTGTTCAAAATATTCGGACCCGGTAACCAGTATGTCACCTGCGCCAAGCAACTGGTGCAGCGCGACGGAGTTGCGATAGATATGCCTGCAGGACCGAGCGAAGTATGCGTGCTGGCAGACGAAACTGCTAACTCTGGTTATATAGCCGCTGATCTGTTGTCCCAGGCAGAGCATGGTCCCGACAGCCAGGTGCTGCTGGTCACTACTTCTGCAAAGCTGGCTCCGGAAGTGATGAAAGCCATAGAGACACAGACCCTTGCTTTACCGAGGAAGCAGATCGTGGAAGGAGCTTTGCAGCACAGCAAGGTTATTATCGTAAAAGATATACAGGAAGCCGTAGCTATCGTTAACGCCTATGCGCCGGAACACCTGATCATCAGTTGTGTAAATGATGAAGCGGTTGCCGAAAAAATTGTGAATGCAGGCTCGGTTTTCCTCGGCAATTATTCCCCCGAAAGCGCCGGCGACTATGCCAGCGGCACCAATCATACACTGCCCACTAACGGCTATGCGCGTGCCTATAGTGGAGTAAGTGTGGATAGCTTTGTAAAAAAGATCACTTACCAGAAACTCACCCGCGGCGGTCTTTCAGGGATAGCTCCTGTCATTATCCGCATGGCAGAAGCAGAAGGACTGGAGGCACATGCCAATGCGGTGAGAGTGAGGATGGGGAAATAAGTGATAAGTGATAAGTAGTAAGTGGTAAGTGTGCCTGATACCTGATACCTCAGAGCTGATACCTGATACCTAAAACAACAACTATGCATTTCAATATCAACGATCTTGTAAGAGAAAATATAAAAAAACTCGTTCCGTATGCTTCTGCAAGAGATGAGTTTAAAGGCGAAGCAAACATATTTCTGGATGCCAACGAGAACAGCCTCGGCTCTCCTTTGGGAGAAGGCGACAGCGTTTTCCGCCCTGCGTATAACCGCTATCCTGATCCCCTGCAAATGAAGATCAAGGAGAAGTTATCTTTCATAAAGAAAGTGCCTGTTGATAATATTTTTCTCGGCAATGGCAGCGATGAGTGTATTGATATTATCTACCGCGCATTTTGCAACCCTGGTAAAGACAATGTGATCATCTGCCCGCCTACCTATGGCATGTACCAGGTGAGCGCGGATATCAATGATATCGAAGTGCGCAAAGCGCCCCTGCTGGAGGATTTCCAGCTTGATCTTGTACACATGGAAAACCTGGCTGATGATTTTACCAAGATTATCTGGCTGTGCTCTCCCAACAATCCCACAGCTAATGCGCTGCACAGGGAAGATATTGAAACGGTGTTGAATAATTTCCCCGGTATAGTCGTGATTGATGAAGCATATATCAACTTCTCACGCCACCGGTCATTTATCCAGGAACTGGCGGAATATCCTAACCTGGTGGTATTACAAACCCTTTCCAAAGCCTGGGGGCTCGCCGGGCTCCGGCTGGGTATGGCTTTTGCGGATAAAACTATCATTGATATCTATAACAAGATAAAACCTCCTTACAATATCGGTCAGGCAACACAGGATATCGTATTGCACGCACTCGATCGTGTGGAAGAGGTGAATGGAATGATACAAACGCTGGTTGCGGAGAGGGAAGCACTGGCAACAGCCTTATCAGCCCTGCCTCAGGTAGAAAAAATCCATCCCTCAGAGGCAAATTTTATCCTGGTGAAAGTTGCCGATGCCAAAAAAACGTACCAATACCTGCTCTCTAAAGGTATTGTGGTAAGAGACAGGAGCAATGTTCAGTTGTGTGAAGGATGCCTTCGCATAACAGTAGGCACACCCGATGAAAACAAAGCGCTTGTTAACAGTTTGAGCGATTTCATGGCATAGTTGTAATTTTATTCACCATAAAGCAATACAACATGAAAAGTTTCTCATCTATAGTGACAGTGGTTGTATTAGCAACCACACATTTTTTATGCGCCTGTGCAGGCGAGCTTCCTGATCAACCGGCCGGAGATACCACAACCACTCATTCCTCACCCGGAGATAATGCAGGGCTGACGCTTCCTTCCGGTTTTTCTGCTACCGTGGTGGCGGAGAATCTCGGTGGCGTAAGGCATATTGTAGTAGACAGTAACGGTGACATATATGCGAAACTTTCGAAGCTTAAAGACGGGAAAGGAATATTGGAGCTGAAAGGCGGGGATGCCGGCCGTATCAGCAGCTTTGGCAACTATCCGGGTACCGGTATTGCAATAAAAAACGGGTATCTCTATGCATCTTCTAATACCAGTATATTCCGGTATAAGCTGGATGCCGGCAATCAGGTGATAGATCCCGACAAGCCGGAAACTATTGTAAAAGACCTTACCGACAGGGGACAACATAATTCCAAATCCATAACGCTTGACAACGCCGGGAATATTTACGTGAATATCGGCGCTCCTTCCAATTCCTGCCAGGTGCAGGACAGGGCAGTGGGCTCTAAGGGACAGGATCCCTGTCCGCTTCTTGATTATGCCGGCGGTATATGGCAATTTAAAACAGATAAGCTGAACCAGACTATAAATGACGGCGTGCATTACGCTACCGGCATAAGAAATACTGTGGGGCTCGACTGGAACAGTAGCGTTAACGAGCTGTATGTGATGCAGCATGGCCGCGACGACCTGCATCGTATGTTTGAACAGTATTATACGGTGAAGGATAATGCCGAACTGCCTGCGGAAGAATTCCTGCTGGTTAAAAAGGGTTCGGATTTTGGTTGGCCTTATTGTTATTTTGATCCTAAACAGGATAAAAAAATGCTGGCCCCCGAATATGGCGGTGACGGAAAAATACAGGGGCGTTGCGGTGAAATTGAAAAACCGCTTGTAGCATTTCCGGCGCATCTTGCACCGAATGCCTTATTGTTTTATACAGGCGACCAGTTTCCTGAAAAATATAAAAACGGCGCTTTCATAGCTTTCCACGGATCATGGAACAGGGCGCCGGAGCCGCAGGCCGGTTATTTCGTGGCGTTTGTGCCTATGAAAGACGGAAAGCCCGGTGGTAACTGGGAGATATTTGCCGACGGGTTTGCAGGAGGTGATGATAAAAAAGCATCCGGCAGGGTGGATTACCGTCCCTGCGGACTGGCGCAGGGACCTGATGGTGCACTATACGTATCAGACGACCGTAAAGGGAATATCTGGAAAATAACCTATAAAAAATAACTCATTCTATATATGCGAAGAAGACTGATCCCCGTGAATGTGGTAATAGCCTCGCTGCTTTTCATATTGCTGAGCCTGGAGCCTGATCAGATCAAGCCTCCCAAAGCAGTGATGGACCGAGGCGAAACGATCTATGCTAAAGAATGCCTGGGTTGTCACCAGGCGGATGGGCTTGGTGTACAGGGGCTGAACCCACCTTTGGCAAAAACAAAATGGGTATTGGGACCCAGGGCACAAATGATACATATCGTATTAAAAGGACTTACTGACCCTATTGAAATTGACGGTGATACGTACAATAATCCCATGCCTCCGCATCTGCATCTGAATGACCAGGAAATTTCGGATGTGCTTACTTATGTAAGAAACAGCTTCGGCAACAACGCTAAACCCATTACTCCTGCGGATGTAAAAAAAGTAAGAGCTGCCATTGCCAAAGGGAAGTGAGAGAAGGTTCCGTGTTACAGGTTTCGAGTTTCAGGTGTACACTGAGCTCATGTCCTGTAACTTTTCACGTTTCTCGTCTCACTTCTGACAATAAACTCCCTTTTGCGATTCTCCCGGTTCATCTCATCCCTCTATCCCCTGCTTATTGACCCTCCAAGCTGGGTAACCATATTGTTTGTTGTAAAAATTGCAACGCTTGTGCCTCCGCTATAGGTGCCGCTTGTATAAAGCCCGTAGAATGTAGTGCCAGAGGCGACTTCCCCGCCCGTATATACGGTGTAGCCCGTGTTTTGTTTTAGTTTTGAACCGGCAAATATCAATGTGCTGTAAGATATCGGTGCAAGAAAAGTGAGCGCTTCCGTACCGTCGGATGTTTCAATATGTATCAACTGCCCTGCACTGCCGCTGCCCATGATAACAGAAGGAACAGTTGAAGCGCTGGCACTGGGGCCGCTGGTGGCTCCCGCAATGCCGATGACTATACCTCCTGTTATCTTAAGTGTTCTCGCATCGCAATCTATGGAAGCTTCAGGCGCCCTTGCGCCTACCGCTACAATTTTGCCTCCGGTAATGGTGAAGATACCATTTGAATCCATGGCATCGTTGCCGGTACTATAAGCATATATGTTCCCGCCGTTGATATAAATAGCAGTTCCTGCGTTCAGTCCGTCATCTGCTGTGGTAACGCTGATATTCCCATTGTTGATGGTAAGCTCCGACTTGCTTTCTATGCCTTCTCCTGCCGAGCTGTTAACGTTAATAGTCCCCCCGTTAATAGTGACATATGGAGTAATGCTTGCATCCTCTCCTTCATCATAAGAAGCGACAATCCCATCATCCCCCGTAGTCAGCGTCATCTCACCATCGTTGATGACAATATATCCTTCTTCGCATTCTATGCCATCACTTTCTGCTTTGATACTGAGCGTACCACCGTCTGCAATAAAGGCTTCATTGGTATGTATGCCGTCTTTTACAGCCCCGGAAACAGTGATGTTGCCAGAGATGATACGTATATAATCATCGCTGCAGATCGCATGTTTATAATTACCTTTCACGGTAAGACTGCCGCTACCGCTGAATATCAGTTGACCTTCGCTGAAGAAAGCCGCTTTCATATCTTCGTCATTTACCGAAGCGGTGTATACACTACCATCGGCAAGCGTGTTGATTGACTGATCCGCCAGCACAACAAAAACTCTTTTGGAGGACTGTATGTTGATAGCCGGGCCTTCATTATTAGTTATATTAGCATTATCCAGTACAAGCTTAAATTTATTGTCGCTGTATATCTTCAACGAGCCGTTTACCGTTGTTCCTGAAATAGTGTAGGACACTTCTTTGACCGTAGAAGTGATCACTACATTATTACCTGACACTGCTACGGCTACGCCCGCGCCATCCAACGGGTTTGTAATGCTTACTGTAGTACCGTATTCAATAAGAATGGTACTGCTGAAAGTGGAGTTTTTCACCAGGTCGTCTTCATTGTAGCCGGTTTCACTTGAGCCTTCCGCCGTGCCGGAAGTATAGCTGCTGTCTATGGAAGAAGGTGCGGAATTGCTGCCACCTGTAGCAGAGGCATCGTCTTTTTTGCAGGAAATCGAAAAAACAAATACCATGGAAATGCAAAATACTACAATGGGTTTTGCCGGGTGCCTGAGCGCATAAGAAATTGCTGACATAATTAAAACTGTTTTTAGTAAAATGTTCAGGTACAATTGCTGTGTATACGCGCTAAGTTTTAATGGTGTTGGGTGATAAGCTGTTTTTTTGTTCTTTGCAAAGATATATTGCGGGCTGCGTTAATAATGTAAAATGAGAGGAACTGAGAAAATGTGCCGGTAAATGCTATTCCGTACAATAACGCCACGAATTCCATAGGTCCGCAAGCAGACTGATTTATGAATACAACAAAGCCACGAATGCACCAATGAGTTTTTTTCAACTGACCATCTATTCGTGCATTTGTAGCTATATCTCCTTTTGTTGTACAGAATGCACGAATAAATATATTAAGATACATTCGTGGCTCCGTTTCTTTGTTTTTATATATTGCATTATTGCCGGAAGACTATTTTGATTTAGTTAAATACTTCGTTATGACTTCAAAAGATATTTCTCCTGTTTCGCGAAGAAAATTTATTAGCCTCGCTGCAACTGCAGGTGTAAGCATGGCTGGTATTGTACCCGGCAATGCTTTTGCGCATACAAAAAATATCACTATCAGGGAAGCAATAGACATTATTATCAAAAGCATACCTGTTGCACCTATTGATAATACTGTGGATACGGTAAAAGCCGGCAATCCCGACCAGGTACTGAAAGGTATTGTCACTACCACCTTTGCTACTATTGAAGTGATAGAAAAAGCTGCTGCGCTTGGAGCAAATTTCATTATAGCCCATGAGCCCACTTTTTATAATCATCGTGATGATACTGACTGGCTGGATCAGGATAAGGTTTTGGAGTATAAGCAGCAGCTCATACAAAAGACCGGGATTGTCATCTGGCGTTTTCATGATTACTGGCATTCCGATATGCCAGATGGCGTATTGACCGGCGTGTTGCGGATGCTGGACTGGCAACGGTTTACAACGCCCGGCAAAGAAAATATCGTACACATTGCAGGAGCAACCTTCGGGAGTGTTTTGAAAGAAGTAAAGCAGAAGCTGAAAATACCTTTTGTAAAGGCGATCGGTATGCCCGGAGATAGCTGTGAAAAGATCCTGCTGATGCCAGGAGCAGAAGGTGGAAGGGCGCAAATCACTGCAATAGAAAAAGAACAGCCCGGTCTTTTGATCTGCGGGGAGTTGCAGGAGTGGGAGACGAGCGAGTATATAAGAGATGCCCGCAGGAAAGGAGATAAAATATCTCTGATGGTATTAGGCCATTCCGTGAGCGAAGAGCCGGGAATGGTCTGGCTGGTATCCTGGCTTAAGCCAAAGCTACCGGGCATTGCTGTTACGCATATTGCATCACACAGTCCTTTTACATGGTATTGACGAGGTGCCGGGATTTTTCTGCAATATTCATTTCTTAAAGATAAAATATACCGCCCCGATCAATAGTATAAAAGCTATGAGGTGGTTCATCGTGAACTGTGTGTTCTTGAATGCCACGGCAGAAAAGATCACAAAAACAATGAGGGTAATTACCTCCTGTATTACTTTCAGTTGCATCAGGGAGAAAGGACCTCCGAGTTCAGCCGAACCAATGCGGTTAGCCGGCACCTGGAAGCAATATTCAAAAAAAGCTATGCCCCAGCTAACCAGGATGATCCACCAGAGGGAAGTTGAAGCATGCCCGGAGCTTTTACCAAAAAACTTAAGGTGCCCATACCAGGCAAGTGTCATAAAAGTATTGGAAAGGAACAGCAGCAGGATAGTATATAATCCTCTCATATATCAGGGTGTGTTGTTTACGCATTTGATTTGACGGCGCAAAGATGGAGATTTATATGATGCGAAAAAATTTTTATACATGGAGGCTTTTCAATGCATCCCTCATATTCATGCCTTTGCCTAAAACAGGAGCAAAAAGATCAGCAGGTTTTCGTTTCAACCGGGAGGGGATAGTTTTGATAGTGAACTGTGCAGGCAGCAAACCATGCTTTACCTCTTTCCAATCCAGCGGGGTAGAAACCGTTGCTCCGGGTCTTGGTCGCGCACTATATGCAGAAGCAAGAGTTTGACCACGGCTGTTTTGAAGATAATCTATATAGATCTGGTCATTGCGCCTTTTGGATAAAGAACGTTCCATAGTAGTGATGCCCGGAAGCTTATCATGCACCAGTGAAGCTATGATCTTAGCAAATGACCGCACTTCTTCGTATTTATATTTTTTGTTGCAGGGAATATATACATGCAGCCCCGTTGCCCCTGATGTTTTACAACAGCCTGTAATGCCGGCTTCGTCCAATACTTCCTTTACTGCCAGGGCGACGTCTATGACTTCATCAAAGGAGTTTTTTGCAGAGGGATCAATATCAATCACAAGATAGTCGGGATAGTCCTGTGTTGACACTACCGAATTCCACGGGTTCATTTCAATACACCCGAGGTTTGCAATGAAAAGCAGGCTTTTTATATTATTGCATATAAGATAATGCACTATTTTTTTAGTAGACTCGGCATATATTTCTGCTGTTTTGATCCATTCAGGCGCTATCTCTGCCGCGTCTTTCTGGTAAAAGCCTTCGTCTTTGATACCGTTGGGATTGCGTTTAAGCGAAAGCGGGCGGTTTTTCAGGTAAGGCAATATATAAGGAGCTATATACTGATAATAGTTCAGCAAGTCTCCTTTGGTAATGCCTTCTTCCGGCCAGAAAATCTTATCAGGATTGGAAAGCTCAACTTGTTCGTTCTTCATAATTCGTATTTTTTTCTTACGGCATATTCATCATTATGTTTTATCAGCAGCCAGTTTTTGCCATCATTTTTAAATCGTACCAATACAAATTCTCCTGCAAGCTTATCTCCCTGCAAAATGATCTTGAGCTCCCCCTTTTTCAGCGCTGCCAGGGCCTGTCTTCCTGATATTTTTTCCAGTTTTTCATTTATGGGAAAAAATTTTCCTTTATCCCATATCTGTACGGTACCTGCGCCATAATGTCCTTTCGGTATCTCTCCTTCAAAGTCAATATAACCCACAGGATGGTCTTCCACCATCACTGCAAGCCGTTTGTCTGCAGGATTCATGGAAGGTCCCTTGGGCACCGCCCAGCTTTTCAGTACGCCGCCCAACTCAAGCCTGAAGTCGTAGTGCAGCCTGCTGGCGTCATGTCGCTGTACTACAAACCTGAAAGCTGCATCTCCTGATTTTTTTCCTTTAGGTTCAGGTGTGGCGGTGAAATCCCTTTTACTGTTATATGTGGTAAGAGCTGTTGTCATGACGCTTTTTTCCTGGCTGGTCTGCCGTTCAGGCTTTCTTTTAACTGGGCCATAAGATCACGGCTTTTCGAATGCACTACCCTTAATGTAGGAGCTTCCACTTTTTTCCCTTTGGCTTTTGCTTTTATCAGCTTCATCAGCTTATCCGAATAGGTATCCTTATATTTTTTTATGTCAAATTTTGTGGTCAGGTTATTTATCAGCTGGAGCGCCATCTTCATTTCTTCAGGCTTATTCCGGGCGGAAGGGATATCAATTTCGTTCGTATCTCTTATTTCCTGCTGAAAGCGTATTTTGTTCAATACCAGGATATCATTCATGGGTTTAAGCAGCACCAGGCTTTCTTTGTTGCGCATTACAAAAGCGCCGAGACCTGCTTTCCCCGATTTTTTTAAGGCGTCTCTTAAAAGCGTATAAGCTCTTACTCCTGATTTATCGGGTTGAATATAATATGGCATTTCATAGTATATCCCGTCTATTTCTTTTGCATCAACAAAACTATCAATCCCGATCATCTTCGATTTTTCAGGGCTTGCCTTTTCAAAATCTTCATTAGTAAGAATGACATACCTGTCGTTGATCTTATAACCTCTTATAATGTTTTCCCACGACACTTCGCGGCCGGTGTTGGCATTCACCCGTTTAAATTTAATGTTAGCATGGTCTTTTTTGTCAAGCATATCAAGATCAGGCGTGCTGTCGCTAACGGCGCTATACAGCTTAACCGGTATGTTCACCAGGCCAAATCCTATTGTTCCGCTCCATATCGCTTTCATATATTTTTCTGAAAAGTTAAGAAATTTTTGTGCCATGCTTTCTCTATACATGCTGCTGTGCCGGCAATTTGGAAGCATGGCGATTCATTGCATAAAGCTTTGAGCAAAAAAGTCTACACCCTTCTGAGGATTTTTTGCCCGGCAGGAATATTCGCTATGAGAGGGCTGCTATCTGTAAAAAAACATGAATTCCAGCGGTTTGGGTGCATTCCAAACCTATTTTATTTATGACAAAGGAAGAATATCTGGAACTCTGCT
Organism: Sphingobacteriales bacterium 44-15; assembly: GCA_001899685.1. GTDB lineage: Bacteria > Bacteroidota > Bacteroidia > Chitinophagales > Chitinophagaceae > Agriterribacter. Next base: position 346,225 of record MKWG01000011.1, read on the forward strand.
CCAAATGTTATGACGAACTTGATGCGTTTCCACAGGCTATCACAACACATGATTATTATCACGCCTTATCAAGCCAATTCTTCCAGGATGGATTATCAAAAATATAGACAATTGGGCTGTGGCATTATAGGATCCGGAGCGATTGAATCGGCACATAGAACTGTGATACAAAAACGAATGAAACCATCAGGACAAAGATGGAGCATGGTGGGAGCTCAAAATATGCTTAACCTTAGAGTTATGAATAAAAATCACTAATGGAGCAAAATAATTGAAATGTCTAAATATGGATTAAAAGCTACCGGATGACATGTGACAATTTGGAATGCATCCCACACATATTACATAGTAAAATACAAATATGCCGGGTAGGTTACGGGTTGTACGCGGCGGTGCTTTGCACTATATAAAAGCAAATTGATGGAAGCGCAACAAACATTACCGAAAGTAAGAAAACTGACTGTATGCAATAAAGGGTTCCGCAGAGCGGGCATTAATTTTACGCATGGTTATACAGTGCTGCCTGTGATATGCCTTACGGGCAAATAGCTGGGAGAAATGGGCACACGGTGTTTTCGGTCTGCATGGTTTTACGAATTGAGCAATATACCGACATAGTGTGAAAGTATTATGTTAAAGGGATCAACCTTTACCCTTTTGCCGTCATGGCGAGGCATCTTTTGAAGGTGTGATTACATGATGTTGCGTGCCGAAGCCATCTCTACTTTGAGTCCGTGAGAGACTGCTTTTCCGCCGCAACATTCATTAAATTAAATAAACTTACCGGCGGGCTCGCAGTGGCAAAACTGTTCTGTTTTTACAGCCAGTATCAAAGCAAAGTATATATTAACTTTTAAATCTACCAGATCGTTAGTTTTTCCTATAATGTTTGCATTATGTTACAATAGACGCCCTTTAAAATTTTGCCTTTTGTGCGTTGGCAAATGCGTGAGGGATAGAAGCGGAAAGCCCGCAACGAAGCGCAGCGTAGTGAGGACTTGCAGCGAATAGCCCGACCCCGGTTAGAAAAACAAGGCGAGGGTAGGAGCCGTAGTTTTTTCTTATCGGGGGCACGCCCAAATACTTAACAATGTGCGCCATTATGTACCTTAACAGTAAAGTATGACCAACCCGCTACAAATACTTGGGTGGTGGGTGGGTTTGGTTTCTTGGGTTAGTGGCGAAGCCGCATAACGGTTGCTGTTACTGTGGTTTAATTTTCTTTATAGATTATCTGCTACAAACTTTTGAGAATAGATTTTTATTTCTTCTCTTACTTGTATGAACTGTTCCTTAATTTCTTCATCTGTACCTGTTGCTTTTGCTGGGTCGGGAAAGTTCTGATGAAATTTCTTTGCGCTTGTCGGGAAAAAAGGACAACGTTCTTTTGCGTTGTCGCAAACTGTAATCACAAAATCAAAATCAATATGGCGATACTCGTCAATGTTATTTGAAGTATGGTTTGAAATATCAATACCCTCTTCCTGCATAGTGGCAATAGCTTTCGGATTTACTCCGTGAGTTTCAACACCTGCGCTGTAAACTTCGGCTTTGCCGTCCGAAAAATGTCGTAAATATGCTTCGGCTATCTGGCTTCTGCAACTGTTTCCTGTACAAAGGACTAAAATTTTTTTCATTTTTTATCTGTATTTAAACGAAGAGCCAAATAATATTGATGATGCAAAATTTCGGGTCAAATCCAAAAATGAGTTGCAAAACGATTACCGATGTGGCAATAATAATCGACTTTTTGTATTTAATGAATTGCTGTTTCATAATTTTAGCAACAACCGCTATCAGGCGTACAACAAGAAGATGGAACGGTTTGTAATTCTGATAACCTTACTTTCTGTTTTTCCTGCGGAATGCCGCATTTGTCGCCTGCCAGGCAAGCCGTTGTTTTGCTTTGCAGCATAAAATTTGTTCCGTTAAATTCCAAAGCATATTTACCTATTGTATCGCTCTGATATTCCACTTCAATTTCGGTATCTTCAATGTTTAAATGTTTCTCTGAAAGCGCTATGATTTTTAAAAGTTTTTCGGGCTTTAATCTGTGGTCAAAATCGTTTGCGTTCCAAAGTTGCAAACTCACCACTTTTTCTTTTCTGATAGTTCCGCCACAATCAATAAAATGCTTGTTTATGAAACCGACTTCGGTAACGTGAAAATGTTCAGGAACAAAAGTTCCATTCTCTAACTGAAATTGCACATTGTCTAATACGGGTAAGATTTCTTTTAGTTCTGATAATTTCATTTTATTTAGTTGTTCTGTTTTATTGCAATATTGCGATAATGAAAAGTAAAAAAAATGCTTAACAGCATTTTTGATTGGTTACAGTCAAAATAATTTTTGAAAAATAATCTTTCAGCACATTAAAGGTTTTTTCATCAATGCAGTAACAAACTGAATTACCCTCGATATTACCCTTAATCAAACCTGCATTTTTCAACTCTTTTAAATGTTGTGAAACGGTTGGCTGTGCCAACGGCAATTCGTTCACTATGTCACCACAAATACATTCATTCACTTTCAGTAAATATTCTATAATGGCAATTCTCGCAGGATGTCCCAATGCCTTTGCGATTGTAGCAATTTGATTTTGTTTATTAGTAAAATGGTCTGTCTTAGTTGCACCCATTAGTTTTTTAATTTAAAATCGCAATATTACGATTATATAATTTATCTACCAAATTCTTTAAAAACGCAGGAACCGAATTGTAAATATTGGGGGACTGGGTTAGCGGCGAAGCCGCATAACGGTTGCTGTTATTTTGTATGAATGAAAAGTAGGGTAGGTGTTAACGGTCGTATTTTTCCCGAAGCTCTAACTTTTTAATTCTGGATTCTATGGCTCCTTCGTTTCTTGCAAAGATGGCTGATAGTTCTTTTACGGTTTTCCCTTCACAAAAAAGTAATTCCAGTTTTTCATCATCTTCTGTTGACCAGCGTTCGTAAGCGTTTTTATGAGCTTGTTGTTTTTCGGCTTTGGTATAGGTATCCTTTCCTGCTATTGAAAATTTAGGGCTTAGCATTTTTCGATATGCTTGCCTTACATCATCAAGCCTAATTCCTAATTGTTCGATGTCGTTATCATCGTAATTATCAGGATTGACCCAGTATTCTGATTTGTGTTCGCAAATATTTGAAAGTTGCTCATCAAAATGCCTCATGGGTATTGCTGCTGCCGACCAATATTTTGAAAGCAAGGCTTCTCTTTCTAAATTGCGCTGACCACTATTATTTATATCTCTGTAATACAAAAAAGTTTCATCCAATGCATTTGAAATAACCCGCAAGGCACTATCCTTTAACTCTCGCCTATCTTTTGAAAGGGTAGCTATTGGACCAAGAATTTTTGAAAGCCCGTCAAGTAATGTTTTAATCATAAGCTGGATTAAATCGAATTAAATAACATAATTTTTACTGTCTTCTCTTAAAGCGAGATAATTATTTCTTTCTAACTATTCGGCTGAAATCTATTTTTATAGATCGAGGCTTCATAAATACGTCTGATTTTCCATCTATCTCCAAATCTTTTCTCATTTCTTCATAAATATCTATACCTAATTGAACAAGTTCTTTGTGTAAAGCTTTAGCTTTTATATCATCAACCCCTAAAAAATCGTGAAATGGGATAATTCGCTTTTTGTATTCACCGATTTTGTTCCGTAATGTTTCAGACCCAAGTAGATATGTTTTTCCAAATATTCTATTAAGCATTGTGAATTTTACTTCATTCGGTAAAGCAATAAATTCGCTATCACAGAAGAGGTTCATAGTTATTCCGATGACAGCTGAATAAGCTTCAAGTCTGCCTTTAAATCTTGGGTGCGATAAAAAAGACGGCTTTAGTCCGTCTGCTATTTTGATTAACAGTTCAATGCTATGAATGATATATGGTATTGTATCTACACTTTTAGTTATCTCATCAATTGATGTTAATAAATTTTTTCTTCCATCACCTAAATGTTTGCTTACAAGTTCTGCGTTTTTGTGTGCAATACCATTTCTAATATGTGTAAGTTTTGTAGCAAATTTTACATCCTCGTCAGTCCATAATGAAATAGTCTTAAAATATTTAGCTATATCATTTAATGTTTTTTTTGAAAAAGAATCTTCAAGAAGAGATTTGGCTATATCATCTACGGCAATAAATTCACAAGCTTTATTTATACAGAACCTCTCAATCAATCCTTGTAATTCGATGAAAAGTGCAGAGTTATTACCAATAAAATATAATTCAAATGCACTGTCAAAAAGAAAATAAGTTAGCCCGTCCGCAGCTCCACGCTTAACAGAATTAGGAGGAAACGATTTGTCAAGCTCTTTTTTAAGCTTATCAAATCGTTTTTTACCCGGTTCGATACTATTTATAATAGTATTTTGAACTTCTAACATCCTATTTTCGATACCAACTGCTTTAACATACAGTTTTTTTTCTAAAAGGTCTATGTATTCTTTAGGTGGTTTTCTATGTTCATTTGGACTATCCATAAGATTAAATACAATTTACCTTTTACTTATTTTCCCCCAATCAACTTCTCCAACTTCTCAATCATTTCCCTTTGCAATTGAAACATTCGCTCATATAGCTTTTTATTTTCTTCTAAAGCTTCCATCCACTTTTCAATTGGATTGATATTAAATGTAGGAGTATGTCCGGTATTCACAAATGAGCCTTCCTGAAAAGTATTCGATATAATATTCACCGCCTGTTCTTCATCAAAATTCTGAATGGCTTCGGCAGGTATTTTTAAAGCGGTGGCAATTTGCTGCAGCAGGGTAGGGTCTATGGTTTCCTTTTGCTCCAGTAAAGAAATCTTTTGCTGGTTCCAGTCATCGCCCAAATCGGCAGCCAGCGCATCCTGTTTTATACCCAGCATTTCGCGGAAACGTTTGACGTTTCGGCCTTCATGTATTTTGTGGTTTGGCATAGTATCAGAAGTTATCATCATGCAAATTTAATTATTCATATCACAAAAGATGAACCATTAAGCAAAGCAGCTCCAACAAGACGTATGACCGTTTGCAGCAAAGGATTTGAGCGGTTAAGTGGGCGACGATGCGTGTTTTTTCCTATCATCAGCTTAAGCGGTAAATGGCTTCAGGATAGTGGTTTTAAAATTGGTCATACGGTAGATATTACTTGTGAGGATGGCAAGCTAACTATTACTGTGTCGAAAGAACAACGATACGTAGATATATAAACCTCGAATCAGCAATGAAAAAGTCGAAGTATTTTAAACAATGGCGGCAACAGCACCCGGCAAAGCGTGTAAATGGTCATTTGCGCCAGTTATTAGCCCATTACGTTAGTTTTTTCCCCGAAGGTTCTATATCTGAATTAAGTGAATTAGTATTGGATATAACTGCTTTAATGGAATTGATAGATATTTCGGAAAAGGAAAAACATTATGTTAAGTAAGCGGATTTGCTCTAACGGCCTTAATGCCGCAGCGTTAAGAAAATGAGCGGAGTGAAGCGTTAAAAAATGCCTGCTGTCCGAAGCGTAGGCGTAGCCGTAGCAAGTTCAGGCATTTTAGCGAAACGTAGCTCATTTTTAGCGAGGCATTACAGCCTTGATTTTTTGGTTCTTTTGCATCAAGGCAAAAGAACATATAGATAAATACCGCGAGCGTCAGCCTGGAAAAATGCAAAAAAGAAAGCCGGCGAAGCGGCGCACATTGCATTTTTTACAGGCCAGCGAGCGACCATTAAAAAAAGAAGCAGAGCAAAAAAGGCAAAAATTTTAAAGACATAAATACGTCATAGCGGAATTGGCGCCAGTAAAATTTTCCTGCGTAAGTTTTCAATAACCGCAGGAAATTTTACCAGCCAATTAGGACAAAACGGATAAGCCCGAATTTTTGGAAAAAATTCACCATTGAGCCGAAGGCGTCCTTTATTTACCCGCAGGGCAAGCGTAGTGCAACGGAGCGCAGACATAATATAAATTATAGCTGACAAACGGCTTAGCCAGCCTCCGCAGCGACTGCTCGTTTTGTCCTATAATTTATATTATGTTAAATATAAGATTCACCACATTCTCCTTCCTCCCCATCTGTCCCTATCCCAGAAATCCAGGGTAATGCACCTTAAGCTATAAGGCTACAAATCATTTCTATAAAAATTTTTTAAATTATTATTCTGAATTACAATTGCCTTGGAATGTTATATAAAATCAATGGTTATATTTCAAGCACACAAAAGTTTTCTTTGCGCTCTTCGCTTCCTTTCCCGCTTTGCGCGAAATCCAATAATTTGCACAGATGAAACATTCCTTTCCCCGCTTTTTATTGCTCACTGCTTTAACCTGGCATTCCACCGGATTTGCTCAGCCATCAAAACAGCTGGAAAAAGAACCTCAAACAACAGAGTTATTTTCAAAACTTTCTGAAAACAGTAAATGGAGAAAGATCGCAGCAATTCCGCTTGATTTCCATACCTGGCATCCGCAGGGACTCACCAAAGTGGGCGATGTCTTTTTTCTTACCGCGGTGAAAGTGATGCGCACTCCCCGGAGGTATGAGCAGCCGGTGAACGGATTTGACCGCGACACCGGTGAAGGCGAAGGATTGCTGTTCAGGTTCAGTGCGGAAGGTAAGCTGCTCGACAGCCTGCGCCTTGACCACGGCAGCATCTACCACCCGGGCGGCATTGACTTTGACGGTAAAAATATATGGGTGCCGGTTTGCGAGTACCGTCCTTTCGGGAACTCTATAATATATAAGGTAAATCCTTCCACCATGCAGGCCACGGCTATGGATACCCTCCATGATGCCATTGGCGCTGTGGCATATAACCGGCAATCTTCCACGCTTGCCGGCATGAACTGGGGCAGCCGAAAATTCTATCGCTGGCAGCTAAGGGAGCACCGGTTGCAACTGGAAAATAAGGAAGGAACAGTCAACCCCCATTTTTATGTAGATTACCAGGATTGCAATTATGCCGGCAACGGTCAGATGATCTGCTCGGGATTAAGAGCTTATCAAAACAGTACAGGTGAAAATATCCGCCTCGGCGGACTGGAGATGATAGATATGCAGTCATATACTGCCACCATGCAGTGGCCGGTGACAGAATATTCTGCGAAAGGAACCGTTATGTCGCAAAACCCGTTCTATATAGAAAGCGTGAACGGTAAGCTGCAACTGTTTTTTATTCCTGATGACAATGTATCGGTCATGTATATTTACCGGTTGGAATAAGCCTTAAGAAGGTACATAAAAAACAGACCGCCCATAATGAGCGGTCTGTATAGTACTGGTCAAAAAAGGCGTTTATTTTGAATCAGCTTCATCATATTTCTTCTGGTAGAAATCAGCCTTGGCTTTATCTTTTTTCCTGTCGTAGCAATAAGCCAGGTTATTACATGCGGATTTATACTCCGACTTTTCAGAAAGCTTGAGGTTGGATTTGCTATCCAGTTCTTTGAACACTACTTCAAAAGGAGGAATAGCCTTTTCGCATAATGCTACTACTTGTGCTTTGATATCGGCTTTCTTTTTCACATCATCAGGATTGGTGCCTTTGATTTTATTGGCATCATCTTCCAGAAACAAAGCCTGGTTGAAATAATGTTTAGCCAGGTTCAGGTTGGCTTCCAGGGCATCAGGCTTGATCGCCAATGCTTTTTTATAAAGGTCTTCAATTTTTGCGCAACGCTCAGCATAATCGGCCGGGCGGTCTTTAGCTTCGCTCACATGCGTTTCGTTGAAAAGCTCGTTGGCATAGTCCAGGATCATATCATAATTCTGCGGGTTGGCAGCGATCAGCTCTTCGTATTTTGCATATATTGCTTTCTTATCGCCCTGGCTGCGCAGGTAATCAAACTCTACCAGCGGCAGGTAATCATCTTTAGGATACAATTCTTCGCCCTCTTTTACGTATTTCAGCATGTTCGGAATATCTTTTTTGTCGAGGTAGTGTTTCGCGAGATAACGGTAAATAGTTACATGTTCCGGCTTGGCGCCTACTTTAGCATCTGCCAGTTGCTGGAAAAGGCTTACAGCTTCATCTTCCTTTTTGGCATTCATGGCGCTCAGCGCTGAATAATAGGCCAGCGTGGTATCCAGTTTGGAAAGTCCCCATCCGTTAGAGAAAATAAAAGCGCTTATGGCATTGGATTTTTTAAAGCTTGCCAGGGCGTCTTCATATTTTTCTGCATTGTACTGGCTGGCGCCGAGATCGAAATAACCTGCATATAATTCATAGACAGGTTTATAATTATCTAAGGTCAGGAGCGTTGTCGTTTCATTCTTGTCAATTTCCTGTGCTTTTTTTATGGCTTCAAAAGCATCGGCCCTGCCGTCGGGAACAAGAGTTTTGAATTTATCGCTGGCAGCAATGGCGCCGTATATCTTGGCTTTGGTGATCCACACATCAGCCTTTTTCTGCTGCTTGGGATTCGCCAGTAAATTATCTATGCCTTCCTTTGCTTTATCAAGCTCATTGTTCTTCAGCATATCTTTCACCTTGTCGATGTTTTGCGCCGAAGCCCCCAGTGTGATAATTGCAAGTAAGGTTCCAAGGATTACTCTTTTCATGTTCTGTAGTTGATTTTATAATATAAACTGGTTAAGTAAAATTATTCCGTGTCTGCAGAAGTGCTTTCTTCATTGCTGCTGCTTTCTCCCTGCCCGTTATCCTGCTGCACATTGCCTTCATTTTCAGTAACTGTGTGGTCATTCTCCGCTTCATATTTTGCCAGCTTGGTAATAGCGGCTATTTCATCCTCTTCATCTAAGCGTATCAGCTTCACACCCTGTGTAGCCCTTCCCTGCCGGCTTACCTGTGTCACAGACATCCGTATGGTCAGTCCCGATCTGCAGGTGATCATCAGGTCTTCATCTTCCGCAACATCCAATATGCCCACCAAAGCCCCTGTTTTATCTGTAACATTAATAGTCTTCACTCCTTTTCCGCCGCGGTTAGTGATCCGGTAAACATCTTCACCGCTTTCGTCTGTTATGGCAGTTCTTTTTCCAAACCCTTTTTCACTCACCACCAGCACAGTTTTTGACCTGTCTTCCTTTTTGACACAAATCATGCCAACCACCGCATCATTGGCATCATCTACTTCTATTCCCGCGACGCCTATAGCGCCACGTCCCGTAGCACGGACTTTGCTCTCCGGGAATCTTATGGCCCTGCCGCTCTTCACAGCCATCATGATCTCGCTTTCGCCATCCGTCATTTTTGCTTCGAGCAGTTCATCTCCTTCTACGATGGTAATAGCATTGACACCGGTTGCACGCGGTCTGCTAAAATCTTCTAAAACTGTTTTCTTGATGATGCCTTTGCGTGTACAAAGAACAATATAGTGATTCTTAACAAAAGCTTCATCATCAAGATTTTTTACATCAATGATGGCTCTTACCTTATCGTCCTGCGGCAATTGTATAAGATTCTGAATAGCCCTTCCCTTACTGGTCTTATCGCCTTCCGGCAATTGATATACTTTCAGCCAGTAACAGCGCCCTTTTTCCGTAAAGAAAAGCATGGTATGATGCGTGGACGCCACAAAGAGATGCTCTATCCAGTCTTCTTCCTTGGTCTTACCACCGATAGCGCCGCGGCCGCCTCGGTTCTGCTGGCGGTATTCGGTAGCAGAAGTCCTCTTAATATACCCTTCATGCGATATGGTGATCACCACATCTTCTTCTTCTATCAGGTCTTCCACCCGCATCTCGTCGGCAAGATACTGGATCTCCGTTTTACGGGCATCGCCATACTTTTCCTTTATTTCGAGCAACTCGGTTTTTATAAGCTCATAGCGCTTGCCTTCATCTCCGAGCAGATCTTTCAGATAAGTGATGAGCTTCATGATCTCATCATACTCTTCTTTGATCTTATTGCGCTCCATACCGGTAAGGCGCTGCAATCTCAGTTCAAGTATCGCTTTTGCCTGCACTTCATCCAATCCCCATCCTGCGCTGATCAGTCCTTCTTTAGCCGCTTCAGGCGTAGGTGAATTCCTTATAAGGGTGATCACTTCGTCTAAGTGATCCAGCGCTATCAGGTAACCCTGCAGGATATGCGCTTTTTTCTCTGCTTCCCTCAACTCGTATCTGGCTCTTCTCACCACTACTTCGTGCCGGAACTCTACAAACTCGCTGATAAGGTCTTTTATGTTTAAGATCTTCGGTCTTCCTTTTACAATAGCTACATTGTTGATCCCGTAAGAGGTTTGCAGCTCAGTATGCTTGTACAACTGGTTGATCACCACATTGGCAATAGCATCTCTTTTCAGGTCTACTACTATCCTGGTGCCGTCTTTTTCAGTAGATTCATTGTTGACATGAGCAATACCTTCTATGATCTTTTCATTTACCAGCTCACCTATTTTGTTGGTTAGCGTATCGCGGCTTACCTGGTAAGGCACTTCCGTAATGATCACCTGCTCCCTGCCGCTGGGTTTGGTATCTACCTGTAGTTTGCCCCGCAGCACTACCCTGCCCCGCCCGTAGTGCATGGCTGATCTTATTCCTTCATAACCGTAGATCACTCCACCGGTGGGAAAATCAGGGGCTTTTACGATCTGGATGAGCTCTTCAATGGTAATATCTTTATTATCTATATAGGCGATACAACCTCCAATGACCTCAGTAAGATTGTGCGGCATCATGTTGGTAGCCATACCCACGGCAATACCGCTTGAGCCATTGACCAGCAGTTGCGGGATGCGGGTGGGCAAAATGGTCGGCTCTTTTTCAGAGTCATCAAAATTGAGCTGAAAATCTACCGTATCTTTTTCTATATCGTCCAGCATGTGCTCAGCAAGCCGCTGAAGTCTTACCTCTGTATACCGCATTGCCGCGGGGCCATCCCCGTCCTGGTTCCCGAAATTCCCCTGTTTGTCTACCAGGGTGTACCGCATGTTCCAGTCCTGCGCCATCCGCACCATGGCATCATATACCGAGCTGTCTCCGTGAGGATGGTATTTACCCAGCACCTCTCCTACTACACGGGCTGATTTCTTATAGGGCCTGTTGTAATTAAGACCCAGCTCATTCATAGCAAATAAGATCCTGCGATGCACCGGCTTCAACCCATCCCGCACATCAGGCAGGGCGCGGCCGACGATCACGCTCATTGAATAATCAATGTAGGCTGTTTTCATCTGCTCTTCAATATTCACCTGGATAATGCGGTCGCTGTCGTTGGTTTCGTGGGGCGTAATGTTCTCTTCCATAATGCTTTTTCCCTGTTCTGAACTTTGTAGTGTATGGTGATTAAAATACCTGCAAATGTACCGCATTTACAGCGCTTTTCGTCCAAAAGGATGGCTTTATTCTGTCCTTTTTTTCCACGGATGTGCATATAATAACTCTGGAAATCACTTACATTGCCATATAAAAGCATTATCGCCGGTGAATAAGATTTTATTGATAGGGGCCGGGAAGTCCACCACTGTGCTCATTGAATACCTGAAGAAAAAATGCCTTGAGCATGACTGGCATTTAACTGTTGCGGACAGCGATCTGAAGCTGGCGCAAAACAAGCTGAAGGGGGCTGCGAATACCGCTGCAATGCATATCAATATTCATAATGAGGAGCAAACAAGGACTGCTGTCCGTCAGGCAGATATTGTTATTTCGATGCTGCCCGCATCACTTCACTTTTTGGTAGCGCAGGCCTGTATGGAAGCAGGCAGGCATCTGCTCACTGCTTCTTATGTTGATCCTAACATCCGTGCTTCTGCAGCAACCATACAACAAAAAGGGCTGTTGTTTTTGTGTGAAATGGGGCTTGACCCCGGTATAGATCACATGAGCGCGATGCAGTTGATCCACCGTATACAAAAAGACGGTGGTAAAATAACATCCTTTCATTCACATTGTGGCGGACTGATAGCGCCTGAAAGTGATAATAACCCCTGGCATTATAAAATAAGCTGGAACCCGCGGAATATAGTACTGGCTGGAAAAGCAGGAGCGGTATACAAGAGCGAAGGCAGGATCATATACCTGCCGTATGAACTATTATTTGATGAAAACAGAACAATTGAAGTAGCAGGGGAAGGCCTATACGCGTGGTATCCCAACAGGGACGCGGTGAGCTATAGCAAGCTCTACGGGCTGGAAAACTGTGATACATTTATACGTACCACCTTACGGCATCCTGATTTTTGTTTGGGATGGAAGAAAATAGTTGAGCTGAAGCTTACGGACGAGGATAAGCGCTATGATACCGCCAATCTTAGCTATGTTTCTTTTTTAAAGCAGCATCTTGCCCATCACCGGTTAACTGATGACGCCACTCCAAAGCAAAAAATGCTTTTATCCTACCTGGGTCTATACAGCAATGAGGTCATTGATAAAGGCTTGCTCACTGCTGCTGACATACTCCAGTCCTGCGCTGAAAATACATTGATGCTGCAGCCGGGCGACAGGGACATGATCATTATGATGCATGAAATAGGCTGCCAAACCGGGAGAATACAAAGTAAAATTATAAGTTCCCTGGTTATAAAAGGAAAGAACAGCCTTGAGACCGCTATGGCAAAAACAGTAGGACTTCCGCTTGGCATTGCCGCTGTAATGATACTGAAAGGTAAGATCAGGCTGACGGGATTGCATATCCCTATAGTACCGGAGATCTATGAGCCGGTTTTAAAAGAGCTGGAGAATGAGGGAATAATATTTACGGAAGAAAAAAGATGAACCACTGAAGTCCGGGGGGGTGTTATTTGACGTTTATCGTTTGTAAGTTATGGAAAAGAGACAACTCATCAATATTTACGAGCGGCTTAATCCTCCCGATATTTTGCAAGCAATACAGTCAGCTCCTTCACTCCTGCTGTCGCCGGCTTTTCAATGGCTACTATATCACGAAGTGAAGAAGTGTATGGGATTTTCTTATCAATGAATTTGGGTATCTGATGCGGAGTATAATTGATCAGTCCTGCTGCGGGGTATGCCGCCAGTGATGTACCGATAACTGCAAAAATATCGGCAGAACCGGTCAGCCGCATTGCCGGCTCTATCATAGGAACTGCTTCTTCAAACCACACAATATCAGGCCGGAGTTGTGCACCATCCCCTCCCCTGTCGCCTATTTGTATATCATTCCGTATATCATATACCAGGCTTTCATTTTTTTCACTGCGCATTTTGAAAATTTCTCCATGCAGGTGCAGCACTTTGGAGGAGCCTGCACGCTCATGCAGATCATCAATATTCTGAGTGATTATATGCACATCAAAGTCCTTCTCCAGCGCTGCCAGGCCGTAATGCGCTGCATTGGGGTGGGCGTCTGCCACATTCTGCCGCCGCATATTATAAAAATCCAGCACCAGCTTCGGGTCTTTCCTCCACCCGCGGGGCGTGGCTACCTCTTCCACGTTGTAGCCCTCCCACAAACCATCACTATCCCTGAAAGTTTTCAACCCACTCTCCGCACTGATGCCTGCGCCGGTAAGCACCACCAGCTTTTTCTGTGCCATAATAAACCGTTTGATAAGCCGAATGTATAAAAAAATTAGCTGTCAGCTTTGAGCTATCAGGTATCTGCGCTCATAGCCCACAGCTGACTGCTGATAGCTGACAGCTAAAACAAAGATGCAGGAAATTGAAGTTGATTACTGAAGCGGCGCTGTTTCTTTTTCTATATCCAGTAAAAAATTATCCCCGTTGTCTATTATAAGCTTTCTGTAGTTATTCACTTTTACCCAATACACGATCCAGCAAACCAACGCTGCCAGTGAGCACAGTCCACCCAGCATGGGTGCGGCCGACAGGTTATTCAGAGGAATAGAAACGATGTATAAAATACTCATCACTAACCCGAGCGCGAATGTGGGCCTGTTTTCAGTAAGCGGTATCTGCAGCCGTATACATTCATCCCTGATAGAGTCGGCGATGCGGGCAGTCATGATGAACTGCCAGACAATATTAAAAATAGGAATGAATAAAAACCATACCTGTCCCGGCGCCATTTTCCGGCTTTCGATAGCAATGACTTCAAGCGTTCGCTGCAGCGTAAAAAGATAGAAAACAAAAGGGATAAGAATCGCGAGGAACACAACTACGGCCAGGAGGTATACCATATTTTCCATTGACGGGAGGTTTTGTGATAAATATAACGAAATAATCAGGTTATTCTTTTATAAGCGGTATGTTGATTTACCGATCTTCCTATATTTTTATGCCATAAAAAATACATTCAGACTATGCAGACAGCGCATGAAATTGATTATCGTATTTACGGGGAAGAAATGCAGTATGTAGATATTGAGCTTGATCCGGGTGAGACCGCTATGGCGGAGAGTGGTGCATTTATGATGATGGATGACGGTATCCAGATGCAAACCATATTTGGCGACGGCTCCCAGAAATCGGGAGGCGGCATAATGAACAAATTGTTCAGCGCAGGCAAAAGACTGCTGACCGGCGAAAGTCTTTTTATGACTGCATTCACCAATGTAGGTCAGGGGAAAAAGCGGGTGGCATTTGCCTCACCTTATCCCGGGAAGATCATTCCCCTCGACCTGTATGCGCTGGGAGGAAAAGTAGTGTGCCAGAAAGATGCATTCTTATGTGCAGCACGCGGGGTTAGTATCGGTATTGAGTTCCAGCGTCGCCTGGGCACGGGGCTTTTCGGCGGGGAAGGCTTTATTATGGAAAAGCTGGAGGGAGACGGGATGGCCTTTGTGCATGCCGGCGGTCATGTATTTGAAAGGATATTGCAGCCGGGAGAATTGCTGCGCATAGATACAGGATGTCTCGTTGGCTATACTAAAGATATACACTACGACATTCAGTTCGTCGGCGGTATACGTAATACCATATTCGGCGGCGAAGGAGTATTCTTTGCCACGCTGCAGGGCCCCGGCAAAGTATGGATCCAGACGCTGCCGGTAAGCCGCCTTGCCAGCCGTATCCTTTCCTACGCCACCACCAAAAGAAAAGAAGAGGGCAGTATTCTTGGCGGCTTAGGCAACCTGCTGGACGGAGACGGGAGGTAAACGTTTGGAATTTACTGTTTGTGATTTTTGGTTGTGATGGAAAACAAAACGCTGCCGCATACAGGCTATATTTTATTCACCACATTTCTGGGCTTACCGTTCAGAAATGCTTTAATATTTTCTATGGATTCACCTAAAAGCCTTTGACGGGCTTCAATGGTTGCCCAGGCTATATGTGGCGTGATAATACAGTTTTTGGCAGTAAACATGGGATTGTCTTTGACAGGCGGCTCAGAGGACAAGACGTCCAGCGCTGCCCCTGCAATACGGTTATTATTGAGCGCATCAGCAAGATCTTTTTCGTTGATCAGCGCACCGCGGGCTGTATTGATAAGCATTGCTGAAGGTTTCATGGTGGATAGCAGGGCTGCATTTACCATCTGCCTGGTTTCGTCGGTAAGCGGTGAATGGAGGCTTACAATATCACCCTCCCTGAAGCACTCTTCCCGGCTCACAAAACGAACTCCCGGTATAGTATACTTCTGCGGGTTCCGTACATTCGCAATGATCTCCATGCCAAAGGCCTGCCCTATCGCTGCCACAGCGCTTCCTATCTGCCCCAGGCCTATTAATCCCAGCTTTTTCCCCTGCAGCTCAAAAAGCCCTGCATGCCCGAAGCAGAAATCTTTGCTCTTTACCCAGGCGCCATCATATACTTCGCCGGAACGCTGACTGGTTTTACATACCAGCTCCAGGATCAGCGCCCAGGTCAGTTGCGCCACAGACATCGTGCTGTACCCCGGCACATTGCATACCGGGATATTGCGAAACGCAGCTTCTTTGATATCAATATTATCATACCCGGTTGCCAGTTCTCCGATATATTTCAGGTCTGGGAGTTTTTTAATAGTGTCTCCGGATACTTTCGCTTTATTGGTAAGCACCAGTTGTGCCCCGCTGCATCTTTCTGCCACTTCTTCTGCCGGAGTTCTGTCATACACGGTCAGTTCTCCCAGCGCTTCCAGTCCTTCCCATGTAAGATCGCCGGGATTAATGGTATACCCGTCAAGAATTACAATTTTCATACAAGTATTTATTTTATCTTAGTAAGCAACATAAAGTGATAAAGGTAAATGAATAGAGCCCTAAAAATCCTTTTGATAATCATAATCGTGATAATTGTTTTGCCTTCGCTTACCGGCAAACAATACCTCTATAAAGCAGTTTATCACAATTTTGCTAACATAGACGACTACACGATATTTGATAATGATACCGTATTCGCAGGAAGCGAAATACCCTGGGCGTTATCTCTCCAATATGGAAAGGTAAAGATCCCTGACGATCTTGATCAATATTTAGAGCGCCTGCAATCCGTTGCCTTGCTGGTAGTACAAAACAGGGAGATACTGGCAGAAAAATACTGGCAGGGATATAGTGACAGCTCCCTGTCTGGTTCTTTCTCCATGGCAAAAAGCATTACAGGCTTACTGATCGGCGCTGCCCTTCATGAAGGGAAGATCGGTTCCGTAAATGACGCTGTGGCAAAATACCTGCCTGAATTTGCTAACGGTGAAAAAGCGAAAGTAAAGATAGCAGACCTGCTGACCATGAGCAGCGGCAGCAACTGGGATGAAAGCTATGCCAATCCTCTTTCTGTTACTACTGAATTATATTATGGCAATGACGTACGCAAAACGGCCACTTCTGTCAATATTATTACCACGCCCGGTACCCTGCACCGCTATAAAAGCGGGGATACCCAATTACTGGGATTAATTGTAGAAAAAGCTACGGGAAAAACGATGAGCCAATATGCTTCTGAAAAGCTGTGGCAACCGCTCGGAGCGGAATACCCGGCGCTATGGAGTACTGATCATCCGGGTGGCAGCGAAAAAGCCTATTGCTGTTTCAATAGCAATGCCAGGGATTTTGCAAGGCTTGGACAACTGATGCTTGACAGCGGAAAAATAAACGGCGCAGCCGTTATAGACAGCGCCTATTTCACTGCTTCTGTTACCCCCAATATGATAAAGGATGAATCCGGGACACCCTGCAACTATTACGGATACCAGTGGTGGATCATTCCCGGCAGACCGGATATCTTCTATGCCCGCGGTATACTCGGGCAATATATTATTTGTATTCCCAAAAAGAATATGGTCATTGTTCGCCTCGGAGAAAAAAGAGATGAAAAGATCAATAATGTGCCGCAGGAAGTGAGCAGGCTGATCGCATGGGGAGAGAGCCTGTAGCCGGCTGTATACACTTATTAGTATCATATCATGCCAGTATATTATCGTGAAAAGTGAGATTTTCACGTTTGACTTTTCACGTCTCGCGATTGACATAGTATTGGTTATATCAATTTATGCACCACGGCAATTTTGATAAGTGCAGAAGTGTTTTTAACATCGTATTTAGCCAGCATATTTTTCCGGTGTGAGTCTACGGTAGATACTTCTATAAATAAATTTTCAGCGATTTCTTTATTGGTGAGCCCATCGGCTATCAGGGTCAGGATCTCCTTCTCCCTGCGGGTGAGCGCAGGCACTGCAGATTTATCAGGCTTGCGCATAGCTGCGGCGGCGGACCGGCTGAAAAATTGTTTTCCCTTTATTACAGTAGTGATGGCATTAATTAATTCATATTTATCCGCGTCTTTCAACACAAAACCGCTGGCGCCATGCTCGATCATCTTCCTGATAACCCCCGGTTGGTTATTAATGCTCAAAGCAATAATAAATATGGCCGGGTACAGATGTTTCACTTCCCTGCACAGATCAATACCGCTTGCATCCGGCAGGTTAATATCCATCAGTATCACATCCGGCTGCTGCTGCTTTAAAAAATGCAAAAGCGCAGCCCCGGTAGCACAATAGTGTATACAGGTAATGCCATGCTCTGTAGCAAGCATAGCCCTTACCCCTTCCGTAACAAACGAATGATCTTCTACCAGCACCAGGTTAATCATGTTGCAGCGGTATTTGTATATAAACAGATGTTCCTTTTCCAATCTCCGAACTTACATCAATTTTTCCCTTTAAGAATTCAACCCTGTTGCTGATATTTTTATACCCGATCCCTTTAGCGCTGTCAAGCATGGCTGTATCAAACCCTCTGCCGTCATCTTCAACAGCGATACTTAGCTCGCGATCTTTGACTATCACCTGCACTACTGCGCTTTTTGCCGATGCGTGTTTAATAATATTATTAATAAGCTCCTGCACAATACGATATACGGTTATTTTAACGGTATGGTCTGTTTCAACGTCGTTCAGTCCAAATCCCTGGTAGGTAATGTCCAGGGCATCGCTGTTGGTGATCTGCTGGCAATAGTCCTGCAAAGCATCGTTAAGATCGAGCTTCAGCAGGCTTTCCGGCATCATATTGTGCGCCACTCTTCTCAATTCAGCAATGGAATGGTCGAGCATGCCTATCGTCCTGTCAATGGTAGACGCATGCTCTTCACCTGTAACAATATGTTCCTTCATGCTGCCCAACAGGTAGCGTGTTCCGGATAAAATGCCGCCAAGCCCGTCGTGCAGATCCCGCGCCATACGCACCCGCTCTTCTTCCTGGCCTTTTATTACCGCTTCCGTTGCCGACAATTGCTTTTCCTGCTGCAGCTGAAGGATCTGCTGGTGCTGCAATGCCTGCCTGCGGCGGTTATTTCTCAGCAACAGCCAGCCAACCAGTAATACCATCGCGAGCAATAGTATAAGCAGGAAGATCACTGTTTTTCTTTTCTGCAGGGCCAGTTGCTGCACCTGCTGCGCTGTTTCCAGTTGGTTGATACGAAGTTCTTTCTTTGTAGTTTCAAACTGCATTTGCAACGCGAGAATACTTCGGTTAATATGATCGTTTTCGATCTCTTCTTTTACCAGGTCAACCTCACGATCCATCATGGCAGCTTTTTGGTAATCATGATTGGCATAAGCTATTTTAGAAAGGAGGAAATAACCCGTTTGCCGGTTTTCTTTTTGGTTGTTTTCTTTTGCAATTACCAGGCCGCTGTCTGCATATAATCCTGCCTTATGCAGTTGATTTTGATGAAGAACCCATGTAGCCAATGCATACAGGGACTGTGCTTCATATTCTTTTTGCCCAAGTGTTCTGGCAAGATATAAAGCCCTGCCGGCAAGCATTTTTACGCTGTCATCATAGTGTTCCATTAAAAAATATGCATCCGCGAGATTAATGGTCGTGGTAAGCTCATTATAGCCGGAATGAGTTGTTTTGCTGATCGCAAGCGCTTCTTTTAAAAGAGGAAGACTTTTTTCGGGCTGGTAAATGGCAAGATAGCTGCCTGCCAGGTTGGATAAGGGAGATACCGATTGAGCACCGAGATGGAGCTGATGATAAATATCCACGGCCTTCTTTCCATATTGAATCGCATTAGCATATTGCGCCAGGTGACGGTAAGCCAATTGCATTTCATTGTAACAGAGCCCGGCGCTTTTTCCATTATGCCGGCTTTCATAATAGTCGGCCGCCTGCAGCAATAAAGGAATAGCAGCCGTATAATCTTCCAGTCCGTCATAGCTCACGCCCGCGGTAAAATTGCCCTGCATCATGCGGGCGGTATCTTTTAACTGCTGAGCCAGGGCAATGGCCTGCCGGCTGTACCGGAGACTGGAGTCATATTGCCCCTGCTGTACTAAAATATCCAGGTAGTAAAATAAATAATTGAATATTCCCGCGTGATAGTGTAATTGCCCGCTCAGCTCACCGGCTTTTTTATACCAGGCTTTTGCCGTTTCAGGATCATTATCGTCAAACTGGTAACTATCGCCAATATTAAGCAGCAGGTTCACTTTAAGCGTATCCGGCGCTGCTTTCGACAAAGCCATCATCAAACTGTCTTTTGTCAATAAATGCTGTGCGTTGCCTTTGCCGGGCAATAATATAAATACAGCTATAATAAAGACAAACAGGTACTTCATCTGGTGCAAATTATTAAAAAGTATTATTTAAGAACACAATTCGATTTATAAGGGTATGCAAAGTTGAATGAAGCAACTGTTTAAAAACTTACCGTTTTTAGGGGATATTCTGCTTGCCGGCTGCATGGTAGTTTTGGATCAATATTTACTTAAAAATAAAAGGATGAAAAGACAAATAATCATTATCGCCTGCATATTATTTGCAGGTTATTTGCACGCCCAGGTCGTTAATCCTGGGCAGGCAGGTAAAGAGGCAGCTACTAATCATGCCAATAACGATATCAATAGTGCGGCAGATAATGCCGCGTCTAAAGCCGAGAATACCGTCAAGGGGCTTTTCAAAAAGAAGAACAAAACGGAGCCTGCCGCAGATAAGCAACCTGCTACTGATCAATCTAAAGGCAGTACTTCTGATCCAAATATAGCGGGCGATCAAAATATAAAGTCTTATCAGAACTACGATTTTGTGCCAGGCGATAAGATCCTTTTTGAAGACCATTTTGAGGATGACCAGGACGGTGAATTCCCGGCGCACTGGGAATTGGATAAAGGGCAGGCTGTACTGAATAAGATGTCCGGAAAAGAAGCACTGGTTTTCACTTCAGGCAATTATGTGTATGCCACGCCGAGAATGAAAAAAGCAGATTACCTCACAGACCCTTTTACCGTGGAATATGATACTTATATGCCTGGCGACGGCTACCCGGTTAACCTGTTTTTCAAAACGGCAGGCTCAACAAATGATTTTGATGCCATGGTAAGCATTCACTCCGAAGAAGCAGATTATGAAAACAACACAGATGGCAAAAGTTTTTCTATCAACGGCAAATTACCCGACGCTATTAACGCCGATAACTACAAAAACAAATGGCATCATATTGCCATGGCATACAGGAACAATCAGCTTAAAATATATGTCGACCAATACCGGGTGCTGATAGTGCCTGATATAAAAATGATCCCTGCATCGCTGCGTTTTGGCGGTATCGGCGACCAGAATGCACCGATGGTGCTTGCCAATGTACGCTTAGCTTCCGGCGGCAATATGAACATGATCGGGAAGAAATTTACCGAAAGTAAGATCGTAACGCATGGTATCACTTTTGATATTGATAAAGCCAATGTCAAACCCGAAAGCATGGGCACGCTGAATATTATCGTTCAGGTAATGAAAGATAACCCCGATGTGAAGTTTGAAGTGGATGGTCATACGGACAATACAGGAACTGCAGCACACAATCTCACTTTATCACAACAAAGAGCAGATGCTGTAAAAACGCAACTGGTAAGCATGGGCATTGATGCTGCACGCCTTACTTCAAAAGGACTCGGTGATACCAAACCTGTCAGCGATAACAATACATTAGAAGGAAAAGCAAACAACAGGAGAGTAGAATTTGTAAAACAATAATTTTAAAAAATTTTCTCTCCCTGTAAACAAAAGAATATGGATAATAAATATCCTGCCCGTATTTGTGTTCACCAGGCTTTTTGTGCTATAGCTTGTACCTTTTTAACAATTTTCTTTACCTGTTCCTGTCTTTTCTCTTCTGCGCAAAGCAACAGGGCGCCTACGCCGGAGGAAAGAACGGCAATAGACCGCACTGTACATGCCGTGTTGCCGGTAATGCAACAGTTTACAGATGAAAACTGGACGATTATTAAGGGGGACACCGACAGTCCCGATGATTATTCTGTTAGTACAAAGCCGCAGGTTCCTGTCAATACAGCACCTTTCAATACCTGGCAATTTTCAGTAAAAGAAAATTCTCCGCTATGGAATGAAAAACTGCACCCTTTGTTTGAAAAGCTGATGCACCCGCCGGCAGAGTACAATGATTCAACACAAATGAAGGCGTGGAAGCGGCTCTCAAAAGAATATCATAACCTGAAAGATATTTTTGTTGAAGTGGAGGTAAACCGTCCCGGATTGCTGGTAAATCCTGACAAAAACAGTAAGGAAAATCTTAGAATTCCCGGTTGCGCTTTTGTCGCTAAGCTGCCGCACGACCATTGGATGGGTATTGACCGAAGCCTTGAAGCAGGCTATGTGCTTTCTTTCGGCAACTGGAGCACGGCGAAGTTCCGGCAGGGATACAACGATTACCGGTTTCATTTCGTTCACCCGAACAACAGCCCATTTATAGAAAATATTGTCATTATTATAATGGGAAATGAGCAAAGGATAAAAGAGTTATTGTCAAAAATTAACTGGAATGATATTAACAATGGCTTATCACTTTAAAAAATGAAAAAAATATTATCAACATTGTTTTCGGCGGTCATTTCGCTGGCAAACATACATGCCCAACGTTGCTTTGATATGCACACTGCCGTGGTTACGGAATTTAATGCCGTCCCTAGCTCTGCTATGGAATCGTTTAAAGCCTGCACAACAAAGCCGGGCGAACGCTCCGGCGCAAAAGATATAGTGGATTACGGTGTAAACTACAAAAAGATAGACGATTATATTAAGCAAAAAGAAGCGGAATTTACAAATGTCACTTATAAGAGTCTTGCCGCACCGGAGGCGCCTTCTTCTTCCCAGGTAGAAGGTGCAAAGCAATTAGCCGAAACGCTGAACAGTATGACGGACGATCAGAAAAAAGCATTTGCCGTGAAGATGGCGCAGCAGCAGATGCAGCGCCGGAGCAATGAGCCTGCTATACAGGACGACGGCGCCACAACGGCTTTGGTCGGCAAAACGATGCAGCTATCCCTGGACGTAAATGCTTTGATGAAAGCATTTACAGACCGGTTGCATGCCATAAGTGATTCAGCCGATAGGGCATTGCAGGATCTAAAAAAGCCTGACTGCAACTGTTCGCCTGCAGATAATACAGGAAACGTTTCCTGTGCATGCGTCAATCAGCAACGGCAGCCCTATCTTAAACAAAGAGTGGATTGTATAGATAAATACAATAAGCAGAAGATAAATGTATATAACGAATATCTCCCGAAAGTAAAAGCGATCTGCGCTCAGATAGATGCCGGTATTAACAGTTTAAAAATGGGTGATGCAGTAAAAACACCCAATTTGAAAAAACAGTTGTTCAGTGCACAGGGAGGCGCCTTTGCAGCGGCTTCACAACTGGCACTCAGCGAAGAGAATATACGGAAAACAGGCGCAGACGTATACACTGAATATTACAATTCGCTGCATGGCGTATATGACGGTAATTGTACCGGTTGCTTTTAAACTGTTAACCGGGAAATGTCAGCAGTCAAACCTGTCTGCCGACAGGCAGGCGTGAAAGTCTCACCTTTCACTTTTCACCTCTCACAATTGTTTACAGTACAATAATCCTAACTTAATACTCTACAAACAATGACCATAAGACAGTTTACACGGGGGGCGCTGGTATGTTTGATAATGATGTTTGCTTCCTCCGGCTTTACACAGAACCTTGACCAGTTGCTTAAGGATGCAAAAAAAGCGGCTGCGGACGCAAAGAAAAGCACACCCGGTAACCGGAAAGACCAGAATGATGGACTGCCACCTGGTTATGACAATTCCTGGAGAATAAATATAAAGTATAGTGCAACGGAACAATCCCATTACCATAGCACCTCAGGCGGTGACTGCCCTGTTACGAGAGACGGCTCATCCGGTTATTCCGTGCAGGCTGACCTATTCTCCGGCAGGAATGTTGGCTTCTCATCGGCAGATGAAGTAGATATATCGTCGTATGCGGCAACAGGTGACCGGTTTCAAAAGTTTTCTGATCCGCTAAATGGAAGTAATCATATCAACTGGCGGGTATATAACAGTTCAAGTTCCTGCGACAGCCATAGCTCCGGCCTGATGACCGGCAACGGGCAAGTGGATCCGGGTATATTTGAAATAACTTTTCGCTATAATAAGCGCACTAAAGAAGGGACGCTTAACATAGAAGGTGGCGACTTCAACGCTCCTGTTAATCATATTTCTGCCGGCGGGGAAACTGTTCCTGCTCTTGACGCATCTACGATCAAAGAAAGCTCTATGGGGATGGGCGGGGCGTTCTGGGGATGCGCTGTTCGTAATATCGGGCTGAGTACTACACAGTCCCTGGCGGCTACCTGCCAGTTTCTTGGTGGAAAACTCGAGGTGACTGAAACTAAGAATGGATATGAAGCCGACTACACTGCTACAAAGGACTATACCAATAACGACGGTGAGAAAACAACCTGGTCCATCAATATATATATTTCCATTACCCGGGGCAATACTCCGGAATATGAGGCCGTCATTGAACCCTTTCCAATGCCGGGGTTAGCTCCCGATAATTATGATGACTGGATACCCCAGGGGCCGCCGGTAAATGCTGGCAACGCTCAAAATCCATTGAATAATAAGGGCAACACTATTGCATTTCATGTACGCCTATTGGATAAAAAGAGCGGTAAAGATGTTACCGACATACATCCTTTCAGCGTAAAATATTTGCTGGAGCAGGTTTCAGACTATAAAGGGTATTGCATGAATTTTCCCAAAAAGGAAGACGCCGACAGCAAACCAGACCTTCGATGGGATTCTTTATACTACCAAAACAGCACACACTATACAGAAAAAACGGGAACCTCTTTAACATCAAAAGACAAAGAAGGTGGTCAGTTAGATGCGGTGATCACCAGCTATGATTACGCCGCCTTCGGCGAGTTAAGAGCGCATGTGCACCTTAATGATGATGATATTGACCTGGAAGCGCATCTTAAGGGCAGTCCTGACGAACTTGCCATTACCATACCTAAAGATGAAAACAGGAACAGGATTGCCGACAAATGGGAAAAAGATGTGGGTATGTATAATAAAACAAGCGATGCTGATTTTGACGAGGATGCTTATCCTAAAAATCAAAGGCGTAACGGCGACGGATACACTCTCTTTGAAGAATACCGGGGCTTTAAGGTAGAAGACAACCTGGTACCACAGGGCGGTCACGAAACCTTTAAAAACGGACATCTTCGTATGGATCCCGGCTACAAGGATATTTTCATTTGGGATGAAGACGAATTATTCAGGCAATATTATGAACCCTACAATCCATCTGATCTGTGCTGGCATTATATTAATAAGGATGAAATGATCTTTACTGCCAGTAGTACAGACCCGGAAAACCGGTGGACAAACTTCAACAAAACGGACCATTTTTACGCTAAGCAGTATGCGGCAATACTGAAAATACAACCTGCATATACAGTTTCTCATGACAATAAGATAATGTATGGCTCCTGTTATGCCGGTACGCCGTCCATTCAGTATTATGATACCCCGGGAACTTATACCGCAGATATATCGGTTGGTGACAATGCTTATGGGCTTGATCAATCCCTGAAAAAAACGAGCGTTATCTTAATTTATACTGGCAACATTGCTAAATCTTTCTCGTGGGCTGTTCAACAGTGGACACAATTTACCGTCAATCATGAGATAGGACACCTGATAGGCATCCGTCATCATTGGGGTAATGATAATGGTGATAGTGAGGCGGATCTATTCAAAGGCGCTACAAACTGTACCATGCGTTATCCAAGCGACACCGAACAGCAGCATCACTCGGTAGCTGGCAAACCTTACTACTGCCGTAAGAACGACGCATGGAAAGAAATAGTTAATACTCCTCCGGCTTCCGATAACCCAGGTAAGGCTGTTCCGTTAAAAACAATTACACATGCTTCCGATAACTGCTACGGGCAGATTGATGTTAAATCAGACCCGTGATCAGTATGTAAGACATCTTTACTTCTGTTGATCACAATATGCCGCGCTCTTCCTGTAATAAAATAAAAAAGGTCTTTGCATAGATATTTGGACAGGTGGTTCTCAGATGTTTTCCCGGCTGTATCTGTAAGAAGAGCACAGCTCCGCCCATTACTGCCTGGCTTGCCATGGCAGGAGCTGCATATAACTATGCTTAATGCATTTCAGAGATCATTGGTCGGAATAAGCACGGACCGGAGATAAACATTTCGCAAAATGTTCATCTTTTAACGAGTACACTTATAAAGAAGGGAAAAACGGATAAGGTGTTTTGGGTAACCAGCATTCCTTTTGTAAAGACATTGTGAATGATGAACCGTGTTAAGCTCTTAATGCCATATATGACGGGAAACGAGGAAAAAAGGTTGCATAAACAATTAAAAAGGGCAATGAGGTCAGGCAATGGTGAATGGGCAATGGTGAATGGGTGAAAAGATAAACGTCAAAAGTGAGAGGATAAACGTGAGAGATGAAAGCTTCACGTTTATCCTCTCACTTTTCATCTCTTATACCTTACTCCTCTTTGCCCTCCCTCATGTATCCTTCTGTATAAAAGCATCGAAGCTACTGATGCCGGTCACTTTTTCTGTAGTGAAACCTTCGGCATAGGGAACACCTATCATCTTGCCAAACATGGCCTGGCGGCCTATGATAGCATTCAGAAATTCCGGTGAGGAAATATAAGTTTGCGGCTCATCTTCGGTATAGGCTTCCGAGTAAAACTGGGAGGCGTATGCTTTAATGGATGCTAACTTCCTTTCAAATACAGGTGAAATATCGTATACAAAATCAGGGTTGTAGTACCTGTCCTGGATATAATGAAACACATATTTGGGGCGCCAGTGCGGCTGTATATTTCCATCCTCGTCGCTGGTCTCAATTTTTCTTAACCCGCTCAAAAAACAGGCATCCTTAATAAGATGGCCGGCGCGGCCATGATCAGGATGTCGGTCATCCAGCGCATTTGCCAGCACGATCTCGGGCTGGTACTTTCTTATGGACTGGATCAGGCGACGCTGGTGCGCTTCATCATTCTTAAAAAAGCCATCTGCCATCCCGAGATTCTCCCTGGCATCAAGTTGCATGATCTCTGCAGCTTTTGCAGCTTCTTCTTTTCTTATCTCTACGCTTCCTCTTGTTCCCAGCTCTCCGTAAGTAAGATCAACTACACCTGTTTTCTTGCCATTCAGCTTTTCCATCATCAAAACGCCTGCGCATCCCAGTTCTACATCATCAGGGTGCACCGCTATTGCCAGTAAATCCAGTTTCATGGGCGCAAAAGTATAAAATATACCAGTTATTAGGCTAAATTGCACGCATGACAGCAGGAAATACTTCATTGGTATCAGCCGGTAAACGTTTCAGGGAAGCGATGGCAGCAGAAGTGCCGCTGCAGGTGGTAGGAACTATCAATGCCAATCACGCTCTGCTTGCCACACAGGCCGGGTTCAAAGCTATTTATCTTTCCGGTGGAGGTGTGGCAGCGGGATCTCTTGGTATACCGGACCTGGGCATTACCACACTTGAAGATGTATTGACGGATATATATCGTATTACTAACGTTACCGATACGCCGCTGCTTGTAGATGTGGACACCGGCTTCGGCCCTTCTGCTTTTAATGTGGCACGCACAGTAAAATCCCTGATCAAAGCCGGGGCAGGTGCATTGCATATTGAAGACCAGGTGGGCGCCAAACGCTGCGGTCACCGGCCGGGAAAAGAAATTGTGAGCAAAGAAGAAATGACAGACAGGATAAAAGCCGCCGCTGATGCCCGCACCGATCCTTTCTTTGTAATAGGCGCCCGCACTGATGCTCTGGCCGGTGAAGGACTGGATAAAGCACTGGAAAGAGCTGTGGCTTATAAAGAAGCCGGCGCTGATTTTATTTTTGCTGAAGCAGTGAAGGAGCTATGGCAATATCAAAAATTTGTTGATGCTGCAGGCATTCCGGTATTGGCCAATATAACTGAATTTGGGATGACGCCTTTATGGACAAAAGAAGAATTAAAAGAAGCCGGCGTTGGGCTGATCCTCTACCCGCTTTCCGCTTTCCGCGCCGCCAATAAAGCTGCGGAAACAGTTTTTAATACCATCCGTAAAGAGGGAACGCAAAAGAATATTACCGGCATGATGCAGACCCGCACCGAGCTGTACGACAGCATCGGCTATTATGCTTTTGAGAAAAAGCTGGATGACCTTTTTAAAATCAAAAAATGATATGAGCTATGAGCGAGCCTGCAAATACAGCAACTGCATTTAAACCCAAAAAAAGTGTAGCCCTTTCCGGCGTTGCTGCCGGCAATACAGCACTGTGCACCGTAGGTAAAAGCGGCAATGACCTTCACTATCGCGGCTACGATATTCTTGACCTTGCGGAAGGTGCATCGTTTGAAGAAGTAGCTTACCTGCTTATTCATGGGGTGTTGCCTGGCCAGGCAAAGCTGAATGCTTACAAAGCAAAATTACAATCACTTAGAGGGCTGCCTGCAGCAGCTAAAAAGGTATTGGAGCAAATCCCGGCTTCCGCGCATCCCATGGATGTGCTGCGCACGTATACCTCGGTACTGGGAACGGTGAGCCCCGAAAAAGAAGATCATAATCCTGCCGGGGCAAGAGATATCGCAGACAAGCTCCTGGCCTCCTATGCCTCTGCCCTCCTCTACTGGTATCATTTTTCCCACAACGGCAAAAAGATTGAAACGGAGACTGATGATGAAACCGTTGGTGCGCATTTTCTGCATTTACTACACGGGAAAAAAGTACCCGCTTCCTGGGAAAAAGCGATGCAGGTTTCGCTCAACCTGTATGCAGAGCACGAGTTCAATGCTTCCACCTTTACCGCCCGCGTCATTGCAGGAACAGGTTCTGATATGTATTCTGCCGTAACAGGAGCTATAGGTGCATTGAGAGGACCAAAGCACGGCGGCGCCAATGAAGTGGCATTCGACATTCAAAGCCGCTATGGATCGGTTGCGGAGGCCCTGGCGGATATCAAAGCAAGGCTGGAGAAAAAAGAAGTCATTATTGGTTTCGGTCACCCGGTATATACTGTGTCCGACCCGAGGAATAAAGTGATCAAAGAAGTGGCACGCAGACTTTCAAAAGAAGCCGGAGATACCCTTCTTTTTGATATTGCAGAAAACCTTGAAACACTGATGTGGAATGAAAAGAAAATGTTCCCCAACCTCGACTGGTTTTCCGCGGTTTCCTACCATCTTATGGGTGTACCTACCTTATTTTTTACCCCACTTTTTGTGATCGCCCGTGTTACCGGCTGGAGTGCTCATGTTATTGAGCAACGCCAGGATGGAAAGATCATCCGGCCAAGCGCTAATTATACCGGGCCGGAGAACAGGGAGTTCCTTCCTGTTGAAAAGAGGTGATTTGAAATGTTGATAAGCTGGCTGGGCGTCTTTAACTAATAGCAGGCTTTTCGTGAAACTCCTTGAACCACGAAGGCACGGAGGCACAAAGGTTCACAAAGTTTTTTTCTTTGCGTCGCCGCTCCTCTGCGCCCGTTGCGTGAAACTCATTGAACCACAAAGGCACGGAGACATAAAGGTTCACAAAGGATTTTCTTTGCAGACTTTGCTTCCTTTGCAGGCTTTGTGTGAAATTCATTGCTGCCGGCATGAAATTGCAGATGCAGAAATGTTTTCAAAAAATAATTTCCGACGCAACGTTTTTAGTTTTTAAATAGTCAGTCATTAAAACACGCTTGCATGAAATCCAATTTGCTTTTGCTTACTTTACTGCTGATGGGAACATTATTTGTTTCGTGTAAAAAAGAGGATTTCAGGCATCAAAACGATTTTGAAAATAGTTTTCAAAAGTGGCTGGATTTTAAAGAAGCGTCTGATAATTCCTACCGCTACCGGATTGCCGGCGGCTCCTGGACTGGCACCGGCTGGGAAACAATCATTACGGTAAGCAAAGGGAAAGTGGTACAAAGGTATTATAAATTCAGTTTCCCGGTTGGATGGACGGGTACTATTCCTGGTAATGATGAGACAGAATGGACGGAAAATGAAAGTGAGATCAATTCCCATGAACATACTGGAGCTGCAGGAGCGGTAACGTTGGATCAGGTTTATGAAGAGGCTCGTAATAACTGGCTGAGGAAAAGAAGTAATGCCGAAACATATTTTGAAGCAAAAAACAATGGTATCATTTCTTCGTGCGGATATGTGGAAGATGGTTGCCAGGACGACTGTTTTAATGGGATTACCATAACTTTTGTTGAGGCATTATAATTTAAAGAGATGAGAAGACATTCTTTTCCTGTTCGGATTAAATGTGGTTCCTGGTAATAAAAGCAGCGTTATATATTATCAATGTATTTAATCAAACTGGCTTATATATAGCTTATAATATTTCCCTTTCAATGCCAGCAGCTCCCGGTGTGTGCCCCGCTCAATAATTTTTCCCTGGTCAATCACACAGATAATGTCTGCATTGCAAATGGTTGACAAACGGTGTGCGATCACAAAACTTGTCCTGCCCTGCATCAGCCCGTCTATTCCCTGCTGGATAGCGATCTCTGTCCTGGTATCAATGGAACTGGTTGCCTCGTCCAGTATAAGAATAGGCGCATTGGCAACAGTGGCGCGGGCAATGTTCAGCAATTGCCGTTGCCCCTGACTGAGATTAGC
The DNA here is from genome assembly GCA_001899685.1 of Sphingobacteriales bacterium 44-15. Classification (GTDB taxonomy): domain Bacteria; phylum Bacteroidota; class Bacteroidia; order Chitinophagales; family Chitinophagaceae; genus Agriterribacter. Next base: position 376,476 of record MKWG01000011.1, read on the forward strand.
ACCATCGCCGGTCAATACAGTTTGATATCCGTGTGGTAATTGTGTAATGAAACTATCTGCCGCCGCCAGCTTTGCGGCATTTATCACTTCTTCATCAGTGGCATCCAATCTCCCATAACGGATATTTTCCATTACGGTGCCGGTAAATAAATGCGTATCCTGGAATACAATGGACATTTCTTTGCGAAGGGTATCACGGTCGAGCCGGTATATGGAAGTGCCGTCTACATCAATATCGCCTGCGTCAATAGCATAAAACCTCGGCAAAAGATTAATGATAGTTGACTTACCCGCGCCCGTTTCTCCAACAAAAGCGATCTTCTGACCCGGCAATGCCTGTATGTTGATATCGGAAAGCACCTGCTTTTCCGGCACATAACTGAAATCAACATGCTCAAAAACAATATTGCCTTTTACCGGTTCGCTGACAGGTACAGGATTTTCCGTTTGACTTTCAGGCGTTGTCTCAATCACAGCGAATATGCGTTCTGCTCCCGCAAGCGCCGCCTGCAGGCTGTTGTACTGGCTGGAAATTTCATTCACCGGCCGGCCGAACTGCCGCGCATATTGCAGAAAAGCAGCCAGCCCGCCCAGGTCAAGTCCGCGGGTAATAGCCAGAATGCCTCCAACAATAGTAGTAAGCGCATAATTGATCGTGCTCATATTCACCATCAGCGGCATCATCATGCCTGAATAAAATTGTGCTTTGCCCGCCTTGTCGCGAAGGTTTTCATTAAGCAGATCAAATTGTTCCATTGCCCGTTGCTCATGCCCGAATACCTGTACTACTTTTTGTCCTGCTATCATTTCTTCCACATAACCGTTGGTGTTTCCTATGGCAGCCTGGTTGGCTACAAAATAAAGCTTGCTTTTATTGATGATGGCTTTGGCCGCCCAAAGCATGGCAGGGATCATAATGAGCGAAACAACAGACAACAGCGGGCTGATGTATAACATCAGTAATAATGTGCCTGTCAGTGTAATGCTGCTTACAATGATCTGCGTGATGCTGTTGTTCAATGCATCGCTCACTGTATCCATATCATTGGTAAAGCGGCTCATCAGGTCGCCATGCTGGTGCGTATCGTAAAATTTTACCGGCAGGTGCTGCAATTTATCAAACAGCTCTTTTCTCAACTGCGCCACCGTTAACTGTGCCACTTTAATGGTAAGTCTGTTCTGCAGCATGATAAATAAGCTGCCCAGCACATACACGGCAAGCATTGCCAGGCATATTTTTAATAAGCCGCTAAGATCATGCTTCAGCACATAATCATTAATGGCAGGACGTACAAGATAGTTGCCGGCCAACGAGCCTGCTGTGCCCAATACCAGCGAAATGCCTACCAGCACCAGCAACCACTTGTGTGAAGCATAGTACCGCAACAAACGCAACAAAGCCTGTGCGCCGTTTTGTGGCTTTTCTGTTTTGATCTGGCGGAATTTATTGCCCGGTATATTAGCGGGTATCGTTGCTTTATCGTTTGCTTTCATGCTCATACCGTCTCTTCTTTATTCAGGTATTGCGACTGATAAATTTCCTGGTAAATGGCATTGTCGTTCAATAGTGATGCATGCTGACCCATACCGGCAACACGTCCTTCATCCAATACTATGATCTTATCGGCATGCTGCACGCTGCTGATGCGTTGCGCAATAATGAGCACTGTAGTATTGCTCAGGTATTTATCAAGTCCTTCGCGTATATTCCGGTCGGTAGTAATATCCAGGGCGCTGGTGCTGTCATCCAGTATCAGTATTGCAGGTTTTTTGAGCAGCGTGCGGGCTATACATATCCGTTGCTTTTGCCCGCCGGATAGATTTACACCTCCCTGGCCAAGCATGGTTTGATAACCATCGGGAAATGAACGGATAAAATCATCGGCGCTTGCAATCCGTGCCGCTTCGGTAATTTCCGCTTCGGAGGCGTTGGGATCGCCCCATTTCAGGTTGTCGTAAATAGTGCCGGAGAACAACTGGTTTTGCTGCAGCACAATACCGATGCTGCTGCGCAATTCCGCCAGTGTATAATCTTTTACATTCACTCCGTCAATGCATACGGCGCCACTGCTTACATCATATAAGCGGGGTATCAGTTGTACCAGGGTGCTTTTTCCAGAACCTGTTCCTCCAATGATGGCAACTGTTGACCCGGCTTCAATATCAAAGCTGATATGCTCCAGGTTGGCCTTTTCACTTCCGGCGCTGTAACGGAAGGAAACATGGTCAAAACGGATGCTGCCATGCTTTACTTTCAATCCTTTTTCTGCAGCGCCGGGTGTATTGGTGAGGGAAGATGCTTTCAGCAAAACTTCTTCAATACGGTCGCCGGAAGCAATGGCTCTTGACAGCATCATAAAGGTCATGGATAATATCATCAGCGCGATCAGTATCTGGGCGATATAACTGAGAAAGGACATCAGTCCTCCCAATGGCAATGAACCTGCCATTACTTTTTGCCCGCCAAACCATGTTACCGCCACCAGCGAGATACCCATGATCAATTGCATTACGGGCATGATCATAATTACAATCCCTGAGGCTTTTTCCGCAATGGTCATCAGGTCTGTATTTACTTTTTCAAACTTTTCTTTCTCAAAGTCCTGTCGTACAAACGCCTTTACTACCCGCACATTCAGCAGGTTTTCCTGAACGGTTGCATTCAGCCTGTCGACCCTTTTTTGCATTTTAATAAAATAAGGAAGTCCTTTACGCAACAGTAAATAGATGCTGATGGCCAATACAGGGATAGAAAAAGCCAGCACTAAGGCCAGCTCTTTATTGATCATGATGGCGAACACCACGGCAAAGATCAGCATCAGCGGCGCCCGAAGTAACATGCGCAGGCTCATCATGAGCACCTGCTGTAATACGTTCGCGTCATTGGTGATGCGGGTAGTGAGCGATGCGGAACTGAAATAGTCTGTGTCGGCAAAGGAAAAGGTTTGTATTTTATAAAACAATCCTCTTCTCAGGCTTGTAACAAAACCTACTGAAGCTGCTGAGGAATAGTAAATATTGCCAAGATTGGCTAATATGGCAACCAGTGCCAGACCGATCATCGCCAACCCTGTTTTTAAAACATAATGAAGATCTTTATTCAATATCCCCCCGTCAACCACCGCAGACATCAGCCTGGGTTGTGATATTTCACACACTACATCTATCAATACAAAAAGGGGTATAATAATAAAAGATCTTTTATACGGCTTAAGGTAAGGATAGAAGTTGCGTATGTTCATGCAATAAAAATAGGTTTTAGTTCTCTGCCGCAAAAAATCAGAAGGTTTAGATCTTCCCTGCCTTATTCAGCAAATCAATATCAGCCTCATCCAGCTTTATATTGGGTGCGTCAAAAATGGTTTGCAGCTGGGATTCGCTTGTCGCACTTACTATAGGCGCTGTTACCAGCGGATTGGCAAGCAGCCAGGCTAAAGCCACAGTTGCCTGCGGGGTATTGTGCTTCGCGGCTACCCTGTCAAGCGCAGAGAGAACAGCTTTACCCCTGTTATCAAAATATTTCTTTATTCCCCCGCCTCTTGCGGTTTTAGCAAAATCTTCTTCCGTTCTGTATTTCCCTGTGAGAAAGCCTGCTTCCAGTGACCAATAGGTAAATACGCTTAAGTCATATTCCTTTACCACGGGTGCATATGACGTTTCAAATTCTTCGCGTACCAGTACATTGTAATGTGGTTGCAGTGCCACATACCGGGGGAGACCCTTCTCCGCGGCCACATCAAAAGATGCTTTAATACGCTCAGGTGAAACGTTGGATACGGCGATATACCGGACCTTGCCTGCTTTTACGATCTCATCGTATGCTTCGAGGGTTTCTTCCACCGCTGTCCTGTTATCATCAAAATGCGTATAATACAGGTCAATATAATCGGTCTGCAGTCTTGCCAGTGATTCATCAACTGATCTGAGAATATGCTTTTTGCTGATATCATACGGATGCTCTTTTGTTTGAGAGCCTACTTTCGTTGCTATTACCATTTTACTACGATGACCACGTGTCTTCAACCAGTTCCCGATAATAGTTTCAGATTGCCCTCCACTGCCATTCACCCACCATGCATAAGTATCTGCGGTATCAATAAAATTAAATCCGCCACCTGTAAATTTGTCAAGGATATTGAAGGATTGCCCCTCATCTAAGGTCCAGCCAAATACATTACTGCCAAGGTTGATGGGTGCAATTTCCAGGTCTGTATTTTTAATTCTTCTCTTTTCCATAAAACTATATTTACATTTATTTGAATACTAAAATTATTTTGCGGCAAAGCAATGCTGTTTACCTCTTTTTAATTAAATAGCAGTATGAATATTCCTGACTATAAAGCAAGAAAAATTTCTTCTTCTATTATTGTTGACGGCAATATTAATAAAAAACCGTGGCTAAGCGCAACATGGAGCAGTCGCTTTGTTGATATTGTAACCGGCGAACCGGGCATTTATAATACACAAACAGCAGTGCTGTGGAACGAGGAGCATTTATATATCGCGTTTTCCGCGGAGGAGCCTTTTGTAGAAGCAAGATTAACGGAACGGGATAGTATTATCTTTTTAGAGAATGATCTGGAAATGCTCATTGATGGCGGTGATTGCTATTATGAGCTGGAAGTAAATGCCGCAGGTACAATATACGAAGTCTTTTTTATCTGGCGTGACGCCTTTACCAAAGGTAGCCGCTTTGATATCCCGTTGTTTGATGTGCATCACCCACAGGCGTATACATTCGGTGGCGATTACGACCGTAGTGGCACCACCTTCTGGAAAGGTAATCATCCGCGGGGTATCCGCTGGGCATTTACTCATTTTGATATGCCGGGTTTACAGGTGGCTACCACAATAGATGGTACGTTAAATGACCATAGCGATATTGATAAAGGCTGGACGCTGGAAATAGCCATTCCCTGGAGTAGCCTTCAGCTATTAGCTAACGGTAAGACCGTACCTCCGTCGCACGGCGATATATGGAATATGTTCCTTGGCAGGTTCCAGAAATTAATGATTGGCGGCAAAGAAGTCATTCCGCATCCGGCTATGGCATTAAACAGTCATGGAGTGTATGATACACACCTGCCCGACAAATGGAGCAGGATTGAATTTGTGGAATAATAAGCCATGTCAAACGTGAAATGTAAAAAGTGAGAAGACAGACATTACTTTCGCTTCTATCCTCTCACTTCTCACGATTAATAACATATCCGCATCACTTGCCGGACTCCAGTCCTAATATCCTTTAACCATAAATACACACTCCCGTATTTTTTTTACCTGCTGTACCCTGTCGGTATTTTTGAGAGAAGAGGTAGGAGGAAGCTTGATATGGATATCGGGGCTATCCTTTTTCAGGGCGTCTATTGCTTTGAAAATATTTTTAGTTTTTATGGCAAATACCACTCCTTCAGCAGTGGTTTGCCTTGTGCTCAATACGCCGATGACTTCCCCGTCTTTGTTAATAACGGGACCGCCGCTGTTGCCGGGGTTGGCAGATACAGAGATCTGGCAGGTAAGCGAATCGCCGTTGAAGCCGGTATTGGCGCTCAGGTATCCCTCTCCATATACAATCTCATCGCGGGGATATCCTAAAGTAAAGATCGGTTCCGAGAGCTCGGCTGATACTTTTTTGGTAACAGCATAGGGAAGCGTAGCAAAACCCTTAAAGAGTGAATCCTCAATCTTCAGGATCGCAATATCAAGCGTATCATCCAAAAAAAGAGTTCTTGTGCTCATTTCCACACCGCTCTCACTTTGCACGCTCACTTTTTCAGCCTTACTGATCACATGCGCATTGGTTACTATATAGCCCTTCCCGTCAATTAAAAAGCCGGTACCACCAAACTTGGCAGGCTCGCCGGGTATCTCAATCCTGTTTTTTACATCGCTCAGCTCACGGCGGGTATGATTCTGGCTCATTTCAAGCATATTGATCTTCCTGCCGAGATTTTCTATCTGTGCCTTGTCGGTTTTTGGGGAAAGCGCAGTAAATACACCGCTGATCATAAGGGCAGTAATACCGGCAATAGAGGCTGCCACAGCAATAGTTCGTTTGTAGCGGTTCCAAAGATACACTACCTTGTTATTGCCGTTGAAAGGTTTAAGCTTCTTTTCAAGCAGGAGCCTGTCATGTATTTCATTTAAAGAAGCCTGGAATTTCTTGTCTTCGCCAAAACGATCCAGCTGGTTAATAAAAAAATGATGTTCCACGACCATCTGATCCACTTCGGCATTGGTTCTCCTCAGCTCATTGAAAAGTATCTTTTCTTCCTCCGACATTTCGTCCGAGAGATACCGTTCAACCATTTCTAACAACCGGATATTATCCATTTGTATTATCACTTTTATATTGTGCAAAAAACAATTTTCTTAACCGCATAAGGCACTTGTACTTTTGGTTCTTGGCGTTGTCGGCATTGGTATACCCAAAAGCGTCAGCGATCTCCTGCATATTCTGTTTCCCGATATAGTACGCTTCAAGCAGGCTCTTGCAGGGCTCTCCTATCATCGCCAGGGCATGCTCCATCATCCCAAACTGGCTGTTCCTCTTTTCGTGCAGGGCAATATCATCTTCCACAGTTACGGCTTCTTCTGCCCCGTTCTCTATAAGATCATACCGGCTCCTGTTTTGAAGCCTTTTAAGCCACAGGCGTTTGCTCACGGCATATATATAGGTCCTGATCTGGCAATTGAGCTCAAAAACCCCCGATTTTGACTTCTCGTACAATACGATCAGCGCTTCCTGGAATATATCCTTCGCATCATCTTCCGAGCCGCTGTTGTTGATAACCAGGTTTTGTATCAGTCCGTAATTATCCTTATAAATAGCTTCAATAGCGGTCTTATCATCGAGTGCCAGCCCTTTTATCAGTTCTTGTTCCTTCTGGTTATTGCTCACACGTGCATTATTAATACTCAAATATCCTAATTGGTAACCCAAAATTGGCTAAAAAATAAATTTTAAAAAATAGTGGGTTACTTTTTTTAAGGTTCTGTATTAAAGATAAATTTCATTATCAAACTATTCAAAATCTATTAAGAATGAAAAAGTTATTAGTTATCCTGGCTATCGGCGCTTTTGCAGCTTGTAACAACGCATCTGAAACTCCTGCTGAATCAACTGTAGATTCTCCTAAAGTTGAAGCTCCTGCAGAACCTGCTGCTCCTGCTGCTGCAGACACCACTACCGTAAAGCCTGACAGCACTGCCGCTGCTGCTGATACTACTAAGAAATAAGAGATTTACGATTTTCATATGGCAAGCAATCGTTGAGGCCACTCCTGTCCAGGGGTGGCATTTTTTTTCTAAAAAAATTTTCCCGGTTATATTGTTGAATAGTTTTTAATCTTATTTTTGCTTCGCAATGAAGATCTCAAAAGCATACCGTTTTTTTTATTTTTATTTCTACTTTACCGGTAGACCGGGATTGCTTTTGTTGAAAAAATAAAACAAATAAAGAAGTTCAACATAGTCAGTCCCGGCACAAAGCCGGGATTTTTTTGTGGCTGAACCCCCTAAAACACAGGTATTATTATATGACATCTACAACCAGCCTGATAAAGCCGGAAGAACCAGAGCAGTCCCCGGGCGATGCTCCCGGCAGAAAAAAAGGATCCCGCAATGCAGTAGCAGTGGCTATCCAGGGATATGAAGGCAGCTTTCATCATTTGGCGGCCAATCAATTTTTTGATAACAAGGCAGAAGTCATTTGCTGCAATACGTTCCGGGAGGTAGTAAAAGTGGCCTCCGACAAAAAGCGAAGCGACGGCGGGGTCATGGCAATTGAAAACTCTATCGCCGGCAGCATTCTCCCCAATTATAACTTATTACAGAAAAGCAAGCTTAAGATAGTAGGTGAAATTTACCTGCATGTCGGGCAAAACCTGATGGTAAGCCCGGGTGTAAAGCTGGAAGATATAAAAGAGGTACACTCCCACCCCATGGCGCTGCTGCAATGTATTGAGTACCTCGACAAGCACGACTGGAAGCTGGTGGAAACAGAAGATACTGCTTTAAGTGCCAAACTTCTGCACCAGCACAAAAGCAAGCATATAGCAGCCATTGCCAGCACCCTCGCTGCCAGGCTTTTCCAGTTGGATATACTGGCCCCCAATATTCATACGCAAAAGAATAACTATACCCGCTTCCTGATCCTGCAGCACGAAGACCTTGCTGAGATCATAGAAAATGCCAGCAAGGCTTCTGTCAATTTTCATACCGATCATTCCCGCGGCAGCCTGGCCAGGGCATTGACCCGCATTGCTGACGGCGGCATCAACCTCAGCAAGCTGCAGAGCTTTCCCATTCCCGGCTCGGATTTCAGGTATTCCTTTCACGCAGATATGGAGTTTGACTCGCTTACCCGGTTTTATGATGTGATCAGGGATCTGAAAGATTATACGGAAGACCTTAAAATTTACGGCGTATACAAAAAAGGAGAACATTTCGCTTAAAAAATACAGTTTATATAATTCACACTCTTATTTAACGTCACATGATTGCAACGGCTAAAAGACTAGAAGGAATAGGTGAATATTATTTTTCCAGAAAGCTGAGAGAGATCGATGAGCTTAACCGGCAGGGAAAAGCGATCATTAACCTGGGTATTGGCAGCCCCGACCAGCCGCCCCACCCCGATGTCATTAAAATACTGCAGGAAGAAAGCGCAAAACCCAACGTGCATGGCTACCAGAACTATAAAGGCGCGCCGGCATTGCGCAAAGCCATAGCCGGCTGGTATGATACCTGGTATAATGTAGCGCTCGATCCCGAAACAGAGATATTACCGCTTATCGGCAGCAAAGAAGGTATTATGCATGTGTGCATGACCTACATCAACGAAGGCGATAACGTATATGTGCCCAACCCCGGCTACCCTACTTACCGGAGTGCGGCAACACTGGCAGGAGGGAATATTATTGAATATACGCTTAGTGAAAAAAACGGGTGGCTGCCTGATCTTGCAGCATTGGGATCTCTGGTAAAAGCCAATGACAAAGGCGATGGCAGGGCATCCATTTTCTTTGTCAACTACCCCCATATGCCTACCGGGCAACTGCCGGCATTTTCTTTTTTTGAAGCGCTGGTAGCCTTTGCAAAAGAAAATAACCTTTTGCTGGTGCACGACAATCCTTACAGCTTTATTCTTAATAATAAGCCGTTGAGCATACTGGCGGCAGAAGGCGCAAAAGAGGTTGCGGTAGAATTAAACTCATTGAGTAAATCGCAGAACATGGCCGGATGGCGGATCGGGATGCTTTGCGGGGCAAAACAGCGTATCGAAGAAGTATTGCGTTTTAAGAGCAATATGGACAGCGGTATGTTCCTGCCTATGCAGCTTGCTGCCGCAAAAGCGCTATCGCTTGGTAAAGACTGGTACGACAGCGTGAATGCAGTGTACAAAAAAAGAAGGATAAAAGTATTTGAGCTGCTGGAGCTGCTGAACTGTACTTTTTCCACCGGGCAGGCCGGCATGTTTGTGTGGGCGGCGATACCGGCCGGTTATGAAAATGGGTATGCACTGAGCGATGAAGTATTGTACCGGTCCGGCGTATTTATCACTCCCGGCGGTATATTCGGCAGCGCCGGTGATAACTACGTGAGAGTAAGCCTCTGCTGTACGGAAGAAAAGATACAGGAAAGCATTGACAGGATAAAAGCAACATTGAAAAGTAAAAATTAAGCCATGTTCCGGACCATAACGATTGTAGGAGTAGGTCTCATCAGCGGTTCATTCAGCCTGATACTGAAAAATAAAAAATTAGTCGAGCGTGTCATTGGCGTAAGCCGGACAGAACAGAGCCTGAAGCGGGCTATGGAGCTGGGTATTATTGACGAAGCGCTGCCGCTGGAAGAGGCGGTAAAGCAAAGCGACCTGATCTATGTGGCCATTCCTGTGGACGCTACCATACCTATGATGCGGCGCATTATGGACCTTATTACCGACAAGCAGATCGTTGCGGATGCAGGTTCCACTAAAAAAGCGTTGTGTGAAGCGTTGGCCCACCACCCCATGAGGCACAGGTTCGTAGCTACCCACCCGATGTGGGGTACAGAATACAGCGGCCCTGAAGCGGCAGTGCTTGATGCTTTTGCCGGCAGGACATGTGTGATCTGTGAAAAGGAAAAAAGCGACCCGGATGCCGTGGAAACCATGGAAAAGATATACAAGCTGCTGGGTATGCATGTAACCTATATGGATGCCGACAGCCACGATATGCATGCGGCCTATGTGAGCCATATATCCCATATCACTTCCTTTGCCCTGGCCAATACCGTACTGGAAAAAGAAAAAGAAGAAGATGCCATATTTAAGCTTGCCGGTGGCGGCTTTGAAAGCACCGTGAGACTGGCCAAAAGCAGTCCGGCCATGTGGCTGCCCATCTTCAGGCAAAACCGGGAGCATGTACTGGATGTACTTAATGAGCATATCACGCAGCTGAGAAAGTTCAAGAGCTGTATAGAGAAGGAAAACTATGAATACCTGAATGAGCTTATGGAAAACGCCAATAAAATAAGCAGGATCATAAAATAACTGCCACAGAGAGAAAAATGGCTGAAAACCTGTAGCACAAAATGGCAAATAATAAGGTAATCAGCTAAATCGTGGCTATCTTTGCGAAAATTTTTTTTAATATATGATGACATTTGAAGGGTTGGGTTTAGACGAGAGGTTGGTACAGGCTACCGATGCTTTAGGATTTACGCAACCAACGCCCATACAGGAAAAAGCTATTCCTGTTTTACTGAGTGGCACCAAAGACCTGGTGGGGTTGGCACAGACCGGTACCGGAAAAACGGCAGCTTTTGGTTTACCATTGCTGCACCTGATCAACGAAAAAGACAAATTTCCACAAGCGCTGGTAGTATGCCCTACAAGGGAGCTCTGCCTGCAGATCGTGAATGAAGTAGAGCTTTTTAAGAAATTCATGCCCGGCATGCATGTAATCGCAGTGTATGGAGGCTCCTCTATTGGTATGCAGATACGGGATCTGAAAAGAGGGGTGCAAATCGTAGTAGCTACCCCGGGAAGACTGATAGACCTTATTGAAAGAAAAGCTATTGACCTGCAGCAGATAAAATACGTGGTGCTTGATGAAGCCGATGAAATGCTGAACATGGGTTTCCAGGATGATATAGAATTCATTCTTCAGAACACGCCCAACAGGGAAAGCACCTGGTTGTTCAGCGCTACCATGCCGCCGGAGATCAGGAGAGTGAGCAAGAAGTATATGGAGCAGCCGGTAGAGATAACCGTAGGTAAAGTGAATACGGCGAACAAAAATATTGATCACCAGTATTATGTTACAAGCGCCCAGCTCCGTTATGAGGCGCTGAAACGGCTGATTGATTTTAATCCGGGTATTTACGGCATTATTTTTACACGCACCAAAGCCGATGCGCAAAACATTGCCGAAAAGCTTACCCGCGAGGGGTATGATATTGATGCGCTGCACGGCGATCTTACCCAGCAGCAGCGCGATAAAGTGATGGGCGAATTCAGGGACAAAACGCTGCAGCTCCTGATTGCAACGGATGTGGCTGCAAGGGGCATTGATGTACAGGGGATCACTCATGTGATCAACTACGAGCTTCCTGATGATGTGGAAGTATACACCCACCGCAGCGGCCGTACGGGAAGAGCAGGCAATACAGGTATATGTATGTCCATCATACATACCCGAGAAACAGGCAAGATCAGGCAGATCGAAAGAATGGTGCAGGTGCCTTTTCACAAGCTGGAAATACCCGCAGGCAAGGACGTATGCCGGAAGCAGTTCTATCATTTCATGGATAACCTGCTGCAACTGGATATAGATGATACCGGCTATGAGCCTTATATCCCTATGCTGGAAGAAAAGTTTGCCGATATATCCAAAGAGGAAATACTCAAAAGGCTGGCAGCCCAGGAATTCAACCGTTTTCTGAAATATTACGAGAACGCTGAAGATCTCAATGTAAGGGAAAGAGTGCGTGAACCCCGTGGTGGAGAGAGCAGATCATCTTATGGAGACAGACGGGATGGTGACCGCAGAAGGGATATGAATGGACGTGGCAGGAATTATGCCGCAAACGGAGGCGAGTATGCCAGGCTTTTTGTAAACCTCGGCACAAAAGACGGATTTTATAAAGCCAGCTTTTTACAATTCATTCTTGACATGAGCGATCTCCGCAAAGAGGTGCTCGGAAGAATAGATATGAAGGAGATGAACAGCTGGATCGAGGTGGATAAAAAAGCTGCGGGGCAGATGATACGGTCTATTGACGGCAAAAAATACCGGGGCAGAAGCATCAGGATGAATGATGCGGACAGCAGGAGATAATGGCCAAGAAACCAGTGTTAGGTCAAACGTGAAGCGACAGACGATAAATGTAAGAATCTCACATCTATCGTCTCACTTCTCACAAAAGATAGGAAAAGCCGTTGTTGATATAGCACTAACCAACCTTACAAGTACACAATAATTTTAAAAACATAAACTATCAATTATATGCAAGCGGTTGAAAACAATCCCAAAGCTGTAGTGCTGGAAAAGCTGAACAAAAAACCTCTTATTATTGCCGGCCCCTGCAGTGCGGAAACAGAGGCTCAGGTGCTGGAAACAGCCCAGCGCCTGGCGAAGACCGGGAAAGTGGATATGCTCCGCGCCGGGATATGGAAGCCACGCACCCGCCCCGGGAGCTTTGAGGGAATAGGCACTAAAGGACTTCCCTGGCTGCAGCAGGCTAAAAAGCTTACAGGTCTGCCTACAACAGTGGAAGTAGCTACGGGAAAGCAGGTAGAAGACGCTTTGCATTTTGAGGTGGATATGCTGTGGATCGGCGCCCGTACCACGGTGAATCCTTTCAGTGTGCAGGAAGTAGCGGATGCGCTGCGGGGCTCGGATGTTCCTGTTTTAATAAAAAATCCCATCAATCCTGATCTTGAATTATGGACAGGCGCCGTAGAGCGCGTGGCAAAAGCAGGTATCAAGAAGATCGGGCTCATACATCGAGGGTTCAGCGCCTATGGCAATACGGAATACCGTAACGCGCCCATGTGGCACCTCGCCATTGAAATGAAACGCCGTAACCCCGAGCTGATCATGATCAATGATCCCTCCCATATCTGCGGCCGCAGGGATATTCTGATGGATGTGGCACAAAAAGCCATAGACCTCGACTATGACGGGCTTATGATCGAAAGCCATATAGACCCCGATAATGCATGGAGCGATGCCAAGCAGCAGGTAACGCCGGAGCGCCTTGCGGAAATGCTTGAGGCCATTGTATGGAGAAAGGAAGATGTAAATTCAGAAGAATTTCATGCTGCCCTGGAAAAGCTTCGCCAGCAGATCAACCACCTCGATGATGAAATGATGCAGATCCTCAGCCAGCGCATGAAGCTTGCTGAAAAGATCGGCTTGTACAAGAAAGAAAATAATATTACTATCCTGCAAACATCGCGCTGGAATGAAATACTGGAGAGGGCTTTTAACAGGGGCGAAAAGATCGGGCTGAGCAAAGAGTTCATCACCAAATATTTTGACGCAGTGCACATGGAGTCTATCAATCATCAGAATAAGATCATGAACGCCTGATGCCGGGCAGATACATGATGTAATTGTGCCTGAACATGCAGGAAGGAACACATTCTTTTATCTACATACACACAATCTGGGCAACCCGTAACAGGGAGAAGCTGCTGACCCCCATATTGCGGAAAGTGTTGTTTCCCGTCCTGACACAGTCCGCCGGCGCAGGAGGAATACAGGTGATTGGCATCAATGGTGTGGAAGATCATGTACATGCGCTGGTAAAGCTGATGCCTGTGCAGAATATTGCGGAGGTGATCAGGCAGCTCAAAGAGATATCTTCCGGCTGGCTGAACGACAGCAGGCTGCTGCAACAGGCTTTTGAATGGGATGCCGATTATGCTGCATATTCTGTAAGTCCTTCAACCATTGATAAATCCATAGAGTATCTGAGCAGGCAGGAAGCATATCATCAAACCAGGTCGCTGGATGAAGAACTGGCAGCATTTGAAAAAATGGCTGGTCAGACGATATAGTTATATTTCAAATTGGGAGCGGGTATGCTTGCAAAACATGAGATTGCTTTGTGGTCTTTGCCTGCCCGATCTGAAGATCATTCAGGCGGGCGAAAAACCTGACTGCCGTCAGGCAGGTTTTGTATTTCCTTTGCGGTTATATTTTACCGCAAAGCGCGCAAAGCCCGGCTGTACAAAGCTGATAATTTTTGACATATTTTATTTCCCGGAAAAACATACGGATGAAACCTGAAACATATCATTTTGGTAATGCATTAACGAAATATTATTTCGCTGCCGGCTTTTCGAAGCTCAAAGAAATAGTCTCGCCCGCATCTGCCATTATCATTACGGATGAAAACATTTTCAATGCGTATCCCAAAAAGTTTAAAGGCTGGAATACCATTGTCCTGAAAGCAGGGGAAGCGTACAAAGTACAGGCTACCGTGGATACCGTGATTGAACAGATGATCGCCCTGGAAGCAGACCGTAAAACAACCCTGGTGGGCGTAGGAGGAGGCGTGATCACAGACATAACTGGCTATGCAGCTTCAGTATACATGCGGGGCATTTCTTTCGGCTTTGTTCCTACATCGGTATTAGGAATGGTGGATGCCAGTATCGGGGGTAAGAATGGAATTGATGTAGGCATATATAAAAATATGGTAGGTATAATAAGGCAACCCTCATTCATCCTGCATGATATGCTTTTCGTGAATACACTGCCACAGGCGGAATGGGAAAATGGTTTTGCTGAGATCATCAAGCATGCCTGCATCAAAGACGCCCGTATGTTTGCAGAATTAGAAGCAGGGTCGCTTAAAGCGTACCGGCGCAGTAAATCTAAATTTTGTGACCTGGTGCGTCGTAATGCACTCATCAAAATAAAAGTAGTTCAGAAAGACCAGTTTGAACAGGGAGACCGCAAGCTGCTGAATTTTGGTCATACGCTGGGTCATGCGCTGGAAAATCAATATGAGCTGTCGCACGGGCAGGCTATCTCCATCGGCATGACTTATGCGAGCCATATTTCTGCTGCGCTTTGTGGCTTTAAGCATGTGGAAAGAGTGGTTTCTCTTCTGGAAAAATACGGGCTTCCCACTTATGCTTCTTTCGATAAGAAAGCTGTGCTGGAAGTGCTTAAAATGGATAAGAAAAGAGTACGTAAAGAAATGAATTATGTGCTGCTTGAAAAAATAGGGAAAGGCATCGTCCGGCCGATACCCCTGACTGAATTAGAAGAAATGATAACTGCATTATAATTATGATCGCTACTATTCAACCATCAGTGCTGTCTGGCGCCATAACCGCTCCCGCTTCTAAAAGTTCTATGCAGCGGGCATGTGCGGCTGCACTGGTTGCCAAAACAAAAGTTATCATCCGCAACCCCGGACATTCCAACGACGATAAGGCGGCGATTGAACTGATCAGTACCATTGGCGCCCGGGTGAACGTTGCTGCCCCGGATATGCTGGAGGTGGACAGTACTGCGGTGGACCTTGGATCTCCGGGCGGAGGCACAGGCAACCTGGAAGTCAGTTGCGGTGAAAGCGGCCTGGGTATCCGGATGTTCACCCCTATCCTGTCGCTCAGCAAAAATACGGTTACCATTAAAGGAGAAGGAAGCCTTGTTACACGGCCCATGGATTTCTTTGATGAGATATTGCCGGAGCTCGGGGTCTCTATTCAATCCAATGAAGGCCGGTTGCCTCTTATTGTAAAAGGACCGGTGAAGCCCCGTGATATTGAAATTGACGGTTCTCTCTCTTCCCAGTTCCTTACCGGCTTATTGCTCGCGTATGCTGCGTCGGGCGCGGAAAACGTTACCATAACAGTGAACAACCTGAAGAGCCTGCCTTATATTGATCTTACGTTGAAAGTGATGGAGCATTTCGGGCTCAGGGCGCCACGCAATAATGACTACCGGTCTTTTCATTTTGAGCCTTCAGCAAAAAGGCCTGCCCCATCCCCTATAACTTATACCGTGGAAGGCGACTGGAGCGGCGGTGCATTTTTGCTGGTAGCCGGCGCTATTGCCGGTAATATTGAGGTCATTGGCCTGGATCCGGCCTCGCCGCAGGCAGATAAAAAAATACTTGAAGCGTTGAAAGATGCAGGGGCAGCTATGAGCGTAACCGATGAAAAAATTGTATTACAGCAAAGCATACTTAGAGGATTCTCTTTTGATGCCACGCATTGTCCCGACCTGTTCCCTCCGCTTGTGGCACTGGCGGCATATTGCGAAGGACAAACCGTAATAAAGGGAGTAAGCAGGCTGGCGCATAAAGAAAGCGACCGCGGTACAACATTGAAGGAAGAATTTGGCAAGATGGGATTGGAGGTGCAGCTTGATGGTGATATCATGACCATTGATGGCGTAAAAGCATTGAAAGCGTCAACAGTACATTCGCGGCACGACCACCGTATTGCAATGGCATGCGCTGTTGCTGCGCTTCGTGCCAACGGCAGCGTGCGCATTCAAGATGCAGAAGCCATCAACAAATCCTATCCTGATTTTTATACTGATATTCAAAAGCTTGGTGCAGCGGTAAAGGTGGTGAATAGTGAATAGTCAATGGTGAATGGATTCACTATTCACCATTGACCATTCACAATATTTATTAATGCATATTTCATTCAACAAACAGATATGAACTCTTTCGGCAGAATATTTCGTGTGCATATTTTTGGTGAATCCCATGGGGAAAGCGTGGGCTTGTGTATTGACGGATGCCCGGCAGGATTGCCTTTGAAGGTAGATGATTTTTTGCCTGATATTGAACGGCGGAAAGGCGGTACCCAAAAGGGCACTACTCCCCGGCAGGAATCCGATCTCCCTATATTTAAGAGTGGCATCTTCAATGATACTACCACCGGCGCTCCAATCACCATTCTGTTTGAAAACAACAATACCCGCTCCGGCGATTACCAGAAGCAGCGGTCCGTGCCGCGGCCGGGGCATGCGGATTTTGTAGCGCATGAAAAATTCGGCGGGTATGAAGACTATCGTGGCGGTGGCCATTTCAGCGGGCGGCTTACCGTGGCGCTTGTGGCAGCCGGGGTAATTGCCAAAAAGATCCTGGCAACAAAAAGCATTGGTATAACTGCCGAAATACTGGAGATCGGCGGAGAACAGGACCTGGAGAAAGGACTGCAAAAAGCCATAGATGCAAAAGACAGCATTGGCGGTATTGTAGAATGCCGCTCAGCCAATTTACCGCTGGGATTAGGAGAACCTTTTTTTGATTCCGCGGAATCATTATTAAGCCATGCCGCATTTGCCATACCTGCTGTAAAAGGTATAGAGTTCGGTACCGGCTTTGCTGCTGCGAGAATGTTTGGCAGCGACCATAATGATGCGCTGGAGAATATGAGCGGTAAAACAAGAACCAATCATGCCGGGGGTATTGTTGGCGGCATCAGCAATGGCAATGAGCTGGTTTTCCGTATCGCTGTCAAGCCCACTTCTTCCACCCCTAAAATACAACACACACTGAACTGGGAGACCGGGGTAACAGAAGATTTTTCAGTAAAAGGACGGCATGACCTGTGTATAGCGCTGAGGGTGCCCGTAGTGCTGGAAGCCGTGACAGCATTCGTTCTGTGCGACCTGATGTTGCTCGAACAGCGCATATCCCGTATATTGTGAATGTAAAATGATTGCCATGCCATTTATTTATCACATCGCTACCAAAGCAGACTGGGATAACGCTATAAAAAAAGGGTATTACGAATCTCCTGCATTAAAAGAAGAAGGTTTCATTCATTGCTGCGAAGAACGGCAGGTTCCCGACGTGCTGCAACGTTATTTTTCCGGTAAAACGAACCTCGTAAAATTACGCATAGATACTGACAAGTTAACCAGCCAATTGATATACGACTGGTCAAATGCCATAGAAGATACCTTCCCGCATATATATGGAACCATTAATCCCGACGCCGTAACAGAGGTTACGGAAATCTAAGTATTTCCCTTCTGACCTTCGCTCCCGTTGATCTTTATCAAAGAGAACAGCAGAAAAGCTGACACCTGGTTGAGCTATGGTAAAATGCATGCACCTGTAGCAATATATATAGCAGATCATGCAGTTTTCTGTAGACCTCAACGTATTTTTACGTACCCTATTCGGGA
The DNA here is from genome assembly GCA_001899685.1 of Sphingobacteriales bacterium 44-15. Lineage (GTDB taxonomy): Bacteria > Bacteroidota > Bacteroidia > Chitinophagales > Chitinophagaceae > Agriterribacter. The sequence continues at coordinate 394,640 of MKWG01000011.1, forward strand.
TAATACTCATCGTTCACGACCCTAAAACACATTGTATGAAAGCGCTATTGATTGTAACCGGTATTATCCTAATATCCTTCCAGATTAACCGCATTTTAGTAAGCAATGCTGACGGCAGCCTGATCCGTTCAGAAGTCAAGATCCTGGATGAAAATTTCGCCGGGAATACACCGTTGCCTGCAATAGATTCTACTTACAGGTCTGCAAAATCTATAAAGAAAGTTGCTGCGGCCGATGTATCTGTTGCTGTAGTTGAAAAGACTGTCAAAGCTGTTGCAAAAACAACAGTAAAGGCTAATCACAGTTTTGCGGTAAGCTTTTCCGCGGAAAAGAATAACAATTTTAAAATGCTTCACAAACTGATCAAAGAAACAAAGACATACCTGTCTTTCACTACCGTGGAATTTGATTTCGATAAATATAATGCGCTCAGCACGGAAGCATTCAATGAAATTCTTCAGTATGCAGATCAATTAATGTATGATTCTTCCTTAAAAGTGAGTGTAGCGGGTTTTGCAGACAGCACAGGCAGCGCTGAATATAACGAGCAGCTCTCCTGGATGCGCGCTAATGATATTAAAAATTATATGATTGACCTTGGTGTTAATGAAGACCAGATCATGATATCAGCCAACGGCAGTGCCGATCCTGTAGCTTCCAACGCTACTGCTGACGGAAGGTCAGAAAACAGGCGTGTGGAGCTTGCTCTTTTGAAATAAGAGTATTGCGGGAGGCGAGAGGTGAAAGCCATCTCTCACCTCTCACGTTTATCCTCTCACGATTAACATACAGGCATTATTCGTTTTTTACAACACCAGCATAGCATCACCATAACTGAAAAAGCGATATTTATCTTTTATCGCTTTTTTATATGCCTCCATAGCAAGTTCATATCCCGCAAAAGCGCAGGTCATGATCAGCAGACTGGTCTTGGGCAAATGAAAGTTTGTGATAAGTGAATCAGCGATAGAGAAAGTATATGGAGGGTGAATAAATGTATTGGTCCATCCTTCCGAAGGTTTCAGCAGCTTTTCGGCAGTGAATGAAGATTCCAGCGCTCTCATGGTAGTGGTGCCTATAGAGCAGATCCTGTTGCCGTTTGTCCTCGCCTTATTCACAATGGTACATGCCTTATCTTCTATCCGGTAATATTCTGCATCCATCTTATGTTTGCTGAGATCTTCCACTTCTATCGGCCGGAACGTGCCTAAACCTGTATGCAGGGTTACTTCCGCAAAACGGATGCCTTTTATTTCCAGTCTTTTTATCAGCTCAATACTAAAATGAAGCCCCGCTGTAGGCGCAGCCACGGCTCCTTCGTGCTTTGCATATACCGTCTGGTAGCGCTCGCGGTCTTCTTCATCGGGCTTGCGCTTGATATATTTGGGCAATGGCGTTTCACCGAGAGTGTTCAGCACCTGCTTAAACTCTTCATCGGTGCCATCAAACAGGAAACGGATCGTTCTTCCGCGGGAAGTAGTGTTGTCAATCACTTCGGCTACCAGTTCTTCCGCATCTCCAAAATAAAGCTTGTTACCCACCCTTATTTTCCTTGCGGGATCAACGATAACATCCCACAGTTTATTCTGATGGTTGAGCTCGCGAAGCAGGAACACTTCGATCTTTGCCCCTGTCTTTTCCTTCCTGCCATACATACGGGCCGGGAATACTTTGGTATTATTTACAACAAAAACATCTTTATCGTCAAAATAATCCAGCACATCGCGGAAGTGCTTGTTTTCTATATTACCTGTGTCGCGGTGCACCACCATCATACGGGCGTCTTCTCTTTTTTTGGCAGGATGTTGGGCAATAAGATTAAGCGGGAGGTCAAAACGGAATTGTGATAGTTTCATTGGAGTCTTTATTATTATTTAGCAGTCACATGAAACTTATCACCAGAGCAGCCGGAGATTTATGAAATTCTACAACCTGATCTTACGGCACCAGGTTTCATGTAATTGTGTCTGTGTTTGACAGCGGGCAAAGGTAAGTAAATAAACAAATCATCTATTATTATTTTTTTATCCTGCTGTTATGGCAAACGTGAAATGGCAGACCTGCCTGACGGCAATAAATGTGAGATCTTCACATTGGTTCATCTGCGTATGGATGGAATAGCGGCAATAAGCTTACGGGTATATTCCTGCTGCGGGTTGTTGTAGATCTCTTCCGCGTCGCCGGATTCTTCTATTTTGCCGTTGCGCATCACCAGCATGCGGTCGCTTATATAGCGCACTACCGAAAGGTCGTGGGAGATGAACAGCAATGAAAAGCCAAATGCTTTCTTCAGGTCATTGAGCAGGTTGAGCACCTGCGCCTGCACGCTTACATCAAGGGCAGATACAGACTCATCGCAAATGATAAAAGAGGGAGTTAAAGCAAGCGCCCGGGCAATGCCTATACGTTGTCGCTGCCCGCCGCTGAACTGGTGCGGGTAATGATGATAATGTCCCGGCAGCAGCCCTACTTTTTTCAACAGGTCCATGATCATCTCAGTCCTTTCCTGTTTGCGCTCTCCTATGCCGTGTACCTTCATAGCCTCGTCTATGGCATCGCCGACGGTAAGCCGTGGATTAAGCGAAGAAAAAGGATCCTGGAAAATGATCTGCATATCCTTCCGTTTCTTTCTCAGCTCTTCTGTCTTCAGGCCGAGGATATCCCCGCCATTAAAAACGATCCTTCCCGAAGCCGGTTCTATAAGCCTCAGCAGGCTTCTGCCGAGCGTGGTCTTACCGCAGCCGGACTCTCCTACCAGGCCCATAGTCTCCCCTTTCCTTATATCAAAACTGACGCCATTCACCGCTTTAAAATATTCCTGCGCTTTCCCCCCGGGGCTTTTCTTTACGGGAAACCATACATGCAGGTCATGTGCTTCCAGCAAAGCCGGCGCCTGCGCTTTCCCCGGGGATGGGGTATCATTGAGTGAATACGATGTTGCAGGGCGGGTAGGCCTGACCGGTAGAATGCCCGGATCTTTTGTAATAACCGCTCCGCCGGCATCTACTTCCATAAAGTCGCTTACAACAGGCAGCCTTTCGCCCCTGGGATGCAGCGAGGGCCTGCAGGCAAGCAATGCCCTGGTATAGGGGTGTTGCGGGTTTTCAAAAATACTTTTTGCTGATCCCTGCTCCACTATAGCGCCTTTATACATCACAATGATACGATCGGCGATCTCTCCTACCAGCCCCAGGTCATGGCTGATGAAGATCACGCTGATATTTCTTTCCGCCTGCAGCGTTTTTATCAGTTGCAGTATGCTCTTTTGTACAGTAACATCAAGCGCTGTGGTAGGCTCATCCGCTATCAGCAGCGCAGGCCGGCAACTGATGGCTATTGCGATCATTACCCTCTGCTTTTGGCCGCCGCTGATCTCATGGGGATACCTGTAAAATATTTTTTCCGGTTCAGGCAACTGAACTTTTTTAAACAGATCAATAGCCATGGCCTTTGCTTCTTTTTTGCTTTTTTGCTGATGAAGAATAATAGCTTCAGCTACCTGGTCGCCGCAGGTAAACAAAGGATTAAGGGAAGTCATGGGCTCCTGGAATACCATCGAGATCTTGTTGCCGCGGAGCTTTCTCAATGCGGAAGCCGGCTGCCGCAGGATATCGCTGCCATCATCGCTGCCTGCAAACAGTATTTTGCCGCTTTTATATTTTGCAGGTGGCGTATCAAGAAGCCGGAGCACGGATAATGAGGTTACGGATTTTCCCGAGCCCGATTCACCCACTATCGCTACCACTTCCCTTTCCCGCACAGAAAAGGAAATGTCTTTCAGCGCGTGGCTGATACCCTGATCAGATACGAAATCAACGCTCAGGTGCTCCACAGATAAAAGATGTTCGGGCAAAATAGGTGAATTTAATTTTAGTTGTTGTTAATGTCTTTGTCGAAGGCTATTCCGGCGCCACATGGGATACCAGGTCATACCAACAGCGTAGCTTTCTGCATTTGATAATGGACTATGTATTGGTAATAAAGATCCGCCAGCCGAATGTAATACAAAAGTTTAATAAGTAAAATAATTCGATACATTTCAAATTGACCGCTGCAGTTATACCTGCAAAAAAATATGGGTATACCGGGGGGAGGCGAAAGAATGTATTATTTGTAAACCTGAATTATTGAAAGTTACAGAGTTATCAACCTCTTGTGGTCATCGCGTGCATAAAGCGATCTATTTCCCTGTAAGGCTCCCGACGTAATAGTCGTTTTTATAATGAAGCATATTGCAGTTGGATAGCAGTGATGTTGCGGGAGTGCTTTGTTTTGTAACTGCCATTTCCTGCACTGGAAGGGAATATAATTATCGCTCACATATTTAATCCCTCATCTCTTCTATCCTCTCTACGTGTCGAATGAACGGGGACGAAAGAAAAGTAGTATGACAATCTGGAATATACGGGAGTAATTCTCTGCCTATTTTTAATAGTGCACTAATGTGTTGCTGTTTTCTAGGATATTCCAATACCATATATAACTTAAAGTAAACTTAATATCAATGGGTACACGTTATAAGTTTCCACTTATCTGAAATTATATGATATTCTATAATTCATTTTTTTCTTAAAAAAATGTTAATCAAAATGCTATAATTATCAAAAATTAATTTCTATGTTTGAGCCTCCCTATCTTTAAACCAACGTAAATGCATTACAGCAGTACATTGACAGGAATACTGTCAGTATTGGCTAATATTGCCATTATGTTATTCATTTTAAATCCTGTAAAATGCCAGGATATAAAAATGGATACAGGAAGGGTGTTGGAAAATAAAGTTACTTACGGAGACAGCGTCATTCCCCGCCTACATCCAGGAGTTGTTAAAGATTCGCTTATTCGTTACAGGGACTCGCTTACAGGCATCATGAGAGATGTGTTGGGGGATGGCGCTTCTGCAATTGACAAAGACAGCCTTGCACAATTTATCTCAGGATTTCCTTCCACTGATTCACTAAAGCGTTTCCTGGCCTCGGCGTTGGGCTTTGACAAACAACGCCTGAACCGTGACAGCGCCTGGATAAAATTGAGATCACAAGCCTCCGGCCGCTTCAAAAAAAATGTAGACGTTCTCAAAGCATATTTGCACAGCCCTTCCGACTCAACCCTCAGGGCCAAATGGAAGAGCCTTTTGGCTAACACGCCCAAAGCACCTTCTTCTGTAATAACAGTTGGCGGAGGATTCATCAACTACAATTACATGTTCCGTTCGGCGCTGGATACACCTTACATGGAGCAGAATATGGGTCAGCACCTGGTGATGGCAGGATTTGACGCAACGGTGGCGGATATACCTGTAAAAATAACTTACTACGGCAGGCGCAGTAACTCCATTTACCTGAGAGATTACAACGATGTCAGGGTGGAGTTCAATGTGCAGGAATTTAACCGCCTGAGGCAGGCCAACCTCAGAAAAAGATTAGATGGAATCCTGAACCGCATCCAGGATCCCGGTATTGTTCAGCAATTACGATCCTATGCGGAGCAGATCGCCGGGCTGAAAAGATGGCTGAATACCACAGAGCTGCTGAACAGTTACCTGGAAAGCAAGCGCAACCTGGTATATGGGGAGAAATTGCCCGATAATATCGGCGACAAGCAGCTTGTGATCGCCAGCTCGCGCAGGATCGTGGAAACATACGAGGCAAAACAACGGCTGCTCCGGTCTTTTGAAAAGACGGAAGATTCTTTGAAAGAGCTGTATACGGCCAACAGTGCAAAAGTGCAGCAGCTCAGGCAGATCATTAATGGCAACATGTATACTTCGCAGGGTTCGGATATTATTGCACAAAAGCTGAAAGAGGAAAATGCCCTCGATGGCAAAACGGAAAAATGGTTGCGGAACCTTTATGCCGTGAGAACCTTTGCTGTAGGCAGAACGCTGCCGGATATGAGCAATCTTACTGTAAAAAACCTGAACGTAACAGGTTTGAATGTGGCGGTCAATCCGGGTAGGCTCTATCTTGCTTTAACAGCCGGGACCATTGATTTCAGATCAAGGGACTTTTTATACGGCAAGCCGTCCCGTGTGCCTCAGTATGTGCTGGCCGCTACTGCAGGCTATGGAACAAAGGAAGGAAATCATTTTTTTGTAACAGGATATACGGGTAAAAAGCAGATCATTTCCAACAGCAGCGCCGGCGCTTCCGCATTGAGCGGTGTAAGTTTTCAGGGGCAATGGGTGTGGAAGCAATACCTGAGGATAACGGCAGAAGCGGCGCAGTCTACCAGCCCGGTATATATATCGGCATCGGGCGGAAAACCGTCGGGGTTCAGCATTCATGATAATTCCAATAAAGCATATTCCCTGCAGGGATATGGCTATGTTCCCTATACACAAACCCGCATTGACGGCTATTATCAGCGCACCGGCATCAACTTTCAGAATTTCACGAACTACAGGGTAAACGCCAATGCAAGCACCTGGAACCTCAGGGCGGAACAATATATCTGGAAAAAACAATTACGCCTGCAGGCTTCGGCGCGTAAGAACGATTACAGCAACCCTTATGTAGTGCAGCAATACAACAGCAATACGGTCTTTACATCATTTTCGGTAACCTTTCGCAGGCGCAACTGGCCTTATCTCACCATGGGATATATGCCTTCATCGCAGTACACCATCGTTGCCAACCAGGTGGTGGAGAACCGCTACCAGACTTTAAATATTACTGCCGGTCAAGTTTACCGTGTTGGTAACATGCAGGCCAATGGGACTTTTATGTACAATAAGTTTTATAATACCGGCAGTGATACAGGATTCGTATACTACAATGCCAATCATTTTTATACCGCTCACCAATTTTCATTTTCCAGGTTTGCCGCCAATATAGGTTATTCCCGCACTGCCAACAGCCAGTATTCATTGGATGTGATGGAAGGCGGTCTCCTGATAAAATACGGGCAATTCGTTCAGGCAGGTTTTGGCGCAAAGATCAACAGGTACAATCTCTCGGAAGTAAAAACGGGGGGATACGGAACGCTCCGGATAGCATGGAAGACACTGGGAGATATAAATATCTGGTACGAACGGAGCTATTTGCCGGGCGCTGCCTCCGGACTGAAGGTCAACGAATGGATGACCATTGGATTTACAAGATACTTTAATAATAAAATAAACGTATGGACAAAATCATCGCACTGATCCTGCTGCTGACATGCCTGAAAGGTAATACGCAGATCATTGTAACGCCCCAGTTGCAGAAAACCGGGGTAGTACAGAAACAACAGATGTGGGACATGCTACTGACCAATACCGGCGCCACAAGCATTTTGGGGCATATACAGGTGGTGCTCGGCGATAATGTGACGGGACAGCCCATACTATCGGGAACCGGTAAGATCTTCAGCATAGCTCCCGGCAACCTCATCATCAACAGTGCAATGATGGATCCGGTGCAGTACGCACTGATCAATCCTAATTACGTGATTGACCCCGGGCCTAACGGGATGCTGCCTGTCGGGAACTTCAGTGTGTGTATTAGTTTCTTCAGACATGCATCTGAGGAAATAACACAGATAGCGGAAGAATGCGATTTCATAGAAGTGGAACCTTTGAGCCCGCCGCAGCTGGTATTGCCCTGGAATGCATCGGAGGAGCTTACACAAACCCCGATGTTCAACTGGCTGCCTCCGTCGCCGGTAAGTTTTTTTGCCAACCTGAATTATGATCTTGACCTGGTGGAGCAATTGCCCGGTCAGTCTGCGGCAGATGCTATACAACAGAATATGCCGCTGCTGCACCAGGTAAATATTATACCTACTTCCCTGCTGTATCCCGCCGGTGCACCGCAGTTGGAATTTGACAAGGAGTATGCCTGGCGCATCACTGCCAAAAGCAACGGAGTGGTGGTATCGCGCAGTGAAGTGTGGACATTCACCCCAAAAAAAGAAAAGAAGGTGGAAGTTGTCAGGACAAACAACCTGCCTTATGTAAAGCTGGTGCGGTCCGACCAGGCGGGATATGCCCTGCAGGTAGACTATCTCAAGTTTGAATACCTCAATGAAGCCAATGATTCCACCTGGAACATCGAGGTGTATGACCTGTCTACGCCGACGATGGACAGCATTCCTATGCGCTGGGATACCATACCGGTAAAATACGGGCAAAATCTCATAAACATTGATCTGTCGGATAAGCAGGTGTTTGTGAGCCGCCACACCTACCTGCTGAAGCTAAGCAATCACTGGGGAGAACAATGGCGGATGAAGTTTGAATTCAGAAGGCACGAAGATGAATAGACGACAGGAGAAACCAAGCAATACCTAACAATCTAAGCTCACAGCTATGACCTACTTACTGAAGAAAAATATTCAAAAAAATATGGCTGCTTTTATGCTGACCCTGATGTTGACCGAAACACTGTTGCCGGGGTATGCCCTGGCGCGTGCCTCCTGGTCAGGCAGCTCTTTTCCCGGCAATAGTTACGGGCATGTTGCTGCCCAGCCAAACATTTTGCCTGCTCAGGCAGCATTATCTTCTTTGCCTGCCGTTGGCACTACTGTTAAGCAGGAAGAGCATACTACCGGACAGACCAATGCCAGGCAACCATTGAAAACATTTATCGGCGGCCCGGGTCAGCCGGAGATGAGCAGCTTCAAGAGCGTGAATGCAGACAATATGGTAGATCTTTTTACAGGTGATTTTTCATACAGCATTCCCCTGCTTGATGTGGGCGGCTACCCGGTAAATATCCATTACAACGGCGGGCCTACTATTGACCAGGAAGCAAGCTGGGTGGGTATCGGATGGAATATTAACCCCGGAACAGTAGGCAGATCACTGAGAGGATTGCCGGATGATTTCAACGGGGAAGATACCATCAGCAGGATCCAAAAGATCAGGGAGAATAAAACAGTTGGCGTAAATGTAGCCGCAAACGTAGAAATATTCGGCGGCTCAATAGGGCTGGGGGTAAACGCCGGGGTATTTAAAAACACATACAACGGGTGGGGTGTGGAGCATGGGATCAACGCCAACATCAGCGCGGGGAGCGCTTCCAAAGGGTCTTTGACTGCATCGCTGGGGCTTCAGAATAATTCACAGACCGGTATAAATGTTGTGCCGGGTCTGAGTTTCATGCTTGATGACCTGAACAGCGGGCTTACGGGTACGGGAACATTGAGCACCAATTACAGCTCAAGAAGCGGGCTGTCGGGGCTGCAACTGGGCGTCCAGGTATCGGGGAGCAGCACTTTTATTGCAAGCGCAAAGGTCAATGGCGGCACTATTTCAGATGTAGGTCATGTAAACTGGTCGAACGGTCATACATCCTTCATCTCTTTTGCAACGCCTGCGTATACCCCCACCATACAGATGCCGTTTACCAGCACCAATTATACTTTCGCCACCAAGATCGGCGGGGAATTGTGGGGTGTGCATGGCAATGTAAGCGTTTCAGGATATGTGAGCAACCAGAGCATAGAGAATGAAGATACCCTGCAATCCCTTCGGGGGTATGGCTTTTTGTACTATACCAATGCCAAAAATGATGAGAAGGCCCTGCTGGACATGAACCGGGAAAAAGAAATATACTTCAACTATGCCAGCACGCCGCATATCGCTATACCACAATATACTTATGACGTATACAGCATCAGCGGTGAAGGCACAGGGGGCATGTTCAGACCATACCGCAGTGAAGCCGGTTTTGTACGCGATCATCACATGCAGACCAAAAGCAATACGGGAAATTTTGCGATCAATCTCGGCGGCGGGGCATATTTTAAGGCTGGCGCAGATGTAAATGTTACTGTTGCCACCACGCGCAACAGCGCCTGGAAGTCTGATGTCACACCAAACCTTGATTTCAGGGAGGCCGATACTACTTTTCAGCCGGTTTATTTCCGTAACCCCGGGGAAAAAACAAACAACAGCGTTGCTTACTACAACGCTATAGGAGGCGACAGTACTGTACGTATAGCGCTGTCGGGCAGCGGAGACAATGTTAATGCAGCTAATACACTTAAAGTGTATTCCGGCGGGCAATCCGTGAAAGATATCAATATCGGATCGCCGCTTGTAAAACGGCAGAGAGATAAAAGAACACAGGTCATCAGCTATAAAACAGCCGGTGAAGCTTCCCAAAACGGTCTTGACAGGATTATCCGTTCTTATAAGGAAAACAGCATACCATTAGCAGCCTGCCCCGATACTGCGCTGGATGCGCCGCTGCAGAGGGTGGATGACATACATAAGCAGCATCATATATCAGAGATCACCGTGCTGAACAGTGACGGAAGGCGGTATATATACGGTTTGCCGGCTTATAACGTAGAGCAGTCTGACGTGACCTTTGCGATCAGCAAGGAAACTAACCAGCCTGATATTGACAGGGGCATCGCCCACTACATTTCGGAAAAAGATAATCATGCCACAACCAACCAGTCCGGCAAGGATCATTTTTTTACCAAGGACGTGATGCCTCCTTATGCACATTCCTTTTTACTGACCGGTCTTGTCTCCCCGGACTATGTAGACATTACGGGCGACGGCATTACCGATGACGATCTCGGCGACGCAGTGAAGTTCAACTACACCATTATCTATGGAAAGGGGAAGGGATATTACAAATGGCGGACACCTAATGAAGCTGGTAAGGCAAACTATAACGAAGGGCTGAAAACCTACAATCGTGATGATAAAGGCACTTACCTGTATGGGAAGAAAGAAGTGTGGTACCTGAATTCCATCGTATCCAAAACCATGATCGCCGTATTCAGGATATCAAACAAAAGGGAAGACGACCTGGGCATTACCGGCGAGAACGGAGGGGTGGACGCCGGCCAGCGGATGCGCAGGCTGGACGGGATTGATCTTTATTCCAAGCCTGACCTTATCAGGAACGGCGCTTCTGCCCGGCCGGTAAAATCGGTGCACTTTGAGTATGATTACTCCCAATGTCGCAATACCGTAAATAACTCCGGCAACCCGGTAGACAAGAACGGCAATACGGTAGCAGAGGAAAGCAGCAGTAATGTGAATAAAAACAAGGGAAAGCTCACACTGCGAAAGATCTGGTTTTCATACAATGGCAATTATAAAGGGGTAAAAAATCCTTATACTTTTAATTACGGCCAGGTGGAGCCCGGCCAGCCGGCAAATAAATACAACCCGGAGCACAACAGCAAGCAATACGACCGCTGGGGAACCTATAAGGATCCTGCAGACAACCCGGCAGGGTTGAACAACGTGGATTACCCTTACGCCATACAGGACTCCGCAAAATCCGCAACCTATGCCAATGCCTGGCAACTGACAGATATTAAGCTGCCTTCCGGAGGAATAATGAAGATCTCTTACGAAGCGGATGATTACGCCTATGTGCAGGACAGGAGAGCCTGCCAGCTGTTTAAAGTGGCAGGGTTTGGAAGCTCCGCCACCAGCACGCCCGGAAATATATTATACGAATCTTCCTTAGGTAATAACGACCTGGATTATATTTTTATTGATGTAAGCGAGCCGGTAACGGATAAGGATGACATATACCGCAAATACCTGGAAGGCATCAATAAAATATTCTGTAAGATCGCCGTGAAAATGCCTTCGGATATGTGGGGCTCAGGATATGAGTGGGTGCCTACTTACTTTGAAATTGAAGCCGGTAACTATGGCGTGGTAACAGGCAACAATACCCGGATATGGATGAAGCTGGCGCATGTGGACGGCAAGCAGCCGCTTACGCTGGCAGCACTTCAGTTCCTCAAACTCAATCTTCCTTCCAAAGCATACCCCGGCTCTGAAACCGGGGACGATCTGAGTTTTGAGAGCGCTGTCCGGATGCTGCTGTCTTCCCTGCCCGAAATGCAGAATATGTTAAATGGGTTTTATGCTGCGGGTAAGAGCCGCTTTTTATGCCAGCAGGTAAATGTGGAAAGCTCCTTTGTGCGGCTGAACACGCCGCTCTATAAAAAATACGGAGGAGGCTACAGGGTAAAGCGGGTTGAAGTATTTGATAACTGGAATGCGATGACCAGCCAGAAAGAAGCAAGCTACGGGCAGAATTATTTTTATACTACCACAAAAGTCATCAACAAAAGCATCATACAAAGCGGTGTAAGAAAGCTGGTAAAAGATACCATAACGATCAGCAGCGGTGTGGCAAGCTATGAGCCGTTTATAGGCGGCGAGGAAAACCCGCTGAAAGAACCGATAGAATACCAGGAGCGGTTGGCTGTGCTGGCGCCTAAAAATTATATGTACTCCGAAAAGCCGTTGGGAGAATCTTTTTATCCCGCAGCAATGGTGGGCTACAGTAAGGTAACGGTAAGGACTATCAATACCAAAGCAAGGTCAGCCAATGGCAGGCAGGAAACGGAGTTTTATACTACAAAAGATTTTCCGACCATCGTGGATTTTACGCCGTTGCTGGGTGACAGCAAGATGCGCTATAATCCCAAGCTCAGAAACCTGCTGAGGCTGAACGCGATAAGTAATATCACCCTGTCACAGGGATTTAAAGTGGAATTGAATGACATGAACGGAAAGATCAAATCCCAGACCAGCTATTCGGAGAGCGACTCTCTCAATCCGCTGCAATACACCAGGAATTTTTATAAGGTAGATAATGATGCGGTGACCACACAACACCTGAGCAACAAGGTATGGATCGTTGACAGCCTGAATGGAAGCATCAATAAGGAAGGGATAATAGGATTGGATATTGAGCTGATGAATGATATGCGGGAACAGCATTCCCGGACAAACTCACAGAATCACCAGGGCAATCTTGACCTCATTCCCATCCTTTGGTTTTCCGTACCAATCATTACTTACTATCCCATGATACAGAGAGAGCAGAATACCTTCCGCTCTGTAGCTACTGTGAAGATCGTGCAGCGCTATGGCATACTCGACAGTGTGGTGGTGATGGATAAGGGCAGCATTGTATCCACTAAAAACCTGGTATATGACGGGGAGACGGGCGATCCCGTGGTCACAAGGACGAATAATGAGTTTGATGACCCGGTATACCAGTTCAATTACCCTGCTTATTGGGCTTACAGCGGCATGGGAGCTGCATATAAAAACATCAACGCGGTATTCCGTGATAAGACAGTTATCAAAGGGAAAATGTACAGTGGAACAAAGTACAGTTTTGATGCTGAGCGCTTTTTTGAAAGCGGCGATGAGATATGGGTAGACACCTGCAGCCTGACCGAAACCATTACGCCGATACCCGGGGATTGCCCGCAGTATAATTTTTCCGGTATCACCACCAACATTAAAATATGGGCAATTGATGCTGCAAAAGGAAAAGAAAAAGACGAGGGTATGTATTTCATTGATGAGAATGGCAAGCCATTCCACGGTCATATCAGCTCCATGCACGTTATCCGCTCGGGCAGGCGCAATATGCTGTCTGCGAGCGCGGGTAATATTGTTTCTCTTATAAACCCGGTGCGGGAGATATCCTCCGGCAGGTTCAAAATTATCATTGACAGCAATATCAATGTCATCAACACAGCAGCAACAGCTTATAAAGACCTGTGGCAGGTAGAGAAGAGTTATTATATAAAAGATAGTGTAGTCAGGGTGTATCAGGATTTTGATCCTGTTACAGTGACGCCCTCCATATACTTAGTCAGGTTTGCAAGGGATGGAGATTTGGGTAACGAAACCAAGAGTATCACAGCCAACAGCAGTACCATGATTGCGAGCTTTGATTTCATTAACAACGGAACCTGTTTTAATTCCCGTAGCTCGTTTACTAAAAGCGTTTTGAAGTTTAACCTTGCCCAGATCCCGGCGGATGCTATTGTCACCTCAGCCTTTTTTAGCTTCTTCCCCAAAGTACCTAAAAGTATTTTTACGCAAGAGCGGGTAAAGCGTGGAAGTTTTTTATGTTCATCCAGCAAATACAGGTATGGTTATGACTGGAGCGGAGCTACTACTTATTACAAAGATTACGCTACAGCTTCTTTGAAAAGAATAACGGGTAACTGGAATATCAATACACCCTATTCTTCTTTTGACACCACCGGCACACACAGGGTAGTGGTGCCCCAAAATGCATCGCACGACTATTATGGGATCACTGCTACTGATCTGATACAGGATTATATATCGCAGCCGGTTGATAAACGCTATGGCATCATGTTCGAATTAGACCGCAGGCATGAGGCAAATTCATCAAACAGCGAATCAAGTTATCTTAGCTTTTGTGCCAATGACCAGTACGATGCTAACCGTTTAACAGGCGTTACCTGTGGATTGTCTCACCCCGGGGATCCTAATCCAAAGATATCCTGTGATTGCTCTGCTCCCTATCTGACTGTCAACTATAGAGCTTATGTAGATTCTACCGTTAAGCTATGTAAGGAAAATATCAACGATACTGCCACCAATCCCTACCGCTGGGGTATCCTGGGCAACTGGCGCGCCGACAGGGCGTATACCTGGTACAGCGACAGGAAAGAAGATAACGCGGATATAACAGGTACGGATATACGCAAAGAGGGTGCATTAAGGCAATTTACGCCTTACTGGAGCTTTTCGGATTCCGGTCTTGTGAATACAGCCGACACCACCAAATGGGTATGGAATGCCGCCAGCTCCATTTACAACAGGCGGGGCTTTGAAGTTGAAAATTATGACCCGCTGGGCAGGTACAATGCCGGCTTGTACGGGTATGCACAATCCCTGCCGGTAGCAGTGGCACAGAACAGCCGCTACCGTGAGCTGCTGTATGATGGATTTGAAGACTACAATTACCGCAATGAAGCCTGCGTGCCTTTCTGCGATATACCCCGGGAATTTGATTTTGTAAAAGATCAGTCGGGTGTTACCATAGACAGCCTGCAACACCATACCGGTAAGCATAGCATAAAAATTACTGCTGGCGCAGAATCGCTGTTACAGGCAACTGTGAGCGGAGCGGATAGCCTTGCACCGGCACTATCGGTAAAGGTAGATTCTGTACCCGTATATACTACTAAGGTCGTGGGAGCAGGAACAGGTATTGACGGGACTTATACGCAGTCTCAGTCTTTCCTGGGTTTGCTGATGAGTGGCTGTGCTCCCGGTACGGGAGGTACTGCCACTTCTACAGGCACTGACCTTAACTTTTCCTGGGGGCTCACCACGCCCTTTAGTAATATTTGCGGTCGTGGAAGCTATAGAGCTACATGGGAAGGCAAATTTCAGGCTCCGGCTACCGGCTGGTATAAGTTTTATCTTGATGTGCAGGGTGGAACAGGGCAGCTATCCCTGAATGGGGCGACTATTGCCCAGGCAGGAATTGCATCCAGGGATTTCTTTCTTATAGGTGGCAGTATACTTTATGGATTTGTTGCAGAATACCGCCATTCTCTCTTTCAGCCCGCGGCGAGTGTTAAACTCCTATGGTATTCCAGCGCTTTAAATATTCCTCCCGGAACATGGCAGGTCATTCCTCTTAATTACCTGTATCCTGTAACCACCCCGATTGCACCTCCGGAATCTATTCAAACAAGTATTGCAACCTATTGCATTAATCTCAATAATGTAAAACAGGAAAGAATAATACGTCCTGTATTTTCTCCTATTCAGGGTAAAAAGATAGTGGTGAGCGCCTGGATGAAGATGGACGGAGAAGATTGCAATACTGCACCCGCGCTTGAAAATACGCTGCGTGTGGGCTTCAATGGCAGCGTGACGGATACGTTGGTAAAAACAGGCGTGCGTATAGAGGGCTGGCAGCGATATGAAAAAGCGATAAATATACCTTCCAACGCCACTTCTGTATTCCTCAGCCTGAAAGGCAGCGCCACAAAAACAGTTTACATAGATGATGTCAGGATACAGCCATTCAACAGCAGCATGAAGTCGTTTGCCTATGATCCCGTAAGCCTGCGGTTGATGGCCGAGCTGGATGAGAACAACTATGCAAGCTTCTATGAATATGACAATGATGGAACGCTGATACGTGTAAAGAAAGAAACAGTGAAAGGGATACAAACCATCAAAGAAACAAGAAGCGCCATGATAAGAGAAGAGTAAGGAGTAAAATAAAAGATCTGATCTGATAATATTAAAGCACTATTTTATGAGCTATACAAAATGCCTGCTTTTTTTGACATACTGCCTGCTTTGCGCAGTAATACCGGCAATGTCACAAACCGTTAAACCCGGTTCGGAAATATTTGAAATGGTTTCTATTGCTGAAACTTATAGAGATGCGCCCGACCTAAGCTTCAACGTACAGATCAACTATACCGACAGCGCGAATACAGGTACCATCATTGAGCAGATGACCGCCAATTACAAATTGCATAGCGGGCTTTTCTATACTTATATAGACAGCACGGAAATTGTGCAGGGCAACAGGTACCTGGTAAGGGTAAATCACGATGACAGTTTGATAATTGTAAGTGACCGCCAGGAATACCCCGACGTGCTGAATATACCGGTGACAGATACCCTGTACTGGAGAACATTTATCCAGAGCATTTCCGTTACAGACCTTAATGATTCTACGCGGTTATTAGTAGCCAAATTTAAGCCCGGGGCTGCCTATACCAGCTATGAAATACAATACAGTTCAGACAACTATCTTCTCCAGGATGTGAAATGCTATATCTCGGCAAGCGCACCGGGAGTAGACGCCAGTCTTTTTCCAAGCGGAAAAGCCCTGATCAGGTTTACCTTTTCCGGGTACAGCACCAACCCGGTGGGTAGCGCTTGGTTCAGCGAAGATAAGTTCATAGTCAGCCAGAATGGGCAGTTTCAGCCACGGCCGGACTATACCGGGTATGTTATCGAAACCAATATTGCACAATAATTAATGCTGCAACACATGAAAATACTTTTGTTCATCCGCGGTTATATTATAAAAGCCTGCGCAGTCATGCTGGTGTTCCTGTATTGTCAGAACACCCTGGCGCAAAGTACACAGCCATGTATAAAAAGTTTAAGCGGCGCCGACGGCTCGCTGGCGGTGGACAGCAACCGCACGGTGGAGGATTCTGTATATTTTAACAAATCAATGTTCCCGGCGTTTGATACCACGGTATCCATATCCAATATTATTACTTTGTATGTGGATGAGAACTCCACACTCATGCCGCCGGATTCCTTCAGGCTGTCGGTGGATGTGAACCTGTATTTTTATAATAAGGACAGCATCTACGACTCCGTTACCAACAAAACGCTCCTGGTAGAATACAATAAGGCGCGTACCTACACCAACAAGGCGGTATATTATTTCCGGGGAGCGCACCGGGTGAAAATGAAAGTGACAGGTATCACTCCGGGCTATGTGGCACTGGGCACAGCGCTGCCGTTTGTAAAGCTTGAAAACCGGATGGTGATTGACCGCATTTTCACGCTTGATTGCAGCAATACTGCCGTCAAGACCATTGCCTATGATGATCAGTACATCAATACCAAGGGAGAGTTGATGGTGTCGTGGGCAGAGCTGAATGGTGCGCAGGAGTATGACCTGGAATGGACCTTTATTGATCAGACAGCTTTAGATGCAGGATGGTATAACAAGGAAGGCGTGTTAGACCCAGAACTGGTATTTGCAGACAATGCTACCCGGGTAACCATTGCAGGAACCGGTTATTTTATACCATTGCTGTATGAAGGCGACGGGCAACTGTTTTTCAGGGTAAGGGCTGCCCAAACGACCATCGGCGGAGAGCGCAAAGCCACTCACTGGAGCTCTGACTTTATTCCAGACGGCGGTCTGGGGCAATACAGCTTTGCCGGGCACGAGCGGACACTCAACTGGCAGGCGTCCACCTCTTTTGCAGAGGGAGGAAAAAGAAAATCTGTTGTACAATATTTTGACGGCACCCTGCGCAACCGGCAGACCGTTACAAAGGACAATACCACCGATTCCACGCTCACTGCCGAAACTTTTTACGACAAACAAGGCAGGGGCGTTATACAGGTATTGCCCGCGCCCACGCTGAGCGCCATCATTAAATATACGCCTCAGTTCAATAAAGCCCCGGGAGGCGTGGAATACAGCAAAGACAGGTATGACACTTTGTACACTGCGGCAGATTATTGTGCAGAGAGCGCTCCGCTATTGGACTCCAGCTCGGGTGCGTCGAAGTATTATTCTTATAATAATCCCAATAAGCTCATAGCATTTAACCGTTTTATTCCCCGCGCTTTGGGTTATCCCTTTACTGAAGTGAAGTATACGCAGGATAATACAGGGCGTATCGCCAGCCAGGGAGGCGTAGGCCCGCAGTTTCAGCTTAACAGCGGGCACGAAACAAAATATTATTACGGCACACCCGAACAGTCAGACTTGGACGCCCTGTTCGGCACAGAAGCGGGCTACGCTGCGCACTACCAGAAAAATATGGTAAGGGATGCCAACGGGCAGTATAGCGTTTCTTATGTAGATATGCACGGAAGAACGGTAGCTACAGCGCTGGCAGGGCAGGCTCCCGCCAGCCTGCAGTCACTCGACAGCTATGCTTACTTTACAAGAACGGACTCCCTGGTCGGCAAAAGCAACAATCTCATCAAAGGCAACACCATTGAGTCTGCCAGCAGCCTGCTGGTGACCATGAATGGCGATGTTACTTTCAGGTATGCGCTCAATCCCGAAAGCCTCACCCTGCCGGATAAAGACAACGTGGACGTTTGTTACGATTGCCTGTATGACCTTACCATAACCGTCACTGATGATTGCAACAATCAAAGCCTTCCTTCGGGGCGGCCCTTCGTCTTCCGCGACAGTAATATGCGCGTGTTGCCCCCGGTATACGATACTACCTGCAATAATGAGGCTACAGCCTTCACTGTCACAAAAGACACGTTCACGCTTACCCTTACCGAGGGGAGCTATATGGTGACCAAAAAGCTTACGCTCCGCGAAGATGCAAGGGACTGGTACCGCGACAGCTTATACGCACCGCACAATACCGTAAAGACAAAGCAGGATATTATCAACGATCAGCTTGCCCTTATCAGGCAGCAACGGGAAGGAGATTGTGTGCAGGAAAGCGAGCCTTCCTACCTGTATGACCAGCACAGGGAGCAGATGCTGCTGGATATGACGCCGCCTTTCGGGCAGTATGCCGATTATCCCATACCAAAAGACAACAGCCGGCTCAATATTTTCAACAGGGCCGGCAAGATGCCACCGGTTGATATTTACCAGACCGTATTCTATCCGCATGACAGCGACAAGCCTGATCCGGGAGGCTATACCCGGGAGGCATTCGTAAATAATTTTCAGCCGGAATGGGCGGAGGCCTTGCTGAAGCTGCACCCGGAATACGAAAAGCTCCAGGCTTATGAGCGATATATCCCCAGCTTTCACTGGGACGACGGCTTTGAACAAACCGACACTTATGCAGCGGCGTTGCCCAAAGGATATCTTAATCCAACTAATTCCAGCCTTTCCCCGGCTTCCCTCTTTGGCAATGGCAACGACTCCATGTTTTACGGGGGAACCGGGCCAAGCGCAGCTATATGGGACAGCCTCATTCATTACAAGACACTGCAAGACGGCAACACCTACTCCCTGTGGGCAGTGGCAAGCATTATGGCGCATTGTGATCTTTCAGATGCTGCTTGCTTAAACGGGTTTCGCACCACTCCTTCTTCCGTATTCGGCAGCGCCATGTGCGATGGAGAGAAAAACATGGCATGGCGCTTTTTCAGGGATGAATACCTGAGAATAAAGCGCAACTGGATCACCAACACCGTGAAAGGCAGCGTAACCGTAGTGCTCGACTCCTCTGCTGTGCCCGTTTTCTTTTCGCAGGATGATATGGCAAACAAGTCCGGGGTATTTTTGGGCACCGACAGCGCCGCAGCTGTGAAGGCAGGCGCAGACTCCATGACCATCATCAGCAACAGGAATTGCATTGAATATACCAAGCGCTGGTGGCAGCAGCTGGCGCCCTGCAACTATACTGCCGAAGATTCCCTGATCATAGTGCCAAGGCTGATAGAAGTGTGCAGTGAAGGCAGCGACTATACCCATCCCTATGGCGCCAGCTCTGTGGCGCCCGGCAGCCACTATACCTACAGGAGCTTTGATGAGGTGATCTCACAGTACAACAACAGCAAAGGGCTGTCCAACAGCCCTGCATGCAACGCTTACCTTATAGACGCACCGGGACCCTACAACAAACCTTTTGCAGTGATCAGCCAGCCCACCTATAACCGGCCCGACAGTTGTACCTGCGACAAGATCAGTGCCCTCTATACAAAATACCAGGGCACAACCGGCTACAGCGATTTCAGCGACTATATACAGCAGACCCTGCATGCCACTATCAGCCAGGCCGACCTTGATTCGCTCAGGGACCTCTGTAACGGCACAGGCTGCCGCTTTAAGGTGAATCCCATCACCATACCTTCTGCATTGCAGTGCAGCACCGGTTATGACGTATGCGTGGACTGCAACCAGGTAAATGCAGTGTACAATAATTTTAAAGCAGCTTTCCCCGGCAGCATACCTTCCTACACAGATACCAGCGAGCTGCAACAGCAGACTAACCAGCTCTTCCGGCACTATATGAACGATAAGCTCGGTTTTTCAAAAGCCTCCTATGAATACCTGGCATTTATGGATAGCTGCGGGATAAGTTTTGCATATGACAGCCTGCGGGCAATAGTAAAAAAATACAACCTTGAGAGTAACCCTTTAAGAGTCAGGATAGCAAATCAATCAAACGGCCTCAATCCTCCTGTTTATCTGACGGATCTTAACCAGATACTTGAAGAAGGAACGATCAGGTGGCCAAAAGCAATCCGGGATACTACAGGGAAAGGATGGGTGTATTTTCAGGAGACCAGCCCGGGAATTCCTTTCTGTATGACAAATGGCTACTCTGTTGAATTCCGCTTTAAATCATTAAAAAAAATGTCAACTGCGGACGATTATTTTTATATGCAGGGCGGTAATATAAATTTTGTACTATATAGAAGAGAAACAGGAACTACTCCCGGATTCTTTCTGAGATCTATCTCTGCAATTGGCGGAGGGGAAGGCGAATATGTTTTTGACAGTTTAGCATTAATGGATAGTGACCCTGATATAATGTTCAAACAGTGGACAGTGATCAAAGTTGCAGTTACAACAACTCACTTTAGGATCTATTACAATGGAAGCCTGGTGAAAGAAGTTGCCCGCCCGGTAGGCAGACCCCTTGTTAACGCCACCGGAATTGCGTATTGCTTTTATGACTACCAGGCAACAATAGACTGGATGAAGCTATATGATGCTAATGACAGGCTGGTTTATTTTAACGATTTTGATGATCCGACTACATTGACTATCGCAGATCCTTCATTTACCTGCCCTTCACAGGAATCTTCCTGCCAGACCGGGTTCACCAACTATTTCAATACCCGAAAAGGCACTTCCTATACTTTCAGCCAGATAGACTCCATCTATTTTGCTGTTGGAGGTAAGCACCTCGATGTGTGTGGTACAGGTATCTATGGCGGGGCAAACACACTTTCCGATATCGTAGACAGCTTCTACGTAAATGCCAAACCGGGCAGGGTGGACCATTCCATAACGCCACAGGCAGCCTCCCCTCTGCATGACCTGAAGCAAATAGTACGCAACGGACTGGTAGTATTGCCGGATTCCATAAGAAGTCTTCCCGGGTCGGATTACAACAGGTACCAGCTTTATTTTGATAAGTTCTGCACCTCGGCCGGCTATACGGTAGCGTCGAAGTTCAGGTTTTTGAACGATTCCTTATCCGGAGATGCATTTTACCTGGATTACGGTAACATGGTTCCTTTATTCTACAAGGACACAAACGGAAAACTATACCTGGAGAAGGTTACGCTGAAAGGGGCTTCCGTGGATACCATTAACTTATCTGTGCTGATAGATTCCAATGCACATGCGCTGCTGGATTATATGACCGTTAAAGGAATAGTGAAACCTTCAAAATATGAGCTGTACTATAACAACAGGCTGATATTTGAGCATAGCAGGAACCCGGCAGATACCATCGCCAATAAAGAAAGCTTTGTGTGGGGATTGCGCGGCAGGCATGGTGCAATAGACTGGATACGCATCGGGGATGCGAACGACAGCACAAAATATTTTGAAGATTTTGATAACATTTCCCGGCCGGCTACTGTTGATACATCATTTATCTGCACATCCTATACTCCCTGCCGGCAGGCCTTTGAGAGCTACTATAATACAAGAGAAGGCACCAGCTATACCTACAGCCAGTTGGATTCCGTCTATACTGCCGGCGGGATGGTATTAGATGCCTGTCCGATAGATACGGTAGCTATCCGCTGCGATCAGCTTGAAAAATATGCAGGCGATTACAAATCCCAATACATCGCCCCCTCCTCCGGCTATGTAGATCTCGACATGCGCACTTTCGCCGGCAATAAAACGCCTGATGAAGGACCGAAGGGCGTATTTGATGTGAACGGCCGGCTGCTGGGCAATACGGTTGACAGCACGCCTACTGCCGTAAAGCAATCTTACGTGCATATATGGAACAACAGCGCAGACAACCGCGCTATAGGCACTTTATCGCTGCTGGAGAACGGCAGGTTCAGGCTCATGCTTAACGCTGGTAAACAGGTGCCGCCCCAGGGAATAATCGGGCAAAGGTATTACCAGGTAGATGCGTATACAAACTTGCTGGACGGAATTCTTACGGGAACAGGTACGTATATTGACTTTGGAGACAGTACTGGTACAAAAGTAAATGATCTTGATTCCAGTACATCAACGGTAACTGTCTCCCTATCTGCCTCTGCTGCCTTTACCGTATATCCTGATCCCAAAATTGTTTACACTTATTATACAAAACATAACTATACAAACAACCCAACATTTAAAACCGTAACCATTTATCATAGCGATTTTAAAGGCAATATAGCATTTGATT
Organism: Sphingobacteriales bacterium 44-15; assembly: GCA_001899685.1. GTDB lineage: Bacteria > Bacteroidota > Bacteroidia > Chitinophagales > Chitinophagaceae > Agriterribacter. The sequence continues at coordinate 417,479 of MKWG01000011.1, forward strand.
GTTTTGCTCCTGATAATTGTGCCATTTACTCAAATATCAGAAATATAAGAGGGTATTTCCCCCAGGATTTACGAAGCATATATTTTCACACTACTCACGATTCTACACTGAATAATTTTTCAAATATTAGAAACTTCAGTCAGATAAATTCTATTACGGATTTTTCATTCGCTGGTCACACCAGTACGGGATTTAGAAATAACAGGCTTCTGAGTTTCAGTAATAATCATGACATGCGGCAAATAGACATTGACAATGATCCTGGAGTTCCCGTAAGCCAAACAAAACCTATCAGTGAATATTTTCCTGATCTGCCAAATAATTTTCCCAATCTTGCTAGCATTATAATTAGACCTTTTGATACTTCTTTTACAAAAAATCTGGATTTTACCATACCGGGCATTAGATTTTTATGGATTCAAAATGAGTATGTAAGTTCAAGTAGCGTATTGTCAACTCAAAAGATTGATGAAATTATAAACCAGGTTGCAGCGGGTGCGGTAAACGACAGTGGCGCATTAGTGATCCTGCCTTATGGAGGAACATTACGAAGCTCTGCAAGTGATGCGGCTGTGGCTGCTTTAACGGTAAAGAAATGGTATCTCAGCGGAGCAGGGATGGACAATAATGTTCCCAATGCGACTTACACTACTCCTGTTGTTCCCGATACCCTTCTCTGGTTTTCATCATTTACTGATTTTATTAACGGAAAGCTCAATACCCAACTAACGGCTGCACAGATAAACTCCCTCTACCTCTCCAAATGCGGTCACCTGCCCGATTGCTGCAGTGCGCCGGATGCCAGCCTGCCTACCACTCTCATGCTCTGCGGCAAAAATGAGCCGCCGCCGGCATATACACTGGAGCAGGTATACGACCCGCCCTGCTCCGACAGCAGCACGCTTGCCAATAATACGGGCGAAGAAATATACACACTGTATAAAGACTCTCTGGATCAAAGCTTCAACCAGAAGTATACGGCTAAATGTCTTGGAGCGGCCTCTATAGAAAGCCTTATTGTGGAGCACAAGGTCAGCGAATATCATTATACCTTATACTATTACGACCAGGCGGGCAACCTGGTGAAGACCATACCTCCCGCCGGGGTCAACCCCAACCGCGACTCGGCATGGCTGGCGGATGTGCGGGCAAAACGGAAAGCGGGCGTGCCTAGCGTACCCAGCCATACCCTGCCCACCATCTACCGCTACAACAGCCTCAACCAGGTGGTGAGCCAAAGCACCCCCGATGCCGGCAGGACCACTAACTGGTACGATAAGCTCGGCAGGCTTGCCGTAAGCCAGAATGCCAAACAACTGGCAGAGCATAAATACAGCTATACCCTCTACGACCAGTTGGGGCGTATCACCGAGGTAGGACAGAAATACCAGACCACAGCTATGACCAACATTATCAGCCGCGATACGGCAGCGCTTGCCGGCTGGATCTACTACAACGACGGCTCCAACCACTACCCTGCCGAGATGGTGACCCAGACGGTGTATGATATACCCGGCGTGGATGCTACCATCTGCCCCACTGGGCTGCGGTTTGTGCAAAAATCCTATACCCTGCGCAACCGGGTAAGCTATACCCGCTATTATGAAAAGCCCTCTTACTATTACGATGCGGGAGCCGCACGCTACTATATCAGCGGCGCTACCTATACCACCGGCATAGACTACAGCTACGACATCCACGGCAATGTAGACAGCATGCGCAACCTGTACAATGCCATCACCTACAGCCCCATTACCTACCATGGCTACAACAGTTGCAAAACCATTGTATACAAATACGATTTGATCAGCAGTAAAGTAAATGAGGTGCATTACAACCCCGGTGAGAACGATGAGTTTTACCACCGCTATGAATACGATGCCGAAAACCGCCTCACCGATGTATATACCACCGATACCAAAGCCTTCATAGGGCAGCCGGGACTGGAAGAGCATGATGCCAAATACCAGTATTACCAGCACGGGCCGCTGGCGCGCATGCAGGCAGGGCAGCAGGTAGTGCAGGGCGTGGACTATGCCTACACCCTGCAGGGCTGGCTCAAGGGCATCAACAACACGGCCCAGTCTACCTCCTGGGATATGGGTGGCGATGGCGTGGGCGCCAATATATATAACGCCTCCGACGGCTACGGCTATACCCTCTATTATTTTAACGGTGATTACGGCGCCATCAACTACAATCTGCGGCCCTTTGCCGAGCCACAGGCATATTTCCCCTCCGGGGAATACCGTCCGCTGTATAATGGCAATATCAGCAGCACAGCGCATAATATAGGCGCCAGGTTCTATGCCCAGTTGTACAACTACAGCTACGACCAGCTCAACCGGCTCAAAGCGATGGACATGTACCGCGGGCTGAACTCCACCACCAACCAGTGGAGCAGCCTTGCGCTTAACGATCTGTATAAGGAGCGCTACAGCTACGATGCCAACGGCAATATCACCTATGCGCTGCGCAACGGCAACCTTACAGCCAACCCATTGATGGATAACCTCTATTATGCCTACAAGCCCGGCACCAACCAGCTTGATCATATACGGGATACCACCGGCATAGGGGTCACCTCTCACAGCAGCAACTACGGGGCTATAGTAGACATCAAAGACCAGTCATCGGGCAACTATGTATACAATGCCATAGGAGAGCTGAACTATGACCGCATCAGCTCCATAGACAGCATAAAATGGAATGTGTACGGCAAGATGCAGCATATCTATAAGCATTCGGCAGCCTATGGCACGGAAGCCACCGGTCTGCATTATCACTACGATCCCTCCGGCAACCGTACCGGCATGGCCGTATTGTACGATCCTTCGAGCGCCTACAATGTATATACCTGGTATGTGAGGGACGCACAGGGCAATGTGATGGCGGTATACAAGGCTAATGGCAGCAATCTTGCTACTATAACGCTGAAGCTGAAAGAGCATTATATGTATGGCAGCAGCCGGCTGGGGGTGATCAACCGTGATATGGATGTGGATCAGCCCAGGCTGACGCCGGATAATGGCAATGCCAATCTTGGTACGGCATATTTAGCTACCTTTACGCGTGGCGACAAGCTCTTTGAATTTACGAACCACTTAGGCAATGTGCTGTTCACCGCCACCGACAGCAAAGTGCCCAGGGCGCAGACGGGCAATCCTTCGCTGGTAGGGAGCTACAGCGTCAATATGGTGACCGCTGTAGACTACACTCCTTTTGGCATGATCATGCAGGGGATGAATTATAACGGCGCAGTGCCGGGCAAATACCGCTACGGGTTTAATGGCAAGGAATGGGAGAACAGCACAAAAGGCAATGCCGACCAGATAGACTATGGGGAACGCATGTATGATAATAGAGTAGGAAGGTTTTTGAGTGTCGACCCGCTGACGAAACAATATCCCTGGTTATCTCCTTATCAATATGCGGAGAATTCGCCTATAGCTAATATTGACATAGACGGATTAGAAAAGAGTTACGCCGCTGATGGAAGAGTGCTTTTCGGGCCTTTAGCCAGAGACCCCTTAACTGGAGGAAGGGTATATGCCTCCCCGCCTCCGGGTACGCTGGCGTATACATTTGATCAATCTAAGAATACACCAAAGCAACCTGTAGCCCGGCCTCAACCAAGTCGGCAAGATAATTTAAGTCTCCCAAGCAATGTTAGAAATGCTACTGTACATGGCGAAGCCAGTAGAAGGGCATATGAAGAATCTACAAGGAGGTTTAATCCTGAAAATTTACCTTCTAATAAAGCCCAAATAAAAAGCCCCGATCCTTTTGCAGGGTATAGCGATTTTGAAAGAGGGATGATAACAAGCCCAACTACCCAGGCAGCAGCTTTAACGGTATGCCCAGGTTGTGCAGTAGGTATTGGGGGTCTGCAAACATATTCAGGTATTCAAAGCGGCAATCCCTGGGAGGCAGGAGCAGGAGTTTTAACCATGATTGGCGGTGGGATTGGCTTATATGGAAAATTTGCTCCGGGATCTGCAGGGTCTCAATTAGCTGAAATGGAAGCAGCTTCCGGAGGGCATTTTCTTTCACGCCACGGAGCGCAAACATCATTAAGCTCACAATATCTAAGAGCAGTATCAGGCATGACACCGGAAGGCGTAGTTATGGGAGAAGTGAATGCATCAAGATTTTTCTCTAACGAAATACAGCTCGAAGCTGCAAAAATGGCGCAAGCGAGATTTGCAAATACAGGTGAGAAAGCTTTCACTTTTGATATGGGTAAACTTGCTGGAGAAGGATACATAAAAGGAGGCGGAGCCGGTAGTTTCAGAACTACAACAGAAGTTCGTGCTGTATTCAAAGACGGACAGTTAAATACATTATATCCTTTACTAAAACAATGATTACAGTAAATCCAGTTTATATTGATTACGTCCTTGATCCTATTACAGGCGGAGCAGATGATGAATCTACTATTGAGATTTATGGGCATTACCGGCCTGATGAAGAGAGTGATATAAAAGAATTAGCACGGGATGTTTTATTGCCCGAATTTAAAAAGCAGAAGCCAATACTTCAAGTTGCTGTCAAAAACACGCTTGCTTATTATCTTACTTATCCGAAAAAAGTAAATTTTGAAAGCATATTTAATTCTTTGTTACTTCCTATTGAAACACCATCAAATGCAAGAATTTTTTTTCAATGGATTTGGGAGGTTTTTTTTCCTGGTGAATCGAAGGAGTATATCAAAAATGAAATAGTTAAAGAGGACTTCGATGTTAATGCACCTTATTATCTTTTGACTGGAACGGATGGATATAATACTCCTTTAAACTAAGTCAGTCGTGTATCATTAAGTAAAAATCAACCTATATGCAAAAGATTATATTAATGAGTGTTCTGTTAACAAGTATAACAGCCGCAGCGGTGCAACCTCTACGAACTTTCTATAATAAGTTGTCCGGAAGTCCGGACAAGACAATAATTAAATATTGCGATAGCTTAGTTATGCTTCAAATACCGCTACTGGCGCAGGTCTCCCGACCTGTGCCTTGTGATTACTTTTTTTGCCGATGTGAGTGTGGTTGATCTAGATATGGATACAGAAAAACAGGTATATTGCATTAAAGCTAACCATGAGTACCAAATATAAGTTTACGGATACGGCTGCAACCTATTTTGCAACATCAACAGTAGTTGATTGGATAGATGTATTTACGAGAGAAGATTACAAAACAATATTGCTGGATAGTTTCCGATATTGCCAGCAAAACCAGGGCTTGCAGATCCACGCTTGGGTATTAATGACCAATCACTTCCACCTGGTATATTCCTGCATTAATGGAAATGAACCGGGTATGGTATTGAAAAATATTAAAAGCTTCACTGCGTTGAAAATAATTGATGCGATCATAAAAAATCCTAAAGAGAGCAGGAAGGACTGGATGCTGAGGATTTTTGAAGAAAACGGTCAGGTAAAGAAAACCAACTATCATTATCAGTTCTGGCAACATGAAAATCATCCTGTATTTCTGGAAGATCATATTATGTTGGAACAAAGAATGACCTACGTTCACGAAAACCCGGTACGCGCTGGTTTTGTATCGTTGCCGGAGCAATGGTTATATAGCAGTGCCATTGATTATCACGTAAAAGACGGTAAGGGGTTGCTTGATATTATAAGCGTGTAATAAACGGCAGGAAAAGTAATTTCGAGGCACAGGTCAGGAGACCTGCGCCAGAGCTGGTTTATCATGGGCATGTCCGTCAATGGAAAGATTTACATATAGACATGCAGAACACTTTAAAAGACGCTGGAATGGTCAATGATAAAGGAAAAATATTAATTAATAACAAGTAATGAGTTACGATGAATAAGTATCAGGAGGTTTTACCTATTAGTAAAAATCAAGCAAAAGAAAATTTAGAAACGGATGATATTGAAAAAATTACTACAACCTTAGTATCAATAGCTTTCTATGAAAATGATTGGGAATGGGTACAAAATATATGTCTAGAATATTTACAACACCCTAATGAAAACATTAGTGGCTTAGCTGCTACCTGTTTGGGACATATAGCAAGGATACATGGAAAAATGGACAAAAAAAAGGTCATAGCGAAGCTAAATAAGCGATTAAATGATTTTCAAATTGGGGGTAGGGTCGAGGATGCGATTAACGATATCGAAATGTACATTAAAGACTGAGGATATAGCCCCAACTGGCGCTGGTCTGTAACACATAGTAAGCTAGCGCTGGTTTGGTAGCGGAGCAATAGTGCCAGGCCAGACCAGTGCTTAGGCGTTACTTACTTCGCGGCACAGTCTCCTGTTGTGTGTTGGCAAAGTGAGCGGCAAGGGACTGTGCAGAACAGATATGACAGGCTATAAACAACTATCATCGACAGTTTTTTCTTTCAACTAAAAATCTGGTATCTTAGTAAGTAACAAAAGTTCTTTGACTAAAACCAAAAAGTGTACAGAGGTTTTTAAGTGTTGACCCATTGACGAGGGATTATCCATTCCTTACGCCGTATCAATTTGTATCCAACCGACCTATTGACGGGATTGATATGGATGAATTAGAAGTTATTCAGTATACATTAGCAAAGCAAGGAGTATACGGACCTACGGCTGCAAAAATTATAAATGGAACTGAGAAAGGTGTTAAGGCTTCATTGAAAAGCGTCTGGAGTTTCTTTGCAAGAGATGCCTGGAAAGCGCAAACATGGATAAATACCGGGAAGTTTATAGAACAAGGAGCATTAAGCATGTCAGCAGTTCCTGTAGCCCCAACCCCAATGGTAGATGCTAAAACAGATGAATTTATTAATGACGTTGTTAGAGGGGATGCATATTCAAGGTCTGCGTATATTTCGGAGTTTGGCACTAACATAGCAACAGGAATTATTGCTGACAAGGGAATAAGTAAGCTGGCTTTACTGGCAAAAATTGGGGCAAGAACTAATCTTGCCAAGAGTTGGATTATTGCCACGGATTATATAGATTTTGAAAAAGCTGTATCAACTCAAACCCTCTCAGAAGGCAAAACTTTGTATCAATATAGAATACCTGGAACAGATAAAGGAAGTTATTTTGTAGAATCTTTAGATATTACACCTGAACAAGTCGGACTCAAATCTGCTGATTACTCTGAAGTTTATAAAGTAACACTTACTCAAGATGCTAAAGTGCTGAAATCAACTCACAAAAAGGACGCTCCCTATTGGAGAGATAAAAGCCAAACAACAGAAGGTGGCGGACAGCAGATATATAACACTGAAATAAAGAATACTGCAACTTTTGAAAAGATAGAAAAGTAATTTTAATGCAAATAGAATCCATAATTATTAATTTGCGAAACCGCATAGCTGACTTTAGGAAATCAGAATTATATGAAAAGTCAAAACCTTTACGATTTGATATAAATGCTATTGAAATAGCAGTTAATCTTTCATCTTTAGGAATTGATAATAACAGAGCTATATTAAAATCTGAAGAATATTGGTTTGAGGGTGGTTATTTAATTGCAAATGATTTAACAGGGCAGTGGGAGGATATATCCATTTTCTACAATAAGCTAGTAGAAGCTGTAAAAGCGAGTAAATTTTTCCGTTCCTAAAATAATAATGCATAAAAATGTCGGTAACGTATCAAATTATCAGTGCCTCTGGGTAGTGTATCAAATTATCAGGTTTTAAAAAATCATAGTAAAATAAAGCGTTTACAGGAGACAATTTTAGTCTCCTGTAATTTTTTACGGCAAAAATGTGGATTTTTAAAAGATCAAAGCCCTGTTACAGGGCTTTTTTCGTATTCGTGTATCAGATTGTCAGGTTTTTATGGAATGTAAATTTTGTAGACAAACCTGCCAGAAAGCAGGCAGGCAAAAAAACGGGGCTTAAAAATATTATTGCAGCACATGCAGAAAATATCAACAGTTGCAGTATAAATATGCAGCCTGCAACAAAAATATAGAACCGATGATAAGTAGTCTTGTTTACGAAAGTGTAAGCATAAAAGAAATAGCCCGGGTGTTAAGGATATCGGTGGTTACGGTGTGCTGCAAAATAAGGAGGATAGCTGCTTCCATCAAAAAGCCGGCTATACCGCTACAGCAGAAAGCATTTGAACTGGACGAAGTAAGAACTTTGTAATGTGCGGCATACGGAAATTTTTTCACTACGGCAAAGCGCACCTCGTCACAGGCGGGCGTGGCAAGTAAGGCTCAATAGTAGTACTACAGCCGGCAACAAAATAAAAAGATTGCTTACAGACTAACCTTATGACCTTAGTAATAAGATGACCATTTATTGACCTACCTTATTAATTATTTTTTATTTACACATGCAGAAGCGAATAAGGTTGTATGCAATAAGCTTGTGGACGTTATTAAGTCCATAAGGTTTTTAAGTAATAAGTTTGTGTATATCCTATATTTTACTGCCGCACAGCCCGTCTAATTTGATATGCTAAAAGGTAAATAATGTATTTTCCAAAAGATAAATAAATTACCTTTCCTTCATGAACTATTTACTTGAAGTAATTGCATTTAATATCGGATCTGTATTACTGGCTCAAAAGTCGGGCGCTCACCGGATTGAGCTCTGTGACAATCCCGGTGAAGGCGGTACCACACCTTCCTGTGGGATGATAAAAACTGCAAGGGAAAAAACCACGCTGCTGCTGTATCCTATTATCCGCCCGAGAGGAGGAGATTTTTTATATAATGAGGAGGAATTTGAAATAATGAAGAGGGACATATCGCTTTGCAAAGAATTACAGTGCGACGGCGTTGTTATCGGGTTGCTTCAAAAAGACGGCAGTATTGATAAGGCTCGTACAGCCCGGCTTGTAGATGCCGCATATCCGTTGGGCGTCACTTTTCACCGCGCATTTGACAGGGCGGCAAACCCGTTTGAAGCGCTGGAAGATGTTATTGAAACAGGGTGCGAACGTATACTGACAAGCGGTCTTAAACCCACCGCTCCCGAAGGCGCCGATACCATTGAAGCATTGGTAAGACAGGCAGATGACCGTATCATTATTATGCCGGGATCAGGAGTCCGTGCTGATAATATCGCCTCACTGGCGCAGCAAACCCGGGCTGTGCAGTTCCACTCTTCCGCACGTAAAAGCATTGCTTCCGCTATGGAGTATATAAATGTCCAGATGAATGAGGAACTGGTGTCTGCACAACTCGACACAGATGAGGTTGCTAAAATGCTTGAGGCGCTCTCCTCACTGGATACCGGCAAATAAATCCACCTGCGGCTATTCAGATTTTCGCATATTTTGTGCCGGATATAATAATGAAAAAAATATTAACTGAATATCTAAACAATGTGCCAATGCCTGGGATAATTACAAAGAATAACAAGCTACTTTACGGAATAATTTTACTGATAACCTCCTTAATATGCGCTGACGCTACAGGCGCCAACAGCTTCTTACGGGATAGTAAACTCCGTAAGCCCCAAATTCTTTTTCTTATCAGCAAAGATGTTGATAACTATGAGGCAGATAAAACAGTGCCCGTTTACGCTGAAAAGTTACAATCGGAATATGGCTTTTCAGTAACCATATTACAGGCTGAGGGAGAAAGAACAGCCGCATCTTTTCCCGGATTAAAGGAAGCCCTGGATAAAGCGGACCTCCTGGTGGTGTTTGCAAGAAGACTGGCATTGCCTGAAGAACAGATGAACAGCATCAAAGCTTATTTTAAAAGAGGTAAGCCCCTGGTAGGCATCCGGACTGCCAACCATGCTTTTTCTGTGCAGCCGGCCGACAAAAAAGCTGGATTCGTTGACTGGTGGGATTTTGTGCCGGATATTCTTGGATGCCTGAACAAAGGTTATGGACCGGTGGATCCCGGTACTGATGTCAGGATGATAGAAACGCAGAAAAGTCATCCTATACTAAAAGATATTCCCGTTCAATGGCACAGTAAAGGAAATCTTTACCTGGTTGATTTCACTATTGATCCTCATGCCGTGCCCCTGCTGACAGGCAGTGTAGAAGACAGGAGTCAGCCCATTGCATGGACGCGAATGGCTGGCAAAAGCCGTGTCTTTTATACCTCCCTCGGTTATCCTGCTGATTTTTCGGATGGTGCATTTATCACATTGCTGACCAATGCTGTTTTCTGGGCATTGAATACGGATAAGAAGAAAAGTTGATGGAAGTTTATTTCTTCTGCCGGGCAGGTTTGCAGCCGTTATTCAGGTATTTAAAGGCCATCCGTTACACGAGATGGCCTTAAAATACCTGTTATAACCTGTATTGTGCGCCGATGCTGATAACCTGATTTTTCAAATTACCTCCGCCTACTGTTACAGTATTAATATGGGAAAGGCTGAAAGAATACCGGATATTTACACCTAATTTTTCCAGATTATCTTTAAAATTATATCCTACCCCAACGGGTAACCGGAAATCAGAGCTTTTGTAATATTTTTTGATGTCGTTCTTATTTCCGCTTCCCCATTTTTCTTTTGATGAAAGCAGGAGGCCCAATTGAACTCCTGCTTCTGCATAGAGATTATCATAAAACCGGTATTGAAATAATACAGGCACATGTAAGTATGATTTGGTAATGTATCCGCTGATATTAGCATTGGTTCGTTTTTCTTTGGTACCCTCTGATGAGTAAAGCAACTCACCCTGCAGGCTCATTTTTTCAGCGAGCGGATAATGCGCAAATCCACCAAAGTAAAAGCCCGGCTTAAAGGAGGTTTTAAAATCGCCATTACTAAAAGATAATTTCGACAGGTTGAAGCCCGCCTTTGGTCCAAATGAAAATTGCGCCCTGGAGAAAGATGTAATCAGCAACAATATTGTAGCTGCAAGGAGTTTAGTGTGCATGTTTAATTTGTTATAATAGTTAACAGTATGTATTACCTGTTAAAAATAGATTCGATGAGTTTGAGCAGAAATACTTAAAATGTAGTAGATGATATGAAGACTGTCTTAAAGGCAAAATAAATGACCGCTTATAAAAATCCGGCATTCGTATCCTCATATTCAATTCAATTTTTTTAAATTTGCGGTGAAGAACAATTCCTAATCTACCTGTCCCTGTTCACTGTTAATAATAGTTTAGGAAGCCATGATAAAAGCACAGAAATTAAAGTATCAGAAAGGATCAAACGACCAGATCTTCCAGCAGTTGCGCTCTGAAGCGAATACTATTGTAAACAGGCTGGTGGATAAAAGAAAGGGTGAAAGAGTCTTCAAAGCAATATTATTTCCCACACTCTATTTTGCCGCATGGGCTTGTATTCTCCTCTGGGGGAGAAATCCTGCTGTACTGTTCTCCTGTTACCCTCTGATGGGGGTCTTGCTTGTACTTAACTACCTTAACGTAATTCATGACGCCGTGCATCATGCCATTTTTAAAAGCAGGCGGCTCAACGAACAGTGGGTGTACCTGTTCGACCTAATGGGCGCCAACAGCTATATCTGGAAAACAAGGCATGTCCTGTATCACCACAACTATCCCAATGTAGACGGATGGGACACTGATATTGATCAAAGCGCCCTGGTTAAAGTGGTACCACAGGCGCCTTCGTCACGATTTCATAAATACCAGCATATTTATCTTCCTTTTATATACCCGCTGTTCCTGTTCAACTGGCTGCTCATCCGAGACTTTAAAGATTTTTTCAGCAACAGCAGGATTGTGCAGAAAAGGATCTCAATACCGAAAAAAGAATTTGTAAAACTGTTTTTCTTTAAGGCACTATATTTTATGTATATGCTGGTTGTCCCAAAACTGGTATTGGGTATTTCATGGGCAACATTATTGCCGGCATTTATCATCATGATATTTACGGCAAGTATACTGGCCCTGCTTGTCTTGCTGCCGCCCCATGCTAACATTGAAGCTGAATTCCCCTCCCCGGATAATAATAAACGGCTTCCTTACGACTGGCTTTTGCACATGCTGAAGACAACCAATGATGTAAACGGGGAGAACTGGTTTACCCGTTTTGTGCTGGGCAACTACAATTATCATATTGTGCACCACCTGTTCCCCAATATTCATCACAGCTATTATCCTGAAATTACAGAGCGGTTAAAGCTGCATGCGGCCAATAATCATCTTCCTTACAGAAGTTATCAATTTGGCGCAACATTGAAGAATCATTACCTGCTGCTTAAGCAAAACCGCACGGACTTTAATATATGGGAGGAAGATATGTGATTGGGGTGAATGGGCAATAGGCAATGGTGAATAGAGTGAAAGGTGAAAGGTGAATGGGCAATAGTGAATGAAGTGAGACGTCAAACGTGAGAAATGAAAGGTGAATGGGCAATAGTGAATGAAGTGAGAGGCCAAAACCTGAAACCTGCAACTTGTAACCGGGTCACCTTACCACTTACCACTTATCACTTACCACTAAAAGCTGACCGCCGCATTATCAATCACTTTTCCTTTTTCAGTTCTTATGGTTCTTGCAGGGAATTTATTAATAACCCTGTAATCGTGTGTTGCCATAACAATAGCAGTACCGAAATTTTTGGAGATATGAAATAGCAGTTGCATGATCTCATCTGAGGTCTCAGGGTCAAGGTTGCCTGTGGGCTCATCGGCAAGGATCAGCTTGGGAGAGTTCAACAGTGCCCGCGCCACATCCACACGTTGTTGCTCTCCACCCGATAATTCGAAAGGGAACTTGAACCCCTTTGTTTTTAGCCCTACTTTTTCCAGCACATCATTTATTTTTTCCTCCACAAGCTTGTCTTCTTTCCAGCCGGTAGCTCTCAGCACAAACCTGAGGTTATCATGCACATTACGGTCGGTCAGCAGTTGAAAATCCTGGAAAACAATACCAAGATTTCTTCGGAGAAAAGGGATCTTTTTCCAATCCATATCCCGCAGGTTATACCCTACCACAGCACCTTCACCTTCTTTCAGCTTCAATTCACCATACAATGTTTTGAGCAGGCTCGATTTGCCCGTGCCCGTTTTTCCTACCAGGTACACAAATTCACCCCTGTTCACTTTAATATTGACATCCTCCAATATAAGCGACTGCCCCTGGTAAATATTTGCATGCTCAAGCTCAAGAATAGTTTCTGCCATACTGTTACTGCTCTGTATAAATAATTACTACCCGATAATCAGTGCAAAGAACGGATACTTTGACCTAAGATAAGGCTAAAACCTAAAAAAATTTATGTTTTAACTAAAAAAATAGTACTAAAACTAAATAATTAGTTTTATATTTGTTTACTGAAATAAATATTATGAGCACAATAAAAAGTTTGACCAAGGCAGAAGAGCAGGTGATGCAAACGCTCTGGAAGCTGGAAAAAGCTTTCCTGAGAGAACTGGTAGAGGCGCAGCCCAATCCCAAACCGCATCAGAATACAGTGGCTACTATTTTAAAAATACTGGTGGAAAAGGAATTTGTAGGCATAGAAGTATTTGGCCGTACGCACCGGTATTACCCCCTTGTCAGCAAAGAGGCCTATTCAAAGTCCACCATGAAGAATATGGTGAAAAGCTATTTTGAGGGTTCCTTCAGCAACGTTGTTTCTTTTATGGTTAAAGAAAACAACCTCAGCGTGGAAGACCTGGAGCTGCTGCTGAAAGAGCTGAAGAAGCAGGGGAAATAACGTGAAAAGTGAGACGATAGAGGTGAGATGCTCACATCTATCGCCTGCTGCCGGTAGGCAGGTTTCACTTCTCACAAAGAAATATCACAAATCACTAACAATTCATTCTGTGTTTATGCTCAGCATTGCATATTACCTCTTCAAGGTCATTATTTGCTCCGGCATCCTGTACGGTTATTACAGGCTTGCCCTTCACAATAAAATATTTCATAGGTGGAACAGGTTTTATTTATTGGCTGCGGTGATCATGAGCCTGAGCTTTCCGCTTATTAAGATCAATATATGGCATATCCCGTCTGACGATGACGGGCAGGTAATAAAGTTATTAAATGTAGTAACCACCGGGGATGAAATGATAATGGAGGCCGACAAAAACGGAAGCTTCCATCTTACCGGCGAACAGGGCATCTCCATACTATATTTATTAGTGTCGCTGGCATTTTTAGTATTGCTGCTACATACTTTACTAAAGCTAAGTAATCTCATCAGGCGGCACCAGGTACAAAAAATTGAACAGATCAACTTTGTAGATACTGAAGCCAGGGGAACGCCTTTTTCCTTCTTCAGGTATATATTCTGGAATCATCATATAGATGTGAACTCAGATACCGGTAAAAAGATTTTTTTACATGAGCTGGTGCACGTGCAGGAAAAGCATAGCGCCGACAGGTTGTTTATGAATATCGTACTGATCTTTTTCTGGTGCAATCCATTCTTTTGGCTGGTACGCAGGGAAATGAATATGATTCACGAATTCATTGCCGACAGCAAAGCCGTGGAAGACAACGATACCAGCGCTTTTGCCGCGATGATCCTGCATGCCGCTTATCCGCAGCAGGCTTTCGGACTGACCAGTAATTTCTTTAATTCATCCATAAAACGCAGATTACTTATGTTGACAAAAATGAAAAATCCGCGGGTAAGCTATATAAGCCGTATACTCGCATTGCCGTTGCTCACCGTTATTTTTTTAGCATTCACCATTAAAACAAAAACCTTATTGCCGCAGGACAATGAAAACATTAAGCTTGAAAAAGTTTTCACCGTAGTAGTTGATGCAGGGCATGGCGGAGAAGACCCGGGCGCTAAAGCGGCGGACGGGACAACAGAAAAATCATTTGCGTTAGCTATTGTACAGAAAGTAAAACAGCTTAACAGTAATGCAAATATCCGCGTAATGCTTTCCCGCGAAACTGATATTTTTCAACCGGTAAGAGACAAAGTAAAATGGACATTGGAACAAAAACCCGACGCATTCATTTCTGTCCATATTAATAATACAGAAGAGCAAAACACACAAAGATCCGGCTTTGACCTGTATGTTTCAAGAAAAGAAAATCCATTCGATAAAGAGTCAAGGTTGTTAGGAAGTTTAATAACAAAAGAAATAGCTCAAACCTATACCATAGCCCCGGATCTTAAGCAACGTAAAGAACAGGGTATATGGGTGCTGGACGCCCCGGATATCACATACCCCGCAGTATTAATTCAATGTGGTTATATCAACAATACAAAAGACCTGGCTTTTATTTCAAACGCGTCTAATCAGGAAAAAATAGCTAAAGATATTTTAAAGGGCATAGAACGTTTTGCCAAAGAAGCACAAACTGTGACGGCTGATATATCTCCGTCTGAACCTTCTGCACCCCAGGCTGATGGTAATAATAAGAAGCCTGTGGAAAGTACTGAAAAAATTGTTTTTACTGCAGCAGCACTAAAAGATACATTGCCTGTCAACATTAAATCCATAGATTTCACAAAAGATGATAATGTTATCATCATTTATAAAAATGATAAGGCAGAAAAAATAACCAGGGAGGAAGCTGTAAAAAGAGGACTGGTTGATCCTGCTTTGGGCCATACAAACATAACTTTAAGAGGAAGGGCCGTGGACTCGGTCTTATATATGATTGACGGAGTGGCAATGACGACGGGAAATATGGAAAGTGTTGATCCCAATGATATTGAAAGCATAACTGTTTTAAGAGATGGAACTGCTATTGAAAAATACGGCGAAAAAGGGCGGAACGGCGTTATTGAAATAATTACAAAAAGCAACAAAGCTGCAAGCACAGCTAAGGGAGGCAGCAATATTGTTTTTCAAAAAGTGGAAACAGAGGCCAGCTTTCCCGGCGGAGAGGATGCCTGGGTAAAATATATCAGCAGTGCACTGAAAACGAATATAGATGATCTGAAAAAAGATGGGAAATCGGGCACCTGTCTTGTTCAGTTTATAGTGAACAAAGATGGAAGCATCAGGGAAGCGGAAGCGCTTACCATGAAGGGAACAAAGCTTGCAGAAGCGGTAATAAATGCTATTAATAAAGGACCTAAATGGAACCCTGCCATGCAAAACGGGATAAAAGTTACTTCGTACCGGAAGCAGCCTGTAACATTCAAGGTAGCGGGCTAATGCCACATTGTAAAACGGGAAAACTACAGAAATCCCGGAAGTGAATTCAGACAAGGATGACCAGATAAAGAATTATGCTGAAATTATTGCAGGTTGTACAAACATTAAAGATCACTCTCTTTATCACTTTCTTCCTCTGCAGAAGACCCGTCATTTTCTGCATCTTCAACTCCGGAAGAGCCGGGCGCTTCAGCAGTGGGGTGCTCCTCTTCTGTTGGATCAGAAGTAGTCTGATCTTCCACCTCTTCCGGCGACGAGGCATTTTCTCCTACATTTTCTAAAGTTATGGTAGTTTGCTGCAGCAGCTCGCCGTTCTCGCCTACTACAAGATTACTTTCTTCTTCCACTTCAAAATGGCTTGCATTCACAAGAGTAGGCTGCACCACCTGGTCGGCAAGTACTTCCCTGATCTTCGGAAGATCATCCGGCGAATTGATACCAAAGTAGTCCATAAAGGATTTGGAAGTAGCATATACCAGTGGTTTGCCGGGCAGCTCCTCGTTCCTGCCGGAGATCACCACCAGCTCTTTTTCCAGCAGCTTCTGCACCACATAATCGCAGTTCACTCCCCTGATTGATTCAATCTCGCCTTTGGTAATGGGCTGCTTGTACGCGATGATAGCCAGCGTTTCCATGGCTGCCGCAGAAAGGCGCTTAATGAATTTATCGCCATTCAGTTGAGCAATGGTTTTATGATATGCACCTTTCGTAAGGAATTGCCAGCCGCCGCCGCTTTGCCGTATTTCAAAAGGATAAAACTCCGTGGCATACTTCTCGCGGATGCCGTCAATAGCTGCCTCTACCTGTTCAAGCGTTGCCCTGTCTTCAATAAAGCCCAGCGCATTATTTACCAGCTCAACAAGCTCTATAGCCGTCAATGGCTTTTCACTGGCAAAAACCAATGCTTCAATATGTAGTATGATCTGAGAAATTTCCATTTTATCCCTGTAAAGCTGCTGCACCGCTTACGATCTCGGTAAGCTCGGTAGTAATGGCAGCCTGGCGTGCCCTGTTGTAAGAAATACGAAGCCCTTTCAGTAATTCGTTTGCGTTTTCACTGGCTTTGTCCATAGCCGTCATTCTTGCCCCATGTTCACTGGCATTGGCGTCAAGCACAGCTTTGTATAATTGTGTATTCAGGATCTTGGGCATCAGTTCTGCCACCAGCGTTTCCTTTTCCGGTTCAAAAATAAAATCTGCTTTGGTGGCTTTACCCGAAGGGTTTTCCACTTTAGGTATGGGAAGAAAACGCTCTACCACGAAGCGCTGGGTAGCCGCATTCTTAAATTCACTGTAAACGATCTCCACCACATCAAACTCTTTCTTTGAAAAAGCTTCTACAGCAGTAGCGGCTACCTGCTGCACATTTTCAAAATTCAGGTTCAGGAACACATCCTTAAAAGCAGCATTGGTATTCATTTTCACACGCTGAAAATAATCAACGGCTTTTTTCCCGATAGGCCACACTGTGATATTGCCTTTGGCAAGCTGCTGTCCATATTTTTCCTGGGCTACTGAGCGGGCAAGCTTGGTAACATTGGCATTATATGCGCCGCAAAGCCCCCTGTCCGAAGCAATAACGATAAATAACACTTTCTCAGGAGCTCTTTCCACAGCCAGAGTTCCCCCGGCCTCACCATCTGAATTGCTTACAATATTGCTGAGCATTTCCTGCAGCTTTTTCGCATAAGGGCGCATTTGCAATATAGCTTCCTGTGCCCTGCGCAATTTGGCAGCGCTCACCATCTTCATGGCTTTGGTGATCTGTTGCGTGCTCTGTACTGATTTAATACGGTTGCGGACTTCTTTTAATGCTCCCGGCATATGAGAAAGTTAATTAGTTGATTGATAATTAGTTATTTGAACAAAAATACTCCTGTTCCAAAATGTCCGCAAAGGTATTTGAAATGAATTAAAAAACCATAGAATGGCTGTCACTACTTTGACACAAGTTGGGGACAGGCAGCTATGAGCTGCGGGCTAACGGCTCATAGCCCATAGCCCACAGCCCACAGCCCATAGCTCTCTCAATCAAAACATTCTTCTTCCCCCGCGATCCATATCCATGCTTTGCCCGGAGGAAGACTGCCCTTTAAATTTCATGAGCTTATAAGTGAAGGTGAGCATGAAATATCTGGTTATGCGGTTGATACGGTTGTCAATGATGGCATTACCGGTCACCTGGCGGGTAACGCTGGTATTCTGGTTGAATATATCAAACCCCGAAAGGCGGAGAAATCCGTTTTTATTTTTAAGAAAAGTTTTTTCAACAGAAGCATTGAACAGGACAGGATTGGCATTTACATTGTCAGCAAGTCCATGGTTGATGGTGTAGCTGAGGTCATAGCGGATGATGACGCCGCCCGGGATGTCAATGCGGGAGGTATTGGTAAGCGCCCAGGCATTGGAGCTTATTCTCTCCCCGTTTTGGGTCAGGTCATATTTAGTCGAGTTCAGGCTGTATGCCCCGCCGGCTGTGGTCTGGAGCCATTCTTTAAGGTTAATTTCCAGGTTGAGCCGCTGGGTAGTTACCCAGTTATTCCCGATATTTTTCTTACTGTCTACAAGACCGGCATCGTGATTATAATTCACATTTCCGTTAAATGATATTACATAAGTGCGGTTTTGAAAAGGTATCGAGTAATTATAGAAAGCAGAAAGATTATAATAACCATTTACGTTTTCGGGGATGCTGAGCTGGGCGCCGCTGCTGTCGAGCCGGATATTGTTGTTCACGATCCTGTTTTGTATCAGGTTGGCATTCATGCCTACAAACAGCACCCGCCCGGTAGTGAAATTGAAATTATTGAAGTACACCCGCAAATTATGACTGAACTCCGGTCTGAGATTGGGATTACCCTGTGTTTGATATTGCGGATTGGAAATATCCTTTACCGGCTGCAACTGGTTAAAGCCGGGCTGGTTATAGCTGGCATTATAATTCATGTTCAGGCGCCTGGTCCTGGAAAAATTATACGACAGTCTTGCCGAAGGTGAAAAATTGATCCTTCGCTGCGCAGTGTAGGCGCTATCCTTTGTAAGGGAATAACCGGTCATATATACGGGCTGCATGGTAACACCGAACGAATAATTGTATTTTTTGTTGATGGTGCGCAGACTCAATCCCACTCTTTGATTTACGAACGTATTTTCATAAGCATTGCTTAAGCTGTCATTCAGGTTGAGATCGGCATTAGCAGCATCGCGGTCAAAAGTCTTTCGGTCATTCTTTGAATAGGAAGTGTTGTATCCATAGCTGATATCGAGGTAGCGGTTGCTGGCAACAGGCTCGCTGTATCTTATATTGATACCGTAATTATGATTATTATTGTCCTGCCTGATCAGCTGATCAATGAATGTTTCTGAAGAACCGCCGGCCTTGAGGAATTCTTTGGTATAATTTATTTTGTCGTCCTCGCTGTAGGGTGATGAAGTGCCGAGATTAATATTCACGGACAGGTTGCGTCCTCTTTTCTGAAACCTGTGGTTATAGCTTATTTCTGTGTTGAGATTGGGAGATTTGTTTGATACCGTATCACCGGAATACCCCTCCTGTGTTTTGGAGCCTGCGCTGGTATAATCAAAATCACCGTTGCTCCTGTTGTCAGCATAACCGTAATTGAAATTAGGTCTTACTTTGATATAGTTAAATGAATCTATCTGGTATTCAAGGTTCAGGTTCAGCCGGTGATTGTTCCCGATATTGTCTGATAATGTATTCCTGTTGTTTACAAATGTGTTCCCGTTATCAAACAGGTTTTGTTGGGATGTGTTTTTTGTGATCACAGTATTCCTGTTGGCAAAGCTGTAGTTACCATATAGTGATCCTTTCTTATCGGGGAAATCTGTTCTGAAGTTCAGTCCTATTGATTTATTGTCTGTGATGCCGTTTTGATCTGCATTGGTATCCGAAGTACCACTACTGCTGCTGCCTCCGCTAATAGTGCGCATCCCACCACCGCCTCCCCCCCTGCGGTTGGCTCCGTCATTGGAAAAATCAAACAGGTTCTGGTTGATATTGTTGAGATTTCCCAGCAGTGATAATTGTGTATTTGCACTGAAAGCATTGGCGCTCAGTGTAGCCTGCTTGCGGTTATCTGTACCATAACCTGCGGAAGCTTTGCCAAAGACGCCCTGGCTTTTATCTTTCTTCAGTTGAAGATTAATTACAACATCGGGGTCGCCCTCTTTTATACCTGAGATAGCTGCCATATCGCCGTAATCATCCACCACCTGCACTTTATCTATAATTTCCGCCGGCAGCTCACGGGAAGCCGTTTTGGGGTCGCCGCCAAAAAAATCTTTGCCGTTCACTTTGATCTTGGTTACCGTCTTTCCCTGAGCGGTGATATTGCCATCCTTATCGACCTGTAATCCCGGCAGTTTTTTCAGCAGATCTTCCACTGAGGAATTAGGTCTTACCCTGAAAGAATCTGCCTTGAACTCCACCGTATCTTCTTTTATAACAATGGGTGGCGGTGCGATAACTATCTCCTGCAATGTTTTAATGGAAGGTATAAGCGTGATGCTGCCTGTATTCAGATCTGTTTTGCTGTCTTCAAAATCAAATGCCTGCTCATTATTTTCCATACCTACATTAGTGACCCTGATACGGAATGAGGTGAAGCGTACTTTATTAAAAACAAACTGCCCGTCCCTGCCGGTAACGGTTTTCAAAGTATCGGCAGAGCCGTCTTTAAACAGGAATACTGTAGCGCCCTGCAATGCCAGATGGCTGCTGTCATATACTTTCCCTCTCACTGTCCTTTCTGTTTGGGCAAATGAGAAAGAGGAAGTTAATATTAAAATAAGGAGAAGTAAATTTCCGGGTTTCATGATGGTTCAGAGAAAATAAATGGATTAATTTAAAATCAAAAATACCCTGAACCTTTAAGAATAATCCTGATCACACGTTAAATATGGTTAATGTTTGAAAGGGCATTCAAAAAAAACTGCAAAACCTGATTATCCAAAATCAAATTTTGCAGATGAATACTATTTTTCAATAGCCGAAACTGCAGAATATATCTACTGCTATGTCAACAATGATTTGTCGTATTTCTTGGTGAGAAGTGAAATGATAAAAGTGAATATCTCGCATTTATCGCCTGCCTGCCATGCCTGCGGCATGGTAAACCGGTCGGCAAGTCTGTCGTTTCACATTTGACATAACACTACTTTTTCTTTTTCTGGCTCTTTGGTGCGAAGATGATCAACATACGTTTTCCTTCCAGCTTTGGCAATCCTTCGGGCGCTCCGATCTCTGCCAGCCTTTCCGCAAATTTCAGCAACAGCAGCTCGCCTCTTTCTTTGAACATGATGGCGCGGCCTTTAAACTGCACATAGGCTTTTACCTTATTGCCATCTTTCAGAAAATCTTCTGCATGCTTTGCCTTAAAATTAAAGTCATGCTCATCAGTATTGGGAGTGAAGCGGATTTCCTTTACTTCAGAAACCTTGGAGTTGGCCTTCATCTCCTTTTCCTTCTTCTTTTTTTCGTAAAGGAATTTATTATAGTCAATGATCTTACAAACCGGCGGATCAGCGTTGGGGGAAATTTCTACCAGATCAAGCCCCTGTTCGTTAGCAATTTTTAATGCTTCCTGGGTAGAATACACACCTACTTCCACATTATCGCCTACCAGCCTTACCTGTGGTACCCGAATCATGTGATTTGTGCGATGCTCCTGCTGTTGCTCTCTTTTGAAACGTGGGTTGAAATTACCCTTTTGAAACTGTGGTCGTGGTGGAAATGCCATTTACGATTTTTAAAGTGATACTCCCTGTTGCGGAGTTTTGAATACTGTTTTTTAAATTTCTGATAAATTGTTTATATATGCAGCGTCAAGATAAAATGAAAAAATGACTTACACAATAGCTAGTGCTATGTCAACAATAATTTGTCTATTTTTTTTGTGAGAAGTGAGACGATAAAGGTGAGGTCCTCACATCTGTCGTCTGTCGTTTCACGTTTGACATAACACTAGTTGAATGATCCATATTACCCGGCGCTCCTCGTTTTTATTTCTTCCCGTATTTCTTTTATAAACGACTCTGTTGATGTTGATCCTGCATCTCCTTTACCCTGGCGCCTTACTGCTATTTTCCCTTCGTTCACTTCTTTTTCTCCAATAATTATCATATAAGGCACTTTTGCCATTTCGGTATCCCTGATCTTTCGTCCTATCTTTTCGTGGCGGTTGTCTATCTCAGCGCGAATATCTGCATTTTTCAATGATTCTAAAACATTTTGTGCGTAGTCCGAAAACTTATCGCTTATCGGTAAAACCTTTACCTGGAGCGGTGCAAGCCACACGGGGAACTTCCCGGCATAATGCTCAAGCAAAAACCCGATAAACCTTTCATGGGTGCCCAGTGGCGCCCTGTGAATGATCAATGGCGTTTCAGTCTGATTGTCTGCCGTAGTATATTCCAGCTTAAAACTGCGCCCCTGGGAAAAGTCTACCTGGTTGGTAGCCAGCGTAAATTCCCGCCCTATCACGCTGAATATCTGCACATCAATTTTAGGGCCATAAAACGCTGCTTCGTCCTGCACTTCCACGTAAGGGATGTTGGATTCAATGAGCACCTGCCTTACCATCTCCTCGGTTTCCTTCCACAATTCGGGTGCATTCACATACTTCTTGCCAAGCTTATCGGGAGAGTGGAGGCTAAGCCTCATCACGTATTTGTCAATACCGAATATCCTGAAATATTTCTGGTACATCTCATTCACTGCCCTGAACTCAGATGCAAACTGCTCCCTGGTGCAGTAGATATGCGCATCGTTCATGTGCAGGCAGCGTACCCGCATCAACCCGAACAATTCACCGCTCTGCTCATAACGGTATACCGTACCGTATTCTGCGATCCTGTAGGGCAGGTCACGGTAGCTTTTAGGCTCTGCTGCAAAGATCTTATGATGATGCGGACAGTTCATTGACTTGAGGTAGTATTTCTCACCATCCAGCTCCATAGGGGGATACATGCTGTCGGCGTAATAAGGCAGGTGACCGCTGGTAAGATACATGCTCTCTTTGGCAATATGCGGGGTGACCACACGCTTATATCCTGCTGCGCTCTCCGTTTCCTTGGCCAGTTTTTCCAGTTCTTCGATGACCACGGTACCATTAGGCAGCCACATGATAAGCCCCTGCCCCACATCGTCATCCATGGTATATATTCCCAGCTCTTTGCCTAGCTTACGGTGGTCTCTTTTTTTAGCTTCTTCCAGCATCAGCAGGTATTCGTCCAGTTCCTTCTGCGTGGGGAAAGTGATGCCGTAAATGCGGGTGAGCTGCTTGTTTTTCTCATCACCTTTCCAGTATGCGCCGGCTATATTGGTCAGCTTTATGGCTTTGATGAGGCCTGTCTGCGGGATATGCGGTCCCCGGCACAGGTCTGTAAAGCCGCCCTGTGTATAAAAAGTGATCTTACCGTCGTCGAGCCCCTGCAGCAGGTCAAGCTTATATTCATCTCCTTTTTTAGAAAAATAATCTATGGCATCCGCCTTGGATATTTCCTTCCGCACGTACGGGCTGTTGGTTTTCGCCAGCTCATTCATTTTCTTCTCCAGCGCATGCAGGTCTTCTTCCGATATCTTACGGTCGCCCAGATCCATATCATAATAAAACCCATTCTCTACCGGAGGACCTACCCAAAACTTTACGCCCGGGAATAATGATTCGACAGCTTCCGCCATCAGGTGGGCGGAAGAATGCCAGAAAGTGGATTTTCCATCCTTTTCATTCCAGGTAAGTAGTTTCAGCGTGCTGTCATTATTAATAGGACGGGAAGCGTCCCACACTTCCCCGTTTACCGAAGCCGCCAGCACTTTTCTCGCAAGCCCTTCGCTGATTGATTTTGCTATATCCAGTGATGTTGCCCCCGGCTGATATTCTCTGACTGCGCCATCCGGAAATGTTATTTTAATCATATTGTAATCCTCCTGCTCCTTAAAAAGGAGCGCAAATTTAACGAACTATTGGCGTATCATTTCATTTCCTTCGCCGATTTCCTTACTATTGAGGTTATTTTTGCATAATAAAAAGTTTTACCATTAATGAGAGGCTTGTTACTATTGGTGCTGACGTCTCTGGGCATGAATTATTATTGCAGCGGACAAAGCCTGAGCGGGCAATGGCGCGGTTCTTTTAATACTGCAGGGAACGTTGTAGCCAGGGAAGGCGGTAATAACACGGAATATGTTCTTGAGCTGAATGTGCAGGGCGCCGAGGTAACAGGATATTCCTATTCCTATTTTAACTACCCCGACAAAAGATACTATGTGATATGCCGCCTGGAAGGCAGCTATAATGCTGCCGAAAAATCAATTATAGTCAATGAAGAAGAGCGGATAAAAGGCAATACTCCCCCGGGATGGGCAGATTGTCTTCAAACCCATATACTGACATTTCTTAAACAGGGCAATACAGAGAAGCTGGTAGGGCGCTGGCGTGGATATATCCCCAGCAGCGGTTGCGGCGCCGGTACCACCGAGCTGGAAAGAAAGATGCTGACAAGGGTAACGCCTCCCAAGCCTGCCCCGGGTATGGTAAAAAAGGACCCGCCGGAAGCAAAGCCTAAAATCAATATACCGTCCAATAACCTTGCAGCAAAGCCTGACAAACCCCGCACCCATACCCCTCCGGCAAAAACACCTGCTCAAAGATCCGGTAAGCCGGTTGCCGGCAACACAAAGCCCAAAACCAGTGCCCCTGATACTAAAAAAATAACATCGCCGGGCAACCAGACCATAGCCAAAATACCGGAAAAAACAGTTCCGGATTCTCCTCTTGCAAAAACAACCCGGCCGGAAGTGTTCACCCCAACCGTAAAAGGTTTTGAAAAAAGGACCCGGAATGTGCTGAAAACAATTGATGTAGCCGGCAGCGATGAGATCAAAGTTGATTTTTATGATAATGGTGAAATAGACGGGGATACTATTTCTGTTTTTTTCAACGACAAGCTTATTTTATCGCGGCAACGGCTCACTGATAAACCGCTGAGCGTAATGATCAAACTTGACCCCGGCAGAGATATAAACGAGCTGGTGATGTATGCAGATAACCTGGGTTCCATCCCGCCTAATACTGCGCTCATGGTAGCTGTCATAGACGGCAAAAGAAATGAAGTATATATCACATCTACAGAAAAGTCAAGCGGCACAATACGGTTCCGTAGAAAAGAGTAGGCTGATGGGAATGGGAAAAGGGGAACGTGAAACGACAGACGTGAAACGTGAACAGGGTTATCCCGCGTTTGACCTCTCATGTCTTCACCTTGCACCCTCTACCTGAACTGTACTGCCTTTGCAGGCCGTATCCTCCTGCTCACAAGTGTTGGTATCAGCAAAGTGAGCGAGCATACTATCATGGTACCTGTTATTACCAATGCAATTTCCCACCATACAATTTTCACAGGCACCACTGTCATATAGTAAGCATTCTCATCCCAGAAATGAATAAAATGTGTTTTCTCCTGGATAATGCAGATGCCCAAACCAACGATCAGTCCGATCAGCACTCCGGCTACGCTGATGAAGACTCCCTGGATGGTGAAGATCTGCTGTATCTTCCAGTCCGTAGCGCCTAATGCCTTGAGTACCCCAATCATCCTTGTCCGCTCCAGTACCATAATAATAAGACAGGTGATAAGATTAATGATGGCAATTACCACCATTACACCAAGCACTATATTCCTGTTCACATCCTGCAGCCTGAGCCAGTCGAAAATATTGGGATAGATATCTTTTATGGTCTTGCTTCCCCATTCAGGGGGAAGGGATTCAAAAATGCGCTCATTCACTTCATCAATTGCATGATAATCGTTCACAAATATTTCGTAGCCTCCTATTTCGCCTTTCGTCCAGTCGTTAAGCCGTTGTACCAATCCCAGGTCGCCAATGGCAAAGAGCTTGTCGTATTCTTCCATATAAGTCCTGTACAACCCCACTACGGTAAGCTTATCTGGGCGCGGCTTTTGATCTCCTCCCCTGAAAAAATAGATCAGGATCTTATCATTCAGCTTTAGCCGGAGTTGTTTGGCAGTATATTCCGACAATACAATTTCCCTGCTGTAGGAGCTGTCATTAAAATGCACCCACCTGCCTTGTGTAAGGAATTGCTGCATGGCGCTGAAATCATAACTGCTGTCCACCCCTTTGAACAATACTCCTTCAATAGACTCGCTTGTTTTGAGAATGGCATACTTGGTAGCAAAGGGCTGCACTCTTTTTACTCCCTGTATACCGGATATAGCCTGTGCAATACTGTCGTTTTTTGCTATAGGTGATTCTTCGGCAATAGAAGACTTATACTGCTCGTAATGCTGCAGGCGGATATGTCCCCAAAAGCTGAATATTTTCTGGCTTACCGCTTCCTGGAAGCCGTTTACAAAGGCAAGCGTCATCGTCATAACAGCTACGCTTATGGCCGTAGCGGTAATTGCCAGCCGGATGATGATACGGGAAAATGATCGCTGCCGGTTAAATGCTATCCTGCCTGCTATGAATGAAGCTATATTCAATCCTGCTATTTTACTAAATTGTGAAGATAAAAGAATTAGGCGATGTGCAAATTTTACTTTTCAGGATTGCTGGCATGCTATATGATCTTTTTCACTGCGCCCGCGCTGGCACAGCGCGAGCCTGATAAAATATTCATGGATAATATTAAAACCGTTCAGCTCACCATGTATGGTAACCAGTTGGCTTACCCGGTAGTGAAGCTCAACAGCAATGATATGCTGCAGCTTGATTTTGATGATATGGATGGCGATATTAAAAGTTATTATTACAATTTTGAGCTGCGTAATGCCGACTGGTCGCCCGTGCAGATGAGCTATTACGATTATGTGAAAGGATATACCAACCAGCGGATAACCACCTACAGAAGCGCTTCGCAGGTGTTGACGCGCTATACCCACTACCAGCTTACATTTCCCAACCGGGATATTATGCCGGTCAAAGCGGGAAATTATCTTCTGAAAGTTTTTATAAACGGGGATACCTCCAGGCTGGCTTTCACCAGGCGGTTTGTGGTGGTTAGCCCCATGGTCTCTGTAGCTGCTCAGGTACAGCAGCCATTCAACCAGCAGTTTTTCCGTACCCACCAAAAGATACAGTTGACGGTAAACTCAGGTAATATGAATGTAAGCTATCCGCAGCAGCAAATAAAAGTGGTCATCCTGCAAAATGACCGATGGGACAATTGTATACAAAATATAAAGCCTAATATTATCCGCGGCAACAGTTATGAGTATAACGGGGAAAATGATTGCCTTTTCCCGGCAATGCGGGAATGGCGCTGGCTTGATCTCACCAGCTTTCGCCTGCTGAGCGACCGGGTTCGCCGCCAGCAGAATACGAATACGGCATACGACCTGTATGTTATACCAGACGTGTCGCGCAATACCCAGCGATACATATATTACAAAGACTATGACGGCTGGTACGCCGCCCTCACCAATGAAAATGTAAATCCCTACTGGAACGGCGACTACGCTACAGTGCATTTTACCTATATCACTCCTTCCCGCTCTCCTTACCAGGGAAAAGAGCTGTATATTATTGGACAGATGACCCATTACGGCAAAGATGAAAAAGCAAAACTGCAATGGAATGAAGAGAAAGGACAATATGAAACGACATTGCTCCTGAAGCAGGGATATTATGACTATGCTTATGCTTTAAGCCCGGCTGCAGGTAAGCAGGCTTTCAACACCGATGAAACAGAAGGTAATATTTGGGAAGCAGAAAATGAGTATACCGTACTCGTATATTATCGTGAATTAGGAGGACGGTATGACCAACTGGTAAATGTGACCACACTGAATTCACTGCAAAACAGGCCGGGGCAATAGAGCAGCTACAAAGCCACGAATGCACGAATAAAGAATCAAAATGCATTATATATTCGTGCATCGTGGCTATGTTTTCTTTTCTTGTACAGAATGCGCCAATCTATTTTAATTATATTTATTCGTGCATTCGTGGCTATTCATGGCAATTCATGTATATTTGCAGTGGCAAGTCTTATACGACCAGCTCCTGCTGAACTCCCCCAGGACCGGAAGGTAGCAAGGGTAGGCGGTTGTAGCGGTGCGATGTAAGTAACTTGCCTTTTTTAATTATTAAACATTCCATAAAAGAAATTCAAAAAACAGGTTATGAAATTCTTTATTGATACAGCCAATCTTGATCAGATCAAAGAAGCCAATGCACTCGGTATACTGGACGGCGTTACTACGAACCCTTCTCTTATGGCGAAAGAAGGTGTAAAAGGAGAAGAAGCTATTCGTAATCACTATAAAACCATCTGCGAGATAGTGTCAGGCGATATCAGCGCAGAAGTATTTTCCACAGATTTTGACGGTATTGTAGCAGAAGGTAAATCGCTGGCCGCCATTCACCCTAATATCGTGGTGAAAGTGCCTATGATCAAAGAGGGCGTAAAGGCATTGAAATGGTTTACCGATAATGGCATCAGGACCAACTGCACGCTGGTATTCTCTGCCGGGCAGGCGATCCTCGCTGCAAAAGCCGGCGCCACCTATGTATCTCCTTTTGTGGGCAGGATTGATGACGGCAACTGGGATGGCATGGAACTTATAGGCCAGATAGCACAGATATACTCCCTGCAGGGCTTTAAAACACAGATACTGGCTGCTTCTATCCGCAGCTCATTACATATTGTACGGGCCGCAGAGCTGGGCGCTGATGTATGCACCTGCCCGCTTGAGCCTATCCTCGGATTGTTAAAGCACCCGTTAACTGATATAGGTCTTGCAAAGTTTTTGGACGATGCAAAGAAGATGAAGTAGTTTTTCCTGGAAATGATGAACCCTGATGACACATAAGTCAGCGGCTTCATCATTCATTGAAAACTCCACACGGCCCGGCATTATTCCTGCCCGGATAGATTCATTCATGCGGTCATCGAACTTTATTGACAATCCGTAAATCAATGTCGTTTGCTTAAGAAAGCATAGCGTTTTTTAAGATTAAGTCGTTGGTTGCCTCAAGCCGGCGGGCTTCGTATCTCCCACCCTGGGGTGGGACCCTGCTTTTTGCTTTGAGGAGATCTGTCAGCTTTATATTATTGTTCATATATCCCTTTAAAAAGTTTTATGATGATGCTTAAGCTAAAGGCAACGACATTGATTCGTAATTTATAAATCCTCATCAGCTATAAATTTCATTTTAGCAATCCTCGTTACAAGCAGGTGCGCAAGAAATATTCAACAACTCATATTGACAGCCTTACTTAAATATATCTTAACCAATCCGGAGACACTACAGGATCAAACAGGGTGGATTACTTTCTTATTTTCAATTAGGAAGGACTGGTCAAAAATAAAATCAGAGTAGCCTGGTATTAAGTAAATACTAAGGATAAGAATCAGAAAATGTAATAATTACCTGTTCAAATATTTCCCTGCACTATTGGGTATTACCCGGCACAGGATCACTCTATCAATACAGTACACCGGAAAAGACAGTATATATATTGCGATAGTCCCTGGTCAAAACTTTCCGGTAAGATATCAGAACCCAACATCGTTATGAATAAAAAGACCATCCTGCCTTCTTTGCTCTTTGGAATGACCGGTATATTTTTTTTAGGCTTTAACAACTCTTATACAAAAGCGCCCGGGCCTTTTACCAATTCCATTGGTATGAAGATGCTCTTCATTGAAAAAGGCGACTTTTTGATGGGTGCACAACCGGATTCATTTCACATCGGGAGACCTACGAGCATGTCTAAAGATGCACCTTTGGCAGACGAGCAGCCTGCTCATCACGTTACGATAAGTAAAGGATTCTACATGTCGGAAACGGAGGTTACTATTCGTCAATATCGGCAGTTTAAAAAAGAATACAACGGTACAGGATACTTTGAACCTTATGCTACGGGCATCAGTTGGAATGAAGCCCTTGCTTTTTGCAAATGGCTGAGCAGGAAAGAAGGCAAACCATACCGTTTGCCCACCGAAGCGGAATGGGAGTATGCATACAGAGCAGGATCAGAAGGGTTGTTTTGGTCCGGTCACCAGCGGCCGCAGGACGATACCAACCCCTGGGGCTTAAAGAACATGGCATCGGGAGCGCCGGAGTGGTGCTACGACTGGCTTGGTCCTTACCCGGATACGGCCCAAACCGATCCTGTAGGCTATGATAATAGCTGGGGAAAAGTGATCAGGGGTGGCGCCATAAGCACCAGGAATCACAAGGGGAAGGTTTTTGAACCTGATACTACCGGTATTTTTTATTATGCGGCTAACCGGAGCAGCCTGCCACCCGATTACCCTAAAATGTACGCTGCCGGGCAACGCCCCCACTTTATCGGCTTCCGGGTTGTGTTAGGTGAAATGCCCCGGACAGCTCCGGCGCATTTCGAGCCGGGGATGGCCTTCCGCGGTGTAAGCCAGCACAAGGCTGATGCCGGCACCGGCCCCTCACCCGATCAGCCGTACTTTACATCACGGCCACTGATATCCAGCCCGCCAGACCTGACGTCTCCCGGAGATAACCAGGCGGTAGGTTTGGATGATGGAATTATCGGCAACCTGCACAGCGGCGGAGTGACGGTATGCCCCAACGGGGATCTGTTATACATCGCTTTTTCATCTCAACCCAAAAAAAGCGAGAACGCTCCAAACACTACTATGGTAGCTACGCGCCTCCGTTATGGATCCCAGGAATGGGAAATGCCCTCTTTGTTTTACAGCCTGGCAGGCCTGAACGACCAGTCTGCCCTGCTATGGAACGACAATGGAAAGATCTGGTTTTTTAGCGGCGGCCGCAATTTTGGCAATACCCCATTCCGGTTTACTACTTCAGATGATAACGGGGCTTCATGGAGCGCCATTACTTTTCCCGAAATAAAAGGAGCTGTCGGAGATTTTGCCCCTCAGCCAATCACCAGCGCTTTCAGAGGACCGGGTAATGCTATATATTTCGGCTCGGACGGCAGCCTGGATGAAAGCACATCCTCCTCCTGGGCTACTTCCTTCCTTTGGGCAAGTGATGATGACGGTAATACATGGTACGATACGGGAGGAAGAACGGCAGGACGGCATACCAGTTTCGTTTTGCTGAAAGACGGAAGGATCTTAGGTATGGGAGGTAAAGACAGTAATATTGAAGGATATATGCCGCAATGTTTTTCTTCCGATCTCGGGAAAACATGGACAGGGAAATCCCAAACTCCTTTCGCCGCCCTGGGTAGTAACCAGCGACCGGTAATTATCAGGTTAAAAAGTGGTAACTTATTTATGGCAGGTGATTTTCAAAATATGAAAATGTTCAGGAATCCACCGCCTGCCGGTATTACGGAAAGGGGTGCTTACGTAGCGCTTTCCACTGATGATGGGAAAACCTGGAGGATCAAAAAGCTTCCCTCGGTAACGTCTCACCAGGATTGGAAAGGAATAACAGATAAAAGCTGGCCTAACGAGGGTTGGGGCACACTTGGGTATTGCACAGCCACGCAAAGCCCTAACGGCATTATTCATTTGCTCTCCTCTAAAAGCCTGCCTGCCATGGAATTTGCAATGAACGAAGCCTGGATCTTGTCAGACTTTGAATCGGAGATGCACAAAAATCCCGGCGTAGCTTCCCCCGGGAAGACAAAACACTTCGAAGAAAAATATCCCAATGGCCAGGTACGATTACAGTATAGCGGGTGGATTGCAGATAATGGTGAATTTTTGAGGAACGGCAAAGAAAGCTGGTATTACGAAAACGGGCAACAACAATATGAAGCCGTCTATTATAACGGCAGGAAAACAGCCCTGGAAAAATACTGGAACAGGACAGGACGCCTGTTGTGGACAAAAGAATATACTCCGTATAATACCATTATGTACACTACTTACTGGAACAACGGAAATAAGAAATCCCAATCCACATGGTCAGGAATTTTTGCGCATGGACCAACTACAACATGGGATAAAAACGGGAATACGACTGCTAATATGACTTTTTACTACGGAAGGCGAAACAATTAAATGTTTCTCTGTATTTACATTTAAAGGAAAACAGCGGAAAGGCAGTCTTGCATTTACTCATGGACGAGCATCCTGTCGCCTTCCCGGATATAGTAATAGCCACTATCTTTTTGCAGTCTGCTCGCTGAGCACTGCATTATCCTCTTTTCGTCTTTCGAGTATTTTTACATAACGAAGCGCGAGCTTGTTAGCATACTGCTCATAAGCTTTCTGCGCCCAGCCTGTGGCCTGCTCAAGATCTCCGTTGATCTCGCCGATGATCGCCATATTATAACATGCACGCCCGGCGACTTTGGCATCTGCATTACCGGTTTCCTGCTGCCATAGAGCTGCTGCGCCATCCCAGTTCCCAGTTTGCGCTTTCCTGCGCGCCACCCTGAAATTATCGGTACCACGCACATAATAGTCCCTGCTCACCCTTACGGAATATGGCACTATGCGCAGCGCATACTGGGCGCCCGCTTTTATGCCCGCCTGCTTTACCGCCTCTTTTCTTTCCAGGAGCGCTGCTGCCGCTGCGGCAGGATTAATGCCTTTACCATAAAAATTCAATATCTTTTCAATTATATATTCATCAAGTAACTGCTTACCCCGGGCATCATATATTCTCCAGCCAGTCCTTACTTTGGTAGCCATTGTGGCGGTATGTTCTACAGCAGGCACTTTTCCAAGAGGAGTATTCACCGACACCGGATTGACAGCATAGCTTATCTTTGAGTCGGTATCAAATAATTCGAGAGCAAATACCGCATCCGCATTATACTTCCTGCAAACATCGGCTATTTCCTGCCATGACAAAGGCGTAGGGAATACTCCGGCCACACTGCTGCGGGAAAGCACTCCGGGATAGGATATCACTTCGTCAAACCGGTCATTTCTTGTCAGCTCATCCCTCATTCCCGCGGTTGCCGCTTTAGCGCCTTCTTTGTCGAGCGTGGCTCCTTCCAGGGAAAACACCTTATCAACAACGTCAACTGTCTTGTTTTGACCTGATGTTTCAGTGCGGTCTATGACCACGATCCGTTTAATATCGGAGGAAACAGTTACAGGAGCCGGCTCAACAACACTCAGTGTGACCAGCTCGGTGGAGGAACATGAACTGAAAGCAGTAAAAGCTGCCAGGAGGTAAAAAAGATTTTTCATAAACGGGGATATTTGATCAGTGCGCCTACGGACAGCAGTAAAACGTTCCTGGTCTCTATAATAGTATAAACATTCGTGAATTCTGTACAACAAAGGAAGGCAGGGCAAACGCATATAAATCAGGAGTATGTTATTCATAAATGTTAGTAAAGAGCGATTGATAAGAAAAGAGTAAAAAGTTATCCCCGTTTGATTGTTGAATAGGCATTATGTAGAAACTGCATTGAAAAATGCTATCGTTTTTTGATTCTCTGACTGATCTCCGTATAGATCGCACCAAATTACACTCAAAGACATTATAGGTATTACCATCTGTGCCGTATTGAGCGGCTGCGATGACCGGGAAGAAATAGAAATGTATGACAGGTGAAACGAAATATAGAGTGGTTTCCCAAAGATTGAAAATATTTTTGTAGTGCTCAGATAACTGATTAAGCAGCGAAGTAAACCAAAGCCAGGGAACAGAATAGGATTTAAGCAATATAATCAGGATGTTGAAAGTTGATTGAAAGGACATATCAAACAGCCTTATTCCGTTTCATTGCCATATATTCTGATGGCAGGGTATTAAACTCTTTCTTAAAATATTTCGTAAAATATTTGGGATTGCTGAAACCCACTTCATAGGCAATTTCAGATACGCTCATCTGCGTTTTCTCCAGTAATTGCGCTGCTCTTTTCATACGGATAGTCCGGATAAAATCCAGCGGCGCTTTGCCGGTAAGGGAAAGCAGTTTTTTGTACAACGCTACCCTGCTCATAAGCAGCGCTTTACTCAGGTCTTCTACCGAAAACTCCGTTTCCGCCATGTTCTTCTCCACCACTTCCACTGCACGGGCAATAAAAGCTTCATCTATCGGGCTTGAAGCGATCTCCGCGGGATTGATCTCGATCTGCCGCTGGAAAAGCTTTCGCATGGATTCCTGTTGCGCCATAATATTCTTTATCCTTGCCTGCAATATTTCAAAGCTGAAGGGCTTGGTGATGTAATCAATAGCGCCTGTGCTGAACCCTTCAAGCCTTTGATCATCGGTGCTCCGGGCGGTAAGCAGGATGACGGGGATATGAGAAGTGCGCGGATCATTTTTGATCTTCCTGCAAAGCGTTATTCCATCCATGTCAGGCATCATAACATCGGATATGATCAGGTCCGGCTGAAATTCTTCCGCTTTGCGCCATCCCTCCTTTCCATTGGCAGCCTGGTAAACGATATAGCTATGCCGGAGATTGTCTTTTATATAAAACCTGATATCGTCATTGTCATCAATGACCAGCACTGTTTTTTTACCTTTGGCTACATTCCCCGGAGTATCATCATGCGAATGCTCGGTTGCCTTATACATAAGCATTTCCGTTTCACCATGATCCTGCTGTGAGAACGTGCCTGTATATTCGGTAACGGGCAGCGATACCGTAAAGACCGTGCCGCCATCGGGCCTCTCAGCCGCCCTGATCTCCCCTCCATGGAGCCTTACAAACTCCTTTGAAATGGCCAGCCCTATACCACTCCCCTGCCCCAGCAAATTATCGGAAGTATCATGCTGAAAGTAGCGCTCAAATATTTTCTCACGGCTCTCCTCCGGGATACCGATACCACTGTCGCTCACTTTGATCTCCACTACCCCCTGACTTTCTTTCCGGCAGACTGTTATATCCACAGCAACCTTCCCGTGCTCCGGGGTGAACTTAAAAGCATTGGACAAAAGATTGAACATAACACGCTCCATCTTATCAGGATCAAAAGAGGTGTGAACAGATTCCGGTGCAGCATTGAAAGTAAAATCAATATTCTTCTTTTCGGCAAGATCCGTGAACGACAATACAAGCTCTTTTACAAACGATACAATATCTCCAACGGAAGCGTATAAACGAAGCTCTTTCATTTCCAGCTTCCTGAAATCAAGCAACTGGTTAACAAGCCCGAGCAGGCGTTTGGCATTCCGGTAGATCAGTTGGTATTGCTTTTTTTTCGGACCTTCTTCCTCCTGCTTCATCATTTTCTCCACAGGAGCCAGTATCAGTGATATGGGCGTTCTGAATTCATGGCTCACGTTGGTAAAGAATTTCAGTTTCAGCATATCCAGCTCGTGAATACGCTCTGCTTCTTTTTTTTGCTGTGCCATCTGGAAGCGCATATTGGCCCGCTGTATAGTGAAATGCCTCGCCACCAGCAGTATGGCAATACCGGCCAAAGCATATAATAAAAACGCAGGGATCGTTCTCCAGAACGGGGGCAGTATATTCACCTCCAGTACTGCTGCATTTTCCATACCAGGTACGCCATCAGGCTTTATTTTAAGCGTGTATTGCCCCGGATCTATATTGGTATAGGTAACTGTTCTTTGCCTTCCGTCTGTTGTCAGCCATTCTTTATTGAACCCTTCCAGCATATACTGGAATTTATCCCTCGCCGACATCCCCAATCCAAGCGCTGAAAAGGAAACGGAAAATACATTCTGGTTATATTTCAACGTAATGGTTTTGGTTTGGGTGATAGACTCCGGCAGAACAACCTGCCCGTCTAATTCCTCTCCCGGCAATACGTTTTCATTAAAGATCTGTAAGCCGGTCAATACGATCCGGGGAGGGTTTTTATAGGAAAGGAATTTATCCGGTGAAAAAATATTAAAGCCATACGGCCCGCCAAATATCAGTTCTCCTGCGCGGGTCTTATAGGCTGCCTTATCATTAAATTCCCGTCCCTGCAGCCCGTTCGATTCGTCATAATTCACGAAATGAGCCGAGATCATCCCGGAGTCGTTATAATTTACGATCACATGACTAAGTCCGTTCGGCGTTCCCACCCAAAGGTTATGCCTGCTGTCTTCCAGTATGGTGAGGATAGTATTATCCACCAGCCCGTCGCTTTTGCGGAATACGGAAAAGCGCTTCCTGTCTTTATGCATAACATTCAACCCCTCTCTTGTGCCCACCCATATCAATCCCCGGCCATCTTCAAGCATTGACATTACATTGTTATTGCTAAGGGATGCGCCATTAGCATCATCATGCCCGAAGTAGGTAAAGTTGCCCGAGGTTTTTTCCAGCATATCAATACCATTGGAGGTACCGAACAGGAGGTTGCCTTTACTGTCCTCTACAATAACAGAAATATAGTTGGAATGGAGAGAGCGGTTCTCCACATCAAAATGCCTGAACTTTTTTGTTTTTCTGTCATACATGTTCATTCCCCCGGATAATGTCCCCATCCAGAGATCATGGTCCGAATCTTCAAATATCTCCCAGATGCTGTCGTCCGATACGCTGCCGGGGTCAGCAGGATCGTGCCTGAAATGGATAAATCTTTTTCCATCAAAACAATTCAGTCCTCCAAAATAAGTGCCTATCCATAATTTGTTTTCGTGGTCAATGCATAGTGAAACGACCACATCGCTGCTGATGCTGTTGGGATCGCCGGGATCGTGCCGGAAGGATCTGTAGGTATTCAAAGCCCGGTTATAATATAGCAACCCGCCCCCGTTCGTGCCGATCCATAAATTACCCCGTTCGTCTTCAGCAAATTTGTTGATGTCTTCAAAAGGCAGGCTGGCAGCATCTAATGTTTTGTGCTTGTACAGATCAAACAGGGCGAGCTGATTGCTATAATAATTAATGCCCTGCTTGAAAGTACCCAGCCATATCACCCCGTTGTTATCTCTATAAATACTCCAGATGGTGTTTTGGGAAATGCTGGTATGATCTTCAGCATCATTGAGAAGGTATTGGATGCGGTTATTTTTTTTATCAATGATATTTATACCGCCGTGATCGGTCCCGATCCATATTTTCCCTTCACTATCCTGGACAACGCCGGCTACAATATTCGTATTGAGACGGAATTGCCCCGATTCCTTTGATAAGCGCTCAAGCGTATCCTGCGCGGGCTTATACCAGTATATGCCACCGGGTATCCCCGACAAGAGCACTGATATCCAAAGCTCATCATCATTATCTATAAATAACGAGTAATTCTCATTTTTGCCACTGTTTCTTTTTTTCAACTGGTCCGTCCTGAATGTTATTTTATGGGTAAGGTGATCAAGCTTTTCGATGATACCGTTGCGGTGCACCACCCAGGTATTATTCTGATGATCATGCGCCAGTACTGCCACATCGCTGGTAGCAATACTTACACTGTCATTGGGCACATAGGAAAATTTGAGAACACTTTTACTCCCGGGGGAATACTTATAAATACCGCCCAGGTTCTGGTATACAAACCAAAAATCGCCCTGCTTATCTTTTGAGATAAAAGTAACAGAACCGCCGGGCAAAGAAAGGGAGGCGAGATAATGCTGATCGTTGCGGGAAAATGACTCGGTGGTGGGGTCGTAAATATTATTGCCGTTCCGGGTTGCGATCCACATCTTATTCCCGGGCAATTCAAAAATATTGCTGATATAATTATCGCTGAGCGAGGTGGAATCATCCAGGTCGTTCCGGAACACTTTAAAATCATAACCATCATAACGGTTAAGCCCCGACATAGTGCCAA
This sequence comes from Sphingobacteriales bacterium 44-15, assembly GCA_001899685.1. Classification (GTDB taxonomy): domain Bacteria; phylum Bacteroidota; class Bacteroidia; order Chitinophagales; family Chitinophagaceae; genus Agriterribacter. The sequence continues at coordinate 455,129 of MKWG01000011.1, forward strand.
ACCATAAAAAGCCGGCGCCATCCTTAAATATGGTATTTACCTGATTGTGCGAAAGTCCCTGGCGAACATCCAGCCGCATGAACTGGTAAGTTTTCCGCTGGGCATAAATAGTAATACAGGCAATAAGGCAAACACAAAAAAGCAGGAACTTTTTTCTCATATATGCTAACCGTCTGGCTTGAACTGCAATAAAATCGTATAAAGTTAAATAATTGACATCGCAAGATGCCGCAGCCATTCATTTATATCTTTATCAAGATAGGTATTTTATATTAATACTCACCCATCCCCCGTCATGGGGGCGGACACTAAGAAGCTGGTGCTGTGTCAAACGAGAAATGTGAGAAGTGAAACATTTCACGTCTCCCCCTCTCACTTCTCACGATAACGACTTAGCACCGGGATAGTTAAGCCTTAACATTTCATACCCTTCAAATAAACAAAATATACCCTTCGGGTAACATTCAGATACCCTCTTTTAAACATCTGTGGCACCTCTCCTGCCTCCGCGAATAGTAGTTTTGAGTATTGATATTCAGAGAATACCAAAAATGTATTGCGCTCAATGACTGCCTGCCGAAAAGAATATATTATCCTGACTGCTGCTTGTATTAATCTTATTTTAATATTTACCGGCTGTACCCTTAATAAGGATGTTGACATTCTTTCCGACGGCATTATAGTGCATATAAAACAGCCTCCACCCAATGGAGCTGCTTTGATCAGGCTTTCCGTCATTTCTTCCAGGATCATACAGGTAGCTGCCTGCGCCGCAGGCAAAAAATTGTCCGGGGAAAGCAGCCTTATGCGCGACAGCGCCAGCTTACCCGCAGCCGCCTGGGCGCATGAAAGCACCCAAACATCCGAAACAATTAAAACCCCTTCCATATCAGCAACCATTTCCAAACTGACCGGCGAAGTTGTTTTCAGGGACAGTACCGGTAATATTATACTGCAGGAAAAAAAAGGAGGCGGAAAAAAACTTATACCGGTAACCATTGACAACAAATCCCTTTACGGCATCAGCCAGGTTTTTGAGTCGCCCACAGAAGAAGCCTTTTACGGGCTCGGTCAGCCACAAACCGGCATCTTTAATTATAAGAATAAGGATGTTGACCTTACACAATATAATTCTGTGGTAGCTGTGCCTTTTGTAGTATCCAGCCGGCATTATGGTATTCTCTGGGATAACTATTCGATCACTCATTTCGGCGACAACAGGGAAAAACGTCAGCTTTCTTCTTTTGTACTCAAAGGGAAAGATGGTGTCTCTCCCGGGCTGACCGCTACCTATAGCAATCGTGACGACAGCACCCAGGTATATCTCAGCAGACAGGAAAATAAAATAGATTATTCTTTTCTCCCTTCATTAAAAGAAATACCGGGACAATTTCCGATGGCCCTGGGAAAAGTGACCTGGGAAGGGTTTATTACCCCCGACACCACCGGTATGCATAAGTTTTACCTCTCTTCATCAGGATATCTCCAATTGTGGCTGGACGGCCAATTAGTCTTTGACAAATGGCGGGAAGGATGGAATCCCGGTCCTTCTTATATTGAATACCCTATGCAGGCAGGCAGGCCATGCTCACTGAAAGTAGCCTGGATCCCCGAGTCGACCCAGGCATTTGCTTCGCTTCAATGGCTCTCTCCTGCTCCTTCGGCCATGTATAATACCATTAGGCTGTCATCTGAAGCAGCAGAACAGCTCAACTATTATTTTGTATATGGTGAAAATACTGACAAAGTAATACAGGGCTATAGACTGCTGACCGGCAAAGCCGCCATACTTCCCGAATGGGCTTATGGCTTCTGGCAAAGCAGGGAGCGGTATAAAACCCGGGCAGAGATCGAAAATACTGTAGCCGAATTCAGGAAAAGAAAAATAGGGCTTGACAATATTGTGCTCGACTGGAGCTACTGGAAAGAAGACCAGTGGGGCAGCCAGGAATTTGACAGCAGCAGGTTTCCTGACCCTTCCGGCATGATAAAAAAACTGCATGATGAGTATAACGCTCATTTTATGATCTCCGTTTGGCCAAAATTTTACGAAGGCACTGAGCCGTACAAACTGTTTGATAAACATAACTGGCTCTATAAGCAAAATGTAAAAGACCAGACCCGGGACTGGATCGGCAAAGGATATGTATCCACTTTTTATGATGCTTATAATGAAGATGCCCGGAAAGCCTTCTGGCGCCTGATTGATGCAAAGCTTTTCAGTAAAGGTGTTGATGCATGGTGGCTGGATGCTACAGAACCGGATATATTATCCAATGCCACTATTGAAAAACGCAAAGCCCTTATGAATCCCACGGCGTTGGGGCCATCATCTGAGTATTTTAACGGGTATGCGCTGGCAAATGCAAAAGGGATCTATGAAGGACAACGCACGACGAGCCCAGACCAGCGCGTATTCATCCTTACCCGTTCCGCCTACGCCGGGCTGCAACGCTATGGGGCCGCCACCTGGAGCGGGGATATTGCCGCACGTTTCGATGAGCTGGAAAGAGAGATCCCGGCAGGGATCAATTTCTCCTTATCCGGATTACCTTACTGGACAACTGATATCGGCGGCTTTTTTGTAGAAGACAAATATGACAAGCCTGCACCACAGGGCGCCGCCCTTGAAGAATGGAGAGAGCTGAACACGCGCTGGTACCAGTTCGGTGCGTTCTGTCCTTTATTCCGCTCTCATGGTCAATACCCATACAGGGAGATTTTTAATATAGCTCCCGAAACGCACCCGGCATACAAAAGCATGCTGTACTACAACCGGCTGCGGTACCGCCTGATGCCGTATATTTATTCTCTCGCGGGAAGCGCTTATCATAATGACTATACTCTCATGCGGGGACTGATCATGGATTTTGCGGCCGATCCTGAAGTAAAAAATATCGGGGATCAGTACATGTTCGGGCCCTCTCTGATGATCAATCCCGTATACAAATACCAGGCAAAGAGCCGTGAAGTATACCTTCCTGCCGGACAGGGATGGTACGACTTTAATACAGGGAAATATATAGACGGGGGGCAGATTATTACAGCTCCTGCACCTTATGAACGCATGCCGGTATATGTTAAAGAAGGCTCGATCATCCCGGCAGGCCCCGACATGCAATATACTACCGGAAAGTCTCCTGATATGATCACCCTGTATGTGTATACCGGTAAGGATGCCTCCTTTACTCTGTATGAAGATGAGGGAATAAACTACAACTATGAGAAGGGAAAATATTGCACCATCCCTATCAGCTACAATGAGGCAGGCAAAACGCTCACCATAGGCAAATGCAGGGGCGATTTTAACGGTATGCAGAAAAATAAGATTTTCCGGGTAGTATGGATCAGTCATGATAAAGCTACCACACAGGAAATACCAGATCAGGCGGACACGGCCATATCATATAACGGAAATGAACAAACGATAAAAATGAATATTAAATACTAATTATCATTATATTTCAAAACCATAATTGCACGCATATGAACAAAAACAAAACGGCGGTAAAAATGAAAGCCCTGCTATGGTCTCTTTTACCGCTACTGCTTATTACATCTGTGTATGCCCAGAATGCCCGGACGATCACGGGCACAGTTAAAGACGACAAAGGCAACACGCTGCCCGGCGTAACTATTGAGGTAAAGGGTACCAAAACCTATACCACAACAAATACATCAGGCGTCTTTTCAGTTACTGTTCCTTCCGGCGCAAAAACGCTGATCATAAGCTCAGTGGGCATGAAAGACAAAGAGGTGGCGATCAGCTCTTCCGCAGTGATGGAGATCACGCTGGAATCAGTATCACAAAACCTTAACGAAGTGGTGGTAGTCGGTTATGGCACTGCCAAGAGAGCAAATGTCACCTCGTCCATATCTTCTGTAAGTGCAAAAGATATCAAGGACCTCCCTGTTGCAGGTATAGACCAGGCTATACAGGGAAAGGTTGCCGGGGTAACCGTAATGAATAACAGCGGTCAGCCGGGAGGCGGCGTATCTATCAAAGTACGCGGCGTGACCACTATCAACAGCAATGATCCTTTAATTGTAATTGATGGTGTTCCTTTTGTAAGCAATACAAAATCAAGCTCCGGCTATGCGGGACTCGGAGGCTCTGACGGGCAGACCGGTAACAGTGTGATGGCCACTTTAAACCCGAATGATATTGAAACAATAGATGTCTTAAAAGATGCTTCCGCCCAATCCATATACGGATCTCAGGCAGCTAATGGCGTAATTCTTATTACCACTAAAAAAGGCAAAGCAGGTGAAGGCAAAATCAATTACGACGCTTATTATGGTCAATCCAACGTGGTAAAAAAATTAGATATCATGAACCTGAGAGAGTTTGCACAATACCAGAATGAAGTTGCGCCGATCCTGGGTGCTCAGCCTACCGAGGAATTTAAAGACCCTTCCATTCTCGGGCCGGGAACAGACTGGCAGGAAGCCATGTTCCGCACCGGTCAGGTAAACAACCACCAGTTGAGCTTTTCCGGCGGGAAAGACAAAACCAATTATTATTTATCACTCAATTATTTTGACCAGACCGGTATATTGATCGGATCGGATTTTAAAAGATATACCATGCGGTTCAACCTGGATCACCAGTTGAAGAACTGGATAAAAATTGGAGTAAGCGCCAATGGTTCCAGGAATATACAGAACGTAACACTTGCTGATGCCGCAGAAGGCACCATTTGGTGGGGAGCTATCCAGAACCCGTTGATACCGGTAAAAAATCTTGACGGTAGCTGGGGTGGCGGCAACACGATAAGCGGGGTAAAATACGGTCAGGACAATCCCATTGCCCGTAGCGCTATGCGGGGTAATAAAACTACCAATGCCCAGATCTTCGGTAATGTGTATGCTGATATTGAATTTATTAAAGGACTTGATCTCAGGAATGAAATTTCGTATTCCCTGGGCTTAAATAATAACCTCGCCTACCAGTACGCAGGCAATGTAGGAACTACTACTTTACAGAGCCAGTTATATGATAACAGGGGGAACAGTTATTACTATGCCATCAGGAATTACCTGAACTATAATAAATACTTAGACAAGCATAATATATCTGTTACCGCAGGTCACGAAGCGCAGTATTCCTACTACGAAGGGCTGGCAGGAAAACGGGTGGATCTGCAAAACAATATCCTCGACATCAATGCAGGCAACAGTGATAAAACTACCTGGGAGCTGAACGGCGGAAAGAGCCAGTGGGCAATGGAATCTTATTTTGCAAGAGCTAACTATGCTTTTGATAACCGCTACTCCCTTTCTGTAAGCTTCAGGGCTGATGGATCCTCCAACTTCGGTCCCAATAACAAATGGGGATATTTTCCCGGGGCATCTGTTGGCTGGACAGTATCCAATGAAAGCTTTGCAGAAGGCATGAAGCCTGCCATAAGCTACTTAAAGTTACGGGCAGGTTATGGCGCTGTGGGTAATCAGAATCTTCCTTCAGGTGCACAGAACCCGCCTTATACTTCCGCTATCGGTTTCTGGCCCGGCCCGGTTGGCTTTGGCAATTCCAGCTATCTGAATGGTATTGCCAACCCCGACCTGAGCTGGGAATCCGTCGTTACCAAAAATGCCGGTATTGATATTGCTTTTATAAATGGAAGGATAGATGCAACAGTAGATGTATACCGGAAAACCACCACTAATATGCTGTTGTTCCTGACCGGGCCGCGGCTGATCGGTGTGGGTGATGCATGGGATGATCTGAAAGCGCCTGTCGGAAATGTGGGGCAGATGTCGAATACCGGTGTTGATGTAAGCATTAACAGTACTAATATTAAATCAAAAAATTTCTCCTGGAAAACCGGCATCATTTATTCGCAGTTTAAAAACAAGCTCGACAAGATGGCGAATTCAACAGCGGGACTGACCGGGAAAGTGTATTATGATAACTATACTATCACCTATACTAATCCCGGTTACACCGTTGGCTCATTTTTCGGATTGGTTACCGACGGGCTTTTCCGCACACAGCAGGATCTCGACAACAGTCTTCCCCAATTCGGGTATTCTGTTGACGAGGCACATACATGGCTGGGAGATATCCGCTTTAAAGACATTAACGGCGACAAAGTAATTGATGAAAAAGATATCACTTATATCGGTAGTCCTCTGCCCAAATTCACCTATGGGATCACTAACACATTCCAATACAAAGATTTCGATGCTACCATATTCCTGCAGGGAAGCTATGGCGCCAAAGTATTCAATTTCCTCCGCTGGCAGCTTGAAAAAATGGACAATGTATATTACAATCAGCTTCGCACAGTGTTAGACAGGTATACTGCAACCAATACAGATGGCAAGCTGCCAAGGTTTGTAAGTGGCCAGGTAAATAATATAGCTATGTCTGACCGTTATGTGGAGGATGGCTCTTACCTGCGCATTCAAAACATTACACTGGGTTACAGGATCCCTCAAAGTATTCTCAGCAGGGCAAAGCTGAACAATATAAGGTTATACCTCTCTGTTCAGAACCTCTGGACTTTCACCAAATACAGCGGGTATGATCCCGAGATTGGTGCATTCAATAATAATATCAGGCTGATGAATGTTGATGCAGGGCACTATCCTAACCCGCGTACTATTACGGCAGGTGTAAATGTTGAACTATAATACTTAACCTTTAAAATGAAAAAAATGAAATATAAAAGTATGTATGCCCTGTTGTCAGCAATGATAGCGCTGGCATCCTGCAAAAAAGATTTTATTGAGCGCTCCTCATTGGACGGGACAACACTTTCTAACTATTACAACACTGCAGATGAAGTAAGAGGGCTTACAAGCACATTATACGGGCTGCCGTGGAGCGGTTATGAAAACAGGGCGATGGACGTAATAGGCGATGTAATGGCAGGCAATGAATATACCGGCGGCGGCAATGCAGATGATGCTCCTTTCCTGAATTTTACACTTGCTTCCACATCAGTCAGGCTTGCAGATGCGTGGAAAGTGTTTTATAAAATAGGCGGCTGGACGAGCGAGTATATGAACGCATTAGAATTAAAGAAAAGTCAGGGAGGAGACGCTTCGTTCATTGATCCTGCCATAGCCGAATGTCACTTCTTCAGGGGAACGGTATATTTTTTTATTGCACGTGCCTGGGGCGACGCGCCGATCGTAACTGATCCCGGGGGCACCGCAAAAAGCGGCAATTTTAATATTCCGCGTTATCTCAAGGCAGATGTGTTACGCTTTGCGCTGGAAGAATTGAAGTTAGCAGAGGCCGGGCTGCCGGAAACAGACCCTGTTCCCGGCCGGCTTAACAAATACGCAGCTAAGGGTATGATGGCAAAACTTTACCTGTACAGGAAAGACTACGACAGCGCTAAAATAAAAGCATGGGAGGTAATTGAGTCAAACAAATATGACCTGTTTCCTGACTATGCAGGAATGTTCAATTCAAGCGCCAATAATAACAATATAGAGTCCATGTTTGCCATACAGCACCAGTTGACAGTTAATCCCTGGGGATCAGGCAATCAAAAAAACCCTGATCGGGGGCCCGGAAATCTTCAGACAGACGAAGCCAGCATGTGGGAATTATACCTGCCCACCATGGATATCAAAGGCGCCTATGAGTTTGGCGATCTTCGTCGCAAAGGGTCAATAATGGAACATGGATGGAGCAAGCTCAGCTGGAAGCCCCAGGGCTCCAACGACAAGTATAATCAGTTTATGGCGGGCGGCTATAAATATGATACAACGGTTACCATAGGCGAAGGTGGACAAAAAAACGATACCCGCTCCAATATCGCCAAATATGTAGTCGGCCCCGGTGCGTCGTATGGAGGAGAAACCGTATTAGGAATGAATACCGGTATTAATACCATGATCTTACGTTATGCAGATATACTGCTTATTTATGCAGAAGCTGTGTTAGGTACCAATGCATCAACGGATAACACCGATGCACTAAAAGCATTTAATAAAGTACGTTCCCGCGCTGGTCTTTCCGCCAAAACGTCTATTACAACGGATGATGTATTAAAAGAGCGTCGTGTTGAATTTGCTTTTGAAGGGGAATATTGGTTTGATATACAACGACAGGGTTATCAAAAAGCCAAAGAAATCATCGCCGGACAAAACAGGGGCACGGCAACAAATTACTATAATGTATCAACGTTTACGGAAAGCATGATGTACCTCCCTATTCCTTCGGGAGAAATTTTACAGGATCCCGAACTGGCAAAAGATCCCGTACCCTATTATTAATTCCATCTTAATTATTATTTGTATGAAAAAAATATTTTCGTTCAAAAACCTGGCATGGCTTGTTGTAACCTTCCTGGCCATGCTTGTAATAAATGCCTGCTCCAAAGAAGATTTTAAGGACGGCAGCCCGCACGTGGAGCCGGGAGATCCTGTATTCGCAAGTATAAGCACTGACTCTGCCAGTGGCGGATCGGTGGTAACTTTAAAAGGAACAGGGCTCGGCGATATGCGCACTATAATGTTTGATAAAGGCGATGTGCCTGCGTCATTTTATTCTACATTGAACACAGAGACCGCACTCATATTCAGCGTGCCTGATACCGCTCTTGGTGGTCAGCAGAATATTGTTTTTACCAACAGCATCGGCAAAACCCTGACGGTACCTTTCCGGGTGCTGGCCTATCCGAGTGTGGCATCGGTATCCAACTATGATTTTACCGAAGGATCACAGATAACACTAACCGGCAATAACCTGGAGGATGTTAGTAAAGTAACCTTTACCGGCAGCACCGATGAAATAACTATCATATCCCAAACCAAAAAAGAGCTGGTGATCGAGCTGACCGCAACAGAAGTAGGCAGGGCATCACTGAACATAACAAATGCTACAGGTACTATCACTACCAGCCAGGAACTGGTCAATATTGACAAAGCCTATCAGATTTTTACCGACAGCTATGGTGATGGCTGGGGCGATGGTTCCTGGGGAGATCCGGGTTTCATTTCGACCACTGAACATAAAACCGGAAGCAAATCCGTGGGAAAAACCTATGCCAAAGGCAACTGGCACCTGATTGGTTTTGCAAACTGGTGGCCCGGGCTTGCTTCCGATCCATCCTATAAATATCTTACGGTTTGGATAAAAGGAGGCTCTGCAGATATGACACTTTATCTTACGGGAGATAAGAGGAATGGAGGTTTCGGCAATAACGATCAGTCCATGCCGCTTAATATACCTGCAAAAACATGGACATATTTTAAGCTGTCCCTTGCAGATATAGGCTTATGGGCAAAAGGTTCGCCCTCAAACCAGATAGGTTTTTGGATAAAAGGACCGGATAACCAGGATGAGACATTTTATTTTGATGATCTGTTATTGGTTAAGTAACAATTGAAACAGCAGGCGCAGTTATAGGATGCTGCACCTGTTACGTCAAACGTGAGAGGTGAGAGGTGAAACATCTCACGTCTGTCTTCTCACTTTTCACAATAACAGACATAATTTGCCTGACCTAATACTATAATGGTCTGCACGGCTTAAAATATTGGCATGGTGATTAAATATATTTTTATCCTGGTTATATTATTTCAATCCTGCAAAAAAAACAGCTCTCCCCCTGTTGAGCCTGACCCGCCCGGCGGGGATACAGATACGATAACTGTCCAACCTGTTGCAGATCCGCCTGCGGCCACAACGATTGATTTTTTCCTGGATGACTGGAAGGCAAAAACATTTGCCGCTCCTGATTTTACAGAAACTGCTATCCCTGCCACTACAAATAATACAGTGACCATAGATGCATCATCTATCATTACCAAAATCCCCCTTACTATTACAGGGCATAACGCCAATACCTGGATGACGTCAATGATAGATCAGCCCCTGTTTATGAATCACATTACTAACCTGCATCCCCATATTATCCGCTGGCCTGCGGGAAGCGCCAGTGATACTTATTTCTGGAACCGGCCGGAAGGTGCAGCACCTGCAGACGCACCCGCACAATTGATGAATGCCAACGGGACATTACAGGATGCGGGTTACTGGTATGGAAAAATAAACAATGGCTGGTCCGCCAGCACCGACCAGTACTATCAAATGCGGCAGCAAAGCGCAAATAATGAAGGGGTCATTACTATTAATTATGGATATGCGCGATACGGCACCAGTGATGATCCGGTGGCAGCAGCAGCACACCTGGCGGCCGATTGGGTGAGGTATGACAATGGCAGAACCAAATACTGGGAGATAGGCAATGAAAGCTATGGCGACTGGGAAGCGGGCTACCGTATTGATGTTTCAAAAAATAAAGACGGGCAACCCGAATATTTAACAGGTAAGCTATATGCTCAACACTTTAAGGTATTTGCAGACTCCATGAAGAACGCCGCCGCAGAAATTGGCAAAACCATCTATATAGGCGCTGTAACTTACGAAGCTGCTACGGAAGCATGGCAAACCAATACGGTAAAAACATGGAATCAGACTATGATACCGGAACTGAACGGCGCAAATGATTACTATGTGCTGCATAATTATTTTACTCCTTATGAAACTAATTCCAATGCTTCTGATGTATTGAACGCGGCGCTCACCGTTCCGGAGAAGATGATGAATTTTGTAACTGCACAGATTCAAACAGCCGGCGGCGTTGTTAAACCCTTTGCTTTAACCGAATGGAATATGTTTGCTACAGGTGCTAAACAACAGGTGTCGAATATCAGCGGGCTGTTTGCCATCATAGTGATGGGAGAAGCCATTAAGAATAAATACGGGCTGGCGGCACGCTGGGACCTGCTGAACGGCTGGAGCAACGGCGACGATCACGGGCTTTTCAGTGATGGCAACGAACCCAATATTCCCAAATGGACGCCACGGCCTTCTTTCTACTATATGTACTTTTTTCAAAAGCTGCTGGGCGACCGGTTAGTGCCTGTAAACATACAGGGTAGCAGTAGTCTCAAAGCCTATGCTTCTACTTTCAGCTCAGGACAAATAAATGCAACCCTGGTGAATACCGGCATAACACCCTTATCTGTTGAAATTAAATGGAAAAATTTTAAAGCTGGCAACCGGTTTTACTGGTATACCTTAGAAGGAGGTAATGATAATGGCGAATTTTCCAGGAAAGTAAGTGTGAACGGCAGCAGCACCACACTTGAAGCAGGCGGACCTGAAGATTATGTCTCTGTCAAGGCAAGAGCTGCATCAACCGCCAACGGTGTAAAAGTAACACTGCCCGCACGTGGTGCTGTAATATTGGCAATCGACAAAAAATGATCTGCGCTAAACACAACCTGAAGCCATGAAGTACAAAATACTAATACTCCTGCTAACTGCTGCAATATATTACTGCCATGCAGGAACGCCGGGCATTGTACTCAACCAGTGCGGGTTTTATCCGTATGGTCCCAAAATCGCTGTCATTATCAATTCGCCTGCTTCAGACTCTTTTTACATTGTAAGCGCTGATAAGAAAGACACCGTATTTAAAGGAGAGCTCCGGCCGCCGGTACAATCTTCCTATTCTCCTGCTGTAACGCGTATTGCCGATTTTTCCTCTTTTACTCAAACAGGCAAATATATCGTATATGTAAAAGGGCTTCCTTCTTCAGCAATATTTTCCGTTAATGACAATGTATTTGAAGCGCTGACCGCTGCTGCTTTAAAAGGTTTCTACTATCAACGGTCTGCTATGCCGCTTGAAGAAAAATATGCAGGACAGTGGAAAAGACCTGCCGGTCATCCGGATACCCGCGTGCTTATACATCCTTCAGCCGCCACGGTCACCAGACCGGCAGGTACTGTTATTTCCTGCCCTGGAGGCTGGTACGATGCAGGCGACTATAATAAATATATTGTCAATTCAGGTATTACCATGGGCACACTGCTTTCAGCCTATGAAGACTTCCCTGATTATTTTGCCGGACTGCAAACCAATATACCTGAAAGCAACAATCAACTGCCTGACCTGCTGGATGAGATATTATATAACCTGAGATGGATGCTGACAATGCAGGATCCTGATGACGGGGGAGTTTATCACAAATGCACAAACGCAGCGTTTGACGGACAGGTGATGCCCGGCGTCACGAAGCTTCCGCGGTACGTGGTACAAAAAAGCACTGCTGCCACGCTTGATTTCGTCGCGGTCATGGCGCAGTCAGCAAGAATATTCCGGCAGTTCCCATCAGTGCTTCCCGGGCTGTCTGACAGTTGCCTGGATGCTGCAGTATATGCATGGAAATGGGCAACCCTCCATCCAGGAATTGCCTACGACCAGTCTGCCATTAATGCATCCTTTTCTCCCCCGGTGACGACGGGAGCTTATGGGGATCATTTTTTTACAGACGAAAGATTCTGGGCCGCTGCTGAATTGTTTACCACTACCGGCAAAGACGAATATCTTCCTGCAATAAATGCTTATCCCATACACCAGCTACAACTGGCGTCATGGAGCAATGTGGGTATGCTTGGCTGTTATACTTTAATGCGTCAGTATCGTTCAGCGGAACCTACATCTCAAAACATACCTTATGATCTTATCCGGGATCAATTGTTCAGCTTTGCAGGCGGTCTGGTTACCAATGGCGGCAACCGGGCTTTCCAAACAATGATGGGCCAAAGCAGCAAAGATTATATATGGGGCAGCAATGCCGTAGCACTAAATCAAAGCATAGCCCTTATCAATGCTTATATGATGAGCGATACAACAACTTACCTCAAGGCAGCGCTATCCAATCTGGATTATGTGTTGGGGCGTAATGCCACAGGGTATTGTTTTGTTACCGGAGCGAGCTCAAAGTCGCCCCTCCATATTCATCACCGTCCTTCCCGGGCTGATGGTATTGCAGCACCTGTTCCCGGTTTGCTGGCCGGTGGCCCCAACCCCGGTATGCAGGATAAAGTTCCTTACCCGTTCGCCGATCCGGAAACAGCTTTTATTGATGACGGGAAAGCTTATGCCTGCAATGAAATTGCCATCAACTGGAATGCGCCCCTGGTATATGTGAGCGCTGCATTTGAAGCTTTGCAAAGGAAAGCTGCATTATCCCGTGAATAAAGAATTTTACCGCCACATTGTAATCTGATTTATATTGTGTGCAATTATGAGGATTCAACATGTGCTGCTTCTAATAGCAGGGGTATGGTATTGCTCCGCAGGATGGGGGCAATCTTATTTACGGGGTAAAATATTTGACAAAGGGTATGACCGGGTAGTTATCGCTGCAACAGTCAGTAACCTAAATAATAAGACCACGTCTACGAGTGATATGGGGGGGAATTACAAAATTGCAGCGAAAGAAGGCGACCATATCATTTTTTCTTCCGCCGGATATTTTTCAGACACTGTCAGGGTAGAAGAATATATGCTGCGCAACGGTCTTGATATTTTTCTTGACCAGCATTTTATAGAGCTGGAAGAAGTAGGCGTTGGAGAGCTGAATAAATACCAGGTGGATTCCCTGAGCAGGGCGGAAGAATTTTCGCAGGCGCTCAATACTCCCACCAGCAAGATCGTAGGCGGTAAGGGCAACACTATCAGCGATGGTGTGGGTGTTACCTTTAGCCCATTGAGCCATTTCTCTAAAAAAGAAAAAAATGAGCGAAGATTCAAAAGAATGTTTTACGAGCAGGAAGAGGAATACTACATTGATTTTAAATTTCCCTATAATTATGTATCCAAAATAACCGGTCTGGAAGGCGACTCTCTCCGCACTTTCATGTACACTTACCGTCCCTCTTACAAGTTCTGCCGCGCCAACGACAGGGAAGCCATGCTGGTATATATCAACGATAAATACCGGGAGTATAAACATCAGCTTGCTCCCCAAACCGAAGAAAATAAAAAGAAAAAAAAGAAGAAATAGCCGCCAATGCACGAATAAAGGAGATCTAGCCACAAATGCACGAATAGATGGTCAATTCAAAAAAGACTCATTCGTGGCTTTGTTGTATTCATAGATCAGTCCGCTTGCGGACCTATGGAATTTGTGGCTTTGTTGTATCCCAAAATCATCCTGCCGCGCAGAACGCTGGAATTCGTGGCGTTCTTTTTCATAGCTCAAAAACTCACATTCTCTACTCTCCCACCCTGTTCTTATCATCTAACTTCCAGTTGTTGTCAAAAAAGCCTGCCGTGATAATGCCTTTACTACCATCCCGGAGCATATCCAGCCGGAAGATTATGAAGTCAGGAAAACCGCTGCCGCCTGCAAAATACTGGCTGGCATTGGCCGCCTGCATACCTTCTATACCGGTTCCGGCTACAATCCCCACAGATGTCACCGGCGAATTTTTCATTGGCCAGATAAAATAAGCAGCCAGATCATTGCCTGTGAAAATATCTTTCCCGATGGCAATTTTATTCCTGTCCACCTGTATCGGAGCATCGGAGAGCAATGCCTTCCAGGCACTGTTCGTTTGTGCATTGCCGTAAAGTATTATGTTGCGCCCGGCATACTTTTCCTCAGCAAAATCCTTATCCGCAATAATATCTACCGCCCCGTTACCCCGGTAATACCACGATTCTGCGTCAAACCTGGCCTTATTATGCGCCCACTCGTTCTCCGGCTTTGTTCCCCTGGTACCGTATACAAATACCATACGATGGTTGAATGCCTCTTTAAAGGTGCCATATCGCAAAGGATTTTTTTGCATAGGCGAAGGAGCTTCCGAAAGCACCCAGTGCATATCCTGCTTGACAAGGTAAATGCTGTCTGCCGCAGTCATGGTTTTATATGAAATAGTATTTAAGCTGTCAAGGGTGATCTTTACGGTGCTGCCTGCTCCAAATTGATCCAGCGCCAGCTTCAGCATACTGATATTCTCAGTGCTGCCCTTTATTGTTTTAGCGGCATTATCCCTGTCAAATATCATGCGGCTGAAGTCCAACGGACGTTGCTGCTGTATAATAGCGGCCCAGCGAAAAGCAGAAGAGATGCCGGGGCTCGAAGTTTTAAAATCAATATGGTTGACCGCACTGTCCGGAAGGATGATATGCCTTTTAAAGAAGTCAAATATAGGCGGCCAGTCAACGCTCTCGTTGCTGATCCAGTGCCCTCCGCCCGGGTATTCCTTATAGGCAAAATCAGTATGGAATTGTGCCAGCACTTTTTTCATTTGCCGGGCATACTCCACAGATACTGTCCTGTCTGCATCCCCGTGAAAAATATAAACACCTAACGGCTTATAGTTCTCCGCCAGCTTTACCACGTCGCTCTGGTTCCCTGCCCGCAGCAATAGCTGTTCTACAGGTGAATCTGTGCTATCCGGGATCTTCCCGTCATGAGAACCATATTCTTTCAATGTGGGATAACCCGCGCTTGGCGCAATAGCCGCCCATTTATCAGGATAAGTAGCGCCGAGAAACCAGGTGCCATGCCCGCCCATACTATGGCCTGTAAGATAAATATGCTGCGGATCAGGTCTGAACTTTTGTTTTGCCGATGCCAATACTTCCAGCGCATCCAGCCTGCCCCAGTCCTCCCAGTTGAATCCCCGGGGACGCCTGTTGGTAGCAGCTACCAGTGTGCCCCAGTCTTTAGACCGGTAGGCCCTCGCCTGCCCTATCGCTTCCACGCCTGCCCCGTGCACAGAAAGGAATAATGCAGCATTTTCCGTGGGTGCAGGCGACTGTGGCGTAACAGCGTAATATTGAAGGCTGCCGTCAATATCGCTTACGAAAGTGGTGCTGTAATGTTCTCCCGGCGCCACACATTCTACTGACGTGGTAATATCATCTGCCGTTTTCTTCCCGTTGATCAGCGTTAGCTGAAGATCATATTTCCCCTTTTGATGAATATTGCCGGCATTGAACCCGAATATTATTTTTCGTGTAGCTATTGCCGGTATGTCCGGCAATGCGGTTTCTACAGTACCTTCTGCTATATGACTTCTGATCTTCCAGCCACTTACCGGCTTAGAACTATTATTAATGATCACTACCGCTCCTTTCAATGCAGTATTGTCTTCCGATATGTTCACCACAGGCAATGTAGGATCAGCAGCATCAAGAAATATTTCTTTTTTGGGAAAAGCGAGACAGGCAAGCGTGAAATAACCTGAGCGAATATAAAACTCGTTCAATCCTTTTTTCAATTCCACAGGGATGTACAGCCATCCCAATGCATAAGGGTCGCCGGCATGTATGACGCCATTCACATATACTGCACTACTGCCCTGGGTATTTAATATAGCTTTTTGTGCCCGGGACGACTGGTAAGAAACATATAGATATCCGCTGTTGGCAAACATTCTTCCTCCGCCGCGAAAGCGATGAAGACTGTCTGCCGCAACCGGTTTCCACACCAACGGCTGTCCTTTTTCATCTTTATAAAATACTTCTTCCGCGGTGGGCGCCTGCAATTTCCCCGAATACATCCGGAAGGCAGGCAGGTCGGTATACAATGCTTCCCTCCCATAATGCTGCACACCATTCACCTGGAAGCCTTTATCAAAGTATACGGTATCCTGTGCTGTACAGCATGTAATGCTGCAGAAAATGTACAACAAAAGGATCAAGCGGCTTTTCATGCTCTGATTATTTTTCTGAATACATATTGCATCAAAATGACAAATATATAAGCACTCTGATATATCCAAATATACTACTGCTATGTGAAATGAGAGCCGTGAAAACGAGGTTACACCTAACGCATTATAGCAGCCCTGCTGATCCTGGAACTGAAATATTTTTTCAGGTATGCCTTCTGCTCATCCCGCCTTCGTGCCAGGTTTTGAATTTTATTGCTCAGCCCCTCTGTGTCATACTGGAAATTCTCGGCTATCCTTCCTATTCCACCCAGCTTTTTCTGAGCTGCATTCAGCAGATCTTCAATGGGCGCCAGCATATTTTCAATGGCTGTATCCGGCCTTACAGGCAAAAAGCCGTTGTTGCGGTAAGCTATAAATTCATTGAACAAGGTGATGGCCTGGTTATAATTTTCCACAGCGGCATTATATAAGTTCATATTTTCTTCCTGTCCTATGATCACGATATTCATGCGGTTATAGCTCTGCCACGTTTTCAGCAGCCTGCTGTTGCCTTTTACTTTTTGCATACGCCTTTCAATGGCAAATAATTGCCGGAGACTGTCGGATGCAAGAAATGCTTTGATGGAATCTCTATAATTAAATACAAAAGCATTTTTTTCATCACTATCATACCCCACCGGTTTTTCGAGCAATTGCCACATCGGATCAAAAGGAATATGTGTGCTTACAAACTCCCGGGGGCTCATAAAAAAATAGCGTGTGTCGCCGGGTGATACAGCATCCCAGGTGGGATCGCAGAGATGCCAGTCCTCACCAAGCTGCACCGCGCACCAGCTATGTGCTACATTCAGGCTGTTCCCGCTGCCGTCGGCATATCCATGCACCACAAAAGCCGGCACGCCGATCCTTGTTGCCAGGTCGGCAAACAGCGCTGCAAAATTCTCACATACCCCCGACCTGCGCCTAAGCGTAGCCGCTATCTTTGTGTCGGCATCCACGCTCCAGTTAAAGTAATAAGAGCTGTCAGTTTCATACCTGATATTATTGATCACCCAGCGATAAAGCACCTGCAGCTGATCTTCTTTTGTGGCATATTTTTCCTGCACAAAACGGGCAATAGCAGGGGAAGAACGGCTGATACTATCCGGAATAGATATGGCATTACGGGATATTAAATCACTGCTGCGCCAGGTCTGTCCTTTCAGACAGGAAAGCATCCCCACCAGGCAATATAACAGCAGCCACCGTTTCATACCATAAATTTACCAAAATAGGGAGAATTTTGATTTAGGTGCATTCCAAATTAGCTCAGCAGGTGCGGCCTGCAAAACATAGAATATACCCATTGGGTTTCGGCGAGAATAGGTTATTTGTAAACCTGAATTATCATGAGAGTTAAAAAATCATCAACCCCTTGCCCGTCTTTGCGAGCCGCCATACGCATCATTGTAAAGATCAGGACTGCTGCGCGGCGAAGCAATCCCCGGAGACTGCTTCTCCCGACCTTCGGTTGGGATCGCAGTGACGGGTAAGAGTGTTGATTATTTGCGGGATTGAAGTATCGCGAAAGCTACAAAATCATCAGCCCGTCGCGCGTCATTTCGACTGAGCCGGCAGGATCTCTATAGTTAAATGACACTTCCGCGAAGGAGAAATCTGTTGGGATTTTGTACTAATGCTCAACTTCAGCACTATTGCCCAACAGATTTCTCTCCCGTTATAATATACATTTAGGTCAATACATCCTGAAAGCAGAGTAATATAATTATAAAAGCCCGCCGATAATTATCAGCGGGCTTAAAGGTGGTTGAACAATATGAATGGATCTTACAATAGTCTATTTCAGCTTTGTCAGCGCATCCTTTACACGTGCCAGCGCTTTTTCAATATTGATCATACTGTTGGCAAAAGACATACGGATACAGGTAGGCTCTCCAAAGGCTGTGCCGGTTACGGTTGACACATGAGCGGTATTCAGGAGATACATGCACAGATCATCCGCATTTGCAATTACGGCATCCCCGTCTTTTTTGCCAAAATAAGCATCCACTTTAGGGAATACATAAAAAGCGCCATCCGGCTCGGAACAGGCTACCCCGGGTATTTCTTTCAGCAGTCCCAGTATCCTGGCACGGCGCTCGGTAAACGCCTTCAGCATTTCTTTGGAAGGGGTAAGATCGCCGGTGAGCGCATCAATAGCGGCACGCTGTGTAATAGAGCAGGTAGCGCTGGTGAGCTGTCCCTGCAATTTCTCGCAGCCTTTCACGATCGCCGGATCAGCAGCAATATACCCCAGGCGCCAGCCTGTCATAGCAAATCCTTTGCTTAAGCCGTTCACAATGATCACACGGTCTTTCAGCTCGGGGAACTGTGCAATGCTTTCGTGCTTACCCTTATAGTTGATATACTCATATATTTCGTCGGATATGATCAGGATATCAGGATGCTTTTTGAATACTTCCGCCAGTCCTTTCAGCTCTTCTTTGCTGTATACCGCCCCGGAGGGGTTACAGGGAGAGGAAAACATGAACAGCTTTGTCTTCGGCGTGATGGCGGCTTCCAGTTGCTGTGGCGTGATCTTGTAATCACTCTCCAGCGAAGACTGTACAAATACCGGTTTGCCATCCGCAAGCCTTACCAGTTCAGAGTAGGTTACCCAGTAAGGAGTAGGAATGATCACTTCATCGCCAATATCCACTACGGCAAGGATTACATTCGCAAGGCTCTGCTTGGCGCCGGTGGAGGCAATGATATTTTCAGGCTTATAGTCTAAATTATTATCACGTTTGAGTTTGGTGCATACCGCTTCGCGCAGATCAGCATAGCCGGCAACCGGTGTATAATGACTGTAATTGTCGTCAATAGCTTTTTTACCTGCCTGCTTTACGTGATCCGGGGTATCAAAATCGGGTTCTCCAAGGCTGAGGTCTATTACATCTATTCCTTTTGCCCTGAGCTCACGGCCCAGCTTGGCCATCTTCAGTGTTTCGGGCTCGTTAAACTTTTGTAGTCGTGATGACAGTTGCATGTATTGATCGTTTTGTTGAAAAAAGCGAGCAAACCTACGGCAAAAAAATTATTCAGCAGTGAATTATAGTGTCATGTAACGATAATTTGCCGGATTTTTCTGTGAGAAGAGAGCCGGCAAACGTGAAATGCTCCCATTGGTCGCCTGCCTGCCATGCCTGCGGCAGGTAAACCGGTAGGCAAGCCTGCCGGTTCACGCCCAACATCACACTATATATACTGGTTGATAATATTTTCCAGCCACTCCTGTCTGCCGCTTAGTTGTTTGAGATCGCCATTCCGGGCGGCATAGTCCCTCAGATCTTCCAGCTTTAGTTTCCCGGTCTCAAAATCCCTGCCTTTGCCGCTGTCGAATGAAGCATAGCGCTCTTTCCTGAACTTTTTATAAGATGATTTCTGCAGGATATTATCAGCAGTGACCAGCGCTCTTGCAAACGCATCCATACCGCCGATATGTGCGTGAAATATATCTTCAAGGTCGGTAGAATTGCGCCGGGTTTTTGCATCAAAGTTCACCCCGCCCCCGGCAAATCCGCCTGCTTCCAGGATGATCAGCATACATTCTGTAAGCTCATTGAGATTTACAGGGAACTGGTCAGTATCCCAGCCGTTCTGATAGTCGCCGCGGTTAGCATCCATGCTGCCCAGCATGCCATTGTCGGCCGCTATCTGCAGCTCATGTTGAAAAGTATGACCGGCAAGTGTGGCATGATTTACTTCAATATTCAGCTTAAAATCCTTATCCAGACCGTAATGGCGCAAAAAACCGACCACGGTGGCGCTGTCATAATCGTACTGGTGCTTGGTAGGCTCGCAGGGTTTGGGCTCAATAAAGAAAGTGCCCTTAAATCCCTGCTTACGGGCATAGTCGCGGGCGATGGTCAGGAACTGCGCAAGATGATCCAGCTCTCTTTTCATATCCGTATTCAGCAGGGTCATATAACCTTCCCTTCCACCCCAGAATACATAATTTTCGCCTCCTAATGCAATAGTGGCATCCAGCGCATTTTTTACCTGAGCTCCAGCATAAGCTACTGCGTCAAAATCAGGATTGGTAGAGGCGCCATTCATATAACGGGGATTGGAAAATACATTGGCCGTGCCCCAAAGCAGTTTTACACCGCTTGCTTTTTGTTTTTCTTTTGCATATTCCACAACAGTCTGCAAGCGGCTTTCATACTCGCTCAAAGAACCGCCTTCATCCACGAGGTCTATATCATGAAAGCAATAATAAGGCACTCCCAGTTTAGTTATAAATTCAAAGGCAGCATCCGCCTTATCTTTAGCTCTCTGTACAGCATCCGCATTTGCATCCCAGGGAAATTTTTTTGTTCCCGGTCCAAAGGGGTCAGCGCCTGTACCGCAGAAGGTATGCCAGTAAGCTACGGCAAAACGGAAAAGGTCTTTCATTGATTTCCCTGCCACTATCCTGTTTTCATCATACCATTTGAAGGCAAGGGGATTATCGGACTGAGTACCTTCGTATTTGATTTTTCCTATACCGGGAAAATATTCTTTGCTGCCCAGGGTGATGCTCATATTATATGACTGTTTTAAAAATGAACAAATAATCGTTATGCCCCGTTTTTTTGGGGGGCTAAAGATAGGAACATAATGTGAAGGGAGAAAAGGGAAATAAGGATAATTCAGGCTTTTGAGCCTTTCACATTTATCGTCTCACTTCTCACAAATAAATTAGGACGGCTTTCTGCAGGGGGTCTCCTTTCGAAAGCTGGAAACCCTTTCGCTGGTTACTGATCTTTTTTAACCAGCACTATCCTGTTTCTGTCGGATTTGTATATCTGTTCGTAAAATTTCACCAGGTCATTATAATCGGATGCCGGGAATTCACCGCTGAATTTTTCCATGCTACGGTAATAAAGGATTTGATCTCCCTTTACTTCAATAGAAGAACTATATTTACCGAATTTGGTATCAAGATTTACCGGGGCAGGCACAGCCTCCGGCTGGTAGCCGGCCGGTACCTTAATAGCTGCAGTGTCTATATCCCGGTAAGCGTAGCTGAATGATACGGGATATTTTCTCGTTTCGTCTTTCTTCAATTTTGTTCCAGAGCGACTGATAATATTGGGGGCAACAAATAACCGTTTGCCTGTAATAGACGCATAGTTAAGCGCAGTAAGCGCAAGATTTTCCTCTATGG
Source organism: Sphingobacteriales bacterium 44-15 (assembly GCA_001899685.1). GTDB lineage: Bacteria > Bacteroidota > Bacteroidia > Chitinophagales > Chitinophagaceae > Agriterribacter. Next base: position 476,776 of record MKWG01000011.1, read on the forward strand.
AAGGAAGGGCAGAAGGGTGCTCTTTGTAATCAAACTTCACTACATCGTAATGCGGCAGCTCTATTTCCTCCTTCAGGTATTCCAGTTGCTTTTCTTTTGACAGGTCATGAATAAGATGATGCAGATTATCCTGCTGCACCGCCCGGTAAGAGGTTTTTATATCGGCGTTTAAAAAGCCTTCTGCATTCACAGAAGCTGTAACATTTCTTACCTGGGTATTCTGCGAGATGCTATATGCGGGTGTTCTTATCAGCTTTCCGCCGCTTTCGTTAATGATCAGTACAGGACGGTCTGCGGTAAAGCTGCTCAGGTATCCCGCCGGAAGCGTTTGGCTTGTACATTCCAGCCACACGGTATCTTTTTGTAAAGGCACGCACAAAATAGCATGATTAAACTGGTTGCTCGGGAAATCTTCGCGCAGATAAGTAGCTCCTCTTCCGGCCTTTACCAGTGTATAACAGGCAGGTATACCTGCTTCCTTTAAAAGGGAATACATATAATTTGACAGGGCCTTGCAGTCGCCGTATTTTTTGGCGGCAACATAAGCGGCGTCAAAGGGCTGAAATCCGCCTATCCCCAACTGGATACTTATATAGCGGGTATTTTCCTGCATGTAGCGATAAAGAATGCTGATCTTTTCTTTAGGGTCGCTAACCTTATCGGCAAGCTCATGCACTTTCTGCTTTATAGCATCAGGCAGCTTATCCCTCCCCTCGTTAAGTGAGTATATAAATTTGCCAAATCCCTGCCAGGTAGACATATCCCCTTCATATTTTTCCAGCGCAAATTTTGCCGGGGCGAGATATACCATCGGGGCAAGATAATCCCATGACGGATAGGCGTATTCAAGCTCTATGGCTTCAAGGTTTTTTGCCTCCCACCTGTATATCCTTGAGCTTTTCTCGTTTTGAATTACGGGCTCATTCTTATAATTGAATGCTTTGTAACGGATCCCAAAGTCAGCAGGCGCTACCACGGTCATGGCGCTCTGTATCACCGATATCCGCTCATTGTCGAGAGGATCCCATACGGGGAAGAAGAAGCTGCCTACAAGCTGAACCTCGCTTTCATACTCAACGGTGTAAGGATATAAGCGATGAAAAAAGCTGTGGGCTTTAATGCGGTTATCATCCATAAGGCTTATGTCGCTCGTTCCGCTAAGATCTTTGACCTCAGACTTTTTAAGCTCTTTTATCTTTTTTCCATCTGCATCATACAGCTTTCCATCCATGCTTTTTATTTCCCTGAGCTTATCATAGCCTAATACCAGCCTCGCGTATTTATCACCGTTCTCATTCAGTATCGTTAAAGCATATTTATGATACAATCTTGATTTTCCCGGGTCAACCACTTCAAACCTTACTTCTTCCATACGTTTTACAACATCCGCATTTTTCAGCAGTTCCGCAGGTATTTTACCCACGGCATAGTCGCCGTCGCCGGCCAGCACATTCACCGACAGGCATAGCAATACGTATATACCGGTGCAATATTTCTTCAGCATGGCTTACTGTTTCTTTTTTAATACAATCGGTTCAGCATGTTTTTTAACAACATAGCTAAAGAACTCCCGGAGGTCATTATATTCCTCAGGGGCAAAAGTGGCACGGTTGAGCTTGACCCTCGAACGAAGCCGTATAGTGTTTTCAGACTTATCTATGAGGTATTCAAAGAACCCGTCCGATTCCCCAAAGCTCACTTTTGCGGATTTTGGTATTTCTTCCACAGAATAATCGGCGGGTATTTCAAAAGTGAAAATATAGGTCTCATCAAAAACATAGGGCATTTCAACAGGATAGCTTCTTTCCGCTGCTTTAAAAAAATTCTCTTTATATCCTTCTCCCATCATCGGATTGAAATAGGCCATATCATCTTCCTGCTTCATCGTAAAATCATATTCCACCTTAACAGGAGCATCAAGCTCTTTTAGCTTGTCAACTTTTTTTTCCGTCAATTCATAATCGCTGGTATAACTTGTTTGTATAGTCTTGAAAAAGGCATCCTCTCCTTTTTCTTTGATGCGGGAACGGATACCCAATGATTCATAATAGCCCATACTGCTGGTAAAATGGCCCTGCCACTCGCCCGGTTTATCGCTATGTAAAAAGACAGTAGTTAATTTTTTTTCAATAAGAGAGTCAGGGTTGAAATAAACAGAGAAGGCATTATCATTTGTGATCATCCGGGCATGCCCGTTATAGCATTCATCCGGCAAATGATTGAAGCCGAGCGAAGGATCGCTGGCATCAAGATAATATATCTTATTATCAATCTTTGCCGCACAGATAACATAGTTAAAACGATTGAGCAACGGGTACAGCTCATTAGTATAACCATGGTCCCTGGTGCTGAGCAACACCGGGTATGCTTCTATTTTTTCATGCTTCAGCATTGCCGTCAGCAATAAATTAATGTCCGCAGTATAGCCGTTTTTATTTTTGTCAATAGTTTTCAAAGATGCAGAAAGCCAAAAACTTTGGTTGCCCGTGCAGGTAAACCGGTCTCTTATATAGGCGTATATCTTTTTAGTTTTTTCCAATTGACCGTTAACGCCCTGCGTTATTTCTTTCATTTCATCATCCAGCCAGTTATTATTCTTATTAAGATCCTGGCCAAAATCTTCATACTTCATCAGGTCTGTGGCCATCTTGCTCCAGTTGCCCATTATATCTTGTACAAGCGTATTGGGGAACCTGTATTGCGACAACTGAAATTCGATCCTGGAAATATGATTACGGATAGTAGACGTAAAACTCTCTGTCTTGAGCGCAGGAGCATTCTTTGCAACCCATTTATGACGGGCAAGAACTGCAGGAATAGTATAGCGATCCGAGCTTCCCGCGGATGACTGATCAAGAATATTATAGGTTTCTCTTGATGATTCTAAGGTATGTTCCAACGGAAAAGTGCCCTGTGAAAGAAATACATACGCAAAAAAATCAGGGATAGCTACTTCATACTGGCTCCACAATACAGGATAGCCGCCCTGGAACGCCCATGGCTGAAGGTTTCGCAGAAAATCTGAGGTAACCAGGTAAGAGTATTCTATGATACATCCTTCTTTTACGCCGGGGAGCGTAAATTTCACTTTCATGTAATTTTTGTCATATTTATCCTTAAAAACGGATTTTTTATCAAGCTCAGCTTCAATAACCTTCCCGTTTTCCAGGGTATAGGTAGAAGCCTTCAGGCCGGAGACTTTTTCTTCCTGCTGCCCGCTGAAGTACAGGGGGATTTCCACGTTTGCGGCATCCATCCCGTTTTTATTCAGGATCTTGATGCGGGTATGCCGCCTGAATTCGAGAGAGAACCACCCCTTGGTATTCCCGACAAACCCGGAGGTGCCTATATCGGCGATCACAACAGCGCTTACGCTGGTATCAAAACTGTATTTGGAAAGATCAAAATCTGCCGGGGTGATCTTTCCGTACTTAATATTTAATTTATCCTGTGCAATGAGATAATTTTGTGAAAGGAACAGCAGGACGATAATGGGTATAAGGGATCTGCTTTTCATGAGTTTAAGTTTGAATCAGAGATGATGCCGGAGTACGAATATAGATATTTAGACAAGCTAAATTTATCTTTATACTAAATTTATTTTGTTAATTGAACCTGAGCGATCGTACACATATTATTAAAGAAATAGCAACGCAATCCGGCTTCGATTATTGTGGTATTACGCGTGCCATCCCGCTCGACGAAGATGCAAGAAGGTTGGAGCAATGGCTTTCCAGGGGGATGAACGGTGAGATGAAGTATATGGAGAATTACTTCGAGCTAAGGGTAAACCCTCAGAAGCTGGTGCCCGGAGCAAGGTCGGTGATCACATTGCTGCTGAATTATTATCCTGCTGTACAGGCCCGGCAAACGGACAACAAGATATCCCGGTATGCGTTGGGGGAGGATTATCATACAGTGATCAGGACAAAGCTCAATCAGTTCCTGGCCTGTATAAAAGAAAAACTGGGTGATATAAATGGCAGAGGGTTTGTAGATTCTGCCCCGGTATTGGAGCGTACATGGGCACAGCGCAGCGGGCTGGGATGGATCGGGAAAAATGGCAACCTCATTAATAAGAGTTCAGGCTCGTTCTTTTTTATCGCAACGCTTATTACGGATATAGAGCTGGAATATGATGATCCCCTGGCTAAGGATTATTGCGGCAGTTGTACCCGCTGTATTGATGCCTGCCCTACCGGCGCTATTCTTGACAATAAGATCGTAAACGGCAGCCAGTGCATTTCCTACTATACCATTGAGCTGAAGGATATGCTTATCCCTGAAGCAATGAAAGGTAAGTTTGATAACTGGCTGTTTGGCTGTGATGTCTGCCAGGAAGTATGCCCGTGGAACCGGTTCTCTTCCCCCACGCATGAAACAGCATTCTCACCCATTCCCGAAATACTGAACTTCTCCACGCAGGACTGGGAAGAGCTTACAGAAGAAAATTTTAAAAAAATATTCAGACACTCCCCCATCCGGCGGGCAAAGTTTTCCGGCATTAAAAGAAACCTCAGATTTATCAGCCAATAAAAAAGATGCCCGCTAAAGGCATCTTTGTATTATAACCGTCCATGTACTGTCTGTGTAAGAATTGACCCGGTTGATCAGCGGGCAAAAAATCTGAATGTATCTCAACTTCCTTTTAAAACTGCCAGCCGACCTTTACCATTATGCGGTTAAAACTATAAGTATACTGCTGCGTATTGGTGGTTACTGTCTCCCCCTGCATATAAGATGTTGATACTTTTTCAGAAAAATATTTATGAGAATAGCCTGCACTGAGCAAAAGCGCATTGCCATTATGAAATTGTATAGCATAGCCGCCACCTGCATCCACATACACTCCACCCTTGTCCTTCTTATCCACTTTCGTTGGCCATGACCAGGGAGAAAACTGTTCTTCCTCTGTTTTGCTCCAGGGGAAATTATAGCCGCCATCTCCATAGATAAACAGCCGGTTACCATTTGCTATCTTAAAATATCTTTTTACATCTGCAAAAAGAGGTACGGACCGGTAACGGTAAAAGTCAAGCCCCAGGCCAATCCCTGCAAACCAATCCCCCGCTTCAAAACCATTAATGCTTTGCAGGCTTGCAGAGACCGCGCCCCTGCCGTTTATCAAACCCACCTGTTGCAAAGAATGGAAAACTGCTTTTTTGGTTTGCTGCGCATTTGCGATACAAAATATGCCACAGCATAATGCAGTTAAGATCATACGGCTTGTTTTCATATAGCTACATCTATTTTACTTAACAATACGAGGTGGGCAGGATCAGCATAAGCATATTGATATAATCCTTTGGAAGTTACTACTAAAGCCACTCCGTTCATTGCGATCACATCAAAGGTTTCAATATCGCTGACAACAGACAGCAGTGATATTTTTGAAACATCTGTTGCATCATACACTTTTAAGCCGTCACGTCCGTCACATATAAACAGCAGGTTACCGTCTTTGGACAGTCCATGCGGGTTGGTCATACTATAGCTTCTCACCCAAGCCGGATTGTTAACATCGGCAATATCAAGTATATCGAGCTGATCAAGACCGTTGCAGGCGGTGCCTGTCCTCAGCGTTACGTATGCATACCTGTCATCCGCTATTACGGGATCGCAGCTTTGCACATGGGCAAACAGACCTTCTTTTTGCGGATGAGCACCATCATTGATATTATAAATAAACATGCCGCCGGTAGAGCCGATAAATAATTTTTGTTTGAAAGGATAAATGGTTTCTATATTTTGTCCAATGCCGGCTTTATTGCTGAATAAGGGAGACAGGGAATGATGTATATCAAATACATTGAGGTCGGAGGTAGTCACCGTGTACAAATAATTTCCTGCTATCGCAAACCGGGCCATTGACCCGCCTGCTCCAAATGGAGATACTGACGCCGCAGGGGAAGAGGAACTATATGCATTTGAGGAGATATCGAGAACTGCAGCCATATCGTTATACATCAACACTTCATGCTTGTTGAACTCTATACCAAAAAAACCTCCGTTGCCGCAATCAACATTTACGGTAGTATCCCGCGGTAACCAGTCAACAATCACCTTGGACGTATCTGCGTAAAAGTATCCGTAATACTGGCGCAAAGGAAAAATTCCTTCTGTTACACAGGTAAGCTTCGACTGAAGAGGATCCGTAATATCAACGGTCACAAGATCAGTATATGCATCGGCATATAATGTATTTCCTTTCACCGCCATATCCATATTGCCAGGAATATCAATAAAAGCCACATTACGAGGGTTAGAGGGATCAGCGTTGTCAATGATATGAATACCTTTATCTATTTCATTCAGAAAGATATAAGAACCACGAATATATAATTTACCGGCTCTTTCAATTGCTATGGGCGCATTGCTTTTAATATTGGCCCGTACCTGTTCAGAAGTCCTGTATACAGGAACGAAATATTTATAGGTTTGAGTGCAGTGGTCTTTTACGCAGCCCTGTGATCCTGCCAGGATTAATACAGCAAAAGCAAAGCAGGCGGCAAGCACTTGTTTTGGCATAGCGATCTTTTTGCATGAGATGACAAAGCTTTCACCTACACCGTTGCATCAGGAATTATTTTTTCCCGGGAAAATGCTTTACTGTTTCCATAGTACTAACCTGGCACTTATACCGCCATATATCATATTCCGGCTCTTATAATTGTTGTATTTTATCAGATTACTAAGGTTATATTGAAATACCGGGCCAATATCCAGGGGATGCCTGCCATGCCGGAGCAGCTTTACAGACAGTCCTGTATATATTCCCGCCTGGAACTTATTGAAGCGGCTTTTATCTTCAAAATAAGAGCCGGTATTGGCATTATAGTGCAATGCATTGGTAGCCGTCATCCATGACAGGTCGGCTCCTGCATTTAACGCAATAGGGGGAAGCTTAATGCCTTTATTCAGTTGCCATTCTATACCTACGGGTAAAGTTATGTAATGATATTTATTGGTATAGCTTTTACCGTCTTGCTGGGCATAGGTAGCTGAATACCTGGCATTGGTGGTATTCTGACTGAAGCCCTGCGAAGGGGAAATGATCCTGCCTACTTCACGTTGAGTAGAAAAATAATTATACATTATCCCCGAAGATAATGACAGTCTTTCCCTGACCTGCAACCTGACAAAAAGACCTGCACGCCAGGCGGACCCGGGTTTTACAGGAGAAGCGGAAGGCGGAAGAGCAGCGATGTATATATTATTTTGACCGGTGATATTGCTGATGGTCATCCCACTGTTGGTATAATTAGTGTTGAGCGAGAGGTTATCGGATGCGGGCTTATCTATATCTGACTCTGTTTTCAAAATATCTGCAATGCCTTTTCCGATTTTTGAAACGCCTGCTCCTGCTTCAATTCCCCATTCCCATCTTTTCTTCTTCGATAATTTCACAGGAGTTTGTGATGCCCGTGATATATTGTCAAGATGTTGCTCAAGATGCACATCGCCTGCAAAAGACAGGGGATAGGGCACACTTTGTGGATAACCGGTTACTGCGGAAGCTTTCTGCGCAGGGAATACATTATTATTCTCCGGAGCTATCTTGTTTTTGTTCCCGCTTAGGGTTATATCCTCTTCAGCCGCTCCCGGAAAATTGTTTTTCTTTTGCAAGGGCTTGTGTTGCTGTTGCGATGTTTTAACTACAGGCTTCAGGTAAGGCGCCGGATTATTGCTTTTATCCGGTGCCTGTGTGTTTACCAATCGTCTTCCCCTGGTTTCAGAAGCCTTTAAAGACAAATGATCAGTCTTTTTGCTATCTTTATTGATAATGCTATTGTCCTGCCCGGGAGCATTGTTTTCTGCAACAGAAGCTTCGGGCTGAGTATTTTCCTTCAGCTTTTCAGCAGTTTTGTCTGTATTAAATGAAGTAGTATTCTCTTCTGCCTTTTCCTGTTCCGGTAAGTTTTTCGTTACGGAATTTTCAGGATAAGCCGTTGTGTTTACAGCGGGAGCATTTTCCTGTTTTATTATCCAGTATCCTCCTGCGCCCAGCAATAACAGCAAAGAAGGTACCCATAAAATGAAACGTCTTCGCCTTTTATCTTTCTGAAGGCGGCTATGTACATGCGCCCATACTTCGTCGGATGGTTTCAGCTTCAAACCATCGAATAACTGCTGCACATTTTTTTCAAAATCATTTTCCGGCATAATATCCCAGTTTAGCTTCAACGGAATGCTTTTCTATCCAGTTGATCAATAAATTTCTTGCTCTCATATATTGAGATCTGGAAGTTCCCTCGCTTATTCCAAGTATTTCTCCAATCTCCACATGCGTATATCCTTCAATGGCATGCATATTAAAAACCGTCTGGTAACCGGTGGGCAATTGTCTCACCAGGTTAGCCAGCTCTTTTGCCTGCAGGCGTAGTTGGGGGTTATCTTCGGAGACCGGGTGCATGGTTACATCTGTAAAGGAAAGATCATACTGGTATTTACTGTTTTGCTTCAGGTAATTAATAGCAGTATTCACCATAATGCGCCTTATCCATGCGCCGAGCTCTCCGTCTGACCGGTATTGCTGCAAATATTTGAACACTTTTACAAAGCCATCCTGGAGTATATCTTCCGCGTCTGCCAGCGATTTGGTATACCGGTAACAAATGCCAAGCATCTGCTCAGCAAAGAGCTCATAAAGCTCCCGCTGTGCCTTAGCTTTGCCTTTAAGGCAGTCTTTTACTAATTGTTGATAATCAGCCATCCGGATCTGTCAGAATCTTTGACAATGCTACATTAAAAACCGTTGCACTGTCCGTTTTATTTTATATACCATCTCTGTTTATCTTCGCAACAATGGCAGTATACGCATTACAAAATGCATTAATATTCCCGCCCGTGCAGATGGCGGAACCGGATGGCTTACTGGCAATGGGCGGCGATCTGTCGGTAGAACGGCTGCTGCTGGCATATAAAAGCGGTATATTTCCCTGGTACGACGGGGATATTCCTTTGTGGTGGAGCCCCGACCCCAGGTTTGTACTGTTTCCTCCCGATCTCCGTGTGAGCAAAAGTATGCAGCAACTGCTGAAAAAGAACACATTTCAATTTACTGTCAATGCCTGCTTCAGCGAAGTGATTCATCATTGCAAAAATATAAAGCGGGATAACCAGCACGGCACATGGATAACGGATGAAGTAGAAAGCGCCTACGCCAGGCTCCATGCACTGGGCTATGCGCATAGCGCTGAGGCATGGATAGACGGAAAGCTCGCCGGCGGGCTGTATGGCATAAGGCTTGGAAAAGTATTTTTTGGCGAAAGTATGTTCAGCCTGGTAAGCAATGCCAGCAAATATGCTTTTATAAAATATACACAGCAACTGCAGCAGGAAGGCGTACTGCTTATAGACTGCCAGGTATATACGCCGCATCTTGAAAGCCTGGGAGCAACAATGATACCCCGGCAGCAGTTTATAGATGCTTTACGCCGGCTCATATAATTCCACAACCAATAAAATAGCGTCATTGCTGAGCGCTTCGGCTTCAATTTCCTTAACATTCCACAGGGCTAATCCGTCTCTGGGTTGCAATAACCGGTATTGTACTTCAAACGCGCCCTGTATGGAATAGGCATAAAAACCACCGGAAGCATCGCGCAGCGTATATACAACATCTGTCCTCCCGTCAAGCCTTGCAAGGCTTATTGCAAATGGCAGTGCCGGATCGCGGCATATTACCGGGGAAATAATTTCAGTAAAATTATTTCTCTTTGCCTCCGGGTCTGCGCTAAAGATAAAAGGTATTTTAAGTGGCGTATATGCCTTCATGTCCACCCTGAGATGCAGGTAATTCACCATGGCATCTTCGTAAGGATTAGCTAATGTAATAACAAGACCACGGGGTGCATGCAGCATAAAAACCTCTCCTGCGCTGATGTAAAAGCTATTCCCCATACTATCGCTGTAATCAATTCCGCCCACAAGAGGAATAAATATTATATAGCAATCACGATCTGTAACCATTTTCGCCGCACATCCTCCGGCAATGGTATCATCATTGAGCACATACAAAGCTCCAAATGCCTCTTTATTACTGTTGAAGTATCTGCCGAAGTTGAACGTGCTGTAACTCCTGAAAGCAGCAGATTCATTATGCCCGCGCTCCGCTGACAGAAATATTTTTGCAGAAGCCTGCTCAATCATATTGCTCTGTTTGAAGGGAATGAATGCTTAAAAAAGGACGCAGTTGAAGTATATCTGTTTGCACTTCTTCCAGGGTATTATCTTTCTTCTCCGACAACAAAAGGTAGTCCCCTACTGTATCATGCCATATCAACGGAGAACTGCAAAAATTAATAGCTATGCTATGCACCAATCGGTCCCTGATATCGGAGTTTATGATCTCAAAAAAATAATGTTGAAAATGTAAAAAAGATTTTCCCAGGTTGTTGGTGATATCAGGCATTCTGTTATTCAGTGGCTTTACATAATTGATAACTGATGCGCTTACCAGGAAATGCAGCTTTTCTGCCCCGGGTGCATACTGCAGCATATCGCTGAAGCGGGTATACTTCTTTTCCGGGTTGTAGAGTTGTGACTGTATCAGGAATTCGGCATAGCTATCTTCAAATACAAGTTTCTCCCATCGTCCCGGCGAACGTGCATCAATGATTTTCCGGTAACATAAAGTGATTACTTTCCGGTACATTTTACCTGTTTCTTCCACTGTTATGGAACATTAATATTATGCACCAAAGAAAAACCGTTAGTCGTATTCCCGGTAACAGTGGCTATTTCCACACCCGTGGTATCATCCGCGAAAACGTTATCCTGTGCATTATAAGTATATCCTTTCATGCCTTTATTGTACCCGTTAACGGTAAGTAAAGCGCTGCCGGAATTTTCCGGAAAAGCAATTTGTGTCACTTTTAGAGAAGTACCCGAAGCATTGAAAACGTGAACATGAATATGCGTAGCGCGGCCCTGGTACCAGCCCGGGAAAATAGTAGTGAATGTTACCAGCCCGCCGGCATCCGTTGTCTGCCTGCCGCGAAGGAAATGAAGCGAAGTGCTCCCGCTGCTGTATTCGGAATAGTTACCGTCTGCATCGCAATGCCATACATCTACAACAGCGCCTTCCAGCGGGCTGCAGTTGTTGCTCACTTTGCCTATAGTAATATTAACGGTCAGTTTATATCCCGACCTGCCATCTGTAATATCGCTTCTTACATAAGCGGAAGGATTTTTAGAGGGATAAGGACCTTCCGTTTCTGTGGGCGCTACAGCACAGGTCTCCGATCCGGTTCCTTCTGTGCCGCCGTTTTCGCTGTTATCGGTAGTGGCATCATTCTTTTTGCATGCGGTCATGGGTGTTACAAATGCAATTCCCAGCGCTGCCATACCCTGTTTTAAAAATCTTTTTCTTTCCATAAAATCATTTTTTGAAGTGGAGTATAGATGGTAAAACAAATATGGGGACAGAAAAGAGCGTTGTAAAATAATAGCGGCAAACCTGAAATATCCTGCGGCAGAGCAGTGTTATTTGTTAAAATGCTTTAAGAAATTTTCTTCGAAGCTGTTCCCAACAGGAAGTCTTGCATCTCCAATGGTAACAATCTTATTTCTTACGCTTTCAATGCTGCGGAGCGCAACAATATAAGATCGGTGAATACGGACAAACTGGTTGGCAGGAAGCTTTTCCAGCATATTTTTTATGGTCATCCTGGTAACCAGGGGCTTTTGATGTTCGAAGTATATTTTTACATAATCGTCCCGTCCTTCTATGTAGCGTATAGTATCAGTCTCAATTTTAACAAGGCTGTAGTCGGCTCTTACAAAAAGGTATTGGGCGGCTGTATTGTCCTTCTGCAACCGGTAAGCATTATAGTCCCTGGCTTTTTCCGCCGCCTGTAAAAAACGCCTGTAGGTAAAAGGTTTTAGCAGGTAATCCACAGCGCTCAGGTTAAAGCCTTCCACTGCATACTCGCTATAGGCGGTGGTAAATATTACCATTGTGTCCTGTGAAACGGATTTATACAGATCAATGCCGTTCAGCGAAGGCATATTAATATCAAGGAAGAGCAGGTCAACGGGAAATTTCCTGAGATGCTTCAATGCTTCCCCGGGCTGATAAAAAGTTTTCTGCAGGTCAATAAAACCCGTTCTCGCGCAAAAATTCTGAATTATACTCAGCGCGGGTAATTCATCATCTATCGCAACAGCCTGTATCATTGCAGGTTCAAAGTAAGCAAAACAGTAAAATCTTTTCCTGTATTTTTTATATGAAGCTCATGCCGTGAAGGATAAAGGAGATCCAGCCTGCTTTTTGTATTCGATATCCCGACCCCATGCCCATCAGCCATACCCTGCTGCACTTTTACTATACGGTTATACACCTGCATCTTGAGCATGGCGTCCTCAATATAAATTGCAATGCGGATAAAAGCATCATCTTCGGCGTTCAGCCCGTATTTAAAAGCGTTTTCCACGAATGTGATCAACAGCAGCGGTGCAATTTTAAGTCCCGCCGGACTTCCGGTAACCGAGAGCTCAAGCGGTACAGCCTTGCCAAAACGCAGCTCCTGCAACTCCACATAATCATTAATATAGCTGATCTCTTTTTCCAACGGTACATAATCGTTGCCGGCATCAGCCAGCACATAGCGCATCATAGCAGAGAGCTTAACGATCGCCGTGGCTGTATCATCTGATTTTTCTATAGCAAGCGCATAGATGCTGTTCAATGTATTAAACAAAAAATGAGGATTGATCTGGGCTTTTAAATAAGAAAGCTCGCTGCCTGTCTTCTCCTTTTCCACAGCCCGCCACCTGTTGCTGATGCGCAGCAGGAGAGAGAAAAAGAAGATAGCCAGGAACAGGAAAATATTCTGGCGGAGCATGCCCCAGCCGCCTCCGCCAGGCATTTCGCGCCGGGGAAATGGTTCGCGGCCGGGAGAAAATCCGGGAGGCGGTCTGAGCTCCATTGGCGGCCGGAAGAAAAGCTGCGGTATAGCGCTGATAGCAATAAAGCAAAGTATGACGATCAGGAAATATTGTACATATTTCTCAGGAAAGTAAAAACGCGGGATAAGAAAATAATAATTGAGATAGAAAAAAAGAATTAAAAATATATACCGGGTCAGATCGCTGAAATAACCCGGGTTGCGGATCACGGAAAAGAATCCCCTTGACCTGTCGGGGGAAAATAAAAAAGGCAATGCTAAAAACAAAACGCAACCTGCTATATGAATGACTGTCTGGGTTGCTCTATTTTTCATGATGGTTAAAATTAATTAATAAATATACTTCCCGGCAACAGCTCCTGCTATTTTGAGGTGTATCGGAGGAATTTGTGGGTGAAGGGGGAAGCAAAAGTTGCAGGTTACAAGTTTCAGGTTTATCGTTTGCCTTGCACGGAAAAAATATTTTAAAATGAGAGGGCGATCGCTTATCCTTGAAAAAAAATTGCTCTGAAGGAGTGAAGCAGATGATAAAAGCTGCATTAACCGGAGGAGAATAACCAACCAATGCAGCATAACATGAATAAACAAGCGCATTCAACAACAATACTTCCTTTCAGCGGGTACCAGAAATTCGTGATCTTCCTTTTGGCGACTACCCAGTTTACGGTGATCCTTGATTTCATGGTAATGTCGCCGCTGGGCGATATGCTCATGAAAGCTCTTTCACTAAGCCCCTCAAAATTCGGGCTTGCCGTTTCGGCTTACGCTTTCAGCGCAGGTATTTCCGGGCTGCTTACGGCGGGGTTTGCCGACAGGTTTGACCGGAAAAAGCTGTTGCTCTTCTTCTACTGCGGATTTATTGCAGGCACTATATTCTGCGGATTAGCCACCTCCTACCCTGCCCTGATCGCCGCCCGCATCATTACCGGACTTTTCGGCGGAGTTATCGGTTCTATTTCGATGGCCATCATTACAGACCTTTTTACATTAGAGCAGCGCGGGCGCGTAATGGGATTTGTGCAAATGGGCTTCGGGGCAAGCCAGGTACTGGGCGTACCTATCGGGCTGATACTTGCCAACAACTGGGGATGGGAAGCAACTTTCCTAATGGTTGCCGGTCTCGCTATTATTATGGCGGTAACCATTGCGCTGAAGCTGCAGCCGGTAAACAAGCATCTTGCTTTACAGCAAACCAGATCCGCTTTTAAACATTTAAAGCATACTATTATCATACGCGATTACAGAATTGGCTTTACAGCTACGGCTCTCCTGTCCATCGGGGGATTTATGATGATGCCTTTCAGCGCTGCATTTGCCATCAATAATCTTCATATCACCACCTACCAGTTGCCAGCGTTGTTCATGGTATCGGGTCTGAGCTCTCTTGTGATCATGCCGGCGGTAGGTCGCCTCAGCGATAAAGTGGACAAGTTCATCATATTTGCTGTTGCTTCAGCGTGGATGATGGTGATGGTGACGATATATACCAATCTCGGTCCTACTCCCCTGTGGCTGGTAATGGTGCTGAATGTGCTGATGCTGTCCGGTATCATGAGCCGGATGATCCCTTCTTCTGCCCTCACGAGCGCTATACCCGATGCTGCAGACCGGGGCGCTTTCATGAGCATTAATGCATCCCTGCAACAAATTGCAGGAGGCATAGCCGCAGCCATTGCCGGGATGATCGTAGTGCAAAAAGATAAATTCAGCCCCCTGGAGAATTACAATAAAGTAGCCTATGTAGTCATCTTTATTTCTATCATCAGCTTATACTTACTCTATAGGGTAAGCGAACTTGTGAAACGCAAAAGCAGAAGACCTGCTCCAGACAGCCTGCCGGATGAGATACTGGTTGCAGGAGCGGAAAGCTGATGGGAGAGTGAATGGTGAATGGTCAATAGTCAATTCACCTCTCACGTTTGACGTTTCACCATTCACCATTCAATGTCGTTTCCTTTAGTTTGAGAATCATCATAAAACTTTTAAATTGTCAGCAACGCAGAGATTTATCGAACTGTTACCAGCCCGCACGTGCGCATAGCCGTCAACTTAAGCATAAAGGTAGGTGAGACACATACCAGAAAATGCTATGCCCTCTTACTCTATCGGGAGCTTAACTTTTACCAGTAACCGGATAAGCCGCCTCTTTTTGTCTGGTCCCGCCGGAGGCGGGATTGAAAAAATGCGGAGCATATTTTTTCA
Organism: Sphingobacteriales bacterium 44-15; assembly: GCA_001899685.1. Taxonomy (GTDB): domain Bacteria; phylum Bacteroidota; class Bacteroidia; order Chitinophagales; family Chitinophagaceae; genus Agriterribacter. Next base: position 491,889 of record MKWG01000011.1, read on the forward strand.
AAAGACAAAAAGCAGCGGCGTTCCGGTTACGAAGCCCGCCGGCTTGAGGCAATCAACAACTTGCCCTTAAAAACGCTATGCCTTCTTAAGAAAACAACATTGAATGGTGAATGAGTGTTTCACATTTGCCGTTTATCCTCTCACGTTTCTCGTCTCTTACCATTCACTATTGCCTATTCACCACCTCCCCTACTCCACAATTTCCTGCCCTTTCTCAAAGTCATACAATGTCATCCGCCTCAGCATATAATAAGACTCCCAGTATTGCTGCAGGGTGCGCACATAATCTACCAGTGCGGCATCTTTTGCCTCCTGGGCCAACCCAAGGTCAGTAATGCTGATCTTTCCAAGCATATACCTGTTACGGGCTACATCATATCTTTTCTGCGCAATAGTATCGCTTTTGGCTGACACCAGTATTGCCGACTGCAACTGTACAAACTGGTTGACAGTATTTTCCACGTCTAATTCAAAGCCTTTTTTCTGGTATGCGATCTGTGCCTGTATGGATTCAAGATTAGCCTTGCTGCTTGCAATGTCGTGCTTATTCTTGCCGAAGCCAAATAACGGCAAAGAGTAGCCGATGCTTACCTGCTGGAAATCCAATGGATTCTGGTAAGCGCCGGAAAGCGTCATGGCGGTTTGATTGAGACCATAATTCAGGTTGATGCTTCCGCTGGCAAATGCATTAGACTGGCTTTGCCTCACCTGCATTTTCGCGGCATTCTCATTCAGCTCAAAGCCAAGTATATCACTCCTGTTTTGTTTGGCCTCGGCCACCGCTTGCTTCAGATCTACCAGGAATATCGGTGCATCTGTTACCGGGATAAGCTCAAACTCAGTATTGCCGTCCAGTCCCAGCAGGTTGGCCAGCTTTTTTGAATTTGCTTTTACGTTCACTTCTCCCTGCGTTACTCCATTCCTTGCATTCATCAGTTGTAATTCTACCTGCAGCAGCTCATTCTCTGCAATTTTACCCACATTAAAGCGCCCGGTGGATATTTTATATAAAGTGTCGTTGATCGTTTCATTCTGCTTTGCATTATTAAGCACCATCTTCGATACATACAGGTCAAAATAGGCAGTGGCAATCTGCCCTGAAAGGTTTTCATATAATTCTATCTGTTGCTTGGTCGCCCTTTTCATCCGCAGCTTTTCCTGCTCAAAATTCCATTTTACCGTGTTGAATAAATTGAGCGGCTGGTTGATGCCGATCACAAAAGGAGAAGTCTGCCACTGGCGCTGGTCGAGTCCCGACCCTTTGTTCGTAAATAAGTTAGCGCCGGAGGAAGCATATACATATCCTCCAGTCCAGAAAATGTTTTGAGTGATCTCAAGGTTGCTGCCGATAAAAGAGCGCCGTACGGATTGTATTTTATAAGAACCATCAGGCTGAACGATATTCAGCAAAGAACGGTCATAAGAAGGCAGCGTGCCGTTCAAACTCAACTGTGGGCGAAGAGAAGCTTTAAATGACTGGTACCTGTGCATATAGCTGCTGTAATCGGCTTTGATCTGCCTGGAAAGCAGGCTTTGCCCCCTCGCCACCCCGATAGCTTCCCGTAAGGACAATGTCATTTTTTCCTGTGCATAAACAGACAGGGCAATACATCCAAATATGCCCAGGAAGCAAAAAATCTTTTTCAAGTAATCGGTTTTATATGGTTAGAAATGTTGCACATAAGGAAAATCAGCAGGCGTTTATTAATGTTGCGTCAAATGTCAAACGTGAGATGTGAGACAAGAAACATTCTTTCACCTCTATCTCCTGCCTGCCATGCCTGCGGCAGGTAAACCGGTAGGCAAGTCTCACTTTTCACGATAAACGATCTGCCTGACTAAACTCTAGTCGGAACGCAGGGATACCACGGGATCGCTTTTTGCAGCCCGCCTTGCCGGGAGTATACCGAATATCAACCCTACCGCTATGGAAATGGTGAATGAAATTGCAATAGAAGCCGGGGAAATGATCGTTTGAATACCCGTAAGATTCCTGATGGTGGAGCTCGCCGTTACGCCAAGAATTACGCCTATAAGTCCGCCCGTAACACTGATGCTGACGGCTTCTCCCAGGAACTGCATAATGACGTCTTTTTTAGTAGCGCCCAGCGCCAGCCGCAGCCCTATTTCCCGGGTACGTTCAAGCACTGATGCCAGCATGATGTTCATAATACCGATACCGCCTACTATAAGGGATATGGATGCGATAATAGCCAGCACTACATTGAACAGGGCTTTTGTCTTTTGTTCCTGCTTAAGCAGCAGCTCAGGCACCACAATTTCATAATCCTGCACCTGCTGGTGCCGCCGGCTGAGCAGCCTGCTGAGAATATCAACCGTAGGCATCATCATTTCGCTTTGATCTACATGCACCACTATGCGGTCGAGCTGGTTATAATTAGACGGACCGTCATTGCGGCGGTAGCGCATCATCCTTATCTTGTCGGCTGTCACCAGCGATCGGTTGCTATACCTGATCAGCACGGTGCTTATAGGAGTATATACTTCATTGTTCAGGTTGCGTATGGAAAGCTTCTCCACATCTTTACCGGCAATGTCTTTGCTGCCTAAAACACCGACTACCCTTAACCAGTTGTTACCGCATTTCAGGTATTGCCCCAAAGGATTTTTATTCGCAAATAATTTCGACTTGATATTCTTGCCGATGATACAAACCGGTTGTGCATTCTCCATCTGTTCATCAGAAAAGAAATTTCCTTCCGACAATTGCACATTGCTTGTCTCAAAATAATAGTTTTTGACGCCAATAAGTTTACCGGGCATATTGAGCCCGTCGAATAAAAGCTGTGTTTGCAATTCTATTTCCGGGCTGGCGAATTTAACCGTACTAATATTTTTCATAATATCATTAACGTCTCCAATACTTAAGCCGGGTGAAAAATTTTTCTTATCCTGCCGGCTGTTGCCCGATGCCGCAGTTCCGCCTGAAGCATCTGCGCTTTCATCCTGATCTTTTTTGGACTGGTCAGGTGTTTTTGATTTTATGATCACATTATTGGATCCTACTTCTTTGATCTGTTCGAGTATTTCTTTTTCAGCCCCCTTTCCTATCGCCAGCATGGCAATGACCGAAGCAACGCCGAATATAATACCAAGCGAAGTGAGTATCGCCCTGAACCTGTTTTGGAACAAGGCCTGTAAGCCTATATTGAAGTTTAAAATAAATCTTTGCAGTTGCATGGAGGAGAATCAGGATGGTTTTAAGTCAATCAAAATATGGCTGTTCATTTTCGTGAGACGTGAGAGGTGAAACGAACTTTCCACATCTCACGTCTCACTTTTCACTTTTGACATAAGGTTAGCATTGATATCAATTAACAATAATGACCCCGCCACCGCCATCTCCGCTCTGCGTTTTGCTTTCTTTACCCGCCTGCTCCTTTAGCTGTTTTGCCCGGGCAGTATCAATGGAGATGAGCTGTTGGGGTTTTATTTCCTTCGTAGAATCCGGGATAATTATTTTAAGCCCGGTAGTATCTGAAGGTAAGTTGTGGTACACCCTGTCGCCATCTTTCACTCCGTTGCTGATAAGCGCATTGCTTTCGTTTACGGCATATACTTTTATATATTGCTTCACCGTTGATCCGTCTGCACGTTTAAACACAAAGCTTCCTTTCGCATCATTGTAGATAGCTTCAAGCGGCACCTGCAATACCTCTTTATACTTTTCCGCCGATATCTTACAGCTTACCGTCATTGCAGGTTTGATAATAGGATCCTGGGTAAGCACATCTATCAGCACTTCAAACACCTTGGCATCGCTGTTGGGCTTTTCTTCACCGATATTGGCAACGCTTTTCACTATTCCCTTAAGCTTTTTATCCGCAGCGGCATCGAGCCCGATATCAACAGCCTGTCCCACCTTTACTTTTTGAATATCCACCTCGTTCACATACGTGAGCACTTCCATCTGGGAAAGATCCGGCAGCGTGGCAAGCGTTGGATTCCACAATTCGATCTGGGTGCCCACGGTCTTCTTCTGTCCATTCCAGTTCTTATCATATACCAGCATACCGCTTTTAGGCGCAGAGATGGTGAGCTGGCTTAGAATGCTGGTGAGACCATCCATATAGTTGGTCAACTGCTTCAGGTCGGACCCCAGTATCTGCATTTTGGTCTGTGTCTGTATCTGCTTTGTTTTATAATTATCTTCCTTCTGCTTTAAAGTACGTTGCGCTTTTTCATATTCCAGCTCTACCCTTTTTATTTCCGCAGGAGCTTCATATTTCGACTGCTCTTTTTCCAGGATCTTTTGCTGCAGGTCAAACTTCATGTTCACTATCTCATCGCGCAGTGTCCTGAGTTCCATCATGGTGTCAAGAGAAGCCTGCTTGATCTCCGCATTTTTTTTATCAATATTCAGCTGCTGGTCTTTTATTTTAGTCTGTACATCAGAAGGATCAAGCGATACCACAAACTCGCCCTCTTTAACGAAAGAGCCTTCGGGCACCATATCGGCAATTTTGATCTGGTATATACCAAGCTGCTGCAGCCTGGTGGGAGCAGATATGCGGGTCATGCTTTTGGAGCGGAGCTCTCCGGTGGTAACAATATTTACCTCAAAATCATTTTTTCTGACGTCAACAAGAATATCTCTGTTTACTTCTTTGCTCCTGAAGAGGAAGGCATAGGCAGTCGCTGACAATATCAATAGCGCGCCTATTGATATCAGTATCTTTTTGGTAGTCATAAAAAGCTCAGGTCTGTTTCAGTAATAAAACTATAAGTTTAGTTTCAAAAACCCATTCCAACACTGTTAAATAAAACCCAAAGAACAAAGACAAGATGCAGTAGACAGGAAATTGCATAAAAAAACCACCAATATTTTTTTAAATACTGGTGGTTTTAATAAATGGTGGAGGTTCTGGTGCTGTGTCAAACGTGAAAGGTGAGACGTGAAACATTCTCTCACATTTACCCTCTCACTTCTCACGATAACGGTATTGTATTTTATTTGATATTAAACGCACGCTCCACCTGCTGAAGGTCTTTAAGGTTTATGTCTTTGTGAAGGGCAAGTTTAGTAGCATCAATAAGCACTATTTTGGCAAGAACCTGCTTTTGGGGAGGATCTATCGCGTTGCCTGACAATGCGCTCATATCCACACCTACAAACCCATCACCATGAATAGCGCCATAAGTAATGCCATCAAATACCTGTGGCAATGCTTCATAATAAGCATTACCGTCAAAGGAAAGATATACCAGCACGGCGCCATTCTGGTAAATAATATTGTCAAGCTCCGGCACGTCGAAGCTCACTGAATAACTCTTACCGTTGTCTGAAGTTGTCCAGTCGCCGGGATTAATGGTGTAAATGGCAGAGAACGCCTGGTCTACCTGCCGTACTTCAGTGACTTCTTTTTTGCAGGAAGAGAACATAATAACAGGAAGTGCAAGAAGTAAAATTGCTTTGTTCATAATGCTTGTGTTTTTAAATGAACGATGACCTGAACATTTTGTTACAATATGTTCAGACAAATATTATTCCTAAGCGTTTAAAAAGAAATGTTAACTTAAATACAATTGCGCGAGCCTTTTGAACCACGAAGACACAGAGGCACAAAGTTTCACGAAGTATTTGTCGTTTAGTGTTTATTGTTTTCTTTGCACCTTTTCGTGAAAATATTTTATCTACATTTACAGTTGCTATTTTCGATTATGCATGCAGATCAAAAAATAGAAGTAACGTCAGAAACAGGATACCTGAGAAGAGTATTGGTGCATACTCCCGACAGCGGGTTGGGAAAAGTGGTGCCCAGCAAGGCGCAGGACTGGCTTTTTGAAGATATTGTTCACCTGGAAACGATCCGCCGCGGGGAATATGATCACTATACCAAGCTGCTCTTATACTTTTTGGATCCAGTAAAAATCAAGGGAAAACTAAAGGATATTGATGAACCTGCGAACAACCGCAACTTCTATAAGCCCGATCATGAGCATTTTTTTGGTTCTGACAAAGTAGTAGAGCTGCAAAGTCTTCTGGCTGATATACTGGAAGACCATACCATAAAAGCCAAACTGGCTGCCAGTGTATGCGCTATTGAAGATTGCTCCTACGTCCTGCAAAAGCAATTACAGGGAATACATGCTGCACAACTGGCAAAAATTTTCATTACCGGCAGCCTTCCGGATAAGACCATGATCTTTCCTCCTATACCCAATTTTATTTTCACAAGGGATATCGGCATCGTGATAAAAGATCATATCCTGCTGAACAAGCCGGCCAAAACGGCCCGCATAAGAGAAGCCCTGCTTACCAAATATATTTTCTTCAACCATCCTTTATTTTCATCCTGTTATAATAATATAATTGAACTGGCGGAAGCAGACCACCACTTCCTGATGCCCGCGGATAGCGAAGACAAAAGAGTAACCCTTGAAGGCGGCGACGTAATGGTAGTGAGCGAAAATCACTTGCTCGTTGGCGTTAGCGAGCGTACCAGCATGGAAGCGGCTTACCAGGTAATTCATATTGCTTTTGATAAAGGCCTGGCTGAAAAGGTAAGCGTAATACGCATTCCGCGTAAACGGGATTACATGCATATTGATACCATATTTACACAGGTGAAAAAAAATATGTGGGTAATGCTGGGCAATTTTTCAAAAACCGCTATTCACCAGGAGAATGCCGACCCTGTTCAGCGTATACTCAATACCCCGCGAAAAGAAGATGCCCTGCAGATCATACAATTTCATAAAGCCAATATCAGCAACCCGGTTCATATAGACAACCTTGAAGACCTGCTCACCGATATCAGTGTCAACGACCTGCAATGCAGGGAGAAACCGGCATTTGTTTATTCAGGCAATAATGAATTTCCCTTTGACGCCAGGGAACAATGGACAGACTCCTGTAACCTGCTCGCCCTCAAAGAAGGTGTGGTATTAGGCTATGACAGGAATAATAAAACAACAGAAGCATTCGAAGCGCAGGGCTTCCATGTGATCCATGCAAAAGAGCTCATTGCCCGGCTGGAAGCAGGAAAAGCTGATCCGGCAACCTTACGGGATACCCTGATATTGATGCCTTCCGCAGAGCTCTCCCGGGCAAGAGGCGGTTTTCACTGTATGAGCATGCCGTTGCTGAGAGATAAGTCCTGACAGCCGAAATATCCTATACTGCATTTACTTTATCCATCATGCAAACCACCTCACATATATTAATGATACAGCCGGTCAGCTTCAGCTTTAATGCAGAAACTGCAGTGAATAACGCTTTCCAGTCGGAAAGCCACGACAGGCATGTCCAGGAAAAAGCATTGCAGGAATTTGAAGAGCTTGTTACCCTGTTACAGGACAATGGTATAGAAGTAACGGTGATGAAAGATACGCCTGCACCTTACACACCGGATGCTGTCTTCCCCAACAACTGGGTATCATTCCATCATCATCACACTATTTGCCTCTATCCTATGTTTGCCGAAAACCGGAGGCGGGAAAGGAAGCCTGCATTGATTGAAGCGCTAAGGGCCCGCTTGCATATCCAAAAGGTAATTGACCTCACCTGTTTTGAAAAGGAGCATCTTTTTCTCGAAGGCACAGGAAGCATGGTGCTGGACAGGAGCAATCATATTGCCTATGCTTGTATTTCTCCGCGCACCAGTGAAAAGGCGTTGGCTGCGTTTTGCAAAGCAATGGAATACACCCCGGTATTTTTTGAGGCTTACGACAAAAAAGGGATACCGGTATATCATACCAATGTAATGATGTGTGTGGCAGAAAATTATGCAGTGATCTGCCTGGAAAGCATTACTTCGGATGCTCAAAAAATGATGCTTACAAATACTGTTAAACATTCAGGCAAAACAATCATTCCCATATCTTCTGCACAAATGGAGCAGTTTGCCGGCAATATGCTGCAGCTTGAGAACAGGCAGGGAGAAAAACTGCTTGTGATGTCTTCCCGTGCATATGCTTCACTTACTGCCGCCCAGATCAGCCAGCTACAACAATATAACCGCATATTGCATTCTTCCCTTGCTACTATTGAAAGTAACGGAGGAGGCAGTGCAAGATGCATGATAGCAGAAATATTTTAGAAGTTGAACAGCGCTGCAACACCGAATAATGATAGCTTACTTTCACTCACGGCTTTCATATACGACAACCTGGCTTCGATGCTTTTTTGATGACTACCCACAGCAAACCTTGCTCCAATATTACCTGCGGGACCATAAGAGTTCCCATATCCTTCTGTATAATCCACATAGTCATCTACTTTCACCTCCTTCGCATAAGAGCCATAGTGATAACCGAAACCTCCGCCTACAAAAAAACCAAACCGCTGTTCATTCTCTTTTGTGGAGCCTGCGCCAACATTCAGGTTCAATATTAAAGGCGCGTTGAACATAAATCGGAGGGTATTGTTTTCCGAGCTTCCATAATAAGAATCATAAGAAACACTGTAGCTACCCGAAAAACCAATGCTCATTGGTACGCCGAGCGACAGGGAGAGGGATTCGTTTTCCATGAAGTTGAACCGGGGAGAATAGGTGAGCATACCGCCTACAGCCACGTTCGTGAGCGGAGCGTCAGCAACAAATATACCTACGCCGGCGCCATGCATAAAACTCTGTGAATAACCGGTATACATAGCAATCGTAAAAAAAATAATAGTAAAGGTCCTTTTCATAAAGAAAATTTTGTGTTAGATATATAACAGATAAGAACGGAAAATAACGGGTTTAGGTATATCGCATGAGATGTTTTTGAGGAAGGCGCAGGGATAAGGTATAAGGAGTAAGATATAAAATATAAGCTATAAACTTGTAACTGTAATTGTAAGGTTTGGACCTTATACCTTATCCCTTCCTCCTTATCACCATCGCGCTCGCCCCTCCGCCACCGTTGCATATTCCTGCGGCCCCATACCGGGCATTATTGATTTGAAGGATATTCAGTAAAGAAACAATTATTCTGGCGCCGCTCGCTCCCAAAGGATGTCCCAGCGATACTGCCCCACCGTGCACATTTACCCGTGCAGGATCAAGCTCCATCCGCCTCGCATTCTCAATAGCCACTACAGCAAAAGCTTCATTGATCTCCCAGTAATCAATATCGCTCATTTTCAATCCTGCTTTTTTTATGGCTTTGGGAACAGCAAGCGAAGGGCTGGTGGTGAACCATTCCGGCGCCTGCTCCGCATCAGCATACGATACAATACTGGCCAAAGGCTGTATACCCAACGCCGTGGCTTTTTCCCCGCTCATCAATACCAGTGCAGCAGCCCCGTCGTTCAGGGTGGAAGCATTGGCGGCTGTCACGGTACCGTCCCGCTGAAATGCAGGGCTAAGGGTCGGTATTTTGTCAAACTTTACATTAAATGGTTCTTCATCTTTTGCAACCATCAGCGGATCTGCCTTACGCTGCGGTATTTCCACGGGGATCACTTCATTGTCAAACCCGCCGTTGTTCCAGGCAGCCTGGCTGCGCTCATAGCTTTGTATGGCAAAATCATCCTGCTGCTGCCGCGAAATGCCGTATTCCCTCGCGCAGAGCTCGGCCGCATTGCCCATTGCCTGCCCGTCGTATACATCTGTCAGCCCGTCTTTCACCAGTCCATCAATCAGACCCGTATTGCCATATTTATTACCCCAGCGTACAGTATCTGCATAAAACGGCACATTGCTCATGTTTTCCATACCGCCGGCTACTACAATATCCGCATCGCCCAGCATAATGCTCTGCACAGCAAAAGCAATGGATTTCATGCCGCTGGCGCACACCTTATTCACTGTAGTGCAGTTCACAATATCAGGCAGCCCTGCAAATTTAGCAGCCTGTCTTGCCGGCGCCTGTCCAAGATTAGCCTGTATCACACATCCCATCAGTACATCCTGTACCATTCCCGGCTCAATGCCGGCTTTCTGTAATGCCCCTTTAATGGCAATAGCGCCAAGTCTTGTGGCAGATATTCCTTTAAGCGCTCCGCCAAAGCTTCCGATCGGCGTACGTGCAGCAGATACAATGACTACTTCTTTCATTATTATGATTGTTAACCTGTAAAGTTAATCATTGTATATGCGACTGCACAAATTTTTGATGCTTAGTCAGACCTGCTGTCTTGCTTTTACTTATCTTTCATCAATACATGCTTACTATTTCCAGTAATCCCTTTTGGTACCTTGTGTAATAATATGCTGCACTGCTATATTTCCAGCTTTCTGCCAATTCAATAAAACCGGCACGCTCAGGATTTTCGTGGAGATAAGTCACTCTTTGTTCAAGCATGTCTACACCTCTTTCCTACCAGGGAACGCACCACCTGCAGAGCCGTGCAGTAAACTCACCGGATGCAATGCCTTTGCTGATAGAGAGCGTTTATAATACAGATAACCCGGATAAAATTACACAGAATAAAAAAAGAGAATAAGCGTTCTGATATTGATCGTAAAAACCTTTAAAACAATAAATTGCACTCATTAACCTCACTAAACTTTGAAACATGAAAAAACGTCAGCTCTTTTGTGTAATTATGTGCCTGCTGTTCACAACCCTTGCTCATGCCCAGGAACCGGTGTCGTCGTATACATTTACCCAAAAATTTTTAAAACAGCCTGTAAGCAGTTATTCTTTTCAGGAAAACTTATCAGCTAATTATAACGAGAAGAAATATATAAGGTTTAGAAGAATGCGGAATACGGGTATTGTACTTACCAGTGTGGGAACAGGCTTATTGGCAACCGGTATTGTACTGATCTCTTCCGGAAGTAAAGAAGAAGACGACTATTATTATAATGATTCACAACTGTCGGCAGGTGATCGCAAAGTCCTTGGCGGGATCCTTTGTGTCATATTCGGACTAGGGATGGAAGGCGGTGGTATTCCACTGTGGGCAATAGGCAGCAGAAAAATGAAACAATACGGGAACAGCTTGCGGTTTCAGTCTTCAAAAAACGGGCTGGCGCTGGCATATTCATTCTGATATAAGTAAGTAATGATCAGGCTTCTCGCCTGCTGTGTCAGACGAGAAATGTGAGAAGAGAGACGTGAAAGGCTGAATGTCAGATGAGAAACGTCAAAAGTGAAATATTTCACGTCTCACCTTTCACTATTGCCCATTCCCCCCCGGCGCAGCACAATATGCTAACCATAGCACATTACTTCCCTCGCTGTTCCAGGTAAGCCGCTACGTCGGCCAATTGCTGCGCAGAAAGACCGGTTACAGAAGGCTCAGGCATCAGGCTCTTTTCCTGCTTTTTGCGTGTGGTAATTTTATTAACCGCTATATTGTGTTGCTGCCCCGAAACATCTTTAATAGTTATGGATTGCTTGTTCTCACTGACAATAAAGCCGAAGTATGATGCGCCATCACTGGTATTGACCAGCCAGGGTTCATACCCGAGGAGAATAGCGGCGCTCGGGTTGATGATGGCGTCCAGTAAAGCAGTCCTGTCAAACTTCTTTCCTATATTGGTAAGCTCCGGGCCGATATCATTCCCATCTTTGCCTATGCGGTGACAGGTGGCGCAATACGTTGCGAATACTTTTTTCCCGCCGGCAGCGTCCCCACGCAAAGCAACCACTTCCCCTATGCTGAATGCGCTCTGCGCCCCCGGCTGCCGGAAGTATTTTCCTGCCTGCACCCGTACGGCAAGATCAGGATTACTGAAAATCTTTTCTTCCACTGCCGGGATCAGCGCCTCCGGCAATTTATGATCTGCTGCCAACCCGATAAGCATCTGCCCGCCAATGGAATCCCGGGCCAATTCCACTGTCCGCCGCTTACGCGCATCCGCCGCGAGATGTTCATCGAGCATTCCACGCATTTTTACTTTCATGGCAGCGAGCTTCCGCTGGTAGCCGGTGTTAACAGCCGCTTTATCCCAATCCAGCAGGTCATACCAGTCATTGCCCTGGCGGAATGCCAGCCAGTATGCCGCCGTTTCCGCTACATCAGGCAGCTTGCTCTTGCTTAAAGACAGCATCGCTTCCGCTGCTTTTTTATCTTTTATAAACCCGATAGCCGTAATCGATTTTTTTCTTGCTGTCGTATCCAGGGAGGCGCTTTCTGCACGCAGCACCAGGTCATTGAGCGCAGCTACAGGATGAAGCTCCCAGGCAATATCACTCATCTTTGCATTCCATTTGCCGGGACCTGTATCCCCGGCCATCAACTGCACAATCTCCGGATATAATTGCTCTTCATGCCCGGCACATGCCGCTGCTAAGGCATTCAGGTACCACTTATCATCGCCATCATATTGTTTGATAAGTTCTATCAATACAGGCCCCGACTTATCGAAAGGAATATCCCTTAAGGCGACGGCAACTTCCCTGCGCACCAGCGACGACGGATCCTGCTGCAACTGCAGCGCATAAGGCATTATATCAGGAACGGATATGCGCAGCGCTTTAAAAGCTGTGGCGCGTATCATATCGTTATCACTTTTCAGCAATGCTTCCGTTTCAGCAATGCCTTTAGCCCCAAGCTGTGCCAGCAGCCATATAGCTCTTGCCTGTATATAGGGATTAGCATCTTTCAATAACGCTTTCACCGGTGCTATTGCCGCTTCTCCCTGTTGCTTCAGCGCTTCAAATGCAAGGTACCGCACATTGATGGCAGGATTGCGAAGCGCTTCAATTTGTCCTTTGATATTGCTGAGATCAATGGCAGGTATAGCAAGTGTTTTATTTTTCGGGGTAATGCGGTATATCCTGCCGAAACCTGTTGTATCTTTCATCTGGTGCCCTCCCACTACGGGATCATACCAGTCTGCAACATATATGGCGCCATCCGTTCCTATAGCCACATCGCTGGGGCGGAACCATTTTTCCTTGTGTGTGTTGGCAGCGCTGTCATTCCATACATACATTGGGTTATCGCTGCTGAGCGAAGTAATAAAGCTGGTTTTTTCGCCGGGAACAAATCCCGATTTTTCCCGCCGGGGATGATAGCCGAAAATCACGTTCCTGCCGGCATCGGCGCTAAGCAGCATGCCGCGGTAGGCTTCACCCAACGCATCCCCCTCATTCAGCACGATACCTGTTGGCGCCCCTGCCCCGCTCCTGTCGCCAACAGGCATGATACCGGGATCCTGCTGGTGCCAGTGCGCCGTAAATATATCCTGGTCGGGCCGCTGGTCAGCCTGCCAGGTTCTTGTACCGTCGGTGCTGAAATACCCTGCGTTCCCGCCTTCCGCCAGCCATGAGGTGCGGCAGGCAGCCACTTCATCATCATTGTCATTCTGCCACATATTGCCGTAGGAATCCATGGTAAGCTCATAGGCATTCCTGAAATTATGCCCCAGCACTTTCAGTCCCGTGCCATCCGGGTGAAGACCAAGCGCAAGCCCTCCTACCCACACACGACCGTCATCACTCTTCATATTGCCTTCATTCTTCCTGTTGTAGGGTGTTCCTCCCGCATATACGCTTCCCGCACGCAGCGTCCACCCGCTTTTATCGGTTACAATGTGCGGGCCGGCATTGCCCGTATTGAAATACCAGTTGCCGTCAGGTCCGCCGAACAATGCGTGCAGCGAATGGTCATGATCTTTACCTCCAAATCCGGTGAGCAGTATTTCTTTTTTATCCGGCACATCGTCTCCGTTCTCATCGGTATATATTATAAGGTTGGGAGCGCAGGATACTATCACCTTATTACCTATTACTGCTATACCAAGCGGCGATACAAGACTGGTATCCTGAACAAACAGTTTTGCCGTATCCGCAATGCCGTCTTTATTGGTATCCTCCAGGATCATTACACGATCGCCCTTGGGATGATGAAAAAACTTTGTGGGATCATTATTAAAATTCCTGTAGTTCACCGCTTCGGTTACCCACACCCTTCCTTTCGCATCTATGTCAATATTGGTAGGATTGTAAAACATGGGAGATTCGGCCCACAGCGTAGCTTCAAGATCATCGGGCAAATAAAAAGGGATATCAGTCTTGGCCTTTTCACCGGGAGAAGTACAGCCGCCGGAAAGCAGCAATGCCATAAAGGTAACGGAGGCAGCCGAAAGAAATTTCATTTATAGAAAAGTTTGCGTAAGTAAGCAAGGTTATGACGGTAGCTTTCCACAATATCAGCACCTTTGGGCAAAGCGCCTTCTATCTGCATCCAGTGATCGCCCCTGTATCCTGTATCATACACAGCTTTTGCAACATCGGTCCAGTTAACTGTTCCCTTATCCAGCAGGTACCCGTTTTCCTTCATGTGAAGCTCACATATATTGGAGGGACCGAGCTTAATAAATTCCTTTACTGTATCATGACCGGCATCAGCCGTATTACGGAAATCATAATATACTTTCAGGTTTTTTGAGCCTACTTTGTGCATAATATCAAGGTGTTCCGCAGCATTAAGGTAAGACTCTATACCCAGCGTTATACCGGCGGCTTCTGCAGCGGGCATTACCGCGCTAAGGTGTTTTACCGCAATAGCCTTCCGCGCATCATCATTGCGGAGATCACTGGCATTGAAAAATGCAAGCAGGATCACTTTAACATCCAGGCTTTTTGCAGTCGTAATAGTATCTTTTATCCATTCCACCGTATGCTCATTCTCATGGAACGGCACCCGGTTAAACAATCCCATTGCCAGGCTTGATATAGCGATGCCGGAGGCTGCCGCGGCTTTTTTATAGGCTGCCTGCACTTCCGGCTGCCGTATATGGAGCCCGTTTTCAGCAGATCCCATATCAACCATTATACCGTCTACCCCCACAGCTTTGGCAACATCAAATGCCTCTATATTGCTGCCCTTCCCGAGCGACCAGTCGCATGCTCCTATTTTAAAGCTGCTTCCCATAGCTGATGAAGCAGCCATCAGTGTTTTAAAAACACCTGTATGCATGAGCGACGAAAGAAGAAAAGATTTTTTTAAAAGCAACCGTCTTGAAAGCATAGTGAGGGTTTTTGAATAAGGTGTAAGGTATAGGGCATAAGGTGTAAGGCGGCAACCTGAAACTTGTAACCTGAAACTCTTATCCCCTTCCCTGCGAATAAATATATCAAAATTTTACGGGTTTTGTAAACTTGCAGAAAATATTGTATTGATGGCAACGCAGGTAAAATGTCCCAACTGCAATCATGTTTTCCAGATGGAAGATGCAGTTGCTGAAGAATATAAGAGAGATCTCCGCGAAAAAATGAAAGAGCATATCAGCAAAGTGACGGAGGATTTCCAGAAAAAGCAGGATGAGTTTGCAAAGAAAGAGCAGGCGCTGCTACAACTGGCGCAGCAAAAAGAAGCGGAATATGCGGGAAAATTAGCAGAGGAGAAATTAAAGCTCCAAAAGTCACTGGAAGAAAACTTACGTAAAAGCATCCACGCAGATTTTGAAAACCAGTTGCGATTGCTGCAGGATGCGAATAAAGACAATGAATTAAAGCTGCAGGATGCAAGGGCAAAGCAACTGGAATACCTGAAAAAAGAGCAGGAGCTCAAAAACAGGGAGCAGGAAATGGAGATACAGGTGCAGAAAACGCTGATGGTAGAAAGAGAAAAAATCGCTGATGAAGTGCGCAAGCTGGAAGAGCAGAAAATAAGCGCCCGTGAAACGGAATACCAGCTCAGGATGAAAGAAATGGAAAAACAACTGGAAGACCAGAAAAAGCTGGTAGACCAGATGAAGCGAAAGGCGGAGCAGGGGTCTATGCAAATGCAGGGAGAAGTACAGGAACTGTTAATAGAGGACCTGCTTCGCAACAGCTTTCCCTTTGACCATGTGGCTGAAGTGGGTAAAGGCGCTAAAGGCGCTGACTGCATCCAGGTGGTGCGCAACCAGTTTGGCCAGGAATGCGGGAAAATTATATACGAAAGCAAGCGAACACAACATTTTTCTGCAGACTGGATTGAAAAGTTGAAAACGGATATGCGGGCAACGGGCGCAGATATTGCCGTGATCGTTACCCAGTCGATGCCGAGGGATATGGAGCAGTTTGGGGAAAAGGAGGGCGTATGGATATGCAGCTTCGGCGAGGTAAGAGCATTGGCGCATATTTTGCGGGATGGTATTATCAAAATATACCAGGCTGCAAAATCACAGGAGAACAGGGGCGACAAGATGCACCTGCTTTATAATTATCTCACCGGCAACGAGTTTGCCGGACAATGGAAGGCAATAAGGGAAGGGTTCCTGTCTATGAAGCTCTCCATTCAGAAAGAGCGGGATGCCATGGAAAAAATATGGAAATCGCGTGAAAAGCATTTGGAGAAAGTTTTGTTAAATGCGGCGCACATCCGCGGATCCATTGAGGGAATAGCCGGGCAGGACTCCATAGACCTGAATTTGCTGGATGACGAGAGTAAAGATAATTTATTGGGTAACTGATACGTTATATTTGGAGAGATGCTACTGAATGTTTATCTGGATAATCGTTATCATATTAGTTATTACTGCTATCTGGTACCTGACGCGTACAAAAAAACAAACGCTGACAGATTCTACAGATCTTCCTGTGCATGATAAGATCGCTCAGGAAGATGCTCATATAGACCGTCCCCTGGTATATAACGGCAGCGAGCTGGAGTTTTCTACAGAAGTGTTCCATGCAGTACTCACCAAACATTTTCAATACTACAACAGGCTTTTGGATGTAGACCGGGAAAAGTTTATCTCACGGCTCAGGAAATTCATTGATAATAAAATCTTTATTATTCATGCCAAAAAAGGCTACCGCGAGATGCCTATCCTCATCAGTGCGTCTGCCATACAGCTCACTTTCGGCTTAAGAAAATACCTTTTATCGCATTTTAACATCATCCAGGTCTTTCCCGAAGCTTTTGTAGGGCTGGAGCCTTTCCGCATACTGATCGGGAATGTAACCGGCAACACTATTAATATCGCGTGGAAACAGTTCCTGGAAGGCTACAAAAACAAATATGATCTGCAGAACGTGGGGCTGCATGAAATGGCCCATGCGCTCTATTACCAGAATTTTGAAACGGAGCTGTATGTGGACAAAGATTTTAAAGATGCATTCCAGAAGTTCAATGCAATAGGCGATAAAGTATACCATGTAGAAAAAGTAGTGACCATCGGGCTGTATTCAGAATATGCCATCAAAGACTTCCAGGAGTTTTGGGCGGAAAGCATAGAAATATATTTTAAAAGCCCCGACAGGCTTCAGCTGCATTATCCCGACCTGTATAAAGCATTGTGCGATATCCTGCACCAGGATCCGCTTAATTATCCTAATCATCTTTTTCAGGCGAGCGACGATGAGAGGTAGTGAAACGTGAGAGGTGAAAGGTGAGATGGTGTAAAAACGCTGTAGTCGAGCATATCTTTTAAACTGAAGGGAGCTTCATTTCTCACTTCTCACATTTGACGTCTCACGTCTCACCATTCCCCCTTCCCTATCTGCTCAACTGCTGGTAAAGCTTCTTCCTGTCTGCGGGCTTCAGGGCATCAAACTCTATTATATTTCCTGAAGCGCCGATGATAGCATATAACGGCAATGCATACCCTTTTCCCTGCCAGAAGATCTTTGAAAGATCCTTTATAAGACTGGGGTTGGCTTTGATATGACTGCCCTCGAGGTTGTAATATTTGATCAGCTCCTTCCATTCGGCTTCCTGCCTGTCGTTGTCAACAGAAATGAACAGGTGCTCAATATTATTCTTCTGAAGGAATTTGGTGAGACCGGGCTCATACTCAAACTGGTCCTTGCAGGGGAAGCACCAGGTAGCCCAAAATTCAATATATACCGGTTTTCCCCTGAAGTGGGATATCAGCTCCCTGAAAGAGTTGATCAGCCTGTAATCTTTAATGATCTTTTGGCCGGAGGTAAAATCCTGCTTCACTCTCTCATAATAAGCAATGGCTCTATCTGCCAGTGGCTGTATGTATGGGATATATACGCTTTTGGGATGCCTCTTTTTGAAATCATTAAAAAGGGCAGACAGTATAACATAGTTTTTTTCAAGGCTCAGCTCAGAAAAGAGCAGGTCAGCCTCTACAAACTCCGCAACAGGCGGCTTTAAGTTGTGCTGTATCCGTTGTACAGTTTCTTTGATATTTGCCACGGGATCTGACACGGATGGTGCCGCGCCATATTTTTGTTTCTGCCAGCTCAGGTAACTGTTCAGGTAATCGCCTGCATAGGTATTGAACCGGTCGCTGTAGCCAAAAGAACAGATTGCTGCCGGATTATTAACGGGATACTGCCGGTAGGTCGCTTCCCATAATGCTCCGAAATCCGGGGAAAAAGGCGCTTTATAAAAGGGATTATCTTTAGGCAAAGCAGAGGCTTCATATTTACTGGCGATCACTTCGGTAATGATAGAAGCGTGGTAGTAGTCAAGGGTAAGCTTAATAAAATCAAAAAAAGGCTTGTCAATCTTGTGCTCATCAAACAATTTCTTAAAAATATTCATCCTTACCGCTTTATCATCCCCTACATGCTTTTCAAGCATCGTGGCAATGGTGTCGCGCTTATACCGGGGAAGCAGGCTGCCCGGATATAAGAGTTGCCCGGAAGTCAGCAGCGTCTGGCCGTCTTTATTCGGGCCATTAATAGTAACCGGCTCTTCTTCGTTGTCTTCGTCTATAGTTATCTTTATATTGTTACCTTTTTGTACAAAAAGCCTGATTTCCCTTTCAACTACTATTATATTTACAAAGCCCGTCTGATCATCAGTGAGTTTGATCGTCAGAGGCTTTTTTCCCTTAATGGTATCCACCCTGGAGGCTCCCCAGAAAACGGAATGCTGTACAGGCAAAAGAATATCTACCAGTCCCTCATCTATCCCTTGCACCATTACTTCTACTGTCGCGGCAGCCTTCTGCGCATTGGCGGCGTGAGCAGTTATAATAAGGATCAATAAAAACAGTCCGGATCTTTTCATGCATGCAGGGGGTTGAAAGGAACAAGCAATATCGCGAATATACATCAATCTGCAGCAACTACCTGTGTGTTCAGTATATCCTGCAATGTTTCCCGTCTCCTTATCAGGACAGGCTTATTATTTTTTACCAGCACTTCAGCCGGTCTGAACCTGGAGTTATAATTTGATGCCATTTCCATGCCATAGGCTCCTGCGTTATAAAGCACAAGATAATCGTCTTCCCTGATCTCGCTGATCATACGATTGTCGGCAAAAGTATCCGTCTCACAGATATTGCCTACCACAGTATAAGGCAGCATCTGCCCTGTGTCGTTTGAAATATTCTCGATATGGTGATAGGCGCCATAGAACATCGGGCGTATCAGGTGATTGAGCCCGCTGTCTACACCGGCAAACCTTATATCCCCGGATTGTTTCAGCACATTTACAGAAGTAATTAAGTACCCCGCTTCACTCACCAGGAACTTACCGGGCTCAAACCATACTTCCAGCTTCCGGCCAAATTGCTTTTCAAAGCTGCTGAATTCTTCAGCCACTTTAGCTCCCAGGGCTTTGATATCCGTACCCTCCTCTCCCGGTGCATAAGGCACTTTGAATCCTCCGCCAAGGTCAACAACCTTAAGATCAGGGAAATGGTTCACAAGACTAAACAGTACTTCAATGCCTTTTGCAAACACCTCCACATCTTTTATTTCGCTGCCGGTATGAATATGAAGCGTGCGGATATGCAGGTTTGTTTCTTGCATGAGCGCCAGCACCTTGTCAATATCTTCGAGGGGAATACCAAATTTGCTTTTATTGTGCCCGGTGGATATCTTGAGATTGCCCCCGGCCATGATATTGGGGCGCAGCCTTATGCCTACGGGATAGCTGTGCCCGTACTTTCTACCGAATTTTTCGAGGTTGGAAAGGCTGTCAATATTAATATGTACCCCCAGCTCTTCTGCCGCTTCAATCTCTGCAAATGATATATTGCTGGAGGTATACAGGATATTTTCCGGGGGAAAACCGGCTACCACCGCAAGCAGCACCTCATTCACCGAGCTGCAGTCAGCATTGCAACCAATACTTTTGATATGCTTTAATATATTGATATTGGTAAGCGCCTTGCAGGCATAAAAAAAAGTAGCATTAACCTCTCTGAAGGCCTCTTTCAGCAGGTTGTACTGTTCCGTGATCCGTTCCGCATGATATACATATACGGGAGTACCGAATGCTGTTGCTATATCTGCCAATTGCCTGTGCGATAAAACCTGGGGCATATTACCTGAAAAATTTGCCGCGAAATTACAGTAACGGGAGGAAAGCGGGAAAATAATAAAAATTCCCGCCGGTTGACGCAGTTTTTCTGCTGGTGCTAAAGTCAAGCCAATTATGTCTGTATGTTATCGTGAAAAGTGAGAGGGTAAAGGTGAAAGACATGTTTCACTTCTCACACCAGCCTGCCGGCTGGCAGGTTTCACGTTTGACATAGGTAAGATCACAAAGCAGTATGCAAAAATTGGAATGATGGGAGAAAAGTTGAAACTAGAATATTGACAGATGGTTCGACCAGATTCATTACTCTTCTTAAAAGCGAAATCTCCAATATTATTAAGGTGTTTAATAGTATACCCGTCAATGATTAAATGGAGTTTGCTTTTAACAACCTCGCATATTTTTTTCTATGCCACGAATTCCAGCGTTCTGTGCGGCGGGATGATTTTTGGATACAACAAAGCCACGGATGCAGGAATGGATTTTAATGTATTTGTAAAAAGTAAAGCTATTTTGATTTTGTATAAAAAATCAGCAGCGGTATATCAACACAAAAGACAAGCTGTATCGCCAATGAATATTGTAGTCATTATCGAGGCTGGGCTGACTCGAGGAACGGCTGTTCCAAAACCAACCTGCGCTTAATGCGGTATACTGTAATTGCTTCTTCCGGTTATTAGAATTTTGATTTCTTACGGCTTCGCTCTTTCAGCAACATCCGGCATACCATAACTGCACTCACCGAGTGCTATACCGAAAAGGTTTCAATAATTTAATTGGATTAAAGCAAAAGAAGAGTGACAATAAAACCAGCCCTGCTTTTTTCAAAAGATTGGCTAAACACTATTTAGAAAATATCCAAGGTAAGATGGGGCGCGGAAAGAAAGGTATGTAGTCATATGAGCAGGAAGAAACAGGCTACAACTGTAATGCAATACTAAAATAGCAATTGTTTTTAAGCTCCCTATATCTATTCGTATGTATTTTCTTCTACTTCCTGCATTGCTTTTCCATGATCAGTTTGGAACATTTTCAAAACTACTTTATTTTATAGCATGTCTGCTGGCAACGAGCTTTCCGTACTGTAATAGCTATTGGCTGAAAGCGTAAATAGAAAAAGTCCACTATAAATAAGGTCAAAATACTCCCGGCTGAAATGCTGACAACTTAACACCAGTACTAATAAAGGAGGAGAAACGGTTTAGCTTATCCAGGACTAAGCCCTGAAATTTTTCGGACTTATACCAAATTGTTGTTTGAATTGATAAGAAAAGTGCCCTATGGCACTATAACCGACTTTTAATGCTACCTCTGTAACGGGGTATCCTTCATTCAGTAATTTTTTGGCAGCCAGCATTTGTTTATGCAAATAATATTGATAAATTGTAGTACCGGTTGTTTTTTTAAAAGCCTGCTTTAAGGTTGTTTCGTTAGTTCCCAGGCTTTCAGCCAGTGTCTGAAGCGTAAAGGCTCTGCTTGTTTTTGCTTTATCAAGTATTTGCTTTGCCTTAAGCGCAAGTGTATTATGCTTCTTATACAGCCTGGTCTTTGTTTCTGCAGGTGACAGTAATTCATGTACCAGGTACAGTAGCATTTCCTTTATCTTAAGTCCGAAATATTTTTCCTGTAGCGAAGGCTCCGTAAATTGCTCACTTAAAAGTGCGTAAGAAATATCTTTAAGAGCTGCCCTATAGTATAGATTTGAGGTAGATAATATAGCTGGCTTACGTTTAGTTACGTTTTTCATAAACAAATCCCATGTAGGAGATAAAGAAACCGGCAGGTCACCCAGTAAGGAAGCTGATAGTCTTATTTCAAAAAACTCCCATTTTTCAGTTCCGTTAAAAGAGAGCTTTGGATTGATCCCTCTTTCAAAGAAAAGCTGGGATCTGTTGGTGTGCACTCTTACCGGGAGTGGGGAACACCCTGTTTTTACAAAGATTGCAGATCCTCTGCCCACCAGAAAAAGCACGAGAGGGAAATTTTTGGGATACCGGTAATGAATCGAAAAGGGACCAGTTCCCTTGTGAAAAAAAATTGAAAATAAGGATGTTGACACAATATTAACCTCGTGTCGCTTCTGGTTTAGATTGGGTTTTGTTTTCATCCAATATTAATCCGCCTTTTTTATATTACTTGGAAAGTCCGGCACAAAACAAAAGGGCAATTTTGAATTAATTTTGAATTTCTGTTTAAAGCAGGAAAATTTGAAATGTGCCCTTACGCGGGAGAATCACAGCACTATGGAACAGGCGTTATTGTATAAAAAAGATAATTGATCTGCCAGTGGCAATTGAGGGAATTAGCAATAAAATTACCGTCGGTAGTTCCTGGTATCAGAGCAGTATTTTATTAGCTTAATGCAGGAGCTTTAAAGCACACTCTTTTATTTATGATGCTCATCTTCAAGTTCTGAAATCCGCCTTTCAACCCCGAAAAGGTAAAATGCCAATAAAGTTAACACAACTAATACTATTACCGCAGCAATATAATGAATTTGGTGCGGCGAAAGCCGGAGGTTTTCATTTGCATTATTGTGAAATGATTGCTGCTGACAATAAGCATAATTGGACAGGGCTAATGAAAAGATGATTAATAAGATGGGCACGATCCGCTTACTCATAATATATTTTTGTCTGTAATTTTTTTGATGCGGATCAGCAGTGTGGTGATCCATATTCCAAGCAAAGAGTATCCCGGTAATGCAATGCACCATAATAACATAAACATCCGAGGTTCAATATCGTTGGGATTGATCAACGGGTTTCCTTGTGAGCCAGGATGGAGACTTTCTACCATGCGCGGAATGATAAACAGTGTAGGGAAGAGCATAACATAGGCAAAAATATTATACACGGCAGCAATCCTTGCCCTTCCGGTATCATCCTGCACGGCAGCTCTTAAAATAAAATAAGCGAAATAAGTAAGTAATCCTACAGCAGTGCCGATCTGTTTAGGATCTCCACTCCAGAAAGCTCCCCAGGTATATTTAGCCCAGACCATCCCGGTGAATAATCCTAATAACCCAAATAAAAGCCCCGTTTTCGCGTATTGTTCAGCTCTTATATCATTAATTAATCTGCCGGTACGTAGAAAGAAGACTGAATTAACGACCGATGTAGTAAACAGCACCATCATTACCACCCATAAGGCAGGATGAAAAAAATAATTTCGGATAGTTTCATGAAGTGTATGCTTGTCAGGCACATCCATCAGGAATCCGGCAACAAAAGTTACAGCAAGTAACAATATACAGATAAGCTTCCACCATTTTTGCTTAATCATATTCTTTGCATTCCCCTAAGTCAAAAAAAAGTTGCAATATCAATAAAATTTTTTAGAATTTTATTTTAGAAGGTTCTGAGGCTTATTTATATTCCTATGGATTTTAAAAACGAATCCCTGAAACCTGAAGCAACTTATTTTTTATTTTCTCTCCGATATAATTCATTGCTTTGCCGTATGTTTCTATTCCGTGTCCAACATTTTCAAAGACTTTTATTTCTTTTAATGTCTTTATATGTTTTTTTGCATTGTCAATTGATTTCTGAAAAGGAAACAGCAGATCCTTATCGCCCTCAAGGAGATAGGTGTCTGCTTTAACTTCTGCCAATTGTTTGTCCATATAATATGGTCTTTCTGTCTTATCGTTATAGCGACTGATAGCGAAGACTTCATAATCCGTGATCAGCTTTTCAGCTTCTGCTGACAATTGATGATCAGGTTTTGAAAAAACAGCTTTATTCAAAAATGTAAGAACGTTCTTTTCGGTGGGTTTTATTATTGGCAGAAGGTTGTAATAAAGGTTGCTTAACTTCATCGAAAATGGTTGCAAACATCCCGGGCTTAGAAGAAAGGCGGCTTTAATTTTGTCAGGATTAGTAATTCCCAATTTCATACAGACCAGCCCTCCAAACGATGCACCTGCTATAAAAGCCTTGTTGATTTCTAATTTCTCCAAAACTTCATTTGCCCAATGCCCGTAATCTAATGATCTGATGCCGGGAGTACCGCCATCACTGAAATTGGGAAGACCGTTTGTTTCTATCAAAAAAATCCGGAGTTTAACATTCAGATTATCCAGGCCTTTATCAAAATCCCAGAAAAGCGAAGTTGTTCTTGCCCCCGGAAAAATGACTAATGTTTCTGACCCGGTTTTTGTATTAATCCCCCAAACGTGCGTTTTTCCTAATGCTGTTTTTATCCCGATTCTCTCGTATTGTCTGCCATTAGCATGTTCTAACCGGTTTACCCAGTTTTCAAGATATTGGAAGTCTTTCTTTTCGTCTTTGAAAGCGGA
Source organism: Sphingobacteriales bacterium 44-15 (assembly GCA_001899685.1). Classification (GTDB taxonomy): domain Bacteria; phylum Bacteroidota; class Bacteroidia; order Chitinophagales; family Chitinophagaceae; genus Agriterribacter. The sequence continues at coordinate 516,272 of MKWG01000011.1, forward strand.
TTTTCTTTTTATGTCCATATTGTTTTACTTGATGTGTCTGCCGGTACAAATACCGAATGAAGATATTAAAAATCCATTGTCAATACTTCACCCGCTCCTGCTCATCTTCCGCTCCGGTAGTTCTGCTACGGGCGGCTTTAAGCTTTTGCTTTTCAAAACTGCGGGTATAGGTCAGCTTAAAAGTCCGGGGCAGGAAATCCCGGAAAAGTCAACAGGTTCCGGGGTTCGGAACCCTATATTCAAACCGCTCCGTCCAATTCAACGCAGAATATAAGACAGGAATAGAGCCTTGTGTCTATTGTTCGCGAGCGTCGTATTAAATACAGTTGGCGGGATGTATAATTGTTACACAATTGAACACAAGGTGTTGCAAAACCGGACATCCCTGATATCACTAAAAAGTAAAAGTGATTGATTATTAATTGTTTGTTGTATTGGCATGGTATTTACCCGGAATCACCAACGAATTGAACACACATGTTTAAGAATTATTTCAAGGTAGCTTTCAGAGTATTTAGCAAAAACCGCCTGATCACTTTTATTAATGTTTTCGGGCTTGGGCTGGCCATGACCGTGGGAATGATGGTCATGATCAGGATGCAGCAGGATCTGTCGTACGATAACTTTCACCCCCAATCAGGAAGCATTTTCAGGATCATCAGTTTGTATCATAAAAAATCGGGAGAGCAGTGGAAGATGGCCACAACATCCCTGCCGCTCAGGCAACAGATCGCTGACAATTTTAAAGACATCCGGGCTGTAGTGAATGTCTATCCCGCATTGGGCGGAAAAATAAAAGTTGATGGTAAAGAATTTTACCTGAACGGAGCTTTCACAGAACCTTCTTTTTTTGACATATTCGGATTTACGTTCTGGGCTGGCAATCCTTCAACAGCATTAAAGGAGCCCAATACCGTAGTTATCTCACAAACAGCGGCGAAAAAATATTTTGGAAATGAAGAACCGCTTGGAAAATTGCTTATTCTTGAAACCGGTGAAACTTTTATGGTTACCGGGGTATTGAATGATCCGCCGTCCAAAACTCATTTTGATTATGACGCATTTGCTTCCTGGAGCAGCGTGAAACAGATGGAAGACAGGAAAACCCTTGCTGCAAAATCATCAGATTGGTTTGCGCTGAATGCCGCATATACTTTTATTAAGGCTACTCCCCGAGAAAACAAAAACAGGATAAATGCACAGCTTGCAGATTTTGCCGCTACATTAAATAAAAACAATACTGATGGAGAAATTACATTTACCACCCAGGAGTTTGACAAGATCAGCCCGTCGGGAGAAATGCTGGGGAACGAGATGAACGGCGTCAGTCCGTGGGGGAAAATTATTGCTGAAATAATCATAGCGGCTGTCATTCTGCTGGCAGCCTGTTTTAATTATACCAATCTTACTGTTGCCAGGGCATTAAGCCGTGCCAAAGAAGTAGGGATCAGGAAAATTGCAGGGGCAAAGCGTATACATGTTTTTGTTCAGTATGTTATCGAAGCATTATTGTTATCGTTGCTGGCACTTTGCCTGGCATGGATATTTTTATCTTTCATTGTGAGATATGCTCCTTTCAATGATGAATATGAGTTTATTCCTTCCGCTTTCACGTATAATAGCCCGTTTGTGATATACACAATTGCCTTCGGATTATTTGCAGGCTTGCTTGCAGGCATTGCCCCGGCATGGATACTCTCTTCATTTACGCCGTTACGGGTAATGAAAAACCTTACAACGGCAAAGATCATGGGTAAAGTAAGTATTCAGAAAACGCTGATCGTTTTTCAATACAGCCTTTCTCTTTTTATCATCATTTTTCTGTTGACATTCTACCGGCAGTTTTCTTTTATGGGGAAAGTTGACAGGGGCTTTGCCAAAGACAATATTATGGTTGTGCCCCTGAATGGTATAAAAGCTGAACGTGCTGTCCCGGAGATTAATGGCATTGCGGGCATACGTTCATCGGCGGCGATGTCTGCCGAAATTTCTAAAAGGTTTGGCGGAATGACAATGCCGGCATGGACAGACGATCCACAAAAGTCATTAAAGCTGCAATATTATTTTACCGACCCCGGTTTCATTTCTGTAATGCAATTAAAAATATTAGCTGGCAATAATTTCCAAACAAAAGGAACTGCATCTGTCATTGAAGATATCCTTATCAACGAGCAGGCTGCTATTGGTTTGGGGTTTAAAGATTATAGAAAAGCGATAGGGCAGCTTATAAAAACCAGTGATACAACACAAATGCGGATTGCCGGAGTGCTGAAAAATTTCAATTACGAAAGCCCTGGGTTTCCTGTATTCCCGCTTGCCTTCAGAACATCGAAGGATGCCTGTAATTTTTTGTATATCTCAGTCGGGAACAATGTAGACAGGCAGGCGATAGCCCAGAAAGTAGCTGCAACGCTGCAAACCTCTCTTCACGGTATTACAGTACAGCCTTCCTGGCTTGATGAGGACCTGCAACGCGCCAATGACCAAACAGCTACAGTATCGCTGCTGGGTTATCTTGCTTTTATTGCAACAGCTATAGCCACGTTGGGGTTACTTGGTTTGGTTACCTATACCGTACAGGTAAAACGTAAAGAGATCAGCATACGGAAAATCATCGGGGCTACGGAAAAACAGCTTATAAACATGTTATCCCGCAGGTTTATAAAACTGATTTTTATTGCCGGCTTTATAGCGGTTCCGCTTGGGTTTCTGGCAGGGCACCTTTTTCTCCAAAACTTTGTTATAAGAACCAATGACAGCTTGCTCTCAGCAGCATTATGCTTTGCTTTTTTGCTTTGTATAGGATTAACAACAATTATTTCCCAAACCTGGAGGGCGGCAACTGCAAATCCTGCAAAAGATCTGCATACCGAGTAGTGCTTTTGTGAATCATAGCTCATACCCATAGCCTTTTCATAACTTATAGCTGTATCCCAGCCGGATCACCTGCGTTTCGTAATAATCATCGCTGGTATAGCTGAATCCCATACCCTGTACCTGTCTTCTTATAACCATTGTATTCAGCAAATCAGTAGCATTGAAGAAAATCTCGCCTTTACCTTTTTGAATTGATCTCTTTAATCCTGCATCTATCGAAAACCTTGTCAGGATTTTTCCTTGCGGTATAATGTCAGGCGCTAAATACACGGCTGTCAGTTGTGCATCCCAGCTTTTTGCAAAACGGAATGTATTGTTCAGTTTCAGGTTACCTGAAATAACCGTTTGCTTTTCCGCGGAGAAGGTATTAGGTTCCGGATACAAATTCCTTACAGTGAACGCATTTATCTGATTTCTGTAAATGTTCCCGTTAATATTAAAGGAATATATAGCGGAAACCTTTTGATTCAAAATAGCTTCCATACCTGTGTTATAACTCTTGCCTGCATTTTGAAATATGGCATATACCAGTGTGCTTCCCGGAACAATACTTGAAATTCTCGTAATGGTTCCGTCTGCAAAACGGTGATACAATGCGGAATAGAAGTAGCCATTATTCCAATTATTTTTATAACCTAACTCTATGGAATTGGTAAACTGCGGACGCAATGCCGGGTTTCCTACTTTGATAATTTCCGCATCATCGTATTTAGGAAAAATACGGATGTCCACTTCATTGGGTCTGTCCACCCTTCGATTATAGAATACTGAAATCTTGTTGTTATTATTTAACTTAAAGGCTAACCTCAGGTTAGGGAAGGGCTGGGTGTAATTGTAGCCATCACTTTTATAAGTGCTGTGATCTGGATTTACGTCATATTGGATTCTTACATACTCCAAACGCAACCCCAGCTCAGTCTCCCATTTTTTATTTTCGAAAACATAGTTGCCGTATAAGGCCGGTATCAATTCTTTATAAGTGGCCCAGCCGCCGGCGTCAATGTCCAGTACCGAATTTTCACCCGGAATAAAGTTCATATTGGTAGGTATACGCCTGTCGCGGAGCTTAATGCCGGTTTCAACCCGGCCATATTTCAGAGGTCTTATATAATCTATATTAAAATCATACACCTGCTCGTCAGATATTAGTTTGAAAGCGTCTGTACCTTTGGATGACGGCAGATAGTTATCATAAAAATATTTTTCATCTTCCCGGTGGAAGGTATAATTAAAACCTACATTCAGCAAATGCCCCGCTTCTTTGAACTTATGCTGGTAAGCGGCTGTAGACATTACTGTAGTTTTCAGCTCATCTTCCAGGAACTGCCAAAGACGTAATCGTTGAGAGTGATCACTGTTAAAAAAGGGCTGATCGCCCCGGTCAATGATCTTTTCACTCCCGTACATCCCTGATACTGTTAAAGTGTTTTGCTGATCAATATTCCAGTCAACGCCCGCCTTGGTGGTAAGGAAATTGGTATTCCTGTTCCTCTTCAATTGAGAGTTGACAACAGCTCCGTCGTCATAGTTTCGGGTCACAAACTCGTTTTTGTTTAATGTATGCGTGTATAGATTATCTGCCTGCAGAAAGATATTTACTTTATCTTTTCTGTAATTAAGCGATAAAGAAGGATTGATCTTTGGTGTAAAAGTATATTGCGGTCTGATGGTAGGCAGGTTTTCTTTCCTTACCCATAGCGAACCTAACCCCGTAGTAAAACCAATCTTACCATTCAATCCGTTTTGCTTGTTCTTCTTCATGATGATATTAATGATACCTGCATTACCATTAGCATCATATTTTGAAGAAGGGTTATTGATGATCTCAATTTTATCAATGGCAGATGCAGGAAGGTTATCTAAACCCGTTTGACTGCCAAAGCCTGTTAACGCGGTTTGCTTTCCATCTATTAATATGGTTACCTTGTCATTACCTCTTAATTGTACTTTACCATCCTGCACGGTAATACCGGGAAGGTTTTGCATACTTTGTAAAATAGAACTGCCGCTCTGGCTGATATTATCTCCAACGGAATAAGTTTTCTTATCCAGCCTGCTGCTTATATCGCTTGTTTTTGCCGTAATGGTAACGCCTTCTAAAACTGTTGATTTTTCATCCAGCTCAATAACGGGAATATCCAAAAAGGCTGAAAGAGTTCCGATAAATAAAGACTGCTCTTTAGCTTCAAATCCGGTAAATGAAACTGCTAAAAGATAGTTACCCGGTTTGATATTTTCAACAGAGAACCTTCCTTCTTCATTGGTAACAGTCCCCGCGACAAAAGCGCTGTCTTTTTCGCTCTTCACTATAACATTTGCATAAAGTATAGCGGATTTATCAGCCTTATTCTTTACAATACCGGAGATGATAACAAACGGCGCCTGCGCTAAAGAATGAGCTACAGACAATATTAAAAGTAACAGGAGAATAAAATGTTTGTTAGACATGATTTAAGCCTTGAAATTTACAAGGCGAAATTGTAACCTGATTTAGAAGAAATTTTGAAATGATATTTCAGTTACTGCGTTAAGCTAAAACACTGCCAGGCTATATCCTTTAGCCCCCTATTTAAAAATGTTCATTTCCTCATCATAAACAGGGCTTTGTACGCTTAAGAAATTTAAAACACTATGAAACACGTGGTTTTGAGACAATGTTTTATTGGGCTTGAGTTGTTTTGAATTATCGGATGTCCAAACAATAAAAGGGATCTCATATTGTTCTTTAGGAGCAATGCTTAAAGGTAATCCATGCATATATAGATTTTTTTCTCCCAAAGATTCTCCATGGTCTGAAACAAAAAGCATTGCACTTTTATACTCTTTTAATTGTTTTAAATCTTCAATTACATTGTGCAAAAAATAATCCGTGTAGACAATCGTATTATCATATGCATTGATCAGTTCCTCCTGGGAACAATTTCCCAATTCAACACTATTGCAAACTGGTTTAAAAGTTTCAAACTGAGGAGGGTATTTCTTACTATATGTAGGTCCATGACTTATACTTGTGTGTAATATAACCAGTACTTTATTTTTTTTACTGGCTAATATTTGGTCTTTTAGTCCGTTTAAAAGAACCTCATCGTAATTGCAACCTTCTCCTTTGCAATTTAGCATTAAGGCATCTTTGTTTTGATAATTTTTGATATGAACAGGAGGCTCGCCCCAATTTGTGGTTCTCCAAATAACTTCTACATTATTCCTGTATAAATAATTGGGTAAAATCTCATACAGATCATCGGTATTGGCATGCTCTAAAATACATTTTACGCCCGCTGTAGTATATGTGGCACAGGAAGTGGCGTCAAAATGGAATACATTTTGTGTTTTGGAAAGCAGCGAATTCGTGTTTCTTCCATATCCATACAAAGAAAAATTTTGCTTTCTTGCGGACTCTCCTATAACTAAAACAACAACCGATTTTTCATTGTCTTTTATAGTGGCATCCGGTAATAAAATTTCCTTTTTATTTTTCTGATGCTGATGGATGTAATAAAGCGAAATGTTTACGGAATAAGACCAGGGCATGGCAAGCCCGCCTAATTGCTTTGAATTTTTATCAATCCATAACCAGTGGCTCGCATTCGCAAATGCCAGTATGGCGATAAATAATAAAGTAAGGGAAGAAGTGATCAAAAATCTCTTCAATGTTACGTTTATTATTTTCATTTTAATGATGTAAATACCGGGGATAACGCCAAGCAGAATAATGTATAAAATCAATTTTATTGAAAAGAAACTGCTGGCTTCTTCGTAATTGGTATTGATCACATTACCAATCATACTTTCATCTATTATAACATTGTAGGTATTAATAAAATAAACGGCAATTGCGTTGATAATAAAAAATAAGACCAGTAAAAATTTTCCAACAAACCGGGAGAGAAAAAATATCAGGTAAAAAGCAAAAGCATTTACAACCAGCATTAAAATTATTAAACTTATAATGGCGATGATGCCGCTAAAACTTTTATGATCTATATTATTAAAAGCAAAAGAAAAAAAGGGAAAATGGAAGAATAAAAAATTCAGAAAACTCATTAATATGACAAAACGGGTTACCTGTAATTCATTTTTTAATATTTTTAGCATAGACATTGATAGTTTTATACAGCGAAATAATTAAGCTGGCGAGCGATAAATAAAATATTATCAGATCTTCCTTCATTATTCTATAAATTAATAGAACACAACAGGCAATGAACATTACAATAAAAAGTAGATAATATTTTTTATCATTAACCCAGCTACAGATTTTATATTCGCGGCTGATAAAAATACCTAAAAGCGCGGAAATATACCCGATAATACAGCCTACAATAACATCAATCGGATAATGTGCACCTACACCTACTCTTGTAAGCGCAAGCATCAATCCTGTAATAACCACCAAAAGAAACCATGTTATTTTATATTTCAACTTTTGAGGCGTCAATCCAAACAGCAGTACTGTGAGTACAGTAAATACAGTAACCGAGTGCCCGGAAGGCAGGCTGTTGAATCCGGACAATTTTTCCCCTACAATTATAAAACTATTACTATCAAACACTGCTGCAGGTCGCGGTACTGCAAATATATTTTTCAATACACTAGAAAACAGAAATGAAACCAGCAAAGCTGATATTAAAGATTCCCAGATTTTTGGAGCATACACAATGAAAATACTTAAGAGTGACAAAGAAATCAGACAATCTCCAAACTGAGTAAGATTAAATTGAAGACCGGGATACTGCCCCAAGTAATGATTTAAAGAAAAAAAGCTGCTTTTTTGAATTTGTATATAATGATTCACGGACAGTGCATCCTGGCTATACAGGAATAAAACAATTGCAGATAGTAAAAAAGCAGGTAAACAGAACAGTGATGTCTTAAGCCGTGAATAATTTTTAATAGTATTTGTATTCATAAAGGTTGATAAGCTTTTCCATTTGCAAAAAAATGCCGAATTTTTTCTGCCATCCATGTTATACTTCTTGATACCAGGTAAGATACCAGGTCAATTTGGAGGAATTCTGAATTTTTGAGTGGCGGACTTTGCCGTTCATATTGTCTCGGGCAAGCCAGTGCATTGGAATCTTCTGTGTAATTGGGGTATCCATAGCGATCTTTTAGGGATGAAACCATCTAAAGCTATGTATATAATTCAGGAACCCTATTAACAGAATATTATTTCTTTCTGTAAAGATTCTGTAGAGCGTTAAAAAATTATTATGTCTTTGTTGAGCTTTTTTTGATGTAGCAGTAAATTAATTATTTCGCGGAAATTTTCTTATGCGACGTTTGAATTATCTGCTTTGTGTATTTGCATTGGGGGTTTGTTTAAATTGTATGGGTCAACAACATGGCTACATTGTAAAAGGTCAAATAAGAGATATAGCAACCGGCGAACTGCTGATTGGAGCCACACTTTAATTTCTGCAAATGCCACTTTACAATCGCCCGATGTTACAATTGCCAATGTATTGCAGCGTGTTTCGGGAGTGTCGTTAGGGAGTCAATCGAAGCACATTATACAAGGCTGTTTACCCGCAATCCGGAACCTCTGTAACAACCCTGGAACCGGTTCTAGATATGCGTTTTTTTGATTTGCTTACTTCCGGCAATATTAGCCCGGATGGAAAAGAGATCTTACTACGCAATAAGTCGCAAATATGGTATTGGTCGCGCAATCCGGAAAAGAGCATCGCCGATGCATTACAAACAGCCCCCCTAACCGCCTCCTATGCCGGGAATGAACACCAGGGAGAAGGTATCTGCTTTGTGGTTGACGGCCGTGGATATTATACGAATTCAGAAACAAGAGACTATCCGGAGGCAATATCGAATCTTTCATTTTACAAAAGAAAATAAGTGCAGTCTCACCTTTCTGGCGCGTGGAGATACATGCCGGGGCGATCGGGAGCGATAATGATCCGTGGCAATGCCAGCATCTATAGCTGCCATACCCTTTAGTTAATAATGAAGCAACTTCCTATAAGGCAGGAAAATGCGACATCTTTTAATTTTTTAAAACGTTACTGAAAATGTATGCTCGTTATGCTCAAAGTTGTACTTCACTGTCCAACGCTGAAGTTTGCATATTTCCTGAACAATTGAAAGCCCCAAACCGCTACCACGATTATCGGCTGACATTCTTGAAAATCTTTTAAATAATAAATCAGCGTTGAGAGATTGTTCTCCTGAATTGGAAACTTCAAAGCCGGATTTTGATAATATTATTCTTATGGAGCCTCCCGGCGAAGTATGGCGGATGGCATTGATTAAAAGGTTATTGATCAACACCTCGGTTAAGCTGCCGTTGCCTTTTACTTCAACATTTGAATAAATTTCAGCACTTACATCTATTTTTTTCTCTTTAAAATGCTCCTGCAAAGCATCCATACTTTGAAGCACTATGGTATCAAACCTGATAAGCTCAGAATTATCGAACTGACTGTTTTCAATTTTTGCAAGCAATAAGAGATTCTTGTTTATTCTCGAGCTTCTTATTAATGCTTTATTCATCTCTTCTGCGATATGATATTGCCTTTCAGTCAGGTCATCACTTTGCAGCAAAATATCCAGTTTATTTTTCAGGATCGCTAACGGTGTTTGCAGCTCATGGGAAGCGTTTTCTGTAAATTCCTTTTGATTCTTGTAAGTGATGATACTATGTTGAAGCAGTTTGTCCAGCGTTGCATTCAATTCAGCAAATTCTATGGTATCGGTATCCTGAAACTGAATTTGTTTTTGACTGTTTAATTGAAAAGATTTTAATTTCTGCAAAGTATTCTGAAAAGGTTGCCATAATTTTTTGGAAAGTCTTCTGTTCAATATCCAGAAACCTACCACCAGGATCAGGAAAAACAGTAGCGTAACCATAGCAATATAAGCAACGGTTTCTTCGGTTTCTTCGACATTCGTTTCAACAACCAGTGAATAGTTCTGACCATTGATCTTAATATTGGTCTTTAAACCGCGAAAGCGGTCAATAGCTTCTTTTTTAGAATACGGATTTTGCCGCATGACCGTATACTGGCTATCCTTTGATAATGGCCGGTGAATAAATTCTATCTTACTTACCGGCTGTATTTCGTTCCAGAATTGAATGCTTTGAGCTAATTTTTCGTCACTGATATGTTGTTCATTAAATTCATTTTCTATTCTCTGGGCGATAAGTTCGTTGTTTTCGTCTAATTCTTTCAGCCAGATCCAATCAACCAATAGAAAATATGACGGAATGCTCAATGCGAAAACAATAAAGGCAAATACAGTGAGCTGCTTAAGTGATTTTTGTAATAAATTTTTCATCCTTCCCATTTATAACCTGTACCGTAAACAGTTTTCAAAAATTGTTCGCAGCCCGCTTCATTCAGCTTCTTCTTTAAGTTCTTTACGTGTGCATATACGAAGTCGTGATTGTCGAGCATATCCACGAAATCTCCTGAAAGATGTTCGGCCAGGGTACTTTTAGAAATCACCCTGTTTTTATTGCCGATAAAGTATATAAGCAAACCAAATTCTTTTTTTGTAAGAGCAACCATAGTTTTATTTACCGAAACAGTTTTTGCCAAAAGATCTATTTCCAATTCGCCCTGTCTTACAATATTGGAATTATTGAATTGCCTCCTTCGGATCAGGGAGTACATCCGGGCGGTTAATTCTGATAAATGAAAAGGTTTTGTGAGATAATCGTCCGCACCTATCTGCAACCCTTTAATCTTATCATCCAGGGAATTCCTGGCAGAAATGATGATAACACCATCCTGCTTATTTTCTTTCTTTAGTTCTTCTAAGATTTTTAGCCCGTTACCATCAGGAAGCGTTATATCCAGTAAAATACAATCATAATCAAACACTTCTATTTTTCTCACTGCTTCTGTGAAGGTAGAAGCAACCTCGCATAAATAGCTTTCCTTTGAAAGGTATTCTGAAATACTCAAAGCAAGCTCTTTTTCATCTTCTATGATCAAAATTTTCATGCTGCAAAATTAAAATTTGATTTTGAAGGAATCCTGAATGCTGTTTTGCTGCCAAACCCCTGCCCCGGACCGGTTGACAACTGTTCGTTTTTCCGGTAAATAATGTCCATTGTATAGTTTAGGGCTCCCGGGCTGTCCATTTTTCAGAATTACTACAGATTCCGGTTTTAATTTGCTCGGCAGCCTGCTATATGTAAAGCGGCAATAATTGCCGCAATGATACAGGCAAAATACTATCATTTTATATGAAACTTTTGGTCATAGAAGACGAACGGGATCTTTCCGACAGCATTTATGCTTACCTGGAGAAACAGCAATTTATTTGTGACACAGCTTACGATTATTATGAGGCCCTGGATAAAATATCGCTGAATGAATACTCCTGTATCATCCTTGACATTATGCTGCCGCATGGAAGCGGGCTGCAATTGCTGAAAATACTGAAAAAACAAAAAAAGACAGACGGAGTACTTATTATCAGTGCGAAAAATTCGTTGGAAGACAAAGTAGAAGGTTTGCAGATAGGTGCGGACGATTACCTGGCAAAGCCGTTCCACCTCGCCGAACTGGGTGCGCGTGTCGCTGCGATCATAAGGCGGAGATCATTTTATGGGCAGACCCGGATTGAACTGGACAGTTTGGTGCTTGATCTCTCTGATCGAACCCTGAGAGGGCCTCATGATGAAGAAATCCCTCTTACTCGGAAAGAATACGATCTCCTGATATATTTTGTCAGCAATAAAAACAGGGTAGTTACCAAAGAAGCGATCGTTGAGCATCTTTGGGGAGAAGGTATTGATATGGCATATAGTTATGACTTTGTTTACTCCCACATAAAAAACCTTCGTAAAAAGCTCCTGCAAGCCGGTTGCCCGGATTATATCAAGGCTGTATATGGCATGGGATACAAATTTACCATTGCAGGTTAGCTAACTATTGTATGAAATTATTTTCCATATACAACCGGATTAATTTAACTGTCATGGCAATTTTGTTCGTGCTGACGGCCGGATCATATTATTTAATGATTAACCGGATTTTTGTTCACGAACTTGATGAAGAATTAAATGATTATAAACATAAGATCGAGGTTTTTGCCAAACGGTACGGTAAGGCTCCCGAGCCTGGAGCTTTGGAGGATTTAAGGGTATTGTATGAACCTGTTACAAAAGCTTCCGGAGACGTTCGATATGATCTTGTCCGGAAGTTTGATCCTGAAGAAAAAGAAATGGAAAATTTTTGCCAGCTCATATATACACAGGCTATCGGCGATCAGTTTTACAAAGTCACCATAGAAAAACCTGTGGAAGGTATCCGGCTTCTCACTAAAACAATTGTCTATGCTACAATTGCCATGTTGCTGGCGATTGTTTTCATTTCCCTGTTGCTGAATCAAATGGTATTAAAAAGATTATGGCGTCCGTTTTATAATTCTATTCAAGCAATAAAGACCTTTAAGCTGAGAGGTGGCGATATTCCGAAGCTTCCACCCACGCGCATTGATGAGTTTTCATTCCTGAATGACAGCCTTTCCCAAACGATGGAATCTGCAAAAACAGAATACCGAATATTAAAGGAATTTACTGAAAATGCCTCTCACGAGGTACAAACGCCTCTTGCGATCATACGCTCCAAGCTGGATCTGCTGATACAGGAAGAAAACTTATCAGAAAAGCAGGTGGAACTGCTTACGGGAGTTTATGGAGCTGTTAAAAGAATATCCAGGCTTAACCAGTCTTTGTTACTGCTTGCAAAAATAGAGAACCATCAATACGCTGTTACCGGGCCCATCAATTTAAAAACAGTAATATCCGATAAGCTGGACCAGTTCAGGGAATTTTGGAACGATAATAGGATACAGATTTCATCCCACCTCGAAGAAAGTCTTATTAACGCAAATGCAGACCTTATAGATGTTTTACTGAATAATTTGCTCAGTAATGCAGGACTACATAACCGCAAAAATGGAAAGATCAACATTCATTTAAAGAGTGATCAACTGATGATCAGCAATACCGGCTCTCTCCATGAGCTTGATAAAGAACGGCTGTTCAGTCGTTTTTATAAACAGGCAATGCAAAGTCCTCATAATGGACTGGGGCTTTCCATTATTAAGCAGATATGCGACCAGTCGAACATCCATGTTCAATATTCATTTGACGGTATTTTTCATAGGTTCACATTAACATGGGTGATGACGGAAGCCGGTAATTAAATATAAATGAACTCCTAAATTTCTCCAGATTCAGGTAATAGCTTGTGCTTATTTAAATATGAAGCATAGCATACCGGTTCTCTCTCTGATCATTCTTCCTTTTGCCGGAATATCCCAGGTGCGGGACAGTATCAGCAATTTTAATTATAGGCCGAGGTTTGAATACCGGGCGCTGGTACCTTCTGCATCCCTGATAATATCCGGGATATCGGTGAATGGTAATGCCAGGGAATCTTTCAAGAATGAGGTCGTGGAAGAAAGAGATGAGCATCTCTCCCGCTTTCATACCGGTATTGACAACTATCTTCAGTTTTCGCCGGTGCTTATGCCCTATGTGTTTGACATAGCCGGTATAAAGTCAAAGACAGACATTGCAAACCGGACGGCGATCGCGTTAAAAAGCCAGGTGGTAATGATGGCAGCAGTGTATGTTCTGAAAAATACCACTCACCAGTTGCGACCTGACGGAAGCGCTTATACTTCCTTTCCTTCCGGGCATACAGCACAGGCGTTCATGGGCGCCGCTATTCTTTCCGAAGAATACAAAGACCGCTATAAATGGATGCCTTACGCCGCCTACGGCGTAGCTTCCGCTGTGGGTATTATGCGTATGGCAAACAACCGGCATTATATAAGCGATGTGCTTGTGGGCGCAGGCATCGGGATCTTATCAACTAAGGTTATTTACTGGACACATCAATACAAATGGGGCAGGAAAAATAAAAAGGAGCTCCGCGATAAAAGCTTATTTTGACCATGCCCGTTTCCAGCGTTTAAATTCCGACGGGCTCACCCGGTATCTGGCAAAGTTCCCTTCATGAAGACTCAATAATTCCGTTTCCACCAGCTCAACAAACCGGCTGGCGTCGGTGGGGGATACGACCGAAGCCTGTGCCTGGATAAGAGATGCTGCTTCAGTTGATGAAAACCCTTGTACAACAATTTCGCTGACCAGTTTTTGCATCTGGTCACGATACTTCATCCGGAAGGGGTCCGGCTCACCGATTGTTTGACGCACCTGTGCATACCGGTCTGCAGATTGCCGGCAGGCCCACAGGAAAACATCTTTTAATAAATCAATCCGGTTTAGCTCATATACACCCAGCAATCCTTGCACATACAGGTCATCCGGTACGCCAATAAAGGAAATGGGAACCAGGTTACGCTTATTGAGTGGGATATTGGCCGCCAGTCTTGAAACGCGTTTGTTTACATCTTCAAACGGTTGCAAATAAGGGAGTTGAACCATAATAAATAATGCCTGCTCGTGAGGGTTTTTGATGGCAGCCGTTTTGTCCAGTATCTGCACAAACATTTCTTCTATTAAATGCGGAATAGCCGTTGGCGTATAGACTGATTTCTTTATGCCTACCGTATAGGAGCGAAGCCTTCCCGGCGCCGCGGGATCCGGCAGCAGGTTGTTGGAAAGAAGGGCGTGTAAGTTTTGAATGGAATAACGGTTGAAGTCAATTTCATTGGCGTCTGACACCATAAATTCTATTGCCTCTTTGTGGTTAAGGATCATCTGCGCTTCAGCGGTTGACTTCCCGGCAGCGGCTTCTCCGCGGGATAATAATCGTTCTGTGTCCAGCAGCGAATAAGTATTTCCTTCAAGCCGGCTGGAATTCCAGGACAGATCTATCAACAGTCTTTGCAATATATGCCTGATATAGGTACCGGCGGGCTGCTGCGCTGCGCCTGTTGTCGCTGTAAGATTTGCCAGTTGATCTCTTTCTGCCTTGCTCAGGTAAAAATCTTTATTGGGGCGATATTGATCTGCAAAGACCCTGTTGTAACCTACCGGCGCACGCCTGTTAAAAGGTTTGGACAGTATAGCCAGTATTTCTTTACTTTGGTTCGAAAGAGGAATTGAGGTACCTTGATTCGCCACGTACGGCACTTCTTCATCGTATAATATATTTTGTGTATCCCCTAAATGATACCTTGCCAACCGCCTCGCGCCGGTTCGCCTCACCTGTTGTTCTTCTATCAATGTTTCAAGCCTTCTTTGAAGGGTGCGCAGCTCAATATCCAGCCCTGATCCGATAATATCTCCGGCACTGGCGCCCTCCGGAAATTGTTGCAATACTGTTTTTATAACTTCCAGTTCCCGGGCTATTTTTCTCTGGTATTCGGTGAGCATCTCTAAAAACAATCATTTCGACAAATATACAATTTTTGTCGAAATATGTTACTATATCACATATTTTTATGGTCAGGTAATGTCAAACATCTATACTGTATAGGACAGAAATCGTCGAAAAAGTTTCGTCAGCAATAAATGCAACCCGATAAAGGATACTATTCTTAGTAGTGAAGTTATAAGTGTTTTATTCTGTTGTCAAAAACATAATTATAATGGTTTACCAAACCTGATACCTTTTTTTAGTTAGCGTTTGAATTGAAGTTTTCCCCTTGATATATGAACGCACAGCTTCCTTATCCGTAACCATTTTGGCTACAGGCTTTAAAACTTCTCTCTTTTTTAGATTTTTAAACAAAAGAAGAAATAAAAGTAATACTCTACTTTACCACAAGCACTTTAAATGTTTCCGGCTTTGCCGCGGGGCGTTTCCCGGGTTCGGTTGCCGGCTCCAATTCCGCTGCGGGTAAATAGATAGTATGGGTGGATTCATCAATGGCTATCGTCCTGGCGCTCTTTTGTGTGGTAACATTTTCTTCAATCGAAAAATCATTGGCGGTTTTTTCTTTAATAGCGGTCATGGTACCTTCTCCGTTGGATGTGAATATTTCTTTGGTGCTGTTGTCAAACGCAACGCCATCACAGCCCTCGCCTATAGGCAGTTTTGCAACTATTTTTCCATTTACTGCATTCAGCACTACCAGCATTTTATCACAACCGGCAAAAAGCCGTTGGGTGGATCTGTCGAAAGCCAATCCTGTGGGGCCTTCTGCCGGCGCCAGCGACCAGCGATGCATCACGGTATTGTTTTTCATATTCACCGCTACTATTTCACTTTTATCCTCGATGTTCACATACAGCATGCCTTTGCCATCAGCTACGGCGGTTTCCGGTCTGCCTTCCACCCGGATGGAGGCAACTACCTTATCTGTTTTGGGATCAATTACAGAGAGATCTTTGCTGCGCCCGTTACAGGTTATGATTTTCCCTGACCAGGGTTCATAAGAAATAGCATCCGGGTTTTCACCAGTAGTTATTTGTCTCAATTCCTTATGTGTTGGGATATCAAATACGGTTACGTTATTGGCATTGCCATTGCTGGTATAACCTTTATTAAGGCTTGTAACAAAAGCGATACCATGCACTCCGTCAGTGTCAGGAATAATGCCTACTGAGTCGCCGGTGTTCTTGTTGATGATATTCACCCGGGTACGATTGGAAACATACAAATTGCCATCCGGGCCAACGGCGATATAGTCCCATTTTCCCATGCCATATACCGGGAATGACTGCTTAACCTGGTAGTGATGTTGTGCAAACAGATCTGTGCCGGCGAAAAGTACGGTTGCCAGCAGCAAAGGCATTATTACGTGTTTCATGTTATTGTTATTTTAAAAAATTATCATTGAATATTGTCTTTCCGGAATAAAAGCCTGAGCATGGACGGAAGCACGATCAGCAGCAGCGGCAATGCCACAATAAAGCCGCCAATAACGGCAATGGCCAGCGGCTGATGCAACTGCGCACCAGTGCCGATGCCCAATGCTAATGGCAGCAGCGCAATAATAGCGCCCAAAGCGGTCATCAGCTTTGGGCGAAGCCGGGTGGAAATAGAATAAATGATGGCCTCGTCCACTCCCAGTGTATAGTGGTTTTCTTTGAATTGCAAAAAGGTAAAAATGGCATTTTCACCAATAATGCCCACGATCATGATCAGTCCCGTATAGCTCCCTACATTCAGGGGAATATGGGTGAGGTACAAAGCCAGGTAACTTCCGGCAATGCCTAATACAGCTATAGCTAATATGGTAAGCGCTACCTTAAATTCCCTGAACAGGAAAAGAATGACACCGAACACCAGTAAGCTGGCAATGATAAGAATAGTCAGCAGCTCGCGGAATGAATTCTGCTGCTCCGCATAAGCGCCGCCATAGCTGATATGGTATCCCGCCGGCAGGGCTATTTTAGTGCTGAGAGCCTGTTGTATTTCCTGTATCACTGTTCCGAGATCCCGGTTTTCAAGGCGTGCCGTTACCACACCCATTGACTGGAGATTTTCTCTTTGTATTTCTGCATCGCCGGATGTGGTTTTTATGATTGCCAGCGATGAGAGCGGCAATATATTCCCGGCAGGCAGGAATATTTTCAGGTTGGTTATGCCGGTGATACTTTGAGTTCGGCTTCCCGGGTATAGCAATCGTACCTGGGTCAACTGTTCTTTTTCCTGTACGGCGCCCGCTACATTACCCATAAGCGCAGCCTGTATTTGCTGCTGCAATGCCGCAGGCGTTAACCCGAATTGAGCGAGCTTGGCATAATCAGGTTGTATGCTTACCGAAGGCCCTGCAATAACAATACCGTTAAATACATCCGCCGTACCCTGTATATTGGTAACTACATCCGCTACCTGTTTGGAAAGCGCCTGCAACCTTTGCTGGTCATCTCCGAATATTTTTATCTCTACAGGTTGTACCGAGCTCATCAGGTCGCCGAGCATATCGCCGATAACCTGTCCGAAATCTATACGCAATGCCGGTTGTGACGCCTCTATTTTCCGGCGTATATCGGCGATCACTTCGTCTGTTGTTTTGTCGCGGTTCTTTTTTAGCTGTATGAGATAGTCTCCGGTATTGGGTTCGGTAATGAAAAACCCCATTTGTGTGCCTGTCCGCCGAGAATAAGTAGCCACTTCAGGAACCTGTTGTATCAGCTTCTCCGCTTCCCGCAGCATCCTGTCCGTTTCTTCCAGTGAGGTGCCGGGCGGGGAAGCGTAGTCAAGCACAATGCTGCCTTCATCCATTTCAGGCAAAAAACCGGTCTCCAGTTTTGGCAGGATAAAATAAATAGCAAATACCAGGCTGCCGGCTATGATAAAGCTGATCCACGGGCGATATATGAAAAACGACACCCATTTCTGCTTGTGTACAAGATGAGCCGCGGGCGTCTTATGATTCTTTTTTCCTGTCTTTCGCGACAAAAGCAGGTAGATCACCGGCAGACCAATCCAGGTAACCAGGAATGAACAAACCAGTGTGATGATCATAGTGTCTGTCATTACCTTGAAGTAAGCGCCTGCAACACCGGTCATTAGTATGAAGGGCACAAAGATCACCATTGTACTGACCGATGAACCGACCATGGCCGGGAATAAATAATGAATGGCTTTGTGCAACAGGGAAGTCGTTGGCTCACCGGGATGCTCTTCATGTGTGCGGTGTATCTGCTCCACCACAACGATGGCATCGTCAATGATAAGCCCGATGGCTGCGGCAATAGCGCCGAGCGTCATGATATTAAGTGTGTAGCCGATAGCGTTCAGTACTATCAATGTAAGCCCCAGCGTAACGGGTATGGTGATCAGTATGGTGGCGCTTGCCTTTAAGGAACGCAGGAAAAGTATGGCAACGATGATGGCCAGTAACAGGCCGACCCAGAGACTGTCCGATACGCTTTTAACAGCATCCTGCACAAAATCAGCCTGCCGGTAATAAGGCTGTATCGAAACATCTCTGGGTAATGCTTTTCGCAGTTCTGCCACTTTCTTTTCCATATCAGCAGATAGCTGGATAAGATTGGCCGCAGGTTGTTTGATGACGGCCACCAGCACGGCATCTTTTCCGTTGGCATTGATCCGCGTATATTCTACCGCTTCGTTTACGGAAACTTTTGCAATATCCCCGAGGCGAATCACCCGTGCCCCGCTCGCTTTGATCACGATATTATCCAGGTCGCCGAGCGTATGTACCGTGGCATCGGTAACCGTGAGGTATAAGAATTTATAGTCAGACAGGTAACCGTTCGACTGGATAAAGTTCGTGGCAGTAAGGGCGGCGGAAACAGCATCGGGACTTATTCCTGCAGATATCATTTTCTGCTGATCCAGTTCCAGCCAGTATTCCTTGGATTTTCCGCCGATGATCCTAACTTCAGACACACCTTCTACCTGCGATAGAAAAGGTTTAATGGTATAATTGGCGAGTAATTTTAATTCTATGGGTGTTTTGGAATGGCTTTCCAGCGTATAACCCATTACGGGTAATATGGAAGGATTCATTTTTTCCACCGTTACCTGCAAGCCCGGCGGAAGTTGATTATTTACCTGGCTGATCCTTGATTCGATACGCTGTACTGCAAGGTCAATATCAGCATTCCAGTTGAGGAAAGCGGATATTTCGCAAGTGCCTTTACTGGTGGTGCTCCTGATATACCGGAGGTCCGGAACCTGCTTTATCGCATTTTCCATCGGCTTGGTTACCGTGATCATCATTTTATCCACCGGCTGCAGTCCTGCATCTGCAATGATCTTTATTTTGGGAAAAGTGATCTCAGGGAAAAGCGATGTTTGCAGCCTGCTATAGACGAATAATCCTCCCCCGATGATCAGCACCAGCAATACGCTGACAGGATTTTTATAAGAAACGAAGAAATTCTTCACGCCACTTTTATTTATTTTCAATGGTTACATGAGCGGTATCCGGCAAACCGTAATTGCCTGTCACCACTATTTTGTCCTGGTCGCTGAACGGCGGGTCGGTGATCTCTACGCGCCCATTGGATTCAATACCTTTTTTAACAAGCACTTTTACGGCGGTTACACTGTCCGTCATTTTCATCACCCAGAATTCCGTTTGCGTTTCATCGGTGATGATGGCAGCTTTGGGCAGGGAGATCACAGATGACTTATCGTCTTTCACAATGCTTACTTTTGCTATCAGGTTTTCCGGTATGGCATGATCAGGATGCACACGTATCACTATCCGCTGTGTTTGTGTGGCAGAGTCCATTACAGGCATGGCATGATCTATTTGCCCGTTCAGCTTTTCCCCGTCGGGTAATATCAGCTCAAGACTTTTCTTATTTATTACAAAGGGTCTCAGCTCATAAGGCATATCCAAAAGAAAGACAAAGCTGTTTTTATCTGTAATGATCGCTAACTGTTCCCCATCCTGCACATAATCGCCCGGCTGGTGATCAAGCTGTGTAATGAAACCGCTGCTGCTTGCCCTGATAGTATTTTGCCCCGAAAAATGAAAAGAAGTGTCGAGTGAATTGATCGTATTTCCCAGGGCAGTGGCTTCTTTTGTTTTGATGGTGAACAATAGTTGCCCGCGCTGTACAAACTGGCCCAGGCGCATATTCCCGGCATCGAGATATCCTGTAGCATTTGATTTAACAAAGCTTTTCAGCAAATAAGAAGAAATAGCGTTCAGTTCCATATAGTCGGTCATGGGTTCGTGACTGACAGCAGTGACGGTTACGGGCGTAACCACTTCGGGAGCGCTTTTTTCTTCAGTGTCTGCCTGCCGGGAATTACAACCTGCTATTGTAAACAATGCCGTTGCAGTAAAAACAGTATATAGATATAGACGTATGCTCATGTTTAAAATCTGTATTATCTGCTCCAATAATTTATCTGGTTGATGATCTGCCAGCGATTTGCTCTGTTTTGCGTAAGCAGGTTTTTTGCTGTCAGGTAATTGTTCAATGCGATCACCAGGTCGGCGATCCGCACATCGCCTGTCGCCAGCAGCCGCAGGTGAGCGTTGATCAATCCTTCTGAATATTTAACCTGGTCGTTTATCTCGTCAATCAGCTCTTCCGTGCCCTTTAATTGTTCTGACAGTTGATCAATTTGCCCGTGGTACTGCCGGCTGAAAAAAGCGCTGTAGGATTGCCGTGTGCGTTCTGCAATATCTATCTTGCTGTATTTCATTTTTCGTTGCCTTCCATCGTAGATAGGTAAAGTGAGAGTCAACCCTATGCCGGCGCCGAAATTTTTATAGGGAGTATAGGCAAGTGATGAGCTATACCCGCCATCTGTAAAAACATTGGCTTTGGGTTTATAGCTGTAGTCAATCACTTTCCTGCTGTTGATGTTTTTCAGGCTGTCTATGCTGTATTGCCTGAAGAAAACAGAGTTTTCAGGCTGGGGAAGGCTGTTAAGCAATATGGAAGGCTCCTGTAATACACTCTCAGTAGTATCGTTGATGCCGCATAAGTACATAAGCATTGCATAATCGCTTTTGTATTGGATGTCGGCTTGTTTCATCGCCAGTTTTTGTTGCTGAAGAGTGACCAGGAAGGTGAGATAATCCGTTTGTTTGTAGATGTTGCTTTGCGTCAGCCGTTTTAAGATCGTGTCTTCTTTGAGAAGCAGTCCATACACCTCTGCGGTAAAACTCAGTTGCTGCCAGTCGCCGAAGGTGGTGATGTATTGGGCTGCCACTGTTCTTTTAATATCCTGTTCAGCTATTTCAGCGGTATTTTTAATCCCTGCTGTATTCAGCCGGATGGTTTCAAATTGTGTCTCAAGGTTTTTCCGGCTTACCAATGCCTTATTCACCCCCACCAGTGCGCTGACATTAGCGCCGTTGGTGATGGCATTGTCGTATCCCCAGCCGTTAATCACAGGCGCATAATAATTATTGCCCGTTCCGGTAACCTGCGGTTTATAGGCGGCGCGTATCATGGTACTATCAATCCCGCCGAGTTCTACCTGATTATTGTAGTCCTTCAGCAGGGGACTATTGGATAAAGCACGGGAAATATAATATTCAAGCGTATTGTTTTGTGCATTTACCTTAAAAACAGATAAGAGGAATAGCAGATTTAAATACTTTTTTAGTGTATGCATAAGTAAAATAAAGGGTCATCCTAAAAGGGTACTGACAACCCGTACTGATCCGTAAATTTTAATCGCTGTCTTTTTCTTCCTTAATAAAATTCCCCTGTGCGTCAAAAATCACATCCGTTTTGTTTACTTCCGCTTCATAATTTACCACACCTCCGGCCTTAGTGATCTTTGCAACTTCTTTAATTTTTGTGCTATTGTAATGACTCTTAACATAAGAAGCAGCGGCGGCGGGAAGGCTGGCAACAGCTATTTCCTCTTCTGTTTCTTTCCATGTTCCTTTGCTGTCAAATACAGCAGACATTTCTTTTTTCTGCTGTACAAAATTTACTTCATAGTCATTTCCTTCCTTTTCCCATTTCACCTTAGAGACGCCTGTAAACGTCTTTTTAAAAGCTGCCCTTACATTATCGGGAGGAGTAATGGATTTGCCTTCCTTTTCCTGCGCGAATAAGCCCATACATAGTGCATTTGCAATAATCACTGTCATGAATTTCATTTTCATAATTGATGATTTTAGTGAATAGAGCAAATCTATAAGGTAATTCTGGAGAATTTTGGCATATACCTTGAAACAGAAATATCAAGGTAATTTTCTGTCGTTCTTACGTCGGTATGCCCTAGAGATTCCTGGATAAACTCAGTCCTTGCGCCTGAATGCTTGAGTGTAGTCGCATAGGAGTGCCGCGCTGAGTTATCCCGCTGCCGATCAGCCATGCGCCGGCACAAAGAAAAAGCAGCACAGCAAAGATAATGTGGGGATTAACTTTATAGTGGTAGTTCTTTAAAACCACCGGAGAAAGATTTGTTTGCAAATTGCTTGCAGATTTTTAAAAAAGAAGTAGAAATGGCAAAATAGGAATATTTCAATTCGTATTGAAAAATGATGTCAATTAAAATAAGGCTTTGATAACCCAATTAAGCCGGATACCTGTTAATTTAATTGAAAATAAATAATCCATAAGGGGTGCCCCTGGATCATATTTCACGAGATTCAACAAAAAAGCCCCAACCTTTGTTGAGACTTTTTTTGTGACCCCGTCAGGATTCAAACCTGAAACCTTCTGATCCGTAGTCAGATGCTCTATTCAATTGAGCTACGGGGCCTTTCATTATCAAATATTCACTTTCTACCAAACCTTCTGATCCGTAGTCAGATGGATGGTTTTTTGTGGGGGGCAAAGATAAGGCTGTATGCCTATAATGCCAAAAGAAAAATGCTGAAGATAACTTCAGCATTTTGCGTATTTTAAAAAATAAAATTATACTCAATATCAATAATGCCATCTCACAAAGGCCTCCATGGCTGCATATTTGGTAAGCCCGAGGCGCGCATATAATTCTGCGGTATTTGCATTCCGCTCTTCGGCTCTTTGCCAGAATTCTCTTGCATCTGTGCCCTGGAAGGGAACTGAATCTTTCTGGGACTGGTGAATGAATATGCCGAAGCGTTTTTTCAACACCTGCTCGGGGCTCATAGGTATGGCCATTTCTATTTCAGTGATGTCCCACTCCTGCCATGCACCTTTATACAGCCATACCCAGCAGTCTTTTATCCAGTCATCTCCTGCCGCCTTTATCCTTTTCAACGATTCAAATACAATTTCAAGGCATACCTTGTGCGTCCCATGCGGATCGGCCAGGTCGCCTGCGCAATATACCTGGTGAGGTTTTATCTGGCGGAGAAGCTCCATGGTAATCTTAATATCCTCCTCTCCCATCGGCTTCTTCTCAATAGTACCGGTTTCATAAAAAGGCAGGTTCTGGAAATGTGCCCTGTCATCAGTCAGACCTACGTAACGGCAGGTTGCTTTTGCTTCACATCTCCTTATGAGTCCTTTAATATTTCTTATATCGGCAGTATCTGTCTGTCTTGATTTTTTCTGGGCAAAATAAGAACGGGCTTCATCGGATATCTGCCTCGATTTTGTACTGTCTACCCCGAATAATTCATCGAAGCCGGTTGCAAAATCCAGGAAACGCGTTACAAATTCATCTGTTACCGCGATATTGCCTGATGTCTGGTAAGCAACATGCACTTCATGACCCTGGTCGTGAAGGCGTTGAAAAGTGCCGCCCATAGAAATAATATCATCATCGGGATGGGGAGAGAATATGATCACTCTTTTGGGATAAGGTACAGATCGCTCCGGATGGTTGGGAATATCAGCGTTTGGCTTACCGCCCGGCCATCCTGTAATGCTGTCCCTGAGCATATAATACACCTGCAGATTGATCTCATAGGCGTCACCATACTCTACCAGCAGGTCGCCGATACCATTATCATTATAGTCGCTGTTGGTAAGGCTCAATACCGGCTTATTCAGCTTCAGCGCTGTATTGATCACTGCCCTGCGGATCATTTTGGGAGTCCATTCAAACTCACCTGTCAGCCAGGGCGATTTGAAACGGGTTAGCTCAGCAGCAGCAGATTCATCCAGTATGAATGTACAGTCATCATGATTTTGCAATAAAGATGCAGGTACTGACTCTGTAATATTTTCTTCCACAGCAGCTTTTACTACCGGCGCTTTCATCTGTCCCCAGGCAAGCAAAATAACTTTTTTAGCCTTCATAATAGTGCTGATGCCGGCAGTAATTGCCAGCCTGGGCACCTGGGCTATATTGGCAAACTCATAGGAGTTGGCCAACCTTGTAGAATTTTCAAGGGTTACAAGGCGGGTCCTGGAATAAACACTTGAGCCAGGCTCATTAAAGCCTATATGTCCGTTCACTCCTATTCCCAATATCTGGAAGTCAATTCCTCCCGCTTCATCAATCATCTGCTCATAATGTGCAGACTGCATCTTCACTTCGTCTCTTTTCCATTCCCCGCTGGGTATATGACAGTTGGCCGGGTCAATATCTATGTGATCAAAAAGATTCACCTTCATAAAGCGATGGTAGCTCTGCAATGCATTCTTATCAATAGGATAATATTCATCAAGATTGAATGCAATAACGTTCTTAAAGCTGAGACCTTCTTCTTTGTGCATCCTTATCAGCTCGGCATACAATGTTTTGGGAGTTGATCCTGTAGCCATTCCCAAAACGGCCTTTCTTCCTTCTTTTTGCCTTTGAATAATTAACCGCGCTATTTCCTGTGCGGCAAATTTTGAACCTGCTCTGAAGTCGGGGAAAATTTTACAGGGGATTTTCTCAAAAGAATCTACCATGCTCATTGTAAGTGACAAGTTTTAAGAGTGATTAGTTTGGTGCGCTAAGGTAATTTCAATTTTCCACAAAATTAGTTGACGGGCAACGATAATTTTCAGTTATGGTGCAGGTTTCAGAAAAAAGGGTAAGGCAAACGATTGCGGGTGCAGGTTCAGGTTTCAGGTTACAGGCTCTCACGTCTCGCCTCTGACATTTGACGCTTTCACTATTCATTACTCACCTGCCATCTCCAATACTATCTGCCATTCTTTTTCAGTCACGGGTTGTACGGAAAGTCTTCCCAGCCGCACCAGCGCCATATCCTGGAGACGTTTGTCTGCCTTTATAGCCGCCAGGGGAACAGCTTTTTTTAATTTTCTAACGGGCTTTACATCCACCACTACCCATGTATCATCGCCGGCAGTAGGATCCGGATAATATTCCCTTGCAACTTTGGCTATACCTACGATCTCAACACCTTCATTACTATGATAAAAAAACATCTCATCACCCTTCTTCATGGCTTTAAGATGATTGCGTGCAGCATAATTACGCACACCATCCCAAACAGTTTGTTTATCTTTTACAAGCTGCTCCCAGCTATAGGTAGAAGGTTCTGATTTTATAAGCCAGTATGCCATATTCATTGAGATTTATTGTGAGCTATCAGCCGTCAGTTATAGGACGCCAGACACCTGATAGCTATTAGCTGAAACCTATTCACCCTTCCTCAGCGCTATCATCTTCAACGCCGTAATAGCTGCTTCTTCGCCTTTATGCCCATGGGCGCCTCCGATCCTGTCAATGGCCTGTTGCTCATTATCCACTGTAAGCACCCCAAATATTGTAGGCACCGGGAGCTGCAGGTTGAGCTGCATTATGCCATCTGTAATACCCCGGCATACATAGTCAAAATGAGGAGTATCCCCTCTTACCACACAGGCAAGTGCAATGAACGCATCAGGCCTGATCACCTCCTGCTGTGTCATACCCCAATACTGCATGATGCCGAAAGGCACTTCAAATGCCCCGGGTACTACCAACACTTTATGAGTAACATTGTGCCGGTCCAGTACAGCTATACAGCCTTCTTCCAGCTTATCAACTATAGCCGCATTCCATTCTGTGCGCACAATAATAACACAGGCATTCTTAGGAAGAATGCCCGGATCTATATCATACAAATTGCTTTTGCCTATTTCTGCCATACATGGTGTTAAGTCAATCAAATTATGTTTAGCCACTGTCGTGGGATGTAAGGCTGCAGTTCGGTTTCACATCTCACGTCTCACATGGTCATTCTGCTGCACCAAGCTTTCCCAGGTATTTCTCAGCAGTAAATCCTCTTTCCGTTCTTGGATATTTGTCTTTCAATTGCTGAAATAATTCGATTGCTTCCTTGTTCTTTCCCATCACCTCATAAAGGCTCGCGGCTCGGTAAAGATATTCGGAAGACATAGCCTGGTTTTGTTCGAAAGCAGTGCTCGCTTTCTTATATTGCTCTATAGCTTCATCATTTTTCTTCAGCTCGCTATAAGCATCGCCCAGCAGCCCGTATACCAGCGCCTGGGTCTGCAGAGACCCGTTGGGGTTAAAATCATTGAGGTATTTTATGGCATTGTTATAATCGCCCAGATGCAGGTAAGTTTCACCGGCATATAATTTTGCAAGATTGCCGGAAGGTGTGCTGCCGTATTTGCTGATGACTTTCAGAAAGCCCAGGCTTTTCCCGTCGCCGTTTAACGCGAGATTTAAAGAGTCTGTTGCAAAATACCGCTGAGCCTTTGCAATGGCTTCTACGGCTTTTTCATTCTCGGGTATCTTAAACCAGTATTTATATATAAAATATCCTCCTGCCAGCAGAATTACCGCGCTCAAAACAATGATGATGCTCTTATTATTCTTTTCCCAAAAATCCTGCGCTCTGTCCAGGGTTTCCTGTCCCGCCGGTTCATGCTTTTTTGTTACACTCATGGTGCCTGTTTGTTCAATGATTAATTTTATGGTATCAGTAAAAAATAATGCTTAATCTGTAATGAAGGGATAATCCTCCTGGATGTACACATCTTTAAGCAGTTCGTCGGCGGAAGGCCAGGGGCTTTCTTCTGCGAACTTTACAGCTTCCTCTACTTCTGCCTTCACTCTTTCATTAATAGCTTCTATATCAGCTTCCGGGACTTTGAAATCGTCCAATAATTTAGATTTAGCGTATTCGATAGGATCTCTTTGCTTGTACTCTTCTACTTCTTCTTTGGTACGGTATTTCTGGGGATCGCTCATGGAATGTCCTTTGTAGCGATATGTCTTCACTTCAAGCAATGTGGGGCCGCCGCCTTCCCGGGCTCTTTTGACGGCACGCTGCACAGCCTGGTGCACTGCTTCAGGGCTCATACCGTCTACCGTATCTCCCGGCATATCGTAGGCATCTGCCAGCTTGTAAATGTCCATTACGTTGGAAGTTCTTTGTACAGAAGTTCCCATCGCATAGTTGTTATTTTCGCAGATAAAGATCACCGGCAGTTTCCAGAGCATGGCAAGGTTAAATGTTTCATGCAGTATGCCCTGCCTCGCAGCGCCATCTCCAAAAAAAGTAAGGGATACATTATCCGTACCGTTATATTGTTCGGCAAAAGCCAGTCCTGCTCCTGTACCGATCTGGGCGCCTACTATCCCATGACCGCCAAAGAACCGTTCTTTTACCCCAAAGAAGTGCATGCTGCCGCCTTTACCCTTGGAACAGCCTGTTGCTTTTCCAAACAACTCAGCCATACAGGATTTGGCGCTGATCCCTTTAGCTATTGCCAGCCCGTGATCCCTGTATGCCGTAATAAAAGTATCTCCCGGTTTGGTAGCTGTCATACAGCCTGCCGCTACTGCTTCCTGCCCGATGTACAAATGACAAAAACCCCTGATCTTTTGCATACCATACAATTGCCCTGCTTTTTCTTCAAAACGACGGAGTAAAAGCATCAATTCGTACCAGTACAGGTAGGTCTCCTTTGTAAATTTTACAGTTTCCTTTGTTGTAGTACTCACGGGGAAAAATTTGAGCGGCAAATATATGTGTTAAATCTCACATTCTGAATTTCAAATTACTCCTTCCAAAGCAGCAAAAATCTGATTTTCAGGTTTATTTTCGGGCTTAAATACCTCTTGCTATTGTATAGGATTGATAACATATCTCTTGTCAGCTTTAGAAATTATGAACAGGCAGCTTTCTCTTTCCCCAGGCCTGTAACCGGCTTTTGCGGCAACAACGGAACGGGAAAAACCAATCTCCTGGATGCCATATATTATTTATGCTTTACTAAAAGCTATTTTGGAAAAACAGATACCCAGAACACCTCACACGGTAAAACAGGATTTCGGATTGAAGGGCAGTTTACATTAAAGAACCAGGTGTATAATACTGTTGCCGTGTTAAGGGAAAACGGTAAAAAAGAATTTGGTGTAAATAATGAGCAATACAGCCGTTTTGCCGCTCATATAGGAAGATTCCCCTGTGTAGTGATCGCACCTGATGATACAGCGATCATTACCGAAGGCAGCGAGGAGCGCAGGAAATTCATGGACTATACCATTTCCCAGCTCAGCAGCAGCTACCTGCAAACCTTAATTGATTATAATAAGCTGCTGCAGCAGCGTAACAGCATGCTGAAAAAATGGGCAGAAACCCAAACCATGGATGAAAGCCTTATGGAAATTATTTCCGGGCAGCTTGTTGCCGCGGGGAATATTATTTTTCAAAAAAGAAAAGCCTTTCTTGATGAATTTACACCTGTTGCCGTTGCTTTATACAATTTCATATCGGGCGGCAAAGAAAGACTGGAGCTACGCTATCAAAGCCATTTGGCAACGGCATCCTTTGCCGGGCTGCTGAAAGCAAGCCGCTCAAAGGACATAGCGCTGCAAAGGACCACCTGCGGCATTCACCGGGATGATCTTGAGTGCAGGATGAATAATGAACTGTTCAGGGCAACGGCTTCACAGGGGCAACGCAAAAGCTTATTGTTTGCGCTCAAGCTCGCTGAATTCGAATTATTGCTCAGGCACAATCAATTTCCCCCTATCCTCCTGTTAGACGATGTTTTCGAGAAACTTGACGAACACCGGATGAAGCAACTGCTTTACAAAGTAGGCGTGGAAAATAAAGGCCAGGTATTTATTACCGATACCCACTGCACAAGACTGGAAGAAGCGCTGCAAACATTGTCCATCGATCACACGATCATCAACCTGCAGTAAATCATTACGTTTTTTTACCTTAGCGCTATGGGCGAATATTCAATTGGTCAGGCAATGAAGCTGTTCCTGCAGAAAAGCAGGTTGCAAAGTGGTATAAGAGCGCTGGAAATTACCGGCGTATGGGAAGAGCTAATGGGGAAGACCATTGCCAAATACACCGATAAAATACAGATCATCAATCATACCCTGTTCATCTCTACCAGCGTAGCCCCTTTAAAGAATGAATTGCTGTACCAGAAAGAAAAAATAATACAGCGTGTAAACGAAGCGCTGGGAGAAAATATCATTCAGGAAGTGGTCATCAGCTAGCGCTATGTCAAACGTGAAATGGGAGAGGTGAAAGCTTGTCTCACGTTTCACGAAAATGAACAGACATAATTTGCTTGACTTAACACTAGCACAGTGTGCCACAAATGCACTCTTCTTTTGTTGTACAGAACTTATATTGTTGAATGAATATAGCTGTGCAACTGATCAATGGTTTCCTGCTGGGCAAGGATCGTTTCCTTTACGATATCCAAAACAGAGATCACCCCGTAAAACTCATTGTCTGCAAAAACAGGAAGGTAACGGATATTATGCGCCGTCATAATGCTCATACATTCTTCCAGGGTATGCTCAGGGGTGATCCTGGGCAAATGCTCAAGCATGATCTCGCTGACTTTGGTTTCCCCGGAAGATCTTCCCAGCAATATTACTTTCCTGGCATAGTCTCTTTCTGTGGCGAGCCCGCAATAATGGCCATTTTCATCCATTACGATTACGGAACCGATATTTTTTTCTGACATGATTTTTAACGCCTGCAGCACAGTAACATCCGGAGTGATGGTAATATTATGGCGTCCTTTGCGAAGAAAGATATTGGCAACCGTTCTCATTACTGACAGTTTTTTTGATTAAGAAATAAATATCATATGGCATAAAAGATCAGCTTTCAAAAGATACGATATTTTTTTTTACAATATTTCAAAATATTGCGAAAAAATATTTTTAGCATACAATAACTTTTTCATCAACAAGTTAATATACTCAGGCTTTGTAAGGCAAAAGCCTCGGTGTCCGGTAAATTTTTATGCAGACACTACCTGATCACATATCCTTTTGATAATGAAGAACCTGGATTTCTTTACTTATGAGGCTTTTTTTGCAAGATTAATGCCCGGCACTGCCTTATGTACTGTGTTTTTTCTCCTGCTGCAGTATATCATCATTGCTTTTATTGTTTCATTTCATCGCCGCAAAGGAATTGTAGTAATCCTTTTACCATTTTTATTAGGAACAGGAGAAGCCTCAGCTACTTATGCAACTGTACTTATATCCCCCGGTCATGTTTCTACAGGCAGCCTGCCATGTAACAGGAATATATTTACAGCCAGTGCAAATGACGACGTTGCCACTACTACTATCAATACTTCCGTAGATATTAATGTTTTATTAAACGATCAGCCGTCAGAAGAGTTAGATCCTGCATCTGTTTCCATAGCTGTTCAACCTGCTCACGGAACTGTTGCTGTAAATACAGCAACAGGAGTCATTACATATACCCCGGCGGCGGGATATAGCGGAACGGATAATTTCAGCTACCAGGTTTGTGATAATAATATTGCCGATCCTCAGTGCGATATTGCCGCTGTGACGGTTACTATTACAGGCAACACAGGCGACCTGTTTATTCCAAATGCCTTTACACCGAATAACGACGGTAAAAACGATGTGTTCAGGGTATACGGCTCCGCTGTAAAAGGGGCAGATATAAGAATATATACCCAGTGGGGAGCACAGATATATGAAACCAATGACAATGCTACCGGGTGGGATGGTAAATCAAAAGGAGTTGCGCAGCCGGTGGGTATGTATATATATGTTATTAAAGTACGCATGCAGGATGAGGATACTTTTATTAAGAAAGGTACAGTCAACCTGATCCGATAATCCCAAAGTATCGAGATGAAAAGAAACCTGAGGACAATATTATCCGGAATACTGCTGGTATCCTGCCTGAACGGGGTGGCGCAGGTCGATCCCCATTTTTCGCAGTATTTCATTCAGCCTATGACCCTGAACCCGGCATTGACAGGGGCTATTGAAGGGGATTACCGTGTGTCTGCAGTATGGCGCGCCCAATATGAAAATACATTTTCCACAAAAGGCATTTCAGGCGAAGCCGTTACCGGCAAAAACCTTAATATCGGCGCCAATCTTTTATATCAATCTTCTTCCGACGGATCATATAATTACAGCAATGCCTACCTCAGCCTCGCTTATACCGGCGTCAGGTTTAGGGATCATTACCTGGTAATGGGTATGCAGGCAGGATTACTCAACAGGCGGTTTAATGCCGCCAAACTTCAGTTCGGAGATCAATGGACTTCCGGCATCGGCTTTGATCATTCAACCCCTACCAGTGAAATGCTTGGCAAATCATCCGTATTTGATATTGACGCCGGGGCCGGGATCGTATATTACGATGCCACTGCAGATAAAAAAGTCAACCTCTTTGCAGGGCTTTCTGCTTTTCATTTAACCCAGCCCAAAGATCCTTTTATAGCGGGCTCTGCAGAAAAGCAGGCTTTGCCCATAAGATACAGCGTGCATGCCGGTGCGAGATTTATTATAAATGAATATTTCAATATCGTGCCCAATGTATTATATATGCGGCAGGGCAACAATGAAGAAAAAATGGCCGGTGCATATATCCAGGTAAATGCAAGTGAAAAAGTTGACCTGATGTTTGGTGCAAATCTGCGTTTCCATGATGCGCTTGCGCCATTTGCAGGATTTTATTACAAAGGGCTGACGGTCGGTATGAGCTATGACACGGGCTTCTCTACCAAAGATGCTCTTAACATCAACCGTAACAGCCTTGAGATATCGCTCTCCTATACCTGGTGGCGAAAAAAAACTATGGAGACAAAACCATTCTATTGCCCGCGATTTTAAATCTTGTTTAGCATGAGCACTGCATATAGAAAAAAATCCCGTATAAAACAGATCGCTACAATACTGCTATGCCTCAGCGGAGCATGCTGTGCGACAGGCGCCGGCGCGCAGGGAATCGAAAGGGGGTATTTTACTCAGGCTGAAAAGCTGTTTACCCAAAAGAGGTATTATGAGGCGATACAGTATTATGAAAAATATTTAGGTGCGGAAAAAAGCATTTCTTCCCGGGCTACACCCTTTGCAGTGCAGAAAAAGGTTAAAGGGAAGTCTAATCTCAATCCTCATAATGAAGCGGTATATCACCTGGCGGAAAGTTACCGGCTGTGCAACAATTATGCTAAAGCAGAAAAATGGTACAAAGAAGCCTCTGCTTTTTCAGCAGGAGCTTATCCTGAATGCCTGTACTGGTATGGCGTGACATTAAGAGCTAACAAAAAATACGATGAAGCGGTGACCGCATTCACTGCCTTTCGTGAATCGTACAAGACCATGGACCGGTTGCTCACGGGAGCAGACCGGGAATTAGAAAACCTCCAGTTTATTAAAGCTGAGTTGTCAAAGTCCAAAGAGGCTTTCTCTGTAAGCCCGTTGCACAACACAAACAATACTTCTGCCTATGCTATGAGTGCCGCTTCAGAAAATAAGATCGTTTTTACCTCGATAAATGAAACATCTTCAGGGAGCGGGCAGCCTGGCCAGTATACTGCCGGATTATACCAGGGTGAATTATCCGCCGGGACAATAGAGCATAAAGAAAAGCTGGCTGTGCCTGAAGTAAAAAGCCTGCATCAGGGACTGGCTGCCTTTAACAGGCGCAGGGATAAAATGCTATTTACCCAATGGGCTGAAAATAATGGCGTAAAAACTTCTGCTATTTACCGTTCTGAAAAAACAGATACCGGGTGGAGCAAGCCTGTAAAGCTTGGCGACCCTGTGAATATAGACGGCTTCAACAGCACACAGCCTTTTATCACGGATGATGGGAAATACCTGCTTTTTTCATCTGACCGCCCCGGAGGTGTGGGCAAATATGATATATGGTATGCCACCCTCGACTCTAATCTCAATGCACTGCTTGTCACCAACACGGGGAATATTGTGAATACGGCAGAAGATGAGATGTCGCCATCTTATCATCAGGCCAGCAGGACCCTGTTGTACTCCAGCAACGGACTGATAGGGATGGGCGGTTTTGACGTTTTTGCTGCCAAAGGAGATTTTCAGCTTTCCAACTGGGAGAAGCCTTACAATGCCGGCAGCCCTGTTAATTCATCCAAAGACGACCTGTATTATATCAGTACCGATGAAGATAATCTCTGGAACACAGGGATATTCAGCTCCGACAGGGCGTCCGAATGCTGCCTTGACATGTTTACCGTCAAACAGGAGAATGCTCAGTTCATTTCCGGTATCGTGGCTGATTGTGCAACAGGACAACCTATCGCAGGCGCTACACTCACGGTAACTGATCCCAAACACGGAGGGAAAATTTTATATAGTCAGAAGACTATTGAAGGAGGAATGTATAAATTTCAGTTAAGGAACACATCACGCTTTGATATCAGGGCGGAAAATGAAGGATATGAACCCAACATTGCCAATTATACGGTGCATTTTGATACCGGCAATTACGTAATGGAGAATGAAGTGATCTGTCTCAGGTTAATAGTAAAAGATAAAGATCATCCCCTTCAAAACAGGCTGGACGGGATCATTGAGTCAGCAACACTTGCAAAATTCTCTTATAATAAATCCTCACTTGGCAACGGATCACTTGCACAGCTCGATAGCCTCATAGCGTTCATGCATGATAATCCTGCTTCGGTTATTGAGATCGGGGGATATACCGACTCAAAAGGCTCAGATGCTTATAACATCCAACTGGCGCAAAAACGTGTGGATGCATGTATCAGATACCTGGTAAAACATGGAATTGACGCGTCAAGGCTGGTAGGGAAAGCTTACGGCGAATGCTGCCCGCTCGAACCGGAAATGATCAATGGTATCGATAACCCGGCTGCAAGGCAACGGAACCGCAGGGTCGAATATAAGATTGTGGAGTAAGGCAGCTACAAGCTGAAATCTATTTCTAGAAAATCATCTACTTCGTTTAGCCAATACTGTTGTACAAAATAAACATGATCGGGATGGCTGTTGTATTGCTGGTACAGGATTTCATTTTCAAATTCCATTGATATGCCAAAATCAAACTTATTCTTGGGATTTACCTGCTTTAAGCATTCAAACTTTTGAACGCCGGGTATGCCGGAAAGACGCCTTGCTCTTTCAAGGAATAACGCTTCTTCTTTGGAGCCACGCGGATGTTTTAATTTGAAAATGACAGAATGCCTGATCATACCAATTGTTATTTTAATAAAAGTATAACAAGCAAAGCATATATCACCGGTTTCGGACGTATTTCAAATTTTCGCACCATTTCTCCCCTCTCTGCTGCGCGGAGAGGGGATTGCAGGGGTGAGGGAAATATGTGCCGCGAAAATTTGGAATGCGCCCACAGTTTCAGGCTTACCTTAAAAAAAAGGAGTGAATAATACACTCCTTTATCATTTTTTATTATTTCCCGTTATTGAATCTTTATTGAATCACTATAGGCCGGCACAAACAATACCTTCCGTTTCGGCTTCTCATCAAGTCTGGAAAATTCGGAATTGTTGCTGATAAATTCAGGAATGATCATTTTCATCTTACCAACAAGCTTAAAATGATCGCCTTGTTTACAAAGCTCGGTAAGCGTTTCAATATCATTCAAAACATCCTTGTATGGACTTGCAACAACCTTGGCAATCTTTATTTTTTCATGATGGGTAGGCAGCGTTTTTTCTGCCTCATTCAGCAATTCTTCATAAAGCTTTTCGCCGGGGCGTAAGCCGGTATACACAATATTTATATCTTTCCCCGGAACCAGCCCGGCTAATTTGATCATGTTTACAGCAAGATCAGCTATTTTAACCGGTTCGCCCATGTCAAAAACAAATATTTCTCCGCCGTTACCCACTGTAGCTGCCTCCAGCACAAGCTGAACAGCCTCAGGTATAGTCATGAAATAACGGGTAATTTCAGGATGGGTTACGGTAATAGGCCCTCCATGCTGGATCTGGGAACGGAATCGCGGGATCACAGAACCATTGGACCCCAGCACATTTCCAAATCTGGTAGTAATGAAACGGGTTTTGTTGGAGCTTGCCACCGTAAGCGTTTCATCATCTCCATCCTGTAGTAATCCCGACAAAAATTCTGAAGCCGGGGGATTAACAGAAGCATTATTCAATGACTGAACATAAGTTTCTGCAATGCGCTTGGAAGCTCCCATGATATTGGTGGGATTAACGGCTTTGTCGGTAGAGATCATGATAAATTTATCTACCCCAAAACATACAGACAGATCAGCCATATTCCTGGTGCCCATAACATTAGTAAGAATAGCTTCTTCCGGGTATTTTTCCATCATAGGCACATGCTTGTAGGCTGCAGCGTGGAAAACGATATGGGGACGGTATTCTTTAAACGGAATAATCATTCTCCGGAGATTCCTTATACTGGCTATATAAGTCTTGATTTTAGTGGAAGGATATTGCTCTTCCAGTTCAAGCTGTATTTCATGAAGAGGCGATTCTGCCTGGTCGCAAAGGATCACCATCTCCGGATTATATGATAAGACCTGTCTGGCTATTTCCGAACCGATGGAACCAGCTGCACCGGTAATAAGCACACGTTTACCGGATATTTCTTTAGACACCAGGTTATTATTAATCTGTATAGGCTTACGCGGGAGAAGATCTTCAATTTTCAGGTCCTGGATCTGTCCCAAGCTCAGTTTGCCGCTCACCCATTGCTCGGAAGGCGGCACTGTCTGTACCTGGATACCGAGATTCAGGCAACGGTCAATCACACTGCGTATAGCCGGGTTGCCGGATTGTGTATTAGGCAAAATAATCTTATCAATGTTAAATTTCTTATGCAGGTCAGCAAGTTCCCGGGAATGATAAACCCTTCTCTGCTCAATATTACTGTTGATCTTCTTTCCGCCTGTCTGGATAAACCCGCAGACCATTACCTTGCCTGCACCTGCATCCTCTATCGCCTGCTTCAGCAGGATGGAATGATGATCAGAGCCATACACCAGTACCTTTTTTACATTTGAAAGCACGGATCCTTTGGCAAATATGTATATCTCTTTTATAGAAGTTCTCAGCATGATCAGCAGGGAAGAGCTAATAAAAAAGTTAAGCACAAGCAGGGTGGGCATGTCAAGCGCAGGAATGGCATATATGCGTCTTGCTATAACCTCGGAAACAACCGGATACACAAGACTTACTATTAAAACCGCAGAGAAAATACGGAACATGTCCTTGGTATTGGAATACCTGATCAGTCCCTTGTAAATTCTCATGAAGTAAAAAATAGTCATTGACGTGCCAGCAAATAAACCGGCATATATGAAAAAATGCCCTCTCACCAACTCATTAAATCGAAATTCATCCAGGATAAAATAGGAGAGTATAAATGAACATGTGGCTATACAGGTATCCGCCAGCAAAATAATCCAACGGGGAACAATAAAGGGTCTGTTGTAAAAGATTTTCATACTTCAGTACAGTATTATATTACGGACAAATGGGACATTTACATGGCTTTAAATACAACACTGGAATTCAGAAATCTTTAAGTTTAAAATATTTAAACCCAAAAGGGGTATTTGCATATTTGATACTGGAAGCAGAACAAGGATATAGGCTGGTATAGGAAATTGGAAACTTCTAATACGGGAGAAAAACAAGTAGCAGCAAAGATGAAAAAAAAAAACAGATAAAACAAGTTTCTCCGCCGTTTTCTATTTTAAATCAACAATAAAGCAAAGATAGTCATCTGAACAATACTTCCTGTTTTTATTCTCCAACATATAACAAACTGATAATTCATTTGTTACCTTGATGCCGGCAGAAGCCGGAAAAGATTACTGATTTATTTCACGAAATTTTCCTGCCACCCGAGCATGCCTCCCGCAAGATTTTTCACATTCGAGAATCCTGCAGTCTCTAATAATAAACATGCCTGCCCGCTTCTGTTACCACTTCTACAGTAGCATATAACTTCCTGGTCTTTAAGTGATTCCAGCTCATCAATCTCCATGGACTGTATCTTTTTGAGCGGTATCAGCACACCGCCGATATTAAACTCTTCATGTTCGTAAGGCTCTCTTACATCTACAAGATGTAAAGTCTCTTTATTATCCATTCTTTTTTTTACCTCTTCTGCGGAAATAACCTGCATAATGTTCTTATTTTTAACTTTTTAATAATAAATCTTTAATATTCTCGCTGGCCTGCGGCAGCAGGCTGATTGCCGGGAATAACTGCAAGGGAGTCAGTTTTCCTGACCGGTTTAACCGCAGTTATCCAAATATCAATCATTTGTCCCTGCCTTATCCTGTTCATGCTTCCATCGTCATTAAAACGTGCCGGCTGCTGCCTGAAAACAAAAGCTGCCCCTGTATCTTTAATATCATCGGCCGGAACAACACTCCCCAACATTATGCCATTGGCTTCAAGTAAGGCAGAAGCTTCCTCATAATTCATTCCAAACAGATCCGGCACAGGCATTTCCTGGCCTCCTACCCCTGCGCCGAGCACAAGCGCAATAGTGGTTCCCATAGTGATCTTTGTCCCGGGGCGGATTGATGCATGATCCAGCAACTGCTCAAGAACGGCATTTTTGGCAATATCGGGTTTATAAGAAGTGTCTCCCAGCTTCAGTCCCCGGGCTTTCAGCTCAAGCTCAGCATTCCTGAAGCTCATACCGATCAGATTCGGCATTTCTATCACAGGAGGAACTGCCCTGTTAACGGTAAGGTATACAGTCCTGTTGACTTTTACCGCCGCATCAGGTTCCGGGAATTGCTTTACAACAGCCAGGGGGGGAAGCGTATCATAATAAACGGAGTCCTGGATCACTACCTCAAACCCTTCTTTCCGGAGCAGATCGTCAGCCTCTTTTATATTCTTGTTGCCTACATCCGGCACTTTAAGATAATCGCCATGATGGGTAAAAAAACGGAGGGATTGCAGGAACACAAAAAAAAGCAAAAAAATAATTGCAATTGCAATAAGAAGGTTAACCCAAAAAGGCCGCTGAGTGATTATTTTAAACATACAACAATAAAAAATCTTTTAAATCTAAAGCTTCAAAACCACATCATGAAAGACAAAGATCAACCTTCACGTTTATATAACAATGCCTGGTCAATGAGCGCCGTATAAAACGACTGTAAAGTCCATCCCATGGCTTTTACCTGCTGAGGCACTATGCTTGCTTCGCTCTGGCCGGGCACGGTATTAATCTCCAGCAGAAAGGGAGCCTGCTCTTCTTCATTATAAATGAAATCCATCCTTACTATGCCCCGGCAGTTAAAAACTTTATATACCTTGCGCGCAGTTGCCCGAACCTTATCAGCTATATCTTCGCTTACTTCGGCAGGAGTGACTTCTGTTGACATACCCGCGGTATATTTTGCCTCGTAATCAAAAAAGTCCTTCTTGGAGATCACTTCAGTAATAGGAAGCGTTATGATCTCGTTATTGTTTTTAAAAACGCCAATTGTAAATTCACGCCCCTTAATAAATTCTTCCACGAGCACCTGGTCGTCTTCATTAAACGCCTTTTCAACAGCCTTACCCAATTCCTCGGTATGACTGTTCACTTTTGACATGCCAATGCTGGAACCTCCGTTATTAGGTTTTACAAATACGGGAAACTTCAGATCCTTTACCAGCTCATCTGCGCTTGTAGTAACCTGGCTTTTAATGAGCAATACAGATTTCGCTACCCTGATGCCGCTAAAATTTGCAACGGCTACTGTATATCTTTTATTGAACGTAAGCGCTGAAATGGCTGCATCACAGGAAGTATATGGAATACGCAGCATATCGAAATAGCCCTGAAGCTTTCCATCCTCGCCGGGCGTGCCATGAATCCCGATCAGCACAGCGTCAAAGCTCACTTTTGCCCCGTTGATCACAATTGAAAAATCATTTTTGTCAACCGGCTGTTTTTTATCTCCGTCTGCATAAAACCAGCCGCCGGGGGTAATATCAATAGTGTAAATATTATACCTGTTTTTGTCAAGATTATTTTCAATAGTAACGGCACTCTTATAAGAGATCACAGATTCCCCGGAATAGCCGCCGGTAACAAAAGCAATATTGGGCTTCATGTATGTTTATCAGTTTGCATGCAAAGAAACGATTTTTTGCTATAGCATTTTCTGCTACTTCCCTATTCCTTCGTTTCCCGTATCCAGCACAAATTTCCAGGTACCATCAGCCTGTTTTTGCCATATTGTTACATAAGTGCCTTTATATGCAGAGTCTTTAATGGTGAGCGTGTATACGCCATAAGTATATCCCATATCTGCCGACCTTGATACATTTCCTCCTTCAGGCGCCCAGGTAAGGATAAGTGAGGAATCATTAATGGAGCTTAAATAATCAATTGCTGACGCACCTGTTATCGGCATCCTGTGAGGACGGAGCAACACACCTTCCTCCTGTATATACTCCAGGAAGGCTTTTTTCATCCCTGCTTCTTTTGAGCGGTTTGAAAAATCAATATCTGTCTGCTGCATCTGGTTTAACGCTTCAATTCTTTCTTTATCTTTTTCAAACCTGAATTCTTTGCATGAACAGCATATCACCATCAGCAGCAAGATGTATACAAGTCTCGTCATACCGGAAAAATCAGATAAAAAAAGGTGAAGGAACACTTTCATGCCTTCACCCCGAAACGGGAAATATCACCCGTTTAAAATATGATGCGCAAGCACCATTAAAAAATATATACAGGCAATACGCCGGACAATTCAACTATGAAATAAACCTGACTAAAGATAAAACTTTTTTCCTGATATCTCAAACATGCATTTTTTCTTTTTTTGTCATCAGCTCTTCCACTGTTTCCCGGTACATTTCATCTGGCACACAGCAATCCACGGGGCATACTGCAGCGCATTGGGGCTCTTCATGAAAGCCCTGGCACTCTGTGCATTTATTGGGCACAATATAATAAGTGTCTACGCTTATGGGCTCAAACCGCTCAGCTGCGTCTACCACTGTACCATCCATTAAGGTAAAAGAACCTTTCACTGTTGTTCCGTCAGCAATTGACCATTCTACCCCTCCCTCGTATATTGCGTTGTTCGGGCATTCCGGTTCGCAAGCCCCGCAATTAATGCATTCATCTGTTATTTTTATTGCCATACTTTTTTTACAATTTTACGGGTGATTTTTTGCCATTAGATTTGCAGATCAAAGATAGACACATCGAACTAAATACCAATGCTGAATTTACAACAACGGGTTGATATACTTTACAGGCTTGGCGATTACATGCTGGGCAATGATAAAAAATGGGAAGCAGCAAAAGAAACAGCAAGCGCAGCCAACCCCTGGTTCATCCCGGAATTCATTGATCATGCCGTAAAAAATATTGCAACATTTTTTTTAAGCAAACCAGGACTGGAAGAATGGCTTAAAAAATATGATCTCCCTTCCACTCACAAAGCTGTAAAAACAGTAGGAATAACCATGGCAGGCAATATCCCGCTGGTAGGTTTTCACGATTTCCTGTGCACATTCGTATCAGGGCACCGCCAGGCTGTCAGGATGTCTTCCAAAGACAATATCCTGCTCAAACATATTTTTGAGACGCTTGAGGAATGGATACCTGAGGCAGGACAATATCTTGAGATAAGAGAGATGCTTAAAGGCTGTGATGCCTATATTGCCACCGGGTCAAATAATACCGCAAGGTATTTTGAATATTATTTTCGTAAGTATCCGCATATCATCCGTAAGAACAGAACTGCTGTGGCTGTTATCAGCGGTACAGAAACGCAGGCAGCCCTTGAGCAGCTTGCAGATGATGTATACCTCTACTTTGGATTAGGATGCAGAAATGTCTCCAAAATTTTTGTTCCGGAAGGATATGATTTCATTTCCCTCCTGGATGCATTCAGAAAATATGATCACCTGATTGAAAACCACAAGTATAAACACAACTATGATTATAACCTGGCAATGCACATTGTGAACCAGAAATTTTATATGACGAACGGTTCCATTCTGTTGTCAGAAAACCCATCCGTCTTTTCCCCTATAAGCCAGTTGAATTACCAGTATTATACCAGTACGGATGCTATTTATCAATCATTGAACCCCGAAGAAATCCAGGCGATTACCGGCACGGTCAAAACACCTTTTGGCACGCTCCAGTCACCTGCTCTCGCTGATTATGCAGACGGGATAGATACCATGCAGTTCCTGAAAGGATTGAGCTGAGTGAGTGAATAGGCAATAGTGAATGGTCAATAGTGAATCAATGTCGTTTTGTTTAGCTAAAGTACTATCACAAAACTTTTAATTTGTCAGCAACGCAGAGATTTACGGTACTGTTACCAGTATCCGGATAAGCCACCTTTTTTTGCGTGAGATTTGTACTACCGCCGATCAAAGGGATGGATGAACAATGATATGAAGCTGACAGGTCTCCTCAAAGCAACTGCGAAGCACTCAGTGAGACAAATAAAAATCAAATATGCCCGAACTAAAAAACAGTGGTGTTTCGGATATCCCGCCAAGTGGCGGGACCGCTTGAGGCAATCAACAACTTACCCTTAAAAACACTATGCCTTCTTATGGAAACGACATTGAATATTGAATGGTCAATGGTGAGAACCGCCTGCCTTTAACATTTCACATTTGCCGTTCCACATCTCCGGTTTGACACGGCAACAGTTAGCAACCTCCTAACAATCCTTAACATTTTAATTACGAATACTGTCGTAATTTCACTGGCATATTTTAACCTATCCTAATCATTTGTTAAAGGAAAAACGCCTTAAATGCCAGTTTATCAGCTTTTTTTACTTTGTGCGTTAAAGGCATGTCTTTTGATGGGGAGTATAAATATGTATATTTAGTTTTACAAAATAAATAAATGATAGAGATGAAAATCAAACAAATTGTTTTCACGGTCCTGATCAGTGGAATAACTTCTCTGGGAGTTATGTACGGGTACAATCATTTTAATGCAAAACCGGCGGCGATCCAGGATGGCGTCAAAATACCTACGAATTATGCGGGGATGTTCGACAGCAATAATAATGTTCCCGGCAACCTTGTGGATTTTGAACAGCCTGCCAAAGCAGCCTTACCGGCTGTAGTGCACATCACTACGGTAATAGGAAAAGAAGAAGTGAGCAATAACCTGCCACGCAGGAGCAATCCATTCCAGGGACTGGTCCCGGACGACTTCTTTGACGATTTTTTTGGCGGCGGCGGTGGTCAGATGCGTGCTGTTCCGCAGCGGGCATCAGGCTCGGGAGTAATTGTGAGCCAGGATGGCTACATCATCACCAACAATCATGTGATCGAGGGCGCCAATGAAATTAAGGTAGGGCTCAACGACAAATCTTCCTATACCGCGAAAGTAATTGGCTCGGATGCAAGCAGCGATCTGGCAGTGCTTAAGATAGAGGGTAAAAACCTTCCTTTTGTTTTGTATGGCAACTCAGACGATGTACAGATAGGGCAATGGGTGCTGGCTATAGGCTACCCGCTGAACCTGGAAACTACAGTTACTGCAGGTATTATCAGCGCCAAAGGGAGAACACTCGGGCTGAACAGCAGAAAAAGCAAAACGCCTATTGAATCTTATCTTCAAACTGACGCTGCCGTAAACCAGGGCAACAGCGGAGGAGCGCTTATCAATACCAGCGGCGAGCTTATCGGCATCAACTCTGCCATCGCCTCTCCCACCGGTTCTTATGCAGGCTATTCTTATGCCATACCGGTGAACATTGTGAAAAAAATAGTGAACGACCTTATAC
This sequence comes from Sphingobacteriales bacterium 44-15, assembly GCA_001899685.1. Classification (GTDB taxonomy): domain Bacteria; phylum Bacteroidota; class Bacteroidia; order Chitinophagales; family Chitinophagaceae; genus Agriterribacter. Next base: position 559,346 of record MKWG01000011.1, read on the forward strand.
AATTTGGTGCTGTGCAGAGAGCATACCTCGGCATAAGTTATCTCCCGGATGAAGCTCCCGATTCCGAAAAAGAAAAAGTGGGCTATAAAAGCGGGCTTGGCGTATACGTAAGAGAAGTGCCTGCTGATGGGGCCGCAGCGGCAGCCGGGATTAAAGCCGGAGACTATATTACAAAGATCAACGGCGCTCCTGTTGTTTCAGGTAACCAGATGGTAGAACAGATAGCCAGGCTTAAACCCGGCGACAAGATCACCGTTACCTACCTGAGAGACGGAAAAGAAAAGGCAACAAATGTTACGCTGAAAAATAAGACAGGCACTTACGATATCATAAGAACATCTGCGCTTGATGATTTTGGAGCTGAATTTGAATCCTTAGATAAGAAAAAAGCAGGTGAATACGGGCAGACCGGCGGTGTAGTGGTAAAAAAGATCAACCCCAACGGGCTGATTGACGGTCAAACCAGGATGAGAGACGGATTCATTATTCTTCGCGTAAATGACAAAGCCGTAAACAATGTTAACGAGTTAAGCGACGCTGTGCAAAAAGCAGGTAATAATATTAAACTTGACGGGTTCTACCCCGGGTTTGAAGGATTATATACTTACAATATCAGCAAAGACACAGAATAATTAACGGTACATAGAAAGGCTGCCTCAAAACCAATGTTGCGGGGCAGCCTTTTTGATTGATAAATGATAAAATGCTTTTCAGCGATTATACCACAACAATAATTGAAATGCAATATGGGTTTCATACCCTTGCGTAATCCCCTGATCCTATGGCAACGATTATTCCACCCTACCCCCTGTACAACCGGGTTGAAGTTCCCGGCAGTTTTTGTAAACATACGCAGTTCGAAAATTTTGTCCGTTCGATCTTATTTCCTCCTGCATTATATACCTGGGCATCCCCTATGGGCAGTCATCTGCAAAATATAAAGCGTGCGGAAAGCCAGGGATCACTATCCGGTTTTATAGTACAGGACAATACTACAGGATTTGAATTTTCTTTGGAATGCAGGTATCATCACGGCCTGATCGCCAACAGTTGCAGGTTCGCTGAGCAACATGCATTTCCCGGAGATGTTGCCATACGTCCCGTTTTTCTTATTATTGGTTTGGGCGGACTGGCAGATGCTCCCAATGCTGTATTTCTTATTGATCGCAAAGCATCACCTTATAAACATTTCTATAAGCGCCACCTGTTTGGAAAATCTATTGCCACGCATACTCCTGTGCCGTCTTCTGCGCTTTGGCAACCCGGAGTATCACATACACTTTTGTCTAAACAGATTGCTTAGCAAAAAAAATCCCGCAATTCTGCGGGACTTCCTGTAACAAAATATGGCTAATGCCTGTGAAAATCATTGTTAGCATAATCTGGTATTCTTTTCTTATTCCTTCCATCAAAACCGGCATATATTGCATTGATCTCTTCCTTCCTGTTCAATTCAAACTGACGGATCATTTTCCTCTTTTCTGCATTTCTTAATACCCGGCTGTGCCTGATATCATAGATCCGTGCATCATAACGCATATTGATCTTAGCTATCATTTCATCACGATCATGGATAGTAATTTTTTTTACAGGACGGCTATTGCCGCGTATATCCCTGTAATATGGATTGGGACCGACGGGAGCATGCTGCGCAAAAACAAAAGAAACCAGCATTATGGAAACCGCAAGTGTAAAAACCTTTTTCATAATCGTACTTTTAAAAAGTGAATAATTGCCGTGTATGATTATTTTAGAGCTCTGGCGTTTACCAAAGCTTTGTTAATTACAAAAAGGCTACGCTATTCCCACTCCACTGCGGGAAAAGTACAGCAGCATAAAAATTTTAGAAAATATTATCCGCAAAATAAATACCTGCTCCTATATTTGCAATCAAATACTTGCATAATATGGAAGCGCGCAGAGATGTTTTCCAGGCGATAGCCGACCCTACAAGACGGGCAATAATAGGAATGACCGCCAGCCAGCCGGTCAATGTAAATAAGATTGCAGAGCACTTTGATATCAGCCGCCAGGCCATTTCACTGCACCTTAAAATTCTTTCTGAATGTGGTTTGCTAAGCATCCGGCAAACAGGCAGGGAGCGTTTATGTAAAGCAAAGCTGGAAAAATTAGACGAAGTGCATAAGTGGGTCGGGCAATACCGTCAGTTATGGACAGGAAGGCTGAATGCGCTCAGGAGTTTCATTGAGCAGGATGAATTGCAGGCAAAGAAAATAACTAAAAAAGAAACCAGGAAGATCAAACCTAAAAAGTAAAAAATGAAAGATCCTGCAAATGAAAATGAGGTTTTCATAGAAGAGACCTTCAACGCCGGTATTGACAGCGTCTTTAACGCATGGACAGATCCCGACAAATTAATGAAATGGTATGCCCCTGATGGCTGCACTATTCAATTTAAAAAACTTGAAATTAAAAATGGCGGTAAGTTTCATTCCTGTATTTCCAATCCTCAATACGGGGATTGCTGGTGTATAGGCGAATACAGGGAAATTGTCCCCAACACAAAAATCGTTTTTACGCTCATCAACGCAGATGAGAACGGTAATCCGGTCAATCCTGCTGAAATCGGGATGGATCCTGACTGGCCGGGCGGGACACTTGTAACCATTATACTTACAGAAGAAAAGGGAAAAACAAAACTGCAGTTGCACCAGACCGTTGCGCGGGAATTAGCCCGAAAAACAGGCGCATATACGGGCTGGATTCAGATGTTGAGCAATATGCAAAAGCTCCTCGAACAAAACGACAGGAAGCTTATCAATAAAGAAAATACCAGGCGTGGTAATGGTATTTAATTGTACTATATACTTTCAGACAAAATATGAATAATCAGTCGAAAGGAATGCTTATGGCACTGATAGCTGCCACTCTATGGGGCGTATCAGGGACCTGTGGCCAATTTTTGTTCCAGCAAAGGGGAGTAAGTGTGGAATGGCTGATGTCGGTGCGTATGCTCGGCGCCGGGACGTTATTGCTGATCACGGCTTTGCTACGAAAAGATGATCATGTTTGGGCTATCTGGCACAACAAAGAAGACCGCAGGAAGATCCTTGTATTCGGCATTTTCGGAATGCTGGCTGTACAGTATACTTACTTTGCTGCGATCAAGCATTCTAATGCTGCCATGGCCACTATCCTTCAGTTTTCGGCGCCGGTGCTTATTGCGGTTTATCTCGCAGTGCGGTACAATCAAAGGCTTAGCAGGTTGGGTTATGTAGCCATTTTACTGGCAATACTGGGCACATTCATACTGGCAACCCATGGTAATATTCACAAGCTTAACATAACACCGATGGCATTTGCATTAGGCATAGCGTCGGCAGTCAGCCTGGCATTTTATACGCTCATGCCCGGAACATTGCTCAAAAAGTACAGTTCACTGAGTGTGGTCGGCTGGGGATTGTTTATTGGTGGTGTTACGATCTCGCTTGTCAAAGCACCCTGGAATGCCGACGGCAACTGGGATGGCTACGCTTATGCCAGTTGTGTCTTTATAGTGATATTCGGAACCCTGATACCTTTCTATTTATACCTCCGGGCGGTGCAGAGCATCGGTGGTCAGAAGGCAAGCCTGTTAACATCAGCAGAACCTCTTTCAGCTACTTTGGTAGCGGTGTTATGGCTGGGCGTTTCATTTCAGTTTATGGATTGGCTGGGTGCACTGCTCATTATTGCAACTGTTTTTTTGCTGTCTGCCGGGAAACTGTCACGGGAAGGTTAAAAAAGCATAAGGTCAGGATATAAGAAGGTTAATAAATGCAGGCAGCATAAAAAAAGGGATAAAGCCAGACTTTTACTGCTTTATCCCATAAGTGAACCCTGTGGTACAAAACTCGAACCACTTTTTAGCGGATTTAAAGCTGTTGTGCGAACTTTAAATAAAAAATACACTCAAAATACTACA
>MKWG01000012.1 GCA_001899685.1 Sphingobacteriales bacterium 44-15
ACGCTCACAAAGCACCTACAACAAGTATATCACAGTTTACAATCATCTTACCACGTTTATAAAGGAACGCTATCATCGTGATGATATGGCTTTTCGGGAATTGACTTCCGACTTTATTCGTGAGTTTGATTTTTATCTCCGGTACGATTTACAATCTACGCATAATACGGTTTGGGTTTACACAATGCCTGTATTAGCCCTTGTGGAACTGGCTATAAAAAAAGGCTTGATACGTGATAATCCTTTTCAGGATTACGAAATCAATATGGAAGAAACCGACCGAGGTTATATCCTTAAAGAAGATGTAGAAAAGCTGATGATGTGCGTACCGCCACACCCACGATATGAACTTGTAAAAGACCTGTTTATTTTCAGTTGCTTTACCGGACTTGCTTACGCTGATATTAAGAAACTGACAAGGAATAATATTCAATCATTCTTTGACGGTCATCAATGGATTATTAGCAGGAGAAAGAAATCGGATATTGCTTCCAATGTTCGGTTAATGGAGATACCTAAACGTATCATTGAGAAATATCAGGGTACTACCCGCAATGAATTTATCTTTCCGGTTCCAACCAATGCAACCTGCAATACTCACATAGGTAAATTGATTGAAAAGGCAGAAATTATTACGGAGCAAAAAGTAACCTTTCATACGGCAAGACATACTTTCGGAACAATGTTTTTGACCGAGGGCGTTCCGCTTGAAAGCCTTAGCAAAATGATGGGGCATAAAAACATTTCCACTACACAGATTTACGCTAAAATCACAAGCCAAAAAATCAGTAAGGATATGGATTTGGTTACGCCAAAATTCAAGGCAATGGAAGAAGCATTTTTGGCGGCTATATAATTAGCTTTTATTTAATCACAATGAGCAGAACTTGACGGTTCTGCTTTTTTTATGTCCCTACTTTTCCTTTACTCCAATTTCTGTTACAGGCTATCATAGCCTGAATATTATTCCCACAAGAAAAATATTAGAATAGAATTTTCCACAATCAACCGGTAAAAAGGCAGCTAAGTTATAGCGGGCAGCCATCCCACACCCCCAACCAAAAGACTACGGCATAATGGCAAGGCAAAATGATGGCTTCGCCGAGTGCTGTGTCTTGCCACCCTCCGGGACTTATTCCGTTTCCTTTTGGTTTTCCGCTGTTGCCCGCTTGGATTATCTGCTTTCTTTTTTCCGGTTTTTCTTTTGGAAAAATTTATGCGAAACGAAGCGGAGCAGACCACAACGGGAAGCGGGAAACGAGAAAAGCGACCGAGTATTTAAACATTTTTTTTAACATCAAAATTTTAGCATTATGGCACACAACATCAATTTCAACGAGCAAACAGGACGTCATTCATTCTTTAGCGTTCAACAAAAAGCGTGGCACGGTTTGGGGCAAATCGTAGAGCAGTACCCAACAAGCGAAGAAGCAATCGTACACGCAGGTTTAGATTATGAGGTAATCAAATCCCCACTGTTTACACAGGGCAGAATAATGAGCATCGGCGACAGCGGAGAGCTGATTGAAGCCAACGACATTTTAGTCCCTAACAGTTTCGCCACACTTCGCACCGATACTAATACCCCACTGGGCGTTGTAGGTAAAGACTACCATATCGTACAGAACCGTGAGGCATTTAACTTCTTTGATGCTATTGTAGGCGGAGGCGAGGGAATACTGTACGAAACCGCAGGAGCATTGGGCAACGGGGAACGCATCTTTATTACTGCCAAGCTGCCCGACTATATCCGAGTAGGTAACGGCGACGACGTAACAGAAAAGTACATTTTCTTAACAACAAGCCACGACGGTAGCGGAAGTATTACCGCAGCGTTTACCCCTATCCGTATCGTATGCCAAAACACCCTTAACGCATCATTGCGGAGTATGACTAACGTAGTGCGTATCAAACACACGTCAGGAGCAAAACAACACCTTGAAAACGCTCACAAGGTTATGGGGCTTGCCAACACCCTAAGCACACAGTTAGAGAACATTTTTAACGACTGGGCTAAAGTAAGGGTAACAGACCGAGAAGTAAGAAAGCTAATCCAGTTGGCACTTTGCCCGA
>MKWG01000013.1:0-23863 GCA_001899685.1 Sphingobacteriales bacterium 44-15
CCCATATTTAGCTGGTATTAATAGCTTTTTTCTGAAACCAATTTCCTCAAATCCTCCAAAAAGTGGTTCGAAAATTGTCCCGACAGGACGACGGATAAAGAAAACCCGCTTTCATAGCGGGTTTTTTAATTCGCTCCCTTTGTTGATTTGTTACTAATAAACCTGGATCAAGACGTCTGCAGGAATATGCAGATTTTCAGTCAACTTACGGATCATTGCCAGGCTTAATTTTCTTTTTCCTGAAAGTATCTCTGATTTTCTGGACCGATACCCTAAAATTTCAGATAACTCTACCTCCGACATATTCATCTGTTCCAGCCTAAATTTGATAGCTTCTATCGGGTTAGGCTTCGGAATCGGGTAATGTTCATTTTCATATTCTTTAATCAGTATAGCAAGGATTTCCAATTCGTCAGATTCTTTAGAGTTAGGCTTAATATTTTTTTGCATCAGCTTGTAAGTACGGGCTAATGCATCTTCATACTGCTGATTATTTTTTATTGGTTTTAACATAACTTACTTTTTTCGCATTTATTTTATCATATTGCTTGTGAGTACCGAACCATATTACAAATACTATTTTTAACTGGTATTCGATATCTACTATTAATCGAAAGGCATTTCCATGAATATTGAAAACAACTCTTTTATCAGTTAAAACAGAAGCGTTGCGATATTGGGCTTTTAACTCGTTAGGGTTATTCCAATTGGCTGCGTTTACTTCTTCATACCAGGATAATAATGCCTGCTCGGCCTGAGGAAATTCCTCCCAATAATCTTTCAACGTTTTTACGGCAATAATCCTCATTCGCAAATATACTATATGTTACCAATTTGGTAACATATTGCTTTCTCTCTTTTCCTTTTTAATGTTATATTGTAAAAAATAATAACGTGATAATGGTTGAATGAAATATTGCAGCAAAAAACGGGATCTTTAATCGTATTGATGATCAATACTTAAGCGCTAATTTCAAGCTTATACCCTTTGCCGCGTATAACAACAATCCTGATGTTCGGATCAACTTCCAGTTTTTTTCTAAGTTTTGATATGAACATGTCGAGACTGCGACCGACTATAACACCTTCATCTTCCCATATCTCTTTTTGCAGCCGGCTTCGCTCTATAGCCTCATTAGGAGACAACGCGAAAATGCGTAGTACACGGGTTTCAGTTCTGGTCAGGTCTATGGTCTTTCCATTTACCATGAGCTTACGGGCCTCCGCATCGAACGACATTGACCCCAAAGTGAATATACCAATGTTCCGGCTGACAGGTAATTCTGTATCCTGACTTTCTGGTAAGGTCTTCCGCGGCTTGACAGATCTAAAAAAAATAAATCCGCCAAATGCTAAAAACAGCAGAGCGCCCAAAAAATATTCATTCTTTGCTGTAGCTATCCCCGATGGTTTAAATTTAATGTTGATCATATAACATGCTACGGGTTGCCTTCTTCCTTTACAGGCTACAATATCATCTTTCTTATTTTTTGATATAGCATATCCATAAGCTACAGTGGCATTGGCACAGTTAAGCACGTTAACAACATAATCACTTGTCAGCGGGTCTCTGGCTAACAAACGCTGGGTAGTATTCACCAGTGAGTCTGGTTGAAAAGTAAAAGCGTTCTCAAAACTGATCTGGTATTCATTTTCGGCGATCTTTTTTACCGGGAGTACCCGGGATACACTGTCGCCCGACTGAAGAAGTATTTCATGTCCGATCCGGCGAAGCAAAACTTCCCTCCTGGCGATATCAAAGTCATCACTGCCCGTTATACTGAAAGCCACACAGATTAAAGAGATAAACATGAATATTAATAATCCGTACAGGTATTTACGTTTCCCGTACAGGAGATTTCTTCTAACAAGCATAGTGTCAAGATATTATTTACAAAGTTTACACTATTTATTTACAATCCGGATGCCTCGGACTGAAAGAGATCAAAGTATTTTTGTTGCATCAATTTTGACAGGATGTGAAACCATCAGATTTTGCTGAAACCCTCAGGGTAAATCATGATCGTTCATCACCATTAAAAATCAAAAAATAAGCAAATGAAAAATAAGAGAAACGTTTTTTCCTGCCTGACTATTCTGTTAACAGGCGTAATTTATTTTGCTGTACAGGCTCAACAAAAAAATGATACTCATCGGGCTAACTTTTCTGGTGAATGGAAATCCAAAGAGTCAATAAGTATGGGCGGAAATATTGTTTGCTCATATAATTCGGGAGATCGTATGCTAGCTAACACAATGAAGATAGCAGAGCAGACAAATTTTCTAACCATACAGGTATCAAGTTCTTTTCCGGGCACAGCGCCGGTTACAAGCCAGGAGCAACTGACTTTCGACGGTAAAGAAAGCGAAATTAATCATGGCGGAGGAAGAGGAAAAAAGTTTACTGTAAAAATGTCAGCTGATGGGCAAACTATGACTGTTAACTCAATTGTACACCTGATGGTTGCCACTCCTTACCACGTAAATGTTCAGAAACAAGCATTTGTTTACGTAACAGAGGTTTGGAAGTTGAGCAATGATGGCAAGTCTATTTCTGTTCAGGCCAATGCAAAATCAAACTTATTCAACGGTGAGCGTTCCTGGGAGACCGTATTCGATAAAGTCCTTTAGTCTTCAAAGACTTTTTTGCACAAGCCAGACTCAGAAATGCCTTAATCGGATCTGATTTACCAGGAGATAGATCTACGTTAATTAAACCTCCAAAAAATATGAAAAAAGTTAGTTATGCGCTGATCTTACTGCTGGTTGTGGTAAGCGGACTGGTATTTGCGAACCGTGAATTTAAAAATGAAGCTTCTAAAAAGTCTGCTCAAAACTGCTTACTGATGCTGAAAGGAGGGCAGCAATAAAACAATGGGAGGCTACCCCTGAGGGTATAAAGTTCAAAAAATGGGAAGCGTCTCCTGAAGGTAAAAAAGTGCTTGAAGGTGCTGCCAAACTAAGTAAGTACATTAGGGATTCTACCAATATGGAGGCAGTTGTAACCTCTGTTTCTCTTCCGCCAGGCTCACGATTAGGTTTTGGAGTGATGGTAAGAATTAATGGAGACGATTATATTCTCAGTTTTGGGCTGGAAAAGTCTAATGAATTTCAGCAATTGCATAGCCTGAAAGTTAACGACAAAATAATTATAAGAGGCCATAGTGTATCGTACGCACCCAGGTATTCATATCCAATAGTATCGGGCGACTATGTAGAACGAGATAATAAAATAATTTATAAACGTGCCCCTCGCAAAGGCGGTTGCTGAGTAAATAAATTATGAAATACATACAAGGATATGCTTTGTTCCTGGTGCTTGTTTTTTGCACTTCCTGTGGACAAAAGCAAACTGAACCATATAAAGATAATATCAAGTCCGAAACTAAAGACATCGACACTTCCCCCGGATCTAATGAACCTGATATTCACACTAAGTATGAGTATACTGATTCTATCGGTAAGCGCCTGATCATACAAAACGGCTTCCCAAAAGGTGAAACATACACTGACCCTAATGGAAAGGAATATTTTAAAGTTATATTTTGGACCCGAATAATTAATGAAACAGATAATCCTCTGGAATTGAAGATTGACTTTCCTGTCGATTTATATGAGGTTGCAGGGTTACCCGGTAAATACTATAAAGTATTGGTTCCTCCCGATACAATGACAATTGATAAAGAACCATTGTATAACTATGGTCTGACAGATTTAAAATCTTTTTTAGATAATAGTATTCATAAGCCGCCGTCATCTTTAAAAAGAAATATTAACCCAAAAGAATCGAGTGGTTTTTATGTCGTAATTCTCTTTGGTAAAGGAGTAGCAGGTCCATTTAGAACAGGGCTGAGTATAAAGGGACAAAACCTTTTTTATAGAATTTCGCGATCCGACAAACACTCATCATTGGACGAGAAAGAAATTAATTGTGGAAGTATTAATTTAAAAAATTTGATGTTAAAGAAATAATCAGCGCACAAGACGCAGGGTAGTCTGGACGAGAGACCCCGCGAAAAACAATAATTAAAAGAGATTATGAAATACATACAAGTATATGCCTGATTTCAACAAAGAAAAGCTTCATAAGATGGAGCATCACCTTTTCTTTTTCACGACCTTATTTGCCGTCACCTCATAGCCGTTCGCCAGCAGAATTTCTACTATTGCCCCGGATTTTAACTCACCTCTGTTATACCTTGTAAGGTACACACGATACTTCCCGCCTAAGGCGGTGTTTTGCTTCGCAACTCCCTTGTATTCTTCTGATGTCAAAAACTCTTTAAATGCCTGCTCTAATGTCATAAAACAAACTTAAAAAAATATTTGTAACATTTTGTTTCGTTTTAACGGAAAGTATCTTACTTTTACGAAACAAAGTGTTTCGTAATTTATTTTTATGCTTAGATCAATCAAACTCCGCAATCAGCGCTAAACTCAATCCTCCCCTAAAAGGAGCGACTTCTATTATTAATCCTTAAAATTTAAGATCATGATCAGACTTGTATGCATCAATGATGCCGTAATCAAAAAGAAAACCCGTATACCGGTGAAATGCAGGATGAAACCGGAACCCGTTAAAAAATAAATCTTGGAGGCAATTTGTCTCCTTGTAAAAATGTATGTAATGGAGTGATCCCCCTTATTTCTCAACTTTAAAAATCAAAACAATGAAACCGGAAAGAGCTATACCTGAAGCACTAAGAACTGTAGTTTTCACTGAAGAAGAAGCAGCGTTTATTCATAGGATCATGGAATCTTTGGATGTTGATGCTGCTGTCGGATCTTTGGAAGAGATTGCCCAGGTCTTACTAAATGCTACAAATGAGATACGACATGATGTTGGGGATCACTATTTCTTATTGCGGAAGCTCAGGGAATTTCACGCAACACTTATAGACAGGTTAGCGCCGGTTGGGGAGGCTTATTGAAAAGTTTTCACAAATGACTCTGGTTTTATACGATCTGTAATTTGAGCGGCTGACTTCTGCATTCACCCAACGACAAAACCTGTTGTTTGCATACTAAAGCTGCTCTCTATCGCCTGATAAGAAATGCAATGCATGTTTGATTTAACATTGCAGCATGCACAAAACAATTACTAATCCGGTTATTAAAGATGAGGTGACTTTTGTCCAGACATCTGTTGCAACAAAAGGGCGGATCACCACCTTGCAGGTTAAGCTGATGCCCGGCGGCGGCACGCCTATGCATTATCATAAAAATTTTTCTGAGGCCTTCATAATTATTGAAGGTGTGCTGACAATCACCCTGAAAGATAAAACGATCCGCCTTGCACCCGGGGAGAAGCTTGTAGTAGAAAAAGAGCAATGGCACCGTTTCTCGAACGAGTCAACACTGCCTGTTATTTTTACGACTATAGTTACGCCGGGTTCTGAAGGATTCGAAAATGCCCTGCGTATCTTATATGGTCTTGCAGGCGATCAGAAAACCAATAAAAAGGGAATGCCCGATAATCCCCTGGTTTTGGCAAGCATCTCTAAAATAAGCGATATGTGGCCGGCCGGTCCCCGGATACTCATTGTTCCCTTGCTGGAACTGATGAATTTCCTAGCTGTACTGACAGGCTTAAAAAGAAAGCTGTTGAAAAAATACTGCTCGCAATAATAGCTGCCGGCAAAGCATATATATATAACCCCTTTGCCCAATCTGCTGCTTTGTATGCGCCTGGTCAATGCTGATACTTTCAAATTTCAATCAATCTTTTCAAAAATATGTATACAGGAAAAATTATCTCTACAACAAAAAAGCTGGCCGGCATCCTCCTGGTTGCTGTTGCTATTGTTAGCTGCTCAAAGGAACCGATAAAGAATGCTGAACCGGAACTTCTCAAAACATTCATCCCGGAGAAAAATAAAAAATTCCTCTATAAAATAGAAAGCGATGACAGCGGACCCGGAACGGCTACCCAATGGATTTCAGGTGAAAAAGATTCTTCCGGGATCACCGTATTCAACCTTCATACAGATATTGAGGCCTCCGGCAGCCTGATGCCAATGGACAATAAGATATTTTCGATAAAGGGCAAAACTTATACCGAAATAAAGGTACCTGATGCCTGGTATGAATATGTGGCATTATTTGGACAAATGCCCAATATAAAAGTTACAAAAGCAGAAGTGTCCGGCTACCCTGCTTATATGGTCATGGAAAATGCTTTAAAAGATGGAAGCATTATCACAACAGAAGGCGCACCGGTGCAGGAACAGCTTATAGAATATACCAACAATGGTACACCCGGATCATCCCATCAGGAAATAGTGCAGATAACAGGATCTGCTAAAGTAGAAACCATCACTGTTCCTGCGGGCAGCTTTGTATGCAATAAGTTTTCTTATGAAGTAGAGACCAGGATAACTGCAAAAATCGGAGATGCTCAGGAAACAGGTAATGGCAATGAAAAGATCACTGTTTGGATGGCACATGGTATAGGTATGGTAAAACAGGAATCTGATGCTACCCTGGTAACTATGGTTCCGCTGCCTACGGGAGAAATAAAAAAGATCGTTACAAATTCTTCTTCCATAACTACATTGCAGAAAATAGAATAGAGATATAATGAGTGTTATTGATTTTCAAATAGTGCAGTCTGCCGACCGGCAGGCTATGCTGCTGATAGCCGGTTGGTATTTTTCCGGATGGCATATTCCTGTAGAAACCACAATGGAAAGATTACAGGCCGTTACCTCGGATAGCAAGCAGTTCCAGGTATTAATGCTGCTTGATGGCAGACCCATATCTACAGGTGGTATTTACGATCATGTCGGGCTGCTTGATAAAGAACCTGGTTTTAAAATATATAAAAAATGGCTGGCCTTAGTGTATACGATACCGGAGGAAAGAGGCAGGGGCTATGGCGCCGCTATCTGCAGCTATATCCAGAAGCATTCCGGGATTTTAGAATTTGAAAAAATCCACTTGTTTACTGATACAGCGGAATCGTTATACAGGCGTCTCGGCTGGAAAGAAACAGAAAGGCTTACAGTTAATGACCGGAATATCGTTGTAATGGAAAAAACATTGAGCGAATGATTGAAGCATTAAGCCGGGTAGAAAGCGCAATATTGAACATTAAGGGTCTGAGGATATCAGATATTCTTAGCGACCCGGAATGTGAAGAATACTCCGGATGCAGCTTTCAATTGAACAAACGAAACATAAAGTTCAGAAAAGCAAAAATAACGCCTAAGAAAACCGGGCAGTTTGTAACCTTATGGAAACGGAACAATAAAAAACAAACCGAACCATACAGCCTGGACGATGATTTCGATTTTTATATGATCGCCACTGAGCAACAGCAAAGATTCGGATTTTTCCTTTTCCCGAAATACATTTTAGGTGAGAAACAAATTCTGGCGACTAACAATAGAGAAGGGAAACGGGGCTTTAGAGTATATGCCGGTTGGGATAGCGTTGAAAACAAGCAGGCTGAAAAAACCAAAGCCTGGCAGGCAGGCTATTTTATTGATGCAACCGATATTGGAAACATAAATCGGGAAAAATTTAATTCGATAATATACGGCATTCCCAACCTACATGCATAGCAGCATATATAATTTCCAGCTCGAATGACATCTGGCATCTCTTATCATTCATTTGCCTCTCTCAAGGCCTGAAGTTCGATCTCAAGGCCTATTCTGAAATCTGTTTGTTTGATTTTGGCTAATATGAGCTTTACACTTGGAATAAGCCCTTGAAGTTTTGCTTTAACTATTATGCCAATTGTCCCTGTATAAGTTAAGCCAAGTTGGTATGCGATTTTTCTTGCTTTGTTATCATCCAAAATAATTGTGCTGTCGGGAGTTTCTAATGCTAAAGCGATGGCACTTGACTCGCCTTTATCTATTTGCAATTCAAGAAGCCGCTGCTTTGATTTGTCGCTAACATTTACAATGTCGATCCATTCCGGGAGTGGCTCTCCGTATTCGGTAGCAATATCTAAAGTCGTTATAATCCGCCCATAAAGTTTGTGTAAAAGCTCAAGTTCACCAATGTTGGTTAAAACAATAAAACAACTTGTGTCGGAAATAATTGTTTTAGGCATTGGCAACATCTCTTGAAATATCAGAAGCAGGATAATTGAATATTGAGACATTGTAAGTACTCAACAATTCAGCAAAAGTCCTTTTTGTCAAACCTGCAAGCTCTGCAGCCTGTCCAAGTGAGAGCTTGCCCTGTTCGTAAAGCCTGCTTGCAACAAGCATTGCAACTTGCATGCTGTCTATGTCTACGCTGTCTGGTATATTAAGTGTCAGAACTTTCATAGATCAAATTTATTCATTTTTGTCAGAACAATCAATTTTCTGCTTGTCGCTATACTTACACCTGATAAAAATAAGTATACTATGAAGGCGCTAAGCTGCTCAATGCTTTCAGATTGTCGGTGTACGGCCCGGTTTGCCCATCCTACTTGTTTTAAAACAAAATTCAGACTGAGCGCCACGTTGTTCAGAGCTATCCGAAGTAAAATAAAAGTCCGAGGCAAAAGCGCCTCGAACTGTAATGGAAACACAGGATGTTTCGATAACTAATATGTCCTTCTTATTCTAAAAGCTCCCATCACATGTCTCGCAGTAACCTCGCAATTCTTTAACAAATAAACTGTCCCTTCAAAACTTCCCTGTACAATTCCGCCGCCACTCTCTCCGAAGATTTCAAAAACAATGGAGCCCTCCCCAAATACTTTTTTAAAGGTTTCGCATTCGGTATACTCACTCTCATACGTACCAAAATTATAAGTGCCGGTGAAGCTGGACTTTTTAGGTTCATCAAGCTTACCAAAACTATATTTGCCCAGCACTGTTCCACTGGTATGAAAAGCTATTGCGCTGTTTTCTGCGGTGGCAGTCATGATAGCCTGTCCATCAAATACGCCCAGGCTAAAGAACATGCCGGCATGCTTTTGCCCTCCTATCGTCCACGTTACATACTCCTCCGGTAAGATGGTCAGCGTCCTTCTTACAATAACCAGTCCGCCGGTCCCGGGCCTTTTTGGATCAGATCGCTTTACCAGGTTCTTGACCGTCACTTCGATCATGACCTCCATCCTGCTGTCGGTATCGGGCGCTTTATATGTGATTTTGGGATTCTTTCCACCCGAAATGGAACCACCTCCGTAAATGATCTTCCATTCTACAATTTGTTCCGGCTTAAGTGCGGATGCAAACAATAACCCGTCTTCAGACTGATCGTTTTCTTTATATTCATCCAGTACAAAAGCTTCCAGGTCTATTTCTTCATTAGCGCCTATCTCCGGTTTGGGAGAATGGATCGAAACTTCCCGGAAAACGCTCCAGTCGCTAAAATGTGTAGTGACCACTTTTAAAGTCTTGCCCGCCTTATCCAAAGTACAGTCCGTTACTTTGTGCCAAAGCCCGTTGCTGTCCTGGAAACAGGGGTAGAGATAGTCTTCGTTGCCGCCGGCAATATCGGTATCTGTATAATGAAATGTGATTTCAACCGGTTTTTTCAATGCAATATCCTCCGGCAGGATCCTGAATAAGCGCCCGGTACCCACTATAGCATCCGGCTCAACTTCCTGTATTGAAAATTCGGTATCGGCATCAACTGCCCCGGCAGGAACCTGTATGGAAATATAATGGTCAGGCATGGCGATAGATCCTCCGGCTGCCCCGATGCTGACTTTTGTGGCCGTGCCTGTTAGCTGGCCCGGCACTGTTCTTACAGGTTCAGCGGGTTTGCCAGGTTCACCTGTATCATTTTTTTTACAGGAAACAGATAAAATAGTTACGCCTGCAAAAAAGAGAAGTTTCATTAAGCGCTTGCGCGTATTCATTGTGTAATTTGTTTTAATTAATGATCAGTAAAAAAACATCAAAAAGCTTTTGTTGTAAATCAGCAACGGGTATTATTGCAGCTTTAATTCAATCTCAAGCGCATCCCAGTTACTTTTAAAGGACGGCACCATTACCGGCGTATATTGGTGATTGGGTGTAAACGTTACAGTAGATGTGCCAACAGCGTTATCCGGTTTAAGCCCGAGATGTTCATATACATTCGCTTTCGTGCCTGTCGCGCTCATCTTTAATTTTCTCCCGTCGCTCATTTTGGCATTGATGGTATATTTACCCACCGGTATGTTGTGAATGCTAAAGCCGGTTGAATTGCCTATTTGCCTGGTAATTTTAAAAGACCTCGTTTCCCCGTAAAGCCCGGAACCTACAGGTATCAATTCGATTTCAGTTACGCCATCTTCAGGCATGTATTCAGGGTTTTGATAATAATCGCCTGCGTAATTAATATTAAAATTAAAAGACAGGGCGCCGCCATAATAATTACTTTCATTACCGGGTTGCTGTGCTACTTCATCTGGATTGGCAGGACCGTAAGACAGCAGTACAAAATTTTTAACCGCCCCATTTCCTGAGGGGAAAGAGCTGGCGCCACCCACAGGATACAGCGCAACAACCGCTGCTGTTTCATTATAAGTTATCGTAGTGGCTGTACCGAAAAAGTAGGCAGCTCCTGCCGGGATGGCAAACTCATAATACCCGTTATCATCTGACAGCCCGCTTCCGCTGGAATAAAACCCGCCGGTGAGTGATGAGGATACTCCTATATGCGCCCCCTTTAAAGGCTTGCCGTTTAAATCAGCCACATAGCCTCTCGCTATCCCTGCCTTAACGGATAGCGATGGGAAAACCGGCATTCTTGGTATGCTGTTTCCCATGACGTTTACGTAATATCCGTCTCCGGAAATAGTGAAATCTGATTTACCGTCAACTACGGGTAAAGCCGGTTGTTCTCCCCATGCGCCATTGTCTGTAGTGTTATGCTGTGCTTTTGAACAGCCTGCCAGTGTTATGTATGGAACCAGCAGGAAATAGAAAAATTTCATTGTTACCTGATTGTTTTTATGTTGATGAATGAAATACAGGAAATAAATATGTGCAAGATTGAAGATATTTCCGTGGCTGTACAAATAGTAGCGATGTATAGGGTCTTTGGTCGTTATAAGCATTCTTTTAACGCCGAATGATTGCATAAAAGCGGCGGTGAAAGCAAGTGTGTTTTGCGCTATACTCAGACAGATAGCAGCGCCGGGTGCGTTAAGATAAGAAAGAGAGACTATTTAAAATAAAATCCTGTGGGCGTAACCTGACACGTAACCCCACAGTTGTAAATGATCTGAAGTGCAGCCGTGCTATTCAATAAAAACAGGTGCATTGTGGTTACCGGGATTGAATTTATCCAGGCAGATCTGTTTATAATTTCTGCCGATCGGGATCCTGGTGTTTTCGATCATGAGATAATTGGGGTTGTAACCTTTTACTTTATTCAGCGGAACGATAAAGGAACGGTGCACTCTCAGGAAAGCCCGGATAGGCAGCAGGTTTTCCATGGCGCTGATCTTTTGCTTGGTTATATGCGTGTTTTTTTTCGTAACCACCTTGATATAGTCCTTATCGCTTTCGATCCACAGGATCTCTTCTGTATCTATTTTTATTAGCTGCCGGTCAATGCGCATGTAGATATAAAAGGGTTGAGCAGGTGCAGAAGGTTTGGTTGATTCAGGGGCCGGCTGGCCAATGGCTTGCATCTTATGCAGGTTTATGACTTTATCTATAGCACGAAGAAAACGGTCGAAGGGAATAGGCTTCAGTAAATAGTCAACAGCATTCAGGTCGAACCCTTCTATAGCGTATTCCTGGTAGGCGGTTGTAAAGATCACGAGCGGCGGGTTTTGCAGGCTTCTTACCAGGTCTGTTCCTGACAACCCGGGCATATTAATATCCAGGAACATCAGATCCACCTTATTTTTTTGCAGTTCCTGAAATGCGTTAATAGCATTATTGTGGGTAGCCAGCAGCTCAATTTCAGGGATCTGGCTGATATATTTTTTGACAACCTCAATAGCGTGTGGTTCATCGTCTACTATAAGTGTTCTGATCGGCATAGTTAAAGTCGGTTCAGTTGGTCAGTGTAATATTCAGTACAGTAATAAAACAATCCTGCTCATCAAAAAAATTCAGGGAGTGTTTTCCGGGATACAAAAGGCTTAATCGTTTCTGCACGTTTTCAATACCTATTTTCCCGGCTGTACTATTTGAAATAGTATTCATCTCGGGCTTGCTATTGCTGATATTTAAGGTAAGATTATTGTCCTGGATATGCAATTGAATATTGATCCAGGGATTGTCAATAGTTGCCGCCGTGCCGTGCTTAAAAGCGTTTTCCACCAAAGGCAGCATGAGGAGCGGGGCTATCTGCAGGGCGCCGGTATTTTCACAAATGAATACATTCAGCTCAAGGCGCTCTTCATACCTTATCTTTTCGAGCTTGATATAATCATACAAAATTTCAATATCCCGTTTAAGCGCAACCTGCTGGGCGGTGCATTCATACAGGGAATACCTCAGTATATTGGAAATGCCTAAAACCACTCCGGGCGTTTTTTCTGATTTGTCCAGTGAGAGCGAGTAAATGTTATTGAGCGAATTAAACAGAAAGTGCGGGTGAAGCTGTGCTTTTAAAAAATCCAGCTCAGCCTGTAAGGCAGACTGCTTTCTTTCATGTGATAAAGTAAATAATCGCAATGTGATCCCGATCCATACCACGGCATTGCTTCTTTCAATGGCAGTAACAAAAAAGATCGGGTTGAACAGTTGTTCGGTTTTGCTCAGTTGCATTCTGCCCCAGGAAAAATTACTGTCGGTTTGCTTATAGAAATGGTATATATATGGATCGGTTATAAATATCTCTGTAAGCCGGTAAAAAAAAGCGATAAAGACCATGATCGCCAATGTTACCCCAAAAGCTTTCACATACTGCTCCTTGATATAAAAGTGCCTGACGACAATATTGTCAATAAGATAAAAATAGATCATGTGCACAGGCAAAAGTATGGCGATCACTTTTACTCCCAGCTCAAAGCTTTCATAAGCCGTTCCGTAAATATAGGTCAGCAGCAGGAATGCGGCGAACCAGAAGCACAGATGCTTTAATATGGGGTATTTTTTAATCAAGATTTTTTTTAGGGTTTAATGTATTCAAAATTAACAGGTATCGGTGAAGATTGAACGGAATGTAGACGAAATCAATCTTTCGTCGACAGATTATGGCAATAACGGAGCGGGATAATACAGGTGCTGTGTTAACCGTGAAATGTCAGAAGTGAAACGTGAAACGATCGCATCTCACGTTTCACTTCTCGCTTACCTTTCACTTCTCACAATTATTTACGAAACCAACTGACATTTTACTATCATTTATCTACACATGCCCCCCTCTGCCTATTCAACCATATATCCATCGCCATAAGTTCTTCAGCAGAAAAAAACAGCTCAATATTGCTCCCGATTAAAAAAATAATTTAACAATGAATGTAAATGATCTATTGCAGGAAGCAACTGATGTTGCTGCTGCATACCGGAGCTACCAGGGCGGTTACTTTAAGACGCTCCTTTCTCCTGAACAAAGTGGCGGCGGACTGGCAATGCTGGATATGGTTTTACCCAAAGGAGCAGAGCCGCCTCCGCATATTCATGAAAAGGAGGATGAGACCTTTTATATGCTGGAAGGAATTGTTGAGTTGGTGATCAATGGCACTGCTCATACTCTCTTGCCGGGAACTGCCTTGTTTGCTCCCCGGCAGATCCCGCATTATTTTAAGATATTGACGGATACTGCCCGTATTATCACCATAATGACTCCCGGTGATCTCTGGAATTACTTTGTGGAATTCAGCAAACCCTGCAATAAAATACCAGAGATCACTTCGCCTGTGCCTCCAACCGCTGAGCAAATCCGGTATATGACCGAAAGACTTTCCTCCAGATATCATTTAAACCTTTTAATTAAATAGTTATGAAATATCAATTTGCATTATACGCACTTATAATTGTAACCAGCTCCTGTTCCAGGAAGAATGAAAATTTACGAAGCACTTTTATTATTGATGAATCGCAATCTGCGATAGAATGGAAAGGGTCTGCACCGGACCATTTTCATACAGGGGCTCTTTCGGTATCCGGGAAAATACACAGTGATACCAATGGGAACATTAAAGATGGTAAATTTAATATTCCCATTGCCAGTATCAAAAACTTTGACCTGCCTGATACGATCAAGCCTCAACTGCTTGATCATTTAAAAAGCCCGGACTTTTTTAATATGGCCTTATATCCTAACGCCAGTTTTGAAATTGAACAGGTAATTCCTTATGGCAAGTCTTCTCCTGATGCCACGCATACCATCCGCGGCGCCTTTACAATGTTGGGCAAGACCAATACCATCAGCTTTCCGGCAAAGGTCACGTTTGAAAATGGCAGTATAACAACAAAGGCGGCTTTCAGTATTGACCGTTTAAAATGGGGGATGACCAGCTTCAGTGATCCGGAAGGAAAATTATATATACTCCCGGAAGTGGAAATAAAGCTTGATATAAAAGCTACAGGAAATATGCAATAGTGTTAGATTAACGGGCAGGTTGGACTGAAACGGTTGTCCCATTCCCTCTGAGAATCTTCCGTCAGGACGGATGTTGAATGAAACCCGCTTCAGTGCGGGTTTTATTCATTGCTAAAAATTGAAATGTGCCCGGGAAGGAGGCTGTTAAAAATCTCATTACCTTCGCAGCACAATGGCAGAAAAGATACTTATTTTAGACTTCGGTTCCCAGTATACCCAGCTTATAGCCCGTGCCGTTCGTGAGGCAAATATTTATTGCGAGATCACTCCGTATAGTAAACCAATAGACTTTGGGACCGACCTTAAAGGCGTTATTTTATCAGGTTCCCCGTTTTCTGTGAATGATGAAAATGCCCCGGATGTGGATGTAGAAGCTATTTTGAAAAAAGTGCCTGTTTTGGGAGTGTGTTACGGAGCGCAGCTTACCGCTAAGAATTTTGGGGGGAAAGTTGAACGTTCTGAAAAGCGGGAGTATGGGAGGGCGCAGCTCCGGCTTACTCAAAATGATGTGTTGTGGACAGATGTGAAGTCTGAGTCGCAGGTATGGATGAGCCATGGAGATTCCATATTGCAGATACCTGTGGACTTTGAGATACTGGGTACCACCGATTCTATTCCCGTAGCGGCCTTCAAAAGAAATATCTCTTCCGCAAATATTATTTACGGGTTACAGTTTCATCCCGAAGTGTACCATTCTGAATTTGGAAAAACGATCATCAATAACTTCCTTATTAAAGTTTGCGGATGCCGGCAGGATTGGACACCCGCTCATTTTGTGAGTGATACTGTCAGTGGACTGAAGGAAAAGATAGGGGACAGGAAAGTGATCATGGCGCTTAGCGGCGGTGTGGATTCTACCGTTGCGGCAACGCTTATTCATAAAGCGATCGGCGACAGGCTGTATGGCATTTTTGTAGATAACGGTGTGCTGAGAAAAGATGAATTTGAGCAGGTGCTTCAAACCTATAGTCAGATTGGGCTGAATGTAAAAGGTGTGGATGCGCGGGAGCATTTCTACACGAAGCTGGCAGGTAAAACCAATCCTGAAGAGAAGCGCAAAATTATCGGCGGGACGTTTATAGAAATATTTGACGAGGAAGCGCATGCAATAGAAGGCATACAATTGCTTGGACAGGGAACCATATATCCCGACGTAATTGAGAGCGTTTCAGTACATGGTCCTTCGGTAACCATAAAATCCCATCATAATGTAGGGGGACTGCCTGAAAAAATGCACCTTGAGCTGGTAGAGCCGCTGCGCTATTTATTTAAAGATGAAGTAAGAAAGGTCGGGCTTGAGTTAGGTATACCACATGCAATGCTTTACCGCCATCCGTTTCCCGGCCCCGGGCTTGCCATCAGGATATTGGGGGAAATAACAGAAGAAAAAGTTAAACTGTTGCAGGAAGCAGACGCATTATATGTTAAAGCTTTAAAAGATTTTGACCTGTATGATAAGGTTTGGCAGGCAGGTGCTATTTTGCTGCCGGTTAAGAGTGTGGGTGTCATGGGTGATGAACGGACTTATGAATATACTGTTGCGCTGAGGGCTGTTACCTCCGTGGACGGTATGACGGCAGACTGGGCGCATCTCCCTTATGAATTTCTGGCACACATTTCTAATGAGATTATAAACAATGTAAGAGGTATCAACAGGGTAGTGTATGATATCAGCAGTAAACCGCCTGCAACTATAGAATGGGAATGATGCGTCTTATGGTAAAGCCGAATGCATGAACAAACTTCGCTTTATTTTTATTGTAACAACAGTTTTATGGATCCGTACCGCTGTTGCCCAGGAGCAGCAACACATGCCCGGCATAGCCGTTTTTGCTCCGTTTTACCTGGATTCAGCTTTTGACGCTACCGGCAATTACAGGTTCGGCGCCCAGCCTGTACCAAGGTATATAGCGCCCGGCATCGAATTTTATGAAGGCGCGCTGCTGGCTATGGATTCGCTTGATAAGGAAGGGGTATCGCTGAAGGTAAAAGTCTTCGATACCAAAAAGACAGGAAGCTCTGTTTATAAGCTTGCTGATAGTGGTGCACTGGACAGCATAGATCTTATCCTCGGGGCAGTGAGCGGCAGTGAATACCTCGACCTGGCGGCGATTGCTAAAGAAAAGAAGATCCCTTTTATATCTGCGAGCTATCCCAACGACGGGGGGATCAGTGATAATCCTTATGTGGTGGTGGTCAATTCCAAGCTGAATACACATTTGCAGGCTATATATAATTATACGCTCCGCAATTTTGGAACGGATAACCTCCTTATGTTTCGCAGGGCAGGAAGCGCCGATGACAGGGTTGGCGGAGTATTTAAGGCCCTGAATAATTCGCCTTCAGGAACTGTTTTGAATATTCGTACCGTTACGCTTAATGCTCCTTTTAAGGCTGACGATATAGCTAAATCACTTGACAGGAACAGGGAAAATATCATTATCTGCGGAAGCCTTGATGACACTTTTGCACGTAATCTTATTGCAAACGCTGCCGCGCTCGCGGTAAACTATAAGATCACTTTAATAGGTATGCCTACATGGGGCGATTTTCCTGAAATAGGACGAATAGAAGTTAAGGATATGCCGGTGATTTACCCTTCAACCTTTTTCAATCCCGGCGCTTCAGACGAATGGGCAACCGGCTTTACAAGGAAATATGCACGGAATACTTATGTTGCGCCAACAGAGCTTGCTTTCCGCGGATATGAACTGATGTATCTTTTTTCACACCTGCTGAAGGAAGAGAGTGGCGATAGTCTTTTGTCTGCTCTTTCAGCAAAAAAATACCAGGTCTTAACAGACTTTGATTTTAAGGCCATTCACAAAAATAAAACCAGCATCACCCCGGATTATTATGAAAATAAAAGGATCTATATTCTGAGACAACTGAACGGGGAACTCTCCAAAATGAACTAATGCTGTATACAATGCGTATTTTTTATCTTAGCTTTTGAGCGTCTACTCTTGTGGGAGTATCTTCTCCGCTGATAATGGTCCGGGAGCTTAGCACAATCGCTTTAATGATCTCTGCCATATTTTTCATATCCAGCGTATTGATTTCATCGGCAGGAGTATGGTAAAATGGCTCATTGTCCATTTTAGAGGTAGAGATAGTGTGCGCAGGTACGCCAAGCCGCGCCAGTGTTGCATTGTCTGAACGATAAAAAAGTTGCTGATCAGGATAGGGATCAGGATGAAAAGTGAAGCCTGTGCCCTGCAGGTTTTTACCCAGGATAGCTCCCATATCCGTTTTTTCATAACCGGTAATATAAGCGGAGTTTTTTCCCCATTTACTTTCTGTGCCGATCATTTCTATATTGAACATTGCGATCACTTTGGCCGGATCAAGCTGTTGGGAAAAATACTGGGAGCCAAAACCGCCGCTTTCTTCGGCGGTAAACGCGGCAAAGACCAGCGTCCGTTCATTGTTATGCCATTTGCTGAAATACCTGGCAAGCATGATCACGGCTGTGATCCCCGCTGCATCATCATTAGCTCCATTATATATGGAATCTCCCAGGTCATCAGGCTTGCCGATACCAAGATGATCGTAATGCCCGGAAAAGATCACAAACTCATCAGCCCGGCTTTTACCGGGGATCATACCTGTCACATTTTTCAGCTTCTTTTCCGATACCTCGCTGTCAATCACGAACGAAAATGCAGGGGATGAAGGAGACAGTACAAAAATCACACTGTTATCAGACTTAAAACGTGGACCTTTGAGCCTGTCCAACATGCTGAAGTTTGATGCCTGTGCGGTATCCACCCAAACGATATAATTTTTCCCTTCCTGCAGATAGCGATAGGCTGTATATAAGAATTTTTCTCCGGCGCCAATGGTTACTGATGTAAAGCCGGCGCTGTTGTCAATTTGTAAGTGTTGTTTTGAGGTAAAGCCGATAATATTTTGCCCCGGAATTGTATTTTCCCCAATAGTGCCGGATGCAGCTATTTGCTTTGCATCAATCATGCTGAACTCCTGGAAAAAGCTGCTGTTGCCCTTCAATGGCTCCATTCCGGTCTTTGCAAATTGCGCGGCAATGAATGCTGCCGCTTTATCTAATCCGGGAGAATATAATCCTCTTCCTTCCATTTTGTCGGAAGAAAGTACCCGTTCAATTTTTTTTACCGCCCTGGGATTTATTATTTTGTCTGTTCTTTGCGCCCTTGCAAAGAGAACAGTGAGCACTAATATAGCTGCTGTGAAAATATATCTCATAAATTAAAATGCTGTTTTTTGTATACCTGGTGCTCTTGTGGTTAAAAAATTAAATTGGTTCAAACCAATCTCCGTTACTCTTCATAGTACACTCTTAATACCCGTTGGGATATGCCTGTCATGATTTCGTAAGGAATGGTGTCAGCCCATTGTGCCAGTGTTGAAACAGGCAGCGCCTCTCCAAAAATGACCGCTTCATCTTCTTCAGTTACTCCCGGTATGTCTGTGATGTCTACCATCGTCATATCCATTGCTATATTACCTGTTACGTTTGCTTTTTGACCGCGTATAAGCACATATCCATTACCGTTACTGAAACTGCGGCGGTACCCGTCTGCATACCCGATGCGTATTGTGGCGATCCGGCTGTCCCGCCTTATTTTGCCCTTCCGTCCGTAGCCTACGGTTTCGCCTGCTTTGATATCTTTGATTTGCGCTATAGTGGTTTTCAGGGTAGCTGCTTCTTTAAGACCTAATGCATTTTCGCCCGTGCTGTCTACACCATACAGCCCTATCCCTAATCTCACCATGTCAAAATGCAAATGCCTGTGCCGTATTATGGCGGCCGAGTTAGCAATATGCTTCAGGAATGGATAGGAGAGGGCAGGCTCTATTGCTTTACACACAGCAAGATATTGGCCGGTCTGTTGTTGTGTAAAGTCGTCCAGCAAAGGATCTTCACTTCCCGACAGATGGCTGAAAACAGACTGCACCCTTAACAGCGAGTCGCCTGCTAATATAGAGATCAGCTCATTGCATGCACCAGGGTCAAATCCAAGCCTGTGCATGCCGGTATCAATTTTTATATGAACGGGGTAATGTTTCAACCCCTGCTCCGACAGATGCTCCCGGAATTTTTTCAGGATATAAAAAGAAAACAGCTCAGGCTCGAGGTAATGTTCCGTCAGCGCTGCAAAGCTGTCTATCTCCGGGTTCATCACCATGATGGGCAGGGTAATGCCTGCTTTGCGTAGTTCCACACCCTCATCTGTATAGGCTACGGCCAGGTAATCAACCTTGTGGAACTGCAGGATATTAGCCACTTCAAAGCTTCCGCTCCCATAAGAAAAGGCCTTTACCATTGCCATTATTTTAACAGAGGGGGATAGCAGTTCCTGGTATTTTTTCAGGTTATGGGTTATTGCGCTCAGGCTGATCTCCAGCACGGTCTGGTGTGCTTTTTGCTCCAGCAGACCAATGATGCGTTCAAAAGAAAATGATCTCGCTCCTTTTACCAGTATAGTTTCATCACGGTAGGCATTGCTGTGAAATCCTGCAATATAATCTTCGGTAGAGCTGTAAAAAGATGCTTCTTTACAGGCGGCTTCAAAAAATTGCCTGTGCTCATTGATCTTTTCTCCTATGCCTATGCATCTTGTTATTTTCTTTTGCTGAAGGGCGATCGCTATCTCCTGGTACAGTTTTCCCGGCGCTACGCCGGTTTCGAGGAAATCGGAAAGGATGACCGTTCTACGGTCATGTTGTTTTTGCTGTTCCAGAAAATCCAACGCAATATATAGCGAGCTGAGATCGGCGATATAAGTGTCGTTAATGAGGGAGCAATTGTTTATTCCCTGTTTCATTTCAAGCCGCATGTTTACCGGGCGAAGAAGATGTATCCGCTCTTTTATTTTTTCTGCGGGATACCCCATGCACAGTAATGCAGCGCAGCAGGTGATAGTATTTTCCACAGAGGCATCGTCAATAAAAGGGATCTCAATGCTGAATGGTCGGGAGTTGGTAAGATGGGGGATGGCCGGTTTTTGAGCTGTTGTTATGGTAGCTATTGTATGATGGCTGCTTTTCTGTAGGCTGGTAATCCTGATCGCACAATGTTCAGCCTGTCCCCAAAATACTGCGTTTAATTTTACTTCATTTATCTTTTGTACAACGAGCGGGTCATCTCCGTTCGCTACCATCCATTTGGTATCTCTGAACAACTGCAGCTTTTCTGCGATCTTCTCTTCAGCAGATCTGAAATTTTCGCCATGAGCATCGCCTATATGAGTAAGAATACCCATTTCAGGCCGGATGATCTTTTGTAAAGCATTCATCTCTCCGGGCTGTGAAATGCCGGCTTCAAATATGCCGAGCGTATCTGCTTCTTCTATTTGCCAGATGCTGACAGGAACGCCTATCTGCGAGTTGTAGCTTTTGGGGCTGCGCACAATGTGATATTCTTTTTCCAGCAATACATTCAGCCATTCTTTCACGATGGTTTTACCATTGCTGCCTGTAATGCCTATAACGGGAATATTGAATTGAGATCTGTGAAAGGCGGCAAGCTGCTGCAGGGCAGTAAGCACATCGGCTACAAAAAGAAAGTTCCCTTCGGGGTATTCGGCGATATTAAAATCTGTGTTTACTACAAAATTACGCACCCCGCGACGGTATGCTTCCGGTATAAAGGCATGCCCGTCGCGCCGCGGGCCGTGCAACGCGAAGAAAAGGGCCGACGAAGCGCTGATCAGTCTCCTGCTGTCTGTTGAAAGCGCTTCAATAACAGCGGCTTTGTCATAAAGCCTGTTGCCGGCAGCTATGATCTGAGAAACCCTTTCAATAGTATATTGTATCATTATCGTACCGGTTGACTTGTGGTGAATGGATGTGAAAAGTGAAATGTGAGACGAGAGAATTTCACCTCTCACGCCTGCTATGTTCTTTTACCATTGCCTATTGCCCCCGTCCGACTGGCGTCAGCCGGGCGGGCATTCACTATTCACCATTGCCCATTCTTTTGTCCCTGTATATCGAATACCATATAGCTCCTGCCAGGCATATCACAATAACGGCAAGAGATATATAGATGGAAATATAGATCTCAAAAAACTCGATCAGCATTTTTACTCCGATAAATACCAATACAATGGCTATTCCCTGCTGCAGGTAGCTGAATTTGTTGACAGCCCCTTTCAGTAAAAAGAAAAGCGACCGGAGACCCAGCACGGCAAAAATGTTGGAGGAATAGATCACCAGTATGTCCTGTGTAGAAAAGGGTACGTTTGCCTTTTCTCTTACAAGTGATACTACCGTAGGTATGGAATCCAGTGCAAATACGATATCTATTGCCGCAAGCATCAATACTACTACAGACAACCTGGTGAAATATACCTTCCCATGGTGGTTGATGGTAAACCGTCCTTTAGGCTCTGTTTCGGAAAAACGGAGGTATTTTTGTATGAATTTAAAAAGCTTTGATTCCCCGGGGTTAAACTCATCATCCTCTTTTCTGAAAAATAAATTGTAGCCGGTATATATTAAAAATCCCCCGAAAAAATAAAGGATCCAGTGAAATCTTTCTATGATGCCGATCCCCAGAGCAATGAACACCATTCTGAATACAATTGCCAGCAGCACCCCGATCAGCAATACCCTTGGGGTATCAGACCCGGAAACCCTGAAATAGGTAAATATCAGGATGAATACGAAGATATTATCAATGCTCAACGACCACTCCATGAGATAGGCTGTAAAAAACTTGGTAGCCACTTTTGATCCGTCCTCAAAAAAAAGAAATACGCAGAAGAGTATAGCCAGTCCCACCCAGAAGATCGTTTGGTAAAGCGCTTTTTTTATAGAGACTTCCGTATTTTTTTTGCTTAGTAACCCAAGATCAAAGATCAATGCCAGTATAAGCACTATGCCAAAAGTGAGGTAAGAAATTTGTGTGGCGGTCATTAAACAACTGTATATTAGGTTTCAAAGATAAGGTTCGATCGCTGATAGGATGCAAATTTACCGGCGCCTTACCGCAGTTGTGATAATATTTTAGTTTTATTTTCCTTATTGCCCGCATTCATATATTTTTGCGGCACTGCCAAAATGTAGTTAAATGGTTGATGTAATATTAGGTCTCCAGTGGGGCGATGAAGGAAAAGGTAAGATTGTAGATTTTTTTGCTCCGGAATACGATATAATTGCCCGTTTCCAGGGAGGCCCTAATGCCGGTCATACCCTGTATGTGAAGGATAAGAAGATCGTGCTGCACCAGATCCCTTCCGGGATTTTTCACGATAAAACGGTAAACCTGATCGGCAACGGCGTGGTGCTGGATGCTGTTACATTGAAAAAGGAATGTGAAACAGTTGCATCCTTTGGGGTAGACTATACCAAAAACCTTTATATCTCCAGGCGTGCCAATCTCATTCTTCCCACACACCGCGCTTTGGATAAGGCATCTGAGAGCCTGAAAGGCAATGACAAGATTGGTTCTACCCTCAAAGGCATTGGACCTGCTTATATGGACAAAACCGGGCGCAACGCACTGCGCGTGGGAGACCTGCTCGACAAAAACTTTACTTCGCAATATATTAAGCTTCGTTTGAAGCATCAGAAGCTGCTGGACAGTATGCATTTCCAGGAAGATATATCCGCTTGGGAAGATGAGTTTTTTGAGGGTATTGAGTTTATGAGGAAGTTTAAGATTGTGAACGGAGAGTATTTTATTAATGATAAGATCTCCCAGGGTAAAAAGGTGCTGGCAGAAGGGGCTCAGGGAAGCATGCTGGATGTTGACTTTGGTACATTTCCTTTCGTAACTTCATCCAGCACTATATCTGCCGGCGTTTGTACGGGGTTAGGCGTGGCGCCTCAAAAGATCAAAGAAGTGGTAGGCGTTACCAAAGCTTATTGTACAAGAGTGGGTGGTGGGCCATTCCCTACTGAGCTGAACGATGAAACGGGAGAAAAGCTCAGGAAGATCGGTAATGAATTTGGCGCTACTACCGGCCGCCCCCGTCGCTGCGGCTGGATAGACCTCGTAGCCCTGAAATTTGCCTGTATGATCAATGGCGTTACTCAATTGGTAATGACAAAGGCCGATGTGCTTGATGCTTTTGATGAGCTCAAAGTTTGCAGCGCCTATAAGATTGACGGGACAGAGCAGCAGGAAGTACCTTACCAGATGACCAAGGTAATTATAGATCCTGTATATGTATCCGCAGAAGGCTGGAACACAGATACCAGCAAACTGACCGACTATGCCTCACTGCCTGTCAGGATGAAGAATTACGTGACTCATATTAACAATCACTTAGGCGTAGATATCAGATATATCTCAAATGGGCCCGGCCGCGAGCAGATTATTCCGGCCTTATAATTGTTGTATTTTAATACAATAAAATTTATTTTTGAAATAATTTGGCGATTTAAAAAACAAGAAGAAATTTTACGTTGTTAATATATTCAG
>MKWG01000013.1:23964-139637 GCA_001899685.1 Sphingobacteriales bacterium 44-15
GTAAGGGGTCAACGCCCAAATCGTCTTTTAAAGAAGATGATGATGACGATGATGCAGAGGAAATAGAAGATGACTGGGAAAAGGTGGATGAGGAGGATAACTGGGATCCTGACTTTGATGAGTTTGATATCCCCAAGTCAAAATCCAAGAAGTCAACCGGAAGCTCTCCAAGAAAAGGAAGGGGTGGCGATGACGATGACCTCGGCATTGATGATGAATTTAAGGATATGGGCCTTTTTGATGATGGCGGCGGCTTTGACGATGACGACGATGATTACTAACTTCCTGTTGTGAAAAGAACTTTTCGTTCCTTTCCTGTTAATAACTTTATTCAAACCAAATGGCAGATGTTGAGCTGGGCGAACCAGTTCAACATCTGTTGTTTTTTGGATAATAACGAATATCAGCTACCGGGGCATCATTTTGAATGTATGCTTGCAGTGGATGCCGAAGCTGTCATATCCGCAAATGCCGGTAATGCCTTAAACGGGTTGAACGATTTTCTCACAAAAAATAACGACTGGTGCTTCGGGCATCTGTCCTATGACCTGAAAAACGAAATAGAATCGCTCGGCTCGGCTAACCCAGACTACATTGAATTCCCCGATCTCTTTTTCTTCGTTCCCCGTATTGTAATACTGCTTGGCCGGCATACTATGGAGATTGGTGTGATCGCAGACAATGCTGATACGATTGCCAACTCAATTTATACCTGGCGGGTGGCTCCTGCCGTACAACATAGTGCTTTTACGATATCTGACCGTTTTTCCCGTGAAGATTACCTGCATACCGTATATGATCTTAAAAGACATATTGCCCGGGGCGACTGCTATGAAATCAATTTCTGCCAGGAGTTTTATGCTATTGGCGCGCATATTGACCCGTACCATATTTTTTCTTCACTTAGCAAAGAATCGCCCAACCCTTTTGCCTGTTTCTACAAGCTCAATAACAAATACCTGCTTTGTGCCAGCCCTGAAAGGTTTTTAAAAAAATCGGGAAACAAGCTGCTTTCGCAACCCATAAAAGGAACCATAACCAGGGATATATCTGATAAGAAGGCGGATAGTTTAAACCGGCAGTTGTTGTTGAGCAACCTGAAAGAAAGAGCTGAAAATATTATGATCGTGGACCTGGTGCGGAATGACCTGTCCAAAATAAGCAGAGAGGGAACTGTGAAGGTAGAGGAATTAATGGGCATATACGGGTTCCCGCAGGTGTATCAGATGATATCTACCGTAAGCGGAGTGGTGGCAGACGATGTTGTTCCTGCTGAAATATTTAAAGCAACTTTTCCTATGGGCAGCATGACCGGCGCCCCTAAAAAAAGCGTGATGGAGCTGATAGAAAGATATGAGCGCACAAAGCGCGGGTTGTTTTCAGGATCAGTGGGATATATATCGCCGGAAAGAGACATGGATTTTAATGTAGTGATCAGGAGCGTACTATACAATGCGGACAATCAATACCTTTCTTTTCAGGCAGGCTCTGCGATCACCTATAAAAGCGACCCCGAGAGCGAGTATAAGGAATGTCTTTTAAAAGCTGCTGCAATAAAAAAAGTGCTGAAGGTATAATCAGCACTTTTTGAAAATTTCTATTTTACAGCTTATAATATTTTCTTCCTGCTATTCCTGCCACCTTCATCTGCCTGAGCTGCTTTTGCCTTGGGAAGGCTTATGGCTTCAGGGTAGTTGGTGTTGCTGTTTTCCTGGGCAATGATCTCTTTTTTTTCATTGATCATCGCCTGCACGGATTCATATAAAATATCGTGGCGCTTCTTATTGAATAATTCCATTTTATCTTTCGGGAGCCGCATATCATATCCGCTGGTTACCACTTTTGTATTGAAATAAGGATTATAGGCGTTAAAGGTTGCTTCGTCCATGTCAAGGCTTTTGGCAATAACAGCAGCATTGTATTTACCGCTGATATTGATCACTGCTGTGCCGGTGAGCTCCTCTTCAGTGAGTTTTTGAATATTCAGGAGCGGTACCAGTTCATCGGTAGCTTCAAGTACATATTGGGTGGCAATAAATTTCTTTACATGCATTCTTGATTCAGCGGGCAGGTAATACTGCAGCTTCCAGAAATCGTCGCTATGGCTTTTTTTGATAGCATAATCTACCCGGGAGGCGCCGCCATTATATGCAGCAATTACCAATAGCCAGTCGTTAAAATGCCCATATAAATCTTTAAGGTATTTGGCGGCGGCATGAGTGCTCTTTACCAGGTTCCTTCTTTCGTCTTTGTTCCGGTTAATGGTAAGCCCCATCAGTCTTCCGGTGGTAGCCATAAACTGCCAGGGTCCTACCGCTCCTTTGTGAGATATGGCCGAATTGGATAGCTCCGATTCAATTACTGCCAGGTATTTTAAATTGGTAGGAAGCTCATGCTGGAGCAGAATATTGTCAATAATGGTCAGCTGAGGAGCATATTTAACTTTGATTTTTTCGAGATTGTCTTCATTTTTTTGCTGGTAAGCCTGAACAAAAGCAATAGACATGGGATGCAGTTCTTTGAACATCTTCTCCCTGAGTGTAATTGTTTTTGCAAGACTTACATTCTTTGAGGCTTCCTTTTCCTTGGCAAGCATCACAATGCTCTCTGAAGAAGGAATATTGCCTGCATCAGCTACAATAATGGCTGAAGGAGTAGTTGAAGCGATAATTGTATCTGATCCCGACATATTTTTAAGCTCATTTCCCAACCCCTTTGTTGAAGGGACAAGAAAAGAACATAAAAAAACAAGCGCCACACAACCAAAGCCGTTAACGATCATCTTATTCATAATAACTCAATTTTTTGGTTTGCCCCCGGATTGCAATAATGATTCCAAAAAGGGGGATTACAAAATAATTGGTTGATACACAGGGATTACCGAATTCTTAATTCTTTGTGAAGGTCTTGTACATGAATATTGGGGTAAGGCAAAAGTAATTTTCAGAAATCTAACCTCATAGCGTTTAGCCAAAATTATGCCATGATTAATGGTAAAAAACTTATTTATACACAGTAAAGACAGCCATAATGTCGTAGAAGCGGCAATAATGACGGGGTTAGAGAGACTTTGAGGTGGGCGAAACAGCCTGCCGGATATCTAATCCTATTTCCGAACCTATACGCCTTAATGCGATAGTCATTTGATTCTCAACAGTTTTTACAGAAATATGGAGCAAGGCTGCTACTTCTTTATATTTTAAGCCTTCTTCTTTGGTTAGCTTAAAGATCATTTTGCATTTTGGAGGAAGACCTTGTACTGCTCTTTGCACCCTGTGAAGCATCTCGGTGGTAACCATTAGCTGTTCCGGATCGAAGACCACGCTGTTGAGTTCTACCCAATAATCATCAGGAGAGATATTTTGAAGCCCTTTTTGTTTTTTCAGGTAATTGAGAGCTGTATTGCGGGTGCTGGTAAACAGGTAAAGCCTGAGATTGGTTATAGATTCAAGTATATCCCGCTTTTGCCATATTTTAATGAAAACATCTGATACGGCTTCCTCGGCAAGCTGCCTGGATTTCAGTATTGAAAATGCGAACTGGTGCAGGGAATGGTAAAAATGCAAAAAGAGGTCATTATAGGCCTGTTGGTCATTTAAACGGGTGATGCGTCGTTGCCATATTTCTAAATGGTCATCCTCCATGGTGCAAGCGCTATAAAACTGAAATAATAAAATTAAGACCCTTTTTTGATAGGAGTTTATAAATTCTGAATATGCTGCACGCAGGTTTGTGAATAATTCATTTAAGTGTAAGAAAAATTATGGTAAATCATCTTTTTTTCTACCTTTGCACTCCGCTAAAAACAAAGGCGGAGAAAGCAGTTCTTTGTTTTTAGTTCATATTTAATTTTTATTGGACCCTTAGCTCAGCCGGTTAGAGCATCTGACTCATAATCAGAGGGTCGCTGGTTCGAGCCCAGCAGGGTCCACAGATCGCCATTATTCCTGCTTCATGGCAGGTCAATATCTTCCTGTGGTATTGAGAATCCCGGACACATAAATGACTTTGTGCTATATATTCTCTTTAACCTTTTATTAACCTGTTGCAGGATACATTTGTCACTCAATTAAAATTATGAAGCGTTTCTTATTGATCATCTCTTTTACGATAGCCGGTTACTCAGTATTTGCTCAAAATAATATAGATTCCCTGCCTTCATCTACTGTAAAAAAGGATTGGAGTAAAGAACAGCTTTCCGGCCGTTCAGCAGATCATTTTATGCTCCAGCTTGGCTATAATGGCTGGTCAGGAGAAACGGATTCCATAAGGACCAAAGGACTTAGCAGAACTTTCAATATTTATTTCATGTTTGATTTTCCCTTCAAGTCAAACCCTCATTTCAGCGCTGCCGCCGGAGTAGGATTGGGAACTGATAATATGTTCTTTAAGGAAACCACAATTGAGCTGAGAGAATATCCCCTGACCTTCGATCACGATACTTCCATCAGTTATAAAAAATACAAGCTGGCAACAGGCTTTCTTGAAGTGCCTGTCGAATTGCGTTACGCTGCAAACCCCATGAATTTTAATAAGTCGTTCAAAGTAGCATTGGGAATGAAAGTAGGGACGATGGTAGATGCACATACTAAAGCAAAAGTTACTTCCGACAGAAGCAGGAATGGCGGGTATACGGTTAAAGTAAAAGACAGGAGAAATTTTAACAGCACGCGCCTGGCCGCCACCTTAAGGGTAGGCTATGGGGTATTTTCTGTTTTTGGTACCTACCAGATAAATCCTTTTGTAAAGGAAGGCTATGGACCTAATATCAGGCCTTACTCCATAGGGTTATGCATAAGCGGGCTTTAATGGGTGTATTATGTCTGATGTTAGCGTGAAAAGTGAGAAGATAAAGGTGAATAGGCAATAGTGAGTGGTCAATAGTGAATCAATACTGTTTCCTTTAGCTTAAGAATCATCATAAAACAGGTGCGTTTCGGTTATCCCGCCAAGTGGCGGGACCGGCTTGAGATAACCAACAGCTTACCCTTAAAAACGATATGCCTTCTTAAGGAAACGACATTGATTTCACATTTGCCTATTCACCTTTCACG
This sequence comes from Sphingobacteriales bacterium 44-15, assembly GCA_001899685.1. Lineage (GTDB taxonomy): Bacteria > Bacteroidota > Bacteroidia > Chitinophagales > Chitinophagaceae > Agriterribacter. Next base: position 29,019 of record MKWG01000013.1, read on the forward strand.
TCTCACGTTTCCCGTTTGACACCGCTCGATTTTTTTCACACAACGGATGCAGCGCATAATTTACCTTTGCGGTTTAAAATGTACAGGTATTGATTGATAAGAAAAGCAATTTTTCGGGAGAAGAAAAGGCGATCCTGGTAGGATTGGTATATCAGCAGCAAACGGAACAGCAGCTAAAAGAATTCCTTGCAGAACTCGCATTTCTGGCGGAAACAGCAGGCGCAAGGGCTGTGAAGACTTTTTACCAGAAACTGCCACATCCCGACAGTAAGACTTTTATTGGTAAAGGCAAGCTGGAAGAGATCAGTGCTTATATCCGGGAAAAAGGAGATATTGATGTCGCGATATTTGACGATGAGCTGACCGGTGCCCAGATCTCAAATATTGAGAAAGCGCTTGGTATCAAAACTATTGACCGCAGCGATCTGATCCTTGATATTTTTGCACGTAGGGCAAAAACGGCGCAGGCAAAAGCACAGGTAGAGCTTGCGCAATACCAGTATATCCTGCCCAGGCTGCGGGGGATGTGGAAACACCTTGAGCGGCTGGGAGGCGGTATAGGTACAAGAGGGCCCGGGGAAACTGAAATTGAAACAGACAGGCGAATCGTGAGAGATAAGATTTCGCTGCTCAGGAAAAAGCTCGCTGAAATTGATAAGCAGGCATTTACCCAAAGAAAGGAAAGGGGCGAGTTTATCAGGGTGGCATTGGTAGGCTATACCAATGTTGGAAAATCTACTATTATGAACCTGCTGAGCAAAAGCGAGGTCTTTGCCGAAAATAAGCTGTTTGCCACACTGGATACTACCACCCGTAAAGTGGTTTTTGACAATACGCCATTCCTGCTGAGCGATACCGTGGGTTTCATCAGGAAGCTCCCGCATCATCTCGTGGAAAGCTTTAAAAGCACTTTGGATGAAGTAAAGGAAAGCGATATCCTCCTGCATGTAGTGGATATTTCCCATCCGCAATATGAAGAACAGATGGCTGTTGTTAATAAAACCCTGCAGGAACTGAACTGCCAGGACAAGCCTGTCATTACTGTTTTTAATAAAATTGACCTGTATGTTAAAAACACTTTTGACGAATGGCTGGACGACGAAACCAAAAGCCAGTTGCTGGACGAATTAAAGCAAAGATGGATAAATGAAACCAGGGGCAATTGTGTTTTCATCTCTGCTACCGAAAAGCAGAACATTCCGGAGCTTAGGAATGCTATTGCAGAAATGATCAAAGCGCTATACCGTATAAGATATCCTTACAAGACAGCATTTTTTTATTGATGCCCCACGACGACGAATATCACTGGTATAAAATAGCAGAACATATTAATGAGCTTGATTTTGCAGCGAATAATATTGCTGTTGCCAAAGTAAATGGTAAAACCATTTGTATTGGCAGACAATGCGACAGATTATTTGGTTTCGCCTACAAATGTCCTCATGCCGGCGGTATTATGGCCGACGGTTATATTGATGCCGCTGGCAATATAGTTTGCCCTGTGCATCGCTATAAATTTTCGATGAGCAGCGGGAGAAATATATCAGGTGAAGGCTATTTCCTGAAAACCTGGCCGGTTCAGATAAGAGATGAGGCCGTATTTATAGGCATGCTTTAATTTAGCTTTATGAAAAGGATCGGGCTTATCTCAGATACACATGGATATTTTGATGAAGCTATTACCCGGCATTTTGAAAACTGCGACGAGATCTGGCATGCAGGCGATTTTGGCTCACTGGAGGTAATACAACGGCTAAAAGAGGTAAAGCCATTGCGGGGAGTGTATGGAAATATCGACGGAAATGATATAAGAGCTGAATTTGGCGAAAAATTATTTTTTGAAACAGAAGGCGTCAGGGTATATATGCAGCACATTGGCGGTTACCCCGGCCGTTATGCGCCGGGTGTGCGGGAGGCTATCATTTCCCACAAAACCAACCTGTTCATCAGCGGTCATTCACACATTTTAAAAGTAATATACGACGATACCTTACAATGCCTGCATATTAATCCCGGTGCAGCAGGCAAGCAGGGATGGCAAAAAGTGCGGACCCTTGTTCGCCTCGTAATTGACGGCAATACAATGAAAGATTGCGAGGTGATTGAGCTTGGCAAACGGTAAGGCGTTGCTGTTTTCCCAGTCTGTTCTATCATCCGGGCAGAAAGCATTGAACCGGTGCTGCAGGAATATCATCGTGGAATGGTAAAACGATTTTTTTGAAATGACTTACCTGCCCGCCTGATCGCACGGCGAGTACAGGAATATTGATTCTTTTTGCCAGCAGGCTTATGGATACAGATGAAATTATTCTTTCCGGAAAATTGAACTTAGGTAATCCTGTCACTACCATATCCATGTTGTATGCTTCTATATATTTTCTGAGCTCTTTTTGCGGATGTCCCTGCAGCAGGCTGATTTCAATTTCACCTTCACCGCAAAGTTGTGGTTTATACATTGCTTTCAGGATAGCTAATTTTTCCCTGCCTGACTGCATATCTATATGCGAAGCATAAGGGGTAAAATTGCTGATATCTATATTGGTGAAAGGGAAAACGGGCTTAAAAACCACGTGAACCAGGTGGATATTGCAATTAAAATGATTCGCCAGCTCAATGGCCTTAGTTATTGCCCATTTGTTTTTGCCGGTAAAATCTACCGGGACGAGAATGTTGTACACCCTGGTTTGCATAGTCTTATGGTTTAATGGTTTTAAAAGTTAAAGGACGAAGAAGTGTTTCACTTCTCGCACCAGCCTGCCGGCTGGCAGGTTTCACGTTTATCTCAGTACTGTCTGAATTGCGAAAAGCCTGCCATAGTGGGGTAATATATGGTAAGAAGTAATAGACCTGTTAAGCCTGGCAAATTATATATCTGGCTGTTATCGTGAAAAGTGAGACTTGCCTACCGGCAGGAGATAAAGGTAAAAGAATGTTTCACGTCTCACATTTCACGTTTGATATACCACCAGTTTTGTAGCCGGAACTACATGGACAGCCTTTTGCTTTTTAAAGGACAAAAAAAAATCCCGAATGTGATTCGGGATTTAAAGGTCTTAAAGTATTGTTGTGCTTAATACTCGCTGTTATAATCTCTTTTATTATACCCACCGCGGTCACGGTCGCGGTATCCGCCGCCACCGCCTTTGTTGTATCCGCCACCGCCGCCACCGAAGCTTCTCTTCTTAAATCCGCCGCCACCGCCGCCGGATTTAGCAGGTCTTTCCTGGGCTTCGTTGATAACGATTTTTCTGCCCAGTATTTCTTTGTCGTAAAGGCTGCTAAGCGCATTCTGTGCTTCTGAATCGTTCTCCATTTCTACAAAACCAAAGCCCTTGCTTCTTCCGGTTTCGCGATCTTTAACGATTTTCAGTGAATTAACGGTTCCGTACTGTTCAAAGAGATTTCTAAGGTCGTCCTCTGTCATTGTCCAGGAGAGGTTGCCTACATACAGGTTCATTGTAACAAATTTAAATAAGTGAAAATTGAAAAAATAGTAATGAAAACATAGTCGCTACAATGATCTTGGACCCGGAGGTTAGCCGTAAAACCAGCCAGAATAGGAACTAATGGGCATTACTTTACATGTGAAGATAGTATTTTCTAAAGTAATAGCATACAAATAATACTATATTTATTAATTACCCAACAGCGGTAAGTATAAACATATAGCAATATAAAAAGGAGGAATTTTGAAGTTCCTCCTTTCATAAAATCACTTTATTCGGCTACCACGTCAAAAACAACTTCGGTTTCGTTGCCGTTGCCGAAGTCAATTTTGGCTTTATGGGCGCCCAGTTCTTTCACTTCGTCCAGGATATGAATGCGTCTGCGGTCTATTTCGTATCCTTTTTGATCCCGGATTGCCCTGGCGATCTGTACTGTAGTAACACTTCCGAATATTTTGCCGGAGGTACCGGTTTTAGCGCCAATGCTAAGCGGGCCTTCATTCAGCTTACTGATTACCTGGTTAATTTCCGCCAGCAGCTTTTCTTCCTTCTTCTTCAGCTGCTTCAGCTTTTCTTCCAGTTGCTTAAGGTTGGACGGAGAAGCTTCAATAGCAAATTTTTGAGGAATGAGGTAATTGCGGGCATAACCGCTCTTCACCTTCACCTTTTCATTGGCCGACCCTAAATTATCTACGTCTTTTATTAAGATTACTTCCATGATTGCCCTCCTACTTTAAAAGATCAGTTACGTAAGGTAATAGCGCCATCTGACGGGCTTTTTTAATAGCATCCGATACTTTGCGCTGGTATTTCAAAGAATTCCCGGTAATACGGCGGGGTAGCATTTTACCCTGTTCGTTCAGGAACTTCTTCAAGAACTCCACGTCTTTGTAATCAATGTATTTGATGCCATACTTCTTAAAGCGGCAGAATTTCTTCCGGGGCTTCTCGGTTTTGATAGCCGTCAGGTATTTGATCTCATTAGCTTTTGCCATGTTATTCTACCTCCGCTTTTTCGTTTTTGTAATTTACGCCACTTTTCTTCCTGGCATTGTAGGCGACGGCGTATTTGTCGAGCCTGGTTACCATGTGACGCAATACCTGCTCGTCACGCAGCAGTTGGATCTTCAAAGTTTCATTGAAGCTGGATGGCGCAGTAAATTCCACAACCCAGTAAATACCTGTAGTTTTTTTCTGGATGGGATACGCCAGTGATTTTAACCCCCAGGGGTTAGAATGCACGATCTCTCCGCCTGTTTCGGCGACCAGATCGGCATATTTTTTCTGAGCAGCTTTAAATTCGTCTTCGCTCAGAACAGGGGTAAAAATCACCATCAATTCGTAATTGTTCATTACCCTGAATTTTAGTGTAAAAAAATATGGGGTGCAAAGGTAGTTTTTTTTATCATATCTCCTAAAGCCAGGGCGGAATTATTTGTTGTTTATGGTTTTTAGTCTATAGTTCCTAATAGACGAAAGTCTATTGCCTGTTACCTCGCAACCTGCAACCCGTAACCCTTAACTTGAAACCATAAACCCGAAACTTATGCTTGCCAACCTGTCAGTGACAACTCAAATGGCATTTTATTTGTCCCGCTTGGACGTCATATTATAATATTTATATAATTAAAAATAGTTATGCAAAAGGGAAACATACGTGTTCAAACGGAAAATATCTTTCCTATCATCAAGAAATTCCTGTACAGCGAACATGATATCTTTTTAAGAGAGCTGGTAAGTAATGCCGTAGATGCTACTCAAAAACTGAAGACACTTTCGTCTATAGGCGAAGCCAAAGGAGAACTGGGTGAGCTGAGAATTGATATAACGCTTGATGCTGACGCAAAAACACTTACCATTTCCGACCGGGGAGTGGGTATGACCGCAGAAGAAGTGGACAAATACCTTAACCAGGTGGCATTCAGCGGTGCGGAAGAGTTTTTACAAAAATATAAAGGGCAGAATGATGCCAATATTATCGGTCATTTTGGCCTGGGCTTCTATTCCTCCTTTATGGTGAGCGATAAGGTAGAAGTAATTACCAAATCGTGCAAGGCAGACAAAAGTGCTGTGAGATGGGAGTGTGACGGAAGCCCCGAATTTACCCTGGAAGAAACAGAAAAGCAGGAAAGGGGAACGGATATCATCCTTCACATTAACGAAGAAAGCAAAGAGTTTTTAGAGGCCGGGAGGATCAGGCAGATCCTTGAAAAATTCTGCCGTTTCTTACCGGTGCCTATCTTTTTTGAAGATAAACAGATCAATAATACTACTCCCGCATGGACAAAGAAACCATCAGAATTAACCACTGAAGATTATCAGAATTTCTATAAGGAATTATATCCTTTCAATGAGACGCCTCTTTTCTGGATCCATCTCAATGTAGATTATCCTTTTAACCTTACAGGTATCTTATACTTCCCGAAGATCAGGCAGAGCTACGAAATACAAAAAGACAAAATACAACTATACAGCAACCAGGTATTTGTTACCGATGAAGTAAAAGATATAGTGCCTGAGTTCTTGATGCTGCTCCAGGGTGTGATTGACTCCCCTGATATTCCGCTTAATGTAAGCCGCAGCTACCTGCAGGGCGATCCTAATGTTAAAAAAATAAACAACTATATCACCAGGAAGGTGGCTGACAAACTGGATGAAATATTTGCTAAAGAAAGAAAGGAATTTGAAGAAAAATGGGAAAGTATTGGCCTGTTTGTGAAGTATGGAATGATGACCGACGATAAATTTTTTGAGAAAGCAAATAAGTTCAATCTTTTTGAAGATGTGGATGGCGGTAAATTTTATACGCTTGAAGAATACAGGCTGGCTGCTGAAACCCTGCAAAAAAATAAAGACGGCAAGCTGGTTATTTTATACACTACCAACCCTGTGCAGCAGGATGCTTATATACAGCAGGCAAAAGCGAAAGGCTATATTGTTGTAAAGATGGAAACGATAGTGGATTCGGCATTTATTAACCAGGTAGAGCATAAATTAGAAAATGTGACCTTTACCCGTGTGGACGCGGATATTGCAGACAATCTTATTGATAAACAGGAGGGCGGGGATACGGTGCTTAATAAGGAAGAAGAGGAAAAGTTGAAAGTGCTCTTCGACCTTAAAGTGCCAGACATTAATATGACTGTGGAAGTGAAAGGGTTGACCCCTGAAGCGCCCCCCGTAGTGGCAACGAGGCCGGAGTTTATGCGGCGCATGAAAGATATGGCTGCGGTAGGTGGCGGCATGGCGGCTTTTTATGCCAATATGCCTGATGAGGTATTGCTGACTGTAAATGGCAACCACCCTATTTTCCAAGGCATACTCAGCGAAAACGATAAAGGAAAACAGGAGAAGTTTGTACATAACCTGGCGGATCTTGCACTGCTTTCGCAGGGACTGCTCAAAGGCAATAATCTTACGGAATTTATTAACCGCAGTGTGGAATTACTGGGAGACGAAAAGAAGAGCAGGATCATCCTCGAATCCTAAGAAAGTCCTGTTTCAGATCATATAATGCCCGGTATATGCCGGGCATTTTTTTATAAAGTCCTGTCTATTCGTTTGTCCGGGGCTCTTTTTTCAATATGACCCCATCCAGCCACTTCAGCTTCCGCTTTCTGTATACCGGCTCATATTCAAAATCAAAGAAGACTTCTATATGCTTTGGGCTTGCATAGAGGAAATAGACTGTTCTGGGATAGCGATCAGTAGAGTCTTCTACTTTTTCAAGAAATGCCCTGATCGTTGTGTCGTCAAACGGGTTGAACATAAAAAACACAGATTCGTCCGGCTGTATTTTATATTCAGCTACATTGTCGCAGATCACTTCGTATTGTACTGATGGGAACAATTGAACGATGTTGCGCATATTTTCTTCGGCGGACATACATACTTCTGCTGCAAAATCAATTCCCCGAATAGTGGTAAAGCCATAGTGTACGGCCACTGCCATAGCCCGGCCTTTGCCGCAGCCCAGGTCAGTGAAAGACCGGCTTGCTCCCATTTCGGTTATGCGTTGAAGTAATGCTTCCAGAATATAGAAATTGACTGCTTCGTAGCGGGAGGATCTGGAAATATCTCCGTTGCGGATGGTGAGCCGGGAAAGTTCTGCAGGAATGAATGTATTGAGCTTATACTTTTTCTCTCCCTTTATTTCATGAAATAATATGAACAGCGCTAAACGGGGGTTCCAGTTGGAAGCAAAATACCAGAATAACTTTATATGGTTTACCCACTTGTTCAATTAACGCTCAGTCTAAAGTCAATTACTTTGATCTGGAGGCTTTTTTCGCCGTTCCATTCATTTTCATCAATCGTAAAAACAATATCAACGGGCGCTTTCTGAAGCAGTAGTGGAAATTTATCCGCCATCTGGAACCCGATCCCTCCAATGGTTGAATCTCCCTGGCGCAGCGAAAATCTGATATGTTGCTCTTTTACCACCCGGGAATAGCCGGTATCTGTCAGGTTCCTGCAAATAAATACAGGGCGCAGATTGTCAGGTCCGAAAGGTTCCATCTGGCAAATGATATTGTAGAATCCGGTTTTGATATCTGCGATGTTCAGCTCGGCATCAATATTAATTACCGGGATACGTTGCTCCGGTTCGATACGCGACCTTACCGCTTCTTCAAATCTCAGGCTGAAAGATGCCACCTGCCCGGGGAGCATGGTCATTCCTGCCGCTGCAAAGTGCCCGCCATAACCTAAGAGATGCTCCCGGCATTCATGTACCGCCTCATAGAGATTAAAACCCGGGACGCTCCTGGCGCTCCCGGCAACGATTTCGCCGCTTTGTGTAAGCACTACGGTTGGGCGGTAGTATTTTTCAATCAGCCTTGATGCAACAATCCCCACTACCCCTTTGTGCCACCCTGGCTGGAATACTACTGTGGAATATCGCTCCGTCAGCTCAGGGTCATTGTCAATGATGCTTAATGCCTGTTCGGTTATACTGCTGTCTGCTTCCTTACGGTCATCATTATCATTATGGAGCAGTTCCGCCAGTTTAAGCGCCTGCTCATAATCCTGTTCAATAAAAAGCTGCACAGCTTTTTTCGCATCGTCCATCCTGCCTGCAGCATTTATACGTGGCGCTATCACAAATACGAGAGTATTGACATGAATGATCCCTTTCTGAAAACCGCTCAGTTGCATAAGCGCTTTTATCCCTGCTGACGGATTTTCATTTGCCTGCTTTATGCCATAATAAGCTAGTATCCTGTTTTCACCGGTGATGGGAACAATATCTGCTGCTATTGCAGTAGCTACAAGGTCAAGATAACAATAGCAGGATGATTCAGGCATTTCAAGCCGTTTGGCCAATGCAGAGATCAGCTTAAAGCCGATGCCGCAACCGCATAATTCTTTGTAAGGATAAGGACAATCAGTTTGTTTGGGATTAAGAATGGCTACGGCATTGGGAAGCTCTTTGTCGGGCAGGTGGTGGTCGCAGATGATAAAATCTATATTCAGAGACCGGGCATAATCTACCAGTGAAGCTGATTTTATGCCGCAGTCTAAAGCGACAATGAGCTGTATACCATTTTTTTTTGCAAAATCAATTCCCTGTTTAGAAACGCCATATCCTTCTCTGTAGCGATGAGGTACATAATAGAATATATGCTGTGGGATATAAATTTTTTGAAGAAACTGAAACATCAGCGCTACCGCCGTTGTGCCGTCCACATCATAGTCTCCGAAAACAAGTATTTTTTCCCTTCTTGCAAAAGCACCCGTTAGTCTTGTGAGCGCCTTGTCCATATCCTTCATCAGCATGGGATCATGCAGACCGGCAAGCTGGGGACGGAAATATGCTTTGGCTGCTTCGTAGTCATACACTCCTCTCTGCGCAAGTATATTGCAGAGCACCGGGTGAATTTTTATCTGCCCGGCTAATTGCCGGGCTTTTTCAACAGGTGTTTCCCGTATTGTCCATCGTTTTTCCATTACTGTATAGGTTAGTGTTTGCGATCGGTGGTGTAATTTACTAATTCTTCAAGCGCCATCCTGGTTTCTGACGGCGGAAATTCACGTAAAAGTGTTAACGCCTTTTCGCGGTATTCATTCATTTTGCCGATACCATATTGTATACCTCCTGCTTGCCTTACCTGTGCTATCACATAATTCACGCGTTCCTTTATCCGGTTCTGGTTCTTCAGGATGTATATAAGCTCGCGCCGTTTGGCAGCATTAATATTATTAAGGGTATATATTAAAGGCAGGGTAAGCTTTTTTTCTTTAATATCATTTCCTGTAGGCTTGCCTATAGCATCAGTGCCGTAGTCGAAAAGATCATCCTTGATTTGAAAAGCAATGCCTGTCCATTCACCAAACTGCCTCAGTTTTTCGGTTATTTCTTGATTTTCCGATCCGGACCAGGCGCCTACCGCGCAGGCTGAAGCTAAAAGAGAAGCTGTTTTTGCTCTGATGATCTCAAAATAAATAGATTCGTCTAAGTTCAATCCTCTGGCTTTCTCAATCTGCAAGAGTTCTCCTTCACTCATTTTGCGGACTGCATCAGATAAGATCTGCAGGATCCTGTAATCGCCGCCGTCTAAAGAAAGCAATAACCCTTTGCTTAGAAGATAGTCTCCCACCAAAACGGAAACCTTGGATTTCCAGAGCGCATAAGTAGAAAAAAAACCTCTTCTTTCATATGATTCATCTACAACATCATCATGTACAAGACTGGCAGTGTGCACTAATTCTACCAGTGAAGCAGCGCGGTAAGTAGCATCAGTAATTCCTCCGCTCAATTTGGCAGAGAGCAATACAAACATTGGTCTTAATTGTTTTCCCTTGCGCTTAACTATGTATTGCATTATCCTGTCCAGCAACGGTACGCTGCTTTTCACCGACGCTTTGAATTTGGATTCAAAGACATTCAATTCTTCAGATATTACTTTGCTGGCAAAATTCATTTTAAAAAAAAGATATATATCGTAACAACTTCTTCTATATTAGGGTACAATAGTCTAAACCTATGCAAGATACCGGTGTAATTTTATTATTTTAAAAAATTTGCTATTTACTCCTCAATTGATACTTTTGCACTATCCTTCACCTTTGGAATTCCGTATTAATCACATTTTATTTTTGAAAATTATGGCAGCAAAAAGGATTTTCTTATTGATGGGCTTTTTCGCACTGCTTAACACGTGCCTGTTTGCCCAGGAAAGCACGACTACGGGAAGTTACGACTGGAGGGATTCTTCACTAATTCCTTCAAGGAGGCTGGCTCAGCATAATGAGTTTTTGAACAATCAATACAATTTCCCGGCGAAACCCAGGAACCAGTGGGAGCTTGGTATAAAAGTAGGGACATTTAATATTTTAGGAGATGTTCCTTCACATTTTCCAACACCGGGTTTTGGTATACATGTGAGAAAAGCGCTTGGCTATGTTTTTTCTTTGCGTGCTGAATATACCTATGGCATGGCAAGTGGAATTAACTGGAGGGAGAGAAAATATGGATTGGGTGACCAGTGGCTGAATGCAGGGTATGTGCAGGGAACTGATGCGGTATATGACAATTATAAATCAAAGGTACAGGATCTTTCTTTACAGGGGGTGATAACGCTAAATAATATCCGTTTTCACAGGGCCAAAACAGGGATGGTGGTGTACGGACTTTTGGGATTAGGTGGAATGATATACGATACCAAGACAAATGTTTTAACCGACGGCAACGCAAAATATAATTTTAATACTGTAACTGTTCATAACGATTATAAAGAGCGTAGAGAAACCATAAAACAGGTAAGGGACATTCTTGACAACGGAAGCTATAATGTTAAGGTGAATAATGGAGGACCTCAGCTTTTTAGTAAACCCTTTAGGCTTTCCGGAACAGTGGGAGCCGGTATCGCATTTAAGCTGAGTGATAAATTGAATCTTGCGATTGAAGACAGGATCACTATGGTGAATGATGATTTTCTGGATGGTGTAGCCTATCAGATCGCAGTAATACCTGCAGGTGGACGGGTCTTAACTCCCAGTAAAGATATCTATAACATGGCAAGCATTGGTCTGAACATTAATATCGGTTCAAAATCAGTGCAGCCTTTGTGGTGGATCAACCCGCTGGATTATGCTTACAGCGAGCTGAACTCTCCCAAGCATATGAAGATACCCAAGCCTGTGTTGGATGATGCTGACGGCGATGGTATACCTGATCAGTTTGATATGGAACCCAACACTCCTGCCGGCGCTGCTGTTGATAGTCACGGGGTAAGCAGGGATACTGATGGCGACGGCGTTCCGGATTACAAAGACAAAGAATTGATCACTCCTACTATCTGCCAGCCGGTAGATGCTGATGGTGTTGGTAAATGCCCCTGTCCCGATGAATCATGCTTTGAAGGGTATATGACCAAGAAAGGCGGAGCCGGAGATTGCGGAATAGGCGACCTGCCGAGTATTTCATTCAATCAGAAAGCCTATAAAGTGTCCAAAGATGCAGAAGCGGTGCTTGCAAGTGTGGCAGACAGGTTGCGCCAGAATCCCAACTGCCATGTAGTAGTTACCAGCTATACCTGCGAACCTTCCAAATCTTCACAGCAGCTTAGCTGGGACAGGGTAAATGCAGTAATTAATTACCTGGTTGAAAAGCAGGGCATTAATTCAGACCGTCTCATCTTTAAATATGGTGAAACAGGGGGCGATTGTAATACTGTGGACCTGAGATCTGCCGAAACCGGTGATGAAGGTCCTAATACTGTACCGGCTCCGCATCCTAATCTCAGGAGAAGAGGATAGTTAAACAGGAAATTATTTATATAAGAAAGCAAACTCTATTATTTCAGAGTTTGCTTTTTTTATAAATCCCTTAACGTCTTGCTAAATCTGATAAGATTATTTTTATTTTCTTTAATTATGTCTTAAAACAGCTATTTTTGCCCGCTTTTTATGAGAGTAACCAGAGTATTGTTGATCCTTTTTGTTTCAGTTTTTGCTTTTACATCATGCTCCAAATTTGCTAAAGTGATGAAAAGCAAGGACTATGAGTACAAGTTGCGTATGGCGGACCAGTATTTTGTAAAGAAAAAATATCGGTTTGCCCAGCAATTGTATGAAGATCTTTTCCCGGTATATAAAGGCTCCAATAAATTTGAAGACATACATTATAAGTTTGCGTATTGCGCATATAATCTGAAAGACTACCTGAGTGCAGAGAACCTGTTCAAGAGCTTCCTCGAATATTTCCCTAATAGCGCCAAGGCTGAAGAAGTAGATTTTATGCATGCCTATTGTTATTATAAGCAATCTCCCAAGCCTGAGCTCGACCAGAGCAATACGGTAAAGGCGATGGGGCAAATGCAGACTTTCATCAATACCCACCCGGGGTCTGAGCGTAATAAGGAAGCGCAGGAGATCATCTCAAAATGTTACAGTAAACTGATTACCAAAGACTACGCCGGTGCAGAATTATACTACAACCTGGGACAGTACCGGGCGGCGGCGGTTTCTTTTACTACTTTACTGACCAGTTATCCTGACGCGCCTAATGCTGACGAGTTTAAGCTTTGGGTAGTAAGATCTTATTATAAATTTGCCACCCTGAGTGTACTGGATAAGCAACCGGAGCGTTATCAGCAGGTGGTGGATGAAGTACATGATTTCCAGGACAGATTTCCTGAAAGTAAACTAATGAAAGAAGCTGAACGTTACTTAACTTTGTCGCAAAATAATCTAAAAACCATTTCTCAATGAGCAGATTAAGAAAACAATGGGGGGCAAATACTACAACTAATGTGGTGGAAACCAAGAATGTAGTGGATATTAAGGCGAAAACCGGGAATTTGTATGAATCAATTTCCATTATAGCCAAAAGAGCAAACCAGATAAATATTGCGCTCAAGGAAGAACTGCACAATAAGCTGGAAGAGTTTGCGAGCCATACGGATAGCCTTGAGGAAATTCACGAGAATAAAGAACAGATCGAAATTTCAAAGGCTTATGAGAAAATGCCTAATCCGGCTTTGTTGGCTACACAGGAATTTTTTGATGATAAAATATACTTCAGAAAAGGGGATAATGATCTTTTCAGCTGATCATTCCCTGTAAAATGAATAAGGAAACCTTATTTACCTGCGGCAGTGATATCATTGCCGCATTTTGTATTTTTAGAAGCGAAATTTTTAATATTAAGACGTATAACCCTCATTCACTGTAATGCTGAAAGGAAAAAAGATATTATTGGGTGTTACAGGCAGCATTGCTGCCTATAAATCTATTCTTTTGATAAGACTGCTTGTAAAAGAAGGAGCAGACGTAAAAGTGGTGATGACGCCGGCAGCAAAGGATTTTGTTACGCCCCTTACCTTATCTACACTTTCAAAGAATGAGGTGCTGACAGATATTTTCAAAAATGATTCCTGGGCAAATCACGTGATGCTGGGCAGATGGGCCGATATTATGCTGGTTGCTCCCGTAAGCTGTAATACACTTGCTAAAATGGCAACCGGGCTATGCGATAGCCTTCTATTGTCAGTATATTTATCCGCTACCTGTCCAGTTGTGCTGGCGCCTGCTATGGATGAAGATATGTGGACGCATAAGGCTACCCGCCACAATATGGAGGTACTGCAGTCGCATGGGAATATATTGCTGCCGGTGGAAAATGGCGAGCTTGCCAGCGGGTTGAGCGGTGAAGGGCGGATGGCTGAGCCCGAAACGATAGTAAGATGGCTGACCGGTTATTTTACGGACAGGTCTGCACTTAGCGGAAGGAAAGTTTTGGTAACTGCAGGCCCTACATACGAGCAAATTGATCCTGTTCGCTTTATCGGTAATTATTCTTCAGGAAAAATGGGCGTTGCCATAGCAAATGAATTTAAAGACCGAGGAGCGGATGTTACATTAGTGCTGGGACCTACCCAGGCGCCTTTGCCGCTTGACGGATTATCGGTAGTGCGCATCCATAATGCAGAGGAAATGTTGAATGCATGCACAGCCGCGTTTGATACAATGGATATTGCGGTTATGGCAGCCGCTGTAGCAGATTACAGACCGGCGGCGGTAGCCGACCAGAAAATAAAGAAGAATAAAGAAACATTGACCCTGGAACTGCAGAAAACTACCGATATATTGAAAAGCCTGGGCAGCAAAAAGAGGAAGGAACAGGTATTGGTGGGATTTGCATTGGAAACAAATAACGAGCGGGAAAATGCAATGAGCAAGCTAAAGCAAAAAAATGCAGATATTATAGTGCTTAATTCTCTTAGGGATGAAGCTGCCGGCTTTGGTAAGGATACCAACAGGATTACTGTTTTCAACAAAAGGGGAGGTGAGAAAGCTTTTGAGGTTAAGCCTAAAGAGCTTGTTGCAAAGGATATCGTGGACTATATAATTGAATATCAAAATGCGTAAAATACTTGTATTGTCTGTGGTCTTACTGACTTTTTTTAACGGCTATGCACAGGAGTTGAATGCAAAAGTTACGGTGATCTCCGGTCAGATAAAGAGCTCCGTGGATAAAAAAGTATTTCAAACATTGCAAACTGCACTGACCAATTTTTTGAATAGCCGTAAATGGACGCAGGACAACTACCAGCAGCAGGAAAAAATAGTATGTAATTTCCTGCTGAACCTCACCAAAGAAGTTGAGTCGAATGTGTATGGAGCCGTGCTTACCATACAGTCGGGGCGCCCTATTTACAACAGCGCTTATATGTCGCCGATAGTTAATTTCCAGGATAATGACGTTACATTTAAGTATATAGAGTTTCAGCAACTGGATTTTAATGACAATAATGCTTCCGGTACAGATCCTCTCACTGCAAATCTTACGGCGGTATTTGCTTATTATGTATATATGATCCTGGGACTCGATTATGATTCATTTGCACCGAGAGGGGGAAGTCAATACTTTAAGAAAGCGCAGAATATTGTGACGAATGCACCTGATGGCAGGAATATCAGCGGATGGAAGGCATTTGACGGGCAGAGAAACAGGTATTGGCTTGCAGAAAATTTTACCAACAGTAAATACACCTTACTTCATGATGTTTATTATACCTACTACAGACAGGGAATGGATAAAATGTATGAGAATGAAAATGAAGCGCGCCCTCAGATAGTGAACGCATTGAATGCACTGAATACAATAAACGTTGATAATCCTAACCTGATGGGGGTACAGTTTTTCTTTCTCGGCAAGTCGGATGAACTTGCAAAAGTATTTAAGAAATCGCCTCCCCAGGAAAAATCCAGGGCTTCTGAACTTTTACAACGGTTAGATATTTCTAATGCGGAACGTTATAAACAGGAGCTGAAATGAAATATATATGCCTGCTTTTTTGCTTTTTTGCTTTTAGCTGTAAACAGAAAGATACCATCCCTTCTTCGATAATCCCGCCTGAAGAAATGGAAAAAATATTATTCGAGGCAAATATGGCGGAGGAATTTGTCAATAATTATGTAATGAGAGACCGTTCAAAAAATAAGGAAACGGAGGTCAGGAGAGAATATGAAAAAATATTTTTTATGCATGGTATTACTGAACAGCAATTTAAAAAGAGCTATGATTTTTACCGGTCCCATCCTGATATATATAAAATGCTGATGGACTCGCTTGACGCTAAAGCCCAGCGAAAACGCAGCGAGACATACTCCATGCCCGACTAATAGCGTATCCGGATTATTATAAAAATCGTGCAATATGTTTACAAGCAAAGAAGATCTTAAGCTAAGTTATGGTGTAGATATAGAGATCGGGAAGTTTTTTGTGGACAGGAAAGTGCCCCTCAATAATCTTTACTGGAAAGACAGGTTGCTGTATATTAATCCTATGCCCGGCTATCTTTTTATTCCCTTATATGCAGATATTGAGCTTAGGCTGGGGATACCAAAACACCAGTTGCTCCATGAGGAGTATATCCTGTTTATGGAAAACATTTTGCACAGCATTGCAAAGCAGGAGTTTCAATCGCTTTCTCTGGAGCAGCATGTAAAGGAATGTATTGACATTACCCGTCCTGTGTGCAAAAATAAGCTGCTGCTACAGCAGTTAGAAAGCTATTTTAAGGGAGAGTGTATAATAGATGGTATTTCGTTTGGAATGCCTTATAAAGCGCTGAACCGGGTGGATAGCTACCTGTTTACGCTTTGCTATTTTGAATTTGACGACAATACCAAAAGAAAACTTATTGATACCTGGCATGCATTAATGGCGTTTTACCTCATCACTGATGACCTTAACGATATTAAGGATGATATAGAAGCGAATGAAGACAATACTATTGCAGAAGCCGGGCTGTCTGACGAAGGATCAAAAGCGGTAGAAAAAATTATGCGTGACAGTTATCTGGCAATGAATACGATTAATCCTGTTTTTGCAAACCGAATGGATTACAGCCTGCATCTGATCAATGTGAAGGAGATAATAGACGAATATCTTTCAGGAAAAACAAATTAATCTATTAAGTTATTTTTTACGGCAAAGAAAACAAGCCCTGCCGTATTTTTTACATTAAAGCGATCCATCAGCCTGTCTTTTATAGCTTCTACCGTCCGTGGGCTTATATACATTTTTTGCGCTATTTCCAGAGCGGTAAACTCCATGCACAGCAGTCGCAATACTTCCCGTTCCTTATCACTTATTACTATTTCACTATTGAGCGAAGGGATAACTTTTGTGCGGGAGTGTGATTTTTTTAGGAGCACCTTATTTACAAAATTGTTCAGGTAGTAGCCTTTAGCTACCACTTCCAGGATGGCTTTTTTAATTTCGGAAGGATCTGCGCTTTTTAATAAATAGCCATTGGCTCCGTTTTCCATGAGGTGGGAAACAAATCTTTCATCTTCATACATGGTGAGCACAATCACATGAATGCGGGGGAAATCCTTGCTGATAGTTTTGGTAGCTTCAATACCATCTTTTACGGGCATTCTGAGATCCATGAGCACTACGTCGGGCTCTGCTTCGGGGAGCCCGTTGAGAAGCTCTTCTCCATTTTCTGCTTCCAGTACAAATTTGATATTAGTGTATTGCCGCAAGGATAAAATAACGCCTTTGCGGAATATCTTATGATCGTCAGCAATGGCAACTTTAATAATACTCATAACTATTGTCTGGCTTTTTTAAGGATTAGTTTTAATTGATCATTTCATAGTCTTCTACGGGTACTTCCAGGGTAACTTTGAAATATGTCTGTGAAAGGTCTCTTTCAAATTCAATCTTGGCCTGCAGGACTTTAGCCCTGCTTTGAATATTTTTAAGACCAAGTCCTAATGCACTTTTGTTAAGCCTGTCAAAATCTGACTGAGTTATGCCCCGCCCATCGTGGTGAAGCCGTATAAAGAATTTGTCTTCATTATAATTTTGGGTAACGTGTATAAAGCTTGCGCTGCTGTGTTTGAGAATATTGTTAACGAGCTCCTGGATAACGCGAAAGATCAGTAATTCCTGCTCCGGCCGCAACCTTTGCCGGTAATCATGAAACCTGCAACTTGCATTTACCATACCTGACCCGCTTATCTTTTGAAAGAGATCATTAACAGCGGATTCCAGCCCGAAATTTTTCAGGGTAGGGGGCATCAGGCTATGGGATATGTTGCGAATCAACTGGATGGTATCATCTATGATTTGTTTGGCATTGTAGATACTTTGCAATTGTGTGCTGATATCCTGGTGCACCAGGTTCTCATTAAGATAAAGCCTGGCTGTAGCCAGCAGTGGCCCTGCATCATCATGAAGGTCTGCCGCGATTCTCTGGCGTTCTTCTTCCTGCCAGCGTATAGAAGCGTTCAGCAGTATTTTTTGCTGTTCTTCTTCCATCTCCTGGAGCTGTACCTGGTAGCGGATCACCCGCCGCTGGTGGAAAACGATAAAAACAACCAACCCTATTGCAAGTGCCAGCATACCCATAGTGCCGAAAAACAGGGCGCTTGAAACAGATGGAAGGGAGGATTGTAGTAGTATCATTAGTTAAACTTCTAGGGTTTGGGTTTTTTCCTGCCGTATGCTGTATAATTACTTTTCAGTTTTTTATCTTTTTGCAGCATCGCAAATGCAAAGAATAAATTTCTTATAATATAAAGCGGGTCGTGTATCAGGTCATACAGATCTAAAAATTCACGCTCCGCCATGTAATTTTTTGCATATATAAAAGGAAAGAATGTTCCGGCAGAATAAATTATGATAGCTACTACTACCCAAAATACGGGAGAGGAGAACAGATAAATTGCCGTAGGGTCTTTCATTCTTTCAAAAAGATAGTAAATACTGTAGATAAGAAACACTAAATAGGTTAACCCGGCAAGAACAGAGTTAAAAGAATCAATAGGCGAGGTAAGAATAGAAAAAAACAAATATGAACCTGTCAATAACAGGATAATAAGAATTATCTTTTGAGACCTGGGAGATCCGATCACTTTATAAAACAGGAGCGAAACAGCTATAAATTCCACAAATGTGCTGATGCTGACAATAAGATAGTAATATCTCTCTCTTAATGGTTGATAAGAAAGGATAAAAAAATTAAAAAAAATAAAATAGATAGACAGAAAAAAAACTACTCTTAACCCTATATCTTTCCTCGATTTGCAGAAAAAAATATACAGGATTAAGGGTAGTAAATCAGAGAGATAAGCGATATTTCGTAGAATAGTAGCTATATTTTGGATTATTAGTTTACCAAATATAGCTACTTAACCTCGTAAATTAAAGAAGTTTAGTGCTGCCACCCCAGCTCCACCAGCCTGGTCTTGGAGAAAACTGGTTGGCTACGATTCCGGTTTGTTTGTCCAGATCCCCATTATCATTCACGTAAGTATACTCCAGTATGGCTTTTCCGGTGCTGTCAATGCCGATAAATACATAAGTCTGTACTCCTTTGTCATTTAATGCTTTGTACATGTTTATGCCTATGCAATCCGGTTGGCTAAGCATCTTTTCGAGAATGTTTCTGCCTACGAAATGGCAGCTGTTTTCGCCGTGCAGATCGTAGTAATCCTTGATCATTTTGGCTCCTTTCTCAAAGCCAATGTGCTTGCCGATGGTTGCGTGAGGGATTGTTTCTTCCTGGAGAAGAAGTGTTTCTTGTTTGGTCATGGTTGTAGTTTTTGTGGTTTTAGAAAAATTAAGGATTGATATAGGTCAAAAATGCGTTGACAAAGCCAAAATCCCAATAGGCCAAAAACGATACAGCCACTGTTTTTTTATCAAAAACCACGACTGGCCGGGGTTACAGAAAATAGTATGTGGGAAAGAGAGGTATAAAATTAAGTATAACTACCTTTGTAAATTAGTATTTTTACGATATTTTTATACGTAAAAGTTCCAATAGAAAGTGGTATCTGTTTGTAAAAACGTAAAAAGAAGCAGATTTTTTTAACAAAAGTTATTCCAAAATACAATGCTGATGAAAGCATTCGTTAGCAAAGAATAAGCAATAAAAAAAGCAGACAGGTATACGATATTGGATCAAAACGGGACCTTAGACAATGCTTATAGCAAAAAAGTGAAAGTTGATTGACATTGGATTTTGCTTATAGCTCTTCATAGACATTGGAATTAAGAAATTATTGGACGGTTTCAGGACATCGGATTTAATTTGAGGTTGCTGAATCCTCGCCAATCAACTTCAGAACAAAAATAATCTGCTGATCATATACCCGCAAGCGCAGTTTTGCCCTATTTGGTTCTTTCGGGATTTACCAGGAGGTTGTTGTTATACCTATGAAAAGATCCGGGATTCAATTAATTGACTTCGTATTTTAACTAAGTAGTATTACTATACTATAATTCATGTGATTTACGAAGTTTGTAAGTAATTAAATTAAGAATCAACCGTTAATAAAACCCAAGTGTTATTAATTTAATATCCATGTCTACAACCAAAAACTACGAAATCAAAGTATCCATTGCTGATGACCACAAAATTTTCAGGGATGGTATCAAGATGGCTATGGGAGGAAAAGAGTACCTGAAGATTATATGGGAAGCCGAGAACGGGAAAGATCTGATGCATAAGATAAAGATCAAGATGCCCGATGTACTCCTCATGGACATCAGAATGCCTGAAATGGATGGTGTAAATGCCATTTCCCTTATCAGAAAGGAATATGAGGGCATTAAAATTATCGTACTGACGATGTACGACGACCAGGAAATGATCTCCAAAATGATGGAAATGGGGGCTAATGCCTACCTTACCAAAACTACTGACCCCGAAGAGATCTACAACGCCATTCTTACCTGCATGAATGACGACTTTTATTTTAATGATCTTGTAAATAAAGCCGTTCTCCTTAAGCTGCAACATAAAAAGCAGGTAAAGCAATATTATCCCAATCCGGTCAAGTTTAATGAAAAGGAACTTAAGATATTGAAACTCATTGCTGAAGATAAAACTACGGAAGAGATATCAAAGGAAGTTTACCTGAGCCCAAGGACTATTGAAACTGTCAGGCAAAATATGAAGACAAAAGTGGGGGCAAAAACGATCGCCGGGCTGGTGATGTATGGCATGCGCAACCGCCTGATAGACTGATTTTGACCTTTTTGATACAAATACTGTTTTTTCAATTAATTTTAAGTGAAGAATGGTAGTTCTACTATAGTAATTTCACTTTGTTTTTTTTGAAAACTGATTGTAATCAACTAAAATTCAACCTTTTGAAGAAAGAAAAAAAATATCAATGAAAATCCAGGACACAGGAAACGCTATTAAAGTAATTGTTGCTGATGATCATGTTTTATTCAGGGCCGGCGTAAAAACAGCACTCAGCCTGAAAAAGGACATAAGGCTTATAGGAGAAGCGGATAACGGTCAGCAACTGCTTCATCTTCTTAAGCATCTTCAACCCGATGTAATTTTGCTGGACATCCAGATGCCTATAATGGATGGCATTACCACGCTCCCGGAAATAAAAAAATTATATCCTGATATCCGCATCATCATGCTTACCATGCATAATGACCACTCCATGATCTCAAAGCTGATGGAGCTGGGGGCTAATGCCTATCTCACCAAAAACTCAGATTCAGAAGTGATATACGAGGCTATTAAAACATGTTATATAAACGAATACTTTTTTAATGACCTTACTAATAAAGCCCTCCTGGACGGGCTGCGCACCCGGCGCAACAATGATAGCTATATCAACACGGAAGTGAAGCTGAGTGAGAAGGAAAAACATATACTCAAGCTCATGTGCGAGGAAAAAAGCACCAAAGAAATTGCTGATATGGTGGATCTGAGCCCCCGCACAGTGGAAGCGATAAGAGATAAGCTAAAGTCGAAAACAGGTGTTAAATCCATGGCGGGGCTTGTTATGTATGCCGTAAAGTCGGGTATCATTGAAAATAAGTAGCGCTACATGTTAATCGTGAAACGTGAGAAGTCAGATGTGAAAAACTCACGTTTCACTTTTCACGTCTCATAATTGCTTATGTTACAAATAGTCTTAACTTAAGAGTAGTTTTTAGTTTTAATATTCTCTCCGTAACTTGCCTGCATGCCCGGTGGTTATTTTGTTCATAATGGTCAGCTTTTCAGGGAAGGCAAAGCCGTAATATCTCCCGACAACCGTTCTTTCCGGTATGGCGATGGCTTGTTTGAAACCATGCGTATCGTAAAAGGCGATATCAAATTGAAACAATTTCATTTTGAAAGATTACTTCATGGTATGAAGCTGCTTCAGTTTGAAATCCCCGAATTTTTTACCCCGGCCCATCTTGAATCTGATATCCTCGCCCTTTGTGAGAAAAACAGGATCGAAACAGGAGCCGTTATAAGAATGGTTATCTTTCGCAGTGATGGCGGACTGTACGATCTGGATGATATGCGACCCAATTATATTATCCAAAGCATGGCTTTTCAGCAACTGCCGCAGTTCCCCGATGATGGCAAGGGCATTGCCGTTGATATTTACCCTGATGCTACCAAGGCCTGCAATGTATTTTCTTCCTTAAAGTCAAATAATTTTCTTCCTTATTTAATGGGGGTATTATATGCCCGCCAAAAAGATCTGGATGATTGTATCATTTTAAACCAATACGGCCGTATAGCCGATGCCACGGCAGCCAATGTGTTTTGTGTAAAAAGTAAAGTCATCTATACGCCTCCGTTAAGTGAAGGCGGTATTGCCGGTGTTGCCAGAAGATTCTTGATGGAAGCATTGCCTGCCGCCGGCTTCAGTGTGGAAGAGGCACTGCTTTCTGTAGCTGAACTGGAGTCCGCAGATGAAATATTTTTAACAAATGCGGTAAGAGGAGTGAGGTATGTAGAGAAGTTTAAAAACAGAATGCTTACTTCACAAATCAGCAGGTCTGTCCAGCAGTTGTGGACAGAAAAATTATCCTGAGATTTGAAAGGTGAGGAAGAGAAACGTGAAAAGTGAGACGTGAGAGGCGCTCTCTTTTATCGTCTCACATTTCACGTCTCATATTTCTCTTTACCCACAATATCGTATGATCTGTACTCCTTTACCCAATGCCATAAGCCGAATGCTGCAATGCCGGTAAAGATCAGGTACTCAAGACTGTAAAATTTTATTCCTTTGATATAATACAGCCAGGTAGCTACCATGTCTACAATGATCCAGATCACCCAGCACTCTATCTTTTTTTGTATCATGTAAAAAGTGGTGATGATGCTCATTACCATAATAAATGAATCAACATACGGGTAAGCGCTGGGTATGCTGAATACTGCGGGGAACCACTCATGCAGGCGGCTGGCAAAGCTTCCCAGCAGTATTGTACCGGCAATGGTAGTGGCAATGGTGAGCAGCAGTTGTGCCTTCTTCATGTAACTTACTTTCAATTCCTGTTTCCTGTCGGCTTCCTCCGGACTGGGGTGGCTCCATCGCCACCATCCCATAATATTGGTTACAAAAAAGAAGGACTGCAGGAACATATCGGGGTATAGTTGCACCTGGTAGTATAATATAAATGATAATACCACATTAATGATACCTACCGGCCAGCTCCAGATATGCGCTTTTGCAGAAAGCCATACTGCAATCAGTCCTGTGAGCACACCAAAAAATTCAATATAGCTCATGGAATACCCCAGCAGGTGAAACAGCTCTGTATGTACGTCAAAAAGATTTTTCAATGAAGAATGCATTTAACGGGTAAGGCTATATAAAGACATCCTGTTTGACAGAAGATGCCTGGTTATTACGCGCATATATTTTCAGGAACTCATTCACTGCTTTTTTGCCTGCCTCTCCCAAATCAACAGAGAAGTTGTTTACGTACAGGTCTATATGCTGTCGCATTACTGTTTCTTCCATTTCCTGTGAGTGAAGCTTTACATACTCCGGAAGGACAGGGTAATTTTTATAAGCGTATTGGATACTTTGTCTTATCAGATGGTCTATGCGGTACTGTATATCAGCAGGTATATCTTTCCTAACGGCAATACCTCCAAGCGGAATGGGATAACCTGTTCTTTTTTCCCAATAATCTCCCAGGTCTATAAGTTTATGCAGCCCTTTCTGTTGATAAGTGAACCTGTTTTCGTGAATGATTACACCTAATGTGCATTGACCGGCTGTTGATAAAAGAAAACTTTCTATTTCGTGGAATACTTTGAATGTTTTGTTTGCCGCATCCGGAAATGCGAGGGAAAACAGCATGTGAGCGGTAGTATTTTCTCCCGGTATGGCTACGGTATAGTCGTTGATGTTAAAGCCTGTTGTATGAATATCAACCGGGTTGGCAGCGATCAAAAGCGGGCCTACACCTTTTCCCAGGGCCCCGCCGCTGTGCAACATTTTATATTCATCGAGAATGAGCGGCAGCACGCCATAGCTTATTTTACTGATGTTCAGCTTTCCTTCAATAGCCCACCGGTTAAGGGTTTGCACATCTTCCAGGATCACATCAAATTCAATATCCCCTGTTTCAATTTTTTTATTTACCAGTGCATCAAATATAAAAGTATCATTTGGGCAGGGTGAAAATCCGAGCGTGAATTTCATTGTAATGGTTTAATGACATAATAAAGGCCTTAGCAAGGCTATGAGTTCCCTGTTCAGGTTTTCGATCGCTTCTCTCATCTGCCATTTTGTTTTATCTCTTTCCCCCACAAAATTTGACACAGCCCTCAGTTGTACAAAAGGAATATATTCCTGCAAACATACATAATGAAACGCAGCTCCTTCCATTGATTCAACCATTGCATTGTATTTCCTCATCATTTGCTGTATCCGCTGTTTATCTGTAGTTATTTCATTTATACTTATCCCCCGTACCGGTTTCAGTTTGATGGTATTCAGCAGCGGCGTGTGTGTATTTACCAGCATTTTTGCGGAGAACGGGAAAATATTATCTGCAAGGTTCATGTCAAATATGTCTTTGAACTCCCTGTCTTCTTCTACCCCAAGATCGCCAAAGACTTCTTCCCTTACAACGACCACCGAGCCGGGAGGATAAAAGGGATGAAAACTGCCGCCTATACCTGCCTGTATCGCCAGGTCGGGCTTGTCTTTCGAGAAATATTTTGAAAGAGCATAGGTAGTATTCACCAGCCCTACTCCGGTAATTAAAATATGTACATTGCAATCCTTCCGCTGATATATTTTTTCAGAGAGGTATCGCCTGGTTATGGCAATTTCATGCTCGGTTGCAGCCACGATCAAAATATCCATGCTGCAAATTTCTGTATTTCAGTTTGCATAACATACAGGCTTTACTATGTTTTACCGCTTAGGACAGATGCCCTACCTTTGCGGAAATCCAGAACAAATATGGTTTACCTTACCCGGATAGAGCATTTTAATGCTGCCCATAAGCTATTTAACCCTGCATGGAGCAGGGAGAAAAACGAGGAGATCTTTGGCAAATGTGCCAATGAAAACTGGCATGGGCATAATTATGAGCTTTATGTCACGATTAAAGGAGAACCTGATCCTGAGACAGGCTTTTTACTGGATGCAAAAAAGCTGAGTAAGCTGATCAACAGCTTCGTGCTGGACAAGCTTGATCACCTCAACCTGAATGAGGATGTGGACTTTATGAAGGGGGTAATGTGCTCCACCGAAAATTTAGCCGTTGCCATCTGGAACCAATTGACAAAGCATCTCCCGGCAACCGTACAGTTACATTGTATAAAGCTCTACGAAACTTCACGGATATTCGTGGAATATTATGGATAACCTGATTGTATGTATTTTTGCCTCCTGATTGTAAGAGGATGAATAAAAAAGTTGCTGTTTTCAGAAGAGAAACGTTTAACGCCGCTCACAGGTTGAATAACCCCGATTGGGATGAAGCCACTAATTACAGGGTATTTGGCAAATGTAATAACCCGCATTACCACGGTCATAATTATGAACTGGAAGTAAAAGTAACCGGCGATCCTGCCGCCGACACGGGGTTTGTGATGGATCTCAAAGTATTATCAGACCTTATAAAAAAGCTGGTAGTTGAAAGATTTGATCATAAAAATCTGAATCTTGATACGCAGGAGTTTAAAAATCTGAATCCTACAGCGGAAAACATTGCGATTGTAATTTATGACCTGCTTCGCCCGCATATTGACGGGAAGAACAGTATTCAGGTAAGGCTGTATGAAACGCCAAGGAACTTTGTAGAATATCCGGCGTAACTGCGCCGTAAAAATCAAATCGGATTATGGCATATAAGAAATTGGAGCAATACGACCAGGATACCACTACTGCCCTGGCACAGGCATATCAGAAGGTATTGAATGCACTGGGTGAAAATCCTCAGCGGGAAGGTCTTCTGAAGACACCCGAGCGCATTGCAAAGGCGATGCAATATATGACCCAGGGGTATTCCCTGGATGCTGAAGCGATCTTAAACTCAGCCAAATTTCATGAGCCGATCAGCGAGATGATCATCGTGAAAGACATTGAAATATACAGTATGTGCGAACATCACATGCTCCCCTTTTTTGGTAAGGCGCATGTGGCTTATATACCCAACGGATGGATCACGGGGCTTAGCAAGATCGCAAGGGTTGTGGATGTATTTGCCAGGCGGCTCCAGGTACAGGAACGGCTCACTACCCAGGTGCTTGACGCTATAAAAAATGCACTTCAGCCGCTTGGCGTTGCTGTAGTCATCGAGGCTTCTCATCTTTGTATGATGATGCGTGGCGTACAAAAACAAAATTCCGTTACTACTACCTCTGCTTTCTTCGGTGAGTTTGAAAAGAATGAGACCCGGAGTGAGTTTATCAGGCTTATCGGTTCAACATTGCATTAAATTATAATCACTACTATTGCCTGATGAAACCGGTCTTCTTTCTATTGTTGCTTGCCAGCTCATTGATGGCTGTTGCACAAAAGCCCTTGGTTACCCATGTCATTACGCATAACCGTACTACTGTTATATGCGATCCCAAGAAGGGAGAGAATGCTTATCCGGCGTGGGGCGTTTTTCCATCGGCAAACTATCCTGTTCGCAAAATAACGATGAACCTTAGGCTCGGTAGTCCCGATAGCCTGCATACTGCTCACTGGGACTACCTGGACCATATTATGCTTCGTCGTAAGGGAGGGGTCAATGGCAGCTCGCCGGACTATGAGCTGGGAAGAATGCTTACTCCTTATGGCAGCATCTACAACAAAGGCTGGAGCTGGAAGTGGCAGGTGGATGTAACTGACTTTTCCCCTTACCTGCGCGATAGTGTTGAGATAGAATATATACATACCGGTTACGAGGATGCTACAGTAGGATGGGCATTAACGATTGACTTCGAAATATTATCGGGTCCTCCGGTGCTTGTGCCGCTCGGCATAGTACCGCTGTGGAACAAAGGATATAAATATGGAGATACTGCAGAGAAGATTGAAGATCATCTTTTGCCTGTGGAATACACATCCGCGCCGGGCGCTGCCATCAGCAGGATACGTATCCAGCACACAGGGCACGGGATGGACAAGCCCCGGGGCTGCAGCGAGTTCTGCAGCAGGTGGCGGGATATTAAGCTGGACGGTAAGATCATTGATCATCGCAATATGTGGAAGGATTGCGGCGATAATCCTTTATATCCGCAGGGCGGTACCTGGATATATGATCGCGCCTACTGGTGCCCCGGTGATCTTCAGATGCCGGACGTAATTGACGTATTTACAAAGCCGGGCAAACACGAGGTATCCCTGCAAATGGAACCTTATATTGCTACGGGTAATATACAGGCGGTAGAAAATATTTCCGCCTATTTATTTCAATATGCCAGGCTTAAGCAAAAAACAGATGTGGCCATTGAAGCTATAATGGTGCCTAATGATGAGCAACGTTTTTTCCGTTTGAACCCGGCAGGCTTTACTCCCCGTTTGTCTGTCCGAAACCTGGGCTCGGATAATCTTCGTTCACTCACCATTGTATATGGAACGGATGGTTTTGAGAAAAAAACATTTTTCTGGAAGGGCGATCTTCCTTTTAACCAGGTAGCTGAAATTTTCCTGCCGGGTGAGATCCGGGCAAAAGAAGGACAAAACAGTTTCGGGGTATTGCTTACCAAACCCAACGGGAGAAAAGATGCCTGGACCGGAGACAATGAAATGCATGTTTCTTTTACTGCACCCGATAAATATCCGTCTGAATTCGTGCTGCAGCTCCTCACAAACAACAAACCCCAAGATAATAGCGTATATCTTGTTAACAGTATGCTGGATACCGTTTTTCAGAAAACCCCGGGTCAGCTTGAGCCGCGGACAGTATATACCGATACTATTCGCCTGGCAGCAGGCAAGTATGCCCTGTGTCTTACCGACAGTGCCGGGGACGGGCTGGAGTTTTGGGCAGAGCCCCGGAACGGTGACGGCTACCTGAGAATGTTTGATATGAAAGGCAACCTGATACATGCTTTTGAAAGCGACTGTGGCAACGGAGAGATGTTAAGCTTTACGGCTGTACCCGGTTTTATTCCTGACACTACACAGGCGAAATATGCGTTCTCCCTGTATCCAAGGCTTGTCAGCGATAAGACGCAATTAAGCGTTGTATCCAACAGGGTAAGTGATATGACTGTGTTGATCACTGTGGATGGCGTAGTATGGGAGAAACATGAATACAAAGGCGTTAAAAATGCCGGGTTTAGTTATGACCTTGACCACTTGCCGGCCGGAAGGATCGTGGTAGAGGCGCTGATGGATGGCGTAAGTAAGTTCAAAGGAAGGATTAATAAAAGAAGACAGCGTAATGAATAATACACCGGTTACTGAATTATTAAATAATGCTGCCGTACTATTTGTGTTTGCTTTGGAGTCCGAAGCTGCGGAAGCATTCGGAGACTGTGACCTCCTTTTTACCGGCATCGGGAAAGTAAATGCCGCTTTTCATCTTACCCGCCGTATTCTTCAACAAAAGCCTGCGCTTATTGTCAACCTGGGATCGGCGGGGAGTAATGTGTTCAAGCGTGGTGATGTGGTATGCTGCACGCAATTCGTGCAGCGCGATATGGACGTTACCGGTCTTGGTTTCAGGAAATATGAAACACCTCTTTCGGGGCAGGAGCCATTGCTTGAGTATGGGCTGAAGCTGCACGGGCTGCCGGAAGCTATATGCGGTACCGGCGATAGTTTTGAAATGGCACATGACTGCCCCGATTATAATGTGCTTGATATGGAGGCTTACCCGCTGGCGTGGATCGCCAGGCAGGAAAATATCCCGTTCCTTTGCCTCAAATATATTTCTGACGGAGCAGACGGTATGGCTGCGGAACACTGGACAGATCAGGTACGTTATGCTGCCGTGGCGTTGAGGAAGATCATTGATCGTCTTTGAAAAAGAGATATGTAAACTGTTCATCAGTTCCTGGTATAGAAAAGCGCTATCGCCCCGGACGGGAAATGGCTCGTGTTATGCAATACCGGTTGTGTAGGATTGCAACTTATCTTCCATTCGCTCTTAATACTGTTATTTTCTTGGTTAGCTGGTCGTCGTGGGTCTTTTTTACAATATAGTGCCATTGATTTTGGGGCACATCTACAAAAAATATATCACCGAGCTTATGAGTTTTCACTGCATCCTGGAATTCTTTGGGCATCATTTCTGGTCCGAAAAACCATCCGGTGTCGCCGTGGGTAGTATTGCCGTCCATAGTATATTCGTCGGATAGCTGTTCAAACGATGTCCCTTTTGAGGCCTTATCCAGTATTATTTTTTTGAGGCTGTCTACTTCGGCATTGCTCAGTGAGCCGCCATCAAGGAAAATATAATTTGCGCGGTAATTTACCGATTCCGTTCCTTCTACTACTTTATAGGTTACATACCCTACAGAAAAAACATCCCCTACATTTTGCTGCAACAGCCGCTTGTCTATGCGGGAACTGTCTCTTCCATATTCCAGGTGTAAGATCGCCGGCTTTAATGCCGCGTTATCATCAATGAACTTCTGGGCCTGCTGCATGTTGGTGATCTTCTCAAATTGCTCTCTTACTGTGGGCTGTGCCATTACGGATGTGGCAGCCAGCAACAATACACCTAATAATTGCGTTTTCATACTTTTTTGTTTAGAGGCTATGCTTATCGCTCCTGTGGCAATATACCTGCATAGCTTAATGAAGATACTATTTTTTACAGATACCGAAGCTATAGCCCTGCCCGTACTTATTATACATACATTTTCTTAAATTTTGCCTAAATTTTCCAGAGGCTTAGGTATCTTAAAAGGAAATACTTCGCTTTCCGTGAAAACTTTCATTTCCTGATAATGAACTATCTTTTCAGCGCAATATTATAGCTGATTAAATCGTGAACAAAGATGGTAATATATATAGATGCACCTTTCGGGGAAGAGCATAAAGCTATATTGCGTTCAGGAACGCATAATGATGAACTGATTTTTAAAGATGAAATTGAAAAGCCTGAAGACCAGCTACAGGCTTTATTACGTGCTGATATTCTTTTTGGGAATCCCAAACCTGCCGACTGGTTGGAGAAGGCGGTGAGCTTAAAATGGATACAGTTGCATTCCACCGGCTTTGATGCTTACGCGGGAATAAAAACACCCGCTATAGTGACCAATATGAAGGACTATTATGCGCAACCCTGTGCAGAAACTGCTGTTGCGGGCATTATGGCGCTATACCGTGGAATGGATCAGTTCGCTTTGCTGAAGGAACAGCATCAGTGGGTAGGCTACCCGGTACGCGCCGGGTTGCAATTGCTAAGCAACAAAAAAGTTATCATCCTTGGCGCCGGAAGTTTAGGAAAGCATGTTGCCAAAATTCTCAGCGCTTTCGATTGTGAGATATCTTTTTATGCCCGTACAGCCCCGGAGGCTGTTATACATACTCCTGAGCAGTTGCTCGCGGCAATACCGTCTGCAGATATTATCATTGGATGTTTGCCCGGAACAGTACAGACCCGGGGATCATTTACTGCCCAAATGATCAGGGAAATGAAGCGGGACGCCGTTTTTTGCAATATAGGCAGAGGTAACCTGCTTGAAGATGAATCCGTATTGGTAGAGGCGCTTCAGCAAAAAAGGATCGGCGGAGCTGTTTTGGATGTAACCGCTACAGAACCGTTGCCGACGGACAGCCCCCTGTGGGATTGCCCCAATACTATTTTAAGCCAGCATTCCGGTGGCGGCAATATCACCGAGAATGAAGGTATTGCGCTTTTTTTTCTGAAAAACCTGGAGCGATTCAAAAACAAGCAGCCACTGCTGAATGTCATTCATCTTGAAAGAGGGTATTAGGTGAATGGTGAATAGTGAAACGTCAAACGATAAACGTGAAGTAACCTGCTGACCGCTGATACCTGAATCTTCTTCTAAAACCATAAAAATGTTGTAACGGTTAAACCTGCTATAGTCAACAAAGCAGCCGGCAATGATATTGATCTCCATGATTTGTTTGTCTGCTTCCGCTGCCGG
This sequence comes from Sphingobacteriales bacterium 44-15, assembly GCA_001899685.1. Lineage (GTDB taxonomy): Bacteria > Bacteroidota > Bacteroidia > Chitinophagales > Chitinophagaceae > Agriterribacter. The sequence continues at coordinate 60,280 of MKWG01000013.1, forward strand.
CAAAAGCAGGAAGGATATGATCATGGTGGCAGATCTGCTACATGAATGTCCGGATGAATACTAAAATGCACAAACGTTTGATGCTTATTGATATTAGGTTAAAAACCTAATCCGTGCTACATTGTACCTGCTAAATCACACAGAATGATTTTTAATAAAAAGATTATCGGGCTTTTTGCAATGCTATTGCTTTTTGCGGTTGCGCACAGCCAGGATTCTAAACATATTTTCAGCTTAGGTAAACAGGAATTTTTGCTGGATGGGAAGCCATTTCAGATCATCAGCGGCGAAATGCACCCCGCACGCATCCCGAGGGAATACTGGCGGCACCGCATACAGATGGCAAAGGCGATGGGATGCAATACCATTGCGGCTTATTTTATGTGGAACTACCAGGAAACAGCGCCCGGCCTATTTGATTTCAAAACAGGTAATCGTGATGTGGCGGCATTTATCCGTATATGCAAGGAAGAAGGCATGTGGGTACTGTTCCGCCCGGGGCCTTATGTATGTGCGGAATGGGACTTTGGTGGATTACCAACACGATTGCTCAAGATCCCTGATATTAAAATACGGTGTAGCGATCCAAGGTATATGGCGGCGGTGGAGGAATATGTGTCTGCCATGGCAAAAGAAGTAAAAGGCCTTCAGTGCAATAATGGAGGTCCGATCATAATGGTGCAGGTGGAAAATGAGTACGGAAGCTATGCCAATGATAAGGCATACCTGGAAGCGCTGAGAGATATGTGGGTGAAAAATGGTATAACTGTTCCTTTTTATACTGCAGACGGCGCCACACCTTTTATGCTGGAAGCCGGTAATATTGATGGCGCAGCTATCGGGTTGGATAGTGGTGGAAGCGGCCGGGACTTTGCCGAAGCAACAAAAAGAAATCCCGATGTGCCTTCTTTCAGCAGTGAAACTTATCCCGGCTGGTTAACACATTGGGGAGAAAAATTTGCCCGACCCGATACCAACAGCTTAAAAAAAGAAATAACCTACCTGCTTGAACACAAAAAATCATTTAACCTGTATGTGATACATGGAGGAACGAATTTTGGTTTTACTGCCGGCGCCAATGCATTTTCGCCAACACAATACCAGCCGGATATTACCAGCTACGATTATGACGCACCGATCAATGAGCGGGGACAGCCTACTCCAAAATATTTTATGCTGAAGCGGCTGATCGGCAAATATGTATCTTATAAAATACCTGTACTGCCCAAGCCGGTTAAAGCAATTTCAATACCTGCTTTTAACCCCCAGCCTTTTACTTCTATCTGGCAAAATCTTCCCCAACCCATATATACACCGCAGCCTAAACCAATGGAAGACTTTGATCAGAACCAGGGTTTAATGCTATACCGGACAAGGTTAATCGGTCATAAGAGCGGCAAGCTGAAAATATGGGAACCGCATGATTATGCACTGGTCTTTTTGAACGGGCTGTTTATTGATACGGTTTACCGCGATGGCGGAAAATGGGAGATCACCCTTCCGAAAACAGATGTTAAGGAACCTGTTCTTGATATATTGGTAGAAGGAATGGGGCATATCAATTTTGCGCAGTTCATGATTGACCGGAAAGGGATTACAGACCGTGTAACGCTGAATGGCATGACGCTTATGAACTGGGAGACCTATAGGCTTCCTCTCGATGAACAGTTTATTATCACCCTTCGTGCAAATGCACAAACAGCTATTTCCAACAATGGCCAATTCTTCAAAGGAACATTTTCACTTTCAGAAACAGGAGATACCTATTTTGATATGAGTGGCTATAGTAAGGGCATGGTATATATAAACGGTCATAATCTCGGGCGCTACTGGGATATTGGCCCGCAATATCGTTTGTATTGCCCGGCGTCATGGTTAAACAAGGGCAAGAATGAAATGCTTGTGTTTGATCTTTTCCGGACCGAGCCTGCTGCAATATCCGGAAAGACCACCCTTGAGGGAGAGTAGGATATAGTGGCACAGGTTGAGCATTATTCTTGTATTGTGTAGAAATCATTTAACTTGACCAGCGGATTCATAATAAAGGAGCGGATGCTGTTATCTTCAAGCAGCTCCACTACGCGGAAGCCCTGGTAATCTGTTCCCCAGCTTCCTCCAAAATGTCCATCAAATAAAAATGGAATCTTGCCGAGCATTTTCACGTTGTCCTGGTCGTGGTCATGACCATTAAAAACAGCCCTTATATTGTTATGCTGCAATATTAACTTTTGAAAATCAGTTCCATCAACCGCATTCTCTGTCCACTTTACCGGTGTAATATGAAGGAAGATAAATATATTTTTAGCGCTTTTATATTCTTTTAAATGCTTACTGAAGAAATCCATATTCGGTGTAAGATATTTTCCCTGCTCATTGGAGGTGTCGCCAAGCAGGAAGACCTGGTCTTGTATAACAACGGAATGATTCAATGGCATGTTCCATGTAGATTGCCAAACATCAGCAGATACCCTGTCATGGTTGCCGCGGGTAACATAAAAAGGAATCTGCAGTTGCTTTAATTCCCGCTCAGCGTCCGGCAAAAACGATGGTATGTTATGAATAATATCACCATTGATTACAACCGCATTTAAGGGGTTGCTGCTGTGAAAAGCATTGATTGATTGTACAACATTTTTGTAGTAGTTATTGAAATCAGTATGCTCTTCTCCATAATGGCCATCAGAGGCAACAACAAACCGGAAAACTACTTTTTTATCTGCCAAACCACCGGCGCGAACTATTGATCCGTTCGAAAGTAATAATAATGTACCTGAAATTGCGCGGATAAAATTGCGGCGATGCATACTAATTGTTTGTTATTAAACCGGTAAAATACAAAAATCAGGGAATAAATTTCTTGTTTGCCGATGAACATTGTATCATTTTTTTCAAATGAATCATCTTGTGCATAAAGGCTACCGTTTGAAGACAGCCTTTCCCAGGCCATTGTCTGTTACAACTTCTTTATCCATCCGGTTGGCACCGGCATTTTTCAGGGGCAGGAAAAGACTTCGCAAACTTTGTCCCTAAAATGGTGATGCCAGTATAGCGCTGTCATCCGGCTCAGGTTCTACATGTTTCAAGCCGGCAAAAAAGTTGAGCAGGTCCCTGTTCAATAACTGCCGGTGAGTATAAAACAGCCCATGGGGGGCGCCATTGTATACTACCAGCTCTGCGTGGGGAAGCATCTCTGCTGTACGTGCACTGCTGGCTTCGAGAGGGACAATCTTATCATTGTCTCCATGGATAATAAGGGCGGGAACCGTAATGTTTTTCACATCTTTTCTCAAATCCACTCCTGAAAAGTTTTTTATACATTCAATAGTAGACTGTTGCGTGGCTTTTGAAGCAAGATTCAAAAAATGCTGCAGCAACGGAGCGCTTACGGGTTTATTCAAAAATCCTACTCCAAAAAAGTGCCTGCCAAATTCATCAAGATAACCAATGCGGTCTTCCTGTATCCCACTGATCATCTGGTCAAAAACCTCTGCTTCGATACCTTCGGGATTATCAGGTGTTTTCAGCATATAAGGCACAATGCTGCTGATCAGCACAATCCTTGCGATGCGGTCCTGCCCGTATTTGGCAATATATTTCACCACTTCACCTCCTCCCATAGAAAAGCCCGTTAATATAATATCTTTCAGGTTTAACTGCAGGATCAGTTCATGGAGATCTGTTGCAAGCGTATCATAGTCATACCCTGTCCACGGTTTGCTGCTTTTACCAAAACCACGCCTGTCGTATTTAATGACGCGGTAACCGCCGTTTACCAGGTCGCCGAGCTGGTATTCCCACATTTCCCGGCTGCTTGGCCAACCGTGAATGAGTACCACAGGCTGTCCCTGCCCGTAATCGGAATAAGCAATGGTTATTTCTTCTCCTGTTTTTTTATCATTGAAACGTATTGATCGCATAATGGTCGTTTTTTTGTGTGTGATAAATATGTCTTCCATTTTTGCCACATAAACTATACCATTACAGCATTCCACGGGGCAACCGCTGATGTGCCTTATTGTTGAGGATAATTTTCCACTAAGGCAGTGGGATTTCTCCCTCCTGAGAATAGATCAATGGGGCACTTTGTTAAGTGCCTACTTGGATACTTTTCAGTTTTGCAGTAAATTTAGAATTAATGAAAACATTAACGCTTCAAATACCTGACAATCTGGATGAACGGGAAGCAAAAATATTGCTGGCCGCTAAATTGTGTGAAAAAGGAACTTTGTCGCTGGGACAGGCCGCTGAAGTGGCAGGCTATTCCAAACGGACATTTATTGAATTATTAGCAGATTATGAGGTGTCTGTTTTTGATTATACAGAAGGAGAATTAGAAAAAGACCTGTCTGATGCCAAGAACTATCATATCTGATACACGTTGTATCATTCTGCTTGATAGAATCGGAGAACTTGACATCTTGAAGAAATTACAATTATTACAACTTCAGAAGTTACAGAAGAATTCGGGCAACCGCTTCCTTCATGGTTTCAAATCCAGCAACCCAAAGACAAAAATTATCAATTGTTGATTGAATCTTTAATAGATAAAGGAGAAGCCAGTGCAATTGCACTGGCGCTGGAATCAGATAATAGCTTGTTAATTATAGATGATCGTAAAGGAAGAAAGTTTACCCGGCAGCTCAGCTTATCAATTATTGGTACTATCGGTATTATTGTGGATGCAAAGCTGACAGGTATTATACCTTCTGTCAAGCCGGTTCTTGCAAAAATTAAAACAACAAATTTCAGAATTACCGAAGCGCTTGAATTGCTTATTATACAGAAAGCCGGTGAATAGGATTTGTTTCTCTGCTGTTATATGGAAAAGCCGTTTGGGGATATCGAATCAGGAAAGGGTTATCAATGAGAGCGACATTCTACGCTATATGTGGTGTATAAATAAACGGTTTGCAAAATATTTTTTGATTAACGATCTTCGTCAGGCGTAAAAATTAACCCCACACTAACAGACGACCATGGTAAATTGCAGGATCCCTGCCGGGGGGTGAAAAAACAAACGATATACGAATGAAAAAATTACTGTTCTTTTTTTCCATACTTTCTGTTGTCAGCGCTTATGCCCAGGACAAAGCGGAAGCAGCGCTGCAAACGCTTTCGGAAAAATACCCCCAGGAAAAGATATATATACTCTACGATAAAGACAGGTACCTGGCAGGAGAGACCATGTGGTTTAAGACCTATGTTTTCGACGGGTATAACCACTCCAATATTTCTACCAGCATGTATGTGGAAATGTACAATGCTAAAAAAGCGCTCATCAGCCGAAAACTGGTGCCATTGTTTGGCGCAGAAGGGCAGGGCAGTATTGCTATTCCCGATTCCCTGTCTGAAGGGGTGTATTATATACGGGCATATACCGACTGGATGCTGAATTTTGATGAAGCTTTTCAATATATTCATCCTTTTGCGCTGTATAATACCGCTTCTCCTCAAAAGCTGGTAATTGATTCGGCGGCATCCTGGACAGCAGCGGCTTTTCCCGAAGGCGGGAATTTTATTGCGGGAATAAGTAACAGGGTGGCAGTACGGATGAGTGCTTCCGGAGCTCTGCCTGCAGGGTGGGGCGGGTACCTTATAGATGTTTCAAAGCCTGCAGAGAAGATAGTGAGCTTCGATGCCTTTGATAAAAATGTAGGGCTGTTCAGCATAATACCGGAAGCAGGAAAGAAATACCAGGTGATAGTGCAGGATAAGAAGGGTAAAAAGCAAACCATTGCCCTGCCTGAAGCTGCTGCTTCAGGGGTTAGCCTGCAGGTAAACAGTACGGATAAGGCGATATTTTATGCTATCCAGTTTAAAAATATGCCTGCAAACCCCAAAGGATATAAGATCATAGGCACGATGAACAATACCTTTGTATACAAGGCAAGTATTGTTAAAGCTGTGCCTGAAATAAGCAGCTCTATTCCCGTGGATAAGCTGATCAATGGCATTCTGCAACTAACGGTTTTTGACGGAGATGATAACGTAATGGCGCAACGCTTATGTTTTGTGCAACCACAGCAATTGCTGGTAGGACGTCCTTCATTTCCTAAATTGTACCTGAGCGATGTGCCGCGCGGTATTAATGCAATTGATCTTATTTCTGATACCAATTATACCCACTATACCGTCCTTGTATCGGATGGCAGTGTGAATGATAATCTCAGCTCAGACAACATACTGACGGCTATGTGGCTGACCGGTGATCTTACTACAATGGTAGATTCCGCCGGTCAATACCTGGGACCTGACGCCAATAGCGTAGCCCTTGATGCATTGTTAATGACCGAAAAATGGAAACGGTTTGACTGGAAGTCAATTATTGACGGCAGGTTCCCGGAGATTAAATTTCTTCCCGCACCATACCTCTCCTACAAAGGTACCGTGTATGGCGCCACTGGCGTAGTACCTAATGAAACCATCAACCTTATCTTTTATTTTGCAGATTCCACTAACCAGTTTTCGCAGGTGACTACAGATTCCAAAGGAGTTTTTGAACTAAAAAATATGGTATATGAGGAACCGGTAAGAGTGTATTACCAGGTAAATAATAAAAAGGCTGCGCCCGGGCAGGTTACTATTACTTTTGAACCGCTTACAAAATCCATTGATTTTAAGGGACGGCTGCCTGAGAGCGAATACAAGCTGGTAAAGCGCCCTGTAAAAGATGTATTGCCGGGGGATGTGGCGCGGGCACTCAATACGAAGAACAATCAAAAAGATGCTGAAAAGAAGTTCAAGACGCTGGAAGAGGTGAAAATAGTGGCGCAGAAAAAGAGCAATGCAGAAGTGCTTAATGAAAAGCTTAGCTCCGGGCTGTTTCGCAGTATGAATGAAAATGTGTTTGACCTTGTAAATGAAAACCAGGATGCTGCAAGCTATACCAATATCCTGCAATGGCTGCAGGGGCGCGTGGCAGGCTTGCAGATACAGATGCAAAACGGTAATTATGTGCCTATGTTGAGAGGCAGCCAGGTAGGATTGTACCTTGATGAAATGCAGGTAGATCCCAGTGCCATCAGCAGTCTCCCCGTAAGTGATATAGCCATGGTAAAAGTGATAAAAGGAGCTTTTCTTGGCGGTATCGGCGGTGGCGGTGGCGGCGCTGTTGCTATTTATACCCGCAGGGGCGATACCCAGAGGGCAAATACCCAGAAAACCCCTTCCCTCCCCAGCAGCAGCCTGGCCGGTTTTGACAAAGTGGCGTCTTTTAAGGCACTGGATTACACAGATGCAAATAATAAGGGTATAATTAAAGATACCCGCGATGTATTATACTGGAATCCTATGTTAGTTTCTGAAAAAGGCAAACTGGTGAATATACGTTTCTACAACAATGACGATGCTAAGCGTTTAAGGGTGGTGATCATTGGTTTTTCAAAGGATGATGATATCCCTCTCTTTTACAATGATACGTTCAGGCTGGAGAAGCTGTAATGTATTTAGTGCTATGTCAAACGTGAAATGTGAAAGCTCGTCTCACGTTTCACCTCTCACGTTTCACGAAAATGAACAGACATAATTTGCTTGACTTAACATTAGGTTATTTTTACCCGGGGATCCACAATGCTGTATAGTATATCTGCCAGTATATTGATGATCACAAACAGGGTAGCGGTTACCAGCACGCTTCCCATCACTACGGGGAAGTCGAGCTTGTCAAGTGCGTCTACCGTTATTTTACCGACCCCTTTCCACCCAAAGATATATTCTACGAAAAAAGCGCCGGCAAGTAATTCGGCAAACCAGCCGGTCACGGCCGTAAGCACCGGGTTTAATGCATTGCGCAATGCATGCCTGAAGATAACCCTTGTTTTGCTTAGCCCTTTGGCATAGGCCGTACGGATATAATCCTGGTGCAGCACATCAAGCATAGCGCTGCGGGTAAGCTGGGTAATGATAGCAAGCGGTCTTATGCCAAGCGTAAACGCCGGCAGTATGAGGTTTTTCAGGGAAAGATATTTTTCACCAGTATAGTCGTCATATTCATAATAGCTTCCCGTAAGGTTCAGCCCTGTATACGGACCAAGTACGATCGCAAAAAAATAGGCGATCAGTATACCCATAAAAAATGAAGGTGCTGAAATGCCAAGCACACTCCCGAATACGGCAGAGGTATCCATCCAGGTATTTTGTTTCACCGCCGCAAGCACTCCTAATCCGATACCCACTATCGTTGCAAAAAGCATGGCTGCTATTGACAGTAGCAATGTACCGGGAAGCGCTTCCATGAGAATTTCCAGAACATCCCTCTTGGATTGATAAGAGTGGCGCAAATATGGAAGTTTAAAAGCAAGCTTTGTATTGCCGCCTATGAAGATCCCTTTCAATTGCTTTTCTGTAATTTCTTCACGGGTGTGGATACTAACGGGAGATACATCGCGTACGTACAAGAGGAATTGCTTCCATTTGGGCTGATCGAGGTATAGTTCTTTGCGGATATTTTGAATAGTGGCGCTGTCCCCTGTTTGCCCCAATACCAGCCTTGCAGGATCGCCAAATCCCTGGAAAAGAAAAAATACTATAGCTACCACCCCTGCCAGTACAAACCCTGCATACGCTGTTTTCCTGAGAATATATTGTGTCAAAATGTTGGATTGAAAATTTCGAAGGGTTTCCAACCTTTCAAAGGTTGGAAACCCTGATGTTACCGGTTATTTAACCCCTGTATACTATCCTTTGCTTCATCAAAATCCGCATACCCCCATTTGTCAATGATAGTGCCGTTTTGCAAAAGATATAACGTGGGGTTCGCTCTTGCAGCAGTTTTGATAGGCACTACATCGCATCTCACCCAGGTAAGATCCGGATCATTTTTGAAATAAGCGCTGTTGTCTTCTATATTATTCGTAATGATCAGGGAAGGGATATGCTTTTGCGCTGCATTGTCTGCAATTTGTTCAAAGCTGGTTCTCCAGTTCCCTTCTTCTGCCTTATCCCGGATGAATAACAGGATAGTATAGCCTTTTGCTGAAAGCAGCGCTTCTGTAGTATCTGCCCCTGACAGGCTGTTGAGCACAAAGTCTTTAATGGGCGCTTCAGCGTTCCCTTTTCTTACCAGCTTATCATACCGTTTCACAAAATGATAAACGGAATCATCAAAGTCTTCAGGAAAATTATCTGCAGTAAACTCTATCGTTTGCCCCTGCTTCTCATATACGAAGGTAATAACAGTGCTGTCGGGGATTGCTCCCGGGGGCATCTTCATTTTTTCCGGGATATTGTTTCCCTTTTTAAAAGGCAGGCAATCCGCAACAGGCAGATGTCGCAGCACGTGCCACTGCAGCCACAGGCTGAAAATGGCAGCGATAACGATAATGCATACACTGAGAAATGAGGAGCGGGGTGGTTTTATGCTATTACGACAGGCAAAGATCACCAGGATAAATATGGTCAGGAATATATCTTTTACAAAAGAAGCAAGCGGTGTAAGGGGTATGCAGTCGCCAAAACAACCACAGCTTCTGAACTTGCCGGAGAGATAGGCATAGCCCGTAAGGAATGTGAAAAAAACGATGAGCAGCAGCAACAGCCAGCTAAAGAGCCGCATTCTCCATCCTACTATTACCGCAACGCCCGCCACGATCTCAAAGCTGATCATGATAATGGAAAAAGGAAGCGCAAGACCATTCAGGGCATGCATCAGCCCGGGCAAAAAACCTGACTGCGCCCATACTTCAAAAAACTCCTGCATCTTATAGGCAAGCCCCAGGGGATCATTGGCCTTGACCAGCCCGGAGAAAATAAAAAGTAGACCAACGATGTAACGGAGAACGGTAATCAGCGACTTCATGGAATAAAGTTAAGGTACATGCATCAAATGGGTGTATAATGAAAATTTTATCCTATTTGTTTCATCTTACCTTTACGGGCTTAAATTTGAATGTAATCTAAAGTATGAAATTGTTCCCGGAATCGGCAATGATGCAGCTCGAGTTTGATAAAGTGAAGGCGCTCCTTTCTGCCCATTGCAATACTGTTTATGCAAAATATAAGGCTGATAACCTGCGTATTCATACGCGGCTTGACTATATTGAGCCGGAACTGCAGCAGAGCAATGAATATAAGCAACTGCTGCTGAATGGCCAGTATTTTCCTAATGATATAGTGCCTGACCTGTCCAAAGAGTTAAAGCTGCTCTCTATTCCCGGGGCCGTGCTGAAAGAGGAAAGCCTGGTGGAAATAAGAAAGCTGGCAGAAAATACCAGGCAGGTATTTCACTGGTTTGATGATGAAAGACGTACTGCATGGCCGGCACTGGTGAAAATCGTTCAGCATAGTCATTATGAAAAAAATATTACTGCACTGATCAGCGCTGTGCTTGATGAAGGCGGTAATGTAAAAGATACGGCTTCCGGAGAGCTGGCACAGATACGCACCAGCCTTATAAGGAAACGGGCAGAGCTGAGGCGTGTATTTGACAGGGTAGTGGCTAAGTGGAATAAAAGCGGCTATGTATCCGATATTGAAGAGGCATTCCTGAACGGCAGACGGGTTGTAGCCGTGCATGCGGAGTACAAACGGCAGGTAAAAGGTATATTGCTGGGAGAAAGCGACAGCAGGAAAACGGCCTTTATAGAGCCCGATGAGACCATAGAGCTGAATAACGAGGTATTCGGGCTGGAGCATGAAGAAAGCCGTGAAGTATACCGTATCCTGCGTACTCTTACAGAACAGCTTTCTGTATATGCACCGCTCCTGAAAGAGTACCACATTATTATGGGGGAATATGATTTTATCAGGGCTAAAGCAAAACTTGCCATTGATACAGGCGGTAATTTCCCTTTACTGCATGACAGGGCTATCATACATATTATCAGGGCGCATCACCCGCTGCTTTTTTTGTACAATAAAAAAGCGGGTAAACCAACAGTGCCCGTTTCTGTTACACTCGACGATAAGAACAGGATACTGGTAATATCGGGACCTAATGCCGGCGGGAAAACAGTTACGCTCAAAACCGTGGGATTGCTGCAGATGATGCTCCAGAGCGGGCTGCTCGTGCCTGTGCATCCCGATTCGCAGATTGGGATATTCAAACAACTGATGATCCATATAGGCGACACCCAAAGCCTCGAATTTGAACTTAGTACCTATAGTTCGCATCTCAAAAACATGAAGTACCTGATTGAGCAGGCGAACGGAAGGACTTTGTTTTTTATTGACGAGCTTGGAAGCGGCAGTGATCCCAATCTCGGAGGGGCTTTTGCAGAAGTGATACTGGAAGAGCTTGCCAGAAAGCATGCTTTTGGTATCGTCACTACGCACTATCTCAACCTGAAAGTGATGGCAAATAAAACGCCGGGCATTATTAACGGCGCTATGGCCTTTGATGAAAAAAACCTTTTGCCCCTTTACCAGTTGATCATTGGCAAGCCCGGGAGCTCCTATACTTTTTCCATTGCCGAGCGCATCGGGATGGACCCGCGCCTTATTGCCCGTGCAAAAGCAATGGTTGACGAGGAACATTTCAGCCTTGATAAGCTGCTCAACCGTGCCGAGCAGGATATGCGGCGCATTGAGCAGAAAGAAAAAGAGCTTCAAAAGCTGCTCATGGAAAATGAGCGTCTGAAGAAAGAAATGGAGCATATCCTCAGTAAGGAAAAGCACCAGCAACAGGTGGAATTGCTTAAGCACCGGAACAAACTAAGCGAGGAGCGTATGGCTTATCTTAAAGACATGGAGCGAAAACTGAAGCAGATCGTATTTGACTGGCGCAGGACAGAAAGCCAGGAGGATAAAACGGCGCTTATCAAACAGATGCAGGCATTGCTTTTTAAACAAAAAGAAAAGCAGGTAAAGGAAAAAGCCCGGAAGAAATTTGATTCGAAATATATAGAGACCAACGAGGAGATCAAACCCGGGATTAAGGTAAAAATGACTCAAAACAACCAGGTAGGCACCGTAAAAGAGGTCAGGGATAAGAAAGTCATTGTTCAACTGGGGGTAATACCTATAACCGTTGATTTAAAAAACCTCGTAGCTGTAAAAGACAGGCTGCCTGAAGCAGCGGATGAAGAAAAATCTTAGTCATATCAAATATTTTTTGAAGGAAACACCAGTTTCTTTTAATCACATAAAGAAAGAATTATCTTTAATTGTCAGTTAGCCTCTTAATGTATGCTGCCTGTTAAAAATGCCGTAAGATAAATAGCGGAATTGATAACAACCTGTCCTACTTGATATATGAAGCGATTCTGGCTCACAGTACTATTCTTTATTATTGCTTCGGCAATCCTCATTTTCGGTTTCAGGCAAAAGTCTCTTCATACTACCGAGCCTGCGTTAAGGGGGGTGCTCAACCTTTCAGATGATGACATAAGCTCGGGGAATTTCGTCCTGGAAGGGCAATGGGAATTTTATTGGTCGCAATTACTCCGCCCGGGCGACCGCCCAAAGTTTACCCCCTCTTATGCAAACATACCCTCCCTCTGGAACAATATTGAGCTGAACGGAACGCCGCTCACTGCCGATGGGTATGCTACTTACAAGCTGAAAGTTATATTACCCCAAAAACACCCCGAGCTTGGACTTAAAATTTTTGACACCTACTGCTCCTACCGGTTTTATATCAATGATAAACTGGTAGCTCAAAACGGCAGGCCTGCTGCTACCAGGGCAGAAGCCATTCCTTTCTGGAATACCAAAACGGTAGCGGTGCCAGCTAATACCGACACGCTGGATTTAGCTATGCAGGTGGCTAACTTCTGGCATTCAAAAGGAGGCGTATATAAAGCTCCCGTACTGTCTGAAATGAAGCAGCTTTTGCATGCCAACGACATAGATTGGGGAATGGACGTTTTTTTGACAGGCTGTATTTTCATGAGTGGTCTTTTATTTTTTGGATTATATCTCTTTGCCAAACATGATAAGTCTATCCTTTATTTTTCTATCTTTTGCCTCATCTATTGTTACCGCATTATAGGTACGGAGCCCTATATTTTTCACGGGCTGGTGAGCAATATCAGTTGGTTCGTTACCATACGCCTGGAATATGTGTCGCTTGCCCTGAGTGTGGCTTTCTTCATTTTATATATGCAGCATCTTTATCCTGAAGAAACCAATAACACACTGGTAAGAATATTATTCTGGATATGCGTGATATATACGGCCATTATCACGGTTGCACCGGTAAAGCTGTTTACGGCTATTTTACCGGTATACCTTCTGTCCATGTTCTTTTATATCGGCTATGCATTTTATGTTTTTGCAATGGCTTCACGGCATAGCCGCAATGGCTCAGATTATGCTTTTTTAAGCTCAGGAGTGGCTTTAGTACTTTTTTTCACCATAAATCTAAATTACTTTGGGGTCATCTATCCTATGAAGGCTGCGATCTTCACGGGATACATTGTTTTCCTTTTCCTGCAATCGCTTATTCTTTCTTACCGGGTCTCCTTCCGGCTTAAAAAAGCCGCGCATGATGCACAGCAGGGCTTAAAGGCAAAGTCAGAATTCCTGTCTACGATGTCGCATGAGATAAGAACACCCCTCAATGCGGTAATAGGCATGTCGAACATGCTGCTGCATGACAATCCCAGGAAAGACCAGAAAGAAAATCTTGAAGTATTATCTTTTTCTGCCAACAACCTGATGTCACTCGTAAATGATATTCTTGATTTCAGTAAGCTGGATGCCAGCCAGATGCGTTTTGAGCAAATAGAGATGGATCTGAGACAAATAGGGGAGAACATTATCAAAGCACAGCAGAGCTATGCAGCCGAAAAAAACATCCGCCTGAAATATGAAGCAGATGAAGATCTGCCCCTCGCCGTTACAGGCGACCCTACAAGGCTTACACAGGTCATTAATAATCTGGTGCATAATGCCATTAAATTCACTAAAGAAGGCTGGGTGCGGCTAAGTATACTAAAAGCGGGGCAGGAGGATGAAAATAAAGTATCTGTAAGAGTGATAGTTGAAGATACAGGTATTGGTATTGCACAGGAGCAGCAGCGTATGATATTTGACCGGTTTACCCAGGCAGATTCCTCTACCTCGCGCAGCTATGGAGGTACCGGCCTGGGACTGGCAATATGCAAAAAGATCCTTGAATTGCAGGATATTGTCCTGCATGTAAAAAGCGAACCGGGCGGCGGGTCTGTATTTTGGTTTGTACAAACATTTCCTATAGCCAGGTCATCCGCCTCAGGCAGGCTGGCAGAAGCAACATTGTCTTCCCTCAGCGATAAACCTCTTCACGGTTGTCATATTCTGCTGGTAGAAGACAATGTTTTTAATACTATGGTGGCAAAATCCATACTTGGCGAATTTGGCGCAACAATAGACACGGCCCTCAATGGCACGGAGGCCGTGGAAAAATTCGATCCTGCAATACATCATGTTATTCTGATGGATCTTAATATGCCTGTAATGGATGGTTATGAGGCCACGAGGCGGATAAAAGAAAAATATCCTTCTGTTCCTGTTATCGCGCTTACTGCCACTACCCCTGAGGAGGTACATGTAAAGAAAGCGTCTGCCGATTTTGCCGATGTAGTGAGCAAGCCATTTAATCCTGACAGCCTTTGCAGAAGCATCATGATGCAAACGAACAGGTTGCGGTAAATATTAGTGCTATGTCAATCGTGAAACGTCAGAAGTCAAACGTGAAAATCTCACATTTATCGTTTGTCGTCTCACGTTTGACATAATGTTATCCGCCGGTTTTCAGCGTTTGCAACAACTGCTCATCTGTGATATCCATGGCGCATTTAAAGTGTTGCAGCGGGCATGCTTTATAGCCATGCAGGCCACAGGGGCGGCACGGGAGCGCTTCCTTTACCTCCACAATGTGGCGCTTATCAGAGAGCGGGCCATAGCCAAAAGAAGGTACTGTAGAGCAATATACTGCCGTAACAGGGGCGTTCATGGCCGAAGCAAAATGCATCGGCGCCGAATCGTTCACATAATTCATTACAGCATCTTTCATTAAAGCTGCAGACTGAAGGAAGCTCAATTGCCCGCACAGGTCGGTTACCCTGCGGCCGGCACTTCCCGCAATGGAAGCGCATAATGCCTTTTCACCGGGAGCGCCCAGCAGCAAAACCTGGATATCGTCGGATATTCTATTGATAAAGCTGACCCATTTTTCTGCAGGATATTGCTTGGTAAACCATACCGAAGCCGGCGCTATGCAAACGTAGGGTTCTGATTTAAACGATTGTACATGTTCATAATCATCAGCGGCAGGATATAATTTTGGCTTATATATTTTTTTATCGGTAAACCCTTCTATCAGCGACAGGTTTCTTTCAATCTCATGTGGATTGTTGCCTGTGCCTATCTGGTGTGGAATGCTGATATCAAAAAAACGGCTGAAGGGATTCTTGTCGAAGCCAATGCGTTGTATAGCGCCGGAGAAAGCGGTAAGAAAACCGGTAGCTCCATACCGCTGTATATTGATCACTTTGTCATACCTGTTTTTCCTGATTTGCCGGAGAAGCTTCCACAACGATTTGTATTTGCCGTTTTTTTTATCCCATATCATTACTTCATGTATGAAAGGATGGGCTTTCAGCAGGTTTTCATTTCCTTTCCGCAACAGGAAATCTATTTGGGCTTCCGGGTAAAAGGCGTGCAATTTTTCTACCAGTGCTGTTGCCAGTACCACATCCCCGATAAAAGCTGTTTGTATGATAAGGAATTTTTGCATAATGATCCGGTAACAAGTTAAACTTTCTGTAATACAGTTCATTGAAGCGTGGGCGCATTTCAAATTTTCGCTGCATATCTTTCCCTAACCCCTGCAATCCCCTCGCCGCGCAGCGGCGAGGGGAGAAAATGATGCGAAAATTTGGAATACGCCCCTTGAACGCCACAGCATTATCCGCGCAGCATTTTAACCGTTCCGTCGTTATTCCACAGGACCACTGCAGACGGCTGATGTATAGTAGTATCCTCCCGGCGATAGCGCACTACGTAGTCTGCTTTGCTGATGATCTCTTCAGATATTTCGGAAAATACTGCCGGTGCGGGTTGGCCAGATACATTAGCGGAGGTGGATACAAGAGGTTTGCGAAAACGTTTTATAAGATGTCTGCAAAATTCATCCTGCACCAGCCTTATGCCAATGCTGCCGTCTGCTGCTATGAGGTTATCAGCCATGCCTATTGCGCCATGATAGATCACCGTAGTTGGCCGGGATGTTTGCTGCAGGTAGTCAAAAACGCGCAGATCGGGTTGTGCCACATACCGGATGATATCTCTTTCTTCGGCCAGCAGAACGATCAACGCTTTTGATTCCAGTCTCTGCTTGATAGCATATATTTTTTGTACCGCTTCAGCATTGGTAGCATCGCAACCTAGTCCCCATACTGTGTCGGTAGGGTACAATATCACCCCCCCCGCCCTGAGCACACGAAGGCATTCCTCCACATCTTCTGAAAAATTCATGCTGCAAAAATAGTGATGCGTGGCATAAGCAAACTGATTATGTTTGCAGAAATAATTGTTTAAGCAATGGACTTACAAAATTTGATTGCAGAAGCCTGGGCAAACAGGGAACTGCTAAAGGAAGAAGAATATAAAGAGGCTGTAAAATCAGTTATTGAAGATATTGATAAGGGGCGCCTTCGTACCGCAGCCCCCACGGAAAACGGGTGGGTGGTGAATGAATGGGTAAAGCAGGCTATCCTGCTGTATTTTGGCATACAAACCATGCAAACCTGGAGCGTAGGCCCGATGGAGTTTAATGATAAAATGATTTTGAAAAGCGGGTACCGGGATCTTGGGGTAAGAGTGGTGCCGCACGCTATTGCCCGCTATGGCGCGTATATATCTAAAAATGTGGTGCTGATGCCGAGCTATGTAAATATCGGCGCTTATGTAGATGAAGGTACAATGGTAGATACCTGGGCTACTGTAGGAAGCTGCGCCCAGATAGGGAAAAACGTGCACCTCAGCGGCGGAGTAGGTATCGGCGGCGTGCTGGAGCCTTTGCAGGCAAGCCCTGTGATCATTGAGGATGGCTGTTTTATCGGCAGCCGCTGTATAGTGGTAGAAGGGGTGATAGTGGAAAAAGAAGCTGTGCTGGGAGCAAATGTAGTGCTTACCAAAAGCACCAAGATCATTGATGTGAGCGGGCAGGAACCGGTGGAGTACAAAGGAAGAATACCCTCGCGCAGCGTGGTTATTCCCGGCACTTATAATAAAAAATTCCCTGCCGGGGAATATGGGGTGAGCTGCGCGCTGATCATAGGCCAGCGTAAAGCCAGTACCGACCTTAAGACAAGCCTCAATGATGCCCTGCGAGATTTTGCGGTGAGCATATAAGGGATAATTTTTATCCGGGGAGAAATTTAGATCAGAAATAATTATTCCCCTTATATTTGCACCCCGCATTGAAAACCGGATGCGCATGCCCGGGTGGCGAAATTGGTAGACGCACCGTCTTCAGGTGGCGGCGCCGCGAGGTGTGCTGGTTCGAATCCAGTCCCGGGCACTTAGGAGGGCAATGTTTTAAAGCATTGCCCTTTTTTATTTATATCTCCTGAAATCTGCCCCCACTCTATATTTTATTGCAAAATAGCATTGAATTAGCCCACGGAAAGTCCGCTTCGTCATTCACTGTGAATACTTTAAATGTCGATTCTTAACCTGTTTTTCAGCATAACAAACTTTTGTTACATCCGATATAAGATCAATTATTCAGGGACTTATTTCTAGAAATAAGCGATTGCAGAATAACGGAAGCTGCTACAAAGAACAGTCCCACGTAAAAAGACAGGTTTACCTGTCTGCCTTCGTCGAAAAAAAGAAATGCAATGATAATTGCATAGATTGGTTCCAGGTTGAAGGTAAGGTTGACTGTAAAAGCTGGTATCCGCTTTAAGGATTCTGCAAACAAAATATATAAGCCCACAGTACAGAATAAAGATAAGAGCAGCAGGTATATCGTATCGTTCAGTCCCGGAATAAGCTTTTCCACCGGAAAATAATAAAGATATAAAGGCATCAAAAGTCCGAGACCTGCCGTTCCTCCGATCATTTGATAGTAGTTGATCAGCTTACTGTCATAAGTATTGACGAGGCGCTCATTATAAATGGTGTAAAGCGCTGCAAAGGCAGCCGAAATCACTCCCAGTGTTATGCCTGACTGGTAAGAGGCATCAAAATGGAAGATCAGCGCAATGCCGAGCAATGTAAGCGTGCTTAATAAGAGTTCCGATAGGGCAAACTTTTTTTTATTAATGACCGGTTCAAAAATCGCGGTAAAGAAACTGGTCAGGCTGTAGCAAACGACACCAATGGAAATATTTGAATATTTGATGCTCCCATAAAAGAATACCCAGTGTGTTGTGATCAGCATTCCGGTTTTTGCAATACCGGCTTTTTCCGTCAGCGTTATGGCGGTGCTGATCTTAAAGAGCCTTACAATGAAAAACAGCCAGATAAACGAGAAAAATACCCTGTACCAGACTAAAAGCCCCTCATTGAGAGTGATGAGCTTGCCAAAAATGCCTGTGAAGCCGGCAAGGACGACTGCTATATGGAGCAATACGTATGATCTTTTCATAAAAGCGGGAAGTTATACAGGTTTTGCTATAACTTCCGCTCTTACCAATAAAATTATATAACCTCCTTAATGAATATAATGAAAGTTGTTAAGCTTTTGCTGATTGCTATATTGTTTGTTTCTTCATCCGGGTATGCTCAGCATATTGAACAACGATCAGTTATCCCGCAGGAAGATTTTTTGTTCCTTGAAAATATAACTAAAGATGTACTGGAGGCTTCCCGTATATACCCCGGACAGTTTGTTTCAAAAGAATCCGGTTCCAATAAAACAGGCGGAACTTTGATCAGACCCGGCGGAAGAAATGCTTATCCGGCCTTTTGGATAAGGGATTATGCTATGTCTCTTGAAACAGGATTGGTATCTGAAGAAGAGCAGAGGCACATGCTGCTGCTTACAGCGTCTACCCAGTGTGACCAGTCACGGATGACAAAGGGCGGGAGCCTGATCCCGTTTGGCGCTGTTGCCGATCATATCCGTATTGACGATGGTAAGCCAATCTACTTTCCAGGCACATACGATTATGAGCAACAGGGAATACCTCAATGGGGATCATTGCCGCCATTTTGCGATCAGTTTTATTTTATTCACATGGCCTATTGCTATGTAAAACAAACACGTGATCCTAAAATACTATTGAAAGAAATAAATGGCATACGATTAATTGACAGACTGAAAACAGCCTTTCATGTTCCGCCTTCAAACGATAGCAATCATATTGTATATACTACTGAAGCTATGCGAGGCGTTGATTTTGGCTTCAGAGATGCCCAAACTATCACCGGTGATCTTTGTTTTGTATCTGTTTTAAAATATAATGCTGCTCATGAACTGGCTGCCTTGCTGCAGATGCTTAAAAGCAACAATGCAAACCAATATCTCTGCATAGCGGAAAAGATCAAACAAAGCATATCCGGTATTTTCATGGATGAAAGAGGGATGTTACTTGCTTCTACAGGTAAAAGCAGGCAGCCGGATGTATGGGCAACTGCGTTTGCTGTTTACTCAGGGATACTTGAAGGCAATGAGCTTAAAAAAGCATGTAAGGTGCTCGCCGGCGCTTACAAGGCCGGCACATTAAGTTATGAGGGTAATATCAGGCACCTTCTTACAACAGATGATTTTAATGACAAAACCGCCTGGGAAATTTCTCTTTCTGCTAAAAATACCTATCAAAACGGAGCTTACTGGGGCACACCTCTCGGTTGGGTTTGTTATGCGATCAACCTGGAAGATACTTATTCTGCATCCCAACTTGCAGAGGAATATATTAATGAGCTAAGAGAGAACGACTTTAGGAAAGGTGATGCATTTGGCGCACCGTATGAATGTTTTAATAAATCTGGCTACAATCAAAATCCTGTATACCTGACTTCTGTTGCATGCCCGCTGATCGCTTTCAGAAAGCTGGTCAGGTAAGATTGCATGTTGTCTTTTCGCAGTTCAAATTTTCAGCCTGTTATGGGAAGTATGATTGAGATTAACTATTCTCCGTAATCAGATACCTTTCGATTCGGCAAAAATTGCAGGTGAGCCTTATGTTTTTTCGGTAAAGTTTTGAGTATTTTTACCCTTTTGAACTCATTTTACTTAAACCGACTTGATGAAATTTTTATCTTCCCATGTTGTTGTATGTAAAGAAAAACTATACTGTACTGCCGTCGCTTTTCTATTGCTCATCTCTGTTTTGCACACATTTGCCCAAAAAAATAATTTCTGTACTGTCACGGGAAAGCTGGTGGATGCCGAGCATAATACAGCGCTGGGATTTGCTACGGTAAGCTTATTTGCCACCGGGGACAGTGTTGCTGTCAGCACCATTAATACTGCGGAGGACGGAAGTTTTTCGATCAGTGCATCTCCCGGCAGCTACCGGGTTGAAATTGATTTCATCGGGTATGAATCCTACCGGTCGTCCCTCCTCCAGCTTTCGACAGGCCACCCGCTTCATAAGCTGGGAACGATCAAACTGAAAGCCTCTACCAAAACACTTGATGAAGTATTGGTGCGTGCTGAAAAAAGCAGCATGACATTATCTCTTGATAAAAGGATATTCAACGTTGGAAAAGATCTTGCTAATGCAGGAGGAAATGCAGCAGATATATTGAGCAATATTCCTTCGGTAGCTGTGGATGCTGATGGCAATGTGAGCCTGCGGGGCAGCAGTGTCCGTATTTTGATTGATGGCAAGCCTTCCGGTCTGGTCAGCATTAAAGGCGGTGCAGGTCTTCAGCAGTTGCAGGGCAGCATGGTAGACCGGGTGGAGATCATCACCAACCCTTCTGCACGCTATGAAGCCGAAGGGATGGGCGGTATTATCAATATTGTTCTGAAAAAAGAAAAAAGAGAAGGCTTTAACGGGTCTTTTGATCTTATTGCAGGATATCCTGAAAATTTTGGCGTGGCTGCCAATGTTAATTACCGGAAGAAAAACCTGAACTTCTTTATTAACTATACCACTTCTTATCGTAATGCGCCCGGAAAGAACAGCCAGTACCAGGAGTTTTACAGGAATGATACCACATTCATCAGCACCAAAGATATGGAGCATCATTTAAAGGGACTTTACAATACGGCGAGGGCAGGTCTGGATTATTATTTTGACGACAGGAATATTCTCACCGCAGCCTATACCTACCGTATCAGCAAAGGAAAACGCTATTCGGATATCGTATATCATGATTATCTCAATTCCCTGAAAAACCCTGTTGATATCAGCTACCGCACCCAGGATGAGACTGAAACAGAGCCTAATTCAGAATATGCGCTGACCTATAAGCGCAATTTCAAGAGGGAAGGGCAGGAACTGACAGCCGATGTAAGGTATCTCGACAACTGGGAGGATTCGGACCAGTTCTTTGGTGAGGATATCTATAACCCGGATGGCAGCCATTCCGGCATTCCTTACCTCCTGCAGCGGGCTGTAAATTATGAGACCGAAAAGCAATACCTGGTGCAGGTGGATTATGTGCATCCCTTTGGTGAAAAGGCAAAGTTTGAGACCGGTCTGAGAAGCAGCTTCAGGGATATGACCAATAATTATACCGTCACCCAGCAAAACGAAGATGAGAGCTGGTTTGAAGTGCCCGGGCTTACCAATGATTTTGTATATAATGAAAAGATCAGTGCCCTGTATGCCATAATGAGCAATAAAGTGAAGAAGTTTTCCTACCAGGCGGGACTGCGTGCTGAGCTGACCGATGTTACCACCACGCTTAAGCAGACCAATGAAGTAAATCCCAGGAAGTATACTAATCTTTTCCCCAGTGTGCATGTTACTTACGACCTGCCCAAAGGGCATGCTGTGCAGGTAAGCTATAGCAGGCGTATACGCAGACCTGCCTATAACGATCTAAGTCCCTTTATGACCTATAGCGACAACCGCAATTACTGGAGCGGCAATCCCGATCTCAACCCGGAGTTCACCAATTCATTCGAAGCGGGGCATATCAAATACCTGAGTGGCGCTTCTATAAGCACTTCTTTTTATTACAGGTATACCAAAGGCAAGATAATGCAGGTGCGCAAAGTGGATGCATCCGGTAATTCCGTAACGCTTCCTCAAAACCTGGCTACCGAAAATTCGTTTGGCGCAGAGCTTACAGGCTCTTATTCCCCCTGGCAGTGGTGGAAGATGGACGGAAGCTTTAACTTCTTCCGCGCTATTACGGATGGCAGTAATCTTGATGAATCTTTTAAAAGCGATACTTATAGCTGGTTGTTCCGTTTTCTTTCGCGGATCACTGTATGGAAGAATACGGACATACAGTTGCGCGGCAACTATGAAGCGCCGCAAAAAACGCCGCAGGGCAGAAGAAAATCCCTTGCCACCATGGACTTTGCGGTAAGCAAGGATATACTGAAAAACAATGCTACTATTACGCTCAATGTGGTGGACATTTTTAATTCAAGGAAATACCGCTCCGTTATAGAGGGAGATGATTTCTATATTGTAACCAACTCGCAGGGAAGGATGCGCCAGGCAAATCTTACGTTCAATTACCGTTTGAGGCAGGCGAAGAAGAAGGAAAAAGTGTCGCTTGAAGGGGAGTAGGGGAGCGGGTTACGGGTTTCAAGTTTCTGGTTACAGGTTTCAGGCTTCACAAGTTGTAACTTACTTCTTACCACTTACGCTCAACAAGAGCTGTAAACCCAGTTGTATTTTGTTGAACGATTCTATGATAGATAAAAAGTGGTAAGTGGTAAGTCGTAAGTGGTGTAAAACGCTACCGGTGAGAGGCGCAACCTGAAACTTGAAACCTGCCACTTCCTCACTATTTCCCACCGCCATTATCATAATAATAAGTCAGCGCTCCGCTGGGGCATTTTTTTACCTGTGCTTCTATTTCAGCAGAAGAGGCTTCCGTTGGTTTTATCCAGGGACGTTCTTTGGAGTTAAAGACGGCTGGCAGGCCGGTTGCCTGTTTCCAGCAGATAGTGGAATGAATGCATACTGATGGCTGCCATACTATAGTTATTTCTCTGTTTGTATATTTTGGGGTGATATTTTTCTCCATCCTGCAATATTGTTGCTAAAAGGTACGAAAATTATCAGTATGATTTTCTTCAATTCTTCTTGGATATATATCAAATTTGCGGACAGTACTTAAAAAGAAAAATTATTTTATGAAACAGTATCTCTTCTCCCGTTTTTCCTTATTTATCCTCCTGTTAGCGGGGATTATGACCATAGCTTATTCCTGCAAAAAAGATAATGGCTCAACAGGCGATGGCTCCGGCTATTACATGCGTTTCAAGATCAATGGTACGCTTGTGGAATATAAAGGACAGGTGGAAGGTACTTTTAATAAGGTTACTTCCTTACAGCACAATACTTCACTGGCAGGACTAAAAGAGGCGCTTGTGGCCAATAAAAACAATATGACGCTCCTGCTTGCTACAGAGGATGACACCCAGACAGGGCTTTCTTATACGAGCTATACTACCAGCGCATCCGGCATGCAAAAGGCCAAGCTGGCTAATATTGTATATAAGGATGAAAGCGGAACCGATTATCTATCCTGGATGGAGGAATTTGCGACAGGCCTGCCTTCCGGTACAGAAACGAATGCGGTAATAAAAGTTACGGAGGCGGCTTCGGGCTATATTAAAGGTAATTTTTCCGGGGTAATGTATAATGCTGATTATTCAAAGAAGCTGAATGTTACGGAGGGCGAGTTTTATGCCCGGCGGTTCAACTGAGCCGGTTAATAATAAATTGTCCTTACCTATTGCATTACCTATTTGTTGTAATATTTTTGTACAATATTTTTTGTCAAAAAAAATCATTTATGAAAAAGTTACTAATTGTTCCGGCTGCTTTATTCGTTTTAAGTTTTTCTGCCACTTCATTGCAGGCCCAGGATGGCAGCAGCTATAAGAGTGGGATAGGGTTGCGTGCAGGGGGAGGTTATTATGACATCATTGCCGCATCCTATAAAACATTTATTACTGCTCCCGGGGCGCTGGAGCTTAACCTTGGTTTCAGACCGTATGCAAGTGTATACTCGAGCTACAACCAATTTAATCTTTCATTCTCGGCATCTTATCAGCATCATTTTCCAATAGGGAGTATTGAAGGATTTAAGTGGTTTGTTGGTGGCGGAGTAACAGCATTCAATACTTTTTCGAGCAATAAAGACTTTGCCGGTTTTGGATTGGGACTGTTCCCTACAGGAGGTGTTGATTACAAGTTTAATAATATCCCATTAAATGTCAGCGCTGATTTTCGTCCGACATTTGCAATCGTGCGACCTGACTATTACGGATACAGTTATTTCAATACATACTCCCGGTTCTATGCAGGTAATATAGGCGCATCTGTGCGCTATACTTTTAGATAATAGCAATAAAATAATAGACTGATAAAGGAGGGTTCATATTGAAGCCCTCCTTTTTTTATATCATAATTTCTGCTATTTTTTTTGTAAGAATTAACATTGGCTGTTTTTTAAAATTGGGATAATCTTGAACCCTGAAATGAACGCCGTAATAATAACCGGGAAACCCAACTAAACTGCAACTTTAAACCGACGATATTTATGCCGGAATGTATGTTTCACAATGATGCTGCCTGCTGGAGAGAATTAAAAGAAGGTAATCCCGATGCCCTGGGTTACCTGTACGACACCTATATAGACAGGTTATTCAGCACTGCCATCAAAATGACTGATAACAGGGAGCTTGCCAAAGATGCCCTCCAGGAAGTATTTATTGAGATCTGGCATTACCGCAACAGCATAGGTGATGTCAATTATTCTTACAGCTATCTTGCCAAGGTGCTGAAAAGTATTATACTGAAGAAAATAAAAGCAAAAATTGTCATCAGTGCGCTTGCGGATAGCGACCAGCGTGCCGATGAAGAGAAAAATATAGAGGAAGCCCTTGTTTTATCCGATATTGCCCGGGAGCAGACCAGCATGCTCAATAATGCACTGTCCAATCTCACTTCCCGGCAAAAGCAGGTAGTAAAGCTGCGTTTTTTTGAAGGACTTACCTACGAACAGATCGCTGCAAAGCTGAGCATGAACTACCAGTCGGTCAATAATCTTGCATTTCGCGCTATGCTCAACCTGCGCAAGCAGATGAATTTGAGCTAGCGCCAGACCAGGTACCCCTGATCCTTACAGTATAATAAAACCTCTGTGGCAGTTTAGCCCGGGGGTTTTTGTTGTATGGGGGAGGGGCGAGACGCGAAAGGTGAGACGTGAACCTGCAACCTAAAACCTCTCTTGATAGCAATCATTATTATTTAAGCCAAACTTATAATAATTTAAGCTATCCTTTTTATAATAATTAACATTTGTTAGTTTGCGCATTTTGAATAAAATTGGGTTTTATTTCATTAAACGATTGCGGCATTGTAAAGGGATTAATAAAATGACGGAGGTCATTATTAAATGTACGGAGTGGATATTAGAGTAACAGCTATTCGTTTTATCTTATTTGTGTTAACCTTGCATGAAATTCACTAACATGAATACTTTTATTTAATTGATCGTGCATTTTTGTAATTAGAAAATAAATACCTCAAACATTAAATTAAACCCAAACCGTGTGCTCATGAAAAGAAATTCCAAAGCGCATTTTGTAACACTGCTTATTGCGTCAATATTTTTTATTGCTTCCTGTAAAAAAGATGAAGCTCCCAAAACAGATCTTGCTGCAGCCAAAAGAGAATGGGTAACCGGCAGTTGGAAACAGAAAGATATTCAACTCGGAGTATCTACTTCAGTAAAGGTTGGCGGTACCAAGATCCCGCTTCTTGCCGGTAGCAGCATGCTGGATGATCCTACGATCAATTACCTGCTGGTAGCTATGGCAGGAGCGAATCCGTTTGGATTTACCCGCAACAACGTATATACTTTCGCTGCTGACGGCACTTATACAGTAGATGGCGCTAACGATTATTCGATAGCTTTTTCCTTGCCCGTAGCGGGAAAATCGGGTACCTGGGATACGGAAGTGTACAGCTCCGTGCTGGCGTTATTTCCTTCAAAAGACGTGAGAGACCCGCACTGGATCAATGATATCACAGCTTCAACACTGAATCTTGCAATCACCATTACTATTCCTGGTTTAGGTGATGTCCCAATGAATCTTTTGCTTGAAAAAAAGTGACCGGAGCATATAATCTTAACTTGAAAACAAATTCTTTTTATTAAACCAATCAATTGTTATGAGGAATTGCCGCTTTATGGCCAGGTTATTCTTTTTCAGCCTGGTATTCTTTTTAAATATGGCTGCTGTTGCAGCCGACTTTCCGGTGCGTGGATCGGTAAAGGATGAAAACGGCCCTGTTGCAGGGGTAACCGTTACAGAGAAAGGTACATCGAATGCAACCACTACCGACAATAACGGTCATTATGCTATTACCGTTAAAAACGCCAATAGTGTGCTGGTATTTACTTCTGTAGGGTATAAAACGGTGGAAGTAGCCATATCGGGCCGCTCTGTGGTGAATACTACTATTGAAAGCACGGCACAGGAACTTTCCGGCGTGGTGGTAACGGCGCTGGGTATTACCAGGGAAAAGAAATCACTGGGTTATTCAGTGGAAGAAGTAGCCGGCAAAGAAATGAACCGGGTGGCCCAGGAAAATGTGCTGAATGCAATGTCGGGAAAAGTAGCCGGGGTTACTATTAATCAAACCGGGGCTGCGGGATCATCCGTGAGCATGGTTATTCGCGGGGCTACCTCTCTCAGCAGCGATAACCAGCCTTTGTTCGTGATAGATGGCGTGCCCATTGCCAATACACTTAATAATATAAGCCAGGTAGGTAATGATAACCGGGTGGACTACGGTAATTCTATTGGCGGGATTAATCCTGATGATATTGAAAGTGTGTCCATTCTTAAAGGTCCGAGCGCTGCCGCATTATATGGCTCCCGCGCCGGCAATGGCGTGGTGCTGATCACTACCAAAAGCGGTAAGGGCGTTAATAAAACGACAGTTAATTTTATTTCCAATAACGTGTTCGAAAAGCCATATAAATTTTTAAAATGGCAGACAAAATACGCAAGCGGTATTTTCCCGGCTATTCCGGTAAGCATATCGGGTAATCTGTTTACAGATCCTCTCGGGATATCGGACCCGCGTTTTAACCCGGATTATGTAATTATAGATGAATCGGGTGGTGCAGGCGGTCCCGAATTGGACAGAGGATATAATGCCATACAATGGAACAGCCCGTTGGATGAAAACGGTAAGCAAATCGCTACTCCTCTGGTTTCTCATCCCAATAATGTCAAGAATTTTGTGCAAACAGGTATTACAAGCACCAATGGTGTATCCGTTGCCAATAATACGGAAAAGATGAATTACCGTATTTCCCTTTCGGATATGCGCAACAGGGGGATCGTACCTAATGCAGACCTTTTCCGTAATACACTGGATATTAATTCTTCATTCAAAGTAACCAAAAACTTCCGGCTGAGCACCAACATTGATTTCAGCAGGAACAGATCGAATAACCGGCCTGCCGGCGAAAGAGGTGCCAATCCCTTACAATGGGCGTATGCCGTTTCTCCAAATAATGATATCCGGGATTTGAAAAATTACTGGGTACCGGGACAGGAAGGGCTTGCAGTAGTATCTACACATCCTTCGGCTGATAACCCTTATTTTTTAGCCTATGAGGTAAATAATTCATTTGTGAGAGACAGGGTGTATGGCAATTTAAAGGCAGACTGGCAGATCACCCGTGATCTCAGCCTGATGCTCCGCTACGGCCTGGATAATCTTAATGAAAAGAGAGAAACAAAGATGTCGAACGGCTATACCGAAGATCCTCTTGGCGCTTACGGTATAATCAACCTGAGGAATTTTGAAAGTAACGCGGATTTTCTTCTTACTTATAAGAAGAACCTTAATGCATTCCATGTTTCCGTTTCGGCCGGGGGAAATGCACGCTATCTGAATGGTTCTTCTGAAAATATAGGTACTAAAAATGGTACAGGTCTGATCGTTCCGGGTGTATTCACCATCCAGAATATCCTCCCGGCCAATCTTAATTATGGCAACAGCCGTTTTGAAAAAGGTGTAAACAGCCTGTATGGAATGGCAACAGTTGGGTTTAAGGATATGATCTATCTTGATGTAAGCGGACGTAATGACTGGTCAAGTACCCTGCCGGGCGCCAAGCCTTATTTTTATCCGTCAGCTTCTTTGAGCGTGCTGGCAAATGAAATATTAGGTGTTACCTCGGAGAATATCAATCTTATCAAGCTGAGAGGTGGTTATGCCCAGGCGGGTAATGATGCCAGCCCTTATATGTTATATAGCGTTTTAGGCAATGCAGGTACCTGGGGAAGTGTGCCCAGGCTGTCTACATCAGGAACCCTGCTCAATGAAAATCTTAAACCGGAGCAGGCTACTTCTTATGAAGCAGGTATTGATGTTAACCTGTTCAGGAACAGGTTCCGGCTGGCGGCTACCTACTACTCGGTAGATAATAAGAACCAGATATTCAATACAGGTTTACCATCTTCTACCGGATATAGTTCAAAAAATATCAATGCCGGTCTGCTCCGTAGCTATGGCTATGAGCTTACTGTAGGAGGTACACCTTTTCAGACCCGGAACTGGCGCTGGGATATCAGCGCTAATCTTACCCGCAACCGTACGAAGGTAATGGAGCTGGCTGATGAAATGCCTTATTTTACCTATTGGGAAGATGCCAAGGGAGGCGCTTATACATTTTTGGGAGAAGAGGTGGGAGATATCTACGGACCTAAACTAAGGGTAGTGGAAGATAAATCATCACCTTATTACGGATGGCCTTTATTGGATGCAAAAAATGAGGATGGCGCCAAATGGGTAGCGTTGGATGGTCTTCAAACCAAAAATAAGATTGGCAATTTTAATCCCCGTTTCATATTAGGTGTACAAACTTCCATTAGCTGGAAAAGCTGGACCCTGAGCGCCACGCTTGACTGGAGGAATGGCGGACAGTTCGTTTCTCAAACCTATCGCTATGGCGTTGAGGATGGCAGGGCTTCACTGCAATTTGATAATTTCTGGGATCCGGGTACCATGAGCGGTAAAGAATTGAGAGATTACCTGGTTGCCCATGCAGATGAATTGATAATACCCCATGATCAAAGATTTATAAGAATAGGTTGGCCTTCACCCGAAAGAGCTAGCTACCCGGTATCTATAGCGGGATATAATCTGCCTTATGGTGGTTTGATTGCCCCGGGAGTATATGCGTCAGGGTATGATGCTAACGGCAATCCTACAGGGTATATAGAAAACCTGGGAGAAAATATACTTAAAAAGGATGCTGATGGTAATTATATAGGAACTGTTCCGTTATTGTATGCGGTAAGTAATGGATGGGATTTTATGGAGCCCACTTTATTCTCTGCTTCCTATATTAAGTTAAGAGAATTATCGCTTACCTATGGCTTGCCGCAGTCGTTGGTAAAATCATTGAGAATGCAGGATGTCAGTTTTGGCGTGTACACCAGGAATGTGATCTTATGGACCAAGGCCAAGATTGGTATTGACCCGGAGAATGCATTTCAGCCCACAACAGGTGTTCAGGGTGGAATACAATTTAAACAGGGTATCGAACGATACAATGTAACACCATGGACTATACCGGTAGGGGTGAAACTTAATATAACATTCTAAGACATTTATACCTTTTTGATATGAAAAAGATTTATATAATATTATTGACGATAGTATCGGTGGTTGCAGGACTATCTTGTCAGAAACACCTTGTGGAACTTAACGAGAACCCTAATGGTGCGGATCCTTCCACCGTTAACCCGAATTTAGTGCTGTCTACCGTATTGACAGAATCGGGAAAGGCATTTGTTAATCTGGGCTATCTTGATATAGCAGGTGTAATGCAACATACACAGAAAGACGGCTGGGCAGGCGGGCACAATAACTATGACTGGGGAAATTCTAATGATTGGGGTGGTTATTACGATATCTTAAGAAATAATCAGTTTGTATACGACAAGGCCGTCGAGCTCAATTATCCCCTGCACCAGGGCATCGCACTGGTAATGAAAAGTCTTGTTTTTGGTTTGATAACTGATTTATGGGGTGATGTTCCCTACAGTGGTGCATTAAAGGGAAACCTGGGAGGCGCTGAGAACACCTTTCCAAAATTCGACGCCCAGCAAAGCATATACGACAGTATCCTGTCTAATCTCGAAAAAGCTAATACGCTTTTAGACGGATCCTCCTTTAACAGTTCAACCGGGCCGGCAGATATTTATTTTCAAGGAAGTGAAGGAAGTGCACTTAAATGGAGAATGTTTGCCAATTCCCTTGCTTTGCGGTATTATATGCGACTTTCGGAAAAGCTTCCTTCGGTTGCACAGCAGGGAATTGAAAAAATAGTGGGAGATCCGTCAAAATATCCGATCATCACTGCTGTGGCAGATGAGCCGGCAATGAGTTTCCCGGGGAACAGCGATATGGATTCATGGCCTGCTTTTGCCGTTCCGCAGTCAGACAGCACCAATTATATAAGGATCAAAATGTGCAACACCCTGGTAAAGGAACTGTTGAGTAAAAATGATCCAAGGATCAAGGCATGGGCTGAACCTGTTACGGAATCCATATATGTTGATCCGGATCTTTCCGGGAATGTAAGCAAAGTGGTATATGATACTACTATTAATGGTGTACTCAGACCAAGAGTATTGATCATAACCAATGATTTTCTTGCTGCAAAAGGAATGACCACAAATGATATCAACCAGGATCCTTATTATGTGGGGTTGCCGGTAGCATTAAGTGTACCGCAAACCTATAACCTGAGCCCTGATGCACAACAGGCATCTCACAATACGCATGTATCATGGGTGAACAAAAATTTTGCTAAAGGAAATGCAGGAGGTACTAAAGTGAGGCTGATAACCGCGGCAGAAGTTCATTTTATTCTGGCAGAAGCAGCGGCAAAGGGATGGAACGCAGGCGATGCGGAAACACACTATAAAAAAGGAATTGAGGCTTCTTTCTTGGTATGGGGATTTAGTAGTGCTGAGGCGTCGGTTTATAGCGCCCAGCCTGCTGTTGCTTATGACGGGACTATTAAACAGATCATTACCCAGAAGTGGATAGCAAGCTGGAGCAGGGCAACAGAAGCCTGGTTCGACTGGCGCAGAACAGGTTATCCTGAATTACACGGAACCTTGCTTACCAAAGCGCCGGAGCTCCCTCTGCGTTTTTACTACCCGCTTGGAGAGAGAAACCTGAACGGAGCCAATGTAGAAGCTGCAAATAATAATCTTAAAACTACCCCGTATTCCAGCTTAGGCGGTAATGGAGCCAAGAACAGTCCCTGGTCCCAGCCCTGGATTGTGCAGGAAACGGGGAAACCGTGGTAAGGGAGAAGGCGTAAGGATATAAGGTATAGGGTGTAAGACCAAATCACTTCTGCCTTCTGCCTTACACCTTACCCCCTCTGCCTTACACCGATATTTTAAACCGGAGAGATAATCGTTTGGAAGATGTATATAAGAATATTCATTTTTTTTCTTTGTTTAATTAGTTTCAATCCTGATACCTACACCCAGACCTTTAAAGCCGGGGCAGCAGTGAGGGTTATTACACCCGATCCGCTGCTGCCGGTATCTGGCGGGATAGGCACGCCAAAGCCCGCTTCTGTTAAGCAGGGAGAGCTGTATGCGCGGGCGCTTGTGCTGGAAAAAGGAGGCACCCGTATTGCTATTGTAAATGTAGATAACTTAGGGTGGCCGTCGGCGTTAGGCAACCGCTCAAGAGCCCTGATCAAAGGCATTCCCCCGGAAAATATTTTAATTGGCGCCACACATACGCACAGCGGACCCGATGCGTATGGTTTCCCCGACGAGAAGGGAGTGTCGTATGCCGATCTGAAATACCTCGACTGGTGTGTGCACCAGATAGCTGATGCGGTAAACGAAGCTGTCAGCAAACTGGAACCCGCTTCATTGAAAATAGCTTTTGATGAAGTGAAAGGAAAGATCTCTTATAATTATTATGCCCCCCAGTTGTACGATCCTCGGTGTGGAGTGATACAGGCAATTGCTGCTTCTGGTAGCCGGAAAGGTAAGCCGATAGCTACGCTTGTCAACTATGCCGTGCATCCTGAGATCATCGGTTCCAAACAGGGTATATGTAGCCCCGATCTGTGTGGACCGTTGTACAGCCGCATTGAGTCTAAAGGGGGAGGCATCGCCTTGTTTATGAATGGCGCCCAGGGCGGCATGGTTACTGCGGATAACAGGCTGCCTAATGGCGGCGAAGCCAACGACTGGCAGGAATGCATCCGTATTGGTGAGCTGCTGGCAGATGAAGCGCTTCGCATTGTAGCTGATGCGCCTGTGCAAACCAGTCCCGCACTGTATTGTACTGCCAGGAAGATCAGCTTCCCTATAGATGCTGATATTATGAAGTATATCCTGGCGCATTCCCCGGTAAATCTTTCTGCAGGCAACCCGGATACAGATCATGCTGTCACACAACTGAACCTCCTCAATATCGGAACGGCACAGGTGCTTTCCATACCCGGAGAAGCGCTGCCGAATATCGGTTATTATGTAAAAAGAAAAATGCATACCAAACAACCTTTTTTGTTTGGCCTGACAAATGATGCTTTTGGTTATATGCTCACCAAAGTAGATTTTAACAGCTTCCAGCGGTATCACTATGTAAGCCAGACCAGCCTCGGCGAGATGACAGGCGAAATATATATCGATCAAGCGTTGAAGCTGGTGAAAGACAGCCCTTCGCCGGATGGGCAGTAAGGCTGGGGGCGACGGGCTGTGAGCAATGAGCAGTGGGCTTTGGGCGATGGGCTTTCAGCAGTGAGCGATGGGCAGTGGGAGTTTCACGTTTGTCTTCTCACCTTTCATCATGTTGGTAGTGAGACGTGAAACGTCAGACGACAAACGTGCGAGGTCAAACATTGGTTATTCATTATTTACCTTAAAATAAATTCTAACAACTCAGGCTTAGAGCTGATAGCTCAATGCCGATAGCTTAAAACAAATACAGATGAGGAAATTATTATTAGCAGGATTAATAGTTGTATACAGCCAGTTGGCGCTGGCACAGGCTACAGTAACACCCGCAACGGCATTGCAAAGTTATCTTCATAATGGAGATGCAACTTTTAGCTGGGAAGTAAAAGATACTTACGACATAGGCGATGTGAAGGCTTATGCATTGTTGCTGACTTCTCAAAAATGGAGAGAATTTGTGTGGACGCATCAGCTTACGGTGCTGGTACCTAAAGAAAACAAGCATGATGGTGCACTACTTTTTATCACGGGCGGTTCTGTAAAAAACGGGTTGCCCAACTGGAATGGCCGGGATGATAAGTTTAATAAAGGAATGGCGGATATAGCTGCCACCAACAATGCTATTGTTGCGGTGCTGCGCCAGGTTCCCAACCAGCCGCTGTTTGATAACTTAACAGAAGATGCGCTGATATCATTTACCCTGCACAATTTTAAAAAAGATGGCGATTATAGCTGGCCGCTTTTGTTCCCGATGGTAAAAAGTGCCGTGCGTGCCATGGATGCCGTTCAGCAGTTTTCCAAACAACAGCTCCACCACGATGTAAACCGTTTTGTGATCTCCGGTGCCTCCAAGCGTGGATGGACCACCTGGCTTACCGGCGCCAGCGATAAGCGCGCCCAGGCTATCGGGCCGATGGTAATTGATGTGCTGAACATGCCGGTAAGTCTCGACTACCAGATAAAAGCACTGGGAGATTACAGTGTCCAGATCGAAGATTATGTAAAGCTTGGTATACCGCAGGGCTCCAGGACAGAAAGCGGTATGGCTGTGACTACAATGGTGGATCCCTATTCTTACCGTAAATTGCTTACCATGCCCAAAATGATCTTCATGGGCACTAACGATGAATACTGGGTGGTAGATAATATTAAAAATTATCTCGACAGTATTCCCGGCAAAAACCTGCTGCATTATGTGCCTAATGCCGGCCATGGGCTGGGTGATGGTAAAAGTGCATTCGAAGCTTTGAGCGCGTTTTTCGGCACCACCATGACGAATTCTGCTTACCCCGACTGTGCATGGACTACCTCCGTTACGAAGAAAGGAGTGAAAGTGAATATCAAAGCTACCAAAGATGAGCTCACCGATGTAATTGTATGGCATGCTGATTCTCCCGATACTGACTTCAGGAATGACAACTGGACCAGCGATGATACCCGCATGGCTAAAAAAGGAAAGATAAAGATCGTAGAGCCGCTCCCCCAATCGGGATACCGGGCCTTCTACGTGGATCTTAAATATAAAGATGTGCATGGTAATTCGTATACCGTGAGCACAAGGGTGTTTATGACGGATAGTAAGAAGGTATTGTAGGTATGAGCTGTGAGCTATGGGCTATCAGTGTCACTGATGGCTCATAGCCCATAGCCCATAGCCCATAGCTTATAGCTAATATTCACTATCTTCCCCTCCTAAATATCCGCTATGCTTTTACCTATAGGAGACGACAATTCCGATCGTTCGGTTACGCCGTATATCAATTATCTGTTGATCGCGGTCAATGTGCTTGTATTTGTTTTCCTGCAGGGCGCCGGGCATAATCTTTTTTTCACCTATGCTTTTTCAACCATTCCGGCGGAGATCATCACCGGCAACGATATTATTACCCAATCCCAGGTTATTGTAGATCCGTATACCGGTCAGCAGTTTGAAATGCCGGGACTGCAGCCTACGCCCGTATCTGTATATTTTACATTGTTCACTTCTATGTTTATGCATGGCGGCTGGCTGCATCTTGCGGGCAATATGCTCTATCTGTGGATATTTGGCGATAATATTGAAAACAGGATCGGTCATTTCCGCTATCTTGTTTTCTACCTGCTTTGCGGCGTGATCGCTTCATTGAGCCATGTTTTTTCTACCATACTGCTGAACCAGAATTCGCTTACGCCAAGTCTTGGCGCCTCCGGGGCAATATCCGGTGTGCTGGGCGCTTATTTATTATTGTTTCCCACCCGCAGGGTACATGCATTCTTTTTTATTTTCAGGGTGTCCATTCCTGCAGTGCTGGCGCTGGGTTTGTGGATCGCTTTCCAGGTGAGCAGCGGGTTAGGTATGCTGGGCGGCAATGATAGCGGAGGGGTCGCTTATGCAGCGCATATTGGCGGCTTTCTTGCCGGCTTTTTGCTCATTAAGTTCTTTGATCCTGTGCGGAACTCCGATCCAGGAGAGCGTTATATTACCCGTGTCAGGCGGTGATGGCGGGGGACATTAATGGTAATGTTGCGGCGTCATCGTGAGACGTGAGAAGTGAAATGACAGTGCATCTTGTCTTGTACCGTACGACGGATTGAAATCCGTTGGAACAAAATGCGACCGGGGCTGACCAAAAAGGTCGCCAAATGATTAATTTATTCTGGCAGGTGATGGAGACTAATAGTTGTTTATGCGATTCTCAAAGCCTTCATTTACTTTTTTGGTCAGCCCCTTGTTGATATAAGAGGAAGACCTTACCACTTACTACTTATCACTTACCACTTACTACTATCCCGGTTTTTTTTCCGAACTTGTCGCAAAATCTACTCGTGAAGAAATCCGGATTGTTTTTTGTTTTTAGCATACTGTTTTTCAACCTCTACAGCCAGACTGATTCTTCTCATTTGCGTATTTCGCTGATCACCTGCAGCCCCGGGGCTGAATTGTATTCTACGTTCGGGCATAGCGCTGTCCGCGTTACGGATAGCGCTGTATTTACGGATAAAGTATATAACTATGGCACCTTTGAGTTTGATGATGATTTTTACATGAACTTCGTAAAAGGCAGGCTGCTGTATTATCTTTCTGTAGAAAACTACCGCGATTTCGTTGCGTTCTACCAGGAGGAAGGAAGGAGCATATCAGAGCAGGTATTGGATTTAACAGACGCTGAAAAATTGAGGCTGCAAAAAGCGCTCATTACAAACGCCGCTTATCAGAACCGTTACTATAAGTACCAGTTCCTCTTTGATAATTGTGCCACACGTATACGTGATATCGTAAAATCAAATACGGATGAGCAGGTAACATTCAAAAAAATATTACCCGCCGATGATATCACCTTCCGCAAAATGATACATAGCTATCTTCATAAAACCGGTAATGACTGGAGCGGTGTGGGTATTGATATTTTGCTCGGGATGAGCCTCGACAGGAAAGTAAAGAACGAAGAGGCAATGTTCCTTCCTGATTTTTTAGCAAAAGGATTTGACAGCGCTTATAATGGTTCCCGGAAGCTGGTATCGTCTGTGCATACTGTTTATACTGCGCCCGAACCTGCGGGACAGGGAAGTGCCCTGTTTTCTCCATTCGGAGTGTTTACCATTGTATTTGTTGTGTATATGCTTATCAGCTTTTGGAGCAGAAAGGCAGGTGTTATTCTTGATAGTATCCTTTTTTTTGTGACGGGTTTGCTGGGCGTATTGCTGGTGTTTATGTGGACCGGGACAGATCATGCGGATTGTAAAAATAACTTCAATCTTTTATGGGCTTTTCCCCCTCATCTTATTGCCGCATTTTTTGTAGCAGGCAAAAAAAAACGGATAAGCAAATACTGGTGGTATACCGCCCTGCTGCAGATAATATTGCTCTTACTTTGGTTTTTTCTTCCCCAGCAACTCAACAACGGACTTATACCTGTTGTAGCCTTGCTTGCCTGCCGTAGTTGGGTATTGAGCCGGCGGACCTGAAATTTTTAGCTTTTTTACTAAAAATATTAGTGTTGATAAAGTTTATCCCTATCTTTACAACCAACAGTTAATTTTACTCTATAAACTCTTTAATTTATGTCAGCAACTACAAGCAATGAAAAATTAAAAGCGCTTAAGCTAACCATGGACAAGATCGAAAAGGATTTTGGTAAAGGAAGTGTGATGATGATGAACGAGCGAACCGACCAGGATCTGGAAGTAATTTCTACCGGCTCTATCGGCCTGGATACTGCCCTGGGGGTGGGCGGTGTGCCCAAAGGAAGGATAGTGGAGATATACGGGCCGGAATCTACCGGTAAGACAACGATTGCCATTCATATTATTGCTGAAGCACAGAAAAAAGGCGGTGTATGCGCCATAATAGATGCGGAACACGCTTTTGACAGCGCGTATGCGCGGAAGCTGGGTGTGGATATTGACAACCTGCTCATTTCACAGCCCGATTATGGGGAGCAGGGGCTGGAGATAGCCGACCGGCTTATTTTATCCGGTGCGCTGGATGTGGTGGTGATTGATTCTGTAGCAGCGCTGGTGCCCAAAGGCGAGCTGGAGGGAGAAATGGGAGACAGCAAAATGGGATTGCAGGCGCGTCTGATGTCGCAGGCGTTGCGCAAGCTTACTGCCACCATCAGCAAAACGCATACCGTATGTATTTTTATCAACCAGCTTCGGGAAAAGATAGGGGTAATGTTTGGAAACCCCGAAACCACTACCGGCGGCAATGCGCTTAAGTTCTATGCCTCCGTTCGCCTTGATATCCGTCGTATGGCGCAGATCAAAGATGGCGATGAGGCAGTGGGCAACCGGGTGAAAGTGAAAGTTGTGAAGAACAAGGTAGCTCCTCCGTTCCGTGCGGCTGAGTTCGATATCATATTCGGTGAAGGCATTTCAAAAGTGGGAGAGATCATAGATATGGGTGTGGAGATGAATATTATCCAGAAAAGCGGAAGCTGGTACAGTTATAATAATGACAGGCTTGGCCAGGGGCGCGATGCCGTAAAGCAACTGCTGCTGGATAATCCCGGACTTTCTAATGAAATTGAGGCTAAGATCAGGGAGAAGATCAAAGAATTACAGGAAGCTTAGGTTGGTTGAATTGTTTAAAATGTTGTATTTCCGGGTGAACAGTGAATGGGCAATGGTGAATCCGTCATTCACTATTCACCTTTCACTATTGCCTATTCACCATTCACTACTATGGTATCATCCCGCGTTTTAAAAATCAGGAAGCGTATTGCATTGGTAGCCCATGACCATAAAAAGAAAGATCTTATGGAATGGGCGGAATTTAATAAAGCCGCGCTGGCGAGGCATGAGCTGATAGCTACCGGCACTACCGGAAGGCTGCTTGAAGAAAGCCTGGACAGACCGGTGCGGCAGGTGCTTAGCGGTCCTCTTGGCGGCGATCAGCAGATTGGCGCAATGATCGCACAGGGCGAAATAGATGTGCTCATTTTCTTCTGGGATCCCATGGAAGCCCAGCCGCATGACCCGGATGTGAAAGCGCTGCTTCGCCTTGCAACAGTATGGAATATTCCTGTGGCCATGGACAGATCCAGCTCCGATTTCCTGATGACCTCACCCCTGATGCATACCGAGTATGAAGCTACTATACCTGATTACAGCGATTATGTAAAGAGGAAAGTATAGGTTTACTTTGGGAATTGACCGGCAAAAAGATACTATTGCTATATCAACAATAATTTTTCGTATTTCTTTGTGAGAAGTGAGACGATAAAAGTGAGAATCCCACATTTATCGTCTGCCTGCCATGCCTACGGCAGGTAAACCGGTAGGCAAGTCTCCCGTTTCACGTTTAACACAACAGTATGAGGATCAGCTTGAAACCATGGCAAAAGCCGGACAGGTATATACTTGTCGAATTGGCAAATAATATCCGGATATGGAATAACGTAAGAGATCGTTTACCTCATCCGTATACATTGCAGCATGCCGATACCTTTATTGCCTATTGCGCCGCCCAAAAGCCGCCGCATGTGCTGGCGGTAACGATGGATGATCATATTGCAGGATGTATTGGTCTGGAGATGCAAACAGATATTTCCCGGTTGAGCGCCGAGCTTGGCTACTGGATAGGCGAGCCTTTCTGGAATAAAGGTATTGCTACAGAAGCTGTAAAGCAGATGCTCGAATATACTTCTCAACATTTTCCTTCACTGGTAAGGATCTATGCAGGCGTATTTGAAAAAAATACAGCTTCTATGCGGGTGCTGGAGAAAGTGGGGTTTTATCTTGAAGGTATCCAACGGCAGGCAGTGATTAAAAACGGGGCTGTAATGGATTACTATATGTGGGTAAAGCTGGGGTAGGATAGTGGACTATAATGCCAACAGGCTTATTTCTTCGGAAAGGCGGCCTTCCTGATCACATTGTTCTGGTAATCCTTACGTAGAGTATATTGTTATCACCGGAAGTGGTGAAACTGATCCCCCTTGGGCTCCCAAATTCTGCTTTATCACCGGGCCCATCTACATATCCTTCTTCCCCGTTGCCTGCAATGGTAGTAACCAACCCGTTCAACTCACCGGTCGTGTTGGCGATTTTTGCTTTTCCGCACCCATCATCGCCTATATAGATTTGCATGTCTTTGCCAATCCACAGGTTTTCAGGAAAAGTAAGAGAAGGTGTACCTGATCCAAATGGATCATCAACGCACCCCGGATCGTTGAAGTCTCCGGCGAAATGATCTACCGTCTGTAACAGCGGATCAACTTTTATAACCACCTTATGCCCCGTCTCGGCAATGTACCCGTTTTCATCGAGGCAGAGTGAGCCGGGCCCGTTAATGGAATTGACGATGGTTTTACCTGCATAAGTTTTCACGGTAACTTTTGATGGGGGAGGACCTATTCCGGTATTATTATCATTATTGGAAAGGTCATTGTTTTTGCTGCATACAGCAAAAAACAGTACGGCGATGGCCAACAAGGCGTGAAGAATGCGATGAGTCATAATAACAGGATTAATATGATCAGATAATTAAAGCACGTTGCTAAAATAACATGACCTTTTCCCTGTATCGCCGTAAATCGACAGGAATATGATTAAAATCGACAAAAGAAAAATGAATATCCGCCATGACGAATGCTTCCTGCATTTCTCGCAGCTGGTACAGATCTGTAACGCAGGCGTAGCGTGATAGCAGAGCTGCTGCCCGGGTGTTACTTGTTTTGCAATAGCAGAGGAGTGTAAATTCGTGGCTGTATCATTTGTGCCCTGTTCGTTAAGAAATTCAGATAAATAAAAGAGAGGTGGTAAGCCTGGGCGAAGCTACCAAGTCTGTGCCAGGGCGGAAATTTTAAAATATTAGTGTACGAAACTTATAGAAACTAGTTAAAAGATCCGGTTTCATCGGTTTTGAAAAGATATATTTGATCATACTCAGAAGCACTGTTATATACTCCTGCTTTTTGGCAATTGACCTGAAAACAGGAATACAGCTAAGAAGGAATAGGCGATCAGCCGCTTATACATAAAGGGAAACATTGTACGCATAATTTAAGAGAGGTAGTTATTAAATTATTTTGAGATAGTCGTCATATAGTTATACGTTGGCGATATTTTACAGCCTTTTAGTAACTAATTTAATTTTTTAAATTAGTTAGGATAACTAACTATATTTGTCTTAGCAATATTGCTGCAGGACGAATTAATCACTACAAAATGGAAAAATCAGTTTTTTATCATGCAGGTTGCCCTGTATGTATCAGCGCAGAGCACGACATTGTTGACCTTATAGGCGCCGGCAATGTGGAAGTGGTGCATATCGGAGAAGATCGTAACCGCATCGCAGAAGCAGAAAACGCAGGTGTAAGATCTGTTCCTGCCCTGGTAACACCCAACGGGAATGTGCTCCATATCAACTTTGGCGCTTCTATTGCTGATGTAAAAGGCTAAAAATTTGCCCCACATTGTTAGGATAACTACCTTTGTGGGGCATTTCACACAGTGGTGTAAAGCAATGCAAAGGAATATGGATAAATCTGATTTCGACCTGACAGCACAAAACCAACAGACCGGGAGCAAGATCGTGGCATCCCTGGAAAGAATAGCGCAGGCGTTCCGCGTTTTGCTATGGGAAGAAAGCAAAATGTTCTCATTAAGCCCTATCCAGGTACAGGTGCTTATTTTTTTGCTGCATCATAGTGAAGAAAAAAGGAAAGTTAGCTATCTGGCAGAAGAATTTAATATGACCAAAGCCACTATCAGCGACACCGTTAAAACGCTTGAGCAGAAAAAGCTTATTACCAAAGCATATGAACAACACGACACAAGAAGCTATATTATACACCTGACGAAAAAGGGTGAAGACATAGCCGCTAAAACATCCTTTTTCACTAAGGAAATAAGAACACCTGTTGATAAATTACATCCTGACGATAAAGAAAACCTGCTGTTAAGCCTGATAAGCATCATACGACATTTAAACCGCTCAGGAGTAATTACCATTCAACGGATGTGCATGACCTGTTCCTATTACCAATCATCAGGAAAAGGGCAAAAACATTTTTGCAAATTGCTTAATCAAAATTTGCATGCTGCAGACCTTCGGGTAGATTGTCCCGAACACCAAATGAAATATGAGTGAACAAATTCTACAAAACATTACCGCTATCAGGGAACGGATAAATAATGCCTGCAAAAAGGCTGGTAGGAACGAAAGCGAAGTAAAATTGCTGCTGGCTACCAAGACCGTTCCGGCCGAACGTATCAAAATGGCATTGCAGGCGGGACAAACACTGATAGCCGAAAACAAAGTACAGGAACTTAAAGAAAAGTACGAAGCCTTACGGGAAATTCCCCATACCAATCATTTTATCGGGCATTTGCAAACCAATAAGATAAAAGATCTGCTGAGGTGCAATGTGTCCTGTATTCAGTCGCTCAACCGTTTGGAACTGGCTGAAAAACTACATCATCGGTTACAGCCTGACAACAAAACTATGGAAGTGCTGATACAGGTAAATACTTCTTTTGAGGAAAGCAAATTTGGCGTTAGCCCCAGTGATACCATTGAGCTGATAAAACGGGTTGCACAACTGGAAACTCTGAAAATAAAAGGGCTGATGACTATAGGTCTATTAAGTGCGGAAGCTGAAAGAGTGCGTAAATGTTTCCGGCTGCTCAAAGACATTCAGCAACAGGTCATCGCTTTGAAAATCCCCGGAGTGGAAATGCAGGAGCTGTCAATGGGCATGAGCGGCGACCTGGAAACGGCTGTTGAGGAGGGCGCAACAATGGTAAGGGTAGGCACTGCCATTTTTGGACAAAGGTCAACTCCGGACAGCTATTACTGGAATGAAAACAAAGGGTAAACTTTTTGCTCAAAGAAAGAACACCGTTATGGCAGTCGCACATGCATCATTGATTTGAAACCGGGTAATTTTTACGTTAGCTGGGACAGGCGCATTAGTCATTACATCTTTTACGACCGGAGAGTAGTGCATGGAGTGAAAATATAATAATAAAAAGCCCATGACAGCAAATATATTTGCCGCCATGGGCGCTCTGAACCTTCTCTTATGTGTTGTTATTAATTATTGGAAAAATCAATTACTTCAGCTAACTCTCCTTTATGATTATGATGCTCTAGTGGTATGTATTCAGCCTGCATCTCCTTTGCATAGTCAACCTTCTTCTTTTTACCGAATCTCCTCTGGATACTATCAAAAATAGAGTACACTACAGGCACCACCACCAATGTAAGGAAGAGTGAAGACAATAAGCCGCCGATAATAACAATCGCTAACCCCCTGTTCATATCTGCACCGTCACCCTGCGCAAGTGCAATAGGTACCATGCCGATCACCATTGCAATGGTAGTCATAAGAATGGGGCGCAAACGGGCATGGTTGGCCGAGACGAGGGCGTCAAATGTGCTATCCCCTTCCTGCTTCCTGTGATTGGCAAAGTCAACAAGCAATATCGCGTTCTTGGTTACCAGCCCGATCAGCATGATGATCCCCAGGATGGTAAATATATTCAATGACTGATTGGTTAAAGCCAGGAACAATAAGGCCCCGATGAATGATAACGGCACTGAGAATATTACAATAAACGGTGTAGAGAAACTGTCATACAAAGCTACCATCACAAGGTATACCAGAAGGACTGACGCGATCAATGCAACGCCTAATGTGCCAAACCCTTCTTTCTGATTTTCCATATTGCCGCCCCATATATACGACACCCCGGGCTTACGCTGTAATTTCGAAAATTCACTTTCCCATTCCTGCGCCACTGATCCCAGCGGTCTTCCTATTACCTGGCCCTGGATGGATACCGACGGTGACTTATCCCTGCGCTCCAGCAAAGTGGGGCCTGAACTGTATTCAACATCCGCAAACTGGCTCAACAAAATCGGCGTTCCATTGTTACTCATGAATTTCAGGTTCCTGATATCATCAATACCGGCGCGCCCTGCTTCGTTGAACTTAATGTTGATGTCATACTCGTTTTCACCTGCACGGTATTTATTGTCGGTATTGCCGGAGAAAGCAGTCTGCATCATAGCGCCTACAGCAGCGATGTTCAGCCCTAATGAGGTCATCTTATCACGATCGACTTTTACGCTGATCTCAGGATTACCTGCTTCAGAAGTCAGCTTAACCCCTGTAGCTCCCGGGATCTTTCTCAACTCTGCAGCCGCCTCTTCCGCAAAAGCCTGCGCCTCTTCCACATTTGCTCCGATCACCGTTAATTGCAATGGTGATTGTTCAGCGCCCATCATACCCATATTCACTGTTTTGATCTTGGCGTCTACCAGTATATTCTCCAGTTCTCTTTTTAAAACCGCGGAATAAATCTTAGAGCTTTTTTTATAATCTTTTTTCAGCTTAACCAGTATCTCGGCTTTGTATCTTGATCCGCCGACAGATATCAAACCATCCGATGCCTGTCCCACGGTGGTGATCATGTCTTTCACTTCAGGCTTGGCGGCAATATAGGTTTCGGCTCTCTGGGTTACTTCATTGGTTCTTTCGAGGGAAGCATCTTTAGGCAATTCAAGCTGCACATAAAATTCACCCCTGTCTATACCCGGGAAAAAGTCTGACCCGATATATCCTTTTCCTATCAGGGAAAACGAAGCAAACAACATCACTATCGCAACAAGCAGGGTAAGCACTTTATTGAGCCTTGAACGCAATGACCATTTCAGTAAATTAGATATCCAGTTGGTAAACCGCGTTAACCCTTTCTCAAATCCATAGATCAGCCTGCCGAAAACAGATTCCGGGCTGATCAGCTGCAGCTTCCCAAATCGTGAATACAACCAGGGCACTACGGTAAAGGATACCAGCAATGATAATAATGTAGATATGATAACGGTTACGCAAAACTGTGCAAGGATATTCGCCACCAGCCCTGTTGACATGGCGATAGGCAGAAACACCACCACAATTACAAGCGTAATAGCCGAAACGGTAAAGCCGATTTCCTTTGCACCGTCAAAAGCCGCCCGTACTTTGTTTTTACCCATCTCCATGTGCCTGTGAATGTTTTCTATTACCACAATGGCATCATCCACCAATATACCTACCACCAGCGACAATCCCAGCAGCGACATCAGGTTGAGGGTATACCCCATCAGCAACAAACCTGTAAATGTTGCGATCAGCGAAAGCGGGATAGCTATCATGGTAATAGCAGCATTGCGCAGGCTGTGCAGGAAGAACAACATGATCAATCCCACCAGCACAATAGCGATCATCAGGTCGTGGATCACATTATCGGCTGCATTCAATGTAAACAAAGAGGAGTCATTGGCAACAGC
This sequence comes from Sphingobacteriales bacterium 44-15, assembly GCA_001899685.1. GTDB lineage: Bacteria > Bacteroidota > Bacteroidia > Chitinophagales > Chitinophagaceae > Agriterribacter. The sequence continues at coordinate 104,814 of MKWG01000013.1, forward strand.
CAGTTGCACATTATTACTTTTGTAATCTGTTTGCACCTGCTCTATGGTTGCCCTTACCTGCTTGGATACTTCAACCGCGTTGGCATCAGACTGTTTAAATACCTGCAGCAGGATGGTATTTTGCTGATCCACCCTCGCTATCTTCTCTATCTCCTTAATGCCATCCTGCACATCTGCAACATCTTTCAGAAACACGGTTGCTCCTGATGGCGTGGTAAGCGGCAGGTTTCTTAACTGGTCAATAGAGGTTACTTTACCTGCCAGGCGAATGGTAGTACGGTTATCCCTCGTGCTGATATTACCTGTAGGAAAATCAAGATTTGAAGCAGCCACCACCTGCTGCACCTGCGTAATGGACAAGCCATATCCCTGCAGCTTCAGAGGATCCACGCTGATCTGGATCTCTTTTTCTTCACCGCCGATCATATCCACTTTTGCCACACCATTGATACGGGCAAAAACGGGCTGTATTTTTTTATCCAGCAGATCGTACAGCTCTTTTTCAGTAAGGTTAGAGGTAACGGCCAAGCTCATGATCGCCACGTCATCCAGCGAAAACTTCGACAGGCTGGGTGTTTTCACATCTTCAGGAAGATCGTTCAACACCGCGTTTATTTTACGCTGGGCGTCTGTTAAAAGAAAATTTACATCGGCTCCAGTATTCAATGTGATCATGATCAATGAAACATTCTCCATTGATTTGGATTCCATTTTCTTAATGCTTTCCAGTGACGACACCGCATCTTCTAATTTCTTAGTAACGGAGTTTTCCACTTCCGAGGGAGACGCCCCGGGATATATGGTTTGAATGGTAAGCACATTTACCTCAAACCGCGGTACCAGCTCGTACCCCAGCCGGGTGTAGGAAAAGATACCGCCCAGCGTAAGTATAATGAACAATACGATTATTATACTGGGTCGCTTAATTGATATTTCAGTTATTTTCATTACTGTTTATTTAATCACCTGTACGGGTGTTTGATCAAATAAGTTTATTTGCCCGGAAGTGATCACTTCATCGCCGGCATTCAAACCGGATAATACTTCTATATTATCGCCAAAGCTTCTGCCACTCTGTACTTTCTTCTCAACAGCTTTGCCATCTTTTACCACAAATATTTTATTATCACTCACGCTGCCTACAAAGGCCGGGCGCGGTACCACCAGGGCCTTTACCGCAGATCCTTCTCCGAATTTGGCCGTACCGTACATACCGGCACGCAATTCATTTTGCGGGTTTGGAATTTCTACTTCTACAGAAAAATTCAAATTAGCATCCGCCTTAGGTGCAATGAATGTAATTTTCCCGCTGAACTTTTTGTCGGGCATTACACTTACCAGTACATCCACGGTTTGCCCCACTTTAAGCACTCCCACATTTTTCTCGTCCACGTTTACTTTCAATTTCAGCGTGCTGATGTTCACCACATCAAATGCTGCCGTACCTGCGCTTACATAACTGCCCGGCTCTATTTTTTTGGCATTTACAATACCTGCCACTGACGTTTTGATAGACACATCACCTGCGGCGATCTGCGCAGTTCTTAAATTATTTTTAGCAGTTTCATATTGCAGGCGGGCGCCGTCTAATTGTTGCCTGGTAACGCCCCCTGTGGTAAATGCATTCTCAAATCTTTCAAGATCCATTTTTGCATTATTCAAATTAGCTTCCGCATTTGATACAGATACATTTTGCTTATCACCTACCACAACGGCCAAAGTTTGCCCTGGACGAACAAAATCACCTTCCTTTACCAGTACCGAAGCTACCCTGCCGGCAACTTCAGCGCCTACCACCACTTCCTGCCGGGGAATAAATGTACCGTTGGCTGCATAACTTAGGTCAAGATCTTTTACCCTGGCAGTGTCAATACGCACAGCCACTGCGGTATTTTTCTTTGCCACTTCGTCGGTGGCCGCTTTGTTGGCAGCGGCGTTTTTGTTCAGCTGAAACCGGATACTTGCCAGCACTGCTACAATTATTGCCACTGTAACAATGATGCGCACAAGAGAAGTTTTCTTATTTTTCATTTTAATTTATTTTGTGAGTAATGATTTCAAATTCCCGTTTGCTTTTATCAATTGAATTTCGGCCACTTTATAATTAAGCAATGAGATCGTTAAATTGTTTTGAGCTTCTGCATAAGCTTTTTCGGCATCTAACAGATCGGTTAATGTAGCCAGCCCGTTTTTGTAATTATTCTGGGTATTATCCAGCACATCTTTTGCGAGGGAGATATTACGCTTATTGGTATCAACGGTAAGCAGGCTGTTTTTAATTTGCGCCCTTGCGTTATCGCTTGCCAGCGCTAACCCTAAGCGGGTGTCCTCAATTTCTGATTTCAGCTTTTTAATATCAATTTCCGCCTGGTTGATCTTTGCGCGGGTGGTGCCGCCATTGAAAATAGGTATGCTCAGGTTCAGACCCAATGCGGAAAAGCCTGACCAGTTTACCTTGCTGCTGCTGTTAAAAACAGGCATATAAGGCCCCATTCCCAAATAGCCCAGGTTCCCGGAAAAAGACAATGTGGGATAATAAGCCGCAGTTATGGCCTTTTTGTTTAAGCTGAGCAGGTCCGACTGAACATTCAGTAATTTTAATTCAGTCCTGTTTGAAAGGTCAGGCTGGTCATCCAGTATCGCTGCATCTACTTCAAATGATTCTGCGGGCAATACCAACTGCCTGCCTATTTCCATACCGATAGCAAACTTCAGTGCGTTTTCAGAAAGCTGTAATGAATTTACCATTTGCTGCCTTGCTGCTTCGAGGTTGTTTACGGCAACCACGATCCTGTCAAGGTCAATTTTTTTTGCGAGGCCAGCGTCTACCAGACCGGCGATAACCTTTTGCGTTTTAACTGTGTTATCCAAATTGGTCTGAATGGTTTGCAGCTGTTGCTGCAATTGAAAAACCTGGTAGTATGCATTGGCAACCTTTTCTATCAGTTGCTCATCCGTAAGAGTATTGTTGACCTGGTAAAACTCACGGGTTGTCCGGGCCGCCTTTAAACCGGTGAATATGGCCTGGTTAAAGATCTGCTGATTTACATTTAAAGTGGCGGTAGACTGCCAGGGCTGGCTCATGGAAACCATCAGGGTTTTTCCCGGGGAGCCGAGCAACTCGCCGGGCAATGCTACTTTTTGAAGCATAGCATTGTAGGTAAGGTTACCTGAACCGCTTACCTGTGGCAGGGCGCTGCCCCTCACTTCATCAATAAGGTATTGTGCATTCTCCTGTTCCAGTCTCGCTTTCTGCGCTTCAGCCTTATGCTCAATAGCAAATTCGAGGGCATGTTGCAGGGTTAATGTTTCCTGCGCGGCAGCCATATCCATCGTTAATATTCCGGCACAGGCAGCTACCAGCAATTTTAGTTTTTTCATTCACATTATTATTTAAAATAAAAGTTTAACAAATTTGTCAATACACGGTCAAAAAAAATCCTATTTTAAAAGTGTTTTTAAAATAATTTCTTTGCGTTCTTTAAGCAAATGCTGGTACTGGCGATCGGTTACCTGCAATACTTTTTTAAATAACGGCTGGATGATCACGGGGTAAATAAGCAATGACATAAGGCTCAGTAAAAATTGTACAGGTTCCATTTTTTCTATGTTTCCCTTGTTCATTTCCCCTTCTATCATTTTTAAAAACATTTTCAGATCTTCATTCTTCTTAATATTTGCTATAATATCACTCTCATGGTTAAAATCATCATTCATCCGCGATACTATATAGATGTCCATGTAAGGGTAAGTTAAAGAGTGTTCCATCACTACATCAATAAAGCTTTCTATGCGTACCCGGAATGGGATATCTTCCTGCCCTACAGAAGTTTTCAGGCGGTTGGTCATTGCTTCCCTTGCATCTTTCAATACCTCGTCAAACAATACATCTCTCGAGCGGAAATAATAATTCACCAGGGTCCTGTTCACTCCCGCGGCATCTGCAATTTCCTGTGTGGTGGCTTTAAACCTCCCTTCTTTGAAAAAAAGACGTTTGGCCGCTTCTTTGATTTGTTGTTCTGTATGACTGTCCTTTATTGCCATTTAACTATTGTGTTTAACAAAATTGTTAAACAAAGATACACTGCAGTAGTATATCTGCAAATATTTTTCTTTATTTTTTGGGAGATTGACCTCTCTTACTTTTAAATCGGGCCGTAATGGATTGATTTACAAGGAATATAATTACAGGTAGCAGTTACTTTGCTCACCGGTTTGAAACCGGGTAATGCTTATCAATCCAGTCTGTCTTAAGATTATGCGGCAGGTCGAGCAGGAAATAATTGGTGAATTTCATTTCTTTCAGCACATTGATAGCCGGACGCACATTGGGGCAGTGCTCAAAAGGACAGCAGCCGCAATAGATCACAAGCTTCGTGTCTTTTTGCAGCTTACTCAATTCAGCTTTCAGTTTATCTATTCCTTCTTTCTTGCCGGTCATGCCCACCTCGATGGAATTGGGGATAGCGGCGCCGGGCCCTACGCTGATGATAACAGGAACATTATCTTTGAATGTGATGGAGTTTGAGAGTTCTTTAGGCGCCATAAGCTGTTTTGCCGTCCAGTTGTTAGCCTGTTGGGCGGAGACATGCATACAGAGAAACAGTGTTGCGGTTAAGGTAAGCAACTTCATGGTTACATGTTTTTTCATGCTTCAAAGATAAAATATTTTCACGCAGCCTCACAAAGGGGCAACGACGCAAAGAAGAGTATTGCTGCGTACGCTGCCCCACTGTGCCCGCTGCGAGAAACTCGCTCTATCGTAAACTTAATCTTCAAGATAGCCGAATTTGCCCTGGTTAAATTCGTCAAATGCTTCTACGAGCTCCTGCCTGGTATTCATTACAAAAGGACCGTGGGCGGCAATAGGCTCTTGCAATGGCTCCCCGCTCAATACCAATACTACAGCATCCTCAACAGCTTCTATGGTGAACGTTTCTCCATCGCGGTTGAACATGGCAAAATGATCCTGCGGCACAATATCTGTACCATTCACTTTTGCACTGCCTTCTACCAGCAGTATGGCTGTGGTATAATGAGCCGGGAAATTAAATGTTGCTTCTGCTCCTTTCTTTAATTTAGCATTGAATACATTTATTGGCGAAAAGGTGGAGGCGCTGCCTTTATGCCCGTTATATTCTCCCGCAATGATCTCTATTTCGCCACCGTTTCCGGGCAATGCAACCTTCTGCATATCTGTATTACGGAGGTTTTGATATTTCGGGTCACTTTTTTTGTACCGGGCAGGAAGGTTTACCCAAAGCTGCACCATCTGGAAATCGCCACCTTTTTTGCTCCATTCTTTTTCATGGAATTCCTTGTGCAGTATGCCTTTTGCCGCCGTCATCCATTGCACATCCCCTTCATTGATCACGCCACCGCTGCCGGTGCTGTCTGCATGCTCTACCTTTCCCCTATAGGCAATGGTTACTGTTTCAAAACCCTTATGCGGATGAACACCCACACCACGGGGGATCTCGCTTGGAGCAAAGCTGTACCGGCTGTTGTAATCCAGCATGATAAAAGGGTCCATCTCCTGCATGGTGGAAGTGCCGGGGATAAAATTATGTACCCTGAAGCCGTCGCCTACAAAATGAGGTGTGCCCGGCCTGCTTATTCCGGCAATTGTTTTTGTGCTCATAATATTGGTCTCCTTGTTTTAAAATTGTTATACACAAAATTATTACCCGGAGGAGGCCCTTCCATTGACCTATGATAAGAAGTCAGGATTTGAAATGCCTTTGCGCGAGGTCTTTTCTCACCCTGCTCAGGCTTTCGGGAGTGATCCCCAGGTAAGAAGCTACCATTGCCTGCGGCACGCGAAGCAGGATGTCCGGGTATATTTTTATGAAATCCAGGTATCGCTCTTCAGCAGTGGCGCTTAATAATTGGGTGATCCTTTTTTGCAGATGGCGTATGTGGTTGTGGAGCAGCCTGTTGTTGAAGGTTAAAAATGAGGGATTGTGCTCAGCAAGATTATTGATAAAGCTTTGGTCAGCTATGGTTACTTTACTGTCTTCCAGCGCCTGGATGAAATAGCTGCCGGGCTCATTAAAAAATATGCTTTCCCGGTCTGCAACCAGCCAGTTTTCGGGAGCAAAGTACAGTATGTGTTCTTTTCCTTTTTCGTCAATGGAATATTGCCGTAATAATCCCTGCTCTACAAAAAATACCTGCCTGCATATATCGCCCTGTCGTAGCAGGAACTCATTTTTTTTATACCAGACAGATCTGCAGTTTTCTGTAATGCTTCGGATGAGATCATCATCTAACTCAGTATTGGCATAGAGGTATGTGGAGAAACCCGCCTGCTTCATTATTCAAAGATATAGCACAGGATAGCATTTAGAAAAAGATATCCACGAATTCCAGCAGTCCGCAAGTGGATTGATTTATGAATACAACAAAGCCACGAATGCACGAATAAATTATAATAAAATACATTAGTGTATTCGTAGCTTTGTTCCCTTTTGTTGTACAGAATGCACGAATAAAATTATCAAGATACATTCGTGCATCCGTGGCTATATCTTCTTCACTTGCCCACGGCATGACACTGATAGCTCATAGCCGATACCTGACTGCTGATAGCTCCCTCCTTTCACTTCTCACGTTTGACATCTGACGTAGTATTAACCGGCTTAAGTGTTTGCAGGTAATTAAAAATTGCGGTCAGCTCGTCGTCTGTCATCCGCCCGTATGAATTCCAGGGCATAGGGCTGGCAGGGATCAGCCTGCCCATACGGAAACGGTCAATGAACATCTGTTTTGACCAGTGGAATATTCTTCCGCCGGGGTCGGGAGTAAGGTTGGGCGTAATGAATCCGTCTACTTCACCGCCTCCCGCAAAAGGCTCTCCTGTGAATTTTCCTGAGATATTGCGTTTGGTGTGGCATCCGTTGCATTCTGCTATGCTCAGGGCAAGATAGCGGCCATATGCTGCCGTAGTATCCTGCTTTACTTTTCCTGGCACTTCTTCCGAAGGACCTACCGGTTGCACCAGCAATGCTTTTACTATTTTTCCCATAATATTTAATTCGTGTTGGGGCACGGCATTCCTCACAGGCTTTTGGGTTCTCAGGTAAGAAATAATGGCAGTAAGGTCCTCATCACTGGCATTGTGAAAAGGCATGAAGTCGTATACTACCGTTCCGTCGGGGTGAACACCGTATCTTAATGCCCGGGCAATAGCTGCATCGGTGTATTTCCCGATGCCTGTAGCTGTATCGCCGGTGAGATTTTTTGAATAGATATTGCCCAGGGGAAGCTTAAAGACCACTCCTCCCGACAAAGGCACTTCCTGCCCAAGACCGATCAGTGAATCTGCATTTGTACGACTATGGCAGTCTATGCAATGCGCTCCTCCGTATACCAGGTGCCTTCCCCTTGCGACTACAGCGCTGTCTGCAGATGCCTGTATAGCGGGAAATGGAGCATCGTATTTTATATTTTGCCTTGAAAGGACAATAACTGCCAGCCCGCCCGCTAATACGAGCAGGACTATTGCTGTCCACTTTATTATTTTTTTGATCCTGCGCATATAATTTTTTTTGCGACTGCAAATTATCTGCGCGGTAATGAGAGCGCAAGGCGGTGTGGTGTGAACTGCTAATAGTGTGTGGTGAATTGGTGAATAGAGACGTGAGCGGTGAAATGTGAGAGGTGAAACGTGAGAAGGTTTTAGCTTACACCTTATGCCCTACACCCTATCCTGCTATGGCCCGTGCCTCAAGAAACATTCCGGGGTTTGGTTTTGAACCACGAAGGCACAGAGACACAAAGATGCACAAAGGGCCCATGAAAAAGGTAATGATCCGGAAAAAATCCTTACCTTAATAAGAGCTTGTATTGATCAATATTTCATTATTTAAACCTGTCTGCCATGCTGCTGTATATTTTAGTCAAGCTGTTTTTGCAAATATTTTGTACCGGAACAGCTTCATTTCAAGAACAGGTCATTGATAATAATATTTCCATCGGCTACGGTATCGCGCTGGGTGATGTAGACGGTGATGGTAAGCCTGATATCCTGCTCGCTGATAAAAAACAGTTCGTATGGTATCGCAATGGCGACTGGAAAAGATTTGTGATGGTGGATAATCTTACAGGGCATGATAACGTATGTATTGCCGCTGCCGATATTACAGGCGATGGTATGGTGGAAGTAGCAGTTGGCGCTCAATGGAATCCCGGGGAAACAAGCGACGCTGCACAATCCGGGTCGGTGCATTACCTGGTACGTCCCAACGACCCTACTCAATTGTGGCAGCCGGTGGAGCTGCATCATGAAACAACCATCCACCGTATGAAATGGGTAAAATTTTCTGATGGCAAATATTATCTCGTTGTTGTTCCTTTACATGGTAAAGACAATAAAGATGGTGCGGGACAGGGCGTAAAGATACTTGCATACCAGTTCCCGGGAGATGTAAGGGGCTCGTGGAAGATCACAGCGCTCGACACCACGCTTCATCTCACACATAATTTTGAGAATGTTATTGCCGGCGATACCAGGCAAAACGGGTTATATGTCGCTTCGAAAGAAGGTATAAAATTTATACATAGAGATATATCCCGTGCCACCGTGGCGGCGAAGGATATACCGGGAACAGGCAACAGCGCCGGGGAAGTGAGGGCAGGATATTTTGCTTCCGGCAAACAACTGATCGCCACCATTGAGCCTATGCACGGAACGGCTGTAGTAGCCTATTTACGGGATGATAAAGCGACCCAAAGGGTAGTACTTGACGATAAGGTAAAGGAAGGGCATGCACTGGCAGTGGCAGATTTTTCGGGGGACGGGCAACCGGAGATAGTAGCGGGCTGGCGGTCGCCGGACGTTAACGGAGAAGTGGGAATAAAGCTGTACACCTGCAGGGATGGGGAGGGAAAAGCATGGTACCCGGAATGGATAGACCGCAATGGCATGGCATGCGAAGATCTGCAGGTAATGGATATGAACGGCGACGGTAAACCTGATATAGTTGCCTCGGGAAGAGCTACAAAAAACCTGAAGATTTACTGGAAGTTATAATTTGAACCACGAAGGCACTGAGACACAAAGTTTCACAAAGAAAGTGTTGTATGCTTTGTACCTCCTTCCGGGACTTTGGTTATAGTGTGACTGGCATGAATTGGCAACCTTTCTGCTAAGCCTTATCTTTGTGCTCCTGATTAACAGATAAAGCGCAGTTATGCCAGAGAGAGCATTGATAGCCGAAGCATTACTTTCCCAGCCGTCCTTATTACCTGAGTTACGCATTGCAGGAGAAAAAGTGTTGAACAAAGAGCGCCTTACCGAAGAAGACGGCGTCGTGCTTTTTGAGAAGGCCAGCCTTCCTTTTGTGGGCATCCTGGCCAATCTTGTGCGGGAGCGGTTGCATGGCGATACAACTTATTTCAACCGCAATTTTCATATAGAGCCTACTAATGTCTGTGTGTTTTCCTGCAAGTTTTGCTCTTATTCACGGCTATATGCCAAAAGAGAAGAGGGGTGGGAGCTAAGCACTGAGCAGATGATGCATATTGTGCGCAGCTATGATGGCAAACCGGTAACGGAGGTGCACATAGTAGGAGGAGTACATCCCCGGATGACCATGCAGTTTTTTATGGACCTGATGCGACAGATCAAGGCGCACCGCCCGGAGCTGCATATTAAGGGCTATACACCGGTAGAGCTGGACTATATGTTCCGTAAGGCAAAGGTTAGTCCGGAAGAAGGCATGAAGCTGATGCATGAGGCGGGGCTCGATTCATTGCCCGGGGGCGGTGCAGAAATATTTCATCCTGAGATCCGCCAGCAGATTTGTGCCGATAAGGTAGACGCCGAAGGCTGGCTGCGCATACACGAAGCTGCGCACAATCTTGGAATGCACACTAATGCTACCATGCTGTACGGGCATATTGAAAAATACTGGCACAGGATAGATCACATGAAACGGCTCCGCGACCTGCAGGATAAAACAGGCGGCTTTAATACTTTTATACCATTGAAGTTCCGCAATCATGATAATGAAATGAGCAATGTGCCCGAATCGTCGGTAATAGAAGATATGAAGATGTACGCGGTGGCGCGTTTGTTCATGGATAATTTCCCTCACCTTAAGGCGTACTGGCCAATGCTTGGAAGGCAGAACGCGCAGCTTACCCTGTCTTTTGGCGTAAACGATATTGACGGTACTATTGATGATACCACCAAAATTTATTCGATGGCTGGCAGCGAGGAACAGAATCCTGCGATGAGCACCACCGAGCTGGTTGCCTTGATAAAGCAGGTGAACAGGAAACCCGTGGAAAGAGATACTCTGTATAATGTGATAAAGGATTACACAGATACGGCTCCGGGATCAGAAGTTTTGACTGAAGTATTACATTAGTCGGCAGCGCTGATACTGCCACTCCCGTGGGTAACCGAAGAAACGGAACCGCCTCCGCTATACCTGATATTTCCGCTGCCATTAATGGTGGCATCTATTTTTATACTTGCAAATACTTTAATATCTCCGCTGCCCAAAGTGGTTGCTTTTGCATTTTCAGATTTGAGCTCCCCGGCGTCAATGTTCCCGCTGCCCATAGTGTTGCAGGAAATGTTTTTAGTATTCCCCGAAAGGTAAATGCTGCCTGAGCCTGTTGTCTTGGCTTTTATTTTAGGCGCATCCACTTCCAGCCTGATATTACCCGACCCCATTACGCCGATCTCCATTTCGTCGTTATTTACAAACCTGCCTTCACCTGTAATGTCGCCGGAGCCGAGAATTTCCACATCTTCGAGCGAGGCGGTGGTGATATATACATTAAGATCCTCGTGGGTATTGATATTGACATTGTTTTTGTATTTGACTACCAGGTTGCCATCGTCAATATAGGTCTCTACATACGGAAGAATGTTTTCTTCTCCTTTTATTTCCACTGATTGCTTATCTCCGGCTTTTACATCAATATTCATACCCCCCATGAGCTTAATTCCCCTGAACGATCCTGTGTTTCTTGATTCGGAAACCACATTGCCGTTTCCGTTCACGGTTTCGTGATTACAGGAAAATATACATACAGCTAATGTGCATAACAGAAGTAAACGCTTCATGACATACATTTTAGGATATCAAACCTACATAAAAATCCGGTGGGGGAGGAGAAAAAGGGATAAAAGGCAGTATTCGGGGTTCAGTGTTAAGGTATCAAAAAGCAGGCCGCAAAAAAGTGAAATTTTTATGGTTCCGTCCACAGTATCGCTATCAGGCTGCTGTTGCCACGCCCGCCTGTACCATTCGGGCAGACCCGCTTGTACTGCAGGTACAATATTGAGCAGCGATGCTGCGGCGCAGTATTGTCATAGAATAGTACCAATAAAAGCATTGTTTTTTTGTCCAGCCGGAAATAAGAGCTTTACATGGCTTTCAACTCCCCAAAGCGGATATCCTTCATTTAATGCAAAATCTATAGAACCGGTTACTTCCAACTGAGATTTTTTTGCCTGCTGTGCATTTAAAGAATAACTATAAACAAGTAAGCAAAACAGAATAAAGGCTGAAGGTTTAAGTAACATGGATAAAAAAAATACAGCTGACGTTAAGCTGTCTGCCGGTTTTTATCTCTCATTCAGCAGCCGCTCAAGTATTATACAAAATATGTCTGCGTTTTGCGCCATTTGTAATGTTGGACTTTTGCCTGTTTCCCTGCCAATTGCTACACCATCTGTATGAGGTGTAAAGTCTAAAATTTTGTCAATACGGATGTTAGCGTTCTTCTTCATTCCCGTAAAGATTATTCTTTTGTTTGTCAGGTATAGCGTTCCCGTGTCAATGAGCTTCATGGTGTCTACACTATAACTTTGAGGCTGGTAGCTTCCTGAGCGTAAATAAAACCCTTTCGCTAATTTAAAGCTTGTTGAATAACCACTATAGCTTACCCGTTGCCTTACGCTGCGAAGCTCATGCCAATTCACGTTTGATATTTTAACATGACAAACCTCGGACTTTTGAATAGCTATATCCGGCTGAATGACCGGCAAATCCAAATTTTCTAATGCCCAGTATAGCTTTAGCTTTCCAAGCTGCTCTTTTGTTTGGTCATTAAGCTGAATGTTTACGTTCAGGCTGCAGGCAATAGCCTGCAGCTCTTGTTCTTCGGCTGGCGAAAGGCGCTGGTCTGCCACCATCTGAGCCACGTAATTTTCAACAAATGCTGTTCTTGTTTCTGATGAAATTTTGTCGGCAAGCTGTTTTGGAAGCCGTAGCGTGGTTTCCAGTTTTGCTAAAAAATCTTCCTCCGCTTTTGTCAGCCTTCCGTCTGCTACTGCTTCCCGGAATGATTTTTTGTAAATGATCTCCCCAAGTTTTGTGTGTAGTTTATCAATAGTCTTATCATCCAAATAAAGTACCTGCTTTAAATGATTGAGCTCTTTTAGTTCATCGTCATTGATCACCTTGTCTGCAAGGCAATGATTCAGGTAAACAGCATAAAACTCTTCAAGGTTCAGTTTAAATTCTTTGCGAAGATTAAGCCGGTATTTACCCTCAATTGCTTCAATATCCCTTTGCGAAATGTTCAATACAGGTTTTGCAGCTAAAAGATTATTGAGCTCAATTACTGCATTTTCCTGCGGGACTTGTTTGAAGAGCTTTTGAAAAAAACTCGTATCCGATAAAGGTCGCTGCTGGTATAAATTTCCGTTCATTGCTTATTCATATTTTCTGTATTCTTCATAAACAGGTTCATTCCAGTTACATACACCGCCGTGATTAGAACAGGCGCCTCTGCCGGTAGCATCTGAAGTAGTTCCATCGCAGCATCGTGTTACATGGTATGCCACCCGTTTTCGTATTGGATTTATTTTGTCGTGAAGCTTTTCTGCTTCAGTATTTCCTGATTGCACTAATAATTTCAGGTCGGTTACAGCCTCCTGTATCCTGCCTGTTTTGCTGTAGCAAATTGCGCGGTTGTATAAGAGTTCCGGGTTTGAAGGGTCTGAAGGTAAGAGCGTATTGATCTCGGACAAGGCGGACTCGTATTTTCCCGTTTCTACTAAATCAAATGTTTTGATAGCTGCAATGCTTATTTTCTCTTTCTCAATTTGTTCTTTATCAGCCGGCAGAGCAGCAAAAGCTGTTGCATATTGAAGCTGCTTATTTGCTTCGTCAATTTTATGTTCTTTGGCTAAACGATTGCCCTGGTGTATATAAAAAGCTAAACTGTCTTTCCGTTGTTGTTCCTTTTCGTCAGCAATTGCTTTCTCTTTTGCAGCTTTCTCAACGGTAAGTTTTTGTTGACGGGAAATTTGCTGGTCAACATCGTTGTAGTGGCTTGTCAACGGCATAGAACCAATAAACAAAGCCGACGCTGTAATAGCTTTGATTGTAGGGGTAAGCCTGAATTTTAGTTTTCGTTCAATAAATTGATGTCCCGGTGGAATAAGGATCAAGCCTGTAAGTCCAAATATTAAAGTCATTAAAGGATGCCTGACGGCAGCTAATGCACCGGCAAGGAAAAATACTCCTGTTATCCAAAGAATGCTATCACGCAAGAAGTTTTTCTTTGCCGACCTGTAAAGGTTACCTTTAAAATAGCCAGGTAAAACCTTTGAGCTTTCAGGGATCAGGTTTGGAATATATCTCATATTTGGGTTGTACTGTTTGTCTTTTCAGGGGGTGTCGTTAGATAGGCATAACGCTTAAATACAAGCGTAAAAGCGGATAACCAGGATATAGCTTTGCCACCTTTAGCTCCACACTGTATTCCTGTGATTACCTGCAAAATCAAGCATTACAACAACATAACGCCGGTAAAACCTGTATATTGAAAAAGCCATTAAAATTTTTTTAAATACGGGTTTGGCTAGTGGCAGGCCCGCCTAAACGGACGGACAGGCAGTCAAAAGATTGAAAGACTTAAAGTGTATTCCAGTAGGTTCCAGGATAAGATGTTTTTTGATAATATCAAATATTAGGTCTTTATTTTGGTGATTTAATTAATCCCAAATAATGACCGTATCTGTATAGTAGTGCAGTATGATATTGCAGTTCCGTCTATCCTTGACTTTCGTGTTGTTATGGTTATAAGTAGCAGAAGTTTAGAGTACAAATATTGACCAAATGTAATTTGATGAATGATCACTTCAGTAGGAAAATACAGATGATCATTTCCCTCTTTTTATAAAAGCCGTTTGCGCCGGTGGCGAACTGTTTTTCTTTGCTGGGTCGCAAAAGCTGATGCCACCTCCCTTTTCATATACCATGATGCCCGCTCTGCGGATCTCCGAATATACCTGTTGCCTGGAAGCCCGGTAACAGATAGTAGTATTGATGCGCAACTGCTCAGGGATGCAGTTAAGGCTCTCCACCTCAAACCCGCACCACCGGCTCATATCCACTACAAACTGCCGCAACGAAACGTTTTGGTAGTTCCGGGTCGCTTTTGTCCAGATCAGCGCTTCCCCAACATCATTATTGTGTTTAAAAAATATGGAATCCACTGTAGTGTCGTTGGTTTTATCGTAACTTTTAACAATGGTTTGATCTCCGGGGCAGTCCAGCTCTTTGCTGTGAATGCCCTGCCTGCTTAATATTGCAGCCCCACCGCTGATGAGTGTGGCCTTGGTATAACCGGGGAGTGCAAGTATGGCAAAATTGCCACCGACGGTTTGCAACTGGCTGTTGGAGGTTTCCACTATCAGCTTTTCATGACTTCCTTTCCCCTGCGCTTCGATATAGGCTTCCCCGCTGATCTGCACATAACAGGTGTCCCGCCCCGGGCTGATAAAGAGGAGCTTCAGGGAAGAGCCTGCATCCAGGTGGATGCTAACGTTGCCCGGCAACTTAATGATATATTGCCGGCGTGCCGGTGTAATCATTTCCACGAACCGGTCTCGTGCTGTATCCACGGGCATTATTCCCGGTAAAATGGTCACTGCCAGTACGCCCGTCACTTCCTGGCGGATGTCAAAGTTGTTGATCCGTGTAACCAGCCCGGTAGTACTGCTGTCAACGGCTAAAACGGCAGTATCGCCCCACCGGACGGTGCAGGCAAACTCAGATCTCGGTATTTCTCCCGGGGAGGATATATCTCCGCAACTGCCTGTTGCATTGCTGCCTGGCCATTTTTCTAATATAAAATGATTGACTGTTATCACCAGCAGCAGTAATAGGCAGACAGTTCCCGCCACCTTACCATATAACAATATTTTTTTGTTACGCCGTATGCGCTGTGCGTCGCTGATGATCTTTGCAAAATCAGGCTCCCAGCCTTTTAAAGCACTGACCGGCTCCTGCTTTCCCATAGCATACAATACTTCTGCGGTCATGTCAAGCAGTTCATCTTCTTCATATATTTTCCAGCAGGCTTTCAGCCGCTCAAGCTCACCCCCCGTTATAGCGCCTTCTATATATTTTTTGATCAGTTCTTTAACGTAACCAGATTGGTGGATCATTGTAATTGCTTTTGACATCCTCAAATAAAAAAGCTGCTTAAGGTATTTCTCATATAGCGCTTGATTTTTTTCAAAGCCCGGCTCAACTGGTTTTTTACGGTTTGTACGGATACCCTGAATTGTAAAGCGATCTGTTTATGCGGCACTTCTTCTATTTTGCTCAGCAGCAATATATTTTTCTCCTGCGGAGGCAGCTTTTCCGCAGCTTCCCTGAAAAGAGCCTCCAGGTCTTTACGCTCTGTTTCTCTTGCTGTATAGTCGTTCCCGGGCAGGGAAGAATGGTCTTCCAATGGTTCTGTATAATATTTCTTTTTTGCTCTTATTTTATCTATAGCGATATGATGGGCGATGGTCAGCAGCCAGGATAAAGGTTTTTCTTTCCGGGCTGCTTCCTCCCGTTGTATCCACAGTGCCAGCATGGTCTCTGCAATAATATCTTTGATAAGTTCATCGTCATCACGGATGTATTTTTTAATATACAGCACAAGCACGGATTTGAAAGCTTTGTAAATAGCTGCCAGCGCCGCTTCAGCCGATCCGGAATTTGTTCCTAACTGCCTGAAAAGATCGAATCCGTCATATGTAAACATTTCCTCCATAACATACTGTTAGCCGGTGATAGCCTGCGAGAAAAAACTCAATTGAAATTCAATTGAGGATACGTTACCCCGAAAAGTCCAAAAAAAGTTGCACTCCGGATGGTACGAAACCTGTTTTTTTTCGAGTCTATATACAGGAGGATGATAGAAGAGCAGTAAACCGTAGCAGGTGCTGCCAAAATAGAAAGAATGTTTTAAAAAACAAAGTAATTCACTGAAAATGCCAAAATAAAAAATGACGTGGCATTACGGAGGTCTATTGGCTAATAATTGTTTGTCACTACTATCAGTAGCAAATACCATTTTATGACTGTTCCTTAAGCAACTGAAAATTTCATAAGGATAAAATTAGAAGGGAATCCAGTCCGGAATCTTTTTATTCATTGATTTATGAAGAAAACTTTGATCATAGAAATTATTTCAGCAATATTGATTTTACTGTTTACCTATACGTCGCTGGGAAAACTTTTAAATCACAAAGGTTTTGCAGTTGCGCTGGAATCAATTCCTGCTCTAAAGAATCATACGGAAACCATTGCATGGCTACTACCTGTTTGCGAACTATTAATTGCATTCCTGCTTTTTATCCCGGCGACTCGTATATTGGGTTTGTATGCTTCGCTTCTCGCATTGGTAATGCTCACCGGTTACCTGATCTGCATGGTCTCTTTTATGCGTGAACTTCCCTGCAATTGCGGTGGTGTGATAAACAGGCTTAGCTGGAAACAGCATATAATGTTCAATATGTTTTTTCTGATTATTAATATTTTTGTTTTAAGAGTCAATAAAAGAGTGGTAACCGAACTTAAAAGAACCCCGCCATAGTTCCCTGCGGGGAACACAATCTTATCCGGTAACAGTGTATCTATTGAGTAAAACTCTTTAAAAATAAAAATGAATCATATGAAACATTATCTTCTTGGTATAATAGCAGTCATCGCTGCCATAGGGGCTGTGGCTTTTAAGGCACACAAGGATCAATCGATGGTATATTTTACATTTAATGGCAGCACAACGAATGCCACGGCAGTTGCTAACGGGGCTAACTGGAAAGAAGCTCCGGAGGATGAAAATTGCAGCTCAAACAATAAGGCATGTCAGATAGCAGTAGCAGCATCCAATGTCAGTGCCGGTTCCGGGCGGACGCTGGCAGGTAATACTAATGTGCAAATCAGTGCGATCCCGGGTTCTCCCTCAGGGCATTATAAGCCAGCATATGTTAGTGGCAGTGCCATCACTATATTAAATAAGCCATGACAGCTTATTCAATCGTGTTAATTGCATTTAGGTTAGGTGTATACTAACCTAAATGCATATTTTAATTCTGCGGCATCCCGGTAATCTTTATAATATCGTCAGGCAGTTGCAAAGCATACCTGTCATCATTAGGGGGCAGGTTATAGGAATTGCCTGCCACTTCCCTGTAAAGATGAATATCCCGGCCTTCCTTATTCAGTCGTTTTATATCACTCCACCTGATACCCCGCATCAATAATTCCTTTCTTCGTTCTAAAAGAATTTTGTTAACCGCGTCCTCTGCATCAGCAGCCGTCACAGGAGAAAACGATCCCGTTTCATACCTGTTTATCAAAAGTGTATTCAAACTATTCATTGCTTCATTTGCTTTGCCGTTTCGTGCCTCACATTCTGATTTTATCAGTAACATTTCATCTGTAGCCAGTCCTGTGAACAGTGAAGTGGTGTGTGCTGCATAGCTCCCTTTAAATCTTTGATAACCGTTATTGGGTCTGAAGAAAATTTCTTTTCTTTTATCTGCATCACTGTATTCTTTATAAAGTATAGTATCTATCAATGCCCTGTTAGGAGCTTTAAAAGAAAAGCTATTGCTCATAACTGAATAAAAAATAACCTCCTGATTATAAGGGTATGATGCAAAAGGAATATTCCCCGAATTTATTTCGCCACTGTTATAATCCAGTATGTCGTTATGCAGTTCCAGGCAGAGCGATACATATTTATATGCGCTGTCGTACTCCCGCATTGATAAGAAAGCCCTGGCAAGCATACCATACGCTGCCGTTTTTGAAGGCCTTGTCGGTAATGCCGGCTGATCCGGCAAATAAGCTGCAGATTGCCTCAGATCTTCCACCGCTGCCTGGTATCCTTCAAAGGCGCTGGACCTTATGGAGGGAATATTAAGGTCTGTTTGTTCCCGTATGGCTATTCCTAAATCCGCTTTTGATTGTTCGGGATCATAAGCTTTTGCAAATGTCCAGCACAGGTTAAGGAATGAATATCCCCTGAAGAACAAAGCACTCCCGACAACATTGTTCAATTTATCAGTGTTATAATTATCTTTTCGGATCGCTGCCGACCTTTCCAGGCATAAATTGGCATTATATATTACATTATAGGTCCGCGACCAATCATTCTCATAATTATACACTATTCTGTTCCACGTGTATACATCCTGTTCGTTTGGTATTGATGCAAACATTTCATCAGTTATAAAATAGTCGTCGGCTGATACTTCTGTCATAGAGGGTGTTTGAAGGTTCATTACGGAATTATCATCCAGAATGGACTGAAGGTCTTCCAGGGCAGCCGGGGTAAACATTGATTCATCACTTCTTACATCTAAAAATTTTTTGCACGACAGCATTGAGAGCATACAGAAACATAATAATATTTTTTTCATAAACTAATATAGTTGGTGGTCAAAAATTATATTTAATGCCAAGCGTATACACTTTCTGTGGTGGAATTGAACCGGGATAGTCAGGGTCGATCCGCGCCTTGTTAGCCATCCAGATTATACCAAGATTTGCCAGGTTGAGGTACACACTACACTGGTGGCGCAATTGTTTTTGGGAGGGCTGAAAGTGATAATCCAGGTTGATGTACCTGAGCCTGATATGACTTGCACTCATAATATTTATTTCCGCGTTTGAGTAGAAGGCATCCCGCTCGGGTAATTCGGGGTAGTCATAGATAAACGAAGGCACATTGGTCTTAACCTCATCTCCCGGCGATTGCCATCTCCTGGCAAATTCTGCATCACCTGTACCGTAGTTGATGAGTTGGTAATAATTGAGAGTGGGTTTTCTGAAAAAGTAGCCAAGTTTATAGGAAATATTAAAAGAAAGCTGGAAGTTTTTAAACCCCATAGTATTGATCAGCGAACCAAAAAAAACAGGCGTTGCAGGTCCAATATATTTTATATTTCCTTCCACACCTTTTGACGATGCTTCATCTATAATGGCATAATAATCTGTGCTCTTTTGTCCATCAACATAGCCCTGTGGATTACCATCACCATCCAGCCCTCCCCAGTGGTAAGCAGCAATCGCATATAACGGTTTTCCTACTACGGGGGTGATACCACTGCCACCGCCGAAAAATGAGCTTACCATTTGCGCACCATCGCCATAGTATTTGGTGGTTTTATTGGTATTGTAATTAAAAATAAAATCAGTGTACCACCTGAAGGACCTGTCGATATTTTTAGTTCTTAATTGCAGGTCAATACCCCGCCCTTTCATAGCAGCAACATTTTTCACGATCATCGGGTTGCCCATTCCTCCCCATGTTGTATAATCGTATGGCGTAGGACCGTACAAGTCCGTTCCATTTTTGAAATAAAGATCAAGCGAGCCGCTCACAATATTGTTTTTAAAGTTAAAATCCGTACCTATGTTCATCTGAGATACCTGTTCCCAACGTAAAGACGGGTTGTTGATGGCTGTAATAACTCCATAAGGCACATTGGTAAGCGGGTTGTTGTCGATTTGTGCCACGGGCAATGCTGTTTTACGCGGATCAAGGTTGCCGCTTTTGCCTATTGTCATTCTTAGCCTCAACATTGGGAGCAGTTCGCTATTGTAAAAGCCCTCTTTGGAAATATGCCAGGAAATGCCTGTTGTCCACAATGGTTTCCATTTGTTATTAGTAGTTGCACCAAAAATATTGGCGCCATCCTGCCGGAAGCTCCCGGTAAGTGTATATTTCCCTTTATAGGTATACGCCAGATTACCATAAAACGAGAGATACCGTTGTGTACGCTTAAAAAAGGATGGTGCACCATAAATATTGGAATAGCCACCTGTGACATAAGTGGGATAAAAGTTGCGGAAGTCTACACTGGATGAAGTCAGCGGATTGTCCCTGTATCCGTATGTTGTAAACGAATAGCCTTCCATATATATGTCTCTTGCTTCCGTTCCCACTATAGCGCTGATATTGTGCCGGCCGTATTCCCTGTTAATATTGAATTGTCCTCTTATGTTTTGCGAGCCGGTTACAGATGTATTGTTGTATATAATGCTCCCGGGAGGAATAATGTAATTGATAGCATCATTATCCCGATCAATCTGGGTAAATAAATTAATGAGGTTGCGTGCATTAAAACTTTCCGGAGCCGATTCCCTGCGGGAATCCGTATTTTGTTTTTGATATTGATATTTCAGGTCAAAATCAATGCCTTTTGCAAGTGTAGCCGTAACGCCAATATTACCGATAAGCTCTTCTGTGTTTATTTTAGTAGCATCATACAAATAATCGTTCATAGGATAGTATTTCCAGTCATACAATTTACCGGCGCCTGCAGTATCTGTATAGAAATTACTGTATTGGACCGGTACCGACGCATATTCTCCACTTTGATTTACCAGTTCCAGGTATGGCACGTCCCTGCCTGATACTATAATAGAATTGTAGGCAGGCTTGCCTGATACAGATCTGCTGTTCGTATAATAAAAGCCTGCATCTATTTTAATATTCTTTACCGGCTGGTAGGTTGTGCTGCTTTTCAGGTTCAGCTTGTTGAATGTAGCGCTCAAATTATCCATAGTATTATCCAGGCTTGCTGAAACATACCAGGCCATGTTGTTGGTACCCCCTCTCAGATTCAGGGCGTATTGCCTGGTAATACCTTTTTTATACATGTACTTTCTGTACTGATCCCTGGTGTCTATCCCTTTCAGGTAATCAATTTGTTGTCTTGCTTCTTCTTCTGACAACAAACCATTATCTTTTTTTACCATTACTTCAACAAGCGGTGTAAGTGCAGGATGCTGAAAGTCATTAATGGCATTATCATAATATCCTTTCGTATACAGGAATTGTTCAACATCTATATAATCTGCTGAAGAAATTTTAGGAAACGCCTTCAGGTCAGGTTTTTCTGTAACCAATACATCTGCGTTGAACTCTACCTGCATTGGTTGATTATTTTTCCCTTTTTTAGAAGTGAGCACAATTACACCGTTGCCTCCTTTTACTCCATAGATGGCAGTAGCGGCGGCATCCTTCAGCACTGTTACATTTTCAATATCATTAGGATTAATATTGTCGATAGAACCTTCATAAATAAAATTATCGAGAACAATTACGGGATCAAGAGGGCCATTAATAGTGCTAAGCCCGCGTATGGATAACCCCAGTTTGCGGTTGTTGTCTGTTTTATTGGTGACAAAATCCACGCCGGCGATCACACCATCCAGCCTTTTCAGGATATTGGTCCCTGTTTGCTGATTAAGTGTTGCATTATTTATTATACCGAATGCACCGGTAAGGCTTACCTGCTTCTGACTGTTATATCCTGTTTGTATAATTACGTCCGGCAATTGGTCGGCGCTGCGTTCAAGGGCTATGGACAGGTCGCTTACTGCTGCGTGCAGCGGAATTTTCTGGCTGCTATAGCCGATATGTGAGATCAATAATGTATCAGGCAACAGAATATTACTGACAATAAATCTTCCCATATTGTCAATAATAGCAACTTTCCCCGAAGCAGTGGTAATCGTAGCCTGGGGCAATGGTATTTTGTTTTCTTTTGAGGTGATGGTGCCGGTTATTGTTACCCGGTCTGCCTGGGCATAGCTTCGACAGGTAAGCAGAAGACTAAAAACTAATACAGTTGTTTTGATATTCATTTTTACGGTTTGTAGTTATGAACAATATTTTCTCCCCTGCTGAAAACGAAAACATCCAGTGTTTCCCTGCGCTCAACAACCTGTAATCCTTTCCCAAAAAGAAAGCGTTCAATTTCCTGCAGACTCATATCGTAAAAATCTGCAGGTAGCCTGATGAAGATCCCTTCAAGCGTTTTGTCCATGGTGAAAGGCAATTCCGAAAGATCGTTGAGCCGGCGAAGGACGACATTGAAAGATGTTCCATCAGGCGGGGACTGATATTCTTTGTTTCCTGCAGCCATGATGTGCTTTACCGGTATAAGACGGCTTTGCTGCTGTACGGTAATACCGAAATAATCTTCCAGGTCAATGCGCATCCGCCGTTTTGCGGATGGCAGGCCATTTACACCCATTACCTCGTAGCAATACGCTTTATTGTACTTATCTGTTTCTGCATCAGTTATAGTGAAAAGATCCTGGACATTACTATCAAATACCAGACGGTTCACCGGAACCTCTGCAAGATCAAAAGCTTCTGTGAAAAGCGTTAATGCAGGATAATTTATGATGCAATAGCGGAGCTTTCCGGGTGCATAGTCCTGCAGTACCATCCAATATCCGGCTCCTTCTATGTAAGGAGTGATAGTTGATCTTCTGCCAATCAAGCTATCAGGGTTCAGCGTTCCGGCTGTAAACAGCGGCTTCCAGGGATTAAAATCCAGGTTGTCATTTTTGAGATGAAAGGATATATCGCCCTTTAAGGCTTTGCGGATGTTGGCTGCCGTTACTTCATCTTTTGAGGTGGTAGCGATGATCCTGCCTTCCTGGTTTATCCATACATAATGCGGTACAAAGCGAAATGGAAAATATTTCTGGAAAACAGCCTGCTGAATAGCTACCGGAACGTTTTGGGGCATGCTGATACGGGGATGCAATTTTTCAAAAGCTTTTTTTACCCGGACAGTATCATCTCTTACAAAAGGATTGATCAATAACGTTTGCAAGCTGCCGGCAAACTCTTTTTGCAAAGTCTCTATTTTGGGAAATACTTCCAGGCATGCACTGCACCATGTAGCCCAGAAGTCCAGTATCACCAGCTTGCCTTTCAGATCGGATAACCGGATCTCAGAAACGGGGGAGTTAAGCACATTGGTAAGCACCAGGCCGGCGGGAAGGGTATCCCCGATGCTGAGAGGCTTTATATTATTATTGGTTTGGGCATGGGCTATGGAAAGGCATAGCAAAGCCAATAAGCAAAAGATCCATTTCATTTTGCAGTGGATTGAGCGTACATAAAACAGCCGCTGTTAATCCGCAGGCGGGATATACAGCAGACCAACTATTATATGGAGAAGAGTGGCAAAGGGCAGGAGCCGGTGGAAAGTATAATAAAACATGAGAAAAACTGCATAAAAACCAAGCCACCGCTCCCTATCCCCTTGCCTGGTGATTACACCGGGTTTTTCGGCTTGCAGGCGAAGAGAATACGAGAGGAGTGGAAAAAAGGTAATAAATGAGCATACCCGTGCTGAATGCCATGGCGGGCATTAAAGACACGTGCAGTTTTGGTAACACAGTTTTCCATCCTTGTGAGTGTTGGATGAGCCAGGCTGGTTCCCTGAATTCTTAATAAGCCGGAAATGGGATATTCCACCAAATTAAGAAGCGTGGGACTCAACTTACCGCTTTGAGGCCCTCGGAGAGCCAACCACAAATAAGCAAGTACCCACGCCTAGGACGTGGGCATTACACTTATCATCCCGTGGTTGTTTGAAATTTCCGAGGTTTCAAAGCGAGACTCAAAGCGAATGCTTCAGTAATATTTTATGAAGACTTCGCAAAAACAATTTTCATTAAGCAATGATAATAAAAATAATTCATATTACGGTATACCGTAATGAAAAAATATTTTTTTTCTTGTTGCTTACAACATGGGAAAAAATGACGGGAATGATTTTGCCAAATTTAAAGTAGCATACGCGCTGAATAAACTTCTGCAAAAAAATAAGAAGATTTATGAGCGTAACAGGAAGCAGGGAATTGAAGACCTGCTTTTAGATCACAGCTTTGACAGGATAGCTTCGAGGACCGGACTGCGAATAGCAACCATTTCTGAAGTTTTTAATGGAAAAGCGGACCCGAAATTTTCTACGATCAGTTTAATACTCCAATCTCTCAGGGTTAATTATTCCGGATTTGGCAGGCTATTGGATAATGTGACTGATGCCGAAGCCAAAGCATATATGGATGCTAAATTACCTTCAAAGAAAATAAGGACCAGGTAAGCTATTCCCGCCGCGTTCAGCTATACTACCCTGTTTTCAATATTATAATTTAAAAAAGCAACCAAAAGCTTGTTCCGGGCGACTGTAAGATTCTATGGGATATTAGCTCTTTTCAATGGGGAGACACCGTCTCCTGAGAACATAGCTGACACGAAGTCCGGAGACTTCGTGCAGCAGGTTATAAAGAGCCGGGGCACTTTGATCAGCCAAATCTTATCCTGTCCGTAAGGCAAAACCGTATTTAATTTTATTGTTCAGCTATAGTTTTCACAGCTATTTATTTCCCGGGAATTTTATAGCCCATCCTGATAGCGAATGTGTGGAAATGATTCCCGTTTGAAAAATAATTTCTTGTAATTTTCTACTGGTATGTGTCTTCACATATCAGCATAAAAGAGTGAGTATTTCGGTATGTGAAGACACATACCGATAGGAAATAGTGAAAAGTATCTGTGACTCCAAGTGCCTGTAAAACAAAAATACACTATTCATTCAGTCTCGTGATCCTTATAACGAGATCGCCGCGGAATCCGGGCACACCATACTGCAGGTTTTTAGCGCCGCTGATTGTAATGGCGGGTGAGTACAACCCCGTTTCGGGGGCGTAACAACGAAGCTGATACAGGCCCGCAGGCAGATCGAAGCCGATATTGCCATGAATGGGCTGGCCGGCATTGTTGTCTGTGAGCTCCCGTTCGTCTGCAAGGTAGATATTGTAATCTTTGCCGGCTACTGCAAAAACAGCTTCGAGTGTATGGGCGGGCTTTTCCCTGAGCCAGCCGGCGAGGGGTCTGGCTTTCACAATATCTACCGTATGCATATAAGCCGACAAATGCTTAAACCAGGTACGCAGGTATTTTTGTGAGCTGTCGGTACCCGTTTCGGCATAGTTGGTAATGCTAAAATCTATGATGTCGTAATGCGCGCCGGACAACAGGGTTACCCATGCCCGCTTCCGGTCGATGGTCCATGCTTCGTAATCCTTATAGGCGCTGGCTACATTGTCTTCATCAAAATTCAATGGTTTGGCTTCATGGTAGGTGTCGAGGCAATAGTCGCGGATGGCCCTTAACCTTAATTGCTTAGACATAAAGTCGCCCATGTGGTAGGTCCTGCCACGGTAAGCAGCATTTGGCAACGGATGTATGTTGACAATATCGAATGGCATTCCTGCAAAAGAGCTGTCGCAAGGCTGCTGAGCGGGAGCATCGTTATAGGCTTCCTGGCCGGCTATGAGGTGCTTATAGGGCATGTCTTTTTCAGCATCGCGGATAATAGCGGCGAGTTGCATCTGCCACTGGTTCACTTCGGGCGGCTGCGCATTACTGCTATTGTTCTGGAGATTGCCGCCAGGCTCATTACAAATTTCATAGAACACATTATCGTACCGTTTGGTGAACTCCACAATTTTGCGCACATATCTTTTCTGTATGTCAAATAGTTTGGGATGGCGTGCAGTGATAAAATCAGGCCATTCTATTTTTTCTGTTCCGCTGATATTATTGGCTGCATGCAGGGGATTGAGCTCCCACACCAGCGGCTCATACATGTTGCTGAGCAGGGTCAGTTCAACCACAATGCCATAGTGCGCAGCGAGGTCGAGAAATTGTTGCAGCCTGGAAAAGAACTCGGGGTTCCATTGATTGAGGTCGTACTTTAATTCGCCATCAAGCGCTTTGCCGGGGCCGGTGCGCAGAAAGGGGGAGATATAATCGGGCGATTCGGGCTTGCAGGTGGAGTAGGGGTTCTGGGCGCTTTGTAATTCTCGGAAAAGGAGGAACAACCGGGTGTAGGCGATGCCTTTGCCGGCTGCATCGGCGAGGTAGCGTTCAAAGCGGAATGGCCTGTTCATTACGGAGCCGTAGTGTTCGGTTGCGGTTAAAAATACCATGGGTTTACCACGGAAGAGAAAACATTTCGGGTTGTCGGGATGCACACTCACGGGGATGACTATACTGTCTTTATGGATTGATGGCTGCGCCGGCACCAATGCGGGTGCAAAAAGCAGGATGATATAGAGAAAGCAGCTTTTAGCTGATGGGGCTATTGGCATGGAAGCTTTTATGGGTTTGGTTGAGAGTATTGTTGAGCTAAAGATACATTGCTTGGCTGTGCAGGTATTCGTCTTTTGTCACTTTTTTACAGGAAAAAAGTAATTACCTGCCTGCCGGCAGGAAAAGACCCCACCCGATTTGAACGTCGTTCAGGCAGGCGCCGGGAAGGTATTACCCTCCCCATGTTTTACCCAGTAAGGAATAATGCTTTATCTATTTTGATACATTATTAACCTTGCTAATTCTTCATCTTCTATTTCAGTTATTGAAATGCCGCCAATGCCAATTGCAATTCCTCCACCGATTGAATTTCCGCTGGTTTGTTTTGATACCTGATAATATCTTGATCTTCCATTAAGCTTAATTTCATGATTTTTCCCGTTAAGTGAGATGGTAACCGTCTCATTGCAATCATGGAATTTTTTTTCGATAACATCTTTTTTGGATAGGTTATTGTAAGTCGTTTCATTAATTTTTACATTAATTGTAAAAGCTGATCCCATAGGACTTTCTAAACTATTCCGGGCTATAAATACGCTGCAATTATTGTTGCTTTCCGAAACCTGGTTAAATTGCTCAACATAATACAGGCTTCCGTCAGCATAAAATCCATTTCCTTTCTTTCCCCAACCAATTGTTTTAATTGTAATGAGATTCGCCCCTTTTTTCCTGGCAAATTCTATCATTTTCTTCTTCATGCTTTCCCAATCATTTTTCCAATCTTCCCTTAGCACAAAATCTCCGATTACCTGCCCATTATGAGAAATGCTTTCGTTTACACCAATGATCTTTACGTTTTCTATCGCTGTATCCGGTTTAAAGTTAGTTACCCCATTTTTTAGTTTAATTGAACTGCAGGAAAACAGGAAAATCGTTATGATATACAAAAAAGGAAAGGGCTGCTTTGTCATGGAATGTATCGTTCGTTTATATTGAGTGAAGTTCGTATTTATGCTATAATGTGATGCGGATAAATTAAAGATTGAAGGATTAAAAAAGCACCTTTAAGATAAGGTGTTTTTTGATAAGCTAAATATTTTTTCTACTGGTATGTGAAGACACATACCGATAGGAAAGATTATAACAATCTATTTCCCTGCCAACATTTCTGCCTTCGTTTTGAACTGTTCGGGTTTCCCGGGCAGTTGATCCTCTTTCTAATGCTTTATTTTCGAATAAGCGAAGTCATACAGCATTTATTTGAAGGATAATTTCCTGTATTCGATATAGCAGGGTTATTCATTAAGCGTTTCTTCTATCGCTGCCCGTAGTTCCTCTTTGTTGGGCAGGTACAGTTGATATTTGCTTACAAATAATTGCGAAGAAACATTGTGCATAGCATATTGTATCAGCAGGTCATCTTTCTCTCTTGCCAGCACAATACCGATAGGCGGGTTATCTCCCTCCGTTTTTTCTTCGTTCTCAAAATACCCGAGATACATATTCATTTGTCCCACATCTTCGTATCCGGCTTCACTTTTCTTGAGGTCTATTAAAATAAAGCACTTGAGGATCCTGTGGTAAAAAACCAGGTCAACATAATGATGCCTGTTGCCCAGCGTAACCCGGTATTGTCTGCCAATAAAAGCAAAACCCTTGCCCAGCTCAAGCAAAAAATGCTGAAGATGCTCAATGATCCGGCCCTCCAGCTCGGTTTCGCTATAATGGTACAGCTCCGGTATTTTCAGGAAATCCAGTATATAAGGGTCGCGGATAACATCTTCGGGCCTGGAAACAGACTGCCCCTGCTTTGCCAGGTGTAAAATGCCTTCTTTATCTTTAGAAGCAGCCAGGCGGAGGAATAGAGATGCTTTTTTCTGTCGTTTTAGTTCCGGGATAGACCATTTTTCAAGAATGGACTGCTTTTCATAAAAGCTACGTTCAAGCTTATCTTCAATTTTTAATAATTCCACGTAATGCGACCAGCTCAATAAGTGAGAAGCCTTCTCACTTATTGGATACTCCAGGTAAAAAAGCCTCATATAGATGAGGTTGCTCCTGCTAAATCCTTTACCGTGAAGCCGGCTTAGGTCTGTAGCAAGATTATTAATCAAAGACTTACCATATACTGCACGTTCCAGACCACCCTGTTCAAATTCAACAATATAGCGGCCTATCTCCCAGTAAGTAGTTACCAACTGTATGTTTACGGTCTGGATGGCTTGTTGCCTTCCCTGGTTGTAAGTGGCAGAGATCTGGCTGACAAGCTCGTTATAATCCTTTTGGTTGGTCAGGTTGTTCATAAGCAGCAAAATTTTTTATAAGCGAAATGTTGATCAAACGTACATGAAATTTTTCATTCATAAAACCTGTCCGTTCCGGCAGGCGGGGATACAAAGGATGAATGAATCCCGAATGATTTCGGGATATGGGAGTTCCTCTTTTTTCTACTGGTATGTGTCTTCACATACCAGCATAAATATCAAAGTTTATTTGACGTATCAAAACGTAATGCCAGTAGTGAATAAGGCAGGAGTATGAAGAACACACCAGTAGGGATAGTGTAAGGGAATAGTCATTCTCGCTTGTACTGCAGGTACAATATTGAGCAGCGATCAAACATTTACACCTTATTTAAGGGATCCCTGTAACATATTTTATAAATAAACAAAAAAAAGTAATTTTGTAACGTTATGAATTTGGAGTTTCTTATAACGGAATCATTTGATAACGACATAAAAAGACTTCCTGAAGCACAGCAAAACAGGATTAAGGATGAAATTAATCATGTTTCAGGTTCATTGCTAAACGGAAGGAGCTTTTTTATGGAAAAAGCTTCTATGCCATATATCTTTAACCTGAAAGGCGGACTTGACAGTTCCCTGTATGTTGTGAAGGTAGATGAAGATAAAAAAATGGTGGTGGCTGTAGATGATGATCCTGTTTTTGACAAGGTGTCTTTAACCATGTACAGACTGGTAGATGGAAACGATGCAGATCAGGTTTACAAAGAAGTGGGCGAACAACTGTACAAAAGCGTCGGTGTATTGTAAATTAACCTATGGCTGAAATAAAAACACTGCTTGATGAATATGGTATTATTCATGAAGCCAACAAAACTCTTCCAGGTGATGATCTAAAACTAAAATTCCTGGAGTCGCTTGCGGAGCTGGAAGATAATATTGCCCACAGAACCGGCAGTTTCCCCAAAACACGATTACATAAAGTATCAGGCATTAAACAAAAAATTTATCGTGCAGATATTGATAAAATATCCGGTTGGCGCATTCATATATAATACACAGATGGCCAACTGCATTTGAAAGATATTATTGACGGGCAACATCATGATGATGTAATAAAAGTGATCCGGGCAAAAAAGGATCGTTACAATTAGCCATTTTGCTATTGATGAGCCGGCTTCCCTGTTTCAGGCGCTCATCGTTCAGCGCAAAGCCTTTTACCAGGTATTCTCTTAAAACAGATGTCGCCCATTTTCTGAATTGTGTGGCTTGGAGGGAATTAACGCGGTAGCCTACAGATATGATCGCGTCCAGATTATAATATTCAATTTCCCGGTTTACTTTCCTCCCACCTTTTTTTCTACTGGTATGTGTCTTCACATACCAGCATAAAATATCAAAGTTTATTTGACGTATCAAAGCGTAATGCCAGTAGTGATTTGCAGGTTTTGGTTGAAAATGGCATAATTGAAAAAACCGGCACTACCGGAAAAGGAACATCCTATTTCTTAAGCGGCAATATAGGGGCGAAAGGGGCAATATAAGGGCGAGCATTGCTAATCCCGGTATGTGCAATTTTTGCACTAACTGATTTTTTATCTAACTCATTAGTTTCAAATATATTAGATAAGTGCCGGGTTACGCGTAAAACAGCCGCAAACAAGGTGTAAAATACACCCTTAATTGTGTAAATTTATTATAGCCTGGATGCTAAATAATAGCAGTAACTGAAATAAATGAATTACTATGGAGCTTATAATTGATTTTGATAACATCAAAGATCCTTCAAAAAGAGAATGGTTAATCCGTACGCTCAAGCTGATGGGTATTGGCTTCCATACCAAAGAAGTGCCCCTAACATTGGAGGAATATAACGAGGATCTTGAAAGAGGGAATGCTGAAATTGAGAAAGGTAATTTTATAACTGCCGAAGATTTAAAAAAGGAAGCTCAGAAATAATGGAAGCTGGAGAGCATTTGAGCTTCACCGGTACAGGATATCCTATCGCGTTATGAAGAATGAAATACGCATTGTTCGCTTTCACCCACATGCGTTACCTCCCTTACATCCACCAGGTGCGCAGCTTTATCAAATAGATTGCATTACACAGCATTTTGTAAATTAAGTGAGTTATGAATCACCAGGAAAAACACCGGGAGCTGTATATCCGCATTGGTGAAATATATTTTTGGGCGGTAGTTTTATTCGTCAATTCTGTTTTTTAAGTCCATTCGTTCGTGTAGAATTCTGATGATTTCAATTTCATCTTCCGCAATTTGTTGATAGAATATTATGTGTTTCCCGGTTCTTAGCCCGAGTAAGTTACTGTTTATTCCATCGTATTGTTTTCCAAGTTCTGGGTTTTCTCCAATTTGCATGCAGGCAAACTTCAATGTCAAATAATATCTGTCAGCCTGCTTTTCAGACCATTTTTCAAAAGTATAATCCCAAATATCATTTAAGTCGTCAATGGCTTCCTGTCTTAAAATAACTTTAGCCATTTTTACTTTTTTCAGATTTTAATCTTTTCAAATTTTCGTCAAAGTCAAAATTTTCAACTCGTGGGCTGTTCAAGCCTTTCTGAATTGCAGCTCTCAATGCAGTAATTTTGCTTTCTTCATCTTCTAAAAGCCGAAGCCCGGCACGAATAACTTCACTCACGTTCTTATACCGTCCTGCTGATACCTGGCTACTTACAAACTGGTCAAAATAGTTTCCGAGTGATATTGATGTATTTTTCATTTTATCAAACTTTCCCCAAAGTTACCAAAAATTGGTAACTGTGCAAGTGTTTTAGTCACACCTTTTAGGTTTTTCTTTTTCAGTTCACCAAATTTGAAATTTGTTTCCATAAAAAACTTCATCAATTCTCCCCATTTTTAAGTCTCGTGAGACACGAGCCCTGGCGACAGATCCTACCTCGCCGTGTTACTATCTCCCGTCTCCCCGGCACGTGTCTCACGTGCCGGAAAGAAGAAAAGGTGAAGACATACACCAGTACGGAAAATAGTGTAAAGCAGAACCATCCCCCTTGCAGCAGTGCCATTATAATGATACCGGCCTGCCGTTCTTCAAGTATTCACCCACATGCGTTACCTCTCTTACATCCACCAGGTGCGCGGCTTCTACCAGCTTTATCAAATAGATTGCATTACACAGCATTTTGTAAATTAAGTGAGTTATGGATCACCAGGAAGAATACCGGGAGCTGTATATCCGCATTGGTGAAACATATTTTTGAACGGCGAGATGACGGTTACGGTTTCCGTATAGCGACAAATAATTTATAATTTAGGTAGACCTACTGTTTTCAGAATACGGTTTGCCCTTTCAGCCTTATCTTTAAAAAATGGCTGCTCATCATATTTCCCATTCAGGGTATTATCAATACTAAAGCCTTTGGGAAGCTTTAGCTTTGCTGATTTTATTTGTTTTTTGGGTTTCATGGCAAATCAAATTTATGATTTTCTACGTACTAAAAGCTTTCCTCAACGATGTAGGGATTCAACAAAGCAATGTAAATTTGAACTATGAAAATTGCACTTCAATATGTTAACGACATGAATGGCAGAACAAATGCTGTTCAGCTACCCCTGACAGAATGGGAAAAAGTACTGAATAAGCTAAAAAAGTATGAACGAGCTTTAAAGCTGAAATCAGACCTTAAAGAGGCATTTGAACAAGTCGCTAGTCTTAAAAAAGCAAAAGAGCATAAGCAGACACTAAACGAATTTTTAAATGAGCTTTAGTATTATTCCCAGCGACAAGTTTAAGCGGGAAGCGAAACGGCTTATCAGGAAATTTCCATCTCTCAAATCTGAATCACCTGACGATCATTTGTTTTACCCAATAGTTATCTAATAAAGCATGAACATCCCCCCAAATCTTCTTTTTTCTCGCAGCGTTTCATGAGCTTCTCCGGAGAGCCTAAAGGCAGGCGATTTTTACTCTTGCTTTGATTCCAATAATTGAGTAATGTCTGTGAGCAAATGAGGAATGTTATGCTGGATAATATCCCAAACAATATTACTGTCTATTCCAAAATAATCGTGAACTATTATGTTGCGAAAGTCCTTTATCTGCCGCCAGTTTATATGCGGGTGCTGTGCTTTATAACTATCGGGTATTCTTGCCACAGCTTCGCCGATTATCATAAAATTATGCTGTACAGCATGTACTGTTTTTATGTCTGTACTGTATTGTTCAAATGTAAGCCCTTCGGTAAAGGATATTATATTGTCTATTGATTCCTTTATATCTCCTAATAAAAAAAAGACACTTCTTTCAGACATGGATCAGGTGTTTTTCCACAAACGGCAGGTATTTTTCCTTAATTCCTTTACGGGATACAAGGTCAATCTTTGTATGAAAAATATCTTCCAGTTCATGTGCCAGAGAAATAAATTCAATTCCTACCCTGCCATTAAAATCAACAAGGATATCTATGTCACTGTTTTCATTAAAATCGCCCCGTGCATAAGAACCAAACAAACCTAATTCAGAAATGGGATAGCGTGTTTGGAGTTCAGGCTTTTTGTCCTTTAATATTTTGATTATCTGGATAGTGCTGTACATGTATCAAAAGTAATAAAAAACAGTAAGAAAAAGAGTGAGTTCGGGACACCTTACCCTTTTCCTCGCAGCGTTTCATAAGCTTCTCACAGCATCTGCCTCTCTCCCACTACAACATGCATTTAATTCAATACAACCTGCTGGCGGTATTATAAACTCACTACGCTTTTCCATAAAAAGTTTATCCCCATCAAAAACCGGGTGCTGTTGTATATGTTCCGGGAGATAATCAGGACCTACTGTAGATTTTCCTGCTCCGTTGGAGCCTGTTATAATATAAAGTTCAGGCATTCCCTATCCTGACAATTTATACTTTTGTCGCAGCATATCAGCTTCCACAGGAGAAAGTTGCCTGATAACGCTGAAATCCCTTGCGGAAGGAGTAACAGACACAAGTTTAATGATGCCATCAGGATATTCAAGGTAGCATTGATTGCGCTTTAGATCGCTCGAATTGATCATAAAAGGATGGCCACTTTTAAGCTTTTGCAGCCGTAATCGTTTTACGGCCCGGGTTCCTTTTCTTTCCATTAAATTCAACTGCGTCATAACATCAAAATTTACAAAAAGAAATTCGTATTTTATAAGGTCTTCCTCCTGTCCAGGCACGCGTCTCACATGCCGGAAAGATGAACCAGGGTGGGGTAAGGACACACCAGTACGGAAAATAGTGTAAAGCAGAGCCATTCCCCTTGCAGCAGTGCCATTATAATGATAACTGCCTGCCCTTCTTTACACATTCACCCACATGCGTTACCTCCCTTACATCCACCAGGTGCGCGGCTTCTACCAGCTTTATTAAATGGATGCATACGGTTAGCGGGTCTGCTATAGAAGTGCTGTCACTGCAAAAAGCATTTTCCACTACCTGCTCCCAGCACTGCATCCAGTTGCTGAGCGACTGGTAGCTGAAAAACTGTTGAAATGCCCGGTAGGGATCGCTATATTCTTTTTCTGACAGGCAGCGCGGAAGCTCCTTCCACACATCGGCGCTAACATAATGGCTGCAATAGTATTTTTTATGGAAGAGGTCTTCTTTTTTAATGGTAACCGCGCTGTGCTTTTTATGCCTCAAAGCATAGGCGGCTTTTATAAGCGAGCGGATGAGCTTGCTGTATAAAAGTATATCGGCAGGTGAATCTCCTTTGTACACACCTGCCCCGCTGGCATGGCACACCAGTTTTTTGATGAGCCTGCGAAAGTGGTGCACGTGCGCTTCGGCAAAGAAGTGGGCAATTACCTGGTAAGGGTCTGTAATGCATTCGTACAGCCAGCATTGGGTGTTGAACGGGTCTTTGTGGTGTTTGGTTTTCATCTTTTTATTTTTAGGTGAGGCTTAGATAGACCTGTAAGGTTTTGAAAACATTATAGGTCTTGCTGTTGCGGTGGCAGTATGCCGGGGAAGGCGGTGATGATCTCCCCGCCGGTGCTGGTAATGACCGTAATGGTGGTTACGGTATTGCCCGAAGGATCGTGACCGAGCGGCGTGCCGGTATCCAGTACCCGCTGCAGGTGAGGGCTGTGCGGAACAGTCTCTGGCGGTTGCTGGCAGGCATCTCTTATACAGGCCACAATTTGGGGTATGGGTATGGTAAACTTGCCGGTAAGCGGGTGGCGCGGCACTTTGTAGTAATGGCGCTCTAAAATATGCGCCAGCGCTTTGCTGCTTAGGTACGAACCTTTGCGCAGCAGCTTTTTACGGTGCTTTATGGGCAGTTGCCATATAAGCCCCTCCTGCAATTGCTGCAGCCAGCTTTGAGTATCTGCCAGCAGGAACAGGGCCTGCAGCCATTGGGTTTCGTTGAAATGGATGTTGGTGCTTTGTGCAGGTGTG
>MKWG01000014.1 GCA_001899685.1 Sphingobacteriales bacterium 44-15
AGCTAATACTGTACCGAATCACTGTTGGGGGCTCTCTTGTCATGGTATTACAGATTTTTTTGTTATAAATCTGTCTACTTATATCAGGACATGACAGTTACATTCAAGCACTCAAAGCTGACGGCTGAGACCTGATAGCTCCCCCAATTTCATTTGCTTTACCGGGTGAATGATAATAAATTCGCCTGGATCCTGCAGTTATAATTGAAGCATTATGAAGTATATACTCAGCATAGTGACAATAATGTATTGTTTACCGGCACTGGCACAGCATACGAGCAGTCTCCCGGAAAATGAATGGGTTGACAGCGCTTTTGCCACGTTAAGCGAAGATCAGAAGATAGCGCAACTGATGATCGTGCGCGCTTCTACGATCAACAACCGTCAGGTGGTTTTTCTTGATCAGCAGGTGAGGGATGCAATCAACACCTATAATGTTGGCGGCATCTGCCTTTTCCAGGGAGGGCCGGTGGAGCAGGCAAATTATCTGAATGAATTCCAGGCGCTGGCAAAAACACCGCTGCTGGTGTGTATAGACGCAGAGAACGGCCTGGGTATGCGTATGGACAGTGTGCAGCCGCTGCCGCGACAGATGATGATGGGAGCTGTGCAGGATCCCCAACTGATCTACAACTATGGCAAGTGGGTAGGGCAGCAATGCAAAAGAGCCGGTATACAGGTGAATTATGCGCCTGTGGTAGATATCAACAATAACCCGGACAACCCCGTTATCAATGATCGTTCATTCGGAGAAGACAAATACAAGGTAGCGCAATATGGCATAAGGTATATGAAGGGCATGCAAGATGAAGGCATAATGGCCTGCGCCAAACATTTTCCCGGTCATGGAGATGTGTCGGTAGATTCTCATCTTGACCTGCCCGTGATCAACAAGACCAAGGAACAACTGGATTCGCTGGAGCTGTATCCTTTCCGGGAAATATTCAAAGCAGGCATAGGCAGTGCAATGATCGCGCACCTGTTCATCCCCGCTATTGATAATACCGCCAACAGGGCAACTTCACTATCTTATAACAATGTAACCAAACTCCTGCGCCAGGAACTGGGTTTTGAAGGGCTGACGTTCACCGATGCGCTGGAAATGCAGGGGGTGAAGAAATTTTTTCCTGATGGAAAGGCTTCTGCTGAATCGCTGATCGCAGGCAACGATATGCTGTGCCTCCCGGGAGATATTCCTGCTGCTATTACAGAAATAAAAAAAGCGATCCGAAAAAAACAACTTAGCTGGGAGCAGATTGATGCAAGGGTAAAAAAAGTATTACGGGTAAAATATAGATACGGGTTGAGCAATCTGCAACCTGTGTCTGTTAAGAACCTGGCTTCAGACCTGAACCTGCATACTCAGGACATCAGCCGCTCCATAGCAGAAAATGCCATCACTACTTTACGGAATGAAGATCATCTCATTCCATTGATCCCGGCGGCACAAAAGACAATAAAGGGTAAATCCTTTAAAGTGGCGTATGTGGGCATAGGCATAGATAGCGATAACAGTTTTGCCAGGCGTATGCGCGCTGATTATAATGCAGATGCTTTTTATTTTAATTATAAAGAAGATATCACCCGCATTGCTACCATAGAGGCGA
This sequence comes from Sphingobacteriales bacterium 44-15, assembly GCA_001899685.1. Taxonomy (GTDB): domain Bacteria; phylum Bacteroidota; class Bacteroidia; order Chitinophagales; family Chitinophagaceae; genus Agriterribacter. The sequence continues at coordinate 1,608 of MKWG01000014.1, forward strand.
TGCTGGAAACCCGCTATGACCTTGTGATCATGGGGCTGCATAATTACAATCGCTTTCCTGCAAACAATTTCGGCATCAGCGGTCCGGCATTGCAACTGATGCAGGGGATACAGCAAAATAATAAAACAGTCACTTTTGTATTCGGTAATCCTTATGCGGTTAAAAACAGTTGCGAAGCGAGAAATATAGTGGTATGCTACCAGGATGATGCCATCACGCAGGAAGCTGCTGCGGATGTATTGAAGGGCGTCATCGGGTCAAAAGGGCGGTTACCCGTTACAGTTTGCACCGCATTTGGGTATGGATCAGGTATAATAACAGAAGCCGTTCCAGGGGCCAGGGTCGTGGCTATTGACAGCAACCAGGAACGCTTTCACAGTATAGATTCTATTGCGAAAGTAGCTATAGCAAACCATGCAACTCCCGGCATGGAAGTGATGGTGGTAAAAGACGGGAGGATAATGTATCATAAGGCTTACGGGTATTACAGTTATGACAGCTCCGAGCAGGTAAGGCTCAGCACCCTGTATGATCTTGCTTCTGTAACCAAGATATGCGCCACCACCATGTCGGTAATGCGCCTGTATGACCAGGGAAAGCTTGACCTGAAGAAAACACTGGGTGATTATCTTCCCTGGGTTCGGGGATCTAATAAAGAGAAGCTGCCTGTTGAAGATATATTGCTGCACGAGGCCGGTTTAAAAGCTTTTATTCCTTTTTACCGGGAGACCATTGATACCGCAAGCGGAGTTCCGTTGCCCGGTTTTTACAGCAGCCACAAAACGGATGAATATAGTATTACCGTTGCCGATACTATGTATATGCGCAAAGACTGGGAAGACACTATCTATAAAAGAATATTGCAGAGTGAGGTTGGTCCCATGCATAAATATATATACAGCGATAATGATTTTATTTTCCTGGGAAAAATTGTGGAGGCGATCAGCGGCATGCCTTTGCAGGAATACGTATATAAGGAGTTTTACCGCAAGCTCGGGATGTCCACAACCGGCTTCTGGCCATTAAAAAGATTTCCCGAAAGTCGTATCACACCAACGGAAAATGAAAAATATTTCCGCAGGCAATTGCTGAGAGGTTATGTGCATGATCCCGGCGCAGCCATGTTTGGCGGTGTTGCAGGTCATGCAGGATTGTATAGCGATGCCTATGATCTTGCCGTGCTGATGCAGATGACATTAGAAGGTGGCACATATAATGGGTATTATTTCTTCTCGCCCGAAACGATAAAGCTTTTTACCGGATATCACAGTAAGATAAGCCGCCGCGGATATGGTTTCGACAAGCCGGCAAAGGATAATGCTACCAGCAAAGATCCCTATCCATGTAAGAATGCCTCGCCCGAAACGTATGGGCATACCGGGTTTACAGGCACCTGTGTGTGGGTGGATCCAAAGTATAACCTGATATATATATTCCTGGGCAACCGTGTAAACCCTGAAGGAGGAAGCAATACTATGCTCTACAAACTGAATACGAGGACACAGATACAGGATGAGATATACAGGGTGCTGGGGCTGATAAAAGAATAGGGAAATATAACGGAGACACGGTAATGAAATATTTTACCCGCCGGGTAATTCAACTTTGATTTATAAAGTATCTTCATCTGCCGGATTATCACACGATGTGAATACATCTTTCAAAACTTTAAATAAAAATTTCATGAGGCATTTTTGTTTTGTTTTTCTTTTGGGTCTTATTTGTAAAGCCACTTTCGCTCAGGCTCAATGGCAACCCGTTCCGGGCAGGATTTCAACAGAGTGGTCGGCAAAGGTTGATCCGGCTAATCCGCTACCCGAATATCCACGGCCCCAGCTTACGCGTAAAAGCTGGATGAACCTGAACGGACTGTGGCAGTACAGCATCCTTCCCAAAGCCGGTGCAGATGCAATACCTGCGCAGTTCAGCGGGAATATTCTTGTTCCGTTTGCTGTTGAATCTTCTTTGTCGGGAGTGGGTAAAAGGGTTGGCAGCGATAATGTGTTGTGGTATAAACGCAGTGCGAATCTTGCATCATCTTTCAGGAAAGGAAAGGTATTGCTGCATTTTGGCGCGGTAGACTGGGAATGCGAGGTATATGTGAACGGTACCAAAGTAGGCGCTCACCAGGGCGGTTATGATCCTTTTAGCTTTGATATCAGCAGCGCATTAAAAAAAGGAGTGAAGCAGGAAATTGCAGTGAAGGTATGGGATCCTTCGGATGACGGCCCACAGCCGCGTGGCAAGCAGGTGAAAAAGCCGGAAGGGATATGGTATACCTCCGTTACAGGGATATGGCAAACTGTCTGGCTGGAAAATGTGCCTGAGACATACATTGTTTCCACAAAACAAACGCCTGATATAGATAGGCAAACCCTTACAGTAGAGGTAAAAGCGGAAAACCTGCAACCGGGTGATGAGATCATTGTATCTGCCTGGGATAACCAGCAGCAGGTAGCTACTCAAACCCTGAAAGGAGAAACCACAGCAACTTTATCTGTGAGCAATCCCCACTTATGGTCGCCGGCTGATCCTTTCTTATACGATCTTAAAGTTTCGGTTAGCCGTAAGGGTAAGTCTATTGACGAGGCGGGAAGCTATTTCGGCATGCGTAAATCATCGCTGGGAAAAGGTACAGACGGCATATACCGTATGCTGCTCAATAATAAATTTGTATTCCAGTATGGTCCGCTCGACCAGGGCTGGTGGCCCGATGGATTATATACCGCTCCCACGGATGAAGCATTGAAATTTGATATAGCAAAAACCAAAGAGATCGGGTTCAACATGATCCGCAAGCATGTAAAGGTAGAGCCCGCACGCTGGTACTATTACTGCGATAAGCTGGGCGTGCTGGTATGGCAGGATATGCCCAGTGGTGATATGGGAGGCAACTCCTGGGATATGCGCCCCGGGCAGATAACAGGGCGTAAGCTGGATAAGGACCGCACCCCTGAATCCGAAACGATCTATCGCAAAGAATGGAAAGCGATCATTGATGCCCGTTATAATTTTCCTTCCATAGTGGCATGGGTGCCGTTCAATGAAGCATGGGGACAGTTTAAAACCAAAGAGATCACCCAATGGACGATGGAAATGGATCCTACCCGGCTGGTCAATGAAGCAAGCGGCGGCAATTTTTTCTACGCAGGCAATATCATTGATATTCATCATTATCCCGACCCCGAGATGCCGGCTCCTGATGTATTTGGAGTCAAAGAGCAGGCATTGGTGCTGGGAGAATTTGGGGGATTGGGCTTGCCTGTAGAAGGGCATACCTGGCAGGACACAAAAAACTGGGGGTATCAGAGCTTTAAGAACAGCGATGACCTGTTTAAGAAATATGCAGAATTTATAGACCGCCTGCACGGCTTGATCGGTAAAGGATTATCCGCAGCAGTATATACGCAAACAACCGATGTGGAAGTTGAAACAAACGGCTTCTTTACGTATGACAGAAAAGTGCTGAAAATGCCTTTGGAGAAAGTGCAGGAAGTGCATAGGGAGTTGTATAAGTAAGAGGCCGGTGAGGAAGAATTAATGTGAAAATGTGGGAATCTCACTTTTCACGTCTCACTTTTCACGTCTCACAATGATTTACGGCACAATAATCTTAACTTAACGGTACCTGTCAGCACATGAGGAGTTTTGTTCTGATCATATTTTTTACGCCGTTGCTTTTTATTTCGGATGAAAGCAGGTCGCAGGATAAGGAAAGGAAAACTTTCACCAACCCCCTCCTGCCTTCCGGTGCTGATCCCTATTCTTTTTATAAAGATGGTTATTACTATTATACCAATACCCTTGGCAACAGGATAGGACTGTGGAAAACAAAAAGCCTTGCAGACCTGAAAAGCGCAGCGCATAAAACAATTTATGAGCCGCCGGAAGGCGCCATGTATTCCAAACAATTATGGGCGCCGGAGATCATGTTCGTAGCAGGTAAATGGTATGCCTATTTTGCCGCAGATGATGGTAACAACAATAATCATCGCATGTATGTGCTGGAAAATGCATCACCTGACCCGATGAATGGTGAATGGGTGTTCAAAGGAAAAATCGCTGATCCTTCTGATAAATGGGCTATTGACGGAGATGTATTTGAATACAGGGAAAAATGGTATATGATTTGGTCGGGATGGGAAGGCGATACAAACGGGCAGCAGGATATTTATATTGCGAAATTGAAAAACCCGTGGACAATAGAAGGCGACCGGGTTTGTATTTCCAGACCCACCTACCAATGGGAAACACATGGCGACCTGCATGATACCGGTAACCCGCCCCATGTGAATGTAAATGAAGGACCACAGGCATTGCAACATAACGGTAATCTGTTTATCGTATATTCAGCCAGCGGCTGCTGGACAGATTACTATGCATTGGGGCTGCTCCGTTTCGCCGGTGGTAATGATCTGCTTAATGCTCAGTCGTGGAAAAAAGCCGTTGCACCTGTATTCGAAAAATCTGAGAAAAACGCCGTATATGCTCCGGGGCATAATTCCTTCTTTAAGTCCCCCGATGGAAAGGAAGACTGGATATTATATCATGCTAATGATCTCCCGGGCCAGGGATGCGGAGGGCACCGTTCTCCCCGGATGCAAAAAATTATCTGGAAAAGCGACGGCTCTCCTTATTTTGGTGATCCGGTGAAAAAAGGAGCGCCGCTCTCATTGCCTTCCGGAACGGAATGACGAGCCGCCGGGGAAGCAGTGCCGGGTGCTTTTGAAATTGAACAGACGGTAGAGCCTGCAAAACATAGAATATACTTATTGGATTTTTTTAGTTCATTAAAAGAAAGGTAAGGAGGTTATGATTGCATTGTGGTCTTTGCCTGCCCGATCTGAAGATCATTCAGGCGGGCGAAAAAATTTTATATTTCCTTTGCGGTTATTTTTTACCGCAAAGCACGCTAAGAGTTACGCAAAGGGCGCAGAGCTGTGCTGGCGGGCAAAAAAATTTGTATTCCCTTTGCGGCTATAATTTTACCGCAAAGGGAATACAAAGGATGAGGGCAATTAAAAATACAGCGACAATTTGGAAAGCCGCCGCTATACTTTGATTCATTATATGAAACGATTACAAATAAAATGCTCATGAATAAAATTCTTTTTGCTGTTCTTTGTGCGTTCTGCATCAGTACGGCATCTGCCCAAAAGCTCCGCACACCTGCCTATCCTCTTATTTCACATGACCCTTATTTCAGTATCTGGTCATTTACGGATGAGCTCAACGCCTCGCCCACCAAACACTGGACGGGCAGGGAGCAGTCCATGATCGGCATACTTAAAGTAGACGGTAAGTTTTACCGTTTTCTCGGCGACGCCGAAAAAACCTACGATGCTATACTGCCTGCATCGGATGAGTCTTTGTATGAAGTAAATTATACAGAAACACAGCCTGAAGGCGACTGGACTGCCACCGGCTATAAAGCAGATAACTGGCAAAAAGGACAGGCGCCTTTTGGTGATGACGCGGCAATGGTCAAGACCGTCTGGAAATCCCATGATATCTGGGTAAGGCGCAGCTTCACCTTAAATACAGTGAATAACCAACCGCTATTCCTGAAGATTCAGCACGATGACAATACCGAAGTATACCTGAACGGTGAAAAGATCTACGAAAAGACAGGATGGATGCACCGGTTTCATTATATACCATTGCCGGACGAGATAGCAAAAAAACTGCGTAAAGGAAATAATGTGCTTGCCATTCATACGGTCAATACTGCAGGCGGGCAATGGCTCGATGCCGGTATAGTGGCGGAAGCTAAAAATGTAGTGAATGATAGAATAACAAAAGCGGCTCAAACCGATGTAACACTCACGGCTACACAAACCGCGTATACCTTTACATGCGGCTCCGTGGATCTGCAGCTCAGCTTTACTTCTCCTCTTATCATCAGGGACCTTGATTTAATCTCGCGCCCGGTATCTTATATTACCGCCAGATGCAAGGCAAATGACGATAAGCAGCACAATGTTGAATTGTATTTTGGCGTATCCTCTTCGCTTGCTGTAAATAATGTGTCGCAAAAAGTAGCAGCAGGCGGGTACAAGTCGGAACAGCTAAACATTTTGAAAGCCGGCACTACAGAACAGCCGGTACTACAGAAAAAAGGAGACGATCTTCGTATTGACTGGGGCTATGTATATGTGGCCAGTCCCGAAAGGAACCACCCGGTGCAGTATATTACTCCTGCAAAAACAGCATTCAATGCTTTTCTTTCTAATACTTACCGCTCCAATACCGGCAACAGGGAGGGCAATAACCTTATGCTGAACACGGTGCTTTCTATAGGTAAAGTAGGTACGGACATTGTTGAAAAGATCTTACTGCTTGGATATGACGACCTGTATGCTATCCAGTATTTCGGGCAAAATCTTAAAGCCTGGTGGAGAGACCGCGATGGCGCCGGTATAGATAAGGAGCTAGCCAATGCATATACTGATTATGGAAAAATAGCAGCGCGCTGCAGGGATTTTGATAACACCATTTACAATGATGCTTTAAAAGCCGGCGGAGAGGAATATGCGCAGCTCTGCGTGCTTGCCTACCGGCAAAGTATATCCGCACATAAGCTGTTGAAAAGCCCACAGGGAGAAATTCTTTTCATGTCAAAAGAAAATTACAGCAATGGATCCATTAATACAGTGGATATAACTTATCCCTCTGCACCGCTATACCTGGCATATAACCCGGAATTGCTGAAAGGAATGATGAACGGTATCTTTTACTATAGCGAAAGTGGTAAAAGGACAAAACCATTTGCAGCGCATGACCTGGGAACATATCCCCTGGCAAACGGGCAAACCTATGGAGAAGATATGCCGGTGGAAGAAGCCGGCAATATGATCATTCTTACTGCTGCTATTGCAAAAGTGGAAAAGAATGCGAAGTATGCTGAAAAGCACTGGACTACTTTAACTACCTGGGCAAACTATTTGCTGAAAGAAGGTTTTGATCCGGAAAACCAGTTATGCACCGATGACTTTGCAGGGCATCTTGCACGCAATGCCAACCTCTCTGTTAAAGCCATTGCAGGCATTGGCGCTTATGCCATGATGAGTGAAATGCTGGGCGATAAAGCAACGGCTCAAAAATATTATGATACTGCCCGAAACATGGCGCGACGCTGGACGGAGATGGCTGATGAAGGCGACCATTATGCCTTAACATTTGACAAAGGAAATACCTGGAGCCAGAAATATAATCTCGTTTGGGATAAAGTGCTGGGGCTGAAGATATTTCCCGAAGAAGTGTATAAGAAGGAAGTTAAATATTATCTCACCAAACAAAATAAATTCGGGCTTCCGCTTGACAGCAGGAAAACCTATACTAAATCGGACTGGATAATGTGGACGGCTGCACTTGCAGACAACCGTAATGATTTTCTCTCCCTGGTACAACCGGTATATAAATATGCCAATGAAACGCCTGTAAGAGTGCCATTGAGCGACTGGCATGAAACTACTGACGGCAAACAAGTGGGCTTCCAGGCAAGGAGTGTAGTAGGTGGCTATTTTATAAAAGTGCTTGAGAATAAGATGACAGCTAAATAACGGTATCGGTTATGGCTGATCTCTTCTAAAATAATTCTTTGATTAAAACTCGCTTTGAATATGAGAAAAGCTTCATTAGGATGGTTCTTACCTGTTGTATTGTCAGCAGTGTTGTTAGTGGTCTCTGGCTCTCAGAAGGCATGGGCACAACCATCCGATACTGCTGCCAACAGATTGGCGTCCCTCAGATATACCGAGCTGCCGTTAGGAAGCATCCTGCCTAAAGGATGGCTGCTCCACCAGTTACAGATCATGCGGGATGGCACTACAGGGCACCTGGATGAAGTATATGAAAAAATAAAAAACGATAACGGATGGCTCGGCGGTAAAGGAGACGGATGGGAGGAGACGCCTTACTGGCTGGATGGTGCAGTGCCTTTAGCCTACCTGCTGAATGATGAACAGCTAAAGAGCAAAGTGTTGAAATACATTAACTGGACGCTTACCAATCAGCGCCCTTCGGGTTACTTCGGACCGATAACAAAATGGGAAAGGGAAACAGGTAAAAAAATTACGCCGGAGAATTGCGGTGAAGGAGAAGACTGGTGGCCAAAAATGGTGATGCTAAAGGTGATGCAGCAATATTTTACGGCGAGCAATGATATGCGGGTGATCTCTTTTATGAGCGCTTATTTCAGATATCAGCAACAGGCAATTCGTTCCTGTAATATAGGAAAGTGGACAGAATGGGCGGCCTCCCGCGGCGCAGACAATGTATTGATCATTGAATGGCTCTACGGTATTACAAAAGAAAAATTCCTGCCTGACCTGGCGGCCGAGATACAAGCCCAAAGCTTTCCCTGGAGTAACTGGTTTGCCGGCCGCGACTGGGTGATCAACGCCGCTGCCTACCAGGATGAAAAGAAATGGATGACCCGCCACGGCGTGAATGTAGCTATGGGATTGAAGGATCCCGTAGTGCAATACCGCCATACAGGCAACACAAGCTATCTAAATGCCATTCAAACAGGATTTAATGACCTGATGACACTACATGGATTGCCCATGGGCGTCTTTTCTGCTGACGAAGATCTGCATGGAAACAATCCCGTGCAGGGAACAGAGCTTTGTGCAGTGGTGGAAAGTATGTTCTCACTGGAACAAACCATTGCGGTCACTGGCGATCTTACTTATATGGACGCGCTGGAGCGCATCACTTTTAATGCATTACCCACTCAAACCACAGACGACTACAACAACAAGCAGTATTTTCAAATTGCCAACCAGGTCAATATTAAAAAAGGAGTATTCAACTTTTCGTTGCCTTTCAGCAGGGAAATGAATAATGTGCTGGGTATGCGCAGCGGTTATACCTGCTGCCTGGCCAATATGCACCAGGGCTGGACAAAGTTTGCCTCACACCTGTGGTATGGCACGCCCGATGGAGGAGTTGCGGCTTTGCTGTACAGTCCTAATCAGCTGAAGACAAAGCTTGGCGCTGCAAAAACAGAAGTGATCATTAACGAGGAAACTGCTTATCCTTTCGACAACCGGGTATTGTTTAATATCAGCACTAAGAAACCCGTGGAGTTTGATTTTTCCTTACGGGTGCCCGCATGGTGTGAGGAAGCGGTCATCTCCTTAAACGGGGCGGTGCTTCGCAGGGAAAAAGGCGGACAGGTGATCGCCATTACCCGCACCTGGCAGCATGGAGATAAGCTTGAGCTGCAGTTACCTATGGCTGTTACAGTATCGGAATGGGGGCGCAACTCAAGAGCTATCGAACGCGGGCCGCTGGTATATGCGCTCAAGTTGGGAGAACAATGGCAAAAAGGGTACGATGAAAAAGAAGGAAGCTATTATTCCGTATTTCCCGAAGCCCCATGGAATTACGGGATAGAAGAAGCGGTGGTGAAAGAGCCTGCGACAAATACAACTGTGAATATTATAAAACCCGCAGGAAATGATTTTGTCTGGAACCTGTCGCATGCTCCTGTTGAAATAATTGTAAAAGGGAAAAAAATCCCTGACTGGAAAATTGTAAATGATGTGGCGCCACAGCCGGTCACTGCACGGAATGGCTTGTATATGGGGAAAGTAGATTCGGTATCGGAAAGTCTGACCCTTGTGCCGTATGGATGCACCAAAGTGCGCATTGTAGCTTTCCCGGTGGTGAAGTAAACATTGGATATACCCGCCGGTTTTGCTAAAAGGCATTTGGTGAGTATATTACAACTTTATTGTGGTTAAAAAATAAAAACTAATATTTTATCATGAAGCACTCTAACGGACTTGCTGTAATAGCCATTGCTGCGCTCGCATTAAGTGCATGCAACAATGCATCAAAAAATGAAAGTACAGCAAACGCTGAAAATACGAATGCGCAGGATTCGGTAACTGCCTGCAGCAGCTACCTTGATAAAAAATATTTTGAAGACACGGCTGACGGTAAGCCCACAGACCTGTATGTATTAAAGAACAGCAATGGTGCATGTGTGGCTATTACCAATTACGGGGGAAGAATAGTAAGCATTGTAGTGCCTGATAAAAACGGTAAGCCTACAGATGTAGCGGTAGGATTTAAAACATTGCGGGAATACCAGGGACCCGGCGATGCGTATTACGGCGCTTTGGTAGGCCGCGTAGGCAACAGGATTGCAAAAGGAAAATTCATACTGGATGGTAAAACTTATACCATTGCTGTAAACAACGGGCCCAACTCCCTGCATGGAGGTATAAAGGGCTTCCAGGCGGTAGTATGGGATGCAACCCAGGCGAATGATTCAACATTGTCGCTCTCCTATGTATCTAAAGACGGAGAAGAAGGATTCCCGGGTAATCTCACGGTGCATGTGACATATACCCTCGGCGGAGATAATAGCATTAAGATCAATTATGCTGCAACTACCGATAAGAAAACCGTAGTTAATCTTACTAATCATACCTACTTCAATCTGAACGGAGAAGGCAGCGGTACCATTCTTAATCATCTCGTGCAGATCAATGCGGATAAATATACCCCGGTTGATGCTACTCTTATTCCTACCGGTAAGCTTGATCCTGTGGCTGGCACACCATTTGATTTTACAAAACCAACTGCCATTGGTGCAAGGATTGATACAGCCGCCAACCAGCAATTGAAAAACGGCGGCGGCTATGATCACAATTTTGTACTTAACGACGCCGGTCCCTCTTTACACCAGGCCGCTGAAGTAACAGGCGACCAGTCGGGAATAGTAATGGATGTATTCACTACTGAGCCGGGCATGCAATTCTATATTGGTAACTTTATGAGCGGTAAAAGCAGTTTTAAGAGTGGCGCCAACGATAATTACAGGACTGCATTCTGCATGGAAACACAGCATTTTCCTGATGCGCCTAATCAAAAAACTTTTCCATCAATAGTGTTGGAACCGGGTAAAGCGTATAATACTACAACAGTATATAAGTTTGGAGTGAAGAAGTGATTGGGGGCAATGGGCAATCGTGAATAGTGAAAACGTGAGAAGATAGACGTGAGATGTGAGAGGGGAACCTGAAACTTGTAACCTGAAACCTATACCTTACACCTTATACCTTACACCATAAAATCAAATAATGAAAAAGCTATTCTACTTCTCATTTGTATGTGCCGCAGCCTTACTCCTGCAACATTGCACTTCTCCTGACCAGGATAAAAAAGCTGATGATAATGCTGATACGCTTTCTGCTGTCAAAGAAAGAACTATCTGGACCAAAGAAGAAGCCAACACATGGTACGCAAAACAGCCATGGCTGGTAGGCTGTGATTTTATACCCAGCACTGCCATCAATCAACTGGAGATGTGGCAGGCTGAAACTTTTGATACGGCTACTATTGACCGTGAGCTGGGTTGGGCAGCGTCTATAGGCATGAACACGGTGCGGGTATATCTGCATGATCTTTTATACCAGCAGGACTCCACAGGTTTCCTCGGTCGTATGGATACATTTGTGCGGATAGCCGCCAGGCATCATATCAAACCTTTGTTTGTGCTGTTTGATTCCGTATGGGATCCTTATCCTAAGTTAGGTAAGCAGAGGGCTCCCAAACCGCATGTGCATAATTCGGGCTGGGTGCAGAACCCGGGTAAGGACGCGCTGCTCGACAGCACACAATACCCGCGGCTGGAGCAGTATACCAAAGGCGTGGTAGCAAAATTTGCTACGGATGACCGTGTTTTGGGATGGGATGTATGGAATGAACCGGATAACATGAACAATGAATATTACCGGAAGATGGAGCCTGCCAACAAGCCGCAGATCGTAGAAATGCTGCTGAAGAGAGTATTTGAATGGGCCAGATCCGTGAACCCGCAGCAGCCGCTGACTTCAGGATTGTGGGACGGCGACTGGTCGTCGCCTTCAACAATGAAGCCCATTGAAACAATGATGGTGGAACAGTCGGATGTCATCTCTTTTCACAACTACGAGGATACGGCATCTTTCGAAAAAGATATCAAGGACCTGCAGCGTTATGGCAAACCCCTGCTTTGCACTGAATATATGGCAAGAGGGAATAACAGCACTTTCCGGGGTTCGCTACCCATCGCCAAAAAGTATAATGTGGCTGCTTACAACTGGGGACTTGTTGACGGGAAATCGCAGACCATCTATCCCTGGGATAGCTGGAAGAAGCAATATACTGCGGAGCCTGAAGTATGGTTTCACGATATATTCAGAAAAAACGGTACACCTTATATCAAAGCAGAGACAGACCTGATAAGGCAGCTTACCGGGAGATAAAACGGGTACTATCGCATGGGCTTGTACATACCTTTGCAGGAGCCATGCGCCGTTGCTGCCATTTTGCCTCAGTTGCATCTGCTCGGGGAGCAAAATGTAATCGTGGCGTATACTTCAGCAATTGATATGAAAATAAAGACAGCATTTAGTTTGCAGTTATTAATGATCGCCTGCTTTTATCATCAACCATCCGTTGCGCAATCTCAAAATGACTCATCTGTTTGTTTTGCCGACCCCACTATATTTTATTATCAGCATAAATTTTATCTCTATGGAACAGACGGCTTCAACGCCGATTTCGGTTTTCACGTGGCTGTTGCTGATGATTTGATACATTGGAAAAAGCCAAAGCATGACCAGAGAGCTTTGAGCAGGGAAGAAGCATTCGGTACAAGAGGTTTCTGGGCGCCACAGGTTTTTGTGCACCATGGCAAAATATATATGGCATATACTGCGAGCGAGCATATTGCTATTGCCGAAGGGCCGGGGCCGGAAGGTCCATTTCGTCAGAAAGAGATCAAAGCACTTCCGTCTCCAGTGAAGCAGATAGATCCTTTTGTGTTTAAAGACGATGATGGGAAGCTCTACCTGTACCATGTGCGCCTACAGGACGGTAACCGCATCTTTGGAGCGGAATTAAAAGATGATTTGTCAGCAATAGATACGTCCACATTACGGGAGTGTATAAGCGCTGAGGCAAACCCACAATCCTGGGAAAATACGCAACCGGTAAAATGGACGGTTACCGAGGGACCGACAGTGATAAAGCAGGGAAAGAAATATTACATGTTTTATTCAGCAAATGATTTCCGGAATCCTGATTATGCGGTAGGATATGCTACCGCGGATCATCCGTTGGGCCCTTGGAAAAAATCGGAGCACAACCCCATCATCAGTCGGCAATTGGCAGGTATAAATGGTCCTGGTCATGGCGATATTGTTTCAGACAACAAGGGGAACATCTGGTATGTTTTCCATACGCATTATTCAAATGAAAAAGTAGCGCCAAGAAGGACGGCGATGGTGAAAGTTTCGTTTGAAAGGAAAGGAGAAGATGAAAAGGTAAAGGTGGATGATAGTTCCTTCCGGTATTTAAAATATTACTGATTGAGATGTCAATGGCGTATTACTTAAATAGTTAATTACCAATGCCTCCCGGAGACTGCTTCTCCCGACCTTCGGTTGGGATTGCAGAATACGGCAAAAGTTGCTTGTTGTTATAGTCTTGCACTAAAGCAAAGTATACATTTACTCAGCTCCCCGCCCGTCTTTGCGAGCCGTGCTGCACAATCAACCCAACGTCATTACTGCAATGACTGAGGCGCCGCCTAATTGTTTACACGGAACGGCAGGCTGGAGAGTGTATGTTGAACGGAAGTACAAATGTTGAATGGGTGCATTATTGCTGAACAAAGCTCTGTTGTTTTGTCATTCCGACCCAAGAAGGTATCTGTCCCTGCATCAGTTACTGCTTGTATATTTTACAGTGCTTTGCGTGAAATGAGCATTATCTTACTTCGACTTATCAGGAAACTCCGGTATTGGCGGAACTCCTTTCGGTCCCGGTTCCTGCAGCTTTTTCTGTAATTCCGAAATTGCTCTTTGCAGTTGGGTATCGTTGCCAAGCCATTCCTGGTGCGGATCGTTGATCACCTCAATGTCAGGATCAACGCCATGCCCTTCAATCACAAATTTTGACCCGTCTGCCGCGAAGTGGGCAAACTCGGGTTTCCGCAGGTCGCCGCCATCAATAAAGGGAAGGGAACCGCGTATGCCTACAACGCCACCCCATGTGCGCTGACCGATCAGCGGGCCTATTTTATAAAATTGGAACTGGTAAGGGAAAAGGTCTCCATCGGAAGCGGAATACTGGTCAATCAGGCAGACTTTAGGCCCCACCTGCGCATCAGGCTTGATGCCCGCTGTTTTGTTGTTGCGCATCATAGTGCCCAATCCGGGTTCACGCCGCAGCCTTTCTATGATCATCGGGCTAACATTGCCGCCACCATTGCCGCGGTCATCAATAACGAGTGCTTCTTTATCCAGTTGCGGATAAAAATATCGTGCAAACTGGTTGAGCCCTTCGGGTCCCATATCCGGAATATGAAGATAACCGATCTTCCCGCCGGAGGCTTTGGTCACTTTAGCAATATTTTGCTGTACCCACTCGTGGTAGTAGAGTTCGGATTCATCAGCGATAGGCCTTACAAAATATTTTTTTGCCCCGGTTGCGGTTGGCTTTGAATTTAAGGTTAGTTCAATTACCTGGTTCGCCTTGCCTGTCAGGGCTTCATACAGGTTGGCGAGCTGACTTACGTCATTACCATTAATGGAAATGATAAAATCTCCTTTTTTTGCTGCAACGCCCGGCGCTCTCAAAGGAGATACAAGCGTTTTATCCCAGCTTTCGCCGGAGAGTATGGAATCAATTTTGTAATAACCGCTCTTGTCGCGCGAAAAAGTAGCGCCGAGCAATCCCAGTGGGATACGTTTCACTTCCGGGCGGTCGCCGCCGTTCACATAAGTATGCCCGATGCTTAGCTCACCTATCATTTCACCAATGAGATATGTGAGGTCGTTCCGGTGATTCACGTAAGGCACCAGTACGGCATATTTGTCATGTATGCCTTTCCAGTTCAGTCCATGCATGTTGGGATCATAAAAGTAATCACGCATCTGCCTCCAGCTCTCATCAAATATTTGTTTCCACTCTGCGTGCAGGTCGGTATTGGTTTTCAACCCGTCAAGGTCCAGCTTGTTTTTGCTGTCAATTTTTACATTGTTCAGATCTTCTATAAAATAATCGCTGCCTTTTCTGAAGAGTATCTTTTTTCTGTCATCGCTTACGTCATAGCCGGATACCGATCCCAGGTCGGTTTCTTTTTTGTCTTCAAAGTCAAAATATTTGAATGTAGGAGCCGATTTTGAGGAGGAGGCAAGGTAATAAAGCCCTGACCGGGTAGCCACCAGTCCCCTGTAGCTGCCCGGAGCCACCGGCAGGCTCTCTATCCTGTCGGCCAGCCCGGTTTCATCTACGGATACTGTAACTGGCTGAACACTTTTATTATCTTCTTTTTTGCTGTTGTCTTTTTTCTCCTGCCCTGTTTTCGGCAGGGTGGTTTTGTTCTCGTCTTTTATGGTCACTTCATCATTCTCTGTTTCAAACCGGGAAGCAGTGCTGTCCGACAGGCGCACCATATACGGCTTGCTCATATCTACATAGGCATGATTCCATTCCGTTCTGCTGTATACAGGGATGAAATCCCTTTCGGAAACAAAGTACAGCCATTTGCCATCCGGGCTGAATACCGGTTGCCCGCTGTTGTACCATTCATCCGTTACGGGAATATTTTTTTTCGTTTCAATATTATATAATCTTACTACATCAAAGCTCCTTGCTTTGCCGGGTTGTGTATAGGTGATCCATTTACTGTCGGGCGACCAGTTGTATTCGCTTATCTCTGTGTTATCAGAATGCGTTACAAGCGTTTTAGCGCCGGTAGATATATTGATATAGTAAAGATCCTGCCCGCGGTCGGCCAGCAGCAGCCATTTGCTGTCAGGGCTCCATACCGGCATGAATTTATAGCTTCCGCCTCCTTTGGTAAGTTGCTTTGCAGATGCCGAGCCATCCTGTGCCTGTATATACAATTCATCTTCGCCTGTCCTGTCGCTGATATAGCTGATCCATCTTCCGTCAGGACTCCACATAGGATTCCTGTCGTGGGCACCGCTGCTTTGGGTGAGGTTGCGGGTAGCGCCGCTTTTTTCAGGCACGGTAAATATATCTCCTCTTGCGCTGAACACAGCTCGTTTCCCATCAGGCGACAACGCATAGTTTTCCACGAATTTTGCAGCATCTACCTGTTTGCTCCGGCCGGAAGCAAGGTCCTCTTCAAAACGTATATTCACTTTTTCTGCTTTACCACTGTTCAGATCATAGAGGTATATATAACCGGCATTTTCAAAAGCAATAGCATCATTACCCAATGAGGGGAATTTGCAGCCGTACGTATCAAAGTTCGTTACTTTGCGGGTTTGTTTAGTTGGAATATTGTATTCAAAAAGATTCATTGTGCGATCCCGGTCGCTGAAAAAATAAATATTGTCTTTATAATACATCGGGAAAATATCCTGCGAAGGATTGTTGGTAATATTTTCAGAAGTACCGCTTTTAGTATCGTATATCCATATATCATCAGCCATGCCACCTTTATAGTATTTCCATGTCCTGAATTCCCTGAACACCCTGTTCATGGCGAGCTTTGACCCGTCATTATTATAGCTGCACCAGCCGGCTACCGAGAAAGGAAGCTCTTCGCTCAGGTCGCCGTTCAGCGGGGCTTTATATAATTTCCCCTTAAAGGGATTGAAAGAAGAGCTGCGTCCGCGGTATATCACCGACCTGTCATCCGGCGACCAGCCCATAACGATATTGTTTGGCCCCATCCTGTCGGATACATCATCACGGTTAAGGGTAGCCGTATAGGTGATACGCTTTGGCGCGCCTCCCTGCGAAGGCATAATATATACTTCTGTATTGCCGTCGTATTGTGCAGTAAAAGCGATCTGTTTACCATCGTGGCTGAAATGCGGGAATATCTCATAACCCGGGTCATTAGTAAGCTTACGCGCCGTGCCGCCGCTTCTTACCACGGTATACAGATCGCCTGCATAGGAAAACACAACCTGGTTGCCGTATACGGCGGGAAAGCGCAGCAGCCTTGCCTCCTGTGCAGATACCTGCTGGAGTGCCAGGAATACCGGCAGCAGAAAAATGATTTTTCTCATGGTGTATGAATTTGGCAGTATCGGTTATGAAAGTACAAATATTCCGTGTAATGCATTAACCTAAGAGGACAGGGGATATTTCAAACTTTCGCCATCAAAGCATATCATATTATTTCCTGGATTGTATATTGGTGCAAGGGTAGATTCCTCTCCCGACCTTCGGTTGGGATCGCAAAGGCGGGCGGGGAGCTGAGTAAATGTATACTTTGCTTTAGTGCAAGACTGTAACAACAAGCAACTTTTGCCGTATTCTGCGATCCCAACCGAAGGTCGGGAGAAGCAGTCTAATTAACTACTTAGACAATACGTCATTGGCATCCCAACCGAAGGTCGGGAGAGGAATCTGCATCATAACATTCATGCTGACAATAGTATCCGATCGCCTTGGTACGTGTACCATTTGCCATGACCCCTCCTTAGTCCGGGTTAACAGACAGCGAATGATGATTGGGCTATGGTGGAAATGCTTGCCATGTAATACCGTTGAATTACTTCCTTACAGATCAGGGCTACACAACATTATTTTACAAAACATTTTCATTTTTTTAAAGCTTTCCGGCTAAAGATCAACGCCAGCCCAGTCCGGGTGCAACATACTTTAAAATAGAAGACAGCACATGTACATTGTAATCCACGCCTAACGTATTAGGTATTGTCAAAAGGAGCGTATCGGCTTCCCGGATAGCTTCGTCTTCTGCCAATTCTTTTATCAGTTGATCCGGCTCCGCAGCATAGCTTCTTCCGAAAATGGCGCGTTTATCCTGCTCGATCATACCGATTTTATCAGTCCGGTTAGCTTCCTGCCCGAAATAATAACGATCCTGGTCAGTTACCAGTGCGAAAACAGAACGGCTCACCGAAACTCTCGGTTCTCGCCGGTGCCCCGCTTTTGTCCAGGCTTCCTTGTACAACCTGATCTGCTCGGCCTGCTGTACATGGAAAGGCTTGCCGCTTTCATCATACTTCAGCGTAGAGCTTTGAAGGTACATACCGTTTTCGGCCGCCCAGACAGCAGTGGCATTAGAGGCGGCTCCCCACCAGATACGTTCCCGCAATCCTTCGGAGTGGGGCTCCAGGCGCAGCAGTCCCGGAGGGTTCGGGAACATCGGATATGGATTAGGCTGTGCAAATCCAACACCTTTTAGCTTATCCAGGAATTCCAAGGCTTTACGGCGTCCCATATCTGCGTCGGTCTCTCCCTCCTGCAGCTCATATCCAAAATAACGCCACCCGTCTATTACCTGTTCCGGCGACCCCCTGCTGATGCCCAATTGCAACCGCCCCTCCGAAATCAAATCAGCAGCGCCGGCATCTTCCACCATATAGAGCGGGTTTTCATAACGCATATCAATCACACCTGTCCCGATCTCTATTTTGCTTGTTTTGGCGCCGATAGCCGCAAGCAAAGGAAACGGCGATGCCAGCTGCGCAGCAAAATGATGTACCCTGAAATAGGCGCCGTCTAAGCCAATTTCCTCGGCAGCAACAGCCAGGTCAATGGACTGAAGCAGCGTGTCACCTGCAGTGCGGGTGCTGTAGGCAGGATGGTTGGCCCAATGCCCAAATGATAAGAATCCTATTTTTTTCATACCTGTTTTTTCATTGAAAAATCAGCCAATTATAATGCAATATCGTTGATTTAGGTTGGTGTATTTTATGTTCATTACAAATAGTGTTTTCTTGTTTCGGGGGACAGGATGACACGGGGGATGGAGCTAAGATGGTCGCTCCGGTCTCACAAGTCCCACCAAAATAATTTAATGGGTTTATTTTTTATTTCTATACTGTAATCGCGCATGCATCATTCGTTCGCGCAAGCCACCTTCTTTAATAAATGCTTTTTCCAATGATATTATTTGCTGCCCCAGCAAATAAATGTTAACCTTAGACAGGCTTCGTAATACATTAGCGCTGATCTCCGCGTCTTCATGCTCTATAGCTTTTTTAAAAGTATCATAAGTGGCGTTGGGTGTTTTGTTGAGCTCATCAAATCGCAGGGAAAGCCGATGATTACGATCCCATCGTGTTAGCTTGTTCGTGCGCAGAAAATCCTCGTAATCTATCAACAATTCTTCCAGCGAAGCCCGGGCAACATTGGTTAACTTTATTTCTGTTTCTTTTGAAGTAGCGGAAGCCATACTTGCCTCAGCAATATTTTGTTTTCCTGAGCGGGCCGCCTGTATCATCTGTTCTTTGGTGCGGTCATATCTGCTAAAGTAACGATTGCAAAAAAACACCGTTCCGTCATAAATGATCTCAGCTTTCTGAAAAGTGATCAGGTTTCTGTAGCCGCCATGTGCAGGGATAAAACCTTCTGTATGTTTTTCGTTAGCATCCATAAAAATGGTTTGCCTGAAGTTACATTATTTCAGCAAATACGCATTTGGGTGGGAGATTATAATGATAACAACCTGCTCTTCTTCAAGCAATCACCCACATGCGTTACCTCCCTTACATCCACCAGGTGCGCGGCTTCTACCAGCTTTATTAAATGGAAGCAGACTGTTAGAGGGTCTGCTATAGAAGTGCTATCACTGCAAAAAGCATTCTCCACTACCTGCTCCCAACAGGGCAGCCAGTTGCTGAGCGACCGGTAGCAGAAAAACTGTTGGAATACCCGGTAGGGATCACTGTATTCTTTTTCAGACAGGCAGCGTGGAAGCTCCTTCCACACATCTGCGCTAACATAATGGCTGCAATAGTATTTTTTATGGAAGAGGTCTTCTTTTTTAATGGTAACCACGCTGTGCTTTTTATGCCTCAAAGCATAGGCGGCTTTTATAAGCGAGCGGATGAGCTTGTTGTATAACAGCACATCGCCGGGCGAATCCCCTTTGTACACACCTGCTCCGCTGGCATGGCACACCAGCTTTTTGATGAGCCTGCGAAAGTGGTGCACATGCGCTTCGGCAAAGAAGTGGGCGATTACCTGGTAGGGGTCTGTAATGCATTCGCAGAGCCAGCATTGGGTGTTGAACGGGTCTTTGTGGTGTTTGGTTTCCATCTTTTTATTTTTAAGTGAGGCTTATAGATAGACCTATAAGGTTTTGAAAACCTTATAGGTCTTGCTGCGGCGGCAGTACGCAGGGGAAGGCGGTGATGATCTCTCCTCCGGTACTGGTAATGACGGTAATAGTGGTTACGGTATTGCCCGAGGGATCGTGACCAAGCGGCATGCCGGTATCCAGTACCCGCTGCAGGTGAGGGCTGTGCGGCATTGTCAAGGGCGGTTGCTGGCAGGCGTCTCTTATGCAGGCTACAATTTGCGGTATGGGTATGGTAAACTTACCGGTAAGCGGGTGGCGCGGCACTTTATAGTAATGCCGCTCTAAAATATGCGCCAGGGCTTTGCTGCTTAAGTATGAGCCTTTGCGCAGCAGCTTTTTGCGATGCTTTACGGGCAGTTGCCAGATAAGCCCCTCCTGCAATTGCTGCAGCCAGCTTTGGGTATCTGCCAGCAGGAACAGGGCCTGCAGCCATTGGGTTTCGTTAAAATGGATGTTGATGTTTTGTACAGGTGTGGCAACGGCGTTGTTCATAATTGCTCATCTTTTATTTTAGATGAGTCTTTGGTAATAAGGCATGAAAAAGTGCGAAGCCCAACTTACCAACCAGCGAGGTCGTAGGAGACCTATAGTACAGATAAGAGGGCTCGCACTATATTAAAAGTACGAGCCTTTCACTTATCGTCTTTGTACTAATTGAAATTTCCTACGTTTCGCTAGTAAGACTCAGTGAATAGCTTGTTTAATGAATTCTATTGCTAAGATATGAATTTGGTCGAATGCGACCAAATAGTTTTTCATACTATTATGAATTTTAGGTATGGCAAGAAAGACAAAACTCACCGTACAGCAAGCTTTTGGTGCTTATTTAAAAAAGCATCGTGAAGAAGTATTACAGGAAAAAAATCTTTTAAGCTTTTCCTATTCTTCAAAATTGGATAACAGTAAGCTTGCTAAAATAGAAAAGGGAGAAGTTGATATTCGCTTTAGCACTTTAATTGAAATAGCCGAAACTTATAAGCTCATTGATAAGAATATTTTGGGGTTTAAAGTAGCTAATCTGTAAATGCATTTTAGGGTTATGCAAGCTTGAACTGAAATAAAAAGCACTGTCAAGAAGCAGCCTCATAATTTTTGCAGTGTCATTGTTTGCAACTTTCGCCTTTGTTACTAAGTTGTTGTTGCTACAAGAAACAAGTGTCAACAAAAGGGCTGCAAATGTTATTTTCTGTAAAGCAAGAAGTGTCATTTTAAAATTGCAATTAACGGTACGGGTATTTATGCAGTGGTACATTCACTGTTTCGACAGTTCTGGTTAAAGATATAAAGCTGAATTGAGAAACAGAAGTCGGTAACATGCACGTCAGCCACCATTACATAAATACCATGTTAGCGACCGCACATCTTATTTAGTTGACACACCTTTTTCATCGCCATATATCGAAACCAAATCTTCAAGTCCATAAATAACTTGAGGTATACGTGTCTGGTCAGTGTCAAGTTCAAACCTTAGTTCTGTTCTGGCGCTCATGTCTTCTCTTAAATGTCCTGAAACTTTTACATGTCCCAGCCCATCAAAATCAAAGATCAATTCGAAACTTCCCTCATAATTCTTTAATGAAGCAATACCGTTCAATGACTGATAGCAGCTTTTTAACTCCTGAAGGAATTTATACAGTTGGCCTGTTGAAATATCGACAGTTCCCTTCCCGGAATAATTACCAAGTTGTATATCAATTAATGTTCTTGTATCGTAACCGCCAAGAAACGAAGTCTCAGAAGGATAACCGAATACCTCCATTAATTTTAGGTATATCTGTCCGTCTTCTGTAATCAGATAGAACTCGTCTTCATAATCTCTGTCCATAAAAGACTGTTTCTGTATGGTGGCTAACGTTTGTATTTACGCTAATGTACGCTATAAAAGCGTTTACGTAAATAGCATCAGTTCGTTAATTAAATGATGATTACAAATATTTTGTATAACGCCAATACAGCTCGACATCCGTGTATAAACATTTATAGTCGTTTCCACACGATAACCTGCATCTTCACCACTCCCAGCTACATGCTCCATTTCGCATTCTCCTGTAAGATCAGGTATATGCAAAGACATCGCAGCTTCGCCCAATACCGGCGCATGTTTTTAAAGCCACTAAAATTTTTAAAATTGGGTTCGGGTAGTGGCAGGCCCGCCTAAAAGGACGTCCGCCCGGATCGGTACGCCCGCCTGAACTGCCGAACGGCAGGCAGGGACGGGGACAGGCAGTCAAAAGATGGAAGGATTAAAAAGGTCTCTTCAGGGTAAGACGTTTTTTAATGATATCAAATATTTTACAGGAAGGAGGATATGCATCCCGGCAATAGGGTATTTGCTCCGCCACCGCGGTTCATGAGCGAAACCACAGCGAAAGCTTTTTCATATGCTTTGTGGGAATTGTCCAAGTAAATAATTTATCAAAACGATGGTTATTATAAGTGTTACAATAACAGTGTAAGGTTTTCTGATATTAAATTTTTCATGTCTTATTGCTTTATAGCAAAGCCACAAAAACAAAAGAATTAATGGAATGGAAATATAAAAAGTCATGAAAAGATAAAAACCCAAGTCGTCAAATGGTGATTGCCAGTCTGTACCAAACCATCTTGTCCACACTTTAGGATTTAAATTGTTTTTGCGTCTAAAATTTAACCATTCCTCCTTGGTTCTGAAAGTGTCAATACGAAAAGAAGTCTCATTAACAACAAAGTATTTATTATTGTAAAGTTGACCGATAACATTACTTCGGTAAAAAAACCAATTGTTCAATCCTTCAAGCTGTTCTCCGTTTTGTAAGTAAAGTGTCGGGCCACTAAAATTATTAATTTCATTTTTCCCAGGTGTTGTACAAATCCAGTCACCAAGTCCAATACCCGCTTGTGATTGATAGCAAACAAGCAAAATTAAAATTGTCAATATGAGTTTAAAGTATGCCCGCATTAAAGTGGCGTACAACATTTGTATACGCTAATATACGCTATAAAAACGCTAGTGTAAATAGCAAAGTGTTGGTTGATTAAATTAACAACTGTGCCAGTAGCAGCTCATTTTGTCAGGTTACTTTCTTTAAAAAATTTTCTAACGATGCCCAATACGTTTCGTGTCCGCTGACTTCTTTCCAAAGTGTCTTTGAGCCGTGAAAACCGCCTACTTTGGGAATAAAATGCGTAAGTAATTTTGGATTTATATTTTTTGTTACGTCTGCCACTTGTTTGATCTCTGCTTTCGGCGAAGTAACATAAGTCGGTTTATCAAGCGTTTTAATTTCGTTTGCAAGGTTTACGCCTTTCAGGTATTCGCCCGGGCTGTATGCAATAACCGCTTTCACTTTGTCTGTGTGTGTTGAAACCAAAAGCGCTAATGAAGCAGCGTAGGAGCTGCCGAAAACTATGATTTTATTTTTGTCATTAAACTCATATACGTAGTCAATAGCTGCCTCAACGTCTGGTTTTGCGTCCAGGTACCCTGTCGGAAGTCCTTTTGCTTTTGCCCTGTCTTTTGTTTCGTTGGTTTCGCCAAACACTTTCATCCCGGAACGCTGGTCAATCGCTAAACACGAATAACCCAATTCGTTTAGCCGTGGTGCTGTTTCCCGGTATTCGGCACGGTTGCAATGTGAACGATGGCACAACAGAATAAAACCTTTGGGCCTGCCCGCTTCGTAAAGGTCAGCCGTCATTTTAAGCCCGTCTTTTGAGTTAAAGTTTATTTTACTGTATGTCATTTTCGTTGCCTTGTCTGTGTCTGCGCACTGTCTGATCGAACTCTAAGCCGGATTGGTGTCTGTCCGCGGCATACCACCAACGTTCAACAGCTTTGTGTTCGGCAGGGCATTTGAAAAATGTCCAGCATGGTACTGCAGCCGATTAAAGATACTGAAGTTGAATTTAACGTCAGCCCACATTACGCCAAAGCCCTGTTGACCGTTCGCTCTTTTTCCGGTCGGGCGCTCTTATTTTTTGTCCACGATGTAATTCAGTTCAGTTACTCCACTGCTAAATTGCCGGGTAGTCAATAGTTTTAGTTTTATTTCGTCTTTGATGCCCGCAAACAATGGAATGCCTTGTCCGAGGATAACAGGGTTAACAAACAGCCAGTAGCCGTCAATTAAATTCTGTTGAATAAGGGAATGTGTTGCCGTCGGGCTGCCAAAAAGCAGGATTTCATCACTTCCGCTTCCGCCTGGTGCAGGGCGGGATTGCTTTATTTCATTTATGTTGTACGAAAGGTTGTCGCTGATAATTGTTGTGTTAGTCAGCTCCGCGTTTTTCATTGTTCCTGATAAAACAACTTTATGAACTTTGTTATACCACTTCGAATGTTCAATGTCGTGCCTGGTCGCTGCCGGCTTGTCTGCTGCAGCAGGCCAGTAATTTTCCATCATCTGATAGGTGACCCGTCCATATAATGCAGTGTCGCTTTTGCTTACCCGCTTACCGACAAAATCAAAAATTTCTTCATCAACTTTAGCCCAGTTGAGCTCTCCTTTCGGCCCTGCTACAAAACCGTCAAGCGATATGTGCATAAATGAGATTATTTTTCTCATATTTTTCTATTTTTTATTAAATTAACTATAATGACTGTTGTCACCAACAAAAGTTTCATTTTTTTGCCCCTCGGCATTGATCATAACGTGTAAGCATACCCTATCATAACAGTAGCTGCGCCGGAATTGTTTTTGCCATTGGCAGATCCCTTCTGAATATTGACCAATCCGTAATTTCCGCCTCCCTCAATAAACACAGCATGTTGTTTCATTTTATAAGCTATCCCGGCATTGGCTTCAATACCAAAATTAAAATGGTGCAACTGGTCTTTTATATTCTGTGTATTATCGAATGGTAGTGTCAACAATCCCTGCGATGGATCTTGCGGGTTATTAGGTATCGGCTGTGTCTTACCGGCATCCATATATACATTGCTGTTGCCGCTTGTAACCTGGTGCGCATCCAGCAATAATCCTGCAAACGGACCGGCATCCACATACAATCTCCATTTTTTTGCCTTATCTATATCCCGTCCGAATTTGGCAAGCACCGGCAGCATAAGATAGTTAAGCTTTGCTGTACTTTTAAAATCCGCATATAAATAATCAGGAGCCTGGTCGCCAAACATTGGCTTTAACTGATCAGGTACAGGAAAGACCTGGAAGCCATTTTTCTTTCCTCCCTGTTGTGAATATTCGAGCATAGGTTGTAAGGAAAATAATTTGCTGATCTTAAAATCCGCGAAAACGCCAAAGCCTGCACCTAACCTTGAGCTATACCCTTCATTTAAAGGATTTACATCAGAGCCGCTGCCACTGGTTAAATTCGGTATGGTAAGACCTCCCCGCAGCCCTATGGCTGTTTTCTGTGCCTGTACGCTGCATACTAAAAACATTGCAATCAGTCCTGTCAGAAAAAATACTTTTGTTCTCATACGTTTCATGTTTTATTGTTGATGATTCCCCTGCCGCTTTATCTTATTATCCAACTCCAAAATTAACAGCAACATGGTTAATTAATTGCAAAACAATGCCGGTAGCTTTATTTTCGTGTGCAGATGCAAAGCCACCTGTTATCATACAACCAATGGAAAGCTGCTTTCGCTGTTGCCAAAGCAAGCCTTATATCTACATTGCGCAGCCCTACATCCGTAGTGTTTGCACTGCTGTTCCCCCTGATCTTTGTAACGGTGTTTGGCGCCATGGTAGATAATACCGCGGTTAAAATAAAAATGGTGGTATTGAGCAGCGACAGTAAACAAGACAGCTTGCTATTGCGTGCGGTGCAATCCATTGATATTTTCATGGTATCGGTTGCTGAAGATTCCGTATCAGCAATAACAGATCTGCAAAAGGGGCGTATCGGCGGTGTATTACGGTTTGACCACTCACCAGCCGGCGTCAATGGCCAACCTCAGTTTACCATTCAGCTTTTCGCCTCTGGTGCAACACAATCCAAACTATCGCTCATACAGACCGCACTGCAGGGTGTGGTGAATAATATCAATACACAATGGCTTCCCGGCCAACCCTCTGTTGCACACCTTGAAACGCTGCAGGTGCCTGGCCGCATTTACCGGATGATTGACTTTATTTTACCCGGGCAACTGGGATTTTCCTTACTTATGGCGGGCGTATTCGGATCTGCATTTTCTTTGTTCAACCTCCGGCATACGCTTGTATTAAAACGTGTATTTGCTACCCCGGTATACCCGTCATTTTTTTTAATGGGCGAAATGCTGAGCCGGTTATTGTTTCAGGTGATCTGTTTTATTATTATCACGGCTATCGGTCATTACGCGTTTAATTTTACGCTGGTGCACGGATGGATAACATTTATTGAAATGCTGATGTTATCTATGTTCGGGCTTATCATTTTTACCGGTATCGGCTTTTTTATCAGCGGGCTTATCCGTAACGAAAGTTCTATCGCTCCTATAGCCAATACAATAACTGTTCCACAGATCTTATTATGTGGATTGTTTTTCCCGGTGGAAAATTATCCTGACTGGTTACGCGGATGCTGTGATCTTTTACCGCTTACCTTTCTTGTGAACGGGCTACGGAAAATAGCATTCGAAGGCGCACACCTTTGGCAAATACCGGGCGTCATAGCCGGTCTCACCATATGGACAGGACTGGTCATCCTGGTTTGTACAAGATCACTGCGCACATCAGAATAAACATGTGTATTATTATCCACCACTAATTATCTCCGGAATTTAAAATTTTTTATAGCAGAAAACGTATACCCGCAGTTTTAGCTGGCTGTCATTTGAATGTTGATCCAATGCTTTCTGCAATGGCTTTGATCATTTCCAATGCAGGAGGCTTTTGAGTATCCTCAATCAAAGCACGATAATTTTGTTCTTCGTCCGGCTCAAAAGTAATGACCTGCCCCTCCCATGTCACCAGGATCCTGTGACTGTATCCCCATATTTTAAGCTCAGCAGGTAACAGTATTGTCTTGCCTTTGAACGCTACCGGCAACTCAAATGATTCATGCATAGAAAACAACTGATTTTTTTATACTACTTATCCGCTGCCAACTGTCAACCGCGCTCATCTCTTTCTTTTGCTAGCTGTTTTTTTTGCATCCTGACTTGCCGCTTTTTAGCTATTGAGATTTGATACATGTAATTAAACTCTTTTACCGGTGGGATCTTCATAATAAGGTTATAACAGCAGCCTTAAATAATGATGATTTTGACTACACGCCGTTTCATAAGAAATTCCCAATCTTAACAGAATCGCCTGCCGACCCGACAACTTTTGCTTTTACATTCTCTTCCTACATAAAGAAACTCCTTACCGAGGGCAGGATCGGCACTGCGTTAAGTTGTCATTGCGCCTACAATTCTTTTAAGCGGTTCTGTGGCAATGTTACGCTTAGTTATATGACAGTGAACTACCTTAACAGGTATGAACAATGGGCAAAGCAGGGAGGAATGTCAAAAACCACTATTGGCATATATACCCGTGCATTGAGAACGATTTTTAATGAAGCAGATGCCAATGGAATTATCCGAAAGGATAAATGCTATCCTTTCGGACGGCGCAAATATCAAGTCCCTACCAGCAGGAATAAGAAGAAGGCATTGGAGTTGAATCATATTGAGCAGATATATTACTATAAGCCATCTTGTGAAAGCGAAAAGAAAGCAAAGGCATACTGGCTGTTCTGCTACTTCAGCAATGGTATTAACCCCAAAGACGTAGCACTGCTTAAATACAAAAACATACAGGAAGAATACATTGTTTTTGAGCGTGCCAAAACAGAGCGAACCAGCCGTTCCGACCCTAAGCCAATTGTTGTTTATATAACGGAGGAAATCGCCGCTATCATTGAGGAATTAGGCAACAAGGATAAAAGACCGGAAAATTATATATTCCCGATTCTTTATGAGGGAGTAACTCCGTTAAGACAATATGATCTGGTACAATTTTTTGTCCGGTTCATTAACGACTGGATGGCGAAGATTTGCGAAAATTTGGGCATTGATAAAAAGGCAACTACCTATGTTGCGAGGCATAGCTTTGCCACAGTTCTTAAACGTTCCGGAGCCAGTACGGAAGTAATACAGGAGGCGTTGGGGCATGAAGATATACGAACTACTGAAAATTACCTTGACAGCTTTGGCAATGACACCAAGAAAGAAATTGCAGGAAAGCTTACCGCATTTAAGAAGCGGAGAATAGAGGATGAGACGCATTATCAGTCACTCGATATAGCTGTCGGTTGCGGATCAACTATGTAGGCTGCTTATCCATAATTTATTTACCAAAGACTATAAAAATAGCTTATGGGCAACCGCAATTTATGGTTAACTTTATGGTCAATGAAAAATCAGGATAACATATCAAATGCTCAAAAAGAAAGGGAACAAACTGATGCTGGTTTAAAGCCAGACCTTCCAAAACATTTGTTCTGGGATCAGCGCTATAATGAAATGGATTGGGTGAGTGGATACCGCAGTATCATTGCAAGAGTGATTGAACGGGGAAATGCAGACGATTGGCAGGAGATGTTGCGTTTCTACGGGCAATCGAAAATTATTAATGCCCTTCTGCATGAAATAAAATACCTTCCCGATTTTGCCATAGAGGACGCCTGTAATTATTTCAATCTAAGAAAGGAGGATTTGTTATGCTACACCAGGAAACAGTCGAGAAGGGAACATTGGATTTGATCAGGCGTTTTATGCAGGATTCAAAATTTAACTCCTTTTATTTGGTAGGAGGCACCGCACTGGCATTGAGAATAGGGCATCGAAAATCCATAGATATCGATCTGTTTACCGACAATGCTTTTCAATCTACTGAGATAAAAGCGCATTTACAAGATTTTTACTCTGTTGAAAATATCCGCGCTATCAGTAATGGTGTTTTCAGCGTCGTAGACGGGGTTAAAGTTGATATCATTGCACATCAATACCCTTTGCTAAGCAAGATAGAAGAAACCGAAGGTATCAGGATGTTATCATTGTTGGATATCAGCGCCATGAAGTTAAATGCCATACACGGAAACGGAACAAGGCTAAAGGACTTTATAGACATATATGCCTTGCTGGAATATATGCCATTGGAAGACATGCTAAAGGCTTGTGAGCGTAAATATCCTGATGTTAACGCAGCAATGGCGAGAAATGCCTTGTTATATCATGATGATATTGACCATGAGGTGAAGATAGATTTCATAGGAAAACCCATAGAATGGCAACTTGTATCGGAAAGGCTAAAACAAGCCGCTACCAATCCAAAACTCACATTTAAACCGCAGCAATCATTAAAACAATCCCGAAATATCCGTCAGGATAGAAAGAAGGGCCCGAGGTTGTGATACAAGTTTCTAATGTTATCAGGATTTACAATTTACAAGGATATTTTCTCTTCCTCTTAAAATGAAATTGCTTGCTATACGCTGTTCCTAATAAAAATCTTCCTATGCATTTCTAACTGTTGCATCAGCATAATAAGTGCTCAAATAAGCACTGGCATTTCATGTATGACCTGTAAGTCATGGTTCGATTCCATCAGTATTTTATTTTTTTAAGGTTTAATTTTATTAAAAAATAGATACTTGCCGTGTCATATTGAAATGCCTTACGGTGCAGCATGTATGGCTTCTAGCATAACCGCTTCGGGACTTGTTTCCCCATAAAGATTAATGCCCTTTTCAATCAATTCTTTCTTTATTATATCCCTATCAAATTCAAGATTGTCTACTAGGAATTTGTGTCGCAGATCGAACAACATAAATATGTCATCCCATGTAAGTGCATATATTTCATAATTATGAACGCCTTTTACTAGGAATTTCTTTCCTTTTTCTTTTTGAGATTCATATTGCCCTAAAACATAGTCGTCCACTTGGTTGCCAATTACAAGAAACTTCCACCATCGCTTTTGAGAATTAAAACTATCATCAGTTCTTATGATTTCAAGATAATCTTCTACTTGCCTAACTTGCTCTTTGCTGATCGGCACAGTTGGTCTTTTCAATTCCACAATAACATTTTCTTCCATCAAGTATTGATGATCGGAGACATCAGGGATTGAACGTTTCTTGCATAAGAAAACATCGGGACGTCTGTTTGATTTTGACTCTGCGGCCTTTTTTCCCTTTCTGCCGTTTCCTTTTTCGCTCCCGTTGATAAAATCAATGTATTTGTTATAAAGGGCAGTGAAACTTTCATTTGCGGAAACCAAGTGGTACTGCTCGCCAAACAACCAAAAGCTCTCTTCAATAACCTTTTGCAAGTGACTAATCTCCGAAGTAAACTTTTTTAGATCAAATACCAATGCCCGTAACAGCTCAATAACTTTAAACCGATTCTCGATCAGGTTAATTGTTTTAGCAATCTTTGCAATCGTAGTTTTCTTTAGAATATCTAACAGTCCAGCCCTTTCCTCACCTGTCAGATTTACAATTTCTCCTATTAGGTCAATAATCGTATCTCTTTCATCGGTATCTAATAAAATATTAATCAGTCCAACACTTATTTTTTGTTGCTCTTTATTTAGTCCCTGAAAAATCTTCGGCTCTACGCAGTAAATCCCTTTAACCACATCAACAAGATCCGATTTTCGGGCTTGATCGTATTTATTGTTTTTGAATTTGGGTATTACGCCCGTTTTTTCGTAGGATTCTATAAGTTTCTCTGCAGCAATACCACTTACAAATTCCTTTTGCTTTTTTCGAATAATCTCATGTAAAGTATTCAGCAAAGTTTTGAAGACAGGCGACGATTTAGAACTAGCGTCAAAAAGATTAAGGCTTTCTTCCTTGTCATTGGCGCTGAATCCATCGAAAAAGGGTGATTCGATATAGACACTATGGTTAAACCCAATAGCGTTGTTGTTGAAGGACGTAAGCTCTTTGGTTATTTCTCTCTGCTTAGCATCCAGGAAATAGAAATAGAATTTATCTCCGATCTTCTCATTCCATCTGATAAAGGTTATTTTAAAAGCGACCTCCTTTTCCTCCCATTTTATTGGTAAATTAAGTATTTCGCTTTCTGCTATCAGTTGGGTATACGAAATAGGGACACCATTGATGCAAATCTTATAGCCTTTGTCCTTGTTCAGAAAAAGAAACCAGCCAAATTCCTGACCGAGAAAATTCAAAAACTCTGGACTGGAAAAAGAATATCCAGTTACAGTAAATAACTCGGAAAAGGTCACTGTTGTGCCAGTAGACTTCTCTTTAGAAATAATCCTGTTCTCGTAGTCAAATTTATCCTTGCTGTTTTTGCGAATTGAAATTGTATACTCAAGAATTTTATTCGTTTCTTTGTCAAGAAACCTTGTTGTCCAAACCGCCTTACCACTAAAAGCTACGAAAGAGAACCGGCCTTTGCCCATATTGCCCCGGATTGCAGATGAAGATTTTTGATAGGTAGTCTTTTTTATTGAGTCCATGAAGTTACCGAACGTTTCCCCTATTATTGAAAGATCAATACCTGAACCATTGTCGGTAACAGAAAATATACTGATATAGTCAAGCGCATTGCTGTCAAAAGTAATGTCAATTGAGGTAGCGCCGGCATCGAAACCGTTCCAGATATATTCAGCAATTGCTTGCATATAATCAGTTGTCAAGCCTGCAGACTCAATCCCAGTATTATTGACAGAAACTTTTTGCTCCATACCTAAAAATATTGCTTTTGACTAAAAGACTGAAAAACAGATTAAAATTACTCAGAATGTAAAAATACTAAATATTTTAGCTTTCTGCATTTTCTTTTCACGCTCTTGAAAGCGTATATTAGCATTATTGAACCAACACTGCCTCCCAACGAAAAAAGGGATATACTGTGTAGCTCTTAAACTGAAAGTTCTATTATGACAATGACAACAAAAACATTAATGATTTGTGAGTGTGGTCACAGCGGACACATTAAACTGAAAGAAAATGATACTCCCTATTCAGTAGGTTTTTGGGGGGAATATAGTGTCGAAAACCTTACCGGAGTTGCATATGTTACTGAATCTTCAAGAAGTTGGACTGAGCTCATTAAAAAAATTAATCCTGGCTGTCCTGTTTGCGGTCGCAAATTGACAGAGAAAAATATTCAGCCAGATAAATGAAACATGTTTTACTTATTCTTTTTTCTGTATTTAAGTCGTCGATTATTGAAAGCTTTCATCCGGCCCTCCAGTATATTGACAATGTGGTTATTGATTATCGGATTTTCTATTGCTCCACTTATTGAAGAAACTTTATAGCGATTTTCTTTATCAATATCCATATAAATTATCTGCTCTGCATCGGACACAATTGCAATATTAGGATTATGTGTTACCATGATGATCTGTCGTCTCGACTTGGCACTTTTGATATAAGGAACAAGTATTTCTGCAACGCTTTGGTTGTCTAAATTATCCTCTGGTTGATCTATGATTAGCGGTTTGTTGTCTTTGTCAAGTACCAAATAGAATATGAGCAGCAGACCACCTTTTTCACCGGGAGACAATTGATTTAACCCCTTTCCATTTAATCTCAAATCATACTCAGGATCAATATAGTCAAGAGAGCTAAGGTAATTATAGAAATCTACTTTCCTGCCCTCTTTATAACGAATATCCAACGAGAGAAACTTATGTACAAAGGAAATTATTTGGTCGATATCATCAAAGTTATATTCTTCAATGAGGCGACGTAGGGCGTCATCGCCATTTTGATAAAAATCTCCATAGCGATTTATGTAATCAAAAACCCTCGTGTAGAATAGGCGATCAAGCTTGAAAGCTGTTTCAATGGTTATATTTTGTTCTTTAGAGTATACTTGGAGTATATCTGAAATTGCTACCTTTATTTTATTGTATATAGCCTGTACTCCTTGTTTCTCTGCAAATATTTGTCGGATTAACGATTCCCTTAAGCCCATTTGCTTAGCAAGATCATTACTCAAACCGGTTGCCAAATATGATAGCTCTGACTCAAGAAAAGTAATGGAATCAATGCTATCTTTTGTTCCAATTATGTCCTTATATTTTGCATCCCATTCTTTAATTAGTTGTTGGTATTCCTGCCACTCCTTAAACGGTTTCTCAAGATCTGCCCCAATATTGTCTCTGAGCTTGACTTTATCGGAAAGTTTTATCACTAAACTCAAGTTTGTTCCTTGCTGGCTATCGCCGGAATCATCAGAAAGCAAACTGGTCAGGTTTTGAATAATTTTTCTTTCTGCTTCTATCAATTGATCTACTTTGCTGGTCTCGACTGATAAAGACGCCATTTGTCTAATATCAAGATCAAATTGGGAATAATGCGCCGCTCTTTCTTGTTGCCATGTGTCAAATCGGCCTTTCATTGAGACCAATTCATCTCGTATTAATTCTAATTCCGATACCCTTACTCTGCTATTTACTAACTTCGAGTTTTGCTCTTCGATACTTTTTTCCAGCTCAGTTATTTCTTCGTTAAGGTTCTTAAGAATTTCTACTTGCTTCTTTTGTTCAGGCGACTGCAGTTCGTTTTCAGCAGGATTCGTAACTATTTTTATTTTCAGTTTGTCATTGTTGTGATTTTCCAATTCCTGTTTGCGAGCACCTAGTTTATTCTCCAGTCTTTGTTTATAACTATCAGCCGCTTTTACCTCAAGTGCGGCAGTAGTTTTGTTCACGACCTCCAGATTGTTTTTTAATTCTGAAATTTTTTGGTTTATCAGTTGTGACTTATACTCTCTAAGCTCATCAAAGTTTCTTTTACCAAGTTTTTCAGAATCATCTAACCTTGAAAATACCACTTTGTTGATTTCCTCCTGAAACCTTCCGTCCTCATTATTACATAATTTTTCAAGATATGATTGCGGCAAATATTTTATTCTCTCGACACTTGTTGTATCGACTCGTTCATTTAATATTTTTGTATTGGTACTTGCATCATACCATTTTAATACACCGGTAAAATGCTCAGCATACCCTTTTTGACAAAACTTTTCATTGTTTAAAAATGAAAAATCTTCTCTATCAATATGAGCGTTTCCTAGGAGAGCTAGAATGTCGGCAATAGCACTTTTACCTTTACCTTTATTCCCAATAATTACAGTCAGTTCAAACCCGATGGGTAATGCGAATCCTTCAAACCAGTCTCCATTTCTTCCATCATACTTTTCATTTCTCGAAACTGTGAGATGGGTAATATAGCAGTTCTTGGCTAGTTGTATTCTATTGCCTAATTCCGGGTATTTACCGATAAATACCCTATGTTTAGGTTCAAATGTAATTTGCCGTATACCCTCAAAAGTCGCATCTGCTTTGATCCAGCAGTAACGCTCAAGATCAGGCTCGAACAATTTGTCTTCCTCATGTGCGTCAGACCCCCAAATACAAGGTTTCAATGTTTTAAATTCCTTCAGGAAGCTATCTATATTGTCTGATTTCTCTCCTAATCCAAAAGCAATTGTCTTAGGATTGGCGCTGAAAAGAGCGTGAGAACGGGAAAGTAGAATTTTACGTGTCAACCCATCTTGACTTTTCCATTGAATGGCCGAGAGATCTTCGTCTGATGGTAAAACAATTAAATATTTATTGTTAAAGTCGTTATTTCCTGTAAGCAGTTTAACAAGTTCTTCATCATTAACTACGGCGTGTGTCATTCCAACTTTTAATTCAGAACCTTCAATATCCGGCTGTTCCTCTTTTAATCTCCTGCCTAATGTAACAAGATTGTCAGTTTTTAGTTTCTTTCTTTTATCTGGCTGATCGGGGTCAGCTTCGTAGGTGAACTCTATATTATGCAAAAAATTCTCTTCGATTTCCTTTACTGATAGCTCATCAGAGAAAATGATATGAAAATTGACCCTACCACTTTCTGTCTTAATTCCACTTCCCGTATGCTTTATGACTTGGATAATTTTATTCAAACGAAATTCTACATTGGGTATGACAAGTATCTGGTTGATTTTATCAATTTCTTCCCTAGTGAACAATGATTTTAATTTATCACTGTTTTCTAAATATTCTGTCCTAATTTTTTTATATCCGTCAATAGTAAAATAATCAGTGATGCCAATTACGAAGATTCTTTTTTCTATTGCTTTCCTAAAGAGTATCTTAACATACTCATCAAAATCAGTGGAAAAATTATTTTCAAGCCCGGAAAGAGGAGTATGAACATGAAAATCACATTTTCGCCAAATCGAGCCCCTAGGATCATTCATAATGGTTGGGTTGTCTTTTTAATAAGAGGGGTTATCTAATCAACAAGCAGCGCTATAAATTTTCAATCCACACAAGCTAATTTCCTTTCCTGTTGAAAAATAACTTTATTACTAATCTTGAACTGTTTCTGAAAAATAGACAATTAAATTGTTGAGCCCAAAGAATTATCTATAAATCAAATTGCCAATTGCCTAGTTTGTCTTTTTATGACAACTATCCCCAGCCTATTCAATCTTTCCCACATTACCCTCCTCAATCACCTTTACCTCCCGCTTAGTCCGCAAAAGTTTCCCGGATAACTTTCATTTGGCTTTTGGGCAAAAGTTTATAGCCAGTCTCCTTCCTTTTAAGGTGATGAAGTTGTGCTACACCTGCGCATGAACATCTTTCCGGAATGCGTTGACCGGGATTATCTGCCATCATTCAGAGGACCTCGCGCAACAGAAAACGCCGCAACGGTGAATTGCGGGATAGCATGATCCAATTGTCTGGATTTGTTAAGTGAAGTATCGCTGATGTGAATAATGTGACTTTATTAGCCTGCATTATCTTTTCTTTTTATCACTATTGCCGATCATCTGAACGGCAACTTCTACAAGCCGACAAGAATTTGTCTGCAGTATGCGATAAGATGTTAGCAAATTTTCCCAGCAAGAACTTAGGGGATTGTAGCAAACCCACGCAGGCTATTTTTCCGTAACCGGGCGGAGGTGCTGGCTTACAACAAATGTTTCGGCAACAAATATAAGCTGGCTGAACAGTTTAATGAAGTAGTCCGGTTGAGCAAGCGGGTGGAAAAGCCAGTACTTCATTTATCCCTGAGCCTTCCTCCGGGCGAACAGTTAGATCGTAATCAATTGATTGAAGCAGGTCAGGAACTGGCAAAGGAATTTGGGGTGGCAGACAATCAGTACCTCATTATCCAGCACAAGGATACCGACAGACAGCATATTCATTTAGTGGCAAACCGGGTAGGTTACCAGGGTAAAGCCGCCAGTACCAGCAATAACTATTTGAAAATGGACAAGCTTTGCCGCCTGTTAGAAAAAAGGTACAAGCTGCGGGAGGTGCTTAGTGCAAGGCGCTTTTTGTCTAAGGAACAGAGATTGATTCCTCGTCAGGACAGACGGAAAGAGAAAATGAAATATGATATCGGGCAAACATTAAAGAAGGCAAAAAACTACGATGAGTTCGCAAAGGGAATGCAACGATTGGGCTACCAGATCATAAAAGGCAGGGGCATTACTTTTATAGACGACAAAAAAATGAGGGTTAAAGGGAGCGAACTTGGGTACTCACTGATGACAATCCAAAAGCTGTTGCAGCGCAATCAAACGCAGGAATTGAAGCAAAAAGATGATACCAAAAATCGGGAACTAAAGATCGAAAAACAATCGCCTAATCAGCAAATCATTGCTGCTAATGCCCGGCTTCGCCGAAAAATTAAGGAAACACAACACCCGCCTTTCCGGGAACAATCACCACTTGACGAATTACAAAAAGGTATCGGCGGTATTATATCCGACTTATTGAAACCCGAATATCCGGAGGATAACGCTATTAACTATGAGCTATTGAAGGAAGCTCATAAAAGAAAGAAGCGGAGAAAGCCCAAAATCTAATACTTTTTATGAATAAAACGAATGAGCTATGGAACCGAACAACAGTAAATTGAACAAAGAAGAAAAAGAAAATGTGCTGATGGTGCTCAATGAATTTTCGCAAGAATACAAAGCCAACACCAAAGCCATAAGCATGCTTGCAGCGAATGTAAAAGAATGCATTGCTAAAGTAAACGAGTATATTAAAGAATCAAAAAAAGAGCATTCGGGAATACCCGGCATTCAACAAGTAAAAAATTTGGAGGAAAGGATAGAGGAATTAAAAAAACTGATCCATGCCCGCCCAGCAGAAGTAAAACAGGAAAAGAGGATTTTACTTTTCCCCGAGCATGGCGCAAAGGAATATTATGGAACCGTTTTGCGGTGGATACTATATATCATTATCGCTACTTATGGATTTTTCCTGCTGAAGTATTTAATTGATTTGCTAAAAAACCAACAGTAAGGACTTGCCCCTATTTTGTATCTTAGACACTAATGCTTTTTATAGGATAGCTACCGGAGTTATTTTGAAAAAGAAGTATAGTAATTATTTGTTCTTGGAGTAAGTACATTGAGCAGAAATAATACATACAGCCACATGACTAAAGAACTCATACTATCAGAAATTAAACGAGTAGGAACTGTGAACGGAAAATCGCTTGGGCACGCACGCTTTTCAAAGAAGTCAGGTATTCAAAAAACAGACTGGTATGGAAAGTATTGGGTTAGATGGTCAGACGCTCTTAGAGAAGCAGACCTTCCTGCAAATGAATTTAATAAAGCATACCCTGAAGAATATATAATTGAAAAGCTGATATCATTAATTCGAGAATTAGGATATTATCCTGTAACTGGCGAGATACGAATAAAGGCGAGGGAAGACAAAAGATTTCCTGCTCATACCGTTTTTAGTAGAGTTGGAAATAAACAGATACTCATTAAAAAACTTATTGCATTTTGTGACAATAAATATGAGTACTCCGATATAGTTCAAATATGTTCTGCGCTGCAACTTCCAGACATCTCGAAAAGAGAAAAAGAAAGTGGTTTAATTATTGGTGCGGTCTATTTAATTAAATCAGGAAAATTTTACAAAATAGGGCGTTCTAATTCAATTGCAAGAAGACAATACGAATTGTCCATACAGCTACCTGAAACCATTAAAGTAATTCATTCAATTAGTACAGACGACCCTGTTGGGATAGAGGCCTATTGGCATAACCGGTTTAATGACAAAAGAAAAAATGGGGAATGGTTCGAATTGAATCAAACCGACACTAAAGCATTTAAGAGGAGAAAATTTATGTAAACTACACTTTCGGATTAACTACAAATACGGTTGTAATAATTAAAATAATAATTTTTTAACTTAATCACAATTAAGACACAATAACTTCATATGGAAGAAATAAATGAGAGAGACATTTCGGAAAAAATAAAGAATTGTCAGGCAGCTATATCCATGTTGGATGAAATGCGAATATCGGCCAAAATGAAAACACTGGGTTGGTCTGTTACTGATAATCCCTATTATGAGGATTCGGATTCGGGTAAGTTCAGAGAGCTTGATGTATTTGGAAGATTGGGACTTGAACTTAAAAATAAAGGCTTCACCTATGATATACAATTATTAGTTGAATCAAAATCTGTCAGCAATTACCATATTCTATTTTCAAATTCGGACCGTTTTATCTCGTCTGAGTTGGATAAGGACTGGCTCGGCGATCATATTGAGAAAAACAGTAAGCTTTTTAGTTCCCTGCGGGAGGCAGGTCTTTCTGATCAGGAAACAGACCGCTTGTTTGAAATGGTCAGAGAAAGTTTTTACCCTAAGGAATCTTGGGTTTTCAGCGAATTTCAATATTCGTTTTTTACAGAGCTTGACAGCTTTTATTCTTTCAGGGAAACCAATCTGGGTACAGTTAAAGAATTAAATAATTCAGTCGTATGGAGGTCATTCCAGGAACTAATTACTGTCAACAAATCAATACGAAAAAGGCATCTGGATAATATGTTAGCTGATCTTCAGTTCTACATCGAAACAAAAGAAGCAGAAACGCCGGTTAACTCCGCATTTGAATGCCTCAATAATTATCTGTCGCATATTTGTTATATCCATCCGGTTTTAGTAATAGATGGTAGTTTATGGAAATTGGAGAGCGAAGGAAATATTTCAAAAATTGACTATGCAAGATTACTACAAACGGATTTATACGGAATCAGTTATTTCTGGATTGACATCGTAACCAGGAAAAGTTTTGACCATTACATAGAACAGGTTTCACATCATACAAAGCAATGTTTTGAGTTGCTTCTAAAGAAATCAGAAGCATAAGATGGCCCAACACTAGAGGAAAAGGAAAAATAGTATTCGCACACTTATACACAACTTATAGTTTTCTCCGAGGCTTTCTGAATCATTTTTTGAACCAATACTTGTGATGCTTCTCGCGCCATTCTGCATACAGGTCAATCAATTCCATTTTCCCATCCCTCGGGAATAGCCTGCCCACTGCATCCATTTCCTTAAACATTTCCCGGATATCATTTTCATTGTAATGATGCTGACCATAGCCATGCGCAATAAAATAATTGATCAGATGTTCTTTAATTCTATCCCGGCCTTCTCTGTTCCAACTTCCGCAGCCTAAATTATCGGTAAAGTCCCGAATCACCCTTCAGGTGTTACATCCATTAGTCTGCACAGTAGAAGAAATTGATATGGTAAATGGAAGCGAAAATCTGCTTGGCGGGCATAGCTGCCTATTTGCCATTTTAGTTCTGGTTCAGATTTTTTGCTGGCTACTTTTTTGCTGGATTTTTTTTCATGGCGTTAAAGTTTAGAAGAAAAATATCTGGACAAGCCTCTCATTCGGTATGTTTATTTTGACCTTAAGTATAGAAAAACATAACTAAAGTACATTAAAAACAACCATCTGAGTATGTGTAAGTATATTTTTTTTGCTCTTTTATATCTTTAAACCTAACAACAGTATAGAAAAAGCTGATAATCAATGACCAAACTCGGATTATACTTAGCCCAAAGATCTGTGAATAAGGCAGAAGCCGGCAGGAAAGCGGGATTAACAAAAGCCCGAATGAACGACCTTACACAAAACGAGCGCAGTCATTTAAGGGCGAAAGAGCTTTACCTGATAGCGATAGCAATAGGCGTAAATCCCTGTGAGCTGTTGGAAGTACTTTACAATGATGTAGAATTGCCCAAAGAAGAATAGCCAAAGAGGGGCTTTTGAGTAATATTCGTTTGTTGCACATAATAAACAGTATAATCCTTTCAGCTAAGACTAAAGCCGCTATGTGGGAGGCAATCCAGACGTTTACTTAGCGATGACGTTTGTTCCAAAGCCTTATTGATATCATCTCTACCACTGTCGTTTGTCATATTGCTTGATATAGCGTATGCTTACTTTTACTTTTGAAGCGACAACATTAGCCTGCTAAATATATTGTTTATCCTGCAGGGTGATGAGAACGGTTTTTTGTACCTTTGCGCAAGTTATCGCGTAGGTAAGTCTTATTTGCTTGAAACAGTTATCCAAAATAGCGAGTGTTTTTGTGATGTTCATCATGCTTTTGAGCATAATGAAAACCTCTATTCTTTATACTGTTTATGAATATGACAAAGCCTTCTTTATTGAATTGTTCTGCGTCAATAAGGATCGCCCGCAATTAAAATGTAATGGCCATTGTAAACTGGCGCAAATGCAGCGGGAGGAAAACGAAAAAAATGCGGACAATATCCTGAAGCAATTACAGTCTGAAGTCGTTTATTTTTCTCCTGTATCAATGCCACTAATAGACTATGATCGCTCCTTAATGACCAATAAAATACAATTTCCTTCCTACTACAATCACCTGTATTCATTCCTGTTTACTGCTAAGCTGGTAAAGCCTCCCGCAACATTGCAGGGTTAGCAATACTGCTAATATTTTCTTGTTTTTAAGCGGTGAAAACCTTTTTATGCAATAGTGTGTAAGGGTTGCCTTACACGCCACGCATCATCAACATATTCATATATGCTGACGACCTCGTTTTCTTCCCGCTTACCTGTTTCCTGTATATAATTTGATGTGGTTAAGGACTGCCTGCGCTTACAGCGACCTGCTGCCTGTCAGTTATTTTTCACCAGACTTTTGTCAACAATGAAAAAAGCGATATTTTTTCTTATCCCGGTGTGCCTATCTGTGATGTCATGTACCAAAGAAAAAACGGATTATGAAGCGGAGATAAATATGGTAGTTACAGAACATTACGAGTTTAAAGAAGCTGCTGCTATCAATATTGATGATTATCATATCAGCATTGAAGCGCTGAACGGAACTTTTTATAAAGGGTATAATGAAATCCGGTTGAAGATCTCGGGGGCTAACACCAATGAAAATATAAATGCTCCTGCCGTAACTTTTTTGCCAGTTATGACGAATGCAGATGGTAGCAGGGCTTCTTGTCCTCACCGATACAATTTGGTTTACAACGCTGATGACAAATATTTTCCGGGGTATGCAGTATTTACCGGTGAAAGCGGCACAAACGAAACCTGGGAACTATATATCAGCTTCACCATTAACAATCAAAGCCATTCGGTTAAGCAAGCTATTACTGTTCAGGAGCAGACTAACAAAAACCTGAACATGACAACTTTTACAGGAAAAGATAGTGAGCAATACTTCATCGCGTTAGTAGCTCCACAAAAGCCGAAAGTTGCCGAAAACGAACTGGTTGCCGGCATATACAAATTCAACGAACCAACAAGCCCTCCATCCGGGAGCTTTCCTGATCCTTCGCAATTCTCCTATTCGGAAGTCAGCGATTATACATTGCAGTTAGACCCGAGGATGCCCGAGCCTTCTATGGGAAATCATTCTTCGATCAATAATAAAGATCTGACGCAGCAGGACGATGGTTTGTACCACGGTGTTGTCAATTACACCATGACGGGAAACTGGACACTGAACTTCATCATGCTGAACCAGAATGGGAAGATCCTGAAAGGAACCGAAGTGCCAACCGATTTTACGCCGGGCGTGGAAGGCGTGAAGAGTGAACTATATATTGATATTTTATTCTAAGATTTATGAAGAAACTAAGTATGGTTTTTGGGATTCTTTTTCTTGGAATGAATGCAAATGCTCAAAATCCGCAAGCGCAAAACGACACTGCCAAAGTGCTTGAAGAAGTAAAAGTAACTGCCCTTGCCAAAAAGAAAATTCAGACTGAAATGAAAATGGCAGTTTCGGTAGATGAGTTTTTAGCATCTTCAGACAATATCAGCTTTATAAAACGGGGCGCTTATGCGTGGGAGCCCCTGCTTAATAACATGAGCACAGAGCGCTCTACCATAACGATTGATGGTATGCATGTTTTTGGTGCATGCACGGATAAGATGGATCCGATCACTTCCTATGTGGAAAGCAACAATCTTTCTACCATTGATATTAAATCCGGCCAGGAAGGAAGCCTGCATGGGGCAACGGTTGCAGGCAGCATTGATCTGAAAAGGAAGAGTACACCATTTACTCCTGAAAAGAAATACAGCGGCGCTTACCAAACCGGCTTCGAGTTCAATAACAAACAGTTTTTTAACCTGGGAAACCTGTCTTATTCGAGCGATAAATTCGTAGTGGACGGAAGCATTTCCTTCCGGAAAGCGGGCAATTATTAT
The DNA here is from genome assembly GCA_001899685.1 of Sphingobacteriales bacterium 44-15. Lineage (GTDB taxonomy): Bacteria > Bacteroidota > Bacteroidia > Chitinophagales > Chitinophagaceae > Agriterribacter. The sequence goes on from MKWG01000014.1 coordinate 44,152, forward strand.
GATGGAAATAATAATGAGGTAACCCATTCGCAGTACAATAAATTCAATACCTCTGTAGGCCTCGCCTATAAAACCAGCCCGTTCTCCGCAGTAAGAGTGGATGCTATTTTTGATAAGGCAAACAATGTAGGATTTCCCGCGCTCCCTATGGATCTTTGGCTTTCCCGGGCGCTCATTACATCGGCTTCCTACAAGCAATTATTTCAGCACGGACTGATAAGAGTCTGGGACACCAAGGTATATTACAATGCGGTAGAACATTATATGGACGATACCAAACGCCCGGAGAACCTGGTTCACATGGATATGCCGGGATGGAGCACTACTTACGGATTGGTTTCCCGGGCCAATTTGAAGCGTGGAGACTACAGTGCCGAGATTCAACTGAACGCGTACAACAACCTCTCCATTGCAGAGATGCGTATGTATCCGCAAGACAGGAGTAAACGTACCATGTTTGCATATAGTTGGCCCTGGGTTACAACAAAATTTACAAGCCTTGCCATGAATAATTCCTGGGATATTTCGGAGAACAGCCGGTTGAATCTCGGCGGTTCACTGGGCTATAACTACAACCGTTCCAAATATGTGGAGTTCAACTGGATCTTCCATCCCGGAACACCACAGGAAAAAAGCAGGGTCTTGCCAGGCTTGCATGCCAGCTACCAGTTGACTGTTAAGCAATTTGACTTTTCTGCCGGAGCCGGGTATGGGCACAGAGCGCCTTCTGTTTCGGAAGGTTACGGATATTATATCTACAATAGTTTTGACCGTTACGATTATATCGGCAACCCCGATCTCAAAAACGAAATTTCTTACGAAGCCAATGCAAGCGCCGGGTTTAAAAATGAGAAGATGGGTATAGAAGCCAAAGCGAATTACTTCTATATTCAGAACTATATCATCGGAAGAATTTTAAGCCTGGGAAGCCCCATGAATTACCAGTCGGTTGGGGTGAAGGGGTACACCTCACTGAACCATGCCAGGATTTTCAACATAGCGTTGAACGCCAATTATAATATTCTGCAGCATTTACACTGGAAGGGTATGCTCACTTATGCACGCGCAACGGATGATAAGGATGGAAACCTGCCGTTCATTCGCCCGCTGAGCTATCAAACCTCCCTTCATTTTATGTATAAAAAGTTCGGTATCCAAACCTCGCTGAATGGAGATTTTACACAAAGAAATTTCAGCCCGGAATATGGCGAAGATCAAACACCTGCTTATATGATCCTGAATGTCTCTGCGAACTACAGCTTTAACATCAAAAATTGTAAAATCGTATTGCAGGCAGGTGCGGAAAACTTATTGAATGAATACTACAGCACTTATGCGGACTGGGGCAATATACCCAGGATGGGTCGTAATATTTTCACTTCTTTAAAATTCAGCTTTTAGAAAATGAAAATCGTATATAGTGTTTTGTTGATGGTGTTATCCTTGCTGATAGGTTTTCAGCAGGCGATAATTATCATGCACTTTAAGCTGAACCGGGACGCGATAGAGCAAAGGTTCTGTATCAATAAAAACAAACCCGAGTTGCAATGCCACGGAACATGTCATTTAAAAAAAGAATTACAGGAAACGGAAAATTCCGGGTCATCTGCAATCAGTAATTACCCAAAGATTGACATATTCCCTGTCTCATTCGCAGTATTAGAAGTAACAAATCCAATAGTTGATATACAGAATAAAACATCTATTCATAAAGAAACCCTGTATATATCGCCTTACAGGGAAATATTTGTACCGCCTCCTATTGGTTGACTTTCTATTATGGCTTAATCAAAATGATCATTAGACGATAAATTTTCAAATACTTAAAAAAACAGAAATGAAGACCTTAAAAAAATACTTATTACTATCCCTTGTCTTATCGGCATTAATATCCTGCAGCAAGGATGATAAAGATCCGGTAGCCAACAATGTTACCCTGCATTTCAATAACACGTTCAAAAGCAATACCATTGTGCTTGGCAATGCTACCTCCACTACTGCTACAGCAAACACTTCTGCCGAAGGACAGGTGCATCACTTTTCGGAATTAAAGTACGTGATAAGCAATATCCGTCTTATAAAAGCAGACGGCACTGAAATCCCTTATAACATCAACGACCTGGATAAAGGCGCAACGGTTGTAAACCAGGCAAAGACAGAAACTTTGGATTATACCCTGAGCAATATACCTTCAGGCGAATACAAACAAATAAAATTCGGCTTAGGCGTTAAGCAGGAATTGAACACTTTAGACCAGGCAAAGTTTCCAACGTTTTATGCAACTGCCGGCGCGAATGAAACTGAAATGATGTGGGAATGGGGAACCGGATACCGTTTTACAAAGCTGGAAGGGTTTTATGACAACGACAATAAAGAAATGTCCATCCACACCGGAAGCACCGTAGAGGGAGAAGAAGGAGCATATACACAAGGCGTTGACGCTTACAGGGATATTACCCTGAATCTTACCAGCAATGCTGTGGTAGGCCGCAATGCCCCTAAGATCACCATCAAGGCAGATTTTGACAAACTGTTGAGCGGAAAGACCAATACAATCAAGCTGACATCAGGAACGGGAATGAATGACAATGCTACGCCTAATATTCATACCGCCGTTCAAATGACAAAGTTTGTTGACAACCTCGGCGGAGATGGGTCAAGCGATATTACCGGGATGTTTTCCATAGACAGTGTAGAAAATTAACATACTGCTAAGAGCCGCCTGAAGTTCACAGACGTGGCGGCTCTTTTTCAGTTTTTTAGTCAGTGTTATTCAGGATGAAAAAAGTATTCGGCATTATATCAATCCTTTTCCTGTTGCTATCCTGCAACAGGGATGATATTGTTCAGCCGGAGCCTTATGACAATCCGGAGCTGTCGCTGAATATTCCCCCGGATTTTCCTGCGCTAAATAATGCCGTAAATGCAAATAAGCCTACAAAATACGGAGTTGATTTAGGCGAAAGGCTTTTTAATGAAAAAAGATTCAGCGCGGATAATACTATTTCCTGTGCCAGTTGTCACCATAAATCAAATGCTTTTGCTGATAACAATGCCCTGGCAATAGGGATTTACGGCCGGGTGGGACTGCGCAACACACCGCCCATTCAAAACATGGCATTCATGCAGTTTTATAACTGGGACGGAAAGATCCTCCAGTTGGAAAAACAACCATTGGTTCCCATCATCACGCACGAAGAAATGAATTCTTCTATTTTGGAAGTTATTGGTAAAATAAATGACGATAAGGAATACAAAGAATTGTCCAAAAAAGCATTTGGCGATGAAAATATAAGCCCGGAAAGGATATATAAAAGCATTGCGCAATTCGGATATACACTGATCTCTGCCAACAGTAAATATGACAAAGTACAACGAAACGAAGGCAAGGTATTCACGGAAAGCGAGGCAAGGGGTTATCAGACTTTTCAGCATAAATGCGGGAACTGTCACAGCACCGCATTGTTTACCGACCAGAGCTTTAGAAATGTCGGTTTCCCTTTGAATCCTAACACCGATGAGGCGGGACGGGCCAGGGTAACAGGGGTTCCTGCGGACTATATGAGCTTCCGGGTTCCCTCTTTAAGAAATATTGAATATACAGCGCCTTACGGCAGCTTCGGTCAGTTTCCTACTTTGAGATCTGTTTTGGATTATTTTGATCATGGTGTTTTGGATGCTGACAATCTTGATCCTGTTTTAAAGGAGAACGGTAACAGGATACCGCTAACGGAACAGGAGAAAGAAGATCTTATCGCCTTTATGAAAACGTTAAGTGACAGCTCATTTGTTGGAAAGTAATCAGGAAGCTGTAAAATATTTTCTTCCTCAATGACAAGATGTTCATTAAAAATAAACTGATTTAGATAAATAAAAGGAAAACAATGAACAGGAGAACTAAAATAACATACACTCTCTTATTAACAATATTTACAGCCTGTAATGCAGGCGACAAAGGGAATATTCATAACAAAGAAACCCATGTGATGCAAATGCCGACAGAAACTTCCAAAAGAGGATTTGAAGGCATCCGGTTTGCATCTAAAAGAGATACAATTTGTCACATGCCGGTAAATAACGAAACAGCCGCAGATACACTCGTGTTAGATGGAAAAGTTTACGGCTTTTGTTCAAAGGAATGTAAGGAAGACTTTGCCAAGATATTAAAGGAACAAAATAAAAGATGAAATATGGGGATTGTAGGAGGCGCCGTATCTATTTTCCCTGATACTTTTCGGGGAAGGAAGATAAGTCAGCATAAATTGAAGTAACTTTATGGCGTAACCGCTCTTTGTTTCAAAGTTGCCTTAGCTACTGGCAAATTACTGGCAAAAATGAAAAAGTCGCCAATGGCGACTTTGTAAGTTATTGATTTTTAAGCTCCCCCTTCAGGGGATAGGCTTGTATTGAGTTTCAAACTATTATCTCAAAAACCGTAAAAGAATTCGTAAAACCCTACTTTTTGATCTCTTTTATCGGATGATTATCACGATAAAAATATGATATTATTTACTACCATTCGATTTACTAAAATATAAAACAGTCTACCTCGGCATTCCACAATTATACTCGTCGCAAATTTAACAACCGGTAATACATTGCAGTTGTACTCACCTCAAAGCGCCGGGAGAGTTCCTTTATAGTGCGTTCATCTCCAAGATCAAATTCTAAATTCTGTATCTCTTGGAGCAGAAGCGACTCAGGCATTAATAATGCCGCTGCAAAAGTATTAGCCTCGAATTCCCTACGCGCTTCTTCCGAATCTTCATTTACATTCTGTGATCTGAAAAGAACCAAAAACTTATCGTCTGCAAAAACTTGGCTTGAATTAGGTCTTGTATTATGAAGTTTGTAATGACCCAGTTCATGGGCAACTGTGAACCTTCTGCGAGCTCTTGATTCGTTTTGATTGTACCCAATAGTCACATTCTCAGGTTCAATAACTAAAACGCCGGACAAATCGTTTTCAAGCGGATACGCCAAAACCTTAATCCCCAATCCCCGAGCAATGTCCTCTACCCGAATAGGTAGACTAACATCCCCGAAGGATTGTAATAATTCTTCAGCGGCTTTTATAATATTTTTTATAGTCATTGGTCCTTTTTAATAAAGGAAACGAATTGCTTTACGGCAGCTTCTGTATTCTTGTCAACCTGATTATGCCCACCAATAATATTTAAATTAGCGGAAGCCGCAACAACCTTGCCACTCGTCAATTCCTTGATTTCTGTCGAAGGTAATAATTCAAGTAACGGCACTCTCAATGTTTGGGCAATCTCTACCAACGTGTGGGTTAGAGGGCGCTGCCTTCCTTTTTCTATATTTACTATAGATGACCTAGTCAAACTCAATTGATCCCCCAATACTTCCTGCGAGATCCCTGCTTTAAGGCGATGGTCCCGGATGTTATTACCTAATTTGATGTAGAAGGCTTGTTCTTGAGCTAAGTTCATGAGAATTGTTTCGATCGGCACTGCAAAGCTAATAAGAAATTAATTATCAGGCAAGAAATGTTTGTAAAATTAAACAAAAAAAACATTTGGCAATATTAAACCATTGTTCTATCTTTACATTGCGATTTTTTTGTTTCTGTTAGAAACAAAAAAACCAGAAGGGTTACCCCATCTGGCTTAATTTTTTAAAAAAGGCAGGAGGCTTCGCAAGCCGCCCAACTAATTTAGTCTTCGCAACACGAAATTAGCGCTTCCCTTTTAAAAATGCAAGTCTTCACGGGTTCTTGTTCTGGAATTAACAAATCTAAAAAAAATTAAAGCCGCGTCCATCAGGTCGTAAAAAATTGATTTCCAACTCAATCGAAAGAATCGCTTTCGATGGTAATTTATTTCTTTAATTTTTTAATTAGTTTAAAAATGAATTCTTTAATTCCAGGCGGTAACCCGCACAACAATTATCCCGTTTATATTGACGGCAAGCTTTTCCATTTCGAACAACCTCAAGTAAATATTGAGGATATCCTTAATAAAGCAGACAAATCTCCTGTTTCCTGCTATTCTGTTTGGCAAGGCCTTGAAGGCTGTGACTTTCGACTTTTACGGCCAAACGAAAAAGTTGACCTCCGGAACATAGGTGCTGAAAAATTTCGCACCATGGAGCCTGTAATTTTTAATTACCAGGTAAATGATCAGCCGGAAACTACGGATCAGACGGCTATGCCTCCATTGCAAATTTTAAAACAAGCCGCAATTGATCATGAAAAAGAATACTTGGTTCAAATTTTTCGTGATGAACCGGAAAAAGTATACGCATGGTTACTGGATGTACCGATTAAAATGGTATGCACAGGGATGAAATTTGTAAGCCGCCCATGGGTACCGCTTGCAGACATTGAGGAGTTGGGTAAAAATTGTAAACCCGCGCCTGTGGCAAAGCAGTACAGAGTGAAAATCCAGAATAAGTATCACATTGTTAATTCACCTTACCTGCCTCAATCTGAGATCATTCGGCTCGGAGGAAAACAGGAGGTTGATCGATGGGACGTACTTGTTTTCTACAGCAACTCAGCTAACCCAGTTAAAATCAGCAAGGATGAGGTAGTTAATTTACAACAACCATGCATTTTACATTTTGTGCTGCAGCCGAAAAGTCAGACAGAAGGACGAGATGGCAAACGTGAATTCGTTTTACCTATAGAAGATCAATCATTTCTTAATGCACAAAGTCTCCCTTGGGAGACTTTGCTTTCTAATCATGGCAACTGTCTTATCATCCATGATTTTCTGGTACCTCCAGGATATAATGTGAGTAAAGTGCAAGTTGCACTTATTATCCCGCCGAGCTATCCGGCTGCTCAAATTGATATGGCTTACTTTTATCCCGCGTTGCAACTTGTTTCAGGTAAATCCATCATGGCATTAACTTCCTGTGATATCGATGGACGTATTTTCCAACGATGGTCAAGGCACAGGGCTGCTAATGAGTGGATTCCTGGAGTTGACAATATAGCGACCCATTTGTTCTTGGTAAATAATTGGTTATCAAAAGAAGTAAATCAATAAGCCATGAACAGACTAAGAATTTCATCTAAACATTACGAACAGGTGCGAGCGCACCTGTTCCCTGGCGATGATAAAGAAGCTGTGGCTGTTGCGCTGTGCGGAGTAAATCAGCATAAAGACATTTATACCTTATCTGTGATGGAGGTACTTCCGATTCCCTACAGCGCCTGTTCCATTCGTACTTCAGTTCGGGTTACCTGGCAAACAGAAATCATTAATTCCTTTCTGAAAAGAGCCGCTGCGGAAAATCTTTCCATTTTGAAAATTCATTGTCATCCTGGAGGAGGAGAAGCATTTTCGGAATACGACGATATTTCAGACTATGAATTATTTGAGCACACATTTGCTTGGACACAAAATGAAAATCTACAGGCAAGCTGTATCATGCTTCCTGGTGGACGAATTTTTGGCCGATTTTTCGGTCCCGATCTCTTGCCTAAGGCAATAGACAGAATTGCGGTGGCAGGCCCGGAAATATTGGAATGGTCATATGATCTGGCTAAACCCATTGATGAAGCGTTACAGAAACGCAATTTGCAGGCATTTGGTAAAGGAACAATAGATCAGATTAGCCGAATGAAGATTGGGGTTGTTGGTTGCTCTGGGACGGGAAGCCCTGTTATAGAACAATTGAAACGTTATGGAGTCGGGCATATGGTGGTAGTTGATCCGGACTATATCGACCTTCACAATCTCAACCGGATAATTTCCTCAACGATGGATGATGCTGTTAATAAGGTAAACAAAACAGAAATAATTGAGCGAGAGATTAAGAAAGTAGGATTTGGAACAACTGTGACCTCATTTGCAAAAAATATAGTTAACAGAGAAGTTGTGAAAGAACTGTCGACATGTGACCTGCTATTTGGTTGTTTTGATGGTGTTGAAGGAAGACATGTGTTAAACCTTATATCCAGCTATTATTTGATTCCAGTGATCGATTTAGGTGTAAAACTAGATGCGGATAAGACGGGGTACATTGATGGTATATATGGTTCAATTCATTTCATTACACCCGGTTCTTCTAGCCTGTTAAGTCGAGGTCAGTATACAATTCAGGAACTGGAAGCAGAGTCTTTTAAACGCTTCAATAAAGAGGCTTATGAAAGAAACCAGTACCTGGCAGTTGTCAATGAAGATACACCTGCTGTAATTACGATTAATATGCTGGTGGCGGCATACGCGGTTAATGAGATGCTGGCCAGAATTCATAAATATCGGTTCATAGAAAATTCTGAAGCTGATGCGATTCGTATCCATTTCCATCTCGGAAAAACTTTTTTGGAGAGTCATCCCGTACCATGCCAATTTTTCTCAAAAAACTTAGGACGCGGCGATGTAAATAATTTGCTGGATTACATTGAACTGGGTAATAATGAATAAACTTATTTCTGCATTGAGAAGAATTTTAAAAAGGAAACATAATCGATATCGAATTAGAAAGGTGCAAATTTTGCCAGAAAAATTGCATTCGAAAACGGTGTATTTGCAGACACATCTGGATGTTCCGTGGCAAGCTGCCATGGAATGTCCTTGTGGTTGCAAGGAAATAGTCCATTTAAATCTGATACCAACTTTTCGCCCCAACTGGCGATATAGGATGGACAAAGCCAGGATAACACTTATACCTTCCGTACGTCGTACAACAGGGTGTAAAAGCCATTATTTTTTAAGACAGGGAAAAATTGAATGGTGCAAGTATTAACCGAGGTGGACAAATAGCGACAACTATTTTGTGCTACTGAGAAGCCAATCAAAATATCTTGGAGCATTTTCATCATTGTAATATTCATCAAAAAGTTCCCTATTGGCATTAATGAACAAATGCAAAGGACTTCTCATTCCCTCAATGAAAGTAAGTACCTCTAATCCATTCATCGCGTTGCGAACCCCAGTGGCATCAAATGTGAAATCAGAAATTCTCTCCAGACCTGTATATGAAGTTACAACCCATATAAACTTAGGCATTGACCGTGCTATCAAATCCAATTTGAGATTCTCACTCAGGTTTAATTTCTTGATCTCTGCCTTGTATTGTTCGCTATATAATAACCTTATATCCCAAGTTAAGCCACGAGTGTACATACCCCTTGTAAATTCTCTAAAAATGCCGGAAACGCCGAGTGCGACAGGTTTTATATCTAAATATGATATACGTATTTTAGGATATAAGCTAAGAATAACGTCTGTAACATTTACAGTCACTGGAATCGAAGTATCTTGTTCTATAAATTGTTGCTCAATTTCTGTTGTACTCTGAATTGAAACACCATCATTATCATTGTTCGCATTAACTTCTTCTTTGTTACATTGCTCATTCTCATTGGTTATTTCCTTCATGCCCAGTTCTTCATTCCAGGGAGTTATTATACATTCATTCCCAGCGAAAGTTATGCGAACAAAAGGCCCCCATTGATCATCATGAGCGTATAATCTATCGATATTGTCAGCCATCGAAATCAGTGGAGAATCGTCCTCTGCAAGAAAAGGGCCATTATGTCGGTGCCCAACGAGAGTAATAGCGTGTAAGTCTTTATAGTCTGAAATCTTTATAATAAGTATAATAGGAATTCCAACCGGGGAATATGCCCTCACAATCTCTTTTAAATACGAATTTTTTATTCCTGGTTCTCCCTTATGTGCTAGTGTTCTGTTTCCGTTGTTCAATACTTCACAAACCAAGCCTGACTGTTCTATTGCGTGACAAATCTGTAGGATATCTAGCCCTTTATTTGGGAAAAGACGACTGCCATCATGCGAAGTATTATCAGCTTCACGGGTAATTTGACTGGGTGACTTGTAGGCTGTTTGATAGTCTGGGAATGTCTTATTGAGTGTAGACCAGATTGCAGTGGTGGCACAAGCCGCAAGAACTTTGTCTTGCTCCTGAAATACCAAAGACCGAATAGTTCGCCTAGTTCCAAAGACATTTATAGAGTAATCTTTCAGACCCCAATAATTTCTGCCAAACTCACCATCATGAGTATATGTTTGGAGTATAGTTGTGCCTATTACAGTAACTGGGATAGGTTTAACTACAATGTTTCCTAGATAATGAGACCAAAATGAATCTTTTACACCTTCATCAGTACTCAGTAGTACATTCTTAAATTCTTCTTCAGTGAAAACTTGGTTAAATAGATGGATCCGCCTACACTCCTTGTCATACTTTTCAAAACAAAGAGCGTAGTATGCAGCATAGTCATGTAAAAAATCTTTACTGATATACCGATCTTCAATTAGAATTATTTTTGCGCCGAGTCCCTTATCTGCCGGACCGAGATATTTCATCAGGTATTCAAAATGCTTTTTCCTGAGGATGGTATCCGCTGGTGTAAAGCGATTAGAGAGCGCTTCTGCAAAATTTTCTCGATTAAATTCTTGTAGGCAAAACAACGTTCAGATTTTATTTAGAGCCTGATCATGCGCTTCAAAGACTCAACATTGAGATTCTGCTGAATAAAAATCTGAGCTTTGAGCTCTTTGGCAGCTACTATTCCTTTTTTAACTGAAGGATTATTTACATCTACTTTACCAACTCCCCATGTACCTGAGCTTTGTACCAATTGAGTATTGGAATTTGAAGAGATTTTTTTTCTCATAAAGTGTAACTAAACTTCGTAAGCATGAAGATATGAAATCTTTTCACAATACAAATTATTGTCAGAGTTTTTTTAATAGGCTGAGGCACATTTAAATGTATCTCTCTCTACACCTCTACCTCCCTAAAATACCTTTCCACCTCACTTGCCACCACATATACTTTCCTGCCTTTTTTCAGTGTCATAATTTTTCGACGGCTAACAAGTTTGTCAAAATTAGATCGGCAAATCCTGACTGCCGCCATGAATTCCTTTGCAGTAATATAGGGTGACTTAACCAAGCCAGATCCTCTGCTACCCATATTCAACTGTTCCAACCTTTCTGCAATTTGCTTAATCTCCTCTTTCACGGCATTCCATTCTTCCATAGGAATAACCAAAATTGACTTCACGTTAGTTGTTTCCATGCTTCACATTTTCAATCACACATTCAAACTGAACAACTCACCGGTATTCAACTGATATGATGAACTTACAGATTGTCGTTAGTCCAACTCCTCCAAATACACCAGACTCCCCAACACAGGACTATAAGACCTAATATATTTGATATACCCAAAGGCTTCCAGTTCCTTCATGCATTTATGATAAGTAGTGCGACCTATTTTTGCAACCTGCCGTAAGTGTGCCTGTGTTACCGGCACCGGACTTTTTCCATTGTGAATACACCACTCCTGGAACAAAGCCATATACAACGCTACATGATGAGGACCTACGCGGTGATCACCGCTAGCCCGAATAAAAAAGCCAATCAATTGCCTCAGATACATACACACTGCTTTTTAATTGTAAAAAATTATCTATCGGGATATTTCCTGTCCGCGTGAGCGCTTATCTTCCCGCTCATTTTCCTTTGGTTTTTCCAGTTCTTTTTTGTTTTCGAGCAGGTGGTTGATTTCCTTTTCTACGACCGTAATCGAGCGCACGATATAACGGTCACGGTCAGTCGAATTTTCATACGCATGTTCCAGGGCAGCGAATGAAGATTTAAACGCGGTAAGATCATCTTTCTTCAATCCACCCGGTTCTGCAGGAAAAGCCACAAAGCGGTTGCCATTTGCTTTTTCTTCCTGCAACATATTTTTAATTTCCAGCGCATCTTCTCTTCGAACGGTTCCTTCCAGTACCTTACTTTCCATATACCCCATTATCTTTTGCTGTTGCTGTGGTTCGATGGAGCGAATCAAAAAAGCCCTGTCTTCATTCTGTTCGATCCGGATAACCTGCGGTTTTTCAACTCCCTGCTCCCTGCGGCTGCCGGTTATTTCAAATTGTAGTTTGTCATCTGTGATATTTTCTGAGAGCTGTTTTAAATTGGGCTGTATGCCACGCTCGCGCAATTGACGGCTAATCTCCTCAGTAAATACTTCCCGTCTTGCCCTTTCCTCGAAAACAATACGACCGGTGTCAATGGTAATATCCTTTGGCTCCTGTCCGGGTGATCCCGTCAGTTGCTGCAGTTCTATCCTTCGCTCTAACTGTTGCTGCAAAGGCTGAATAGGATAAGCTACCATGTACTCATTGTCTGCCGTTCGTCTGAGATAATTATGCTCTTGCGCTTCTGGTTTGGTTGCAAAAAACTGCATTGTGTCTGTACGCATGGGTTGTCCGTCTTTACCGAAATCCAGGGATACATAATACATACCCTTCTGCATTGCATCTTTTAATTCCCGGTTGAGATCTGCTGTCTCTTTTGCTGCTACTCTCACGACAATAGAATTTTCTGTTTGTTTTTCTTCTTTCACATTTGCGAGCACCCAAAATATTCCTGCTGCAACCGGACCATACATAACTGCCATCGCTATGGCCATGACGAGTGATAGCATGTCGTGAGCGGAAACGTCTCTTTCCTGCAACTGCTCTTCCTTTGGAACACCTATAATGTGCATACCGTTAACTTAAGCGGGTAGTTTACAACCACCTGAAAGCGGTGGGCTTTTATTGCGAGTTGCATAATCCGCCCACCAATCAATTGCCTCAGATACATACTTCATTGCTTTTAGCCGGTTAAATAATGGCTTACCGGGATCTGTCCTGGTCACGCGAAGGCTTCGCTTCCCGTTCATTTGCTTTAGGTTTTTCCTCCCGCTCGTTTTCTTTTGGCTTGTCCTGTTTTTGCCCCTTTTCAGATTCAAGAAATCGGGTCATACTTTTTTCTACTGCAGATGTAGATCGGACAATATACTGATCGCGGTCAGTCGTATTTTCATAAGCATGGTGAAGCGCATTAAAAGAGGACTTGAAAAAATTAAATTCCCCCTTCTCTAAAATTCCCCTGCCAGCAGGAAAAGACACAAAACGATTTCCGTTTTCCAGTTCCGCCCGCAGTATTTCTCTTACTTCCCGCACCGTTTCTCTGAGCAGAGATCCGTCTATTATTTTAATCATAATCGGGCTGTCTTTTTCCTGATGAAAGGTCTGTTGAGGTTGTATGTTCCGAATCAAAAAAGCCCTGTTCTCGTTTTGCTCTATATGTATGGTGTATGGCTTTTCAGCACCATTTTCTCGCAGCGTACCGCCAATCGTAAAGTGAAGATCATCTTTAGCGATATGCTCCTGTAATTCTTTTATATCAGGCTTTATGCCGCGTGCCCGGAGCTGCTTTCCGATCTCTTCTGTAAATACTTCTGTGCGTGCTCGTTTCTGGTAATGAATAATACCGGTATCAATGACAATATCTTTTGGTTCGCTTCCGGGTGACCTGCTTATTTGCTGCGGCTCCATTTTCCGTTGTAACTGTTCCTGCAATGGGAGGATGGGTAGCGCTTCCCTGTGCTTCCCGTCAATCCTTTCTGTTATGTAGTTGTACAGTTTAACTCCGGATGTAGTGCCAAAGTATTCCATACTGTCTGCCCGGAAATACTCATCCGCCTTACCCGTATCAAGACTTACATACCTGTCTCCCTGTTGCATGGCCGCTTTCAGCACTTCGTTGATCTTCTCTGCTTCGTTTCCCTGAATCTTCATGATCTTTTCAATTTGATGTTGTCATCTCTCACTTACGAGGGCAGCTTATGCGCCTTTAGAAAAATCCGGCTCTTAATGCGTAGCAGCACGATTCGCCCGCCGCTTTCATCGCCTACCTGGATGACCAGGCGCTGGTGTTTGGGAACAGTGAAAGGTTTAAAGCCAATCGTCCATACCGAATAACGTAGCCCCTTTGTAATCTTTAACGGAGGCATGTATACCGGTAAAAGTTCTGTTTCATTCAGCGCCGTTCGCTTTGATCGTTTTTTGTCTCGCAGGAAAAACCGCATATACGCCGGTTGGAAATCTATCTGCGAGTCATTTCCTATTTGGAGCTTTAACCACAGGTTATTATCAGAAAGAAATATGCCGTGCAATTGCAGCCGGAGCGCCTGTTCGCTTTTTTGTAAATACATGAAACAGGACTGACCAAGCACCTGGCATGCTTCCTGTTCGAGTTGCCGTGCATTGGAAAGCTCCCCCGATAACTGCATGGGATCGTCCCCGGAAAAATTGATGTTCAGCGGCGACGGCTGTTCAGCATAGCTCAGCACAAAAGAATAAAACCTGCCGTCCGCTGTTACTACCGATACATTGGTAGGCGTGAAATTTTCTTTTCCGGCTTTTAATTGCAGGATGTTTTCAACGCCTTTTGCTTTTTGGGCTAATACTGCACCGTTACCCAGGTCAACACTTTTGATAGCATAAGGAAAGATCAGGTTTGTTGTTTGGTTATAGCTGATCGCTATTTGATAGGGCTTGATGCTTGTCGACGATGCATCACCATCTTGAGCAAAGCTGCCTGTACTGCTAAAAAGAAAAAGTAATCCCATTAATCCTGCTGCACATAATCTTTTCATCACAATGGAAAATTTATACGTTTAGAAAATTATTTGTCTTTTTGATTGTCATCTTTGAGTAACACCGGGTAGCCGGCTTCAACGGTAACCCACACCATCTTGGCACTTTTGCTTGCCAGGTTTTGCGCCATCTGTAAACCGGCGGATACCGCCTGTGCACCAATGGAGGGATCAAGCATGTTTAATGTACCGAGGCCCTGTACGGATTGCGCCGCTGACCTTTTAGCCACATCGCGGGTAATCGCTCCCGGAATATGAATACCCGGCAGTCCATCCTTTTTATCATAGACGGTAAGCGATACCGGCAGCACGTAATCCTGGTATTCTATCGAAGAAATACTGATCTGCAAGCGCTCTCCGTTCAGGGTTGCCTGTCCATATACAAAATGATCCTTCGGTATCCGAACACCGGCAACATAAATATCTTCCATCAATCGTAGTTTCAGCGTTGCCCCGCTCACCAGCGTTTGGTTTTCGGGGATGGAAGCCGGGATAGAACGATGAGCTGCGGTTTCTACTGCTACTTCTTCAAGAGAATAAAACCGGTTAGCGGATATATACGTCTTGGGCGTTTCCGGTAAACTGTCGGCGTTGTAGCGATTTAATAAAGCCGTATAACCAGGTTTGGCTTCAAGCAGGGAGATCGCATCATCAGGTGGTGCCTGCACAGCAAAAGCCTGTTTTTTATTTTGCTCAGACTGCTGCCGCAACTTTTCCTGCACTCTTTCCGGATTTTGGATGTCCAGGATTTTGGTCAACATATCATTTAACTGCGTTAGTTGCGTGTCCGGCCCCGCGTCGTGCGTCATTTGTTGCATCATGCCTTCTAGCCGGTCAATATCCGGGTTAACAGATACAGCTTGCTTCACCGGTACAGTATCACCTTGCTTCGGCTCTTTGTCTAATTCCCTTTGCAATCCGGCAAGCTTTTGATAAACCTTTTGCTCATTAGGGTCTGTCTTATGCGCAGTCCCAGCCGGGTCATACAACGGTCGCGTATAGACTTGCTCTGACAGATCCTCTGCTTTATCACTATCTTCACCGGAAACCCTATCAAAGAAATGACTGTTTTTTAATTGTGATTTCAGCTTCGCAGAGTCCCTGTCTGCCTGCTCATAATATTTGAGCTTATTCCAGTTACTGTCCCTGGCTGGTGCTGCCGATGGCAGGTTGAGGTTTAACCCCTGAAATGTAGTCTGCCGGGGAGTTTTCCCTTTCACATCACCTACTAATCCGAGTGTCCATAGTAGCAGGACAACAAACGGCAAAACCAGTAATGGTACTATCAACAAAAACTTTCGCTTCCGTAAAAACCTCGCAGAATGCTGCGGCCTTCCTTCACTTCTTTTTTCCATTGTCACTTTGTTTTTTTAATTGTTGATGATATGTTTCTTCAATAAATGCAAGGCTATCGAGCAGGCCCGGCCGGTAGCGGGCAATGCTGTCATAAATTTCCTTTCCACTTTGCGTTCGTTGCAGGCTGTCCAGGTACTGGCGGAACTGTAGAAAGCGCTTCACTTGCCGGCTGGTTAGTTCTGTTTCATTTGATAACCTCTCGTCTGGCAGTATGCTGTGAGCAGGAACCCTCACCGGTTGAACGCGGATCACGCCGGAAGGAGAATGGATCGAATACCATATTGTATATGCAGAAGTGCTTCCAAACAAAAAGCAAAACAATACGAGACTGATCGCTAGCTGTTTCCTGCTAAGAGACGCCGTTCTCCGGTTCAGGTAATCCGCTGCTTTGCGTTGCCTGCGCTCCACTGCTTCTCCCATTTTTTGAAATACCCCATACATCACGGAAGGCTTATCCCTTCTTCTTTTAAATATTTTAAACATGGTTATTTTTTTAACGGCTGCTGGTTTTAATATCCTGGTTGCTGATGATCTCCCATCGTTCTATCAAAAAGCCGTGATTGTTGTTATCGCTTTGCACGAGTCCTGTTCGGACATAACCCTGCGTAACAATACTGCGGGTAAGCACCGACGTGGGCCGGGTAATGATCTGTCGTCCGCTGCACCGGAAACGGTAAGGCGCGGTGTTCATGTCCAGCTCGATACCGTCAATTTCTATGGTCTGCGAAATATTTCCGGATATCAGGTTGCTGTAATAACCGGCTTCTTTCATGTTCTGGTATTGCCTGCGAGCGGATGCATCGGCGAGATACAGGGCTTTGGTGATCTGTGCCTGTATGGCTTTTTCATCCGGGGAGAGTGTAAAGAACAGCGTGTGAAACGTGCGCACATGATCCCTGATCTCTACCGGAATATCCCGGTTCATGGCAAGAGCTTCCACCAGCTTGCCGTTAACCATCACATACACTTTCCCGCGGTTTTCCGACAACGTTTTGCTGGTACTGTAGGCCATGAAACAACAAATCACAATACAGCCTGCCAGGAATATCAAATTAAATAGCCTGGTATAACGAAATGCCGTGTCAATATTTTTCATCTTTGTAAACATGCTCTTTGCTTTATTCCGGTGATGGATAAAATAGTCCCAGCACCCTTCTCATGCGGCGACGGGCAATAGCGGCATAGTTCGGATTGAGTTCAAACCCGAGAAATTTTCTCTGTAAAAGTGCCGCTGCAAGCGCGGTAGTACCTGCTCCCATGAAAGGGTCTAAAACAATATCATCAATCCTGCTGCCCGCCTTGATGCAAAGTGTCGGCAGCTCCAAAGGGAACACCGCAAAATGTTTATCCTTGAAAGGTTTGATGGATATTTCCCATACGCTCCTTCTATTAGATTTTTTGCCATGCGTACTGAACGGACGCGCTTCTGCTGGATTTAGTTTTTGCTTAAGCCTGGTTCTGGCGATGCCCTGCATGGCCTGTCCCGGAGCGCCTTTGGCATATTTATGTGCTTTGCCGACACCGCGTTTCAACCGTTTGACAGATTCTTCGTAAGGAGCGGTACCGATAGCCTCCGCATCATAATAGTATTTACTGCTCTTTGAGAACATAAAAATGTATTCATGCGAGCGCGTGCAGCGATCACCTACGCTTTCGGGCATACAATTTCTTTTGCTCCAAATGATGTCCTGCCTGAAAAACCAGCCCTGCCTCCGAAGCGCAAAAGCTACCATCCAGGGAAGACCGATCAGATCCTTGTTTTTATACTCCGGATGTTTGCCGGTCACAGGGATGCCGAATTGCGTTTGGCGTTTGGAAGTTTTTCCAAACTCTTTATGCCTGCTATGATAATCCTTGCTATGACCTGCTTTGCCTGATCCCCGCCTGGCTGGAAAAAAAAGATACTGTCAAAGGAATCATCGGGAATACGCAGGGCGTAAGTAAAGCGATCAGCCCACCGGCAAATCCCAAAAGAAAAATAGCAGCAATTCCTTTGGAGCTGCTATCAGCAGCCCCGCCACATTCACCTATCGGTGAAGCGAGGTTAATATTTTTGAGCGTTAATGTCTCCTGCGAAGAAACACCTGCCGTTTCTTCGGTAAGCGGTACGGACAGGGTTTGTTCAAAGGGTTGGAATTCGTTTCCACTCGCTGCAAATCCGCTAACGGTAATGCGCAACCGGTGTAAGCCTGTGCCGGTGACCCGGATATCCTGGCTGAAGCGAACATCGCCGGTATATACTTTCACTGCCCTGTTATCGAATACCGAATCTTTAATGGTTACGGTAGTCCGGTCTGTGATGAGTGCGCCGGCCGCGGAGACAGCATCGCTTTCATATTGAACCTGCACTCCGTCAATGCCTGTCACTTCGTCCTTTTCAGCATATATATGCCACCCTTTTTCCAGGCTCGGAACAGCCGTGATGGTAAACATATCGCCTGCTTTCTTTTGCGCCGTAACGGACCAGCCGACAGGCTGCGCTTTCAAACAGGAAACGAACGCCATTCCCACAAGCAAACAAAGTAATCTTCGTAACTTTTTTTTATCGCGCATACATTCTATTCATTGGTAATGCTAACTGAAACTATTCCACGGCAACGGCTCAGGTGTTGCTGGACTTTCGAGATATCCTTTTGCCGCACCTGCTCGTATCTGAACCGCAATATCTTTATCGCAAATGGAGACCTGTCCATATCTATAATTTCCATTTGTGAGGAAATCCCGGCACTATTGGCGGCATCCACTACTTCGCTGTAAGAACAGGAAGACACTACCTGCACGATCACCGAATAATCAGCCGTCGTGGATGGCGGGTCTACCCGCGCCACAGCCACCATAGATTCCGCGCAGCCGCTGAACAGGCTGGGAGAAATCATAAAAATTAAAGTATAGACAGTCAGTTTCATGGTAGTAGTTGATATAGCTTTCCCTGTAAACGGCAGAACCGCTACGTTAATAGCTTCATGTTGATGTAAAGAGTGGATTATCCGTTAGCCGAAAGGGCGAGTACAAGCAGTACATAGCTGCCGCGTTTGTCATAAAAGATTTTACCCGGATAGTCAGGTTGCATAGCTTCGCTTTTTAAAGTATGATGCCTTTGGAACGAAGTTGTCATATTCCGTTCCCATCTTTTTCATTTAGTGACCCATTATAAGACGTATCAGCCGCTCAAAAGGGGAGGTTTAGCCCGCTTTTTTCTCCATTTATCTATTTCAACACCACTGAAAACGGCACATTTTTGGGCGGCAAACATTCCCTGTCATTACACACCATGAATGTCACACTTCCCGACAACGTCGTCTTTACCTTTCTTTTCAACCTGACCACCTGCACCAGATCAAGCGATCCCTCGTAATATTTTACATCCACGCCAAATACTCCCTCATGTTTTTGGATCAGCTTTCCGATTTCTTTTGCGGTACTGTCTAAGATTACCAAAGGATTTTTACCGAATGCAACGGTGGTCGCTACCGGCCCGCCTTCGGGTGTCGTTTGTGAATAGACATGCCAGGGCGCGGCAATGGTGGCGGTCAGGTGTATTTCATAGACCTTGTCGCTGGTTTTTTTTGCAGTAACATTCCAGGTTACGGGATTTTGAGCATACATAACTTTTCCAAGTGAGATCATGCATACCAACAGTAAAAATGCTTTCATATCAAATTGTTTAAGGCGCGTAATAGAAGGCAAGCGATCTGTAATGAACCGCTTCATCATTGTGCTGTCTTCCATGCTCCATCGAGTGAAAAAACGAGCTGGTAAAGGATAATTTATCACCAAGATAAAAACGGTAACCGCCGGTGAATGATAACGGTAAGGAGTAACCGAGACAGCCCGACAATGGAAAACTTCTGGCACTATCCCACCTGCCTTGGACATTATACCAGCCGCCATTAAAATAATCTTCAGAACCGGTGCCATGCAAAAAGTATTTACCATCAATGGAGGTAGAATCATCGCCTTCAAAAAAGCCTGTATCACCTGCCTTCATACCCTTTGCCCATAAAATGGTTCCTATATAATGTCCTTTGCCGGTAACGGATAAAAATACATGAGATGGATCCCCTGCCGCCAGTGCATTCTCCTGCCTTTTCACATACAGCTTTCCTTCTTTCACCGGGTTTTGTTTTTGCAGGTTGTAACGAACCCGAACGTTCAGTTTCACAGCCTGCTGGTTTTGGTTGGTTAGCGTGACCGTAGCTGATCGTTCAAAAGGCATAGGTAGAAAGCAATAATGGCTGTTTGCCCGCGAACCTATCAATAAACCCTGCATAGCAGTTACTCCGCTGGCATACCCAAAAAAATCAGCCAGCGGACTATTGATTGCCGGCGTTATACTGCCGTCCCAGTACGTAAGTAGTTGAATGCTATCCAGAAAAGGTGATACCGCTGGGTCTATCTCTATTTCCAAACTGGTAATCCGTCCTCCCTTGTTTAATTGAAAAACTGGCAGTGGCTGTCTAGGTTGCAACGTCACAGATTGATTTACCGCCTTCTCCTTCGCACCTCGCGCAAATCCTGTCTGCCATAACTGCGCTATACGACCCAATACCTTTTTATCCGTTGCTGAAATATCCTTTCGGAAGCTTTCCACTTCGACTTCGCCTGAAAAAAGTTTGTATTGGATCTGGTGAAATTGCAGTTTTTTACCGCGGCAGACGATCTTACAAGCCTTATTAAACAGGATAGGGAAATAAGAGTAATAGCCACCTGCTCCGCTGCCACAAAGTGGTGGAATAAATGGAAAAACCTTTCCGGAAAATAGATCAGTATAACAAACCGACATCACGGGACGCGCCATATCATCCACATAAATATCCAGGGTATCGCTAGTAGGTGTAGGTGTCCAGATGCGTTGAATAACCCCGGGACCAGCCTGCTCAAAAATGACAAGGCTGCTGTCTGCTTCCTTACGGATAAAAGACCAGGCACCTGAAAAGCCATCATTGTTGCCACCTGTGCGGTCATAGGTAGATTCCTGTCCTGGGGTTACACCGGTTTCATATACTGGCAATAGAGAAATATCCTGGTAAGCGCGCAATTGATCTGATAAGTGAATCACTTGTTTTTTTGCAGCTATTTTTTTTGTGGAAGCATAAGAATAAAACCCACTCAATTCCCTCGCAAAAATCGCCGCTGTCGTGAGCGCACTGCCCGTACCCCAGTGAAACCCTGATTGATAGGAGCGCTGATCATAACCGCTATGCCCGTAATTTTCAGCCATCGTGCCGGGCCATGATTCCCCATTGATGGAAGTGCCGGTATAATTGTTAGGACAAACCTCTTTATTCTCGGGTAGCACCATTAAGGCAAAAGATGCCCTGCAGGCGGCGATTGCCCGCTCGCGATATTCTTTTTTGCCTGTTGCTTTATAGTATTGCAAGTACGTATCTGCAAACTGTGCTTGTCTTGCATCATTCCATTCTGCATCTGTATTCTGCACGCCGAAACCTCCGAATGCATAAAAGCTGATAAAAGGAGGATTCCACACCTGCTGGTAAAGGCTTAAAATATTCAGGCAGTACTCACCTTTAGCGAGATAACGCGGGTCTTTGAAAAGGATGAATGCTTTCAGGTAAGCCTCGGCACACCACTGAATGGAAAGTGTATTCTGGGCATACAGGTTGGTGCTGGAATCAAAGTATCGCAACGGCTTGGGGGAACAGGAAAAATAAGATTCAAAGTCCTCGAATAGTTGCTCGGGCAAAACGGTATCACTCAGGAATGCTAATGACCGCTCAATCGCTTTTTTATAACGGGCTTGCAGCGGAGGAGGAATTTTTCCTCTTAATAATAACTCTTCTAAATACCAGGTTGCCATTGCAGAAGAAGCGCTGTTATTGAGTGTACTGTCGCTGGCGAGCGTCTCCGCATTAATCATCGCGGGAAAACTTCCGTTTTCGTTTTGTGTTCGAAGGACGGCTTCTCCTAAACCGACCAATAACTCCGCTGCACCGGGAAGCTTTTGCATCTCATCATTAAACCGCAAGAGCCAGTAAGCCGTCCAGGCATTATCCGGGACATGGTAAACACTACCGCGCTTTTGGGATGAGGCAATCCAGCGATCCGACTCACTATCATAAATCGTCGGGAACCAACCTTGCTTAATAGGTGCACTCAAAAGCAAACTTGCCATCTCCATGGACTTTACTTTCCAGCCATCGCGATTTAACATCTTACCCCAACTGTACATCCCGTATGCAGTGCGGATATTGTTAAACCAGGATTGGAACCAGAGATCATTTTTGAAATACCGTCCCCGGTAGGAGTTGGTGCTGCTATCAAAAAAAGTCGATAGTGTAATGCCGCCCAGGTTCTTTCCAGCATCCACCCACAGTTTGTCCAGTGCCATACCATAACCTGTGCGGGCATACTCATCAAAAGAAACGGTTTGTGGCAGGATGGAACCTGTATAATCTGTAGCAAACTGTTGCCATAAAAAGAAGTTCGTCGTTTCAAGTACTGCCAGCGGCTCGGATGTTTTCGTGTTCAATACATAGAAGCCGACGCGTAGTGTTTCAGGCATATAAAAAGTCTTGCCGGATTTTTCATAGTACCGGTGACCCACCGCCGTATAGTTGGAGAGTCCGTAATGCAGTACGATTACATTATCCTTGTATTCTACTTGCATATAGTAGGGGGCAGGACTTTCGTTGGTTATTGTCTTTACATCAGGTATCAGCACGACCGTACTCTTCGCGAACGTAAATAACATCACGGGTGAACGAAACAAATGCTGTGGTATGATCTGTCCTGCTGTAGCATTAATGCCAGGCACCCAGTGGAAATTATTTTTGACAACATCTAATGCAGCTTTGTCACCGAACCCAACAGTAACAGGTATGTCAATGACACTGATCCCTGCATTTTTATCCGCTTCAATCATCACCGTCACATAACTCAGCGTATCATTGAGTTTTTTTACAACAACCTTGTTCTGCAGCGAATGAACAGCGTTCCCGACACTATCTGTAATCAGAGCGGCCGATGGATAAAATATCATTTGTCCGTTAACGTTAGTCTCGCTAACAATAATCCCAAATACAATCAGAAACATGCAGACATTCCAGGAGCGGAAGACAGTTCTCATCATTACTTAAATATTTTCCCTCATCAACATACAACCTAAAATATTTAATTGCCGGAGCGGTCTATGGCTTGCTGCAACATTTTTCTTTCTTTCTCCTCCACGGTCCCCCCATATTTTTCCAGGTATTCCTTCGCCACCGGCCGGAACTGCTGCCAGTCCTGCTGGTTATAGGTATGAATGGTCCTGGCGCGCAGGTAAATCTCTTCGCCGGCAGCACCATAGGGTGTTATTTTGTTGCGAAGTTCCTCCCAGTCTGGTTTTGCCTCTCCATTAGGAATATAGGGCGATATAACGTCTGCATAAATGATATTCATCAGTTTCACCCGCAGGCTCCTGTCGGCATGGGACTGTAACTGCTGCTGCAAGATCGGGAAGCCCGGATCGGTGATGGTAGTAGTGCTGCCAATGATAAAATCAATATCTTCTTTCAGGTAAGGTGTTTTGAGCGATTGAATATATAACTGGTTAAAACGTTTTTTTCCGGCGGCATCTCCGTTTTGTGCGGCAAGCATCGCCAGTTTTTTCAGATCCGTTTCCTTATCATCAACATATTCCTGTAACGCCTGCTGATAGGTAGCGGCGGGATCGGTAAGGTCAGCGTCCATGGCGGTTACATCGGGAATCGTTCCCATTTGCGGGTTAAGCGGTGCATGGATGGCTCGTAGTGCTTTAAATGGAATTTTAATCACTTCTCGGTCATAAGTCATGAGTCCATTTTGTTCGCCTTCCACGTCAAAAGGCTGGGTATAAATACTGGCGGATAGTCCTTCACGCGCAAGCAACTGAAGGTTCAGGTTCATAATGCTATAACGGGTCTTTAGATCAGCCGGCTTGGCATTCACATAACCCCAGGCGCTGTTTGTGTTCCACTGGTGGCCTGGGACAAATACACCGATGCCACCGAACTCTCCCAGCACCCTCGCCTTACCGGGTAGTGTCATCGCATTCATCGGGTCTGGGTAACTATGGATGTCAGTGATGTCAGAAGAAACATAAGCGTTCGGCGAGGGGCTCCGCAGTTTTTCATTGACATAGAGGATCTCACCGGAATGACCGTTTACGAGCCGCGATGGATCGCTTTTTTTGACCCACTCCGTCAGCCGCTGCTGATCGTACTGTCCCCATTTTTCGTTGAACAGTACCCAGGTCGTGATGCATGGATGATTGTGCAATTGCTGCAACATTTCAGCACACTGCTTTTCAAAAATCTCCTTTGAACCGGGAGGCAGATCAGGGTTGGGTTGTACGAAGTCCTGCCAGACAAGCATGCCCAGTTTATCCGCCCAATAATACCAGCGGGCAGGCTCTACCTTGATGTGTTTGCGGATGGTATTAAAGCCCATTGCCTTGATCGCCTCGATATCGAACTTCAGAGCCTCGTCAGTGGGAGCGGTATACAACCCGTCCGGCCAAAAGCCCTGGTCAAGCGTACCGAGATTGAAATAAGGTTGGTTATTGAGCAGTATGCGGTCAAGCCCTTTTTCGTCTTTACCTATAGATACCTTACGCATACCAAAGTATGACCTCACCTCATCCTTTCCCATCCGCACTGTGAGGTCATACAAAAAAGGATCAGCCGGTGTCCATAGCTTTACGTTTTCAACGGGTAGCAAAATAGCTGTATTGGTTTTTCCTTTAATGATTTTGCCATCAGCCTGGATGGTAACCGGAGCATTTGACGCAGCATGCACGGTGATCTGGATAGCGGATTGGTCAATATCGGGTGTCAGGCTAAGTGATGAGATATACTGCAGCGGCACCTGTTCCAGCCACACCGTTTGCCAGATGCCGCTGGAAGGGGTATAGTAAATGTTTTGGGGATGGAGCACCTGTTTACCACGGGGACCAATACCTGCATCAGACGGGTCGTAGACCTTTACCACCAGCTCATTGATCCCTTCTTTTACAGCCGCCGTAATATCAAAGTTGAAGGCGGTATAACCGCCTTCATGACTGCCGACTGCTTTACCATTCACCCACACCTGGCACTGGTAATCCACCGCGCCAAAATGCAGCAGCGTTTTCTCACCCGACTTTTTGGAAACGGTGAATGTCCGCCTGTACCATAACCGTTGATTCGGCTGCAAGCTTTTTGCTACACCCGAGAGCGCTGATTCCAGTGGATAAGGTACCAGTATTTGTCCCTCAAACGTAGAGGGGGTGGATGCCATTGAATCGGTGATGACATAATTCCATAACCCGTTAAGATTTGTCCAACTGCCGCGCACGAGTTGCGGGCGGGGATATTTAGCAAGTACGTTCGTTATGTTTACGTTCTTTGCCCATCGTGTGGAAATGGCAACGGGTTGCATGTGCCAGCCATCCTGGGCGAAACAGATAAAAACAATTCCGCTGAATAATGCTACTAGTCCTATGCTTTTCATAAATGATGCTGTTGATTAAAACCTTATTGGGTGTATACTGCCTTGATAACATCCGTTCTGTCCGGAACGACAGTAATCCGCTCAAGTGTGAGGGTACTTTTATCTTCCGACAAGCGGTAGGTTTCTGTACGTGTATATTGCCAGTGTCGCGCTTGTCCACTACCATCCTGGTCATCGACGGTGTAGGTGGAATGGATGACGATTTGATGGTCGTCAGTACTTTTCTCTAAGGCAGTTTCTTTTTTGGTTTTAACGGCTCCTTTCGATAAATCAATTGTGATGGGTTTGCTATTCAACGGCAGCACTTCTTTGGTTACACCGCTTCCTTCAAAGTCTCTTTCCAGTTGAAGAGAATCTTTCAGCAGTGCAATCACAATCGTTTTTGGTGCTGCCTGTCCGGGTATTTGCCCGCCAAAGTCGCTGTGCGCTATATCCAGTTTCCAGTTGCCGCCAAAGTTATTTTTTTGAGAATAACCGTTTATATAAAGCAATGCGAATGCAAATAAAAATAAGAGTCTCATTTTTTAAAATGGTTTTAAAGTAATTAGTTAAGAGTTCGGTTCTATAAAAATTACGGCCAGGTGGGTTCACCTTTTTTCATTTTTTCAAGAGCTTCCACAAGATTTTTATCTTCACCTTTAGACAGTTCAACAGCTTTTTGCTGCCATTCAATGGCTTCCTTCACATTCCCCGCGCGGTATAGAAGATTAGCGTAAGTATCCATACCGGCATAATCGGTAGGATCTTTGTCTATGAGTTGCCTCATCCAGTAAGCAGCCCTGTTTAAATATTGCTTGTTACCAGTATGCTTAAACAACTGCCAGGCACCGTTATTGAGCACAAATCCATCCAGATCAAAGCCATTGGTCAGATCGAAAAAGTGAACCATCTCTCTGGCATAATCCTCCCATTGTTCCTTATGTCTGAACCACCCTGCCTTTTTATTGGTGACCAGCCGGTCTGCGTAGTCTTTATTGTATTTCCTACTGATGGTCCGGTAAATGCTGTCCCATCGGCCTGGTGAAATATTGTCTGGTATATAGTTGTTTGGGAATAACCGCTGATCAATTTCTTCTTTCATAATAATTCGGTCAACCACACCGTTGGCATAACCAGTTTTATCCATCACGGTGTTGATCTTATCTGTATTCTTCAGAAAAAATGTAAAGGATTCATCTTTACTGCTCTGGAGTAATATCTCCAGCGCTTCGATATTGTCTTTTGTAAAAAGATCCTGTTTGGATACGGTTTTAACGTATTGATCTGCCAGTTCCTTTGACAGGTTAATATTGCCCAGTTGTTTAGCCATAATAGAAAGCGGAATAAAACTTTCTTCGGTAAGCTGCTGATGGTTGTATTTTTCCAGCAGCGTATAATACTGGTGATCCGGGTTCAGGGCATCGGCGGCTGTGATGAGAAAACGATCTGTATCCTGGAAGCCGGTTGATTTGTGAACGATCTTGCCTTCCGGTGAAAAGAACAGGTAAGTGGGATAGGCGGACACTTCATAAGTGGACATTAAATATTTAGCGTCCTTATACCATCCGCGCTGCCGTACATCATCATTAGCCGTAGAGTCCATCTGAACTTTTACGCTGATAAACTGCGCACTGAAATAAGCACCTGCCTTTTCAGAAGCATATACCTGTTTATCCATCTCCTTGCACGGCCCGCACCAGGTAGCAAAGCAATCCACGAAAATATATTTCTGTTCATCTTTGGCCTTTTTTAGTACAGCTTGCCAGTTCTGGCTTTGATCAAATTCGATTCCACGTTGTTGCGAAAAGGTGTTTGATCCAATTATCAGCGCAAGTAGGGTAACGACAATTAATTTCATTGTTTCGATTTTAATGTTAGTGTTATGGCTGTTTGCCACTGAAGTCTGGTTCGAACCCCGAGGAATAGCCTTTGTTTTTTGCGGGCACACCTTGCGTCATCCAACGGGGCGGAGGTGCATCCTTGAGGTAGTAATCAAAGAATTGCTGCATGCGAACGGTATAATCTTTTTGGTCATCTTCGTCCACTAATTGGTGTCCTGCTTTATCATACTGCAGCAGCCACACTTTTTTATGGAATCTTCGAAGAGAAGTAAAGAATTCAACACCCTGTAACCAGGGCACAGCTCCGTCCTCTTTGTTGCTCATTAATAATAGTGGCGTTTGCACCTTATTAGCAAAAAAGACAGGCGAATTCTCTATGTATAAATCAGCATTTTCACACGGCGGACCGCCCAGTCGGTTTTGGCCACTCTCATATAAACTGCTGTGGCTGTAGCCACTTCCGGATAGTGACCCGTACCCACTGACAAAGTCTGATACCCCTGCCGCAGAAACTGCGGCCGCAAATAAATTGGATTGTGAGATAATGTAATTCACCTCGTAACCGCCAAAACTGTGCCCCTGTAAACCCATTTTCTCCGCATCAACCCAGGGCATTTGGGAAAGCTGCTCAGCAATGCTGGTAACATAGTCAAGGGCACTTTGACCCGCATGTCCCGGCGTGTAGTGGATATCAGGCACGCAAACGAGATAATCGCTGCTGACATAGGTAGGAATATTCATTTGCCCTGCGGCAAATCCGGGTTTATTAAAGAAATTCAGGCAACCAGAATTTTGTTCGTAGAAGTAGAAAATCACCGGGTACTTTTTGTTCGGATTAAAGCCTTCTGGCTTATATAATACGCTGTCGAAGGGTTTGCCTTGTTTGGTTTTTCCATGGACGAGTTCAGTAGTATACCAGTCGTACCTACGTTGTGGCTGAAAATCCGTTAACTGCGTAAAATGCCTAAAGTCGGTTGTACTGTATAAATTGGGATAGTCGGTAGTGCTCATGCGTTGTAATAGGTAAACTGGTTTATCGGTTGCCTTTAAAACAGGAGCACTGGCAGCGAGGGAACTGATAGTTGTTTTCTCGCCAAAATAAGGATTGAAATAATAGACATAAGGACCCATGACGAGCTGCTCTGGCCCCTTTTTTGTCAGGGAGAAAAAACCGTTGTCTTTGGTAGACAGGTTAAAACTAGAGAGCAGTTGTTTTTCACCCGGTTTGATAATCAAAGGCTCAATAGAGTTGAACCGAAGTATGATATTGTTTGCTCGTCCGTAATTACAGGTGATATTGATCGGTGCTTTTTTTCCGTCCATATCCACTTGCCAGATATCGAACTGGTCATAAATGAATACCGAGCTGCCGTCAGCAGACCAACCCCCGATGCCAAAGAAAGGATCATAGGTATCCCTGCCGGTGTCATCGTATACGGGAAAAGGAAGTCTTTGTGTAATGTTGGTTGTTTGACCGCTGGCAATATTATAAGAGAAATATTGTTGAACGGGGTTATCATGGTATACGAAGAATCGGCTATCAGGAGACACAGAGATGGCAAAATTCCGATGATTTTCTTTTACTAACTTCCTCGAGCCATCCTTGGTCGAAACCAGGTAAAAAGAGAGCTGACCGGCAGCATTCCAACTGCGTTCGTAAAAATCGCCGGGTAACTTTCTTGTCAAAACATATGAATGATCGGGTAATTGCTCGATATAATTAGCTATTGATTCAAACTCTTCGGTCAAGCATATCACTTTATCTGGTTTTTTTACATCAATAACCGCCATACGGATATCAGCTTCCGCTCCCAACAGTTGCTGAGATTGTAGCTGGCTATCCCGGTAAGACCAGACGTCTACGGAAGGAGGCAATACTTTTTTAAATTTCTGAACAGATGCGTTGACCTGAAAAAATATCTGGCGGCCATCGGCACTAAACCGCAACGCACCATCATGTAAGAATATCGTGTCTGCTGATAGGATAATTCGTTTGTCAACCAGCTTTGAAATGCTACCACTGGCTTTATCAATATACCACAATAGTTTGTCTGTCGTTTTTTCTTTTACTTGGGTTTCTAAAAAAGCAATATGCCTGCCTGTCCGGTCAAAACTGATATGACTAAGATTTCCGCCCTGCCAGAGAGGCTTGGTGCTACCGTCTTTTAAATTTGTAAGTAGCAACTGATGATGATCAATTTGAGAAGAAGTGTGAAACACAACAGTACTCCCATCCGAACTGACTTCGTAACTTATCACATTGGCATATTCCCTTTTCTGATTTGTTTTCAGGTCACGCACTACTAGCACACTGTCCCATTGTTTGAATCTATATACAAGCCATTCCTTACCCTGCGCCTTTAATAGTTGGAAGGTTGAAACGCCAAATAAGTAAGTAGATCCTTCACCTTTTTGCTTAACGTTAAACACACATAAACTGTCCCCCTTCATGAAAATCACTCGTCGGCTGTCTTCCGTAATGACCGCATTATATCCAGCCCCGAGCATCTGTTTTTTCCAACTACCATCCGTTGCCTGTATATACAAGGTCGAAGATGCATTTTCAAATACAGTGTAAACAATAAACGAACCGTCATTAGCGATCTTTGTTTGATCTATAATGGGCCATCGATTATAGGTTTCTTCACCAATGGGCACTTTCTGAGAAAGCGCCGGTACCGAATAGAATGTCGACAGCAATAAAAAGAGAATTCTCATCCAATTAAAAGGTTATAAATCCAGGCAATTGCAGGCATGCACCTAAACCACTGGTTTATTGGTAAAAATTTATTTATGGTTTAAAAGATACTCACGAAGAATCATTAGCAAGATGATACATCCAATAATCGATGCCGCTGAGATGATTGTTATATAGACGACATCTGACAAGGGCATCCCGAGTTTTAACTTTCTTCTAAACCGTTTGGTGGTGTTTTCTATTGGCATAGCTTGATTTTAACTGCTAAAAAGTTTTACTATCGTTTGTTGCGTCAATAACCCAGTGTCTGCGTGAGATTAGGGCCATAAAGGGTATCGGTAGCAGGAATTGGAAAAAGTTTATCTGTAGATTGCCAGGTTCCACCTTTAGCTATAGTAATTGCCGGCATTACATTATCAGCCTGCCCTGTACGCTTCAAGTCAAACCAGCGTTGGCCGGATTCCAGGAATAATTCGATTTTACGCTCATGCATAATAGCAGCCAGTAAAGACGCTTCATCACTGGCGTCGGTATCCGCAAGACCGGCCCTATTCCTAATTCGGTTTAAATCAGATTTTGCAAGTTCTGTTTGTCCCAAGTGCGCCCTGGCTTCGGCACGGATTAGGTATTGTTCAGCTAAACGAAACACTATCAAGTATTCGGTAACAGGAACATTATAGGAAAAATTTTTATACTTGTAAGCATAATAGTAATTCCCTGACGGATCAGTAAAGACATTGATCCAACTCGTTTTTCTGAGATCCCCAACTTCCATACTATCAAGCAAATTATTACTCAAATAATATTTATTTAAGTAAGTGTTTGGTCCACCGACCAGAACGAGTGTGGGGGCATCAGTATTGTTTGAGGCATTTTGAATGGGCATTAGTTGCCAGATGGCCTCCCGGCTCTCTTTCAGGAACACGGTATTTAAATCCGGTTCCAGTATATAAGTGGTGCTGTCATTAATAACCATATCAGCCTGGGCCAATGCATTACTCCAATCTTGGCGATACAGGTACACCCTGGATAGCAGCGCCGCCGCTGCATATTTAGTTGGTCTTACCCGGTCTCCTGTAGTCGAAAAAATGTCTGCTGCATAGTATTTATCAGTCAACAGTTCTTCTGCTTCTTTCAAATCTGTAATGACCTGGTCATACACGAAGTCTTTAGATATACGTTCCAACTTCGCATTCAACCGGTAATCGCTACTTAAAGCAAGTGGTATATCCCCATACAAATTCACGAGGTAGAAATAGCATAATGCACGGATAAATTTTGCTTCTCCAAGGAGTTGCTGTTTAATAGCAGATGATAATGTAGTTGTTGCATTTAATCCTTCGAGTGCTGAATTAACTGTAAAAATTCGATTATATAATCTTAGCCAAAAATTGGGGGCAGACTGCGAATTAAGCTCATTTCTATAAAAACGAATATCATTCAGATCTGTAGCATCATTTAATAATGTAAGTTCATCGGAACAAAGCCCAAGATATATATTTGAGGTAGCACCCTCTATGAAGGATTTATTAGCACTCATGTCCGCATATAATCCTGTTAGTACCGCAGCAGCGGTAGCATCATTTTGATATACAGAGTATTTTGTTAAGCTGGTTACTGGAGAAGATACTTCGACCAGCTTTTTGCATGAACCCATACTAAATAATATTGTTAGAAGAATGGAGTATTTTATTTTGCAATTCAACATTGTTAAAAATTTAAAAAGTTAACTGAAGTCCGAGTGTAATCATTTTTAGCGGAGGCAAAGAAGCAACACTCTGGTTACCCTGGTTTTCCGGGTCGGCGCCTCTGAAATTGGTAATCGTCAGTAGATTCTGCCCCTGCACATACAATTTGCAGTTCTGCATCTTCATCGCACGCTTCAAGGCGATCGGGAGTTGGTAACTTAATGCTAGGTTTTTAAGGCGTATAAAAGAAGCATCAGACCAAACTACATCGCTTCTTGACGCATTATCATAAGCTTGAAATATATTAGATCTGGAATCATATTTTTGAACGGTACTTATGTCACCCAATTTTTGCCAACGATCCAGTACAGAAATGGGCTGATTTTGACGTCCCCCTGGATAAAGCCCTAATAAAGTATTTCGACCAAGTTGCTTGGTAAATTGGAAAATGAAATCCAATTCCAGCCCTTTATAGCTGAAGCTATTTTGAAACCCTCCGTAATATTTGGGTGTTAGATCAATAGGAATGAATCCAACAATAGCAGATGGATCAGCGATTACATTTTTGTCCTCATCATAAAACTGGTAAACGCCTGTTTGTGGGTCAACACCAGCAAATTTGTACACAAATAGCGTACCTAATGGGTGCCCGATAGACCTCTTGTCAATTGAGTAATTTTCCGGGTTCATTGCAACTAATCTATTCCGGTTAATGGTTATATTGAATGAACTGGACCAGCGAAAGTTGCTGGAATTTATATTAACTGTATTCAATTGAAATTCCCAACCTTTATTTTCCACTACAGCATCCTGGTTAGCATCAATGCTACCGAATCCCGATACCGATGGTAATGCATATGCAGTCAACTGGTTGGCCGACCGGTTTTTGTAATAACTAATACTTAACGAGATCCTGTCCCGTAAAAATCCGAGTTCCAGTCCTGATTCCAACTTCCTCGTTTCTTCCCAAGCGAGATCAGGATTAAATAGGTTGCCAATGACTAATCCTCTCGTGTCTTGATAAATTTCGCCTGCTTGGTATAAGTCCATAAACCGGTAATTGCCTACTCCGTCGCTACCGGTGGTTCCATAACTGGCCCTGATTTTCCCAAAACTTAATGCTGGTAGATGATTCGCCATCCAGTTTTCCTTTGAAAAGATCCAACCGCCGCTGATGGCGGTAAAATTGTGAAACTGATTTTCAGGCCCGAAGCGGCTGGAACCATCTCTTCTTCCACTGAGTGTAACAAGGTATTTATTGTCGTAATCATACGTAATCCTCCCAAATCCCGCGTTGTATTTGTAGATAGAATTCACAGAAGAATAAACATTCACAGAAGCGGCCGATTTAATATCCCTCAATACTAGGTCACTGTTATAATCAGTGCCTTCTTGAATTAAACCATTACTGATAGTTTGCAAGATGGTAGAACCTAATAAAAACTGTATTGTATTTTTGCCAAATGATTTGTGGTAATCAAGTTGGGGTTCTATCTGCCAGGTGCTTGTGAAGTTATCCGCATATTGGGCCGTCCTTTTTATAAACTGTCTGTCAAAGGGCTGAAACGATTCTAAAGGAAGAGTAGTTATCTGACTTTGCTGCAATCGCGTAAATCCAAAACCCGATCGGACGATAAGTCCTGGCAACAATTGATAACCTAGGTTGGCGCTAGTAACCAGGTTTTGGGTTTTATCTTCAAATTCTCGTAAACTTACTGCTAATGGATGATTTCCACTAAACCAAGTTGATACTCTGTCCTGATTCAACGCCCAATTGAGCGTGCCGTCTGAATTATAAAAATTAGGAGCGTCAGGGGGAAGCGTGATAAATTTTGTCAGATCTTCATTTAAGAGGCCATTATTATCCACTAAGTAATTTCCAGAAAGAGAGATACTGAACTTTTTATTTGGCGAAGTGTTACTGATGCTAAAACTAACAGATCCTCTTTTATCTGCAAAGTCGCCGGGAAATACCGTAGTTTGTTTGTTATAAGTAGTTGCAATCCTGAATTGGGTGTTTTCATTCCCGCCTGATGCTGCTGCAACTGCATTCGTATAATTTGCAGTTCCACCAATCAAAACGTCCTGCCAGTTAGTATATCGAGTTGTATCCCATACACCATTAATATCATAATCGCTTGAGCGAGGAGTTTGATTAAAATTGGACAATCCTTCCTTGCGCATTTGCAGGTACTGCTTGAGATCAAGCAAATCTCTCTTTCTGGTAATCTTCCCGAACCCGGAGGATAAATTAATATCGACATTTGTTCGCCCCGCCTTGCCTTTTTTCGTGGTAATCAATACTACTCCATTAGCACCCCGGCTGCCATAAATAGCGGTGGCCTCAGCATCTTTTAAAATATCGATGCTCTCAATATCGGAGGGATTAATATAGCTCAGGGGATTACCAGGAGTGTTGCCATAGCCATTCATGCCTGCGCCGGACAAACCGAGAATATTGCCGAGATTCGGTAGAAGTTGTGAAGAATATGTAACACCATCTACCACGTAAAGCGGAAAATTTCCATTTTTGATACTGTTGGTGCCCCGTATGGTTATATTGATTCCAGAACCAGGCAAACCTGTGTTCTGCGTGATTTCCATTCCCGGTACTCTACCCTGTAAAGCCAACAATGGGTTGGTTACCGGTTGTTTTTCGATGTCTCGGGCTTTTACTGTTGTTACGTTTCCCGTATTTAATCTTTTCGTTGTTGTTCCGTATGCTATTATCTGTACTTCATCGAGCGGGCTTATTTTTGTTTTTGCAGTGAGTAATAAAAGTGTTCGGCTTTCTACAGCAATCTCCAAGGTTTCGATATTGGTACTGCTAATTAAAAGTATTGCTTTGGAGTCGACATTCGCCAGCGAGAACTCTCCGTTAGTATTGGTAGTAGTTCCATTGTTCGTACCCTTGACAACAACACTCACGCCGGCGACGGCTTCGCCTGATTCGTTAGTGATACGGCCTTTGATGTCGATAGGTGGAGTGGCAGTTGTATTGCTGATTTCTGCTGCTTGCAGTTTTGCTTTTACCACTACAGTTTTTTCCAAGATATTAAATGTCAGCGGCTGCTGGTCAAAGACAAGCGCCAGCACATCTTCCAGTTCTGCATCCTTCACCGATAACGTAACCGGTTTCGCCTTGTCGAGAAGTTCGAAGGTGTAGAGAAATCCGTACCCTGTTTGTTTCTTGATCTCTTTGAATACTTTTTCCAGTTTCACTTCTTTGGCAGACAGCGTTACTTTCTGTGAGAAGCCGGCAGCGCTCAGGGTAAGCGAGCCGCAGAGTAGTAAAATAGCCGTTAAGTTCATGATCAACAGCAGTTTTTTGGTGAGCCCTAACCTTCCAGGTGGGGCAATAGCTTTGAAAGCCATAACTTTGTTTTAGTTTGGGTTTGACAAAATGATACAATGCTTCGAGGCTTGTTTTCAAGGGTTAACCTGAACTACTTACAGGGGTTTCGGTACAAGCGGAATCCCTGTTTTCATTTGGGTTATTGGCAGTCAATTTGTGCATTTCAATGGCGTCAGCTATTCAATATTTTCTATGGTAATACAATGATCTTTTTTCCTTCAATTCTTACATGAAGAACACCCGTGTTCTCCAGCATTTCGAACACTTTTGAGGCTTCCACATTGCGTGAAATATCACCCCCAAAATGCTGTTCCGTCACTTTGCCTTCAAACACCACTTCCACATCATACCAGCGGGCGATCTCTCTTAATGTTTCTTCCGTACCACTGCCTGCAAACACAAACCGCCCGTTCTTCCAGGCCATTACCGCTTCAAGATCTGCATCACTGTCAACTGCTATCGCATTGGTTATTTGTGCTTGTTGCCCTGGTTTAATGACGAGGGTTGATTGTTTATTTTTCACCGCCACGCTTCCTTCCAGTAAGGTTACTTTGATATCACTTTCTTCATCGTAAGCCTTTATATTAAACCGCGTACCGAGCACTTTCGTTTCCATCTCACCCTTAGTGACAATAAAGGCTTTTTTGGCATCATGCGCCACTTCGAAATACGCCTCACCGGTCATGGTTACTTTTCTTTCGTTGCCCGTAAATGCCACGGGATAACTGATCGATGACCCTGCATTCAGCCATACCCGCGAGCCGTCAGACAAGGTCATATCCACCGGGCGGCTACCCCTGGGGTTGTATAAAGTATTGTAGATGGTTTCACCGGTCGTGCCTTCATAGGCAATTTTGCCATCATCCAGTTTCACCAGTTTCACGTTATCCTCTAAAGCCAGTTGTCCCTTGCTTACGCTGTCAAGAAGCACACTACTGCCATTGGAAAGCGTGATCATGGCACGGTTACCTGCGGGCGGCTTCACGTCCGTGGCAGGTTGTTGGACAATATCTGTTGGTGTAGCGTTCGAAACATTGCTGCGCTGCCGGATAAAATAACCCGCTACAAGGATCAGCACGGCAGCAGCCGCGGCAGGGAGCCACCAGCGGATTTTTCGAACCGGTGTTTCTTTTATTGTAACAGCATTCTCTTGCGGCAACAGGTTTCTCAGCCGTTCCATAAAGTCCGGTGCCACCCGCTGTGGCAGTTCAGGGTTGGAGGCGAGCGCTTCATCATAAGCTTCCAGCACCCGGTGTGCATCGGCACTGGGCGCTGTTTCCAGGAACTCCAGCCAACTACTCAGCACGCCTGGTTCCACATCTGATTTCGCGATCAATCCGGCAATTTGTATGGCTTTTTCTGTCGTCATGTTCCTATAAGACGGATGAGGGTAGTAAAAGAGGAGAATTATTTTTAAGATTTCGTCCAGAGCGCCAAAAGAAAGCTCATCATACCCAGCCATTCGCCCTGCTCTCTCAGGTAGTTTTTAATGCTGACGTTGGCGGTGTAGAGCCTTTTTTTGACGGCGTCTTTACTGATGGAGAGTTTTTGTGCGATTTCATCGAGCGACAGGTCTTCCTCGGTGGAGAGTAAAAAGGCTTCCCGGAGCGCGGGGGTGAGCGAATCAATCGCCATTTTAGCGGTAGTGCGGTATTGCTCATATTGCAGCGCATCTTCCACATCGCTGCCGGGAGTTGCAGTTTCTTTTAATGCGGTATAATTTATCTCGAACCGTCTTACGGCACCCCTGTGCCGCAGCAGGTCAATCGCCTTTGTTCGTGCTATGCGGAACAGGTAGCGGTCAAAGGACTGGATCAGCATCAGGGTTTCCCGCTTCTCCCATATTTTGAGAAAGATCTCCTGGATAATGTCTTCGGTATCCACGCTGCTGCCACCGGTAAAAAGGAATAAAAAATTGGAAAGCCGCGGCAAATATTTTTCAAATAACCTGGCATAGGCGTCCCCATTACCTTCCGCCACCTGTTGTAACAGGAAAGTATCATCACTGGATCCAGGAGCTTTGTCGATATGAGGTAAATGATCAGGATGCATGCTACTCAGATAAAAATATGCTGTAAAATCTCCTCTTTTGCCCTGCCTGAACGTCTTTATATGAAGCGAGTAGTGGAAGCCTTATTGGTAAGACAACGAAATGGGGGCTGCCGCTGCTAAGTATTTATCTGTAAAGAAAACAAAAATAGTCGTTTATCGGCCTTCTGACCTAATAAAATAACATATAAAACTCTTGTGAATCCCGCGCGGGATCGCTGCTGGCGGCAGACGGGATTTTATTGTAGCTGCAATAGAATCTCGCGCTTCCAAATCTTTCAATTTTGCCGCTTCGATGTCAAATAGCTTATTGACTTCCCAAAAAGAATCCAATGCGTTCGGCCCGCTTAATCGGAAAAGGCTTGCTTCCGTGCAAATAATTCGACAAGAAACTATTGAGCCAAGCAAGTCCACGATTGTTTGCTGCAATTAAAATATATTCGAGTGCCCTGCCTTCCTATTCTCTATACCAGAATTGATCAGGAAATATTTTATATTATCCTTAATAGGTTGAATATGATTAAATTGGGAGGAAATAAAATGGAGAGGGGTAGGATATTTTGAACCTAAAATGCGAGAACCTAATATGCAACGGGCAGGCGACATCGTAAAAGGAATTATTGAGACAGGGGCAGAAATTACCGGAGGCATTGGAGGGGCACTGATCGGTACTGCTTTGGCCGGTCCGGTGGGTTTAGTGATTGGTGGCGCTAGTGGTCCCATTATGGCCAAAATGCTTAAAGAATTTGGTGTCGAGATACAAAAAAGGATAGTCGGACCAAGGGAAGAAAAGAGAATTGGTGCTGCATACTTTTACGCAATCGAAAAGATTTTGCAGAATAAAGAGAGTGGGAAAGAAATAAGAGATGATGGTTTTTTTACAGCTGACGATAGCGGACGTTCTGCTGCAGAGGAGATTTTCGAAGGAATTATTCTAAAATCACAAAGAGAATATGAAGAAAAGAAAATTAGGTATTTTGGAAATTTGATGGGTAATATTTCTTTTGATCCACTAGTTGATAGAGCATATGCTAATCAGTTAATCAAAACTGCGGAACAGTTATCTTACAATCAGCTTTGTTTGTTGAAGATTATTTTTATGTCTGGAAATTCGAAAGAGATAACCTTGAGAAAAAAGAATTACAGAGAGCCGGGGACAAACCTTTCACGAGAAATGATTACAGTGCTCTATGATATTATAGATCTTGAAAATCGACATTTAATCATTAACTCCACGTCCCATGTGTTTGGAATTACAGACATTAATCCAGGGGAATTTGAAGTGCAAGGAAATGGGAATGCTTTGGTCACACTAATGGAGTTGAAGGAAATTCCAGATGTTGACTACGGGAGACTGATGGCATTATTAAACATTTAGAAATATCACCTACTATCTCTTGCACTCCTCGTTCTTTAATATAAATATTTTTATGAGAGTGACAGCTCGCGAGATTATAAGTTTATTGTGTGTCGTCCGGAGCTAACGTTATGCGTTCCTCAAACAGACCATCACCATCATGATCGTAATGTGTCTGGAATGCAGTGCCACAACCTTCGCATTCAAATATTTCTCCGTCACCGGCATTCTCTAGGCTGATAATTTCGCCGCAAGAACATTTGATGTGAGTAGTCGCGCAGATAAAACAGGACCCCACCTGAATTAATTTTGTTTTTCTCTCAACAGGTCGCAGATCTTCAAACGGTATTTCAATTTGAGTTATATTCTTGAATGGATCTTCGTTTGAAATTTCAATTGTATTGCCAAAATATACGACATTCAAGAATTGATTTTCTTCAGTTCCTTCACAAGCAAGACAATGCATAGACTCCCCACTATTCCAAATTTCAATATCCTCTTCCATTAGCCTAATTTCTTCTTCAAGTAAAATAAACTGGTCAACCAGTTTCAATGCAGAAGGTAAGCTCTTTGAGAATTTCATCCCTACGCTTGAAATCACTCCTGTCAGATCATCATGTATTTTGTCAGCATTGTTTGGAGATGAAAAGTCGTTTTTATTCGCACTTATAAAAATGGAATCCGGATATGTGGATCTATCTAACCAATCTCGTTGAGGTTTAGACTTGATATATTCAACTGCTCCGAAGAGTATAAGAGCATCGGCCATAGAATTATTCTTCTGGAAGGGAGCTTTTTTCTCTAGGGCCCATTCAGCTACAACTGCTTTTATTGCAGCGGATACGTTATAAACCTCGCCACCCAATAATAAAGCTTCAACCTGCATTATGTGAGATTTATTTTTCTCTATTTCATCGTTGTACTTATTTGTTATTGCGTCGATAATAGTATTTGCTTCTTTGTCAATGACGCCATTCATTTTATCTTTTAAACTTTTAAGCTGCAAAACGGTAGAGTCCCTTTTGTTTTCTATTTTTTTGATGAGTTCTTCAGTTTTGTCCTTATTACGCTCCCATTCGTTATTGATCAAATTACTTATTACAATTTTAACCTTTCCCGATATGACCAATGCAGCTAGTTTTTCCAATAATTTAAAATGGTAGCCTTCTTGAAAATTTTCATTCATCGGATCCCTGCTGTTCGCGAGATAAATCCACTGGTTTGTATCTAAAATCAGATAAGTCATCGTTAGATTAATTTACAATGGCACAGAACTTTCAAATATATAATTATATTTATATTCAACAGGTCTTAAATTTTTAAGGCTTTTAATGATGAAAACATAAGAATCAAAAAACCATGAAAATCCAAGATTATTTGAAAGCGGAAACTGAAGAGCTATATCGGCAGCTGTCGCTAGCAGGTGCAAATATCCAGCTCGAGGTTGATGAAACAGTTCCATGCTGGAGAGTTGAAGAATTACCTACATTTAAAATTACTGCCCCATCGTTGGAACCTAGTGCTGCTGCGATAGCACATGAGTTGCTACACGTTAAATTATCTATGCAGGGTTATGTTAATCCGAGGATCATTTACTCCTATTTTAATGAGACAAATTCAATATTTACTCCTGATTTTATAACTATATTGGATAATAATGTGGCTCACTTTAAGATGATCGATGCATTTCTTGATATGGGGTTTAATGTTGACGAGTTTTTGGTCGATACACCTAAAGCTTATTTTATAAACTCGATCCTTCTCAGCATCGTTCGGCTTCAATTAGCGCATAAAGCCGGAATTGCAAACCTATGTGAGGAAACAAGGGAAATAATCCAACTGGTAGCAGGTGCAAAACTTTTCGGCCTCTATAAAGCTAAAGACCCTACAACTAAAAATGGTCTTCACGAAGATGCAATATTAATACCCCTGAAAGAAATAAACTCTACTCTTATAGAAAAGTTAGATGAGTTATTTAATGACTGGACCGAAGCAAACACAGTAAATAACCTCGAATTTTATAGAAGGCTCAACTTTGCTTTAAAAGAAATTGGAATTCCGAACGCCGCCGATTGCGCAGGAATAATTTTTCCAATTTGAGATTAGACTTTAAGTTTGATAACGTTGTCATCCACTAAGCTTTTCCCCGACTGATAAATCAGGATTAATTTATGAATTCGAGTCGGCGGTTTTTTATAGTATAACATAGTGATAATTAATCATGACATACCCTAAAAAATAATTTTTAAGAATTATTGTCCGTGAGAAACACGAACTAAAAATACCGTATAGTTTCCAGGATTATCTTCCGCATGCTTTGATAGAAATGACAAAATATAAAAATCGATTGCTAAATTTTCGCGGCAAGAACTAAAAGATTCCAGGCGTTTTCAAAAGGCCAAACAAATACGGGAGTATGTAATAGCAGTTGAGGAGCGGGCGAAAGTGACTGGCAAGCTCGATGAAAAATTGTTGAAATGGGTACGGTGGTCGCTGGCGAAAGCGGATTGGTATGATCCGAGCGTTCGAGCGGAGGATCAATTATTGGAAATGATATATTGAGGAAGTTATTTTTCAGGCAGCGCTACTTTATATCTGTGTTTTAGCAGGAAAATAGAATTATCGATTAGGTTATCGTAGTGCAAAACAAGAATGTTTTTTGATTTTAATAATCTTCTTTTTGCCTGATAGGTTTTCTGGTTAAAATTTTTTCTTCTACCAGCAACAACAACATAATGCAGTCTGCTTTTATCAAGTTCATAGAATTCAAGAGGTAGAGGATGCATGTTTCCCAAATATTTATTGTAAACAAGTTTTAATGAGGAGTAATGCTTTTCTAACCAAATGTCCCAATCTTCAACTTGTTTTATACCCTTTCTAATGCATGCTCCAAATTCACCGTCTGCCGTTGTTATTAATCCATGCGGACTTTCTAGTTCTACGAAAATAAATTCATACCCTCCCGAA
Source organism: Sphingobacteriales bacterium 44-15 (assembly GCA_001899685.1). Lineage (GTDB taxonomy): Bacteria > Bacteroidota > Bacteroidia > Chitinophagales > Chitinophagaceae > Agriterribacter. The sequence continues at coordinate 85,358 of MKWG01000014.1, forward strand.
TTTTTACCGACCAGTAAAAAATCTACAACATAGGAAGATGGTAGTTCAAATTCTTTAAAGGCAAAGGCAACATGATGCCCGAAGTTAAAAGGAGTAGTGCCGAATAACGAGGTGATGATAAAGTATGCTTTTTTTACTCTTATAAAATTCAAAATTTCTTGCTCTGTGCAACCTTTGCCCAGTAGGACTTTGAACTCCTGTAGCGTAGTGTAGTTTTCTTTTTCACAATACGAATCTGCATCTAAATAATTATTGGGAAAGAGCTGTTGATAATGCAATGCGGCAGTTGGCAGATTTTTGTAATAATTATCTAATCCTTTCACTGAAACTCCACCTTTTTTTCTCGTCTTTTCTTTAATGAAAATGGATTCAACCTTCTCCCATATTTTCTTTTCTTCTTCAGTAAGTATTTTGTAATCTCTGTCGTAAAGCATGGCTCAAAGTTTAGTTTAGGGGTGTTGTTTCATTTTATTTTTCATCTGTTTCCGGCGCAACCGAGTAAATCTGAATAAATACTCGAAGTAATTTTTGATCAAATGGAGGCTGGATATGTTTTAATAATTCTTGTTTCAATTTTTCACTTCGTCTGAATCTTTTCTTGTAATACATTGTTAAGTGGTTCCAAGTCCATTCGGGGTTAAATAATAAATAATCAAATCCATCTATATCCAAAATCCACTTGTAATAATCCCCCAGCTTAGTAATATCATTCTTCACTTCATCGTCTAATCGAAATTGATATTTAAACCAGCAATTTATAAACTCATCGATTCTGGGATCAGTGTAATAATCGCGGACATAGTGAAAGCTGTTTATTTTGTTGCCTTTTAGCCGTCTCTTTATCTGCTCCAGATATTTTGGGAATAGTTCTTCATCAGTATCGATGACGTTTCTGATTAAAGCGTCATAATACAATTGTGGTTCAAATTTATTATCCAGTTCCCGGCGAATGAAACCTTTTATGGAATTTTTGTGTGATTCGTTATCGGTATAATAATATGTCGTGCAAATCAGATGAGTAGAAAAGGCTCTCTTTGGCATATCTGATTGTAAAAATCTTTCAGTGAATAGTTGAAAGTCCAGGTCGGTAAAATTTAGCCTAAACCTATTGTTTCGAAGGGTTTCATCAATTGCATCCAAATATATTGCTTCTAAAAAGTCTGATTGTACAAGTGGTAAACGAAAGAATTGATATAGAATCTCGGAGTCCAATGACTGTGCTCTTTTGGTTAGAAAGATACTTACACATTTCACAAATTCATAAACGTGATATCCTTTCATCTCGGTTTTCACAAATCCTAGTATACTCTTTCCGACTTCATTAATTTCCTCTTTATCCAAGGTCAAAAATGAGCTTAAAGTAAGTCCTGTAAATAGTTTTTGCGAATAATTATCTTTAAAGGAAGCGCTGTCAATTAATTCATTCTGCTCAACCAACTGGTTAGTTTTCATCCATTCGTTCATTATAAAACACACAGATTTAGCAAAAGAACGATTCAGCGGATCTTGTTTATAGCTTAATTCTTTAAGAGAGTAACGCGAAAAATAATGTCTCATTCTATCAGCCTTGCAGTAGTGCATAAGGGATACGAGAATGTCGTCAGAAAAATAAAGAAGCTTTCCCCCAAGTTTTGGATGACAGCCATATGAGGCAAATAGACCTTCCAAATACATATCTGCTAAATTTTCAAACTCTGATGAACCGTCATAAACTATAAAATTTGCATTCATAAAGTTTTCTACACCCCTGTATATATCAATCAAGTTGTAAGTGTTTTCGTTCCACCCGGAGTTTCTATTAAAGAAGTCAGCTCTAATCGCATTTGTTAATTGCTGCATTTTACCAAGTGGTTCATTGATAAACTCTCTTGAATGGATCCACTCAAGAATGGCACTATCTTCTAAATTATTCGCCAGTTTTAGCTCGTCCTCCAAATCAACTGATCCTAATATTGAGACTTTTTGTAGAAGAGATTCTTCCCCATAATACTGGTTCCTGCACATAATTAACAACCGATGCAGGTTAAATTTGGCGGTGAATGACATTAGTGGAAGATCTTGATCGTCACATTCTTCGCCCAGCGCCTTGAAACGCTTCGCAGACTCGAAATAATTCCCAAGTTTGTAATGCGTATACGCTTTTTTGAATCTTTCCTGCAATGAGCCTTCAGCATTTTCCACTGAATTGAAACAATCTAAGAATTCAAATCGAGAGTACTTGCACATTGGACAGTTGCAGGAATATGTTTCACTATAAACAATTTGTGTCTCTTTTTGATGTTCATAAATAATATTGTTGACCGAATTTATAGCCAGAATATGAAGCACATTCTTAATTTTTACCTCATAATCTTCAACACTGTTATATGCCTCGCTATTATCAATTTTTAATTCTTGATCAATGACTTTGCAGCTATTTACTAGATCAAATAGCTCCGGATTGTCTGTATAGAGAGTGAATGCTCTGTTTCTTTGAATGTAAGATTTTGAAACTAAAAATGGATATTGCTCTGCAAATAAATGTCTTGGCAGGAAATTGATCTCTTTAAATCTTTTATTAAGATATTGGTCTATCTGATCCAGAAATGATTTCGATCTGTCAATTATTATTCTATTGACCACTTTATTACTATTGGAAATATCGTTTTGAAAGAGTTTAGGTAGTCCAATGTTTTGCAGATATTCGAACCCTTGCTTCCAATCACTAAAGTATCTAATCTTAACTGCTGGGAATGCATTGGAGATATCGGGATGAATTGTTGTATTTATATCCAGAGGAGACGCGAAATCATTATGATTGAGAGATATGAAATGTAATTCATCTATGCGGTTTAATGTTAAGTAGTCTAAAGTGGAAAAAATAATTAAGGCGTCCTTTTCACTATTTTTTTTATTGCGAAATGGCGCTTTATCACTTGATTTATGTGCGTGTGTTGTAAGAACAGCATTTGAAGTTTCCTCTAATTGTATTGAATTTTCAAATAGTGAATCAACCAATTCAATCTGGGAGAGCAGCAGCTTTTTGGCTCTATCCATTTTCGTAGCAGGTATATCGTAGTCAAAAAGTAGGGCCGTTTTAACAACCTTTTCATGATTTTTAAGAGCCTTCATTATTGACTGTTGTTGTTCCTCTCTATGTTTAAGCCATTCTTCGGCTAACTTAAGCGGGGCTAAAAGTTGAACTGCTTTTTCATCTGTCCACAATTTTAAAAGCTTAAGGCGGCGGTCAAATTCAAGACTATTAACAAGCTGCCTCCACACACAGGTGTCTATTAATATATAGATCATATTAAACTATTATTGGTTGACGGTTATCTCAATCTTTCAAGGTTTGTTAGGTATCTTCTGCAATTATGCTTAATAGAAATTTCTTTCCATTTGCTGTTCAAAGCCGACCCTGCCCCGATAATAATGCCAAGTCCACCAATTATTTGGTTGATGTATTCTGGAGATATGGCGGCAGGATTCTGAATAAGTATGTATGTTGAAAGAGGTATTGTAGCGACACCAAATCCTTGATTAAGTATTTCAGTAGTAAGTTCTGAATAGATTGAATTAAATCTTTCTACAAAGTCCGACGCAGTTACCGCCTTTTGAACGCTTTCCAGGGAGTTATTGAGCTCATGATTGAAAGCTCTAATTCTCTCCCTATTTTTTCTCCGAAAACCAACCAGTTTTTTTATTGAGATCGTAGAGATGTCTTTCGGTACGGTCAAACTAAGCACTCCTTGAGCAAATCCCTGCCGCCTTCGGGTTGTTGGCAAAATTGTTCTATTAAAATTTAGGAAGTCGTCAAAGTGATTATCATCCGTAATGATAGACTTACCTTCTTCAAATGATATTTGCTCAGCCAAGAAGGTCATAAATATGAACGCAATTTCCTCTGTTACCAATATGCCGCCATTCGTTTCTTTCCCAAATTCATTTTCCAGGCAATATTCTTTCCAGGTAGAGGTATATTTCCCTTCGTATATCTTGAATGTCCACTGTTTTCTATTTTGAAAGGTTCTAATCACGTTAGCTATATTAAAGATGTTGGTATATAAATAAGGATTGACTTTTATCCTATCAATAAATTCAATTGCTTTCACTGTAGCTTTATCACCCTGTAAGTATTTGGGTGAGTACGGGGTGATTAAATCAGTTTCGTCAATAACTCTTTTATATTCATCACTAAGTTGATTATAGCCTGCATCGGGAATAATAGGATTAAAGTTTTCAACGTATAGAAGCGCAAATTTCAACCAAGAATCGGATAATGGCTCAAAGGTTGGAAAGTAGACTAGATTTTCCATATGATTATTTTAGTGAACTTTTTTGATGAAATCCTGCAGTTTAAATATTAATATAATAAAATTTGACGTATAAGAAATTAATCCGTTCAGACAATAAAAAAGGCGTTTATCGTGACCGAAACAAAAAGAGTACGATTGTATGAGTAGGAATTTTAGAAGAAATAGGATTAAACTGCCCTCAAATTAAATAACTAACCTGAAATTTTCAAAATCATAATAATAGGCATATCTTATGTAAAAAGCGATACAGATACTTTAAAAAAACAAACTAATAATAGGTTAAATTACAAAAATGCCTTCTTGCTCAGATACCCTTTTTCACGGCTGTATACAGCATTCCTTCTTTTTATTTTGATTAGCTTTGTTTTACAGCTTCTAATTACAATCTCATACAGAAATCAAAAAAGTTTGATAAAGAGATTCAGAACCTGGAACGGGAGATCCGCCAGGGCAAAAGAGTAATTGTTGCCTTAGTCATCTTTATTGTGGCACTCAGACTTATCTATACTACCGCGGGTATGCAACACGAAAAGGCCACAGGAAAAAAACAGTTTCAGGTCATACCCTATGATGCAACATTGTATTCCCTCTACCTGATGTCAAAGCCTGATACAAACACTTTGGATAAGCAAAGTTCAGGCACACCACACCCTTAATATTATTCCTCTATGCGACAATTTAATTTCCTGTAAGCGTAACATTGAAGAAATGATACGAACGTACATTGCGGATAATTTTAAAAAATACTAAGCCCGGGCATCCTCGCTATTTCGCAGTTGGTACTAAGATAAATAGATGCTGATACATGCCCGGCACCAGTTTTCTCATGCAAAAAGCAGCGGTGGTTTTTTCGTCCTTTGAAATTACCGCTGTTGCTTTTTTACTCTATAGGGGTTAGCAACTATACCCAATGGTGTGTAATACCGGCGTTGTCCGGCCAGGTCTGAGGCACTACCATCACCTCCTGACAGGAACAGGTGCTTTGTTCTCGTCAATAGCCACTAAAGTAAAATTGCCCATGATCGCCTGCTCGCGGCTATCGGAATACATATCTTCCACATATATCTCTACATTAACTTTTAGGCTGGTATTGCCCACATGGATTACACGCCCGATCAGTTCAATGAAGGTGCCGCTGGGTATGGGTTTTTTAAAGTCAATGCGATCGCTGCTTACCGTGACCATCCGTTGTCTGCTGAAGCGTGTGGCAGTGATGAAAGCCACCTCATCCATCAGGCGCATAGCCGTTCCGCCAAAAAGCGTATCATAATGGTTGGTGGTATCGGGAAAAACCGTTTTAAAAATGCGGGTTTCCGAATTGTTGATCCTTTCTTCTATTGTCATGCTGGTTTCATTATAGTGCTAAAGTATTTTGTTTTCCTGATTGCGTAAATAAACCACCCCTGCCACCCTGTAAAATCTTAAAGGCTATCTTTGTCCATTTCGGATTTATAGACAGATTATAAGTATGAGCCGTTCCAAAAACTACCAGATTGACAAAGTTGTTTATCCCATTCAAAAATTCATTCAGAACGAAAAGGCAGGCGGACTGGTGCTGGGCATCAGCGTTCTTATTGCCCTAATTTTAGCCAACTCTCCGTTAGCGCATGGGTATCACCATTTTTTGGAACACAGCTTCGGCTTTCAATGGGACGGGAAAACCTACCTGGAATATAACCTGCACCACTGGATCAATGATGGACTGATGGCTGTTTTCTTCTTTGTGGTAGGACTTGAATTAAAAAGAGAAATAGTAGCCGGTGAATTATCGAGTCCCCGAAAAGCGTTGCTTCCCATTGCGGCTGCCATAGGCGGCATGCTGGTGCCGGCTCTTATTTACTTTGCTTTTAATCCTGCCGGAGAAGTGCAGCACGGATGGGGTATCCCGATGGCGACAGATATTGCTTTTGCCCTGGGCGTGTTGTACCTGCTGGGCAAAAGAGTTCCCCTGGCTTTAAAAGTATTCCTGACCGCTTTAGCCATTGTGGATGATCTGGGAGCTGTGCTGGTGATCGCCTTTTTTTATACCTCCGACATTTCGGTAGCGAACCTGCTGCTCGGAGTCGGCTTTCTGCTGATCATGTACATAGGTAATAAGGTAGGCATAAGGAGTATTGTTTTTTACGCCGTTTTCGGGATCGGCGGCGTCTGGACAGCGTTCCTGTTATCAGGCGTCCATGCCACCATTGCGGCAGTCCTGGCAGCTTTTACTATTCCTGCCAATGTGAGGCTAAGCGAGCACGATTATATCCTGAAGATCAGGAACTATCTTGCCCGGTTTAAGGAAGCGGACTCTAACAGCAAAATACCGACGCTTACCAATGAGCAGTTGCACATCCTGGATGAAGTGAAAAAGAGTACCGATAAAGCCATTCCGCCTTTACAAATACTGGAGCATGCTATGCACCCGATGGTAACCTTTATCATCATCCCCATCTTTGCCTTGGCCAACGCCGGCGTTTCCGTACTGGACATTGATGTAAAAGAGATCTTCAGCACCAATGTTGCAATCGGCGTCGCCCTGGGTCTTTTAATTGGTAAAACAGTTGGAATATTCTCCTTTACCTGGCTGTGTGTGAAGCTCCGCATCGCTCCCTTTCCAGAAGGCATGAACCTGAAAAATCTTCTGGGACTTGGACTGTTGGGTGCCATCGGATTTACCATGTCCTTATTTGTGACGCAACTGGCGTTCTCACACGAAGCGTATAAAGTGCAGGCTAAGATCGGGATCTTTGCCGCATCTATTATTGGCGGTATATTGGGATATATGATCCTGAAAAGCCAGGGTAAGAACGGTAGTCAAAACTGATATTTAAATCCTGATCATCTTCATTCTGCCCAGCTCATCGTATAACCCGCATTTTCAATGTCCAGCGCCGCTTGCGTGAGTATGAGCGGGTGAAAAGTGTCGATCATGACGGCAAGCTCCTTTGTTTCCTTTGCGCCGATTGATTTTTCCACAGCTCCCGGATGCGGGCCATGCGGTATACCTGCCGGGTGAAGCGTGAGCATTCCCCGCGTTACATTTTTACGGCTCATAAAATCGCCGTCCACGTAATAGAGTAGTTCATCGCTGTCTATATTGCTGTGGTTGTAAGGCGCCGGAACTGCCTGCGGGTGATAGTCGAAGAGCCGCGGTACAAAGGAACACACCACAAAATTCCTGGCTTCAAAAGTCTGGTGAACAGGTGGCGGCTGGTGCACCCTTCCTGTGATCGGTTCAAAATCGTGAATGGAAAAAGTAAAGGGATACGAGTAACCGTCCCATCTTACCACGTCAAAAGGATGCGTCCCGTAATGCAGGTGGTACAGGTAGCCCTGCTTTTTTACCTTGATCAGAAAATCTCCTTTTTCATCATGGGTAACAAGCTCCTTTGGCCCGTGGATATCTCGTTCCGAGTAAGGCGCGTGTTCGAGCAACTGCCCATAAGCACTAAGATAACGTTTGGGAAAACGCAGCGGGCTGAAGGATTCTACAACCAGCAAACGGTTATGGGTATCCGTGAACCTGAGCTGGTAGATCGTGCCTCTTGGAATGGAGATATAATCACCCTCATAAAACAGCAGGTCGCCGTACAGGGTATGGAGGGTGCCGCTACCTTCGTGCACAAAGATGAGTTCGTCGGCGTCCGCATTCTTGTAAAAATAATCCTGCATACTTTGCTCAGGGGCAGCAAGGGAAATATGACAATCGCTGTTAAATAAAATCACCTTGCGACTGAGTAGGTAATCTTCAGCAGCAGGAACTTTCGCTCCGTCAAAACTGCGGTGTTGTAATTTTTTTTCGTTTGCTGCCACCGGCCTGAGATCAACAATGGCACCGGTATGTACAATTTGTGTCGGTGGATAGAGGTGATAAAGCAGGGAATAGTCATTGGAAAAACCTTCCGTTGAAAACAGTTGCTCTGCATAGAGACTGCCGTCCGGTTTACGGAACTGGGTATGTCGTTTGCCGGGAATACTGCCCAGCCTGAGGTAGTGTGGCATCGTTATTATTTTTTAATGTTCCTGTATAATCCGGTTGCTTAAAATCCCCAGTCCTTCAATTTCCATTTCGATCAGATCACCGGGTGTAAGCCACTGTTCTTCATAATCCGTATCAGCCAGTTTTGCCGTGCCGTTCAGTTCCAAAAGGCAACCCGAACCGACCGTACCGCTGCCGATGATATCACCGGGATAAAGCGTGACCCCGTAAGAAGCCCGGGCGATGATTTCAGCAAATGTCCAGTCCATGTCTGAAAGAGTTCCCAGGCTTAAGTGTTTTCCATTGACCGAGCAGCGCATCTGTAGGTTCCAGGACTTACCGGTATGTCCCGGTTTAGCAGCAACTACAAAGGGTTCCAGTTCATCGGTCGTAACCAGCCAGGGACCCGTGGCGGTAGCAAAATCTTTTGCTTTGGCAGGACCGAGGTTCAGCAGCATTTCCTGGGCTTGCAGTTTTCTTGCGCTCAGGTCATTTAGGATCATCAGACCACCGATATAAGGGTCAGCCTCCTGCGCTTTTATATTGCGCCCCTCGCGGCAGATTACGACCGCTGCTTCCAGTTCATAATCGAGTTTTTCCAGGTGATCCGGCATGCACCGGATATCTCCCGGGCCGGTAATAGCCCGGTGGTTGCTGAAATAAAACACCGGGAAGCTGTCAAACTCCGGTATCATCGCAAGTCTCCGGCTGCGCCTGCCAGCTTCCACGTGCCGGCGGAAAGCATAGCCGTCCCTAAAACTTCCTGGGTAAGGCACAGGCGCCATCCATTGTACAGCGTCCGGTGATTTGCCTTGTACACCTGAGCGCAAAACTGCTTGCAGGAGGGAGAGATGATAATCCCAGTGTTCCAAAAAGCCGTTCATCGTGAGGGGAAGGCGTCTGTCCAATGTATTCACATCAAAGAGCTGTCCCTCTTCCAGGATAGCCAGTTGCTCCTGCCCGTTATTATTGTAGGTGATAAGTTTCATAGCAATCCAATTAAATAACGGTTAGCCTCTTCTGTACCAATCGTCACCCGCACTTTGCCAGGAGCTCTCATTACCTCCGCATCCCGCACCATGATTTCTTTACCGGCCATTGCCTGCACAAATGCGGCAGCACTCATATCATGCGGCTGTGTGATCAAAATAAAATTAGCTTCTGTTGGCGTATAGGAAATCTGTAATCGCTTGAACTGCTCGTAAAAAAACTGCTTCCCGGCTTTGTTCATCGCCTTTGTCTTCTCTAAAAAATCTCTGTCCTTAAGTGCAGCCATGGCAGCCACCATACTGAGTGCGTTGATCATAAAAGGTCTTTTGATCTTTTGCAGATACAGTGCAATGGGATGCATAGAGAAGGCGTAAGCTATCCGCATCCCTGCCAGCCCGTAGGCCTTGGAAAAACTATGTAGCCCGATCACGTTCTTATACTGCTGAATATAATCCAGCGCCCTCGGGTAATCTTTTGCTTCCACGTAATCATGGTAAACTTCATCATATACCACCACTACATGATCCGGTAACTTTTCCATCAGTTTGTCTATACGTTTCTGTGGGATAATCGTGCCAGTCGGGTTATTGGGGTTGCTGATAAAAATGAGCCGCGTCTGATCTGTGATCGCACCCAGTATACCCTCTACATCCAGGTCGTACATGGCTCCCTGTAACGGTACATCAATGACCCTTGCGCCGCCAAGCACAGCAAAGCTGTTGTAGGCCATAAAGGTGGGCGTGGAAATGATCACTTCATTTCCTGGTTGTACAAAGCCACGCACTATAATGTCCAGCAGTTCCATGCCGCCGTTACCGGTAATAAACTGGTCGGGGCTGAGCGCATTGTGAAAATGATTTGCCAATGTCTGGCAGAACAACCGGTCATGCTCAAAGCTGTACTCATGGATCCGGTGCAGGTTTTCCCGGATAGCTTCCAGCGCCATAGGAGACGCGCCCAGCATATTTTCATTGCTGGACATTTTGTAACAGATGGTCTTGTGTTCCTCTCTTGTGCTTCCACCCCTGTAGGGAAATGAGTTAAGGATATGCGGTTGGTAAATATTAATATGTTGCGTAGCTGTATTCATGGCGCAGCGTTTATAGGAGTGAGTGTAAGTAGTACCTGCCAGGCTTTTTTAATACGCCCTTCTTCCAGCAGTTCAGCGGCGTATTGCGCTATCCGTTTTTCAGGTTCGTTATTTTTCATGAACGTGCGAATGGCGTCGAGTCGTTCGTCCCGGAATGTTTCATCCACCTGCGGTACAGTTGCTACGCTGGCCAGTTTCGCAAGTTGGTTTTTGGTGAATAGCTCTCTTTCTGTAATAAATGCAGGTAACCTGTCCATCCCGATCCCCAGTTGCCGCGCCGGCTTGGGCAGCTCGAACAGCCCTACCGGCTCCAACCTTGTGTACCAATCACCGCCTAACCGCGCGATTGGTTTATAACAAAAGAGATTGAACCTGCCATCCCTGTCCAGCAGTTTGTCTGCGATGTGCAGGTGCACAATATCGCAGATCACAAGGCTGCCTGCGCCACCGGTGTCGCCAAGCGCGACAATATCTCTCACCCTGCATTCCATTTTAATGCGGCATTCTGCTACCAGGGAAGGTTTAACTTCTTTCGCAGCTTGTTTGGTAAACCCCGCCTTCTCAAACTCGGAAATATCCCTGTCATATTCGTTCGCGCAGAGATTCATCTGCCAGGCCTGCGCTTCTTCCACCAGGTGCACCACGCATTCGGGAACTACTTCCAGGTTATCCAGCGTATGCTTGGTTGAACAGTCCCTTACCCTGCGGGAAGGTGAAAAAACAACAACAGGTGGGGTAAGCGAAAACAGTCCGAAAAAACTAAATGGAGCAAGGTTGGGGACGCCGTCCTCACTAATGGTGCTGACAAGTCCGATAGGTCGGGGTGCAACGGCTGAGACCAGCAACTGGTGCAGTTGCTGTGAAGGCGTATTTTTTATATCAAATGTGGTGGATGTCATGTGTATGGATTTAGAGGTTACCCCTGAGCGCCTGTTCTTTTTCGATGGCTTCAAACAGTGCCTTGAAATTTCCCGCACCAAAGCTTCTTGCACCTTTGCGCTGGATGATCTCGAAAAACAGGGTTGGCCGGTCTTCCACCGGTTTAGTAAACAGTTGCAAAAGGTACCCTTCCTCGTCCCGGTCTACCAGGATGCCGAGCTCTTTTAGCGGTTGAATGTCCTCGTCAATAGCGCCGACCCTGTTTTGCAGTTCCTCGTAGTAACTATCCGGGGGTGGTGGCAGGAACTCCACGCCTCTTTGCTTTAATGCAGTGACAGTGCCGACAATATTTTTAGTGGCAACCGCGATATGCTGCACACCTTCCCCTTCATAGAACTGCAGGTATTCCTCTACCTGGGATTTCTTTTTTCCTTCGGCCGGTTCGTTGATCGGAAATTTAACATATCCGTTACCGTTACTCATGACTTTACTCATGAGGGCGGAGTATTCCGTATTGATCTGCTTGTCATCGAAGGACAGAATGTTGGTGAACCCCAATACCCGCTCGTACCATTCCACTACGGGTTGCATGCGGTTCCAGCCCACGTTGCCGACGCAGTGGTCTATATATTCCAGCCCTGTTGGTGGTGGGTTGTAATCACTTGTCCACGGGTTGAACCCCGGTAAAAAAATGCCGTTATACTGATTCCGTTCGATGAATAAATGCACGGTGTCTCCATAGGTATAGACACCGCTTAGTACGGCTCTGCCATGATCATCAGTAGCCACCGTGGGCGCCATATAAGACCGCGCGCCTCTGCCGGTTGCGATATTCCAGGCGAGGGTAGCATCATCCACCTGCAGGGCAATGATCTTTACACCATCGCCGTGCTTTTTGACATGTTCTACAACCGGATGGCGGCTGCTAAGGGCGGAGGTGAGCACGAGCCGGATCTTGCCCTGCTTCAGCACGTAGGAGGCCTGGTCTCTCAGTCCCGTTTCAGGTCCTGCATAAGCCAAAGATTGAAAGCCGAAAGCGGTTTTATAATAATGCGCCGCCTGTTTGGCGTTGCCGACATACAGTTCGATATGGTCTGTACCGGACAGGATGATTTCCTCCGGCACTACAGGAGTTGCCTCCATAGTGAAAGGGTTCATATAACAAGTAAAATGATAGTGAAGAAAAAAGATAAGTAAACCAAGCCCTCAGGGCAGATGTTTAGAGAGATGAATCTGTAGCGAGCGCCAGCATGAGAAAAATATAGCTTGCACGCTCGTCGCCAAATGATTTATGAGAATAGTCTGGACGCATGTCAGGTACAAAAATAGAATTTCTCTAATAATATAGAAATTTTTTGAAGAAATTTCATTTGCGGGGTATTTGCCGTACACTATTGCACACGCGAGTTCCACTCTTTACTTTTCTATATAGTCCTGATCATTACTTTTTGATACTGCCCCTTATCATTTAACTATAATGAGTGGCGGACCGCTAATAACTTTATAATGAGAAGCAATTGCGGCGCGCCAATTGTTAAAAGAAGAATCCTGGGACGGAACTCTGTTCTTAACGTACAGTTCAAAAACAAGTAGTGAGAAAGTTAGTGCGATCTGGGTGACTTCTTGAAGGTCCTTAGGTGAACGAAGGCCTATAATGTCTACACCTTCGCAGATGTTATTGCTAACTTTTCCAAGATATACATCTGTGCCATGAGTGGATCCACTCCATTTACGATAGTATAACTCATACATACCACTTCTGTTGAGATGTTTGGCAAGCTGCTCAATGGAAGAATGCTGGCTATCATATCTATACCATGGCGTTTTACGTACCTTGTTTTTTTTGAACTCTACATACGTAGAGAATATATCAGTATATCGTGGCTGTTGTAAAACAGCCCATTTCCTATTGATTTGGTCTCGAATATTCTTAGAATTGCCACTCCGGGTCTGGGCAACGTTCTTGGTTGTAGCGAATAAAGCCTTAAAGGCTTTGCCGGTATCTGTGCTGGGATCTAGTTTTTCTAAAACTTTTATTTGGTTTAATATATCGCAAAATAAGTAAGTGACGGCGCGCTTATGAGTGTCTTTTTCAAATAAATATTCTAAGTTCAGCAATACTTCAAAAGCTGCACGCAATAAAACTTTAGAGGGATCAGCAGTAGCTGCGCGTGTAAGGATTGAAATAGAGTCCAGCAGATCAACAAAATGCCTAAAAAGCATTGTAGGTGCAATATTTTCTTCTCCATTAGAGGCAGGGTGCATGTCAGATGCAAAAATATTAGTGCCGAGATTTACCGTTTCGTCAAGCAGGTCCGCAAATTGACTGACTGTCTGTCGAATGCTTGGTTCAATAGTTCTGTCAAGAACTTGAGGATGGGGACTAATCATTTGCATAAATTAACTTTAAAGATAACCTTGAATCACAGCCGTAGACGCAAGTCCTTGCGAACGTAGGTCCCTCTAATTACTCTATTGTTTAAAGGAATCCTGCTATAGATACGATCTTGGAATGTTTTTCTTGACAGCGATAATTCTTTGCTCCCTTTTATGTCGAATACCTATTCAGATTGAATTTCTACGCCAGTGAACTTGTTTTCCCGTTTTTGACATCAGTTCCTGCATTAAACCAAGGACCTGGTACCTGTAGAAAAGCACGGTTCATTTTGTCCCCTGAAGGAAAATTCAATGAAATGATATATTCACAAGCAGCCTTAAAATCGGCATAAAAATCTTCTGCTTTAAGGTTTATTCTGCTACCATGCTCCACAAGATGCCCCATTTCATTTTTTGAGGACAGTGTTACCTGAAGTTTAGGTGAAACCGCGTGCGCCAGCCCGCATCTAAAAGAGCTATATAGTTTGTGAGAAACTAAGTAAGTACCATACCTCTGTAGACTTGGAATTTTTAAAATTGCGTCTTTAAAATTTACCGCTGATCTATTTGGTTCGTTCCAATCAGAATGAGCTGAATCTAAGCACTTACCCAGAAATTCAATCCCAATTCCCATCATTACAAAAGAAATGTAGGGATGGGTGGGGATAAGCTGTCCGAGCTCGTCAACCAATACTGTTTTGATGAAATGTTTGGGATCCATATTCGCCATAGTTAAAGTGTTTAATTTTTTAGGAATATTTATTTTCAAAACAAAGCTATATTACTCCTGTGCAACCTTTTTGCACAGAAAATATTTTTTTTAAAGTTGAATATACTTGATGGAAAATGCGGGCATTTTGATCAGGTTTCCCTCTGCGGCTAGAACGAATGCAACAAAAATGTCCGCATTTCTGATGATATTCCGGCAAACGCTTTTTGATATAATTAAACAAAAAAAGGGTGCATAGACATGCGCCCCGTTTTAAATCCAATATCCTATGAAAAACCGTGTCAAAGATAGTCAGCCCGTTTGGACTGCACCATAGTACAGCCTGTCTATCTCGTATCCTACGCGGTGCTACAGTATAGCGCATAAAAAACAGCGCCGCATTTTTGCGGCGCTGCTGCAATGTCTTTAGTTGGACGGTTTTTTAGGACAATTGCTTTTCCAGGGTAATGGATTTAGATCAAGGGTTTTTCAGGCTCATAGGATTATCGGGATCGGTTTTTCGGTTAGTTGTCTATTGGATTTGTTACGCAAAGAAACGACGCATCCGGCTAGCAAAAAATAGAAGCTGCTGTGATTGTTTTGTCATAAGCATTCGACAGGATCGGAAAACTACTATCTTTAGAGAAATCATTGATATGGCATCCAAAAAACAAAAACCCGTCGCCGCAGAGGACAAACCTTCTTTACTAGAAAAAATATCCGGCGTTGCTTCAGAACTGAAAACCGATATTGTTGCCGGCGCATCCGCAGTGAGTGAAACCATAGCTGAAAAATTTACAGAAGTAAAGGAAGCGATTAAGAAGAAGGTTTCCGGTAAAACAAGGCCCGCAAAAAAAGCTGTTAAAAAAGCAGCAAAGAAAGTTGTAAAAGCAGCGAGGAAAGCAAAGCCGGTCGCAAAAAAAGCGGCGAAGAAAATTTCAAAAGCGACCAGGAAAATAACAGCGCCTGTTAAAAAAGCAGCAGTCAAATCAGCAAAAAAATCGCCTGCCCGTAAACCGGCTGCGAAGAAGAAGGCACGAAGCAAATAAGATCATGTCAGAAACTTTAAAACGGTTTTAAAGCGATGCTACTATGGCCTATCATAGCTGCAGCATGGTTTAAACAATTACTTTTCGAAAAGTAAGATTTATTCTCGCTTTCATAGGAACAGTAGATTTTGCAATCCGGTGCTCCCAGCCTTTTTGCAATGCTCCTTTCATTAGCAGCAAAGAGCCATACTCAAGTTTTATAGCATACTGCTGTTTATGATCATTCTTACTGCGAAAATCAAAGCTTCTTTCCTGCCCGAGACTTACCGAAGCAATATCTGTTTTTATGCCCGGTGCAGTGTCTTTATCCGCATGCCAGGCCACCGAATCATTACCATCCCTGTAATAATTTAAGAGTACACCCTGAAAAGTGATGCCGGTAAAGTGCTCGATTCTTTTTTTCAAATCATACAGTTCCGGTAGCCATGGCAACGCTTCCCGCTTTCCTTCATCGCGTTGCCGCTTGTCGCCGTACCATGCAGATAACCGTGGAGTGACCACTTCCTTGTCATACATGATTACCGTGTGCTGCTGCCAGGGAACAGTCTGTAGTAGCAATTCAAGCAACTGATCCCCTTCCGCCCGATTTATAAAACCGGGGGTATATTGCAATAACGCTTCAGGTAAGATAAGCTGTGCTGTATCGTTGAATAATTTTTGTTGCATGCGCTTTATTTAAAGTCTCTTGATGGAAATAAGGTTCCCTGTGTCAGTTTTTTAGACCCATTGCCCCGTCCATCTGCTGGATGCATTGCACCGTCACTTTCATCCGCTCTGCATAAGGCAAGTACCTGCGGATCTTCATTCGCTGACGGGATCAGTTCCCGCAGTAAGGGTGAAAAGTTGAAACATTGCTGCACGATAACATGGATTACTTCACCTTCCTTTTGCAGCTTACCCGCTACCATGAGGAGCCTTGACTGCAGTATTTCTTTACGGTATTGATCAAAGAGCCCGCGGAACACTACCAGGTTGGCACTACCGGTTTCATCTTCGATGGTGATAAAACAAATACCGCTGGCAGTCCCTGGGCGTTGCCGAACAAGCACCAGTCCTGCTACTTTCACAAATGCACCGTCCGGCAAATGGCTCAGTTCCGCCGTGGAAACAATACGATTATTGCTCAGTTGCTTTCTCACAAACTGTACCGGGTGTGCTTTTAAAGAAAGAGAGAGGCTGCTGTAATCCTGCACCACATGTTCGGACGCAGTCATTTCAGGAAGTGCCACAGGTTGTTCAACTTTGCTTTCCGAAGGTTGCCCTTTGAATACACCTGTTGGATGATCGGCGAGCGAGCTGATCTCCCACAGGGCTTTTCGCCGGTCAAGACCAATGGAACGAAAAGCATCGGCGTCGGCCAGCTTTTCCAGTGCAGCAATGGAAATGCCCGCATCCAGTAATTCATTAATGGAGGTAAATGTTTTTTTCCTGGCGGTCACGAGTTTTGTCATATCTTCTTCTCTTAGCCCCTTCACCTGCCGGAACCCCAAACGCAAGGAGCAGTAGTCGCCATCTTTTTCTTCGAGCGTATTGTCCCATGCGGAATGATTAATATCTACAGGTCGCACGGTTACGTCGTGTTTCTGCGCATCTTTCACGATCTGTGCCGGCGCATAGAATCCCATCGGTTGACTGTTGAGTAGGCCGGCTGCAAATACATCGGGATAATGGCATTTCAGCCAACTGGATATATATACCAGCAGCGCAAAACTAACCGCATGGCTTTCCGGGAACCCGTAGGAGCCAAAGCCTTCCAGTTGCTTAAAAACTCTTTCTGCATATTCTAAAGTATAGCCGTTTTTCAACATACCACCGATCAGTTTATCATGGAATTGCTTTACCATGCCCTGCGCTTTGAAGGTTGCCATACTCCTGCGGAGCGCATCCGCTTCCGCTGGTGTAAATCCTGCTGCCACGATAGCGATTTCCATTGCCTGTTCCTGGAAGAGCGGCACTCCGAGTGTTCTTCCAAGTATTTCTTTTAGTGCATCAGATGGATATTCCACCTTCTCCTGTCCGTTACGACGACGGAGATAAGGATGCACCATGTCGCCCTGTATCGGCCCGGGTCTTACAATGGCAACTTCAATCACCAGGTCATAGAAACACCGGGGTTTCAACCGGGGCAGCATAGACATCTGTGCCCGGCTTTCGATCTGGAAGACACCAATCGTATCGGCACGACAGATCATGTCGTACACTTTCGGATCATCCTGTGGAACATTGGCCAGTGTCAGATCAAGGTTATAATGTTGCTTCGCGAGATCAAAGCATTTACGGATACAGGTAAGCATACCCAGCGCCAGCACATCAATTTTTAAAAGCCCGAGTGCATCTATATCGTCTTTGTTCCATTCGATGTTCGTGCGGTCTTTCATGCGGGCGTTCAGGATCGGGCATATATAGGACAGCTTATTCTGTGAGATTACAAACCCGCCGGTGTGCTGGCCCAACTGGCGTGGAAAGCCAATGTATTGCCGGGTCAGTTCCAGTACTTTTTTAAGGTGTGGATCATCGGGATTCAGCCCCGCTTCGCGGATGCGTTCTTCCTGAACACCTTCCCCGTGAGTGCCGCTGCACCCAGCGAGTAAGTCGATCATGTCTGCTGACAACCCCATTGCTTTGGCAATATCCCTTACCGCGCCTTTGTAATGCACCTGGGTGACGGTAGCCACAATACCCGCATGGTCGCGGCTATATTTTCCATAAATGTATTGCATGACTTCCTCCCTGCGCTCGTGCTCAAAGTCCACATCCACATCAGGCGGTTCGTCACGGGCATCCGACATGAATCGCGCAAACAGTAACTTGAATTTGGAAGGATCCACCGATGTAATGCCCAGGCAATAGCAGATCACGGAATTGGCTGCCGAGCCGCGCCCCTGGCAGAGAATTTTACTACTGTCGGAAAACTGAACAAAATCGTAGATGGTTAAAAAATAGGAAGCATAGTTTTTCCGCTTCATAAAATCCAGTTCGTATACAATGGACTTTCTGATTTTTTCAGGGATCGTTTCGCCAAATTTTTCTTTGGCACCCTGCCATACATGATGTGCCAATTGCTGATCGAGCGTACGCCCTTCAGTAGTGAGCTCCTGCGGATACTCGTATTTTAATTCATCGAGCGAGAAGGTACACGCGCTTGCAATTTCCTGCGTGCGGCTGACCGCATCCGGGTATTGCCGGAAGAGGCGTTGCATTTCCTTTTCCGGCTTTAAAAAACGTTCCGCATTTTGGTGGAGTAGATAACCCGCATTATAGATCGTTCGCTTTTCCCGGATGCAGGTCAGCATATCCTGCAGTTGCCTGCGATCCGTATCATGATAGTGCACATCGTTGGTAGCGAGTAATGGAATGTTATAATAGTCGGATAGTTCCGAGAGCCGGTAAAGCTTTTTAATATCATCGCCCTGGTATGAACGGGTTGCTGTTAAGTAGAGCTGCCCGTTTAAATTTTCCCGGTATTCCTGCAACGCCCGTTTAAAGGATTCTTCATACTCAAAGCGGGCATTTAGTTTAGCGGGAGGGATAACAGCAAACAGTAATCCTTCTTTATGCGCATACACATCTTTTTTATAAAGATCGCATTGACCTTTCTCCGTGCGTAGATTACCGGTTGTCAACAGGTGAGACAGGCGGGCATACCCATCCAGATCAGTGGGATAGGCAAGCAGGGAAGGCCCATCCATTAGATCGAGCTGGCAGGCAACGATAACACGAATGCCACTCGCTTTTGCCGCTACATGCGCCCGTACCACGCCGGCAAGCGTATTATGATCGGTAATGGCAATTTCGGTATAGCCGAGTGCGGCAGCCTGTACTACCAGTTCTTCCGGGTGGGAACCACCGCGTAAAAAGCTGAAATTAGATGTTACCTGTAATTCTGTGTACTGCATATTGCCTTCTTTCCTTCACGCAAAAAAACCGTGTAAATACCACTGGTGTGGTTTATCCCCGCTATAGTGCCCCAAGCGGAAAAGCCAGAATCGCTCACCTTTATCATCTTCCACCACGTAATAATCCCGGTGCTGCCCCTGGTCTATCCACCATTCCCGCTCGATGCGTTCCGGCCCGTCTGCTTTTTTGATGCTGTGTAACTGCCCTTTATGCCGGAAGTGCATGGGTGGGTAATCCGGGATTGGCGCTGCCACCTCCACCGGTTCCGGTACAGACAGCAGTCGTACCGGTCGCGGACGATCCTCCCGCCAGGCAGTTGTCGGCTGCTCGCTCAGCTCCTGTGCTTCCTTGATAGACCGCTCCGGCCAGAAATGTTCTGCCGGCAGGTAACGGTGTACAATACCTTTTCCTAGTTTGCCGGTGAGCTGATCCAATAGCTGGGCAAGCCTTGTATCATTTACGGTACTAGTATGCCAGAGCGCTTCCTGGGAAGACCGCGCCTTTTCTACAGTCGGTGCTTCCAGCACGAATAGCTCGATGCCGAGTGCCGGTTCAATCTGGTCTATTTTCAGTTCAAATAATTTGAACAGATGGGTAGCTTGCTGCGATGGCAAATGTGTACCGATCTCGAGCTGCTGTACTTCACCGTCAACGCGGTAAGCTTTGAATACTGCTTTGCGCAAGCCTTTACCTTCTTTTGTTAGGCGTTCACATAAGATATTGAGTAACTGCTGTAGGGCGATCTCAATACCGCTGCGGGTCAAAATAGGTTCCAGGCAGGGCAACCGTTCCTGGTAAGGTTCAACAGGCTGTAAGGGGGTTAACGGTTCTTCTTTCCAGCCGAATGCCTGATCCATCTGGTTCAGTAAACCTGCTCCGAAGCGGCGGCGCAGGATGGAACGACCCATATTGATAAAATGCCCGATGGTATATAAGCCCAGTTTTTGTAAACGCTCCACAATGGAATTTTCCAGTCGTAATGCTGCGGGCGGCAGTGAAAATAAAGCCACTCTTTCTTCACCTGATGGTGCAAGGACAACGGGCTGTTTACCATAACGGGCAAGTGCCCATGCCGTTCCAATTGTTCCTGCTATCGCGATACGGGTGGTATAACCAAATCCTTTCAGGCGATTTTGTATATCGGTAGCATATTTTTCTTCACCTCCCCACAAATGCGCACAGCCGCTCACGTCCAGCAGTAGTCCATCCGGCATATCAGTTGCCACTGTAGGTGTATACCGGATACACCAATGCCCTAAACCGGTAAGTAGGTGCAAGGGAAGTTGCGGCTCATCGTCCAATACCTGTATGTTGGCTACCAACGCTCTTGCATCGGCAACAGCCATACCTATACATATTCCCTGTTTTTGCGCCGCCGGGCATACGGCAGTAATACGCATTCGCCCATGATCCGGGGCTGCCACTACAAAAAGCTCATCTTTTAAGTGAGGCCGGCGGCGGAGCATCCCTTCCGCCAGTAGCTGCGGAAACCATATTGCCATCAAACGCTTCATGCTACCCGATTTTCCGCAGAATTGCTTGTGAAGGAATAACAGATGCAGCAGGCAGTTCCTGGAAACGCCCGTTCATCCATACCAGTTGCCAGGAGCCTGGCTTGCCGCCCCGGATTTTTTGAAGCTCCACATTCCAGCAGGGAAATCCTACACCCGGCATCTCATCCGCGTGATAGCCCGCCTGAGAAGTAATTTGCCAGCGGCTGACGCAAGCTGTGGGATGCAGTTTGCGCGGTTGCTGTCTTACAACAAAACCAGTGACACCGCTTTTTTCTACCGCCAGTTGCAGGCGGCGGGAAACAGTGAAATCCAGATCAGGCAGTTCGCTGACCACACCTGCGAGTCCCTCTACCTGTAGGGCAGCTTCCATTGCCCAGCAGATGTCTTTTTCTTTTTTGAGATGGATGAATAGGACTCGGTCTGGCTCAATACCAAAGTACTTTAGTCCGGCTGGAAATACGATGCGTTCGGAGGTTATCCAAACGCAAGACCCACCGTTTTGCATCAGGCTACCCAATATGCCACTAATAAAGCCTGAGGTAGCAGCAGTCGCCGCAGGTGAAGCGCTGATGCATTCATGCACGGCACCCGTGGGAAATATCTTATTTGGAAAAGCCCCCAGCACAGGACCTAATGCCACTTTTCCTTCAAGTGAACCCACTACCGGTCGCTGTCCCTGCATACGCAGAATATCCTGCTGCAGGCGGGTAATGATATCTGACTGCCCCATATTCACAACGCAAGAATACTAAATATTTTAGTATTAAATTGCTAATTTTGTTTGCCACTGGCAATCAGCCGGTTACCCAATGATAGAATTTTTAAATTTGCAGTTATGAGTATTACTATTGAAGCATTGGAAGAATTCTTTAGCAACCATACTATTCCAAAAGAAATGGACATCCAAAACAACACCATCAGATTGTAATGACATTAACTCAGACCATAAAGGAATTGACAATAATTCCGGGCATTGGCAAATCTATTGCGACAGATTTGTACAATATTGGGATCAGGCACGTTGACGATTTGAAAGGAAAAAGCCCGGAACGGCTTTATGACAGTTCAAACCACTTTGCAGGGTGTGCCCAGGACAAGTGTTTGCTGTATGTTTTCCGGTGCGCTGTTTATTATGCAGAAACACCGGCAGACAAACGTGACACTGAAAAATTGAAATGGTGGAATTGGAAAGAGACCGGGAAAACAAATACTAACCCGCAACGCAAAAAATAAATCAATGGAACTGTCATGCAAATTAACAACGCCTGAATTCAGAGAACGGAAGGCAACCGTAATCGCGAGTCTGAAGCAACATATCCTTGAGAAGAGAGCGCTTGAAAATGGCTTTGCGTTTAAGTTTCCGGGAACAGATGATGTATTAGATGAATTAATAGCGTTCGTTAAAACGGAAAGAGAGTGTTGTGTTTTTTTTACGTTCACCATTTCAGTTAGCGGCGACAAAAGCGAAACCTGGTTAGAACTAACGGGCGCAGACGGAGTAAAGGAGTTTATAACATCTGAGCTTGGATTTTAGTAGCAATAACACTTTGTAATATTCACTGGTGTTGTATGGTTGGAAGAAAAAAACGATTTGCTTTATAAAGCACTAGTTACGCCAGGCTCGTTCGGAGGAAGACTGAAATAAAATTTGCAGGCTCTGATGTTGCTGTACCTTATGTATTAATTCAACTGACTTAAGATTAAATCATAATGACGCATGAATTTATACAACGACAAAATACTCCAACTGCAAAAGGATATCTATTCAAAACAGTACCTGCTGGAGCAAATGATCCGTTCCAAAAAATTTATGGACGAGCATTTTGCTGAAAAGATTCAGTTGGGTGAAATATCGAAATCGGCTAACCTCTCCAAATTCCATTTCGTGAGGCTGTTTAAAAAACACTACGGTGTAACACCCAATCAATACCTGATAGAAAAAAGAGTGCTGGAAGCAAAAAAGCTGCTGGCATCGGGAAAATCTGTTTTTGAGTCATGCGCAGACGTAGGATTTGAAAGCGCGAGCACTTTTTCCGGGCTGTTTAAAAAAATCACGGGTGTAGCACCCGCAGATTATTACAGCAAAAAAGCAACTTTGAAGAAGTAAATAGTATTAAACCGCCCTTTTTTTGCAAAAACAAAATATATGGGCAACAAGATCACTACTTTCCTCATGTTTGAAGGAAATGCAGAAGAAGCTATGAATTTTTACGTCTCTCTGTTTAACGATTCCAGGATAGTCAGCATCAACCGCTATGCAAGCGGCGAGCCTGGCAATGAAGGCTCTGTTAAACATGCTGTTTTTTCACTCTCCGGGCAGCAATATATGGCTATAGACAGCGCTGTGAAACATGGATTTACATTTACACCCTCCATGTCTTTATTTGTGGATTGCGATTCGGACCAGGAGATTGATACGCTTTTTGAAAAGCTGACGGGCGGCGGGAATGTCTTAATGCCATTGAATGCGTACCCGGGACTTAAAAAATTTGGTTGGCTCAGCGACAGGTTTGGTCTGTCCTGGCAGCTTAACTTAAAGTAAATATTTCTATCTTGTCCTTCATATATGACAATCAGAGTGACCAGCATCATGGTTGATGACCAGGACAAAGCATTTGAGTTCTATACCAAAATCCTGGGCTTTGTAAAAAAAAGAGAAATTCCTCTTGAAGAGGGTCGTTGGCTAACCGTTGTGTCAAATGAAGATAAAGATGGCGTGGAATTGTTACTCGCGCCCTTAGGATTTGAGCCTTCCATACTATACCAGAAAGCGTTATTTGAAGCAGGAATACCTGCCATCACTTTTAATGTGGAAGATATAGATAAGGAATATGCGAGGCTGACTCAATTGGGTGTTGCCTTTAGCATGGAGCCGACCCAAATGGGAATTTCAAAGCTTGCTGTGTTCAGCGATACCTGCGGAAACAAGGTCCAACTGGTTCAGGTATTGTAAGTCAGCCCGTTTATTTTACTTTCCGCTAAATTGGTACATTAGTGCTTTAGTTTTGCATTCGTGGAATACCGTGAATATAAACCTGATCATTGCCTGGCCCGGTACATAGAATGTTATTGGTCTGCTTACTCCGAAAAGCCTCCTTTTCAGGACAGGGAGCGGCTTATCCCGGACGGGACCATTGAACTGATGTTCAATTTCGGTGATAACTATGCGCAGGTAACAAACGACACAAAATCGGAAATAAAAGGGTCGCATATTATTGGTCTTCGCAAAAAGGCTTTGATCATCTCCCAGACTGCCAGGCAGGATTTTTTCAGCATCCGGTTCCGGCTGGGCGGTACCTATCCGTTCTTTAAAATACCGGTTTACCTGTTTACCGATGGCTTTTTTTCTTTAAAAGAGCTGTTGGGTAAAAAGGTAGAAGAACTGGAAAGCCGGCTTTATGATGAGAAAGATAATCATGCCCGTGTGGAGATTGCAAACCGTTATTGGCTGGAAAGATTACAAACTGATGAAGACTACCGGTTTGTTGAATCTGCTATGCCTGCGCTACTTCAGACGCCAAACATAAAAGCGGTTGCCACTGATTTCAATTGCGGCTATAAGATGATGGAGCGGAAGTTCAGCCGTGTGCTGGGCCTGTCACCGGCAGAGCTGCTGAAGGTCAGTCGTTTCAACAAGGCTATCCTGCAAATGTATTCCTGCAGGTTTGCTTCCCTTACAGACGTCGCTCACGCGGTCGGCTACTATGATCAGTCGCATTTTATAAGAGATTTCAAACAGCTTACCGGTCTGTCCCCGAAAGATTTTTTGAAATCGCAATTTACCATTGTGCAGGTAATACAACCCGCGCTGGCGCAGCGGATGTCTAATTTGTACAATTTATGAGCTGCCGCAGGGTATATTTTTGCTGAAAAAAAATTATGGAAGTAAAAGTAATCAGGCTGATCCCTTATCTGAATTTTGAAGGGAATTGCGAAGAAGCATTGAACTACTACAAAGACATCCTGAACGGCAGGGTAGAAATCCAATCCCGGTACGATAATCCCGCCATGAATGCACCGGAGCATTACAAGGATAAAGTGTTGCATGGCAGGCTGTATTTTGGAGACCTGGCGATCTATGCCAGCGATGTTTTCCCGGGCGGAAAAGCACACAAAAACAGCGGCGATGTAGCATTGTCGCTGGATGTACCGGATGCAGAGACGGGTAAAAAAATATTTAACCTCCTGGCTCAGGGAGGCAAAGTAGGTATACCCTTTGAAAAACAATTCTGGGGCGACTGGCATGGCAACCTTACGGATAAGTACGGTATCCGCTGGATGCTGAATTGTTAGAAATATTTATCTTGGGTTAAACATGACGCGCACTATAAAGTTAAAGACGTTTTTGCCTTACCCGCAGGAGACAGTCTGGCAGGCTTTGACCGACCCGGTATTACTGGGCACCTGGTTTATGGAAAATAATATAGAACCGACGCCGGGTCACTATTTTACCTTCAGGATGAAACCGCAAAAGGGTTGGGACGGGATTACGCATTGTGAAATCATTAGCGTTGAACCGCAAAAACACATTGCTTACACTTATCGTGGCGAAGCTACAGGCGAAAAGGCTTTGGCCTGCGCAGGCATCCATTCCGATAAGGCAGACAAATTGACGAAAGGGATTTTCACTAAGCTGGA
This sequence comes from Sphingobacteriales bacterium 44-15, assembly GCA_001899685.1. Taxonomy (GTDB): domain Bacteria; phylum Bacteroidota; class Bacteroidia; order Chitinophagales; family Chitinophagaceae; genus Agriterribacter. The sequence goes on from MKWG01000014.1 coordinate 110,759, forward strand.
CACGGTGTTAATTTTTGCACTGGAACCCACTTGCGGCGGAACAATACTTCATTTGGAACATTCAGGCTACAAGGGAATAAAACTGGTAATCGTAAGCCTTATCATGCAGATGGGTTGGAAAAAGCAATTGGAAAAGAAGTTGCCAAAAGTATTGGAACGAATGATAAATGAAGGTATCCATTAGTTTCGTTTATCAATTATAAAAAGGCACATATCATAACTACCACCCACTTTTAAATTAAAACTGTAAATTTTTCCTGTAATGTCATCGGGAGAAAGCCAATACGCTAACGCCTGGGGGTTTGCAAAAGCATTGTAAACATGCGCTGTTGTCGCCTGAATAATTTTCGTATTTTTTGAAATTCTTTTCATAATGCTTCGGCTATTCGTTTTACGGAGTCCAATGCAGATACCCAACCTGCGGAAGCATCGTCAAACGTAGCTTTGTCTAACGGATGAGTTAGTTCTTCTTTGCCCATCAGCAGTGTAACTCCGTCTTTTTCCAAAAATTCATAAGTAAGCACTGCCATAATGGTCTCAGTGTTGGGTTCAAAAAGACTATGCCTGATGAGCCGTTCTGGTTGAAAGTCAAGCAAAGTCCCATTTGTCAGAATATTACCGTCTGCTTTCTTAAAACCAAATGAATGACCGATTTTCCAATCCGTATCATAATACCCGCCCATTTGTTTGGTTATCTCGGGATCGGTAAACACGCTCCAAACTTTGTTTAACGGTGCGTTTATTTCAATGGCCGTTTCTATGATTTTATTTTCCATTTATATTTATTGTCCGTGATTGCTTAGTTCTTTTGAAAACTTGTCGGCAATTAAATTCAGTTTGATGTTATATTCCAGATAAGCTTTTAGTCCGTCCAATACCGTTGTAAACCCACCTGTATTGTCATTTATAGCCCGGATTAAATCATCGCCTGTTTGATGAAATCCATAATTTTTGATAACCACATAAGTGGTATCATCGGTTAATGCGGTAAACTCAAAATCAACCGTTGTAACAGGTGTGTTATCCCATTCAATCGAAATTTTCTTATCCGGTATGATTTCTTTTACCAGCACATCACTTGAAACATTGTACATTTCCCATTCCCATTTTACGGTTTTGCCAACTTCCAGGTTTCCGCTTGATTTTGTAAACCAAAAATTGGTCGTGATTGCCGGGTCAATGAATGCCTGGAAAACTTGTGAAACAGGTTTTCTTATCATCATCTGACATTCTACCCTTGGTATTTCTTTATTTTCCATTGTTTTATTGTTTTGCCTAAATCTTAAACAGGTAAAGTTATTAATATTTGCTTCCGCATAAATCAAAATTGCCAATTCATAAACAATCCTGCAGGGGACGGCACTACTTTCACATTCGTGAAAACGAAGCGCTTGGATTTGATCATCTTCAAGCGTATTCATATGCATCGCCTGAACAAGCAAACGCTGACACTTACCTTCATCTACCTGCTTATAACAGCCTTTATGATCCGGGGCATCGTCTGGCTGTTGCCAAAATATACTACTGCGCTTGCCAGTCTCATCAGTTGGGGTACGGTCGCATTGCCGAAAACTACGATCAAAATCTTCCTTCTCTCTTTGGCTGGCGGAGCAGGACAAACGCTATAACAAGCACGCCCCTACGTTTTTTGCAAAGCCACCCCGTGCGTATGACGTTCGCTTTGTGATGTTCGGAGAACGTTCTGTGTAATTTGCTTTTTATAAAATATTGATACCGACTCTTGAATGGCATTGCATCAGTTGTTGCGACGCTACTTTTTACTGCATCATTTCATAGCTGCTTTTTTTCTTTCGCCGCCCACCAGTCCTTTCGCCTCGTTTCTCCCTCTGGTCGCGAAGATCTTACACATGCCTGGGTAAAAGCAAGGTCTGCACAAAAGAAGGATCGCTGTCGCTTCTTTTGTTTGCCACGGGTTTTTGAAAAAAATTACCGCTCCTGCCGTCGCTTTTTGCTTTCGCGGCATAACCGCTGCGCTTTTATTCCACGGTCAAAAAATTTTATTTCAAAAAACCTTGCTTTTCCCCAGCCCTGTGATAAGAAGGGTTTGCTACGAGTAAGGAACGAAGCCGCAGGCGTAGTTTCTTAATCATTTTTTTCACTTTTTAAATTATCAATTATGGAAATCGTAGGAAGATTAACAACAGATGCAAAGGTTAATGAAACCAAAAACGGTATCAGGGTCGTGAACTTTTCCCTTGCCGTCAATGACCGCTTTAAAACAGGCAGCGGCGAGATCAAAGAGCAGGTTACTTTTTTTAACTGCTCTTACTGGATGTCATCCGGTATTGCCGAACACCTTTTGAAAGGCAGTCTGGTAGAAGTATCCGGAAGGGTAAGCGCCAATGCATGGTTAAATGCAGAAGGCGAGCCGAAAGCCAGCCTGAATTTTCATGTAGACCGTATCAAACTGCATGGCAAAGCAAATGGCACCAGCGCAGACCAGGCCAATACCGAGCCCGCCACAGATGAAAACCCATTTTAAACCAGACTCCTTTCCGCTCCGGGAGCCTAAATAAAGGAGCGGTTTTTTATGCAATACTTTAACGGATGTAATACGATAGATGAAGTAAAGAAGCTGTATAAAAGACTGGCAATGGAAAACCACCCCGACCGGGGAGGTAATACTGCTACCATGCAGGCCATTAATACAGAGTATGCATTTGCCTGTGCAAAACTGGCAAAGGGAGCTGGTTTGTCAGATGATGAAGCAGACGCCGAAATAAGACTGTCTGAGGAATACCGGCAGGTGATTGAAAAGATCATTACCCTGCCCGGCATCGTGATTGAAATAGTGGGCAACTGGATATGGGTTACCGGCAATACCCGGCCGGTAAAGGATAGGCTCAAAGACGCCGGTTTTTATTTCGCCTCAAAAAAAGCAGCATGGTATTACCGCAATGAAGCTTTTAAAACAAGAGGCAAGGGCGCACCACTGGAAGAAATACGCGCCAAATACGGCAGCGAGAAGATCAACAGTAAGCAAAAGGACAAGGTATTGGAAGATTGACCCTTAATGCGGGAGCAGCGCCGCATAACAAGGGCTGCACACTTTTATGAAACAATTAAATGAACAAGCCACCCGCATATTTTGCCGCCTGCTAAAAAAGCTGGAAGGCGAGCAGCTTATCAAACTCTATTCAGAAGGTTTTATGCCGCTTAGCATGGAACGGCTGGAAGAAAATATCCTGACACCGGAAGGCGTAGGCACTACGTACAGCCTTTGCCATTATTACAAGCTAAACGGCGATGTAATGCGCGACCCTGAAATGGTTTTTATTGTGGTGGATAACCGTAAGGATGAAAAGGACATGGAATCCGTCCATATTTACCCGCAACTGTACCAGGTGGATAGTTTGGGGCTGTATGAAGAAAGTACCCGGATTGAGAACGGGCAGATAAAGTCTTTCCATAAAACATGGCTGTTTGCCCATTGCGTCTTTGCCAATAAATGGCTTTGCAACATACAGATGCAGGGTTTTATTCAATAATCATTTGCCGGGCATGAACCCATGCCCGGCTATTTTAAGCGCTTCAATTTTTTATTATGCAAACCTTAGACAAGCTTAACAATGTCGAGCGGGCAAAGTTGCTCTTTGATTTATTGCCCGCAGATATTCCCGCATTCATTGACTTTACAAAATCACTTGCCGAACAGGTAACAGAAAACCCCGACGCCCTCCGGGAGAAATGGCAAACACCCCTGTTAAATGTAGAAATGTGGGTAAGGTTGGCGCAGGCCGTGTATGAAGCAATCAAAAAATACGGGAGCAAATTATCCAAATCAGGAAGGTTGTTTTCTGACCAGTTATTTGATGGTTACCTGGCTTTGTTTTCCGTGCATTGCCTACAACAGTTTGTGCAACATGCTGAGCTGAAAGAATCCCGGTTTAAAACAGCCGTAGAACTATTTTTTTAATCCTTTAAAATGCTTTAGATATGAAACACGATTTTGAAAAACGCAGAAAAAACCGCATTGATTACGCCAAAGAGCAGGCAGAAAAAAATGATGCCAAGGGAGACGCGTTGTATAATCAGGCAAAACAAATGGCAGATGCCATCCCTTTCGGTCAACCCATTTTAGTAGGCCACCATTCCGAAAAACGAGATCGCAACTACCGGAGTAAAATACACAACACTTTCGGGAAGGCTTTTGAAGCAATGGACAAGGCAAAGCACTATGAACAAAAAGCGGAAACCATAGCAGCTAACGACGCCATTTTTTCCGATGATCCGCAGGCTCTGCAAAAGTTAAGGAAAAAACTGGCAGACTTGCAAGCCAACCACGAATTTATGAAGGCAGCCAATAAATGTATCCGGAAAAAAGACAGGGAAGGTTTTTTAAAGCTGCCCCATGCAACCCCTGCATTATGGGAGGAAATAAACAAGCCCGACGTGATGGGTGACCGAGGTTTTCCGCATTATCACGTGCAAAACAATAACGCCAGTATCGCCCGTATTAAAAACCGCATTGCCTTACTGGAAAAGGTAACGGCAAAGCCTACTGCCGAGGAACTAATAAACGGCGTCCGGTTGCTTCAGAATGTGGAAGCCAACAGGGTACAGCTTTTCTTTCCCGGGATTCCGGCAGAAGAGCTTCGCAAAAAGCTAAAGCAAAACGGCTTTCGCTGGTGCAGGTCGGAAGGGGCATGGCAGCGGCACTTAACGCCGCTTGCGGTGAGTATTGCTAAAGACCTGCTGTAATTTTTATAATCAATCATACCGGGTGCGGGCGGTATATCCCGCACATCTTATATTATGAACAGGCTACAAACAGAATTTAAACCATCGGACAACACTAAGGATTGTATTTCCCTGTATGTGAACGAGCAGAAAACAAATATTTATTATTTCACCCGTCCCATGATCTTTTGCGATGAAAAGCAACAGCAAAGGGACGCTATGAAGGCGCTGCGTTTTATAGTGGAAGGAAAAGTATTTCCGCCGGGTGATAACTGGATAGGGTTTGACCTCTGCGCTTCCTGCCTGTTTACCATCCGGGAACTGGCAGAGTTGGAGAAGCCGGGCCCGTGGTGCAACGCCATACTAACGGTACAAACACCCTATTTTATCCCGCACGAACAACATGCAAAGATTATCAGCCAATGGACGGGTAAAACGGAGCAAACGCAATTCACTAAAAGGATTATCCGGGATGATATCAGTAACGCCGTAGGTATCCATATAGATAATTACGGGTACACCCTTTATTTCATTTAAACAGGTTTATCATGACAGTGCAGGAAATCAAAAAAGCAGTAGACGAAGGCAAAACAGTGTGTTGGGCAACGCCCGCCTACCGTGTAATAAAGGATAGCATAGGGCAATACCTCATTGTCTGTTTGCTCAATAACAACTGCATTGGGTTAACATGGAGGGATGGCGTAACACTTAATGGCGAACAGCAGGAATTTTTCACTATTTAAAAACAAGCAACATGAAAAAGACATTCATAGAACAGTTAAACGACATTATCCGGGTCGCACAAGAGGCCATTACCGAACAAATGGCAAAACAGAAAAGCGTTATACTTTTTTCCGCAACCGGCGACGAGGACGAAGAGTGGACGGCAGACATTTATTCCGATATACCGGACTTCCCGTTTTACGATAGATACGGGTTAGTTAATTATGCCGCGGTAAAGGAAATTCACCTGAACGATCAGGACGTTAAAATTACCGGCATTCTCAAAGGAGATTCGTATCCGGAGGAGGTAACAGTAGTGCTCGAAGAACTGGATGCTTATAGCAGCGCAGCCCTGGCTGATTTTATGCTACCGCAACCGCCGGAAAATCCGGAAGACGAAAACCATTAATTATTATCAACACTCACATTCAATCAATAATATGAAAACGAAATTTCATTTCACCATTCAAAATCTTTTATACAATGCAGAGTATCTGAAAGGCCCAATCGCACAGGTATTGTTTGCTAAACGATTCATTGAATACGAGGGCGCATTTATATGGAACCGCCTTGCCCGCGTAGTATTTGAAAACGAAGCTACGCACAAAGCCCTACCGGGTGCTGTGCCGCTGGAAGAAACGCTCCTGTTGGGGACAGAAGGATTTGATTACAGTACGCTTCATCTCTGCATCCGGGGAAAAAGTACTTGCTGCAGGGTGGCTACGGGCTATTTTCCGAAACGGGTAGCGATCATGCATGATGATTACAAGCAGGCCATCTTGTTACATAAACTCACCGACAATCAAATTCATAAGGTCTTTACTTATGTGTGGGATCATCCCGAAACCATTCAACCATCTGATAAACCCTTTCCACACGATTATTAAAGCACATTGAATATATAAATGACGAAGGCTGCAAATAGGATGCACGCTGATGAAAAGAAGGCTCAGGCGCCTTCTTTTTTCAATCACGAAAAAAGAAGCAAAAACGCTTTATGCCGGAAGGTAACCGGAGGTTGTCTTAGTATTTGTTTTTAAAGTTTTGCATCCATTAGTCCAAAAGTTCGGCTGTTGCTGGCTGTACCGGACAAGGAACTACAGCACAAACACAAAGCTATGCACAGCAGCCATCATTTATTCCGTTCCTCCTTGTCCCGGTAGCTGCAACAGCCGGAAAATACTTCCATAATTTTTTTAAACTTTTAAATCATGAAATTATGGAAAGCAAAAATGAATCAGCAGCATGGAACATGGTATCCGAAGTGGAACTGATCTACAAGTCAAAGGTGAAAGCTGCTGACCGGCCGTTTATCAAATGCTCGGCAGACATTGAAAAAGTGTTGCGGCATTTCTACGATGAAAATACCATCGAATTGCAGGAACAGTTTAATGTACTATACCTCAACAGGGGTCACCGGGTATTGGGTATCTATAAGGTATGCACCGGAGGCCTTACCGGTACCGTTGCTGATCCAAGACTGATCATGGCAATGGCGTTAAGGCTTGCTTCCTGCTACATGATCTTGTCTCACTGCCATCCGTCAGGAAATCTAACACCAAGCAATGCTGATATCATGCTAACACAAAAGATCAAACAGGCGGCATCGCTTTTTGATATAAAAGTGCTGGATCATGTAATTCTTACCAGTACAGAATATTTGTCATTTACAGACGAAGGGTTGTTGTAACACAACCCTTTTTTATGCAAAAAGGGAGAAGAAAACCGGTAAAACAACTGTCTGTTTTAGACAAAAAAGCTTTCCATTTTAACTTTAATCAGCATCATTTTTGCTATGAATACAAGTATGAATTTTTGGGAATTTAAAGAAGATCATTCGCGTGGATATTATCTGCCCACGTCCAACAAAGCTGCCCGCGATCACGGCGGACAGCTTGTCACCGGCTTGTTCTTTTTAATAGCAAGCCTGTTCAAACTGGCGTGGAGCATAGTAGCCGGTATTTTTTCTTTGCTGTTCATGTTTGTGCGGTGGCTATGGAATTGGAAGAAGCGTTGACGGTATTCCAACCGCTACAGCCCGGGCACAACTTTTCTTTTGTCAAACGCCCCAAAGAAAAGTTGGCAAAAGAAAAACGCTTTATGCCCAAGGTAACCTTCGGTTGATTATTTTTCTTTGGCAGGCGGTTGTAACGAGTGCAGTTTATCGTTCATGTTGGACAGCCCGGCTTTGGAGAGCAATTCTGTACTAATCTGCTGTAGCGCTTCCTGGCTTCCTTCACCTGCTGCGCGTAACAATCCCTCCAGCGGTTCTCCTGATTTCGTCTGCAATCCTTTCTCGATTACTTTTGCCAACAGCAATACATTTTTCCTGGGAACACGCAGGTCCAGCTTTACCACATCGTTCATACCCGGTGCGCTGAGTAAAGTTTCATAAAGCAATGCCAGCTCCTTTTCATTCAACATCGTTCAGATTTTAGATATCACAATCATTTTCACGGTGGCAAAAATAGATCGGTGTTTTGTCCTGTTATAATTTTGCCGTGCCGTTATACGACACGGCGGCTTTTATAAAAAAAGCCTGGAGACCGTTCCTCACAAAAGATTGATGCCATTTATAATTTGTATTATTTTTCAGGCATTTCACGCACCTAACAGTGACACATGGCATCTTCACGACAAACCCGGCAGACGCTTATAGGAGGCTGCCGCCTGATAATTATCTTTTTATTGCTGTACGGACGACCCGCACTGGCGCAAAGCCAGCTACCTATAATTAAAGCAACCTCTAAAACAGTTGATATCCGTGACGGCAGTCACTTTAAAAAAGGCTACTGGGCGATCATGCCTGAACGCAAGCCGGATCTGTATTTTGTGGAGCTTCCCCAGAAGCCTGGGACAGTAACATTTATTACCGATCAGGATTCGATTGCCTTTGACGTGACCTACGGGCACGACTATGATTTTATTATTTTGCTGGATGGTACCGACAGTTGTTACACCCGTATTACAACCCGCTACCGCGATCTCAACGCCGCTACCCGGGTAGACATCCGCCCCGGTCCCGATACCATCCCGTTCACCCTGGGTGATAATCATAAAGTATATGTGAAGGCCACCCTCAACGGGACGGCTGTCAGGGATATACAGTTGGACCTGGGGGCAGGGGGAACCCTCATCAATAAGACTTCCGTTCCGAAAGTGAAGATCGATTTTGACCAGACGACGACCCTCACCAATTCTGATGGGGTGAACCAGGTGCCAAACGCCACTAAAAATGTATTGCAGATAGGCAACCTGATCTGGGACAGTCTCCCCATCGCCGTCGCTGGTAACATGAAAGAACATGAAGACATAATCATCAGCAATTCGCTGTTCCGGGACCAGATACTGGAAATCAACTATGATAAAAGGATCGTGGTGGTGCATGACAGCCTGCCGCCGGTAACCGGGTACTCCCGTCAGGAGATGATCCTGGATGGCGGCACGATCCCGTATGGCAGGGTGAGTTTGACTGCCAATGAGAAGGAACTGACGGGTTGGGTAATGTTTGATACGGGGGCAAGGACTTCTATTGTGAACAGTTCGGATGTTCCTTTTTTTTACCGGGTATGGACGGAACTGTCAGGGATGCTGGGGTTGGAGGCCGCCGTAGCGCCGCGGTTGCGCATTGGCGATTATGAGTTGAGCGGTTTTGAGTATAAGATAAGGGACATGGGCGCGGGTGGCAAAGAGCTGAAAATGCTCCTCGGCAGTGACCTGCTCAAACGGTTCAACCTCATCCTCGACAATCAAAACGGGTACCTATACATGCAACCCAATTCACTTACAACTGCCGCTTACGGAAAACGGGGTGAATACTATGTGGTAAGGGCTGTTGTCGCCGCGCTTATATTGGTAACATTGATATTGATAATTAAGAAAGCAAGAAAAAAAAGACTTTATGCCTGACATATAGTTTCAATAACGAAGTGAGTGGATCCGCATCTGGAATTGCTTGTAAAACTGCCTTTGCAAATCATTTTCACACTTTCAAACAGGTTATCTGTTACGATCTATTTTGCTTTTTAAATGCATGACGCCAATGCCCATTTATGTTCTCGCGGTCACTTTCCAAAGATCGGCAGCACTGTCATATCTGAGACGCCAGGACTTTTCGGAAATGCGGGTACCGCGCGCCGTTGCGTAGGCACTAATATGAACCAATATCTCTTCCTTGTTTACCTGTTCAATCTCTGCCGCGGCAACTGAGCCATCGCTGAATTCCGCGGTAACCGGCACGGCTCCGCCGTCAGGAATCTTAAAAAAGATGGTTGCCAAACATCCGGGATACACATGAGTATCATGAAAATTGATTGTATTCATATTTCACAGATTATTCCTCATTCTTTAATAAACAAAAATATGAAAAGACTTACCTACCATGCCGTTGTACGACACGGTTGTATTTTCATCCTTTGTAGCACATAATTTTGCTTTCGTCATTGAATTGTGAAAGTGAAAATGTGTGTTATGACAATCAAAGAAGCAAATGCCATAGACATGGTAAGCTACCTGTCTGTGAAAGGTTTTGAACCAGCAAAATCTAAAGGAATCAACTACTGGTATTATTCTCCGTTTCGCCAGGAAAGCGAACCCTCTTTTAAAGTCAACCGCCGCCGTAATCAGTGGTATGATTTCGGAGAAGGGGAAGGCGGTAACCTGCTCGATTTTATCCTTCGTTTTGAAAACGCCTCTATTTCCGAAGCGCTGAAACTTTTGGAACAGCACAAACATCTCCAAGCGCCTGATGCTTACAACGTGCCTGCTGATACACCTGTTATCGAAATTTTATCGGTGCATGAAATTAGCTCCCCATCGCTTATTCGTTATTATCAATCCCGTCGTATAGCAACGGATATTGCCAGCCAATATTTGCAGGAAGTACGTTATAAAAACGGAGAGAAAACATACTATGCATTGGGCTTTAAAAATGATGCCGGCGGTTATGAATTACGCGCTCCTTATTTCAAAGGAAGCAGCCATCCGAAAAGCTCGACACTGATCAAAAATCAGGCGGACGCATTAGCAGTTTTCGAGGGCTTTTTTGACTTCCTTTCTTATCTCACTATTTACCAGAACCAACCTGCTCCATTAAGGGATTTTCTGGTGCTCAACTCTACTTCTTTCTTTGAAAGGCAACTGCCAATTATGCAGGCGTATGAGCGCGCGCATTTATATCTCGACAATGATAAGACAGGAACGAAATGCACCACGCTTGCGCTCGAAAAATATCCCCAACAATTTATTGATGAGCGCAGCTTGTATGTCGGCTACAAAGACCTGAATGAATGGCACAAGTACATCGGTACAGCTCCGAAACCGGCGGCGTAGCCGCCGAGAAGCGGTATCCCTTCGGGGATTACTTTAGGTAGCCTGCCGCACCCTTCGGGTACTGGCGGGCACTCAATCCCCCTTGCTCACGCGGGGATGGCGAGGTGTACCAAAAGTTGCACATTTGGAAAACCTCGCCCTTTCACTCGGAACTCGTTTCGGGAAAAAGGCAAAGAAAATTTTTGGATCCGCATCCTTTCAGGGATGCGGGAGTTTTGAAAACGTGTAAATGAATTTGTGATGCAGGAAGAAATCAAAGCACCCAAAAAGTGGATCAGCATTCGCGTGAAGCCGGATGAATATTCGGCTATCTATAAACACTATAAAGCCACCACGTGCAGCAAATTGAGCCAGTACGTGCGCAAAGTATTGTTGCAAAAGCCAGTTGTTATTTTATATAAAGATGAGTCCACCCGTGAAATTTTGTCAGCCTTAAATCAGCTTTCCAGGGAGCTTTCTGCGGTTGGAAATAACTTCAATCAAACCGTGCACAAGCTGCATACGCTCGACCATATTCCGGAGATAAAAATATGGGCGGAGCTAACCGAATCCGGCCGGCAAAACCTGCTCAAAAAGATAGAAGATATCCGCGTATCCCTTAATCAAATCCGTCAGCAATGCGCCCTCAAATAACATTCCCGACAGACCTGAGAAGGGCGCTCAATTATCATGAAAAGAAAGTGCAGAAAGGAACAGCCGAACTGCTCCATGCGCACAGCTTTTTTAAGCTGCCACAGGACATGAATTTTCATGATAAAATGGAGCGGTTTGAGGAATTGATGAAGCTTAACGAAAGCGAAACAAAGCTCATTCATATATCGCTCAATTTTCACCCCTCAGAGAAGGAAAGACTGGATAAAGCATTCTTTGTTCACCTGGCAGATGAATATATGAGCAAAATCGGTTTTGGTGATCAGCCTTACCTGGTTTATCAGCATGAGGATGCCGGTCATCCGCATGTGCATGTGCTCTCCACGTTGATAAAAGACGATGGCAAGCGTATCTCTACTCATTTCATTGGTAAAAACGTTTCCGAACCGGTGCGTAAGGAGATGGAAAAAACTTATGGATTCATTCCTGCAGACAAGAAAGAGCAAAGACGGGAAGACGAAAAGCAATTAGTAGTTACGCCTCAGAAAATACAGGCTGGTAAATCTGCCACCATGCGCAGTATTACCAACGTATTGGATCATGTAATTGACCGTTACAAATACACATCGCTTCACGAGCTGAATGCTATTCTCAGATTGTACAATGTAAAGGCAGATCGCGGCGCGGAAGATGGCAGGATATATAAGCACCGGGGTTTGAACTATGTAGTGATTGATAAGGAAGGCAAAGCCCTTACCAAACCTGTTAAAGCCAGCGCTTTTTACAGCAAACCTACTTTAGATAAAATTGAAGAAAAGTTTAAAGACAACCAGAAAAAACGAATACCTGATAAGAAGCATTTAAAGGCAGCCATAGAGTGGGCTATGCAGTCCGGTCCGCGCTCACTCAGCGAACTGGCAAAGCTCTTGAAAAAAGAACAGGTAGACCTGGTGATCCGGCGTAATGAGCAGGGGCGTGTGTATGGTATGACATACATCGATCATCAGAAAAAAACAGTGTTCAATGGTAACGACTTAGACAAAATGTATTCCGCGAAACGCATGTTGGAACGTTTGGGTATGGAGCCGCAGCAACAACCTGGAAAAGATCAGCAAAAAGAAGCTGGTAAAAAGCAACAGCAACCACAAACGGAACAAAGCAAGCAGGCTCAACCTCCACAAAAAGAAAGCGCACAAACAGACAAACAACAAACAGGAAAAGAGCCGGACAAAACAAGGATACAGGAGAAGGAAGCAATACCCGAAGAAGTAAGCAAGGGTGCGTCCAAAATCATTGAACAGGTCGTGGAACCCGACAGCGGGGAAAGCTGGGCGATCAACAAAGACTTGCTTACTGAAGAACAGCGCAAAAAGAAGAAAGGTTTTAACAAGCAATGGGAAATGTAATTGTGAAAATGAAAACAGTGTGGTATGGCAGTGAGAACAAGTGAAAATGAGATCGGGTTAAAGAAGATCATGGATATGACCCGGCTGATCAGTGTAGCAATATTATTGTTGCACTTCTACGATAGTTGTTATGTATTCTTTTGGGAACAGGGATGGACGCACAGCATCAGTAACAAGATCCTTGACAATATCCATCGAACCGGTCTGTTCGACAACTTTCATAAAGCGAAATTCCTGTCACTGGTTTTCCTGGCTTTGTCGCTGATCGGTGTAAAAGCAAAGAAGGGAGAAGAATTTAATTACAGAATGGCTTTAGCGTATTTGCTAACTGGAATTACGCTCTATTTTATCAGTGGCTTATTGCTGCTGCTACCGGCGGCCAATACTATAATTGCAGTATCATATATAGTAGTAACAAGCCTTGGTTTTATTTTCATTTTAACGGGTGGAACACTACTTGCCCGGATCATTAAAGAAAAGCTCAGTGGCGACGTATTTAATACCCTTAATGAAACCTTCCCACAAGAGGAAAGGAAGCTGGAAAACAAATATTCGGTGAATATTCCTACGCGTTACAGGTTAAAGGATCAGGAGCGTTCCGGCTGGATCAACATCATCAACGGTTTCAGAGGTGGCGTTCTCCTGATGGGTCTTAGCGGTAGTGGCAAGACGCTGATCGCAAAAGAAATTCTGAAACAGCAGATCGCTAAAGGCTATGCGCAGTTCATCCATGATTTCAAATACCCGGATTTAACCCGCGTTGCCTACAACCATTACCTGCGCAATAAACATCGCTACAAGATAGCGCCATCTTTTCATATCCTGAACTTTGAGGATGTGCAGGAAAGGTGCAATCCATTGCTGCCAAAATCTATTCGTTCAATAACAGACGCCGCCTCTGCATCAAGAGCGATCCTGTTAGGTTTAAATCAACAGTGGATAGACCAACAAGGTGATTTTTGGGTAGAGAGCAGTATTAATTTCATCACAGCCCTGATCTGGTTCCTACGAGTTTACCAGGACGGCAGGTATTGTACCTTGCCGCACGTCATTGAACTTGCACAAGCGCCCTTGGATAAGCTCTTTACAATACTACTGGCTGAACCTACACTGGAAGTGCTAGTAACGCCTTTTGTCCGGGCTTACCAGGAAGACGCCGGTAAGCAGCTCATTGGGCAGATTTCAGGCGCAGCGATTAGCCTGGGAACGCTTGCCAGTGAAAACCTTTATTACGTCCTATCCGGGGATGATTTTACAATGGATATTAATGATCCTAAAGCACCCAAGATTGTTTGCATTGCCAATAACCCGCAGGTTGCGAACATATATAGTGCGGTGATCTCTTTATATCTCAATACCCTGCAAAAGCTCCTGAAGGAACAGGAAGAACAGCCTTGCAATATTATGCTGGAGGAGTTTGCAAATATTTCCTGGCATAACGCCGATAAATTTTTATCGGTCTGCAGAAGCTACCTGGTGAATGTTACTTTAATCATTCAGGATGCCAGCCAGCTTATTTTGCATTACGGGGAACGGCAGGCGAATGTCATCCTATCCATGGTCGGCAATATCATCTCCGGCCAGGTTACTGGAGAAAGTGCAAAGAACCTGTCTGAACGTTTTGGAAAGATCATGCAGGATCGTCAAAGCCTCACTATCAACAGCAGCGATACATCACTCAATAAATCCAGGCAATTGGATTATGCAATTCCGCAATCCACCATAGCTTCTTTATCAGCAGGCGAAGTTGTTGGAGTAATGGCAGACAATCCAAATCAGCGCATCCCACAGAAAATGATTCATGCACAGATTCGGCACAATTTAAACGCATTGGAAAAAGAGGAAGCAAAGTACAAACCATTGCCGGAAAAGTTGGTGAATGAAAGAGTAATCCGGGAAACATTTTTACAAGTTAAAAGGGAAGCAAAGGCGATTGTGGAAGATGAGGTGGATAGGATTGTGCATACCCCAGGAATGTCGGGTGTAATTGCGAAGAAATAAGTTTACGCGGCTAGCTGTTGTAGTATTTTTGCGAGAGTTTTAAGGAATATAAATAAAAGAAAAAATATGAGTTTAGAGGTGAAATCTAATGAATTAAAGACCTTGATTGCCACCTATAACTCAGACTAGCCACTGAGCGATCTCCCCTCGTTATATGAGCAGGTAAAGAAAGAGTCCATAATATGCTTGGCAAACTATCCTCCTTAAGGTGACAGCTTTATAACCTCGCCGGACCTAATGTAAGCTGAGGGTAATATCGGTGGTATCGAGATTTTAAGATGCTGACTGGATTCGAATCGGTTAACTTCCTTCTTTTAGCATTTCTACGAAGATGCAAATTTTCGTTAATTGCCATTTCAGAGTATAATTAGCGAAATTTACGGAACTATACGTTGAAATATGGTTGCATTTAAAAGTGAATTTTCTAGTATTTCATTCTTAGGAGTTTTATGTGGAGATGCAATACTGATTCGTTTCTTCGGAAATGATAAAAAATACCACAACTTCTTGATAGATGGTGGTTTTGTTAAGACATATAAGCCTACACTGAAGCCTGCCTTGGTTAAAATCAAAGAATCAGGTGAAAAAGTTGACTTGGTAATTGGAACTCACTACGACGGGGATCATATAGGAGGGATATTAGCATTCATTAACGACAATAGCTTTTCCCCAGACGATTTCGTTGACAAATGGATGATCAATTTTGATTTACCATTGGTAGACTCCGCTGGGACAGTTTCTGTTCAACAATTAATGACGCTTAAAAATAAACTATCTGGTTCTCCAAGGCGTTTTAATGAACCCATATTATTCAGCCTTAGCCCATACGAGTTTTATGGTTTGTCTCTTACGGTTCTTTCTCCGGATGCGGAAAGATACCAAGCTGCCCAAATTGAAATAGAAAGGAGAAGCTCCTTAGTCGCCAGCGCTGGTAACGACTACCAAATAACCATCGAAGAATTTTCTACTATAGTTATGAATGAATCTCTTGAAGACGCTTCGCCAGCTAACGGAAGTAGTATCGCTTTTCTACTCAAAGCAGAGGATTATAGTTGTCTATTGTTAGCTGATGCTTTCCCATCAGTAATATGCAAATCTATCAGATCCTTAGAATGGGATGAAAACAGACCGTTGGAAGTTGACTCCATAAAGTTGTCTCATCACGGAAGTAGAGGAAACATCAGCAACGAGTTGTTAGCAATAACCAAAACATTAAATTATGTCATATCCGGAAATGCTGTGAATACCCACAACTTGCCAAACAAAGAGACGATTGCCCGCATTTTAATTAATGGAACTAGAAGGAAGGGTGAATGTTTCAATTTTTATTTTACTCACCGTAATAACACCTTAGAAAATATGTTTTCAGTAGATGGCGAAAGTGTATTTGAGCGTTATAATTTTAAAATTCATTTTCCAGAAAGCGATTAAATCCAATAACTAAGCGATTAAAAAATGTACGAAAACGCATCTATCCCTAAAGCACTTTTCAATCTTGCAGTTCGAATAACAACTAAGGACAACCTTCAAGGGTCTGCAATTTTATTTGTCCCTCAAAATGTTTCCGATAAAATTTATGTAATTACCGCTAAGCATTGCTTAAAGGGTAAAAACAACGAATTCGATCCTAACCCGATTGAGGTCACTATACATCTTTGTGGGGGTAAAATACCTTACAATATACCTATACATGACCAAATTTTCTACCACCCATCTGAGGATATTGCGTTGATTTCAGTATCAAAAACTGACATTGAAAGCATACAAGGAACTGTTCCAGGAATAGATATCATTACAGATAACGGCGGCGAATTACAGTCATTATTTTATGGTTATCCTAAAGGTTTTGCCGGTGAGGGGCCTATAAGGGTAAATTCACAATTACTGCCTCCAATAATGGATGGGGTTATTAGAGCGGAATCAACCCTGGAATCTGAACAAAACCTTACAGAGTTTACTGTTGAAGGGTTTTCAGGAAGCGGCTTATGCGTATCATGTTTAGGTAACGTTTATCTGCTAGGTATAATCACAAATTTTGAAGAATGGAAGCGTTTTAAAGCTGTAAGTATTAAGAAATTGAACGAGATTCTTACATCCGCCAAGTTACCACAGGAAAAATCTGTTCTTATAGAAACTGATCCTGCCTTAGTAGAAGGGTGTAAGACTTTAGGAAACAATAGCGATGATATACTTAGAAGTATCGATTCCGAAATTAGCGGAATAGTTATAGAACGAAACGAGTTGATAAATAATGTAACTTCACAATTAAACCAGAATGACCTTATCTTTATAACAGGGATTGCCGGTGCTGGTAAATCTACATTTTCCAAAATGTTGATTTCACACTTATCTTCGACAGAAAACTACAAGGTTATTACATTTAATGGTGCTCAGATTTGCAAAACTGGCACTACTGAGCTGCTAACTTCATTAAACATTAATCAGCCTATAGACAAATTACTTGAAAGCAAAGAATTGTTAGGCGCTAAGGTCCTATATATTGACAGTGGGGAAAAGGCTTTTGAAAATAATCAACTGGAGGTCCTAAAAGACTTACTCAGGCTTCCTCAAAAACATGCCGACCTGAAAATAATTATTTCGATCAGGACTTATGCGCTCATCCAAACAACCTTTAGCATTATCAATGAGCTGAAAATTATAAGTACAAGAGTTCAGATCAAGTTGCTAACCGATAAGGAGCTTACACCGATAATAGAAAAGTTTCCTAGGATCGAAAATTTGCTAGCAAACGAGAAAATAGAATCCTTTGTACGAACTCCATTCTATTTAAAACAAATAATTGCAATCCTTGAAGATCTTACCGTTGATGATATTAATGAAAGTGAACTAAAAAAGAAGCTTTGGGAAAAATTAATACGTAAAGATAATGCACAACGTGAGAATTTATTTCAATCAATTGCCATTAATAGAGCGAAACGTTTATCTCCTTATGTTTTACTTCCGGAACAAATAGATACTAGTTGTTTACGAGACCTTCTTTCTGAAAATCTGATTGTGAGTAATACCGATTCTTTAGGAATCGTGCGGTATGCCCCCTCGCATGATATTTTGGAAGATTGGGCACTTGTTAGATATGTCGCCAGTTTATACTCAGAGGTAGATGAAAACCTTCAAGAATGCTTTATCAAGGCCGGAGATTCTTATGCAGTTAGGAGAGGATTTAGATTTTGGCTACAAGAATTGTACAGAGTAAACCCAGACCAGGCACAGAAAATATCAACGGAAATACTAAGTCATGGAGAGATTGAAGAAAATTGGAAAAATGAGGCAATTACTGCGCTGCTTAATTCAAATATCTGCTCTGATTTTTTAAGAGCAAACCAGCAATTACTTCTTGACAAGGACTCCAAACTCTTAATTCGCCTCATACATTTGCTAAGAACCACATGTAAAATAACCGGAGATAAGGTTCCTCAATCAACTTACCATGATGATCGGATTTATCTCACAAGTGCTAGCCTTACGCCTGCTGGGCCTGGCTGGTTAGCAGTTATCAAGTTTATCAATCAACACTTTGAGATACTAAAGGATAATCAATTCTTAGTTGCATCATTATTGTTAGACTGGAAAAACGGCGAGATAAATGACCAAAATCCAGAAAATAAAGAGGTGTTGGGATTAGCATTAAAACTACTAATGCTATTTAAACCGAAGTATAAACATAAGAACGACAGCTTGAATGACAGTCTAGCCCAAGGGTTAATCAAGGTGGTATTTAGGCTTACCTCCGCAAACCCTAAGGAAGTCGATAATTTCATTAGATCGTCCTTTGACTTTATCAAAAATGCTCGAAGCAACAGACCTGAAAGCCCTAATCTGGACTTCTACTATTTGAAAGATTTTCATGAAGAAGTTATTAACAATACTCTTTCTCAGGAAGCAAGCGTACAGTTATGTGATATTTTGCCAGACCTAGTTATTGAGATTGCCCGTTTCGAATGGATAGCTCCACCGCCCATAAATAGCCCTTCAGATATAATTCCTCGCAGAAAATCCATTATTGAATTCCCTGATAGCGATTATTCTTATGACGATACTGAAAAATATTTTGGTTTCCGTGGCAGTACCAAAAGAGATTATAGTCCTGAAAGTGCCTTGCAGACCCCAGTTAGAAATTTACTAAAATCTCATCCTGTCAAAGGAGTTGAATTCGTTATTAGTTTAGTCAACGAAACGATTGATAATTATGCCGCGCATCCAAAAGTGAAGAAACCGGGCTTTTTGAGTTCAATTCAGATTGTTCTCAATGATGGAACGGTTACTAGCCAATTTGGGAACCAAACAATTTGGTCGATGTATCGCGGTCACATAGGTACGCCTGATTTATTGAAAAGCGTCTTGATGGCGTTAGAAGATTATTTACTGGATCTAGCGATAGAAAAAAGTGAATCAAGTAAGAGCCTTTTGCGGAAGATCATTGATATGCTTTATAGGAACAGTAGATCAATAGCAACAACTGCTATAATAGCAAGTGTTTCAACAGCCTATCCTTTTATAATAATGAATCAAATGTTCCCCTTGTTTAGGTTCAAAGAGGCTTTCTTATGGGATATTCAAAGATTCTTGGGTGAACGACATATTTATTTACCGTACGATTTTGACGCACGTAACTATAAATTTCAACAGGAACGGTTAGCTTCTAAAAATTTGCCACACAGGCAAACTCATTTAGAACGTGTAGTTCTAAACATGTCCTTTTATGAACGGTTTTATGATGATATCATTAAGTTGTTAGATTCCTACAAGGAAGAGTTAAATTCTAACCCGCCCAAAGGTCCGGAATATTATGCTTGGGAAAATATACTATTTAGAATGGACTGCAGAAACTATATTCTGAAAGAATATAAAGATGAAAATTCTGCTGGATTCATCATCGAACCTGTTATACCCAAAGATTCCAAAATTGCAAAAGACATAAAAATGGTTCCATTGAATCAAAATGGCGGGATATATATTTGGAATTGGTGCAACGAAATAATTGAAAAAAATAACTTACAAGATAACTCCACTACATCTTGGAGGCAATATTATGCTCAATGTAAAGCGATCGAGGAAGGTGATATGTATAATGCTCCAGGTGCTTTATCATTAATCGGAATTAAATATCACTGGAATGCTTTAAGCGAAGAAGAAAGAGATTGGTGTGTAAGCACAATTATTAAGATAAGCAAGTATGTTGTCGTTGAGGAAGAAGGAAAATATAATTACTTACCCAAAATGATGTCTAATAATTTTAGTGCGTTCGATAAAGAGCCAGTGATTGACGCATTAGGAATGTTACCTTCCCTAGATTTGTCAACTGAAATTATTAATGAAGCGAATGAGCTGTCAACCACATTGGTTTTTCATTTGCCTATTTCTGACGGATTGAACAAACCGCTTTTTGAAAACTTGGCGAACAACATGTGGGTTCATAATCCTGACGTGGCAAGACAAAATTTCCGCTTTCTTGTATCATTGGGATGCAAGCAACTAGACGGGGAAGAAAACGAAAGGGTGCCTGTAACGAAGATACTAGCAAATGAGTTTCTAAAAGGAGACAGTTATGAATTTAAAAAACGTGATTCTAATCGGATGTACCTAGATAAATCATTTCTTTTCCTAAGCGAATGCAGCGACATCGATGAAGAGGGACAAGAATTTATAACACAATATTTAGACTTCTTGATCAAAGATACCTTTGCCAAAAAGGGGTCAAGAGACAGAGCGGAAAGGTATTACTATGGCACTTTACATTTTCAAGAAAAATTTGGAGCTGTTGTTCTTTCACGCTTAGAAAAAATCGCTGCGGGTAAACTATTTTATAAATTAATTGGCTATCTTCTTATTGAAGGAGAAGCGGATTTTGCACATTTTACTGATGATTCCTATGAGCTTCTAACTAGATCTATAAAAAGAGTGATTCGTGAAGAAGATATAAATAGCCATGTCGAAAGATTTAACTTTCTATGGGCTATTTTAG
Organism: Sphingobacteriales bacterium 44-15; assembly: GCA_001899685.1. Lineage (GTDB taxonomy): Bacteria > Bacteroidota > Bacteroidia > Chitinophagales > Chitinophagaceae > Agriterribacter. The sequence continues at coordinate 131,495 of MKWG01000014.1, forward strand.
AACATCAAACTTATAGATCCCGAAGGGTTTCGTTAGTTAGATATTTACTTCTTGATATTGAATGGAAAGATGCGGCAGTCACCTGGGACGCGATTAAAGCAGATCCAACTTTTTACAAGCGGGTTATTAGTAATTTGGGAGAATATAATCCCTTAAGTGCAATAAAGCTGTTAGCAGGTATAAGTTTTTACCACTTGTTCCCCGAAAGTATAAACTTAGTTTTGAATCTAATTGAAAAAAGTCAGGAGCATACGTGGCTTTTAGACTATCATGCTGAAAAGTATATCCAGAGAACATTTTTCCAGCATGGAAAAGCCATTATCCTCGATAAAAAACTACGTGAAGAATTCGTGAAAATTTTAGATTTTATGATTCAAATTGGCTCGTCTATTGCTTTTGTAATCAAAGAAAGTATATCGTCAAAGCCAAAGTTATAGTTTTAATTCATGCTATTATTAATTTTTAGATTATAGAATTATTTTTATTTCCCTAAAGACATTATGGGAGTGCAGTAAATTATGCCATCTTGAATAAATCTAGTGGTTAATGAAGAAGCACGCAATGAGATCAAATTATAAGCTTTTTCGTTCGAGCACATAGAACATCGATCTTTATAACCTTCCGATGAATTACATTCTGTTCAAGGTCGCAAATTGCGACCTTGAAGATTCAATCACTATTGCGTTAATTTGAACAAGAGGATAATCTATTTATCATCTCTTAAACCCAATTCTATCTCTATCCTCCCATTTTCTTTCCGCTGCCTTTTCATCCAACAAATTTTCCAGAGCATCGTAAATTTGAGAAAGCTGTGCATCGTGTCCGCCAATCCGGTCTTTCAGTTCCCTTATTTGCTCCATCCAATCCGTGTGAATAATATTAAATCGCCTCATTTCGATGAAGGCACGGATGATAGCAATATTCATCTGAACAGCTTTGTCACTGTTTAATATGCCACTTAACATCGCCACTCCGTGTTCGGTAAACGCGTAGGGCAAGTATTTAAGATTGTGGCCTCTACCCGTGTTCAAGGTCACAAATTGTGACCTTGAAGGAACACTTTTTTCTATGGCTTCAATTTGAAACTTTAAGCTTTCCCATTCCTCTTTAGTTAATTGGAACATAAAGTCAGGCGGAAACCTTCTCAAATTTCTTTTTACCGCCTGATTAAAGACTTTGGTTTCCACTTCGTAGAGAGTGGCAAGATCACGATCCAACATAACCCTTTCTCCCCTGATTTCATAAATACGATTTTGAATACTTTGAATGATTTGCATGGTTATAGTTTTAAATGATGATTAAATATCGAATCGGGCAAAATCAACGGACTTGGTCCCTTCTATTATTTCGCGAAGACCCACCTTATAATAATTTTCAGTTGTTGTTTCCTTTTCATGCCCCATCATTTTGGAGAGTACGGGGCGTTCCGCCCCAAAACGAATCCACATTTGTGCATTGGTGTGACGACCGGTTTTGTTAGAAAGCGGTCGTACTATTTTTGCTCGTTGAGCCAGCAGTTTTAGATTTCTGTTATACGCCTGAATTTCTATAAACAGACTTTTTCTGAACAGGAATTCATTTTCAGGATTTTTATCAGAATACTTTTCCAGTATCGTTGTGGCATATGGAAATTTATACAACGGTATAATAGTTGGTTTACCGTTCTTATCTCTTTCACCGATGATATAATAGCCGTACTCAATATCCCTAAACAATTGGGTTTTCTTTAATATCTGCAGGTCGTTGTAGTAAAAGCCGGTATAGACCTGGAATAAACACAAGTCCCGGTCCCGCTCAAGACTTCTTTCTGTTTTATCAAATTCCAGCCGGCGGAGGGCTTGAACTTCCTCTATTTCCAGATGCTGTCCTTCTTTCTTTCTGGGTACGGTTATAGCGATTTCGTCAAAGTATTGTTCTACATCCTGCACATTGAGCAGATGTTCTTTCTTCGCAGCGTAGGTCAACACGACTTTGAACTTATCGAAGTAGGACTTAATAGTAGATGCTTCCAGTTTGCCTTTTCGCCCTTTTTGTTCACTCAGATAATTGCGGATTCTTGCAATCATCGTTTCATCTATATCGCCGAAGCGAATTTTAGATTCAAAATTATTAAGATGCATTAGGAAGGCTTCGTATTTCTCCCAGGTAACGGGGTCAAGGTTCACTTTCTCCGGTGGGTAGTCAATGTAATTGCGGAAATAGTCATTTAAAATGGTCTTATCGCCTTTTCTTAAAATTTCGCGCTCAATAGTGTAAAAGGTAATGGGCTTTCCCTGGTTATAAAATCGCTTGATCAACTCCGATATTTTGGCTTTGAGTTCCGAGATTCGGTTATTGATCTCAAAGGAGAAAGGATGGGTATTTTTAACCCAGCACCCATCTTTCCCCGTCCACTGTTCCAGCCTTACTTTCTGGGGTGTTTTTACAGGGTAATACCGGCTGGGCTGCGGATGGAGGTAGATACGCAGATGAATGGAATACATTCCTGTAACATTTACGGCATTGCGCCAGTTAATGACGGGTGTTACGACCGGTATGTTCATACGCCTTCTCGATTAAAAATGTGCCGAAAAACCGTAAAAGAAACCGTAAAAGAATTGGTGGGAATTACAGTGAATTAAAAACCTGAAGAAAATTTAAAACCCACGTCAAACTTGCGTCTGGCGTGGGTTTTACTCGTTTTAACGATTTTTGAGTCGTTTTAAAAACTCTGTTTAGCTCCCCCTTCAGGACTTGAACCTGAGACCCTCTGATTAACAGCTCTTAAAAAGCTCTTAATCTGTCTGAATTAGATGG
>MKWG01000015.1 GCA_001899685.1 Sphingobacteriales bacterium 44-15
CAGTGTACAAAAACGGCAATACCCAGCCCGCATTACGCAGCCGCAGCATCTGCAATGCAGGCGAAGATTGAATTAAAAATGCTATGTGCTCGCTCGTCATGCCCGGGTAGATCAATGTTTTAAAGGGGACGCAAAATAACACAATATAGGCAGTTGGCAGCGGTTGGGGATATCCGGTGATTTGCGCGGGCAGGAAATATATTGTGATTTTTTTTGTGAACCAACTGCAATACTACTATTGGGCTGCTGTTGCCACAGTTTATCCCGTACTTTAGTCGGGACTCGCTTGTACGGTTGGAGCTATATTGGGCATTGTGTGGCAGGGTTTATAAATAGGATTTGGATTGTATTTTGGAAAGGGATAGCAATGTTTGTAAAAGGCTAATTATCAATAGGATATTAAAAAATGAAAGTTTCCATTCTTTAAAACTTTCGCATATTTTTGAGTTGGGCGTAATTAGTTGACACAACTTGAAATTTTATTAAGACAAATGAAAATATCTATTATTATTTTATCTCTTTCAATTATCGTTTTTTCTAATTCTTATTCACAAACACTTAATAAAAAAAGATTAGACAGCTTATTTAACGTTCTGCAAAATCGTGAATTAGCGAACGGAAGTGTAGCCATTTCAATAAACGGTAAAACTTTATATCAAAGAGCAATAGGCTTTGCCATGCTTGATAGTAATAACAAAAAAATTCTACCTGATATAAATACAGAATACAGGGTTGGCTCTACTTCAAAAATGTTTACAGCAACAATAATTTTTCAATTGATTGATGAAAATAAATTAAGCCTTGATACCAAATTGGCCGCATACTTTCCGCAATTACCCAATGCAAATAAAATTACCATAGAAGAAATGTTGTATCACAGAAGTGGGTTACATGATTATACACACGATACAAATTTTCCCAATTGGATGGATAAGCCGAAAACGCACGAAGAGATGTTGAAAATAATTGAAAGTAAAGGTAGTGATTTTGAACCGGGAACTAAAGCAGATTATTGCAACACAAATTATTTATTGCTGAGCTACATCATTGAAAAAATTGCAGGTATGTCTTATGCGGAAGCGCTCAATAGACGAATAACATCAAAGATTGGATTGCAGCATACATATTATGGAAAGCCGATAGACATTCGCAGAAATGAAGCAACTTCTTACAAATACGCCGACAGCAGTTGGAAGAAAGAAAAGGAAACCGATGTAAGCATTCATGGCGGTGCTGGTTCAGTTGTTTCTACGCCGACAGATTTAACTGTGTTTATTGAAAATATATTCAATGGTAAACTTATCAACAAAGCAAACATTGACAGCATGACAACAATGATTGACGATTATGGAATGGGAATATTTCCTTATGATTTTGATTCAATAAAAGGCTACGGACATAATGGAAGAATAGAGGAATTTTATTCTGCAACGAGGTATTATCCTGAAAAGAAATTAGCTGTCTCGTACATTACTAACGGAATTTTATTTCCGAGAATTGATATATTGGAAGGCATCTTGAAAATTTGTTTTAATGATGATTATGAAATTCTTTTTTCAAAGCCTGTTGCTATAGATTTTCAAAAATACATTGGTACCTATTCATCAAATGATTTACCATTTAAAGTAGTGTGCAAGAAGGAAAATGACAAATTAATTTTTGAAGCTGCAGGAAGGACAATGGAAGCGAAACCTGTAAAGACAAATTATTTTATGAATTTAAAAACAGGTTCATTTTTTGATTTCAATCCTGAAAAAGGAGAGTTGCAAATAAAAGAAACAGACAATACGTATTATTTACAAAAAGAAAAATAGCTACGCCAACATTACTTTTGTGCAAGTAGGATTTGACGGAATAAATTTCAGCTAATTGCAAACCCGAGCTACAGTAAAACAAAAGCCGTCAGTTCAGTTTGGGTTGGCGGCTTTACTTATGATACCTACCTTTATTCAGCATTTGTAACAGGCGACCGTCAGCCGGGAGAGGAGAAACCAGCATCGCATTACGAGTGTACATTTATTCCTAATTTTTGGCTATGAGTAACATCAAACTTTTTGAAAGCACACAAATACGTACAGTTTGGAATGAAACTGAACAGAAGTGGTATTTTGTAGTTGCAGACGTTGTGCAAGTTCTTACTGAACCCCCCAATCCAGGCGACTATATAAAGAAAATGCGTAAGCGGGATGAGGAGCTTTCCAAAGGGTGGGGACAAATTGTCCCCACCTTTTGGTGGACACCTCAGGCGGTAAGCAAAAACTTAATTGCTATCAGGGAAGAACTAACTGACCAATGGAAAAACAGAGGGGTGAAAGCACAAAGAGAATATTCTATCCTGACTGCAGAAATTTCAAAAGCTACTTTCGGTTTAACACCCTCGGAATACAAAAAAGTAAAGGGCTTAAAAAGCCAAAACCTGCGCGACCACATGAACGACCTTGAACTAATCTTTTCCATGTTGGGCGAGGCTTCCACCACTGCAATTGTACGAACGCAAAATCCGAAAGGATTTGTTGAAAATCAAAAAGTGGCACGGCAGGGCGGTGCTGTTGCAGGTAAAGCAAGAAAAGACTTGAAGCAAAGACAGGGCAAAAAGTAGTTTCATCAGAGAATTACTTACCAAATACAACCAAACGAAAACAAGTCTCAAAAGGGAAAAAGAAATAAGAGGAGTCCGAACACACAGCAATCAGACGGCTCGATGTGCGTAGCCTGAAAATCCAACCAGACCTCAAAATTAACCGCTTGAGTCAAACCACAGTTCCTGTAACATTTTGGATTACCAACAAGATTGCTGGATTGGACAGAAAACGCATTAGTTGCATTATGGTTTGCAACTGAAATTGAGATCACTGAAAATCATAGTGTTGTTTGGATTTTTTCACCAGATGATGAAGATATTTTAAAAGAAAAGCAAGCTGACCCATTCTTAATAAAATCGTCAAAGGTTTTTTGCCCGAATCATATATCAGAACGAATAACGGATCCGGCTGGTTGGTTTACATGTCATAAATTAATGGACACACACAATTTTTTCCAATTTGAAACTTTAAAGAAATATAAAGACAAGCTTATAAAAACTTGTTATCCCTAAAAAAATCTTTGCTGAAATACGTGTTAAGCTAAGTATTATGGGTGTAAACCCGGTTTCAGTATATCCAGGCTTAGTTGGGGGGTGCCGACATCTATTATGGAAACATTTAAAAGCTGAGCGATTTTAGCTGCACATAATATGTTTTCTGGCATAGGCCGGTTCTTAATTTAGGCAAAATGCGACTTTGTGTCTCATAATAACATGAACAGTTGTTAGCTTTGTATTGAATTTTCACAATATTGAGCCCAAATAAATTCAATAAAATCTGATTATCTGCTTATAATTTAGGAAATTTGCGGTCTTCGCTAAAAATTATTTGAAAATGAGTAGTAAGCCAACAACCTTGTTTGACAAAGTTTGGGATGCCCATACCGTAAGGAGTATTCCTGATGGGCCGGATGTTTTGTTTATTGACCGTCATTTTATTCACGAAGTGACCAGCCCGGTAGCATTCCTCGGCATTGAAAACCGCGGTATCCCGGTTTTGTACCCGCAGCGCACTTTTGCTACGGCAGACCATAACACACCAACCATTCACCAGGATCAGCCTGTTAAAGACCCGCTTTCTGCAAAGCAATTGGCGGCGCTTTCCAGCAACGCTCAAAAATATGGCATCTCTATCTGGGCATTGGGCAGCCCTAAAAATGGTATTGTGCACGTGGTTGGCCCCGAAAATGGCATTACCCTGCCGGGTATGACCATTGTTTGCGGCGACTCCCATACTTCTACACATGGCGCTTTTGGCTGTATCGCTTTCGGTATCGGTACTTCCGAAGTGGAAATGGTGCTTGCATCCCAGTGTATTATGCAGCCCAAACCAAAGAAAATGCGCATTACCATCAATGGTAAATTAGGAAAGGGTGTGCTGCCGAAAGATGTGGCATTATATATGATCTCCCAAATTACCGCGAGCGGGGCCACAGGCTATTTCTGCGAATATGCCGGCGAAGTATTTGAAAATATGAGCATGGAAGGCCGCATGACGGTTTGTAATATGAGCATTGAAATGGGCGCCCGTGGCGGTATGATCGCTCCTGATGAAACCACTTTCAATTATGTAAAAGGGAGGGATAAAGCGCCTAAAGGAGAAGCCTGGGATGAGGCTCTGGCTTACTGGAAAACATTGAAAACGGATGCAGATGCCGTGTTTGACAAAGAACTGGTGTTTGACGCCGAGAATATAGAACCGCAGATTACTTATGGTACCAATCCAGGATTAGGTACAGGCATTACGCATACTATTCCCAAAGCTACCGAAGTGAAGGACGGAGAGGCTTCTTACAAAAAGTCTTTAGCCTATATGAATTTTGAAGAAGGACAGCCCTTGCTCGGTAAAAAAATAGATTACGTGTTTTTAGGAAGCTGCACCAACGGGCGCATAGAAGATTTCCGCGCTTTTGCCAAAGTGGTGAAAGGCAGGAAGAAAGCCGATAATATCACCGCATGGTTAGTACCCGGCTCTCATATTGTTGAGGAGCAAATAAAGAAGGAAGGTATTTTGGATGTTCTTAATGAGGCCGGCTTCGAATTAAGACAGCCCGGTTGTTCTGCCTGTCTTGCGATGAATGACGATAAGATCCCGGCCGGAAAATATGCAGTGAGCACCAGCAACAGGAACTTTGAAGGCCGCCAGGGCCCCGGCGCGCGCACCCTGCTGGCAAGTCCTTATGTGGCAGCAGCAGTAGCGGTTACGGGTGTGGTGACAGACCCGAGAGAGCTGTTGAGTGAGGCTTAGGGGGTTAGTATAAGGTATAAGGAGTAGGGGGTAAGGCACAATGATTTCAAATCTCAAATTTCAAATTTTCTCATGGCTTACGATAAATTCACAGTATTAAGAAGTACGGCGGTTCCGATGCCGATTGAAAACGTGGATACTGACCAGATCATCCCGGCACGCTTTTTAAAAGCGACTGAAAGAAAGGGTTTTGGCGATAATCTTTTCCGCGACTGGCGGTATAACAGTGATGATACCCCGAAAAAGGATTTTGTGCTGAATAACCCGATCTATTCCGGTAAGATACTTGTAGGAGGAAAGAATTTCGGGAGCGGCAGCAGCCGCGAACATGCTGCATGGGCTATCTACGATTATGGTTTCCGTTGTGTCGTGTCCAGCTTTTTTGCAGATATATTCAAAGGGAATTCATTGAATGTAGGGATACTGCCTGTAACTGTCAGTGAAGGATTTCTCGATACAATATTTAAAGCTATTGAAGCTGACCCCAAAACAGAGATTGAAGTAAACCTTTCTGATCAAACCATCACGCTGCTGGCAACCGGCGAGCAGGAGACGTTTGATATAAACGGTTATAAAAAGCATAACCTGATGAATGGTTATGATGATATTGATTACCTGCAGGCTATGAAGAGCGATATTACAGCTTTTGCAGAAAAGAGTTTGTACTAAGATGACTTCCCAGGATAAAACGGTTTCCGGCTCTTCTCTTTCCAGGAGAGGGGCTGGCGGTGAAACCCGGTATATTGAAATAATGGATACAACCCTGCGCGACGGTGAACAGACCAGCGGTGTATCTTTTTCCGCCTCCGAAAAATTAACGATAGCCCAGCTATTGCTTACAGAAGTAAAAGTAGACCGTATTGAAATTGCTTCCGCCCGTGTATCGGAAGGGGAATTTGATGCGGTAAAAAAGATCACTGCCTGGGCTAAAGCGAATGGCTTTCTGAATAAAGTGGAAGTGCTCACTTTCGTGGATGGCGATACGTCTATTGACTGGATGCAGAAAGCCGGGGCAAAAGTGATGAACCTGTTGACGAAGGGATCGCTTAATCATCTCACACATCAACTGAAGAAAAAGCCCGAGCAGCACTTTGCGGATATTGCTGCAGTTATTGCAATGGCTAAAAAGAAGGGTATTGAAACCAATGTTTATCTCGAAGACTGGAGCAACGGCATGCGCCATTCGCCTGACTATGTATTTCAGTATCTTGATTTCCTGGTTACGCAGCCTGTAAAAAGGGTCATGCTCCCGGACACGCTGGGCATACTGATCCCTTCGGAAGTGTATGCGTTCATATCTTCCATAACACAACGTTATCCTGATATACATTTTGATTTTCACGGTCATAATGATTACGACCTGGGTACAGCCAATGTGCTGGAAGCAGTGAGAGCAGGGGTGCATGGTCTGCACCTTACAGTAAACGGCATGGGTGAAAGAGCGGGCAATGCGCCGCTTGCCAGCGCGATTGCGGTATTGAATGATTTTATGCCGGGCGTTAAAACATCCGTAGTCGAAAAGTCATTATATAGTGTAAGCAAGCTTGTTGAAACTTTTTCCGGTTTCCGTATTCCTGCCAATAAACCTGTTGTAGGGGAGAATGTTTTTACACAAACGGCGGGCATACATGCCGACGGCGATAAGAAAAATAAATTGTATTTCAGTGATCTTATGCCCGAGCGCTTCGGCAGGCAGCGAAGGTATGCGCTGGGCAAGACCAGCGGAAAAGCAAATATTGAAAATAATTTACAACAGTTAGGCATTCAGCTTTCGGATAAGGATCTTAAAAAAGTCACCCAGCGCATAATAGAGCTTGGCGACAGGAAAGAAGTGGTAACTCAGGCAGACCTGCCTTATATCATTTCAGACATACTTGACAATACTATTGAAGATAAAGTGAGAATTGATAATTATGTGCTGACGCATTCCAAAAGCATGCATCCGTCGGTAACGATAAAGGTTACCGTGCATGGTGATTCGTATGAAGAGCATGCGCAGGGCGATGGGCAGTATGATGCTTTTATGAACGCATTGAAAAAAGTATATAAGCAGAGAAAGACAGAGCTGCCGTTACTAACGGATTATACAGTTAGGATACCTCCCGGTGGCAAGAGTGATGCATTGTGTGAAACTGTAATTACCTGGAGGCATAATAATAAAGAATTCAAGACCCGTGGGCTTGACAGCGACCAGACGGTTTCGGCAATAAAGGCGACGCAAAAGATGCTGAACATATTGTAGAGAAAGGATTACAGGTTGCAGGTTACAAGTTCCGGGGTAGTGGCTGCGTGTGTAACATTCACTGCAACTTGCAACCAGTAACTCTCCAACAAGAGCCATAGGCTCGGTCGCATTTTGCTCCAACGGATTTCAATCCGTTGAATGATTCTTTTGTAACCTGAAACTCATAACTCGCAACTATAAATAACATGACAAAAAACATTCTCGTTGTTCCCGGAGACGGCATAGGACAGGAAGTAACTGCAGTTGGTAAAAAAGTACTGGATAAGATAGCGGCAAAGTTCGGTCATACATTTACGTATGATGAAGCCCTGATCGGGCATGTAGCTATTGAAGCAACAGGTAATCCGTTGCCTGATGAAACGCTGGCAAAAATGAAAAAGTCAGATGCCATATTATTCGGCGCGGTTGGTCATCCTAAGTATGATAATGATCCTACGGCTAAGGTGAGGCCGGAGCAGGGATTGCTGAAAATGCGCAAAGAACTGGGCTTATATGCCAACCTCCGCCCCATAAAATTATTTGATGAATTACTGAGTGCTTCAAGCATAAAGCCGGAAGTGCTGAAAGGCGCTGATATATTGTTCTTCAGAGAGCTTACCGGTGATATTTATTTCGGAGAAAAAGGCAGAAAGAATAACGGAGATACCGCTTTTGATATAGCCGAATACAGCCGGTATGAAGTGGAGCGCATCGCACGCAAAGCATTTGAGGCAGCCCGGACAAGAAGAAAGAAATTGTGTTCTGTAGATAAAGCCAACGTACTGGAAACTTCCCGCCTGTGGCGTGAAGTGGTGCAGAAGATAGCGCCTGAATACCCGAACGTCCAGGTTGAGCATCAGTTTGTGGATGCGGCAGCTATGATCCTGATAAAAGATCCCCGTCGTTTTGATGTGGTGGTAACTGCCAACCTGTTTGGTGATATATTAACGGATGAAGCTTCACAGATAGCAGGCTCCATGGGTATGCTGGCTTCGGCTTCCGTGGGAGATGGTACAGGCGTATATGAGCCAATACACGGGTCTGCCCACGATATTACGGGCAAGGGCATTGCCAATCCCCTGGCGTCAATATTATCTGCTGCTTTACTGCTGGATATTTCTTTCGGTATGAAGGCGGAATCAGAAGCTGTGATCAGCGCGGTAGACCAGGTGCTGAAAGCCGGTTTTCGCACAGGGGATATCGCCGATGCGCAAACGCCAAAAGATAAGATACTGGGCACAGATGCTATGGGAGAGGAAGTGCTGAAGCGTATATAGCCGGCCGGGGTTCACGCAAAGGGGCAAAGGAAGCAAAGCCTGCAGAGGAAGTCTTTGTGAAACGATAAACGACAAACCAAACATTCTTAAACCTCTCTGTGCAACTTTGTGCCTCCGTGTCTTTGTGGTTCAAACTCCCTGCCTCTAAAGGCCAGCTTTAACCATATCTGCCACTACTTTATCAATAGGTAATGTAACGGCATCGCCCGAGAAATCGTTCCATTCGATCATGCGGAAGGTCTCGGTTTCGCCGGTGCTGTTATATATTTCCATCTGCCGTTCATCAAAGGCAAACGGTCTGTCCCGTAACGGCGCCATAATAGGAGCGAGCGGTCTTACAAAATAATATATCGCAATGATCTGCTGATCCGGGGTAAAAGCCGACATCTGGAAAAAATCCGTGGTATAAATATGATCTGTTACTTCCACTTCGAGATTCAGCTCTTCCATAAACTCCCGGTGCAGGCAATCCCTTGTCCCTTCTCCAAACTCCAGTCCGCCACCGGGAAATTTAGTATAATAGCTGCCCCTGATATACTCATCGGATACCAGGACTTTCTTACTGTCGTCTATTAATAAACCGTAAACTCTTACATTGAACATTGCAGAAGGATTTAAACGATCAAAACCATTTTTTCTTCATGAAATATACGCCCATTATTATGGAAACGGATAAGGCAAGGATAATAGGAATATAAAATGCATGAGCGCTATGCTGATAGGGTATCGGCACATTCATACCATATATGCTGGCGATCAACACCGGGAACTGGAGTATAATGGTGATAGAGGTCAGTCGTTTTAATACGATATTCTGGTTGTTGGAAATAATGCTGGCAAAGGCATCGAGCGTGCTGCTGAGAATATTGGTATAGATATGCGCCATTTCCAACGCCTGTGATATATCTACCACAAGGTCGTCGAGAAATTCTTTTTCTTCTTCATTCAACCCGAGAAAATTAGTGCGTACCAGTTTCATCATCAGCAGTTCATTGGAGCGGAGCGCCGTTACAAAATAAACCAGGCTCTTCTGGATGCGCATCAGCTCCAGCAATTCCTCATTCCTGTTGGAATCGTACAGTTTCTGCTCCAGTATGTTCCGGCGGTGATTGATCTCTTTAAGGTATTCCATGAAAGCGTGCGTCACTTTTTCAAAGATCTTCAGCACCATCATGTTCTTCTTATCCGCATGCCTGTTTTGAAAAGTGTTCAGGAATTTTTTTATCGCCCCATTCTCAAAAGAGTTCACTGTTACGATCTGGTTGTGGGTAAGAATGATGCAGATGGGAATGGTTATATAAAAGGAATCGCTTTCGTTAAATGAATTGTTCTCCGTAGGCGTTTTGATAACGATCAGCTTTACGTTATCTTCCAGTTCAAACCGTGAGCGTTCGTCAATATCAAGAGAATCCTGCAGAAATTCAATGGGAATATCAAGGGTTTCCGAAACTTCGGCAAATTCTTCGTGCTTGAGCGGGGGAAGAATATTCACCCATGTTTCGTTGTCTGCCTGTTCAATAGCAGTGGTAACGCCGTTGATATTTTTGAAGTACTGGATCATGGCGGCGCAAAGGTAGGTTTTGGGCACCTATAAACATAAAAATCATTTCAGCTCCAGCTCTCCGCTGTAGACGTATTCTGCGGGGCCTATAAGCCAGATATTGTTAAAACCTTCCTTATTCACAGCATTAAATTCCACGCTCAGATCACCGCCAATGGTTTTTACATCAATCTCGTTAAAACTGTTGTCATTATGCGCAGCTACCAGGGCCGATGCGGTGACGCCTGTGCCGCAACTGTAAGTTTCATCTTCCACACCCCGCTCATAAGTACGCACGAAGATGGTATGATCGTCTATTTCCTCAACGAAGTTGACATTGATGCCTTTAGCGTTAAATGCCTTACTATACCGGATCCTGCGGCCTTCATCTTTCACTTCCATATCATTAAGCCCCTGCACAAATTTTACATAATGCGGGGAGCCGGTATCGAGAATATAATGATCAATCTCATCAGATACTGATGATACATCTTTCATTCTCAGCCTCACTTTCCCGGAAATATCTACTTCAGCTTCATGCTCGCCGTCAGTTGCAATGAAGCTGTACTGGCTTTTTACTATGCCGTTGTCATACGCAAATTTTACAAGACACCTGCCTCCATTGCCACACATGCTGCCTTCTTTTCCGTCTGCATTAAAATAGATCATCCTGAAATCATATTCTGTATCCCTGTTCAGCAGCATGAGCCCATCGGCGCCTATCCCAAACCGCCTGTGGCACAAAAAAGCAACCTGTTTTTCGGTAAGTGTATCGTACCGGTTTTCCCTGTTGTCGAGTATAATAAAATCGTTGCCTGTGCCCTGGTATTTTTGAAAGAAAATTTTCATCTCAATGATTTAATAATGCTATCTGCTGCAAAGGTATTGCATTATTGTTAGTGAAACATAGGTAGTGAACCCGGGAGGATTTTATCGTTCGTCGTCTCACGTCTCACCTGGTGTTAAGTCAGGCAGATTATGTCTGTCCGTTATCGTGAAAAGTGAGAAGATAGAAGTGAAACAAGGTTTCATCTCTCACACCAACCTGCCGGCTGACAGGTTTCGCGGTTGCTAGTAGCGGTTATTCCGCGCTAATGATCTCCAGCGCTCTGCGTATAAGGCTGTCGACGGCTGATGCGCCGTCTTTGCTGAATGTCTTATTCACCCTGTTGGCTACTATGGCACTCAGGCTAAGGCAATGGTGCCCAAGCAGTTTTCCCATGCCGTATATGCCGGCGGTTTCCATCTCAAAATTGGATATACGGTGTGCTCCGAAGCTGAAGTCCGTTAGACGGTCAACCAGTCCGGGATAATTTAATCCCAATCTCAGCACGCGGCCCTGCGGGCCATAAAATCCGGGACAGGTTACAGTGATGCCCTGGTGAAAATCCTTTACAAAATGTTTGATCAGCCCTACGCTGGCGCTGCTGATATAGGGACAGGCTATATTATCGTGCAACTGGGTATGAGTGATGAAAGCCTGCAGTAACTGCTTCTCTTCTTCATTGTTTTCATACCGGTAAAAATGCAACAGGTTGTCAATGCCGATGCCATGTGAACTGGCAACAAAGCTGTCTGTGGCAATGTCTGCCTGCAATGATCCTGCAGTGCCGATCCTTATAATATCAAGCGCGGTTGAGTTGGTTTTAACGGTACGTGTAGAAAGATCAATATTCACCAGTGCATCCAGCTCATTCATCACAATATCAATATTGTCGGTGCCAATACCTGTTGATACCACGGATATTCTTTTTCTCCCGATCCGACCAGTATGCGTAACAAATTCGCGGTGCTGCTGCCGGCATTCAATGCTGTCGAAATAGCGGCTTACGGCAGCTACTCTGTCGGGGTCGCCTACGGTGATCACAGTACCGGCCAGTTCTTCCGGCAGAAGGTTGAGATGATAGATAGCGCCGCGGTCATTAATAATGAGCTCCGATTCGGGTATATATTGCATTGAAAAAGATTTACGGGCGTATTTGATAATTTGAAATGTGCCCATATTTGTAATTCTTCATAAAAATATCCTATTTTCGCAACCCTGTAAAATGGTCCTGTGGCCGAGTGGCTAGGCAGAGCTCTGCAAAAGCTCGTACAGCGGTTCGAATCCGCTCGGGACCTCTTAATATACAGATAATCAATTAGTTATAAAGCGTTCGGAAAGATTTTCAGAAATTTTTAAAGCCGGTTTTTGACCGGCTTTTTTGTTTGAGACAATAAAAAACCAGGATTTAGCCTGAGTTTTTTGCTTTTAAGCTGGAACTAATTTCTTCTGTTTCAAGTAGGCTAAAGGGTGCACTTTGCAACCGGAAATCTATTTTTGTTTAAATCAAACAACTTTATAAAGTTTATCAATTCTGTACCTTGTACAGTAAAAAAGTATTTATTTAAAACCTACATTTTTTCCGCAATTCAGGATATACACACTATAAAGTGTATTTATGGCATAACTATTACCCCTGGGTGCGCGGTTCTCAATCGAAGCACATAAGAAAATCCTGGCAAAGACAGCCGCTAACTACGTCAGTAAATCCGAATACGTTCGTCAGCAATTGGTATTGAAGGATATTAATATGCCGGAGGAGATTAACCTTCCGAAGACAAAGGCCCGCCAAGTGCAGGCTTTCGGTAATATGGTAACTGGACAATTCTGTAATAGGAAAAATATTTCTAAAAGACTTCTTAAAATTGTAACAATAATCAAAAGCGTATTATATTTGTGGTGTAACATTGTTAACCAAAACACCAGGCATGACAAAAAACGAAATTTTAAGAGCTATTGAGGATTTGAAGTGGGAGATGGTTTTATTCCAAAAGACAGCAGAAGAACTACAGTTCAGCGAGGAAGATAAGCAAAAGCAGATAGATATTTATCTCGATACGATGAACAAAGTAAAAGACCAACTTAAAAAAGTAACTGATTAAAAACCAGGAGTATTCCTGTAAACTCTTTTGATATGAAAAATTTTATTGAAGATATCGTAACGACTAAAGATATGTCAGCAGCCGAAAAAAAAATTAAATCCCTTAAAAAGAAGGTTGAGGCGGATCCTGATCTGAAGGATAAGATTAAAAAGCAGTTCAGTGCGGCCCTGGACAAAAGAGGTAAGCTGATTTCTAAGCTACAAAAGGAGGTTGACATAAAAACGCAATTGAAGGAGGCGTCGGAAATAGTGTCGCTTTCTTACATTGCAAAAACCTATTTTGGGAAGAAAAAGGAGTGGCTCTACCACCGCATAAATGGCAATATTATTAATGGTAAGCCAGCAGTTTTCACAGAAGATCAAAAAAAGCAATTAAATGCTGCTTTTAGAGATATCAGCAAAAAAATTGGCTCAGTTACGGTTTCATGATTAATTAATATTGTATGCGCCATACACAATGAATTGATTATGCAAAACAGATTAGATAAATTAGTTGAAACGGGCATGAAGGATCCGACAGCTTTTGAGCGGGAACTTGATACCCTCTCAAAAAAAGTGAAAACTGACAGAAAGCTAAAAAGTGAATTGAAAAAAGAATTTAAGGATAGCATTGACAGGAAGGGGAAAGAAATAGATGATCTGGTGATTAAAGTGCAACTATCAGTAAGAAAATTGGTTCAGTGAGCATTTATAAGCACTGATCTTCTGCCCGCACCAGAGCCGGCAGTCAGCATCCTTGCCCGTCGCCCATAGCTCCGAGCCCATAGCTCATAGCTGACCGCCCCAAGTCCACCGCTCAAAGTCCCTCCCTCACCTTTTCCATTATTGCTTCCACATCCTGCAGGTGCATGCATTTGAAATGTTTTTTAGGGCAGGTTTTGGTACCGAAATTGGAGCAGGGCTGGCAGGGCAGACCAGGCACAACATAGTTTGTATGCCTGGAAAGTACTGCGCTTCCATAATATGGCTCCACATCCAGTTTAGGCGATGTGCCGCCCCATATTGCCAGCACTTTTTTCTGGAAGGCGCAGGCGATGTATTGTAATCCTGTGTCGTGTGATATCACCAGCTTTGCCTGGCGTGTGATGTCTGCAGATTCATTCAGCGAAAACTTACCACAGGCATTATAAATTTTTACCGGATCAATGGAAGCGATAGCTTCGCCTTCTTCGCGGTCTTCTTTTCCGCCAATTAATATGATGGGGTGTGATATGGCCTTGCAGATATCCTGCAGCTTGTATACCGGTAGTTTTTTAGTAAAATAAGATGCCCCGATCACTATCACAATGTATCCCATGCGGTGGGAGAGCGGGAGATCGGTGGTTTGAATGGTTTCACCCGGCGGAATAAAATAATCCAGCCCTTTGCCGTCATCTTTAATGCCCAATGGCTTCAGGGCGTTGAGACAACGCTGCGAAATATGTGTGCCGGGCATCAGGTCAATTCCCAGCTTTGTGAGCAGGAATTTCTGAAGACTGAGCTTTTTGTAGCTCAGCCACTTTGTTTTCATGTCGGTTTCAAAATACAGCCGTAAGGTGCGCAGGTTTTTGTGTAGGTCTATGATATAATCAAATTGTTCTGCGCTTAATTCCTTAATGATCTTCCGGTAGTCAGTGTCGAAATAATGGAATTTGTCAATATAAGGATTGGCAACGGTGACCGCTTTGAATTTCTGTTTGGTAAGAAAATGGACTTCCGCTCCCGGCATTTGTTGCTTCAGGCAGCGTATAGCCGGCGTGGTGAGCACAATATCGCCTATGGAAGAAAAACGGATAATAAGGAACTTAAGCGTCCGTCTTTTACCGAATGATGAGCCCTTTGCGAGTAAACGATCTGGTGTCGTATGCATATTATACGAAGATAAAAAAGCCGCTGCTACAAGGCTGCAATGTTATTCCACATAATTCAGGTCTTTGCCAAAAGTTTCTCTACTCAGGAATATGGCGGTAGTGCCTATCAGCATGATGATGATAGCGGCTATCCAGCCGCCTGTATAATAATCTCCTGTAACATTTCTCAGCCACTGGAAAAGGGGCAAAATAAAAATAGCCAGCATCCCCCTTACCATATTGGGGATGGTGGTAGCTGCGGTAGCCCTGATATTGGTGCCGAACTGCTCAGCTCCCATGGTAACAAATATTGCCCAGAACCCTGTGCCAAACCCAAGCCCGGCGCAGATCCAGTACATCCGCATAGCCGAACCGTTCCATTGGATGGTGAAATACAGTATCATGAATATTGCCGTAATGGCATAAAAGAGGAATAACGCTTTTTTCCTGCTTTTGAGCCACTGGCTCACGAAGCCGATGATCACATCTCCCAGTGAAATGGCCACATAGGCAAACATGATGGATTTGCCGGGATCAATTTTTTCCGTGATGCCCATCTGCTTGCCGAATTCACTGGAAAAAGTGACCAGTACACCGATGACGAACCAAGTGGGCAACCCGATCAGTATCCCTGTGATATAGCGTTTAAAGCGGTCTCCATTGGTAAAAAACATCAGGAGATTGCCCCGCTGTATATGTTTTTGCTTTTTAGTCTCATGGAACATACCCGATTCAAAAACAGAAATACGAAGAATAAGCAGCACAAGCCCGAGTCCGCCACCGATAAAATAGCATATCCGCCAGCTAAAATTTTCTTTCATTACAAAAGCGACCACCGCTCCGGTTAAGCCGATACCCGCTACCATGGATGTGGCAATGCCGCGCTTTTCCTTTGCCGTAAGCTCGGAAACAAGCGTGATGCCGGCTCCCAGCTCCCCTGCCAGCCCGATGCCAGCTACAAAACGTATCAGCTTGTACTGGTCAACTGTCTGAACAAATCCGTTGGCAATATTGGCGATAGAGTACAGTACGATGGAGCCAAAGAGCACACTCAGCCTGCCTTTTTTATCTCCCATAACCCCCCATATAATACCTCCTATCAGGAGTCCCCACATTTGCCAGGTAAGGATCAGTTCGCCGTCAATGAGTATTTCCTGTTCAGATAAGCCAATATCTTTCAGGCTGGGGATCCGTATTATTCCAAACAGCAGAAGATCGTAAATATCAACAAAATAACCGAGTGCCGCTACGATTACGGCAATACTGAATATGGAAGCAGGCGCTTTGGATTGAGACATAAGTATAATATGGATTATATAGTTTTTTCTTTTTTCTTTCCGAAAAATAGTTTCCACAATACAGGGAAAGTAGTTACCAGTATGATTACAATAACTATGACCTCAAGATGATCTTTTAATTCAAAACCAAATTGTTTGCGTACCCATATCTGCAGAAAATGCCCGGCAAATATCATACTGATCACCCAGGCAACACAACCCACTATATTATAAAACATGAATTTCCTGCGGCTCATGTTTACAATGCCAGCCACAATAGGAGCGAAGGTCCTGATGATAGGAAGGAACCTTGCAAAAATGATAGCACCGCCACCATGCTTTTCAAAAAAATCATGGGCATCGTGCAGGTATTTTTTCTTAAAGAGAAAACGGTCTTTCCAGGAGAACATCGCTGGCCCGATCTTTTTCCCGAACCAGTAGCCCACAGCATTTCCCAATATGCCCATAAAAGATACGAGTCCTACCAGCAGCAGCAAATCAACCCATTCATTATTGATGCCTTCTATACCTATCTCCCTGAAAAATTCATGCATCAGGTTAGTGCTGTATATCCCTGCCACAAACAGCAGGCTGTCGCCCGGGAGAAAAAAGCCTACAAAAAGTCCCGTCTCGGCAAATACAATAAACAGTAAGAGCCAAAGCCCCCCGTTTACGATATAAAACATCGGATTAAGCAGGTCTTTCCAACTGAAATCCTTTTTCAGGTGCACAGCAGGCTTTTCTGTCAGTAACCGAATATTGGTAGTCACCGGCGCATAGCCATGAAGGCTGATCACTATGGAATCGGAGGGGTTGACTGTAATATGTGCAATGCCCCTGCTGTCTGTTTGATATATGGTATCTCTCCCTCCATTGGTAACAGTTACTTCTTTCAGGAGCTCTTCATACTGGTTCATACATTTCACCTCAATTTCCTGCTGCGCAAAAACGGTAACACTCAAAAAAACACAAATTGCCAGGCTGATGTATCTTCTCATAATAAACTAATATTGATATGTTGTTTGCGGCAGCAAAGATGCGATTTCCGATCTAAACAAAGCATCAGATTTTGATAACATTTTAAAGCGCCGTAAAATAAGCAAAAAACTGCTTGTGAGCTTAATCGGGTGTAAAAGCTAATGCTTTTTTATCATCAAACTCCCCTTCCGACCGTGCGATCACGCAGCTTGCTACCGTATTACCGATCACATTAACGGAAGTGCGCGCCATGTCCATAAGCTCGTCAATGCCATATATAGCCATAATAGGCCAAAGCGGAAAATGAAAAGTAGATGCAGTGGCAATAAGAATGACAAGCGAGGCCCGCGGCACTGCTGCGACACCTTTGCTGGTCAATATAAGAGAAAGCCCTATCAGCAGTTGTTCGCCAAAAGAAAGAGGTATGCCGGCCGCCTGTGCCACGAATACCGAAGCCAGCGACAGGTAGAGTGTGGTGCCGTCGAGATTGAAGGTATAACCTGTCGGTATAACAAAAGACACTATTTTCCGCGGCACACCGAATTTTTCCATATTCTCCAGCGCTACCGGCAGGGCAGAATCGGAGCTGGTAGTGGCAAATGCAATAGATACCGGCTCTTTAATAGCCTGAAGAAACTGCTTTAAAGGTACTTTGGCAACAAATAATACTATCGGCAACAGGATAAGCAGAAGAAAAGTAAACAGGGCAAGATATAGGGTAAGCAATAACAGCAGCAGGTTTTTCAGGATGTCAATCCCCAGGTGGCCGACTGTAACTGCTATGGCTGCACCTACGCCGAACGGAGCGAAATACATAATGATCTTCGTAAAGCGGAACATGGTTTCGGAAAGGCTCTCCGCAAAATCAAGCATCGGCTTTTTTCTCTGATCACTGAGCAGGGCAAGCGAGATCCCGAAGATCACGCTGAATACCACGATAGGCAGAACATTTCCTTCATAAATAGATTTAATAATGTTTTCCGGGAAAATGTCAATAATATGATCCTGCCAGGTTTTGCCGGCTGCATCGGGCAGTTTGTCGAGGAGGTGGGGAGGGTAAGCGATATTGGCGCTGTCGAGTATGGCAAGCATTTTTTCCTGCATTATTTTTTCAGAAGATCTCGGCAGTTCTTTCAGTAATGCAGAAGGCACCCGTATACCCTCACCGGCTTTGGTGATGTTGATAAAGACCAGCCCGATAACTAATGCCAGGGTAGTAACGATTTCAAAATACAGAATAGATTTCCATCCCATGCGTCCAACCTGTTTGAGGTTGGAATGGCTGGCAATACCTACCACGAGAGTACCAAACAGGAGCGGCGCTACTATTGTTTTTACAAGCCGCAGGAATATTTTACTTAAAAACTGGAGGTTAGGCGTGAAAAGAGGAAAATCAAGCCCGGTTTCCACACCTACAGCCATTGCTATAAGTATCCAGGAAGTTAAGGAATGCTTGTAGATTCCAAACAGCACCAGGCTGGCAATGAATAACCAGCGGCAGACAAACAGAAGACCTTCGGATATAATGACCCAATGCTCAAGATGTATGAAATGAAGGATAGCAATGATGCTGAACAATACAAAAGCAATGATACCTGTGCTGCGTTTATTCATATTAATAAAAGCGTGAATAGTGAATGGTGAATAGTCAAAGATAATCTGTAACTATTCACTATTGCCTATTCACTTCAATATTAGTTGCTATAAAAAATACAGGTTTTCTTTGGTTTTGGAGAGAATTGATTACTTTTCAATCTCATTTTTATGTATCATATTTCTTTACACTACAACTAACACTATGGGTTTATTTGTACGCAAGTCAATTGATATCCTGCTATCCGAAGCTGAGGAATCGGAAAAAGGTTTAAAAAAAACACTTACTTCCTGGTCGCTCGTTGCTTTAGGTATAGGAGCTATTATAGGCGCCGGGTTATTTTCCATTACCGGTGTGGCGGCTGCCAGCTATGCGGGACCCGGCATTATGATATCCTTTGTAATTGCAGCCGTAGGCTGTGCATTTGCAGGGCTTTGTTATGCTGAATTTGCCAGTATGATCCCGGTGGCCGGCAGTGCATATACCTACAGCTATGCTACTATGGGTGAGTTTATTGCCTGGATCATCGGTTGGGACCTGGTATTGGAATATGCAGTAGGGGCTGCCACGGTAGCCTCAAGCTGGTCGGGATATTTAAACAGGCTATTTTCCTCCTTTGGTGTTGCACTGCCCCAACAGCTTATAATGACCCCTTTCGATGTGGGATCCGACGGTGTTACACATGGTATTCTTAACCTGCCTGCTGTATTTATTGTGATAGTAATGTCGCTGGTTTTAATCAAAGGCACCAGCGAATCGGCGCTTGTAAATACCATTATCGTAATATTAAAGGTGGCCATAGTACTGGTCTTTATATTGGTGGGTATTAAATATGTAAAACCCGAAAATCTGCACCCTCTCATCCCGGAAAATGAAGGCTCATTTGGTAAGTTTGGCTGGACAGGCGTTATCAGGGCGGCGGCTGTGGTATTCTTTGCCTATATAGGTTTTGACGCGGTATCAACGGCCGCGCAGGAAACCAAAAACCCCAAGCGCGCTATGCCTATGGGTATTATGGGCTCTTTGCTTGTTTGTACTATTTTGTATATCATATTTGCTTATGTGATGGTTGGGGTGGCTCATTATACCGAGTTCGGCGCCGGCAGCTCTTCCGATCACCTGGCGCCTGTTGCTACCGCTATTGAGCACATGGGCACCGCTGATGCAAACGGCGTGATCATCCCTGCTTATCCCTGGCTGAATAACACCATCATCATTGCTATCCTGCTCGGCTATGCATCGGTGATACTGGTCATGTTGCTGGGGCAAAGCCGCGTATTTTATTCAATGAGCACCGATGGATTGCTGCCTAAATTTTTCTCCATAATACATCCAAAGTTCAGGACCCCTTCACGGTCGAATATCTTCTTCATGATATTTGTAAGCATTTTCGCCGCATTTATCCCCGGACGTGTGGTAGGCGAAATGACCAGCATCGGAACATTGTTTGCCTTTATACTGGTATGCATTGGGGTGATGATCCTAAGGAAATCAAACCCGGATGCCCCGCGCGCTTTTAAAACGCCGTTGGTCCCGTTAGTACCGGTTTTAGGTGTTATAGTTTGTTTTGGTATGATGGCTTTCCTGCCTCTGGATACCTGGATCAGGTTGATTGTATGGATGCTGATCGGCTTTGATATTTACCTGTGGTATAGTATCAGGCACAGCAACCTTTCCTCCGGCCTGCCGGATACTGCTGTACAGGGGAATAAAATTGTGGGTATCTGCGGGCTGGCGCTTTCGGTGCTCCT
Source organism: Sphingobacteriales bacterium 44-15 (assembly GCA_001899685.1). Taxonomy (GTDB): domain Bacteria; phylum Bacteroidota; class Bacteroidia; order Chitinophagales; family Chitinophagaceae; genus Agriterribacter. The sequence goes on from MKWG01000015.1 coordinate 20,224, forward strand.
GATCGTAATTGCTTTTGTGCATCATAATATATCAGGGGGCGCTGATGCGGTGTTATTTTATTTCTCCATTATTTTTTCTGTGGTGCATGCCCTGCTTTACCTGTCAAGAGTGATAAAGAAACAGAGCTGAGTCAATAAAAAATAAAATTATGTCTGTATGCTATCGTGAAAAGTGAGATGTCAGACGTCAGGCAGGAAATCTCACGTTTGACGTCAGACATAGCGCTATTTGTTCAGAAAGAGGAGTTTATCAATGGTTGAACATATACTGAACCTTCGCATTGCCGGTATAGTGCAGGAAACTGCAACGGCAGTAAGCTTTCTGCTGGAGGATACTGCCGGGAACGACATTGTATATAAGCCTGGCCAGTTTCTCACGTTGATCTTTAACCATGGGCTGCATGAAGTACGCCGCTCTTATTCCATATCGTCTCCTCCCGGGAACAACAATCAGGTTCGTATCACTGTGAAGCGGGTGCATAACGGAGAGATCTCCCGGCTCTTACTGGATCATTATCATACCGGCGACATAATAAAAGCTGCATTCCCGGCAGGTATGTTTGTGCTTGATGACAACAAAGCAGATAAAGCAAGGGATATCTTCTTTCTTGCTGCAGGCAGTGGCATCAGCCCTGTTTTTTCATTGCTGACCAGCATATTACATAATACCCGTAACACATCAGTGGTATTGGCTTACCAGAACCATTCCGAAAGGGAAACGATTTTCAGATCGGAACTGGAAGAAATTGCAGAGAAGTTTTCAGATCGTTTCAAATGGTACGATTTTGTGAGCTATCCTGAAGCAGACCGTCATTCCTCAATGAGGCTGAATAACGAAATACTTGAAGCGCTGATTCCTGCCGCTACGCGCTATCAGCCCGCTGATACTGTGTTTTTTGTATGCGGCCCGCCATCGTTCATGCGCATGTGCCAGTTCACCATCCTGCTGATGGGATACAGGGCTGCACAGATAAAAAAAGAATATTTTGTGATCAATACCCCGCCGCCACCGCCGCTTATCGTCAACCCGGTGGAAAGAATGGTAAAAGTGGAAGGCACGCGAGAAGATATATATTTTACCACTGTTTATCCCAGTACAATTCTTGAATCAGCGCTTGAAAAAGGCATTGCCTTGCCTTACAGTTGCCGCGGGGGCAGGTGCTCTACCTGTGTGGCTAAATGTGCCGGCGGGGAAGTGGTGATGAGCATGAATGATGTGCTGACTGAAGCCGATATCCGGGATGGGCTGGTACTGACCTGTGTAGGCTATGCCGTTACCGACATCGTGCTGACCTACCGGCAGGGATAAGCAGGACTTGTTTAACAGGAGGGAATAGCCGCTCGATATGTTCAAAGTAAATAGTGCTATGTCAAACGTGAAAAGTGAGGCGTGAGAGCCATCTCACGTCTGACGTCTCACTTTTCACAATAATAGACCAAACTGTTTGATTGACACAGCATGCGTTCATTTTATATAAAGAGAATACACAGGCTCCGGCTCATTCCATATCTGCTGCAGTAAAAGAGAGTGGGAGGAGATGACGGACATCGTTTATGATAAAGATATTTCCTTCCCAGCCTGATAATACCAGGCGTATCGGGGTTTGCTGCTGCAACTGCGTTTCCAGCAGGCTTTGGCGACAGATGCCGCAGGGCGCTACAGGATGATCGCTTATGGACGTGCGTTTATTGTCATAGCTGATAGCGATAGTATTAATGACGATACCGGGATATGACGCCGCAGCTGCAGCAAGCACAACACGCTCTGCGCACAACCCGGCAGGGGAGGAGGCGTTCTCCTGGTTGCTGCCGGATACTGTGGCTCCATTGGCTAATAACGCTGTAGCTCCTACGCAGAACTGCGAATAAGGCGCATACGCAGTTTGTGTGGCGAGCTTTGCTTTTTGCAGCAGGGATCTGTCAGCTTCCATAAGAGAAGAGGCGTCGTCAAAAACCTGGTATTCAAAACTGATTTCTTCCTTTTTCATCGGGCCAATATTGGTTATATTTTACCGCAAAGCACGCTAAGAAATTACGGACTGCTGATGGCTGACAGCCGATAGCCCAACGCTACTTTATCGCCCTGAATATCCGGCTCCATCTTGGTCCGCCATTCCAGCTAAACCATATCAGGGAAGCCCTTCCTACAACATGGTCTTCCGGCACATATCCCCAGAAGCGGGAATCCTGGGAATTATGACGGTTATCTCCCATCATCCAGTAATAGTTCATCTTAAAAGTATACTGATTGGTCTCTTTGCCGTTGATGATGAATTTGCCGTCTTTTTCCTCAAGCGTATTCTGCTCATACACAGCAATGATCCTGCGGTAAAAAGCAATATTTTCAGAAGTAAGCGTAATGGTTACATCTTTTTTAGGGATCCATACCGGTCCATAAAAATCTTCGCTCCACTTGTAGTGTGCTGTATCATTTGGAAATACAGCAGGATTATAGGTCTTGATATCTTTTACAATACTTTCCACATAAGGCAGCTTTTTCATCCGTTCTGCTTCTTCGGCGCTGAGGTCTATCATATAAGTACCGTTCCCGATCACGCCAAATTGCTGCCGTTCAGGGTCTGTTTCTACATTAAAATCCTTTTCCAGGGTTTCTTCATCCAGTATTTGACCTTTGGTTTGTACAGAATAAAAAGTAGAAGAATGTGGAGGCACATAAGCCGGCTGACCATTTATATACAGGATGGCATCTTTAAGCTGCAGGGTATCACCCGGGATCGCAACACAACGTTTGATGAAATTTTCTCTTTTATCTACGGGTCTCACTATGATATCGTCGCGGTCAAGAATAGCCTGGCGGTCGCCCCTGTACTCATCCCTGAGGGCATCGTAATAGTTCATATTAGACTGGTACGCTCCGATCACAGTATCTCCTACGGGATAATTGAATACCACCACATCATTTCTTTGTACCGGGCTTGACCAGAGGCGCTTGTAGGGCAGCTTGATCCATTCCAGGTATGATTTCGTATTGATGATAGGAGCAGTATGATGCACGAAGGGTATAGCCAAAGGAGTATTGGGCAACCTAGGGCCATAGCTCAGCTTGCTGACAAATAAGAAATCATTTACCAGCAATGTTTTTTCCATACTGCCTGTAGGGATAACATATGCCTCAAAAATAAAGGTGCGGATGATGGTGGCTGCAACAACGGCAAATACCGCCGCGTCGATCCATTCCCGGGCAGATGATTTTTTATAATTTTTTACTACAGCATTTCCTGCATACCGCTCATTTTTTGAAAAGCCTAAGTAAGGGAAATATATGAACGGAAGAAAAACTGCAGCGGCATGATGCAGCAGGGAAAAGCGCCCGAAATGCTCTACAAATTTAATATAGATCCAGATAGTGATAAACTGGCCGATAATGGGTATGAACTGCAGGAAAAACCAATATTTTTTTAATGGCATTTTTTCTACCATTACCCATGTATTATAATAAGGGACAAGCGCTTTCCAGGGTTCAATGCCGGCTTTTTTAAACATTCCGTAAAGCCCTATGTGAAAACCAATGGTGCACAAAATGAAAATTATCCAACCCATGCTTATTAAACTTTATATTTTGAAGTTGCCAAAAATAGCATAAATCATTGATTAAGCAGATATGTCGTTGGACGGGGCAAATTGTTACAGCAACGAGACCGCCAAATTGTTAAAAACGTTTAACATCCCGGGCACAGGAGAAGCGGTATGCATGTCAGATAATTGTTTCAAGGATAGCCGAAATTTTTTCAGGGTAGTGATATATCATAAAGTGTTGCCCGCTGCTTATGGAATGAGTGGGGGTTACGTTTTGTATGGGAAATATCTTATCATTATCGCCATGCAGGTGGTATATCACCGGAGGCACCCATTCGTTTTTCCAGTGCAGTATCTGGTGTATAGACCATTTCAGGTAGTAGGGATCAACTTTTTTGCGGTATTCATTGGCAAGTTGCCTTTCTTCTTCTGTAACAGCGCCGAGAAAGTAATTTTCCAGGGGCGAAAATATTTTCATCGGGCGCATATGCCGAAGATGTTGTCCGGGAATTAAAGCATCTAACTTCAGCTTACCGAAAATGCTCATCCAGCGCGGGAGCTCATGGTATGTTTGTATGCTTGAGATCAGGATGACTTTTTCTACAGGAATGAGCTTTGCTATTTCTATACTGAGTATCCCGCCGAATGAAACACCTATAAGCGTTGCGTTGCTTTCTTTGATAGCATCGCTCATGCGGCGGGCATAAGCGCTTAACGTTTCATTCTGCCCGGGCTGCAGCCAGTGCAGGTAATGTATATCCCAGTCCCGGTTCCATTGCAGCCTGCTGAATATTCTTTCATCCGATCCAAGCCCCGACAGGCAGTACACATGCTTTGTCATGATCACCTGCCCGGAATTACGTAAGTCCTGATATCTTCTTCAACAATAGTCTTGCCCGATAAGATTACCAGCCGTTCCACTACATTCCTTAGTTCCCTGATATTGCCGGTCCAGTTATTTTCCTGGAGCGCTTTCATTGCCGCCGGGTCTATGGCTTTTTTAGCTATGCCGTATTCGGCGCAGATATCAGAAAGGAATTTATCAACCAGCAGGGGGATATCGTCTCTTCTTTCGTTGAGCGAAGGAACATGAATAATAATAACACTCAGCCGGTGATACAGGTCAAGCCGGAACTGCTTCTCATCCACTTCCTGCAGCAGGTCTTTATTGGTAGCCGCTATCACTCTCACATCTACATTAATATCTTTATCGCCCCCCACCCGGGTTATTTTTCCTTCCTGCAATGCACGGAGCACTTTTGCCTGTGCATTCAGGCTCATATCGCCTATTTCGTCAAGGAAAAGCGTTCCGCCATGTGCCTGCTCAAATTTTCCTATGCGCTGTTTAACGGCAGAAGTAAAGGATCCTTTTTCATGACCAAACAGCTCGCTCTCGATCAGCTCACCGGGGATAGCGGCGCAGTTTACTTCGATCAGCGGGCCTTTGTTGCGGTTGCTTTTTTCGTGTATCCATCTTGCTACCAGCTCTTTGCCTACGCCGTTCTCGCCCATGATCATCACTCTTGCATCAGTAGGCGCTACTTTATCAATGGTCTCCTTGATCTTTACTATCGGCCCGGATTCTCCTATCATTTCTTCCACCCTCGACACCTTTCTTCTCAATACCTTTGTTTCGGTAACGAGGTTTGTCTTGTCCATAGCATTGCGGATCGTGATCAGCAGCCTGTTGAGATCCGGTGGTTTGGAAACATAATCATAAGCGCCTTTTTTCACTGCTTCCACGGCAGTTTCTATGGTGCCGTGACCGGAGATCATTATAATGGGCACATCAGGGTTTACCTCCCCGGCTTTATCAAGAAATTCAATGCCGTCAATTTTCGGCATCTTGATATCGCATAACACCACATCATAGTTTTTTTCCCTGAAACGTTTCAGTCCCTCTTCTCCATCTCCCGCTTCATCAATTTTATAGCCTTCATAGGAAAGTATTTCACCGAGTGTTTTACGGATGGCTTTTTCGTCATCAATGATCAGAATATTTGACATATATGTTTGGTGGTTTATAAAATTAATGTTAGTGGATTTTTCACCAGAATATGCCCGGTTGTCTTATTCTTATGAAAAATTTTTCAAAAATAAGAAATTATGCTCTTGTGATTTGCATGGAGGTTCTTTGTTCAGGATGTACCTTTGGGGGGAAGGTGTAGAGTATAAGATATAGGGAGTACGGAAAGCCTGCACTTCGGTACGTACACCCTATACCCTACACCCTTCTTAAATATCCAAGTATGCATAAAAAAGTATTTATCACCGGCGCCACTGCCGGTTTTGGCGAAGCCTGTGCCCGGAAATTTGCAGCGGAACAATATGATGTTATTATTACCGGCAGGAGAGCAGAACGGCTGCTGAAGCTGAAAGATGAACTGGAGCAAACCAATGGTGTAAGTGTGCTGCCATTGTCGTTTGATGTACAGGATCGCAGACAGGTTTTTGATGCCATCCGGCAAATGCCGGAGGAGTGGCAGCAGATAGATGTATTAATAAATAATGCCGGGCTTGCCCTGGGGCGTGAATATTTTGATGAAGCGGATATAGATGAATGGGAAACCATGATAGATACCAATGTAAAAGGGCTGCTGTATGTTTCCCGCGCATTGCTGCCTTTTTTTATAGCAAAGGGCAGCGGACATATTATCAATCTCGGCTCGGTAGCGGCCAAAGAAGTATATGAAAAAGGAAATGTGTATTGCGCTTCCAAGTTTGCAGTAGAAGCCATCAGCCGCAGTATGCGCATAGATATGCTCAGGCATAATATTAAAGTGACTGCCGTGCATCCCGGGGCAGCGGAAACCGAGTTTTCGGTGGTGCGCTTCCGCGGGGATGAAGCAAAGGCAAAAGCTATTTATAATGGTCTTAAACCATTGACAGCCAAAGATGTGGCTGATGTTATTTACTATTGTACTACGGTGCCCGGTCATGTCTGCATTAATGATATCGTAATATGCCCTACTCAGCAGGCCGACGCCATTTATTTTAACAGAAAATAATTTAGGCAGCAAATTTGCGTTGATAAACGGTAGCAATCCGTTGCAGGGATCGTTTTACTATTCCTGCAACCGCCAAACCCTGTAAAACGCAATGCATGAAGAAGTTTTGTTTTTCTCTGATTATAATACTTTCGGTGGTCGCCGGTCAGGCTATTGCCCAGTCCGATGATGTTATCCGCATCAGTCCCTGTGATAACCAGTCTATACTAAAAGAAGCTGACAGTGTAAAGCAACTGCTTGAAAGCGGTGGCTTTTCGATGCTCAGGGAAGCATCCATTACCATGGACAGCGGGAATGAAATACCCATTATAGTGCCTATGAATGAAGGCACCTGGTACCAGTTTGTATTTATAGGCGATATGAAGTCGAACACGTACGAGGTGCGTATGTACGACTATAGCGAAAGGCAGGTGGCATATCAGAAGAAAAGATGGGGAGATGTAGACGGCAACGTGATCAGCTATTCTTATATACCCAAAGTGTCGGAATACCACATGATAAAGCCACTGCAGGTAAACAGCCTCCAAAAAAAGAACCTCTGCGGGTATGTAATGCTTTTTCAAAAAACAGTTGGGGCGCCCAAGGCATCAAAATAGGATGCGGATAGGGTGCATTTGTTGTTTTACAGAAAATAATTAAAAGAACTGCCTCTTATCAACTGGTGGAGCTGTAATATACCAGGCCATACCTGCCGTCTTTCTGTACAAGATTTTCCTGATCGTTATTGATGCAGCTTTAGTTTGATTATTTTTATAGATCAATGTTGACCAGTTTTAGGCTATGAGATTTATACTGCACTTATTAGGGGCACTACTGATCCTGCTTCCATTAACGAAAGTTGATCTGTATGCGCAGCAGGCTACCGGCAGCGTGATCATACAATTACATCACCGGGTGGGGGAACGCGAACTGGAGCCTGACAGTGCATATAAAAACAGCTTTGGTGAGCAACTGATCATCTCCAGGTTCAGGTATTATATCAGCAATATTGAGATCTCAGATACAGTAACCCGGAACACTTACCGGGTAAGCAACCAATATTTTCTGGTGGATGAAAAAGACTCGGGTTCAAAAGTGCTTTCTCTTCAGCTTCCTGCCGGGCAGTATAATAAAATATCTTTTTTATTGGGAGTAGACAGTCTCAAAAATGTAAGCGGTATACAAACCGGTGCGCTTGATCCGTTAAGGGATATGTTCTGGACCTGGAAGAGCGGTTATGTAATGGCCAAACTGGAAGGACGTTCGTCAGCATCAACGCTTCCGCATCACATATTTGAATACCATATCGGTGGTTTTAACGGAGCATATAATGTGCTTGGTAGGGTAGAGCTGCCTCTGCCTGCGGCGATAGATATCATACCGGGAAAAAAAGTACAGGTAGCTGTATCGGCAGATATTAATAAATGGTTTGCAGGGCTACACCGGCTCTCCATAGCAGAACATCCTGCCTGCACTGTTGAGGGGCAACTGGCAAAACGATTTTCTGAAAATTATCTGCAAATGTTCACTATTCAATCCGTATCACCCTGATAAAAACTTTGCTTACTATATTATCATTGGTTATATCGCTGACGTTGCTGGTCCTTCTGCAACTGTCATTTACTTCGGATAACGGTAATGCACATCCGATGAAGCAAAGAATACCCGAAGGGTTTCCCAGACCTGTGTATGATTACAGGAATAATCCGCTTACCAGGGAAGGCTTTGAGCTGGGCAGGAAACTTTTTTACGACGGGCGTCTGTCCAGAGACGGGTATACGGCATGCGCTTCGTGCCACCAGCAGTTTGCCGCATTTTCAGATTTTCAGCATGTTTTCAGTCATGGTGCCGACAGCCGGTTTACCCGGCGTAATGCACCACCTCTTTTTAATCTTGCCTGGCAAAAGGAATTTCATCTCGATGGCGCCATCAATCATCTCGAATTGCAGCCGCTTGCACCCATGACAGGGCAAAACGAGATGAATAATACACTTGACAGCATCATCGCGAGGATAAAGGCGGATGCAGCATACAGGAAAATGTTCAGCAGCGCTTTCGGCAGTGAGCTGGTCAATACACAGCGGATGCTGTGGGCACTGGCACAGTTCACTGGTAACATTGTGTCTGCTGATTCAAAATATGACAGGGTAAAAAAAGGTAAAGCTGCTTTTAATGAATGGGAACAGCAGGGATACCTTATTTTTAAGGAGCGTTGCGCGGACTGCCATACGGAACCTTTATTCACCGACCTTAAATACCATAATATAGGGCTGGCTGTAGATACTTTCCTGAACGATTTTGGGAGAAGGGACATCACGGGCGATAAAAGTGATTCTCTCAAATTCAAAACGCCGTCGCTCAGGAATATCTCCCGTACAGATCCTTATATGCATGACGGGCGGTATTGGGGACTTTCCACGGCAATTGACCACTGGCAGACACGTTCGGCTTCTGATACTACTGCAGATGCGCTTATATTACGTGGAAAGCCACTGGAAAAGATGGAAGTAAAATACCTGGTTTCTTTCCTGCATACGCTGCTGGATTCTTCTTTTCTGAAGGACCCGATGCTGGCAGACCCTGTTCAGGGAAATATGATCCATGGCCCTTTGCAGTGAATTTCATTTATTCAGCAATTCTTTTTAATTTAAAAGAATGAAAAAGATATCTCTTATACTGACCAGCCTGTTTTTTATGAGCGGCTTATATGCCCAGGAGCCGGTGGAATGGTCATTTTTTACAAAAAAGCTTACTGACGGCAGCTATGAAGTGCATCTTTCCGCTACAATAGATAAGGGATGGTTTATCTGCTCGCAATATTCCCCTAAGAAGGGATTTTCTCCCACAGAAATAAAAGTAACACAAAACGAAAATGTAAAGCTGTCCGGCAAATTTGAAGAAGTAGGCGCATTGCAGAAAAGAAAAAGCGCTGAGGATAACGCCCGGCTCCAGGTTTTTGAAACCCAGGTGGAATTTGTATCAAAGGCTTCCGTTCGCGATCACCAAAAAGGCAACCTGCAGGGGACTATAAGCTTTGTTGCCTCTGATGGCGCGCAGACCCTTCCGCAAAAGACAGTCAACTTTTCTGTTTCGTTGAATTAGGAGGGAGAAGCTGGCCGTGAGACGACAAACGACAGACGACAAACAAAAAATCATCCCAATTTTAAAAGTGACCCCTATAAAAATAAGAGGTATTGCCTTACCACTTATCCCTTACCACTTATCTCTTACCCCTATCACGCATCCGGGATCTCAGGCTCTACTAATTTTTTCAGCTTCTCCAACGATTCCTGCCATCCAAGATAGCACATCTCAGCGGGGATGACCGCAGGGATACCTTCCTGGATGATCTTAAGCTCTGTGCCGCAGGAAACCTTGTTTAGCCACACGGATGTGATCATTTCACCGGGCAGGTTGGGATCATCAAATTTGTCTGTCATCTTGATGAACTCGTTCGGTTTGATGTCTACAAATTTTCCGCCGAAAGAGTGCCCGTTGTTGGTGGAGAAATTGATAAAAGACATTTTGTAATCGCCTCCGACTTTAAAGTCCATTTGATGAACTATGCCGAGAAACCCATAAGGAGGGATCCATGATACATAAGCCCTTGCATCAGCAAAAGCGCGGTATACTTCTTCCGGTGATGCTTTTAATACGCGATGTAATGTTACGCTGTTAGTAGACATAAAAATTGTTTTTTTGGTGAATAGGCAATGGTGAATAGTGAATCGTGAAACGACAGACGTCAGGTGTGAAACGAGAAATATCAGGTGAATGGTGACCGGTGAATAGAGAGAGGAGAAGGATGTAAAATAAGACGCATCTTTAAATATGCTTCACCTCTTACTTCTTACCACTTATCACTTACCACTTACTTACCCCTGCAGCATCCAGTGCTTGCCGAACTTATCTTCCAGTGATCCGAACCATCCGAAAAATGATTTGGTCACCGGCTGCTCCACTTTGCCGCCTTCGGAAAGCCTGTTGAAATAATCTTTCAGTTCATCTTCGCTGTCGCAGATCAGCGCCAGGTACACTGTGTTGCCTTCTACCGGTTTAGTTGGCGCCATGTCTGACCCCATGATCTCAATGGTGCTGCTTTTTAAATGCGAATGCAATACCTGCGAATGCAATTCCGGAGCCACCTGGTCTTTAGCAGGGGAGTCTCCTGCCAGCATTAGCTGGAGATCTCCTCCAAAAATGCTCTTGTAGAAATTCATCGCTTCTGTGCATCTGCCGTAAAAATTTAAATAAGGATTGAGTTTTGCCATATTGCTGTATTTGATTGTTTAAAAAATTTTTGTGAATCTGGTTTTATTGATCTTTTGAGCAGTTAAGCAACCAGTGATTGCCATACCTGTCTGTAAGAGAACCAAACAATATGCCGTAAAAGCTGTGTTGTACGGGATATGTTTGCTGTGCACCATAAGATAGTTTTTTATAGCAGCTTCTTAATGTTTTTTCAGTAGCGAAGCTCATGGAAATTGCAATCGCATTACCCTTTATCAGGCCCTGCTCAGCTACCATATCTGATCCCATGAGCACAAAGTTTTCAGAGATCAGCGAAGCATGGACAATAGTTTTTTTCATCTTCGCAGGCATTTTTTCCGACATAGGAGATGTTCCAGCCGTTTGAAGTTGCAGCTTTCCGCCAAAGCATTTTTGATAGAACTTCATCGCCTCCCGGCAATTTCCGTTAAATGTAAGATAGGGATTAAGCTTTTTCATCAGGAATGCGATAATTGCAGGAATGATGATTTGTTTTTCCCGGACGAAAAAGATACGTCTTTGGTCTTATTATAGTAAAAATAAGAACCAGCCAGGATCAGCAGGGCTACCAATGGAAAAACAGACTGCATGCCTAAACCATCCACTACTGTATGGGAAATGAATGCGCTGAAAAAATTGAAGGTAAACCCTGCATAAGCCCATTCTTTTATTCTCCCTTTAAAAAATGGCAATATTAAGATCAGGGCGCCCGATACTTTGAAGAAGGTAAGCAGCACGCGAAAGTAATCCGGGTATCCCAGGTGACTGATCCCCTGCTTTGCCAGGTCGGTATTGAATGTAAGGGCGGGCATTACCCCGTCCAGCACAACGATCAGGGAGGTTAAGATCCAATAGAGCGTTTTATTCCTTTTCATTGTAATGAAGTTGATATTTGAATAGTGAAGTTGACAGTACAAAGATGCTGTCAATGATCAAAAAGAAGGCTGTGAGGAAACGTCAATTTAGAGGGGTGATCGCGCCAATATTATTTTGTAGCTTTATTTAAAATATGCGCATGAAAAAAATAACTGTGTATGTTCCTGAAAGTGCCGTAATAGAAGCCATTACACCGGCATACCGGGCATTTAAAACGGCTAATGAGTTTTTAAAAGCTTCCGGCAAAAAGCCTTTGTTTGATGTGGAATATGTGGCGCTAAAGAAAACGGTAAGCGCAAATGACGGGGAATATGCCATTAAGATTGACAGGGTATTAAAGGATGTGGGGAAAACTGATGTGGTGATCCTGCCTGCCCTGTATGGAGATATTGATCATGCTATTAAAGCCAATGCCCGGGCAATACCGTGGATACAACAGATGTACGGAAGAGGCAGTGAAGTGGCAAGCTTATGTATCGGCGCATTCCTGCTGGCAGAGACCGGTCTGGCAGATGGCAAAAAATGCTCTACACACTGGGCTTATTATGATCTGTTCCGGCAAAGATTCCCGCAAGTGGAAATTGTTGACGGCGCTGTAATAACAGACGAAGGACGGCTGTATTCAAGCGGGGGCGCCAATTCATTGTGGAACTTATTGCTCTATCTCCTGGAGAAATATACTGACCGCGGCACGGCTATCATGACCGCGAAATATTTTGCTATTGATATCGACAGGAACAGCCAGGCGGCGTTCACCATTTTTACGGGGCAAAAGGACCATAATGATAAAGATATTCTGCGGGCGCAAAAATTTATCGAAGAAAACTTCCAGGAAAAAATTACGGTGGATGAGCTGGCGGATATGCTAAATACAAGCCGCCGGAGCTTTGAAAGAAAATTCAAGCAGGCTACCAATAATACCCCGGTTGAATATATGCAAAGAGTAAGGATCGAGGCTGCAAAGCGGAGCTTTGAAGCAAGCCGCAAAAACGTAGCCGAAGTGATGTATGACGTGGGATATACCGACACCAAAGCCTTCAGGGACCTGTTTAAAAAAATAACAGGGCTCACACCTGTTGAATACAGGAATAAATATAATAAGATGAGTATTGAGGAAAACGGAGTGGGGTATAAGGCATAAGGCGTAAGGTATAAGGCATAAGTGGTAAGGGATATTGGCTGTAGGCGCAAGGCATGCTTTGCGTCCGGATTAGTTTTTATCTCGTCCCAGCATACTTAAATATGTAATAAGATCGGCGATATCTTCTCTGTTGATGCCATCCAGTAATCCTCCCGGCATTAAAGAACCGTTTTCTTCAAAACGCTTCAGCGATTTTTTGCGCACGCTCACATTTCCTTTAGTAGCTGTTTTAATCTGAATATTGTCAGCATCTTCTGCAAGCCTGATCCCTTGTATGATCTCCCCATTGGCTGTTTCAGCAGTGACACGATTGTACCCTTCTTTAATGTTTTGCGAGGGCCATAAAACCTCGATCGCTATTTCTTCCGGAGATAAACCCCTGCCAAGTGCAGACAGGTTTGGACCTATATTACCTCCTTTGCCATTGATGGAATGACAGGAAGCGCAGACCTGCAAATGCATATACACCTTCTCTCCACGTATTGCGTTGCCTTTTTCTTTTACCATTTTTACCAACTGGTTTACGTACTCACTATTATAATCAGCGGGAATAGCAGTATGATTGCCTGCAATGGCATTCAACTGCTTACGCAATTCAGGCGCTTCTATTCCTTTATGCGCCAAGGCTTCTAACATCAGGCCGGCAGACCCGGCAGAAATGCTTTGTTTTTTGATTTGATTAGTGATCAACGCTATACCTCCCTGTTGCTCAACTACGGGTGTGATGATGCTCAGCATTTCTTCCACTGTTCCTACGTTCCGCTGTGTTTCTTCAATCGTAAGTGTTGTCGCCAGACCTAAATCTAACCTGCTCAGACTTTTGAGGGCTGCAAGCCGGAGTGCCGGCGGATTCTTTTCCGAACCGGCCTGGGCCTTTAACAGTGGTACGGCAGTCTCACCTTCTAATTGAGCTAATGCCTGTATAGCCCCTGCCCTGAGCTCAACCGGCTGCGCTTCATCCTGTAAAATGCGACCAATTGTAGTGCCGGACTGTTGTATTTTCCAGGTGTTCAAAATATTTATCACGGCTATTTTAAAAGGTAGTGGATTTGCCGCTTCCAGGGCCGATGTTAAATAGCCTGTCGTTTTACCTGAAAGAGGTGGTGGTGGCAGGCTGGATAATTCATCAAGCAGTCCGGCATCTTTTAATGCTATTCCCTGCTGTAATACAAAATCTGTATGCACGCCGTTGCCGGTTTTAGCCAGTGCCAGTAATAGTCCTGTCTTTTCTTTTGCGGATACATCCCGCAGGGATACCAGTTGTATAAGCTGCTCTGCAGGCATCCATGACGGCGGATCTCCGGCGATTACGTGAGCCAGGTGAGCAGGCTTAGTAAAATGAATGTCTCCCCCCTGCAGCGCCTTTTCCCAGGCAGGGCGCAGGGTATACACTGTTTTATCCCACGCGTAGTCAATAAATTTATCCGTTGGGTGATCAAAGATCTCTGCAGCGATCGCTATAGATTGCGGTTGGTGAATATAGCTTAAAGCTACCAGCGCATGCAGCCTCACCCGCGGATGAGGATCATTGATCAATAACCGGAGTGTGCTTAACGGATCGTTTATCCGGTCCAACCATTTTGAGATCGCTTGTGCTGCATATGCTCTTGCGCCGGGCTGTTTCCCTTTTGCCAGCTTTATCACCAGGCTTTCGTTCACCACGTTGTGGCTTTCAAGCACCCCGGTTGCTTCCATCAAATAATGCTCATACGAGATATCTTTCGGGTCAAGGTTTTGGATCCATGCTATTGTTGCAGGAACGACCTTGTCTTTCGGGGCAGCAGCAAGCAGGCGTTTTACCTGGTAACGTATCCAGAATTCAGAGGACTTCAGTTGGTTGAGCAGCTCCGGGAGCGGTTGATCCTCCAGCTTAGGTGGCTTCACAAGTGGCCGTCCTACGGCAGTAATGCGCCAGATCCTTCCATGCAACTTGTCTCTGTCGGGGTGCCGCAACGAGGCCTGGTAATGACCGATGATCGGGTCGTACCAGTCCAAAACGTAAATAGCGCCGTCAGGTCCCATGCATACTTCTACCGGGCGAAAACTCCTGCTGCCGGATATTACCAGCGGTTCAACAAGACGGGCTTTGAAACCCGAAGCATCTTCTGTTACCTTCATCCGCTCTACGCGGTTGTTATAGTAGCCGGCCAAAACAAAGTCTCCCTGCAGATCTTTGGGCATGTGCCGGGAGCGAACGATCACGAGCCCCGAACCTTTGATCTTCAGCTCACCTATTTCGGGCAGGTAAGAACGTTTGGAATTTTCAATGAGTCCGGGTACTGAAAAGTATAACGGTGGATCATTGGCTTTGTGAAACATATTACCCCAGTCGTCAAAGTTCATTCCCCAGGGATTAACACTCGCCGTAGACCAGTCAAAGAAATTGTCCAGCTTCCCGGTAGAGGGCCTGTATCTCCATATTCCTGCCCGGTTTTGCCGCTTTATTCCCCAGGGTGTTTCAATCCGGCTGTAAATATTATGCCCCTGCGAAAAAAACAGGTCTCCTCCCGGGCTCCAGGTAAATGAATTGATGGTTTGGTGGAGATCGCCGGTACCAAACCCCGAAAAAAGCACTGAACGTTTATCAGCTTTCCCGTCTTTGTCAGTATCTTCCAGGAAGACTAATTCTGTTTGTTGTCCCATATATACGCCACCGTGCCCAAGCTCGAAGCCAAGCGGTATATTAAGCCCGTCAACAAATACACTGGAAGTGTCTGCTTTCCCGTCATTATTCCTGTCTTCAAGGATAAACAGCTTATCGTCAGGTTTTTTCCCCAGTTCGCGATGGGGGTAGGTGGTGGTGCATAATACCCAGAGCCTGCCCCGTTCGTCCCAGCGCATGGCTACGGGGTTGGCAATGCCCAGTGTTTCCGATGCATACAGCTCTATTTTGTACCCGTCAGCGACTTTAAAAGAGGATAGTTCCGCTTCCACTGAATTATCTGGTTCTGCCGGCGCTACCGACATAATGTTTTGAGAGGGGGCAGGGTCAGGAACAGCCTTTGTTTGTATAGTATGAGGCGAGGAGGAGTTTTGATCAGGTTGTTTGCAGGAAATGATACCTGCTATGTTCAGCAGCATTATTGTAAAAAAGTAAACAATACGCTTCCTGCTGTGCTGTGCTGTATTTTTTTCCGGGCTACGCTTCATGGATGTATTTGCTTATTGTAGTTTGGCGCGCTCCTCCTGAACATGATCTTCCGCTTTTTGGAGATATGATTCCAACGCTGTTCGTTCTTCGGGCAATATCCGGTGGTTTCTATCCTTCCAGTCGCGGCTGAAAGGCTGGATGAGCTCAGTGCCGTAGATAAATGCCCAGTTGCCTGCTCTCCAGTATTGAAACCAAAGGCTATTCATTTCCAGCACCTGCTTACGCAGGGGTTCATAGCTGTCTTTATATTCAGAAGGAAGGTTCAATTCCTTCATCATAAGCGCTGCAACCATTCGCTGGGCTTCTGCATTAAGATGTATGCCATCTGTTGTGTAGTGACCGTTCAATCCGTAAGCTTTCATTTGCCGGAACAGGTCTATATAGGCATAACCTTCTTCTGCAGCCATGTTTTTTATGGCTGCTGCATACTTGTCTACAGGCGCCCGGGCGATGGGTATGTTTCCGGTCTGTTCGCCTGATAATTTAAGCGCCGCAGTGTCGAAAGGGATAGGGGAGACCACTATTATTTTCCGGTCATCCTTTCCGGCGCTGTCCAGCAGGCGTTTGTAATCATATATAAAGCCGGCAAGCGAATCCTCACCCTGCAGGGATTCCATTTGACCGAATTGCACAAATAATATATTGCAATGCACACTGTCGAGGTTACTTTCCCATCCGCCAAATCCTGTTTCACGATATTGTTCTGCTGCTACATCTCCTTCCCACGACATGTTTCTGAAATGCAGCTTTTCAACAGGGGAGGCAGCCTCCAGCAGTGTTTCGAGATAGCCTGTTTTCTGGAAGCCGGCCATATTAGCGCCACCGGTGAAAACTACTACATCATTATTTTGAAGTGACAGCTTTGGCTTGCCCAGGGCTTTTCCTTTGGGAGGATTCAGTGGCGTTCTCAGCGCTTCCAGCAATTGTTTTTCATTGAGCCCCGCCAGTTCTATTTTAGGATGATGCACCAGCTTATTAAAGCGGTATTGTACAGTCATCGGAGGCCCGCTATGGATCTGCACGGCAATTTTTCCTTTCTTCTCCCCGAAAAGGTCTTCTACAGCCACTGACAGCACGCCATTAATAGCCGTCCATATCCTGTCGCCGGAAGCCAGTATCTCATAGTGATTCCATTCCCCGGGGTGCACTGCCGCTTCCCCGGCATCCGGCCAATCCAGGTAAGTGCGGTCATGTTCATGATAGAGCCTTCCCCATACGCCTTTTCCCACGTCTGCCTGGTAGCCTACAGCCTGACCCGACTCGTCTGCCTTTGCCGAACGGAACTGGATGCCTGCATTGCCGCTGTTGGGCTCCAGTTTAACATCTACACTTAAATAAAAATCACTCACTTCAACATCCGACCATAAAAATTCGTTTTTGCTGACTTCATGAGATGACTGACCTGTTATAGCATTATCTTTCACTGACCAATAACTGGTATCGGTAGCTGACCATCCTTTTAAGCTGATACCGTTGAAGAAGTTATCATCTGTCTGAGGAGCGGAATTGCATCCGCAGATCATCACTGCCACTCCTGTACCGGTATAAAATAAAATATGTAGAAGCGTATTCCTGCACCTGTTTAAAATGGACGATTGCATCAATAACCTGTTATATTTTGGAAATATTCACGGGATTTCAAATTAATACAATTAATTGTATATACAGTCTTTTATATTAACTGACCGCTTTAATATATTACCCGGCAAATGCTGTATCAGTATTGCAAAAGATTTTTCCTACCGGTGAAGACACCACCGATAGAACAAAAGTTATCGGAAAAATTGCATTTGAGTTTTCTTCATTTGTTTTAATGTCCACTTTTGCTGTAGCATTAATATTACCTGATCAAACGCTTAAACCATTTCATTTTTCTTCCGAACGGCGGATACTTTATCGATGGATCAAACCATACAGGCGTTTTCATTACAGGCTTTGCATGCGAAAAAGTGAGGAAAGAATGTTTACCGTGATACGCTCCTTTACCGCTATTGCCAATACCCCCAAAAGGAATATGATGATTGGCGAATTGCCATACGGCATTATTTATACAACCGCTTCCAAACCGTATATTCCTGATCCAGAATGCTTCTTTTGATCTGTCGGAAGTGAATACATACAGCGAAAGCGGATCGGGGTTCTTATTAATAACGGCAAGCGCCTCTTCTGCATTGCTGAAAGGCAATATGGGGAGGATGGGACCAAAGATCTCTTCCTGCATTATTGCAGCGTCCGGAATGATATTTGTCAGCACAGTAGGGGCAATATAAAGCTCCTCTCTGTCGGTTTCTCCGCCTGTCACTATATCACCTTCTTCAAGATATTGTACCAGCGTATTGAATCTTCGTTCGTTAATGATACGGCCATAATCATCGCTTTGCCTGGGATCGCTCCCATAAAATTGCCGCAACGTATGCTTAAGCGCTGCTATAAATTTTTCATAAACGTGCTGATGCACCAGCACATAATCAGGCGCTATACAGGTTTGCCCCGCATTCACAAATTTTCCAAGCACGATCCTTCTTGCGCTGGTATTAATGTCTGCATCGGCTTCTATTATGGCCGGGCTTTTTCCTCCCAGTTCCAGGGTCACCGGCACAAGCTCTTGCGCTGCCATCTGGTATATGGACCTTCCTACGGGAATGCTGCCGGTATAAAAAATATGATCAAAGCGAAAGCTGCTGATCATTTGCGGAACCACCTCTGCACCCTCTCCCTGTATCACCTTCACATATTCCGGCGCGAATGCTTCGGTTACGATCTTGTCAATTATTTCCGCCGTAGCCGGGGCCAGCTCAGATGGCTTCAGCACTGCACAATTGCCTGCTGCTATTGCGCCTGCTAAAGGTACCAGCAGCAATTGCAAAGGATAGTTCCACGGAGCAATAATGAAAACCACACCCAGCGGCTCATAGTGGATAACAGAGGAAGACGGGAGGTTTACCAGGTTGGTGGCTGTGCGCCGGGGGCACATCCATTTGTGAAGATTTTTTAGTGCTGTATTGATCTCGGCAAGCAACAGCCCGTTTTCAGTGGCGTAGGTCTCTTCTTTACTTCTTTTAAGGTCGGTATATAAGGCTTTATATATCTCCTGCTCATATTGGATGATAATCTTTTTTAGCGTCAGCAATTGTTGCTTTCTGAAAGCATGATCCTTTGTAACGCCGCTGTTGTAAAATTGCCGCATCGCCTGTAAGGCAGGAGGAGAAAATAATGATGAACTCATGGTCATTCGTGTTTGTGGGGGATCATTGCTGCAGCCTTAAGCACTTCTTTGATGGAAGGAAAGGTATTGTTCATTTTATCGCTGATATGTGCAATATCCACCCATTCGATCTGCTGGATATCTTCTTCCGTCTGAGGAGTAAGCGTTTGCTCTTTTCCTGCTGTCATGGCATACCAGTAAGACTCTTTGAGAATATGCCTGCCAAATGCTTCATAGGTATGATATGTCGTGAGCAGGAATTTCCCCAGCTGTACTTTTTTCAGCCCTGTTTCTTCCTCCACTTCTCTTACGGCACAGGTCTCCAGTGTTTCGTCTTCTTCTTTTTTACCTTTGGGAAGATCCCATTTGCCACGCCTGTATATCATCAAAACCTCGCGCCTGCCGTTGGTAACCAACCCTCCGGCAGCCTGGATAATATTGAAATGCCGCCAGAATAATTTCCGGAGTTTTTCAATATCACTGCTGAATAATATGCCGGCATGAAAATCTTTTTTTGCGATCTCATGCAACAGGGCATGAATAGCATTGGTAGTGACTTCGTCAATGAATACAGTGTCGGGATGATGCCGGTATTTTTCTATGTTTGGAGTGATCTCATCACAAAGAAAAACGGGTTTATCACCAAAGTATATTTTAATAACCATAGCTGCAATTTTGTTATTTTCGCGCCATGACAAACGAAAAAGCCGTTGCCGAAAAGCTTTTACAAATTAATGCTATCCGGCTGAATCCCCAACAACCTTTTACATGGGCCTCCGGATGGAAAAGCCCGATCTACTGCGACAACCGTAAAACCTTATCATTTCCCTATATCCGCGACTTTGTAAAATCAGAGCTCTGTAATATCATATTTGAGCAATTCCCTGATGCGGGCCTGCTTGCCGGCGTAGCTACTGCAGGTATTGCCTGGGGCGCCATGGCAGCCGACCAGTTGAAGCTGCCCTTTATTTATGTGCGTCCCAAACCGAAAGATCATGGGCTGGGCAACCAGATCGAAGGATATTATGAAGCCGGTCAGAAGGTGGTGGTGATAGAGGATCTCATCTCTACCGGCAAGAGCAGCCTGCAGGTGTGCGATGCGTTAAAGAACCAGGGACTGCAGGTAGAAGGAATGGTATCTATTTTTACTTATGGATTCCCGGTAGCTGCCGAAGCTTTTAAAAACGCCGGAGTGAGGCTTACATCATTGACAAATTATGAAACACTGGTAGCGCTGGCGATTGAAAAAGGAATAATAGGCGCCGGGGAAGAAAATACTTTGTTAAACTGGCGGAAAGATCCGGCGGGATGGAACCCCTGACAGAAATATCACGTACCTTTTAGCATGAAAATGACGTTAAGAGGTATGATTGTTGTTTTGTCATTAAAAATTAAACTGATATTATGAAAAAAATAGCCTTACTTATTATGATGATAGGCGGATTTGCCTGGTCGGCGAATGCGCAGTTACAACAGAAAAAACCTGTTACGGTCAAAATAGCTACTCCTACCGTACAGTGCGAACAGTGCAAGAAGAGAATTGAAGACTATATGAAAGGAGAGGAGGGGATAAGTAAGGTAACGGTGGACTATAAGCGAAAGATCACTACTATAACTTATCTTCCCAACCGCACTAATCTTGACAATGTAAAGACCGGTATTGCCAATGCCGGCTACGATGCTGATGACATAAAAGCCAACGAAGATTCTTATAAAGCTTTACCCACCTGCTGTAAGAAACCGGCAGACCAGTAATGGATCTGAACCACGGAGACAGAGAGAACAGGGAGGAGCACAGAGAAATGAGGCTGCCGTCTCACATCTCACGTCTATCGTTGCAGTCTTACATAAACCCATTAAAGCTTTACCCACCTGCTGTAAGAAACCGGCAGACCAGTAATGGATCTGAACCACGGAGACAGAGAGAACAGAGAGGAGCACAGAGAAATGAGGCTGCCGTCTCACATCTCACGTCTATCGTTTATCGTTGCAGTCTTACATAAACCCATTGAACGACCAAGGCATGGAGACACAAAGATTCACAATGGATTTTCTTTGCGAACTTTGCTTCCTTTATAGCTTTGCGTGAAAATAACTTTCTTACAGTGCTGCCCTTATTTTCAACAGTTTTTTCAAAAGCTCTTCCAGCAGCTCAAGCCGGAGCATATTGGCGCCATCACTTTTAGCCATTGTCGGATCCGGGTGGGTTTCGATGAACAGCCCGTCTGCACCGGTAGCTATGGCAGCCTTGGCGATGGTCTCGATTAATTGAGGGTTGCCTCCGGTTACTCCTGATGTTTGGTTGGGCTGCTGCAATGAATGTGTGCAATCCATTACTACAGGTACACCATGCGCTTTCATCCAGGGAATATTGCGGTAGTCCACTACCAGGTCCTGGTACCCGAAAGTATTGCCCCTTTCCGTGAGGATGATCTTTTCATTACCGGACTTTCGGATCTTTTCCACGGCAAATTGCATGGCGGGACCGCTTATAAATTGCCCTTTTTTAATATTGACTACTTTTCCTGTTTCGGCAGCAGCCTGCAGCAGGTCTGTCTGCCTGCACAAAAAGGCGGGTATTTGTAAGATGTCTATGTATTGCGCAGCAACCGCAGCTTCATCGTGCGCATGTATATCTGAAGTAGTGGGAAGCTTATATTTTTCTCCCGTCTTTTTTACAAGCGCCAGCGCATGATCATCACCTATGCCGGTAAACGATGATGCACTGGTACGGTTAGCTTTACGGTATGAGGCTTTAAATACATAGGGAATACCCAGGTTCCTGCAGATGGAAGATACTTTTTCCGCGACTTCCGTTATCAGCGCTTCACTTTCCACCACGCAGGGCCCTGCAATTAGGAAAAAGCTTTTTTCATCGTAAGACTGATCCTTAAAAAGATCTTTTAGAAATTTTTCCATGACGGCAAAGGTAGGATTTTAGCTAAAAGTTGCTGACAGGGATTTATTGCACGCCCGCCTGACTGGACGGGCAGGCAAAGCGACAAAGAGAGCAAAGCCCGCAAAAAAAATACCTTTGTGAAGCTTTGTGTCTTTGTGGTTCAAGCAGTTTCACGAAAAGCCTGCAAATCAAACTTTGTCTTCTTTGCTTTCTTTGTCGCTTTGCGTGGGAATTTTTTTTAAAATATTAGTCTATAAATTTGGTAGACTAATATTAAATACTATTTTTGTCCTGTGAAAATTTTAAACTCAATTATCAATCGTTGTTGTTGCCGCCAGGCAACGTATTAATTATCCCGGCTGCGGAAACGCGATCCGGCACATTTCAATCTCCGGTAAATCATTTTTATCTCACCTGTTTTTAAATCTTATAATCACATGTTATGAGCAACATTAATAATTATGTATTTCATTTTGGGCAGGAGCTTACTCCCGAACAAAAGACTGTTTTTCAAAAGTATGGCGTAATACAGTTCAAAAATTTTGTAGATAAAGCAACGGTACAACAATTCCTCTCCGAGATACAGCAGGTAGAGGAGTATCTGCTTGCTTCCGGTATACAGAAAGTAAATGGCATCCCGCTTAAGTTTGGCCTGAACACGGATGGTAAAAAGTTTATTCAACGCATTGCGTTTACGTCGCAATACAGCAAAGTACTGAGCGCATTTCTGAAAGAGGAACGGCTGGCACAGCTTGCGGCATTATTACATCCCTATGAAGGAAGAGTTGGTGAAAATGAAAAAGACGGGCTGGTATTAAATCACTATGTAAATACCCCCGATAGCGAGTATAAGCAGTTGGGATGGCATACCGACAGCCCGAGGGATATATTTTTAGGCTCGAGGATCATGCCTATGCTGAATGTAGGACTTCATTTAGACGATTATGCATTTGCAAAGGGAGGTCTTAGGGTGCTGGCAGGTACGCATAACCAGGGATTATTCAAGCTGCTGTTCCGGAAAAAATATTTTGTAGATAATGATCCTGACCCCAAAGAGATTGGCTTTAATATTGAAGCCGGCGACCTTACCGTGCACGACGGGCGTTTATGGCACCGGGTGCAACGTTCACCGTTTTTTGGTGAAGAAAGCAGGCGGCGCGTAATGTATATCCCGATCGTTACAGGCGCTTACAAGCCGAAACATGCCAACAGTCCGACCCCGTTCTATCACAAGCTGGCGCTGCCTAAGCTTGAGCAGTACCGAGAGGCGCTTCGCTGGTCCAATGTGAAACGCAAAGGATTAAAACCGGCGGGTATTCAGTCAACACCATTAGTCAGCAATACCATTAATCAATAAGCGATCATGTCTCATGCTCTGATAACCGGCGCAGCAAAAGGAATTGGAAAGGCAATAGCACTGGAACTAGCCTTACGCGGGTATGACCTTTTACTTGTAGACATTGATGAACAGGGATTACAATCAGCAAAACAGGAATTGCAGCATGTTGGAGGGATACAGGTTGATTACCTGGCAGCAGATCTTTCCTTATCTCAAACGCCTGCTGAAATATTCGCGTGGAGCGAGCCATGGCATAACGATCTGGAGATACTTGTGAATGATGCGGCTTTCGGCTTAAATGGCGCTTTTGAAAAATTGCCGCTGGAAGAACAGTTGAATATGATAAATGTAAATATCAAAGCTGTGGTGGCATTAAGTCATTATTTTATCCCGGTATTCCGTAAAAGAACAAAAGGGTATATACTAAATATTGGCAGCAATGCAGGCTATCAACCCGTTCCCTACCTGAATAT
This sequence comes from Sphingobacteriales bacterium 44-15, assembly GCA_001899685.1. Classification (GTDB taxonomy): domain Bacteria; phylum Bacteroidota; class Bacteroidia; order Chitinophagales; family Chitinophagaceae; genus Agriterribacter. Next base: position 44,101 of record MKWG01000015.1, read on the forward strand.
CTACGCAGCATCAAAGGCTTTTATCATTTCATTTACCCGAAGTATGCGCTACGAGCTGAGGTCATCCGGCATAGTGGTGAGTTGTGTGAGCCCCGGCAGCACCGATACCAATTTTGTTGACAGGGCTGGCATGGGCCGCCATATCAGGAAAACGGCTGAACGCTATAATATGGCGCCGAAGGCTGTAGCTGTCATTGCGGTAAATGCTTTGCTGAATAATAAGCCGGAACGGATCACGGGATTCCGGACGAGGCTGGGTGTTTTTCTTTCATGGCTTGCTCCCAAATCATGGTCGGAAAAATTTGGCGCCGGTATTTTTGGTAAGGAGCTATAAAATCGGGAGAATGCTGTTCTATCTTATACAAACTATATTAAGCCCGGGTTACGCTTTTTTTCGCAGTTGGTTTTGCTTATATAAGCAGTTTACCCGGCACAAACTAACCCATTTGCGTATTCTTCTAAGGCCTCTTGTAAAGAGGTTTTAGAAGATCCGCAAAATCATAATCGCATAAAATTCGTTGATAGTATGATTGCTCTTGTTTACTGGTCATTGCTTAGCTTCCTTCCGGTTCCGGAAAGCTCAACTGACTATAATTACCAAACCTATTACGATATTTTAAAGAATGATAAAATAATCGGCTATATGATGTGCAGCAAGGTGGAGAAAAGTGAAACGGTGGAATATATTACCGAATCTTCCGCCCGGTTCTCAGTATTGATTGACATATCCGTATACAGCAAACTGCAAAGCTCATTCAGCAACGGTAAATTGCTTGACGGCAGACTGATCAGGCAGGTTAACGGCAAAACAAAGGCTGACAGGCAAATTGCCTGGGAGCAGGATCAGTACCTTATTAAAAGCGATGGCAGATCCTTATCATTCAAATCAAAAATCAGCTTCAGTACCGCCTGCCTGATGTATGCGGAGCCATCGGGCATGACAAGTATTTTTTCAGAAAACTTCGGGCAATACGTAGCCATAAACGAAACAACGCCTCACCGGTATGTGCTTACTCTGCCAGACGGAAAAGATAATATATATACTTATCATAATGGAAAATGTACTGAAGTGGAAGTGCACACTTCTTTAGCTACGGTTTATATTAAGCTCCGGAAATAGCGCAGCGCTTCACAAAATTAATAACCGGCTTCGGCCAACTAATAATAATTATATGCCTACATACAGAACCAATATAGTACTGCACCACGCGGCAGACGACGATTATGTGTTACTGGATAAGGAATTGAAATCCCAACATTTTTCCCCGGAAAAAGCGCCACCGGCAATTGAAGCCGGAGATATTCCGACTTTATTGCGCACACGGTATTTAAGGGAAGGAAATCTTGGACTGCAGGAGGTGGTGGCTGAAGTAAAACGTGCCGCTGCAAAAACCGGGAAAAAATTTTCATTTACAGTGCTTAAAAATAGAAACTGAGCGATAAGGATGGATAAGGACGACAGCCGAATGACGGGTCGGGATCATCACGAACTATGCCGCATTTTGTCTTAGTATTATTTGTATATATAAAAATAAAAGTATAAACTTAGCGTAAAATTTACACGATGGCTGACACTAAACAACAAACCGCCCTGGGCGATGTAGCGGCCCGGCAACTGGCGATCGCTACACGCACGGTTCCCCAGATGGTGACAATTACCCCCCGATGGCTTACCCGTCTGCTGAGCTGGGTTCCTGTAGAATCGGGTGTTTACCGGCTTAATAAAGTAAAAAATGCAACACATATTGAAGTGGACTGCTCTTCGAGAGATGAAAAAGTATTGCCCCAGACTTTTGTGGATTATATTGAAAACCCGAGGGAATATAACCTAGCGGCGGTGCAGACTATTGTTGATGTGCACACACGTGTTTCAGACCTGTACAGCAAGCCATATAACCAGATCTCCGAGCAGTTGAGGCTTGCCATAGAAACCATTAAAGAACGGCAGGAAAGTGAGCTGATCAATAACGGCAGTTATGGCTTATTGCATAGTGTGGCAGACGGTCAGCGCATTAAGACCCGCACAGGTTCGCCTACGCCTGATGATCTTGATGACCTTATTGCTAAAGTGTGGAAAGAGCCGGGCTTCTTTTTATTGCATCCCCTGGCAATTGCCGCGTTTGGGAGAGAGTGTACCCGCCGCGGTGTGCCGCCACCTACCATTTCGCTTTTCGGCTCACAGTTTTTAACATGGCGCGGTATTCCTTTAATACCTTCCGATAAATTACCAATTGTAAAAGGTAAATCCAAGATCATTCTTTTACGCACAGGCGAATCCCGCCAGGGTGTGGTTGGTTTATTTCAGCCCGGTTTGCAGGGTGAACAAACTCCCGGGCTTTCCGTTCGCTTTATGGGCATCAATGAAAAAGCTATAGCGTCATACCTTGTTTCGTTATATTGCTCTTTAGCTGTTTTAGTGGATGATGCTATTGCGGTATTGGATGATGTTGAAATCGGTAACTATCATGAGTACACCTACAAATAATCTTCCGGATGTAGAAGCATTGCAGGAATTAGCCAACCGGTATTTCAAAGCGCTTCCCAATGAAGTGCCAAAGGAGATTTCGCCGGATCCGTACGAACACCCGCGTGCGGCTGCTTTTGCAAAGTCTGTAACAGGAGAAGCTATTGTTCCGGGAATAAATCTTCCTGCTGATGAAGCGGCAGCTCCATTCAATGCGCCGCCTGCGGCTGCTCCGTCACCTGTATATGGACTAACTGCGCCTCCGTCCGCCACGGGATCTGGCTTGTCTTCTTCTGTAACAAACCATGCTATTGCAGACGGGCTACACTCCGGGAGCGGCGTCTCTCCATCGGCAGGCAACACTGCCCTGCCGGATGTTGCTTCTCCGGGTTTGACTCCGGGATTCGAAAAAACATCGTCTGATAAGTCTACATTAAGCGGTGGAGTACCCTCCTCTGTAGCCGGTAGCGGTGCATCTCCATCGTATGTGCACCAGCAGGAAAACTTCAGCATTAAGGAGCCTATAACAAGTTTTCCTGATTCCAATATTGACAAACCTGCTCATCATTATAATGACAACGAGGATCCTTTTGCATTACCTTTTATTGATGAGCAACCTTACTGGTCGGATATCGCATCCGTATTAAAGCATATTACACTCAGCGATTCTGTAGACGGCGCTTATGCTTCTCCGTTACCCAATGTTACAGCTCCGAACCTTCCTTCTTTTTACTTTTTGCAAAATGAGCCCCGGCATATAAGCAATATGCCATTAGGCGGCTATACTTCAGGTTTTGATGCCTATAGGATAAAAAAAGATTTTCCCATTCTTAATGAAAAAGTGAATGATAAGCCGCTGGTTTGGTTAGACAATGCCGCTACTACACAAAAGCCAAAATCAGTGATTGACAGGCTGCAGTATTTTTATCAGCATGAAAACTCCAATGTGCACCGGGCGGCGCATGAGCTGGCAGCCAGGTCCACCGATGCTTATGAAGCTGCAAGAAAAAAAGTGCAGGCTTTTCTCGGTGCAGCATCACCCAATGAAATTGTTTTTGTCCGCGGCGCTACAGAAGCCATTAACCTGGTTGCTCAAAGCTGGGGGGATCAGTATTTACAAAGCGGTGATGAAATTATCATAAGCCACCTTGAGCATCATGCCAATATAGTACCGTGGAAAAGACTGGCAGATAAAAAAGGGCTTGTATTGAAAGTCATTCCCGTAGATGATGACGGACAACTATTGCTTGATGCATATGCGAAACTGCTTGGTCCCAAAACGAAATTGGTAGCTTTTACACAGGTATCTAATGCGTTAGGGACCATTACCCCGGCCGGAGAAATGACGGCTATGGCTCATGCAGCGGGAGCTAAAGTTTTGATAGACGGGGCGCAATCCGTATCGCATATGCCTGTGAATGTGCAGGCGCTGGATGCAGACTGGTTTGTATTCTCCGGTCATAAAGTGTTTGGACCAACAGGTATTGGTGTATTGTATGGGAAAGAAGAAATACTCAACAATACCGAGCCATGGCAGGGCGGCGGCAATATGATACAGGATGTGACCTTTGAACATATAAAGTACCATAAAGCGCCTAACCGTTATGAAGCGGGCACAGGCAATATTGCAGATGCGGTTGGGCTTGGGGCAGCGATAGATTATGTTACCCGCCTTGGCATGGCAAATATAGGCGCATACGAACATGCCTTGCTGGAATATGCCACGCATCATTTAAAGCAGATACCCGGTATCCGGCTGATTGGCACGGCGCCCAATAAAGCAAGCGTGTTATCATTCACGCTGAATGGATATTCAAATGATGATGTGGGCAAAGCGCTCAACAGGGAAGGCATTGCGGTGCGTACCGGTCATCATTGCGCTCAACCTATTTTGCGCAGGATGGGCGTGGAAAGCACAGTTCGCCCTTCACTGGCATTTTATAATACCTGTGAAGACGTAGACCGTCTTATCGCGGTATTGCGCAGCCTGACAAAATCATAGCAGTAAAGATCTATTGCAATACTGCTCTCATTGCATTCATCAGTACATCTTCCACTTCCGGGGCAACACCGGAAACAATATCGCTTGTTTCGTAACCTCCCTGCGAATAGGCGATCCTGGTACCTATATAACCGGGACCATATTCTTCATAGGCTGCGGTACAAACGTGTTCTCCCGGCCGCATTTTTTGAGCGGCTAACTGGTATTCCACAAACAGTTCTCCCGGCAGATTGAGCAGCCATGTTTTTCCTAACCGCAATGAAGATACGTTTACCTGCTGCCCGGCAACGGATCGCTGATACCATGCCAGCTTTTCTGCTGCCGCCAGCTTATCTGAAAATGATGCCTGCGGGCTGTCAAGCGTAGCGGTAAGGCTGTCTTTTACAATATTTTTTCCTAAAGGCAGGGTAACCGGCAGGCTTTTCCAGGCTATATCTTTCCCGGCCAATGCTGTCTTTTTCGTTCGTTTCCATGCCAGGTTCATCGCCGTTTCCACCCGTTTGGCCAGCACGGGGCGCATGGCTGCTGAGCCGTCATTGTATTTTCCTGCAGCTATATTCCCTCCGGCGCCGTTGAAATGAATATGCGGTATGCCTGTTTGTTTTTCACTTGCATTACGGGCTATCCCTATAAATTCACAGGTAACATCTCCCTGTCCGTAATAGCTCTGGGGATGTGTGGCATAATAGGTCATTATCGCAACGGGCTTATCACGATCCCATAAGCTTACACATTTGAGCCAGGGATCAATCACTCCTTCAGGAGCGGCCCGGGCGGCAGAATCTTTCATGCTGCTCCAGCGTATAATGGCAACTTTCCCGTCTGGTCCAAGAATTCTCCGGTTGGATGCCACCTTTTCTACTTTTGCTTCTCCAAAGCCGATATGGGTAACAGGCTGAGGATGTTTTACCGCATCCCTGACGGCATCAGCTACATGCTGAATGGCACTCAATAAAAAAGCTGTGTCGAATGGTGCATTTTTTATCCCGTATGCATTCATGATCCTTGCCATAGTAAAATCGCAGTGCACACCATCATGCTGGTGAAGAGAGTGGATAGAAACGCGATCCGTAGTGGTATTGGCAGCCTCCGCAAGTTTTTTTTGCCATATTTCCAGCCCTTCATTGGCTATCCCTATCCAGTCCACAGCACAAAGCACAACCGGCTTTTCATCTGTCAGCAATACAATACCACGTGCACTGAGCGAGTCCATAATGGACCTGGCAGTAGCATACGCTACCGGGCTGCCGACAGGAGGGGTGACATTTGCGTTAAACACCGCTACATTTACGGTTTGTGCGTAATTGAATGAAAGTAGTGTGAAGCATGAGAGCAATGCAGCTATTGCTTTGCAGAGAAGATTATTCATCGTTTGCTTTTTCTATTGTTATTCGGGTGAAATATTCAAACACTCATGGATGGATGCAGGGGTATACCCGTTATCTATCGCCCATTTAACTGCTGTCCGTACCTTATCTCGGTAATCCGGCTGGTAGTTATGGTAGTAATCATAAAAGTATTGTTCGTGTATCAGCAGGTCAACGTAAGGTGGCTTCCGGTTTTCTTTTTCATACCGGTTTAAATAAGGAACAATATCATGGATCTTTTTGGTGTCTAAAATGATGCTGCTCTTTATAAATGTTATGTTTTCCTCATTGTCTCTCCATACAAATCTTTTCTGCATGTGGCGCCTTTGCGGAATAGTGAGATAGTAAGAACATGGCGCCAGGCCATCATCTACATTAAAATCACATAACTGTGCCGTATACCCTGCATCACGCAGGGCCCTGGATACTTCTATGGGCACTTCGCCCCAATGCAAAGTGGTGACCATATCGTTCAATGCTGCTCCGGCAAAGCGCCTGATCTCCCGTATCACTGCTTCGCATTCCTGCTTTACCTGCTGATACCCGGCGTTTTTATAAGGGTCGTCCGGGAACTCGGCTTTGGCATGAAAGCTCAGCCGTAACCAGTCTGCATTGGCTTCCCATTCCGCTTTATACTTATCCGTCATCTGTGAGAGATCAAAGCCGTCCGTCTCGTAGAAAATATTGATATGCACTTTTGTGCCGTAAGTGTCGTGCACCTGCTTTAAAAAACCGAGAAAAGGACTGTCAAAAACAGAGTTATAAGATGCAGCATGCTGATGAATGTCTTTAAGGAACCATACAGCATCGTCTATGGACAGCCTGTATTTGCCTGCAAGCTGGTTGAGCCAGTAAACTTTTATGCTTTTCTTTTCCCCCGATCTGCTGTCCTTTACTTCTATATTATTCGTAAGAGCATCCAGTCGGACTTCGGCAGTATATACATTTTTATTGCCCGACGCTTTGATGCCGTTGACAGATATTTTACTGTTTTCAGGAGCATTCACAGTGACAGTTGTTCGCAGGCTTCCGCCTTTTACCACACCATCATGTATGTGCAGGATATCTCCGTCAACGGGGCTTATAAAGCGGATAGTTTCTTCTTTGCCTGATAAGGGATAGAATGCAGCGGGAGCAATAGCCATTCCCAATCCGATCAGCGACTGATGCCTGATAAATGTGCGTCGTGAATAATTCCTTTCCGGCATTTTTTATTTTTTATACACTTTTACATAATCAATGATAAATGCATCAGGGAAAACAGCATGCTCCATATCTTTCTTGTCATTTGGAAGCTCCATACTTACTATAATATACTGATTAGTGTGTGATATTCCGCTGGTCACCTCATAAAATTTATATCCGTCAATATAAAATATATACTTTTCCGGCGTCCATTCCAGGGCAAATATGTGAAATCCTTTGCTTACACCTTTAAGGTAGCTTTGCATACCATGCGTAGTATGCTGTCCGGGTCCGTATGGCCCCCAATGTACGTTATGTGAAACAATATCAGTACCCAGCTTTTTAAAAAACTCCATAATGTCTATTTCTGCACCATATATTGCCGGATCATCTCCTTCTGAAAGCCTGGGCGATTGCAGCCAGAAGGCACCCCATTGACCTGGTGACTGCTGCAGTTGGGCGCGGCATTCAAAATAGCCATAGGTGGTCATGAAGCGATCCTGCGACCCTATTGCACAGACCAGCATGCTGTCGTTGCTTTTAACAGCCCTTAATGTAAGATACCCGTTCGCTACAGACATGGCGCGGGGTGTTACATATCCGAGCGCCCTGGCGCCAATCCCCCGTACTGCCCATTTGGAAGTGTCCAGCACATTCCCGCTAAAATCGTCTTCCCAGAATAATGTATAGCCCAGGGACTCCGGAGTGTATATCTTTTGCGACACAGGCGGCTGGGCGGGCCGCTGTGCACAGGCAATAAAAGAAATAAATAATGCCGGTATCAGTAAATGTATTCTCATCAGATGCTGATTTTATATTGGCAAACAAAATGTGGGCAATAATAAGAAAAGGATGTAACGAAGCTCATGAGATATTTCATTACACCCTTTCTTAATTTATACAAATCATTCCCATCCGGGATTTTGGGTAAGGTTTTTATTGAATATCAACTCGTCCTGTGGGATAGGGAAGAGGTAATATTTTTCAGGGAATACGCTTGTAAAATACGGGCGCATGGTAAAATCATTTTCTACCCTGTTCAACCCGAATATAGGATCGGTGGTGGCGGCCAATTTCCATCTTCTTACATCGAAAAATAATTGACCCTCTCCAGGTAATTCTCGCATTCTTTCCATGCGTATGGCCTTTCTTAAATCATCTTTGGATAATCCGGAAATATGCGGCACATGTCCCCTGTCTCTTATCATATTCACAGCATCATATATATCCGAAGATGGACCTGACGCTTCATTTTTAGCTTCAGCCCATTGTAGCAGTACATCTGCAAACCGGATAAATATAAGGTTGAGAGGGGAATCTTCCCTGTTTACATGACCATGAGCAGCATCCATCGTAAATTTGCGCCAGCCGAAAGAGGCCTTGTCCGAATTGTCTAACTGGTAAGCAGGATAAGGATTGTCATTGGCGTGATCTCCGTAAGGCCATTTCATCATGTACTGCAGGTTGCCGTTTCCAAGGATAGTGTCGCCCGGCATGATTATATTATCGTGTAAACGCTTATCTGCATTTTTATATTTTTGCTGGTACCAGGGGATCAGCACCAAACCATAATCATATTCGCTGGCATAATTTTCTCGTTTAGGCATGTCTGAAATATCAATTGCCGAACCATCCTGATTAGTGTAAGTGTTTACCACAGCCCAGGATGCAACAGTCTGAGACCATCCGGAAACAGGAAGAGACCTCCCCCCGTACCTGAAATCCTGCTCACTTCCGAGCCCGGGATAATCAATACATTCCATATCCCATATAATTTCGCTGTTGCGTTCATTATCGGGATCAAATACGCTTGCGTAATCAGCAGGCAAACCATAGGAGTAAGGGGGGTGCATCAGTTTCTCTAATTCTTCCGCTGCTTTAGCCCAGTTCTCTGCGTATAAATAAGTTTTGCCAAGCATTGCCTGGGCAGCTCCCTTTGTAGCTCTTCCCGTATTTGACGGCGAAGTACTATAATCTACCGGTAAAGCAGCAATAGCATCAGTAAAATCTTTGATCAAAAACTGCTGTGTTTCTTCTGAAGAGCTCCGGGTTAAAGTATATGTTTCCTGAATGGGGGTAGGTTTATCTATGAGGATCAGTCCTCCGAAAGAAGCCCATAAATTAAAATAGCAAAACCCGCGGATGAATTTTGTTTCACCCACTAACCGCTGCGCTACCTCGGGCGTTAGCTTCGGATTATCGGTAATATTGGCTATGGCATCATTGCAAAGCCTGATGAGCCCGTACATGTAAGCATATTTACGCCAGATATCCCTGGTGCTGGCGGTCATTCTTCCCTGTTCCATTGTACTCCCCCCATAGTCCAGCGCATCCGGGCCCCATAGAGAATACCTCCATGTGTAATCACCAAAGTAACGTTCTCCGAGAAAATTGCCGTAAATCCCGTTTACAGCCATAGTGGCATAGTCGTCGGAGCTCCAGATAATGGAACTGGAAATAGCTGCCTGCGGTCTTGTATCCAGGAAATCCTTTTTACAACCCGTGATGACGGATAAAATGCACCCGATTAAAATAAGCTTTTTCATATCTTTTAATTTCAATAAAAGTTAAAATGAGATGTTCAGTCCGAATGAAGCAGTTTTAAATAACGGATAGGTATTGGTATAATTAGGAGCAGAAGATGCACCTCCTCCGTCAGCCGAATTTGCCGCTGCCAGATTGTTGGTCTCGGGATCCATCCCCCTGTATTTCGTGAACTGAAAATAATTCTCAAGATTGATATATATTCTTGCCCGGCTTATTTTGGCTTTGCTGATAAGACTTTGAGGAAGTGTATATCCTAACTGAATGGTCCTTATCCTGAAATAATCTCCGGGGCTCAAAAAGTAATCATTATCCCCACTGTTCCTGTCGTCGTTTAAATATATCTTGGGAATGGTGGTGCTTTTATTTTCAGGGGTCCAGGAATCCAGCCATCTTTTTGCGTATCCATATCCTCCAACCATTGCATTAAGTCCCTCGCTGTACCCGCCAAGCTGCTTATCATATTTTGCTACTCCGTTTGCCAGCGCGTAAAAATCAAACCCTCCGTAAGCCAGGTTTATATTGACCGCATAGTTATACAGGGGAATAGGATGCCCTTTTAATACCATATCTGTTTCATCGGTTTGAAATATTTTATCACCATTTGCATCCTTATAAAGAAAATCACCGGGACCGGGAGTGGCATCCTGCCACGTGTATCCCTGGCTGATGAGTTGATCAATTTCTTTTTGATCCTGTATTATATGATCCACTTCTCTTACATAAAATATTCCGATAGGTTTTCCTTCTGTCCAGGATGATGCGCCGCTCCCATGGTTTTCTATCACATCGGGCCCCTTATACTTTATGATCCGGTTAGTATTATAAGCGCCCAATACTCCTATTACCACACTCAGCTTCCCGATGTTTTCGTGGAATTTAGCATCCACTTCAATCCCTTTATTCCGTACTTCAGCCGCATTCACCAGGGGAGGATCAAGCGGACCGTTTACGCCGGGTATTGGCATGTCGGCAAGAATACCATGTGTAAATTTATCATAGTAATCAACCGTCAGGGAAAGCTTATTAAATAAGCTGATATCTGCGCCGAAGTTTGTTACATCAGTTGTTTCCCATGAAATATCCGAATTTACAAGATATTGAGGAGCCAATCCCTGCACCTGCACACCATTAAAGCTATAATTGGAAGCGCCATATACATCCTGCCATGCATAATTCCCGATGCCATTATTGCCAAGCTTTCCCCAGGAGGCCCTGATCTTAAGAAAATCAATGGTACTGCTGAGTGATCTCCAAAAGTTTTCTTTGGAGGCTATCCAGCCGGCTGAAAAAGAAGGGAATGTTCCCCATCGGTTTTCAGGGCTAAACCTCGACGATCCGTCAGCGCGAAGATTAGCCTCAAATAAATATTTATTCTCGAAACTGTAATTTATCCTTCCGAAATAAGATCTTGTCCTGTACGCTTCCCCGCTGCCGGAAGTTTGAGGCTGGAATGCTGCCGCATCCAGGGAGTTGAGATCGTTGCTGACAAGCCCTAATTTGGAGCCGGAAAAATACGTGTAATCCCATTGTTCCTGGTTATAACCGGCAAGAAGCTTTACCGTATGGCTTCCGAAAGATTTTTGATACTCTGCATAAAGATCCACAACCTGCCTGTCTGTTTTATTGAAGCTTCTGTAGATGCTGGAACCATAGGGAGACCCTGTGGTCAGGAAAACATCCGTCTGGAAATTTTTTCGTGGCAGGCTGATATAACTTCCCCATGCATCAGAAATGTTTTTATCCAGAAAATAGCTCCCGGTAATATTCAGACCTGCAATGGGAGTAATGACCGCATATAATTTGCCGGTATAATTTTGCTTTTTAGTCTCGCCTCTTTGTTCATCAATCTCTTCCAGGAGATTGCCAGCCTGTGTATCAAGCCCCCCCGACATAGCGACCCCGTATATGCCATTGTAGACCGGAGTAATACTGGGATTGGGATAAACAATAAATAAACTATTGGAGATATCAGGCGGGTTTTGCTGGAAATTACCTGTTATGATATTTCCCAGTTTGAGCCAGTCTGTTATTTTATAACTTAGATTGTTCCTGAAGTTATACCTTTTTACACCACTCCTCAATACCACTCCGTTATTATCCTGGTATCCAATCGCGCTGTATATATTCAGTTTTTCATTACCTCCGCGGGCAGAGATGGTATGACTTGTCAAAAGATTGGGTTTCATTATTACGTCATACCAATTGGTATTAGGGTAAAGTACCGGATCCGTTTTCGATTTTTCAGTCCATTCGGCAATACGCTCGGGAGTAAAGGCCTCTGCAACACCTGAATTTCTCTGGATCCGGTTCACCAGCTCCATATAATCGGGAGTATAGGAGATAATGTCAAAAAGCCTGGTGGGGGCTGTGGTACCGGCATACCCGTTATAGTTGAAGGTGATCTTCCCTTCGGAGTTGCTGCCGGTTTTTGTTGTGATCAGAATAACACCATTAGCAGCACGGGACCCATATATGGCCGAAGAGGCAGCATCTTTTAGTATTGAAACGGAAGCCACATCCATAGGATTGATGGTATTCATATCCCCGGGTTGGCCGTCAATAATGACCAATGGCTCTGAACCTCCGTTTAAAGTGCCTATTCCTCTTATATTAATAGTGGCATTGTTATTTTGAGGGTTACCTGAAGCCTGTATAACTGCCGTGCCCGCCGACAGACCTTCGAGCGCAGTAGATACATTCACAAGGGGGCGGGAAGTCATTTCTTTTGATTCGAAATTAATGCTGGAAACAGCGCCGGTAAGGTTTACCTTTTTCTGGGTACCATATCCTACCACTATTGCTTCATCTATATCCTGTACCACTATTTTTAATACAATGCTCAGGCTGCTGCGTCCGTTCACGGCTATTTCCTGCGACTGATACCCGATAAAGGAAAATTCGAGTTTATCGTCGGGGTTGGCAGCGATTGTAAACTCTCCTTTCTCATTAGTGATAGTCGTTTTATTACTCCCTTTTATTTTAACCGACGCGCCTGCCAGTGGATTGCCCGTCTCGTCGGTAATTGTGCCCGATACATTTATCAAAAGTACCGGATCGGGGTTCAGCGGTTGTACAGGCGGCTTGCGCTTTATTACTATGGTCTTTTCAAAGATAGTATACTCAAGAGGCAGCCCTTTCAGGCATTCATCAAGTGCAGATTGCAAGGGGACCTTTTTTAATGAAATACTTACGCTACCGGCATCTCTCAGCATTTCATCAGTGAATAAAAAGTCGTATCCCGTCTGCTTTTTTATGGACTTGAAGATCTTGGTGACAGGAGTACTGGTAAAGGAAAGATCCACCTGCTGAGAATATCCTTTTGCTGTTACCTGCATACAGGCGACGAATAAAAAGATAACTGAAAATTTCATAATTAACAGCATTTTGGTTAAATGTTGCCGTTTAAGACACAGTTTGTCGAAAACAGGCGACTTACAAATTTGTAAATGCATAAATTTGCGTAGGTTTTTTGGTTAAGAAATAAGAGCAGTTTTAAGCGACTTGTTCTATATAAACAGTTAACCAAAGTACTGCCCGCCCCGGCTCCTAACCCGGGGCGGTTTTATCTGGCTAATTGATCTGGCATGGTGGTTTTAACAGGCTAAAAGCGGCGTAGTTTCTTAGGCACTATGGCGTAACGATTATTTTTTTATCAGCAATTTTAAAATGCACCGCTCCTGTTGCCTCCAGCATTTTAAATACTTTGGACACTTCCACATTTCTTGAAATGCCGCCCCGGAAATGCTGCCGGATATTTCCTTCATATTCAATTTCAACATTGTACCACCGCATAATTTCACGCATGACCTCTTCTATGCCTGCACCGCCAAATTGAAAGCGCCCTTCTTTCCAGGCCATGACTTCTTCCATATCCGTATTGGTATCAATGTGTATGTTCCCTGCAGGTGTGATCACTGCCTGTTGACCCGGGGTGAGCATTTGTTCACTACCCCTGCTCTCTATTTTAACAGCGCCTTCCAGTAGGGTGATCCTGGTTTCGGGCTCATCTTCGTAGGCATTGATATTAAAATGAGTGCCTAATACTTTTGTGCTTACACCGTTTGCTTCCACAATAAATTGCCTTGACCTGTCTTTCGCTACTTCAAAATATACCTCGCCTGTGATGGATACTTTTCTGTCATTACCTGTAAATACTGCCGGATACCGCAAAGAAGAAGCGGCATTCAGCCATACTGTAGTGCCATCGGATAAAGTAATGGAAACAACTTTGCTTCCCTTGGGGACCGTAAGCGTATTGTACAATAGCTGACGATTGGCCGGTGCTCTCCCCCTGGCGTTGTAAACGATCTGTCCGTCAGCGGTTTTAACCACACTGGCATTGCCCTGCACCGCAACGGTACCGTTAGCCGCGCTGTCAAGTATTATATTTTGCCCGTTTGACAAGGTAATGACAGCTTTGGCAGCACCCGGAGGGGCAATGTCTTTACGGCTGTCCATAACAGCGGATATTTGTATATCTGCCCGACTGCCCCGATCCCAAAAGTTGAATGTTGCGATCATTATGATTATAACCGCTGCCGCTGCATAAGCCCATATTCTTTTTGTCCTTATCCTGTTTGCGGCTACTACAGGAGCTTTCTGATCTGTATCGTTTTCTATTGCCTTTGCAGCCGTGCTTATCCTGTTGAAAAGAGTAGCAGCTATGTCATGGTCAGCTTCTGCTGAAACAGCAGAAAGGGTTTCGTCAATGAGCGCTTCAAGATCAGCGTCATTCTTTCCTGAGTGCAATAGTTCGTTCAGGTATTTTAATTCCCCATCGGTTATGCTATCCGTAAGGTATTTCTCCAGTAACAGCCGGAAATCCTGTTTGCTCATAAGTTTTATAATAGATGGTATAATATGGCTTATTCATTAAAGACGCCCGGAAAAAGCAATTGTGAGTAGGCGTTGAAAAAAAAATTACAGAAAGAGTGTCGTGATGATGAAAAAAGGAAGCTGGCAGGCATTCTCGGCAAGAAACCCGCGGATAAACTTTAAAGCTTCGCTTTTGTACTGCCGGGCAGTGTCGTAGGAAATATTGAGTTCTGCAGCAAGCTCTTTAAGGGAAAGTTGCTTTTCACTGCTTAACAGGTAGATCTGCTTTTGTTTGGGGGAGAGCCGGTTGACTGCTTTTTTTATCAGCTCTGTAATTTCCTTTGCTTCCAGTTGCTGGGAGGGTTTCCAGTTATTTTCCTGCGGATCGCCGGTTGCCGACAATTCAAAGCTATCATGATGAATTTTTTTGCGGAGCAGGGAAATAATAAGATTACGTGCAATGGTTTGTATATAATGCCCGAAATTTTGTATACCCGGCAGTTGCTCTCTTTTTATCCATATGCGCAGGAAAGTTTCCTGCACAATATCTTCGGCAGTGCTTTTGTCTTTCAGATAGAAAGCAGAAGCTGCATAGATTTTACCCCAGTACAACTCATACAACTGGCGGAATGCTTCAGCATTGTTATTCGCCAGTTCATCAAGTAGTTTTCTTTCATTATATGCAAAAGAGGCAGGCACGTTGTAGTTAGGTTTGGTTACATGCTTAACAAACTTAATAAAAGTTCCTGTCTAATATAGCATGAATGCTTAACAAAATTTATTGTACTGTAACCCGTAGCACAAAAAGAATATGCTGTATTAATAAGGAAGGGCTGTAAAAGCCAGGATTGTATGCACTTAGTCTTTTTTTTCTCTCCTGCAGTGCGAAAAGCTTAAGTAGTAACCCTTATAAAAAAAATTGAGGCCCATGGAAATGAGCCCCCTTTAGTTTCAACCCTAAACCCTTGAGAAAGATATATATCTTATAACTAAGATTATGCCAAACTCTGATTTAAGGAAATAAATTGCGTCGTTTTTAAAAAAAATAATGCTTTGTTATGGAAAGTTAAATAGAAACCCTTTCAAGATTACTAAAGAAAAAGCTGCTTTCTATTGCTGCATTATCATTGCTGTCGCTGCCGTGAATGGCGTTCCTTCCCAGGCTTTCGGCAAATAGTTTCCTTATAGTGCCTTCATCGGCTTTTGCGGGATCTGTGGCGCCGATCAGTTTCCTGAAGTCTTCTACTGCATTGTCTTTTTCCAGGATCGCTGCTATGATCGGACCGCTGCTCATAAATGCCACCAGCTCCCCGAAAAAGGGTCTTTCTTTATGGATGGCATAAAACTCCCCGGCTTTGGAAGCTGACAATGATGTGAGTTTTAATGCAATGACCTTAAACCCGGCTTTTATGATCTTATCCAGTATAGCGCCCGAATGCCCGTTTGCAAAAGCGTCCGGTTTGATCATGGTAAATGTTGTATTGCTCATATTTTTTTCTTTAGGGCTGCAAAGGTAAGGCTTAGAGGAATATGTTCATAGTGGCATATTCCCATTTTCCATGGTCTTAAGGTTTCTGTCTTAGGGTAAATGTTCCAGGCTGAAATGATCTTGTTAAAGTAAGGGAACCACCGACAGAGGGATAGTTCTGGGTGCTGTTTCTCCCTGTTGAAAAAATATTTGACTGAATGGGTATTATAATTGATTTTTGCGCCTTTGTATGAAACCCATTCAGGATATTTATCCGTTACTGACTATTCCCCGCCGCATCGTAATAACTATGCATCAAAAGCCGGATCCTGATGCCATGGGTTCTTCATTGGCTCTTTCCCTTATATTGTCGAAACTCGGGCATATTGTAGAGGTAATTTCGCCAACCAACTGGCCTGATTTTCTTAAATGGATGCCCGGGGCAAAAACAGTAATAGACTATGAAGCGTCGAGAGACAGGGCTAATAATGCGCTGGATGCCGCCGAGTGGTTGTTTTGCCTGGATTTTAATGCTTTGCATCGTACGAAGCATATGGCAAAAAAGCTTGCAGAGATCAATTGTGTTAAAGTATTGATTGATCATCACGAACAGCCGGAAGAAGCTGCTTTCAACTATGGCATAAGCAACACCTGTAAAAGCTCCACTGCAGAAATGGTCTATGATTTTATTGTGGGGTCGGGTAACGAATCGCTGATAGACGAAAATGTAGCTTCCTGTCTCTATGCAGGTATTATCGGCGATACCGGCTCATTCCGTTTTCCTGCCACGTCTGGCCGGGTGCATGAAATCGTAGCCAGGCTAAAGGAAAAAGGGCTTAAGCATTCCCTGGTGCATGAGCATCTTTATGATAACTTTCTTGAAGACAGGCTCCGGTTCATAGGACATATATTACTGCACAGGATGGAAATATTTTACGAGTACAATGCGGCCCTTATCGCCATACCCAAATCCGATCTTCTTAAATTTAACGTCCGCACCGGTGATACGGAGGGATTGGTGAATTATCCATTGACCATACAGGGCATCAAATTATCGGGGCTTGTGATAGACAGGGATGAAGAGCGAAAATGGTCGTTCAGGAGCAAGGGTGATTTTGATGTCAACACCTTTGCCAGAAAATATTTTAACGGCGGCGGGCACTTTAATGCATCGGGAGGCAGAAGCGCCGACACACTGCAAAAAACGGTGCAGGCTTATAAAAAAGCTTTACAGGAAAACGAATCACAATTACAATAATCATTATCAGTCATCATGAAAAAGACAACATGGATTTTTGCAGCCTCCGTTTTAGGGATTGCGTTTATTTCCTGCAATAAAGGGAACAGCGCATTTAAACATGTGAAAGGAGGAATGGAATACAAGATCATATCAAGCGGAAAAGGTGAGCCGGCCGCATACGGAGAGGTGATGAAGTTTCATTTTATACAGAAGTACAAAGATTCCACCATCAAGCAGACCTATGACCAGTTGCCCGTATACCAGCCTATTGACAGCATGCAGCTGCCTAAAGAATATTTTGACATTTTTAAGCAGGTAAGACCCGGCGATAGTATCATTACCCGTATACTTACAGACAGCGTATTTAAAGGAGGACTGGGAATGATGCCCAAAGAATTCAAAAAAGGGGAATACATGTTTACCAACTTCAAGGTGCTGAGCATACTGAAGCTTGATAAGATGCAGGAGGACAGGATGGCAGAAATGAAAAAAGTGATGGAGGCAGATTCTATACATGCTATCGGGCAGAAGATAAAAGACGATAAAGAGCTCCAGGATTATTTTGCCGGTCATAATATAAAACCTGTAAAAACGGAGCTTGGAACTTATGTGGATATCCAGGAAAAAGGCGGAGAGCCTGTTAAAGAAGGCCAGACCATGTCTGTTAAATATACAGGGAAACTGCTTGACGGCATAGCTTTTGACAGTAATGTTGATTCTTCTTTTCACCATACAGAACCATACAATGTAACCATCGGAAGGGGTGGCTCTATAGAAGGCTTTGAAGACGGGCTAAAACAGTTTGGCAAAGGCGGTAAAGGAGTGATATATATACCATCTGTACTTGGATACGGGACACATGGTTCGGGCAGGATAAAGCCTAACAGCAATCTCATATTTGAAGTGGAGATACTTGATGTAAAAGACCCTGCCCAGCCTGTTGCGCCACCTGCGGTAGATACGGCCAGGAAACAGCTTTTAAAGCAGTTGCCGTTGAAGAAGAAAAATTAATTATTGCCAGGCTGAGTTGATTGTAATATATGAGTGAATAGTGAATGGTCAATAGTGAATGCGTAATTCACATTGCCTGTTCACTATTCACTTTTCACCATTCACCGCAAGATGCAGCTGCACAGCTTCCCTTGCGGCTCTTACATCATGCACCCGTAGTATTTTTGCACCATTCATCAGCGCGATAGTGTTCAGCACCGTAGTGCCGTTAAGGGCCTCTTCCGGTGGTATGCCTAATATTCTGCTGATCGTTGATTTGCGGGAAAGCCCGGCGAGTATAGGTTTCCCGGTAATTTTCAGAAGAGACAGATCATGCAGAAGACGGAAATTATGTGTTGTGTTTTTTCCGAACCCGAAGCCGGGATCAACTATAATATCTTTTATCCCTGCATCAGTACATGCTTTTACTTTCCCGATAAGGTAGTCCAATACTTCTTTTACAACATCATTGTATTGCGGATGCTGTTGCATCGTTCCCGGCGTTCCCTGCATGTGCATGCAGATATAGGGCGCCTGCAATGCCGCCACAGTACTGATCATATCCGGATCCATATCGCCGCTGCTGATATCATTGATAAGGGAAGCGCCTGCCGCAACCGCTTTTTCCGCCACGGCTGCATAATAAGTATCCACCGAAATGACTGCGCCGGGAAACTGCTGTATGATCGTTTCCACTACGGGGATAACTCTTTCAGCTTCTTCTTTTGCTGTTATCCTTTCACTCCCCGGCCGGGTGCTTTGCCCGCCGATATCAATAATGTCTGCACCTGCCGCTATCATTTGCTGCGCCTGCGCCAGGGTGTCTTCCGGCAGCATGCGACGGCTCTCTTTATAAAAAGAGTCGGGAGTAATATTGATAACCCCCATTACCAGGGGCTTATCCATTACGAGTAATTTTCCTCTGCAGTTTAATGTATACATTATGGCTTTTAGGCTTATTTTTGAGCGGTTGTCGGCAATACCGGCAAAAATAACCCATCTCATATAAACTTCAGGCATTGATGAATACATTGGAGCAATACGATAATGCAATACAGGAAAGCAGGGCGATTTTTCTTAAAAAAGCAAAAGATTATGGCACTTCCTGGCGGGTATTGCGCACTATTTCAATAGTAGACCAGATTTATATTAAAGCCAAACGTATCCGGACCATCCAGGAAAATAAAATGCAGAAAATAGGAGATGATATTGCATCTGAATTTAAGGGGATATTGAACTATGCTGTAATCGGCCTGATACAACTGGAATTAAAACCCGATGATGGGCAGGAGCCTGATATTGCTGAAGCAGAAAGGTTGTATAATACTGTAACCGCTAATGCCCGCAATCTAATGCTTGATAAAAATCATGATTACGGCGAAGCCTGGCGGGATATGAGCCAGGAAAGCTATACAGATCTTATCCTTTCCAAGCTGTTGCGCATAAAGCAGATATTGGGCAATGACGGTAAAACCCTTATCAGCGAAGGCATTGACGCCGGCTTTTATGATATTATAAATTATGCTGTCTTTGCACTTATCATGATCAGCGGGGGAAGGCATAAAGGATAGGAAAAAACTTATATTCCTTACCCCCTGACCGCATAATTCCCGGCAACAGACCCGAACGACTTCATCAGCCGGTTCCATGAATTGATCTGGGCCACGGCAAGGCTGAGGTAAGCAATTTCCTGTTTAGAAAAATACAATTCCAGTCTGTGATGAAGGTCATTCATATCATCGTTTTCATTCATGATGGTAAGGCTTTCTGCAAATGCAAGCATCACCCGTTCTTTTTCACTATAATACGGCGCCTCCTTCCAGGCAGATACGGATATTATTCTCAGTGCTGATTCTCCTGCGTGTATAGCTTCTTTGTAATGCATGTCTATACAATAGACGCAGCCATTAATCAGGGACACCCTCATCCGCATGAGTTCCAGTAATTTTTTGTCAAGTCCGCACTGGCTGATATACGCTTCTACCTGGCGCATTACAGTCATCAGCCCGTCCGGTAGTTCTTTGTTCGAAATTCTTTCCATAAAATTTATTTTTATCATTGCCAATGGTGAATGGGCAATAGTGAATGGTGAATGAAACGATAAACGTGAAACGTGAGAAGAGAAACGTCAAAAGTGAGCAGTACACCATTGCCTATTCACCCGAGAGATGCGCAGGCAGCGGTATATTCCCGCTGTGCTCGTCGGCTACAGGAGCAAGCCTCCTTGTTTCAAGGGGAATAATACCCGACCATATCGGTAACTCAAGATCTTCCTCATCATCCTTGGGCATGCCTGTGCGTAATTTTGCGGCAGCCTGTTCCAGGCTGAAAGCCAGCGCTGTTGTTTTATTGACTTCGTTGTTTTTCATCTCCCGCAGATACCCCCAGCTACCGGGAACCATTTTATCGGTAAGCCATTCGAAAGCCATCCTTTTCATTTCAGTATCTTCTATCTTTTCTGCCGAAGCAAATAATATGACAGAACGGTAATTGACGGAATGATGAAAAGCCGATCTTGCCACTACCACCGCATCCATGAGCGTAACGGAAATGCATACGGGAATGCCTTTTTCAATTTCCCGGATAAAGTGGCTGCCTACCGAGCCATGTATGTATATTTTGTCTTCATACCGCACAAATGCCGTAGGTATGGCGAAAGGTTTCCCTTCTGCCACATAGCTTATAGTGCAATACAGGGCTTCGTCCAATATACTGTAAACTGTTTCTTTGCTGGTATCCATTCTTTTGGCCAGCCGGCTGGGTATCAATGGGTCAGTATTTTTTGCCATGAATATTTTTGTACAAAATTCTATCTTTATCGGATCACTGAAATCATCCGGTTTGTATATTTCAGGTAGTCCGGTTTATTATGCATCCTGTCATTGCCCAGATAAATATTAATAAGAAAGATAAACATCCTGTTTATCTGCAACTGGCAGCTCAGTTGTCCGGGTTTATTCAAACCGGCAATCTTAAAAAAGGGGAGCGGCTGCCTGGGTCGAGAGCGCTGGCTGCAGCTTTACAGCTTCACCGCAAAACCGTGGTGAGCGCCTATGAGGAGCTGACGGCGCAGGGATGGCTGGAAAGCCGTAGTGGCAGTGGAACCTACGTCACCCGGCGCCTGCCTGAAATGAAGCTGCCATCTTATACGCCTGTTAAGAAAAATGCCACAGACAAAGCGGGCTTTGTATTCAGCAGCCCGCCGCATCTGGAAACAAGGGTACTGAAGCCAGTGCCGCTCCTGCATCTCGACGATGGCTTTCCTGACCCGCGTATCGCGCCACTGGCAGAGCTTTCAAGGGCTTACCGCAGCCAGTTGCTTACAGGCAATCCATACCTGCGGCTGGGGTATAGCGATACGAAGGGCGCTTTATGGCTGAGACAGGAGCTGTCTCCTTATCTCAACCATACCCGCGGATTGCAGACTACCCCGGAGAGCATACTCATTACCAGGGGCACTATGATGGGGCTTTATCTGGCTAGCACTGCGCTGCTGCAGCGGGGAGACCATGTGGCGGTTGGCCGGCTTAGCTGGTCGGGCGCTAATATGAATTTCCTGCAGGCAGGTGCAAAGCTGGTGCCTGTGCCCATTGATGATCATGGCATGGACGTGCAGGCGCTGGAAAAAATATGCAGGCGAAAGAAGATAAGGCTGTTGTATACAACTTCCCACCATAACTATCCAACCACCGTGGCACTGCGGGCAGAAAGAAGACTGCAATTGATACGTCTGGCGGAACAATATGGCTTTATTATTTTCGAAGACGACTATGATTATGATTTCCATTACGCGGGCAGGCCATTGCTGCCGCTTGCCGGCAGCGACAGTAATGGGATGGTACTGTATTGCGGGTCATTTACCAAAACCATTTCGCCTGCTTTGCGGGTAGGCTATTTCACCGGGCCTGAAAATATTATTACGCAGATGGCAAAGCTCCGGCGCATCATTGACCGGCAGGGCGATACCATACTCGAAAACGCGGTGGCTTCCATGCTCCGCAATGGTATTATCCAGCGTCACCTGAAAAAATCATTAAAGATATACCGTGAACGAAGAGATATTTTTTGCGGGCTGCTTACAAAGAAGCTGCCTGATGCCATCAGCTTTCGTGTTCCTGACGGCGGAATGTCCGTATGGGCGCAGTTTTCTTCCCGGCTTGATTTAAAAGAGCTCTCTCAAAGAGCATTTAAGAAGGATTTGTATATTACCGATGGCATTGGGTATACGCTAGACGGCAGCCCTGTAAACGCGCTGAGGTTGGGTTTTGCTTCTTCCACGCTGGAAGAACTGGCAAAAGCAGTGGACGTGCTGGTATCGTTATTAAAGAAGAAAAAATAAGAAGGCATTTCAAATTAGCCCGGCAGGGGTGCATGCAAAACATGGGATATTTTCACGTAAAGAGGCAAGGGAAGCAAAGGGCGCAAAGAAAATCCTTTATGAACCTTTGTGTCTCCGTGCCTTGGTGGTTCAATGAGTCTCACGCAAAGCCGTGCTAAGGAGTATATAATTTTCACAAGATCATTCTTTTGTATCTTCCCTCTAAATTTATACCACAGGATGAGATTTTTCCGGATAACATACGTTATCGTACTGCTCTTTCTGTCCTGTACCCAACATTCAAGCCATACCATGCAGCCATCAAAGATTGAAGAACAGCTTCATGCCATTTCAACGCTGCTTCGCGACAAAAGCTTCGCGCTGGAAATGGCGCAAAACCAGGAAGCCGCTTACTATGCTTCCTTAGGACAGGCAATACCTCCTTTTTCAGAAGAGGGAGATGATAAGCGATATATAGAATATCCTGTTAAAGAGGAAAAGATCGCTACCAGCATTGCTGCATTTTATGCGTTGGAGTCTGCAACCGGACAATTGATAAAAACCAAAGGCGGAACTCCTTATGAATGGCTCAATAAAATAACCGGACAAAAGCTTGATACTGCAGATATATTGTTGCTGAACCGTTTTGCCAATGCCGCCTGGAAAGCCGGGCAGCCGTTCAGGAGCCTGGACCGGATCACGAGAGATAATTTTATAGCTGCATATTTTTTGCCGGAAGAGGAGATCCAAAAAGATTTTGACCAGGTATACGCGGCGGCGGTTATGCTAAAAACTCAAATGCAGGATGTTGGCGACAGCAGCCTGAAAGTTCAATTACAAAGGATCGGCGTCCTGCTGCACAGCAGATCCTTTGCTTTGGATATGGCGCAGCACCTGGAAGCTGCATATTATAAAGGAATACATGAGCCGGCGCCTGCTTTTTTGAAGCCGGGAGAAGATACCGCGATGATCAGGCGCACCATCAAAGCAGAAAAGATCGCTATAAATATTGCCGGCTTTTATGCGCTGGAGTGCGGGCTAAATTATCTTGCTACTTCACGCCACATGCTTCCTTCAGATGTTTTACCTTCTGTTATTGCAGATAGTATTAATGAGAACGATAAAGAGCTGTTCGAGCGTTTTGCCAACCTTACCTGGAAAGCAGGACAGCCGTTCAGGGGACTGGACAGGATCGAACGTCCCAATTTTACGGCTTTTGATCTTCTGCCACAGCATGAAATAGAAAAAGACTGGGTACAGGTAAAAGCTGCCGCAAAAAAATTGCAGGAGACATTAACCCGGCATTAAGCCCGCTATTTTCCCGGGAACAACATTCATTCAATTTGAAAATTAAAATAATGGGACGCAACACGTCTGTATCATTGGGTGATTACTTTGAAGATTTTGTAGAAGACAGGATAGCCAAAGGACGATACAAAAGTGCCAGTGAAGTAATACGGGCAGGATTGAGACTTTTAGAAGAAGAAGAAAATAGAATTTCGGCTTTGAAAGATACGATTCGGGAAGGTATGGATAGCGGCATTGCAAAAAAATTCAATCCTAAAAAATATTTAGAAAAATTAAAGGCCAAAAAACAAAAAAATGACTAAGCATTTTCTAACGAGTAAAGTCTATGCCATTGTATTTGGGTGCATTCCAAATTTTCTCAGGAAGCTATTTTATCAGCTCATTCATTAAATATTACGTTTTAACCCTGCCCGTCCGGGCAGGAGGGCTTATGACCTTAGTAAAAAAAGCTAATTGTTAACTCAACCTTATTACATTATTTCTCCGGGCAGAAGGTAGGATATGTCTGGTACAGACCTGTTACTTAGGTAATAATGTTCCCGGAGTACATGGTAAACCTTAGAAAGCGAACATTATCTGTATTCTTATTTTGAAACGAAAATTTGAAATGCGCCCTTGTATTTATATTTATTGTATTTCATTTCTCTTTTGTATCTTCACTATGTCGACAACGACAAGAACGCAGACCTTGCGAGGTAACAACGAGGAACCTAAGGTTAGCATGTTAAGAGGGCAGCTTCAACAAGCCTGATTTTATGTTTTTAACGCTCCAGATCCCGCTTTTCGACTATCGCTTTTTTGAGTCAGCGCCGCAACGGACGGAAAGACCTAAATGGCCAGAGCCGGGGCCCAAGGAGCGTATCCGTTATTTCGGGGAAGTAGTTGACAGAAATGCACGGTATGTTGGTCCCTGGGATGACGAAAAGAAATATTGCAATGCCGCAGGGGTCATCAATTTCTGCGGAACGGAACACCATCATTTTTATAAGGCCTTTTATGCAAAGCCGAACAATGCAAGAATACTGTTCCGCAGGTTCCAGTCAGACGGCAGATGTCTTTCCAAATTTGAGATCGGTATAAATGACCAGTTGGAAACTTCCCTTTCAGGGCCGGCAGGCGATGGTAAAGACATATCTGACCGTATTACCGGGCATATCGGCAAATACCTGCTTTGCCCTGTGAAAATAAAGATCGGTAACCGCCTGTCTGGTTTTGTTCCGCTGGTAGAGGCGGGCAATAACCTGAAGGATGCTTATTACTGGACTACCACGGTTGGAAAAAAGAGCTTTGATCCGAAAGACGTACAGCATCGTGTGGAACATTGCGAGCCTTTGCTGCTGGTACAATTGCAGTCGGATACCATAGGGAGTGCAGAGCTGAAGGCGCAGCAGGTGGATATGCCTTTTACCAAACATGCAGGCATAAAGCTTTTTTGCAGGCATATTTCCTACAATATCGGGAGAACGAGGTACCAGTTAAAGACCTGGATCATCGTGACCCCGGAGAAAAAGGAAACGGTTCCTGTGTATGCGCCGGATTTTCATTCCTACAGCCAGGTGCTCCGTTATCTCCGCATCAACCTGCTACGGATACATGTGGAAACCTGTATGGAGAAAAGACTGATGGAAACCTTCGGCACTACCAATGACGCATACCAGGTAAAAGACGCACAGGTTCGTGACCGCTTGTATTTTTATCTGCACAAGATACTCCTTAACCTAAGCAACATCCAAAGGAATAACCAGCCGCAGGATAAGCTGGTGGAAGCAGCTTTCAGGCTCGACGAATATTATTACGGCTCCATGCGTATAGAAGACCGCATAAAAATGCTGGGGGATTACCAGGACTGGTTGAGCAAACTGCCTGTGTCGCCTAAGAATGAACAGGTAAAGGAGTATGTGCAGCAAAGCCAGGTCGCTTTGCAGGAAGCGCAGAAAGCAAAGGCGCAGGATTACATTGCTTTTATTTCATACAATCACGCAGATGAAAAAAAAGTAAACCTGCTGAAAGATAAACTGGAAGGCGCGGGAATAACCGTGATCCTGGATTCTGCTTCCATGCAGGCCGGAACTGCTATCGATGATTTTATCACAGCGAGCATAAAAAGGGCGAACGCCATTGTATCCGTTGTTTCAAAAAACAGTCTCACCTCAGGCTGGGTAGGAGTGGAAACGATCAATGCAATGTTCATTAAAAAATATTTCCCGGAGAAAAAATTTATACCCTGTAATATTGATAGTGAGTTCATGAAAGATAAATTCACGGACACTGCCAGGGCGAAATTGAGGAAAAGGATCAGGGCTATAGAGAAAATGGCGGCTGCCCGCGCTGCCGGTGGCAAAAGATTTGTAGATTTTGACGATGAATGGCGAAGGCTCGAAAATTTAGATAAGGCGCTTCCCGAGATCATTCAATACCTGAAGAACGACTTATGTATTGCCATAGGCGGCAGGAGCCTTAATGCTAATCTTAATAAAATACTTAACGCTATTAAAGCATAATATTCTCTATATTAGATTTCCAATCTGAGAAAGCCTGTCATCACCGTTCCCCCGTACACTGTTGCAACAGCAATCTATCGTTAATCACTCACAGGTAACATTTTCGGTTATCCCGGATAGTTATATTTTAAAATACATCGTATGCCATTGCCAAAGATCAGGATAAACGGAGCAGAGAAAAAAATAGATGCCTCTGAAGAATCAGATATCCTTAAACTGAGAAAAGGGTTCGAGCTGAATGAAACCACACGTAGTGCCGGAACAGAAGCAGAAGAGCTGGATCTGCGGAAAGACGATATCCTGCAGTTTGAGTTTGAAGACGGTACGGTATGGGTAAGCACTCCCGATAAGATGGATGAGCTTTTTCCCGGAGGGTTACCAAAGCGTGGCGACGGATCGAATGTAATTGACATACCCGATGGGATCTACACGGCAGAGCAGGAGAGGGGACTGGTGAAAACCATTCTCCTGAAGGCACTGAAAGTCTTTACCAAAAAAGCAGTGCTGGCGCCGGCTATCGGGGCGCTTGCCGCTAAGGTGGAAGACACCCAGCTGGGAAAGCTCCGCGGACTGTTGAGGCTGGATAAAGATTTTAACCTGCTTAAAGAAGAATTTAAAGAAGACGGCACTTATCTTCTTTTTATACATGGCACAGGCTCTTCTACAGACGGATCGTTTGGCGAGTTAAAAAAGAAGGGTGATACAAAGCTATGGGATTATATACACCAGTCCTATGAAGGAAAAGTCCTGGCTTTCCAGCATGAAACACTCACGCTCAGTCCTCTTGAGAATGTGTTTAAGCTGGTGCAGCAACTCCCGCAAAAAGCTACCCTTCATATCATTTCTCATTCGCGCGGCGGCCTGGTGGGTGATATCCTTAACCGGTACTGCAATAATGCCACAGACCAGAAAGGTTTTTCTGCTGATGAGCGCAACTACCTCAGTCGGAATGGAAGAGCGGAAGATATAAGCATAATTGAAAAAATTGATAAGGCTATCCTCGCAAAGAATATCACTGTTGAAAAATTTGTAAGGGTAGCCTGCCCCGCCAGTGGAACAACCCTTGCTTCAAAGCGTCTTGATTATTTATTCAACATTATCCTGAGCTTGCTGGCTTCAGTTGTAGGCGCTGCCGCACCTGTTGTACTTGCCCTGAAAGATCTTATTGCAGGAATACTGGAGACCAAGGATGATACTGCCACGCTGCCTGGCATCGAAGCCATGAGTCCTTCTTCGCCTTTGCTGCAGATGCTGAACAATCCCGAACCTGCCGGCAACATCAATTCACCGTTATTCATTATTGCAGGCAATGCAAAGCTGAGCCTGCAGTGGAAGGCGCTGACAGTGATAGCAACAAAGCTGTTTTATCTTGATAAAAATGATTTTGTAGTAGACACCCGCTCTATGTATAACGGGGCAAGAAGAGCGGATGGCATAGTGCAATATTTCCTGGATGAGGGAGGAGACGTATGTCATTTCAATTATTTCCTGAATGACAAAACAAAGAATGCCATCTTGCTTGCATTGCAAAGCACCAACGGCAAAATTGTGCCCGGCTTTACAGTGCTTCCTAAAAGGTGGTATACCGAAGAAGAAGTGCGCAACGCTGCCCTCGGACTCGATGGTGGGGAAGTATTCTATGATACGGTCACCGGTAAGAAACCGATCGTTGTGTTGTTGCCCGGTATCATGGGGAGCAACCTTGCGGTAAAAGAGCATACCGTTTGGATCAATTATTTCCGCTTCATAAGCGGGTCGCTGACAACGCTGGAATGCAGTGAAGCCAATAATAAAAATATTAAAGCGGAATCTCTCATCGCCACTTCTTACAGGAAGCTGGCGGATGAGCTCAGCAAGAAATATGATGTGGTTACTTTCCCGTTCGACTGGCGTCTGCCGCTAACGGAATCTGCCCGTTTGCTCAACAACAAGCTTACAGACCTGATGCGGTATGAGCAGCCTGTTAAGATCGTGGGGCATTCCATGGGTGGTGTGCTGGTGAGGGATTTTATTATCAATTACCCGGATACCTGGAAGCGGCTGAACAGCCTGAAAGACTTCCGGCTAATATTCCTCGGCTCACCTCTGGGAGGCTCATTCCGTATTCCTTATGTGATCTTCGGAATGGATGCTGCCATAAAGATGCTTGATTTTATTGACCGCTTTAATTCTAAAAAAGAGCTGCTTGCTGTTTTCAGCCAGATGCCGGGCTTGCTCTGTCTCCTGCCTGTATCTAAAGTCGAAGGCAACGATTTTGCAAAACTGTCAACCTGGCGCAGCATGCGTGATGCTTTGTGTGATAAAAACTGGCCAATCCCGGATGACAAGCTGCTTGCACAATTCGGGGATTACCGCGATGCAATTTTGGAAAAAAGCGGCAGCATTGACTACAGCAATGCGGTATATATTGCCGGGCAATCGCGGCAGGATAAGGAGACGATTTGTGGCTATACCATTAAGGGTGGAAAGCTGTCTTTTCTTGCAACGAAAGAAGGAGATGAAAGTGTTACCTGGGATAGCGGCATTCCATCAGCTATGACGGATGCGGGCAAAGTATATTTTTCCTCCACCCCCCATGGCGAGCTGGCAAACGATACCAAGCTGTTTGCCGCTATAAAAGAGATACTGGATTCGGGCACTACCAGCCTGCTCAAAAAAGTCAGGCCAGCAGTGCGCGGCCAGGAAAAAGAATACGCGGCAAGAGAAATATTTGACTTTGATACCACTCCTGCGGGGGTAAGGAATACAGTCCTTGGCCTGGGTACCGACAGCGACTATACTCCTGGCCAGGTACCCGTAAGCGTTACCGTCAGCAATGGTCATCTTCAATATGCTTCTTTCCCGCTGATGGTGGGACATTTCCTCAATGACGGCATTTTGTCTGCCGAACGGTCGATTGATGCGCAACTGAACCATGAGCTGAGCAACAGGCACAGGCTCGGCATTTACGCGGGCCCTATTGGTACATCAAGAATATTCCTGTCGGGCAGGTCTTCCGGTTTCAAAGGAGCACTGGTGCTCGGTCTGGGGCAGCAGGGTGAATTAACAGGATACCTGCTTACGCAGACCGTAGAGCAGGGGATTGCACATTATCTCAGCGATATCAATAGCAGCCTGCAGTGCGATTCTCCTGAAGAGATACCCGAACAGATTGGCATCTCTTCGCTTATTATCGGATGCGGGTATGGCGGTCTGAGCATTGAGACGGCAATTTTATCCATCCTACAGGGAGTGCAGCGTGCCAATGATAAGATCCGGCAGATATATCCTTCTGCAAAAACCGTAAGCATTGTTGAGTTTATTGAGCTCTACCGCGACAGGGCGCTGAGCAGCGTGCATGCGATAAATAAGCTTGAAAAAGATGAAAGCAGCACCCTGAATATCATCTGGAGAGAAAATAAAATAAAAGTGCTGCCTGCAAGAAGGGAAAGGCTTCCTGTAGATAACACCAATGAGTGGTGGACGCGTATTACGGTTCGCCGGTATGAAGATGACAGGGATAACCCTGAGCACAAACGACCGGGGCTCTGGTTTACGCTTTCTACCAATGCGGCAAGAGCGGAAGAGCGGGTGTTGAAAACCAGCAACGAAGTCATTGTGCAGATGCTTGATGATATCTCTGCACAAAACAGGTGGACACCTGAAAAAGCAAAAGCGTTTTTTGAGCTGCTCATTCCCAATGATTTTAAAGAAGAAGTAAAACGCCAGAGCAATATCAACTGGATACTGGATAAGTATACAGCCGCTTATCCCTGGGAATTATTGCAGGAAAGCGCAGGGAACAGTCTCCCCCTTAGTGTCAACGCGGGTATGGTGAGGCAGCTTGCCACCACAGATTACAGGCTTCAGATCAATGCAGTGGCAGAGCCCAATGCATTGGTAATAGGAGACCCCGACCTGAAAGGAGGTACTGTTCCTCAGTTGCCGGGGGCTTTGCAGGAGGGAAAACGAGTGGAAGAAATACTGGATGACAGGGGATATGATGTTACCTCTGTTTTGCGGGGTAGCGCCTCAGATATCCTGCTGTCTTTATTCAGCAAAAATTATAAGATCGTCCACCTTGCCGGTCATGGTGTATTTAATGAAGACCCTGATCAGCCTTCGGGTATGCTTATAGGTAAGGATGCATTTCTTACCACAGCCGAAATAAGCCAGATGAGCACAGCACCTGAGCTGGTATTTGTTAATTGCTGTTATCTGGGGCAAATGAATGCCATGGCTGAGGAGCGGCGGCAAAGGTTTTACAGGCTGGCAGCCAATATCGGCACCCAGTTGATTGAAAACGGTGTAAAAGCCGTGTTAGTGGCAGGTTGGGCTGTAGATGATGCTTCTGCACTCGAATTTACAGATAAGTTTTACCAGGGCATGTTCCAGGGAGATAATTTTGGCACTGCGGTAAAAAATGCAAGAAAAGCGATTTATGACAAATACAGCTATCGTACCAATACCTGGGGCGCATACCAGTGTTATGGCGATCCGTTCTATTTTCTCAATACCGTTCCGGATACACAGGAAGAAAAGATCACTTTTGTAATTGAAGAAGAAGCAGAGATTGAACTGACCAATCTGCTCAATAGTCTTGAAACCGGTAATTACGACGCAGAATGGGTCAGCAAAAAAATGGATGCTATAGATAAGGCTATTGAAGCTGCGGGTGTGCGCTCGGGGAAAACGCTGGAATTGCAGGCGCTTATTTACAGCGCCCTCAATATGTATGGGATGGCTATTGAAAAATTCAAAAAGCTGCTTGATGAAGAAAATTCTGATTATTCTTTTGCTGCACTTGAGCAATATTGTAATCTCCGTGTGAAATTTGCGATGCAGGAAATAAAAAAGCCGGGCAATAAAAAAGACAGCTATGTGAAAGAGTTAAAAGCTGTTGTGCCCGACCTGCTGGCGCTGATACAGCTTAGTCAGACACAGGAACGGCTGGCTGTTCTGGCAAGTACCTTCAAACGTATCGGCATAGTGAGCGAAGGGGCACAAAAGAAAAATGCATATATACAGGCTGCATTGTTTTATAAAAAATCATTAGACGATAAACGCAGCGACAGTGAATATTATCCCCTTACAAACTGGTTGTCTATAGAGAATGCCCTGATCCTTTCCGGCGTGCATAACTGGGGGCAGGTACTGAAAGAATATACCGTACCGTCGAAGGAAGAAGCAATTCAGCTACTATATAATGAATTGAAGAATGCCGACCCTGCCGATCGTGTACAGGTGACTTATTGGGATATTATTGCCAAAGCCAATTTGCTGTTGTGCCTGTTGCAGTTGGGGGACAAGAAAGTAAACCCTGATATAGTGCTGAATGCCTATAGAGATGCCTGGAAACAGGCCGGCAGCCAGGGCTTCCGGCGCACAGAAATAGAACATTTTGAATTCCTGGAAGATGTGCTTTCCATTGCAACTTCCCGCAATGGAAAGGCTGTGCTGAATATCATCAGGAAGCTTAGGCCTGAACTGGAAGCGATGATCTGATGAAGTGGGTAGGTGCAAGGCATGCCTTGCGCTATAACTAAAACAACTGCCGGTATGCATCTTCTCCTTCTTTTTGTTCGAAAGCGTCGATAGCCTGTTTTACTTTTTCAGTTATCTGCAATCCCCGGAAGTGAGAGAATTGCCATGCTTAACAGCTCCTTTCAACCACTTACCTTCCGCTTTAGTTTTATATAAGTCGTATTGACTGTACGTAGTATGTTTTTCTACCATAACGGTATAAGCTATCAGTGTTTTTTTGTGATGTATCCTGAAAAAAAGAAAATGTGTGGAACGCCGCCGTCCTTCTCTTTTGTGCACTACTGTTACCCTGGTATCATCCGGCAACTGTAACTGATAGGATTGCATAAGCATTAAAAAAAGTGCAAGTTAGAAAAAATGCTTCAATGTCGATAGCTGTGAATTCATTTTACAATAGCTTAACAGTAATGGATAAGCGAAGATATTGATGAGAGACTGCTTCTTCATGTTTGATTACTTTAATAAGAAAGCGATGTATGAATTTCAGAAAACAATAAACAGAAAACATTAAACTACAAATCCCAATCCCCTCCTGATTATTGTTTTACCCTTTACCCTTTTTTTGTTATCTTAAGCGCTAAATTTAACCCACATGTCAAAGCAAAGAAAGATCACGCTGCAGGAGTCGGAGATTCCTACCCATTGGTATAATATCCTGGCAGACATGCCTACCAAACCCCTGCCTCCACTGCATCCCGGGACAGGACAGCCGATAGGACCGGAAGACCTTGCGCCATTGTTCCCTATGGAACTGATAAAACAGGAAGTGAGCGCTGATAAATGGATCGAAATACCTGATGAAGTGAGAGATATTTACAGTATCTGGCGCCCTACACCAATGTACAGGGCTTACGGGCTGGAAAAAGCGCTTGGCACCAAAGCGAAGATCTATTATAAATATGAGGGAGTGAGTCCTGCCGGTTCTCACAAGCCTAATACTTCCGTGCCACAGGCATATTACAACATGAAAGAAGGCGTGAAGAAAATTTCTACCGAAACAGGCGCCGGTCAGTGGGGGAGTGCGCTGAGCTTTGCCTGTAAGCTGTTTGGTATTGAATGCGAGGTTTTTATGGTAAAAGTGAGTTATGAGGGCAAGCCTTACCGCAAGATCATGATGAATACCTGGGGCGCGACCGTGCATCCATCACCAAGCAACCTTACCAATGCGGGCAGAACCATACTTGCTAAGGATCCCGATTCGCCGGGCAGCCTCGGTATTGCCATATCCGAAGCGGTGGAAGTAGCTGCCATGAACAGCGATACCAAATATTCTCTGGGCAGTGTATTGAATCATGTACTGATGCACCAGACCGTTATTGGTCTTGAGGCATTGAAGCAGATGGAAAAAGCGGGAGATTATCCTGATATAGTGATTGCGCCATTCGGGGGCGGATCTAATTTTGCAGGTATTGCCTTTCCTTTCCTTGAAAATAACCTTACCGGCGGTAAAAAAGTAAGAGCTATTGCGGTAGAGCCCACGTCCTGCCCCAAGCTTACGCGTGGTATATTCCGTTATGATTTTGGAGATACCGTAGGCATGACCCCGCTGATACCGATGTATACGCTCGGGCATAATTTTATTCCTTCACCTATCCATGCCGGGGGACTGCGCTATCACGGTGCGGGCGCCATTGTGAGCCAGTTGCTTAAGGACAGGTTGATTGAGGCGGATGCCATTAACCAGACAGAATGTTTTGAAGCAGGGCTGTTGTTTGCCGGAGCAGAAGGGGTGATCCCTGCTCCTGAAGCTACACATGCCATTGCTGAAGTGGTTCGGCAGGCAAAACAGGCGGATAAAGAAGGCGTTTCTAAAACGATCTTATTCAACCTGTGCGGTCACGGTCATTTTGATCTTGGCGCATATGAAAACTATCTTGCCGGTAAGCTGGTAGACTATGAAGTGTCGCAGGAAACGATCAATGCATCGCTGGCGGAACTGGCGACACCGGAGATATAGTAGTGGGATTATGTCAAACGTGAAATGTGAGACGTGAAAATCTCACATTTCACGTCTCACATTTCACGGTGGTATGCCGGGCTGATTGATATTGCTGATAAGAAATTTACCGCACTCTTTTTGCTACGAACTCTCCTTCAGTGATGGCAATGGTATTGTCATTATCCATATCGTCTGAAAGAAAATTACCGGTAAAATTTCCCTTTATAGTGGTTTCATTTATTGAGATCAGGGTAATGCTGTAGTTGGAATATGGCTGCTGATTGTACTGGTCGCTATAAAAAATAGTGGAACTTCCTGTTTGCACACTATAATCCAGGGGCATAAAATAATCATCTGAATGATACGTGCCGGCAGGAATAGAAGCGCCATCCACCTGGAAGCTATATCCGAAGGATTGTTTAAGATCAGGACTTGTTGCTGATACCGTAAAATCAGTCTTTGTGTTATCATAAAGATCAGCGCCCAGGTCGCATATAGCATTGGGCCATGTTTCCCAATTGCCGTTGATCTTTATTTTTAAATAATAATCTCCGGTATTGTCTTTGTTTGATTCTTTTTTACAACTGCCAAAACTTAATGCCAGGAATCCAAGCAGCAGGTAAAAAAGGAATGTTTTTTTCATATACAACGTATTACCAAAGGCTATTAACGGCAGTGTTTACGAGGATATTGCCCCTTCTGCACAAATGGAGATTGTTATAGTTGGTACCGGGGCTGTTGTTTATTTCCAGCTATAATTGGGTTTGTCGCCCATTTCAAAAACCAGTTGGCGACCGTTGAGTATCTGCTGATGCGTAATGAAAGGAGTTGTCAGCGGCTTACCATCGAGCGTTACGCTTTGAATATATTTATTGGCATCTGAAATATTTTTGGCTTCAATGGCAAACTCATGCTGTTCCCCATCTGCCGATCTGAAATGCATAGTGAGCGAAGGGAACTGGGGAGCGCCGATTGCATACATCCCCGAGGCAGGCTGCACAGGATAGAAGCCTATTACCCCGAAGATATACCAGGCTGCCATCTGACCGCAGTCTTCGTTGCCATTGATACCTATGGGCTGGTTACGGAAATTTTCTGTAGTATGTTTCCGGATAAGCTCCTGCGTTTTCCAGGGCTGACCGCAATAGTCGTATAGATAAATATAATGATGCCCCGGCTCATTGTCGTGGCGGTAATGCCCGCCTGAAAAATTTTCATCCAGCTTAGCGGCAAATTTCTCTTTGCCTCCCATCATTGCTATCATACCTTCAGGGTCGTGCATGGCGCCAAACGTGTATGTCCAATGATCTCCTTCCGTAAATCCTTCCCATTTGCCCGCGCTGTCTTTAGGCGCAAATGCACCGTTCCTTTTTCGGGGCAGCAAAAAGCCCTCGGCGGGATCATAAAGGTTGCGGTAATTAGCGCTAAGCTTCATCAGTGTATCGTAATCGCTTGTTTTGCCAAGGACCTTTGCCATTTGGGCAATGGCATAATCATCTACCGAATATTCTACCGTGCGTGAAACCGATTCTGCTGTTTTGTCAGCCGGTACATAGCCTATCTTCTTAAAGAATGTCACACCGGCCTGCGCTTCGTAGTCTGTCCAGGGGTCACGGTCGCCGTAGCGCAGGATAGTATCTTTCATCGGAGGATCCATGGCATCGTGCAGGAGCGCCTTGTATGCAAGATCAGCATCATAGTCGCGGAATCCTTTTATACAGGCATCTGCAATCACTTCATCGGCATGTGTGCCTATCATGATATTGGTTTCTGCGGGATTAGGCCACATCGGCAGTCTTCCGCCTTCTTTGTACATCTGCAGCATGGCGCGCACCATCGGGCTTACCCGCTCCGGCTGCGTAAAGATCAATAAAGGATGCAGCGCCCTGTAGGTATCCCATAATGAAAAGTCGGTATAGGAATCCCCGTTATGAACACTGTCATCAAAAGCGCTATAATATTTTCCATACTCCGACATTTCACGCGGTAACTGCATGGTATGGAACATAGCCGTATAAAAAATGGCTTTCTGATCTTCGGTTATACCATCAACAGCTATGCGGCTTAAATTTTCCTGCCATACATCCCGTGTAGATTTTACGAGCGCGTCAAAATCCTTTCCTTTCAGCTCCATATCCATATTTTTCCTGGCCTGGTCAAGGCTGATAAATGAGGTGCCGATACGAACTTCCACTACTTCGCCTGGTTTTGTATCAAAGCTGGTATAGGCGCCCATCCTGGTACCATACTGTTCCCGGGAAGAAGCCTTTACTTCATGGTTGTCCCAGGTACCGTAAGCAACAAAGGGTTTACTGAATTGTATTACAAAATAGCCTTTGAAGTTGGGAAGCTCCGGCCCAATCTGTGCCGACATCCTGTCGGGATTATAGCCGGTGATTTCATTTTGCGCGGCATTTATATTCACATATCCTTTTAATGTGCGCAGGCGTTCTGTATAATCATTGGCCCAATGCTTAATAGCGGGATTGAGGTTAATGCCCTGGATGATGATATGGGCGTCTTTAGCTTCGGGGAAAGTAAACTTTACTATACCGCAGCGGGATGCTGCTGCTATTTCCGCTTTGATCTGTTTCTTGTCTGCTGCATCAAGCAATACGGAATAGTAATATGGTTTGGAAACTTCATTGGCGTGAGAAAAATGTAAAGCCCGGTCTTCCGGCAGTGTCCTGAGCGCACCCAACTGCGGCATTACAGATACATAGCCATAATCGCCCATCCATACCGTAGGCTGATGTGAAGCGAGAAAGCCGATAATGCTGCTGTCTTCATAGAAATAGTTCATCCGGCTCATATAGTTCTCGCCGGTTTGTGCCACAAAGTTGGTCATGGCAAATGGTGTGCCTACAGATGGCATGGTGCCACCGCCATCAAGTCCTTTTGCAAAGCCTGTGGCAGCCGTTCCTATAAGAGGATTGACGTAATCTACCGCCTGTTTATTTTCCCGGTTTTCTTTTTGCGGATTTGAACAGCTGTACGCTGCAAAAAATGACAATGCAATGATGGCGTGCAATAGTTTTTTCATTGTTCGAACCGGTTGGGTTATTCTATAATGGGTTGTATATAAAAAGCCCTGCTTTTTCTTTGCCGTTTATTACAGAGATCAGCCTGATCTTAACGGGCGCTGTTCACTCCCGTATAATTCATTGGAGTAACAGCCTTCAGCTCTTTTTTCAGAGACGGAGAGATTTTGAGGGTGTCAATAAACCTGTGGATGGTTTTTTGATTGATGTTATCCGCCCCTCTTGTAAGCTCCTTTAATGCTTCGTAGGGGTTGGGATAATTCTCCCGCCTCAGGATGGTTTGAATGGCCTCAGCTACTACTGCCCAGTTATGATCAAGGTCTTCTTTTATTTTTGCTTCGTTAAGCAACAGCTTTCCTATGCCTTTGTCAATAGATTTAAGCGCCAGTACCGTATGAGCAAAAGGAACACCGATATTTCTCAGCACTGTAGAATCCGTAAGATCGCGCTGCAGCCGGGAAACGGGCAGCTTGGCCGAAAGATGCTCAAGCAGCGCATTGGCAATGCCCAGGTTGCCTTCCGCGTTTTCAAAGTCAATGGGGTTTACTTTATGAGGCATTGCGGAGGAGCCTACTTCTCCTTTCTTCACTTTCTGCCTGAAGTATTCCATAGATATATAGGTCCATATATCCCTGCAAAAATCAATCAGTATGGTATTGATCCTTTTAATGCCATCGAAGTGAGCGGCAAAGTTATCGTAATGCTCTATCTGCGTGGTAAATTGCTGGCGTTGCAGTCCCAGAGCATTACTGCAAAAATCATTGGCAAATTTTACCCAGTCTGTTTTAGGGTAGGCTACATAGTGAGCGTTGAAATTACCGGTAGCGCCCCCGAATTTACAGGAGTAAGGTACAGACTGCAATAATTGCAACTGCTGTTCCAGCCTTTCGGCAAAAACCATTATCTCTTTTCCCAGCCGGGTAGGGGAGGCCGGCTGACCGTGCGTACGTGCCAGTAAAGGAATATCTTTCCAGGTGGAAGCCATCTTCTTCAACTGCAGCACAAGCGTAGCTATCGCCGGGAAATATTCATTTTCCAGCGATTCTTTCCAAAGCAGCGGGATAGCCGTATTGTTGATATCCTGGGAAGTAAGCCCGAAATGAACCCACTCCTTCAGGTTATCCAGCTTTAAAGTCTCCAGCTCGCGCTTGATAAAATATTCTACCGCTTTTACATCGTGGTTAGTGATCTTTTCAATGTCTTTGATCTCCTGCGCCTGCTCTGTTTTCAGTTGCTGATATATTTCTCTCAGCGCTTTCAGTTGCTGGGGTTTTAAAGAAAAGAATTTTTTATGGCTGAGGGCGATAAAATATTCAATTTCGATATGTACCCTGTACCTGATCAGTGCGTATTCCGAAAAATACTGATCGAGGTGCTGCACCTGGTTCCTGTACCGCCCGTCAATAGGGGAAATGGCTGTAAGCGCTGATAAATCCATGCTATGACAAATGTTGAATAAGTAAGGTGTGATTGCAGGTGCATTTCAATTTTTCGTTCTGTGCACAGCTTACCGGTTGGTGAGATACCAACCGGTAGGGGCTTTACAGGCGGGGTGTCACCTACCGCCTGCGAAAAATTGAAATGCACCCGGATTGCCCTACTTTTGCGGGCAAACCTACATGAAAAAGTTGAATTAATACCTGCGGATCATTTGAAAAGCGGCGCAGGTCAACCGTATCTGGTGTAAAATGTGAAGAAAATAATGAGTAAAAAAATAAGGGTTGGCATAATCAATTACCTCAATGTAAAACCTTTCCTGTACGGCATCCGGCACAGCGATGTAATGAATGAAGTTGAACTTATTGAAACGTTTCCCTCAAAACTTGCCCAAATGCTCCGGGATGATGAAGTGGATGTGGGCATTGTGCCTGTAGCGGCAATACCGGAGATCCCCCGGCACTATATTGTGTCTGACTATTGTATAGGCTGCGATGGTCCTGTTGCCTCGGTATGCCTGTTCAGTGAGGTTCCCGTAAACCGTATCCGGAAAGTGCTGCTTGATTATCATTCCCGTACTTCGGTAGCGCTGGTACAGGTATTGCTGAAGCATTACTGGAATATTTCCCCGGAGCTGGAGCATGCGGAAAATGAAAATTTCCGCAGCCTTATCAGGGATACAACAGCGGGTGTAGTGATCGGCGACAGGGCGTTTGAGCAGCGTAAGCGCTCCAGCTATATATATGATCTTGGAGAAGCCTGGAAAGATCATACCGGGCTGGGATTTGTATTTGCCGCATGGGTGGCTAATAAAAAGCTCCCGGAAGACTTTTTGAAGGCCTTTAATGAAGCGAATGCATCCGGGCTTGATCATATTGACGAGGTGGTTAAAGAAAACCCTTTTCCATTGTACGACCTGGGCAAATATTATAAGTATAATATCAATTATATACTTGACGAAAAAAAACGGGCTGCCCTGGAAACCTTTTTGCAGGAAGTACAGCAGCTATCCCCTTTTCCTGCGATATCGCTTTGATTTTTTTGCTTAAATGAACAGACGGATTATTTTTGATCCATATATAACTATCGTCACATGGAATGGATGACCAACCCCGAGGCATGGATATCATTGCTAACGCTTACGGTACTGGAAATTGTGCTTGGGATTGATAATATTGTCTTTATTTCCATTATTACGGGAAAGCTGCCCCACAATAAGCAAAAGCCTGCCCGCAGATGGGGATTGAGCCTGGCAATGATAACGAGAGTATTGCTATTGCTGTCCATCAGTTGGATAATGACGCTTACTGCCCCTCTTTTTAATATTGCAGGCTGGCTGGGCATTCATGAAGGCGATATGTTTGAAAAGCTGAAGATTTCGGGGAGAGACATTATACTGATCGTGGGCGGGTTGTTTTTGATATACAAAAGCACTACCGAGATCCACGAAAAGCTCGAAGGGCACGAAGACAAAATAAATGCCTCACTGAAAAAGGTTTCTTTCAGCCGTGTTATTATTGAGATTCTCCTGCTGGATATCGTTTTTTCTCTTGATTCGGTAATAACCGCCGTTGGGATGGCTGATCATATAGAGATCATGATCGCTGCCGTGGTCATTGCAGTGCTGATCATGCTGATATCTTCTGAAAGTATCAGCAGGTTTGTAAATAATCATCCCACTGTAAAAATGCTGGCGTTGTCATTTTTGCTTTTGATCGGCGTTTCACTCATAGCAGAAGGGCTTGACCAGCATATTCCTAAGGGGTATATTTATTTTGCCATGGCTTTTTCTGTTTTTGTAGAAATGCTGAATCTCCGTGCCGCAAGGCGGGCGCATAAAACTGACTGAAAATAACAATGGTGTAAGGCATAAGGTTCCTGCTAAAATAATTTTGCTTTTACATACAGATTGATTACCTTTGCGCTTCTTAAAAATTTAGCACGGCCAAATCCGTGCGTCATAAAACACTGATAATCATGAAGCAGGATATCCATCCAAAAAATTACAAGTTTGTTGTTTTCAAGGATATGAGCAATGGGCATTCTTTCCTTACACGCTCTACCGCAAGTTCTAAGGAAACCGTTAAATGGGAAGACGGCAATGAATATCCGGTGATCAAGCTTGAAATTTCCAATACTTCTCATCCTTTCTTTACCGGTCAGAAAGTATTGGTAGATACTGCAGGCCGTATTGATAAGTTCAAAAAGAAATACGCAAAAAAATAATTGCTTTTTAAAGCGCATTATGAGTAGGCCCTTTGGATAATCCAAAGGGTTTTTTGTTATTTGCCGGACATGCCGGTCAGGGATCTTGTTTTTTCTCTCTAAAAATCAAATGGGTTATCATCTTCATTGCCTGCTTACCCGCCATATAATGTCACTGGTATCATCAGCTACCAGCAGAGAGCCATCCGGTAATACCGCAAGGCCCACCGGGCGACCTCTTACTTCGTCTTTTTCTGGATCAACGATAAATCCGCTTAGAAATACTTCCTGTTTTCCGGAAGGCTTCCCTTTTTTAAAAGGAATGAATATTACCCGGTATCCGGCAAGCTTCGACTTATTCCATGAACCGTGCTGAGCCACAAAAGCGCCGCCCTGATAATGCCCGGGAAAATACTTTCCATTATAAAATATCAATCCAAGGGAAGCGGTATGGGAGCCGAGCGAAATGTCGGGAACGATGGCAGACCGTACCAGTACGCTATCCTGCTGCTCTTCTTTTATACGCGGCTCATAGTGCTGACCATAGTAGCTGAAAGGCCAGCCATAAAAGCCTCCTTCCTTTACCGAAGTGAGATAATCCGGAACAAGTTCATCTCCCAGTTCGTCTCGTTCGTTAACCGCAACCCATAAAGTATTTGTCCCCGGTGCCCAATCCATCCCTACAGGGTTTCTTATTCCGTAGGCGTATACCTTCAGACCGCTGCCATCAGGATTGATTTCCCAGATCCGCGCACGGTCTTTTTCATTGTCCGGCCCGTCTTCAGCTACGTTGCTCCCTGACCCGATAGCAATATAAATTTTGCTTCCTTTCCGGTTACTGATAATATTTCTTGTCCAATGACGGTTATGCTTACCTGCAGGCAGGTCAAGTATTTTTTTTCCCGACACGGTAATGGAAGTATCTCCTTCGTGATAAGGAAATGCCCATAAGCCATCTGTGTTGGCTACATAAAAGCTGTTTCCCATCAACAACATGCCGAACGGCAGGTTAAGTCCTTTAAGAAATGTTGTACGCAGTTCCGGTACACCGTCATGATCGCTGTCTCTCAGCAGCGTGATACGGTTAGCGCTTTTTCGCATATCATTCGATTTGTTCGCTCCGATGACCGCCGCTCCTATTTTTTCCAGGAAGCCGTGGGGAGTGTTGGCTTCTGCCACCAGCAGGTCTCCACTGGGCAATACATACATCCACCGGGGATTCTGAAAGCCATCGGCATAGCGGGTAACTAAAAAGCCTTTTGGAGCAATGGGAGCTTCTCCTTCCTTCCAGCCTGTGACATTACTGAAATTCATACTTGAGGAAGTAGCATAGGGAGCGGGAAGGGAATCATTGAGATAGTGTATATTGTATTCGCCGGAAACGGAGCGTCTTGAAGAGCTGCATGCCATCAATACCCCAGCGAGCATACAATATACTGGTAATGATTTTGTCAGCATAAATCTGATAATGATTTAATAAAGAATAATATTTCATTATCCTTAAAATCCATGCCTTATTTGTGCTGCTGTATAATTAGGATTTAGAGAAGAAAACAGCGGTCAAAGGGAAAATTTCTGTGCAGCGTGTGTATTATCCTCCTCAAATAAGAAAGGTTGTTCCTCATGAAACAACCCGTTGAAGCTCTCCTTTCTGTCTTATTCCTGTCCTGTTTTGCAATGCCTGTTGTATGGAATGGTATTATTCGCTCAGCCTGCAGCCCCAAAATCTCATTACGCTGCCTGTGCCCTCGCCTGCCAAAGAGAAAAAAGTATGGGTAATACCTTCTCTGATATCTGCCGGGACTATAGCCTGCTCATGATGAGGTATATATCTAAGTAACAATATAATTGCAAGCAGCACACATTTCAGTACTTTCTTTGTCTGTTCCATTTATTATAAAGATTTCTGTTTTCGTGGTACAAAATAACTTCATGAACATTTTTAAAGCAACCGGTATCATCATGAATTGAGCAATATAATAGATGAAATATGCTAAAGCCTGTACTATGTCAATTATTATTATGTCTTATTTCGTCGTGAGACGTGGCATGCGTACGTTTC
Organism: Sphingobacteriales bacterium 44-15; assembly: GCA_001899685.1. Classification (GTDB taxonomy): domain Bacteria; phylum Bacteroidota; class Bacteroidia; order Chitinophagales; family Chitinophagaceae; genus Agriterribacter. Next base: position 86,513 of record MKWG01000015.1, read on the forward strand.
ACGCCTCACGTTTCACGTCTGTCATTTTATTACGATATTACTCAATGATCGCTGTCCCCTGCATTTTTGATCATGGCGAGTACAGGATAGGCATTTCGGGTAATGATATTTTTCCCTTCCAGTGTATTGGCGGTATCAATAATCTCAGTTAAACCATTATCGGTTATGCCCGTTTGCACGGTAACTAGGCGGAAAGTATCATTACCCATTGACTCCAGGATCATCTTGTCGTTGCCATATTGCACAATCGCATCTTCCGGAACGGCAGGCACGCTGGCATTATTGATCATGATCCTGGCATTCAAGAACATACCGGGCAATAATTGCCTGGGTTGTTTCTCAAAATGACAATGAACAAGCGCGCTCCTGTTGTTATCCACATTTTTTGTTACAAGGATCACTTCACACTCATATTCCTTTTCCGGGTCATCCACAAATGTTACCATCACCTTTTGTTCAGGCTTTACTTTTCCAAGGTCTTTTTCAAATACGGTCAACGCCGCATGTATGTCATCAGGATTAATCAGCTCAAACAAGACATCAGAAGGATTCACATATTTACCGATATTAATATTGACTTTTGACACGAAGCCATTGATCGGGGAGTAGATGGGAACAGTACGCGAAATGGTTTTATCATTGAGCCTTTCAGGATTAATACCTATCAGCCGAAGTTTTTCTTCATATCCCTTTACCTGTACTTTCTGGGAAGTAAAATCCGCACTTGCCTGTTGAAAGACTTTGTCGGCATTTACTTTGTTTTCATTCAGCATTTTCTGCCGCTCATAATCTTTTTCCAGGTATTCCAGCTTTGCCCTGGCAATCAGGTAATCCTGCTGCAACTGGATCAGGTTCTGATCCTGCATAATGGCTATTACTTCTCCCTTACTAACATGCATTCCAGGAAGAAGGTCAGCGCTTTTCAGGTATCCTCCCAGCGGGAAGCTTACAGATATGATATTTTGAGGAGGAACATCCACAAGCCCGTTTACTTTCAGCTCGCTGTTCAGGACGTGTCGCTGTATGGCGCCGGTCTGTATGCCCGCCGCTTTTATTTGTGCCTCTGTAAGTGTTATAGTATTTGGGTCGTCTTCGTTTTTAGGAGCTTCTGTCTGTTGTGGTGAATGACAGGAAAATAACATTGAAAAAAACAATGTATACAGAATATTGCGCATAGCTGTTTATTTGTTGTTTAGATAAGCTAAAGTAATTGCTGTCTGGTTAAATTGTTTAGCAGCGTCGAGATAGCCAAGCTGAATATTCACGGCGCTGTTCATCAGCATGGTCCATTCGAGGTAGCTGATCTCTCCGTGCTCAAAGCTCAGCTTTGCGTTTTTTATAATGAGCTCAGCCTGCTGCATGCCGCTTTGCTCATAATAACGCACCATTTGCTGATGCTTTTTGTACTCATCCGCAATTTGTGCCAGATTGCTTTTAATATAGGCGCCGGCAGCCCTGGTATTGATCTTTGCTACCTCTTCATTGATTTTTCCCGCCCTGATCCTCGCTTTGGCTGCACTATTGAATAAGGGTATTCCTACGGAAAGGTTTACAAAATGAAAACGATGCCCTGCATCATAGTATTTTTGGTTTATACCGTCGGAGCTTTGATACCCGATAATGGACTGGTTGTTGTATCCGACAGTAAAATCCGGGCTAAGCTTTGCCTTCTCCATCAGGGTTTGTGCTTCGGCAGTTTTTTCCTGCTGCTTTGCATAGCGCACCTGCGGATGTTCTTCACCCGGCAGGGCTGTATCGGCCGGCGTAATATCTGCAATAATGGCTGCCGTATATAAAGGCGTAACCGGTTCTTCAGTATGAAGGAGCCACTGCATTCTTTTTTGCAGGATCTCAAGATCCGCCTGAAGTGCCTGCTGCTGCAGCTGCAGCTGTTGCAGTTGTGCATCAGCGGTCGTTTTTTCAAGCGTATTGCTTTCTCCTGCCTGCAAACGCAGCGTTGCAGATTGCTGGAACCTGCTGTATATTGAATCAAGCCTTTCGAGCAATTTTCTTCTTTCTTCCAGGTCAACCATCTGGTAAAAGACTTCTTTCACATTCCTGTGCAGCTCTGCCTGTTTCCAGGAAGCCAGTTCCTGCTGCTGTATTTCCTGTGTTTTATACAACTGCTTCTGCCGCTGATATACTGCGGGAAGGCTAAACGATTGTCCCACAAAAAAACGGGTATCGTTTTGCGTGCTGTTGATCCCTCCATACTCCCCGCCAAGCTGGGTTTTCGGCGGATCAAATATGCCTGACTGCAATTCCTTCCAGTACACGCTTCCTTTTTGAAGTGCACTGAGCTCAAGGTTTTGGGTATCAGCAAGCTTCAGCATTTGGTCCAGGGTGAGCGATTGCTGCGCACCGGCAATGTTTGACAGTAATACCAGTCCTGTCAATACTGCTGCAATTTTGCTTCCCTTCTGTGGCTTTATCTTCTCAAATCTTTTGTACAATACAGGTAAAATAATCAATGTGAGAAGTGTAGCGGTGATCAGTCCGCCGATCACCACCGTGGCAAGCGGGCGTTGCACCTCTGCACCTGCGCTGCGGCTGAGTGCCATAGGTAAAAAGCCAAGTGAGGCCACTGCCGCGGTCATCAATACCGGCCGCAATCTTATTTGTGTTCCTTCCATAATGATCTGATTTATATCTGTCATGCCCTGTCGTTTCAACCTGTTGAATTCCGAGATCAATACAATCCCGTTAAGCACCGCTACTCCGAACAATGCTATAAAACCCACTCCTGCAGAAATGCTGAAAGGCATCCCTCTCAGCCACAATGCCAGTATTCCGCCGATAGCGGAAAGCGGGATGGCCGAAAAGATCAGCATTCCCTGCCTCACAGATCCAAAAGCGAAATAAAGCATCAGTAATATCAACAGCAATGCGGCAGGAACGGCAATGGATAAGCGCTGTTTGGCAACGATCAGGTTTTCAAATTGCCCACCGTATTTTACATGATATCCTGCCGGCAGCTTTAGCTGTTTTTCTATTTTCCCTGTCAGTTCATTCACTACCGATTCCACATCACGCCCTCTTACATTAAACCCGATAATGATCCTGCGCTGGGCATCTTCCCGCTGTACCTGGTTAAGCCCTTCCTTTACAGTTATATCAGCCACCTGGTATAAGGGGATCTGCAGGCCTGACGGAGTGGGAATTAATAGTTGCGAAACATCGTTGATGCTTTTCCGTGAGCTTTCTTCCAGCCTCACCACAAGATCGTAACGCCGTTCTTTTTCGTAAATGATCCCCGCTTTTTCACCTGCAAAAGCTGCACGTATCAGTTGGTTTACATCGGCAATATTCAACTGGTGGTGCGCCATGGCTTCACGCTTGTAGTTTACCACTATCTGCGGCAGGCCGGTTACTGTTTCCACATATATATCGCGGGCGCCGTTTACTTTGGCAGCAATAGCCCCTGCTATATGAGCATAGCTGGCAAGCGAATCCATATCGTCGCCAAATATCTTGCATACCACGTCCTGCTTTGCGCCTGATATCAGCTCATTAAAACGCATTTGCACGGGAAACTGGAAACCTGCCGTCATACCAGGTATTTCTGATAGAGCTTTGCTCATCTTGTCTGCCAGTTCATCAAATGTTTCAGCCGTTGTCCATTCACCTTTGGGCTTAAGCGAGATCATAATGTCCGTCATTTCGGGAGGCATCGGATCGGTTGGTATTTCACTTGCCCCGATGCGGGTAACGATCTTTTCCACTTCAGGGAAGCGTTGTCTCAAAATGGCAACTGCTTTCTGGGTAGTATTGATGGTTTCTGTAAGAGAGCTTCCGCTCATCAAACGGGCATCAACGGCAAAATCACCTTCATCCAGCTCCGGTATAAATTCGCCTCCCAGCCGGGTGATGATGAAAATAGATATTCCCAGGAGGGCAACAGCCATTATCATTACCGTCTTAGGAAATGCAAGAGATTTTTGTAACAACGGTTTGTACAGCTTCTGAATGCGTAGCATGATCTTGTCAGCCCAGCTATCCGCATGTGATATTTTTCTGCTCAGCATAAGGGAGGACATCATGGGCACGTAAGTAAGCGATAAGAGAAATGCGCCGATAAGCGCAAAGGAAACCGTTTGTGCCATGGGCCTGAACATCTTTCCTTCTATACCTGTAAGCGAAAGCACGGGGAGATATACAATGAGAATGATGATCTGTCCGAAGACTGCGGCATTCATCATTTTCCCTGCGCTGTTTTCCACTTCGGTATTAAGCTGCTCCGGCGTAATGCGGTCAGTTGCTATGCCATGCTTGCCGGATAGCCGGTGCAGTACTGCTTCCACGATAATGACGGCGCCGTCTACGATCAGCCCGAAATCAAGCGCCCCGAGGCTCATGAGATTACCTGACACTCCAACGATATTCATCATGATAATGGCAAACATCATGGAAAGCGGAATTACGGACGCTACTATCAGTCCCGCTCTCATATTGCCAAGAAAGAGCACGAGGACAAAGATCACGATCAGTGCGCCTTCAATGAGATTTTTGGTAACGGTATGGATGGCGCTGTCTACCATTTTGGTACGGTCGTAAAACGGCTCAATGATAATACCTTCGGGCAAGGTCTTTTTGATTTTTTCTATCCGCTCTTTTACATCTGTTACTACCTGTGATGCATTTGCTCCTTTCAGCATCAATACTACGCCTCCCGCTACTTCGCCTTTGTCGTTATAGGTCATGGCGCCATACCGCACCGCATGTCCTATACGCACCTGCGCCACATCGCTCAGATAAACCGGGATGCCTTCTGTGGTATGCCGTACAAATATTTTTTCCAGGTCGGCAGTAGTTGCAGCAAGGCCTTCTGTACGGATAAAAAGCGCATTGGGACCTTTTTCAATATAGGCTCCTCCTGAGTTCTGGTTGTTTTTTCCAAGGCGTTGAAAATATCAGCGACAGTGATATTCATGCTTTTCAGCCTGTCGGGCTGAATGGCGATTTCATATTGCTTGAGATAACCGCCGAAGCTGCTTATATCCGCTACGCCGGGTGTGCCCAGAAGCTGTCGTCTTACGATCCAGTCCTGTACGGAACGGAGTTCTGTAAGATCATATTTTCCTTCATATCCCTTTGCAGGGCGCAGCACATACTGGTATACTTCCCCGATGCCTGTAGTGACAGGTGCCAGCCCGGGGTCTCCTGCGCTGGAAGGTATCTGTGATTTCGCTTCAGTAAGCCTTTCGCTTACCTGCTGGCGGGCCCAGTATATATCGGTTTCGTCATCAAAAACTATGGTGATTACGGAAAGCCCGAACCTTGAAATAGAACGCATTTCTTTTATACCCGGAATATTGGCATTGGCCTGTTCCAGCGGAAAAGTGATCAACCGTTCTACTTCCGGCGTTGCGAGGGTAGGTGATACGGTGATGATCTGTACCTGGTTGCTGGTAATATCGGGCAATGCATCAATGGGTAGCTTACTAAGGTTTATTATGCCGGTAATGACCAGGGCTGCTGTAAATAAACCTATGAACAGCTTATTCCTTACGGAAAAGCGAATGATTGAATTCAGCATATATAAATAATAATTTATGGCAGAAAATAATTACCGGAGCAGCATTCAGTGCCGTGCTGAACAGCGAACAGGAAACACGGTGTGATACACTATGTTTACGGGGAACAGGATAATAACAGCATTATAGCTGTTGCGCCAGAAGCACCGGAAGAATTTGCTCTCAATAATGTATGCGAGTGGATCAGATCAGGCACAGCGGGGCGGCTGGAATATACCGAAGGCGGAAAACTGGGGTTTATTGACTTCGTCGTAAGATGGAAATTCTTCTGTAACAGCGACCGGAGGATGAAGCTCAATCGTAGTGGTGTGCTGCACATATACTGTTACGTTCTGCATGTGGCATTCCACACTCCGGAAAGGAAGCTGCTGGTCCTGCTGGAAATCGTCGGTAATAATGTTGGGCCCGAAATAATGAATACGCATGAATTTTACAAGATTCATGGAAGGATCAGTCGCTTTGTGCTTCTGGTAATGTTTTACCATAAAGGGGATACGGGTAAACTGATGACATTCCGTAAATGACATCAGGTAGAGACTCAAAAAAAATATTGCCGTAAAGCGTTTCACAGCTGCGAATGTACAAAAGCTATGCAAATAATGGATAAGAGACGGAGATAGTTTTATTGTACTTATTTGAGATTAAGGACAGATCGTAAGATGCCTGAGAAATGAAAACACCAGGAAATATTTATAAATTTATCATATCACGAAATTTGATGTTATGACAAAAAGCAGGAAAATAACGGTGCAGCAGGTAGATATTGTGCTTTATGAAGATAATAAGCAGGATTATATATCACTTACTGATATTGCAAGGTATAGGGATGCGGAACATACAGATGCCATCATTCAGAACTGGATGCGTAACCGAAACACAATAGAACTATTAGGTTTTTGGGAAACAATCTACAACCCAAATTTTAAACCCCTCGAATTCGAGGGGTTTAGAAAGCAGGCAGGACTGAACAGCTTTGTAATGACACCAAAGCGCTGGATAGAAAATACAAATGCCATTGGCATTGTTTCAAAAGCCGGAAGATATGGGGGGACTTTTGCGCACAAGGATATTGCCCTGGAGTTCGCATCGTGGATTTCTATTGAGTTCAAGCTGTTTATCATCAAAGAATTTCAACGTTTAAAAGAAGAAGAAAGCAGCCGGGATCATTTGGAGTGGAACATCCATCGGGCACTGGCAAAAGTGAATTACCGTATCCATACCGATGCCATCAAAGAAAACCTGATACCAAAAGAACTGACAAAGCATCAGATAAGTATGGTGTATGCCAACGAAGCCGACCTGCTGAATGTAGCTCTATTTGGTAGCACGGCTAAAGAATGGCGTGATAAAAATCCTGGCCCAAAAGGTAATATCCGTGATGAAGCCACGATTGAACAGTTAGTAGTATTGAGCAATATGGAAAGCATCAAATGCTTTATTGATACAACAGGGATCATCACAAAGCGAAAGGCTGATACAACTCAACAGAGTGGCAATTACGCAAATGAGATCGCTATTGGAAAATAGTTCCGTGAAGAAATTGAAATAAAGAATATCATTGACCGCTACTGTTAATATTTAACCCGCACAGTTTTGCAAAAATCAACATAATAATGATTGCCTACTGCTGATCTTTGCAACGAAAGCTTATAAATGATCCCGTCTTTTTTTGTTTCGCTGGTAATGGTCTGTATGCTTACTTTAGGTAAAGGGCGGTTATTACCGGCGAGCAACTCGTTCATTACCCTTCCCTCCATTGTAGCCGGCTGCGGCAGCTTATATATATGCAGAATTGTCGGCACAATATCAATATTGGAGGTAGGGATATTGCTTTCATAATGTTTTTTAAAAGAAGGACCTGATGCCATAAGCGCTATATGGATTTCATAAGGGCTGATGCTGCCATGCCCCGCCACTCCGCCGGCAAAGCTCGTTCCTGGATATCCTTTATCGTTCTTGTTATCGTTCCAGTTTACATCCACCAGTATATCCCCGGCACGGCGGCTGTTGTTCCAGTGAATAGATTCAAAGGAAAACGTGCCGGGAATGGCGCCTTTCATATTACCGGGTTTTGCGCCGCGGGTAAATATTGCGCCTGCCCATTCCTCTTGCTGCAGAGCTGCCACGATTTTTTTGATCATATCCTGGTCATGATCTTTTACATATATAGCCCCATCTGCCACAACAACATCATCGGAAGCTTTATCTTTCTTTAAATGCTCCGCGATAAGAAAAGAAGCAAGCCCCTGTTTTCCCACATGAGTAACAAATCCATGATCGGCAGAAATAATAATATTATATGCATCTCTCGTCTTCTGCTGATCAAGGAACGCTATAATTCTCCCGAACTGTTCATCCACTACTTTTAAAGAGCGGATAGCTTCAGGGGAGCCTATGCCATGCTCATGGGCTGCCCCATCCGGATCGGAATACCATATGGCACAAACAAGGGGACCGTTCTTATTTATCCCATAATGCAGCAGCGCATCGGTTACCCACACATGTCTTGCGCTGTTATCATCCTGTCCTGCCGGTGGTTGTCCCAATGCGGCAACCACATCTTCCTTAAATGCTGCAGGCAGGATCATATCGGGATTGATGATAAAGCCGCCGCTGACAGTATGGTTTTGCAGGAATGCCTGTCCTGTTGACCCGGAGCTGAATACCGCCATCTTTTCTCCTGCGCCTGCGAGTATTTCTCCTATGGAAGGCGTTAAAAGCAGCTTCCCTTTTTCTGCGTTGTCAATATTTTTCAGATTTTGTGCATCTCCTGTGCTGAGACCGGCGACAGGATTAACGGCAGGAAAGTAAACGGAATTGGCCATCAGCCCGTGTGTTGCCGGATAGCTTCCCGTGGCGTAGGATGCCGCATTGACCCTTGTAACGGTGGGGAATACACTATGATGTTTTTTGCCGTAGGCAGCAGTTTGCTTAAATGCATACAGGTTGGGCATTAATTCCGGCATAATATAATCCGGCCGTAGCCCGTCAAAAAATACCAGCAAAGTACGGGGACGATCAGTATTACTGTTTGTTTGAGACTGAAGATTGCCGCATGCAACCATGAAAATTACAGCAATCAGAAATTTCCTCGTAAAGCGCATCTGTGACGAAGATTTAGAATATTACAAGATAGCAAATATAAAGGTATAGGGAGTAAGGTATAGGGGCCCCTGCCTTACCGCCTATACCTTACTCCTTACTTAAGCTCATTCATCAGCCCGTTAATATCAAGTGCACGGGTATACATCTCAATACCTCCTTCTGCAGTTTTGGGCCATAATTCCCTGGGCCTGTCCCAATAGAGCTCTACTCCGTTTCCATCCGGGTCATCAAGGTATATAGCTTCTGATACGCCATGATCGCTGGCGCCGGTGAGCGGATAGTTAGCTTCGAGCAGTCTCCTGAAAATGACAGCCAGGTCCCTGCGGGTAGGGTAGAGGATGGCAGTATGATATAGCCCTACGCTGTTTTCTGCGGCAGGAGGCGATCCCTTGCTGTGCCAGGTATTGAGCCCGATATGATGATGGTAACCACCTGCCGAAACAAACGCTGCCTGCGTACCATACATAGTGATCAGCTCAAATCCGAGCAATTCGCAGTAGAATTTCATCGAGCGCTCGAGGTCAGCCACTTTCAGGTGCACATGACCGATACGTGTTTGAGCAGGGATAGTATATGGTGCAGCCATTTTTCGGGATTTTATGTTTCAGTAAATTTAATCACAATGTCATTAAGATGTAAGGAATGCCATGTTTAAACTTGGTTTCTATAAAGAAAATCCTAAATTGATAAGGATTTTTTAAGCTGCAACTTTACCGTTATGAACAGGATATCTTTATTGCTACTCACTGTATTTTCAGGCGCTAATGTTTATTCCCAGGTCAGCCGTATTTCGGGCTTTGATCCCGCAGCAGTCCAAACACAGTTGAGTATTGAAAATACATTTGACAAAACCCTCAGTGCTGAAAATATCGGGAAGACCATACAAACTTTATCATCCAACCCGCATCACCTTGGCTCTCCGGGCGGCAAAGCCGTAGCAGAGCATATTTTGAATGCATTCCAATCGTATGGATGGGATGCATCACTCAATGTTTACAAAGTTTTGTTTCCCACTCCCAAAACCAGGGTGCTGGAAATGATAGCGCCGTCAACCTATAAAGCGATGCTCAGAGAGCTTCCCTTCAAAGAAGATGTGACCAGCGGACAGCCCGGGCAGTTGCCCCCCTATAATGTCTGGAGCGCAGATGGTGATGTAACGGCTCCCCTTGTGTTTGTAAACTACGGGCTGCCTTCTGATTATGAAATGCTCGGCAGGATGGGCATCAGCGTGAAAGGAAAAATTGTAATAGCAAAATACGGCAGGAGCTGGCGCGGCATTAAGCCAAAGCTGGCGCAGGAACACGGCGCGTTAGGCTGTATCATATATTCTGATCCTGCAGACGACGGATATGCTGCCGGTGATGTATACCCGAAAGGTGCTTTTAAGAATGAATATGGCGTGCAGAGGGGTAGCGTAATGGATATGCCGGTATATCCCGGCGACCCGATCACACCGGGCATCGGCGCCACAGAAAATGCAAAAAGAATTGATCATTCAGAAGCTGCCAACCTGCTTAAGATCCCTGTATTGCCGATCGGTTATCATGATGCTGAACCTTTATTACGCTCGCTTTCGGGGCGTGTCGTCCCTTCCGGCTGGCAGGGCGGCTTACCTTTTACCTATCATGTAGGCGATGGCAACACCAGGGTTCATCTGAAGCTTGCGTTCAACTGGGATATTGTTCCCTGTTATAATGTTGTTGCTACCATTCGCGGCAGTGTTTTCCCCGATGAGTGGATATTACGGGGTAATCATCATGATGCCTGGGTGAATGGCGCGAATGATCCCATCAGCGGACAGGCGGCCCTGCTGGAAGAAGCCAAAGCAATGGGCGCATTGTTGAAAACAGGATGGAGACCTAAACGCACTATTGTATACTGCGCCTGGGATGGAGAAGAGCCGGCCTTATTAGGCTCAACGGAATATGTAGAAGATCATATAAAAGAATTGCAGGAAAAAGCGGTAGTATATATTAATTCCGACGGCAACGGCCGTGGATTCCTGAATGCAGGTGGTTCGCATGCCTTTCAAACCATGATAAATGAAGTGGCCGATGGCATCACAGATCCACAAACGAATGTAAGCGTATTGAAAAGAGCGCTTGCAAGAAATACGATGAATGCCGCCGGCGCAGCGGTCAAAAGAGGGGCACTCGCTAAAAAGGAAATGGATTTAAGCGCCCTGGGGTCGGGATCGGATTATTCTCCTTTCCTGCAACATGCAGGAGTGCCGTCGCTGAGCCTGGAATATGGCGGTGAAGACGGCGGCGGAGAGTACCACACTATATATGACTCTTATGACGACTATAAGCGATTTAAAGACCCCGGATTTTTTTATGGAGTAGTGCTGGCAAAAACAATAGGGCATACGGTGATGCGGCTTGCGGATGCAGACATCCTTCCTTTCCGGTTTTCGCATTTGTATGCTGCTATTGACAGCTATGCACAACAGGTTGTCAGCCTTATAAATGATATGCGGGAGACTACAATGGTTGAACAAAAAATAAGTGATCAGGGATTATATCAACTGGCCACAGATACTGCAAAACACCTGCTGCCCGACACGCCCAAAGCTGCCGTGCCATTTATAGATTTCTCTCCGCTGCAAAATGCGCTGATGGAACTTCATATTACCACAGACAGCCTCGATGCTATGCTGCAACAAACACTATTCCTGCAAAAAGATGCAGTGGCAACAGTGAATAAATTATTATATACCGCCGAGCAGCAATTATTATTGCCCGATGGATTGCCCCGTCGTCCCTGGTATAAGCATAGCATATACGCTCCCGGTTTCTATACCGGCTATGGCGTGAAGACCCTGCCCAAGATAAGAGAAGCCATTGAGCAAAGAAACTGGCCGGAAGCACAACAGGGAGTTAAGGATGTAGCTGATGCTGTTAACAGGATCAACAGCCGCCTGCAGGAAATACTGACATACAGGAGATAAGGAGAGATTATGATCTTCCCTGATCAGTGCGGATTTTAAATTATTCGGGGCATCGGGCCTGCAATATTGGATTTCTTAAGGCATTAAATTTTTTGTGGTCTTTGCCTGCCCGACTAGTCATTCAGGCGGCGAAAAACCTGACTGCCGACAGGCAGGCTTTGTATTTCCTTTGCGGTTATATTTACCGAAAAGCACGCAAAGAAAATTACGCCCGCCTGAATGACTAGTCGGGCAGGCAAAGGAGCGCAAAGCCATGCTAAAAGGGAATATATAATTTATTGAGCAGTCGAGCCTGTAAAACAAGGGATATGCCAGGAATTTTCCTGGTTAAAAATTTTTTGAAAATATAGCTTTGTGTTGACCTTATGACCTTAGTAATAGAAAACTACCTATAGATTCGACTTTATTACTTTATTGGGTTTGCAGTGACCGGCGCAGAATGTTTCATTTTTGTAACCGACTTTTGCGCCTCTTATTCCATTTTATTCCTTCAAACCATATTACCGATACAAAGCCTGTGGCAATGCTGAACATCGTTTGCCGAACATTCATGATATCAAAACGGAAGAATGAGGCAAACGGGTTTACAAATAAGATCAATACGGACAGTGCTATTGTTGCATATATGATCAATAATACAAGCGGGTTTTTATACCTGAGCGTTGTAAATATGGAATAAAAGAAGGACCTGTTTATGAGGGTGAGTATAATATTGGCGGTGATCAGGGCTGTAAAAACCATCGCCCTTGTGAGATCTTCGCCGGCGCCGGAATGAACGGCATACTGATAAGTGATCATTGTTCCTGCTGAAATCATAAGCCCTTGCATTACGCTTGTTGCCAGCTCATTCCAGTTAAAAAAAGTAGTAGTGAACGGTCTCGGCTTTTCTTTCATAGTATTTCTTTCCATGGGTTCATTTTCATAGATTATGGAACAGGTTGGCCCCATGATAAGCTCCAGGAAAATAATGTGCACAGGCGAGAAGATGTTGGGATATACCCAACCCAGCGCCAGGGGAAGGAAAACAGTAAGAATGATAGGGATATGAATAGAGATGATATACTGGATCGCTTTTTTGAGATTGCCGTAAATGCGCCTTCCCATAGCTACGGCGCTTACCATGCCGGAAAGATCATCATTCACCAGGATGAGCGATGCGGCAGTTTTAGCGATCTCCGTTCCTTTTTTCCCCATGGCAATACCAATATGAGCTGCTTTTAAAGCGGGCCCGTCGTTCACGCCATCTCCTGTCATCGCCACAATCTCCTGCTGTGCTTTTAAGCTGTTGATCACTTTCACTTTTGCCTCAGGGAACATCCGGGCGAAAATATTAGTTTGCTTTACTGCTTCATTAAGCTTTTCTTCTCCTATATGCAATAATTCATCTCCTGTCAGTGCTCCGTCAATGCCGCGAAGCCCCACTTGTTTAGCTATGGCAACAGTGGTAGCTTTATTATCGCCTGTTACTATTTTAACTTTGATCCCTGCATTATAGAAATCGTTAAAAACTTTGTGAATGTTTTGCTTTGGCGGATCATAAAATGCTACAATACCTTTAAACCGGAATGAAAAGCTATACTGATCGGCGGGAAAGGGGGTTCCTGCGAAATCCGCGACAGCCACTCCCAGCAGGCGAAATCCTTCATCCGCCATACGCTTTATTATATCCAGTGTTTTCTCTTTTTCTGCTGCTGTCATCCGCGACACTTCTATCAAAGCCTCAGGCGCTCCTTTGGCAGCAATGATCCGTATGCCCTCCCTGTTCTCAAAAATATGGGTCATCATGGGAGGTTTTCCACTCAGCGGGTATTCATGGATCATTTGGTATTGCGAGCGTTCATCCTTTGCTGTTATTGCTTCATATTTCCTGTGCAATGTTGTTTCCATCGGATCGAAAGGTACCGGTTCGCTGGCCCACATTGCTGCGGTGAGCAGCTCATGCTCCTGTTCGTTAAATGAATCATTTTCCTGTATGATTTTTATACCGCCACCGGGTGTATATATGCCGGCAAGCGTCATTTTATTTTCGGTGATGGTACCGGTCTTATCCACACAGATCACTGTAGCGCTGCCAAGGGTTTCCACAGTATTCATTTGTCTCACTATGATGCCCATCTTCATCAGCCGCCAGGCGCCAAGTGCCATAAATGTGGTGAAAGCTACAGGGATCTCTTCCGGGAGAATGCTCATGGCAAGGGCAAGCGCTTTGAGAAGACTGTCAAGGATTTCTCGGGAACGGTAAAAATTAATGCCCCATACTACCAGGAATATGATTATACCCAAAAACACCATTTTCCTCACAAAATTTTTAATCTGTAGTTGCAGAGGTGTTTTCTCTTCCTTAATGTTTTGCAGGCTTGCTCCGATTTGTCCCAGCCTGGTATGGTTGCCGATAGCGGTAACAGTTGCAACGGCAAGCCCTCCGGTGGCAATAGTGCCCTGGTACACATGGTTGTTGCCGGACAGGGAATCTTTATATACCGGCAGCGATTCGCCTGTCAGCAGCGATTCGTTTACAGAGAAATCGTTGGAATGGATAATTTGTCCGTCGGCAGCAACCGGAGAGCCTTCTTCTATCACCATATAATCGCCCATTACGATGTCTTCGCTCCTGATGCTGATCACTTTCCCGTTGCGTATTACTTTGGATTCGGGTGCCGTAAGCGCTTTCAGCTTTTGCAGGGCCGAACGGCTTCTCCTGTCCTGGAATATTGAAATAGCTGTAACAAATACGATGGATACGGCAAGAAAAATGGCATCGCCTTTATTGCCGGTAATAAAATAAATGGTGGAGGTGACAAGCAGTAAAATCACCATCGGCTCTTTCAGCAAATCAAGCAAAAGCTCCAGGAAAGTGTTGCTTTCCCTGCGTTTTACCTGGTTGAAGCCATATTGCCTGGCGGCAGATGATACGCCTTCATCGCTTAATCCTTTAATGTCGTTGAAATTGCCGGGCTCCATATATTTGCTGTGTTCCGGGTACTCAATAAAGCACTACTTCATCCTTATCCCATTCCACCTTTACTTTTTGAGACATAATGGAGTCAATGGCCTTGCCGCAGTAATCCGGCTGTATAGGGAGCTCACGGCTGAAACGCCGGTCAATCAATACACAGAGCTCGACTTTGTTGGGGCGCCCGAAATCAAGCAGGGCATCAAGCGCGGCTCTTACTGTTCTGCCTTTGTATAGCACGTCATCAACCAGTATTACATTTTTACCTTCTATGGAGAAAGAAATATCGGTTTTGTTGGCCGTATGCAATTCTCCTCTTACATCGTCCCGGTAAAAAGTAATATCCAGTTTTCCGTATTTTACCTTTTTGAACGCATCGGGGAATTTATTTCTGATATCATTCATTATCCTGTCGCTTACAAATACGCCACGGGGTTGTATGCCAATCAATACAATGTTCCCTGCATCCTCAACATTTTCCAGTATCTGGTGTGCCAGTCTCTTTATGGTTATATCAAGCTGTTCTTTGGTAAGTATGGTCCTCAATCTATGCTGATTTTGAACAATAAAAGTATTACAAAGAATGATAAAAACCTTACTACAGGTCAAACACTTATCCTTTATTATTGCTCTTTCAGAAAAGGATACATATAATCGGTAGCAGGATTGAATGTTTCTTTGATCGTTCTTGCGCTTAACCACCTGTAAAGGTTGAGCATGCTGCCGGCCTTATCGTTGGTACCGCTTGCCCTTGCCCCGCCAAATGGTTGCTGCCCCACTACCGCCCCCGTAGGCTTGTCATTGATATAAAAATTACCTGCCGCATTACGCAGCTTTTCAGTGGCAAGCCCCACTGCATACCGGTCTGTTGCAATGATGGAACCGGTAAGCGCGTACGGTGAGGTCTTATTCACCAGCGAAAGCGTTGCATCAAATGCATCGGCGTCGTATACATATAACGTCAATACAGGTCCAAATATCTCTTCGCACATGGTTGTATACATCGGGTCTCTGGCTTCAATAATGGTAGGCTCAATAAAATAGCCCTTGCTTTTATCACATTTCCCTCCTGCCAGCACTACTGCTTTCTTATCCTTTTTGGCACGGTCTATATAACCCCTGATCTTGTCAAAAGCCCTCTCATCAATAACTGCATTAATGAAATTGGAAAAGTCTTCCACGCTTCCCATTGTGAAGCTTTTTACTCCCGTCACTAATTTCTCTTTTATTTCCTCAGCCAGGTTGGATGGTATATATGCCCTGGAAGCGGCAGAGCATTTTTGTCCCTGGAATTCAAAAGCGCCGCGTAATAAGGCCGTTGCTACCACATCAGGATCAGCGCTTTTATGAGCGATCACAAAATCTTTTCCTCCTGTTTCACCAACAATCCGCGGGTACGACCTGTAGGAAGCAATATTTTCACCGATTGTTTTCCACATGGTATTGAACACCCCAGTAGAACCCGTAAAATGGATACCCGCAAAGTCTCGGTGCGCAAAGCAGACCTTCCCCAGTACCGGACCGTCTACATATACCAGGTTGATCACACCGTCCGGCAGGCCAGCTTCTCTGAGAATGCGCATAAACATTTGAGCGGAATATATTTGTGTATATGCAGGCTTCCACACCACCGTGTTGCCGCACATTGCCGGAGCAGTAGGCAGGTTGCCGCCAATAGCGGTAAAGTTAAATGGTGTAACGGCAAGCACAAATCCTTCCAGCGGCCGCCATTCCGTGCGGTTGTGTGTACCTGTGGCGCTTTGGGGCTGCTGCCGGTATATCTCACTTAGGAAATGCACGTTGAACCGCAGAAAGTCTATGATCTCACAGGCGGAATCAATCTCTGCCTGGTAAGCATTTTTACTCTGCCCGAGCATGGTAGTGCCGTTCATGTAAGACCGGTATTTGGTAGCAATAAGATCCGCCGCTTTCAAAAAAATATTCGCCCGGTTTCCCCAGCTCATTGCTGCCCAGGCTTCTTTAGCGGCCAGCGCTGCTTCAATAGCCAGCGCTACATGCTTTTCGTTGCCTTCGTGAAAATATCCTAAAACATGCTTTATTTCGTGGGGAGGATGTATGGCTGTTTTCTTTCCTGTTCTCACTTCTTTGGAGCCTATATACATGGGAATATCCGTCTTTTCTTTTTTCAGCGCAGCAATGGCTTTCTTCAAAGTCAGTTTTTCCGGACTTCCCGGTGCATAATTCAATACCGGCTCATTAGCCGGCAGGGGATAGCTGAAATACCCTGAGCTCATATGTAGTATTATGGATGAAGGGACAAAGATAGTAAGGTATCGGGTATGAGGTATCAGGTATGGGCTATGAGCTATGAGCTCATAGCTCGTAGCCCATAGCTATTGAAATGCTAAACAATTGCGTTTTTCGTCCACTCATTATTGACAATGCGCCATATATCAGGCGGGTTACTGTTCTTAAGCTGTTCAGGCAACATGCTGTCTTTAAAATTCTGAAAGCAGACAGGTCGTACCCAGCGTTTGATGGCTGTCGTTCCAACAGAAGTATATCTCCCGTCGGTGGTGGAAGGGTAGGGACCGCCATGCACCATGCTGGCGCATACTTCCACACCTGTAGGTACATCGTTTAAGATTATCCTTCCTGCCAGTGTTGCCTGCAGTGCAATGATATCTCCATGGTCTGCAATATCCTTATCTGTTGCCATAACAGTGGTGGTCAATTGACCTTTGAGCGAGGATAATACTTCAGCTAAAACTGCTTTATCATCACATACCACCGCCAGCGAATAAGGTCCGAATATTTCTTCGCGCAGGTGCGGGTTTTTAAGAAAATCTTTTGCAGCAACTTTTGCTACTGTAGGCAATGCTTCGCCTTCCCCCGCTTCTGCCACGGCCGCACCGACTTTTTCTATACCTTTTTGCACCAATGCCTGCTGCAGTCCTTTTGTATACGATTGCTGTATACCGCTATGCAGCATTTTTTGAGGTACTACCTGTTCAATTTCCTTACCCAGTAAGGCAAGAAAATGATCAAGGGCTTCGCCTTTTATTGCCAGCAGTAGCCCCGGGTTGGTGCAAAACTGCCCTACGCCCAGCGTGATGGAACCTGCATAGGTTTTAGCCAGTGTTGCAGCATTCTGTTGCAATGTATCAGGAAAAAATACTACGGGATTGATGCTGCTCATTTCGGCAAAGACGGGAATCGGTCGTTCCCGCTGGTTTGCCAGATCCCAAAGCGCTTTACCCCCGGCAAAAGAGCCGGTGAATCCTACACCGGCCGCTGCCGGATGCTGTACCAGCGCTTTACCCACGGTATTACCGGATCCCAGTACATGCTGGACCGTATATTCAGGCATGCCGGCCTTTTTTATGGCAGCATAGATGGCTTCGTATACCAGCTCTGAGGTTCTGGCATGTGCAGAGTGCCCTTTGATCACCACGGTAGACCCGGATGCCAAAGCGCTGGCAGTATCTCCTCCGGCAGTGGAAAATGCGAAAGGGAAATTGCTGGCGCCAAAGACCACTACCGGGCCTACAGGCAACAACATTTTGCGTGTGTCAGGTTTGGGAGGTGTTCTGTCTTTATCGGCGGTATCTATTGCTGCTTCCACCCAGCTTCCTTCCAGTACCAGGCGGGCAAACATTTTCAGCTGGTTGATAGTGCGCGAAAGCTCCCCGTTGAGCCTCGCAGGGGGCAGGTTCGATTCTTCGTGGGCAACAGGCACCAACTGCTCTCTCTTTGCTTCAATAGCTGCAGCGATCTCATTAAGAAAATCTGCTTTCTTTGCCGGTGAAACTGATTTGTACTCCTGAAATGCATCCAGTGCATTTTGCATGATTTTGTCTACGTCTGTCATCTTTGATCGGATTTAAAAGAAACGGCAAGTTACGGCATGTGATCTTAACTATGGTCACATAGTCCGGCTTCTCCGCAACATAGAGCATTTAAATGATAGTACATACCCAGGGGAGACGAGAAACGACAGACGAAAAACGAGAAACCATAAATCACCTGTGTTGCATGATAGCAGATAAAACAATGCCCGTGGCTACAGAAGCATTAAGCGATTCGGCTCCTCCCTGCCGGGGGATGGTGATCTGCGCTGTACACCGGGATAATAATTCAGGTCGAATGCCTTTTGATTCATTGCCTACAAGAATGATGCAACCTGCGTCTCCCCTGAATTCATATACCGAAGTTCCTGAGAGCGTGCACCCGTATATGGGGATATGATCATGCTTTGCATGCCAGTCTGTAAGGTTAGTGTATTGCATATTTACCCTGATGATGCTTCCCATGGTAGACTGGAGGACTTTGGCATTATACATATCAGCACAGCCCGGTCCGCATAAAATACTGTTAATTCCAAACCAGTCGGCGGTGCGGATAATGGTTCCTAAATTCCCGGGATCCTGTATATCATCAAGCATCAATATAATCTCTTTACCCGAAGGGGCTACAGGTTGCTGCGCCTTTTTTTGCACAATGGCCAATACCTGGTTGGGCGTTGCCAGTGATGAAATGCGCTGCAGCTCTGTATTTGATATTTCAAAAAGTTTATCAGGCGGAAACTGTCCCAGGAGCATCGCATTGTTTTCTATCCATTCAGGGATTGCATACAGCCGCTGCAGGAGATCTGCGGCATGCAATAAAAATTCTTTTACTATTTTCACTCCTTCTGCCACAAACAGCCCTTCTTCATCTCTGAATTTTTTATGGTATAAACTTTGAATATATTTGACCCCGGATTTGCTGAGCACTTTATCTTTGTTTATGTCTGTTTCACCAACGAAAATACATTCTTCCCTTTTTACATTCTTTTTTTTTATCCTCCTGCTTGCTTCGTCATGTACCGTTGTGAAAAAATATAAGCCCTATAAGCCATTTGTGTTTGAGAATGAAATAGCATTTGACGGGAAAATGAACGGGGATGAAAAAAATGATCTGAGATCAAAGCTCGAAGGCCAGATTGAAGATAGTGTGAAGCCCCAGTTTAAAAGTGTGCTGTTTGTGAGGCATGTAATGACAGCACCTGCTGTTTTTGACAGCAGTTATGTAAAGCAGTCGCTGGCGAATATGAATAATCTGTTGCACAACAACGGGTATTACCGCGGAAATATTACAGCCAACTGGAAGGTAACGGATACTGTCATTGTAAAAAACAAACCGGATCAGTATCGTATGAAAGTTACTTACGATGTAGACCAGGGGAAGATCTTCAGGATTGATTCCATAAGCTATTCTTTTAATGACACAGCGTTGCAGCGGCTTGCGGAGGAAAATGCAGGTAATTCTTTACTGAAAAAATCCGACCCTTTCAACAGGGGGCTGATAGACGAGGAACTGAACAGGCTGATTGATATTTTCAGGAATAACGGCTACTACCGTATCAACAGGGAAATGATAAAGGCTGAGCTGGATACTGTGGATATTTCACTGATTGATCCCTCAGCCGATCCTTTTGAGCTCATCAGGCTGCAACTGGAAGCGCAGAAAAGGCTGCAAACGCCTACGATCAGCATAAAAGTGGTGGAAGTACCCGTAAGAGACAGTACGATTACCCTTCAATACCGGATCGGCCGTGTCAGTATTTTTCCTGATGAGCCGGCAGAGCTGCTCACTCCCGGGAGCCGGCAGGGGCTTCAGCCACTGAAGTATGGAGATTATACTATTTATAGCAGGTATAATCTTTTTAAGCCTTCATTCCTCGTTCGGAAAGTGCAACTGAAGCCCGGCGACCTGTATCGTGTATCCAATTATAACCAGACCCTTCTTAATTTTAACAGGATCGAAGCCTGGCAGAATGTAAATATTAACAGCCGCCCCGATACGGATTCTATAGTGCCTACCGTGGATTTTTATCTGAGAATGGTGCCTGCAAAAAAATATTTTTTCAGTATTGACTTTGAAGGATCCAGTATCCTGTCTGCTCAAAACCAGATCTACAGCCCGGGCAATAAAGGGCTTGCCATAAACTTCCAGCTCAAAAACAGGAATGTGGCAAGAGAAGCATTGCAACTGCAGAACGTATTACATACCGGTGTTGAATTTACAGACTTCAGCAAGATACTTTCCTCTGAGATAGGGCTTAGCAATAAGCTGATCTTTCCACACCTGCTTACTCCTTTCAGGGTAAAAAAAGAAAAGAGTTTTCTGAACGCTAAATCGTATGTTACGCTTGACGGATCGTATGTTGACAGGTATAACTATTATAAGATCAATACCATCAACGCTTACCTTGGCAACGAGTTTCAGACCAATGCCAACAGCACCTGGCAGGTAAGATTCCCCAATATTGAATTTACCAGGATATATGACTATGGCACCGGGTTTTACCAGCTCATACAGGATTATCCCCTCCTGAGGTATTCTTATAATGACGGGCTGATCATTGGTATAAATGGCACGTATACACGCAGATTTAATGCCAGCAATCCCCGTAATTTTAATATCCTGCGGCTATACGGGGAGGAATCGGGAATGCTCCTGGGGGGCTTACTAAGCAGTCTTACCGCTCCCGGCGAGCCGCTTGAAAAGCTGTACCGGTTTATAAAAGTCAGTGCCGATTACAGGCATTATTTTACGAAGCCAAAGTCGATGTGGGCATTCCGGTTTTTTGCAGGATATGGCACCGGCTTCAAAACAAAGAGCAATACAGATGATGACATAACGATGCCTTTTTTCAGGCAGTTTTTTGCAGGCGGTCCCAACAGCATGCGGGGATGGCGCCTGAGGAAATTAGGACCGGGCTCCAGTATTTTTTATGATACGCTCAGGATAAGAACCTATACAACCGATCCTGCGGGAGTAGTAGAGAAAAGATTTGACGATCGGTATGCAGATATACAGATAGAAGGAAATATAGAATACCGGTTTGATATTTTCCCTGTATATGGTTACTGGCTGAAAGGAGCATTATTTTCTGACATTGGCAATGTATGGGCCAGAAAATCGTCTGATCCGGAATTGCGCTATGGCGTTTTCGCCTTCGACAGGATATACCGGGATATTGCTGTGGCCGGGGGAGCGGGGCTCAGGCTGGATTTCAAATTCTTCCTGCTGCGGTTTGACCTCGGCTGGCGTTTGAAAGATCCTCTCTATGCATCAGACGAAGCTATTAACCCGTCTTCAGACGGCTGGTTTATCCGTTCAAATATGCGTACGCCATCTTTCCAGTTTGGGATTGGGTATCCGTTTTAGCGGTGGGCTATGGGCTGTCAGCAATCAGCTATCATTGCTCATAACTGACTGCTGATACCTGACTCACATCCCTCTCAATATCCCCATTTCAAGCCCTCTCAGCTCTGCCAGCCCGCGCAGGCGGCCTATAGCGGAATAGCCGGGGTTGTTCACCTTGCCCATATCGTCGAGCATCTGGTGGCCATGGTCGGGGCGGAAAGGGATATGCAATAGAGAAAGCTGCTGCACATTCAGCAATGCCTGCATTACGGCATACATATCTGTATCTCCGTCAAGATGATCCGCTTCATAAAAATTCCCTTCGGCATCTCTTTTAGTATTACGCAGATGTGCAAAATGAATTCTCGTGTTTATTTCATTGATCATATCCGGCAGGTCATTGGCAGGATTAGCGCCTAACGATCCTGTACAAAAGCAAATACCGTTTGATGGTGCATCGGCATAGGAAATGATGTCTATCAGATCCTGCCTGTTGCAAACGATGCGTGGCAATCCCAGTATATCAAATGGGGGATCGTCGGGGTGTATTGCCAGCTTCAGGCCAAGCTCTGCAGCCACCGGCGCTACTTCCTGCAGGAAATGAGCGAGGTTCGATTTCAGCGCAGCCCGGTCTATATCTTTATATTTTTCCAGCTCTTTTTTCATGCCGGCTGTGGTCCTTTTTTCTTCTCCAGGGATACCGAAGAGTATGGTATCAATCAATGCTTCTTTTTGTGCTGCTGTAAGATCATTGTTTTTTTGCACTGCTTTAGCAACTATTGACTGGGGATAATCATTTTCCGCATCTTTTCTCCCAAGCAGATATATATCGAAGAGCGCAAGATCACTCCAGTTGAAGTATAATGCCTGCGATCCGTCCGGCATAGGATAGCTGATATCGGTACGGGTCCAGTCATTTACCGGCATGAAATTATAGGTAATGATTTTTATACCACAGGCAGCGAGGTTGGCAAGCGATTGTTTGTATTTTTCAATGTAGAGCTTATAATTGCCGTTCCTTTGTTTGATGTCTTCATGCACGGTAAGGCTTTCCACCACGCTCCATTCAAAGCCGCCTGCCTTTAATTCGTCTATCCGCTTATTGATCTCTTCTTTCGTCCATAGCTCACCGTGAGGTATATGATGCAGGGCAGTTACGATGCCCTGTGCGCCGGCCTGTTTGATATCCTTTAGCGAAACCGGGTCATCGGGACCAAACCAGCGCCAGGTCTGTAATAAATTCTTTGAATACATGGTAAAAAAATTGTGCTGCAAAGTAAGTAAAAAGCTAAAAGCGAAATGTTGAATTGTAGGAAAAGATTCACGCAAAGAATGCAAAGTCAGCAAAGAAAAAGCTTCGGTGAAAATATTATGCCCCGGTATTTACAGACAAAGGTTCGGAACCTTTTAAAGGTCCCGAACCTGGTGTTATGTTCGTTTAAAAAGTTATTTAAACGGTAACTATTCTGTAGGGATCTCTGTCAAAGGCGGTACGTTATTTTGGAAACCGTCATAGCCTTCGTTTTGATTGATAATACCTTCTACGTTATTATTTATTGTCTTCTGAGGTATCGGCCATAGTACATGATAAGGGCTCATGGTATACTTATCACCGTGATTTGTTGTCACTCCTTTATTATAAAATTCTGTCTTTTCCATGACCCTGTCGTAGAAAAAATTATCTTTGGAAAAGTTCTGCAGATTATATGTTTTGCCGTTGTATGCTGCTTTACCAGTCATAGCGAACAGATAGGAAATACGGGTAAGCTCCACTTTACGCGGTTCTTCATAGTACAATTCTCTTGCCCGTTCATCCAAGATCGTTCCGATGTTAACATCTCCGCCAGCGATTGGCTCGCAACCTGCTCTTTCCCGTACTTTATTGATATCTGCAGCTGCCAGTTCATTTTCTCCTTTCCAGTAATAGGCTTCTGCTCTTAACAAATAAGTTTCTGCAAGCCGGAAAACATACCAGTCTGTATGTCCGCCACTCGGAGTAGCATTTTGAATATCGGGTATATACACTTTATAATGCGGCCAATCGAACCAGCTCCTGATTGTATCGGTACAAAGAATACCCCCACTTGAATTGTATTTCTGCAAATTTTTACCATAGTATGGATCGTTAATTTGAGGATCTTTAAGTGTATAATTGTTATATAAAAGATCTTCCATCCGCATCCAGTTACCGGGAGCATGCCGCAGGTCGTTAGGATCAGTCCAGATCATGTGTGTGGAATACCAGGTACCTCTGCAACGGCCTATGCCGCGTCCGTAATCTGTTGCCTGGTCAAAATCCACACGCGATTGGTTCTTTTTTAACGCATCGGTAGTTCCTTTATTTCCGGTTGGTGTATTGATGTTTGAGAACCAGAAAGG
>MKWG01000016.1 GCA_001899685.1 Sphingobacteriales bacterium 44-15
AATGGCGAAGGCGATGCGGCCTACTTCTTCCCGCGCAGCCTGAATGGCGAAGGCGATGCGGCCTACTTCTTCCCGCGCAGCCTGTTGTCAAGAGGAGTAACGAGCTTCGATATGACGATCTACAACAGATGGGGAGAGAAAGTATTCTTTACCAACAATACGAATGGCAGAGGATGGGATGGTAACCTGAGCGGTAAAGCCCAGCCTACCGGTGTATATGTCTACCTAATCAATGTTACCTTCAGAGATGGTAATACAGAGAAATACCAGGGTAATGTTACGCTACTAAGGTAAATCATAACATTTTAACCTGATTAACTATAATGGGTTCAACTTTTATAGTTGGACCCATTATAGTCTATAAAATAATTTGAATCTATATTTTTAGTGTAAGAGCGGTGGGAAACATGGAAATTTTAATAATTAATTTAATTATAAAGCTATGATAAGAAAGTCTATTTTTTGGTTACTGGGACTTTTGTTTTTGTTGTTCGGGCAAAAAGCTTTTGCCAATCACGTAGCCGGTGCCCAGATCACTTATAAGTTTATTTCTACCAGTGGTACCAATCATACCTATGAAGTAGAAATTATTCTTTTTGGCGACTGTAGCGGAAGTACCTATTATACATTTGCCACAACCACCGGTGCGGGGCTGAATGTTTATAATAACGGAAACCTCGTGACTACACAAACCTTACCAAGAATCGCCAATGAGAGTGACATCCTGGTATCCCCGGTATGTCCCAGCCAGATCAACAGTACTACCTGTAGCGGGGGTACTTTACCTGGTATCAAAAAATTTACTTTCAGAGGTAATGTTATATTGAATGGCACTTCGGCAAACTGGCGCTTTGCCTTTAATGCTGCATTAGGTGCCTCCACTGCCGGTAGGAGTAACCTGGCAGATAATATTGTGCTCAATCAATGGGGAACACTTTATATCGCTGCTACCCTGAATAATGTGAACGGACCAAACAACTCTCCGACCTTTACTTCAGATCCTACTCCTTTCTTCTGTAATAATGTACCTTCTTCCTTTAGTTTAGGTGCTGTTGATGTAGACAATGATGCGATGACCTATAGCCTGGAGCCTGCGATCACAAATGTTGAGGGAACTTTATTTGTTCCTTATGCTCCTCCCTTTACCGCACAGAGTCCTTTGCCTGCTGCTCCGGGAACTTTTGTATTCAGTCCTACTACCGGGGTGACCGATTTTACACCTAACCAGGCTATGGAAGCTACGGTAGTGAAAAAAGTGACAGAAAAGCGGAATGGTGTTGAAGTAGGTACCTGTGCCCGTGAAATGATGTTTGTTATTATC
>MKWG01000017.1 GCA_001899685.1 Sphingobacteriales bacterium 44-15
CAAATGACTTACTGCACCCTTTGTCACTTCCCCACCGGCAGCTTTCACCGGTACCCATTGTTCTGCAAACTCAAGATCTTCTTTCATCTTTTGCAGGATCACTTCACGCTTTACAGAATAGAAATCCACTCTCGGTGTCGTTACTTCTTTCATTACCGAAGGAACATCGCCAAATTCATTAGTAAGCATATAATACCGGTATGCCCTGTGAAAATAGGCTGCTCCCAAAACAGCATTTTTTTCTTCTTCTGTTTTCCATGTAGGCAGATCAATATAAGTAATGGCAGTATTGGCATATTTAATGCCTTTATAGCCTTCCGACCAATACCAGCCAATCCTGTTCCAGTCAGTGCTGTTTAAATTAGCAGTAGGTGTAATGAGCAGATTCAGGTCCTGGGCAGGGCCGGATTTGTCTGTTGTTCCTTCAACAGCCACTTCAGAAAAGATGTTCTGGGTAATAATAGGTGCCCCATCGCCAAACCATTCATAGCGAAGATTGCGTTCGCAGGCAATTAATGAGCTTTTTAGCCCGTCTACGGTATTGAAAGTATTTTCGGGTGTGTAGAATGACAGAGGTTGTGGCGATAAAAAGCTTTTTTTGCATGAACCCATCAGCGTAGTTATTAATACAACTGTAGTGGATAATGCAATTTTATTAATAATTCTCATTATAATAATAGTTTAATATGATTGGATATAAACTTCCCTGTTTGTTCCTTTCAGACGATCTTATAAATTAAGATTTACGCCTAACGTATATATCCTTGGCGTTGGTCCAGGATTGCCACCTGATGCCCATTCCGGGTCCCAGTAGTCCCATTCCGGGGCATAAAATGCAGCATTTTTAACAGTGAGATAGAATTTCAGATCCTGAACATGAATACGGGTTAATAAATTTTGTGGAACAGAATAAGCCAGAGCTATATTATCCAATCTTATGAAAGAACTCTTTCTGTACACGCTATAAGTTGCGCTACCATCGCTGGAAAACAGGCGTGCGTAATCGTTAATAGGATTTTCAGGTGTCCAGAATGGAAATGCATAAGAGTTTACGCGATCAGGGAAAGCATTGCTCCTGTTTTTTGCCTGGTTAAAAGCCGTTGACTGCCCCCAGTAGGAGTACACCAGAAATGAAAACGTAAAATTCTTTAAAAATGTAAATTCATTCCTTAATGTCCACCTGAAGCGAGGTTCGGTGTAACCGAGAAATTCCCTGTCAGCATCAGTATATTTTCCGTCATTATTTACATCCTTTATTTTGAAGTCACCCGGGTAAACACCGTAATCTCCAGCTTCATCTTTTTCTTTGGTTTGCCAGATACCTAAAGTCCGGAGATCCCAAATTACATCCAGCGGTTGCCCGATAAACCATTTATTCCCGGTATCGTCTTTTTCTTTTTGCCCGATCACATTGCCATTGGCATCTAAAACATCCTCTTTAGCACCATAAAGGTGAACTATTTTATTACGGTTTAGAGAAAAGTTTAGAGATGTATTCCAGGTAAAATTCGGGTGTTGTATATTTTTAGAGTTAAGGGCTATCTCAATACCCTTGTTATCTACCTGCCCCAGGTTGTCCCAGACAAGATCAAACCCTGTGACATCAGGAAGAGATCGTTTCACAAGGAGGTCATTTGTTTTACTTTTATATACGTCAATGCTTCCATCTAACCTGTTATTAAGTATTGTGAAATCAAGGCCAAGATTAAAAGCCGTAGTAGTTTCCCATTTTAGTAGTTTGTTTTGCATATTGTTAACATACAATTGGGAGACCTGTGTTACAGCCCCGTCAACAATGTGGAGGTATTTACCGGTCTGCAAATCAGCAAGTGCCACATATCTGCCAATATCCCTGTTACCGTTCAGGCCATAGCTTACCCTTAATTTCCCATAATTAAGCCAGCTTGCATTTTTCATGAAAGACTCATCACTGAATACCCAGCCTAATGCTGCGGATGGAAAGGTAGCCCTGGGATTGCTCTGTCCAAATGCTGAATAGCCATCCCGTCTTACAGTGAGGGTGAGCATATACTTGCTTTTATAGGAGTAAAACAGGCGCGCCATCAATGCATCAGCAGTGCTTTCCTCATCCCCTAACTGTTGGGCATCACCTTCATCACTATATGCGCAGGCATTGCATTCAGCGACCTGCGTTGCAGCGCCCAAATTATGATAGCTTAATATATCACTGGGCTGGAATCCTGTAGCTACAATTTTATTGCGCCATACATGGTACTTTTCTGCATTGGCAAGCAGTGTTACGTCTATGTGATGATCTGTGCCAATATCTTTGCTCCAACTGATGAGGTTATCAATCTGCCATTGATAAATATTCCGGTTTTCCCTTGTGCCTCTCCCTCCTAATCCTGCCCAATCCTGCCACAGCGCAGACTCTCCATTGAAATAATTATACCATTCAAAACGAGGGGTAAAATTTGCCTGGTACTTTATACCGAAAGGCAATGATACTTTTGCGTACAAGCTGGTGTTGAGCTCATAATATTTTTTTAGACGTGTGGTATAGGTGGGAACGCCAAAGGGATTACGTCCCCCGCTTGCCTCATCGTTTGGAATATAACGTAATTTAGTAGAATCATCGGTATAGAAAGAGCCCCAGGGAGAATTAGCTGTAATAAGCGTCCAGTCAACGGGTATCGAGCTCTCGTCCCGTATACTGAATTGGGTGTTCATCCCGACATTTAAGAAGTTGGTTACTTTTGCATCAACATTAAGCCTTGATCTCACTACATTGTATTCATCCCCTTTAATTGGTCCCTGGTTGTTCATATAACCTAATGACCAGTAATAATTTATTCCTTCTTTTCTTCCTGATAAACTTATGTTATAGTCCTGTCGAATGCCATTGCGAAACATCATATCGTACCAGTCAATAGATTGCCCCTTTTTGTAATTGGCAATCTCGACTGGTTGAAGGTTCAACCTTGTCAGCCAAACAGTTACAGGATCTGCTGTTTGACTTGAATTGTCATAAGCCAGCCAATCTGCTACTGAAACACTTGATGGGAGCGTACGGGGATCATCGAACCTGTAGGGCTGCGCATTTATATTTGTACTATACTTACCATATCTTCTCCATACATTCAAAAAATCTTCTGCATTATATACCTGTTCATTTACGCTCATTGTAGCAACACCTACACTGGAATTTACATTGATTACGGGTTTGCCCAATTTACCTTTTTTGGTTGTGATTTGAATAACGCCACTTGCCGCTTTGGCGCCATAAACTGCAGCAGAACTGGCATCTTTAAGAACGTCTACCGTTTCAATATCGTTGGGATTAATATCTGCCAGGGCGCCATAGTAGATCACTCCGTCTAATACAATTAATGGACTGGAGCCGGCATTCAGCGTATTTTTACCCCGTACCTGAAGGGTAGCATCGCCTTTTGCCGATGGCTGGAATCCTACGTTCAATCCAGGTACATTGGCTCTTAATATATCCTGTACAGATGCAGGATGTTCATTCTCTAATCTTTCTGCTTTCACAGAAGCAATAGCGCCTGTCAGATCTTTTTTCTTGGTGGTACCATACCCGATCACTACGATCTGATCGAGAGAGGAAGCTTCTGTTTCTAACGTGGCATTGATGTTAGCCTGATTGTTTACAGCAATGGTTTGAGATTTAAAGCCCACGGAGGAGAATACCAGCTTCGCAGTTCTGGAAACATTCTCAAGCTTAAATCTGCCGTTGTCATCTGTGGTAGTACCGTGTGTGGTACCATTCACGGTTACCGAAACTCCGGGAATACCATCCGGCTTTTCAGCAGATGTTACCCTGCCCTGTACCGTAATGTTTTGTGCAAATGCGGTTCCCGAAAGACAGGAGAGTAAAATGCAAAGCGCCTGGAGGAACTTTCTGAAGATCTTTTTCTTCATAATAGCAAGTTTTTTGGTTAATAAAACAGGTTTTAGAAAACTTTTTAGAATAATTGAGCCGTAATTTTTATTGTGCTTTAAGCTATCAGGTTTGAGCTTTCAGTTGTCAATGGCTGATAGCCGATAGCTGAACGCTGATAGCTCTGTCAGAATCCAATCGCGTTGCCTCCGTCAACGGGCAGTATTATGCCTGTAACATAACAGGCTGCATCTGAGGCAAGGTAAACGGCTGCATTGCCGATATCTTCCGGTTTTCCAAGGCGGCCCATGGGGGTGCGGCCTAGTACTTTTTGCTTTCTGTCAATATCGCCGTTGAGGGCCTTGGCAGACATATCCGTCTCAATAAAACCCGGCGCTATGCAATTCACCCTGACACCCATCGGTGACAGCTCAACAGCCATCGCTTTGGTCATACCCTCTACCGCCGCTTTCGAAGCGGTATAGGCTATCACTTTCGGTATGCCGTATTGCGATGCCATTGAGCTGATCATGATGATATTTCCCGATTGGCGATGTGTCATTTTTTTTGAAAATTCCCTTGACAATGCGAATACTGCCTGCTGATTGGTTCTTATTACTTCTTCAAAATCCCTGTCAGTAACCTCCTGCAGATCCTTTTTCATGTTGATCCCTGCATTATTAACCAATATCTCCACCTGACCATATTTGTTTTCCAGTTCCTTCACAAAACCCGGGATGCCCGCCAGGTCATTAAGGTCAAAAACCTGGTAATGACAGGTCTGTCCCAATGCCTTACAGGCTTCGGCAAGCTGTGCCTCATTCCTGCCTGTGATCACTACTTTAGCTCCATGTTTTACAAAAGCCTCAGCTATTGCAAATCCCAGCCCCCTGCTTCCACCGGTTATCACAGCCGTTTTCCCTGTAAGGTCAAATGAATTATTGGTACTCATATATGGTTTACATCGTTAAAACAAAACGGACGCTGCTTTTTACTTTTTTGCTGATGCTATTTCGAGCGCTTTGGTAGTGGTGTAATATTTGGTCAGCATATTGGGCACTTCCCAACCGGGCAGCTTCTTTTCTTTGAGATATTGCAGGTATCTTTCCATCACCTGGGCAAAATGCGCTTCATGGCCTATATCATATTTTGCCGGTACCACCACTTTCCATTCCCCGGAAGACTGCTTTTCCACCGTTACTCCCGGGTAAGAAGCATCAATCTTTTGTATGGCTTCCTGCACTGTATTGTCAAATTGCCCGTCTTGCTTTTTAGCAGGAACGATATACAATACGGGCTTGTAGTTTTCTTTTTCACCCTGCCTTATCTCAACGGTGCATTTTGTGCCTTTTATTATGGAGTGATGCGAATCCCCGCCTGCAGCGGCTTTATAGTCCCATCTTGCGATGATCTTTACCGGTATGCCCCTGAGGGTATAGTTCATCTCGCCATTAGCATGCGTTTCGAGAATAGAATCTTTGCTTATATACGGTTTCAGAAATTCGGGGTAGCTGCTGCTGCCTGTGATAGACGCGAATTGCGAAGGTGTAAGGGGCGTAGGCCAAATTCTCGCACTGGTAATTTTGACATCGTTTTTGTAATCCAGCGCCTGGTCAGGAAGGCATTGCCATTGCACAAGATCTACCAGGTGGGTGCCTACATCGGCAATAGCATCGCCCTGCTGTTCGGGATCAAAAAACCAGTCAGGTCGTACCAGTGGCTTGCCGGATACATTCTTAAAGAAATAATGTATGCTTTCAATAAAAACGGCGGGATCTTTCTCGCTCCCTTTCTGCAGTGCGCCAAACAAGGCAGTGTCGTGCATAAGCGCTTTCTGCAGTATATTGGTGATCTCCGACCGTTCGGTCATGATATCATACAGCAATACTTGTTGTTTGGCCGCAGCTTCAAACGCGGCTACCAGTTTTTCAAAATTAGCGCTGTTGATAGCCATAGGCTTATCGCCCAGCACGTTCAATCCTGCATTGACAGACCGGTCTATATAATCCGTTTTTAAACGGTTGTTGCCGGCAAGCACCACTACATTGCCTTTTTTCTCCGCGAACATTTTCTCCGCAAAATCACTTCCTTTATACACAACTTCATTCCAGTGGGTAGGATTTTCAGCCTGGCTGTTGTATTGTTTGATAAGGTTCAGGTGCGCTTCCACCTCCGGGCCATCCGGCGCGTATACATAAACGGTAGTATCTATGTCCGGGTAGTTTTTTTTCTGCACCAGCGCAGCATGGAAATGCCCGGGATCAAGTGTTATCAGTCTAACCATACTGCTGTCATTTTGCCCGGCATCAGCTTTATTTTCTGATGGTGACTGACATCCGGAAGCGGCTACGGCCACAGCCAATAATATTGCCTTACTGTTTGTCATCATAATGTGAGACCTGTCTACCGACAGGCAGGTTTGAGATTTAAAATTTTAAATCTCAAATGTAAAATTTCTAGATCGTTGTCTTTACATTAAATCCTTTATCAATCTGGTAAGGCCATCTTTCGGAGCGTTTCAGCATGAAATTGGCTTCATCGTCATTTTTGAATTTCTCCAGCACCGGGTCCCAGTACAGCTTGCGTTTGAGCTGCATGGCAATATTGTTGAGCAGGCAAACTGAGCATGCCCGGTGACCTGCCTCTATGGGTGCGATATTAGGCTCACCGGTGAGGATGGCATTGAGCCAGTTGGCATGATGCTCTTTGCTGTCAATAAGATGAATTTCATTGGGGCCTATCACGGAATCCAGGATCTTCGGATCGCTTGCATCCAGCGCTTTGGAGTTCTTTCCTTTGGCAACGGGATCAGAAGCGGTTACCGTATAATTTCCTCTTGTTACAAATATCCAGCCTTCACTGCCAACAAATTTTACTCCATTCGGGTAATCATTGCTCGCCAGCACTTTTACGCCGTTGGCAAATACGGTTTCTGTTTTGAAATTGCCATGCACATCCCAGAGTGCATCTTTTGCCGGCCAGTCTGCAGTACCTGAAATTTCCACAGGCCCGGTATCTTCGGTGCCCATGCCCCAGTTGGCAATGTCAAAATGATGCGATCCCCAGCCGGTGATCATACCTGCGCCAAATTGCTCGCAACGCAACCATCCCGGTCTTGAAAAATCATTTTGCGGATGCACTAATTTTTCAGTGTATGGCACATAAGGAGTGGCGCCCAGCCATTTTTCGAAGTTGAGATTAGGCGGTACCGGCATTTCTTTTTCGGGAGTGCTTTCTGTAGGATTATCTACCGGAAGCCCCACATATATGGTATGCAGCTTGCCAATCCTTCCGTTCCTTACCAGCTCGCAGGCTTTTTTAAACTGAGGCATTGAGCGTTGCTGGCTTCCT
This sequence comes from Sphingobacteriales bacterium 44-15, assembly GCA_001899685.1. Classification (GTDB taxonomy): domain Bacteria; phylum Bacteroidota; class Bacteroidia; order Chitinophagales; family Chitinophagaceae; genus Agriterribacter. Next base: position 7,211 of record MKWG01000017.1, read on the forward strand.
ATCTGTAGTATAGCGCCTGAACGATGCACTTCATCACTCAGCCTGCGCCCTTCACTGATGCACAGGGAGGCCGGTTTTTCCATGTATACATGCTTGCCTGCACGAACGGCTGTTATGGCGGGGAGCACATGCCAGTGGTCGGGTGTAGCAATGATCACGGCATCAATATCTTTATCGGCAATAAGCTCTTCGTAGTTTTCGTATGTTTTGGTGCTGTTGTAGCCCGACTGCCCTTTTTTGGCATAAAAGTCATCAATGAACCTTTTACCCAGTTGCAGCCTTTTGCTGTCCAGGTCGCATACTGCCAGCACTCTTGAGGTATCCCATTTCATGGTGCCGGGTATATCCCAGTCGCGGGCAATTCTTCCGGCGCCTATAGCGCCCACATTCACTCTGTTGGAAGGAGCGTACTTTCCAAAAACCGAAGCAGGCACAATAGTTGGAGCGCCTGCAAATATTGCAGCTCCGGCGGTGCCTTTTAAGGTGTTTTTAATAAAGTTTCTCCTCGAGGATGTAGTTTTTTTTGAGCTCATGGTATAAAAGTTTATTTATTATCATTAATAGGGGAGAGGATCATCCGGTGCTTTTGCATGTGATTTGCTATAATCAAGCGGCTTGTTTTTTCCGATCACCCAGGTAATGCCACCCATAAGATGCTGCAGGAATTCAGGAGTGGCATAGGTTGCGCTGTCGTGCCCCAGCGATGTATACCATTGTCTTCCCCCGTCAAATTCATGACACCATACCGACGGCGACGAGGTGCCGCCATAATAGGTCGGTTTATCCTTATCGTCGAGCGGAGCAAGATCATGTACTATGAGCACATGTATGTCCGGGTTATATTCCTTGAAAAAATAACACTCATCATCTCTTTGCCAGGTATGGGGCAAAAAGGAAGTGGAGGGATGCGTATTGTCTATAATAATTTCTTTGAATGGCTGGTGTTTTGCGTGGCGTAAAAATGAAGCGCCGATCAGCCTTTTGAACCAGGGCCATTGCCGCTCCGAGCCTGTAGCCGAGTGAATACCTACAAAGCCGCCGCCTGCCTGTATGTAGCGCATAAATGCCACTTTTTGCTCATCGGTATCAAAGGTTTCGTTATTGGTGTTGTTGAATATAAGGACGGCATATTTCTTAAGGTTATCTTCAGTAAAGCTTGATGCATCGTCCGACACATCAACGGCAAAACCATACTGCTTACCCAGTTGCTGAATTGCAGCAGTACCGGCAGCCCTGTTCTCATGCACGTATCCTTTGCCATTTTTGGTATATACCAGCACCCTTACATTTTTCCATTTGATATTTCCTCCGGCCTTTGTTTTTTTCTGTGCCGCCGCTGCCAGCGTCATGCAGACCAACAATAAAAAAATCAAGATTCTTTTCATTCCTATATTTTATGCTTGTTTACAAAACGTACATTCCGGTACTATAGCCGTTCTATAATTATTGGGGGCGGATGCGCAAAGTTTTTCCATGCCTGTTCTGCCTGTTCAGCAGGTATTGTTCCATCGTATACCAGCATCCTGTATTTTAATACGTAATCTTTGCCGGGCGATAATGGCCAGTCTTTATTTCTTGTGGGGCTGAAGCTGAAAAAAACATCGCCCCGTTTATTCGCATCTTCCGGCCATACCCGCATGGGCTCGGGAAAGTTATAGTTCGTTGGGTAACCCATGAATACAATGCCCGAATGTCCCTGCTTCATATCGCCGTCTATCATGCACCATCTCGCAGTGGAAGCATCCGCCTCCTTCCTGGTTTTGCCTTCTGAGGTCAGCACCCTGCTGTTCCGGTTATTCCAGTCTTCGGCGGCACGAAAGCCGAACCCGCCATACCGGTATTCTTCCAGCACCACCGGGCTGTCGGTGGCGCAGTTGAGCGAAGAGGTAAAATCAATGAGCCACATTTTGTCCGCGGTATTATATACTCTCACATCCCAGGTCTCATCCATGGCTACGGTTTCTTCTCCTGTCGCAGGAATGTTGAACGCCACGTGCTGCTGCAGGGCTTTGAACCCGGCGAATACATTGCCTGTATAACGACTTATGAAATTGCTGAAGCGCACTGTTCCTTTCCTGTCGCCGATATTCCAGAAATCTACTTCTTTTCCCCGGAAAAGTACATGTGTCCAGGGGTTCCAGATACCCATATGATGGTGATGATCCGGAGGGTTGATCCTCGTAAGCACATTTCCCGACGGGGACCACAGCGGGTGCAGGAAACCGCTTCGTTTAAATATGCTGTCTACTCCGGCGGGAGGATAATGAACAGCATAATTATATTGTATTACCTGCCTGCCGTTCTCTGCGATCAGCAGTCCGTCATTATTATCGGTAACTGCAAGCGGGGATGGCTGTGCGGGGGAAGACTGATTGTCTTTCTTATATAATTCATACACTCTTTTTCCCGCACGGGTTTGAGGGCTGATCATCCACCAGAGCAGGCGGCGTGCGCCGTTTTCTATCTGGCAGCTTACAGGGAGGTATGCTTTGCCTTTTACTTCCCGTAATGCCAGCGAGGCATCCGGAAGCGTGGAAATATCATCAAGGGAAATACAAACAGGAATGCTTAAGTTGTTATCAGCCGAAGGAAGCGTCAGTCTGGCTATAGCCTGCCCGTTACTTATCAGGTGAAATAAACACAACAGCAATGACAGGACAATAGTAAGTAGTCTTTTTCTCATATTTGGTCTGTAAGCAATCTGGTAAAGTAAAAATAGGCAGATAAGTCATCCGTTCCAACTGCTCAAAACTGCTGTTTCCGGTGCTGCCTGTTGCACTCGTTACCGGCAACGTTTGCATTGAAGTTTGTTTAGATAAATGTTTAATAATTTCGAAAAGATTTAATAAGGCTGGGGTGTATTTCAGATTTTCGTAAGCGGGTGAGCTATCAGCTATCAGCTTTGAGCCATCGCTCGGATGCATTGAAAAAATGCGGAGCATATTTTTTCAAAAGACAAAAAGCGGCGGTGTTCCGGTTATCCCGCCAAGTGGCGGGACCGGCTCGGAGGCAAAAGCAATGCAGCAGAAAGGGTGTGTTCAATATATATAAGTTTAACCGATAATGCTATATCACCAGGAATTCTTTTTACTTAAGTTGCTATGGTGTCATCACCGACGGGAAGATTATGTACGGGCGCGGGAAATTGAAATACGCCCTAAGGCGCGGAATTGATTACATAAAATACAAAGACTATACCTTTACCATATGCAGAGTTCACACGCGGTAACTATAAAAGATATTGCCAAAAGACTGGGCATATCGGCTTCCACTGTTTCAAGAGCGCTGAGGGGGAGCACTGAAATAAATGATGAAACAAAAAAGCTGGTACAGGAACTGGCAAAGGAGCTGAATTACACGCCCAATCCCATTGCGCTCTCCCTGAAAGAGAAGAAGACAAAAGTGCTTGGCGTGATCGTCCCGGAAATTGCCAACTATTTCTGCTCGGCAGTGATCGCAGGCATTGAAGATTATGCCTACGCCAAAGGCTACCATGTGATCATTTTTCAAAGCCATGAAAAATATGACAGGGAGATAATGAATATCAGGCTGCTCCAGTCCCGGAGGATAGACGGACTGATCATCTCTGTGTCGAATGAAACCAAAAACGGAAAGCATATACAGGAAGTGATTGACACTGGTATACCGGTAGTAATGTTTGACCGGATATGCAATGAAGTGGATACTCCGAGAGTGGTGACTGATGATGAAGGCGGGGCATATCTTGCCACCTGTCATCTGATTGAGCAGGGCTATACAAAAATTGCACATGTATCTATGGCAACACATCTTTCGGTAACCAAAAACCGGATGAAAGGATATATGGAAGCCCTGAAGGAGCATGGCATTCCTTTTCAAAAGAAATGGATAGTATCCTGCGATTTTAATGCAAAGAATATTAAAAAGACCGTGGAGAAGCTTTTTAAGAGTGATCCCAAGCCGGATGCTATTCTTGCGGCCGCGGAGCGCATTGCCATAAGGAGCTTTGAAGTGCTGAAGGAAATGAAGCTGCGCATTCCTGAAGATGTGGCGCTGGCAGGCTTTTTTGACAACCCTGTGAGCCGGTTTATTGACCCGCCGCTTACCTCCATTCACCAGCCTACTTTTGATATTGGCCAGTCTGCCGTACGGCTGCTGATAGAAATGATCGAAAGCAATTCCCTGCAGCACCAGTTCAAGACCATCGAGCTCAAAACAACGATAGACATCAGGGCATCTTCCCTGCGCTGCCCGCCGGAGAGCGATACTGCAGAAAAGAAGAATGCAGGATCCCGCCGGAAACCCCCTCGTGCATAACAGACCTAACTTATTATCATTACTTCTAAAGAATAGATTTCACTTTTCGCAAATATTATGAGAAAAGTGTTTCTATCGGGAAAGCAGGGACGGGCTTCTCCTTTGCCATATTTACGGCGTTCTCCAAAGCTTTTCAACACCAGGAACTACTACAAAGTATGTATTTATCTGAGGGGTAGGATTGTTTTAATTTGTGTGATAAAGGTACGCCGGCGCCGGATAGTGCCGGTACGGTCAACTTTAAACAAAACATCCTAAATCAATCTGCAATGAACAAAAAAGTAAAAGTATTTATGGTCATATTCCTGTTATCAGGAGTACTGGCAAAGACACAGGAAATTTCTTTTGGCGCAAAACTAGGACCCAATATCAGTTCAGGGTATGTTAAAGCTAATGGCAAATCTTATAGTGGTACTAATATAGGAGTGCATGCCGGCTTTGTAGCAGACATCAGGATAAATGAGCAATTTGTGTTGCAGCCCAATTTACTTTATTCTTTTAAAAGAGCTCGGGTGAAAGAGCTAAGTGGCATTGATATTAGCCTGCATACAATAGATGTTCCTGTAACTGTTTTGTACAATTACAAAAAATTCTTTGGAGGAGTAGGTCCCAATTTTAGTGTAGGTTTTATTGGGCACTATACTTATCACGACAGAAAATATGATTTATACGATAAGGACAATGAAGGATTGTTCAGCATCAAAAGATTTGAGATAGGGTTGAATGTACTGGCGGGCTACCATATTAATGACCAGATTTTTGTATCCGCTAATTATACCCCGGGGTTAAACAACCTGTTTAATAAGGCAACTTATGCTAACAGCAACACTAAAGTAAAGACAGGTGTAATAGGAATATCAGTGGGATATGTTTTCAAGTAATACAGAATAGCACATACACGGAAGGCGGTCTTTTACCCTTTCCGTGTTATTTTTAATACTTATTCAGATAGCATCTTCGGTCTTTTGTTCCAAGACTCATCACTTATTTCCCGATTTCGTAAATTATAAACTGTCGGGTGGTTTTCTTTCGCCGGCATAAATAATATATTTTCAGCAGAAGAATATATGACGGCAGGGAAAATGTTTTTATCCTCTTCAAAACCGTTCATAAATAACGAGATAGGATAAACGCTGATTTCCTGATTTCGTAACAATACAAATCAACACGCTTTTAACTTTGCATTCGCTTAACAATAGTTAAGACTTTTTCACCAAAAGAAAGATGCAATGTTGAAACCTAACTTTATCAGATTTTCTGTTTTATTATTTTGTACTACACTGTTCTCAGCGGTGTTTACCGTGCAGGTATTGGCCCAGACAAAACAAGCGGGCGTAATTGAGGGCAGAATATTGAACGCCGACAATCAGCCGGAGGAGAATGTAATCGTGATACTAACTCCTTCAGGTAAGCAAACCATGTCGGATGATAACGGCTATTTTCAATTCAGGAATATCTCTTATGGACAATATACCATTTCTGTTTCGTCATTGGGGGTAAACGCCAGCCCTGTTGGTGTGGAGCTGAATGCTGAAAAGGTATCTGTAGGCAATATTCAATTGAAAGAAAATGCCATGGTGCTGGAAAGGGTGATTGTATCTACCTCTTACCGGCATGTAAATAAAAACAGCGTACAGGTGGCAAGGCTGCCGCTTACTTATATTGAAAACCCGCAGAACTACGCGGTAGTGCCAAAAGAATTGCTTCAAACACAACTGGTAACTACCACAGAGCAGGCGCTGATCAATATACCGGGCGTGAGCAATCTCTCCATCGTGGGGGGGAGCGGAGGATCATCACTTTCGTTCAAGTCCCGTGGTTTTTCGAGCGGTTCCATCATGTACAGGAATGGCGTATCTACCGGGTATGTAGCTTTAACAGACCTGTTCAACATGGAAAGGTTCGAAGCCATCAAAGGTCCTTCTGCTACTTTGTTTGGCGGTAACCAGGGCGCTTCCTACGGTGGTGTATACAATATGATCACCAAACAGCCATTGGAAGTAAAACGCGGCGAAGTTTCTTTTACTACAGGCAGTTATGAGCTGGCAAGAACTACTGTAGATTATAATACACCTCTTAATGACGATAAAACAGCTTTGTTACGCGTAAACGGCATGTACGACAACAGGAATACATTCCAGCAGCTTGCGCAGAACTCTGTAGGCTTTGCTCCCTCTCTCCTGATAAAGGCCAACAGCCGGTTGACCCTGCATTTTGATGGTCACTACTATAAGAGCACCCGTCCGATTGTGCTTTTCGGCTTTAATGCGCCTCCGGGAGGAACTACTTCCACCAGCACTTATGCGGGTAATATCAAAGACCTTGACCTGGATCCGAAAAACGCTTACATCAACCCCGACTTCAACAGCACACAACAAACATGGTCTGTTAGCGGGCAGGCGGAATACAAGTTGTCTGAACAATGGCTTTCACAAACCAATTTTGCAATAGCGAGAAGTAATAACGAAACGCATTATATAAACCTTGTAGCGAACAAAGCCTCTACAACAGACACAACAGTTATTACCAGGAACATCCTGGATATTCCTTACAGCCAGTTGTACACACAGCAGTTCCAGCAGAATTTTATCGGCTACTTCAAGATCGGCGGTTTGCGCAACAGGTTGCTGGTAGGGCTGGATTATTTAAGAACAAATGTAGCATCCTACAGGGGCACTATTGTTTATGATAAAGTTCAGATTACGGCCACACCGGCCCAATTATTAATGAGAAAAAGCAGGGCCGATAGTATAGCAACCTCTGTAAAGTATAGCGGAGGCAGGGATATCAACGACAGTTATGGCGCTTATATTTCTGAAGTGCTGAATATTACAGACCGCCTGCTATTGATGGGAAGCCTGCGTATCAACAGGTTTGTTGCGGTAATCAGTGATTACAAGCAGACCTCTTATTCTCCCAAGCTCGGCGCTTCTTATGAGATCATTAAAAACGGGCTTTCTGTTTTTGGTAACTACAACAATGGATACAACAATGTCAGCTATACAGATGCAGACGGTAAGCTGCTCAAGCCGCAATATGCCAACCAGTGGGAAGGCGGTATGAAATTTAATGTACTGCAACACCGGCTTACCGGAACCGTGAGTGTGTATGACATCAAAGTTGAAAATATAGCCAGGCAGGTTCCCGGAACGTTATATTATGTGCAGGACAATACGCAAAAAAGCCGTGGCGTGGACGTAGATATCCTTGCCAACCCGGTTGCGGGTCTGAACATCGCGTTAGGATATGGTTATAATGATATCCGCTATACTGCTGACAAGGGTAATACTGGATTTCTTGACCACAGGGTGGAAAGTGCGCCCTATCATGCAGGGAATATCTGGGGCACGTACCAGTTTACTTCCGGAAAGCTGAAAGGTTTTGGAGCAGGCGCCGGTGGAAACGGGCAAAGCAGCTCGTATGCCAATTACCAGAATACGATCACGTTGAACGGATTTTATGTATATGGAGCCAGCGTGTTCTATAATGCATTAAAGTTCAGGATCAGCGCCAAAATAGATAATATCGCCAATAAAAAATACTTTACTTACAGTTCCTGGTTGTTTCCCGGGCAGCCGAGAATGCTGGCTTTTAATATTACCTACAGGTTCTAAAAGAGTAAAATGTTCCGGTATAAGCACAGCCCCTGGTTGTGCTTATACTGTTTTAAGCAATATAATATGAATAAAGCGAAGTCGAAGAAATCCATATTCAGCCGCGTGAATGCATGGCTGCATCTCTGGACGGGAATATTTGCCGGGATTATTCTTGTTTTTGTGGCGCTGACGGGCACCATCGTTGTATATGGCGATGAGATCATTGAATGGTCGGCAGGCAAGGTACGTTATGTGGAGCAGGTACAGCCTGAACGGTTGCCTGTGGAAACCCTTATCGCCAATGTTAATAAAGCTTATCCCAAAGCAAAGCTTTCAGAAGTAACGGTATATAAGGACCCGGAAAGAACAGTGCGTTTCAGGGTTTTTGCCCCGGGCAAAGGCCTGGCTTTTGCTTATGCAGATCCTTATACCGGTAAAGTGTTGAAATATGACCGTACTGCCAACTTCTTTTATATAATGGCGCACCTGCATGCCTCTCTTTTGTGGCATGGCCCCGGCAGTTGGATCGTGGATATCGCTACTATCATTTTTTTGATCGAGCTCATTTCAGGCATCATACTCTGGTGGCCTGCCAAATGGAATAAGCATACACGGGATGCCAGCTTTAAGATCAAATGGAAAGCCAGGTTCAAACGCGTTAATTACGATTTGCATAATGTACTGGGGTTCTATTCTTCTATTCTTGCCCTGACATTAACTGTTACCGGGCTACTTATTGCATTTCACCCGCTCGCAGAGTCTACTGTAAAGCTTTTGGGAGGCGATCCCGACCATAAAAAATGGGAGGCGGCATTGCCCAAAGCCGACTTCACCAGAACCGCTATAGCCATGAATACTACTCTTGAGCAGGAATTTAAGAGGCACCCGGGACAAAACGCAGGACGTATATGGCTGTACAGACTTGATTCTGCCGGTTATTTCCTGGTAAATACAGGCACAAAACTTGGATTGAAAAGTGTTGAAAACTCCCGGCTTGCCTTTATTGATAAATATTCCGGCGAAGATATCCATATCCCGGCCAAAGGGCTGAAAGGTGAATATATTGAAAATTATATATGGCAACTCCACATGGGAACATGGATGGGCCCTGTTGGCAAGCTGTTCACATTTATTTGCGGTCTAATCTGTACATCGCTTCCCATTACCGGTTTCCTGATATGGTGGCACCGGGGAAGAAAAAAGAAAAAACCGGTGCAGAAGAAACAGGTGCTCCAACAGGAGTTATCTCCTCAAATTTAGTCATGTTTTTATGAGTCATCCCGGTATAAAGCTGTTGTGTCAGAGCCCGCTGTTCCTTTGCCTGATTTTGCAGATAGCTTATGCCCAACATATAGTTACGATAGAAATTGCCCAACTGCCAGACCAGCACGCAGAAGAGCCTGTATTTATTACCGGTAATTTCAACGGATGGATACCTGCGCAGGCTGCATTGCAAATGCAGAAAAGCAGCAGCGGAACGTATACAATAGTGCTAAATAACATCCATGATGGATTACTGGAGTTTAAATTCAACCGGGGCAACTGGCAAAAATTGGAATGTACTACGGAAGGCAGGCTGGTAAATCCGCATCAGGTTATTATCAGGAGCGATACCGTTATCAATACCGCTATACATGCCTGGCGCGACGATCATCCTGTTTCTACCGCTTCACCGCAGGTGCATCTTATGGACAGCGCATTTTTTATGCCACAGTTGAAGGAATACCGCGGTATCCGGGTATACCTCCCTGAAAATTATGGCAGCTCAGGCAAAAGATACCCGGTATTGTATATGCACGACGGGCAGGACCTTTTTGATGAAGCTACTTCAGAAGGAAGGACCGGACCGGTGGAATGGGGTGTGGATGAAGCCATTGACCGGTCGGGGAAAGATTGCATTGTAGTGGCCATAGATCATGCTGCAGATAAGGACAGGCGTATCAGGGAATACTATATACACCCCAACCGCCGGTACGATACGGTATATGGCAGGGATTACCTCAGGTTTATAGTAGAAACGCTCAAGCCCTGTATTGATAAGCACTACCGTACATTGCCGGGGCAGTCCGCCACTTTTATGGCTGGCAGCTCAATGGGCGGGCTGCTCACATTATATGCAGGATTGCTGTACCCCGATGTCTTTGGCGCACTCGGCGTATTCTCTCCTTCCATCTGGCTGGACGAAGAAAATATTTATAAGGAAATATCTGTCACCAGACCAGGTAAAGCCTATACGACACAGCGTTATTATTTTTACGGCGGTGGCAATGAGAACAGGAGAAAGCCTGACGGTAGCTTTGTAGAAATGTCTGCTGATGTGGATTTGACAATAGACGCGTTACAAAAGAAAATAAAACCTGAAATAAAACGCGTTGTCAATCCCGAAGGAAGACACGGGCAATGGTACTGGGGACTCTCATTTCCGGGGTTTTATCAATGGCTGGCGCGGGAATGGTAGTGTTCAGTCAGGCAAATTATGCCTGTGTATTATCGCGGAAAGTGAGACTTGCCTACCGGTTTACCTGCCGTAAGCACGGCAGGCAGGAGATAAAGGTGAAAGAATGTTTCACGTCTCACATTTCACGTCTCACATTCAACAGCGCTTCAATTACCTGGAAGTCCGCCGGCCACCGGTATTCAAGGGACGGTTCCTCAAAGCAAATCCTGAAAATATAACGTATACAATTGCTGCAACAACCGGTACCTTTCTCAAAAGATGTGCGTTTGAAACGCGTTAGTGCTATTGGATAAACAGCACTAAAATATACAACAAAATCAGCAAAAAAAGGCTTCCTGGAAAAGAAGCCGATTGCGTTTTTTGAACGCGTATCATGAGAAAACAAACCTAGATCAGCCTCGCGATGGAATGGGGCTGACAATAAGTTGGGGAATAGTAGGTGTTATTCAACAAGAACCGGGATCATATTTTTCTGCTTCATCTGTTGCAGCACAATGAAGAAAATTATTACAAATATTATCCCTGCTACGGCCTCTGCGATAAGCATATACCTGCTGCCAAATTTATCATGTGTCCATCCGTTAAAAGTGGTCATATATACTACCGGCAAATTACCGAATGACGACATCAAAGAAAATTTGGTGGCCGTATGTCTTTTGCCGATCACAAAAAGGATTACGGCGGTATAGGCAGCATAAATCAACCCGGTGCAAAATCCGTAAACGAGCACACCGGAGATATAGGTTGCCGGGCGGTAAGGGAGCAAAGCTATTAAAACAGTGACCAATGCACAAATAATCCCAATACCAAGGTAGGCATTCCAAACGCCCCAGCGGTCTGCGATGAAACCTCCCGCTATGCAGCCCACAGCGCTTACACCGCCGCATAACAGTCCGGTTACAAGTACAACGGTATCTGCATCTGTTTTCCAGTCTCTCGCTACTGCCGACCATAAATTTGCCATAGCGCCGGTACCAATCGGCATAATAATAAGTAACATCACAAACAATGCTACAGGTGATTTTATCATGGCTAAAGTATCCCTGCCCATTCCTTTTACTTCATGCGCTATTGTTTTTTCCTTCAGGTATGGGATGTCCTGGGTCAAAAGCATAGCCATTGCAAAAAATATGGATGCAGCACACAGTATAATACCTGCTAAAATAAGATTGTAATGCGTGGCAAGCCACAAGCCGCCGCCTCCTCCAATGCCGGTACTTGCAAGACTTCCTGCCTGGTACCACCCGGAGGCTGCTCCCTTTTTATTTTCCCTGATGCGCTTGGCCATCAGGCCATTAATGGGCAGCAGGGTAATGGTGCCTGACACCTGGGATACAAATACAATTATGGAAAGTAAAGTGGCGCTTTTTACAGTAAACGGAATAAAACAAAGCAACATCACCGAAGCGATGCATGCCAATAAGCTCAGCCAATACCATTTATGCAAACTGAGCGACAGATCTACTACAGGTCCCCACACAAAACGCCACAGGTTCGCTGAAAGTCCTATGGCAACAATACCTGCTGTGAGCGCCACAGGAAACCCATTTTTTGTAAGCAGAAAAGGTAATGTTACCGTTACAAAACCCTGGCTGATCCCCATGGGCATTATGAGAAAAAAAATGTAAACCGGTTTGGTGTATTTCATTTACTTTTTACTTGCATACTGTTGCATAAATTCTATTTTACCGTCTTTATTCAATCCCCATACTTCATGTATGGCTACAGTATCTGTATTGTTCTTTTTATCGGTGCGCATTTCATTTCCCCATACCAATACCCAATTGCCGCCTTTATCGGTACTTTTCACTGACATTACCACATCAACAGTACTGATGACGGAATTAGACATATTTCTCCCGGTTTTTGCAGTTGCTATAATGCTATCCCTGCCTGCACGCATCCTGAATCCCGGGAATATCATTTCTACCGTATCGGCAAAATGATCTTTTACATTATCTAACGTATTATTATCATAGCTTTTCCATAAATCAAGGACCATTTTACTGTTTTCCGGGTCGGCAAATTCAAATTTTGATGAATACCCGATAGGATAGGGATACAATACCTCAGCTTTGCTGCTATCAGTTTTAGTAGCGGGGCTGCTATCGTTTGTTAATGTATGACTATTACAGGCTGCAAAGGCAAGGAGTATAATAAAAGCTATAATTTTTTTCATGATATATTCATTTGTCTATTTTATCTGACTTTCCTCAACGCAGACCTATAAGGTTTTAAAAACCTTATAGGTCTGTACAGGACGTTCATTTCTGTGTCAATAACGACATACTGTAATACATGATCTGCGAAACGATCTTTCCTTTTTCATCAAAGCCACTGCTGATATGTATTGGAAATACAATTGCTTTTTTGTCTGCTTTCCGCACTACATTAAATTTCCACCACGACAGCACTTCCCGGCCATTGTCCATTTCGTATTCCAGGTAATCGGGATAGCCAACCATATCTATATTTTTGATCTCAAAATCATTTAGGAATTTTTGCCAGTTGGCTTTGGTTTCTGCTTTGGTAAAATATTTGCCCCATTCGATGTTGATATCATACACCCTTGCTTCATCGCTGAAGAAGCTCAGGCTTTTATCCACATCGCCTTTTTCAAAAGCATATACGGCCTTGCGTATGGTATTAATATTTTCGTGGTGGTTGTAAATTTTTCCGTTGGTGCGGTCAGAAAAGCTGGCAAATATCTCATCAATGACCTTCCCGTTGCTGTAGTTAATGATCTTTTTTATTTTATTGTCTTTGGTAAGATAGTAAATGCGCTGGGCGGCGGCATCTAATTTTACGCCGGTGGCTTTATGCACGCCTTTCACCATCAGCCAGTCTTGCACTACGGTTTCGCCATCCTTGTTATCTTTTTTGTACTCAAGGGCATCGGGATAGGAGCCCGGAATCTGTTCTATGGCAAAATAATCCATCTCCCTGCTGTAACGAAGAATATTGTTCAAATAAGCCGTTTTATCAGTTGCCGGATCGTTTAAGCTGGTCGTTGTGCCATTGTACGATTTAAAGTCATCCGTTAAAAAGCCGGCAATTTTAGCCGAATCGCCGGCTACGGTGGCTTTTTCAAATTCGTCTACCACAGCAATTGCCGGATGGTCTATGTATATGGTTCCGTTGTTCTTTTTCTGTCCAAAAGCTATGATGTACAAAAACGCGAAGGCGAAGAGAAATAATGACTTTTTCATTGTAATAGTTTTTTAAAGTGGCGACATACGTGGAACAGAGGAAAGGTTTACTTAAACAGGCGTTGTTGAATCAACTGCAAGGGTGATCACAATACACCTGTGGATGCAGGCAGGATGAGCGATAGGCGTTCGGTAAATATTGGTGCCTAAAGTTCTGCTGTAAGCTGCCGCTCTGTGAGTATGTTTTCGGCATTCAATGCTACATTTTCGTCTTTTACCAGGATAAATTGTGCAGGAATGGGATAAATTGAGCAAAGGCGTCTCGCGGAGGTACAAAATTTTGTTGTATAAGTGGATAGATACCTCCAAGTGTTTACCTTTATAGCAATGCCTGAACGCTGCTGTCTTCCCGCCCTTTTTTTGCTCATCTTTTCCATATATGGAAACGCTGCTCCGGCGCAAACCATTGCCGGTTTTGAAGCCGTTTCCACCGCTCAGGGGCTTTCGCAGGGGCTGATTAATGATATGCTGCAGGACAGGGATGGTTTTATCTGGATTGCTACCAAGGGTGGACTGAACCGCTACGATGGCTACAGCTTTAAAGTATTCACCACCGATCCGCAGGATGCTGCTTCCATCAGCAGCAATGCCGTAAGCAATCTGCTGGAAGACAGTAAGGGCAGGCTTTGGGCAGGCACGTATGATGGCGGTGTGAATGTATATAATAAGAAGACCGGGCAGTTTTTGCGGATCGTTCATAATAAAGGCGACACTTCGGGTCTTTCCAGCAACCGGATAGATGCTGCGATGGCGGAACTGCCCGATGACCGCATATTGTTATACCCGCAGGGGGGGAGGCTTAGCATTATTTCGCTGCCAGATGGTGGAAATCCGGTAATAACTACATTGACTGTACCGGGAAACCAGCCGGTTTTGGGAATAGGAAAGGATGATAAAGGGTTTATCTGGATCGGCTTAGCCGACAACAACATTTATATTTTCAATCCCTCCAATCCCGGTTTCGAACTTTTATATAACGGGCATCAGTTTACCCGGCTTATCGAAAAAACCGGCAGAATTTTGTCGGCAAAATTCAGCCAGACCTTTGGCTTTGGGATACTCCCGGTTACCAGGACAGCCTTAATAGATTCTGCCGGCCGGTTGCAACACAATCTGCTTCGCAACGGGGCAGGCGGCGGGCTGATATTCGACGATCATTTTCCCTTCAAAACCGGGGCAGCCTGGGGATGTAATATTTATGACCTGACGGGGGTAAAAGCCGGGGATAATATCAATGCCGGATATGGTCGCAACTTAAAAACGGATGTACGGGATCAAAATATTAAATGCCTGCTGCTTGACCGGTCGGGGGTATTGTGGATAGGAACAATGGGGCACGGTATTTACAAATACCGCCTTGCCGGCAACCGTTTCAATCCCCTGCTGCCCAATATGAGTCTGCAGCGGATTGCGGTATGGCATAATGGGATGCTTTATGTGCAGGGCTGGAGGACTGCTAAATTATTAACCCCGGAAGGAGAAGAACGCGTTAGCCCGGTTACCTCTGTCGTGGCGGCGGCCCCTGCTTACATCCAGGTGTTGCAAACCAACGATGGCAGCTACTGGGTGTATTGGAACGTGCTGAAAAAACTGTGCCGGTATACGGCTGATTTGAAATTAACGGCTGCTTACGACGAGCCGGCGAACCCTCAGGTTACAGAGCAGTTGCAGCCGATGATAGAAGACAGCAGACACCGTATCTGGGTTTGCGGCGCCAATGGTACGCTCGCAAGGATTGACCCCGCTACCGGCAGCATATCAAAGTTTGTAATAGATACTAAACAATATACAGGCACGCAGGCGCTTACCCAAACCAATGCATTTTATGAAGATGATCAGGGCATTTTCTGGCTGGCTACCGAACATGGTTTTGCAAGAGTAGCATTTGCAGATGATGATACAACGCCACAGGTAAAATGGTTTAAAAATATTCCGGGCAACAGCAATTCGCTTAGTTATAATTATGTTTCATGGTTCATGGACGACCCGGTCAACGCGGATTATTTATGGATATGCACCAAGGGCGGCGGGCTGAACCGGATGCAAAAATCAACGGGGAAATTTATTCATTATACCACTAAGCAGGGACTGCCCAATGACGTGGTCTATGGTGTGCTTGCCGATAAAGCAGGTAATATCTGGGGCAGCACCAATAAAGGGTTATTCTGTATGCTTGCGGGTAACAAAGAGGAGGAACCGGTATTCAGGATATTCAGCGCCAGCGACGGATTGCAGGCCGATGAATTTAACACGAATGCATTTGCCAGACTATCCAACGGCAATCTCGCATTTGGAGGGGTGAACGGGCTGAATATCTTTGACCCGCAAAAAGTACTGTCCGCAGGTTTTACGCCCAATGTATTTATCACAGGCATACAGATAGGTAATAAAAATATAACTCCCGGCGATGAAACGGGACTGCTGAAAGAAACCATCGAACAAACGGCTTCTATCACCCTTACCCATCTGCAGGATGTAGTGACGCTTGAATTTTCATCGCTCGATTTTAGAGATCCCTTGCATAACAAGTATCGTTATCAGCTATCAGGCATAGATAAAGACCGGACAGAAAGCGGCACGCGCCGGACAGCGACCTATCTTCATTTACCTGCAGGAAATTATGTTTTTAAAGTGCAGGGCAGTAACAGCCAGGGCGTGTGGAGCAATAAAATAGCGGAACTGAAAATAAAAGTATTACCTCCCTGGTGGCGAAGCTGGTGGGCATATATGCTGTATGCATTGTTGATCGCATTAGCTATACGCGCTTATCTGAGGTTTAATGTGAATAAGGCAAAATTGCAATCGCAGTTAAACTATGAACAGTTAGAAGCCAAAAGAGTAAAAGAATTAGATACCATAAAAACACAGTTGTATACCAATATAACCCATGAATTCCGAACACCCCTTACCGTCATATTGGGCATGGCCCAGCAGGTTGTAGAAAAGCCCGCAGAGCAATTTGATACCCGCATGGATATGATCCTGCGTAATGGGCGCAACCTGCTGAACCTGGTGAATCAGCTGCTGGATCTCTCCAAACTCGAAACAGGTAAAATGCAATTGCAGTTATCGCACGGAGATGTCATTCATTTTCTGCGTTATATAGTTGAATCTTTTCATTCACTTGCTGAAAGCCAGCAAAAGCAGCTACATTTTTTAACGGATATTGATGCTTTGTACATGGAATTTGACAGGGAGAAATTAAGACAGATCATATCCAACCTCCTTTCCAATGCTATCAAATTCACACCCGAAAAAGGGAATATTTATATTAATGTAATGGAAAATTCCCTGCCCAATGACAGCGACCATTCTGCATTGATCATTAAAGTGAAGGATACGGGAATAGGTATTCCCGGAGACCAGTTGCAATATGTTTTTGACCGCTTTTATCAGTTAGACAATAGTCATACCCGCAAAACCGAAGGCACGGGCATTGGACTCGCACTGACAAAAGAGCTGGTCAGGCTGATGGATGGAGAGATAGCGGTAAAAAGCCCTCCGGCCGGCGCCTTTAAGGGCAGCGAGTTTACGGTGTCGCTACCGTTAAAGAAAGTGGCTGCAGCAGAAAAACCGGCGCCGTATGATTTTAAAAATCAGGCATCCGTACTACTACCTGATTTCAATATGCCTGTTGCAGATAATGACGATAAAAATATAAGCGCACCATTGATATTGCTGGTGGAGGATAATGCTGATGTAGTTGCCTATACTGCATCCTGCCTTGCTGATTACAGGCTCGCTGTTGGTAAGGATGGAAGGGAAGGGTTTGATATAGCCAAAGATATGATCCCTGACCTTATCATTACCGATGTGATGATGCCTTATGTGGATGGCTTTGAGCTGGTGAACAAATTGCGCCATAATGAAAGTACCAGCCATATCCCCGTGATCATACTTACGGCAAAAGCTGATGCAGGCAGCAAAATAACAGGGCTGCAGCAGGGCGCCGATGCATACCTGGAAAAGCCGTTTAACAGGGATGAGTTGCTGGTGAGGATAAAGAAGCTGCTGGAGATGCGTAAAAACCTGCAACGGTATTATCTTAAAAAGGCAGGTATATATGAAGCTGCGCCTATGGAGGCGGTTAACGTTCCTGATAAAATAAGCGATCATGCCATAGAAGATAGTTTTGTGAAAAAGGTAAGAGAAGCGGTAGAGCAACATTTAACGGATACCGGTTTCACGGTAGAGCAATTGTGTAAACAGGTTTTCATGAGCCATTCGCAACTGCACCGCAAGCTGGAAGCCCTGACCGGATATTCCCCCAACAAATTCATCAGGATGATCCGGCTTAAAAAGGCAAAGGAATTGTTGCAGGATCCTGCCAACAGCATTGCCTCCGTTGCACTGGATAGCGGCTACAATGATCCGGGGTATTTTGCAAGAGTGTTTAAGCAGGAGTATGGCGTAACACCACAGGAATGGAGGGGTATAAAGAGCTAGTGCTATGTCAAACGTGAAATGACAAACGATAGATGTGAGATCCTCACGTTTAACGTCTCATGTCTGACGTTATTACTAACTTTGCACAACAGGCTGATAATTTTAAGGTGTTTAACTTTTCGGTTATGGACACACGTATAACACTTAATAACAAAGAAAGTTTTTTCCAGATATTGAAAGAATTATATACCGGTCAGACCAAAGCCTCCATGCTGTATGATGACGGAGGATTAACCCGTTTTGAAGGCCTGATACTGGGCATAAACGAAGGAACAGGACAGCCTTCTCTGCAATTAGAGGGCGGATTGGAGATCCCTGTATCGTCTGTTGTTGCGGTGAACGGTATTTTTTCTCCCGATTACTGCGAGTGTTAGGAGCTATGTCAAACGTGAAAGGTGAGATGTGAAACATGCCTTTCACCTTTATCCTCTCACTTTTCACGATAATCTTATTAAAGGTTGGCAACCTTGCATTTACTTCATCCTCGACCAGATTTCATAGATAGGATCGCCTTTGGAGCTGAGGCCGGTATGTATCCAGTTGCCGTCTTCAAGTTTGTCATCAAAGCTCAGCGACATACCCACCCTTGATGCATCGCGGGAAAAAAATGATATATGCTCGGTATATTTCCCGTTCTCAAAAGTATATTTTCCTCCGCCTGTGCCTGCAAATTCCCCGGTTTCAATATTGATGGCAGCCCACTGGAAGTAGTTGCCGGTCAGGAGCTTTAAGGTGCGCCTTGCCCGGAGTGGCATTTCTACCATCTTATCGTCCTGCTTACGTTGCGTAATACGCCAGGTGCCGGCAAGCAGGCTTTTACCGTCATCCACTCTCTTCCACTCCTGGCGGCTGCCGGTAAGGTTGGTAATAAGGGTTTGACCTTCCACCTGGCAGGCATATCTGTTTATTTTACCTACAGCAGATTTATCATTGCTGTTGAATTCTGTTTTTAATACGATTTCTTTGTCTGTTACGGTAAAAGAACCACCCCGGCTGCCTTTAAATTTTTTGTCCTGTATGTTAAAAGCGGAGAGCATACAATATCCGTCTGCAATGAGCAGCAGTTGCTGGTGATCTCCTTCCTCAATTTGCCATGCACCGTTCAGTGGCGATAAGGCATTGGCTGAACGTGAAGGGATATGCATTGAAAGCAACGGAAGAAGTAATACAGCTACTGTTGCCACCATCAGTTGCCTGGTTGTTGAATGTAACATACGGAGGTTTTTTATGTTTGAAATCATATATAAATACTATAATTTGCTAATAATAATACACAATTTATGAGAACACTGCTTGTACTTGCTTTATTCTTATCTGTTATCAACCTTCATGCCCAAAAATCAAACAAAAACAATGTGTCTTTTTATGTTTTTGATGAAAATTGGAAAGGCTGCAAGCCTGAAGATGCAAAATACCTGGGATGCCTCCAAAAGCTGGGCGATACCGCTTACGAGTGGAAATACTATCACTATGATGGACCGTTGATGTCAGTCGAAACTTATAAAGACAAGGAGGCTACTACTCCGCATGGAGAGTTTATTTTTTATGGTCCCGACGGGAGAATGGATTCTTCGGGCTATACTTTTGAAGGCAGAAAAAATGGGTGGTGGTATTTTTATACCGACTCATTCAGCCTGTGGAAAAAAGAAAAGTATGAAATGGATAAACTGGTGACCAGTATGGATATTGCAGCTATAGAAGCGGAAAAAGAAGAGAACAGGAAGAAATATGAGGACGAAAAGCATTTTGGAGAAGTAGAAGCCACCTTCAAGGGAGGAATAGAGGACTGGATCAAATATATCCAAAAAAATATCAATTTTCCCGACAGGGCCAGAAAGCTGGGAAAAGAGGGGAGCCTGATGCTGCAGTTTGTAGTAAATACCGACGGTACCACGAGTGATATCAGGATAATACGATCCATTGAATACTCTCTTGATGAAGAAGCTATAAGGCTGATAGAAGATTCGCCTAAATGGAGGCCCGCTCACCAGGACGGGAAACTGGTAAAGGTCTATCGAAGGCAGCCGCTTGTATTTCAGTTGCCCCAATAGCCTGTCACGCTACCAAAGCAGTATCAATCAGGTGAATGCTTCTTGATACATCGTCGTACTCAGTGGCGTGGATTGTTTTTACCAGCATTTCTGCCAGTGGCCCGGGCGACCGGATGCCCTGTGCCAGCGTGTATACTACCTGGTCCATTTGCTGTATATACATGCCCTGTTGCGCTTCATCCATTGCAGCCAGCAGCAGGGCGTTACACCACGAAGTCTCCCTGGCTTTATCAATACTGAAATTCAGCACCGCTTTTTCCCTGCCATTGGCAATTTTTCCGAGCAGGCGCATGGGCAGCCACACACGGCTCAGTGATTCCTGCACATCATCTACCAGCGATGCAATTACGGAGTTGATCCTGTTGAAGTCGTTTGCCAGCCCGTTAATAGCGTCTCCCGGCCCTACTGTTGCCGATGCTATGGCAAGATCAAGATTGATATGTGTATTAATGCCCAGCAGCAGATGCTGTATCACGATCAGGTCGTTTGTCCTGCAGCAGTCGAATGCAAATTTCCATGAATTGCTGCAGGCGCTACCGTTGTTATATGCATCAAAGGCGTCGAGATAACGTTGTGCAAACACTACGTCAAGGCGGTTCATCCTGTCGCCGTCTTCAAATGCATGCTGCAGGATACCTTCGCTTACCGCCATGGTCATCCTTTTATACAGCGCGGCAAAATAGCCCATCCTGCTCTGCGAGGAACGGCATTGCTGTACAATTTCATCCAGCCTTGTAATGACTTCAGTGATTTGGGAAATGGGCATGATATATTGATGATTGGTTAAAATGATGTAGTGCTATGTTAATCGTGAAACGTCAGAAGTTAAACGTGAAAATCTCACATCTCACCTTTCACGTCTCACAATTGTTTACGCCACAATAGTCTTAACATAACAGTAGTATATGCTGGTATATTTACCAAAAATAAATATAAAAAGATTTACCGCTTTAATCCTGAATTATCGCGAAAGCTACAAAATTATCAGTACGCTCGTCATTTCGACCGAGCCAACGGACAGAATAGTTTAATGCAAGTTCTTACGAGGGAGAAATCTGCCCGGCAAATGTACTACTGCTCAACCTCTGCACTATTGTTCAGCAGATTTCTCTCCCGCCGACCCCGAACGTTCGGGGCATTTAGATCAATACAGTATGAAGGCGGGATCGAATACGTGCAAGAGTGTTTTGTTTTTGTAACTGGTGTTTTCTGCTTGAGGATATATATAATTTTCGCAAGCGGAAATGTACCACGGATTGAAATCCGTGGGAACAATATGCTACCGAGCCTACGGCCCGTAGCTCTGCGTCCCAGAGTCATCGGCCCGATCACATATTCCCGCACGGAATTTCAATCCAATGCGAAAATTCAGTACTATTTTTCATGCCGGGGTTTTATGTACTAACATGTTCGTTTTAATTCATTGCTTTTTGCCTCTGCAGCCGGCGGGCTGCGTAACTGGAACACCGCTGCTTTTTGTCCTTTGAAAAAATATGCTACGCATTTTTTCAATTCCGCCTTCGGCGGAACCGGGCAAAAAGAGGCGGCTTATCCAGTTACTGGTAAAGATTAAAACCGATATTAAACCATTAAGAGGCTATGATCAAAATACCTGATTCCAATCTTCGATTGCCCATTCTCTTTTCTGCCTATCTTCAATATCTGTATCTTTCATCTGTATGTTATCATTCGTAGCAAAAAGTTCCGCGGCACGCGCAGCGCGCATGGCAACAAGCATTTTATTCTTTTGCGCCGGCTTTTGCTTTGCGAGCTGGGCATCAAGGATACCACAGGTACAGGTGAAGCTGGGGCTGAACGAAGCTGCGTTGGGAGGCGTGCTTTTAGCTCTCCCGGTAGGACTGATTGTCGGCTTGCCTGTTTCCGGTTTTCTGGTGGCAAAATACGGAAGCAGGAAAATTGCCATTGCCGCTGTATTGCTATATGCCGCTACACTTCCATTGCTCGGCCTGACGGTAAGCCTCTGGCAACTGGTTGCATTATTATTTCTTTTTGGGTTTGGCGGCAACCTGCTCAACATATCAATGAATACGCAGGGCGCAGGAGTGGAGTACCTCTATCATCGTTCTATCATGGCATCTTTCCATGGCGTATGGAGCCTTGCCGGCTTTACCGGGGCCGCTACCGGCACGCTCATGGTCCGCTATGTGATCCCGCCCTTTTTGCATTTTTGCATCATTGCCGGTATCATATATCTGCTGGTATGGGGCGCATATAAGTTCCTGCTCGAAAAAGACATACATGCGGGAGGTGAAGCGCCTGTTTTTGCGAAGCCTGACAGCTACCTGCTTAAGCTGGGGCTGATCGCTTTCTGCTGTATGGTTTGTGAAGGAACAATGTACGACTGGAGCGGTGTATATTTTGCAAAAGAAGTAAAGGCGCCTCCGGCGTTGGTTACATCCGGCTTTGTGGCGTTCATGACCACTATGGCTGGAGGAAGGTTTATCGGAGACCGGCTTTCAACAAAGCTTGGGAAAAAAAATATGATCGGGATGAGCGGGATACTAATTGCATCAGGATTGATGCTTTCAGTCATATTCCCTTATATCATAACTGCAACAGCAGGTTTTTTGCTTACAGGCATGGGCGTATCTTCTGTAGTACCACTGGTATATGGCGCCGCAGCCAGATCAGGCAAGGTGGCATCGGGAGTGGCGCTGGCTGCTGTTTCTACGGTGGGTTATCTTGGCTTTCTTTTTGGTCCCCCGGTAATAGGTTTTATTGCACAGGCTTTAAATTTAAGATGGTCGTTTGCTTTGATAGCAATGCTGGGATTTTGCACCACTTTGCTGGCAGGATATGTGGGAGGGGAAGATAAAAAAGATCGAAAGGTATGATCTGATACGTGAGATGTCAAAAGTGAAATTTGAAATATTTCTCCTTTATCGTTTCACGTCTCACGATCAACGCTGCCTGTCTTTTCCTGCTCAATCATACCAATGACCTGTTCCATGGTCATGGCACCCCCGATTCCAAATTCGCCGATCCTTGTGCGGCACAGGCTGCTCAGGTAAGCGCCGCATCCCAGGGCTGCGCCGAAATCATGGGCGAGGCTCCTGATATAGGTACCGGTGCTGCAGGTGACTTTGAAATGTATTACCGGCATATCTATGGCAGTAATGGTAAAATCCTTAATAGTGATCCTGCGCGGCTCAAGCGCAATATCTATTCCTTTGCGGGCAAGCAGGTATACGGGCTTCCCGTTCTTTTTGATAGCAGAATGCACAGGTGGAACCTGCAGTATTTCACCACAAAAATTACGCGTTGCCGCAATAATTGCTGCCTCGGAAAGGGCTGCTGTTGACTGAATATTTTCCGGCTCGCTTTCAAGGTCGTAAGTAGGAGTGGTGGCCCCAAGCGAAAACGTGCCTGTATACTCCTTTTCCCTGGCCATATACTCATTGATCTTTTTGGTAAACTTTCCCGTGCATACGATCAGCAGTCCTGTAGCCAGGGGATCTAATGTACCGGCATGCCCTACTTTTTTTATTTTAACGGCATTCCTGATCTTTCTTACCACATCGAAGGATGTCCATCGCAGCGGCTTGTTGATCAGCAATACTTTTCCCTCTTCAAATGAATTCATGATAATTGTTCTTTGCAAAATTCGTTGAAAGCAGCTTCATCTATGCGTTCCCGCCCGGGAACGATTTCCCGCTGCAACAGCTTATTGTTCCTGAAATCCATGGTAAAAAGACCATCCTTCAGCACAACATTCGATAGTTCGCTCCACTGGTATCTTTTACGGAAAAAAGTGTTAATGACGATCTGCTCGTCCGAAACCCCGATCTCAAGCGGCTGCCTCGACTGGTGATCGAACAATACAAAGAAGATAAAAAAAATAAATACCCAGCGCAGCCCCGGTATCCAAAGCCATATAAACCCAGTGAGCAGGAGCGGATGCTTAAAAGTGACTCCCCGGTTATGTTTCCGCTTTATCCATAACGTGCGGAACAAGGCTGCGGGGATCAGCAGGCTTCCCCAGAAAAAGATAGTTGCAAAGTTTTTGGTGGTATAGGAAAAAAACAAGAAGAACAGGAAAGAAATAAGGCAGAGAAAAATACTGATATAATCAATATTTACCGGCTTTTCCTTTTTTATGATCAGCACATACTGGAACAGGTCAGTGGTCTTTGTTTTTGAATTACCCATCAGTTGCTTGCCACAGTTAGGTTACACAATTTGAAGAGCACTCTTGCGCCCACGTTTTCATCCCATTCGTTGCTGCTCACGCCTGTTTCGCAGAGATCGAAGCCGATAATTTTACGCCCGCTGTCCAGGATCTTCTTGAACAGGAAAAACATCTGTTCCGCTTCAAAACCCCCGGGCACCGGCATACCGGTATGGGGGCATAGTGTCCGGTTGAGCCCGTCTATGTCAAAGCTGATGAATACTTTGGGAGGCAGATTGTCAATGATCTGCTGCGTAATGACATTCCAGTTATGTCCTTCATACTGCAGCTCCTTGATCTTTTTGTCGAAGTAGGTCACCACCCTGTTATTGCTTTGCTGTATATATTCCCATTCACTTTCGCAAAAATCCCTTACACCGATCTGCACCAGCTTTACAATCCCGGGCACTTCCGCGAGCGCATTATGCATTATGGAAGCGTGGGAATATTTCAGCCCCATATAAGCCTTGCGAAGATCGCAGTGGGCATCCACCTGCAGAATCCCGAATTCACCATATTTTTCTGCAATAGCCTTATAAAACCCGAGCGGAACGCTATGATCGCCGCCAAGTATCCCTACCAGCTTGCCTTTATTGAGCAATGCTTTAGCCTGTTCATATACCCATCCGTTAAGGAATTCGCAACCTTCATTTACCTCCCTTAGGGTTTTGCACATGAACCGGTTATCATCCAGCTTTTCGCCATGCGAGATATAATTGATGTACAGCTCGGATTCTTTCCTGAGGTAATCGCTTTTCAGCAAAATTTTTTTATCGGGCTCACGCAGGAAAAACCCCTGTTTCCATCCGTCGTAAATATCAACGTCGAATATATCAACATGTAAACTTGCTTTAAGTATCCGCTCGGGGGCACGGGCCGTACCGGCAAGATAGCTCACCGTAACCTCCCAGGGCACGGGCAATATTACCAGGCGCGCCTCTTCTTCTGTAAAAGGCAGCCCGAAAATATTGTAATTGGGGTTACCTGATGTGTTGGGATCAAATTTTGAAAGGTCCATGATCTGAATTATCAGTTATTCCAAAAGCGGTGCAAGTTAGGGCCGTTTTTCGTATTACCGGCACAAAACCCTGTTATAAAACGACCTTGGGGCATATAAAGTTGCAAGCGGGGATATTAACTATAAACATATATAAGATGAGTTGATTTTTGAGTTAATTTTGCGGGATTCAACCGGATTTCCAACATGAAAAGAACGCATATTATAGCCCTGGTACTGATCGCTGCTGCCATAGCCTACATGCTGGTGACCATGTCCAAAGATCTTACCACTTATGATACTATTGCTTCAGCCCGCCAAAAGCAGGGACAATATATTCACCTGATCGCCAAACTGGACAGGTCAAAACAAATAGAGTACAACCCGGTAGAAAACCCCAACTACCTGGCTTTTTATGCGGTAGACAGTCTTGGCGGACACACAAAAGTAGTTTACCACAGCGCCAAACCACCGGAGCTTGAAACGAGCGAAAGAATAGTGCTTAAAGGCAAAATGAATGGCGAGGTGTTCGACTGCAAAGAGATCTTACTCAAATGTCCCTCCAAATACAAAGATGATCCTGCACACCAGGAAAAAGATTTAGAACATAAAATGCAGGATTATTAAACGGTCATGGTATACGAGGGCGAACATTTACTGATAGGACAGATGGGGCATTTTTTTGCCCTGTTATCTTTTACGGCTTCCTTAGTGGCAACGTTTTCCTTTTTTAAAGCTACCCGGGCATCCAATCCGGAAGAGCACAATTCATGGAAGAAGCTGGCAAGAATATCTTTTTTTATAGAGACCGTTTCGGTGATTGTCATTTTTGCCCTCATCTATACTATTGTATACAATCATTATTTCGAATACCTGTATGCCTATAAGCATTCCAAGCGCAGCCTGCCGGTGAAGTTCCTCCTGAGCTGTATATGGGAAGGACAGGAAGGCAGCTTCCTGCTGTGGAATTTCTGGCATTGTATACTCGGACTGATCGTGATAGCCACGGCAAAGAAATGGGAAGCTCCCGTAATGACCCTTGTTTCATTGGGGCAGGTATTTCTCGCGAGCTTTTTAGTGGGGATCTATTTTTTCGATGTCAAGATCGGGAGCAGTCCTTTTGTGCTGGTGCGCAACGAAATGCCTTTTGCGTCAGCCCCCATTTTCCAGGATCCTCAATACCTCAGCAAATACTGGCGCGACGGCAACGGGCTCAACGTATTATTGCAGAATTACTGGATGACCATTCATCCCCCGGTGATATTCCTGGGATTTGCGTCTACCATTTTTCCTTTTTCTTTTGCCTTTGCGGGCCTTTGGAAAAAAGATTTTTCGGGCTGGATCAGGCCTGCTATGCCCTGGGCATTGTTCAGCGCCGCAATGCTGGGTATAGGGATCATGATGGGAGCAGCCTGGGCCTATGAGTCCCTTACCTTTGGGGGGTATTGGGCATGGGATCCCGTAGAAAATGCGTCACTGGTGCCCTGGCTTATACTGGTGGGCGGCATTCATGTAATGCTGGTGAACCAGTCTACCGGCTATTCTTCCAAAGCCGCGTACTGGTTTTTATTTTTAAACTTTTTATTGCTGCTGTATTCTACCTTCCTCACCCGTACCGGTGTCCTGGGAGATACCTCTGTTCATTCTTTCACCGGGGAAGGCGATTCCCTGTTCTGGCATCTTCTCCTGATGATGGGCACTTTTGCAGCGCTGTATATCATCATGTATTTTAAGAATCAAAAGCATATCCCCGTTCTGAAAAAAGAGGAAGATATATCTTCCAGGGAGTTTTGGATGTTTGTGGGGGCGCTGGTGTTTTTTATAGCGGCAGCGTATATTACTTTCTACACTTCCCTGCCGGTGTTGAATAAAATATTCGGCACACAGAAGGCTATAGGCGAAGATCCTGAATACATATACAACAGGGTAATGATACTGATCGCTGTAGTGCTCGGGTTGCTGACCGCCATTACCCAATACCTGAGGTATAAGCAGACACCCCGTTCATTCTGGATGAAAAAGCTTATTGTCCCTACGGTGGTAGCATTGATAATATCGGTAGCCGTAAGCGCTTTCGGCGGTATTACTTATAACAAATACGGCATAGGCTATCTTGGCGCCATACATCTTGCCCTGTTTGCGGCAGTATATGCCGTAATAGCCAATGCGGCTTATATCTGGTCCGGATTAAAAGGCAGATTAAAAGCAGCGGGAGGCTCTGTAGCGCATCTTGGCTTCGGAATGGTGCTGGTAGCCATACTGATCACTTCCTCAAAGAAAGAAATAATATCCATTAATCGTACCGGTATAATCATCCCGGGACTGATAGATCCCAAAGGCAAGGAAGACAGCGGGCTGGAAAATGTAACGCTTATCCAGGGAGTACCTACCCCGATGGGCAAATATACGGTCACCTACCAGGGCGACTCCACGCACCCCGGAGATGAAAAGCTGTACTTCAGAGTGAATTATGTCAGGAAGGATTCTGCTTCCGGCGAAATAAAGGAACATTTCAACCTCTATCCCGATGCTTTTCTGGTAAAAGGGGAGGGGGGGAGAACCAGCCTGTCTGCAAACCCGGATTCGCGCCATTACTGGAATAAGGATATCTTTACTTTTATCACTTCCATGCCTGACCCGTCAAGCATTAAGGATACTGCAAGCTTCAAAAACCGCCCGGTAAAAGCAGGCGATACTGTATTTTACTCCAAAGGGTTTATCGTGGTGAACCAGGTAATTGAAGCCAATAAGAATACCAATAAAGATCTACCGCTGGTGGACAGCGCCTGGCTGGCGGATGTTACCGTATACAGCTCAGACGGCAGGACTTATAAAGCTTCCCCGGCGCTTTTCAGCAAAGACCAGGCGCCACTGCCAAAGCTGGACACGGTAATGTCGCAAAGCCTTGTACTGCAGGTGAATAAGACAGAAAGCGGGATAGAGCTGGGGGTGAAAGAATCAAGTGCGGTCATGAAATACATTACACTAAAAGCCTTCCAGTTCCCCTTTATAGGTATGTTGTGGCTGGGAGTGATCATTATGACCACCGGTTTTTTTATGAGCGCATGGCATAGGGCGAGAAGGGTGAGAGGGTGAGGGGGAGGGTGGTGAATACCCGCCCGGCTGACGCCAGTCGGACGGGGGCAATGGTGAATGGTGAGAACGATAAACGTCAAACGATAAACGTGAGAGGTGAGACCCGGACACCTCGTTTTACTCCTTATATCTCAGGTTTGCCCTTTCACGTCTCACATCTGGCGTCTCACATTCGCAGCCAGCCATCCCCGCTTCATTTTCCCTGATTTTCGTTAAATTTTTAATGTTTATGGCAGCGGCTGGGTTACCCTTATTGTCTATGACGTATCAAAATGTTGAAAAAAACGTTTAATTTGATATCTTAATCGCTGAATGGATCTGATGCGCCGATCATATTGCAGGTTATTGCTTACCGTACTCTGTGCCGTGCTGCTCACTGCCGCCCGCTCGCAAAACAAGTATGGGCCTAACGATACTATCGTAGTGCAGGCAATAGTATACCAGGGCGACACCATTCCCTATAAAGAGCTTTCAGAAGTGTATGTTTACCTCCGCCTGACACCTGAGCAGCGCAGGGCGCTCCGGGAGTGGACGAGGCTCCGCAATGCGGTATATGTTACCTATCCTTATGCTAAAAAAGCCGGCGCCGTTTTCAATGATATCAGCGCTCATCTTGCTACCATTCCTGATAAGCATAAGAGAAAGGAATATGTTAAAAGCCGGGAGAAAGAGCTCCGCAGTGAATTTACAAAACCACTCACTGACCTCTCGGTATACCAGGGCAAAGTGTTGATGAAGCTGATTGCCAGGGAAACAGGAAATACCTGTTATGATATCATACAGGATTACAAAGGAAGCTTCTCCGCCGGCTTCTGGCAAAGTGTGGCATGGGTATTTGGCAGCAGCCTCAAGCAGACTTATAATGCCGTCAGCGAAGACTCACAGATCGAAGGCATTGTGCTGGAAGTGAGAAGAATGTACGGCTATTACTGAAGACTGGATTTGAACCATTAAAAAGTTAAGAATAGTTAATAGGGCTATGTCAAACGTGAAATGTGAGACGTGAAACGGTAAACAATAAATGTGAGGCATTCACCTCTCACCTCTCACTTTTCACGATTCCGCATTCACTATTGCCTATTCACTCACCTTTATCTTAATGCTCCTGTAGCTCACTTCATCCCCATGATCCTGCAGCAGGATAAACCCTTCTTTCCCCAATCCGAAATTTTCATGGTTTTTATACTTGCTGATAGCAATAAGCTGTTTGAAAGCTGCTGATCCCCGCTCGTATTCCAATACTTTTTGGCCGTTAAGATAATGCTCTACGTGATTGTCGGGATATACAATTATCCTTCCCGTGTTCCACTCACCAATAGCATGAACCGCATTACCGGGCTTATGCGCTGTCATAAGGTCGTAAAGCGATGCCAGCGTCCGGTCGCCATCACGTCCCATTTTTGCATCGGGGTGTAGCTTGTCGTCAAGCACCTGGTATTCCAGTCCTAAGGCAGATCCCGTATTGCCATCAGATAAAGTGACAAAATATTTAACGCCGCTGTTTGCGCCCGGGGTAAGCCTGAAATCAAAAGAGATATCAAATGTGCTGTACCTATTTTCGGTAATAATATCGCCTCCGCGGGCTGATTCATTACCGTGCGAAGACAATACTGTAAGCGCCCCGTCTTTTATTTCCCATCCGTGTTCCGGGAAAGAGGTGGTTTTAGCGCTTCTCCATCCTTCACCGCTGCTGCCGTTGAAAAGCAGCTTCCAGCCATTCGCTTTTTCATAATCTGTAAGCTGGTTGGGGACATTGTTCTTTACATATATGCCTGCCGGGAATGCGGCAGGTGTTATTCCCGTGGTTTTGATACGGATATTTCTCCAGTGTATTGTTTCTCCCGGCTTCCGCGAATTTCCTATACCGTGCACCTGCAATGCAATGAAGCCGCTGGCATCCGCTTCGTCTACAAGGTAAGCTGCCGGCACATTATTGATCCATGTTTTGATCGTATTGCCGATACATTCTACTCTCACTTTATTATACTGCCCCTGCCTGAAAGCTTTTTTTGCGGCGGGGTTGAGATCCAACGGGTACAACCACCCTCTTCTTCCTTCATCATAGATCCCCGCTGTCCATGCCCGTGCCGAGCCGTCAAGCTCATACTGGTAGCCGTATACCCTTCCTTTACCATCATTGGCGTCTGGGTTAAAGTGACTTCTCAATTGTATGCCTGAGTTGGTGGCGCTGTCGGGCAACTTCACTTCAAGCTCCAGCACAAAATCCCCGTATTCTTTTTCAGTAACAAGAAAACTGTTGGGAGTGGCCGGTACTGTGGTTCCCGCTATAGCTCCTTTTTCCACGGCGTATTTTGCTTGGCCACCCATTTGTTTCCATCCGTCAAGTGTTTTGCCGTTGAACAAAGAGACCCATCCGCTGTTTTGTGCATGCAGGGGAAGGATATGCCATAACAGGGTGATTGCAACACAAAAGAGAATTTTTTTCATCATGTGGTTTTTAGAATTGAGGGTTAAATATATTCAAAATTTTCGCTTCAAAGAGGAATGTTATATCCTCACAGTTTTAATGCCTGACATCGGATACCGGAAAGATATTTACTGATGGGTTATTAATACTGATTTTCCAACGCCGTCCATTAATGTTTTCCACGCCATGTGAAGCATGGAACGTGTGGTATCTCTTTCAAAATAAGCATCGCCTGTACGCGGTGGCTTGTTACCGGAAGGATTGTTATTTCTTACCAGCAGGTTAGCCCCAATGCTGGCCAGCTTTTTCTTTTCCATGGCTTTTTCATCTTTCCTGAGCATGGAAATTTTAAGATCATCGTATAATATCTTCACTTTTCCCCCCATACTGTAATTGTCTGCCCTGAAATCAAAATCCAGCGAACGGATCATTCCCTGGTCTATCCTTACTCCCCCCAGCGGCACGGATACCGGACTTACTGCCGCAGCTTTTCCCTGTCCCATGTGACCGCTTACGTCGAAGCGGCCTCTTTTGTTGTTCAGGTAAAAAGCCCAGTAAGTTTTTACAGGATATATATCAAGAAACCTTGCATCTACTTTTGCCGTAAGCATATTTCCCTCTTCACTCATGTTAGTGACATTAGAAAAAAAACTGTTCAGGTGATGGAACCTGACCTTACCTGTTTTTGCCAGCAGGCGTGATTTTTCTTTATATTCCACATAACTGTCTTTTAATTCCACTGCTTTTACATTGACGGGAAAAGGAATTTGCGCAATCCGTTGCTGGGGATAAGTCCCGATCCTGCTTTTATGATCATGAGGTCTGGTCATATCCCTGTATATTTTGATAACCGGCCGGTATATGGATATCTTATTGGCTTCAACCTTTTCATCAATGAGATGGTAAAAATTCAAGCGGCTAATTTCAATTTTGTTGAGCGTAATATCATAGCGGTCAGCCTGTACTTTCTTTTTGGCTGCAAAACTATGCTCATCAAGCAGAGGGATGACCCTGAATACATCAGCGCGGGCGGAACTGTTGTCCATATCAAATGATATACCCTCAACCTTGTAGGTATAGAGCCTGTCTTTCGACAGCCACGACAATGATTTGCAATCTATGTTAATGTGCTTTGAAAAAAGGATCCTTGTGCTATCGCGGTTGGCAGCGCTGTCAAGCGACAGGTCTCTCAGCTGAATATAAGTATCTGTTATCAGCAGCTTCGGCTTGCCGGATGGCATATCGCGGATAGTAATTTTGGCTCCTGTTATAAGTAAAGTGTCCATCCTGATCATTTCAAGCTCTCCCAGTATCTGCTTATATACTTCTGTTGCGGGGATGCTTTTACCGGCGTTTTTCCCCCTGTGTGTATAAATAATATCAATGACAGGATTGGTGATCTCAAGCTTTTGACCAACGATCTGTTTTGTGATCAGGGCTTTGGGTGTTTCTACGCCCGTAACCTTAATGGCAGGAATGGAAACAGTAAAAAGTGTAGCCGGTATATCTTCTCCCTGCAGGGAGGCATATTTCAAAGAATCGTATTGCAGGGAAAGATTGGATACGGAGAGGTACCCATTAACTTCATCAAGCTCCATGTCTTCATAATGTATAGAATACAGCCGGTCGCTTTTTTCACTAACAGTTGCTTTTACTTTTTGCCTGATAAATCCCTTTTTGATCGCACTCCAGTATACTATGGCGAAGCTTAGCAATGTAATAAGCGCTATCACTATTGCAGGAAATAAAATCTTTCTTTTATAGGTAAAAGTGATTGCTTTTATTTTTTTCCGGTGAACCGGCATATTGGTATATAATTTTTCTCTGCAAAGAAAACCAGCTTATACAAAAGGTTGCCCCTGAAGACAACCTTTTGCATTGGATAAGATTAACTGTTAACCGGCGAAATATCTATTTTCATTACAGGCTTTCAATCCATTTTATCACTTCATCTTTCGACTGCCCGATCTTCTTTTGTATCCTGCCGAGCAGTTCATCATCTTTACCATCGTCATACAACAGATCATCGTCGGTAAGCGAAGCATATTTTTGTTTCATTTTCCCTTTTATTTCATTCCAGTTTCCTTTAAGTTTCATTTTCCAGCTTTCCATAATACAATGTTTAGATTAAAAATGTGTTTGACCTGACTTGTTCGCAGGGTTAATTTGCCGCACCCCTGATAACACGAAGTAGAACAGCGATCAATGCGATCACCAGTAAAAGGTGGATGAGCCCGCCGGCATGATATCCCAGGAATCCAATTGCCCAGGCAATCACAAGGATCACGGCTATGACATATAAGAGGTTACCCATACGATTACGTTTTAGATTTAAATAATTTGAATAATATTATTCTATGTTTAAATAGTTTGCCAAAAATATTCGGCACTAACAAAATGCTTTCCGGTAAAGGGTTTCAGCCGCGAAGGAATATTTGTAAGCTTATTTTTATATGGAATAATGTGTAATATGTTCTACACTTTGAGAAAAAAACATTCGATTTTTTATTTTCTCTTTTTAAAAACCCAACCGGGTAATAAATACCCCATATTGGCGGCTTTATTCCTCGTTTTTTTAAATTTGACGCTATTCCTTGCAGGCGGATATTTGGCAGGGTTTTTCTTAATTATTCAAAGACCTGTTTTTAGAAGATCTGCTGTGATCATCATAAAGCTTATTATATTTCTTGAAGCATCTAATAAACACATTATATAACAGACTATTTTATGGGGCGGTTCATCTCAAAAGCCACTGTATATTCAGTGGCTTTTTGATGTTATACCGTCAATATTTTTTTGTAAGTGTGAAATCCTTTAACTTATAGGCGCCTCAATTCCGGTAAGGCAGGGATTAATTTTACAATGCATTTTTGTAAAAACAAATTTATATATGGCAAGCAGAATACTAATTATTGATGATGATATGGATATGTGTACTTTACTGAGCAGGTTCCTGCACAGAAAAGGTTTTGAAACAGAAACGGCATATAACGGGAATGCTGGGATTTCAAAATTTAAAGAGCACCAGGCTGACATAGTCTTATGTGATTTCAGGCTTGGCGATAAAGAAGGTTATGATGTTTTACGCGAAATAAAATCAGTAAAGCCTTCCACTACGGTGATCATTATAACAGGATATTCGGATATAAAAACAGCAGTTGATATTATTAAGCAGGGAGCTTTTGATTATATAACCAAGCCACTGATCCCGGATGAAGTGTTGAGTGTGATTAAAAAATCCCAGGAGCAAAGCGCTTCCCGGAATAATCAGCCGGTCAGTCCGGCGAGGCAAAAGGGAGACTCCGGTAATCAACAGGCCGATGAATACCTTGTAGGTAAAGATCCCTCCACCAAAGATCTGTATAAGCAGATGAGGCTTGTGGCGCCTACACCCTATAGCGTGATCCTGTATGGAGAAAGCGGGACCGGTAAAGAAGTAGTTGGGAAAACCATACACCAGTACAGCGACCGCGGTAATAAACCTTTTATTGCCCTCGACTGCGGTACCTTATCAAAAGAGCTTGCCGGCAGCGAATTGTTTGGTCACATGAAAGGCTCATTTACCGGGGCGATAAGTGATAAGGAAGGCCATTTTGAACAGGCAAACGGAGGTACCCTGTTTCTTGATGAAGTTGCCAATCTCCCCCTTGATGTACAGGCTACCCTGCTTCGCGTGATACAGGAGCGAAAGTTTAAAAGGGTGGGGGGCACAAAGGAAATGAATCTCGACATCCGCATTATTGTTGCCTCCAATGAGAACCTGCAGGATGCATATCGCAAAGGCAGGTTCAGGGAGGACCTTTTTCATCGCTTCAACGAATTTTCGATCCATATACCGCCGCTGCGCGAAAGGAAAGAAGACATTTTATTGTTCGCCGACTTCTTCCTTAAAAAAGCCTGCGCAGAGCTTGGAAAGGAAATAGAAGGTTTTGAGGACGAAGTACTGCACCTGTTCATAAACTATAATTGGCCGGGTAACCTCAGGGAATTCAGGAACGTGATCCGCAGGGCGGCGCTGTTGACCGCCACGCCGCTGATCAATACTACTGTGTTACCACAGGAGATCATTCAGCCGGCGCAGGTATCTTTTGCGGAAGAGACACCCGAGTCCGGGATAGCTCCTGCCGCTCCGAAAGCCCCAGATCTGAAAGAAGCGGCTTCCCAGGCGGAGTATGAAACCATTCTCAAAGTGCTGAAGCAGGTAAACTATAATAAAACCAAAGCTGCTGAAATATTAAAAATTGACCGGAAAACCCTCTATAATAAGATAAAGGATCACGAGACGCAAAGACATGCGGAAAGTTGATCATAACATTTAACTTTATACAAAAATCATGGGCGAAGAAAACAACGGCATGACTACCCTCGTGGGCGTCCTGGATACGCTCAGGGAAAGAAACCAGGATAATGAATTCCGGCTACTGGATAAGGGACTTACGCTGGATGAAGTACATTTTTTTCAGCCCGAAGAGCTTACGATCATAAAGACTTACAGGTTTGAAGGGGAGTCTAATCCCGACGATCAATCTATTCTTTATCTTATTCAAACAAATAAAGGACAGACAGGGTTTCTTATTGACGCATACGGAGTATACAGCAATGAAGAAGCAGAATCTTATATCCGGTTCATCAGGCGTATCAGCGTAGAAGATCGTGATGAGCAGATCATCTTCAGCTAACCATTCCAGGAAGGAACCTCCGATAATGCACGGAAGCCGGTATCCCATCTCTCAAAAGCAAAGCAGTCAACACCATTGGTAATAATAAGGTATTTTACAGGAAGCGATATATTGTAGCGTAATATTTGCTCCAGCACTGCTGTGCCTATTTCAACCTCCATTGCTTTGCATTCTACCATCACAAGCGGCTTGCCCAGGCGGTCATATACCACTATATCACAGCGTTTACGGAGCTCTCCGAGCGAGATCTCTTTTTCAACAGCCGTCAGTGCCGCAGGATATTGCTTCACCTGCAGCAGGTATTGCAAAAAATTCTGCCTTACCCATTCTTCGGGAGTAAGGCTCACCCATATTTTTCTTACCGTATCAAAAATGCTTTCCCTGCCTCCGCGGTTTTCAATTTTATAGTCGTACCGGGGATATTCAATTTTAATCATACATACTGCTAATTTGCTTATTTAGCTAAATAACAATTGAAATGTGCCCTACAGAAGCCTGCACATCAAAGCTCCAGCGATTCACCGGGAGCTGGCAGGAACAGTTGCATTCCTTCTTCAGCAAATAACTGCTGCGCCCATGCATGATCAATTTTTATGAAGCCGAAGGTATCGTAGTGCACTCCCACTATTTTTCTGCATTGTATAAATTTTGCAGCCTGTACGGCGTCTTTGGCATCCATTGTAAAGTTGTCCCCTACAGGCAATACTGCAAAACTCAGGGTGGCATATTGCGGTACCAGCTGCATATCAAGGGTGAGCGCAGTATCGCCGCTATAGTAAAAATTGCCTTCTTCGCTGGTAAATACAAAGCCCATGGGATTACCTCCATAGCTGCCGTCCGGCAGTCCGCTGGAATGTTGTGCTACCACACATTTTACGGTTCCGAAATCGAAGTTCCATTTTCCCCCGGTATTCATGGGATGTGTATTGGTGATGCCTTTGTTATTAAGCCATACATGTATTTCAAAGCTGCATACTACTTTGGCGCCTGTGCGGGAAGCAATGCTGATGCAGTCGGCAATATGATCTTCGTGAGCGTGTGAAAGAAAAATATAGTCTGCTTCGATGCTATCAACATCAATATGTCTGGCAAGTTCGTTGTAAGTGATAAAAGGGTCAAAAAGGATTTTTTTACCTTTAATCACGACGGAAAAACAGGAATGACCATAGCTTGTATAATGCATGACAGGTAATTAAACAGTTTATTAATAATTATTGATGGGCAAAACAGGTTTATCTTTGCTGATGAACATCAGCCGGATATGACCCTGGGATGATGACAAAAATACAGTTTCAGGATAATTTCATGGCACAATTCATTCACACAGGGAGATCAATCATACATGCAGGAAGATATATACACAGTGATCTCCGGCACTAACCGGCCGGGCAGCAATACTATAAGAGTGGCAAAGCAGTATTTGCGTTTACTTGAGGAAAAAGGGGTAGCGGCAAGGTTTGTATCGCTTGAAGATATGGATATAAACAAAAGGAACGATGCACTGAGAGCGCTGGAAAAAGAAATACTTATACCTACTACTAAATTTATTTTCGTAACGCCCGAATACAATGGCAGTTTTCCGGGAGTGCTTAAAGCAATGATAGATAATACCGATATTGAAAAGGTATGGTGGGGAAAGAAGGCTTTACTTACAGGAGTGTCTACCGGTCGTGCAGGTAATCTGCGCGGTATGGAGCATCTGACCGGTGTATTGCAATACCTGAAAATGCATGTATATCATAACAAGCTGCCTATATCCGTAGTGAATAAATTGCTCAACGGAGAAGATTATATCGGCGATATGGCAACCCTGAAAAGCATCAATGATCAGTTGGAGGAGTTTATACGGTTTTGAGGGAGGAGGATAGCGGTAAGTGGTAAGGTGAACACTGTAGACGCAAGGCATGCCTTGCGCCTGCAGGACAACCTGTAACCTGAGACCTGTACCCTTTCAAAACCATCTTAATCTAAAAACATACTTATGCAGCGTGTCTCAGGTTCATGGATATTTATCATCATCATGATATTGATAGATCTGTATGTATTCCAGGCGGTGAAGGTGATCGTACAAAATGCTTCCTTTAAATTAAGGTTTGCGGTTTTTGGAGGATACTGGACTTTCAGCGCTGTTGCAGTGGCTATCATTGTTTTGATACCTTTTTTCCATGTAGATAACTGGAACAAAACTTTCCGCACTTATTTTTTTGCTATACTGATCGGGCTGTTCCTTTCCAAAGCTGTCACTGTTATATTCCTGATCATTGATGATCTGAGACGGCTGTTGCAATGGGGAGGCGGAAAATTGTTCTATCAATACATTCATGGCGAGCCTTTCAGGGCGGCAGGCATTTCACGTTCCGTTTTTATGAGCTGGCTTGCGTTGGGTATAGGGGGGGGCTTGATGAGCACATTGCTTTACGGGTTTACCAATAAATATCGTTACCAACTGAAAAAGATCAGACTATCATTTCCGAATTTGCCTTCCTCATTTAAGGGATTGAAGATCGTACACATTTCGGATGTGCACAGCGGCAGCTTTACAGATAAGGTTGCTGTGTCGCGTGGTATAGATATGATCCTGAAGCAAAAAGCTGATCTTATTTTATTTACCGGCGACCTGGTAAATGACCGTGCCGACGAAATGAATGATTATACAGATATTTTTTCAAAGCTGAGCGCGCCGATGGGCGTGTTCAGCACGCTGGGGAATCATGATTATGGCGACTACCGCAGATGGCCAAGCGAAGCTGCCAAGGCAGAAAACCTGGAACGCCTTAAGCAATTGCAAAAAGATATGGGCTGGCGCCTGCTGATGAATGAACATGTAGTGCTGGAAAAAAATGGTGAGCAGATCGCGCTGCTGGGTATTGAGAACTGGAGTGCAAAATCCAGTTTTCCCAAGTACGGTAAAATGGATAAAGCCTATGCGGGTAGTGAAAAATATCCTTTTAAGATACTGATGAGTCACGATCCCAGCCATTGGGATGCTGAAGTGCGACCCAAGTATAGTGATGTTGATCTTATGCTTGCCGGGCATACGCATGGCATGCAGTTCGGCGTGGAAGTGCCGGGATTTAAATGGAGTCCCGTGCAATATGTATATAAGCAATGGGCCGGGCTATACGAAGATGCTTCCCAGAAATTATATATCAACCGGGGCTACGGATTCATAGGTTACCCGGGCAGGGTAGGCATCTTGCCGGAGATCACGTTGATCGAGCTGGTGTAAAAATCATTTCATAATACTATTGATACATGACTACACCCGATTACGATGCTATCGTAATAGGCTCCGGTCCTAACGGGCTTGCTGCAGCAATAGTAATGCAGCAGCAGGGGCTGTCTGTATTGCTGATAGAAGCAAAAAAAACTATTGGCGGGGGGATGCGTACGGAAGAGCTGACCCTGCCGGGATTTCGCCATGATATCTGTTCCGCTGTTCATCCTATGGCAGCGGGCTCGCCTTTCTTTCAGACCTTGCCGCTTCAGCGGTTTGGGCTGGAGTATATCCATCCGCCGGTTTGTGCAGCGCATCCGCTGGACGACGGCAGTGCGGGAGCGCTTTATCCTTCCATTGAAAAAACGATTAAAAGCCTTGGTGCTGACGGTAACGCCTACCGTAAATTAATGGAGCCGGTAGTTCGCGATTGGCCGTCAATTTGCCCGGATGTGCTTGCGCCACTGCATGTTCCTTCGTATCCGTTAAAGATGGCGGCTTTCGGGTTAAAAGCAATGTCCGCCGCAACTGCTTTGGCAAAACGTTTTCATACTGCAAAAGGCAGGGCGCTTTGGGCGGGTATGGCAGCGCATGC
Organism: Sphingobacteriales bacterium 44-15; assembly: GCA_001899685.1. Taxonomy (GTDB): domain Bacteria; phylum Bacteroidota; class Bacteroidia; order Chitinophagales; family Chitinophagaceae; genus Agriterribacter. The sequence continues at coordinate 46,468 of MKWG01000017.1, forward strand.
TGTTCAGCCATTGTCCAACCTCACCACTTCCGCTATCGGGCTGGTGCTGATGTCTGCAGCCCACCTGCATGGATGGCCACTTCCCAAAGGCGGCTCGCAGTCGCTGGCGGATGCGCTCGCTGCTTATTTTATTTCACTCGGGGGAAAGATAGAAACAGGTGTATATGTTTCTTCCCTTGCACAGTTGTCTTCTGCAAAAGCAGTTTTGTTTGATGTTACGCCCCGACAGTTGTTGCAGATCGCGGGGCATCAGTTATCACCATTGTACCGATGGCAGTTGAGCCGCTATCGCTACGGGATGGGCGTATATAAAATGGACTGGGCGCTTGACGGAGCGGTGCCTTTTACTGCCCCGGAATGCAGGCAGGCTGGTACCGTGCACATTGGTGGCACACTTGAGGAAATTGCAGCGGGTGAACAGGTAATGAGCAAAGGAGGGTATTCTTCAAAATCTTTTGTTTTGCTTGCGCAACAAAGTCTTTTCGATGATACCCGTGTGCCAAAAGATAAGCATACGCTCTGGGGATACTGCCATGTGCCCAATGGCTCTACAAAAAATATGACAGCTGTTATCGAAGCACAGATAGAGCGTTTTGCGCCAGGGTTCAGGGAGCGCATTTTAGCCCGGCATGTGATGGATACAGCCGCGATGGAATCCTACAATGCCAATTATATCGGCGGAGATATCGGCGGCGGCATTATTGATATCGGGCAATTGTTTACCCGGCCCGCATTGCGGTTATCTCCGTATAAGACTTCTCAAAAAGGCTTGTATCTCTGTTCCGCTTCCACTCCTCCGGGCGGAGGCGTGCATGGCATGAGCGGTTACCATGCTGCCAGGAAAGCTTTGAAAGATATTTTTTCCATCGCTATATAAAAGTACGCCACTAATGCACGAATGTATTTTAATGCATTTATTCGTGCATTAGTGGCTATCGCTTCTTTTGCTGTATAGCATGTACGTCAAAGCTGCATTTTGTGCGCTTTGGGTCTTTCCCGGAAGCTTTGTAGTTTATGCCGGGAAAAATTGACATAAAATTTTGGTGAGATTTGATCATATATGGTCTCTTTCTGAGAAACCTCATATTTCAATTGGATAAGATGCCTTTTCAAAGATCTCCTTTTTGTTTTTTTATTGCCTTTGCTATAGTAATGGTAGTATGCAGTTGCAGTGGTGCTGGTAATAAAGCCGGAACTGCATCAAAGCAATGGGAACTGATCGGGCCGGGGGGAGGAGGGGCTACTTTTATCCCGACATTTTCATGGCATAACCCTGCTCATTTCCTGCTGCGTTGCGATATGACCGGTTCTTATCTTACCAGGGATGGCGGGGCATCTTATCAGCAGATCAATTTTGCCAACGGCACTTCCTCTTTTGCTTTTGATCCGCGGGATTCCAATATCATTTACATCGGTTCAGCCTCGCTCAACCGTTCTGATGACGGGGGCAAAACCTGGAAAGTTGTTTTTCCTGCGAAGGAAGATATCCTGGAAGAAGTATACAGCGGAGATCATGCCAATTATCATATCCGGGTGAAGGCAGGATCATTGTATGATACGGAAAGCGGGACTGTAAATAATATCCGGGTTGATCCGGCTACTCCGGATGCATTGTACTTCAGCATGGGGCGTTTTTTCTTTTATTCATTTGATAATGGCAATACCTGGAAAAAAGAAGATTGTAAAGAGCGGATTGATCATATATATGCCGGGAATAAGGGAGATACAAATACTATTTCGATCTTTACCGGATCGGCAATATACAGGTATGATAAAAGCACAGGTATTTTACGGGAGAAGGAATATCCCGCTTCCATGCAACCTGCTTTTTCTTTTACCGGCGGTATAAAGAAGGAGACAGACAGCATTGTGATATATGCAATCCATCATGATACGCGAAAGGAGATCAATGCTGAATTTGGCTATAGTGAAATATGGCGATCCGGCGATGGGGGCGATACGTGGTATCGGTTAACCGATACCGTTATCACCAATCAAAGTTCAGGCATGCAACCCAGCTATTCGATGATTGCCTGTGCCGAAAAGGATGCGGCAAATGTTTATGTGGTAACAAACCGTTACCTGGAAAAAAGCGGCTCTGGTTTACTGTATTGGTATGGTGCTTTAAAAAGTGAAAATGCAGGAGCAAGCTGGCATTGGTGCTGGAAAGGCGGCGGTGGTTCGGGGCAGTATGGTGTTAAGGACGGTACGGATGCGGCCAATCTCTCCGATGCCTGGGTAAAAAAAGCATTCGGTGGCGAATATATACGGCTGATGGATGTGGGCGTATCTCCAACAGATGGTAATACAGCCATAGTTACAGACTGGTACCGTACCATGCAAACAAAGGATGGAGGTACAACCTGGCAGCAGGTATACAGCAACCCTCAGCCTGATGGAAGTTTTGGGAGCAGGGGGCTGGAAGTCACAACAGCTTATGGTGTCCATTTCGATCCTTTCGACAGCAATCATATTGCCATCAGCTATACGGATATAGGCTATCATCATTCTTTTGACGGTGGTAAAACATGGATACGTTCTGCGGAAGGCGTTCCAACGGAATGGATCAATACCTGCTACCGGGTGGTTTTTGATCCTTCGGTAAAAAATAAAATGTGGTCAGCCTGGTCGGGCATGCATGATTTCCCGAGAGGCAAGATGACCCGTAATCCGCTGTGGAAACAAAAAGCAAGAGGAGGTATCTGTGTGTCGGAAGATGGCGGGCACACCTGGACACCGGTATCTGAAGGCATTGGGATGGATGCACCCACTACCTGTATAGTATTGGATACCGGCTCACCACCCGGCAACCGTACACTGTATGCGGCCGTATACAACAAAGGGGTTTTTAAATCAACAGACGATGGCAAAACATGGATATTGAAAAACCGGGGTATTGAAGACAATACCTGTGCTTTTGAGCTTGCCCTGTCCTCCCGGGGAAAATTATTTTTAACTGTATCTCCCACACCTCAGCATGTTAATGGGACAAAAGGAAGCAGATTTTATTCCGGCGCGGCATATGCATCTTCGGATGGCGCCGAAACTTGGACAAAGCTACATGTGACCGACGGGCTGTTATTTCCCAATGGAATAACATGCGATCCTTCTTCTCCCGGCAGGATATACCTGGCCTGCTGGGCAGACCTTGATCTGAGTGATCTTATCGGTGGGGATATTGCAGGGCGCACCGGGGGGAATGAAAAGCTGCACATGCCGGGCGGCGTTTTTCTTTCTGAAGATAATGGTGAAACATGGCGATCTGTATTTGACAGTACCCAATATGTATATGACGTGACAGCAGATGCCAGGATACCCGGGCGTCTTTATATCAATACTTTCAATAAAGCGGCTTACCGCAGTGATGATTTGGGAAAAAGCTGGAAGAAAATCAAAGGATATGATTTTCACTGGGGGCAACGGCCGGTGACAGATCCTGTTGATAAAGATAAAATTTATCTTACCACTTTCGGTTCCGGGGTGTGGCATGGATATCCTGATACGGAATAGATAAAGGTGTAGAGAAGTTAGAGGTTTCACGTTTCAGGTTGGTGGTAAGTGAATGGTGAGACGTGAGACGTGAAATGTGAGAGGTAAACCTGAAACCTGTACTATATGAACATTTTTATAAAGATCATTATTGCCGGTATTGTAATATTAACCGGCTGTACCGGAGAACGGCAGCATAACGTAAACGGTCAGACGAAATTTTCTAAAAACCCCAATGGCCGGAATGATGCCTGGGGATATGCAGGATATGGCGGGGGAGGCGCTATGTTCTACCCGGCGGTAAGCCCTTTCAACGCTGACTTTGCATTTGTTGCCTGTGATATGACAGGCTCTTTTGTAACTTATAACGGCGGCGGATCCTGGAGAATGTTCAATCTGCGGGGCCCTGTTCACTACTTTGTTTTTGATCCATCAGACTCCAATACAGTATATGCGAAATCCATAGCTCTTTTTAAAAGCAGCGACAGGGGAAATACATGGAGTGTTTTGTATCCTTCTGCTGCTGATATTGCCGGCGTTATTTCCAAAGGGGATCATGCTAATGAGATACTTGTTACCAAAGACAGCACTTCCAGGGAGGTACAGGCATTCGCAGTGGATCCATCGGACTCCAAAAAATTATACGCCGTTATTTCCATTGAACACAAAGCCGGTTTTTATACATCAGCGGATGGTGGCAATACCTGGGCAAAAGAAACCGCTATTGACTTTCCTGCCAGGAATATTTTTGTTGTACCATCCTCCCCGCCGAATGATCGCAGTATTTATATAGCTGCTGCGGGTGGTATATTGACCAGGGAAAACAGCAAATGGACCATGCATCCTCCTCCCGAAGGCGTGAAAAAGATCATTACCTATTCGGGCGGATATGACAGCGACTTAAAGAAATTCATAGTATATGCTATCGCCGGGCAATCTTATTTTAATCCTGATGGTGATCAGCAAGGTATTTATTTTACTACAGATGGCGGCAACACCTGGGAGAACAGGCAGGACGGATTATTGCGGCAACAATCTGCCGGCGCCCCGGTACCTGAGTGGAGAACAATTGCTACCAGCGCAGGGCATCCGGCAATAGTATATGTATCATATAACAACTTCAGGCAGGGAGATACTACCTGTATCGGCGTAGCTAAAAGTGAAGATTATGGCAAGACCTGGTCGCTGGTATGGAAAGATCGTTTATTCGATGGCGGTAGTAAAGTGTCAGACAATTTCACCGGCGGCTGGCTCAATGAAAGGTTCGGTCCAACCTGGGGTGAAAATCCTTTTTCCATTGGAATTTCACCGGTTGATCCCAATATATGCTATGCTACCGATTTTGGCAGAACGGTAAGATCGGATGACGGCGGAAAAACCTGGCAGCAGGTGTACACGCGCAAAGAAAAAGATGGCTGGGCATCGCGCGGGCTGGAAGTCACCACAAGCTATAATATAGCTACCGATCCCTTTGACAGCAATCATGTTTTTATTTGCAATACTGATGTGGGTTTGATGGAAAGTACAGATGGCGCCCGCAGTTGGAAAAGCGCTACTCAAAATAACGGTGTGCCGCGGCAATGGATCAACAGCACTTACTGGCTGGCATTTGATCCCGGGATAAAAGGAAAAGTCTGGGCTGTGATGAGCGCTAACCATGATCTGCCGCGCCCGAAAATGTGGCGGAAAAACGGGGTTGCCGGCTATAAAGGAGGCATACTCAAATCTTATGATGCCGGCAGGACCTGGCGCCCGGTAAGCGCCGGTATTGGTGAAGCTGCTTTCACGCATATATTGATTGATACAACGGGTAAAAAAGCATCGCGTACGCTTTATGCATGCGCCTTTGGTAAGGGGGTTTACAAATCAGTGGATGACGGTAAGACCTGGCAGCAAAAAAATAAAGGTATTGAAGGTAAAGAGCCTTTTGCATGGCGTTTGACGCGCAGGGCATCAGATGGCGCATTGTTCCTGGTGGTAAGCAGGAGAACTGAAAGAGGCGAAACAGGTACTGACGGTGATGGCGCATTGTACCGCTCTGCAGACGGTGGTGAAAGCTGGACCAAAATGATATTGCCGGGAGGTACCAATGCGCCTACCAGTATAGCAACAGATGCAGGCGCTCCTCAGCGGTTGATACTTTCTGCATGGGGAAAGCTGCATGCAGGCAAATTTTCTCCTGATACGGGCGGTGGCATATTTGTGTCTGATGACGATGGCAGGACTTGGAAACAGGTGATGCAGAAAGACCAGCATATCCATGATATCAGTGTTGACCGGCGCAATAATACCTATTATGCATGTGGCTTCAACAGCAGCGCCTATCGTTCTGCAGACAACGGCGAAACATGGCAACGCCTGAAGGGATACAATTTTAAGTGGGGCAAAAGAGTGGAACCTGACCCTGTGCATCCCGGCAAAGTATATATCATCACCTTTGGCGGCGGCGTATGGTATGGCCCCGCGGAGGGAGATGATAATGCCGTGGAAGATATCGTTACGCCGGTGTTTTCGTATAGGTGAAGTGCGGGGATTGAACCACGGAGACAGGGAGGCACGGAGTTTCACGGAGTATTTATCGTCTGTCGTTTATCGTTTTCTTGCCTTTTTGCGTGAACCCCTTTTTGAACCACGAAGGCACAAAGACACGAAGCTGCACAAAGTCTTTTCTTTGCCCTCTTTGCGTGAAACCCCTGACACAAATTACACAATCGGTTGTGTTAAAAAAATGTTTAGCATTGATCTGATAATATTTTAATTTTAAGCATTACAGGTCAATGCTATTTATTTAACACAGTGAATACTATTGTAATTCCTTTAGGATACGAAAAAGAATTGCTTTCGCAGGTACGTGAAGGAGATGTAAAGGCATTTGAACGTATTTACAGAAGCTATAGCCCAAGGCTGTACGGCAGCATATTCAGGATCGTGAAATCTGTTCCGGTTACAGAAGAGCTGTTGCAGGATGTTTTCCAGCGGGTATGGGAGCATCGTAAAACCATTGATGTCAACCTTTCCTTCAAATCCTATTTGTTTACCATTGCCAGGAACCTGGTATATGATTATTTTAATAAAGCTTCCCGTCAAAAATTAATGGAGCGCTATCTCCAGGCAAAAGAAATGAGCAGCAGCGATGTCTTTCGCAATCAATTGGAGGAAAAGGAATCCGAACAACTGCTGGAGAAAGCCATACATCAGTTACCTCCGCAGCGCAGGCTGGTATATACCCTGTGTAAAATAGAAGGAAGGAGTTATGATGAGGTAAGCAGGACACTGGGCATATCCGTTTCTACCATCAGCGATCACATGGTAAAGGCAGCTAAGTCTATAAAAGCATATTATTTGTCGAGAGCGCTTTTATATTTTATTTTTCTTGCCTGTCTTTAAAAAAGCCAGAAATTCATTAGCAGAGAGAATATCTATCCTGGGAAATTTTACACTTTTTACTATATCGAAATGGGCGTCATTCGTTACAAGGTAGTTTGCGTGGCCATTAAGAAATGCATCAGTAAATTTATTGTCGTCCGGATCTGTCTTAATCAAATTCCAATTGTAATACTCGGTTACAGTGATCACATTGGGGGCTTCTAAAAAAGCACTTAAAACTATGTTAGCAATAAACGGATTTGCCTTTTCAGAAAGTATTTCTTCATATTCAAGAAAGATAGACGTTGTGACAATTAAATCGTATTGTCTGCTATTAAATGCCTGAATTATTCCATGATAAGGTGACCGGGAGGGTAGCGCAATCAAAAGAACATTTGTATCAAGAATGATTTTCATTCTCCCTTTTTATGATAAGGTGTTCGCATATGTTCCGTAGCCCACTCCTGTATTTTTTTGTCTCCCCATTCTTGTTGTTCAAAAAGGTTGTTCATTTCTCCGGATGCTTTTTCCATAAAATATTTAGAAAGTAAATCTTTTACCTCTATCCACAGTTTATCAGGATACTGCCTGGAAAACATCCGTAGTAATTCCAACTGAGCTTCAGTGAATTTCCCTGTTGGCATTATTTCTTCCATTGTCATAATACTTTCTTTTCCTCAAATTTATAAAATCTGTTTGGCTTATAAAAATTGGCGAATTGCTAAAAAAATTTGAACTGGAGCAGAGGTAATCCCCCGGTTTGCAGTATTACTATATAAAAGTAATAATTTGGACCAGCACCAGCATATAGCAATACTGTTTAAAAAATACCTTAATAATGAATGCACGCCGGAAGAAACCGCAGCGCTGATGGCATTTATGCGTTCTTCCAAAAACAGGGAGCTTGTTCAATCCCTGTTGGACGATCATCTGCAGGATGGTGAGGACAAAGGTTGGATGTACCGGGCGCAAACTGACCGTATATTTCAAAGACTAAATCTCAATCAAGATGTGGAAGAGGCTGAAGTTAGATCCCGTACCATAAGATTTACATTCTTGAAGACAGCAGCCGCAATATTAATACTGGCTTCTGCCTGGGCTGTATTTATCGTCAGTTCCCCTACGAAAAAGGAGGTAACAGCAGCAAGAACGGCTGAGGATGTTCTACCGGGGGGCAATAAAGCTGTATTAGTGCTGTCGGATGGCCAGCAGGTGAAGCTGGACAGCCTGCAAACCGGTAACCCCGGCGACGATGAAAGTGCGGTTATCAAAAAATCTGCGGATGGGCATATTGTGTATTTTGCTGCTGATAATAACAAACTGAAGGGTTTTAATACTGTCAGAACACCCAGGGGCGGGCAATACGAAGTGGCTTTACCTGACGGATCCAGGGTATGGCTCAATGCAGCTTCTTCCATCACTTACCCGGCAGCATTTAATGCCGGGGAGCGCAGGGTAATGCTTACCGGTGAAGCCTATTTTGAGATCGCTTCCCTGTGGCGGAATAATAAAAAAGTTCCTTTTGTAGTAGAAACGGACAGGCAAAAAATTGAAGTGCTGGGCACCCGCTTCAATGTGAATGCCTATGATGATGAGACCGGCATTAAAACTACGCTGATAGAGGGCAAGGTAAAAGTGACTACCGAAAATGAGACTGTTATTCTAAAGCCCAACCAGCAATTTAATCTTGACGCTGAAGGGATCTCCACGAAAAAAGTGGATGTAGAGCCGGCAATAGACTGGAAAAACGGCGATTTCCTTTTTGCCGACGAAGACTTAAAAAGTGTTATGCGGAAAATAGCGCGGTGGTACAATGTGGAAGTAATATATGATAGTGAAATACCGGAAGAAAGTTTAAGCGGGCAGATCTCCCGCAGCAGGAATCTTTCCGAAGTATTGAGAATGCTTGAGTTATCGGGAGATACAAAATTCCGGATAGAGGATGGCGCAGTGCATATTTTCCGCCCCAAAAAATAATGATCAAGATTTTAATGAACCAAAACAAAAAATGCAATGAAAAAATATAGCCCCACCTGATGTAAACATTCGAAAGGGCACTCAAAAAAATACCGGAAATGCCTGGCAGCACTCCCGGTTGAGTTTTTGGGGTTGTCATAATTCGATTATTGCTGCAATCCAATTAATCATTCACCCAAACTGTACAAAAGTATGCAATTTGATACTTTAAGAGGCAATTCATTTGCCTGCTATACAAAAGAAGCGCATCGTCTTCTTTCGGACCGGATGCGCTGCTTTTTAAGGGCATTGCCTGTTTCAAAACTAATAATGCAAATGAAGCTTATTTCCTTTTTCCTCATAGCGATCTGCATTCAGGCAAGCGCCTCTGTTTCAGCGCAAAAGATCACGTTGGCCGAAAATAAAGCTTCCCTTCAAAAGGTGCTCCGTGAAATAAGAAGGCAATCTGATTTTGATTTTATCGTCAATGCAAGAAATTTTAAAGACACCCGGCCTTTAACCATCACGGTGAAAGATATGCCGCTGGAGGATGTGCTCCCGCTGATATTTACCAACCAGCCGGTAGAGTATGTGCTGGATAATAAAACCATAATCATCAGGGATCGTATCACCAATACCGGTTCCGGGGCGATGGCGGTGAGTAATGAGCTCAAAGTATCGGGAACGATAATGAATGACAAAGGCGAACCTTTATCGGGCGTTAGCGTTGTGGAAAAAGGCACACAGAACGGGGTAGTGACCAATGAGAACGGACGGTTCTCTATTACGGTCAAAGATGCCTCTGCTGTTCTCCAGATTACTTATGTGGGGTATAAGAGCCGGGAAGTAAAGGCGTCCGTTTCCGATGTCAGCATTGTGCTTGAATCGGAAAACAGCAGTTTATCGGATATAGTGGTAGTAGGGTATGGGGTTCAAAAAAAATCTGATCTCACCGGTGCCGTAAGTTCTGTGAAAGGCTCCGACCTGACGAAGCTGCCCACACAACGGGCAGACCAGGCCCTGCAGGGGCGTGCTGCCGGCGTAATGGTGCAAAATACTGACGGAGCGCCGGGAGGTAATGCGATCATCCGCATACGTGGCGGAAACTCTATTACCGGCGGCAACAATGCCCTGGTGGTGGTGGATGGTATCCAGGGCGTGAATATCAGTACCATTAACCCGAATGATATCGAATCGCTGGAAGTATTGAAAGATGCTTCTGCAACGGCTATCTATGGGGCACGCGGCGCCAACGGGGTGATCCTTATTACTACCAAAAGAGGCAATGCCGGCAAACCGGTTTTTAATTATGGATTAAGCCTCGGCGCCCAACAACTGAATCATAAGCTGGATTTACTGAGCGCAGGCGATTATGCAAGAAAAGCCAATGCCTGGGCGGCTACTCAAAACGGAACGCCCAGTGCGCCGATAGATCCGGTAATACCTTTTACCAGTGATCAGATCGCTGCACTGGATGCGAGTGGAGGCACCGACTGGCAGGATGTGATATACAGGAATGGCGCTGTGCACAATCAGCAGCTTTCTATAAGCGGCGGCAGCGAATCGGTACGCTATTTTGTATCGGGAGGATATATGAACCAGCAGGGTATAGTAGTGAATACAAAATATGTGCGTTATAATCTCAGGAGCAATCTTGATCTTAAATTGAACAGATGGCTCACGGCAGGGATCAATCTGAATGTCATAAAAGACAAAGGCAATGTGCCTCCTGTGGGAGAGGGTACCCGTTACGGTGACATATTGGGGCAGGTGATCAATACCGTGGCAAGGTTTGACCCCGCTACACCTGTGTATGACGCAAATGGCAATTATAATTTTAAGGCATTAAAAGGAGGTCCCGACGGCACTAAGATATATGCGGATAACGATGTATGGAATCCCCTGGCCACTGCGAAGGAAACAAAGACAGACAAAAATAATATTACCAATGAGATCAGCACATTCCTTGAGTTCAGGCTGCTGAAAGGATTGTCTTTAAGGGTTACGGGCGCCGCTACTATTAACAGCAACGACGAACAACATTATTACAGCACAAAAACCCAGCCCGGCCGGGGTGTAAGCGGGTTGGGCGACCTGACCACCAATAAATACGAATACTATCAAAACTCCAATATCCTTACCTACAATACCACGTTTAATGAGAAGCATGCGCTGACCATAACCGGTGTTGCCGAGCAGCAATTGATCCAGTCCAAAGGTTCTTATATCAATGCCCAGGGCTTTTTCAGTGATGAAACAGGTATTAATGATCTGGGAGGTGCGTCGCAGATCAATGAACGTTCCAGCTCCGTATCCAAACAGACCTTAAACTCCTTCCTGGGCAGGGTAAATTATGTATTTGATGAAAAATACCTGGTTACGGCGAGTTACAGGGCGGATGGGTCTTCTGTTTTCGGGGCTAATAATAAATGGGGATATTTCCCTTCTGCTGCAGTAGCATGGAGAGTATCGGAAGAAAATTTCATAAAAGATATTAAAGCGATTTCCAACCTGAAGCTGCGCGCCAGTTGGGGGAGGACCGGCAACCAGGCCATCCAGCCTTACCAGACGCTTGCTACCGTTGCATCGGGATTTAACTATCCGTATGATGGGAACAGTACCACCAATATTGGCTTTGCGCTTGGCAGGGCAGCCAACCCCGATCTGAAATGGGAAACCACCGAGCAGACCAACCTGGGTATAGATCTCGGGTTGTTTAACGACAGATTGTTTGCCACAGTTGATGTATACAAAAAGACAACAACAGATCTGTTGCTCAACAAGCAGGTAGAAGCCTATACCGGGTTTTCCACTATACTCTCCAATGTGGGATCAATACAAAACAGGGGCCTTGAAATTGCGATAGGAGGGAAACCTCTTGCCGGAAGGGATCTGAGATGGACCACTTCGGCCAATATTTCGTTTAACCGCAGCAAAGTGCTTGCCCTGCTGGATAATAAACCACTGGCGATCCGCACCAATACCGGTGGCGGCTACCAGATTTATGCAAGCGGCTTTTCCTTGAAATACCTGCAGATAGGTCAGCCGGTAGACCAGATGCGCGGTTATGTAAACCTCGGAACATGGAGCGAAGCGGAGAAAGATGCAGCTAAAGCCATGGGACAGGCTCCGGGAGATCCCAAATGGAAGGATGTGAATAAAGACGGTAAGATCACATTGGACGCTGACGGACAGGAGGTGATCGGAAACGCCACGCCTAAGTTTATTTACGGATGGAATAACAATATCTCCTACAAAAATTTTGATCTCACTTTTCTCATACAGGGAAGCTATGGCAATGATATTTTCAATGCAGTGCGCATCAAAACCGAAAACCCGGCCAATGGGCTTAGCGTTAATTTAAACAACCGGTGGACAACCGACAATCAGCATACGAATGTACCTGTATTTTTAAGTTCAAGGGAAAGAGTGCTCCTGGACCTTGGCTCTAATAAAACAACGGGTATGGGAGCTGATCAACGCTCCAGCAGATGGGTGGAAGACGGCTCTTACCTGCGTATGAAGAACATAACGCTTACGTATACCCTGCCGGAGTCCCTGCTGAACAGTATGCGTGTAAACAGGCTTTCGGTATATGTTACTGCTACTAACTTATTTACAATCACAAAGTATACCGGTTACGATCCTGAAGTGAGCTCCTTCAATGCAGGAGGCGCAGGCGGGCTGGGTATTGACCTCAGCAACTACCCGACTGCCAAAGCTTTTATGTTCGGTATTAATCTAACTTTTTAAAAAGCAGCACAATGAAAAAGAATACTATATATTCCTTTAAAAGCATCATTGCATTGCTTTTAATCGTTGCGGGGTTTTCCTGCCAGAAGCTGGATGAAAAGCCTGAGGGCATTTCTACCCCTGATAATTTTTATGCCTCAGTCAGCCAATGCGAAGCCGCTTATGCCGGTTCCATGAATGCTTTATGGGTTACATGGGGCGGCTATCAGGGTACGCCTGCTTTTCCCGACGGGCAATATGAAGGCGCCAGCCTTGATTTTGGGATCACCTCCTTCAATGAGCTCTGGACATGGCATTATAAAGCCATAGCCAATATCAATGCGGTTTTAAAAGCTGTAAAAGCAGGTAGCCTAGAGGGTAATTCCCAGGAGGCTATTGATAATGTGGTGGCACAGGGAAGGTTCCTGAGGGCGTTCAATTATTTTACACTTGTCCGGTTGTATGGCAAGATACCGTATATCACCGAAGATACTCCTGACCCCGTATCTACACCCCTGACTGCCGATGCGCGTCTTGAGATTGCTGCAGTATATGACCTGATAGAAGCTGATCTTACGTTTGCTGTTGATCACCTGGGAGACTATGATGCATCCGTGCCGGGAAAGCCCAACAAATGGGTGGCAAAAGGGTTTCTCGCCAAAGTGTATCTGACCAGGGCTACCGCTCCTTTGAGTCAAACGGATAATTATGCAAAAGCGCGTGACCTGGCAGATGATATTATCAACAACAGCCCCTACATGTTGCTTCCCAAATTTGAGGATGTATTCAAAACCTCCAACAACCGGAACATGGAGATATTGTTCGCTTTTCACGAAACATCAGATGCTCCCTATATGCCAGGCAATGTATGGGCGCCTTCTGAAATGGATGGCTGGAGCAGCGGACCGGTAAAAATATACTGGGCTACCAATATCTATCCCGAGCAGCCGCGCAAACACAGTTACCTGCTACTGGATTTTACCTCTGATATCTACGATCCTTCTGCGCCCATCATCAACTGGTCGCAGTCAGCCGATGGGGTGCCTTATATCGGCAAATACAATATGCCTAACCTTACATACGATCAGCAGGTAGGCGGCGGCGATGCAGGTATAGAAATGAAATTGCTGCGTTTTGCCGATATCTTACTGATATATGCTGAAGCGGCTAATATGGCCAACGGCGGACCTACACAGTCTGCTGTTGACAGGCTTAATATGATCATTGACAGGGCTAATGAAGGTACCGGTACGGAAGCGCGGGCAAGCATGGCTATGACCAAAGAAGCGTTTGACCAGAAGGTGATTGATGAAAGGAGCTTTGAGCTTTGTTTTGAAAATGACCGCTATTTTGATGTATTGAGAAAAAAGATCTTAAAGGATGTAAACCTGCCGGATAATGCTGAAGGATATGACGACAATGATTATTTACTTCCTATACCGGCTTTGGATGCAAAAGCCATTGGGCAGAACCCGGGTTACGAATAAAACGGGGCATTAATACAGGAAAGGCAGGTCTTCCCGGGGACCGCCTTTCCCTTTTGTCGGAGCATGTGTTAGCGACGTGAGAGGAGAGATGTGAAATATCAGCCTCTCACCATTATTGACCATTCACCATTCACTTCCCACTATGTCAACAGATACGGTTTTGTGGCTTAATTTCAGGAAGGGAGATAAGCAGGCTTTTGCCGCGTTATATCACAGGTATTGTAGTATAATGACCAATATATGCCTGCGCATATCACCCGATAGTGCGATCATAAAAGACTGCATTCATGATCTTTTTGTGGAAATGTGGAAGAACAGGACCCGGCTGGCTTTACCCGTTTCCGTAAAAGCCTACCTTGTGCGTTCTGTTCAAAGGAAAATTATAAGACAACTGAAGCGGAGAAGACTGGATCTGTATGCCTTTCCTGCCGAAGCGCTGCATGAGGTCGGTACGGTATCATGCGTGGAGAAAGCAATCATTGCCGAACAGTTGCGGCAGGAACAGCAGGAAAATATCAGGCGGGCTATCCGGGTATTGACACGGCGGCAGCAGGAAGCTGTGTACCTGAAATTTTATGCTGATCTCAGCTATCCTGAAATAGCGGGGAAAATGTGTATCAGCACAGATGCTATCTACAACCTTATATCAAAGGCGATAGGAAATATGCAGGAAACATTTTCTAAAACGAATTTTCCAACATTATAAGTAAAATGTCTATACTCGCACAAAATAATTTCACACGGCGTGTACCGGGGAGTAGTGCCGGCAACGAATTTCCCGTTGCGTTCTTTGCTCCGTTGCTTTCTTTGCGTGAAATGCTTCCACAAAATCTTCCATGCGTATGATACTGTTTAAGCAATCCATATTTCTCAGCCTGTCGCTGATGATCACCTCTGCTGTAGTTGCACAAAATCCGGAAAGTCTATTGCTGAAAAATTACCGTCCTGTATCCATCTACAAAATACCTGTTACTGATATTAAGAAGGCAAAGTTCCCGGTGATAGATATGCATTCCCATCCTTACGCCGGGACAACAGCAGATATAGAACGCTGGATAGCGATGATGGATCGATTCGGTATTGAGAAAACGATGATACTTTCTTACGCCACGGGAAAAAAATTCGATTCCATATATGCTGTATATTCTAAGTACCCGGATCGTTTTGAAGTATGGTGCGGTTTTGACTATACCGGTATTAAGGAGCCCGGAGGTATGGAACATGCGCTAAAGGAATTGGAGCGATGCGCGAAAATGGGAGCAGGAGGAGTAGGAGAGTTAGGAGATAAAGGTCTTGGGGAATATTATTCCTACCCGGTGCCTTCCGGTATGCATGTGGATGATCCAAAAATGAAGCCTTTGTTTGCAAAGTGCGGCGAATTGGGGCTTCCCGTAAATATTCATGTAGCAGAACCTATGTGGATGTACGAGCCTATGGATTCCACCAACGACGGGTTGATGAATGCATATCACTGGCGCGTGGACCAGACCAAAGAAAATTTCATAGGGCATGCTGCATTGATAAGAACGCTGGAGAATGTAGTACGTGATAATCCCAATACCACTTTTATCGCCTGTCACTATGCTAATTGCGATTATGATCTGAGCATTCTGGGAGATCTTTTTAAAAAGTATAAAAACCTCTATGCTGATATCTCCGCCCGTTATGCGGAAGTGGCGCCTATTCCGAGGTACATGAAAGCCTTCTTTGAACAATACAGCGACAGGCTGCTATACGGCACTGACATGGGTTTTAACACGGAGATGTATAAAATGACCTTTCGTGTGCTGGAAACGCTGGATGAACATTTTTATAATATTGAAATTACAGGCTACCATTGGCCGATGAACGGATTTGGATTGAGCGATGCTACGTTAAAGCGGGTGTATAAGGAGAATGCGAGGAGGATACTGAAGAAAAGTGGTAAGTGATAAGTGATAAGTGGTAAGTGGTAGGATGTGCTTGTAGACGCAAGGCATGCCTTGCGCCTTCGAGAGGTAACCTGAAACCTGTAACCTGTAACCTGAAACCTGAAACCTGTAACCTGTAACCTGAAACCTGCAACTCATGCCATCTCTAAAAACATATACATGCTTTAAAGTATTCACTCCCTTAGGGTTGCTGCTGCTGTTGGCCGCCTGCCGGCAAAAAGCAGCGGAGCAGGTGGAATGGAGTGTATATCGCGGCGACAAAGCAAGCTCCGGCTACTCATCCCTTCGGCAGATTAATAAAAGTAATCTCTCAAAACTGAAAGTGGCGTGGACATTTCATACCGGGGATGCGAGAGAGGGTAACCGCTCCACCATCCAGTGCAACCCACTTGTTGTGAATGGGCTCATGTATGTTACTTCCCCCCAACTGACGCTGATAGCGCTTCATCCCACATCGGGTAAGGAAGCCTGGCGTTTTGATCCTTTTACAGGGGAAGAAGCGACAGGTGTAAATCGTGGTGTGACCTACCGGGCTGACGGGGATGATAAAAGAATATTTTTTTCTGCGGGTACTTATCTCTATGCCCTTAATGCGGATAATGGTAAATTAATTACAGGCTTCGGCGACAGCGGGCGTGTTGATCTTCGTATAGGACTGGGTCGCGACCCGTCAGCGCTGGCCGTATGGGCTACTTCTCCGGGGATCATTTATAAGAACCTGCTGATACAGGGGACCGCACTGGGCGAGGGATATGATGCGGGGCCGGGTTTTATAAGAGCGTATGATGTGGAGACGGGAAAAATAGTATGGACATTTCATACTATCCCCCAACCCGGTGAATATGGATATGACACCTGGGATACAGCATCCTATAAAGAAGTAGGTGGTGTAAACGCGTGGGCCGGCATGAGCCTTGATGAGGAGACAGGAATAGTATACGCTCCGCTTGGCTCACCTGCATTTGATTTTTACGGCGGTAACCGTAAAGGCGATAACCTCTTTGGCAATTGCCTTGTCGCCCTCGACGCTGCCACAGGAAAACGCGTGTGGCATTACCAACTGGTGCACCACGATCTCTGGGATTATGATCTGCCGGCGCCACCGGTATTGCTGACGGTAAATAATAACGGAGCTCCCGTAAAGGCGGTTGCCCAGACAACCAAAATGGGAATGGTCTTCCTGTTTGACAGGAAGACGGGTAAGCCGGTCTTTCCTATACATGAGCAGCCTGTTCCTGCCTCAAGGCTGCATGGGGAATATACGTCACCGGTTCAGCCTTTTCCTGAAAAGCCGCTGCCTTTTGTGCGGCAACATTTTTCAGCAGATGATATCACGGATATTTCTGATTCGGCACACTTATATGTTTCGGACCTGGTACGAGCTGCGTTGATGGGAGGCATATACACTCCTCCAGATACTGCCGGTGTAGTGCAGTTCCCTGGTACAAGAGGTGGGGCGGAATGGGGCGGCGCTGCTGTTGATCCTGCCACAGGCATCATGTATATAAATGCCAATGAAGTGCCGATGCTGATCAAAATGAAAGCTGTTCCTTTTTCCAATAATACTACAGTGATGTCGCAGGGAGAAAAGCTGTATACGCTTAATAATTGTACCATGTGTCATGGCGCCGACAGGAAAGGCACGGCGGTTTTCCCTTCACTTCTTAACCTCAAAGCGAAATACACAAGGCAAACAATAGCCGGGCTGTTGAGCAAAGGCAAAGGGCAGATGCCGGCATTCCCTAATTTAACACCGGGTGACAAAGAAGCTTTGCTGGATTTTCTTTTTGATAAAGCCAATGCAGTTAAAAAGCAAACCGGTGATCCTGACGGTACCCGTTACCGTTATGTACATAACGGCTGGCAGACACTCAGTGATAAAGACGGCTATCCCGGCGTAAAGCCACCCTGGGGAACACTGAATGCTATTGACCTCAACAAAGGCGAATTGCTGTGGAAAGTGCCGCTTGGTGAATTTCCCGACCTGGCGGCAAAAGGTATCCGCAATACCGGTACGCCCAACCTGGGTGGCGCTCTGGCGACCGCTGGCGGATTACTCATCATTGCCGCCACCTACGATGAAAAGCTGCGCATATTTGATAAGGAGAACGGGCGGTTATTATGGGAATATAAGCTTCCTGCGGGCGGATATGCTACTCCTGCCACATACATGATTGATGGCAGGCAGTATATCGTGATCGCTGCCGGGGGAGGAGGGAAGGTGGGCTCTCCTTCAGGCGATGCGTATGTGGCTTTCAGCCTGGAAGAATAATTGCCGCTACCAGCTCCGTCACTGTGAGCCGCATGCAGGACACTTCATGTGGAGAGATACATTACAGAAGAAAAGCAGTCTCCGGATTGCTTCTCCCGACCTTCGGTTTGGGATCGAATACGTGCAAGTGGTTGATGATTTTGTAGCTTTCGCTATGCTTCATGCATGCAAATAATTCACGCTCTTGCTCACTGTAGGCGCCACTGCCCCGATAATCTGAAATGCACTTTATTAAAGCTGAACTTAATTCTTTACTTTTATCTAAGGTGTTGATTTAAAAAGCTCATGCTCACGCCCTGCCTCTTACGATCACATGAAAAAGCAAATCGTCTTATTTTGTATTTTGGTAAGCCTGCTTCTTTCATGTAGCGAAGGAAGACAAAATGATAATACTGCATCTGATGAGCCGCCTGCTTCCGGGCTTTCGGGAAAAGAGCTGGCGACAGCGCACTGCAGCAGGTGCCATGCCTTTGTAAGCCCTGATGTATTGCCTAAAAAAATATGGAGAGAAAATGTGCTTCCCGCGATGGGGCACAGGATGGGCATATACAATAAGGGCGTCAGACCCGATAGCTTATTTGATCCCGGTGTAAGTGGCGCGATTGTGCGCAATGCAAATATCTACCCGGAACAACCGGTTCTGGCAAAGGCTGACTGGGACTCCATCGTACAATATTTTGTTAAGAACGCGCCTGATACTATACCCGCTCCTGTCCGCAGTCATCCTATCCGCATCGGGCTTAAGCATTTTAAATACAGGGAAACTTCTTTTTCTTATCACCCTGCTTTCACCACAATGGTTAAAATTCTTCCGGATAACAGGGGTATTATATTTAACGATTCAAAGCCAAGATTCAACAGCTTAACATTCCTCACTCCCGGTCTGAAAGAGCATTATAGCATACCGATGCAATCAACGCCTGTTCAGTTTGATGAAAGATCAAATGAGGCATACCTCACAACAGCAGGCGGAGGGATATTCCCGACAGATGCGCCCTTTGGCGCCGTGCAGCAAATGGTGAAAACAGGCCCGGACAAAACATATAAGCCCGGCAATATAGTTATCTCCGGTTTACAACGTCCTGTTTGCATGGCATACGGAGACCTCAATAAGGACGGGTTGGTAGATATGGTGGCCTGTGAATTTGGCAATGAAACCGGGGAATTGGCCTGGTATGAAAACAATGGCAAAGGAGGCTATAGCAAAAATGTTTTACGGGCAAAACCCGGGGCGATCAGGGCAATAATTAAGGATGCCAATAACGACGGGCTGCCGGATATTTATGTACTGATGGCACAGGCGGATGAAGGCGTTTTTTTATATGAAAACCTGGGCGCAGGCAAATTCAGGGAAAAGAGGTTATTGTCCTTTTTGCCGGTGAATGGTTCCCAGTATATTGAGCTGGCGGATTTCAATAAAGATGGTTTTGATGATATAGTATATGTATGCGGGGATAATGCTGACAAAACTCCCATACTAAAGAGCTATCATGGTATTTATATTTTCCTGAACGACGGGAAAGGTAATTTCAGGCAGGCCTATTTCTACCAGTTGAATGGCGCTTATAAAGCGATAGTGCGGGATTTTGACCTGGATGGAGATCTTGATATAGCTGCTATTTCGTTTTTCCCCGACTATCGCCGCTATCCCGAAGAAAGCTTTGTGTACTTAGAAAATAAAGGACATTTAAAATTTGATGATTATTCGTTTCCGCAGGCTTCCAGGGGAAGATGGATAGTAATGGATGCAGGCGATATGGACGGAGACGGAGATACCGATATTGCTTTGGGCTCTTTTGTATATTTTATACCGGACGGCGATACTACAGGGCTGGGTAAAAAATGGTTGGTAGACGGGCCTTCCGTTGTTGTTTTGGAAAACACTACCCGGTAGGATCGCAATGTTTGTTTAAGAGAAACACAGCTCTTTGTGAATTTGCTGAATATGTTTCGGGCATAGATTATTACAATTTCTGATAATTTATTTCGTTTTTCCCCAAAGGGATTTTATGAGAAGTCGTTTGCTTTGTTTTATCATTTATCTGTTTATAGCTGCCTGCACCAAAGAAGAAGCAAATAAGCCAGAGCCGGAGGAACAAAATCCCTCCGTTATGGGTGATATTACTGGTAAATGGGATATACGATATCCCGATGCACCGACAAACGGTGATCTTCTTTTGGGATATATAGAATTTCTTTCAGACAGCACTGTTATCTTCACTGATCTATCTGTGGATCATACTATGGTAGGCGAGTTTAATGTAAAAGATAATAAATCAATTGTTTTATCAATAAACACTTCGTTATTAAATGTAACAGTGAAGAATGATTCTCTTTTTTTTGAGCTATTTTCCGGGGAGCTTATTGATAAATTTTTGGCCGTGAAAGATCCCAATGCTACTCCTGAGGGTGCATCCAGGCTTTTATGCAGAGACTGGTCGCTAAGTAAAAAAGAAGGAGGAATAGAAATGTATGATCAGTTGAACAGGTATCGTGAGGAGGAAATTATTGAGGCAAAAGTTGTTTTCTCAGCAAGCGGCGCTTATTTCTGGAGATACTTTAAAGAGAATGGTATGTACAGCACTCCCGGACGTCAAAATTGGGACTGGCATTCTAATATTGATAATGCTATTCGATATTGGGATCCAAGAGTGGAGCCTGATAACAATGTTTACCAAACGATTTATGAATTAACTGATTCAACGCTTATAATGGGGCACCCGCAAATAAATGGGAACTTATATTTTACACCGGTTAGAAACTAAGCATTTCCTATCAATATCATAACTGTCAAATTAAACCTCATTCGGGGTATTTATACGCTTAGGTTCCTTAAGTTTGTCAATTATGGTGTCTTCATATACCGAAGCATGTGCTTTCTTTATGCCGGTATGCCTCGGTAGCAGAAAAATCAGAATACATTTTTAATTATTACTCTATATTTTTATACTGTTATTTCATACATTAATAACTTATATGAACAAATTCCTCCCGGTTGTATGTATAGTGTTGAACCTTGTTTGTTTTTCTGCATTGGCCCAAACCGGCAAGGGTAAAAAAGATATAGCGGTTATAGCATATTATGCCGGGAACCCCAACCGGCTCGACAGTTTCGTGGTGGAAAAGCTGACACACCTGATATTTTGTTTTGGTCACTTAAAAGGTAACCGGCTGGATATAGGAAGCGCACGCGACTCAGCCACTATACGTAAGATGGTAGGACTAAAAAGCCGCAATCCCGGGTTGAAAATAATTTTGTCGCTTGGCGGGTGGGGTGGCTGTCAAACCTGTTCACCTGTATTTACTACTGCAGCGGGAAGAAAAGAATTTGCAAAGTCTGTAAAAGAGATCAATGATTATTTCGGTACCGATGGTGTTGACCTGGATTGGGAATACCCTGCTATCGAAGGGCATCCCGGTCATCCTTTTACGCCGGAAGATAAGCCGGCTTTTACTAAACTGGTAAAACGGCTCCGGAAGGAATTAGGAAAAAAGCATGAGATCAGTTTTGCAGCCGGAGGATTTACCTCTTTTATTGATTCGTCTATCGAATGGAAGAAGGTGATGAAAAAAGTAGACAGGGTTAACCTGATGAGCTATGATCTGGTGAATGGTTATACTACAAAAAGCGGACATCATACGCCTTTATATTCCACCCCGGAACAAAAGGAATCTACTGATCATGGCGTACAGATGATGCTGGCGGCAGGTGTTCCTGCCAGTAAAATAGTTGTTGGCGCGGCTTTTTATGCCAGGATATTCGAGGTAACGGATACGCTGAATAACGGGCTGTACAGGAGCGGGAGATTTTTAAAAGGATTGTCTTATAACCGTCAGGCAGATACCTTAACCGCAGCCAATGGTTTTATTCAGTACTGGGACAGCACTGCCGGCGCGCCCTACTCGTTTAATGAGAAGAGAAAATTGATGGCCTCCTACGATAATATACGTTCCGTTCAGTTAAAAATCGGGTATGCCATTCAACACCGGCTTAACGGTATCATGTTCTGGCAATTGGGAGAAGATACCTATAAGGATGGCCTGTTAGACGCTATTGATAAAACCCGCCGGGAAGATTAAGCCGGTCAACTCCTGTTATAAATAAACTTGCTTACTTCAACGGCTGTGCGTAGCGTCCCCGCCACGTACCAGAATAAACAATGAACATTTACAAACAAAAAGCAAGGATATATTCATCGCCCCGCCATATTGCCAAACCGCATGTTAGCGGTTCGTGCCTTATGTCAGGCAGGTTGCTTTTGCTTTGTAATGGTTTGTTGTTTGTGCTCTTTTAACTTACGTTTTTCTTTGGCAGTACGAATGAAGTCGCTAATAGCTTTTTCCTTTTCTTTTGTCAGTGGTTTATCTTGTCCACCGGTAAAATCCACATCTAATTCTTTTGCTTTGTTTTTCATTTTACGAAATATTTATCAATTAATTTTAAAGCTGCAATTGTATCAATAATCACAATTCTTCCGCCCACATACATTGCTCCTAAACTGTCAATGTAGTGTTGCACAAATTGAGTTTTTGAAAAGAAAGATACGTTTCCTTCGTATCCTCTCTGGAAAGAAAGTTTACATGCGAATGCAACCAAATTTCCTGGAACTCCTGCGTACATCCTGCTTTTCCCTTTGTTGAAAGGCGCACTTTCAACAAGATGCATATAAACATGGTCAGTGAGGAAATTTATATTCTTTCGCCGCAACGTCAGCCGATGGGAGAACTAAAGTACAGAATAAGTACAAAGGTTATCAAAGAATTTTCAGCCCGGAAATACTGATGAACAGCGAACAAAAGCCGATAAAATGCACGTCTGCCCCGCTATAGCCAGACCCACTGTTGGCCGTAGTGCATTTTTATAAGTCCAAAATTACTTTCAAATTTTCTTTGAGTTGAATTATCTGTTCACGAGTGAACCTGCCCATTTTTTTTAAGAAACGTTTGTTGTCAATTGCTCGCAGCTGGTCAACTAAAATGTCGCTCAACTTTGGCAGTTGTGATTTTTTTAAATGCACCCGCAAAATTTCTACTTCGGGTTTAACGTTCGTTGTCATTGGACACACAATAGTTGATAAATGTGTGTCATTAAGTAGGTCGGTTTGAATGATTACTACTGGTCTCGTTTTTCCCGGCTCGGTTCCAACTGTTGGGTTTAAGTCTGCAAGCCAAATGTCATACTGCTTATATTTCACCGGCTAACTTTTCAAATTCGGATAGCACTTCATATGAACTTTGAGCTACAAGTTTACTTTCCTTCGCAAATTTCTTTTTTAGAACTCGCCTTTTATTGAATTGATTGTAGAGGTTAAGAGCTTCGTTTATATAGCGGTTCCGTGCAAGGTTTAATTCGGAAACTACCTTTTCAGTTTCTTCAAAAATGTCGTCGTCCAGTTTGAGTGAAAGAGTCTTCATGATTTAATCTTTCCACAAAGGAATATACAAATAGTATATCCTTCAAATTTTACGATTTTTAACGCATTACAGCCAAGCCGCCTATTGCCTGCTGTTGTTCGCCGTTACAGGCTGCCAGAGTCTGGCCAATTTGTCCAATGTGTATTAGGTCTTAATGTCGGTTTGTATAAAGTTGTGTCGCCAGTCGCAATAACCTTTGCTATGAGTTGCCATGTTTCATAAGAACTTGGCCGGTTGTCTTGATATTGTTTCTTATTATACTCATCCGTTGATTTTTCCTGCTGCCTAAACATAGAAGCAAAAGTTTCATAGTCTAATGGATATTCACCTCCAAGAAGGTTTTTATTAAACTCATATGTTGTTCGTATCTGTTCGGCATTCATTGTCGGCTGGATAATTTCATTAAAGTCGCGATGATACCACTCGTCAATTACTAATATTTTTTTTAGTTCCTTAGGAATTGACTTGTAAAGTTCTTCGTCAGTCGCTCTCAATAAATTATGATGTTTTGTTATGAGTAGCCTACCAACTTCTTCTAATGAAATTTCCCCAGGTTCATATTCTTTAAGTTCAATTCCAGCATTCAGATACACTGTCTTGTCGTGAGTGAGTTCAATTGGTTTATTTCTAATATGCCAAAAATTGGCATCGGGTTTTAAAACTTCACCATCAACTGTTTCGCCAAAATCATTCCAAGCAATCGGATAAACTGTGTAATAGTTTGTGTCTTGTCCGTTGTAGTGCTCCAAGTTAGTCAAGCAATTCCCAAAATAATATATGTCCAGTGTGATGCCGCCGCCTCTTGGATTATAACCTAGTCGTTCGGCTGCTATTGCCCATTTATCATTGTCTCCTTTAAAAACATTAAGTCGGCTGTCTATGAGATATGAATAGACATGTCCTAAGTCAATAAACTGGCAGTAATAACCTAACTTATAATTGTCAAGCTGTTCAAGAATTTGGGTTTCTGTAATCATAATAGAGTGTCACTTTACAATAGCAGACAACGTGCCGCGGCTCTGCGATGGATGGGAAATTGAAGCACTTCCGTTCAGCTAATGTACAAAAGTTGATAGAAGAACACAAGTTCAATTTAGCACGTCAGCCCCGCTATTGCAAAACCGATGTTAGCGGTTCGTACTTCTTTCCTGTCAGTTTAAATAAAGAAGTTTCTGAACTTTTCAAGAACTGTCAGAGGATAGCCAGCCCAGAACAAAAAAATCGGTATCTGAAACAATATAAATTCACGAAGACCACCTTTCCAGTCCTTTGTAATGGCATAGCAGATAAGTGTAGTTAAAGAATGGATGATTAGAAATGTTACACCAACTTTGAAAGTTTGCGGAAATAGTAAAAGCAATCCGCCTATTCCCAAAAACAATGACAACAACTGAATGCCCGACCGGGAAAAATTCGCCTTAATATAAAGCAAACCAGTTTCAGGTTTCTTTACCCATAGATACGAATTATAAACAGACGCTATACTGGAAACTATAATCAGTATCGTACTTATTATTTTTATCATAGTTTTACTGCGGAATTTGTTCTACCAAAATTTCATTTCCTGCTTTGTCGTAATAAGTACAAGTCATCTTGTCCATACAGATTTCCCATTTTTCAATTCCCGTTTCTGCACACATTTTGATAAATGTCAAATAGTCCGTTTTTCCTTGTTGATGAGCAAGCAACTCGGCTTTAAATTCTTCGATTTTTGTCGTGTCCGAAATTGCCAATGGTTCATACTTTGCCGGGACAGTTGCTGTGTAATTGTCGCTTGCGTGATAATCAATGTGTCCGTCTGTTACATACGCTTCGTAATGCGTAACGCCCAATGATTTGATTTCTTTGATGTAAGCAGGAAAGTCTGCACCTGATTTTACTTTGCTGTGCGCTGTTTTGATTTGTTCTACTGTAAACATTTTTTCTTGATTTTAATTGTTGTGCATTATTGCATTGCAAAAGTGCGACAACTAAAAATCCTGTAATTGTAAAAAATCGTTTTTCTACAAGAAGCGTTTAAAATTTTCGGGGGTATTGCCCGTGAATTGTTTAAAATCCTTGATGAAATGGGCTTGGTCAAAGAAATTGTTTTCGTAGCAAATTTCGGTCAGCGTTTTCGCATCATTCATATTGTCAAGAACCGAGTTAAAACGAACGATGGAAGCAAACTTTTTGGCAGTTGTTCCTACTGTTTTTCTAAACCGTTTTTCAAAAGGGCTTTGACTGATAAATAATTTTTCGTTGAGTTCTTTTATTTTGATTGTTCCTTTCGATTGGTAAATGAGTTTTACCGCTTCAACTATTAATTTATCGGTTTCAATGTCTTTGAGTTCAGAGAGTAGAAACTGCTCAACTATTTTTATTCGTTGTTTGTCCGTGGAAACTGTGGCTAATTTTTCTTCAACTTCCTTTACTTTTTGTTTTTCAAAAATGTCATCAAGAGAAATAACTAAATCAAAAAGTTCATTTGCAGGATGTGAAGAAAAATGCGCAAAACCTATATCGCTAAAATATACCAGAATGGTTCCGATGTTGTCCGAATTTTTGAAGATTTTATAGCCGTTAGAAATGCCGGTAATTCCAGCCGATGTCATCTTGTTTACAGCCTTGTCTTTAATGGACGAAATTTGTCCCTTATACTGAAACCCCATAACAAGTCCCGATGAAGGAAACACTTTGTATTCACTTTCCAAGTCCATTTCCGATACTACATAATATTTTATGTAGTCCTTTAATTTATCAGTTGGAAAGTGTTTGTCAAATTTCATTTGTCTGTTAGTCGTTATTGGAACTGTCGCTATAGTATGACCGCTAACGTTTTGGGTATTGCCGAAGGCGGGGATTTTTAGCACAAAAGTTCAATCGAAGAACGAATGTTGAAGCTTGCACAAATCTCTAATCAAAGCCATTCAGCCCCGCTTTTAGCAATACCTTGTTATGTGGCGTTTTGTTTCGTTTCTCTAATTTTGTTGTCAATAAATTGTATATCTTTGTCATTCATATCTGCTCCTTTTTGGATTTTAATTTGCCTCGTTTTTAAGTAACAATTTAATGCTTCGTTTGTCTGTCCTTCTTTTTTATATATGTCTCCCAATGTTAACCACAAGTAGTCTGTCATAGGATATTTCTTCAATATGCTGTCAAGGTATGAAACGGCTTCATTGAACTGTCCTGATTGATGTAAATATTGTGCTTTCATTGACATTCCTTGAGCTGGATTTATTTGCTTGTCAATTAGTAGCTCCGCATATTTAATAGCATTTTCAAAATCGCCAATGAAGAAATATGATTTAGATAAATTGCTAATTGTTTCTCCATCATTTTGATTGTTATTTAATACAACTTCAAAAAACTTGATGGCATTTTTAAAATCGTGAACCTGATAACAACACATTGCTGCATTAAATGATTCGTTAATTGTCAGGTTTGAATAGTCAGCCAACTTTGTGTAAATTTTTGAAGCGAACTCAAATAGTTGGTTCTGAATAAATTTTGGAAGAAGATTTTTTGCATTTGTGTGTAATGATAATTTTTCTGGTGTAAGTTCAAAACCACGTAAAATACATTGTGCTGATTCGCTAATATCTCCTGTTTCAACTAATGCGTTTGCTAAGTTCATTAATGCTCCACTATTGTTAGGGTCAAGCTCAACTGCTCTTAAAAGACAAGTTTTTGCATCTTTATTGTTGTTTTGTTCTAAATAAATAACTCCAAGATTATTTAATGCGGTTGGATTGTATTGATATAGAAAAACAGATTTCTTTGTTGATTCTAAAGCATTTTGAAGTTGACCTAATTCATATTCAAGTCGCCCTTTTTGTGACCAAGCTGTAAAGTGGTCAGGTTGATGACGCAAATATTCGTTTATGGCTTGTAATGCACCACTTTTATTTCCGATGGCAGATAAAGAACGAGATAGTATGTATAGTTCTTCTAATTTATCATCTTTGCTTATAGTTTGTTTGGGAATATCAATTGAGTTTTCTTTAGCAACAGAAACCAAATCTTTAAAAAGCTCTTGAAATTGTTGGTATCTTTTAGATAAATCCTTTTCCATACACTTTTTAGTAATATCAAAAAGTGGGTGATTTATTCTTTTTACAGGTTCTTTAAGATGAACTTGTCTTATATCGGGGCTTGACATTACATAAGGATAGTTCCCTTTTGTAATGAGTTGGTACAACACTATTCCAAAGCTATATATATCGCTTCTATGGTCTATTCGGTCAGGGTGAAAAATTTGTTCAGGCGAATAGTAAAGTGGTGTTCCACCACCGATTCTGTCGTCATTTAAAATAGATTTGGATAGTCCAAAATCAGTAATTTTTAAATTCAACTCGCGGTCAATAAGTATATTGTCTGGCTTAATATCTGAATGTGCAATCATTCCCTTACCAACACAATGATTCATACCATAGGCAAACTGAATTGCCCATTTGATTATTAACGCTAAAGGAATGTCTTTTCCTATGTAATTTGTTAGTCTATTTTCGCCATTGTCATTCGGCTCAATAAATTCAGCAGCAACAAAAATTCTTCCGTCAATTTTTTCTGCAAAAAGTGTCTTTACGATGTTTTGATGAACTCCAAAAGAAGTCCAATTTTTTGCCTCCGTAAAAAATAGTTCTTCAAGGTGCGGTTTTATGTCTTGATAGCTTTTTAAAACAAAAGGAAATGGAATTCCTTCTTTCTCAACAAGAAATACGTGTCCCATTGCTCCGCCAAATTGTTTCAGAACTTTATATTCTCCACCAATCGTTGTCTTTGCTTCTGTCATTAGTAGGGTGTCGTTTTAAAATGCCACATAACGCGTAAATTTATGTTATTATATGCGGTTTCCCAACATTGAAAATCAACTACTTAATGTTATAGGTTTTGTATTGTCATTGCGTAAATACAAATCTTCTCATCCGGTAATAAACGTTTATAATCATTTGCACACGGCTCCTGGCTGCATTTGTTTCGCTGGCCAGTATTACTGCAGTATAAGGATACGCCCCACGATATTCATCGGATAGGCACAAGGAACGATGAGCAGCGACCTGAAGCTTACTACATAAAATCTCAGCAGTTTTTATTGCGCTATATACCGGCTGTGCAAGGCTCCGCCATTTTCACTCCCATATACACGGCAGCAGCAAATAATATAATTTAAAAAATGGGGAGACGGGCTTATAATAAGTTGATCGGAAGATGTGACGGATGGGCTTGTATAAATGCATATATTTTTTTACTGTGTGCAAGCTTTCCTGAGAAAAAACCTGGAGGGCTAATGAGTTTGACATGAATTCCAGCGCCCGGCATACAGAACACTGGAATTTATGACGTACTCTTTTTTTGTTGTACAGGATGTTTACTTATGCTTAAACAACCGGTTGGCAGGAACTATTTGTTTGGCAAGACCCGGTCCTTTGTAAAAGACATCTAACCAGTAACCGCCGGCAGCATTAAAATATTCTACTTTGATGCTGTGCATGCCGGCATCAAGCCTGATATCATCCGAAGCTTCCTGCACGCCATGATCCCCATCGTTATCCACTACCTTTTTACCATCTATATATAATTTGCTGCCGTCATCCGACTGGGTAAAAAAGCGGTACTTCCCCGGGGTATCAATCTTAATATATCCGTCGTACACAAGGGCGAAGGTGGGATTGTCCTTTTCCTTTACATCCGCAAGCTGGGCCGCATCAATTGTAAATTCATAGCTGTTCCATTTTTTTGCAGGTACAAGCCCCCCGAAAACGGGAAGCTGCTTCCATCCTTTGCCTTTGAAAAAGGATACGGACAAACCTGTATTGGCGTCTGGTTTTACAATCCTGTAATAGGCGGATTTCACCAGGCTTGCATTTCCTTTGTCGTCGTAAGCAATGGCCTGTACCACCGTAGTGCTGTCTACAGTAAAGGGAGCTTTATATACGGGTGAGCTGCTGTCGGGAATACCGCCATTCAGCGTATAGTGGATCACGTTGTTATCTGCTGCGGCCTTGATGGTGACGGTGGCCGGCTGGTTGATATATAACCCTCCTGCCTGCTGGTAGAGGTTCTTGGGCGGAAAAATAGTGGGGGAGGCAATCACTTCTTTTCCTTTCCAGAGATTTGCCGGCTCCTCAAATCCTTCAAATGCCGGTTTTATAGGGCGGGCGATCCATGCATAAGGAGGTGTAAGATGAAATGCAAAAGCAATAGTGGCGGCAAGATCATACGTATATACCTGCTGCTGTATCTTATAGCCTTTCTTAATATCCTTGCCGTATAATATCATGGCAATCTCGCCTTCTTCAATAGTGGCGCCGCCATGACCGGTGCCCACGCCGCCGTGATCTGCGGTGATGATAACAAGCGTATTCTGATCAACGCCCGCTTCTTTGATGCCACTTAATATTTCTCTCACCAGCGAATCCGTTTTGCCTACTGCGGCATAATATTCGGGGGTGCCATGCCCGTAGTGATGCCCGGCATGATCCACATGATCAAAATGTACAAAACCGAATGTCGGCTTTTTTTCTTTGATATAATGGATGAAATCTGCTGCCGTGGAGTCTTCTGTTGAAAAGGTTTTATCATAGTTCACTGCTTTCTTCTCAAACAGGCGTCCGAAACCACTCCAGTTATATACCGCGCCGATCTCCGCATCCGGCCTTTGCTGGCGGAGTATGCCGAATATAGTAGGGAATATACCTTCATCCCCGGCAACTATAGGAGGCAGCGTGTGGTCATCTCGCTCCCAGTCATTGTTGGTTACTCCGTGCTGTTCGGGCCCTGCGCCCATGATCATGGATGCCCAGTTCTGGCTGCTGGCTGTGGTCAGCACCGTACGCACATTCCATTTCACCGCGCCGTTGGCTATCATGCTGTCCATGACAGGTGTTTTTGCATTTCTGATGCCATCGGGGCTCAAGCCATCTACTCCTATCACTATAACATGTTCTATGCCTTCGGGATACCGGCCCGCATCATTTGAGGTGGAAGTACAGGATGCTAAGAAGAATAATAGTGCTGTGATGACAAGATTTTCCTTTTTCATGAAATTGTTTTTTGGGTGGTTATGAAACGTTTTTCTGTTGATCGTAATGACTGCTTTGCCGGATCAGGAGCGGATATAAAATAAGCCGCTGATCTGCAAATTTGATGATGGTGCGTTACTTAGATGTTAATAAATACTAACCTAAAAGTTAAGTAATACTAAAGATAAGGGATTTGCCGGAATTATAACAAAGATTTGCCGGGCATTTAAAACCAGCCCGGGAAGCGCATCTGCAAACAAAGAGATATGCACAGGCACTATGTCCTGGGTCAATACCTGCAATTTTTGCCGTGTAAGGCGTAATTTTATTCGCTCAAAACAATGCTTTTATGAACCGTGCGATTTTCTTGTTTATATTTTTCGGGCTGTTATCATGTTACCCTGTATATGTAAAAGGACAGGAGGGAAAATTGTCAGCAGGTGCGGATGAGGCGCCTCTGAATCCTCCCGACAGCGCTTATATGGCCGGCTACGGGCAAAACAGGATGAGCACCGGTGTGCATGATAACCTATATGTAAAGGCAGTGGCCATCGCTAATAATGACAATGCAGTTGTTTTTGTAACATTTGACTGTATCGGGTTGCCTTATCCGGTATTGCAACAGATCCGGGATGCCGTAGAAAAAAAGATACCTCCTTCACAACTGGATGTTACGCATATCATCGCTTCTTCTACACATACGCATGCCGGTCCTGATGTAATAGGGATATGGGGAGAAGATATGCAGCACTCCGGCGTTGACAGCGCTTATATTTCTTTTCTTATTCATACAGCGGCTGATGTGATAACCCGTGCATGGAAGCACAGGCAGCCGGTTACCGCCAGGTATGCCACTACCAGCTTTGGTGAAGACTGGGTGGAAAATGTTTCGGACAGCGCAGAAATTGACAGGGAAGCAGCCATACTTCAATTGTTAAGCTCAAGAGGAAAAAATATCGCTACCCTTACCAACTTTGCCTGTCATCCTACTATCCTTGATGATAAGAACACTCTTATCAGTGCAGATTATCCTTCGGGGTTTTATAAGCAGATGCGCGCAAAGATTGGTGGTGTTAATCTCTTTCTCCAGGGGGCTATCGGCGGGTGGGTACAACCGGAAAAAGTGCCCCGTGATTTTGAGACTGCAGAAAAAAAGGGCAGGGATCTTGCCGAAGCTGCGATCGCTGCTTTAAAATCGGCAAAGCCGCTTGAAGGAAATGCTATACAGTTCCGTTCTCAGGCCTTTGAAATGCCTGTTCGAAACGAGGCGCTCACGGAGCTTGCTTATGCAGGCGTTATTCACAGAGATATTGCAGATGGCACTTTAACGGAAATAGCATGGTGTAGTATCGGGAATGCCGCTTTTATAACGCAGCCCGGTGAGACATCTCCCTTGTATTCCTTCCGTGCAAAGCAGCTCATGAAGAACAACGGACCAAAATTCATCCTCGGTTTGGGCATGGATGAGCTTGGATATATTATCAAGCCGGAATTTTTCCGGGAAGGGACAACATTGCATGCTTCAAAATACCTGAAAAGTATGTCTCCGGGGAAGGAGGCTTCCGACGTGATGATGCGGGTGATAGATGAGTTGGTGGAATAACCCACAAAACGCCGGTTGCAAAAAAAACATTCTTGTATCATCCTTGTGAGTAGATAATAAAGCGGGCCTCATCATTGAAGGGGCGACGTTGAATAAAATGAGACTGCTTCAGCTTTGCCGATACCTCTCTCAATTATGCGTTCTATACGTGGTTTACAGGAACCTTTCACGGTAATCCGGGATTACAAATAATTCCATTCTCTCAACAAAGGATATAATTTTAAAATATTTTAATCATTTGATTAAAATATTTGATTAAATAATAAAAATGATTATACCTTTGTCTTCAATGGCAAAGGCAAAGCATACCATATCGGTCTCAGCCGAAGAAAAGATCAGGGAAGCTGCAAGGCGTGTTTTTATGAAAAAAGGCTACGCGGCTACCCGTACCCGTGATATTGCCGAGGAAGCCGGCTTAAATCTTGCGCTGCTCAACTATTATTTCAGGAGCAAGGAAAAGCTGTTTGGTATTGTTATGGAAGAGCGGATGAAGCAGTTCTTTGGGGTCATTACTCCCTTAATGTATGATACCACAACAACACTTGACCGGAAAATTGAGATGATCGTATCTAATTATGTGGATATGCTGCTTCAAAATCCCGATCTGCCCCTGTTCATATTGAACGAAATACGGCATAACTCGGATTTGTTCAACAGGTTCCAGGCGGGCAGGCTGATCCATGGCTCTCATTTCGTAACACAGCTCAAAGAAAAGCAGCCGGGGATCCATCCGCTGCATTTTGTTGTTTCTATTCTGGGCATGACCATTTTCCCGTTTGTGGCAAAACCTGTGCTGCAATCCGCCGGAGGTATTAACCAGCAGCTATTTGTTGCCATGATGGAGGAGAGAAAAACGTTAGTGCCGAAATGGGCGAAGGCAATGATAAAAATGAAATAATAACGGATACGCATACATGAAGCATCCATATAAATATACGATGATGAAACAACTTATTTCGTGCTGCTGCCTGGTGCTGCTTTTGCACACCGTTGATGCGCAGACGCTTACCATAGCGCATTGCTATGAGCTGGCAAGGGAAAACTATCCGCTCACCAGGCAGCATGACCTGATTGCCAAAAGCCGCCGGTACACTATAGAGAATATTGCAACAGGTTACCTGCCCCAGATCAATATCAATGGCCAGGCAACGTACCAGTCTGAAGTAACACAGATACCGGTTAAGATCCCCGGTATTGATATCCCGGGGATGGATAAGGATCAATATAAGTTGTATGGAGATGTCTCCCAGGTATTATATGATGGTGGTGTTATCCGGCAGCAGAAAAAGCTGCAGCAGATCAGCAGTGAAGTGGAAGAACAGTCGCTTGAAGTGGAGCTGTACAAGCTTAAAGACAGGATCAATCAGTTATTCTTCGGTATCCTGATGATTGACGAGCAGGTAAAGCAGGCGGAGATTACGAGGAAGGATATGGAGAACATGCTGAAAAAAACAGAGGCGCTTGTTGCCAACGGGACTGCTTTAAAAAGCAATGCAGATGTATTGAAGGCTGAGCTCATTCAAACCGACCAGCGGGTAATTGAGCTCAGGGCTATGAGGAAATCTTATGCTGCTATGCTGGGGTTGTTTATCAGTAGTAATATAGATGAAAATACGGAGCTTGTAAAACCATCCTTACCATCGGCTGCTGTGGAAATAAACAGGCCCGAACTATCTCTCTACAATAAGCAAATAGCGCTTTTTGCTGAACAGAAAAAGATGGTGACAGCAAAGAATATCCCGCGGATAGGGCTCTTTGCCCAGGGGGGCATTGGTAAACCTGCCCTCAATATGCTCAGCAATACTTTTGAAGGTTATTATCTCGGGGGCGTCCGGCTTAACTGGTCGCTGTCAGGATGGTATACTGCAAAAAAAGAGAAGCTGCTCCTCGGCATAAAGCAAAATAATACGGATCTGCAACGGCAGGCTTTCCTTTTTAACACGGGTATGATAGTAAAGCAGCAGCAGACGGAAGAAGAAAAATGGCAGTCATTGCTCAACACCGATAATGAAATAATTACGCTCAGAGAGAACATAAAGAAAGCGGCGGCGGCCCAACTGGAAAACGGTGTGATCACCGGGAGCGATTATATCCGTGAAGCGAATGCTGAAGCCCAGGCGAAACAAAGCCGCATACTGCATGAAATACAGTTGCTGCTCTCCGGGTATAATCTTAAATGGACCACTAATCAATAATTGCAGAGGATCACAAAAAATATTTTATACAATGAACTATAACAATGAATTGAAACTTTTTTCCGGGATAATGATTCTCGGGTTTTTACCGGTATTGTTTATTTCCTGTTCAGGCAAGGCTGGTGCATACGATGCCTCCGGCAGTTTTGAAGCTGTTGAAACGATCATTTCAGCAGAAGCTACGGGAACCATTGAAGCCTTTATTGTAGAAGAAGGCCAAACATTGAAAGCCGGCGAAGAAATCGGTTTTATTGACAGCACGCAGCTTGCTCTCAAAAAAAAGCAGCTTGAAGCGCAGATAAGAGCCATGGGCAGCCGCCTGCCTGATATTGCTATGCAAACAGGCTATTACAAACAACAACTGGCTGCCGCTCAAATACGGCTTGATAACCTGAAACGGGAGCAGTCCCGCATCCGGAACCTGGTGAAAGCAGATGCAGCAACATCAAAGCAATTGGATGATATCAACGCCCAGGTTGAAGAATCGGAGAAACAATTGATGGTCATCAAAAAGCAGGATGCTGCACAGGTATCGGCGCTTGCTACACAAAGCTCCGGTTTGCGCAGTGATGTCCAGCCTCTGCTCGCACAGATCGAGCAGGTAAATGACCAGCTTGGTAAATGCAGGATTGTGAACAGGACCCCGGGAACCGTGCTGACAAAATATGCTGAAGAGAATGAGATGGCAACTGCCGGAAAACCGCTATACAAGATCGCGGATCTGAGCACAATTATTTTACGCGCTTATATTACCGGTGATCAGCTTGCAAAGGTAAAGCTTAACCAGAAGGTGAATGTGATGATTGATGCCGCCAGGGATAGTATTAAGCATTACGATGGGATAGTGGAGTGGGTCAGCGATAAGGCAGAGTTTACTCCCAAGACCATTCAGACGCGGGATGAAAGAGCCAACCTCGTGTATGCAATGAAAATAAGAGTGGTAAATGACGGCGCATTGAAAATAGGGATGTATGGAGATGTAAAATTATAATGCATGGAATCTGTAAATGCGGAAAGCCTAAGGAAGACTTATGGCAGGGAAAAACTTCTTGCAGTAGATGACGTATCTTTTTCCGTTAGTAAAGGGGAGATATTTGGATTGATAGGGCCTGACGGCGCCGGTAAAACATCTGTATTCAGGATACTTACCACGCTGCTGTTGCCCGACAGCGGAACCGCCACGGTAGATGGTTTGGATATAATAAAAGATTACGAACGTATAAGAAAGCGTATCGGCTATATGCCCGGCCGTTTTTCACTCTACACCGATCTTAGCGTGGAAGAGAACCTGGATTTTTTTGCCACAGTGTTCGGTACAACGGTGGAAGAAAACTATGATCTTATCAGGGATATCTACATACAAATAGAACCCTTTAAAAAAAGAAGGGCGGGAAAGCTCTCAGGCGGAATGAAGCAGAAGCTGGCTTTGTGCTGCGCGCTTATACATAAGCCGGAAGTGCTTTTCCTGGATGAGCCTACAACTGGTGTGGATCCTGTTTCGAGGAAGGAGTTCTGGGAAATGCTGAAACGGCTGAAGATGCAGGGTATCACTATCCTGGTATCCACTCCCTATATGGATGAAGCTACCTTATGCGACAGGATAGCGCTTATGCAGAGGGGGCACATACTTTCTATAGATACTCCTCAACGCATCATCAATGCTTTTCCTGATCATCTTTTTGCAGTAAAGACCGGAGATATGTACGGATTGCTCAGGGCCCTGCAAAGCAATAAAAATATCACGGACAGCTATGCATTTGGAGAATATGCGCATGTGGTATTGCCTCCTTCGGGTATATCGCCTGAAGATGTACAGGCTTACCTGCAACAGCAGGGGGTAGCCGGTATAGAATGGAGAAAAGCGGACGTGACCATAGAAGATTGTTTTATAAAATTATTAAAAGTATAGCATGGCAGAGTATGTTATAAAAGCCGAAAAGCTTACCAAAAAGTTTGGTGATTTTATAGCCGCCAATGCCATAACATTTGAAGTGGAAAAAGGAGAGGTTTTTGGCTTTCTTGGAGCAAACGGCGCCGGGAAAACCACGGCTATGCGCATGCTCTGCGGCTTGTCAAAACCTACATCAGGCAAAGCTACCATCGCGGGGTTTGATATATACCGTCAAACAGAGCAGATCAAAAAGAATATTGGCTATATGAGCCAGAAATTTTCTTTGTACGAAGACCTCACGGTGCTGGAAAACATCAGGTTCTTTGGAGGAATATATGGGCTGGACAATCAGCAATTGAAAAGCAAGACCGGACAATTGCTGCATGAGCTGGGACTGGAGCAGGAAGCGAAGAAACTGGTATCGGAGATCCCGCTGGGATGGAAACAAAAGCTCTCTTTCTCCGTGGCGGTGCTGCACAGCCCGGCTATAGTTTTCCTGGATGAGCCTACCGGCGGCGTGGATCCCGTTACCCGCAGGCAGTTCTGGGATATGATATACGATGCGGCCCATCGTGGTGTTACGGTATTTGTTACAACGCATTATATGGATGAAGCGGAATACTGTAACAGGATCTCGATAATGGTAGACGGGAAAATCGAAGCGCTGGATACACCTTCAGGATTGAAAGAACGGTTTAACGCACCTTCTATAGATGAGGTCTTTTACCAGTTGGCAAGAGGAGCAAAGCGGGTTGAATAATATTCAGTATCGTAAACAATATACCATGAAACAATTTCTGGCATTTGTGCGAAAGGAGTTTTACCATGTGCTGCGCGACAAAAAAACGCTGTTGATATTGTTTGGCATGCCCATAGCCCAGATTTTAATATTCGGTTTTGCGCTTACCAGTGAGGTAAAGAACTCCAGGATCGTGATCATGGACCAGTCGCGCGACCGGGGCACTCAACAGATCATTTCAAAAATAGAAGCCAGTCGTTATTTTGATATTCAGCAGGATATACTAAGCCCTCCGCAGGTGGAAGCAGCATTTAAGAAAGGTAAAATAAAAATGGCTGTCATTTTCCCGAGAGGCTTTTATGAAGACCTGATGCACCAGCATTCAGCCCGGGTGCAGGTAATAGCAGATGCTTCGGATCCTAACATAGCAACCACCATCACCAATTATATCTCCGCTATAATACTGGAATACCAGCAGGACCTGAATGAAACCTTGCAGCAGCCATACCGCATTACTGCAGAAACAAGAATGCTGTATAATCCCCAGCAAAAAAGCGTTCATTCGATGGTGCCCGGAGTGATGGCATTGGTATTAATGCTGGTTTGTGTAATGATGACCGCCATATCTATTGTAAGGGAAAAAGAGACCGGCACGATGGAAGTATTGCTGGTAAGCCCTTTGCGGCCCATGATGGTGATAGTGGCTAAAGCCATCCCTTATTTATTGCTGTCATTTATAAATATCGTTACCATACTTGTGCTCAGCGTGGCATTGCTGCAATTACCCGTTAATGGGAGTATTTTGCTGTTGCTTGCAGTGAGCACCTTATACATAATAACCTGCCTTAGCCTTGGCATACTCATATCCATAAAAACGGCAACCCAGCAGGCAGCTATGACCATCTCGCTTATGGGAATGCTGTTGCCTACCATTATGCTCAGCGGCTTTATGTTCCCGGTTGAAAATATGCCGGTGGCGCTACAGGTCGTTTCCAATATAGTGCCCGCCAAATGGTTCAATATCATTATCAAAGCAGTGATGATCAAAGGACTGGGGCTTGGCGCAATATGGAAAGAGGTGCTTATCCTTACGGGGATGACCGTATTCTTCCTCGTAGTGAGTTTAAAGAGCTTTAAAATAAGATTAGCATGAGAACGCTGAAGTTTTTGTTGCAAAAGGAATTCAGGCAGATACTGCGCAATAGCATGATCCGCCTTGCAATATTTGTGATGCCGGTGGTTCAGTTGATCATTATCCCGCTGGCGGCAGACTATGAAGTAAAGAATATCAATCTTGCCGTAACCGATCACGATCACAGCGCTTATTCACAGCAACTGGTATCAAAGATCACCGCTTCAGGTTATTTCAGGCTGACATCTTACAATAACTCTTTTAAAGAAGCTTTTAAGGCGATTGAAAACGACAAAGCAGACCTTATACTGGAAATTCCCCGGGGCTTTGAAAAAGACCTGATAAGAGAAAATGAACAAAAGCTTTTTGTTGCGGTAAATGCCATCAACGGGACCAAAGCAGGTCTTGGTGGCGCATACCTTGGAGAAATTATTAAGGATTATAATAATGATATCAGGCTGAAATTAGTTGTCCCGGAGTCTTTTAATCCTTTTCCTGTAATAGATATAACCTCTTCCAACTGGTTTAATGCGGAGATGAATTATTATTTTTTCATGGTGCCGGGTATATTGGCCATACTGGTAACAATGGTAGGAGGGTTCATGTCTGCATTAAACATTGTAAAAGAAAAAGAAGCAGGGACAATTGAACAGATCAATGTAACGCCTATAAAAAAGCACCATTTCATTCTTGGGAAGCTTATTCCTTTCTGGGTACTGGGGAATATCATTTTCAGCATTGGATTAATAGTAGCCCGGGTGGTGTATGGCATTGTGCCCGTGGGTAGCCTGCCGGTATTATATGCCTGCATTTCCATGTATCTTTTGGCAATACTCGGATTCGGGCTGCTGATCTCTACTTTTTGTGAAACACAGCAGCAGGCAATGCTGATCATGTTCTTTTTCATGATGATCTTCATACTTATGGGAGGGTTGTATACTCCTATAGAAAGCATGCCCGGTTGGGCTCAGGTGATCGCTCAGTTCAATCCTGCCGGTTATCTCATTGAAGTGATCAGGATGGTAGTATTGAAAGGCAGCGGCTTTAGAGATATTACTCCTCATCTTGTTAAACTCGGGATTTTTGCAATTGTGCTTAATGGCTGGGCTGTATTCAACTACAAAAAGACGAGTTGAAAGGGCGTATATTTCAATTTTTCGCTCCTGCACAACTTTCCGGTCGGTGAGACCTGTCCGAACGATGTTCAGTCGGGCGGGCACCATAGCCGTCAACTTAAGCAAGAAAGAATTCGTGGCGATATAGCATGATCGGTTAAACTTTTTTATATTGAACACACCCTTGCTGCTGTGTTGCTTTTGCCTCCGGGCCGGTCCCGCCACCTGGCGGGATAACCGGAACACCGCTGCTTTTTATCTTTTGAAAAAATATGCTCCGCATTTTTTCAATTCCGCCTTTGGCGGAACCAGACAAAAAGAGGCGGCTTATCCGGTTACTGGTAAAAATTAAACCCGATGGTACACTACCATCATAATTATTCTCACCACGGTGATTCGTCCCACGGTGGCCCCGGCACGTGTCTTCACGTGCCGGAAAGGTGAGACTATGCTTTTTTCGCAGGCAGATGTCGCCACCCTTCTGCAAAAAATTGAAATGCGCCCAGTTGAAATAACCTGATACAGGGCGC
The DNA here is from genome assembly GCA_001899685.1 of Sphingobacteriales bacterium 44-15. Taxonomy (GTDB): domain Bacteria; phylum Bacteroidota; class Bacteroidia; order Chitinophagales; family Chitinophagaceae; genus Agriterribacter. Next base: position 86,328 of record MKWG01000017.1, read on the forward strand.
ATTCCAAATTTTCGCTGCATATCTTTCCCTCACCCCTGCAATCCCCTCTCCGCGCAGCGGCGAGGGGAGAAAATGGTGCGAAAATTTGGAATACATCCCCTGATATAAGATTTCAAAATTTTGAGTAAATTACACCGTTATGAAAAAGATAAGTACAAACGATCTGCTGATGGTAGCAGCAGCCGGTGCGGTGGCCGGAGTTTTGATATATCTCGCACGTCGTCTTCAAAATCACCAGATGCTCAAAGAGATAGCAGAAGAAGGATATGAAACCGCACATGAAGTGCTTTTCCCCGATAAAAAGCAGATAGGGCAAAAACTTCATTATGGCCCTGTGCTCCCCGAAGATTATATAAACTGATTGACCGGTTAATAAAAAAGCACTTCCTCATGAAAAGGAAGTGCCTGTAACTTGCGACCTGTAACTGCCTGTTACGCGTTACGATTGATACAATTCAGATCTTCAAATGCTGTTTCAAGGCGTTTAATGAATGATTCCTCTCCTTTGCGCAGCCATACTCTCGGATCATAGTATTTCTTATTAGGCTTATCGGCGCCTTCGGGATTACCGAGCTGCCCCTGCAGGTAGCCTTCATTCTTTTTATAATTGTTCAGCACACCTTCCCAGAAAGCCCACTGAAGGTCAGTATCCAGGTTCATTTTAATGGCCCCGTAACTGATGGCTTCACGTATCTGGTCCTGCGGAGAGCCGCTTCCCCCGTGGAATACAAAATACACAGGCTTGGGCGCTGTTTTCAATTCCTTTTCAATATACACCTGGCTGTTGTGTAATATAACCGGGCGGAGCTCTACATTGCCCGGCTTATATACGCCATGTACATTCCCGAATGCTGCAGCGATAGTGAACATTTTGCCTACCTTACCGAGTTCAGTATAAGCATATGCTACATGCTGAGGCTGTGTATACAGTTTTTCGTTTTCCACATCGCTGTTGTCAATACCGTCTTCCTCACCTCCTGTAACGCCAAGCTCTATTTCCAGGCTCATGCCAAGAGGTTCCATACGTTTAAAGAACTTCACCGAAGTCTCAATGTTTTCTTCAATGCTTTCTTCACTCAGATCAAGCATATGAGAACTGAAAAGAGGCTGTTTTTTTTCTTTGTAAAACTGTTCTCCGGCATCCAGCAGACCGCTTATCCATGGAAGCCATTTTTTTGCTGCATGATCAGTGTGGAGCACTACGGGCACCCCGTAATATTTTGCCACATTGTGCACATGCAGCGCTCCGGATACGCCACCGGCAATATTTGCCTGCAGGTTGTCATTGGGCATTCCCTTACCGGCGATAAACTGTGCTCCTCCGTTGGAAAACTGGACAATGACAGGAGAATTTACTTTTGCCGCCGTTTCCAGAACAGCATTGATGGTATTTGTACCAATAGTATTTACCGCGGGTAAAGCAAACTGGTTATCTTTTGCATCATTGTAAAGAGCTTCCAGTTCTTCACCAAATAGAACTCCTGCGCTGTATTTTTTCATGTATATATTTTTATTTTTTGATTACCAGGTCACCAAACCCATTCCTCCGGTTACATCGTACATATTTCGGAGATACGGAAGACGAGACCTGGAATTATTCATATATATTAATTCCTATATGATGGAAGCAGCTGTATTTTTTGCATGTTAAACACTTCACTGTCAATACAGGAAAGCGCGAAGATAATATACTTGTCTTTCTCAGAAAAGTTCTTGTAAACCTTCTTAACCTTTACCTTCGTATTGCATTCAAAAAAATTATTTTCCGGGAATCAACGTTTTGGTGATAATCGTTGTCCTATTAAAGCATAATTAAATTCCCTGCTATGAGGAAACCTAAAAAGATTGATCGCTTTTTTTTCCTTTTTTCATCTTCCCTTTTCTGCATATTGCTTGCTTCTGTGGCTTGGGCCAATGATAATGCTCTCGGATTAACTCCGGAAAAAGCATCTCTGCAGGATACGGTAGTGGTAAGAGGTAAGGTAACCGATGCAGATGACAATACCCCGCTTAATGGCGTTTCTATAGAGAATCTTCGTACACACCGGGGGACTACTACAAATGCTTCCGGCGAATTTTCCATAGCAGCCCAGGCAGGCGACCATATTGAATTTACGTTCATAGGCAAAGCTCCTAAAACTGTCGTTTTCGTGGGCCAGACTTTTCTGGCAGTAGGGCTCTCAAAAGCTGATGGTGCGCTGTCGGAAGTGATTGTGACCGGGTTTCAGAACCTTGATAAAAAGAAATTTTCCGGTGCCGCAGCTTCATTAAAAGCTGCTGACGTAAAAATAGATGGCGTGGCAGACGTGAGCCGTATGCTGGAAGGAAGAGCGGCAGGTGTATCTATTCAGAATGTATCCGGCACATTTGGAGCTGCTCCTAAAATAAGAATAAGAGGCGCTACTTCCATTAATGGTGAAAATAAGCCGCTATGGGTGGTAGATGGTGTGGTGTTGGAAGATATTGTAAACATATCCAATGACCAGCTTGCCAGCGGCGACCCCACTACTTTGCTGGGATCTTCGGTAGCAGGCATTAATGTAAACGATATTGAAAGCTTTGACATCCTGAAAGATGCTGCTGCTACTGCATTGTACGGGGCAAGAGCAATGAACGGGGTAGTGGTCATCACTACTAAAAAAGGGCGTGCCGGCAGGCAGGTAGTAAATTATACCGGCAACTACAGCACACAGTTCAAGCCCCAATATTCGGATTATAATATCATGAATTCCGTGGAGCAGATGTCTGTACTGTCGGAGCTCGACCGTAAAGGATGGCTCACTACCGATGTGCTGACTCATGGCAACTATGGCATATACGGGAAATATTATGACCTGATCAACACGGTATTACCGGATGGCAGTTTCGCTATGCCCAATACACAGGAAGCTAAAAAGGAATACCTGCTGCGCTACGCAAAGGCTAACACAGACTGGTTCGACCTCCTGTTCCGTCAGTCATTCCTCCAGGAACATTCTTTAAGTATATCTTCCGGGACTGACAGGCTGCAATCCTTCTTTTCCACCAGCTTTTATAACGATAACGGATGGACGGTAGCAGATAATGTAAAGCGATATACGCTCAACTTCAGGAATAACTATAAGTTTTCCGACAGGTTTTCCGCCGGCTTTTTGACTACCGGCTCATACCGGCAGCAGGAGGCTCCGGGCACAATTGACAGAACACCCAATGTGGTTACCGGTTCGTATGACAGGAATTTTGATATCAACCCGTTCAGCTTTGCTTTGAACACCAACCGGGCATTAACTGCTTTTGATGAAAACGGTAACCGGGAATATTTTACCCGCAACTTTGCACCTTTCAATATTCTTACAGAGCTTGAAAACAACAGGCTTAAGATCAATGTTATTGACCTGAAATTGCAGGGAGAAGCTACTTATAAATTCACTCCTCATCTTCGTTACGAATTTATCGGGGCGTTGCGCTATGTACGCTCTACCCGTGAGCAGGAAGTAACGGAAAATGCAAATATGGCCAATGCTTACAGGGCAGCCGGAACGGCTGAGATACGAAAAAATAATCCTTTCCTTTACCAGGACCCCGAAAACCTGAGTGCAGAGAAAGTAGTAGCCCTGCCTTACGGAGGGTTTTACAACCGTGTAGAAGACCAGTTGCTGAATTTTGATGTGCGCAACAGTTTGAATTATGCCAATAAATTCGGTGCAGATGATGAGCATGACGTAAACCTGCTGATCGGGCAGCAGATCAAATATGCCGACCGGCAAAATGCATCCTCCAACGGCTATGGATACCAGTACGATAATGGCGGCGTATCCACACCGGATTTCCAGATACTCAAACAAATGATCGAGCAAAATTTTCCTTACTATGGAATGAGCAAGGACTTTGACCGGTTTGCGGCTTTTTACTTTAATGCCCAGTATACTTATAAAGACAAATATAATTTTTACGGTACCGTACGATACGACGGCTCCAATCGCCTTGGCGCTTCCCGGCAGGCAAGATGGCTGCCCACCTGGAGTTTTGGCGGAGCCTGGAATATCAATGAAGAAGGCTTTTTGCAGGATGTTGAAGCAGTGAATTATCTTAAGCTCCGCGCAAGCTATGGACTTACAGCAAGTATGGGACCGGCTACCAATTCCAATATTATTTTACGCAATATCAATATTCACCGCCCTTATCTTTCCGATGTTGAAACCATCATTTATATTGCTAACCTGGCCAATGATGATCTTACCTGGGAAAAAAATTATACTGTAAACATAGGATTGGATGCCGGGCTGTTCAACAATAGGCTTACCACCAGCATTGATGTATATCATCGCAAAAGCTTTGACCTGATCGGCTTATTAAAAACGTCCGGGATAGGAGGGGAATATCTCAAAACTGCTAACTATGCGGATATGACCTCGCAGGGAGCAGAGCTCTTACTGGGAGTCCAGCCCATTGTAAGAAAAAACTGGAGCTGGAAAGTGAATTTTACGTTTGGGTACAACACTACCAAAATCACAAGGTCGGAGTACCTGCCCCAGATATTTGACCTGGTAAAGCAGGAGGGTGGCAACCTGCAGGGATATCCTGTCAACAGCCTGTTCTCTATAAAATTCGCCGGGCTGGATCCCACTACCGGGGTGCCTGAATTTATTAATGAAGAAGGGAAAACATCCTCTGCGGTATTTATGCAGTCTGACAGCATCCGCAACCTGAAATTTGAGGGTTCTGTTGATCCGAAGTTCACCGGGGGGCTGAACAATACCTTTACCTATAAGGATTTTTCATTGAACATATTTATCACTTACCAGGCGGGCAATAAGATACGTCTGGCCCCGGCATTTAAAAACAGCTATTCGGAATGGGATGCATCGCCTAAGGAGTTTTATGACAGGTGGGTTATGCCCGGAGATCAGAATACCACCAATATTCCTTCTATAATGGATTATTACCAGTATGCACGTGCCAACCAAACATCTTTTAATTATCCGTACAATAATTATAATTACTCAACGGAGCGGGTGGCAAGGGGAGATTTTATCCGGCTGAAATCCGTATCGCTTACCTACCAGTTGCCACCGGCTTTGCTGCAGAAAACTGATTTTTTTAAAACGGTTTCCCTGACCGCGGCTGCGATCAATCCGTGGTTAATATATGCTGATAAAAAATTAAACGGACAGGATCCTGAGTTCTTTAACGCCGGTGGTGTGGCTCAGCCTGTACAAAAACAAATAACCCTTTCGTTAAAAGTAGGGCTGTAATTAAAGATACGCTATGAAGTATAAACTTAGTTGTGCATTAGTGCTGCTTGTGTTATTAAGCGCATGCGATAAGTATCTTGAGAGAGAGCCTGACAACAGGGCAAAGCTCACAGATCCGGCAAAAGTATCGCAATTGCTGGCAAGCGCATACCCGCAGGGCAGCTATATGCCTTTTACAGAAGCCATGTCGGACAATGCCGGCGATAAAGGCACCGGAGAAGCTGATGTTACCAACTCCGCTCCTTATGCTTTTGAGAGTGTTTCCAATTCAGAGCAGGATTCGCCCGACTATTACTGGTATGCCTGCTATACTGCCATTGCATCGGCCAACCAGGCATTGCAGGCTTGCAATGCAGCAACCAATCCAGAAGATTATCAAAGCCAGAAAGGAGAAGCATTGGTCGCCCGTGCATATGCCCATTTTATGCTAGTTACTTTATATGCAAAGCCATACGATCCGGCTACTGCGGCCTCCAATCCCGGCATTCCTTATGTAACTGAACCGGAAACCGTGGTGAACAAGCAATACAGCAGAGGCACTGTGGCTGATGTATACCAGAACATTGAAAGCGACCTGACGGAAGGGTTGCCTTTGCTTGATGACGCTTCGTATAAAGTGCCCCGTTACCATTTTACACGTTCCGCAGCCAATGCATTCGCTGCAAGATTTTATTTATACAAAAAAGACTATGATAAAGCAGTGCAATATGCCAATACTGCTGTACCTGATCTCTTACCTAATCTCCGCCCGTGGAATACCAGGTATCAAACCTATGGCATCAACAATCTTCCGGCAGAATATCAAAAAACAACAGAGCCGGCAAACCTGTTGCTGGTAACCTGCCCTTCCAGCTACACCTATGGTCTTCTCTTTATAAGATATCGTTATGGACTTACGCCTTCTATCAAGAATGAAATATTTGACACTCCGCTGGGAGTGACCGGTGGCGACTGGGCTTATATTACCGGCTATGTGGGATCACAAAAGAATCCAGGCGTGCCCAAGCTCAACTATACTGATTTTGAAGCGAGTGACCCTTCCTCCAATTTTGGATTGCCTTATGGTACCGTTTGTCTTTTAACCACAGAAGATGTTTTATTTAACAAGGCTGAGGCAAATGTTTATCTCGGTAATTATGATGCAGCTATTCAGGACCTCAACACTTTTTTAAGCACGAGGCTTACCGGCGTTACCCCCGGCGCTCTTCCGGCAAACAGGACTATTACCCAGACTAAAGTAAGACAACATTACAACAATGCTTATAATATACAGGAGGCTTTGATAAGATATATCCTGGAGTTGCGGCGCCTTGAATTTGTGCACGAAGGCATGCGGTGGATGGATATGCTGAGATACGGGCTTACCGTAACCCATGATTTTGTGGGAGCAGGCGGTGTGGTCACCAATTCAATAACGATAGATCCTGATAGTAAGCTTCGCCAGCTGAAACTACCGGATGGAGTGAAGCTTTCGGGAATAACAGATCTGAACAGATAATGGAAGGAGTGAGAATGAGATGTGAAAAGTGAGATGGGAAACATTGCTTTCACCTTGATCCTCTCACTTTTCACGATAGTATACAGACATAATTTGATTGACTTAACATTCGTATATGAAAAATGTTATCATCGGGCTTTTAGGATTGTCAATAGTGGCGGGGCTGATGTCCTGCCGGAAAGAAAAATTTGATCCTTCGGAGGCGGATGAAATTATAGACCTTGGCGGAAGCACCTGGGCACAGGGAGATATAGATAAATGGATCGGTGATTCTCTCACTGCACCTTATAATATCAGCGCGAAATATAAGTGGGATGCTTTCGAAGATCTCAACGATATTACCTATAATATCGTACCGCCGAAAGAAGAATATATAGTGCCTATCCTGAGCGCTATCCGCAAAACATGGATCTTACCTTATACTACCACTGCATCTGATGAGTTCTTTAATAAGATATCCCCCAAGATCATTTATATGATCGGCAGCCCTGCTTTCGAGGAAAGCGGCGCTATTAAGCTTGGCGTGGCGGAAGGAGGCAAAAAGATCATTCTGCTTGCCATAAACTATACCAAAGTAAAGGGAATGGAAGGCTATAATGCTGCCGACAGCTTCTGGATCAAACAGATGTTCCTGACTATCCATCATGAATTCGGACATATCCTTCACAGTAATATATTGTACCCAATTGACTTTAAGAACCTCAATCCAAGCCTGATCACCTCCAACTGGCAGGATTATACGGATGAAGAAGCTTTGCGCGATGGTTTCATTACCGCTTATTCCATGAACACAATAGATGATGACTTTGTGGAAATGATCTGTCACCTGCTGGTAAATGGAGATGCATGGTTTGAGCAGATGCTGGCTTCGATTCCTGAAGGTGTTTCAGACAGGGGCACTACACGCGATCAGGCGGTAACGAGGCTCCGGACAAAAAGATCTCTTATCATAAATTATTATAAGCAGGCATGGAATATTGATTTTGCCGAATTACAGACAAAAGTGAGAGCGGCGGTGAACACCCTGCTTTATTAAGAAACAATTTATTGCTCAAAGATTATGAGAAAATTATCCGGATATCTTTTGCTGCTTATCGCATTGGTATCATCCTGCCGAAAAGACAGCGATCATTTGTTTAGTGAATCTGTGGACCAGCGGTTGTCAAAACAGTTAAGCGCTTATCAGGAGCAGCTAAGTGGCGCTGCTTATGGCTGGAAAATGATCATAGAGCCTGCCGGTGGCGGCGCTTATGGCTTTTACATGAAATTCAATGATGCCAACAGGGTGGATATGGTTTCAGATTTTGACTCCGCATCTGCTGTCACGCTCAAAGAAAGCAGCTACCGCCTTAAAGCAATGCAGCAGCCCAGTATTATATTCGATACTTATTCTTATCTCCACGTGCTTGCAGATCCCGACGGCTCTGTGAATGGCGGCACTGACGGAGTGGGATTACAATCGGATTTTGAATTTTTCTTCAACGATTCCACAACAGCCGATACCATTAAGCTTACGGGGCGGGTCAACGGGAGCAAAGCTATCCTGGTAAAGGCAAGCCAGGAAGAAGCTGATGCATACACATCGGGAACATTCAATGTAAACCTGTTCCATGATATACTGGGAAAAATATTGCAGTATTTCAAGCAGCTTACCGTGTCCGGGAAATCTTACGATATTAATATCAATCCCGGCGCCCGCACCATAATTATTACATCGGTGGATGACCAGGGAAATCCTAACAGCTTTACAACTTCTTTTTATTTTTCATTGAATGGTATAGAATTCTCACAGCCTTTTCTGGCAGGCAACACTATAGTGACCGGTTTTTATAGCCCGGTTTGGTCTGGCGCTGCACAGACCATTACAGCCGATGTGGGCAATAATACCAGTGCTACTATCAAAGGAGTGATAAAGCCTCAGGTGCTGGATACGGAAGCTCCCCGGAGATGGTGGCAGAGTATGGCTGACGAGGGCAATTTTTGGTATACCTATACCGGCTTTCATGTTGATGGCGTGGATGATGCGTATGGGCTTACCGGGATACAAAATTTTGTAGCATTAGGATTTTGGCCGCAATATGGCACCAGCGGAGGTATCACTTATGACCTTGCAGGCTACCTGATGAATGAAAGCGGGCAATTAACCCTGAGTTTTGGCACTGCTTTCCGGGCGCCTACCTTTACAAGCGACGGGCGTATCCGCTTTGGAAACTATCTTGGAGACCTGGGAGATATTCCGGACGATGCAGTGGATCCGTATGTAAATACCGCCATGAAACTGCTTGAAGCCAATGGTTTTTACCTGGTGCAGATAAGCGATGACCAGTATGATATGGTGAACGCAGCAAATGCCCGGGCCTGGATAAGCTGGTATCGTCCTTGACCATTTCCTGATTTATGAAAAATAACTTCTGGTAGATCAGCAAAATGCGGTGATATATAATTTCTCATAGTCTGCCGTAAAGGAGATTATCATTGAAATTATCGGCTTTAATTTGTTATTTTAGTGCTATTAATAAACCAAACATATACTTTATGAAAAGAATGACGCTGCAGATCCTGGCTACCTTTTTAGTAGCAATAGCAATATCTTTTTCTTCCTGTTCGAAGGAAGGTCCGACAGGCCCGCAGGGCGAAACAGGAGCGCAGGGAGCACAAGGGGAAAAAGGGGCTAAGGGGGATAAAGGGGACCCTGGCACCGCTAATGTCATATATTCTCAATGGACGGATACTCTAAAGTATTATCTGGCTTCAGAAACTACAACTGATACAATTTTTGGAGCTTTATCTGTGCCCAGCTTAACGGAAGATATACTTAATATGGGAGAAATGAAAGTGTATGCAAATTTTAACACTGCCAGTGATCCCGTAGTTGTTCCGCTTCCTTATTACACAGGAGACGGGGGATTTATTGAAGCTTACTTTTTCACTGGCGGGATTGAGATATTCTCAAACTTAAATATATCGGGACTACCTTTAAGATATATATTAATTCCCGGAGGTACTGCTGCAGCTCGAAAGTCGGCTAGTCTGGTTGACTGGAACGACTACAATGCTGTAAAAAAATACCTTAATTTAAAAGACTAATAGTAATTTATTATACAAAGTGCAGAGGTGGCTTAAAAAAGCTGCCTCTTTTTTATTAATAATACATTGCATTTTTTTTGCAACTTTGCAGTAAACTGTGAAGTAAGCCATGAAAGCATTTGTAAATTTTATACTTTTTGCTGCGTTCTCTGTTTTACTTTTTTCCTGCCAGAAAGAGCTTTCTATAGATCTTTCCGGTAACAGTAATGGAAGTTCCGGTGGTGATAATAATGGTAATACTTCTATTATTGGTGATTGGGATTTTATTGCGGCAGATATGGATGTATCAGCCGTAGGCCTTGCAGATGATGATCTGCTGGGTACTATAGAACTTATAAACTCATATAAAACCACAACTCAGAATAATAAAGGCAGCCTGAAAATAACGACCACTGAATTTCAGTCATCAGGGTTAAGTTACTCTGTTTCAACAGATCTTCACATCAGCCTTTCAACCGGAGGTGTCCCTGCTTTTCCTGACCAGACCGTTCCTTTTGCCTTTACTGTGCCTTCTTCAAACAACTCAGGCAAATACCAGCAGATAGGCAGCGACTCGCTGTATTTTCCTGAAACCTCTTTAATTTCCATTCCTGAAACGTCGAACGGGGTGCCTTCCTCTGTAGGAGGAGAGCCCGGTGGCGCCAGGTTCTCTCTTGTTTCTGACACCTTAAAAATTTTGGGCTCAACGATCGCTGCAACCACTTTAAACGAGTATGGTTATAATTTTTCAGTGAAGAAAAAAGAAAATATTGTATTTCGTTACCAAAGAAAATAAGCTTCAGAGCATTGCCTTCAGCCTCTCTGCATTTGCTGCATTATTAAAATGAGAAAATAACAGCCCGTTGCGGGCCTCGATATGCTGTTGTGTAAAGGGAATATAATAAACAGTATTGATCATCTCCTGAAAAGCGTTCCCGGTCTCTGCAAAATAACATGCTGATTCCAGCCCTGTTCCTTCTGCCATCCTCCTGTTGACGATGCAATGCCGCCCGCAAAATACCGCATGCAGCAGTTTTAATTTTATACCGGTGGAGCTGAAAGAGGGTAGGAGGTTGATCTGTGCATCGCTTACCAGTTGCTCCATCTTTTTTTCATCAGGATCGCCTATGATCTCAATATGCGGATGCGCAGCGCAGGCGGTTATTAGGTTTTGAGACGGGCGTTTCCCGGCTATCTTCAGAGGGATATTTAAACCAGCAAATACAGATTTTACCAACCATAGCGCCGCGGTCTCATTTTCAGCAACCGATAAATTACCATGATATAAGCAGTAATCTCCTGTTCCCAACCGGGAACTGACCCTGTTCCACCCTGTGAAAACCGGCAGGTAGTCTGCATATTTTGCAATATCCTTTATATATACAGCATCTCTTTCTGACACGGTAATTATATGGTCTGCCTTTGCTATAACTGCAGGCTCATATTTTTTCAGCAGCCTGCTTTCATTCAGAAAATACAGTTTTCTGAAAAGGTTTTTGGTCATTCCTGCCATCTGCCTGTAATACTCCGACTCCATGTTGTGCAGTCGCAATATCACTTTCCTGCCCCGGAGGGCATTTTCCCATAGCGGTAAAGTACAGTGTATGCCTTCCAGCAGTACCGGGTAACGGTCTGAGGAGAGATTCTTTATTAATTCGCTGCTCTTCCGTGATGTAACTATATACGGAATGGTGAATGAAAATGAGCCGATGCCCTGTTTGCGTATATAATAATATACTTTTTCACAATATTCATCTAAAGCAGCCTGTTGCCCACGACCGTATTCGAAACAATGCAAAATGATTTTTACATCAAGCTCTTTTAAATACCTGAGCTTATAGAAGAGATCAAAAACACCCCCGTAATCGGGCGGGTAAGGCACGTCGAGGCAAACGATATGCAAATGTTTCTCCAAATTATTGCTCCATGATTTTGCTATAAAATTCAATCAGTTTCTTTTCTTCGTTTTCCCAGCTATATACTTCTCTTGCCCTGAAACAGTTTTTACGCAGCCTTTCATAAAACTCCGGGTCGCACAATTGCCGGTATGCTGCCACGATGCTTTCTGTATCCGGTGTTTCAATCAGCACCGCTATTTCATACTGGTCATTGATATACTGGTATTCAGGAAATTTCATAGTGATCTGTGGTAGTCCGGCATGCATATAATCAAAAAACTTATTCGCCAGTGAGTAATATTGATTCAGCCCACTAGGTTCAACGAGATTTATACCAATATAATGATTCGGTGTCATCATACGGAGTATATCGGGTGATTGCTTTCCAAAGAGAAAGATCTTATCCCCGGCTTTGTATTTTTCAATTAATTGCTCTAACCGGGCGAGATAATTGCCTTCGCCATATACGTAGAGCCTGGAGGGGATCTGCAGGATGGCAGGCACGAGGTATTCAAACCCTCTCGCTTCGTTTACGGCTCCCTGGTATATCAGCCTTTTTTCTTCAAAACCAAATGTATCAATTGCCGTGTATGGGGAATATACAGGCATATTTCTGATCACCTGGTACTGCACGCCATACCTTTTATAAAATTCTTTGGCAATGCTTTCGGATACAGTATATCCGTTCGGGAAAAGCGGTATATACTTTTTTTCAATGCCCTGCCAGAACCGGTGGACTCCGGGACGCGTCACAACTTCCTTCATTTCTGAAAAGAGCTCATGGGCATCATATATTCTTTTGATCTTTTTCAGCCTTGCGATGAGAAAGCAGGGAACGATAGTGTCAAGATCAATGGCGCATATTGCATCCATTTTTCTGAACAATAAAAAAAGCAAAAGGCGAAGATTGAACTCCAGGTAATATATTTTTCCTTTTGTAAAAAGGCAGGAGAGACGGTGCTGGTGATACATCTCTTTGTCAAGCGGAACAGATGATTTCAGTTTCTTTCCGACGAGCGTTACTTCAAAACCATTTGCAGCCAGCGTCCGGCAAATGCGCTGCATGCGCTGATCGTAGGTGAGATCGTTGATTACTGTAAAATAAATATGAGCCACATTGCTGATTTTCTGGGTGCATTTCAATTTTTCTCTTCCTACATAACTTTCCGGTCGGTGAGACACCGACCGGTAGCGAGTTCTACAGGCGGGTGTCACCACCAGCCTGCGAGAAATTGAAAATGTGCCCGGTTTCTGAAACTTAATAAAGATTGGTGTAAATTACTGATTAATAAAAATCTTTATTACACTTATAACTAAAATCTGTTTTTTTGTTTATGGAAAATTATCAATCCTCTTCTCAACCGGTAGTTACTAAACCTGCCCGCCCTGTATTTTTAACTGTATTATGCATTCTCACCTTTATAGGAAGCGGGTGGGCTATTGTAAGCGGGATAAGCTCATACCTGACAGCCGATACCACCGCAGATATTGTGCAGGCGGCAATGGAAGATGCCAAAGATAAAATTGATGATGCCGGCGGCGGCAGTTCAAAGATGGCTGAGAAAATGATTTCCGGCGCAAGCGAAATGGTAAAACCTGAAAACTTAAAAAAGAGCGCCCTGTTTAGCATTATAGCGGCAATATGCACACTTGGCGGAGCCATATTCATGTTCACGCTTAAAAAAGCAGGATACTGGCTTTATATTTTAGGCACGGCTATTAGCATTGCAGGTCCCCTGTATATTTTTGGGGGGAATTTAATTTCCATGTTATCTACAGTACTGATCGGTATTGTAGGGGTTATATTTGTCATCTTATATGGTCTTAATCTTAAATATCTGAGATAAAATTAAATTCATTTTTTTCTCATATTTTACTACCTTTGCCGCCAAATTACAGAAGAATATTTTTTGGGTTGTTTTAAAAAAATTGAGATGCCAACATTGACAGCAGAAAAAAAAACAAAAATTTTTACAGATTTAGGTGGTAACGCCGCTAACACGGGCTCTATAGAAGCCCAGATCGCGATTCTTACAGAACGCATCACTCATATTTCCCAGCACCTCCAGGGAAATAAAAAAGACTTTTCCAGCAACAGGGGGCTTTTACAACTTGTAGGGGAGAGAAAAAGATTGTTGTCTTATCTGAGTAAACATAACCTCAAGGGATACCGCGAATTAATTGAAAAGCTCGGACTCAGGAAGTAATTTTAAGTTATTATTATACCTATTCCCAACAGTAATTGTTGGGAATAGTAATTTTTAGACCTCTTCTATTTATTACTAACACAACCTACAGTAATACTGTATCTGCTCTCTCCTACTGTTTGCTGTATGTTTTAAATGCAAAATTATTTTATGCTCGCTCAACCAACAAATGTATCATTTGATTTAGGCGGTGGCCGCACTGTCTCCATAGAAACAGGTAAGCTTGCCCGGCAGGCTGACGGGGCAGTTACCATTCGCCAGGGAAATTGTATATTACTGGCAACTGCCGTAGCCAATAAGCAACCCAAACCCGGCCAGGAGTTTTTCCCTTTAAGTGTGGACTATATGGAAAAATTTTCGTCGGCAGGACGTATACCGGGCTCATTTTTTAAACGTGAAGGAAGACTTAGCGACTATGAAGTATTGATCAGCCGGTTGGTAGACCGTGCACTTCGTCCGTTGTTTCCTGAAGACTATTATTGTGAGGTTCAGGTAATTATAACGCTTATTTCAAGTGATAGTGAAATAATGCCGGATGCTCTTGCATGCCTGGCAGCCTCTGCAGCCCTGGCTGTTTCAGATATTCCCATCAAAGAAATTATTTCTGAAGTGAGGGTTGCCCGTGTAGACGGAGAATTTATTGTGAATCCGTCCCGCACACAATTAAGCAACGCTGATATGGACTTCATGGTGGGCGCTACCGACCGCAACCTGATGATGGTGGAAGGAGAATCGAAGGAATGCAGTGAAGAAGATCTCGTGAAAGCGCTTGAGATTGCCCATGAAGCGATCAAGATACAGGTGAAAGCACAGCAGGAACTGAGAGATAAACTGGGCATCACCGGTAAAAGAGATTATGAAAAACCTGTTCAAAAAGAAGATATTCTTGAAAAGGTAAAAAGCTTTGCAGGGCAGAAGATTTATGAAATATCCAAGTCCGGCACTTCAAAACATGAAAGAAGCGATGCTTTTTCCAGGCTTAAAGAAGAACTGATCGCAAGTTTTGGAGAGGAACCGGCAGAAGAAGATGTTAAGCTGGCAGGTAAATACTATGAAGACCTGCAGTGGGAGATCGTAAGAAACATGATCCTGGATGATAATATCCGTCTCGACGGGCGCAGGCTTGATGAAGTGAGACCTCTTGCAATGGAAACGGATATATTGCCAACTCCTCATGGATCTGCTTTGTTTACAAGAGGTGAAACTCAATCACTTACAACAGTTACCTTAGGAACTCCTTTAGATGAACTGCTGGTAGAAAGCGCTGCAAAATCTGACTATTCTAAATTTATTCTTCACTATAATTTCCCTCCTTTCTCCACAAACGAAATCAAGTTTCTGAGAGCGCCGGGAAGGCGTGAAGTTGGTCATGGAAACCTGGCCATGCGCTCACTGAAGCAAATGATGCCGGGAAATGATTATCCCTACACTGTACGTGTGGTAAGTGATATTCTTGAATCAAACGGTTCTTCTTCAATGGCGACGGTATGCGCCGGGTCGCTCGCGCTTATGGATGCGGGTGTTCCCTTCCCCAAGCATGTGAGCGGGGTAGCCATGGGATTAATTACACGCAGCAGCGATAAAAAGCATGCTATCCTCACCGACATACTTGGCGATGAAGACCATCTTGGTGATATGGATTTTAAAGTGACCGGTACAAGAGAAGGAATATGCGGTGTACAGATGGATATCAAGATTGACGGGCTGAGCATGGATACGATGCGCCAGGCTTTGGAGCAGGCACGCGAAGGGCGCCTGCATATCCTGGATGCTATGTATAACTGTGTAGCTGCTGCCCGCGAAGAAGTTAAGCCCCATGCACCGCGGATGGAGAAGCTGTTCATTGATAAAGAATTTATTGGTGCAGTGATAGGACCGCAGGGTAAAGTGATCCAGGAAATACAGCGTTCTACCGGTACTACAATCAATATCGAAGAAGTGGGCACGGTTGGGGAAGTAAGTATCTTCTCGCCTGCCAAGGAAGGTTTGGATAAGGCAGTGGCCTGGATCAAGGGCATTGTGGCTGTACCTTCAGTAGGGGAAGTATATGAAGCTACCGTAAAGGGTATAAAAGAGTTTGGTGCATTCGTTGAATTCCTTCCCGGCAAACAGGGATTGTTGCATATCAGCGAGATCAGTTGGAAGCGGCTTGAAAGTATGGAGGGGGTTTTGAAAGAGGGAGATACCGTAAAAGTGAAGCTGATCGGTGTGGATCACAAAACCGGTAAATTCAAGCTCAGCAGAAAAGCATTGATGCCTAAACCTGACTTTGCGCCCAGGAATGCTCCGCAGCAAAAAGAGAACAGGCCGGGAAACGAAGCCAATTAATATTTCCTGAATTTTTTGATCAAAGCCACCTGATGTATATTTCAGTTGGCTTTTTTTGGTTAAGCCATAAATTACATCCATACGCCATCGTGAAAAGTGAAAGGACAAAAGGTGAAGGTAATATTTCCCTTCTCACACCAGCCTGCCGGCTGGCAGGTTTTACACCACACCAAAATATGAACGAATCCTACATACAGATTGAAATGTTCCCTCCGGATGCGGAGACGGGAGATATATTGCTGGCAAGGTTGCAGGAAGCACTCGAAGTGCAGGGATTTGAGCTGGTTGAAAATGCTATTGTAATGTATATTGATAAGGATCATTTCGATGAAAAAGTATTTGAAAAAATATTATCAATAAATAATATAAAATATAATCAATCAATCATTTATAATAAAAATTGGAACCAGGAATGGGAAGCTTCTTTTACGCCTGTCGTTATTGAAGATTTTGTGGCGGTAAGAGCCGGCTTTCATCAGAAGCAACCGGGGGTAAAGTATGACATAGCGATCACACCCAAAATGAGCTTTGGCACCGGTCACCATGCCACCACTTTTATGATGCTTGAATCCCTGCGGCAATTTGATCCCGCGGGGAAATCAGTGATCGATTTTGGAACGGGTACCGGCGTACTGGCAATACTTGCAGCAAAAATGGGCGCAGCCAAAATTGCAGCTATTGATAATGATGACTGGTGTATAGAAAATGCCACTGAAAATATTGCGGCGAATAATTGTTCTGTTATTCAATTGCAAAAAGCAGATCAGTTTCCTTCAACCGGTACCTGGGATATTATTCTTGCTAATATTAATCTGAATGTGATCCTGGACAATTTCCAGCCCTTCGCAAACAGTATGAATATGCATAGCGTTTTGATAATCAGCGGTATTTTAAAAGAAGATATGGAAAAACTTGCCGGCGCTGCCCAATCCTGTAAATTGGTGGCGGAAATATCAAAAGAAAGAAATAACTGGCTTTGTGTTGCGTTTAAAAAAATGGATATATTGTAAAACTTCAGTGATTACAAATACATTATATTTGTAGACCAACTTCAACCTGATATCTGTATGAACGAGCTGACACTGGCAATATTAGCTTATTTAATAGGTTCAATCCCGACCGCTCTTTGGGTGAGTCAATATTTTTTTAATATTGATATCCGCGATTACGGAAGCGGGAATTCCGGCGCTACCAATACTTACAGGGTGCTCGGTCAGAAATGGGGCACCATGGTAATGCTGATAGATATGCTTAAGGGTTTCATTGCCGTTAAGCTTGCTTTTTTACTGCCTTTTTATGTTGCGGATGAATTTGCAAGGACCAATCTGCAGATAGGACTTGGGCTGGCAGCAGTGCTGGGCCATATTTACCCTGTCTGGGCACAGTTCAGAGGAGGAAAAGGCGTAGCTACATTGTTTGGTCTGGTATTGGGTATTTCCCCCTGGACGGCTTTGTGTTGCATTGGCGTATTTCTGCTGGTACTTTTTCTGACAAGATTTGTTTCATTAAGCAGTATCCTGGCCAGTATGGCATTCCCTGTCTTTATTTTGGTTATTTTTAATGTTGACAACCACGCTTATCGCATTTTTGCCGTAGTAGTGGCTTTGCTGGTCATACTTACACATCAGAAAAATATTTCCCGTCTGCTAAGGGGCAGTGAGAGTAAAGCTCCCATTCTGAAATACCGGGATAAAAGGAAGGGCAGGCGTTCTTTGTAGCCCGGGAGTATTATTTTCATCACTTTTTGGTATAACAATTGAAATAAACATTGCTGACAATGTTAAATTAAACTACATGCGCACCAGACTATTTCTATATTTATTAGCTGCCGGATGTTTTTTTTCTTCCTGCACACAGAATGCAATCACCGGCAGAAGCCAGTTGCAACTGCTGCCTGAATCTGATTTGCAGTCTATGGCAAAGTCAGAATATCAGACTTTTCTTTCCCAAAACAAGGTAGTAGCTACCACCGTGAGTAAAGATGCTGACATGGTAAAGCGTGTAGGCTCCCGCATTGCTGCTGCTATTACAGATTACTACACCAAAGAAAATAAAGGAAGTGTTTTGCAGGGATACCAATGGGAATTTAATCTTGTAGATTCAAAAGAAGTGAACGCCTGGTGTATGCCCGGGGGTAAGGTGGTGGTATATACCGGTTTGCTGCCCATTACACAAAACGAAGCGGCCCTGGCTGTGGTAATGGGACACGAAATAGCACATGCCATTGCCCAGCATGGTAACGAAAGAATGAGCCAGGAAATGATTGCACAGGGGGTGGGAACAGTAGGAAGCATATTGACTTCGGGGAATGCCACCGTAAATAATATTTTTAATTCGGTATATGCACCCGGGGCGCAGGTAGGAGTGCTCCTGCCTAATTCGCGTAAACAGGAGCTTGAAGCAGATCATTTCGGGTTGATATTTGCTGCCATGGCCGGCTATAATCCCAATGAGGCTGTTCCTTTTTGGGAAAGAATGTCAAAAGCCAGCAGCGGGCAAAAGCCTCCTGAATTCCTGAGCACCCATCCTTCGGATGAAACGCGTATTCAGAAAGTAAAGCAATACGCGGAGGAAGCCATGAAGTATTATAAGCCCATGAAATGATTCTTATGATTTGATAGATTACGTATGATAAAGCATAGTTATTTGATAAAAACTTGACAGCAACCGATAATTTTATTATTTTTGCAACTCTTTTTGCAATCTTAAAAATTTCGTTGAAGCATGATGCAGACTATGTTTGAAAAACTTCAACTAGCTGAAGAAAAAAATCTACTTATTCAGGGCTTACCTTCTTCCATTGAAAAACAATTCGCAAAAATTTCGTTTGCCAAAAATGTTACTCCCTTATTAAAAACACGGGGGATTGATTTTGCATTGGTCTTTGCCATTAATCAGAATCAACTGAATGGCATCTTGAAAGAGGTGCTTCCGGCTTTGGATGAAGGTGGCAAGCTTTGGGTGGCTTACCCCAAAACAGCCTCCAAGATCGTAAGCGATCTTAACAGGGATTGCAGTTGGCAGATGCTGAATCAAAGTGGCTACGAGAGCGAGTACCAGGTTACCCTTGATCATGTTTGGACTGCATTGCGCTTCATTAAGCCGGAGTGCAATAAAGAAGGAGTGACCAGGATAATAAAAAGAAGCCAGGATACTTCTATTGCCGGAGTGGATAATAAGGCCCGCACGGTTACAGCTCCCGCTGATCTTCAAACGCAACTGAACAGGAACAGGAAAGCTGCCGCCTTTTTTGAAAAACTCTCTTTTACCAACAAAAAGGAGTATATGAGATGGCTGGAAGAGGTTGTTGACAAAGCAGAAAGGCGTGAAAGGATTACCGGGCTCATTCAAAAATTGGCTGACAGTAAAAAAAATCCTTCAGAGAAATAATGTAGCATTACGTGAGAAGTAAGATGTGAAAAGTGAAAGAAGCATTCACTATTGCCTGTTCACTTATAAATGACTGTCCCATAATCCCTGATCAGCTCTATTTCCATTTGTTTCAGATGCTGATGTGTCTGGAGAAGATTTAACTGATCTTCGGGTGAATCAGCTTGTTCCAGATCTCTTTGATTTTCGATGATCAGCCGTTTTATTTTCCTGATTTTAAGGTAGGTCAGTGTAGAAGCCACTTCTTCTTTATAGAGTTCCTCCCTTGTAGGCATGGGTCCATCATAATGTTCTTTCCAGTTCTGGCTGAGTTCATACCGGGTATCCATTAGTCCCACTGCTACAGTGCTTATAGCCATATCCTCGTGGTATAAAAAGCTTTTTGGGGTGGGCGTTATTCCTTCATCTACCCATTTGCGATAGGTATCTATGATGTGTAACAATTGCTTATTATCAATAAGCTCCTGTAATCCGTAGTGGTCAAGCTCAAAGAAAATATGTCGGGCAACATTCTGTTGTTCATCCCAGGAATAGTTTCCAAATTCAAGCAACGCTCTTGTCATATTTCTTTCAACAAGCTCATCCTTACTGATCAGGTCAAGTATATCTTCATTTTCCTGTGAAGCTGTGTCGGCGGAAGCTTCTTCTTTATTTTTTTCTTCGGAGGCTGCAGCTTTGTTTTCCTGCTTTGCGATGCGTTCCCGGATGAACTTGTTTACCAGCGCATTCAGCCCTTCCTCATCAATACTGAGCAGGGCCGCACATTGCCTGATATAATCCTGCTGCTTTGTAAAATCTTCAGCTTTGTTGAGCCGGGAAATGGTTTCAGCGATTCTGTTGACAATAGCCGACTTTTTATTGAGGTCATTGCCGGCATCCTTTAAAGAAACTTCCAGTTGAAAAAGAACAATATCTTTCTTGTTGCCTTCAATAAATTCCCTGAAGGCCGCGGCGCCTGTTTTTCTTACATAGCTATCGGGATCTTCCTTATCGGGTATTAATACAAGCTGTACATTAAGTCCTTCTTCCAGCGCAAGATCGAGCCCTCTCAAAGCAGCTTTTATTCCGGCGGCATCCCCATCGTAGATAATAGTAAGATTATTGGTGTACTTTTTTATCAGCCTTAGCTGGTCGGGGGTAAGAGAAGTGCCTCCGCTGGCAACCACATTTTCAATACCTGCCTGGTGAAGCGATACTACATCTGTATATCCTTCCACAAGCAGGCATTCATCTGCTTTGTCAATTGCCTGTCTCGCAAAATAAGAGCCGTAAAGTATCCTGCTCTTTACATATATCTCATTTTCAGGAGTATTAATGTATTTGGGCGCTCTGTCATTTTTACCAATTATGCGTGCTCCAAAACCGATGATCTTTCCTGTTTGATTATGTACCGGAAAAATGATACGCCCGCGGTAATTATCCGTCAGCTTTTCATCGCGGAGTACCACCAGCCCTGTTTTTAACAGGTATTCAGGGTTATATTGTGCGGTGGTGGCAGCCGTAGCAAATGCGTTCCAATCACGGCTGCAGTATCCTATCTGAAACTTTTGAATGATATCTTCCTGAAAGCCGCGTTCATGCAGGTAGCTTAGCCCGATATCCCGGCCTTCTTCATTGTTCCAAAGGTTATCGGAAAAGAATTTCTGGGCAAAGCTGTTGATGATATAAAGGCTGTCGGCTGTTTGCTGCAGTTCTTTAACAGCAGGGCTCACTTCAGTTTCCTCAACTTCAACATTATAACGGGCTGCCAGCCATTTAAGCGCTTCAACATAACTGTATTTTTCATGCTCCATCAAAAAGCTGATAGAGTTGCCGCTCTTGCCGCACCCAAAGCATTTATATATTTCTTTGGCTGGTGAAACAGTAAAGGAAGGTGTTTTTTCATTATGGAAAGGGCATAACCCAAGGTAGTTGGTACCCCTCTTTTTCAGTTTTACAAAGCTGCCAACAATATCAATAATATCAATTCTTGATAAAATCTGTTGTATGGTATGCTGGGTGATCACTGCCTCGTAATATAGTAAGATCAGGCAAGTTAATATCAATAGGGGTATTCTCGAATTTTTTTTAATAAGGTGGTTTGCAACAATTTAAAAATATCTTATACGTTATTACCTCCGGTGTCTATATCCTCGAATAACTAAGAATAATTTCCTATGAAGCGAATTATGCTGTTTGCACCTGCATTGTTGTTGATGTATATCAATTCTTTTGCGGGTGGCACTACCGGGGGCAATAGCCCTCTTGCTGTAGTTGCAAATTTTACTGCTTCCGTTACAACCGGTTGTGCGCCATTGGCTACACAATTTACCAGCACGTCAACATACGATGCTGGTGATCCTATTGTTAGCTATAGCTGGGATTTCGGGGACGGAAGCCCGTTGAGTACAGCTGTGAGTCCTACGCATACGTATAGCGCCCAGGGAAGTTATACGGTCAAACTCAAAGTTACCACCCAAAGCGGAGCTACCAATACAGCCACCAAAGCAGATTATATTAAACCTTATACTAAGCCTGTTTTTGATTTTGGGCCAGACTATACAGTATGTGAAGGTGAAACCGTCAGCCTTCAGACTGTTTCCGGGGGGGGATATATATATAGCTGGACGGGTGTATCTGCAACTACCTGGCAGGCATTGCCTACTCCTTCAGCAGGATTAAATACATATACCGCACAAGTAACAAATGAAACCTGCTCCTCTGCCAGAGATACCATTCGCATAACTGTAGAGCCTGTTTTCAATCCAGATTGGGGATACAAGATATTAAATACCTGTGGAAATGTGGAAGTGCAATTTAGTGATAGCAGTACCTCCTGTGATCCGGGAAATACTTTTGGGGCACAATGGCTTTTTGATGGAGATTACCGGGATGGAGAGATAGTCAATTATACTTTTGCTACCGGTGGAAATCATGACATTACTTTTGCTGTTGGAGATGATTATGGTAATTTTGATGCATTTGAAGCGACTATTACCCTTCCTAATCCTACATCAGGCCCTTCCCCTATAGACTTTGGTGGGAATAAAACCATCTGCCAGGGCAATAGCGTGCAACTTGATGCAGGCGATGAGCCTGGTGCTACTTACGCCTGGTCGCCTGCTACCGGTCTGAGCAGTGCCTCTGTGTATAACCCTGTAGCCTCGCCTTCCTCAACACAGACATATACTGTTACTAAAACTAAATGTAGTATTCCTGTAACGGGTACCGTAACAGTGAATGTAAATCCTCCACTGACCGTAAATCTCGGTCCTGATATGGATTTTTGCGGAGGCTATATTACGCTTGATGCAGGTGTAACCGGAGCTACCTATCAGTGGGGCAGTACCTTTAACCCGCCAGCTTATGTCGGCGAAACTAATCAAACTACAAAGGCTTTAGGTGCCGGAACGTATTGGGTAACAGTGACCAAGAACGGTTGTACCGTGTCGGATACTATTGTGCTCAAACCCAAGAAAGCTATTACTGCATCGTTTACCTATACAAAATCAGGCGATGGAACCTGCGGGCCATTTGTCGTAAATGTTGCTGAAAATGCTACGTTGTGCTCTGGCTCTGTATATCAACACTCGTGGGATTTTGGAGACGGGACAGTTATTGCCGGAGCCTTTAATCAATCTTTAAGTCATACTTACGCCGCTCCCGCTACATATACCATAACCCTGATCGTAACGAATACATCTGCAGTTAAGGATACAACATCTCAGACCGTAACATTTACAGGTGGGACACCTATTTCAGTAAATCTGGGGCCGGATATTGCGATCTGTTCGGGCGATCCCGTAACAAT
>MKWG01000018.1 GCA_001899685.1 Sphingobacteriales bacterium 44-15
ATCAGTGAAGGCTTCCTTTACATTCGATCGTGAAATTTTGAAATTTTCAGATTATGAGCGAAGAA
The DNA here is from genome assembly GCA_001899685.1 of Sphingobacteriales bacterium 44-15. GTDB lineage: Bacteria > Bacteroidota > Bacteroidia > Chitinophagales > Chitinophagaceae > Agriterribacter. Next base: position 66 of record MKWG01000018.1, read on the forward strand.
ACAACTAATAAACAGGAAATGCCCGAACAGCTTTCGGACATCTTACTCGTACTGGATAAAGAGAAAATGAAAATCCAGGCAGTAAAGAGTATAGACGAAAACGGGAAAATGGAAACCGTTGACCCCACGAAGAAAAATCAAAACCAGTTTATGCGTGTGGATAAAAGCGGTGATTTCTTTTCCAACTTCTTTTCCAATTTTTTCAGCCAGTTAAAGAACCCTACAAACTTTACTTTCTTCAAAGTGCCTGCCTCGGTTGCTGCTGAAAAAGCAGAGGAATTACAAAAGCACGTAGATAAGCCCACTCCACAGGGCGAAAAAGTGCTGAAAGAACACGAAGTGAAAGCAGAACCCCAACCCGATAAAAAACAAGAAAATCAAAATAATATGGCAACAACACAAACAACAACGGAAACAAGCGAATATCGCTACAAGCCGGAGCAGATTGATTGGGACACAATGAAAAACCTCGGATTGAGCAAAGAGTATCTTGAAAAAAGGAACCTGCTCGACCCTTTGTTACGAGGTTATAAAACCAATGAGCTTTTACCGATAGGTATCAACCTCGGGGGCTCTATCCTCCGCACGGATGCCCGCCTGTCTTTACAGCAAGCGGAAGACGGCAATGTTATCGTGGCAATACACGGTATCAAAAGAGAACCTAACCTCCACTTTGAATTTTTCGGTCACAAGTTTACGGACGAAGACAAGAAAAACCTGCTCGAAACGGGTAATATGGGGCGTGTCGTCAATTTGGTAAACTCCAAAACAGGCGACCTGATGCCGTCCATTATAAGTATTGACAGGCTGACCAATGACGTGGTTGCACTGCGCACGGAGTTTATAAAAATTCCCGATGAAATTAAGGGCGTAAAGCTGAATGACGAACAAAAACAAACGCTGATGGAGGGCAAACCGCTCTATTTAGAGGGTATGATTTCCTCGAAAGGAACGGAGTTTTCGGCAACTGTACAATTCAATGCGGACAAACGGTATGTTGAGTTCCTGTTTGACAGAAGCAACAACAATCAGCAGGCGCAAACGAACCAACAGAATACCCAACAAAGCAATCAGCAAAGCCAACCGCAAGAAGCTCCAAGAACTTTCAGGGGCAAAGAACTGGATGATGAG
>MKWG01000019.1 GCA_001899685.1 Sphingobacteriales bacterium 44-15
ACAAATATTTTATCCACTAAAAAATTTGCTGCGATATACCAGAAGGTTGTCTCCGCAAATTTTTTGTGGATAAAGCTTCAGGAATGCTCTTCAGCTTTTGAATACAATTGATCTATTCGTTTTTCTTTAGCCAACTCTTTGCTGTCGAACCAGGTTTGTATAGGTGTTTTTCCGAAGCAATAACGACCGCTGTGAGATCTTTGGTTGTTATAATACTCAAGCCAGTCGTCAAGGTCTTGCTGCATTAGTTCCAAAGAATCGTACATTTTTTTGCGAAAGGCTATCGCATAAAACTCCTCTTGTATTGTACGGTGGAAACGCTCACAGATGCCATTTGTCTGTGGACTTTTTGCTTTCGTCTTTGTATGATCGATGTCTTCTATGGTAAGATACAGTTGATATTCATGGTGCTCTCTTGCTCCACAGTACTCCGTTCCTCGATCTGTTAATATTCGTAATAGATCCACTTCCTGGCTTTGATAAAAAGGCAGCACTTTATCGTTAAGCATGTCTGCTGCTATCAGCGCATTCTTACGGTCATACAGTTTGGCAAAAGCCACTCTTGTATAAGTATCAATAAAGGTTTGCTGATAGATTTTACCGACTCCTTTTATATAGCCAACATAATAGCTGTCTTGAGAGCCCAAATATCCAGGATGGTGCGTTTCTATTTCTCCACGACTTTCCTGCTCTTCTTTTTTGCGTTCCAGCGCGGCTACCTGGGTGTCCGTAAGAATCATCCCGTCCTGAGCTACCTTGGCTTCCAGTGCTTTTAAGCGCTTCTGCATGGTCTCAAGATCATGCCGGAGCCATACGCAACGGATACCCGCAGGTGATACGCTGACACCTCTTTTTTTGAGTTCGTTACTTGCCCGCGCTTGTCCCTGTTCCGGATGTTCTATGGCATAAGCAACAACTGATTGCTCATCTGGTTCTGCTATCCGGTTCTTTAATATCGGCTTACTACGACTGATCTCTTTGAGTGCCAGCTCTCCGCCATCTTCATAAAGCTTTTGGAATCTGTAGAAACTGTCTCTGCTGTAGCCCATTACTTTACAGGCTTCAGAAACA
>MKWG01000020.1 GCA_001899685.1 Sphingobacteriales bacterium 44-15
ACACCAACAAGAAAGAACATTGTATCAGCCTTGTACCGTGAACCGTCGGACAGTGCCTTTGCAGCCGATTGGAGCCAAACAAAAAACCGTGGGTTCTATACCGCAGGTTCTACTGAAGAGGTAGTACAGCCTAAAAACAGTATCAAAGCCTGTGTACACGAAGCCCAAACGGTGGTTGGCGAAACGGGTGTGCGTTTACGCCTGTTAGAGCCTGCTAAAACCCCGCAACGTACCATTCCCAAAGGAACGATTATAACGGCTAATGCAAAATTTCAGAATGGCAGGCTGCAATTAAAAGTTACCTCCGTAGAACTGGAGGGCAATATCATCCCGGTAGATATTACCATTTACGATTTGGACGGACAACAAGGCTTGTACGTTCCGTATTCGCCGGAAATGAACGCCCTTACCGAAATGGCGGGCAATATGAGCCAGACCGGAGGAACAAGTGTAATGCTCACGCAGAATGCCGGACAACAGGTAGCGGCTGATTTAAGCCGTGGCGTGGTACAGGGGATTTCGGGCTATTTCGCCAAGAAAGTAAGAACACCAAAGGTTACGCTGAAAGCGGGCTATCAGGTCTTCCTTGTATCTAAAAAATAATGTTGAACTCAAATAAATAAAACAATGAAAAATCATTTAAAAACCTTTTGGGCTATTGCCCTGATACTCGGCTTTGCCGTAACAACTTATGCACAGGACAGTGCAACTGCAAAAACACCGCTTGCATTGGGCAAGATAGAACCGTACCGTATGGAAGTGACCTACGATAAAACTTCGCACCTGATTTTCCCGACCGCTATCCGTTACGTGGATTTGGGCAGCGAATACCTGATTGCAGGTAAGGCTGAAGATGCCGAAAACGTATTGCGTGTAAAAGCATCGGTAAGGGACTTTGAGCCGGAAACGAATTTTTCCGTTATCACGAATGACGGGCGTTTTTACAGCTTCAACGTGTATTACAGTTTCTACCCGGAGGCTTTGAGCTACGACCTGCTCACAATGCAAAAAGCGGTGGATAAAGCCAAAGGTAACGATGTGCTTTTTGAGGAACTGGGCAACAATTCTCCCTCACTGGCAGGCTTGCTTTTGGAAACCATTTACAAGAAAGATAAGCGCATTGTAAAGCATATCGGGGCTAAGAGTTTCGGCATTCAGTTTATCCTGAAAGGGATTTACATACACAACGGCAAATACTATTTCCATACGGA
>MKWG01000021.1 GCA_001899685.1 Sphingobacteriales bacterium 44-15
GTATAGCAAAGGTTTTAACCGTTTTGCTTATTTTTGCTTTTTACTAATCTTTTTTGGAAAAAATAACGGGCTAACTCCCGGGTTGTTGCTGAATACGCATTGTCATCTTGATCATGTATTTGGCAATAAATGGGTATCGGAAAAGTACGGGTTAAAGCTTCATCTCCACGACAAAGAAAAAATAGTGCTTGATAATGCACCCGTTGCAGGACTAAGATGGAATTTGCCATTTGACAACTACCAGGGCGATGTACAATATGTACGTGAAGGAGATATCATTTCGTTGGGTGAAGACCAGCTTGAGGTGTTCTTTACACCGGGGCATTCCCCCGGAAGCGTTATTTATTACTGCCGTAAGCAGGGGTTTGTAATAGGCGGCGATGTATTGTTCCGGATGAGCATAGGGCGGACAGATCTTCCGGGAGGAGACCATAGCACTTTGATCAGCAGCATCCGCAACAAGCTCCTGGTGCTTCCTGATGATACAGTAGTGTATCCCGGGCATGGCGGGAAAACCACCATCGGCTTTGAAAGGAATAATAATCCGTTTTTGAGCTGAGAGCTATGGGTTATGAGCCGTCAGCTATCAGCTGTCGGCTGTGGGTGTCAGCAATTAGTGCGGAGAGTTGCGCCGCGACAATTTCAAATCTTAAATCTCTAATCCATACTTCCCATTTGCCTTGTATAGGCTTTGATAAAGAGCGCGCCGAGATTTTTATGGGGGGGGATATAGTTGTCAAATCTTTCTTTAGCGTCTCCGGATGTAAATTTCTCTGAGAGGCCTTTCCATATAGCGATCCAGTCTACATTTTTGCCTTCCCGAAGGTTGTCGTTGATGGCTTTTAATATGGGCTCATTGATCACACGGGTACCTACTTCTTTAGAGGAAATAATATGCGCATCGGGACAGGTCCTCAATACGTCATCAAGATTATGAAAGCCGCCACAGGAGCCTAATATCACGATTTTGGAAGTAGGAGGCAGGTTACGGATAGTAGACCCTACCCAATAGCTGTGACCGCGGTGAATAGTAATGCTTGGCTCAAGCTTCTGCTTTTCCATATATGCTGCAAGATGCGCCTGGGCCACAGAATCGAGCCCCTTTTCATAATCGAGCGGCAGATTAGCATATATATATACCGGCTTACCTTTAACAGACTTAATTTCTACCCATTCCGGAGTTTTTTTCACCTTCCATTCGGTACCGGTAAACAGGCTCATAAAATTGGCGTAGGATTCCTTGCCGTCTTTGTCGCCATAAAAGAATACCTTTTGCACTATTCTTCCGCTGTCATCCGTCAGTGATGAATAATCCAGCTTGTACACGGGTGGTATATGCAGCCTGGCAGATATATCTATGGTGCTGTCCTGCGAGGATTGGAAGATCGTTTGAAGAATATCATAAATGACAATAGTCCTTTTGTCCTGTGCCTTTTTTCCTTCCAGAAGATTTTTATCAACCTCCTGGTCAATCAGCCGTTTTATAAGAGGATTGCTGATGCTGCCATAGGAGTCAGCGACGTCCACAGCATCTTCCAGCGTGCCTGTTCTTTCGAGGCCTCTTACAAACGCCATCATGAGCCGCTGGGAGCTGCTGTCAGGCATGGTGGCAAGAAATTCATCCAGCTTGTTATACCCTGCAGCAAGCTTTATGAATTTTTTAAACCGGTCGAAGTGCACACTCATCAGAAGCGTATCACCTGAAGGCGTGGACATTTTTTGCATCATCCGGTTATATACCCCTTTATAGCTGGAAGTATAAATAACATCTTCCCCCAATACGATGAGATAATATAATTCCTGCGGTGTAAGCGGGTCGAGTATTTTAAATCTTACATTGTCCGGGGAATCGTGAAGCGCATTGATCTGTTCAATGAATACATTTTCAGCCCTGTCTTTCAGCTTGGCGATGAGCTTATCATAGGCAATAGGAGTATCTTTTTTTACGAGGCGCTGCATGTAGGAGTTTTGCACCTTCACGAGCAGCTTATAATACTGTACATTATCCTCCATTACGTCAAAAACATCCTGGAGCGTAAGCTGTCCGTGAACGATCTCGTCAAGAAAGGGGTAATACTGCTGACCGCTTTTGCTGTTGGCAACGGATACAATCGCTTTTACCAGGGAGTCGCTGTTCCTGCGTATCAGCCGCCCTACATTCGTTTTGGTAGCGGCGGCGTAGTCGTATAGCTGATTCGGATTGTGATGAGCTGCTGCCTGCACCAGGCTGTCGGCAAAAGGCACATTATGGTACTGCTCCAGCATGGGCAATACCTTATCAGGGTTTTTTTCGCAAAATTTCCGGAACAGGATATCTTTTGAATGAACAATGCCGGTATTTTCATAAAAAGCGCTGGTCTCCCCATTGATATTAATATTACCTACCTCGTAAGCAACCTGTTCTATTATCGGGCTGATATCTTCTTTCCTGATATCGGCATACATCAGGTCCTTATAGTTGTTTACCAAAGCATTGGCAAGGACCGGGTTGAAGGTTTTGTTGCGGCAGCCTGCATTGAACCCTTTCAGCAGGTTTTCCAGCCCTGTCAGGTATTTTACCTTGAGCCTGTGATCCAGATTCGGGGCAGCTTCTATAGAGTCTCTCAGCACATTTACTTTATCCACCAGCGCATTGGTGACAAAGTCATTGATCTCCGCATTATGAGATACCCTTATTATAGAGCCGTCTCCTCCTTTGTAATGCAAGGCGATCTTTTGCTGCTTTTCTATATTCTCATGATACCGGATGCGGGTGATATCTACTTTCTTTTTCAGCGTATCCGGTTCATTACCCAATACAGTAAAGCAGGAAGCACATAGTGATATAATAAGGAAAAATACTTTATACATATATAGCAAACTGCTGCAAAATTAGGGTAATAGAAGCTCGCTTTTTCAGCGGGTGCATTTCAATTTTTCGCTTCATGCACAACTTTCCGGTCGGTAAGACACCGGCCGGTAGCGGGTTCTACTGGCAGGTCGCCAGCGGCCTGCGAAAAATTGAAATCCGCCCCCTTTCAGCAGGGCTCAATCACTAACGTTTATTCATCAATTTTAGTGCTAAAACCGTTCCAACGGATAACAATTTCATAATCCGGCCTTTTGGGCTGAAACAGGCGGCAGGGTTATTTTTGCGTAAACATATTGTTAAGATGGACGACAACTCAAAGAAAATCCTGATCGCTGATGATGAGCCCGATATCCTTGAGATATTGAGTTATAACCTGAATAAGGAGGGATATGAAACAATGACCGCAAAAGACGGGGATGAAGCGCTTCATAAAACAAAATTGTTCAGGCCCGATCTTATCATGCTGGATGTAATGATGCCCCATAAAAACGGTATGGAAGTATGCAAAGTGCTGAGAGCGCAGCCCTCTTACCAGGGCACATTAATTGTTTTTCTTACAGCGCTTAGCGATGAAACTTCACATATAAAGGGATTGGAATATGGCGCCGACGATTTTATCAGCAAGCCGGTGAGCCCCAAAATACTGATCAGTAAAGTAAATGCTCTTTTCCGCAGGGTTCAAAAGCCTGATGATAAGGTGCTCCAGGCAGGCAATATTATTATTGATTCGGTAAAGTTCGTGGTGATGGTAGAAGGCCGGGAAATCATATTGGCAAAAAAAGAGTTTGAATTACTACATCTCCTGGCTACCAAGCCCGGAAGGGTTTTTCTGCGCAACGAAATATTAAGCCAGATATGGGGAACAGAAGTAATTGTAGGAGACAGGACAATTGATGTACATATCCGTAAAATACGTCAAAAACTTGGCATAGATTGCATTACCACAGTAAAAGGTGTGGGGTATAAGTTAGTTGTATAGTTTTTATCCGGTGCTATGGTAATCGTGAAACGGCAGAGGTCAGATGTGAAAATCTCACGTCTCACTTTTCACATCTCACCATTGTTTACGGGACAATATCTTAACTTAACACTAGTGTTATGTCAAACGTGAAACGGCAGACGATAAAGTGAGATTCTCACATTTGTCGTCTCACTTCTCACAAAGAAATACTAAATTATTGTTGACATAGCGCTAATTTATATTCATGTTTGATACTAAAAATATTTCACCACAGCAGTTAGCAGGATATACAGCGCTGATGATCTCTTTTCCTGTTGCCTGCCTCATTTTCTTTATTGAGCCTGTCTGGTGGGTGAGCCTTATATCTTTTTTTGTGGTACTGGCGGGCAGCTACCTGCTTATCCTGTTCACGCTGCAGCGGTTTATTTACCGCAAGATCAAGCTGATCTATAAGTTCATTTATCAAACAAAGGCCAGCAAGCGCCAGGAGTTTTACTATAAAAATATACTGCCGCCTAAAAGTATTGAAGAAGTCAGCCAGGATGTTGAATTATGGGCTGAGCAGCAGAAAAAGGAGATTGAGGTGCTCAAAGCAAATGAAGCTTACCGTAAGGAGTTTCTTCAAAACCTGTCTCACGAACTGAAAACACCCATTTTTGCCATACAGGGATATGTGGATACCCTGCTTAACGGGGCCATGGAAAACCATGAGCTCGGAACAAAGTTCCTCAACAATACTTCCAAAAATGTATCGCGCCTGGTAAATCTGCTGAATGACCTGGATGAGATCACCAAGCTGGAAAGCGGCGAGCAGACGCTTTACAAAGAGTATTTTGTTTTACAGGATCTTATCAGGGAAGTATTTGATTCATTATCGGTGCTGGCGGCTAAAAAAGGGATAAAGCTCAGCATCAAAAAAGGGTGTGAGCTCCCTATAACTGTATTTGCCGACAAGGAAAAGATAAGGCAGGTGTTCATTAACCTTACGGATAATGCCATTAAGTATGGCAAAAATAAAGGCAATGTTACCGCCAGCGCTTATATAACAGATGAGAAGCATGTACTGATAGAAGTGAGCGACGACGGAATTGGCATAGCAGAAGAGCATATCCCACGTATTTCAGAAAGATTTTACCGTACCGATGCCGCAAGAAGCAGAAAAGAAGGAGGAAGCGGGCTGGGGCTGGCTATTTGCAAGCATATCATTGAAGCTCACGGGCAAAGCATGCATTTAAGAAGCAAGCTGGATGTAGGCACAACTTTCGGGTTTATTCTGCAGAAAAAGAAAGATTAAAAAAAATACGTATAAATACTTATAAACATTCGTTATCCTTTGCGTAAAAATACTATACAACTCCTTGTATGACTTCATTTTAAGACTAAAAATCTTGTAAAAACAAAAAAACATTGTAATTTAGTCCCAGTTTTCATAGGGTACGGATTAAAAACGGGCCAGGGTTTCTACCCCGGCCCAACTTTTAAATGGCATTTTTTATACATCTATTTTCTTTTTACTTCAAAGTTTTTACAAATTAATTTTATCAAACCTGTATCCTTTTTCCGTAAATAATTGCAATACCCGGGGAAGCGCATACTTCATGCGGGTAAAGGCTTTTTCACTGTCATGAAAAACGATTATGCTACCGGCTTTCGCATGAAGAGAAACGTTTTTCAAGCATTGCTCCGGTGTGATTGCGGTATCAAAATCCGCGCTCAGCACCGACCACATAATGACTTTCATCCCAAAATCTTCAGTAAGATGTTTAAGCTGCAGTTTTGATATTTTGCCGTAAGGCGGACGGAAAAGCGGGGAATCTATATATTTTCTTGCCTTTGCAATATCTTCAAAATATTTCCGGTCGCCTGTTTTCCACCCGTTCAAATGGCTAAAAGTGTGGTTGGCAGCAGAGTGCCCTTCATTCAATACACGGCTGTATATATCATTATGTTGCGCCACATTTTTTCCTATGCAAAAAAAAGTGGCTTTGGCATTATACCTGCTGAGCTCCTCCAGCACATAAGGTGTTGCTTCGGGATGTGGTCCGTCGTCGAATGTGAGGTAAAGCACCTTCTCACGGTCAGGCATATCCCAGACGCCTGCGGGATAAAGCTTTTTCAATACCCAGGGCGTTTTTACCAGATAGAACATGATCATTGTTTTTGCCTGCTTATTCGGAATATGCCACGGATTCCAGCATTCTGCGGAACGTGGGATGATTTTTGGATACAACAAAGCCACGAATGCACAAATGTATTTTAATATATTTACTCGTGCATGCTGTACAACAAAAAGAGATATAGCGCACTGGATGCACGAATGGATGGTCAATTGAAAAAAGCCTCATTCGTGCGTTAGTGGCTTTGTTGTATTCATTAATCAATTCATGGCATTGCATTCCGGATAGCGTTGAGGGTTTTTGTATTTTCGCGCCAATTGATGATCATTATGCCTGAAAAAAAAGTACGTGTACGATTTGCTCCCAGCCCTACGGGAGGACTTCACCTTGGAGGTGTAAGAACGGTATTATATAATTATTTATTTGCGAAACAGCATAACGGCACATTTATCCTGCGCATAGAAGATACCGATCAGAGCCGGTTTGTGCCTGGCGCCGAGGATTATATTTTCGGGTGTCTTCAATGGGCCGGGCTGGAGCCTGATGAAAGTGTGGTGCATGGCGGCGACTATGGTCCCTACCGCCAGAGTGAACGTAAAACGCAATACAGGCAATACGCGGAAAAGCTGGTTGCAGGAGGATACGCTTATTACGCTTTTGATACACCCGAAGAGCTGGAGCGGATGCGCAATGATCATAAAACAGAACAGAATCCGTCACCGCAATATGATCGCAGCACCCGTAATGCAATGCGGAACTCGCTGACGCTGCCACCCGGAGAAGTGCAAAGCCTGCTTGATGCAGGCGCGCCCCATGTTATCAGGATCAGGATGCCGGAGAATGAAATAATATCTTTTACCGATATGATACGGGGAGAAGTAAGTTTCGATACTGCCCTTGTAGATGACAAGGTATTGCTGAAAGCGGATGGTATGCCCACCTATCATCTTGCAGTAGTGGTGGATGATCACCTGATGCAGATCACGCATGCTTTCCGGGGGGAAGAATGGCTGCCTAGCGCCCCGGTGCATGTATTGCTGTGGAAATATCTTTTCGGGACAGACGCCATGCCTCAATGGGCTCACCTGCCGCTGATACTGGGTCCCAGTGGCAAGCTTAGTAAAAGAGATGGCGCCAAATACGGGTTCCCTGTATTTGCCATGAACTGGACAGACCCCAGGACAGGTGAGCTTACGGAGGGGTTTAAAGAAAAAGGATTTTTACCCGAAGCCTTTATCAACCTGCTGGCGGTATTAGGATGGAACGACGGTACCCAGCAGGAGCTTTTTACCAAAGAAGAGCTGATAGAAAAATTTTCGATTGAGCGGGTGCATAGCGGAGGGGCAAAATTTGATTATGAAAAGGCAAAATGGTTCAATCATGAATGGATCAAAAAGCTGCCTGTTACTCATTATCTCCCGGAAGTAAAGCCGTTGTTTGAACAAAAAGGAATTACTGTGGCCGATGAAGTCATGTTGGAAAAAGTAATGAACCTGGTGAAAGACCGATGTCATCTGCTTCCTGATTTTGTGCAGCAGGGAGCTTTCTTTTTTGCCGCCCCTGCTTCGTTTGACCTTGATGCTATAAAGCCCAAATGGAATAGCAGTAAGGCCTTGTTCTTTTCGGAAGTGATAAGGACTTTTGAGCTTGCAGCTTTGTGGACAGCACCGGAGCTGGAGCATAATTTTAAAGAAATAGCTGCTGTAAATCAGCTAAAGCCGGGGGAAGTGCTGCTGCCGTTAAGGATAATGCTTGTGGGAGGGAAATTTGGCCCGCATGTATTTGATATTGCCGAACTATTAGGCAAAGAGGAAACGATTGCCAGGATCAGGCATGTATTGTCGCTATTGTAAGTATGTACGGTGAAATAAGAAATAATTAAACTTTAATCAACTGCAGAGTAGCGCGCATTTTGTATCTTGAGGCGAAACAGTATATTGTTTTTTATTATCCATTTAAATTCAATTGTATGAAAAAAATATTAGCTGCCGTGGATTTTTCAGAGCCATCCGTCAATGCTGCCCGTTATGCTTTTGATCTGGTGAAGCAGACCCCGGGCGCTTCTCTTACTTTATATTATGTGTACGAAAGGATAACTGCCGGGTCAGACGGCACTCCCCTGCTCGTGGATACTGAGGCGCGAAGAACTGTTGCTATGACGGCATTGCAGAACCTTATATCGGAATTAGGCACTGCTCTCGGAGTGACAATAAATGCCGTAGCTGAAGAAGGCTCGCTTGCTACTTCACTGGAAAAATATGTGCAGCATCTTGGTATTGACCTGGTAGTAATGGGCATTACAGGAAGCACAAGGCTGGAGCAGATCATTATAGGAAGCAATACGCTGAATGTGATTGCCAAAGAAGGTTTCCCGGTGCTGATAGTACCGATGGGGGCCGCTTACAAAAAAATAAATACAGTAGCATTTTCTACAGATCTGAAAGACGTAGCCGCATCCACACCTCTCCAAACGCTGAAAGCATTTCTTGATTTTTTTAATGCGGGCCTGTATGTTGTTCATGTGGAAACAGAGTATAACGTCATCCCGCCTGCAGCTCAAAAGGAAAAGGAAAAGCTGGAAGATATGCTGAAAGCATTCGACCCGCGCTACTTTTTTATTCTTGAAGAAGATTTCGCAAACGCAATGGAGAAATTTACCGAAGAATATCATCCTGATATATTTATTACCGTACCACGGAGGCATTCTTTCCTCAGCAGGTTATTTAAAGAGCGCTTTACAAAAAAACTGGCTTATAACAGCCCGGTGCCCATACTTGCTATCCATGCTAAGGGTGAATGAGGACGCTTTTTGCAGTGGTGAATAGTGAATGGTCAATAGTGAATAGTTCACTACTGCTATGTCAACAATAATTTTTCGTATTTTTTTGTGAGAAGGGAGACTTGCCTGTCTGCCATTTCACGCTTGATATGATACTGCTCACTTTTGGCGTTTCATCTCTCACGTTTATCATTTCTCGTTTGACGCAACAATAGCCTGGGCAAGACGGTTTACACCGGGTTTTTGACGATCCACTAAAATTAAAAGCGGGTTTATACAACTGTTAGCGGCCGATACACCATTCTATATCAATTTTGCGATGCCGGCGGATAATGATTTTATGTATCAGGGGAACAACCGGCAGCAAAAGTTGCTTTATAAATAAGAAGATGCATGGTAGCATCATTGACCTTACCGGCATATTTTGAAAATGATTACACCCCGGAAGTCTCCGGGCGGAAGACCCGGCTGTACCCATGCGATCCTGTTGACGTGCCGGGTAAAAGCCAAATGTCGTCAGCTGACCGCTTAATGCAAATTTTGAATAATTCGGTTGCTGACATGGATGATGACGAAACGCTTCTGACAGGTAAAGACCGGATAAACATTTTTGCTGTAAATATATTTTAATGTTAAGCCAGGCCAATTCTATTGTATGTTATCGTGAAACGACAGAGGTCAAACCTGTCTGCCGACAAGCTGGCGTGAAAATCTCACCTTTCACATCTCACCTTTCACATCTCACACTTCTCATTTGACACAGTACTAAGTTATTGCTTAATGCTTCTCTTTTATCTCGTGAAGCACCTGGAGATAAGTATCTCCAACAGGTATTTCCATGCCATTTTCGAGCATGATCTTCTTCGTGCCTATGGTTTTTATTTTATGCAACGCTACTATATACCGGCGGTGCACCCGCTGGAAATCAGCAGGAGGAAGTTTCTCAAGAAAAGATTTGAGGCTTATGAGCGTGATCATAGATTTATCATCGGTCATATAGATCTTGATATAGTCGTCTTTGCTTTCCACGTACATTATATCCTGGAAATTTACTTTTACCAGCTTATATTCTGATTTGACAAAAACCCCCGGCAGCAGATCAGGCTTGCTGTTTTCCTTTATACGGAGGGTTTCTATCGCTTTATCCACACCTTTTTTAAACCTTTCAAAGTCGAATGGCTTCAGCAGGTAGTCAACTACTCCCATCTCATAGCTGTCTACCGCAAAATCCCTGTGGGCTGAAGTAAAGATCACTACCGGATTTCTGGTAAACTGCTGCAATACCCGGATGCCTGTAATATCGGGCATCAGTATATCAAGGAAAACGACATCTACTTCATTGCTGTTGACAAAGGCAATCGCCTCAATAGCATCAGTAAAACCGTCGAGCAATTGCAATGCCTCGTGTTTTTTGATATAGGTATCAAGTAGCGCTATTGCCAGCGGCTCATCATCTATAATCACACACCTGATCATCACAATTGAATTGAAAGGTCAACATTAAAATTAGTTTCTGCTTTATTGACTTTTAACTGATGCCGGTTGGGGTACAACAATTCAAGCCTTCTGCGCGTATTGGGTAAGCCAATGCTGTTATTGCTTTGCTGAATGCGGTTAAATATGGCATTATTTACCACCATGTGAAGCGTATCCCGGTTTACGTTAATAATAATCTCTATCTTACTCTCTTCATGGTTGCTTATGCCGTATTTAAAAGCATTTTCAATAAAAGACAACAACAGGAGCGGAGCGATCTTTTGCCCGGAAATATTGCCGTTGGCCTCAAAAATCAGCGCCAGCTTATCATTACTTCTCATTTTCTGCAGCTCGATATAATTGCGGATGTACTCTATTTCCTTGTCGAGCGGCACATAATCAGATTGTGCATCATACATTACGTAGCGCATAATGTCTGACAGCTTCATTATAGCGGCCGGGGTCTGCGCGCTTTGAATGGAAGCAAGCGCATAAATATTGTTGAGCGTGTTGAAAAGAAAGTGAGGATTGATCTGCAGCTTTAAAAATGACAATTCAGCATTCACTTTTTCAAGCTCACTTTCTTTTGATTTTTTTTCAGCTATTTGCCAGCGGTGGATGACCTGTATCATGGTACCGAGCAGCCAAACCAGCAGGAACGAAAAAACCCGCGGTATATGCCGGAATCCGGCAAATCTTGGCGGGTTAACAAAGACCCTGTCGCCGGGGGGCAGTCCGGGTATTTGTCTTCCGTTGATAAAGATGCTGTCTGCAAAAGGTATGGGTAATTGTTTCCCGTTCACAAAAAGAAAGCGTCGTTCCGGCAGGGGAATGGCTAACAGCAGTATCAGGAATCCTGCTATACAAAGAAAATATATCCAGTTCTTATTATTAAAAAAAAACCTCGGCACCAGGAAATATGCGTTGAAATAATAGAAAGGAATAAGCGCAAGATTGAAGATGAACATGTGCAGCGGATATCCCATGATATGCGGAAAGCCTGTAGACCTGTTGCCGAAGCCGGGAGAAAAAATTACCGGGAGCATCAGGTAAAGCAGCCAGCAACTGATATGGATAAGTATGTTGATTTGCTTTTTCATGCTTTCACAAAGAAGCTCTCAGTGTGAGCTTAAACGGGACTTCAATATGTTTCTTTTCGCCGGATAATACCAGCTTGGCTGCCTGTACGCCCATCTCGTAAAAATCTGTAGATATGGTAGTGATCCCTGAAAGGATTATTTTTTTCATTACGGTTTCATTGTAAGAGATCACGCCTACCTGTTTTCCTATCTTAGTCTTCATGGATACCAGGCGCTCAATAAGCGCTACGAGGTCGGCTTCCATCAGGTTGATGTATACTTCGCCGTTGCTGATAGGCTCTGTAGCTATATCGTGCACTATCTTATGGGTAAAAGCATATTCGTGGCAAAACCGGTTAAATCCTTTGACAATTTCCCGGGGAAAATAACTTTTTTCGGGAAAGATTATTTTAAGTGTATGATATTTTGCCAGCGGCTTCAAGGCCTGTTCCAGCGCATGATAAATATCCTTTTCAAAATTTTCATATACCCCCGCATATTCACCGTCTACCAAGGGAAGGCTTTTGTCGAGCAGTATCAGCTTATGCTTGGGGATGGCATTGATGATCTCATGCGCATTCTCTCCACCCTCAATAAAATGGGGAATGATCACGTAATGAGAATAGTCTTCTTTGGTATTATTGAGCAGCTTCCTGAATAAAGCGAAATCGTTGTTATAGATATAGAAATCAATAGAGACGTTTTCGCCCAGGGTTTCAACAAAAGCGTCATACACTATTTTTTTATGGGCGCTCAGCTTATTGAAAAGCAGCATCACCCGCTGTGTCTGGCGTATATTGTCGTTGATAATATAATAGCCCTTGCCCGGCACAGAGCCTAATACGCCCATTTTTTTCAGGTGCTTGTATCCTTTTTCTGCGGTGTCTCTTGACACTTCCAGTTCAAAGCTCAATTCATTGATGGAAGGTACTATATCATCTTTTTTGAGCTTGCCTGCTTCAATGGCATTCAATATAGAGTTGGTGAGCTGCAGGTATTTGGGTGTGGAAGAAAATTCATCCACCTGCACATTTGCAAAAAAATTGCTGAATTTCATACTGTCTCCAAATGAACAGCAAATATAACTGTATACGACAGTTGACCGCGTTAAAAAATTACAGGGATAGCCACGGATTTCAGCATCCCGCGGAACGCGGGATGATTTTTGGATACAACAAAGCCACGGATGTACGAATTGATTTTAATGTATTTATTCGTGCATTACTGACTATAATGCATTATTGTCCTTTCATTGCCTGGTCAAGTTCCTCCATTGTCCACGGATCCCATCTTCTGCCTACCACATCCCTCACTTTCTTTATGTCTTGAGGGTGGATCACTGAAGCAGTATTGCCTAAATTGGTTCTTATATAGCTCAAGACTTCCGACAGCCATTCATCTTCGTTGTTGAGCTGTGGCGGCATGATGCTGGGATATTCTTTGCCGTCAACGGGTCCTTTCAACCCGCTTAATACGATCCTTATCAGCCTGCCGGGATCGCCGTTTACACGGGGGGAGCCTGCAAGAGGCGGGGCGATCATGCCAGAGCTTCCAAACTTTAGACCTTTGCCGTCGGCGCCGTGACAGGAAGAGCAAAGTGATTTAAAGTTTTCGGATCCTTTCAATACAATAGCTTTGTCTGCTTCATTAAGATTGTCGGTTTTTACATCCACTGCCAGCGAAGAGGTGAGATGGCCGATGGTGATCTGCGCGGCCTGGTATATTATCCCGGTACGGTTGGAATCAGTGGCAATGGTTGCTTCAAGTAAAGGCCGGGCGATGTCTGCCGAGCTATACCGGAGCGATTGCACGAGCTGTGTTTTTACATCCACATCTTCGTCATTGACCATTGCTTTAAGGGCAGCCATAATTTCCGTATCATGCTGTTTGATGAAAGGTTCGCTTACCCACACCGCCATTCTCCTTATTTCGGGAGCTTTGTCTTTCAGCAACCGGAGTAAAAGGGACTCATCTGCCGCATGCAGCCCTTCCAGTGTCCAGATGGCATGTATTCTTCCTAACAGGGATGATCCGGATAACGCCATATCTTTCAGCGCCGGTACTACCGATTGATCGTTGCGTGCAACAAGCAGCTTTTGGGCATTGTCTCTCCACCAGCCATTAGGATGCGAAAGATATTTTAATAGTTGAGCTGAAGACGTTTCTAACAATGCCGGCTTTTCCTTATCAGTCGGAATGGACTCATGCACGATACGGTAAATCCTTCCTTTACCAATGTGTTTGTCGAGCCCAAGCTTTAATATCTGGGGGCGTATATAGGAAGAAGGTCCGGTCCAGGTGCCTTCCTGTATAATGCCATGATACATATCCACAATATACAGGCAGCCATCGGGGCCGGTAGCAGTATTGACCGGGCGAAAGTTCATATCAGTGGAAGCCAAAAATTCTGCCTTATCATAAGCGTTCTTAACTACCCTTACGCCGTTTTTTGTAAATACTTTAGCACGGCGGATGAGCCTGCCTACCGGTTCGCAGATAAGCAGGTCCCCTTTCATGGTTTGAGGCAGCCTGTCTCCGCGGTAGATCGTTTGCCCGCAGGAAGCGGTGAAATGGTTCAGCGTGCTGTCATCCCTTAGTCTTTTTTTGCCACCCTCAATATCCGGTGTTGCAATTATTGGCCATGGGGAATGAAAATCTCCTTCGTATTGTGACTCATCAAATTCAAGCTCACCATAGGCTGGCATTTGCTGAAAACCAAGCGCCGCCACTTCGCCGCCTGCAGAAGAAAGGAATAATCTTCCGTAATCATCATGGGCCATCCCCCACTGCCCGTCGGGAACATCCTGCAAACTGTCAATTTTCAATTGATCGCCGGTCCACTTGTATCTCAGTTGACGGCTGGTATATATCCAGTTGTCAAGATCCCATACCAGTCCGCTGCGCTGGTGCTCCAGGTTGCGGGTATCTTTGGTGTCATCGTGGTATACCTGTATTTTTTCATCGGCAACACCATCATTGTTGGTATCCCTGTAGCTATAGAGATTGCTTGAATAGGTTTCGGCGACAATAAGCCTGTCGTCCAGCGCCAGCATCATACGGGGCAATACGAGGCTGTCTATAAATACGGTCCGTTTATCCATTTTACCATCGCCGTCGGTATCCTCCAGGCGGACGATCTTGCTGATGGGCTCATTTTCATTGGTGCCGTTGATATCCTGCATATACGAGATCATTTCAGCCACATATAATCTACCGTTAGCATCCCATTCTATAGCTACCGGCTCTTCGATCATCGGCTCACTGGCAACCAGTTCCACTTTGTATCCTTTAGGAAGGTGCATGGCTTTCATGCTTTCCTCCGGCGAAAGTTGCTGCGGGGAAGGGTGGGCGATCACAGGCGGGCGCACTGCAGGCTCTTCGGGTATATCATTAATATCTTTTGATTTACAATGAAAAGCGGTTACCGTAATGGTCGCAAATAAAAGGCAGGCGCTCAATTTCATCTCAGGATTTATTAAAAGGTTATCTTATACATTTCAGAGAAAACAATAAATATTACATACTGAACAGACAATATAAACTTTGGAAAACGCACAGTGATCCTGATGTTAAGGTAAGATTATTCTGTTGTAAACGATCGTCAGACGTGAAAGATAAAACGTGAGATTTTCACGCCTGCCTGTCGGCAGACAGGTTTGACTTCTGACGTCTCACGATTAACATAGCGCTTACCTGCAACTAAAGATGTAGGTTCCAGCGTTTATATTTTTTTCCAGTATTCCTCCTGTCGCAGGCTGCAATTGATCATCGAGATACATGCGCAATGAAAGGTCAACAGAAAGCTTAACCGTTGCCGAGCTGTTTGGCGGGATGGTCACCTGATATTCAATGCCCTTACCCACACGCTTCCAGGAAGATCTGATAATGCCGTAAGGTCCGTTGTGCGACGCCTCAAAATGATCGAGCCCTTTTACAAAATGCGGCTCAAGCAATATATGTTTAAAACCCGGCCGGGCCGGGTCCGGCTTTATCCCGCCGGGCGCTTTATACAACCATGCCCCGATCTCGCCAAACATGATATGGTTCATCGAAATATCTGACTTCGCATCAATGGGCCAGTTTTCATACAGTGTAGTGGCTCCGTTCACCATCCACCATCCCCATGAGGGGAAAGTTTCCTGCGATGCAAGCGTATAGGCAATATCAGCATAACCATTTTCACTCAAAGCATTCAGTATAGCTTTTGTGCCAAGCAGTCCTACATCAATATGATTGCCGTCTGCCTTAATCCGGTCGGCAAGATGCGCAGCGATCTTTGTACGCAGCGCTTCAGGCGCAAGCCCCCATTGCAGAGGAACGCTGAGCTCTGTTTGCAGACCTTCACCGTATACGCCTGTAGCTGTATTGAGGTATTTTGCGTTAACCGCATATTTTATTTTTTCAGCGAGCGCGGCATATTTTTCAGCATCCGCCTGTTTACCCAGTATTGCAGCCGCTTTCGAAAGGATACCTGCATCTACAAAATAATAAGCGGAAGAAGTAAGCTCAACAGGCGACTTGGATTTTACAGGCACCCAGTCTCCCAACCCCCAGGTGGTAAGCCCCGAAGGATACAGCTCATCAATATGATCCACATAACGTTTGATATTATCATAGCAGTCGCTCAGCAATCTGGAGTCGCCATAAAACAAATAAATATTCCAGGGTATCACAGCAATAGTGCTTGTCCAGTCGGGACCGTTTGCCCATTCGTATCCCCAGCCGCTGGTCGGGATGATCGCAGGTAATACCCCGTTGGGCTGTTGCTCGTCGCGATGATCGGCAAGCCATTTCTCATATATTGTTATGCCGTCAAAATTGTATAATCCTGTCTCAATAGCAATTTGCGCATCGCCTGTCCACCCGTTTTTTTCACGTTGCGGGCAATCCGTAGGGTAGCCGAAAAGATTGGATAAATAAGAATTGCAGGTAGCCCGTGAAATCTTATTTATGATCTCATTTGAAGCATGAATATTTCCCACCGGCGGCACATCGCTGTGCATGAAATAACCTTTGAGGCTTGATGCCGTGAGTGTGAGGGGCCTATCGCTGGTTACCTCCACATACTGGAACCCTTTGTAGTTGAAGTGCGGTATAAAATGGTCTTCACCTTTCCCACTCAATACCAGGATATCTGTTTGAAAAGGATCACTGTCGTCTGTAGGACGATAATGCACATCTATGTTGGATTGGTCTACGCGGCCGTTGGGATATAATCTTTCGCCGTGCTTCAGGCGGATGGTTGTTCCTTTCCCGCCGCTGATATGTATTTCGCTTACTCCCGCTATATTCCGGCCCAGGTCAAAAACATAGACGGTATCGCTTATCTTGTTCAGGTGCTTCGCCGGTACCTCTTCCACATTACGGATAGGATGCAGCGCCTGCGCTACAATATGCTGCGACGGTGCAGAACGGTAAATGACATCCTTCCAGGCAGTATCAGCAAAATTTGCCGTATTCCATCCCGGTATTTCAAGCCGTGCGTCATAATGTTCTGCCGTATAGATGCTGTTAAAAGTTATGGGGCTTAAGGTAGTTTTCCAGTCTTTGCCGGAAGTGATCGTTTCTACCGATCCGTCTTCGTAAGTAATGCGGAGGTCCATACAAAAAGCGGGACGGTTTCTCCAGGGTGCTTCATGAAAATACCATACTGCCGTAGACTGGTGATTGTACCAGCCGTTACCGAGCAATACTCCCACTGCATTTTTCCCGCTCTGAAGCTGTGCGGTCACATCATAGGTGACATATAATGTGCGCCTGTCGAACCGGGTATACATCGGGTCAAGCCGGTGGTTGCCGATCTTATCTCCGTTGATGTATAGTTCATACAGGCCTGCAACAGCTATATAAGCTCGGGCTGTTTTTATTTTTTTATTCAAAGAGAAAGACCTCCTGAAATATGGCGCCGGTTTAATATTAACATCCCTGCTGTCGCTGATCCAGGCACCCTTCCAGTTGCCCTGCTGTATCATTCCTGTTTCAAAGCTGGCGACCGTTTGTATTGTCGAAGGCTTACCATCTTTATCCCAGACCTTCACTGTCCAGAAGTATTTTGTAAAGGGAGTTAATGCTTTACCCCCATAGCTCAGCAGTTGGAGGTCTTTGTTCATCCTGTCCGTCTGCCATATATTTCCTGTTCCTTTTGCAACGGCAATAGAATCTGTTCCAACGATCACTTCACAGGCAGCCTGTCTGGCTCCCCGGCGACTGTCCTGCAACTGCCAGCTTAAACGCGGTTTTGCCGCATCAATACCTATAGGGTTCAGCAGGTATTCACATTTTAAAGCAGAGACAGCGCATTGGGCTAAGGTGTGAAGGGAAAAACAGGTTGTGCAAACAGAAACAGCAAAAAGCTGAAGGCAACGCAATGAAATCAGCATACAGTAATCTTTTAGGCGTTTCAATTTATGCAAAAAAATTATTGCAGCTGTCCTTTACCATCTGTTGACGGAACAAAAAAAGGCCTCTTGTGCCTGAAGAAACGAACCACAGGTGAATGGCTAATAGAGAATTCACCATTCATAAAATGCTATACCAGGCTGTCTTCAATGATCTTCAATCCCTTGCTTACCGGGAGTTTTTTCCATAGTATTTCATATACAGCCTGTGCAATCGGTATTTCAGCCTGCACATCCTTGTTGATGATATGAATGCTGCGGCTGGCATTATATCCTTCCGCTATCATTTTCATTTCTATCTGTGCAGAAGCAACAGCATATCCTTTTCCTATCATGCTCCCGAAAGTACGGTTGCGGCTGAAGGGAGAATAGCAGGTCACAAGCAGATCGCCGAGATATACAGAGGCAGCATAGTTGGGAGATTTACGTTCATTGAGCTTAGCTGTTTTATGTACCCCTACTCTTATGTTCCTTATGCCTGCTTTTCTTAAAAAGCCTGCCATTTCATCTGCGGCATTGGCAATGAGCACACTGAGGAAATTGTCGCCATAGCCTTTGCCATGTGCTATACCGGAAGCTACTGCATAAATATTTTTGAGAATAGCAGCGTATTGTACCCCATATATATCATTATTGACAATAGTATTGATATAGGGTGTATTGAAATTAACCGCTATGTTTTTAGCAGCGGAAAGGCTTATTCCCGAAAAAGTAAGATAGGAGAGCCGCTCTGCCGCTACTTCTTCCGCATGGCAGGGGCCCATGATTGTGAAATAGTCTTCAATGCTAAAATTATATTTATGCCTGAGATACTCATTCAGCAGGAGGTTATATTGCGGAATCATACCCTTCACTGCGGAAATGATCTTTTTGCCGGTAAGGTCTTTAGCTGTAATCCTGTGAAATAATGGCGCAACGTAAGCAGAAGGTGTAACGATAACAATATGGTCCGACTTTTTTATTACTTCCCCCGGATCTGTGAACAGCGACAACAATTTGATATCAAAAGTAACCGAGGTAAGGTAATTGGGATTGTGATGTCTTTTTATTATGTGCTTTACCATCTCGGGGCTTCTCACACACCAGTTGATGGCGATGCCATTATCAGTGAGCATTTTAGCTAATGCTGTTCCCCAGCTACCGCTTCCGATAATTCCAAATTGCATAACAATAAAAATGTTTGGAGCACAAAAGTAGGCCTCAAACATTTAAATCCCCGGTTTGTTATCCCTAACTTTCAAACGGTAAACTCCAAACGGTAAACCCTTTTACTTTTTCACTTCAAATAATTGCTCTTTGGGAACAACAACTACTTTGGTACCCGTCTTAAGCGTTTTGCTGACGATAGTGTAAGGGCCGGTAACTACCTGGTCTCCTTCGTTAAGGCCGCTGACAATTTCAATATTGTTGATATCCTGTATACCTGTTTTTACCTGCACAAGCTTCACTGTATTGTCTTTTTGTACTACAAAAACCACTTCAAGCATGGCGTCATTGAACGCGGTTTGAGCGGCATCAACGCTGGAAGGCGCGTCCGGAGTGCTGCTATCGTTTTTGGGCGCGATTGTGTTTTTGGACCTGGAAGCAGCCGTATCATTTTTATCACGCGTAGTTACAGCGTTAATAGGCACAGATAAAACGTTATGATGTGTTTTGGTCTGAATATCGGCGCTCGCGCTCATGCCCGGGCGGAAAGGAAATTTTTTAGGATGAGAAGGATCAAACAGGTCGGCATACGATTCATGCAGGATCCTGATGCGGACTTCGTAGTTGGTAACATCTGTGCTGCTTGATAATGAGGAAGCGCTTTGGGTAGCTGCGCCTTTCTGGCTCGCGGCAATATGCGTTACAAGCCCCTTGAACTTCCGGTTATTGTATGCGTCAACATCTATGACAGCAGTATCGCCCAGGTTGATCTTTTGCACATCATTCTCCCCCACTTCCACTCTTATTTCATATACGCTGATATCTGCAATGCGCATCATCTCTGTACCTGCCATCATGGAGTTACCTACTACTCTTTCTCCTTTCTTTACGCTCAGCAATGAAACCACGCCGGTCATCGGGGAAAGCAGCTCAGTCCTGCTAAGGTCTTTATTTGCTTTTTGAAGATTAGCCGCGGCGCTTTTGGCCTGGGCTTCGCTGCTGCGTATGCTTTGAAGAGCGGCATCATAATTAGCCTGGGCCGTATTGAGGGTATTTTGTGCCTGTTCAAATTCTGCTTTTGAGATCACTTTGTCTGAGAGTAGTTGCTTTTGCCTGTCATAAGTGGTTTTGGCAAGATCAAGCGCAGATTTCAAAGCTTCGAGCTGCGCTTTGGCGTTGGCAACCAGTGATTGCTGGCCTGCAACCTGGGCCGCAGCCTGGTCGCGCTGGGTGGCATAAATATCAGCGTAAATGCGTGCCAGCACCTGCCCCCTGTGCACGCTGTCCCCTTCTTCTACATTCAGCTCTGTTATTTCGCCTGAAACATCAGGGCTGATCTTTACTTCTACTTCAGGATATACTTTTCCACTGGCGGTTACTATCTCCGTTATGTCGCGGCGGGTTACTTTCTCTGCTGATACTTTTGTACCCTCATCCTTTCCTATTATGCCGGCCTTTTTTAAACCGATCAGCAACACGACCAGCACAACTAAAATGATGATGATCCAAAGCAGTTTTTTATTCATGGTTATAACTTGTTAAATAAGCTGTTTATAATTTAATACCCTGTCCTTTATAGAACTCAAGCACTTTCATTTTAAATACGTAATCAAACTGGGCGATAAGCAGGTTAATACGGGCATTATACAAATTTGCCTGGTTGGTAAGCCATTCAATGGTTTGCATCACACCTATTTCATAACGTTTGGTAGCCAGCCCGAAAGAGCGCTCTGCCGTAGCCACCTCTTTTTGTCTTGCGTTAAAGGTCTGAAAAGAGCCTCTTGCCTGGTTAAAGGCTGTGTAGATATCCTGCTTCAGCTTAAGCGTATCCTGCTCCACAATAAGCTCTTTATTCCTTATGTCCATTTTAGCTCTTTCAATGTTGGCGCGGGCCGACCATCCGTTAAAAATAGGAACGCTCAAACCAATGCCAAATGATTGCCCGAAGTTATTTTTGAGCTGTGCGCCATAGCCATCCCACAATCCCCAGAAATTCCTTTTGGTAGTAGTATAGCCGGTTACAGGTGAATATACCGGCAGCTTTTCCGTGCCGTTCATCACATATATATTTTCATTGGGGAATATTCCCAGCAGTTCCGTGCCGGTGAGTTTATAGGGAGAAAAAAAGCGGCTTCCCAACTGACCAAATGCAGAAATAGTAGGATACTGCCTGCCAACGGCAGCCTTGTAGGATTTTTGCGCTGCATCCAGCCGCAGGCTGTTTACTTTTATCTGGGGCTGGGTATGCATTGCCATATTGAATACTTCTGCGGGGGATATTTCCAGTATATTATCCACCGGTATCTGGTCTACAGGAGGTACTTCAAGATCGAAAGGCGCATCAGCAGGCAGGTTGATCAGTCCCTTCAGGGTGAGCTTATCCACTTCAATGGTAGTTTGCGCCGACATCAGGTTGGCGCTGTCCCTGGCTACCTGCGCGGCTAATTCTGCGGCATTCAGCTCCGGCAGTGCACCTGCATCTACCTGCTTTTGAGTGTTTGACAACTGTGCCTGGCTTTGCTTTAACTGTATGTCGGTAACGTTTGCCTGCTCAATGTCGAGGAGCACCAGCAGGTATTGCCTTGCCACATTCAGCGCTATATCATTCTTTGCTTTATCTACCGCAACTTCATCCGCCTGGCTGCTCAGGTCATTGGCTTTTATGTTGTTTCGCTGGCTGTTCCAGTTAAATAAATTTACCTGGGTATTTAAGCCAAATTGCTGATAAATGGCATTGGCATCGCTATAAGTGTTGGTAGTATAATCCAGCGATCTGCCAAACTGAAAACCGTGGTTGCCCGAAAAATTAAGAGAAGGTATTTGCTGGAGCCTGCTTTCTTTAAGTAAAATGGAGGAGACCCTTGCCTGGATATCTGCCTGGCGAACAGATATATTATTATTAATGGCATATTCCACACACTTTTTCAGGTCCCACTTTGTATTATCCTGAGCGTTTGCCGACAGGTTAGCAACTACGATGGTTAAAATCGTTAAATAAAAAGCTGTTTTTCTCATGAAAATGTTATTGGAAAATGGCACTCAACGGGGCAGATACCGGCATTCAATACCATTTATTCTACAAATATTCAACTAAAAAAACATTTGACAAAACGTCTTATATATTATTTAGCGCCTGGCTGAGATCATTAATAATATATTCAGGCTCTTCCTGCCCCACATACAGCCGCAGCATCCTTTGGCTTTTTTTTGTAATATCATAGTCTTTTTCTTTTACAGATGCGCAGCCGGGGATAATAAGGGATTCGTATCCACCCCAGCTAACGGCCATAAGTATATGTTTTAAGCTCTCGCAGAAAGTTACTATATCTTCAATCTTTTTCACGTCAAGATAAAAAGACAATAGTCCGCATGCGCCCTGCATCTGTTTTTTGGCTAACCCGTATTGCGGAAAGGACTCATCAAAGGGGAACAGTATATCTTCTACTTTGGGATGCGCCTTCAGAAAATGCAATACCTGCCTTGTATTTTCCGATATTTTCTGAAGACGCATGGGAAGGGTCCTTAACCCGCGGATAAGGAGCCATGCATGGAAAGGGGTGACGCCAAGTCCCGCCGTGCCGAATTCATTATCAAAGATCTTTTGCATCATTGCAGTTGTGCCGCAAAGCACTCCCGCCACTACATCGCTGTGGCCGCCGATATATTTTGTTGCAGATTGTAGGGATAAATCAATGCCCAACCCTAAGGGTTTTTGATATATTGGTGTGCAGTAGCTGTTATCGCATATTGTAAGGATGCCTTCTGCGCGCGCCAGTTCGGCCACCGCAGCAAGATCCTGCAGGGCAAAATTCCAGGAGTTAGGTGTTTCGAGGTAAATGATCTTTGTATTGGGAAGAACAGCCCGTTCAAAATGCTCAATAGCTGTACCATCAACATACGTGGTATTTACACCAAATCGGGGAAGGAGATCATTGAATAATTTCTGAGCCCAGGTATAGGGTTTGCTTACAGAAACAATGTGATCCCCTGCGCTTACATTTGCGGTCACGGCAGCATAAATAGCGGACGCGCCACTGTTAAATACAAGGCAGTCTTCTGCGTCATCCAGCGCCGCAAGCTTTTTACGAAGAATATCCACCGTGGGGTTCAGGCCCCGGCTATACAGGTAACCACTGTATTCATTTTCAAAAAGCTTCCGCATATCATCCACCCTGCGGCATGCAAAATTGCTGGTTTGCATAATGGGAGGCGCTACTGCATTAAAGTATGATGCTCTTTCTTCTCCCAGCTCATTAAGTATATATGAAAGGTCCATCAGATGGCTTTTGTGTTTATGGTAGAATATGCTAAATATACCCATCTTTTGCAATCAATGGCATTATTGCGCTAAAGGAATAGTATACCTGGAGTAATCGGGATTTTGCTCAGCAATCAGAGAACCTTATGACGGATCTTGGGGAAGAAGTAAATAGCCGCAAATTCCAGCGTCCCGCGGAACGCGGGATGATTTTTGGATACAACAAAGCCGCGGATGCACGAATTGATTTTAATGTATTTATTCGCGCATCCGTGGCATAGGTTGCCTCGTGCAATTTTTATCCTAAATATGATCTCAGCATCCACGCCATTTTTTCGTGTTGCTTCAGCAAACCCGTGAGAAAATCGCTGCTGCCGATATCTTTATATTTTTCATCAAATTCATCTATCTGCTTACGCAGGTTGATAATGATCTTTTCGTGATCGGCGTCCAGATTGGGTATCTGTTCTTTAAAACCTTTGGGAACCCCGGGTTCCTTCAGCGATGCAAGCTTAAGCAGGTACGATAACCTGCCTTCTGCATAATAGCCGATGGTGCGGATACGTTCGGCTATCTCGTCAATGATCTCTGCCAGCTCGGTATATTGGGCCTCATAGAGCTTATGCAGTTCCATAAAGCTGGGGCCTTCCACGTTCCAATGATAGCTGCGCGTTTTATTATAAAGTACATGCTCGTCAGCCAGTATCTGGTTTAATATTTCAGCAACGGCCTGGCGGTTTTTTTCTGTTATGCCAATGTTTACTTTAGCCATAATAAATAATTTTTTTACTTAATGTACAAGAATTACACCAAGTGGAGTGGTAAGGGGTAAGAGGTAAGTAATAAGGGGTGAGAAGTGAGACGGTAGATGTGAGAAGTTCACTTCTCGCGTTTGTCGTCTCACGTTTATCGTCTCACTTCTTACGCTATCACAGAGTGGAAAATTTTCTACAATAAATGTTCGCAATGTGTAACACCGTGCCTATAACAGCGCTCTCACTCCGGCAATGACTTCCTTCAGCCGGGAAGCGTCCTGCCCGCCGGCAGTAGCCAGTGTTTTTTGACCGCCGCCGCCGCCTTTTATCAAAGGAGCAACCTGTTCTTTGATGATCTTTCCCGCATCAAGCTGCCTGGCGGCAGCTACCACTTCCGACATACCGACAGCCACATAAGGTTTGCCGCCTATATTGGCGCAAAGCACTATCACGTAGTCGCGGAGGTTGTTTTTTACGTCAAAACAAATTTTCTTCAGTGCATCAGGCTGGCTTACTTCTACTATATCACCAATAAAAGTAACCCCGTTAACGATCTCATCTTTCCGGAGGAGTTCATTGCGCAACTGCACCAGTTGCCTTGCTTCGAGGTGGTCTATCCTTTTTTGCAATGTGTTTTTCTCTTCTATTAGCTTTTCAATGGCCTTCAGCGGATCTTTGGCTTTCAGCAGCTCGCCTATATTTTTATAGCCATTTAACTTATCAAAAGTATACTGTATAGCGGCAGCGCCAGTAAGCGCCTCAATGCGGCGCACGCCTGCTGCCACGGCAGATTCTGAAGTAATGGTAAACAGCCCGATCATACCCGTGTGCCCGACATGCGTGCCGCCGCACAGCTCAATGGAATAGGAAGGGTCTGCAATAACTACCCTCACAGTGTCGCCGTATTTTTCCCCAAACAGCGCCATAGCGCCAAGCTTCAGCGCTTCTTCCTTAGGCATTTCATTAATGACCACCGGGATATTCTCCCTGATCTTCTGGTTTACCAGCAATTCTATTTTCCTTACCTCTTCCTCGGTCACTTTTGCGAAATGCGAAAAATCGAACCGGAGCGAATCCGGCGCTACGAGCGATCCTTTTTGCGCCACATGCGTCCCCAGTACCTGGCGCAGCGCCGCATGTAAAAGATGGGTGGCGGTATGATTATACATTGTATATAACCTCAGCTCCCAGTTGACGGAAGCGGTAACCGGCAACGTTATATCAGCCGGTACCTTGTCGGCAAAGTGTATGATAAGGTCATTCTCTTTTTTTGTATCGGTGACCTCAATTTTTTCATCTCCGAATTGCAGGGTTCCTTTATCGCCTACCTGCCCGCCGCTCTCTGCATAAAATGGTGTTGTTTCCAGCACGATCTGGTACTGTTCTTTCCCCCTGGCTTTTGCTTTGCGGTATTTCACTACCTGCGTTTCCACAAGAAGGTCATCATATCCTACAAAGGAAGTCTTCTCTGCTTTATTCACTTCTATCCAGTCTTCCGTATCAATGGCGGTAGCGGCGCGGGAACGGTCTTTTTGCGCTTTCATCTCCTGTTGAAAGCCGGGTTCATCTACCGATAGCGTGTTTTCAGCAGCGATAAGCCTGGTAAGATCTATAGGAAAGCCGTAGGTGTCGTACAGCTCAAAAGCATCTTTGCCGGAGATCTGCGCAGAAGCATGCTGCTTTGCCGTTTCGATAATGTCGTCTATCCGCTTAAGCCCTTTCTCCAGTGTTCTTAAAAAGCCTTCTTCTTCTTCATGCACCACTTTACTCACAAAGTCAACCTGCTTTTCCAGCTCGGGAAATACCTGTGCAAACTGGCGGGCAATTAAAGGCACCAGTTGATACAGCAATGGCTGCCTGAAATGGAGATAAGAGTAATAATAGCGTACCGCCCGGCGGAGTATCCTTCTTATTACATACCCGGCGCCGGTATTGGAGGGCAGCTGCCCGTCGGCAATGGTGAAGCTGATGGCACGGATATGATCTGCAATTACCCGGAATGCGATCGCTTCCCTGCTGTCGCCAAAATCATATGTCCTGCCGGCGATCTTTTCGGTGGCGGCTATAGTGCCGGTAAAAACATCTGTGTCATAATTGGATTGTTTGTTCTGCAGCACCCGTACCAGCCGCTCAAACCCCATACCCGTATCTACATGCCTGGCTGGCAGGGGGTCAAGGCTTCCGTTCTTTGAACGGTTAAATTCAATGAATACATTGTTCCATATCTCAATGACCTGGGGATGATCTTTGTTTACCAGGGTTTTGCCATCTTTGGCTTTCCTTTCTTCTTCGGTGCGGCAGTCAATATGTATTTCCGTGCAGGGTCCGCAGGGTCCGGTATCTCCCATTTCCCAGAAATTATCTTTTTTGCTTCCTGATAAAATGCGCTCTTCAGCGATATGCTTCTTCCATTCGCTGAACGCTTCTTCATCTTTGGGCAGGCCATCGCCTGCATCGCCCTCAAAAACGGTAACATACAGACGGTCTTTGGGAATTTTATATACGTCTGTAAGCAGCTCCCAGCTCCACGCGATCGCTTCTGCTTTGAAATAATCGCCGAAGCTCCAGTTGCCCAGCATTTCAAACATAGTATGGTGGTAGGTATCAACGCCCACTTCTTCCAGGTCGTTGTGCTTGCCGCTTACCCGGAGACATTTTTGTGTATCGGCAATACGGGGATAAGGAGATTTTTTATTGCCCAGGAAATAATCCTTGAACTGGTTCATGCCGGCGTTTGTAAATAAAAGCGTAGGGTCATTCTTCACTACAATTGGAGCCGACGGAACGATCTGGTGTCCCCTGCTGCTAAAAAAATCAAGAAAAATCTGCCGTATCTCTACAGAAGTCATGGTTTTATACGTTTATATTTTTTCTGGCGTTTGAAACTTTAAATTTTATATTTGCCTTCACCCCGTTTAAAGGCGGTTGCGAAGGTAGTTAAATTATGGCTGGATTTTTGCTTGCAAACAGTCCCGGCCCAGGTTCCTGCAGATGAAAAAAATTAAATATTATTACAATACCAACACGCTCCGATACGAAAAGTTAGTAGTTCCCTTCAGGGTAAAGCTGCTGCGCATATTGGGTTTCCTGGCCGCCGCCGCCGTTACGGCACTTATTATTGTTGTGCTTGGCTTTCAGTTACTGGATTCTCCAAAAGAAATGCTGATGCGGCAGGAAAATCAACGGATAAAGGAGGACTATGTACTGCTGAATAACAAGGTAAAAACTATGCAGCAGCAGGTAACTGATCTTGAAAAACGGGATAATCATATTTATCGCGAGATATTTGAAGCCAATCCCATCCCCGACAGCGCCCGCGCCAAAAGACTGGAAAAACAACAGGAAATAAAGCTGACGGAAGGCATGGAAGATAATGAGCTGGCTTATGCTGTAGCTGCGGTACTTGACAATCTTGATAACCGGATGGCAGTGCAGAAGAAGTCTTACGAAGAAATAGAGCAGATGATAAAGAACAAGGAAAAGCTTCTTGCGGCTACTCCCGCTATACAACCCGTAAGCAACAAAGATCTCAGCCGTATCGCATCAGGTTTTGGATATCGTATAGATCCGGTATATAAAACAGTAAAAATGCATGCGGGACTTGATTTTGCGGCGCCACAGGGCACACCGATCTATGCTACTGCCGATGGGGTGGTAAAACTGGCTGGCAATACCGGCAACGGATACGGCAACTATGTTGTTATCAACCACGGTTATGGTTATGAAACATTATATGGGCACCAGTACAGAATAAAAGTAAAACCGGGTGAACGCGTGAAACGGGGTGAACAGATAGGCTGGGTAGGAAGCACGGGAAAGTCCACGGGACCGCATGTGCATTATGAAGTGCATAAGAACGGGCAACATATAGACCCCATTTATTTCTTTTACAACGACCTGACTCCTGAGCAATTCGACCGCATTCTCAAAATGGCGGCTTCAGGCAACCAGAGCTTCGACTAATTTGTTGATAATTTTAAGGTGTTTTTTTCTATTGTTACTGTTAATTTAGCAGCATGTATAAGCAGTTAGATCTATTTGCCGCATCTGAACAACCGGAGCCGGTGCTTAAGCCCTCCGGCGATCATATAGCTGCTGCTGACATGGAAGCGGAGACTATTGACGTCCTGACTGTTTTGGAGGAGCCTGAAGAGATCATTGCAGAAGAAAAGCCGGTAACCATAGTTGCAGTCACTGCAAATAAAAGCGTTGCCGTTATACAGAAAAAAGGCAAACGAGGACGGAAGTCGCTGAAGGAAATGGATACGGAGACAGAAATGATAGACGTCCCTGAGGATGAAATATTATTTAAAAAGCAGTACTACAGCATAGGCCAGGTTGCCGCCATGTTTCACCTGAATGCTTCGCTGCTGAGATACTGGGAGACAGAATTCGATATATT
Organism: Sphingobacteriales bacterium 44-15; assembly: GCA_001899685.1. Lineage (GTDB taxonomy): Bacteria > Bacteroidota > Bacteroidia > Chitinophagales > Chitinophagaceae > Agriterribacter. The sequence continues at coordinate 28,223 of MKWG01000021.1, forward strand.
GAAGCCGCGTAAAAACAGGAAAGGCGACCGCCACTTCAGGCCGGAAGATATCAAGAACCTTCAGCTCATCCATCACCTTTTAAGACAACGGAAATATACAATTGAAGGCGCTAAGGAATATCTTAAAAAAAACAAATCAAAGGCCCGGCAAAATTTTGAGCTGATACAACGCCTGGAAAAATTAAAAAGTTTTTTGCTGCAGCTAAAAGCAGGGTTGTAACATCCCTCTACTGATCTTCAATAACATCCATCTTTAACATTATTACAATAAAATGAGTACCGGGCTTAACAATTTCCGGCTTTTAATTTGCACGATGTAACAAAAGTCAAAGAAAAGAATAAGGGAAAATATTTACTTTTTCTACCCGTTTTTTTAGACGCATAATTGTTATTGACTATGATTAATCCTATCCGAATTTTTCTTTCCCTTATTGTATTTGCTTTGTGCTTTAGCTTTCAGGGCTTTAAGCGTATAACAGTAAATCCTGACATTTTCGCAGGCAGGGATACCTCGGCGTCATCTTCAAAACGTGTTTCTTTAAAACCACCGGTCAGCTCATTTAAAGTAGTGATTAAAAAGAGCGCTTATGAAATGACGTTATATGATAATGAAGGCTGGTATGGTACTTATCCTGTAGTTTTTGGGAACAAAAGTCAGGATGACAAGCGTATGGAAGGAGACAGGCTTACTCCCGAAGGTCATTTTAAAATCATCGGTAAAAAGATCCACAAGGAATGGGGCAAATTCCTGATGCTGGATTATCCCACCAAAGAGAGTTACGAAAAATTCAGGGTGCTTAAGGCTTCCGGTGCTATTCCCAAGAAAGCCACTATAGGAGGCGGGATAGGCATTCATGGTACCCGCCCCAATGAGGAATGGGTAATTGATAAATACATTAACTGGACCAGCGGATGCATTTCAGTAAGATATAGTGATATGGACGAATTGTATGATATGCTGCCGATAGGCACAGAAGTGATTATTGAAAAATAGTCATTACGGGATTTTATCTTCTTGGTTTATATTTTGATATCAGGGCCATCTCATTGAGATGGCTTTTTTTATGCCTGCTGTTATCGTAAGGTAAAATCGTGAAAGGTGAGAAGATAGAAGTGAAACAAGGTCTCACATCTCACATCTCACGTTTGACATAACATTATCTTAAAGCAATTGAAAGAAGCCTTTTAGCCAACGATACCTGCGATTTATACGTATGTTAACCGGACGCTTGCAGCGAAAAAGAGCGTATTTACATCTATAGGTTGAAGTACCCGGTTTTTTTCAAAACCGGTAAGAAACCCCCGCAAAGCCTGCCGGGGGGTTTTCTTTTAATAACAGGTTTGATTTATCTTCACACTTCTATGCAATCCAGGATCCCGCTTTTTTTCATTTTATTTTTACCTTTTTTGAGCCACGGGCAGGACTCCTCCTGCCACCCTTTAATAGTACAGACTATCGGCAGACTGCCCTATCTTGAATACGGGCTCGGTGACGACAGGCTTGGCGGAGCTAAAATGACCTATCTTGATTCAGGTGTGGTAATGCTGGTGGTAGATTCCGTTGACGGTAAATATAAAGTGCAGCTTTCTAAGCATCATTCCGCATATATACCCAAGGAGAATGTTGCGCCTTTACCGCTTAAGCTCCCCCGTCCATATTATCTCAGTGGCAGTTGGAGGGTATACGGCGATGATACCACTAATACGGATTATGTTACCATTCTTCTTGACGAGCGCCTTCCTTACCGCAGTATACAGCAGATCAATCCTTCACGGATAGTGGTAGATATTTTTGGCGCTACATCCAACAGCAACTGGATATCGCAGTTCAAATCGGTAAAGGAGATAAAGAACACATGGTACGAGCAAACTGAAGACGATGTGATGCGGGTATTTATTGAGCTGAAGCATAACCAGCATTGGGGATATAATATTTCTTATGATACCCTCCTTTCCAAGCTGATCATAAAGGTGAAACGGCAGCCGCCCTCGTTAGCGCTCAGCCGCCTGAAAATAGCCATAGATGCAGGCCATGGAGGAGACAATATTGGCGCTACCGGTGTGAGATCGGGTATAAAAGAAAAAGACTATACCCTGAAAATTGCTACTGAGCTGAACAGCCTGCTGCGTAAGAACAAGGTCAAAACATTTATGGTGCGTACCAAAGATACTACGTTGAGCATGGCAGACCGGGTAGGGATGCTGAAAGCATGGAATCCTGATCTGCTTATCAGCATTCATCTTAATTCCTCCGGCAATGCACAGATCACCGGCACAAGCACGTATTACCGTTATATAGGGTTCAGGAGCTTATCACAGGCTGTGCTCAGCCGCATGCTTGAGCTTAACCTGACCGAAGCCGGAAATGTAGGAGGGTTTAATTTCTCCCTGAATGGCCCTACGGATTACCCGAACTGCCTTGTAGAAGTGGCTTTTTTAAGTAACCCGGATGACGAGAAAAGAATATTAAATGCGAAATTCCGTTCGGCGGTAGCGCAAAAAATATTTGCCGGTATCGGCGACTGGATAAAGAAAATGCAATAAATCATAAATGCTATGACAGATAAAGACGTTTTCATTCATCATGTTTATTTCTGGCTCAACAACCCCGGAAGCGTGGCAGATTTTGATGCTCTCGTGGCAGGCTTAAAAAAGCTATCGGCCGTTGAAACCATTAAAACTTTTTATATTGGTAAGCCGGCAGATACCAACCGCGATGTTATTGACCGGTCGTATTCGGTGTCGTGGATGGTGCTGTTTGCCAACAAGGCAGACCAGGACAGTTACCAGGTTGATCCTATACACCTGAAGTTTGTAGAAGAGTGCAAACACCTGTGGAAAAAAGTGGTGGTGTACGACACTGTAAATGTTTAATCATACAATACATGAGTTATTGCAGCTATATCAGCAGCCTCTCCGGAGAAGATGAGAACGTTCATATAGACTATCACGATAATCATTATGGGTTTCCCATAGCAGAGGATAATGAATTGTTCTGCAGGCTGGTGCTGGAGATCAACCAGGCCGGACTAAGCTGGACCACCATACTTAAAAAGCAGGACAGCTTCAGGAAAGCCTACCACAACTTTGATATAAAGAAAGTAGCGAAGTATAGCGATAAAGACCGTGAACGGCTGCTGGCAGATGCGGGCATTATACGCAACAGGCTTAAAGTAAACGCTGCCATTGAAAATGCCAAAGCCATACTGCAACTGCAAAAAGAACACGGCTCCTTTAAAAGCTGGCTTGATCAGCATCACCCGAAGACCAAAGAGGAATGGGTAAAGCTGTTCAGGCAACATTTTAAGTTCACCGGCGGCGAGATCGTCAATGAATTTTTGATGAGCACGGGTTATTTACCCGGTGCGCATACCTGCGATTGCCCGGTATATAAAAAAGTGTTGAAGAGCAAGCCGGCATGGGCGAAGAGAGGAATAGCGAGACGGAAGGGGTGAATGGCAGAACGTGAGACCTGAGACGTCAATTGTGAAAGGGTGTGCAACCTGCAACCAATAACCCTTGCGGAGGTACCTAAAGATTTAATAACCTTCCTGGTTTCAATTCTATTTTCTGCAAACCTATTGTCCTTATGAGGCAAATACTGCCCGCTGTACGAAGTCTCCGGACTTCGTATTTCTTATGTTCTCCGGAGACGCTGTCTCTGCAAAAAAGCGATCATTAAATTTTGTAGCCACACTATTGCCTGGCTATTTGAATGTTCAGGTAAATATATGTTCCTGTGCAAAAAAGCTGCACAGTTAAGTTTTACGTTTGTATTATTAAAGAAAGAATCATGGGCAAATTAAAATTAACAGGTAAAGAACTAAGAGCGATTGGTTATCCCGAAGGGCCTGTGATAAGTGTAGCTATGAATGTGATGCAAAAACACTATAAGCATGCTGAGAAGGAAAATGTAATGGAACTATTAAAGAAAATACTGGCTGCACCGGTGGAGTATAAGAATGATATGGTATTGGGATTGATCGCAGAAAAATTAATTCCCGAAAAGGATTTGCCGGGTAGAGAAACCATTTCTCTAAACCAGAGCGGGATACAGTTTAACGTTTTTGGCCAGGAGCATATTGAAGAAGGGGCTATGCACCAGATGTACCAGGCAGCAAAATTGCCTGTATCGGTTGCAGGCGCCCTGATGCCGGATGCCCACAGCGGTTATGGCTTACCGATAGGCGGTGTGCTGGCTACGGATAACGCCGTAATACCCTATGGCGTAGGTGTGGATATCGGTTGCCGCATGTGCCTGAGTGTGTTTGATATTGATCCTGAGAAATTGACGAACCGCGAATCATTTTTTGCAGGAGAACTAGGAGAAGCCACATTGTTCGGCAGCGGCGCACAGTTTGATCGTGCGGCAGAACATGAAGTAATGGATAATGAATTGTTTTATGAATTACCATTATTAAAAAAACTGCATGGCCGCGCCTGGAAACAATTAGGATCGTCGGGTTCAGGAAACCATTTTGCTGAATTTGGTGTGATTGAAATAGCGGAAAAAGATATGGTATTGGGAATAGATACCGGTAAATATGTGGGATTATTGACGCATTCCGGCTCAAGGGCGCTCGGCGCCAATATTGCCAACCATTATACCCGGCTTGCCATCAGTAAAAGGCGGTTGCCGCAGGAAGCGAAGAATCTTGCATGGCTGTTGCTTGAGGAAGAAGAAGGTATAGAATACTGGAATGCGATGAACCTCGCCGGCGACTATGCTTCTGCCTGCCATCATGTGATACATGCAAAGATCGCGAAGCAACTCGGACGTAGCCCCATGAAGATGGTAGAGAACCATCACAATTTTGCATGGAAAGAACAATGGGAAGGAAAAGAGATGATCGTTCATCGTAAGGGTGCAACCCCGGCAGGCAGGGATGTTTTGGGCATTATTCCAGGCTCCATGACAGCAGATGGGTTTATAGTAAAAGGAAAGGGAGAATCCGCTTCGGTCAACTCAGCTTCCCATGGCGCGGGAAGAAAGATGAGCCGTATAAAAGCCATGGAATCAGTAACCGATAAGCAATTCAGGGATGAGCTGAAAAAATTCGGTATAATGTTGCTTGGCGGCGGATTAGATGAATCTCCTTTCGCCTATAAAGACATCAACATGGTGATGCAATCACAAAAAGCATTGGTAGATGTGGTAGGAAAATTTACACCCAGGATCGTGAAGATGGATGGGGCAAAGCATAAGATGTGGAGAAAGAAAGGGAAAGAAAAAGAATAAAAGCAGATAAAGCAATATGTAATCCTTTAAAAAGAAGCTGTATTAAAAATAAGGAAGATCATGCAAAGCTGGCAGGAATATACGAAAGAATATTACAGCGACTATTCACACAGCCGCTGTGATAATAGCTTCATCTCTCTTCAGTTGCTTTTCTGCATTTCCCGGGTACCTTCGATAGTTTTAACTGGTTTTTATTGTTAACAAGTGTTAGCTTTCGAACTCAAAGCTGCTCCTGCACGACATTCTATCGTTTTGTGGTCGAGTAAACAGTATATATTATTTAGTGATATCCCACATCGGTGTGGTAACTTGTTTTGTGATGGGAAGCGCAGCATATCCGCCCCCGGCATTGTTATATTATCATTACCTTTAGAGAGACAAATCATAAACCCGAAAGAGAGCAGCTTTTAACCAATTGTTTTAACCCGTCATGTCGAAAAAGATATTCAATAGAATTACTTTGGTGACAGGGCTTTTTGCCATTGTCATATTTGTATATATCCGTACCGGAAATGTTGATAAGCCCGAAGCCATTGCCAAAATTGAAAAAACACTTCCCGCTGTTATTGATTACAACATTCATGTAAAGCCTATTCTTTCAGATAAATGCTTTTTGTGCCATGGTCCTGATAAAAAGAATGGGCAAAAAGCCGGGCTTGATCTTTCCAACAGCGAAGGCGCCTACGCAGTGCTGAAAAACGGCAGGCGGGCCATTGTTCCGGGCAGGCTGGGGAAAAGCGAGCTCTACGCCAGGATCATTACTACCGACGAAGAGCTTATGATGCCCAAGAAAGAATCTCACCGCGTACTGACCGATTATCAGAAAGCTGTTCTGATAAAATGGATTGAGCAGGGTGCAGTATACAAACCCCATTGGGCTTTCATTCCACCTGAAAAACACCCGCTGCCGGAAGTAAAAAATACATCATGGGTAAAAAACGGTATTGACAATTTCGTGCTGCACAAATTGGAAGAAGACGGACTGGCTCCTTCCCCGGAAGCAGATAAGGAAACGCTGCTCCGCAGGGTGTTTCTTGATCTGACAGGGCTGCCGCCCACCGTAGAAGAAACAGACGCCTTTTTAGCAGATAAAAGCGCCGATGCCTATGAAAAAGTAGTAGACCGCCTGATCAGCTCTCCCCGGTATGGCGAAAAAAAGGCGCTCGACTGGCTTGATCTTGCACGCTATGCGGATACGCACGGCTATACGGTAGACCGCTACCGTCCTATGTGGCCCTGGCGCGACTGGGTGATCAAAGCGTTTAATGAAAACATGCCTTATGATCAGTTCGTGACCTGGCAGCTTGCCGGCGACCTGCTGCCCAACGCTACCCGCGAGCAAAAGCTGGCCACCGCTTTCAACCGCAACCACCCGCAGAACATGGAAGGAGGCATCATCAATGAAGAGTTCCGCAGCGAATATGTAGTGGATCGCACCAACACCCTCGGCACTGCTTTTCTCGGGTTGACCATCAGTTGCGCCCGCTGTCACGATCATAAATTTGATCCCGTTTCTCAAAAAGACTTTTACAGCCTTTACAGCTTTTTCAATAATGTGGACGAAGCCGGTCAGATCTCTTTTGATCAAAGACAGATCCCGGGGCCAAGCATGCTGCTAACGGATACCCGGCAGGATTCTGTGATCAGTTACCTGAAGAACCAGGAGAAAGAAAAAGCCGCTGAGCTCGTAACTATTGAACAGCAGGAAAAAAATTCCTTTGAACAATGGCGGAATGCCCTGGGCAACAATTCTCCCTTTGATCTGAACAAAGGTTTACAGGCACATTATAGCTTTGACAAGCTGGTAAATAATGCTTTTGTAAATGAGGTTTCTGCCAGAGACAAAGGCCAGGTGGCTGATCCCGTGATAGTTCCGGGTATATCCGGTAACGCATTCAAATCAAACGGCGATGATATTCTTAAGCTGGGAAAGGTGGGCATCTTCAATCGCTTTCAGCCCTTTTCCATTGGAGTGTGGGTCAATATACCAGCCGGCACAAACAAGGGAGTGATCTTCCATAAAGGCGATGGAGATATTACCTATTCGTTTCACGGGTATTATCTCAACCTGCAGGAGGGTAAGGCGGAGTTTTTAATGTCGCATACCTGGCCGTACAACAATATTTTAAAAGTAACGGAAGACACGCTGCCAAAGGGGAAATGGATACAGCTAACGCTCACGTATAGCGGCAACAGCAAAGCAGACGGAATAAAGCTGTTCGTAGACGGGAAAGAGGCAAAATTGGTCACCGAAAAAGACAACCTGTATAAAGATATTTTATTCGGACGTGGGGATGAGCCGGGATTACAGGTAGGCGCCGACTGGCGCGGCACGGGATTCAAAGACGGGCTGGTAGATGAGTTGTATATATACGACAGAATACTGACCCCATCAGAAGTACAGATGTTGGTGCAGCGCTCTTCAAAACAGCCGGTGCAGCCGGGCGCTATACCTGCTGCAGACCTTGAGCAATATTACTTCTCCAATATCTCCGCTGCATGGAAGCAAAAAGAAAAAGAATGGCGTGCGCTGATGCAGGAGCGGAATAAAGAAATGGAAAAGATCCCGGAGATCATGGTGATGGAAGAGATGAAGAAGCCACGGGCAACACATATATTGCTGCGTGGCGCTTATGACGCCCCCGGCAGGGAAGTGCAACCGGATGTGCCCAATGCTATTTTACCGTGGCCGGCAGGGCTTCGCAAAGACCGGATGGGACTGGCAAAATGGCTAATGGACCCCCAAAATCCTTTAACGGCAAGAGTTGCCGTCAACCGTTACTGGCAGCTCTATTTTGGCACGGGGCTTCAGAAAAACGCGGATAATTTCGGCAACCAGGGCGGATTTCCCACACACCCGGAGCTGCTCGACTGGCTGGCAGTTACCTTCCGCGAGTCGGGATGGGATGTAAAAGCATTGCAAAAGCTGATCGTATTATCTGCTACATACCGGCAGGCATCTTATGCGAAGCCGGAATTGCTGGCCAAAGACCCCGACAATAGTTTACTTGCCAGGGGACCAGCCTTCAGGATGTCTGCGGAAATGATCCGGGACGCGGCGCTTACTGCAAGCGGCCTGCTTTACGAAAAGACCGGGGGAGAAAGTGTAAAACCTTACCAGCCTGAAGGCTTATGGAGAGTAAACAGTGAAGTATATGTGCAGGACACGGGGGCCAACCTTTACAGGCGAAGCATGTATACTTTCTGGAGAAGGACCAATCCTCCGCCATCCATGAGCACTTTTGACGCTCCGCTCAGGAGCAGTTGTGTGGTGCAGCGCCAGAAAACCAGTACACCCCTGCAATCGCTGATACTGCTGAATGACCCGCAGTTTACCGAAGCAAGTCGCGCGCTGGCAGCGAATGCTATGAAGAAATATGAAAACGACGCTGATCAGATCCGGTACTGCTACAGGGCGTTAACCGGGAGAAAGCCTTCACCAAAAGAAACGGCTATACTTGAGCGACTCTATACCGACGAATTAGAAAAATTCAAAGCGGAACCGTCTGCCATGAAAGGATGGCTGACCTCGGGCGCATCTGTAACAGCAACAAAAACACCGCAATTGCTTGCTGCATGCACCGTGATGGCAAGCACTATTATGAATTCAGATGCTTTTGTTACCCGGCGGTAATACCGGCACAACAAAGCTCAATTTTGAGATGATATGAACAAAGAATTTGAACAGCTTATTGCCAGTGCTATCAACAGGAGATCTTTCCTGAAGAAAGCCTCCCTGAGCCTCGGGTCTGTAGCCCTGGGATCGCTGATCGCAGGTCAGAGCGGGCTGCATACTGCAAAACCCAATGCCATTGCCGGGAACGGTGGTATATTGGGCACGCCGGACATACCGGCAAGGGCGAAGCGGGTAGTATATCTTTTCCAGAGTGGCGGGCCTTCGCAGTTTGAAACCTTCGACTACAAGCCCATGCTCGAAAAAATGCATGGTCAAAACCTGCCTGACTCCGTAAGAAAAGGGCAACGGCTCACCGGTATGAGCGCCCAGCAATCCGCGCTCCCGCTCGTAGGTTCCTCTTTTAAATTTGAACAACGCGGCAAAAGCGGGGCGTGGGTAAGCGAACTGATGCCCTATACCGGGTCGGTAGCGGATGATCTCTGCTTTGTCAAATCCATGTATACCGAGCAGATCAACCACGACCCTGCGCTTACCTTCATGCAAACAGGCAATCAGCTTGCAGGCAGACCGAGCATCGGCGCATGGGTGAGCTACGGGCTTGGTTCCGACAATGATAACCTTCCTTCATTTATAGTGCTGGTATCGAATAATGCACCACAGGATCAGCCTTTGTTTGCCAGGCTTTGGGGCAATGGTTTTCTTCCTTCCAAATACCAGGGTGTGCAATTCCGCTCCGGTGCAGACCCGGTGCTGTACCTCAACAATCCTGAAGGTTTTAAAGCGGCAGACCGCAGGGAAATGCTCAATGCACTGAAAGACCTGAATGAAGCCCAACTGGAAATTTTCGGCGATCCTGAGATCAACAATCGTGTAGCGCAGTATGAGATGGCATTTCGCATGCAGGCATCTGTGCCGGAAATAACCGATATGTCGGATGAGCCCGACTGGGTATTTGATATGTACGGGCCGGATTCCCGCACGCCCGGCACTTATGCTGCTAACTGCCTGCTGGCACGCCGGCTGCTGGAGAAAAACGTAAAATTCGTGCAGCTCTATCACCAGGGATGGGATCAGCATGGCAATCTTCCGGCTGCGCTTACCAATCAATGCAAGGCGACGGACCAGGCATCGGCAGCGCTGGTAAAAGACCTGAAGCAAAGAGGACTGCTGGATGACACGCTGGTAATATGGGGCGGAGAATTCGGGAGAACCAACTACTCGCAGGGAAAGCTTACCAAAGATAATTACGGGCGGGATCATCACCCGCGCTGCTTCACCATGTGGATGGCAGGTGGTGGCGTACAGCCCGGCCTCACCTACGGTGAAACGGATGAATTTGGTTATAATATTATAAAGGACCCTGTGCACGTGCACGATTTCCAGGCAACACTTCTATATTTGTTGGGCATAGATCACGAAAGACTCACCTTTGATGCGGAAGGCAGGAGGTTCAGGCTCACAGATGTGGAAGGAACAGTTGTAAAGAGGATCATTGTATAAGGCTGTGGGCTATCAGCTATGAGCGGCGGGCTATGAGCCCACGCCTCACAGCCGATGGCTGATAGCCCACAGCTGATAGCTCACACCTTAATAAAATTCCATATGAAAAAGAATAACAATCCAAGAAGACAGTTTATAAAAAAGACTGCGGCCCTTACAGCCGGAGCTGTTGCAGGCTTTAATATAACAGGTAAAGCAAGCCCTGATGACAATGGTATTATCGGGCATGGCAGTTTTACTTATAAAATGAATAAAGACTGGGGCAATCTTGATGCTGCAAAAACACCGGTCCTCAATTGTCATGAAATGGTGGAAGATTCGAAAGGGCGCCTGCTGATGGTTACGGATGAGGTAAAGAATAATATTATAGTGTATGACAGATCAGGCAAGCTGCTCGATTCATGGGGAACACGTTACCCCGGCGGCCACGGGCTTACGCTGGCACATGAAGGGGAAGACGATGTATTGTTCATCACAGACTGCGGTTATTACTATGGTAAGGACGGGAACTGGCATGCGCAATCCGGCTCCATATTTAAAACCACGATCAATGGCGACCTGATCTTTACATTGGGACATCCGTATACCATAGGCGCATATAAAAAAGAAGAAAAATTCCAGCCGACAGAAGTAGCGGTTGCGCCCAACGGCGATTTTTATGTGGCAGACGGCTATGGGTCGGATTATATCCTGCAATACAATCATAAAGGAGAATTCATCCGGATCTTTGGCGGTCATCACAACGCCAATCCTGATCATAACCTCAGCAATGCGCATGGGGTAACAGTGGATCTTCGTGATCCGTCTGCTCCCAAACTGATCTGCACTTCACGCAATGAGAATGCATTTAAATTCTTTACGCTTGATGGAAAATATATTGAAACGGTAAAGCTGCCCGGCGCTTATGTATGCCGTCCTGTGGTACATGGAGAAAATATATATGCGGGCGTATGCTGGTCTAATTTTCGTGATACGGGAAAAATGGATGGCGGAAAATCAGGTTTTGTAACCATATTGGATAAAAATAATAAATGCATCTCCAACCCCGGCGGCACCAAACCGGAATATAAAAACGGGGTGCTGCAGCCGATGTTTGCAAACGGCAATATTTTCTATCACGGGCATGATGTATGTGTGGATGAGGATCATAATATTTATGTATGCCAGTGGAATGCTGAGAAAACTTATCCTGTAAAACTGGAAAGGGTATAGCAAAATAATACGCCGTAATGCATACAGACTGGTCGCTGTTTTTTGGAAGATTTCATCCGCTGCTTGTGCATATCCCTATCGGGATCATTGTATTTGCAGCGCTGTTGAGTGTGATTGCCGTTTATAAAAAAAGCCCGGTACTTGAGTCTGCTATTAATATAGCCTTGCTTGCGGGCGGCATCAGCGCGGTATTGGCCGCGCTCACAGGATATTTCTTATCATCATCCGGAGGGTACAATGTCTATACCCTCAACTGGCATAAATGGATCGGCATTGCGGCTGCGGCGTTTATATTGATCACCTGGTATATCAGGAGCAATAAAAAAACCAATATTTTCCTTGCTAAGATCTCCCTGAGCAACTGGCTGCTGATAATATGTATCGTTCTTATCGCAGCGGGCGGTCATCTCGGAGGTAATATGACGCACGGTGAAGGCTACCTTACTGCGCACATGCCGGAGTTCCTGAGATCAATATTCGGAAAGAAAGCTGTCGTCGAAGAAAAGGCATTACCGCCGCTTGATTCGGTAGTTGTATTTGCCGATATTATTCAACCTGTTCTTCAGCAAAAATGTATTGACTGCCACAACAAAGACAAGACAGAAGGAGAGCTGGATCTTTCCACGGTGGAGGGCATCAGCAAAGGCGGAAAAAGCGGCAATACTATTGTAGCAGGAGACCTTGAGAAAAGTGAATTATTCAAAAGGATAACGCTTCCCCGGCACAGCCGGAAATTCATGCCGGCAGATAACCGGACGCCATTGTCTCCCATAGAGATCAGCTTTATGCGCTGGTGGATATTATCGGGGACCGATTACCAAAAGAATATAACCGAACTGTCCGTGGATGATAAGGTGAAGTACCTGGTGGCCAATTATCTTGGCATCAATGCAGAAGATAACAAGGATATAGTTTTGCCTGAAGTTCCGCCTGCAGATCCCGTAACAGTAAAACAACTGAAAGACCAGAAACTGCTGATACGTAATCTTACCTCGAACAGCAACCTGCTTGATATTTCTTTTACCATGCTGCAATCTGCGGGGGCCGATCATATTGAGCAGTTGATGCAGAAGCTTTCCCTTATCAAAGACCAGGTATACCGTCTTGATATACGCAACTGCGGTATTAATAAAGCCACCTTAAAAGCCATTGGATCATTCAGCAGGCTCAATACACTGGAGCTGCAGAAAAACAATATAGATGATCAGTCTGTTGTGCTGCTGCAGGATTTAAAAAACCTGAATGTGCTCAATCTCGGACAAAATCCGCTTACAGACAAGTGTATAGCATCGCTTAAGCAATTGAGCGGGCTTAAGAAAGTTAATCTCTGGCAAACCCAGGTAACGGAAGAAGGCTCCAAAGGCTTACAGTCGCAGTTGCAGGGAGTGACAGTGGAACGTTAGGGATTACCCATTAAGGGAACTACTCTTAAGTCAGCCCAATTATGCCTGTATGTTATCGTGAAAAGTGAGACTTGCCTGCCGGTTTACCTGCCGTAGGCATGGGATAAAGGTGGAAAATGGTTCACTTCTAATATTTCTGGCGCAGACCTATATACCTGACAAGCAAAAATTTACCGGTATTGATGCCGGAGTTTGATTGCCGGCATTTTTTCAAAGAATTTGTTTTTTATGAAACCTATACAGGCATTTAAAATTGCCGAAGCCAATGAGAGGTTAAAGCTTTTCGATCATGACTTATTTTTACCTTTTTTGTGCTGCGTGGTTATGGGAGAGATTAGCTTCTATGTTTAAGACCGCTGTTAACTCAATGTCATTTTCTTATGATTGAAGCCTCGCCTGCGAAAAGTTGGGATGCTCCCGATATTGAACATCTTGAAAACAGAATAATATCTTTACAAAAATTCCCGGTATGGAAGTCAATTTCAATGCATTGCTCACCGTGGTGTTTACCCTCTTTGCGGTGATAGATATCATTGGCTCGATCCCCATTCTCATTTCGCTGAAGCAGCGGATGGGCGAGATCAATGCTTTTCGTGCTACCATCGTTTCCGGGCTGTTGATGGTAGTGTTTTTATTTGTAGGCGAAAAGTTTTTGAAAGTGCTGGGGCTGGATATAAAATCATTTGCGGTGGGCGGCTCTATAGTCATCTTTATTTTAGGGCTGGAAATGGTATTAGGCATGGAGTTTTTCAAAAGTGAAAAGGATGTAAAGGCTGCCACGCTTGTACCTATTGCCTTTCCGCTGATAGCGGGTTCAGGTACGCTCACCACCATCATCTCACTGAAAGCAAATTTCACCGACGGCACGATAATGGCCGGTATTCTCATCAATCTTATTATTATTTACATTGTGATCCGTTTGCTGGATGTAATAGCCCGTTTGCTGGGGAATGCAGGATTAATTACTGTGCGAAAGTTTTTTGGTGTAATTTTGCTCGCCATCGCGGTAAAGATATTTGCTGAGAACGCACATGGGTTGATTAAATAATTTGAAAATTCATTTTCAAATTTTCAAATTGACCCATTTTCAAATTAGCCCGGCCTCGTAGTACAATGCCCGCCCGGCTGACGCCAGTCGGACGGGGATAGTATAATCCCGACCTTTGGTTGGGACGAAGCTCCAGATACACCTGCCCGAATGTTCGTTCAGGCGGGGGTTCGATTCCTATGAAAAGAAAGTAATCAGGTTGATGTCCGGATGCTGACTAAAGATTTCTGCCTTGCATTGGCCTCGTAGTACAATGGATAGTATAAGAGTTTCCGAAGCTCCAGATACAGGTTCGATTCCTGTCGAGGCTACTACTGTTTTTCCTATGTTTTACACTTATGTTTTAAAAAGCACCAATCACAATTATTATTACAAAGGTCATTGCCAGGATCTTGAAAGAAGGTTACGCCAGCACAATTCAGGAATGACAGCATCAATCCAGCCTTATATTCCTTTCACCTTAATCTATTTTGAAACGTTTGAAACGGAACAGGAAGCAATAGAAAGAGAAAAATATTTCAAATCGGCTGCCGGAAGAAGGTTTTTAAAAAAAGCACTACCCTCGTAGTACAATGCCCGCCCGGCTGACGCCAGTCGGACGGGCCCGTCCGACTGCCCGACTGAATCATTCAGGCGAAGCAGGATGCCGTTCGGGCAGGGATAGTATAATCCTGACCTTTGGTTGGGACGAAGCTCCAGATACACCGCCCGAACGCCCGCCTGAACGAACATTCGGGCAGGTACCGTTCGGTACGGGCGGGGTTCGATTCCTGTCGAGGCTACATTACGGAGATTTTCAAGAAAAGAGTGAGAATCTCCGTTTTTATTTAAACCTTATTCGCTTGAAAGTCGAAGTGAATCTTCAGGGTCAGATATTTCTTGTGGAATACGTTTTTTTATATTTTAGTTGCAAATTAACTTATAAGTGAATAGCTTTGCATTGGAAATATGAGATGATGAAAGTGCTAAATGCACTTTTTATACAGTGCGATGGGATGAGTCCAACAGTAATGAAACTGATAAGTTCTTTGCTAAATATAATGCTATTCCTGAGCTGAAAATCGAAGTTCAGAAACTTCTGAGTTTTGTGCTGGATAGTATAGGAGACGATCATGGAGCAATAGATATCTTGTTTAACAGATTTGAGCAGGAAGTAGTAGGATTACCCAATAAAGGCAAGGTAAATGTGAAAGGTATCGTATTCCTTTATCCCCAATTTTCCATTAAGGCTATATGCATTACGGATAAAGAACCGGAAAGATCTGGTAGTATTATTTAACGGCGGCATTAAATCTGCCCAAACAAACCAGGCCAGCAAAGACCTCAACCTGAAATGGATCGAAGCGTGCCAGTTTGCCAGGCGAATTGAAGAAGCGCTAAGAGATAAAGAAATAATAATTGATGCTAAAAACCGGAAGCTTATAGCAGCGAACGGGGATGATGAAATTATTTTGTAAAAGAGAATTTTATGAGAAGCAAAATTGCGAAGAGAATACAAAGCGAAACGCCTGAGGAAGTGCGCATTTTTGTACGCCAGTATACCGATATCATTGTAAGGATCAACGAGCTTATTAAGGCTAAAGGCTACACGCAAAAAGACCTGGCCGAAAAACTGAATAAAAGACCGTCAGAAATCAATAAATGGCTTAAAGGTAATCATAACCTTACGCTTAAAACTATTGCTAAACTGGAAGCTCAATTAGGTGAACCAATAATTTACGTTAAGAAGGCTTCTTAATGTGTAGTCTTCATCTCTTAACGGGCCACAAAGGTCTTTGCCAGGATTTGCAGAGAGGCTTGCAGCAGCACAATTCCGGAATGAATGAATCAATAAGGTTACTACACCGGAGATGCGCTTTTTTGTTGCTTTCCCGGTTTTTCATTTCCCGCCACGGCAAGTGTCCGATTGGTTCCCCTCTCTTTCTGCTTATGTTCCCGTTTATCGTGCAGCACCTTTACCGCATCAAACAATAACAGCAGCAACTCATAACCGAAAATGAGGTCATGCCTGTCCGCTCCTTTTTTTGACTGATCCATCAGGTCGTTGGTGATGGTGCCTTTGGTGAGTATCCACAATTCTTCCTTTATACTTTCTATTCCTATAAAATGGAAATATTCGTTAATAACAGTCCACGCTGCTTTTTTATTCTTTTTGTGCAGCAGTGCCTGTTTCATGCGCTGCAGGTGTTCCGGTAGTGAATGCATAGATTAAGTTTTAGTGGTTTGGTTCCTCGCGGGGAGGAAATGGGTATTGTTGTGTTTGATGAGCATTGATGGTATTCAAGGAGGTGCTGGCTGGGCGTTGGTCTTTTTCATAAAGGAGTTTTTGAAGTGAAGAATTTGATGAAAGACCAACCAGCGGCAAAAAAGAGACGTGGGTTAGTTCTTGTTGATTCTGAGGGTTACGACACCCTGATCTCAAATAAGAACGCCCACGTCTGAACCTTAAAACTAAGGAAAACGCGAGCGATTTACCTTACCCTCCCGAGATCAATGTTATGTCGTAATTTCAGAATCGGGAATAAAGCAAATACGCTTTTATATATTATAGTATAATTTCTAAGTCATAAAATGAATTGATAAAATTGTTATGCAATATAACATAATTGTTTCACAATAACAATATTATTTCCCGCGAGATCTCTTTTGATTGAAAATCAATTTTTTATAATCTTGTAAATTGTGTTCTCCAAGCACAATTTATTTACCCGATGAGTAAAATAATGAAACCCAAAAGAAAACCCTCCCATCTGGTCATGAACAGGCTGGCCATTGTTTTAAAGGAAGAACGGGTCTCTAATAAGCATCTAGCAGAGGTGTTAGGTTACGAACCTGCAACCATTTCAAAATGGGCAACCAATACCATACAACCTCCGCTTGCTACCTTCTTCCGTATTGCACTCACTATTAATCGTGATCTGAAGGATTTTTTTATTTCATCTAAAGACATTGATGGAGAGGAGAAGAAAAAATTGCTTAAAGAGTTGGCGGTAATTGCGGAGAAAGGGAAAAGGACAGGGAAGAAGTAAAAACAAGAAATGATTGAACAACGAAATAGTGCAGAGGTAATAATTTTAATAATGATTGTACAATTTTTTCATGATAAGAATAGGTAATAAAACTAGTATTGAATCAATTGAAAATGCCTATCAGGAATTGTCAAAAAATAATTCTGTTAATATAGCTGTTTCAAAAAGTTTATCGGGTACTGATTTTGGTCTTATTCCGGCAATCATTCAGTTTTTTGCCACATGGTATAACACTACCACTAATAGCAAAATCATTTTAGATATTAAGTCGGAAAATGAGTTATCAGAGCTTTATGAATTAGATTATTTGTTTCCTTCTATTGTTTATTGCTGGAGCAGGGAAATTACTGATAAGCAAGGCAGAGATTTAAAGCCCTTGTTAAAGCAGCAAAATCAGGTTAAGCATGAAAAAATGAAAAGGCAAACTGAAGGTGGTGGCCCTAAAGTATTGCTTTCTTGCTTCGACCATTTATCTATAAAAAATGGTTTATTGAATGCTTTTTATACTGATGGAATATTTATCTCTAATGAAATGCAATTTGATTTTGCCCTTGAAAAATCAATAAGGCAGGTAACTTCCTTAAATAGAAATCTTCGTGCTGCCAATTTAGCACCTTTCTATGATGATATTATTGCCATCATTTATGAGTTGATGAAAAACACAGATGATTGGGGAAAGACAGATGAATTTAATAAACCACTTAATCCAAATACAAGAGGGTTGTTTTTAAAACTACACAGGAGGACAAGAGAAAGTTTTGCAACCGGCTTTGAAAATAACAAAGGGCTAAAAAATTATTTTTCGGTTCAAAACTTTGAAGCTAATGCACAGGACGAATTGTATTTTTTAGAGTTATCAGTTTATGATACGGGTATTGGTTTTGTAAAAAGAAACCTGGGAGAATCGCAACAGCAATTAAATGCAGCAGAGCAGGTGGAGATTATTAGAAAATGTTTGATGAGAAATAATACAACTGCTACAGGAATTGACAGAGGCATCAAAGGTCAGGGCTTGGATAGGATAATGAAAATTTTGGATAACAAAGGCTTATTCTGGCTGCGTACACAAAATGTTTCAATCTTCAGGAATTTACGGGAGAACAGATATAAGGAAGACACCAAGAGTAATGACATTGAGTTATTCGATTGGTTCAATAACACTTCTTCCGGTTTTTCAAGTTTGCTATTCGCCCAAGGCAGTGTCATCACATTGGTTTACCCAATCTCAAACATCAGCCATGCCTAGCTTCTATATATACACATCGAAATATTTTAAAGAAAATGGGCATAGTGAGAAAGTACCTTGTTCCGTAACGGTAATCTTTTGTGATAGGGATTCCATCGAAAAAGCAAACCTGCAAAGTGAAATCAAGAAGTTTTATGAATCAAATTATCAGACAGATGAAATATTTGTAATAGGCGGTGATTACAGCGATGCTTTACTAACAAAACTTTTTATAACAGACCAATTAGATACTTTTAAAGATATTCCAAAGCTACAAAGAGACCATTTAAAGGACAGCCTTTACCTGTTTACTTTTGATAAAGACGGAAATTTAGATTGCAGCAATAAGCCCGGAGTTATCAGCAAAAAAACAACTGACTTAATAATTAATGACGGCCTTGTGTATATTTTTAAAGAAAGAGGTGGACTGATTGAAGCGAAGGGCAATGCACACCATTTCGTTTTTCCATCAGGAAAACACTGTAATAAATTTTTGCGTACAGGGAATATACTGCTGCATAGTTCAGAAATCTATTTTATCGCATTTACTTTGCTTTCCAAATACAAAGAAGAACTGCACCGGCAGATATATTGTGATACATCTTCTATCAACACACTGGCCTTTGCACTTTTGGAATTAAAAAGAAAGTTAGTAGGTGCAGGCTTCAGAATTATTCCGGTTGAAAGTTTCTCTTCTTACAAAGGAATATTTTCAAAATCAATCCGGTTTTTTGAAAACTCTTTGATCCTTATTTCCTCGTCAACATCGGGCAATATCATAGAGAAAATAACGAAACACCATCCCAATGTTGATATTGCAAATCTTGTAATTCTTTATTTTCTCGGAAGCAATTCCGACTACATAAAAAACAAAGCCAATATAGTTTGTAACCTTACTAAATCGGCTTCAAACCCTTTAGGGCTACATCATTATGATACTTATACTGACAGAGATTGTGTTTATTGCAAAAGTGGTTCGTACCCGGTGGAAGTAAAAGGGGATGTTTTTCTATTAGAAAAACCCAAAATAAATCCCATTACAATTAAGGTTACAGATGCTCCAAAAAAATTATCAGCATTTGTAAAGCAATTTAAAGCTACCAACATTACTGATAATAATGTTCTTAAAGTAAACTATAAAGAAACCTATGTTACAAGTAACAAGTACGAGGTTTACTTTGATATCCACCATGTGCTTTGTAAGATTGAAGACCCGGAAAATAAATTGTACAAAGACTACAAAGAGAGGCTTTACAATTTCATAAATCAGTACGTACCCAGCAACGCCAAATACTTTATCACTTTGCCAGATGAAGGTTCTATAAAACTTGCTGAGATAATAACTAATCATATAAAGCCCAATTATGCCGATGGAAAACTACCGGAAATAGTAAAGTTTGATGATGTAACCGAAAAAATTAAAGACGTAAAAGCAGAGGGAGCAGTTGTAATAATTGGCTCATGTATTTCCAATGGCAAAAACCTGCTTTATTTAAGCAGAACACTCCGACCATTTGATAAGCTGCGGTTGGTGTATTTTATTGGGTTGGCAAGAACCAATACTGAAGATTACTTAAACTCATTGAAAAGTAACTTAAAGCAAGGTACATACGGCAAAGAGAGTAATTCTTTTGTAGAAGTTGATAGCCTTTTTTGTAATAAAGATTCAAAAGGCACTTCATGGTTAAAGGAAAAGGATTTTATAGCTGATTTGATTGATGCGATTGAGGAACAAAATTTACCTGTTGCAACAAAATATTTTAAAGACCGCATTGCCTTAATTGATGAGAGTGTAAGTACAAAGCAAAAAGGATTGGCTAATTCTTTATTTTATTCCAATACACAAGGAGTTGCACTCAAACTGAGAAAAGGTTTTGCATTTTTTAATTTTACAGATTATACAACGGATGTAAGTCAGGCAGATGTTTATTTCACAATTAATACTGTAATCAACAGTTTGCGGAATAGCGATGATTATGAACATTGCCTGCGGCAGACGGAATTCGTACGAAACGTACTTGACCCTCATAATTTCAATAGATTTAATGATGGAATAATACAGGCATGTATTTTACGCAGTGCTCATGCAAGTGAATTATCATATCATATAGATGAAGAACTAAGCAATGATATGAAGGCTATTTTGGAAAAGGTTATTGAACAGCATAAAACTCCACAGGGTGAAGGCTTAATTGAATTTCTGTATGCTATTTCTGTTGAAAAACTTACTCTAAAAAAGGAACACTTATTTGAATTGTCAACAAAGCTGGATTCTATTACTGATAATGAACTGGTAAAAGCATTCAATTTTCACATTAAGCAAAATATCCTCTACGACAAGCCAACTTTGCATGAGCAAATTGAAATTCTGCAAAAAGAAATAGCGGAGCTAAAAGCAACAAATGGTGATAAGGCCGAGACTAAAGTCGTGGATGGCTCTGTTAAAAGCATGAATCAAGCTGAAAACAATTGATTTTTTCCCTACTGGTATGTGTCTTCACATACCAGCATAATTTCCCGTGGTAGATAAAGTATGGATGAGAGTGCGGCAACGTCCCTTTATTGTTTTTTCGGTGGGTGGAAGACACCCACTGATAGGGAGAATCCCCAACGGTACAATATTCATTATATATTAATACATTAAAATCATTCTATGTTTGATTGGTTAATTGATAAATCGCAATTGATTATCATTATCGGCGGTATTATTACGATTATCGGAACATGGTTAGCTTCTAAGAAAAATGATAAAGATGCTTCTTTAATAGCATCCAAAGCTGCTGCTCATGTTGATATTAGTAACCGTAACTTGCAACTTACTAATGAAAACAAGTCTCTTACAGAGATTAATCTTTCGTTAACAGGGCAAAATTTAGATTATGCTAAAAAGCAAAAGGAATTATCTGATGAAAATATAAAATTAAGCAATGAGTTAATAAAAAACGCAAAAGCAAATTTTGATTATACTACAGGAGCAGGGAGTTTTTGTCAGATGGTATTACTATTTGATAAAATTTTCGAGCCAAAGATCGTATGGAAACATAAAGGAATCAATCCGATTCGAGGAGCGACTGTCGGAATTAAAAACATAAATACGCCAATAAGGAGTTTAGATGATTATTTGACAGGTTTTCAAGCAGTACCAGACTTATATAAAGGCGAACAAGCTGCTGATAGAAATCGCCTACAAATAAATCCATTGGACAAAAATATTGATTATCGATTGTTTTTTTTTATATCGGGAAGAAAGATAATACAGGAGATTCATCTAGAATTTAATGGTTCTCGGTGGGTAGGGTTTACTAAAATTAAGGAGGGGGAAAAAGTACTGCTAACTGAAACGATAAACTGACGAGTTCTTTCATTATGATCTAGGTGCGAGTAATTTTGCTTATATCCTCACCCTGGCGTCTTTTGTGCTTTTTAAACTAACAAAACTTCCAACGCTCTGCTATTGCAGTTCCCTTTGCTGCCATGAAAATATTCAGATGAAGTGATTGCGACGCAAGGGACGATGCCATGAAAAACAAAAGCTGGTATCTGCAAATAAAATAATTCAAGCTGCTTATAGATGGTAGCAGACCTGGTCAACCTTTCCAATAACCCGCAAAAGCCCGATCCTCCGTTTATTCTTTTTCCGCAGGTATATGATATTAATGGCGCAAGGTGATCCATATACAGGTGCCTGCAAGCTCGCAGGTGCATAAAACCGGTAAGATCATTTACGACCGCAGTACCGGATCTTCTTTTATAAATGCGTGAAAATCATCAACGGGCTAAAGAATTTAGTATTTTTGTTTTACTAATCTGCAACCAAATGGATAGCAATCCTCAACATAATGACATCATTTAAAAGACTTAACCAATGAAAAAAGACTTATCACAACAAGGACTATCTGTGTTTGAACAAATTAAACAGACAGATGAAAAGGGTAATGAATTCTGGATGGCAAGGCAGCTTGCCAAAACACTCGATTATACCGATTTTAGAAATTTTTCAGGTGTAATAGAAAAAGCCAAAGAAGCGTGTATTAACAGCGGCCATCCCGTAAAAAACCATATCGTTGAATCCAACGAGATGGTAGCAATTGGCTCCGGCGCAGAAAGAGAAATGCCAGGTTATAAACTCTCCCGCTATACCTGTTATTTAATTGTACAAAATGCCGATCCCTCTAAAGAAGTAATAGCTCTTGGACAAAGTTATTTTGCCGTGCAAACAAGGTTGCAGGAAATAACGCAGATGGAAGCCTATAACCGCCTTAGTACCGAAGATGAAAAAAGAGTTTTCCTGCGTAATGAAATGTCTAAGCACAACACACATTTAGCTACTGCTGCCAAAAATGCAGGTGTAATTACTTCACTTGATTATGCCATTTTTCAAAATCATGGGTACATGGGTTTGTATGGCGGGCTTGATGCCAAAGGCATACACAAAAGAAAAGGGCTCGCCAAAAGTCAGCAAATACCTGATCACATGGGTAGTACCGAACTGGCAGCCAACCTTTTCAGGGCTACACAAACAGAGGAAAAACTACGCCGGGAAAATATAAAAGGTAAACACAATGCCAACCAAACACATTTTGAAGTAGGCAAAAAAGTACGCAAAACCATACAGGAACTTGGAGGAACTATGCCTGAAAACCTGCCGGTAGCAGATAGTATTAAAAAATTAGAAAAAACGGCTAAACCAAAACAATTGAAAACTGTAAGACAAAATAAAGAAGCGAAAGATTACAAAGGGTATTAAAAACAAAACCCCGCTCTGTTCATGTTTTCATCCCGAACATTCTGATGCCTATATTGCTTTGCTCATCTCTTAAATTGTAATTACGCGATTCGCATCAAATCCTTTGTTTTCGCCATACTTCACATATCCCAACTGGTTGGTGAGCAATTTGGTTTTACCAATCTCGAACTCCGGGGTATTGCTGTGGTGATGCCCGTATATCCAATAATCGGGCTGATATTTTTCTATTAGCTCAAACAGCTCTACGGCAAAGGCTTCGTTCAGCTCACTTGTTTTATATTGTTCGGGGTAGTGCATTAAAGTGGGCACGTGATGAGTAACCACTATTGTTTTTCCGGTATGTTTTGGGGTTAGCGCTTCTGTAACAAAAGCAAGGCAAAGCTCATGCTGCTCGTTAAAGCGGTCTATGGAAAAGCGAAACCCATTGTGTTTTATTACCTGGAAATCGCCCATGCTTTTTTCAATAAACCATTGTTTGCCGGGGTTAATTTTTGACCAGAGCGTAGAAAATATAAAGCGGGTATCAGTAATAATCTCCGACACATTGTTTACAAGATGCACATTGGGCTTAATGTCTTCCTTAAAGCCGCCTGATCTTTCAGCCATATCAAAATGATAATACTCGTGGTTACCCGGTATCCACCAGGTGGTTTTAAAATGGTCTGACAGATAGTTAAAAAAATCCTTGTGCCTGTTGAGCACGGCAAAAGGCACAATGTCTCCGGCCAATAAGAGTATCTCCCCTTGGGGCTGTAAAGGATTAAGCCGCAAAAACGCTTTGTTTTCCGGAAACTCCAGATGTAAATCAGATGCGTATTGAATAATCATTTTTTTAACTTCTTCATTATCTTGCAAATAAATTTCAACTTTCACCTTGCCGTTCGGCGTGGTATAAACCTCGCTGCAAAACAAATTTATTCAATTGGTCAAGTAATCCTTGCCAACCTCCTCTCCGGTTTCCTAAACCATTTTTTAAACCAGTAAGTATAGTGCTTGCTGCGCCATTTGGTATACAGGTCTACCATCTTCCTTTTTCCATTTACAGGGAACAATGCGCCCAGGGCATCCATTTCTTTGAATACCTGCCGGATATCTTCTTCGGTATAATGGTGCTGACCATAGCCATGTGCAATAAAATAATTGATGAGGTGCTCTTTTGCCTGATCTTTCCCCTTGCGTTCCCAACTGCCGCAGGAAAGGTTATCCATAAAATCAGTCAGCACTTTTTGAGGGGTGATATCCATCAGCCTGCAAAGCAGGAGAAAGGGATAAGGGAGTATGAACCTGTATTCGGCATAGCGGTCGTAAGCGCCGGCCTGCCATTTTAATGCGGGCTTGGGTTTGCGGGACGGCTTTTTGCCGGTGGAAGATTTTTTCATGAGGAAGCATTTGAAAGAGTGAATGCCCGCCCGCCTGCCCGACTGAATCATTCAGGCGGGGCTGACACCAGTCGGACGGGGGCAATAATGAATGGTGAATGCTACGTACTGGTGAACAGGCAGTAGTGAGAGGGTGAATGGACCATTCACCCTTCACTATTCACCAAACTACCCCGAATGTATATACCGTCCCATCCTAAAGGAGTTAATTTTTAAAGGAATTCTTTACAAAAATACAGTAAATCTGATAAAATCAAATTATTTTATTAAGATTTTCTGAACTTTTTTAAATTACTGCTTTAAAAGTGTTTAGAAAATATTAAAATTCAATGACAAAGCTGGGAGAATACCTGATCGTTAAGTCGGTAAATAAGTCGGAGGTGGCCAGGAAAACCGGTCTCAGCAAGCCGAGGCTGAGTGAGCTGACATTAAATCCTTCCGCAAAGCTGAGAGCGGATGAACTATACCTGATCGCCCTGGCAATAGACATCAGCCCCTGTGAACTGCTGGAAGCGTTGTATAGTGAATTGAAGCTCAAGAAGACGAAGTGAAAGCGCCACGAGTTTTTGAATACAACAAAGCCACGAATGCACGAATGAGGTTTTTTTTCAATTGACCATCCATTGGTGCAGTTGTTTAAAACGATCTTATTAAAGATTGGCAACCCGTGCTGAAAATTGCAGTATGCCCATCATAAAATATCTTCTTCACAATACTAATTATTTTAGTAATATTGCGTCATGTTTTTCATCGCCGATTTACATACGCATTCACACTACGCGGCAGCGACCAGCAAGTTTCTCTGCCTCGAAACCATGTATCAATGGGCGATAATAAAAGGGATTGACGTGGTCGGTACCGGCGATTTTACGCATCCCGGATGGATAAAGGAGCTCCGGGAAAAACTACAACCGCAGGAAAACGGCTTTTATACGCTCAGGCAATTGCCGGAGCTGACTGAATTGCCCGGCGCACAGGTGAGCAACAGGACAATTCATTTCTGCCTCTCCACCGAAGTGAGCTGCGAATATATCATCAAAGGGAAACAGTATAAGAATCATCACCTGATATATGCACCGGACTTTGAGACTGCATACCGTATCAACGCCGCTTTAGGAAAGTATGGCGATCTTGCTATTGACGGCAGGCCTACCTTGCACCTGCAGGCGCACGAACTGTTGAAAATAGTATTGGATATTTCTCCCAAAGCCTATTTCGTGCCTGCGCATATATGGACGCCCTGGTATTCCATATTGGGGGCTATGAACGGCCACGACTCTTTGCAGGATTGTTTTAAAGATGTTGCAGGTGAATTGTTCGCCGTGGAAACCAGCTTGTCGGCTGATCCGCTCATGTGCAACCGGTATACCGCGCTTGATCATTTAACACTGATGTCGAATTCGGATGCGCATTCCGCGCATAAGCTTGGGCGTGAAGTGAATGTATTTGATACTGCGCTAAGCTATGAAGACCTGTTTGCTGCTGTCAGAACCAGGAACGGGTTCCGCGGCACCTGGGAATACTATCCCCAGCGGGGCAAATACTTTAATGACGGGCACAGGAATTGTAAGGTCTCTTTTGGTGTAAAAGACGCCCATTCCGGTATATGCCCTGTTTGCCATAAGCCGCTGACGATCGGCGTGGCACACCGCGTAGAGCAATTGGCTGACCGCACCGTGCAAGAGGTAACAAGCTCCTCTCAGCCATTTCAATATATATTACCCCTGCCGGAGCTGCTGGCGGAAATCATGGAGTTCAGCGACTCAAGTAAAGCAGTTAAAAAGAAATACGCGCAGGCAATATCTTATTTCGGGAATGAATTTGACGCATTGCTGCATGCGCCGCTGGAAGATATTCACCGGTTTCATCCCACGCTTTCCATTGCTGTAGAACGGCTTCGCAAAGACGAAAAACATTTTACTGCAGGGTATGATGGTGAGCATGGCAGGGTATATTTCTTTGAAGACAGTGAGCTGCACAGGAAGGCTGAGCAGATGGCATTGTTTTAAAAGCTGCATTCAACCTTTGCAGGGTTGCCCATCATTTTTTCTTTTTCAGTATTTCATTGTAAGCAGAAAACAGCGCTTCTGTTACAAATTCTTCTTGCACTTTGTTCAGATCAAAAGTGGTTGCTCCCTTTTCACCCCATTTTCCTTTAACAGGATAAATATTTTTCGCGTCCATTTGGCAAAATATTTTTTGCTCGGTAGGAGTGAGGAAAATATTTGCCTTGTTGTCTTTTGCAAAATAGGTGCAGAACATTCTTTTGCCGGTAATTCTGAAGCCGGTCCGATCAAAATGAGGTGTCTCTTCCGTGTTGGGGAAGGAGAGCGCGAGCCGGGTGAATGAAAGCTTATCCATCATAATGCAATGGTTGGTCACTGCCTTATTCTTTTGTAAACTGATATTGTCCGCCTCCCTGTTTCAGGATCATCGTTTTTTTATCAGGGTCAAATTCCATAACCACACCTGCCTGGTCGAATATAAACTTGTCTTTTTCCGCGGCTTCAAGAGGAAATGCAGCCTGCCCCGTTGCCTGCGCCATTAATGTTTTTCCCTGCTTTGATATAGTTATTTTCGAGGGGATCTGCTTCGAGGCATAAACGCCTGTATACCTGTCCAGCTCTTCCGGGCTCAGGCTATAAGTATTAAACCGGGGAATGGAAAACGGCTTGTTATAAGCAGCGCTTAAAACGGCGATCGAAATATCATTGTTGTTGAAGTTTGTGCCGTTTGAAGTCAGGGCATAAGAAAGATCTCCATCGGAAAAATGTTCAAATACGGAAGTGAAACCATCAATCCCCCCCGTATGCCCATAAGCGGTTTTATCATAAAAAGGCGCCTGAAAAAGCCCCATGCCATAATTATCTTTAATGGTTTTCATCAGCTCCAGGCTTTCCGGCTTCAGAAGTTTCGCGCTGAACAGGGCATCGCTGAATTTTACCAGATCGGTTGGCGTCGAAACAATACCGCCCGCACCTGACGAGACTGAAACATCTGTCTCCGGTTCGGGTTGCCAGCCATTCATGAATTTGTATGACTTGCATTCATTGGCAGATGTTTTTATTTCCCCGCCTAAATAAGTGTTTTTTAATCCGGCAGGTTGGGTAATATATTTAGTTAATAATGCTGCGTAAGATTTTTTAAAGCTTTTCTCAATAATATAAGTCAAAAGGATATAGTTTGAATTACTATATCCGAATTTGCTGCCCGGCTCAAAATCACTTCCGCCTTTTGAAATGATCTCAACCATTTCCTTTTCTGTATGTGGTTTGGTATTCCAGGTCAAATAATCCGGGTAAGCCGTATAATTATGGATCCCGCTTCTTTGGTTAAGCAATTGTCTTACGGTGATCTTCTGTGCGTTTGGAATTGACGGTAAAAATTTATCAATCGCCTGATCTATGTCCAGCTTTTTTTCCTCCACCGCCTTCAGCGCTAAAACCGCGGTGAATGTTTTGGAAATAGAGCCGATCCTGTATTTTGAATTTTCGTTGGCTCTGATGTTGTTTTCTATGTCAGAAAACCCGGCCGACTTAGTGTAGATCAATTTCCCTTTTTGAGAAACGGCAACACTTCCCATGAACTTATCGTGCTTTTCAAGTGTGTCAAAATAATTGTCCAGTTTTATTCTATCAAAGCCCTGAGCCCAACCGGTCTGACTTATAAATCCGAATACAAGCGTAATAAAAAAATTCCTGGTCATTTTGTACAAATTTTGTCAGCTTAGCTTTCTATATTTTGTCCCTATATAATCAACAAAATCCGGTTCCATTCCCTGTTGCCGGATTATTGTTTGTATTTGCGCCCTATGATGTATGGAATGGTAATTTAATTGCAAAGCAATGTCTTTTGGTGTTGCAGCCCAAAGTCCGTCATCAAAACCAATAAATGTAACTTCCATTGATAACTCTTCATCCGTCTTTGCAGCAATGTAACTAATCCAAAGCGCTAAACTTTTAGTCCATTCTTTTTCAAGTTCGCCAAGATCATAAACAGGATCCCACCAGCTCATTTTTTTAGCGTTTGGGTCCTGCATAACCCTTGCCATCCATTTATACTGACAATTTACCAGGTGGCTGAATAATCTTATGCTTTCTTTCCTGTCATTGAGCATTGCAATTTTGCCTAATAACTTTTTGTTAGTTATGTCATTGAATGTAAACGTCTCGATTAAATAATCTTTCATTTGCATAACCGTCAAATCGTATTTTTAGCAGTGCTATCACTTTGCTCAACGTTCCTTGTCAGGCTTCTACCTATTGTTATATTGGTTCTCTCCAACAGTGCCTGTCCTTACTTTTCCGGCCCGCTTATAATTGGCAAAGATAACTCCGCCTGGTGTAACCACGCTCTGTTAATGTAAATGCCGCCGGGCTTGCAACATTGATGAACAACCGATATTTCCGGGCCCGGAATAAATTATGTTGAGATTTTTCCGGTTAAGCATTTGATTGCACTATAATCTCCGCAGCTACATCTGTCGCTGAAATCAGCGTTTGATAGACGACGCAATATCTTTCAGTCAGCTTTAAAAGTGTTTCAACCCTCTCTTTGGTTTCGGATGTATTGAGCTGAAAAGTTAACCGGATATTTTTGAAACCAACTTTTGCCTCCTTGTCAACACCAAGGGTTCCACGAAAATCTAAATCGCCTTCTGCCTTTACCATTCCATCAATGAGGTCGAATGCTATTGCTGTGGCAACAGCAGATAAAGTAACACCCGCGCAGGCAACCAAGGCTTCAAGAAGTAGATCGCCCGAACATGCAAGCATTCCGGTTCCGTCTGTCGCCGGATGGAGACCTGCTTCAATCATTGCTCTACCGGTTTCAACCCTGCATGAAATCCCTTCTCCAATCTTACCGCTTGCCCGAAGAGTAATTAAAGCAGCTTCCGGATTATCCCGGTATTTTTCCTTTAAGGGTTGCTGAATTTTTTTCAGCTTATCTGCATTCATTGTATTTTGTTATTTATGTGGCTAAAACTCCATAGTACCGCTTGTGCCTGTCGCTCACACTATGATACGTCGTCCGGTAATTACGTTTGTTTTACCAAATTCATTAAAACAATTACCTTCTAAATATATGAACTTACCTGTGTCAACAAATTCTTTTATTAAATTGTCAGTTGCCTGGTTCAATGTGTCAATGTGCAGGTTGCCGTATTTGCAGATGTTGCCTATGACATTTTGTTCTTTATCTGTAAAATGAAAGTATGGTAATGATGCGTTACAACGCGTCAGCCACGAAAGATGTTTAACAAAAGTTACTAATTCTGTGTTTTTAACTTGTAAAGCTCCATTGAATCGTTTCCCTACTTTATTGTCTGTTAAATATTGTTGTGCCTCTTTTACAGGCTTGTACTCATTGTCCTGATGAAGCCAGGGCAATTCCGTGTCACCCAGGAAAATTAAATTGTCATAGCTGAGCTGCTTTGCCAATTTAAATAACTCTGTCTCCAGTTGTTTGGTGCGTCCTCTGAAAGACTTTGAAATAACCGTCAGTATATAGCTTTTGAAAACCTTTGGGTAATAAAATTGTTCTTCATCTTTGTCATAGTCGTAGCTGCGCAAAGGGAAAGATGGATAATTACTTAAACAGCTTTGTCGGTTAATTTTAATTAGCATGCTTTAATATAGTTCTTTTGCCGGGGAATAATCAATCTTATTTCAGGGTAAGAAAATAGGTATACCCGGGGCAATTTATCCTCTTAACATTCAATAATCGTCATACACCCGCCGGCTTCCGGCGCAGGGGATATGATAACGTCCATATAAATTATTTTATACTGTTCTCGCATGAAAAGAAGCCCATACATGGTCGGCATGGTAATGCTGACATTTTTTGTGATCTCGTTTTTGACCAATATTATCGGCCCGCTGGTGCCTGATATCATCAATGGTTTTCACCTCAACCTGACGCTGGTGGCTGTACTTCCCTTTGCTTTTTTTATTGCT
Source organism: Sphingobacteriales bacterium 44-15 (assembly GCA_001899685.1). Classification (GTDB taxonomy): domain Bacteria; phylum Bacteroidota; class Bacteroidia; order Chitinophagales; family Chitinophagaceae; genus Agriterribacter. Next base: position 58,599 of record MKWG01000021.1, read on the forward strand.
TACGGGGTAATGTCCATTCCCGCAGGCATGCTCATCGAAAGGTTCAGCGAAAAGAAAATGATGATCGCGGCATTTGCGGTGGCCTGCACCGGCTCGCTCCTGCTTGCTGTTTTTCCCAATTACCTGGCGGCAATAGTGTCCCTTTTTCTCATAGGATGCGGTATGGCTATCCTGCAGGTGGTGATCAATCCCCTCCTGCGCACGGCAGGCGGTGAAGAGCATTATGCATTTTACTCCATCCTTGCCCAGCTCATTTTCGGGCTGGCATCCTTCCTTAGCCCGCTGGTGTATTCCGGCATTGTATCCGGACTGCAGAAAGACCCGGTACAGGGGGGTATATACCGGCTTTTATCCGGACTGGTTCCAAAGTCCCTGCCGTGGATCTCGATGTACTGGCTTTTTGCAGTAGTGGTTATGCTGATGATCCTTATACTGGCGGTATCCCGTTTTCCCAAAGTAGAGCTCAGCCAGGAGGAAAAGCCGGGAGCCATTTCGATCTATGCCATGCTTTTCCGGAAAAGGGTGGTGATCCTCTTTTTCATTGCCATGCTTTGCTATGTAGGCACCGAGCAGGGCGTTGCCAACTGGATATCGCAGTTCCTTGCCACCTATCATGGCTATGACGCACAGACTACCGGCGCCGAAACCGTAGCCTATTTTTGGGGGCTTATGACGGCAGGCGGTGTGCTGGGGCTGCTGCTGGTGAAAGTCATGGACAGCCGTTATGTGCTGATCAGCTTTACGCTGCTGGCGCTCCTCAGCCTTACGCTGGCGCTGTTTGGCAGCGGCAGCATCGCCCTGGTCGCTTTTCCTATGGTCGGTTTTTTTGCTTCAGTGATGTATCCTGTCATTTTTTCACTGGCATTAAATTCCGTGAAAGAACATCATGGTTCTTTTTCGGGGATATTAGTGACGGGCATTGTAGGAGGAGCGATCGTACCACTGATCGTCGGCTGGCTGGGCGACCGCTTCGGGCTGAAAGGAGGGATGTGCTTTCTCTATATTACGATGGGATTCATCCTGAGCATAGGGTTCTGGGCAAAGCCGATCATCAGCAACAAAACCATCACGCTGGGTAAAAAAGAAAAGCAGTAAACGGGATATGGAAAGAAGCGAAAATATTATCGGCATTGATCTCGGCGCTACCAATGTGCGTGGGGCCGTGGTAAATGAAGAAGGATTATCCGGGCTGACATCAAAGCGTATACGCAGTAATGGCACCGTGGAAGAAGTGCTGCAGGATATGTATGCCGTAATTGACCCGCTGGCTGGTTCTGATATTGCCGCTATCGGCATTGGTGTGCCCAGTGTGGTAGATACAGAAAAGGGTATTGTATACGATGTGCAGAATATTCCCTCCTGGAAAGAAGTGCCTTTGAAGCAAATACTGGAAAATAAATATCACGTACCAGTATATGTGAACAATGATGCGAATTGTTTCGCACTTGGAGAGTATTATTTTGGCAAAGGCATCGGCGAGGATCATTTGATTGGCCTGACAATAGGTACAGGGCTGGGAGCCGGCATCATCATTCACCGGCGTTTATATGCGGGCGCTAATTGCGGGGCAGGAGAATTCGGTACCGTAGAGTATTTAGATCATTGCTACGAATATTACTGCAGTGGCCAGTTTTTTGAAAATGTATACCAGGTGGATGGCGCTGTTGTTTTTGACCGTGCTGCAAAAGGAGATCCCGAAGCGTTGCGCATGTATGCCGAAATGGGCATACACTTAGGTAAAGCGATAAAAATGATATTGTATACTTATGACCCTTCGCTGATCATACTGGGCGGATCAGTAAGGAACGCGTATGCTTATTTTCAAAAAACCATGCGGGAAGAAATGAGCAGCTTTGCTTTCGGAAAATCTCTTGAACAATTGCGCATAGTCGTCTCCGAGCTCGATAATAGCGCCATCCTGGGCGCTGCGGCGTTGTATTACGATGCAGGGAGAAGATAGCCACGAATTCCAGCGTCCCGCGGAACGCGGGATGATTTTTTAATACAATAAAGCTACGAATGCACGAATGAGGCTTTTTTCAATTGACCATCCATTCGTGTATCCATGGCTATCCTTCATTTTATTCTTTTCAATACAGGCACATTCATCATTGCCGCGGCATCCCTGTAGTCTACCAATTGACTGTCTCCGGGGCTGCTGAAGCGGTATTGCTTACCGCTTACGGTACCCCTTACCGTTAGTGCTGATTTCCCGGTATAGATGAATGCGACATCCGGCCACATCTTTTCCTGCTGCACAGAATTGACACGATCTGTTGTGTAGGGATATTTATCTATTGAAGCTCTTTTGTTTCCGCAGTTGCACATAGTATAAAATATTAGTCTTCCGTATATTCAGGCATATCATTATGGCTGTTGCCTTTGGTAGTTGTTGCCTGCTCCAGCAGGCAGGCTGCGCCGGAAAGTGCCAGCCAGTGGATGAGTATGTTTATCCATCCAAAAGCGATCCAAAGCGCAAAAGGGAATGCCGTCCATATACTGCAGCAATAAAAGCAGTCGAGCAGCTTTCCCCAGAAGCTTTTGCCTGCTTTTTTTCTTAAGCTGTAAATAATATTAAAAGGCCCGTCTTCTTTTGCAAGCAGGTGAGTGATCCTCCACACTGCGAGGGTAGTAATGAGAAAGACAGCTATATTCATCGGTGGCATTAAAAGGGATAAAAAAGACTACAGATATTTATATAACACCTGTAGTCTTGCAACAATAATTATGGTTCAAGCGCAAAGGCTGCCACCCTGTACGGTGCATCTTTGCCTGTTTGCCTGTAGGTGCCATCGGTAGCCATGGCTATTACAGACAGCGTTTCCGCAAATGCCGCTTTGCCTTCACCATTGTTGTAGCAGGTATCAAGCAATTGCAGCGGTGTGAAATGCCTGCTGTAGATCCCTGCGCTCAGGGTGTAGCCGGAGGCGCTGTCAATCACCATTCCGGAGGCGCCGGCATTAGCTACAGCTCCGCAGGTGCCCTTGGTTACGCCAAAGCTGAATACAGAGAAGTTATTGGGATGAGTAGCGAGGAATGACAGCTCAAGGTCGGCTTCCACACCACCGGGTTTGTATTTTACAAAACCACAACAATCAGTAGCCGCAGGATCGCCATTTACATTCACTGTAAATATCTGCGACTGGCATGCGCTGTTATCTATTCTCACCAGCATTTTAAATGCATCGGCAGTAGTAACTGTGGGCGCCTGCAGGTATTCGTTGGGCGCATTCACGCTGGTATCCCCGTCATTATAATCCGGGACCTTGAACAGGGTCTTCGGCAGATTGAAAAGCTGGTTGCCCGCCTGGTCAAACAATTCCAGCACAAACTCATAAAGCCCGTCGCCGCCGTCCATAGCGCCATTCTTCAGTTGGGAAGAATCAAATCCTATCGTATGCGTATTGTGTGTGCGCTCGTACCATTGCGGGTCTGTTTCCGCCCTGTTGAATGGAGCCATTGCCGGAGAAGTAGGCGGGATAATGTAAACATCATTGCTCGGTCCTACGGTAAATGGCCCCAGCTTCACACTGTCGTGACCGATCTGTTCGTCGCCGTTGGCGTCAATATAGGTAAAGTCATACGCTTTCATCTCTATATTATTCAGCGTTTCCCAACTACCGGATACCGGTGAGAGGTCTGCGTCCCCCACTTTCCTGTAGCGCCACCTGTAGTGATAAATGCCGGTGCCGGGCAGGTTGCTCCCAAAGCCCATGTAGAAACCCGGGCTGCCGCCAAAGGGACGCTTATAATCCCCGGCAACAGTAGATAAAAATCCATCATAAACGGCAGCGGCATCCGTAAGCCCTATGCGGTTATAGCTGACCGACTGCCCGGGAGGCGGCTGCAGCACATTGAACTGGTTGATATGCGATACGCTGGTGCTGCCAATGCTCCTGATCCATACCAGCTCGCCGGGGATGGGGCAGTTGCAGCAGCAGTCGCCCGGCACACGCGGATCGGTGATGTGAATATTGATATTAGTACCGCAGGCATAATCCCAGTAAGTATAGCAGGGCACCGGCGGGCGGTATACCGTAGTCCATACACCATTGATCAGGTATTCGATCCAGATATATACATCCGGCTTATCTCCAAAGCAGAGGTAAGATATGTTGGTGTCGAAACGCCCGTTGGCATCTGTATATACTACTTTGCGCTCAGTGCAACGGTAAAAATAAGGCCACCACCAGGGCCACAGGCAAAACCAGGGATGCAGCAATGCATAGTTGCTTACAATGGTTTCACGAACCAGGTTAAGGTTGCCGGAAGCAAGTTTTTGCCTTATGTCGAGACTTAATTCAGGCAGTGCTGCTGCGGCTTCCATCTGCTGCTGTTCCGAAGAAGTTGTTTTGAAGATATTCTCTCCGCCGGCCGCCGCCGCTCTGGAAAAGATCTGCTCAAACGGCGGAGGATCCGGAATGGGTATGGGATTACGGAGGATCTCTTCAGGATGCAGGATTGCATCCGGGATCTTTGCGATGATGTTATCCGGTATCCGGTAGATCCAGTACCGGATAGCATCAATTTCACAAATATGCACGCGCGCCCTGCATACTGCACGGTCTGTCCAGGTGTTCCCGATATGAAACCATTTGGACACTTTTCCCGTAACCCGGCAATTACAGAAGGACCAAAACTGCGCCACAGCATCCGGCACAGGCAATATGCTGATATTGCCCTGCAGGTCGGCGCTCAAAACAGCCTCATAGGGTTTATAATTTTCCAGGTCTTCAATAGTAGTTACCTGCTGAATTTTTTTATCAGAAACAGGAGCGATGAACACCCTTAATTCTTTGGGGTCAAAGCTGCCCGGTTGTTTGCGTGCAGCGGTGGCTGCATCGGAGAGATTGAATTCAAGCCTGTTTTCTTTTACAGGCTGGCGCTGCAGGAACAGCCCGTTACAATAAAACAGGAAGCCTATCAGCGAGATATCTTCTGCGGGCCTGCTGTCGAACTCCACAGCAAGAGAAAGTCTTTTAATAGTTGCCATAACCGGATATTTTAAAGAAGTTGTGAGGAATCGTTATGTAGAAAAAAGATATGACCGGAGCGTGGCGGCCCTTTGATCCTGATTGATATGGGGGACATAAAGTAAAGGTTTAATGGCTAACCGGATGATGATGGCGGTTATCGTGAAAAGTGAGACGTGAAAGGTGAATAGTCAGTGCTGAGAACCGGTTGTTTTTAGCGTTTCACATCTCACGTCTTTCCTCTGTCCTCTCACGATTGCATCTGTGTGTATGCAGGAATAACCGCAATTATCCCCCGCGGCAGCAGGAGCGATTGAATAAAATCCATTATGCCGGTGTAAGATATCCCGGCAGCCCTGGTTTTGAATGTGGCATTGAGCATGACCTTCATTTTTAAATGATTTTATGTGATAAAAGCTCAAAGGGAAATAAAGGATGATCCAAAGGCGGGCGTTCTTAAAACATCAGGTGGTATATAATGAAACAGGCGGAGGAGAGGGTTGTTACCTCTTCTTTCTTATTTTGATCATTTTTTTAAGGAAAGCCTGCGCATATATAAGGGTTACAGGATTATCTTTACCTCATGAGCTCCATAAGACGGCAAAGCATCATATCTTCAGTAGTGATCTATATCGGCTTTGCAGTGGGTATGCTGAATGTGTATTTTTTTACCAAGGAAAACCTTTTTTCAGCCGACCAGTACGGGCTTACACAGGTGTTTATTGCTATTTCGGCGATGATGCAGGCCATCGCAACCCTCGGCATGCCTTCTTTTATTTTCAAGTTTTATCCTTATTACAGCCACCATCTTGCCGACAGGAAAAATGATATACTTTCTTTGTCGCTGGTGGTCAGCCTCGCAGGTTTTTTGCTGGTAGCTGTCGGGGGATGGCTGTTTAAGGATCTTGTGATCAAAAAATACAATACCAATGCTCCTCAACTGGTAGATTATTATTTCTGGATATTTCCGATGGGTTTTGGGCTGACTGTTTTTACCATACTCGAAGCATATACCCAGAGCATTAAAAAGCCGGTGGTTACCAATTTCCTGCGCGAAGTGCAATGGAGATTGTGGACAACACTATTGATCCTGCTGTTCGTATTTCATATTGTCGGCGACTTCGGTGCATTCATTAAGCTGTATGTTTTGGGATATCCTGTTGCAGCGCTGAGCTTGTTTATATACCTGGGGGTAAAAGGCAAGCTGCATTTTACTTTTTCTTTAAGCAAGGTCACCCGCCGGTTTTCAAAAAAGATCGTTTCATTCTGTCTTTTCGTGTATTCAGGCATGCTGGTGTTTACGCTCTCCGGTGTTTTTGATACCATGGTGATCGCTTCTGTTTTACCCGACGGGCTTACACAGGCGGCGATATTTACCCTGGCCCAGACCATGACCAGTATTATCCAGGCGCCACAGAGAGGGATCGTTGCCGCTTCCATTGCCCACCTGTCGGAAGCCTGGAAAAATAAGGATATGAAGGCGCTGCAGATAATTTATCAGCGCTCATCTATCAACCTTTTATTATTTGCGGCGGGCATATTCATGCTGATAGCGCTTAACTATACGGAAGCTGTATACACTTTCGGGCTTAAACCCGAGTATGCTTCAGGGTTCACTGTTTTTATTTTTATGGGCATCACCAAAGTCATTGATCTTGGCACGGGTCTCAATGCCCAGATCATCGGCACTTCTAACTACTGGAGGTTTGAACTGACAAGCGGTATAATATTGCTGGTAATTATGCTGCCTACTACTTATATACTGGCAAAGCAATACGGGATCATCGGGCCGGCAATAGCCACACTTATTTCAACTTCCATATACAATACCGTCCGCCTGCTTTTTTTGTATATAAAATTCAGGCTGCAGCCTTTTAGGGTTGCATCACTATATACCGTTCTTGCTGCCGCTGCCTGCTATGCAATTTGTTATTTTGCTTTTCACAGCCTGCATGGCTTTCGGGGACTGTTCATAAGGTCAATCGCTTTTATACTGCTTTACGGCGGCGCTGCGGTATATTTCAGCCTTTCTCCCGATATACAACCGTTATGGCGAACGGTGAAGAAAAGGCTGGGCATTCGTTAATTAATTTTTGAGGTACCGGAGAAAGCCCTCTGGGCTAAAATACAAGGACCCGCTGCCTCCTCAAAATATTAATTAATCAGCATTGAATGCCTATTTTGTTATTTACCCGTTTTATATTTCCTCCACCGCTCTCTACATTTAATTATCTTGCAGCAAACATTTGATCTATCAATATGCAGACAGACATTCTTGTCATTGGATCGGGAATAGCAGGACTTACCTATGCGCTCAAAGTTGCAGGCGACTGCCCGGATAAAAAAGTGACCATTTTTACCAAAACCATTTCAGACGAGACCAATACCAAGTACGCACAGGGGGGTATTGCCGGCGTATGGGATAATGAGCATGACAGTTTTGAAAAACATATTGAAGATACGCTCATTGCCGGCGACGGGCTATGCAACGAAAAGACCGTAGAAATAGTAGTAAAGGAAGGAGTGGAAAGGATCAGGGAGATCATTGACTGGGGCGCTAAATTCGACAAAGAGCCCGATGGCGATTATGCGTTAGGGAAAGAAGGAGGGCATAGCGAGTTCAGGATATTGCATCACAAAGATGTTACCGGCAGAGAGATGGAAAGGGCATTACTCGAAGCCATAAAAGCACAACCTAATATAGAAGTGATCACCCATTGCTTTGTAGTGGATATCATTACACAGCATCACCTCGGCTACCTGGTAACAAAGGCGACTCCCGATATTGAATGCTTTGGGGTATATGCTTTAAACCTGCGTACCAAAAAAATTGATAAGGTGCTGGCTTCGATTACGCTGCTGGCTACGGGGGGTAACGGGCAGGTATACCGTACTACCACTAACCCGGTGATCGCCACGGGCGATGGTGTAGCCATGGCTTACCGCGCCAAGGGCAGGATCGAGAATATGGAATTCATCCAGTTTCACCCGACGGCTTTGTTTGAAGCCGGGCTCCGGGGGCAGGCTTTCCTGATCACGGAAGCCGTTCGCGGCGATGGGGGTATTTTGCGCAACAGCGAAGGCGAAGCTTTCATGGAACGCTATGATGAAAGAAAAGATCTTGCGCCCCGTGATATTGTGGCAAGGGCAATAGATAATGAGATGAAACGCACCGGTACCGAGCATGTATGGCTCGATTGCCGGCACATGAATAAAGAAAAGTTTGTGCATCATTTCCCTAACATTTATGAAAAATGTCTTTCTCTTGGCATTGATATTACAAAAGATATGATACCCGTAGCTCCTGCAGCACACTACAGTTGCGGTGGTATAAAAACAGACGAATGGGCCAGGACTTCCATAAAGCATTTGTATGCTGCCGGGGAATGCGCTTCTACCGGGCTGCACGGGGCAAACCGTCTTGCCAGCAATTCCCTGCTGGAAGCAATGGTATTTGCGCACAGGGCATACCAGGATACCGTTGAGAAAATAAATAACGGTATCAACGGCGAATGGGGCCAATGGGACCGGCAGGCGGTTCCTGACTGGCGCACGGAAGGCACTACGGCACCGAAAGAAATGATCCTCATTACCCAAAGCCTCAAAGAGCTGCAACTGCTGATGAGCGATTATGTTGGCATTGTGCGTACCAACACCCGCCTGGAAAGGGCTATGCGGCGTCTCGACCTGCTGCATGAAGAAACGGAAGGGCTTTACAAAGCCACAGAAATATCACCGCAGCTCTGCCAGTTGAGGAATATGATCACCGTGGGCTACCTGATAGTGAAATCAGCTATGTTCAGACATGAAAGCCGCGGTCTGCATTATAATACAGATTACCCGGAGAAGAGCGGGCTGCTGCAGAATATTGTATTGTAAGCCGCTGTTATGTCAAACGTGAGACGTGAGATGTGAGACGCGAAATGTGAAGCGATAAATGGATAAACGTGAGTGCTGAAAGGCAAACCTAAGCTTCGCTTTGCATATATACATTCAAAATGAATAAAAACATTCAGAGACTATATGATATCGCCGGCAAGGCAGAGCGGATCATTATCGGGCTGATGTCGGGCACTTCGGTAGATGGGCTGGATGTGGCTTTATGCAGGTTCTCGGGTGCGGGCTTAGATGTTCCCATCCGGTTACTGGCTTTTGAAACGGTGGCGTATGAGGAGGATTTCAAAAAAGAGATTGCGGCTGTCTTTTCCCGCAGGGATGCCGATCTTGAAAAAGTGACCCTGCTCAACGGGTGGATAGCGCAACAGCACGCGGCGATCATCAATGACTGCTTAAAGAAATGGGGCCGCTCACCGGCAGCGGTTGATCTTATCGCCAGCCATGGTCAAACCATATTCCATGCTCCCCGGCGCCTGCACCATCTCGAAAAGTTTGGTAATGCAACGCTGCAAATAGGAGACGGAGATCATATAGCGGTTGCAACAGGCATTATAACTATCAGTGATTTCAGGCAGAAACATATCGCTGCCGGCGGGGAAGGAGCTCCCCTTGCCGCCTATGGCGACTTCCTGCTTTTTTCCCGCAAAGGAGAAAACAGGATCATGCTCAATATTGGGGGCATTGCCAACTTTACTTACCTGCCCGGCAGCCTGCATGCAAATGAGGTTTTTTGTACCGATACCGGCACGGGCAATACGCTGATGGACGCCTTTATACGTAAAAATTACCCGGGAAAGTATTTTGATGAAAATGCGCAGATAGCCTCACGGGGCAGTATAAACGAAGCGTTGCTGGCGGCGCTAAAGGATCACGAATTTTTTGCACAGGGGTTTCCTAAAACCACAGGACCCGAGCTTTTCAACCTTCAATACCTTGACAGGGCAAAGCAACGATCGCAAAGCACCACTGTCAGCAATGAAGACACCATGGCGACGCTGAACCGGTTTTCAGCCGAAACGATCGCAGATGCTGTGAACGCCGTTGCAGGCAACGGGCAGCCGTTCTCTCTTTTTGTAAGCGGGGGCGGCATGCACAATCCCCTGCTGATGGAGCATATTGTGTCCTTACTTCCAGGAGCATCTCTTAAAAACACTGCGGTACTGGATATTCCACCCGATGCCAAGGAGGCTGTTTTGTTTGCTGTGCTGGCAAATGAAGCTGTTGGCGGTGGCAATATTCATTTTGGATCAGGGCGGAATGGCATACCCGGTGTTTCAATGGGAAAAATAAGCTTCCCTTTGTGAAATGTGAGAAGTGAAATGTGAGAAGTGAAATGTGAAACTTGCCTACCGGCAGGCAGGGGATAAACGTGAGAGGTGAAAAAGGTAACCCCGGAACGCTAAAGGCCAGCAGCTCTCCCCTTGCTCATTGCCCACTGCCCATTCACTTTTCACGATAACAGCTATTGCCATCCCCCGCCAAGCTCCCTGTATATATTGATCACGGCGTTCAACTGGTCTTTTTTGGTATCAATCAGATCCAGCCGGGCTTCCAGGGCATCCCGTTGCGTCATCAGCACCTCGAGGTAGTCGGCATGGGCCGATTTGAACAGGTCATTTGAAATATCAATAGACCTGGTAAGGGCATCTACCTGCTGCGATTTCAGCGCATAACTGCTGTCGAGGTTATTGATCTTCGAAAGCTGGTTTGCCACTTCAAGATAGGCATTCAGTACCGTGCGCTGATAATTGTATAGGGCCTGGAGCTGCCTCGCATTGGCGCTGTTAAATTCCGCTTTAATAGCGCTGCGGTTGATGAGCGGCGCGGCAAGATCCCCGGCCAGGGAATAAAGCATGGACTCGGGTAATTTTACAAGATAAGAAGGGTTGAACGCCTGCAAGCCTAAAGAGGCTGAAATACCCAGGGAAGGATAAAATGCTGCATGCGCTACCTGTACATCCAGCTTTGCTGCTGCCAGCTCCAGTTCAGCCTGCCTGACATCCGGGCGGTTGGCAAGCAGTTGTGAAGGGATACCGGACTGTACAGCCTGCGGCACTAATGCGAGAAAATTGCTTTTATCTCTCGGTATCTCCTGCGGGTAGCGGCCCAGCAACAGGTTGATCGTATTCTCTGTTTCTTTTATTTTTTGAATGATATCATACTCCAGGCTTTGAGAGCCAAGTACTTCCGCCTGGAATTTCTGTACGGCCAGCTCGGTGGCGCGCATCGCTTCTTTTTGAACTTTTACGATCTCCAGCACATTTTTCTGCAGCTCAATATTCTGCCGTACTATATCCAACTGGTTGTCCAGAGCCAGCAGCTCATAATACGTGTTGGCAATCTCTCCGATAAGACTGGTAAGCACAAAATTTTTACCTTCTACGGTAGAGAGATAGCGGGTAACAGCTGCCTTTTTTGCATTGCGTAGCTTTTTCCAGATATCTGCTTCCCAGTGGGCGTACAGCCCGATCATATAATCAGGTAATACATCAGGAACTTTTTTACCCGGCTTAATGTCGGTAGAAGCATCGCCGGCTCCCTGGCTGGTATACCGTCCCACTTTCTCAAAGCCGGCTCCTGCCTGCAGTCCCACGTTGGGAAGTATCTCGCCCTTCCTGGCCAATATTTCGTTCCCTGCAATTTCAATTTCCTGCAAAGTAATGTTCAGTTCCTGGTTATTCTTCAGCGCCGTATCTATCAGCTTCACCAGGTTTGTATCAGTAAAAAAATTTCTCCACCGGATAGCCGACATGCTGGTGATATCACCGGCGCTGTTATTATCACTGCTGTAAGTGGCAGGAACGGATTTGTTATCTGTCAGCTCTGCAATTTTAGGAACGCTGCAGCTTATTGCCAGAAGGCAAATGCCTGCGGAAAGTATATATCGGGATCTGGTCTTATACATTGTTGTTCAATTCTTCGGTTAAGGGGTTTTCCTCTTCATTTTTAATGAGGATTTTGTTTGCTGAGATCTTGCCGAATATGTAATATAACCCGGGAATGATCACTACACCGAATACGGTACCGAACAACATACCGCCGGCTGCGGCTGCACCAATTGTCCTGTTCCCGATCTTACCCGGGCCGGAGGCAAAAACCAGTGGGATCAGTCCTGCCACAAAGGCGAAAGAAGTCATTAATATAGGGCGAAACCTCACCACAGCACCCTCTATAGCTGCCTTCAGCACCGATTCGCCGGCACGGTGTCGCTGTGTGGCAAACTCAACGATCAATACTGCATTCTTACCCAGCAGCCCGATCAGCATTACCATTGCCACCTGTGCGTAGATATTATTTTGCAGTCCCATTATCTTCAATAAAAGTAATGCACCGAATATACCCGCCGGCAGGGAGAGAATTACCGCGAGCGGCAGCACAAAGCTTTCATACTGCGCGGCAAGTATCAGGTAAACAAAACCTAAACAAATGAGGAAGATATACACCGCTTCATTACCCCTGGAGGTTTCATCTTTTGAGATACCCGCCCAGTCAGTGCCGAAACCTCTCGGCAAAGTTTTTTGCGCCACTTCATTGATCGCTGCTATCGCCTGCCCGCTGCTGTAACCCGGGGCAGAGGAGCCGCTGATCTCCGAGGCGTTATACATATTGTGCCTGGTGATTTCAGACAGCCCGTATACTTTTTCTATCTGCATAAATGCAGAATAGGGTACCATTTCATCACGATTGTTCTTTACATATAATTTCAGGATATCTTCCGGCAACGCCCTGTATTGCGGCGCAGCCTGCACAATTACTTTGTAGGGGCGGTCAAATTTTATGAAGCTGATCTCGTAGTTACTTCCCACAAAAGTAGATAAGGTATTCATCGCATTATCTATGCTTACTCCCTTTTGCTGGGCCATATCATTATCTATCTTCAATATATATTGCGGGAAGCTGGCGCTGTAAAAGCTGAATACGGAGGATAATTCGGGGCGTTTGCTCAGCGCATTCACAAAGTCATTGTTCACGGTTTCCATTTCCTTATAATTACCGGAGCCGGCTTTATCCAGCAAACGCAGCTCAAAGCCACCTGCAGCCCCGTATCCCGGCACGGCAGGCGGCTGGAAAAATTCAATATTAGCGCCTGCAATATCTTTTGACCGCTCTTCAAGCTCAGTCATGATCTCCTCTGCAGAGTGCTTCCGGTCTTCCCAGCTCTTCAGATTGACGAGGCATGTACCTGAATTGGATCCTGTTCCTTCTGTCAGTATCTCATATCCGGCAAGCGCAGAAACTGACTGCACCCCGTCTATTTTTTCGGCTATCTTCTGTAATCTTTCTGCAATTTCATTTGTTCGTTCAAGAGAAGAGCCCGGGGGCGTTTGTATAACGGCATAAAACATTCCCTGGTCTTCGTTAGGAATAAATCCTGAAGGAAGATTATTATTCAACAGCCAGGCGCCTGCACAAAATGCCAGCAAAATGGCAAAAGTAACTACCCTTCTGTTCACGATCGTCCCCAGCAGCTTATGGTACCTTTCCGAAAGATTGCTGAACCAGTTGTTGAAGCCGGTAAGCAGCTTATCCACGATATTCTTTTTCCCTTGCTTTCCATGCATATTCTTCAGCATCATGGCGCATAATGCAGGGGTAAGCGTTAATGCCACTATCCCGGATAGAATGATGGAAGTAGCCATGGTAATAGAGAACTGCCGGTAAAATATGCCCACGGGACCCGACATAAATGCTACGGGTATGAAAACCGCTGCCATTACAAACGTGATGGCAATAATAGCCCCGCTGATCTCACGCATTGCCTCTTCGGTAGCTTTCAGCGGTGAAAGATTTTTTGTTTCCATCTTTGCATGCACCGCTTCCACCACTACTATGGCATTGTCTACCACTATGCCAATAGCCAGCACCAGGGCAAACAAAGTGATAAGATTAAGGGTAATGCCAAAGTATTGCATGAAAACGAACGTACCGATCAAAGATACCGGCACTGCTATGGCGGGGATCAGCGTGGAGCGCCAGTCACCAAGGAACAGGTAAACTACAAGACCTACAAGAAGGAAGGCTTCTACGAGGGTGTGCAGCACTTTTTCTATAGAAGCATCCAGGAATTTTGAAACATCATAACTGATCTCATAATCCATTCCCTTGGGAAAGGAGCTCTCTTTGATCTCTTTCAGCCTTGCCTTAACATTTTTGATCACCTCCCGGGCATTGCTGCCATACGACTGCTTGAGCACAATAGCAGCCGAAGACCGGCCGTTGAGGTTGGAATAAATATCATACATGGAGCTTCCAAATTCAACGTCTGCAATATCTTTCAGCCGCAGGAGCTCCCCGTTAGGGCTGGATTTCAGCACAATATTCTCATATTGCTCTTTTGTGGTAAATCTTCCGGAATATTTCAACACATATTCGAATGACTGCGATCTTTTACCCGAGCTTTCACCCGTCTTGCCCGGCGAAGCTTCGAGGCTTTGGGCTGCCAGCGCTTCCATTACTTCATCGGTTGATATCTTATATGCCAGCATACGGTCGGGCTTCAGCCAGATACGCATGGCATATTCACGGTTGCCAAGAATATCGGCAAAGCCAACCCCGTCTACACGCTTCAGCTCAGAGAGGAGGTTGATATCGGCGAAGTTGAAAAGAAATTTCTGATCTGCGCTGGTGTCGGTGCTGAAGAGGTTAATATACATCAGCATGTTAGGCTCTTCGCGGGTGATTTTCACGCCTTCGCGTATTACCAGGGGCGGCAATTTGTTTACCACAGAGGCCACCCGGTTCTGCACATTCAGTGATGCCTGGTTGGGATCTGTTCCCAGGTTAAATATCACCTGCACTTCGGCTTCGCCATCATTACCTGCATCCGATGCGATGTATTTCATGCCGGGAACACCATTAAGCGCCCGTTCCAAAGGAATGACCACCGACTTGATCATTAACTCGTTGTTTGCCCCCGGGTAATCTGCTACCACAGTTACTTTAGGTGGCGATATAGACGGGAACTGCGTTACAGGCAGGCTGGTAATGGCGAGCGCTCCCAGGAAAACAATGATTAGCGAAATGACTATAGATAGTACCGGGCGTTGTATAAATCTGTTAAACATTGAGCTGTGCTGATTGAGATGGTTCTGATTATTCCGACTTTAATCTAAGGTGGGATATGATATCTTCCGGCTTTTCGTATGTATATTTAATAGTGTCGTTGTCTTTCACTTTCTGCACGCCCTCAAGCAATATTTTATCCCCTGCCGACAGCCCGCTTTCTATTACATAGATATCAGGCAGCTCTCCGCGGACAATGATCTCCCTAGATCTTACTACATTATTCTTGTCTACCACAAAAACATATTTTTTGTCCTGTATTTCATACGTTGCCTTTTGAGGGATGATCAGTGCGTCTCTCACAGGTACGGTCATACGCACTTTACCTGTTTCACCATTTCTCAGCAGCTTGTCCGGGTTAGGGAATTTTGCCCTGAAAGCGATATTGCCGGTTTCATTGTCAAATTCACTTTCAATAGTTTCCACTTCTCCTTTATACGAAAGTGGTTGCCCATTGGCCAGCATTAAGGTTACTTTACTGTCGCCCCTGTTTGTGATATTGGTTTTGTAATCCAGGTATTCCGGCTCCGATACATTAAAATAAGCGAACATCTGGCTGTTGTCCGACAGGCTGGTCAATAGCTCCCCTTCATCAATCAGGCTACCTAATTTCTTGGGGATACGATCTATGAAGCCGTCGAACGGGGCTCTTATATCTGTAAAAGACAGGTGGATTTTTGCCAGGGCGATCTCGGCTTTGCTCTGGTCAAGCTTTGCCTGGGCCATTTCCTGCTCGTTTTTTGAAACAATATTTTTATCTGCAAGTGTCTTTGCATTGTTGAGCTCTATTTCAGCCTGCCTGGCTTCGGCTTCGGATTTCTGCAGTTCCGCCTCATATATTTTAGGCATGATCTTGAACAACAGTTGCCCGGCTTTTACAAACTGGCCTTCATCCACATAAATATTCTGAAGAAAGCCCTTCTCCTGGGCCCGTATTTCAATGTTCCTTACCGATTTTATTTGCGAAACATATTCTTTGGTGAAAGAAGTGTCTGCCTGTAAAGGATTGGTAACGATATATTGTGTGTTTTCTTCGTTGCGCACATTTTTTTCTTCAGCAGAGGAGGTGCACGCGGTTTGGTGAACAAGGGCAAACAAGGTAGCTGCCAGGATAATTCTTTTCATAAATGATTAATAGGGATTCTGCCGTCAGGCGCAGTACATAACGATATAGCCGGATATAAAGTTTGTTGCACCGCCTGCTTTTTTTTAAATAGAAGCAAAGGTGCATCCAGCTTTGGTTAAGCGGCACTTAACGAGTGTTAACCGGTGGTTAATCAGGTGTGTTGAAGCGGAATCCGACGCCATGTATGGTTTCAAGGTTCACGTTAGGATCGGCCTTGAAATGCTTCCGGAGCTTGGTAATAAAAACATCCATGCTGCGCCCTAAAAAATAGTCGTCTTTGCCCCATACATTAAGTAACACTTCCTCCCTCCTCAAAATATGGTTGCGATGCTCGCACAAAAACTTGAGGAGGTCGGCTTCCTTTTGCGTAAGGCTGGAGTCTTCATTACCATTGGATATTTTCAGGTCGGTATACGAAAAACGGAGCTTCCCGAGTTTGAACTCCTGTACCTGGTCGGAGTAAAGCTTTTTTGATCTCCTTAAGAATACGTCAATCCTGGCAAGGAGCTCTTTCATGCTGAATGGCTTGGTAATATAGTCGTCCGCGCCTGTAGCAAAGCCCTTGAGCCTGTCTTCTTCCATAGATTTGGCTGTAATAAAAAGGATAGGTATAATATCGCTTTTCTGCCGGATTTTTTTTGCCACACTAAAGCCATCCCTGTTAGGCATCATCACGTCCAGCAGGCAAACATCAAACTCTTCTTTTTGAAAATGATGGAGTGCTTCTTCCCCGTCGGGGCACAACACTACCTGGTAACCATCCTGTTCCAGGTTGTCCTTGATCACATATCCCAGTGAGAGGTCATCTTCGGCAAGCAATACTTTGGCTTTAATCGGTTGCATGGTGTATACATTTAAACAGGTAAAATAATCCTGAACTCCGTTCCGATCCCGGGAACACTGTTTACTACAATCTTCCCGTTATGGGCATCTACGATCTTCTTTACAAAATTAAGCCCTAAACCAAAACCTTTTACGTTATGGATATCTCCTGTGGGGACCCTGTAAAATTTTTTAAATATATGCTTGTAATACCTTCGGTCTATTCCCACCCCGTTGTCTTTTACCGCGATAAAGCTTTCCGCCTCATTTTTCCCCGCTTCAATAAGAATAGAGGGGGAGCTTGAATATTTAATGCCGTTCTCAATAAGGTTCACTATGGCCAGCTCAAGATGCGTTTTATCCGCGGTGATCTGCACATCTTCCTCCTCCAGCTTAACGCCAACTTTGGCGCCACTGGCTTCTATAAGAGGTTGCAGCTTTGCCAATGCCTGGTCTATCAGTTCTTTTACAGAAAAAGACTGCATTTCTACAGGCAGATCCCGCTGTTCTGATACTGCCATCTTTAATAAGCGCTCTACCTGGCTTTGCAAATGCTCGGTTTCGTGCTTAATAATAGAAGTATATTTTTCCATTCTTTCCGGCTGCTTCACTATAGCGGGCTGGGCAAGCACTTCCGAGGCTATCTTCATCACCGCAAGCGGTGTTTTAAACTCGTGGGTGAAATTGTTCACAAAATCCTTTTGGATCTCTACCAGGAATTTTTGCTTATAAAAGTAAAACAGGCTGACGGCAAGCCCTGTTAATACCAGTATGAGAATAACACTTCCGATGATCCAGAAATTCATTTGAGCAAGAATATATTTTCCCCTGTCAGGAAAATGCAGCAGGATATAATGATAGTCTGCCGGGTATACCTGCAGGCTGACAGGATCTGGCGCTACCTGGGCATGCGTTGACCCGATAAATCCCTTATATATATAAGACTGCTTTTTTGTATCGTAGGCCCCTACAATACATTCTGTGATCACGTCAAAATCAGTAAGCTCGTGGGTTAGATAATATAACAGCGTATCCCTGGGAGGCAGCGTATCTGCTTTGATAATAAAGGTATTCGGATCGGGCTGCTCAGTGATAATTTGTTTGAGATGGCTCGCGGGATCCACTGAAAGATCAATATCTTCAAAAAGCCCCCTGATGCTTTTCACCACGTTGGTCCTGAATTGCCGCTGCTCCAGCTCATAAATATGCTTGAGCCAGTAAAGCTGGGTGCTGATGATCAGCGCTATCACCACACAGCCTGTAAGCACAATCC
Organism: Sphingobacteriales bacterium 44-15; assembly: GCA_001899685.1. Lineage (GTDB taxonomy): Bacteria > Bacteroidota > Bacteroidia > Chitinophagales > Chitinophagaceae > Agriterribacter. The sequence goes on from MKWG01000021.1 coordinate 76,753, forward strand.
ATTTCAAAGTGGCAGAACGCATACCAAAGCCTTTATAAAAATTAATGGCCACAAATATGTTTTTAATTCTTTTAAAAAATTATTCTCTGCAGCGCTTTATTGTTAACCCCCGGTTAAGCAGGCTGCTGGCGGTTTACAAGCGATTAACACAGGTTAAGGTAGCGTTAACCGGCGGTAATTTTTTGTTCTGGAAAAAATTATTTTTCAATTTACACCCGTTATATTTTATATAGCACACCAGGATTAAAACATTTTAAATGTAGTCGGTTAATAAGGAATAGAGGACTCCTTTTTTGTTTGGAGGTTCAGGATGCTCCTCTATTTCTTTTTTTGCTGCCTGTGTTTTCGAAAAGTTACGATTTTTGAGAGAATTGCCTCAGACACCATGGAATTATCCTTATTAATCCTGTAATATGTCTCCTGATAACCGACAGATCTTCCAGGCTGCCACCCCTTCAAGATGGAAAAAATTCAAATGGGGCGCACGCATATTTTCCGCAATAGCCTTTTTTTTGCTGATCATACTGGTACTTGCGCTTATCCGCGGATATAACCCTTCGCTCCCGGCGCTGGAAGCAAAATCCAAAATATTTGCCGACAAATTAGATCCTTCTAATCCTTTCACTTTTACTTCAGCCCGGAATAAAAAATATAAGGGCTTTAAAAACTTTCTGGAAAACAGGTATAAAAAACATAAAGATACTGTTCGTGCCGGGAATTTTACATCCGGGAATTTTATAAGAGCAGCCTTCTATACTCCCTGGGATAATACCGGTGCAGCACTAAGATCGCTGGAACAAAATGCAAATAAGCTCAATACCATTTTTCCTGAATGGTTTTTTATTGATTCCAATGATCATTCAGGATTACAAAACCGTATGGACAGTGCAAGCCTGGCCGTTATGCGGAGAAACGGGCTGCGCATCCTGCCCATGCTTTCCAACTTTAACTCCAAAAAAGAAGTTGCAGATTTCGACGGCAGCCTGTTGCACAGTATCCTCGGCAGCCCGGCAATACAGCAGAAGTTCATTCAAAAGCTAACAGATACTTTGCAGCATTACGGACTACAGGGTATTAACGTAGATTTTGAAGAGCTCGGGGAGGGCGCCCGCGAACAGCTTGTAAGCTTCGAGGAAGCGCTGTATAAGGCGCTGCATGCCAAAGGCTTGCTGCTGACTATGGATATTGCTCCCCAGAACGATGACTATGACCTGAAACGGCTCTCTGCATACAATGACTACATCGTGGTGATGGCTTATGATCAACATTATGACAAGGGCAGCCCCGGGCCAATATGCGATCAGAAATGGATTGAAGAAATGATGGATCAAACGGCAAAAAAGATTGACCCTTCTAAAATAATATTGGGGCTCGCTGCCTACGGGTACGACTGGAGCAGGGATAGCGATGGCAGGATGTATGGAGAAAGCATCAGCTATGCAGAAGCAATTAACCGGGCTAAAATAGCCAAAGCCACTATTGATTTTGACAATAATAATTATAACCTTCATTACAGCTATACCACCGAGGAGGAGGAAGAGGACAGCAGCGAACAAAGGGTTGATCACGAAGTGTGGTTCACAGATGCCGCCACCACCTTTAATGTGCTCCGCTTCAGCGACGATTATACTACAGCCGGTACGGCACTCTGGCGCCTCGGCAGTGAGGACCGGCGTTTATGGAAATTTTACCCGCTTGACCTCAGCAGTAATGCGCTTGCAAAGCACCCGTTCAATTACAATCTTCTCGACACTATTCCTGTTATTGAAAATGATGTAAGCTACCAGGGAGAAGGAGAAGTGCTGGATATTGTATATACGCCTCATCCCGGCAAAATAAAGATCACGGTGGACACTACCGAGCAGCTGATCGCTGAACAGGAATACGAACAAATACCTTCGGGCTTCGTCATCCAGAAGTTTGCAGAAGATACTTCCAGGCCGGGGCCCGGCCATAAGCTGATACTCACTTTTGACGACGGTCCCGACGCCCGCTGGACACCGCAGATACTTGATATTCTTGAAAGAGAAAAAGTACCGGCGGCTTTTTTCGTTGTGGGTATCCAGGCAGAAAAGAATATCCCGCTTATTCAGCGCATCTTCAAAAGCGGGTATGAGATCGGCAATCATACCTTCACACATGGCAATGTGGCTAAAATGACCCCGAGGCGCGCCGGTCTTGAAATGAAGCTCACCCGCCTGCTGATAGAAAGCGTTACCGGGCATTCCACGGTTTTGTTTCGTGCACCCTATAATGCCGACTCGGAGCCGCATACCTATGAAGAGCTGGAGCCTATCGCCCGCAGCCGTGAGCAGAACTATATTACCATAGGCGAAAGCATTGACCCTATGGACTGGGAGCCGGGGGTAAGCGCAGACACTATTGTCGGACGGACTATCCGCTCCGTGGAGGAAAGGGGGGCGAGCATCATCCTGCTCCACGATGCAGGCGGGGATACTAGAGAAGAGACCATAAAAGCGCTGCCCCGCATCATCAGTTATTTTAAAAGCAAAGGATACCGGTTTACCAGCATTGCCAATCTTATGGGCAAAACAAGGGACGATGTGATGCCTTCAATGCCGCCAAGTAAAGATGCATGGCTGATCAACCTTAATTTTTTCCTGGCAGAAGCCACTTACTGGGCAGGACAGGTGATCTTTTCGCTTTTTCTTGTGGGCATAGCCCTGTCTGTAGGCAGGATGATCATCATCGGCATTATCGCTTATATTCAAAACCGAAAAGAACAGCGGTCAGCCGCCGGAGCTACCGGCTTTGTGCAAAACAGCGCCGTCCCGGCAGTATCCGTGATCATTCCGGCCTTTAATGAAGAGGTAAATGCTGTAAGAACGGTCTCCAGCCTGTTAAACCAGGATTATCCTTCGCTTGATATTATTTTCGTGGATGACGGGTCTTCAGACAAAACCTTTGAAAAAGTATCGGCAGCCTTTGCCGGCAACCCGAAAGTAAGAGTGCTTACCAAATCCAACGGAGGAAAGGCATCGGCGCTCAATTATGGCATTACCCTTAGCGCATCGCCTTTTATAGTATGTATAGATGCAGACACCCAGTTGAAAAAAGATGCGGTGTCCCGGCTCATGAAAAAGTTTTTAGCGGACGAAAAATCCGGGGTGACAACAGGCGCCGTGGCAGGAAATGTAAAGGTAGGCAATGAAGTGAATATGCTCACCCGCTGGCAGAGCATCGAATATATCACCGCACAGAATTTTGACCGGCGGGCTTTTGACCTGCTGAACTGCATTACGGTAGTGCCGGGAGCAATAGGCGCCTTCCGGAAAGAAGCTGTTGTGGATGCAGGTATGTTTACTTCCGATACCCTTGCCGAGGACTGCGACCTCACCATACGGTTGCTGCGGTCGGGTTATGCCGTAAGAAACTGTACAGAGGCAATCTCCTATACCGAAGCGCCCGAAACGCTGAGGGGATTTTTAAAGCAGCGTTTTCGCTGGAGCTTTGGTGTAATGCAGGCTTTCTGGAAGCACCGCGACGCATGCTTTAATACAGGCTACAAAACCCTGGGTACAGTGGCTCTGCCCAATATACTGATCTACCAGATCGTACTGCCCTTCCTTGCGCCCTTAGCCGATCTTGTGCTGATCGTAAGCCTTATTGCGGCGGGAATGCACATTTTACCTGCCGATATAGGTTCTATTCTCTTGTATTATGGCATTTTTATGCTGGTGGATATTGCCGGTGCCGCTATTGCTTTTTTATTTGAGAAAGAATCTTACGGCAAGCTGGCATGGATGATACCCCAGCGCCTGGTATACAGGCAGCTTATGTATTATATTTTACTCAGGTCTTTTGTGAAAGCCATTAAGGGGGAACTGCAGGGCTGGGGTAAATTAAAGAGAACCGGCAATGTGGGCAAAGCCGTTTCCACAGCATAGCATTTTCCTGCAGCAATGCAGATAATGTTAATGTGCTATTAACTATAAGGCGGTGAGATTGATTTTTTCATTAGGTTTGCTACCTCAATTTTTATGCATTGGCAGTAGAATCGCAAAGGAGCAGCTTTTTTAAACGTATCAGGGGGCAAAAGGAATCGGACGACTCGGAAATGAGTTTTATTGATCACCTTGAGGCTCTTCGCTGGCATATTGTCCGTTCCGTTTTTGCTATTTTGATTTTCGCAATCCTCATCTTTATTTATATTGACTGGATATATGATAATGTAATTATCGGACCGACCCAGCCCGATTTCATTTCTTACCGCGTGCTTTGTTCTTTAAGCCATAAGCTGGGCATGGGTGAATCTTTATGTATGCCACCCATCAACATGAAGCTGCAGGTAACCGAAGTGAGCGGCACGTTTATGTCCAGTATTTCCATTGCAGCAGTAGGCGGCATCATAGTGGCTTTCCCTTACCTGTGCTGGGAGGTATGGCGCTTTGTAAAGCCTGCATTAAAAGAGCAGGAGCTGAAGCATACAAGAGGCATAATTTTCTGGGTTTCTTTTTTCTTTTTTATCGGGGCGGCTTTCGGGTATTTTATGCTGGCGCCCTTTACGTTCAACTTCTTATATAACTATACATTAGGTACACGTCAGATGCTGGAATATAAGCCTATGCTGGGAGATTATCTGGATTCGCTGATAGATATTACACTGGGCTCAGGCATCGCGTTTGAATTGCCAATGGCTTCCTGGCTGCTGGCCCGCATCGGGCTGCTCACCGCCGGCTTTCTCAGGACGTACCGCAAATATGCCTATGTGGCTTTGCTGGTAATAGCCGCCATCATCACTCCTTCGCCAGACTGGGGAAGCCAGATGGTAGTATGCGTACCGCTCATCCTGCTGTATGAGATCAGCGTAATTATCGCCGCCCGTGTAAATAAATCTGCCGACAAGAAATGGGAAGAGTGGAGTTAGTATGCTGACTATCATTTTTCACCCCGGGCTTTACATAAAACAAACGGATAATATTCGTATTTTTCGAAAAATATAATGTTTATTGCTGCTTTATCTGAAAAAAAATCGTTATTATGTAGTGTATTTTAAAAAATCAGCATCAAATGTCAACGAAATTGAATTTAGACAAATTAGATCTGCAGATAATTTCGGCGATGATGGATGACGCTGGGATCTCTTATGCCGACCTGGGCAAGAACCTGTCTGTATCCGGAGGGACTATTCATGTAAGGATCAAAAAGCTGCAGGAAAGCGGTATTGTAAAAGGTACCAGGCTGAACGTTGAGCTTAAGGAGCTTGGTTATGACATCACTGCTTTTGTTGGCATCTATCTTGAAAAAAGCTCCCTGTACGACACTGTTGCCAAAGAGCTGAAGAGAATTCCTGAGATCGTAAGGCTTAACTATACCACGGGTAATTACAGTATGTTCATAGAGATCGTATGCCGCGATATTGCACAGCTCCGGCATGTGCTGCATGATGAGCTTCAAAAGATCAAGGGCATTGAACGTACCGAAACCCTGATCTCCCTCGAAGAAGGATTTAACCGCAATGTACAGGTGGCGCCTCTGGGAGAGTAGTAGGAAGTACGTGGTAAGTGATAAGGGGTAAGTGGTAAGAAGTAAGTACCTGAAACCTGTAGGCTGATCACAGCTTTCCTCTTACATCGAGCGCATCGCGCAGCCCGTTGCCTAAAAGATTAAAGGCTAATACAAGTATCATGATACAAATGCCCGGGGCTATGGCTAAAAGCGGGTTATGCGTAATGATAAAATTGTAATTTTCCTTGATCATCAGTCCCCAGCTCGGCTGGGGCGGCTGCACACCCACACCGAGAAAGCTCAGCCCCGCCTCAATAACGATGGCGCTTGCAAAATTAGAAGCGGCTATTACCATTACCGGCCCTAATACATTTGGAAGCACATGACGGATAATGATCCTGGCATTGGTATAGCCAAGCGCCTTTGCAGCTTCAATATATTGTAATTCCCTTATGCTGAATACCTGCGTCCGTATCACCCTTGCCACATTCACCCAAAGTGTAAGCCCCACAGCTATGAATACCTGCAGGAAACCTTTGCCCAGCGCCAGCGTGATGGCAAAGACCAGCAGCAGTGTAGGTATACTCCATACTACATTGATGAACCACATAATGACCTTATCCGGAGTGCCGCCAAAATAACCTGCCACCAGTCCGAGGGTAATGCCAATGGTTAAAGAAATAACTACTGCTATCAGTCCAACAGCAAGGCTCACACGAACGCCTATAATAAGGCGGCTTACAATATCCCTCCCAAACTTATCTGTCCCCAGCCAGAAGGTTTTTTGTACTACCAGATCGTGCGATACGGCCTGTATGTTGTTTAGGAGATAGCCCTGCCGTTCAGTGATGCCGTCATCAACATATTTCTCCACAATAATACTGTCCTTCTTTATCTGCCACGACTGTACCGGTAAATAAATGAAACTATCTTCCTGTCCGTTCATCAGCCTGTCAAACCAACCCGCCTGGTTTACTTTTTTTTCTTTGGGCAAAAGAAGGAACTGCATGGTAAGCCCCGGCTTTTTCCCGCTTATCTCAAGAATGATCCGGTTGGCATCGGGGGAATGATCGGGTGCAATATAATAAGCCATCGCCCCCGTGGCGCATGCAACAGCAATGATAATAAGCCCGAAAACAGCGCCGCTGTTCCTGACCAGCCTTTTCCGGAAAGAGTACCAAAAGGAATGCGATTCATGTTGCACGGGCTGTAAAATACAACTTGGAAGAGGAAAGAACAAAACGAGGTTTCAGGTTACAGGTTTCAAGTCACAGGTTACGCCTGTCACCTTTGGCGTTTGTCTTCTCACGTTTCTTGTCTCACCTTTGATGTTTGCCGTCTCATTCACCATTCACCTTTGCCCATTCACCATTCACCTGCTGCTCCCCGTCCTCTACCTTCCATTTGGCATATTCCTCTTTGTAGTCAAATTTCCAGCGGTTGTGGCTCCAGAGATATACTTCCGGTTGCTTGCGGATCACTTCCTCCAGGTAGCGTACATACTGCAGGGTCAGCTCTCCGTCTTTCATGTCCCGGGGAGTGAGAGACGCCAGCTTTGTTTCAACAATATAATGCCCTCTCTCCGGCTTGTAGAACCTTGCGAACACCACAGGTATATTATTGAACCTTGCATTCTTTTCGGGACCGCTTACAAAAGGGGTCATCTTCCCAAAAAAGCTTATCCAGTAAGATTTCTCGGGTCTTCCCGGGTTTTGATCTGCTACCAGCGCCAGCAGGTATTGTGTATTCCGGTATGGCATCATCGCTTCTCTCATCCGGGTTGCCGGGAGCAGCCTGCTGCCCATGCGCTCCCTGAAATGCTTGAACAACCTGTCCACCAGCTTATTGCCTATTGGCATATATACTACCAAAAACGGGTAGAGAAGCTCCCTGGTAACCCTTACATTCACCCATTCCCAGTTGAAGTTATGTCCCAGCATCACCTGGCAGCTTTTACCCGTGGCATACAGTTCCCTGAAAATAGCCGGATCGAACTGCACTCTTTTACGGAGACTTTTTTCCGGCATGGAAAGCAGCTTGATAGCTTCAAGAAAATTGTCGGTAAAGTTCCTGTAGAATTTTTTGATGATCTTTTCTTTCTCCGCCCGCGTTTTTTCGGGAAATGCAATGCTGAGATTTTTCATCAGCACCCCTTTCCTGTAGCGGATTACATAAGTGAGTATGAAGCTGATACCATCAGATAACCGGTATATTACCCACAATGGCAAAAAGGAAAACAGGTATAAAAGCCCCAGCACTATATAATACATCCGGCAAAGATAAACGGATACGGCGGATGGGATGCATTTACCTCCCCGAAGGAGGCTCCATGGGTATATCCTGGCCCGGCAATTATTTTACTAAATATTTTAGTATTCTAACGAAAAATTGTACTTTTAAAATGGATATAATTACGGACAGGATTAAACAGTGAACAGCTATGCAGTTACAATGGATTCAAAACAGGATTTACAACATACGGGGTCACAAAGCGATGCTTGATGCCGACCTTGCGGCATTGTATGAGATCGAGACAAAATACCTGAAACGTGCGGTAAGGCAGAATGTCAAAAGATTTCCGCCGGATTTCATGTTTGAATTAACAACAGATGAACTGGATGGTTTGAGGTGCAGTTTAAGCACCTCAAGTCCGAGGGGAGGCAACCGCTACCTGCCTTTCGCCTTTACAGAGCAGGGTGTTGCCATGCTCAGCAGTGTATTACATTCCGATAAGGCGATACAAATGAACATAGCGATCATGAGAGCTTTTGTGGAAGCGCGCAGGCTGCTGCTGGATCATATAGCGCTGGAAGAGCAGTTGAATGCATTGAAAGCGCAGATCGCCGACCACGATGACCGGCTTACCGCATTATTTGCAGCGCTTGGTAACCTGCTCGAAGAAAAGCGGGAGGAAAAAAGCTGGGAGGAAAGAGAAAGGATCGGGTTCAAAATGCTGTATTACAAGCAGCCTTAAGGGGAAATAAATGAAACTGCCGGGAAATATGCTTCCCGGCAGCTGTTGTATGTATTGTTGAAGAAAAGGAATTACTTAACGGCGTTAAATACGTATGTGGCTGCAACAGAAGGTTCCTGCTCCTCTTCAATCACAGTTTGCTCCACCTTCAGCGATGAATTGCTAAGCTCAACTATTTTATAATAGACGTTATAATTGATATCATCAGCGCTACCATTATAGAGTACCACTGCATTAGCAGCATCCGGATGCCATTTCCAGTTTTGTGCTGTCCAGGTTTCACCGTTGTTATTTGTTGCCAGGAAAAGTCCTGCAGAGGTAAACAGGAACTTTACGTTGCCTTCTTCGGCCTCTTGTTCTTCATAATATGCTGCACCATCTTCTTCATTGGCCATCACCCAGGTTTTCAACAAAGGCTTTTGCGCATCTGCAACAGCAACATCGTCAGCTTTGCCGGCTTTTGCAGAGAACTGAGTTTCATTATATACATAGCTAAAGCTTATAGAATCGGCTGTGATCTGTATATTGCTTATTGGTCCAAAGTCTTTAAAATCAAAAGAGGCGCTGTCAATGACGCTTAATTTACCGTAGTACGCTTTGCCATAATTAAATACCAGGATGTAAGAGCTGTCTTCAAAGAATGAAACAGAAGCCACACGGGGCATTTCAAGGCTTTTATGAGAAGCATTGGATGATGATGCAATCCTGCCAACGGGCTCCACTGTTGCGTCCCAGCGTCCCTGAACTTTTTCAAAAAGCGTAGGCTCCGGGGGAGCAGGCGCGGGTGTATCATCTTTTTTACAGGAAAAGAAAACAAATGCGGAAAGAGCAACCGCCAGATACCGTGATTTAGAAATCATGCTCATGAGAATAAATTTAGGTTTACAGGTTATTTAAAGCTCACTGTAACGGATATGCGAAGTATATATCGCAACAAAGAGCAGGCTTCTAACGGTAAGCTATACCTGAAATTGTATCAGGCTTTAAATCTTAGAGTATTCACTCAAAGGAGTAAGAGTATTGATCGGCGATGGTAAGTAGTTATACTAAGGATGCGGGGAGAGTTTAATACCTTCTTTCAAAAATGTTGTGCAGACATAAAGTAAAACAGCCACAACCCCGTCTTCAATACAAACAGTTTCTGAACAATTAAAACAAATAATTATGAAACGGGGAATTATTAAACCTGTACTGGCAGGTATATTATTGGGCGCCGCATTATTTTTTATTCCTTTTTTTGTACTGCGTGTTACAGTCTTTCTATTGATCACCGGTATAATGTTCAGCCTCTTTGCAGGACGCCGCCGGTTTGGCCGCAGGTTCGCAGAAGGACGTACTGCATTTGCCGACCATATCAGGAATATGAGCGAGGAAGAATACAACCGGTTCAAAGCCAATCTTTCACCAGGTTGCAGGAGCAGGTTTTCATCATCTTCATCAACAGAAAAATAGTATAACATGCAATGGAAATACAGGATACTAACGGTATTTATCGCAGCAGCCATTACTTTCAGCAGCCTGCTTGTCTTTTTAGGTTCTCAGCAATTTAAAAAGAACATACACCCATATCGCGGCAGGCATAATTGTGCACAGCAAGAGGCCTGCGAGAACAAACAGCCATAACGTGAAACAGCCACAAATTCCAGTGCCCTGTGCGGCAGGATGATTTTTAGAGACAACAATTTGTCTTGCAGAGCAAAGTAAGCCACTAATGCACGAATTTACACTAATGCCTTCGTGCCCATTCGTGCATTTGTGGCTTCTTTATTGTATCCAAAAATCATCCCGCGTTCTGCGGGGCGCTGGAATTCGTGGTATAGAAAAAAATATGCGATTCCGTTAAACAGCAAACCCTATTCAGGCGTGATAAAAGATCTGCCTGCGCTCCCTTTGTTTTCTTTGGCAGGAGTCGCCAAAGCTACATTAACGCCCTTCCCCTGTCCGGTTTTGGCCCGCCCGGCCTGCATTTTATGCCTATAGCTCGTCATATCATACCCAACTTCGGAAAAAAAGAGAAATAGCTTAAATATTCCTTTATACCTGAGGAGTACTACATTTGATATATACAATTTGATTTAAGGTAATCACCTGAGCCAATTTGTATAACTAATCCCTTTAAACCTCTTGGTATATGAAAAGCATATTTAGCCTGTCATCAGAAAATGGAGAAATATTTGCGCTCAGTGAAGATTTGCCAGATAACTATACCGGTCCTGTATTAGCGGGCTCTCTTTGTTATTCGGCTCAGTCACAACATTCGGAATTAGTACTTCAGGAACTACGTGGAGAAGAATATGACATAAGATTTATTATTGGGAAATTTTTGCGAAGGTTTTATGCAAAAGGCTGGATACATGCAGAAGGCTTGTACGGTAACCTTATGATTAAGGGTAGCATACAAAAAGAGAGGCTTAGTTTCGGAGAAACCCAATTAAAAGAAGGACAATACTGTTGTTTTTATACACAGCCATCGGATTGGAGTTCTTTCTTTGAAAAAGGGAAAGAACTCCGGATGTTGGATATATTTTACTCGCCGCTTTTACTGCAGGAGCTCGTTCCTTATTTCCCGGATTTAAAATCAGTTATTGACGCTAATCCCTGTATGTTGGTTACAAAAAAGCCGTTTTGGCTGTCCGTTACTATTAAAGAAATAATTAATCAACTTCTATATTGCCCTTATAATGAAACCAGCAGGCAGTTCTACTTCGACCTAAAAGTCAGGGAATTATTGTATCATATGCTTGAAAACGCTTTCAATCAGGATACGAATAAATTATCTTTTACTCCCTGGGAAGTAGAACGCATTCACGAGGCTAGAAAAATATTGCTGAAACATATTGCCAGTAAACCTCCATCCATAAAAAAACTGGCAAGGCTCGTAACGCTTAATGAGTACAAGCTTAAAAAAGGATTTCGCCAATACTTTAATACCAGTATAGGACAATGGATGCAGGAGCAAAAGCTTCAGTATAGCCGTGAACTCATATTGAATACAAATAAGCCTATAAAAGAAATAAGCAACCTTGTCGGTTATCCGCTTACAACAAACTTTATTACTGCTTTCAGAAGGAACTTTGGCACTACACCTGGAGAACTGAGACGAAAATAATCCTGATTGCAAAACTTTCAGCTCTACTTGCAAACAATATTTTAGAAAAAAAGTCTATTTCATAATTGATCTTTGGAGCATAAAGCTTGCAGTATGAGAAAAGCCTCCCTGAATATAATATTGTCAGATCTCTGCACATCTCTTATGGTATTGCTGTTTACTTATGCAGGTGCCAGCAAACTACTTCAGCAGGATGTTTTTCGCATCCAACTTATTAATGTGCCCGTAATAAAAAAATACCGTGATATTTTCGCCTTGACACTTCCAATATTTGAATTGCTTCTTGCTGTTTTAATGATTGTTAAGCACACAAGAGTGGCTGGCCTTGTAGTTTCTTTGGTAACACTATGCATTTTTATTGCTTATCTTTCAATAAGCCTGCTAACCAACTCAGATCTTCCCTGCCATTGCGGAGGCGTAATAAATTCACTTTCATGGAAGCAACATATTTTTTTTAATCTGTTTTTTATTGTGGTTGCCACTTTTGGACTCTATACGCAACGGTCAGTTAAACTATCTGCAAAATCTTCCGGACGGAAAAATTCTTATCAATAAAATCAAAATAAAATGAAAAAAGCAAAATTATCTGTATTTGCAGTAGCTGCTGCAATTATCGCGTTTACAGCGTCCGCGTTTACAGCGGGAATTGCTACACATAAAAGCATTGACCCTACATTACACTGGTTCAGTGACCCGGCTGGCACTTATCTTGGACCAGCTACTAAGACTACAATGGAAGCGGGACAGTGCAGTGGTGCGGGAAAGTCATGTGCCAAAGGATATTCACAGATCTCGGGCGAAGAGGGTGAAGAACAGCCTGTCGGCAGCCCAACAGAGATAATTCAAAAAAGCTAACCTACGCTAAAAACCAGGAAAGTAGGCTGTTCACAAACAGCTTACTTTCTAAATTATCCCTCATTTGCGAAATTCTATGGTCTGTCGAAAAGCCCTACAACCTGCATAAGCCTTTTTTCCGGGTGAACCTCAAAGCCAAAGGCCCTGATAAATTTATTTAACTCACCTAAGTTCCCATATTGAACAGGAATCTCAAAATCAAGCTTCCCGTTATACCCGGATTCATCGACAATTGTTTTCTTTAATAAATCTTCCAGTTGCTTTAATACAACATAATGAAATGATACATTTTTCATTTTTATCCTATTCTTTTCAAATACCACTTCAGGTTTTGAAAGCCGTTCCGTTCTTTGAATGGGATTTTGGGGGATACGTTTTACAACATAGCAATCCATAGGAAAGCTTATCAGCCGGCTTTCTATATCTAAATGCATATCCAGGTCGTTCCTCATTTTATAGAGAAAGCCGGAATAAGAAGTGTCGCTTGCGAATAATTCATAACAAAAAATATTTTTCATTTCCACAAAGTCAGGCAACAACTTTGTGCTATCCTTAAAAAAGGACATCACGATGGGATCTCCGTTCTTAAAATCACCTGAATATGCGACTTCGTACAAAGTTTTGACTGAAGAGTTAGTCACTCTTACCTGGATAACCCCTGAAGCACTATCAGGAAAAGGCATTCTATAGCCACCCCCTATTTCCGGCCGGTATTGTGAAAAATAAGAGTAGAAAAGAAGATTTTTTTTGTTTTCTTTAAATTCAATTCCTGCCAGCGGAGTATCAAATCCGGAGTTACGATATTCAAGGTTATCCCGTTTAACTGGTATATTTTCTAAAGCGTTTCCATTAATCAACAGGTTGATATTTTGTGTCGTTAAATGCCCGCCGCCTGTTATTGCCCTAACTATTCCATTGGAATCCATCCATATCTGATGAGGCACAAGAAAATTCGGGAACAGGTGATTAAAAACAGTATCTTCTGTAACATATGGAATTGAAACACCTTGTAAAAGTTGTTCTCCTAATACTTTATCAATTCTTTGTTTGCTTTCCCGGGATACAAGAATGATTTGAAGGCTATGCTTAAACTTTGCCTGGATGGAATCAAACTTTTTGAAGGATGAATAGCTCTCGCTGCACCGTGTGGACCAGAAAATCAGTATTACTGCTTTGCCTTTAAGGTCAGCCATATTGGCTTCTTTACCTGGATAGTTCTCAATTCCTTTGATTTTAACATTTGGGCACATTTCCCCTATAGCAACCTGCGCTTTTGAGGAGAAAGGAAACGCCATTAAAAGAATGATTGCCCCAATAAAACAATAAGAAAGATGTCTATGCTTCATTGCTAAATATTTACGACGTTGGGAGATAAATAACCATGTACGTACCCGTATATCCACTTCCGGATTATACTATATGGTTCTACGCAATGCCTTTTAGGGATATTGTGGTAAATTCTTGTATGCTGATCAGTAACCTTCGTTTTGAATTAAATGAGGATTAGAAAGAATTTCTGATTTGGGAATTGGGAAAAGCGTATCTGTAGGCTGCCAACCCGGTTTCATTATGCTTAGCACTTCATCAGCCCTTTTGGTTCTTTTTAAGTCGAACCAGCGATGACCGCATTCTACGAAAAGTTCATGTCGTCTCTCTGATTCGATAGCGTCAAGAACCTCTGCTTCTGTTAATCCTGATTCCAGATCAGGAAGGCCTGCCCGCTGTCTTAGGATATTAAGATAGTAAATGGAATTTTCTAAATTTCCTTTCTTTGCCATGGACTCAGCCATAATCAAATACATCTCCGCAAGGCGCAACAATACATTGTATTCGGTTACAGGAGTTCCGGCGGTATTTGTCCTCTTTTTGTATTTATAAGGAAAGAAGTATGTGATACCGTTCACAATTTTGTTATTGATCCAACTGGAATACCTCAAATCAGCAGGCTCAAATGAATTTATCAATTCAGGTGTAATTGGATAGGCTGGCAAGGTTGTCAAAGATGATGATGGTATAAACTTAAACCCTTCTACTGTTGCCAAAGAGGCTGCAAAAACCATTAGCTGCCATATTGTTTCATTACTCGAAGAAATAAATGTTTCATTCAAATCCGCATTAAGAGAATACAAACCGGAATTAATCACGTATTGAGCGTTCTGGGCGGCCAATTCAACATTCCCGTTATATAGATATACCCTGGCCAGTAGTGCGGAGGCTGCCATATTATTAGCTCTTACTCTCTCGGCAACAGGGTAGTCTGTAATTAAATATTTTTTGCTTTCTTCAAGGTCTGATATTATCTGGCGATACACCTCGTCTGAAGGTGACCGCCCTGCAACGGAGCTGATATTATAGTCCGTTGACGTAATTAGTGGAATATCTCCAAAAATATTTATTAATAAAAAATTTAAATAAGCTCTTAAAAATTTGGCTTCGCCTGTTAGTTTGTTCTTTGTAGGTTCAGCAATGTTGGGAGACAGGGAGACACCTTCAATTACAGCATTTGTATGATAAATAAAGTTGTAGCCATATCTCCATAAATATTGGCTTACCGTTTCGTTAGTAGGTAATATTTCGTTACTGCCAAATTCCATATCCTCTGTTGCCGTAGAAGTATAGAGCAATTCATCCGATGCTAATCCTGTGCTGATTGTAATAGCGCCTGTTGATATGATCGGGATCCTCAGCCCCAGGCTGCCCATGCGTGCATATATACCTGTCAGGGCTGCTGTGGCATTTTCTTCATTGTCAAATATTTTTTCAGATGTAACGCTTTCTATCGGCCCATCAATCTCAATCAGTTTTTTACAACTGGTTAAAAGCGGGAGATTTAATAATAGTATAAATATAATACGGTTCATAAATGATGCATTTTAAAATGTCATTGAGAGTCCCAATGCTATTGTCTTAAGCGGGGAGACAGAAAAAAAGTCCTGAGATTCAGGATCGGTCCCCAGGTACCGGGATAATGTGAGAAAATTCTGAGCTGCACAAAATATGTTTAAAGCGCCCAGTCTCAGGCGATCTGTAAGCTTTCCTGTCAGGGAGTAGGAAACAGATACATTTTTCAGCCTCACAAATGAAGCATCACCGTATACGCCGTCGGACATTGAAAAAAATGGCGTTTGCTCATACGCGGCTGAAGCAGAAGTTGTTGTCACCTGTTGAACTGAAGTAATGTCGCCGGCTTTTTGCCATCGGTTTAGCAGATATGTGGGTTGGTTATTCATTGTCCCCGGAATTATTCTTTGATCCTGATAAATAGAATAAAACAGGGTTTGACCAGTCTGCCTTCTGAATTCGAAAAGAACACTAAACCGGACCTTTTTGTAAGTGAGCTCGCTTGATAAACCTCCATAGTATCTAATCAGATTGTCTCTCCCGACAACATAATCTCCACTATATCCCTCTGATATGGCATTATCTTTATTTACATCTAAAAAAGAAAATACTCCTGTGGCAGGATCTACACCAAGCGACTTTATTTTATAAATAACATCTAATGCCTTTTTTTCAACATACACAGACGCATAGCTTGATGATTCAATGCCGGTAAAAGACACAAGCTTGTTCCGGGGAACAGACAGGTTAAAATTGACACTCCAGTTAACCGACTTGCTTTTTATGATTTTACTATTTAACTCCAGTTCAATGCCGGTATTATGAACAATAGCAGGAAAATTCCGGATGATAGATGTGAACCCTGTTTGGGTGGGTAAAATGTAAGAAACGAGCTGATTATCACTACGATTTTTAAAATAGGTTGCTGATAAGGAAATTCTGTCTTTAATAAAACCAAGATCCAGCGATATTTCCAGTTTTTTGTTTTTCTCCCAACTATATGTATTGTTAAATATCCCTGTTGGATATAGTCCAACTGTCCCCTGATAAGAATAGTTAACAGACTCCCAGCTATCCAGGTATTTATAATTGCCAATCTGATCATTCCCGGTTAAGCCATAGCTTCCTCTAAGTTTACCGAAGCTTACTATCTTATTGAATCCTTCAGAAAATTGTTCATTAGTGAAAATCCAGGCAGCGCCGACCGATCCAAAATTTGAAAACTGTTTAGAAGGACCAAATCTACTGGACCCGTCTCTTCTTGCAGAGAGGCTCAGGAGATATTTGTTAGACCAGTTATTGGTGATCCTGACAAATGCTCCAAGATATTTATAGTCCGAAAATGAATTATACGCTCTTGTTGTAGGGGCCGCAGCCAAAGACCCAAGCAGATCATCGCTTGTGTATCCTTCTGCTTTTGTGTATGATGATGATTGCTTATTTTCCTGCCAGGATGCACCCGCGAGCACGGTCATTTTATTTTTTAAAAATTGGGTAATATACTCCACTTGAGGCTCTATAATCCAGCTTTGTATTTGATTTTTACCTATGCCGGCATTACCCGTTGGGTTATTATTGGGATTCTGAATAGCAATAGGCATACTGCTGTTATCTGAGAGGTGTATTGAGTTGTATCCTGCATTTAGCTTTATTCCGATAGATTCATAAAGCTGATAGCGGATGGAAATATTATTGATTATATTTTGTGTGCTGGCTGTATAGGTACTTCTAAGAAAAGCGTATGGATTTGAATTAAACTGAATACCTGCGGACTCCCATAGAAGCGTCCCATTATTGTCAATCAACGCAGGCATATTCGGTATCATGTTTACAAAGCTTGATCCGCCCACTGTAATCAGATTGTTTTGATCAAAGGAAGACATATTTCTAAACTCAAGCTGCAGGCGTCTGTTTGCGGAAGTGTGACTAATACTGGTATTTATACCTGCCCTTTTATAATTTAAGCCGGTAGGGAAAACCGTAGTTTCGCGGTGTACGGTTCCGTTAATTAAAAACTGTGTTTGCTCACTACCTCCTGAAACAGAAATCATCGCATCGGTATTTCTTGCTGTATTGCCAATGAATTTTTTCTGCCAGTTTGTATTAATTGATGTATCCCATATCAACAGATCGGGAGCGAAGCCCGCATCTGTTGGGTCTGTGCTCGGTATTATATCATCATTTTTAAAAGCCTCTTTTCTCATAGCCAGATATTCCTTTGTATCCATCATCTCTGCATATTTTGTCACCTTACTGAATCCGGCATTAACAGAGAAATTTATTTGAGTCTTTCCTTCTTTGCCCTTTTTGGTAGTAATAAGAATTACTCCGTTGGCGCCACGACTTCCGTATATGGCTGTAGCGTCTGCATCTTTTAAAACTTCTATGCTCTCAATGGTTGAGGGATCAATACTTGTAAAGGGGCTTATACCTTTTCCATTTTGGACGTCCAGTATTGATGAAAGTACATTTATACCCGTATTATTTGGCGCGTATGGAATACCATCAATGATAAAAAGGGGCTCGGAGCCCTGGTCAATGGAATTTTGCCCGCGGATGCGAATATTAAAAGAGGCTCCCGGCAACCCGTTGGATTGAGAAAGGACTAATCCCGGAACTCTTCCGTATAAAGCACCTAACGGATTTGTGACCGGCTGGTCTTTTATTTGTTGGGAAGCAATTTTTGATACATTGCCTGTGGTGAGTCTTTTCGAGGTTTTCCCATAAGCTATTACAATAGCCTCATCTAAGTTTCCCTCAGCGATTTTCAACCTTACTACAATGTTATTCTTTCCTTCAACCGGGAGCTCCAGTTTATTATACCCTATACAGGTTATAATTAAAACATCCCTGGAAGGAATACCGGTTATTTTATAGTTGCCGCTTTTAGACGATAAAGTTATCTTCCCCGTAAGTTTTGAAGCGATAGTAACCCCCTCCAATACCTCGCCCGTTTCACTTAAAATTATCCCCTGTATGTGCAGCGTGTCTTTAGAGGAAACGGTTTTTCGTTCCCTGTCCAGAACAACCACATATTTGTCTTCAATGGCGTACCACAAAGGCTGATTGGCAAAGCATTTGTTTAGCACATCTTTTATAGATGCATCTTTTAGCTGAATAGTAACCGGTTGTGTATTCTTAAGTTGGGCCCTTGTATAAATAAAAGATAAGCCGGTTTGCGACGTAATTTCCCTGAGAGCTTTTTCTAACGGTGTATTTTGTAATTCAAGTGATATCGTTTGCCCATATCCCTTAGCGGCAGCCTCCAGGCATATTAGCATCGTAAACAGAAAAAGAGCTCTCATACTCAAGAAGGTTAGGTACTTTCGGGTACAAATGTGTATTTCCATACTTTTGTATTGTTGGGTTTATTAAATACAGTTGTTTGCGCAATTGATTTGGGTTGACCCAACATCCGCCGGAGGTGCTCGTAACACTTCCGGTTTTTATTGAAGTCAGGCTTTGGTTTTGTTTAGTCGTCAGGGATATACATAAATGATATCATTTTCTGTTTTAAATTTTACATAACCGTTTAATTGTAACAGGTGAAGCAATTTTTCCAACGGCTCACTCCTGTTTATGGTAGCATTAAATTGTTGCCTGATATTTCCACGGTAAACGATTTTAGCGTTGTACCATCTTGCCACCTGGTTCATTATCTTTTCAATAGGCGCATCATGAAATACAAATAATCCATCTTTCCAACCGGTGATCTCTTCAATGTCAACGTTCTTATCTGTATTTAACATATTATCCAGGATGGTTGCCTGCATACGGGGCGTTAATACTGCTTTATCTTTATCATTTTGCACAAGCACCTTTCCTTCTACAAGCGTTACTGCCTTTTCTTTTTCTGTGGGGTATGCCTGTACATTGAAGTGAGTGCCGAGTACCGTTACTGTGTCGCTGTCTGCCATTACAACTTTAAAAGGAGCTTTGGCGTTATGGGCAACCTCAAAATAAGCTTCTCCAGACAATTCCACTTTTCGCTCATTGCTCTGGAAAGTTTCGGGGTAACGTAGTGTGCTTTCCGCATTCAGCCATACTTTTGTATTATCATGTAATATTACCTGAAACTGGCCTCCCATCGGGGTGGAGAGTATATGCATAGCTTCAGTTTCTTGTTTTCCAGTCCTCTGCCTGTATACCAGGATCCGGTCATCTTGTTTTGCAATATTGAACGCTTCAGCATTTGGCAGCGCTCCGTTTTTTGCATCGGTAAGATCAATAACGGATCCATCGGGTAAAGTAAGTGTAGCCCTGTTACCACCCGGCTGCAGCACATGTGTTTTTGCTATTGGCAGATTGCTGTTTTGGGAAGGAAATGTATTAGAGGAGCGCCATACCGCAATTACTCCCAATACAACAATCACAACGGCTGCAGCAGACATCCACGCCAACGCGATCTTCCTCCCTTTTGGTTTTTCAAACCTGCCGCCTTGTTGCAGTTCCCGGAAAATTCGTTCCGACTGTGCTTTTTCCATCATTTGCAGGTTAGCTTCAATATTCCGTTCGTCTGTAAGGTCTTCAAACAGCTTCATGTTTCTGTCGTTCTCGTTCACCCAATCATCCAGCTCTTCATGCTCTGCAGGGGTGAGCGAGTTGCGGATATACCCGGCAATAAGGTAAGCCACGCGATGGGCCTCCTTGTCCATATGGCTGAATGGATTGTTATTCATAACATTAAATTAGCGCATGCTTCTTATAATAAAGTATGCAGATGGAGAAATGCCCTACAAAGTTGAAAAGAAAATTTTTACCAGCGCATACAAAGCTCCAAAAACAGCAAGGCGCAGAATTTTTTGCAGGGCTTTGATCCCTCTGAGCTTTTGGGTCTGAACGGTATGAGGATGAAGGTTCAGCTCCCGCGCTATTTCACCGGTAGTTTTGCCTTCGAGGTAATACATAGTAATTACCCTTTTATTTCCGGGAGACAATTTTTGCAATGCGGAGTAAAGCAAACGGTAGGTTTCTGCGCGTACTAAAAAGATAAATGGTGTATTATTATCAACAGCATCACTTATAAACGTATCAATGTGATTCAGCCTTCTGGCAGCTTTATAGCTGTCTCTTCGCACAACGGTGTACAAATATGCCTTAATGCCTTCGTAGCTGTTAAACTTATAGTGCTTTTGCCAGGTTTTTACAAATGCTTCAGAAGCTATTTCCTGGGCAAGCGGAAAATCCTTTACCCATTGATTGGCATAGAGTGTGAGGGCGGGGTGCAGTTCGCTAAAATAATGAGCAAGCGCCTGCTCATCGCCCTGACTAAAAGCAATGGCATAATTATCCGGGTGGTAATGTGCCTCTTGCATACATAAAACATAAAAGGTGAATTTGAGTCCTGGAGATATGAACTATTAAAAGGAATAGCGTGGAACCCCACTTACCGCCTTGAGGCCCTCGGAGAGCCCGACCACGAATAAGGGAGCCCACGCCAAAACGTGAGCCCTTGCTTATCATCCCGTGGTCTTTGAAATTTCCGAGGTTTCAAGACGAGACTCAAAGCGAAAGCTTCAAAATAAGTTGTCCTATATGAAGGATTCGCAAATTTCCATATGCAATATACAATATTCCCTTATACATAACTAAGGATGAACTTTATGAAGATTGACTTCCTTGCGCATTAATAAATGCCGAAGAAGAACCTTAAAAGTAAAATTGATTGGTTCATTATCAACCAGGTGAAACAACTGAGGGTTAGCTTAAATCTGGAACAGGATGATATAGCTATTCATCTTAATGTTTCAAATGGTTTTATTGGGCAGATAGAAAGTCCGAATTTCAGGGCGAAGTACAATAACAAGCACCTTAATGAGCTGGCGAAGCTATTCAGGTGCTCACCGAAAGATTTTTTTCCGGAGAAGCCGTTGTAAGAGGATATGTATAATTCCTTTATTTCTTTTCCGCCGCCGAAAGCACTACCGAAGCCTCAGTAGTCAGCACCCGGAAAGTAAAGCTCTCCTGCAGGTAGAGCTGCACGGAAGTTTCGGAATGGCTGGTATAGCCGATGGAAACATCCTGGCCGAGATCCAGCTCAAAATCGCCGCCGCGGGCAGAAAGCACATAACCGCCGCTGATGGCCGGCGCCCAGATAATGTCCTCCTCAACAAGCCGGTGAATATGCTGCAGCACCGGGTACCCTTCGTCGCTGCCGCCGGTGGCGAGCGTATAAGCATCTGCTCCCAGCACCAGCACATAAGGCCCGTTGACCCCGGCAAGCCGCAGCCGGCTTACCGCCTGCGCAATAACATCAGGATAATGCCGCACATTGGAAGGAAGCGTTAGTGATTCATTGCTGCTCTCCTGCTGTATACCCCGAATGCCGGCCGCCTCATAACCTTCAAATACAGCGTGGTCTTCGGCAAAAGCGATTTTTTTTGCCGCATCTTTCAACGGATCCCAGTCCGAATCTGAAGAGCCTCTTTCCACATCGTCAATAGCCTGCCTCGACAGCTCAAACGGCGCTCGGAGCTCCACCAAGGCCTTCACTTCCCGTTGTACTGCCTGGATCCCTTCACCGGGGGATTGTATTTTATTGGTATGCCCTGTACCAACGGCTGCAAGGCCAAGACCCTTGGGGCCTGTTACATCCACTATACGGCGAGCCCCCATGTGGCGTTTAAGGGTACGGGCGGCTTCTTCTTCAATCTGGGCCCAGGCTGCGTCAGAAATAGGGGCAAGCCCCCGGTAAAGATTATTCATATCATTTTCCTTTTTTTAGTGAACCAATATGCAGTGAACCGTCGTTCGGGACTACTGCTTTGTCATCATCATTATCATTTCCTGTATCATCAGCGCTGCTTCCCCCCAGTGGCGGCAACCCCGACCCGATATTATCCAGGAAAGTAGCCGATGGCACAAAAAACAAAGTGCCTGTTTTGGCCGTGCTGAAATCCAGCAGCCTGTCGTAATTGCCCGGCGGAGAGCCGATGAACATATTGTTGAGCATTTTCTTCACCGTGCTGAAAGTGCTGGCGTAGGCAATGAAATAAGTGCCCATCTCATTGGAAGACATATTGCCGAAAGGCATATTGTCGCGGATGACTTTAAGATCATCTCCCACATTCGCGAGGGCGCTATGCGAGTTGGCGGGCTTTATATCGTCCGGCATTTCCACGTCATTCCATTTATGCCTGCCGAATACTTTTTCCTGCTCTTCCACAGGCAGCGCATTAAAGGCGCTCAGATCATGAATATATTTTTGTACAAAGAGATAGCTCCCGCCTTTATAAACAGGATCTTCATCACCGATCAGTCCGAAATGAGCCCGCTCGTCGCCCTGCGGGTTCTCGGTTCCGTCAACAAAGCCCAGGATAGAGCGGCCGTCCCAATACCTGAAACCATGCACTTCTTCAATGCTTGTTGCCACTGGCGCCAGCACAGCAGTAATGGCTGCAGCCATATCATAGCATATACTGCTGCCTCCTCCCCTGAGATGAAAATGCAGATCGCCCCTCGTGGACACCGCAGTGTGCGTTGCGCCAACAACAGGAACAAAATTTTCCAGCTCTTTAGGAAGCGGGGAAGGAAGCCCGAGGCGATGCCAGGCATCATGCCCGACCCCCATCACACAGGTAGCTCCTGAATCCGGGAAGCGGGTGTTGCCGGAGTGATTGAGATTGATGACCAGCGCACAAGCTTTTTGGAAGGCAGTGGTAACATCTGTATCCTGTTTAAATTCCCATACCATAAATATGGTATTATTACCATGATAGTCCAATACATTCTGTGGTTCGGGATTCATATAAAGTAAACGACGGTTAAAAGCTTACGATCTGCCTTTCTTTCACAAGAAAAGCGCTGCTGTAAAATACTTAATATAAAAAGCAAAGGCTGCCTGGCTGGCAACCTTTACAGTAAAGCATATAATTCTTTTATGCCTTTTCAAATCTTTCGCCGACCTTCTTCCAGTCTATTAGATTCCATATCGCTGCCAGGTAGTCAGGGCGCTTATTCTGGTATTTCAGGTAATAGGCATGCTCCCATACATCCACCCCCAGCAAAGGAGTGCCTTTTGCTTCGGCAACATCCATCAACGGGTTGTCCTGGTTAGGAGTGCTGGTTATTTCCAGTTTCCCGTCTTTTACTATCAGCCATGCCCAGCCGCTGCCAAAGCGTGTTGCACCGGCAGCATTGAATTTGGTCTTGAATTCATCAAAGCTGCCGAAAGCACTGTTGATAGCATCCGCCAGTTTTCCAGAAGGAGCGCCGCCGCCGTTTTTAGAGAGCGACTCCCAGAAGAACGTGTGGTTCCAGTGTCCGCCGCCGTTATTACGTACCGCGGGGCTGATGCTTCCGGCCGCCTTTACTAATTCTTCCAGTGATTTATTTTCATTTGGCGTCCCAGCAATCGCCTTGTTCAGGTTGTCCACATAAGCCTGGTGATGTTTGTCATGGTGGATCTGCATGGTCAAAGTATCAATGTGAGGTTCCAGCGCATCATACGCATACGGCAAAGCCGGTAATGTAAAAGCCATAATCTATAATTTAAAATGTGAGAATAATATGTTATCCGAGGTGTACGGACAACAAATTTACAGAAGATATACCATTCCCCTTTTCTATTTCAAATTTGTTTGTTTTTTAAACCCAAAAATCCCTATTTTTGCCG
>MKWG01000022.1:0-39004 GCA_001899685.1 Sphingobacteriales bacterium 44-15
ATGTATTCAACATTGAAAACAATATCAATTTGAATATGACTTCTCCTGATAATTTCTTGACTTGTGCATCTACCTTAGTCTCTACTGATAGCTCTTCAAATATCCCTTCTGGTATCAATCCTATGAGTTCTTTTGCCGTCATAAAGCAAAATTAATCCCCAAAAAGGTTTCGAACACTTGTGGCGAGACGCTTGCGCCTGGGCGGCGGGGTAACGGCATCGCAGCTGAGTGGCATTGGTAATGTCACCGGAGGCATCACTACTTTGCTTGGCGACCAGACCACTGATGCAGCGGGCACACCTACCGTACCCAAAGCCTATATCAACTACCTCTTTTTTGATGAGCAGTTCAAAGTGGTACAGAGCGGGTTCAGCAGGGCAGGCAGCAACAGTGTGGTTAAAACCCACACAGATCTTACAAATAAAACAGCACCCAAGAATGGATATGTGTATATTTACTTGAGCAACGAAAGTCCCGTTGACGTGTTCTTTGACAACCTGCAGGTGATCCATACGAGGGGAGCGATACTGGAGGAAACGCATTATTATCCGTTCGGACTGACTATGGCGGGGATATCATCGAAGGCTTTAAACAACGCTCCTGAAAATAAGTACAAATACAACGGCATTGAACTTAACAATGATTTTGATTTAAACGTGTATGATGCATGGTACAGAAATCTTGATCCTCAAACAGGAAGATGGTGGCAAATAGATCCTGAAACGGATGGTTATGAAGATATCTCTCCTTATGCTTCTATGTATAATAACCCGATAAGAGTTAGTGATCTGTTGGGGAATGAAGGTGATGATTGTTGTTCGGTGCTGGATGAATTACTGGATATAGTGGATAAAACGTTGCTTACAGCAAGTGGAGTAGTTAATGGTGCCCTAAATACGGTTACAGGAGGATTGGTTTCTACTGATCCGTTTGGCATGAGAGATAATTTGAGCCCTGAAAAGCAAGAGTTATATGATCATTCCGTTCAGGTGGGGCAAGTGGGAGTATTATTTGCGCCTGGCACTAAGTCACCAGAGATAACGCCAGCATTACAACCTGTAAATGGACCTGCAATTCCTTTGCCTGTTACAATTAGTCCGGTGATGGGTGTCCCGCCAATGCTAAATACAAATCAGACAAATCAAAACAATAGCAAAAAAACAAGCAATGAAAAGTTGATCGAAGAAGTAAAAGCACAAAAAGCAAAAGAAGAAGCAGCAAAAGCCAGGCAGCAAAATAGACAAAAAGCTACGCAGAGAGGGAATAGTAGAACGGGAAATAGTAACCAAGATAGACCTGGCTCGCATAATTCCAGCAAAAGGAATTCTAACAAACATGATAAAGCTCTCAAGCGATGGAAAACTGATACAAAACATAAACCGCCACCACCACCACCTCCTCCTCAACAAAATTAAGAGAATCAAATATTTCATGTTAATGACAAAAGAGGAAATTATTTTAAACGAGTATAGGGATTGTGTAAGTACAAATCCTGTAATAGCTCGAAATTTAATCCGAAGATTAGATTATAAGAATAATTATTATTTGCTTCAATGTATAGCGCAAACTTATTTGGATGAAAGCCGTTTTAAGGAGGGCAGTGATGTAATGCGCAAAAGATTTGTTTGGCGCAAATGGAAAATGGCCGAAAAATATATCATCGCTTCATTCACTCTAAATTCAGAAAATGCCGAAGTATTATATACCATGGGAGAAGTGAGAAAACTCAACTACCAAGATGATATTGCTATTTATTGCTTTGAAAAAATCATCAAGATGAGACCTAGAGAAATTGCGCAAGATAAATATAGCCGAGGGATTGACTTCGCAAGAGAATTGATTAATGATGCAAAGTTTGAGCTATACCGCTTGTATCATGATAACGAACATATGAATCTCTCAATGCAGTATCTTTCAATGTATAAAAATGGTTTAAAAAAAGGAATAACAACAATTTTTACACCGATTGAGAGGTTTTTATTGGATTAAACTAGATGTACCATATAACGCGACCCCCATATAGCGCAAGCATATGAGCTCAGGAAATAAGGCGTGTTAAAAATACTCAGGAACCAGGCGCAAGCGTCTCGCTTGTGTCGATAACTGTTAATACCTGTAATTAATTTCAGAGGCTGGTCAATAGTTTTTACATTTAATCATGAGTCGTAAATATAAGTTTGGCGATAATGATAAGCTTTATTTTATCAGCTTTGCGGGGGAAACTCCGACAATGCTCCACATCTCTTTAATTCTGCTTGAAAGGTTTCGAACACTTGTGGCGAGACGCTTGCGCCTGGGTGGGGAATTTATCTAATTCTGTAAATCTCAAACAATTTGTAAAACAGAATAAGGATAACATAATACAACTATTAAGAAAATGAAAAGGGAATTTATTTTTTTCGTCTTAGTTATTTTTTTTAACTCTTGTAAACAAACATCAGAAGTTCCCGTTTGCAATGTCATAGAACCCCGCGCTAATATAAAATCGCTGTTAGATTCTTTTGTAATGGTTAATGGACAAAACAATGCCGAGTATGGAATATATATTGACAAAACTTCCCCGCACGATTATGATTTAATTTTATACACAGGGAATGAACCTCTTACAAAAGAAGAAGATCGGTTAAATAATCAGTACCCCGTCAATAAGGTACGGACTTCCAATATTGAGTTTAAAGTGTATTCAGGTGTAGAGCATTATTTTCAGAATACATGCGACGACAAGGTGAGAAAGGAATCTGTTCCTCAAAAGATATTAGAAAAGAATGACTACGTAATTTGGGTTGTTAAGGATAGTGCCGGCATGCTTACTACTTATAAAACTTTTGGTGCATATCCTTTTATTGCTTTACCTAAGAAAATCCCAGATAGTTTAAAATTTAATTTACCAGATAGTATATTCTGATACAGGAAGCCCGGCACAACTCCGGGCTTTTATATTTTAGCCACTAAGCTTTTTGCTTTAGTTTTTTAGTAGTTGATTGCAGTTGAGCGGAGATAAGATAGTTATCTGTTACTTTTAAGATTGTTTCCCTGTCATCGTTGTCAATTTTCTCCGGCAGCTCCAGGCGATGGAGCATTTTTTTATCTTTCACTACAAAAGAAGAAGTGCCTACCAGGTAATCTAATGATACGTCGAGAGCATCGGCGATTTTAGCAGCCACTTCCACGGAAGGGGTGATCTCATTACGTTCATAGCGCCCGATGATGACCGATGAAGTACCGACAGCTTTAGCCAGGTCATCCCTGGAGAGGCTTTTGCTGTGCACAGATATTTTTCCCAGAGAAGAACCGCAAAGAAAAAAATAGTAGTTGTTTCATGATCCAAAACATTGCTTTGGAAAAACGGCTATGCTGCGGGGAGAGTATTTTGCTTGCCGGAGGATGTATAGTATATGAGGCGATTTTCAAATATCAATTGCATTTGAATCCAAACCTGCGCCGGCGGACAGGCTTAGGTAAAAGCTTATGGTTTTGTGTTTGTAGTATGTTCACAATTTCCCTTTAGAGATACCCGCCTGAAGTAAAAATTGAAATACGCCCTAAAATGAAAGTATGTCTGCGGGGAGTAAAATAAAAGTCCGGCATGTAAGCTGCATGCCGGACTTTTTGACCTCTTACCAATTATTATTTAAGATAATTATAATATTCATCATCTGTTGCACAATCCCACCATACGGGCATGCTCCAGATATTCGGTTCAGCGGCATGGGCATTTAAGGCAAGCGTATTTATAGAGTTATATTGTATTTCATAAACCGGGGGCAAAGCCCAGCGGCGCATCCAGTAACGGGGATCTGCCGGGGAGCCGCCCGTCAATTGGGCTCCGCCTGTAAATAAAGCCCCACGCTGATAGCCGGGATACACAACGCCAAAGCCTGCCACATTGCCGGCGCTGAAATTGAACCGGCGCATGTCATTCCAGTTTTCAATGCTGCAACCCATGGCAATATATTTTTGCAGCATAATATCAGACATTGTTAAAGAGCCGGAAGCCTGGCAAACCGCGTCACTTGCAAAATAGGCAGAGATGGCAGTCTCATCCATAGGCGCCATATCAGGATTAGTGGCGGTATAGTTTCCACCCTGCCATTCGGTCAATTTAGCCTGCATCATATTTAGGTGCGCCCTGATACCGTCTGTATATGCCGTATAAGCATTACCGGCATCTCCTTTTCTCATATAAACTTCAGCCCTGATAAAGCACATCTCGTGATAAGTCAGCATTTCCTGGTCAGAAACAGGCCGCACCTGGAAGGATCCTGTAGAGCCAATAACACCGGCGGCGTATGCATCTTTTGAAGGATACCAGCAAACATCCGTTGCAGGCTGATCTGCTATGCCTGATGTGGCAAGCGCGCTGCTACGCATATTTACATAGGCTGTATCGCCGGCAAGCACATAATTCGTTGAATTGATATATATAGAACCGGCAGGATAGGTCACCGTTACAACATTCCCGTTAACCGTGTGGGTACGCCCTGCCGCAACCTGTGCAGCAATAAAATCATTACGATCTGTTGCATCGGTGATCGTATAGTCTTTTGAAGTATTTGCTGCGGCATAACTTGCCGTTGCAATAGAAGCGGGGCCTCCTCCTTTTATCAAACGGGTTGCCGGCCCGTAAGAGTCAACGCCTGTGGAACGGTTCCATGTATAGGATGACACTCTGCCGCCGGCGTCTAATTTAACATTCGACATGGAAGCGGGTACGATCTTAGTCATCCTGGGATCTGTTACCCCTGAGCCGCGCAGGTTCGTCAGCATGTCGTAGTAATACTTGGAAATGCGCTGAGTGCTGCCATAAGCCGCATAGTTAAAGTTGCCGTTGGTTACCACAGGATCGCCTAATAAAAAATCGGTAACGGTACTGTTGTTAAAGCAGGGCACTACTATATTGTCGGCATTAGACTGCGGGCCTTTCGACAAACAGTAAAGAATAGAATCTGCATTATACAGATCTGATTTTTTTGACAGCTTCAGCATGTAACGGGCTTTCAGTCCCCAGCATAATTTTATCCATTTGCTCACATCGCCGTTATTCACATAATCGCCGAGAGAAAGTGCGGGCGCCCCGGCCTCCTGTGTTTGACCAAAGAGGCTGATGGCTTCATTCAATTTATCCATACACCCGTTGAAAATGGTCTTACCGTCATCAGGCTTAGGGCTTGGATTTCCTGTGGCGGCTTCTTTATAAGGCATTTCGCCGTAAATATCGAGCATTTGCATAAAGCCTAATGCATGGTAGACATCAGCCGCAGCCATATAATGGTAGGCTCCCTGTTTCTGAGCGGTATTATACATATCAATCACATTGGAAGACACTGCCACAAACCAGGTTTGATAAGGAGTTGTTGAATTGCCGTTGGAGCATTGCCATGTTGTAGTGAATGTATTAGGATTGGCGGAAGTGCTGTAGTAAACCCCTGCCTGGCAGGCAGTACGATAATTAGCCACTCCTGACGAATACATATAAAAGTGCTCAATCCAGGGGAGCCTGTTTTGGATCAATACGCTTTGATTGTTCGGGTTATCCGGGTCGGTATTCACATCCAGCCACTTTTTGCACGAAGTGAACCCTGCTGCAAGAACACAACCCAGTATGATATAGATCGACTTTTTCATAATTATTTTTTTCATTAATTAAAATGTAATGTTTACTCCGAATGTGAAGCTTGCTACTGCAGGCACTCCCAGATAATCAATACCGGTAGAACCCGAACCTCCTGTTCCGCCCGCTGCGCTCACTTCAGGATCCATTCCCTTGTAATTAGTCCAGGTAAATAAATTGGTGCCTACGGCTGTTGCCGAGAGTCCTTTTATAACTTTCTGACCCTTCAATACATCGGAGAAGTCATACGTTAATGATAAAGAGCGCAGCTTCACCCAGTTTACCGAAGTGATAAAATTGTAGGAATTAGCTGCATAGTTTGACCAGTACCGCTGGATCATGTTTACACCTGCATACGTTGTACTGCCAATAGTGTAGGACTGGCTGGCATCGTAGGTTTGTGAAAAATCTTCTCCTGTCACACTGTTGACCCCGGTTACGGTTACCGATTGCCTGTCATTCAGCAGCGTTTTTTTGCTTAACCCGTTTAGCACCAATGCATATTCGGTACCGTTAAACACATCCCCGCCTTTACGTATGTCGAGAAGAAATGACAAGGAGAGCTGCTTGTACCGGAAAGTATTGTTGATGCCGCCAATGAAACTTGGTTCACGGTTACCAACAACCGGGTTATTGGTATTCAATTTATACAACCCGGTCGTAGGGTCAACCTGGTAACGCCCGTTTGGAATTTCAACTCCTTTAGCGTCTACTTCACGCAAATAAGGCTGTCCGGTCATGCCAAGAAAATAGCCGCCGTTTGGAACAGATGCCGCTTTTACCGTTCCGAACTGGGCATCTGTCGGGTAAAAATAGGATACCCCCGGAAGGAATTCCCCTAACCTGCCTTTATTATAGGAGAAGTTGAATGTGATATCCCATCCGAAATTCTTTTGCGATATCGCCTTGCCGGTAAGCATTATTTCCATCCCCTTGTTAACAACAGAGCCGGTATTGAGAGAACTGAAAATAAAGCCTCCGGACTGTGCTAAGCGCGGCTGTGCGATCTGGTTCTTTGTCTGGCTGTGATAGTAAGTATAGTCCAAACCGATACGCCCCTCCAGGAATTTGAATTCTCCGCCAACTTCCCAGGAAGTCTGAATCTCTGGTTTTAAGATAGGGTTACCTGCTGCCCACTGGTTACCTACCAGCACAAAAGACCCGATAGTATACGGAGGCCATACATAGGTATTGGTGGCATACGGATCTGCGTCCTTACCAACCTGCGCCCAGCTTGCCCTGAACTTGCCGAAAGAAAGAATGTTGTTCTTGGGCAACAGCTCCGTAAAAACAAGAGAGCCGCTCAGGGAAGGATAAAAATAAGACCTGTTCTCTATAGGTAATGTAGACGACCGGTCATTGCGATCTGTTGCCGTAAGAAATACAATGTTTTTATAAGAAACGCCTATTTCACCATAAACGCCGATTAATCTTTTACGCCCCGTTGCATCAGTATAAAACTTATTTCCGTTTTCTATATTATTAAAACTGATGGTACCGGCTGTAACAAAGTTGTATCCCCAAAGATTCTGGCGGCTTGTTTTTGTATTTTCTGAAGTAGTTCCCAGCATCAGGTGTGCATCAAAATCCCCGAATGTTTTATGAAAATTACTCATTACCGTTGTTGTAATGAATGTGTAATCATACTTGGGCTTGCTCAAACGCCCGTTCTGGTACAGCGGGATTACCGCAGAGCCGGGGGCGATATAGGTATAATCATCTGTTGTATACTGGTCGTAACCCAAACGCGCTATAACGTCCCACCAGTTTGCAATTTTGTAATTACCGCTCACCCCTCCGGTGATACGTTTGGTTTGTGAGGTTAACTTATCCTGGTTAATGATCCAGTAAGGATTGTCTATATCGTCCTGCAGTTCAGTAATAATTCCGGCGTAAGGACGATATTGCGTTCCGTCTTCATTGATATAATGGCTTATATCTAAAGTTTGGGGCCAATTGTATAATGCCTGCATACTTCCAACTCCGCTTCCATACAACCCGGCAGTAGTCAGCGTTCTGTTGGTTTTGGCTACAGAATAGGCCACATTTGCATTCAGGGTCAAACGCCCATATTTCTGTTCGCCGTTAAACCGGAAAGTGGTTTTATCATAACTTGTATTGGGAACGATACCTGTCTGATCAAAGTTAGATCCCGATAAATAAAAAGAGCCGTTTTTAGAACCGCCTGATACGTTTATATTATTGTCATACACTACCCCGTTTTGAAAGAAGTTACCGATATTATCGTACAGGTGATCCGACGAGGTGATCTTTTCTCCCCATGAACTATAAATACCATCTTTGGTCAAAACGCCATTAACAGAATAACTCCCCGGGCCAAACGCTGTCTGAACCTCGGGCAGTTTGTTTGCCCAGGAGGTGCTTACCCTGCTGGTAACATCAACCTTCACAGTACCTTCCACTCCCTTCTTTGTAGTAATAACAATAGCGCCATCAGCCGCACGGGAGCCATACAATGCCGCTGCTGCGGCTCCTTTTAATACCGACAGGCTTTCAATATCTTCCGGGTTTACGTCCATGATACGGTTTGAAAAAGTTGTATTACTGCGGCTCATACCATCTGTACCCGTATTGCCGGTAACCGTAGTGGAGTTATCATATATAATGCCGTCAATAACAAATAACGGCTGGTTTTGCCTGCTCTCTGATGTAGAGTTGCCGCCGCGGATAGTGATAGATGCACCGGCGCCGGCAGCACCGCTGAATTGGGTAATATTTACGCCGGGTACTTTACCTGCCAGAGAATTAATGACATTGGTGTTCTTGTTTTTCATCAATTCTGCTGCATTCAGGTCGGATACGGCATATCCTAATGCTTTTCGTTCCTTTTTAATACCCAGCGCTGTTACCACAACCTCTCCTAATTCACTGCTTTTAATCCTGAGTGTTACATTGACTGTTGCTGTTTGTCCCACAACAATATTCTCGGAAGTATACCCTACATAAGAGAAGTTCAGGACATCCCCGGCTTTTGCTGAGATGCTGTACTTACCATCGGCATCTGTTTTAGTAGCCGTGGTAGTTCCCTGAACGGAGACGCTGACGCCGGGCAACGGTGTATTGCTTTCACTAAGTACGATACCGGTAATAGGTTTGTTTTGGGCAATTATTATTGCCGGCGCCAAAGCCAGAAGCAATAATAAGATACCCGGGTAAAAACATTTTCTCATAAACGTTGTTTTTATTTGTTTGTTAAATTAATTGGACACCCGTTTTTTTATAAAAGGCAAGGCGTTCATCGTCAGGATTAAGTTCGGTAATCAGGTAGTCTATATTTCGCAGGGGGCAAATGTGAATGGGTTGGTACGTATCTATTTTTTCAGAAATGGCAAGGGCAACCACTTTTTGTGAGGACTCTATCATTACTTTTTTCAGTTGAGCCACATCCCAGTCGCTGTCGGTGATGCCGTGCTCAATATCTAATGCATTAATGCCGAGGATGCAGAGGTCTACTTTCAGGGATTTGATCTTTGCAATAGCGTCGGCGCCGATAGTGATCCTGGAGTTCTTGGAGATTTTATCGCCGATCACAATAACGTCTATATTCGGATGGTTGCTGTATTCCAGGATGGCGGGAATGCTCCCGGAAATAAATGTGGCTTTTAACTCACGGGGCAGGCTACGCGCCAGTTCGTTGATGGTGGTGCCTCCGCTGGTGAGCACCACCATGTTCTCTTTTATTAAACTAATGGCTTTGCGGGCAATGATCTGCTTTTCATCCTTGCCGTATACATTATTATTATGAATATTAAACTCTGAAAAAGATAGCGATAAAGCGCCGCCATGCACTTTAATGGCTCTGCCGGAATCTGCCAGTTCCTGCAGGTCGCGGCGGATGGTATCTTCAGACACATTGATCGCCTCGCTGAGCCTTGAGGATAAGACCTTATTATGCAGGTTCAACTGATGGAGGATATACGCCTGGCGTTCTCTCTTAAGCATTGATAAAGGTTGTTTGGTAGCAGAAAATTAAGGATTTTCCCGCATAAAACCGTAAAAAACATAAAAAAAAATTATGAATGGAACATAATGTCGCAAAATGTTGCAAAAAGACGGGTAACTCAGAGCGACAGTAAGGCAGGTCCGGCACAAGGCAAAATTTACTAATCTGCGCCGGGATGGCGTTATCTATCCGGGGCCGGATTATCCTGAATGCCTTAATAAGGCTGTTTATAAATATGGAATACCGGTGAGTAAACTGTTTCGTTATTGTCGGTAGCGGTTACGCGGAGCTGAACGGGCATTCCTTTTTGCATGGCCCTGCCGGTTATTTTGAAACTAAAATCTTTTGCTTCATCTGCTTCAATGCTCTGGTATAGCTTATTATAACGGGGTAATGCAAATTTAATATTCGTTTTTTCGGATAGCTTTTTCCCTTCCCGCCACTGTTTGAAAAAATAACTGTCTTCATTAATAGCAGCAGAATAGATGACTCCCCAGTAACTGTTGTCTTCTTCTACAGCTACCACTTCTACAATAAGCTGCCTGTTGTTTTCGCCCGGGTTGCTTACGGTAATATTGATCTCATCTTCCTTACTGTTTGCAACGGTAAACAGTGTATCAATGGTGAATGATGGGACACTGCCCGTATTCTGACGGATATTCTGTGCACAGATATTTTTCCCCGCGAAGAACAGCAAAGAAAAAAATAATAGTTGTTTCATGATCCAAAACATTGCTTTGGGAAAACGGCTACGCTGCGGGGAAAGTATTTCGCTTACCGAATGATATATATGGTATGAAGGAGATTTTGCAAATATCAATTGCATCTGAACCTGTAAGGTTTGCCGGTCCGGAAATAGCTGGAATTTACTTTATTACGCCACGCCAAAAAATCTTACTAATGAGCAGCAATTCTTCGTAACTGTTCTGCCTGGGGCTGTGTCAAACGGGAAAGGTGAGAAGTGAAACATTTCTCTCACCTTTATTCTTTCAGAAGGAGAAATTTCTTGTAATAAAATGATCTTTTGATAGTTTCGCAATAAATACCAATTAAATGAAAAGCGGTTACAGGGCGTACCTGATCGTATGTATTCTTTCACTATGTATTTTCAATCTTAATGCCCAGGATACCCTGAAAGAGCGGGGCTCACGTTTCCGGTCGCGGGATTCTGTTATGAATAACAACGATACCGGGCGGTTTCACCGCGGAGACATGTTTCGCTCCCCGCAGGATGTTGCGGGGCGGAATAATAACGATACCGGGCGTTTCAGGCGTGGAGGAATGTCTTCCATTTTCTCAGACTCAACCCAGCTGACCACGAGTGATTACCAGGCTGAAATTGAAAAGTCATATATACTTCTTGATAAAATAGGTAACAATAGTAATCTTGGCCCTGCTGTAAAAAAGATAGCAAAGGATCTTAATGATAATGATTCAATTCTGGCCGTACTTAATGATAATATTACCAACAACAGCAAGGCCCTGAGCTTCAGAAATCTGGAAGTATATAAAACCTTACTGAATAATATTAATGATGAGATTGGATTTTATAATGTTGCGCTCGACAGTGCGGATGCGCGCCTTACTCTTTTAAAGAAAGATATGCGCACACTTATTGGCGATACCATTATCAGGCAAATGATGAAGGATTCTGCTTTGAGACAACAATTTTCAGCACAGCTCAATGACCTTAGAAGCAACTGGCGGCAAAATACCAGGGAGCTGAGAAGGAATGATGCATTACTTGAACAACTGCAAACGCAGGTATCTGCCAGTTCTGTTTTAACAATTCAATTGCTTGAAAAAGTAGAAACCCTGCTGGTATCATCAACGGTAAGACTATTTGGAAAAGAATATAGCTATATATGGGAAAAAGCTTCCGACAGCTCATTACAGCAGCTTAAAGCTTCTTTTGAAAAAGCATATAAAGGCGAACGGAAAGCTACGCGTTATTATTTTAAAGATTCCGGACCCCGCCGGTTATTGTTATTGCTGATTGCTGTTGCTTTTTTTATATGGGTATTTCGCAATATCAGGGTTATCAAAAATCACCATGCGCTGAGTGCTGTAAGGGATATGGATTTTTCGTTTATTCTTACAGGTTATATTGTCTCCTCATTTGTGGTGATGTTTGTAATAGCGCCATTGTTTGACCTTCATGCGCCATCGGCTTACATAGAATCCATGCAGTTTCTGCTTATTATTGTGCTCACTGTTGTTTGCTGGAAAAAGTGGCCGCGCAGTTTGTTCTATTACTGGACAGGCATTGTGCTTCTTTTTATCGCGTTTTCATTCATGCATCATATTCTGGCGCCGGACTTTTTTCAACGAAGCTGGCTGATTATATTGAATGTACTCTCAATAGTGCTGGGCTCTTTGTTTTTAAGAAAAATGCAGCAATACCTTTACCTGAAAGGGTTTATTCGTTTTGTGATCATACTTCATAATTTTATGAACCTGCTTGCTATCTTATGCAATGTATTTGGCAGATTTTCATTGGCGCAGATACTCGGTAACGCGGCAATATATTCATTTACACAGGCAATAGGGCTTGCAGTATTCAGCAAGGTGTGTATTGAAGCAATATTGCTGCAGATTGCCGCAAGCCGTATTAAAAGAGATGCTGCCGTCCGGTTTGATTACCAGCATGTGCTGGATGGTTTCCGCAAGCCCATTTTATTTCTTGTGGTGGTATTATGGTTAATTGTATTTACAACTAATCTGAATATCTATAATTCATTATTTGATGGATTGTCTGCCATTTTAGGAAAAGAACGAAATATAGGTAACGCTAATTTTTCATACGGGGGCGTATTGCTTTTCTTTTTTATAATATGGATGGCGCACCTGTTGCAAAAATATATTGGCTACTTTTTTGGAGAAACCGGTGAAGACGATGATATAACGAATAAGAATAAACGCTCCAGGCTGCTGATCACAAAACTTGTTTTACTATGCGCAGGTTATTTTCTTGCCATTGCCGCTTCGGGGTTGCCTATTGATAAAATAACAATTGTAATTGGCGCTCTTGGTGTTGGTATAGGCTTGGGTTTACAGAGTATTGTTAATAATTTTGTCTCGGGCATAATATTAATTTTTGACAGGCCAATACAGATAGGAGACTCCGTTGAAATTGGTAATAAAGCCGGGAGGGTAAAAGAGATTAATTTAAGATCGAGCACACTGCTAACTCCTGACGGCGCGGAAGTAATAATACCCAACGGCGATATTCTTACGCAACATATTGTAAACTGGACCTTATCTAACAACCAGCAAAGGCTTGAAATGAATTTTACCGTAACAGGCAGCTCAGATATGGAAAGCGTTGCAACGCTGGTAAAGAAAGCAATTTTGAGTTCTGCGTATATTTTTAAAAGTAAAGAGCCGCAGGTTTTATTTACTGCAGTAAAAGATGACGGATTTGATCTGAAGGTATTTTTTTGGTCGCAAGACGTATATAAATCGGCAGAGGCAAAAAGTGAAATAACCTTACTGCTGCACAATACACTGAAGGCGGAAGGTTTGCTTGTTACATAAATGCCGGGCGCCTCGTTTATGCCTTGCTTAAATAAGTATTTTTAAAAAAGCCGGTTTTATTTTTTACATTTATTTAATTAGCCGTGAGCGAAATATAAAGAAGGCTATGACCCGGCATCCTGCCGGTCTATCCTGTATTGTGACGGTGGGGAAAGCTCTTGCGAAGAATATCAACCAAAAGAACCGTATGAAGAAAATAAAAAAGCTGTATCAATGGACCACCTCAATACCTTTACTGGCATGTATACTGTATTTCTCGGGGTTATCAGATAACAACCTTGCGCTCCAGGGTATTGCAGGAGTGCTGTTGATATTCTGCGTGATGTCAGCAGTTCACCACTCTGAGATCATCGCTCACAGGGTAGGGGAGCCTTATGGAACGATCATTTTAGCTGTTTCTATTACAATTATTGAAGTGGCTATTATCATATCCTTAATGGTGAACGGAGGAGAAGAATATGCGTCGTTTGCCCGGGATACCGTTTATGCTGCTGTAATGCTTATCCTTAATGGCATCGTGGGACTCTGCCTTTTCATTGGGGGGCGGAAATTCCATACCCAGACTTTTTCTCCCCATTCTGTAAAAATTGCTTTGGTGTCGCTGGTTTCCATTGTTGCGTTTACAATGATATTACCGACTTTCACAAAAAGCCAGGCAGGACCATATTATACAGAATCTCAATTGCTTTTTGAATTCTTTGCCTGCATTGCTATCTATACGGCATTTATTGCTGCTCAAACTGTCAGGCACAGGGAGTATTTTACTTCGGATGACAACCCTGCACCGGAAAGTAAAGAACAGGCTGTCTCCAACCGGTCTTTATTTATCAGTTTGGTCTTTTTAATAATCAGCCTGATGATCGTGGTATTACTGGCGAAAATGCTATCAAAACCTATTGAAGAGGTAATAGTCAGCCAGGGCTTACCGAAAAGTTTGGTGGGTATTATTATTGCCGCTATTATTTTGCTGCCGGAAGGAATAGCCGCCGTGAGCGCAGCCAGGAATAACCGGCTGCAGACGAGCCTTAATTTATCCCTCGGTTCGGCATTAGCCAGCATTGGTCTTACTATCCCGGCAGTTTCCATTGCAAGTTATATTTATGATTTTCCCCTTATACTGGGGCTTGATATTTTATCTATAATATTATTGGTAATTTCCATTTTTACGGTTATGCTGTCGCTTATCGGCGGGCGCAGTAATGCAGTATACGGAGTAGTATTGCTGGTTAATCTTGTGGCGTATGTGTTTTTAACAATTAATCCATAGAGGGAAATCCCTGCTTTTTAGCCTCAGCTTTCGCCAGCAGAAAAACAGGATTGGTATAATACGGGGGGAGAATAACCGTTCATTACAATACGGTATATCCTTAAGTATACATATCAATTTTATATGCAAAAATTATTTTTTCTGTTTACGGCTGTTATGCTTTTATCATTAATGAGCTGCAAAAAAAGCGATGATCCAAAACCGGCGCCGCATCTGCTCTCTGTTTATCTTAGTGATAATCCGGCCGACCTGGATGAAGTGCGCATTGATATTCACTCGGTGGAAGTAAAAATTGACGAAGGCAATTCGGGCGATGAACAAATGATCGCCAGGCTTGATGATAACAGGAGCAACGACAGCCTGGGAGCGCCGGGGCTGACCCTTTGGCATGGCGGCATACCGGCCGGGGATAGTAATGAATACGGGAAGTGGATGGCGCTTGATTTTACGCCCGGTGTTTATGATATACTGAAACTGAGGAACGGGATTGATATGTTGCTCGGATCGGTTGAAACACCGGGGACCGTACGGAAAATACGGGTTGCGCTGGGAAATAATAATTCTGTTGTGAAAGAAGGTACACAATATCCTCTCTCATTATCCGATGATTCCACCAATCATCATATTTATATTGATGTGCTGAAGGAAAGCCGGATAATAAACGGTGATGGCAGCGTTGCTGTATACCTTGATTTCGACCTGGGGCGTTCCGTAACTGAAAACGAAGGTAGCTATCTGCTGTTCCCTTATTTGAGAACGCTGCCCGCCGACCGGTCTTTAGAAATAGAAGGCTATGCTTTCCCGGCAGAAGCTGCTGTGATGGTGAGCGTATATAATAACACGGACACTGCAACCGTCTTGCCTGGCGATGACGGCTATTTCAAGATCAGGGGATTGGAGCTGGGTCGCTATAACGTTAAATATCATGCAGGCAACAGCGCTTATAAGGATACTACAATTCAGAATTTTGACATAACCATAAATAAAGTAGTCCTTCCGGAGATGACGCTGAGCAAGCATTAGCAAGTGGGATATGCGCCGGTAAAATATGGTGCTAAGTCAGTCCAATTGGGTCTGTATGTTATCGTGAGAAGTGAGAGGATAAATGTGAGATCCTCACTTCTGTCGTCTCTCCTCTCACAAAGAAATACGAAAAATTATTTTTGATATAGCACAATAGTCCATCGCTTTTTAAAATTAGTTTGAATTCAAACTAATTTTCTACCTTTACAAAAAATATCAGCATAGTAATGGCTGTGGTCTCTGAAAATATCGCGGAGCTGGCGCTGGAGCTCGGGCGTGCAATGAACGAAATGAAAAGCCGCTTACGCCAGCAGATACGCTCAAAGATCAGCGAATACGATCCTGAGCTTTCCTTTGAGCTGCTGGAAATTATCGGGTTGCTCTGGCGCAAAGACGGGATCAACCAGCAGGAAATAGCGGAAATAGTAAGTAAGGATAAGTCGAGCGTTACCTATCTGATCAACAGCCTGGTAAAGCGGGGGCTGGTAAAACGGGTGGAAAATAAAAATGACAGGAGAAACAAGCAGGTTTTTCTCACTCCCAAAGGCAGACAAATAAGAAAAATAATATTTCCCTGGGTATTGGATCTCTACCAACAGGCTGCCGGAGATACAGGCAGCGATCAAATCAGGAATGCTATTGCACTGCTGAAGAAAATGACCACAAATCTTGGTTAGATGGAAGAGGGTTCATTAGTAGAATATGGAGCAAGGCGTGTGATCATCACTATCACAGCGGTTACCTGCGCACTGCTTCAGATTGTTGACACTACGATAGTAAATATAGCGCTGCCAACGATGCAGGGCGGGCTTGGCGCCTCTCTTTCAGAGATCACCTGGGTGATCACGGCGTATGCTATAGCGAATGTTGTGGTCATGCCTATGACAAGCTGGTTGAGCCAGCAATTCGGTCGCCGTAATTATTTTGCCGGGTCTATCATTATTTTTACCGTTTGTTCTTTGCTTTGCGGAAATGCGACCACTATAACCGAGCTGATCGTCTTTCGTTTTTTGCAGGGCATAGGAGGGGGGGCGCTGCTGGTCACGGCGCAAACTATTATCACAGAAAGCTACCCTGTCGAAAAAAGAGCTATGGCGCAAACCATTTATGTGCTTGGCGTGATAGTAGGTCCCACGCTGGGACCTCCATTGGGAGGGTATATCGTGGATAATTATTCCTGGCCGTTCATTTTTTATATCAATATACCTATCGGTATAGTCGCAACGATGCTTACTATCCAGTATATAAAAAGCCCCAGGTATGGTGAAAAGGTAAGCTCAAGGCATGTTGACTGGCTTGGGATCGGGCTGCTGACCGTTGCCGTAGGCCTTTTGCAATTCATCCTGGAAAAAGGCCAGGAGGAAGACTGGTTCAGCAGTTCACTGATCAGCATTTCGGCCGCCATTTCTTTTTTTGGCTTTTTCTTCTTTATCTGGAGAGAGCTGGTATACAAATACCCTGTTGTTGAGCTCAGGGTTTTAAGAAATGTAAACCTGTCGGTGGGCAGTATTCTGTCGTTTGTGTTAGGCTTCGGGTTGTTTGGGTCTACTTTTATTATTCCGCTCTATACCCAAACGATCATGGGATGGACTGCTTTCCAGGCAGGAATGCTCATGATACCCAGCACTGTTTTCACGGCGATCATGATGCCATTTGTGGGGAAGATGATGGAAAGAGGCGTTTCTTTCCGCCTGATGATCACGTCCGGCATGGTCATATTTTTTATTTACAGCCTGATGGCCTATAAAGTGCTTACACCCGATACCGGCGGGGATGCTTTTTTTTGGATTTTAGTTATCCGGGGCGTGGGGCTCGGGCTGCTGTCGGTTCCTGTTACCACTATGGCTTTGTCTACCTTGCATGGCCCGCAGATAAGCCAGGGTGCTGCACTATCAGGCATGCTGAGGCAACTGGGCGGATCTTTTGGCGTGGCGCTCATTACCACTTATCTTACCCGGGATGTACAGTTTCACAGGGTAGACCTGATAAGCAATATTTCTTTATATAATCCTGCGGTGCAGCAAAGAATGGAGCTTCTGTCCAAAAACTTCCAGAGCAAAGGGATGGCATGGGACGCGGCTCAAAAAGCTGCTCTGCAATTAGAAGATAATATAGTAAATGTACAGGCTACAGTTCTTTCTTATATGGATATATTTCTCTGGATCGGTGTTATGTTCCTGGTATGTGTTCCATGTGTGCTGATGCTGGTAAAAAAAGCTAAGAATAAAGTTCAGTCGCCCGAAGTTATACATGAATAACCAGGGCTGATCTTGAATGCGGGATAGTAATTATAAGCGGGAATTCAGCTCCGAGAACGTTTACGTAGTTTTTTTATTTTAATAAATTGCTGTTACGTATTTTAGGCTTCTGCTGGTATCTGAACAAAATTATAGGACGTATTCCAAATTTTCGCACCATTTTCTCTCCTCTCCGCGTAGCGGAGAGGGAATTGCAGGGGTGAAGGAAAGATGCAGCGAAAATTTGGAATGCGTCCAAATTATATGCTTATATTTTTTAGTTGTATTTTTAAATAATTATTAAACCAAAGCTACAAGCTATACAAATTGAAGCAATATCACAGATATTCGGATAAAGAGTTAATAGATCTTGTAGCAGAAGATAATGAGGCTGCTTTCAGGGAATTATATGAAAGGTATTACAAAAGGCTGCTTGTTTTTGCCTTTGCAAAAACTGATAATTACGGTGATGCAGAGGAAATTGTGCAAATTGTTTTTGTAAACCTCTGGCAGAGAAGAAGCTCAATAAAACTTAAATACAGTTTTCATACCTATATTGCTGCAGTAACCAAATATGAAATTCTTGCGTTTTTTGCCAGTAAAAAAAGACAGGATACACTTAAAAAGAATGCATTCAACAGTTACAATCTCCCCGATAGTGCTCCTGGTAATTTCCTGACTTTTAATCAATTACGGGACGAAATTGAAAAAACCGTGAGGCTTCTTCCCGAGAAATGCAGGCTTGTTTTTCGTTTGAGCCGCGAAGAAGGACTGACAGAAAAAGAGATATGCCGGGCGCTTGATATAGCTCCCAAAACAGCGCAGGCACATTTGAGTAAGGCACTTCGTGTTATTCGCTCCTCTCTGAACCATATAATGCAGGCGGTTTTTTTATAGTGCAGAGGGTGAATAGTGAATAGGCAATAGTGAATAAATTCACCATTCACTATTGCCTATTCACTATTTTTTTCCGGCTAAGTAAGGGTATTCCTCATTTTGCAACGCTATATTGTTAAATACATTTGTAAATGCCGGCTTCCCTTACATTAGAACAAATTAAGGAGTACTCACATAAATGGCTGACCGGGACTATTACTGACGAAGAAAAGAAAGCCCTGGAACATTGGTATAACCTTCAGCCGCCTGACATTGTTGCCTGGGGTGCCGGAGGCACCGAAGCAACATTAAGAGAACAGATTTTTGACCGCATTACCGGTAACATTCGTGATATGCGCCACTTGCCGGTAGCCGGGAGGAATAAAAAACAAAACCTCCGTCTTTTGGCTGCGGCATCGGTTGTTTTATTTATTACAGCAGCATCACTATTCTTTTTCAACAACCGGGAACAATCAATAAAAACGATCACTGCTTCCAGGGTACCGGAAAGCAGCTCCGCAAGAGCTGTATCTTATACGCGTTCTGTTACATTGCCAGACAGTAGCATTGTTGTATTAAGAGCTAATAGTACACTGGACTATCCTGCAAAATTTGCTGACGGTAAAAGAGAGGTCAGGTTAACTGGAGAAGCGTATTTTGACATCAGGCACGACGAATCAAAGCCATTTATAGTGTACAGCGGAGAAATAAAAACAGTGGTGCTGGGTACAGCTTTTAATATCAAAGCATATACCGACTCAAAAGACGTTACCGTTTCTGTTATGCGGGGAAAGGTAAGAGTTGAAAAAGCAACTAAGGAAATAGCTGTTTTGATACCTGATCAGCAGGTAACCTGCAATACATCAGCAATGGCAGCAGTTACTGTACCCTCTCATGTGAATGCCGCTTCCATTATAACAGACTGGGCCAAGCAGGATATGGTTTTTGAAGACCTTTCCTTTCAGACAACAGCCAACCTGCTATCCCGGCGATATGCTGTTATGATTGATTTCAAAAATGCTGCACTGGCCCAATGTACCATTAGAGCTTTTTTTAACGGCACCGAAACGCTTGATAAAGTATTGAAGGACTTATGCCTGATCAGTAATGCCACATACACCCGCACAGACGATGGTAAAATTGTGATAGATGGTGAAGGGTGTCGTAATCATTAGAAAAAGAGTTAATAAACATAAAACAGACTGCTAAATGAATTACTCAAACTCTCCCCCCATGCATATATAAATAAAACCCCTCCGCCGTAGGAAGCAATGAGAGGGGCTGTTTAAAACAATCATCTAACTATTTTAAACTTATGCAAGTTATGCAAAAAACAACTGCTTTTTGTGATTTTCGCCAATATACATACAATAGGGCGAGACGGCATCATTTAAACGTTCGCTTTGTTATGAAAGTAAGTGTGGCTATCGTGGTCTTTTTGACAACTTCTGTTCAATTATTGCTGGCGAATGGCGGATTTGGCCAAACAATAGAAGATAAAAAGATCTCCCTTGAACTTCACGATACACCATTAAGAATTGCATTAAACAGAATCGAGCAGGTCTCAGGTTTCAGGGTGGCATACATACTGGAGCAGGTATCAAAATATAAGTCGGTCAATCTTCCTAAAGAAACAAGGTCGGTGGCAGCGACGCTGAATTTAATTTTAACAGACACCAGACTCGATTACAAGCAGGATAATAATACTATCCTGATATTTCCCCAGGCAAAAGAAGATCAGGCTGACATCGCTGGCACAATTAAGACAGATGCTGCTGTTATTAAAGGAATGGTTTCTGATGAAGACGGTAAGCCATTATCCGGGGTTTCTGTATATGTGAAAGGCGATCCGTCAATTGGGACAGTTACGGACGCAAAGGGTAATTATTCACTTGAGGTTCCCGGTAATGCTACAACGCTTGTCTACTCGTTTGTGGGTACTGAAACCAAGGAAGTAACTATCGTCTCCGGACAAACAGTGATCAACGTTTCTCTTAAAGCTGTGGTGCAGCAACAGGAAGAAGTAGTAGTAGTGGGATACGGCTCTCAAAAAAGAAGGAACGTTACAGGCGCCGTAGCAAGTGTTAGCGGGAAAGAGCTGCAACGCAGCCCGGCGC
This sequence comes from Sphingobacteriales bacterium 44-15, assembly GCA_001899685.1. Classification (GTDB taxonomy): domain Bacteria; phylum Bacteroidota; class Bacteroidia; order Chitinophagales; family Chitinophagaceae; genus Agriterribacter. The sequence goes on from MKWG01000022.1 coordinate 20,633, forward strand.
TTAATGTAGCTAACAACTTAGGGGGCCTGGTGCCGGGGGTGATCACTAAGCTGCCCTCAGGTGAGCCGGGAAGAGATAACCCGAACCTGTTGATCCGCGGGCGGAATACAACCGGCAACAACGATCCTTTAGTTGTGGTAGATGGCATACAGGGCGTGTCCGGCTGGCAACGCATTAATCCAAATGACATTGAATCTATCTCAGTATTAAAAGACGCTTCTGCTGCTATTTATGGTTCAAGAGCTGCCAATGGCGTTATTCTTATCACAACAAAAAGAGGCTCATCAGGCAAACCTGTAATCAGTTATTCTTACAACCAGGCCCTTACCCAGCCAACCAGGATACCTAAAATGGCAAACTCCGCAGATTTTGCAGGTTATGTTAACCAGTTGGATGCAGAGGCAGGACAAACGCCCCGGTATTCGGAGGAAGATATCCGGAAATTCCGGGATGGCACTGATCCTAATTATATCAGTGAAGACTGGTATGGAACGGTTTTAAAAAGAACCAGCTACCAAAGCCAGCATAATCTGAGTGTAAGAGGGGGAAATGATAATGTAAAGTATTCTGTTTCAGGATCTTATAGCAATGAAGGCAGCATATTTAAAAACGGCAGCCTTAACTATAAAACATATGCCATCCGGAGCAATGTGGATGTAAAGGTCAGTAAATACTTAAAAGTGGGTGTAGACCTGAACGGTTCATTATATAACGGAAATTATCCTGCTTATAGTACCGCTGCTACTTTCGCAGCGCTTAAACAGGTGCCGTTTGTACCGGTGTTCTGGCCCAACGGGCTACCATCGGGAGGGATAGAGAATGGCGGTAATCCCGGGGTGATGGGTACCGCTCTTACCGGGAATGACAATGTAAAAACATTTGGCTTCATTTCTAAAGGCTCATTTGACCTGACCATTCCGTGGGTGAAGGGTTTAGGCGTTGATGGCTATTTTGCCTATAGCAACACAATGGTACTGGAGAAAAACTGGCAAACACCGTGGACGGTGTACGATTATGATAAGGGAACGGATACGTATATCCCCAAGTTGGGAGGAGGCATCTTAGCGCCTCAGCTTACCCAGTCATATTCCGGATCGCCAAGTACATTGATCAATCTCCGCTTAAAATACGGAGTAAAGATCAATGATCACGATCTGAATACATTTATTGCCGTAGAGCAGTCCAACAGCATCTCAAGCAGTTTCAGTGCATTTAGGAAAAATTATGTTTCAACTACTATAGATGAATTGTTTGCCGGCAGCCTGGTAGATCAGGCAACCAACGGATCAAGGTCAGAAAGTGGCAGGGAAAATCTTTTCGGGCGTATCAGCTACGGGTTTAAAGACAAATATTTAGCGGACTTCAATTTCAGGTATGACGGATCCTCGAATTTCCCAAAAGGAAAACAATGGGGCTTTTTCCCGGGAGCCTCTGTGGCCTGGCGCATTTCCCAGGAAAATTTTATGATCAACAGCAATGTTGTAAGCGACCTGAAGCTGCGGGCATCTGTAGGAACGATGGGTAATGATGCCATTGCTGCTTTCCAGGACCTGAGATTATACACGCTTGGTAATACCGGTATGAGTTTCGGAACGCCCATGGTCGCCTCAAACGGATTAGTGGCTAATGTCACCCCTAACCCCAATATCACCTGGGAGGTGGCTACTACCCAGAATATCGGGCTGGATGCCAGCTTATGGAACGGGCTGTTTGGCTTAACTGTTGATGTATTCAAACAAAAAAGATCCAACATCCTGGCAAAGAGGGACCTGGCAGTTCCCACTTACACCGGTCTGTCCCTTCCCAATGAAAATATAGGCATTGTAGAAAATAAGGGAATTGAGCTCGAAGTAAGTCATAGAAAAGTACTGAGAGACTTTTCCTGGCGGGTAGCTGCAAATTTCTCTTATTCACATAATAATGTAGTTTATATCAGTGAAGCGCAAAATGTAGCTGCATGGAAAAAATTAGAAGGTCATGTTGTAGGAGCGACTCAGTATTATCATGCTATCGGGATATTCAGAACACAGGATGAGGTTGACAAGGCGCCGGTTTATGCCGGCACAAAAGTAGGTGACCTTCAATATGAAGACAAGGATGGTGATGGCAAGATCACGGCCAATGACATGTACACCATGGATAAGACCAATACGCCGGAGATCATGATGGGGCTCAATTTATCTGCAAGCTATAAGAACTTTTCCCTATGGGCCAATTTTGCGGGTGCAAGCAATGTATGGCAATATTATCATGTTAATGCCAGGATCGCCGTCAGCCAGCTTGAGGATGTGATTTTAAACAGGTATACTCCCGGCAGCATGGATTCAAAGCTTCCGCGGCTACCCACACTGGAGTCTGGAGGACCGGCTGCCGGAGGAGAGGTTGACGGGCTTTATTCCGACTTCTGGTTAAGAAACTCTACGTATGTACGTTTAAAAACACTGGAATTATCCTATAATCTCCGGGCTGATTTCCTTAACAGGTTAAACATCCGGTCGCTGAGGTTTTATCTTAATGGGCAGAATCTTTTCACCATAGACAATGTGAAGTGGGCTGATCCTGAAAATACCTCTATTTCAGAGGCATATTATCCCCAGAGCAAAATTTACAATTTAGGGCTTAACCTCACATTTTAAAATTGATATCATGAAACGCAATAATACTATTTTAATCATACAACAAAAGTTGCCTTTTGTCTGCAGCTTTGCTGTGATCTTTTCGGCGGTCTTTATATGTTCCTGTACTAAGAATGTTCTTGATAAGACGCCTGCTTCGAGCTATACCGACGATGCAGTATGGAAATCTACTAATTTGATCACAGCCTTTGTAGATAACACGTACAGGGTAATGCCTACAGGATATACCTATCGTTCGCTTAAGCTGGCTACATTAACTGACGAGATTTACAGGAGAGGCGGAGGGAACAATGTGGCGAATGCAGGGAATGTAACGGCAGCCGCACTGGGAATGCTTGATTTTTGGGTATCGCCTAATGGGTACAGCTATTGGCCCGTCATCACCAACTGCAACATTTTTTTTAAAAATATTGAAGCTGCACCTGTTGAGGAATCATTAAAAAAGAGGATGACCGGTGAAATGAAATTTCTGAGAGCTTATGCATATTTCAACCTGGTTTCCTTCTTTGGAGGTGTGCCGTTAATTACCAGCCCTTTCAACCTGACCGATGATTTTAACCTGCCAAGGAACACTTATGATGAATGTATGGATTTTGTCGTTAAGGAATTTGATGCTGCTGCTGATTTATTACCGCTTACGTATGCCGCTAAAGACCTGGGAAGACTTACCAAAGGAGCAGCCCTTGCTGCAAAATCCAGGGCATTGTTGTATATGGCGAGCCCGTTGAATAATCCCTCAAACGCTACTGAAAAGTGGGAAGCCGCAGCAAAAGCTGCAAAAGCCGTAATTGATCTGAATGTTTATTCCTTATTTCCCAGTTATAAAGATCAGTTCCTGGTAGAAAATTCATACAACCCCGAAGCTATCTGGACACGACCCTATAATTATTCTGTTTCTTCTGAGGGTACCTATCTTGAATTGCAGTTGTATCCCAATGGATACAGCGGATTTGGCCAGGTTGCTCCCTATCACAATATAGTTGACTCTTTTGAAATGATAAGTGGTAAACTTCCCAAAGATGATCCCTCCTATGATCCGCAAAATCCTTATGTTAACCGGGATCCCCGCTTTTATGCAACTATTTTGTATGATGGCGCTCCGTTTAAAGGCAGGGAAGTAGAGACGTTCATTCCGGGTGGAAAGGATTCAAGAGAAGGACCTATTTCAAGCTGGAATGCTACAGAGACAGGTTATTATGTAAGAAAATTTATCGAGGAATCAATTACCGATCCAAGTACAACTAACCAGGGTAACCAATCCTGGATATTCTTCAGGTATGCTGAAATTTTATTAAATTATGCTGAAGCAGAATATTTTCTTGGCGAAGAGGCTACTGCAAGAGACTACGTCAACATGGTAAGGAGCAGGCCAGGTGTGCAAATGCCTGCAATAACCGAAGGAGGTGCACAATTGCTTACCAGGATACAGCACGAACGCCAGATTGAATTATGTTTTGAAGATCACCGGTATTTTGATGTCCGCCGCTGGAAGATTGCGCCGGTTGCACTTAATGTTCTTCCTAAGAGAATGGATATCGTCAAAGATCCTGTTACAGGAAAAAAGACATATACTGTAAATACAATGGAGAACTTCACCTTTGGCTTTACAGATAAAAATTATTTATTGCCAATACCCCGGTCGGAAATTGATAAAAATCCACAATTGGCACAGAACCCGGGGTATGATTAACAGTTTCCCGTTATAGCATTATTAATGCTATGAAACGACCGGTATACATAAATCGACATATAGTACCATGTCAACAATAATTTTTCGTGTTTCTTTATGAGAGGTGAGACGATAAATGTGAGACCCTCACATTTATCGCCTGCCTGCCATGCCTACGGCAGGTAAACCGGTAGGCAAGTCTGCCGTTTGACATAACACCAGGTTCTAATACATTAAAATGATACAACAGCGATTCGTTAAAAACTGTCACCTGACTTATAGCAAGTATTTTATTCCTTTCTTTTTCGGGCTGCTCATGGGCAGCCCGGATTTGAAAGCTCAAAAAGTACAGGCTGAGCTTGATGTGATAAAAAGCTGGATAAGGTTCAGTGATGCACCCAATGCGTTGTATCACCATCTTGCCGGCCAGGCATTTGAGCTTCTTGATAAACGCACCAATACCATAGCTGCAATACATTCATTACCCGATTGGAAAAAGAGGCAGGAATTTGTACGCAAAACACTTCTGGATATTGTTGGTCCTTTTCCCGCAAAAACTCCCCTGAACCCGAGGGTTACAGGAATTATTGTAAAAGAAGGCTATAAGGTTGAAAATATTATTTACGAATCCCGCCCGGGGTTTTACGTTACCTCTTCTCTCTTTATACCTGACGCACTAAAAGAGAAGGCGCCCGCCGTGATCTATTGCAGCGGTCATTCAGACCTTGCGGGGTACAGGTATCCTGCTTATCAGCATGTTATTCTGAATCTTGTAAAAAAGGGCTTTATTGTATTTGCTTATGATCCTGTAGGCCAGGGCGAACGTGCTGAATATTATGATCCTGGTACAGGAAAATCTGATGCGTTGATAAGTGAAACACATTCTTATTCAGGGGTACAGGCTTTTATTACAGGAAGCTCCCAGGCACAATATGTAATATGGGATGGCATCAGGGCCGTGGATTATCTCCTTACAAGAAAGGAAGTAGACCCGGAGAGAATAGGGATGACCGGCCGTTCGGGAGGTGGCACTCAAACTGCATACATCGCCGCCATGGATAACAGGATAAAGGTCGCAGCACCTGAAAATTATATTACCAACTTCACCCGTTTGATTGAAACGGCTGGTCCCCAGGATGCCGAGCAGAATATGCTTAATGTGATTGCACGCGGAATAGATATGGCAGATTATTTAGAAGTACGTGCACCCAGGCCTACTTTAATGATAACTACCACCAGGGACATGTTTAGCATACAGGGCGCCATAGAAACCGCAAAGGAAGCCGCCCGCATTTATAAGGCTTATGGCAGGGCAGATCAATTCAGAATGATTACTGATGATTCGGTACACGCCTCTACCCAAAAGAACAGGGAGGCGATGTATGCGTTTTTCCAGAAATACCTGGATAACCCCGGCGACTCAGCTGACAAAGAACTTACTATTTTGACACCTGAAGAGCTCCGAGTGACGGAAAGAGGCCAGGTATCTGCCTCATTAAACAGTGAGACCGTATTTAGCCTGAACCGGAAAGAGGCAGAAGTACTGGAAAATAAATTACAGATTGCACGGAAAAACCTGCCCGGTAATTTTGTTTCAACAGTGAAAGCTGCCCAAAAGCTATCAGGCTACAAAGCACCGGTGAAATGGAATGAGCCGGTGTTTACGGGCCGTTTTCAAAAAGAGGATTATGTTATTGAGAAATATTTTATTAAAGGAGAAGGTGATTATCCTGTTCCCTATTTATTAATGAAACCTGATCATCCCAATCATAAAGCATTATTATATCTCAACCCCCTGGGCAAGTCGGCGGAAGCTTTGAGTGGCGGAGAAATAGAATGGTTTGTAAAGAATGGTATTACCGTGCTGGCGCCGGATCTCTTAGGTACCGGTGAAATGGGACAGGGAGAAGCCAGCAGTATACGTGTTTATCTCCGGAAATGGTTTGCCGCCACACTGATCGGCAGAAGTATTACGGGCATACAGGCCGGTGATATTGTACGGCTCGTTACACTGTTAAAGAGCAGCAATGGCATAGATGAGGTGTACGGGCTTGCCCGGAAAGAGCTGGCGCCCGCGCTTCTCCATGCGGCTGCTTTTGACCAGGCGATCACCCGCATAGCACTTGTTGAGCCTTATGCTTCTTACCGGTCTGTTGCAATGAACAGGCTTTATGATCCGGCGTTTATACACAGCCTTGTTCCTGCAGCGCTTGAGGCGTATGATCTCCCTGATCTGGCGGCCGGTCTTGCTCCCCGGAAATTAATGATAGCAGGTATTACAGGTGGCGCGGGGAAAAGTGATCCCGACAGTAAGAAAGATCTGCAGGTAGTGAGCGCAGGGTATCATTACCGCAAAGCAGATGAAGCGCTTATAATTCAATCAGAAAAGCCATCCGGTGAGTTTACAGACCTGTATAAAGCCTGGATAAAATGACATTAAAAGTAATTTTCGTTCAGATATGTAAAAACCAATAATACAATGACACAGCAGCTATTTATTAAGATCCGCCAGGGGATCTGTTCTATGTATATTCTGGGAGCATTGCTGAGCATTTGCACATACAATGCTGCAGCGCAGGCTAAAAATGATCTTAATGTAATAAAAAGCTGGATCCGTTTCAGTGATGCGCCCAATGCACTTTATCATCATCTTGCCGGCCAGGCATTTGAGCTTCTTGATAAACGTGCCAATGCCGTAGCCGCGATACATTCATTGCCCGATTGGAAAAAAAGGCAGGAATTTGTACGTAAGACACTCCTGGATATTGTTGGCCCTTTTCCTGCAAAAACTCCTCTGAATCCAGGCATCACAAGAACTATTGTAAAAGAGTACTATAAGGTTGAACATATTGTTTATGAATCACAGCCCGGCTTTTATGTTACCTCTTCATTTTATATCCCTAACAATCTGAAAGGTAAGGCCCCGGCAATAATTTATTGCAGCGGACATTCAGACCTTGGATACCGCAATCCTGTTTATCAATATGTAATTCTTAATCTTGTCAAAAAAGGCTTTATTGTATTTGCTTTTGATCCTGTAGGTCAGGGTGAACGCTCTGAATATTATGATCCCGGCGAAGGAAAATCTTCTGTTGGGGGCACCACTACAGAACATTCCATTGCCGGGGCCCAGGCTTTTATTGCAGGAAGCTCGCAGGCGCGGTATATGATATGGGATGGTATCAGGGCGGTAGATTATCTGCTTACCAGGAAAGAAGTAGACCCTGCAAGAATAGGCATAACAGGCCGTTCCGGCGGGGGAACACAAACTGCATACATCGCTGCGATGGATGATCGTATTGAGGCTGCAGCGCCTGAAAATTATATTACCAACTTCACCCGCTTAATTCAGGAAAAGGGACCGCAGGATGCCGAGCAAAACATGTTTAATGCGATTGAGCGCGGAATAGATATGGCTGATTATTTAGAAGTACGTGCGCCGAAGCCTGCTTTGATGATTACTACTACCCGCGACATATTCAACATACAAGGAGCAAGAGAAACCGCAAAAGAAGCATCAGGCATATTTAAAGCCTATAATAAGCCGGAAAATTTCCGAATGGTTACTGATGACACAGTTCATGCCTCTACCCAAAAGAACAGGGAAGCCATGTATGCTTTTTTTCAGAAATACCTGGATAATCCCGGTGATTCGTCTGATAAAGAGCTTACTATTTTAACGCCTGATGAACTCCGGGTGACGGAAACCGGGCAGGTATCTACCTCATTAAACAGCGAGACCGTTTTTAGCCTGAACCGGAAAGAGGCCGCAGCACTGGAAAATAAATTACAATCTGCAAGGAAAAACCTGCCCCGTAATTTTCCTGCAGCAGTGGGATCTGCTAAAAAGCTATCCGGCTACAAAGCGCCGGTGAAATGGAATGAGCCGGTGTTTACGGGGCGCTTTCAAAAAGAGGGTTATGCTATTGAGAAATATTTTGTAAAAGGTGAAGGTGATTATCCTGTTCCCTATTTATTGATAAAGCCTGATCACCCTGATCATAAAGCGTTAATATACCTCAATCCATCAGGTAAGCCAACAACAGATTTAGATAAGGACATTGAGTGGTTCGTCAGAAATGGTATTACTGTCCTGGCGCCCGACATCATAGGCACCGGTGAAACGGGGCCCGGGAGTTTTCGTGGTGATTCCTATATCAGGGGAGTTTCCTATAATGTCTGGTTTCTTTCCATGCTGATTGGCAGAAGCATTACCGGGATACAGGCCGGAGATGTAATAAGGCTTGCGAATATCTTAAAGAAAAGCGAGGGAATAGACGCGGTATATGGGCTTGCCCGCAAAGAAATGGCGCCCGTGCTTTTGCATGCAGCCGCTTTTGATCCGATAATTGACAGGGTTGCACTGATTGAATCATATGCTTCCTACAGGTCTATAGTAATGAGCCGTTTTTATACACCGGCTTTTATTCCGGGCACAGTTCCTGCGGCATTAGAGGCTTATGATCTTCCCGACCTGGCAGCAAGCCTTGCGCCAAGAAAACTTATGATGGCAGGGGTAACAGATGGGGCAGCTAACAATAGCGATCCTGGCAATATAAAAGAAGATTTGCAGGTGATCAGCGATGCTTATCATAGCAGAAAGGCAGACAGCCAGTTGAATATAATAGCCGGAAGATATACGGGAGCGTTGGATGAGCTGTATAAAGACTGGATAAAATAGCAGGAGCGGTAAGTTGTTAAACATTTTCCATAGCAAAAGAGCTGCCAATGCCCAAACCAGGAAAAAGATTGATGTCAGGCTGTGTTTTGTCTTTCCCGCTTTTTCTTTTTTTATCTTCCTGTCATAGTTATAAAAAAAACGATTCACACCCTGATGTTTCGGATGCCAGTATAAAAAACGGGCAGCTGTTAGCAGCAAAATATTGCCAGTCGTGCCACCTGCTGCCCGAGCCATCCCTTAATGATACCCGGGCCTGGGAGAAAGACATTCTTCCTTTAATGGGACCGCATCTCGGTATTTTTGAATATAACAGTCAGAGGTACCCTTCTAAAAAAAATGATTTGAATATCCCTGCGGATTATTATCCCTCCCGACCTTTAATAGATGAAGAGCAGTGGCAAAACATCATAGATTATTATACAGCGCTATCTCCAACATCATTGCCTGCACAGCAGAGAAGTGATCCGATTCAGCCTGTATTACCTATGTTCACTGTTGAAACGCCTGCCTTTCAATATGTGGATCCTACTACCTGCTATGTGAATATTGATACGGCTGTCATTCCCCATGAATTATGGATAGGCGATATTCTTACAAAAAAGCTTTACCGTTTTAATGACCGGGTAAAGCTTATTGATTCGCTGAATATAAACGGGATTGTTGTGGATAAGACTGTGGAAGAGAATAAAATGGTTGTCTGCGATATAGGTCTCATAAATCCGACAAATGATAAGCCGGGCAAAGCAAAGACTATCATCCGGAATGACAGGGATAGAGCCCTGTTAGATACGGTGCTGTTTGACAAACTAATGCGGCCCGTACAGATCACTACTGTCGATTTGAATGCAGACGGGAAGAGCGATTACCTTATTTGTGAATTCGGATACATGGTTGGCGCTTTGTCCTGGTATGAAAACCTGGGTAATAATAAATTTGAACGTCATATTATAAGAGAGGCTCCCGGCGCAATCAGGGCTTATGTCAGCGACTATAATCATGACGGACTTCCGGATCTGTGGGTTTTATTTGCCCAGGGAGAAGAGGGCGTCTTCCTGTTTACGAACAGAGGCAATGGTAAATTCAGCGAGGAGGAAGTATTACGTTTTCCTCCTTCGTTCGGCTCCAGTTATTTTGAGTTGGCTGATTTTAATAAAGATGGTTTCCCGGATATTCTCTATACCTGTGGAGATAACGGTGACTTTAAGCCGGTGCTGAAGCCATATCATGGCGTTTATATATATTTAAATGATAAAACCAATCATTTTGATCAGGCGTTTTTCTTTCCTGTACATGGATGCTATAAAGCCATTGCCCGGGATTTTGACGGAGACGGAGATGCAGATATTGCCACCATCTCTTTTTATGCAGATTATACTGATCAGCCGGAGGAAGGTTTTGTGTATCTTGAAAACTCGGGAGGGTTAAAATTTATGCCTTTTACATTGCCTGAAACCAAAATGGGAAGATGGCTTACAATGGATGCTGGTGATCTTGATGGTGACGGGAAACCGGATATTGTATTAGGAAATTATTCGTTTTGGCCAGGCACGAAAAAACCTGTTAATTACCAGAAAAAAGAATCTCCTTTTATTTTCCTGAAAAACACCGGAAGTAAAATAATGCGACCACAAAAATAGAACAACCTTCATTTTTTGATTTTACGCCGGGTTTGATGCAATAATCGTATTAATCATTAAAAATAAAACCAATGACAGAGAGACGACATTTTATTAAGCAAAGCCTGATGGGAGCTACCGGTATAGCTATAGGAGGTATGGGATTGAGCGCAAGATCCTATGCCTCCATAATGGGCGCTAACGAGCGGATCACTATAGCGGTAGCCGGTATTAATGGCAGGGGAAAAGCTCATATTAATGCATGGTGCAGCATCAAAAAAAGCCATAACGTTCGTTTAAAAACGCTCTGCGATACGGATGAGCGGCTGTTTCCTGCAGGTTCTAAAAGCGTAGCGGATAAGACAGGCGAAAAGCCACTGACGGAATGGGATCTGCGAAAAGTATTAGATGATAAAGAGATTGATGCGGTTTCACTGGCAATCCCCAACCACTGGCATGCGCTTGCCACTATATGGGCATGCCAGGCAGGGAAGCATGTATATGTGGAAAAGCCTGCCATGCACAACATTTGGGAGGGAAGAAAAATGATTGAGGCCGCCCGTAAGTATGACCGGCGCGTGCAGGTAGGCTTCCAGAACCGTTCTATACCGGAAGTGATGGCAGCAATGAAATTTTTGCATGATGGTGGTATCGGCAAAATATATATGGCCCGCGGAACGTGCATCAAACCACGTGATTCGTTTGGTATTGCTAAAGACAGCACTCCTCCTGCAGGCTTTCATTATGACCGTTGGCTGGGCCCGGCTACCTGGCGTGCGTATAACGAAAAACGCAGCCATTATAACTGGCACTGGTTCTGGGACACCGGCAATGGGGATACCGGCAACCAGGGACCTCACCAGTTTGATGTGGCCCGTTGGGGATTGAATAAAAATGAACATCCTGTTTCGGTTTATTCCAATGGCGGTATTTTTGGGTGGAGCCCGGACAACTGTGCCCAGGAAACACCCGATACGCAATCAACGATTGCTAAATATAAAGACGGGACTATACTTGAATTTGAGACCCGTGGCAGGCCTTCTAACGGAGAATCCAGCCTGGATACACGGATTGGCAATGTATTTTTCGGAACTGAGGGATATCTGGAGCTAAACGGAAATATCTGGAAAGCTTTTCGTAACAGGGAGGCAAAACCCTTTGCCGGATCAAACGCCGGAACGGGCAATGAAACAATTTCTCTCAGCGGTCCCAGTGAGCCTGAACATTTTGTCAACTTTATTGATGCATTACGTTCAGGGAAAGACGAAACACTGCATTGCGATGTCAATGAAGGGTTCTATTCAACTACCGTTCCGCTGCTGGCAAATATTTCTTACCGCCTGGGCAGAGAGGTTCGTTTTATGGGCGGGGATATGGCTAATGAAATGGTGATTAATGATTCCGAAGCAAACGCCATGCTCACAAGGGTATATCGTCCTCCTTATGTTATACCCAATGAGGTATAGGATGCGATTAACGGGATATACGGCGGGCAAAATATTTTCACGCGAAGTGTAAAGAAGGACAAAGCCTGCAAAAAAATCATTGTGCAACTTTGTGCCTCTGTGCCTTTGTGGTTCAAAAGGCTACAGTGCATGCAACACCGGGTTTGAAATACATAACTTCGCCCGCCGGCTTTATTTTTAAATCATCAATACATCTGATTATGAAACTAAATTCAATAACACTTGTTTTATTACCGGTTATATGCTGTTTTTCATGTAGCCCCGGACAGCAGGAAAAGAGGGGAGAGAAAACGGGAGAGGGGCAGAAAGTTGAGCTTATCAATGATACCACAGCCCGGAAAGTGGATGTTGTGGTAGATGGTAAACTATTTACTTCCTATTGTTACTCAGATACATTAATGAAGCAGATACTCTACCCGGTGCTTACTTCGGCCGGTACTCCTGTTACGCGTGGATGGCCAATACAGCCAAGACCGGGTGAACGTGCAGATCACCCGCATCACCGTGGTATGTGGCTCAATTACGGGGATGTTAACGGTTATGATTTTTGGGGCAACTCTTACGAGATCCCTGCGGAGGTGAGAAAAGTGCACGATGGGAGAATAGTATATATAAAAACCGACAGCCTTGCTTCAGGGGATGGGGAAGGCACTCTGGTTACGAGTTCAGCCTGGAATGATCCTTTTGGCAAAGAGCTCTTGTCCGAAAAAACAACTTATCACTTTATTGCTGAAGATGCTTTGCGGATCATAGACCGTATAACCACTTTAACTGCCACGAACGGGCCTGTATTAATGAAAGATACCAAGGAAGGTATGTTTGGTATAAGAGTAGCCCGGCAACTTGAATTGCCATCCAAAGGGGGAGCTGTTTTTATAGATGCCTCCGGTACTGCTACAAAGGTGGATCAGATGTCTAACGAAGGGATCACCGGAAATTATAAAAGCAGCGAGGGCGTCACAGGCGACTCCGTATGGAGCACGCGTGCAAAATGGATGGACTTATATGGAAAGATCGGTAATGAAGCTATTTCGCTGGTTATTTGCGATCATCCAAAGAACCTGAGTTATCCTACCTACTGGCATGCGCGCGGGTATGGACTGTTTGCAGCCAATCCATTTGGTGCAAAGGATTTTACCAGCGGGAAGCAAGAATTAAATTATACAATTTCTGCCGGGCAACCGCTAACTTTTAGATACAGGGTGATCATTAGTTCCGGGCATCATTTAACAGATGATGAGATCAATGATCTTGCAAAGGATTTTGCTACAAAGTATTAACAGGATAACTTTCTGGTGTGCTGAAACAGGTGGTATGGTACTGCTAAAGTTTGAAATGAGTTCCTTTGTGTCCACATCTTCAACATTCCGTAATTTTGCCGGCTGCTCAGCGGAATTATGAATTACAACGAAACTATTGAATATCTCTACCGTGCGCTGCCCATGTTCAGCAGGGTAGGAGATGCGGCTATAAAGAAAGATCTTACCAATACGCGGATATTGTGCGGACGGTTGGATGATCCCCAGCAAAAATTCAAAACGATACATGTTGCAGGTACCAATGGCAAGGGCTCTGTGAGTCACATGCTGGCGGCGGTACTACAGCAATCGGGATATATTACAGGATTGTATACTTCTCCCCACCTGCATGATTTCAGGGAGAGGATCAAGGTAAACGGTGAAATGGTGAGTAAGCAGTTTGTAGTTGATTTCACAGAATGTGTACAGTCCTGGATAAATGAGATACAACCCTCTTTCTTTGAGACCACGGTAGCAATGGCTTTTGAGTATTTTGCTGAAATGAGGGTAGACGTTGCCGTTATTGAAACGGGTCTCGGCGGCCGGCTCGACAGCACAAATATCATCCTTCCCGAGTTATCCGTGATCACTAATATTGGTATGGATCACATGCATATCCTGGGTGACAGCCTTCCAAAGATCGCTGCCGAAAAGGCGGGTATCATTAAGGATCGCGTTCCCGTAGTTATTGGTGAAACACGGGAGGAGACAATGCCTGTATTTGTGCAGGCAGCAAAGGAGAAAGCCGCTCCTTTATATGCTGCTGACCGGGAGAGATATGCTGATGCATACCGGTATAAGGAGCATACACTTGAAGTGACAGTAGTAAGATCGTCGGACAATGAAAAGCAGGTCATCCCGCTTGATCTCACCGGATTGTACCAGGCAAAAAACCTTCTGACCGTATTGTCTGCTGTTGACTGCCTGAGAGAAAAAGGCTGGATAATACCTGAAGATGCCATGCTGCAGGCTTTGCACAGCGTAAAAAAACTGACAGGGCTGCACGGCAGGTGGGAGCTTATTCACCATGCTCCTGCCGTAGTGCTTGATGTGGGGCATAATGAAGATGGCATCAGGCAGGTATGCATGCAAATAGAAGCGTTGGATTATCATGAGCTGCATATCATCATCGGGATGGTAAAAGATAAAGCTATTGAGCCGGTGCTCCAACTGTTGCCCAAAGAAGCAAATTATTATTTTACCCGGGCACAGATCCCGAGAGCGTTGCCTGAAGATCATCTGGCAATTATGGCTGCTGCCCACGGACTGAATGGTCATCATTATCCGAATGTAAATGCAGCGCTGAAAGAAGCTCTTGATCATGCAACGGGAAATGACCTTATTGTAGTTTGCGGCAGTGTGTTTGTAGTAGGGGAAGTGGATAGCAGTCAGCTATGAGCTGTGGGCTGCGGCTGTGAGTGTCTTGAAAAGTCAAACGGGAAAGGTGAGACGTGAGAAGCGAGCGGCGAACCGGAAGGAGGTGTATAGGCAATAATAAATCAATGTCGTTTCCTTAAGCTTGAGAATCATCATAAAACTTTTAAATTGTCAGCAACGCAGGGATTTATCGCACTGTTACCAGTCCCGCACGTGCGCATAGCCGTCAACTTAAGCATAAAGGAACGTGAGACACGTACCACGGCGATAAAATGCTACACCCTTACTCCTTCGGGGGCTTAATTTTTACCAGTAACCGGATAAGCCGCCTCTTTTTGTCTGGTCACGCCGGAGGCGGGATTGAAAAAATGCGGAGCATATTTTTTCAAAAGACAAAAAGCAGCGGCGTTCCGGTTATCCCACCAAGTGGCGGGACCGGCTTGAGGCAATCAACGACTTACCTTTAAAAACGCTATGCCTCTTAAGGAAACGACATTGAATAATAAATAGTCAAAATTGTCAGCGGTCTCAAATCTCAAATTTCAAATCTCAAATAATCCATGTTCCATCCCCGGTTCACAGCGCATCTTGAACAGCAACTCACTGACTTTTTTCAGGAGCAGACAGCGATATACAATTATACTCCTGTGCACGGCGGCGACATCAACCAGGCATTTGTGCTTGAAACCGGTAAAGGGAAGTTCCTGATCAAGGTAAATGCTGCTATGTTTGGGCCGGATATGTTTGAAAAAGAGACGCGGGGATTGATCACACTTGCAGATACGGGTTGTATTAAAGTACCACGCCCGCTGTTTGACGGGAAATACCACCAGCAGATATTCCTGGTAATGGAATATATTGATAAAGGAACGCCGTCCGTCAATTTCTGGGATGACTTTGGAAAAAGTGTGGCCTGCCTGCATCATAATGAAGGAGATCATTACGGGCTGGGCTATCCGAATTATATAGGCAGGCTGGTTCAGCCTAATGATGCACATGACAACTGGGCTGTTTTCTACGCGCAGGAAAGAATATTGAATCTTTCTGATAAAGCGGCAGCAAAAGGATTGCTTGATGCCGGGCATCTCTCTGCAATAGAAAAGCTAGCTGCAAAATTTGCTGATATTTTCCCTGTTGAGAAGCCCTCTTTATTGCATGGTGATCTGTGGAGCGGCAATTTTATGGTGGCGCCGGACGGACTGGCTGCTATATATGATCCTGCAATATATTATGGTCACCGCGAAATGGATATTGCCATGACTTTGCTTTTCGGCGGATTCGACCGGGAATTTTATGCTGCTTATCATTATCATTACCCGTTGCAGAATGGCTGGGAAACCCGGGTGGAATTGTGCCAGCTTTACCCGCTGCTGGTACACCTTCTTTTGTTTGGAGGGCATTACCGGAGCAGCGTGATTGAAATAATACGTAAATACGCTGTATAAGCTGGCTGTGCATACACGCCATATACAAAATCAACGTTAAACAGCCCGGTGGCTGCTATGCTTTTACGTCAAACCATACTTTTTCACTGTTGTTCCAGTCGCCGTTGTAATTGATCGTGAGCTCTTCGCCGCCCGCTATGGTTCTTACGGTTTTAATAAATATGGTTTGATCTGTATAATCCATAAAATACTCACAGTTTGCCTGATAAGAATGATTATATATGGGTATATATCCCAAAGCCATACAGCACCGGTCTTTACGTTCACCCCATATAAAGATATAGTCATGTAACAATGTCTGGTCAAGCAGCTCTTTTTCCTTCCCGCTCATTACGATGACGGGCGCGATTTCTACGATCGTGCCAGGCTTTATTTTTTTTCTGGTAAAAACACCCCGTCCTTTATCTTTGGCGGCATCAATGTACAGGAAAGGCGACAGCATAGTTGGCAAATGTGTTTATTGTACTGATAATGTTTTCGGTAGTTACCCAAAGCTATTTTTAATTTTGCAACATTAAAACAAAAAATCATGTCGCTTGATCAGGAAGAAATAACACTGCAGGAGAAGTTTGAAGAGCTGATAGCTTCAAACGATAAGTTGCTGATACAGGATTTTTTGAATGATCAGAATATCAGCGATGTTGCACAGCTCATCAGTGATAATGAAGACTACGAAACGCAGATCATTTCCATATTATCCTTGCACAGGGCTGTAAGCACATTTAAGATACTTGATGTGCCGGAACAGAAAAGGATCATCCAGTCGTTGCCTGCTCTCAAAACAGCCGAACTGCTGAATGAACTGCCGGCGGATGACCGTACCGCTTTCCTTGAAGAGCTGCCTACCAGTGTAGTGAGAGAGTTGATCAAGCTGCTTGATCCCGAGGAACGGAAAGTAACCCTTTCGCTGCTCGGCTATCCTGAAGGGTCGGTCGGCAGGCTGATGACGCCGGATTATATAGCGGTATATGAAGACTGGACGGTAGAAGAAGTGCTGCAGGAGATAAGAAAAGAAGGTAAGCACATGGAGACGATAGATGTGGTATACGTCATCAATGAGAGTGGAGAATTTATTGACGATATACGCATCAGGGAAATTATTTTATCCAAACCTGATAAAATAGTTTCCGAGATCATTGACCGCCGGTATATCGTATTGCATGTAAAGGACAGCCAGGAGGAAGCCAATAATATTTTCAAAATGAACAACAGGGTAGCCCTTCCTGTGGTAGATGATAATAATATACTCGTGGGTATTGTAACGATAGACGATATGCTGTGGGTAGCCAACGAGGAGTTTACTGAAAATATGCAGCGTATGGGTGGTACGGAAGCGCTGGACGAGCCTTACCTGGAGATCCCCCTGTTCAAGCTGTTTAAGAAGAGGGTAGGCTGGCTCGTCATTCTTTTTATCGGTGAAATGCTTACGGCCACAGCTATGAGCTTTTTTGAAGATGAGATCGCAAAAGCGATTGTGCTGGCGCTTTTTGTGCCGCTGATCATATCCAGCGGGGGCAACAGCGGATCGCAGGCGTCAACGCTTATCATACAGGCTATGGCCCTGGGAGAAGTATATATTGCCGACTGGTGGCGGGTGCTGCGCCGCGAAATATTATCGGGGCTGTTGCTGGGCACGGTGCTGGGCATAATTGGTTTTTTCAGGATACAGATATGGTCTCATTTCTTTCCCCAGGTATATGGCGAGCATGCGCTTCCAATAGCCGTTACCGTTGGTTTCTCCCTGGTAGGAGTGGTGCTTTGGGGAACGCTCAGCGGCTCTATGCTGCCGATATTGCTGAAAAAACTTGGCGCAGATCCGGCCACATCTTCGGCGCCCTTTGTGGCTACCCTGGTGGATGTAACCGGGCTGATCATTTATTTTTCGTTTGCATACCTGTTTTTGAGGGGAGTGTTGTTGTAAGGATTTGCACCACCAGGGCGCTAAGATGTATGAAGCAATTTCCTGGGGAAACACAATTTCTCGCAACGATCGCAGCGGTGCAGTGAGCGCTGCGATGTTTTGTTGTAAGGATTTGCATCACCAGGGTGCTAAGAGGTATGAAGCAATTTCCTGGGGAAACACAATTTCTCGCAGCGGTCGCAGCGGTGCAGTGAGCGCTGCGATGTTTTGTTGTAAGGATTTGCATCACCAGGGCGCTAAGAGGTATGAAGCAATTTTTTTTG
>MKWG01000022.1:39087-178119 GCA_001899685.1 Sphingobacteriales bacterium 44-15
TTGTTGTAAGGATTTGCATCACCAGGGCGCTAAGAGGTATGAAGCAATTTTTTTTGAGGAAACACAATTTCTCGCAGCGGTTGCAGTAGTGTAGTGAGCGCTGCGATGTTTTCTTTGCGGCGCTGCTCCTCTGCACCCGCTGCGTGAACCCCTTTGAAAATATATGCTATCTTCGGAACCTACTTTAATCTTCTAAATCTTCATATATGAAGAAAATTTTGATAACGGTTGTATGTATCTGTCTTGCCGGAACTACAGTATTTGCCCAAAAGAAAAGATTATTCAACGAAACGCCTGCGCAGAAGCAGCAGCGTATGCAGTGGTGGGAAGATGCCCGCTTCGGCATGTTCATTCACTGGGGGCTGTATGCTTTGCCGGCCAGGCATGAGTGGGTTAAAAACCGTGAGCGTATTACCAACGAAGCATACCAGAAATATTTTGACCTCTTTAATCCTGACCTGTTTGAGCCTAAAAAATGGGCGAAAGAGGCCAAAGCGGCAGGCATGAAATATGCCGTGCTTACTACCAAGCATCATGAGGGATTTTGCCTGTTTGACAGCAAGTACACCGACTATAAAGCCACCAATACACCTGCCAAACGCGACCTGGTAAAAGAATTTGTAGAAGCATTTCGCGCAGAAGGTATTAAAGTGGGATTTTACTATTCTCTTATTGACTGGCATCACCCGGATTTTACCATTGACAGGGTACACCCGCAACGCCTTGATGAAAATGCTCCCGAATCTGAATGGGAAAATATCAACAAAGGACGTGATATGGTAAAGTACCGCGAATATCTTTTCAACCAGGTAACAGAGCTGCTGACGAATTACGGAAAAATAGATATCCTGTGGCTTGATTTTTCCTACCCCGGAAAGCATGGTAAAGGGAAGGATGACTGGAACTCAGTGGCGCTCATTAAGCAGATCAGGAAACTGCAGCCCGGTATTATCGTAGATAACCGCCTTAACCTGGGCGACTATGAAGATGGCGAAGATTTTGAAACTCCCGAGCAGGTAAAGCCCGAAACCCTTGCCAAATACCGTGGTAAGACCTGGGAAACCTGCCAGACTTTTTCGGGCTCATGGGGATATTACCGCGATGAGCATAGCTGGAAGTCTGATAAGCAGTTGCTGGATCTTCTTATTACCTCTACCGCCAACGGCGGTAATCTCATTCTGAATGTAGGCCCTACTGCCCGCGGAGAGTTTGACTACAGGGCTACAAGAGCGCTCGACAGTCTTTCATTATGGATGCACGGCAACAGCAGGTCTATCTATAATTGTACTTATGCACCCGATGGATTCGCTGTGCCTGAAGGAACAAGACTTACTTATAATCCTCAGATCAAACGCCTGTATGTTCATCTCTTTGACTACCCTTATGCGCGGGAACTGGTATTAAAAGGGTATGGCGGGAAGATCAGCTATGCGCAGCTCCTTCATGACGGGTCTGAGGTAAGGACTGTAGATAAATCTGCTATTGACAAAGCTGCTGCAGGCAGCGATATAGTACTGGAGTTACCTGCAGAGAAGCCCCCTGTTGAAGTACCTGTTATTGAACTGATATTAAAATAAACAAGATGAATAGTAAGCTGGTTAAAAGTGTTGCGGCAGTTTGCCTGCCTCTGTCTTTGCTTTTGGGATGTGCAGGAGCAAATAATGATAATAAGGATGGGGCTATTGAAAATGCACCCGCTTCTTATGGTCCTTTGCCGTCTGCCGCGCAGCTCAACTGGCATGAAATGGAGACCTACTGCCTGATACATTTCACGCCTACCACTTTTGAAAATAAGGAGTGGGGATATGGCGACGCGTCCCCTTCTATATTCAACCCGGCGCATTTTGATGCCGGCCAGATCGCTGTCGCAGCAAGGTCAGCGGGTTTCCGGGGACTTGTTTCAGTTGCCAAACACCATGATGGTTTTTGTTTGTTCCCTACAAAGGCAACAGATTATAATATCAGTAAGAGTCCCTGGCGTGATGGTAAGGGAGATATGGTGAAGGAATTTATGGAAGCCACACGCAAACAGGGAATGCAATTCGGGGCATATTGTTCCGCCTGGGATAGAAATGATCCTGCCTATGGCACGCCCGAATATGTGCAGCACTACCGGCAGGAGCTTACAGATCTTTACAGCAATTACGGCCCGCTGTTTATCAGCTGGCATGATGGCGCCAATGGCGGTGATGGTTATTATGGCGGAGCTAAGGAAAAGAGGATCATTGACCGTTCTGTATATTACAATTGGCCTTCTATATGGGAGATCACGAGGAAGCTGCAGCCCGGCGCTGTTATCTTTAGTGATATAGGCCCTGATGTGCGCTGGGTAGGTAATGAGCGGGGTATGGCAGGCGAGACATGCTGGGCTACATTTACCCCGGTAGGACCGGAAGGCAAAAACCCTGCTCCGGGTTTTGTAGATGACAGGTTCCTTACCACAGGCCAGCGCGACGGTAAATACTGGATCCCCGCCGAGTGTGATGTGCCGCTGCGGCCGGGATGGTTTTATCACCCCGACCAGGACGATAAAGTAAAATCTCCTGACCAGTTGTTTGACCTGTACCTTCAAAGCGTAGGACGCGGAGCCTGCCTCAACCTGGGACTTTCACCCAATACAGAAGGCTTATTGCATAATAATGATGTAGCATCGTTGAAAGCTTTTGGCGATAAGCTGAACAAAACATTTGCCGATAACCTCGCCAAAGATGCCGTATTTACAGCTTCCAATATCCGCGATAAGAATGATAAGGACTTTGGCACGGCAAAGCTGACGGATGATGACCGTTATAGTTACTGGGCTACCGACGATAAGGAAACAAAGCCGGAGCTGACCATAGATTTAAAAGAATCAAAACGGTTCAATATCATCCGGCTGAGGGAGAATATTAAACTGGGCCAAAGGCTGGATAGCGTGGTAATAGAACAATGGCAGAGCGATCAGTGGCAACCGCTGGCTTCAGCCACCAGTATCGGATCAACCAGGCTGATAAGATTGCCGGCATTTATAACCACACAAAAATTACGGTTACATTTCTTTGCACCGGTATGTATTGCGCTCAGCGATATAGGACTGTTTGCCGAAGCTCCGGCAGATTATACCGCTATCAATAAAACCCGGCAGAGCGTTGGTCATGAAGGCTGGAAGACAATAGCAGGCAGCGCTTCCGCCGGGGGCAGCAGGGCAGCGCTTGCTTTTGACGGAGATAAAAATACATTCTGGCAAACCGCAGCAGGCAGCCTCCCGCAACAGATCACCATAGATCTTGGCGGAGTGAAAGAGCTTAAGGCTTTTTCATGGCTGCCGCGCCAGGACAGCAAACCCGAAGGACTTATCAGCAAATATATATTTGAGACAAGCACAGACGGTAAGCAATGGACAACATCTGCCGAAGGAGAATTTTCAAATATTACAGCTAACCCGGTAGAGCAATATGTTCCGTTGAAAAAAAATGTTGAAGCAAGGTTTATCAGGCTGCAGGCAACGGCAGTGTCAGGCACTGGCAATGCTCCTGCAATCATTACGATAGCCGAGCTGAATGTTTTTTAGCATCAGCCCGTGAAGCTGGGTTGGTGAATAGGCAATAGTGAATGGTGAATTCACCATTCACTATTCACTATTCACCATTCACTACTGAGACTTTGTAGTATCCTTGCTTTTCTTTTTCAACAATCCGTTCAGCGTATTCTTCAGCGTTTGCTCTGCATTTTTCCTGGTGTTGTCAAGCGGTTTTCCATCAGCAGCGCTGTCTTTGCCGCCACCAAGCAATTGCTTTGCAAGATCTTCTTTAAGGTCTTTTACCGCCTGGTTCTTTATAGCGGTCAGAGAGTCTTTAACTTCATTTTTGGCGCTGTCAATTTTTTGCTGAGCAAATGCTACGGCCTGTTGTTTCATGTCGGCGGTTGCATCGCCGGCTACCTGCTGCAGGTCTGTTTTCAACTGGGGATTGGTGAGCGTGCCGCCCATTTTAACATTCAGGTTAATATAATCACTCAGCTTAACGGGAATGCCTTTGCTGGCAGCCTGCTGCGCAAGATTATTGATCAATGCATTTCCCTGGCTGCCTATCATGCTGCGGGGCACTTTCAATCCTATGGCATAGTCAATAGATTGATCCAGTCCATGCATGCCGCCTATCTCCATATCAATGTCTTTTACTTTTACATGAAATGGTTTCACCAGTACTTTCCCGTTCGCAAACTCAAAATAAGTCTTGATATCTTTTAATGAAAACCCGTTGAGCTCATTTACATTAAGCGTTTGAGCCAGCTTTTCCACCGGGGCGAATTTTTTCAATACTCCTTCTATTAATAATAAATTTCCTTTTCCTGTCAGTGAGCTTAGTAAGGGCATCATATCTCCTCCCAGCTTCCCGTTAAGGGTAAGCTCGGAATTTATCTTTCCTGAAATGAATTTGCCGATGGGCATCAGCGCCTGCACGGTGTTGAATGCATTAAATGTTTTTTCTGCATCAAGCGCATTCACGTCATAGCTCAGCGAAATATCAGGCGTTTTTTTGCTTGCTTTGGTAGAATAATATCCGTTCAGCGATAAACTGCCACCCAATGCATCCATGGCTACATTCTTCAAGGATACGGTCTGGTCTTTAATAGCTACGGTACCTTTAAGGTTATCGTATTCAACCTTGTCATAAATGAGTTTGTCTATATTAGCATTAAGGGTAAACGCTATGTTTTTAGGCACTTCAAAAGGCGCGGAAGCAGCAGCGGCTGTGGTATCAGCAGGGGCGGTGGATGTTCCCATGAGATCATTCAGGTTCACCCTGTCTGCCGATACATTCAGTGTCCCGGAAATGGGCTCATCTTTCAGCGCATAGCCGATAGCGTTATCCACCGACCCAGAGGCTGTAATACGCGATTTAAGGTATTCTGCTTTCAGCGTGTTCAATGTTATATTTTTCGGGTTGAAAGTGAATGCGGCTTCACTTACTTTAATGCCACCGGGATAATCTTTGCTTACATAAGAAAGATCAGACAGGCTCAGGGTTCCCGAAGTATTTATTTTGTCGTACTGGCTTTTATCAATGGATGATTTATTCCCTTTGAAAGCTATATCGGCATTGAGCATTCCCGAAACAGACATGCCGGGCTCAAGGGTAGTGAACTGGCTTACCGTGCCCAGATCGAATTTCCCTTTTGCTCTTCCGTCAAAATACGGGTCAGAAGCCGGGTTCTTAAGCAATACATTAAAATCAACGGGGTTGTTCCCTATTTCAACGTGTGCTACCGGCACATTGATAACCGTATGATCCGGTACGCCATCAGGGTTCTCAAACTTTACCTGTATATTACTGTTACGCACCGGCTGGGGAAAGTCTTTCGAAGCATAATTCAGACCGGTAAGATTGATAAAGCCGTTCGCTGTAAAAGGTCCCGGCTTTTGCTGCGTGATCACCGCAACATTTCCCTTGGCTGTAGCATCTGCATCAAGCAGCCCCGACAGCTTTGTATCTCCGCTGAGCTTTACAAACTTAGTGACCTGCGCCAGATCAAGCTTTCCCCTTACATTGGCATCAATATACTGATCTGTCACGGGCTTTTTCAGCAGCAGCCTGAAATCAAAGGGATCATTTCCAAATTCGATATGCCCTTTGGAAATATCAACTACCGTATTGTCAGTAACGCCGTCAGGGTTATCTACCTTCATGGTAATATTGATATTCTTTACCGGCTGCGGCAGATCGGGATACTGGAAGAATCCATCATCCACCTGCAGGTTGATATGATATGAAGGGATCTTTACGGCATTGTATTCCCCTTTTACATTTCCGTTGAACAAGGCCTTGCCGCTTGTTTTTATTTTATTAAAATCATTTTTGTATATGGCGGGTACCAGTGAAAGCAGGGTCTTAAATTCGGTGGAAGGCGCTTTAAAAGAAATGTCCATTCCGTAAGTGGTATCATTTACAAACTGGAAATAGCCTTCTGTAGACAGCCTGAGATCATTAAGTGTAACATCATCGGTTTTAAAGCTGTATTTATCCTGTTTGTTGTCTACCTGTATATCTGCGTCCAGCGAGGCTTTGGCATCAACGAGATAGGGGATCTTGGTATAAACAAAATTTACGGACCCGGCGGAAGTTTTAGTGCTGAGCGTAAAAAGGTCGGAAGTAAAATCGCCGCTCCCGGAGTGGTTGAGATCTGTGATATCTGCGCTCATATCGCCTGGGATATCTATATATTGAATATACCCGTTGTTGATCTCATAATGATTGAGATTAAGGTTGAATGCAGCAGGTGCTTCTGCAGTGGCAGTGGTATCAGGTTTGGTGATATCCCAGTTGGCTTTACCTTCTTTATTCACCAGCGCATGTATCCTGGGCTTGTCTACCGTAATGCTGTATATCTTCATCTGCGATCCGCCGAAGAGGCTCATCAGGTTGAGCGCCACATCAATGCGTTGGGCAGCAATAAGCGTATCTTTTGCAAAATCATCCAGCCCGGTCACTTCCAGGTCTTCCAGGCCTACAGCCAGTCGCGGGAAATGACGGAACAGTGAAATATTCACATCTTTGAAATCTACTTTCGCGTTAAGGTTTTTATTGATCTCCGTTTTGGCGATAGCGGTGATCTTATCTTTGAATATCATTGGCAGGGCAATAGCAGCAATGATCAGGATAAGTAAAACGATCCCCGTAATTTTCAAGACTTTTTTCAGCATAACAGATAATGGACTTTTATGTGTTTTAAAACAGGCAAAGTTAGTTTTTTGTTATTCGTAAGCTAATTTTACAAATATGACGCCAGAAAGATCAGACCGGTTGCTACAGGTTTTGAATAAACGACAAAACAATCTCGCTGTTGTGTTGGAGAATGTATTTGACCCGCACAATATATCGGCGGTAATGCGCAGTTGCGATGCAGTAGGTATACAGGATATTTATATTCTTAATACCAGGATACCGCGGCATAAAAAGTGGGGCGCCAAAAGCTCTTCCAGCGCCTCCAAATGGCTGACCATACACCAGTATACCGATGCAGACCAGTGCTTCGATGAGCTCCGGAGGAAATATGATAGGATATTAGCCACACATCTCGACAGCGATGCCGTAAGCGTATACGAGGTTGATTTTACCCAATCTGTTGCATTGATATTCGGGAATGAGCATTCCGGCGTTAGTGAAGACATCAGGAAGCTGGCAGATGGTAATTTTATTATCCCGCAGGTTGGTATTATAAAATCACTGAATATATCCGTGGCATGCGCTGTTACTATTTATGAGGCCTACCGTCAGAAGCTGCTGGCAGGTCATTATGATAAAAGAGCACTTCATGAGATACAGTATAATGCATTGCTGAAGGAATGGGGATTTCATACCCGGCCCCGTGATATCCCGGAAGAACAATAAAAAAGGCCTTCCTTTAGGGAAGACCTTTAACTATAAAAGCCCCAAAACCTAATTATTTCCGCCTCCGGGAGAGCCGCTTCTAAAGGAACCCCTTCCTCTGAACTGCCCTTCCATTTCGCTGATAGGCTTAATATCGTATCCTTTTGGTATTTCAAATACTTTGTCTGCTATCTGCGGGTCTACCTGCAGGTCTGTTACTTCTGTTTCCATTTTATATCCATTCGGCCTGCTTACTTCTATGCCCATGATAAAACCATCAATTTTATCAAGCCCGCCGAAATTATTCCCGGCTCTGCCTGCCATTGCTCCTGCAAATCCCCTGCCGCCACCGGTTCCGAAATTCACCGGGTAGCCCTCGGGGCGTTTAAGGTCAGGGCAATACCATACAATAGTCTCATTTACTTCCCCCTGGCGTGTTTTAGATTTTATTATTGCCTTTTTGCAGGTAAAGCCGGCGATCTTTTTTGTTTCACCTGTTTGCACCACTTCCACATCCTGGGGGCGTTGCTGGCGTGAAGTATTATCTGCTGATTCACCTCTTGCCTGGCGGATAGAATCCATTCTTTTGCGCATCCTTTCTTCCATTGCTTCTCTTTCTTCTTCCGTGCTGTAGTAGGCGGTTTTCTTTCCCATTGCCTGTATCAGGGTAGTGGTCCTGCCGGTCTTTTTGTCAATGATCACCGTATTGTTACCAAAATCAGATTCGTTGTATGTTTTTATCTGGTCTCCCCGGTAGTATATGGTGCTTTTGGATTCCATTCCAGAGGGCCGTCCTCCAAAATCACCATCTCCGTTATCACCGCCGCCACGGTTATTATTGTTATCGGGAAAAGTTATGGAGGTCTTTGACTTAACAATAGCGCTTCCCAAAGTTTTTTGCTGCGCCAGTCCTGCCATCACTATACAGGTGCTCAAAACTACAGTGATGCTCAAATACTTTGTCATATACAGCATGCATTATAATGTATCCAAAAATACGAACCCTGTTAAAAGCGCCCTTCCTTCCAAGGTTAAATAAGGTTAATAAGTTTCGAAATAGCATACGGAGCCGCCTACCCATTCCTTTTCGGCGTTGTAGCGAACGCCTATCATTTTTCCTTTGCTGAGTCTGGCGAGATTGATAGCAGGATGGGGGCGTTTATCCTCATCAGGCCATACATACATGATCCTTATCTCAGCCTTGGCCGGGATATCCGGGGTTTCAATTATATCGGCGTATTTTACCTTGCGCTGCAATATCCAGTTCTGCGGATCTTTGATATGCTCAAGGTCTTCGGAAGTAATATCTATGACTACTCCCTGCCCGGCAAAAGAAAACAATGGCTTGAGCACATAATTTTCAAGATCGGCAGGCGCCTGTTTTACTTCGTTCAAAAAGAAGGTCTTGGGAACGTTGGGATGATGGATAAATGGCAGCGTGAATTTGCTGATGCGGTAAAACCAGTTGGGATGGGGAACCCATTCAACATCCCAGTTTTGAGTGATGTCAATAATATCCCCGAGATCAGTCCTTGATCTCAGATCGTCAAAAATGATGCGGTTATAAATTCTTTTTACCCTTGTTTTTTTGCCTTCATTCATATAGAAAAGCTGTCTGTCTTCCGCTGTCAATTCAGATATACATACCGGCTTTACCCCTGTATAATCCTGTGTGCAGTAAAAATCAATCCTGGTTTTCTGCTCATGGGGTTTGATCTCCAGCAATATCACGTGTTCCGGGTCATGACCGTTCAGCAGCAGCTTTTTCAGCATGGCAATATAGGTTTCCTTCGTGTAGCCGCTGAGGTAAGGAGTATAATTGCCGGGTAAATTGAAATGCCTTTCCAGCACTTCAGCATAATATGTCTGGAATGCAAAAAGCGTGGGGAATCCCTGCATTTCTATCAGCTGAGGCTCCAGCCCGCCTTCGTCATTTAAGCATACTCCAAAATCGAAGGCGATCATCTGTGAATGGGATGTTTCATTTTGTACGAGCTCATCCTGCGGTATGGCGTCTTCTGTGATATGCCTGAACTGCGGGTCGCAGATAATATCAATAATATGCTCACAGACATCCAGCATTTTTTGGGTAAAGACTTTATCAGCGAAGACAGGTGTTTCTGCTACCCTGAACTCAATGGCGCCAGGGCGCTTACTGTACAGATCAGCAAGAAATGACTGGTATTTTTGCGGTGTAAATGCTGCGTTGAATGCTTTTCGCAATGAGGTGACCATCGCCGGTAAGTTTGCAGAAAGGTAATGATAATTATAATACTGCCGCCTGCAGATGTTCCACTGCCTGGTTCAGGAAATTGGGGAGCACATGAGCGTAAGTCCACAAAATTTTATCGGGGTCATTCAACTGTTCGATCATTGATGCCCATTTGGCTTCGCCGTGGGCCGCTATCACACTTTCTTTTTTATCTTCCCGCTGCAGGTACATGCTCATGCCTGTAGCATCGGCTTCGGGATGGAATTGGGTGCCTACCATGTATTCATTGAACCGTACTGCCATTATCGCTCTTTCCAGTTGTATATGCGGTCGTTCTTTCTCAATACAGAGGATGGTGCTCCCCATAGCAGAAAGCTTGTTGTGATTGGGCATGGTTACCTGGTAGTCGCGGCTGTCTACTGCATAAAAAGGATCGTTCAGTCCTTCAAAAATGATTTCATCCCTGCTATCGTCAAGCAGGTGAACAGGAAATACACCGAACGAAGTAGACCTGCGTTTGCTTACTTTGGCTATATCATAATGTCGGCAGGCAAGCTGGTAAGAATGACAAATGAAAAAAATGAATTTCCTGGTATAATTTCCCGGATTATTATTCCATCTTTCTACCCCTTCAAGCCATTTAAAATACCTGTTTTCCCACTCAGCGCCTTCGCTGTCAAGAGGGCTTCCGGGACCGCCGCTTGAAATGAAGATATCGTATGAGGCAACCGGTGGCGTCTGTAATTCACGGCGCACTTCAAATTCATCCCAGACGAGATCAAGAAAATTAGCTTCTGCGTATTGGTTCAGGATCTCGCGTATGCCCCGCATTCCCTGGTTGGGCGCCCCATCATACAGATCCAGTATAGCTACACGTATAGATCTCTTTTCCTGCAATTTCATCAGGCAAAAATAACGATTTTGCAGGATTACTGCCAGTCAATCCCAGTCCAGTTTTGCTATCCTCCCGTCTTTTCCTGCCAGCAGCACAAGATTGCCTTTTTTAGCCTTACGGCAGGTGTGAAAGCTGAGCCGGCTGATCTGCCGCCAGTGCATTCCGCCATCTTCAGAGATATCTACCCCCGAAGTGCCACAGGCGATCAGCCTTTTAGCTGTAATAAATTCAACACAGCTCTTATAGCCCCTCGGCGGTATTGCAGGAACAGCCCAGGTTGCCCCGCCATCGCTGCTTACCGCACAGTTGCCCTGTGAGATGCTGTCATTAGAAAAATCGCCCCCGGCAACCACCATGTTTTGAGCAGACTTTCTCTTTTTGTTGTGGTATACCGCAAGCGAATTAGCTCCTGTAGTTTCTTTTCCCTGCAGCAGGGGGAGCGCTGTTTTTTTATCACGATGAAAAAATCGTGATACGGATCCGCCGGTAACGAATGCGGCTTCAGACAGGGATATGGACCTGATATTTGTTCCGCTGGCAGCAAACATAGCTTCTCCTTTTTCTGCGGAGGGTAACCCGTTTTCCGGTAATATTTGCCAACTGTCTCCGCCGTCAAAGCTCCGCGCCACAAATATTTTTTCTTCCAGGGGATCACCAATAACGATGCCGCTTTGCTCATTCCAGAATTCCATGGCATCTAAAAACATGCCCTTGCGGCTGTCTTTAAATACGGTTTGCCAGTGTGCGCCTCCGTCGTGTGTCTTTAATATGACCGCCGGCTCCCCAATACCCATTATCACTGCAGTGTTTTTATCAAAAGCTTCTATATCCCTGAAATCTGTTTGTTCAAATCCTCCTACCTGCATCCATTCCCAGTTATTGCCGCCATCCGCCGACCTGGCCACAGTGCCGTTGCTCCCACTCAGCCAGGCGGTATTATTGTCCACTATACTTAATCCCCTGATAGAGATGATATGAGAAGAATCGAGCATTACTATACGCTGGGCATACAATGATCCTGACAGCAGGAGTGCAGGCAGCATGGTCAGGATATGCAAAATTTTATTGCGCATGCTATTATTTTCCTGGATTTCTGAAAAAAATTTAGATTTAACCGCAAAGATCGCGAAGTATATTGAAGTTTGCGAAGCGCTCATTATGACAAATGTGAAACGTGAGAGGTGAAATGTGAGCGTTCGCTTCATGTAAAGTGACCAGTGAAATACAGGAAAATATTTCAATCCAATGTCGGAAAGTTATGCATGGAGCGAAAAAGTGAAATGCGGCCGGTTGACTTAATACCACATCAAATCACTTTTTTATACTTTCTTTTATTGTTGTCCGATTAAAAATCAGTGAATCTCTTTGCTGTGGAGGTTTCTGTTCCCTCTCCGCGAGCCTGCCTGCCGGTAGGCAGGGAGAGGGCTGGGGTGAGGCGATCAACTGAATTTCAAACGATTATTGATATTTATCGGACAATAGTGACTTTCTTTGCATACATTGTTTTGTATATCAAACAGGGTTCATGAAAAATATTATTTCTTTTCTTATTCTGCTCATTGGTTATTCCGTTCAGGCGCAACAGCAGTATATTACGGAAAAGGATATACGCTATTATCCTGATGAAGTAAATGCAAAAGATGAGTATATGGCTTCGCAATGCCGGCTTGACCTGTATTATCCCAAAGGCGCTAAACATTTTTCCACCATTATCTGGTTCCATGGCGGAGGCATTACTGCCGGTCATAAAGAAATACCGCGGGCGCTGATGGAAAAAGGATATGCAGTTGTTGGGGTAGGATACAGGCTTTCTCCGAAAGTGCATGCCCCGGCATATATTGAAGATGCCGCGGCAGCGGTGGCCTGGGTCTTTCGTCATATCGCGGATTATGGAGGCGACAGCCGGCTGATTTTTGTTTCAGGGCATTCTGCCGGAGCATATCTCGGCATGATGATCACATTTGACAAAAAATACCTGGCCAAACATAATGTCAATGCGGATGATATAGCAGCGCTTATCCCCTTTAGCGGGCAGGCGGTTACACACTTCACGGTAAGAAAAGAAAAAGGGATAAAAGAGACACAGCCTGTGATTGATGAATATGCTCCGCTCTATCATGTGCGTGCGGATGCCCCGCCGGTATTGCTTATCACCGGAGACCGGCGGATGGAGATGCTTGCCCGTTATGAAGAGAATGCTTACCTGGCGCATATGCTTACCATAGCCGGTCATAAGCACACTATCTTGTATGAGCTGCAGGGATTTGATCATGGCGGCATGGCTGAGCCGGCATTCCCTTTACTGCTCCGGGAAGTAGCAGGAGTGACAAAGGAGATACTGCAGCATAAATGATCAAAAGCAGCTTTACAAAAGTTTTAACCAAAACAACAGCGTCATCCCATTGCAGCATTAAAAATATTTATCTTGCTTTACATTCTGTAAAATGCCGGCAATATGAATATTTCTACCTTCTGCCTTTCCAGGAAATACATTGTTTTTTTACTCCTGTTATTTGCTGCAGGCAGCCTGCCTGTATCCTGCCATAAAAAAGAAAAACCCGGACCCGTTGATCCTGCATTTGGCAAATATATTGACGGCTATACTTCGGGAATGATCTCCAAAACGGCTGCCATACGGGTACGCCTCACCGAAGAAACGCCGGCTACTCATAGTGTGAATGAGCCGCTGAAAGAAAAGCTGTTCAGCTTTTCACCCGCTGTAAAAGGGAAAGCCTACTGGGTGGATTCCCGTACCATTGAATTTAAGCCGGAGGTAAACCTGCAACCGGGACAATTGTATGATGTGGATTTTGATCTGGGCAAAGCAAGCGCCGTTCCGGATCAGTACAAAACCTTTCGCTTTACGGTGCAGGCAGTGAAGCCGGGATTCCAGGTAATAGATCATGGATTAAAAGTCGTTGGCAATTCCAAAGAGATGATGACGCTCACCGGGGTTGTTGAAACCGCCGATGTGGAAGCTTCTGCCGTCATTGAAAAAATATTGCATGCAAATTATGCGGGCAGCGCGGTCACCATCAAATGGGAACATAATGAAGCCGCAAAAAACCACAGGTTTACGATAGAAAACATTAAAAGGGGCGCTAATACTGCACCGCTGCAGTTGAAATGGGATGGGGCTCCGCTCGGCATTAATGATAAAGGTGAACAGTCCATTGATGTGCCTGCTGCCGGGGATTTTAAAGTATTATCGGTAAGGGCGGTGCAGGATGCCGATAATTATGTGCTGGTGCAGCTCTCTGATGCAGTAGCCACCAACCAGCAATTGAATGGGCTGATCACTATCAGCGATAAGGGCGACCTGAGCTACAGTATTGATGGCAGCGAAGTGAAACTATATGTAACAGACCAGTTCGACGGGAATTATACGGTGAATATTAATACCGGGATTCAGAATGTTTGGGGAGCGAAGCTGGACCAGGCATTTACATCCAATATCTTTTTTGAGAACCGCCTGCCTTCTGTAAAGATACAGGGCAGGGGTGTTATCCTTCCCAATACAGGGCGTCTGGTATTACCTTTTGAAAGCATTAACCTGGGCGCCGTGGATGTCAGCATTATCAAAGTATATCAGAATAATATCCCGCAATTCCTGCAGGCAAATAATCTTGACGGAGAATCCGATCTGCGGCGTGTAGCCACCCCCGTAGTGCAGCAAACCATCAGGCTTGATAATGACAAGACACTGGATCTTCATAAAAAGCAGAAGTTTTCTCTTGATATAGATAAGTACCTGAAAGCCGAGCCCGGCGCCATCTATCATGTTACTATCGGTTTTCGCCCCGAGTATTCCTTATACACCTGCCATGATGCGGATAAGGCAGACAAAGATGATGAAGATGATTATTACGGCTGGTATAATAATGAGGAGGAAAGCAATGTGCTCGACAGTGATGAGGGCTTCTGGAAAGTATATGATGCCTATTATCCTTACGGCTACAACTGGCGGCAAAGGAATAACCCCTGCAGCCCGTCGTACTATAACAAAGAAAGATGGGCAAGCCGCAATATACTCGCTTCTAATATCGGGCTTACTGCAAAAAGGGCTAACGACAACAGCATGCTGGTGGCGGTGACGGATATACTCACGGCTACCCCTTTGAGCGGCGTTGAGCTCAGGCTGCTCGACTACCAGCAGCAACTGCTGCTGACAACCAAAAGCGGTGATAACGGGCTGGCACGTTTTGACCTGAAGAAAAAACCTTACCTGCTCATTGCTTCGAAGGGAAATGAAAAAGGCTATTTAAAGCTTGATGACGGAAATTCATTGATGCTGAGCCGCTTTGATGTTGCAGGCGAGGAAGTAAAGAATGGGATCAAAGGATTCATCTTTGGAGAGCGCGGAGTGTGGCGTCCCGGCGATACCATGTATATCAATTTTGTAGTGGAGGATAAAGGCAGTAAGCTGCCGGCGGAACACCCGGTAGAGTTCAATTTATATAATCCGCAAGGGCAGTTGTATAAGCGGATGATTGAAACCAAAGGTGAACATGGCTTTTATGTATTTACTACGGCTACCGACGCTGCTTCTCCCACGGGTAACTGGCTGGCTAAAATAAAAGTGGGCGGGGCTGTATTTGAAAAAAGACTGAAGGTGGAAACGGTAATGCCTAACCGCCTGAAGATAAACCTTGATTTTGGAAATGCTCCCGTACTGGGGAGGAATGGAGTGACTTCAGGTACGCTGAGCTCTCAATGGTTGTTTGGCGCACCTGCCAAAAACCTGAAAGCCAAAATTGACGCTTCTCTGTATGCCAGGAAAACGGCTTTTAAAAAATATCCTGCCTATCATTTTGATGATCCCACTACAGCGTATACTACAGAAACAAAAACCATGTTTGACGGCACGCTGAATGAAAAAGGCGAGGCAACGGTCAATACAAAATTTGAAATCGGTAAAAATGCACCGGGCATGCTTAACGCCAGCCTGCTGGTAAAAGTGTTTGAGCCCGGTGGTGCATCCAGCGTAGACAACATGGTGCTGCCTTACAGCCCTTATAAAAGCTATGTTGGCATTAACATGCCGGAAGGGCAGAAGCCCTGGGGCTTTTTGCTCACAGATAAAAGTTATGATCTGCCTGTGGTAAATGTAGATGCGGGCGGCAACCCGCTCAACGGATCACAAACGGTAGAAGTTGAAATGTACCGTGTAAGCTGGCGCTGGTGGTGGGATGACAGCGGAGACGGGTTTTCTAATTTTACCCAGGATACTTATAATAAGCTGCTCAAAAAAGATACGCTTCGTTTATCCAATGGCGTTGGTAAATGGCATTTTACCGCTCCGGGAAAAGAATGGGGGCGCTACTTAGTGCTGGTGAGAGATAAGCAGAGTGGTCACACCACGGGGCAGGTCGTTTATTTTGACGACCCCTGGTGGCAGACAAGGAGCAATGCTGATGATCCTTCTGCAGCGGCTATGCTGTCGTTTACCGCTGATAAAGAAAAGTATAATGTAGGAGAGGAGATCAGCCTCAATATCCCCAGCAGCAAGGGCGGCAGGGCGCTCATAAGCATCGAATCAGGAAGCCGCATTATTAAAACCGACTGGGTGGAAACGCAGCAGGGGCAAACCATTTATAAATTTAAGGCTGAGCCCGGCATGGCGCCCAACGTGTATGCCAACGTAAGCTTATTGCAGCCGCATGCGCAAACGGTAAATGATCTTCCCATACGGATGTATGGTGTGATACCGATACCGGTAGAGGACAAAAATACTACCCTGAAACCTGTTATCAATATACCGGCGGTCATCCGTCCCGAGCAGCCTTCTTCTTTTACCGTATCCGAAACCTCCGGCAGGGCGATGGCCTATTGTGTGGCCATTGTAGATGAAGGATTGCTCGATCTTACAAGATTTAAGACACCCGATCCTCATGCGGCGTTCTATGCAAGAGAGGCGCTGGGCGTAAAAAGCTGGGATCTTTTTGATAATGTCATCGGCGCCTGGGGCAGCGGACTGGAGCGTATCCTCACTATAGGTGGTGATGAAGCGCCGGGCGGCGGCGCAAAGGAGAACAGGGCAAATCGATTCAAGCCTGTTGTAAAATATTTCGGGCCTTTCTACCTCGGTAAGGGCGATAAGCAAACACACCGGTTTCAGCTCCCGCCTTATATAGGATCGGTGCGGGCAATGGTGGTGGCTGCCAATGACGGCGCTTATGGATTTGCGGAAAAAGCAGTGGCAGTGAAAAAGCCGTTGATGCTGCTGGGAACTTTACCCCGCGTGCTGGGCCCGCTGGAAACCATTAAGCTGCCCGTAACTGTTTTTGCAATGGAGAACAATGTGCGCAATGTAAGCGTATCGTTGCAGAGCAATGCATTTCTTGAGCCGGTAGGTAACGCTACACAGCAGGTGTCCTTCGCTTCGCCCGGCGAGCAGATGGTATATTTTGATGTAAAAGTGAAAGAGCATACAGGGGTGGGTAAAGTGAAGATCGTGGCAAGCAGCGGCAGCGAAAAAGCAGATTATGATGTGGAATTGGACGTACGGAATCCCAATCCGGTGGTTACGAATGTGCTGTCGGCATCACTCGCGGCAGGACAGCAATGGAGTGAAACCGTTGTGCCTGTCGGCATTCCTCAAAACGGAAAAGCAACCCTTGAAATTTCAAGCATCCCCCCGATCAATCTCGAAAAAAGGCTGGACTATCTCATACACTATCCCTATGGATGCATTGAGCAAACCACGTCATCGGTATTTCCCCAACTGGTATTGAACCAACTGGTTGATCTCAGCGACCGCAGAAAAGCGGAAGTGCAAACGAATATACGTGCAGGTATAGAACGGCTCAGGAATTTTCAGCGGCCGGATGGCGGCTTCAGCTATTGGCCCAGTCTTACGGAAAGCGATGAATGGGGTACAAATTATGCCGGGCATTTTCTGTTGAAAGCGCAGGAAAAAGGATATATCGTACCTGTGGATATGCTGCAACAATGGAGTGCTTATCAGCGGTCGAAAGCCAATGCCTGGGCGCCGTCAACTACTAATTTCTATGGCGGCGACCTCAGCCAGTCGTACCGCTTATACCTGCTGGCGCTGGCAGGATCAGCGGATCTCGGCGCGATGAACCGCCTGAAAGAATTTAAGTACCTCTCTCCCGAAGCCAAATGGCGGCTTGCCGCAGCTTACCAGCTTGCAGGTCAGCAAAAGACGGCTGCTGCGCTGATCGCCGGCCTGCCGACAACATTCCAGCAGCGGAAATCACCGGGTATTACGTATGGCTCCGGTCTGCGCGACCAGGCGATGGTGCTGGAGACACTCACTATTATGGGTAAACGAAACGAAGCCGCAGCCGTGCTTAAAGACGTATCGGCCGATATGGCAACCGACAGGTGGTACAGCACACAAACCACCGCCTACAGCCTGGTAGCCATAGCCGCTTATTGCGGAACGAATGCGGGCGGCGAAAAAATAATAACTCAGGTGAATGTGAATGGTAAAAATGTAAATGTCAGCAGCAAGGCATATATCTCGCAGGTGGAAATAGATCCGGTTGCTGCAAATAAAAAAGTAAATGTGGTGAATAAGGGTGCCAATGAATTATATATAAGGCTGATCGTGCAGGGTAAGCCGCTTACCGGCGAAGCCATCCCGGTGACCAACAATCCTGATGTGCTTTCCATGCAGGTAAGCTATCTCACCCTTGATGGTAAGGCAATAGGTAATGTGGAAACCCTGAAGCAGGGTACTGATTTTGTGGCGAAGGTGAGCATCCGCAACCCGGGCATTCGCGGGCGTTACAACAATATGACGCTTTCGCAGATATTCCCCGGCGGCTGGGAGATCCTGAATACCCGGATGCTTGACAATGAAGGCAGCTTTAAACCATCGCCATATACTTACCAGGATATACGCGACGACAGGGTTTACACGCATTTTGACATTAAGGAAGGAGAAACGCTCACCTATTATGTGATGCTGAATGCAGCATACCTCGGTAAATATTTTTTACCCGGCACCTATTGCGAAGCGATGTATGATAATACCATAAGCGCCGGTACAGCAGGTAAGTGGGTGGAAGTGGTGAAGTAAAATAAGCGGAGCGCAAATGTTTATCTTCGGATAATGGAAGCTGTATTGCTGTAATTGACGTCTTTTTTCAGCAGACATCTTAAAAAATATTTTCTTCGACAATGTTGACGAATAATATCAGAGAATATTATAAAATAAAACCGATAAAATCAGATTGGAAAGAGTATGAACTGAAAAAAGCCTATGGCTGCAAAGTTCTTATTGACAAGAAAAATATTTTACAAAAGCTCATTATGGATAATTCTGATTTGGGCAATATTTCATACAAAGAAGTTGACTACAATGTTCCATTGACCAGCGATTTTAAGATAATAACTAAAACAGGAAAATTAAAAGGACTATCATATTCGGTATTAGAAGCAATAAAACCGTCAAACAAATATTTCAGTGTTTCTTCAAATAATATCGATTTATATAATTGCGACAACGGTATTAATATCTTATTTGATTATGATCTTAAATTGAAATCGCCAAAAGATGTTATCCGATATATTGAAAAAAGAATGAAAAATACAACTGCTTTTGAAAAAGAGGAGTTTGAAAAATATACTTTCAACAAAAAACAAAAACGGAAAACAATAAAATCTGGAGATATTTTTAGAATAAAGCTTAATAACCGTCAAATTGCGTATGGGCGGGTAATATTTGACCTTAATAAATTCCGAAATTTCAAGCCTGATTTTCTATCTGAATTAAATATAGGTTTTCGTGACAGTTTAATTTTTGACAAAGTATTAATGACGCCTGCATTAATTGATCTTTATCTCTTTAAAACAGACAACCCGCATTTAGAGTCAAGCGACTTTTATTCTATAAAAACGACACCTTCTCTTATTAAAAATTCAGAACTAATTAAAAACAACACTTTTAAGATTATAGGAAATATTCAACTTGACCTATCCTCGTTTGATATTCCAATGAGTTGGGAAACATATTATCAATACAAACCAATATCCCATATCTTCAAATGGGGTGCAGGAATTAAAACATTTGCACCTGTTAGCAGACTTGAAAAACTTACCGAGCTAACATTTCCGATAAACTATAAGCCTATTAGTCTTAGAGTTACTGAGGAATTGGATGGTTTCCTAACCTCTTGTATATCGGGAAAACCTAACTTCAAATATGTAAGTAGTAATGGTGACCTCAGAGAACCGCTATTTTCAGAAGTAAAGGAGATAATAAGTAAAAATATCAACTTCGACATTGATACAAATGACTATAACAAATTTGCCAGGCAATTTGGATTTATGACAAAGGAAGAAATTCTATTATTCACACAATCATAATTCGATTGACAGAATATTACGGTATACAGTTGAGGCAACGAATTTCTATATGTTGCGTATAAATATTATACAACATTCTAATGTTTAACAGAGAAGTATTAATTATGAAAAAAGAGATCCTTATTTTTTTATTATTGCTGAATAACTTTTTCCTGTTTGGGCAGAGCAACCCTCACAAGCCGGGGTATGTAATTATAGCCAACGATACAATTATAACATTGGCGAAAGTTGATTCGCTTGCTAAGTTGGGATATGTCAGATCAATCGCTAAAGGCGTAACGGAAGAAGAAAGAAATAAATTGTTTGAGCAATTCGGGAGCCGGATTGGCGACAAGGAATTTATTATTATCGTAACGCTTTATTCCGAAGCTGAGAAAGCGCAGCGGCAATCCGCGCAACCGCAGCAATCCGTTAAGCCTGATACTACGGCAAATAAAAATGGGTATCTTGTTAGTATTAATGACACCGCCAA
The DNA here is from genome assembly GCA_001899685.1 of Sphingobacteriales bacterium 44-15. Lineage (GTDB taxonomy): Bacteria > Bacteroidota > Bacteroidia > Chitinophagales > Chitinophagaceae > Agriterribacter. Next base: position 59,355 of record MKWG01000022.1, read on the forward strand.
AGACTTCACGGTGCAGATGATCAACGGAGAGACAATAAGGCTGTCTGACTTAAAGGGGAAAGTTGTGATGCTGAATTTCTGGGCGACATGGTGTGCTCCCTGCCTGATGGAATTTTATGACTTCCCGTCAAAAATCATTGCTCCTTTTAAAAACAGCAATTTTTTACTGCTCCCCGTTTCAAGAGGAGAACGTATGGAGCTGGTAAAAGCCAAAATGAAACACTTACAAAAGGACGGTATCGGCTTTAATGTTGGCATAGATCCGACGGAAGAAATATGGAAACGCTTCGCGGAAGGGGCGATCCCGAAAAGTTTCCTGATCGATAAAAACGGGATTGTTAGATATATGAGCACTGGAAGTAACAATGCTAATTTAGATGAGACGGTATTGATGATTAAGAAATTGTTGAAGGAATAGAATATGGCAAAGAAAAAAAATAGAAGTTGAAAGCGATGTGGAATACAAATGAAGAAATTATTGCGACATTCCGGTCGGTGAGACACCGACCGGTAGCGGCTTCTACAGGTGGGTGTCACCACCCACCTGCGAAAATTATATATACCCCTTTAACCTGGCTTTGCGCCTCTTTGCCTGCCCGAATGATTCGTTCAGGCGGGCGTAATACTTGGCGTGCTTTGCGGTAAAAAATAGAAATCTAACGGGTATATCCCTTGTTTTGCAGGCTGCGCCTGCTGAACCAATGATGAAATCCTTGCTCGAAGGCAACGTAATAAAAAGCTGAAATAAGAACGAACAAAACAACAATGAGGTACTAGCGAGGTTTTCAGAAAACGGGAAAATAGTGTGGAATACAAATGAAGAAATTATTTACCAAAATATATCGATACCTCACAGGGTTGAAAAGGCGCACCAAACTATGGTTGCTGTGCCTGTTGATCTGTATGATATGGTTTTGGTTAAGCCTGCCCCGCCCGCTTTTTAATACACCCACTTCATGGGTGATGGAAGATGCCAAAGGGCAACTGCTGGGCGCTACTATTGCCGCCGACGGGCAGTGGCGTTTTCCGTATAATGCGGATGTGCCGGATAAATTTGCCAGGTGCATCGTAGCCTTTGAAGATAAGCGGTTTTACTATCATCCGGGGGTGGATTTACTTGCCATAGTGAGAGCGATCCGCCAGAATACCGGCGCCGCCCATACGGTAAGCGGTGGCAGCACCATTACCATGCAGGTAATGCGCATGTCGCGCGGCAGACAGCGGAATATTTTTCAGAAGATCGTAGAAAGCATACTGGCGCTGCGGCTTGAATTGTCTTATTCCAAAAAGGAAATACTTGCCTTATATGCTTCCAATGCACCTTTCGGCAGCAATGTGATTGGCCTGGATGCGGCATCCTGGAGGTACTACGGGCGCCCGCCGCAGCAGCTTAGCTGGGGTGAAATGGCGGTACTGGCGGTATTGCCCAATGCCCCGGCGCTGGTGCACCCGGGCAGGAACAGGAATACTTTATTAAAAAAAAGGAACCTGTTGCTCGATAAGCTGCTGCAGCAAAAAAAGATAGACAGCTCCACGCATGAGCTTGCCCTGCTGGAAGCTTTGCCCGATGAGCCTAAACCCCTGCCGCAGCTTGCACCGCACCTGCTGCAGCGTTTCAGGCAGGAGCACCGGGCAAAAGACCATGCTGTTGCGCATACCACTATCAATGCTGCCCTGCAGCAGAATGTCGCCCGTATTGTGGAACAATACCATGCTGCCTACAGGGGCAACAGCATCAACAATATTTGTGCGCTGGTGCTTGAAGTGGAAAGCGGAAATGTGCTGTCGTACGTGGGTAATGCCTACCACCCCGAAAACCCGGAGCTGCAAAGCCACGTGGATGTCATCAGTGCAGCAAGAAGCCCCGGCAGCACATTGAAGCCCCTGCTCTATGCCTGTATGCTGCACGAAGGAAAATTGCTGCCCGGTACGTTGGTGGCAGATATCCCTACACAGATCGGCGGCTATACCCCACAGAATTACGACAGGGACTATGACGGCGCCGTGCCTGCGCATCTTGCATTGTCAAGATCGCTGAATGTACCGGCTGTGCGCATGCTCAGGGATTATAAATACCCTCGGTTTTATGAAGTGCTGAAACAGCTTGGTATTACTACACTCCACCGGACTGCAGATAACTACGGGCTTTCTCTCATTCTCGGTGGCTGCGAGGTTACGCCCTGGGATCTGGCAGGTGTATATGCAGGCATGGCGAGAGCCTTGCATCATGCAGAACGCAATAAGGGAAAAATATTGAGATCAGATTTTCATCCGCCTGTTTATCTATCCGGCAATACTGCTCCTGAAAATGCTGATAAAGCTGCCATTAATTTCATTGACCCCATGGCTATATGGCAGATGTTCCAGGCAATGGAGGATGTGATGCGGCCGGGGGAGGAAGGATTGTGGAAACAGTTTACTTCCTCACAACGCGTTGCCTGGAAAACAGGTACCAGCTTTGGTTTTCGTGATGCCTGGGCAGTAGGGGTCACTCCGCGCTTTGTCACGGTAGTTTGGGTAGGCAACGGTAACGGCGAAGGCCGCCCGGGACTGATCGGTGTGCAGAAAGCAGCGCCCGTATTGTTTGATATCATTAAACAGCTTCCGGCTTCACCCTGGTTTAGTGCGCCTGCGGAGCGTCTGACCAGGGTTGCCGTATGTCATCAAAGCGGCTTCCGGGCAAATACAGACTGTACGGATATTGACAGCATAGCCGTTGCTGCAGAGGGATCCAACAGCCCCCTTTGCCCTTATCACAGCATTATTCACCTCGACCCCTCGCAACAGTACCGGGTAACCGGAGATTGCGTTTCCCCGTCATCCATGGTGCATAAAAGCTGGTTTATACTACCGCCGACAATGGAGTGGTATTACCGGCGGAAGCATTTTGATTATATGCCGGCGCCACCATATAAGGAGGGGTGTGGTAACAATGCATCGCACCCGGCAATGGAGCTGATATATCCGGAGAACAATGCGAGAATATATGTGCCGGTGGAGATCAATGGTGAAAGGGGAAAGGCGGTATTCACGGCGGCACATCAAAAAACGGACGCCAGGATCTTCTGGCACCTGGATGACGAGTATATAGGAGAGACCACCCGGTTTCACCAGATGGCGCTGAGCCCTGCTCCCGGCAAGCATTTTATTACCCTTGTGGATGATGTAGGGGAACGGATCACGCATCAGTTTGAAGTGCTTGAGAACACGGCAGACGATAAACGATAAACGACAGACGATAAACAGCAGGCTCCTTCGTGAAACTCCGTGTCTTGGTGCCTCCGTGGTTCAGAATCATTTTCAAAACTCAAACTCCCTTCTCCCTATATTCCATCTCAGCCCCATGGAAAAAAAGAGCTCATTTATCTTAGGTTGTCCTTCAACGTTATATCCGCGGTTAGCGATGCCGGCATCAATAAAAATATTCTGCAACAATTCATATGATGCGGCAAAAGAAGCCAGCAGGCATTTGGCGGGAGTGCCTGTGCCGATAAAGAATCCGTAGTCTCTCGGGCGGCTGTTATAGCTTCTGAAAATGTCCCCGCCCATATTGACACCGGCAGAATCCAGTCCTTTTTTATAATACATCAGCTTTCCGGAAAAATAAAGCCGGGGCAGCGGCTGGTATTTCAGCAGCAGGATATATTCGCCGAAATTCGCACCCAGCGGATGGGCAAGCGGTTTATTATAGTGAGTAAATGCCGTAGCGCTGTCGTTGTGGGTATACATATATGGGCGCACAAGGTTTATCTCAGCTAGCAGGTCGAGATTTTTTACTCCCAGTGCATCAATATATTTCGTGCCGACCTGAAGTGCGTGCTTGTTGAGCCAGCTTCCCCTGCCATAGTGCAATATATTGCTGAATACAAATTCGCCAATACCAAGCTGGCTGTACAGTTGCAGGCGATGAAAAAGATTTGATTTCAGGTCTATGCCTACAGTGGCTTTTGATCCTCCGCTGCCCAACTGCATTTCGATAGAGCGGTAAAAAATTACAGGGTTGAAGTAGCTTAGCTCAATACCATTCCGCCCATTGTATAATACGTTTTCATACACACCCACATTCAGCCACCTGGCTACCTGTACGCTCAGGTGATGCAGGGCCATATAGTTTTTGTAGCGGATGGTATCCCTGTTGGGAATGGGGTTGAAGGGAGCAATGAGTTCGGCGATCACCGTTTTGTAGCTGAACTTCCGCAACTGCACATCCATTTGCAGGTAGAGATAGTTGTTGCTGAAATCGCTCAACAGCAAGCTGCGGTATCCGTTGCCAATAAAAAGCTTATCGTATCCGAAACGGAAATTAAAATACTTCGATGCGGCAAAATCTATTCCTCCCCTGGCGTCAAAATAATCGTAGCCGTTTTTTTTGAAATTTTTGAAATAACCTGCATTGGGTACACCATGATGCGCAGCTACATATTGCTGCACATATAGGGGATCCCGTTCCTGGTTCTCGGTGATGTAGGTGTAAAAGCCTAGCTTACGCCCGATATTTCCTCTTACTGAGATACCCCTGGTATTTACAAATAAAGGATCATCCACCTTTGATGACTTGCCTGCCTGCAGGTTAAGTACCGGGTCTATGATCAGGGTAAAATCTTTGGCATAAGTTTCATACAGGTGTGCAGGGGTTTTAAAAAAAGTATTCCAGACAGGTCTACGCATATGAAAGGAGTCTCCAAATGCTTTTGTCCACTCTGCATTGTTCATCAGCAGGCTCCTGATATTGTATTGGTCTACCGGCGATAGTGTTACGGGGAACTGCCCTTGTTTATAAAGGCTGTCAATATATTCTACGCGTTCTGTATACAGCTTCCTGCTATAAGGCTTAATGGTCGAAAATGAGCATACGGAGTCATTCTGCAATTTAATATCAAGCCTGTCCAGCAGTTGATATTGCTTATTGTCAAGATCAATACGGTCAGACTGGCTAAAAGCGGATAAAGAAAGGATCAGACCTGTTATCGCTAACCGGCAGGCTTTTATTACATGCATGGATTGTGCTCTTTTACAACGGGAAATAACTGCTATGTAAAAGAATTATTGCCCTCAGGTTATTGAATTTCAGGAGATAGGGGCGGGTCAGCCGGATTATGTCAGTGTATTATCGTGAGAAGTGAAAGGATAAAGGTGAAATGGGTTTCACCTCTCACGTCTACATTTCCCGTTTCACCATTCACTCCTAAGATACCAGCGCCCCCTGCCTTGCGCTGTGCTTCTGCAAAAACTGTTTGATCTTTTGGTGCAGCGTTTCGCTTACAGGAGTTACGGGCAGGCGAAGCACGTTTTCAATCAATCCCAGGTGGGTAAGGAATGATTTTACCCCGGCGGGATTATTTTCCACAAAGAGCAACTGGTATGCTTCCAGCAGGGTATCATTAATAGCTTTTGCTTCAGGCAGCCTGCCATCCAGCGCAGCGCGTACCATGCCTGAAAATTCATGAGGCATGCAGTTGGCGATCACACTGATCACGCCATCCATGCCACAGGCGATCTGCGGAAATCCCAACGCATCATCGCCGCTTGACACCAGGAAGTCATCGGGACGGTATTTCAATATCTGCATACATTGCATTATATCTCCGCCCGCTTCTTTGATGCCGGTAATATTGGGTAGTTCTGCCAGCCGTAAAACGGTTCCGGCATCAAGGTTCCTGCCGGTGCGCCCGGGAACATTGTACAGGATCACCGGTTGTGGAGCTGCTTCTGCTATAGCTTTATAATGAAGATACAGTCCTTCCTGTGAAGGCTTGCTGTAATAAGGACTTACACTGAGAATAGCGGTAGCTTCTTTAAGAGGAAGGTGTTTCAGGTCTGCTACTGCTTCCCGGGTATTGTTTCCTCCTACACCCACCACTACAGGTACCCGCCCATTTACTTTTTCGTAAGTAAAATTGATAATGCTGATCTTTTCTTCTTTATCTATGGTAGGCGACTCGCCTGTGGTGCCAAGTGTTACGATATATTCTACTCCATTGTCAATAATGAAGTCAATGAGCTTTTCGAGTGCCGTATAATCTACACTGAAATCCCTTTTAAAAGGAGTGACAATAGCAACTCCCGTTCCCCTGAGTTTTGTTCTACATGACATGCTGCAAAGTTATTACTGAGATTTTGATTCAACAGTGTTGAAGTAAAATAAATTATCCCGTAGGAGAGGCTGCGTTTTATTCCGCCGTTTCTTCCCAGAATCCCATCCGGCTGTATTTTTCAATACGCTGATTGATCCTTTCGTCGGCAGGTATTTGCTTAAGCTCATCGAGCAACCGGAGCAGCACCTGCTTAAGGGAGGCAGAAGCTTCCTCGTAATTCCAGTGGGCTCCGCCATAAGGCTCTGCCACGATCTCGTCTACCAGTCCGAAACCTTTCATATCAGGAGGAGTAAGCTTTAACTGCTCTGCGGCTACTTCTTTTTTCTCCCAGCTCCGCCACAGGATACTGCTGCAGTTTTCCGGGGAGATCACTGTATACCATGTGTTTTGCAGCATCAATACCCTGTCGCCCACACCAATGCCTAATGCACCGCCGCTTGCCCCTTCGCCGATGATCACGCATATTACAGGCACCCTGAGCCTCATCATCTCGTAAATATTCCGGGCAATAGCTTCACCCTGCCCCCTCATTTCCGCTTCTGCACCCGGAAAAGCCCCGGGAGTATCAATAAAAGTAATGACAGGCTTATTGAATTTTTCAGCTAACTTCATCAGTCTCAATGCTTTGCGATAACCTTCCGGGTTTGCCATGCCAAAATTGCGCAACTGCCGCATTTTGGTATTGATCCCTTTCTGGTGGCCGATCACCATCACTGTCTGCCCGTCAAGCTGGGCAAAGCCGCCTACAATGGCTTTATCGTCTCTAACGTTCCTGTCGCCAAAGAATTCAATAAAGTTGGTGAACATCCGCTTTATATAGGCATTGGTATACGGTCTGTCCGGGTGGCGGCTCAATTGTACACGCTGCCAGGGAGTTAAATTGCAGGTGATATCCTTTCTCTTCTCTGCCAGCGATTGCTCCAACTGGGCTATGGCATTGGCATAATCTACTTTGGGATTTTTTTCAGCCATCTCTTTCAACTGTGATAGCTGATCGTATACTTCTTTTATCGGTTTCTCAAAATCCAGAAATTGTCGTTGTTTGAATTGAGGCATATATTGGCTTTAGGAGTGGACAAAAGTAGTATTTAATAAATAAACCGGCTGAATGTTCCCTGCCGCATTTCAATTTTTCGAAGGGGGGGTGATGGCGTCCGCCTGTAGACCCCGCTACCGGACGGTGTCTCACCCATAGCCGTACTTAAGGAACTTAAGCGCTCCGGGCTAAAGTTGGCTATGGTGTCTCACCGACGGGAAAGTCGTGCATGGAGCAAAAAATTGAAATGCGCCTAATGTTCCTCAGAAGCGGATAATATCCTTTCCCGTATGTATCTCAAGAGACTGTTCCTGTGCTTCTTCCACTCTTCCGATCACCCGGGCATCAATCCCAAACTGCCCGGCAGTTTTAATAATATTATCTGCTGCCTTTTCACTGGTATATATTTCCATCCGGCAGCCCATATTGAATACCTGGTACATTTCCCTGTCGTCCGCTTTGCTGGCATCCTGTATCACATCAAAAATAACAGGAGGGGTAAACAGGTTGTCTTTGACGACTTTCACCTTTTCAGGTATATACTTCAGGCATTTTGTTTGCCCGCCGCCACTGCAGTGGATCAGGCCATGAATATCATCAAACTGCTGTTCAAGCAATGTTTTTAATACAGGGGCATAGGTTCTTGTTGGCGACAGCAATAATTTTCCTACCCGTAAAATATTTTCACCTGTTACTACTGTGTCGGTCATCCTGTATTTGCCTATATATACCACTTCATCGTTCAATGACGGCTCAAAAGTTTCAGGATAATTTTCAGCATAATATTTATTTAGCACATCGTGGCGGGCGCTCGTCAGTCCGTTGCTGCCCAGCCCGCTGTTGTATTCCTTCTCATAAGAGCACTTGCCAAAACTTGCCAGCCCTACAATGACATCACCCGCTTTTATTTTTTCATTAGTGATTATTTTCTCTTTTGGCCAGCGGGCAGTCATGGTGCCGTTTACCGCAATGGTTCTCACTACATCCCCTACATCTGCCGTTTCACCGCCGAGGTACCGGATGTTTACGCCAAAGGAACTAAGCGTATCAAACAATTCCTGTGAGCCGCTGATCACCTGTTCCAGCACTTCACCGGGAATGCGTTTTTTATTGCGGTCAATGGTGGAGTTAAATACCAGCCCGTCATATACGCCTACGCAAAGCAGGTCATCCAGGTTCATGACTATAGCGTCCTGCGCAATACCTTTCCATACCGAGATATCTCCTGTTTCTTTCCAGTACAGGTAGGCAAGGATGCTTTTGGTGCCTGCGCCGTCGGCATGCATGATATTCACATAACTGTTATCTCCTGCCAGGAAATCAGGGTACATCTTGCAAAATGCTTTGGGATACAGTCCTGCATCCAGCTTTTTGATGGCATTATGTACGTCTTCTTTTTGTGCGGATACCCCTCTTTCGTTATACAAGCTCATGATATATTTTTAGACCGCTGCAAAAGTAATTATTCGCGGTACAAATATCAATTTACATTAGCTTTGCAGCCTCTTATTAAAGAATCGTCATTTTTGACCCTGCAGATACATCGCGACATATCAGCTTTACCTTCTTTCCGCAACCCGGTAATTACCATCGGCACTTTTGACGGCGTTCATCTTGGGCACAAGCAGATCATTAACCGCCTCAAAGAAGAAGCCCGGAGCATTGACGGGGAAACTGTTATCATCACTTTTTACCCTCACCCCAGAAAGATCGTAACGCCCGGCGCACATATTGCGTTACTGAATACAACGGAAGAGAAGATAGCATTGCTGGACAAAGAAAAAATCGACCATCTCATTATAGTTCCCTTTACTGATGTATTTGCAGAGCAGGACGCCACTTCCTATATAAAAGATTTTCTCGTAGCTAAGATACATCCGCATACTATTATCATCGGGTATGATCACCGCTTTGGTAAGGGAAGGGAAGGCAACTATATGATGCTGGAAAACTTTGGCGCTATATGGGGCTTTACAGTAAAAGAGATCCCGGAAAAGCTGTTGCACGAAGCTGCGGTAAGCTCTACCCGTATCCGACAGGCACTGGCAGAGGGGAATATCGCCACGGCTAATGAACTGCTTGGGTACAGCTATTTTTTTACAGGGACTGTTGTGGAAGGCAACCGCCTGGGAAATACTATCGGCTATCCTACAGCTAATATCCGGCCCGGAAGTGAGGAAAAGCTGATCCCGGCAAATGGAGTATATGCCGTGGAAGTTATAGTGCGGGGGGGAAAATACCAGGGAATGATGAATATAGGCGTTCGCCCGACCATAGGCGGTACCCGGAGAGTAATTGAGGTCAACATCTTCGGATTCAGCTCAGATATTTACAACAGCTCCATTACGGTATACTTTAAATATTTCCTGCGCAGTGAGCAAAAGTTCAGCGGGATAGATGCGCTGAAGCAACAACTGGCGGAAGATAAAGTGAATGCGTTGAGGGTGCTGGGGGAGGGGAGAAGGTAAAAGGAGTAAGGGATAAGGCATAAGATATAGGGCATAAGGCATAAGGTAAAGGGAGTAAGTCTCAAATCCGCCCATTTAATCTATATTTGTCTGATACAACTTCACTTTTAATATTATGCCTATGCAGTCAATTATTCATCTTGACAACATCCGCAAGAGCTATTTTATGGGTAAACAGGAGCTGCCGGTGCTTAAAGGCATTTCACTTGATATCCGTAAGAATGAATATGTTGCGCTCATGGGTCCTTCCGGGTCGGGAAAGAGCACCCTGATGAATATTGTCGGATGCCTCGATTCTCCTACAAGCGGGGATTATTTTCTCAACGGGCACCAGGTAAGTAAAATGGAGGATAACGACCTGGCAGAAGTGCGCAACCGCGAAATAGGGTTTGTGTTCCAGCAATTCAATCTATTGCCACGTCTTACTGCGGTAGAGAATGTGGCGCTACCATTAATATATTCCGGTATATCCAAGAAGCAGCGCATAGAAATGGCAATGCATGTGCTGGCGCAGGTTGACCTTGCAGACCGGAGTCACCATCGCCCCAACGAAATGAGCGGCGGCCAGTGCCAGCGTGTGGCTATTGCAAGAGCGCTGGTAAATAATCCCTCCCTTGTACTGGCAGATGAGCCCACGGGAAATCTTGATACAAAGACCTCCTACGAGATCATGAATATCTTCAACAGGATACAGGAAGCCGGCAATACTATTGTGCTGGTAACACATGAAGAAGATATTGCACATTATGCCAAACGTATCGTAAGGCTGCGGGACGGGGTAATTGAATCCGACCGGAAAACCGAAGCGGTGACGGTGTGAGGGGAGGAAAGTAGTAAGTGATAAGTGGTAAGTGGTAAGTAGACGCAAGGCATGTCTTGCGCCTGCGAGACAACCTGTAACCTGAAACCCGCAACCTGATGTCTATTCGAATTTATACAAAAACAGGCGATAAAGGGGCTACTTCTCTTATTGGCGGCACAAGGATCTCCAAAGCGCATCTGCGGATTGAATCTTATGGCACGGTAGATGAGCTAAACGCCTATATCGGGCTTTGTAAAGATGTGTTGAAAGATCAGCAAAGCAGGGATATGCTGATGAAAATACAGGAAGACCTTTTTGTCATCGGAGCCTTGCTGGCCTGCGACCCTGGAAAAGAGATCAAAATGCAACTCCCTGATATCAGTGAAAAAGATATTGCTCTGCTGGAAACGGCAATAGACCGCATGGATGCTGCTTTGCCCCCCATGAAAAATTTTATTCTTCCCGGAGGCGACCAGTCAGTGTCTTACCTGCATATTGCCCGTTGCGTTTGCCGGAGAGCCGAGCGTTGTTGTGTGCGGCTTTCGGATGAAGAAGGAGAGGAGCATGTACTTATTCTGCAATATCTTAACCGGCTCAGCGACTGTCTTTTTGTGCTGGCGAGATATACCGGTCAGTCGCTGGGCATATCGGATATTCCCTGGCATCCCCGCAGCAGGCAGGATTAAACGTCTGCTATTTTCCCGTCTTTCATGTGTAATATGCGGTCGCTCATTTGCGCGAGCTCTTCATTGTGGGTCACGATGAGAAAGGTCTGGCGGTGCTGGTCTCTCAATTGTACGAACAGGTGATGCAGTTCCCTGGCATTATGGGAATCAAGATTGCCTGTGGGCTCATCGGCAAAGACAATATCAGGGTCATTAATGAGGGCTCTTGCTACAGCCACCCGTTGCTGTTCACCGCCGGAGAGGGCATTGGGCTTATTTTCCATCCGGTCTTGGAGCCCCAGCGTGGTCAGCAGCGTTTTTGCCCTGGCTTCTGTTTCTTTCTTTTTTTTCCCTGCCAGCCATCCGGGGATGCAAACATTCTCAAGGGCGGTAAATTCGGGCAGCAGGTGATGAAACTGGAAAACGAAGCCCATGTGCCGGTTGCGGAATGCCGCGAGCTTTTTCCCTTTGAGCAGGTCTACCCGTTGTCCGCCTAATAATATTTCGCCTGCGTCGGGAAAGTCAAGGGTGCCTATGATATGCAGCAGGGTGCTTTTTCCCGCGCCTGAAGAACCCACGATGCTTACGATTTCCCCGCGGCTTATGTCGAGGCTTACACCTTTCAGCACCTGGAGGCTTCCATACGATTTTACGATATTTCTTGCAGCTAACATGAATCGAAACGCTTGAATAAAAACGGGAAATTAAGCATTAGCTCCCATACTTCGCCCCTTTAAAACGCAATAAAGTAGGGACTGCTCCCGTTCATTTTTTTAGGTGAATATCATGAATTTGGAAATTTCGCGCTAAACTTTACTTTTGCGGAAAATTTGGAGCTGTGGAAACACTGATCTGATCATCGTAAAACTGTATCATAATGTTCTGGACACTTGAACTGGCATCGTATCTTGAAGACGCTCCCTGGCCCGCAACCAAAGATGAACTGATAGATTATTCTATCCGGAGCGGGGCGCCTATTGAAGTGATAGAGAATCTGCAGGAACTGGAAGACGAGGGTGAGATATATGAGGGTATTGACGATATATGGCCCGACTATCCTTCACAGGAGGATTTCTTCTTCAACGAAGACGAATATTAATTCCTCTCCGTCTGATCATCGTATTGTAGTAATGCCGTTCCTGAGGGAACGGTTTTTTTATTAATAATAACCCTTTTATAACAAATCGCAGCTTACCTGTGTGGCACAAATCAGTAATTTGAGCGGGTGCAAACAGTACGGAGAGAAAAATTGAAATATGCCTGTACTACCTGCCTGTAAACATATTTGATAATTAAATGAGACTGTTGTACAATAATTATACAAAAATTGTCTTTCCTTTTATTTACCTGCAGACAACGGAACGAACAAGTAATCTGTCAGTATGAGAAGCATTCTTTTTGTTTTGGTAAGATCAGTTTTTGCGACGGGGACGTTGCTGTTGCTGGCTATTACGGCAGCAGAGGCGCAGCAGCATAGTGCCCGCCCGAAGATAGGGCTTACCCTGAGCGGGGGCGGTGCAAAAGGACTGGCACATATCGGCATCCTGAAGGCGATTGACTCGGCAGGGCTGAAAATCGACTATATTACCGGCACCAGCATGGGGAGCGTGATCGGCGGGTTGTATGCCATTGGCTATTCTGCAGATACTATAGAAAAGATAGCCCGTACCATTGACTGGGATATACTGCTGAGTAACCAGTCTTCTCTTCGCAGCGTCTTTATGGCGGAGAAAGAAGAATATGGAAAATATGTGCTGGAGCTGCCCTGGGTAAATCATAAGTTCAGGCTTCCTACAGGCATACTGGAGGGGCAGGAACTCTGGCTTAAATTTTCAGAGCTGTTCTTCCCCGTCAGTGAAATAAAGGATTTTTCCAAGTTCAGTATTCCTTTCAAATGCATTGCTACGGATGTTGGCAACGGCGAGGCGGTAGTAATGGACTCCGGTGAGATCGTTTCATCCATCCGGTCGAGCATGGCTATCCCTTCTTTTTTTACAGCGGTGAGTATTGCGGACAAAAGGCTGATCGATGGCGGCGTGGTAAGAAATTTTCCGGTACAGGATGTAAAGCGCATGGGCGCGGATATCGTCATAGGAAGTAATGTTTCCAGCGGGTTGCTTACCTCTACCAATGTGCGTAATGCCATACAGGTATTGCTGCAGGTAGCTTTTTTCAGGGAGGCGGAAGACCACAAAACAGAAGTACCTTTATGCGATATATATGTCAGCCATGAGCTGGGCAGGTACAATATGGGCAGCTTTGGGCAGGCCATGGATATATTGGAGGAAGGCATACAGGAAGGGCGCAGGCTCTATCCCAGGCTCAAACATCTGGCTGATTCGCTGAATGCCATATATGGGCCGGACAGCGTAAAAACGGACAGGCTGCCACACAAGGATAAAATAAAAATATCTTCTTTTGAGATCAACAGCCTTCGCAATACAACAATAGAGTTTTTTATAAATACCCTTGATTTAAAAACGAATCACTGGTATACTGCAAAAGAAATTTCCGATATGGTTCGCCATGCATTTGGTACGAGGTATTACAACCGGATATTATATGCTTTGCACGAGCAGCAGAATGGCTCCTATAAAATTATATTTGAAGTGGAAGAAAACCCTTTGGCCTTTGCCAAAGTAGGGCTGCATTACGACAAGTTCAGCGGCATAAGCGCTATAGTTAACCTGACCACGAGAAATTTTGTTACCAGCAACTCAAGAGACCTGGTAACACTTAACATAGGCGATAATTTCAGGGCAAGGGCAGAACATTTGCAATATATAGGGCGGCACAAAAATTTTACATCATCACTCAGCGCTCAGTATGACCGGTTTGATATAAACACCTACAATTCCTACAAAACGGATAATGCTTACAGCGAGACGGGCTTGTATAAACGGCAATATGCCATATTCGATTTTAATACGGCTTTTTCCACAGACCGCAGGTTTGCCATAGGTATGGGATTTAAAATGGAGCTTTTTCACTATAAACCTGTGATTGTATCCACCACGGCATTTAAGGGAGATAACAGCATACCGACAGCTTACGGGTTTATCAGATACAATTCACTCGACAAAAAAGTGCTTCCCCGCAAAGGTGTAAAGATAGATGCCGAAGCCGGCTGGGTATTAAAACAACATCCCGACATCACCATAGTAGAGGATGGAACAGACGATCCGGGAGCAGCAGCAGATGTTTCCAATCATCCGTATCCCCGTACAGTGCTTAATATAGAATCGTATTATCGCGTCAGCTCCCGTACCACTGCCATAGCTTCGATGCAGTCCGGTATAAATTTCAATTATACAAACAATATCATGAATGAGTTCTCTATAGGAGGGCTGCTGCCTTTATACAACAACCAGGTCACTTTTGCAGGGCTTCCGGAAGCCTCCGCCTATGCTCCTACGGTTGCCGCATTTCTTGGCGGTTTGCGGTATGAATTTCTGGCGAATACTTATGTTACCGGCAAAGCCAATATGCTCTTTACCAATTTTATCAACCAGAGTGTTTTTTTTGATAACCCCAGGTTCCTTTCAGGATACGCCCTCACTTTTGGATATAACTTTGCTTTAGGTCCTCTTGAGATAAGCGCTATGTACTCCGACCAGTCGAGAAAGCTGAGATCCTATGTAAGCCTGGGGATTAGTTTTTGAGGAGAAGGTCTTCTTAATGAGAGCTGTTGCAGCACAACTTCATATTTCAATGCCGCTTGTTGTATCATTTATTAATTCATCCATGGATTAGCCCAGGTCCGGGTTGACTATTTCATCCGGAGAAAAGAGCAATTCATACATATCCTGCATTGCCGCGATGAGTAGAAATATAATTTTTGTTTAAAAAATGGAGCGGATAACTTTTCAAAACCCTAAAATTCAGGACAAGATCACAGTTCTAAAACACCCGGATGAAACTAACAATGAGTTTATGCTGCTTGAAGTAGAACTTAAGCCGGGGGGAAGAAATGGATGGCATTACCATACATCTTTTACTGAGGAATTTTTTGCTAAGTCAGGTAAATTAGGTGTACAGGTGGGACGAAAGAAACTAAGTCTTACTCCCGGTGAATCAGCTATAGTACATATTGGAGAACATCACTTCTTTTTTAATCCCACTAATGAGACTATTAAGTTTAATGTCAGGATAAGTCCTGCTAATGTGGGATTCTTATACTCGCTTCAAATTGCATATGGGCTGGCTAATGATGACCTCACTACAAAGAAGGGAGTTCCTAAAAAGGTTGATCACCTGGCTATTTTACTTAAACTCTCTGATACCAGACTGACAGGCCTGCTTGGTATTATTTCCGACTTACTCATTAAAAGAGCCAACAAATTGGAGAAAAGAGGTATCCGGAAGATGCTGATTGAAAAATATTGTTAAGGAAATATCATTTTATTTTATTGGTGATGGTTTCTCCATCTGTTTCATGTAGGTGCTGTCCCAGGCGCCGGAAACCTTTATTTGTGCGAGGGCACCATAATCAAAAGCTTCAATGAGGTTATGGTTCAACAAAACGTATGTTCCCGGCTCCCTGAACTGGTATATAGTCGCGGCAGCAGAGCCGGCCGGCACCGCCCAGGTTTCAAAATCAGTGTAAGGCTTATTATTGAATTTACCGCCGGGCCAATAGAGGTCTGCATGCCCGCCGATCAAATGAAAACGGGTATCCCTGTTTGCCTGTGAGGTAATGAACAGCACCTTTTCTCCCACCTTTGCGGTAAGCGCATTTTTGCCAAGCAGCGCACCTTTTTTACCGTTAAAAACAATATGGGTGGGCTTTAATGTTTTCAGCGATTCATCTAATGCCTGCACGCTTTGCTGTGGCGTTGCAATGCTTATCGTTTTGCCGTCTTTGTCTTGCGGGATATAAAAATCCTGCTCGGCAATATAGTAAGCCCGGTCAAATTTTACGGTATTCCCATTTTCATCTTTCAGGCCGCTACGGGGCAAAACCATTATGGCGCCGTTCATGCCGGCAGTTACGTGTATGGGCACCATCGTGCCGCCCGGTGCGCAGTGATAAACAAACACACCCGGTCTTGTACATTTAAATCTTAGCTTAACTTCCTGTCCCGGATTTACCAGTGTCAGGTCGCCGCCGCCCATACCGCCTGTTGCGGCATGAAAATCTATGTTGTGCTGTTGCGTATTTGTTGCAGGATTTCTTAAAGTAAGCTCAACAAAATCATTTTGGTGTGCAACAATGACCGGCGCCGGCACCGAACCATTGAATGTGAACGCCCATATAGAATCACCGGGCGCGACTTCGATCTTTTTTTCCTCGGCGGTCAGCGTAACATCAATGACTTTTGCATTACCTTCTGCAACCTGGTCAAATTCCGGGAGCATCGGCGGGGCTACCAGTTGCTCGGCAACATGCTGAAGATGATCGCCGTCTTCATTTTTTTTATCATCGAAAACGGATGAGCCACCGTTCCGGCATGCTGCGAAAAGAGTAGCGCATATTGCTACCACAACTACATTAGTGGTAACTTTTTTACAGGCGTTTATACAACCCGGCTTCTTTTTTGATTTCATACAATATCATTTATTTACTTTTAAAATTTTTATTTTCTTAATGCTCAGCCTATGTCAGGATAAGAGGTCTCCATTAACAAGACATATAATGGTTTGGTGGTTGTTATTGCTTTTTGACGGAGCTAAAACTCATAGGAGCATATAAGTTGAAGTAGTGTCATCTGTCCATCAACGTAACATATAGAGTGCACCTGTTAGCGGGATACTCTATTATAGTATTCTATTAGTGATATAGTATATGCTTGTTTGGGTTGATTTTGTATTTGGATTTGTAGTTATTACCAATAGTATTTGAGAATAAACGTTCAATAATCTTCCGCCATCGTTCGTTCCTGGTTCCCAATTAGGCATCTGCAAAAATATTTTTATGATAGCCTCTCTCAAATAATCTGTTGGACTATTCAAAAACCTGAATCTGCACAGATCTCCATTACTTGTAACTAAAAATTTTATTAAAATACTATCTGTTCTGCTTTCGGGCAAAAGTTTCTGGACATCAAAGCGGGAAGTAATAAAATTTTCTAAATCTCCTTTAAAATGAGGGGCATGATTTATAAAATGAAACGTTGAACTGCTATCTGTCAAACAATTCCCCAATAGCTCTGTGCTATCCCGAAAAACTTGTTCGCCCCGAGTGTTAGATTGTGCAATAGTATCTTTTTTCAAAAAAAAAGCTGCTAATAGTAGGCAAGAATTGATACACGTTACAAGACTGCTCATTAGGTTTGATTTGGCTACATCCGGTGGATAGGCAAAGCTACAGCAATAGCGAATAAATTTTTTATAATTACCTTTTATAGAGTGTATTTTAATTTTACACAAGCAGAAATGTACAACGGCTTGAAATCCGTTGGAACAATATGCTACCGAGCTAACGGCTCCGCGTGAGATTTCAATCCCATGCGAAAATTTGAAATGCGCCCACTCCAACTGATCTGACAAACTCCTGCTATTTGACCGGCAGATATAACTACGGTTCCAGGTAAATAACGAATCAGCTACTCAATAAAAACTACAATACGTTTTTTTCAAACCTCTTGTTGTGGAACAGTACCGGTACTGCTATGGCTGCGCCTATGCCCACGATCAAAACAATACCGAGGAGCAATCCGCGGAACTCGGAGGTGATTTCCTGGTTGGCGCTGCGTACAACAGCTTCCGCTTTCCAGCTCAGAAGCGCCGTCAGCAGTACGAGGGCGATAATATAGATGAGCTCTCCCGTACCTTTCATCTGCCGCATAAAATAAAAGATGATCCCCAGCAGCAGGAAAAGCAGGTTGACCCCGAAAATAATGGAAGCCACGTTTATAATGGCCGTGGGAGCGAGTCCTGTTTCAGCGCGGAAAATACTGTTGTAGATCAGGCATAATATTGAGGTGATGATGCCAACAAATACTGCTGTTAAAAATGCCTTTGAAAAAGGCGTCTGCATTTCGTAATCCATATTATTATATTTAAGAACGTTAAAACAAGCTTCGGTTTTCCGCAACGGGTGGAGATCGCAGCAATACTTTTATGGTATAAGCGTTAGTTCAGCCAGCTTTTTTTCTTTCAGCAGGAATATTTTTTTTCCAGAAACACGGATAAGCTTTCCCTGGATAAATTCCTGCATGGTCCGGAACAGGGTTTCATAGGTGGTGCCAGTAAAGGCCGCTATATCCTGCCGGCTCAGTTGTATATCAATGCTTCCGTCCCTGCTTTTGCCAAACTGGCTGAGCAGCGCCAGCAGCGTTTCTGCTACTCTTGCTCTTACGTTCATGTGCACCAGGTTGCTCATTTTCTTTTCCGCATACTGCAGCTCATTGGCATAGCATTGCATAAGCTGGTAAGTGAGCGGGTGGTTGATCTGCAGCATGGATTCAAAAAAGCTGAGCTCAACATAACAGACCGTGACCGGCTCGATAGCCGTGGCGCTTACCGTATATTTTTTTTCGTTGCTCAATCCCCTGTAGCCAAGTATGTCGCCCGCTTTGGCAAAACGAAGGATCAGTTGCTTTTGGTTGCCCCATTGCCTGTGCACTTTTACAATGCCGCTGTATACGAAGTGCATACCGCTTACAGGCTCTCCTTCCTCAAAGAGAGTAGCTCCTTTTTTAAACCTGAGGTTTTTACGGTTAGCGCTTATCAGCGCCTGCCAGCCGGGCAGGCTGTTGCTGCAGAGAAAGCAAAGGCTGAGATCACAACTATTCTTCGGTGCAGACATCTGGAGGTTTAATGCCGGTAGATATAAATATTGTTTGTGCAACAAAAATAGGCAATTGTTTAGAATGTTTAAGTTTAAAAAATGATTTAAATCATATTTTTGCCCGTTTTTAAGAAAGATAACTTTAATAAATATATGTTGAAATCCAGTTTAAAAAGTGGGATCCCGGTATCTGTTTCGCTGATGGACAGCCTGCAGGCGGAAGCTATTGAGCCTGCGGGGGCTGCCGGCAAAAAAAGGGTATTCCGGATCTCGTGTTATGCATTTGTTATTGCGGTATGCGTGAGCGCTATAGCCAGGTTCCTGATCATCCTCATTGATTTTGTTACCCAGTTATCTTTTTACGGGCGTTTTTCCGGTGCTGCTGTCAGCCCGGCAGACAATACACTGGGACTATGGGTAATACTTATCCCGGCTGCCGGCGGCATACTGGTAGGGTTAATGGCTTATTATGGCACCGGCGCAATCAGGGGGCATGGCATTCCTGAAGCCATGGAGCAGATACTCACTAACCAGAGCAAGATAAAGCCTACGATCACTTATTTAAAGCCATTGTCTTCTGCCATCGCTATCGGAACAGGTGGGCCATTCGGAGCGGAAGGTCCTATCATTGCCACCGGTGGAGCGTTGGGTTCTACCCTGGGGCAGGTATTAAAGATCACTCCTAACGAACGGAAAATATTGCTGAGCTGCGGAGCTACCGCGGGCATGGCTGCTATTTTCGGCAGTCCCGTAGCTGCTATTTTCCTGGCTATTGAATTATTGTTGTTTGAATTTTCCCCCCGCTCCATCCTGCCTGTAGCATTAGCCTGCATTACCGGCGCAGCAGGACATCATTTTCTTTTTGGCGCTGCTCCTGTTTTTGCGATACACGTGCCCGTTAGCTCCCCGGGCAATATCGCCCTGCTTTGCTACAGCGTGATGGGACTTATAATGGGGATACTGTCTGCGGGTGTCACCAAAGCCGTATATTATATTGAAGATGCGTTCAGTAAATTGCCTGTGCACTGGATGTGGTGGCCTGCCATAGGCGGGCTGGTAGTGGGTGTTGTAGGTTATTTTTTCCCCACCACACTGGGAGTAGGGTATGATAATATTACCAATGTGCTCAACTGCGGACTTACACTCCGGGCGGTGGCGCTGCTGCTGGTATTCAAGTTTGTTTCCTGGTCGGTAGCGCTGGGCAGTGGCACATCAGGCGGTACGCTGGCGCCCCTGCTCACCATCGGCGGCGCTGCAGGATTTTTGCTGGGCGAGCTGGCGGCCTATATTTTTCCTGATACTGCAATATCGCCTTCTCTTGCCGCGCTGGTGGGCATGTCTGCTATGTTTGCGGGCGCTTCAAGGGCGCTGCTGACCTCCATTATTTTTGCCCTTGAAACAACAGGTGTATCTGCTGCCTTATCTGCGCTGCTGGCCGCCTGCACCGCCGCTTATATGGTGTCGTTTTTCTTTTTGGAAAATACTATTATGACAGAAAAGATTGCACGCCGGGGCATTAAAACACCTGACTCCTTTGAACCGGACCTGCTGCAGGAGCTCACAGTAAATGATGTGCTGGGTGAGCAGGGATTTGTGATCAACCAGGATGTGTCGGTAGGCGAGGCGAGGGAATGGGTGAAGCAGCATCCCGAAGACAAAAGCAATCATTTCATTATTACCGATGGTGATAACGCCTTTGTAGGTATCATCAGCGCATCCACGCTATTCGGGATGCAGCATGATGCAGATACCCGTATCGGCACATTGATCCGGAGAACACCGGTTGCCGTAAATATGTCGGGTACGTTAAGAACTGCTCTTGAGCTTATGGTGCGCGAGAATGTGGATGTGCTTCCCGTGGTATCTGATTCCGGTACTATTGCAGGTATATTATCCCACCAGCATATAGTAGACGCCTATAAAACAGATATGGCAACATCAAGGGAGCAGCAGCCGGTCATATCAGTAAAACGAAGAGCTTTAAAAATGCTGGTAAAAGGACAGCGGCTGATCACTACTATCAAAAGGCACAGGGATTGATACGAGACCAGTATCCGTTCATTTTTCCAGGTCTGCGATGATGATCTTTTTCATCTTCATCATGGCTTCCATAGCGTATTTTGAAATTTGCGGGTTATTGTTGTTAATGAGTGAGAGTAACTTTTTAGGGACGATCTGCCAGCTCAGCCCGTATTTGTCTTTCAGCCAGCCGCACATGCTTTCCTCACCGCCGCTTTTGGTTAACCCGTTCCAGTAATAATCGGTTTCATCCTGGTTGGCGGTAAGCACTACCAGTGAAATGCCTTCGTCGAAATTGAAATTATGGTTTAAAGAGCTGTCCATGCAGGCGAGCGTATAGCCGTTGATCCGGAACTGTGCATGCTGCACATTGCCGGGGGTATCTTCGCCGCCTTCAGGATATTCCAGGATACCCTCCGTTTGAGAATCAGGGAACAATGTGGTATAGAATGTAATAGCTTCTTTTGCCCTGCCGTTTTGCCTGTTGATGAACATTAATGTGGGTGTAAAATACTGATCCGTATTTCCTTTCTGCCCGGTATACAACTGCCAGGTAATACCAAACTTATCGCGTACCCACCCGTATTTTTTGCTGAAAGGATAGCTGTCGAGCGGCATCAGCGCAATGCCGCCTTCAGCCAGTGCATTATACAATCTTTCTGTTTCTTTTTCGTCTTCATTGGCTATCAGGAAAGATATGGAGGCATTCGGCGCAAACTGATCCCCGCCGTTCAGGAACATCATATTTTGCCCGTTGATGCTGAGCATCTGTACCAGCCCGGTATCTTCTGTTACGGTGGCGCCGGGAAATACAGTACAGTAGAAAGCCGCGGCTTCTTTACCGTTATTGTTGAACCAGATGCATGGATAAACAGAATTGTTCATAAAAAGATTACTTAATTGTTATTTGTATAGAAATGCGCATAAATCGGGCCGCTCTTACAGGACAGATGCATAAATTTACGAAACGAGCGGCTGACGGAATGATTTTTGAATACAACACAGCCACGAATTCACGAATGTGGTTTAACATATTTATTTGTGCATTAGTGACTATTTCTTCTTTTGTTGTACAGATACACGAATAAATATATTAAAATACATGCGTGGCAGGCGCATTTCAATTTTTAGCTTCATGTATAATTTTCTGGCCGGTGAGACACCATAGCCGTATTTTAGGTTTAGAGGAGGAAAGTGTAGTCTTATCTTTCCGGGACGTGGAGACACTTGCAGGGGCGACTGTGGGACGAATCATCGTGATGAGAATAATTATGATGGTAGTGCAGGATCGGGTTTAATTTTTACCAGTAACCGGATAAGCCGCCTCTTTTTGTCTGGTCCCGCCGGAGGCGGGATTGAAAAAATGCGGAGCATATTTTTTCAAAAGACAAAAAGCAGCGGCGTTCCGGTTACGAAGCCCGCCGGCTATGAGGCAAAAGCAACGCAGCAGAAAGGATGTGTTCAATATAAAAATGGTTAACTGATAATGTTATATCGCCAGGAATTCTTTTTTGCTTAAGTTAACAGCTATGATGAGACACCGACTGGTAGCGGGTTCTACAGGCAGGTGCCTGCCTGACAGATAGGCACCACCTGCCCTCTAAAATTGAAATGCGCCTATTTACGGCTATCTATAGAAATACTTTTTTAATTTTATTCCAATAATTTAAAATTACAGGTTATGACAACAAAAGAGATCGCTGAAAAGTTTTATGCGTATATGCAGCAGGGCGCATTCGACAAGATATATAGTGAGCTTTACAGCCAGGATGCTACCAGCGAAGAAACCCCCGGTTCCGACTGGCAGATAGCAAAGGGCATGAAAGAGATCCATGAAAAAGGTAAAAAATGGAACGAAAGTGTTGAAGCCATGCATGGCGGTTCCACTTCCGGGCCTGTGGTAGCAGGCAATTATTTTACCTGCTATATGACCATGGACTTTACCCGTAAAGACGGGCAAAGGATAAACATGGAAGAGATCGGACTGTATAAAATAAAGGATGGAAAGATCATTTCAGAACAGTTCTTTTATTAATAAACCTATTCTTTACTTAAACTGTTGACTACTTTACCCAATGTAAGCCCCTGTATGATCACTGAAAAAATTACGATAATATAGCTTGCCGAAAGTATCAATTCCTTATAAGGCGAGGCAGGCAATGACAGCGCCAGGGCCACGGATATGCCTCCGCGCAGTCCCGCCCACACCAGTATGCCTCCGCTGCGATAGTCCACGTTCAGCGTACGCCGCATGAATATGGTAGGCAACAAAATGCTTACCGACCTGGCAACAAGCACGAAAATCACGCTGAGCAACCCTACCAGCCAGTAATTGGTGATAAAAGGCATGACCACGATCTGTAACCCGATCATTACAAAAAGTATGGTATTGAGGAGGTCATCCACCAGCTTCCAGAACTGGTGAAAATAATCCTGTAATGCCCTCGACTGCCGCGGACCAAGAGAAGTATTGCCCAGCAGCAAGCCGGCAGATACAGCAGCCAATGGAACGGATACATGCAAAAGGCTCCCGAATAAGGAAATGCACATTACCATGGACAGCGAAACAAAAAGAATGGTTTCAAACTCCTGTATTTTTTTCATGGTGAAATAGGCAACAGCCGCAAGCCCTGTACCCAGTAAGATCCCTCCGAAGACTTCCTCTACAAATAATTCCAGGATGTGCGGCACAGAAACAGCATCTCCGTGCTGCACGGCAATTTCCCCGAGGGTTACAAAGAGGATAATGCCCACGCCATCGTTCAGCAGTGATTCTCCGCCGATAATGGTACGGAGCGAAGGAGGGATTTTCGATTTGTTCAGCACTGACATTACTGCTACCGGGTCTGTAGGCGAAATGAGCGCTCCAAACAGCAGGCACCAGATGAGAGGAATGTCAATGTGGAGAAGCTGACCGGCACCATAGAGCAAAGCCCCGAATACCAGGGTGGAAAGTATTACACCAACCGTGCTTAGTACCATGATCGGCCCCTTATATATTTTAAGCCTGCCATAATCAAAATGCAGGGCGCTTGCAAACAAAAGAAATCCCAGCATGATATCGAGCAGTGCCTTGGTGAAATCAATCTGCCCCGTAAGCTTTATGATTACCCGCGATACCAGCGAGGAAGATTTGCCTGTGACTAGGATGATCACTGAAATTAAGATAGCCGCTACCATTATCCCGATGGTGCCGGGAAGCTTCAGAAAGCGGAGATTAATATAAGATATGCCTGCACAAAGTGTGACCAATACAGTGATCAGTGTAAAGCTGTCCATGAAATATGTTTGCTTTTAGTAAGGTTTAAATAAATGATCCCCCGGAGTTGGGAGGCGGTATTATGTGAGGTGAATGGTGAATAGTGAAATTCACCTCTGTCATTATTGCACTATAGACCGGAAGCGGATTGGGCCTACCAGAAATAGTGAAAAGGGAATATGAGCAAAATGCTGCTCAGGCTGCTGATGGATATGAATCCTGTGAGTCTTGTTGTGATGTATGTGGAAATACATAAACCATACCTGTTGCCGGTACCTGTACCGGTGGAAAATTTAGGAGAACAGTAAGTATTGCTGCACGGGATATTGCCGGAAGTTAAAGCCATTTCTCCTCTTTTGCCCGAATTGAAAATCCTGCTGCAATTAGTTTTTTTGATGCCGGGGCTGTATTTATGAGCGCTGTAACAATTCCCTGTTTTTTGAAGCAACAGTATAAAAAGCAGGAAAGAAAATTTCAACAGAAGATGCCTCATATCGGTAAAGATAGGTAAATACTTTTATGTAGAAAAGGCATAGCAGGATGGGGCATTTTTCGCCGGAGAAAATTTTCAACGGATTTCAATCCGTTGAAAATTATATATACTCCTTTTGCCCGGCTTTGCGGTAAAAAATAACCGCAAAGGAAATACAAAGCCTGCCTGTCGGCAGTCAGGTTTTTCGCGCGCCTGAATGATCTTCAGACCAGGCAGGCAAAGACCACAAAGAAATTAAATGAACAGAGGCACAATTGTAGGGATTGCTTCTCCCGCCGCAACATTCATTAAATTCAAATCTTGATGCTGGCGGGCTCGCAATACGTGCAAGGGGCTGAGTAATTGTATGCTTTGCTTTCGTACAAGATCGTAACGACAAATCACTTTTGCGGTCACTGCGATCCCAACCAAAGGTCGGGAGAAGCAGTCTCTGAGTGGCATTGGTAATTAACTGTTTAGCAATACGTCATTGGCTCTTTTGGGGAACTATCTCTTCTTTGGCACCCTGCGGTTAAAGTATTAAAGAATTGCTTTTTTGTTTGAATTGCTGTGAACAGAAAATAGTAAGAAATCCCAAAAACAAAATGACAGCGGCTATTAAGAGGAAGAAATTCATGGCAGGAATGGGGAGATAGCTGATGTCGGCAACGCCCTGTATCATCAGGAATATCTCATTAAGAAGGATCCCTGCAGTAGCGGTGATGACGCCTGCACGTAAAAAAATGTTGATATGGATCAGCTTTGCTGCTATAGTGTACGAGATGATGAAGAGCGTGATCACCCCCAATAAAACAAGGTGCAAATAGCCTATTACAATAGGCCGGAAGCCAAAAGCAAGATGGCTCAGCGAAGGAACAACAGAAGCTGATTGTAAAACCAGCTTGATCGAAAAAGCCAGGCCGCATAATGCCAGCAGTATACGGGGAAAACGTTCCACTGCAAGCAGCTTTTGCTGCAGAAGCTTCCGTATATGTTTAACGGTAATGATCCAGCCGGTTAATTGCAGCACTACGGCAACGATCACAAGCATATACAGCCATACTGGCAATTTGACCCACAACACGGAAAGCATGTAGGCAGGAACACAGGCGTACACAAACAGCCGGTATATTATGAGCAACTGCTCTTTTTTTACAGCATACTGTTCCAGCTTATGCGTCAGCAATCCCATACAGGCAAAGAAGAACCATCCATTGTATTGAAAATGGAGAAAGAAATACACTGCCGCCAGGTATATTCCTGTGTGAGTGGACCTTGTTGCCATGATGCCTGCCAGGGTAAAAGCCCCTGCAGAGGAGATAACATTAAACAATACCGCAGCTTTAAACCACAGGGAGCTCACTTTTTTTTCCCCCAGCCGGTTCAGATCCCGCCGGTATTGTATAGCAAACCAGTAAGAAACAAAAATGGAGAGAGTGGAAAAGATAATAGAGATCAGCCCATAGCCTTCAAAAGGAAAACTGAGCAGCATTCCGTAAGCGGTAAGGAGGTTGGCGATCAATACCGGGCGATATTTCCGGAAAATTGCGTTGTTGTCATTGCCAAGCTTTGATATGAGCAGGCTCATCAATGCAAGCGTAACCCAGCCGGAGAAGGCAAAATGCGAATGGGCATGCAGGAACTTTTTCTGGTCAACGAATGGTAGAGGATACAGGATCTTATAGCGCATAACCACACCCAGCAATGCTACAATTGCCAGGTTCAGAAAAGATATTTGTAACCATTTTTTCAGCATCTGATGACTTTCTTTTGCAGCGCAAAATAATTGCAACAGGTGGAATCAGGGTATGAGCAGGATCATAAAAAATCAGCAAAAGACCTTACCCTTGTCAATGACCACAGCGCCTTTATTTTCGAGTGACTTCATGGTGCGTATCACGGTTTCCACCCTCAGCCCGGTCATATCAGCAATTTGCTGCCGCGTCAACTGAACCTGGGCACAGTCGCCACAAATGAATTTCCCCTTTTCCTTAAAATAAGACAGTAATGTAAATATCCTGTGTTCGGGGGTATTGTAAGCCAGCTCGTTAAGCAGCATGAATTTAAACCTTATTCTTTCCGCCATTACCCGTGAGAATGTAAAATGCAGTTCGGGATGTTCTTTTAATAACTGGCGGAAGGTATCCCTGTGTAAACGTATGACAACAGATTCACTGTTGGCTATAGCGGAAGCGGCATAGGGACCATCATCAAAAAGTGGCAGCTCGCCAAAGCATTCGCCCGGCTCTACCATGTGTTGAAGAAATTCCCTCCCGTCATCATTGATCGTTACCCACCGTACCAATCCGCTTACCAGTTGGTAGTAAAAATGACCTTCGGAGCCTTCATTGAAAATTATTTCCTCGGGCGCTACTTTTTTATAAGCTGCTCCCCAGGCAAGTAAAATATCTATATCAATCATCATGACCGGAGACTTTTTTGTTTCTCAAAGCCTCAAAAGTATCCCTGCAATACGCGTTAAGATATGACTTTTATTTCAATATTGATTGATCTGTGTCATTACGCCCGGCAGCATCGGAGATTTTATCACCTGCAAACGCGCTGAGAAACTATATATTCTTTTATGATCTGGGTCATAAAAGAATATATCTATTTGAGGCAATTTGCGTTCTGTTAAAAACAGCAATATATGAAATACTTACTTCCTGTCGTAACTGCTGCTATTATCCTGTCTTCATGTGGTGGCAACGACGCTCAGCAAAAAACAGAAGAGTCATCTTCTTCACAGTCCGCGCAAACTGCCAATGGAAATCCTTCTTATGACCCTAACCGGGGCGAAGGTAAATTTACACATGTAGAAGTTGGGGCTGCGCTTGATGCGGCAAAAGCCGAAGCAGGTGACAAGGTTTATGCAGTAAAATGCGGTTCCTGCCATAAGCTCAGCGATGAAAAGCTGGTAGGCCCCGGGTGGAAAGGTGTTACTACCAGACACTCCGCCGAATGGATCATGAATTTTATTACCAATCCTGATGAAATGCTGGATAAGGATCCCAAGGCGCAGGCTATGCTTGAAATATGCCTTGTGAGAATGCCAAACCAAAACCTGACAGATGAAGATGCCCGTAACGTCTTCGAATTTATGCGCAAAAATGATGGTGTTAAATAAACCAATACTTTAAATATACAATCGAAGGTTATGTTACACAAAACTCCACAGATAATAGCAGCATTTATTGCCATGGTGCTTGTTACCGGATATTCATGCAAACCCAAGGATGCAGGTACAGCGGTTGGCGGCGATGCTGCTGCTAAAACTTACGTGCCTCCAGGGAAATACGATGAGTTCTACAATTTTGTTTCCGGAGGCTTCAGCGGACAGCTCAGCGTATATGGCCTGCCATCGGGAAGGCTGCTGAGGGTCATTCCTGTCTTTTCTACCGACCCTGAAAAAGGATATGGGTTCAGCGAGGAAACGAAGCCTATGCTTAATACATCACACGGGGAAGTGCCCTGGGATGATCTGCACCATGTTGAATTGTCGCAAACCAATGGGGAAATTGACGGGCGCTGGGTATTTACCAACGCCAATAACACTCCCCGGGTAGGACGGATAGACCTGAAAACATTCCGCACGGCGGAGATCATAGAGCTGCCCAACAGCGCAGGTAACCACTCTTCTCCGTTCATTACGGAAAATACAGAGTATGTAGTTGCCGGTACCCGGTTCAGCGTTCCTCTTGATAATTCTAATGGCGATGTACCGATCAACAGCTATAAAAAGAACTTTAAAGGTACTATCAGCTTTATTAAAGTAGACCCGCAGTCGGGCAATATGAACATTGCTTTTCAGCTCAGGACGCCGGGAGTCAATTTTGACCTGAGCCATGCCGGCAAGAATAAATCACATGGATGGTTTTTCTTTTCCACCTATAATACCGAGCAGGCAAATACATTGCTTGAAGTAAATGCTTCGCAAAGAGATAAGGACTTTATAATGGCTGTCAACTGGAAAAAAGCCGAAGAGTACCTGGCAGCAGGTAAGGGGAAAAAAGAAACTGTAAAATATGCTCATAATATATACGACGAAAAGACGCACACTGCTACCTCAAAAATTGAAACTGAGGTGACTGTGCTGGATATATCTGAGCTGAAAGATATCTGTTATTTTATTCCCTGTCCCAAATCTCCTCACGGCTGTGATGTAGATCCTTCCGGAGAGTATATTGTGGGCAGCGGTAAGCTGGCAGCATTGTTGCCCGTATTCAGCTTCGACAAGATCCAGAAGGCTATTGCCGCAAAAGATTTTATCGGCGACTACTCCGGTATCCCTGTGATCAAATATGAATCTGCATTGTATGGCGAGGTGCAAAAGCCAGGGCTTGGACCTTTGCATACTGAGTTTGACGGGCGCGGTAATGCTATTACCACCTTCTTTGTTTCTTCTGAAATTGTTAAGTGGAATATCAAAGACCTGAAGATAATAGACCGTCAGCCTACCTATTATTCTCCCGGGCACCTGTGCATACCGGGTGGCGATACCAAGAAGCCTAATGGTAAATATGTAATAGTATACAATAAGATCACCAAAGACCGCTACCTACCTACAGGACCGGAACTGGCACAGGCCGCACAGTTGTTTGATATCACAGGAGATAAAATGAAGCTGATCCTTGATTTCCCGACTATCGGTGAACCGCACTATGCGCAGGCTGTGGCTGCCGACCTTATCAAGGATAAATCGGTGCGCTTTTTCAATATCAATGAGAACCAGAATCCATACGTGGCTAAAGGAGAGGCAGAAACCAAAGTGGTACGTAACGGTAAACGCGTAGATATTTATATTACAGCTATACGCTCTCATTTTACTCCGGATAATATTGAAGGAGTGAAGATGGGGGATGATGTATACTGGCATGTTACCAATCTTGAGCAGGACTGGGATGTTCCACATGGCTTTGCTGTCAAGGCCGCGCCTACCGCTGAGCTGCTTGTTATGCCTGGCGAAACTCAAACCCTGAGATGGTCGCCGGAAAAACCAGGCATGTATCCTTTTTACTGCACTGATTTCTGCAGTGCGCTGCACCAGGAAATGCAGGGATATATAAGGGTATCTCCTGCCGACAGTAATGTTCCCCTGTCTTTTTCTACCGGCACTAATCTGCCGCCTGCCGACAGCACGGATAAAGCTGGAAAATAATATAGGGATGAATAGTGAATGGTGAATAGTGAACGTATTCACCATTCACCATTGCCCGTTCACAAAATAATACAGCATGAAACAGCATAAAATAACGGCAAGAAGCAGGATACTACTGGTTATAAGCGCGGTGATGATGGTGATCGTGCTGTTCGTTCCCATGTGGAAAATTGACCTGGTAGCGCCTCAATATCCTGAAGGGCTTGCCCTCATCATTCATCCCAACGGACTGCGCGGCAACGTGGATATTATTAATGGTCTCAACCATTATATCGGGATGAAACACCTGCATACAGAGGATTTTGTGGAGTTTACAGTATTACCGTATATAATAGCCTTTTTTGCAGTATTGTTCCTGGTGATAGCTTTTACACGTTCAAAGCTGTTGCTCAATATCACTACTGTATTGTTCATTTGTTTTGGTATTATAGCAATGGTTGACTTCTGGCGTTGGGAATATAATTATGGACATACACTCGATCCTAATGCGGCTATCGTTGTTCCCGGTATGGCTTACCAGCCTCCTCTTATAGGCTTTAAGCAACTGCTTAATTTCAGCGCATGGGCTTTCCCTGCGGCAGGAGGATGGTTGTTTGTGGGCGCCGGTGTATTGCTGTTGTTCGCTGCTATATCAGAGCGGGTACGGGGAAAACGGCAGCAGCGGAAAGTCAATAATAATATTGCCGCGGCATCAGCTTTGCTTATTCTCTTTACTCTCTCTTCCTGCAATAGCGGGCCGGAACCTATACAGGTGGGAAGAGATCATTGTGATTATTGCAAAATGATGTTCAGTGATGCACGTTTTGGAGCGGAAATAGTGACAGCTAAAGGCAAGGTATACAAGTTTGATGATGCGCACTGCCTGCTGGCTTTTCTGAAAGACGGGGAAGCGCAACGGAAAGAGGATGAGAAAATATATTTCGTAAGCTTCAGCGGAGATCATGCGATGATAGCTTCAGGTAATGCAATGCTGCTTAAAAGCGACCAGCTTCGCAGCCCGATGGGAGGAAATATAGCCGCTTTTGAAAACAAGGACAGCCTTGCCAAAGTGCAGATTACTTTTCCGGGTGAAGTGGTTTCCTGGAAGGATATAGCTATACAATGAGCAGAGTGCTTATCATATTACTCTCTTTGTTGTTATCCGGGAGTGCCGGCCGGGCCGGAAATATAGAAGTGGGGAATGATAAAAGGGTAGCAACCATACAGGAAGCTCTCCGGATGGCAGCAGCCGGAGATACTATACTCGTATCTCCAGGCACTTACAGGGAGAAAAATATTGTAATTAATAAAAGTATTGTCCTTCTCGGTAAAGACTACCCGGTGCTGGATGGAGAGCATGCTTATGAAATACTATCAGTAAAAGCGAACAGGGTAGTCATCCGCGGCTTCAGACTTGTTCATTCCGGGGTGTCCAGCATGGAAGATATAGCGGCAATAAAAATTTATAATGCCCGGAATGTAATTATCTCCGATAATATTTTGTATGATACTTTCTTCGGGATCTATGCCCAGTCTTCCGCCAACTGCTTATTTGAAAATAATAAGCTTACAGGCATAGCTGTTACCGAGCAGGCAAGCGGCAATGGTATTCATTGCTGGAAGAGCGACAGCCTGAGGATCATCGGCAATACGGTTACCGGCCACCGTGATGGCATCTATTTCGAGTTTGTTACCCATTCTGTTATATGGAGAAACACATCGTACGGTAATATGCGTTATGGACTGCATTTTATGTTCTCCCATAACGATGCTTATATATCCAATATCTTTCGCAACAATGGCGCGGGGGTATCGGTTATGTTTACCCATAATGTAAAAATGTTCAATAATGTTTTTGAAGAGAACTGGGGCGATGCCGCTTATGGTATTTTCCTGAAAGAGATATCAGACAGCTATATTTCGGGCAACAGGTTCCTGCATAATACCAGTGGTATATTCATGGAGGGGACCAACCGCATCCTCGTCGAGAAAAATGAATTTGCCGGCAACGGCTGGGCAATGAAAATACAGGCCAGTTGTTCGGGGAATACGATAACCAATAATAACTTCAGGGGAAATACTTTTGATGTAGGTACCAATGGGTCGCTGGTGATGAACAGCTTTGATCATAATTACTGGGATAAATATGAGGGGTATGATCTGAATAAAGATAAAACCGGCGATGTACCTTACCGACCGGTGAGCGTGTATTCTATGATCGTGGAGAAGAACCCGGCTGCAATGATGCTTTTCCGCAGCTTTATGACCTCGCTGCTGGATAAATCAGAAAAGATACTTCCTTCCCTGACGCCCGAGAGCCTGAAAGATAATTTTCCATGGATGAAACCCCTGCAGCTATGATTATTGCAAATAATGTATCAAAACAATTTGGAAAACTGAAGGCGCTGAATAATGTGTCCGTTGCCTGCAACAAGGGAGAATGTATTGCCTTGCTGGGCCCGAACGGGAGCGGTAAAACAACCCTGATCAAAAGTATCCTGGGCATGGTAGTACCTGACAGCGGGTTTATCACTTTCAACGGGAAAAATATATTGCACGACTGGCTTTACCGCCGCCATATTGGCTATATGCCGCAGATAGGAAGGTATCCCGACAATATGACGATAGAGCAGGTATTCAATATGATGAAGGATATCCGGTCGTTTAATGAAGATACAGCACCTGATAATTCGCTGGCAGAGCAATTCGGGCTTACCGGCATGCTGCATAAAAGGATGCGCACGCTTTCAGGCGGCACACGCCAGAAAGTAAGCGCTTCTATTGCATTTATGTTCAATCCCGAAGTATTCATTCTCGACGAGCCTACGGCAGGGCTTGACCCCGTAGCCGCCGAGATGCTGAAAGAAAGGATCATTTTTGAAAAATCGAAAGGTAAGCTGGTGCTGATAACTTCTCATGTGCTGAGCGACCTTGACGATCTTATTACCCATGTAATATATATGCAGGAAGGTGCGCTGCTGTTTCATAAAAAGATAGGAGAGCTCCAGGCTGATACAGGTGAACAAAAATTGTCCAAAGCTATTGCAGCGGTCATGCTGAAAAAATAAACAGATGAACAAGCTTGTAAAATATGTATGTGCTGATATCCTGCGAAACAGGATAGTTATCGGGTATACCGCTTTTCTGCTGCTGATCTCCATGAGCGTATTCAGCCTGGAAGACAATGCTTCCAAAGGGCTGCTGAGCCTGTTGAATGTGGTGCTGATCATTGTGCCCCTGGTGTCTGTTATTTTTTCCACCATCTACGTATACAACAGCGCCGAGTTTATCGAATTGCTGGTCAGTCAGCCGCTGCGGCGAAAGCAGTTGTGGAGCAGCCTGTTTATCGGACTGTCCGGCTCCCTCTCGCTGGCATTCCTGATCGGTGTTGGTATTCCGCTTATTGTTTTTGATGCAACTGCCACAGCCTGGATAATGACAGGCATGGGGATGATACTGACCGTGATCTTTGTAGCTATTGCTATGCTGGCTGCCGTAGCCACACGGGATAAGGCAAAAGGCATAGGTATCTCTATTTTCCTGTGGCTGTTCTTTGCTGTTTTATTCGATGGGTTGGTATTGTTTGTATTATTTCAATTTGAGGATTATCCGCTCGAAAAATTCATGGTGGTGGCGGCAGCGCTCAACCCGGTTGATCTCGGCCGCATTCTCATTCTTCTCAAATTGGATGTTTCCGCATTGATGGGATATACGGGAGCCGTGTTCAGGGATGTTCTGGGTTCACAAACCGGGATGCTGGCAGCGGTGCTGATCCTTTTGCTCTGGGTGTTTATCGTCTTCCGGATTTCGTTGTCAAAGTTCAACAGAAAAGATCTGTAAGAGTACAATCTTTTTATAAATCTTTACCACATAAGCTGTGTGTGAAGGCCGTATGAAAAAAGATATCAGAACAAGAAGAGATATAGAGCGGCTGGTAGACAGATTTTATGATAAAGTAAAAGCCGACGATCTCCTGGGTCCTGTCTTTAATGATGTAGCCCGGGTGAACTGGGAAAGGCATCTGCCTGTGATGTATGATTTCTGGGATAATACCATTTTTTTCAGCGGAACTTATTCGGGTAATCCCATGCTCCTGCACCAGCACCTGCATGGGCGCTTCGCACTTACCGCATCCCATTTTGACCGCTGGATTGATATATTCAATATTACAGTAGATGAATTGTTCTCGGGAGAAAATGCTTCAATGGCAAAGCAAAGGGGCGGAAATATTGCTGCAGTGATAAGGAGCAAGATACTTGGGATCGGTAGCCGTGGATAAAATGATTTGATTTACGATTTCACGCGGCGTGCGCAGCGAAGCAGTGTGCGCAACGTATGTTTTTTTGCGTCCGCCGCATCTTTGCGTTCGCTGCGCGAAACAATACTTTCCCGATCAGGCTGCATATTCTCTTACCCGCATGTCGGGCAGCATACAAACGGTACTTCTGTCAGCGGCGAAGTCCGCAATATCCTGTAATTTCCAAGCTCTTCATTCAGCGCCTGCCGGTTCCTTCTTCTCCGGTCGAGCAATGTGGTTACAATTTCTTTTGCATTATCAGTAGTGTTGCCCAAAGCCTGGAGCTGCTCATCCGATAATGCAAAGAAATGATCAAAAATATTGGTGATATTGCCAAACACTTCTACCACCAAAACGCTCAGTGCCGCATCTTCGGGTAGGCCTAACTGTTGCAGCAATACCGCGATCTCCTTATTGTCCCACACGGCAATGGCTGTTTTAGGCAGGTCTTTGTATATAGCTTTTATGGCGCCTGCTGCGAGAGTGGCATCTGTAAATTTAACCGCTGCCACAGGATGAGCAGGTTCTTTCAGCTTCAACTGGTCGAAAGCCTGCAGGATGCCGGTAGCCATCTCCTTATCCATCTTCACTACTTTGCCCGACCTGTAATCCTTCATTGCCTTAGTGATCTTTCTTTCATAAGCTGTGCCTATCTTCAGCCTTGATACTTCGTTCATCAGGGTAAGATTGCTCAATACCACGTTGGCCCTGGCTATTTCATCTGTCTCACTTACTGTCCATACTTTTGTTATATCTGCTATTTTCGGCATTATGGTATTTGAGAACAGGTTGCCGCCCTGGATATTACCAACAGCGCCTGCTGCTACAGGCTTTACCAACATCATCAGCTTTTCATCGAGCAGGATATTCCTGTATTCCAGCCTGTCTGCCTGCTGCACCTGTGCGTATAATATGCAATGCAGTTGCGTGCGGGGCGGATCGCTGGTGACATTTTTACCCTTCCATACTGCTTTTGCATAGGGGGCATTTACATATACTTTATCCTGGTCCCTGTTCACATTACAGAGTAGCGTGGGAGCAGGGTGCTGCATGCCCGTCACTTCCAGCGGGCGGCCAAAGCGGCCCTGCGCTGTGCTCCACAGGTTTTCCTTTTCCCCGTTGCTCCAGTGTCCGTGACCTATACGGAACTCATAAGTGAAGAACCCAAACAGCTCGGGGCTTTCCGGATGCAGACCCGGGGGCAACGGCAGCAGGTAGTGAATGTCATCGTCATCGCTTGCTTTCTCCATCGGCTGCATGGCACTTAATCCTGCCATGTCATCTGTTTGCCCCGGAGTGATCATCCGGATATATTCCGGTTCAATGGGCAATGGCGGGTTTTCTTCCGTTTCCCGCAGCAGCTCTGCAAGCTGGTTATTATTACCGATCAGCTGATCCGGGGCATAATGCAACACCCTGCAGAACAAAGTATCGGACGGGTTCTCTACGGGCTCTTCCAGCTCCACCCACAAGTATTTCTGCCTTGCTTCTGTTGCGCTGTACTTTTCATTTTTGATATAAGGCGAAAAGGCGAGCCCTACGCTTGCGATCTTAGGCACCTGCGACGGGATAACGGTAGTTG
Source organism: Sphingobacteriales bacterium 44-15 (assembly GCA_001899685.1). Taxonomy (GTDB): domain Bacteria; phylum Bacteroidota; class Bacteroidia; order Chitinophagales; family Chitinophagaceae; genus Agriterribacter. The sequence continues at coordinate 94,919 of MKWG01000022.1, forward strand.
GTAAAGTGATCAGCTCCGGTTGTATGCTCGTGGGCTGACCATGCCCCGGCTTGAAGTTAGCGGTAATGGTATATTGCACTTCGATAGTATCGGGGAAACGCAATCTTCCTGCGGGCGTAAGCAAAGAGGATTTGGGTTCTATAGCATCTATAAAAATTATGGTAGTGCTGCTTCTGTTTATGTTCCCGAAAATATCCGGTTGCAACGATTCAAAAGAAGCAGAGTGCTTCAGTTCAATATTGCCGATATTGGCGAGTATTTCTGCTTCATCCGGTGCATCATGGGTGAACTTTTTATTTCTCGACAGGGTAAAAGCTGCGTCTTCAAGTGCATCCCAGCTCCAGTCACGGTTAATGCGGTAGGTAATGCAACCCAGCCAGTGATTGCACAGGTCGCCTTTAGAAGAGAATGTGATGCTGCTGCCGTCGGGCGCCAGGTGGTGACGGATCTTATTACTACAACCAAACACTACTCTTTCGCCTTTTTCACCTACAAGCGTCAGCCCGTTTGATCTTACGCCTAATTGCTGTGCAAGCCGGTGCATGATATCCGGCTGTACACTCGTTTGCGTATTGAAGAAGAAAAACTGTCCTGCCACTCCTTTGCGGATATACTCCGGGTCAGGCTGAAGATACAATCCCTGCAATGAAGAGACGTTGGCTTTGGGCACCAGCAGGTTGCTTTCGTCAGCAGATTCTTTGTAAAACCAGAACTGGGTTGTTTGACCATACCTGCTGTCCAGGTCGTGATTGCCTTCATTGATGAAGCCGTAATAGGAGCTGTCATTCCCATCGCAGACTGCGCGGATGCTCATCCTTATTTTTCTTGCAGTAGGCAATGGTATATCCGTCATGGCATCAATGGCAGCCTTGTTCAATGCAGGATCATTAAAAGGGTCGTCATTGCTGCCGGGATTTAAAGCAGGTACATCATGAAATACCACATTCAACGACATGGTATTTTCAAAGTCTTCGGCATTTGCCACTGCAGGGAAATTCCTGAAGGTAGTATACAAGGTGATATAGTTCTCTTTGCCGGTATCGCTGGCAAGATTATCAAGCCTCAGGGTTTCTGCTTCTACTTTTATTTCCACCCTGCTTACATCCGGGTCGGCAATAGCGGGATGAACAACTTTAGGCTTCAACACCGTGCCGCCCTGTTTCTGATCCTGTGCGGATTGTATCAGCAACTGTACGGGGTCGCTGCCTATGGCCTGGTATTTATTGGTGAATACCACTGCGGGGTAGTTGAGCAATGGCCTTTGTATATTGATCACGGGGTTCGCATCAAAAGCAGAAGGCAGTCCTTCCGTAAGGATCTCATTATAAAAATCTGCTTTGATCAGTCGTATGTCCAGAGGCTTATCAATACGGCACAAGCCGGGCGCTACATATCGTTTGAAGCTCCATTCGGAAGTGGGCGCCGGCGCATTATTATACAGGTCTTCCGTGATGACCGGCCCGCCGCCGCTGATATCCATCATACGTACCCTGAACTGGTAGCGATGTCCATAACGGAGCTGCGTAGCCGCCGCTACTTCATCAAACATATTGGTCGGGCCTACGGCTTTGGTAGGAGTGGGGTCGGCAGCATTTACTCTTGCCTCGTCATTCTGGTGAATGGCAACAGCATCTGTATCTTTTAATACCATGCTTTTGCCTATCCAATTGGTAAAATACATAGGCAGCCAGAAAGGCGCTTTGGTATCATTATCCAACTGTGTGGGGAATACCTGGAAAGGCAGCTCCAGTTGCTGGTTTGGGGCATTGCCTACAGGCACGCCTCCAAAGCTGTATGCCTGCCTGCAGCTTACCAGGTTCAGGCTGCTCCAGTCCGCATTTACCGCATCTTCCTTCACATCAATCCTGTACCCGAATACCCCCAGCGGCGCATCCACCCGTTTCCCGGGTTCCTGCGGATTGGATTCCAGTTGCCGCATATACCATATCAGCACCTGCTCATCATCCCATGCCAGGCGAATGCCTTCATCTTTTACAGGGTGAGCGCCATCCTGTTGTTCGGCAAGCCATATACGGCTCACGGGCTGACCCGCATGCACTATTTTGGCAAAACCGTCATTATATTCATTAAGCTCGGCGAAGATCTGGTCCCAGGGGGCTTTGGGCGGCTCGGGATCAACCAGGTCTCCCGCCTTTGCAAACAATACCGGGAAAAGTATGGGCGCAAATACCGGGCGCTTATTTTCATCACCTGTCTTGAGCTTCGGCAGCCTTGCAGCATAAGGTTTAATGAACGGACCGTTTGCATCAATCATCAGCTTTTCCTGTATGCTCCTGTAGTCGGCATTGGCAATATCTGCGTATATGTAACAACCTTTCTCGAACAGATCCTTATTGGCATCATCAATGATGAGCTGTGTTTCATATACCATACCGCAGGCTTTGGCAAGCAACGGCTGGCGCAGTATATAAGCAAACACTTTTCCCCAGCTCAGATCATCGTCATTCTTCCAGCCGTCAATACGTTTGGTCTCTTTTTTTATAGCGCAATGATAGCTGTCGTCGGTCTTTGCATTCGGCACACGCGGCCCTGTAAAGTTGAACGCATTGCAATAAGTATTCGGCAGGTACTTGTTCACAGAAGGAGAATCCGCTTGTATATCCGGCGCTTTATCGGTAGCCGTAGTATTTATCTTCGCTCCAAAATCATCCGCTATTGCCTGCAGCAAAGCTTTTTTACTGGCAGCGCTGTTTACATTTACCGCTGCTGTCACGGGAGCGCGTGAAGCATCTAATGCATTACCGATGGGCCATTCATCCAGCCCCTTTACGATCTTCAGCTCAAACTGCGGATCAAGGTCTGCAAACGGGATGGCCGTATCATCCGGCGCAGGCAGCTCGGTAGCATAACTGCTGAAAGGATCCTGGTTCCTCGGGATCAGTACGATGTTCAGCTTTAATACCGTCCCGTCAAAACCCTGCGGGAAAACCATCGTGGTATATCTTCTTTTCGCTTCCATAATATAGAGGTCTTTTTTTAGCTGTCAGCTGTGGGCTATCAGCTATCAGGTTATAAGTTTCAGGTTTCTCCATTCACTATTACACGTTCACAACATCTCACATTTTATATTGCCGGCTGACACCCACATCTCACAGCCCACAGCCTTACGCCACCTGCCTGTCTTCTCCCCATGTTTTGGAGAAGCTGATATCTATTACCAGGAATATGCTGATATCAATGGCAAAAGTTACCTGGGCGCTGCAGTCTGTTTTATCGTTGGCGATATCGCGGACAACAATGCCTTTTGCTTCAATGGTTATGCATACACAAACCAAACCGCCAAGCAGGTTTGCCTGTCCTTTGAATACCATTAATGCAGCCAGCACTACTTTATCTTTATTGGCCGACATTTCAACGCCTACCATAAAGCTTACGCTGGCATTGCCTACAACCGGCAAACTAACGACTATGGATACCCCAAACCCGAATTTCAGGTACAGGCTTGGTCCTACCTGTGTGTCCGCGGCGATCTTTACATCTACCGCACCGATGGCATAAATAGAACCAACACCAACAGAGTAGCACATGATCTGCAATCCGCCGTGGAACTGGAGAAATGCGCCTGCGGTTGGTAGTAATTGCGACGGATCTGTGGTTACCTTCAACGCTGCATTGAAGTATACGCCTGCGCTTAAGGATGCTTCGAGCTTGAGCGGCGTTTGTGCACTGTTGTAGAGCTCATCTGTTGGCGGGAAGCGGATAGTGGCGATCTCCTTGCTGGCTTCAAACTTATACTGCCATATTTCTCCGCTGTTGCTCATGGCCATCTTCAATCCTTTCTTCAATACATCTTTATAGTCATTGGTGCTTAAAGAAGCCAGCATCTGCAGTATGTCAATTACCGGCTGTAAAGCATCGCTGAATTCTATTTCCGGCATCGGCAAGCCGTCAGTGTCATCATCAGGTCCGCCTTCATAATTACTTTCCTTTCCTTTCTTCGCATCAAAGTTCCCCTTGATGGTCATCAGGCGTTTCATATCGCCAAGGTCGACCACCATTGCCAGGTTGTTCAGGCGGCTTTTCCACTGACCCGCCATATCACCTGCAAAGGAGTCCACATCAAAATTCAGCTTGCTGTCTACATAGCTGGCAGGCGGCGCATCTTTTTTACCTGTTTTGTATTCAATGTATATTCTCAGCGCTTCCGTATCTACCAGCGGTACCTCAAAAGACGGCACGTCAAATCTCAATGCTTTATCCAGTAACCCGTTGGCCCCCTGCTTGAGCATATTCATGCCCTGGTTTATCACGGCTTCGCCTGCTTTCTCTGCTTCCACCTTCATTAATTCCCACACTTTTTCCCCGCCATCTTCCAATGCACTTTGTGCAAAAGCCTGGAAAGTATTGCCGTTAATATCCTTGCTGTTGAGCAATGGCATTGCTTTGCCAAAATTGTCAATAGCATTCCCGATATTGGGGAATATGGCCTCTCCCGTCATCAGGCGGTAGGCGTCTGCAAAAACCGGCGGCGTTTTGCTGAGCATTTTATCGATATTCAGTCCATACGCAGGTGTGAGGAACAACGCTTTCTGTGTAGCGGTAGTTTGCAGGTAGCCGAAGTTGATGGTATCCGTGGTTGGGTCGCGCAGTATCTCCATAGGATGCGCCACGCGCACCAGTTGTTTTTGCAAAGTATTATTATCAACCACATTTCCCTTTTTCCACGTGCCTGTGCGAATCAGCGGGACCATGGTATCTGTGGGTAAAGGCGTTACTTCACCGGTGCCTGTACTATGCTGTACCAGTGCCCAGCTACCGTCTTTGGGAAGGAATATATTTCCGCGGGCAGCCACTACAAATACGGGTTGAGTACCTGCTTTGTCAACGGAAGGCGCTACATCAAACCTTGCTGCCCGTATCTGCTGGTTGCTCTTGTTGATATCAAGCACGCAATCTATATCCCCGCCGATACTGCCATTCTGCAGATCCAGGAGCTCTTTCAATTGCTGGGCCGTCAACGGCTTGCCTGCGGGCGCGAGCTGCACATAACCAAGGATACGTTTGGATACTACTCTTTTGTTTACATGCCCCTGCACCACATTTTCTATTTCCACGTCCGCATCAAAATATACGCCGCCGCATTTTACAGGCTCATGCCTTTCTGTGGCATCATTGGTATATATCTGCCCTTTCACGCCATTCAGGTAGTCGGTATTGGGAGCTATGATATTTTCACTGTTATATTCCGTAACCGATGGTGCGTCTTTAATATTCCTTACATTAAATAATCCCCTGATGATGCCTGTATGAAATTCATACTGCGGAGGTACATTGTTCACCTCGTCGGGGATATGCACAAAATCATTAACGGTAAGGTTGCTGAAGGGATCAATGCCTTTCTTTAAATAACTGAATGAAAAATCAAATAACCCGTCGCTTTCCGCTTTCCACCCGCTGTCGGTACGGAATACATAACCCGATCCGGTACGGAAAACAGTGATAGTGCGTACCACGCGGATACCCCAGGGATATAAAATACTTTTCACCTGAATTACTTCATGCCCGGTGCGGCCAAGCATTACGTCGAACCTTGCTTTGCTGGTTTGTGCCAGCGCCGCACCGGGGCTGATCCAGTTGCTGAAAATGCTGGCACCATAACCCGTAACATCCATGCGTGAAACAGGCACGCCGCGGGAATCTTTGAGAAGAGAGGAAAGGCTTAATGGTCCGAATAAAAATTCATTATTAAAAATTTCAGTGACCCTATGCCCGAGATTACTTGCATAAGACGCAATGCCGAACCAGTTGAGCAGGTTATTGGCCTGCACGGTATAACCGGGGAACATGTCGCTGTCGTACTCAGAGGGATTGGCAGGATTGGGTTTGCCAAACCTCCCTGCCTGCAGGCTTAACTGGATACCGCCTTCCAGCTTGTAAGTCCCGTCGTCAGCATTCTTTTTGAATTTAGGCCGGATGTTTTCAATTGCCGGTTTTTGAGGTTCCACAAAATGTTTTGAAATATAGCTGATGGCTTTTAATCCGAATGGTAAAGTGAAAACTGCCAGCGTATAATTGTCGGGCTGAGATTTAAAATCTTCTATCAGTCCGTTGGCGACGGGGATGGGTGCAAGCGGCACAGGCACTGTATTATTATTCCATATACGCGCCGGGCCGCCATCGTTGGCATAATACAAAAATCCTGCTTCGGGGTCCATCAGCAGTTTGGGTGATGAGAGATCAAGCGGGTTATCCCTGTCGGGCGGAGTAAGATTGATCTCAGGTTCCCAGGCCATCAGTGGCAAAGTAAAGGTCCTTACCCTGTTAGAAGGTAATTTCACCTGCATGCCCTCTACCAGGAAGGGAAATGCTGTATTGTATGCTGTAGCATTATAATCTACCTGCTGCATTTCACCATCCCTGCCGCGTACGCTCCCGGTCTTTATGATCTGCCAGTTGGTGCCAAAGCTCACGCCCAACTGGTTGGCATTACTGCTTACATCCAGCAGGGAGAAAAATTCGTTCTTTATACCAATACTGTTATCCCAGACATCTTCAATATCTTTCTTCAGCTTAAATAACTCTTCAGGACTGTAGATCTTCCCGTCAGGTTTTTTAAACCCTCCAAGTAGGTCTGCCTCCAGTTCCGGCTCCTGCTTTACCAATACGCCATCCGTCAGTACATCACCTATTACTTCAGGTAAAAACTGGTTGGTGGTGAGTTTGGTGGTGGTACTGAAGTTGCCGAAAATAGCTTTTGTTGCTAATGCCGTTTTACTCAATGGCTTTTTTAAAGTGGTAATAGTGATCCTTGCTTTTGCCGCAGAAGTTTTACTTGCTTTTTTGGAAGAAGGTACCGGAGCATTTTCGGGTAGATCCATGATGTTAGGCAGCTCAACACCGCCGAAGTAGAAATTGACTTTTACATTATCGGTTTCTTCATCAGCTCCAACAAAGGTTATGAAGCATACCAGCAGGCTGCTGAAACCTGCGGCTCCTGCCAATCGGTTATACCTGTCATTATTTGCGCCTCTTCTCCACAATCCCAGCTTTGCCACATAAGGATCGGGCAGGGTAGGGAGGTAGCTGTAAAGGGTAAATACAATAATAACATTCCCGCGTCTTACGTCAGTCATGCTGTCATTACACTCTCCGAAAAGTATAAATGTTTTTACCGGTGAAACAGTAAATAATGCATTTTCGAGCGCTATGGAAAATAACCTGACTTGCTGAGCTGCTCCGACAATCTTAGCCTGGTCTGCCTGCACATCATCTTCTATCAGCATTATCCTCCTGCCGGTCTTACCGCCACTGAGCAGGAGAGAACATGATAGAGATTCTACGGGAAATGGTTCTCCGTTCACTTTTACGGGCCTGTCAGCCTCTATATCTGCAGCGCAGAATGTGCTGATCACTTCAACCGCAGTCTTACTGTTGCTGATATAAATGAGCGGCGCCTTTTCCAATAATGTGAGATCGGCGGTGGTGCCATGCGGGTTTTGTTCGTCCTGCCACAACTGCAGGTGCTGTGATGCGCCAAGCCCGTTTGATCCGAGATCAATAATTGCCAGGTCGCCCGGTTTTCCGAGTATGGCAGGATTGAGGAGACGGATATCTTCGTCCTGCAGACCTGTCCAGCTTAGGCGTAATCCGTCTCCACATTGCAGCATAACCAGCCCGTTGCCGGAAGCTGCAACAGAAGCGGCTATATTAATAGCGCTTGTTGGTAAAGCCCAAAAAGATTTTTGTAGTTGAGCTGATTCCGAAATGCTTGTCCACGGGCTTTGATCTTTGGAAACGGTACATTTATTTACGCTTGCCTTCCATGGGATCAGCAGCATATCATTTTCATATTTGAACGCAGTGCTTGCGGCAGGCGTAAAACTGAAAGCGATCTCCTGTCCGTATATATTACAGGAAGACGGGGCTATCTGTGTAACGTTTGCCTTATTATTTTGCCAGGTAAACATCCATGTGGATGGAAGTGTATAGGCAGCATCACGGGCATCCTTACCGTAAGGGGAGGTTTCTGCCGCTCCGGCATCTGCTTCCTGCACCAGTTCCAGCGACATATCAATGGCAGTGGCGGGACTAATGGTAATTTGATTATTCTGCAATGTTGGCGCTGCGCTTAATTTAAGTGTTCCTTTTTTTACCTGCACACCAACAAATCTTTCAACAGGTGCAGATGAAAAAAGGAATTTCGCATTGATCCAGACACTGCCGGCAATAATGTTGTAAGAGGTTGTGAGCTGGTTGGCAGGCAGGAATATTCCGCCGCGGAATGAAGCTTTAAACAAAAGTACAGGCTGGTTGCCGAGATATAAAGTGATCAGCTTTTCTATACGGTATACGTCAATCCATATCTCGCGTCCTTCATTATTGGGGAACGGCCCGAAGCTTTCACTCGGGGAAGCTCCTGCTGCCCAGTCGGGCTTGCTGCCGGCGATGGCAGGATTGAGCACTGGCGTACTTCGAACAAAAATATTTTCTGTTGCTGCCGACCCGGTATTACCGATCAGTTGCTGCGAAATGCTGTCTATATTTTTCAGCGTTTCACTTTTAATGTTCTCCCTGCTGTAAAGATTAGCTTTATAAAAAAGCTGCTCACTGCCTGTATTTTCTATGGGCTGATTGAGCAATGAAGAAGCGATCTTTATTCTTGCCTGCTGAAGCGCTTCTTGCTGTGCGCCATCTTTGGCAATAAGATGGCCGGTAATGCTTTCAAGCATGGCAGACAGTTGCGCCTGTGTCATCAAATGAAATTTAATGCATGAATAAATAGCAGGTTTTACACAAAACGCAGGATTTTAAGCTGTAAGATTCATTGGAGCGACTTTAAGTTTTCTAAGTATGCGGATGACGATTGGACGGAAGGGAAAAATCATAGGCATCTGCTCAGGGAGGGACAGTAATATTAGAAAATAGAAATGACTAATCAAAGCTTTGTTGATAATTTTTAGTATCCGGAGGGAAAGGGTTAGTGAACGGCATAAAAGAAGGGATGGCTGAGGTGAATGGATGCATGTAACGTGAAAAGAGAAAGGTGAGATGGGAGAAGTGAGAGGCTTTCACGTTTATCATTTCACGTCTCATATTCCCTCCTTTAACAAAATATTTTTGGATGATGTAATTCAAAAAAAGCCACCTTCCGGTGGCTCAATATAAAGTGGATTAGTAAAACGCTATAGTTTAAATCCTACAGTGAAGCTCAATACACGGTGTTTACCCAATTCATTTTCTGAGCTGCTTGTGCCTGACTGTAGCTTTGCCAGTCCCAGACCATAGTTAACGGAGAATAATGCAAATTTACTTTGTACACCAACGGTTCCGTTCAGCCCGTAATCGAACCTGCGCATAATGCCATAACCCGAGCCTTCTTCACCACTGGTGAAAGGATCATCATCCGAGAACTTAATATTCTCTGTACGGGAAAAGCCCACACCTAATATCTCCCCCTCAATTTTGTTCTTACCGCTTACTCCTATTCCCAGGTAGGGGCCTGCACCAAAAAAGAAGCTTGATTCATCGCCCAGCGGTAGTTTGATCACTGCATTCACGGGCACTTCTATATAGTAAGGTCTTGTGGAAGAACGGATCCAGTTATTTCCTGAAGTGTTTCCTGATTCTATTTTTGATCCCTTGCCTGTAAAGAAAACTCCCGGTTGTAATGCGAAGAATTTTGTAATGGGAAGGTCAGCCTGAAGCCCTGCATGAAAAGAAGCAATGCCGCGGGCGTCATCAACATTCCCGTCTTTATCCACGCTGATATTGGCAAGATTTAGACCTGCCTTCACAAATACCGAAGATTGTTGGGCGTGCAACGAAAGACTACTGATCAGCAACAGTGAACCAAGCACGAATAGACGATTTTTCATAACGTTTCATTTTGTTTGATTAATATTTTTCAAAAGTCTTGCCAACATACTTGCAGAAAAGGATATAAACGTTGTAAAAGATAAATTATTTGGATAACTGCGAGCGTTGAGAGATTGGGCTTTTGTATTTGTAGTGATTTGTAGAAATTTAACCTCTTTGAAGAGATAAAAATACCTCTAAAGAAATGTTAAGATGTGGATGCTTCTGCTTACAGGTTATACGCCAACTTTTTTATCACAAAGCGCACCAAGGGCACGCAGGTTCACAAAGTAATTTTTAGATTATGCCACGAATGCACGAATAAAGGAATCAAAATGCATTATATATTTATGCATTCTGTACGACAAAAGAAGAAATAGCCGCGAAAGCACAAATTTACACTAATTTACTTCGTGCCTATTCGCGCATTCGTGGCTATTGTATTCATAAATCAGTCTATTTGCGGACCGCTGGAATTCGCGGCAATCTCTTTCTAGAACGGATACCCGATCCCCAGATTGAAAACAAGGTTTTCTTTTCGCCATGGTCCGCTGCCGAAATTGACCTGGTCAATTACCCATCTTTTGTTTTCGGGTAGCCACGGTTTGCGGAGGGGGAATGCCAGGTCTAACCTTAATACCAGGAATGAAATATCAAATCTCAGTCCTGCGCCTGCGCCTACGGCGAGCTCCTGCATAAAGCGGTTGCTGAATTGCCCGCCCGGTTTATTGTCGTTTTTGTTGTACAGCCATACATTACCGGCATCTATAAAGAGCGCCCCGTATACAATGCTGAAAAGGTGTGCGCGCAGTTCCGTATTCATCTCGAGCTTAATATCGCCCGACTGATCGGGCAGGAAAGTAGTATTGACAGTGTCTTTGTAGCTGCCGGGTCCGAGCGAGCGGCTCCTGAAAGCACGTATGCTGTTATTGCCTCCCGAAAAAAACTGTTTGATAAAAGGCAGCTCTTTTGAATTGCCGTAAGGATAGCCGAAACCGATGATCAGCCTGTTTGCCCATACGTTTTTGGAAGACAGCTTTACATAATACCGGATATCGGTCTCCAGTTTTACATACTGTGAAAACTGCGCATTAAAAATGTATTTGGGTTTGTCTTTATTGACATTGGCTCCTGTTACCAGCCCGGCTATATTACCGGAGAGATCTGCATTCCCATTGAAGTATAATCCTTTTGAGCCGTTGTTCTGGGTAAGCTCATTGTAGTTGAAATTATAGTTGGAACCGAGGATAAATTGCTTTTCAACCGCCTTCTGAAGATTAGGGTTGTTTGCCATGCTGTCAATATATTCCTGTGTTATTGTCCTGGGTTGTACATAATTAATGGAAACAAGATTCAGCTCATGTTCCTTTTTGATGGTCTCCTTCCAGGAATAGCCATAAGCAGCCCTGAAGGAATTCATGGTATATAATTTCTGTTTTACCAGCACATCATATCCCAGCAGCATATTGGTTTTGGGCACATACCCGCTTTGCGTATTCAGGGAAATAAAGGGCACTACAAACCGTGGAAATACCAGCTTGGCTTCAATGCCGCCTCTGTACGTATTATAGCCTTTCAACTGGCCGCTGAACTGGACTTCAAAGCCTGTGGTTGCATTAATGGATAATTGTTCTCCGCCATGGAAGGTATTCCGGTTAAGCCATCCTACCGTGATGGAAGAGCCCGTAAGGTTATTGGATTTAGTGCTGGCATTCAGGTCTGCCCGTATCGCTTTGCGGGGCAGGGAAGTAAGATAATAAAATGTATTGAGCTTTGCGGAATCATTGATGTATACGGGCTCAAACCTGTTTTTTACAAACCTGAATACGCCAAGGTTTACCAGCCTGCTGATGCTTTGGTTATGATCTCTCCGGTTATATACATCTCCCGGCTCAAACTGCATGGACCTCGCAAACATCTCAGGCTTATAATTCTTCTGCCGGTCTACCAGGTAATACCCCTTGTAATATTCGGCGCCGCTTTTAAGCGTGTCGCTGGCGCCTGCATTTAAGCTATACCCCGAAAATAAGTATACCTTATTAATGGTAAATAGCTGCGTGGCTTTTTCGGGTGTGCCCGGCTTAGTCCTTACATAAAGGTTCACCTTATTATTTCCAATGGTGCTGTCTGTTTCTACGATCAGGTAATCAGGATTGAAATAATAAAAACCATGCTCTTTAAGGTATGTGTCTATCCGTTCCCGTTCTGCTTTGATCACGGAGAGATCGAACGGTGCATTTTTTTTAAGCAGGCTTTCTCCTGCAACATCGTTTATTGCTTTCAGAAGAGCGCTGCTGTCCCGCTCAAAGCTGACTTCATTTATAGTATATTGTGCTCCGGGGACCGCGTTATAGTCGGCATGCCCCTTTTTACGTTTTACGGTAGTGTCACCTTCCACTGATGCATGAAAATAACCCCGGTTTTCCAGTGTGCTTTTCAATACCTTTATATTATAGTCCACATTTACATTACTAAGCAAAACAGGTGGCTCGCCAACTTTATTCCTTATCCATGCTCCCGGCGATTTTTCTTTTTTAGGGTTTCCTGCCAGGTTATACATCATCAGCTTGAAAGGTATGCCTAATATTTTTTTATTAGGCAGGGGGCGTACCAGCGCTTCCAGTTCCTCTTTCAGTTTTTTCTTATTCCTGATGTCCTTTCCTTCTACTTTTACGGAAGCGCCGGTATATAACGCATCGCCATCAGGTACATAGCGGGTAGTGCTGCAAGACGCCATACTGCAGATCATTACTATAACAGCCGTTATCTGTGCAAAGCCTGTTTTCATATATCACTCTTTTCCCGTATCAGAATTTCCTTTCTGCCTGTACTGTTGCCTCAACTCCCTTATTTTTCTTCTCTCTTCTGCTGTTTGTTTTTTCCGGAATATTTCTTTAAAGCGGTTATAATCAAGTGTGATGGTAAAACCTATGCCGGTTTCCACCACATAACCGTCTATTTGCCCTTCATACTCATTTTTCCTGTAGCCCCTGAGCATATACCGGCCATCTTCGCTCAGCCGGTAATTGAGCGATACGTTGCCGGCTAAATTTACCGGCTGCTGGCTGCTGTTTTCGGGCCCTTCCAGTTCAAAGTTGCTGCCAACGGTGACGGTCAGGCGATCATTCAATAATCTTTTTGAAAGACCTACATTCAAATCTGTACGGCTTTGCCTTTCCCCTGTAGTGTAATCGTCTGAAGCATTTACGTCAAAATTCACGTCTACTCCTTTGATGATGTCGGCAGCCATCCTGTTGAGCTGTTCTGTCATCAGCTTGCTAACGCTTTGCTTTACCATTGTGGAGGTGCTGGTGGAAGAGCTGCTTTTGAAAGGATCGTCTGCAACAAACCTGTTGAGCAGCAATAATGCAAATACCTGTTTGTTCATTTCTGCATCTTCCTGCCGCAGTAGTTCCAGCTTTGTTTTTACATCGCTCACTATATCATTGGAGACACCGGTGGCTTTATCTTCCTCCAGCATAATATCGAAGCTGATAGTTGGCTTAAGCAGCTTGCCACCCATTTTAAGTATAACGTCAAACGGGAGCTTTTGAAGATACATGTTGCGCTGGGTAGACGATACATCGGCAGCCAACTGGTTTTTAACAAGGTCGAGTGGCGCTGTATTGGCGGTGTATTTGGCAGTAATGTCCACACTGGCATCCGTGGGTTCCCCTTCCCACACTATCTTGCTGCCTTTTTCGATATTGAATTTTCTTTTGATGAAATTGAAAGTGAGATCATAGCTTCCGCTTTCAAGCTCATAAGACCCTGAAAGATTGATCTTCCCGCTGGGATCAATCCCTGCATTCAGTTGCGCTTCTCCTTTTACGTTGAGAAAATCCCCGCTGCCTTCATCTACTACCAGGGTGAAATCTGCTGCCTTATCCACGTCTATATTTACGGAGATATCCATGCCCTGCAGGCTGGATGTATTAAGCGAATCATAAGATGCCCTGAAAAGAGAATCACTTGCAGGTGCGTCCTTGTCTACAAATACTACTATGCCTTCACGGTCTACCACGCCGGGCTCATTCTGGGGCAATACAATGGTCATTTTGGTCTTGTTGTTCACGCTCAACCTGCCGTCAACAGCCGGTGACGATTCGGTGCCTTTCACTTTCAGCCTTGTATCAAAATACAACTGGCCGTAGAAAAGCTTATTGTCTTTTTTGGTGCTGTTGAGCGCACGGAAATTATCAGCTCTTATATCGAGATCGAAATTGTAATTTTTGAAATTTTGGGTAGCCGCTAATCCATCCACGGTAAGCGCATTGCCTGCAGAATCCTTTACTGAAAATTTATTAAAGCGTATGCCTTCTTTGTTTACTGCTATTTTTTCCCGGTCCACCCGGAAAATATTGTTGAGCATGCTAAGGTTAAACGCCGCCTTATCAAAATTCAGTTCACCATCCACACTGGGCTTGTCTGTACTTCCGGCTATATTGAACTGTCCGTTCACAGCGCCGGATGCATCGCGTATGGCACCGCCGGAAAATGCCTGTGCAGTAGTAAGCGGCAGCTTCCGGATATCAAGCGTTGCGTCGAAAGTGCTGCTGTTCGTAAAATAATTCCCGGAAAGATGAATGTCATTGCCATGCCCCGTTACCGAAATGTCTGCATTATAGGTATCAGCAACTTTGTTATTCACTGCCACTTGTACATTTCCCACTGTATCCTTCTTTATGCTCAGGTCTTTAACATCCAGGTTGCCCACGAAAACGGGTTGCTGTATAATATTGCTCACCGTGATTTTCCCGTTGAGGATGCCATCAGCCAGGGTAGAATCCGGTTGTGCAAAACCGGTGAGTGTTGCAATTTTGAAATTGTTGAAGCTGATATCAAGCGGTGCATTTTTCCCGGCAGATACGCTGTTGACAGACAACTGCTGCTCGTTTTTACTAAGTGTAAAATTGGTGGCATGTAGGTCATCTTTTTCTATGTGAATATTATTCTCAGGCGACAGCGTCCAGTTGCTGTAATTAAGCAGCAGGCTGTCGGGGTTCAATGAAAAAACATACTCGCCTTTAGCCGGCTGCCGGAACAGCCCATTGACAATATACCTTGATTTTTCAGCCTTGTCGCGTATGTTGAGTGTGAAGTCAATATTGTTGTTATGAATATTTGTATGCAGGCTGGTGGCAAACATAGCCAGGCTTTTGCCGGCAACGATTTCATCTGCTTTAATACCGGCAATGAGGCTGCTGTCCTCTGTACCGGCGTTGAGCACCAGGTTTTTGATGTGATTTTCCCCTACGTACACCGCGCCTGCATGCAGGTCAGCATTCCAGCCGCTGCTGTCTGTAAAATGACTTTGAAGGTTTACCGAATCGAGCTTTTGCAGGTCAGGGACGAATGCTTTCAGTACGGGGCTGTTGACGATGTCCGCATGGAAAGTAAAATCATAAGGAGCAGTACGGGACACAGTACCTGCGCTGTCTGCTGTGGAGAAGTAGGGCTCAATGGCTTTTTGGATAATGCTTCCCATCTCTGTCAGCTTATACCTGCCCTGCAATCTTGCATTGATCACATCGCTGCTCAATGCAAGGTATCTTGCAGTATCAAGGCTGCCTGCTTCCAGCCTGATGCTGTCTATGCTGATCCTTTGCTGGTTGTGCACCAGCAATGATTGCAGCACGAATAATTTTCCTTCCAGGCTGTCGGGGTTGCTGTCAGGGAAGCTGCCATCAATTTTTCCATGATAGATAAGATGATCATTGGACAGATGCAATTCGTGGAACCTGATACTGTCAATATCAGCATTGAGTGTAACAGCAGGGTAAGCAGCAGTAAAATCCGCAGTTGCATTCATGCCAAGATGAATATTAGGATCGGCAATGGCTGCGTGTATACGTGCCTGCTTGTTGACAATGGACCCTTCTATGTTTAAATCTTTATAATCGTATTGTTTTAAAATGACTGACCTGATATTACCGGCAAAAGCAGCATCTGCAGTTTTAGGATCATATCCTTTTCCTTTTATGGCAAAGTCAGCGGTAACGGGCCCAAATGTCTTTTTATCCTGCAGGATCGTTCCAAGGTCGAGGGAGTAAGCCTGAAGCGTCATATCATATACAGCAGTATGGGCGTTGGCGATATGCCGGGCAAATCCTTTTACTATAGCATCGCCGAGACTTGTTTGTAAGGTAAGCGCTGTTTCAATATTCTCCATATTCCCGTGAATTGTTCCTGAGAGCTGCATTTTTCCAGGAAGGGTGATATTGGCAGGCAATACATTTTCAGGTACAACAGACAAAATATCTTCCCGGGAAGTGCTGATATTTTTTATGGTGAGGTTAGCGCCCGTTTTATTGGCATCCGGCAACCCTGTGAGCCTGCCGCTTATATTCAGCGATGTATTGCTGAGCCCGCTGACCTGAAGCCCGGCTATTTGCATATCGGCCACGCTGCCTTTCACTTTTCCGTTGATCAGCCATACAGCGCCGGGATCGGCAAAGGCAGGCTGTGACCGCAGGAACGGTGCAAAGCTGAGGATATCCTTTACCTGTACTTTACTATGATCAAGGTCAATGTTGAGCTGCAGTGTTTCAATATTTTTTTGCAGGCTTGCAAGTGAAGCATAGGATATGGCAGCATTGCGCCTTAGCTCCGTGCCCGGCGTTTTTATATAGAAATTTTTGAGGTAAGCCTGTGTGCCGGAGTATAAGAAATCAGCCTGCAATTGCTGGAGGGCGAAGCCGCTTTGTTCCCGGAAGGCGCCTTTTTTTATTATTCCGGCAATAGAATCATTGCTGTATATAAAATCGGATGCGTGCAGTGTAAGTCCTTCCGCTTTCAGGTGCATATAATCCATTCCCTGGTTTGCGCGTGGAGCATTATCGTCGTCAAACTGGAAGTTGTTGTTGTTGAGCTGAAGAGAAGAAAGCAGCACTCTCCAGCCTGGTGCAGTATCCCCGGATGCCGGCGCTGTTGTAATAGTGTCCCTGCTGCCTGCCTGGGTTTTACCAAGCCGTACGGCAGCGGTAGTCTGGTTCAATGCAAGCTTTACAAGGTCAACCGTCCGTTGGCCCGGGTCAATTTTTCCGGGGCTGATATCCAGTGCGCCCATATCTATTAAAGCATACAGCGCTGATACATCATTGCGGTAACTCACATTTATTTTTTGCAGCCCTATTGATCTGATATCAATAGATGGCAGTGTAGTGTTTCCGGTCTCATCTGCTGTTCCCGTTGTGCTTGAAGCAATCAGTGGCTGGAACTGGTGAATATCGGCGGTAAGCCCCTGCAGGTTGATAACTGGGATGCCAAACTGCATTTTTTGTAGATCAAATTCGCTGAACCTGGTATCAAAATGCGCCAGGTTAGCTGCTACATCATTGCCAGTAACCACATCCCTGTATACGGCTCTTATATTATTCAGCTCAATGCTGCCAATGCTGAAATTAGTTGAGCTTGTGCCCGTATCTTCTTTGGGCTGCTGGTCTTTCGGAGCAAAAGCATCAATAATGAACCGGAAGTTAAAGCTGGTATCGGGAAGCTGGCGTTTAATATTGGCTGTTATATTATCCAGCTTTATGCTGTTGATATTAATTCCTTTTCCAAGGATAAGATCAAATATGCCTACGTCCACTTTCAGGCTGCCGCCGAATAAAAGCGTGTCTTTTTGCTTATCCTCTATATATACATTTTCCAGCACTACCGTTTTGGGCAGCCCTATATAAAGTTTGCCGAGCGCAACCTTAGTACCCAGTTTTTTTTCAAGATAAGCAACGGCTTTTTGTGAAATAAAACCCTGCACCGGCGGTAATAATATCAATCCTGCCAGCAGCAAAAAAAATAATACAAGAAAAATGACGGATCTCAGGATTATTCTGCCGGTTTTTCTCCATATATTTTTGCTCGTTTTTGTTTCCTCCATGCGTGCATGCTTGCTATAAAAGATATATCAAAGCCTTATCAGAAATGGTCAATTCTTATTATGAAAATATCATGCTAATTAAAAGCCCCTTTTTTTTATTCAAAAACGGGGCAGAAATTCCCCGGATTATATTTTTTACAAATGTATGGAAACGACAAACGTGAAACGATAAACGGCAAACGTGAAACAAATCTGCTGTCCTTAGCTTATATTGAGATGATTTATTCATTTTCTAACTGAAGAAAGCTATGCCTGAAATCTGGTTTAACAAAGATTTTCCCCTGGATAAGCTTAATGCCATGAGTGCCGGTACTATGGGTGAGCATCTTGGTATCAGGTTCTCAGAGATGGGCGATAATTTTCTTAAAGCAACGATGCCGGTTGACGCCCGCACCAAACAACCCTATGGTCTCCTGCATGGAG
Organism: Sphingobacteriales bacterium 44-15; assembly: GCA_001899685.1. GTDB lineage: Bacteria > Bacteroidota > Bacteroidia > Chitinophagales > Chitinophagaceae > Agriterribacter. The sequence goes on from MKWG01000022.1 coordinate 113,037, forward strand.
GCGCTTCTGTAGCGCTTGCCGAAACGCTGGGCAGCGTCGCTTCTTCGCTGGTGCTTGATACAAGCCTGTTTTTGTGTGTGGGGCTGGAGATCAATGCCAACCATATTCGTGCGGTAAAGCAGGGTGTCGTGACGGGAACGGCCGCTCCGCTGCACCTTGGTTCTTCTACCCATGTGTGGGAGATCAAAATTCATGATGAGAAAGGGAGGCTGGTTTGCGTCAGCCGGCTGACAGTAGCTGTGCTGAAAAGAAAGGAGGTTGCTTCCTGATGCCGTGAACCGTAAATACAGATCTTTGCTTTTCGGTTCTCAAGTCAGCCGCGAGCCCGACCGGTACTCCGGAGGGAACTTCTTGCCCCGGCGCAGGTTGGGTAGCCTTGCTTTTGTGCTTGGCCAGACCTGCTGCCTTGCTGCTACTTATCTTATCTTATCTCCTTACACAGATAAAACATAAATAATACAGCCATGAACTTACACCGACAACCATTGTAAGTAATGCCCGGCAGCAGGTCAGCTATAAAAGACCTCCCGGCAAGGATCGGCGTTAAAATATTTTATGAACAACCGGAAAAATACAGCATCAGGGCAGTTTTGGCGTGGAGCTAAGCAAGTAACAGCCATTACTTCCTGACTCAGGAAATATCTGTTCATTTAAAATGAAGCACATTCTGTTTATCCCTGTAAGCATTAATCCGGGAAATCATTTTCAGGTCTTCCATAAACACTTCTATCGGCTTGTTTCGATCAATGATCCCGCTAAATGTGCGGGACAGGATAGAGGGATCATCTATTGTTACCTGTATGCCATACCAGCGGGGCAAGACCTTACTGATCTCCTGCAGGCTGGCATCGTTAAAATAAAACAGTCCCTTCTGCCAGCTTAATACAGTACGAGCATCGAAAGTTTCTTGTGAAATAGGTTGCCCGAAACGGTAAACAGCCTGTTTGCCGGGAGCGAGTTTGCTTGTTCCTGTGGGCGCTTGCATATTTACTGAACCTTCCACCAAAGCCACTTTTACCAACCCGGAATCATAGGTGTTCACATTAAATTCCGTCCCCAATACCTGCACGGTGCTGTGCGGCAGGTGAACGATAAATGGTTTAGCTGCGTTTTTTGCTACTTTCAGGTAGGCTTCTCCACTAATAGTGATCTCACGGGTATCGCCGGGAAAAGCCAATGGAAATTCCAGTTTCGTGGCAGAATTGAGCCAGATCATGCTGCCATCCGCCAGGTTGATTTTATAGTCAAGTCCTATTGGTACCGTGAGTGTGTTGATCCCGATAAGAGATTGGTCGTTGTTTACTGAATAAGAGAGTGATTTATTGCTATTGCTGAGCTTCGCTGCACCAGCGTCAATAGCGCCTTGTTCCTGCGAAAGATTGACTACCTGCCCGCCTGCCAGCTTCAGTTCAATCGCGGGTTTTGAAGGGACAGCAACCTGATCCCTTCTGCCAGGCTTGCTGAATTGACTCCAAAGAATAGATCCGGCAGTCAGCATGACAATAGCAACGGAAGCGACCGCCATCCACTTCTTTTTATAAACAGGAATGCGTTTGATTTCAGGTAGCTGCAGTTGCTGCTGTTCCTGGAATTCGGTCTTCAAATCACGCCAGGTTGGGTTTTTCCTGCGCCGGGAAAAGTTTGTTGTCACATCATCAGGAGGCAGTGCATCCACCAACTCGTTATAAGCTATCTGAGTGTAGGGATTAGTAAGGAACAATTGTTCCATAGCGTCCTCCTCTTCGGCGCTTAATGTGCCTGTGATCTTTCCCAGCAATAAAAATTTTTCTTCTTCGGTTAATTGTTCCATCATATTTTAATGACTGATAACTGAGGTGGAATCACTAACTGACATCAATATTCTTTAAATTTTCCCGCATGCCTTTCAGCGCCCTTGTCATGTGATTGCTCACTGTATTAGAGCTGATATGCAGTTCTTCAGCAATTTCTGTATAGTTTAGTTTTTCAATGTAATGCAGGCGAAATACTTTGGCGGGCATAGGGGGCAGCTTATGAATCATTGCTTCGATCATTGCTCCCAATTCCTTGTTTTCCAAAATGTTCCTGATCACTGCTTCTTCCCCGGCTGCATAGAAATGATCATTCGCAAGCCTCCGGTGTTTTTGCTGCTTTTTCAACTGGTCCAGGCTGCGATTACGTACCGATCGCACTAAATAGCCGATCAATCCCGTATGGATATTCAGGAAAAGCCTTTTTTCCCAGAGATCAACAAACAGTTCCTGTACAATGTCCTGTGCAGCGCCTTCCTCTTTTAATATGGAAAAAGCGTAAACAAACAGCCGTTCGCGGGTATGGACATACAGCGCTTCAAAAGCATTGATGTCGAATGTCTTTAACTGTTCAAGCAATATCGTATAGTCTCTTTTGTCGTGCACTGTACCTGTTGAAACTGTAATAATGGCTTCAATTAATACTGCGTGCAGTCTTAATCGTGCCAATTATTCTATTTGGCAAGAAATCTTTTCAATACTTCAAAGATAAAGGCAATTTTTTTCCTGCGAAGCTGCATTGCCGGCCTGAATTTCATCCTGTTTTGCTTACGCCAGGAAATATTTTCAAAAAAATACTACGTAGGTTAGTGATTCACTAAAACTGGGTCGTCATTACAAAAAAGGAGTTATCAAAGTTATCAAACCCTGTATTCAATCACCAAAACCAGCTACAATATTATGAACAGAAGTAATTCCCCCTAAAATATTCAACCGGAGAAGAAAACCCCTTACCAGCCTGGACAGCATTCGAAGGGGTTTGGCAGAAACATTTTTAAACATTTCAAAACCAATTGCAATATATGCAAAGTATTGTTACTTTTTGTATAAACAGGCTATCATACCCTGCCTTTCACAAAGATTGGATACGGTTCATCATGAAAGTGAATACATTGATAATAAGCGTCATCGCTTTTACAGCGCAGATCCTGCTTGCCGCTCCCGGCAGGGGGCAGGGAAACGAAAAAACAGTGATCTCTCTCAGTTTTAAAAACAGCCCTATCAAAAAAATATTTTCCACCATTGAAACGAAAGCCGATGTGGTGATCATGTATGAAAATACCGGCACACTGAAAAATGAAAAAGCCACTATTTCTGTAACAGACAAAACAGTAGCGGATGTGCTGAATGAGCTATTGAAAGATAAGGGACTGAAGTGGAGCATCCGTGAAAATGTGATAAGGGTGGAAGCTGCTGCTCCGGAAGAAGATAAGTCCATATCCCGGTCAGGTTCGCCTGACCTGATATTGCTTGCTCCGGGGTTAGAACTTCCCCCGCCTGTTAAAGGCAGGGTTACTGATTCTGCCGGAGCCCCTCTGAATGGCGCATCAGTAAAAATAAAAGGAACCCAAACAGGCACTACAACCAATGCAAGAGGTGAGTTTAGCATTGATGCCAATCCCGGGGATGTACTGGTAATTACATTTGTGGGATATCAGCAAAAAAGCGTAACGCTGACGCAAAGCAATAATCTTAGTATTGTGATGACGCTGGAGCAGGCGGTTAGTGATGAAGTGGTAGTGGTGGGATATTCAACTCAAAAGAAAGCGAATCTTACAGGGGCTGTTGCTGTAATATCAGGAAAAGATATTGCCGGCCGGCAGGTAGGGCAAACATCAATGGCTTTACAGGGGATGTCCCCGGGACTTACTGTTACCCAAAGTTCAGGACAACCGGGAAAAGATGGTGGGACAATCCGGTTGAGAGGCGTAGGTACCCTGGGCGATGCTAACCCGTTAATATTAGTAGACGGAGTCCCGAATGATATCAATAATGTTGATCCCAATATTATAGAAAGCATAACTGTGCTAAAAGATGCCGCTTCAGCATCTATTTATGGTACAAGGGCGGCAAACGGCGTTATATTAATTACAACCAAACGAGGCAGTAGCGGGAAGTTTTCCATCAACTATTCCGGTTATGTGGGTATTCAAAAGCCAACAGATCTTAAAAGGAGAGTGAATGCAGTTGATCACATGACGATGTTAAATCTTGCCAATACAAATGTTGGACGATCTCCTGTTTTTGAGGAAGATTATATAAAAAATTATCCGTCAATGCATGCAAGTGATCCAACTTTATACCCGGATACCGATTGGTTCAAAGAAATATATACCCGGAATGGGCTTACACAAAATCATTCTATTGACTTTAGTGGTGGAACGGATCGTGTTAAAATCATGGGACTTTTAGGTTATTATGATCAACAGGGAATTCTAAATAATACTGATTTCAAAAGATATTCCCTGCGCCTGAATTCTGATATCAAGTTATCTTCTAAATTAAATGTAAAGGCAGATATTTTTATACGGTTTATGAACACAGCGCAGCCGGGTTCGGGAACCCAGTTGGTTTTGTTCAGTACAAATCACCTCGCTTCAATTGAGCCAACGCGTTACTCCTTCGGTTATGCGGCACCATCTACGGGAAGCAATCCGCTTGCTCTTCTAAATGAAGGAGGATATGATCGGACGAATACCCCATCAATTATGCCTACTCTTGGATTTACATATCATTTTATAGATGATTTATATTTTGATTTCAGTTTTACGTCTAATTTCTGGGAAGATGACAGGAAGAACTTTAAAACCATTACCCAGACATATTATCCAAATGGAGATTTATTTGCTCCGGGATCGCAGGTTGCCCGCCTTTTGCAATCCAACAGCAGGTACTTCCAGAATAATACCTGGGGAACGTTGAATTATCGCAAAACATTCGCCGAACATCATTTTAAAGCTTTGTTGGGCGCATCACAGGAAAGCTACAATTACCGTTGGTTTTCAGCATCCCGCGACAATTTCGTTTTACCACGGAATGATGTAATAAATGCCGGCGGTTCAGGTAATCAGCAAACGGCAGGAGCCGGATCAGATTGGTCCCTTAGATCACTCTTCGGAAGATTAAATTATGATCTGAAAAGCAAGTATCTGTTTGAAGCCGATTTTCGATATGATGGTTCTTCGAGGTTTGCGGAGGGGCGCAAATTTGGATTTTTCCCTTCTTTCTCTGCAGGATGGCGTCTTTCTCAGGAAGGTTTTTGGAATAATTTAAGTACGGTTGCCAATGAACTTAAGTTGCGTGCTTCCTGGGGAAAGTTAGGTAATCAAAATATAGGGACTTATCCTTATGACGCTTTTCTTTCTTCAACGATATTTTCATTAAATGGGGTGAATGTGAACGGACTGACCCCTACAGAAATGGCTAACCCCGATATTTCCTGGGAAACCTCAAAGATGACGAATCTAGGAATTGATGGTGAATTATGGCATCATTTATCATTCTCCTTTGACTATTATCGAAAAAGGACTGAGGGGATATTGTTGAGATTGGATGTGCCTTCTATTATCGGATTGACTGCACCTTATCAAAATGCTGGCGTGGTTGACAATAACGGTTGGGAGCTGAGCATAGGCTATTCAGGCAGGTTAAGAGACTTTGCTTACAGGTTCTCCGGAACGCTTTCTGATGTGAAAAACAAGATCATTGATTTGAAGGGAGTGAATGTAGAAGGGTTACTTGTCAACTTTGAAGGATATCCAATGAATTCGTTCTATGGATATGAGGCAATAGGTTACTTTCAAAGCGCTGACGAAATTGCTTCATCTCCGAAGCAATTTGGGAATGTTATTCCGGGTGGTATTAAATATAAAGACCTGGATGGCAATAATACAATTGATGGTAACGACAGAAAGATAATCGGTAATCAAATACCGAGGTATACTTATAGCTTAAGTGGTAATCTTAACTGGAAAAATATTGATTTGTCCTTTTTATTGCAGGGAGTGGGAAAAGCCGATGGATATTTATACGGGACAGCTATTATGCCGTTTAATAATGGATCAACTGCTTTAGAAATGCACAAAGATTACTGGACGCCGGATAACCCCAATGCAGCATTTCCCAGTCTGACTTTTAATGAGTCTAATAATATTCAAAATTCTTCTTTTTGGGTTAAGAATGCTTCCTATCTCAGAATGAAAAATCTGCAAATAGGATACACATTGGACGAAAGTATTTGGGGGGTTAAAGGTGTGAAGAAAATAAGAATATATGTGTCAGGGCAGAATCTTTTTACTGTTGACAAATTCTGGAATGGGTTTGATGTAGAGGCTCCGGTAGGCGTTGGAGACTATTATCCTCAGATTAAAACTTATTCAGCAGGGATCAACATAAACTTTTAATTTTTCTTATATGAAAAACTTATATATAAAACTGCTTCCTCTTTTATCTGCAATTATACTTTTTACATCTTGTAATAAAGACTATTTGGTTAAAGAACCTATTGATCTGCCTTCTGTTTCTTCTTTTCTTAAGAGTGAAGATGAGTTGGAATTGGCCATCAACGGAGCATATGCGAAATTATGGTATAGTTTAGAGTATAATTTACCGGTTGAAGTTCATCTTGATCTGGCATCTGATATAGGATATTCAAGGGCGCTTACTGATTTTCAGTTTATGGGTAATGGAACTGTAGATGCAAGCAATCCCATAATTGTAGGTTTATGGAAAAACTACTATGCCGGTATTCAGCGTGCCAATTATATTCTTGATAATGTAGGCAATATCAAGGAAATAAAAAATCAGGCCAGAGTAGATCAGATTGTGTCCGAGGCTAAATTTCTAAGAGCTTATTTTTATTATCATCTGACTGAAATGTTTGGCGATGTTCCTTTAGTAACAAAAGAACTGACCCTGGAAGAAAGTTACATGAATAAGACTCCTAAGTCAGAAATTACTGATTTTATACTTAATGATTTGGAAGCTGCAGCCCAGGTGCTTCCTTTAAAATACACTAAAGCTGAGGAAATCGGAAGAGCTACCAAGGGTATTGCACTTGCTTTAAAATCCAGGATAGCCCTATTTAACAATAAATGGGATGTGTCTTCTGATGCGGCAAAAAGAGTTATTGACTTGTCTGTTTATGAACTTGAGCCCGATTATGCTTCATTATACCTGAAAGAAAAACAACTGGTGTCTAAAGAAATAATGTTTATGCTTCACTACAAGTCAGGAGTCCAAACACATCTGGGGCCGAAATGGGTAGCGCCAAGAATGTCTTCCGGATTTGCGGGCCTGATTCCTACACAATCAATGATTGATTCTTATTTGTGCCTGGATGGCCTTACAATTGACAAATCTCCCGACTATGATCCGGCGCATCCGTTTGATAATCGTGATCCCAGGTTAAACTATAGTTGCATAGTACCCGGTTCTATTTTTAATGGTTATCAATATGAAACACATAAAGATAGCGTGCGGTGCTGGAATTATAACGTAACGCCAGCGGTCCGGGTTACTAATCAGGACGCCACTAATGCCTTTGCATCCTTTTCGGGTTATTGTTGGCGTAAATACAGTGATATAAGAGATCCAAGTTATCTGTCGCTTTCGGAGACTGGTATCATCCTTATGAGATATGCCGAAGTACTGTTAAATTATGCTGAAGCAAAGATTGAAGCAAACAATATAGATCAATCAGTATATGATGCCATAAATAAATTAAGGGACAGGGTGGACATGCCACTGGTTACGGGAGGCAAATCACAGGAAGAGCTTCGCTCAATTATAAGAATAGAAAGGAAGTCGGAATTGGCTTTTGAAGGCCTTCGGCTTTACGATATACGACGCTGGGGAATTGCGGAAAATGTATTAAACGGACCTTTGTATGGCAGAATACCCAGAGGGCTACTTAGCTCGGCGCCGGTTGTTGATGAGAATGGGACCCCAAATTATTCGAATGTTTCCAATCGTTCAGAGATGAGGGTTATCGAACAAAGAGTATTTGATAAGAATAAAAACTATTTATGGCCTATTCCTCAATTTGAAACTGATATCAATAGTAACCTGAAACAAAATAATGGATATTAACAGCAATGAACGGGAAAGTTTTAATCCTTGTTTACCTCTTAATAATTTTCAGCTCCGCTATGGCTGTGTGCTATGGGCAAGTACCTGCTGTGAACGATTACGCAGCAGGACTTGCAACTAAGCTTGAGCCTGACAAAAAGGTTGTTTACAAGATAGTTAAAGGAAGAGAACTGCGCTTGCATCTTTTTACCCCGGATAGTTTCAGAAAAGGTGAAAGACGTCCTTGTTTTATTGCGTTTCATGGGGGAGGATGGGTTAATGGGGAGCCAAGGAGATTTTATCCCATTGTTTATGAATTTGTTAAAAGGGGTATGATTGGAATTAGTGCCGAATACCGGTTTAGAGATTCTGCTGAGGGAACTACAGTATTTGATTGCGTGAGGGATGGCCGCTCTGTTGTCAGGTATGTGAGGCAACATGCAAAAGAATTGGGAGTGGATCCCCGGCAGATTATTGTATCTGGTGGATCTGCAGGCGCACACATTGCAGCCGGCACTGCTTTATTCGATACGGTTAATGAAGTTACGGATGCTATGGATATTTCGGCCATGCCCAATGTGTTGGTACTGTATTACCCCGTTATAGATACTTCTCCGGAAGGCTATGGTGCGAACAAAATTGGTGAGCAGTGGCGCAAACTATCCCCCTTACATAATATAAAAGAGGGACTACCACCTACTCTTCTTTTTCATGGCACTTCTGATAAGGTAACGCCGTTCAAAGGAGCCAAAAACTTTAAGGACGCAATGATTAAAGCCGGCAATAAGTGTAATTTAATTCTTAAGGAAGGTGGCATCCATGGATACATGATGTTTGAAAAAAATTACTTTGAGGAGGCAATTTCGCAAACCATTACATTCTTAGAAAGTTGTGGAATTACATTAAACCGATAGTATAAAAATGTATGTACATTTTGAAATTTCTAATTGAGTATTAAATTATCAGAAGATGAAAAAATTGCTTGCGTTTTTTATAGTTATTGTCTGCATTGTTCCATTCCTCAGTGCTCAAAATCTGCAGAACAAAAATTTTAATTTAAGTAATTATAATCCTGTAGGAAATGGTTCATCAGATGATACCAGAGCCTTTCAATTGCTGTTTGCCGATGTGCAAAAGGCTGGAGGGGGAAATATTACTATTCCTGCTGGTAAGTACTTTTTAAAAGGTGATATATCAATAGCTCTTACTTCTAACACTAATATTTTTGCCTATGGGGCTAAAATATTACTACCTGAAAATCTAGGCGATCAATCCAGGATAGTACTTTTTGAAGGAACCGATATAATAAATTTTTCATGGTTTGGAGGTTTTTTTCAGGGATACTGCTTTGATCCTGCAAATATGAAAAATACCTGGGAGCCGAACGTTAATACAAGAATTATTGTAATTAAAACCAGCAGGAACGGGAAAACAGATAACCTTACTTTCAGAGATATACAGTCGGAGAAGATCTCAGGCTCAGTAGTAAATGTTAATGGATACATTGAAAATGATAATATTATTCCTGCAAATTTTGCAACTAACATTTCTGTTGAAAATTGTAATCTTATAAATTCAGGAAAGTTTATGTGGGATTATGGCTATCTCTGGCAAATAATCGTATTCCCGGAAGATCATACTGAAGAAGAGAAAAAAATGGCTCTTAATTACTTTGATACCAGCATGTTGATTAGTGGAATAGTAATCAAAAAAGATGATAGCAGGGTATATTTAAACAACATAAAGCCACAGGGTAATACTAAACGCTTAATAAATAAAGGAGTAGAAATCTGCTTTTATAATGATAGGCTTCCTTCAAATATTGTAAAGGGGAAACGATATTATGTAACAGAAGCTTCTGACAGATATATTGAAATCAGTGAAAGCGAGGTTGGTAAAAAGCTTGTCTTTAATGATAGCGGAGGCGCTAATGTAAAAATTGTCAATAATGTAACAGAACTGTTTTACCAGTATGCTCCGATAAACGCAGGACCGGGTAAAGGTTGTATAGATTTGTCCGGCTGTATGAATACCCAAATTATTGGCTGCCGGATAAGTGCGTTGGGCGATGCTATGCATATCCACAAAAGCTACAATAATGTATTTGCAAATAATCATATTCTGGGAGCAAGAATGGGCGCTTTCTTCATAGCAGAACATTGCAAAAATTCAACTGTAATAGGAAATACAGTTGATGGTACGAATGGATCAAGGGTGGTAAGTGTCGAAAGATCAAACGAAAATGTTACTATTACAGGCAATATATTCAGGAACGGCGGACGCGGAAGCTGGATAAATCAACCTAAAAATATTATTATACAGAATAATGTTTTTATAAACAATACAACAAAGGGAACTCACGATCCCAAAACAGGAAGACGGGATTTTAAAACAGGAGGGTGGCAGAGTTTTCCGGAAATATATTTTACTACTTATCAGAAAGGAGCTGAATATGGTCCGGTAATTCTTAAAGATAACATATTTACTACCGGCCCTAACGCTGCAGGTGTAATCCAGTTTGAGAGGAACGGGAAAGATATATCAGTTACCGGAAATATATTTAAAGGTACTACGGTCGATATCTTAATGGACGATAAAGATAATACGATATTTATTGATCCTGCCCAGAAAGCAGTGCTGAAAAAAGGAGCAGAATTTTCCCGTTCTCTATTTAAAAATCGATAAATATTCTAATGCCATTCCAAAGTACGAAGAACTACAAGTGGATTGTAGTTGCGCTCCTGTGGGTAGTGGCATTGCTTAACTACCTCGACAGGCAGATGCTCGCCACCATGAAGACCTCTATGCAGGTTGATATTGTGGAACTGCAATCAGCCACTGTGTTTGGATATTTGATGGGTATATTTCTTTGGGTGTATGGATTGGTAAACCCGGTATCAGGAATTATTGCCGATAAGATCAATCGTAAATGGCTTATTGTGGCAAGTCTCTTCGTGTGGTCAGGAGTTACTTTTACCATGGGATATGCAACAACATTTAATCAATTATATTGGTTAAGGGCGGTAATGGGCGTGAGCGAAGCGTTATATATGCCAGCGGGATTATCGCTGATCGCGGATTATCACAGCAATAAATCAAGATCGCTTGCCATAGGCATTCATATGACTGGCTTGTATTTCGGGCAGGCGCTGGGTGGCTTTGGGGCTACTATTGCCGCCCGGTATTCCTGGCATTCAACTTTTCATAGTTTTGGATTTATAGGTGTAGCTTATGCTGTTGTATTAATGTTGTTTTTAAAAGATACCGGCCGTAATCCCGATGCTGCATCAGATCACGCGGAAGAAAAACAGTCCGGAATTTCTTTTTTTGCGGGATTAAAGCTGTTGTTCACCAATATTTATTTCTGGCTTGTGCTTTTCTGTTTTGCAGTACCCAGTCTTCCGGGGTGGGCTACCAAGAACTGGCTGCCTACTTTGTTTGCGGATAAGCTTTCACTGGATATAGCAATAGCAGGTCCATTGGCTACGCTTACTATTGCGGCCTCTTCTTTTGCCGGGGTGATTTTTGGCGGCATATTGTCCGACAGGTGGCTTCAAAAAAATATCAGGGGAAGGATATATACCAGCGCTATAGGGCTTTTATTAATGGCGCCTGCTTTACTGCTGATCGGTTATGGACAGTCAATCGTTGCAACTGTTCTGGCAGGCTGCTGCTTTGGTATAGGCTTTGGTATGTTTGATGCCAATAATATGCCCATTCTTTATCAATTCGTTTCTCCGCGCATAAGAGCAACCGCCTATGGCATAATGAATATGACCGGCATTTTTGCCGGGGCAATGGTAACTGATTTGCTCGGTAAATCTACTGATGCCGGGAACCTGGGCAGGGATTTTGCCATGCTCGCCGTCATCGTGCTGGTCGCATTCATTATTCAGGCTGTTTTTCTGAGGCCTAAAAAGATACTTACCGTTTCGTAATAAGAACAAAATTATTTTTTATGATAAACCGTCGTGATTTTATAAAGAATACTTCTGCATTGGGGTTGTCAGGGATGATCTTACCTAAAGATGAGTTCTTTAATTTTTCAGAGTCGGGAGAATTGTTGTATAATGGTATAAGGTTGCCTTCCGATTGGCCGCCCAAAGGTATTGATCCTGGTAATTATGAGCCTATGGACGTGCCTTATCTCAGGAATCCTCCTGCGGTTATTCCGATAGATGTGGGACGCCAGTTATTCGTTGATGATTTTTTAATAGAAAAAACTTCACTGAAAAGACAGTTTTACAATGCCCGTAAGCTTGATACTAACCCCGTATTAAAGCCGGAGACCTGGACGGAGCAGGGCCCGTGGGGCATATCTGGTGCAAACGCAAAAGATGGTGGTGTATGGTGGGATCCCCGGGACCAGTTGTTTAAGGTCTGGTACGAAGCAGGCTGGCTTTACAAAATGGCTTATGCTACAAGTACGGATGGCATTCACTGGCACAGACCTGAACTGGAAATGGATGCAGGCACTAATGTTATCATACCAGATATCATAGCGGATTCAAGTACGGTATTCCTTGATCATTTTACCGATAACCCGGAAGAGCGGTTTAAAATGTTTCTCCGCCCGCCCAATGATATTCCCGGCGCAAAAAAGCAAATATATACAGGGTATGCGTTGGTTTCACCAGATGGTATTCATTGGGAAAAGCGGGTTGAAACGGGTATTTGCGGAGACAGAACGACTATCTTTTATAATCCTTTCCGGAAAAAGTGGATATATAGTCTGCGTAACACCGGACAGTATGGAAAGTCTCCCACCGGGCGCTCCCGTTATTACTATGAGCATGATGACTTTCTTAAAGGCGCCCAATGGGGTATCAAAGATATTACCTTCTGGACCGGGGCGGATAAGCTGGATATCCCGGATCCTGCTATTGGCGACAAGGCACAATTGTATAATCTGTCAGCGGTAGGATATGAAAGCATTATGCTGGGGCTGCACCAGATACATCTTGGTCCTGATAATGAAATATGCCTGAAAAATGCCACGCCTAAGATCACTGAACTTAAAATTTCGTTCAGCCGGGACGGGTTTCATTGGGATCGTCCTAACAGGGATGTTTTCATTAGTGCAACAAGAACAGCAGGTTCCTGGGATCGTGGTTATGTGCAGTCTGTGGGAGGAATATGTGCTGTGGTAGGCGATCAGCTTTGGTTTTATTATATCGGCTTTAAAGGAGATCAGACAAAGAAGAGCAGCGTCTACGTGAAGAATGGTATGCATTCTCATGGAAGTACGGGTATTGCAGTATTGCGGCGCGACGGATTTGCTTCAATGAATGGGGATACCAAGGGTGGCAGTCTTACTACAAGACCCGTTACATTCAAAGGAAAATACTTTTTTGTCAACGCTGACTGTAAAGACGGGGAGCTGAATGTTGAAATTACAGACGAGAAAAACCGCACAATATCACCATTTACATTCTCACGTTGTGAAGCAGTTTCCGGCGACAGCACCCTGCAGCGGATAAGCTGGAAAGGTGCTGATGATCTGAGTGTGCTGAACGGAAGGCCGGTACGGTTCAGATTTCAGCTAAGGAATGGAAAGTTATATTCGTTTTGGATCAGCCCGGATCAAAATGGCGCCAGTCATGGTTATATAGCTGCCGGAGGCCCCGGGTTTACCGGAGGGGCAGATACGGTAGGGCAGAAGTCGTATAATGCCGCCGGGCGCTTATAATAATAGCACTGTCAGTAAAAAACCCCTTCTAAGAATAGAAGGGGTAGCCAAAACTAACTGCTTGCGTGAAAACTTATTGTGCTAATCATTTTCATTGAAAACACCGGACCTTCTGGCTTTCCAGTAAGCAGCCTGCAGGTAAAATATTCCGTTGCTTGATACACGATCATAATCCAGCCTCTCGATTGCCTTAACAAGCAGCTCTTTCTGGGCAGGATCAATGTTCTTTTCCAATACCATCAGTTGCGTCAAAGCTGCTTCTCCGCTTTCTCTTATATTATACCATACTTTTCTGTATTCTCCCTGTGGCTTCAACCCCTCTCCGGTTCTCCAGTCGGTTCCGGCGCGGGTAAGATCAAGCGTTTGGGAATTTTTATCTGCATTTTCTGCACGGCTTTTACATCTTTCCGCAACCATCTCCTTTATCCGTGATATTTTTTCTTTGAGTATTGTTTCTTTTTCGAGCGACTCCAGCAGTTCAAGCGAGCAGGCCATCTGAAGATAGGCGTAAGTGGTTGTTTTCTCCCCTACACTAAAAGATTGTTCAATTGCAGGAACAACATATTTCCTGTATAGGCGATAATAGTGTTTATTCCCGGTGGTATTCCACGCAGCAGCATAGATCATCGGCAGCCTGGCAGCCTCATGCCCCTGCACATTCCACATCCTGCTGATGCCCCGGGTATCCCGGGTTCCGTCCGCTCTCAGGAAATCGTAGTCATTCCCCGATATAACATTTCTTATCATCCTGTCTGCGTAGGCTGACAACAATACCCTGATCTCTTTCCTGGTTTTGGCGTCGCAGAGCGGGCTGTTAAAATAGTACCATAAGCCGTGGACGGCATGTGTATACTGATCCCGGGAAGAGTTGATATAAATGCTTTGATGATCCTCTGTACAGACGCAACGGGCAAGAAAGCCCTGTGCTCCTGTACTGCGCTTAATACCGCTGAATACAGCATGGGCCGACTTGCGCAACCCTTCATCTTTTGTTACAGCATATTTATCAACGATCATGGTAAGCATCACGCCAGCGGATATCATACAATCTTCCATGCCGGTATCATATCCCTGGAAATTCGGATATTGCCGTTTTACTTCATCTGCAACCGGGAGATGCGACAGCCATTTATCTTTCTCATAGCTGCTCAGGTAATCATAGAACATCTCGGTATCCGGGTGAAAGAACCGCTCCCACGAAACGCGCCAGGCATCATTAATAGCCCGGCCAAGCGGGCCGGTAACTCGGGGATCATTTTTGTGATCGGGAAAAGCTTCTGCCACAGAAGGTTTCCAGCACGGGCTTAAAAACAGCACACTTATGATCAGAATAAGCTTCATATTTCTGTTGATTTAAATGAGAATATATGCCTGCATTTAGTAGCCGGGGTTCTGATCCAGCACCGGATCCATTGCCTTGTTATAGTTAATTTCCCCAACAGGTATCGGCCAGAGCAACATACTTTCTGCCATATCAATACCTGTTGTCTCTTTGATGAATTTTTTAGCCTGACCTGTTCTCACAAGATCCATCCAGCGCTTACATTCAAATATGGTTTCATACCCTTTTTCTCTGAAAACGAGCTGAAAAAATGATTCCTCGTCGTAGTCGGCTATATTAAAATCAACCGGAGAAGGCTGCAGTGAATTATAACCATAAGCCCTTCTGTGAACCATATTCAGGTATTCCACTGCATCCGTGGTAGGCCCGCCCGCTGCGCGGTTGGCGGCTTCGGCATAGATGAGCAATACTTCGGCATACCGGTAGATCGGCCAGTCGTTTGAAGCGTTTGTTGTACCGTTGGGATCAATGAATTTTTTCCCGAGATAAGTATTATTGCCAAGCCCTATATCCCAATGGTAAAAATCATGTTGCTTGCGAAAATCATTATCGTCCCAGTTTTTATAAAAGATATTATCACTGGTAGTATAAAAAGCAAAATAATTAGCGCCGTATGGCTTATAACCCGAGCCCGAAATATGGAAAAAATTCATGATGCTCCATCCTACCTGGTCATTATATTTAAAGTAAAATATTTCTTCCGGCGTTGTCAGCACATCGGCGCCGAAGAGCTTCTCAAAATCATCCGGCTGTGCCACTTCTACGAGAGAGAACTTACCTGAGTTAATGACTTCCTTTGCCTTATCCCTCGCCTCTGGCCAACGCTTGAGGTTCAGGTATACATCAGAAAGCAGGGTTTTGGCGACCCATTTTGACGCGCAGCCCAGCATACGGGGGGCGTCAGGCAGGTTTTGCTCAGCATAAGTCAGATCATCAATGATAAGATCATATACTTCCGTAACTGGATTACGACCTATATCAATAATATCCATGTTCGTATCAATGCGAAGCGGAACGGCGCCCCATATACGTACAAGAAAGAAATAACTTAATGCACGCACAAACCTTGCTTCACCTATGAACCGTGACTTTTCTTCGGCGGTTGTCTTCGTACCGTTCGGTGTGTTCCTAATAACAAGATTAGCATTGCGTACAGCCAGATAAAGCTGATCCCACACCTTGTCCATATTGGAAATATTGGCAGTACTGTATCCGTTGTATGCCTCTATCGCTGCAAGGCTGCCTTTTCCATACACATTATCTGCACAACTTTCAAATAACGTATAATAAGAATCAAATGGCTGTGCCTGTAGTGGATAGTATGCTGCATTGGCCGCTGCTGCCACTTCGGCGGCAGTATTATAGAAGGTCTCTGTGGCGATGGCTTTTGGCTTTTCTTCAAGTGCTTTCCTGCATCCTCCAAGTAAAAAAAATGCCGGCAGTATACATAATATTATATATTTCATAATGAAATTGCTTTAGAATGTTAGATTAAGTCCGACTGTAATACCCTTGTAAACAGGATAAGAATAGTAATCAATACCCTGGTTGATGGAATTGCTCCCTCCATTGGTATTGACATCAGGATCCCACCAGGGGTAAGTGGTCAGCGTGATCAGGTTTTGACCGCTCACAAAAACCTGGCCTTTATTCAGCCATTTAATATTGATCCTGTCAACAGGCAAATTATAAGAGAGCTTTATGGTTTTCAGGCGGAGGTAGGAGCCGTCATACACAAAGTTGTCTGCCATTCTTGTTGAGAAGGTCTTGTCAATGTAAGGATACTTGGCATCGGTATTATCCGGCGACCAGTGGTTATACAGCACTTCTCTTAAAGCATTATATCCCTGGTAATACTTATAATTTTGATTAAGTATTCCGAATGCAAAAATGTCGTTCCCTTTGGTTCCCTGTATAAAAAGATCCAGTGAGAAATTTTTCCAGGAAAAGTTAGAGGTAAACCCATAAATAAAATCAGGATTAGGATCCCCGATCCAGGTTTTATCATCTACCGTAATAGAACCGTCCTTATTATTGTCTTTATAGGTGTAACGTCCCTGTGCGTCAAAGCCCTCTAACTGGTAGCCGTAAAATGCACTGATGGAATGACCTTCTCTCAGCAGGTTCACATAATCATTGGCAACGTTCAGGCTATATACTGTTCCCGGGATATCCTGCCCGTCATAGAGCTTCACCACTTTACTTTTGTTGAAAGATACAGTGGTACCGATATCCCATTTGAAATTACCGTTAAGAATATTGGCATCCACCTGTAATTCCACGCCTTTATTGCGGATAGATCCGATATTCCGCACCGTTGTGGTATATCCTACGGATCGGGGCAACTGCACAGTGTTAAGAAGATCCCTTGTATTTTTTACATAATAATCGGCAGTTAACCGCAACCGGTTTTTGAAAAAGCCGATATCCAGCCCGATATCAGTTTGTGCGGTGGTTTCCCATTTCAGACCGGCAGGAAGCCGGGTGCCCGGTGCAAAATACGTATACAGCGCATCGTTAAAGGGCGCTTTGCCGGATGAAAGCATATCAAGTGTATAATAGGGATCAATAGCGGTGCTTCCGGTTTCCCCGTATCCTATCCTCAGCTTGGCATCGGAAACAAATGAAACTTCTTTCATGAACGATTCCTCGGAGAAGCGCCAGGCAAGCGCTCCGGATGGGAAATACCCCCATTTGTTCCCGGTGCTGTATCGTGATGAACCGTCTGCCCGGAAACTTATAGTTGCAAGATATTTGTTCTGGTAGGTATAATTAAGACGACCCAGGTAGGATAATAATGTCCACTGGGAATAAGATGAACCGGGAGTATTAAAAATCGTAGCCGCACCAAGATTAGAAGTTTCAGTTACATCACTGAGGAAACCGGATCCTGAAGCAGATACGCTTTTGGTAGTATAGCGCTCATAAGTGAACCCTGCCGTAGCCGATATATTATGGTCGTTATTGAACGTTTTATTGTAGGTGATAATATTGTCGCTGTTGACATGTAAAACATTGCTGGTGCTAATACTTGCACTACCCGAAGAAGTGGGATATCCGACACCGGTATAACTATCCGAACGGGAGTCGGTGTTGGTCGCATTCCCTGATATTCTTACGGCAAGCCCTTCAACCGGTCTCAGCGTAAATGCAAGATTAGCCATCACTCTGTTGGCGACCTGCTTATTAGAAACCTCGTTGATATAAGCTTTTGGATTAATGATGTCATCCGGACCGAATGGATAAAGTTCGTTGAGGAGCGTATAAGATCCGTCAGCGCGGTAGGGACCTGCAGTAGGGGCTGCTGTAAGCGCTGCCAGCAGAACGGTCCGGCTGTCGCTGGTAGGATTATTGTCAGTACGTCCGAGGATCGCATTATAGGAAACGGATATTTTCCTGCTGATATCGTGATTGACGCTTGCCCTGAGCACAATCCTGCGGTAATCACTGTTTTCTATGATCCCTTCCTGGTTCAGGTAGCTGGAGCCTACTGAAAATTGCGTTTTTTCATTACCGCCGCTGACATTCAATGAATGATCATGTACCAGGGCCTGGCGGAAGATCACATCCTGCCAATCGGTGCCTTTGCCAAAGCTTTCGATATCACTTTGTGAGAAAAAGTCTCTCCCCTGTGTATTATTCCAGAAAATATTATAAAATGTTGCATACTCCTTCGCATCCATCAGGTCAAGTTTTTTGCGGATATGCTGAAACCCAAGGCTGCTGTTCACTTCCACCCTGGTTGCGCCGGCCTTTCCCTTTTTTGTGGTGACGAGGATCACACCATTTGCGCCGCGGGAACCATATATAGCAGTCGCCGAAGCGTCCTTAAGGATCTCTATGCGGTCGATATCCGATGTATTCAGCAACGATTGATCACCCGGGAACCCGTCTATGATCCACAGAGGATCATTACTTCCCTGTATGGAATTTGTGCCCCTGATGCGGATTTGCATTGCTGATCCCGGGGCGCCGGAATTTTGTTGAACAAAAACACCTGCTGCCCGGCCCTGTAATGCCTGGGCAATACTGGAAGTGGGAAAAGCGGTAAGCTCACTACTTTTCACAGATGAAACCGAGCCGGTCAGATCACTTTTTTTGCGCGTGCCGTAACCGATCACCACTGTTTCGTTCAATGTACTTACCACCACTTCCAGGCGTACATTCAATCCGTTAGCGATCCTGTCCTTGTTGATCATGAATTCCCTCGTATCAAAACCAACAAAAGATATTTCAAGCACTTCTCCTTCTGATGCTTCTATGGAAAACCGGCCTTCGGCATCCGTGGTTGTCGAACGGTTGGTTTTCTTCACCAGGACGGTTGCCCCCGACAAAACTTCTCCCTGTGAAGACCTGACGATCCCCTTTACAATAGGTGGAGCAGCGTCTTCGGCACGGGCAGGTAAAGGTTCCTTTTGTTTTTCTCCGTTGCCCGGAGAAATAAAGATGCTTTTTACGCCCATTTCATATTTCAGCGGCTGTTCTCTGAATACTTCCTTAAGAAAAAGCCCGAGCCGGAGATTATCAGCCCTGATGGAAACAGGTTTCGCATTGTTCAATATCCCTTCCCGGTACAGGAAAACATAACCGGTTTGCTGTTCAATAGCGGTCATTACCTGTTGAAGGGGCACATTTTTTCCTGAAAATGTGACGCTTTGGGAAATGCCTTCGGCATACACATTAAGGAAGGCGGTTGTTAATAGTAGAATCGTTAGTTTCATGACAAGCAGGATCTTGGTTAAGGATCGGCATTGCCGGATATACCGGCCGCCGCAAAGAGTCGTTTTTTCCATACTTTTGCAATGTTTAGATGATTAAAGAATAGTCCTCGACAGACATTTTTTGGTTACCTGACACAGGCCGGCAATGTTGTAGCATTACCGGCTTTATTTTTAGATAATAAGTGCATGATCTTATTTGTGCTGCTGAACAGTAAGTGTTTTGCCCTCCATCCTGAATGCAAGACCTGACCCTTCCAGGAAATTCAAAACAGTTGAGAGACGTTCATTTCTGTACATCTTACCTTTGAACCTGATCTCGGGAAGATTCCCCTGCAATACCACTTTTATATCATACCATCTTTCCAGTTGCCGCATCAGTTCGGAAAGGTCAACTTGCTCAAAGTTGAAAAATCCGTTCTTCCAGGCCATAACCTGTTCCACATCCACGTTTTTTTCCAGAGTTATCTTATCTGTGATTATTGCCTGTTGCCCGGGTAGTAAAATACCCGTTTCACCCCCCTTTTTAACGCTTACTTTTCCTTCCAGCAGGGTGGTTTTGACAGATGGTTCGTTGGAATAAGCATTGATATTAAAATGTGTGCCGAGCACTTCAACGGTTGATTCCTTATTCACCTGCACGATAAAAGGTCTGGCTGCATCCCTGGCCACTTCAAAATAGACCTCACCGGTAATGCTCAACCTGCGCTCAGCTTTATTGAAACGGGTTGGAAAAGTCATAGAGGATGCTGCATTCAGCCAGACCCCGGAGCCATCAGGCAACGTAAGGGCATACTGACCTGCATTAGGTGTTGTAATTGTATTATAAGAGACCGGCGCATCTGCCGCTGCCGGATTATCCTGATCTTCCTGGTATTTCAGTGCGCCGTCCGGAAGCTTCAGAATAGAGATGTCACCCTGCCGGCCAATCTGTCCTTCGGCAACATTGTCCAGTACAATCTTACTGCCATCTGCCAGTGTAAGAACGGCCTTGTCTCTTCCCGGAAGAATGTCATTAGCGGCATCAACCACATCAGCTTTGTTCAGAGGTTTTTTATCAGAAGTAGTTACCCGGAAAATAAAAGCTGCACCTGCCAGGAAGACTATTGCAGCCGCATAGCGTAGCCATTTGCGGGAGAACAGCCTGCGGGAACGCAGCATAATGACATTATCATTTTCAGCAGAAGGTGGAACAGTTCCGGACCTGGCGGAATCTGCCGGTATATTATGTTCCAGGAGTTTTTTGCGGATTTTCAGATCAGAAGCTTCCAGTTTCCTGATCCGTTGTGGCAGTTGATCATCATGCAGCAGCCGTAATGCACGGGCTGCCAGCTCAGGGAAATCTATCTTCCATTGCTCCAGCTCCTGTATTTCCTGCTTGCTCAGGCAAGAATGTCGTTCCTGCATCAGAAGCGAAACGATTCGTTCAAAGTCTTTGTAAGAATTCATATGGCAATACTTACCCTGATAAGCGTTCGGAGTGCCTGAATGTGGCGGAAAAAATGCAGTTTTTTTTAAATACCCCGAAAAGTTAAACAATGGTATTACCAGATATGATGAGCAGTATCAATAATTCCCAGTCAAATCCCTTGAAAACTTTACGGAGGTACCGGAGCGCTTCAGTTTTTCTTCTCCTTACAGAAGAGGCAGTGATCCCCAGCAATTGAGCGATTTCCGGGTTGCTTAGTCCATCAAAAAATGCCAGATTGAATACCGTTTTAGAATGAAGAGGTAATTTTTCAAGCTCCATTTTTACCCTTCTCAATATTTCCGCTTCAAGAAATATTTCCTCGTAGAAAAGTTGTTCCTGCTGTTGTTCAGAGAGATACAGCAGTTCGTTCCTTGCATTTGTCTGCCTTTTTAATTGCCTGTAGCGGTCAATGCATTTATGATGTGCAACCTTCCGGAGAAAGCTGATCAGTTGACCCATCTGCGAAAAAATAAGATTTCCCTTCCAGAGCTCAATAAAAGCCTCTGTGGTCGCATCTTCAGCGATATCCTTGTCACCTCCTGTGATTTTTTCTGCATACAACAAAACAGAGGTGTACAATCGCTCATATACCTGGACAAACGCTTTTTCATTCCTCTGTTCAAGCCTTTGCAACAATGCAGACTCGCTCTCTGAGATATGGTCATTCACATCAAGACTCTATTTGCCTGCAATTATAAGAAAAACGCGGTATATAATTTTTTGAGGATTGCTTTCGGGAATAATACTCGTAATTATAAGACACCAGAAACTATTAAATCAGCAATTTACACATGATTAAACCCGGAGAAATACAGCAAGAGGCAGGATAAGTTGAGTCCGCGGCCAGCAGATCGAAAAAGACTATATCCTCTCCCGGATATTAAAAGATGTGCCTTTATGTGAGCAGCTTTTGAAAATTATTGTGTTCAAAGGCTCTACCGTATGCAGTATATTTTAATAAGTTTCAATTATATACTGAGTCTTAACACAACCTTTTTCATCGGAAACCGTATAAAGCATTTTGCCACCACGAGGTGTTACTGAGATCTCCCTGCTTTTTTGCCCACCGGGTTTCCAGTTATATTGATCACTTTCAAATGGCGCCGTAAGTATAAGTTCTGATCCTTTTTTGACTTTTATCTTTTTAAAGGGATTAACCTCTTTCATCATGGTGAACTGATCTAAAATAGCGCCGTTTTCAGTAATCCATTTCAGATCAAGCCGGTTTCCATTTATTTCCAGCATACATGCGCCGGTAAGAATACCTTCGGAATACACCATGGCATCGTGTGGAAAAGAAGCCTGGAACCGGCCGGCCTGGCCCGCAGAACCACTTACTACGTATACCGTCCCCTGGTTTTTTCCCGGTTCTTTTATATATGGACATGAATTATTGCTGCCATCGTAAGTGCCGGTAGACTGGCTCAGGTTATGAACCGCAGGATTGAAAGACACTTCATCTCCATAATAACCTTTCATCAGTTTTGATCTTTCATATACGTGGCTATGACCACACAACACAAGGTCCACATTGTAACGCTCGAGAATAGGAAGAAAATTTTCTCTTATAGCAATCAATTCTTTTTCCTTGTCTGAATTGTGGTTGCCCATCGTGTAAGGCGGGTGATGCCAATAAGCAACAATCCATTCTTTATTCTGGTTCGCCTCCAGGTCTTTTTTCATCCATTGAACCTGCGGACCTAATGTATCGGACATCCGGAACAACCCTTCGTCTTTTCCATATGAATCAAGTGAGAGGAAATGAATATTGCCAAGGTCAAAAGAATAAAATGCTTTATTATTAGATGGAACGCCACCGGACTCGCCGTCAACCGGCATCGAAAAATTGTGGAAATATGCTATTTCATGCGATTTTTGAGCATACGCAATGGAAAATTCAGCATCGTGGTAATCGTGGTTGCCAGGCGATGGGAATAAGGGATATTTTGCAAGATAATCCTGTTGATAGACATCGAAAAAATTTTGCTGGTATTCGGCGTCTTCTCCTTTCTTGTAAGCGTTGTCGCCCAGCAGAAGCCAGCAATTCATATAATTGTCGCCAAGATATTTAGTGAGTGCATCTCTTACTTTAAATTGTTCAACGCCATTGGTACCACAATCGCCAAACACACCGATCCGGTATTTGCCCTTTGCTCCAACGGGCGGAAGAGTATAGAAATAATTTTCAGCTCCCCATTGCAAAGTATCCTTTACACCGCCAATAGAATAATAATACTTAGTACCAGGGCGAAGTCCCGAAACCCGGACGATGTGCTCCGTTTTTAAAATAGAATCGATCACAATTGTTTCCAGTTTCTGCGGACGCTCTCCTATCCGCACACAACTCCGTGCAAGAGCGTTTGTACGCCAACGAATGACCATACTGGTAGGTGCTGCATTTTGCAGATAAGGGCCGCGCACCAGTTGTGGTTTGGGTAGTTGCAAAGAAGAGGTTGGTTTAGAGGCAGATTGCTGATGCTGGCCAAAGACCAAAACTGTAGCCATGCAAAAGGCAATTATAATAATAATGGATCGCATATTGGTAGAACAATTAATTTAAAAATGAAGAGTGATTTAATCCCCGATCGCAGTCCTACAATTCTGCTACATCGTAGGAGTGAATCTTTTTGCAAATCAAACGCAGTGAGCTTTCCAGATCGCCATCCGCAGTTTTAAAAGCATCGGCATCTATGGTAAGAGGGGCGCCTAAAACAACCATAGGTGCACCATAAGCCGGGCAGCGGATAGCCTGCTCAAGCGTCAATCCACCAACAGCCTGTACCGGAATACTGACCGCCTCTACCACTTCCCGGAGCTGATCTAAGGGACCTGGCATTTTATGACCCTGCGCAGCCAGCCCGCGACGTTCATCGTAACCAATATGATGGATAATGTAATGGCAGCCTAATGCTTCGAGTTGTCGGGCTGCAGCAATCATATCTTTGCAACCAAGATTATCTCCCATTACTTTTATTCCAAAATCTTTGCCTGCCTGCACAACGCATTTAACCGTTTCTTCATGCGCTCTTGCCATTACTACCACATGTGTAGCGCCTGCCCTGGCCATCATCTCTGCTTCAAGATAACCTCCGTCCATCGTTTTAAGATCTGCTACGATCGGAATGCCGGGGAAAGACTTCCTTAATTGCCGTACACCGTGCAGGCCTTCTGCCAGAATTAGCGGCGTGCCTGCCTCCAGCCAGTCAACACCTGCCCGCAATGCGAGGGCGGCTGTTTCAAGCGCTTCGTCAATATTCGTCAGGTCTAATGATATCTGTACTATAGGCTTCATCAATATTTTTTTAATAGTGTAAGATTGGTGATTGTTATTGTAATGTATTGAGGTCAAACATTTCACTGGAAACAGACACTTCTCTGTTATCTGTAAACATTCCGTAATAGAGATTTCCTGCAGTCGGATCCCCGATGGGTACATCCACAGTATATCGAACCTTATTTCTCCTTTTCATAACAATGGCATTCCATTGCCTTTTAGTCCAGTCTTCTTCCGGGCGACTGTAATAGAGTACTGCCGTTTTTTTTTGTATACCCCTCGGGTTGTTTACTTTGAAAGTCAATCGTAAATATTTATTCCTGTAAATTTCTTTTCCTGCAAGCCGGATCTCGCCGAACGGCAGCCCCTTATTTTTGAGGTAGTAATCAAAATAGATAGCCTGCATGCTATCGCCTGCTGGCATTTGTTTGTGGTTGTAGTTGGGCGCCCAGTTATGATTTTTATACGATGCAACCGCATTGAGGGTCGCCATTACTGCAGGTGGCCAAAAAAAATTATCATTGGATGCGCCATCAATAAAATATGCTGCTTTCATACCACCGGCACGGCGGCCGGCATCCAGGTAGGTGAGCCATGTATTCCTTTCTTCTGCGCTTTTCTTTTCCAGCAAATTCTTCCATCTTGATCCCTTGTCATAAAATCCACAGCCAAATACCGAGTAAGCAGCCTTTACACGACCGCCCAATAGCGAAGCAACCATGGTAGTACTGTACCCGCCCCATGAATAGCCCGTTATGCCCATATACCTTTTATCAACGTTTGACCAGGTAGCTAACAAATTAAAAGCTTCTATCGCAGCAATGATGCCATCTGCCAGGGTACTATTGGCAGCGCTGTCCGCTACATCAAACCGTGCTGTCTTTTCAGATACTGTCCGCTTTTTCCATTTACCCGCTGAATAAGGTACTTTGTCCGGATGACAAATACCCGGCAGATCAATCGCCAGCGCTACATAACCGTTGTGGGCAAAGCGATGCAAACGTTCTGCCAGCCCTTCAGCATTGCCATTACCACCATGCAAAAACAAAATAGCAGGATAAACTCCTTTTTTCGAAGGATAAGATATAATGGCATAAACAGAATTTTCCTGTCGCCTCGATTTGAAAACAAATCGTTCAGTGGTAATTGTAACGCCTGCAGAATCAAATTGAGCGTCACTTACTATTTTTTCTATCACCGGCACACTTTGTAGAAAATCAGCAAAGGGGTCTTGCGCCGGCAACACAAAAGGCAAAAGCAACAAGATGCCGATGTTGATCCATTTCGTTTTTTTCATAAATGAGAATATTTCCCGGCTACCTGAAATTATTAAAGCTCTTCACCGCCTTTTTACCGGCGCCTTTATCGAATTGAACAATTTGTCTTATTCCGGAAAAATCATTGCCATGCAATTTTATATCAGCAGTCTTTTCTCCTTCCAGATGAAGAAAAACAGGTGCCGGCGCAATAGCCTGGTACCCGCTTACAGATATGTTAACCGACTGCACAAAACGCAAAAAGGGTTGATTGGCTGAAGGGAGATCCGCTCTCAATCCATTAATCCGCATATCACGGCAATCGTCTAATACAATGGCAGGACGTTCATCCGGAGCTGTTAATAATACCTGGATATTTTCAAGTGTTATACCTTTTGCATGCCGAAGGTAAAAACCATACGCAGGTAAACTGTAGCCGAACATCATATTTTCAGGATAAGCAGATTCTTTCTCTTCCACCACCATCTTTGCTTCAGTTAAAGTGCCTGTGCCTCTGTTGGTTAAAATGACGTCCCTGATCGTTACATTTTCTACATAACTTCCGGGAATACCATTTACCGAACTGCACATTAAACTTTCATTGGTGGCTGTTATATTGCTGATGACTACGTTTTTCATAATACCGGGACCACGCCTGTTACCCAAACGTATAAAGACCGGCGTCAACACTCCTGTCATTGA
The DNA here is from genome assembly GCA_001899685.1 of Sphingobacteriales bacterium 44-15. Lineage (GTDB taxonomy): Bacteria > Bacteroidota > Bacteroidia > Chitinophagales > Chitinophagaceae > Agriterribacter. Next base: position 139,348 of record MKWG01000022.1, read on the forward strand.
GATGTTGTTGATCACCACCTGTTCCATAATACCTCCATCTACTATTTCCAGAGCCAGTCCGCTGATTACAACCGAATCGCCGGAGACTCCTTTTACTTTTGACCACTGACGGTGTTCTACATTGGTGGGCTTCCTCACCACACAATTGCTCACTGATACATTTCTAAATCCCCCCCGGCTACCTGTTCCAAATTTTATGGCGTTGCAGTTGGTTGAAACAATGCAATTGGTAATTACTATATTTTTTACCGGCTCAGTGGTGCCGCTCTTCATTACTATTCCATCGTCTTCGCAATCAATGATCGAATTGGCAATAATCACTTCACTGCAATTGTCTACATCAATTCCATCATTGTTCTCATTTGCATAAGAATGGATACGGATGCCGTCTACCATTACTCCTTCACTTTTGGAAAAATGCAATACCCAGGTAGATGAGTTTTTTAATGTGACACCTTTTACAGAAATATTTTTACAGTTTTCAAAAAGCACATTTCTGCGTCGGACTGATTTCTTTGGGAAATATTGCTGGAAACCCATGCCATCAATAATGCCTGTACCGCTGATAGAAACACGTTCTGCATTAAATATGCAAATAAGTGCCCGGTCGTCCGGTTTTTTAAAAGTAGTGCCCTGTAATACTGCTGCATGACTAAGATGAAACTCTATATTGCTTTTAAGATAAAGCGTACCTGTAATAAAAACACCTTCAGGAATATATACTCTTCCGCCACCGGTAGTATAACATTGCTCAATGGCCTGCTGTATTGCGGTTGTATTAATCGTTTTTGCATCCGGTTTTGCACCAAAGTCCAGTATATTAACATCCTTCGCCACCGCTGCAATACCCGGTATCAACAGCATTAGTAATAAACTAACTCTCATTACATTTTTTTGAACTGCTTCCAATATTAAAATATAAGTATTACACTAATTATAACCCCGGTTCTGAGTATACAAACCTTTCTTAATGTCCATTTGCTCCTGAGGTACAGGGTATAACAATTGGGTTTCGTCAATGGGATAAGTCATCTCACCTTCCGAAATGATACTGCCGATCCATGCATTCATTACCGTTAACACTTTACCGCTCCTTATTAAATCATTCCAGCGCAAACCTTCACCTAAAAATTCTTTTCTTCGCTCTTCCATTAAATCATCAATGGTAGCATCCGTCAATGGATCAAGGCCTGCCCGTTCACGCACTGCATTTATGATGTTGTCTGCTTCTTGCTGCGTGCCGTTTGCACCCATCAAAATACATTCAGCTTTCATCAGTAGCACATCGGTAAATCTTAATACCGGAAAATCAATTCCAAAATCATCTCTGAACACGCCCCATGTTTCTTTCTCAGGACTCGCAAATTTGATACAGGTAGGATTGTCTGTGAAATGTACACCTGCAGATACATATTCCCGTACCACGCTGAAATGTTCTCGGAGATCATCCAATCCATAAGATGTTAACAAATTTTCAGACACTGAATTACGGTCGCCTGCACCCTGAAAAGGAAGTCCCACCATATTCCACCACGATGTACCGGTAAGGATTGTAGGAAACGAACCGCCTACACCAAACCCGCTCTTAAATTGTATCGAAAAAACAACTTCACTATTATTTTCATTTTTAAAACTGAATATGGAACTATAGGTATTGAGCATCTGGAATGGTCCGGTCATCACAGCGTTTAACAGATCCAGTGCTTTCTGGTATTCGTTGGTTCCAAGGCAGGGTCCGTCCGGATTCAATTTAGGACCAGATCTGGTAAGGTATACTCTTGCGAGCATTCCCTGCGCAGCGTATTTGGTGGCATAACCCCGCTCAGCCGGGCTATATGATACAGGCAAGACGCTGATAGCATCTTCCAGGTCTTTTATAATCAAATTATAAATCTCGCTTACACTGCTTCTTGGGATCTCCAATGCTTCGTTAGGAGTAACGGTTTTGTCAAGGAAAGGCACAGGGCCAAACCATTTGATCAGATCAAAATAGTAGAAGGCACGCAGGAATTTTGCCTGCCCTTCAAACCATTTTCTTTTTGCCTCATCCGGCACTACCTGTTCATTCAGCTTTTCCAGCAAAGTATTTGCTTTCATCACGCCCCTGAAGCCTACATCCCAGGCATCTGCCACATATTGGTTAGTTGAAATGGTAAGCGCAAATTTGTGAATGTCTCTGCTAAGAAGATCAGCCGTACGTTGTGAGTTTATATTATCCGAACGAATTTCTCCCAGGCGAAGCTGTGAGTTAGGATAAAACCGCAATGTGCTGTAAATTCCGTTCAGCGCCAGTGTAAAATCAGATTCATTGTTATAGAAGCCTTCGGCGCTCATAACGGATATGGGTACCTGATCAAGCTGCTTATCGCACGATGAAAGGACACTAATAGAAAACAATAGCAAAAATATTTTTTTCATAACACTATCTTGTTGATGATTATTTGAAACTGATGTTAAAACCGAAGAGAAAAGACCGGGGAACTGGTCCGCCGCCGTAATCATCTCCCTGGTTGTTCATTGCTTCGGGGTTGAACCCTCCATAGTATTTGTCTTTACCAAACCAGTTATCGGCGGTTACATACACTCTCATTGAGCTGATAACAGTCTTCTGCAACCACTGCCCAAGGTTATAGCCAAGGGTAATATTCCTTACGCGCCAGTAGTCGCTTGAATATCTCCAATTGGTATTTTTAATAGAACCATAATTGGCATATACAAAGCCTTTTTCACCAGCGCCAGGATCTTCGGGTGATCTCCAGCGGTCTCTCCAGGCTCCGATTTTTTGGCCTGCACCTGCACCATCCATGGCACGCCCCCAGGTAGAATAGATGGTGCCACCCTGCTGCCCCTGCACCAGTATATTCAGATCAAATCCTTTAAAACTAAAAGTATTGGTAACACCCCACACATAGTCAGGATTGGGATGCCCGGATAATACGCGATCATTGGCATTGATAATGCCATCGGCTTTATCGGGTATTCCGTCGCCGTTAGTGTCTATAGTAAGTTGATCAATAAATTTAGGATCGCCTACCCGCTGTGTTCCATAAAGCGCCACTCCGTTATCAATGTCTTTTTGGGTAAGAATACCATCCTGCTGTACCAGGTAAAGGCTATACATGGGTTGACCTACCATTATCACATTGTGGGTAAGATCAAAGTCGCCACCATAAATAGGCGCGTTATTAGGCCCAAGGGCTTTTACTTTATTGGTATTGAAACTCAGGTTCAGGCTGGTGTTCCATTTAAAGTTCCCGGTAAAATTTTTAGAGCTCAATTCCAATTCCCATCCCTTATTCATCACTTCACCAATATTGGTAAGTGCTGTAGTAAACCCGGTAGCAGAAGGTACCGGAATAGTCATTAAAAGATTAGTATTCCTTTTTGTATAGTAATCAAATGAGCCGGTGATGCGGTTGGAAACAAAACCGTACTCAAGCCCTATGTTAATGGTTTTTGCCTGCTCCCAACTCAGCCCTCTGTTGGGATAGTTGCCCGGTGATTGTCCTGGTACAAAATTGCCGCCCAATACATAATTGGTTTCAGACAGCACGCTGATATGTCCATAATCGTTGCCCAGTGCATTGTTGCCTAACACGCCCCAGCTACCGCGCAACTTGAGGGCGCTTATAAATTTAACGTGGCGCATAAAGCTTTCCTTACTGAGCCACCAGCCTGCAGACACGGAAGGAAACACTCCGAACTTGGTGTTAGAACCGAACTTGGATGAACCATCACGCCTGATGCTGGCTGCCAGCAGGTATTTATCATCCAGGTTGTAATTGATACGCCCGAAATAGGAAATCAATGTGTTTTTGGTTTCATAAGTGCTGGTTTTGCTATTATTGATGCCGGAAGCATCATTCAACGTCGTAATTGAAGCGCTGTTAAAACCATCGGTGCTGAAAATACTGCTGTTCTCAAAATTATTTTCATTGTAAGAGTATCCAATAACCGCATTAAACTTATGAACTTTAGCGATCGTTTTATTATAAGAGAGCGTATTCTCATTTACAAAAGTCTGTTTGCGGTAGCTTTGAAACGAACCCTGTGCCTGCCGGTTGGCAGGGGAGTTACCGCTTAACTGGGCAGGCAGGTAAAATTTGTAGGTTTGATCGGTATTATCGAAGTTGACAGTTGTTTTGATCGCAAGGTTATCAATTATGTCATAAGATGCATACACTGTAGCTAATGTTCTGAAGGTCTTTTTAAGATCAATAGTTTCCTCCAGCCTTCTTATCAAACTTGGTTTATTGCTGCCATAGCCCCATTTTGAGCTTTCTCTCGTACCTACATTAATATCGCGTATATCAATATCTGATTCAATAATCGGGATCATTCCTACTGCCTGAAAGATGGGGCCGTCTTTACTCTCTACACCAATTCCGCTTTCTACGCCAGGATTTTTACCCATCGCATAAGATGGTGAAATATTAAGTCCGGCAGTCAATCTTTTCCCTGGCTTTACCTCCACATTTGCGCGTGCCGAATATCTTTTGTAACCGAGCCCGAGAATATATCCATCCTGATCAAAATAATCGCCCGATATAAAATATTTAACTGCATTGGTTCCACCTTTTGCGGAGAGCTGGTAGTTTTGTATCTTTCCTTTTCTGAATATTTCATCCTGCCAGTCAACATAGGTAAGTCCGGGATGCCCGGGTTCAAACCACCGGGGATCATACATGGTCGCTAACTGAAAGGTGCCAATATTGGCCAGCCTTGTGTCGTAATTATCGGTAGCTTTCCTGTTTTGGCTGCCGGGGTCCCTGAGCACATACAAAAAATTTTTATGCTCTGTTGCCATTTCAATCCATTCATCGGGCGAGAGAATATCCATTTTGCGGGAACGTTCGTTCCACCCGGTATATGCATTAAAATCAACCACGGGTTTTCCTGCCTGGCCTTTTTTGGTAGTGATTAATACTACCCCGTTGGCGGCTCTCGAACCATAGATGGAAGCTGCGGATGCGTCTTTCAACACCTGTATGGATTCAATATCATTAGGGTTAATATTGTCAAGCGGGTTACCTGAAGCATAGGTGCCGCTTCTTCCATTTACAATAGAGGTAGCGCTAATTTCCAATGGAAAGCCGTCTATTACATACAGTGGTTCACTACCGGCTGTTATAGAACCTGCCCCCCGCACCTGCACACTTAACCCATTGCCAGGTATGCTATTCGTTTGTTTTACTCTTACACCGGCCAACTGACCAATCAGTGCCTGGTCAACCCTGGCCATGGGTCTTTCTGTGAGTACCGTAGCATCAAAACGGCTCATAGCGCCGGTAACATCTGCTTTCTTTTGTGTACCATATCCTACCACCACTACATCACTCATCTGGCTTTTTTCGGGAGATAGTGAGAAGGCGCCCAGGTTGATTGATCTCTCAATCCTGAATTCCATTATTTCAAATCCAACAAATGAAACAACCAGCGTTCCCGGACCGGTCAGTTGAAGACTGAAATGACCATTGTCATCAGTTGTACCTCCTTTATCTGTGCCTTTAATCCTTACAGATGCACCGGGTAACGGTTTCCCGTCGGAATCTAGTACACGGCCGGTAACTAACAGGGGAGGCGGTGGGTTTTCTGCCACTTCGCCCCTGTTTTGTAAAGCAGGATCTTTTTTAATAACAATGATATTGTCGATCATGCTGTATACCAGTCCATGCTCGGTGAACAAAGCATCCAGCGCCTGCTGGATGGTAGCATTTTTAAGTTGTATGTTCACTTTACCCGCTTGCTTAAAGAGCTCATGTTGATAAAAGAAAAAACATCCAGTCTGATCTTTTATCTTGTTCAATGCTTTTTCAATCGAAATAGATTTTTCTGAAAGCGTAACCCGTTGAGAGTAACTTTTTGCGCTTACCTGTAAGCATGCAGCCATCAAAAAAGCAATTGTTAGTTTCATGGTTAATAGCCTTTTGGAGAATAACGCTCCCGCTAATCGGGGAACAGTGGAAAGATTATTTAATTTCATACATTTGTTAGTGTTCTGGTGAAAGAATAAACAGTCAATGAACCGATTGATTAAACTAAGTCAGGACTGCTGCCGGGAGTGCCTCAATCACTTCCGGTTTTTTGTACCAACTTTTACAACTGGCAGTTAGTATTACATAATCAGAATTTTTTAAAAGGTTAATAATATTTATAGTACAGTTAATTTCTTTCCTTCCAGCTTAAACCTGATATTACTCTCCTCAAATACCCGCAATACTTTTCTCAGGTCGCTTTGCCTGCTCACTATTCCACTGTAATGTTCGGCAGGTATCTTGCCGGCAAAAACCACCTGCAGGTCGTACCACCTGCCTATTTCGTTTAAAATGGTTTGTATGTCATCGTTGTGAAAAAGAAATATATCCTTTGTCCAGGCTACGGCAGCATCGGTTGCTACCGTATTTACATTAATGGTATTGGTGGCAGGCTGCAAGAGCGCTTGTTGGCCGGGAGCCAATAAGGCGGATGATTGGCTATTAAACACTTTTAAAGACCCTTCGAGTAAAGTAGTTGTAATTTCTTTTTCGTTGGTGTACGCTTTAACGTTAAACCTGGTACCCAATACCTCAATACTGCAAGGCTGATTGTTGCCCGGATATTGTACATCTACCATGAAAGGCCATTTTGGCTGGTTTACTACTGAAGATGATTTTTTCACTTCAAAATAAACTTCGCCGGTAATCTTCACTCTTCTCTCCTTATTTGAAAACTGCGTTGGGAACGTGATGGAAGATTCAGCATTCAGCCAGGCTTTGCTTCCGTCGGGTAATTGCAGCTGGTAGGTTCCGCCACGTGGCGTTTGAAGTGTATTAAACATTGGTTTTGTTTCATTCGCACTTCGTTCCATAGTCTTATATTTCAAACTCCCCTTTTGTACATTGATGTCTTCCACCAATGTTAACTCATTTATATTCTGTATTACGGAAGTATCCAGCACTATTGACGATCCATCTGCCAGCGTAAGTGTTGCCTTTGAATATCCCGGCAGCACCCTGTCCTGCTTTACGCTCAATTCTTTCACTATTGTATTGGCAGGGTAACTATTTGTTCTATAATAATAAATACCTAATACAGAGACCAATATAGCTGCTGCAGCGGCCCATTCCCGTTTGCGCATACGTACCCGCCTGGCTTTTAGTTGTTTTACTTTTTTCTGCTGAATTTCTAAGGAAACGCCCTGGTAGATCCGCTCCAGTAATAGCTCAGTTGGAGCGTCGGTATCCGTATTTTTATCCAGTTCCAGCATAATGATCTCCTTTAGCTCATCATTATTGCCATTATCGCCCAGCATATCCAGCAATCGCTTAATTTCCTCCCGGGAACAGTAACCGTCCAGGTATTTTTTCAGCAGTGTATTCAAATCGTCTTGAAATGTCAATGGTATTGTTTATACCTCCATACGCAGAGATGTGCAGAAAACTCTGCTCATCAACGAAAAATATTTTTTGAGGGCTTGTTACAACAGTGAAACGGCAACTGCCAATGCAGAGAAGGATTCCGGCTGTTTCATGCAAAAATGCCTGATGGCTTTGGTAGCCTTAACCATGTGATCACTTACAGTAGCTTTGGAAATGCCCATGATCACCGCAGCTTCTTCATACGATTTTTTCTCGTATTTGCACAGCTCAAAAACCTTTTTGCGGATAGGAGAAAGTGTTTCAACGGCTGCGTGTAAAAGCGAGGCATATTTATCATCCACAGGTATTTCGTTCAAAGCCGGTTGAATAAAATGATATTGTGTGAGAAGCATGTTTTTAAGATCTCTTTCCCGCGACGCTTTCCGGAAAAAATCGTATACCAGGTTTTCTGCAATCTTAAAGATGAAGGCTTTAAAAGGCTTTTGAGGATCGATCGTATGTCGCTTATCCCAAACTTTAATAAAAAGATCATGCAAAAGGTCCTGCGCAACCTCTTCTATCCTTACAAAACGCAGGATATTTTTGTACAATCGCGGGCTATACATTATATAGATGGTTCTGAAAGCGCTTTCGTCATCTGACTGTACCAGATACAGCAATTCACTTTCTTCAGGGTTGATTTGGGCAGGCATCGTCACACAATTAATGCATAAAAATGAAGATAAATATAGGCAAAACTTCCAACAAGACACCGTCAAATGATTATTAAGTATTTTTTGTGATGTTAAACTTAAGCGCCTATACTTATGCTTTTAGCGGAATAAGCGATACCTATTGAATGAAGGCAATTCAAATGACCTTCGATCACGAATAAAGGAATTTCGATGTAATATTTCCTTTTATCAGATAGTGACATTATAAGATCATGAAAGTTTCCTCTGAAAGCGTGCAATCATTTCCCCAAAATACGAGTGGCAGATTCTGACCGAAGCCGAAAGTATTGCTGAACTGCTGGCATTATTTCGGCGGAGAGAGAAAGTGTAAAAACTTTCTTTGCATCTTATCGGTATTTCTTTAATATCATAACCGCAGATTTAAGAAAGGCTACCGCGCAAAGTTCATCTGATTGGGTATGTATATTTTGCTGTGAATGACGTACCTGCCAGATGTTTTGTTTCCAGGTATTACTTTTTTGGAGGTGATTTGACCCGGGAGAAAATAAAAGTCCCTGTAAACCAACAAAGACTTACAGGGATTTATTTGACATCAAATTAGTCGGGATGACTGGATTCGAACCAGCGGCCTCTTCGTCCCGAACGAAGCGCGCTACCGGGCTGCGCTACATCCCGAATCATTTCGGGCGGTAAAAGTATTAGGAAAAGCATAAATGAACAAATTCATTTGTGATTTCATAAAAGTGCAGGGAAAAAATTGAACAACCGTTTGCGCATTGAACCACAGTTTGTTTTCAATAATTTTAGCCGATGAAGAAGTCTGTTATCACTATAATATTATTTTGCCATATTGCACTGGCAAATGCACAGCAGCCTGCTACTGTAAGAGAATACATGCAGTCTTTTCCTACTTATGCTTTTTCCGATCCCAGCCCGATTCCGCTGTTATCTCCCGTTTATCCTTATTCGAGGTTCGACGGCTTTACAGATAAAGCGGAACAGCGCGAGTGGAAAATAGTGGAACTGCAAAATGATTATATCAAAGTGCTCATTACCCCTGAGATCGGGGGTAAGATATGGGCTGCCATTGAAAAAAGATCAGGCCGGTCTTTTATTTATTATAGTCATACGGTGAAATTCCGGGATGTAGCCATGCGCGGACCATGGACCAGCGGCGGACTGGAAGCCAACTATGGCATTATCGGGCATACGCCCAACTGTGCTACTCCGGTAGACTATGTGACAAAGGTAAACGAAGATGGCAGCGTGAGCTGCATTATCGGGGTGCTCGACCTGCTGAGCAGGAGCAACTGGAGAGTGGAGATCAACCTGCCCGGGGACAAGGCGTATTTTACCACCCGCTCCTTCTGGTACAATGCCAGTCCGGTGGAGCAGCCTTACTATCACTGGATGAACCTCGGTGTAAAAGCGAAAGGAAACCTGGAATTTATTTTTCCGGGTAATCGTTATATAGGTCATAGCGGAGAATACGCCGACTGGCCGGTGAACGCATCTAACGGTAAGCGGATCAATTTTTACGAACAGAATAATTTTGGCGGGTATAAATCCTATCATGTATTCGGCAAATACAATCATTTTTTCGGCGCATACTATCATGATGACAACAGCGGTATGGTGCGTTACGGCAATTACGATGATAAGCCGGGCAAAAAGATCTGGATATGGGGGCTTTCCCGTCAGGGCATGATATGGGAGAAAATGCTTACGGATACCGACGGGCAGTATGTGGAAATACAATCCGGCAGATTGTTTAACCAGAATACGGATAAAAGCAGCCTTACTCCTTTTAAGCATATCGGCTTTGCTCCTTATAATACCGACACCTGGCAGGAATACTGGTATCCCGTAGGGCGTATCAACGGCATGGTGGAGGCTAATCCCTGGGGAGCTTTAAATGTAAAATATGAGAAGGGCTGGCTGAAGCTCTATTTCTCGGCGGTGCAGGCAATTAATGATTCCTTAAAAGTAACAGCGTCCGGAAAAAATATTTATAGCAAAAGACTTGACCTGGCGCCCCTTGACATTTTCAGCGATTCATTACAGGTAAGTATAAACGCAGACAGCATTCATGTAATGCTGGGTGATCATAAGCTGGAATATGCTGCTGATCCTGCTGCCAACCTGCTGAAACGCCCGGTGGAAACGCCTGAAGATTTTGACTGGAGCTCAGCATACGGGCTGTATATAGCAGGCAAAGAATATATGGATGAAAAGATGTACGACAAAGCGGAGCAAAAGCTTTTGGCTTCACTGGAAAAAGACCACAACTTCTTACCGGCGCTCGTAAAAATGGCTGCATTACTGTACCGCAACATGCGGTATGAAGAAGCCCTGAAGTGGATAACCCGCGCATTGAGCATTGATACGGAATCCGGCGAGGCAAATTATTACTATGGGCTTATCAATGCCACACTTGGAAATATTGCTGATGCAAAAGACGGCTTCAGCATTGCCGCGCTTTCACCGGAGTACCGTAGCGCGGCCTATACAGGGCTTGCACGTACATTCAGCAAGAGCAGGGATTATAATACCGCTGTGGGCTATGCGCTGAAAGCGCTTGATTTTAATCGCTATAATATTGATGCGCTGATGCTGGCGGTCATGGATTACCGTTACCTGCATCAGACCGGAAAAGCGCAGCAAACGATTTTGCAGCTAAAAGCGCTGGACCCGCTCAATCACTTCGCCCGCTTTGAGCAGTACCTGCTTGATAATACTGCTGAAAGCAAGGAGCAATTCACACAGCTCATCCGTAACGAAATGCCGGCGGAAACTTTTGCTGAATTAGGTGTTTGGTATTATAATGCCGGTTGCATTAATGAGGCAAAGCAAATATTTGCCATGAGTCCTGCAGCAGCGGAAGCCGCTTACTGGCTTGCTTTCCTGGAAGGCAGGAGCGTGGATTGCACTGCTATTGATCCCGACCGTGCCTTCCCGTTCCGGTCTGAAACGGCGATGGTCATTGAAACCTTGCTGAAGCAGCAGAATGACTGGCTCCTGCGCTATCATCTGGCATTGATATACCATGATCGTAACCGCCTTGAAGAGTGTCGCCAACTGCTGCGTTCCTGTGCGGATCTTCCGGGGTATGCACCCTTCTACGTCACGCGCTCAATGATATTTAAAGCAGTGGATGAGAACCAGTCTTTCCATGATCTGCAAAAAGCGGCAACGTTGCAGCCGGAGCAGTGGCGTTACCAGAAAATGATCACTGAATATTATAACGATCACGGACAACCGGAGAAAGCATTGCCGGTAATTGAAAGTTTTTATAAAGCGCACCCTTCACAATATATTATGGGAATGCTGTATGCCAAAACACTAATGCTCAACAGTAAGTACAGGGAAGCGGATAAAGTGTTGTCCGGTCTGAATATTATTCCTTTTGAAGGAGCAACCGAAGGCCGCGCATTATACCGCGAAGCCAAGCTGATGCAGGCGGTGGATAATATGCGGGAGAAAAAATATAAGACAGCGCTTAATTATATTGAAGATGCCCGCAAATGGCCGGAACATCTTGGCGTAGGCAAGCCTTATGATGAGGATATAGATACCCGGCTGGAAGACTGGATGCAGTACCTCTGTTACCGGCAAACAGGACGCTCCGGGGATGCCGCTTTGCTGCAGCATATCCAGCAATTCACTCCCGCGATAGACAATACCGTACGGAATTTCATCCCTTCCAATGCACTCGTATCGGCTAAAGTGATAGAAAAAACTTTAGGCAGGGAAAAGGCACTGCAGTGGCTGAACGAACAGGAATCCCGTTTCCCCGAAACGGCAAAAACACTGCAATGGTGCAAAGCTATGCTGGAGAACAGCGCTTCCTCAGCAGGTACCTCTCCCGGTGCAAAGGATGCAGGCATGCGCATTCTCGAGGCATTGGCAAGACTGGGGCTCGCAGAGAAATAACATACCTGAGGTTAAAAAGGGTTCCGAACCTTCCGAAAGGTTCGGAACCCCTGTTATGCTACATATCCGAATTTTTATAACAGCGTTAATTCCTGACAGCTTTTTAAGTGTACAGCCGTCCGCCGACAGTTCAGAGCCGATAGCTCAAAGCTGACAGCCCCCCACTACATCCGTTCCGGCACTTTTATACCTAACAGCTCCATACCTGATGCCAGCACATTAGCCGTCATGCGGCAGATGCGCAGTCTTAATTCTTTTTTATCGGCAGATTCCGCTTTCAGTACGCGGTGTTCCGTTACGAAGCTGTTGAAGGTCTTTGCCAGCTCATAACAGTAGATCACCAGCAGGGAAGGATTATGGTCCGCTGCCGCCTGTGTGATGATCTGCGGATAGCGTTCCAGCATGATGAGGAGCGCTTTTTCAAGCGGCAGGAGAGGAGAGGAGCCCTGATAAATATATTCCTTATTGCTGTCTTCATTGCGCAGGATCGCTTTGGCCCGCGCATGCGAAAATTGAACAAATGATGCAGTGAACCCATGAAAGTCTATGCTTTCTTCCGGGTTGAATACCATCCGCTTTTTAGGATCAACGCGGAGTATAAAGAACTTCAATGCGCCCAGCCCGATGGTATCGTACAGCTCCTTTAATTCTGTCTCTGTAAAATCTTTTACCTTACCTAATTCCGCGGTTTTGGCTGCAGCCACGCTGATCATTTCGTCTATAATATCATCTGCATCCACTACAGTGCCTTCTCTTGTTTTCATCCTCCCCGAAGGCAGCTCCACCATCCCGTAACTCAAATGGTATATACCATCGGAGGATGGCAGCCCCAGTTTTTCACAGATCAGCTTAAGCACTTTGAAATGATAGTTTTGCTCGTCGCCTACCACGTATATGCTCTGATCGTATTTGAACTCCTCGTACTTGTTGACGGCAAGCCCTATATCCTGGGTAATATATACTGCGGTGCCGTCTTTGCGCTGCACTATCTTTTCGTCCAGCCCATCAGCGGTAAGGTCAACCCAAACGCTGTTGTCGGGCCTGGTGAAAAAGACGCCTTTTTGTAAGCCTTCCTCCACCAGTTTTTTCCCCAGCAGGTAAGTATCACTTTCGTAATACATTTTATTAAAGTCGCTGCCGATCCTTTTGTAGGTAATATCAAAGCCACTATATACCCAGCTGTTCATGGTTTTCCACAGCGTTATTACTTCGGGCTTGCCGGCTTCCCAGTCCACCAGCATTTGCTGGGCGGCTTTCATAACAGGCGCTTCCTTCTCCGCCTGCTCTTCGCTCATCCCTTTTTCTACCAATGATCGTACTTCTTCCTTGTATACATTGCCAAACATTACATAACAATCGCCCACAAAATGATCTCCTTTCATACCGGTGCTTTCCGGCGTAGCGCCATTGGCAAACCATTGCCACGCTACCATGCTTTTACATATATGTATGCCTCTGTCGTTGGAAATACAGGTTTTGATGACCTCATATCCATCTGCCTTCAATATTTCCGATATGCTCCACCCGAGAAAATTATTCCGGAGATGCCCGAGATGCAATGGTTTGTTGGTATTGGGGGAAGAATATTCCACTACAATTTTTTTCCCGTTACCTGCCTTTTTGCCATAAGCTTTATCCTCAAAATGCTTGTTGAGCATATCAGACCAGTAGCTGTCGCTGATCGTAAGATTAAGGAATCCCTTTATTACATTATAGGATACAAATAATGCCGGCTGCTGCTCCAGAAGGTAATTGCCCAGCGTTTTACCCAACTGATCAGGGGATTGTTTTAAAGGCTTCAGCAGGGAAAACAGCACTACCGTATAATCGCCTTCAAATTCAGGCTTGGTTTCGTTGATCTGGAAATCCTTTGCGGTGAATGTTTGTTGAAATAATTGCTCTAATGCACTAATAACAGCCGGTTGTATAATTGATGTAACGGACATTTCCTGAGTTTTAAGCGACTGCAAAAATAAGGATATACGGGTTCAATCTGCTTGTCATTTGTCGTTTGACGTTTGTCGGTTCCCGTTCCCCGGAGCCTCAACGAATGATTTTTTTGTGTTATTTTGAGTTTTATTCCGAAACCAAAGAAGCGCCGGGGGCTCATTGACCGCGGCATTTCCGTTCATCAAGCAAGCGCAATGCAAATATGGAGATCATAGAAGTTAACAGCACTGGTTTAAAAAAACCATTCCTTGATATAGCAAGAAAGATCTATAAAGATGATCCTAACTGGATATGTCCTCTGGATAATGATATAGCATCTGTGTTTGATCCTGAAAAAAATAATTATCACCACCACGGTAAATGTATACGCTGGATATTGAAAGACGGCAAAGGAGAAGTGATTGGAAGGATCGCTGCGTTCATCAATGAAAAAAAAGCGTATAACTATCCCCAGCCCACAGGCGGCTGCGGCTTTTTTGAATGCGTGGATAACCAGGATGCCGCCGATCTGCTTTTCGATACCGCGAAAAACTGGCTTATTACCAATGGCATGAAAGCTATGGACGGCCCTGTTAATTTTGGTGAAAATGATATGTGGTGGGGATTGCTGGTAGAAGGATTTGTGATGCCTTATTACGGCATGAACTATCATCCGCCTTATTATAAAAGATTGTTTGAGCGTTATGGTTTTGAGCCATTATATGAGCAGATATCCAACAGGATCGAAGTATATAAGCCTTTCCCTGAAAGGTTTACCAAAATAGCAGAATGGGTAGCCAAAAAGCCGGGCTATACCTTTGAGCATCTCGACAGCAGGCAGTTTGACAAGTTCGCTGCAGACTTCATGGAGATCTATAATGATGCATGGAAGGATTTTGACAATTTTACGCCAATATCTTATGCCACCATTCGTGAGACATTCGATAAGCTTAAGGTCATCATGGATGAGCATCTTATCTGGTTTTCCTATGTAAACGGGGAGCCGGCTTCCATGATCGTGATAGTGCCTGATACCAATGAGCTGATCTATAATCTCAATGGCAGGCTGAACCTCACTGGCAAGCTGAAATTCCTCTTCAATAAAATGAGCCGCCGCAATAAGCGGATGCGTGCCATTATCATGGGCACCAAGGAAAAATTCCAGAAGCATGGACTGGAATCCGCCATGTTCATTAAGCTGAAGGAATATGTATTACCTCTTCAGCAATACGAAGAACTTGAGCTTTCCTGGGTAGGTGATTTTAACGACAAAATGCTCGCTATTCATGAAGCTACCGGGGCTGTTTTTTCCAAAAGGCATATTACGTATCGTTGTGTATTTTGAGCTGTGGGCTATGGGCAGTGAGCTATCAACCATTAGCTGTGAGCAGCGGGCATAAAGCTCAGAGCCCACAGCCCAACGCTCATAGCCCACAGCCGAAAGCCCCAAGCTCATTGCTCACAGCCCATAGCCCCAAGCCCACTGCTCTCCGGGAGCAAGAATAGTATAAGGCTGCCCCAGGCTTTCTGCTTTTGCAGCAAATAGCGCCGGGTCGGCAGTATTGAAGGTGAACATATCATAGTGGCAGGGGATAACATGCCGGATGCCTGCAGCCTTGGCAAGCAGGGCAGCTTCATCGGTATTCAAATTACCGGCAACGCCGCGGGCAGGATCATTGCCATTAATAGGAAGCAGCGCAAGATCTATAGAAAATCCGGCCAGTTTTTCCTCCAGGTCCTCATACCACAATGTATCGCCGCTGTGATATATTGTCCATTTACCAAACCGGATGATATATCCCAGGTATTTGTACCGCCCTTCTTCATCGCGGTCGAGCTCATTGTGTGCGGCGGCTATACCGTGAAAAGTAAAATCATTAATGGTAACTGAGGCTGCTTCGTCTAATCCCCGGGGATAGCCTGCAGTGATCTTCACTCTTTCCGCAACAAACAGCCGGTTGGCTTCCGGTATGATAAAGCTGATGCCGGGATTATTTTGTATAACGGGAATAAGCGTGGCTGCATCAAGATGATCCGTATGATTATGGCTGGAGCTGACGATGCTGATGCCTGTCAGCAGCTCCGGCCTCACCACCAGCTCGCTCATGCGGATATGCGGCTTATTGGTATCGGCATATTTTGCCGTCAGCGAATCGGAAAGATAAGGGTCAATCAATATTTTCTTTCCCTGCCATGCAATAAGATACCCGCTTTGCCCCAGCCACCAGAGATGAAAGTTGGCGGCATCATTCTCAAAATGCTTTACTTCATCAATGAATGCTTCATCTTTTTTTATAGCAGGGATCATGAGTGGTTATTATTCCTTTGTGAAACTTTGTGGACTGGTGTCTTTGTGTTTCAGGTTACGGGTTTCAGGTTTCAGGTTGCCTTGCGCCTGAAGTGTCCACCTTCTATCTTTGGCGCTTACTTAACCTTTAGCGTTTCAATTGTCACCTCTCACGTTTCATCTCTCACCTCTCACGTCTGCCGTTTCACTATTCGTCATTCACTATTGCCTATTCACCATTCACCCCCCCCTCACAGCATCACCCTCACTGCTTTCGCCCCCTTCACCATATTCGCCAGCTTTTGCCTCGACGCCCACCTTGCTGTCTGGCTCAGCCCGCAGTCTGGCGCTACAGATAATTTCTCCGCAGGGATATAGTCAAGGCATCTTTTGATACGGGCAACCACATCCTCTACTGTTTCAATATAATAATTCTTTACGTCAATGATGCCTACTGCTACATTCATACGCGAGGCAAAGGTTTCCAGCAATTCTATTTCTGCAAATTCCCGGTTTGCCATCTCTATATGGATTTCATTCACCTTAAGGTCAAGGAAATCAGGCAGCATGGGTTTAATGCTCCTGTAACCGACAGGTCTTCCCTTGAAATTCCCAAAGCATAAATGCGTGGAAAGATTACATTTTCCAACGACCGCCTCTACGGTTTCGTTGAATATTTTTACAAAGCGTTTGGTATCTTCCTTGTAGGCATAGCAGCTCATAGAAGGTTCATCTACGGTGATCTCTGTACAACCTGCCTCTACGAGTTCTTCCAACTCTTTTCTCACCATAGGCAGTAATGCATCGGTTATCGCGTAGCGGTCTTTATACATCTTATTAGGGAGCAATCTTCCGCTGAGCGTATAAGGTCCCGGTACACTGGCTTTCAATACCGGGCCGGCAGGCGCTAATCTTTTCAGGCGGAGATATTCTTTTACCACACCCAAACCTTCGGGGGCGGTAAGCGTTTCCGTTATATTGTGTTTACCGCGCTGATCGTGTGCGGCAGGGCCAAAACGACGGGTTTCTGATTCGTTGGGAGAAATACCTTTGATATAGCCATAGAAAGACAGGTTGAAATCCAGCCGCGTTTGTTCTCCGTCGGTGATCACATCCAGCCCGGCAGTTACCTGGTCGTGTATGGCAGCAACTACTGCATCGTCGATCATCTCTTCAATATCAGCGGGACCAAATTGATCAAGATGCTGCGAAGCAAATTCCAGCCACCCCGGAAAAGGATAGCTTCCTACTACAGTGGTTCTGATAAGATGATGCATATTGTTGTATATTTATCTGCCGACGTTGGCATATAGTTTTGCAAGCCTGTGCGCATGTTCATCATAAGCGCTTTCAAATAGTGTTTTTGCCTTTTCTGCCCCCACAATACAAGCTGCTGTCAGTACTTTGGGAGGATGTCCTGCTTCAGTCAGCAGCCTGGCTACTTCAGCTTTTATTGTATTAACCAGCAGCGCTCCGCCAACGGTAGAACCGGGGGACACCGGCGTTTCCAGCCCGGGTATATATACCATGGCATCACCGGCAGGCGCTCCGGTATCAAGCACCAGATCGGCAAAATCGCCTAATTTCTTTCCGTCTTTTCTTTTGCTTGTTGATGCAGCAGCATGCTGTTGCGTGATGATGGCTACCACCTTTACTTTTTTTTGCTGAAAAAGCTCAGCCATTTCTATTGGCACAATATTGCTGCCGCTCGATGAAATGATCAGTGCGGTATCATCGCCCGTAATGTCGAAATTACGCTGTATTCTTTCTGCCAGTCCTTCCACATTTTCCAAAAACATCGCCTGGCGCTGACCGTTAGCGCCCACTACCAGGTTGTGAAAAGTAAGCGATAATTCAACAATAGGATTGAAGCCGGGAAAGGAGCCATACCTGGGCCACATTTCTTCTACCATTATCCTGCTATGCCCGGAGCCGAATACATGCACCATCTTTCCTTTGAGGATGCTTGCCGCAAACCATTGGGCCGCCTGCGCTATCTCGTTTGCCTGCGCTTCCACAGTGTTAATGATATTCCTTGATTGTTGCAGGAAATCCTGTATTACGTTCATACTTTGCTGTTATGTTGTTGATTTTTTCTCAGCGCAAATCCTGCTGCGCCTGCGGCGCCGGAATATTCATCAAATACTGCCGGCACTACGGGGGTGCGCGTATCGGAATGCTGCCATTCAAAGATATTCATAAACTCCGCCAGCGGTTCAAAAAGATCTTTTCCTGCACGGGAAATACCACCCCCCAGGATGATTATTTCGGGAGACAGTATATTGATGAAGGAACATAATGCCGTTGCAAGCTTTTTTACCGAATGCAGCCAGGTATATACGGCAAGCCGGTCTCCGCGCCTTACCGCTTCGAGCAGACCATGGGTAGATGTAAACCTGCCAAAGGATCGTTGCTCAATACTGCAATCTCCTATGGCATCTTCCAGGCTTGCCGGCATATTGGTGATATCCCTTGCATCACTGTCGGCATTCAGCGAAACATGCCCTACATGTCCCGCCCTGTTGAGCAATCCCTGGTGCAGCTCTCCCCCGATCATTACCCCCCCGCCTACACCTGTGCCCAACGTCAGCATCAGGACATCTGCATATCCCTTACCGGTGCCAAAACTGGTTTCGGCTATCAACGCGGCGTGCGCATCATTCAATACCCATGTGGGCGTTCCCAGGAAATCCCTCCATACAAAATGCTCCAGCCCGGCAAGCCTTCCGGGCATCAATACAATACGGTCGTTGTTTTTTCCCGCCAGTCCGGGTGCAGAAACCCCTACGGGTATGCCCGGCTGCCCATGATTTTCCTGCAGGGTTTGTACCAGTGTTTTAATGCTTGTTTTCCAGTGCCGTTCCTCCTTTTCATTCGTTTGCAACTGTATGGCTTTTAGTATCTGCCCATTGGCATCTGCCAGCACTCCTTTGATATTTGTTCCCCCAAGATCAATGCCTATCGCTTTCATACCGGGTTGTTTGATCGTTATGTAACTGGCCTTCGCTCACGCTCCATCCGCCGTCTACATACACTACCTGTCCTGTAGTGAACCTGCTGTGATCTGAGAGGAAATAGCATGCCAGCCCGTCTATATCCTCCGGTTGGCCTATACGCCCGCCATCAAGAGGCTGTTTGGTTTTGATAAAAGACATGATCGCTTCATTACCTGCTGCCCGCTGCGACATAGGTGTTGCTATAAGCGACGGGGCTATGACATTGCAGCGTATATTATTTTTAGCATAATATGCCGCAATTGATTTTGTAAATCCGGTTACGGCAGATTTGCATGCTGCGTAAGCATGCGTGGCAAAATGAACAGGAGAGGGGTAGGTTCCCAGCACGGAGCTCATGTTTACAATAGCACCACCTGTATTATGCTGCAAAAACCATCTTATAGCTGCCTGGTTTGACAGCATGAGCGAGGTAAGGTTCAGCTCAAATGTTTTATTCCATCCTTCCAGGCTGAGCTCATGCAGTGGTCCGTCTCCCATTTTCCTGCCGCTGCCGCCTGCCACGTGGTACAAGCCGTCAAAACTGCCGAAAGCATTTGCGCACTCTTCAATAGCTTTTATAGCCGTATCCGGATGTGTTGCATCCCCGCAAAACGCCACAGACCGCTTGCCTATTGCTGCTGTTGCAGCTTCGCAACTCTGCTCGTTTCTTCCTGCTACCACTACTGCTGCCCCTTCTGCCACAAATGTTTTTGCGGCAGAAAGCCCCATGCCGGTGGTGCCGCCAATGATCACAATTTTTTTATCTGCAAGCCATCCTTTTTCCATAATGCATTAAAGAGTTTGAAGAGGGTGAATTTTTCGCAGGCTCGTGGTGGCCTGTCTACCGGACTGGCAGGCACCTGCCTGCAGAACCCGCTACCGTTCGGTGTCTTGCCGGCCGGAAAGTTGTGCAGGAGCGAAAAATTGAAATACACCCGTTTGAAGGTACGCTAAAGTTTTAATTATCATATATCTATAAGGTCGCTGCTTTTGAGCATATATAGTAAAAAGGCTGAAAACAAAATTGTAAAAAATCCGTTCTTATTTCCTGCCAATACCGGCTTTTATTATTTTGCACTTTATTCTACACTACACCCAACCTTTTGTTAAGATAATGCATCTTCCTGATTTGAATTTTTTCAAGCGCATGACAAAACAATATAGTGCCCGGATATTATTATGCTTGTTCCTGGGGGCTGTATATGCCTGCAATGCACCGGAGAAGCCCAAGCCGGTAGAAATAGTAAAGAAGCCTGAGGATCTTAATAAAAAGGTCAATGAAAATATTGCCGATATCGTTGCTTACATTACGGATAATAAAGGCGTGTTGAATGACAGCGTCAGTTTCTCCCAGCCCGGCTTTATAAAAAAATGGTATGCCGGCAGGGAAGCGTTACGGACATGGAGCCTGGAGAAACAATGGACGCCAGTGGCCGATTCGCTTTTGGGGTTTATAAAAAACAGTGAATCGTTCGGGTTGTTCCCGGCAGATTATCATTATGTGCAGTTAAACAGCATTCACCATGCGCTAAAAACTGATTCCGCTGCCATGAAGGATGCGGCGCTGTGGGCCCGTGCTGATATCATGCTGACAGATGCATTTGTGCAGATGGCAAAAGATGTCAAGATAGGGAGGCTGCAGCACGATAGCATTACATTAAGAAAGGATACCCTTTTCAATGATTCGCTTGGAATGGCATTGCTTCAAAGGGTACAGCACGAAAACGGGATAACCCCGGTGATGGAATCCCTTGAGCCTTCTTACAAAGAATATCATGCTATAAGGGAGGCTTTGAAAGGCTTTCTTGATTCAATGGACCGTAAAGAATATACCTATATTATATATCCTTTTGAGGATTCTGCGGCATTTCTGACACAGCTCCGGGCAAGGTTGTATGAAGGCAAATATATTGCTTCTGATAATCTCCCTGTAGATACTGCCGGTATTACGGAGGCTGTCAGTCAGTTTGAAGCAGATAAGGGGCTTAAAGTAGACGGGAAAGCCGGTCCCGCAGTGGTTGGGGAGCTGAATAATACCGATGCTGAAAAGTTCAAAAGGATAGCGATCAACCTTGACCGCTATAAGCTGATGCCCGACAGTATGCCTGTACGTTATGCTTTCGTCAACCTGCCTGCATACCGGCTGGAAGTGTGGGATGATGATACCCTCAGAATAGCGTCAAGAGTAATTGTTGGCAATCCTAAAACACGGACGCCGGCTCTTACGAGCGAACTGACCAACTTTGTTATTTTCCCGCAATGGACTGTTCCTATGAGCATTATTTTCAAGGAAATGCTTCCGCAGATACAACGCAAAGTAGAATATCTTGATAAGCAAAACCTGATGGTGGTAGACCGCAATGACAGTATTATAGATCCGCATACCATCAATTGGTTCAGGCTGAATAAAAATAATTTCCCTTATCAATTGAAACAAAGAGAAGGGGATGACAATTCGCTCGGTGTGATCAAATTTAATTTCCGTAACAAATACAGTGTATATTTACATGATACCAATGCCCGGTGGTTATTTTCCAAAAAAGAAAGAGCGCTTAGCCACGGGTGTGTGCGGGTGCAGGAATGGAAAAAATTATATCAGTATCTTGTAAAGAATGACAGCGTGCGATATAAGCCCGACACCCTGAATGCCTGGATGAAACGTAAAGAAAAGCACACTGTCGCTTTTTCAAAAAGGCTTCCTATCTATATCCGCTATTTTACCTGCGGTACAAAAGACGGGAGCATTGTAATGTATGATGATATTTATGCAGAAGACAAGCTGATCCGGGAGCAATACCTGTATAATAGAAAAGTGCTGGCTTCGTTCTAATGCTATGTCAACAATAATTTTTCGTATTTCTTTGTGAAAGGTGAGACGATAAATGTGAGGATCTCACATTTATCATCTGCCTGCCGGTGCCGCCGGCAGGTCTGCTATTTCACGTTTGACATAACACCGGTGCATTACGTTGTTTTTAAGTTGATCATTTTCTTGAGCGCTACTCTTCCGTGTGGCCTTTATATAATTAAAAAACACGTATTGTGCATATATAGAAGCCTTTAAAATGATGAAACAAACTTTGTTGATATACGCCATTCTGATATCTTCATTATCCTCTCTCTATGCGCAAAAAAGCGCCCCTTCTAAAACCAAACAGGCTTCACATTATGTAAAAACAGGCACAGCCAGCTACTATGGAGCAAAATTCCAGGGCAGAGTAATGGCGAACGGTCAAAAATTTGATGAAAATAAGCTCACTGCTGCAAGTAACACACTTTCTTTAGGAACCTGGGTCAGGGTAAGCAACCTTCGGAACAATAAATCCGTCATAGTACAGATTACCGACAGGATGCACCCTAAAAATAAGCGCCTGATAGACATTTCCAAAGCAGCAGCGAAAAAGCTTGGTTTCCTGAAAAGAGGGCTTGCGAAAGTAAAAGTGGAAGTGGTGGATCGCGGTAAGCATCTTTCTGAGTAAACAGAATAATTTTTGGAGTATTAAAAACCGACGATATACCTTTGCATAACTTTAAATTAAACATTACACTTTTATGAGAAGACCAATTTTGACAATGCTCGCAGCTTGTATGCTCACAACTGCTTTTGCTCAGGAAAATGGTATTAAAAACCCTTATAAGAAACAACCGGCTTTCGGTTTTGCATTTACTTTCCACGATTTTCAAACTGCCCAGGACCTGAAGAATACTTCCCTTAACCAGGTGTTGAAAGACAAACAATGGTATAAGACCGGCCGCATGAGCCCGGGACTGGCCTTGTCGTATTTCCAGGGGCTTACCGATCATCTGGATTTTATGGGTCGCCTGGGGGGTACATTCGTAAGTTATCCTATTCCCAATAAGACTTCAAGCGGTAATGACAAGTTGCTTGCTGAGCTTGATGCTAATGTAAACGCTAAATTATTAAGCGACAAATACTGGGTATCTCCCTACCTTACAGCCGGTGTGGGCGGGTCTCACTGGAACGGCTATTTTGGCGCATATGTGCCGCTGGGTTTAGGCATACAGGTAAACCTGCTTGACCAGGCGTTTATCAATATTAATGCTCAATACCGTGTAGCCGTTACTGATGCCACTGCTGCCAATCATTTGTTTTACAGCTTTGGCATAGCAGGATCTTTGTTTGATAAGAAAGAGCCTAAGGTAATTGCACCGCCACCACCTCCTCCGCCTCCTGCTGATACAGATAAAGATGGTATTGTTGACTCTCTTGATGCATGTCCTGATGTACCCGGACTGGCAGCATTCAATGGTTGCCCTGATTCTGACGGCGATGGCATTCCTGATAAAGACGACAAATGCCCGCAAGTGAAAGGTATTGCTAAATACCAGGGTTGCCCGATACCTGATTCGGATAACGATGGTATAAACGACGAGGAAGATAAATGTCCTAACGAGGCTGGTGTTGCCAAATACCAGGGGTGCCCCATACCTGATTCTGACGGTGATGGTGTAAATGATGAAGAAGATAAATGTCCTGCATTGGCCGGACCTGCCAGCAACCAGGGATGCCCTGAAATAAAGGAAGAAGTGAGGAAGAGAATTGATGTAGCCGCCAAGAATGTATTCTTTGCTACAGGTAGTGCAAAGCTGCTCACCAAATCCTTCAAATCTCTTAATGAAGTAGTGAAGATCCTGAATGAAGATCCAAATCTTAAGCTGGATATAGAAGGTCATACGGATAATACAGGTAAGCCGGATAAGAACCAGGTGCTCAGTGAGCAGAGAGCTAAGTCTGTGCTTGATTATCTTACTTCAAAAGGCGTTGATGCGTCAAGGCTGGTATCTGCCGGTTACGGTCAGGATCGTCCTATTGCAGATAATAAGACTGCTGCAGGACGCGCAAAGAATCGTCGCGTAGACCTGAAATTGCATTATAACTAAGCTTTTTCGTTGAATAGATTTATAAAAAAATCCCGGTTTAAACCGGGATTTTTTTATAAATAAAAGGGCTCCCGGAATGGAAGCCCTGTCTGTGTTGTAATTGGGTCCTGTTGATCTTTTATCTGTATCCTACCATACCCGCCGTAGCTTTACAGCCTCCCCTTGAAGCAGTACAGGATGTTAAAGTAGCTCCTAAGGCAATAACCAACAATACGATTGCAAAAAGCTTTTTCATTTTTAAAAGTTTTTGGTAATTGAATAACATTTCCAAGCTGGCGCTCGTAGGAGTAGGAAATAATAACTATTCTTTTTCAAAAAGGGGATTGGATATACCGTGATGCAGGTATGTAGCAAAAAAACAAACTATATGCCAAACAAACAAGTTAATACTTGTAATTGAGCCTGGATAATAGTGAATTAGCATTAACAATACAGTATTTATCAGGAGATTATAGTTTTCTTGTGTAAAATGCGCTTGTATTATTTATCATTTATCAACAATAAGGCAGACCGGTGCCGGTTGCAATGCTGTGAGATCAGCGCCTGATTTTTTTGCAGGGCTTCTGTGCGAGGAATAGAGTGGTCGTGAATGGAAAGACAAAAGGTCTTTTATATTAAAACCAAAATCTTAAGTTTCATAAGAATTTCCGAAGTTTGCCGAGTTTTCAAATTAACTATTTCTCGCATGCCATTACAATTGACCAGGCCGCTGGCTTTTATTGATTTAGAAACGACAGGTGTCAACCTTTCAGTAGACCGTATTGTTGAAATAGCCATAGTCAGGTTGCAGACAGATGGCACGAGAGTTGTGAAGAGAAAGTTGATCAATCCGCAAATGCCTATCCCGAAGGCATCTTCCGACGTGCATGGCATTACTGATGAGATGGTAAAGGATGCGCCTGCTTTCAGGCAGGTGGCAAATGAAATAAGACAATTCCTTGATCATTGCGACCTGGCAGGCTATAATTCCAACCGGTTTGATCTGCCTATGCTGGTAGAAGAGTTTTTGAGGGCGGGACTGGATTTTGATATTGCCGACCGGCAGATGCTTGATGTGCAGAAAGTATATCATATGATGGAACCCCGTACGCTGAGCGCTGCATATAAATTTTATTGCGACAAAATACTTGATAATGCGCACAGTGCCGAGGCCGATGCTGCTGCTACCTGCGATATCCTGGTTTCCCAGTTGGCGCGGTATCCCCAATTAGGCAATTCTGTGGAGTCTGTTATAAAATTTGTCGGGCATGAACCTGTTGTTGATTTTGCCCGCAGGTTTGTGATGGAAAATGGCGTGGAAATCTTTAATTTCGGAAAGCATAAAGGACGTCCGGTTACTGAAGTGCTGAAAGCAGAGCCCCAATATTATGACTGGATGATGAAAGGCGATTTTGCAATGCATACCAAGCAGAAGCTGACCGAGATATTAAAGCGTTCCCTGTTAAAGAAAGCGTAAAAAGAAAAACTATCATTTTTAAAAAAAGGCATACCGTATTTTTATAGCTAAAAACAGCATTATCCTTTGGAAAAACTGGTCATAATACCTACTTATAATGAGAGCGAAAATATCCGGCTGATCCTCCTGGCTGTTCTTGATATGAAGCTTGATTTTCACGTGCTGGTGGTGGATGATAACTCTCCCGATGGAACGGCTGAAGCTGTCCGGTCTCTCCAGCCTGTTTATCCCGGCCAGCTTTTCCTTGAAGTGCGTACCGGCAAGCAGGGATTGGGCACTGCCTATATTCATGGTTTCAAGTGGGCGGTAGATCGCGGTTATAAATATATCTTCGAGATGGACGCTGATTTCTCCCATGCTCCTTCCGATCTGGAGAGGCTTTACCAGGCATGTCGCAAAAGCGCTGATGTGGTAGTGGGATCCCGTTATGTAAAGGGAGGTAAAACCGTTAACTGGGGCTGGGAAAGGAATGTGCTTTCTAAAGGAGGCGCCTTGTACACAAGGCTGCTCACGTGGATGCCTGTAAAAGACCCCACCGCGGGATTCGTGTGCTACAGGAAGGAAGTGCTCGAAACGATCAATTTTGACGAAATAAATTTCGTGGGCTATGCTTTCCAGATTGAGATGAAGTTTGCCGCATGGAAGCTGGGTTTTAAGGTAATAGAAATTCCAATAACTTTTGTAGACCGTAAATTCGGTACTTCCAAGATGAACAAGAATATTGTCAAGGAAGGAATACTTGGAGTGCTCAAAATACAGTGGCAAAGCATGTTTAAAAATTACCGCCGGAAAGTACGCAATAATACCGACCCGGTTTCCTCCCGTATACATGCCGAGGTATTAAATTGATACTGTATTTTTACACACATATCGCCTGCGAAAATTGAAATGCAACTAGTGCTAAGCCAAGCAAATTATGGTCTGCGTGTTATCGTGAAATGTGAGACTTGCCTACCGGTTTACCATGGCAGGCAGGAGATAAAGGTGAAAGAATGTTTCACGTCTCACATTTCACGTTTGACATAGCACTAGCTTCAGACAGGCACACTTAATGCTTATTATTGCACCGGTTCTAAAAATGGAGGAATGAGAAAGTTTTTTTTTACAGCCTGTTTTTTTACAGCGATCACAGCGTATTCCCAAAGTAAACTACCCCTTGATCATACTGTATATGACGGATGGCAAAACATCAGCGAAAAAAAGATCAGCAACGACGGTAAATGGATGGTATATGTTGTTTCCCCGCAGGAGGGAGACGGCTCACTGATAGTGCAGTCTGCAGACGCGGTATATAAAAATACCATACCGCGCGGATACGCTGCGGTTATTACCGACGACAGCCGGTTTGTAATATTTAAAATAAAGCCGTTTTACAACGATACCCGCCAGGCACGGATAAAAAAAGAAAAGCCGGAGGACTTCCCTAAAGATTCGCTTGGCATGCTGGAGCTGGGAAAAGACAGCATTGCCAGGATAGCGGATGTTATATCTTTTAAAGTGCCGCAGAAAAACGGGCAGTGGGTAGCATGGCAACTGGAAAAGCCATCAAAAGATACTTCTGAGAGAAAGCAGAGGGTAGATTCTGTTGCTAAGATGATTGATTCTGCCCGGAGCCATCAGCCGGCTCCTACGCCGGAACAGGCTAAACATAGAAAGAAGATCACAAACCCTCCTGTTATCAAAGATCACAGCGGCTTATCTGCAAAAGAAGACTTTTTACCCCCTGGCGACAATGGTAGTTCCGGCAACATAGAAGAAGGCAAATCTTTGACCATTTATAATATTCAGACCGGGCAGCGCTATACCGTGCCATTGGTAAATGAATACCTGTGGAGTAAAAATGGGAATATACTTTTGCTGCAAACAACGAAAGACAAAAAGGATTCACTGCGCAAAGCTGTTGTAACTGTCTTCAGGACGGCGGAAAACCGTTTTGATACTATCCAGTCGGGCGGAAATGATTTCCGCAACTTTGCAATGGATGATGATGGATACCAGGTTGCCTTTACCGCAGAGAGAGACAGCAGCAATGCATCGCTTCAGCGGTTTTATAAGCTTTGGTACTGGAAAAACGGCTATGATACAGCCGTGATGCTGGCAGATAAGGATATAGCAGGTATGCCGATAGGATGGGGGATAAGCGAAAATGCTGTATTGAAATTCAGCAAATCAGGAAAGCGCCTGTTTGCCGGATCAGCGCCCACAATCCCACCCAAAGACACTTCATTGATAGACATTGACCTGGTGAAGCTCGATATCTGGAATTATAAAGATGACTACCTGCAGACTGTGCAGCTAAAAAATCTTGATCGCGAGCTGAAGCAAAGCTATTTGTCCATGGTAGATCTTAGCAATAAACGCTATGTGCAGCTCGCTGATAAAGGTATCCCTGCCGTGATAACAGACGCAGATAGTGACGGCGATACCTTTCTCGGTATCACAGATACCGGGAGGCGTGTTGCTATGCAATGGGAAGGACAAACCTTAAAAGATCTCTATGCTATCAGTGCAAAAGATGGTTCGCGTGCTTTGGTGAAAAAGGCATTGGCAGGAGCTGCAACCATGTCTCCCGGCGGAAAGTATATCTTTTGGTATGATGCAAAGTCTCACGCATATTATACCTGGAAAAAAGGTATTACAAAAAATATTTCTTCAGCTATAGCGGTTAAACTATATGACGAGGAGTTTGATATGCCTGCCGACCCTACATCTTATGGTGTAATGGCATGGACGCAAAGCGACCTCGCTGTGCTATTGTATGACCGTTATGATATATGGCAGGTTGATCCTGCCGATGTAGTGAAGCCAATCAATATTACTGAACGGCTTGGACGAAAAAACAAAACAAGATACAGCTATATTCAGACTGATCCTGAAGAAACATCTATTGCTCCTTCCCAGGAATTACTCTTGAGCACCTTTAATGAGGTGAATAAACAATCCGGGTTTGCCGGTCTCAAGTTTGTAAGCGATGCAAAGCCTGTGAGTATTATGAGCGGTCCCTATACACTCGACCACTCTCCGCTCAAATCGGCAAATGCTAACGTTTTTGTATACACGAAAGAAAGCTATATTGCTTCTCCCGACCTGTATGTAAACAACGCGTGGCAGAAGGAGGTACAGTTGAGCCATATTAATCCGCAGCAATCAAAATACAACTGGGGAACTGCCGAGCTGTTTACCTGGAAGGCATATAACGGTAAACCGGCAACGGGTATCGTGTATAAGCCGGAAGATTACAACCCGAAAAAGAAGTATCCCGCCATCTGCTATTTTTATGAAAAGCTGAGCGACGGCTTATATAATTATATCCCGCCGGCTCCCACACCCAGCAAGCTGAACATTTCGTTCTTTGTAAGCCGGGGCTATATCGTTTTTGTGCCGGACATTTCTTATACCATCGGCTATCCGGGAAAAAGCGCATACGACTATATAGTAAGCGGTATAAGAGCGCTGGCAAAGAAGGGATGGGTTGACAGCACCCGCCTGGGCATACAGGGACAAAGCTGGGGCGGTTATCAGACGGCTTACGTCATTACACAAACGAAATTATTCAAGGCTGCATGGGCAGGAGCGCCTGTAGCCAATATGACGAGTGCTTATGGCGGCATCCGGTGGGAGAGTGGGGTGAACAGGCAGTTCCAGTACGAAAAAACACAGAGCCGTATAGGAGCTACCTTGTGGGAGAAGCCACAGTTGTATATGCAAAATTCACCTTTATTCTATTTACCCAAAGTACAAACCCCGTTGGTGATCATGCACAATGATAATGATGGCGCGGTACCCTGGTACCAGGGGATTGAATTGTTTACCGGGCTCAGGCGCCTGAATAAGCTGGTATGGCTGCTCAACTATAATGGTGAAGCGCATAATCTTGTGCAACGGAAGAATCGTAAAGACATCCAGGTAAGAGAGCAACAGTTCTTTGACTGGCTGTTAAAAGGCGACCGCCCCGCCCCATGGTTGAAAGAGGGCGTGCCTGCCACAATGAAAGGAAAGACCTGGGGACTTGATTGAATTCCGGCGGGCTTGGGTATCTGCCGCAGATGATATGCTCTTTGAGGAATACTCATACTTGTTCACTCGTAAAGCTTTATATGAAACAACTAATTCTGTTACTTTGCATCGCTGTTTTTGGCGGAGCATGGATATCCCAGCCTCAATGGCAGCCTCTTTTCAATGGCAAGGATTTAAAAGGCTGGACGAACCGCGGCAATGCCCATTGGCAGGTAAAAAATGGCAGGATAACCGGTGAAGGCGGAAGAGGACACTTATATGCAGCTCCGGTGGTGAAGAATTTTGAAGTGAAGGGTATGTTTAAAATAACCGACCTGGGTAAGGGAGCAAACAGCGGGTTGTATTTCAGGGCGCATGAACCGGAAGATGACCCTGATGGTTTTCCCCGCGGATATGAAGCGCAGATTTGCAACAGCCAGGATGCTTATACCGGATGGCTTTGGAAACCTGGTAAGCCGACTGGCAAGGCTTCCGCGCTGCTTACAAAAGACGGGGAATGGTTTGCGATGAGGGTAAGAGCTGTTGACGACAGTATTAATATATGGGTGAAGGACCAGCTTGTAATGAGCTACAGGGACAGTGAATATCAAAGCGGGAAATTCGCAATACAGGTGCATAACCCTGGCATGATGGTAGAAGCCAAAGATTTATATTACCGGGAAATACAATAAAATGAATGCAAAACAAGCGGCTGCATATAAGGCCGTAGGCTATATACAGGATGGTATGATAGTGGGATTAGGCACCGGCTCTACTGCTTACTGGGCAATACATTACCTGGCCGAACGGGTAGCGCAGGGACTGAAGATTACAACGGTAGCTACTTCCGAAAGCACCACTTCGATTGCAGCAGAAAAAGGAATTAAAGTGAGCAGTCTCGATAGTGTGGAATATATAGACATTGATATTGACGGCGCCGATGAAGTAGATTCTATGTTAAATCTCATCAAAGGTGGTGGTGGTGCACTGCTGAGGGAAAAAATTGTTGCGGCAGCCAGCAGGGAGTTTATTGTGATAGCGGATGAAAGCAAGCTGGTAGATGTTTTGGGCAGGTTTCCTTTGCCGGTAGAAGTGCTGGCTTTCGGGCGGGAGCATACAGCGCGGCATTTGCAACGCTTGGGCTGCAGACCCGTACTCCGGGAAAAAGACGGGCAGGTATATATTACAGATAACGGTCACCAGATACTGGATTGTCACTTCAACGCCATTCCTGATCCCGCCTTACTCGCTCAGCAGATCAACGCCATCCCGGGCGTGGTGGAAAACGGACTTTTTGTAGGCATGGCAAAAAAAGTGATAGTGGGCTATGCAGACGGCTCGGCGAAGGAATTGGGGTGATAGATCGCTGAGGAAAACGATAGGCGTCAGAAGACAAACGATAAACGTCAAAGTTCTGTCTGTAATACCCATGTATAGAAGAATATCAAGAAAGGACTATTCAATCGAAGCTGTACTATTAATAGCCGGGTTGTTAATGTCGTACAATCTACGCTTTATTTTTCAGCCCTACCCGGTCAGAAATATTCTTCTTTCCCTCTCAGGGATTTTGCTCGTATGGCTGTCAGTCTATCTTATCAAAAATAAGTTGGTAATTGACTTTGACGACCAATGCGTACATATTAAAAGAGGTAAGCATTCAATTGTCTTACTACTATTAAGCTCACTATGACGACACTTAATATGCAGCATTACTGGAAGTTAAAATATATTGACCTTGATGATAAAAAATTTTCAGTCCGTTTTATACCGGTGTATGATGGAAGTTTTGAGCAATTTGTAGAGTGTGTAAAAAAACAAAACCCAAAGGTGATCTTTCAACCTCATTCAAGTTCATTGGATTTTGATCAATAATGATTATTGATTGCTTATTTTCCTGACGTAGGAAAGATAAGCGACTTAGCAGCGATCAATTGAAGGCTACCAACTTTGTGTCAGTACGAGGAACTATAAAAACAAAAAAGCGCCTTTGGATAACAAAGGCGCCTGAATAAAATATGTTGAAGTTTATCTTGGGTCGCAATCAAGATCATCCAGTGCTTCCTGGTATGTTGTTTTCTGCTCAGCAGAAATAGATCCGGCGCAATCTCCTTCCAATAGTTCATGTATTGCAGCTTTGTAAGTATTGCAATTATCAATAGAATGCTCCTGACCGAAAGCTATAGCAGCATCTGCAGCTTTTTTTATAGCAGCTGAACAATCTTTTTTGTCTTTCTTACAACTTACAATAGTTCCGCCTATCATAGTGATAGCAAACAAAGCGATAAATGTTTTTTTCATGGTATTAATATTTTTTAAGTTCGGAGTCTAAACGAGTGTTAACGTTATGTTATTGTGGCAACACTCATAAAACACAAGGGTTTTTCTAAATTGGTACCAGGGAGGAAATATAACTATACGAACTGAATACATGAACGGGCTTGGGCACATATTCTTGTATTAGTAGAGAACTACGAACTATAAACGACAAATCTTTCATGCACCCTTTGTGTCTTAGTGTCTTTGTGGTTCAAAATAACTTGCTGGCATAAGCCCATTCTACGATATTTTACCCAACACCTCCACCACATAATCCTGCCGTATCCTTTCCTGTTCCAGTCTGCCGTTGTGATATTTCAGGATATTAAAAGCAGCCTGTTCTTCCCTGGTCAGATATTCTAATGAAACGGTTTTGTATACAGCATCCTGCTTACCCATTTCACCCGCATGTCGCAGTAAAGTTGTTTCATCCATAAACACGCTTTGCAGGTTATGGGGATAATAGCCATGCATGGCATTCAGCATTTTATATCCCTCTTCATCAAGATCGCCCCAATAAAACAATTGAGCTTTTGCCAGGAGAGGCACATCCTTCAGGCTATGCGTTGCCTTACCCTTGCTGAATATAGCTATCGCGTTCTTTCTTTCCGGGATCAGATACAGGTTGGTCTCATTCTCCACCAGCCATACTTCTTTAATATCCCAGTTAATTTGCTTCAGCCAGTCAACTGTTACACCCGTAATTTCCATGCCATGCATGAACTGCTCTGCTATCGTTTTATCAAGCCAGCGGATCGGGTACAGGTGCGGCTTTTGCTTTAATAACAACAGCTCATCAAGCGTAGTGGAGTCAACAGTATATTTTTCCGGGGCGATAGCTTTCAAAAGTGAAAATATAACTGGCCGGTAAGCCTCAATAAACTTGGTATGAACCGGCACAGGGATGCTGCGTATATAATGATTGCTTACATCATGCGCCAGCAAATGATCAACCACTTTTTGCAGGCCGCTCCACACTATTTTTAAATCCAGCACCCTTTCTGGTTTATCCATTAAGAAAGATTGAATAGCCGGCTGCCAGTCCAGCAAAATCTGCAACTGATGCTTAAAGGCGGCTGCTTCCTCCTCTTTTTGTAACAGGTGCAGGTAATCTTCCTCCGTATCCACAATAATTGTAGATACCCATTTTTGCTTACCCAGCTTTTTGCTGCTCCAGTCTTCCCATGCTATTGTCCAGCCTCTGCGTTGCGCTGTTTTTTCATTTTTCTGGAACAAAGCAATTGCTCTATGCAGCTCAACAGTTGTTGTTGGTTTATTCTTTTCACCCCGAAGCACTACAGCGCTAAAAGGCTTCCCTGAAATAATATCTCTCAGATATCCCTTATAGTATTTGATAAGTTGTTGCTGATATGCTTCGATCATAGTATAATATTAACAGGACTCTCTCTTTTTGCTTTGGTCTTTCAATAGGATCGTTTCCGCCTGTAATGCAGTTGCGCCAACCCGGTGCCAAACGATTTTGTACTCACCAGCTCAAGCCATTGTTCGGGTCTGCCGTCTTTAAAAAGCCTTGTTCCGTTACCAAGCAATACAGGAACGACCGAAATGATCATCTCGTCAATAAGATCATCTTTTAAAAGTTCGTTTATTATTTCGGCACCGCCGTCGCAATAAATATTTTTACCTTTTCCACTTTTCAGTTGCCGAACCAATTCCGGAAGACTCCCGGTGTAAAAGTTTGTTTTACCAACTTTCGGTCTTGTGCTTCTTGTAATAACATATACATCCCTTTCCCCATTATCATAATGAGAAGTCCCAGTGGCTTTCAGCACCCAGTCGTAAGTTTTTCTGCCGAGAATGATGGTATCAATGGTTGATGTAAATGATGCATACCCATAATCTTCTCCTTCTTTCTCTACCAGTTTCAAAAAGCTGAGATCATCATTCGGTTTTGCTATATAGCCGTCCAGGCTTGTTGCTATGTAAATGGATAATATACGCATTGTGATAGTTTTAAAGTTGTTGTTGCAGGTATAGGGTGTAGGGTTTAGGGTATAAGGCCTTAAGGTCATGTCCTGCTACGGATATGCAAGTTGTTCAGGTTTCATATTGAAAGTTATGGGTTGCCCACTTATCACTTACCACTTATCACAACTCTAAATCCTACGCCTTATTCCTTCCTCCTTCTACCCCACACCTTCCGCCTTCCTCTTTTTCAACAATTCCTTGATCGTCATATTATACATCACGCTATTCCTGTTATTCACCCTTTGCACCAAATGCACATACGCAATATAATCCTGCACGATCTGAATTTTATCACTCGGCGTTACCACCAATAATTGCAGGTGCAGTTGCTTACATAATTCCATCAGGTAAGTCGCTTTGTCCTCATCCT
Source organism: Sphingobacteriales bacterium 44-15 (assembly GCA_001899685.1). GTDB lineage: Bacteria > Bacteroidota > Bacteroidia > Chitinophagales > Chitinophagaceae > Agriterribacter. Next base: position 173,554 of record MKWG01000022.1, read on the forward strand.
GGTTGCTGAAGCTTTCATCCACCGCAATAAACCGCAGGCTGCGACTGTTCTTTCCCTCGCGGGTAATACCGAACTGGTAAGCAATAGCGCTGCACAAAATAGTATAGGTCAACTGCGCTTTCTCACCGCCCGACAATTGTCCCATCTGGCGATACGTCTTTTTCAATTCATCCGTATTGCGGTATTTTTCATCCGCCCAAAACTCAAACCAGTTACGCACATCCATCACCCGCGCACGATAGGTTTCACTTTCATCAAGGCTGTCAATCAGCGGCTGCACCTTCTGGCGGAAATGCAATGCCTTCTCCTCGAATTTACTTTGCTGCCAGTTCGCCGCCTGCGGCAATGCATCTAATAATGCATTACGGAACGCTTTAATTGTCGCGTCAGGCACGGAACGTTTGCCCAACTGTATATAAGTATCGGGCAGACGATTAAAATTAATAGCGCTCAGCGAATAGTTCAGCTTGTTGACGCTGTTGTTGATCTCCCGCTCCCATTTTTCCATCTCTTCATTCAATCCGCCTATTTTATAAGTAATGGTATCGTTGATGAAATTCTCAAAATCACGGCGATACTTAGGCAGGTTCTCCGTAGTAAGCTTATCCAACCATTCTTTAAATTCGTCTGCATACGCCGCTTCATCCGGCAGGAACTGCACATCGCTATACCAGTCGGGGAAGCGTTGCAGTATGGCAGGCGACGGATTTTTGATCTGGCTGATGCTGCGGTTCAAATGCGTTTCCTCTTTATACAGCTGTTGCCGCACCTGCTGCGCTTCCGCATCCAGCTTGTCTTTAAACACGCGATAGGTTTCATCAATCGTATCTAAGCTTACCGCGCCAAGCGCCACTGCGTGCTGCTGCTGAAACTGCAACAGCTCATCTTTATTTTCCGCAGTAATATGCTGCAGCAATGGCTGCAGCGATCCCTTCTGCTGCTGCATCGCGTTCACCCGGTTTTGCAATGTCGTTTTTTCACCGGTAGCGGTCTCCCATTTGCGCTCGGCTGTTGTGCGCTGTGCCAATATCTGCTCAAGCTGAGAAGTCAATGCTTTTAGCTGGTTATTGCTTTTGCTCAGCTCTTTTATCTGCTCCTCTGTTTTATGAATAATACGCTGCAGTCCGGCTATATCCAGCGCGGTAAATCCTTCGTGCTCCTGCAGGCGGCTCAACGCATAAAACTGTTTTTGCAATCTTGCTGCGCGGTTACGGCATCGTTCTATGATCTCCGCGGCGTTTGCCAGATCATCCGTCAGCTTATTACGGCGAATGATCAGCGCTTCTTTTTTCCGCTCATTGTTCCAGCCCATTACATAGCGCCCTGCATCATTCACATTGGGGCGGTCATCCTTTTCATGACGATCCCTGTTTTTTACCAGCCCGTTAATGGTGATGGCTTTATCATAGCGCTCAATGGTTTTTTCATCTTCCAGGCATACATACGAAAACTGCTGCACGACCTGCTGCTGCACCCAGTCCGACAATTTATGATCCGGGTGAAAATCCAGCTTATAATACACCGTCTGGTCTTCAGCCAGCGTTGGTATCGTGTCCTTTACATGATAGTATACCAGCCTTGCCCGTAAATTGGTCTGGTTGATATAGCGCGTAACTTTTTTATAATGCTTATCCGGCACGAGTAACCGAAGCGAAAAACCATGTAGCAATTTTTCAAGCGCAGGCTGCCAGTGCAGCTCTTCTGCTTTTACCTGCACCAGTTCTCCTGCAAAAGGCAGTTCAGCCACATCTATTTTAAGCGCATTGCACAGTTCGCGGCGCACCTGCACCAAATGCGCGGGAATATTGCTCTTGCTTTGCAGCAGCATATTCAGTTCCGCTTCTGTTTGTTCTTTTTCAGCAACAGCGCTTCGCTGTAAATTCTTCGCGTCAAAATCATCATCTTCATTCAGGCGGTTTTCCCTTTCCAGCCGCAACCCCGCACGGCTAACTTCTTTCTGAATACGCTTATAGCTTTCTTCATCCGATGCGGTTTTATCTTCAAAATGCAGCGTAGTGCACCAGTCTGTAAACAAGGCCAAATTGTTCTCTGCATCTTTTTTCTTTGCCTGCTGTTCTTTCAGTTCCTGCTCTAATTGTTTCAACCGTTGCCCGGCTTTGTTCTGGTCAATCTGGTTGCGCGTTACCCGTTCTTCTTCATGCAGCGCTTCTATCTCTTGCTTACATTCTGTTGATTGTTGTTCCAGCTTTTTCAACTGAACCGCGTCTTCCTCCAAAGCCTGTTGCAGCAAAGCATCCTGCGTATAGCTTTTCCATATAGCCGCCGTTTGTATAGATTGCTGCACAGCTTGCTGTTTTACCTGCAGAGCTTTAAATCCCTCAAAATGCTCCTGCACCGGTTGCAGCAGTCGGATCTGTTCTTCCGCTTTTTCAATATTGCGTTGCGCATCTAATAAAGTAGCCAGGTGCTTTTTCAGTTCCTGGAACAGCGATTCCATATCCCTCGGCTCCAGCATGTGCGTGCGGATGAAATCATCTAAGTTACCCAGCACTTTAATGCCCACCGTTTGGTTAAACAACGTGAGCGCCTGTATGCTTTGCATGCCCAGCACGTCCACTATCCGGTTGGCATATTTGCTTGCAGCGTCAAACCACTCCACATTATTCTTGCGGCTGCCTTTGTTGTATTGCTGGTCTATCCTTTTTTTCCAGGCATTACCCAGGTCAAACGGTTTGAAATCCGTTTCTATATGCAGGCTTTTATGCGCAATGCCAAACAGCTTTTTCATATCGCCGTTGGCAAAATACCTTACCTGGAAAAGTGTGACTTCCTGCATGGCTTCATTGGAAAAATTCGCCAGCAGTATGCTATAGGCTTCTTCTTTGTTTTCGCGCAGGTACAGTGTTTTGGTAACGCCGCTCTCACTGTTGATCGTACCGTAACCGCCCATCACATAAGTTTCTTCCGTGCGGTCGCCCTTTTTTTCACTGCCGCTGCTCTGGTTGTAGAAACGGTACCTTTTTTCCGGCACTATCAGCGTGAGCAGCGCATCCACAAACGTCGTTTTGCCGCTACCGTTAGCGCCTGTCAGCAGGCTGGTTTCTCCATTGGGATGAATGGCATGTATCTGTTCATCAAAAGTTCCCCAGTTATACACTTCCATGTATTGCAACCGGAAACCGCTTTTTTCATTATCTGTGCTGAATACGCTTAGCTGCATGTGCTGTAAGTTGCTGTTTAAAATCCTCTAATGTTTCGCTGTCTACCCGGGCTTTAATGATTTTTTTAATGCGGAATTTTTGCTCATCCGCCACATCATGATTTTCCGATCTTTCCAAAAAGCCGTTTTCTTCCGCACGGTCAATCAGCCTGTCTATATCCTTCAGCATTTTAACCCGGCTGGCGTTTTCCTTAAAAAACAATTCAGCATATTCTTTTATCTCCCTGCGTTTTTTTATCAGCTCGCGATGCGTGGCTTCCCCCACTTCAAACTCCGCCATCATATCGCTAAGCAAAACCAGCATCACGCTTTCATCGTACGTAAGGCTGCGGCGTTGCACCCAGCTTACGCCGGTCACATCTTCTTCCTGCACGCTGTGTTTTATATACGCGTACCCATCCTGCTCATCCAGTACCAGCGTTAAGCCCAACTGCTGTAAAAAAACAGTCAGCTCTGCTTTATACTGCATCAGCTTTTCCCAAGTGTTTTTTTCCAAATATTCCACCGGGCCTTTCAGTAGCTTGATAAACACGGGTGTGAACGAATATATTTTTTCAGGCATTTATAATGTTATTTACTAAATAATAAATAAGGCACTTCCACAAACCTGGTCGCTTCTTTATTCAATGGTATCAGCTCCACGGCCGACCCGATCACCTGTACCCTTTTGGCTTTCTCTTTCAAAAAGCTGTAATAGCTTATCACTTCCGCCAGGCCGTTATCCAGCGAAGTGGCTTCAATAATTTCCTTCAATGTAGCCGTTTGCCTGTGCTGCAATACCTGCTCCACTTTTTCCCACAACAATTTTTTATCAATGAACGACGCATTCAGCAGCCGGTTAAACCGTTCCACATCTGCGATTTTTTCAACGGCGGCAACAGGCTGTTTCAACACACCCGCCGTCTTTTTTTCTTCCAGCATCAGCTTCCTGTCCATCGTCATTTTTATTTCCGCCGCCTCTTCCACTACCAGCCCCGCATCTATCGTTTCTTCATCCATCAGGTCAAACACCAGTTCCTTAATGCTGCTGATCTGCTGCCGCAACCTGCGATGCCTTGCAATTTCCTTTTCCGTAATAATGCGGCTCAGCTTTTCCGCCATCTTATCATTGGCATCGTATACCGACTTACCCTGCTCCAGCAAAAACGATTTAATATTCTGTAAAAAATTAGTATCACTTTCCAGCCCGCGATCTTCCAGCAGCAGCAACAGTTGCTCCGTAAGGTTTCGCCAGTCTTCCTGCCCGTTGCGCGATATCAGGAAGTCCCAGAAAGCATAAAAGCTTTTTCCCTGGTTGCTGCTGCGCAGCGCGTCGTACGATTCAAAAGCAAAGCCCACAATAGCGCCCTTGTTTTGTTCCGCTTTGGTATGCTGCTCCACAATAC
>MKWG01000023.1 GCA_001899685.1 Sphingobacteriales bacterium 44-15
AGGGGATCGCGGCTAAAATGTTTATCAGCCCTTATACTGTGGAAGATTACCGGGATGCCTTGTTCAAAAAATTTGAGGTCAACAATAAAGCAACATTGATCCTGTTGGCGCTGAAATATGGTATCGTGGAGGTATAAGAGCTCACGTCTGTCGTTTCACTCTCACATCATTCCCTTTTCACCGCAGCCGCTTTATAAACCGGCACGGTGCTGCAGGGCTCTCCGTACATAATGCTTTTTGCTACCGGGCGCAGCTTATTGGTAATAGCAATATATGCCGTTTCGGGCAGGTAAAGATCTCCGCATCCTTTGATCACGATACGCTTGCCTGCATATTGCTGCGCATCCATTGCATCAATGCTGCGCGCCATCAAAGCCCGGATTGCCTGCTTTTCATCGCCGAAGATCACCTCTTTTGCAAAAGGCTGCAGGTAACTTGTTACAAGCATATACGCCCACATGGGGATAATAGCGTCGGAGGTATTGGTCAGTGCTATATGCTTCCCGCTGTATTGTTCCCAGTCGTGGGTTTTCAACGCTTCCCTGAAGTCTTTTTCTTTGAGGATAAGCTCCCTGTACAGCCAGGGCTTCATATCAAATACCTGCACAGGATCTTCCGGATACAAAGTTTCCAGGTCAATGGTGATGATACCGCTTTCCGCCACTCTGTTTATAATGACATCGCTCATAGTGCAAAGGTAATAAAAGCAGGGAACCACGGAGGCAGGAAGAACAGGGAGGGGCACAGAGAAGAAGCTGAACCACGAAGGCACAAGGGCACAAAGGTGCACAAAGAGAGAGGCGGAATTTCACGTCTGTCGTTTGACATTTATCGTTGCCTGCAATTCACGATCACACTTCAAATAGCATGGGCTGTGCTCAGGATCTCCTCTCCCTGGCCGCCGTTCGGCAGTTCAGGTGGGTTTTGGAGAAGGCCGGGGGCTCTGTTAATACCCGGCTTCAAGGCGGCTGTCTTTGATCTTTGCCGCATCTTTTAATGCCTGCATAAGACCGTAACCCATTGTCTGCTTCATTTGCATCATCACCGATTTTCTCTGCTCATCTACATTTGCCGCATCATTGGGTACTGCGCCTATACTATTAACGGCAACCACATACGCACCGTTGTTGCCCGACAGCACAGGCGATGGTTTGGACTGGTATCCCTTGTCAAAAGCTGCGCCGATCACTATGGATTCATTACCGAGACCGGGTTTGAAATTGTCGGAGAACCGAAGGCTGTCGAGCGGCTGTACAGTCTGTGCGGCATTTTTTGCCGCATCATCTATATTAGCATATTTCCCGAATTTTTCCGCCAGGATCCCCGCTTTTTTCTTATTACGCAAAACTGGTTCCACTGTTACTCTTGCTGTTGCTGCTGTTTGCAGCCCTTCTTTATTTTCCCCGGAGATCACAGCCACCACATACTGGTCGCCAACGGAAAGCGGATCGGATACCGTGCCGGGCTTATTTGCATATACCCATTTTACCAAAGCCCTGGATGCGCCCAGACCCATAACCTGGTAATCCATTTCCTTTATATTATCGGCAATGCGCTTGTTAAGCTTTTCTTTAGCTACGGTTTGGTCAAACGCCTTTTCTGTGCGGCTGGAGGAAGCAAACTGTGTCGCTTTAGCGGAAGCCGCATTTTCTGTTTCTTCGCTGGGCTCTATTTCCTTTGCGAGGTAGGCTATCTTATATGCCTGCTCAAAATTTTTCTGATCTTCTATCTCTATATAATGATACCCGTATTCTGTCTTCACAACTCCTTTATCACCGGTTTTCCCTTCAAAACAAAAATCATTGAATGTTTTTACCATCTGCCCGTTGGGAAAATATCCAAGATCTCCAAGCCTGAGCTTAGATCCTTCATCATCAGAATATTTTACCGCCAGTTGCTCAAAAGAGGCTCCGCCGGCAATGGCTTTTTGTATACTGTCTACCCGGTTTTTGGCAACAGAATCTGCAATAGTGGGCTGACCGGTTTGAGGATCAAGTGTGGCTATCAGTATATGCCTCGCCTTCACAGAGTCCGGCAATACCTTAGTATCAATCATTTTTGCAATGGTTATGCTGCTTGCATCATAATAAGGCCCGAAAGTTTCTCCCGGCTTCAAAGCAAGTATGGAATCCTTCTGAGGTACCTGGATCCTGCTTTTGTTGATATAGCCGTCGAAGTAAGCTGATTTTGTCCTGTTCCTCGTTACAAAAGCACCGGGATCCTTTGCTGCCGCAAGCTGCGCTTTATATTCTTCCATTTTATTCCAGAGGCTCGTACTGTCCGCTTTGGTAGGCCCGGCATAGAAAGTAACATAAGAAATACCCCTGCTTTTCTCCTGCTTGTAAAGATCTTTATGCTTTTGAATATAATCTGTTATTTCAGCGTCAGACACTTTTATGGAAGAATCCGCTACTGTGGCATAAGACAATCCCACGAATGAAATATTTGATATCTGGCCGTTTTCCGCATTTTGCTTTTCGATCAGCCATTTTGGTATATAAATGCCATTGGTAAATATGGTCAGGAACTTCTGCTGCAGCTGGCTGAGTATGATCGGGTCGATAAGCTGTTCATTCACCTGGCGTATCTGTTCGGCATCCTTGCTTTTCTGCAGTGTTTTGAATGCATTTCTTGCTGCTTCTATATTATATATACCGGTTTTCCTGTCGGTGAACTGTTGCTTGAATTCCTGCGGCGCATCTTCACTGAACAGAAGATCGGCAAATTCCTTTGAAGTAAATGCCAGCCCAAGCTTCCCTGCTTCATTGGTAACGATCTCCCTGTTGATCAGCCCGTTCCATATCTGGTTCTGGATCTCCTGGCGCATACCCTCATCCACACGGTAGCCCTGCTGCTGGTACTGGGCCTCCATCATTTTTACACGATCATCAAATTCCTGTCTTTTAATTTCTATCCCGTCTACTTTTCCGATGGTTGTTTTGGGAGAATCGAAGAACCCGTGAGAACGGCCAACGAAAGCATCCTGTACTAAAAATCCAATAAGGCTTACGGCAATAATTCCAAATACAAAAATGGCAGCTTTGTCCCGGATAGTCTGAATAATAGACATATAATATAGAATGTATTTTTTTGTGGACGGCAAAAATAGGGTAATAAATGTTTATCAACAAATTGTGGAAAACAGCATGAAACCTGCTTCCCGTGTATGTTTGCACCAGTGGATATCTATACCGTTGACTGCCGCAATAATCCGGGTTCGATCATCGTTAATTAAAATCAACATTCTGCTGTTGAAATCACCCTTCCGGTGTTAATAACTGGTATGGTGGTACCTTATTTAAAGTGAACATTTTGACATAATATTCTTTTGGAACTGAGTCGCTTTTTACCATCATCACGGCTATCCCGAAAAAAATTTTTTTAGTACCGCCTTATCAACAGCATTACAGTAATTATTTTCAGTATTTTTTTCCGCATCTCTTTTTAATCAACAGTGTTGATAAACCCGTAAAGCTCCGGCCCGGTATAAATCATGTAATGTGAATTTTATGTTAGCAACGGTGTATAAAGCAATATTTTTAACTTTGACAAACTTTAGTGCAGGTGATATTTCCACAAATTCACAGCCTTAATAGTAATAGGGCTTTTAAATAAATAATAAATTATTAGTAAATACTATGGCAGTAATTAACATTGAAGAAGCAAAAAAAAATGTGGAGCGGGTTGGTTTCCTGGATGTAGATATTGATCCGGGAATTGATTTGTTTGAAGAGATCAGGCGGTTGAAAAAAGAAAAAAATGCCATACTGCTCGCGCACTATTACCAGGAAGCGGATATTCAGGATGTGGCCGATTATATAGGCGATAGTCTCGGGCTAGCCCAGCAGGCGGAAAAAACGACTGCGGATATTATCGTTTTTGCAGGGGTGCATTTTATGGCTGAAACTGCCAAAATACTGAACCCGGATAAAAAAGTATTATTACCGGACCTGAAAGCTGGTTGTTCTCTTTCTGATAGCGCTCCCCCGCCATTGTTTAAGAAGTTTAAAGACGAGCACCCGGGGCATACTGTTATTTCTTACATCAATTGTTCTGCAGGTATCAAAGCATTGAGCGATATTATTTGTACTTCTTCCAATGCAAAGCAGATCGTGGAAAGTCTTCCTGAAGAGGAAAAGATCATTTTTGCGCCGGATAAGAACCTGGGCGCTTATATCAATAAGCAGACAGGAAGGAATATGGTATTATGGGATGGCGCCTGTATGGTGCATGAGATTTTCAGCAGGGAAAAGATAGTGAAGCTTAAAGTGAGGCATCCCGGGGCGAAAGTGATCGCGCACCCGGAATGTGAAGAGATTGTGCTGCAGCAGGCTGATTTTATTGGTTCCACCACGCAATTGCTGAAGTTTACCGGGAAGGATCCTTCAAAAGAATATATTGTAGCTACCGAGACCGGTATACTGCACCAGATGCAGAAAAATTCCCCGGATAAAATATTCATACCGGCGCCTCCCGACAATAGCTGTGCGTGCAATGACTGTCCTCACATGAAGCTGAATACGCTGGAGAAGCTGTACCTGTGCATGGAATATGAATCTCCTGAGCTGACTATGGATGAAACGCTGAGAAAAGCTGCATTGAAGCCAATTAAAAGGATGCTTGAAATAAGCGCAAGGCTGGGGTTGTAGGGAGTTCTTCGTGAGAAGTGAAACGTGAAATGTGCGCGTTTTACATCTATCTTCTGTCATTTCACGTTTCACGTACATTATCTTCCCATGTACACCATCAGTATCTGTACATCGCTTGGATTGACCCCTGAGATGCGCGAGGCCTGCCCCAAAGTTCTCGGCTGTACTTTTATGAACTTTTGTTTAGCCTCTGCAGAAAGGGCTGTAATGTTGCTGTAATTGAAATTGGAAGGAATAATAAGATCTTCCAGTTTTCCCATTTTGGCTACGAGCTCTTTTTCTTTCTCTATGTAGATATTATATTTTATTTGTATTTCTGCCTGTTCCAACGTGGTATTATTTTCGTTTTTAAGCGCTGAATTTAGTACAGGTAAGTGTTTCTGTAAAGATGATAGATGAATATCCGGTCTTAAAAGGAGTTGTGCCGCTTTTTGCTTTTGAGATAGGGGTGCAGAATTGATTTCTTCCAGATAAGCATTTGTTTCTTCAGGAGTAAGCGATATCCCGTTGAGGATGGCAGTGATTTTTTCTACATCTTTTTCTTTGGCTGTTACCTGCTGCATGCTGGCTTCGGAAGCAAGGCCAAGCTCATAACTTTTTTTGGTAAGTCTGAGGTCGGCATTATCCTGGCGGAGCAGTGTCCTGAATTCGGCGCGGCTGGTGAACATGCGGTAAGGCTCTTCGGTTCCCTTGCTGATCAGGTCGTCTATCAGCACGCCGATATAGGCTTCACTTCTTTTCAGAATAAAAGGTTCCTGCCCGTTTATTTTGAGATGGGCATTGATGCCTGCCATTATTCCCTGGCAGGCGGCTTCCTCGTATCCTGTGGTACCATTGATCTGACCGGCAAAATAGAGGTTGCTGATGAGTTTGGTTTCGAGGGAATATTGTAATTGTGTGGGCGGGAAATAGTCGTATTCTATGGCATAGCCGGGGCGGAACATTTTTACCCGCTCAAACCCTGGAACCATACGAATTGCCTCGTATTGTACCTCCTCAGGTAAAGAGGTAGAAAATCCGTTTACATAAATCTCAACAGTATTCCAGCCTTCCGGTTCTACAAAAAGCTGGTGCCGGTCTCTTTCGGCAAACCGGTTTATTTTATCTTCTATGCTCGGGCAGTATCTTGGTCCTACCCCGTCAATCCTGCCGGCGAACATCGGGCTTCTGTCAAACCCGGTTTTCAGCATATCATGAACTTTCTGGCTGGTATAGGTGATCCAGCAGCTCCGCTGCCCGGAAGCTTTTATTTTAGGAGTGTCAGTAAAGCTGAAGCCAATTATTTCATCGTCGCCTTTTTGTTCTTCCATTTTGGAATAGTCGAGGCTCCTGCCATCTACCCTGGGTGGCGTACCTGTTTTAAGCCGGTCGCTTTCAAATCCAAGTTGAACCAATTGCTCGGTTATACCGGTGGCAGCTTTTTCAGCAACCCTGCCTCCGCCAAATTGTTTTTCCCCTACGTGGATGATGCCGTTCAGAAAAGTACCATTGGTCAGCACAACTGCCTTTGCAGTGATATGATGTCCCATTCCCGTAATAACTCCTGTACAATGGTTATCTTTTATCAGTAAGCCGTTTACCATATCCTGGTAGAAATCCAGGTTAGGTGTTTGTTCCAACTTTTCTCTCCATTTCTGGGAAAAGAGCATCCTGTCGTTTTGAGCCCTGGGACTCCACATGGCAGGACCTTTGGATTTATTCAGCATCCTGAACTGGATCATTGACAGATCGGTTACGATCCCCGAATATCCTCCCAGCGCATCTATTTCTCTTACGATCTGGCCTTTCGCGATTCCTCCCATGGCAGGGTTACAACTCATCTGGGCAATGGTCTGCATATTCATGGTGATCAGTAAGGTCCTGCTTCCCATATTAGCTGCTGCCGCTGCCGCTTCACAGCCGGCATGACCCGCTCCTACGACGATTACATCATATTCTTTAAACATGCTGCAAAATTAAGCTGATTGATATATATCAACGTTTCACGTGAAACATCATTCGCAGGTAAAATCCTGGACGGAAAAATAATAGGGAGCACGATTCTTTACAGGGTAAAATGATACACCAACAAAGCGTGCATCAGGATCCAATATATTTTTTCGATGCCCGAGACTTTTTACACCATTATCAATAAGAAGGAATATTACGGTTTCCAGTGCATTTAATTTCCCTTCATAAATATTTTCTGATACGCAATTGGCAAGACCGGCAGCTTCCATTCTTTGCTGAAATGAGGCTCCCGATGAAGAAGAGTGACTCAGGGATAACCCTTTACTGCCAAGATCTTTGGCATGTGCTGCAGCTACCCGCTGAAGTTTTGTTGCAGGACTTAAAGGTGCTACTCCATTCATAGCGGATAAAGTTTTTGCCAGCGATCTGCTGTAAGCATTCTTTACTTCCGGGAATTGTTTGAGAAAAGGATCAAGCACTTTCCGGTTGAAATCAGCAGGCTTTTGTCTTACATAGTTAAGCCAGTATAAAAGCTCTTTTTCTTCACTGCTTAACCCTGCAAAGTCCTGCTGTTTGTTAAGGAAGGATTGAATAGCCGTGTCGCGTTCAATATTGAGGATAAATGGTTTATCAGTGAATTTTACACTTCCCTGAGAGTAAGAAAAGGTAATGATCAGTGAGGCAATAAAAGTGAAACAGAAACGTTTCACGTGAAACATTAGGGGCATTATTTGAAATATTTCTGCAAATAACGATCTTCTTTCTGCCTCATTTCAACCTGGTCTCTTTTTAACTTATCCTTGTAACCGCACAGATGTAAAGCTCCATGAAAAATCACGCGGTGCAGCTCTTCTTTTATACTTTTTCCAAGCCTTTGTGCATTATCTCTTACCCGGTCGGTACTGATATATATTTCTCCTTCTGTAGCTCCTTCTTCACCGAGCTCAAAAGTTATGATATCGGTATAAAAATCATGCTGCAAATACCGCCGGTTGATCTCAAGCAAGTATTCGTCTGTACAAAAAATGTATTGAAGGGATCTGAGTTTTTGCTTTTCCGATTTGAAAATACTTTCAATGAAGGCTTTTAAAGCGGCCCTGTTGGGCAAAACAATATGAGTCTCCTGGAAGAAAAATTGAATAGTTGCCATGTTAAAATTCAGGGCTTTTCTAAATTCGTAAGCGAATGCTGCAAAACTACCAATAGATTTGCCTTAATATGAAAAGATTGTCTGAAATAGCTCCCGGCATATCTGTAATGATCAGGGAAATAGAGAACAATGAAATTTTTTTGAAGCTTATGGAAATGGGGTTTATTCCCGGAGAAATAGTAAGCATTGTTCAAAAAGCTCCACTGGGCGATCCAATCTCCGTTACGGTAGCAGGATATAACTTAAGTTTGCGCCTGAGCGAAGCGGAGAACGTACTGGTGGAAGAACTATAGCTATTCCCGTAAAATCATGAATATCGGTTTATATTTCGGATCATTTAATCCCATACATCACGGGCATCTTATTATTGCGAATTTTATTGCTGAAAATACAGCGCTCGACCAGGTTTGGTTTGTAGTGTCCCCGCAGAATCCGTTCAAGATTTCTTCCACGCTGTTAAACGAATATCACCGGCTCCATCTTGTCAGGCTGGCTATAGACGGAGAGCGGAAGCTCAAAGCTACAGATATTGAATTCCATCTGCCCAAACCATCTTATACCGTAGACACCCTCGCCTACCTTGAAGAAAAATACCCGGAGCATCAATTTTCAATAGTTATGGGCAGCGACAGTTTTCAGAATATTGAAAAATGGAAAAATTCCCCGGTTCTACTCCAGCGATATCCTATTTACATTTACAAAAGAGCCGGTTTTGAAATAACTCCTATTCCCGGCGCAACTTTGTATCCTGTAGATGCCCCCTTGCTTGAAATATCGGCTACTTATATAAGAAATTGTATAAAAGAAAGAAAATCAATACGTTACCTTGTTCCAGATCTGGTAAAGGAGGAAATTGAAAAATACCATTATTACAGGAAATAGTGTTATGTCAGACGTGAAACGACAAATGTGAGGTACGCACGTTTATCGGCTCACTTCTCACGAAAATACTACAAATTATTGTTGACTTAACTCTGGCATCAGAAGATCCATCCCAGCAAAAGGCAGGCAACGGTAACAAGAGGCGCCGGCAGCCTGGTAAAAGTCAGCAAAAGAAAGGTTCCGGCGATCACCCCGATATTCAGGAGGCTTACCATCGAAGATTCATTTGCTTCAAAAATGGCAATGTCTTTCATAAGAAATAAGGTAGAGGCAGCCATGATGCCTACAACTGCAGCGTTAATACCCTTCAGGGCGCGGTAAATGCCGCTGTATTTTTTAAGATTGTTCCACACCGGAAAAAAGAAAAGCACCAGTAACGCGCTTGGCAAAAAAACACCGAAAGTGCCGATCAGGCAACCCAATACCTGCATCCCTTTTCCTTCCGGTTTAAGAGCTTCTCCCCCCACAAAAGCCGAAAAGGAAAAAGTAGGGCCCGGCATAGCACGAACAATTCCGGCGCCGGTCAAAAATTCATTTTTATCTATACGAAGCACATTTTTATTATTGGTCTGTATCCGCTCGGTGTTAGGACGTACAACGTATTGTTCATACATCATTGGCATCAGCACATCCCCTCCTCCGAAAACGAGGCTGCCAAAGCGGTAAGTATTCTCAAAAAGATTGAAAGCCTTCCTCCCCTGCCACTCATTTTTACGGGCCAGCTCGCTGCATGTTCCGGCAATGATGAAAATGAGGAAGAAAATAACAATATTGCCCCATTTTATAGGTCTTGGCTCTACTATCTCCCGCATTACTTTTTTCTCTGTAAAATTGGTGATCAGCCCTCCCAGCAGGATGGCGCCGGGAAAAACAAAAGGAGATTTGAATAAGAAATAAGTCAGGATCATAACAATGGTCATGATTATCCGGGCCACTTTGTTTTTTGCGACCAGGGTAAAAGCCCGGAAGGTGGCAAAAGCCAGGAACCCTACTGCCATTGGTTTTATGAACCTGAAAATATCATTCTGCAGGGAAGCATTGCCCAGGTAGTTGAGTAAAAAGGAAAAAGCGCTCATCAGCAGGCAGGCAGGCAGGATCCAGAGCATTAATGTAATGATAGCCAGCGGGAGCCGCCCCCGTTTGTAGCCGATCAGCGTAATGATCTGCGTGGAAGAAGCTCCCGGCAGCAACTGGCAAAAGGCATTATATTCCAGCAATTCCTGTTCTGTAATGTCTTTTCTTTTTGCCACAAAAGTTTTCATCATCATCCCAAAATGCCCCTGGGCTCCGCCAAAAGCAGTAATGCTGTACAGGATAACAGCTTTCAGAAAAGGGATATGTCGAAGCAGCGTCAAAAGGAATAGATTAAGTGCAAAAGATAAAATGATCGCGCCTGCTGAAGGCTTTATTTTTTCAACCCGATCTCACGCAGTCTTTCGTCCAGATACTCCCCTGCCGTAGCGTCTGGGTATGCTTTGGGATGATCTGCATCCACACAGCTTTCAAGACAGGCCAACGACATCCTGCTCCGGGGGTGTAAGAAAAAAGGAATGGAAAACCGGGACGTGTGCCAAAGCTCTCTGGGAGGGTTCACTACCCTGTGAGTGGTGCTTTTTAGTTTATTATTAGTGAGGCGCTGCAGCATATCACCAACATTCACTACTATCTGGTCGGGCAATGAAGTAACGGGTACCCATTGTCCATTCTTGGATAATATTTGCAGCCCGTCTGCACTTGCACCAACAAGCAGTGTGATAAGATTAATATCTTCATGCTGTTCTGACCTGATAGCGGACCTGGGCTCTTCAATGATTGGCGGATAATGAATAGCCCTGAGTATGGAATTGCCGTTATGAATTTTTGCATCAAAGAAATCGCGGTCAAGACCAAGATACAGCGCAATAGCCTGCAATAACGCCCCGCCGGAATATTCAAAAGCCCGGAATGCTTTATAAAAGGATTCGTCAAATCCCGGGATCTCCGGGACGGGAACATTTGGAGGATATTCCTTCTTTACTTCATCCCCGTCTTCAACGATTTGCCCGTACTGGAAAAACTCCTTCAGATCCGGGGCATCGCTGCCCTTGGCATGTTCTTTCCCGAAAGACGTATAGCCCCGCTGACCGGCTAAGCCGGGAACTTCATATTTCTCTTTTTCCTGCCGGGGTAAGGAAAAAAATTGTTGTACCTGCTTATAAAGCGTGTCAATGAGCTCCGCGGGAATGCCATGGTTTTTAACTGCTACAAACCCCACTTCTTCATAAGCTTTTCCTAATTGCTGTACGAAGCTTTGTTTACTTTCCTCTGTGCCATGGATGAAATCTGCCAGGTCAACCACCGGGATATTCATATTCGTGAATTTAAAAGTTATATAATGAGGTAAAGACAAAATTTTGTATGAAATTAGTGTCTTATCTATTTAAAAAAGCTTTCAGCGATGGAAACAATCATTTTACCTACGGATTTTTCACCTGTTGCTACCAATGCCATGAATTATGCCGTGGATATGGCAATGGAACTGAATGCGTCTCTTTTGCTCTTTCATGTATACCAGATACCGGTATCCTATAACAGTAATACGGAAGAAGTCATACCGTTACCGGTGATTGATATTAATGAGCTGGAAAAAATAAATAAGGAAAGATTGTCTTCGCTGAAAGAAGAGATTGAGCATGTTACTTCCGGGAAAATAAAAATTTTTACCCAGCTCAAAATAGGGGTGCTGGTAAATGAGCTGGAAGCGTTATGTGAAACGGTTCACCCCTTTGCTGTAGTAATGGGCAATAAGGGCGCCGGATTAATAGAAAGGCTGCTGGTAGGAAGTTCGGCCCTTTCAACAATAAGACATTTAAACTGGCCGGTTTTGATCGTTCCTCCCGGAGCGGCGTTCAAAGGCCTGCAAAAGATCGGGTATACCTGTGATTTTAAAAATGTGTCTGACACCACGCCTGTGGATATTCTTAAAGAATGGACTAAGGCTTTCGGGGCGGAGCTTGAGATACTGAATGTTAATTATAATAAGGACAGCCTGGATAAAAGAAGCCGGGAACAGGAAGCGGTGATGAAATCAATTTTGGGAGAAATAAACCCCAAATTCTTCTTCATTAATAACCAGGATATAGAAAAGGGGGTGCACGAATTTGCGGAAAGCAATAATGTGGACCTGCTTATTGTGGTACCGAAAAAGCACAATTTACTGGAAAACCTTTTTCAGAAGAGCCATTCCAAAGAGCTGGTCTTTCATTCCCATATTCCTATATTATCTGTTCATAGGAACGGGTGAAACGACAAACGATAAACGTGAAACTTTCACGCCTTTCGTCTTCCCTTAACACAACACTATAGTAATAAATAAACCTCCCGGTCAGAACGCCGCATTTTTAGGCGTTCTGGGGAAAGGGATGACATCCCGGATATTGCTCATGCCGGTAACAAACTGCACCATACGCTCAAAACCAAGCCCGAACCCGGCATGCGGCACTGTTCCAAACCGTCTTGTATCCAAATACCAGGACAATTCTTCCTGCGGGACATTCATTGCTTTCATGCGGGCTTCCAGTTTTTCCAGCCGCTCTTCTCTTTGCGACCCGCCAACGATCTCGCCGATGCCCGGTGCAAGGATATCCATAGCGGCAACGGTCTTGCCGTCATCATTCTGCCGCATATAAAAAGCTTTGATGGCAGCAGGATAATCCGTAACGATCACCGGTTTTTTAAAATGCTTTTCTACCAGGTAACGCTCATGTTCGCTTTGCAGATCCATGCCCCATTTTACTTCGTACTGGAATTTTTTCTTCTTATAGGGCGGAGACAGCAGCAGGATATCTACTGCCTCGGTATATGTGATCCGTTCAAACGCATTATTCAGTACAAACTCCAGTTTTGACAGCAAATTCATTTCACTTCTTTTGTCCTGGGGAAGTTGCTTTTCTTCCTCCATAAGCCGTTGTTGCAGGAAATCAAGGTCTTCTCTGTTATGCTCCATGGCATAGCGGATAATGTATTTTATGAATTCCTCCGCGAGGTTCATGTTGTCTTCCAGGTCGCAGAAAGCCATTTCGGGCTCTATCATCCAGAATTCCGCAAGATGACGGGGGGTGTTGCTGTTTTCAGCCCTGAAAGTAGGACCAAATGTATATATCTCTCCCAGCCCGGTGGCGCCCAGCTCTCCTTCCAGCTGACCGCTCACGGTAAGATTGGTAGCCCGGCCAAAAAAGTCTTCTTTATAATTCACCTCTCCGTCTGCTGTGCGGGGTGTATTGTCAAACGGCAGTGTAGTTACTTTAAACATTTCCCCGGCGCCTTCCGCATCGCTCGCTGTTATAATAGGAGTGTGCAAGTAGACAAACCCTTTTTCATTGAAGAATTGATGGATGGCAAAAGCGAGGCTGTGCCTGACCCGGAAAACAGCGCCAAAAGTGTTGGTACGGAATCTCAGGTGGGCAATTTCTCTTAAAAACTCCAGGCTGTGCTTTTTAGGCTGAAGGGGATATTTTTCTGCATCGCTGTCTCCCAAAATGATGATCTCACCGGCTTTGATCTCCATCTGCTGTCCCTTGCCAAGCGAAGGAACAAGCTGTCCCGAGACTTTAAGAGCGGCAGAGATCGTTATTCGTCTGAGCAGCGCCTCATCGAATTTTCCAAGCTCGGTTACTACCTGGATATTGCTGTTGGTGGATCCGTCGTTCAGGGCAATGAACTGATTGTTCCTGAAACTTTTCACCCATCCCATTACGGTTACCTGCTGCCCGGAAGGCTGCCCACCAAGCAGTTTTTTTATTTTTATCCGTTTATTGAACATAATTGATCTATGTTAAAAGCCGGGGAAGCCCTCTAATGCCATGTCAACAATAATTTTTCGTGTTTCTTTGTGAGAGGTGAGACTTGCCTGCCGGCAGGTCTGCCGTTTCACCTTTGACACAACACCAGTCGCCTCCCGTTTAAAAAAGTGGAGCAAAGATAAGAGGGAAAAAATTTTTTACTTTATCGAAATTTGGCGTATTATTGCGCAGGAATCAGACTGATCAGTTCTACTCAAGCTCCGGGATTTTTTCAGTTTTACCATTCCGCACCTTTTTCATTCAACCAAAAATTCATTTCAACATTTTCTCTTTCAAAGTAACAGGTGTTTGATGAGATATTAAACCTATAGTGTATTTATGTACGATATCCTCCAACTGAACGACATGCTCGTTCCTGAGCTGCTTGATATAGCAGAACAACTAAGCATTGCTAACGCTAAAAAGCTTGACAAGCAAGAACTGATATATAAAATATTGGACAAACAGGCAATCGTCAACAGTGCCGGCGCCTCAGACAAAGCAGAAGAAAAGACAAGACGCAGGCGGGTGGTAAAGACCACCACCGCCAACAGCACGGAAGAAGCCATCGTGGAATCCGAACCGGCAAAACCGGCGGCAGCCCCTCAGAGAAAAAGGAAAGCGGTTGGCGACGCAGAAAAGAAAGGAGAGAAAAAGATAATCAAGAAAGCCAAAACGCCTCCTGTTGCAGGGGAAGACGCTCCGGAAGAAGAAAAGCTGCCATTGCTTGACCTGCCTGATATAGAGCCGGAAGATCAGCCGGAAGGAATACCCGAAGTAACCGTCTCTGTCGAAGAACCCCAGGTAGCAGAAGAGCCGCAGACAGAGCGGAAGAGCTATCCGCAGCGCCGCGACCAGGCGTTTAATATAGAGTTTGACGGGATAGTGATGAGCGAAGGAGTCCTGGAAATGATGCCTGACGGCTATGGTTTCCTGCGGAGCAGCGATTATAATTATCTTTCTTCCCCTGATGATATTTACGTCTCCCCTTCACAGATCAAGCTCTTCGGGTTAAAAACCGGGGATACGGTATCCGGCGCTGTTCGTCCGCCCAAAGAAGGAGAAAAATATTTCGCGCTGTTAAAGGTAGAAGCCATCAACGGCAAGTCGCCTGAAGAAGTGCGGGACCGGGTTCCATTCGATTACCTGACGCCTCTTTTCCCGTTTGAGAAGCTTAATCTTTTTACCCAGCCCTCGCTGTACAGCACGAGGATGATAGATCTGTTTACGCCTATAGGCAAGGGTCAGCGCGGACTGATCGTAGCCCAGCCCAAGACCGGTAAAACGGTTTTGCTAAAGGATATTGCCAATGCTATAGCAGAAAATCATCCCGAGTGTTATATGATGATCGTGCTGGTAGACGAAAGGCCGGAAGAAGTGACCGATATGGAGCGAAGCGTAAGAGCGGAAGTGATAGCCTCAACCTTTGATGAGCCGGCCGAGAAGCATGTTAAGGTTTCTACCATTGCGCTGCAAAAAGCGAAACGCCTGGTGGAATGTGGTCATGATGTGGTCATCCTGCTGGATTCGATCACCCGTTTGGCAAGGGCTCATAATACCGTAGCTCCTGCATCAGGCAAGGTGCTTTCCGGCGGTGTGGAAGCCAATGCCATGCAGAAGCCCAAACAGTTTTTTGGCGCAGCCAGGAAAATAGAAAACGGAGGCTCTCTTACTATACTGGCAACAGCATTGATAGATACCGGTTCAAAAATGGACGAGGTCATCTTTGAGGAATTTAAGGGAACGGGTAATATGGAGCTTCAGTTGGACAGGAGATTGGCCAACAGGAGGATCTTCCCTGCCATTGACCTGGTTGCTTCTTCTACAAGGCGCGAAGACCTTTTGCTCGACAGAGATGTGCTGAAGAGGATGCACCTGCTCCGGAATTATCTCGCCGATATGAATTCGGAAGAAGCTATGAATGAATTGCTGAAACGTATGCGCGGCACCAAAGACAACCAGGAGTTCCTGGCAAGCATGAACAGCTAAATATAATTATCGTGAGAGGTGAAACGGAAGAAGTGAGACAAGACTTTCACCTTTCACGTCTCTCGTTTGACGCGGACCCCTACTGCCCGCCGCCGATATCGTCAAAGTCAAAGGAAGACAGGTTCCTGAAATGCCCGTTCATCTTTATTTTTTCCTTCAGATTTTCTGTTTCGTTAAGCACGGGAATGATTTTATTGATATGCCGTTTTAAATATTCCTGCCGCTGGCTTTCCTGCAACAGTCCCAGCATTTCATATTCTTCTTCCAGGCTGAGCCCGCAATGATGGGCTATATCGTAAGATGTGAGCGCTGATTCCGGCTTTTTATAATGTTTGGAAACTTTAAGCAGCCGGTGCATCTCCTTTAATCCCGCCAGCACTTTCTTCATCAGCTCTTCGTTTCCTGAAAGGTCATTACCGGGGTAATTGACAATAGCCCCGCTGAAAAGTTTGGATGGAACACTTTTAATGATCTCCAGGATCCTGAAAACGGCAACGCCCTTTGTACGAATATCCATTTCTCCGGTTTCATAGGTTTTTACAATTTCCTGCACTTTTACCAGTGTGCCCCAGTCCCCGATCTTTTTATTGATAACAGCGGGGATACCAAAAGGCTTGGCATCGCCAAAACATTCCCTGATAAGCTGCTTATAACGGGGCTCAAAAATGTGGAGGTTCAGCTCTTCTGAAGGGAATACTACCACGTTCAAAGGAAATATCGGGATAAAGTTGGTCATTCCTTAAATGATTCTATAGTTCGAAAATAAGCAGCTCACACTATCCATTCTACAGATCCCCATGACAACTGGCTGTGGACCGGATGGTTTGTCAACAGGGACCCCCGGGGGCTTACCCCTTCTACCTTTGCACGGAACCCGGCGCCCGTCATTCTGAAATTTACTTCTTCATTCAGCTTATACATGGCTGCCGTATAGTCTTTTAATATGTCATTGTTGGCGCCGGACAAAAGCTGCCGGTATCTTTTTTCTAAAAATGTACACAATGCCCTTGCTAACAGAATGACATCAAATTTTTTGCCTGTAATACCGGAAAGAGAAACCGCTTTTTCAGAAAAGGGTCCAAAATCAGCCTGGTTGATATTTACACCAATGCCGATCACTGCGATACGCCATTTTTGGTTACGTACCTGGTTTTCTATCAGGATGCCGCCTGCCTTTCTGTCACCCCAAAAAATATCATTTGGCCATTTGATACAGGTTTTTTTACCGGCATAGTGTTGAAAAAAATCAAAAACGCCAAGCGCCACCGCAGCCACAAGCAAAAAAGGGTTGGAAGGAGACAGGGAAACCGGGTGTGTTAGTATGCTCATGGTGATATTTTCACCGGGTTGTGTTATCCATTGCTTGTTCCGCTGCCCCTTACCTCGGGTTTGATCAAGGGCCAGGTATACATCTCCGTGGTTTGCCAAACCAGCATGTACCTCCCTCATGGCATAGTTGTTGGTGCTATCCACACTGGTTAAAATGGTAAATCGCCGGCCCAATGATTGCATACCAGAATACCGAATTAATTACTATTTTTGAGCAAGTTAGACAATAAGAACAATAATAATAGTGGCCTTCTTTGCAGGATGCTTTTAAAATATAAATCAACCCCCTGTAAACAAAAGGGGTAAACTTAAAAATTCATTTCTATTGACAGCATTACAGGTGTTAACTGAACGCCCCAAACGTACAGCCAGGTTGACGAGGAACAGCAAGCTTTTTAAAACGATCATCAACGCTATCCGGAATAAAAAAGGTGAAAATATAGTATCCCTGGACTTGAGAAAGGTGCAGGAAGCGGTAGCAGACTTTTTTATTGTTTGCGAAGCATCCAGCAATGTTCAGGTAAAAGCCATAGCAGATGCTATAGAGGAAGAAGTAAAGCAGAAATGTGAAGAATTGCCTTACAGGCATGAAGGGTACCAGGCGCTGCAGTGGGTGCTTATAGATTATGTTAACATAGTTGTACATATCTTTCAGCAGGAAAACCGGAAGTTTTATAAGCTGGAAGAAATGTGGAATGACGCCGACCGGATGGAGCATGAATCCTAACCGGTTTAAATGCATTTAGTATTAGTATATAATAAGAGATGGTAAAATAAATATTACTGTTATCTGTTTTAATTAAAATTCAAGAGAAGACGTTTTATGGCACAGGACAATAATCAAGGCAGGATACCTGGTTTTAATAAAAGAGGCGAGGGAGGAGATGACAAGTCGCAGAAGCGGGGCCCAAAATTCAATATTTATTGGATATATGGTATCGTTGCGCTGTTGCTCGTAGGGTATCAGCTACTGAATGGTGTAACTCCCACAGCTACTGTTATCACGGACCTGAAATTCAGGAACGAAATGCTGGAGAATAATGATATCCAGAAGCTGGAGCTGGTCAGGAATAAAGATGTGGTGAGGGTATATGTAAAAAAAGACAGCCTGTACAAGGATGTATACCGCACGCTGCTTGGCGACAAATGGGATAAAATCTCTAAGACAGACGGTCCGCATTTTCAATTTGAAGTGCCGGATGCCAAAACCTACCAGGGCACAACACTTACAGAGTTTTATAAAGATCATAAAGACGTAAAAGAAGTCCCGGTAAACATTGTAAGCGACCCGGAATGGTTTGGTTCTTTGCTGAGCTATATCTTCCCGCTGCTGATGTTTGCATTGCTGTTTGTGTTGATGATGCGCAAAGTGGGCGGTCCCGGTGGCGGTGGCGGTCCCGGCGGTATTTTCAGCATAGGCAAATCCAAGGCTACATTGTTTGAAAAGGGCACAAAAGTGAATATCACCTTTGCCGATGTGGCCGGCCTGGAAGAAGCCAAACAGGAGGTGATGGAGATCGTGGACTTTTTAAAGAATCCTAAAAAATATACTTCACTCGGTGGTAAGATCCCGAAAGGGGCTTTGCTGGTAGGCTCGCCCGGTACGGGAAAGACCCTGCTTGCAAAAGCCATGGCAGGCGAAGCGCAGGTGCCTTTCTTCAGCATGAGCGGTTCCGACTTCGTGGAATTGTTTGTGGGAGTAGGCGCGAGCCGTGTGAGAGACCTGTTCAAGCAGGCAAGAGAGAAAGCGCCCTGTATCATATTCATTGATGAAATTGATGCCATAGGCCGGGCACGCGGAAAGAATATGATGATGAGCAATGATGAAAGAGAGAACACCCTTAACCAGCTGCTGGTAGAAATGGATGGTTTTGGTACAGACAGCGGGATCATCATACTGGCAGCAACTAACCGTCCCGATGTACTGGACAGTGCGCTGCTCCGCCCGGGAAGATTTGACCGCCAGATCACCATTGACAAGCCGGATGTAAAAGGAAGAGAAGAAATTTTTAATGTGCATCTTAAACCAATAAAAAGATCCGCCAAGCTGGACGTATTCAAGCTGGCAGAGCAAACACCGGGATTTGCGGGGGCAGATATTGCGAATGTATGTAATGAAGCCGCCCTTATTGCCGCAAGAAAAGGAAAGACAGAGGTAGAGATGGATGATTTCCAGGATGCGATTGACCGTGTGATCGGCGGGCTGGAAAAAAAGAACAAGATCATTTCTCCGGACGAAAAGGAAATTATCGCATACCACGAAGCGGGTCATGCTATTTGCGGATGGTTCCTTGAGCATGCTTATCCGCTGCTCAAAGTAACGATCGTTCCCCGCGGCACCGCTGCGCTGGGCTATGCCCAATATACTCCCAAAGAGCAGTATTTATACAATACCGATCAATTGAACGACCAGATCTGTATGACGCTTGGCGGCCGCGCCAGCGAGGAGATCTTCTTCGGGAAAATTTCGACAGGGGCAAGCAATGACCTTCAGCAGATCACCAAGATCGCTTATTCTATGGTAACGGTATATGGTATGAACGAAAAGATCGGGAATATCAGCTATTATGATCCCCAGCAGGAAAACTATTTTACCAAGCCCTATAGCGAAGAAACGGGGAAGCTGATTGATGAAGAAGTAAGAAAAGTAATTGAAAAGGCTTATGCAAGAACAAAGGCATTGCTTACAGAGAAAAAGCAGGAGGTTGAGATCATTGCCAAAGAGCTGCTGACCCGTGAGGTGCTTTTCCAGAGCGACCTGGAATCGCTGATCGGCAAACGGCCTTTTGAAGAAAAAAAGCCGGCGGATGTTGTTCATCATTCTTCGGGTCACGAGGACGGAGGCATAAGCGCAGGCGTACCGCCTGCAGAAATTATTCCTGCATCGTAAGAGAGATTACGTATAACAATATAAAAAGCAGCCCCGGGATTCCCGGGGCTGCTTTTTTAGTAAGCATTATAATCAGCAGGACATAGCTGTAAAACAAAAACGGTGCGAAATAAATCCCGCACCGTTAATATATAGGAACAGGGATGGCTTAGTAGCCCGGATTTTGAGTTAATGCGCCCGGCGCTCTGTCCAGTTCCTGTTGTGGGATCGGGAAAATATTGTCTTTATCGGGGTTAAAAGTTATTGTGGAAGATGCTGATACATATTGCTTTTCAAAGTTCATATAGCTTTCTAAAACTGGTTTAGCAATTCCCCAGCGTACCAGGTCGAAAAAGCGCTGTCCCTCTAAAGCGAGTTCCAGCCTTCTTTCAAAACGAACAGCACTGCGTGCATAATCCGCATCGGGAAATGACGGATATGGTTTGACATTATATTCAGCCGCAGGCGTTCCATTCACCATTAACCCGGGTAAATTCGCTGCCCTGTTTCTTACATCATTCACCCTGCCCAAAGCGTAGGGCAAATCTTCGGTTTCAATAGCACATTCGGCCGCCATCAAATAAACGTCAGCCAGGCGGATGATATTTACATCCAGCGCTGTAATATATTCTCCTCCTGATACAGTATTGCCCGACCATTCGGCTTTATCAATCATTTGCTTTTTTGAAACAAATGGTCCGCCGGATGCAGGATCACGGATCCAGGCATCACCAGGAAATATACCCCAGTCTTTGTAAGGGACACCTCTTCTTCCCACGGTATAATCTACTCTTGGGTCAAACGCAATAGTTTGATCTACGGCATAATTTGTTTTAGCGGCGCCAGCCAACCCTAAATCAGATTTATAAGGGTTGTTTCTATAAGAGCCGTCTAAGTAAGGCAAGCCATTGGCATCAACTTTAAAAGCATTTACGAGGTCAATGGATGGGAGAAAGAACCCGCAACAGCTGACAGGAGCCGTTCCATAAAGGCCAGACAGCATATCTCCTACGTTGGCATTATCACCACTACCGTCCGGATTGATCACATTTTCATCTACAAAAATAGCTTCGGGTCCGTTTTCACCCGCAATGCTGAAATTGTTTCTGAAATCCATTGTAGAAAGCGAAGGTTTATGTGCAATCACATCTTTAAAAAGCGTTAGCGCCTCAGCGTATTTTTGCTCATACAGATAAACTTTTCCAAGGTAAGCTTCGGCAATCAATTTATCTATACGCCCTACTTCACCCAGGGGCTTGGTATAATCCAGGTTATCTATAGCAAACTGAAGGTCTGCTTCAATTTTGGGATAAATTTCTACGTTATTGCTTACCTTAACTGCATCCGCTGTTGATATCGTTTCATCAACATATGGAACATTTTTGAATACTCTCCTTAAAAAGAAATAGTAATGTGCTCTTAATGTGCGTGCTTCGGCTTCCACCTGCTTTGCACGATCGTCTTCAAGTTTATTTGATGCATCTGTTCCCGATTGTACTGTTTTTAAGAGTGCCAAAGTGTTATTGCAACGTAACACACCTTCAAAATAATTGTTCCACATAGCGGGTAATTGATCATTAGCACTGTTAGGGCTATGTAATTCTATCGCGTTCATTGTGCTTTGGTCTCCACTGGTACTTCCTTTATGTGCATTATCGCCTGCTACTTCACCAAACAACCATTGACTGGACGCAGAAGAATAGTTTCCCCATGTGCCGTTAATGTTGCCATTCATTAAGCCATATGCGCCTGTCAATAGAGATTCAACACCTTTTGGTGTGGCGAGTTCATCTGTAGAAATAGTAGCCTGCGGTTTGGTTTCTAAAAAGCTTTTAGCGCACGAATTGGCAAGAACCATTGTGCCGATTATAAATGCAGAATAATATATCTTCTTCATAAAATGATTTAATTTAAGTGACACAAACAATTTAGAAAGTAACATTTAACCCCATTAAAAACTGGCGGGAAGCGGGATACATTCCCACATCAACACCCGGCGCGGTAAATGTGCTTGAAAATTGAGTTACTTCAGGATCTAAGCCTGAATACCTGGTGATGGTAAACAAATTGGTACCACTTATGTACAGGCGCAAGGCAGAAATCCTGTTTTTCCATTCACCTTTGTCAAAATGAAAATTATATCCGATCTGAAGATTCTTCATTCTGAAATAGCTTCCTCCCTGAACATAATAGCTATTGGATGCCAATTCATAGTCGGAAGGTTTTCTGATGGGCGAAGGGAATGTACCGTTGGGATTAGTAGTAGCGTCCCATGCGTTTAATACTCTTGTGCTGATGGCTCCGTCGAAGGCATTAAAATCGGTATAGTACCTGGTTACATCAAAAATCTGGTTACCATAAGATCCATTAAAAAACATTAAAAGATCAAAATGTTTGTATCGTGCACTTGCACTGAAAGAATACAAAAATTTAGGATGCGGGCTACCAATAATAGTTCTGTCAAATGCATCAATTATCCCATCAGTCTTGCCGTCTGGTCCGGATACATCAACATATTTTGGTCCTCCTACCCGTGCGCCATCATAATGAGGAGAGTTTGCAAGGTCCTGATCACTTGTATATACGCCTGCCATTTTATAGCCATAGAAAGCGCCTAATGGCTGTCCCGACATCAGGATAGAGGTACTAAGCGACCTGATGCCTCCATATACCTGGTTGGTAACAGTCGGGGCCAGCTCCACAATTTTGTTTATGTTTCTTGAGAAGTTGGCTCCTATATCAAAATTAAATGCATTCTCATCTGCTTTTGAAGCTCCATAGTAATGGTAGTTTAATGAAACCTCTACTCCCTTATTGCTCATGGTACCAATATTCAGATATGGAGAAGATCCGCCTCCCACGGCCTGGGCTGGCTGGGGAACAGGATATAACATGTCCGTGGTTTTTCTGTTATACACATCAATAGCTCCATCAAATTGATTATCCAGAATGGCAAAATCTACTCCCGCATTCCAGGATTTTAATGCTTCCCATTTAATGTTTACATTATCATAGCTACTGTTCCAAATCCCGCTTGAAAGCGATGAACCGTTTAATGGATAAGAAGATGTAGTAACAGATTGCTGGAATTGTCTTAAATATTGAAATTGCGGGATAGACTGATTTCCGGTTTCTCCATAACCTGCTCTGAGCTTAAGGTCATTGATCCAGGACACCCCTTTTATAAATTCTTCATCAGAAAGTCTCCAGGCAGCACTTACAGCAGGAAAGTTACCATATAGATTTTCAGGACCAAATACGGATGAGCCGTCTCTTCGTATAGTAGCAGATAATAAATATTTATCTTTAAAAGCATAATCAAGCCTTCCAAACAAGGAGTATAACGTACTCATTCCACCTCCGCTTGATCCTGAAATGTTAGTCGTGGCAGCACTCAGGTAGTAGTAATTCAAATTGCCAAATACAAAAAAGCCGTTTCCTGTGCCACTCACGAACCTGTATTTGTCTTTTACTGCTTCAGTTCCTACCATTATAGTAAAGTCGTGCGCATCTCCAAATTTGTGCTTATAGGTTAATTGATTGGTCCAGGTCCAGTTGGCATAGTATCCTTCAGCTTCACTCATTGGGTTATTATTATAGCTGCCCTCTGAAAATTCCGGGTTAGGATAAGTAATACCTAAAGCTGTATAATTATGATACAATACGCCAAATGTTGATTTAAGGTTGAGCCCATTGATTATTTTCAGATCTGCAAAAGCGCTTCCGAAAAACTGGTTATCTGTTCCATAATTGTCTTTGTTTCTATACAGTGAGGCTAATGGATTTTCTGCGTTCCCCAATAAGCTGCCTTTTGATCCTGCAAAGTTTCCCATTATATCGTATACCGGCACAATGGTTTGCTGGCGATAGGCCCAGCCAATAGGCGAGCCTTCTCCCTGGTAATCTCCTGCGGTATTTACATTAGTTGCAAAACCCTGGTTGCGGTTATAGGAATATTGCATATTTTCACCAATGGTCAGGTGCCCGTTAAGTGCGGTAAAATTTGAATTAGCTCTAACACCATAACGCCTGAAGCTTGTATACCTGATCGTTCCATCCTGGTCAAGATATCCTCCGCTCAATACATAAGACGAATTTTCGCCGCCACCTGAAACCGTAAGCTGATAATTTTGAATGGGCGCATTATGTGTTATTGTTCTGAACCAGTCTGTTCCCTGCTGATTAGCCTTTGTAATCTGGTAAAAAGTAGAAGCATCCTGTGTATAACGATATTTTGACGGATCAGCATCTGCTGCGGTAACATTTTGCCCTGTTACTGTACCTGCAAGCAAATATTCCGGTAAGCTTGGTGTATTGGGGTTGGTACCGTAGTTAGTACCGGTAGTACCATCGGTACCTGGTGTGTCACCGTGGTTTTTAAATGCGGTGTACAAATACTCTGCAAACTGGGTTGGGTTTAAATATTTGGGGAAAGTACTTGTATTGGGCGCCTGAACGCCATAATAAGCATCTAAGGTTACTTTAGGGGGGCCCGTACGCCCCTTTTTTGTAGTGATAATAACAACACCGTTATTAGCACGGGATCCGTAGATAGATGCAGCAGATGCATCTTTAAGTACCTGCATGCTTTCTATATCATTTGAATTTAACCAGCTTAATTTCCCCTGGTAAGGCATACCGTCAATTATGAATAAAGGATCATTATTGTTAATGGTACTAAAACCGCGGATGCGAATTTGCGGTGTTGAACCCGGAGATCCGTCATTGATAATCTGAACACCGGTAGCCTTTCCCTGCAAAGCCTCTACAGGGCTGGCTACAGGTTGAGACTTCAAATCATTCATATTAACCACAGCAACAGAGCCCGTCAAATCTTTTTTCCTGGCAGTGCCATAGCCAACAACCACGATATCTTTTAAGCTTTCGGCATCTTCTGTGAGGGTTACCTCGAGGCTGCTTTTGCCTGCAATAGAAACTTCCTGTGTTTTAAAGCCTATATAGCTGAAAACCAGGATAGCATTGGGGCTGGTAGCGTCAATGGAAAAAGAACCCTCTGCATCAGAAGAAGTGCCGTTGGTTGTTCCTTTTTCCATAATGGTAACACCGTGTAGCGGCTCCCCGGTTGAATTGCGGACTTTTCCCTTTATTGTAACCGCCTGGGGAAGATCGTTTAGCAACGGCTGATTTTCTTTTATATTACTTAGGACAATTAGTGTATTTCCTACACGCTGGTATTGTAAAGTGGTTTTTTCCAGCAACTTATTCAATACCGCGGTAAAAGGAGCATCTTTCATGCTTAAGGTAACCTTAGGCCATTTCAGCAAGGCATCGTCTTTGTATACAAAACGGTAAGTGCTTTTTTCTTCAAGGGACTTCAGCGCTTTTTTTAATTCGATTTTCTCAAATTTTACGGTTACATTTTGTCCGAAACCATTGGCAAGTACCTGTGTAGAGAAAATTATGGTGAGGATCAAGGTAATTTTAGTCATTATAACATATTTAAAATAACTATTTACCCACTCTTTTGCAGGTGCGAATGCAAGATTTTTCATATTTTGCATAATGATTTAATGTGAAGGAATGCCGCATCTTTATGCGGTTTTTCTTTTGCGTGGCGGAGGATGTTCGTACCATCTTCCGCTTTTTTGTTTATTGATTTATGTGACTCTCTTCATACTTAAGCAATGTTTTGGTAAAAAAATATGGTTTGAAATAAATCGTTTTTTATAAGCAGGGTTTATTTTTTTGTAAAAATGAGCACTTCATTATTGTGAATGCTGAAATCAATGCCATCGGTTATTTTTAAAGCCGTCAATACATTCTCTAATGTTTCCCCGTCAAAAATGGCAGTATATGCGCCTTTTTTCAGGCTTTCATCCTGTATGGTAATTTTGACATTATACCAACGCTCCAGCTTTTTACATACTGCTTCAAGGGTTTCCCCATCAAAGACCAGCTTGTTGTCCATCCACAAAATTTCAGGGTTGCTTTTATACACAGGGTTTTTCCTGAGGGCTTTTACCACCAGCAGCGCATTGCCACTTTCAACAGTACCGGAAGAGGCGGGATGCTTTACTATCAGCTTTTCATTAGGTCTCAGAATGATTTTCTTTTCAGGACTGCCTTTAATGCTGATCTCTACCCTGCCGCTGATCAGGGCTGTTTCTGTTTCGTTTTCATTCTTATACGACTTTACATTAAAGCGGGTGCCCAAAACTTTGATATCTATAACACTTGTGTGAATGATAAAAGGCCTGGAGGAGTCCTTCTTTACATCAAAGAAAGCCTCACCTTCCAGTTGCACTTCACGCACATTGCTTTTAAAGGCTTCGTCATAATATATTTTGCTGTCCGCATTGAGCCATACTTTTGTGCCATCAGACAATTGTACAGTAGTCCTCGACCCTCTTTGTGTGGCAATAATATTGGCTACCTTATTCTTTCCTTCTATGTGATGCGTTCCGTTATAAAAATAGATCCAGCCCAGGAAAAATATTATCACACTACCTGCCGCTGCCAGGTAGTAGAACCACCTTTTTTTGATTTTTGCAACAGGCAGCATCACGGGCGCCTGCTCACCGGCAGGCTGTATTTCTTCCGGTAAAACCTCCGCCTGTTTTAATCTTGCCAGGTGGGCGCTGAATGAAAGAGCCGGTTCCCGGGGAGGAGAGTTTTCTTTCCATATCCCGAAAATTATATCAAGCTTTAATGCAGTTTCGGGATATTGTTGCTTTAGCCTGTCCAGCTCCAGCAATTCTTCATCGGCAGCCTCACCGCTCAGCTTTAAACTTACCAGTTCCCAGAAACGTTGTTGATCCATAAAAAGGCGTAGTGATTGTAATAGACTTGTGCATAAACCAATATGTACCAAACACCGGATAAATTTTTTATAAATAGACAACAGGGGGTAGTTGAAGCGGAGAGCATTTATTTTTTGCTGTCCAACAGGCTTTCATGAATATACTCGGGTAGTATTTCCCCCATTTTACGAACGGCAATGGCTAACTGATTTCTTACGGTAAACGGGGACAGCTCCATTATTTCCGCCACCTGCTTATAGCTCAGGCCATCTTCTTTAATTAATTTGAAGATGATCTTGCATTGTGAGGGCAATTGATTGATGGCGGCGTTTATCCTTTTCATCAGCTCGGTCGAGATGCAATAATCAGACGGGTCTTTTAATTCAATCAATACGTCTTCCCATTCGTCCTGCGAATAGCGCACAACACTATATCTCCTGTCTTTATTTAAATAATCTATAGTCCTGTTGCGAACGCTGGTATAGAGATAAACGCTTATGTTGTCAACTTCCGCGAGGCGTTCCCGGGATTGCCAGACTTTTATAAATACATCCGACACTATTTCTTCTGCCTGCTGTTTTGACTTGATAAGGGAAAGCGCAAAGCTGTACAAGCGGGGATAAAAGGCGTAATACAATTCTTCATACGCAGCTATATCACCATTACCAATATGTACTAATAAATCCTGTATGGATGATATTTGTTTTCTCATGCAATCGCTGGTAATATTGAACTAGTGCTATGTCAACAATAATTTTTCGTATTTCTTTGTGAGAGGAGAGACGATAAATGTGAGGATTTCACATTTATCATCTGCCGTTTCACGTTTGACATAACACTAGAATAAAACGGCTTTACTTTAATTCACGCGACAATTTAACAAATAATTTTGTACTGGTCTGTTTAAGCATAGAATATTTATTTTCGGACAGGCATAACAGAGATACAAAAATTAGGGGTATATACTTATAGAAGTTTTTCACGAGCCCCCGGTCATACTTTAGCGATAAATGATGGTTTCCCTTTACCTTTGGCAATATTTATCTTGCACCAATGCAAATCCCTGCAGGAAAAAAAATATATTTTCTTTCTGATTTCCATCTCGGGGTTCCCGACCACGCTTCCAGCCTGCAACGGGAAAAGCTGGTCGTCAGGTTTCTTGATGAGGCTAAAAAAGATGCTGCCGTCATTTTTATCGTGGGCGACCTGTTTGATTTCTGGTATGAATACAAAAAAGTAGTTCCCAAAGGATTTGTGAGAATATTGGGGAAGATGGCCGAGATTACCGATAGTGGCATCCCTGTCCATTTTTTTGTGGGCAACCACGACATGTGGATGGACGGGTACTTTGAGCAGGAGCTTAATATTCCTGTTTATTACGAGCCCAAAACTTTTGAGTTTAACGGCAAACGTTTTTTAATCGGTCATGGCGATGGGCTCGGGCCTGGAGACAACGGCTATAAATTTTTGAAAAAAATATTCCGGAATAAATTTTGCCAGGCGTTTTTCGGGATCCTTCCGCCGTATATTGGAATGGGGATAGCGCACCAGTCGAGCAAAAGCAGCCGGGCGGCAACCGGGGAAAGCGATGCCAAATTTTTAGGTGAAGAAAATGAATGGCTGATCATCTATTGCAAAGAAATACTGCAAAAGGAGCATTATGATTATTTTATTTTCGGTCACCGGCATCTTCCTATAGATTTTCCTCTGAAAGATAACAGCAGGTATATTAATTTAGGCGACTGGATCCGGTATTACAGTTACGCTGAATTTGACGGAGAAAACCTTTACCTGAAATATTATCAGCATTGAAGATCATTTCTACTTTTATTATCACAGCAGCCGTTGCCTTAAGATCATTCGGGCAAACAGATACCCTGGGCGCAGCGGCATTGCTGGGTAATGCCATTGAGCGGGTAGAAACAAGCGATATTGCCTCGTTTACCGCAGATAATCTCGGGAATATATATATCCTCACTACGAAAGGACTACTAAAAAAATATGGAAACAAAGGAGATTCTCTCAACGTGTTTAATGAGGTGAGACGTTATGGAAATGTATATGCTATGGATGTCACCAACCCCCTTAAAGTAATATTGTATTACAGGGATTTCTCCACGGTAGTAATGCTCGACCGGTTTCTCAACAGGATCAATACCGTTGATCTGCGCAAAGCAGGCGTCTTCCAGGCAAAAGCTTTGGCGCTCTCCTACGATAATAATCTTTGGGTCTTTGACGAGCAATCGGCAAAGCTTAAAAAGATAGGGGATGATGGGAGGCTTATTATGGAAACAACTGATCTGCGGCAGGCGCTTACCCGGCTTCCCTCTCCTCAAAAAATAATTGACCGGGACGGGTTTGTATACCTCTGCGATGAAGATAACGGGATATATATTTTTGACTATTACGGCACTTTAAAAAATGAGCTGGCGTTGACCGGTATCAGGGATATACAGGTCATTAATAAAACGATCCTTGGAAGAAAGAATGGTAGTTTTGTGCGTTACCGGTTGGGTACCCTTGACCTGATGCAGGCGCATTTGCCGCCGCAGATAAAACTTTCGTACAATATCTGCATTATGCAGCAGGGCATTTATGTGCAGGACGGCGCGGGAGTTATCCTGTATCCGTATAAACAGTAAAACTACAGCACCGGGGAATGGATAGTATTTTTGATAAAATAGTTTTAGATAACAGCATAGGGGACTACACAGTAGTGGCGCTGGTCATCCTCGGAACGGTTGTGCTGAAAAAATTTTTCAGCAAGCCGCTTGCGGCTACCATCATCTGGCTGCTGCAGGTAGTGGGCCGGAAGGTAGACCGCAAAGCGTTCATTGATCTTATCCTCCACCCGCTTGAAGACTTTTTGATGGTCTCTACCTGGTTCCTGGCGCTCGCTTCGCTTCATTTTCCCGGGGTGCTGCAGCGCAATTTTTATCATACCAGTACAAAGATCATTGTTGAACGTATAGCCCTGGCAATAGTGATCGTTTATTTCTTCCGCCTGCTGATAAGAATGATAGATTACCTGGCCTATGTTATCAGCAAAAACGGTGGGGAAGAGCAGGGAGAGAGCCAGCACCAGCTCGTCATTTTTTTTAAAGATTTCCTGAAGGCGATCGTCAGTATTGCCGGCATATTTGTGATCATCAAATTTGCTTTTGGCTACCAGATCTCGGAGCTGCTTACGGGGCTTGGTATTGTGGGCGCAGCGCTTGCCTTGTCGGCAAGGGAAAGTCTCGAAAACCTGATAGCTTCCTTTATCATCTTTTTTGATAAGCCTTTTGCTGTCGGCGACAGCCTGAAGGTCCAGCATGTTACCGGCACGGTGGAAAAGATCGGGCTGCGGAGCACGCGTATACGCACCACTGAAAAAACCTTTGTAAGCGTCCCCAACAAACAAATGGTAGACAGCATACTTGATAACCTGACATTGCGCACTCAGCGGAGGGCTGACCTCAGGCTGGAGCTTGCCACTTCAACAGGCGTACAGCAGGTTGAAGATTTTTTAAAAGGGATGGACCGGGTATTACTGCACCCGAAGATTGAGAAAAAGACAGTCTTTCTCAGTGATATACTACAACAAGGCGGCTATCTTATACACATAGAATACTATGCAGCCCCAATTCCTGTTGATGATTTTAATGCGCTTAAGCAGGAAATAAATCTTGCTACCATTCAGTTGTTGAATACGCTGGATATTCAGCTTGTGACAATACGGAAAGCGGAGATTGAACCACCAAGACACTAAGACACAAAGTTGCACGAAGCATTTTCTTTGCGTGAACCGGTTTAACCACAACAGCTTCTTACAAATACCAAAGCGCTTTGGACAATATAGAAAGCCCAATAGCGTCACCCGTTTTGAAATTGTTGTGAGCGGAATACACCGTTATAGTACTGCCATTGCAGTCTGCTTCTGTTTCGTAGCCGTTGCCAAGGAAAGAAATGTTTTTTACTGTGACTGGATATTTAAAGTCGGAGCCTGCTACAGCACAGATGCTCAACTGCTCCGGTCGCAGAAAGATCTTTTGTCCCTGTGTTGCATTATTTGCATGAAGCAGTCCGGAGGGCGGAACCATGTTGTATTTTCCAAACAAACCGGCGATATATTCATTTTCAGGCTTTGTATATAATGCATGAGGGGTTCCTGATGTGATGAGCCGTCCGTGTTGCATTACCAGCACCATGTCGGCCCAGGATAATATTTCAGCGGGATCATGAGATACCAGCATGCTGCTGATGTTCAGGCGCCGGCTGACGCCGGCAAGCACCGATTTCAATTTTGTTTTGTGAATATAGTCCAGGTTGGAAAATGGTTCGTCAAGCAGCAATAATCCGGGAGAAGAAATAAGCTGCCTGGCGAGGGCGATGCGTTGCCGCTCTCCTCCGGAGACCTGGCTGGTCTTTCGTTTCAAAAGATGGCTGATATCACATATCCGGAAAATATCTTCTGCCATATCGCCTTCCAGGCGGTTCAGGTATTCAAGCTCTTCTTCTATCCGGTAGGAGTTGCGGAGTTCAAAGTGCTGAGACAGGTAGGCAATGCCGGGATGCCCGGGAATAAGTTTTTCGTGCGGGCCTTTTATCCGTTCTCCTTCAAAGAAAACAGTTCCGCGTTCGGGCTGGATAAGCCCGGCAATTATTTTCAGCACCGTGCTTTTCCCGGAGCCTGTTTCTCCGGCAATGGCAATTTTTTGAAATTTTTTTTGTGAAAAGCTGATATCATTCAGCTCAAAGCCCGGATCAATTTTTACAGAGATCCCCGATACGGTCAAAAATCCCATAGGCGTAAAAGGACAAAGATAAGGAGCTTTACAAGGTGAAACGGCAGACGATAAATGTGAGCATCTCACATTTATTGTCTCACCGCTCACTTTTCTCGTTTGACACAACACCGGGGTTACCGCATTCAGATACGTTGCCCGGGAAAAATCAGCGGTGCTGGCTATAATAATTAACCGGTATTTGTGACCGGAGAAAAGCAATTTCGTTGTCGGTAAGTGCCGGAGCTGTTATGGCGCCCACTATGTCATCAAGCTGCTGTCGGGTGCGGATACCTACCACTGCGGAAGAGATTGCGGCTTGCTGCAATACGAACTGCAGCGCAGTCTGAGAGGCATTCCTGCTCATGCCCGAAATGGCGTGTACTGCCGAAGACATTTTATATACTTCATCAACGCTATAATTCAGATAAGTGTCCGCGGGTTTATCTGCCAGCAGGCCTCCGGCCAATGTACCTCTTGCCAGCACTCCGGTAGTATGCTCTTCCAGCAGGGGAAGACATGTTTCTTCAGGACGCCTGTCGAGCAGGCTGTATTGCATCATTACGCTTACAATATGGGAGCGTTGTATGTATTCACGTATAACATTGGGACGTATGGAAGAAATGCCATAGTACCGGATCTTTCCCTGCTGCTGCAGCATTTCAAAAGCATCAATAGTCTCATCTATCGGGTCGTCAATCGTTCCTCCATGTAACTGGTACAGGTCAAGGTAATCGGTTTGAAGCCTTTTCAGGGTACCCTCTATCGAAGAGAGGATATGTGCTTTGGTCGGGTTCCAGTCAAGGGCACCGCTTCCGTCCGTTCTGCGCTGGTTGCCCACTTTGGATGCTATCAGGATCCTGTCTCTTTTTCCTTTCACGGCTTTTCCAAGCGTTTCTTCATTAAAGCCATCCTGGTAAATATCTGCAGTGTCAAAATAATTTATACCTGCATCGATAGCATTGTTTATGAGCGCGGCATTTTCTTTGTCGTTTTTGCCAAGAGACATGCACCCGAAAGCGATCCCGCTTACAGACAGCGTTGATTTGCCCAAGACGTGGAAATGCATAGAAAAAGGTTTTCTTATTACAAAGTTCTGGTAAACAACGAATATATCAGGTGTTTTATTTGGTGGGCGCACCGTATTGTAAAACCTATTATATACCCCTTAGCCCGGACTTAGCGCCCTTTGCGGTAAAAAAAATTAACCGCAAAGGAAATACAAAGCTTTTCGCCCGCCTGAATGATCTTCAGATCGGGCAGGCAAAGACCACAAAGAAATCCAATGGGTATATTCCGTGTTTTGCAGGCACGCCCCCGGAAATCCCACAGATCCCATTCGTTGATTACTGATTACATTTGCAGGTATGCAAATTGAAAAAATGTATGATCGTTTCCTGGAGCACTCTTCCGTGGAAACAGACACCAGGAAATTGAAAGCCGGCGATATCTTTTTTGCGCTCAAAGGTCCAAGCTTTAACGGGAATCTTTTTGCCAGGCAGGCGCTTGACCTCGGAGCTTCTTATGTGGTGGTAGATGAAAATCCAGGCTTTACTGACGACCGGATCATCAGGACAGAGAACGTGCTGGAGTCGATGCAGGCGCTGGCGGGACATCACCGGCGGCAGTTCAATATCCCCTTTATTGCTATTACCGGGAGCAATGGCAAAACCACTACAAAGGAACTGATCCACGCCGTGCTTTCATCTACCTACAAAACATATACAACCGAGGGTAATCTCAACAATCATATCGGCATACCGCTCACTTTGCTACGTATAAAAAAAGACGCAGAAATAGCGGTGATAGAAATGGGGGCAAACCACCTGAAGGAGATCGAAGGATATTGCCGGTATACTGCGCCTACCCACGGCATCATTACCAATTGCGGAAAGGCCCACCTGGAAGGCTTTGGCGGTATAGAAGGCGTGAGAAAAGGGAAGGGAGAGCTGTATGATTACCTGAGGCTGCATAAGGGAACCGCCTTTGTGATGTGGGATTATGACTACCTCCGGGAAATGAGCAAAGGGATAGCGCATATACATACCTACGGCACAGCAGGAGCTGAAGTATCAGGCACTGCACAGCTCTCCGGCGCTTTCCTGCGGGTGGCTTTGGGATACAATGATACCGTTATCCATACACAACTTGTCGGAGAATATAATTTGCCCAATGTGCTGGCGGCTGTGGCGGTAGGGCAATATTTTAAAGTAAACGATGAAAATATAAAGGCTTCCATAGAAGCATATACTCCTTCCAACAGCAGGTCCCAGCTGCTGGAAAAAAACGGGAGCAGGATCATACTGGATGCATACAATGCCAATCCAAGCAGCATGAAAGCTGCTATAGAAAATTTTTCAAAATCGGCGGATAAAAATAAAATACTGGTGCTCGGCGCAATGATGGAGTTGGGCCCGGAAAGCGCAAAAGAGCACGAAAGCCTGGTAGCGCTGATAAAAAAATACCCCTGGCACAAAGTGATACTGGTGGGAAGAGGTTTCTACGGCATTACCACCTCTTTTCCTTTTTTTGCCAGCGCCGCTGAAGCCGCTGCGTGGCTGAAAGACAATAAGATCAAAAACGGCACATACCTCATCAAGGGATCAAGAAGCATGAAAATGGAAACCGTGCTTGATGCGCTATAATGGAATGAAAAAGAAAAGCCTGGCTTCCGTCCTCTTTTTCACCGGCATATTCCGGGCATGCGTTGGAACGGGTCGACCCGGTGAATTACCCGGGTTTTATAACCTCAGGCTAAGATTTTATGCTATATATTTCATTTTAAATAGCCAACTTTGCAAAAACTCCAGAAAATGACTGATGAAAAAAAACCCGGTTACATGGTTTCTGTTTTGGATAACAGATGCCCAAGGTGCAGAAGAGGAAAACTGTTTACCAGCAGCAATCCCTACCAGCTGAAATCTGTTCTGAAGATGAATAAGGCCTGTCCGGTCTGCGGTCAGCCGACAGAAATAGAAGTGGGGTTTTATTATGGTACAGCTTATGTAAGCTATGCTCTGACTGTGGCTTTTTGCATCACCACTTTTGTAATATGGTGGATACTGATCGGTTTTTCTGTAAAGGACGGAGATTACCGTCTGCTGTGGTGGGGAATAATCAATGGGGTGCTGCTGATAGCGCTCCAACCGATTTTTATGAGATTATCCCGCACGATGTGGCTTTCCTGGTTTGTGAAATACGAGCCCGATTGGAAGAATAAGCCGATTTCTAAAGAATCTGTAGAGCGGGTTGTTCCGGAGCAGATGAACAACTGGTAGCCCAAACCGGTTTTCAGCGCGGGTTCTTGTGTTAAATCAATCAAATTTTGTCTGTTCATTTTCGTGAGAAGTGAGATGTGAGACGGATTTTCACGTCTCACATTTCGCCTTTAACGCAGCACTGCCGGCAATTTCAGAAAATACTGGCCTGTTCCGGTTCATTTGCTATATTGGCCACCGGTACAGATTGCGCTTGCCGCAGGGTGGGAAAGAATTTTGCTCAAATTTCATCCATGTTTCACTATGGCTTTATTGATCATTGCTGTTTGCATTATCCTTCTTGTATTGCTGATCACCTGGGGAAAAACCAATGCTTTTCTTGCTTTTTTACTGGTTTCATTATTGGCGGGCGCGTTGCTTGGTATCCCGCTTAACCAGCTTGCAGGCGCAGTGGAAAAAGGAATGGGTGATACACTCGGGTCTCTTACTGCAGTAATTATGATGGGGGCGATGCTCGGAAAACTGGTAGCGGAAAGCGGCGCCGCGCAACAGATTGCGTCTTCACTGATGAAAGTATTTGGAGCGCGGTATATTCAGTGGGCTTTAATGATCACCGGGTTTGTGATCGGCATTCCTCTTTTTTATAATGTGGGATTTGTGCTTATGGTGCCCCTGATATTTTCAGTTGCGTACCAGTATAAGCTGCCTGCCGTTTATATCGGGTTGCCAATGTTGGCCTCTCTCTCTGTTACACATGGGTATCTTCCTCCGCATCCCGCGCCTGCAGCGCTGGTGAATCAGTTCAATGCCAGTATGGGTTTGACATTGATGTATGGGCTTATCGTGGCTATTCCCGCAATCATTGTTGCCGGGCCGGTATTCAGCCGTACATTGAAAAATATTAAATCAGTTCCCTTACAGGTTTTTCAGCCGGCAGTCATTCCTGAAGATAAACTGCCCGGGCTGTTCAATAGCCTGGTCAGCGCAATGCTGCCCGTAGTGTTGCTGATCGCTACCACGGTGCTTCCCCTGCTTTTGCCGGGAGCAGAAGTTATCCGGAATGTATCTGCCTTTTTCGGCAACGCAATGATAGTAATGCTGATAGCGCTTGTTATTGCAACATTTTCTCTTGGGCGAAGATCCGGCATGAGCATGAAAAAAATAATGCAGGTGTATGAAAGCGCAGTGAAAGACGTGGCAATGATATTACTGATCATTGCCGGCGCCGGAGCTTTCAAGGAAGTGTTGACTGTAAGCGGTGTAAGCAATAATATTGCCGGGGTGCTGGAGGGATGGCCGCTGCATCCCCTGGTGCTGGCATGGATCATTGCCTGTATTATAAGGGTCTGTATTGGTTCGGCAACTGTAGCCGGTCTTACTACTGCGGGCATTGTAGCGCCGCTCGTCGTGCAGGGCCGGGCAGATCCCAATCTCATGGTTTTGTCTATCGGCGCCGGCAGCCTTATGTTCTCTCATGTGAACGACGGCGGATTCTGGTTGTTCAAGGAATATTTCAACCTGAGCGTAAAGGATACGCTGCGATCATGGTCGCTGATGGAAACCATTGTAGCGATAGTGGGACTTATTGCCGTGATGATTCTCAATGTTTTTGTGGGAAGATAACAGGGGTAAGCTGATTATCGTGAAAGGTGAGAAGATAAACGTGAAATAAATACTTCACGTCTCACCTAACAATGGTTACAGTTTCGCCAGCGCTGCTTTAGCGGCAGGGCTTACTACAAGCGCGCCGCTTATGGCCGCCCGCTCCTGGAGCAGCTCATCCCAGTTGTCCGTTCCCTTCCAGATTATTTTTTTCAAAGCCGACATGGCTTCCGGTCCTGAATGTAATAGTGCATTTGCAAGCCTGTTTACGGATTCGTCCATGCTTTCAACATCGGGATGCAGTTCCGCAAACAGCCCTCTTTTTCTTGCCCAGTCGGCCGGCCGCCACATCGTGGCATCAATAGCCAACTGGCTGAAAGCGGCAAGCCCCATTTTTTTTTCAATAACAGGAGCTACCACAAAAGGGCCGATGCCGATAGACAGCTCACTCAGCTTCACATCGGATCTTTCAAGGCCAATGGCATAGTCGGCGGCGGCAATAAGCCCCACGCCTCCGCCCACGCTTTTGCCCTGCACCCGGACAATGATGAGCTTTGGGCATTTTCGCATGGTATTGATAACATTGGCAAAGCCGCTGAAAAACGCTTTCCCCTGCTGTTCGTTTTGGATATCTTTTAATTCCCGGAGAGAGGCGCCTGCACAAAACGCCCCTTCTCCGGCAGAGCGCAGCAGTATTACTTTAGTATCATCATCCATACCGGCGCTGTGTATTTCATGGGCTAAAGCCTGCAAAATAGCAGAAGGAAGCGCATTGCTATGGGGATGGAAAAATTCAATGCCTGTAATGCCATGCTTGTGCTCAACAAGAACATGACCTTCTTTTATATGATGTATCATGGCTTTGTATTTAAAATATGAATTTGTAAAAAGAACAAAGAGCTGTACAAATTAATCAAAATCCTGTGGCCGGGGTAGTATCTTTGTGCAAATTAAATAAGGGTATTATGGTAAAAGGAATGGTATTGTTATCAATGACCGCATTGCTGTTTTCCTGTGGCAGCGGATCGCAATCTCCTGCTGATGCAGGTCAGAATAATTCCTCTGTGCCCAAATCAAAGTCGGACAGTATGTATAAAGCCGTTATGGACGGTCATGATGCAGCGATGAGAAAAATGGGAGAAATAGCCAGGTACAGCACATTGATAAAGCAATATAAAGATTCACTGCAAAAGTCAGGCTCGAAGGATGCGTTGAAGAAAAGCGCTTTAGACAGCGCGCTGCAGGGGCTGACAGATGCGGACGAGGCGATGAACAAATGGATGGAGGCGTTTGATCCGGATAAGGCAGGCGCGGCGGAAGAAACCAGGCTCGCATTTTATACAAGTGAAAAAGAGAAAATAGCCGCAGTGGAAACGAAGATGGACTCAAGCATTGTGGCGGCAAAAAAAATTACCGGTCGCTGAGAGCGCTGCTGTCTTGTCAAACGTGAAAGGTGAAAAGTGAGATATGAGACGGGAAGCATTTATTTCACCTTTGTCTTCTCACTTTTCACGACTTGGCGCTACTTCACTTTTTTATCAATTTCAGCAGAGATACTATCGAAAATATTCTCTACTGTGCCTTCTCCGGGAATATGTTTTACCTTATCAAACTTCATATAATAATCGGCAACCGCTGATGTCTTTTTATGATATTCGGTGATCCTCGCTTTTATTACATCTTCATTAGTATCGTCGCTTCTGCCGGAAGTTTTGCCTCGGTTCAGGAGCCTGCTGATCAGTTCAGGTTCTGCCACATCAAGCGCCAGCATCAGGTGGATAGCGGTCTTTTTGAGCTTTAAGAGCTTGTCCAGCGCTTCAGCCTGCGCTTCAGTTCTTGGAAAACCATCAAATAAAAATCCGTTTGCATCGGGATTGGCATCCAAAGCAGAGCTGATCATGCCGATCACCACTTCATCCGGAACGAGCTGTCCCCTGTCCATAAAACCTTTTGCTTCAAGCCCTAAAGGTGTTTCCGCAGCAATTTCACTTCTGAGCAGATCGCCGGTAGAAAGATGCTTTAACCCATACTTATCAATAATTTTCTGAGACTGAGTGCCTTTTCCACTGCCCGGCGGACCAAATAAAATTAGATTGAACATGATAGTTTTTTAACCTTGCGTGAATGGCAAATATAAAGGAACATGGTTAATAATGCCTTAACAAATGAATGAATTTATATATATGGAAGAACTTTTTTTAACAATCTGCTGCTTTACGGCTATTGATATACATAGCGGTTCTTTTGTAATTTTATAAGAAGTGAAAATGTAGTATAATGTATATGCGTATAAAAACAGCCATCATATTGCTGGCGCCGCTGGTATTCTCTCAATGCAGTTTTTCGCAGCCGGCGGAAAAAAAGCATGAACCGGCGGAGCAGGTATCTGCCACTGCGCAAAAAAGCAATGTATATTCTCATACAGATACCTCCCGGGTTAATCTCAGCGACGAAGAATGGAAAAAAATATTGCCCGGAGACGTATATTATATCGCCCGCATGAAAGGAACGGAAAGACCCTGGACCAGTAAATTTGAAAAATTCAAAGGAGTAGGAACATATTACTGTGCGGCCTGCGGGAACCCATTGTTTAGAAGCGATACCAAGTTTGACAGCGGGTGCGGCTGGCCCAGCTTTTATGAGCCCATTACTAAAAACAGTGTGATCTACCTGGAAGATAACAGCCTTGGTATGGAAAGAACTGAAGTGGAATGCGGAAGGTGCAAGGCACATTTAGGACATGTATTTAATGATGGTCCCCCGCCAACACATCTGCGGTATTGCATAAACGGGGTGATCCTCGATTTTGCAAAGGCTTCGGCAGCCCAAAAGAAATATACACAAAAGTGAATTAAAGGGATCAGGGCTGATGTTGCATTG
The DNA here is from genome assembly GCA_001899685.1 of Sphingobacteriales bacterium 44-15. Classification (GTDB taxonomy): domain Bacteria; phylum Bacteroidota; class Bacteroidia; order Chitinophagales; family Chitinophagaceae; genus Agriterribacter. The sequence goes on from MKWG01000023.1 coordinate 38,866, forward strand.
CTAAAGAGACAGCCCCCTAAATAGTTAATTACCAATGCTACCGGGAGATTGCTTCTCCCGCAGCAACATTCATTCATTTCAAATGTTGATGCTGGCGGGCTCGCATACGGCAACGAGCTGATGATTTTGTAACATTCACCCTACAAGCAAATCGCAAATACGCTGCATTCCTGCGGCGTCACTGCGATTCCAACCGAAGGTCGGGAGAAGCAGTCTCCCGAAGATGAAACAAACCGCTTCTTCTGACCTTCGGTTGGAATCGCAGTGACGGCAAGAGCGTTGAGAACTTTGTAATTTTTACGATAGTTCATGTTTACAAATAATCCATTCTCTCGCTGAAATCCCACTGGTATATTCCATGTTTTGATGCCCGCAGCCCGGAAAATCCGGAATACAGCCTTCGCCGCCATTCAGTTTATGTATTAATTGACATTTGATAACAGATCAATATCAAAAAAATCATTGCTGCAACAATATTTGAGGTAAAATATTTGTTTCTATAGCCATGTATAGTGTAAACACTTATTGCAAATAGGACATAGTACTTATTTAATGGGTAACAACGGGCTGGAAAGATTTTGCTATACATCGTATGCGGTTACCAATATCTAAACCTGTTGAATACAGCAAAATGAAATCCAATTTACTCTCCGCAGTACTATTCTTTATATGCCTGCAGACTATTCAATCCCAAACTTCCTATACCTGGACAGGTGCCGTATCGGGTTCCTGGAACGTGGCAGCAAACTGGTCGCCGGGCGGTATTCCCGGGAGCGCTGATGATGTTAAGGTCGTAGCGGCAGGTAATGCCTGTACCTTGAATACGGCGACGATTGTTAATAATATTACTCTTGTCAGTGGGACGCTTGACCTGAATGGCGCCACGCTCACCGTGAATGGCGCTACCGCATTATTCACTTCCGGCAGCATTCAGAACGGGAGCCTTATTGTTGCCGGAGCTAATACGACTACATCCGGTACCGGAACGGTAACAATGAACTGTGCGGTGAATATAACTTCATCTTCCATCAGCATCAGGAATACTACTTTCCAGGGAAGCGTTACTATAATAAAAACAGGCTCCTCCAGCGATGGGAGCAACGGCAACAACATATTTAATGCACCCGCAACAATAACAAATGCCGGTTCGGGAAATATCTATTTCGGGAACGGAAACGCGGACCAATTCAACAGCGCTGTAACCTTTAATAATACCGGAAGCGCTAACGTGTACATTGCCTATAACAGCAGCAGTAACCTGTTTGCCGGAACAGCTACCTTCAATAATACCCCTGTGGCCAATACCGGTATATATGTGAGCTGGAATTCTGCAGCAACTGTATTCAACAATAATATTATCGTTTCTTCTACCAGCGGTAGCGGTGTACAGTTTTGCGGGGGAAATACAACGGCCTCGGCAACATTATCTGCCGGCCATATTATTGGAATTGGCGCCGGGGGCTTTTCATCTGGCGCGCTTTCCTTAAGACAGTTCACGCAATCGGGGAGCATGCCGCTTAACCTGTGGGCAGATGGATCCGCGGAGGTCAGGCTTGGACCTTCCGGCAGCTTTGGAGGGCCTCTGACCATAAGCGCGCCTAATATTTATGCTTCAACTTCCGTGTTTGATAAGGCGGTTACCCTTACTAAAACAGATGGAAGTACAAGCAATGCCTCTTCAGGAGGTAATACTTTCAATGCCACGTTAGCTGTAAATTATACTTCATCTAACGGAACCGGCTACTGGTCATTTGGAAATGGCGCCCCGGATATTTATAACGGAGATGTATATTCCAATAACAATAGTCTTGACAGGATAATTTTCGGGCATAACTCAGCCAACAATCAATTCAACGGTAATTTCATCGTAACCCAGACAGGCGCATCAAAAGGGACTGCCCTCACCTGGAGCAGTAGCGCAAGCGCTGTTATGGCCGCAGGAAAAGCAATTGTATTTGGCGGCGCAGGATTCTCCACGGGTTATCTTTACATCGAGGGATTTACTCAAAACGGGAGTGCTCCTATTAACCTGGCGGCAACCGGATCTTCTTCCATATATATAGGAGCAGGAAATGCAGTTAACCCTTCGGTGATAGGAGGAAATTTCACCATATCAGCTCCTGATATTTATGTACGCGGAGGAACATTTAACGAGGATGTTGCTATTACCAAAACCGGGGGTACTAATAATCATAATGACGGTAAGCAGAATATCTTTAATGGCGCATTGACCATACATCAGCAAAGCAGTTCAGGATATTTCATGCTTGGATATAATGCTGATGACCAGTTCAACGGCAATGTTGTCATTACTTCTACAGGCACAGGCGGTATCAGCTTTGGATGGACCGGCGGCACAGGCAGACCTACGCTTGCACCGGGTAAGACAATAACCATAGGGGCCGAAGGTTATAGTGCCGGATACCTGCAGTTTGGCGGGTTCATCCAAAACGGCAGTGATCCGCTGAGTTTCAATTTGACCGGTACTGCTTACTTTTCTGTAGTTAATCCAGGCACGCCTTCCACTTTTGGCGGCCCGCTTACAGTAACCGCTCCTGATATTTATGTGAAGGGTGGTGTATTCAACAATGAAACGGTTTTCACCAAAACCGGGGGAACGAGCAATCACAATAGCGGCAACCAGAATATTTTTAACGGCAGGCTTACCATCAACCAGCAAAGCAATTCGGGGTATTTTATGCTGGGATATAATGCCGACGACCAGTTTAACGATGATATCGTTGTTACATCCACCGGCACAGGCGGTATCAGCCTGGGCTGGACCGGTGGTACAGGCAGACCTTCGCTTGCCGCAGGCAAAACTATCAGTATAGGCGCTGCAGGTTACGCTGCAGGGTACCTGCAGTTAGGCGGCTTTACTCAAAATGGCAGCGCTCCGATGAATCTTACTTTAACCGGATCTTCTTCTTTTTATATTGTCAACCCCGGAACGCCATGCAGTTTTGGCGGCCCGGTAAATGTGTCGGCCCCGGATATATATGTACGTGGCGGAGTCTTCAACAACAGCGCCACGTTTACCAAAACAGGAGGAGCCAACAACTATACCAATGGCTATCAGAATATTTTTAATGGGACACTTACGATAAACCAGCAAAGCAGTACGGGTTATTTTGCCTTGGGGTATAACTCTGCTGATCAGTTTAATGAGGATGTTACAGTAACCTCTGTCGGCAGCGGAGGGATCTACCTGGGCTATTCTTCCGGTACCGGCAGTGCTGCATTGGCTGCCGGCAAAACTATTCACGTAGGCGCTGCCGGGTTTAGCGCCGGCTTTCTGAGCCTGAATGCTTTTACGCAGGCGGGTAATGCTCCTGTGAATCTTGTATTTACCGGCGATAATACTTACCTGAGATTTGCCAGGAATTCTGTAATAGGCGGGAACCTCGTGGCCAGCAGCGCCGATATTTATTTTGACGGATGCATATTTAACGGGACAATAGATGCCACAAAAACCGGGAACAAAAGTAATGCCAGCCGTGGGGGGAATACGTTCAACGGACATTGTTCCATTACCAACAATGGAGATAATTACTGGGTGTTGGGAAACAATGACCCTGATACCTGGAATGATGATGTGGTGTTCACTGACGGAGGATCAGACCGTTTACTACCTTGCTGGGCTTCGGCTGGCAACCAGTTCAACGGCAATATTTATGTAAATACCTCAGGTAGTGCAACCGGCATCCATTTTTGTGGCGGCAATGCTACGGCTACCTTAGCTTCCGGCAAAACAATACAGACAGGCGTTGCAGGCTTCAATGCCGGTTATTTGATCCTTAAACAATTTACACAGTTTGGCAATGCACCTGTAAACCTTACGCTCAGCAGTACTGCAACATACCTGCAGTTTGGGCCCTCTTCTTCTTTCGGCGGAAATGTCACTTCGTCGAGCCCCGGCTTATTTTTTAACGGCTGCACCTTTTCCGGGGCTGTTAATTCCATAAAAACAGGAACTACCAATGATGGAAGCAGCGGTAACAATATATTCAACAACAGTGCTACGCTTACCAATGCCGGCACAGGCTATCTGATGCTGGGAAATGGCAATGCCGATCAGTTCAACGGCAACGCTACGTTCAATAACACGGGAAGCGGTAATATATATGTTGCGTACAACAGCAGCAATAATATTTTTGGAGGAATTACCACGTTCAACAATTCGCCTGTTGCCAATACATTGATCAATGTAAGCACTTACAGCTCCGGAACAGTATTTAATGAAAATATTGTTGTTTCCTCCACTAATGGGCAGGGGGTGCAGTTTTGTAGCGGCAATGCCACTGCATCCGCGGCCTTATCTGCCGGCAAAACGATCAGCATAGGCGCTCCCGGCTTTTCAGCGGGGACATTACTGTTGAAGCAATTTACACAAGCGGGCTCAACCGCACAGCATCTTACTCTTACAGGAACCGGCAGGCTTGTTTTTGGTCCTTCTGCCGCTTTCGGCGGAGCCGTCACTTCCTCAAGCCCGGGGTTATCTTTCAACGGCTGCACTTTTAATACTACGGTAAATTGTACTAAAAACGGGACCACTGATGATCAAAGCAGCGGCAATAATATTTTTAACGGTAATGCTGTTTTTACGAATAACGGCACAGGCTACCTGATGATGACGGTTAGTGCACCGGATGTATATAACAGCGATGTAAATTTTGTAAAAAGCAGCACCGGCTTAATTTATCCCAATTATAACCAGAGTGGCGCATACGGAGGAAACCTGAATATATCTTCGACAACTGCGGTTACACTGGGAGCCGGCTCAGGTACGGCCATCTTCACCGGCTCCGGAGCACAAAATATCTCGGTATCCTCTGGAACACCTGTTCCTGTTTTCGCAAGGATGGAGATCAAAAATACCGGTGCCGGCGTGACGCTGAGCAATACTGCCATCAATATATCCAAAACGCTCGTGTTAACGTCCGGGTTGCTGCATACCACTACGTCCAATATGCTGACCATGCAGAATACTTCAACGGTAGCTGCCGGTACGGCCTTATCAACGAGCTATGTAGATGGCCCCATGCGGTACCAGAAGTCCAGCTCCGGCAGCACGGTATTGAACTTCCCGGTAGGTAATGGCAGCGATTGCAGACCTGTGGCGCTTACGGTAACGCATTCCAACGGTACTCTATATACTTACCAGGTACAGTTGTTCAACGCAAGTGCTGCGGCGCTGGGATATACCTTACCCTCCGCAGTAAATGCAGTATCATCCGTGCATTATTATGTCATTGGCAGAACGGATGCTTCCGGCAACAATCAGCCGACAGCGGGTCTCAGCGGTAATCAAACCATACAGGTATTTTTTGGAGCCAACGACCTGGTAACCGACGGTGGTGCGGTCACTATAGTTAAAAATACGTATAACGCCACCGGTGCCTGGACAGATATCGGTGGCAGCGGGGCTCCTCCCTATAGCGGCGGGGCTAACCTGACCGGAAGCATTACCTCAACTTCTTCACCCTCTGCCTTTAATTCATTTTCCACTTTTGCCATAGCATTCAGGATAAGCACTATTCTGCCGGTAACGCTTCTTGAGTTTACTGCAAAAGCTAGTAACAATTATGTAGACCTTATGTGGGCGACCGCCACTGAATCCGGGAATAATTACTTCACCATTGAACGGAGCAGGGACGGTGTGGATTTTGAAGCGCTTCAAACTGTCAATACAAAAAATGCCGGAGGCAACAGTTCGGTTCAAACGGATTATGCGGCACGGGATGCAGCTCCGTATACCGGGCGCAGCTTTTACCGCCTGAAGCAAAACGATATGAATGGTAAAAATACTTACTCAAAAATTGCGGAAGTATATATAGGTAAAAATGAGTCTGTATCCATTTATCCTAATCCAACAACCGGCAGGATCTATATTAATGGATTGGATGGTAGTAGTGTTCAAACAGAATGGTATGATGTGAGCGGAAGGTTGGTAGCTGCACAAACCATCGCGGTTCAAAATGGTTTGGCTACGCTTGATGTGCGCCTTGCCAACGGTGTATATGTATTAAAATATGTATCTGCAAAAGGCACCTGGAAAGCGCAGCGTATTATAATAAGGAGATGATAGAAAAGGCATTAATGCATTTCGCAAATTATGATTTCTTTGAGGCCTTTGCCTGCCCGATCTGAAGATCATTCAGGCGGGCGAAAAAGCTTTGTATTTCCTTTGCGGTTATATTTTACCGCAAAGCGCGACAGGGAATTACGCCAAGAACACAAAGCCCGGGCTAAAAGATATATGAACGTTATTGGGCAAGCCCCTGATTACCTGCTTTCAAAAAACCGGTGCATAAACAGCAACTGGTATTGAATCGCATTCGTCCAGTAATTCCAGTTGTGTGAGCCTGGCCTCGCAATATAGTCGTGAGGAATATTCCGGTACAGCAGTTGCTCGTGCAGGTTTTTATTCACTTCATAAAAAAAGTCTTCCGTCCCGCAATCAATGATCAGTGCAAGCGAGTTGGGCCTGAGCAGATACAGCATATTGATCACAGTATTCTTTTCCCATCTCTCCGGGTATTCCGCATAGCTGCCAAGTCTTTTAGCCATATCCCAGTTGTTGGGAAACGGCCGGATGTCCACACCTCCGCTCATGCTGCCGGCTGCGCCAAAAACATCCTGGTGTTTAAACGCAAGATATAACGCGCCATGTCCTCCCATGCTCAAACCCGTGATGGCTCTTGCTTTACGGTCGCGGATGGTTTTATATTTGCCGTCAATCCATTTCACCAGCTCGGTAGCAACATAGGTTTCATAGCGGTAAGCCGGGTCGGCAGGGCTGTCCCAGTACCAGCTCCCGTAAGCGCCATCCGGGCAAACGATCATCATTTCATACTGGTCTGCCAGCTTCTCAAATCCTTTTGCTTTGGTTATCCAGTCTGCATAATTACCGCTATAGCCATGCAGCAGGTACACTACCGGCAGTGCATTTATTTTACTATAATTATCTGGACGTATCACCACTGCTTTGATAGTCTTTTGCATAGACGGGCTGTAGGTTTCTACGGTATCTACAATAGCGGCATATAATGTTTGCTGCAGCAATGTGAATAATCCAAGAATAAATATCCTTTTGTTCATTTTATTTATTGTTAATTGCTTTAAGTATAAAATCTACTATCGGCTGCGGGTCGGGCAGGCTGTGCGGGTGATGGCCGATACCGGGCTTGTGAATGACCTTTATATTGCCTCCTGCTGCCAGTATCTTTCTTTCAAAAACAGCGGTATTTTCATCCACAGGCACAACTTCATCTGCATCTCCCACCACGTGCAGCATAGGGTAATGCCCTTTTACAATGACGGGGATCTTGTCCAGCGGGTTGTTTTTAAAATCTGCGATCTGCTCTTCGCTGGCATAGCCGTAGTCTTTTTTAAAAATCTCCCAGTCTGCAGCGCTGCCCGGCCCTTTGCCCTTGCCTCCCGGCCAGCTTCTGAGGTCAAGCACGGGCGCATCTGCATATATACAAGCCACTCTTTTAGGATTAGCTGCTGCCCAGTTGTAAATATAAACACCGCCACGACTCATGCCTTCCATTACAGCTCTTTTTGAAAGTCCTGCACTTTTGAGAAAATCATAAAACCTGTTCCATATAGCGATAGCCTCTGCATTACCAAACAGCTCCGCCACATCACAGTATACGATATGAAATCCCCTGTCGAGCAGCGCAATATCCGTTTGAGGTTCATGGCCCCAGAATCTTGCTCTCCATACCCAGGGATGACCTTTTGCTATGATCCTGGGCTTTACAATTTTGGCAGATCTTCCGGCAAAGATAAAATCAGCGCAATCGTACCCATGAAAAGAAGATACAGTATAAGCGGTATCTATTTTTTCAAAAATATTAAAAGATTTGGCCGGTTTCTGAGTAACGGCTTCGTATAAGCGCTTTGCAATAATGGCAGCGCCTTCAACAGATGGGTGTAACTGGTCGGGAAAAAGCGCTGCTTTATTAAGTGTAATGGAGTGCAGATCTACAAGCTCAAGTTTTTCATCAAAAGCTACCTGTTGTATATGAGGAACGATAAGATGAGTGATCACACTGTCTGCCTGCCGTGCTGTGTCGGTAAGATAAGAAGTGACGGGCAGCAGTAAAATAATTCTTGGAGAAGGGGATTGCTGGCGGAAAGCCCGGATAATAGATTTGTAATCGTTGTCAAATCGTTCTGGTACGTCCAGGCGGTAAGGAAGCCGGCTGTCATTGGTTCCTAATTTGATAAATACAATATCCGGATGGGAAAGTAAGGCTTCTTTGAAGGAAGGAGTAGCTGCATAACCATTGGCCGCCACCACTGTTTTGCCGCTCACGCCGAAATTGAATACATCATACTGATCACCCAGGAGGCGTTGCAATTGTGCAGGATAAGATTCTTTAGGGGGATCATTCAGCTTAGCTCCTGCGGTAATGCTGTTGCCTACGCAGGCAATGCGGATCTTTTGGGCTGAGGCACAGGAAGTGATAAAGATGCTGACTAGAAAACAATATATAAGTTTCTTTACCTTTTCTTTCTTCATGCTTTGGATTTGCTTTTAAAATGCATGTAAATAACTTTATTCCGGTTTAACTTTTTTTAAGAAAGGAGAGTGAATCACGAATACATGAAGGATTTTTTGGAGAGCGCTTCTCGTTTCCCGTCTGTCGTTTCTCAATTCATAGCCGCTTTCCGGACAGCAGTGCTTTTATTTCTTTTCCTGTTGCCGCTGCTTTCTCCTGGGCTTGTTCTATCGGCAATCCCTCGTTCATTTCAGGGCGCGTATGTTTGGTTGCCGTGAGCCATGCGTCCTTCATCATCTGCTGGCGCTGCGAGATCAACCGCAATATTTCTTTTCCGTTTTGCTGTACTGCTACAGCCTCTTCTATGCTTTCAATATCTGCAACATTCTTTTCACCCAGGTACAGCAGTATTTGTTTTGCCATAACCCAGTGTCCCAATGCATCGGGATGCACTCCGTCTTTGGCAAAAGCGAAAGCTGCATCAGCTTTCCTGTGATCCTCCAAAAATTTTTTCATGGGGAAATGAACATCTGCAACCTTCCATTTTGCCGCATCCTGCTGGCCGATCAGCCATTCGGAATAGCGATCCAGCACTTCCGAATATCCTACATGCCCGCCGTTCTTTTCGTCAAAAACAGGAGGCGTGAGGTGTATGATGGGTATTCCTGCGTTTACTATTTCATTGTGCAGCCAGGTCATGCCTTCTTTGAACTTTTCAAAACGGCCTTCATCAAAAGACTGGTATATACCGTCATTCATGCCATAGCTTGCAAACACGAGGTCTGGCTTTGTGGCCGCGAGCACTCTTGCCAACCTTTCATGCAGGTCTGGTCGCGGGAACCTTCCATCGGCATGCCCTTCTTCTGATAGTCCCGAAACAGTTTCGCTGGGTAATCCCACATTAATGAATTCATACTGCTTTTTTGGGTAATGCGTAACAAACCAGGCCTCTATATCCGTAACATATTGCCCTGCATACGTAATGCTGTTGCCCAGGAAAAGGATCCGGTGGACCTTTCGGGGAAAAGGCTTGTTATATGCGGAAGCAGGGATTGCTGTGCTTAAAAGCAAAAAAAATATCGCAGTTCTTAGCAGGAGAATTATTCGTTTCATTGATATATCGCCCTGTTTATTTTTTAAAGCTAATGAATTAGGCTGCTATAAAACAAATTTTAACGCAGGGGCGAAAAGAAAAGGCTCGGAGGGATAATCATAATGCAGCTCCTTTTACGTGGATTTTTCTCCGATAACAATGGAAGTGATTTACCCGGAAAAGCTTTTCCGGGTAAATAAAACTATTATCAAATGGTGATCTTCAATCCCGCCATCATATTGAACCGCATAGTGCTGTAGCCATACACTTCGGTGAATTTTGTACCGGTAATATTTTTCAGGTCGGCAAAGAGCCGTAAATGGTTTTTCAGGAAAGCATATTCTGCATAAGCGTTCCACAAAGTATAAGCAGACAGTGTTACCGGCTCCTGTGCGTAGGTGGCCATATTGTAAAACAGGTCGCTTCTTTTGGAGTAATTGCTAAGCTGTGTGCTGACATAAAAATGAGGCGTTACCTGGTAGCCTATATTAACCCCAACGCTGTGCTTCGGGCGGCGTATCAGGTTGGAATAAGTAGAATCCTTTCCATTGTTCTGTGTAGTGACTTTTCCGTCCACATAGGCATAAAATACTTTCAGTGTAAGCTTTTTCCCGATATACAGCGTGGGCTCAATTTCCAGCCCGTGGTCTTTTTGTTTGTCAAGGTTCACCATCGTGAAGGAAGGCCCATATATGATCACGTTTTTTATCTCCCGGTTGAAATATACAGCTCTCAGATCCAGCACACCTTTGAGTATGGTAGCCTGTATCCCTCCCTCCAGCGTGGTGGATTCTTCGGGCTTAAGATCCGGGTTGGCGCTGTATGGCCCAAACAAAGAAGAGAGCGAAGGCGCCTTAAATGAGGAAGCATAGTTGGAAAATATTTTTACTGCATTGTTGATGGTATAAGAAGGATTGATGCTCCAGGTAAAGTTGTCGCCATAGCTGGAATGCTTGTTGTACCGCCCGCCCAGCTCAAGGTTGAAGCCGCCAAGCTTGCGCAGGAATAACGATAAATAAGGGCTGGTAAGCTCCGCGGTGGGATTTTTAGGCGTTGCAGCATTGTCATTCATCTTTTGCTTATCGTAATGAATGCCCGCCAGCAACTGCACATGATCGCCAAAAGCATAATTGCCATACAGTTCAAGTGTTTTTTTATTGCCGGAATAAGGATAAGCCCCATACATATCCGCAAAGTTCCTGTCAATTTCATCATAATCGTAGAATGCAGTCAGCGATCCTCTGCCAAACTGGTAAGCAGCCTGCACTCCCGTGGTCAGCAACTGCGCGGTATACTTTCCGTCGCCATCGGTAAAAGACCCGCCATCGTAATCGCCTTTAAAATAGCTGTAGCGGAAATAGGGTTTCACGCGTAATCCTTTCGCCACTTTTACATCAAAGTCTGCATTGAAGGCATTTTCTGAAAAGCCGTCCTTATCAAAGCTTTTTGCCGCCGTAGTATCTTCCGCTTCGGAAATACCATCCGTCTGGTAATGGGTAAAGCCAATATTATATGATGTTCCTTCGGCTGTGCCATTGATACCTATCCCGGTTTTCAGTGTATGATAGCTGCCGGCTGCAATATTGCCGTATACCTGTGCAGGCTTGTCAGCTCCTTTTTTAGTAATAATATTGATCACCCCAGCTATTGCGTCGGAACCATATAAAGTAGACTGCGCTCCTTTCAGAATTTCAATACGCTCGATCTGCTCTACAGGAAAAAGCCGGATATCAAACGCGCCGCCTGCACCCGAAGGATCGCTCACCAGCACTCCGTCAATAAGCAACAGCGTATAATCCGGCTTGGCCCCGCGCAGAAAAATACTTTTGTCTTTGCCGGGGTTGCTGTATGCGCTGTTGACGATGATGCCGGCCTGCTCATTCAATACCTGCGCAAGATCTTTGCCGGCAGCACGACTGATATCTTCCCTGCTGATAATGCTGATCACCTTACCGGTTTCGCTGACCTTTTCAGGAAACCGTGTGGCCGTAATGACCACCTCGCTGAGTGAAGTTGCTTTGGTACTGTCTTCCTGGGCCAATGCCATCTGTACGCTGCATAAAGAAACTAAAGCCCATACTAATGTTGTCCTGCTCATAAGCATTTGTAAAAATTTTAATTGTTCAGGGAACAGGCTGTGGTGAAAGGAAAATAAAGACGCTTATGTGCCATAAGACATTTTTATTCCGGCTTTTCACCCGAAAGCCTGGTAAAATCAAATGTATATGGCAGGTCTTCTGGCTTGGTTTGAACCGGACACCTTCCCATCCCGCCGGAGGCGTGACAGTGGTATGAAGATCCGGCAAAAGTGACGGCAACCGCTGATTGCCATTCACCAACCTTACAGCTACGGGGATAGCGCCGGAATTGCACCGGACTTCCCTTTTAATCCCGCTGAACGGGAACCAAATACGGTGCAAAGATGATGGTAGATTGTATAAAAAACAAATTATGCCTGTATGGGATCGTGAAAAGTGAGAGGATAGAGGTGGGCAGGGCAATGGTGAATAGTAATACATCAACCGCTCACATTTCACGTTTCTCGCCTCTCTGCCCGATCAACGCATCAACCGCCGTCCTGGCTTTTTCAAAACGCTGCTCATAGCTGCCGCTGATATCCACCCAGGGCACCGACTGGTTGATCATGATATCTTTATAAATAGTGTAGAGCTTTTGCCGCGATTCAAGATCGGGATACTCCCGTAATTCGTCTTTCACCCAGGGCAGATCAGTATTACAAAGGAGGTACTGGTCATACTTCCGCTCAACGATCTGATCCAGTATCCACCGGTGACATTTGTCAAAGACAAACTCGCACCATACTTTCATCACATACATATCTGTGTCAATAAAAAGCAGAGGTTGATCAGAAGTTTTTTTTCCGGAAGGCATGGTATTGCCATACACCTGCCGGGTGGCTTCATCTTCCAGTTGCAGTTGCCCTTTGGCAATGGTAAGAAGATCATCAAAAGTGTAATCCATGCCGTTCTTAAGCAGGTACTCCCTTGCATACTCCCTGCACCAGGCAGTACCATAATGCACAGACAGTTGCTCACAAAGCGTGCTTTTGCCGGTAGACTCGGGGCCGATTACCACTATTTTATTTAATTCGTGCATTGATGATTTTGGTGGGACAAGATAAATATTTCCGGTTAATTGGAGCAAAGTGCAGACTTCTCCTTAGGTGCCAATGACGCATTGTCTAAATAGTTAATTACCAATGCCATAAGGAGATTGTTTCGCCGCGCATCAGTCCTGATTTTTAAAATGCGTGTGGCGGCCCGCAAGGACGGCAAAAATGTTCTGGTTTTAAAAACAGCATCAAAGTAAAGTATACATTAACTCAACCATTTGCCGTATTGCGAATCCCAACCGAAGGTCGGAGAAGCAATCTCCACATTTATCGCTGCTGTTAACTCAACGCCATTCTTTTATGATTGAGGCTCCGCTTAATTAGTTAACCCGAATACGGCAATACTCAACGGTCATTTCGCCTTACCAAAACCTTTAGCTGGTTCCCGGGGCAAACACATCTCTTTGTCACCTTCGCGTATCCTTTGTGTCCTTTGCGGTAAAAAAAATGTATTTAAATATCTTTACCCTCACAAAACCAGCTACATGAAAATTGCAGTACTTGGCGCAGGTATGATCGGGCGTACTATCGCTACAGATCTCAGCGCGTCGTTTGATGTTACTTCTGTTGACAAAAGCGCAGCGTCTCTTGAAATATTGAGATCACGAAATCCTGCGGTAAAAACCCTGCAGAGTGATCTCACTGATGCGAGCCGGTACAAAACCCTGTTGCAGCCTTTTGATATAGTAGTTACTGCAGTGCCGGGCTTCATGGGTTATAATACATTAAAGCAGGTTATAGATGCCGGGAAGAATGTAGTGGATATTTCCTTCTCTCCCGAAGATATGCTGCAACTGGATGAGCTTGCAAAAGAAAGGGACGTTACTGCCATTGTGGATTGCGGCGTTGCGCCGGGCATGAGCAATTTTATTCTTGGGAGATATAACGGGGAAATGAAGGTTGAGAACTTTGAATGTTACGTAGGCGGGTTGCCTAAACTCCGGAAGAAACCCTTTGAATATAAAGCGCCATTCTCCCCCGTAGATGTAATAGAAGAATATACACGCCCTGCGCGGCTGAAAGAGAACGGGCAGATCGTTACAAAGCAGGCGCTCAGCGAAATAGAGCTGATGGATTTTGATGAGATCGGTACACTCGAAGCCTTCAACACCGATGGATTACGGTCCATACTCGATACGATGGAGCATATTCCCAATATGAAAGAAAAAACGCTCCGTTATCCCGGCCATTCGGCACTCATCATCGCTTTGCAGCGCAGCGGCTTTTTTGATACCGCACCCTTTGCATTCCAGGGAACGACTATCAGCCCGCTTGCATTCACATCCTCCATATTGTTTAATGAATGGAGATTATCTCCCGGGGAAGAAGAGCTCACTGTGATGAAAGTGATTGTGGATGGACTGACAGGAAATAAGAAAAAACGTATAACATACAGTCTGCTGGACAGGTATGATACCCATACCCAAACCAGCTCAATGGCCCGGTCAACGGGGTATACCGCAACTGCAGGAGTTCGCTTGCTTATTAACCAGCTCTTTACTGCCAAAGGCGTATTTCCTCCGGAAAAGATAGGGAGTAGCAATGCATGCTTTGAGTATGTGCTGAAGCATCTCAAAGAAAGAAATGTAGTCTGGAAAATGGAAGAGCAACAAATACAATAAGGAATAGATAGCATACCATAGACCTGCCGGCATCAAAAAAGCTGCCGGATAGTGCCGGGCGCATGCTTTAACGTCCGGTGAACAGCATTACTTCCATTCATACAGGCGCTGGTTCTTGGCATTGCTTGCAATAAACAATGCAAAGGCGGCTATAGCCGTATCTTTCAGGATGCTCACCAATGCCATCATGCGCATGGCAGGGTCGCCCGAATCGCGCCAGTTGGGCAGATGAATAGTAAGCACAAACAATATCAGAAGTCCTGCTAACACATAGCCGGCGACAGCTACAAAACGATTGAAGATAAACGCGAGCGCTACAAGAATGAATGCAATACCGACCACATAAACCCAGATGATACCCCCCGGAATGTACATGGGGACATTTACAACAAGTGCGTCGGGATTCATAAAATGCATGATACCGAAGACAATCATTACAATCGCTAAAAGCCAAACGGCTATGCGTGAGATCATATGGTGTGTCATAAAAAAAGAGCTTTAGTCCCATTAAGTTACTCTAATTTTTTTACAACACATAGTATAGTTTTTCACAGGTACCGGATATCAGGCTGTATTTAGCGCTTAGCCCTTACTGCAAGTCAAAAGGATTGCATTCCGGAGTGAATTGCCGCTAATGCACGGGTAAATACATTAAAATTCATTTCGTGCATTTATGGCTTTATTATATTCACAAATCATCCTGTGTTTCACGGGACGCCGGTATTCACGGCATAGAAAAAAATATTCGGGGCCGTTAAACAAGAGCTCCTGTGTAGTAACTTTAATGCCAACACAAATTTGCCATGACTGAACCTGTACAAATTTCTATCCACGCCTTACAGCATGTAGGCCTTCCCGTAAGTGATATCGAGACTTCAGAAAGATTTTATGAAAGGCTCGGGTTTCGTAATGTTATGCGCCGGTCTTTTATGCATGGAGGAGAAGAAGGCACTTGTATCATGATGAAAAGAGAAGAGATCACTATAGAGCTGTACCAGCTTCCGGAAAGGGAGCTTGAAGGGGTCAGGCAAAGAAAGGATGGCCATATAGATCATATCGCTTTTGATGTGCCAGACATAGAAGCAGCATTCCATGTGCTGAAAAGCAGCGGGTTCAGCATTATTGAGGCTACGCCGGTCACACTTGATTTCTGGGAAAGAGGATGCCGCTATTTTAATATGATCGGGCCTGATAATGAGCGGCTGGAGTTTAACCAGATACTATAACAGGGCAGGATTTCTTTTCAAAACAGGGCTTGTCAGTATAATGTCATGCTAAGACTAATAATCCGTGAGAAGTGAAGCGTAAAACTTGCCTACCGGCAGGCAGGCGTGAGCGGCTCACGTTTACCGTCTATCGTTTCACGGTTATAACACTAATTCATATTGCTGAGAAACACGAACGGCTTTAGTTCAGGCTGGTACATTACCTGTACAAGACTTTTCTGTTCCCTGTGGATTTTGTAGCGGTTCATGTCTATCACTTCATTTACCCTGCAAAATTCATCTGCAGATTCCACGTCATGAAGTAATTCGTTTAATGATTCTACTTCCTGCTCAATGGCCTGGTTGCTCATAGATTCGTCTTTCAATAAGACGAGGAGGTCGCGATTGGATGCTTTCATAATAAATAGGATTTGAACTTGGTTGTGAATTGAATATTGAATTAAAAATTAGAAACACTTTAATATTAATAACCCACCATTCCCTTTTTACTGGGGCAACCACATCCTTTCTGACCGCCTTTAAAGATCCCGCAACCTGTTGCCATTACTACCAGCATCAATACCACCAGCACAATTTTATAACTTCGTTTGATCATTACTATTTTTATAAGCCTTGAGTGTAAATTTAAACTAATTTAAATTCTATTTATTGTAGTACCAATTATGTTTTTACCGACATTAACAGTACTACTCATCTAATAACTTCCAGCCAGATGCAAAATCCCCGGATATTAGTGGCTCCGCTCGACTGGGGACTTGGTCATGCTACCCGGTGCATACCTATTGTAAATGAACTGATTAGAAGGGATTGCGAGGTATGGATAGCAGGGGAGGGACAGGTGGCTGCAATGCTCCAAAAAGAGCTGCCCGAAGCCCGGCTTTTGCCCCTCCGGGGATACCGTATTTTTTACCATAACACAATGCAAAAATTTGCCCCGACCATCATAAAGCAGCTCCCGAAAATAACCGGCGTCATACGTTATGAGCACAGGTGGCTGAAACAATTATTACGGGAGCGGCATTTTGATGCGGTCATCAGCGACAACCGGTATGGTCTGTGGAGCAGGGATACCATATCCGTTATTATCACGCATCAGATCAATATACTGTCGGGGCTGGGACCGGCTATAGATAATATTTTACGCAGCATAAGCCACCGGTTTATCCGCAGGTTCAGCGAATGCTGGATACCGGATGTTGAAGGAGAGAATAACATTGCCGGCATGCTGTCGCATGGCAGCCGCCTGCCCCGCAATACAAGATATATCGGGATGCTGTCGCGGATGAAAAACCTGCCAACTGCCGGGGTGTATGATATTGCGATAGTATTATCCGGCCCTGAACCACGGAGAACGATATGGGAGAAAGCATTGCTCAGCATGCTGCAATCCTTCACCGGCAGGGTCTTGCTGGTGCGTGGTTTGCCGGCATCAGCGGAGCAACTTCCAAATATCAATGGTATTACTATAGTAAATCACCTGTCGGCGGCGGAACTGAATATTGCCATCCAAAGTGCTGAATGGGTGATCTGCCGGTGTGGCTATTCCTCTGTGATGGATCTTCTCCGGCTGAAGCACAAAGCAATCCTGGTACCCACACCGGGACAAACGGAGCAGGAATATCTTGCAGCTTATCTTCACAGTAAGGGAGTTTTCTTTGCGGTGAAAGAAGACATATTCTCGCCTGAAAAGCATCTGCGGGAAGCGGCGTCTTTTCCTTATGATTTTAACGGGGTATATGAAGATGACCACATTCTTCAGGAGCAGGTCGACAGGCTTTTGCATGCTATCCGTAAAAAAAGACAGGGAGCTGTTCGGTTATAACATTTTCACTGCCCGTTTCAGATCTTCTGGCGTGTCAATACCCACTGCTTTATAATCCACCTTTGTCATCCGCAATGGAATGCCATACTCCAAAAAACGGAGGCATTCTATTTTTTCGGCGTCTTCCAGCGGTGTTACCGGCCATTTTGTAAATGCTATCAGCGCCTCTTTCCTGAATGCATAAATGCCTACATGCTCGTAATGCTCCACCACGGCAGCTTCATTACGCATGTAAGGAATGACGCTCCTGCTGAAAAACAGGGAGTTCATTTTTT
Source organism: Sphingobacteriales bacterium 44-15 (assembly GCA_001899685.1). Lineage (GTDB taxonomy): Bacteria > Bacteroidota > Bacteroidia > Chitinophagales > Chitinophagaceae > Agriterribacter. Next base: position 56,550 of record MKWG01000023.1, read on the forward strand.
TGTCGGCGACCACTTTCACTACATTGGGATTATGCAGCATTTCCTTATCGGTTATAGGCAACATCATAGAGCCTACCTGCACTTCTTTATCATCAAACAGATCTACAAGCTGCCGCATAGCCACCTTATCTACAAAAGGCGTATCACCCTGCACATTCACTACAATATCCACCTCCATTTCTGCCGCTGCTTCGGCAATGCGGTCGCTTCCGGACTCATGCTGCTGTTTGCTCATCACAGCTTTGCCGCCATTTGCAACGATCTCTTCATAAATAATATCGCTGTCGGTAACCACCCACACTTCATCAAACAAGCCCGTAGCGAGGGTATTATCATGGGTATGCCTGATCACTGTTTTATCGCCAAGCATTTTCATTAGCTTGCCGGGAAAGCGTGAAGCTGCATACCGGGCCGGGATCATTGCGACAATTTTCATGATAGTTTTTTTCAAAGATAGATGATGATTCAATAATCTGTCTTGACCGTTTTATCAAAGGGTAGCCTGAACTGGTATCCTAAGTTTTCGTCCGTCTTATCTTCCAGCACATCCAGTCCATACCTGAGGTTTGCAGGATCAGTATAGGCAAAGGTGCCAAACATTCTGTCCCAAAGAGAAAAAATATTGGCATAATTGGTATCGGTATACGGCCGCTTAAAATGGTGGTGTACTTTATGCATATTGGGAGAAACAAATATCCAGCTTATCGGTTTGTCGAGCCATAGCGGCACCCGTATATTGGCATGATTAAAATGAGTAAAAAGCGCTGCGACACTCCTGTAAAGAAAATAATAGCTGATAGGTATCCCCAGCAGGAAGACTCCTATAACCGTTGAAGTTTCCCTGAAAAGCCATTCTCCCGGGTGATGCCGGGTGCCGGTAGTAACATCCACTTTGGTATCGCTGTGATGGATTATGTGAAATTTCCACATCCATTTTATTTTATGCATCAGGTAGTGCGGGGCATATTGCCCGAAAAAATCAAGCAGAAAAAGCGCGAGGATCAGTCTCACCCATTCCGGTAAATGGATAATATTAAGCAGCCCGAAATGATTCGCCGTCACCCAGGCGCAGATCTTAATGGTGGAAAAGCCGAAGATCACGTTCAGCACAATGGTGCATGCAAGAAACACCAGGTTTACGCCCGCATGCCTGTAACGCTTAAAGGAAAATGTAAAAAGCGGGTAATACCCCTCTATCAGCCAGAAGAAGATCATTCCTCCCATGAGGATCAGGATCCTGTCGCCACTGGAAATATGTTCCCAATATTGAAGAAAGTCATTCATATGCAAGTTCTTGCAGAAAAGTTACAAAAGAATTTGCAGACATCAGTTTTCTGAAAATAAAGAGGTTTTGGCCGGGGGAAGATCGTCAAACTCAAAGCCGCAATCAAAACAATGGTATACCTTCTTTATACTGAGGGCATAGCTGCCGAAAAGAAAGCCGATAATAGCGCTCAGCCAGTTGCCTGATTTTGCAGGGTTGGAGATATATTCCACATTATGAGAATGACATTGAGGGCATTCCAGGGCGGTCTTTTTGTTTTGCTCAAATAAGCTTAACAGCACCCTTGCTTTTGATACTTCATTTTCCGGCACCACCAGCTTTATACCGCCCACTGCATTACTGAGAATAGGATCTACGGTTACCGTATATTCATCCCGCAGAAAGCAGGTTATGCCTTCGGCCTGCAGCTTGCCCAGCATGATATTGGCATCAATGTAGTTATCAAAGCTTATTACGGGCACCATTTTCATTGCAAAACAAATGCTTACTGGTTGAGCATCAACGGCATAGCCAGCATCAGCAGGTCTTCCTCCTCGTCTTTGTCCACCGGCAGTAAAATACCGGCTTTTGTGGGAGTGGAAAGTTCCAGCACCACCTCACTGCTTGAAGTAGCGCTGAGCAGTTCTATTAAAAACTTGGCGTTAAAAGCGATCTGGATATCTTCTCCTTCATAACGGCAGCTCATTCTTTCATTCCCTTCAAAACTAAAATCCACGTCCTGTGCAGCAAGCTGCAATTCTGCCCCGCTAATGCTCAGGGCTACCTGGTTGGTGCTTTTATTGGAGAATACGCTGACGCGCCGCAGTGCGTTTTGAAAATCAGTGCGGCTTACAGTCATTTTATAAGGATTCTCAACAGGAATAACCACTTTGTAATCAGGGAAACGTGCATCTATCAGGCGGCAAACCATTTCTGTGGACCCGTGATCTACAAAAAGATGGTTATTGTTGTAAGATACCTTCAGCTCATCTTCATTATCCGGAAGCGCCGATTTCAACAGGTTGAGCGGCTTTTTGGGAACAATGAAAGCGCCTTTTTCGGGACAGCTCACATCGGTTCTGCGATATTTTACCAGGCGATGGGCATCTGTTGCCACAAAAGTGATCCCTTTTTTATCCAGTTCAAACAATACGCCTGTCATCGCCGGGCGGAGATCGTCGTTGCTCACTGCAAACAGTGTTTTATTGATAGCCGTTACCAGGGCGGAAGAAGTCATGGTAAATAAGTTGGTATCGCTTGCGGCAGGCTCCTTGGGGAAATTATCCGGGTTTTCGCCCATCACCTTATACTTACCATTGTCGCTGGTAATTTCCACACCAAAGTTTTTATCAATAGTAAAAGTGAGCGGCTGATCGGGCAGGTTTTTTAAAGAATCTATCAGGATCTTCGCCGGTATGCAGATCTTGCCGCTGTCTCTCGCCTCAATATCAATATGGATCTTCATTACCGTTTCCAGGTCGGTAGCCACTACGGTGAGCTTATTCTTTTCTATCTCAAATAAAAAATCTTCGAGGATAGGCAAAACCGTATTGGCACTGATGACACCACTGATATGCTGCAACTGTTTGAGCAATGCTGACGACGAAACAATAAACTTCATAATAGCCGTTAAAATTTTGAATTAGGCAAATATAGAATTATGCGTATAAATCTACCCATTTTTTTAGAAGGATATCAGCGACTATTCTATTACTTTGCCACATTCCTGTTACAGGGTGCTTTTCCTCCGGGCAAAGCGGTTGTAAAAACCTTCAGGCAGCAGTATGATACCACGCAAACAACTTTCGCCGGAACAGGCTTATGAAAAAATAAAGCACTACTGCGCTTACCAGGAACGCAGTCATAAAGAAACCATGGATAAGCTGTATTCCCTTGGTACGCGCAGGCAGCAGGCGGAAATCCTCCTTTCACAACTTATTGAAGAAGGATACCTGAACGAAGAGCGCTTTGCCATCCAGTATGCCGGCAGCAAATTCCGGATGAAACACTGGGGGCGTAAAAAAATTGAGCATGGGCTGAAAGAACGGTTTGTGAGCACTTATTGTATAAAAAAGGCCCTGGCGCAGATTGTGGATACGGATTACGAAAATGCCCTGCACCGCCTGGCAAACAATAAATGGGAGGCGCTGAAAGGAACATCCAATGTTTTCACGAAAATGAAGAAACTGCAGGATTATCTTTTGCAGAAAGGCTACGAATATGAGCTCGTGAATAATGCAGTAAAAAAAATAAGGGAAGAAAAGAGGTAACAAAATATATTATTTTAGTTACTGGTAATTACAGGTTTAGGTTAATGGGCAATGGTGAAACGTGAAACGGCAAATGATAAACGTGAGAGATGAAAAAGGTGAGCGGTCCATTGCCTATTCACCATTCACCATTGCCTATTCACTAAAAAAAACATTATGGCCAAATCTCCTAAAAAAAGCGCTGCAAGGCCGGCGAAAAAGACAGCAAAAAATAATAGCGCAAGAAAGGGCACTGCTGTAAAAAGGTCATTACCCCGCTCACAATCTGTACTGCGCACAAGAGGTGTGGATACGGGGAGCGCCGGCGAAAGTACGACCCTTGATACTCTATATATTGTTGACGGATCGGGTAATGCTGTATCGCTTGAGATAAAAGTGGGCGCGGAAGAGCAAACCAGCGATATGACGATACACTTAGATAATACGATGGTTGCCGAAAACCACTCCGGAGATCTTCCTGCAACAACATTGGGAACAAATAAAAGCATTAATGGCAAAAAGTTGCGCATTGTTGCGACCATCACTGATACTTCCAGGAAGACCAATTTTACCAGCCTGAGCATTCGCCTCACAGGCGGAATGGATGCAAACAACTTCAGCTTATCCAAAACGGTAGATGAAGAAGGCGCTTCAGCGGACTATCTCTGCCTTATTGAATTTTTCAGGCCATAAAAGCAACAACATCTGATCAGATTAAAACTAAAGCTATGCAGGTGAAAAATTGTTTATTCATCATGATGCTGCTACTCTCCTGCAGGGCGCTGGCGCAGCAGGAAACAGATACGACCATCACGGTTGACCTGCTGAACGCACCTGCCTCGCCCGCTTCCAGCTTACTGGGCATAGCACCGAGCGATATTGACAGGCCTACCGATGTTTCGGCCTTTATGCTGTCTTTGCAATCGGCATCCAATGCTTTTACCAGGCTGCCGTCCAATTATGCGGTAGATATAGCTCCTTACTGGCTGTTTAAAAAAAGTAAAAAGGGCGATATTACCACAAAGGGCTTTGCACAATCTTCAGGCAAAGATGTTTTAAAGCAAACACTGGTATTGTCGTTTGCCATACGCAGTCCTGATACCGCTGCAGCAGGCACGCTGAATGCTAAAAGCGCATACGGCGGCTTCGGCTTTAAGTTTTCCATTTTACGGGGTAAATACGACAATACTACTAATGCCGCACTTGATAAAATAAAACGCCTGCAGGATATCAGGCTAAGGCATCTGGATGAAATACTTACAGGGTATCTTGCAAATGTTGACCCCACAGTGATAGAGCTCCGGCAAAAAAGAAAAGACATGCTGGCGGGAAAAACTGCAGACGAGATCCGGACTATCATGGCAGGCGAAGAATATACCGCCATCAATAATGCGCTTAATAAAAAGCTGGCGGATTATTACGAAGCAGAGAAAAAAGAAAAAATAGATGCCATTGACAAAGAGATCCGGGACGTCGCGGCTTCTTTTCAAACAGTGAGGATCGGACTGACCTGGGATGTCGCAGGAGGTATCAGCACCGAGTTCAGGAACCTGCAATTCAATAACTCCAAAGTTTATAATGCAGGCGTGTGGAGCACTGTAGGCTACACCGATACTACTTATGGCGCCGGCTTATTCCTGCTGCGGCTTTTGCATAACCCCGACCAGGTTTTTGCAAAAGACAATATGATGAATGACATGGGCGATATCACCACACTTGATGCGGGAGTGCGGTATATCTATGCAAAGCCACAGTCCGCATTCAGCGCAGGAGTGGAAGCGATATACAGGAGCATTCTTTCCTCCCATACCATAAACCCTTCCTGGCGTATTGTTTTTAATGCAGACTATAAAATACTGGCAAACCAGAAGCTCACTTTCTCTATCGGCAGGAATTTTGACGGCACTCTTACCAAAGCCGGGAACCTTATTGCTGCATTGACCTTTTTGAAAGGGTTTGGGAATAAGAGATAGGAGGAACATTAATAAAGCATTATTTTTCCTCAGAGATATTCCTTTTTTCACCGCCGGGTGTCCCTTCATCTTCCCAGGCGTAGTCTCGGCGCATGGCTTTGTGCGTTGGCTGCCGGACTCGCCGTGTAATAAATCAGGCGGTAGTTCAGTACCGCCCTGCCCCGATAAAGCATAAAACGCCGGGCGATAAAACCTGCGACTGACGCGGTAAGTACTTCGATCATTACATTACGCCGAGTCCTGCCAGCCTTTCCAGTATGAGCCAAAGCAGAGACTCGGCTGGGAAGAAACGTCAAACGTGAAACGGGAGACTTGCTTACCGGTTTACCTGCCGTAGACATGGCAGCCAGACGATAGATGAGAAAGACTCACATTTATCGTCTCACTTCTCACAAGGAAATACGACAAATTATTGTTGGATAAACCTGATTTAAATGCTCACCCGGTAGCTGGTGCTTCGCCCCCCTGCTTTTCCGGAAAGAATAAAAGCACCAATCTCCATCAACTGCTGCATATCCCTGGTTGCCGTTGCCTTAGAAGTTTTGGTAATACCGATATATTTCCTGGCATTCATTCCACCTTCAAACCCTTTGGGTCCTTCCTCCAGCATTCTTTTGATCACGGTAAGCTGGCGTTCATTCAATTGGTCTTTGTAGCGGTCAAAAAATCTTGTTTTCTTCAACGTGAAATCAATCTGTTCTTCCGCTTCAGTTTGGGCGGCAAGCGATATGCGCACAAAATACTCCACCCATCGTGTGATCTCATTCGATTGCTGCGCTTTTTCCAATGCCTCGTAGTAGTTTTTCTTATTCGCTTCAATGGTACTTGAAAGGCTTAAGACTACCGGTCTGCCAATGGTTTGCGACAGTGCTTTTTCTGCAATGGCTCTGCCGATCCTGCCATTACCATCTTCAAAAGGGTGGATAGTTTCAAAATACAAATGTGCAACAGCAGAACGAACCGGTGCGCTTTTAATTTCTGCCTTCCCTCCCGGGCCGGTTTCATTGAACCATGCAATAAAAACTTTCATTTCCGCCGGTACGCGCTCAGATGGCGGTGCTTCATAGTGCACTCTTTCTTTTCCCATCGCGCCGGAAACGACCTGCATAGGTTCTTTATGGGTTCGCCATTTACCAACTTCAATCCTGTTGTTTTCACCTATCAAAAGCCTGTGCCAGGCAAACAGCTTTTCTTCAGTCAACGGCTCTTTAAAGGTATTGCGCACATTGATCATTAATTCCCCCAAACCTGCGGCGGATTTATCCTTTATATGCTCTGTGCTCACATGCAGTCCAAGATTTTTGCGAATAGAAGAAAGTATGTCTTTCCTGCTGGGAAACTCACCTTCGATCTCGGAGGTTTTGATCGCTTCAGCCAGGATAATGTCAATTACAATATCCAGCCTGGTTTCTTCCGGTAATCCTACCAGCATGCCGGAAACCCTTCCCGCTTTTTCGGCGAAAAGCAGCAAATCACCCTCAACGCTTTCCAGGGAAAACCGAAAATGAGGCCAGTCTTTTAATTGCCAGTTGTATTTTGTCATGAGCCGATTAGATGACATTATCGGCTCAAATATACATAAAAAATGAGCCGAATAAAGAAATTATTCGGCTCAAATATGCCAATATGCAAAAATCATTATATATTTCTCTTGTATATTTATTATTGTTTTTGGCCAAGAGGAACCTTTGATGAAATTTTTCATGCTTCCTTTGTGTAATTTAAGCATGAAAAATTTCATGTCGGTTTGAAACCATTCACAACTTCTGCGATGGGGAAAGATGAAAGATGTTCAAAATAGAAAGCTGCTTAAAGCTGATAGGTTGCCAATAGATGCACAAAAAGCTTTTGCAGAATGGGCTGATCCGCTGCCAAAGATGATTGTCTAATCGCAAACTAATTTTTATGAAGTTTGTTGTGTATATACTGTCACCATTATTGGCTCTCATACTTTTGTTGGTCAAAATTCCGATTTTTGATGATTGGGCGAAAAAGATAAATCCAAACGCAGAATACTATATCTCGAGATTTTTAATACTTGGAACGCTATACAATTACTATTTAACAGTATTCAGTCCTTACAGGATGCTAGAAAAGCTTGCAAAAAGGAAATGGATTGTGCTGGCTGAACGTGTTGCCATGCTCAACTCAGACTATAATGGAAAATTTGATTTTAGTTGTAATATCATGATACCAAGACGTCGATTCTTTTATAGGATAGAACCCACTTCAAATGGTTCCAATAAACAAAGGCTGACAATATGGGGAGATGTATTTAAGGTTATTTGGAAAAGCGAAAACGCACATTTCCCACAAGATTTGAAAATAACAATCAACCAGGGAGTTTGCGGTCAAGCTTTTAGGGATGCTTCGGCGACAAATCCACAAAATGTAAAAGGAGCCGTGTTAACCCCCGAAAAACTAAAAAATTATAATTTTAATTTTACTAAAAAACAATTGGAATTGACCGCCAATTTGCGAATTGTTGCCTCTTGCCCTTTGGTTATCAATGAAAAAGGGATAAAGAACGAGAAAAATAAGGTTATAGGTGTGCTGAACATTGAATGCATTATAGAAGGGTCAGAGAAGCTTATTGAGGATCATGCTTCTCGCAAAGATTTTTATGTTAAACTTGCAAAATTGAGTAATTTGTATCTAAACTTGCACGTTTAAGCAAAATCCAATATAAATTTGTATCATAGTAAATGTGGGATATGAGCAATAAAAAAGTACATCAAATGGTACACAATCAAAATGCAAAAGATTTTGCGGAAGATAGAGACAGCAGCGGTTTCTTTATTCTAACAGAAGAAACTAATGATTTTATTGTTCCTGATCCAGCACTTGACCAAGAACAACGAATAATTCAAGCAATAGAGATATTTGACAATTCTCTAAATGAAAAGGTTAGAGAAAAAGCGCCAAAAGTTTATGTAATCAGTTAGTTTTTTATAATAGGATGCTAAAATATTCAAGGCCCTCCTTAGAGAGGGCTTTTTTTATTGCCTGAGCTGTGCTTAGCAACCGTCCTATATTTTTCAAATTCTTGAGGGCAGGCGATTATATTTATTTATCGATGCTCCTGTATTAGCTGACACCTTATACATGCCAGACGCAGGACCCACCTAAAAATCTTGTTTGAATAAACACCTTTGCACTTATCGCACCAAAAGAAAAAGCGACTATGAGTTTTACTTCATAATCGCTTGATTTCTGTGGTGTGGGGCGGGATCGAACCGCCGACACAAGGATTTTCAGTCCTTTGCTCTACCGACTGAGCTACCGCACCATTCCCCCTTCTAAAGGGGCAGCAAAAATAGGGCTTTCCGGTGTAACAGCGAAAAATAAGCCCTGAAAATTATGGACTTCGCTGTTTTTTTTGGACATCTGGTAAAAGGTGTAAGATAAGGCCTTATACCCTACTGCCCTGTACCTCATACCTTCCCCCTACGCCTTTTTAAAAACAGAAGTAGCAGTATGCCCTCCAAACCCGAACGTGTTGTTTACCACATAGCGTACAGGCCTGCTGATGGTTTTGCCGGTTACGATATGAAGCCCCTCCGGAATTTTCTCATCCAGCTCCTGCGTATTGATAGTACCGGGCACTGTGTCATGCTTTGCAGAAAGAACGCTGATAATGCTTTCAATGGCTCCTGCTCCTCCCAGCAAGTGGCCTGTCATGGATTTGGTAGCGCTGACAGATACAGGAAGATCACCGAAGACCGACTTAATACCGATCAATTCGCTTATATCTCCCAGTCCCGTTGAGGTAGCATGTGCATTGATATAGTCCACCTGGTCTGCAGTGATCCCGGCATCTTTCAGCGCTCTTGTAATGCCGAGGGATGCACCGATGCCATCCGGTGCTGTACCCGTTAAGTGATACGCATCGGCAGCCATGCCGCCGCCAACCATCTCTGCATAAATATCAGCACCTCTTTTTACGGCATGCTCCCATTCTTCGAGAATCAAAGCAGCGCCCCCTTCGCCAATCACAAATCCATCGCGGGTTTTGTCAAATGGCCGCGATGCCGTCAGGTAGTTATCATTATTTTTCGACAGGGCCTGTGCCGCGCTGAACCCTCCCACGGATGCCGGGGTGATACCTGCTTCGGAACCACCGGCCACCATGATGGTAGCTTTTCCCATGCGTATAGTGTCAAATGCATTGATGATGCCGGTATTGGAGGATGCGCAGGCAGATACGGTACAATAATTCGGACCATGTAATTTGTGACGTATGGATATGACGCCTGCCGCAATATCTGCGATCATCTTAGGTATGAAATAAGGATTATACCTCGGAGTGCCATCCCCTTCATAAAATGCCTTAACCTGTTCCTCAAAGGTACCTATACCGCCATTGCCTGATGCCCATATCACACCAACATCCGCTCTTTCTTCCAGCGGCATGGATGCAAAATCAAGCCCTGAATTTTTGATAGCCTGGTCTGAGGCTGCAATGGCATATTGGGTGAACAGGTCGTATTTCTTTATTTCCTTCTTTTCGATATATGCTTCAGGATCAAAGCCTTTAACCTCACACGCAAACCTTGTCTTGAATTTTGACGCGTCAAATTTGGTGATCGGTCCTGCACCGCTTTTGCCTTCCACAATATTCTTCCAGAAGGTATCTACTGAATTGCCCAGCGGGCTGATAACGCCTAATCCTGTTATAGCTACTCTTTTCATAATTGGTTTTGTTCTGTCTGCAATAATATCTTTAAATAATTTATCCGCCAACAATTGGGGCGTATTCAACATTTCGCAATAAGGGTTTGAACCACGGAGGCAGGGAGAACAGGGAGAGCCACAGAGAGAGGGAACTACAAGGACATCAGACCACAATATTGTACCGGGATGTGCGCTTTTGCTCGCACCTTTATCATGCCTTTATTGCTGTTATTGCCGAAATCCCATTCGTAGGTAGAGGAAGCGCCGGAAGTAATATTGAAAAAATTTTCACTTAAGGGAGAGCAGTCGCCATTGGGGGGATCCATAGTGAAGTCTGCCTTTAACTGGGCAAAGCCGGTAAGAGATCCCCCGCTGGTCGCGAGGCATAGAAATAATTTAAGCCATACTTCCTGTCGAATGCAAAATTTCACCTGGGCTGTATTTCGGGATGATTTAGTTTAACCGGTCTTCAACGGCATTCCTGTTCTCAGGCAACGCAACGATATCAATATCGGATTTCAGGATGGAAAGTCAATCGGAAGCTGGTTTAAAAACAGCCGCCAACATACATAAAATAAGTCATATATCGGAATATTGTATATTAATATTTAACCTGCTATTCCGGCATCTTCATCGAAATTTTTTATCTTGACTGCTCACCAGCTTAATTCATTTATTATGGAACAGACAACTTTGGGGATTGGTACCCGGCTGCAGCATACACATTTCGGGCCTGGCGTGATCGTAGGCGTTAAATATGCGACCTATATTATTTCTTTTATTAACCACGGGATAAAAGAAATAGATAAAACAGATCCGCTGCTGGACGAGATCATACCCGAAAATGTGACCACAGAAGTGGAGACGGTTTCGGAAACAGAAAGATCCCTGCTTAAAATTTTAAGATTATGGGGTGGTATTACCGAAAATGTGCCACTGGGCGACCGCTGGACAGGCGGCATGCTTATTCTGAAACCCGCAGATCCCTCCTTAAAGCCGAAAGAAATTCCTGTGGAAGCTTTCTTTCACAAGATCGTAATGCTGCGCGACCGGCTGCGGGTGCTGGAGCAACAGATCAATGCCCACAAAGTGCTTACCGACGAGGAGAAGGTAAACCTCCAGCAATATATCACCAGGATATACGGGTCGCTTACCACTTTTAACGTGCTTTTTAAAAACAAGGAACAGTGGTTTATAGGTGAAAAAGGAAGTAAGGAAGATTAAGCCTTGTTGTGTCAAACGTGAAATGACAAACGTGAAACGTGAAACGACAGACGTGAGAGCCTCTCACTTTTATCGTTTCACGTTTGACGATAACCACAGACATCATTTGCCTGACTTAAACCACCAAAACTATATTCCCGATGAGACAACTTGTTACTACGCTGTTGATGCTTTCTGCCGTCGCCGGCTATAGCCAGTCGTATAAAAAGCTTCATGAAGAAGCTATAGTGATAGATACGCATAATGACGTGCTTTCATCGGCCACCATGAAGGGATTGGATCTTGGCAGGAACCTGAAGGGAAAAACGCATAGTGATCTTGCCCGCTTTAAAAAGGGCGGCATTGATATACAGGTCTTTTCCATATTCTGTGACGGAACATTAGGAAAAGACACCGCTTTTAAGTTTGCCAATATAGAGATAGACTCTTTATATGCCCTCGCCGGCCGCTACCCTGGTAAAATGATGATGGTCACTTCGCCCGCACAGTTGCAGGAGGCCGTAAAGGAGCACAGGTTAGGCTGCATGATCGGGGTGGAAGGCGGTCACATGATTGAAGACAGGATGGACTATCTCGACAGCCTGTATAAAAGAGGCGCCCGCTATCTTACGCTCACCTGGAATAACTCTACCTCCTGGGCCAGCTCCGCAAAAGATGAATCCAATAAAGAAGCCGGCGCCAACGGTCTGAATGATTTTGGCAGATCCGTTGTCCGCAGGATGAATGAGCTGGGAATGATGGTGGACCTTTCCCATACCGGAGAAAAAACTTTTTGGGACGTTATACATACTACCCGGAAACCGGTACTCCTGTCGCATAGCAGCGTGTACAGGCTCTGCCCGGTCTTTCGCAACCTGAAAGACGACCAGATAAAAGCCGTTGCCAACAACGGCGGTGTGATACAGGTAAATTTTTATCCCGGCTTCATTGACAGCAATTACCAGAAAAACCGCCGCGCCGTGTTTGAGCGGCATAAACTGGAAAAAGATTCTCTTCAGAAGCTTGGAATGCCGGATTATGAAATAGCTGAGGCGCTGGCGAAAAAGTACCGTAAAGAGATGGATGCTATCAGTCCGCCGTTGTCCCTGCTGATAGATCATATTGACTATATTGTAAAGCTGGTGGGAGTGGATTATGTCGGGCTGGGCGCTGATATGGATGGGATTGAATCTTTACCGCAGGAGCTGAGAGGCGTAGAAGATTTTCCCAAAATTACAAAGGCACTGCTGCAACGCGGCTATTCCGAAGCGGATATCAGGAAAATATTGGGAGAGAATTTTATCCGGGTATTTGAAGCCAATAGCTCACGCAGCGATCGCTAAGATGCAACGGGCGCAGCGATGTTTTTCTTTGTGCCGCTGCTCCTTTGCGCCCGCTGCGTGAACCCTTTTGAACCACTAAGAAACCATAACCGTTCCATAAACAATTATTAGCGCATTAGCTATTCTTCTTCCGGCCATTTTCCCAAACCTTTTCTTACCAGCTCCGGCACATCGCCGGTACAGTCAATTACCGTTGACGGGATCATCCCGCCTATACCGCCGTCAATCACTATATCTACCAGCTTATGGAAGTTTGCTTCCATTAATTCCGGGTCTGTATATTCTTCCACCATCTCGCCCGGCAAAGTAGTGCTGAGTATGGGGTGCCCCAGCTCTTTCACAATAGTTCTTGCAATATTATTATCAGGCACCCTTATCCCCACTGTATTCTTTTTGCTCTTCAGCAATTTTGGCACTTCTCTGCTTGAAGGCAGGATAAAAGTGTACGGCCCGGGAAGATATGTTTTCAATACACGGTACAAAGAAGTGGAAATGCTCCTGGTATAATTGCTGAGATGGCTGAGGTCGTAGCATATAAAAGAGAAATTCGCTTTCTGTGCATCTATATTTTTTATCCTTGCAATCTTTTCTATGGCCTTGTGCTGCGAGATATCACAACCTAAACCATAGATCGTATCCGTAGGATAAATAATGATACCGCCGTCCCGGAGGCATTCCACAATGGTTTTGATCTGCCGTGGCTGCGGATCATCGGGATGGAGGTGTAGAAGCATGATAGTTTTTTTGGGTGAATGCCCGCCCGGCTGACGCCAGTCGGACGGGGGCAATGGTGAATGGTGAATGCAGCCCGCTGCGAAATTGTGAGACGTGAAAGGTCAAATGTAAAAATCTCACGTCTCACCTTTCACGTCTCTCTTCTCACGTCTCACAATCATTTACGGCACAATAGCCTCACTCTCCCCACACCTTAGTTCCTTCACTGCAGTTAGCGCATATATCAATATTCTTGCGGCTGCTCATCAGGTCCCGCCGGAATTGTTTGTAATTGTCATTGTTCCATATTTCCCGGAACGATTGCATCTGCAGGTTGCCGAGCCGGTGCATGGCGTCCTTATCAAAGCAGCAGGGCACTACCATCCCATCCCAGGTAATAACATTGGCATGCCATAGTTTCCAGCAATGGTTGTCCATCCTGTTTTTCAGCCGGTATTTCCCATGCTCATCTTTCCGGTAACGGCTGAACCGGTCTATGGAAGGGATCAGGTTGTTGGGATCATTTTCATAATCGTATACCTGCGCCGTTTTGAACCATACATCATCTACACCGGTTTGTTTTGCCAACGCCTTTACTTCTTCTATCTGGTGCTCATTATGCTTTACCACCAGGAACTGGAAGATCACGAAAGGTTTCCTGCTTTTCAAAGCTTTTTTCCATTTTACAATATTGGCAGCGCCCTGCAGTACTTTGTCGAGCTGTCCGCCCACACGATATTGCCGGTAGGTTTCCTGAGTAGTGCCGTCAATGGAAATGATGAGGCGGTCCAACCCGCTTTCCACGGTTTTCTTTGCGTTGGCATCATTGAGATAATGCGCATTTGTTGAAGTAGCCGTATAGATCTTTTTGTCCGTGGCATACTTCACCATCTCCAGGAAATCAGGATTGAGATAAGGTTCTCCCTGGAAATAAAAGATGAGGTATAAAAGCTCTTTATGGATCTCATCAATCGTCTGCCTAAAAAAATCTTTTTTCAGCATACCTGTGGCCCTTGAAAACTGGCGTAGTCCGCTGGGGCATTCGGGACAGCGGAGATTACAGGAAGTAGTAGGCTCAAAAGATATGGATACCGGGTAGCCCCACTGCACCGGCGTCTTCCGCCAGCGGCTGATATAGTAGCTGCTCAATACCTTTCCTGCATTCCACGCCCGTCGGAAAGTAAACCTGGAAAGAAGATTGAGGCTGTCATAAAAATTAAGGCGGGGCATAGGCATAAAGGTAGGCAATATGGTAATATACCCTTGAAGCGCACAAAAACCAAGATTTAGTTAAAACATTTCCGTTAAAATAATATGGCAAAATAATCGCTATACAGCAGCGTTACACTCAAAATCTCCGTATTGAAAAAGTCATTTTCGCAATATTTCACCCTCATTATATTGATAAGTTGTTTTTCCTTCCCGGCAGGGCTGCATGCCCAGATGATCACCGGTGTGTGGCATGGAAAGATCAACAGGCAAAAAGTGGAGCTGAAAATTGTGCAGAAAGGAGACAGCCTCACAGGTACTGTATATTATTACCAGTCGCATGCCAATTACCGTCGTTACGCGATCACCGGTTATTTTGACGCCATCAATAACGAAGCTGTGTGGTGGGATGATGCATTGCTTGAAGCATCAGTCCGTGCGGGGGTGGCAATGCAGTCGCATGCTGACTTCAATTGCCCCGGAGGAGGCGTAATGAAGCTTGACGGGGAAACAGCAGCAAAAGACGATGAGGAAAAATCAAAAGGAGAAGTACATCTGGATAAGATCAATGCTCCTTTATTCGGAGATGAATGGGATTTTGTGATAGAGAACTATACCGCGGGCGCCAATGATCCTTTGATCATTGACCGTGTCGGTATGATCGCCCGTCAGCCCGCTCCTGTTCCGGTGCAAAAGCCACCGGTAGCTATTGTGCCTGCAGTTGTCAAAACCCCTTCACCACCCGAAACTGTGGTAATTGCAGAGCAGCCAAAGCCGCTCCCTGCTGCACAGCTGACCATAGAGCAGAAGTTTGCTCTGCGGGAGAAAATACCGTCGCTTGAGATCCCGCTCGCAGGAGATTCTATAGAGCTTAACTTTTATGATAATGCAGAGATTGACGGAGATTCCATCACACTTTTTCTCAATAACAAACTTATTTTCCAGCATATATATCTTACCGACAAACCCTTTACGGTAAAACTTCCTGTGAGCGACCTGCAGGAAACCAATGAACTGGTGATGGTAGCAGAGAATCTTGGTTCCATTCCACCCAACACATCCTTTATGGTGGCATACGTGGACGGGCAGCGCTATGAAGCAAGGCTGGTGAGCACGGAAGGCAGCAGCGCAATGATCAGGTTTGTAAAAGCGAGAGCTCCGGTCAACACTTCGTCGGAGAAATGATGCGGTTAACTTTTACGGCAAAGAACCAGGAAAACATTTTTGTGAAACTTCGTGTGTGGTTTAAACGGTTTCACGCGGCGGGCACAGGGGAGCGGCGGCGCAGAGAAAATATGGCTGCGCTCATTGCACCGTAGCGCCCGCTGCGAGAACTGTATTTCACGAAAAGAGCGCATAACCGGATGGTTAACCTCTTAATTTTGTGTGTGGATTAAACGATTTCACGCGGCGGACGCAGGGGAGCGGCGGCGCAGAGAAAATATGGCTGCGCTCATTGCACCGTAGCGCCCGCTGCGAGAACTGTATTTCACGAAAAGAGTGCACCCCCCGGATGATTGATCTCTTATTATTGTGTGTGGTTTAAACGATTTCACGCGGCGGGCACAGGGGAGTGGCGGCGCAGAGAAAATATGGCTGCGCTCGTTGCACCGTAGCGCTCGCTGCGAGAACTGTATTTCACGAAAAGAGCGCAACACTTACCCGGATGATTGATCTCTTATTATTGTTTCCAGACCTTATAAAAATAATACACCAGTCCTGTGAGGCTGGCAACAAACCAAATATAGAATATGGCGTTGAAGACATTGAAGCGCCCGTACACAAACGCCCACTGAAGATAGAGCCCGAAAAACATAGTAATAAGCGCCCACACCACAAGTGCGGTTACTACCCGTATTATTTTGAAAAAAAATTCTTTTAAATCAGGTTCTGTTCCGCTTTGCATGGTCGCTTAATATTTTTTATTGCAGCAGTAATTGTTTGAAATCCGTTGAATCACCTTTAAAAACGTTAAAGTCCACCCTGTTCACAATACCATTTACCCTGCCGGTTTCGCTGTGTTGCCAGAATGTCCATTCCCGCTTTATTCTCGGGTTGTGCGGCTGCAGGTAGTGCGCCACCCATAAAGGATATTCATCAAACTCATCTCCCAGGTAATGGTCATAAAAATCAACATTGGTGTAAATGATAGGCTTTACTTTATAATATTCTTCAATGGTGCAAAGCCATTCTTTCACTCTTGCTCTCAGGTCTTTTGGACGCGCACCATATAATTGCTCCACATCCAGCACCGGCGGGAGATCACCAGGCTCCAGCGTAACCTGCGCTATAAAGTTATCCGCCTGCTTTTTTCCGCTTTTGGTAGCAATAAAAAAATGATAGGCTCCTCTTGTTATTCCTTCCTCTCTTGCTTTAAACCAGTTGCGCCTGAACATCCTGTCTACATTTATCAACCCTTCAGTAGCTTTAATAAAAGTGAAGCTGAGCTGCATATTCTCCACGTTCATGCTTTTTACCTCGTCCCAGTCTATTACATCCTGGTGATGGGAAACATCAATGCCGTGTATATCATAATTAACAGGAATATCAATGCCAAAAGCAGCATAGCGCACAAAATGAACATGGTATTCCTTCCACTTTACATAACCGTAGATCACACCTGCTGCGAGCAACATCAGGGCTGTCATTATCAGCAGCGCTTTCCATCCGGCAATCTTGTTTTTCTTTTTCGGCATAAATGATTAAAACTTTCCGGAAAGAAAACGGGAAACAACCGGGAAATTATTGTATGTGAGCCGTGAAATGTGAGACGATAAAAGTAAAAGAACGTTTCACGTTTGACTCAAGATTATATTCCCGCTGTTTTTTGATACATGTTTTTTTATACCAGCATACCCTTCGGCTCATACATGGTTTCTCTTAACTGCTTTACCCGGTCGTCTGCAAGGTATTCGTCAAAAGTCATCAGCCTGTCAATGGCGCCTTTCGGGGTAAGCTCTATCACGCGGTTGGCAACAGTTTGCATAAAGGTATGGTCATGTGAGGTGAGCAGCACAACACCTTTAAAATTCACCATGCTTTCGTTAAACGCCTGGATACTTTCAAGATCAAGGTGGTTGGTAGGCTCATCAAGAACTACGAGGTTGGGATTTTGTATCATCATCCTGCTGATCATACATCTTACTTTTTCACCCCCGCTCAGTACTCCGGTTTTCTTCAGGATCTCATCCCCGCTGAAAAGCATTTTACCTAAAAATCCTCTTAAAAAGGGCTCGTCCACATCCGTCACTGTTGGTGGTACAAACTGCCGCAGCCATTCCATGAGATTAATATCTGCGTCTTTGAAAAAAGCTGCATTATCATTGGGGAGATATGCTTTGGTAATAGTAGTGCCCCATTCGTATTTGCCGCCATCTGCTTTCTGGTTACCATTAATGATCTCAAAAAAGGAAGTGAGCGCCAGATGGTCTTTTGAAAAGAAAGCGATCTTATCGCTTTTATTCACTGAGAAACTGATATCACTGAAAAGCACCCGTCCGCCATCTGCCTTCTTCGACAGCTTTTCAACATTCAGCACCTGGTTGCCGGGTTCCCTGTCCTGTTTGAAAATAATGCCGGGATAACGGCGGTTAGACGGCTCGATTTCTTCAATGACCAGCTTTTCCAGCGCCTTTTTACGGGAAGTAGCCTGCTTGCTCTTGGAAGCATTGGCGCTGAAACGTGCAATAAAGTCGAGTAGGTCTTTACGCTTTTCTTCCATCTTCTTGTTCTTGTCGCTCATCTGCCGCGCGGCCAACTGGCTGCTTTCGTACCAGAAAGTATAGTTACCTGTATAGATCTTTATTTTCTGGCGGTCCACATCTGCCACATGGGTACATACCGCATCAAGAAAATGGCGGTCGTGGCTTACCACGATGACGATATTTTCATAATCAGCCAGGAAATTTTCCAGCCAGCTGATGGTTTCCACGTCAAGGTCGTTGGTAGGCTCATCCAGGATAAGGATATCAGGATTGCCGAAAAGCGCCTGTGCCAGCAATATCCGCACTTTTATGCTTCCGGGGAGGTCTTTCATCAGCGTTTGATGCCGATCTTCCGTTACCCCCAGCTCACCCAGCAAGGTAGCTGCGTCGCTTTCAGCAGTGTATCCTCCCATTTCCCCGAATTCAGCTTCCAGCTCACCGGCGCGCATACCGTCTTCTTCTGTAAAATCTTCTTTGGCATATATGGCATCCCGCTCGTGCATGACCTCCCAAAGCTTTTTATGACCCATCATCACGGTTTGCAGGGCGGTATGGTCATCAAAAGCAAAGTGGTTTTGCTGTAATACCGCCATCCGTTCTCCCGGTGTGATGTCTATGGTGCCTTTCGTGGGATCAATCTCGCCGGAAAGTATTTTAAGAAAGGTAGACTTACCGGCGCCGTTAGCGCCGATAACGCCATAACAATTCCCTTTGCTGAAACTAAGGTTCACCTCGTCAAACAATACCCTTTTACCAAAGGATAATGATACATTGTTCACTGAAATCATAAAAAAGCTGGTATTTTAAATCCCGTCAAAAATAAACAAGGCGCAAAGGTACATTATAATAGGCAAGGGAGGATGAATAAGGAATGCTAATTGATATTTTGAGACGCCGGTATATTGTATTTTAGTCCGGAGGACTCAAATGTGAATAGCCCCCAACATAGTTGGGGTAATAGATATGAATCGAAACAACCCCCTTGCGGGGTTGAACGTGGAAGACTTAATGTAAAGAAAGAAACATTCTATGACGAATTTAGGAGGCTACTAATAGAAAATGCTGTTGAATTTAACGAGAAATGTCTGCTCTAACCTGTCAATTCAACCCTTTCAGGGTTGTATCGTTCTCTTGCCCTTTTTCCCCCAACTATGTTGGGGGCTATGCAAATTCAAGCCCTCCGGGCTTCTCCGGCACTTCAAATTATTGGGGAATGGATTCAATAAGACGCATTCTGATTTTTCGCAGGCGGGGGGTGACACCCGCCTGTAGAACCCGCTACCGGTCGGTATCTCACCAACCGGAAAGTTGTGCAGGAGCGAAAAATTGAAATACACCCGATTAAATACAAAACCGCAAATTTTATTTACATTTAACCCTCCACATAAACAACGATTGACCTTAAACGCTTTTCTTTTATTATGAAACATTCCATTGCCTCTTTCCGCAGGCTTTCTAAAAGCAAAATGCATTGCTTTACAGTTATTATTACTCTTTCACTGCTTTTTTCAATAAGTTGTAATTCACCTGCCGGGAACGCCTCAGATGAAAAACCTCTGTCGGACGAAGAAAAGCACCTGCCTGAAAACGCACTGCGGGGATTGAAATGGCCGGATGACCTGGACATCACTCTTTTTGCACACGAGCCGATGCTTGTCAATCCTACCAACCTGGATATTGATGAAAAAGGAAGGGTGTGGGTATGCGAAGGCTATAACTACAGGTATACCCTTCATCCGGATAACCCCTATAATAAAGCGGGAGACCGGATCGTGGTTATGGAAGATACGGACGGCGACGGGAAAGCTGATAAGCAAACTGTATTTTACCAGGGGGAAGATATCAACTCCGCGCTGGGCATAGCGGTATTGGGCAATAAAGTGATTGTATCCAGAAGCCCAGATGTATTTCTTTTCACAGATGATAACGGGGATGGCGTAGCGGATAAAAAAGATACCTTATTTACCGGCATAGGCGGCATGGAACATGACCATGCCATTCACGCTTTTAATTTCGGACCGGACGGTAAGCTGTATTTTAATTTCGGAAATGAAGGATCGGAAATAAAAGACAAGCACGGAAATATTGTAAAAGATATCTATGGCAATGACATAAAAAACGATGGTAATCCCTGGCGGCAGGGCATGACCTTCCGCTGTGATATGGATGGAAAAAATATTGAAGTGCTGGGTAACAATTTCCGTAACCCTTACGAGGTAACAGAAGACTCTTACGGTACCTTATGGCAATCCGATAATGATGACGACGGGAATAAAGGGGTGCGCATTAATTATGTAATGCAGTATGGTAATTTTGGGTTTAAGGATGAAATGACCGGGGCTTCCTGGCCGGAACGCCGCGTAAACCTTGAAGATTCCATTCCTTTCCGCCACTGGCACCTGAATGACCCCGGGGTGGTGCCCAATATGCTGCAAACAGGCGCAGGCTCCCCCACAGGCATGCTTGTATATGAAGGAGATCTGTTGCCCGAGCGCTTCCGCAATCAACTGATACATACAGATGCAGGTCCCAATGTGGTAAGATCATACGCTGTGTCTGACGATGGCGCCGGCTATAAAGCCACGATCAACAATATTGCGGAGGGCACAGGCGACAACTGGTTCAGGCCTTCCGACGTATGCGTTGCGCCCGACGGCTCGGTAATGATCGCCGACTGGTATGATCCCGGGGTAGGCGGCCATAATATCGGCGACTTCAAGAAGGGAAGGATCTTCAGGGTAACACCAGCAGGACAAACAAAATATACTATTGCATCCATTGATCTTTCAAATGCCGACGGAGCCGTAGCCGCGCTGAAAAGCCCCAATCGCTCCACCCGTTATCTTGCCTGGCAAAAGCTGCACAGCATGGGCGCTGATGCCGCTCCAGCTTTGGAAAAGCTGTATCATGCTGATAATTCCCGGTATCGTGCGAGAGCGCTGTGGTTATTGAGCAAGATACCCGGCAAAGGCATTGCTTATGTACAGGATGCCATAAAGGATAAAGACCCCAATATCAGGATCTCCGCATTAAGAGCAGGATTGCAGGTAAATGCAGATACGCTTGCGCTTGTGCAGGCACTGGTTAATGATGACAACATTCAGGTAAAACGCGAAGCCGCCCTGGCATTGCATCACAATCACTCCGCAGGCGCTGCAGCATTGTGGGCGCAACTGGCAAAGCAATACGATGGCAAAGACAGGTGGTACCTCGAAGCGCTGGGTATCGGTGCAGACAGGCAATGGGATGCTTTTTTACCTGCATGGCTGCAATTAGTGAATAATGACTGGAACAATACCGCCGGAAAAGATATTATCTGGAGATCCAGGACAGCCATTGCGCTCCCCATGCTGGTGAAGATAGTTTCCGATCCCAATGCCGACCCGCACCGGCAACTGAAGTTTTTCCGGGCATTCGATTTCTATAAAGGACAGGAAAAACAAAAAGCTTTGCTTTCCTTGCTGGCTGCCAATCATCCGCAGCAGGACTATATTGACGCTATCACCATTTTGCAGCTTGACACCAAAACACCGCGGACGGCGCTTTTAGAAAAAGCAATTGCCGGCGGGCTGAAAAATGCAGAAGGAACGCAGACCTATATAGATATAGTGAGAAAATACGGTATTAAAAATAAGGACAGGGAATTGCTGGCTATTGCAGCAAAAAGCGATGATGAAGATACACAGGCTGATGCCATCCGGCTTGTACTGGAATCCGGCGGTATAAGCTCCGTAAAAAGTATTTTGTTTGGTAATGACACCGCTGATGCAAAAAGAATGGCCGGGCTGCTGGCAAGAACAGGTAATGATAATGCAAAGAAACTGCTGCAGCAGTTTATAACGGATACAAAGATAGACAGCGGGCTTCGTATAGCAACCGTAAAAGAACTGGCAACCGGCAGAAGAGGAGAAACGGCCCTGCTGGAGCTGGTAAAAAATAAAAAGCTGCCCCGGGACCTTATAGCAACGGCTGCAGATATCTTTTCCAAAACCCACCGTAAAGATCTGAGAGAAGAGGCAGCAAAATATTTAACCCTGACTGACCAGGCGGGTAAGCTGCCGCCCGTATCGCAGATGCTTGCGATAAAAGGCAACGCCGATTCCGGGGCTTTGGTATTTACCACTTATTGCGCCACCTGTCACCAGGTAAACGGGAAAGGTATCGCTTTCGGTCCCGACCTGTCGGAGATCGGCACCAAGCTGCCGCCGGAAGCGTTGTATACCGCCATCATGAAGCCTTCAGAAGGTATCAGCTTTGGCTTTGACGGATACACTTTTAAACTGAAAAACGGCAGCGAACTGACGGGATATATTGCCAGCGAAACAGCAGACGAGATCAGCATAAAGATGATCGGTGGCACAACAGAAAAACATAAGAAAACAGAAATAGCCGGGAAAACGCCCATACAGCAATCCCTGATGCCGGAAGGTCTTGCGGAAGGAATAGGCGCCACGCAACTGGAAAACCTGGTAGCCTACCTGTCGCAGCTAAAGAAAAAATGATCGCTCCTGTTTGAAACCAGCTTTTAGGAAGGAGCGCTTTATGATACCGAATAGAGATAAGCTGCACAAGAGTGCCTGCCTGTCCGGTAGGCAGGCGACGCCACTACAGCTTAATAGTAGCACTACAGTTGGGTCAAAAATATACGTACATGATTCGCTCATGAAACAGATATGCATCATATTAGTCGTAGCAATGGTCTTTCCCGCCTGCAATACCGCGCAGGAAAAAAACAAAGCACTAACGGCAACGGATACCGTATATACTTATGGCAGGAAAACAGCGGGTGGCACAGGGAAATATTATATGGGTAGGGAAATTGCCCACATGATAGGTCCCGGTGGTATATCCTGGCTGGAAAGGGACGACAGGCAGCAGGAGGAAAATACGAAGCTGGCTATTGAAAAAATGGAACTGCAGCCTACGTCTGTTGTTGCCGATATTGGCGCGGGATCGGGGTATTACAGCTTTAAGATCGCACAAAAAGTACTCCGGGGCAAGGTATATGCTGTAGATGTGCAGCCGGAGATGATCGCGTTCCTGCAAAAGCAAAAAGCAACGCTGAAGGACAGTGTTGTTGAAATAGTGAAAGGAGATTCCGTGTCGCCTCACCTGCCGGATCATTCCATTGATCTTGCTATCATGGTGGATGTATACCATGAGCTGGAATACCCTCACGAACTATTGCAGTCGTTGAAAAAAGCGCTTAAGCCCAATGGTAAGATCCTGCTTATTGAATACAGGGGCGAAGACCCGGGAATACCTATCAAGCCACTGCATAAGATGACAGCAGCGCAGGCTGATAAAGAAATGGAGGCAAACGGATTTACGCTCTATAGTAAAGGAGAATTTTTGCCGATACATCATTTTTTGATGTATGAGGTCAAGCAATAGCGCTTCTTCTTATGTCTTCTTCTGAAAATATGTAAACAGCAACTACCGTTCCTCTGCCGGTAAAGTATTTGGGTTGCCGGAAGCCAACCGAGTGCCTATGGGTCTGCTGTTTGATTATAGCCTTGATCTTACTGAGCCAAAAGCCCTGAAGGTTACCTACATAGCAAGGCTAAAGACATTCCGAGCCGCTTCCTTTATAGCATTGGGTATTCATATATAGTTTCAGGCTTTTGCAATAAAAAGTAGCAGCAGCTTAACTCTATTTGGCGTTTAATGTATATGCTCTTACTGCTTTTTGCAGGTTTTCTTTTATCTGTTTCCACGACTTTGATGCCGGAAGTAATATTGGATTTTCTTCTTCGTCGGCTTTGTCAAAATGAGTGAGGCTATGTATAAGAAAGCCGATATCAATATCTGGAAACTTTTGTGTGAAGATATTGAGCATTTCCTGCAGTGTATAACTGGATAGTAATGTTTCAATATCGTAAAAATCTTTTTTGGCAAAACGGTTGCTTACTGCCTGTAATTTCATGGGTATAATATCATCCTGATGAATTAAACGGCAATCTTCCGCGATAGTAAACGGCTGTAGCCATGCAAAAGGGTAGAGGATAAAATCAACTTTTACATCGCCAATCATAAACATCATGGTTTGGTTCTGCTCAAAGAGCAACTCTTTTTTTCCCGGTAATGCTGTTATGTATTTATATATATCTGTATTGCTAAACGGCTGATTAGCGAAGAAATCAAGATCAACTGATATGCGGTGTCCTCTTTGCAATGCAATGCCTGTGCCACCGCCTAAAGCAAAAGCCTGCAACAGAGGCTCGCTACACAGCTTCTTTAGTAAGGCCAGGGTAGCGGGTGCGACTGTTTCTTTGAATAACATTCAAAATCTGTTTTTTGTAACTGTAACACGGTACATAAAAAACTGATAACAGACTCTCTTAAATAAGTGGCATGAACGATCTCTTGTTTAATACGCTCTGCTCCGTAATAGCGCAACAAAGCAATTTGGTCATCCCAGGGGCCATAGTTAAACACTTTCTGCATTATAAAGAGAGCAGAACGTTCGGGATCTAATGCGGTGAAGTCTATATCCCAGAAGGCTTTTTTAGATATAGCCAGTTCATTCATTACGTAAAATTATGGGATTTTTCGCTTAGCTGCAGTAGCCCTATATCAGATGCGTCAGCAGCCCGTCCCTCAGCTTGGGCTCAAACCATGTGCTTTTGGGGGGCATTACGTTACCGCTGTCTGCGATGTCAAACAATTGCCGGATGCTGACAGGATAAAGGCTGAAAGCCACTTTCATCTCCCCTTCATCCACCCTTTTTTCCAGCTCTTTCACTCCTCTTATGCCGCCGATAAAATCTATACGCCTGTCAGTACGGGGATCCTGAATGCCGAGGATACTGTCAAGGAGATTGTTTTGCAGGATGGTAACATCCAGCACCCCAATGGGGTCGTCTGAATAGGTGCCTGGCTTTGCAGTGAGCGTGTACCATTCCCCGCCAATATACATCCCAAACTGGTGCAGTTGCTGCGGGGCAACTGCTTTCTTGCCGTTGGGTTGCACATCAAACGAAGCCGATACCTTCTCGATAAAGGCTGCCTTGCTCAACCCGTTAAGGTCACGTACTGCACGGTTGTAATCCATGATATGCAGTTGTGAAGCCGGGAATAAAGTGGTAAGGAAATAAGCTGCGCCTTCGGAATTGCCGGCGGCCGATAATCTTACTTTAGCAGCGCTGGCTGCACGGTGATGCCCGTCAGCAATATAAGTAGCATCTACTTTCTCTTTGAAAATACTGGTGATGGAGCTAATGGTTTTGTCATCTGTTACGATCCATACTGTATGGCTGATATCGTCGTCTGCCACGAAATCATATACCGGTGATCTTTCCGTCGTCCATTTCTCTATCAGCAGATCAAGTTCTTCCACATTTTTGTAAGCCAGGAAAACATTACCCGTCTGTGCGCCGGTAGTGGTAATATGATTAATACGGTCCTGTTCTTTTTCCGGCCTGGTAAATTCGTGCTTTTTGATAAGCCCATCCTCATAATCATCCACGGAGGAAACACAAACCAGTCCTGTCTGGGTTCTGCCATGCATGGTCAGGCGGTAAATATAGTAGCATGGCTTGCTTTCCGTAAACAATACTTCGCGCTGCATAAAAGCGTCAAGATTATCTTTCGCTTTTTTATATACTTCTTCCGAATGTATATCTGTGCCCTCCGGAAGATCGATCTCTGATTTTGTAATATGCAAAAAAGAATAAGGATTGCCCATGGCTGCTTCTTTCGCTTCTTTGCTGTTCAGCACATCATAAGGCGGAGAGGCAACCTGCCTGGCATACTGCGCCTGCGGACGCAGGGCGTTAAAAGGAGCTACAGTGACCATAATTTTTTACTGACTGCGTTAGTTATGCATATTGTAATGCAAAATGTTTCATGACATCTGTCAGCGCATGTACGCTGCTCAGGGGAAGGGCATTATACAGGGAAACCCGGAAGCCTCCGACGCTGCGGTGGCCTTTTACGCCTACCATACCTTCTTTTTTGCACAGGTCGAGAAAAGCTTTCTCCTGTTCGGGGTTATCTATCACAAAAACCACGTTCATCTTACTGCGGTCTTCTTTTGCCACAGTAGGCCTGAAAATAGGTATATTGTCTATGGTATCGTAAAGCAAAGCGGCTTTCTGATCGTTTATTTTTTCAATAGCGGCAACGCCTCCCTGCTCTTTCAGCCAGCGAAGGGTAAGCATACAAACATAGATGGCAAATACAGGCGGCGTATTCAGCATAGACCCGTTTTCAATGTGCTTCCTGTAATCCATCATGGAAGGCAACTGCCGCTTTACTTTTCCCAGTATATTTTTGTTTACCACTACCATATTCACACCGGCGGCGCCTATATTTTTCTGGGCTCCTGCATAAATAAGCGCAAAGCGGTTGAAATCCATGCTGCAGCTCAGTATATCGCTGCTCATATCGGCGACAAGCGGCACATTGGTTTCAGGAACGAAGTGCATCTGGGTGCCTTCAATAGTATTATTGGTAGTATAGTGAAAATAAGCGGCATCGCCGGGGATCTGAAATCCTCTGGGTATATAGCTGTAGTTTTTGTCTTTGGAAGAAGCTACAACTTCTACTGTACCAAACAGCTTCGCTTCTTTAATAGGCTTGCTGCCCCAAACGCCGCAATCAAGATAGGCCGCCCTGGCGTCATCGTCCAGCAGGTTCATAGGTACCTGGAAAAACTGTGTGGTAGCCCCGCCATGCAGGAAGAGCACTTCGTGATCGCTGTCGAGATGCATCAGTTCTTTTACGGTAGCAATAGCTTCGTCGAGCACGGCCTGAAAAAGCGGTGTGCGATGCCCGATCTCAAGAATGGATAAACCGGTATCGTTAAAGTTCAGGATTGCCCGGCTTGCCTGCTCAAAAACCTCTTTGGGCAAAATACTCGGCCCTGCATTGAAATTATGTATCATTCCTTGTCGTTGAAAATGGATAAACTCAACTGTATGGCAATCTGGTCATTGAGGGTGGCAAATATACATCAATTATCGCAAGTTCTGTCAACTGCCTTTCCCTTTTGCCAATCGCGGTCAAGGGCCTCAAAAGCAGTTGAATCTACAGCGCTGAAGGCGATTTTCCCTGGGGCCTCCAATACAGGCTGTCCTGCATTTACCCATGCAGTATACCATAAGGATGCCACAGCCAGGATGGATTGGCGCATACGGCGCTCTACCATGCCGTTCAGCATGTTGTTGTAGGCGATGGTAAAGGCGGAAGAATACTGCCGTATGGTTATCCCGTTCCTCTGATCGTATGCATATTTCTGATCGGCCCCGAATTGTTGTGTAAGGATCTTTTCAAACAGTAATACAGAGTCCGCCGCCCGGGAGCTTTCAAGCACCGTATTCCAGATAAATTGTGACGGACTGACGATATATACAGCCTTGCCTGTCCAATAGTCGAAGCTGCTTTCAGCCAGCAGTTCAGGTATACGGCTTTCCCAGAAGCCGTGAATGCCGTTTTGCCCGGTAAGCTGGCCATTGTAGTTGCTGTGGGTATGCAACGGTACATGCGCATCTGCAATATAATGCCCCAGCTCTGCAGAGAGCCTGAGTATCCGGGGGTAATCTTTCTGACGGAAGGAATTGGTGAGCCTTGCCAGCATGATATGGATCCACCAGGGAACAATGCCATGTTTACGAAGGGAATCTTCTCCGTATTTTTCCACCGCTGTATCCCAGTTGCGGGGCAGTGCGTCGAAAGGATAGCTGCCATACCGGTTGAGGTCCATAAAATGCCTTGGCCCTTCGGCATCAACCATATACCTTCTTTTGTCAGGATCAACCGCATGAATGGTGAGAAAATCAATATTAGGCTTGTAGAAGGCCATCATCGAAGGCGGAAGGGAAAATACAGCTTGGTGATTGATCACCTGGTGTGCGTAAAAGCCCCAGCAGAAGACCTGCTGATACAGCAACAGCGCCATGCAGGTGAGCAGTGTTTTTGAATATTTCATGGTTAGCGGGTATGATAAGTTTAGCGTACTGTTTTGCAGCAGCAGGGTCAAAATATACAAATATTTTATAAAACCGCTCTGAAAAAAGCTTTCGCAGGGAGCATTCCAAATTTTCGCTGCATATCTTCCCTCACTCCTGCAATCCCCTCTCCGCGTAGCGGCGAGGAGAGAAAATGGTGCGAAAATTTGGAATACGCCCACTTTCCGCAAAATGTTTACAGGTAAGCTTGTTTAGTTATTGGATGCTCTTTCATGTTGTTCGTCATCAATAGTGGTAACGCCTCCTGAAATAGCAAATTTCATGGCATCGGCGGACCCAATATCAGTGACTATCCTTACTCTGTCTTTTTTTACAAAATACAAATGTCCGGCAAAGGCATAGGATTGCGGCACATATACCGCCACATAGTCATTCAACCCGAATTCCGCCAGCTCTTCCTGTGTTACAAAACCGATCCTCCATATATCCGGCGATTCAATCGCAACAAGCACGGCTTTGTCAAATTTGCGCTTGTTGCCTGCAAAAGCCTCAAAAAAATCCTTTACGGTAGTATATATGATCTTTATGCCAGGGGTTTTCTGAAGAATGCTGTCAAACAACTCCACCAGCTTTCCCACCACAAAGGAAGAAGAAACATAGCCTACCAGTAAAATAATAAGTATCGCTACTATAAAGCCCATCCCCGGCAGGTTGTAATTCGAAAATTCCGGGAAGATTTTTTCAATAATATCAGGCAGTATGCTGTCAACAAAATTGAATAATGATGTAAGCGCCCAAATTGTTATGACGATGGGCGCAAGAATAATTAACCCCTGTAAAAAAACCTGTAGCAGACCTCTCACCCAGCTTTTAGAAGACATAGAAAACAGTTGATATGCAAATGTAGACCAAGTTCAGCGGTTAACGGCATCATTCTGCCGGATTGGGTGTATTTCAATTTTTCGCGAGCGGAAATGTGCAATGGATTTCAATCCCATGCGAAAATTTGAAATGCCCCTAATGAAAGGTTCATTAAAAATCCCTAATTTAGTGCCATACCTTAACTGATTGCGTTTTGCGTACAGGTGATTTATATAAGGAGAAAGAATTATTGGCTTTGATTGCAAAAAGTGATGAAGCCGCGTTTGCAGAATTGTTCGACCATTACCGTAACAGAATATACAGCAGTGCACGGAAACTTTCGCGGTCGGCTGTTATAGCAGAAGAGATTGTACAAAATGTTTTTTTAAAAATATGGCTGAACAGAGCTGATCTCACGGGTGTAAATAATTTCAGCGCTTATCTGTTCGTTATTACCCGCAACGAAGTATACCTCGCCTTAAATCGTATAGCCCGCAGTTATAAGATCCATTCGCTTTTCAGCAAAGAGCAGCCCCCGAGCGATAATGATAATGAAAGGCGCTTCATGGACAGGGAATATCAAAATTTACTGCAAAAAGCGATTGAGCGGCTGCCTGTTCAGCAAAAAAAAGTATATCAGTTAATGAAAGTGCAGGGACTGAAACGGGAGGAAGCGGCGAGCCTGTTACGCGTACATCCCGAAACAGTAAAGTCTCACTTGGCGCAGGCTGTGAAAAGTGTGCGCAGTTATTGTCTGCTGCATTTGCACCTGCTCTATGGGTTGGTATTTTGCTTCTCTTTCCTTTCCTGAAATTTTTTTTCCTGCATTCACCCAAAATGAGGGTAAGCATGATCTATACTATAGAATAATCATATTGCTTATTTCTTACAACGGATCATATTGGGTATGCCGGCATCAAGGTTAGCTTATCTTTTCAATAGTTATATGCAGGGGCAGTGCAGCGCTGTGGAAAAAGAAGAGTTGATGGCGCTTATTGCTGATCCGGTGAATAAGGAAATACTGCAGAAACTGATATATGACGTCATCATCAGCACCGGAGAGGAAAGTGCCATGACCGGCGATCAGTCTGCTGCCGTTTTAGACTATGTATTGCATCGTCATAAAGCAGAGGGCGTAATTGTTATGAAAAAGAAGCGCCTGTTCGGGGCTTCCTGGAAGCAGATCGCTGCTGCCGTCATCTTGGTTTTTTTTATATCCGGAGCCGTATACTACAGGCAGGTGAGAAGCGGGAAAACTGAATTTGCTGAAAAGCCGGCAGTAAGCCCGGCCACTATTTTGCCAGGGAGAAACAGGGCAATGCTTACCATGGGCGATGGCACTGTGATTGTTTTAGACAGCGTGCAAAACGGCTTGCTTTCTCAGCAGAGTAATACGAATATTAAAAAGCAGGGAGCTTCACTTGTATATCATACAGCGCTACCGGTTGTAGCAGGAGAAGTAGTTTTCAATACCCTGTCCACACCCAGGGGGGGGCAATACCAGCTTACGCTGCCCGATGGAAGCAGGGTTTGGCTGAATGCCGCTTCTTCCCTGCACTATCCTGTAGCTTTTACCGGCGATGCGCGCGAGGTGGAGCTTGCCGGTGAAGCATATTTTGAAATAGCTCCAAATAAACAAAAGCCTTTCAGGGTAAATGTTGGCGGTATGAGGGTGGAAGTGTTGGGCACACACTTCAATATCAAAGCATATAAAGAAGAAGATGCCATAAGAACGAGCCTGCTGGAAGGAAAGGTTAAAGTAGTGAAAGGCGGGCTAACAGATATGTTGCAGCCGGGGCAACAGGCCATCCTTCATGCGGCATCCGGAGGGTTTAAAAAAATAAATGTGAATATGGATGGTGTGATAGCATGGAAAAACGGGCTATTCCAGTTTGACGGGGAAGATATTACCGGCATTATGCGCCAGATAGACCGCTGGTATAACGTGGAAGTGGTATTCCCTGATAAAGTGCCGGTACGACATTTTGAGGGAAAGATAAGCCGGAATGCACAATTGTCGGATGTGCTGCATATCCTGGAGTTGAGCGGAGTAAAGTTTAAAGTGGAAGGGAAAAAAATTATCGTTCAATAAATGTATTATTCATTTTAAAAAGTAAGCCATTTGAAAGTTCAGCTATAAAAACCGTAGAATCAATATAGCCCCTGCATCCCCTGTTTGGGGAGCAGCCTGATAAAGAAAAGCCAGCGATGTAGGAGCACCGCCGGCCAAAGGGCTAAAACTGTCTGTCAACAAATTTTATCACCCAAAGACCGAAATTATGATTTTTACTGCTGGGTACCAAACTTATGCCGGTACCCCATCACCCATGAACAAAGCGGGGATGATTATGAAACTAATGATTCCTTTATTGTTGTTTTGTATCTTCCAGGTAAATGCCAACAGCTATGCTCAGAAAATAACGATTGTTCAAAAAAACCTGCATTTAACAGATGCATTCAGGGCTATTGAAAAGCAGACGGGCTTCCTGTTTTTTTATGACAAAGACTTGATACAAAGCTCCGGGCCTGTTGATATATTAGTCAGGAATGCTACACTTGAGCAGGCTTTGTCGGAATGCCTGAAAAATGAGCCGTTAACTTTCAGAATAGTATCGAATACTATTGTCATTCTGCCCAAGGCAGAAAAGGTCATTTCCTCCGACCAGGCTGAAGCTGTTCAGTCTGACCCTCCCCCTGTTGAAGTTACGGGTACGGTAACAGACAAGGATGGAAAACCGCTGGAAGGGGCATCGGTATTAATAAAGGGTACTAAGATTGGTACTACGGTGAACAGGCTGGGTACGTTTAGCCTTACTGTTCCTTCAGGTGATGCCGTGCTGGTGTTCAGCTTTGTGGGTATGAAACCGAGGGAGGTAAAAGTGGGAGATCAGACGCTTTTTAATGTTGTATTGGAACATGATGTTGCCCACGTGGGAGATGCTATTGTAGTAACGGCACTTGGCATTACAAGATCACAAAGGGCGCTGGGGTATTCGGTGGGGGAAGTAAGCAGCGACCAGCTCAGTAAAGTGCCGCAGGAAAATGCGGTAAATGCGCTTACCGGGAAGGTTGCGGGCCTGAAGGTGGGAAATCCCAGCCCGGATATTAATAGCGATCCCCAGGTAATTATACGGGGCGCGATGTCCCTGTCGGGCGATGATGCGCCGCTTATTGTAATAGACGGGCTCCCAACGGGAAACAGCGCCAGCGTATTATCGGATATCAGCTCCACCGATATCGAAAGTGTTTCAGTGCTGAAGGGGCCGAGCGCCGCCGCGTTATATGGATCAAGAGCCGGGAATGGTGTATTGCTCGTTACTACAAAGAGCGGCAAGGGGCTTAAAAACAGGATAGGTGTTTCTGTCAATTCATCTGTTACCACATCCCGGCCATATCATTTTATTAAGCTGCAGGACCAGTTTGCCAATGGACGGCAGGGTGACTTTGATGCCTCTCAGGATGGATGGTATGGTCCTGCAATGGGAACGCCTGCTATCCAGTGGAATTCAAATGGGGTAGCAGTCCCTTTGAAACCTTATCCGGATAACGCTGAGAATTTTGTAAAAACCGGCTACAGCTTCATCAATGAGGTGGGAATTCGCGGATCGGGAGAAAAAACGAGTTTTAATTTATCCATCTCTGATACTCGTGCAAAAGGGACTTTTCCGGGGCTTGAGATGAAGAAGGATGCCATAGGCATTTCTTTTTCCTATAAACTCATAAAGGATCTGAAAGTATCGGCCAATGCTAGGTATATAAGCTCGGGATCCAATAATTTCCGGACGCGGTCGCTGAGTTTAGACAGCTATCCGTTTGAGGATGTGTATATGATGCCAAACTATATTGATATTAATGAAGTGAAGGATTACTGGAAGGTTAATAACATGGAACAAAATGTGTGGGATCCCGGATTCAATAATCCCTGGTTTACCGCGTATCAGAATCTGGATGGGTTTCAAAAAGCAAACCCATACGGAAATGTTAAGCTCGACTGGAATATCATTCCTGATCTGAGTCTCATGACCCGGGTAGGCACATTCAGTGAGACCTATACCACCACTGCACAACGGGCTGTTTCCGATGTGCGCTACCCGTTAGGGAGGTATAATTATTCCTCATCCACTTCACAGGAAACCAACATGGACTTCCTGCTATCTTATAAAAAGAAGTTGCATAAGTTCTCGGGTAATATTTCCGGAGGTGGAAATTATATGTTCCGGCGGGAATCAAATGCCAGTATCGGCGGAGAAAACCTGATATTACCGGGTTTGTTTACAGCAGGCAATGTAGACAAAGGCTCATTGATTTACAATAGCGAGTTTTCCCAGAAGCGTGTGTATAGCTTGTACGGAATGGCTTCTTTTGATTATGACAGGATGGTTTATCTGGAATTGACTGGAAGAAATGACTGGTCGAGTACACTGCCACCTGATAACAGATCTTATTTTTATCCGTCAGCTTCATTAAGCCTTATTCTTTCTGATATGCTTCATCTGCCTTCTTCAATTTCGTTGCTGAAATTGCGTGGCGGATGGGCGCGGGTTGGTAAGGACACCGGTCCTTATCAATTGTTACAGGTACTGGACCGTGGCACTTGGGGAGACAACACCAGGTACTCCTTGCAGCCTACAATGGCAAATACCAATTTAAAACCCGAAAGCGTAGTTTCTTCCGAAGTAGGGTTGGATTTATCCCTCCTGGATAATCGCCTGTCTTTTGATGCAACCTATTATCAGGTGGAAGACCGGGGTCAGATCATGAGCGTTCAGGTACCTACTGAAACCGGGTTTTTATTTGCCAGCACAAATGCCGGTACGGTAAGAAACAAGGGAGTTGAGTTGAAATTAAATGCAGTACCGGTAAAGACCAGTCGCTTGACATGGGATATGAGCTTTGTTTTTACCAAAGACCGTAGCAGGCTGGTAGCGCTTCCTGAAGGCATCTCCACCTTTAGGTTCTGGAGCCGTTTTAATGCATATAGTGAAACACAGGTGGGAGGAGATATCGGAGATATATGGGGAAATGATGTGCTTCGCGTTAAAGAGGGAAAGTATAAAGATTGGCCGATCGTAAATGATAACGGGCTTTTACAGCTTGAACCCGAGAGAAAGAAGATAGGGAATGTAATTAGTGACTTTACGTTGGGTTTCCAGACCTCTGTTACCTTTAACCGGTTTAGTATTTCCGCAAATTTTGACTGGCGCCAGGGCGGAAAATATTTTTCAGAGAGTATGATGCGTTTAGCGGCAGGAGGAAAGCTGGAGTCCTGGCATAAAGGACCTGGTTCAAGCACTTTTACCGGTATTTTAAACCAGGGCTCTTTCGGAGGAGATCAAAATAAGATCGCTGATGAAATAAGGAATAATCCCGATAAGTATAACGGATTAGGAGGCTTAACATACGTGGGAGGAAGAACAGAGGAACTGGGAGGTTACCTGTTGCCTTCTACGGGGCTTAATAATGGCGTTTTCTTCCCGGGGGTGAGATATGATGCAGGTAGTGGTGATTACGTGGAAAACTTTGGCGGATTGGATACAAGGTATACTCCGATTGATAATATAGCAGGCGGCTCCGGTTATTCTTCCAGCCAGGGAGTTCAAACCTGGATGTATGATGCTTCATTTTTAAAGATGAGAGAGCTGGCTTTAACCTATAATCTTTCTCCAAAAGTAGCCGGCAGCATTAAAGCACAAAACTTGGCGCTATCGTTTTTTATGCGCAACCTGATCATCTGGACAAAAGCAAAGAATGGAATAGATCCGGAGTCTGCCGGTTTTTTGCAAAACAGCCGGAATTCTTATAGTTTGGGATGGGAGCGTTCTAACATGGATCCATGGACCGCCATGTTTGGTTTAAAATTGAATGTTGAATTCTAAAAGATGTAAAATATGAAATCGCTATATAAAAATTTTAAACTTGTTTCAGCCTTTATTTTCCTGTTGCTCTTTTTCAGTTGTAATAAAAAATTAACGGAGACTAATATCTCTCCCAACGCCTTAAATGCAGAACAGGTAGACCCCGGCTTTGTAATGACAGATGTCCTGTCCCGCAGTGCTATGGAAATGGTGCTTGCCGGTTTTGCAGGAAATACCAGCCAGTGCATCATCGATGCTACTATGCAATATGTACAGCAGGACCAGGGAGAAGGTGTGAGTATTAAAAATACTTTTGGATGGAAAGGAAGAGGATGGGGGTACCGCAATTTTTATCTTCCTTTAGCTAACAGCAATTATCTGGGAAAGCGGGCTAAAGACTCCAGAGACTCCACCTTTTTAAGGGGAGTGTCGCTTACCATGCAGGGCTATTGGTTCGGCTATAATACCTCCGGCTGGGGCGATGTACCTTTTAGTGAAGCTATGAGAGGGGAGGATAATATTCTGAAACCCGTATACGACGGGCAGAAAGACGTGTTCAAAGGGATTTTAAGCTATTTGGATGAAGCGAATGATGCTTTTAGCAATATTCAGGCTGTTTCAGAGTTTACCCGGTCTGCCGATATTATGTTTAACGGAGATACGCATAAATGGAGGGCTTTTGCCAATTCGCTCCGGTTAAGATTCCTGATGCGGTTATCTGAGAAAACAAATGAAATGAAGGATATTGGTGTGGATGTGAAAGCTGAATTCAATAAGATGGTATCCGACCCTGGCAGGTATCCGGTTATTCTTAACAGCGCAGATAACGCAATTGTACGGCTACCTGGCACTTCGGCTTCCGACAGCTATCCGCTCGGGGCCTTTAATCAAAAGACAGAAGATCCTTACCGTCGTCAAAAGCCCGGCGCTCCTTTTGTTAATTTCCTGAAAGAAATGAGAGATCCGCGTTTAACCGTATGGCTTAAACCCGTAGATGTTCCTACAATTATTGAAGATAAAGGCGGTGATAAGGTGATCATGACAGGTAGCGATGGAAAAGTAAAGAGATTTTTAAAGAATTTTCAGGAAGACGTAGATACTTCTCTTTTTGTGGGTCTGCCTATCGCTTTAGCAAACCCTGACAACTATAATGGTAATAGCGGAAATGATCGTAGCGTCATTCGTAATTTAGATCCGTCCATCTATAACGGTGGCGCTGCCAACCCTTTTGTATCTTATTTTGCTCCTATGTTCAGGGAAAATAAAAGTCCTTATCTCCCGGGGGTATTCCTTACGGCAACTGAAGTGAATTTTATTCTTGCTGAAGCCGCGGTCAGGGGCTGGATCACCGGATCTGCCGGGGATTATTTCAGACAGGGCATCCTGGCTTCTCTGAAGCAGTATAATGTTAATGACGGGGACATGCGGGTATATAATCCTGAAACACATCAAATTGAGGCCTATAAACAAGATGATTTTCTTAATAGTATGACAGACAGGCTCAATAATGCAACGGATAAATTACTTCCCATTATGGAACAGAAGTGGGTTGCTTTATTTACAACAATTGAAGCATGGTTTGACTGGAGAAGAACAGGGTACCCTGATTTAGGCAAGAACCTAGTGAATGGTCCACAGGGAGAAAAAATACCTGTCAGGTTTTATTTTGGGGATAGTGAAAAGAACTTTAATGAAGATAATGTAAATAAAGCCATCCAAAACCTCGAGCCTGCGGTAGATGATCAGTGGTCGAAGATGTGGTTGCTCCGGGGGACCGGCAAGCCCTGGTAGATCAAAAAGTTTTATTGGTTTTTTCAAAGAGGGCACAGTATGACAATTTCCGCTTGTTATCTATAGTGGTAGAAGAAGACTCGGGAATAGCGGTACAACAGCAATATGCCATTGCTCAAAAAACTCCCCGGAAACAGTAGCTTTTGCAACCACTTTTTCTCTTAATGGCTTTAACAGCGATGATTGGGGAAACCGGACGATTGGCGGGTCGCAGCGGTCTGTAGATCAGGGAGCCGTTGCAGTAAAAGTATATAAGAGCATCGGGATAGAGCTGAAAGACCCGAGGGGAAATATAGTGATGGTGGGCCATCCTAAATTTAACCCGGTATGAGATTTTCTTGTTAAAAAGCATATCCCGGTGATCGGGCATCTGGGCGAGCTCAAAAATTGCTGACTGCCGGTGGAGCAAATGACTGTCAATTCCGATAAGCGGTATTATTCCCGTTATCCTGAATACCCCTCGTATGACGAGCAGATACAAGCGAAAGACAATATGATAGCACAGCACGCAGGACTGAAGTTTACAGGCGCTCTCCCGGGAAGCCTGGAATGGGATACCGATAACTGGCTATGGTACCGACCGGATCGCGGATGATACCGCATCGCCCGGTGAGTTCAGTTCGTTCGTTCACCAGGCATGGTTAAACGACTGGCAATTCTT
>MKWG01000024.1:0-136384 GCA_001899685.1 Sphingobacteriales bacterium 44-15
TCCTTTGTTTAAAAAGTGTTCCGTAAGGTTTGAACCAATAAATCCTGCGCCGCCGGTGATTAAAATTCTGATCATAGTGAATGGTGAATAGACAATAGTGAATAGTGAAACGTGAAAGGTGAGACAACCTGATACCTCACACCTTCACCTTCTTCCCCTTCGTTTCTTCCGTATACCCGTAGCCGTACCCATAGCCATACCCGTAGCCATAACCATACCTGCCGCCGCCGGCTTTGATGCCGTTGAATACGATCGCCATATTTTTCAGCGGCTTTATCTTCAGTTGCTCGTCCATTTTTTTGAGGTAGAAGCGGGGGGTAACGCCCTGGCGGATAATATACAGGGTGGCATCGCAGAGCGGTGAAATGATATAGGCATCCGTTACCGGGCTTACCGGGCAGGTGTCTATGAGGATATAATCAAAATGCTGGTCAAGATAATCCAGCAGCTCATTCAGCCGCCCGTTCATGATCAGCTCGGAAGGATTGGGCGGTGTGGGCCCTGAAGAGATGATGGACAGCCCGGGCTGATCCGGCACCGGCCGGATAATGTTTTCCGCTGTTTTTTCGCTGATAAAATACTGGGTGATGCCTGTCTCACGGGACATATGGAACACCTCGCTGAGCTTGGGCTTGCGGAGGTCCAGCTCTATCAGCACTACTTTTTTGCCTGCCAGTGCCAGGCTGATACCGAGGTTGGCGCAGACAAAGCTCTTGCCTTCACCGGAGATGGAGGAAGTAACGAGGATGCGTTTCTTACGGGCATTGATGCCGAGGTATCCCAGGGAAGTGCGCAAATGCCGGAACTGCTCGGCCGCAAGACTACGCCGTCCCTGGCCGATAACAATGGATGAGCCGGATACCGTTGTCTCCTGCACGATCTCGCCAAGGATCGGCGCCCCGGTGCTTTTTTCAATTTCATCCCGCCGGGAAACCTCCCGGTTGAACAGTTCTTTACCTTCCACAATACCGATGCCCAGTACAAAAGCCAGTCCTATCGCTGCCAGCCAGATCAGCTTCCGTTTGGGGCTTACCGGGAGCTTACCGGCAATGGCCTGGTCAATGATGCGGCTGTCGGCCACGGTAGAGGAGTAGCTGAGCGCCGTTTCTTCCCGCTTCTGGAGCAGGAAGGTGTAAATATTGTTTTTGATGGCCTGCTGCCGGCTGATGTTCAGCAGCTCCCTTTCTTTCTGGGGCACAGTTTGCAGGATGCTGTTGTAGCGGCTGTTGCTCCGGTCGAGGTTGCGGATGCCTGCCTCAAGGCTGTGGCGCTGGTTGCGGATATTTTCCAGTATGCCGGGCTTCACCGCAGCGATCTGGTCTTCCAGCCCTTTCATAATGGCGTTGTTGGCGCCGGTAACGCCGCTCAGCATGATCCTTTTGCTTTCCAGCTCATAGAGCGACTGCAGCGACTGGAGGAGGACAGGATCGGTTACGCCCAGGGTTGCCGGCACAATGGCGGAATCCCTGCTTTCCCTGCTGCGCACATAAGACTCTACCTTATCCAGCACGGCAAGCTGCATATTCATCTCGGTGATCTTCTGGTCGGTAGCGCTTACATTGCTCAGGAACAACTGCCCCTGGGCGCTGAGGTCGATGATCTTGTTCTTGGTGCGGAAATGCTCCAGCCCGTGCTCTACCGAATCCAGCTCGTTCACCACGTAGCGCAGCCTTTCGTCCACGAATCTCAGGGTATTGGACGCCAGTTGGTTCTTGTCGCGGATAGCGGCATTGTTATAGGCAGCGATCCAGGTATTTAATATTTCTTTGCCGCGGCGGGGCACTGCATCGGTATATACAAAATTGATCACCGAAGCCACTTTGCTTACCGGGGTAACTTCAAGATTATTCAGCAGCGCTAATCCTACATCTTCAGGATTGGCCAAAGTAAAATATAGCTGGCGGTCAGATGATTCATGATTGTACCAGGGATTATCCAGGAAGCGGATCTCCCCATAGGGCAACCGGATCCAGTCCCCTGTTTTGTAAGGCTGTTTATCCAGTGTCACTGTGCTCCTGGCGGAATCGTATTGAAATAATATCTTTCCATCGCCTTCCGGCGCCTGCAGCGAATCGGGGTAGCGGGCCTCCACGATCACCGGCGAGTTGTGGAAGGCGGATGCATCTTTAATATTGCCCTCCTGCATTATGGGGGCATAGAGATGCAGCTCGGTAGCTACCTGCGTGGCAAGCGTGCGGGACAGGATGACCTGGATCTCGTTTTCCACGTTTTTTTTATCGCCGAAAATATTCAGCGATTCCAGCAGTTGGGATTCGTCTATGCCGCTTTTGTCGTCCTTGATCAGGATGCTGGCCTTTACCTGGTACAGGGGAGTGGCATAACGCAGGTACAGCCACCCGCCAATAATGCCCAGTACCAACAGCAGGGCAAACAGGGGCCACCAGGGCAGGTAGCGGGCGGCAAGGTTCTGCAGCCTTTCACCGATGCTTATTTTTTCCTGCTCATCTTCTTTTTCTATCAACAGATCCTCGAGTTGCGACATGGTAGGTGGTTAATGGTAAGAAATACGGATTAAAAAAGTGGTAAGGGATAAGGGGTAAGGTCTGCCGGAAACCTGAGGTGTGAAAGCAGCTTTGGGGTGTGGGCTTTGAGCCGATTGCCCACTGCTCATAGCCCATAGCTCATACCCGCTACCCCCGTCAGCCCCGGGCTGTGAGCTTTGGGCTTTGGGCTGCCAGCTCCTGGCTGATAGCCGGTTGCTCACTGCTCAACGCTATATGCGTCCTGCTTACCTTAGCCACGAGGGCATAGCCCATAGAGGGCAGCTCGATCTTCACGGTATTATTGGTAACCTGTATGATCTTTCCTTCCTGGTGCATAAAGGGCCCGCGGACGATCTTTACGGTGTCGTGCAGGCTTACGCTGATCTTTTCCACGGCTACGGAATTGTGCTCGCCTAAGAAGTCTTTGACAGACTGGATCTCTTCATCGCGCACTACGGCAGGCCTGCCCAGCCAGTGGATAAAATTGACTACACCGGAAATAGCTTTTATATAGCTGTGCTGCTTTGGCGTGGCGCGCACAAACACATAAGAGGTAAAAAGCGGCTCCATCAGGGTCTTTTTCCGGTCGTGCCACTGCCTTACCACTTTATTGAGGGGACAGTAATGTTCCAGTTGTTTCTTTTCCAAAAGGCCGGCTACCTTTTTTTCCCAGCGGGGCCTGGTATATACCACGTACCAGCGGGGCTGCGACGGATCGTTCATAACCTGCGATTGATCATTCATAATTAAACAATTATAAATTAAGGGGTTGCCGCAATTTCCTTCAAGCACAAAGCTTCGCTTTTCCCAGTAACATCCTTGTTGCCGGGACATAACAATAGGGTTAACCTAAACAAATTATTCATTCCTTCCATCCGGTAATAGCTGGGAACCTGCTAAAATTATTCCTCATCACAACACTGAACACGAACAGGCAGGTATCGCCAGACAGGATAGGATCGGTAATGAAGTTCAGGCTTAACAAGATTTTGAATCAGGGCGCTTCTTTAAGAAACGTGTGCAAAGGTAATTGAAATATGGTAATTGTCAGGTGGGTGAAGCGGAAAAAATGTTATGTCTTTATGATTTCTGTGAAGATAAAAACGACTTTGATGCATTAGCTAAAAAAACAATACATATCAAGAGCTATAAGTCAATGAGTTATATAGGTTTTTTGAACCACGGAGGCCGGGAGAACACAGAGGTGCACAGAGGGGGAGTATGGGTTTGCTGTTTATCGTTTACCGTTGCGCTCGCCGCTCCTCTGCGCACGCTGCGAGAAACTTCTTTGAACCACGGAGGCAGGGAGAACACGAAGGTGCACAGAGGACAGCAGTTTCTCGTTTGTCGTTTGACGTTTCTCGTTGCGCCCCGCCGCTCCTCTGCGCACGCTGCGTGAAACTTCTTTGAACCACGGAGGCAGGGAGAACACGAAGGTGCACAGAGGACAGCAGTTTCTCGTTTGTCGTTCGACGTTTCTCGTTGCGCCCCGCCGCTCCTCCGCGCGCGCTGCGAGAAACTTTTTTGAACCACAGAGGCAGGGAGAACACAGAGGTGCACAGAGGACAGCAGTTTCTCGTTTGTCGTTTGACGTTTCTCGTTGCGCCCCGCTGCTCCTCCGCGCGCTCTGCGTGAAACTTTTTTGAACCACGGAGGCAGGGAGAACACAGAGGTGCACAGAGGACAGCCGTTTGTCGTTTGTCGTTTCTCGTTGCGCCCGCTGCCCCTCCGCGCGCCCTGCGTGAAATTCTCTGCATGAAACTCCCTGCGTGAACCCCTCCAAAAATAGTTTCTTTTTACCCGCAATATTCCATAGCTTTGGATTAGTTGTTTAACTAACTATATGTCCGACAACCAATTTAAAAGAGGAGAACTATATAGTTTTATTACCGGCGCTGCGTCTACAGCTATCGCAAGAAGGCTGCAGAAAAACTTTAAACAGCACGGTATAGATATCACTATCGAGCAATGGAGCGTTCTGTATCATTTATGGAAGCAGGACGGGTTGAGCCAGCAGGACCTGTGCAATGCTACCTTCCGCGACAAGCCGAGCATTACAAGGCTGGTAGACAACCTCGAAAAGCTCAGGCTGGTGAGCAGGGTGCCTTCAAAAGAAGACAGGCGGATAAACCGTATCTACCTGAGCGAGCCCGCCACCAGGCTGAGAGACCTGACCATGGACTTGGCTAACCAGACACTTAATGAAGCGCTTGTGGGCGTAACGGGCGAAGAGATCGAAACCTGTAAATCTGTGCTGCAAAGAGTATATGATAACCTGAAATAACACCTGTGATCAATGAAACCTTTTTGCTGTAGCTGGGGTGAGGCGATTAACCGGATTTATTCATAATGTCGGACAACATATATTCACAAACATAAAATTTCAACAATATGAGCGCTACTGTATCAACTCCCGGTTTACTGAAAGGGGGGGAATGGATCATCAGGGAAAGCCTGCCGGAAAGCATTTTTATACCGGAAGATTTTTCCGAGGAGCAAAAGATGATCATGGAGATGTGCAGCTCTTTTGTAAAAACAGAAGTGCTGCCGGTGATAGAACGGATCGACAAGCTGGAGCCGGAGCTCATGCCCTCCCTGCTGGACAAGGCCGGGGAGCAGGGATTGCTTGGCACATCTATACCGGAGGAGTATGGCGGGCTGGGAAAAGATTTTGTAACCTCCACGCTGGTGAATGAAGGACTCGGCTGCGGGTTTTCCTTTTCCGTAGCGCTTGCTGCGCATACGGGTATCGGCACACTGCCTATTTTATATTTCGGCACCGACGCCCAAAAGCAAAAGTATATCCCTAAGCTTACCACGGGTGAGTGGAAGGGATCTTACGGGCTTACGGAGCCTAACAGCGGCAGCGATGCGCTGGGCGCTAAAACATCGGCAAAGCTGAGCGCCGACGGGAAATATTACCTGCTGAACGGACAGAAATGCTGGATCACCAACGGTGGCTTTGCAGATGTATATACGGTATTTGCCAAAGTGGACGGGGATAAATTCACTGCGTTTATAGTTGACCGTGGCACGGAAGGCTTTACCCAGGGACCAGAGGAGCATAAAATGGGCATTAAAGGCTCTTCTACGGTGCAGCTTTATTTCCAGGATGCGAAAGTGCCGGTAGAGAATGTGCTGGGAGAGATCGGCAAGGGACATATTATAGCGTTCAACATCCTCAATATCGGGCGCCTGAAACTATGTGCCGCCGCATTAGGCGGAGCCAAATCGGCAGCTACTACCTCTATTGAATATGCGAATACCCGTGAGCAGTTCAAACAGCCCATAGCACAGTTCGGCGCTATCAAACATAAGATCGCTGAAATGGCCATCCGGATGTGGGCAGCCGAAAGCGCCCTGTACCGCACCGCCAAATGGATAGACGAAAAAGAGCAGGAACTGCTGCAAAGCGGTAAGCCTTTCAACGAAGCGCTGCTCGGGGCAGCAGAAGAATACGCCATTGAATGCGCCATGCTGAAAGTATTCGGGAGCGAAGTGCTGGATTATGTAGTGGATGAAGGAGTGCAGATACATGGCGGCAACGGGTTCAGCGCGGAGTATATCATCTCGAGAGCATACCGCGACAGCCGCATCAACAGGATATTTGAAGGCACCAATGAGATCAATCGTTTACTCACGGTAGATATGGTGCTGAAGCGTGCCATGAAAGGCCGCCTGGATCTTATGGGCCCGGCAACGGCAGTGCAAAAGGAACTGATGAGCATACCCGACTTCGGCAGCGGGGAAGAAGCGCCTTTTGCAAAGGAGCTGAAGCTGATTGCCAGTATGAAAAAGGCTATACTGATGGTAGCAGGCGCCGCGGTGCAGAAGCTGATGATGAAGATCGAATCGGAACAGGAGATACTGATGCATATCGCCGACATGGCTATCAACGTATTTCATGCCGAAAGCGCACTGCTCCGGGCGATAAAAATAAGCAATACATCAGGCGAAGCTGCCTTATACCAGGATATCGCCAGGACATATCTCTACGACACCGCCGACCGCGTAAACAAAAGCGGCAGGGATGCCATCAACGCTTTTGCGGAAGGCGATGAGCAAAGAATGATGCTGCTGGGAGTGAAAAGGTTTACCAAAGCAGACAGCTTTAATACTAAAGATGCCCGCAGGCGTATTGCGGATAAGCTGATAAGTGATAACCGGTATGGATTGTAATCCTGCAGCGTGAGAAGTGAGACGATAAAGGTGAGATCCTCACGTTTCGCTTCTCACATCTCACGTTTGACGTCTCACCTCTGACATAACGCTATCCGTTCTCTTCTCCCACCGCTCGATTCAAAAAATCAATAAGCGGCTGAATTGCTGAGAAGGCTTCAACCGATTGTTTCAGTAAGTCTTTTGAAGTAAGGGCTGTATCTGTAAGCGATGACATTGCCACCCAGCTTTTCAACTTTAAAAATTCGGCTGCGGGGTTGTCTTTTGTGTATCCTTTGGGTACGTTAGTGAGCCGGAT
Source organism: Sphingobacteriales bacterium 44-15 (assembly GCA_001899685.1). Taxonomy (GTDB): domain Bacteria; phylum Bacteroidota; class Bacteroidia; order Chitinophagales; family Chitinophagaceae; genus Agriterribacter. Next base: position 6,982 of record MKWG01000024.1, read on the forward strand.
CTCATCTTCCCGGTCGAGTCCGGCGTATATGCCTGAAAATTTTTTGGAGTGGATGATCTTTTTAAATTCGTCGTAGCAGTAGTCAATCTCCTGTCTTATTTTTTGCGTTTCGGCAGGCATGGGCATCCATATCCCTCCGCCGATAAAGCTGTTTCCCGGCTCAAGATGGAAATAGTAGCCGGCAAGCACGGATTTTTTTCCTCCTTTATTGATGCTGGCGGCAAAATTCTTTTTGTAAGGCGTCTTGTCCCTGCTGAAGCGGATATCGCGGTTGATGCGGAACAGGCAGCTTTTTGCCGTTAATGCAGCGACGGAAGGGTCTTTTTTGCCAAACTGCTCGATGAGCGCCTGGATGAAGTTTTCAAAATCTTTCTTCGCTTCATCGTATTTTTTCCTGTTGGCATCAAACCAGGGTTTGTTATTATTCTTTGCAAGTTGTTTTAAAAACAACAGCGTGGAAGATTGCAGCATAATGAGCAAAAATAATCAGAAGTTGCACGTAAAGAATTTCACGCAGAGCGCGCAAAGAAAGCAAAGGCGCAACGGTAAACGATAAACGTCAAGCGGCAAACCGCTGATCTCCTCTCTGTGCCCCTCTGTGTTCTCCGAGCCTCCGTGGTTCAAAAAAGTTTCACGCAGAGCACGCAAAGAAAGCAAAGGCGCAACGGTAAACGACAAACGAGAAACGTCAAACTGCTGTTCTCCTCTCTGTGCCCCTCCGTGTTCTCCGAGCCTCCGTGGTTCAAAGAAGTTTCACGCAGCGCGCGCAGAGGAGCGGCGAACGCAACGGTAAACGATAAACAGCAAACCCATACTCCCCTCCCTGTTCTCCCTGCCTCCGTGGTTCAACAACAATTACCAGCCTTGTTTTGCTATCCCGGCCTGGATGGCGGCCAGCGCTTTGGCTTCCCCTAAGAGTGTGGTGAGTTTATTTCCTTTACCATCATGTCCCTGCGCCATATAAGCGCCTTTGGAGGTTTTGGTGATCACTGCATCCTGGATAGGAACGTTTTTCTCTTTTGTCTTTACGTTATATGCTGTTAAAGTTAGGTCTGACATGATCTCGTATTTTATTAATTATTAATAATGAACTAATTACGATACTGGAAGCATCGAAGATAATAATAATTCTATAGTAGTAATGCTAAAGTTATTTACACGTCAAGATTAGCGTATTTGGCGTGAGATTCGATAAATTCTCTCCGCGGGGCAACTTCATCGCCCATCAGCATACTGAATACGCGGTCTGCCTCGGCGGCGCTCTCGATCGTAACTCTCTTAAGAGTGCGGGTTTCAGCGTTCATGGTGGTTTGCCACAACTGTTCAGCGTTCATTTCACCCAAACCTTTATATCGCTGTACGTTCACGCTGTCTTCTTTTCCGCCGCCGATCTTCTCCACCAGCGCTTTCCGCTGCTCTTCGCTCCAGGCATAAGCAGATTCTCTACCCTTTTTAACGAGGTATAACGGCGGTTGCGCCAGGTATACATAGCCCTGCTCTACCAGCTCTTTCATATACCTGAAAATAAAGGTGAGAATGAGCGTAGCGATATGGCTTCCGTCCACATCGGCATCTGTCATGATGATCAGCTTGTGATAGCGGAGCTTCGAGATATCCAGCGCTTTGGGATCTTCGGGCGTGCCTATTTTTACTCCCAGCGCCGTGAATATATTACGGATCTCCTCATTGTCGTAGATCCTGTGCTCCATTGCTTTTTCCACGTTCAGGATCTTACCGCGCAGGGGCAGTATTGCCTGGAAGTTCCTGTCGCGACCCTGCTTGGCCGTACCGCCCGCCGAGTCTCCTTCTACAAGGAAAAGCTCGCACCTGTCGGGATTACGGTCTGAACAGTCAGCCAGCTTGCCGGGCAGGCCTCCGCCTGTCAGCCCGCTCTTGCGCTGCACAAGGTCTCTTGCCTTTCTTGCCGCCACTCTCGCCTGGGCCGCCAGTATTACTTTGGAAATGATCTGTTTGGCATCTTTGGGGTTCTCTTCGAGATAGGTTTGCAGCACTTTGCTCAAAGCCGTATCCACAACTCCCATCACTTCATTATTCCCCAGCTTGGTTTTGGTCTGGCCTTCAAACTGCGGTTCAGGGACTTTTACGGAAACGATCGCGCTCAGCCCTTCCCTGAAATCATCCCCCTCAATTTCTACTTTGGCTTTCTCAAACATCCCTTCCTTTTCACCGTAAGCCTTGAATACCCTTGTCACGGAACGGCGGAAACCTGATACATGCGTACCGCCTTCTATGGTATTGATATTATTTACATAGCTGAAAATATGCTCCTGGTAGCTGGAATTATAGGTCATTGCCACTTCTACTGCCACATTGCTCGCGGTATCAAAAGCTTCGCCATAGATCACGTTGGGGAGCAGCGGCTGCCTGTTGCCGTTCTTATCAAGCATTTCGATAAATTCGGCAATACCGCCTTCGCTGTAAAAAGTTTTGGAATAGGTGTTCCCGGCTTCATCTTTTTCCCGGAGGTCGCGCAGGATAATGGTAATGCCTTTATTAAGATAGGCCAGTTCCCTGAGGCGGGCTTCCAAAATATCCTTATTATATACTGTAACGGTAAATATGGAGTTGTCCGGCCAAAAATGGGTATAGGTCCCGGTAATATCCGTCGTGCCGATTTCCCTTACGGCATATTGCGGAATGCCCGTATGGTATTCCTGCTCAAATATCTTACCCTCGCGGTGTACGGTTACATGCAATTTGGTGCTTAACGCATTCACGCAGCTTACACCCACGCCATGTAAACCGCCGGATACCTTATAAGTATTCTTATCGAACTTACCGCCGGCGTGCAATACTGTCATCACTACTTCAAGCGCGCTTCTCTTTTCCTTGCTCATGATACCGGTAGGTATCCCGCGGCCGTCGTCCTGTACGCTTATTGAATTATCTTCATGGATAGTTACCGTAATGTTTTTGCAATAACCGGCGAGCGCTTCGTCAATCGAGTTGTCCACTACTTCATACACCAGGTGATGTAATCCCTTGCTGCTTATATCGCCAATATACATGGCAGGGCGCTTACGCACTGCCTCCAAACCTTCCAGTATCTGTATACTATCTGCACCATAACCATTTGCTGTTTCCGGAGGCGTGGATAAAGCCTGTGTTTCATTGCTCATAGAATCGTTCTGCGTTCACTTTTTTCTGGTCAAAAAATATTCTGCAAATGTACTGCAATTGAGCGGTATGGGCAATTTTTGATCGTGAAAGGTGAGATGTCAGGCGTGAAAATCTCACCGCTCACTTTTCACCTCTCACGTCTCTCTCTTCTGTCATAAACTTGTCATTAATACAATGATTGTCAAACAAGAGGTTAAACACAGTATATTTGCGGATTCTTATGGCAAGGATACCCGATATACTGGAAATAGCACAGAAACGTCCTGTAATGGCAGATGATCTTGAGCTCGTTGAAGAAAAGGAGCGGGTTACGCCGGGCGCGGTGCAATATGTTATCCGGCGGTATCGCAAGCAGCCGGATTGGAGCTTTGAAGACACCGGCGTATTAAATTACCAGTACAGGAAGAGCAGTGAATCCGCCCCTACGCTGGAGCTGAAATTTTGCATTGCAGGAAATGTGTATTGCAATGGCAGAAATTTTGAGTGCGAAGGATGCAAAGCCGGTATCTCGAAAAACTGCTCGGCAAAGGAAGAGACCATGGATGTGATGAGCTTTACATTCTATCCCGAACATTTGCAGCAGTACCTGAATGCACACCGCAGCTCGGGATTCACCAATCAGGTCTTATCTTTCAACCATACTTCCTCTTTTGCAAAGATACTCCCGCTCTGCAGCCGCACCAGGATGGTGCTGGAAGGGCTCCTGAATAATACTTATACGGAAAGCCTGGAAAATATCTACATCAATGCACAGACCCAGATGCTGCTCTTATACAGCCTGGAATGCATGCTGGGCGAAAAAGAAGAGGATGTTACCTTTAGCTGTAAATTCCTTGCCAACGATACAGACCGCGATAAGATCATCAATGCAAGGGATATCCTGCTGAAGCATATAGGAGAGCCTATCACCATCAAGGAGCTGAGCCGTAAAGTGGCTATCAATGAGTGCTACCTGAAAAAGGGGTTCAAAGAGATCTTCGGCACTACCATTTTCGATTTTTACCAAAGCCAGCGGATGGAACATGCCAAGTACCTCCTCTACGAAAAGGGGCTCAGCGTAACGGATGTATCCCTGATGCTCGGGTATTCTTCCATCTCTCATTTTTCTACCGCCTTTAAGAAGCATACGGGGCTTAAGCCCTGCGAGCTGCTGTTCCGCTGATCACGGCTGCTGTTAAGCCGGTCAAATTACATTCTGTATGATATCGTGAGGGGTGAGATGTGAAACGTGAAAGGGTAAAAGCGTGCTTCTGGTCCGGTCTTGCTGAGATAACCAGGTACAACAAAGCCACGGATGCACGAATGGGTTTTAATGTATTTATTCGTTCATTAGTGGCTATTTCTTCCTTTGTTGTACAAGAGTGCAAGAATATTTAATGGGAATGGCAAAAAATAAGAGAATGATGCTTTTGGAAGGGAATAGAATTTCGTCCTGAAGTTTCTTCTCACATCTCACGTTTCACATCTCACGTTTCACATTTTGACATGCTAACCGTTTGCTGACCCAACCCACAGCCCATTCCTGACTTTAATCAGTTGATAACATGATTCTTTACGTTCCATCCAGACATGACGATATTATGACAAAACACTGACGTAAACATGCCGGTTGTCCATTACATTTGCATCTCCCTTATGAAGGATTTGACCCCATACGATATTTGCAGCGGATTAGACAGTTTTACTGTTATCGGCATCAATTACCACAAAGCCAATGCTGCAACCCGGAGCGACTTTGCTGTAAGCGCTTCAAAACTGGAGGTCATAACCCGGTCGGCAAAGCAACACCAGATCAATGATCTTATCGTATTATCTACCTGCAACAGGACAGAGCTGTATGGAACAGCCCCTGCAGCCGCTATGATCGGGTTTTTATGCTCGGCTACGCAAAACAGCAGCGCCGCGTTTGAAGATCTCGGGTATGTGCTGCATGGCATGGAAGCAGTTGATCATTTGTTCAGGGTAGCTGCCGGGCTGGACTCCCAGATCATAGGCGACTATGAAATACTCATGCAATTAAAGAAGGCAGCGAGATACGCCAAAGAGAACGGATTGCTGGGTTCCCTGGCGGACCGCCTGGTCAATTTTGCGCTCCAAGCCTCCAAAAGGATCAAATCAGAAACGCAACTGAGCACCGGCACGGTATCTGTAGCCTATGCGGCGATAGAGGTGATAAGAGAAAAAGTAGCCGACATCCAGCACAAGAACGTGCTGCTGGTGGGAGCCGGAAAATTTGGATGCAACGTAGCCAGGAATATCCTCGAATATTTTCCGGGCGCTAATGTGAGCATCACCAACCGCACTCCCGTTAAGGCGGAAGATTTTGCCCGCGAAAATGGCATGCAGCCTGTTCCCTACGAGCAGTTAGCCCGGGCCTGCGATGAAGCGGACATACTCATCACCAGCACCAATGCCAATACATTTACTATACTTCCGGAATTCTTCACCGGCGGGAAACAGCGGCTTTTGTTAGACCTGTCTGTTCCCAAATGTATTGATCCTGCTGTGCAGCAAAGGGATGGTATCGTTTTAATGGATGTGGACCAGATATCAGCAATACTGGATAAAACTTTTGCTAAACGCAGGGCGGAAATTCCCAAAGCGCTTGCCATTATCAATGAAACGTTGAGTGAATTTGTGGAATGGCATAAAGTCTTCCTGCACCGTCATTTTCTCGGCCAGGTAAAAACCAAGCTGTATGAGCTGAGTGAAAGCGACTGCTGCGCAGCATCATTACAGCACGGAGAGAAAGATGTGATCATTCAGAAAGCAGTTAAAACGCTTGCGGTTGACCTTCGCACACGAACTGCCAAAGGTTGTCAATATATTAATACGCTGCATGAATATCTTAAAATAAGCCATTCATAGCACAATATTCCTGCAACAAAATATTCATTTTTATTTCACCGGATTAATCTCCCGGTATATATTTTTATGCCATGACCCAGGTAGTTAAAATAGGAACCCGCGACAGTGAGCTGGCGCTATGGCAGGCCAAAAAAGTTCAGTCTCTTTTGCAAGGACGGGGAATAGAGTCTGTTCTTGTGCATATAAAAAGCGAAGGCGATATTGACCTGTCCACACCTTTATACGAGATCGGCGTTCAGGGTATTTTTACCAAAACGCTTGATATCGCGCTCCTGCAAAACCGCATTGACATAGCAGTACATTCTTTCAAGGATGTGCCCACACAGCCGGCAAAAGGGCTCATCACCGCTGCGGTGCTGAAACGAGATGCGTATACGGATATACTGGTATTCAGGGGCGACAGGGAAGATACGCTTGCGGCGCTTGACCATGGTAGTGATGGCGCTGCGCTTACCATTGCCACGAGCAGCATCCGCAGGCGGGCGCAGTGGCTGCACCGCTACCCTCATCACCGGATGGAAAATCTCCGGGGGAACGTAAATACAAGGCTGAAAAAGCTGGCAGAAAGCAACTGGCACGGCGCTATCTTTGCAGCGGCAGGGTTGGAAAGGATCGGTATAAGACCGGCGGGAAGCATTGATCTTACCTGGATGCTGCCTGCGCCTGCACAGGGAGCTGTAGCAGTTGCCTGCAGGGAAGACGATGAGCGGTTGAAACAAATATGCGCAGGCATCAATGATCATGATACGGCTGTATGTACCGGTGTGGAAAGAGATTTTCTTAGAACGTTAATGGGCGGATGCACTACGCCGATAAGTGCACTGGCAACCATAGAAAATGGAGAAGTTGTACTGAAAGGCAGCCTGCATTCCAAAGACGGCCGGCAAATGATCGGTGTGGAAAAACGTTCCGCCCTTTCCGGTGCAGCCGGTATCGGAAAAGAAGCAGGGGCAGAAGTGATGCAGCGCGGGGGAGATATAATAATTGAATCAATAAAGCATGGCGGCGAATAATATCCATATTTTGTCAACGAGGTTTCTGAACGAAGAGCTGGTAGAAAAAGCGGCCCTGCAGGATATTTATATAGATGCTGAAGCATTTATTCAAAACATACCCGACGTACCTGCCGAAACGGCTGACGTTATCTCTGCGCTGAGCCGGGAACCGGTAACGGCAGTGTTTACAAGCATCCATGCAGTGGAAGTGGTGAAAAGTGAGCTGGGAAATATACCGCCATGGGATATCTTTTGCACCGGCGGCGCAACGAAAGATGCATTGCTTGATATTTTCGAGGAACCTTCTGTAATAGCCACAGCAAAAAACGCAAGCAGTCTGGCCGAAAAGATCCTGCAGCACAGGGATATCAAAAAAGTGGTTTTCTTCTGCGGTAAGCAACGCCTGAATGATCTCCCCGAAACGCTCCTGGCAAATGGTGTAGCAGTGCAGGAAATAATTGTGTACCAAACTGTGGGCACTCCCAAAACGATCCATAAAAATTATAACGGCATCCTGTTTTTCAGCCCCAGCGGGGTACATAGCTTTTTTTCAACCAACACTATTCCGCTGGGCATTGTCATTTTCTCCATAGGAAAAACCACAACAGCTACTGTAGAGTCGTATTGCAGTAACCCGGTGATCACCAGCCAGTGGCCCGGGGAAGCCAACCTTGTAGAGCTGGCGATTGACTACTTTAAAAAACCGGTTGAGTCATAATAAGCGTATAGCATGAAAAATGATTTATTATTAAGAGCACTGAGAGGAGAAACAACGGAGCGCCCACCGGTATGGATGATGCGCCAGGCCGGGAGATACCTGCCGGAATATATGGCGCTGCGGGAGAAATACGGTTTTTTTGAACGCTGCCAGACGCCTGGGCTTGCATGTGAGATCACCCTGCAACCTGTTGATATCATTGGCGTGGATGCGGCCATCCTGTTTTCGGATATACTGGTGGTGCCGCAGGCAATGGGGCTCGAAGTGCAACTGGTAGAGTCGAAAGGTCCCGTGCTCCCTGATCCGATCAAAACAGAGCAGGATCTGCAGAGAATAACCATACCCGATGTTCACGAAAAGCTGCAATATGTTTTTGACGCCGTTTCGCTGATAAAAAAAGAACTGGACGGGAGAGTGCCGCTTATCGGCTTTGCGGGCGCACCGTGGACAATACTCTGCTATATGGTGCAGGGTAAGGGCAGCAAGACCTTTGATGAGGCCAAAGCATTTTGCTATACGCAGCCGGAGCTGGCGCACCGGCTTTTGCACATGATCACGGAAACTACCATTGCCTACCTGAAAGCGCAGATCAAAGCAGGCGCAGATACCGTGCAGATCTTTGACAGTTGGGGCGGATTGCTCGGCCCCGGAGATTTTGAAAACATCTCTTTGCAATATATCCGCAGGATAGTAACAGCGATCAACGGGGAAGTGCCGGTGATCATTTTTGCCAAAGGCGCCTGGCATTCGCTGGAGAGCATGGCGGCGACCGGCGCTGCAGGCCTCGGTATTGACTGGTGTATACGGCCGGAAATGGCAAGACAGCTTTCCGGTAATGACATAACGCTGCAGGGGAATTTTGACCCGGCAAAATTGCTGTCGCCTGTACCTGTTATAAAAAAGGAAGTGACACAAATGCTGCACGCTTTCGGCAACCGGCGGTATATAGCCAACCTGGGGCATGGTATATTACCCAATGTGCCCGTTGACCATGCAAGGGCATTTGTAGATACGGTAAAAGAATGGGAGTATGCTCCGGTAAATGCAAATTAGAGAGGGCTGTTCGGCTTGGGGGGATGCATTTCAAATTATCCGAGCAGGCACGCCAGCAAAACATGGAATATACCCATTATATTTCTTTGTGGTCTTTGTGAAAAACTTTGTATTTCCTTTGCGGTAAAATATAACCGCAAAGCACGCTAAGAAATTACGCAAAGGGCACAAAGCCGGACTAAAAGGTTTTTACATTTGAAAAATAATTTAGAATAAAAAAGAAACATGCACACTGAATATCCGCTGCTGACTACTGATGCATGGATAACATATATTCACTCGCTGCAGGACAGGATCTGCGCTGCTTTGGAACAAACCGACGGGAAAGCACGTTTTACAGAAGACAAATGGGAAAGGGACGGCGGCGGCGGCGGCAAAACAAGAGTGATCGCCCACGGTGATGTGCTGGAGAAAGGCGGCGTAAACACTTCCGTGGTATATGGGAAGGTAAGCGAGGCTATGCGCAGCCAGCTTAAGATCAACGGTGAAAAATGGTTTGCCTGCGGGCTCAGCCTGGTGCTTCACCCGCTCAACCCGTTTGTGCCCACAGTACATGCCAACTGGCGCTATTTTGAACTGTACGATGCGCAACACAAAGTCATTGACCGCTGGTTTGGCGGCGGGGCAGACCTGACCCCTTACTACCTTTTTGAAGAAGATGCAAAGCATTTTCATACTACTTTGAGGAATGCTATAGCTCCTTTCGGAGAAAGCTTATACCCGTTGTATAAAAAGCAATGCGATGAATATTTTTCCAATAAGCACAGGGGAAATGAAATGCGCGGCATAGGCGGCGTGTTCTATGATTACCTGCGCCCTGCAGATGAGGCTGATGCCGACAGGCTTTTTGCATTTCAACGGGCGAATGGCGATAGTTTTCTTGCCGCATATATACCAATTGCGGAAAAGAGAAAGCAGACGGAATGGAATGAAAAAAATAAATACTGGCAGGAGATAAGAAGAGGCCGTTATACAGAATTCAATCTCATTCATGATAAAGGCACATTGTTTGGTTTGAAAACGAACGGCAGAACCGAGAGCATACTGATGAGCCTGCCGCCAACAGTAAGATTTGATTATAATTACCAGCCCGAAAAAGGAAGTGAAGAGGAGAAGCTTTTAGCTGCATGCCTTCATCCTGAAGAATGGGCATAAAAAAGATCCAGATGTATCTTCAAAAACGTAACCGCATATTGCGGACCAGTGCATCCATCCGCAGCATGGTTGCTGAAACTAAATTAACGCCCGACGATTTTATACTTCCTCTTTTTGTAGATGAGGGAGAAAATGTAAAGCACGAGATCCCTTCGATGCCGGGCTATTACCGCTATTCGCTTGACCTGTTGCTTGAAGAAGTAAGCACCATCCGGGGTCTCGGTATTAAATCGGTATTGCTTTTTGTAAAAGCAAAAGACGACACAAAAGACAATACCGGCAAAGAAGCCTGGAACGAGGACGGGCTGATGCAACGCGCCATAAAAGCAATAAAGCAGCAGATCCCTGAAATGATCGTAATGACGGATGTGGCGCTCGACCCCTATTCCATATACGGCCACGACGGCATAGTAAAAGACGGCGAAATATTGAATGACGAAACGGTAGAAGCCCTGGTAAAAATGAGCGTGAGCCATGCCGCGGCGGGAGCGGACTTTGTAGCCCCCAGCGATATGATGGATGGCAGGATCGGCGCCATACGCAAAGCGCTGGAAGAAAATAATTTCACCAAAGTAGGCATCATGTCATACAGCGCTAAATATGCGTCCTGCTTTTACGGTCCTTTCCGCGATGCGCTGGACAGCGCTCCGGGATTCGGGGATAAAAAAACCTACCAGATGAACTATGCCAACCGTATAGAGGCGATCAATGAAACGCTGCAGGATATAGAACAGGGCGCTGATATAGTGATGGTAAAGCCTGCCATGGCCTACCTGGACATTATCCGTGAAGTAAAAAACGCGGTAACCGTTCCCGTGAGCGCCTACCATGTAAGCGGGGAATATGCGATGATAAAGGCCGCTGCGAAAATGGGCTGGCTCGACGAGCAAAAAGCCATTCTTGAAAGCCTTACTTCCATCAAGCGTGCAGGCGCGGATCTTATAGCAACGTATTTTGCGAAGGAGGCGGCGGGGATGTTGAGATGAGAGAGGTGAATGGGCAATGGTGAATGGTGAATAGTTGCAAAATGGAGCGTAAATGTAAAACGATTATTTTGCGGATATTTCCTCATCTAAAAATATAACCTATGTTTCTCAAACTCAATCACCAAAAGTTAGAAGTATATACCTATTCGAGATCACTTACATTAGCCTGTTACAAACTTACAAAAGCGTTACCGGCAGAGGAAAGATTCGGAATGATTTCTCAAATAAGAAGAGCTGCATTGTCAGTACACCTTAATATCGCAGAGGGCGCTTCCAAAAAATCTGAAGTAGAACGAAGAAGATATTATGAAATTTCAAGAGGCTCGATCGTAGAAGTGGATGCAGCATTAGATATAGCCAACGATTTACAATATTTGAATAACATTGATATGAAAGATTTAGAAGAAAAGATGATCAAAACATTTAAACTGTTGACAGGTTTAATATTATCCTGCTCAAAGCATTAATAGAATGCCTGTCATTCACTATTCACCATTGCCTATTCACTATTTACTCATTCACCATGATCTACCAGTCCAGCAAATCCTTATTCGAACGCGCGCAGCGCTCCATTCCGGGCGGTGTAAATTCCCCGGTGCGCGCCTTTAAAAGTGTAGGCGGCACACCGCTGTTCATCACCAGAGCCAAAGGAGCATACCTGTATGATGCCGATGGCAACGAGTATATAGACTTCATCAACTCATGGGGTCCTATGATACTGGGGCATGCTTATGAGCCTGTGATAAAAGCCATACAGGAGAGAGCAGCTTTATCCACCTCTTTCGGTGCGCCCACCGAGCTGGAGATTGAAATAGCCGAGCTCATCAAGAGTATAGCCCCCGGTATAGATCTTATCAGGATGGTCAGCAGCGGCACCGAAGCCTGTATGAGCGCTATCCGGCTGGCGCGCGGCTATACAGGGAAAAACAAATTTATAAAGTTTGAAGGCTGTTATCATGGTCATGCCGATTGTTTCCTGGTAAAAGCCGGAAGCGGGGTTGCTACCTTCAACATCCAGGCTGTACCGGGAGTAACCGCAGGCGTATCGGCTGATACACTTACCTGCGCCTATAATGATATCGAAGCGGTTGAACAACTGGTGAAGGAGCATACCAATGAGATTGCCGCCATCATTATAGAACCGGTGGCGGGGAACATGGGTTGCATACTGCCGGGCAGTAATTATCTTGAGGCTTTGCGCAAAATATGCGACAGGGAGCATATCCTCCTCATTTTTGATGAGGTAATGACCGGCTTCAGGCTTGCACCCGGTGGCGCACAGGAGAAATTCAATATAAAAGCTGATATAGTCACCTATGGAAAGATCATCGGCGCAGGTATGCCGGTAGGCGCATTTGCCGCCAGGCGGGAAATCATGCAGCATATTGCTCCCCTGGGCAGTGTATACCAGGCAGGCACTTTGAGCGGTAATCCATTAGCCATGGTCGCAGGGTTTACGCTGCTTAAAACATTAAAAGATACTCCCGGCATTTATGGGGAGCTGGAAGCCAAAGGAGCGTACCTGGAAAAAGGATTGCGTGAAGTATTGGAGAAGAAAGGGTTTCCTGTATGGGTCAACCGGATGGGCAGCATGATCAGCGTACATTTCAGCAGCCATGAGGTAAAAGATTTTGCCAGCGCCTCCGCTGCCGATATTGCAACTTTTAATAAATTTTTTCACCATATGTTAGATTCCGGCGTATATTTGCCGCCATCTGCATTTGAATCCTGGTTTATCAGTAATGCCATTTCCTATCAAGACCTGGACCGTACCATCAGCGCTGCGTCCCGTTTTTGATCCATAATATCGGTAAAGGTCACCAACAGTGACCTTTTGCCATTTATAAGAAAGTATAATCAACCTTTAAGATGAATGCTTCCACCAAGCGGGGGATATTATTAATGAATCTTGGCTCTCCCGATTCTACTGAAGTAAAAGACGTCCGGAAATACCTGATGGAGTTTTTAATGGACGAAAGAGTGATTGACAAACCCTACCTGCTGCGCCTGTTGCTGGTGGGTGGGATCATCGTGCCTTTCCGTGCGCCAAAATCTGCCGAAGCATACAGGCAGATCTGGACAAAAGAAGGCTCACCCCTCATAGTACTTACACAACAACTGCAGCAGGCGGTGCAGGAGAAGATCCCTGAGCCGGTTGAAATTGCCATGCGGTATGGCAATCCTACGGTAGAATACGGATTGGATGCGCTGATGAAAAAAGTGCCGGGGCTGGAAGAAGTAATAGCCGTGCCATTGTATCCGCACTTTGCCATGTCTTCTTACGAAACAGCGGTAGAACATGCCAAAGCCGTTCACAGCAAAAAAAGATATCCCTTCAGGCTTACTTTTATCAAACCTTTTTACAATGAGCCGCGGTATATTAATGCCCTTGCAGACAGCATGAGGCCCTTTGTGAGCGGAGATTATGATCATATACTCTTCAGCTATCACGGCGTTCCTGCAAGGCATATCACCAAATCCGATATTACAGGCAGCCATCGTGAGGAATCTCCGACCTGCTGCGATGTGGTATCGTCCGCACCTGCATTTTGCTATCGCCACCAGTGCTTTATCACCACAAAGCTGGTAACTGAAAAGCTGGGCATCCCTGCAAATAAATACAGCGTTTCCTTCCAGTCCCGCCTGGGCAAAGGATGGCTGGAACCCTTTACGGATATACGTTTGGAAGAAATGCCGAAAGAAGGAATAAAGAAGCTGCTGATCCTCTGCCCCGCTTTTGTGAGCGACTGTCTTGAAACCCTCGAAGAAATAGCTATGAGAGGTAAAGAGACTTTTATGGAAGCCGGCGGTGAATCTTTTACTTTTATTCCCTGCTTAAATGTCCATCCTTTATGGACGGAAACCTTAGCTTCGTGGATAAAGGAATACGATAATGGCGATGCAGGCATGGTGCTGCAGTAATTTAATAGTGTTGCGTTAACGTCAAATGTGAGAGGCGAGACGTGAGAGGTGAAATGTGAAAGGTGAGACGTGAGACGTGAAAGCATCGCTCATCTTTATCGTTTCTCTTTTATCGTCTCATGATAACATACTTGCATGAAAGGAACAGTATACAAATCAACCGGGAGCTGGTACGTAGTAAAGGACGATCAGGGAAAGACATATAATGCAAGGATAAAAGGGAAGTTCAAATTAGACGATATCACTTCTACCAACCCCGTTACGGTAGGTGATGAGATAGAAGTTGCTTCCGAAGGCGGCGACAGCAACAGCGTGATCATAACGGGCATCAGTGAACGCCGCAATTATATCAACAGGCAATCTCCTTCCAACAAATACCAGCATCATATCATTGCAGCTAATATAGACCAGGCATTGCTGATATGCACGCTTCGCGAGCCCAGGACATCGCAGGGCTTTATTGACCGCTTTCTCGTGGCTTCTGAAGCTTACCATGTTCCCGCAATATTATTATTTAATAAAAAAGACCTGTACCGGAAAAAGGAAACGCTGTTGTATGAAAGCTGGAAAGCAATGTATGAAGCGATAGGGTATAAAACAATATTGATGAGCGTTGAAAAAAGCGAAGGACTTGCAGAAGCAAAGGCAATACTGCACGACCAGACGACCCTGATCAGCGGGCATTCGGGTGTAGGGAAATCTTCTTTTATCAATGCGATCATTCCCTCCTCCGGATTGAAAACCCAGGAAGTAAGCGGCTGGAGCGGAAAGGGACTGCATACTACCACGTTTGCCGAAATGTATGACCTGCCGGGAGGAGGCAGGATCATCGATACCCCCGGCATCCGAGAATTTGGATTGGTAGATATATCACGCCGGGAACTATCGCATTATTTTCCTGAAATGCGGCCACTCATCAATGAGTGCCAGTTTAATAACTGTTTGCACGTTAACGAGCCGGGATGCGCGGTCAAATCAGCCGTTGAAAATGAAACCATTCATATAGACAGATATATAAGCTATTGTAAAATTCTTGACTCCATCAACGATAAAGCATATCAATAAATGCACCACGAATTCCAGCGCCCCGCGGAACGCGGGATGATTTATGAATAGAACAAAGCCACGGACGCACGAATGTATTTTAATCACTGTTGTCCGGTTAAAAATATTATAGAACCGCTCAAACCCTTTACTATAGCAGGTTCTGCTCCCTCTCTGCGGGGAGAGGGCTGGAGTGAGGCGATTAACTGAATTTCAAATGCTTGTTACAATTTGTCGGACAACAGTGTATTTTAATATATTTATTCGTGCATCCGTGGCGATGTCTTCCCTGTAGTAAACGCTGCATCGTTTCAAAACATTTGTATTTTGTTAGTGTAAATTTTCGTTAAAGCAACTCGTCCCAAAATTTTATTTGATCAGCACTATCAATATTTGCTCATTCTTTCATGCTCAAAAATTAAATCTATGGGAAAATTTACATTCTTCTTTCTGATCGCTTTTACTATGATATTTGTTGCCAATGCCCAGATACAAAAAGGAACTACGGTATTGGGCGGGAATATCGGTTTTTCTACTCAAAAGTACGATCCCGGTTCAGGCGGCATTGTTACCACAAACCAGAATTTTAATGTAATGCCGCTGTTTGCCAAAGCCATAAAGCAAAACTTTATCGTTGGAGGCGACATTACTTATGGAAAATATCTTAACAAACAAACCTCTCCTTCCAGTGCTGTTTATAAAACAGATAATAATTCTTATGGTATCGGTGCATTCATAAGAGGGTATAAAAATCTTGGCAGCTCAGGGTTTTATCTTTTCCTGCAAAGCAGGTTAGGTGCGTCTGTTACAGATGGCAAAAGCAATTACACCGGCAATCCTGGTCCAGCCACAAAGAATGACAATAATGGTTTCGACATCCGGCTTAACCTGTACCCCGGCGTGTCTTATGCTGTAACGCCTAAAATGCATATAGAGACCGGCTTAAATGATCTGTTCCAGGTGGGCTACAATAGCAGCAAAAGTTCCGGTAGTCAAATTCCGGAAACCAAATCCAGTGGTTTTAGCGCAGGTATAGGATTAGGCAGTTCGACGATATGGACAGTGGGAGTGAAATTCCTTTTTGGTGCTTAGCAGCACAAAAGAAAATACAGATTATTATAGAGCCCGTCGAATACAGAAGCTGTTTGAGGGGAAGAGATTTTTTTTAACCGTAAAGAGGACGAAGATTACGCAAAGCCCGCAAAGGTCCTCCCTGCGGGCTTTGTAGTTTATCCTGTTTATTATAACAGTGAAAAATGATAAGGTATGAGCATTTCACGTCTGATGTTTGTCATTTCACATGACACTTTACAATTGACAGATACTCCTCTGCTGCGTTTATGCCCGGATCATGACAGATGGTCTTCCAGTACCCTTGCCAGCGCTTTTACCGCTTCATTATCTTCGGGAATGGCTCCTTTGGATCGTACCGGTAAAATGGAAACCCCGTTGTATATATTGTAGTGCAGTGTGAGCTTATGCCCGTTAAAATTGAAGTCCCAGTATGAAGTGTTTGAATCGTCAATTTTGTTGGTGAAGTTGAGATTCAGCTTATCGGTCAACAGGCTGGCGACGCCATAGAACTTGTCGAAACCGCAGTTTTCATCAATTACAGCTTCGGTGCAGCCATAATCATTACGTAGGGTCAGGTTCATGGTTTTGATATTTAGTAGTTAACTAATTCCTGAATGTCTTTGCCTTTGGCGCTTTCTCCCCGCTCAGCACTCTTTCGGCGCCCACGCTCCTGCCATCTGCAGGGCATCCGTACTTAGGCGAGCAACCGACTATATACGACACCAACACAAGAAGACATGCTGCATACCATAATTTTTTTTTCATACTCCGGTTAAATATTTATTGTCATCCCAATACTTATAAAGAAACGATACAGATTGATTTTTGGTATATGCTCAGCATAAAAGCCAAATATCGCGAATATCTGCCCCGGAAGCTTGTAAAGTATTGACAATCAGATGACTTACCCCATATTTTTTCTTTGCAATGATATAACAAATAAATGAAGATGCTGTTACCGCCGGGAGTATTTCAATTTTTTGCTCCATGCATAACTTTCCGGTCGGTGAGACCCGCCCGAACGAAGTTCAGTCGGGCGGGCACCGTCCGGTAGCGGCTCTACGGGCAGGTGTCGCCACCCGCCTGCCAAAAATTGAGATGCGATCTTACCGCCTAAACTTTAAACCGTATCAGGCAACATTTGTAATATAGCATTATCTTTAATGGATATTGCTTATATGAAACACAGGCACCATACAACTCCGGGAAAGGTATATACCGGACTGCTATGTTGTTATTTCCTTTTGTGCTCTTGCATGAATAGAATCTACCCCTCTCATCATTTTGCATATTCACCAACAGGAACGAACGCCCCTTTTTAAAAGAAAAAAACCAGATCAGGATCTCCGGCAATGTTACTACAGTAGATAATGACGATCACGCTAATGGAACGAATATCGGCATGCAGGTTAAAACCGCCTACGCAATAACTGATCACTTCGGCATAGCTGCGGCTTATTTTTCAGGAAAAGAAAATGATAAATACAATCAACACAGTATATATGATGATGAAGCTAAATCGCTGTCATACCGGCGTAAGCTTGGAGAAATAAGTGCCGGGTACTTTTCTTCTGTCAATACCCGGAAGAACCTTTTTCTGGAATTGTATGCAGGGTATGGACTGGGAAGGAATAGCATAAAAGAATCCTACAGGCAGCCGTATTACGGAGGCGGTTTTTACAGCAATAATTATGACTTGTTTTTCCTGCAGCCCGGAATAGCGCTGCATCATAAAAATCTTTTTCAGGTAGGTATTTTTCTTCGTACCTCGCTGGTAAGCTTTAAAAACAGCTCCACTACTTATACTGACGACATATTGATGAACAAAAATGTGAGGCTATATGAGTTAAACAAGCATGGTTTTGTTTTCTTTCAGCCGGCATTAAGTCTCCGGCTGCCCCTGTCCAGGAAGGGCAACCTGAATCTGAATACAGAAATAAACGGCTCCTTCAATTTATCAGCGATACCAATATATAATCGTACTGCCATAGTATTAATGGGGATCACCTATTCTCCCCGTTTGAAAAAATAAAGAAGCTTCGTCCTGCTTTCTTATATTTTTCCCTAAATTCCTTCCTAAATTCAATGTAATGTCAGAAAAAAGCTTTCGCCCTTTCATTGCACCTGAAACCAGGATGGCAGAATTTACCGTCAAAGCTGTTGTGACGGGCGCTGTTTTCGGGATCATCTTTGGCGCCGCCACCGTATACCTGGCGCTCAAAGCAGGGCTCACCGTATCTGCATCCATTCCTATTGCAGTGATGGCAATAACATTGAGCCGGGCTTTCCTGAAAACAACCATTCTTGAGAATAATATCATACAAACAACAGGATCGGCCGGCGAGAGCATAGCTGCCGGAGTGGTATTTACGCTGCCCGGTTTTTTATTTCTCAGCGATAAGGCAAATGCAGATTATTTTAATTACGTAACTATCCTTACACTGGCTGTGCTTGGCGGCATATTGGGCACATTAATGATGATACCGCTTCGTCGCCCGTTGATAGTAAAAGAACACGATGCTTTACCCTATCCCGAAGGTACTGCCTGCGCTTCCGTATTAAAAGCCGGCGAAAAGGGAGGAGATGTAGCCAAAACCGCATTTGCCGGACTGGGGTTTGCTTTGCTGTATGCGTTGCTCCAGAAAATATTACATGTCATTGCAGAAACGCCCGAATTTATGACCAGGCAGGTAAATAAGTTTCTACCCTCTGCAAAGATCAGTGGTGAGATCACGCCTGAGTATCTGGGTGTGGGGTATATTATCGGGCCAAAAATTGGCGGGGTGCTCGTTGCCGGTAGTGTGCTGGCTTCTTTTGCACTTGTGCCCCTGCTCGCCACGCTGGTGCCTCCTGATGCCATTGCCGGGCAGCTCGTAAAGCTCGGGCTGCTGGACGATATCTCCAAAGCAGGAGGACGGGGCGGATGGAATCCCGACACGCAGAGCTTTAATGATTTTTCTACGGCAATATACTGGGCATATATCAGGCAGATAGGCGCCGGCGCAGTGGCGGCAGGAGGGTTCATCACATTATTAAAAACCCTGCCCACCATTATTTCCTCCTTCAAAAGCAGCGTAGGCTCTCTTAAAGGCAGGGGAGAAGAAGCCCAGGCACAACTGCGCACGGAAAAAGACCTGAGCATAAAAGTCGTGGGATTTGGCAGCCTGGCATTGGTGCTGATCGTATCCGCATTACCATTTATTCCCGGAGATAATTTTTTCAGCCGGCTGCTGGTAGGACTTCTCATCGTGGTATTCGGTGCCTTATTTGTGACCGTATCCTCCAGGATCGTCGGGCTCATCGGCTCTTCCAACAATCCCATCTCGGGCATGACCATCGCTACCATCCTCGGCACCTGCCTGATCTTCATCGCAGTGGGCTGGACAGGGAGCGCCTATGAACCTATGGTGCTCGTGGTAGGCGGTATGATCTGTATTGCTGCAGCCAATGCCGGCGCAACCTCCCAGGATCTTAAAACAGGGTATATCGTTGGCGCCACGCCGCGCTACCAGCAGATGGCATTGTTCATCGGGGCAATTGTTTCTTCGCTGGCTATCGGCGTTACCATTAAAGTACTTGATACACCAACACCCGAAATGCTGGCACAGGGTATCCATCACGCTATTGGTCAAACTACCTATGCCGCACCACAGGCAACGTTGATGGCTACCCTCATTAAGGGAGTATTATCGTTTAACCTTGACTGGCAGTATGTGCTCGTTGGCGTATTCATCGCTATTGTGGTGGAGCTCTGTGGTATAAAAGCATTGTCGTTTGCCATCGGTTTGTATCTTCCGCTGGCGACCACGCTGCCTATATTCATTGGGGGCGCTATAAGAGGGCTTGTTGACTGGCAGCAAAAAAGAAAAGGAGAATATACAACGCCTGAGGAGGAAGACCTGGGCAAAGGTAACCTGTTTGCTACCGGGCTTGTCGCCGGCGGCGCCATTGCCGGAGTGATCGTAGCCTTCCTGTCGGTAAACGGCACTATTGCAAAAGCGCTGGCTAAGATCAACCTGGAAGAAGCGTTGAGCAGCATGCTGGGCGGCGCATTAGGGTATGAGATCCTCGGTGTGCTGTTCTTTGCGGCACTGGGCTTGCTGCTTTATCGCGTGGCGGGACGTGAGAGGTGAGAGGTGTCTCACGTCTGTCGTTTCACCTTTCACGTTTCACGACTACTTCGCCGCTTCGATCTTCACTTTCTTATTCTTGATCTTTTCATTTTTCACAAGGTGAAGTACATGACTGGCCCTGGTCTTACGTACAGCCACAAACGAAAAAAAGTCTTTTACATCAACCAGTCCTATATCATCTTTTTTCAATTCCCCTTTTTTACTGAGAAACCCGACGATATCTATTTTATTTACTTTATCCTTTTTCCCGGCTCCTATAAATAAAGTCGCCCACTTAGGTTTTTCCGGTAATATATCCGTCTCAGGAAGCTGTATCGGTATTATTTCTCCTGTGATATAGGAAGGGATCGCTTCTTCCGGTGAAAGGATAAGGATGGCGGTGCCGCTTGCCTCCATGCGTGCCGTTCTGCCGTTCCGGTGAATAAAGCTGGTTTCAGTATCCGGCAAATGATAATGTATAATATACCTGATATGAGGAATATCAAGCCCTCGTGCCGCAAGATCGGTGGTGACCAGCAGCGTTGCGCTGCCATTCCTGAATTTGCTCAGTGCCGCATCTCTGTCCCGCTGCTCCATTGCCCCGTGATAAAACATATTGACAATACCTTTCTCTTTTAGCAACATGCTGGTGCGCTCCACCGCTTCCCGGTGATTGCAAAAAACGATCGTGGGACGGCTGCCCAGAAAACAGATCAGCTTAAACAATGTATTGAGCTTATCTTTTTCAGGGCTGCGCACCATTTTAATTTCAAGCCTTTGAGGAACGGACTCTCCTTCATCCAGGAAACTGAGCTTCACCGGGTCGGTCAATCCTACAAATGCAGGGACTTCCATCACATCCGTTGCAGAGGTCAGCAGCCGGCGTTGCAAAGCCGGCAGGGCGCTGATGATAAAGGACATCTCATCCTGGAATCCCAGCTCTACCGATTTGTCGAACTCATCCAGCACCAGGGTGGCGATAGCAGTTGTACTAATATTGCCACGCCTTATATGATCGGACAGCCTGCCGGGAGTGCCAATGATCAATGCGGGCGCCTCTTTCAGGTTGTTCTCTTCCGTTTCGCGCAAATGACCGCCGTAGCAGCTCGTTACTTTAAAGCCGGCGCCCATTTTCTTAAATACCATTTCAATCTGCTGCGCCAGCTCTCTCGAGGGAGTAACGATCAGCGCCTGCGTTTGCCCGGTTGCCGGATCTAACTGCTGCAATACAGACAGCAGGAAAGCTATTGTTTTGCCTGAACCCGTGGCGGAAAGCAGTATTACATCTCTGTGAGGGGAAGCAGCCTCTAAAAATGAAAGCTGCATTTCATTTAATGCGGAGATCTTCAAACGTGCAAGTATATCATTAATGGAAATATTACCTTTGTTCATCCGGCAAAAGTAAATATTATGAGGCTGGGAACAGCATGCAGACTTCGCTTTGCCGCAAAATATAACGGTAAGAGAAACCGGAGGTTAGCGAAGTTCTTTTCACGAGAAAATTTGTTTCATAGCGGCAATACCGAATATGCCCCCGGGCATTGCATTAAGGATAGGAAATTCTTCAGCCAGGGTTGTTTCATTGTCAAGAAAACGGAATATTTTCTTCGCAGGAATTTTTTTGAAGAGTGTTGAAAATATTTCTTCGCCAGTCATTTTATTTTCACTTAATACTCTCAGCAATATACTGTCGTATAACCTGAATCTTGAACGGGCAGGCTGAATCCCGGTTAAATCTGTTATGCCCTTTTTCAGCGCTCCGGCAATTTGTACCGATTGTTTCTGGATAAACTGGAAAGTATATCCCGTGGAAGCTTTGGTCTGTCCGCCTGCCGTACCGATATAATATACCCCGTCTTTATAGAAAGGGAACCGGTGGCTCGTCATTGGGATGATGCCATACTCTGTGGCTGCAATGCGAAAATCACTGACCTTTAACTGAGCGGTAATATAATTCCTGATAGCATCATCATATTGTTCCGGTAATAATGCTGATGCGGAAAATACCGTATATTCTATAAGCGCTTTATCCGGGCTCAGGGGAAGCACATACATGAATACAGTTCCCCATTGCTGCGGCACTGAAAAGTCCATGAATACTGCCTGCCCGGGATCAAAGCAGGGGATATCCGTTTCAATCAGCCATCCCTTAAAATGCTGCAATAGCGAGAATGTGCTCTTGGTTTTTGGAAAGCCCCGGTAAACGGCGCTGAATAGAAACCCTGCTTTTACTTCCATTGTCTTAGCGGCAGTTTGAATAGTATACCATCCGTTTTTGAAGCGAATTTCTTCCACTGCAGAGTAAACTATTTCTATATTTGGCGCTTTATTGATCCGATCAAAACAATAATTGTAAAAATCAACAGCTCTTATCATTTTGTACTGATATGCGCCGGTATCCAGTGTTTTTGAAAGGTCTTTATTCCTGAAAATAAGATGATCCCATTGTTTATAAACAACAGGCTCAAAATACCCGCTGTCTTTTTCCCAGAAACACCAGGTACGGTCATTGGTATCCTTTTTTGATTTATCTATCAGTAATATCTTCTTCGTATAGCCGGGATCGTTATCCATTATGCGCATGAGCAGGCTGAGCCCTGCACAGCCTGCCCCGATGATAATATGATCGTATTCCATCGTCATGGCAGGATAGTTCTGAGCAATAAGAAAAACATTATCTGTATAAGCAAGAGATGTATTGCAAACCTGTTGGATTTATTGAAAGGGCAGGCTGAAAACACAAAAAGCAATGCCACACTGACAATAAACCAGCTGAGATAGTTGAATACCGGAACGGCTGCAGAAGGCGCCCATTGCCAGTAACCCAGGCGAATAGCAACAGGCTCCATGATCCAGTCGAAAAAAGTAGCGAGCAAAGCGCCGTCTACGATCACGGATGCCCTGCCCCACCCGGCATATACAGCCCGCTGATCTTCCGGTACATTTTTCGCCATTCGCGAAACAACCGACACCATTGTAACCCCGCAGCAATATATGACGATAAACCAGTTGACGCCAATGATCAGCGGGATACCATCATAGCTTATACCCAATGCTGCTCCATAGCTATATTCCCCAAAGAGCCATCCGGTATGCACCCCGGTATATTCGGATAAAAAGCCGGCTACCATTACTATCCCCATGAAAAGATAAAAAGACCGGTTACGCGAAGGCTGTGTCCAAAGCAACAACAGTAGCATTACCATCATGTTCATAGAAGTCAGCCTGGTAAATAATGCAGTATTGCCCCGGATAATTCCTGCTAATCCCACTGTGTGGAATAGTATAGCAAGGGAAGTGGCTATATAAACCCTGGGTTTAGTACCCGGAATGGGAAAAAATTTCATAACTGATCTGTGCACTGTAATGCAGCATGAAATTACAGAACGAATAGCATTGAAAAATATAAAGCTCCTAAAGAAAATGCGGTGTCCGGTGCACCGCATTTTTAATTTAATGGTGAACGTGTGAGGTGAAATGTTATCTCATGCCTCACCTCTCACGTTAATATAACAGTATTATCAATCAACCACAGATCACGCCGCTTCCTTCATCCTGCTTATGTGCTTAAGCCTGCCGGCAATGGCTTGTTCAATTTCTCCGGGAATATCCGGGTTACGATGGTCATGCATGATCGTGAAACGGCTCCTGTCGTTGTTCCACCCAAATACGCACACGGGGCTATCGTTGACGCTTACCCGGTATCTCAGTTTTTCCTGTCCGTTCAAATATTCCGTTGCGCGCACCTGGTATATATTTCCGCCGGACAATATTTCAAATTTTTCAGTTACTAATCTCATACAATTCAATTTTTAGGTTCAACAATTTTTATTTCAACGAGCAATTGCTTTTCGGTACAGAAAGTTCAATAAGTATGCCAGCGTATGGTAGTATAAATGTTAAATAGCATAAATGCATATATAATCAATTGTCTTATTATCAATTTCATATTATTGCGTATAATCATTCATTGTATACACCTGGAAGGAGATCATTTAGAAACATGAATTCCTTTGAAATAAAACAGCATATTATGACCGTTCTCTTCAAATTGATGATGTAACTTTGTATTCCGTTAAAGGCAAAGATTTGCAGGCATGCAATAAAGAATATGTCCTGCTTTTTCAGATACTTTGCCACTTCTCAGAGATGCCTTGCTTTTCATGTGAATTACTTTTATCAAAGGAAATTTTGAACAGCGTATGAGCAAGTCCGTTATTAAAGAAAATGATCCTGATGTGGTATTGATCGGCGCCGGTATTATGAGTGCCACTTTGGGTGTGATGCTGAAAGAGCTTCAGCCGGATATCACGATCCACGTTATAGAAAGGTTGCATACTGTAGCGGCGGAGAGTTCCGATGCGTGGAACAACGCAGGCACGGGGCATTCGGCATTTTGTGAATTAAACTATACACCGGAAAGAGAAGACGGCTCTATTGATTGCAGCAAAGCCATTAAAATTGCCGGGCAATTCCTTCAGAGCCGGGAATTCTGGACTTACCTGCTGGATAAGCAATATATCAGCAACCCGCACGACTTCATCCATACTGTTCCGCACATGAGCTTTGTGCATGGGGAAGAAAACGTAACCTACCTGAAGAAAAGATATGAGGCATTGCTGCAATACCACCTTTTTGAAGGAATGGAATTTTCAGAAGATACTGCAATGCTGAAAGAATGGATACCGCTGGTAATGGAGGGGCGCGACGTTTCAGAAAAAGTGGCTGCTACAAGAATGGATGTGGGAACCGATGTAAATTTCGGTGCGCTCACCAGAAAATTGTTCCGCTATCTTTTTGATAAGCCTGAGGTAAAGCTGCTGCTGGCGCATGAAGTATTCGACCTGGAGCAGGGTGAGGACAGCCGTTGGAAAATACAGGTAAAAAACCTGACTACCGGGAAGAAAAGGACTATTACAACAAAATTTATTTTCATAGGCGCAGGAGGAGGCTCGCTACCTCTGCTTGAAAAGTCGGATATACCTGAAAGCAAGGGTTATGGCGGCTTCCCGGTAAGCGGTCAGTGGCTGATTTGCAACAATCCTGCTGTTATTGAAAAGCATGATGCCAAGGTATACGGCAAGGCTGCCGTAGGCTCTCCACCCATGAGCGTTCCTCACTTAGATACACGTATTATTGACGGGAAAAAATCTCTGCTGTTTGGCCCTTATGCCGGGTTTTCTACAAAGTTTTTAAAGAATGGTTCATTTTGGGACCTGCCTTCCTCTATTAAGATCAGCAATATCAAGCCGATGATGATGGCAGGCATCCACAATATTTCTCTCACCAAATACCTGATCGATCAGGTAAGCCAGTCTCCCGAAGACAGGCTGGAAGCGCTGAAAGAGTACCTTCCGCTTGCAGCAATGAATGACTGGGACCTGGAAGTAGCGGGACAACGGGTGCAGGTAATAAAAAAAGATGAGGAAGAAGGCGGTATACTTGAATTTGGCACTGAGGTGGTAAACGCTGCAGACGGCACCATTGCCGCATTGCTCGGAGCATCCCCCGGAGCCTCTACGGCTGTTTCTATTATGACAGACCTGCTGAACCGTTGTTTCCCTAAACAAATGAAAACACGGCAATGGCAGGAAAAGCTGGAAGAAATGATACCTTCTCTCCATAAATCCCTCTCCGGTGACAAGGATCTCTGCAGGCAGATCCGTGAAAGAACGGGCAAAGCGCTGGAACTGGTTGAGGAAGAAGCGGTACCGGGATGAGAGGAGAGTGAATGGTGAAGAGGCAATAGTGAATGGTGAGACGACAAACGTGAAACGTGAGAAGACAGGCGTGAGGGTCATTCACCTTTATCTTCTCACGTCTCACCATTCACGTTTGTCGTCTCGCATTTGTCGTCTCACCATTCACCTGTTCAGCTAATGATCTTTTCTCCGAAATAAGAGTGCAATATTTCAGGCAATATGATGCCGGACTCGGTTTGATTGTTTTCGAGCAGGCAGGCTAATATGCGGGGAAGCGCCAGTGAGCTGCCGTTGAGCGTGTGCGCTAAAATGTTCTTTCCTTTTTCTTCCTTCGACTTGAAACGGATCTTTGCCCGGTTGGCCTGGTATGCTTCAAAATTGCTGACGGAGCTTACTTCCAGCCAGCGGTCCTGCGCTGCGCTGTATACTTCAAAATCGTAGGTAAGCGCTGAAGTGAAGCTCATATCTCCCCCGCAGAGCTTAAGAATGCGGTAAGGAAGCTGCAGTGTATTCACCAGTTTTTCCACGTGAGCCACCATTTCTTCCAGCACATCATAGCTTTTATCGGGATGCACTATCTGCACAATTTCTACTTTCTCAAACTGGTGCACCCTGTTGAGCCCGCGGACATCTTTACCAAAGCTGCCGGCTTCCCTGCGGAAACAGGGAGAATAGGCCGTCATTTTTACGGGCAGCTCCTCTTCCTTAAGAATTTCATCCCGGTAAATATTGGTGACCGGCACTTCGGAAGTTGGGATCAGGTAAAAATTGTCTGCAGGCATATAATACATCTGCCCCTCTTTGTCGGGGAGCTGTCCTGTTCCGTAAGCGGAAGCTTCATTTACCATAAAAGGCGGGAGATATTCCATGTACCCCGCCTGCGTATTATAATCAAGGAAATACTGCACTAATGCTCTTTGCAGCTTTGCTCCCCTGCCTTTGTATAAAGGGAACCCGCTGCCTGTGATCTTGGCGCCTGTTTCAAAATCCACCAGCCCGTATTTTTTAATAAGCTCCCAATGCGGTATGGCTGTTGCAGCAAGATTAGGTTTTGTGCCTCCTTCCTTTACCACAACATTATCTTCCGGGGTCTTCCCTTCAGGTACCTTTTCCGAAGGCAGGTTGGGCAGCTTTATCAGCTCCTCCTGTAATTGCGTTTCGGTGGCAGCAATTTTTTCACTGATACTGTTTATTTCCTGCTTACAGGATGCAACTATCTGTTTGGCATTCTCTGCAGCCTCTTTTTCTCCTTTGGCTATATACTGCCCGATCATCTTAGAGGTGCTGTTCACTTCCGATTGCCTGGTATCAAATTCGAGCTGGAGCTTTTTACGGGTATCATCCAGGGCGATGATCTTATCTACCAGGCTGATATCGGCAAAATGCTTCACCGCCAGCCTTTTTTTAACCCAATCCGTATGCTGCCTGAGCGTATTTACCTGTAGCATCCTCAAAAAATTTCACGCAAAGGTAATTGTTAGTGCATACTCTTAAAAATCTGAATAACATTCCATATTGAAATGCGCCCGCGCACTTCTTTGCCTACCTTTGCAGCCATGAACAATATGGATAGCGATCTCCAGGTACGCTGGTGGAATCTTGAAGCCCAACTCGTGGAGCGGTTTAATAAAAAACCCGATATGGAAGCCATCCTTTTCCTGATCGGTATCCAGGAGCTTGGAGATATACGGGCAAAGTTTACCAAGGAACAGAAGCAGGACCTGATGCATGTGGCGGTATGTACGCTCTTTTCGCAAAGCGGTTATTATGAGCTTGAAAAAGTAGATGAGGACGGCTGGCCTCATTTCAAACAATTAAAGCCCCTCCCGGCAATGAGCCTGCCCGAGCAGGAAAATTTTATGAAAGATCATGTATTGCTGTATTTTCAGACCAAAGGCTTTATTGATCAGTAATTAATGCTGCAAATATTTTCACGCGGAGCGCGCAAAGGAGCAACGGGTGCAAAGAAAAGATTGCTGCGATCGCCACTCCGCCGTGCCCGCTGCGAGAAACCGGATTGTTTTACTTTTTTTCAAATGGTTTTTGTAATCTTTGCAGCATTAAAATATGCATTATGAATTTTCCTGAAAACCTGCGTTATACTAAAGATCATGAATGGATACGCCTGGAAGGCGACACTGCTATCATTGGCATTACTGAATTTGCACAGAGTGAATTAGGCGATATTGTATATGTGGAAATTGAAACGCTGGATCAGCACCTGGGTGCAGAAGCTGTTTTTGGAACAGTGGAAGCTGTAAAAACCGTAAGCGATCTTTTTCTGCCGGTAACAGGAACTATTATTGAAATTAACCCCGGGCTGAACAATAAGCCTGAGCTGGTGAACAGCGATCCATATGGAGAGGGCTGGATGATCAAGGTAAAAGTAGATAATCCTGCTGATGTGGATGCCCTGCTAACATCTGAAGCTTACAGCGTTCTTGTAGGAAACTGAGCCGGTATGACGATCAGCAGGTTGCTTAAAAAAATATGGCCGGCGCTCGCCTGGTCTGTTATGATTTTCGTCTTACTTATTATTCCCGGAAAAGAATTACCCCCGGGGCCGGAAATACCGTCTTTTGATAAGATCATTCACATGGTGCTTTTTGGAGCCCAGGTATGGCTTTGGAGCTATTATATTAAGCATGGAACAAATTTCCCCAAACACTTGTGGATTTTCTTGCTCATTTTTTTGCTTTCCTGCTTATATGGCATAGGAATGGAGTACTATCAAAAATACTTTGTGGCAAACCGCGCATTTGAAACAGGGGATATTCTGGCAGATATTGCCGGGTCGGCGATAGCTTTTCTGCTGTTCAGGAAAAGGCCGGGCAAAAAAATTGGCCTCTATAGAAATAGAGGCCGCAACCAAAACTAACTGCTTATGAGAAAATTGACTGTTTTAAATCTCTTTATATTAAGACGCAAAACGGGATGATTTGTTTAATCCCTTTTTGTTAAATATTTCTAAAGATCTGTTTTAACTAACGTAATATACAAAATAAAATTGCAATTACAATGCCATTGTTATTTTGTTTTACAGGTACAAATTTCCGACAAAAAACTATAGCCGTCTCTTAATAAATTGTAAAATCTTGTAGCACAGGTCTCTGCCGGAAAAGAAAACCGCCGGCCATCGTGTTTGTTACCTGAGTGTTATCCGGAATTTCAATACCTTCAAAGCCGTATCTTTAAATGTAAACCTCCTGTAATTTCTTCGCCTTTTGAAACAAAGATTTTATGCTTTAGATGTATTCCGCGGGGCTACAATAGCCCTGATGATCCTCGTGAACAATCCGGGAAGCTGGAAATACATTTATGCTCCCCTGGAGCATGCACCCTGGCATGGATGCACCCCTACAGACCTGGTTTTCCCTTTTTTCCTGTTTGCGGTAGGGAATGCAATGGCATTCACTATCCCTGCCCTGCGACGGTCGGGCAACAGGGCTTTCTGGATGAAAACACTTAAGAGAACTGTATTGATCTTCGGTATTGGTCTTCTGCTCAATTGGTTCCCCTTCATAAAATATGACTCCGCGGGAGCGCTTGTAGCAAAGGGTTTTAATACTCTCAGGATATTAGGCGTGCTGCAGCGGATCGCTCTTTGCTACCTTTTTGCAAGTATTATTATCTATTATTTAAACCCTGCAAAAGCTTTCATCGCCGGCGTTGTGCTGCTATTGCTTTACTGGGGTATATGCCTTGCTTTCGGTAATGCTGCCGATCCCTACAGCCTCCAGGGCTGGTTTGGCACACCGATAGACAAAGCCATTCTCGGGGAATCCCACATGTATCACGGTGAAGGAGTGGCTTTTGATCCTGAAGGTTTCCCCAGCACTATCGCCGCCATCACGCAGGTGATACTGGGCTATCTTGCAGGTGATTATATTGTACAAAAGAAAAATGCAATAGCCGGAACAGCCATGGCTGCTTCCTGGTATACGATCATCGCTAATTTGTTTGTAGCCGGGGGACTGCTTGTCTTTACAGGATTTTGCTGGGATATGGTGTTCCCCATCAATAAAAAAATATGGACAAGCTCATTTGTAATATATACGACCGGTATTGCCATAATGGTGCTGGCCACTTTGCTGCATCTGATAGAAGCAAACGGGCACAGGGGCGGATGGAGCAGGTTTTTTGAAGTGTTCGGCAAAAACCCGCTCTTTATTTTTGTGCTGAGCGGGGTATGGGTGAGGCTTTACGGATTAGTGCGCATTCCTGCCGATAACGGCTATGAAGGATTGGGCGGATGGATGTATAATCATGTTTTTGCACCCCTGTTTGGTAACATGAACGGCTCTTTGCTGTATGCCATATTCCATGTGATCATTTTCTGGGGCATTGCCTGGTGGCTGGATAAAAAGAAAATCTATATTAAAGTATAAATCCTGTTGGTTATGACAAAACCCGATTCTCCCCGTTTCCTTGCACTGGATGTTTTGAGAGGTATGACGATCTGCTTTATGATCATCGTAAATACCCCGGGGAGCGGCGCTACCCCTTTTGCTCCTTTATTACATGCTGCATGGCATGGGTTTACGCCTACAGACCTCGTATTCCCGACATTCCTGTTTGTAGTGGGAAACGCCATGAGCTTTTCTATGCCGAAATACAAACAGCTTGGCACCGGTACTGTGCTGGGAAAGATATTCAAAAGAACATTCATCATTTTCCTTCTTGGCTACCTGATGTACTGGTTTCCCTTTTTCAGGGAAGTAAAGGGAGGCGGCTACGAATTTTTCCCTATACAAAATACCCGCATACTGGGCGTGCTGCAGCGAATTGCTTTGTGCTATGGTATAGCAGCATTAATGATCCATTTTTTATCCAAAAAAGCAGTCTGGACATTAAGCGCCATTTTCCTCATAGGGTACTGGATCATCCTGTATGTGGGCGGGGATTATAATATGACGACTAATGCGGGGCATAAGCTGGATATGATATTATTTGGAGAAAGCCACCTGTACCATGGGGAAGGCGTTGCCTTTGACCCTGAAGGATTGCTGAGCACCATGCCCACTATCGTCAACGTTGTGGCAGGCTATTATGCGGGTGTTTTTATCCAGAAGAAAGGTAACAATTTTGAAACAGTTACCAGGCTGATGATCGCAGGTTTTGCATCCATGTGCCTTGCATATTTCTGGGATTTTGTATTCCCTATCAATAAAAAACTATGGACCAGTCCCTTTGTATTATATACCGTGGGGCTTGATATGATAATACTCGGTATATTGATTTTTGTGACCGAAATTAAAGGTATGACCAAAGGCGCTTATTTCTTCCAGGTATTCGGTAAAAACCCGTTATTTATTTACCTCCTGTCCGAAATACTGGCTACCGTTCTTTTCACGATAAAGACAGGTCCCAAAACCAGCCTTTTCAACAGCATCAGCAATACTGTATTTCAAAAGATCCTTCCCGGTCCCTGGGGCTCATTGCTGTTTGCCCTTTGCTATATGATGTTATGCTGGCTGGTAGGCTACTGGATGGATAAGAGAAAAATATACGTGCGGGTATAAACACGACCGTTGCCACAAAAAACATTTCAATATTTTATTTCACTATTGCCTGCCCGACAAATATGAATAAGCGATTGAAATTCAGTTAATCGCCTCATCCCGGACCTCTTCCTGCCGGCAGGCAGGCTCGTGGAGAGGGTGCAGAACCTTCTGTCGTAAAGGGTTTCATTGATTTCAAGTTCTTTTAACCGCGCAGCTCACTTTACTTTGTACGTGGTTGAAAAATCAGTAACCTCACCGGGTTCAAGTGTCAATAATCCTATACCGTTGTTGAAAGCATTCGGTGGAGCGCTCAGGTTTTCTATAGCTATGCTCCGGCGGTGCGGGGGGATATATATCTGCAGGTAAGGATATTCCTTTTGGGGGTATATTTCCAGTTGCCGTTGGCTTGCCGGGTCGCGGAGTATGCACATGGGTTGCGGCTGTGAAAAATCCAGCACAAAAGAATTATCTATTTCCCTGCCATCAATCAGCGCCGGCCGCACGAAATCCGGGAAAGGAATGGTTTTACCGGTAGGGATCAGGTTTACAAATTCCAGCATTTCCTCCGACCTGAATTCGAGCAACAGGTCGTTTACCTTTCCTCCGAATGTGAAATAAGGATGCCAGCCGTCAGCGACAGGCATTGAAGAACCGCCTGTATTCTTAACAACAGTGGATACCGTAAGGGTATTGTCTTTTTCAAGTGTATAAGTAATAATGCAGGTATATGGAAAAGGGAACCCGGGAACATTTCCGGCATAATCATACTGCAATACCAGTTGCGCACCGGTTGTGTCAGCATGTTCTTTTGTAATGGTAAATGATTTGTTGTATAAAAAACCATGCAATACTACCCCGGACCGGTTGGGTTGGAATTGATGGGCTGTACCATTGAAGATATAGCTGCCTTTGTTTATCCTGCAGGGGAAAGGGGATAGCTTAAGCCCCTTGAAGCCTGTCGATTCGGTGGCTTCATCATATTCTTTTTTACTGCTATAGCTATCAATAAGATTAATTTCTCCTTTCCCATCTTTTATCACGAACGCGTGCAGCATTGCCCCGCAGGAAGGAATTATCTCTATTGTACAATCTTCCTGATCATTTTTCAGCACTATTTTATCAAAGCCATTCTCCTGCTTTCTGTATATGCCAAACATAAGTTTCTCTTTATCTGCCAAATTAAATAAACAGAACGACAATTATAGCCAAAATAATGTTCAATCGTTTGCGTGAAATACAATACCCGCAGCGATTGCTACGGTGCAATGAGCGCAGCGATCTCTTCTTTGCGGCCGCTGCGTGAAACCATTTGAACCACAATGCATCGGGAACTAAGTATATGCAGCAATTCCCCGCCGCTGTGAAATGAGCTTTCACATCTCACCTTTCACGTCTCACAGAATAATAAGTGTTATGTCAGTTAAGGTACTTCAGCACTTCCTCGCTCATGGGATTGACTTTGCTGGGAAACACCGCGATCAATTTCCCGTGCTCGTCAATCAGGAATTTGGTAAAATTCCATTTTATCGGGTCTTTGATACCCATTCCTTCCGCTTCATCGCAGAGGTATTTAAATAATGGATCAATGTCGTTTCCTTTCACCGATACCTTGGCAGACATGGGGAAAGTAACACCATAATTTTCGGTACAGAATGTTTGGATCTCCGCATTAGTGCCCGGTTCCTGTTGCTTAAAATT
The DNA here is from genome assembly GCA_001899685.1 of Sphingobacteriales bacterium 44-15. Lineage (GTDB taxonomy): Bacteria > Bacteroidota > Bacteroidia > Chitinophagales > Chitinophagaceae > Agriterribacter. The sequence goes on from MKWG01000024.1 coordinate 39,954, forward strand.
ATTCGCAGGGAAGCCAATAACTACCAGTTTGTCCTTATAGGTTTTATACAGTGTCTCCAGGTCTTTGTATTGCGGTGTATACCCGCATTTGGAAGCGGTATTAACAATCAGCATCTTTTTGCCCTTATATTTTTCAAGCATAAAAGAGTTGCCATCCAGCCCTTCTATCTTAAAATCATAGATGGAAGCCACCATGGATAAAGCGACTGCAACAAATAATAAGCGTATCATAATTATTGTTTTTAGAGTAAAGTACAAAATTGATGCAAAAAATTAATAAGTTTTATTACTGTTAAGTTAATCGTAACTATTGCTTTTCATAACATCCCAGGTCAGGTTTGTCATCTCTCGGATTGCCATCCCTGTCGGTAGTCGCCATTGTGATCACTCCCGCATCCACTGCCGGGGAAGTTTTTTTACCCAGATGAAAGTCAAAATAATGCCGGGCGGTATTGATGCTGTCAAATGCAGGGTCCTGGTTAGCAATGCTGTTTTCCAGGGTTATCAGGCCGGTAATTGACTTTGCTTTATACAGGCTGTGATCCAGCAGCACCTCCATATTACTATCTCCCCTTTTTTCTGCCACCACCTCATTCTCTATGCTTCCTCCGTCTCCCCAGATAATACAATTTTTAAATATAGTACTAAGAGGATAGCTATTACCTGCATCATCAAAGTTATTGATATATGTCACCGGTTGCTTATGCTCTATGTAGGAATTGCCAAAGCTTGCAATAGTGCAGAAAGTGAAGTCATAGGTTCCCCCGGCGGTGATAGAAATATTAGAACCGCAATTGCTGATCAGGCAGTTTACGGCGCTTATGCCTGAGCCAAGCGCTGTTATACCGGCATCGTATATATTGTCAATCATACATGCATTCATTTGCAGCTTGGGAGCGTTGCCTGGCGCAGGCCCTGCGCAGATAATGCCCCGGTAAGCATTTTTCACAACAGCATGCGTCAGCACATTATCCCTGCTCTTTTCACTAAAATAAATGCCGGGCCAGGAGGCGGGAAGATCGCGGTAAGGCTCATCCAGCCTGTCTCCTCCGAAAGTGACGCTGTCGGTTTTTGTGCCATTCACCACCAGGCTGCCATCCACCATCACCGGTGCATTGGCATGCATATAAACACGGCAGCCTTTTTCCATGGTCAGGGTTACGCCTTCTTTTATAAGCAGTCCTCCCGATATTACATACGGAAGATCATTCTCCCAGGTGGCGTCTGCATCAATAACATAATTTTTCAGGAAATGAGCATTCTGACCGTAAGCCTCAAGCTGCACATAGCGTTCGTTCCCGTTATATCCAACCAATATACTATCGCTCACAATAAAGGGAGTGCCGGAAGAAGAGGGATCAACAGTAAGAGACACGAATACATATACACTGTCGCCGGCATTGATCTCCACATCGCGTACTTCCGTGGAAGCAATACCATCCACATTTATTTTATATGGAGAATTGCTGCCGCCCATCAGCCTGACTGTATTTAGCTTTAATTTCCGGTTATTAGGATTTACTATTGTAAAGTTTTGTGTTACCGATCCAACTGAAGTAAATACCGTATCAAATGAAAGGGTATCTGCCGTAATGGTCAATGCTGCATCTTTATCCATCATAAAAGATGTCTTTTTACAGCCAAAAAAGATAATGACCGCAGGCAGGATGATTATATATAGAAGTACCCTTCTCATGTAATACAGTAAATAACCGGTATCAGCTTCAGGCATTTGCATAGGCAAGTGTTGCAAAGCTCAGCCTTATGCCCCGAAGGTCTTCCAGCATTGCATTACCACAGGCTTCTATAGTAGCGCCTGTAGTAATTACATCGTCAACCAGTAAAAGATGTTTACCCTCCGCTATTGCATTCGGGCGGGCAATAAATACACCCTCTACGTTTTGCCAGCGCTCCATTCTTGTTTTATGCGTTTGCGTGTCTGTATAACGTATACGCTCCACCAAATTGTACAATACCGGTAATTGCATTGCTGAGGCAAGTCCCTCACATATTATTGCAGACTGGTTATAGCCTCTTTTTCTTTCCTTATCGGGAAAAAGGGGTAACGGTACAAGTGCATCTACGGATTGAAAGCGGGAAGAAGCTGCCAGTGCTGATCCCATCAGCTTTCCCAGGTAGATCCCCAGCTCTTTATTGGATTTGTATTTGACCTGGTGTACCAGTTGCTGGAATAAAGAGCCTTTGGAAAAATAGTACTGGCTCATGCCCGACACAGATCTCAGCCTGCCCCACATTGCCTTCTCTACAGGATTATCTTCCGCGGCCGCAAAACCTGTTTCATACAACTGCCCGGCACATTGTATACACAGCAGGTGCTCCCCGCTGATAAGATCGCTGCCACAACCATTGCACAGATGCGGGAACAGTATATGAGAAACGCTATGGAAAATTGTTTTTATCACTATTGCTTTCTTAAAACAGGTATTTATAAAGCTCATCCACACGCGCCATCGTTACCAGTTCTATATTAAAACGCTGCCTGCTCAATCCCTTCTGGTTGTATTTGCTGATGATCATTTTTTCAAAACCAAGCTTTTCAGCTTCCGCTATCCTTTGCTCTATGCGGTTAACCGCTCTTATTTCACCACTCAGCCCTACCTCGCCGGCAAAAGCTATATGCCGGGCAAGCGGGATATCTTCATACGAGCTAAGCAATGCGCTTACCATTGCCAGGTCTGTGGAAGGGTCTTCTGTCTTGATACCGCCTGCTATATTTACAAATACATCTTTCATCCCGAAATGGAAGCCTCCTCTTTTTTCAAGCACCGCCAGCAGCAGCTGCAGCCGGCGAAGATCAAAGCCGCTACTGGTTCTTTGCGGGGTACCATATACCGACTGGGTTACCAGCGCCTGCACTTCTACCAGCAGGGGGCGCTGTCCCTCAAGGGTAGCCGCAATGCTTATACCACTCAACTGCTCTTCCTTTTGAGTGATGAGGATCTCAGAAGGATTTGACACCGGCCGCATCCCTGCCCCCGTCATTTCATAAATGCCCAGCTCGGAAGTAGAGCCAAACCTGTTCTTCACTGTTCTCAAGATACGGTAAACATAATGCTGGTCGCCTTCAAACTGAAGAACGGTATCTACCATGTGCTCAAGGATCTTCGGACCTGCGATAGCCCCCTCTTTTGTGATATGCCCTATTAAGAATACCGGAGTATTTGTTTCCTTCGCAAAACGCTGGAGCTCGGAAGCTGTTTCCCTGATCTGGGAAACACTCCCTGCTGAAGATTCAATATAAGGTGAATGTAAAGTTTGAATGGAATCAATGATTACCAGGTCTGGTTGCAGCTTTTTTATTTCCTGGAAAATAACCTGGGTTGATGTTTCAGTAAGCAAATAAAAATTTTCATTGCTGATGTTTAAACGATCGGCCCGCATCTTGATCTGCTGCTCACTTTCTTCTCCGCTCACATACAGGGTAACAATATGCTTCAGCGATAACCCGTTCTGCAGGAACAATGTTGATTTCCCTATGCCGGGTTCGCCTGCGATCAGCACAATGCTTCCCGGAACAATGCCATTGCCTAAAACCCTGTTCAGCTCTGCATCCTGTGTGATGATCCTCTTTTCTTCACCTGCGGTTACTTCATGAAGCGGAATGGTTTTAATATTCGCGCCATTGTCTTTGTAGCTCTTCCAGTTGTTCGTTTGCTTCGACTGCTTTTCAACCACTTCTTCAACAAATGTATTCCATTCACCACATGACGGACATCGCCCTGCCCACTTCGGAGATTCATATCCGCAGTTACCACAAAAAAAAGCTGACTTGATTTTACTCATGTATTAAAGATACGGGGTAAATGATTGAAAGATATAAGTTATGAATTGCACACTTATTTTACCCGCACACTTTTCAACTTACAGTACTGCATGAATTCATTTTTCTTTTTGTAATGCTCAAAAACCAACAAATGACTTGAGATACGACTGACCTTTTTAAATAAGTAATGAAGAAAAGATAGTGAGATGAAAATAGTAGGCAAAGCCGGTTTTTAAAAAGTTAAAGGGTCAACTTTCGCTGACCCTTTAGTACTTACTAACCCATTAAATTCTTGCACTAAATTACAAATTGCTCAAACATAACAAAATTAATTTTGGTCCCTGTGAATAACTTTTAGGGCGGTATCATTAGCCATTATTTCAAATTAACTAACTTAAAATCAAATACTTATAAAAAAAATTTTCATTGCCAAAAATTAATTTTAAAAGCCAATTTGTCAGCTATATTTTCCTAAATGCAAGATCGCTGACAAAAAGGCTTGTCTTTTAAAGCGGGAAGAAACTTTAGCCTTAACCCTGAGAAATGGTCAGAGATTTGATATAGTTTACATGAAAAAAAATTTTATTATGGGTTCAATCTGGATCGTTTCATTAATTTTTGTGGGTATCAGTATGCTGGTGAGCATGCAGCTAAAGGGAAAGTTTGCCAGATACAGCAAAGTAGGCATAGCAAGCGGGCTAACCGGCAGGCAGGTAGCCGAAAAGATGTTAAAAGAAAATGGAATATATGATGTGACCGTGAATATGTCAGATGGATTTTTGACAGATCATTATAATCCGCTCAATAAGACCGTGAACCTAAGCCCTGATGTGTACAACAGCAGTTCGGTGGCTGCCGCTGCAGTAGCGGCTCATGAATGTGGTCATGCCGTGCAGCACTCCACCTCTTATCCCTGGCTGATGCTGAGGAGCAGGCTGGTACCGGTGGTACAATACAGCTCCCTGCTGGTGCAATGGGTGCTTATAGGCGGGATTTTACTTATTAAGGTGTTCCCGTCGCTTTTGCTGATAGGCATTATTCTCTTTGCGCTCACTACCATTTTTTCGGTAATAACGCTTCCTGTAGAGTTTGATGCGAGCAAACGGGCGCTGGCATGGTTGCAGCATACCAATGTTACCAGCGCGCAGGAGTATCCTATGGCAAAAGATGCTTTGAAATGGGCAGCCATGACCTATGTAGTGGCAGCCATTGCTTCAATAGTTACACTGGCACAGTATATACTGATCTACTCCAATAACCGGAGAAGCTAGTGCTATATCAACAATAATTTGTCTGTTTCTTTGTGAGAAGTGAGACGATAAATGTGAGGCCCTCACATTTGTCGTCTGTCGTTTCACGTTTGACATAACACTAGAATTTCCAGACAGGATTTTTTACATCATGATAAAACAGGAAGGTCCAGTGATCTTCCTGTCCTTTCTTCCACCATTCCTGCCTTAGCTCCATACATTTTTTGCCATCATAATCATACTTGGCAATAAATTTATTTTTCATCTGCCCCAGCTGCGGCGCATCATCCGCCCCGAAAAAAATGATCTCATTATCTTCTCTTATGGTAAACACCTGGTGATAAGGAGAATGGGCGCCCGTTAATTCATAGCTGATATAGCCGTCAATCTCTCCATTGCCCTCAATAAAAACAACATTGTCAGCGTCCTTTAATATTTCAATCTCTTCAGGTATATAGGAAGGCAACCCTTTCTCCAACGCAAAATCCAGCTCCTGCTGCTGCACATAATAAGTAGCGGAAGGAAAGCTCAGGAAATAGCGGTCAAGAATATTGTCTTTCATGCTTATACCACCGGCATGGTCTTTATGCAGGTGGCTCATTAAAACTTTAGTCACATCAGAGGGGCTGATGCCATGGTCAATAAGATGCTGATGGATCTGCAAAATGCCATTTTCATTGACGAACCCTAATCCTGTATCGAGGAGCAAAATATCCTTTGATGTAATGATGACGAAAGGCTGGATCTCTACCAGCAGGCTTCCCCTGTTTCTTTGCTGAAGATCATCCGCATCCGGATTGAATGGAATAAATAATTTTGAATGATCTATAGTGAACGTGCCTTCGCTAAGCGGAATAATTTTCATGCAGCAAAGGTATTAAGCGATGAGCGTTTTTACAGTTGTTTTCTGCCGATTACTATCCTGTCCAATGAATACTCTTGCCGACATATCATAATTTCAGATCTCAAATTTCAGATCTCAAATCATCTCAGTACCATCTGCCTGTCTTTATCAAGCCTCAAAAGTATAAAGATCATAATGCTGAAGGTAACCAGCGATAAGCCGCCATAGCTCACGAACGGCAGTGGTATCCCGATCACCGGTGCAAGCCCCATAGTCATGCAGAGGTTAATGGCAATATGGAAGAAAAGCACCGATGCCACACCATAGGCATAACAACGGCTGAAGGTACTTCGTTGTCGTTCGGCAATGGTCACAATCCGGAACAGCAATATAATATATATGCCCAGGAATACCATGCTACCTGCAAAGCCAAAGCCTTCCCCTATAGTGCAAAAGATAAAGTCAGTACGTTGCTCCGGCACAAAGGAATAGCGTGTCTGCGTGCCTTTCAGAAGCCCTTTCCCGTACCAGCCCCCGCTGCCAATGGCAATTTTACTTTGCCTTACATTATAGTCTCCGTCATCCTTTTTGGGTGCACTGTTCTTGGCAATATCTTCTGCCGCTGCGGCATCTTTGGGCACATAATCTTTACCGATCGTATCATAAATGCGTTTTACCTGATAGGGCTGCAGCACATGATCAAAAATAAACGGAACCGCAAAGCGCTGGATACCCACGCAGATAGCCCATATCCCGATAATTCCTGCCAGCACAGACTTATGCCTTTTGATCTGTCTTCGCATAAGGTAGATCACGAAGGCAGCAATGCCTGTCAGTGTAAGTGCGAGCACGTTGGGATCCACCACAAGCGTAGCTACCACTAATATGGCAAAAGAAAATCCTATGATCAATATTACAGCGGGGAGCCCTTCGCGGAACATGACCAGGAAAAAAGAAAAATATACCAGTGCAAGCCCTGTTTCACTTTGTAATATCGCAAGAATAGCGGGGGCAATTACAATTGCAGCAGCGATCATCTGGGAGCGGCTCTTTGTAAAATCAGTCTCCATGCGCGACAGGTATTTGGAAAGCGCGAGGTTGGCAAAGAGAATACAAAGCTGTATGGGCTGCAATTGTAATGCACCTCCAAACTTAATGATAGACTTGGTGCCTTTAATATTAGAATGAAACGGGAATACCAGGATCAGCAGCAGCATTCCGAAGGCATACCATAAATTGGCTGTTGCGGTAAAGAACTTGCTGTCCATCAATAGTACTGCCACACCCGCCACAATCGAGACCAGGAAAAAGGCAGCCTGTTTGCTGTAATCCGTTTTGAAAGAAAGAAAACTGCGTACTATATCATCCCCTTCCCTGTAAGTGGCGGCGAAAATGCTTGTGATGCCTATGCAGCACAACAGAATGTACAGCCATAATACAAGACCGTCGATCCCTTTAGACATTTCTGAATTGCTCCTTATCATCCTGATATTTGCGCTTTTAAAGTTTTCTTATCATTCCCAACCAGTTGTTGCCCGCGAATAAATAAATGCGTGTTTCTGTTATCCTTCCTTTCTTTTGCAGGCTTCCGGCCGGCGATAGCGTCTTTCTTCTCTTTTGGTTGTATGAATACTATACTTTTTTCTTTTGGCTTTTCTTCGTGCGGGCGGTAGCCTCTCAAATATTTTCTGATATAGCTGCTATCCTTGCGGAGATTAAAATAATAATAGGCGCGGGTAGAGTCGGCAATAAACTGGCGGCGTTTCAGGTATGCCGGCATAAGGTTGGTACTTGCTATCCTTTCCAGGTCTTTCATTTTTTCAGAACGGATAGAATCTGTAAGATATTTTTCTACAAGGAAAGAAGCAATAGGTGCAGCCCAGGTAGAGCCGAAGCCTGCATTTTCAACTGCTACGGCAATAGCTATTTTAGGATTTTCCCTCGGGGCAAAACAAACGAACATAGAATTGTTGGGCAACTTGATCCTGTGCCCGTCAAGCACTGTATATTTTTCCGCCGTGCCTGTTTTGGCACAAATATTTATCCCCGGGATCTTTGCAATCCTTGCCGTACCGCTTTCCACAACATCCTGCATACCCGCATGTATAGCTTCGTAAGCTTCATCAGGAATATGAGTAAGGGGGGAATATTTTACACGGAACCGGTTAAGAATGGTATCTTTTTTTGTTTCATTATCTATTCTTTCCACAAAATGAGGCGTATAAAAGTACCCTTTATTAGCAATGATGCACATGGCATTGGCAAGTTGCACAGGGGTTACCTGCATTTTATCCTGCCCTATGCCCAGCGTAACATTCGTACAGGAATTCCATTGTCCCCGGTACACTTTATTATACAAGGTGGTGTCCGGAATATTTCCCGGCAGTTCATTAGGAAGGTCTATGCCGAGCTTTTCTCCCCATCCAAATGCATTGAGGTATTCCATCCAGCGGGTGTATCCTTTCTTTGTACTGTGATCTGTGGAGTTATCCACTGTCATCCTGTATATCTGGGAAAAATAGGAATTGCAGGAGTTAGCCAGCGCAAGCCTCAGATTGGCCGCATGCCCGGGATTGTGATGCTCACACCTGATTACTTTAGAGCATCCATAGTATGCACCACTGCAAGAAACTCCATAGTGGGCGTTAATAACGCCAACATCAAGAGCGATCAGCCCTCCCAAAGGCTTAAAGGTAGACCCGGGCTCATACAATCCCCGCGTGGCCCTGTTCATAAGGGGAGCCGCAACATCGAGCGCTAATTTTGCATAGTTCTTTTGCCGGGCAGTACCGGTAAGATCGTTAGGATCAATTACAGGCCCGGATACCATAGCAAGAATACCGCCGGTTTTTGGATCAATGGCTACCACGCTGCCTACCTTATTGGCCATTAATTTCTCAGCCAGCAATTGGAGGTCAATGTCTAAATAGGTATACAGATTTCTTCCTGCCTCAGCAGCGGTATCATATTTGCCATTTTCCCAAGGCCCCTGTATACGGTTACGATTATCTTTTATCAGGTTCTGAACGCCACGTTTACCCATCAGCACACTTTCATAATACTGCTCCATGCCTGACCTTCCCACATAGTCGCCCATCTGATAAAAATAATTGCTGCGGCGAATAATAGCTGTATCCACTTCGCCGATATCCCCAAGCAGGTGGGCCCCTGCCCTGTAGGGATAAGTGCGGATAGGACGCTCCACCAAAGTAAAGCCCGGGAAACGCCACATGTTTTCTTCCAGCTTTGCCTGCAGGTCTATTGGCAGCAATCCCTCAAATACCGAAGGGCGGTACCTGCCGTTCTTTATGATGGCGCTGATGATCCTGCTTTTAAGCTCAACAGTGTCTATGCTCAGCAGCGAGCAGAGTAATGTTGTATCTATATCTTTTACTTCATAAGGCGTTACGGTAAGATCATATATGATGGTATTATTAAGGATGGGTTTTTTATTCCGGTCAAAAATGATCCCCCTGTCCGGATATACTACCTTCCTGTACACCGCATTATCAAGCGCCTGCGTTTTATATTTGCCCGAAACCACCTGCAACGTAAAAAGCCTTACTACTATAATTAAAAAAGTAGCAGCGAATATGAGCCGTATAATGGTTTGCCTTGACTGGTTAAATACAGACATTCCTTAATTATTTGTCCTGAACTTCTGTTTCCTGTAAAAAAGTATTTCCGTGATCATGATCAGCAGGAAGCTAACGCCGGTAGTGGCAACAACCTTGCCCAGAAAATACCAAAAATTTCCGAAACTCAGTGTTTCAAGAAGAACGATCCAAAAGTTATGTATAAAAGAGAGAACTAAAACATATACTATATACGGCGTCCATCCCATGCTGGAAGGAGCAGGGGCAATATAGCTGAATCCTGGATCTTCCTTCGACATTAAAATATTGATCATGAATGGCCTGAGATAAGCAATAAGCGTGCAGGCAGCAGCATGTAACCCGGGCGTTTTGGTAAAAAAATCGAAACAAAGCCCGTATATAAAGCCTAACAGCGTAAGCGATAACCTCGGAATTTTATAAGGCAGCCATAATATATAGATAAAATACAGGTATGGCACTATGAACTGGTGCAGTGGAGGTATTTTATCCAGGATAAATACCTGAACAAGTATCAATACAAAAAAACGGATAATATTTTTTAACATTTCGCTCATCTTCACTCCTGTTTTTTCGTTGCCTTTTCAAGCTCATCCTGTTCTTCTCTTTGCAGGTTTTTCACTGCATATACAAACTGTATATTGAAAAAATTAGTAAGCGGTTTTAGCTTAAGCGTATAGAAATTGCTGCCCGTTTCACTTTCCACAGCGGAAATAGTACCAACCAGTTGCCCGGCCGGAAAGGTAGAATAACGGCTTGTTACAACGGTATCACCAATCTTTACCGGAACACTTTTGGGGATGTTCTTAAAAGTGATCACCAAAGGATCTTTACCGTCCCATTCAATGCTTCCTGTTTCCCCCGTTTTCTTCAGGCTTACGCTTACACGGCTTTGCCTGTGAAGGAGGCTCATCACTGTAGCCATATTTTTGCTTACGTTCACTACAGTGCCTACAATGCCGGAAGGGCTTACAACAGCCATATCTTTGCGTACCCCCTGTGCATACCCCCGTCCGATCGTCAGGTAGTTATTTTGCCCCGTTACTGAATTATTGATCACCTTGGCAGGATAATACTGGTACCTGCGGTACTGCTCAATAGAATCTACTCTTATGGTATCAAATGCAAGTTCGCTGGAAGTATCGGGAATAAGAAAGTCTTCTTTTAATAAGTTCCTGAGGCGCTGGTTTTCCTCTACCAGTATATCATTGGTTTTTTTAAGCCTGAAATAGTACTCTACATTATTGTACTGGCGGTTGATCCTGCCGGTTACTTCGCTTGCGGCATCAAGGAAAACCGCTTCATGAAAACGGTTGTAGTGAAACAACATGTACAGCGCAAACCCCTGCATGATCAGAAAGAACAGGAAATTCAGATTTCGCCTGATAAATAGAAAAACATTGCGCACTGGATGTGTTTTTTACAATTCTACGCTGACATAGGTCCGGCAGAAAGGTAGAATGTTAGTGGTGTCATTCGCTATCTCATTACAAAAGGATATCGCTGATAGTTCTTCAATGCAATTCCTGTACCTCTCACTACACTTTTCAACGGGTCGTCGGCTACATGCACCGGCAATTTAATTTTCTGGCTGAGTCTTTTGTCCAATCCCCGAAGCAATGCCCCTCCACCGGTAATATAAATGCCCCGGCGGTAAATATCCGAAGCCAGTTCCGGGGGAGTTGTTTCCAATGCCTTAAGAATAGCTTCTTCTATCTTGAAAATACTTTTATCCAGTGCTTCTGCCACTTCCTGGTAGCTCACCATGATCTGCTTGGGAATACCGGTTACCAGGTCGCGACCGTTTACCGGCAGGTCATCCGGGGGCACTTCAAGATCCTTCATTGCCGCTCCTATTTGTATCTTGATCTGCTCAGCAGTTCTTTCTCCTATCAGCAGCGAATGGTAGCGCCTGAGCGCTTCCATAATGTCTGCAGTAAATTCATCCCCGGCTATGCGTATGGACTGGTCGCAAACAATACCTGCCAGGGCAATGACTGTTATACCGGTAGTACCGCCGCCAATATCCACGATCATATTTCCCACCGGTTCTTCTACGTCAATGCCTATACCCAGCGCCGCGGCCATAGGCTCATGCAGCAGGTATACCTCTTTGGCGCCCGCCTGCTCCGAACTGTCGCGCACCGCTCTTTTCTCCACTTCGGTAATGCTTGAAGGAATGCATATCATCATCCTCCAGCTTGGAGGGAATAAAGGCTTTTTTGGGTAGATCATTTTGATCAGTTCCCGTATCATCAGTTCGGCTGCATTAAAATCAGCGATCACCCCGTCTTTCAGCGGGCGGATCGTGCGAATGCTTTCATGGGTTTTTTCGTGCATCATCAATGCCTTCTTGCCCACGGCAAGTACATTCTTAGGATTGTTCCTGTCCAGTGCTATGATAGAAGGTTCGTTTACTACAATCTCATCATTGTGAATAATAAGCGTGTTAGCCGTTCCCAGATCAATAGCTATTTCCTGTGTAAACCAGTTGAAAAGACCCATAATTGATATTGGAGAATATAATTCTTAAATAATGTTTGCAAAGTTGTTGTAAATAATTTGAAATACAACGGCAAAACCTTGATTTTTATTGACTTTGAGGAAAATAAATTTTTTGTATATCACAGCCCTGCCGCGTTGCGGCGCTGCGGATATCCTCAGGGCGCATTTCAATTTTTCGCTGGCGGGCGGAGACGCCGATCAGAATGTTGTACCCGGAGCGAAAAACAAATGCACCTATCCCCATGCAGGCCTTATCAGTAAAATTCGTATCCTATATCTTTCCGGAAATACATGCCGTCAAAGCTTATCACTTCCAGGATCGCCTTCGACTTTTCAGCGGCATTTTTGACGCTGTCGCCGAAAGAAGTTACCGTTAACACCCTTCCTCCGTTGGTAACAATACCCTCGCCGTCCTGCTTTGTACCGGCGTGAAAAATAAGGGCTTCTTCTTCCTGCAAAAGATCGAGCCCGTCTATCGGCACTCCTTTTTCATATTCACCGGGATAGCCGCCGCTTACCGCCATCACCGTTACCGCTGTTCTGCCGTCAGTTTCAATTTTGACTCCGCCAAGCTTTTGCTGTGCTGCCGCTGTCAGCAGCTCCACTATATCATTTTTAAGTCTTGGCATCACTACTTCCGTTTCCGGATCGCCCATGCGGCAGTTGTACTCTATGACGTAAGGATCGTCGCTGATATTGATCAGGCCGATAAAGATAAATCCGCAGTAATCGAGCCTGTCCTTTTTTATGCCTTCTATGGTGGGTATTACTATCCGGCTGATCGCCTTTTGCATAAAATCTTCATCAGCAAAAGGCACGGGGCTGATGGCGCCCATACCACCTGTATTCAATCCTTTATCACCCTCTCCTATACGCTTATAATCCTTTGCTTCAGGCAGTAAAACATAGTTTTCACCATCTGTCAATACAAAAAGGCTCATCTCTATTCCCGACAAAAAATCTTCCACCACTACCTTCCTGCTGGCATCGCCGAATTTTGACTGCTGGATCATCAGCTCAAATTCCGCTATCGCTTCCACATGGTTCTGGCAAATGATCACACCTTTCCCTGCGGCGAGCCCGTCTGCTTTCAGCACTATAGGAAGAGCGTGCGACTGGAGATACGCCACACCGTCTTCGTAATTGTCAATATCAAACTCCCTGTAAGCGGCCGTAGGGATATTATGACGATCCATAAAAGATTTGGCAAAAGCCTTGCTCCCTTCAAGCTGTGCCGCCTGTTGCGAAGGACCGATAACCATAATATGCTGTAAAGCCCTGTCTGCTTTAAAAAAATCCTGTATACCTTTTACAAGCGGTTCTTCAGGACCTACTACCAGCATGTCTATTGCATGATCTATGCAACATTTCCTTACCGCTTCAAAATCAGTGGCAGGTATATCTATATTAATACCGCAATGGGCTGTGCCCGGATTTCCCGGAGCTATAAATAACTGGCTGCAAAGCTTACTCTGGCTGATCTTCCATGCAAGGGCATGTTCGCGCCCGCCGGAACCTAATAATAAAATATTCATAGAACTTAACATAATGGCTGCGAAAATAAGGAAGAAAGACCGTTGAGAGCAGTTCTTTATATATACGGTATAAAATCCGTATGAACCTGGATTTTATAGCTAATAATAAAGCAAGGTATGAATTTGAACCCCGCGATTATCAAATAATCTTTAATTTCAGCATTAATACTTTATTGATCTAAATTAAATATATGAACCCGAAACCATCAGCTAAGGGGCGCCACCCAAGAGGATTAGCCGTACTTTTTTTTACAGAAATGTGGGAACGCTTTGGCTATTACCTGATGGTAGGAATATTGTTTTTGTATTTAACCGATAATCAAACCGGGGGAAAGGGATTCAGCAACAAGATAGGCGCTGACGTTGTAGGATCGTTCATTGCACTGGTATACCTCACTCCCTTTATAGGAGGACTGATAGCCGACAGGTACCTGGGGTATATAAAATCAATTTTTATCGGAGGCAGCCTCATGGCTGCCGGTTACCTGGGATTGTCGCTTCCCGGAAATACGGCTATGTATATTTCGCTCGCCCTGGTAATTATTGGCAATGGTTTTTTTAAACCTAACATCAGTACGCTTCTTGGCAATATTTATAACAAAGAGGAGCTAAAGCCATTAAAAGATTCGGCTTATAACATTTTTTACATGGGCATTAACATAGGAGCCCTTGTATGCAATTTTGTAGCAGCATATCTCCGCAATAATTACGGATGGGGTTATGCATTTGCAGCCGCGGGCATAGGCTTAATCATCGGGCTGATCTGGTTGTCTTTTGGCTTAAAGCATATACAGCATGCGGATGTAAAAAAGCCGATGCAGGCCGGCGATATGCCGCTCTCAAAAATTTTCCTGTCTGTTTTTTTGCCTATGATCATTTTCGCTGTTATCGGGTGGGTGCTGCCAGGCAATTACTTTGGTTCGGACTCAAATGACGCATTTATTTTCGCCTGCTTACCGGTCATTTATTTTTATGTAAACTTATGGCGCACCGGTAATAAAGAAGATAAGAAAAGTATTGGTTCACTGCTTTTCATATTTGCGGTATCTATTATTTTCTGGACAATATATAATCAGAATTCCACCGGGCTTACCATCTGGGCACAGAATTATACAGACAGGCAGGTATCGCCTTCAGTAGAAAAAGTGGCAGAAAAGCTGGATATGCTTCAAAAAGTGAATACAACACCCAGAGAAACCGTTAAGCAGGATGAATATATGCGCACGGTTACAGATGCTTCAGGCAACCCGGTGATGACACAGGGACCCGATCCTTATTTTAAGAATTTACCTAAAGAAGAATGGCCGGGACCGCAGCAGAGTTTGAAGCTGATGAATGCGGAATTATTTCAGTCCATTAATCCGTTTTTTATTGTTGTGCTCACCCCTCTGCTTGTGGCGCTTTTTTCCTACCTGCGCAAGCGGCAAAAGGAACCTTCTACTGCCGCAAAATTCGGATACGCTTTAATTATTTCCGGGTTAAGCGCACTGATAATGGTTTTTGCTATCATGTCGGTTCCCAGCATATATACGCACAAAACCTCTCCGGGCTGGCTTGTAGCCACCTACGGCGTCTTTACTGTCAGTGAGATCTGTCTCAGCCCTATCGGGCTATCGCTGGTGTCTAAGCTGGCGCCTGCACGTTTAACAGCATTGATGATGGGCGGATGGTTTTTATCTACTTCACTGGGCGGAAAGGTAGCCGGCGTAATGGCCAGCTTTTGGGACAGCTTCCCTGATAAAAAATGGTTTTTTGGAATAATAGCGTTTGCTGCCGTTCTGGGAGGGCTATTGATCTTTATGAGATTAAAATCTTTAGATGCAGTTGTGAAGGAGAAAACCGGTTCCGTATAATAAATAAAAAAGCCGGCGCTTCCACGCCGGCAATTATAATCAATCTTTCGTGCTTTCAATAGTTTACCGTGCATCCCTGTGTATATGCTTTGCCCTCATTGCTTCCATCTTTTTGATCTGCTCGGGAGTTAGCAGGCTGTTCATGTCTTCATGCTGCTTTTTAAATGCTGCCATCACCTGCTCTTTTTTCTGATCGGCCGAGAGGGACTGGTCTTCGCGTATACCTTTGATCTTTGACCTTGTTGCAGCCCCGAGCGCCTGTATTTTCGCAGACTGATCGTCTGTCAGTTGAAGGTCTTTTTTCATTTTCTCCATTCTGTTCTTTGCCATTCCGTCAAATTTCTTTGCCCTGTCTGCTCTCATTTTTGCCAACTGCTGCTTTTGATCAGGGGTCAGCACCGCCTGTATCTTTTCATGCTTTTCCTTACCTATTGCCTTCATTTGTTCTTTATACGCTTTCACGGTAATAGTAGCCTCCTGCTTCCGGAGATCCGACATTTTACTGCGAGCCGCCTCATTGATGCTCTTTATCTGTTGCTGCTGGTCTGCGGTAAGATTGAGCTTTGCATAATACATCGCTTCGCCACGATGCCTCATGCCGGGCTTGCCATGATATCCATGAAACTGCTTTCCCTGGGTTTTAGCCGGAGGAGTTGTAGTCTCCTGCGCCTGTACCATACCAAAGCTGATTGCCAGTGCAAGTAAGGATAATGTTATTCTTTTCATTGAAACTAATTTTAAATGTGATCAATTACTGCAATAGACAACCGGCATATTTTAAAGTTTAAGGTAAAAAAGAAGGGAAAGCGCAGAAAGCTGTTTTACAGGGAGAAAAGAGTAAAATTATTAACGTTGTTTAACAAAAAGGAGCTATACGGCATGTTGCAGATACGTAGAAGCTGCTGAATAACTGGAGATGCCTCATAGATTTGGGAAAAAGAGTATATCACCATCCCGATGTGTTCATCGGGACACGAATCTTTAGTGTGAATTTATAAAAATCTTAAGATAATTACCTGCTTTTAAGGTGTAAGATTTGGTCTGACGCCATCATTGCTGCAAGACTTTTTACTATCCAATGCCGTTTCCTTAAGGAAGCATAGCGTTTTTAAGGTAAGTTGTTGATTGCCTCAAGCCGGTCCCGCTACTTGGCTTGGCGGGATATCCGAAACACCACTGTTTTTAGTTCGGGCATATTTGATTTTTATTTGTCTCACTGAGTGCTTCGCAGTTGCTTTGAGGAGACCTGTCAGCTTCATATCATTGTTCATCTATCCCTTTGATCGGCGGTAGAACAAATCTCAAGCAAAAAAAGGTGGCTTATTGGGATACTGGTAACAGTGCGATAAATCTCTGTGTTGCTGACAATTTAAAAGTTTTATAATGATGCTTATGCTAAAGGAAACGGCATTGAATAGTAAATAGGCAACGGCCCTCACGTCTCACGTTTGTCGTTTCACTATTGACCATTCACTATTGCCTATTCACCTTTATCCCCTGCCTGCCGGTAGGCAAGTCTCACTTTTCACGATAAGAAGGAGCCATACTTATTGCCCCTGCGCCAGGCTGTAGCCTCTCTTATCACCCCACATGTTGAGCAGTTCAGAAGAACATATTTTAAAATTGCCGCTGAGGCTTACATACAGTCCCAGGATATCCTGCTGGTTGAGCGGCTCGCCATCGAGTGACTCGAAACGGACATTATACAGGTTGACCAGATTGGTATATACAGAACCCGTTGGCCATACCTGCGTACCGCGGTTGCTTATATTAACCAGCCTGAACTTCACCCCTGCATGCCGCTGGCACCTGGTAGCGATGGTGAGCGGCTGCTCATTGCTTTCAATAAAAAGATCCACGCCTACAATATCTTCATTGCCTGTTTCTACAGACTCCATCATTGCATTCTGCTGCAATTTGAATGGCGTCGGAGTACCGGGTTTATTGGGCACTACTGGTTTGGCATTAAAGTCCGGCTGCTTACCAAAATTGCCGATAATGGCTGCTGCAAATTCAGTAGTGTTTACGGGCTTTACAGCTTTATCGCCAAAATCTCCTGTATGTACCCCGCTCTCAAGCGTGTACAGCAATGCATTCTCTATGATAGCTGCATTTTCGGTGAGCCCTACATGCTGCAGCATAGAGATACCGCTCAGTAATAACGCGGTTGGGTTGGCGATATTTTTCCCTGCAATATCCGGCGCTGTGCCATGCACCGCCTCAAAAATAGAAATATGATCGCCGATATTGGCAGAGGGAGCGAAGCCCAGCCCGCCTACCAGTCCTGCACAGAGGTCTGACACAATATCGCCCTGCAGGTTGGTAAGCACTACCACGTCAAAATTATCCGGTCTTGTCACCAGCTTCATGCACAGGTCGTCCACAATAATGTCATCAGCCTTCAGGTCAGGAAACTCTTTGGCTACTTCATAGAAGCACTCAAGAAAGAGCCCGTCCGTGATTTTCATGATATTAGCTTTATGCCCACAGGTAATTCTCTTCGTCCTTTTCTGTTTCGCCATCTGGAAAGCATAACGGATCACCTGCAGGCTCCCCGGCCTGGTGATAAACCTGCGGCTAAGGGCGACATCGTGGGTGAGCATATGCTCTATACCTCCATAGGTATCCTCTATATTTTCTCTTACTACAGTAATATCAACAGGAATGCCTGCTTTTGAAAAAACTGTGTCTACGCCGTGCAGGGACTGAAAAACCCTTTTATTGGCATAGGTATTCCAGGTTTTGCGAGCGGTAACATTTACACTCTTTACGCCTTTACCCTTGGGCGTTTCCATGGGCCCTTTAAAAAGCAGTCCAAGCGATTCTATGGCTATCTGGGCTTCGGGGGTCATCCCGTTGGAAAACCCCTTGTCGAATACCCATTTACCCATATCCACAAACTCATATTCCAGCGGGACTCCGTTAGCTTCAAATATCTTGAGCACGGCCGCCATGATCTCAGGGCCTATGCCATCACCTTTAGCTACAGCTATTTTCATTATTTGAAATTTTAATAATATTAAACCAAAAATTAAACTAAAAAATTGTGTAGGCAAGAAATCTCCGGTAATGCGAGGCAAAGGTAATTGCCATTTTAATTGCCCTCGCAGAAATTTGTCTTGAATTACAAGAGTTTTCGCTATTTTTAATGCAAACTTCAGTAAAGTCAATGGCGTCAAAAGTAACGGAAGGTGTGATAGTAACGGTTGAGACATTTTATCAACCGGATTACAGCAATCCCGTAAACGGAGAATTTATGTTCGCCTACCGCATTACTTTACAAAATAACAATCCGTTCCCCATACGCCTGCTCAGGAGGCACTGGCATATTTTTGACAGTAATGGCACGCAAAGAGAGGTGGAAGGAGAGGGTGTGGTAGGCGTGCAGCCGCAGATCAATTCAGGAGAACAGTACCAGTATGTAAGCGGGTGCAATCTTCGTACCGAGATGGGAAAAATGTACGGTACCTATACCATGCAAAATATTACGTCAAAAAAACAATTTGAAGTTAAAATTCCTGTTTTTGATATGATCGTTCCGTTTAAAATGAATTAACAGGATTTTCCCATATAATATAATTACCTTTGCCCACCTTTAATAAGGTATAGTGGGCCCTGAATTTCCTGAAATTATTTGATCAGAAACAATCCCGGAAGCCATCTCCGACAGTAAAAGATAGTATACAGATGTACAAAGTAACCTTCAACAACAAAAACAAAGTTTTTTTCAATACGTTAAAAGCTAATGTAGACCAGTACTTCACAGACAACAACCTGAAGAAGACCGGAAACTGGAAATTGTACCTTAAGACCATAATCCTTATTCCTGCAGCAACGGGGATCTATATTTCCCTGCTGTTTGCCCCGCTTACTCCTTTCTGGGGGATCGTATTAAGCGGTCTTTTTGGTTTCACCCTCGCCAGCATCGGCTTTAATGTAATGCACGATTCCTGCCACGGCAGCTACTCCTCACGGGGATGGGTAAACGATATTATGGGGTTAACCATGAATGCGTTGGGCGGGAACGCTTTTTTCTGGAAGCTGAAGCACAATATTGTGCATCATACCTATACTAATATTGATGGTATTGATGATGACATCAATAACAAACCTTTCATGCGGGAATGCTCCACGCAAAAATGGTATCCGCCACACCAGTACCAGCATTATTATATGTTCGTCCTGTATGGGTTCACTTCCCTTTTCCTGCTGTTCATCACAGATTACATTAAATACGTTACCAAAAAAGTGTACACCACTCCGCTGAAGCCCATGGATTTTAAGGAACACCTTGTTTTCTGGGTTTCAAAGGCTTTATATGTCGGCTTTACTATTGTGCTGCCCATTATGGTTGTGGGATGGGAAGCCTGGCTGGTAGGATTCCTGGTAATGCATTTTGTATTGGGGCTGACACTGGCGCTGGTATTCCAGCTTGCTCATGTAGTAGAGCATGCAGAATTTGACGTAGCGGGCATAGAGCCCAAAAAGATAGAGAACGAATGGGCTATTCACCAGGTAAAAACCACTGCAGATTTTGGTGCAGAAAGCAAGCTGCTTTCCTGGTTTGCCGGAGGTCTGAATTTCCAGATAGAACATCATTTGTTCCCGCGTATCAGTCATATTCATTACCCTGCGCTCAGGAAGATCGTTGAAAAAACCTGCAATGATTTCGGTTTGCGGTACAACTACTTCCCTACATTAGGAGCCGCAATAGCTTCTCATTTCCGTTTTATGAGGCAGTTAGGGCAAAGACCGGTGCCGAACATGAACGGTAACCTGCCGCAGGACGCTGCTGCGTAAAGTAAGGTTTCCCCGCAGAGAGTGATCATGAATGGTGGAAACGTGAATGGCAGACGTGAAATGATAGACGGGAAACTGTAAACTTCCTTCGTGAAACTTTGTGCCCTTATGCCTTTGTGGTTCTGGTTACGTCCTAATACACTTTCTCTCCGCTCACATACGTAGCCAGCACTTTCGCTTTCAGCATAGCAGCAGGCTCGCATTGCATCAGGTCTGTATCCGCAATAATAAAATCTGCATTCTTGCCTTTTTCAATACTTCCTTTCTCAGCTTCTTCAAAGCTGCTCTTAGCAGTCCATATCGTCATACCCCGTAATGCTTCTTCTCTTGTAAGCGCATTTTCTATCTGGAATCCTCCGGGCGGATAACCGGCTGCATCTTTTCTTACCACCGCCGCATAAAAAGTTTTAAAAGGACTGATATCTTCTACCGGGAAATCAGTGCCCAGCGCCATCCAGCCGTTTTGCCGCAACAGATCCTTATACGCATAAGCTGTCCGTATGCGGTCTGCGCCCAGCCTGTCCTCAGCCCAGTACATATCTGAAGTGGCGTGGGTAGGCTGCACCGATGGGATAATATTGAACCTGCCAAATAATGCTATATCTGCAGGGTCAACCACCTGTGCATGTTCAATACGCCAGCGGCGATCATTGTCCGGGGGAAGCAACGCGGCAAACTGCTGTAATATCACCCTGTTGCCGGAGTCGCCGATAGCATGTGCACAGGCCTGGAAAGGAGACCCCGCAATTTTTGACAGAGCAGTGGTATAATGATCAATGTCATTCAATAAAAAACCATTCCAGCCGGGCTTGTCCCGATAAGGCTTCAGCAGGCATGCGCCACGTGAACCCAAAGCTCCGTCTGCAAAAAGCTTAAAGCCTGCTATGTGCATACGGTCTGTTTTGTATATTCCCTTAGGCAGGTACCATGCATAATTTTCAGCATTATCAGCCAGCAGCACTGTCAGCTTCATTTTCAGCAGCCCTTCTTTTTGCAGGGAATCAAGCTTATCTGTTTCCTGCTTTGTCAGCCCGCAATCTGTGACAGAGGTCAATCCAACGGCAAAGCATTTTTGCTGCGCCTCATCAAACAACTTCCTCAGCGTACTGTTGCCAGGGCCAGGGATAATATCTCCCGCACGTCCCATAGCGTTATCCACCAGTATACCGGTGAGCCTGCCTGCCTTTGTTTCTATGATCCCGCCTGCAATAGCATCTCCCGCTTTGATGCCTGCTTTATCCAGCGCTGCCTGGTTTACAATGGCAGCATGCCCGTCAATCCTTGAAAGGAATATGGGGTTCCCGGGAAAATACTGATCCAGCAATGTTTTGGAAGGGAAGGCTTTACTGTCCCAATCATTCTGATCCCAGCCATACCCTGTGATCCATTCATCCTTCGCTATATGTTTTTCAGTAGTAAACTGTTGTATGCGGCTTATGCATTCCTCCCAACTCCGGGTACCTGTAAGGTTCACCTTTTGCAACGAAAGCGCATAGCTGTAAAAATGCGCATGACCGTCTATAAAGCCGGGATAGATGATCTTTCCTTCTGCATTTATCATATCCGTGGCGGTATATGTTTCCCGGATGTGATCAGTTGAACCTGTCTCAAGGATTTTTCCGTCTTTTACTGCCATTGCTTCTGCAACAGAATAGCTGCTGTCTACGGTATATATTTTTGCCCCGTAGATTATCATATCGGCAGTGGTTGTATGATTGCAGCTCATAAATAAACTTGTAGCAATGACGATAAAAAATATTCTCATATCAAAAAGTTGAGGGTAGTCATGCAATTTATAAAATTGACCCGGCAGGATAACTGCTTTATTTTACATTTACAACTGAAAAAATACTACATGTATACCAAAGAACAAACGAAAGCTTTACAGCAGTCCGGCATAAGATTTTTAGAAGAAGCAGGTAAGCCTTTGCCGTCGTCTTCTGTTGAATCCTTAAGAGATGTACTGCGTTTTCACGAATACCGGTATTACGTGATGAATGATCCCCTGCTGGCAGATGCGGAATACGATCGTTTGTATAAAATGCTTGAAAAAGCAGAAGCGGCTGACTCTTCCATTGTTACGCCAGATTCTCCTACCCAGCGAGTATCGAAAGGGCTGATCAAAGATTTTCCGAAAGTGCAGCATCTTGTGCCTATGCTCTCTCTCGACAACAGCTACAATGCAGAAGACCTGATTGATTTCGACAGAAAGGCGAGAGAACTAAGCGGAGCACAGGAGATCGCCTATTGTGTGGAACCAAAGTTTGACGGCGCCAGCATATCATTAATATACGAAAATGATATGCTGTACCGTGGCGCCACACGCGGTGATGGCGTAGTGGGCGATGATATTACCACCAACATCAGGCAGATACGCTCTGTGCCGCTCTCTGCGAAATTTTCCCGGTACGGCATTCAGCAGATAGAAATAAGAGGCGAGGTATTGATGAATAAAAATCATTTTAAAGCATACAACGATGCCCTGGAAGAGCAGGGACTGCCGCGGCTGGCTAACCCCCGGAATGCGGCTGCCGGGTCATTGCGCATTAAAGACCCCAAAGAAGTGAGCAGGCGGAACCTCGAAGCATTCCTCTATCATGTAAGCGATGTGACATTGCTACCGGGGCACCGGCAACCGGAGCAGTTACTGACGCATAGCGGAACGCTGCAAATGCTCTGGGAGCTGGGCTTCAGAAGCCCCGAAAAGGAAAAGAAAGTGCTGAAAGGCATCCAGGCCGTTGTTGACTATTGCCTCGTATTTGAAAAGCAAAGAGATGACCTGTCTTATGAAATTGACGGTATGGTGATAAAGGTGAATCAACTCGAAATGCAGGAGCAGATGGGTATGACCACACACCACCCGCGTTGGGCTATCGCTTATAAGTTTAAGGCGAGGCAGGCTACCAGCAGGCTAAAAGCAGTAGAGTTCCAGGTGGGCAGAACAGGCGCCGTCACACCTGTTGCCAAGATAGAGCCGGTGACAGTAGGCGGCGTAACTGTGGGAAGCATCTCTGTGCATAATGAAGATTATATTAAGGATAAAGACCTGCTGATCGGCGACACTATACTGATTGAAAGGTCGGGTGATGTGATACCCCAGGTAGTAAAATCATTCCCGGAGCTGAGAACGGGCGGTGAAAAAATGATTGCGTTCCCCAGAAATTGCCCTGTATGCGGCTATCCTCTTGAGAAGCCCGAAGGCGAAGCGGTATGGCGCTGCAACAACAGCAATAACTGCGAAGCACAGATCGTGGAACGTATCATTCACTTTACCAGCAAGGATGCAATGGACATACGCGGCTTCGGGGAGGCCATCGTAAAGAAATTTTACGCACTGGGCTATCTGAAAGATATCCCGGGCATATACCGCCTGCCTTTTGATAAAATACGTTCGCTGGAAGGATTTGGCGAAAAAAGTATTACTAACCTGCAGGCTGCTATTGAAGCCTCAAAGCAACAGCCCCTGCACCGGCTTATGTATGCGCTTGGCATAAGATATATAGGAGAAACCACGGCAAAAGTATTAGCCAATGCCGTGCATCACCTGCTGGATTTTACTTCGTTCAGCCTGGAGCAACTGCAGGAACTGGAGGATGTAGGTCCCAAGGTGGCGGGAAGCGTTTACCAGTTTTTTCATAATGATCAGAACATACAGTTGCTTAAGGAGCTGGAAGCGATCGGGCTGCAGTTTAAAAACCTGAAAAAGGACCTGCATGCCGCCGGCAACCTCAGCGGGCAGACTTTCCTGTTTACAGGCACACTCGTACAACTCAAGCGGTCGGAAGCGGAAGCGCTGGTAGAGCAGCACGGCGGTAAGCTGCTGAGTGGTGTAAGCAGCAAGCTAAATTATCTTGTAGCAGGTGAAGATGCCGGCTCCAAGCTCGAAAAAGCAAAGAAAATAGCCACAATAAAGGTGATCTCCGAGAAGGAGTTTTTGAAAATGACGGGGACGGATAGCCTGTCTTCCTGACAATGGATCATAGTGCTGTGTCAAACGGGAAACGTGAGAAGTGAAATGTGAAGGGCCGACTGTCAAACGAGAAACGTCAGAAGTGAGATATTTCACGTCTCATGTTTCTCCTCTCACTTTTCATGATTAAAATATAATATGCCATAGGATTATAGTATATTTATAATACCTAAAAACATCAGCCATGATAAAGAAGATTGCCAATGAAAGCTGGAAACCCTTACAGTTCCCGGGATGGAAGGCATTAAGAAAAAAATACGCTGTTTCCAACCAGGGGCGGGTTGCCTCCTATACAAAAGATATCTATGAAGACGGGCAATTGCTCAGCGGCTCTTTAACTACAGGTTACCGCAGTCTCAACCTTCATCGTCCCGACAACAAAGGCACTTTATACATACACAGGGAAATAGCCCGCCTCTTTTGCAAAAAACCTTCACCAAAACACCAGTTTGTAATTCATCTCAACTACAATAAGATTGACAACAAATCGGCAAACCTCAGGTGGGCTACCCTCGGTGAAGTAAGCAATCACCAGCAGAGCAGCCCCGCCAAAGTTGCATATAAAGAAGTACAGGCAAACCGCTCCTCAGGGCTGAAGCTGAACGCCAACCAGGTAAGCGCTATTAAAAAAGCTATTGCTGATCCTAAGAGGAAGCTTACCTATAAACAGCTCGCTGAAAAATATGATGTAAGCGAAATGACCCTCTACCGTATTAAAAGCGGGGAAAACTGGGCAAAGGTGAAATAGCTGATGGCTGTCAGCCGCCAGCTATCGGCTGAGAGAATGTTTACAAAAACAGGTCGGTATATAATTGCGCGCCCGGTATCACGCTGTATTTTTCCAGGTCCGTAATACCTTCTTCAGCAAGCACGGCTTCGTCAATAAAAAAATTACCTGTGCAGGAAGATGACGGACGTGATAATATATAATAAGCAGCGTCCGCAATGATCTCAGGTTTACGGCTCATCTTTATCAAAGCTTCTCCGCCCAGCAGGTTTTGTACTGCTGCTGTAGCTATAGTGGTCTTTGGCCAAAGGGTGTTTGCAGCAATATTGTCTTTTTTCAATTCTTCAGCCAGCCCCATAGCGATCATGCTCATATTGTATTTACTCAGCGTATAAGCCAGGTGAGCGCCAAACCACTTAGAGCTCATATTGAGCGGCGGGGAGAGGTTAAGAATATGCGGATTCGTTCCCTTACGCAGGTATGGAATGCAGGCTTTGCTCACGAAAAAAGTCCCTCTCACATTGATATTATGCATCAGGTCAAACCGCTTCGGTTCTGTTTTTTCAGTGGTAGTAAGTGAAATGGCAGAAGCATTATTGATAAGTATATCAATGCCTCCGAACACTTCTATTGTTTTAGCCACAGCGGCTTCGATCTGGTCTTCAAAACGAATATCGCATTGCACAGGCAATGCTTGCCCTCCGGCTTCCACAACTTCCTTTGCGGCCGAAAAAATTGTCCCGCCTAATTTGAGGTTCTCTTCAACTGATTTGGCTGCTATCACTACCTGCGCTCCTTCCGAAGCTAACCGTAATGCAATCGCTTTACCAATCCCCCTGCTGCCTCCTGTGATGAAAACCGTCTTCCCTTTAAATGACATATTCCTGAATTTAAGTGTAAGCTAAGCGAATTTTCAATAGAAGCAGTTGAATTTATGATAGCTTTGATCTGACTAACTTGTGTGAGCCACCATTACTATATATGAGTATACTAAACAAACTGGCCACCTCTCAAAACCGTAATGATGAGTTGCCTAATATTGAGCTTGCAATTGATATTGCAAACAATAAAGATAAGGCTGCCGTTAAAGAGCTGGTAGCATTAGTGCTGTCAGGTAAAAACCGGGATATTCAAAATGACAGCATCAAAGTATTATACGAAGTTGGAGAAAGGAACCCTTCGTTGATCTCGCACTATTCAAACACTTTCGCAGGATTATTGTCTTCTAAAAACAACCGCCTGCAATGGGGAGCCATGAGCGCTCTGAATGCTATTGCATCAATCGAGCCAGACTTAATTTATTATTTACTACCTGAACTGGAGGCCGCGGTGGCAAAAGGATCAGTCATCACGCGGGACAATTATGTTTATATATTGATCAGGCTTGCAGGAATAAACAACTACCGCAACAAGGCTATTGCTTTGCTGAAAGAACAACTGATAAACTGCCCTGCCAACCAGCTTCCTATGTATGCGGAGAAATCGCTGCCTATAATTACATCTTCTGAAAAAGATAACTTTATTCAAATTTTGCAATCGCGCTGGAGTGAATTTGAAAAAGCATCGAAGCAGGTAAGGGTTGAAAAGGTGATCAGGAAATTACAAAAGACTTTAATATAGTGTTAAACCAGGACCTTTGCGCCGTAAACAATCGTTAGACGAGAAAGGCAATACGCCGGATTTTCACTTTTGACTTCTGACATTTCACGATTAACATAGTACTATCTTAGGCAGGCTGAGTGGCTTTATAATTCAAGCTCTTTGGCAGGATCCCAGAACACTTTGTCAAAGTCAGTAATAGTATCATTTACTACTTTTATCCCTTCTTTTTTCAAGAGCTCTTCCATTAAGGTGGGTGTACTGAAATGATGCCTGCCGCTGAGCATGCCATTGCGGTTGACTACCCGGTGCGCAGGTACTTTAGGACGCACAGTGCCGGCGGCATTCATTGCCCAGCCGACCATACGGGCAGAGAGCTTAGTGCCTATATATGCGGCAATAGCTCCGTATGAAGTTGCCCTGCCTTTGGGTACCAGCCTTACCACATCATATACTGTTTCAAAAAAAGAATCTTTGCGGTCAGCTTTTGCAGGCGGCTGTTTTGCAGATATTCCTTTTTGTTTTTTTGCAGATTTCATAATGCAGTAATTTCATTTAACATCAGCTTTAACCGGGCATCTTTTTCCGGCGGTAGCGCTTTGGGAATGCTGAATTTTAGATAATGCACTTTATTGCTTCCGGCTATATCCAGGCTTTCGTAATAGGTTTTGATCTTCAGGTCTTCATGAATGCCAGGCTCTGCATACACGTCGCTGTAACTTTCTGCAACATTCAATTCGTACAGCTCTGCTACGAGGGAAGTGAAATTATACAGGTCGGGTGAGTCGGTCTTCAGGTGAATGAAGCCACCCTCTTTCATTATTTTTTTGTACAGCCGCAAAAACCTCGGGTGCGTCAGTCTTTTTTTTGCTTTTGACATGCGCAACTGCGGATCGGGGAAAGTGATCCATATTTCATTCACTTCGTCTTCTGCAAAATAATCGGTAATGCTTTCTATTTGTGTGCGTAAAAAAGCAACATTTTTCAATCCTTCCTCCAGTGCTTTTTTTGCGCCGGACCATATACGGTTCCCTTTGAGATCAACTCCAATAAAATTCCTCTCCGGGTACTGCCTTGCAAGCGCCACAGTATATTCTCCCTTGCCGCAGGCAAGTTCCAGTGTAAGAGGATTGTCATTGTTGAAAAAAGCATCCCAATTCCCCTGCATTCCTTCGGGATACTGCAATACATTGGGAAATGATTTTATGGCTTCAAACCGGATGAGTTTTTTATGTCCCATGCGTCAAAGATAGGGATCGCAGGGAAAGGGTTATAAAGATTTGTTAAAGAAGTATCCCGAAGTTTTAAAGCGTATCCCTCAAACATTACATTTAAAAATGAAGAAAATTATTTCAATAATTACATTTATTGTAACTGGGTTCTGGTCGTATGGTCAGGATCGCAGCGTAGATGTTCAGGAGAGAGTGGCGCTGGGCGGTGTAAGTCAACAAATATTTCTTCGGGGAAAAGACAGTACAAATCCTGTTTTGCTCATATTGCATGGCGGCCCGGGATTTTCAGAATTTGCTTATTTCAGATCATTTAACAGAGATCTGGAAAATAAGTTTGTGGTAGTCAACTGGGATCAGCGCGGCACACATCTTTCCTACAATGATTCAATTGAGGATAAGTCAATGACGTTTGACCAGATCGTAAGTGATGCGCATGAACTGGCAGGTAAATTGAAGACACGGTTCAGGAAAAATAAAATTTTCCTTTTGGCTCACTCCGCCGGTACAATAGCAGGAGTTAAATATGCTTTGCGCTACCCTGAAGATCTGTATGCATATATCGGGGTCGGTCAGGTAGTAAACGGGATGAAAAATGAAAGGGAATCACTGTCATTTACTTTAAAAATGGCAAAGCGAAATAATAATAAAAAAGCGCTGGCTGAACTCGAAGAAGTACAAAAAAACTATCCTTCTTTGTCACTTAAATCATTAGAATATGTTTTTACAGAAAGAAAGTGGCTTGAGAAATTTGGCGGCGTTTATCACACAAAGAGTTTTTCATATTTATTTGAACATCTTGACAAAGGAGAAAGAGAGCTTATGAATGACAAGTTAGCAAGCAGGGGCGGGCAATTCTCTATGCAACATTTGTGGAAGGAATTATTAAGCGTGGACTTCCTTTCTGCCGACACGGTATTCAACATACCCGTTTTTTTAATTTGCGGTAAATATGATCACAATACTCCCACTGATCTTGCGCGGCAATATTTTAATAAAATAAAAGCGCCCTTAAAGCAGTTCGTCATTTTTGAAAACTCCGGTCATTTGATCCCGTTTGAAGAACCTGATACATTCAACGAACTGCTGACACAAACAATACTTAATAAATCATTGTAATGAAAAACGGCTTAGCATTGGGCTAATAAACGTGAGATCCTCACGTTTATCGTCTCACTTCTCACAAAGAATACGACATGATATTGCTTATACCTAGTATTTCAAAAGCCGTTGCACACACTCATCCAATCTTGCTTTTGCCAGGAAATTTTTCTCCAGCTCTTTATTAAAAGGAATGGGTGTATCAAGCGATGCACAGCGCATTACAGGAGCGTCGAGCTGGGGAAAACAGTGTTCCTGTATCCAGGCAGCTATTTCAGCGCCAATGCCACCTGTAAGGGTATCTTCATGCAGGACAAGTACCCTCCCGGTCCGCGATACAGCAGCGGAGATGGCATTATAATCAAGAGGCAACAGACTTCTGAGGTCAAGAATATCAAACGAGATCTGCGGGTGCTTAGCCGCATATTCCAGCGCCCAGTGCACCCCTGCCCCATAAGTAATAATGGAAATATCTTCGCCCTGCTCTACCAGTTTGGCTTTGCCAATGGTCACTTCGTAAAATTCTTCAGGCACGGGGCCTTCTATACTGCGATACAAAGCCTTATGCTCGAAAAATAATACCGGATTGGGATCATTGATGGCTGCGATCAATAAACCTTTCGCATCCAGCGGGGAAGACGGGTATACTATTTTAAGCCCCGGCGTATGCACAAACCATGCTTCATTGCTCTGTGAATGAAATGGCCCGGCGCCTGTACCTGCGCCCGCAGGCATACGTATAACAACATCAGCATTCTGCCCCCACCTGTAATGTATCTTGGCAAGATTATTTACTACCTGGTTAAAGCCCATCGTTACAAAATCGGCAAACTGCATTTCCACCACGCTTTTATATCCTTCCATGCTGAGTCCCAGGGCGGCGCCTATGATGGCACTTTCACAGAGCGGCGTATTGCGCACCCGCTCTCTCCCGAATTTATTGACAAGCCCCTCCGTTACTTTGAATACTCCTCCATACTCTGCAATATCCTGTCCCATCAATATGAGGTTGTTGTGCCTGATCATGCTTTGGTACAAAGCATCGCTCACGGCATCTACCAGCCTTTTTTGCTGAAGCGTGAACGGGGCATGCGCTATATCTTCATCCGTATTGATAACCTGTATGGTGTATTTATTATCTGCTTCTCCCCATAGGGCATATACGTCTTTTAGTTCCTGTGCTGTATCCGGGATGATGTCATGATGTGTGAGTCCTTTTTCCAGCTCTTCATCTATATACCGCTTGAATGCTGTTTTGGCGCTTTCAATATCTATAGTGGTTAAAATATTTTCTTTCAGCAGCCAGTGCTCAAATGTTTTTACCGGGTCTTTTTCTTCCCATATTTTCAAAAGCTCTTCCGGTACATACTTTGTGCCGCTGGCTTCCTCGTGCCCGCGCATGCGAAAGGTCATGCACTCTACCAGGTAAGGCTTTTGCCTTTCAATACAATACTCCCTTACTCCCTTTATGGTATCGTATACCGTAAGAATATTATTGCCATCAATCTGCACACCTTCCATACCATAGCCCCTGGCACGGTCAACAAGAGAAGCGCATTTGTATTGTTCATCTGCAGGAGTGCTGAGCCCGTAACCATTATTTTCTACTAAAAATATCACCGGCAATCCCCATACTGCAGCTACATTGAGCGCTTCATGGAAATCTCCTTCGCTTGTAGCGCCTTCCCCGCAAAATACCAGTACTGCTTTCTCCCGGCGGCCTAATTTATAAGCGAGCCCAACACCGTCTGCCACCGCCAGTTGCGGTCCGAGATGGGATATCATCCCGCAGATATGGTGTTCCTTATCGCCGAAATGAAAGCTTCTTTCCCTTCCCTTGCTGTATCCTTCCCCGGCGCCCTGCCATTGCATGAATAATTTGCCCAGCGGAAGCCCGCGGGTAGTAAATACCCCAAGATTACGATGCAGCGGTAATATCCACTCATCGGTTTCCATTGCCGATGTTGCTCCTACGGCAATAGCTTCCTGACCGATACCGCTAAACCATTTGCTGATGCGCCCCTGCCTCAGCAAAAGCAACATTTTTTCTTCTATCATTCTGGGTAGCAGCAGCGCCCTGTACAGTTCTTCCAGTTGCGGTTTGGTAAAGTTCTCTTGAGGAAAATGCATATACAAACCTATAGGTTTTTTGAAACATGCCAGGTTATTATAATGTTTAATCCTTTCTTTGATGACTTTACGTTTACTGCTTTAAACGTATAAGCGCAACAGTTATGATATGATAACAAACAGTATTTTTCCTGTTATTCATTTTTGCCGCTAAACAGCAGCGAAGACACTATTGACAACAACAGCCCAAACAGCAGCGCCCACCAGAACCCGTCTATACTTATACCATTAACAAAATGTGCCGCCAGCAGTACCATTAATGCGTTAATGACAAAAAGAAAAAGCCCGAGCGTAATTATTGTCAGGGGAATAGTTAGCAGGACCAGTATCGGCTTCAAAATTACATTTGCTACCGCCAGCACCAGGGCAAATATCAATGCTGTCCAGTAGGTGTCAATGTGGATGCCTTTCAGCACCCGCGACAGTGCAAACGCTACTGCCGCAGTTACTATAAGTTTAATGATAAAGTTCATATACAGGTATTTTAAGTTATTACAACAACGTAAAAAAGAAGCTTAAACAAGTTCGTTAAAATATCTGTTTGTTGAGCAGGAAGTTTGCAAAAACCACAAAAATGAGACGCTTTTATGGTAAAAGTTTTCCGGCCGGGTCAAAATAAGTTTCTTTGCACTTTCTTGAAAATCTAATCCCGCCATCACAATGTGGAAAAAGATCGGACAATTTATTTTGAAATACAGGCTTTCCCTGCTGATCATAGTAGCGCTTTCAACGGCATTTATGCTATATCACGGGAAGCAGGTAACGATCAGTTATGAATTTGTACGGACAATCCCGGTGGATAACCCTTTGTATAAAAGATACCTGGCATTTAAGCAGCAGTTTGGCGATGACGGCAATACGCTGGTGATAGGGTTTACAAAAGCTGATCTTTTCACCAAAACGGTTTTTGAAGCGTATGCAGCCTTATGCAATGATCTTAAAAAAGTAGATAAGGTAGAGGCTGTACTGAGCGTGGCAGGCGCTGTTGATCTTGTAAAGAATGACAGCACGGAGAAATTGCAGGTAGTGCAGGTTTTCTCCTCCTCTGCTGTACTTTCTCAGGAGCAGTTGGACAGTGCGGTGAACGTATTTTATTCACTCCCGTTTTATAAAGGATTGCTATATAATCCTGACACCAAAGCGTATCTCATTGCGGTTAAGATCAATAAAGACGTTTTAGGCACTAAGGGGAGGGAGAAAGTCATAGCAGCCATCGAAGATCTGGCTTACAGCTTTGGCGAAAAGCAAAAGGCGGAAATGCATATCAGCGGGCTTCCGCTTATCCGTACCAATATGGCGATAAAGGTGGAAAAGGAGATGCGATGGTTCCTGATAGGCTCTGTATTGATATCGGCCATAATACTGATCCTTTTTTTCAGGTCGTTCAGTGCAACCGTACTTTCGCTCGGAGTGGTTATCACAGGAGTGATATGGAGCATGGGCGTTATGCACTTGTTCCACTATAATATAAGCCTGCTTACAGCGCTTGTGCCGCCTCTCATAGTGGTGATCGGCATTCCCAATTGTATTTACTTCCTGAATAAATACCATACTTCCTGGGTTGATACAAAAAATAAGCATACGGCGCTTGTGGAAATGGTGAACCGCATGGGCATTATCACCCTGTTTTGCAATATTGCCGCGGCAATCGGGTTTGCTGTATTTGCTCTGACTAAAAGCGCTATACTTAAAGAGTTTGGCGTGGTAGCGGGAATAAGCATTATTGCCATTTTTTTTATATCGCTTGCCACTATTCCCGCTGTGCTGAGCTATTTGCCGCCACCTAAAATAAGACATATCAAATACCTGGAAAGCAGGTGGCTGGATGTAGTGCTGACAAGAGTAGAGAAATGGGTTTTTAACCATACCAAGACCATCTATATTGTTACGGGGCTTATCATTGTATTCGCTGTATTGGGCATGACACGGCTGGTGTCTGTGGGACACATGGTAGACGATATCCCGCAGACAGATAAGATATACACTGATCTGAAATATTTTGAGACCAACTTTAAAGGTATTATGCCGCTGGAAATAATTATTGACACCAAAAAGAAATATGGCTTCAGCGGGTTAAAAGCGCTCGATATCTTTTCAAGAATAGATTCTTTGTCGCAGTATATTGCTTCCAGGAAAGAAATGGCGCGGCCGCTTTCCCTGGCGGAAGGTTTAAAGTTTGCCAAGCAGGGGTTTTATGACGGCGACAGCAATAATTATGCAATGCCCAACACTTTCGATGGCGCGTTTGTGAGCGATTACCTGCGTGTAAAAAAAGACAGTAATAGCAGCGCTTCGGGGAATTCGTTCCAGCAGTTGATGAATGCTTTTATGGACAGTACCCGGCAAAAAACAAGGATCAGTGTGAATATGGCTGATGTGGGAAGTAAAAAGTTGCCGATGATCCTTGCAGGTATCAAAAAAAGGTCTGACCAGCTTTTCGATTCTACCCGCTTCAATGTAGAATTCACGGGTACAAGCGTAACTTTCCTGGAAGGGAGCCGCTTTATTATCAACGGGTTGAGGGATAGCATATTATGGGCGTTTTTACTTATTTCATTATGTATGCTATACCTGTTCAGATCATTGCGGATCCTTGTCTGTTCTTTAATCCCCAATATCATTCCCTTAATGCTTACTGCAGGCATCATGGGCTGGGCGGGAGTTCCGCTTAAGCCTTCCACGGTGCTGATATTCGGTATCGCACTGGGGATAGCTATTGACGTAACTATCCGCTTCCTGGTAACCTACCGTCAACAATTGCCCGAACACCGGCAACAGGTAAAGCCAACGATCCTGCAGACCATTCATCATACCGGCATCAGTATTATTTATACCTCACTGGTGCTGATAGCAGGGTTCAGCATTTTTATGTTCAGCGGTTTTGGAGGCACCCAGGCCCTGGGGTGGCTTACATCGCTTACATTGCTTTCTGCCACAGTCACCAATCTTGTTTTACTGCCGGTTTTGCTGATTTTGATGCACCGGTCGGAAAAAAGGTAAAAATAGTTAACGCATTGTTAAGTTAATTTCCGTTTTAAGCCGGGCAGCATTCCTGTTTGCTAACAATTGTTAGCATAACTGCCGGATTATCAGCTTTTTTACCAAAAGATAAAATATTTGTTAATGATCGTCGTTTAAGGCGGTATAATGTATTAAGCAGCAATACAGGATTATATTTTGTCCTTAAAGCTGGGATTGTAAATCTTAAAAATTTGACAAAAAATCTAAGGTTAACAATTCTTTATATCTTTGTCGCTTCAAAATTTTACAAATCATGAGAAAAACAATGTCACTATTGGCAATGCTAATACTATGTTCGGTATTTGCATGGTCACAAACAAAGACTATAACCGGACAGGTTATGGATGAAAATGGAGCTCCCGTGCCATTTGCTACAGTAAAAGATAAGGGCAGCAGTACTGCGGTTGCAGCAGATGAAAATGGTAAGTTTTCTCTTACTGTGACCAAGGGAAAAATCACAGTAAGCGCTGCAGGTTTTGAAACCCAGGAAGTCTCAGTGGGTAGCAGTAACAATCTTGTCATTACTTTAAAGAACTCCTCTTCGTTACAGGAAGTAGTGGTAACTGCCCTGGGTATTAAAAAAGAAAAAAAGAGAATCGGCTATTCCGTTACGGAAGTAAGCGGTGAGGATATTGAAAAGTCAAAAGAAACCAACGTAGTTGAAGCTTTGTCAGCTAAAGTTCCGGGTGCACAGGTTACCAGCAGTGCAGGGACCCCGGGTGCATCTTCCAAAATATTATTGCGCGGCAATTCAACATTTACAGGAAATAATGAACCATTAATGGTTGTTGACGGAACCCCTATAGATAACTCTACTGCCCAGCCGATCCCGGGAGATTATCCTTTTAACATCAATCTTACCGGTGTCAATGAGTCCAACAGGGGTATAGATATCAACCCGGCAGATATAGAATCTATATCTGTGCTGAAAGGACCTGCGGCCGCATCCTTATATGGTGCAAGAGGGGGTAACGGGGCTATAATCATAACCACAAAAAAAGGTAAATACGGCGCCCATAAAGGGCTGGGAATAACTGCGAGTTCAGGGATTGAGTTTTCAAAGGTCAATAAATTACCGGAATACCAGAAAGAATATGTACAGGGGGCAAATGGAGCATATTCTCAAACCACGCCCAACAGTTGGGGAGCTAAAAGAGAAAATGCCGGCATACCCATATATGATGATAAGTACGGGCAGTTTTTTCAGACAGGGACGAACTATACCAATAATATTGCCATAGACGGAGGAAGTGAAAATTCCATTTTCCGTGTAGGGGTCGGCAATACCAGCAATAAAGGTGTAGTGCCTAATTCGAGGTTTAACCGAACTAATATCAGCGTTTCCGCGGAAACAAAGGTGAAGAAATGGTTGACATTCGGCGCTTCTGCTAATTATTCAAATTCGGCTGGCCGCAGGGTTCAGAACGGGAGTAATTTAGGTGGAATAATGCTTACTTTGCTACGTGCGCCTATCAATTATAATGTTGATGATTATATAGACACCACTACCGGTGAGCAAACACAATATTATGGGATATACGACAATCCGAAGTTCACTGCTTATAGAAATCCTTATACTGACAATACGAACAGAATATACGGAAATGTATATACAAATATTTCTATTTGGAAAGATCTAAGTTTGGACTGGAAAGTGGGTGTGGATTATTATAATACCGAATCGAAACAGATCTATGATTTGAGCTCTATCGGAAACGACGATGGCGACGGGTCAGGTCAAATTAATCTTGCCAATACTGCAAATCGCCAGATTACCTCCAATATTAATCTACGTTATAAAACATTTATTACCCCAGACCTTGAAATGAATGTATTGGCCGGTTATAATTTGTGGGACAATCAGAACACTTTTTATTTCATGAGAGGTAAGCAGATCCAGGTACCGGGGTTATATAATCTTTCCAATACTGCAAACCTGTATACCAGTAACCTTGACAGTTATGAGCAGACAAATGGTTTGTATGGTGAAATTGGGTTTAATTACAAGTCTTTTCTTAATCTGACGCTTGCCGGCAGAAACGACTGGACTACCGCTTTTGGCAGAGGGGGAGCTTCCGTTTTCTACCCTAAAGTAGATGCGTCATGGATATTTTCAGAGCATATTCCTGCTAACAATATCCTAAGCTATGGTAAGATAAGAGCCGCTTTTTCAGATGCCGGTACCGGTCCTGATCCTTATACCTACAGTAAGATTACTTATTTTCTTAAGCCATTTATAACTGATGGTTATACTAACGGGAATACATTCCCATACCTTGGGCAGGCGGGATTTGCTCCTTCAAACGTTCAATATCCCGGCGGTCTGATCCCGGCACATGTTACCGGCAAAGAAGTTGGTCTGGAATTAAGGCTATTTAAAAACAGGCTGTATTTAGAAGGTACTTATTACGACCAGCTTTCAAAAGATAATATCATCACTAAACCCATTGCTCCAAGTACGGGTTACCAATACGAGATAGGAAATGCCGGAGAGATCTCTAACCGGGGATATGAGCTGGCATGGGGATTTGATGTGGTAAAATCCAAGGAGGTACAGTGGAATATCGGAGGTAACTGGAGCAAAAATATCTCTAAAATAAAGTCTCTTCCTGATGGTGTAAATGAAATTCCTGTAGAAAGCGGTTTTAGTGAAATAGGCGCTTATGCCATTGTTGGGCAACCGTATGGTGTATTTTACGGTTCTGCATGGGAACGTAATGCTCAGGGGCAATTGCTGGTAGATGATGAGGGACAGGCGATAAAGAAAGAGGTGCAGGTAGGAATCGGAAACCCTAATCCTGACTGGTTAATGGGGATAAGCAGCAGCCTGAATGTTAAAGGGTTCAGCTTGTCAGTTCTTTTTGATATTCGCCAGGGTGGCAAGATATGGAATGGCACCTGGGCCCGTTTGGAAAATATGGGGGTAGCTGATGAAACGATAAACAGGGAACAGGAATATGTGATTGACGGGGTATACGGAGAGAATACAGCAAAGCCGGGAGAAAAGAATACGACTCCTGTTCCTGCATCATATTATTTCCGGACATACAAAGGTGACTTTGGTAACTATGCTGCAGAAAATGCTATACAGGATGGATCCTGGGTGCGTTTGAGAACAGTAAGCCTGGGATACAGGTTCAACTTTACCAAAGAAAACAGCGCACTTAAATATATTGATCTTACGCTTACCGGGAGGAATTTATGGTTGCACACAAAATACAAAGGAGTTGATCCTGAAACCAGTCTCACTGGCGCCGGGTCTAATCTTGGCGGATGGGACTATTTCAATAATCCGGGTTCCAAAGGGTACGGATTCACACTCCGGGTTGGATTATAATATTTGATCGTGTAACTATTAATAATATAATTTAAAATATAATTAAATGAAACATAAACTAATTAAAGGAATAAGCTTCACCGGGTTATTCTTTAGTTTGCTTATAGGGTGTAAAAAGGATGATAAATATTATATCAGTCCTAATGATCCTACCTCTGCAACAGTCCAGACTTTATTAACAGCGTTGGAGGTATCTACAATGAACAGTTACGAAGGTGATCTTACCCGTTCTGCCGGGGTATTAATCCAGCATGGAGTTGGTGTGGATGCCCAGGCTTCCCAAACAAATGGTTATACACTTTCTGAAAACCTCTTTGACAATCAATGGGGTCAAATCTACCAGGCTATTAATACCGGTTATCAATTACTTGATATTTCCGGCGGTGATGAAAATCCCCGTTACCGTGGCGTTACCAAGATCATACTTGCTATGAACTGGGGGCTACTTACGGATCTGTGGGGAGACATACCCTTTTCAGAAGCGGTAGCAGGTGTAAAATTCCCCAAATATGATTCCCAGGAAAGTGTGTATACCGGCATTCAAACGCTGCTTTCAGATGCCATCACAGACCTGGAATCTACCGATGACGAGAATAGCATAGCTCCCGGTTCTGATGATATAATTTTTGACGGCGATGCTGAATTATGGACTAAAACTGCCTGGACCTTAAAAGCCCGTTATTTAAACAGGTTGTCAAAAAAAGCGGATTACAAACCTGCTGATATTCTGAGTGCTTTAGAGAAAGGTATTTCAGATAAGACTGAAGATTGTATGAGTCCTCATGGAGGAAATGGTACAGATGCTAATCAATGGTACGATTATTTGAACCAAAGAGCATATATTGTCGCATCAAAGCCATTGGTTGACTCCCTGAAGTTGCGCCCGGAAGACAAAAGGATCTTTTATTATTACGACTCAACAAGCTCTGGTAATGCTTTTGTCGGAAGCCCTGTAGATGTTCCTGTTTCGTCTGCTTCAACATGGGGCGAATATCTGATTGGACCAATAAACAGGCCTAAAGATGAAATCGGTTCTCCGGCAACGTCGGCGCCTCTTGTTACCTATTTTGAAGCGCTCTTTATCAAAGCAGAAGTGCTTGCCAATGAAGGTGATGTGGGTACGGCCGATGCTTTGAATGAGGCTATTAAAGCTTCCTGCGATAAAGCAACAGGCGGCACTTACGACGGAGCTTCGATTGCTACCTATACACCAGCAAATACCGATGTAAGCAGGGTAATGTATGAAAAATGGCTGGCAATGTTTGGACAGGTTGAGGCCTATACTGATTACCGCAAAACAGGTTATCCTGCGTTAACTCCGAATCCTAAAGGATTTACCGATGGGCATATCATTCCCAAAAGGTTTCCCACTCCTTTAGCTGAACGCACTGGCAATACAAATGCCCCAACACCTAAGATTACTGATGCGGTTTGGTTTGCGCAGTAAAAGTTATAATATCTTAGAATAGATAAAATATAAAAGCCGGCATTTGGTTAGCCGGCTTTTATATTTTAGCAATATCAACCTGCCTGATTTTATCTCAAGCCCGCTGCGAAACTTTCTTCCTGCTTTTTAACGCCTGCGAAATGGCTGCTGATAATTGCTGGAAAGTAGGTTTTCCTTCAAAGCGCTCTCCATTGATAAAGATCGCCGGCACTTCCGTAACGCCTGCATCCACGGCCTGGGTTTGATCGTCTCTTACATACCAGCCAAACTTAGAGTTCATAAGGTCATCAAGAAAATGTTTACCGGTTACTCCTGCCTCACGGGCATATTCTTTGAGGCTGATGGTGCCGAGGGTCCGCTGGTGCCGGAGTAAAATATTATGCATTTCCCAAAATTTGCCCTCCTGTGCAGCGCCTATTGCCGCTTCGGCAGCCTTGAAAGAGCGCTGGTGAATTTTCGTCATGGGGAAATGGCGGAAATTATATTTGACTTTCCCTTTAAATGCTTCGAGTATTTCTACAATTACGGTATGTATTTTGGCTGTTTCCTGGCTCTCATAATCGCCATATTCCATTATCAGTACTTTAGCGTCCGGATCTCCTACGATCACCTCCCTGGGAGCTATAATTTTTTCTTCAACTTTTATCTTCATAACCTTTTCTGTTTTAATATCTTCTATTGTCAAAATAAATGCCATTTAATCATAAGTTACAAAAAGAATTTATTTATACCCCAAACCCGGCATTTTATACTAAAATGGTTATGATTATCAATCGGTTAGTCAGAAATTTAAGAGCAATGACATAATGTCTTACAGAGAAGGAGATCAGATCAAAAAAATCCGGTAGGTTTGGAGCGCAATACATACAGCTCTATGTCGAAAGCCACAAAGTCGGAAATTAAATTTTTAGAAGGGCCGCAGTCCCGTTGGGAAGAATTAACATTCACACTTAAAGCAGTCAGGGAATTTATCAGGGGGTTCAGGGCCCTGCATTTTGTAGGGCCTTGTGTTACTATTTTCGGGTCAGCCAGGTTTAAGGAAGATCATGAATATTACAAGCTTACCGAAAAGCTTGCAGGTGAGACGGCTAAATTAGGATTTACTATAATGACAGGCGGTGGTCCGGGCATTATGGAAGCGGCAAACCGTGGCGCCAAAGAGGTTGGCGGAAAATCAGTAGGATGTAATATTATTTTACCGTTTGAGCAAAAACCCAATCCCTATCTTGACAGGTGGGTCAATATCCGGTACTTTTTTGTGCGTAAAACCCTGCTGATGAAATATTCCTATGCTTTCATCGTCATGCCCGGGGGATTTGGTACAATGGATGAGTTTTTTGAAGCGTTGACCCTGGTTCAAACCAAAGTAGTGCAATCCTTTCCTATTATAGTGTTCTGTAAAGACTTTCATAAGAAGCTGACGGAATATATAGAGCACCTGAAAGCAGCAGGCACAATTTCTCCTGAAGACACTCACCTGATATTACTCACCGACTCCATTGAGGAAGCCATTGAATACCTTAAAGTAAAAAGCATTGAGCAATTCGGGTTAAAATATGCCCAGCCGAAACCACTGGGCTGGTTGTTTGAACGGAAGTTTTTCAGGTAGATGGAGGTGCGAGGCGTCAGGTATCGGCGGTCAACTATCAGAAGAGGAGAACCGGTAAAATTGAGCGTAACGTTCTCACTTTTCATGTCTCTCCTCTCGCGTCTCACGTTCCGGCAACTGCTTTGCCAATGAAGAATATCTTACTGTTTATATATATCGCTTACTGAAAAGCGCTTTACGACTACTACACTTAAATGTGTCTTTTTTGACTGGCTGCCTGCACAGTATCCAAGCAATATATTTTTACCTGCGAAATGCATGGCAGTGTAACAATACCATCCATCCGGATCAGTTTCAATATTGCGGATATATTGCCAGGTATTGCCATCGTCTTTTGAAACAGCCAATGTCAGCGGTGTGCGTTTTCCTTTCATGGCAGGATCTTCTCCGCCATTATTATTCCATGCTATCAGCAAATCACCTGTTGAGGGAATACGCTGGACGGTTGCCGGGGAGAGAGGGGATTTAATGCCGGTAGCTGTGCCGGGACTCCAGGTTTGCCCTTTATCTTTTGAATATGATTTGTACTGCACCCCAGCGCCGGCACGGATGATCATCATGATATCGCCATTGGTCAGTTCAATCACTCCCGGCTCCTGGAATACGACCTGTTCAGGATTGGGTACTGCGGCGCCGGCAGTCCAGGTTTTACCATTGTCATCTGAGTAATAGCTATACAACGTGGCATTATCGTGCCATTTGCTTTCCTCTGGCGTCTGGTGCAATGCCACAGCCATTAATAACCTCCCGTTCTTTAATTGTATTACCCTGTCGTTGTTAAGCACAAAATAACCTTTCTTATCAGTTATGCAGGCAACAGGCTCACTCCAGGTTTGCGCTTCATCGGTTGAGATGCGCATCATAGGTATGCAGTCTGATCCGGAATTCTTTCTCAGGTAAAAAAGCGCGATTTGCCCGCTTTGTAATCGCAAGAGGGAAACAGACATTACATTCATTATCCCTTCTTTTTCCACTACTGTCTTATCCTCCGTGCTCCATGTTTTTCCACCGTCTTTAGATTCGCGGCTCGCAAGTTTAGCCGTAGCATGATCACTGCTTGAGTTGCCGTAGTACCGGCTGTAGATGAAAAGTATTCTTCCGTCTTTTAAGGTGATGAAATCGCCTTCACTATTGCGCGGATTGTCCGGGCCCGGTTTGATTTTTAGTACCGGCTGAGCCCCGAATATTGCGGTCCGGCTGCTTTTGCAGGAAAAAGCTGTGAGCAGAAGAAAAATGAAGAAAGCATATTTGATTGGGTTCATGGATCCGAATATAGGAGATTTTTATGTTGCCGGGGAGTTCTGCTTTCTCCGGCGATAATTCAACCGGGCAAGAGATCTAACGACAAGGCTTCAGGCAGGGCTAAGCAAAAAGCGCAAGCCCACGGCATCCGCCTGGCCTGCGCTTTTATCAAAACTATCATATTACTTACAACAAATCCTTCTCCACCAAATATTCAGCTATCTGTACCGCATTCGTAGCCGCACCTTTACGAAGATTATCACTCACGATCCACATATTTAAAGTATTGGGCTGCGTTTCATCTCTCCTTAATCTCCCCACAAATACTTCATCCTTTTCATGCGCATCTTTAGGCATGGGATATACCGCGTTGGCGGGATCATCAGCTACTACCACACCCGGCGCTTTCTCTAAAAGACTTTTTACATCAGCCAGCTCAAAATCTTTTTCAAACTCCACGTTCACACTTTCGCTGTGGCCGCCCATTACCGGTATGCGAACCGTAGTAGCCGTTACGCGTATATTATCATCCCGCATGATCTTTTTGGTTTCATTCACCATTTTCATTTCTTCTTTGGTATAGCCATTGTCAATAAACACATCTATCTGCGGGATCACATTCAGGTCGATCGGGTATTTATATGCCATAGGATATTCGCCGTTCTCCCCTTTAACTGATTTATTTCTTTCTCCATGAAGCTGCTCTACCGCCTTTACTCCCGTGCCGGTCACACTCTGGTAAGTGCTTACCACTATTCTTTTGATACCATATTTCTTATGCAGCGGGTTTAAAGCCACCACCATTTGTATGGTTGAGCAATTGGGGTTTGCGATTATTTTATCTTCTTTGGTCAGGGCATCTGCATTTATTTCAGGCACCACCAGTTTTTTAGTAGGATCCATACGCCAGGCCGAAGAGTTGTCAATGACAGTTATACCTGCTGCGGCAAACTGTGGCGCAAGGGCAAGAGAAGTGCTTCCGCCGGCAGAAAATATAGCCACATCCGGTTTTGCTGCGATAGCATCAGCCGCACCCACTACCTTATACTTCTTACCCCTGAACTCTACTTCCTTTCCGATTGATTTTTCTGAAGCAACGGGGATCAGTTCCGTAACCGGGAAATTCCTTTCTGCAAGAACCTGTAACATTTTAGAGCCTACTAAGCCGGTGGCTCCTACTACCGCAACTTTCATTTTGGTTTGTTTTTAGTTTTAATATAATGAAAAATAAAAAAGCCTTTCCATTCAGGAAAGGCCTTGAATATATTTTGTCATACAATACACTTCTTAACCTTTCCTGGTGAGGAATTGTTTCTTTGTGCGCTTTGTATGTTTTATCATCTTTGTCATGAACGGCGGCAAAGGTAACTGGTGTTTTGGATTCTTCCAAAAAAAAGGGGTAAGGAGTAAGGCATAGGGTATACGGCACTATACCTTACTCCTCATACCCACCCCTTACTCCCTATCCCTCTTTAATTCTATACATTTGTACCTCTTCAAAAAGTACGACATGCGCAGGGGATTTATAATTACGGCTTTAATAGCGATAGTCATTGCGGTACTTCTTGTGTATTGGGTAAGTGAATGGTGGCTGATATTGTTAGGGATAGTGCTGTTACTGACCGGGATGGGCATATATGATATGCTCCAGACCAGGCATTCTATTATGCGCACCTACCCGGTGCTTGGCAGGATGCGGTATTGGATGGAGGACCTGCGTCCTAAAATGTATCAGTATTTTGTGGAATCGGATATTGATGGCCGCCCTATTAACCGTATTGACCGGTCTACTATTTATCAGCGTGCCAAGCGGCAGATTGATACTATGCCATTCGGCACTCCTTTGAATGTGTACGAGGAAGGTTACGAATGGATGAGCCATTCCATTGCGCCTAAAGATTTTAATACGCTGGATCATAATCCAAGGGTGATGATCGGCAACAAAGATTGCTCCCAGCCTTATTCTGCAAGCATTTTTAATGTCTCAGCCATGAGCTTTGGCTCGCTCAGCCCCAATGCTATTGAAGCATTGAATGCCGGTGCGAAGATCGGAGGGTTTGCACATAATACTGGAGAAGGAGGTATTAGCCCTTATCATTTAAAGCACGGCGGGGATATTATCTGGCAGATAGGCACCGGGTATTTCGGCTGCAGGGATGAGCACGGGCTTTTTTCAAAAGAAATATTCAAAAAAAATGTAAGCAAGCCACAGATCAAAATGGTGGAGCTAAAGATCTCACAGGGCGCAAAGCCGGGGCATGGGGGAATATTGCCTGCGAAGAAAAATACACCGGAAATCGCCGCTATCAGGCATGTTGAGCCCTATACCACCGTTTATTCGCCGCCCTATCATAGCGCTTTCAGCACCCCTGAAGGGCTTATACATTTTATACAGGAATTGCGAACTTTATCCGGCGGCAAGCCAACCGGATTTAAATTATGTATCGGCAAAAAGAGCGAATTTGTAGGTGTATGCAAAGCCATGGTAGCGCTTGATATATATCCTGATTTTATCACTGTAGACGGAGGAGAAGGAGGGACAGGCGCGGCGCCCCAGGAGTTTTCCAACTACGTTGGCGCACCTATGATGGACGGGCTGGCTTTTGTGCACAACATGCTGGTGGGCTTCGGGATAAGGCATCAT
Organism: Sphingobacteriales bacterium 44-15; assembly: GCA_001899685.1. Taxonomy (GTDB): domain Bacteria; phylum Bacteroidota; class Bacteroidia; order Chitinophagales; family Chitinophagaceae; genus Agriterribacter. The sequence continues at coordinate 84,195 of MKWG01000024.1, forward strand.
ATTACGGTAATAGCTTCAGGGAAGATACTCTCCGGCTTTCACCTGCTGAGAGCAATAGCCCTGGGAGCCGATGCCTGCAACAGCGCAAGAGCCATGATGATGGCGATTGGTTGTATACAGGCGCTGCAATGCAATACCAATAAATGCCCTACGGGCGTTGCCACACAGGATCCTTCCCTTACAGTGGGACTGGTAGTAGAAGATAAAAAACAACGGGTAGCCAACTACCATGAAGATACTATCAAGACTTTTATTGAGCTTACAGGTGCTGCCGGGCTCGATAATTATAAGCAGCTCACCCGTTCGCATATTTACCGCCGCGTGTTTATGAATGAGGTAAGAACATTTGAAGATATTTTCCCTTCGCTGGAACCAGGTTGTCTTCTCCGGGGAAATATCCCGGAAAAATATAAGCAGGATATGGAAGCTGCAAGGGCGGATAAGTGGTAAGTGATAAGGGGTAAGACAGGCAGCCTTTCACGTTTAACCTTTCACATCTCACGTCTGACGTTTGTCATCTCATTCACCATTCACCCTTTCCCATTCACCTATTTCAGCCGCTTCACTTTCACCATTTCAATGCGGGTGTCGCTTACGTTGATGATGTCAAATTCATAACTGTCAATAATGATCCTTTCTTTTATTTTGGGGATCATCTCATGATTGTTGATGATATAGCCCGAAAGTGTTTCAGATCCGGCCTCATTAAAGTCGAAATGATATTTTTTGTTGAGGTAATCAAGCTCCATTCTCCCGGAAAAAATGAATTCATTGTCAGCAATTTGCTTTTCCACGAACCTGTCGGTGTCGTATTCATCCCGTATTTCCCCAAAAATTTCCTCAAGCAGGTCTTCCATAGTAATGATCCCGGCAGTGCCTCCAAACTCATCCACTACCCAGGCTATGCTTTTTTGCTCTTTTGTAAACTTGCTGATAAGATCCGTTGCACTCATACTTTCAGGTACGGCCGGGATCGGCATGAGGATGGCTTTGATGTCGGTTGGGTTTTTGAACAGCTCAATCTGATGCACATAGCCGAGAATATTATCAATATTCTCCTGGTATACTACCAGCCTGCTTAATTTGGTTTCGATAAATTTTTTCTTAACCTCTTCTATAGAAGAAGCAATATCTACTGACTCAATTTCCTTCCGGGGAATAAGGCATTGTCTTATTTTAACGGAAGGCAGCAGCAGCGCATTTTCAAAAAGCTGGGTGTTGATATCCTGTGAGCCGTCGGACTGATCCTTGTTTTGCTGCACAAATGTCTCCAGATCAACCGCGATTATGGAATCTTTCTGCTCAGCCATCCTCACGTTGAAGAGGTATTTCAAAAACCATTCTGACAAGCTGATGAAGAATGAAGCTACGGGATAAAGCAACCCGTGAAAAAAATCAAGTACGCCTAATTGGGCAAAGAGCGATAAAACAGAATCATTCTTCGCACGGAAAAAAGCCTTAAAAGAAAATAGTATTATGATGAGAATGAGGGATGAAAGCAGGGTTTCAAAGATCAGTCTCAGGTATTTAATATATGCAGAGAAAGATGAGCTCAGATGTTGTTCTATATAATCCCAGAGAGGGGATAAAACCTGGCCCACCAGTAATCCGTATATTACTATACTAAGGGTAAGTCCCAAAATAGTTGTTCCGGTAAACCTTACGGGATGGTCAAGCAACTGAGCCAGAACTCTTCCGCTCCGCAGCCCCTGTTTTCTTTTTAATTCAAATGAAAACTTGTTGGCAGAAATGAATGCAACCTGTATACCGGCAAAAAAGCCTACAAACAGAAGGGTAATGATGATCCCGATAATCTTTAAAAGCCCAAATTCATTCATAGTTGTTCAAAAATAATCATTTGAAGTAATTTTTTGCAGTAAAGACATTGAAAATTACCATATTATAAGTGGTAAGTGATAAGGGATAAGGGGTGCGTTTATCGTTGACGTCTCACATCTCACGTTTAATATAGCAGCCGCCTTAAAACCCGTCAGGCGTGAGAATTTACTGGTCTGTATAAGTATTGATCAGCTTTTCAGTTTCAGCGCAGGCAGTCTGCAGATCACTGTTTACCACAGTATGATTAAAATGATCTTTAAAAGAAAGTTCGTAAGAGGCTTTATTTACTCTCGCAGCAAGAGACTCGGCCGTTTCCGTTCCCCTGCTTTCCAGTCTTTTCTTCAGCTCTTTTACCGACGGGGGCTGGATAAAAATGGACAATGAGCATTCGGGGTATCGCTCCTGGATCCTCAGAGCGCCTTTCACATCAATATCAAGCACAGGCGTTTTCCCTTCTGCCCAGATCCTTTCTATTTCAGACTGCAGGGTGCCATAGTATTTGCCTTCATATACCATTTCCCACTCCACAAATTCATTGTTATGGATCTTTGTTTTAAACAGATCCTCTCCTATAAAATAATAATCTTTTTCATTTACTTCTCCTTCCCTCGCTTTCCGGGTAGTAGCAGAAATGGAGAAGTCCAGCTTTTGCGGGTATTTTTTTAAAAGATAACGGACAATAGAAGTCTTGCCGGCTCCTGAAGGTGCAGTAATGATGATGATTTTGTTTGAGCTCATACAGTGATGCTTACCCCGTTTCTAAAGACAATAATTTTGTGGTAAGTGAAACGTGAAACGACAAACGTGAAACACACTCTCACCTTTCACGCCCCCTCATATCCGCCTGATTCCGGCTCCCAGAGCTGTCAATCGCTGATCAATATACTGATAGCCGCGGTCAATCTGCTCTATGTTTTGAATAATGCTTTTTCCTTCGGCACTTAGCGCTGCAATCAGCAGCGCTACACCTGCCCTGATATCGGGACTGCTCATCGTGATACCTCTCAGTTGCTGTTCCCGTCCCAGCCCGATGACCGCAGCACGGTGCGGATCGCACAATATGATCTGGGCGCCCATGTCTATCAGCTTGTCAACGAAGAACAGCCTGCTCTCAAACATTTTCTGATGTATAAGCACCGATCCCCTTGCCTGTGTAGCCACCACTAATATTATGCTCAGCAGGTCCGGGGTGAAGCCCGGCCAGGGATGGTCATAAATGGTCATTACAGAGCCGTCTAAAAAAGTCTGGATCTCATATACCTCCTGTTCAGGGATATGAATATCATCTCCGTTAATTTCCATCCGGATGCCCAGTTGGCGGAACTTATCCGGGATCTGCCCCAGGTGGGCTACACCTGCATTTTTGATAATAATATCACTTTGGGTCATAGCGGCAAGCCCGATAAAAGAGCCTACTTCTATCATATCGGGCAGCATAGCATGTGATGTCCCGGAAAGCGATCCCACTCCTTCTATAGTCAATAAATTAGACCCCACGCCGCTTATTTTAGCGCCCATCCTGTTCAGCATCCGGCACAGTTGCTGAAGATAAGGCTCGCATGCGGCATTATAAATGGTAGTCATTCCTTCTGCCAGCACTGCTGCCATTACAATATTGGCAGTACCCGTTACCGATGGCTCGTCCAGCAGCATATAAGCGCCGGAAAGCCGTGCAGCTTCAAGATGGAAGAAACCATCTTCAGGATGGTAATTAAAAGTAGCGCCCAGCTTTTCGAAGCCTATAATATGAGTGTCGAGCCGGCGCCTGCCTATTTTGTCTCCACCCGGTTTGGGAATAAATGCTTTTTTAAAACGTGCCAGCAGCGGACCCGCCAGCATCACAGATCCGCGAAGGCGCCCGCTTTTTTTGCGGTAAGATTCACTGCGCAGGTAATCCACATTCACATCATCTGCCTGGAAGATACAGGTATGCCTGTCTTTTCTTTCTACTTTCACCTGCATCTCCTGCAGCAATTCGATCAGCAGGTTCACGTCAAGGATATCCGGTATATTGCTGATGGTCACTTTTTCCGGCGTCAGCAGTACTGCGCTGATGATCTGCAGCGCTTCATTTTTGGCGCCCTGGGGAGTAATTTCTCCCTTTAGCCGCTGCCCGCCTGTTACTTCAAAGGAATGCATGGTTTGATAGAATGTTTGCAAATATAAAACCCCGGCATTGGTTCAAAACCACCGGGGTTATATTATTTTTAGCAGTACAGATGCTATTTGAATCGTTTTTTGAAGTGCTTGCCTCCTCCTTTGCCACTCCTGTCATTCCTGCCATTGCCATTACGCTGTTGAAAATTATTGCTCTTACCACCGCGCTGGAACCGGTTATTATCCCTTCCTTCACGCTCCCTGTAAGCTTTTACAAAAGGTGTATTGGTGAATTCGAGACTGCCGTCTGTTATTGAGTTCAGTTCATTTCTTATGGCATCATCATGCACCAGCTCTTTGTGCCAGGTATTATAGGCAAGCTTCATATAATAAGCAATGGCATTGGCAAACCCGGAGCGTTTTTCAGCATTATCTTCTTTAAGGGCCTTGTTAATGACCAGCTCAAGGTTTTTACCCAGGTGAGAGTAACGCGGATATCTTTTAGGATAAGGAAGCTGCTCAGGCTTTGCTTTCAGCGTTTCCCGGGTGGGAATAGGATACGGACTATCAACATCCAGCTTAAAGTCGGATATTAAAAAAAGGTGATCCCATAATTTATGGCGAAAGTCTTCTACGTTTTTCAAATGCGGGTTGAGAAACCCCATAAGCTCAATGAGCGCATGGGCATTCTTTTGCCTTTTTTCCCTGTCTTCTATCGTGATTACAAAATCAATCATCTTTTGAATATGGCGTCCATATTCGCGCATGATAAGATGATTCCTCGTGGTATTATACTCCATGTAAGAAATTGAGTGTAAGCAAAAATACGAAAGAGTTGGTATCTTTTCAAAAGTTACCAACTCTTAGTAATATTCATTTTTGTTCAGCCCTTACGCACTTGCAGACAGCATATTATCTGATAATGAGCCTGCTTACCTGTTGTTCCCTGGTTGTAACGTCAATTGCGCGTATAAAATACACCCCGGAAGCATGCCTGTTTTTAAAGGTCAGTATTTCAGAGCTTGTACCTCCGGGCGTGATCCCTGTGGACTCCACTACCTGGCCAATACTGTTAATCATTTCTATCTGCAGTTTGTTTTTCAGGGGTTTTCCAAACTGGAGCGTTACCCTGTCGCTGGCAGGATTAGGGAACAATGTCAGTGATATTTTATCGTTACCGGCGGTAATGCTCCTTATGGCTGAATACCGCACGCTGCCGGTTGCATCTGTTTGTTTGATACGGAAATACAGTTTTCCACTGACAGTGGCCGGGATGCTATATTCATACTCATACCTGACAACTGTTGATGCCGAAGCAGGTTTCTGACTTTGCATCGCCCCGATTGAGGAAAAGTCAAGTCCGTTGGTGCTCATTTCTATCCCGTATGTTATATTGTTATCTTCATGCTCTTTTGTCCAGCTCAGTTGTACACTGGCATTTTCTGCCGCTTTGGCAAAGAAGTCAAGTTTACCTGTTGGCAGGACAGAGTTGGCACAATAAGTATAGGTGATCGTCATGTCTAAATTTGTGGCAAGGGTCACATAATTTATGGAGACATGCGCACCGCTGCTTACTGCGGAGAATGTGGGATAAATATTATAATCTATGCTGACGGCCCCGCTCCCCGAGTAATCAGAAAAATATGCAGGGTCAATACTTGCATTAAAAACTGCATTATCAGGAGCATCGGTCATTGCCGACCATACATTTGAATAGTCGCCATTCATGTCAAAAGGAGGCCAGGTTGGAGTAGTATAACTTGCCCCGATAGTAGCATTTGGGAAATTCACGGTAGAGTCGCTTATGGTAACTGCACCGAGACCGGGCGCTTCTATTTCATCCTTTCTTTTGAATGTAATATTTTTAGTAAGGTTATCGAAAGTGTCTCCGTTAATGATCATCAGCGAAGTGACCCCCGATGTAGTTACATGAATATCTACTCCGATAAGTGTTCCTAAGCTGGGGTCAAACCTGGAGAAATTATATGTGTTAAAGAGCCTGTCTGGTGCACCCCCGCCGCTTGAAACGGTTATTGTTTTGGGAGTCCCTGAAGAACACTGGGCATGCGATTTATTGAAATTCAATACCGCGTATACTATTAATATACAAATGGGTAGAGATTTAAGCCTCATAGGATATGGTTTAAGTTCATAAATGGTTCGGATTCCTGCTGACAAATAACGCAAAGCCATTCCAATAAGCGCTGTTCACCGTTATTTCCGCACAGAGTATCTTTGGATCCGTTATTTTCAACTGTAATAACGGCGCATCGGGCGATTAATTTTTAAAGAAACGGCTATTTAACAGCGCACTGAAAAAATACTCTCTTTAAATCATTGTATTACATGCTGATAACCATAAGTCAATACCATCGCTTTTTATCAAAAGAGAAAAAAAAATATGCTTTTGTCCACAATATTATTGCTATCCTGAGTGCCGGGTTTCCCGGTGTGCAGATTGAATTGTTATCAAATGATAATAGTTATGCGCAGCATCTTCCGCCGGGTGTTTCTTTCGTGCGGATTGATATACCGCGCCTGCTGAAACCGATAGCGAAAGGGAAATTCATTTCGGATGTAAGATCAATAGTGAAAAGAAAGCCGCCCGACCTGCTTATATCCGGAGCATTCGCAACAGGACTACCCATTCCTGAATATATGCTGGTAACTGATCTGCAGCAAACAACATCGGACGAGCTCAGGAAAGTAAACAGGTGGATTGTGCCGTCTGTTTATATGCAGGGACTTTTGGTCAAACGCGGTATGGATGCAGGGAGCGTGATCATTGCAAGGCTGCTGCCCGGTGAATCATATGCGCCTGCTGCCTGGGAAAAAAGGGAATCTTTAAAGCAGGAATTAACAGGAGGAAAAGAATATTTTATTGTAAATGCTGAAGACAATTCCGGGAAAAATATAGTAAATGTACTGAAGGCATTTTCTTTATTTAAGAAATGGCAGCAAAGCAATATGCAGCTATTGCTTGTCAACCCGGAAGACACTCCAAAGATCAACGCGCTTTTACAAACCTATAAATACCGTGATGATATAAAAGTCATTTCTTCTGCAACAGAACCGGAGCTGGCAACATTCATTAAAGCGGCTATGGCTTATATCTGCTTTCCGGAAAACGATATTACAGGCTACTCAACGGCAGTGGCGCTGCAATGTAATGTCCCGGCTATTACTTATGATACTGGCGCTGTGCAGGAAACCGGTAGGGAGGCAGTGCTTTATGCGGATCCCGGAAACAGTGAAGATATTGCCGGTAAAATGATAAAGCTATATAAAGATGAAAAATTAAGAAGCCGGCTTATCCGGGGATCGCAGGAAAGAATAACCGGATTAAAGCGGGAAAATGAGTCAATACGTTTTTTAACATGAATAGAGAAGAACGATAGATGACAAACGATAGACGACAAATGCTTTGTGTAACATAGTGTTTCCGTGGTTCAAATAACTTTCGCAGGCAAACAAACCAGATATCATAAATAGCCGATCCCTTCTTACATTTGCGCATATTTTATAGTAATATTTTCATGCAACAATCTCAGATTACAATTGACGTACATTTAGACGCAGATAAAATCCCGCAGCAAATAAGCTGGGGCGCGTCGAACAGCAATGCAGAGGAAGCACAGAAAGCCAAGGCAATGATGCTTGCCTTCTGGGACGGACAGGAAAAGTCGGCGCTGCGTATTGACCTCTGGACAAAGGATATGATGATGGATGAAATGGGTGATTTTTTTTACCAGACACTAATGACCATGGCAGATACTTACAGCAGAGCTACCCACCAGCAGGAGCTGGTAACCTCGCTGAAAACATTTGCAGCAGAATTTTATAAGCGGTCCAGAGAGTTGCTGGAAAAATAAAAAGTAAATAATTAATCATTTTTATCTATGGCACTGGAACAAAATATTAACGAGCAGTTGAAGCAGGCTATGCTCGCAAAAGATGAAAAAAAACTGAGAGGGTTGCGGGCTATAAAGGCTGCTATTATCATAGCCAAGACCGCTGAAGGCGCGGGAGGGCAGATATCAGCAGATGAAGAGATCAAAATGCTGCAGAAGCTCGTTAAGCAGCGTAAAGATTCGCTGGAAATATTCCAGCAGCAGAACAGGGCAGATCTTGCACAAAAAGAGCAGGAAGAAATAGAAGTTATTGAAGCGTTCCTTCCAAAGCAAATGTCGGAAGAGGAATTAAAAGAAGCGCTCACAAAAATCATTGCAGACACCGGTGCATCCTCGCCTGCAGATATGGGGAAAGTAATGGGTGCCGCTACCAAACAACTGGCGGGAAAAGCAGACGGGAAAACGATCAGCGCAATGGTAAAAGCACTTCTTGCGAAATAGTGTTGTAATCATTCCTGAAAATAAATGTGGATTGACATTGTTTTTCTTGTGCTTATCATAGTTGCGGTGGTAAAAGGCATTCGCAGAGGCATCATTATGGCCATCTTTTCATTTGCCGGATGGTTTATAGGCATTGCTGCCGCCGTGAAGTTATCGGCATGGGTAGCCTCTTACCTGCAGCATCATACCAATATTGGCGCCAAATGGCTTCCGCTGTTTGCTTTCATCCTGGTTTTTGCTACAACTGTATTGCTGGTGCAGCTTGCGGGTAAGGCGGTAGAGGGTATATTTAATATTTCGTTGATAGGCTGGGTGAACCGCCTGGGCGGAGCATTATTGTATACTGCTATGTATACCCTTGCATTCAGTGTGATATTGTTTTACTTAGAGAAAATGAATATAACAGGACCTTCAGTCATTGAAGAAAGCAGGGCTTATGCCATGATAGGAGGGCTGGGGCCTTCAGTGATCGAAGCGGTGGGCGCCGTTATCCCCTTCTTCAAAAATATATTCCGCGAATTAGAGCATTTCTTTGAAAATGTGGCTGCACAGCGTTCCTTATAAGGAAGTTTTGCGGGAAGTGTCACTTTTTGCAGCAGCGCTGTCTCCCCGCGCTGAAGAAGAATCTGCCCCCGCAGCAAACCCGGATTCAGGCACTGGCAAAATACCTTCTGTTGGTTCCATCAAAGTAATGGTTTTGAAATCCTGGCTTGCGGTAAACCCTTTTTTTGCGGGCAGGATAGTCCCGTCTTTTTTAGTAATAAGCGCAGGCTTATCTGTATAAAACTGTTGTTTATTCTGATCCCACCACAATTCCTTACACCTGACGGTATCCTGGTTAAGCTTTTGAATAGCTACCACGCTGTCTTTTAAAAAAGCCTTGTTCTGTCCTTCAATATACCTGCCGTACCTGGCGTCTACCACGCTTTCGATCTGCAATGAGTCATTATAGAAGTCAAGATGCAGCGTATTGGGAAATTCAACCCGGGGCAGGGTATCCTGGTACCGATACATTACCGGTGCTGTAAGCCTGGATCTTACTTTTCCCGCCTGGCTGTAGAAAAGCTGAATTTGTTTTGCTTCATCCACCCCCATTTTCTTTCTTGTAAATTCCCTTATTTCTTTTTCATCATTTTCACAACCGGCAATTACCAGCAGGGATACAGACAGGATGATCAGAGAAAGCAGGCGGGGAAAAAAGGTAGTATGATTGCTGTTGTTACACATACATTTACTGGTACGTGCGTTTAATAAACCATATATCGCTTAAAGACAGCCCTAAAGAAATTCTGTAGAAGCTTTCCCTGAGCGAATTGCTTTTATTGCCTCTTGCTCCTATTTCAAACGAAGTATTAATAGCAGTGTATTGCCCGGAATACAGGCTGTATCCATATTTGCGCACCGGGAGCGAAGCGCCGAATGTGAAGGCATACATGGGCAGCTTTTTATTCACCATAACATAATCCGGCCCGATATAAAATCCGGCACGGTACTGAACCTGTCCCCAGTACTTAGTGCTTTTGTAATTGGGGATCATACCTGCTCCTACCCGCAACAACCAGGTGTTCTTTACCTCGTCTTTCTCGCCGAAGTAGCGGTAATCCTCCCATTGTGTTACATTATATTCGGCAGATACTGACCAGGCCAATTCTTTTTCCAGGGATATACCTATGCCGTAACCGGGGGGGGCAATGATCTTTCCTTTGTTTTTTGGAGAAAAGTAGACACTATCTTTTGGAACTTCACCCGAAACGCTGGTATATTCAAAAGTTTCTCTTGATATGCTTCTTGTAGCAGACAGGGAGCTTTTGAATTGTGCAAACGCACCAAGCTTCAGGAGCACAGTTTTACTTACATGCGTGGAGTATTGTGCGCCTGCATGCAGGAATAATCCGCCGAAATGAGTACTGTCAGACCACCTTCCTTTTTCATAATACACAGTGTCATTCATCATGATGCGCTCGGTAACATAGTTTTTGTTGCCAAAAGCATAGCCTGCATTTACGCCAACCGTAAAATGCTTGCTTCCTATTCCCGTTCCGATATAGGTCTGGTACATCCCGCCATCCCCGTTATAGTTAGTCTGAATGCTGTCAATGCCGGGCAACCTGGTATTTTCCCGCAGCTGGTAGCTGATCCTGGAAACCGGGCGTATGCCAATATTCATCCCCCAATTAGTCTTTTTGGATAAGGGGACCCCCACCTGTATATAAGAAGGTATGAGATAGCCGGAACGAAGCGTTCTCACGGGGCTGGTTGTTTTCAGGGTGCGTCCTGTATAATCAAGACCTACATCAAAAGTAGTATACTTAAGCCGTGCATAAGATGCAGGGTTGATGAAGTTGACGGTAACCGGGTCGTAATAAGAGGCAGAAACACCGCCGGCAGCGCGGTTCACAATATTCTGACTGGGAACGATATCCCCAAGCCCGTACCTCGAATACGGCGAATTTTCCTGGGCTGAAACGATGTTGTATTTAATTAAAAACACGACGCAGAATAAAAAGACATACCTACAGTTAGTTATACTCACTGATTGCATACAGACCTTTATAGATTAATTGAGGGTCTGCAAATATCTTATTTTTCATGAGTTGGGCAAAATAGGGGGAATCGCCCCCGGTTAAAAGCACGTTAAAGTTGGTATATCTTTCTGAATATGCGTCTATTATACCGTCAATTTCTTTTGCCATGCCTAATATCACCCCGCTGGTAATATTAGTTCTCGTATCATACCCTACCAACGGGAAATTCCAGTCTGCTTTTACAAGCGGTAATTTGGCGGTATAGTCACGCAGTGATTTCAGTCTCATTTCCATTCCGGGGGAAATACCGCCCCCTAAGAACTGCCTGTATTTATCAATGAAGTTGTAGGTGATGCAGGTGCCTAAGCCAACAACAAGATTATGCTTCCCGGGGAAAAACTCCACTGCGGCTGCCGAAAGCGCAAGCCTGTCGGCTCCTATTGTTTCCGGCCTGGTTACCGTTGCTGTAAAAGGAAGCTTGGTTTTATCTGACAACAGGTGAAACCTGGAGTATGAAGAGAGGACTTCTTCTATTTTTTTATCGTGCTCAATGACGGATGACAGTATTGTCTTTGCCGGCTGTATTTCTTCCATCAGGCTTTCAATGGTTGCAGCTTCGCTATCGGGCAACACGGCTTCATATTCAAATGAACGGTCTTTAAAAACAGCATACTTGAGCCGTGTATTACCAAAGTCAAAGCAAACAGTTATCATCTATTTGTTTTTGTATAACCTGCAACCTGAAACAGCATATCCAGGCGCATCAAAAGCGTTGTAAAGTACCGGATTTTATTTTTACGACATAAAAAATATGTCTCCTTTTATAGAATGCAGGATGAAGTTCAGACTTTCCTGTCCGGGGGTGAGATAATAAATGTTAGTTTTGCAGCATTGTTTTTTGTGAATGGTGAATAGGTGAAACGTGAGATGTCAAACGTGAGAAGTGAAACGTGAGACTAACAGATAAAGGTTGAAAGGTGTAATAACCTGCAACCTGTAACTTGTAACCTGAAACCAGTGCCCTGCTTGCCCGTATGATCATTAATCATCCGTGGACACATATTTTATCATATACTGACGATGATTTAGCATAAATAAGTGTCCTGCAAAACTGAGTCATGACAGCAGAACATCAGCGTCTTGCGGTAAATGTATCAAGAAAAATACCTCTCGAACAATGGGGTCCGTATTTAAGCGAAAGACAATGGGGAACGGTTCGTGAAGATTACAGTGAGAACGGGGATGCCTGGAATTATTTTCCTTTTAAAGATGCACACAGCCGCGCCTATCGCTGGGGGGAAGACGGACTTGCAGGTATTTGTGATTTTTTCGGCAATCTCTGCTTTGCCATTGCGCTCTGGAATGGCAAAGACAAAATATTAAAGGAACGATTGTTCGGGCTGGGCAACGGGGAAGGTAATCACGGCGAAGATGTAAAAGAATTATATCATCACCTGGATAATATACCTACTCATTATTACATGGAATACCTCTATAAGTATCCGCAGCAGGCATTTCCTTATGAAAAGCTTTTGGAACAAAACCGCCTGCGCTCACGGCAGGAACCTGAATATGAAATACTTGATACAGGCATATTTGATGATAATGAGTATTTTGATGTGCTTGTGACTTACGCAAAGCAGGGACCCCAGGATATCGTCATTAAAATTACTGTTCATAACTACGGGGCTAAAGCCGCTCCCATAACGGTGCTGCCTACCCTCTGGTTTTATAACAGGTGGAGCTATGTAGGCGCCGATAAAAAACCGGAGATCAGCTATCTTAACAGGAACGCAGTTAAAGCTACCCATCACAGGCTGGGCATCTATTATCTTTATTTTCAAAAGCCGGACGATAGCTTTTTTACGGAAAACGAGACCAATACGGAAAAGATCGGCGGCATACCTAATCCAACTCCTTTTGTAAAAGATGCCTTTCATGAGGCTGTTATACACGGGAAGAATGTACAGGCGCTCCGCGATAAAAGATCCGGCACTAAGTTTTCGCCGGTGTACAAAATAAAAATCCCTGCAGGCGCATCAAAAACGATTTATTGCAGGCTGAGCAATAAGCTTACTGACACTCCTTTTGCAAATGATTTTGAAAAAATATTTGCCACCCGAAAAAAAGAAGCTGACGATTTTTATGAGGCTATATTGCCCCGCGGGCTTGATGAAGATATGGCCAGGATACAGCGGCAGGCGCTCGCCGGGTTGTTGTGGAGCAAACAGTATTATCATTTTGATGTGGAAAGATGGCTCACTACCAGCGACGGGATAAGTCCTGTGAGCTCAGGAAAGCTGCATGGGCGCAACCATGACTGGAAGCACCTGAAGAACCAGGATATTATTGCCATGCCCGATAAGTGGGAGTATCCCTGGTATGCTGCCTGGGACCTCGCGTTTCATTGTATTTCAATGGCAGTAGCAGATCCTTGTTTTGCAAAGCACCAGTTGCTGCTCATTATGCGGGAATGGTATATGAAGCCGGACGGACAACTCCCGGCGTATGAATGGAATTTTGGTGATGTAAATCCACCCGTGCAGGCATGGGCTGCATTGCAGGTATATTATATTGAGAAAAAAAGAGAAGGCAGGGGTGATATTCTTTTCCTGAAAAAAATTTTTCAGAAGCTGCTCATCAACTTCACATGGTGGATGAACCGTAAAGATGTAAAAGGGAATAATCTCTTTGAAGGCGGCTTCCTCGGCCTTGATAATATCGGCGTATTTAACCGCAGCTCAAGCCTGGGCAGCGATATGCACCTGGAGCAGGCAGACGGCACCAGCTGGATGGCAATGTATGCTTTGAACATGATGGATATGGCGCTTGAAATAGCGATCCATGATAAAGCGTTTGAGGATACTGCCACAAAGTTCTTTGAACAGTTTGTGCTCATTGCAGAAGCGCTGAATATACTCGGGCTGTGGAATGAAGAAGATAAATTCTTTTATGATACCCTTTCTATTGCGGGGTCTTCACCGCTGCAGTTGCGTATACAGTCTATTGTAGGATTAACAACACTTTTTGCCGTTTCTAATATCGAGAAAAAAGCGGTGAGCAAGCTTGAGGATTTTAAAAAGCGGATGAAATGGTTTGAGAACTACAGGAAAAAAAATATGCTGTTTTGGCCCAATGAAGAGGACAGCGATGGCGAAACTATGTTGTTATCCATGCTTCCTAAAGACAGGCTGGTGTATTTGCTGGAAAGGCTGCTTAACGAGAATGAATTCCTTTCCGAAGGCGGGATACGCGCCCTTTCAAAATATTATGAGGAGAATCCTTATGCGGTAACTATAAACGGTGTTTCTTATACGGCTCAGTATGATCCGGGAGATTCCACATCAGACTTCTACGGCGGCAATTCCAACTGGCGGGGACCGGTATGGATGCCTATTAATTATCTTATTATCCAGTCCATCAGGAAATACGGCGCATTCTATGGTGATAACCTGAAAATAGAATGTCCTACCGGTTCGGGGAATGTAATGACACTGAGCGAGGTTGCCGACGAATTGACCAGGCGCGTGATAAGCCTGTTCGAAAAAGACAGCAAAGGCGGCCGCAAGTTATTCGGGGAATACAACAGGTTTTATAAAAGACCGGAAAATGAGCATCTCGTTTTATTTTATGAATATTTCCACGGTGACAGCGGCCGTGGTCTTGGCGCCGGTCATCAAACCGGCTGGACATCTCTCGTTGCCGAGCTGATCAATGAATTGCATCATCGCAACGGTAAGACCGATCTTGCTTCAGAAGCGGCAACTGCTGAAAAGCTTGCAAAGAAAAAGGAACCCGCGGGAGCGAAAAAAGACAATCAGTGACGGCAAAAGCTTTGCAGGCTTCGGCTTAACCAGTACCTTTGCCCCACTTTTTTAATAAGTAAGAGCAATGACGACACAACAATTGTCTGAACAGGAAATCATACGCAGGGAAAAAAGAACAGAGCTTGAGAAGCTGGGTATTAACCCCTATCCGCCTGAAGCTTTCCCGGTTACGCATACTGCAGCCTATATAAAGAGCAATTTTTCAGAAGAGACTAAAGAAGCGTTCAGCCAGGTGAGCTTTGCGGGCCGCATTATGAGTATACGCGACATGGGTAAAGCATCCTTTGCTGTGCTCCAGGATCATACCGGAAGGATCCAGATATATGTTAAGCGCGATGATATCTGCCCCGGTGAAGACAAAACGCTGTATAATACTGTCTGGAAAAAATTGCTTGATATCGGAGATATCATTGGTGTAAAAGGTTTCGTGTTCACAACTAAAACCGGAGAGATCTCGATTCATGTAACCGCTCTTACCATACTTTCCAAATCACTGAAGCCGCTGCCTGTTGTGAAGGAAGCTGAAGGGCAAAGCTTTGATGCAGTTACCGATCCCGAATTCAGGTACCGGCAGCGCTATGCAGACCTTGTTATTAATCCCCAACTGAAAGACACTTTTATCAAGCGCACGGTAATGGTCAATACCATCCGTGAGTTCCTTAACGGGCATGGCGCTCTGGAGGTAGATACTCCCGTATTGCAAAGCATTCCCGGCGGAGCTGCAGCAAGACCTTTCATCACACATCATAATGCACTTGATATACCTCTCTACCTGCGCATCGCAAATGAGCTTTACCTTAAAAGACTGATCGTTGGCGGCTTTCACTGGGTATACGAGTTCAGCAGGAATTTTCGCAATGAAGGAATGGACCGTACCCACAACCCGGAATTTACCATTCTTGAATTTTATGTTGCCTACCAGGATTATTTCTGGATGATGAATACTACAGAGAATCTCCTTGAGCAGGTGGCCATGGCCTTGCACAATACTACAGATGTGCAGGTAGGGGATAAAACGATCAGCTTCAAAGCGCCTTTCAAACGTATATCCATATTTGATGCTATTAAAGAACATACCGGCACTGATATAAGCGGTATGAGTGAAGAGGATCTGAGGCAATTCTGCAGGGAGCAGCACATTGAAACAAAGCCCAATATGGGAAGAGGTAAGCTGATTGATGAGATCTTCGGAGAAAAATGTGAGCATCATTATATACAACCTACTTTTATTATTGACTATCCTGTTGAAATGAGCCCGCTTACCAAAAGGCACAGAACCAAGCCGGGGCTGGTAGAAAGATTTGAGCTGATGATCAACGGCAAGGAAATAGCTAACGCCTACTCCGAGCTTAACGATCCTGTAGACCAGCGGGAACGTTTTGAAGAACAGGTAAAGCTTATGGAGCGCGGCGATGATGAAGCCATGTTCATAGATTATGATTTTCTCCGGGCGCTGGAATATGGAATGCCCCCTACGGCTGGGATAGGCATTGGAATAGATCGCTTATGCATGTTGCTGACCAACCAGGCTTCTATACAGGATGTGCTGTTCTTCCCGCAGATGCGCCCCGAGAAGAAAGAGACGCAAACCGCTACACCCGGGGAGCAGCAGTAGAAAAAATTGCCGGTAAATGAAATGATTACAGTGATGATGAGAATTGAAGCATGATTTTTCCGGCAATGTTCTCTCAGGATTCCATTACTTTCTTCCAAAGCTCGGGAATACGTTTTACCCATACCAGCTCTCTCCGCTTCAATGAGGCATTTTCTGCAGGAGTTCCAAAATAAGTATTATTGCCTGCCAGCGAGCCCGGTACCCCGCTTTGCGCCAGCACAGTTACATTATTGCCGATGGTTAATGTTTTACTTACACCTACCTGTCCCCAGAGCGTTACTCCATTACCGATCTCTACACCACCTGCAATACCAACCTGCGCAGCGATCAGGCAATTTTTCCCGATAACCGTATCGTGACCAATATGCACCATGTTGTCAAGCTTTGTTCCCGTCCCGATAATGGTATCATGCGTTACCCCTCTGTCTATAGTGCAGCCTGCACCGATCTCCACCTCATTTTCAATAATCACCCTTCCGCAGCTTTCCATTTTCCTGAACCATACCTCACGTGTTTTTTTGCTGTTGTAATAAAAAGCGTCTGACCCGATCACTGTTCCTGCCTGGATGATAACATTATCACCGATGATGCAATGATCAAGAATGGTAACGTTCGGATGTATAAAGCAATTCTTACCAATGCTTACATGATTCCCGATAACAGCTCCCGGACCTGTTACAGAACCTTCCCCGATAGTTGCAGTATCACTTATGCTTTTAACAAGCGTTTCATAAGGTCTGAAATGCTTTACTATAGTAAGATAGGCATTGAAGGGCTCTTCAACAATCAATAAGGTTTTGCCTTCGGGAAACGGTGTTTCCGCATTTATTATTATAGACGTAGCCGACGAATGAATGCAGGTATTATAGTACTTGGGATGATCTACAAATACAACATCGCCGGGCTCTACCCGGTGAATTTCATTTATGCCGTTAATAAATCCATTGGCATTGCCAACCAGGCGTGCGCCGATCAGATCAGCAAGCCATTGAACAGCAACCGGAGAAGGAAATTTCATGAGAAAAGTTTTGGCAAAAGTAAACCAGCGCTTACAACTTCACAAAATGTTGAAGTATTCAACCTTGATAAAACCATTCCCAAAAATGCAAACACCGTTTCATTTTTTAAAGCAACCCTGATATCCACAGAGCGGCTATTAAAAATGTGCATAAAATTTATCTGATTTTTTTTCTTGATAGGGAAAATTATTTTTAATATTGTGTCGGGAATTTATTTCCCGGTACTTAATAACCCATCCATATAATAAAGCCCCCGTTCCAACGGGGGCTTTTTATTTTGAATGCATTACGATTATCACATTGTCTACAAGCCTTACATGGTGCTGTCGCAGTTTACTTCTGCGGATGACAAACAGTGCCTGAAAGACTTTTTTACGGTAAAGAAAAATGTATATCCGGTAGGCCGTCTTGATTATGATAGCGAAGGATTGCTTATTCTTACCAATGATACTTCGCTCAATCATAAGTTGCTTCATCCCGGCTTTTTGCACCGCAGAACTTACCTGGCGCAGGTGGAGGGCGCAATTACAGGCGCTGCGCTCAGTACCCTTCAGCAGGGTGTGACGATCACTGTAAATGGAAGCGCCTACCATACTGCGCCATGTAGCGCTGCCCTTCTTTCGGAACAGCCGGAAGTTCCTCAACGCAACCCGCCGATCCGTTACAGGAAAAATATTCCCGTGTCCTGGGTGAAGATCACGTTGACGGAAGGTAAGAACCGCCAGGTGAGAAAGATGTTTGCCGCAGTTGGCTTTCCTGTTTTGAGATTGATCAGGTATGCTATTGAAAATATTACCCTTGGCGATATGCAGCCCGGAGATATCAAAACCCTCCCGGTTAATACAATCAATAAACAACTCTTCGGAAAATAAGTTACCTTGCTGCATAAACAGGAACAGATATGCTGAAATCAATGACCGGTTTTGGACGGGCAGAGCAAGTTATAGGGAAAAAGACTTTCCTGGTAGAGATTAAATCGCTGAACGGGAAACAGTTTGAGATCTTGCTTAAGCTACCTTCTCTTTTAAAGGCATACGAATTTGATATCAGGAACTTGCTTTCGGAAAAATTACTTCGCGGGAGCATAGATTGTACCATTACATTGAAGCAAAACGGGGCGGCTAAGCCGGTGGTCATTAACACGGAGCTTGCGAAATCCTATTACCGGCAATTGGCGGAGCTTGCCGAAAGTCTTCAGTTGGATACCAGCTCGATATTGAGCTCATTACTTAAATTACCCGAAGTAGTCGTTCCCTCCACGGAAATAATGGAAGAGGAAGAATGGAAAGCGTTCAGGTCAGTCGTTGATGAAGCCATTGCCAATATTAATACACACAGGATGAACGAAGGCGCTGTGCTCGAAAGGGACCTTACACAACGGATTGACAATATCAGGGAGCAGCAGGAAAAAGTAATTGCCCTGGAGCCGCTTCGCCAGCAGAAGATAAGAGAGGGGCTGGTAAAGCTTATGGAAGAACATGTAGGCAAGGATAATTTTGACAGTAACCGCCTGGAGCAGGAAATGATCTACTACATCGAAAAGATTGATATAAGCGAAGAGCAGGTACGCTTAAAAAACCACTGCGACTATTTCAAATCCCTGCTCCGGGAAGAGGGAGACGCTAAAGGAAAAAAATTATCGTTTATTTTGCAGGAAATAGGAAGGGAGATCAATACCACAGGAGCAAAAGCTTATGACGCTTCCATTCAAAAATCTGTAGTACTGATGAAAGATGAGCTGGAAAAAGCAAAGGAGCAGGTACTAAATGTTTTGTAAGTAAAAAATCAATCACTTGAAAAAAGGGATCAGTCTGTTTACTGCATGTATTGTTTCTTCGCTGCTATTCTTACTGGGCTCGTGTAAAACTGCCGATACATTTGAGAGAAACATTACTATTCCCTCCCATGAATGGGACAGGGCGTTCAGGCCGGAGATCTCGTTTGACATCACAGATACAGCCTCTTTATACAATATTTATATCACACTCCGGCACACCCATGCTTACAGGTATAGCAATATCTGGCTGAATGTGCAGTTTCAGCTCCCCGGCGATACATTGAACAGCCAGAGAGTAAATCTGCTGCTGGCTACCAATGAAAAGGGATGGCTGGGTACCGGCATGGATGATATCTGGGAATTGAGGCAACTGATCACTCCGCAACCTTTCCGCTTTAACAGGCGGGGTAAAGCTACTTTTACGCTTGAGCAGATCATGAGGGACAATCCATTGCCGGATATATTAAATGCAGGGATACGTGTGGAAAAAGTAATACGCTGATGACCAGCTTATACAAAAGAAAGCGGCTTACGGTTATTACCATTGTATATTGGTTCCTGCTCTCTTATATTGTTACCGCGCTCATATTCTGGTTCCTTTCTTTAATGAAGCAAAACGACCAGATGGCAGAATACAGGCTGCTGCAATTAAAAAAGGATGACCCGGATTATCTTACCAAAGTTGCGGAAATCGAAGCCGAGCAAAAAGGCAAAGTGTTTCAGTATATCGGGGAAGGTTCCACTTTTATGCTTCTGATACTCGTAGGCGCCGTGTTCGTATACAGGGCTACCCGCAAACAGATCAGGCTGAATGATCAGCAGCAGAATTTTATGATGGCCATTACCCACGAGTTGAAAACGCCTATTGCCATTGTCAAACTCAATCTTGAAACCATTCAGAAAAGAAAGCTGGATGAGGAGCAGGAGAAAAAGCTGGTTGTAAAAGCGATCGGCGAAACAAACAGGCTGAATGATCTGTGCACCAATATTCTTCTCGCTTCGCAGATTGACGCCGGCAGCTACAGGTTGCAAAAAGAAGCATTAAACCTGAATGAGCTGGTATACGAAAGCGCTCAGTATTTTAAATCCGGGTTTGCAAGGCTGCAACTGGAAGCACTGCCGGAAGAAGCGGTATATATAAAAGGAGACCCGCTTTTGCTGCAGCTTGCTCTCAATAATCTCATTGATAATGCGATCAAATATTCCGGTAAGGAGAAGATGGTATTGGTGCAGCTCTCCGGGGAAAAGACGGATGCAATAATAAAAGTAAAAGATCAGGGCGAAGGCATTACCAACAGTGAGAAAGCAAGGGTATTTGAAAAGTTTTACCGCAAAGGGAGCGAAAACACACGCAATACCAAGGGAACAGGATTGGGCTTATACCTGACTAAAAAGATCATTAAAGATCATGGCGGCAGCATCTGGGTGGAGGATAATGCCCCTTCGGGTTGTATTTTTGTGGTTAAGTTGCGAACAATGACAGCGTAAAGCGTTATGGAAAAATCTATTAACCAGGGATATATATTATTGGTAGAAGACGAAGAAAATCTTCAGGAAGCATTAAAGCTGAACCTGGAACTGGAAGGGTATGAAGTAACCAGTGCAGGCGATGGCGCCGAAGCGCTCAAAAGGATCAATGAAGAATATTTCGACCTGATCATTCTTGATGTGATGCTTCCCGAAATTGACGGCATCGGTGTAGCCGAAAATGTCAGGCTGAAGAATAATGATGTTCCTATTTTAATGGTAAGCGCCAAAAGCAGCACTGCCGACAGGGTGCTTGGCCTGAAAAAGGGAGCGGATGATTATATCACCAAGCCTTTCAACCTTGAAGAGCTGTTGCTGCGTGTGCAGAAGCTGATCAACAAAAATAAAAAGCTGCAGGAAAAAGAGACGGTAGAAGAGCGTTACCATTTCGGCAATAACATTATAGACTTCAAGGCCCAGTCTGCTGCCAATTTCAGAGGTGAAGTGATCGCATTGAGCAAAAAGGAAGGCATGCTTTTAAAGCTGCTTATCGAGAACAAAAATGATGTGGTGCCCCGCGAAAAGATATTACAGGCAGTATGGGGGTATAACGTATACCCCACCACCCGCACCGTAGACAATTTTATATTGAATTTCAGGAAATACTTTGAGCTGGATAGCCGTAATCCCAAATATTTTCATTCCATCAGAGGTGTAGGATATAAGTTTATGGTTTAAGAAAATGTTGCGGGAGCTGTCCTCTTCCGCCGGCCTGTCGCGGACTTTGGCTGCAGTGCTGCATAAACCTGTAAAATGCATGCTATGAAAAAGATATTATTAATTATATGCTGTGTATCCTGTGGGATTAGCATGCTTCAGGCCCAGCAGCGCACTTATTGCAACCCCGTAAATCTTGATTATGGATATACTCCCTTCCCCAATTTTGGAGAGTGGGGCAGACACCGCGCCACGGCAGATCCCGTGATCGTGAACTATAAAGGCGATTATTATTTATTCAGCACCAATCAGTGGGGCTACTGGTGGAGCAGCGATATGTTCCACTGGAAGTTTAATGAGAGAAAATTTTTACGCCCCTGGAATGATACAAAGGATGAGCTGTGTGCTCCTGCCGTTGGTATTGTAGGCGATACCATGCTGGTGTTCGGGTCAACTTATACCAGCACATTTACGTTGTGGATGAGCACTGATCCAAAGAACAATGTTTGGAAGCCATTGGTGGATTCCTTTGAGATCGGCGGCTGGGATCCGACGTTTTTTACCGATGACGACGGACGCTTCTATATGTATAATGGCAGCAGCAATAATTATCCGCTGTATGGAGTAGAGCTCGACAGGAAAACTTTCAAGCCTGTTGGCACGCGGATGCCCATGTACCTGCTGGAGTCGTGGCGGTATGGGTGGCAACGGTTTGGTGAGTATATGGACAATACTTTTCTTGACCCCTTTATTGAAGGAGCCTGGATGACAAAGCACAACGGGAAATATTATTTTCAATACGGAGCGCCGGGCACAGAATTCAGCGGATATGCCGACGGGGTGGTAGTAGGTAGCGCTCCATTGTTTTACGGCACTTCTTTTGAACCGCAATCTGATCCCATGAGCTATAAGCCCGGCGGCTTTTCAAGAGGAGCGGGGCATGGCGCTACTTTCCAGGATAATCAGAAAAATTACTGGCATGTCTCCACAAGTATTATTTGTGTAAAGAATACCTGGGAACGGAGAATAGGAATATGGCCTGCAGGTTTTGACAATGATGATGTAATGTGGTGTAATACTTCTTTTGGTGATTACCCGCATTATTTACCGGGTGTGCCTGGTAAAGAGCATGGTGTGTTTGCAGGATGGTATTTGCTGAATTACAAAAAGCCTGTTACTGTTTCTTCTACGCTTGGTAGCTATTATGCCAATAATGCGGTTGATGAAAGCATTAAAACATACTGGAGCGCTGCATCAGCCAATAGAGGAGAGTGGATCCGGACTGATCTTGGAAACCTCTCAACTGTGAATGCCATACAAATAAATTATGCCGACCAGGATGTGGAGGATAACAGGCTGGGCAAATGGAATGACCAGTTCCATCAATACAAATTGTATTATTCTGCCGATGGCAAAAGCTGGAAGATACTGGAAGATAAAAGCAATAACAGGACGGATGTGCCGCACGACTATATTGAGCTGGAAAAACCGGTACAGGCGAGGTTTATAAAGCTGGAAAATATACACATGCCTACCGGTAAATTTGCTATCAGCGGTTTGAGGGTATTTGGCAATGGCAATGGTATAAAGCCATCAATGGTGAAGGATCTTATTGTGTTGCGCACAGAAAAGGATAAGCGCAGCGCATATATCAAATGGCGCCCGGTGGATAATGCATTTGCGTATAACCTGTATTATGGGACAGCGCCTGATAAGTTGTACAATTGCATAATGATCCACGACTTTAATGAGTACTGGTTTAAAGCCATGGACCTGAAAAAGACCTATTATTTTTCTATCGAAGCTATTAATGAAAACGGGGTGTCCGAAAGGTCGCCTGTATTAGAAGTAAACTGATCATCTAATCATTAAAATATCACTTCATGAAAAAAATATTGCTGATTGCTTTTTTATTCGGGATCTCTGTAACAGTTTTTGCCCAGCATCCTCCCTTTTACAACGACATTCAGCGGTTTAAAAAACAGGACAGTCTTGATTTTCCAAAGAAAAAATCAATTTTATTTATCGGTAGCTCCTCTTTTACCAAATGGAAGGATGTGCAGGATTACTTTCCTTCACACCGCATCATCAACAGGGGCTTTGGCGGCTCTACCCTGCCCGACCTTATCCGCTATACTGATGATATTGTGTTTCCCTACAAGCCAAAACAGATTGTTATCTATTGCGGTGAAAATGATATTGCTTCTTCAGATACCATATCCGCCGA
Source organism: Sphingobacteriales bacterium 44-15 (assembly GCA_001899685.1). GTDB lineage: Bacteria > Bacteroidota > Bacteroidia > Chitinophagales > Chitinophagaceae > Agriterribacter. The sequence continues at coordinate 107,657 of MKWG01000024.1, forward strand.
AACAGTAGCAAACCGGTTTATTGTGCTTTTCAATAAGATCAGAAGCAGGTACCGGAAGATCCCTGTTGTATATATCTCCATGAAACCCAGCCCCAGCAGGGAAAGGTTTTTCCCGAAAATGATAGCAGCCAACAACGCTATCCAGCAGTTTCTCAGTACAAAGAAAAGAACGGTATTTGTAAATGTATATCATCTAATGCTTAACGGAGAGAGCCAGCCGATGAAAGAGATCTACCTGGATGATATGTTGCACATGAACAGCAAAGGCTACCTGATATGGCAGAAAGCGCTGGAGCCTTACCTGAAATGAATTGAACCACAAAGGCACGGAGACACAAAGGTTCACAAAGGATTTTCTTTGCGAACTTTGCTTCCCTTGCGTGAAAATATAACCGCAAAGGAAATACAAAGTTTTTCGCAAAGACCTCAAAGAAATCATAACTTGCTTATGATCTCCTTCGTCTCTGACAGAATTTTGTTGCTATACTAAAATCATTATTGCCATGTACAGGAAAATTATACTGCTGGTATGCGTAATGATCTCCCTGCAGGCTCCTGCCCAGCAGCCTGTAATAGATACTAAGAGAGACGCTTTCATATCATCATTGATGCAGAAAATGACGCTCGATGAAAAGATAGGGCAGCTCAATCTGCTTACAGGCGGCGAAGCCACAACAGGATCAGTAGTAAGCGCCGGTGTGGAAGCTAAAATAAAAAACGGTCAGGTGGGGGGCATATTCAGCATGTCTACTCCTGCGCGCATCCGCAAGGCACAGGAAATCGCAGTTACACAAACGCGACTGAAGATCCCGGTCATCTTTGGGATGGATGTGATACACGGCTACAAAACGATGTTCCCTATTCCGCTTGGATTATCATGCACCTGGGATATGCAATTGATTGAGCGCGCAGCAAGAATAGCAGCAACAGAAGCGAGCGCAGATGGATTGAACTGGGCATACTCCCCTATGGTAGATATAGCCCGCGATCCGCGATGGGGAAGGATCTCGGAAGGTTCAGGTGAAGATCCTTATCTCGGCTCTCAAATCGCTAAAGCAATGGTAAAAGGTTACCAGGGTGACGACCTGTCAAAGAACAATACCCTGATGGCATGTGTAAAGCATTTTGCTTTGTATGGAGCGGCCGAAGCGGGAAGAGATTACAATACTACGGACATGAGCCGGGTAAGGATGTACAATGAATATTTGCCTCCGTATAAGGCTGCAGTGGATGCGGGCGCCGGGAGCGTAATGACTTCCTTTAACGAGATAGACGGCATACCGGCAACAGCCAGCAAATGGTTGCTTACCGACCTGTTGCGGAAGCAATGGGGATTCAAAGGTTTGGTAGTGACCGACTATACCGCGATAAACGAAATGATTGATCATGGTATGGGCAATCTGCAACAGGTATCCGCGCTGGCTTTAAAAGCGGGTGTGGACATGGATATGGTGGGCGAAGGTTTTCTTACCACATTAAAAAGATCTCTTCAACAAGGAAAAGTAACCCAAAAACAAATTGATGATGCCTGCCGCCGGGTGCTGGAGGCAAAGTATATGCTGGGCTTATTTGACGATCCCTACCGTTATTGCAATGAAGAGCGCGCTGCTACAGCAATCTATACAAAAGCTAACAGGCAGGAGGCAAGGGCAATAGCAGCGGAGAGCTTTGTGTTATTGAAAAATGACAATAATACATTGCCGATAAAAAAATCCGGCACTATCGCTTTGATCGGTCCTCTTGCAAATAATAAATCGAACATGCCCGGGACATGGAGCGTATCGGCAGATTTTTCAAAACCGGTATCTGTGCTGGAAGGATTAAGAGAGGCTGTAGGCAACAACGCGAAAGTAGTATATGCCAAGGGTTCCAATCTTACGGAAGACAGCCTGCTTGAGCAAAGGGCTACCATGTTCGGTAAATCGCTGGGAAGAGATAGCCGGAGTGATGAAGCATTATTGCAAGAAGCGCTGGATATAGCTGCTCAGTCTGATGTGATCGTTGCCGCCCTGGGAGAGGCTGCGGAAATGAGCGGGGAAAGCGCCAGCAGGACAGATATCGGTATCCCGGATGTACAGCGAAAATTATTAGAAACATTGCTGGCCACCGGCAAGCCGGTCATACTGGTATTGTTTGCAGGCAGGCCTATGACGCTCGTTTGGGAGCAACAGCACGTGCATGCTATACTGGATGTATGGTTCCCGGGATCCGAAGCGGGATCTTCTATTGCTGATGTGCTGTTTGGCGATGTAAACCCTTCCGGTAAGCTTACCGCTACTTTTCCTCAGAATGTAGGACAGATACCCATTTACTACAATCATAAAAATACGGGACGCCCTTTGCCGGAAGGCCAGTGGTTCCAGAAATTCCGTTCCAACTATCTTGACGTCTCCAATGATCCCTTATATCCTTTCGGCTATGGATTGAGCTATACCAGTTTCAGCTATAGCGATATTACACTGAGCAGCGCATCACTCAGACCGGGACAAAAAATAAATGCTTCCGTAACGGTTACGAATACCGGCACAAGAGCCGGGAAAGAAACGGTACAATTATATCTCCGTGATATGGTGGGCAGCATTACCCGTCCTGTAAAAGAGCTGAAAGGATTCCGGAAAATTGAACTAAAGCCCGGTGAATCAAAAACTGTATTATTCACTATTTCCGTTGAAGACCTGAAGTTTTATAACAGTGATTTAAAATATGTGGCGGAGCCGGGGGATTTTAAAGTCTTTATCGGCTCTAATAGCAGGGATGTGAGGGAGGCGGATTTTAAATTGTTATAGATCAGAAGGCAGGAGGTATTCGTAAATATGTAGAGAGGTTTTACGAAATCGCTTGGTAATAATTTTTTTCTCCATTCATTTATTTCCTTCTTGCACTAAAGCAAAGTATATATTAACTTAACCTCTTGCCCGCATTGCTTCTCCCAACCGAAGGTCGGAAAAAGCAATCTCAACCCCTGAAGTAGGAAGCTACTGTGAACAAAAGCAGTTATGCATACATATACAATTCCTCTTTATTTTTACAGCATGCAAAACATAGATAATATCATATTCGACCTCGGCGGGGTGATCCTGACACTGGATATGCCTGCGGCGGAAAAAAAATTTACAGCACTGGGGGTTAAAAATTATAATGAACTATTCCGGGGCGGGAATGTCTCTTCTTTTTTTAAGGATTATGAAATTGGTGCTATTGATAATACCAACTTTCTTAATTCGCTCAGAGAGCTTGCCGGCTTACCGCTTTCTGATGAAGCATTGACAGATGCATGGAATGCCATGTTAGGTGTTTTTCCCGAGGAAAGGATTGAATTGCTGAACAGGCTAAGAGAAAAATACCGCTTGTTCTTATTCAGTAATACCAATGCCATACACCTTGATACCTTCAGGAAAATGTATGCCGATGCGTTCAAGAATGCATACTTCGATGACCATTTTGAGAAAGCATATTATTCTCACCTGCTGGGTATGCGCAAACCCGAAACGGATGCTTACAGGCGTATCCTGCAGGAGCAGCAATTAGATCCCTCACGCACACTTTTTATTGATGATTCGCTGCCTAATATTGAAGGCGCTGCATCTGCCGGGCTCAAAGGCATTCACCTGAAGCCCGGAATGACGATACTGGATATCGGGCTGTGAACGGAGGCTGTATTTTATGTAAAGTAAAATGCTGTGTCAAATGGTCAAATGTGAGAGGTGAAACGTGAGAGATGCATTCACCTCTCACGTTTCACCTCTCACGATATTAATGGCTCATATCCTCAGTCTGAGTCTCTTTTTCTCTAATACACCGGTGATCCATATCACAAAAAAAGCCACCGCAAAAGAGCGGGCAATACCGCCAATGCCCTCATTTAAAAAATGAGGATACCTGAAACCCGTCAGCATATACAAAGAATAAAGCAGGTAGGGGATAAGATAGCAGGTCAATGTGCTGGTGCCGGCAGGGCGGATGGCTTTAAACCAGTGTTGCCTATCCTTTACATCTACAAGCCAGATCATCAGCTCAAACACAAGTATGCTGATGCCTGTGCAAATAGCTATCCAGGGAGTAGTGGCACGGATCTTTGAAATACCGTCTGCGTAAGGACGGGTTGCAAAACCAATGAACAGCATGGCTATACCGATCGTGGTAAATAAGATCCATAGCTGCTTTTCTTTCCCTTTTTCCACCAGCGTGGAATACAACAATGTGATCACAACGCCTGCCATGGTAAGCGCCGGCGAAGCGGCATTGCCAATGACGGGAAGGGGATGCTTCAACAAGCCTGTGCAATACAGAAGGTTGATAGTAAACAAAACAGAGAAAAATATAAATTGAGTGAGCAGCCTTTTATTTGAAATGAGAAACAGCAAAGCACAAACAAGATAAGACCAGCCGATAATGCCCAGTATGCCCCACCAATAAGGCTTAAGCCCTACCAATGCTTCAGCTTTGCCTCCTTTGAACAGCCATGCCATTACCAGCAGGAGTATCACTCCTGCAGCCTGCAAAAGATAGCGTGTTGTCTTTTTAATGTCTTTCGGATAATCCAGCCAGATAAGAAAAAAGCCAATGGTGATCAGTATTTCCCAAACCGCTTTTGGCAGGAGGGCAGTATTACTATAATGCTCAAGGTTGACATGAAGAAATCCCATTACCAGCAACGCCAGAGACCTTGCGAGAATATGCAAGGCAACTTTATAAAAAGGATCTCCGTTCTTCAGTCTTTTTTTGATCGCAAAGGGTAAGGACAGTCCAACAATAAAAAGGAAGCCTGGGAAGATAGTGTCTGCAAATCCGAGCCCGTCGGCGCTGGCCGGAACATGCTTGATCCAGCCGGGAATATTTTCAACGCCATCCACATCATTTACGAAGATCATAAGGAACATGGTCAGGGCCCTGAACACATCAATGGAGAGTAGCCGTGCAGGAAGCTTTTTATGCATACCGGGAACTTTTATGAAAACCGTTCAATATTTCTTTGTAAAACAGCTTCCTGTATAAAACGTGAAAAGTGAGACGTGAATGAACTTCCACCTCTCACTTTTCACGTTTCACCTCTCACGATAACCTACAAACACCATCCGGCTAACTTAACATCATAAAGACTGGCACCCGGTCATTTTAAAGCGCCCAGGCTCTGTCGCCTTTTTTGTAATCAATGCATCCTTCATACTTACCAGGTACGGGCACATACCTCAATGCCTGTGTAGCGCCGGGCTCTGAAGTGAAATAACCGAGCAGTGTCAGCTCTTTCATCATCCTGAAGTAATGTTTGGGATCATCGCTTTTTGCAGTCTTTGCATATTCTTTTGCTTCCTTATCTATATCTGTCAGCAGCGCTTTTCTCTGATCCGGGCTGGAATCCATGAAGGACTTACTATTTTTTTGCCGGCTGGCTTCATCCAGCTTTTGCATACCCGCCTTAAAGATTTTCTGATCATCTTCGGTATAGCAATCATTGACCATTACGGTCATAAATGCGCCTACCTTAGCAGCTTTGGCGCCCGGCGTATTGGTAGCGGGTATAATGGTTTCGGCTACTTCATCTAAGTAAGCGATATCATCAGGAGCGAATGCCGGGTTTGTATCGGATGTTTTTTTGTCGGATGGAGTACATCCTTCCAGGAATGCATTTGCCCCAACTACAGTGCCGCCCAGTATAAGGGCAACTCTTGACAAGGCATCGCGTCTGTTCATATATTATACGTTTAATAATATTATAAAATAGTTGTATCAGAGATTCATTTTTTTCAATTCACTTACGGCATGGTCTGCAGCTCTTGCCGTGAAGGCCATATAGGTAAGCGATGGATTCACACAGGAAGCGGAAGTCATGAATGCACCGTCGGTCACAAATACATTCGGGGCATCCCACACCTGGTTGAACTTATTCAGCACGGATGTTTTGGGGTCATGTCCCATACGCGCTGTGCCCATTTCATGTATGCCTCTTCCCAGGGTGCCATCGCCATCGCGGCCCTGCACATTTTTTACACCCGCTGCTTCCAGCATTTCAATGGCATCATTCAGCATATCCTTGCGCATCTTCTTTTCATTGTCTTTATATTCCACATCCATTGCAAGCACAGGCAGTCCCCATTTATCCAAACGTTGTTTGCCATTTTTGTCAGGCACAGGGCGCATGCCAAGATCTTTGCCGGTAACAGGATCTTTGAAGAGTTCCTGCTTATCACCGTACGTGTTTTTATCAATATATACCCTGTTCTCATGATAGGGCAATGTTTCTCCAAAACCACCGATGCCCATTGTCCAGCTTCCTGGTTCTACAAGAGCATCTTTCAACTCTGCGCCGATGGATATTTCTTCTGCAGAGCGGCTATAGCCACCCCTGCTGCCCCCGCCCTGGTAGCCGAAGCCGCGCAGGTAATCTCGTTTATCGCCAAAGAAATTGCGATAGCGCGGAATATAAACGCCATTGGCGCGCCGCCCGAAGTAATATTTATCTTCATATCCTTCCACCAGTCCGCCTGCTCCTACGCCGAGGTGATGGTCCATCACGTTGTGCCCAAGCTCGCCACTGCTGCTGCCAAGCCCTTCCGGCCATATATCCGTTGCAGAGTTCATCAGCACCCATGCGCTGTTCAGTGCAGAGGCATTCAGGAAAATGATCTTAGCGTTATAGGTATATGTCTTATTATTTTCACCATCCAGCACTTCCACGCCGGTGGCTCTTTTCTTGTCTTTGTCGTATAATATTTTGGTAACAATGCTCCAGGGACGCAGAGTAAGATTGCCTGTCTTCATTGCAGCGGGGAGCGTGGAAGATTGCGTGCTGAAATATGCACCATAGGGGCATCCCAGCCAGCATTTGTTGCGAAACTGGCAGTTTGATCTTCCCTGGTCTGCAAAGGGAACCGTGATATTGGCTGTGCGGCCAATGATCATTTTCCTTTTCCCGCTGAATTTGTCTTTTATCCTTGCAGCCACATCTTTTTCCACGCAGGTCATTTCCATGGGAGGGAGAAATTGCCCGTCTGGTAATTCAGCAAGCCCTTCCTTGGAGCCGCTGATGCCGGCAAAACGCTCTACATGATCATACCAGGGCGCTATTTCTTTATAGCGTACCGGCCAGTCAATAGCGATGCCTTCTTTGGCATTGGCTTCAAAATCCAGGTCGCTCCAGCGGTAGCTTTGCCTGCCCCACATCAGCGAACGGCCGCCTACATGATAACCGCGAAACCAGTCGAAACGTTTTATTTCGGTATAAGGGCTGTCCTTGTCGCTGCACCAGTAATCCAGGTTGGTTTCATTAAGGGGATAATCCCGTTTCAGCACGGGATAATCATTGATCATTTGCTGGGTTCTGCCGCCGCGGTGTGGAAATTCCCAGGGCGCTTTATTCGCATTTACGTAGTCTTTTACATGTTCAATATTGCGCCCCCGCTCCAGCATCAGCACCTTAAGTCCTTTTTCAGTAAGCTCTTTGGCAGCCCATCCACCACTGATCCCGGAACCAATAACTATGGCATCGTAAACGTTGTCAGGCATTTTGTTTTTTTTGAGTTAAGTAATAATATAACAATGTATGTATTGCAGATCATACTATACATCACAGATCCTCACGCCGCTTTCAAGCGACGCTATCTGGCCTTTTGCATCTTTGGGCGTAGGAATAAATTCCTGTGCAACATACCCTTTAAAACCAAGGTCTGTTATGGCTTTCATAATAGCCGGGTAATACAGCTCCTGTGATTCATTTATTTCGCGGCGGCCCGGAACGCCACCGGTGTGATAGTGAGATATATACTGGTGATTGTCCCTGATAGTCCTGATCACATCTCCTTCATCTATCTGCATGTGATAAATATCATACAATAGTTTGAAGTTTTCAGAGCCCAGCCGTTTTGCCAGCTCTACACCCCAGGCTGTTTTATCGCATTGATAATCCTTGTGGTCAATTTTGCTGTTCAGTAATTCCATTACCAGCGTAACCTTATGCTTTTCGGCGATCCCTATCACTTTTCTTAACCCGTCAACACAGTTCTTCCAGCCTGTTTCATCATCGAGATTCCTGCGGCTGCCGCTGAAGCATATCAGTTGCTTATAACCTGCCTGCGCCACCAGGGGGAGCATTTCCGAGTAATTTTTGATGAGCTGCGGGTGAAATTCAGTATGGTTCCAGCCATCGGTGAGGTTGATCTCAGCACCATTGCACATGCTTGAATACAGCCCGTATTTCTGAAGTGTGGGCCACTCCTTTGGGCCTACAAGATCAATTGCCGTCATACCGAGGCCTTTAACGGCTGCGCAAAATTCCTCAAGGGGGATACTGCCATAGCACCACCGGCAAACCGAATGATTAATATTTCCTTTCATGATATAGGGGGTTTCTTTCTTTTTGCGGGGAGCCGCTGATGCAACAACAGTAGAGAGCGAGCCAAGGGTCACAGCGCTAAGGGCAATATGTTTTATGGCACGCCTGCGCGGATAATCTGATGAAGTGGACATAGTCTGTTATAAAGAAAAGTCAAGGTAATAAATGTTTTATAATTCTGTCTTTTTTAATTGTTAATCGTTCACGCAGTTTTACCGAAATACAACAAAGCCACGAATGCACAAATAAATATATTAAAATACATTCCTGCATTCGTGGCTTTGTCTTCCTTTGTTGTACAGAATACACAAATGAAAAAAAACAAGTTGGCAGTATATGTAAATGTTTTATTTTTAAACCCGCTTCTGATTTTTAAACTACGCTAATATTTTTTTTCATGAACAGAAAACTTAGAATGGGCATGATCGGCGGAGGCAAAGACGCCTTTATCGGAGCCGTTCATCGTATCGCTGCCAATATGGATGGGCTTATTGAGCTGTCTGCCGGTGCATTGAGCATACGGCCGGATATTGCAACAGACTCAGGGAAAACGCTATTCCTTCCCGATGACCGCATCTATCTCAATTACGAGGAGATGCTGGAAAAAGAAAGCAAAATGCCTGCCGACAAACGTCTTGATTTTGTTACTATAGTGACCCCCAACTTCGCTCACTTTGCTCCGGCCATGCTGGCGCTTGAGAAAGGCTTTCATGTAGTGATTGAGAAACCCATGACCTTCACGCTTGATGAAGCAAAACAGCTCCAGAAGAAAGTAGAAGAAACCGGGTTATTGCTTTGTCTTACCCATACCTATTCAGGTTATCCGATGGTAAAGCAGGCAAAACAGATGATCAAGGAGGGTGCATTGGGCAAAGTCAGAAAAATATGGGTGGAATACCCGCAGGGCTGGCTGACAAAGCTTACAGAAAGAGAAGGTAACGCACAGGCTGCCTGGAGAACCGATCCTTCCAAATCGGGAAAAAGTGGTTGTATGGGTGATATAGGCACCCACGCCGCACATCTTGCTGAATATATTTCAGGGCTGAAGATCACAAAGCTTTGTGCCGACCTGAATATCATGGTGGAAGGACGCCCGCTGGATGATGACGGCAACGTGCTTCTCCGGTTTGATAATGGCGCTGCCGGTGTGCTGATGGCTTCACAGGTAGCAGCAGGTGAAGAAAATGCCTTAAGGATCAGGATATATGGCGAGAAAGGCGGAATGGAATGGGCGCAGCAGGAACCCAACAGCTTATTGCTCAAATGGCTTGATCAGCCTATGCAGGTGTATCGCACCGGCACCGGTTACCTCGGGAGTTTTGCAAAACACAATGCCAGGGTTCCCGCCGGTCATCCCGAAGGATACCTTGAGGCGTTCGGGAATATCTACCGCAACTTTGCCCTCAGCTTATCCGCCAAAATCAATAATGAAAAAGCTACCCCCGAAATATCAGACTTCCCCACAGTGCAGGAAGGTGTAAGGGGAATGGCTTTTATTGATAATGTGGTGAAGAGCAGCAACAGTGATGAAAAGTGGACTGAATTTGAGGTGTAAGGAAGAAAGTGATGAGGGGTAAGTGATAAGGGGTAAGTGAATACACAGGGATGTATTTTAAATCCAAACGCTCTTCCTTATACCTTACACCCTATCCCTCTATTTAAATAACAATTTCAATTTTATTGTCATGACAAATGTCCAGGGACCTGGAATTTTTCTTGCGCAGTTTTTAGGAGACAGCGCTCCGTTCAACAGTTTGAAATCTATTTGCGGCTGGGCTGCTTCACTGGGTTATGCAGGTGTGCAAATACCCACATGGGACAGCCGCGTGATTGACATACAAAAAGCTGCAGAAAGTAAAACCTATGCCGATGAAATAAAAGGTATAGTAAATGAAGCCGGTCTGCAGATCACAGAGCTTGCTTCCCATATTATCGGGCAGTTAGTGGCTGTGCACCCGGCATACGATGTTCTTTTTGACGGGTTTGCCCCGGAGGCTTACCGTGGCAATCCGGCCGCCCGCACCGAATGGGCTGTGCAGCATCTTAAGTATGCTGCTAAGGCTTCCCGCAACCTGGGTCTGAACGCCCATGGTACTTTCAGCGGCTCCCTGCTTTGGCATACTGTATATCCATGGCCACAGCGCCCGGCAGGACTGGTGGAAACAGGATTTACCGAATTGGCAAAAAGATGGCTTCCCATACTCAACGTATTTGATGAGCATGGTATAGATCTTTGCTATGAGATACATCCCGGCGAAGACCTGCATGATGGGATAACTTACGAGATGTTCCTTGAAAAAGTAAATAATCACAGCAGGGCCTGCCTGCTCTATGATCCCAGTCATTTTGTGCTGCAATGCCTCAACTACCTGGAATATATTGATAATTACCACGAGCGCATCCGCATGTTCCATGTAAAAGATGCCGAATTTAATCCTACCGGCAAGCAGGGAGTATATGGCGGTTACCAGGGCTGGGTCGAACGCGCAGGCCGTTTCCGTTCACTGGGCGACGGACAGGTTGATTTCAAATCTATCTTCAGTAAGATGGCAGCATACAACTACAAAGGCTGGGCAGTGCTGGAATGGGAATGTGCACTCAAGCACCCTGAAGCCGGCGCTGCAGAAGGCGCTCCGTTCATCAAAGATCATATTATAAGAGTGACGGAAAGAGCATTCGATGACTTTGCGGGCACAGGCAGCGATGAAAAATTTAATCGTAAAGTTTTAGGGCTTGAGTAGTTTTCTTTAGATATTTGTGCCCTGTTTTATTGAGAAAAAATTAAAATTGATAAATAAGCATGAAAAAAATTACATCGGCAGTTCTTTTGTTAGCCTTTTGTTATGCCTGCGGTAGCGCACCGACAGAAGAAAAAAAACCTATAAGTTCGAGTGTGAATCCACAAATTGGCGGCGATGCACAAAAGCCGGCCGCTGCAACAGATAACGGGGCAGCCGCTACTACTGCAGCAGCAGCTCCGGCGGCTAAGGACGGGAAGGCATTATTAGAAGGTTCTGACTGCCGTGCCTGCCATCATGATAAGGATAAGCTGGTGGGACCTGCTTATGCAGAAGTTGCCAAGAAGTATAAAGAAAAGGATATCCCTGCGCTGGCTAAAAAGGTAATGGAAGGCGGATCAGGTGTTTGGGGGCAGATCCCTATGTCGCCTCATCCTACTTTATCTGAGCCGGATGCTGAAGCGATGGTAAAATATATCCTGACAATAAAATAACAATAATGAAGATTGCATCAGTGCTTGCTGTGACCAGTATGTTTCTTGTAGTGTCGGCAATGCCATATCAGGCAGAAGCCCAGAAGAAAGACAATGTTTTAACGCAAAAAGAAAAAAATGCCGGCTGGGTTTTATTATTTGACGGTACATCTACCGATGGCTGGCATTCCTTTAATAAGACCAGTCTGGGCTCAGCCTGGGAAGCAGATAACGGAACGCTGCATTTGACAAAGCATGAAGGTGAAAGTGCAGGTGGCGATGCTACTACCGCAGGCGAATATGGAGATTTTGATTTGAAGCTCGACTGGAAAATTTCGCAAAACGGTAATAGCGGGGTATTATTCCTGGTACAGGAAGGTCCTGAGCATGAACGCTCTTACCATACCGGTCCCGAAATGCAGGTGTTGGACAATAACGGACATCCCGATGCCAAGATAATCAAGCATCGCGCGGGCGACCTGTATGACCTTATTACCAGCAAGCCAGAAACCGTTAAGCCTGCCGGAGAATGGAACAGTATAGAAATTAAGTTGCAGAAAGGTAAGCTGGAGCTGTGGCAGAATGGCGTAAAAGTAGTGTCTACCACATTATGGGATGCCAACTGGGATGCCCTGGTAGCCGGAAGCAAATTTAAAAATATGCCAGGCTTTGCCAAGTCGAAGAAAGGACATATCTCGCTCCAGGATCATGGAAATGAAGTATGGTATAAAAATATTAAGATCAGAAAGCTGTAAGAATTATATAAACCAGTAGCGCGAAAGCCGGTTGAGTAATTGCTTAACCGGCTTTTGCCATATTATCGTGAAAGGAGAGATGTGAGACGTGAAAGCATCTCTCATATTTGTCGTTTCACATTTGTCGTCTCACGTTTGTCGTTTCCCCCCTCTACCATTAACGGGGTATTGATATCACAAAACAGATACTGTATATTTATATCCTCAAACCTCCCGCCGGTAATCCCCCCTGACTTTTTCCGTATTCCCATGTTGCAGAACAGACCATTACTGGTCAGCACGTATTCGCCATTTCTAAATTGTATTATCATGAAACATAAGTTGTCTCCACTTGTTAAGGACTATCTCTACATTCTTAAAAAAGCTGCGGCAAGCAACAACGGGCAGCGGTGTATGATAGGACCAAGCCCCGGGCTTAAGGATAAGCTCAAAGCTGATTTAAACCAGTTGAAAAGAGATCTCGGCAGCTCCGTGCTGGGTAATCTGATCAGGCCGCTTGGCAAAACGAAGCTTGGTTTCAACGACGGTTTGCTCCAGCCGGGTAATGTATTTGCTTTGGGAACTTCTGCCCAGGGCATACGAACCCGCAGCGCGGAAAGAGCGCCGCTGCGTGGTGATCTGAAGGTAGCGGTAATACTTGTTGACTTCAGTGATAAGCCTATGAGCCAGACAAAGAAAAGGTTCCAGGATCTTTTTTTCAGCCAGGGAGTTATACCTACAGGAAGCGTGAAAGAATATTATACAGAGGTAACAGGCGGACTTGTAAATATCACAGGGCAGGTGGCGGGTCCCTACAGAATGCCCAAAAAATTAAGCCAGTACGCGCACGGCGACAGTGGTACCGGGAATGCCTCTCCCAATGCAAGAACACTTGCGGAAGATGCTGCTAAAGCAGCAAATGCTTATGTGGATTTTAGCACTTATGATAATAACAACGATGGATATGTTGATGCTTTTGTGGTAATACATGCAGGACCGGGGGCTGAAGTGACGGGCAGCCGCAACGATATCTGGAGCCATAAATGGGTATTGCCTAAAGTATACAATGCAGATGGCACACATATTTATGCCTATTTAACGGTGCCTGAAGATTGTGAACTGGGGGTTTGTGCTCACGAACTGGGGCACCTGCTGTTTGGTTTCCCCGATCTGTACGACGTGGATTATACGAGTGAAGGAATCGGCAACTGGTGCCTGATGTCCGGGGGTAGCTGGAATAATGACGGGGCAACACCGGCTCATCCCTGCGCGTGGTGTAAAATGCAGCAAAACTGGGTTACTACTGTTAATCAAAGCAATAATAAGGCTAATGTTGTTATTGATGGTGTGCAGGCGGGGAAAACAATATACCGTCTCTGGAAGGATGGCGGACCGGGCAATGAATATTTTCTCGTTGAAAACCGCACCCAAAAGAATTATGATAAATTTCTCCCGGGTGAAGGATTGCTGGTATATCATATTGATGATGCAATAGATGATAACAGCAATGAGCTGCATTATAAAGTGGCCCTTGTGCAGGCGGATGGCAGGCAGGACCTGGAGAAAGGAAAAAATTCCGGCGATGCCGGTGATGTATGGCCCGGTACTTCAAAGAGGAAAACATTCAGCAGGACAACAAAACCCAACAGTAAGAGCTATGGAGGACTTGATACCAGGGTAGCGCTCCGGAAAATAAAATTTGCAAAGGGAAAAGTTACGGCGGATATATATGTAAAAACAGGCGCAGCAACTGTTCCCGGTAAAAAGAATAGTGCCAAAAAGAAATAAAGGGCTGACCCAAAAGGTCATCCTTGCGAACGAAGGGAAGCAATCTCAATACTCAAACCTCTATCATTCAATGAGATTGCTTCGGTCGTTCCTCCCTAGAATACGTTCAACGACCTTTTTGGTCAGCCCCCAAAAATTGAAATACGCCATCCTGTCTGCATAGTGATAAATTTGTATGATGGTACAGATAATCCCAAACATCGCATTGATCTCTGCCGTTGTCGAGAGCATTGAACCCTACGATATGCAGGAAGGCTATAGCATACTTTCATTAAATGTGCAGAAAGCCTCTCCCAGGGGAAGAGAGAAATTTTTATACAATAAAAATGAAGACCAGCAAATGAAAGCCATTGTAAGTGATACCGTTTGCAGCGACGCTGCCCTAAAAGCAGGGAAAAAAATCAATGCGGAAGTAAAAAAAGTAAGCCCGCTCCTGTGGAGGATCCTGGATTTTTCCTGAATCCTGCTTTTTTACAGTTTTTTCTTCTCTGTTCAATTACCGTAGTAAAGAGTTGATATATATTAATTTATTTCTCCAAACAGTCCGTCTGCACTGGATTTTCCTGCTATTATTCTACATTTGTATGCATCGTGCAAACGATCTTCCAAAATTTATCGTCATAGTATGATATACAAGGTATTTCCCAAAATACTTAGTCATAATATCCGTATGAATTCAAACCTCCATTTTCAGAGATGATCCTCTGATTGTATATCCGTGAGACCGATTTGACAGATATCGCCATTAACCGGCAGGTATCATTGTTTTAACCCAAACCGGATTATATGAAGAGAATGTTTCTAACCCTGAGCGGCTGCCTCTGGCTGCTGGCGGGGAATTTGTCAGCCCAAACTAATGCAGAAAACCTCAGTTTTCCACTGAAATCTCCCCGTTTCTCAGTACTTGCAGAAGGCCATTTTAATGCTACAGACTACCCGGGACGATATGGGGTGGGCGCTGCAGCTAAGCTTATGTTTACGGCTCACCGTAATAAAGATGTTTTTAATGAATATGTGATCACTTTCAGGGCTACCCATAGCGCTCCCACCGACGGAGGTTTTTTCAAAGGTTTTGACGGTGGCAATTATGATAATATCAGCGCTTTGCTGTTAACGGGCGGCTACCGTTTCAATTTTGGAGTTCCCCGCTACATGATACATGGCTTTAGTGATGATGTGGGAGGATGGTTTATTGAAGTAAATGTAGGTGCAGCTTATATACACAAGGATCGCACGCTTGGCCCTGCCATAGCGCCTGCTGTCGGGTATGCCATAACCCGTAAACTTGATCTCGTAGGTACATTTATCGGGGAATGGGCGCTTAAATCTTCTTCTAATAAAGAAGCCTATCCCGCTCCTACGTTTACAAGAAACACCAATCTTTTGATCAGCAGCATCGGGCTGCAGTACAATTTTTAAGGAGCGGGTTGTTGTAAGACGAGAAAAGAGAGAAGATAGACGTGAGAGCCCTTCAAATCTCACGTCTGTCGTCTGACATTTCATGCCTGATCAGGACGCTTTTTGTAAAACTTTTTCTTTCGGATGCGGCAGTGCTTTTCTGCTGCTTAGCTGATGCTTTTCGTGGATAACAGCGCTGAGGGATTTGCCGTATACCTTGCTTTCCACCCAGGATATTACATCAAGGTATGCAAAGGCCCTTGTTTCAAAACGGTTCTTTTCAAGATGCTTTATCTTGTCTAAGAACTTCTCAAGCTCGGGCTTTAGCTGGCGGGGAGAAAGGCTGAAAGATCTTTTCAGGAAACGGAACATCTCTTCTTCCACCACCGTCAGGTTTTTCATCCTGGCCATAAAACGATATACAGACTTGGTAAGAGACTCCATGATATCGAAGTTGCCTAATTCATAATGCGCCATCAGGTGCAGCAGCCGGGCATAACACTGCAGATCGTTCCTGAGGTCCTGCGACCCGTTAATGATACGCTGAAGGTAATCAATAGAAGTGCCGTATTGTTCCGCGCCAAAATAAAGCGTGGCTATTTTGTAGTTAAATACAAGTATCCTGTGCTTATCAACATATAATTCATATTCCTTCAGTCTCGCTTCTATTTCGGGAACGATCGCAAGACCTTCTTTAAAGGTGCCGGACATCAGGTGCCAGTTGAGCCTGGCCACATTGATATAGATGGAAGTCTGGATCCTGAAATTATCATGATGATTGGCTACAGGTGTTTTTGAAAAAGCTTCAAACTTATGCAGGGTTCCCTGGAACTCCCTGAAGTTCCTCAGGTCAAAATGAGCGTTCAGGAGATTATGCATACCTTTTACAAAATGCCCGGTCTCTACTGCTACCATCGAAGGGTTTTCTTCAAAAAGATTGATCCACTTTACACTGTAGCGGTAATACATGAGGAAATCCTGGCGGATAAATGCGTACCAGCAATAGCTTTGGTATAAATACAGGTTTTCATAAAACCCCTGGATGGCACTCCTGTCGGTAGGGATATAGCTTTTAAAAAATGCTCTTATATCTTTTTCGTCATGCGCATTTCTTGCGTGTCCAAACTTCACATACCACCTGTATAAAAGCAATGCAAGATTGGACAGACGGGTAACCCTGTCTATATGACTGCTTATTTCAATAGCTTCTTCTGTTAAGTGCTCTGTTTTTTCAAGCGTGCTTCTTGTGATATGCAGGGTTTCTATTTTTTTCTCCAGGGAGATCACCTGGGCCAGGAAGTTGAATTTCTGATTGGTTTTTGCGAGTTCCTTCGCTTTCTCCAATATCCTGAGACTTTGTATTTTAAGTCCTTTATTATATAGCAGCCGGGCGTGGTCAAGATGCTCACTGAGCTGAAGATCTGTGTTTTCTGTAGTCTTTAACAGGCGGAGGCTCGCCAGGAGCTGCTTGTAAAGATGGTTCTTTAAATTGGATAATTGTGGCTTGGTAACGCCTTTCAGCTTCTTAAGGAGCTGTTTTTCATCGTATTCCGGTAATTTATCCAACGCATCGAAGAGCTGAATGATCTTCAGATCTTCTTTGCCTGAGCTTCTTTTGATGTATAGTTTAAAATGCCTTTTTTCCGATTTCTCTAATGAGCAAATCAACTGAAATAAAGCATCTGCAGAACTGTTGGACGTCATAATGATTTTCTCCTAAAACTCAATCCCATAAAGGGTTTCACAAATTTAAACAGGCGTTTGACATGATAAAATTACAAACAAGTTGTTTTGTATGCGCCAAAAAGCCGTATTACTTTTACACTGTCAATGAGAAAACAAAGACAAGCAATCGTGAAGCAAGAAAGTGGCAAGTGAGTTAGAGGCATCCGGATGACACAAAAAATGTGATCATCCAACAGAAAAAGACTTATTTAAGAATTTTCATATGGCAAGCAATCGTTAGAGGTCATCTGTGTCTACAGAAGACCTTCTTTTTTTTATCCTGACGTCAAATGTAGGATTGTTTTTTAAAAAACTTTAAATTATTGCTAATTTTTTTCTGCCATTTTAAAAAAGATCAACTTATCTGCCACCCCTTTTGTCTTCAATCCACGGATTATCTCAAGGTTAAACTCCAAACTCATCTTAAGTCGCCTTATTTTTGCCCTTCATGACCAGAAAAAGAAACAGTTCCCGGGTACTTGAGCAGGTTGCCGTGCAGGATTATGCCGCTGAAGGGAAATCAATAAGCCGGGTAGAGGGTAAAGTGGTATTTATAGAAGGCGCAGTGCCGGGCGATGTGGTAGACGTAATGCTTACCAGGAGCAAAAAAGACTGGGCTGAGGGTAAAGCCGTTCATTTTCATTCTCTTTCCACCCGGAGAACAACCCCATTTTGTGAGCATTTTGGCATTTGCGGGGGCTGCAAATGGCAGATGCTGCCCTATGAGCAGCAGTTGCAGTACAAGCAAAATGAAGCGGAGCAGAACCTGAAAAGGCTGGGCCATATTGCATTACCCCCGGTAATGCCGATCATAGGCTGCGGAAACAGCACCCGCTACAGGAATAAGCTGGAATTTACTTTCAGCAACCGGCGGTATAAAACCTGGGAGGAGCTGCGTGCGGGTGATGCATCAGCGGAAGGCAACAGGGAGGAGCCTGCCCTTGGCTTTCATGTACCCAAACTGTTTGATAAGATCATTGATATCCATACCTGCCATTTGATGGAGGAACCTGCCAACCTGATCAGGAACACAATAAGAGATTTTGCCCTTCAGAATAATTACTCCTTCTACGATATCAGGCAGCATACCGGCTGGCTCAGAACCCTGATCATACGTCTTACCACCACCGGTGAGGTAATGGTAAATATCTGTTTCGGCTATGACGACGAGAAAGAGCGGGAGAACTTATTCAGGCACCTGCTGCATAAAGTGCCCGGTGTATCAACGCTTTTGTATACCATCAACCCCAAGTATAATGACAGTCTTCATGACCTGGAGCCGGTAACCTGGTATGGCAAAGGATATATAACGGAGCAACTGGAGCAATTCAAATTCATAATCGGGCCAAAATCTTTTTTTCAAACCAATAGCCGGCAGGCAGAAAAGCTGTACCAGGTAACCAGGGATTTTGCGTCGCTTACAGGTAATGAACTTTTGTATGACCTCTATTGCGGGACGGGGAGTATCGGTATTTTCCTTAGCAATAAGGCCAGAAAAATTATAGGGGTGGAAGTCATACCGGAAGCAGTAGAAGACGCTAAGATCAATGCACGGCTGAATGATATTGAGCATGCTTCCTTTTTTGCAGGAGATGTAGTGGATATATGTAATGATGATTTTTTCCGGGCTCACGGAAAGCCGGACGTGGTGATCACCGATCCTCCCAGGGCAGGGATGCACGAAAAGCTGGTAAAAAAAATACTCGAGATGCGTGCGCCTGCAGTAGTATATGTAAGCTGCAATACCGCTACCCAGGCGCGGGACCTGCAGTTGCTGGATGGTCTGTACAGCGTTGAAAAAGTACAGCCGGTAGATATGTTCCCTCATACGCATCATATTGAAAATGTGGTAAGGCTGACACTAAGATAATGTTATAGTAAAGCCTGTTTAAAAGGTATAGGCTTGCTATTTCTTTCTCATGGTTTAAATTCGCAGCTAATTAACTATCTATGACAGAATTTCGACCGGGTGGATTTCAGGTATTGCCCTTAGTAGTAAAAAACTTGCTTATTATTAACGGGCTGGCATTTTTAGCACAAAATGTTTTTGGCGGTAATGAAACATTTTCAATAGAGAATTTTTTCGCGTTGCATGATGTTCGCTCCATATACTTTAAGCCTCATCAGATAGTGAGCTATCTTTTTTTGCATGGAAGTTTTTTTCATTTGTTTTCCAATATGTTTGCTTTATGGATGTTCGGTAGTGTTTTGGAAAATTACTGGGGGGCTAAAAGGTTTTTGATCTTTTACATGTTATGCGGTATCGGAGCCGGGTTATTGCATCTCGGGGTGCTTTATTATGAAAATAATGCTGTGCTGGAAGCTGTCAAAGCATACCCTGCAGAAGCACAAAAGGAGCTTTTCCAAAATCCGAGATTTTTATTGAACACCGCTACGCTTGGCGCTTCCGGTTCTGTATTTGGCTGCCTTGCCGCGTTTGGATATTTATTCCCCAACAGTCTTATTTACCTGTATTTTTTCCTGCCAGTCAAAGCAAAATGGTTTGTAATATTCTATGCTGCCATGGAGCTGTTTGCCGGGGTCAGGAATTCTGCCGGTGATGAGGTGGCGCACTGGGCTCATCTTGGAGGAGCCCTGGTTGGATTTTTATTGGTATTCTACTGGAATAAAACCAACCGCAGAAAATTTTATTAGTAAATTTATGCTCTGATTGAAACAGGCTGTAAAATATAATATGGTATGGGTGTGTTAGAACAAGCAAAAAGCCCGAAAGTCTTTTTCGGGGCCGATAATGATGCTCTGGTCAGGATCATTATTATTAACGTGCTTATCACTACTGTCCTCTTTTTTATCCGTTCCGTTTACCAGGTTTCGGGGCTGGAAACTGCACTGTATAAAACGCAGGTAGCCGACTGGTTCGTATTACCGGCGGATGTCTCGCGGTTTGCAACGCGCCCCTGGACAGTGATCAGTTTTATGTTTTCTCATATAGACATCTGGGGATTAGTAGCGAATATGCTATGGCTTTGGGGTTTTGGATTTATTGTGCAGTCACTGCTGGGGGGCAATAAGCTTGTGCCGCTATATATATATGGAGGAGTAGCCGGGGCTGTCGTCTATTTATTAAGCAGTAATCTTGTCGGTGCTTTTGCCGCCACAGCTTCCGCTATGACCCTTGCCGGGGCAAATTGCTCTGTGATGGCTGTTGCCGTTGCTGCCACTGCGGTAGCTCCGCGTTACCGTATATTCCCGATGTTGAATGGCGGTATTCCTTTATGGGTATTAACAGTGGTGTATGCCGTAATCAATTTTGCAGGCACTTCATTTGCCAATCCTGCAGCTTACGGCGCAGAACTGGCTGCGGGAGGAAGCGGCTTTCTTTTTGTAAATCTTCTGAATAAAGGATATAATCCTGGCGCCTGGATGTCAAAGCTGTATAACTGGTTTTTCGATTTGTTCAACCCGGATAAAGCCCCGGGGCAAAATGCTGAAAGGGCAAAGATCTTTTACGATACCCAGGGCATAGAACCTTATAGCAAAAAGCCTAACCTCAGCCAGCAAAAAATAGATGAAATACTCGATAAGATCAATCAAAAAGGATTTCAAAACCTGACAAGCGAAGAAAAAGAACTGCTTCGCCGCGCCAGTGAAGAAGACTTATAAATTACAGGAATGGTCCGTAAGATTACCAGGCGGTTTGCGGTATTTATATACTTCATTTTTGCAGCTTTTTTCCTTACAGCATGTCTGTCTCCTTTTTTAAATCCTTCCAACTGGTGGTTCTTCGGCTTTTTGGGATTATTATTCCCTTACCTGTGCCTTATCTTACTCGCCTTTTTAGTGTTCTTTCTTTTTTCCAGGTCCAGATGGAGCTGGCTGACCATTATTTGCCTGCTTGTAGGGTGGAAAAGCATCAGTGCTGTCTTTGCCATGCACATAGGGAAAGGCTTTGATAAAGAAAAGAAAAAGCCCGGCTCCGTCAGGATAATGACGTGGAATGTGAGAAGCTTTATGGGTGAAGATGACAAAATAAAAAAAACCGGGCTGACCTTAACCCACATGAAAATGTTTGATCTTATTCAAACGTACAGCCCGGATGTGCTTACTCTCCAGGAATTTATGACGGCAGACTCCGGGAAATATTTTAACAGCATCTGGCATCTGACCAGGCACATGGGATATCCGTTCTTCTATTTTTCGAGAGACGCAGAGCGAAGGGATCACTTGTCTAACGGAACGGCAATTTTTTCGAAATTCCCTATTGCCAGGTGCGGGATATTCCCGTTGAACAAAGCTGAGGCAGATAATACAGAAAGCATGATTTTTACAGACCTGGCCATTGGAAAGGATACGCTCAGGATATTTACTGCACACCTCCAGTCTTTTGGATTTATGCAAAGGGATTACCAGGATATTTCAAAAATTAAGAATGACCCTAACGAACGGCTGGGTGCTTCTAAAAATATTTTTCGTAAAATGAGAACCGCTTTTGAACGGAGAGGGTTGCAGGCTGATTTTATCAGGAGCATGCTTGATGAAAGCCCTTACCCCGAAATATTTTGCGGCGATCTGAATGATGTGCCTAATTCCTATGCGTATTTCTCTGCCCGCGGCGACAAAAAAGATGCTTTTTTATCAAAGAATTTTGGTTTGGGACAAACTTTTTTCAGTTTCTCCTCCAGCTTCATGCGCAACCTTTCTACGCTCAGGATTGATTATATTTTTGCAGACCCAAGGCTTCATATTATTCAATCTCAAAGAATACCTGTGGTGCTCTCCGATCATATTCCCGTTATTGCCGATATTTCAACGTCCGGCGACTGAAATAATGCCGGCGCAGGTTGTTCAGGGGGCATTTCAATTTTTCGCTTCTGCACAACTTTCCGGTCGGTGAGACCGGCCCGAACGATGTTCAGTCGGGCGGGCACCGACCAGTAGCGATTCTACGGGCGGGTGTCACCACCCGCCTGCGAAAAATTGAACTATGCCGGTTGTTTACCGGGCAAGCTTATTCGTTTATATTTGCGCGTACTATCAAAATTGAATATGGCTGAACTGAAGATTTTCAATTCGTTGACCAGGCAAAAGGAAATTTTTACCCCTCTCACGCCTGGATATGTGGGCATGTATGTTTGCGGGCCTACCGTGTATAGTGATGTTCACCTTGGCAACTGCCGCACTTTCATCTCTTTTGATATCATTTACCGGTATTTAAAATACCTGGGTTATAAAGTAAGATATGTGCGGAATATCACTGATGCAGGGCATCTTGAGGGCGACAGGGATGAGGGAGATGATAAGTTTTCAAAAAAGGCAAGGCTGGAGCAACTGGAGCCAATGGAAATAGTACAACGGTATACTCTCGGCTTTCATAAGGTAATGGAGCTGTTCAATACCCTTCCTCCCACTATCGAGCCTACTGCAACAGGGCATATTTCTGAGCAGATTGAAATGGTAAAGCATATCCTTGCCAACGGATATGCCTATGTGGTTGACGGCACGGTATATTTTGATGTTGAAAAATATAACAAAGAAAAACCTTACGGGATACTTACCAACAGAAAGCTTGAAGACCTGCTGGAAGGGACAAGAGCGCTGGGCGGGCAGGACGAAAAAAGAGGGCGCCTCGACTTCGCATTGTGGATCAAAGCCAAGCCCGAACACCTCATGCAGTGGCCTTCTCCCTGGGGGATGGGCTTTCCCGGCTGGCATATTGAATGCTCGGCCATGAGCAGCAAATACCTCGGTAAAGTATTTGATATACATGGAGGGGGGATGGATCTGGCGGCAACGCATCATACCAATGAGATAGCGCAGTCGCAGGCTTGTTACCATGTCAGCCCTGCCCGCTACTGGATGCATACCAATATGCTTACGGTAAACGGCGCAAGAATGAGTAAGAGTGCAGGTAACGGGTTTCTCCCGGGTGAATTATTTACGGGAAACCATAAGCTGCTGGAAAGAGCTTATTTACCTATGACCGTTCGCTTTTTTATGCTGCAAACACATTACAGAAGCACGCTCGACTTCAGCAATGAGGCGCTGCAGGCTGCGGAAAAGGGGTTAAAAAGGCTATGGGAAGCGTACGAAGCGCTTGAAAAAACAGATCTTTCATCCATAGTTGACAACGAAGATACGATAGACGAGGCATTGGACAACAACTGCAGGGAACTCATGGCGGGATTTGACGAGGCAATGAATGACGACTTTAATACAGCCCGGGTATTGGCCAATATGTTTGAGCTTGTTCCTGTTATTAATTCCATCAAAGGAGGACAGATAGCTTTGGGCAGCATCAGGAAAGGGACTTTGGAGCTGCTTCAAAAACAGTTCAGGGTCTACCTGCTGGATATCTTTGGACTTAAAGATGAAAGGGGCAATGAAGGAGGAGTATTAGACGGGGTAATTGATCTCCTGATACAAATAAGAAGGGAAGCAAGGTCCAGGAAGGATTTTGCCACTTCCGACAAGATCAGGAATGAACTGCTCCGGCAGGGGATAGCGTTGAAGGATGAAAAAAACGGAAGCATTACATGGTCGTTTAATTGAGGAATTTGTTTTATCTTCTCTTTTTAAAAGATAAGATGGCTGTGATACCCCATTGTAGAACCCTTAGGTATTTTTAGCCTAATAAAACCAACTGAAATGCCTGCCATTAAAACCCAGCGGAACGGATCTAAAAAGCAAGTTATTATCGGAAAGGCTGCGAGGCTGTTCCGCGAAAAAGGATTCGCAGCAACGTCCATGAGAGATCTTGCCGAAGAGGTGGGCGTAGAGGCTGCAAGCTTATATAATCACATCCAGTCGAAAGCAGAAATACTGCAGGACATTTGCTTTCGCACTGCTAACCTGCTTACTTCCCACCTGGAGAAAATTGAGCATAACCAGCAAAATGCCATTGAGAAGATCAAAGCCATCCTCAGGTTTCATATTCAGCAAATGCTTAACAACTATGAGGAAGTACAGGTAGCCGACCGGGAATGGCGACATCTTACAGAGCCTTACCTGTCCAATTTTAAGACCCAACGGCGGGCGTACCGTCAGCGTTTGGCCAATATTATTGAAGATGGAATACGGAAACGGCAAATTAAGCCCATAGATGCTTCCACTGCCGTACTGATTATGCTTCATGCCGTGAGCGGTATAGAATCCTGGCACCGGTCGCTCGAAAGAATCTCGGCAGAACAACTGGAAGACAATATGATTGTCATACTGGTGGAAGGGCTAAAAATCTAAAATATTTCTTTTTAATAATCTGATAATAATCAGATCATGTTGTAACTTCGGCAAAGCTGCTCTGCTGTAAAACCCACAATCATTTTTTCAATGAGTAAACCTATGGTATACCATTGAAAAATATCTCAGCCAAATCTAGAAGAACATAGCTTAACGCTGTGAAAAAATTATTAGCTTTTGAACTATTTATTTAATCCAAAAACAAAAAAACCTACAACCAATGGCTATCAGGGAATCCATTAAAATGCTTCCAAACGAAGTTTGGAAGGACTTGCCTGAACATCAAACAAAAGGAGCAGTGTGGTATAAGTATGCCATCTCCAGTCACGGCAGGATTATTAAATACAACAAAAGACTTGCTGACGGATTTATTTTAAAGCTTAGCAGGCAGGCAAATTATCCTATCTGGAGAAAAAAGCTGAACGACCAGTATTTTACAGCGCTTGTTCATCGTCTCGTTGCGCAGCATTTTCTGCCGAAGCCCAGGGGCAAACAACAATTTATTATTCATCTCGACCACAATTATGAGAACAATAAATATACTAACCTCAAATGGGCTACCCAGGATGAGGTTTCCGCGCACAATATGAAAAACCCACGGGTGAAAGCGGCAATAAAGCGGCGCAAGGACAACCCGACAATAAAAGGCGCCAAGCTGGATATTAAAAAAGTGAAGGTCATTAAGCAAATGCTGAAGGAGAAAAAAACGCTGAAAGCAATTGCAAAAAAATTCGGTGTATCAGATATGCAGATACATCGCATAAAAACCAAAGAGAACTGGGCGCATGTAAAACTATGAGCCCGGAAGAATCGCAATTTTTAAAGTGGGGTGCTTAATCACCTCACTTTATTTTTATATATCATCATTATCAAAAAACCGTTCCCTTTCCTAAGGTAACGGTAAAAGATGTTCCGCTTTTATAAACAGCAGGCTCACCCGGATTGGCTGATCTTAACCTGAATCGTTCCGAATGTACTCTTATAAGCCGGCCATCGGCTGCTTTTATTTTTTGTATAACAAAACCCACCAGCGCCTTCCTCCTTTTGCCAGAGGGTTCTACATCTACGATTTTACCAATAACCATTGCCCCCTCTTTGATGATAACCGTTCCGGTTACCTTAATATCTTCCTCGCAGTGCAGCGCAACTGTGCTGCCATCTTTGCTTTTTAATTCGGAGCTTATATTTTCGTCAAGCACAACGCGTACACTTCTTCCCTCCGGGATGCTTACGGGTGCGGAAGGTGTTTGTGACTTAGTTTCTGCGGGCGGCTTTTCCTCTTTCACAGGCTCCTGCGGCAACGGCTCATTTTGGGCCGGCCGATCTGCCTCCGATTTCTTCACAGGCGGATTGTCTTTTTTCCTGGTATCCCGGGAAGGAGGAGGTTCTTTTTTTTCCGAACGCTCATTTTTTTCGTTGGGCGCAGTTGTCTCAAAGGGAAGTTCCGGGCGATGATTTTCAATAAGCTGAGTTTCAATAATTCCCGTTTGCTTTTGCGCCGGTTGTGCCTGCGGGTTGGCTGCAGCCTGCATATCCGCTGACGGAATACCGGGCTTGCCCGATAGCGTTGTTGCATCATCAGCGCTTATATAATTCCAGGTGATCAATGCGGCACATAGGATGATAATGGCAATGAGCAGCTTCACTGACTTTTCTACATTCCAATCCTTCAGATAAGCAGCAATGCCTGCAATACTAAGTTTCTTGGAATCGCCAGACCGGGATTTTACTTGTATGCCGGGTATTTTAACGGAGGGTAATGCGACTCCCGCCAGCAGCGCCCTGATCCTGGGCAATGCTGCTTTTACTTCCTGCGTCGCCGGAAGTTGATCCTGCCGGGACCGGAGCGCAGCCATGAGATCGTTTGAAGCAAAAAGATCGTTCCCGGTGTTCTTTAATAGCGCTTCTTTAAAAAGCTTTACAGAGGAATAGCGCTTCTGCGGATTACGTTCCAGTGCCCTGAATACTACTTCCTGCAAAGGAGCTGAAGCTTTGCTTATTAACGCCGGATGATGCGGCGCTTTTTCTTCCAGCTTTGCTTTCATAAGGTGGTAATCGGTATCGGCTTTAAAAGGTGTTTGGCCGCTCAACAGCTCATATAATATATTCCCCACCGCATATATATCCGTTAGTTCGTCGCCTTCTTTACCCTGTATCTGCTCCGGCGCCATATATTCAAGCGTACCAACGCTTTTACCCAATTGCGTCAATCGCTGGGAATTTCTTATGCGGGCTATACCGAAATCCATGATCTTTACTTCGCCGTCTGCGGAGATCATAACATTGGCAGGTTTGAGGTCGCGGTGGATAATACCTTTGCGGTGCGCATGTTCCAACCCGTCCAGCATTTGCACAAGTATGCTGCATGCGGTGCATACGTTCAGCGAGTCGTGGAACCGCAACCACTCTTCCAGCGTTTTGCCTTCCACATATTCCATCACCATCCAGTATGTATCCTGTTTGGGCGCAAATGCATACAGATGGGTAATATTAGGATGATTCAATCTCGCCAGGGCCAGCGCTTCCTGCTGAAAGCGGGGCTCAAGCGATTCGGGAGTGGCGCTCACAGGTTTGTTCAGCACTTTGATAGCCACAGGACGTTCCAGCAATATATCTTCTGCCAGGTATACTGTCCCCATGCCGCCTTCCCCTATCTTTTCACGTATTACATATTGTTCATTAAATACTTCGCTCATAACATAGTGTTTTGTTCTCTGGTAACTGTATTGCCTGTATGAGTTTTCTTCGCGACAACTTCTATCAGCATTGCGGAAATATTGTCTTTTGCTTTTCGCTCATAGCAGAGCGCCTTAATGCATTCCATGGAGAGCGCAGCATCCTGCATATTGAAAATAGAATGGAGTTCTGCATCACTGAGCACATCATAAATGCCATCTGAGCACAAAAAGTAATAATACCCTTTTTGTAAGAAATCAATTTGCAGGATTTCAGGCGCTACCTTTTCGACTGTACCCAATGCCTGCATCAAAATGTTTTTCATATCATGATTAACAGCCTCCCGGGCGGATAGCTTACCTTCCTTTACCATATGATTTACCAGCGTATGGTCAGTAGTGCATTGTGCCAGGATGTTGCCATCATAATGATAGAGCCGGCTGTCTCCCACATGCGCCAACCAGGCGCACCTCTCTTTGCAAAAGAGCACCGTGGCTGTTGTGCCCATGCCTTTATAAGCTTCATTGTTTTTAGAAGCATGGATGATGGAATAGTGCATGGTTTGTATCAGTCCGTTGAGCATTACAGGTATATCAGTGTTCTGACATTCCTGTTGTATGTAGTCTTCAGCCTCGCTGCAGGCAATGCTGCTGGCTATCTCGCCGGCATTGTGCCCTCCCATTCCATCGGCTACCATTGCGAAAAATATTTCTCGGTTGGAATCAGGAGAAAAATAGATGATATTGTCTTCATTGGATGTTCTTGTGGGTCCTGATTCCGAAAAGCTGAAGACATTAAATGTAATTTTTTCAACAGCAGGCTCCGCCTTAACAGCGTTGTGTGCCGGTATTTTTTTTTGCCAGGGAAAGCGCATAATTTTAAGATTGTGGAGTTAAAGAACGGCTGCCATACCGCGACCCCCGGCGGGCGGGGGTCAGCGGCTCCTGGTGGCAGTACCCGTCAAAAAAAGAAGGCGGCATGAGAAAGGCACCATGCACCTCCGGTAGATATAGCTCCTGTCATTTAATTACTTCCTGCCTGCCCATAAGGTCTATGGCATATTTAATGGGTATGGAATATGACATGCGTTCGCTGCCGGCCGAGTAAATACCGATCACCCTGCCTTGGTCGTCAAACATAGGCCCTCCACTGTTGCCGGGGCCTGTAGAATTGATAGTTAACTGATAATAATCGCCCATCACGCTCAGGTAGTCGTCTACCTTATTGCTGCTGGCGCTACCTTTTACCAGGCGGCCGATATTGCCGGTGCTGAGTGTGGAAACTGGCACTTTTACAATATTGGGATTCCTGTTAAATGCATCCTGTGAACGGTTAGCTACATACTGATCGGGCGACATGCCGGGATAGCCCATTACTACTACCGGACTGCCTGGCTCTATCTCATTGTAATTGTCAAACATTTGTACTTTGGTCAGGGTTTCGGGCAGCTCTATTTTTATCATCGCCACATCATGTACATTGCTGATACGTACTATCTTAGCCGGTGTACGGAGGGAGTTGTTTGCAAATGTTACATCCATATATGAGGAGCTCCCGTCTATCAGCTTCACGCCGGATTCCAGCAACTGGCGGTTGTAGTTCATTGCTTCCGCAGGCACCCACCTGCTTACCATATCTTCTGTAATTGTTACACCGTCTTCAATATGAAG
>MKWG01000024.1:136410-164661 GCA_001899685.1 Sphingobacteriales bacterium 44-15
TGCGGCAACATGCCGGTTGGTGATAATAAATCCTCTTTCATCCACCACAAAGCCTGTTCCGCTGCCAAACCCGCCGATAGGAACAAGATTGCTACCGGCCGGCGCTGCGCTCTTGGTAGAAAGCAATGGCTCTATATCACCTACATTATTCTTTATGTATGCTGCATAATAATATACCGAGCCCCCTACTTTTTTTGGCACATATACATGGTATAACGGGTCTCCGGTGGATGTGAGCTCCAGCTTCCAGCCTATTTCTATGAATACCACCTTATTTTCATTGGCCTTATTGACCTGGGCCGGAGTCATCACTTTGGATACGGAATCTTTTTTCTCCGAATAAACATTGATGATCTTCTGCGCCGGCTTCTTGGAATATATCAGCCATCCGGCGGTAGAGAACAGGATCAGTAATGCCAGAGCGGAGATCAGCATGCCTTTTTTACTTTTTTTCTCAGACTGCTGCAGCATGTGCTGCATTGTTTGCTTGCCAATGGTCTCTTTTGCCGGCGTGGCTTTTGCCGATGTGGCACTCTTCAGCCCGGTGTCATGCATTTTAGTTTCTTTCACTGCAGGGTTGCCAATATCAACTATACGTGTTTTTTTGATATGGGAAACGGGTTTGGGATCGAGGTCGAATTCTAAAGAGGGGCCTTCTTTGCCGAGGCGGATACTATCCCCGGCCATTAATACAATTTTTTCGGTAATGGCTTTACCATTTACATAAGTGCCGTTTTTGCTTTGCAGATCAGTAATCTCATAAGTGTCGGGCAGGAGCGGATTTACTTTAATACGGCAATGCTCACGGCTGATGGCATCTTCGGCAAGATCAAAGGCAATGGTATTGGCATCGCCACGGCCAATGCGGATCTCGAGCTGGTTGTTCACTGCAAATTTTTCCACTTTACCCTTTTTGGGGCCTTCCGTATGACGGATAATGACGGTTGTTGGGTTTTGATTGTCCATGACTTTTGTTTTTTTTGACGGTACTCGAAAATTTCAGGATGATGGTGCTCCGCAAAGGGCTACAGGGGGATAAGATTTTTACGATACAATTTTATAACCGCTTTAATGCGCCCGCAATACATAATTTGTAGTAGCAGGACGAAATAAAATGTATGCCCGGTTTATAATGCATCGGGGCAAAGAGAAAATGCCATCAGTGTTTAAGAAATTTTTCAGGCAATAGTTGCCGCCTTTAATCGGAGCTCAAGGTTGTGCAGGAGACAGGGTTTTCTTCCTTTGATGCTGTTACAGCCGGCATTGGTAAATAGTATGGTATTGCTGAGTGTGGCGCTCAGGGAGGATATTGTTTTCATAGTACGCCTTTTTTGTGCAGGTGTTATTCCTCATCCGGTCTGATCTTCCTTCTGCCTTCCTTTATCCCGCTTCGGAGTTTCTTTGTTTCGAATCGCTTTGCTTTGGATGCTTTGGTAGGCTTGCTTGCAATTCTGCTGGGTGCCTTTACCAGGGATTGATTGATGAGCTCGTTCATTTTTTTTATTACCAGCTTTTTGTTGCCCAACTGGGTTCTTGCCTCCTGTGATTTGACCAGCAATATACCTGCTGCGTTGATCCTGTTGCGCAGCCTGGTTGATACCAGCACCTTCTGGTCTTCATCCAGCATAGCGGATGACTTCACATCAAAATAGCCTTCTACCATCGTTTCTACTTTATTCACGTTCTGCCCGCCTTTGCCCCCGCTCCTTGCTGTTTTGAATACGATTTCCTGCTGAATGTATACTTTGCTCATAATTTAGGTTTGCTGTTTAACGCCCCTGTGTGTTTTCTATGCCCCGCACGAAGCCACGAATTTACACCAATACATTCGTGTCAATTCGTTCATTTGTGGCGTAGTTTACTCTGTACAATAATTGTTGTATCCAAAAATCATCCCGCGTTCCGCGGGACGCTGGAATTCGTGGCAAAATTGCTTACCGCTCATACCGTTTGTTTCATTGCAAGGTATAAAACCCCCGCAGATTCTCCCTCTAAGAAGTATATTGCACCGGTAAATTAGTTTTTTCCGGATCTTAATAACAGTAATGAGAGCAGTTATTCAAAGGGTAACAGAAGCATCGGTGGTGGTAGAAGGAAGAGTAACAGGAGCAATAAAAACGGGGTTGCTGGTATTGCTGGGGATAGAAGATGCGGATAATGCCGAAGATGTGGAATGGCTTAGCAGTAAGATCGTGGGTATGCGCATTTTCGATGATGAGGAAGGCATCATGAATATTTCAGTAAAAGATACTGGGGGAAATATTTTGCTTGTCAGCCAGTTCACGCTCCATGCCTCTACCAGGAAAGGTAACCGTCCTTCGTACAGCAGGGCCAGCAAAGGCGGTGCGGCCATACCTTTATATGAAGCAATGATACAGCAGTTGGAAAAAGCCCTGGGGCAGAAGATACAAACCGGTATTTTCGGCGCCGATATGAAAGTGTCTTTGCTGAATGACGGGCCGGTGACCATTGTCGTGGATACCAAAGCAAAAGAATGACTTCTTTTTTGGCAAAGCGTTTGCAACCGGCAAATAGTTAGGTCAATCAATTATGTCTGTTATCGTGAAGAGTGAGAGCCCGCCTGGCTGAATACCATTCGGATGGGGCTAAATGTGAAAGGATATTTCACTTCTCACGTTTCACGTTTGACAAAGCACCGGGATGGATGCATAGATTTTACGGTAATGCTATTATTTTTATACATCAGAAAATAAACTTAAGCTGATTATATGTTACAAACAGCAGAAGATATTAAGCAACTAAATGAAAGAATACAATCAGCCGCCGCTTTCGTGGATAAGCTGGAAGCCGAGATAGCGAAGATCATTGTAGGGCAGCATTATATGATCAGCCGGCTGTTGATCGGATTGCTGAGCAATGGACATGTTTTGCTGGAAGGAGTACCGGGGCTGGCAAAGACCCTGTCCATCAAATCATTGTCGCAGGCGGTAAATGCGAAATTCAGCCGTATACAGTTTACGCCCGATCTGCTGCCTGCCGATGTTATAGGTACGATGATCTACAACCAGCAAAAGCATGAATTTGTGGTGCGCAAAGGGCCCATATTTGCCAGCTTTATCCTTGCTGATGAAATTAACCGCGCTCCCGCAAAGGTACAGAGCGCTTTGCTCGAAGCCATGCAGGAACGCCAGGTAACTATTGGCGAAACCACGTACCCGCTGGATGAACCATTCCTGGTATTGGCTACCCAAAACCCTATAGACCAGGAAGGTACCTATCCTCTGCCGGAGGCGCAGGTAGATCGTTTCATGCTGAAGGTGCTGATTGATTATCCCAGCAGGGAAGAGGAACAGCTCATCGTGCGCCAGAGCCTGCAGGGGCTGAAGCTTCCCAAGATAGAGCCTATAGTGAGCACTATAGAAATATTGCAGGCCCGCGACCTGGTGCGGCAGATATATATGGATGAAAAAATAGAGCAGTATATTCTTGATATTGTATTCGCTACCCGCCGCCCCGCCGAATACAGGCTTGATAAGCTGGCGCCGCTGATCGCTTATGGCGGTTCGCCACGCGCCTCTATCAACCTTGCCCTGGCGGCAAAAGCGCATGCATTTCTGAATAAACGTGGCTATGTCATCCCGGAAGATGTGAGGAGCATTGCAAAAGATGTTATCCGTCATCGCATTGGGTTAACTTATGAGGCGGAAGCAGAGAGTGTGAATGCGGAAAATGTGGTAGACGAGATATTAAAGGCGGTAAATGTACCATAAAACAAATCATTATCCTGAAAAAGCATAAACAACATACCAGGTCAACAGCCACAGATGACACACCTTCTGTAGCGGAGATATTGAAAAAAGTAAAAGAGCTTGAAATAAAAAGTAAAAAGCTTACGGCTAATTTATTTACAGGCGAATATCACACTGCTTTCAAAGGGCGTGGAATGTCGTTTAAAGAAGTGCGTGAATACAGCGCAGGTGATGATGTAAGGTTTATTGACTGGAATGTTTCTGCCAGGATGGGCACGCCCTTCAGCAAATTATTTGAGGAGGAAAGAGAGCTTACCATGATGCTGCTCGTGGATATCAGTGCGAGCTCCCTGTTTGGGACAGTGCATAGGAGAAAGAAGGATCTGATAACAGAAGTCTGCGCGGTGCTGGTTTTTGCTGCAGTGAATAATAATGATAAGGCAGGCGTTATTTTTTTTAGCGATAAGGTAGAGTTTTATATACCACCCAAGAAAGGGCGCCAGCATGCATTATATATTGTCAGGGAACTGCTGACCATTCAGCCGCAGCGCCGGGGCACCAATCTTAATGAAGCGGTCCGTTTTTTTAATAATGCGGTAAAGCAAAAAAGCATTGCGTTTATTCTGAGTGATTTTATGGTAGAGCAATACGATGATCCCTTGCGTGTGGCTGGCAGCCGCCACGATGTGATAGGTATAAAAGTGTATGATAAAATGGATATGGAACTGCCTGACGTAGGTCTGATGCAGATAGAAGACGCTGAAACCGGTAAAACAAGATGGGTGGATACAGGCGATAAAATGGTGCAATATAATTATCACCGGCAGTTTGAGGCAAATGAAGAAGCATGCAGGCTTTCTTTTTTAAAATCCGGGGCAGACCTGCTCTACCTGCGGACCGATGAAGATTATGTAAAAGTGCTGCAGAAGTTTTTTATGAAACGCATGAAATCCCCGCGGTAAATACCGGACTGATCAATAATATGAAGAAAGGGAGCTGTCTATACAAAGTAACGGTTTTAATGATCATCGGGGTTCTTTTTGTGTGTGCTGCTGCACTGGGTCAGCAGGCGTCTTTGCACACAACAGTAAATAAAGACCGGCTATTGATAGGCGAGCAGGTAAAGCTGGATATAATATGCAAGCTGCCTGCCGGCGCTTCCATATCAGGCTGGGTCAACCTGCCGGACACTTTTAATCATCTTGAAATAGTAGACAGGTCGCCCATAGACTCTTCGCTGGAAGGTTCCGTTAAAACATATCGCCAGTCATTTACCATTACGGGCTTTGATTCCGGGGTATGGGTTGTGCCGCCTGTTGCGCTGATGGCAGATAAACAAAAAATCAGCTCAGCGCCACTTTCCCTTGCGGTAGTCCCTGTCCATCTTACAGACAGCGCTTATCACGATATAAGAGATATTATAGACGTGCCTGTGAAGGAAACCTCCTGGTGGTACTGGATAGCAGGCGCATTGTCGCTTATTTTAATAGGGATACTGGTATGGTTGTGGATGAGGTTGCGAAAGCGGACAGCTTTGCCGCTGAAACCGGTGGAAGTAAAGGGATCGCCCCTGGAAGAAGCGCTGCAGCAATTGAATGAGCTGAAAAAGGCAGGGTATATTGAGCGGGGAGAATGGAAGCCGTATTACAGCACGCTCACCGGGATCTTTAAAAATTATAATGAACGGAGATACTGGTCTGGCTTCCTGCAAAAGACAACTGACGAAATACTTGTGACGCTGAACCAGGGATTGCCGAAGGATCTGATCAGTGTGCTTGCCGGTACATTGCGTGTAGCCGATGCCGTTAAGTTTGCAAAATACCGGCCGGAAGCCGGTCAGGCGGAAGCTGATATTGCTGTTATGGAGAAGACAATAAAACAACAGGACAATTTAATAGCATAAGGTGCTGAGAAGTTATTTTGAACATATTGAATTTGCATACCCCGGAGTATTGTTCCTTTTGCTCATCATTCCTGTACTGGCAGGCTGGTATATCAGCTATGGCAGCAGGAAGCGGGCAGCGATGCTTGTGTCTTCACTGAAAAGCTTCCGTAATACACGTTCTTTCAAAAGCAACCTGAGATATATTCCTCTTGCCCTGCGCATGCTTGCGCTGGCAGCGATCATAGCGGCGCTGGCGAGACCGCAGTCGCATAATGATGAGCGCAATGTAGAGGGAGAAGGGATAGATATTGTGCTATGCATTGATGTCAGCGGTAGCATGCTTGCCCAGGACTTTCACCCCAACCGGCTGGAGGCTGCCAAAAGGGTAGCGGTGGATTTTGTGCGTAACCGCCCTGCAGACCGGATAGGACTTGTGATCTTTGCCGGTGAAAGTTTTACACAATGTCCCGTGACCAGCGATCATACTGTGCTGGAATCGCAGATACTCCAGATTGATGGCGGTTTCCTGGTGGATGGTACTGCCATCGGCTCCGGGCTTACCACCAGTGTTGACAGGCTGCGCAGCAGCGAAGCTAAAAGTAAGATCGTGATATTACTGACAGACGGGGAGAATAACGGGGGATTGATTGACCCCAAAACGGCAAAGGAAATCGCGAAGTCTTATAATATTAAAGTATATACGATTGGCATAGGATCAGACGGGTATGCCAATACACCGGTGCAGGGCCCCGGCGGGCAGGTGATCATGCAGCAGGAAAAGGTGAATATAGATGAAGGGCTTTTAAAGGAAATTGCTTCTGAAACCGGAGGGAAATATTTCCGGGCAAAAGATGACCAGACATTAGCAGGCATTTACAGTGAGATTGATCAACTGGAAAAAACAAAACTAAATATAACCGTTACCCGTCGCTATACGGAGAGATTTCAGCCCCTGGTATTTTTAGCAATAGGTCTTTTGCTGGCGGAATTAATATTACGTTTTACAGTATTCCGTCAGTTTCCGTAACGGGAGGGTCTTTCAAACTTTCGTAATCAAAGCATATCATACTATTTTTATGGATTGTACATTGATGCAAGGGTAGATGCCTCCAAGGGGGAAGCAATCAAATATCCGACCGGTTATTTTTTTCGTAGGTTTGCAACCTAATTATGTCAGCACGGTCTCCGGCAAAAAAGCTTTTTGATTTTACTTCACTCCGGCGGGTATTCAGCTATGCTGCTCCTTACAAAAGGCAGATGTATACCTCTGTCCTGCTGGCAATCATCCTGGCTGCCATGGCGCCATTGCGCCCATGGCTGATCCAGCTTACCGTTGATAAATACATTAAAGGCGGTTTTGCCCAGATGGTCATACTGATCACTCTTATCCAGATCGGGCTGCTGTTGCTGGAAACTGCACTTCGCTTTTCTTTTTCTTTTCTTACCTCCTGGCTTGGGCAAACGGTGGTGAAAGATATGCGCACTGCAGTGTATAAGAAGATCGTTCATCTCAATCTTTCCCAATTTGATAAAACGCCTATAGGTACGCTCACCACCAGGACGATTAATGATATTGAGTCCATCAATGATATTTTCGCCGATGGTCTTATACCTATCATAGCGGACCTGCTTTCTATTTTTGCTATTCTCGGTGTGATGTTTTTTACAGACTGGAAGCTCACGCTGGTCTGTATGTCTATTCTGCCCGTTCTTGTTATCGTCACTTACTGGTTTAAAGAAAGCGTAAATGTTTCTTTTCAAAGGGTAAGGAATGCGGTAGCGCAATTGAATGCTTTTGTGCAGGAGCATATTACCGGGATGCCGATCGTGCAGGCCTTTGCCGCGGAAGACCGGGAGTTTACAAAATTCAAAAAAATAAACAGGGAGCATCGCAACGCCAATATCAAAGCCATTTTTGCATATTCTGTCTTTTTCCCTTTTGTTGAGATCATTCTTGCCGTTTCTATGGGGCTGATGATATGGTGGAGCGCGCAGGGCGCCGTGGATGGTGATGCCACATTGGGTATAATGATCGCCTTTATGCTTTACCTCAACCTGCTGTTTCGCCCGCTGCGTGTGATCGCCGATAAATTTAATGTGCTGCAGATGGGCATGGTAGCCAGCGAGCGCATCTTCAAAGTGATGGACAATAAAGATTATATTGTCAAAGAAGGCGATCATGCTCCTGACGGTATCAAAGGAAAGCTGGAGTTTAAGCATGTATGGTTTGCGTATAATGATGACAACTATGTGCTGAAAGATATATCGTTTACTATCCAGCCGGGAGAAACACTGGCTATCGTAGGGCATACCGGTAGCGGCAAAACCTCCATTATCAGCCTTATCAATCGTCTCTATCATATCCAGAAGGGAGGCATCTATATAGATGATGTCAATATTGAGCAGTACAGGCTTGATGCGCTGCGCAGCAAAATTGGTATTGTGCTGCAGGATGTATTCCTTTTTTCCGGCTCGATCAGGGAAAATGTAACGCTCCGGAATGAAAGCATTACTGAGGAGTCGGTGATACATGCCGCAAAGCTCATCGGCATGCATGATTTTATCATGCAACTGCCGGGCAATTATGATTATAATGTAATGGAACGGGGAAGCACTTTATCATTAGGCCAGCGGCAGCTATTATCTTTTATCCGTGCCCTGCTCTACAATCCTTCCATCCTGATCCTGGATGAAGCCACTTCTTCGGTGGATACTGAAAGTGAGCAGCTTATTCAGCACGCTATTGATACTTTGATAGAGGGCAGGACTTCAATAGTCATTGCACACCGGCTTTCTACTATACGCAAGGCAGATAAAATACTGGTGCTCGACAAGGGAGAGATCAAAGAAGCCGGCACTCACGCAGCATTGCTGGAGCAGGATGGATTTTATGCACGCCTTTATGAAATGCAATTTGCACGCCCTGCAGATAGTTAGAGCTATTGCTATGTCAACGATAATTTTTCGTATTTCTTTGTTAGAGGTGAGACTTGCCTACTGGTTTACCTGCCGTAGGCATGGCAGGCAGACGATAAATGTGAGGATCTCACATTTCACGTCTTACGTTTGACCATCACTATTTTTCCGGCCAGGGATCGGTTTAAAAGGAAAAGAGGCATCCCCTTCCGAAGACACCTCTTTTGACCAGTAAAATGTATCTGAATGTTGATTTGATATATGTTAATCAATACGTTGCCTGTATGTGGAATCTACCTGCCTGCTTTAGCTACAGCATTGTCAATAGCGATGGCATCAGCAGTAGTAGCCATGCTCAGGTCTTTATATCCTATGGCAACCTGTGAAGCTTCATCTACATAATTTACTTCATCCAGGTCTTCACCGATGAACCAGAACCCCAGCTTTACTTTTTTCCCCGTCTTTACATCTACGCCATTGACAGCAAAGCTTGCTTTTTTATCCAGCGACTGAAGCTGGGCAGGATCAACCTGAATAGTGGTGATATAGGATGTGGAGCCTTCATTGGACACAAAAGAGATAGCGTTATCCGTTACACTGATAGTAGCTACATTATTTACCTGTTTATCAACAAAATATGCTTTGTTTACCGAATCATATTTCACGCTCTGGTGCAGTTGTGAAATGAAATGATAGTTATTGTTTTGTGCTTTAACTCCGGCAGTCATTACAAAGGCGATAAGTAGTATTGAAATCTTTTTCATAACATTCGATTTGCATATAAAACGCCGTAAAGGAAAGTATATGATACGAGTATACCCTTATTTCGACTAAGTGCTTATTTTGAAGGATGAAATGAGTCTATCTGCCAATTTTGTCGGTTTAACGTCCTTATAAGAGGAAAAGACGGTAGGAAAATGAGATGATCCGGTATAAGCTGTCTAAAATCCACTTAGAAGCTTTTCGAGAAACTACTTATTTATAAACGAGGGTGTAGATGTTTGGCATAAATATATGGTTATGAATGGATATTATAGTGTACCGGGAGCATCCGCGTAAAAAATTGTTTTTCGTACATTCATGCACTAATTTGTATATCATTTAGTGGCAATATATTATGGAATTCATAGATTATTATAAGGTATTAGGGTTGGACAAATCTGCTTCACAGGAAGATATAAAGAAAGCATACCGGAAATTGGCCCGCAAGCACCACCCGGATCTTAATCCTGATGACAAGGAAGCCCATAAAAGATTTCAACAGATCAATGAAGCTAATGAAGTGCTGAGCGATCCTGAAAAAAGAAAAAAATACGACCAGTACGGCGAAAACTGGCAGCATGCAGAGCAGTTTGAAAATGCTAAACGATCTCAAAGAACAAATGCAGGCAATGCGTATGATTTTGGAGGTGAAGGGTACGGGTATAGCGGTGATTTTTCTTCGGGTGATTTTTCTGATTTTTTCAATACTATGTTTGGCGGAGGAGGTTCGTCAGGTGCGGGCAGAAGATCTGCCAAATTCAGGGGGCAGGACTATAATGCATCCCTTACTATCAATTTAAGAGAAGCATATACAACTCACCAGCACACATTTACCGTGAATGACAAAAACGTGCGCATTACTATCCCCGCCGGTATTGCGGATGGTCAAACCATTAAATTGAAGGGATATGGTTCCCCGGGTATAAATGGCGGCCCTGCCGGCGACCTGTATATAACTTTTCAAATTACCGAAGACCCCGTTTTTAAAAGGCTTGGAGATGATCTGTATGCTACAATAGACCTTGACCTGTATACCGCCATGCTGGGTGGTGAAAAAGTAGTGGATACTATGGATGGAAAGGTAAAGCTGAAGCTGAAACCCGAGACGCAAAACGATACCAAGACCAGGTTAAAAGGAAAAGGTTTCCCGGTGTATAAGAAAGACGGCTCATTTGGAGATCTGATCATTACCTGGAATATAAAATTACCTACAAACCTTACAGAAAAACAAAAAGAGCTGTTCAGGGAATTGTCTAAATCTTAATTTATCTTTTATGCAGGATCTTATCAGCCAGGACGAATGTTGTGTACAATACAATATTGAATCCTCCTTTATTCAGGCATTGGGTGAATATGGTTTGCTTGAAATTACCACAGTTGCCGAAACAACCTATGTTCATGCAGAGCAGTTACATGAACTGGAAAAATTTATCCGGTTACATTACGACCTCAATATTAATATGGAAGGGATTGATGCCATTGCCCATCTGCTCAGCAAAGTACAAAACCTGCAACAGAAAAATAATTATCTGCGAAGACGCCTGCTGGTATTGGGAGATGATGAAGATATCGTATGAGTATGTGCCCCGTAATGTATGCTCTATAATACACAGTTCGCATACATATTATTACATGAAAAAAATTTTCACTTCCCTTTTTTTTTCGATAACCTCCGTTGTCGCTTTCGGTCAGTCGCCTGTTGTTGATTCCATGATCATTTTCCCCTTGCAGGAGAAACATGCGCATGGCAGCAGCCTTGTGGCTTTGCCTAACGGAGATTATCTTGCAGCATGGTTTTATGGTAGTGGAGAAAAGAGCGCCGATGATGTAAAAATAATGGGCGCGAGATTGAGAAAAGGGCAAAAAAAATGGAGCACACCTTTTCTGCTGGCAGATACGCCGGGTCTGCCTGATTGCAATCCTGTATTATTCCTCAACAGGAGCGGCAAGCTTTTCCTGGTATGGATCGCCGTACAGGCAAACCGCTGGGAGTTTTCTATCCTGAGGTACAAGACTTCTACGAACTATCTGAAACAGGGCGCGCCGGTATGGGGCTGGCAGGATAATATTCTATTAAAGCCGGGTGAAGAATTTGCCAGTGAAGTGGCTGCACGCTTTAAAGAGCTGCCGGAGGCAGGACATGGATGGGCGGAATATGCGCCATCGTATGATAAAATGATCATAGAAGCCAGCAAAGACCTTAAAAAAAGGAGCATAGGGTGGATGACAAGAATAAAACCACTGATCACCCGTAGCGGAAGAATTGTGCTTCCTCTATATTCAGACGGTTTCAACTTTTCCATGACTGCTATTTCTGACGATGATGGTGAAACCTGGCGCCCCGGGTTGCCTATTGTTGGACGTGGGCCTATACAGCCGGCACTTGCACAAAAGAAAGACGGCACTATTGTAGCGTTTATGCGCGACAGCGGTGATGAGCCCTCACGTGTACAACGCAGTGAGTCAAAAAATAACGGGGAGAGCTG
Organism: Sphingobacteriales bacterium 44-15; assembly: GCA_001899685.1. Classification (GTDB taxonomy): domain Bacteria; phylum Bacteroidota; class Bacteroidia; order Chitinophagales; family Chitinophagaceae; genus Agriterribacter. The sequence continues at coordinate 148,170 of MKWG01000024.1, forward strand.
GTCTGCCGCTCTTAAAACAGATATACCTAATACCGCCAGCGTTGAGCTATGTGTATTGAAAAACGGTAAATGGGCCTTTTTAGGAAATGATATTGATGACGGCAGGTACAGGCTGAGCCTCTACCTGTCGGACGATGAAGGGAAAACATGGAAATGGAAAACCCGGATAGAGGATCATGCCAAAGAAGATGGCGGCTATTCTTATCCATGTCTTATACAAACTGCAGACGGACTGCTTCGGATGACTTATTCTTATCACACCGGTAAGAATGGAAAGTCCATCAAATATGTGGTAGTGGATCCGGCGAAAATGGAGAATGAGGGACGTGAGAGGTGAAATGTGAGAAGTGAAAACATCTCTCACATTTATCGTTTATCGTCTCACGATATACAGATGACTTAACAATATTTTAATGCATATACTATGAGCAAAGCAACAACTATGAGTTTACTGGAAAAATTAAAGCAGGGACAAAGAGTATATGGTACTTGTTTTACTTCTGTTTCACCAAATTGGCCTATCATCTTTTCAAAGGCGGCGCTTGACTTTGCGTTTATTGATACAGAGCATATACCCCTGAACCGGGCGGATATGACGCGTATGTGCCAGATCATGCTGGCTTACAGCATCACTCCTATTGTTCGCATCCCGGCCCCGGATCCTTTCCTGGCCTGTCAATGCATAGATGCCGGCGCCAAGGGAGTTATAGCGCCATACCTGGAGTCTGTGGATCAGATCAGGGAGCTTGTGGGCGCTACAAAATACCGCCCGCTCAAAGGTAAAGTGCTGCAAAAGGTGTTACATGGCGAACAGAAGCTGTCTGCTGAAATGAAACAGTACCTGAACAGGTATAATAACGGCAATATCTGCATCGCTAATATTGAGAGTGTGCCGGCGATGGATAATCTTGATGCTTTGCTGAGTGTTGAGGGGCTGGATGCCGTGTTCATAGGTCCGCATGATCTTTCTGTCAGCCTCGGTATTCCTGAACAATACGATCATCCTGAGTTTGAAGCTGCAGTTAAAAAGATCATTCATACTACACGGAGCAAGGGACTTTCCATCGGCATTCATTTTTCGCTGGAGCCGGAAAGACAGGTGCAGTGGATAAAGGAAGGCGCTGATATTGTTGTTCACAGCTCAGATATTGCTTTGTTCAGCCAAAAGCTTAACGGTGATATAGCTGTTATTAAAAAGGCGGTGGGAGATAGCGGTATATCCGAAGGGGCAGGCGATATTCCCGTCGTTTAATTTTTTTGGTAAAAGATCATTCATATAAAATGATTGCTTATGGCTGAAATATACTGGGGAATGATAGGTTGCGGAAATGTTACCGAAAGAAAAAGCGGCGCTCCTGCGATCAATAAAGTGCCGCATGCTTCGCTGGTGGCGGTAATGGCGCGGAAAGCGGAAAAAGCAGCGGATTATGCAAAACGGCATCATGTACCGCGCTGGTATACTGATGTGGATGACCTGATCAACGATCCCGGTGTGAATACCATCTATATTGCTACGCCGCCTGATGTCCATCTTGAGTATGCCACGAAAGCTATAAGAGCCGGTAAGCCTGTGTATATAGAAAAGCCCATGGCAAGAAATTATGAGGAATGTGCCGAGATCAACCGGTTGGGGTGCGAGGCAGGAGTACCTGTGTTTGTGGCGTACTACCGGAGAACGCTGCCTTATTTTGTGACACTGAAAAAGCTGATTGACGATAAAGTGATCGGTGATATACGGCTGATCAATATTGCCCTGCACTGGCAACCCTATGATGAGGAAGTAAGCGACAATCCACAGCCGCGCTGGAGAGTGTTTCCTGAAATATCCGGCGGAGGCCATTTCCATGATCTCGCTTCGCACCAGTTTGATTTCCTGGAATATGCTTTTGGTCCCATAAAATATGCAAAAGGAATAGCGCGGAATCAGGCCGGGATGTACCCGGCAGATGATGTGGTGGTAGCTAATTTTGAATTTGAGAACGGTATACTTGGCAACGGGAGCTGGTGCTATACCATAAATAAGGAACAACGTACAGATCAGTCGCAGATCATCGGTTCAAAAGGAAAGATCCTTTTTTCTTTTTTTGAAAGCAGCATGATAAGAGTGGAAACAGCAGATGGCATACAGGAGTACAATGTGCCTTATCCGCCGCATGTGCAGCAGCCATTGCTGGAAACGATAGTGCAGGAACTGCGGGGAGAGGGGAAATGCCCAAGTACGGGTAAGACAGGTGCAAGGGCTAATCTTATTATGGATTGGATAACATCGTAGCAACTAACAGCAATAGTCACAAAATTACATCCGGGTATTCTGTACAATAAAAGGAAGAAATAGCCACTAATGCACGAATAAATACCATGTATGGCCTGTTACCCGTTCATTTCTTCCAACGTCTGTTTAAGGCGTTGAATATACCTTCCGTATAGTTTGAAAATATACCAGCGGTGAAAAAAGAATGAAGCCGTGGTCAATACTACAGATAGTATAATGTAGAGTACCAGTCCCCGGCCGGCGCTTATATTTGAAAACGGCAAAATGATAATATGCTTGTGCTGCACAAGTATGTAAAATGCCGCTAATACAGCCGGCACTAAAACGGTGCCGCCGATCAGGTACAGGCGCACATATTTTTCAAGCGTTTTCAATTGTCTTTCCAGGTTTGATCTTATATCACAAACGGGGCATTGCATTCTTTTCAGCAAAACATTTTTCCTGTAATAATAAAAAAGAAAGCCGGCCGCGATCATAATATACATCCAGCTTACTTCCCGCAGTTTCCCGTTGAACGCAGCGAAATAAAAAAGGGCAATAGCAGTAACGCAAACCAATACCACTATCACCTCGAACAGGAGATTGCGCCGCATGCGGGACACCATACTGAGATCCGCCTTTTTTGCCATCTCCAGTATAGCGTCGCCCGAAGCAGGATTATTTGCAGGATTATGCCCCGTCTCTTCCCATATTTCCTTCAGAAGTTCCAGTTCCATGACAGTAGGATTAATGAGTTTGATTATTCTTTTTCATAGCCGGCAACATTTTTTCTCAGTTTTTCCTTGATGCGATTCATTTTAACTCTCAGGTTACCCTGGCTCATCCCGAGTATATCTTCCATCTCTTCATAGCTTTTATCTTCAAGGTATAGCATGACCAATGCTTTTTCCACATCCGACAGGCGGTCAATTGCCTGCTGCATTAGTGCTGATCTTTCTTTTTCGGCTGTTGCATCTTCCCTGTATATTGCTGATATTTCACCGGCTGCCAATGCCACGGTGCTTATCTTCCGCTGCTTTTTCCTGAAATCAGAAATGGCTGTATTCAATGCGATCCTGTATATCCATGTGCTTATTTTCGCCTCATTCCTGAACCCGGGGAATGCTTTCCATACCTGCGCCACCATTTCCTGGAACAAATCCTGCCTGTCTTCCGCAATATGGCAGTACAGGCGGCACACTTTATGTAAGATCCCGGTATGCTGCCGTATCGTATCAAGAAAATGCTGCTGTATATTATCGGTAGTCAAAGGAGTAATATGCTGCAAATATATCAGTAGGTCAAAACATAAAAATGTTACATTTATGAAGTAATGATGTTCCGATTGAGCATATTCCTGGTTTTTTGCCTTTCCGGCGCTGTTAAAGCTATTGCGCAGCAACAGGCCTCGGTACAAAAATCCACAGCTCATATAATGGCTAATGTTCTTGCCCCGGCGGTACAGCCCCAACAGCGCAGAGCTCGCGTTGCGGATCTCAATGCCGATTCTGCGTATAAGGCAGGTCCAACCTTTATCTTTTCACGTGATCTTCCTGCCGGTAATCTTCCCGGTAATTATTACACCGGTTGTTTAGGTTTTTTCTGCAAAAAAGAGCTGCAGGTGGAGAAAGTGACCGGGATACCTTTGCGCTTCAGGTTGGGTTCGCTGGAGTATTGCAACAGGCTGGAAGGCAAATAAGATGTTACAGAGGCTATGGTTGTGGTAACAAAAAATAATTTGTCATATTTCTTTGTGAGACGTGAGACGTGAAAGGTGAGACACCTCTCACCTTTCACGTTTGTCGTTTCTCCTCTCACATTTATCATAGTGCAAGCTTAATATAGCCCGGATGTATATCGTCTTCGTGTGTTTCAGCAGACCTTGATAAGCTTATACAAAATTCACTTTTCAGCCGTTGCGGCAGAATATCTTCTATTTCATAAATATCATCTACGTCTATGCCGTACTTATCGTCTATATGCGACGGAGCGCCTTCAAATCCTGTGTGCAGGTAAAAAGCCGTGTGCTTCGCACGCCGGATAGCTTCTCCTTTCTCCGTGCAGGCAACTATCATTTTGTAATGGTACTCTTCAAATTCATTTTGTTTGTAACCACCCAGGTTAAGAAAGAATAATTTAGGCGCCTGCTTATGGCTGCGTAGTTTTTCACCGCGGGGAAGAATGTTTACTGAAAATCCATCTACCAGCGTTACTTCTCTCCATGCATCAATATGCAGCTTTTTGTCTGCTTCCGGCCAGAACAAGTAAATATCTTCCTTAAGATCTTCAAGCGACCTGCCTATACCAAAGAAAATATCATGCTGTTCCGTATGCCTTCCACGGGGTTTGCAACCGATCAAAAGCATAAATAATTTCAACGACTCCATCGCTTAAAAATAGGGCTTTATTTTTTTGCGGGAGCATTTGCTGTTTTGCGCTGATTGCTTGTTTTAGGGTTAATGAGCTCTTCTTTAGAAGGTGCATGCGGATAGCCGGGAAAATCCTGATCTATCCTGTTATCCCGGCTTTTTCCGACATCGTCCGGGGTGCGTATAGGTTTTGTATGGCGCGGTGGCGGCGCTATTTTTTTAATGATCTTTTTCATTCGTATCTTTTCTTATTATATAAAAAATACGTGCCGGATTTGACCTGTGCTTTTAACGGGAAGAAGAAAGGGATATGAGTAAATTCTGCCCCGGTGGCCAGGTATGATCGTGTGATTTATATCTCAGTTTTTAAAACTAAAACCATGCAGATACTGAAAGGGCTTTTTCAGGTGGGAGGCGATATCAACGGGCTTACTTTTGATCAGCCGGGGGCGTTATGGAATGACGGTAATTCTTATATACTCCAGACTGAAGAAGGGCTGATCATGTTTGATTGCGGCTGTGGCGATACGATGGACCAGATATTTGCTAATATGCGGCATTGGGATCTTTCGCCTGACGATATCCGTTATTGTATACTGACGCATCCTCACTTCGATCATGCAGGTGGCGGGCATATACTGAAGCAAAGAGGGGTGAAAATGGTAGCCATACAACAGACTGCAGAGGCTGTTGCCACGGGTGATGAAAGGTGCTGCGGTTATCTTTATCATAAGACTTTTCGTCCCTTTTCTGTGGATATGGTGTTGCAAGACGGGGAGTCTCTGAATTTACTGGGAGTTCCGATTGAGGTAATGCATTTGCCGGGGCATAGCATGGGATGCACAGCATATTTTTTTACCCTGCACAACAAAAAAATTGTAATCAGCGGCGATGTGATCGGCACTTTGCTCAGCGGCGATTTTGGGTGGAGCGGCTCTATAGATTTTGATAAGAAGATATATACACAGTCGTTACTCAGGTTTTCAAAAGTGGATACGGATATCATGCTGCCCGGCCACGGGATGATCTATTTTCATAAGCCGCGGGTAAGAGTGGAAGAGGCATTGAACTCCGCTTTGATGCAGTGGCGTTAGGATTATGTCAAACGTGAAACGGCAAACGATAAATGTAGAGATCTCACATTTATCGCCTGCCTGCCATGCCTACGGCAGGTAAACCGGTAGGCAAGTCTCACCTCTCACAAATAAATACGAACAGTTATTGTTGCCATATCAGTAGGCGCTTTGTCTAAAGCCAGAACTGCCTCCTTTCAATAATAAAAATGCCGAAGGCTATACCTCCGGCAGCAATATATTGTCTGATATGTCCGGGTAACCCGGGGTTATTAAGCTTCCTGTTTTTTAGCAGCAGCAGTATCCTTGTCCTTCATTCCCTCTTCAATCTCTTTCTGCACGTTGCTTTTAGCATCGTTAAACTCTCTTATACCGCGTCCCAACCCTCTCATGAACTCAGGGATTTTACGCCCTCCGAAAAGGATCAGTACGGCAAGTATGATCAATATCCACTCAGTACCACCAGGCATTGATATCAGCAACGAATTGTAGTTAGATAATAACATCATTAATAATTTTTAAAGTTGAGCAAACAAAGTTACAATTTTAATTGTTTGACAAAGGAATAAATAAAATACCGGGCCGGCTTAACCCTCCTTTAACAACAAACGGAAACCAACATAAGCTGATTTCCGTTTGCAAAGAGCATTTTTATAATATTATATACCCATTCTTTTTTCCTTGATCCTCGCGCTTTTACCGCTGCGGCTGCGCAGAAAATAAAGCTTGGCACGGCGTACTTTACCTACTTTGTTCAGGGTAACTGATTCAATATTAGGAGAAAGAAGCGGGAAAGTCCTTTCCACGCCCACACCATCAGAGATTTTGCGAACAGTGAAAGTAGCAGTGCTTCCGGTGCCCTGGCGTTTGATCACATCGCCTTTGAAGCCCTGGATACGGCTTTTATTACCTTCCACCACTTTATAATTAACAGTGATATTATCACCGGCTTTAAACTTCGGAAATGATTTTCCAGGGGTCAATTGTTCGTGAACAAATTGTACTGCAGTGCTCATAACTACTAATTTTAAGGGACGCAAAGGTAATAAGCGGTTGGTTAAATACCAAATGTTTCTTGGTTAGGGCTGTGGGCTATCGGCTGTGAGCTATGAGCCCATAGCCCTAAGCTCATAGCTTACAGCTACCTTGCTACATTCACCGCTCTCTTTTCTCTTATCACTGTTACTTTGATCTGACCGGGGTAGGTCATTTCCGTTTGTATTTTCTGGGCTATTTCAAAGCTTAATTTGTCGCTGTCCGCGTCAGTCAGCTTATCAGCTTCTGCAATTACCCTCAGCTCTCTTCCTGCCTGGATTGCATAAGCTTTTTCCACGCCGGGATAGGCCAGAGCGAGGTTTTCCAGTTCCTTGATGCGCTGCAGGTATTGCTGCATGATCTCCCTCCTGGCGCCGGGGCGTGCGCCGCTGATGGCATCGCAGGCCTGCACAATGGGAGAGATAACATATTGCATTTCCATTTCATCATGGTGGGCGCCGATCGCGTTCACCACCGCAGGATTTTCCCCATATTTTTCCGCCAGCTTGGCGCCCAGCAATGCGTGGCTCAGCTCACTTTCTTCATCAGGTACTTTGCCTATATCATGCAACAGCCCTGCCCTTTTGGCCAATTTCGGGTTCAATCCCAGCTCAGCTGCCATGGTAGCGCAGAGATTGGCAGTTTCGCGGCTGTGCATCAGCAGGTTTTGCCCGTAAGAAGAGCGGAATCTCATCCTGCCCACCATTCGTACCAGCTCTTTATGCAGCCCGTGGATGCCCAGCTCTATTACGGTGCGTTCGCCGATCTCCAACACCTGTTCTTCAAGCTGCTTGCGGGTCTTTTCCACTACCTCCTCAATACGTGCCGGATGGATACGGCCATCGGTTACAAGGCGCTGCAATGCGAGGCGGGCAACTTCCCTTCTCAGGGGGTCAAATGACGACAATACGATAGCTTCGGGGGTGTCGTCCACTATCAGGTCTACCCCTGTGGCAGCCTCAATAGCGCGGATATTCCTTCCTTCCCTGCCGATGATCTGACCCTTGATCTCATCGGTTTCCAGGTTAAATACAGTAACCGTGTTCTCAATAGTCTGTTCTGCAGCAGTACGCTGAATGGTCTGGATCACCAGCTTTCTTGCTTCCTTATTAGCTTTCAGCTTGGCTTCTTCAATGATTTCCTGTTGTATGGACAGCGCCTGCAGTTGAGCTTCGTTCCTGAGCGTCTCCAGCAATTGCGCCTTAGCCTCTTCTGCGCTGAGCGCGGAGATCTTTTCGAGCCTGCGGATATGCTCTTCCTGGTGTTTTTCCAGTTCCGTTCTCTTCTGGTTTACAACTTCTATCTGCCGGTTGAGGTTGTCCTTAATGACTTCGTTCTCTTTTACCTGTTTTTCGGCATTCTCTATCTTTTGGCTGAGGCTTTGCTCTTTCTGGCGGACTCTTGTTTCGGCTTCGTTGATCTTTTTGTTCTTTTCAAGCACTTCTTTGTCGTGCTCCGCCTTCAACTGTACAAATTTTTCTTTTGCTTCAAGAAGCTTCTCTTTTTTCAGGGTTTCGGATGATACCTGTGCGTCAGATAAGATCTTACGGGCCTCGGTATTAGCTTCATCTATCTGCTTTTTTGTATTTGCTGCAAAAATGAATTTACCCGCTATTATACCTATTACCAGCCCTACCGCACCTATGATAATGGACAAGACATTCAGTTCCATGAATTTTTATTTTATACTGTTCTTTTATGTTTTTTCTTCCTATGCTCATAATAACCATAGTAAGCTGTAATAGGCGAAGATACAAAACAAGCACTAATGCAATTACACGGACGGGTAAATTTCAGTAATTTGCATGTTTAACTTGTCTCATGAAGCAATGTATATTAGGTATATGGATGCTTATACCGGCCTTTATTTCAGCGCAGGGCACAGGCGGTTCTTTTACCATATCCGGGAAGCTTTCCGGTGTAAAAGATACCATCAGTTGGATCTATATCCGCTATTTCAACGGTAATCAGAGCATTGCGGACAGCGCAAAAGTGGTGAATGGCGCTTATACTATCAAAGGGAATATCGAAGAACCGGTGTTGTCGAGGCTGACGGCAAAGCCGGCGGATAATGCCGCTGCTGAAGAGAATGAAAGGTATTCGGCTACCGTTTACCTGCAACCGGGTAATATACAGGTTACCAGCAACGGCTTATTTAGCCATATTACCGTGAAAGGCTCAAAAGCGCATGAAGATTTTGCAAAATTTGAAGCGCAGATACAGCCTTACAGCGATAGTATGCGGACATACTACTACCGGTTCAATGATGCCCGCCAGGCAGGCAATATGCCGTTGGTGCAGGAGATCCAAACCAAAGCCATGGCCATGGAGGGATATATAAAAGAGCATATTTTCCAGTCTTATATTAAGAATAACCCTAATTCGGCGGTATCCTTATTTGTATTGCAGCAATATGCAGGTAACGGTGAAATTGATGTGAATGTGATAGAACCTTTGTACAATGCCCTGTCGCCTGAGTTGAAGCAATACCATTCCGCTGCTGAGCTGAAAGGTCGTATTGATGCAGATAAACGGACTGCTATCGGGCAGGTGGCTATAGATTTCACTCAAAACGATACCCTGGGCAACCCTGTGAAGCTGTCTTCCCTGCGGGGGAAATACCTTCTGGTGGATTTCTGGGCAAGCTGGTGCGGTCCCTGCAGGGCGGAAAACCCCCACGTGGTAAGCGCGTATAATAAATATAAGGATAAGGGATTTACTGTATTAGGTGTATCTCTTGACCGTCCCGGGGCAAAAACAGCCTGGCTTAAGGCCATTCATGATGATAACCTTACCTGGACACATGTAAGCGATCTGCAATGGTGGAATAATGCCGTTGCCAAATTGTATGGCGTTGAATCCATTCCGCAGAATTTCCTGTTGGATCCCCAGGGGCGTATTATTGGTAAAAATCTTCGGGGGGATGAGCTGGATCAGAAGTTGGAAGAGGTTTTGGGAAATTGATAATTTCAAATTTGAAATTTCAAATTCGAAATCATACCTTTGCCGCCCCAAAAAGTTCTTTTTGAATTTGGGAGTGGCGCCGTTGGCGCCACGCTATCACCAAAAAACGTAAAAAAATGGCAAAAGAAGTCAGTGGCTTTGTTAAGCTACAGGTAAAAGGCGGTCAGGCGAACCCTGCACCTCCGGTAGGTCCTGCATTGGGTTCCAAGGGTGTGAACATCATGGAATTCTGCAAGCAGTTCAATGCACGTACGCAGGACAAAATAGGGAAAGTACTTCCCGTATTAATCACAGTTTATTCCGACAAGTCTTTCGAGTTTATAATCAAAACTCCTCCCGCAGCCGTTCAGCTGCTGGAAGCTGCAAAAGTGCAGAGCGGCTCTAAAGAGCCCAACCGCACCAAAGTAGGCAAGGTGAACTGGGGCCAGGTAGAAGCTATCGCCAAGGATAAGATGTCTGACCTTAACTGCTTCACGCTTGAAAGCGCAATGCGCATGGTGGCCGGTACTGCCCGCAGCATGGGGCTCACTGTTGACGGACAGGCTCCATGGGAAAACTAAACCTTCACTTCCAAAAACTGAACGAAAATGGCAATCAGTAAAAAAAGAAAAAATTCGGAAGCTAAAATAGACAAGAGTAAAACATATTCGCTTAAGGAAGCTTCCTCCCTTGTAAAAGAAGTGAATACCACTAAATTCGACAGCTCTGTTGACATACACCTGCGTCTCGGCGTTGACCCTAAAAAGGCTGACCAGGCCATACGCGGAACCGTTACTTTACCGCACGGTACAGGTAAAACCAAAAGAGTACTGGTACTCTGCACCCCCGATAAGGAAGAAGCTGCAAAAGCTGCAGGCGCCGACTATGTAGGACTTGATGAGTTCGTTACCAAAATTGAAGGCGGCTGGGTAGATGTAGATGTTATTGTGGCCACACCCGCAGTGATGCCTAAGATTGGTAAGCTTGGTAAAATACTTGGTCCCCGCAACCTGATGCCCAACCCCAAAACCGGCACCGTTACCAATGACGTGGCTGCTGCAGTAAACGAGGTAAAAGGAGGTAAGATCGCATTTAAAGTGGATAAAGCAGGTATCATCCATGCTTCTGTAGGACGGGTAAGTTTTTCACCTGAAAAAATTGCCGAGAACAGCCAGGAGTTTATCAATGCTATTATTAAAGCAAAGCCGTCTACTGCCAAAGGCACTTACCTGAAGAGCGCATTTATGGCAAGCACCATGAGCCCCGGCATTGCTATTGATACCAAATCATTAATGAACTAATGCTTCACAGCATATAAATCTATTTGTATGACCAAACAGGAAAAAAACGAAGTGATTGAACTGCTGAAAGGCAAGTTCTCTCAATACAATAATTTTTATGTAACCGATACCGAGTCGCTGAGCGTAGAGCAGATCGGTAAGTTGCGCCGTGCATGTTTCGACAAAAAAGTTGAAATGAAAGTGGCAAAGAATACCCTGATCAAAAAGGCGCTCGAATCTATTGACAGCACAAGGTATACCGGTGTCTACGAATCATTGAACAATGTAACAGCGCTGTTGTTTTCTGAAAATCCTAAAGAGCCTGCATTGATCCTCAGCTCTTTCAGGAAAAGCAACAACAACGAAAAGCCGGTATTGAAAGCTGCTTTCATTGACGGTGATGTATTTGAAGGCGATAACCAGCTCACTGCGCTCACCACATTGAAGAGCAAGCAGGATCTTATCGGCGATATCATCGGATTGCTCCAGTCGCCTGCCAAGAATGTTATCAGCGCATTGAATGCCGGCAACAAACTTGCGGGACTGATCAAAGCCTTAGAAGAAAGAGCGCAATAATTTGAAATTTCAAATTTCAGATCTCAAATAACTTATTCCAGCCTGAGGGATAATATACAACCAAATTTTTTTAATAACTCCGCCGGAGCACAGGCAATGAAGGCGGTAAAAATTTGACAACAATGGCAGATTTAAAAGCATTCGCTGAACAGTTGGTAAACCTGACAGTGAAAGAAGTAAACGAATTAGCAACTATCCTGAAAGATGAGTATGGCATCGAGCCTGCTGCTGCTGCAGTAGCTGTGGCTGCCCCTGCTGCAGGCGGTGGCGCTCCCGCTGCTGAAGAAAAAACTGCATTCAATGTAGTATTGAAGGCCGCAGGCGCTAACAAGCTCGGCGTAGTAAAAGTGGTAAAAGATCTTACCGGTCTTGGCCTGAAAGAAGCTAAGGACCTGGTAGACGGCGCACCAAAACCAGTGAAAGAAGGTGTGGCTAAAGCAGAAGCTGATGAAATCGCAGCTAAACTGAAAGAAGCCGGCGCTGAAGTAGAAATCGCTTAATTCGTTTTGAAGAATATAAAAGGGTCATTCCGGGAAGCCGGGATGACTTTTTTTATGGGGTATTGCCAACATGAAGTAATTTACTTCCCTGCACAACGTTAACTTTTTGCCTTATGCATTCATCCCGAGCGATAATTATTGGAAGCGGTATAGCCGGAATGGCAGCAGCAATACGGCTGGCTGCGGCTGGCTATGAAGTAACAGTATACGAAAAGAACAGCTATGCCGGCGGTAAGCTTTCGCTTATAGAAAAAGATGGCTTTCGTTTTGATGCGGGGCCTTCGCTTTTTACAGAGCCGCAGGAGCTGGAAGCATTATTTGAAGTGGCTGGTGAACGTATCAGCGATTATATAACTTACAAACAGGTGGAAAGCACCTGTAAATATTTCTTCGCCAACGGGAAAATATTTACAGCATGGTCGGAGCGGGAAAAGCTGCTGCAGGCCTTTACGGAGCAGCTTGAAGAGCCCGCCGCTAATGTAGCTGCTTACCTTGACAATGCTGCACAGCTTTATAGCAGCATAGGAAATATTTTTCTCAATAATTCCCTCCGTACAGGATCGCTGTTAACAGCCCCGCCATTTTATAAAGCACTCAGTATATTGCGGCCATACCTGCTGTTTGACACCCTTAATGAGTTTCATGAAAAAAGCTTTACCACCGGTGAAGCCATACAGATATTCAACCGGTTTGCTACCTACAACGGCTCAAATCCCTATGCCGCGCCTGCTATGCTGTGCATGGTGCCACATGTTGAGCTGAATGAGGGAATATTTTATCCTGAAGGTGGTATGATCAGCATTGCAGGAGCATTATATCAACTGGCTGTAAAAAAGGGGGTACGGTTTCATTTCAACACGCCTGTGGAGCGTATCATTTGCGCGGGAGACCATATAGAGGGTGTAGTAGTGAATGGTGAAAATATTTTCTCAGAGATAGTAGTGAGTAATGCTGATATTTATTTTACCTATCGCGACCTGCTGTGTGATGAGCGTACTGCTGCCAAAATTGCAAAGCAGGAGAAGAGCAGCAGCGCTATTGTTTTTTGCTGGGGAATGAAGAAAGCGTTTCCTTCATTGCAATTGCACAATATTTTCTTTAGTGGTGACTATAAAGCAGAGTTTCAGCATCTTTTTACCGCTAAAGCTTTGTTCAAAGACCCAACGGTATATATTAACATCAGCAGCAAAATGGAAAGCGGTCACGCACCTGCAGGTATGGAAAACTGGTTTGTAATGGTTAACGTTCCTTCCGGCGTTACCGCCAAAGATCGCGACCAGCTTATAGCTTTTGCACGACAGCAGGTATTAAAAAAGCTGCGCGGGACGCTCAAAGAAGATGTGGAGCCCTATATAGTAACCGAGACTGTTATTGATCCCGCATGGCTCGAAAACAATACAGGCGCTTATGGTGGCGCAATCTATGGGATAAGCTCCAACACAAAACGGTCTGCTTTTTTACGGCATCCCAACTTCAGTCCTGCTGTCAATGGGCTGTATTTCTGTGGCGGCACAGTGCATCCCGGCGGTGGTATGCCGCTTTGCTTGAAGGGGGCAAAGATTGTGGCGGAGATGGCGGGGAAATTTAACAGCCGCTATGCTTTGGCGTCCGGAAGGCATTGATATACCAACCTTAATTATTTTGCACAGAAAGGAAAAGCGCTTTAAATAACCAGGCTATTGAATATAATGCTCGAATATTATAGGAAATTAATGTCCTTCAAAAATTATCTGGAAACCAGCAAGAGATCTCGTACAATAGGCATTGATAGTATTGCCTATGCGTTGAAGAAGCAGGAGTTCCGAAATTACCTCGACCATATTCCCCGCAGCATATCCGAATCCCGCCCTCGCGTAGGTCTGTAGCAAAGCTATTGTGTGTTGGCCAACCTGATGCCTGAACGTTACTTATTTCGCTATAATAATAATTAGCCCTGTTATATTGATTTTGCGGATACAGGACTGGCAGAATATGTAGAACCGGATATTTACAAGATACTTTTATGTAAATAATAAAACAATTAAAAAGATGGATAATAGATATATTTTTAATTACAACTGCATATAAATATATTTGTATTATGAAAATAAAATTCTTTAATCCGGATAGTCTTGATAAAAATCTGAAAGCTACCGTGCACAAAAGTGGAAAACTTGGATTTACAGTAGATGCTGCAAGGAGACTAAAGCTGGAAACTAACAAAAGCGCTGCAATAGGAGCAAATGAGGATGACCCTACAGACGATTCCCTGTATATAATTATATATAATGAGGTCAGGAGCGGAGCTTTTCGCATTGCTAAGGCAGGGCAGTATTATTATATTAACCTGAAAGCCTTGTTTGATGCATTGAAAATCAATTATAAGCAGGAATCTGTGGTGTATGATATTTCCGAAGAGCCCTTGGGGGACGAAATGATTTTTAAATTTTCCCGCAGAAAAAACACTAAAAAACCGCATATTGAATCTTAAATAACAGCTAATCTATGAAAAGCGAAATTTTAATTTATCAAACATAGGGTGGAAATACAAGGATTGAGGTAAGGCTTGAGAGTGAAGACGTTTGGCTTTCACAAGTGCAAATGGCAGTATTGTACCAAACAACAAAATCAAAACATTAGCCTTCATTTAAAAAATATTTTTAAAGAGGGAGAATTGGCTGAAGAGTTAACCGTCAAGGATTACTTGACAGTTCAACTGGAGGGCGGCCGGTCTATTAAAAGAGCTATCAAATATTATAACCTGGATGCCATTATATCCGTTGGGTACCGGGTGGACAGTCTCCGGGGTACTCAATTTCGTATATGGGCCACCCGGCGCCTTAAGGAATACCTGGTAAAAGGTTTTACACTGGATGATGAACGCCTGAAATCCGGCAACCAGCCCAACTATTTCCAGGAGTTGCTCGGAGGTGGCGCAGGTCTGTAGCGCAGGCGTTGTGTGATGGCTGACCTGCTGCCTGAGCGTTACTTGTTTTGCAATAGTAATAAGTGTAAGTTCATGGCGGTATTATTGTGTCTTGTCCATTTAAGAAATTAAAATAAGTAACAGCAAGGCAGCAGGTCTATCCTGACACAAGGCAATGCTACCAAACCTGCGCCAGTGCGGACATCGACAATAACTGCAATTTTATTTTTCTTTTGCAGATTGATTGATACAATCCAACATGATTTTTTTAAGCTTCGGCACTTCAAGATAATCTTCAGAAAAATACTCCCCGATAGTTATTTGCCCATTCAATCTGTCAACGATGCAGGAGCTGACTTTTTCAGCGTCCACGTGGTTAAATTCAATTCTTGACGATACGGCTTTCTTCAGTTTTTCTTTAAGCATCCCTGAATATTGCGGAGTTAAATAAAATGTAGCACTTGAATCCACCATATTTGTTTTAATACAATCGGCATACATCACCATTGCACTATCCTGCAAGCCTCCATTTAACACAAAGAAATATTCAGATTTGAATCTTTTAATCAATACCGTGTCTTCTTTAATGAGATCATAAAATTTTGGGATCAAACAA
This sequence comes from Sphingobacteriales bacterium 44-15, assembly GCA_001899685.1. Classification (GTDB taxonomy): domain Bacteria; phylum Bacteroidota; class Bacteroidia; order Chitinophagales; family Chitinophagaceae; genus Agriterribacter. Next base: position 163,718 of record MKWG01000024.1, read on the forward strand.
TCGCATATTTTTGAAGAGTCAACACCTCTCCCAAATATTTCATTTATAGCGGAAATGCATGGCTTTCTTGGAATATGAATATCGTTGATTACAATTTCGTCAACCGGTGTTTTGGGCTTTAAGTAGTTGCAAATCCAGAGCGCGATAAACGAAAGCGCAATGAAATAATTGAATTTTGAGGCATTACTCATATGCATTCCTGGAAACTAATTATGACAGTTTTGAACTTATTTTTCCTATCGGTATGTGTCTTCACATACCGAAATGCTTACGCTTCATGCTGGTATGTGAAGACACATACCAGTAGAGCAATAATGATAGCTCTATTTCCCTTTAAAAATAGGGGCATTAAAAAAATCATAAACAGAAATCCCGATTTCTTTACAAAATTTATTCACGGTAAGAATAGATGCACCTTTCTTCTCCCATCTATATTGACTTTGTTTGTCTTTATCTGTTTCAGATGCAAAAGCAGACATATGCTTGCCAGTCTTTTCCCGCAAGGCTTTCATGCGAATAGCAATCTTATCTTTAATATCAATATCGTCTTTGTCCAACTTACGCATAGTACAATTGTGGATAATTTTTTCAAAAAAATAGTAAACAAAGTTGTTTACTTATTGCGGAATGTATATCTTTATAGTCGTCCAATCTAATTTGGACATAGTAGAAAAAAATATTTAAAAGTCTCGCCGTTCAAAGATTGACAGCCAAGAAAGCGAGGCGGTGAAAGTGCCCATATCTACTGACGTAGCTATATTTGTAGCCTAAGGTAGGTGTGGGTCTTGCCGTAAATCCATTTTCTTGGCTGTCACTAAGAACGGTGGTTGGTAAGGCCCGCACCTATCTTTTTTTGTGCGGGTGCCAGCCTAAAACTTTTTGTTATGAACAACGCCGTTGCCACACCTGCACAAAGCACCAACATCCATTTTAACGAAACCCAA
>MKWG01000025.1 GCA_001899685.1 Sphingobacteriales bacterium 44-15
ATTATACCAATGCCACCACCAACAGCGACCGGTATTTTGCACTGGAACTGGGCTATGACAAGGATCCATCTATAGGCACAAATAACAGTAAACAATACAATGGTAATATAGGCAGCATGCTGTGGAAGAGCGAGGGAGATCAGCACAGGAGAAAATATGATTTTACCTATGATAATGCCAACCGGCTTAATGCAGCGGATTTCGGGCAGTATGCATCAGGTTCCGGGGGATCGGCCGTTTTTAGTAACGGGGTGGTGGATTTTTCAGAATACGGCATAGGCTATGACTATAACGGTAATATCCAAACCCTTAGCCGCAAGGGATTAAAGCTTAACAGCTCTCCTGTAATAGACCAGCTTATCTATAGCTATTACTCCTTTGATAATGCTCCCTATAAAGTAACCGATGGTATCACAAGCAGTGATAACGGCAGCCTGGGTGATTTTAAAGACGGTACCGGTACGGGTGGAGATTATAATAACAACAATGGCAATGGCAGCCTTACCACGGATTTTAACAAGGGGATAAGCTCAATAGCTTACTATAATACCATTGAGCTACCCAAAACCATTACCACTGCCAAAGGCACGATAGGCTATGTATACAGCTATGGGGGAGAAAAGCTTACCAAACAAACCATAGAAACCGCTGCCACGGTATTTTACAATAACAGCACCTATACCAATATCAGCATCACCACTACCACCACCTGGCTGGGCGGGGCGGTGTATGAAAGCAAGGCATATACCAACAACAGCACGCTTAACATGGCGCTGGGCTATACCGACAGGCTGCAGTTCATAGCCCATGAAGAAGGAAGGATAAGACCGCAATACAATAATGCCTCCACCCCCAATACCCCCACCGGCTTTGTGTATGATTATTTTATTAAAGACCACCTGGGTAACATAAGGATGGTGCTGACCGATGAGTACAAGCAGGACATCTACCCTGCAGCAACGCTGGAAGGAGATATCAATACGGACGGCAGCCCCAATGC
>MKWG01000026.1:0-14100 GCA_001899685.1 Sphingobacteriales bacterium 44-15
TTTTTTGCATACATTTGTACTTGTTTGGGTTAAAAAAACAGTTTGCGCAATTGTGGACAGACCCAAATATTTTGTCACCGTCCTGAGGCTCAATTCAGGACGGTGCTATTTTGTCTTCCAGCTTTTTTATGTTGAGTCGCCTCTCATGGCAACACAATGATCTTTTTCTCTTCAATACGGAACCGAACATTACTTTCTTCCATTATCTTCAGCACCTGCGAAGCATTGCTGCTGCGTGCGATCTCCCCGCCAAATTTCCTGTCGGGAACAGCGCCTGCATATTCAACATCCACATCATACCATCTGCCGATCTCATTCATAAGAGTGTACATGTCGGTATTATTAAATGAAAAAAAGCCGTTCTTCCATGCCATTACCGCATCCATATCTACATTACTATCCAGTTGCATCCTGCCATCTTTATCGGTGGTAACCTGTTCCCCCGGTTTAATCACCATATGCCGGTCATTCAGCACCAGTTGAATGCTGCCTTCCAGCAGGGTAGCTTTTACATCCCTGTCATCCCCGTAGGTATTTATATTAAAGTGCGTGCCCAGCACCTGTATCTCTCCTTTATTACCTTCAACAGTATTGAACTGCACAATAAATGGGATTTTTTCCATGCTCCCTGACCGGTCTTTCCTATAGCGCGGCGCAATCTCCATATATGCCTCTCCTGTTATTTCCACTTTCCGGTCGTTGCTGTTAAAATCAGCCGGATACCTTATGGAAGAAGCCGCGTTCAACCAAACCTTACTGCCATCAGATAAAACAAGGCTGAATTGTCTTCCTCTCGGGGTGCTGATGGTGTTATACAGCGGCTCATTACCGGAGGTTGCTCCCCTCTCATAGCTGATCCGGCCGTTCCTACCTATTATTTTGCTATTGCCCTGCGAAGCCAGCACACCGTTTTGAACGCTATCAAGGCTTATTTGAGAGCCATCGGCCAATACCAGTACGGCCCCTGTCTTTCCTGGTTTCAGATCATGCTTTTTTTCCGGCGGGTCTTGTTGTGAGATATTACGTACTTCAACTCCGGTTCCGGAAAGGAAGTAATATGCTGTGCCGGCTGTGAGCAGCAGTAAAATGGCCGCCGCCGCATACATCCATCGTTTTATACGGATAACAGGGGGTATAGCATGTTCCGGCTCTGGGGCATCTTTACTTAAAATACGATCAAGCGACTGCTGCCAGTTTCTTTTGTCTTCCGGTATGAGAAAATTGTCTCTTTCATATTCTTTAAATATCCTTTCTTTCAGCGGATGCCCTTCCTCCATTTCATTTATTAACCGGAAGAACTCCTCAGTTTCTTCAGGAGAAGATCTGTTGTCAATAAACGCCTCATATAATTGTATCAGCCGGGCCGTACGATCAGTCATATATGTTGGTTATAGCATCACTACGACATGAAACAGCATATATAACTATTGCCGGGAAAAAAATAAATACCAAAAGAATCAGAACAGGAAATAAAGTAGCAGGATATCCGTTTGACCTGCATAGGCGCGGAGCGATTTTTCAATGGAGCGGTTGGCTGCAACAAGCGCATTATTAATTGTACTGGGCGATAGCCCCAGCAATGCTGCGATCTGTTCGTGTGTCAGCCCTTCCTGCCTGCTCAACTGATAGATCATTCTTCTTTGTGGAGAAAGACCATTGATCGCCCTGTATAGAAGCGCCTTTAATTCGGTGCTGATCACCAATTCATCCGCCCGGGGCGCTCCGGGCAGAGACATATAATCCATATAGACTTGCCGCAAACGGGCATGGCGGGCGGTTATCCGCAAAAAATCCAGCGCTTTATAGTAACCTACTTTATGAAGAAACGCGCCAATATCTTTGATCTGTTCTGCCAATGCTCTGCCGGTCCAAAGCTTCATAAAAATATCCGTAACAATTTCTTCAGCAACTTCAGGAGATTTTACATGCTTCAGCAAATAGTAAAACAGCTTATCACGGTAACGTTCAAACAGGATTGTAAAGGCAGCTTCGTCTCCCAAAGCTATCGCAGAAAGCAAGGTTGAATCTGTTTGGAAAGTACCGGATGCCACAAGCAATAATTATTTAACCAGGTTAAAGATACTTCCTTTTGGCGCACCCGCTTAAATAATTTCGCTTAAAAAAGAGAAAGCATCCCTGCTGTTTTCCGGAGGATCATCATACTATTCAGCACACACTTTTTACGTATGTTTATTTGCCCAGCATAGGGAACAGGCTCCTTATCATTTCCTCCGTGGGCTGTGTACCATATTCACATATTTCGAACGACTCTGCGTACTTAATCTGCGCAGTTCTCCGGCTTCCGTAAAATTTCTCCAGCGTATTTTTTATTTCCGGGCTGATGGTCTCAGTTAAGCGCTGCCCCAGCCACTTTTTTCTTGCCGTGGCGTCAGGCGGCACCTGGTCCAGGTATCCCCCGATCCATGGAAGCCACTCATAAAATTGAGATTGATGAGCATCCAGCGCATATATTTTTTTATCAAATACAGCGGTAATGTCTACAGCAATGTCCGGCCGGAAAGGGTTGGGACGTTTGAAATGATCATACGAATATAAAAATACCGGGTTCTTTTTCAAAGGCGGGCAGTCGGGCACTACATTAGGAACACCTACCATATACGCAGCATCCTGCACAAGAACACCGGTATAACGATGATCGGGATGATAGTCATTCGGCCGGGGGGCAATTACAATATCAGCATTCCACTCTCTTATTTTCCTGATGATCTGTAAACGCACTTTTAATACAGGCTCCAGTTCCCCGTCATGATTGTCGAGTATATCATATTCCACCCCAAAGCGCCTTCCTGCCTCTTTAGCTTCTTCAGCCCTTCTCTTTGCCAGCATACCTCCTCCCTGGCTTTGATGGCCGGCATCCCCGTTTGTTACCGATACAAATTTAACGGCATGCCCCATTGAGGCGAAAATAGCGGCAGTTCCCCCGGCATCCAGGTCACAATCATCGGGATGCGCGCCTATAACTATTATACGGATCTGTTTACCGGGCTGCTGTGCATTCAGGTTCATTCCCCATCCCCAAAAACAGCATAGTATGATAAGTTTTATCTGATAATGAAAAGCAAGCATGCTAACAGGGTTAAAATTAAAAAATACATATAATGATAAAAATAAACTATTGATAAGTTAAATGTGAAAGGAAGTTTGTTAAACAAACAGATCATTCTGCACAGCCCTACGCCGTACAAAATGATCTGTTGTTTCATGGTAAGATTACATTAATACATTTCCGGTGGGAACTGCCCCTGCTTAGGATGCAGGAACGGTAATCCCGGCTTGGCATCCCACCACATACGGCTCATCATTTTATCGCCACCATTCAGTCGGGAAACTGCTGCTGCAACGTTGGCATTATTTCTTGCATATTCGGATGAGGGATATGTTAACCGGCGTGGAATATTCCCATTGGTGCTACCCAGGTCTGCTCCGGTCCATATTTTAGGATAGCCTGTCCGGCGAAATTCCGCCCATGCTTCAGTTCCCTGATGGTACATAGCGAGATATTTCTGAACAATAATGTTTTCAAGTTTCTCCTCATCGGTTCCGGTTCCAATGCCCGCTGCCGGAGAAGCCAAATAAGTATTGACAGCACCGGTTGAAATTCCATACTGTTCCAACGATTGGGTTATACCATTGCGATACATTTGCACGGCATCTTCGCCCGATAACCCTGCCAATGCCGCTTCAGCTCTCAAAAAATAAACTTCTGCAGCATTCATTACAATAATGGTATGCACTGCCTCCCTGAAAAACATAGGCAGCCTTGCCGTGGAATCAAAGCCATATTTTAACTTCTGGTCTCCCTGTAAAGTCATTGGTCTGCCTCTATACCCTGCTGAAGGAATTAATGGAAGATCTGCATATACCGGTAAACGGGGATCACTTCTTTTTAAAAGTTCCTGAGTAACGGTAAAGCCCACCCACACCGGGTATTCTTCACTGTTTATCAAGTCATTGTACAATGGGTTCCTGTTGTCGATATTTACATCATCAATGGTTGCCAGTGCAGCGTTTAGCATATTATCGTCAATAAGCGGGCTACCGGTCACTTCGCTGATATGTTGCTGCGCCAGCTCTTCATTTGCATATCGAACGCGCATGGCAAGCCTCAGCCGCAATGAATTGGCAAAACGTTTCCATTTATCAATATTGCCACTGAACAAAATATCTGCATCACCGAAAGATTGCAGCGCCCCGTCATCGCTTAACTGGGCAGCAGCTTCTTTTAATTCATTCAGCAGGTCTTTGTATATGTCTTCCTGCTTATCATACACCGGCTGATTAATGGCTTCGTCTACACTTAGCAAAGCCTCAGAATACGGCAGATCGCCATAAGCATCGGTAAGCTGTTGAAAAAGCCAGACCTTCCATATTCTCCCCATTGCATGCTCATTGACCAACTCGGGATTATCAGCAGTCAGACGTACCACTTCGGATATATTGATCAGGTTACCCTGGTAATCTGAAAAAGGAGAAGTCCAGTCCTGGTTCTGAAAAATAACACCCGAAGCTTCGTTGCTATAGTAATTGGAATATTCTTTAAAAATTGAATTTCCGTAAGAGGAAAAAATAGATTGTTTTAATACCGCGGTAAATAACATCGAAGGTTTCACAAGATCCTTTGTTACCATTACCGGGTTTGTATTCATTTTGTCGAAATTCTTTGTACAAGCGAAGCCTGACACAAGAGAAAATACTACGGTTACAAATTTTATACACTTCATATTGAATTTCGTTTGGCAGTTAATTAAAATGTAAAGGACAGGTTAAAGCCAAGGCTCCTTGTAGTAGGCACACTCAGCATTTCAACGCCCTGTGCCGCAGTGGTGGTGTTAAATGCCGTTTCCGGGCTTATTCCCATGGTTTTAAACTGAGGATCCCTGTACAGGTAAAACAGGTTTCTTGCTACTACTGATATCTTGGCTGACTTTAAAATACTTTTTTTAAGCAATGATGCCTGACCAAGGTTATAACTGATGCTCGCTTCCCGCAATGCCACATAATCTGCATCTATTACACAGGTTTCACCTATATCTGTCCAAGGTCCCTGCAAAGCATAATAATCCTGGGCTAACAATACCTTATCGCTCTTTACATATTTGCCGTCGGGTTGCTGAATTACACCATCTGCAATAAGGTTATCCCTGTTTTCTGTAAACTTGCCTGTACCACCTGCCATCTGGTTGTATTTCGACATCGAATACACCTGGCCACCCTGCCTAACGTCAACCAACACACTAAGTTGAATACCTTTATAATTAAAGGTATTGGTAATACCACCCAGCCAGTCCGGCTGTACATTTCCAAAAACAACCGGCTCATTACCTCTTTGCCATGCCCCCTGTTCAGTAAGCACCCTGTCGCCGTTTTCGTTCCGGAGAAAAGGCAAGCCCACAATATTTCCGTACGACTCACCAACACGTGCTTCAATAACTGCTCCGTTATATGTATCAAGCAATGTAAGCGTTTCAATCCCATCCGCGAGTGACACAACCTTTGATTTATTTTTTGAGAAATTAAGCGTAAGGTCCCAGCGGAAGTCCTTAGTAACAACAGGTGCGGCATTTACGAAAAGCTCAACGCCTTTATTCCTGATCTCACCGGCATTGATGACCCGCGTAACAAACCCTGTAGCTACGGAAATTTGTACAGGTAATATCTGGTTAATCGTAGAGGCATTGTAGTATGTAAAATCCAGCCCTAACCGGTTTTTAAAGAACCTCAGTTCAGTTCCAAATTCATATGATCTGGTCAATTCATTCTTCAGATCGGCCAGTGGGATTTCGTCCGATACATAAGCGTAAGGCTGACCATTAAAGCTAGAGCTGGAAAGAACGTAACCACTCTTGGTTCTGTATACATCTGCATCAGCACCAGCCTGGGCATAAGATGCACGTAGTTTACCATAAGACAGCACTGAAGAATTGAGGTTTAATGCATCGGTAAATACAAAACTCAGATTGGTGGAAGGGTAAAAAAACGAATAGTTATGTATTCCCAGGGTAGACGACCAGTCATTTCTTCCTGTTATATTCAGGAACAGGTAATTTTTATATCCGAGCTGACCATCGAAATATGCAGAGTTGATTTGTTTTTGAGTAGGATAACTGGATGACGTTATTCTTTTAGCATTTCCGATATTATAAAGACCAGGAATATTAAAGCCCGTGCCATCCGTACTCAATGAGTTTGTTCTGCGGTTTAAATGGTTGGCGCCTACAGAAAATGAGCCAGTAAAATTCTTTGACAGGTTGCCGGATGCCGTCAGTAATACATCACTGTTTTCCTCTTTTATATTGTATTCAGTATTATTTACACTTCCGTCTACAATCCCGGGAGTGCCTACTCCTATTCTTGAAAAACGGGTGTCATTGTAAAAATCAGTTCCGCTTCTTGCCTGCAGCGTAAGCCAGTCGGTGAATTTATATCGTGCCAGCACATATCCAATTACACGATCCCTTCTTCCATCCGCGAGCATTTCATTCATGATCCAATAAGGGTTTCTCGGTGTACCGGATTTGTAATTAATAGCGGATCCATCTTCACGTTTATAATCTTTTAACCAATCCAGGTCTAAAAAAAGCGGCATCCTGTTGAGGGCAACAGTAGCGGAAGTTCCACCTCCACCAGTTTCCGGCGGGTTTACCGTATGCTGCCGTACATAGTTCACTTTTGCTTCAACAGATAATTTGGGAGAGACCCTGAAGCTGGCAAGCATATTAACCGTTTGACGGTTCATGCTGTTGTTAGGCACGATACCGGTATTGCGCATATCAGACAGAGAAAGCCTGAATGTAGCGTTCTCCGATCCGCCGGATACACCCGCGGTATTGGTTGCAGTAGATCCTGTGCGATAAAATTTTTTAAAATTATCATCTCCCCTGGCTACATAAGGAATCAAGCCAAGCTCCGGCCAGGCAGCAATAGATATCAGCCTGCCATCATACTTGCCTCCCCAGTTATCCTGCAGCCAGCTTGGCCACTGCGACACGTTTTGCCCGTCAATAACTGCATTATCAAAAGATGTATAGTTATCATCGTAGCCACCGCCATATATACTTTGAAAAGTAGGCGTTACATTCACTTTTTCAAATGTCACATTAGAATTGATATCTACATTTAACCTTCCCGATTTTCCTTTCTTGGTGGTGATCAGTATAACGCCTTTAGCGCCACGGGAACCGTACAGGGCCGCTGCGGCAGGACCTTTCAACACAGTAACATTTTCAATATCATCAGGATTGATATTACCGACGCCATCGCCAAAATCCCGTTGTCCTCCGAAGATGGAAGGCCTCCCTAATGTCTGGTTATCAATAGGCACTCCGTCCACTACATACAATGGCTGGTTTGTACCGGTTAGAGAACTGCTTCCCCTGATCACCACGTAAGACGATCCTGAGGGCCCTCCACCAGACGGATTGACGTGCACACCTGCCACCTTTCCCTTCAGTGAATTGGCAACATTTACCTCCCGAACTTCGGCAAGCTTGCTTCCTTCCACTGTTTGTGTAGAATAAGCGAGTGATTTCTTATTACGTTGAATGCCCAAAGCTGTTACCACAACCTCTGAAAGTTGTTTGTCATCAGCTTCAAGAGAAACGTTTACCAATGAGCCCTTCCCTGCTTTTACCTCCTTTTCCTTAAACCCCGAAAAGCTAAACACTAATATGGCGTTAGGTTTTACGGCAAGCGAGTACGTACCATTTAAATTACTTATTGTTCCGTTCTTTGTGCCTTTCTCAAGAATAGTTACGCCTTCCAACGGCTGATCTGCTGCATCTTTTACAACACCCTTTACCAGGGTATTCTGCGCAGCAACCTCTATTCCTGCCAAAAGGAACAAAAGGAAGGGTAGAAAAATGGCTAAAAAATTTCGTTTCATTTACAGATAATTTTAGTTTAAACAATTAAATTAAAAGGATAAAAAACATTTTATCTTTCATTTCATTTATAAAAATAATTTTATTGTTTGATATACACAAAAATTTTGCTCATTATATCATAAAACAGTCCTATAAATAAATAAAAATATTTCAAAATCTTTCGTAATAGTGTTTTAAAGGCATATCTGCTTTTCAAAAAGCACCTAAACGTTACTAATATGGGGTTTACTAATTGAAAAGGCAAGGTTCATCTGGCCTTGGATATCCTTTTTCCGGCTTCATCAATAATAAGTACTGCATCCCTGAAGAAAAGCCGGCGAATGAAAGTTTAGTTTTATTGTATTACCGCTCAGAGAATGGATTTTAATGTATTTTATTCGTGCATTCTGTACAACAAAAGGAGATAAAGCCACAAATGCACAAATGGATGGTCAACCTCATTGGTGCATTCGTGGCTTTGTTGTATTCATAAATCAGTCCGCTTGCGGACCTATGGAATTCGTGACTAAATGCTCTTATCCTAAAAATCTATGAGGCGCCTCCAGTTATTCATCAGCCTCTGATTAATTAGCCATTAAGACAATCAATCCCAACACTCTGGGATATCTACAAACCAATAAAAAGCATCGGAATCAGTAATCGCTGCTCCGTGCAAAATCATTTTTACGACCCATCCATTTCCCCCCGGTAAAATCGGGGAATTCCACGGTTTGATTTCCCAATTCAATAGAGGCTTCACTAAGAGGGGTTATCGCGCTCCAGGCTGCTGCATCATATACATCCATGGGCGTTGGCTGCTTCCGTTTGGCTGCTTCAATAAAGGCATGCAGCACAAAAAAATCTATCCCGTCATGCCCTGTTCGCCCGGCTTCTTTGCCCCAGCGTTTCCACAACGGATGCTCGTATTTATCGTACCAAACATTAGCATCGTCCCACCTTTCATGATCATATTTGCTTATGCCTTCAATAAATATTCCGTTATTAATATTCATCCAGATACCATTGGTACCCTGAACACGAAAGCCCAGCGAATATGGCCTGGGCAGATTGGTATCGTGCTGCAAAAAAATGGTCTCGCCGTTAGCACATTTAATATGGGTGGTAACCACATCACCGAGTTTAAACAATTGTTTGGCATTGGGGTGATCTTTGCCGCCTTTCTTAAGAATGTAATCATGCAGCCCCCGGGACTTGGTAGCGAAAGAGCTTAACGTTTCAAACCGGTTGCCCCTGTTGATATCTATCATCATGGCCATAGGTCCCACATCGTGCGTTGGATAAAGATCGCCGTTGCGGTGAACAGAATGATTAGTCCTCCACCTGGCTTCTGAAAATCCTTTTTCACCAAACTCAACACCGCTGTTATAAGGCGTAACCCCGTCATTGAATTTTACCCCGCGCAGATCATGCTGGTAGCCGGCCTGCAGATGCACTAATTCACCAAACAGGCCCTGCCTCACCATATTCAATATAGCCAGTATATCCCTCCGGTAACAGGCATTTTCCAACATCATTACCTGAGCATTATTAGCTTCAGCAGCACGTACAACCTCCCAATGGTCTTCAAGCGTAATGCCTAAAACCACTTCGGTAGCTATATACTTTAACCCGGCGCTGATGCTGTCTGTAATCATAGGCTTGTGCCATTCCCATGGGGTTGCTATAATAACCGCATCTATTTTATCGGTACGCAACATATCCCTGTAGGCAATATCACTGCCGGTAACGATCTCAGGCATAGCCTTGCCCGATTTTCGGATCAGTTCTTTGCTCATGCCAAGCATCCTGTCATCAATATCGCAGATCACTTTTATCTCCACATCACTGCGTTCAAGGCACATTTTTAAATGCGATTGCCCGCGCAATCCAACGCCGATAAATCCAAGCCTTAACGGTGGTGCACCGGCTTGTGCGTTCAGGTCAAACGGCTGCAGCAAACTGAAGCCTGCAGAAGCAAGTGATATATTTTTTACAAAATTTCTCCTGGTAACTGGCATACGCATGTATATTAAGGTGATCAATTAGCTTTTGTCCGGTTCAAAAAACGGTTGCTGAAAAAAGCCATATATTCCTGTAGCTGTTTTAGATATGATTCCAATCCCAGCTTTTCTTCATCATAGATCAGGTAATTCATTCCCGGCACACGGTTGGCAAAATGCCGGGTGCGCTCCTGTTCAAAAAAGTATTGCTTATCCGGGGTAGACATTCCTTTTGGCAGCCGCGTACGCTCCCATACCGCGCACAATTCGTTGAATTCGGTTTTGCGTCGTTCAAGGTTATTTTTTACGATCTGCTCAGCTTTCTGCAGGTAATAGAAACTGGTATCATAACTGATAAACCGCTGCCGGTGAGCCTGCCTGACGGCATATTCCACCTGCGAAAGGTCAATATAAGTAAGCGCTGTATTCCGTGTAAGCTGGCAAAGTGTTTTAAAGACCTCTAAATCATACACGTTATGTACAGGCACTGCTATCAGCCTGTCGCAGATAGCAATGGCATCATTCATCTTTTCCAGGAAAATATCAGCTTCCTTCACCCTGTCAGCATATTCGGTATTCCAGAAAGGATCATACTCCAACGCATCTCCACGCGGAAGATCCGGCAAATGGGTTTTGCCGATCTCCCCCCAATGCCAGACCCTCCTTTCAAAGCTTTCCATATAAAAATAAGCAGCCTCATTCAGCATAAAATACAGGGAATCCACACCCGCTGCCTGTTCGCCATACCGGTTACGATAAAATAAAGACGGGAACTCCTGCAGCGAAGTGCCATTCACGTTCCATGAATAAGCAGCCGTGGTAGCAAAGCACAGCATCCATGCCTGCATAGGCAGGCCGGAGTCATCCCAGGAAGTGCGGATCACCCCGTCAAATACGCCCCTGCCAAGATTCTGTACCAAAAATTTATAAGAATTTTCGAGTGCGCCGGGCCCTTTTTCATCTTTGTTCTTTGAAAAAAAATAAGGAAGGAACAACATTTCAATACCCGGATTGGGATCATAAGCGTATACGGGATACCCGAGCGCCTTAGCTTCCCTGGCATATTTTAAATCCGGCGTTTCATAATCATACGACTCTGTCAGCACCATTCCTTTTTCGGGGACAACTTTAAAGTCTGTTTCTTTTTGGTCTCCGTGATAAACGCTCAACCGGCTTTTGGCCCATCCCATTGGCGCTTCCCAGTTCATAACTTCACGCCCGTAAGGTCTCAGCATTCGGGTGCACTTACCCAGGAAATGATGAAACAAACCGCTCCGGCCTATTTCCTTCACTTTTCCGGCACACTGCTCACAGGCGCCCAACTCATAAGTTTCGTCCGATCCTATATGAATAAATGAAGATCCGGGGGTTGCTTCCATTGCATCCTTCCACAGATCCATCAACAAACTATAGCTCCCTTCTTTTAACGGGCAGAACTCAAAATTGGAAGCAGATATTTCGCGCAGGTGAGCAAATTGCGGCCACTTTAAAATAAAACCTACATGGCCCAGCCCCTGCACCAGCGGCACGATCTGCACATGATACCGGCGGGCGTAGCGGGTGAGCTCCTGCATTTCCTGCATGGTAAATGCTCCCGGCGCCCCGATTTCCGGGTGACTGGGATATTCAAATTTATCTTCCCACTCCCATATCAGCATATTCATTTTATAGCCGGCAAGCTCACGGATAAAGCTCTTTACATATTCTTTGGTATCCTGGTGGTGCTTGGTGTCGTAATGGGCCGCCCGTTGCTTTGTGTCGGGCCAGTCGCGTATTTCCAACCCGTTTGCTGATACTTCAGCCCCGTTTTTCCTCAACAGTTGTTTGGCTGTTTGAACACCATAAAACAATCCGGCAGCGTCCGGAGCAGCTATCTCAAATTTTCCTGCGCTTACCGATATCCGGTAACCTTCAGTACCCAGGGTTTTGTCTTTACCTGTCCGTTTTAAAACGATAGAAGCTCCCCCCGAGCGGGTACTTACAACTGCCTCTATACCAAATTGCCGGTGTATAAATTCTGCTAAATCTTCAGCGGCAAATTTGTCTTCGGCAGCGCCGCCTGCTACTATCTTTACCTGGTCATTGAATTTAAATGCAGGTCCTTTGAATGAGATTTCTTTTGGCTGCGGGAGTATTGCCAAATCAACCGGTTGGGCTTTAACCAACTGTACAAACAATATCAGGCAGGCGATCAGTGCCTCTTTTCTTTTTACAGATAGGAGCAGAGCAGTCTTCATTCCTGTTAATTTTTATAAAAGTAAAAATATATAAGATTAATTTCCTTTCAAAATATTTAGTTAAACAAAAAATATATTTCGTTATCTTTCTTTTTGACAAGAAGAAGCCATTAAGCCTGTTTCTCTACACCGAAAGGAAACTTTCAAAATCATCGCAGCATATAGTGTCCGGGATCCGGACTGTTGATATAAATCGAAGAATATCCTGCTGTTATGTCAAACGTGAAACTGCAGACGTGAAACGACAAACGTGAAATGTGAGATCCTTACATTTCACGTCTCACCTCTCACAAAGAAACACGAAAAATTATTGTTGACATGACACTACGGGTGCATTCACTTTCTCTACCGTAAAGTAATACTGCATTCCTTCCCGGTTACACCGGCAAGATTTACCGGACGGAAAAATATCTTCTCAGGTTGCCCGGTATACGTTAGCACAACAGAATCTCCAATATTCTGCCAGGAGCCGTCTTCCGCATTTTTCATTTGAAACGTTTTAAGGTTCGGCATGCGCGATCTTAACCTGATGGCAGCCTTATCCTTAACGAACGTAGCATGTACAAGCACATTATTCGGATGCCATTCTATTGCGTTTTTATCAGCAATGGGAGTAAACCTCTTTGCAGCGTAAGCCCAGTGGGGCTTGCCATCCCATATCCAGGTATTTTTGTCAGAATATTCATCTTTGTATATAAGCAGGTTGGCAAGTGCATCCCCATTATCAGGCCAGTGAACAAACCGATCGTTTGATGCTTCCCAGGCTATCCATGTGAATGTCTGCATAAATGCTTCTTTGTTTACATGCTTCCATTTTCCTGCTTCGTCTTTCAGGCTGTCGGCTCCTATCACATTACGGCTGCTCCCTTTCACCATCTGCACATCTTTTCCTTTATTCTTAAGGTATTCTTCCCTCACTTCCAATGCCGATAAAGGAATACCATCTTTTTCAAAATGATGATCATACTTGGCATCACTTAAAAACCATTTATTGAAGGTATTGCTCCATATTTCGTTAGCGCCATGATGTCCATCCTCCCCGTTTTTCACCCCTGCGCCGGCTCCTATACAACGGGTAACATAGCCATATGCGTTCATTACAGCATTCTGAACGATCATATAATGACCGCAATGGAAACCCTGCCCTTTTAATGCCGCTTCCAATATCCTGTCGGCATATTCCTGCCCGGGGTAATCCGGTTCAAAATCGCTGATCTTAATAATGCCCGATATCCAGCTTCGCAATAACAAAATGCGTTTAAATTCATCCTGCTCATTATGAAACACCGTATCAGGGTGGAACCTTGCGCGGAGCGATTCAAACTTTGGTGAAGTAAGATCTTCAAAGGAAGTAAAAGGGATTGCGCCCGTATCCCGGGGGCAATCAACCAGCACTTCAGTAATGACCGGCTTGCTGTTACAGGCAACGAACCACATTGCACAACAAAGAAGGTATGATATAAGTTTCATGATTTAAGTTATTTAAAATTATCAATTGCTTTTAATGGGTCCTATATATTGTTTGGCGATCACTATGTTGCTGTATTTAATATGATGCGAAACACCCGGTGGGCTTTTAGAATCATAAAACTCAATGCATATATACGACAACTTCAACCCGGGGTCAGTACGCCAGCGAAAACCCTGAAAGGGAGGGGCATCCGGGATATTGAACCATGAGTCATTATCCCATTTTCCATTTGGGAAACCGGGCCCCCAGTGTCCGACCAATATGCCATCCTGCCATATTTTTAATTCGCCGTTGTAAGCCGTTACCGGGTTGTTCAGCTTTACCATCATTTCAACACACATCCACTTGTCCCACTCCAGGTTCCTTGCTGTGGGGCTGCCATTGACCATATCATTTCCATAGCAGCTTGTACCGCCATTCCAGCTCTTCATATCTCCCCAGTACAAATAAGTATCCATTGCCGGCTCCTCTACCGGCTCGTACGACATCGACATGCGTTTTTCTCCCAG
>MKWG01000026.1:14131-17552 GCA_001899685.1 Sphingobacteriales bacterium 44-15
ATCCGTTGGAACTTAAAGGATATTTCACATAATAACGGATGAATATGGTGCTGTCGAACCCGGGCGTAAATCTTTTAAAAAGGTGCCCGCCATCATTCACTCCACCGATGTTGGTGACCGTAAGCGCCGCCTGCCTGCTTCCCCCGGGAATATCATCTTTGGAAATAGACATTCCTTCTTTGTTTTTGATATCCGTATAACGCTTCAATATATTATCCCAGCCATCATTGAACATTTCTGTAAATAATACATTGCTGTCTTTTTCTATGCCCACATCATTGAGGTAATGGGATGCAATGGGCGTAAGGCTGTCGCCGTAGCTGTAATTGCTGCCAGCCGGAAGCGCCTGCCTGCAGAAAGATACCAAAAGTACCAGGCTGATGAACGGTTTCATATTAATCTTATTGATTAGTCGCTTTTTGCCCCACTTTATGTCCTGCTATACCGAAATAGAGCATATATGCATAAGCCGGGATCATTGCAAAGAGGAACGCGTGCTGAAAATGTACTCCCAAATGATCTTTAACATAGCCATACACCAGTGGCCAAACAGCGCCACCGGCTATTCCCATGATCATGATCGCCGATCCGGTTTTGGTAAACCTGCCTAATCCTTTTATACCCAGGGGAAAGATGGCTGCCCACAAAAGCGAATTGGCAATACCCAGCAATGCAACAAAAGTGAACGATACGGTTCCGGTGGTAAATACGGAGATGAGAGTAAACAGCATGCCTGTTATAGTGCAGATACGCAAAGCCGCCTGCTGCGATACATACCTGGGAATAGCTATCATACCAGTTATATAACCCAGCAGCATGCCCGACAGGGTAAATGCGGTAGCATAAGTGAGAAAGAAACTGTTAACGCTCAGTTCTCTGCCATACACACCGATAATATCTCCTGCCATCACTTCCGCCGCAACGCAGAAAAATATTGCCAGCGCGCCTAAAAACAGGTGGGGAAATTGGAATATGCTGCTTTTAACCGTACCCTTTTGTTCCGGGTCTTCATTCACCGGTTCGGTTGCGTCCATATCTACTTCCGGCAACCTGGTGAATTTCAAAAACACGGCGAATGAAACAAATAATACGGCTAATGCAATATAAGGAGTATGTACTCTTTGAAGCAGCTCAGACAGGATGCTCTCTCTTGTTACAGCATCAACGGCTGCATTCAGCCGGGCAGTAACCTGTGCAGCATCCTTCAGGAAGAGCGTGCCTAATAAAACAGGCGCAATGATGCCGGCAGATTTATTGAAGAAGCCAACAACAGACATACGCTGCGCTGCGCTCTCAATTGGTCCTATTATGCTTAAATATGGATTGATGGCTGTCTGCAATAATGCCATCCCTGATCCCTGAACAAAAATAGCTGTCAGGAAAAGGGCGTAACTCCTGTGATCTGCGGCCGGTATAAAGATCAATGCGCCAAGCCCCAGGATAACAAGGCTTACTACCAACCCGTTATGAAAACCTATTTTTTTCAAGATCCAGGAACTGGGCAATGCCAGGAAAAAATAGGCAATATAAGAGGAAAAGGTAACGAAAAATGCCTGCAGATCTGTATCCAGGTCCAGCGACAGCTTCAGGAAAGGGATCAGGGTACCGTTGGCCCATGTTATAAAGCCCAGAATAAAATACAGTGCACAACAAATTGCGATGGCCCGTATATCTGTTTTGCGGGGATTAAGAGAAACGTTCATTTGATTGTTTTATTAATGGTTCATATTGTTAAATCCTTTCTCAAATAATTGAAGACAATGTGCCAGGTACTCAATATCTTTTTTAGTATGCGCACTGTTTATGATAATCCTCGTAACGATCGCTCCTTCCGGTCGCGATAAGCGAAACCGGAGATCAGTACTCCATGTTGGCTGAGGAAGTCTGACAGGCTGTGCCTGGCAGTATAAAAGACAGGATAGTCAGCAAGAGCATCAAACAGATCCCTGTTGGGGATCAGGCTGTTAAATAACCTTATATTTTCACTAAATTGCTTTCTTGCATCATCATAAACCTGGCCGGCTTTTGTAAAAGCATACAGGTAGCCCGGCGCCATGGGAGAAGATGTTCCAAAGAATGAGCTTGTCCGCAATTGCCCGATCGTACCAGCAGCGCCCAAAATTACTCCTCCCGGAATGCCCATGGCTTTGGCCAGAGAAGCTACAACAATAAGATTAACGTTCTCCCGGCGCCGGATTTTTTTGTAAATACTCTGTCCATGTTCTCCCATAACACCTATACCATGTGAATCATCTATAACCAGTGTTATTTCTTTATTTCCGGGCAGGGACAACACCCCGTCAAAGCTGTAAGGTCTGCAGAACAAAGGATCATTGGAGTTACATACTATTACTATTTTATCTGCCTGCAGAGTGGCAGTTACACCGGCTATTTCCTCCGTCCATCTTTGAAAATCACCTTCATAAAAATCAGCCCGGCGGCGACATACAGCAGGATGCGTGTTAGGCGCAAATACAAAATAATTATCTTCCTGCAGCATATTAACGACCAGTTGCCCGGCCATAAATCCAGAAGAAACGGTTAATGCGGCAGGAGCGCCGGTAAACAGGGCAAGCGCTGATTCCGCTTCTTCATATACTTTAAGCCTGAAATTGGAATTACGGGAACTGCCATAATTATTGCCGTATTTCCCCATTCCCTCGTTAATAAGTTCCCTGAACAGTAGATTGTAATTCATTCCCAAATAAGAAGTACCGCTGAAAAAAAGATATTCTTTTTCCTCACAGCTAATATGGTTATTATTGAAATGATCAGCAATAATCATGGGAACTAATGTTTTTTATGATCATTGTTTAACAGGTATAGTATGGCAGACGACATGCTTACAACTCCTGTCTTTAAAGCGGGCTCAGTATCAGGAATAAAAAGGGAGGAATGTGTGGAAGGAAGCTTTATCCTGCCTTCAGCTTCCGCTTTCATATCTTCTGAGCGCACCGCGCCGACAGAATACAACACGGAAGGTATATGCGCACTGGTGCTGCCATACCTGCTAAAATCTTCTCCAAACATTTCAGGTCCCAGCAGCAGCACATTTTTATCCCCCAGTACTGTTTTCAGGTGGACAGATAGGTTTTCAGATAGTTTAATATCATTAAAAACAGCCGGCAATCCGGGCTTTATTATTTCTACTACGGGATAATTTTCCGGTTTCGCACCACAGGAATATGCTATACCCTCGCAGGTCCTTTTTATACTCCCGATCAGCTCTTGTTGTATGACAGGGTTCAGCGACCTGACACTTACCTGCATTTTTACCTGGTCAGGAATAGTATTCCCGCTTGTTCCCCCATGAATAGCGCCCACAGATATAACGGCGGGCTCAACAGCAGGCACTTCACGTCCGACAATATCCTGGAAGGCCAGCACCAGTTTGGAAGCGATCATAATGGGATCTACTGTT
>MKWG01000026.1:17572-108022 GCA_001899685.1 Sphingobacteriales bacterium 44-15
CAAAAACCGATCTTTCCCGCCTCAACCGCAGAATTTACGTGCAAGGCAAGCGCATAATCGGGCTCCGGAAATCTTGTAAATAACCCGTCTTCAATCATGTGTAATGCACCTAATCCAGTCTCTTCAGCAGGTTGTGCTATAAAGACCACAGTACCACTCCAGTTGCTTTTTAGCTGTGATATGATCCTGGCTACACCTGTCCATACCGCCATATGCATGTCGTGGCCGCAGGCATGCATAACCGGAACGGGATTACCTTTTTCATCTTTCGCCTGTATCCTGCTGGCATAAGGAACATTGGTTTTTTCTGCTGTGGGCAGAGCATCCATATCTGTACGAACCAGTACTACCTTTCCCGGGCCGTTATGCAGAACACCTACAACACCGTAGCCTCCAACGCCGGTTGTTACCTCAAAGCCTGCATGCTCCAATTCCTTTGCCATGCGGGCAGCAGTCTCTTTTTCCTGCAACGATAATTCCGGGTTAGCATGCAGATACCGGTACAGGTCAACCAGTCCGGCATATTCTTTATTTAACAGGGCGGTTATCCCCGAATGATTTCCCGACTGCGAAAAAACCGTCAGACAGCTCATAAGCAAACCTGCTACAAGGCTGCTCTGCTTATGGTATTTAATCATTATTGTCCGACTAAAAACATTTAAAATCAATGAAGCCCTTTGCTGTAGCGGGTTTTGCTCCCTCTCCGCAAGGAGAGGGCTGGGGTGAGGCGATCGGCTGAATTTCCAACGATTAATAATATTTGTCAGCCAATAATGATATTTAATGTACGGTTTCATATATTCCTGTTACCATGTATAATTTTTATAGCTCGCATATATAAATATTGGCAAACTGAAAAAGATTGTTATCTGCATGGTCATCCTGTAGCGCGATAGCGCCTTCTGCCGGAATACCCGGCAGTTGCGCATTGCTTATCACCGTTTCATTGTTGAGCACAACAGTTATACGATCGCCTTTTAATGTGATCACAAAACGGTTCCATTCTCCCGGCGGTCTGTCTGCTTTTTTTACCGGAGTTACTCCCGCCCTTATTTCGGGAGGAAGATCTTTATCTACCCTGTATCCATAAATTTCTCCTGAGCCGATATAACGATAGCCGATGTTCACCTGGCTTTTAGAATTCCCCCTGAGATAGATGCCCGTATCCCCTGCATAGGGAACTTCCACCTGCTGCACGCTGCCATCTGCATTGAGCGCGTTTTCCCCATTAGGCAATACAACAGGCGACAATGCCGGCTCAGGCTTCCTCGTTAAACGCACATCGGCTACCAGTATAAAATCCCGGAACGACTTTTTACTCCACAGGCATTTGTCTTTCTCGCTGCTCCTGCCATCATAGTTGATCACCCGGCTCTGCGCAGTCCAGTGTCCTTCGTGCCCTGGTTCCATTTTCCAATGCCGCAGGTCTGTGTTGTTGTAAAGCGACTGAAAATGAAAGCTGCCAGGATCGCCTTCCGTTCTTTTGGTTTTTGTGGAAATGTCGCGGAGAGATATAGCTCTCACAAAAAAAGAAGTACTGTTTGATACAAAACTAAAATGCCTGTGAGCTGATGCCTCAGGAACCGTAAAACTGGTATATTTATCACCATTCACCCATACCGTAGTCAAGCCCTGGTCGCATAATATTTTGTAACGATCCCAATGACGATCGCCGGCATTTTCCTTACCTGTTTTGAAGATGATCTTTTCCCCGGCGGGAAACGGGGAGCCCACCGATGGGAGCATATCGGTATGCAAAACCAGGAAGGCATTGGTATCTGCATGCTGCGGTAGATAATCAAACTCCAGCATAAATGCTTCATACGCATTTTCCGAGCTCAGGTATGCCGGCACTTTCCCGGCGCATGCAATATGCCCGTCCTTCACCAGCCAGTTACCGGGCGCCTGGTTGACATTGATCCATCCTGTTAAATCAACCCCGTTAAATAATGATACGCTCTTTCCTGGTTGCACATGCCTCCCGGAATGACAGGATATTGTCAATAATACAATAAGCAACGCCGTGATCCTGGCTGTCATCTTTATAAAACTTTTGATTGGCCCGGAAATGAGATTGGGTAGTTCCCGTTTTTATCAGGCTTTACCGGAGGCTCGCTATCCCAGTCTAACTGCATTGGAGCAAGCACCAATGCCGAATTCAACGCATCATCCCATTCCACCATTTTCCCCGAATGAACGGCCATGCGTCCCATAATGGTTGTCATAGTGCTCATAGCGCCCCATTCAGTATCGTTGAGGGACTTATTATTCCTGATCGCATCAAAAAAAACCTCATGCTCTATCTGGTAAGCGCTTTCGGAATCTTTGTTAGGATTGCGCCATACCCTTTCTCCCTCGCTGTTCCTTATTCCTGCCTGTAAACTCGCTGTTCCGTTGCTTCCATAGAAATAAGCACCCCCTTTATTCCATGTTCCTTCAATATGCCGGATCTGGCTGTTGAGCTTTGTTCCATCTGCATATTCGTATTCGATAAAAAAGTGATCGAAAATATCGCCTGTATCCGGGCCGGTTAGCGATGATCTGCCGCCCATTCCCTGCGCTCTTACCGGACAGGCATTTTTTGCCCAGTTCACCACATCGGTGTTATGTATCTGCAGCCCGGCGGGAGACCCGGCCCAAAGCCAGTTAAAATATCTCCAGTTGCGAAGCTGGTATTCCAGTTCCGTTTGCCCTGCCTGCCTTTGTACTTTCTTTACCGGCCCGATCAGGTAGTAATCGGTTACAGAAATGATCCGCCCAATGGCGCCTTCCCGGATCTGCTTTACCATTTCCTTATAGCCCGGATCATACCTGTTTTGCAAACCCACCACCACCTTTAACCCCTTAGCATCCGCCAGTTTACCGGTTTCCAGTATTTTGCGGATGCCCGGTGCATCGCTTGCCAGGGGCTTTTCCATGAATACATGCCTGCCGGATTTAACGCATGCTTCAAAATGCAGGGGACGAAAAGCAGGTGGAGTGACCAATAAAACCGCATCGGCTGCTGCTATCGCTTTACTATATCCATTCAATCCTACAAACTTATTCGAAGCCGGTACCTTTACCTTATCCTTTATAGCATCTATCTTTAACAACGTATTATAAGTTTCGTCCAGCTTGTCTTTGAATACATCCGCCATAGCAACCAGCACCACATTCTGATTTGTTTTTAATGCATCCACTGCTGCACCCGCTCCCCTGTTTCCACAACCAATCAATGCGATCCTGATCGGGTCGGCCTGTATTTTCCTGCCCGAAGCCTGCGACTGAAGCGCTGAACCAAGGATGATCCCTCCAGCCAATACTGAAGAATCTTTCAGGAAATCCCTGCGGCTATTACTTTTTAAACTTTTGTCGTTTAAGATCATACTACATTGTTTATTCAAAATGAAAAGAACCGAAATTATTGTACTCATGAAAATTGCCGCTATTTGTAAAGAGCGCCCATAAAGTCTCCTCCTGTTCATGATCGTAATCAATCCTGTACAGGTTACCCTTCCATTTTGAGCCGGGAACCGGAGGTTTATCCAATACCGGCTTCATTAATGTGTAAGGAATAAAAAACTCTGCTGTCCAGCCTTTTACCGAAGCCCCCGGTAACCGCTCCCCGCCTTGTGCCGTTACCGCATGCTTTGTCTTCCGGTCATCGGGATATTGGAACGGGATCCACCTGTTAAGGCTGCCGCCCGAATTAAAAACAATCAATGGCAGTTCATAATTCAATGGTGATATTTCGTATTCAAAGTAATTGGTTTGCGAGATGTCCGGCTGCAGAAAAACTTCTACCACATCTTCTTCCCATAGCGGCATGAGATCCTGCTGCATCGCTGCCGTTAATATATCATCCTCACACCTGAACAAACAATAAATGCCTGTTGCAGAATACAACAGCTTTGCCTTCGTTTCATTCCTTTTTCCGTTGCCCATTAAAAAAGGAATATCCATCCATGCGGTCTTATTCCACTGCAGTGCATCTCCTTTGCCGGTAATATTAAAATCATGTGTTTGCTTTACTATCATTATAGATCTTTACAGCTTTACTGAACGAAAAATGAAACCGGAGCTCTTTGCCATAAAACATCATATATCCTGATTATTCTTCGTTTAACATTACCTCTTATTAATTTCATTTCATTTCGATAAACGTTTCAAATATATCAATTTACTTTATATTTTTATTATTTTTTTTCACAACCTTTCAAAACCTTCATGCAAAAAATTCTATCCTTATGCAAAGACAAACGCTTATTTTGCATTTATTAAGAATATAAGCATATGCGCAAATCAGGAGACAAAACCACCTTACAACGCAGGGTAATTATACTTGAAGAACTGGAAAAAAAAGGACAGGTAGACGTGAACTCGTTAAGCAAAGCATTAAAGGTAAGTGAGGTTACCATACGCAATGATCTTAGAAGACTTGAGCAAAAAAATGCTTTGATCCGGGCACGGGGCGGAGCGATCAAGATAGACAGGGTAGGGATAGATTTTACGATATCCGACAAAAACAAGCAAAACTTCGCTCAAAAGAAACGTATCGGTAAAGCTGCAGCGGGTTTAATCGAGCCGGGTGATACCATCATTCTTGACTCCGGAACCACCACTATGGAAATAGCAAAGAATCTAGGAACCACGGGAGAGCTAACTGTGATTACCAATGCAATGAATATCGCAAATCAACTGGCTGAACATCCTGAGGTGAACGTAATTATTCCAGGGGGCTCTTTGCGTAAAAATTCTCTTTCGCTTATTGGACCAACGGCTGAAGAAAGCTTTAAGAACTACTTTTGCGATAAACTGTTCCTTGCCGTTGACGGGTTCAGCGTTACGCATGGATTATCAACTCCCAATGTGGAAGAAGCGCACCTGAACAGGGTAATGATATCTATTTCAAAACAGGTAATAGTAGTTGCTGACTCCACCAAATTTCACAAAAGGAGCTTTGCATTTATTGCAGATACCGATGATATCGATGTTTTGGTTACGGATGAGGGGATCCCGGAGGAAGATCAAAAGAAATTAGAAACTGCCGGCATTAAAGTTGTTATTGCATAGTCACTCCCTCCTCCCCTATCAATATAACATGCCTGCCGGTGGTATGATCTGCAGGTTGACGGTATTTTTATCAAAATACCTTAGTGAGCAAAATGTTTTCACACCTATCCCAAAGATTATTCCTCTTCCCTTCCCAAAGCATAGTTCTCTTAATATTTTTTGCCATTCCCGCCAAATACTCGTGCCATAATGGCGAAAAACTGAAATGCGCCCCCGGTCAGGCGAGCCAGGCGCCTGAATATTGTTCAGCTTAAAGAAAAGAACAGGACATGCCTTCATCAGTTATACGCTCCATCAGATATAATGAAGCAAAGCAGCTTCTGACCGTTGAATTTGTATCCGGTGCAGTATACCATTACCAACAGGTGCCGCCATCCATCTATAAAGCTTTCAAAGATTCAGAAAGCAAAGGAATTTATTTCAATGATCATGTCAAGGATAAGTTTCATTTTGAGCGGGTAAATTAAACCACAGCCTTGTTTAATCGCCGGGTCAGGTTTAAAAAGGCATGGTTTTTTATTATTAGCCGGCAGAACCTTTCATATAATTATTACAAAAATTAAATTATATGAGCCCGGCAAAATATAACAGGTATGCCAATACCACAGATATTACTGTAAAGGACAAATCTGTTATCTCGAAAAAGACAATTGAACAAATGAGTAATTCAGATATTAACGCACTGATCAGCATGGGGAAAGAAAAACGCTTCTTTGACCATATCCCTGCACCCATGTTAGCCACATTGGTAGACAAGCCCTTTGATGCCGAAGGATGGCTTTATGAGATCAAGTGGGATGGCTACCGTACCCTTGCCTTCATGAACAACGGCAATGTTGAATTAAAGTCGCGCAATAATAAATCCTTCAGCGAAAAGTTTTATCCTGTTCACGATGCACTCAGAGAAAAAAAGTTGAATGCAGTTATTGACGGGGAGATCGTAGTAGTGGATGATAATGGTCATGCTAACTTTGGCGCACTGCAGAACTGGAGAAGCGAAGCCGACGGAACGCTGCTGTATTATGTCTTTGATATCCTCTGGTGCAATGGCTATGATGTGACCCGGCTTCCGCTTACAAAACGACAGCAGATCCTGAGAGGTATTTTGAAAGAAGATGACATTATCAAAGTCAGCCAGGCTTTTAAAACTTCCGGAATAGAATTTCTAAAAGCCGCCCGGAGCATGGGTCTGGAAGGGATTATGGCCAAACGGGAAGACAGTACTTATCAAACAGGCATCCGCACAAAAGACTGGTTAAAAATAAAAGCTAATAAAAGGCAGGAAGTCATTATCGGCGGGTTTACCAGAAACGCGGATACTAACAAGCCATTCAGTTCACTCCTGGTAGGTGTTTTTAATAAAGGCAAGCTGGTGTATACCGGTAAGATCGGTACGGGATTTAACATTCAAATGCAAAAAGAGATGATGCAGCAGTTCAGGCCTTTAATAACCGGCAAACCTCCCTTTGCAGAAGAACCAGACGTCAACAAGCCGGGCAGGTTCCGGCCGGATCCTCCAAAAGCTACTGCCACATGGCTGAAACCCAGGCTCATTTGCGAGGTAAGCTATGCCGAGATCACTACAGACGGGGTAATGCGCCATCCTTCTTTCGAAGGAATGCGCGGGGATAAAGCACCAAAAGCGGTCAGGCTGGAAAAGGAAACACATGTTGAGGATATCCCTGAAGTAGCGAACGCCGCAAACATAAATATCGTCGCCCCTGTAAAAAGTGGCCGCAAAACATTGCTTAACCCGTCGGAAGAAACCCAGGTAAAAAAGATCAACGGGCATGAATTAAAATTTACCAACCTGAGTAAAGTTTTCTGGCCTGACATTAAAGGAACCAAGCGCGACCTGCTCAATTACTATTACCAGGTAGGTCCTGTTATACTTCCCTATTTAAAGGACAGACCTATGTCTTTGAACCGATATCCTAATGGTATTAACGGAAAGAGCTTTTATCAAAAAGACTTTACAGGAAAAATCCCTGACTGGATCAATACTTATCTATATCACAGTGAAGCTGACGACAGGGACAGGAATTACATAGTATGCAAAAAGGAAGAAGACCTGCTGTATATGGCCAACCTGGGCAGCATTGAAATGAACCCATGGAGCAGTAAAGAACAAACGCCTGACAATCCTGACTGGTGTGTTATTGATCTGGATCCCGGTAAGAACTCATTTGAGCAGGTAATAGAATGCGCCCGGGTGACCCGGAAGGTACTCGATACACTTGGCGTTCCTTCTTATTGTAAGACATCAGGCTCAACAGGATTGCATATATATATCCCGTTGGGACGTAAATACACTTACGAAGCTTCAAAAGAATTTGGCAGAATAATAGCTACCATAGTCAACCGGGAGCTTCCCGGGTTTACCAGCATTGAACGTTTAACAACAAAAAGGAAAGGTAAGATGTATATAGATTTTTTGCAGAACCGCCCACAGGCAACACTTGCCGCACCATATTCCGTGCGTCCGAAACCGGGAGCCACTGTGTCTATGCCCTTGCATTGGGACGAAGTAAAGAAAGGACTTAAGATGAGTGATTTTACCCTTTATAATGCAGTGAAAAGGATCAGCAAAATCGGAGACATATTTATACCGGTCCTTAAAAAAGGCATAGATCTCAAAAAAGTGATGAAAGCGCTTGACAGATGGTAGCGAATGAATAGACCATTGTTATGGTTCCGGAGGAGATGAATACAAAAGAGGGTATAACTTATTCAATCCGCTTTTCACATTTTATTTCCGGCATCATATTTCCCCGTATATATTAACTGCCCGTGATCTTTGAAATCTTCATTATCGTAATCCAATAAAACAAAAGAATATGATACGAAAATTAACATCGGGAAAATACAGGCTCTATTCCTTAAAAACAGATCCTAAAACACACAAACGCAGGAATCTCGGAACATTTGATTCTTTAGAAGCGGCAAAAAAGCATGAGAAAGAAGTGCAATATTTCAAAAGGCATAAAGGATAGAAATATTCTCCACAATAGAGAATGTATTTGCATAAAACAGGCAATATATTTCTCAGTGAGGATTTACAGCCTTTTTGCAAAAAACATTTAAAAACTTATAAATTATGAACCAGCAGCAAACAAGCCAGCTTATTACCCTGCTCAATGATTGTGCGCGTGTATGTAATCAATGCGCCGTTGCGTGCCTGAACGAAAAAGATCCCGGCATGCTGACAGCATGTATAAAATCAGATCTGGATTGTGCCACCTTATGTCATACGGCAGCGGTATTCCTGGAACGCAGCTCCGGAAATACAGATGCTGTATTATCAGTTTGCGGAGTTGTTTGTGATCATTGCGCTGATGAATGCGAAAAACACAGTCACATGGAACACTGCCGCGTGTGTGCGGAAATATGCAGGCAATGTGCCGAAGCCTGTCAGCAGATGGAACATATTTAGTATTAAGTCAGGCAAATTATGCCTGTATGTTATCGCGAAAAGTGAGAAGATAAGGGGAAAGGATGTTTCACGTCTCACATTTCACGTTTGACACAACACTATCACTAAGTTTACATAAACAGCCAAATAAACAATAATAGCGGGCGCTACCTGATCTTCTCTTTTACCAGGTCTTTTACCCTGCTGATAGGGAGCCTTTCCTGTTCCATGGTATCGCGATACCGGATGGTAACGGTATTGTCTTCTTTGGTCTGGTGATCTACCGTTATGCAGAAAGGGGTACCGATGGCATCCATCCGGCGGTAGCGTTTCCCGATAGCGTCTTTTTCTTCATAGAAGCAATAGAATTCTTCCCTGCAATCCTTCATGATGTCGCGGGCGATTTCGGGCAAGCCGTCTTTTTTAGTCAACGGAAGAATGGCAAGCTTAATGGGCGCCAGCCTGGGAGGTATATGTAAAACAACCCTGGAATCAGTAGTGCCGTCTTCTTTGGTAATAGTTTCTTCATCATAAGCATGCGACAGTATCAGCAGGAACATCCTGTCCAGACCAATAGATGTTTCAACCACGTTCGGAACATAATTGCCATAGGGCTTGCCTGTTGTCTCATCAATATCATTATCAAAATACTGGAGCTTTTTCCTGCTGTATATCTGGTGCTGGCTCAGGTCATAATCGCCACGGCTATGTATGCCTTCCACTTCTTTGAAACCAATCGGAAATTCGAATTCTATGTCGCAGGCTTCTTTAGCATAATGAGCCAGCTTAACGTGATCATGATACCGGTATTTTTCCGCGGGGAGCCCAAGGCTTAAATGCCACTGAAGCCTTGCATCTTTCCAGTATTTGTACCATTCTCCTTCTGTTCCGGGGCGTACAAAAAACTGCATTTCCATCTGTTCAAACTCACGCATCCGGAAAATAAACTGCCTTGCCACGATCTCATTCCTGAAAGCCTTGCCGGTCTGCGCTATCCCGAAAGGCACTTTCATCCGCGCTGTTTTCTGCACATTCAGGAAATTGACAAATATACCCTGTGCCGTCTCGGGGCGCAGGTAAACGATATTATCCTCTTCATTAGCAGCAGCAACAGCGCCGAATTCTGTTTTAAACATCAGGTTAAACTGCCGGATATCCGTCCAGTTGGCAGTGCCGCTTACTGTACATTTTATCTTATTGTCATCTATAAGCTTTTTCAGGCCGGCAAAGTCTTCTGCAGCGAGTAATTTATCCATGGCGGCAAGGAGCTCCTCTCCTGCTTCGGGGGAAAGCGTTTCAGCATGCGCTTCCAGCAAATGGTCTACACGATATCTTTTTTTGCTGTCCTTATTATCAATCATCGGGTCGCTGAAGTTGTCCACATGCCCTGAAGCTTTCCATGTAGTCGGGTGCATAAAGATAGCAGCATCCACCCCCACGATATTTTCATGCAACTGGGTCATGCTTTTCCACCAGTAATCACGGATATTCTTCTTTAATTCACTGCCCCAGGGACCATAATCATATACGGCGCTCAGCCCGTCATATATTTCACTGTTGGGAAATACAAATCCATATTCTTTGGCGTGCGCAATGATCGCCTGAAACCTGTTATTATCGCTGCTTGACATAAGGGCGCAAAGATAGGAGGATTTTGTTTAAGGTGTAGGGGGAGGAGTTGCAAGTTTCAGGTTGCAGGTTTCGGGTTGAGCCTCTCACATTTCACGTCTCGCGTCTCATTCTTACAGCTTACCACTTATCACTTATCTCTTACCACTAACTACTCCCCCCTCACACCCTCGCCGCTTTCTTATACCCTTTTTTTTGCAGCCATTGCAGGGTCTTATCCCGCTGGTCGCCCTGTATAATGATCTCTCCGTCTTTTACAGAGCCCCCTGTACCGCAAAAATTTTTTAATTTTTTACCTAATATTTCAAGATCTTCCGCGCTTCCCCTGAAACCGTAGATGAGGGTAACGGCTTTGCCTGCACGATGTTTGGTGTCCAGCACAATCCTGAGCACCTGCTGATCGGGAGGCAGAGTAACTGCATGCTTTTCCTCTTCTTCAAATGAAAAAGAAGGGTCGGTACTGTATACATATCCCCGGTTATCGGGCTTATTCTTTTTCGACATGAGGGTCGTTTTTATTTTAAGACAGCCTTAAGGCTCAGGTCTGCGCTTACCGCATGATGTATCACGGCGCCTATGCTTACATAGTCTACGCCTGTAGCAGCATAATCAGTAACATTCTCGAGGTTGATCCCGCCGCTGGCTTCCGTTTCAAACTTTTTGTCAATGATCTCCAATGCACTCCTGAGCTGTTCCGGGGTGAAATTATCCAGCATGATACGGTCTATCTTCCCATACGCCACTACTTTTTTAACATCTTCAAACGTTCTTGTTTCTACTTCTATCTTCAGCCCCGGCTTTTTTTGCTGCACATACTGCCATGCCTTTTCTATTGCTTTCTCAATACCTCCGCAATAATCGATATGGTTATCTTTAAGCATGATCATATCATACAATCCCATGCGATGGTTGAGCCCACCGCCTATACGCACCGCTTCTTTTTCGAGCAAACGAAAATTAGGCGTCGTTTTTCTTGTATCTAAAAGCCTCGTGTGATATCCCTTCAGCTTGTCGGTATACTGCCTGGTAAGGGTGGCTATACCGCTCATACGCTGCATACAGTTCAATACAAGCCTTTCGCACTGGAGAATAGTATATACTCTGGCATCCACCTCAAAGGCGTCCTCTCCATACCTCATTATATCTCCGTCCTTTTTCATTGCATTGAATACGATGCCCGGCTCAATGTACCGGAATATTTTTTCAGCTACCTGCATGCCTGCAAGAATGCCATCCTGCTTGATTTTTAAAACAGCTTTGCCTTCGGCCTCAGGCTGAATAGCGCTTAATGTTGAGTGATCTCCTTCGCCAATATCTTCCTCCAGTGCATTTTTTATAAGCTTTTCAAGTGCTGATTCGTATGATCTCATGCGGCAAATCTACTGATTAAGATATTACAGCGCAGCGCTTACCTGTTTATCGGGCGTATTTCAAATTTTCGCACCATTTCTCCCCTCTCTGCTGCGCGGAGAGGGGATTGCAGGGGTGAGGGAAATATGTGCCGCGAAAATTTGAAATGCACCCCTGTTTATCTGACCCGTTATCATATATCAACACAGGAAAATATCAGATCGTGCAGTTAATCCGTTCATCGGTCATTTCTTACAGAAAATCGAAGAAAACTATCTATGCAGCGAATAGAGTTTAAAAGGAAAAAGACATTGACCATCTTTGTATTGTCAACGCTGATACAAAATCTAAACCCTTGAAAAGCTTAAATGAATAACCTTGAATAACGGCCCGTTTTTGATTCGTACCCGATACCATGAAAACTGATCTGAATCCCGAATCCCTGAACTACCCCTTTAGCATATCCAAATCCCGAGAAAGATTTATCAACCTCTAACCGATTCCAATACCTGAGAAAGCTACCGTTAAGACTATGATTCACCGATTTCCAGCCTGGATATGCAACCCGTAAACCCGGTAGATGCTTAGACAACCTCTGATGATAAAAATTTTAAGCCGAACAGTGATGTTTGGCTTTTTTTTGAATGTCTTTTCATGATTATCATCATTCGCTGACCACTAAGCTGCTATACCCTGCTTTCAAGCCCCAGGCGCCTGGAGATATCTGAAGTAAATATATTATCAGGATCGTATTTGCTTTTTATTGACAGCCAGTCCAAAAACTGAGGGTACATTTTTTGAAACATCTCTTTGTTGAGCATGGCATCTTTTCCCAGGTACAATCTTCCCCCTGCTTTCAAAACCACTTCATCTAATTTTTGGGTGAACGCTTTCAATTGCTTTGTTACGGGGAAATCAATAGCAAGCGTATAGCCTTTGAACGGGAATGATAAGAGCCCTTGTCCTTCCCCCATCTTTTTAAATACATTCAGGAAAGGAGTGCACCCGCTTGAGGCAATCATTTCAAGGATCAGCGCAAGCGTGGCTGCCCCGTCTTTTTCGGGGATAACGAATTGATACTGGATGAACCCTCTTCTGCCATATCCCCGGTTCCAGAGATTGATCATATCAAGCGGGAAAAAGAATTTTTCGTAATGCACAAATTCCTTCGGCGAATTTTGAACAAAGGCGATCAGGCGGTTGAGTACCCGTACCGTAAAATTATTTAATGCAAAAGCCGGGAGGAAAAAAGGTACTGTTAATTTAGATATGCTATGCACTTTCAGAGGGTCCTTTTTCAACGTCTCCGGCAATTCATCCAGCCTGGCTGCATCCCCCACCGTCAGTACCCCGCTTCCCAGTTTTTTACCTTTTGCAAGAGGGTCTATCCACGCTACTGAATAGTTATAACCCTGATATTTTTCAACTGCTTCAAGCATTTCCTCCAGGTTATTCACCTTTACAGACTTCTGCTTGAAGTAAGTGGTTTCAATTTTCCTTAGCCTGATCTTTGCCGTCAGGATCACGCCTAAGAGCCCAAGCCCGCCGAAGTTTGCCATAAACAGATCAGGATGCTCCGTCCTCGAAGCAGTTACAATGCTTCCGTCTGCCAGTAGTATAGTGAAAGAGACCACACAGTTAATAAAAGATCCGTCCGCGTGATGTGCTTTGCCATGTATATCGTTGGCAATAGCGCCCCCTATGGTCACGAATTTCGTTCCGGGGCATATCATGGGCAACCATCCCCTGGGAGCAAAATAAGTGATGATCTCTTCAAGGCTTGTGCCGGCTTCGCATGCCAGTATGCCCGTAGCTTCGTCCCATGCCAGGAAACAATGCATGGGGATACATATACCAACATTCTTATTTTGATTGGTTGCCTGGTCGCCGTAGCTCCTGCCAAGGCCCCTGGCAATAACATCTTTTTGTCCGATCAGTGATCTCCATGCCTCGGTGTTCCCGGGAGAAAATACATACGATTCAGCACCCGGGAAATTTCCCCAGCCGGCAATGGTTTGTAGATGTTTCGCTGCCATAATTATTAAACGCTGCAAAATTAAGTTTTAGTGGGGCAGGCAACTAATTTTTGGCAATACTTTCCATATTTATCAAGCCAACTACAATATCCATCACATTGGTTTGTGTAGGACCGGTGATAATAAGACTGCCTGTTTGTTTGAAAAAAGAATAGGCATCATTATTCAAAAGATATTGTTCAGCATCTATGCCGTCTGGTGGCATCGCAGTAAACGATGCATTATCTATCACAGCGCCGGCCGCATCAGTAGGGCCATCTGTTCCATCAGTGCCCCCCGAAAGAATGGTGATATGCATATTGGCAGCCTTCAGTTCCTTTTGCAGATGGCATAATGCTGCCAGTACAAATTCCTGGTTGCGCCCGCCCCTGCCTGAACCTTTAACCGTTACGGTTGTTTCTCCTCCCCACAACAGGCATCCCGGTTGATCACCGGGCAGTTGCTTTAACTGCTCTGTAAAGTATTTTGCCTGGAGGGAAGCTTCACCCGACATAGGTGGCATAAGCACATGTGTATCATAGCCGAGTGAAGAAGCTTTTCTTGCCGCCGCCTGGAGCGCCACTTCGTTGGTTGCAACGATCTTATTGTATACTTTTTCAAAACATTTATCACCCTGCCGCGGGGTGTCCTTAATTTTTTTTTCAACACCCTGCCGCAGCCAGTCTACAACAGATCCCGGCAGCATATCCATCAGTTGGTAATACTGAATAATATGCCATGCATCTTCAAACCCGGTATTATCAGCCACCGTTAAGCCGCTGGCGATCACAGAGAGATCATCCCCCGGCACGTCGCTTATTAGCAGCGCGATCACCGTTGCTGCAGTATAGTGCATAAGCTGGCCGCCTTTGATCAGTGATAAATGTTTCCTGATAGTATTAACTTCATCAATGGCAGCGCCGCAGTTCAGCAATGCCTGCACTGTCAGTTGAACATCCTCTAATGTACAGCCGGGCGGCCAATCAGCCAGCAATGCAGAGGCCCCGCCGCTGACCAGCATAATGATAAGGTCATCCGGAGTGCTGTCCTTAAATATTTCCACGACAGCTTTACCTCCTGCAATACTGTTTTCATCCGGCACGGGATGACCGGCTTCTATGGTTTTACAGATGCGCAAGGGAAGCGCATGATGATATTTGGTTACTACAATGCCTGCATCAATATGCGATCCGACGATCTTTTCAGTTTCGAGCGCCATAGAGGAAGCGGCTTTGCCGGCAGCTACCAGGAAAACCCGGTTAACGGATGCAATGTCAACCCTGCGCCCGGCGATGATAATAAAATCATTTTCCACACGGACATGCATTGGAATAAAGTGTTCCGGTTTAACCGCTTCCACTCCTGCAAGGAAAATAGCCGTAGCATCGATTGTAGACATCCCCGAAATTAACATTAGTTTCCAAAGACAAAAACCTTTATCACTTCATCTGATTTTATATTACCTTCGGAATTAAATTAGTTGTTTAACTAACTATTTCTTTCTCCTTAAAAATTCACAGATGAAACGTATCATCAGGAAAGTAGCTGTTCTTGGCTCCGGCGTTATGGGATCGCGCATAGCCTGCCATTTTGCAGGGATCGGTATAGAAGTACTGTTGCTGGATATAGCTCCTGCAGCATTAAGTCCTGCAGAACAGGCAAAAGGGCTTACTATAGATAATCCTGCTGTAAAAAACAGGATCGTAAATGAGGCTCTTGCAGCAGCAGTGAAGTCCAACCCCTCTCCTATCTATACCCCCGACGTGGTGAAAAAGATAAAGACCGGCAATTTCACAGACAATATGAAAGATATTGCCGGTTGCGACTGGATCATTGAAGTGGTGGTAGAGCGGCTTGACATCAAGCAGTCTGTGCTTGGCGAGGTGGATAAATATCGTACGCCCGGCACGCTTATCACTTCCAATACTTCAGGTATTCCTATACACATGATGGCTGAAGGAAGAAGCGAGGATTTCAAAAAGCATTTCTGCGGCACACATTTCTTTAATCCCCCGCGCTATCTGCGTTTGCTGGAGATCATCCCCACAACATATACTGAAAAGGAAGTGGTGGATTTTCTGATGCACTATGGCGACCTGTACCTCGGTAAGGCTACCGTGTTGTGTAAAGATACTCCCGCTTTTATAGCCAACAGGGTAGGTGTGTTTGGCATAATGTTCATATTTAAGCTGATGGAAAGGATCGGCTTATCTATTGATGAAGTGGAAGCGCTGACAGGTCCGGTATTGGGCAGACCCAAATCTGCTACGTTCAGAACTGCAGATGTGGTAGGGATTGATACGCTGGTGAAAGTGGCAAAAGGAGTGTATGATAATTGCCCGGGTGATGAAGCGAGGGAGGTTTTTAAGATCCCCGCATGGCTGGAAAAAATCGTGGCAAACAACTGGCTGGGTGATAAAACAGGACAGGGTTTCTTCAAAAAGATCAAAGGAGCTTCCGGTTCCTCAGAGATTTTGGTGCTCAACCTGGATACTATGGAGTATGAAGCGCGGAAAAAACCAAAGTTTGCTACTATTGAAACTGCTAAGCCGGTTGAAGATCTTGCCTCACGTATAAAAGTACTGATGTCGGGAAAAGATAAAGCCGGCGAATTTTGCAGGCTTTTCCATTATGGATTGTTTTCCTATGTATCTCATCGCATCCCGGAGATCTCGGATGAGATTTACCGTATAGACGATGCTATGAAAGCCGGTTTCGGCTGGGAAATCGGCGCTTTTGAAACCTGGGATGCTTTAGGTGTTGAAAAAACGGTGAAAGCCATAAAAGAAGCCGGATTTTCTGTAGCGCCCTGGGTAGACGAAATGATCGCAAAGGGCACAGCTTCATTCTATAAGATAGAAGAGGGTAAGCAGTTATGTTATTCCCCGCAGGCGGGAACGTATATTCCAACAGTTGCCGGAGATACTTCAGATGCATTTATCGTGATGAAGAATTTTGCCGGTCAAACAGTTTGGAAAAACAGCGTTGCCAACGTATATCACCTGGGCGATGATGTGCTTGGGCTGGAGTGGCATACGAAAATGGGAACCATAGGAGGGGAAGTGCTGGAAGGCATACAAAAAGCTATTGCTCTTGCAGAGGAAAAATATAAGGGACTGGTCATTGCCAATGATACTCCGAATTTTTCAGCGGGCGCCAACGTGGGGATGATATTTATGTTTGCAGTAGAGCAGGAATATGACGAACTGGATATGGCCATAAGAGCCTTTCAGAATACTATGATGCGGGCCAGGTATTCAAGCATTCCCGTAGTTGTGGCTCCCCATGCTCTTTCCCTGGGCGGGGCCTGTGAGCTTAGCCTTCACAGCGATAAGGTACTGCCGGCGGCAGAAACATATATAGGTCTTGTGGAGCTGGGCGTAGGATTAATACCCGGCGGAGGAGGTACCAAAGAGTTCACCTTGCGTGCGGCAGATGAAATGCACGTTGACGAACCTGATACAATTACATTGAAAAACAGGTTCCTGACCATCGCTACTGCCAAAGTATCCACGAGCGCCTTTGAAGCTTTTGACCTTGGTATATTACGAAAGGGGCATGATGAAGTGATCATCAACCAGGACCGGAGAATAGGAGCTGCGAAAGCGAGTGTAATCGAGATGTTTGATAACGGGTATACACAACCCTTGCAGCGTAAGGATATCAGGGTGGCAGGACGGTCTGTTTTAGGTGCTTTATACGCAGGGATCAATGGTATGCAGCGGGCTAATTACGCTACAGACCATGATGCTCTTGTAGCTAAAAAGCTGGCTTATGTAATGTGTGGGGGAGATCTCACTGAGCCTGCATTTGTAAGCGAGCAATACCTTCTCGACCTGGAGCGCGAGGCTTTCCTGAGCCTTTGCGGGGAAAGAAAAACGCTGGAAAGAATACAAAGTGTGCTCAAAGGAGGTAAACCGGTACGGAATTAAGATCCGGGGTTATTTTACCACAAAGACGAGGGAATAAAAATTAAAAAGAAAACCCGGCGACACATATCAGCCGGGTTTCTTTATTATTTTTTAAACAATGATCAGATCTCGGAAGCGCCCTCTACCAGCACTGCCACTTTATTGTTCAGCACTTCAGCAAAACCGCCATTGATATTGTAGGAAGCACCGGCTCCGGTTTTATCTTTCAATATTTTGATACGGCCTGTGCCAAGGGCAGCTACCAGGGGAGCATGCCTGTTAAGTATTTCAAGCGACCCGTTTATCCCGGGCAGTTGCACACCATATACTTCACCGCTGAACAGCTTACGCTCTGGAGTTAATATCTCTAATTCCATTTGGTATTGTTTTGTAATTAGCCCTTAGCCGCAGAAAGCAGTTTTTTACCTTTTTCAATAGCATCTTCAATGGTTCCTACCAGGTTGAATGCCGCTTCAGGATAGTCATCTACTTCCCCGTCCATAATCATATTGAACCCCCGGATAGTATCTTCTATACTCACAAACACCCCTTTCAAGCCGGTAAACTGCTCTGCCACATGGAAAGGCTGGGAAAGGAAACGCTGCACTTTACGTGCACGGAATACTGTTTTCTTATCATCTTCACTAAGCTCGTCCATACCCAGGATAGCGATGATATCCTGAAGCTCTTTATAACGCTGCAGGATAAGCTTTACCTTGTTGGCGCAATTGTAATGCGCATCACCCACGATCTGGGGAGTAAGGATCCTTGATGTAGAATCCAGCGGATCCACCGCAGGATAAATACCAAGGTCAGCTATTTTACGGCTTAATACCGTAGTAGCGTCCAGGTGCGCAAAAGTAGTAGCAGGCGCCGGATCAGTAAGGTCATCCGCCGGTACATATACCGCCTGTACGGAGGTAATAGAACCATTTTTAGTGGAAGTAATACGTTCCTGCATCAGCCCCATTTCTGTAGCCAGCGTAGGCTGGTAACCCACCGCAGAAGGCATACGTCCCAGGAGGGCTGACACTTCAGAACCTGCCTGTGTGAAACGGAAGATGTTATCTACGAAAAAGAGGATATCACGTCCCTGTCCCTTACCATCGCCATCACGGTAATATTCTGCTACGGTAAGACCACTCAATGCCACACGTGCACGGGCTCCCGGAGGTTCATTCATCTGTCCGAAAACAAAAGTTGCCTTGGAATCCTTCAGATCATTCATATTTACCTTGCTGAGATCCCATCCGCCTTTTTCCATGCTATGCTTAAAGTCATCGCCATATTTCATGATACCTGCTTCGATCATTTCACGCAGCAGGTCATTTCCCTCGCGGGTACGCTCACCCACACCGGCAAATACAGACAGACCACCGTAACCTTTTGCAATATTGTTGATCAGCTCCTGAATCAATACCGTTTTACCCACACCGGCGCCCCCAAACAAACCGATCTTACCACCTTTTGCATAAGGCTCAATAAGATCAATAACTTTAATACCTGTAAAAAGCACTTCGGTAGATACGCTCAGATTTTCAAAAGCCGGCGGTTTTGCATGTATAGGGCGGCCATTGGTTTTGTCAAGCTGCGGAAGTCCATCAATAGCATCGCCGGTTACATTGAACAGGCGGCCTTTGATATCTTCACCTACCGGCATTGCGATTGCCTTACCGGTATCAATCACTTCCATACCCCGCACCAGGCCATCGGTACCATCCATGGCAATGGTGCGTACACTGTCTTCGCCCAGGTGCTGCTGTACTTCCAGCACCAGCTTTTCGCCTGATTCCCTTTTGAGTTCCAGGGCATTGTAAATTTCCGGCAGTTCACCATCAAATTGCACGTCTATAACGGCTCCGATAATCTGTTTGATCTTACCTTTATTAGGCATATATTAAAATATTTTAAGGTATATGGGCAAATGTGCGGCAAAGGTAAGGTTCGGCAAATAATTGTCCAATTTGAAAAGGGAATATTTTAAAAATAGATCGAACTGTTTGATACATATTTTCCACCTGCGGGAAGAATCGTTAATACAAAAAAAAGCCGCGCTTTTGCACGGCTCAATCTTTTGAAATCTTGTCAGAGGTTAATGAACGGTTTGGTACGGTTTTCTACAAGGTACTGACGGATTTCGGTTCTTAGGGTTGGTTGATTTCAAATATCGGATTGTGGGTTGATGGGTTTTACATAGCTTATTTTTTTATCAGTTTTTGCATTGACATTGGATAACAGTGTGATTTTTCAGATGGTTTGGATCTGGCTTACTCAGGTTTGGATTCTTGGGGATTGGGGTTTTCTAAAGGGTCGGGGCATTTTCAGGGGATTTGGGTTTTCTTCTCAGGGTTCGGGTGTTTTCTAAAGGGTGCCGGTTTTTCAGGGATTCAGAAATCAGGGATCTTGGGGTTTTCGTTGTGTCATCGTTGACAATACAAAGATGGTAAGAACCCGGCGCTTACTGAACTTAATTCGATAGATAACCGGATAGTATCGTTTTTTGGTAAAAAAGCTTCGATTAGCTGAAAAAACAAACCCGGCCCGGGGATACCGGAAAATGCTTTCACATTTATCGTCTCACTTTTCACGATAACATACAGACATAATCGGCTTGACCTAGCACTAAGATTGCAGGACAAATTTAAACAGGAGCGCGGCCAAAACACCGCCCGTAATAGGAGCGATCACCGGAAGCCAGGCATAACCCCAGTTACTATCGCGCTTATTCTTTATAGGAAGTATGGCATGCATGATACGGGGGCCGAGATCCCGCGCAGGATTAATGGCATAGCCGGTAGGACCACCAAGGCTCAAACCTATGCCCAGCACCAGCAAGGCTACAGGCAGTGCATCCAGGGCGCCTAATTTCATTTCAGGCTTTGAAAGCAATAATACGCCCAGCACCAGCACAAAAGTGCCGATCGTCTCGGTAATAAAATTATGAACAGGGCTTTCAATAGCAGCATCTGTACAAAAAGTCCCCAGCTTTAAATCAGGATCCTGTGTGGCATCAAAATGTTGTTTATAAGCAAGCCATACCAGGAATGCACCTATCATTGCACCAAGCATCTGCGCCAGGAGATAAGCAGGCACTTTGCTCCACTCAAAGCTGCCTTCTACTGCAAGCCCTACGGTAACGGCAGGGTTAAGATGAGCCCCGCTCACTGCAGCAGACGCATATACACCGGTGAACACGGCTACAGCCCAGCCAAAAGTAATGGCGATAAGCCCTCCCTTATTTCCCTTCGTTTTGTCGAGTATTACATTGGCAACAACGCCACAGCCTAAAGTGATCAATAATGCAGTGCCGGTGAGTTCTGCTACAAATGGGCTCATAAAGCAAGCTTGTTATTTAAAATAATTCTGGAAAAATAAAAAACTATTCCGGCATTTCCAGCAGCAGCAAAATAAAAAGATAAACGTCAGATGTGAGATGAGAGACGTCGGGCGTGAAAAGACAAATGTGAACGCTGAAAGTCTCTCGTTTCACGTCTCTCGTTTCACTATTATTCATTGTTCATAAATACAACGCGGCGTACTAGTCCAAAACCTTCAGGCTCTTTTCAATAATTCCCACACATTCCATTATCTGCCCGGCAGTAATGACAAGCGGAGGCGCCAGCCTGATCTTATCGCCATGTGTAGGCTTTGCCAGCAATCCGTTCTCCATGAGCTGCAGGCACAATTGCCAGGCAGCTTCCTTATTGGAATGCTTTATAACAATAGCATTCAGCAGCCCCTTTCCCCTGATAAGATCAATATGCGGCGAATGGATTTTTTTTAATTCTTTTCTCAATAGCGTTCCCATGTCTTCAGCATTTGCCGCCATGTTTTCATCTGTTAATACTTTCAGGGATGCGATGGCTATACTGCAGGCAAGCGGGTTTCCCCCGTATGTTGATCCATGCTCGCCCGGTGATATGGTAAGCATAATATCGTCATCTGCCAGCACCGCGCTCACCGGCATTGTTCCGCCGCTCAGCGCCTTGCCCAATATGAGAATATCGGGTTTTACCTCCTCATGATCGCAACAAAGCATTTTTCCGGTACGGGCAAGCCCGGTCTGTATTTCATCTGCAATAAACAATACATTCTTTTCTTCACAAAGCGATTTAGCTTTTGCAAGATACCCTTCATGCGGCACACGCACTCCCGCTTCTCCCTGTATGGGCTCTACCAGGAAACCGGCAACATATTCATCATTCAACGCTTCAGCCAGCGTATCAATGTCATCATATGCTATTATTTCAAAACCGGGAGTGAAAGGTCCGAAGTGCTTTGTAGAAGCCTCGTCGGTGCTGAACGATACCACGGTTGTAGTCCTGCCATGAAAATTACCATCGCAAACTATGATCTTCGCCATTCCCGGAGGAATTCCCTTAACATCATAGGCCCAGCGGCGGCATAGCTTAATGGCTGTTTCCACTGCTTCCACACCGGTATTCATGGGTAACACTTTATCATAGCCGAAAAGTGTGGTAATAAACTTTTCGTATTCTCCCAAAGGCTCACTGTAAAACGCCCTTGATGTGAGGGTAAGCTGCTGCGCCTGCCGCACCAGCGCATTGATGATGCGCGGATGACAATGTCCCTGGTTAACAGCAGAGTAACCGCTTAAAAAATCGTAGTATTTTTTACCATCCACATCCCATACATATACTCCTTCCCCACGGTTGAGCACTACAGGAAGAGGATGATAATTGTGTGCGCCATACCGGTGTTCAAGCGCTATATACTGTTGCGTCAGATCAGACGAATTGCTTGTTTGGATCATAATCAAAGAAAATTAACCACGAGAGAGACTGTTCACAAAAAAGTAAAAAAATTGCAAAAAAATAACGAAAATTAGATATATCGTTTAGCCCGGCTTTGAGCCTTTGCCTGCCTGACTAGTCATTCAGGCGGGCGTAATTCCTTCGGGTACTTTGCGGAACCACAAATGAAATACAAAGCCTGCCTGTCGGCAGTCAGGTTTTTCGCCCGCCTGAATGATCTTCAGATCGGGCAGGCAAAGACCTCAAAGAAATGATAACTTGTTTCAATCCTTCTAATGAGCTAAAAATCTAATAGGTATATCCCATGTTTTGCAGGCGCGCCTGCCGGATAATTGAAATGCGCCCAACAATAAGCTATTGATGATCCAGGAAATCAAGATTGAGTTCTAAAAAGGATAATATGTATGCTTTCCGTATGATATGCAGCATTTACGATGCAATATACGTTTTATCCGATGATCCGGAGCAGGGGATAATTCTCCCATTGCATTTTTTTTGGAGCATCCTTTGCAAAAATGCCATACACGGTAGAACCTGTTCCCGTCATTGCTGCAAACAGGGCGCCTTTGGCATAAAGCGTTTCTTTAACAGCAGCTATTTGAGGATATTGCCTTAATACAGGTTCTTCGAAATCATTCTTTATCAAATTTCTCCACGCTGTTAACGGCTGCTTTATAAGCTCATTAAGTTTTTGTGAAGGTATGACGGGAGTAAGCTGCGAAAATGCCCAACCTGTATCGACATGAATACCCGGATTAATAAGCACTATAGTATATTCCGAAAGATCAATTGAAACATGCTCCATTTGCTCTCCCCTGCCGGTAGCAAAGCATGCTGTATTATTTATAAAAAAAGGACAATCACTCCCCAGCTGAAGCGCATATGTTGTTAGCTCCCTGGCAGACAACCCTAATTCGAAAAGGCGATCCAGCAAAAGCAGCGTAAAAGCCCCGTCTGCAGATCCGCCTCCCAGCCCGGCGCCTGCAGGAATTGTTTTGTGTAAATGAATAGTAAGCGGTGATATTTCCGGGAAATCTTTTCTTAACAATGCCGCGGCTTTCAGGCATATATTATCAGTAAGTGCTCCCGGAACAGTTATCCCGGATAAATGTAACGTATCCGGCTGGCTACTTTTCCCGTTCCGGCTGCCGGCGATGACTTCAAGAATATCATACCAGGGCAGGGGATAAAATATCGTTTCTATATTGTGATATCCGTCTTCCCGTTTGGAAGTAACGTTCAATCCGATATTAATCTTACAGTTGGGAAATTCCAGCAAGGACTGTGCATTTAACAGGGTACTAATATT
The DNA here is from genome assembly GCA_001899685.1 of Sphingobacteriales bacterium 44-15. Lineage (GTDB taxonomy): Bacteria > Bacteroidota > Bacteroidia > Chitinophagales > Chitinophagaceae > Agriterribacter. Next base: position 41,029 of record MKWG01000026.1, read on the forward strand.
TTTTCTTCCTGTGGTTGATCTCATCGCGTATGGCGATGGCTCTCAAATAATCTTCCTGCTCAAGCACTTCACTCAGCAACTGATTCAGCTCTTCGAGCGACATCCCTTTAAGATCTTCTTTACCGCCGGCAGATTCTTTTACGAGCTGCTCTTCTTCGGTTTTCTTCTTTTTCCCGGAATCTTCCATTAATATGCCGGCGCTTTCAAGTATATGCTCATAAGTATAAATGGGACATCCAAAGCGTACAGCCAATGCAAGCGCATCAGATGTGCGTGAGTCAATTTCAACAGTATCATGCTCGCTGCTGCAAAGCAGCTTGGAATAAAATATCCCTTCCTGCAGGTCGCTGATTATAATTTCATGCAGCTCTACATTGAAGGCCATCATGAAATTTTTCATCAGATCATGGGTAAGCGGCCTGCTGGGCTGCATTCTCTCCAATGCCACAGCTATTGCCTGCGCCTCAAAGCCACCAATCACAATCGGCAACCTCCTCAATCCATTCGTTTCACCCAGTACAACAGCATAAGAATGCGTCTGGGTAATACTATGTGATAATGCTACTATTTCCAGTTCTATTTTCTTCATAATCTGTTGCGAATGTACAAGAAATTTGTAAAAAGGGAAATCCCGGAAAGCTTAAAAAAAAACCGCCCCGATTTAAATCCGGACGGTTGTAAACGAAGGAACGTGTTTTCTCATGCTACGCCTTTCAGCTTTTTAACTTCTTCAATAATTTTAGGCACTATTTCAAAAGCATCACCCACGATGCCATAATCTGCCGCTTTAAAAAAGGGCGCTTCGGGGTCTTTATTGATCACAACAATCGTTTTACTTCTGTTCACGCCGGCAAGATGCTGGATAGCGCCGGAAATACCGATAGCAATGTACAGGTTAGGAGCTATAGCCAGTCCTGTTTGGCCCACATGCTCATGATGAGGTCTCCAATGCGCATCTGCTACAGGACGGCTGCAGGCCGTAGCAGCTCCTAATAATTTAGCGAGCTCTTCAATCATTCCCCAGTTTTCAGGACCTCTCAGACCTCTGCCACCGCTCACCACGATATCAGCTTCACTCAAAGGAACTTCACCTTTCACTTTATTGACGCCTGTCACTCTTACTTTAGTTGCACCCACCTGGGCGCTAAAGGATAATATTTCTGCCTTTGCATCGCCCCGGGCAGTAATTTCATACGAGTTCGGATTAAGCGCTATGATCTTTATATCAGTGTTGATCGCAATATTGGCAAATGCCTTACCGGAGAACACTGTTTTCTTTACAACAAAACCATTTGTGGTATCGGGCAAAGCCACCGCACCGGTAACAAGACCTGCTTTTAGCTTAACAGACAGCCGCGGAGCAATATGCTTACCATCTGCATTGTTAGAAAAAATAATCACTTTTGATTTGATCGCATCAATTACCTGTGCTATTGCTCCGGTAAAAACCTGAGCATCAAAATGATTGAGCGCTTCATTATCCACATGATGTATTTTCTGCAAACCATATTTTCCCAGTGCAGCAATATCATCTGTTACCTTTCCAAGAATTACGCCTTCTGCCGTATCTCCTGTTTGCTCAGCCACAGCCACACCGTAGCAGATAGCTTCAATAGATGCTTTTTTTACCTGTCCTTCCGACTGATCTATAAATATTAAAACGGGCATGATTATTTTTTTATCATTTAAGGATAGGGATATGTTAAATTACTTTGGCTTCTTCGTGCAGGAGCCTTACCAGCTCTGCCGGGTTATCGGCAGGAACAAGCTTCACACCGGCTTTTGCCGGAGGCAGCTCAAAATTTACGACAGCAGTAAGATGGTCTGCCGCCACAGGCTCTACTACCTTCAGGGGCCTGGTACGCGCTGCCATGATACCTCTCATATTAGGGATTCTTGCCTCTGCCATTCCTTTCTGGCAACTGATCACTGCAGGAAGGTTAACCTCACACTCTTCTTCCCCCCCTTCAATTTCTCGGGTAACAGTAGCTTTACTGCCTTCAACCTCAAACTTTATCGCCAGCGCTATATACGGAGCTTCCAGGCACTCAGCTACCATACCGCCAATAGAAGAACCGTTAAAATCAATAGTTTCTTTCCCGGTAAATACAAGATCGTAGCCGCCCTGTTTGGCCACTTCAGCTATTTGCGTTGCAATAAAGTAGCTGTCATTGGTATCGGCGTTTACTCTTATTGCCTCGTCACCGCCCAATGCCAGCGCCTTACGTATAATGGGATCCGCATCTGCAGCGCCCACCGTTACCAGGTGAATGACAGTGGAAGCATCCTTTTCCTTCAATTCAATTGCCCGCACAAGCGCATACCATTCATCATAGGGATTGATTATCCATTGCACGCCATCAGTAGCGAATTTCGTATTGTTATCGGTGAAGGCTATTTTTGCCGTAGTGTCTGGCGATTTGCTGATACAAACAAGTATTTTCATTGAGTTGTGCTTGATCAAAAATAAAGCATAAATAAGTTGTTTATGCAACTAATTTATGCACAAATATAACAACTTAATGAATTAATCATTTTATTTTTTAAAAACAGGCGCCGTGGAAAGAATTGAAAAAATTTTGACTCTTTTAAAAGATAATCCAACCGATAATTTTTTGCAGCATGCACTTGCGCTCGAATATATTAAAACAGGAGAAGACGCTGCAGCAAAGCAGATTTTCCTTGACCTTTTAGAACGCGACCCTTCTTATACCGGTTCCTATTATCATTTGGCAAAGCTGTTGGAACGAACAGGCGAGCAGGCTGCTGCCATCAACTGGTATAAACGGGGAATGGTTGAGGCGCGGAAGCAAAATGACACGAAGGCCTATAATGAACTGGAAGCTGCCTGCGAAGACTTAGCAGACAGTTGACCGGGAAAAACCTTTAACCCAATGCAAGACCGGTTGCTCTTAGATGATTTTAAATCTTACGTTGAAAAAGAAAAACTGTTTCACCCGGAGGATGTGTTATTGCTGGCAGTTAGTGGCGGCATAGATTCTGTAGTCTTATGTGAGCTCTGCAGGCTGTCAGGTTATCCGTTTGTAATTGCACACTGCAATTTCAATCTCAGGGGAAAAGAAAGTGAAGAAGATGAAATTTTTGTAAGGCAGCTTGCCGACCGCTATCAGGTCCCCATACTGGTAAAGCGTTTTAATGCCATTGAATTTGCCGGACAACACAAAACTTCCATACAGGTAGCAGCCCGTGAGCTCAGGTATGACTGGTTCAATGATATCGTAAACGGAAATGATTTACGCGGTTATCCCGATAATAATACTATTCCCCGCTACATCGTAACGGCACATCATGCGGATGACAACATTGAAACAGTATTAATGAATCTCTTTAAGGGAACAGGCATAACGGGGATGAAAGGGATGCTGCCCAAAACAGGAAAACTCCTGCGGCCGCTTTTGTTTGCTCCCAAAGCCCGGCTACACAGCTTTGCAGCCGGGCAGCAGCTCTCTTACCGGGAAGATTCAAGTAATTTATCAGACAAATACTCCCGTAATTATATCCGCCACCAGGTTTTGCCACTGATAGAAAAGATCTATCCCGGCGCTGCGGAAAACATCACCACCAGTATTGAGCGATTCAGGGAAACGGCCTTTCTGTACCATGAAGCCATTGGTCAATACAGGAAAAAGCTGCTGCAATACAGGAACAATGATGTATACATACCTGTGTTAAAACTGTCTGCCGTAATTCCGCTACATACTGTAATGTATGAAATTGCAAAACAATATGGCTTTACTTCCGGGCAAACAGGCGAGATAGTAAAGCTGCTCCACAGTGACAGTGGAAAATATATACTCAGCTCCTCCCATCGCATATTGAAAAACCGTAACTGGCTCATTATTTCTCCTGTCACGGAAGTTGCTCAGCAGATCAGGGTGATTGAGTCCGGAGCAGACATTATTTATTTCGAAGACGGCTGCCTCAGCATGAAGAAGAAAAAGCTGGCGCCGGCTTTTATTAAAACCGGCGCCGATGCTGCCGTGGCAATGCTGGATATAAAACATATCCGGTTTCCCCTCCTGCTCCGGAAATGGCAACCCGGCGACTATTTTTATCCTCTTGGTATGCCCAAGAAAAAAAAGCTGTCACGTTTTTTTATTGATAAAAAGCTGTCGCTTGCCGATAAAGAGCATGTATGGGTACTGGAGATGAATAAAAAGATCATCTGGGTGATCAACCACCGGATTGACGACCGGTTTAAAGTCACGGATAATACGAAGGAAATACTGGAGCTTCAATTCCGACCCGCTTAGCGGTTTAATATACTGCGCATAAAATCTCCCAGTACATCGGTATGGTTGGTGGAAAACGCTTTTACGGCAATAACTGTAAATACAACGCCAAAAAGCGCTCCAAAGAAATGAGCCACGTGGCCAATATTACCTGTGCCTTTTTTAGCAAGATAAGCGGAAAGCGCAAGGAACAGGATACCAAACACATACCCGGGTATATCAAAAGGAATGAACATGAACCGTATAGGTAACTGCGGCTGTAGCACAATACCGGCAAAGATAACTGCGGATACAGCTCCTGAGGCTCCGAGGGCGGTATAGCCATACACATTTTTGTATTTTATGTAATCCGGGATCGTAGACACAATCAAGGCGCCTATATACATAATTATAAAGAACAGCTTTCCTTTTTCTCCAAAGAAATATGGTGCAGAAAAAAGATGATCTTCTACAAATACGCCAAACGAGTAAAGCGACAGCATGTTAAATGAAAGGTGTATATAATCTGCATGGATCAATCCGTAGGACAGAAACCTGTAATACTGGCGGTTATTCTTTATCACAGCAGGCCAAAAGATAAGCTCAGCCTTCATTTTATCGTTATTAAGCGACACTATGGATACTATACAGGTAATGATAACAATGATCAGTGTAATGGACATGCAGAGATTTTTACGAAGATAATAGAAAGCATGTTAAGCGGCGTTATCCTGCGTTAAATTATGCATGGTGATATTTTTCATTCCGTAAAATAGTGCAGGCACGGTATACCTGCTCTGCAAGAATAAGACGGACAAGCTGGTGAGGAAAAGTGAGCTTTGATAACGACCATATATAATTAGCACGTTGGATAACCGACTCATGAAGCCCGTATGCGCCTCCTATTAAAAAAATGAGCTGCTTCACGCTTTCATTGGCCTTTGCCTGTAAAAAAGCGGCAAGGGCCGGGGAGCTCATAGACTTACCCGTTTCATCCAGCGCTACAAGAAAATCGTCCTTTTTCAAAAAATCAAACAGGGAGGCTGCTTCTTTTTGCTTTAGTTCAGCTTCCTGTAAAACAGCAGCATTCTTAGGGGGAACGATGATCTTCCAATCTATGGGATAATACCGCGCAATACGTTTGGTAAAATCTTCTACGCCTGGCCTGACGTATAGCTCATGCGCTCTTCCTATAGCATAAAAGTGGATCTTCATACTATCAGTGCCTGGTTTGCTTCAAAATATTTTCCGCCAGCTTCGACATGGTAACAGACTGAAAATTATATTTCAAATGCAGCTTTTTATAGTGCTTCAAAATTTTCTCCAGGAATGCAAAATTCTTATCCTGGTTTATCCCAAAGTTATGCGGGTGCCACCACAAATGATAAGTCAGGTTGTTTTTAGCAGCATAGGTCATTCCCTTCTTTATCCTCATCAGCCTGAGCGGTTCTAATATTGCCAGAGAAGGGGAATAAGGACGAAGAAGTCGGCTGGAAGGAATATCCACGGGGAATTTACTTTGGAGATATTCCATGCTGTAACAATTCTGCCCTGATAGATTAATATAGGAATCCATCATCCTGAGCACTCTTCTAAAAACTTTCTTCAATCCTGAACCGTATGAGCCACCGATGGAGAACAGCAATCTCAAAGGAACACTTTTTATCTCCTTTGTTGAATCATATATCCAATGCGCCTCATTCCCCCTGTAAGCCGTGATCCCCAGGGCTGTGCACACTTCAGCATACAATGGATTGTATTGATTGCGCGGGAAGATGACAGAAGTAACAAAGATCCCATAGGTTAATGCTATATTCTTCGCGGCAACCATGTCTGCCCTGAACTGTTCTATTGTTTGTCCGGGCGCCAGGCAATAATAATGAGAAAAAGTATGCGTGCTGATCTCGTGTTGCGGATGTTGCCGGATAGCTTTAATTAACAAAGGTGCATAATGAAAGGGGTCGTTCGTGTAATCATCCCCGAGCGTTTCCAGGTACCCGTTATAAGGAGACAGGTTTGCATCATTATAAGAAGGTAAGTTTTGGGGGACATTTGCCAGCAATGCAGCCTTTGATTCAAAAAAAAGAAAACCTACTGTCGCAAAAGTTGCTTTTATATCATAAGCGCCAAAGGCATCAAGCAGCTTTGGGATTACAGTATGCACACCTGCAATATTTTTTCCGTATTGCCGGATAGTAACAATATCACGCACTCCCCACATCAGCTCAAAGTCTAATGACACAACAAAATTTCCATGATTCATCGTTAACGGCTGCATAAATATCAATGCCCTTTTATATCATTAAGATTGAAGAAGTCGCTTATATAACTCCAGGTAATGATCAGTCATCACTTCAATATCGAATTTTTGAACTTCTTTAAAATTTATCTCGGACTGCTGCTTCGCAAAAGACTTATCGTCAGCTATTTTTTTAATTTTTTGGGTTAATGCTTCCACGTCACCTGTTTTAAACAATGCGTACTCATTGTTCGAAAACATTTCTTTGATGCCATTGACATCTGTACCAAGGAAGGGCGTGCCGGAAGCCATTGCTTCCAGTGCCACACAGGATAAACCCTCCCAATGGCTGGAGAGGATATTGATATCAACAGATTTCATAAGTCCCGGGATATCCTTCCTTACTCCCATAAAATGTACACGATGCGCCACATTCAGGTCCCGGGCCAGTTGCATACATTCTTTCTCGGTATACCCCTGCCCGGCAAAATATAAATGATAGCGATCGTCGAGGTGCTGCATGGCCTTTATCACCGTATCCTGGTCTTTTGCATCGCTGAACGCTGCCACCATTAATAAGGAAACCTGGTTTTCGGGAAGCGGTACCGGCACAGCCTCAGACAGTTCTTTAACATTGACACCGTTATATATCACAGGAATATCGGGGTGCCCTATCCTGTTCCATAATACCTCTTTCACGCTTTCACTTATCGCGATCAGGGCATCAAACCTGTCGTATATGAATTTGTCCACCGGCTGTAAATAGGGTTTGGTAAACCGCCTGTTGGAATTGCTGTGTTCAGTCAAAACATATTTTGCTTTCCGGTTAGCAGGTCTTATTATCTTGGCAAGGGATGTCCAGTATATAGCGGGGAAAAGATGAACATGAACAATATCGTACTTGTCAAAATATTTAGCTGCTTTAAACACGTTGTAAGGGGAATATAAATGCCTGGATCTTATATTCATAACCCTGACATTCCTGCTCAATAAAGTTTCGAGAAATGGACCTTTATCTTCGTTAAATAACAGTACATCAGCAGCAATTGCCTTCTTATTCATTACAGGCACAAAATCAGCGACCAGTTTCTGAGCTCCACCTGCAGTAAGAGAATTAATAACATGTAAAACTTTCATGAACTGACTATTTTTTATTGCTTATTTCAGGTATGCCGCTATATCGGGATTAAATTGTTCTAATTGCATCTCTAATTGCTCCGTTTTCTGGATCATGAGTTTTTCAAAATGAAACAGAATAAAGAAAATAAAGAAATATTCGTTGGCAAGCAGGTCGCCGGAAAACATTGAATTCAAACCAAAATAAACAAACGTGGCAACCAACATCCGTAGTTTTCTTGACTTAAAAATCAGCTTATGATATTTTAAAACACTGATATAAATGAGCGCCAGAATAACTAAAGATATTATTCCGTTCTCAAAATAAAGCTCTGCTAAAATATTATGAGGATACCTTCTCGCATCCTTATGGTTTATAACGTAGCCAAAATTACCTGTACCCGTGCCAAAAAGAAAACTGACGATGCCGGAAAACTGAAGAGCAACATCTATCAGCACTTCCCGCTCCTCTGCCGATGTATTTTTGCCGGAATATCTTTCGATAAAAAATGAAGAAGAAAAAAAATCAATTGCATTCAGCAACAAAATAAATACCGCGAATATCAATATTAAAAAGAATATCGTTTTAACATTCACCGATATATTCTCATTAGCAAAAAATATTACGCATCCGCCAAGCAATGCGATAATAGGGCCTTTTGATCCCGCGGTGATCATATACAAAAACAGCACCAGCATATATCCGTATAAGAAAAGATTACGCGATTTTTTCTTAGTAATGAACAGCGCCATAAGAAACAGAAAACCAAGGTACCGGGCTATCCATATCGGATTTAAACCACCATACGAATCAGAATCCTGTTCAAACCCCAGCCTGACGACCTCTCCCTGCACCTGCATAGATTTAAAGAAAGAAATAGGGTCGCCACACCTGCTATACAAAAGAATCAAAAAAACAGCGCCACAAAAGACAGAGACCTTAGCATAAAGCTCATAATTATTTACTATGACCGGCGCATATAAAAAAAACAAAATAATCCAGGTGTATAAAATAAGTATTTTGCTGAACCCGTAATTGGGCGCATTCGTATAAAGGAGCCCTATACACAAAACCACAAGCAGCATAATAAGATACCTGATTTCCGGTATCGATTGTATTTTGGGACGCCGCAGAAACGCAAATGAAATATAAAAAAGCATGCTGATCGTGAACAATCCAGCAGGAGCAATAAGGAATGCTTTGAGCGCGATAGGAAAAAAGAATGCCGAATAGCTAAAGAAAGTAGGTATTGCAATCCAAAATGCTAAAAACTTATTTGTTTTATTGATGCCATCCATAATAATGCTTCAATTAGCCTCAGCTCACTTCACAAAAACACCTGAAATATATTTTTATACGCATTCTAATGACTTTTCTTTCTAAACCAGGCTGCAATCCCTTTTCTTCGTCTTTCCGGAGCATCGAAATATTCTGAGAAACCATAATTTTTATAGTTTTTATATTTCATATAGCTTCGCCCTTCACCTACTCTGTTGATAACAGTAGTATATAATCCGCCGGAAGTATTTTCCCTGATCTTTTTGTTAAGTTCTTTCAGAACAAACTTAAATGTGAAACTGTGACGAAGCACAACAATATTTACATCAGCGTATATGCCCAGCAATGAAGAATCAGTAACCAGGCTATAAGGCGGCGTATCCAGGATCACGTAATCAAATTTCTTCTTCAGTTCGTCCATCATTATCTTCATCCTGGGACCCAATATTAATTCAGCCGGATTAGGAGGGATGGGCCCGGCCGGTAATAATGAGAAATCATCATTAAAGCCAGGGACTTCATATAATAAACTATCCAGGGAAACAGTTGCATTACTTAAGAAATTACTGATCCCCTTTTCAGAAACCACTTTGAGCGCCTGGCTCAACCGTGGTTTTCTAAGATCGAACTCCAGTACAACAACTTTCTTATCCAGCAGGGCAAAACTGGCTGCCAGGTTCAGGCTTACAAAAGATTTTCCCTCTTCAGGGCGGTGAGATGTTATCAGGATCACCTGAGGCTCTTTACCATCATTCCTTGTAAACCCAACATTGGTACGGATAACACGAAATTGTTCGGCAATAATAGAGCGGCTTCCTCTTTCAACCACAATCGGGGATTTTTCTTTCTTTGCATACGAGATTTCCCCAAGAACCGGGGCATTACAGCCCTGCTCTACTTCATCCTTGTCTCCAATTTTATTATCCAGTAAACTCCTGATATATATTATTACTGCCGGCAGGAAAACCCCCAGCAATACTGAAATCACAAGAACAAGCTGTTTTTTAGGGCTAACGATACCCGTGCTCCTGGCTTGCTCAATACTACGGGAATCTGCGGTAATAGAAGCCAGCGTAATAGCAGCCTCCTCCTTTTTCTGAAGCAGGAAGAAATACAACTGCTCCTTCACCGACTGGTCTCTTTTAATTTGTACAAGGTTTTTTTGGATTGTCGGCATGCTCTTTATCCGCATAGAGAGCTCAGCGTCTTTCCTGTTAATATTATCCAACGTTATCCGGTACGCTTTTTTCAGGCTCGCGATATTGTCTATCAGGCTTTCCCGCGTATTTTTTACCTGGTTAGCTACGTCTACGGTAATCGGGTTTTTGGGACCCAGCCTTGTAGTTTGTCTTTCCCGCTCAAGTACTAACTGATTATACGCCTGGATCAATGCTGCCAGAGAAGGCTCCAGGATTCCAGATGCCGAAGTAACCATTTTACCATTATCCTGATTGTCCTGCAGGCTTGTCTCAAGCGATTCGAGTATATTCAATTGGGTTTCCTGCTGGACCTTTTGCTGATCAACATCTTTCGCCTGGTCAAGGTATATCTGTCCTTCTGTAGGAATATCAGTGATCTTATTGTTAGTCTGGAACCGCTCCACCTGCCCCTCCACAGTCTGCAGTTCCCGCTCAATTATAGCTAAGCGCCCATTTAGAAACTCAAGCGTATTCGAGCTAACCTGTTTTTGATCTTCCAGTCCCTGTGATTTATAAATATATATCAGTGAGCTTAACGTCTCTTTTGCCCTTTTCGCATTATGATCCGTAAGTTCAAGGTTAATAATACTTGCAGTCTTACTGACCGGCTGAATGTTTAAAGCAGCCAGGTAAGCATTAACAGTACTGTTGACTGAATAAAATTTGAAAAGGTATTTATTTTCAACTGCTGCAGTATCCTCCTTAACAACAGTGGAATCTTCACTATGCGGGGAAGAATAGTCCAGTTGAAAGATCACACCATTAATGCTATACCATTTTCCCATTGTTACAGGGAGCGTTTGTCCTTTATCCTTATAATTGATCCACCATTTATTATCGCTTTTTCTCTGTACCACTTCCCATGTAAACGAGTTGGAAATGGTATCCGGGTTTGCAATTCTTACCGTTAGCGGGAACTCGTCTCCGAATACAGATCTGTTGGTAAACTTACCTTCTCTTTTAATATCTAGGAATAATTGTCCTTTCCTTACTGTAGCATCCATCAGGTCGTAGCTATGCAGTACCTCCACTTCATTATCTACCAGTTTTCCGCCTTCGCCAAACTGAAGATCTTTTAATAAAGGGTTGTCAAGAAGTCCCGCACCTCCTTTCTTTTCATCTTTCACCAGGATAGCTGATTTCGCTTTAAATACAGGTTCGGCATATCTGTTATACATAAACCCGAGAGCTACCATGAATATTGTAGATAATAAAATCCATGGCCAGCCATTGAGTATATTAACAAAGACCTGCTTAAGATCAACAGTAGATTCGTCTTTTATATCGTTTAATAACGCTCTTGTATTTATAGAATTCATTTTCCCTTATTTTATTCTTGAGATGGCTACAATACCAAGAGATACAAAGCTGGTAATAATAGGTATAAGAATATTCAAATTTTGAGACTGAGCCCCTTTACGTTTTACAGGTTCAACGTATACTATATCATTTTGCTTGAGGTCATAATAAGGAGATCTCATTATATCGCTGTTGTTAAGGTCGAGGGTAGCTACTTCCACTTTATCAGAAGTCTTCCTGAGTACCTTTATTGTATTTCTTTTGGCAAAAACGGTCAAATCTCCTGCCATTCCCAATGCTTCCAGGAGATTCATTCTTTCACCGGCAACCTGCAGTGTAATCGGTCTTGCTACTTCCCCCATTACGGTTACCCTGAAATTGATCAGTGAAGCACTTACTACAGCATCTTTTAAATACGGCACTACAGCATCCCTTATGGCAATTTTAGCTTCATCTGTAGTTAATCCGGCCACCTTTACATCCCCAATCCCCGGAATAGTAACATTCCCTGAAGGAGAAATGGTATATACACTCTGCATCACCTGAGAGTTGGTTCCGGCAGCAACCGCCGCACCCATCATATTAAACAACTGGGCTGCTTCAGGGCTGACGCTGCTGATAACGATCTGCATCTGGTCGTTGGCCTGCAATTTCAAAGGACTTTCCGCAGCAATACGAACTTCCTGGACCTTGCCCGGATCGCTATTCAAATCCTGAAAATAAGCTAATTGTTTTCCTGTCTTACAGGAGCCTAAGAAAACAGGAACAAAAATAAAAGCCGAAATTAGTCTGCGCATGACAAAAATAATATTTAAAAAAATTGGTGAAATCCAACAGGAACTACAACAGTAAATATAATTATAGTTCTGATTGTTGGAGAATGATATCTAATTTATATGTACAAATATTCCTGATCATTATAGTATGGACACGCTATATTACCTGCTCTTCAGATAATCAGCCAGGCGTCCCATCTTTACATCCCACGACAAAACCTCTTCAGCATACTTTCTCATATTCTTCTCGCATTCGGTATCCTGCTCTATTTTTTTTAAAAAAGAAACTATCTGCTCAATGTTGACCGGCTGCTCCGACGGCTCTACCCTCAAAGCATACGGAAAATCCGGGGGAAAATCATCATCAATTCCTGCATATACGAACGGTATGCCCCTGGCGCAATACTCTCTCGATTTTAAAACTGACAGGTAACGTATATTGGTCCTGTGAATAGCTAATGTGCTGATAGCAAGATCCGTAGCTTCGAGTATATCGTCAAGCTCCTTCCCGCTCAGGAATCCATGAAAAAAAATATTTTTTAACTCCAGCTTTTCCGCTAATTCTTTTAATTGCGACAATGCGCTTCCTGTACCAACAATATGAAAATTTATTACATCGTTACCCTTATAGCGGCGCAGCCCTTCCATCAGCCTGTCCAGCCCGTGCCACGGGGAGATCTGGGCAACACAGGTAAGGTTATATTCCCCGGGGACAGTATTTCTTTTTCTCTTACTGACCGGGGTAGAATCAACCTGGATGCCATTCCCGATAATTAAATAAGGTATTTTATATTTCTTAATATTGAAATGCTGTTCAAGGATTTCCTGAGTAACGCTAACAATTAAATCAACACTTCTTAATATAGGAGCATAAAACAGGCAGAGGCTTATATAATAAAGATAGCTTTTTCGCAACAATGCTTCCTGGAAACTGTTAGACAGCAGTTCTAATATTACTTTCTTTTTTGATTGCTTCAGAAGGCGCCACATCCAGAAAGAAGGCACACATTCCCTAAGCATAATCACCTCCTCCTGGTCGCCATCCAACAACACCTGTTCGTAGCTTCTTCTTAAAGATTTAACTGCACTCAGTTTGTCCAGGAAAGACTTGTAAGGCGGAACTTTTGTAGAGATGATGTCTACAAAATCTTCTTTAAAATCTTCCCGACTCCCCTTGCCTAATAAGACCAGCCTGGCATCAATATTATTGTTTCTTAACGCCTGCACCTGATAAAGCACCTTTTTTGATATCCCGTTTTTGGGATTACCAAAATACATCGTAACTAACTTTAATTTCAATACTGACATTAAGAAAAATTAATATTTAATTACCGCTTTCTGCTTAATTACAACAGATTGTCGCCGGCAGAAATCAATATAACCAAAAGGAAATTGGAAAGAGATGAAAAACGAATTACCCGGAAAGGGACTTCATACTCATTTAGGAGTCTGGAGTCGCACAAAGATAATCCTATCTTTCAATTGTGCATATTATGTACTTGATAATTTGCTAAACGTCAATCAAATATTAGCAATTTCCCATATCGTCCCCCTGCAACATGCCAATATTTTCTTATTCGGCAGACAACAACTACTTTAATTAATTTATATAATTAATTTGCCGTTGAAAAATCTTCAATACTTTATACTAAAAGTAACAATCATGCATTATGTACTCTTACAGTACCAGGCTTTATGCCAGCGGAATGCTCTACAACCCAAAAATGGTCCTGTGAGAAATATAATTTTATCCCCTTATATATATTATAAAAATTCATTAACCAAAATATGCATAATACCAAACTCTTCCGTATCTCTACCGTTCCTACCAGCTTAAATGTATTACTTAAAGGGCAATTGGCATTTTTACAAAAACATTTCGAGTTAACCGCAGTTTCCAGTGCCGGCGCCGGTCTCGAAGAAGTAAGAGAAAGAGAAAAAGTAAAAACCCATGCCATTGCAATGAAACGAAATATTTCCCCGTTGAATGATGTAATGTCTTTACTCAAACTCTATTTTTATTTCAGGCGGGAAAAGCCGCTAATCGTACATTCCATTACACCTAAAGCAGGGTTACTGTCAATGATAGCGGCAAAAATGGCAGGAGTGCCTATCCGTATGCATACCTATACAGGATTGATTTTTCCGAGTAAAACCGGGCTGATGCAGAGAATGATGATAACAGTAGATAAGCTGCTTTGTGCCTGTGCAACAGATGTATATCCTGAAGGGAAAGGCGTAAAAAAAGATTTAGAATCTTATGGTATTACGCAAAAGCCTTTGAAAATTCTGGCAAACGGGAATGTAAATGGTATAGACCTTGATCATTATTCCTTGCAGGCGCTTTCTTTAGATCAGGTAAAAAAATTAAGACAGGACCTTGAAATCGCGGATAATGATTTCGTCTTTGTCTTTGTAGGACGTTTAGTAAAAGATAAAGGTATCAATGAACTGGTACAGGCTTTTGGTGAATTGGGCCTTGGTAATGTGAAATTACTGCTGGTAGGGCCATTTGAAAGTAAGCTGGATCCGCTTCGTACCGATACTTTAAAAAATATAAAAGAGCATCCAGATATCATTTCCGTAGGTCTCCAAAAAGATGTTCGTCCTTATTTCGCTATATCGGATGCCCTGGCTTTTCCAAGTTATCGGGAAGGCTTTCCCAATGTGGTGATGCAGGCCGGTGCGATGGAGCTGCCCGCTATTGTTACCAATATCAATGGATGCAATGAGATCATACAGGAAGGAGTGAACGGCACCGTTATTCCGTCCAAAAATGTGGAAGCATTGAAAATTGCTATGCGCCGGATAGTTACCGACGAAGTATACCGGCTTTTTTTAAAAAAGAACGCCCGCCCAATGATCGCCTCCCGTTACCAACAAAAGCCGGTATGGGAGGCACTATTAGAGGAATACAGGCAACTAATGCAGAGAAAAGCAGGTATGGCCAACTAATACTATATTTATATCCGATCATGTACGTTTCTTTTTTTAAAAGATTTCTGGATATCTTAATCGCAGGTATAGCTTTTATACTCGCCTTCCCTATATTTTTAATTATTGTGATCCTTCTCTTTTTTGTGAACGGGGGAACACCGTTTTTTTTCCAAAAAAGACCGGGTAAAAAAGAGAAAATATTTAAAGTGATCAAGTTTAAAACAATGAACGACAAAAAAGATAAGGAAGGAAAGCTTTTACCTGATGGAAAACGTATGACCAAAACCGGGAAATTTATAAGAAAAACATCTTTAGATGAAATACCTCAACTGCTTAATGTAATAAAAGGAGATATGAGCCTTGTGGGACCACGCCCCCTGCTGGTATCTTATCTCCCCTTATATAATGATTTTCAGAAAAGACGGCACGAGGTAAAACCCGGTATTACAGGCTGGGCCCAGGTAAACGGGCGCAACAGCATTAGCTGGGAAAGGAAATTTGAGCTGGATATATGGTATGTGGATCATTGTTCCTTTGCCCTGGATTGCCGGATCATCTGGATGACAATAAAAAAAGTATTTAAAAGCGAGGGCGTCAATGCGGAGGAAAATATTCCCATGCGTCCTTTTAAAGGTGGGATTTAAAAAAGACATTTGTAAAAAATATTCATTTCAATGAAGAAAATTTTAATAACCGGCGTAGGCGGTCCCACACCAAGATCATTTGTGAGGGCAGTCAAATGGTTCGGTGGCGCTTATAAAGAACAGTTCGAGTTTATCGGAACAGATTCCAACCCTCTTGCATACGGGTTGTATGATAAAGATCTGTTTGCTGCTTCATTTGTGGTACCGAGAGCCGACAGTCCCCAATACTGGAAAAGCATAAATGAGATCATTGACAATCATAAAATAGACGCCGCTATCATTTTGCCGGAAGTGGAAGTATTGGAATGGTCGAAAAACCATCACCATATAACCAGGCCTGTAAAGTTACATCTTCCTGATCCCCTTCTGGCACAGCAGCTCGTTAACAAACATCTTTTACATAGTATATTAAAGGATACTGAGTTTGTACCGTTGTTCACCAAATTAGACCCTCACGATTATTCATTTGCCGATATAAAAAATAAGCTCGGCGACAGTTTCTGGGTAAGGAGCACTGAAGGCTCAAGCGGATTAGGGTCTTTAAAGATCCAGAATGAAAAAATGTTAGCCCAATGGGTCGCCTTAAATCCCGGCGTTACGGAATTTATTGCCACAGAGTACCTGCCCGGAAGAAATATGGCCTGTAAGCTATTGTATTATGAAGGGAAACTGCTTGGATCGGCATGTGCCGAAAGAGTGAATTATATTATGGCAAAAGTGGCGCCGTCAGGAATAACCGGGAATACTTCCTTCGGAAGGCTGCTGAACGAGCCGGGGCTGGTAGACATTTCCATAAACACTCTGCGTACTATCAGCAAGCAGCTAAACACTCCTTTAAACGGTATATTTACCACAGACTTCAAGGAAGATAGCAACGGCAATGGTAAAATAACAGAAATAAACATCAGGCATGTCGCCTTCACTTCATCGCTGGCAGCGGGAGGCGCAAATCTTCCGTTGCGAACCTTGCAGGCTATGTTTTTTGACCTTCCTGAAAATAATCAAACCATTCACTACACTTTTCCTGAAAATTATATCTTTCTGCGGGATGTAGACGCATACCCTATACTTATGAAGGAAAGTGACTTATTAAAAAACGCCTGAACCATGCAATCAAAAATATGGCTCTCTTCGCCGCATATGGGCGGCAACGAAAGGAAATACGTCAATGAAGCTTTCGATACCAACTGGGTAGCGCCGCTTGGACCCAATGTCAATGGCTTTGAGCAGGATATTGCCCGGTTCCTGGAAGGAAATCACGGGCAGGAAGTTCATGTAGCCGCACTGAGCTCCGGCACTGCAGCTATACACCTGGGATTGATATTGCTGGATGTAAAAGCAGGCGACGAAGTGATCTGTCAGAGCATGACGTTTTCGGCCTCTGCAAATCCTATCCTGTACCAGGGGGCTACTCCTGTATTCGTAGACAGTGAGCCGGATACCTGGAACATGTCGCCGGAGTTTCTCGAAGCTGCCATTAAAGACAGGATTGCAAAAGGCAAAAAGCCTAAAGCCATTATTCCTGTTCATCTTTACGGTATGCCTGCAAAAATCAGGAAGATCATCACTATTGCGCAACAATATGATATCCCTGTTCTGGAGGATGCGGCTGAAGCATTGGGCAGCCATATCAACAGACAATATTGCGGTACTTTTTGTGAAATTGCCGCATTGTCTTTTAATGGCAACAAGATCATTACTACCTCCGGTGGAGGAGCATTGGTGGCAAAAAATGCAGCAATAGCAGAAAAAGCCCGTTTCCTTTCTACACAGGCAAGAGACGCAGCGCCCCATTACCAGCATTCCCATATCGGCTATAATTACCGGATGAGCAATATATGCGCAGGTATCGGCCGTGGCCAGATGGAAGTGCTGCAGGAACGGGTACAGCAAAGAAGAGCTAATTATGACTGGTATACTAATGTATTAAGCGAAACAGAAGGCATTAAGTTTCTTCCTGAGCCGGAGGGCTATTATTCAAACCGCTGGCTCACCACAGTACTGGTCAAACATTCTTCCAGAACAAGAGAGGACCTGAGAACAGCGCTTGATGCAGAAAATATTGAAGCAAGGCCATTATGGAAACCCATGCATTGCCAGCCCATATTTAAAGATGCGCCTTTCTATGGCGACGGAACGTCCGAAATATTGTTCCGGGACGGGCTTTGCTTACCCTCAGGATCCAACCTTACCGGGGAAGAAAAGGACAGGGTTTTGAAGCAGATCAAAAAGGCGCTTCAATAGTAAACCCTGTCGTTTTATAAAGTATTGCTGATATTATAGTGTTTTGATCTTTATATTGCGCCAGCTCACTTTAATGCCGCCGCCATCATGGATCTGCAGGGCTATAAACCCATCGCCCTGTCCTATCTTTTCGTCCTTCAATGTGATCATCTCATGACCATTCAGCCAGGTAGTCACCTCATCTCCCACTACCCTGATACGGTAGGTATTCCATTCTCCAAACTTCAGGTACTTGTCTTTTTCCGGTGCGGGCTGTATCAGCCAGCCACGTCCGTAAGATTCGTATATGCCACCGGTATTATGTCCCGGAGGAGCTACCTCTGCCTGCCAGCCGCTTATCTTCACGCCTTCGATGGAGGAACGGAAAAACACGCCGCTGTTACCATTGGCCGACTGCTTGAATTGCAGCGTCAGATCAAAATTTTTATAATTCTTATCTGTAGAAAGATAACCGTACGCTTTATCCGGCCCGCTTTCACACACCAGCAGGCCATTGTCAACGTACCATTTCTCCGTGCCATGTATCGTCCAGCCGCTAAGGTCTTTGCCGTTAAATATTGAAACTGCCTTTTGGGCGAACGAGCTGTTTGTCGTTAGTAAAAATGCCGCAACAAAAAAAACCAGTATTTTGTTCATATTAATGTATGTATGTGTTAAAATAAATAAATCAAGAATAAAATCTATCATGCTTTATACCAGCATTGTAACAGGATTTTCCAGGTATTGTTTAAATGTTTGAAGAAATGCCGATCCTACTGCGCCGTCAACGCTTCTGTGATCACAGCTTAACGTGATCTTCATTATGTTGGTAACCCCAAAGCCATCCCCTTTTTTAACCACCGTTTCTTTAATGCGCCCCACAGCCATAATAGCACTGTCGGGCGGGTTGATGATAGCGGTAAATTCATCAATATCCATCATCCCGAGATTGGAGATAGTGAAGGTGTTACCGGTAAATTCATTAGGCTGCAGCTTTTTATTGCGGGCCTTTCCGCTCAGCTCTTTGCTTTCAGCAGCAATCTGGCTTAATGATTTCTGATCGGCGAAGCGAACAACAGGCACGATCAATCCGTCTTCAATTGCCACGGCAATACCGATATGTATATGATGCCACTGGCGGATGGTGTCATTCATCCAGCTGCTGTTGACTGCAGGATGCTTGCGCAGCGCCATAGCGGCTGCTTTCACTACCATATCATTGAAGCTGATCTTTACAGGGCTTATCTCGTTCATCTGTGCTCTTGCAGCCATGGCATTATCCATATTGATCTCCATGGTGAGATAAAAATGAGGGGCGCTGAATTTGCTTTCGCTCAACCGGCGGGCAATCGCCTTCCGCATCTGGCTCAGGCTGATATCAGAATATCCTTCCGTACCCGGCACTGCAGTAAATGCAGGAACTCCTGCAGCCGCGGCAGGAGCAGCAGAAGTTTTGGCTGCTGACGGAACAAAATTGTCAATATCTTTCTTAATGATCCTTCCACCGTCTCCTGATCCCTGCACCTGCTTGAGGTCAACGCCTTTTTCCTGCGCTATTTTTTTAGCCAAAGGAGATGCCTTGATACGCCCGTTTTCAGAAGAAGACAAAGCCACAGGAGCTTCCTGTTGTGGTGCAGCAATGGCAGCAGCTTCAGTTTTTCCCGCCACAGGCGCCGTGGAAGAAGACGCTCCTCCCGGGCTCTTCAGAGAAGCGACCAACCCGCTTACATCAGTACCTTCTTTTCCTATGATAGCTATTACATCATTCACCTTGGCCGTGCCGCCATCCGGAACGCCGACATACAACAACGTCCCTTCCGTATACCCCACTACTTCCATAGTGGCCTTATCCGTTTCCACGTCCGCCAGATTATCGTCGCTTTTTACTTTATCACCCACTTTTTTATTCCATGCCACTATTTTCCCTTCACTCATTGTATCGCTGAGCAAGGGCATCCGTATCACAGTTACTCCAAGTTGCTCCGGCGTTACTGAAGGAGCGGCTTCTTTAGCCGGTTCAGCTTTAGGAGCAGCTTCAGCTTTAGGAGCTTCCGTTGCAGGAGCAGCATTGCCACCGAGCACCGATTTGTAGTCTTCTCCTTCCTTTCCGATTACAGCAATAACATCATCCACTTTTGCACTTTTCCCTTTTTCAACACCAATATATAATAAAGTACCTTCATTATAGCTGTCCAGTTCCATAGTGGCCTTATCCGTTTCTACCTCTGCCAATAAATCACCAGATTTCACCTTGTCGCCCACTTTTTTATGCCATTCTACAATCACTCCCTCGGTCATAGTATCACTCATCCTGGGCATTTTAATAACTTCAGCCATAATATATATGAAATTTAAGTTTAAGATGTAGTTTGGAAGGTCGAAATTAAGGCAAAAACAGTAAATGGAACGGAGCACGATAAACTTTTCTACCCCGAAAGGTACAGCGGCATTACAGCTGTACGCATCAAAGCTTTTCTTCCGGATAAATGGCAGGCTAATAATCCAGCTCCATCTTAAGGCGGTCTCTCAACTCCTTCACCATCGGGTATTCTTCTATCATTTTAAGATACTGCTCCCTGCTGTTCAAAGGACGTTCTACGGGAACATTGTTGTCTGCGCTTTCCTGCAAAACGATATTATAAGTTAATGTGCGATTGTTATAGAATGCCTGCAGGTATTCTATCAGCGAACCCCTTTCCTGCTCTATAAATTTGAGCTGGAGATTATTTTCCACAATAATATCAAAGTTATTGGCAGCTGTCACCTGCAGTCCGGCCAGCTTAAAATTGGTAACAGCAGAATGGTTTTTCTGCTCTTCCAGCTTTTCTATATATTTTTCCCATGCGTGCCGGAGGTTTTCAATAGTGAGCGCTTTAGCCACATCCCTCACCTGATTGTTTCGCTCAGCTATCTGCTGGCGTATTTTAGACAAAGCACCCAATGCCGGTTGCACTATCGCATTTGCAGTTTCGACACCTGCCGGCATTTTTTGCGGTGGTATGGAAGGAGAGGTTTTTATGGCTGCCGGTTGTTTGCTTTCAACAGTAGTTTCAATCACCAGCTTTGCTTCCTGCTGAGGTTTTTTGTAGTCCTGCGTTTTTGTTTCAGCAGGTTTTTGAGCTACAGGCGCTATGTGCCTGAAGGCGACAGGACGCACTGCTTCACTCAGTTTTTTTTTACCGGCTCCGCCGTCATTCACCAATTCAAATGCCTGGTTAAGATAAGTAAGCTTAATGAACGTAAGCTCTGCATGCAGCTTTTTATTTCTCGCTCCCTTGTAGTTCAGCTCTGCTTCATTAAGGATATTCAGCGCGCTGATCAGCCATGAAGGAGAAAGCTTTTTGGCAATATCAGCATAGCGCTGCTTAAAGCTTTCCACCACTTCAAGCAACCCTGCAATTTTTTCGTCTTTACACACCAGCACATTCCTGGCAAACTCAGCAAAGCCGTTTAACACCAGGTCTCCTTCAAACCCTTTCCTGTTAATGTCATCATACAGGAGCATTACAGCAGGCAGGTCTTGCCGGAGCATTGCTTCCGTCAGCTTAAAATAATAATCGTCATCAAGAATATTAAGGTGCTCAAGTGTGTTGCCATAGCTCAGCTCCCCATTGGTGAAGCTCACGATCTTATCAAGTATGCTGAGCGCATCACGCATACAGCCGTCACTCTTTTGCGCTATTACCTGCAGCGCTGCTTTTTCTGCATGAATATGTTCCTTATCTGCGATCTCCTGCAGATGGTCAACCGTATCATTGGGAGTGATGCGTTTAAAGTCGAATATCTGGCAGCGGGATAATATAGTAGGTAATATCTTATGCTTCTCGGTGGTAGCGAGAATAAAGATGGCATAAGGCGGTGGTTCTTCCAGTGTTTTCAGGAATGCATTAAATGCCGAAGAGCTGAGCATGTGCACTTCATCTATGATATACACTTTATATTTTCCTGCCTGTGGGGCAAAGCGTACCTGCTCCGTAAGGCTCCTGATATCATCTACCGAGTTATTACTGGCGGCATCCAGCTCATGAATGTTAAGCGATGTGCCTTCATTAAAAGATTTGCAGGACGTGCAGGTATTACAGGCTTCGCCATCCGCCTGTATATTTTCACAATTGATGGTTTTGGCAAGTATCCTGGCGCAGGTAGTTTTCCCAACCCCTCTCGGGCCACAGAATAAAAAAGCATGCGCCAGTTGCTTGTTTTTTATCGCATTCTTTAGTGTAGTGGTGATATGCCCCTGCCCTACAACCGTATTAAAAGTCTGGGGGCGATACTTACGTGCAGATACAATAAAATTATCCATACCTCTGTTGCGCTTTATGCAAATGTAAGGGAAGTAGTAATGCGGAAATATCAGAATATTACAGTGTGGAAATATGGGGGAATACGGAGTTACAGGTTACAAGTTTCAGGTTTCAGGTTTCACATGCACTGTTCAGGCTTCCGGTTACAGGCACAACCTGAAACTTGTAACCTGAGTCTTATGCCTGCAACCTTCTCACCTCTCACATTTCACCTCTCACCCTCTCCATATCCCATTTTTCTTTATCTTCAAACCCAAAGATTGCTATATGTCAACTTATATTCTTTCTTTAGACCAGGGAACAACAAGCTCACGCGCTATTATTTTTGATAAGAACGGTTCGATAATTTCTGTTGCTCAAAAAGAATTCAGGCAGATATTTCCACAGCCGGGATGGGTGGAGCATGATCCCAACGAAATATGGAGCACACAGTTGGGAGTAGCCGCCGAGGCGATAAGCAAAGCCGGGCTGAGCATTGAAAATATCGCAGCCATAGGCATTACCAACCAGAGGGAAACAACCGTAGTATGGGAACGCAACACCGGCAAACCAATATACAATGCCATAGTATGGCAGGACAGACGCACTGCGGCCTTCTGCGATGAGCTCAAAGCAAAAGGAACAGATAAAATCATACAGCAGAAGACAGGGCTGATTATTGACGCTTATTTTTCAGGCACCAAGGTGAAATGGATACTTGATAATGTAGAAGGTGCAAGAGAGAAAGCAAATAAAGGGGACCTGTGCTTCGGCACTATTGATTCCTGGCTGCTGTGGAACCTCACCAAAGGGAAAATACATGCTACCGATGTATCCAACGCTTCCCGTACGCTATTATTCAACATACATACATTACAATGGGATGGCGAGCTTGAAAAGATATTCGATATACCCGGCAATATGCTTCCGCAGGTAAGAAGCAGCAGCGAGGTATACGGCGAAACGCAAAACATACTCACGGCCCATCACATTCCCATTGCCGGTATAGCCGGCGATCAGCAGTCTGCTCTCTTCGGGCAAATGTGCACGCAACCCGGCATGGTAAAAAATACTTATGGTACCGGTTGCTTCATGCTCATGAACACCGGTGAAAAAGCTGTACCATCCCAAAACAACCTGCTCACAACGGTAGCATGGAAGGTGAATGGCATCACCCAGTATGCGCTGGAAGGCAGTGTGTTTATTGCCGGCGCCGTTGTGCAATGGCTCAGGGATGGGTTAGGCATTATCCATTCTTCATCTGAAGTGGAAGCGCTTGCGCAGAAAGTAGCCAATAGCGAAGGCGTATATATTGTTCCTGCCTTTGCCGGACTGGGCGCGCCTTACTGGGACCAGCATGCAAGAGGGAGTATATTTGGTATGACAAGAGGCACCACCGCTGCACATATTGCAAGAGCTGCGCTCGACAGCATTGCTTACCAAACCGTTGATGTATTAAAGGCAATGGAATCCGATTCCGGTATTGCTATTAAAGAACTGAGAGTAGACGGGGGCGCAACCGTCAACAACCTGATGATGCAGTTTCAGAGCAACGTTTTGGATACGCATGTCATCCGGCCCAAAGTGATTGAAACAACGGCGCTCGGGGCGGCTTATCTTGCAGGCCTGGCAGTAGGTTACTGGAAAGATATGGATGAAATAAAAGCTCAATGGGAAGCGGAGAAAACCTTTATACCTGATATGACGGAAGTCAGCCGCAATCAATTATACAAGGGATGGCTCAGGGCAGTGAAGGCTACCCAGGCCTGGGCTGCCGTATGACGTTTGTAACTGCCATATATTTATTGAAAATGAAAACAAAAACAAGAGCAGTTTATGAACAGGGCTGAAATGCTGGCAAGGCTTGAAAAGGAAAAAGAATGGGACATAATCATTATCGGCGGGGGCGCTACAGGACTCGGCGCAGCAGTAGACGCCTCTTCAAGAGGGTATAAAACTTTGCTGCTGGAGAGGCTTGATTTTGCCAAAGGCACATCAAGCCGGGCTACCAAGCTGGTACACGGCGGCGTCAGATACCTGGCTCAGGGAAATATAAAGCTTGTGATGGAAGCTTTAAGAGAAAGAGGGCTGCTATTAAAAAATGCCCCTCATCTCACCCGCAACCAGGCGTTTGTGCTCCCTTCCTATAGCTGGCGCGGAAAATGGTTTTACGGTATAGGACTTAAGATCTACGACCTGATGTCGGGTAAGCTGAGCATAGGAAAAACAAAGCTGCTTTCTTCAAAAACAACAGCACGGTATCTTCCCGCAGTAACTACAGACAGGCTCAGCGGCGGTATCCTGTATCATGACGGGCAGTTTGATGACGCCCGCCTGGCACTGAATCTTGCTCAAACCGCTGCAGAGCAGGGCGCTGTAGTGCTGAACTATATGGAGGTATTTGATCTTGATAAAGAAAAGGATAAGGTATCAGGTGTATTTGCTGAAGATATCCTGAGCGGAAAAGAATATGAGCTGAAGGCCAAAGCCGTGATCAATGCTACCGGTGTATTTACCGACGATATCCTGGAGATGGACGATGAGCGCCACCACCATATTGTCTCTCCCTCGCAGGGAATTCATTTTGTGGTGGACAAAAAATTCTTTCCCGGTGATCATGCCATGATGATCCCAAAAACAGATGACGGCCGGGTGCTGTTTGCTGTGCCCTGGCATAATCATGTCATTATAGGAACAACAGATACGCCGGTGCAGGAACCTTTGCCCGAGCCTACTCCTCTTGATGAAGAGATCGCGTTTATTTTTCGCAACATCAACCGCTATCTCACCACCAATATAACCAAAGCAGACATCAAAACCGTTTTTGCAGGATTGCGCCCGCTGGTAAAGGCGCCCGGGCAAAAGAATACGGCGCTGATGCCGAGAGATCATACTATTATCGTATCTAAAAGCAATCTTATTACTATTACCGGTGGTAAATGGACCACCTATCGCAGGATGGCAAAAGACGCCGTTGACAATGCTGCTTTTGTATCTAAGGTCACCCGGAAACCATGCATTACTGAAACACTGCACATACATGGCTGGACCGAAGATCCTGACAGCAAAGAGACTTTACGTTTTTACGGCAGCGATGCAGCAGGGATAAAACAACTGATGAATGAAAATCATTTTTTAAGCGAAAGGCTTCACCCTGCATTTGATTATACAAAAGCAATGGTAGTATGGGCTGTACAAAAAGAAATGGCAATGACAATAGAAGACGTGCTGGCAAGAAGAATGCGAATGCTGTTCCTGGATGCGCAGGCGGCAATAGATACAGCGCCGGCTGTTGCAGCAATTATGGCGAAGGAAATGGGCAAAGATGACAACTGGGTAAAAGAGCAGACAGAACAGTTCACAGCCCTGGCAAAAAAATACCTGTTGCCGCAGGCATAGAAAAACCTTGATTTCCGCGACAGAATATTATTCTAATATATATTCAATATAACGGTCTGTTGGATTATCCTTTGGAACAATCTTACACGGGTTTCCTAAAACCAGTGAAAAAGGAGGAACATCAACATTTACAAAAGAGTTAGGGGCCACTAAAACATTATCGCCGATATTTATATTTCCGACAATAACAGAACCTGTTCCAATCCAAACATTATTTCCAATGGTCGGAAACCCATTTAGCCTGCCCCTGTTAGCCTTCCCTATCGTTACATTATGAGCAATATTACAATTCTTCCCGATTTTTGCTTTAGGACTAATAACGATGGTTCCAAAATGCCCGATATAAAAGCCTTCTCCGATCTGGGTTGTATATGGAATTTGTATTCCGAATTTAAACGAATATCTACGAAGAAGCACTCTGTACAGTAACCACATTGGCGAGTACTTTCTGCATTTAGAAATTTTTCTTACAATATACATATATCTGAACCCGGGTGTCAGAAGTCCTCTAAGGAGCCCCTTCGTACCTGTCAGACCATCATATCTATAGAGGTCAGCTTTGATTACTCTATCCATTTTAAAAAATATAAATTTAGGATTGGCATTTGTTACATTTGGTTCACCATGATTCAGGCGGCAACCGAAACCCAATAAAGATACAACAGTTGACAATTACACTGTCAATAACGCACTAATGCGCAAAATTCACTTCGTAAACTCCTTTTATTCTTTCTATCGGTGGATTGAAATATCCAAATTTCAGATCGGGAAATTCTTCATGGATCAGTTCCATCAATTGTTTTACTCCCATACATTCACCGGTTTCATTCACGCTGATCTTTCCCATATACCAGTCGGGATCAATATTGAAATTGCGCCACTGGATCATAGACAGCCCTGTTTCGATAATTAATTTTCTAAGGGCTTCATATTCTTCAACGCTATCTGTCATCCCCGGAAAAACAAAGTAATTGATGGATGCCCAGCCACCATAGCTACGAACAACTTTGAGACTTTCAACAATATCTTCAAAGCTGTAATTATTGGGACGGTAATACGCTTCATAGATATGCTTGCGGGCAGAGTTGGTGCTTACCCGTATGCTGTTAAGTCCTGCTTCACATAATGCAGCAACTGCAGCCGGCTTTGAGCCATTAGTATTAATATTGATGCTGCCTTTGTCAGTATGTTTTCGGATTTCCTTAATAGCTTTTGCTATCGTTTCCCACATCAGCAACGGTTCTCCTTCACAACCCTGCCCAAAGCTGATCAAAGGAAAAGGAGCTGTTTCAAGATGAGGCACCGTAAACTCAACAATTTCTTCAGCCGTCGGCTTAAAATTCAACCTGTCCTGGGTAGACGGTATGGATTCTTCCTCCGGTTGAAAAGATATACAACCAATACAGTTGGCATTACATGCCGGTGATGAGGGAACGGGACACTCCCATCTTCCCATAAAATAATTTCTTGCTGCGGGACAGTGATAAGTAAGGCAACAGTTTTCTGCAAGATGCTTTACCAGCCGGTTTTGCGGATAAGCCTTCAACAATACCTCAACGCCATGATGGATGGTTGTATCATCATAACCGCTGCATTCCTGGCGTATGTCCTGCTCAATGCGGACAGCAGGAACATAAAATTTATCATTCCACCATGCCGCAGCAGTATAACAAAACAGTGGCAACACGGGAGCTTCCGGCGTTGTTTCATACGCTGCAATATACAGTCCGGTATGTGCAGGAGGAATAAATGCAGCTACGGCCCAGCCTTTGGTACACAGGCGCATTTCACCGGTATGTACATCAATACCGATGCCGCGCCTGCCGGGCAATTCATATAATGATCCGCCATCAGGCAATTCTATCCAGTCTTCCACGGATACGGGAAGCGCGTCCCACCCCGTTCTGCCTGCAGCATACAGGGAAGTATCTTCAAATATCTCTCCTTTACCGTTGGAGTATAATAAATATGGTGATTGAGTTAAAGGCATATAGTTAATCATTTGCCGCTGTCTGCTCCAGGTTAAACAGGCTGTCTACAAATTCATGCTTATTAAATACCAGCAGGTCTTCCATTTTTTCCCCGACGCCGATAAATTTTACCGGGATCCTGAACTGGTGAGCTATGGATAAAACCACTCCCCCTTTCGCTGTTCCATCTAATTTGGTAATTGTCAAAGCAGTAACATCTGTGGCTGCGGTAAATTGTTTTGCCTGTTCCAGAGCGTTCTGCCCTGTAGAGCCGTCGAGCACCAGCATCACCTCATGAGGTGCGCCGGGAATTACTTTTTGTATCACCCTTTTTATTTTGCCCAGCTCTTCCATCAGGTGTGTTTTATTGTGCAGGCGGCCCGCCGTATCAATCAATATGATGTCAGCTCCTCTTGCCACCCCGCTGGTTACCGTATCAAACGCTACGGAAGCCGGGTCGCTCCCGGTCTCTTTTTTAACGATAGGCACTCCCACTCTTTCACTCCATATCGTCAACTGTTCCACGGCTGCTGCCCTGAAAGTATCTGCAGCGCCCAGCAAAACTGATTTACCGGCTTTTTTAAAATTATATGCCAGCTTGCCTATAGTGGTTGTTTTCCCTACCCCGTTCACGCCTACCACCAGCATTACATAGGGTTTGGCCGGCAGCCCGGCGGTGAAATCGTAAGCATCTTTTTCAGATGCATCTGCCAGAATGGATTCTATTTCTTCCTGTAATATTGTATTCAGCTCAGAGGTGTTGAGATATTTATCTTTTGCAACACGGGCTTCTATCTTTTCAATGATCTTCACGGTAGTTGTAATACCCACATCAGCGCTCACCAGCGCATCTTCAAGATTATCAAGCACTTCTTCATCTACTGTGCTTTTGCCTGCAACAGCCTTGGTGAGCCTGGACAAAAAACCTGTCTTGGTTTTTTGCAATCCCTGGTCGAGAGTTTCTTTTTCTTTTTTGCCAAACAACTTTCCAAAAAATCCCATACAACCGGTTTAATAGTATAAGTTGAAACGCATGAGAAAATCATCCTGCGTCATTTCATTAAAATAATTAAAAACAGCGGTTTCATAGATCACAAATCCGGCCTTTTGGTAAAACTGTATTGCCTTGGTGTTTTCCTGCCATACCTGCAGCCATATAAGGTCGTATTTGCCCATTGCAGCCATTTCTTTGCACTTGTCCATCATATCCTTACCCACTTTTACGCCCTGGTATTCCTTCAGTACATATATTCTTTCGAGTTCAATAGTATGTTGCTGTTCAAGTCTTTTAGCTTTCCTGTCGCTCCTGAGTTTAGTAAATGCCGCAGGCTTTCCGTCTAAAAAGGCGATATAGAAAGTAGCCTGGGAATTATTGAGCTCAGCAGCTATTGCATCAGGAGAAAACCTTTTCTCCACGTAGCTCTCAATCACCCCGTTGTTCGTTACTTCTGCATAAGTCTCTACAAATGTCTTGCGCCCAAGATCTACTATAATATCACGGTCTTCGGGAGCTGCCTGGCGTATAAAAATATTGCTTTTCATAAAATTCTTAAAAATGACAAAAGCCGTCGCGGTATTAACGTGACAGCTTTCTCTGCTCTTTTTAAGTAAGGGACTTATTTCTGAGCCAGGAATTCTTTGATCTTGTCTTTATGAACAATAGCTTCTTTAAAGGTATAAGCACCCGTTTTGGGGCTGCGTACAGCACGTACAACTTTAGTCCAGTTCTTTGCTTCTGCGGCTGCTTTCTGGTCTTTTGTCTTTATCGCTGTTTTTGCTGCTTTTGCCATGATGTATAATTTGAAAATGGGGAATTTGAAAATTTGAAAATGAAAAAGTGATTTTCAAATCTTCAAATAGTTTATTTAATCTCTTTGTGAACAGTAACTTTCTTCAAAATAGGATTGTACTTCTTTAACTCCAGACGTTCAGGGGTATTCTTTTTATTCTTGTTACTGATGTAACGGCTGGTACCCGGCAGGCCACTGTTTTTGTGCTCCGTGCATTCGAGTATCACCTGTACCCTGTTACCTTTCTTCGCCATGATAGATTATTTTTAAAATTGTTTATCAGATTTTTTCTCCCTGCGCTCTCAATTCCTTTACAATAGTATAAAGCCCTCTTTTGTTGATAGTACGCAAACCTTCGGTAGAAACCTTTAGTGTGATCCACTTATCTTCCTCAGCCAGGAAAAAACGTTTGGTCTGCAGGTTCGGTAAAAACCTGCGTTTTGTTTTTATATTCGAATGCGATACATAGTTACCAGTCATAGGAACTTTACCTGTTATCTGACATACTCTGGCCATAATCCTGTTTTTTGGGACGGCAAAGTTCAGGAAAATATCATTACTGTCAAAAAGATTTTATCTTTTTTCATCTCTTTTCAACCATAAAAATAAGACGGGAGGCGTTAACTGGTGTAATAATTGTAATAATAGCTGCATCCAAACCGCCTATATCCAGATGAAACCAACAGGGAATTTATTATCCGGTAATGAAAAGCCAGCTACAGGGCGCATGCCGGTCTCCGGCTTAAAACATGCAGGTATTTTAGCAGGGGGTAAACCTTTTCTGCTGATAATCATAATAGTTATGCAGGGTATGATCACCCATGCGCAATGCCCGGATGTCGCCGCTGTTTTCCCGAAAGACTCCATTATCATATGCGCCGATACTACTTACAAATTAGTTTTGCCTGCTAAACCCGGCATCTCATATACCTGGAATACTGCTGAAACCGCCAATGCCATTGACATACATCAATCCGGTAAATACTGGGTGACGGTAACCGACGGCGCATGCACACCGGTAACAGATACCGTATTTATACTTTTTAATTCGCTTATCCTGATCCCCAACGTAAAAGATACGCTGCTATGCCTTAATAAACCCGCCCCGCCAATGCAGGCTTATGGTCAAAACCTCGTCTGGTACAGCTCCCCCACAAGCACGGATGGCTCGCATACAGCCCCCATTCCCTCTACCGCCGATACCGGGAGCACTTATTTTTACGTGTCACAAACCATACTTGGCTGCGAAAGCCCGCGGGCGAAAGTAATTGCCGAAGTAATAGATAAACCCAGTTTTGATCTTGGGGAAAATATTATAATCCCCTGCGGGGCGCCGGGGGTAGTGCTGCAAACGGTAGCCCAAAAATATACCAGCTATCTGTGGCAGGACGGGAGCAGCAACAATGAATTTCTGGCAACCGAAGCAGGGAAATATGTTTTGAAAGCCGAGAATATATGTGGCAGACTGATAGATACCGTTGAAACTGTTCTCTGCAATACCCGCTGTCTTAATTTTCCAAACGCTTTTACTCCAAACGGAGATGGCAGGAATGAGCTATTCAGACCCGGAGCTTTTTGCCCTATCACTAAATATATCTTTACGGTTTACGATCGTTTCGGCAGGCAGGTGTTTCATTCCACCAATCCCAACGAAGGCTGGGACGGCAGGATCAGCGGCAAAAAAGCAGACATAGGCACCTATATCTATTATTGCATATATGATGACTTCATGCTAAAAAGGCAGCTCATGCTGAGAGGCTCTGTAACGCTTATAAAATAATGTCTTTTACCTCCTTCCTGTATCGCAGTATACATTACAGGGTGCGGCGCATTTCAATTTTTCGCAGGCGGCAACACCTGTCTGTAGAATCTGTGGGAGTGTCTCACCGATCGGAAAGTTGCGCATGGAGCGAAAAATTGAAATACGCCTTAAGGTGTTACAATTCCTTATTGTATCTTTAACGCCGTCCTTTACTTTTGCTTAAAAAACGGGGTAGAACCAATGATCGAAGAAAAAAGCCAGAATTTTATTGAGGAAATAATAGAAGAAGATCTAAAAAACCATAAATATACTCAAATCATCACCAGGTTCCCGCCGGAGCCCAATGGCTACCTTCATATAGGACATGCTTCCAGTATATGTCTCAATTTCGGGCTTACCAAAAAGTTTGGCGGTTATACCAACCTGCGGTTTGACGACACCAATCCCGTAACAGAGGAAACAGAGTATGTAGAAAGTATTAAGGAAGATGTAAAATGGCTGGGGTTTGAATGGAAAAATGAGCTGTATGCCTCAGACTATTTCGATACCCTATACCAATACGCTATAAAGCTGATAAAAGCAGGACTGGCTTATGTGGACGACAGCACATCAGAAGAGATAGCTGCATTAAAAGGAACGCCCACTGAGCCCGGCAAAAACAGCCCCTACCGCGATCGCAGTGCAGAAGAAAACCTGGAGCTTTTTGAGAAAATGAAAGCAGGGGTTTTCCCTGATGGCAGTAAAACGCTGAGAGCGAAAATTGATATGGCGCATCCCAATATGCTCATGCGCGATCCAGTGCTTTACCGCATTAAGCATGCGCACCACCACCGCACCGGCGACAAGTGGTGCATATACCCTATGTATGATTTTGCGCACGGCCAGAGCGACAGCATTGAAAATGTTACCCATTCTATCTGTACGCTGGAATTTGTTCCGCACAGGGAGCTATACGACTGGCTTATTGAAAAGCTGCAGATCTACCCCTCAAAACAATACGAATTTGCCCGGCGCAATCTCACTTATACTATCACCAGCAAACGTAAGCTGCTCCAACTGGTGAATGAAAATTTTGTAGATGGCTGGGATGACCCGCGCATGACCACGGTAAGCGGTATGCGCAGAAGAGGATTTACCCCCGAAAGCATAAGAGAATTTTGTGAAAGAATAGGAGTAGCTAAAAGAGAAAATCTTGTAGATATGGGGCTGCTGGAATACTGTGTGAGAGATCATCTCAACAAAGTTGCCCAACGCCGCATGGCTGTGCTTGACCCTGTAAAACTTATTATTACCAACTATCCTGAAGGGCAGGTAGAAGAAGTAATGAGTGAAAATAACCCCGAAGAAGAAAATGCCGGGGGAACAAGATCCCTGTCCTTCTCGGGGGAACTCTGGATAGAAAGAGAGGATTTTATGGAAGTGCCTGCAAAAAAATGGTTCAGGCTGGCTCCCGGCGCTATGGTACGGTTAAAGAGCGCTTATATTGTAAAGTGTGAAAGTTTCAAAAAAGACGACCAGGGAAATATCACCGAAGTGTATTGCAGCTATCTCCCCGAAAGCAAAAGCGGTAATGATACCTCAGGCGTACACGTAAAAGGCACTATTCACTGGGTAAGCGTACCACATGCAGGCCTAGCCGAAGTTCGCCTCTACGACAGGCTGTTTAATGTAGAAAATCCCGCTGTGGAAGAAGGGGATTTCAGAAGCTATATTAATCCCGACTCCTTAAAAGTGATCAAAAATGCCTATATAGAAGCTTCTTTAAAAGAGGCTCATCCCGGAGAAAAATTTCAGTTTATACGAAAAGGGTATTTTACCCCGGATAAATATTCAACGCCTGAGCACCTGGTATTTAACCGCACCGTAACTCTGAAAGATACCTGGGCAAAGGAAAGCAGAAAATAACCTGTTCTTTGCCGATACTGTCTTTCCGGAGCTTAAACCAAGATTTTTAACCACCCTCTTTTATAACCCAAGCCATGCGCCAACTATTTTTGTTCCTGTTGTTTTTTTGTACGCTGCGTGCCTTTTCCCAACCTGAAAATTATACGACAGCCAATGCCCATTCGCATAATGATTATGAAAAGCCCGCTCCTTTCCGGGAAGCCTACGATCAGCAGTTCGGCTCCATCGAAGCAGATATTTTTCTGCAGGATGGAAAGCTCATTGTAGCCCACCAGGAAGATCAGCTGGCAGCAGGCAGGACACTGGAGTCGCTCTACCTTGATCCGCTGGCAAAGTGTATTGAAAAAAATAATGGCACGGTATACCGCGACAAAATGAGGCAACTGCAATTGCTTGTAGATATAAAAACCGGATCAGTGCCCACGCTGAATAAACTTATTGAAATTTTAGGCCGCTACCCCGCACTCACTTCAGCTCCGTCTTTAAAAATTGTGATCTCCGGCAATCGCCCGGCTGCAGAAGACTTTAAGAACTACCCGGCATATATATACTTCGACGGGGAATTAAGCGCCACTTACCCGGAAGGGGCATTGCCGAAAATAGAAATGCTGAGCGATAATTTCAAAAAGTATTCCTCATGGAATGGAAAGGGTATCCTGCCCGAAGCAGACCGTACCAGGGTAGAAGCTGCCATAAAAAAAGGGCACGATCTGCAAAAGAAAGTACGCTTCTGGAATGCTCCCGACATCATCAATGCATGGTATGGCTTCATGGATCTTGGCGTTGACTATATCAATACCGATCATATTGAAGCAATGGGCACCTTCCTGCGCCAGCTTGCCAACAGGTCGTATACCTCTCCCGCTTCCTATACCCTGTATACCCCCCGGTACAGGAATGACGGCACTACAAAACCTGTAAAAAATCTGATCCTTCTTATCGGGGACGGCACAGGGCTTGCACAATGGTATGCGGGATATACTGCCAATGGCGGGGCATTGAATGTATTCAATATGCGGTATACCGGGCTGTCCAAAACAAGCTCGTACGACAGCTATATTACCGATTCAGCGCCGGGCTCTACAGCTTTTTCTTCCGGGGTAAAAACAAATAACCGGGCTGTGGGAGTGGATCATACAGGGAAAGCATTAACCCTGCTGCCCGATATATTTATCCGGCGCAATATAAAAACCGGCATCATCACCAGCGGAGACCTTACGGATGCCACTCCTGCTGATTTTTATGCCCATCAATCAGAGCGCGACAGCAGCGCCCCTATCCTGAATGATCTGCTTTCTGCCCATGTTGATATTATTATGGGTAAAAAGCCTGAACTGAAAAACAATGACGGGCTCGACCAGAAGCTGGCAAAAAAGTTCAATATTGTCAGCTCAGTCCGGGAAGTCAAACCCACTACAAAAATGCCGCTGATGGTAGCCGATGACAAAGCCGGACTTACTGTACTGAAAGGGAGGGGCGACTGGTCTGTTGAAGCATTTGAAAAAGCTATATCCCTGCTCTCCCAAAACAAAAACGGCTTTTTCCTGATGCAGGAAGGCTCACAGATTGATGACGGCGGGCATAGCAATAAAATACCCGTAGTTGCAACTGAAGTAATGGACCTTGACCAGGTAATAGGGAAAGCCATGGAGTTTGCTGACAGTAATGGAGAGACGCTTGTGATAGTGATCGCAGATCATGAAACAGGAGGACTGACTTTAACCGGCGGCGACTATAAGAAAAGATATATCAGCGGGCACTTTTCTACCAATGATCATACGGCTGTCCCGGTGCCGGTATTCGCTTATGGCCCGGGATCCCAATTTTTCTCAGGAGTATATGAAAACACTGAAGTGTTTCAAAAGATACTAACGGCGATGGGTATACGTCCGTAAGAGAAGAGAGACGCGAGATGTGAAAGGTGAGAGCTGACCTTTCACGTCTCACGTCTCACGGATATTCATCTATTTTTCGAAGAAATACCAGGTCATAAATACGATAAACAGTATCAGGAACCACCATCTCCAGCTTCCGCCCCAGTCATTTTTCTCCGCGATGCCGGTTGTCGCAACCTCCGGGAGCATGTTACGCCTGAAAAAGGATAGAAAATCATAAAACCCGTCCTGTACTATGCGCCTTCCTTTATGGCCGGGTTCAGTGTTAAGCGCTTCAATATATATATTGGTGCTGCTGTCTGAAGCTTTGTGAAGTGTAACAGAAATCATTATTATAGTGAACGATTTCACCCATCCCAGCACAAAAGAGTTACCTGAATGCCCCTTTCCTTCCAAAGCAACCTCATCTTCAAGCAGTTCGTGAAGTGCATCCTTTACTGTATCTAACTCCTTATCAATCTTTACAACAGTACTGATGGGCGATATGGTTGTACCCTGGTTCATCATTTATCTGACATTGTATTCTACTACCTACATGCAATGACCTTGCCACATTAGTAATTACCATTCTGTTATATACTACATTTTATTAATGCTTTCTGAAAATCATATTTTTCATAGCGCTTTAGCGACCCTCTGTCTCCTGTTACCGGCAGGCATAACCCGGCTTTTGGATTAAAAACAACATCTTAAAGCATTTTTTTTGTCATCTTATAATATTTGTTCCGGTTTGTAGTTATATCCTTATTAATCCAGTATCACTACAAATCATTTCTCATGGGACAAATCAAAAACATTGAAGTAGAATTTCCGTCCGTAGTAAGAGAACTGCTTTCACTGCGCATTAAAGACGAACAACTTGTTAACCCGGTATTTGAATACACTATCACAGATTCGGAAAAGAAAGTCTGCCGCAAGGGAAAATTTAACGGGCTTGAAGTACAGATGAGAGTGGCACATCTTAACAGTGGGAAATATTATTTTACATTGAATGTTACCGACGGGAAAAGTTTCGTGTATGCTTTCGAAAAAAAGCCACGCGCAGGAGATATACTTGAGTTCATGGCATCCTGATATCCCGGAACATTCATCAGGGCAATCCCACCAGGTTTAGGTCCGGCTTTTCGCCGGCAGCACTGTGCTCAAAAACAGATTTTAGACAGTATAGTCATTAAAAGAACGCGATTTTTCAGGTAAAACCGGTTTCCTTTTACGTCTCCTGAAAAATCCTTCCTGTATCCCTTTGCTGCAGTATTATCATAAGTGAAAATCGCCTCATTCAATGCTTTCCGCTTTCCTTCTGCTTTGCCTTCAGCTTCAGGTGCCGATATCCTGTTTTACCCAGTCATATATAAGTCTTAAAAATATCTTGAAGACTTTCCCAATGAACCATGCCATTCCCGGTAATAATCTTTCCTTCTCCTGAAACGCCATACGCCCATTTATTGCCCCAGGCGGCACATGCAGCGTAGCTGTATCCTGCAATGAAAATCCAGGCAAACGTTTGTGCTAATTTACCGTAACAGCATTATTACTGAATATTTTATAGAACTTGCAACTACTAAAAAAGTTATACATGAATACCAACCGCCGAAAATTCTTACGCAATATCTCCCTCGGTGCAGGAGCAGTTGCAACAGGCATTCCAACGCTTGCCAGCGCATTTGATGCAGCTACAGATGAACAGATGCAACGTTCATCAGCCAAAGAAAAAACTCCCCCACGTTTTAACATGTGCGGGTATGCTGCACCCAAGCTGGATGTAGTGAGAGTGGGGATCATAGGATTAGGAATGAGGGGAAGCGGAGCTGTCAGCAGGTTGAGCTATATAGACGGACTGGAGATCACAGCGCTTTGCGATAAACTCCCCGACAGGGTAACCAAGGCTCAGGCAACCCTCGAAAAAAGAGGAAGGCCAAAAGCAAAAGAATACAGCGGGGAAGAAGGATGGAAAGCATTGTGTGAAAGCAATGATGTAGATCTTATATATACACCCACGCCATGGTATCTGCATGCGCCCATTGCTATATATGCCATGAAAAATGGCAAGCATGCAGCAACAGAGGTAAATGCGGGTCTGACCCTCGATGAATGCTGGCAGTTGGTGGAAACCTCTGAAGCCACAAAAAAGCACATGATGATGCTGGAAAACTGTTGCTATGATTTCTTTGAGCTGCTTACGCTGAATATGGCACGCAACGGGCTGTTTGGAGAGCTGATCCATGCAGAAGGCGCTTACCTGCACGACCTGAGCAGGGAATACCTGTTCAACAAAAACGGTTATCAGGACATGTGGCGTTTAAAGCAGAATTACCTGCATAACGGCAATCTGTACCCTACACACGGGCTCGGACCTATTGCACAATGTATGAATATAAATCGTGGGGATAAAATGGACTATATGACCAGCATGAGCTCCATTGATTTTACACTCGGCGATATTGCCAAAGAAATGGCTGCCAGGGATGATTTCTTTAAAGAATTTGTAGGTAAACCCTACCGCGGCAATATGAGCACTACATGCATCAGGACCAACAAGGGAAAAACACTGATGCTCCAGCATGATGTATCTACCATTCGCCCTTACTCCCGCATTCACCTGGTAAGCGGCACTAAGGGTATCGCACAAAAATACCCCGAACCTGAGCGCATTGCCTTTGGGCATGAATGGATAAAAAAGGAAGAGCTGGATGCCCTGTATGAAAAATACACTCCACCGATCGTAAAACATATAGGCGATATTGCCAGGGAAGTTGGCGGGCACGGTGGTATGGACTTCATGATGGACTGGAGGTTAATTGACTGCCTCAGAAATGGTTTGCCGCTGGATCAGAACGTGTATGATGCAGCATCATGGAGCTGTATCTTACCGCTGAGCGGAAGATCAGTTGGCAAGAAATCCCTGACGGTTGATATCCCTGATTTCACCCGGGGCGCATGGCAGACCAATAAGCCTGTTGATCTGACATTGGACGGCGGGGGAAATACAGGAGTAAGGAAATAATGGGGGATAACGTGAAAGGATAAACGATAAACGTGAGAAGCAAGCTTCTTCTTCACGTTTATCGTTTTTTTGTTTGTTGTTTTACGTTTCTTGTTTCACTTCTCACCTCTCACGTTTCTCGTCTCACCTCTATCGCCTCTTCATCCCGGCTTCTGCATTTGTCATAAACACCCACTTTATCTTCGGCTGATAATGGAAAGGTTTCCCTTTGGCCGACGCCGGCTGATTGCCCTGCAGAATGCCTTTCTTATTTTTGCTTACACTCAATATTGTCCGGCTGTAGCTTCCTTTTTCATAGTCAAATG
The DNA here is from genome assembly GCA_001899685.1 of Sphingobacteriales bacterium 44-15. Lineage (GTDB taxonomy): Bacteria > Bacteroidota > Bacteroidia > Chitinophagales > Chitinophagaceae > Agriterribacter. The sequence goes on from MKWG01000026.1 coordinate 79,286, forward strand.
TTTCCCCGTCATCATCATACAGTACAAAGCTGTTTTCTTTTGTACCGTAATATCGCACTTCCAGTGGAAGTATCTCATCCGCAGTGGGCGCCTGGCGCTGCGGGGGTATCATAGGTATGATAGCGCCGTCTTTCACAAACAATGGTATTTTGTCTAAAGGCGCAGTAATATCAATCACTTCATTTTCTCCCGCGTAATTGCCGGTATAGAAATCGTACCATTTGTCCGCAGGCAGATATACCTTCCTGTTTTTTTCTCCTGCGAATACCGGGGCAACCAATATATAATCACCCATCATATACTGGTCTTTTATTTCCGATACGGTATTCAGCTTATAAGGATTCTTCGTAGCGTCAAGCTCACCGCTTACCTGTTTGGTACCAAAGCCAAAGCCCTCTGCCAGCGGCATGGCCCTGAAAGGAGGCTTACCTTCAAAATGATATTGCGCAAAGCTGCTGTAGATATATGGGATAAGCTGCATGCGCAACATAGCCACATCCTGTACCGCCTTTTCTACTTCGGGAAAAGACCAGGGCTTGGTGCCGTCTGCCCATGCATTGAGCATCGCCATGGGAGAAAAACATACCGTTTGCATACGGCGCACCCACTCTTCTGCAGACTGTGAGGCCCTAACTTCGGGCGTCCACAATACGCCTATAAAGCTGCTGTTGATGAGTGCAGTAATAAAATCTTTATGACTGTAATAATCATTGTAGATCACATAAGGCAGCGCGCTGGATCCCGCGTTGGAAGCCCTTACCAGCCCGTAAGTGCGCTGGTTCCTCTCCCTGAACCAACCGGCAGTAAGCTTCTGGATCTTCAGCCCGTATAGCTGCCGCATCTGTTCTCCCGACAAGCCGGAGGGGAATGTTGCCACATCAGGCCAAAGCCAGTTGTCAAACCCATCCACTTCATCAATCTTATACCCGCTTACACCGATGTTGATATGACGGGAAAGAAAATGTTCTTTTAAAATTTGTTGGGTCTGCGGCAGTGTAATATCAGGCACTATGCCATTCCATACAGTATGCGATCCGGAAAGATTATATAGTTTCTTATACAGGCTCCCCCTGGGAGAGATATAAGGATTGAGCCAGAGATTAGTCCTTATACCTTTTTGCCGCAACGCAGCATTGAAACCCACAGGGTCGGGGAACCTTGTGCCATCCCACTCCAGAGTGCACGGATAAGACATGCTTTGCCAGCCAGGTTCCACGCCGATGAAATCAAGCGGGAAATGATGCGCTTCAAATTCATTCGCTTCAGCAATGATCTGGTCCTGATTGAATAAAGTAGGTACTCTTTGCGTAAAGCCCAGCCCCCACTTGGGAGGGAGACAACCACCGCCATTCATAAGATTATACCGTTGCACGACCTCCATAGGAGAAGGCCCGCCGAAAACATATATCTCCACGCCTTCACCCGGCACATTTACTTCCACTGCATCAGAATAAGGTTGCGCATCCCATGATCTATCCGTATTCCGGTCTTTCAGCTCCGGCGGATGCCTGCTGTCTTTCCTGACAGCTGTACCCGCGTATACGGTAATATACCTTGCCGCATCTATCAGTATGCCATACCCGTTTGATGATACATAAAAAGGTACCGGGGCATGTGTTCTGCCGTTATCGCTCCCGCCATAATGATCAACATGAAGATTTAATATCCGGCCGCGCTGATTGACAGTTTTAAAATTCAATCCCAAACCAAATAATGTCTCCGCGCTATCCAGCGGAAAACGAAGCGCAATATGATCGCCGTTCACCTGTGCAACAATATCCTGCTGCGGCAACGGGAAATTTACAGCAGGCAAAAGCTGAAGCGCTCCCGTATTGGGAATATTATCAGCTATCTTCAACAGGCTCAATGCACTTTTTCCAACCGTAGTTTTCCAGATCCCCGGTTGCACCATTGTCCATGTCAATTGCTGCTGTTGTGCAAAAACGCAACGTGCAGCAGTAAAAAGAATAATGGTCAATAACACTTTTTTCACTGTCATAATCTGTTTATTTTATCCGGGAAGTAATATCATATCGTTTACCCGCCATCGTTTGTATTTTTATTTTTTTATCCAGGTATTTCACTTCGCATTCTCCTCCTGCTTTGGATTGCAGCATCACACGGGTAAGCCGACCGCCTTTCCAATCTATATCAAGGGTATAGCCGCCCCTTGCACACAAGCCCTTCACCGACCCGTCTTTCCATGCCGGAGGCAATGCCGGCAAAAGCTCGATAAAACTTTCCTGGCTTTGCAGCAGCATTTCTGCAATGCCTGCGGTTGCTCCAAAATTCCCGTCTATCTGGAAAGGAGGATGAGCGCAAAACAGGTTATTATAAGTACCACCGCCGTTACTCATATTCACCCCGCTGGAATGTACAGGGTACAAAAGCCTGTTGAGCAGCCTGAGCGCATGGTCTCCCTCATGCAAACGCGTCCAGAACCCGATCTTCATTGCCAGCGACCATCCTGTACCATTATCGCCTCTTACTTCCAGAGACTTTTTAGCCGCCTGTGCAAGAGCAGGCGTTTCATAATAAGATATCTGGCTGCCGGGATAGAGCGCAAACAAATGGGACACATGCCTGTGCGTGGGCTCCGTTTCCTTAAACTCCTTTGTCCATTCCATCAGGCGCCCGTCACTGCCTATTTCGAGAGGATGCAACTCAGCCCGTGCAGCAGCAATATTATTGATGATATCATTTTGTATATGCAATGCTTTGGCGGCAAGTAATGTATTGGTAAAAAGATTATAGATCACTTCCTGATCATGCGCAGGGCCCATGCTGATGCTCGCGATACTGCTGTCGGGAGCTACAAAGCTATTCTCAGGAGAGGCTGCGGGACCGGAAACCAGTTTCCCCGAAACAGGGTCTCTCACCAGCCAGTCCAGGTAGAAGATACAGGCTGCCTGTAATGCGGGAAAAACCTTTTGAAGATATTCCTTATCCATGCTGAACGCATAATGCTCCCATAAATGCTGGCTCAGCCATGCGCATGCACCTACATGCAATCCCCAGCTTGGATGCTCTCCGGGAGCCGTGAATCCCCATACATTGGTAATGGGATGCATTACCCAGCCTTTGGCATGGTATTGCACGGCTGCTGTTTTTTTCCCTGGCTCCGTAAGGGTCGTTATAAGATCGGTAAGCTGGAGATGGCTCTCTGAAAGATTTGCGACCTCTACCGGCCAATAGTTCATCTGCACATTCACATCTGTATGATAATCACAGTTCCAGGGCGTCTGGATCTTGTTGGCCCACATCCCCTGCAGGTTCGCAGGAAGGCTTCCCGTTCTTGATGAAGAGAGCAATAAATACCTTCCAAACTGGAAATACAAAGCATACAGGTATTGTTCCCCGTTAGATTCCCTGTTCTTCTGCAATAACTGATCGGTAGGTATTGCGGCGTTTGACTGGTCTCCCAGCGAAAGCGATACCCTGTTCATGAAAGAGGCAAAATCTTCTACATGGCGCCGACGTAATAAAGCATATGGCTTTGAAACCGCAGCAGCGGTACGCTTATCCAGCTCCTGTTCATAACCATCATTTACGTAATCCGGATAATGCAGGCGATAATTAGTTCCTGAGGTAACGACAATAGTTACTTCACTGCTTTTGGAAATTACCAGACCATTGTCTTTTTCAGTGATCGTCCCTCCTTTCACAAGAGGAGATACTATGACCTTATAGCGCATACCCTCTCCACCCTGTCCGTTATCCATTATGCCGGTCATAACAAGTCTTTTTTTATCTGCCACCGTAGTATAACGCTCCGGCCTGTCAATATGCAATGAGAAAGAAATGGCGCCTGGCTTAGATGCCGTTAAACGGATCACGAGAGCTTTATCAGGGTAACTGGAAAAAACTTCACGTTTATACACTATACCATTCTGTTCGTAAGTAACCGATGCTATGCCATTGATAATATCAAGCTCGCGGCGGTATTTGGTATAAGGAGCAGTGGTATTAAAATCAAACCACAGATCACCCAAAGTCTGGTAGCAACCAAAGGGCACATTGGCGCCATTACCATTTCCCGAGCCCGCACCTTTGCAAACCTGCGTTTTATTGGTAAGCTCCGTCGCTTCCTTATATTTCCCTGCAAACAAAAGCTCCCTGATCTTCTGCAATGATGCGAACGCTTCAGGGTTATCATTATCTGCAGGGCTCCCGCTCCAAAGCGTCTTATCGTTGAGCTGAAGCCTTTCTTTATTCACATCTCCAAACACCATTGCGCCGATAAATCCGTTGCCTACCGGCAGCGCTTTCAGCCATTCTTCATCATTCTTCCATCCGTCGCGAATATCTTTTACAGAGGCATCAGCCGGCTTGTCGTACCAAAGTGTAAGAGGCTTTTTGTTTTGGGCAAAAGCAGATATTGAAAAGAACAGCAGGATGCCGAGAATTTGCTTTTTCATGAGGCAAAGAGTTGTTATAAATTGTTTACGATTTCGTTATACAGGTTTCAGGCGCACAATATAATCACAAAGTGCGGGAAGAAGATGCTAAATACACAAAATACTCTTTATGCAACTTTGCACATCCCTGGTGTACCTTGTGGTTAAAATCATATTACCTATTACAGGAATACAGCAGAAAAGCTGTCAGTGCAGCGATACAGGTATTTAAAAAGTTAACAGCATCATTATTGAGATAATTTTTTCTTTCTAATGAAGCTCCTAATACAGAATCAGCAAAATTACCGGCAGTACCGGCAACAATTATAATTGCACCGTTGAATGACCAGCCAAATGCCGCATTATATATCAGGGCAATCAGCAAGCTCCCGCCTATCCCCAGCAATACACCTTCCGCACTTACCACTCCATTCAATCCCCGCACTGATCTTTTTAAGGTAAGGATATTGTAATACAGGCTGCCGTACACATTTCCCAGTTCTGATGAAACAGTGTCGGCCGTGGCTGAAGCAAAACATGCAGCTATAAGCAGGGGCGCATCAATCTTGCAAGCAGGACAGCACCATGCTATTATTCCTATTATAGCAGGGAGACCTGCATTAGCAAATACCTGCCCCGCCGTTCGCCTGCCTTTATTTATCTCTGCTAATCCATTTCGTTGCTTTATGTCCAGCTTCCAGGAGGTGACAATTACTCCGGTTAAAAAGAAAACGGTCATCATCACAATGCCCCAATAGCCCGGGCCCATAAAAATACATACGCTCAGCGCCCCGCCGGTAAAGGCGGCGGGGACCGTAAGTTTTTTGAACAATATGCTCAACAGTATGCCTGCCGAAATGATAATGATCAGGGGCCAGTAGTCGTGGAAAACGCTCATGGAAAATATACAGATGATTTTACCGCAAGTTCAGCATTACAAATATGTTGACAAAATATAGGCACATTTCGAATTGGTCGGGCAGTCGCACCTGCAAAACAAGGGATACATCCACGGAGTTCCTTCAAGAAAATGGATGATTTGTAAACTTAAATTATCGTGAAGGTTACAAAATTATCAGCCTTATGCATCTACAGCGGAGACTGCTTCAGCACTTTAACGAATACTTTCACATGAAATGTACTGCAAGTGTTTCACAGTGTAAGGGTGTGGATGATTTGCACACTTGAAGTATCGCGAAAGCTACAAAATTATCAGTCTCTTACTCGTCATGGCGCGGCGCAGAATTTTTTCCCTGACGCAAAGCTCCGCTTAATGCGCCATTGATATATCATCTGTCGTTATCTATGTTTCGCCACTTCTATGCGCACTTCATGCGTTGTGTTATCATTGACCAACTCTATAAAGTCCCTGTTGGTACTTTCCCCGTTCTCAACTATGTGAACAGGCGCTGATGCATCTTCTGCCAGGTGTATTGTAATATGGTAAACAGTATCTGCATACCGGTATGTGACAGCAATATCCACCCATTCATCAGGTAAACAGGGATCAAAATATAACCGGTTACCATTCTTTGTCATTCCTACAAAAAAATCAATGATCAACTGGTACATCCATCCTGCCGAACCGGTATACCACGTCCATCCGCCACGCCCCAGGTGAGAACGCTCTGCATATACATCAGCCGCCATCACATAGGGCTCTACTTTGTAGCGCTGCACAGATTCCACATTATCGCTCCTGTGTATAGGATTTATCATTTGAAGAAGATCCCATCCCCTACTTTTCTCTTTCAGTTTCAGGAGCGCCATTACAAACCATATAGCAGCGTGAGTATATTGTCCTCCGTTCTCCCTTACGCCAGGCACATACCCTTTTATATATCCGGGGTTAAGCGAAGATTTATCAAAAGGAGGATCCAGCAGTTGAATGAGGCCTGCATCCCGGTTTACCAGGCGACCGGCAGCAGACTGCATGGCCGTAGCTATCCTTTCTGCATCTGCAGCCCCCGACAATACTCCCCAGCTCTGGGCTATAGAGTCAATGGAGCATTCTTCATTCTGCGCAGAGCCCAGGGGTGTACCATCATCAAAATAGGCTCTCCGGTACCAGGTTCCATCCCAGGCATGCGCTTCAATGTTTTTGCGAAGCATCTGCGCTTCCTGCAAGCATTTATCTTCAAAAGGCTTATCCCCCCTGTCGCCGGCAATACGACTAAATTCCATCAGTATGGTATACAGGAAAAAAGCAAGCCATACACTTTCCCCTTTCCCCTCTTCGCCCACCTTATCCATCCCGTCATTCCAGTCGCCGGAGCCTATAAGCGGCAGACCGTGTATACCAAACCTGAGACCGTGAGTAACCGCTTTAACACAATGCGTATAAAGATCAGCATTAAGGCTGGATCTGACCGGGAGATCATAGTAGGAATCTTCACCGGGGTGCAATGCCCGCCCTTCGAGAAAGCTAATACGTTCATCCAATATCGCTTCATCGCCGGTATGACTGATATATTTGCATACAACAAAAGGCAACCACAGGTAATCATCAGAGCAGGTGGTGCGGACGCCCCTGCCCATTGGCGGATGCCACCAATGCTGCACGTCACCTTCCGCAAACTGACGGGAAGCGTTCAGTACGATCTGCTGCCGTGCAATTTCCGGGCTGGAAAAAAGTAAGGATAATACATCCTGCAACTGGTCACGGAACCCGAATGCCCCGCCGGACTGGTAATACCCGCTTCGCCCCCATACCCGGCAGGCCAGTGCCTGGTAATTGAGCCAGCCATTGGCAATGATATTTAACGCCTCATCGGGAGTATGGATCTGCAGGACGCCCAATGTATGTTCCCAGTACTGTTTTACATTATAGAGTGATTGATGCACTGATCCCGAGGTCTTGAATTTATCAAGAATACTAACAGCTTCTGTATGTGTTTTAGCTGCTCCGAGCTTAAAAATGATCTCGTGCTTTTCTCCCGTACCAAAATCGAGGATCGATTGCAGGGCAGCACAGGGATCAAGCGCTGCTCCATATTTACCTGAAAGCCTTACTTTATTCATTGCTTCCGGGTTTCTGCAACTGCCGTTGCGCCCCAGGAACTCTTTTCTGTCGCAGGTGAAAGATCCGGGTGTTCCATCCGTATCAAAAAAAGCAACCCGGTTCTCAAACTCCGTATTGTAAGTGTTACGGGCAAAGACGGCTCCCGTACCGGTATCAACAGAGGTAACTACATACATCTCGGTTTTATGCCGGAATTCTCCTAACACCCATTCCACATAACCCGTTACTGATATTTTTCTTGACCGCCCGGAGCGGTTATGCAGTTGTACTATAGTAAACTTAACCCCGGACTCAGGGTCTGTAAAAACAGTCATAACAGAATGTATGCCATCTTCTATATGCTCAAAGCTGCTATAACCAAATCCATGCCTTGTAATATAATTAGTCTTACCGCGTGCGGGAAGTGGCGCAGGAGACCAGAATTTTCCACTCTCCTCATCCCTGAGATAATAACACTCGCCTTCCAGGTCGCCTACAGGATTGTTGTTCCAGGGGGTGAGCCTGTACTCATGCGCATTTTCCAGCCAGGTATAGCACTGACCGCTTTCTGAAATGACTGATCCAAAAGCAGGATTAGCCAGTATATTGCACCAGGGGACCGGCGTAAGATGATCAGGATCCGTAACTATTACATATTCTTTCCCGTCTTTAGTGAAGCCGCCGATACTGTTAAAAAAAAGAAGCTCTTCCGGAGGAGCTGCAGCCATGGTAGCAGAGGCATAAAATTTAACCGGGGTAAAATAAGGGATCACATTTTTTACTTTGGTCATTCTGTTTACCTGCTCTTCCAGTGTACCATACTTATCAGAGATCACGATGCGCGCCACGGTCTGGAAAAGGATGCTGTCTTCGGCAGAGATCTGCTCTGTGGAACGAATAAAAACACCTCCAGAGGTTTCACTCATCTGCACTCCGACAAACGGAGCTACCATTGCCTGGATCTCTGCCTGCAGGCTGTGGCGGTAACTGCCATGATCTTCATTCCAGATCACCAGGTCTACCGCCAGACCTTTCATACGCCAGTAAGCATGGGCAACTATCATTTGCTTCACCAGCTCTACATTGGCTATCTTTTCTATCTGTACCAGCACAATAGGGATATCGCCTGATATGGCATAGCTCCACAGCCCGGATTGCCCCCTGTTGTTCCTTGAAATAATATCGGGTGTCCCTCTTAATGCAGGATTGTGATATATCACGGCAGAGGCAAGTCTGCCGTAGAGCTGCGCTTCTGCTTCTGTAGCATTGATCTGCCGCAGCACTACCTGGCTATGCGTCCAGGAAAGCTCAAAGCCGCGGTCAACAAGAAACTTATCCTGGTACTTGTTGATCATATTATTACATAACCCCTCATTCTCCGCCGCACCGGTCACCATATCTATAATAGCTGTTTTCTGAGGCTCGATCTCTATCACATAACGAACAGATACTATGGGATCCAGCACAGCGCCCTGGGTGGAAGAAAGTATTTGCTGCTGCAATGCATAAGGCTGCTGTATCGTATTTCCACGACCCGTAAATTTCATGCGGTCTGTTTCATACGATATGTTCATTACCCGGACATTATATGCCTTCATAAGATGGAACATCGCATAATGCTTATCGTGCTGCGAACGCGGCCTGCGGGTGCAGACAATAGCATGCTGCTCAGGACGCAGGCTTGTCTGTACAAACAAATTGCTGAAAGCGGGATGCGCTGTATCAGCTGCCTGGGGCGCCAGTACTACTTCTGCATAACTTGTTACCTCTATGATCCGTTTACGGCGGGAGCGGTTAGTGATCTTCACCCGGCGCAGCTCTACGTCATCTTCGGGTGAAACCACTATTTCCGAATGTGTTTCAAAAGAAAAATCCCTTCGCCTGAATTCCGCTCTTCCCTGTGAAAAAACCGCTTCATAATGTTCCCCTTCTTTCTGCAGCGGCTGATAAGCTGCAGTCCAGCAATCATCGCTTTCCACGTCCTTAATAAAACAGAAGCTTCCCCAGTTGTCGCAGGTACTGTCCTCACGCCAACGGGTAACCGAAATATCTTTCCATCGGCTGTATCCCCCTCCTGCATTGGTGATCATCACATGATACCGGCCATTTGACAGCAATTGCACCTCAGGCACTGCAGTATGCGGCGTATTGATCACCCGTATCGGATTATCTTCTTCTTTGCTCACTACCCCTTGCTCGGCAATATGCATAGCCGGGGCATTTATTGCAGTTACCCTGGGTATTCTTTCCTGCAGAAGCAGTAAAGTAGATTGCACCTGCACATCATTCATGAATCTCTTTTGCATAGGCTGACTAAGCAGGAGATGCGACAAAGAAAGCAGCGACATACCCTGGTGGTGCACCATAAAAGATTCAACAATGGCATATTCCTTCCCTCTCGGCAACCTGGAAGCCGTAAAGTCTATTGCCTCATAAAACCCATAATTTCCTTCAAAACCCTCTGCAGACATCAGTTGCAAATTTTCCACGCTGTCCTTTGGCATTACCATCAGTGCCATAACAGTAGAATAAGGAGAAATCACCAGGTCTTCTCCTAATCCTCTTTTCAATCCTAACCCCGGCACTCCAAAAGCGCGGTACTGGTAATTCATCGCTGCATCAATCATGTTGTAGCCCGATTCAGAAACGCCCCAGGGCACATTTCTCTTTTTACCGTATGCTATCTGCTTTACAACCACACCTTTCATGGTTTGATTCAGCAGCGTATTATCATAAGAAGGCATTACAAGCATTGGCATAAGATACTCAAACATAGAGCCGCTCCATGACAACAGCGTAGGCAGCCCTCCTGCATGCGTCAACTGGCGGCCGAGCGCAAACCAGCTTTCCTGCGGAAGCTTACCCTGTGCAATAGCTGTAAAATTTCCTAACCTTGCCTCAGATGCAAGCAGGTCATAAAAGCTGTTATCCCGCCTGTGCTCATCTGCATTGTATCCTATGGAAAGCAGGCGCTGCGATCTGCTGTATAAAAAATCATAATCTACTTCGGACAGATCAGAGCACGTATCTGCCAATTGATCTATTATGGAAATTCTTTCTTTTGCTCTTCTTGAAGATACGATCACCTGCGAGACAAGCAAATCCAGCCATTGATCCTCTCCCGGCGAATTAGAAGGCTGGTAATATTCTTTAACACCGGGCAAAATACTTTTTTGTATTTCACCAAGCTCAAGCAATGTAGGCACCCGGTCCGGCACCACTTTTACTGGTATGAGTTTATCTGTCGGCGGCTGGAGGAATATCCACGGGCAAAGCAGAACGATATCAGCAGCAATGTCGTTTACCTGCACCATCAGCAATGAACCCCATTCGGAAAGCTGTACTGATATTTCCCTTTTTTCACTTTCATGCATCCATGTTGTTGCAATAGTTTTTAGTCTGTCTGTGCTGGCGATCACTTCATACAGGTCATGCGGCGGGTTTGTTCTTACCAGTTCAAGCTCCCGTTGCAGCATTTCCAGTTCCCTGTTTTCCTGGTCAAGATCTTTAAGCACAGCTACTGTATCTGAAAGTCCGTCAAAACATTTCCCGGAAAAAGCCGGTTGCTCCTTAAGCGCCAGCAACCCCTGGCGAAGGGTAATAAGATGCCCTACAAAATTACCGCTGTCCACGCTGGATATATACTTTGGCTGGAGGCATGCAAGAGAACGGGTATCGTACCAGTTGTATAAATGCCCCCTGTACTTTTCAAGCGATTGCACCGTATTCAGCGCACGTGTCGTTCTGTCGAGCAGCCGGGTAACGGATATATATCCAAAATCATACGCCGTGAGATTAGCCAGCAACGACAATCCGATATTGGTAGGGGAAGTGCGGTGCGCAACTTTGGCCGAAGGAGCTTCCTGGAAATTATCAGGTGGAAGCCAGTTATCTTCCTGCCCCACGAACCTTTCAAAAAATGCCCATATCTTTCTTGATAATTTTTGCAGGTAATTTAGCTGTTCCTTTGAAAGAGCAGCTTTCCGCGGTTCCCGCTGTTTACTTACCATCCAGGCTATGGAAGGAGAAACAATCCACAATCCCAGCAGCAGCCAATCATACCAAATGCCCGTAGTATGATAACTAATAAGAAATGTTAAGACAGAGAAGGCAAACAAAGGCGCCAGCCACATTGCTCTGTAATATTCCAAAATTGTTTTGGGAGAAGCACGCAGCGTATTGCGGTAGGGATTCCATTCCAGCAATTTCCGCCGGGAAATAAATATGCGCCAGGCCGTGCGCACAATAGCGGCTGTATTGACCCAGGCTTCATAAGGAAGAAAAATGATATCCAGGAAATGGTGAAAAAGACCGCTCCCTGCATTACTTAATACATACACAGTATGCGCATAATAACCGGCATCTTTAGGGCGGGCAATAAGGTCGCGCAATACCCGGATCACTGTCGGTAAAATCATCACTGCCACTACCGCTAACGCAATGAAATTACTTTTAGAAAATATCCAGCCGGTCAGCAACAACACCACGAAACTCAGCGCTACAAGACTGCGGCGAAGGTTATCAAAGATCTTCCAGCGGGAAAGCGGGGTAAGGGGATTGTTTTTGGATCTTTTGTCAGCTGCCGGTACCCGGGGAAAGAGCCACCTGGCAATTTGCCAGTCACCTCTTATCCAGCGGATCCTGCGTTTCATGTCGGTGTAATAAGATGAGGGATAGGCTTCGTACAGTTGCACATCACTCAAAAAGCCCGAACGGGAATAACAGCCTTCCACAAGATCATGGCTCAGTATCCGGTTTTCCGGGAAGCGCCCCTCCAGCGCTTTTATGAACATATCCACATCGTAAATACCTTTTCCTATAAACGACCCTTCCTTAAACAAGTCCTGGTACACATCGGAAGTTGTTCTTGTATACGGATCAACTCCCGGCTCATTCCCGTGCATTCTTTCATACAGGGAACTTCGCATAGCCGGCAGGCTGTTTGAAACGCGGGGCTGCAAAATAGTATAGCCCCTCACTACGCGCTCCTTTTGCTCAGCATATCCGGGCCTGTTCAACGGATGCGCCAATGTTGCTATCATCTTCCAGGCGCTTTCTCTGGGAAGATTTGTGTCTGTGTCGAGGGTGATCACAAATCTTACAGAAGGCAACACCTGCCCGTCGGCTATAATTACGGAGAAATTGCCGCGCTCATTTTTTCTCAACAACGCATTCAGCTCTTCCAGCTTACCTCTTTTCCTTTCATACCCCATCCACAACTTCTCTCTCGCATTCCATTTGCGCGGACGATGAAACAACATAAAGGCTCCGGGCGATACATGCTGATATTTTTTGTTCAGCAGTATTATTTTCTGCTTTACATGAGCTATCAGCACATCATCTCCCTGCACATGCTCGGTATGCGCATCCTGAAAATCGGTGAGTAAAGCAAAATACAGGTTATCTTCCCTGTTGGCGATAAAACGCACTTCAAGCGCTTCTACCAACTGATCAATATCATTTGCAGACCCCAGCATGGTGGGTATGACCACTATCGTTCTCCATTGATCGGGGATGGCTTCTGCGAAATCCATCCGGGGGAGCGCTTCCGGTTTTATAGTAAGCGTAGATAGCCAGTTGACGAGCACAATGGCAGACTGGCTGGCGGCAATACCTGCAACAGAGACCAGGAGGTAAAGCTGCCAGTTTTGAGCATCGCCGTCATAGCCGGCATACAGCAGGAACCAACCCAATAAAAAAGTAAGTATGCTGATGCTTGTGATATAATAAAATAAAGGAGCCGCAGTAATAGCTCTTTTGATACGGTCAACGAATGGCAGCTTTACTCCGGCGGCCTGTTCCAATTGCCTTATGCCACTGCTTACCAGGAAATATCCCACATGACTTTCACGAGTACCGGCAACCTGCTTCCGGGAAAGCTCAATAGCCAGCCGGGCCACTTCTACTTCCGGAGACCTGCTATATTTCGAAATTTTTTCAACAACATGGCGATAATTATCACGCGTATAAAAATCCATTTCGCCATATACCCCATTCAGATCTTCGCGTAGCGCTTTTTCAATGGCACTTTCCTGCTCCACAAATTTTTTCCAGTCGGTGGCATTTAAAAAGCGAAGGCTATTGATGCTGTTGCTCACAGAAACCTGGCGGGCAGCCTGCTTCTGGTTTTCGATCAGTACCAGTTCATTGCTGGTAAGCCCGGCATCAGAAAGCATTTCTTCCACCCAGCTTAATGGTAAGGTCAGCCCTGAGCCCCGGCCCTGGAGCCTTCGCACAAATTCCGCTACAAAAGCGCCTTCCACCGGCGGATGGGAATGTGCCATTTCCGCTATCACCAGCACCATTTCTTTTGGTTTCTTTTCAGCCGCTTCTATCATGCGGTTTGCCCAATAGGCAGCCAGGTTTTTGTGCAGTATATCCAGCGCGATCTGCGTGGAGAGCCTGCGCATATTTTCTATAAGCGCCAGCCGCAGCATAATGGGAATTGCCCAAAGCTCTCCTATCTGCAGAGTAGTAACAGATTGGTATGCACTTATAAAACCGGAGAGGCTCTCAAAATCCACCCGCCCATCGCTATGCGATATCAGCTCAACCACAATGTCATATACCCGCGGTAATCCCTCAGAGGCGCCGTTACCTAATTGAGGCAGCCCTTTACTGTATCCTTTTGGCAAATGTTTTTTACCTGTGAATACCTGCTCTTCTATCAGGTAAAAATTATCCAGCAGCCATTCTCCCGCGGGATCAATAGTATTCCCTTCCTTTACCTCTTCTGTGAGCAGGCTGTGCACTTCCATCAGTATCCGTTCATTATCTCCCAGCCTTTTCAGCATCCGCTCAGAAGGTCTTGCCTTTGCAAGGATATGCCTGCCGGCAAGCGAACGTGCATGCTGCTCCATCTGCTGAAGGGTGAAAAGCTCAGAACGCAGCGGCTCTTTCTCGGCCCCATATTTTTCAAATAAATTTTCAGAGAAGAGCGGTGTAATAAGATTCTTTTTCAATGCGGAAATAGCCTGTGGGAACAGGTCGTTCAAAACATCTCTCCCGGCGTTGTACTTTCTGCTGAATTTCATCTTTATGTTACCTTTAAACAGACTATTGTTAACACAAACAATAGTCTGTCGAATTGTTTTGTGAGAAGTGGGACGATACGTGAGAAGTAAGACGATAAAGGTGAGTATCTCACATTTGTCTTCTGCCGTTTCACGTTTAACACCGGTAAGCCAATTATCATGCCCGCAGGAAAATCAGGGGTTTTAGCAGTAAAAGCGGGGAATTTTATCTACAATTTCTGCCGAGAATAGTGTATAACACAATAATAATCAGCCAAACTGTTAGCAGAGATGTATTGTTTGTCGTTTGTCGTTGCTTTGCTTTCTTCGCGAGCTTGCGTGAAAATCAGGATTTCTTTTTACGATCAATTTTCATATTGTGGCGAATGACATCCCAGTATTCCTTGCCATAGCCGACAAGAATTTCTCCTCCGGCGGGAATATCGTGTGTGGAGCAGATATATACTTTCAATCCTTCCGTTTTATATACGGCATTATTGGAGATACCTTTTATCCTGGTCAATCCTCTCGCATCATTGGCATAGCGGGCCACATAATCCGGGTGGGGAGCAGCATCAATGACATGATTGCGGTTGATATAATAGATATAGCCGTTTTTCCCTTCATCGTGGTTCACATCCTTCCAGCGGGATATGGTGCCTTTATATTCTACGATCTTTGTGCCTTTGGGTATCACTTTTTTGGTAAATAAGCCTTTACCGGCACGGGGTAGCATAGATTTTTTAACTATAAGTTGCCGCTCTAAAAGTGCCATATTGTTCTGTAGCTGTATATTACTACAACCTTGCAAATTATGAGGCGGCAGAGGAATTATAAAATATATTTCGGAAAGAAAATAGCCCTATATTTGCAGCCCTATTGCCCGATCGTATAGTGGTAGTACATCAGATTCTGGCTCTGATAGCCTTGGTTCGAATCCAGGTCGGGTAACAAAATTAAACCGCATATTATATTGCGGTTTTTTATTTAATGAATGTCTCCTTATATAAAAAACCTGTCATTTCTTTGTTTAGAATAACATGTCTTTTTAATTCATATGTCTTTTCCGAAGCATAGCAAACGAAGCACTGATGTTGAATGTAAGCTCTCCAAAACTGTAGGCCTTGTGCATTTCATGTTCCCTTCCTTTTTTGAAAAACAACAACTATCAATATTATAATAGCCACAGCAATAGCATAGCTGAGGCCTAATTCCTTCTGATTTTGCGCCTGTATAGCTAATGCAATTGTATAAGTAAGTAAGGAAGTGATGATATAATTCCCACCCGAAGTAACTCCTGCTGCAAGCCCTGCCATGTTCGGGAACATCGTAAGGTTACGCGTAAAATAGTTGGTGAAATTAAACCCACCCATAAAATGGATTATACCTGCAAAAGCAACCAATGTATAAATATTGGTAACAAAAAAAGCTTCTGCAATCATCAAAATGACTATTATTACTTGCACAAAGCTCGCAATGAATGTCTTTTTGAATAATGGTTTATGAATATTGCCCTTGGCAAGAAAACCGCCGCACATCCATGCAATACCCAAAACCAGCGCTGCATATCCTGCAGCTACGGGACTATATCCCATCCGATGCTCTAAAATAAAAGCTCCGCTCAAACCATAGATCATTACTATTCCAAAGGAAACTCCCGCCATACCCATTCCTGTCAGGAACGCAGGTGTGGTCAATAGAATGTTGTAAGAAGAGAGAACATTTTTTATTTTAAATTTAGAGAAAGCATTCAAGGTTTCCCCCGAATAAAAAATCTCACAGATAAATATTAAACCGCTGTATATCCCAAGAAAATAAAAATTGGCCCGCCAGCTAAAAAAGTGTTCCAGGTAACCACCCAAAAAAGGCGCAACAATTGGCGCCACACTCCATACAATAGTAATGATGCTGACATAATATTTGCGCTTATCCCCTTCGTAAACATCTACAAAGAATGCTCTTTTTGCCACAGCTATAAACCCGATATTGATACCCTGCACAACACGCAACAAAACAATAAAATCTATATTTTCCGATGCAGCAATCAAAAATGAAGTGGTGGAAAATAATACGAGAGAGATCATTGACAAAACATATCTTCCGTAAGTGTCCAGCAGGCTGCCAACAAAGAATTGGGAAATTCCATAGCTGATTAAAAAAGACGATAGTGTCAATTGCACTTGCTGATCACTAACGTGCAGACTGGTAGCCATGGCAGGCATCGAGGGCAAATAAATATCTGTTGCCAAACCTGCCAGTGATACCAAAATATATGAGAGAACTGTCGCTTTTAACTTGTGATGGTCTTTGACATATCGCACTTTCTGCATAAAACCTGCCTTCCGGGGTTCCCCCTTTAACTTTTCATTGAAATATCCTTTAAGTACCGCTACCTGGGTTATGCAGTTCATCTTGCATGTCCCCGGGAGCAGTCTTCTTTTCCCATTCATCCCGGTCCGCTTCCTCTTTAATTAACCCGGAATATATCCCTGCAAGAAACAAACACCACTGCTATACAATTGCAATTTACAATGTAGAAGTCTATTTATTCAACAGTTGGGTGTATTTCAAATTTTCGCTTCATACGCGGCATTCCGGTCGGTGTCTCACCGACCGGCAGCGGGGGCTACAGGCGGGGGTCTCCGCCCACCTGCGAAAATTTGAAATACACCCCAACAGTTTCAATTACTCATATTTCGGCAGCGCTTCATCCCAGTGCAGGCGGGTAGTGAAATTATCAGGCACATAATCAGGAAAATCGAAATAGAGCCCTGCTGCCATGCCGGTGCCGGTCTTCAGCGGCATTTCTCCGGCTTTGATGGAAGCCTTGCCATCTGATTGAGAGAACCGGAGCGGGATGATGGTTTCATGGAATCCCTGTATCTCAATGGCTTCGGGCACATGATCATTGGAGCCGCCACTGTGGCAATCCACAAATTTGCGGTGACTCATGAGCACATCTTCCGCTATGAAGCGGATCTTTATATCAAAGCCATCGGGTTTGTTCACCACGCGGCCGCTCAACCCGCCGGCTTCCGTATTTTTTTTCCGCTCTACCTTAATCTCGTGGATAGCATCCCAATTCACAGTATAGTCGCCGCAACCATCCATGGTAGTATGACTGGTATAGCCTCCGGCAGGCATGTCAATAATCCCTACACAACTCTGATGGAAATTGGTTTCATTCACCATGGGCACCTGTCCCTGCCTGAAGAAGCCTTCTGCATCGCCGCGAAAACGTAAAACGAGTTTCACTTTTTTGGTAAGTGCACCGCCCGGACTTTCCACTTTATCATAGTACATATCAACAAGCCATTCGTTCAGCAGCTTCGTTGCAGCAGCAGCTTCCGATGCTACTTCCACCATACCGGAAGCGTAGGGGCCTGAAGCAGGAATATCGCAGGCGATCATGCCGGGTGTCCAGAGCGCCACGGTAACCGCAACGTTGTTGATCTTTACAGAGCGTTTGCTTTTCCCCGGGTCTTCTCCAAAGCTGCCATAGATCCACAGGCGGCTCGGATAATCAAGTCCCCCGGTATGTACCTCCGTTTCATTCACCTGCATATAGTCAATGTGAAATTCAGTACGGATAGTAATATTTGACACAAGCAGGAACTGTCCTTTTCGTTTCATCTTTACGGCTACACTTACAGCTTCAGGATTTACTTTAGGTGCTGAGTTGGGTGCATGATAGTGTGTTTTATTACCCTGACCTTCGAGAGAACCTGCGCCGGCATAACTCCAGGCTCCGAGATATTCGTTGCCAGGATGGTAAGGCTGCATCACAGGACTTCCTTCAGGCTGGGGAATATCGCCATAGTCGTCAGGTACGGTAGCCATTACCCGAAGATCAAGCTGTGCCCCGGGATCAACCAGCGCTTCTGAAGGGTCAATATAGAAATAAGGGAAAAAGCCCCAGTCGCTGAAATGGGTTGTGCTTACGGAGAGCGTGTGATTCTCTTTATCCAGCGCAGGTTCTGCTGCATGAAACCATTTGCCGCTTTGATCCTGGTACGCGACGCCGAGCAATTCAGGCACTGTATTTTTTATACTGTCTTCATCATACCGGAAGCGGATGGTTACCGGCTTCAGGAATTTGATTTCGTGAGGCGTTAAGCGGTAAGCTTTTCCATATCCTTCGGGTAGTTTATTCACAACCGGCTGTACAGTGATCTCCTGATCACCTGCCAGCGCTCCCGCGGGTATGATGATGCTGAGATCGCCATCGGGGCTGGTGATGGCACCACCTGCAGCGCCTATGGTTTTAGTGACAGCAGTTCCGTTGGGAGCGCCGGATTCAGTAACCAGCGGATCTGCATTGGGAACCGGGGAAAGAGTATCCGTTTTGGAACAGGCAAAAGCAAGCGGGATCAGGAAGAAGCTGAGCCACCGGTTTATCTTTGTCATAAATAAAATGTTTGAATAACGATAATGCCGCAAGATTACTAACGAAGGAAAACGCCGGAAAGCAGTATTGCAACGAATTGAGCAAAGTGGTGTATGAATGGGAAAAAAGCTTTTTTTGTACCTAACTTTAATTAAATAATACCAACTAAAATGGATAATGCAAGAGTATATAAAATGCCTTTTGCAAGCGTTTATCCGCATTATATCCAAAAAGCGGAGAGAAAAGGCCGTACGAAAGCCGAAGTAGATGAGATCATATACTGGCTGACAGGGTATAATGAAAAAACATTGCAAAAGTACCTTGAGAATAAAACTGATCTTGAAACCTTTTTCGCCCGGGCGCCGCAGATAAACCCAAATGCTTCAAAGATCACAGGGGTCATTTGCGGATACCGTATAGAAGAGATTGAGGATGATCTCATGCAAAAGATCCGTTATTTAGATAAGCTGGTTGATGAATTGGCAAAGGGAAAGGCAATGGAGAAGATCTTAAGGAAGTAAGCGGTTTTACCCGCACACCTGTATGAAATTTACAAACCGGTGCGGAACAGGCTAAAAGACAACATGTTTCTTCAATAGAAATTAAATCCTGCTGATGCCTGGAATTATTTATTTACAGCAAGTGCTTGTTCGGCGCTGCTGAAAGTGGCGGCTGCACAGGATGGCACCCTGCAGGCAACACTGTTCATACTTCCCACTCCGCATAGGAATCACGTGTCTCAAAAAGTTTGAGTCTGACAAGCCTGACATGAGCCGGCAATCTTTCACGAAGCACCTGCCGGATATAAAGTATAAGATTTTCAACTGATGGCTCATAGTCCCAGTCCAGGATATTTTCATAATCGCTGAAATTGTGTGACTTAATAAATTCTTTTGAAAGTACAAGACAATGATCAAATGGCTGAATGACGCATTCATGGACGATTGCTTTTAATTCTTTGAAGTCCATCACCAGACCTGTGCCGGGAATAAGGTGCTGCGGCATTGAAACCGGCGCAACAGTTACATGCAATTCGTAGGAATGCCCATGAATCTCTTTGCATTTGCCGGGATATCCGTTGATAGCATGAGCCATTTCAAAGCGAAATATTTTCGTTATTTGAAGCATAGTTGTAGTAAATGATTGAATTCGATTGATTAACAGTTAAAAAGATCGTTGCTTTATGCAAAATCCGGTACCGGCAACAGAGACGATATGACTTTAATTAGCTAATTCCAAAGAAATATATGATTTTAGTCAGTCCATCATAAATACAAGGCTAATTAGAATAGTCAAATGCTTACATTATCTACTTTTGATTTTCTGAAATTTTTTATGTTAAAAGGAACAATCAAAAACAAGCCCCTCATATATTCCTGCTCGGGGTGTAGCAGCGCTGCTCAGATGGCCAATTATATTGCCCTGCAGTTCGACAGAAAAGAAATTGCTGAAATGTCCTGTATCGCGGGTGTGGGTGGTAATGTAAAAAAGTTGGTAAAAACAGCGCAATCAGGAAGGAAGATCATTGTCATTGACGGCTGTTCCCTGTCTTGCTCGAAAGCATGTTTGGACAATCACAACCTTTCTCCTGATATACATTTTGAACTGAGCCGGTTTAATGTCAGAAAAGAACAACACAAGGATTTTAGTATGGAACAAGCTGAACTGGTTATGAGGCAACTGGAAAATCAAATTGCAGCCAACAATAATTCCTGTCCAGGTGCGGATAGCTCTTCGGTTTCTATCTGCTAAACAAATATACCGGGCATAATACAAAGGCAGCTTACAATAGGGTGATCGCAACACTATTGGGTTGTGCAGAATATAGCCGGACACTTCCACGAAAAAATCAATAAAAAAATAGAATGAACGCAGCCATCGCCCGTTTTCTGCAACAGCAAACCTGCGCTACAATATGTGTAATGGAAGAAAAAGGCAAGCCCTATTGTTTTAGCTGCTTCTATGCATTCGACGACGAAAAAGGGTTATTCTGTTTTAAGTCGTCCGCTGAGGCTTACCATAGCAAATTGCTAAGAATAAACCCACTGGTTGCCGGTACCGTTTTACCGGATAAGCTAAACAAATTATTAGTCAGGGGTGTACAGTTTGACGGACTTGTACTGAATGAACAAGATCGCTTAACTGAAAACGCTTCCTTCTTATACCATAAACGGTATCCCCTGGCGCTGACAATAAAAGGGGAGACCACAACCATCCGTATTGACAGAATAAAGATGACGGATGGTACAAAAGGATTTGGAAAGAAAATATTCTGGGACAGGAACGAATTCGCATAAAATTTATCGACTGATAGTAAAACAACTTCATGCATCAGCAAGCATTCCATAAATTTCATATCCCGGTAATGGGTGTGGCATATACTATTGACAGCCCTATTAAAGTGGCCCGGTTTGGCATTTCATCTGTCATCTCAATTATAGAAGACAGGTTGGTGGAGATGATGAGGCGGCATTATTACCCAATGATCAATAAGGAATACCAACCCATCAGCACACATGAACCTGATTACAGGGCTAAACGGATTACGGATTATCTCAACCTTGTCAATACGATCGTTCAGGCGCAGGTGGAAAAATTGAAGCAGGCTACATTCGAGGCGGGTACGGAAATTGTGAAATACTTTGAGATGCTGCCAGATGACAGTCGCTTAAAGCTATTGTACCGGCAAATGATGGCAACAGACAATCAGCCGGAAAAAAAGAACCTGGAGACTTATCTGCGTACGCAAGTAAAACCCGGCAGTATTGATGTAAATATCATGACAAAAATCGACCGGGATAATTTTGACCGGAACGACAAATTGCTTGAGGATGGTTCGGATGCAGTAGCTGCACTTAGGGGTTATGCGAAAAGCATTCTTTCTAATTCGTCAATTGTATTTTCGGCAGGTATGAACCCCCGCTTGTATAGTTACCTGGCCAGCTGCAGTGAGTTTGATGTAAACGAGGATGGTGGGTTTACAAAAAAAGTAACTGTGAAAGTGAGCGATTACCGGTCTGCCCTGGTCCAGGGAAAGTACCTTGCGAAAAAGGGAGTTTGGGTAAGTGAGTTCAGAATTGAATCGGGTCTTAACTGCGGCGGGCATGCATTTGCAACAGACGGATTGTTACTGGGACCAATATTGGAAGAATTCAGGGTAAAAAAACAAGAATTGATTGACTCGCTTTTTGAGGTCTATAATGCAGTCCTTTTTAAAAAAAAGAATAAGAAATTTATTTATCCGCCGCAGTTGGTGATTTCCGTACAAGGGGGCATCGGCACCAATGAAGAAGATGAGTTTCTGCACCGGTATTATGGTATAGAAAGTACAGGATGGGGTACACCTTTTTTACTTGTGCCTGAAGCTACCACAGTAGATGATAATACTTTGAAGTTATTATGCGAAGCAAAAGAAAAAGATATAGTCCTGAGCAGCAATTCACCATTAGGTGTAAAGTTTTACTACCTGAAAAACACGAGTTCTCATAATGAAAAATTGTCACGCATCAGCAATGGTAAGCCGGGAAGCCCATGCACGGAGAAGCATCTTGCATTTAATACGGAGTTTACCAAAGAGCCAATCTGTACGGCTTCCCGTAAATACCAGGAGTTGAAGATCGCACAGTTGAAATCGTTGAATATTCCGGAGCCTGCATATAAAAAACAATTGGAGGAGGTATTGAATAAAGAATGTTTATGTATAGGTCTGAGTAATGCAGCGGCAATTCAATACAAGCAGCCCTTCATAAAAAAGCTGAATGCCGTAACGATTTGCCCGGGTCCTAATATTGTTAATTTTTCAAAAGTAGTTTCCCTGCAAACCATGACGGACCATATTTACGGCAGAACAAACATCCTTTCCAATAGCAACAGACCACACATGTTTATTGCAGAGCTCTATTTATATATTGATTACCTGAAACAAATATTAACAGATGATTCGCAAGAAGGACATGTCAAAAAAAACAAAAAATTCTGCTCTGCTTTTTTTCAAAATCTCAGGAATGGCATAAACTATTATTTTTGTCTCCCGGGGATAGCCCCGTCGGACAGGGAGGCCTTTCTCAGAGCCCTCGACCTTGCAGGAATAGAACTTGATCATTTGAACTATCAGTATTCTATACTTGAGTGAAACCCGTTGTTTAATACGCCGGGAACGGGAATTATATTTGCGGGAGAATTCTTATTACTTTGTATTTTGAACAAAAGAAGCCTGGGGTGCATTTCAATTTTGTTTTTATTTTATTAAAATGCACTTCAACCTGATCCTGCTATCATAAATAATAGTACCTTTTAGTATTATTGCTCCGTCCGGATTATACTTATTGCACTGCATTTCTTAAAACATCGTAGTGGCAGTTCGTAGACACACCGCTAAATTATTCGCACGCTATGATGAAGTCAGTTATTACAGGCACCGGGGCATATATTCCTGAAGTGCTCCGATCAAACCAGGATTTTGTAAATAATACATTTCATAATGACAAGGGACTACCCATAACAGATACATCAGCCAGCATCATTGAAAAGTTTCAAAAAATCACAGGCATAAGAGAGAGGCGCTATGTGCCTGAGTATTTGAACACATCAGATATTGCTGCTTTTGCAGGGATGCAGGCGTTAAAAGATAGTGGCATTGATCCTGAAACATTGGACCAGATCATTGTTGCACATAATTTCGGGGATATTGCTTATCAGGATCTGCAATCCCAAAATGTCCCCTCGTTGGCCAGTAAGGTAAAGCACCGGCTCGGAATCCAAAACCCACAATGTATTGCTTATGATATTCTTTTCGGCTGCCCAGGCTGGATACAGGCATTGATCCAGTCGGAAGCATACCTTAAAGCAGGGATGGCTAAGAAAGTATTGCTGATTGGTGCGGAAACTTTGTCGCGTATCATTGATCCATCCGACAGGGATAGTATGATTTTTTCTGACGGCGCCGGCGCCTGTGTGCTTGAATATCTCGAAACAGGCGAAGATGGTCCCGGTATACTTGGCGCCTGCTCTCAAACGCACAGCATCGGAGAGATGAATTATATCAACATGGGGAAGTCATACAATGCCTGCAATGGCAACAAATTGTTTATAAAAATGAAGGGCAGAAAGGTATATGAATATGCATTGATGCATGTCCCGGCAGCAATCAGGCATTGCATTGATGGATGCGGAATACAGATCAGTGAGGTAAAGAAAATATTTATACACCAGGCTAATGAAAAAATGGATGAGGAAATTATAAAAAGATTGTTTGAATCATACGGGCTATTCACCCCTCCTGGCATTATGCCTATGAACATCCAGTGGTTAGGGAACAGCTCGGTAGCTACCGTGCCTACATTGTATCATATGGTTCGGAAAGGAGGGATCGCCGGGCATGAAATATCCGCCGGGGATATTATTGTTTTTGCTTCCGTAGGAGCTGGCATGAGCATTAATGCGGCTTGCTACCGCGTTTAAAGGATATCGCGATATGGAAAGAGATATTGAAATCATCGTATCACATTTCAGGAATGAGGCATCCGGCCTGTTCCTGGCAATTGTTGAGGATTTTGAGCGACATGCTGAAAAGCTGAACAGACAACGGGATGAAAACGTTTTTCAGCAAATGCAAAGCAGGTTTGTGCAGGAGCTAAAGAAGCAGTTGTCTTATATTGCAGAAAAGGTGATTGGTCAATATAAGGGAAATACAGGCATCAATATATTAAGACGTGAATTGACCGCACAAATAGAATACTATATATCAGAGTTTCTTTTAAAGA
Organism: Sphingobacteriales bacterium 44-15; assembly: GCA_001899685.1. GTDB lineage: Bacteria > Bacteroidota > Bacteroidia > Chitinophagales > Chitinophagaceae > Agriterribacter. The sequence continues at coordinate 103,846 of MKWG01000026.1, forward strand.
TCAGGTCAATGTAGTTTTTCACAGGTACAGGTTGCTATAACAATACAATGATGCCATAGTCTGATATTATCAGACAGAGGGCCGCCCCGGGCCGATCCATTGTGCTGCATGCTCCGGTCTGAATGCATGTTTCCACCGGCGATGGCTCCAGAGCCAGTTTTCAGGCTGCCTGCGGATCGTATCTTCCAAAAAGCGTGCATACATCAGCGTAAGTTCTCCCGGATCTAATTGTGCAGGATGTTCGCTTGCTATCATCAATGCTGCATGATAATGCCCCCTGCCTGTTTTGTGCACCGATGCAAACAGTACGGGTATATCAAGATTACGCGCTGCTTTTTCGGGACCGGGAATAAAAGCTGTAGGCTGGTTAAGAAAGTTGAGCCAGTAAGCCTGCTGTAATTTCCCCGGGCTTTGATCTGCAACCAGACCGAGCAGGTATTGTGTATTTGCATAACCACAAATTGAATTTTTCATATCTGATGCAGGGATGAACTTACTTCCGAACCTTGTGCGGATCTTCAGCAATAATTTTTCAAACGCTTTGTTCGACAGAGGGCTGTATACCACCAGCACCTGATAAGGTGTGTTCATCTGCAGCGCATGATGTCCCCATTCCCAGTTAAAAGTATGCCCCAGATGAAGCTGGCAGCTTTTCCCGCTTTTCTGTAATTGTTCCAGTATTTCCCAATTGGCTGTTACCCTTCGCTGCAAAAAACGCGGCGACACACTAAGCAGCTTGAACGTTTCTATAAATGAGTCAATCATATTCCGATAGAATCGTTTCGCTATAACTTCTCGCTCCGCTTCAGCCTTTTCAGGAAATGCATTTATAAGATTGCTGAGCACCACTTCTCTGCGGTATCCTATGCAACGATATACTATAAAAAACATCGCGTCAGAAAAAAGATACAATACGCGCATCGGTAGTAATGAGACCAGGTAAAAAAAGGCATACAGGAGGTAGTACATCCGGGAGGTTTTACAGGTTGAAACTTATATAGCTCTGCTGTACCGGGCAAAAACACCACAATACAACTTATGGTTTTTGTCCCATCAGTTTTATAAACCGAAAATGCGATGCTATAGCGCCGCTCATCGTTGGTATACTGTTGTAAGGTAACTGAAAAGCCTGACATTCCGCTTTTACAAACCTGCTGAGCGCCGGGTAATGAACATGGCTTATTCTGGGGAATAAATGATGCTCTATCTGGTAATTCAGACCACCGGCGAACCAGGAGATGATTTTATTTCCGGCAGAGAAATTGGCGGTTGTTTTTACCTGGTGCACCGCCCATTCGTTTTCAATCTGCTTACCAGTACCATCTGCAAATTCAAATGTTGTTTCTTCTACCACATGTGCCAGTTGAAACACAACAGATAAAGTGAGTCCTAATCCTATATGCAGGCATACAAAATATAGCAGCCATAATTGCCATCCCAATATCGTCATTGGAATGACGAGGTAAAATAAAACATACAATAGCTTACTGCTCCAGAACAAAATATGATCTGCAACCGTCATTTTCCTGAGTTGTGTATTACAGATCTTTCGTTTGAAATATTTTTCAAAATCCTGGTATAATACCCATATCATTGAGCTGACAGCATATAATAATGGTGTGTATAAATGTTGTGCGCGATGTGCAGATACCCATCGCTGCGACCTGCACATACGAATAAAAGGGCTCTTGGCAATATCATCATCCACTCCATCAATATTGGTATATGTATGATGGATGATATTATGTTTCTGCTTCCAGATAAAGCTGTTGCCACCTAAAGCATTCAGCGTCAGTCCAAGGGTTTTATTCACCCATTTGCTGGAGGAGTAGCTGTCGTGGTTGGCATCATGCATAACATTAAATCCTATACATGCCAATACAAAACCAAGCAATATGCTTACAGCAATACCTGCCGGTATCGGCATTTTAATAAATAACAGTATGGTATATAAGCCCAGTGCCGCAAGGATAAAAACCACGGATTTAATATAGAGATGGATATTGCCGGTTTTCTTAAGACCGGTTTGTTCAAAATACCTGTCAACTGATCTTTTCAGTGAGGCAAAGAATACAGCATTCCTGTTGTTGTAAGTGACTTTAGTCATTGTAGGGTAATTTTCCCGGGTTGATTTGATCCGACAGGTATGATTACAGGGCTTCGGGTATTTATAAGCCAGTTACAGACAGATTTTTCACTCATTAAACCCGAAGGCAGCCTGTCTGAAAGCAATGCTTCTAATTTAGCGATATCAGCTTTTTGAGATCCCGGGTATTCAGCAATGTACCAGTTAGCGATCCATAAAATATGGGCGCCATTGTTCCTGTCAAAAGTCTTCCGGGTAGGGCTCATATCCTTCCTCGCATCGGTATTATCATCATACCATGTGTAATGGTTGAATACAAGGTCTTCTTTTTTTATTTCCATTACCATGTAGTGTTAAGTTAGGACTATTGTGCCGTAAGCAATTGTGAGAGGTGAAAAGTGAGATTTTCACGTTTAACTTCTGACGTTTCACGTAATTGAGTGGCTTAAGGCTAGCCTTTTGAAACATTCACTGCAGTATACCCTTTGGGTCCCTTTTCTATTTCGAATGTCACCTTTACCCCTTCCTGTAAAGCAAAGCCGGAAGAAGATTGATGCACGAACACACGTTGCCCGTTTTCATTGTCTTCTATAAACCCAAATCCTTTTGCGCCGTTAAAATAGGTAACAGTGCCTTTACGTATCAATTCTTCAGGACTCAACTCTTTTTGCTTCGGGACACCAATCTCGATCTCGTCCAAACTGATCTCCACTCTTTTCCTATTATCCTGTGGAACAGAAGTAAGATTACCGTTTTCATCAAGGTAAGCCATCATTTCATCGAGGCTTTTTCCTTTTCCGGCATTTTCTTTACGTTCCTGTCTTTTTTCTTCTTTCTTTTTGCGCTCTTCTCTTTTCTTGTTTTCTCTTTCTTTTTTATTCCAGCTTGTTGCCATAATCAACTTAAAGTTTCGTTTCTGAAAGCGAGGTAAAGGAAGCTCCGTTAAATATTCTCGCTATATTCATGTCATTGGTTTCCGACCATTTCTGCAATTGCGACAAATGCACTACGCGCCAGAAATTTTTTGATTTAAGTTCATCATAATCATCGGCGCGAATAAAGAGGCCGGTCACAGGTGACCGGCCCTTGAAATGAATATCAATAGTTGTATTATTACGAATGCTGGGTTTTATGTAATGTTCAATTCTTTCTATATCCATGTAGATGTATAAAGTAGTGTATAATAATCTTACCGCCCCTGCAACGCATCAACTACCAGCGCCTGGCATAACTATTACTACGGCTCCGGTTTTCTTCTCTTGGCCTGGCCTCTGATACTTTTACGGAACGGCCGTCAATCATTTTACCGTCGAGTTCCCTGATAGCTGTTTCAGCAGCCTGTTTATCAGACATTTCAACAAAGCCGAAGCCTTTGCTCCTATTGGTAAATTTGTCGGTAATCACTTTTGCCGAGGAAACGTTGCCATATTCTCCGAAAAGCTTGCTTAAATCTTCATCCTGGAAACTGTAGCCCAGGTTCGATACATAAATGTTCATAATAATGCAATGATTCAATAAAAAATATTTGAGAAAAATGGCAGATGTAAAAAATGAGGAGGGAATGTTTACAAGAGCGATAGAACTCAAACTGTCTTTACGAAGATATACAATTAAATTGACAACTAAGGTTTATTTTACATTGTAAGGATGCACAGATCATAGCAGCGCAAGTGGCATGAGTGTAACGGCAGGGGAAATAAGAGCCTCCCGGGAACGGCTTTTCATCCCAAACTTTTTATGGTAATAATCTATCCATTTCTGAGGAGCCTGTAAAGAAACGTGCGGCAATAGCGAGGAATAATAAGTATTATCCCGCCTTTGACATATAAACCAGTAACAATAATCGAAGTTCTGGTTATCAGGCTCTCGTGCCGACATTGGCGCGTATAGCGCCCATTTGCAATTAAGCATGGTTGCTCTCTGAACTTTTACAGCGAGCATTGTTAATAACACCGAAACAAATAAAGCACCTTCATTCGTCAGGCAGTTCTGTTTTCCGGGAAGTTTGTTATCTTCCGCCGGTCAGCTCCGTAATAGGCTGTCCTATACATCCGCTTGGCATTTGTATGTGCAGCAATGCGGCGAGGGTGG
>MKWG01000027.1:0-84422 GCA_001899685.1 Sphingobacteriales bacterium 44-15
TGACTTGTCCCATATGGTGATCCGGATTGGATTCGAACCAATGACCCTCAGCTTAGAAGGATGTTACAAAAACACATAATTAGTTGTAAATCAATTTTTACCACGTTAATTAAGACAGAAATAGCTATATCTTTTAACATAGATCAATAAAAGCTCTCAAATCGTTGCTACACAAAAGGTTTAGCGTTATTTTTGGGGTATATTGTTAACCCCCTTTAACAAGCAAGCCGGGCAAATTCCGGGCAAATTTTTATGATAGCAAAACCCCTCCCCCGCCCTCACTTAGACATCCGTAGACAAAAGAAAAACGGCAAGTATCCGGTAAAAATCCTTATCCCGCATAGCGGGGAAAAGTACCTGTATCCGGTCGGCTATGACATGACGGAAAAAGAGTTTTTAGCACTAATGAGCCATGCTGTAAAATATAGAAGCGAAAGGGAGACCTTAGACAAAAAATTGGCTGAGGCAAAAAGTGCTATTGATAAGATTGACCTTTTTAGTAAGGAAAGATTTGAGGACTATTTTTTAAATAAAGCAGGCACAACGGATTTAAGGGAATGTTTTGAATTGCGTATAAACCAGCTTAAAGAAAATAACCAACCCGGCACAGCATCAATCTATGATCTGGCTATAAAATCATTTGAAAGTGTTAGTAAGGGAATGCAGCTAAGAGATATTACCCCAAATTTTTTGATGAGGTATGAAAGGGAGAAAGTAGGGAAAAATGAATTAAGTGTTACTACAGCAGCAATCTATTTACGTGCATTGAGAGCCATAATTAATATAGCAATAGATGAAGGGAAATTAAGTGAAGATCATTACCCGTTCACCACCGTAAAAAAGAAAAATAATAGATACAGCATCCCAACCCCCAACCAGCGCAAACATAGCAACAATGTACTAAGTCAAGAACAACTGGAAAAGTTGGTTTCGGCAACCTTCAAAGGACGGGGTAAAAAAAGAGCGGTTGACATGCTTGAATTTATTTATGGTTGTGGTGGTGCTAACATGACTGATATTCTCAGCCTTACTAAGGACAATATCATTGCGGTTTATCATGGTGGAAAGAAGCATGAGGTTTTAGAGTTTAGACGCCAAAAGATAAGGAAGACCAACAGACAGGGAAAAGTAATCCAGCATTTATATACGGATAAGATGAAAAGTATTGTTGCTAAGTATCACAAAGAAGGTAGTGAATTTTTATTCCCGGTGTTAGATGGAACCGAAATCCCGGAAAAGAAAAAAGAAAAGATAACAACGTTCATAAAACGGATAAACACTATGATTAAAAAAGCCGCCAAAGATTTGAATTTTCCTAATTGGGAACATATAACAACCTATAGCGCACGTCATGCATTCGCTACACATTTAGTGTTTGAAGAAAATTTAAGTACAGCCATAGTAGCCAATGCCCTGGGGCATGAATCAGAAAGAACAACGGAGGAATATATAGGTAGATTAGATTTTTCCATGTTGCAGAAAGTTGCTAACGCTGCAAAAATTGGTAGGAGCTTTTCGAATGCGGGGGATTGGGCGGGGGATGATGAATTATAATTCTTATATGTGATATTTGCTTTTTTAATAAGATTTTATTGCCTTAGAAATTTCTAACAATTCACTTCTGAATGCAGTCAGTTCTTCCAAAGTCATATCTTTTAATCTTATATGAGGATGTGCTCTTTGCACATTAGTAGAACGAAGGCTCCTACCATTTTTACAATATTTTTTTAGAAGTAAGTTCTCTAAGTCTTTGACTAATTTATTAGATTTCCATGTTTCAGTAAGTTTCTGATCTGGATTACAATCGGCAATATACAAGGGGTTTACAAAATTAAAATTGGTTAAGTTAGAAGCTGTCTCAAAAAATATATAACCTGCACCGACACGTTCACATAGGTTATCATGAATGCCGCCAAAAGGCTCAAATTGAGCCCCTCTCTTATCAATCAGAAGATTATAAAAACCTCTCTGAGCTTCATACTTATCTTTCTTCCAGATTTCCAATCTGTTTTTTAAGTTCAAACTAACTGTCCCATAGCCGATATAATAATATTTCCAATTTTTTCCCGTCTGTCTACCACAAATAAAAACAACTACATCACCTTTAATAAGCTGTTTTCTTACATTTGCCCTGCAGACGCCCCATGTTGCAAATTTCTCATCACCTAAATATTTTTTTGCTGCAAAAAAAGATGGATCATCTCCCCAATCATAATAATTATCCTTATAAGTATTAGAAAACTCTTGGAGAGAGGGTGTTTTTTGAGCCGCCGAGATAAGTTCATTCCACTGTTTTTTAGAGGGTTCTATGTGCCTATATACACATATAAATACTCGTCTTGGCAAAGAATTATTTGAATCAGATGTTATATTTCTTTTTAAGGACTCTTCCTCCATATCTTAGAGTTAAAAAAGGGTTATCAAAGTAATAAAAATATCAGAAGAAAGAAAGTACTCTGTTATTAATATTTAGGCTCAATATCTGAAAAAAAATCAGGCTTTTCTTCTTTAATATTATCTCCCGTCCTTATTACCCTCTTTTTATCCGGGTTCTTTAGTTTGCCGTACCATTCCTCAATATTACACCGACACTGCTTCAGTGATACCATTAATTCATAAGGCATTTCATACAATACCCCGTTTTTTTCTATCTGATACAATTCAGTACAGTTATTTTTACTCAATTCTTTCAAGTAAAAACTCCTCCCGTTTTTTGGTTTTGCCCCCATCATTCAAAACTAATTATTCTTAGGCTTACTAAGGATTATTATATTTATACTGTAAAAAGGAAATATGCCGACTGATACATCATTCTTTGAGGAAAAGAATCCTTTTCCACCTTTAAGAATAACCAAAAAAGAATATGAGAACAAATTATCTGAAAAAATTGAGTTCGGGAGAAGTCTATTAAGAAAAACAGAACTACCAAGTGAAACCACTGATAGACTAATCGCACATAGAAAATTATGGGAAAAATCTATTTCAGTTTTAATAGATAGAGCTTTTGAGGATAATAGCATTCATTACACAGATTTTATGAATAGAGGCTCAAATCGAATGTTAAACACTGAGCTTTTAAGAAATGCCAAGACTAATAGAGAAGCGAAACTAATAGAAGAAAGATATGAGATTTCAAAAACCTTAAATTGGTTACACACTCATAAAGGAGCCATTGTCTTATTTGAAGAAAGCCAAACAGTAGTTATATTCTCAAATGAAGAAAACACTATACCTAAGCAATCAGATATTTCCAAAATGGTAAATAACAAATGCTTTATTATTCATGGTCATGATGAAACTCAGAAGTATAAGATATCCAGATTTATTACTGAGAGATTAAAAAAAGAAACTATCATCCTACATGAGCAACCTTCGAGAGGAAAAGCTATAATTGAAAAATTTGAAAAACATTCTAATGTTGATTTTGCTATTGCAATATGGACAGCAGATGATATCGGTAAAGCAAACGTAGAAAAAGACTATAAGCCGAGAGCAAGACAAAACGTAGTTTTAGAGACCGGGTATTTCGTTGGAAAATTAGGAAGAGAAAAAGTTATTATACTTCGAGAAAAAGGAGTAGAAATTCCTTCCGACTTTTTAGGAGTAATATATATTGATTTGGAGGGGGGATGGGAAGAAAAACTTCGCCAGGAAATAGAAGCAATTTATGAATCAATTTAATTTAGATCAGTTGCTAATTTTTATTTCATCAATTTTAGGCGCTTCCGCCGTTGTTGTATGGATAGGTAAACTTATTATTACAAAATCCTTCGATTTAGGTATCGAAAAATATAAATCTACTCTAACAAAGGAAATTGAATCTTATAAAAATGAACTTTCTAAAATTGCTTTGGAACATCAAGTTAAATTTACAAGATTGCACGAAGATAGAGCCGAGAAAATAAAAAAGCTACATTCAAAAGTTTATGAGTTAGAAAAAGCATTAAGGCATGCTACTACTTTTTTTCAGGGGCCTGATTATACAGAAGATCATGCAAGAGATAATGCCTGTAACAAAGTTTTGAATGAATTGAGAGACCAGTTAGAAGAAGACCAAATTTATTTTTCTAAAAGCACCATCAATAAGTTTGAAACACTATTCAAAGAATCCTCTGATATAATTTTGGAAATGGGCAAAGCAAGGATATATGGTTCTTATCACAACCAGCAGATTAAGGAAGAACGGCAACTTCCATTAAGTTACACTAAATACATGGAGAATTGGACAAATGCTTCTGAAAGAACCATTAACAATTTTAAAGAGTTAAAATTAGAGCTTGCGGATGAATTTAGGTCTCTCTTGGGCTTATAGTTTTCCTTTCACCGTGTGAATATTTTTATTCTTTAAGCTGGCTTTATTAAGCAAATAATATCTCTTTTGTAACCCCGCCAACCCTCAAATACAGCTTTGAGCCATCATACCAGATACTACCGTCTAACGGAGATGTAGGTGCAACGCCGCTCCTGATTCTTATACTTGGGATTGATGTTGTTGAGCCGTACACATCCAGTAAAGCTGTTGCACCGGTTGAACCGCCCCCCAGAGCTAAGCCTGTAGAATTAATGTTATGAGATGGATTAAAGTTAGATGTTGAACCATAGCAAAATCCTAAAGCCGTTTGACTTCTCAGGTAAGTCCAAACACTACTTTGCCTTAGTCCACCATACCCGGTTGTACCAAATATTACATCGCCGGTAACATTTAGTGAATCATTTAGGAAAATTCCGGATGACGTTCTCCAAATATCTCCTGTATTTGGAGCTGTCGGTGCTGTGCCTGTTATAAAGTTCAAACTCGCCCTCGCTGTTGTTGAAGCAGCTAAAGACAGTAATGCTGAAGGGCTATTTGTTCCTATACCTACATAACCATCAACTGAAACTCTGATCCTCTCAACACCATTGGAATAGAAGGTGGGATAATAACCACCAGCCCCCCCGCCTAACCTAAACTCTCCGGTTTGGGTGTTTAATTTTGCAAAGCCCCTTTCCAGTCCGGCTGAGTTGGGCAGAGAAATTCCTATTAAAATATTATCTGTAGTCCTGGCAATAATTAAATCCGTATTCGCTGTTTGCCTGATCTGTCCCGTAACGTCCAGGGCATAAGCCGGAGTATTATTACCAATGCCTAACCTTTTATTGGTGCTATCCCAAAAAAGATTTGAATTGGTTTCAGTTAGTTTGCCGTTGTTGCCTATGTAGGGAACGCTACCGGAAGTTAATAGAGGTGTAGGATAACCGCTCCAAGATAACTTGCCTGACCCGTCATTGGTTAAAGTGGTTGTACCGCTGGGTTGATAGTCCGGTAATTCATAGTCCAGGGAGCAGAAACGTAAGTTAACAATATTAGGAGCCAGCATAAACTGATTATCCTTTGTATTGACAATAAAATTATCCGGGCTTGTTGACCCTCCTAACAGGATTGAATTTTTAAAACCGCTGCTGCTTGTGTTTCTTCCTATCTGTATAGAATAATCTCCTTCCTCCATCCCGCTAAAGCCATCCCTCCCTGCATTCGTTCCTATTGCAATAAGATCGAAAGATTGATTAGCAGCATATCCGGCATTAGTTCCCAAAGCAATCATGTTCTCATTATACCATGACAAAGCCCCAGCATTTTCTCCTATGAAAATAGAATTTGAAACATCCCAGGTTGGGCTTCCGGCATTGTATCCTAATGCAATATTTTTTACAGGGTCTTCAGCATCTTTCAGAGCTTCCCCATTAGGAATATTTGAAAAAATGTTCCCATTATCATCATAGGAAACAGCCTGAATAAAGGTTTGACCGGATGCAAAAAGACCATCAGCAGCACAAAAAAGAAGTTGCCCTGGTTCCTCTGATAGCTTTACTTCCAGCCCCAAAGGGTTGCATACTGAGCCATCTCCTACAATGTTTATTGTCTGGCTTTGTAGGAGGGAAAGCAAGGGTTTACATCCTGCTGTTGAACTATTACCAAGCCCCGGCAAACCCAGGGTTCCACAACTATCTATACTATAATTAGACATTACTCACATTTATAAACAACGCAACCTGTAGAGTTACGAGGTACATTAATACTAATAGGTATCTGATATCCGGCTGTATTATCGGCATTACTTTTTGCATAATCTACCGGGGTGGCATTGCTACCAAATTGAACATCTAAATTTTCAAAGGCTTCGTTATTGTCCATAATAAGGAGAACATCATTGAGAATAGAAAAGCATTCGCTCTGAATGTTCAGCATATTGGACTGGTCATGTTCGAGCCTATCCAGGATAACAACTAAAAAATTATGTGTTACATAGTCTTCATTAATCGTTGCCCCCTGATCCTGTACCACCATTAACGGGTAATTAATGACAGCTTCACCCAACGATCTGAAATTATCAGCAGTAAAGCTGTTAATTTGAATATGATTCTTAGCAATAGACCTGAAGCCTTCGGTTAATTGTTTAATTGTAGTCATCCTCTTTTATATCTTTCGCCAATGAATATTTTTGAGCGGTAAGCATCTTTTTGCGCTGGCATGTCCGGGCTATCAGCGTCCACACACTCTTCATAATTGGGAAACTTATCCTTATTAGAGCGAAGGAATTTTACTAACTGTTGCCCGTATTGCTCAGCGGCATTATCAGCCCTCTCAGCCATATATTTAACATCATCTAAACTCAATGGGGAAAAGCCATCGGTTGCCAATGCTCCAACCCCCTTATTTTTTTGCCTGAATGTTGAATCAAAATATAAATCAGATTGTACCTTATGTATTAAAGCCGGATGAATGTATGTTTCAATTAAATCTTTTTCATCTTGGCTTAATTCATTGTCTGTGATCTTATCCTGCAGATCAACATACAACTTTGTCGAGAGCAACGGCTGCAAAAACAAATCCTGGGCTTTCTTAATTATAGGCAAAAGAATTTTTGCATCATTGTTGTTATCAATGAGGCTATTTTCTTTTAATACCTGTTCACTAATAAACAGCGTTCTAAAACTATCAGCATTAAGCGGCATCTTCTTTCGTTTTTTTAATGGTTGAAATAATAGCCTGATCTATGCTTCCCGGTTCTTTACCGTTTTGCTCCTTATTAAGGCTCCCCGGTTCATATTCTGCTTTGTCAATTCGTCCGGCTTTCAGTAAATCAGCTCTCACTTCCTCCGTAGTCATATTCTCATAGATGAATTGCTCATTAGTCAAATTGACTTTAACAACCGGCAACGGCAACAGTTCTAATTTGGTTCCCGGAAAGTTTATTGATAATAGTCTGTTGATAGGTTTCATTAGCTCTTCCTGCAACGGACGTACAAAAACAGCTTGAAAAATTTCATAGGCTTTGTCGTAGCCCGAGTCAAAAGCCAGGGTTTTTGTATTGGCAATAGCCAGCAATTCAGTGGATGGTAATTGATGACCTGTTATGATACTGGCTTTAACCTCTTCTCGAAGCTGTAGGAATCGCTTCCCTTCGGGGTCGGATGTTGGTATTGCCTCAATCCTTGTAGCCTCATCCCTGCTCTTTACATAGCCGATCATAATGCTGTTGCCTGCATTATTAAGCCCGGTAAATTTTCTTTTAATACCGTCCTCAAACTCCTGCTTTTCTTCATCTTCCGGTTCGTCCCCTACAAATTCAATGAATAAATCCGACTGCATCGGGTGAACCGTTTTTGCAGCGTGAAACTTACTGATATTGATAGCTGCTTGAATGTCCAGAATAGAGCCGTTATAGGAAGGAGATGAATAAAGTAATTTACTTTGTGCTGAAGTGTAGTGATAAACCTGGCTGCCTTTTCTGTTATCCAAATCAAACAAAGGATATTCAACGGTATTACTCCTTAGTCCTTTAGTCCAGTCATCATTATAAATCAGTTTAGATTTATCTTTAGAATAGCGACACTGAGCAACATCCAGATAATATAGTTCTGCAATTTTATCGCCTGCCCTGTTCCAAACAACATTTAATGCACCCGCCCCGTATATCAGAACATCTAAAATATAACGTTCAAGAATATCCTCCAATGTATCCCCGTGCCTGTTTACTTTTCCTATAAAGGATTTTAAATCATCACTGACCGAATCAGTTTTTAAGCCTCGTCCCTTCACATAGGAATGCTTACTTTTTATGATACTGCCATGCAAACCAGAATCCTCGTACAGTGTATACAGGTAGTTAGGCAATTTATTATCTTCACCCCACGTCCAATAATTACCGGAAAGACGGGAACCCATTTTGGGGAGTTCCGGAGGTGTTATTCCCAGCATAGAAAATTTTACCTGATATTTATTATTCTTCTCCATACACACTATTTATTTTTCTTTCGCTGTTGTATGCCTTAGTAGGTTCAGCGTTTTCCGTTAAAATCATTAAACCGGCTCCGACACATTTTAAACCATCTATCTCACTTGCATCATCAGGGTTTTGATATACTCTATAGTGCCAGGAGCCGGTCTGCAAGTCGGAAAACAAATTGCCATCAATACAAAATATATTTGACCGCTCTTTGAATGTGCTAACGTCTTTCAGGTTAGCCGTGAAAGACTGCTTTGTAAAATCATTTGTGAACACGAATAAAAAATTTTCGCTCTCCTCTGTCTGATTTTGGCGAAGGGATAAAGCAATTTTATTTTCAGTCGTATTTTTATTTATCACTATCATTTTTCCTTAATAAAAAGGGGCTTTGAATAGATCATCAAAGCCCCACCAACACCTCCAATATTAAAACTAAGAGAGAGTAAACTATTTAAGACGCCGGAACCAACAAAGCGGCAATGATTGAAGGGTCAACAGCCTTAATAAATTTAGGCTCGCTTCCTGTCAATGTCAATGCACTATATCCGTTCAATTCAGTACTATTACCTCCGGTTTGTGCTGCCATATTAGTAACGGATAAACCATTTTGAAAACCTACAGCCCAATATTTTCCGTTTGCATCTTTTACGATAGCCACTGAATCAATATTTGCAAGGGTCTGCAATTCGTTTGAAACAGATTGACGGAGCCCCTTTAGGTTAAGAGTTAATACCGGGGTATAAGCACCGCCTCCATTATCGGAAGGAGCATAGGTATCAACAAGGGTAGCCGAATTCTTGGTAAATTGATACCTGAAGAACTGCTTTCCTTCCACCATAGTAACACCGGTAATCATTCCGTTTGCATCTTCACTGTATATATCCAGTGAATCATATTCCGATACATAAACATCTTTGATCCCTCCTATAAAGGAATCATTGCAGTTTACCAGAATAGAGGATGTTAAAGCACAAGTAGGCATTAAAAAATATTTTAGAAAGTAGTGCCTTAATAGAAAGGCACTACCGGAATTTTTAAATTAATTACGCAGCGTGGCAGTAAACAGCCTGGTCTGGGAACCTGATTTGCACACCGGCACGGAATATTGATTCAAAACGTGCTTCACGGTTATCCTTAGAATACCAGAGCTCGTAGGTTTCCAAATCACTTTCCAGGTCAGTACCAAAAACAAAGTTACTTTTGCGACCAGCTACAATGGCATTAGTACCAGATAATCCAGCCACACCGTATGCAGTAACGTTAGTTCCAGGTATAACCAACTCAAAAGACTTAGCGGCTTCAGGGGTAACAGCATAATGATACATATTTGAAGTAGTCAACGCCAAAATAAAATTTCTAAAGGCGTCAATACCCATGAATACGGCAATATCATCTTTATCCACTATAGCGGCAGGAATATTTGCATACACGTTATTCACAGTATCAATGATATCGTCATACGCTGTAGAACCAGAAAAATCAATTACCCCGGCTGTCTCAGACAGGAGAGTAAGGAAGCCATCGAAAAATTGAAAATTATTTGCTGGAGACACTTCCTTTTCAGACTGCCAGATAGCTTTTTCAAGCTCTTTAGCAATTCCCTCATTGATAGTACCGGTAAGAGAATCAGCGAATACGGTATCATCATACGAAGCACCGGCTCTCAACTGTTCCTGTAAGTACTTACCTTCCAGGTCTTCATAGCAGAAATTTTTCTGTATTTTAATTTTTGCGGTTTCAAGGTCGCGCTGGCTAAAATTTTCATCCCCCGAAGCATTCCAACCACATGCTTTTCCATTTTGGAAAGTGATTGTAGTATCATGATTATTAAGAGAAGCCTTGCCTTTGTTGCCGGGCTGAATAGCAATAAGTTTTAAAGTTTTGGAAATAGCAATCGCTTTTGCTACTAATTCGCTTTGCTGATCTTTATAATCCGGCAAACTGGAAACATTAAATCCCATATTTTGAAAGTGTTTTAAATAGGTTAGCCTTAATGAGGCTTTAATAGGTTAGATTAATTTTGATTTTGAAGGGCTGCTGCCAGAGCTGCAATGCCTCCTTTTACTTTTGCTTCGCTTTTTGTTTCAGCAGGTTTCTTACTGAAACCAACAGCCTGACCAGCTTCACCTGAAGGCTGATCTGCTAAAGCCTGCACTATCTTTGACAGTTTTGCAATAACAGCATTTTGCTCAGCAAACTTTTTTGAAAATTCGGCTTTAAGGTCTGAAAGCTGTGCAGAAAAATCAACTTCGTTTTTTTTCTGTTCAACTTCTTCAGCCGGGGTTTCAGGATTTTTCACCTCAGTAACTACACCTTCCGCAACGGTAAAAGATATTCCGCTCTCCGTTTCATAGTCGCCATCGGGGAGGATAGAAATAGTACCGTCAGAATCTATAATATCAATTGGCAGACCAACTTCAATGGAATCACCGACAAAGGAGATTTCAGTACCGTTTTTTAATGTTTCGCTGCCAAATGTAAGTTTGGTACTTTTGAGAGCAACAACACTTTTTGCAAGATTTGCGATAATTTTAGATAAGCTCATAAGTTTATAAGGAATTTAAAGGGCAGATTTGCCCATATAATTACTTATACGTCTTTTTGAAAAAAATGGAATTTCTTGTTATAGCACGGTTTGAAGCTCCTGGAGGGCAGAAACCAGTTCTTGCAATGGGGTTTTCTCTTTTTCCTTATTAAGGGAAATTTCTTTGAATGAGAAGAAGCCTTCCACGCTGAAGCCCTTAAAGGTACCTTGCTTTATTTCGTTCCAGACTTCATCATTTTCAACAAAAAAGCTACCTACCCAGGAACCGTCTTTAATCGTCCCATACAATTCAGGGTCTGGTGCATTTATACCCCTATTACTGTCTACTATAAAGGATTCAAACAGCGTAACGCCTTTAAAAAAATTGTTGCCGTGTTCCTCATTAACACTTGCTTGCAATCCATCTTTGAAATATTTTTGAGCTGTTTTAAACACCTCATCCTTTTCAATAATTACATAATACTCTCCGTTTTCGTCATTTCTGTAAACCGGGGTATCAGCAAGGAGTAATGCACCGGTAACTATTCTTTTTTCCTCGTTATTGATTTGAAATTTTACAGGCTTATTAGCTGAGAAGGAAACAAAATTCCTTTCAATTGCAGGTAACGAAACAAGTGCAACAGCACTAAGTCCCTCATCATCGCTCTCAATCCTCATTTTGTAAACTGGTAATTCTTTTGTCATTTCATTTTAGTTTAAGAAGTTTTAAGATTATTTAGCTTTCTATCCCATAGAACTTGCTGTCTCGTATCCGGCAACCCTGTTTTGGGTATTGGTTACCTCGCTTATGCCAACATTTACCTGTATAGGCTTCTGAGAATTTACATTAGTGATATCCGAAATACTGGAAGTGTCCAAACGGGTAAGATTAGCAGTAGTGGGAACCGGAGGTGCTGTATAACTGACCGGGCTTCCTGTGCTGCTTACAGACGTACTATCTACCGAAGTTCTTTTTATTGCTGCCAGGTTCGCAAGCCCTGAGGCAACGGCAGCGGCTGCATATACTGCACCCAAAAAAGGACTGGCAACCGTAGGAACGGGCAGAAAAGCTGATTCATAAGCCTTTGTAGCTGAGGAATACGTTGAGATCAAAGTCGAAGCTATAGCTAATGCTTTGCCTGTCTTAGTACTTTCACCCGCTATTCTTGCACCGCTACTCAATATACCCGCAGTAGCATTAGCAATCTCCAATTTACTATTTAATAACTGTTTTCCAATATTCTTTTGATCTTCTGCTGCCTGTCTTTCGGCATCAGTTATTCGTCCCTGAGCAGCAACGGTCGTACTGATTATTTTTTCGGAAAATTCATTTAACTGTCCAAATCTATCACTATAGTTTACACTTTCAATCTCGGTTTTCTGTTGCCCGGTTGTAATGATTTCATTCAGGGCATCCAGGTTTTGCTGCTGTTGACGGGAAACTAATTGTGTATTTGCGTCAATAAGAATTTTTAATCTCTCTTCCTCCGCTTTCTGTATTTCTTCATTACGCTTTTTTAAATCCTTTATATATTCATCATGGGCTTTTTTTCTTTCGTCTTCCTGTTGCTTTGCATGAGTGGCGTCAAGTATTCTGATCTGCTGTAAAACTTTTGCATACTCATCTTTATTGTCCTTATTAAGGTCAAGCCTACGTTTGAGATTATCCCTTTCAATTTGATAGGTGTCTTTCCCGCGTGCCTTTAATACTGCAATATCATCGTCTTTAGCCTTTATAGAGGATTCAAGCTGTTTTCTATTAGCTTCATCTATTTGTGCCTGGCGTTCTTTTGCTGCACCTTCAGAATAAGCACCGACCACGTCAAAGCCTTTTTTGATCTCATCTATTGCACCGCTAAAGTCTCCTTTAAATACTTTGACTAAAGCATTCACCGGAGCGGCAACAAAGTTTAAAATTGCATTCCCAACACCGTATGCGACTTGTTTGATTTTATCGAATGAATCCCCAATTTTTCCTAACCACGGGAAAACATCAGTTAAGGTTTGTTTTACTTTATCCCAACTTGCTATTAAAGCTGCAATAGCCGACACTATCAAAACAATAGGTATTGCTTTGAATGCAGTGCCGAAACCTTTAGTAGCAACAGCAGCCCCCTCCGTCGCCTCAGTCTGTGCTTTTGTGCCTATTGTGAGGGCTGTCAGGATACGCTTTCCCTCGTCCAATGTACTAATTACCTGCTGTGCACCTTGCAACAAACCTAAAGCTGCATTAACCTTCAATAACTGTTTTTGTAATTCGTCATTGCTGCCCGCAAAAATGGCAACTGCTGAGGTTAAGGAAGTATAAGCACCTACAGCCCCCTTCGCAATATTTCCAACGGCTGCCAGCTTTTCGCCTGGGTCTAAAGCTCTGATCTCCTCTTTTAAGTCCTGGAAGTTTGCTTTTAAGTCTCCCATCTTATTAAGGACTTGGTAATACTCCTTTGAGCCCTGAATAGTCTTTCCCAATTCCTTATTAAGAGAGGCATATTCTTTCCGCATGTCGCCAACGGTCTTCTCCGCACCGTTAGCATTTACGTTATAATCTAAAACTACATTTGCCATTATGATTTCATAGGTTTAAGCTGAAACTAAATTTGTTTATTAAGCATAGTAATCATCTTTCAGGTAAATCTCAATCTTATCAAGATTGAAGTAATCCCTACTCGTAAAACTGTACGTTCCTGAACTGTCTAAATCTTTATGATCTACCAAATTGCCATTAACCCAAAGCTCCAAATGTCTTTCTCCTGTTGCTGTGCAGGTTACCGATATAGATGCTGTGAATGCTGTGCCGGGTCTGGTCGTAGAATAAGGACTTATTCCGGAGGTTACGGTAGTGCCCAAAGTGAATCCGGGAATATTTCCTACGGCTGAAATATTATTGTGTTGCACACCTATGACTACCTCAGCACTATACAGGTCTGTATCGTTCAAAATAACTTCCAGCTCATCTTCAGCCCCGATAGGGTGAGAACTGAATGAATAAGTCCCGGAACCATTCACAGAAATTCCATCTAAAAAGAAACCATTAGTTTTTAGGGTTAAAGATTTCTTACCAGAGCCTGAAATAACTACCGATATAACAGCAGAAGAAGCAGATACTTCACCCCGATCTTCAGTAACTGAAGTTCCAGCCCCCACCGAAGAGCCAAACGTGTAACCGGGAACCCCACTCACCCCGGTAATAGTGTTATCTGTTGAATTGTTCGTGATTTTAAAATCCACATACTCAGGTGTACACTCCCCAACCTCCAACACCTGTAAGGTTTTCCCGGTTGCCCACTCAATGGAATTTTTCAGGGCGCAAACATAGGTTTCACCGGAAGCTCCCGGTTGAACGGCAAGAAAGTGTAAAGTATCATAACAATCAGAGTAAGCCATATTGACCTCCTCTTCCATTGGGTTACTTACTTTGTAAGTAATGCATTCACTCGTAAAGCAATCTCCCAAATCAATGACCTGAATAAACTGATCTCCTGTTATTGTTTTCTCTAATGCACATATAGTTTCAAGCTGAAACTGTGCAAGTGATAAGGTTGTTAATACACCCTCACAGTTATAATAGTTAACCGTGTTGACATAAGCGGAATAGTTTTTAACTGAATAAGACTTGCAGGCGGGGTCGGGAGGAGGCACAGGTACAGGATACCTTACCAAATCCGGGCATCTTACCAACTCACACAGTGTTAATGTATTTTTACCCGGTAAGTAATCCTTAATAGCATTAATACGGTAATAAGTTCCATCAATGCAAATTCTACGGGTTAAATCCAAAGTAGCAATATCAACAGGATTTAATTTAACCCATGCTGTCAGCATCTTTGCATCATTTTGGGTTATCTCTGCAAATGTGTTTTCCCATTCCTTCAAAAGATTTGAAAAGTCAGGACTATTTTTTACCGGGTAGTTTTGAACCAAACCAAAATACGGATTAGGTGTTGCAAACAGTAAATCCCGGGTGGGGTTTGTATCATTATCCACATTTGAAAAAATAGGATATTCATCTTTATACCTCAAATAAGAGCCCGAAACATAATTGTAAGACCTGTCTATTAATATCGGGGTTAGTTGTACAACATATCTATTACAGTCCTGTAGCCCCTGATAATAACAGATACGGGGATTTACGGCTTTAGGTTTTCGTGTAATGTTCTTATCTGAACTATCATACAAGGCAATTATTTGTTTGTCATTTTCTGTTAAGTAATAGAAAGTATCTGCTTTAGCATAAAATGTACTGTCAACAGCCCCTCCCGTCCTCGTTACCTCTCTATCAACATAAAAACTTAAAGGGTTATTTACAATGTCAATTGTGTAAGTCTGACCCTGATAAAAAATCTTTACCCCTACTCTGGCATGAGCAAATGTTTTATCGGTGGGTAGTGTTGTCCCTTCAATCTCACTGTATCCCGTTATATTAAAAAGATACTTATTTGAGTTTTTAATTTCACAGGTTACCTCGCACGGAATAGGTTCATTATTATATACTACCGGGAAACATGCACTGAATATATTATTTTGTAGAATGTCCTTAGTAGAGGATGAAAATTCATATCCCGTTTCCTGAGTAAGCTCCCCGTAAGTTTTTCCGGTCAAAGTTTTATAGTAGGCTGTCCAGTAATCTGAATCGTCTTTATAAGATAATTTTAAATTACCGTCCTGTAATGATGGTATGGGGGTAATGACCACATCTTGTGAATAGTCTATCTTATCCGACCAGTCCAGGGGTGAAAGCTCATTATTGTAATATTGTCCGGAGGTAAGGATATTGAAATGTCCTGGTCTATCCCTGTCAGGAACCGGAATTAAATTGAACAATTTGAAAATGCTTGAAACAAAATCAATTTGTTTTACATTTTTCAGGCAGAAGTCCGAATAAGTTATCCGCGCATTATCAAAGTTTTTTGAAAGCCCTATTATTAGGGTTGGGGGGATAGTTTTACTTGTGTACATAGTTGCTGTACCTGGGTCATATAGACCAGGCAAACCAAATACGCTAATCATGTGATCTGAATCATAAAGAGATGCAAAATACATGCTCACTTTAAGCCTTTCCCCTTCCTGCATCGGAATTGACTGTGTAGGTATTGTTACCTCTTTGACTTCCGTTGTATAGTCGAGGGGGGCAAGTGGTAACACGGGGCTTTTCATTAAATCTCCTGTGTTGTATTTAACTGCATACTTTGCAGCCATTACATGACTGGATTCATCAGCCGAATAAACCGAATAAATTATCCATATTCTTAGTGGGGTATTCCATGCATTGGTTACAATGTGGGGGGAAGTAAACGTAAAATAAACGCTGGGTAAGGTTACATTTACATCATATACTGAGGTTACGGGTGCAATATATGTCATACCCGAAGCAGAATAATAATCACCTCCGCTCTGCACACACTGAAACAATTCCAACCCTTCAACAGGCGTAGCATAATAAGCCATATTATCAACTGCCTCACTTTCAAACTGCCAACCTTCTGAACAATCCCCGCCATTCACCACACTTTCAAATCCTTTTCCCTCAAATGCACCGTCTTTATAAGGGATAACTAAACGTTTGAAATAATCAGAGTTTAAAAAGTCTGAATCATAAGAAAATCCGGCATCGGCAAAAATCAGATCAAGGTATTGTTTGGCGAATAATGCAGGACGTAAATTTGAAATAAAAAAGTTGGTTGCATTCACTGTATCAAACTGCCCGTAATCTGCCAGAGGATATATTACTCCAGTACATGGGTTTTCATCCTGTTCTGACCAACTATCAAAGATTGTATCAAAATCACAACGGTGAGTAAATTGTTCAGTCAATTCCGGGCTTATATCCTCCAATTTCTTATCCGCTAAAACGGAAACAAAATCTGTTAAATCACTTATGATTTGAACAGAATAGGTTGCATATCCGTTTAGCTTAGTAGCAGAAATTAATTTGGCGTAACCGGTCATTACAACCATATTATTTTCTATGACGTAGCATCTCGCTTTCTTTTTAAAATCATAATACTGTCCAATATTATTTGTATTAGCCTCTGGCTTTTCAAATGCTGTAACTTTTGTGTTAAAAAGAAAGTTGAAAGCCTTGTTATTGCTGGCAGTGCCAGGAACTGTAACGGTCTTTGAAAATGAAGAGGAGGTTTTACTTATGTCTTTAATATTCTGAATAGAAAAATTTAAAGGAATTTCTATTTCCTCAATCAGCTCAATTCTTTCTCCTTCTATATATAGTCTGGTATTCATTACTGTAATTGAGAATTATAACTTGTTGAAGGAATTAGTTTCAATGTGAGATCATATTTTTTCTGAAATTTCCTGTATGAAAGTTTGTAATCATTTGCATCTATAGATGCAGAATACATGACGTTATCAGTGCCTTTGAAAAAGACTATTGGAGACATTACTAAAGACTTCAAAAGTTTTACATCATCATCAGAAAGCCAATTAGCTGTTATCTCAATTGTATCCTGAAGCTCAGTAAAGTAATTTACTTTCGTTTGGTCGTAACTATTATTAACGTATGAACTGCCAACAAGTTTACCTGCCTGCTTTGTAAATGACTGAGCTTTTTTTGTTGTTGATATAATATTTTTTGAATTGAAAATATATTGATCGAATGCTCCCAAATTATTAAGCCAGTAGACAATGATAGGCTCAGGATAACGATAGCAGGATGTATCTAAAACAATCTCAACATAATCCGTTGCTTTTTCAGCACCTGAATAAATCATACAAACATTCCAACGCTTCACACCGCTATCAAAAAAAGAATCATCTCCGTAAACCTTTGTATAAAGACTTTCATCATTTATCTTCTGCATAGCATTCACGCCAACATTAACACATTGCACACCTGAAGCATCACTATAAGAATTATCAACTCGGTAAATTCCTTTCAATGAAGACCAGTCCCCCGGTACAGAATTGGTAAACGTGCAGATTTCAATTTTTGCAGCCGGTGTATATTCCCCGGCTTTATTATAAAAGAATAAATATTGATCTCCGAATACAGCAGATGTTTTTAATTCTTTTGCCTTATTAAGGAATAGCTTTTCATAGTTACCGATAACGTACTGAGATAATGCTGCATCATCTTTCCAGGGAGCAGCATTAAGGGAAATGAATGTGTTACCTGTTGCCTGGCTTTCAGAAGTCCAGGAGCCATTATTATTTCGCTCTTCTCCGTAGTAAAGCTGTAGCTCACAGGCACTATTTGGACTTTGCTGGAAAATGTCGCTGCTTGAAAAAACATACTCCCATTTAGTAAATGCTGAAGCAATATTTTTTAAGTTAAAAACGCCTTTATCAGTTAGCGGCTCCGGAAAACTTTTTAAACGTACTTTCTTTTCTCCGTTAACATAGACATCAGCCCAAAACTTAAAGTCCTTCCATTCGGGACTATCCGGGTCATAATCTGACTGCTCTACAACCGAGATTATTTCTCCGTTTGAGTATTGTAAAGTGTTTTCTTCAGGTTGTTGTATAATCGAATATGACATTTACTTACTAATTTTTATATTTAATCCTGTAGCCCCTTCAGTAGCGGCTTCAGCTAAATTTTCTGTGTATATTTCCTGAAGAAGCTGCTGCACCTCCTCATATATTTCTTGATCCTTTCGCTTAGCCCACCCCCTCACATTCACACCTCTAATCCCTTCCTTTTTAATACCTCTTGCAATCTGAAATCCTAACGAGCGTAATCCATTTGCTTTGGTGGAACCTTTTAGCTTAATGCCTTTCACCTTAGCCCAGGCTTCGATTTTTTCAGCCGGTGGTAACTGTAACCCTTGTTTACGACCCCCTAAAATAAATGCTATGTCTTCTGAGGCTAATACTTTTAAATTAAACCTTACATCTCCTCTCTCAATCACTTCTCTTTCTATACTCCTCAACGTTCCCCCGGTCGCAATCTTTTTTTTCTTAGTCAGTTCCTGTCGAAGGAGATTAACCGATTCATCTCCCGTCTTTTCCAAATATGCTTTTACTTCTTCGTTTACGTTCCTCATTTTTTTTTATTCTTTAGCTCCGTCCATTGTAAGAAGTGAGTAATAGTAACTAAGAATTCATTCAACCTCATCTCAAAAAAATAGTTCATTCGCTGATAGTCCTCATTCGCCATTCTATAAACTAAGTGCCAAAAATTCCAGCGTTTAATAAAAGCTGAATCTGCTGAAGCAAAGCCTCCTCCGTTTGATTCAGTTTCTCCTTGTTGCTGTTCCTCTTCTCTTTCAACGTCTTCAAAACTTCGTTCAACTGCATCGGAATTTGTTTCTCCACCCAGGAAAAAGAAACGGCTTGAAATTTCACGGAAAGAGCAAAAAAAAAGTTGCTGATAGAGTGAATATCTACGATAGACATATACAGCATGTCCTCGGCTATGTCGTCCAGGGTAGTATGTTCCAGATATTTTTCAGTTTGTTTCTTTCGCCTTAGTAAGGATGAAAAGAAAGTCTGTTTTTTCATGGGAGCCATCAGGACGCCAACGATTAAATGTAGGTTTTTATTAACCTGATCTTTATCCTGAAGCAAAGCCATAAGGTCAGTAAATTGTGCGCCGGTAATCTGTGTAATATCCCGCACCAACTTATACTCCTTATTGTTCACCTTATAGAGGTCTTTCAGATCAACCGGCTTTATTTCCTCTGACAAAAAGGAAATAGCAGATAACAAAGGCTTTAATTTATTCATAGGGAGTGAATTGATTTCATTTTCATTCAAATCACTTAACACTTCAATTTTTTTCAAATCTTTTGAAAAATCATCCAGCACCTTATCTGACTGAATATCCAAAATCTGCTGAAACTCTCCCAGGGTAACATCAACCCAATTATCTTTAATATGTGCAACCATATATTTATATATACGTAAAACAGAAAATTTTTCAAATTTTAGTGAAGCCGTGATTTTGTAACCTTCCTCGGCTTATCCCCTCCGATCAACTCCTCAACCGAAGAGCTTAACAGGTCGGTTTGA
Organism: Sphingobacteriales bacterium 44-15; assembly: GCA_001899685.1. GTDB lineage: Bacteria > Bacteroidota > Bacteroidia > Chitinophagales > Chitinophagaceae > Agriterribacter. The sequence goes on from MKWG01000027.1 coordinate 19,759, forward strand.
TCCCAATACTTCCGAACCTCCGGAGGTATGCAGACCTCATCCAAAAATGAGCCGTTCCAAGCACCCTCGACCAGCTTCACTCTTCCGGATGAAAGGGAGCCTGATATAGCAAGCAATCGGGTTTGTTTGTCGTCTTTGGGGTCGGGACTTGCCTTTACATTAATGCCATCCTTTTTAAGGAATTGGAAGACGGTATGACCTGAAGCCTTCAGTTCAATTGATAGTGTGCTTTTAGTTACATGGTAATTACAGGTGGTGAGAAATTCTTTTACTTTATCTATGAGGTCGGGACCGGTTAGGAAGTCGCGCAATACTTTGTATATGTACAAATCATTTTCAATGAGAAAGCAACACATTATAGCAGACGGGTCATTGCGGTTGGCTCTCCGTCCCGGTTTGGTTGGCTTATTGTCTGTAAATGCAGTGTCCAAATAGAAGAACGGGTATGCATTATGCTTTTTAACCAACTCAAAAAAATACATTGTGCTAACAATCGGGAACCACTCCCTTTTGATAGGGCTGCTACTTTCATCGGTCGGGTTTTGGTTCATTTCAGTATTAAAGCGAAGGGTTGAGCCCTTCATGTCCTTCAGTATCTTCTCCAAAGCTGCCCGGCTTAACCGGTTCACATCCATTAATCCCTCCTTATAGTATTTTTTCAGATAAGAAGGTTTAACTAATTTCTCAACTTTAGGGTCTGAAATGTCAGCAGGCAAACAGATATGCTCAATATCCGGGTCAAGTTCCAAGAGAAAATTAGAACTATCGGAAAAACCTAAACGCTGTTGAATGTAAATAGAACTTGTTACAAGTTTATCCCGCTTACGTGTAGACAAATCTCCTTTCAGCCAGCTTTGCACCCTTGTCCGTTCTATTGGAGATTGAGCCATCTCGTAGGTCTCGCTATCGTCCACTATAATTAAATCAGCGTGCTTTCCGATAATAGCAGTACCAATGCTGCATGTGATTCGCCCGCCCCCGAAAACGGTTTCAAAATGACCCTTAGAATCCTGAACGGGGTTCAGCCTTGTTAGGGGAAAGAATGATCTGTATTTATCTGATTGAATAACTGAGCGGCATTTGGTAGACAGTGCTTCAGCCAGGGTATAATTGCACGAACCTGAGATAATAAGCATTGAAGGATCAACTGCCAGTATCCAAGCCGGAAGCATTATGCTGAATATAGCTGACTTACTTGTTCCCGGTGGTAGGTTTATTAAAAGGTCTTTTGCCGGTTGTTTGTGAATTACCCTCGTTGCCACTTCCTGGGCTTTATCACATAGGAACTTGATATGCCAGTTATCTATCATGTTAGACGGCATTACCACATTCCAAAATGTTTTAACGAAGAAGTAAAAACTTCGTTTGCACATCTCAGAATACGCGGGAGTAATATCTATCTTATTGCCAAATAGAGAAAGATATTCAGACGGTAAAACATTCGCCTTTATCAGCCTTCGATCCTTTCTCACTTGAACGGAAGCGGGAGTGATTAATGCCATTCAAAAACATATCCTTAGTAGAAGGTGAATTAATTTGATTCAGAAGCAGCAGCCTTTTTTTCTGCACGTTTTCTTTTCGCTTCTTCTTTCTTCAACCGCAATGCTTCCGCTTTGCTCTCAGCTAATAAACCAACATTTGTTTTTGGCTGCTGTATCTCCCCAGGCATTCCAATTGTATTTAAAACAAGTTGTCTCAGCCATTCAGATTTAGAAACATAATTCCGGGCAGCAACAAGCAAAATTTTTTCATGTGCTTCTTTGGAGAAGAATGCCCTAAGCGGTATTAATTTTTCATTCAAAGTATTTTCCATTGTGTAACTATTTATGAATAGATACGCAAATGGGAAAAAAGCGGAAATTTTTGTAATAGCCATTAAGTGTGGCTATTTATGTAATTGAATTACGTAGACCAAACCAATTTAATGAGAAAATTTTTTCAAAATTTTGGTTGAGTTGGCAGATTTAATGCAGTTGGTCAAAAACTGATTTAATAATTTTTGAATTGCGCTAACAGGGGACGCGCCCATGTCCTTTGATAGGTCAAAATACAGTGTTTTTAAATTTTCTCTATTTCGGCTGAACCTTCCGGAGAAGAAAAGGATTAAACAATCTTGAATAAACCTTCATTTCAAGATCATTATCTAATTTGAATATATAATATCCCCCGGCATCCTGTAAAGGGAGTTTGTTCTGCAATACATCCACATTATATGTTGGTTGTCTTATTGATGGATTAGAGTAGTTCACAAATTGAGATGAAAAATGAACATCATGAGCTTTCTCTATCCCAATAAATTCAAAGTATACTATTTTATCGAAACGTATTAATGCTACAATTGAGACAACATAATATCCTTCATATTTAATAAAAACTCTGTTTTTGTTGATGTCAAACCTAAATTCAAAAGCGATTTCGCTATTCCCATTTCTCGCTACCCCTTTCCATTCTCCATTTAAAAATTCTACATCCCTTGGTTCTTTAAACTTTTCCAAGATCGCGACACTTTGCTGAAGTTTTATTATATCTCCCTGTAGTCCTAAATTCTCTTTGCGGAGATTACTTACTTGTTCGTTTAAATCCCTTCTCTGGCTGAAAAATTTACTTTCATCTTGAATTACCTCTTCAAGCTTTGCCTGAGATTGTTTGTATTCATCCCTCAGTCTTAAATATTTTACTGTACTAATACTACCTTCCTCAAGTATCTTAAGTGTTTTAACCTCTTGTCCTTGATTAATCCTTGTGTATAGAAGAACCACCAATCTTTTAAAGTATGGAAAAGCAAATGTGTATGCTAATGCACCTATTAGGGGGATAATTAAACAGGTCTGCCAGTTGGTAGTTTTATCAATCAGATCAAAGTATGAATTGTAGCCATCAGCCTTTAATTGATAGTTAGTGTAGAAAAAAAGCCCTATTACAATTTTGTAATTTGAAATAAGCCAACTTATTAGATAGGAGAAGATGAAAGGATTACGTAGCCTTTCGCCTACATGCTTAAAGAAATCTTGTATTCTTTCCAATGGTTAAAACGTTAGGGGTTGAAATAATAGTTTCTTGTATGAAAGATACGTTTTTTAGAAATATCCCACCCCGCCATATTTTTATAAAGGCTTTGACCGGGAATGATAGCCCCATCCCGAAACCCCTTCCTTTTCAGTTGCTAATATAATCCTATAAATCACATCAGGGATCCATATCTATTATGCGGACTTATGCACATCCTGTTAATTTTTCAGGCTTTTTTTAATGTAAGCCTGGAATAACTTTGCATTAAATAAAAAAAACTCAAATTCTTAATTATGTCTGAAAATTTTAATGAAGAGTTTAAAACTAAGCAGTTTAAAGAATATTTAGACGCTGAACTTATATCAGCTCCTGAAGAAATAGTAAACATTATGCATATAATCAGGATGTCAATAAACAATTCGCAAAGTCTTGACCGCTCCAGAACTAAAATGAGGATATTGACAATATTAGAAGAATATGAGGGCAATGGTTTAATAACTACAGATGGAAGTTTTCGTTCTATTTTATCCGGGCTTGATGTATATAGAAACAATCAACCACTTTTTGAAGAACCAGATATTGAGTTATTGATTAGAAGTACAGCCAAATTTGTTGAAGAATATAATAAAAAGAATACTCCACCTTCACCACCACCTCCATCTCAAGGAATTTATATAGAACGGTACGAGAATAATTCCTTTAATGCAACGGAAAGTACATTTAATGCACCTGTAAGTACAGGTAAGGGAAACAAAAGCAAGGGCTCATTTAATCAAAACAAAGAGAAGAAAGAAAACTGGTTTAGTAAACACTTTTGGGAACTTATTATTGCTGTTGCCGCAACTGTCATTGGTGCAATAATAGTAAAGAATATGTATCCATAACCTGAAGCATATATTAATATCTACCATAACCCTAAACTATTTTTATGACCTTAGATGAAATTAAAGCAGTTACACAACCATATACGGACAAACTGAAAGAAGACTTTATTATTGATAGGAAAATATTTGCCGAGGCTTCCGGAAGAGCTAACTATAATAAAACAGTAAGGGAAAAAATAGAAAAAAAAGTGGGAGTGTATATATGGCTTGACGATACACGAAAAGAAATTATTTATATTGGTAAAGCAGGAAGCATAGGCAGGGATGGCAGTTATAAAAAGCACTCAATACAAAATAGACTAACAGCTCCAAGAGGAAAAAATAAGGCAACAAATAAGTATATTCAAACTAACGACTACGTTAAAGCAATTATGACAGAATATGACATCTCCCATCTTTCAATTGTAGTAATTTACTCCAAAGAGGATGAGCCTCCGGCATACATTGAGGCATTGCTGCTCTATCATTTCTATAAGAAAAATAAAAGGTTGCCTAAGTTGAATAACTCCTTTTAAAGCTGTGGGGGCTTAATAGAAGATTCTATTCCCAAAATTTCTAAGGCTATACTCTAATTTAATTTGAGCTGGATTTATCCCTGCAAGCTCTTTATAGCTGCTTGTACACTTTTCAACTGGTTTTTTCCTTCATTTATTTTCTCGACAACAAAGTTTATTAGTACATCAATACTTTCCGCTTTTGAGAGGCACAATTCATCACTAAATGAGTGAATACCTCCCGAAAGTTGTTCGTACAAAAGCTTAATTGGATTGTTACCCAATCCTTTTAATGTAGTTGGCAAATGTCCATCCAGAACATCAATCAATTTATTCATTTGATGATCTTGCTGATAAGTAGAATAAGCTCTTTTAACTTCATCCACTCCTTCAAACTCTAATTCTGAAATATCTTTTACTATTTTTTTAATTTCATTCTCAATCACTCGCCTTAGATAAGCGTATGCACCAATACCATATCCATTAGACTTACAAACTAATGCACGTTTGTAATTAGTTCTATCTTCCTCACTTAAATATTTTTCCAAAGTCTTACTAAGCATTGGTAAGGGGGATGGAGATTGACCAACTTTTTCGAGATATACAATAGTACCTGGGGCTTTATCTTCTCCTCCTTTGTCAGAAAACGCTCTGAGCAAAAATGTTACTCTCTCACCACAAGATTGACAAAATCCAACAAGGTATAAAATGTAGTTAATTGTCTTATCTGTATCATTCAAAGAAGAGTTCTTTATTTTTTCCGAATTGCCGAACATTTCATTCAATGCCTTTTGCTTTATTGAATACTTCATTTCTCCTAAGTCTGTTCTAAATGTCTGAACTTCTTGTTCTTTAGGGCACAAGAACTTGAAAGGTTTATTTTCAAAATCTTCAAATTTTGTGAATGAATTTATTATTCCACTTGAGGCAATTACTTTTGAGTATAACGGTTTATTGGCAAGAAAATCGGCAAAATCTATATCATTTAACTTATAGAGTTTAGGGGCTTCCATCATAATAATATAATTACAAGCGTAAATTACTTAATAAAATAGATATTACACTAACAAGGCTCAGGCAGCTTTCAAAGGGTTTTGAAAAGGCACTTAATTGGTTAATGGAATAAATTACCTTACCTATTAAAGCTGTGGGATGCTTAATAGGGGATTGATCCCGGAAATTTAGTACTTAAATCCAGTCATCATCGTCTTCATCGTCAAAATCATCGTCTTCAAAATCATCAAAATCGTCATCGTCGTCTTCAAAATAGTCGGCTCTTCCCTTAAAGCTATATTCCCATCCGTATTTATCAGCATCTCTCAAATGTGCTTTGTAATGCTCCCATTGATTTGGGAAGACATAAAGGTTATCGGGGGAATTATTTAATTTATTGCGGTCTTTGTGGTGTACCACCTCTCCCGGTCTCAATCTTCTACCGAGCTTTTTTTCAGCTACCCACCTATGCACTGGTATACCGCTATCCTTAAAGCATAGGTAACCGTTTTCATTGATGTATGTGTTTGACATGTGTTTTTAATAGAACATGAGAGGGGGTTGGTTAGTATTAAGCTGATCTGAGTTCAAAGTATTCCAGAAGTTTATAACCAAATATTCTATGGACGTGTATATACCTATTTGTTACGATTTCCTGATAACAGGATTCGGCAAGTGTAAGAGGATGTATTTTTAGACCTTCAGCAACATCCATAAACGTTTCATCATTTAAGCCGTCATACAGTAACCATTTATAGCCTCCAAATACTTTAATTTCAGCTTTGCAACATCTCAGGATGCTAAATGTATTATATCCGTAAATATTAACCAGTTCATAAATACTTTTATAGGTTTCTTTTAAAATTCCTTTTCTGTTATATTTCTTTACTCCAATTCTTTTATAATCACTGACTGCCCAATAATGACCAGTAGGCGCATTTAATACATCATATCCTTTTCGCAAATAAATTTCTACCAAAAGAGATTCTATTATGTATAATTCTGTTCTTGTGTATTTATCCGGGGCACCTTCTAACAATATTTGGACAGGAGTTTTATCAAGTCCTATTTTATCAAATAATTGGTGTAATCCTTTATGTTCTCCATGCTTATTAGAGTAACTTTTTCTATGCTGTAAAAATCTACTGGCGAAATTTTGGGTCATGCCAATATATACCTCCTTTCGTCTCTTACTTTGAAAACAATATATACCACATTTAGTGGTACAATTTTTATATGCTTCCCGTGCCAAGTTTATGTTCTTAAATTGCTTAGTTGTTTTTAACAGCATAAAATATTAACGGAATATCTCTTTATCTATTTTCCTAAAAAGGCTGAGGTTACTGGCTTGATACGGTCTGCAGTAGTGGGATTACCGGGTCATCAGATTTTTGTTTTGTATACTTTAATATACAAAGACGAAGGAGCTAAATACCTTAACCCTAAAAAATTGTTGGGATACGAAATCCTATTTCGTGCCTATTCTGAAACCTTTTTTAAAAAGACCTTTTATAATACCTTTTAGGGTTCTCAATTGATTGATTATTATAATAGTTACAAAGGTTTTGACGAATTATAGTTCGTCGGCTGCGAACTATAGTTCGCCATTTTGCCACTTTAGCGAACTTTAATTCGCTTAGGCGAACTTTAATTCGTAATAATATTTTATAATATGTTTTGCGAACTATAGTTCGTGAGCTATTTTTATAATATGTTTTCAGGATTACGTCTTAAATTACAGACCTTTCAGGCACAATTTATACATTATGCCATATATGTCCTCATTTGTTTAGTCAATTTTGATAATACTAATTTAATTTTATATTTGCAATATAATCTTTTACTATGACGAAAAATGAGATATATCGGCAACTAACCACCTCAGCGGAAGTGCTCCTGTTTATTTATGCCTGCTATAAGAAGGAGTTCCGGTTAAATGACCTGAAATTTCAGCAAGAGTTTCTGGACAAAGGAGTGAGACTGGACACACTAAGAAGAGCTATTAAAAAGCTGATCGCTGTAGGAGTTCTGGAAAAGTCCCCAGCCCCCCACCAATATCAGCTTACAGATATAGGGAAAAATTTGACCCCAACTCCCCTCAGCTAAAGTTATTGCCGGCGCCAAAAAGTAGATTAATGAACACTAAATATATACAAGTACCCGAGGAATTAATATTCAATCCGAATATTAACTACTCATACATTCGAGTTTTGCATGCACTCGCCTTTAAGTATTGCTATTACAAAGAGAATCGTTTAAATAAGTATAGTACTGATGGGTTGGCTAATGATTTAGGGGTGTCCAGGAGATGGATACAAAAGGCAATAGCCTATTTAAAGGAAAATGGTTTAATTATAACTAAACGAAACGTTGAATACATTAATCCTATGTACTGTTATCAATCCTTGCCTGAAACAAGGGAAGACAATATAGCACACATCCTGGAAGATCATATCAAATTTCACGGTGTGCAACCCGCTAAAGAAGAAGACGCTGAACAATATTATAAAGATTATCCGCTATCAGATATCTGGTAAAGTTTTCATTAATCTACAAGCCTGGGGTATATCTATACCCTGGCTTTTTCTTTTGATCTTTGATAAGAATTTCGTTAAATGAGCTTAACACTATTGCGGACAATAGAATGAAGTATTAGCTTCGCATCATTATCAGTTAAACACTGAACCGGGTTAAGGTTATAACCGTTTGTTCCCGGCATCTTCAAAAACTAAACGGGGACTTCTTCACAAAAGACTTCCCACGGAGATTTTTAAGACACAAAACAAAGATTGTTTTAAATCCTGTCTCTAAAAAGCCACATTTTTTTAAATCAAAAATGGGGAACAGCACACAATCTGAACATCTGTACCATGTCAACAATAGCAACAAGGCAATCACTTCAAGATATTCAATTGCCAGCATTAGAAGGAATTTATAAAAGAATAGGGTTTTCCGTAGATGAAGTATTTAACGGACTTTGGGAAAATGGGTGGATAATATTAAAAGAAGAGGCAGAAAGTGGATGTGAAAGTGAAAGTAAAAGTATAATTAAGCAAGTTGAGTATAATCTGCTGCATACGTTTGAAAACTTAAAAGAAGCTGCAAGGAGTTCAATTAAATCAGGTAAACAAACTACTGCCAGAGACTATTTCAGAATGAAAGTGGAAGCTATGATAATGGATTGTGTAGAGGAGTTAGATGGAGGGGTATTTAAAACAATTTAATTAACCTGCCCTTATGGGCGTAAAACATTAATATGAGTTATACCCAAATCTTAGAATTTTTAAAAAGTCAAAACCTGAATACTTTAATATCTTCTTTAGAGATTGAGCCTAAATTAAGTCCACTTAGTGAAGAGAATAAAGAATATTTAATGAAAGATTTCCCGGAAGTGTTTAGCGTTATCTTTTTGCAAGATATAAAACAGCCACATATATGGCAGGATGATAAAGGGTATTGTTATTGGTGGGCTGCTTTTCTGGGGGATAGCAAAAACGAATGTATAATAAGGTCTAAAAAAGATATCATCTACAATAGCGCTCATAAAGGTGTTTACATCAGTAAAAACAACCTCACCGGGATTTTTAAAACATATAATACTTGCGCACAAAGTAAGATAAGCTTTTTATGTTTTACGGTGGATGCAGCTTAATAGGCACTAATTTTATTAGCCTCAGCCCCAGCGCTGAGGCTTTTTCATGCCCGGCAATTAGCCGGGTTTATCTTCAGCCAAATGTGCCTCAAATTATACACTTATGGCTGAAGATAATCAGGCGCAAAGTTTCTCCACCCATTTATTTTTCTGCTGTTCTTTTATAGTGCGGTTTGCTTCCTTCTCATTACCTGTTAGCTTAATAAGGTAATCATAAAGGATGTCCCGGTTTTCGCACTGTTTGAGTGCATTTGCCAATGCTGCAGCACGGGCAATTTGTGCTAATGGTGGCACATAGTCTGCAATCAGTTGCTCCCCAACCCTCTCCTTCGGATAGGGTAACTCCTTTAGTTTAATATTCTTCTTTGCCCGCTTACAAAGAGGATATAGATAACGGTAAGTTCTTACTTCGAATGTTTGCAATACCCCTTCTGCATGCAGAACATTACGCCAGATCATACCACGGGGATTTGCAGTATTGGTAAATTGTGTGTTATGGTAGATCTCACCTGTTTCTACATGCTTTTGGAATAGTGTTTTGGAGAAGCCATAATATGAAAAATTTGCAGCTTGGTAAGTAGTGCCTACACCCAGGCGACCATCGGCAAAGCTCTGCACCAACTCAAAACCACGTTCACGAAGTATTTTAAACGACCGGGATAAAAGCCAAGTTTCAGTGTTGGTCTTTAATCTATCATCTATCCACAACCGGTTAAGCTCAATACAACTTTCACCCGGTGTATTTGTAATGCTGTGCCACGCCTTATGGTTCATCGCATTACCAAACACTGCACACCCTAACAGTTGCCCCCCCCCCGTCCATTATTCCAACATTGAGCGCACCAAAAGCAAAATTCCATTTGTGGGAATAATGATTCTTTAGCATCATCTCCTTTGCCAGTTCTTTTTCTATAGGATAAGTGTTTAGGTCAGCAAAATTTTGATATTCCATTTTAAGTGGTTTGAGTAAAAAACCAGTCGTAGATACGACCGGTTATTATGTCAGAAAAAAAAACAAAAAAGAAAAAGGTAAAAGAAACCACCCCCTAACCGTGCCTTCGCACCATATCCTTTTCAGGACATCCGCGTTTCCGCGCCTGGTGGTTTCTTAGTTTATTATCTCAGCCTCTCCATCTTCGGAAAGATTTATTTCATTTTTTATTATCTCAGTCGCAACGAAGGGATGATCTCCATTATCTATCCGGGCTATCTCTAACAACTCTATCAGCGCAATTAGTTGCTCATCAGTCAGCCGGGAAAAATCGTATACATTTTTCTTTGCCTCATCCTCTATTCTCTTCTGCCTGTTTGTGATTTCGTTGTACAGCTTAACCCCGGTAACAGCTACCTTTAAATCTTGCTTTTGATTTATCAGTCCCGCCAGAACACTGTCTACATGCTCATCATTCAGGGACTTAGCACTGAGTTGTGCATTGATTAGGAGAAGTATATCCGGGTTACCAAGCAGACGATTAGCAATCGCTTTAGCTCTCTCCCGTTGGCGTTTAATCGAAAGATTTAAACCGTACACATCAGCGACCGTACTCAATCCATCTCCGGCAAACTCCTCGAAATACAATTCCGTGAACCTGATTTCTTCAGGTTGTAGCTTTAGAGCTTCCCCGACGTGCTGTATAGTGGTCTCACCATTGCGGAGCATTTCCGTTAACCTCTCTTTAGTTAGGTTTTCCGGCAACGGTTTGAAATCTTCCGCAGATAATAGATTATCGTCTACGGTTTCCATTCCGTTTGTGTGGTTCATTTTGAATTACCTTTTTCTTATTAGGGTCTTCAGTGTCCGCAATTGTTACCGCAACAAAAGTTTTATCGCTTTGGTCTTGCAATGATTTGATGATTTGCTGGTCAACTTCTTTTTGAGCTTCCTCTAAGTCTGGCACTTCTTCAGTCTTTGCCGCTGAAAGGATTTCCTCCCTTTCTTCATACTGCTTTAGTGCCTTATTAAGGACAGAAAGTAAATTATCAATGCAAACACCACATGAAAGATTATGCACCCTACCTGTAATCAGTGTGTATATTTTACCGGCTTTTTTCTTCCAGGTTTCGTCTAAGCCAGAAGCGTATCCGCTTTGCATCCAGGATTTGATTTGCTGTCTTTTTTCAGAAAGCAAATCATATTGATCTTTTGAAATAGTATAGTTTCCCATATCCTTATTTATACGCAAATATTTTTTCCGGTCAGGTTACATTGCTATTACATCTAATTAACTCCACACGAATAAATTAACTGTACACATTTGGCGAACTATCACAGTATTTTGTGATACTGTTGCCACATTTAATTAACATTATTAATTTTGTTTTTACTTGTAAGACATGATAATCCCCTGGATGTTTTTACATCCGGGGTCTTTTTAAACTACAAAAAAGAATGAATGAGAAAGAGTTAAGCATTTACAACAGACCTGCCATTTCCACTATCACAATACCGAAAGATGAATATGAAAAGCTCCTAAAAAATCAGAAAAAAGTAGGTGTTATCCAACATGCTTTTAAAAGGTTCGAGAGCATTGAAGGCGAAATATGGGAAGAAATACCAGGCGCATGCAGCTACGAAGTTAGCAACCTGGGACGGCTTCGCAAGTGCTACCGGGATAGATATAATACTTACTTCGTTAGTGTTGTTCCGGTGAGGGTTAATAAGGATGGATACATGCGGAAGAGGTTGTACCTGGGGGACGGACTGACGAAGGAGATATACCTGCATAAAGTAGTTGCTGAAGCATTCGTACCGAGGGCAGAGAGCATGAGGAACTGGATACCTTACCATATTAACGGGGATAATGCAGATTGTCGGGCGTCTAATCTCGGATGGAGACCCAAAAAAATTCCAGAAAGGCAAACAGGTAGACTGAAAGTGATTGAGTTTATTTCCAAAGTAAACGGGGAAATTAAACAACGCAGAGCCAAACTGAGTATCGGAGATATTGAAGAGATAGGACGGTTATTGAAACTAAAAAAACTAACACAAAGGCAAATAGCACATCGCTTTAATGTTTCTCAAACTTTGATAAGCCGAATTAAAAAGCAGGGAATAAGATTTGTAAACGGCAAAGCAATACCCTACCAACGTTTCCTGTAGAGATGAAAGAGAAAATAATATCAGACCTATATAATAATAAAGAACTAAAGCGAAGAGTAAATAAACTGTGTGGCAAAAGAAAGATCATTGCAGATGAGCTCTTCTCTGAAATCTTTGTCCGGTTACTAAGTAAAAGTGATGAATATATATTCCAGCACCACCAGCGGGGAACCTTAGTAGCGGCGGCGACTGTAATTGCCAGGAATATTCTCTTTCAAAAAAATTCTGAATTTGAAAAAACTGTTTTAAAGCCATATTTCAAAAAAGCTCGGAACCTCTATTCAGGGGAAGAAAGGGAAACTGATCTACTGGAAGAAATTCCCGAGGAACAGGAGGATAATGTAATGAATGATCTGTCAAAAGCACTAAATGAAGAGTTGCCAAAAATTCACTATCACAGAAAATATCTAATCACTGAGCTACTAAGGCAATCAAAGTTTGATGATAATAAAGGCAAGTGGAAACACGCAACAATAAAACAGATAAGCGAAAATCCGACCAGATACAGATATAACACTGAAAGTATCAATAAGGCAAAAGATGAATTACGGGAACGTATAACTGAAAATTTAAAAAGTAAACGTCATGTTTGAGAATATAAGAATGAACGACAATTGGATATCTTCTGTAGATATCGGGAAGATGAATCGTTTTAAGTTTAAACAGGGATTCGATTTTTCTTTTGTGTTGAAAGATGAAACTCAAACCAGGGATATACTCCTTATTAGAGTAAAGTTTAAACAAAAAAAAGTTGATCAAATACTTAATAATTATGCTTCAGTGAATAAGGACGGAGAACTACTTTTCCCGGTTGATCTACCGGCTGATAAACTTTTTGAGCTTTCCCTATTTGGAGATGATGGGGAAAAAGATGCAACGCCTGAACGCCCAAAGTTTTCCGAACAAAAATTCTCAGGATTTTCAAATTAATAAAATATAAAACTATGACCACTCCCTACAGAGGATTTAGAATCCAAGCAGACAAATTAGATAACGGATTTACGGCAATCGCATTGAGAGATAAAAATGGCAATTTAATTAAAGCAGAAACCGTAAAAGAGATTCTCCCTGAAGCTGTCTTTGCTACAAAATGTTACATTGATCTATTATTAAGACCCGAAGAAAGCCTGGTTATCGCATAATCTCTGCAAAACGGAAGCAAGAATTTCAATAAAAAAGGGAGCTACATAATAGCCCCCTTTATCCCTAAATCCTTAAACTCAACGTTGCAGTTGATGTGAAAGAACAGTCTCAAGATACTATTTAATTTCAAAATGAAATACACAAGTTTTACAGTAAAGAGAAACAAAAAGAATCCAGGTAGCTATAAAGTTGAGTTTACCGGTTCTCGTATTGATAGCATGGGAACCTGGGAAAGTTCTGGAACATTTGGGGAACTCATTCTGGTTAATGGATATTTAATACTGATGAAGTTCATTGCAAAGCCGGTAGCAGTATATAATGATCTTGATCATTTTTGCAGGGTAATAAAAAATGAGTTTGGAATAGCTCCAAGAATTGAATAAATTGCCGTAATAGCCGGAGAAAACAAAAAGCCTTGGAAGTATAATTTTTCCGGGCTTTTCTATTTGCTATCTACAGCAAACTATTTCTTAACCTTATCAAAGGTATCGGCATACTTTACCAGCTTATCCCGTGCAGCTTCAAAACCTCCCATATTGTCCACAATTGACTGCTTAATGAAAACTTGCACCCGTATTTTCACTTCACCTGCTGGCAGTTCTTTTCTACCGGCTTTTGTTGTTTTCTTTTTCATGTTACAAATATAACATTCTTGCCATCAATTAGTATACCTATTAACGAACTAATTGTGGTATGTTAAATACCATTAAACTACCGTAAAATGTACATTAATAGGTTGTAAAATTAAAACCCTGAGATTATCTTTACATCATCAAACAAACGCAAACAAAATGACAAGCGAAAAACAAGTAATTCTGACAGCAATCAACTTCAAAGGAGTTGAACAGGTAAAGAGGGAGGCAAAGGAATTGGCTGAAAAATTATTCTGCTCTGAACAGCATGTTTTAAACATTATCCGCAAAGTAGAAAAGCAACAGATCATTGTTAAACAGGGGTCGAAATAAGCCCCTTCTTATAAACCCTAAACGAAAACAAATGCAAGTAGAAACAATTCAGGAAGCTAAGAAAATAGCAAAGAAAACCAGCGAGGGCGGTAATTACGCCTGTGTTATCCTTAGTATGGGCAAATACTATGTGGAAACTGAAACGCCCTTTATCAGGTTGCATGAAACCTTAATTGCCGAATATTCGGACGGAGTATTATTAGACAGTGAGTAATTTTTTAATCCGGGGAGCCTTCGGGCTTCCCAACCCTAAACAATCAGTACAGATGAAACAGACAATCATTTTCATTTTTGCAGCCTTTATAGGCTTTACATCCTGCAAAAAGGATGAACCGATTTATCAACTTCAGCCAAAAGCCCAGATCATCCTTAGTAAGAATGCACTGCAGGTGTATGAATACCACTTCGACGCCTCAGCCAGCACCGGCAAAATAGTGAAATATTCCTGGCAATTCCGGGTAGCAACCAATTGGTACAATGCTGTTGAATCGGCTGACGCTATAACGGTATTTTACAGCACATTCAAAGTTGATGGTTTGAAGCTGATCGTGCAGGACGCTGCCGGTAATACGGCTGAATTTGCGGTTCCGGTTGAATTGGTAGAAGTCCTGAACGCAACAGGCAGTTACCCTACAAAGGCTATCTATCACAGCCTGAAAAACACAGGAACGGAAAGGGCTTCCATTGTGTACGTGTCGGACGGCTATATTAGACGGGTTTATGATCTTGAGCCGGATTCCGTAGGGCTTATTAGGGCAATTCCGGGGACTGTGAGGGTTATGGAGGGGGAAGTACAGGGTCAGCCCTGGGAGTAGCTGAAAGCCCGGCAATTAGCCGGGTTTTTTTGCCCCAAAAGCCCCTATTTTCATGTCTATTTTCACGCCCTTTCCGGGGCAAATTAGATATCCTTCCCCCCCTTCCTTTCCCTTATAAAGGCTTTACTGTTGGTTTCTTTGTGGAATTATCCGGGCAAATTCCGGGCAAATTTTTAAAATAAAAAAGAGTTACTTTATGTAACTCTTTGATTTCCAGTGATCCGGATTGGATTCGAACCAATGACCCTCAGCTTAGAAGGCTGATGCTCTATCCAACTGAGCTACCGGACCAATATTGTTTAATATACTCTTTTCCAACTCCTGATTTGAGATATACTTCTCTGTTCCTCATTATATCCCGGAAACAGGATATTTTTAAGGCTTGCAAAGATAATTTTTTTTAGTTTGCAGCCAAACAGTAATTATAACTGCAATGGATGTAAAGATAGAAGCAAGCTGGAAGGAAGTATTAAAAGAAGAATTCAGCAAGCCATACTTTGAGCAGATCGTTTATTTCCTGAAAACGGAACGAATGGCCGGCAAAACAATATATCCTCCGGGACCGCTTATTTTTAATGCATTCGAACAAACACCTTTTGATAAGGTAAAAGCGGTGATCATCGGCCAGGATCCGTATCATGGCCCGGGGCAGGCTCACGGGCTGTGCTTTTCTGTACAGGATGGTGTTCCCCCTCCTCCGTCCTTAGTCAACATTTTTAAAGAAATACAGTCAGACATAGGTATATCAATACCTCCCGGCAAAGGAAATCTTACGCATTGGGCGCAACAGGGCGTGCTGTTATTAAATGCTGCGCTTACAGTGAGAGCGAATGAACCTTTCAGCCATTCCAAGATCGGCTGGGCAACATTTACAGATGCCGTAATTCAAAAAATCTCTGCGCTCAAAACCGGGATAGTTTTTTTGCTTTGGGGGAAATTCGCACAGGAGAAACAGAACCTTATAGATGAAACCAGGCATCATGTGCTAAAAGCCGCCCACCCCTCTCCTTTTTCGGCCGACAAAGGCTTTTTCGGCTGCAGGCATTTTTCCAAAACCAACCGCCTGCTGCAAGAGGAAGGCAGGGATCCTATTGACTGGATGATTTCCTGACTGTACTTTGGCTATTCCTGCTTATTTTCGATATTGAAATATTATGATCAAAAATATTCTCGGCCGGATCATTGCCTTTTGGGGAGCAATAATATTTGTAATAACCCTGCTGCTCGTTGTAATTCCTATCTGGCTTACCAACTATATTGAAGAGCCGGGCGGAACAGAAATTTTCCGCCGTATTTCAAAAGCATGGATGAATTTTTTTCTTTTTTCAATCGGATGCCGGTTGGTGGTTCATGGGAAGGAAAATTTTAAAAGGGGAGAAACCTACATTGTAGCAAGTAATCACAACTCGTACATGGATGTACCGCTTACCACTCCTTTCATCCCCGGACCAAACAAAACCATAGCCAAGTCCGAGCTGGCCAAAGTGCCTTTATTTGGATTGATCTACCAGCGTGGCTCCATACTCGTTGATCGTAAAAGTGAGAAAAGCCGTAGAGAAAGCTATGTAAAAATGAAGGAAGTGCTTGACCAGGGATTGCACATGTGTATTTATCCCGAAGGCACCCGCAACACTACCGGCGAGCCCTTAAAATCTTTTCACGATGGCGCTTTCAAGCTCGCTGTTGAAACTAAAAAAGCCATTATACCTACATTGTTGTTCAACACGAAAAAAGTATTACCGGGCAAGTCTAAGCCTTTTTATCTCTGGCCGGCAAAAATGGAAATATATTTTTTGCCACCCGAACCTGTTCAGCCCGGCGATACCGTTGCTTCTTTGAAGGAAAGAGTATTTAATATCATGTATGCATTTGCGCGGGAGCATAGCAGGAAGGGGAAATAGGCGAGACGTCAAACGTGAGAAGTGAAAATTTCACATCTATCGTCTCACCTCTCACGTTTCTTACCACTTATTACTTACCACCTTAATTACTGAAATTCCTGAAAGTCCTCGTACGATTGATCTTAAGGTCTCTCAGCATGCCTGATTTCGGATAAAGAGAGATATTAAAGGAGGGCCATAAACCAAACGGTGTTACATTGATAGCCATCTGCCAGCAGTGCATTTCCCGGGTAATGTACATTGTGAAAGACGGTATTTTTAAATTAGTAACATCTACATAACCGTTTGCACCCACTTTCCACTTTTCCGTAAGGCTGAAATCACCGTTGAAGTTCATGCTGGAAGTAAGCCTTGTTTTATAAGTATAATCCGACTGTAACTGGTTGCTGAAGCTTAAAGAATAAGAAATATTTATCGACCAGGGTATATTGAAGTCCACGAACTCAGAAGGATTTTTCTTTATATAGTCCATCTGCTGCTGCATTTCGTCTGCTGTGAGATTATCATAGTTATCGTATTGGTTTTCCACTTTCTGGTCTTTTTTAGGATCCTTGGCCTTACTTTTAAAGCTGGTGGAAACAGAAAGACTTCCATTGGTGATCCGGCCTAAAGAAAACCCTTGTCCCTGCCAGGCATATTTATTGATCCGGTATCCGAGGCTGTCCACTTTGTATGGATCCATCGTTGCGCTTGCCGTAATATTGATCTTTTCAAAAAGCGTGCTCCTTGCATAAATATTAAAAGTGCTGAGCTTAAAAGAATCCGCCAACAAATTGTAGCTGCCGGTAAAACCAAAGCCATCTATGATCTTTACTTTTTTAAGACCATCATCTCCTTCTTCACCTGATCGTTCTGAAGTGCTGTCGTTTTTGGGTCTTACTTTCATTTCAAGGAAGTTATCGATACCGAAGCCAATGCTTCCCGACCGACCGTATCCGAAGGATCCATAGGTGGTTCGTTCATACTGGGAAAGCATCATATAGTGTCCCAGCGAATCTACTTTGGTATTCCTGTAATACGACTTGGACAGATCCGGCTTATACCCGATGCTGAACTGTGGTCGCATGGTATGGCGTATCGCCTGTATCCTTGCATTTTTATTTTTCATAGTAAGGGTACCAAACATAGAAGTGCTGAAAGAAACAGACATTGATATATCCCTTGCCGTATAGAATCCTTTTTCAGTGGTGGTGTCAATTTTCCTTTCCGTGTCATTCCAGTTGCGTATTATTTTTTGGGAATACCAGCGCTCCTGGTAGCTGAACCCCGGGGAGATCTGGAGGGGACCTAACTGAGGCAGCGCTAATGATATGGGTATATTGTGCTGGGCGCCCCATTGAAAAGTATCTACCAGTTGCTGCCAGCTAAAGGCTGTATCATAAAAACTTGCCTGCCCCCTTGTACTTCCCGTATAACCTATGCCAAGCTTTTGGTACCACTTTCCTGAACCTGCCATTTCCTTGGGCTGCAACGGGTAAAGGGTTGTCACGTTAAAGTTGATGTCAGGAAGGTTAAGGTTCACTATTTTGGTTTGGGTGTTCTGGGAATGGTTCATGTTTACCGAAAGATTATAAGGCTTCCCTATCCAGGATTTCTGGTAAGAAATGGAAGAGCTCAACTGGTTGGTAAAGCTCAGCGGCTGGCTGTAAGTTCCTCCCGCACCATTGCTTTGATCAATAATTGCATTGGTGGCATTATAGCGGGTATACGAGCTGGACCCGGCCTGGACATTTGCAGAAAAGCTTACACCCGGTCTCGCCTTACTGTCTGTACGGTGGCTCCAGGTAAGAAAAAATGTCTTGTTTTTCCTGTAATCTTCGTCACCTTTAAATCCAAAATGAGTATTCTGGTAGCTGAAATTTAATGACCCGTTATACTTATACCGCACCCTGTAGGTGGGTGTAAGGTTGAGCCGCCAGCTACCATAGGAATAAATATCGAATTTAGTCGTGACGTCAAAGTTATCACTGATAACCTTATAATATCCCAGCCCTTCAAGCCCCAGCCCGTAATCCTGTGTAACCGTTAATTGCGGTGGTAATATCCCCGACTGTCTCCCGTGCTTCATGGGGAACATACCGAAAGGAAGGATTATCGGCAGGACAGGGACGCCTTCGAACTCAACACCTACCGGGCCGGTAACGGCAACCTTTTGGCTTATATATTTTATTCTCTTTGCGCGAAAAGCAAAATGAGGGGTATCATAGTTACAGGTAGTAAAACGACCTCTCAATGCGTATATGGTTTGTGCATCCACTTTTTTTACTGCTTCTGCATAATTGTACAATTCTCCCTGCTGGAAATAGCTGCTGTGCGAAAGTCCCTTTTGCGATTTGAAATTAAATTCGAGGCTGTCGCTCACCGTGGTAATATCCCCCTGCACAAGTTTTGCCTGTCCCAGCACCTTCCCCGCAGTATCAAGCTTCATTTTCGCGTTAACGATATTGGTTTGCTGATCAAAAGACAGCTCCGGGGCAGCAAGGTTGACATCTTTATACTTTACATCAGTTTCGCCATAGAGGTAGAGCTTTTTTGCCGCCACATCCAGCACCATAGAGTCGAGCGCCTTATAATTTACGGGAGCATCAATGGAATCCTTTGATATCTTAATATCGAAAGTATCTGTTTTAACACGCTTTTCTGAACTGTCGGCATGCAACATTCCGGTGCTGTCGTTCGTTACCAGGCTGTCGGATATTTTGAAAGCAGAATCGGCTGAAGCATGTGCCGGTATTGTATCTTTGACGGGAAGCGTGGTATCCGCAGGCGCTGTTAAAGTATTGTAAAAAGGAAATTGCCTGTTACTTTTTGCCCATACATTATACGTTATTGCAATGGTAAGCAGTAGTAAGGTGAAAGTAAATATATAATTTCGCTTAAATTTGCGACATTTATTTTTCATACATACAACAGGCGGCAAAAATAGCCATATTAGCCGTAAGAAAACGTGAAGATTGAAGTAGAATTACAAACCCTGATTAAATTTTAACAACGAAATGCAGAGGAGAAACTCAAGGTCCTTTTTTTTCATCGCAATATTTTTTCTTTTAGCGCTTGTTGCCACAGCACAGAATAAAGGCCGTATCAATACCATTATTGTAGATGCCGGGCATGGAGGAACAGATCAGGGCGCAAAGGGATCTTATTCGACAGAAGCCCAGATCACCCTGCAACTGGCTATGAAGGTAGCGGCTCTTTTGGAAAGAGAATTGCCTGATACCAAAATCCTCCAGGACCGTACTACGGACGTATTTCATGATGTAAGGCAGAAAGCAGATTTTGCCAACCAGAACAAAGGCGACCTTTTTGTATGTATACACGTGAATGCAGCGCCTCCTATCCGGCATTCAGAGATTACGGGATACAGAACCCGCACTTATTATACCGGCAAGGGCAAAAACCGTAAGAAACATACCAAAAGAGAACCTGTATATAAGATCTGGCATACTCCCAATCCCCGCCAGGGCACAGGCACTTATGTATGGGCAGCCGACAGGGACGCTAAAAAAGCCGATGCATTAAGCGAGCGTTTTGAATCGGAAAACGAAATTACGGATGCTCCGGATCCTTCTACTCCCGAAGGACAAATCGCAAGCCGCTTATGGGTACAGAAATATTTTAAAAACAGTGTGCGGCTCGCATCCATGATCCAGGACGAGTTTGTAAAAATAGGGCGAAAGGATGACGGGGTATTGCAGCGTAATGAAAAAGGTATATGGGTATTGCAGGCCACCAACATGCCAGCCGTGCTGATCGAAACGGGCTTTATCACTAATAAGGACGAAGAAGATTATCTTAACAGTGATAAAGGACAGGAGGAAATGTCGCAGGCAATAGCCACCGCTGTGATAAAATTCAAGAATATGATAGATGCTTCCCGCGGCGGCAATCTTCCCGACTCTGCAAAATAATGTTTCTCCCTGATCGCCTCAGGTCCGGGCAAATTTATACATAAGCGACTTTCGACGGGATGCTTGCGCTTTCACTTAATATCCTATTTTTGCGGGGAAAGTATTGATTCTGAATAATAAGTGAAAATTCAAATCGTTCATCAAGGATGAAAATATCAAATGAAACCAAAATAGGGGCATTAACTGCAATCGCAATAACGCTTTTGATCCTCGGTTTTAATTACCTGAAAGGGAAATCATTGTTCGAAAAGAATTTCTTTGTTTATACCGTTTTTAAGTCGGTAGAAGGCTTATCGGTTTCCAATCCGGTTATGATCAACGGGCTGCAGGTGGGTAAGGTATATAAGATGGAAGAAAAAGACAATAATCTGAGTGGTATAGTGGTGACCTTAAACCTTACCAAAGATGTGAATATCCCGAAGAACTCTTTTGCTTCTATTTCCGGCAGCCTTTTAGGCACCACCACACTGGATATTAAATTAGGCACAGGCACTACTTACCTTCAGCGTGGAGATACCATCGCAACCAATGCCTCACTTGGACTGCTGGATGAAGTGACGGGCCGCATTGACCCTGCTTTGTATAAGGTAAATAAAGCATTGCAATCTCTTGATTCAGTATTAAAACTTATTGGTGCTATATTCGACTCCCGAACGCAACATAATTTTCAGACCATATTTGCAAATCTTGCAGTATCCACTGCCAGCCTGAATGGCTTGCTGGATAATCAAAAAGGAGCGCTTGCTCAAACGCTTGCCAATGCGAGTGCCTTTACAGGGAATCTCAAGACAAATAATGATACCATCTCACAAATATTTTCCAACCTGAAAACGACGAGCGATAAACTGGCCAACCTGCAGCTCCAGGAAACTTTAACAAAATTGCAGGCAGCAGTTGGTCAGCTCAATACTACCTTGGAGAAGGTCAACAATAACAACGGTACGCTCGGTATGCTCATGAATGATAAAAAGCTGTACAATAACCTTAATTCAGCGTCTAACAGCCTGAACATATTACTGCAGGATTTCAGGGTTCACCCACGCAGGTATACCGGTGGCCTGGTATTTGGCAAAAAGGATAAATCCGCCCCCTTAATGACTCCTTTACCCGATTCACTTACAACGTTGCCCGGCTCAGATAAACAACGGTGATGAATACACTAAAGAGGATTACTTTTACTGTTCTGTTTTTAGCGGTTACTTTGATTGTTTTTGCCCAACAGAAACCTGCTTCCCCATCCTCTTCCGATACAGCCGCCCCTGCACGGTCAGACAGCACCAGGAAAATAAACCTGGTCAGATCGGATCTGCTCCGTTTTGAAAATAAAGATTCTGTTCAACTCCAGATTTTAGTAGGTAATGCTATACTCAGGCAGGGAAAAACGCTTTTTTATGGCGACAGCATTGTGATGAATCAGCAAAAAAATACTATTGAGGTGTTTGGCAATATCCATATCAATGATGCAGACAGTGTGAATGTATATTCCCAGTACCTCATATATCATGGTAATGAGCGGGTGGCAAACCTGAAAAAGGCAGTAAAGCTGTCTGACGGAAAGGCTACCTTGACCACGGAATCGCTCGAATACGATCTTAATTCAAAAACAGGCACTTACCTGAATGGCGGCAAGATCGTTAACGGCTCGTCTGTGCTTACCAGTAAGGAAGGCTATTACTATGCTGAGACAAAGGATGCTTACTTTAAAAAGAATGTTCGTCTTGTTGATCCCGAATATACCATGGCAACAGATACGCTTTTGTATAATGTGGATGCACAGCTTGCTACCTTTGTTGCTCCCACCACCATCAATGACGGTAAATCCATAATTCATACCTCCGACGGCTACTATAATATGCAAAACGGAACGGCTAATTTCGGAAAGCGGCCGGTCATCCAGGACAGCACACAGTTCATAACAGCAGATCATATAAACTTCAACAAGGCTACAGGAGAAGGTTTTGCAGAAGGAAACTTTGTATACCGTGATACCGCCCAGGGCGTAATGGTGCTGGCGGAAAAAAGTTTTTTTAACCGCGATAAAAATACTTTTCTTGCTACCGAAAAACCACTGATGATCATAAAGCAGGAAGCTGATTCCCTGTTTATAACAGCCGATACGCTATATTCAGGCATTGCGTATGATACTGTATATGTAAGAGACAGCACCGAAGAACTTCATGCACAACAAACAGGAGCTGAAATCCGCACGGATTCACTCATTACGGCAATACCTAAAGCTGAACGTTCTGAACCTCCCGGTTTACTTCCTCCTGCCGATATTAAAAAAGCGGGGAAACCTGCCCGGAGAAAAATGAACAGGGCTGAACCTGAGCCGCCGGGACAGGAAGATATCGTAAAGGCGCCCGCCCTCACTCCCATACCATTGCCACAGCAAACTGATACCAGTCTTCAACGGACAGTCCAGGCAGAAGACAGCACAGGAAACCTGCAGGATTCCCTGCAAAAGACAGTACAACAAGCCACTCTCAAAGATTCAGCAGCAAAGGATATAGTGGCGGCGGATAAAGTGGAAAAAATTGCCCCGCGTGAGATAGACAGGATAGATAGCGTACGCTTTTTTAAAGGATTTCATCATGTAAAAATGTTTGCCGATTCTATGCAGGCTGTATGCGATAGTATGATGTTTTCTGCCAGGGATTCCATTTTCCGGTTATTCAATGACCCGGTGGTCTGGTCAAAAGAAAGCCAGATATCGGGAGATACGATCCACCTGTATACAAAAAATAAGAAGCCGCAACGGGTGGAAGTATGGGAAAATGCATTCAGCATAAGTAAAAGCAATGATGAGCTTTTTAATCAACTGAAAGGAAATACTATTAATGGTTATTTTCAGGACGGGGAAATTGAGCATATTACTGCCAAAGGAAGCGCCGAAAGCTTATACTACCTGCAGGACGATGACAGCGCCTATACCGGCGCTAACTATGCGAAGGCCGATTTAATCAACTTGTATTTGGTAAAAAAAGAATTGAACAAAATTACATGGGTGCACCAGGTGGAGGGCGGCTTCTATCCTATCAGGCAGGTGCCGGAAGAGCATCAGCGCTTCCGTAATTTTAAATGGCAGGAAGAAAGAAGGCCTAAGTCGAAGGAGGATCTGTTTCAGTAAGAACAGTTTTGTATAAGCTGATAAATTGCCTTGCGATAAGGCCATAATTATATTGAGATGCTGCATGAGCTGCTATCTCTTTTCTATTAAAGCGTTCATAAACCTCCATTATTGCTGCCAATGCTTCAGCAAGCTGCTGTACGTTTCCATTGTCTACCAATATACCGTTGCTGTCGTTTACAGCTTCGGGAATGCCGGCTACTCTTGAAGCAATTACCGGCAATCCACAGCAAAGGGCTTCAATAATTACACAGGGGAAATTTTCATAGCGGCTGAACATCACCAGGGCATTAGAGCGTTGCATCTGCTGTGCTACTGCTGCATTGCTTATTTCTCCCGGCAATAGCACCTTATCCTGTATACCTGCGGCGGTGATCATTTTTTTTATATCATTTGAGTCATTGCCTATCAATTGAAGACGCCAGTCTTTTCGTTGCTTTGCCAACACAGCAAAAGCCGCAATGATCCCTTCTATGTTTTTCTGATAGTTCATAGCAGAAACATGAATAAAGCTGAAAGGATCATTTTTGGAATTGCCCTCATAATAAAAATGATCCGTATCAACCACATTGCGTATTACGTTGACTTCTTTTAATGAAAAAATCTTTTTTATCAGGTAGCCGTCATGCTGCGAAACCGATGTAACAGCCGACGCTTTCCTGAATACAGATGCCACTCTTTTCCTGTAGTATAAAGACCGGTTTTTAAAGCTGTCCGGCGGCCCGGGAACATAGGTAGCGGAATGCTCTGAAACAATATAGGGGATATGCCATTTACTTTTTATCCATTGTGCAATAGTACCGGCCTTCATAGGCACGTGTACATGTATCATATCCGGGAGCCCGTTCCCGGCAAAGTGTTGGCGTATATACTTTTTATAAGCAGAATAGTATTTCCAGTTATAGATCATTTTATCAATGATCTTTATACCGGTGCGTTTAAAGGAAAAAAATATAACTATCTCTTTAAGATTGCCGTTGTTGGTTATTACAATCTCACCTTTATTTACAGGAACTGATTCTCCATACTGTGCTACATAGATTACAGTAAGGGGTATACAGGAGGCGACCGCAAGAGCGTGGCGCTGAATAAAGTCACCATCAAAAGGGCTGATGCGATTGGGATACCAACTGGTGAGCCAGAGGATGTTCATGCCTTACCTTTTTTTATGAACGATTCGGCCATCAAATGATTTTTTATCTCACCAAATTCTTTGTAGTTAAAATAAAAAAACTCAGCAAGTGTGATGTGCTGTCCTTTTTTAAAATGCCCTGCAGAAAATAGCATATTGACCAGGTAACCAATACTACTGATCAAAGCGGCAGCTACAATTCCATAACGGGGAATAAAAGCTACATCTAAAATTATTATGGCAAGCAGGCCCAGTACAGCGCCCGCCAGATTCACCCAAACTTTATTTTGCCCAGCAAAAAAAGCGCTTAATATACTAAGAGTATTCAATGATAATATCCCCGGAATAAGTAAAAGGAATGGTATATGCATATTGTTAAAAGTCGGACCATAAATCAACGGAAAAAGCCAGTGACCCAATGCCGCAAGAAGCATACATGCAACCAGGCTCACAGAGGTCAATACCCGGGAAATTTTTAAAATGCTTTGTTTAAAGTCGGATATATTCCTGTTCTTATCTGCAGATACAGGAAATACAGCGCTTGCCACCATCATGGGAATGATAAGAAAAACCTGCACCAGTTTCGATACCTGGATATAATTGCCAAGATCGGCTGCCGAGCAATATCTTTCAACAAACCAATAATCTATCCTGTATAAAAGAAAGAACAGGAGATTTGCCCCCAGCGCCTGAAATGCATATCTGAAAATGCCGGAGACCAGTTTTCGCCCAGGCAAAATTACTTTCTGCACACTACCTGCAATCATAAAGAAGGTAATGGTCAGCAATACACCCTGCAGCAGAAATCCGCCGAAATAAAGCTCAATATATCCTTTCCGGGAGATGAAATTGCCGGTAAAAGGAAGCATGGCAATCAGCAAAAGGTTAACGATGACCATCAGCAGGTTGGGAACTAAAAACGATCTTTTTGCATAAAATAATGAGGTGAAAAAATTAGAGAGTATGCAGCCGCCCGTATACAGGATTGCAGCCATAAAATACTGATCGTAGACTTCCGGTAATAACCTCAACTTTAGCAACAGCCAAAGCGCTACGGCTATTGCCGCCGTTACGGTTATTGCCCATAGTAAAGAAAAAGAGCCGAGCTCAACAGGCCCGGCTCGTCCGGAGGCAAGAAAATAAGAAGTACCGGATTCCAGACTTAAGCTGCCTGCAATCACTACCAGCGCATAACTGTTTACCACAAAATAAATGATCCCGCTATACGAAGCTTCGTAATAGCGGGCTATCATAATATTTAAAACCAATACAGATAAAAAATACAGCCCTCTCCAGATAATAGTTTGGTATATCAGGTTGCGGAGGGCCATGCTTATTTCAGCGCGTCAATAATTTGCCCGAAATCTGCAGCAACGAGCGATGCGCCTCCTACGAGGCCACCATCTACATCCGGGCGCGAAAAGATATCTTTGGCATTGCTGCCTTTTACACTTCCTCCGTACAGAATGGAAATCGTATCTGCCACATCCTGCCCATACTGATCTGCAAGCGTTTTACGCAAGTGTGCATGCATTTCCTGAGCCTGGTCAGCAGTAGCGGTCTTGCCCGTTCCTATTGCCCATATGGGCTCGTATGCTATTACGATTTTCTTTAATTGCTCAACTGAAAGCTGAAAAAGGCTTTCCTCAAGCTGCGCTGCCACATAACTGTTTTGAGTACCCGCTTCTCTTATTTGAAGAGGTTCCCCACAGCAGAATATTGGCGTAAGACTATAAGTGAGCGCCATATTTACCTTTTCTGCCAGTATCGCATTGGTCTCATTAAAATATTCCCGCCTTTCGGAATGCCCGATGATCACAAATTCTATTCCCATAGACTGCAGCATTTCTGCCGATGTCTCCCCTGTATAAGCCCCTGATTTTTGTGTATAGCAGTTTTGAGCAGCTACAAAGAAGTTAGCCTTACCGGTTACTTTGCTTTTTGCCAGCGACAAATAAGGAAAGGGTACCGCAAGCACTACACTTTGATGCGGCTGGAACGTATGAGAATCCTGGAGAAGATTGTCCAGCAGATCTTCTGCCTGCGCATAAGTGAGATTCATTTTCCAGTTGGCGGCGGCGATTTGTTGTCTCATCATGAAAGTTGTTTATAGAGATATCCCAGTATCCCGGTCTCTCCTTCGGTTATGGTTTGGTTTTTAAGTTTTTTCCAGTTTTGAATATGTTCAATTGCTTTATCAAAAGCATACTTGCCTGCATAGCCCCAACTGAAGCTGGGAATGTGCTTTGGTGTAAGCCCTTCTCCAAAAATATTACAGGCTATGCCCACAAAAGTAGCGGTATTAAATGAAGTATGGATTGCGCAACGTGAATAATCTCCCATCATGAGCCCGCATTTGAGACCGGCATTCACCATTCCGTTGCCGATTTCCATAAGAATATCGGATGCGCTGTTCTTGACATTTGAATTGGAAGTCCCCGCCCCAAGATTGCACCACTCCCCTATTACCGCATCTCCCAGGTAGCCGAAATGTGCTTTGTTGCTATACCCCATCATAACGCTGTTCTTGATCTCTCCCCCTGCTGTACAATAAGGTCCTATAGTAGTGGCGCCATAGATAGTTGTTCCCATTTTCAAAACAGCTCCTTCACCCATGGCAAACGGTCCTCTTATAACAGAACCCTCCATCACTGTTGCATTGCGGCCTATATAAATGGGCCCACCGGTAGCATTAAGAATACAGTGCTCAACTGCAGCTCCTTCTTCGATGAAGATATGCTCTTCGCCCATGACCCGGTTAGTACCGGAAATAACGCATGATTTTCCTGCACCGGTCAGTAATTGAGAATCACCAACGATTGCTTTCCCGTTAAGCTGAACGATATCCCAGGGATATCTTATCAAAGAAACAGTCCCTGCGTATTCCTTTGTATGTATGGGATGAAAGTCCAGGACATTATTCATTGTGTGAATATCATCACGGCTGCTGCAAAAAGCCAGTAACATTTTATTATGCAACAAAGCTTCGCCATCCTCAAGACGGGTTATAGCCTCTGTTACAGGCTCATCTGGAAAAACAGCTGCATTGATAAATATCTTTTTTCCTTTAGGGATGGAAGGGTAATGTTCCTGCAAATAATCGGCGGAGAGAATTTGTATTTTTTCTTTCAGCAGCAGTTCCCATCTTTCTTTGATCGTTAATATGCCTGATCTTATTTCCGCAATGGAACGGGTATAGGTAAAGGGATGAAGCAAAGCCCTTTCCGGCGTATCAAAAAGTATAAAGGAACCGGCATCAGTCATTTTTCAAATATCTGATATAGAATAGAAAACGCCAAAGTTAATTGCAATATGTTGTATTGAGTTATCCCGGCGTGAGAAGATAGAAGTGAAACGTGAGACAATGTTGCAGGTTGCAAGTAACACGCTGCACATGAAACAACCCGGAACCTGAAACTTACGACCTGGAACCCCTATTTTTCTTCATGGTATTCGTCCTCGGTATTGATATCCCATATATTGCTTTTATCTTTTCTGCCCGCAATAATATTAGCAACGGCTTCCATAGCAGTAAGCATGCTGTGATCTGAATTGTTATACTTATGCATACCGTTCCTGCCGATCAGGAACAGGTTTTCAATTGTATCGGTATAGGCTCTTACGGCCTGGAAATTCTCATATCCGCCAAAATAAGACGGATATGCTTTGGGAGCTTTAATGACAACAGTATCTTCTATATCTTTTGCGTGCAGCAATCCGATGGTTTCCATTTCACGGATAGCGGATGCGGCAATTTCTTCGTCCCTCCTGTTCCAGAGCTCGTCTGTTTCATTACAAAAAAATTCCACTCCTATCCATACTTTTGAAGCGTCTGCTATCATATGGGGACTCCAGTTGTGGAATAGCTGCATGCGTCCTGCCCTGATATTTTTGTCCTGTATATATATCCAATTATCTGTAAGTGGCGCCCCCCTCTTTTTTAAAGCCATATTAGAAGCAAGCATTCCCACGATCAAAAAATCCCTGTATTCCAGTGATGCAGCAGACTTTGCAACAATATCAGGTAAGGTCTCTGTTCTTATTTGTGCTATCAGTTCCTTTACCGGCATTGTGGAAAAAAAATAATTTCCCTCCAGTTGTTGTATCTCACCTGAAATATTATTTGTAATCTCTGCACTGGTTACCCGGTGATCACCGGTTATCGACAGACCGGTTACTTTATGATTGATGAGTATTGTCCCTCCCATCTGTTGCACTTTTTTTGCCACGGTTTCCCACATTTGTCCCGGTCCGTATCTGGGATAAAGAAACTGCTCTATCAGGCTGGTGCTTGTGGCAGCCTGCCGGATGGTTTGATCCCTGGAAAAAATACTCCTGAAAGCGTGTTTTATAACTTTACCGATACTCAGATCTTTAATACGCTGCTGTCCCCAGGTAGCAGGCAATGAATCGCAGGAAACGCCCCACACTTTTTCAGTATAATCCCTGAAAAAAGTTTCATATAACGTTTTCCCAAACCGGTTTATAAAAAAATCTGTCAGGCTTTTTTCCGGCCTTACCGGAAAAAGCTTTGCCCTGGTATAGGAAATACCAATTGAGATCATTTTTAGGATACCCAGGTTTTGGGCGGTCTTCCAGTTTAACTGTAGCGGGTAATTGAAGAATTTGCCTTTATAATATATTCTCGACTTACGCGGACGTATCATCAAGCCTCCTTCACCATCAGTTTTATGTGAAGCAGTTCCGGGATGAATAGCGAAGGTTTGGTTGTGGTAATTAATATTAATATTCCTGCTTATCCTGCTATTTTCCTCAAGTGGAAGTATGTTCAGCCACCATTCTATTATTCTTTCGGACTTTGAAAAAAAACGGTGACCTCCGAGATCAATTTTGTTGCCTTTATAGTCAACGGTCTTGGAAAGCCCTCCTACCTGTGCATCCGTTTCTATCACTATAGGGATAATATCAGTTTGGGTAAGCAGTTCATACGCGGCCGTAAGACCAGCGGGACCAGCACCTATGATGATGGCTTTGGGCATGGTTTGGATTTGAGGTAGGGAAATATTTGTATTTTTTGTTTGTTGTAAAATACGGATAAATAGAAGAAACAAACAAGCCAGAGATATTCTCCCAAAGTATGCTCCATTTTTATCAGTGGAGTATTTACAACATTTAATATTAAGCAGATCATAATTAAAGCGTAAGTCTTCCCGAACCGGAATGTAAAAATAACGCCGGCAATCAGCAGGGGGCAGATCCATTGAACCGCATAATACTGATATCTGTTAATAGGAGAAAAAAAATCGCATAGCATGTATAAGCTGTATCCCAGCAAAGGGTAATTATAAAAGGTGCTGTCGTTTGTATAAGCCGCCCAAAATACCAAAAACATAATACCGGCTATTATAAAAAACAGGCCGGTAAGAAGCGGCAGTGGTATTTGTACATGAAATATATCCGATATAAGGGTAGAAAAGTTTATATCCTGGGAATGATTGATGAATAATCCTTTTTTATGTTCTTTCTCCATCTCATTATAGTTCATTCCTTCCCATTCCGCGTAATGGGGATCAGGATCATTAACCTTAAAGGTAGTGTCTCTTAAATAATGAATTTTTACATGTTCCTGTATATTGTTTCTATAGTCTGCCCACAACTGTCTTTGTGTGCTGCTTGCAAGGATCCATGATAACAGCAATACGGACGGAATAAAAAATAATATTTTATAATGCCTGGCATACTTATTAAACAGGAAGATAAAAGGGAGAAAAAACAACAGGATGGTAGGCCGTATAAGTACCGCAACAATAAAGATCGTACCTGAGACCAAAGCACGGACAGGATCTTTATTATTTTGGAAGTAATAGATGAATGCAATAGCAAGGAAAGGCGGAATAAGATAAAGTTGACCAAATGTAATCATGTTGATCCAGCCTTCTGTAAACAAAATGCCTGTGCCTGCTGTTAATACTGCAATCTTTTGAGGAACTGTATCTGTTAGTTTAAAGCATAGAAAAACTGAAATTGCCAGCAGAACGTACTGTAAGGCAAGCCATATTCTGTTGATAGTATGCTGCCGGAATTCTGCAAGAGGATAAAGCAGTATATGAAAAAAAGGACTTGCAGTAGATGCTGATACGGCATTGGCATTAAAATTTCCCGGATCATAATATCTTATGCCATCCCCTTTTCTCCATTTATAAAAATAGGGAGATTGATTATCTTTTTGTAAACGGGCGCCCACAATCCTGTTGCGAATATCGCCGGATGTAAGTTTGATGAGATGAAGGTCTCGTCTTATCGTCCATATTAATGCACCTGTGATACAAATGCCTATTAATATCCACAGGGCCCGGTTCATGATATTATTTAACTTCAACGGATGTTATATAAAAATTTCGGTCCACACTAAAATTCCCGCCGCTGTTTTTTACTTTAAGGGTTTTCCATTTTTCCCTCGGTTTTATCCGGCGCTCGCCGTCGAAATTGATCTTTACAGGCATATCAAAACCACTCACGCAGTTTGTCCAGCGATAGGATAATTTGTTTTTATCTATCTTATACTCCAGCACAGGGATATTGGTAGTAGTGAGGTATTGCTCAAAGACTTTTGAAAAATCAATGCCGGATATCCTGGAAATATAGTCTTCGATCTCTTTGCCGGTAACCGTTTTATGATAATAAGTTTTGTTCAGCCCGATGAGTATTTGCCTGAAAAGGGAATCATTATTGATCACCTGCCTGATGGTATGTATCATATTGCCGCCTTTATAATACATATCACCCGACCCTTCCCTGTTTACCCCGAACGGTCCCTGGATAGGCATGTCGTTTTGTATCCGGCTGCGCGTGCCTGTTACATATTCGTCTCCTGCTTCCTTACCATATTCGCAGGTGGTGAACAGCGCTTCGGCATAATTCGTAAAGCTCTCATGCACCCACATATCAGCAATATCTTTCGAGGTAATATTATTACCAAACCATTCATGCCCGCTTTCATGCACTATTATGAAATCCCATTTCAATCCCCATCCCGTACCCGAAAGATCTGTTCCCCTGTATCCGTTCATAAAACCATTGCCGTAAGCAACAGCGCTCTGGTGCTCCATCCCTAAGTGAGGCGCTTCAACCAGCTTATAGCCGTCTTCATAAAACGGGTAAGGTCCAAACCAGTATTCAAAGCATTTCAGCATTTTAAATACCTGCTGAAATTGTGCTTTAGCCTTGTCCACATTATATTCCAGTACCCAGAAATCGCAATCGAGCTTACCTTTTAAGCCTTTATAATCTTCATGCCAGTGCGCATACCTGCCTATATATGGAACAAGATTGTAGTTGTTGATAGGATTGGTGACAGCCCAGGTATAAGTAGCCGTCCCATCCGTGTTATAGGTTTCATTCCTGAGCCTCCCATTGGCAACAGCCTGCAGGGTATCCGGTACCGTTATTGTCAACGATGCACTGTCGGGCTCGTCGCTTTGATGATCTTTGCAGGGATACCAAACGCTGGCGCCCAGTCCCTGGCAGGCCACGGTGATCCAGGGATTGCCGTTTTTGTCTTTGCTCCATATTACGCCACCATCCCAGGGCGGACGTAAAGCCGGGCGGGGAATGCCATGATAATAGACTGTCAGGTGATTGACTTCAGTAGTATACCTGCCCGACGGAACGGCTACAAAATAGACATTACCGTCCCGCCTGAAAGTAAGCGGTTTATCAAGATAGATAATACTGTCTATATCCAGCCCTACCTGCAGGTCAATTTGCATTTCGTCTGCAGGAGAAGCTACAATAGTATAATAAATGGTATTGCTTCCGGTAATACTGCGCTTATTGAAATCAAATTTTACATCCAGCGCATATTTAGTTACATCCCACCAGGCGCGTTCAGGAGTGATTGACCCCCGCAAAGTATCTGCATGGGTGAAATCGTGGTTTTGATGCAGCGGTTGTGCCCATGATATATTGGTAAAAAATAACAATGACGCCAACGTGAATGCAAAAGCTGTTTTTTTCAAGCTAATTATTTTAAACCCTAAATTTAATCTGATTTCTGTATTGCAGCAGTTAAATTACACCAATGGATAAGAATACAGCCACAAATTCCAGCATTCTGCGCAACAGGATGATTGGGGTATACAAAAAAGCCAGGGATGCACGAATGGATTTTAATATATTTATTGGTATCTTATGCAAGCCCCTGCTAATGATATTGCCCGCAGTATGCATTACCTGTCTTATTGTTTCCTGCAACAGAAAACAAAATACATCCCAAAAAATATTCCGCTATAACCAGCCTGAAGGCATTGCTTCTCTGGATCCCGCTTTTGCCAAAAACCAGTCCATCATGTGGGCGGTGCATCAACTGTATAATACGCTGGTGGAAGTAGATGATGAGCTGCAGGTAAAGCCTTCCCTCTGCCGTTACTGGCGCATATCTGATGACCGGCTGACTTATACTTTTATTTTACACAACGATATCTTTTTCCATGATGATCCTGTATTTCCCGGAGGAAAAGGAAGAAAAATGACAGCGTCGGATGTGGCGTACAGCCTGGAACGTATAACGGATAAGCATACTGCCTCTCCCGGGGCATGGATATTTAATGACCGTATAGCAGCAGATCACGGCTTTATCGCAGTAGACGATACTACTTTTCAATTAACGTTGAAGAAGCCTTTCAATCCCATACTCGGGATCCTGAGCATGCAATATTGCTCCATAATACCTCGTGAAGCAGTGGAGAAGTATGGCGATGATTTCAGAAGGCACCCCGTGGGCACAGGGCCTTTCAGATTTACGCTGTGGGAGGAAGGGCAAACGCTCCTGCTTGCAAAAAATAATAATTATTTTGAAAAAGACAGCCTTGGAAAGCAATTGCCCTATATAGATGGGGTTAAAGTAGTATTCCTGGACAGCAAGGCAACAGAATTTCTCGAATTCCGGCAGGGAAAACTGGATTTTGTAAACGATATTGACGCCTCTTTTAAAGATGAAGTACTGACAAAAAAAGGAGAGCTGAGAAAAGACTGGCAGGGCAGGATTGTATTAAACAAGCATACTTTTCTTAATACTGAATACTTAGGCATATTGATGGATAGTGCGAACCCCCTGGTAAAAGACAGCCCCCTGCGGCTGAAAGATATCCGTAAAGCTATTAACTACGGCTTTGACAGGCGGAAAATGGTAATGTATCTCAGGAACTCGCTCGGCACACCTGCGGAAAATGGCTTTATTCCTGCAGGGCTGCCCTCTTACAACGATTCCGCAACTTATGGATATCATTATGATGTGGCAAAAGCAAGGCAGTTGCTCGCGGCTGCGGGTTTCCCCGATGGGAAAGGGCTGCCGCAGATAAAGCTGCTTACCATCCCGGTATACGCTGAACTGGGCAGTTTTGTTGCCAGGCAACTCGAAGATATCGGGATCAGGGTGCAGGTGGAAGTAGTGCAGAAGAGCCTTTTGCTGGAGCAAACAGCAAAATCACAGGCCCTCTTTTTTCGTGGCAGTTGGATGGCGGATTATCCCGATGCGGAAAATTACCTGGGAGTGTTTTATGGAAAAAACCCGGCGCCGCCTAATTATACAAGGTATCACAACCCGGCGTATGATCAATTATACGAAGCAGCATTGACAGAGCGCAATGACAGTATGAGAATTGAAATGTACCGCAAATTAGACCGGATGATCATAGCAGATGCGCCTATAGTGCCATTGTGGTATGATATGGTGATAAGGCTGGTGCAGCCTAATGTGAAGCGCTTTACCACCAATAGCCTGAACATGCTGGAGCTGCGGAAAGTAAACATAGAGTAAAAGGAGACTTAATACTGTCCGAAAATTAGTACAGGGCTCCAATATCATAGGGGTAAGTGATAAGTGGTAAGAAGTAAGTCACTTATTCCCCTTTATTGATCAGCTGATTCCTTATCAGCCTGTTATTATATTGCTGAATAAACGCTTTCAGATGCCGCTCCATACGCTTTACAATATCAGGTTCGGCATCAAGCAGGTTCTTTTCAAGAAGCCTGTCATTTTTATAATCAAACAATGCTTTGCTTCTTGTTCCGTCAAAAAAAAGAAGATAATTATTTTCTATCCACCGGTAACCGCTATTGTAATACACGGAAAAATTAAGCCTTTGCGGGTCAAACACATTTTCGCCAAATGCAAAAAAAGGCTTTTTATAATGCAGGTACGACAGCACGCTGGGCATAATATCTATCTGCTGGATCACTCCTGAAGAATCAACGCCCCGCAGGGTAGTATCACCGGGATGGTAGAGCAGGATAGGGATGGCAATATCCCCCCAGGCATTCTGGTATTCCGGATGATAGGCTACGGTGGAATGATCAGCGGATATGATAAAAAGAGTGTGCCTGAACCAGTCGGTATGGCTTGCTTTTTCAAAAAACCTGCGTAATGCCATATCCGTATATCCGATACATTCCATTACCGGGAGCGGCCCCTTTTTAAATTTGCCTGCATATTGCGAAGGCACTTTAAACGGGTGATGAGAGGATACCGAAAATATCGTGCTGAAAAAAGGCTGTTTGAATGTGCTTAGGGTATTGGCAAAATACTGGAAAAAAGGCTCATCCCAGATGCCCCATACACCATCAAAATCTTTATCATTATTGTATTCGTTCTTGCCATAATAATGCTGCACGCCCATAAGGTTGACCAGCGCGCTAAAGCCCATTGAGCCGTTAGGCGCTCCATGAAAGAAAGAAGTAGTATACCCCTCTTTATCCAGCAGGTACGGAAGACTGTGCAGGCTGTCTGATGCATAAGGCGTAAGCACATAGGGATCCAACCCTCCGGGAATACCGGCAAGCACAGAAGGCAACGCGTCAATAGATTTTCTGCCGTTGGCAAAAGAATTCCAGAATACCTTGCTTACGGTCATTAATGAGTCAATGAACGGAGCATAGCCTTTGTATCTGCCGCCATCCAGGTCTTTGTTATAACCGCCCACCATCTCCTTGCTGAAGCTCTCGAGCAGGATGATCACCACATTATCTTTCCTGAAAGCACTATCCCCGCCGCTATTCCCACTATGCAGTGGAGAATAAATATGTTCTGCTTCTTCCTCAGTATAATAGGCTGCCTCTTTCAGCTGGTTTACATTCCAGGTTCTTACCAGGCAAAACGGCGTATTCAGCACCAGGTACATCTCATCAGGTCGTGTCACATATTCCCCTGCATTGCTGATAGTAATGGGTCGTGTGCTGTGCTTAAAGTCGCCCCTGATGCCGCCTACTGCCATTACGGAAGTGATCACAAGAACTGTGACAGCTTTTACATAAAAGATCCAGGGCTTAGCCCCGGCACGATCGTAATATACCTTCACTTTATTATACAACCATACCATCAATATAATAAGTCCTGCATAAATGAACACCACATACCAGTAGTCTGTTAAGAACAGCCTGAACAGCCTGCTCTTGTTGATCTCGTTGGAAAACTCATTAAATACGCTGTGTGTGATCCTTCGCAGCGTAAACCGGTAATAAATAAAATCAATACTGTTAAGCAGTAAGGCTATGCCGTTTGTAATAAAAAAAACATATTTTATTACACGCTGATAAGTTACAGACTCCCGGAAGCGAAAAGGTATCAGCATGAGAACAATGAACAATGCATTGAAGTAGAACATAGCAGCGATGTCAAATACCAAACCGCCCTTTAAAATATTGCGCCATTCATTCCCGTCTATACCCGGGAACATAGAACGGTTGAGAAGATAAAAAATAAAGCGGCATAACTGGAACAAAAACATGACCACGCAGAGGCGGTACAAAAACACGAGGTAATAATTGCTTTTTGCTTTTTTAAAGAGTGCCATTGCTTTATCGTTAAAATTATTGCCCGGCAGTACGCATTCCATTAGCCGTTAGCCGCTATTCTTTGCTTCATTGCTTCGTATAAAATAATACCGGCAGCAACGGAAACATTGAAGGAATCAAAATCCCCGGCGATCGGGATAGAGAAATGCCCGTCGGCAGCTTTGCTTAAAAAATGCTGTACCCCCTTTTCCTCATTGCCCATAATGATACAGCAGGGTTCTTCAAAGCCGATGCTGAATACTTTTGCCGGAGCGTTCATTTCCGCGGTAAATACTTTTATGCCGTTCAGATGCAGCGTATCCACCGCCTGTGCGAGGCTGTTCACTCTTGATATATATATCTGCTCCAGCGCGCCGGCAGAAGATTTCATCGTTTCCTCATTAAGTGCGCCCACTCCTTTATCAGGAATAATTAATGCCTGTGCGCCGCAGCATACTGCGCTTCGTGCAATCGCACCGATATTGCGCACGTCAGTTACCCCGTCAAGCATTACAAATAAAGGACTCTTCCCCTCTCCTGCCACATGATCAATCACCTGCTGCAGGTCAGTATATTGTACAAGCGCCGCTATTGCTACAACTCCCTGGTGATTAGCTCTTGTAAAGCTGTTCAGCTTTTCCGCCGGTACCATTTGCAGGGGTATATTATGCGCTCTTGCCAGTTGCCTGATGACCTGTACATTATCGCCGTTAATATTCTTATACATGAAGATCTTATCCACGCCCCTTCCGTTTTCGAGCGCTTCTATCAACGGCTGCCGGCCAATTATCAAAGAAGATTTTTTCAATGCGGCTGTTATTATATTAATTTTTGTTCAAGCAGGTAATGCAGCTTCAGCACAGCGGCAACAGACATCGCGTCTTTTATTTCCCCTCTCATTACCATATCAAATGCTTTTTCAAAAGCAACTTTTCTCACAACAAGCGATTCTGTTTCTTCCGGTTGCGCCTCATGCTGCGACAAATCCCTTGCAAGATATACTATTGCAGCTTCATCCGTAACTGAATTGGAAAGATGCATCTCCAGCAGCTTATCCCAACGCAAAGCCTTAAGCCCTGTTTCTTCAAGAAGCTCACGATGCGCTGCCTCCAGCAGCGTCTCATGTTTTGCCCCACCGCCTTCGGGTATTTCCCAACTGTAAGTATCTGTGGGAAACCGGTATTGCCCGACTATCCATGTATTATTATCTTCATCCAGCGGAATAACCCCTATCGCTGTATTCTTAAAAGATACTTTACCATATATTCCTTTTCCCCCGCCGGGGTTGATCACATCATATTCTGTAAGCTGTATCCAGGGATTGTCATAAATATCCCGCTGCGCTGTGATCTGCCAGGGATTTTGTTCTTCGTTCGGCATATTGCAAAAATAAAACCCGCAGGGTCAGATCCTGCGGGATATAATTATATTTTATATAAAGCACCAGAACCAACCCAGTGTCATGTTAAACGTGAAACGGCAGACTTGCCTACCGGTTTACCTGCCGCAGGCATGGCAGGCAGACGATAGATGTGAAATCCTCACATCTATCGTCTCACCTCTCACAAAGAAATACGAAAAACTATTGTTAACACAGCACCAGTTTTGTCCATCCGGACAAAAAACAACCGCTGCTATTTAAGCCCGAAGGCTTTTTTTACTTCTTTTACTTTATCCAGCTTTTCCCAGGTAAAAAGCTCCACGTTCACTTTCTTTGTTTTTCCATCAGGAGAAGTAAAGGTCTTGGTCACCTTAACAGGCTTACGCCCCATGTGCCCGTAAGCAGCCGTTTCGCTATAAATAGGAGTCCTGAGCTTCAGGCGCTTTTCGATAAAATAAGGACGCATGTCAAACAGCCCCTCTACTATTTTCCCGATCTCTCCGTCTGTCAGATCCACCCTGGCTGTACCAAAAGTATTTACATTGATGCTGGTAGGCTTAGCTACGCCGATAGCATACGATACCTGTACCAGTACTTCGCCTGCCACCCCGGCGGCCACAAGGTTTTTAGCAATATGCCTGGTGGCATAAGCTGCAGACCTGTCCACTTTAGAAGGATCTTTCCCGCTGAAGGCGCCGCCACCATGCGCTCCCTTTCCCCCGTAAGTATCCACGATGATCTTCCTGCCGGTAAGACCGGTATCGCCATGGGGACCGCCAATTACAAATTTCCCGGTTGGGTTAATATGATATTTGATATCCTTGTTAAAAAGCTTTGCGTATTTTTTATATTTCGCTTTCACCCGGGGGATCAGGATATTGATGATATCATTTTTAATTTTCTCCAGCATCCTGGCTTCCGTGTCAAAATCATCATGCTGGGTAGATACCACGATAGCATCTATCCTCACCGGCCTGTTATTATCATCATATTCCAGTGTTACCTGGCTTTTGGCGTCGGGACGGAGATATTTGATCTGCTTACCTTC
Source organism: Sphingobacteriales bacterium 44-15 (assembly GCA_001899685.1). Lineage (GTDB taxonomy): Bacteria > Bacteroidota > Bacteroidia > Chitinophagales > Chitinophagaceae > Agriterribacter. The sequence continues at coordinate 59,107 of MKWG01000027.1, forward strand.
TCTTCTGAGTGCAGAAAGCTCTATCAGTATCTTGTGAGCAAGATCAAGCGACAGCGGCATATAATCATCTGTTTCATCAGTAGCATAACCAAACATCATACCCTGGTCGCCGGCGCCCTGGTCTTCTTTCTTCTTCCGGTCTACCCCCTGGTTGATATCCGCCGACTGCTCATGAATGGCGGACAGTACCCCACAGGAATGCGCTTCAAACATGTATTCGCTTTTAGTATACCCTATTTTACGGATCACGCCACGTGCAATCTCCTGCACATCAAGATATGCTCTTGATTTTACTTCACCGGCCAGCACTACCTGCCCTGTTGTAACGAGCGTTTCACATGCTACTTTGCTGTTGGGATCAAAGGCAAGAAAGTTGTCAATAATTGCGTCGGAGATCTGATCGGCTACTTTGTCAGGATGCCCTTCAGATACACTTTCTGAGGTAAATAAATAAGGCATAACTAAAAAAAGATTTAATGAGTTGTATGCTGAAGAAAACCCGTAAGCCTCCTTCAGAAATCGCGCAAAGATAAGCGGAGTATTCTTAAATTTTGGAATAAATTATCCTCAATACCATCGGCTTTTCAGGATGGCTTCCCCCTCCTACCACAACTCTTCCTTTTGCAATTTTGCTGTTGATGCTAAAACCGGATGCAATTCCCGAAACCGGCAACCCGGATTCTTTAGGGTAGGAATAGTTTGCAATGGCTATTTTGGGAGCATATAAACGGAAAGAATAGTTTTTATTTTGATGGGTGACCAGGCTTTGCACATAGCGTGTTACATTCACAAAAAACCTGTTGTCTTTAAGATAGCCGCCAAAAGTCTGGTAATCGTAAGTGTAATTAGTAAAAGAATATACAAAATCATCTTTAATGGTCATGAACCTGTTATTAGCGCTGTCCGACAGATCCGCAAACAGCAGGTCAGGAGCAGTATAAATATCATTGCCGGGCAGATCCAGCGGCCGGAAGCTGATCTCGGCACGGTGAATGAGCCGGTTATCCAAACCGCTTAACCCGGGAACTCTCAATAAGGCGTAAGAGCCCGGCGCTGACTGTATATATACCTTGTCAGCATCTATGATACCCGTGCTTTGCGAGAGTGCAGCATAACCATAAGCCGGATCGCGTTTTATGATATTAGCATTATAGGCCTCATACGATGAGGTGGCATACAATGTAAAATCAGTAGATACCGTATCCACAGAACCATTTTTCTTCACCCGGAAATAAAAGGTAAGCCTGGTGTTTTCACTGCTCAGGTTAAAATATGCCAACGCGTCTTTAAGCGATGAACCGCCCTCATCTACTTTCAGCGCCAGTCCGTTAAATACTTTCTGGAAGGCAGAATCCCTGTTGGACAGCACATATACCGAGTTGGTATCATAAGCCGCAAAACGCAGTCCTACAGCAGGATCGAGCGGTATGCGCATCTGGTTTTCAATAACTGTGGTATCAGTTTTTACAATGATCGTTTTGGGGTCATTGAGCGTAGTGAAATTAACCATGGCACTGCCCAGTTCGCCGGGCAGGGTATTAAATCCCGGATGCCTCACCATGTACCCGATGCTGTCTTTGAAAGCGGCGTCACTTATCTCATATACATTTATCTTCTGAACCGCATTGCTGTCGCCATATATACCTGTATATGCCAGGCTCAATATTACAGAATCCATCCCCACAATACTGTCTATGGAAGTAAACGGGTTACGGCCGCCTGCCGCAGGAACAACAGAGAGATATATTTGCCCTTCCGTTTTGCCAAATTCGGGATCATCGGCTATCATGCCCAGGGCATGAGGCTGCCCGTAATTCACAATAGAAGAATCATTATACAGGTAATTATCCGCATATACACGAAGGACAGTGTCAAATGTGTATACATTATCCACCACGGGTAAAATATCTGTTCCGATATCAGTAGGATTGATTTTGGTGCAGTAAGTATTTGCAGAAAGAATCAGCATTCCGAGCCCTGTTGCAAAGAGCAGCGATTTCAATTTCACCGTAATTGATTTAATAGAGGGTTATTATAAAGTAGCTGTTTCGTCCATTCTGCCGGCAGCAACGACACGTTAGACCATATTCTTTCCATGCCTGTGCTACAGCGATCAGTTACTTCTGCGCAAGATCGTTATACAATTGTAAATAGTCTGTTAAATCTGAGTCTTCTTTATAAGGTAATACTTTTTTGCCTTTCACTTTTGAAAATTCTTCAGTAAGCTTCTTTTCTACTTTTGCTGCGCCGAAAGTAATAGCATCGGCATAGGTGGCGCCGCCCCTGAACATGGCGGTATTATTATTTTCTTTAAAAGGCTCAAGCTCTTTTTCCTTTATAGAAACATGTATCGCCGCTTTCTTTACAAAGTCGGCTCCTATCTTGTCTTTAAAAGTGTTCTGACCTATGGTAAAGATCGTTTTACTGTTGCCAAATACCGGTTCTTTTTTATAAGCCGTTTTTAAATACATGGGGATCAGCCCGGTCATCCAGCCGCTGCAATGAATGATATCGGGCGGCCATCCGAACTTTTTTACAGTCTCCAGTGCACCCTTGCAATAAAATATAGTGCGCAGCCAGTTGTCTTCAAACCATTCATCATTCTCATCGGTAAACACAAATTTTCTTTTAAAAAGATCTTCATTTTCGAGGAAATAGATCTGGAGCCTTGCGTTAGGAAGAGAAGCAACTTTGATCTGGAGAGGGAAATCCTCATTGTCAACCGTAACATTGATACCTGATAACCGCACTACTTCATGCAGCCGGTGCCTTCTTTCATTGATTACTCCAAAACGGGGCATGATACAGCGAACCTCAAAGTTATTGTCATTCGATTTAATTGCCAGCCTGTTCACTATTTCCGAAAACTCAGTTAGTTCCAGGTAAGGCGACATTTCATTGGCAATAAATAGAATTCGTTTCTTTGTAGACATTTTCCGCTTTTTGTTAAGTTAATATGAAGGAAATGTATAAGGTGCGCAAAGGTACACTTTTTTTACCGAACCTTAGCCCTATGCTGCCTGTAAATACTACTTTTGCATCCTTTATGGTTATCGTAAGGTCATCAGAAGCGTTGCAAACGCTTATCAAAAAGCTGCGGAGAGACGGCAAAACTATTGGATTTGTCCCTACTATGGGAGCGCTTCACCCAGGGCATCTCTCATTGGTGAAAAATGCTCAGAAACAAAATGATATCGTCGTAGTCAGCATTTTTGTCAACCCGACTCAATTTAATGATCCTAAAGATTTTAAGCTTTATCCCCGCACAACAGAGCAGGATATTTACCTGCTGGAAAAAGCCGGCTGCAATACCCTGTTCCTTCCTCCAACAGATGATATATACCCCGTGGGAACAGCACAGTTACCTCACTATGAGTTGGGATATCTCGAGACCATTCTTGAAGGCAAATACCGTCCCGGTCATTTCCAGGGAGTATGCCAGGTAGTGGACAGGTTAATGACCCTGGTCACCCCGGATCGCCTCTATCTTGGTCAGAAAGACTACCAGCAGTGCATGGTGCTGAAAAAGCTGTTATCGCTGACAGGCTCTTCAGCACAAATTGAGATATGTCCCACGCTGAGAGAAGCAGACGGTCTGGCTATGAGCAGCCGTAATGTACGGCTGGACAGCAGGGAAAGAAGCTTGGCCACAGGTATATTCAGGGCGCTCACATTTATCAGCAGTGAATTGCAACCCGGATCCCTTGCGGCCATTAAAGAAGGAGCGCTTCAGTTGCTCAGCGAGTCTCACTTTCGACCTGATTATATTGAGATAGCAGATGCCGGTACGCTTCAATTGCAGGCGGCATGGGACGGGAAGAAGAAAATTGTTGCCCTGATAGCCGCTTTTATGGGAGAAGTGCGTTTAATTGATAATATGATTTTACCTCTTAATTTTGCAAACTATGCAAATTGAAATATTGAAGTCCAAGATACACAGAGCTGCCATCACAGAGGCTAACCTGAACTATGTAGGGAGCCTTACACTCGATGAAGGCCTGATGGAAGCCGCCAATTTAATTGAAAATGAAAAGATCCAGATCGTAAATGTCAACAACGGATCCCGGATAGAAACCTATCTTATTAAAGGCAAAAAAGGATCCGGGGTATGCTGTCTTAACGGGCCGGCTGCAAGGCATGGCGCTGTAGGCGATATCATTATTATTATATCGTATGCTACTATGGATTTTGAAGCGGCCAAAACCTTTAAGCCGCAAATCGTTTTTCCCAAAGAAGGCAACCTGTTGTGAGAAGTGAGAGGCGGCATCTGACGTTTGTCGTTTCACGTTTATCGTTTGACATTTGTCGCTTCACCATTCACTATTGCCCATTCACTCTATATATGAGGAAAAAAATACTTAACGCCCTCCAGTATGCTTTCTTTTTAGGGCTTGGATTTTTCTTACTCTGGCTGAGCGCCGGGAATCTGTCTGAAGAGAACAAACGATTCTTAAAGCTTTCTTTGCAAAATGCCGAATACGTGGCAGTAGCGCTTCCTATGCTCATATTGCTGCTCAGTCACTACATCCGGGCGCTTCGCTGGAGGGTTTTGATAAAACCGCTTGGCTATGCCCCGCGTACCATCAACACCTTCTTTGCCACCATGCTGGGATATTTTTTTAACCTTATGGTACCGCGGCTGGGCGAAGTAATGAAATGCACCATTTTGGCAAAGCATGAAAAGATCCCGGCCGACAAGCTGATCGGCACCATGGTGACCGAACGTGCCTGCGATTTCATTTGCCTTGTGCTTGTTTTCTTCATCACCATATTTATCCAGTTTGAACGGATCCACTCCTATGCTTCAGGCTGGATACATACTTTATTTTATGACAACGGTGGCTTTAAGATCACCAGGCTCTCCATTATACTTGGCGCCCTGATCTTTATTGCCTTTCTTCTCAGGTGGATTTTCAGGAAATATGCTTCATCAAAATGGGCGCAAAAAATATTGCAGTTACTGAAGGGAATATGGGCAGGTATTTCCAGCATACGGCATTTAAAAAATAAATGGATATTCCTGGCGCAAACTATAGCAATATGGTCGCTGTACATTTTAAGCGCCAAAGCAGGGTTGCTTACTATGGAAGCAGTAAGCCATCTCGGCTTTGATGCCTGTTTTTCTATTATCAGCTTTGGCAGCCTGGCAATGATCGCCACCCAGGGTGGGATCGGCGCCTACCAGCTTACCATTCAAAAGTTGCTGCCCATATACGGTATAGCAGAAGGCCCCGCGCTTGCTTTCGGATGGATATTATGGATAGCTCAAACCGGAATCGTTATTTTTGCCGGAATAATATGCCTGATTCTTTTACCTGTAATAAACCGGGACAAACATGAAATATCCACAGCTCATTCAGCATAAAATACTCGACAGCAATCAACTGAAGCACCAGGTAAGGCGCTGGAAATTACTTGGTAAAAAAATAGTTTTTACCAATGGCTGCTTTGATATATTGCACAAAGGGCATATGGAAATTTTATCCCGGGCTGCTGCTTCGGGGGATATGCTTGTAGTAGGCGTAAACTCAGATCAGTCGGTAAAACATTTAAAAGGAGAAGGCCGCCCTGTTAATGACGAGTCTTTCCGTGCGCTCATGCTGGCTTCTCTTACCATAGTAGATGCTGTTGTTGTATTCGATGACCCTACTCCTCTTCAACAGATACAAAATATAGAACCGGATGTATTGTTAAAAGGCGGCGACTACACCCTCGACCAGATAGTCGGTGCAGAAGAAGTGATAAAAAACGGCGGGGAAGTAAAAATAGTTCCTTTGGTTAAAGGATATTCGACTACTGCACTGATAGAAAAGATCCAGCAATTATAATTTATCTTCCCAAAACTTAACATTGGCCTCACTATTTCGTAAATTATATTTACGTGATAACAAAAGGATATGTCCATAGCTAAAAGGAAGACTATTGTCCGCGATATCAGTTGGCTGGCTTTTAATGCAAGGGTGCTGCAGGAGGCTGCCGACCCGTCTGTCCCGTTGAAAGAACGGATCAAATTCCTGGGTATATTCTCCAATAATATGGATGAGTTTTTCCGGGTGAGGGTAGCCGCGCTCAAAAGGATGCTGGAAGCGGGGCGCAGGACCCGCATGCATCTTGAACAGGAACCGCAGAAAATACTGGACCAGATCCAGACCATTGTGCTGCAGCAGCAAAATGAATTTGACCGGATATGGAAGCACATCTTCGGGGAGCTGAAAAAACAACAGATCTTTCTTGTAAATGAAAAGCAACTCAACGGGGAACAAAAAAAGTTTGTACGGACTTTTTTTGAAGAAGAAGTTTCATCCTCTGTGATCCCTTTAATGATAGAGCATATCAGGGACTTCCCGTATATGCGTGAAAAAGCGCTTGTGCTCGCTGTGATCATGTCCAAAAAAGATTCCGCCTACGAAAGAGAATATGCGCTGATTGAAGTGCCTACCCGCATGATGTCGCGCTTTGTGCTGCTGCCTTCCAGGCCGGGACAACACTATATTATCCTTCTTGAAGATATTATCCGGTTTTGCCTGCCCCAGATATTTTCTTTTATGGGGTATGACACTTATGAAGGCTATGTAATAAAAGTAACGAGAGACGCGGAGTTTGACATTGATACCGATCTTGATAATACCTATACGCAAAAAATAGAAAAGGGACTTAAAAACAGGAAAAAAGGTAAGCCTGTTCGCTTCATTTACGAAAAAGAGATAGACTCGGGGCTGCTCGAATACCTCATAAAAAGACTGCACCTCACCAGGAAAGACGCTATTATTCCCGGTGGCCGTATCCATAATTTCAGGCATTTTATGGAGTTCCCTTCATCGGTCTTTTCCCAGAAAAGCCAGCGGCGGAAGCCCATTCCCCATCCTGCGCTGAAAAATGTGCAAAGGGTAACGGATGTTGTATTGAAGCAGGATATCATGCTCCATTTTCCCTACCATTCTTTTACCTCGCTCCTCAGTCTGCTCCGGGAAGCCGCCATGGATCCCGATGTAATCGATATAAAGATCACTGCTTACCGCCTGGCGCCTGCTTCAAAGATCATCAATGCGCTTATCAATGCAAGAAGGAACGGCAAAAAAGTAACAGTAATGCTCGAATTAAGAGCAAGGTTTGATGAAGAAGCAAATATCGAATGGAAGGAGCGGCTTGAAGATGAAGGAGTAAAAGTATTGATTGGGATCCCCAACATGAAAGTGCATGCGAAAGTTGGAGTAATTAAACGGCGCCAGAACAACAGAATTATTCAGTATGGCTTTGTAAGCACAGGAAACTTTAACGGGAAAACGGCGAAGCTCTACGGCGATCATTGCCTGATGACCGCAAACAAAGCTATAATGACCGATATCAACCGGATATTCAATTACCTGCATCACCCCAAAACAGGATTCCATTACCTGAGAGCCTGTAAAGCGCTGATGGTAAGCCCCGAAATGATGCGCAGCCAGCTCATTATGCTCATCAATCATGAAATAAAAAATGCCAGGCACAAAAAGTCCGCTGCCATCACGCTCAAAATGAATTCATTGTCTGATGATATACTGATCCGGAAATTGTATGAAGCTGCCATCGCCGGCGTAGACATTAATATGATAGTGAGGGGAATATGCTGTATGTTCACTGAAAATAAAAAATTTAAAAAGCCTGTGCATGCGGTAAGCATTGTAGATGAATACCTGGAGCATGCAAGAGTAATGATCTTTCATAATGACGGTAAAGAGCTGGTCTATATTTCTTCTGCCGACTGGATGGTAAGAAATCTTGATCACAGGGTGGAAGCGGCTGTGCAGATCAGTAGCCCTGAGATAGCAGCGGAGCTTAAAGACATTCTTCAAATACAATTGAAAGATAATGTAAAGGCCCGTGTTCTCGACAATTTCTTAACCAATACTTATGTAAAGACCAAAGGGAAAAAAATACGGTCGCAAATTGAAATATATAATTACCTGCTCGGCAAAAGCGCTCCGCCTACGGATGGCTGATACAGACAAAAAGCGTAATATTGGCAATTTAAAATTATTATAAATAATAAGAAATATATAATTGAGATTAGCCGCGATTGATATTGGCAGTAATGCAGCCCGGCTGCTTATCAGCGAAGTAATCATAAACAATACCTCCGAACCTGTCTTTAATAAGCTGAACCTTGTAAGGGTTCCGCTGAGACTGGGTTTTGATGTTTTTGAATACGAGGAAATTTCCAGGGATAAAACAGGAATGCTGCTTGAAACCATGAAAGCGTATAAACATTTGATAAATGCTTATGGGGTAAAGCATGTAAAAGCATGCGCCACTTCCGCCATGAGGGATGCACAGAACGCCCGGGATATTATCCGGGAAGTGAAAATGGAAACAGGTATTACTATAGAGATCATCAACGGGGAAACTGAAGCCGGCATAATATATGAAAATCATATAGCGGAGCATTTGTCAAAAGAAGATTCCTACCTGTATATTGATGTAGGCGGCGGCAGTACGGAACTGACATTCTATGCCAACGATCAGCTCATATTCAAAGAATCATTCAATATAGGGACCATCCGCCTCTTAAAATCCATGGTGAGTGAAGCGCAGTGGGATAGCATGAAAGCATTTATCAAGACAAATACAAAAAATTTCCCGGAAATTACAGCCATCGGGTCAGGGGGTAATATCAATAAGATCTTTTCACTCTCCAAGAAGAAGGAAGGACGACCTTTGTCGCTGGAGTCGCTGCGGGAATATTATAAAGAGCTTTCCTCTTTCACCGTTGGAGAAAGAATGAAAATGTATAAGCTCAGGGAAGACAGGGCGGATGTAATTGTGCCGGCCTTGTTGATTTATATCAACGCAATGAAATGGGCGGATGCCAAAGAAATATGTGTGCCCCGGATAGGCCTTGCAGACGGATTAATTCAGCATCTTTATATGGAAATTTCCGGCGCCATGTAGGGAATGGTGAATAGGCAATGGTGAATGGTGAAACATAAAACGATAAACGTCAAACGATAAACGCGAGAAAAGTGTCGTCAAAAGTGAGCAGTACATTCACTATTCACCATTCACTATTCACCTCTATCGTCTCACGTTTCACGACAAAGATTGACCTGACACTATATTATAAATCGTAACTATATCCCATTTATGAGCGTAAATAAAGAAGTAAAAAGGATAACCACCCATACTATACAAAAAATGAAAGAAAATGGTGAGAAAATAGCAATGCTCACCGCCTATGATTATTCCTTTGCCAAAATATTTGACGGAGCAGGCATAGATATTATTCTTGTAGGCGACTCGGCCAGCAATGTAATGGCCGGACACGAAACAACGCTGCCTATTACCTTAGATCAAATGATCTACCATGCTTCTTCAGTGGTAAGAGGCATTCACCGCTGCCTTGTTGTGGTTGATCTCCCGTTTGGAACTTACCAGGGCAACTCAAAAGAGGCGCTTGGTTCCGCTATCCGGATCATGAAAGAGACCGGAGCTCATGCCGTCAAGCTTGAAGGTGGCGAAGAAGTGCTCGAATCAGTGCATCGCATCATCTCTGCCGGCGTGCCGGTAATGGGACACCTGGGGTTAACTCCACAGTCTATTTACAAGTTTGGCACCTACACTGTCAGAGCCAAAGAAGATGCAGAAGCCGAAAAGCTCCAGCGAGACGCCAGGCTCCTTGAAGAAGCCGGGTGCTTTGCTGTGGTGCTCGAAAAGATCCCTGCGCTCCTGGCCAAGAGCGTAAGCGAGAGCCTGCACATTCCTACCATTGGTATTGGCGGAGGCGGATTTTGCGACGGGCAAGTGTTGGTAATGCATGATATGCTGGGTATTACTACTGAATTTAAACCGCGCTTTTTAAGACAATATCTCAATATCCATGAGGCAACTACAAACGCGGTTCAGCGTTATATTAATGATGTAAAAAATAAAGACTTTCCAAACGATAGCGAACAGTATTGAGGGAAGACAGGCTCGGTACCATGTTTATCGTTTCACATTTCACGTTTCACGTTTCACGTTTCACGTTTCACGTTTGACATAACACTCCGGAACGCTGAGAGCTGAATTTACTTAACTGTCGCCCTGGCATCTGCATCAAGTATATCATAAAGCTTCAGTCCAAGCGATTCCTGCCTCATTTTAATATACAGGCTCAGGCAATCTGTTGCCACGGCGATCCTTGTATTTACCTGTATATTATCAAAAAACTGTGCTTTCATTTGTTTCTTTTCTTTAGTTATCTGTCTTTCGGCTACTTTATAATCATGCCCCATATCTCCGTTATTGGTCTTTTCTGCAAGCAATGCCACATTGGAGTAGGTTGCATTATTATTCTGCAGCTCCACGATCTCGCATACACAAACCCTGTCGGTTTGTTTTGACTGCAGCTTTTCTACGAGCGCATCTGCTTTATAGGAGTTTCCTCCTACGAAATTCAATGAGGCTCTCACAAAAGCCTTAAGGTTGAACTGTGAAGGGCGAACAGCTTCATCGCCTGCAGTGGCAGACAGGCTGGAAGTCAATAATACTGCAATAAGTAAAGCGCTGAACCGGGTACGTAAAATTGTTTTCATTTCAGTTGATTTAATCAAGTTAACAATACGCGGCTTCATAGAAGTTTTGGAACCTGATTAAAATCGGGAATGGTAGTTCAGAGAGATAAGGGTTTGCAGATACCCCGGTAAATAAAAAAACCTGTCTGATACAGGTTAATCATTATAGGGTTGGAACGTGTTGACAATGCAAAGAACTAAAATTATCACTGAAGCTCATAATTTTTGAGCGACAAAAAAGAAGGTTTCAGCGTTTAGTACCATAGGTCAATGTAATGCATTATAGCGGTTGATATATGTTTGGTGAATAGGCAATGGTGAATGGTGAATCAATGTCGTTTCCTTTAGCTTAAGCATCATCATAAAACCTTTAATTTGTCAGCAACGCAGAGATTTATCATACTGTTACCAGTATCCGAATAAGCCACCTTTTTTTGCGTGAGATTTGTACTACCGCCGATCAAAGGGATAGATGAATAATGATATGAAGCTGACAGGTCTCCTCAAAGCAAAAAACAGTGGTGTTTCGGATACGAAGCCCGCCGGCTTGAGGCAATCAACAACTTGCCTTTAAAACACTATGCCTTGTTAAGGAAACGACATTGAATGGTGAATGCGGAATCGTGAGACGTGAAAATGCTTACCACTTATAACCTTATACATTATACCTTATGCCTTATCACTTTCAGCTTATAGGTTTGACCTTTCACTTTTCACGTCTCACATTTATCACCTCTCTCACATTTATCGTTCCTCCCCCATTCAACCAGGCGGTCATTCACCATTCACCATTGCCTTTATTGTATATTGCAGTAAAATAAAAGATATGGTGGATTTTATCGGGCAGCTTAAGATCAGCTCAGTAAACCAGGGCATTTCTACCGGTCAGTTCTGGATAGGATCATCAGGAACGATTATACCATCTTATTCTCCTGTGGATGGCGCACTGATCGCTAATGTGTATACCGCCGATGAAAATGGCTATGAGACTATAGTGAGAAAAGCTATGGAAGCATTTGTGGTGTGGAGGAATTGGCCGGCTCCAAAACGGGGTGAGATCATCAGGCAAATAGGTGAAAAAATGCGGCAATTCAAAACGCCGCTGGGCATGCTGGTATCTTATGAAATGGGTAAAAGCCTGCAGGAAGGAATGGGTGAAGTGCAGGAAATGATAGATATATGTGATTTTGCCGTAGGGCTCTCCCGGCAATTATACGGTCTGTCCATGCATAGTGAACGTCCTGCCCACAGGATGTATGAACAGTGGCATCCCCTCGGACCGGCAGGCATTATTTCTGCATTTAATTTCCCGGTGGCGGTTTGGAGCTGGAACGCTATGATCGCTATGGTTTGCGGGGATACCGTTATCTGGAAACCCTCTGAAAAAACACCTTTATGCGCTATTGCATGTCAAAAGCTCATAGCAGAAGTTTTTGCGCACAATAATGTCCCCGAAGGAGTCAGCAATGTATTGATCGGCGACAGGTCAATCGGTGAAAAGCTTTCACTCGACAGCCGTATCCCGCTCATTTCAGCCACCGGTTCCACCAGGATGGGCAAAGCGGTCGGCGCGGCCGTTGCATCAAGATTAGGACGCAGCATCCTGGAGCTGGGTGGTAATAATGCCATTATTGTATCGGATAAAGCAGACATAAATATCGCTATCACAGCGAGCGTTTTTGGCGCAGCAGGTACGGCCGGGCAAAGGTGTACCAGCACCCGCAGGCTGATAGTACAGGAAAATATATATGAACAATTCAGGGACAAATTAATTGATGCTTACCGGCAACTGAAGATCGGTAACCCGCTTGATGAGAACAATCATGTGGGCCCGCTTATAGATAAAGATGCAGTTAAGATCTATCTTACCGCCATTGAAAAATGCAAAAAGGAAGGCGGGAATTTTATAGTGGAAGGCGGTGTGCTGGAAGGAATGGAATACCCCGGCGGTTGTTATGTTATGCCCTGTATCGCAGAAGTGCAACCACATTTTGAGATAGTGCATACAGAAACTTTTGCCCCCATATTGTATCTAATGAAGTACGCTGCACCTGAAGAAGCCATTGCCATCCAAAACAATGTGCCACAGGGACTTTCTTCCTCCATCATGACCCTTGACCTGCGCGAAGCAGAACTGTTCCTCTCTGCCGGGGGAAGCGACTGCGGCATTGCCAATGTGAATATAGGAACAAGCGGCGCAGAGATCGGGGGAGCATTCGGGGGTGAAAAACAAACAGGAGGCGGAAGGGAAAGCGGCAGCGATGCCTGGAAAGGCTATATGCGCCGGCAAACCACTACTATCAACTGGTCTTCACAGTTGCCTTTAGCACAGGGGATCAGGTTCAATATATAATGCTGTGCCAACAATAATTTATTCGTGAGATGTGAGACGACAAATGTGAGATCTCACATTTGTCGCCTGCCCGCCGGTAGGCAAGTCTGTCGTTTCACCACAGCCTTTGCTTGCCCCATTTTTTTGCGTGCTTTGCTCCCTTTGCTTCTTTGCGCGAAATATCACACAAACGCCGGACTGTTCTATAAATGAACGACTTATCCACATGTTCCCCGTGAAACGTGAATATCTTTTTTTTGAATATCCGATCATTTTATGTAAAAACACAGGGTAGTATAAGCAAGTCCTGCCCTGTCAACTCAATAAAAAGCCTTACAGCCACTCCCCGGTTACTTTCAATAAATGATAGTCTTCGACAGAACTAATTGAAGAACAATAATATTACTGCCCATCCTGGCGTTATAGCCAGGCAACATATATCAATTATCCCTTGAAACTAACCCGTTGTATGAAAAGTATAGGTTTACTGGTGGCTGTTAACGTACTGATATTCAGCTCCCTGAGCGCTCAAATTAAAATTGGCGCCGGCGGAGGCGCCCATCTTTCTTCCGTAGTGGAGAAAAACGATCTCCCAGGATGGAATGCACAATACAAAGGATATTATACTTCCATAAGCGGCTTTCATGCCGGAGTATTCGCAGAGCTCCCAATAGGTATGAAAGACAATTTAAGGCTTTTGTCATCTCTTCAGTATACCAGTAAAGGCAGGAATTTTGCCAGGTCATACGATTCTGCCAAAACATTCAACAGTGATACATCTTCCATCCTGGCTTCCTGGAAAACGAACTATATTGAATTGCCGGTAACGGTAGCCTACAGGATCCCCATTTCAAAACATGTGAATTTTGTAGCCGGGCTGGGAGGATATGCTGCTTATATGATCAACGGCAAAACATCTTACGACTTTTATAATGCCTCCGGAGAACATACCGCTTTTAAAAACAAAATGGCATCGGGGGATAACGTAAATACTTACAACAAATTAGATTTTGGTGCGCAGGCCTTAGCCGGGCTGGATTTTAATGACCGGGTAATGTTTACGCTCAATTACAGCAGAGGTCTCTCCGATTTTTATACAGCGACTTACGGCGGTTCTTTCAAACACGAGGCGCTGGGCGCCACACTGGTGATATGGTTAACAAAATCCAAAACTTCCAGGGTAAAAGACGAAGTGAAAGATACCGACCAGGACGGCGTTCCTGATAAGCTGGATCAATGCAACGGCGAAAACGGTACTGCAGCTTCCAATGGCTGCCCGGATACCGATAGCGACGGCATACCCGATAAAGAAGATAAATGTCCGGGCATAAGTGGTCTTGCAAAGTACGGTGGCTGCCCTGCCCCCGATGCAGACAAAGACGGAATACCGGATGAAGAAGACAAATGCCCGGATGTTGCCGGCATTGCCAAATACGGTGGCTGCCCTGTTCCGGATAGTGATAACGATGGCGTCAATGATGAGGAAGACGCCTGTAAAGATATCGCGGGAACTCTCAAATACAAAGGTTGCCCCGTACCCGACTCAGATAACGATGGCGTAAACGATGAGGAAGATAAATGTCCGATGAAGCCCGGCAGTAAACAAAATAACGGATGCCCGGTCATCGGAAGGAGTATGATTGATGAGATCAACAAGGCTGCCCACAATATTTTATTTGATGTAAACAGTGAAAATATCAAAGTAACTTCCTACGCCTCACTGGATAAGATAGCTGAAATATTGATAAAGGATAAAGATATGAAGCTTACTATTGAGGGGCATACTGATAATACCGGATCAGTGCGTCTCAACCAGATACTTTCGGGCAAACGCGCCCTTGCCATTAAGATCTACCTTGTCAATAAAGGTGTGGCGCACGACCGCATGACCGCATTAGGCTTTGGGTCAGAGCATCCTATTGCCAGCAACAATACGGAAGCCGGCAGGGCAAAGAACAGGCGTGTGGAATTTAAAGTAACTTACTGATCTAACTATAAAGAATAACCGAAAAGCACCCCCTGGCTTGCTGCTATACAGCCAGGGGGTTGTTATGTTTATTGTTTATCATGGGGTAATATCAGTAATCCGGAATTGCATTCCTTGAATACATATTTTAAATTTGTAGTACTAACCACTACTTTGATATTCCGATCCGGTTATTCCTGTTTGTCAAGCGTTTTGTCATTGACATGCGCCATGAGGGTTAACTTGTGATAATTGCCGGAAAATATAATAAGTAGTTTTTTACAATACCACTAAGTGTTTTCACGTTAAATACAGGATTCATTAAGTGGAGTAATAAAAAACAATAAGTATTTTCCACAATAACACTAAGTGTTTTTACGTTAAATGGATGGCAAAAGTTATCCGCCCTTTGTAAACTAAAAAGACCTTTATATGAGAAAGATAGATGCCGTACTTCTGTCTGCGCTAATCCTGTACGATTACAGTGCCCAGTCACTGGTTGATAACGACACTATTAATTTTGGACAGTCATTTTTTACCAGCAGGTTCCACGACAACAAACTCACAGATCCCGGATTTGAGTTTATTCCCGAATTTAATAATGATGCCGCTGTTGCAGTGCGCAGTGTAAAACGACTCAATGCAACATCCGCTGATAAGAAAGAGAGTGCAATTTCTTATTACGAGCTGGCAAATCTTAATCCGGAAACAGCTTCTGCAGTTGCCGGTATGGGAGTACATACTGAATCTGGCAAGATTGCGGCAGCCGCAGAAAATGTTCCTGAAGTGATCATAAGCATTCCCGATGTGGCAGCATCAGCCGAAATGGATGCCCCGGAAACTATGGCTTTCTCGCAGGCAAGCGTTGTGCTGAATGAAGACAGCTATTCCGCAGTAACCGGAACGGCTACGACAAAAATAACCGAGCATGTTGCCGGAGAAGCCGATATGTCAACTTTTGACGGTGACGATGACGGCGTTTATGATACAGAAGATAAGTGTCCGGGAGTGGCAGGTGTGGCCAGATTTGAAGGATGCCCGGTTCCTGACAGCGATGCAGACGGGGTGAATGATGAAGAAGACAGGTGTCCTTTTGAAAAAGGCAGCAGCGACAACTATGGTTGCCCGGTTGTAGCTCCTGTACAGATGGCTCCATCCGCAACAGGTATCCAGGCAGAAGAAAAAGCAGAAAACACGCAATATGCATTTACCATTCATTTTCAACCAGGCAGCACAATACTTTCAACAGGCGATTTTAATATAGTGCTGCAATTAACAGATGTTTTGGGTCAAAAACCGGAAGCTAAAGTTGAAATTGAAGGAAATACTACTACTAATAACAACAACAGCGCCGAAATAGGAGTAGAAAAGCTGGTACGTTATTTCAGGGAACTTGGTATTAAAGATTCGCAGTTGATCATAAAAGATAATAAACCGGGTAAATCCGGTGCAACGGAAAGCAATGCGATACATCTCCGCCTAACGATATAGTTTAGTTAAGATTATTTTAAAAATGTCAGGAGCAAAAGACCTGACATTTTTTTTTGCGTCTTAACATCATAATTATGGATCAAAATGTGTTAACCGGTAACTATAACTGAATTTTTTTATCCAAATTTGTTATTCAAAAAATCAATACATGAAGAAAACAAGATTATTAGTGGCGCTTGGGATCCTGGTGGCTGCTGCAGTTTCCGCACAAACTTCCGTTAAAGATGTGCCTAAAGGCTGGCATTTGATGGACCTGCAGAAAGACGGCTATTATGGGATAGATGTAGAAAAAGCTTACTCCGAATTGCTGAAGGACCGGAAAAGTGTTCCCGTAGTGGTAGCCGTAATAGATTCGGGCATTGACACTACCCATGAGGACCTTAAGCCGGTGTTGTGGCATAATCCAAAAGAAATTCCCGGTAATGGCATTGACGATGATAATAACGGTTATGTGGATGATGTGTATGGATGGAATTTCCTGGGAGGAAAGGACGGGAAAAATGTGAATAAAGATTCTTACGAAGCAGCCCGTGTATATTATAAGCTCAAAAAGAAATATGGCAATAGTATCCCCCCCGATTCGCTGGCAACGCCTGAGCAAAAGGAGGAGATCAAATTATACCGGACAGTGAAAGACCGTATTGAAGGCGACGCCAAAGAAGCTTCCATGAATGTAATGTTCCTTAAGAATATAGTAGAGAAAATGCCCTGGGCTGACAGTGTGCTCCGGGCGGCGATGAACAAAAAAGAATATAATGGTGATGATCTCCAGAGGTTCAAACCGGTCTCAGCGGATGATTCAAAGGCCAAAAGCACCCTGATGGCGCTGTTCCTGGGATTCCAGGCGAGCGACCTGACCAACATCAAGCTGATCGAGATCACCAATGAGTTTTATAATGGTGAAAAATCCAAAGCGGAAGCTGCCTTACAGGAACCGGAAGATTACAGGGCTGAGATAGTAAAAGATAATTATGATGATATCAACGACAGGTATTACGGCAACAGTGATGTAATGGCAGGTACTCCCATGCACGGCACTCACGTTTCGGGGATCATAGCAGCAGTACGCAACAATGGCATTGGAATGAACGGTATTGCTGACAATGTAAAGATCATGATGGTAAGGGCTGTTCCGGACGGCGATGAACATGATAAGGATATCGCAAATGCAATACGCTATGCGGTAGACAATGGGGCCAAAGTGATAAATATGAGCTTTGGCAAAAGCCTTTCCCCGGAAAAAAAGTGGGTGGATGAGGCAGTGGCCTACGCACAGTCCAAAGGTGTTTTGCTTGTGCACGCTGCAGGAAATGACGGTAAGGATATTGACGTAAATGATAATTTTCCCAATCCTTATTTTAATAATGATACTGCAACAAGAGCCAAAAACTGGATAACGGTAGGCGCCAGCGGAGATCCTGCCGCAGGTGGAATAACCGCATCTTTTTCCAACTATGGGAAATTGGGTGTGGATGTTTTTGCGCCCGGCGTTAAAATATACTCCACACTGCCCGGTGGCAATCAGTATGGCAACCTGCAGGGCACCAGTATGGCCAGCCCGGTAGTCGCCGGCATGGCGGCGCTCCTGATGTCTTATTTTCCCGACCTCAGCGCAGAACAGATAAAATATGTCATAGAAAAATCCACTACTCCCATTACCGGGATGAAAGTAAAAAAACCTGGAACCGAGGAAGATGTTGACATGTCTGATCTGAGCAGGACCGGCGGGATCATCAATGCATATTCCGCAGTAAAGCTTGCAGAAACATTATCCAAAACCGGCGAAGCGACCCAACAAGCAACGCCTGATCTCCCTAAAGCCAAAATGAAGAAGAGTAAAAAAGGGTAAGCGAAAGATATTCCCTCTATAATAATATTGGTGCTATATCAATCTTTGTGAGAGGTGAGACGATAAACGTGAGTATTTCACGTTTATCGTCTCACCTCTCACGTTTGGCATAACACCCGCAGACAAAGGCAGGCACGTATATCGTGTCTTTTTTATTCAACCACCTCCCCTTCCAGGTCATAGTCGTAGGCTCTGGTAATGTTTACATTGACAAATTCACCGGGAGTTAATTTCCGGTGAGATTGAATAATGACTTCATTGTCTACTTCCACAGAATCAAATTCGGTACGTCCCAGGTACCGCCCGGCCTCTTTTTTGTCTACAAGTACCTTGAAGACCTTTCCTGTTTTTTCCTGGTTTTTTTCATAGCTGATCTCCTGCTGCACTTCCATCACTTCCTGCGCCCTGCGTTCCTTTTCCTGCTGTGGAATATTATCAGGAAGAGCATGCGCCGACGTACCTTCTTCATGTGAATAAGTAAATACCCCCACCCTGTCGAAGCGATGCTGCTGCAGAAACAGCTTCATATCTTCAATATCCTCCTCTGTTTCCCCCGGAAAGCCTGCGATAAGGGTAGTCCGCAGGCAAATGCCCGGTATGCGCGACCGGATCTCACCGATGAGCTCATTCATTTCTGCGCGGGTTATCTGGCGGCGCATGGCTTTCAGCATCCTGTCGCTGCTGTGCTGCAGCGGCATGTCCAGGTAGTTGCATATATTGGGCCGGTCTTTCATTACATCAATAATCTCCAAAGGGAATTTTGACGGGTAGGCATAATGTAATCTTATCCATTCCAGCCCCTTCACGTCAGCCAGGGCATTCAGCAGGCGGGGCAGTTCCCTTTTCTTATAAATATCAAGACCGTAGTAGGTAAGCTCCTGCGCTATCAGCATTATTTCTTTCACACCTTTCTGCACCAGGCCTTCCGCTTCCCGCACCAGTTGCTCTATGGGCTTGCTTACATGCGCTCCCCGCATTAACGGAATAGCGCAGAAAGAACAGGTACGGTTGCAGCCTTCCGATATCTTCATATAAGCATAATGCTTGGGAGTGCTGAGCATCCGCTCCCCTATCAGCTCTGCCTTATAGTCAGCTTCAAACTGCTTTAGTATAAGCGGCAGCTCAAGCGTGCCAAACCACGCATCCACTTCGGGAATTTCTTCTTCAAGGCTTTGCCGGTAGCGCTCGCTCAGGCAGCCCGTTACATATACCTTGTCAAGGGTGCCTTTTTTCTTCAATGCTACATGCTCCAGTATAGTATTCACAGACTCTTCCTTGGCTTTATCAATAAATCCGCAGGTATTGATCACAACAATATTATGATCCCTTTTCCTGTTTTCATGCACCACGTCTATGTCATTAGCTTTGAGCTGCGCGCTCAGCACCTCACTGTCTACCATATTCTTGCTGCAGCCCAGTGTAATGATATTCACCTTATCCTTCCGGAGCGTTCTTGTTTTCATACAGGCGGCGAAATTACAAATAATAGAATTGGCAGGCATAATTGTCACGCCTATTATATTTTACTATTGAACAGGTGCAGAAAAAATGCCGGAGGGTCAGTTAGGATATTGTGCAAGCCGGAATCCCCCGATGTCATCAAAATAGTCCTGCCTGACATTGTTACGGGTGGATGTTTTACAACTTGTTGACTGGGTATACCATGATCCGCCTCTTCTTACGCGTCCGGAGCCCGAAGGAGGACCCTGAGGATTATTATTTTCATTTTGCTCATAATAGAATTTGGCATACCAGTCCTGGCACCACTCCCATACATTTCCCGTCATATCATACAAACCAAGCTCATTAGGCTTTTTTTGACCTACCGGATGCGGCATCCTGCCGCTGTTGCCCGCATACCAGCCTACACTGTCAATATCATCGCTGCCGGCATAGCGGAAATTGCCCGGAGCATCCCTTCCTCCCTTAGCGGCGTATTCCCATTCTGCCTCGGTAGGGAGCGTATATTTTTTCCCGGTCAGCATATTCAGCTTTTTAATGAAAACCTGCGCATCATCCCAGCTTACTTTATCAACAGGGCATTGATCGCAGCCGGGGAAATCACTTGGGTTCCGTTCCATTATAACCATCCACTGGCGCTGGGTGACGGGATAACGGCTGATGGCAAAACCATCTATAACTACTTCATAGGCCGGGCGTTCATCCGGTTCACTTATATTATTCCCCATTATAAAGCTTCCCCCGGTAACCCATACCATGTTTTCCCGGATGCTATCCAGAAATGCCTGGCTCACAGTTGGTACGACAGGCAAACTTTTATCCTGTTTTTTTCTTTTACTTTTTTTAGAAATATCCTGTGCAATAGATTGGTTAACAGAGTAAATGACAAATATAAAAAGTATGGAGCACCTCATTATAATTTTCATAATGAAGAAGTTTTAAGTGTTTTGTTATCTTCTCTTATCAGATATTAGTATACCGCACATATAAAAGGATGTAAGCAAGTTATGATTTCTTTGAGGTCTTTGCGCAAAACTTTGTATTTCCTTTGCGGTTAACATTTACAGCGCCGGTTTTCATGCAATAAAAAATCCCGCTCCAATCAAGAAGCGGGATCTTTTGTATTTTTTTCCTCAAAAAGGACCTCAGGATTAATATCCCATGCCGCCCATGTCGGGAGCGCCATGTGAATGTCCTGCGGCTTCTTCTTTCTTAGGCTTGTCGGCGATCACACATTCAGTAGTGAGCAACATACCTGCTATAGAAGCTGCGTTTTCCAATGCAATACGGGTAACCTTTGTAGGATCAATTACGCCGGCTTTGAACATGTTTTCGTATACTTCAGTTCTTGCATTGAATCCGTAATCACCTTTTCCTTCTTTCACTTTCTGCACTACGATGCTGCCTTCAATACCGCTGTTCACCACGATCTGGCGAAGCGGCTCTTCAATAGCTCTTTTTACTATGGCAATACCGGTCACTTCATCTTCGTTGGACGCTTTGAGCTTTTCAAGAGACTCGATAGCGCGTACATAGGCTACGCCACCGCCGGGAACGATACCTTCTTCAACAGCAGCTCTTGTGGCATGCAATGCATCATCCACGCGATCTTTCTTTTCCTTCATTTCTACTTCTGTAGCGGCACCAACCTGCAATACAGCCACACCACCGCTCAGCTTGGCGAGGCGCTCCTGTAATTTTTCTTTATCGTAATCAGAAGTAGTCACATCGATCTGTGCTTTGATCTGGTTTACACGTGCAGTGATGTCGTTTTTCTTTCCTTTTCCGCCTACAATAGTAGTATTGTCTTTATCAATAACCACTCTTTCAGCACGACCCAGCGCTGCAAGGTCAGCGCCTTCGAGCTTATGACCCATTTCTTCGCTGATCACAGTACCAGCGGTAAGGATAGCAATATCCTGGAGCATTTCTTTCCTTCTGTCGCCGAAGCCCGGAGCTTTTACAGCAGCTACTTTCAATGTGCCGCGCAGCTTGTTCACTACCAGTGTAGCCAGTGCTTCCCCTTCAAGATCTTCGGAGATGATCAGTAAGGGAGCGCCCTGTTGTGCAACTTTTTCAAGAATGTGGAGAATGTCTTTCATGGCGCTGATCTTCTTGTCGTAGATCAGAATATAAGGTTTTTCCAGCTCTGCCTGCATTTTTTCGCTGTTGGTTACAAAATAAGCAGAAGAATAACCACGGTCAAACTGCATACCTTCCACTACTTCAACAAGTGTTTCGGTGCCGCGGGCTTCTTCCACGGTGATCACCCCGTCTTTACCTACTTTTCCGAAAGCTTCAGCAATGAGCTTGCCGATAGCTTCGTCATTATTAGCGGAAATAGAAGCTACCTGCTGGATCTTTTTGCTGTCTGATCCTACTGTCTGAGACTGAGACTGGAGATGCTCTACTACTTTTTCAACGGCTTTGGTGATACCGCGTTTCAGGTCCATGGGGTTGGCGCCTGCAGCTACGTTTTTAAGTCCTTCGCTGATGATAGCCTGAGCCAGCACTGTTGCGGTAGTAGTACCGTCACCTGCTATATCTGCAGTTTTGCTGGCTACTTCTTTCACCATCTGGGCGCCCATATTTTCGATGGGATCTTCCAGTTCTATTTCTTTAGCAACGGTAACACCGTCCTTGGTTACGGAAGGAGCGCCGAATTTCTTTTCCAGTACTACATTACGCCCTTTAGGTCCCAATGTTACTTTTACGGCATTGGCAAGAGTATCTACTCCTTTTTTCATCCTGTTGCGGGCCTCAATATCAAAATATAATTGTTTTGCCATGATTTGTTTGATTTGAAATTTTTAATTTGAATTTTAGATGAAGCTCATACTGGCCTCATACATAATTGTTTGGGTAGATATTATTAAACGATAGCCAGGATATCTGATTCTCTCATGATCAGGTAATCAGCGCCATCAATCGTTATTTCGGTGCCGGCGTATTTGCCATATAAAACGGTATCACCTGATTTTACGCTAACGGGCTCATCTTTTTTACCTGGTCCCGCAGCTACTACAGTACCACGTTGTGGCTTTTCTTTTGCTGTATCAGGTATAATAATGCCCCCGGCAGTTTTTTCTTCGGCAGGAGCAGGTTTCACGATCACCCTGTCATGAAGGGGAGTTACATTGAACTTTTTAGACATAATTAATGATTTTTTTAGTTGGTTAAAGATTGGTTTTATAAATCTTTAAGGCTGCCAAAGGTAAACGAATTATATGCCAAAGCGTCAAGAGCGGAAAAAATTTCAGGTTTTCTTATTACAAGACAGCTGATCGAAAAAAGTTGTCAGATTTTGGGGAAATGACCTATGTCAATTCTGCAGGATCATGGGATAGTGTTAGGTCAGGACTATTGTGTCGCAAACTATAACCTGGCGTTATGTCAATAATGAAAAGTCAGAAGTCAAACCTGTCTGCCGACAGGCAGGCGTGAAAATCTCACCTCCCGTCTTTCCCTGTCCGCCTATATTTCGTATAACCGTCGTTAGTGCCGGGGCGCATTTCAATTTTTCCTATCTTCGCGCCCCATAACAGTTCTTTAAAGATGATAAGCAGAAGAAATATACGGGTAAAAGTGATGCAGACGCTGTACACCATTGAAACAACCGAAGCCGCAGCGTATGACGGGAAAGCAGGCAAATTATTAGATAAGCATTTAGACCAGTCGAGGCAGATATTTGTATATCTCCTGCACCACATCATCCGCGTGGCGCAATACGCAGAGACAGATGCAAAAGTCCGGTCTTCCAAACACCTTCCTACCGCGGAAGACCTGAATGTCAATATTAAGATAGCCGGTAATGAAATTATCTGGAAATTGCTGGATGATCCTTCTTACCAGAAAGCAGTTGCAGACATCAAGCCCCGGCAATGGGACGATGACGAGCTGATCCGCAAAACATATCTCCAGCTCTGTGAATCCGAAGTATATAAAGAATATATAGCGCTGCAGGAACGCAACAGGAAATCAGAAAAAAGCATCCTTGAGCTTATTTTTACTGACCTTATGCTTGCCAACGATAATTTCATGGGGCACATGGAAGATAATTTTATTCACTGGGATGACGATGCCGGGATGATGAACCAGCTGGTGATGAATTTCCTGCAAAAGCCTTACTGCGATTTCCAGGACATGCTTGGCGCTGAAAAAAGAAAATTTGCCGAAGATCTGCTGCAATGCGTGATTGACAAAAAGCAGGTATGCCAGGAACTGATAAAACCCAAACTGAAAAACTGGGATGCCGAACGTATCGCAATACTTGATATGATACTGATGGAAATGGGCGTATGCGAGTTTTTGTATTTTGAAACTATTCCCACAAAAGTGACCATCAATGAATATATAGATCTTGCAAAGGAATACAGCACCCCTCAAAGCGGTCATTTTGTGAACGGGATACTGGACAGCATTCATAAGGACCTCCTTACGCAGGATAAGCTTCATAAGGTATCCCACAAAAAATCATAACAAATTTCTATAAGGTAAGAGGATCGCCTGTATGCTAAGATGCTTTGAAAATCAATAAGACGGTACCGGTAAAATACTTACATTTGCACCCCAAAGCAATACGTCATGAAAAAAAGATTTTTTCCATTGCTGCTGATCTCAGGCTTCCTGTTTGCTGCATGCCAGCAATCCGGAAGCAAAGCGGTCCCGGCTGAAGCTGCTGCAACCGCAGCCGATCCGGCTACATTAACCACTGTGGAATGGATTGATTCAGCCTATGACAAGGGAACGATCACCGAAGGGGAAAAAATTGAAATAGCTTACAGGTTCAAAAATACCGGCGAGCATCCGCTGATCATAAAAGATGTACGTCCCTCCTGCGGCTGCACTGTGGCTGAAAAACCACAGGAGCCGATTGCGCCGGGCAAAGAAGGTATCATTAAAGCCATCTTCAACAGCCAGAATAAGCAGGGACTTAATCACAAAACCATCACAGTGGTGGCAAATACACAGCCGGAGACCTATGCGCTGAAATTTACTGTTACTGTCAATAAGAAAAGTTAGTTCAACAATTTAAACAAGTAATATGAGCAATTATTTTACATTACTGCAAGGCGCCCAGGGCAATGCCCAAATGATGCAAATGATCATGCTGGTAGGTATCATTGCAGTGTTTTATTTCTTTATGATCCGCCCGCAAACGAAGAAAGCCAAAGAAGCCAAAAACTTCCAGAGCAGCCTGCAAAAGGGCGATAAGATTGTGACTATTGCCGGCATTCATGGCAAAATAGATAAGATCAACGAAGACAGCACCTTATCGCTTGAGGTAAGCCCGGGCAGCTATCTGCGTATTGAAAAGAGCGCTGTCAGCATGGAATGGAGCAAGCAGTTAAACAGCGCGGCTTCCGGCGATAAAAAATAATCACTCACTTCTAAAGATACCTGATCCGGGATCCTTTGTAAAAAGGATTTCGGATTTTTGGTTTATATAAATCATTAAAATATCCGGTTTGTTAAAGATTGGCCTGACAGGCGGCATAGGCTCTGGTAAAAGTACCGTTGCCCGTATTTTTGAAATATTGGGCATACCCGTGTATTATGCAGATACCGCTGCAAAAAGATTGATGAATACAGATCTTACACTCCGGGAACAGATCATTGCGGCTTTCGGAGCGGAAGCCTATACCGGCGGGCAATTGAACCGGCAGTATCTTGCGCAACAGGTTTTTC
>MKWG01000027.1:84469-148242 GCA_001899685.1 Sphingobacteriales bacterium 44-15
TAAAGAAGCTGCCTTAATATTTGAAAGCGGATCAGAAAAGCTGCTGGATTATGTAATAGGCATATCGGCGCCGCAGGAGCTAAGGATACAACGCACCATGCAGAGGGATCATATCAGCAGGGAAGAAGTATTGAAGCGAATACAGCAGCAAATGGATGAAAAGCAAAAAATGGAGCGATGCAATTTTATAGTGTATAATGATGAAGAGCAGCCTGTATTACCGCAGGTGATTGCATTGCACAGGCAATTTCTTGAGCTTGCAAAAGAAAAGTGAACGCATATCTTATCTGAATACTACAGAATCCCTTACTTCTCCACAGGTGAGCATATCCTTTCCAAAATAAGGGTTTTTAATTTCTGTGGCATTGCTCAGCCAGTCGGCCCCGGTATTGTTGAAAGCCATCGGGCAATGCAGGAGGTATATCTTTTCTTTGTCATACCGTACGGTCCTTACCAGGTCAAATAATCCGGCAGATATCATCTGAAACGCCTTTCGTTTTTCGCCGATCTTAGCTTCCCCTATCAATCCTTTGCTCTCAGCGCTGATGCCGTCAGTATATGTTTTGGCGGTAGGAATAATGATATTGCCGGTATCAACAGCTTTTAATTCATCCAGCTTCACACCGGCGGCGGCGGTGATCAGCGATGCGGCAGCAGTATTCGCGGCAGCGGTATCATCGGCGGTAAGGGCATCCCGAAGCGAATAATATTCACTCAGCAGCTTACCGAACGAAGTGTTAAACGCTTCAGACAGCACACTGGTCTTTTCCTGTGCAGGGGCAATGTCCGCAACTTTATCATCTGCTGGTTTTGACCCTCCGCATGCAGCAAGCAATACGATACTAACTATATAACAAAGCTTCTTCATTAATTTTTTTTTGCAAACCTACAGGAAAAAGATGATTTGAGAAACCTGGCTGATTATGCGGGAGAGGTATCAGGTATGAGCCATGGGCTGTGGGCATGTACATGAAGCGAAAAATTGAAATGTGCCAGATCATGGGCCATACCAACGAGTAATGACGGCGATAGATGTTTGCATAAAATATTACCAGGTTTTTTCGCCCTTGTTTATTTTGTCTATAACATTTTGGCTCCAACTTTTATCTCCACCCTGTTCAATAACAATTTTTTGCGCTTTTTGCTCCCATTCTATCGCCTCATTTTTTCTGCCCAGTTTGTATAATAAATTAGCATAGGTATCCATACAATTAGGGTCTATTCTTTCCTGGTTGGTAAATGATCGTTTGCTCCATTGTAAAGCCTCGTTTAAGATTTTTTTATCATTGCAATTAGTAAATATTAACCAGGCGCATTTATTTAAATCGTCTGATGAAACAGATTTATTATTAGCATATTTCATAACAGTTGCAGTAAATTCGCCCCAATCGTTTTTAGTTTGATATACCCTGATTTTAAAATCGAACAATACATCTTCTGCAAAAAGAGGATATGTTTTCCTGATTTTATTAGAATAAGTATACCATTGTTCATTATCCCATTTTTCTAAGTTAACCCACCCCCCAACACTTTTTAATTCTTTACTAAATATTATTTGTTTCAAACGATAATTCAATTTGCTTTTATTAGCGTCGTTAAGTATAGCATTGCATTCTTTCGAAAATTTTTCTGTCAGAGAGTCATCGAAAGCAGCGAGTGCCATAAGAGTGAGGTTATTTAAAAAGATTGAATCACGTTGTCCGGCATTATACTTTTTTATTTGGGTATAATATTGCTTTTCGGGATCTAAAGCATTTGTTCCAATAATAATAAACTCTTTTGTACTACAACTACCGATCTTCCTATCTAAAAGTTCTCCGTCGGGGCTAAAAAACAAAAAAGTTGGGTAACCATTTATTTTATATTCCCCAAATATAAAGGCAGCATCTGCATATCTGGCTTTAATATTCTCTGCATCATTTATAGTGCTGTCGAATTGCATTGATACATTAATAAATTTGTCATTGTAAAAATTACCTACTTCTTCCATCGGGAAAATAATATTGCTCATATACTTACACGGCCCACACCATGTAGTAAAGCAATCTACAAAAATATATTTGTTTTCAGCCCTGGCTTTGGCCAAAATACCTTTCCAGTTTGTATTATTATCAAAGTGTATTCCCTTGTCTTGCGCATTGCTGTATGAATACATAACAATTGAGCATATTAAAAAAATGGTCTTGTATATAGCTGTTTTAAACCGGGTGGCATTGCTGGGTTGCTTACTCATAACCAAATTTAAAGAGATTTCAGTATTAGCATACCTTATAATTGACATTGCAATGCAGATTTTTAGTATAAAGCCGTCTGTTTATTAATATCAGGTAGCCCCTTCCGTCTTTTACATAATAATCAGCGGCACTGCTATCCCCGCCCAGGCGCAAGCGTCTCGCTTGTGCTGCTATGGTAGCACAGCTCAATCAATTATTTTCGTGAAAACCTCTCGCGCCACTATAAAGATAATCCTCTATTTTCCAAATCTTTTTCCTACCGCAAAGCTGATAAAATAAAGCTTATCATTATCGCCAAACTTATATTTACAACTCATGATTAAATGTAAAAACTATTGACCAGCCTCTGAAAGTAATTACAGGTATTAACAGTTATCGACACAAGCGAGACGCTTGCGCCTGGTTCCTGAGTATTTTTAACACGCCTTATTTCCTGAGCTCATATGCTTGCGCGATGAAGGGGCTGATCGCAAAGCATTTTGGCACAACAATAGATGAGGTGATTTATTTCGGGGAGAAAAACAGCTTGCCCAAAGAAATTTCCCTGGAAGATAAAGCCACCCTGGAACAACTGCAGCTTATCAACGAACTGGACAAGGAAGAAAAAACCATCCTACTTAAGCTCATAGAAACTTTTGTATCCAAAAAACGTTTTAAAGATTATTTGCAGAAAAATATTGCTGCATTGTAAACTACCTGGCTCTGGCGCAGGTCTCCTGACCTGTGCCTCGAAATTACTTTTCCTGCCGTTCAATACACCCTTATAACATCAGGTAACCTCTTACTGCCTTTTATATAATAATCAATGGCACTGCTATATAACCATTGCTCCGACAGCACTGCAAAACCGGCGCGTACCGGGTTTTCGTGAACGTAGGTTATTCTTTTTTCTTCAAAAATTCTCAGCATCTATCCAATCAACCGCTGTTGATGTTGCAAAACAGGTTGCAGCCGTATCCGGAAACTTATATTTGGTGCTCATGGTTAGCTTTAATGCAATATACCTGTTTTTCTGTATTGATATCTAAATCAACTACACTGACAGGGCACAGGTCGGGAGACCTGCGCTAGTGGTGGATATTGGTGCTTTGTAGCATGTGATTTATTCTTTTGTGTGCCTGTTGCATTATTCATTTGTATTTATTATATTGCCTCAATAAGATCATTGCCATACGTTCAAACCTTTAAGGTTCTTCTTTTTAATACCAAATCTTAGTTAACCTGCCTGTATTAACAGGGTATGCTGAACATTAAATATCAATGTTATGAGGTATGCCATGATTTGGTCATCAGTTTGTGTTCTGACAAGTCAGTTAATAGTTGATAATGCGAAAGCGCAGGTAGATGCTCCGGACGCGGAAAATGTATTTAAGGTTAACATTATTGCACCTGGTTTAAGTTATGAAAAGAGGATAGGTTACAGGCAGACCCTGGTTGCAGAAACCTATCTGTCGCCTTATTTTACATTTTCGTATTCGTCAAACTTTGGCAGTAATTTTTATTTTACACTTCTGCCTGGTGTTAAAGCAGCATATCGTTATTACTATAATGGAAGCAGACGGGCCGACAAGGGGTATACAACTGCTCTGAACAATATGAATTATTTTTCGTTGGTTTATATACCGTCTGTTACAAATGTGGCAATTTCAGATGCTTATTTTGATGAAACAAGAAAAAGAGTGGTGCATACTATTGGTATAGCCTGGGGCTTTCAACGCAATTACAGGAATCGCATCAGTCTTGATTTGTATATCGGCCCCGGTTGTATGATTGGTAAATCAACAGATATAAATGCATCAGGTCAATATTATTCAAAGCCCGGTATTGCTCCTACAATTGTTTCCACAATAACAATGGGTTTATGGCTGAATAAAAGGCGGAACGATGTAAATTAATATAACCAGGAAAAGAGCATTTTGCCTGATAAAAGATAAAAACCTGGGAGTATAAAAAAAGCAAGGACAGAAAGCAAGAATATTCATAATATAGCATGTAGTTATACAACAACCCTTACGCTAAAACGTTAGCGGTTTACTCAAACAGCAAACAATTATGAAAAACGGCTTTAAAGTATTGTATGCAATTGCGGCAATAGGTCTGTCAGCATACATAACATCCTGCAATAAAGAGATTAAAGGGAACAAACCAGTGTTAACATCTATCATGCCTTCGTCTGCCGGTGGAGGAGATACCATAACCGCACACGGAAAAAACCTTTTTACTGATATTTCAAAAGTAAAGGTTACCATTAACAAGAAAGAGGCACGCATAATTACAGCAACCCCGGATAGCATACAGGCTGTAGTACCGGAGAGTGCAGGTTCGGGCCGGGTATCAGTGAGCATCAATGGAGAAACTTACGACGGGCCGGAATTTGAGTATGACTATAAAGTAATTGTTACAACGATAGCCGGAACAGGTGAGGCTGGTAACCGGCAGGGCGCCGTTGCAAGTGCAACATTTAATTGTCCGTGGGGGATAATTTCTGACGGGAATGATAACTTATACATAGCAGACGTATATTCAAGGCTGATCCGTAAGATTTCTCTAACGGATAGTACCGTAGTAAATTATGAAATCGGCAACCTGGATTTTGCAAGTCCATATAACATAGCTATTGATCGCCATACAGGAAACCTGTTTATTACCGATTTTAATAAGCATGTTATGAAGATGGATCCATCAGCAAATATGTCGGTAATTTATACAGATGAAATGCCCCTTGCAGGTATTGCCGTTAGCCCTGATGGAAATTCGTTGTTTATTGGAAATAATACATTGGGAACAATTACAAAAACAGATATTAATGGCTTGAATCCTGTTTTGTATACCAATAACATTATTACCCCCAGAAACATTTTTTATGACCATCAGGGTAAAATGTGGGTTGCCTGCTATAGGTTTTTGTATGATATAACCAACGGAACAGCTAATCCGGCTTATACATATGGAGACTTTGGAGGATGGGAAGCTATTGCTGATACGGCGGGAAACTTTTATCTGGCAGATCACTTTCAGAATTGCATTCATAAAATTGACAAGGCGGGCAACATAAAGAAAATAGCGGGAAGCGGGCTTGCGGCAGATATTGACGGAATAGGGTTGGAAGCATCTTTTAATGGTCCGCAGGGAATTGCTATTGATGCTAATGGAAATTTATATGTTACGACTTACAATTATAATACAAAAGAAGGGAATAAGGTAAGAAAGATTGAATTTAAATAGCAGAGGTTTTATACACACTTATAATATCAGGTATCCCTTTCATCAACCCCATAATATATGAACCTCAGAACACCCCGGAGATTCAAAGGCTTTCTTTTTATATTACTTGCCGTTAGTTTTTCTCAAATTTCGTATGCGCAGTTAGCGGTATTGAAAATGATAGGCAAAGATTCGGACAAAAGTAAAATCGGCTATGGACTGTTCCTGGCTTACAATCTTACCGTATCTGAAGCCGGCAACAGGGTTGTAACCCTGGAGTTGCTGGACGGTGGCTTTTTCCCCGGCAGGCAATCCGATAAAGACCGGATGATCGGTTATATTTCAATTAAGGCCGGTTACCGTGCAATTTTTTCCGAAGAAGGCAAAACAGGCTTTTTCCTGGAGCCACAGGCAGGATATTGCAAAGTGGTGCGCAACGATACGGATAATAATTCTCGTGATGGAGTGGCAGCAGCCCTTACCGGTGGTTACAGCCTGGAGGTAGGAGAGCGGGGTAGCTGTTTTACGTTTGGGCTCAAATACGAGGCTGATATTGCCGGCAGGAACTATACCCTGCAGTCATTGGGGCTTCGGGTTGCATTTATATTCAGCCTGGCGAAGCGATAATGTAACTCCCCTCCCAGACCCATGCATCTTGCTACAAGTGTTCGAAACCTTTCAGGCAGAATTAAAGAGATGTGGAGCATTAGCGGGATCACCACCCTGCGCCGGTGGCTATCAGCGACAGAAAAGTTGTGCATGAAGCAAAAAATTGAAATGCGCCCGATCATGCTTAGGTGGTTTCATCTACAAGATAAAGAATGGATTCAAACTGTTTGCCTACCGCCTCGCTCATTGCCATTTCACAGGGTTTTGAAGTAGAATAATACCCATCGCACTGTTTTACCTTTATTTCTTTAGCTTCTTCAAGAGTAGCCGCTTGTGTCAGTTCCGGGAAAAGGAAGCCACGGTCCCCGGCCATACCACAACAGCCCTCATGCTTTGGTATCTCCACCCTGTCGGCAAAATGCCTAGCTACTTTCACCAGCGTATCAGTAGCATTCATCTTACGGACAGAACAAACAGGATGCAGGGCTACAGATGGTTTCTTTTGCACCACTTTCACGGAAGGCAGTATGTATTTATCTATATATTCAACGCTGTCTATGATACGGAGCTCATCGAACTTTGCCTGGTTTTCCGGTGATAATACTTTGCGGCAATGCAGCAGGGTATGGGTACAGGAGCTTACATCCAGCACAACAGCTATTTTCCCCTTGTTAGTGATATCCCATAATGAAGCAATTGTTTTATTGCACATCAGCGCGTATGCTTCACGATAGCCTTTTGAAGAAAACATTTGGCCGCAGCACAAAGTATTTATATTGCCAGGGGTCAGTACCCTGATGCCGGCTTTTTCTGAAACACGCGTAAAAACGGCTGCAATATCCTGTTTACCGTGCAGCCCGCCCATCATTCTTGAGATACATGCGGGGAAATATACTATGCTGGTGGAATAATTGGTATTATTATCAGCAGTAGCTTTTTTTATCGTTGCTCCCGCAGCCAGTTGCGGTGACCATTGGGGAAATGCCGGGATGATCTTCCTTATACCTGTTGTGAGCCTGGTCATGGCAGACTTTCCGAAAATCCTGTTAACGATCTGGCCGGATTGCAACGCAAATTTTATTGTATGCACGGTTGCAGAAAAATATTTTACAACCCAGACAGCAGTCTTTTCTCCCCGGGGAGAATGTTGTTCTGCACGAAGCCGTTTTACCAGATCCCCCGTATTAATATCTACAGGACATGCCATGGCACAAAGCCCGTCCACGGCACAGGTTTCAAGTCCGTCATATACATATTGCTGCTGTAGCTCCTTATACTTAACCGGATTGTCTGATCCTTTTAGCAGGGCCAGTTCCCTCCTCACTACGATGCGTCGCCGGGGAGTCAGCGTAAGGTCTCTGCTCGGACATACATGTTCGCAATAGCCGCACTCTATACACTTATCTACTTCTTCCTCCACTGTAGGCAATGGCTTAAGATTTTTCAGGTGGGCATTACGGTCATCGTTAATGATCACTCCCGGATTCAGCAGGTTGTCCGGGTCAACGGCCTCCTTGATCCCTTTCATGATCTGGTATGCATCGCTTCCCCATTCAGTCTCTACAAAAGGAGCCATATTCCTCCCGGTGCCATGTTCTGCTTTGAGGGCGCCATCATATTTGTTTACGACCAGCTCCACTACATCTTCTATAAAGCGCGCATAACGCTGAACTTCCGAGCCTTCGTTAAAAGTCTGCGTAACTACAAAATGAATATTGCCGTCCTTGGCATGACCAAAAATAATAGCATTATCATATCCATGTTTTTGAAACAGTGACTGCAGGTCAACAATGGCGTCTCCCAGTTTTGGTACAGGGAAGGCTATATCTTCCAGGATCACTGTAGTGCCGCTTTGTCGCACTGCTCCTACTGCAGGGAACATTCCCTTACGCAATTTCCACAGGAATGCCTGCTGTTTTTTATCTTCTGTAAAAACGGGCGCTTCAAGCATGGAAAGCTTTTGAGCTATCGACACAAAAGCATTTCTTTTTTCAGATACTTCTGCTTCCGTATTTCCCTGGAACTCTATCAGCAAAGCTGCAGCTTCCGGCGGGAGTGTTTTAAATATTGCAGGCACTCC
Source organism: Sphingobacteriales bacterium 44-15 (assembly GCA_001899685.1). GTDB lineage: Bacteria > Bacteroidota > Bacteroidia > Chitinophagales > Chitinophagaceae > Agriterribacter. The sequence continues at coordinate 92,597 of MKWG01000027.1, forward strand.
TTCGATATGCTCTATAGACCGTAAGGAAGCCCTGTCCATCAGCTCAACAGCTTCTGCCTGCAGTTCGATCAATGGCACTATTGCCTCACAGGCTTTATAGATATCCGGAAAATAGAGCAGCCCTGTTGATTTGAAAGGATGGTCAGGAACAGTTTCGAGTATGGCCTCTGCGATAAAGCCCAATGTACCCTCCCCTCCTATCAGCAGGTGCGCCAATATATCAAGCGGATGGTGATGGTCAATGAAAGCATTGAGCGCATAGCCTACTGTATTTTTAGTCTGGTATTTGTGCCTTATGCGGTCATGCAGCTTTTTGTCCGCCATAATTGCGTCCCTGTACCTTGAGATGGTATCATGAATAGGGCGGCATTCCTTTTCAAAACGGTCATAATCAGTTGCCAGGGCAGTAGAGAATATTTTCCCGTCGGGGAGGATAAAGCGTATATGCCTGGTAGTATGATAGGCGTTAAGATGTACCCCACAGCACATGCCGCTGGAATTATTGGAGAGGATGCCCCCCATCATTGCGGAATTAATGCTTGAAGGATCGGGACCGATCTTTCTCCTGAACTTTCTCAAATGAGCATTTACCATCGCCCCTGTTATTCCCGGCTGCACCCTGACCGTAGCGCCGTCCTGCTCAGGAAAAACGCCTCTCCAGTGCTGGCTGATATCCGCCAGTATACCATCGGTAACAGACTGCCCCGACAGGCTTGTGCCTGCTGCGCGGAATGTAAGCGGGATACGATGCTCCCGGGAAAAAGCAAACAGCTTTTGTACCTCTTCTTCGGAAACGGGTTGAACAACCGCTTTGGGCCGCAGGTAATAAAAACCTGCATCTGAAGCGTAAGCCACAAGATCTATAAGCCGGGTTTTGATCCGCTCAGGGGGTATGATTGCTTCAAGTTGTTTTCCTATATCGGGAAAGGATCGCATGTTTCATCATATTATTGTAAAGAAGAAGACAGAAACCGTTCCTGTCAATTCCTGACAATAATAATATGTTTTTATCATTACGCTTTCACTTCTTTTGGAGTTTCTTTTCCCAGCAGCTCCATTACAGGCTTGCCTTTACCATCAGGAGTGGTGTAGAACGGGCGCTTCTCTATATCATACTGCGTATCTTCGGGTATGCCCAGCGCGTGATAAACAGTCTGGTGGATCTGGTCTATCTTAACAGGGTTTTCTACCGACTTGCAAGGACGTTCATCCGCTGTTTTACCATATACAAATCCTTTCCTGATGCCACCTCCGAACATAAGGATAGAACAGCCGTCGGTAAAGTGACGGTGCATGCCGTAGAATTTCAGATCGTTCAGGATATCAGGCTGGTTTACCTGCTCCTGCACTTTGGCATCGGGTCTTCCCTCCACCATCATATCGCGGCTGAATTCGCTGGCGAGAATGATCATCGTCCTGTCGAGATGACCGGTTTTGTCAAGATCCTTTACCAGTTGGGCAACAGGGCCGTCAATCATTTTCTTCATATCAACCATCCTCGTGTGGCCGTTCTCATGCGTATCAAATCCCATGAAAGGAACATATTCCGTTGTAACGCTGATGAACCTGGCGCCCTGCTCTGTGAGGCGGCGGGCAAGCAGGCAACCGAGACCAAAGCGGCCGGTATTGTAGATATCATATATTTCTTTAGGCTCCCGGCTGAGATCAAAAGCCTTTGCTTCGGGAGAATTCAGCAGCATATATGCCTGCTCCATGCTGCGTTTAAGTGATTCTTTCTGATAATCACTTCCCATTTCGCCCAATGGGCTTTTACTGATAAGATCATTGTATAATTTATTTCTCTGTTCAAAACGTTTGGCGTCCATGCCTACCGGTGGGCGCACGCTTTCAAGCCCTTCGCTGGGATCCGGGATCATAAAAGGAGCATATTCGCTGCCCAGGAACCCGGCAGTATGAAAAGCTTTCAGCTCCTCTCCTTCTCCCAGTGTGAGCCGCTGCCCTATATCTATAAAAGCAGGGATCACAGGATTTTTCGGTCCCATCAGGTTGGCGATCCATGCCCCGATATGCGGGGCAGCTACCGTCTGTGGCGGCTCGTAGCAGGTATGCCAGTGGTACTGGTGGCGGGAATGTAATATATGTCCCATATCCGCCGCCACATAAGACCTGATGAGGGCGCCTTTATCCATTACGCTGCCAATAGATTCCAGCCCTTCTGAAAAATGAATGCCATCAAGCGCTGTAGGCTTTGAAGGAAAAGTGCTCAGTACACGGTTGCCTTCCATCCCTTTTTCGAAAGGAGTATATCTTTTAGGATCAAATGTCTCGGTATGTGCCATTCCCCCTGCCATCCAGAGAAGAATAACCGTATCGGCGGTAGTATCGCCAATGATTTTCTTTTTACCGGTATTGCAGCCACTCAACATACTGGCTACAGGCGCACCGGCAGCCATGGCAGCAAGCGTGGCTGCACTGGTTTGCCTGATAAAATCGCGCCGGTTCCAACCTTGTTTCATTCCTGTTTTTTTAATAAAATTAAAAAATCTTTACTGGTGTTTCAGGGGATCATTCCCGGTGTTATATTAAACGTGAAACGACAGACGATAAACGTGAGATACTCACATTTATCGTCTCACTTCTCACCTGATCTAGCACTAATAGATCAACTGGAATTCGGGATGCAGCGCCATTGCCCACATAAAGTCCTGCACCTTCGCTTCCGTGGGCTGCCTGCCGAGCGCCCCTACAGCTATATCTTCCTCTGCCTTATCGGGCAGCCTTCCTATAGTATTCCTGTACACTTGTTTTACCAGCATTTCCGACTGGGGATATTGGTTTTTCCATTTTGCCGCACCTCTTTTCATCGCATCATTGAACTTAGCGCCATTGGTAAGCTCCAGCGCCTGCAACAGGCTCGCCTGCGAAGCGCGGCTTGTAGAGACCGTTTCCCTGTTGGGACGGCCCAATGCAGTTTGAAACCCGTCATTTTCCACCAATGCAGCACGCGCAAAAGGTATTTCATTCTTTATTTCTTCAGGCAGCAACCTGTATACCACTTCACTGTCGGGGTAAACAGGTTCGAGCGCCTTGCTTACTGCATCGGCAAATTCTTCAGCAGTGAGCCTGCGGCGCAGCATACCTGTGAATACAAAATCAGGCGCTGTGATTTCTTCAGCCTGTTTTACACTTACAGATGGTAACTGGTATGTTCTGGAAGTAAGTATTTTAAAAAGCAGCTTTTTAATATCGTATCCGGTAGCGGTAAAGTCAGCAGCCATCCAGTCGAGCAGGTCCTGGCTCCAGGGCTCATTGTCCATCACATCTACAGGTTCCACGATGCCACGGCCCATCACCTGCGCCCATATACGGTTTACAACAGTGCGGTATAACCGCCCGTCCTTAGGCTGTACCAGGTAATCGGCCAATTGCTTAAGCCGCTCCGGTGTTGGCGCGGCAGCGTCTATTTCCCCCAGCTCTTTATACAATATCCTGCGCCCTGCCATACGTCCCGTAGGTTTATCGCAGCGGTTGACTTCCAGTATACTGTCAGAGAACAGGTTGGCAAAGGCATACGCATCATCAAGTTTCCAGTCGCTGATAAAGCTGTCGTGGCAGGAAGCGCATTTCAGGTTCAGCCCCAGGAAAACCTGTGCAACATTTTGTGCCGCCTGCATTTCTGTGCGCTGGCTGGCGTTCACCGTTCCGCGCCATTTGATGCCTTTGATAAACCCCTGTGATGCTTCAGAAGGACTGATCAGCTCTTGTACAAAGGTGTTGTACGGTTTATTGCTATTAAGTGAACTGTATAACCACTTAGTGATATCCCATCTGCCGCCGGTAATATAACCGGTACCGGTGTAGTCATTACGCAAAGCATCATTCCAGAAGCTAAGCCAGTGCTGGGCATAGTCGTCGTTACGGTCAAGCAGCCTGGAAACAAGCGCTTCCCGCTTTCCTTCCGTTTTGTCATTTACAAAAACGTCTACGGAATCGGGTGAAGGGATAAGTCCCGTAACATCGAGGTATACTCTGCGGATATAGGTTCTGTCGTCAACAGGAGTCTTCCACTCTATTTTGTTTTTCCGGAAATATTCGTTTACGAAAAGATCAATAGGGCTTGTAAGATCTTTGGTTGCCGATGGTATCTCCGGCATACGGGGAGCAAGCTCCGCTACCCGGTAGAGGCTTTTCAGCTCGCCGGAAGGCCATGGCGCACCCTTTTTTATCCAGTATTCCAGGATAGCGATCTCTTCTTTTGTCAATCCTTTTCCCTTTGAAGGCATTGCTTTTTTATCACTTCTCGGCAGCGACACCCTGTGTATCATCTCACTTGCTTTCGGGTCACCGGGAACCAGCACTTCGCCATGCTCACCACCTTTCATTATAAATTCCCTGGTGTCCAGCCTGAGCTCGCCTTTTACCTTGGCCGACCCATGACAGTTATAACAATTGTGTGCAAGTATGGTACGCACCTGCAGGGTAAGCTCCTGAACCTGTTCTTCGCTGAGCGGGCCTTCCTGCACTGCCAGCGTATATTGTTTTTTATCAGCAGGATCAGGAGCGGCGCCGGGCAATACACCGGAAAGGTAATCATCACCGTGGGTAAGCGAAGCGCCATAGTGACCAGCTATAGTTACACCTGCCACAGTAAGTCCTAATAATATTTTCTGCGCCGTACGGTTGCCCGTACGATAGCTCCATGCACAAATTATGGAAAACAGCATGGTAGCAATTCCGGTCCATTGATGCATGGAGAGCAAATTACTCCCGTATTCTTCTGTTTTGGACAGCAACAGTCCAAAAGCAACAGCGATAATAGCAGATAAGGCGCCTGCATATACCAGGAGCTTTATTGCAGCATTATATGTCTGACTTTTCCGGCCAATGATCTCCATTACCAGCGCAAATACAAGCAATCCCACGGGGAAATGGACGATCATGGGATGTAACCTGCCGAGGAAGGACCAAAGCCAGAAATGTTCCGTGGCGGCCTCCATCTGTGATTGAGCTGTCGCGTTGCCGGCAAGAAATAACATGAGGACGAAGCCGCAGTACCTGAACAGGTGTAGCCGTTTAGTTTTTGAAGTACAGTTCCCCACGGAAAGATTCAAAGTATTCATTTAAAGACGGAAAGCAATCCAATTTAGTACTTTGCTAAGTTAGGAACATATTAACTGGCGACCATCATGCTCCGTCGGTATATTGTCATAACTTGATAAAACGTACGAGCCAGGTATTGCCTTCAAAACTGATCCTTGCGAGATAAGCGCCTGCGGGAAAATGACCGATCATAATTTGCTCGCTGGACGGAGCACCCCTCTTCCTGTATACCGAGAGCACTTTCAGATCGCTGCTTAATATTTCGATCACAGGATTAAGTGCCGGCTTGTGAAAATCTATAGTTAGCTGTGAGCCGGACGGCACAGGATAAAGCGTAGGTTTATAAGCATTATTGTTGCCGATGCTGACAGACACTACCGGGCTGTAGGAACTTTTACCATCCCTGTCAACCTGCCTGATCCTGTAATACAATTTCCCTGAAGCGGGATCTCTGTGCAGGTATTTGTACTGATTCGGCGTGGAAGAAGTACCAATCGCAGTGATTGTGGCTATAGAAGTAAAGTCTGTACCATTCTTACCTGTTTCCACTTCAAAATAACTGTTGTTGTTTTCTGATACAGTTTGCCATTCTATCAATACATCATTGTCTTTTGCTTTTGCCGCTATCTTTCCCCATTCCACAGGAAGGGCGGTATTTATCACTCCAATGCCATATCCCGAAAAGCCGGTGGATACAACAGCCGTCACTGCATATCCGTTTCCATAAGACTGGCGGCGTGTTACGGCAGCAACTTCCACTTTATCAGCCTGGGGTTGCTGGGGAGTAATATCGGAAACCGGCACCTGTGTTTTTATAAGCATTGTATTATTCCAGCTTTGACTTGTGCTGCTTTCATAACCGGCTTTTTCGCGATCGCTGAAATAAAGAGTAAGCTCATACTTCCCCGACGGATCATTGAATTGAGGTGTAATAAAGAAAGTCTTTTGAGCAAGAAATTGCGTAATATCGCTGTTCCAGAAAGCCGCTGTTCCTTCCCCGCTCCTGTCGATGCTCATTTGGGTACAGCCATAATTAAAGCTGCTTAAGTTTTTTACCTTGCCGATTATTTTCCTGGGGGAGGAGTTATCATAAAAGAATATTTCTGCATAAGGACCAAGATACTCCGTTCTGGATGTGATCTTCTGGCTTTGTATCGGATTGCCGGCAATCGTACAATCAAATTTTATTACAGGCTTAAGACCGTTGGAGAAATAGCCGAATGAAGTGAGCGGCTGGTCGCAGCCGGCAACTTCTCCAAAAATAATATCTCCTGTATCATCCGGCAAATTGCTGCTGAAAGCCTGTACCTCATCATACCCATTGCCGGTAACAGTGCCGTTTTCTATACATAGTTCCAGGACAATATTATCAGTCCCGTTCCAGTAAAATGGAGAGGACAGCTTAAAGGTATTCCAGCCATCCACGGTAGTATATGTTGAAAGAGCTAATACTTCCGTTAAATCATTTACCTTATTCAGTATGCCATTATTCACCAGGCTGGCATAGGTGGTATGCCCCATTTTGAAATGTATATCTTCGAAAGTAGCTACCGTTTGCTTTTGCACCACAAAGGAAATGTCTGTAATATTTCCCGCAGACATTCCTGCCTTCCGTAATTCTTCAGCAGTGTAAAGTATCTGCAGCCGGGAGCGCTGAACTGTGGCATCAAAAAATTTAATGTTAACAGAAACAGGTGCATCATTACCTATTTCGGCAGAAGTAACATTTCCGGGAATTAAAGGAGACGTTCTGCATGCTTCTATCGTGATATCTGTAACAGGGATGGCTGTGCCGGCAACAGTACTGCCTCCATTGCTATTCACCGAAAAGCCAAGCCTCAACAGCTTTGATTCCGGTACATTTTCATCCTGGTATATTCTTATTACAATATGCTGCGTGTCGCGCAGTCCGGCAGGGAACAATACAGTCTTACCTGACGGAAAGCTGTAATCCATCCCTTCTTTTGCTGTTGAAGCGCTTTCAACCGAAACAGCAGCCACTGCATCTGCATCAGGGCTGTTGCCGATATTCAGTCCAATTTTATAGTCAGTATATTTTCTGCACCCTGCTACAGTTGTTCCTCTCCTTTCCAATGACAGATACTTCTGTTCAAAATTGATTTTTGGAGTGCAGACCGGCGCTTCATAAGGGGGCAGGATTGCCGCAGAACTGATCAGCGAGCTCCTGTCGGGCAGCAGGATGCAGGCCTGTATGCGATCTCTTTGCCCCGGAGTGAACAACGAATAGCAGGAGGTATAATTCATAAAATTATTTTCCGTCCTGATAGAATATGGCTGATCATTATTACAATGATTCGCGCCTGTACGGCAGGAAAAATCTATAACACCACCTGTAGAAATATTATAAGAAACAGGATCCGTATCGTCTATCAGGTCTCCGTCGCCTGCAGGGCATTCATCAGCATTTGCCGATCCTTCAAACGGGTGATACAGGAAAAACGCATGCCCTATTTCATGAACGAGTATTTTTGATCCGGCAGCCATTTCCTTTGCCAGTATCACCGTGCCGTCTACAATACTTGTTGTAGGAAAATAAGCAAACCCGCCAACAGCCGCACCCTCGCTTCCGTCCAGTCCATTAATCTTATTAACAACATAAATATTATAGTATGCCGACCGGTCCCAAACGACAGAGGCTTTTAATGCTACATCGCTGCTCAGGTCTGTGCTTGTGCCATTTGCCACGTAATCTGCATTGGCAGACATGTCAACCCGGTCTATCCCGTTTGTAGGATTGCAGCCTGGATCTCTTTTTGCCAAAACAAAGCGAAGCCCTATATCGCCGGCAGCATCTGTTCCTGCCGGAGTTAGCATCGGCCATGTTCCGCTGTATACTTCGTTAAGATAATTGATGGTTGCTATGATCTGATCGTCGCTGGGGTTGTATATATTCCCGATTGCTTCCCCGGTGTGCAGCACATGCACTACTACAGGGATGGTATATACCTGCATTTCTCTTTTCTGGAGCAATGGTTGCTTTTTCCGCTGGAGAATAATATTCCTGATGCTTTCTTCATTGAGCAGCATCCTTGCTTTCACGCTCGTGTCAGCTCGTTTAAGAGAATTGTTGACCTGGTCAAAAGCACAGATCGTCTGTGCATTGCTATCACCGGACAGTAATACCAATATTAACAGACATATACCGCCGATTACGGCAGTTAGCAGACCACATTGTTTTCCGTTAATTAACAAACAAGGAGACATACACTCCTTTATTTTTAGTTTTTGTTGAATGCATCAATCCAGTCCCGGACAAGGATGGTCAGGCGACAGATTAGATAATGACCGGGGTCTTCCTAAAGGAAAATCGGTATATGGATTAGAAGACAGATAGCTGGATTTTATTGTCAAGGGATGGAGTACAAAGATAAGTAACCTGACGAGATGTGAATTGAATGATTTTTACATGTGAATGGAATAATTTTTTAGAAAATATTTTGTCAAAATAATCCAACACTTATCTTTGCACTCCCTTAATCAAACATAAGGGCAACAAGTTCTACAAACGAAGAGGGAGCATAGCTCAGTTGGTTCAGAGCATCTGCCTTACAAGCAGAGGGTCCGCGGTTCGAGCCCGTGTGCTCCCACAAAAAAGGTTTTGATTAATAGTAATCAAAACCTTTTTTATTTGTGCTTTTTAAATTCTTTCCTTTCCCCATCACCTTAATAGATATTAAGGGAAAATACCCAGCTCCGAATAGCTGGTGCCCACCTTGTTTATGGCAACTACATACGCCGCCGTGCGCATGTCGGGAATTTCAGGGTTACTCTTCCAGACATCAATAATTTCCCTGGTCGCGCCGATCATTGTTTCTTCAAGCCCGCTGTATACAAGATCGGCTTCGTCAGCCCCGTGCATGATGAGCTGCCTTTCAGCAGCACGCACCTGCTTACCGGTGAGCTGCTCTATCTGCTCAAGGATAATGCTGTTCTGGTTTTCGGTAAATCTTTTTTCCATGCGGCCGTAACGCACATGGCTCAGGTTCTTCAGCCACTCAAAATAACTTACCGTTACCCCGCCTGCATTGAGATACATATCAGGTACCACGAGCACTCCTTTTTTGATAAAGATCTCATCTGCGTCAGGAGTGAGGGGACCATTTGCCGCTTCCCCAATGATCTTAGCCTTTATACGGGATGCATTTTCACCGTTAATGACATTTTCCAGCGCCGCGGGTATAAGTATATCACATTCCCTTTCCAGCGCATCGGCAGAGTATAATATGTTTTCTGCACCGGGAAAATTAAGTATAGTGCCTTCTTTCTTCCGGTGTTTTACTACTTCTTCTTCATTAAGCCCGGTGGGATTGTATATAGCGCCTTCAAATTCGGCAAGCCCAACAATGATAGCGCCTCCTTCCCTGAAAAACTTTGCAGCGTGGTAACCCACGTTTCCCAGCCCCTGTACAATCACTCTTTTCCCTTTTATACCGGTATCAAGCCCTGCCTTTTGCATAAGGTCGGGCATGGAACAAATTTCCTTTATGCCATAAAAAACGCCCAACCCCGTCGCCTCTCTCCTGCCCCTTACACCACCCTGGCTTACGGGTTTTCCGGTAACACAGCCCAGCCCGTCTATTTCGCCGGGGCGCATGCTCATGTAAGTATCCAGTATCCACGACATCTCTCTTTCGCCTGTGCCATAGTCCGGCGCCGGAACATCCGTTCCGGGACCTATAAAATTTTTCTTAATAAGCTCATGTGTATACCTGCGGGTGATCTTCTCCAGTTCATAGGGCGTGTATTTCTTTGGGTCAATATTAATACCGCCTTTTGCGCCGCCAAAGGGAACATTCACAATAGCGCATTTGTAGGTCATAAGCGCAGCCAGTGCCATCACTTCGTCAAGATTAACGCTGGTCGCGAACCTGATACCTCCTTTGCAGGGTGTTTTATGATGGGAATGCTGTACCCTGTAGGCTTTTATGACCTCTATTTTGTCGCCGATCCTTACAGGAAAGAACATCCGGTAAACAGAATTGCACTGCTTTATCTGTTCGAGTATGCCGGGATCCCAGGCAGTAAATTTTGCTGCTTTATCAAAGCTTGCCGAAACGGCATCGAAGAAACTATACTCCGTTTGTGTAGACATATAGCAATGTTTTTAAAGGTTCAATCGTCAGCAGTAAAACTCAGAAGCAAAATTATTATTGCTTCTGTCTTTCTTTTTCGAGCCGGGTCACTTTCCGGTCAATATTTATCAGGAAGAGGAAGAGTCCTGCCAGGATAACGGCAAGAACAGCTACCACTACATATATCTTTCCGTTGCTGCGCATGCCGTCAGCCATCTCCACTTTTTCCTGGGCGAATAAGATAGCAGCCGAACAAAAGCCTAAAACAGATAAAAGAAGCTTCTTATAAAAGGATTTAGCCATGTAACAAATTTTTGTCGACGATCATTCTGAACCTGATGATAAGGGTGGTGATCCATACGCCAAGCAAAGTGAACCCCGGTACGCCGCCAAGCCAGAAAACAATACGCATCCGGGCATCCATATCTCTCGGATCGGCTCCCGGGTTGCCGGCGCCTCCCGGATGAAGGGATTCAACAAGACGGGGTACGATCCATAAAGCCGGGAATAACATAGCAAATGCGAAGATATTATATACCGCAGCTACCCTTGCGCGCTTGTCTATATCGGTGATTGAATTCCTTAATACGAAAAAAGCGGCATATATCAGCAGGGCCATAGCTGCGCCAAGCTGCTTGATATCATTGCTCCAGGGTTTACCCCAGGTATATTTCGCCCATATAGCGCCTGTTATCAGCCCCAGCACACCAAATAAAGTGCCGGTAGCAGCAAACGCAGTAGCATAAATATCGTTTGTTAAATCAGGCTTGCGAAGGTATTTTACCGCATAAATAACCGAGCAGGTAAACAGTATCATCATGCCAAACCATAATGGCACATGAAAATAAATATTCCGGATTGTCTCGTTCAGGATTTTTTTGCGGGGAACATCCAGTAATAGCCCTCCTACCAGGGTATATAAAAGCAAGACCGTACAAAGTATCTTCCACCAGGATCTTCTCATCCTATATAAAAATTATTACAGTGGCAAACCTACATCAATTTGATGAATACGCAATAATGTTTAGTCCTTCCACAAAAAAGGAAAAAGAATAACCGACATCAGCACCACTAATATATTCAGCCCTGCAAGCAGCCACACCATATCTGAAAGCGCTCCTCCTTTGAAAGTTTCGCCCAGCCCGGCCTTGGATATCCGCATCAGCAGCAGCAACTGAGGTATGATAACAGGAAATCCCATGATAGCCATAAGCGAAGCCTGCTGCTGCGCTTTGGCAGCAATAGCCGCCAGCATGGTAAATACAAAGCTCAGGCTGACAGAGCCAAGACAAACTATAGCAACAAACTGCCCGAAATTGATAATAGGGCTGCCCAGCATAACATTGAACAAAAGCAGGCTTACCAGGCTCATCAGCAGCATAATAAGCGCATTGTAGATCAGCTTGGCAATAATGAACTGCACAGGACCTGCCACGGAATAAAAATACAGCATGCGCCCCCTGCTTTCCTGCAAAAAGCTTTTGGCAACTGCATTTACGCAGATAAACAGTTGTATCATCCAGAATATCCCATTCCATACATTACTGTCGGGCTGCTGAATAGTGAGGTACAACACAAAAACCGTAGAAGCAATATAGAGCAGCACCCCGTAAAAAGTATACTGCTGCCTCAATTCAAGCAGCAGGTCTTTCTTCAATAAAGCGAAAATATGTTTTGATGCATTCATTATTAAAAATCGAATATTCCTATGTGTACCTTACCACTTATCACTTACCACTTATCACTTCAACTGGTAGCAATACCTGCAGCGCGGCTCATAAATATCCCGTTCTCCAAGCACTACCTGGTCCTCCTGTGGTATTTTCCGGTAAGAAAAGCTGGCAATATTACCACACTTTACACAGATAGCATGCAGCTTGGTAATATAGTCGGCAATAGCCAGCAGGTCGGGCATCGGACCAAATGGTTTACCCTGGTAATCCATATCAAGTCCTGCCACTATTACCCTGATGCCACGCAAAGCAAGCTGATTGCATACGGCTACGATGTTATCGTCAAAAAACTGCGCCTCGTCGATGCCTATTACATCCACGTCCTTACTTAATAATAATATGTCTTCCGAAAAGTCAACCGGCGTTGAAAAAACAGAATTTTCGTCATGTGATACGATCTCTTCTTCATGGTATCTTTTGTCAACAGACGGCTTGAAAATCTCCACTTTCATATTAGCAATGCGCGCACGTTTTAAACGCCGGATCAGCTCTTCCGTTTTACCGCTGAACATAGACCCGCATATCACTTCAATCCAGCCTCTTCGCTCTCCCTGTATATGTGGTTCTATGAACATTTTGTGTTTATTTTATGGCAAGGTGTTTGTAACTTCACCCCGAATATTATTTTAATTTATAAACAGTGCTGAGCTAATGGTAATATGCCATATTTTCGTCAGAGGTGAGAAGTGAGATGTGAAACCTTCATTCACCTTTATCTTCTCACTTTTCACAAAGCAGTATGGCATATTGTGGTTAACTAGTACCAAGACGCTCAAAAATACCATATTCGGATGGAACGCATCGGGCTTTTAATAGATAAATTAGAAGAATTACATCGGCAAAACGCTTCACCCGATCAGTTGCTTCATGTGCTGCAGATGTTGCAAACGGAGCTTTTCCTGGTAAAACAACAGTCTGGTACAACTGTCCGCAGGAAAATAGCGGTAGTAATGCCGGCAGGTATTACAGGAGAAATAAGCGTAACCGTGGATCAACCGGACAATGCCGGCGATACAGGTATACTTCTCCAAAAAGAAGAAGCGCCTGTATCATTACAGCAGCATAAAGCGCCGGCGAATACAGAAGAAGTGCAGGTAAAAGTACCTGCTTTTAACGTGCTGGAAGAAGTGCCAACCCTTGCACATCAGCCGCAGGTACAGGAACTGAATGACGTAATAGGCAAATGGGGCGAATCACTGAATGAGAAATTATCGGAGAAAAAAACAGAGCTGGCGGAAAAGCTGAAAGAGGAGCCGCTGAGAGATATTAAGAAAGCCATAGGATTAAATGACCGTTATATTTTTATTACCGAATTATTCCGCGGCGATGAAGCCATGTATGAACGTTCGCTCAAAACCATCAACCATTTCTCCATATACCCCGAAGCCGAATTCTGGATCCAGCGGGAGCTGAAGCTGAAGCTGGGATGGAAGGAAGATCATCCCTTTGTAAAGCAGTTTGATCAACTCGTAAGGAGACGGTTTTTGTAGATATAAGATAAGATATGCTCCGTGGCCCCTGCATTCCGGTATACATAGCTTTTCGCTGCTTCACCCCGTTGGTTTAACAATACAGCATCATTCCACAGTTCATTAAGCTTTGCTTCAAGCTCCAGCGCATTTTGCACGCTCACAGCTCCGCCTGCCGCTTCCATATCTACCGCTTCATAATGGCGGTCGTACACCGGCCCGAAAAAAACAGGCTTGCCGTATACTGCCGCTTCGAGTATATTATGCAGCCCGTCATCGCCAAAGCCGCCTCCTACATAAGTAATATCCGCATAGTGATACAGCCTCGACAGCATGCCCACATTATCAATGATGAGCGTATTGATGTCGCCGGGGAGTATGCCCGTATTACCGGCTGCTGCGAGCTCAGAATATAAAACAGAACGGGGAAATTCTTTTTGCACATCCCTGATGTTTTCAACATCTGTTTCGTGCGGGGCAATAATAAAGCGGATGTTGTTGTTTGCCCGCACATAATGCGTCAGCTCCTCTTCATCTTCCGTCCAGGTGCTGCCTGCCACCAATACACGGTGACCTTCACAAAAAGCAGCAACAGGCGCGACAGGCTCAAACTGATCCGCTATTTCAATAACCCTGTCAAAACGGGTATCCCCGGAGATGCTTACCCTGTCTGCAAACCCCATATTCCTGAATAATACGGCAGAGCCCTCCGTTTGCACAAAAAAGTGTGTAAATGCATCATAAAGCCTGCGCCGGTAAGCATTATAAAATCCGGCAAAATATGACGGATCTCTAAGTAATCCCGATACCAGCAGCAAAGGAATATTTCTCCGCTTTAATGCTTCCAGGTAATGCATCCAGAATTCATACCTGATCCAAAGCACCAGTGTCGGTTTGATGATGTCAACGAACTGTTTTGCGTTAGCAGGAGTGTCCAGCGGCAGATAGCAAACAATATCCGCCAGTGCATAGTTTTTACGTATCTCATATCCCGATGGGGAAAAGAAGCTCACTATGATCATCGCTTCAGGATATTTTTCTTTAAGCTTTTCAAGAACGGGGCGCCCCTGTTCAAATTCACCCAGTGAGGCGCAATGCATCCATATTCTCCGGCGATGTTTATCATTTGGTAATTGAGAAACTCTTTCCGCTAATTTTTTAAACAGCCCCTTTCTTCCCTTTACCCACAATCGTGCCTTGGGATTCCAGAAAGCAGCCAGCCTGATCCCGGCAGCATACAGTGCAATAAAGCAATTGTAAAATATAGTTATCACTAACTGAAGAATTAAAATATGTTACAAAACTAATGTGTATTACTCATCCAATACATATTTTGCTATTTTTGCAGCCATTTAAAATAATACTACCCTTTATGACGCCAATCCAGATGGTTGATCTAAAAAAGCAGTATCTCCACATTAAACCGGATATAGATGCTGCTATTCAGAGTGTGCTTGACAATTGCGCTTTTATTAACGGCAAACCTGTCCAGGATTTTGCGCTGCATCTTTCGCAATACCTGGGCGTAAAACATGTGATACCCTGCGCTAATGGCACAGATGCATTGCAGATTGCGCTGATGGCGCTTGGCTTGCAGCCAGGCGATGAAGTGATCACGCCTTCATTTACATATATAGCTACTACGGAGGTAATTGCCTTACTAAGGCTGAAGCCTGTTTTTGTTGAAGTGGATCAGAAAACTTTTTGCATAGATCCCGGTGCCATAGAAAAAGCCATTACCCCTAAAACTAAAGCAATTGTTCCTGTGCACCTGTACGGGCAGGCAGCCAACATGGAAGCTATAATGGATATTGCAAAAAAGCATGACTTGTTTGTTGTGGAAGACAATGCCCAGGCTATAGGCGCAGACTATATTTTTGCTAATGGCGAAAAGAAAAAAACAGGCACCATCGGTACCATCGGTTGCACTTCCTTCTTCCCTTCCAAAAACCTGGGCTGCTATGGAGATGGGGGAGCAATATTTACTGACGATGACGGGCTGGCGGCGCAATTAAAGATGATCGCCAATCACGGGCAGCGTGTAAAATACTATCACGATGTAGTAGGATGCAACTCAAGGCTGGATACCATACAGGCAGCTATCCTTGACATTAAACTGAAAAAACTTGACGAATATATTGCAGCAAGACAAAAGGTAGCTGCATATTATAATAAAGCCTTTGCAGGGCATCCCAATATCACTACACCTTCTGTTGCGCCGTTTACCACTCATGTGTTCCACCAGTATACGCTTGTTCTTGACGGTGCCGACAGGGACGGGTTGCATAATTTTCTTGCGGCAGCGAACGTTCCTTCCATGATCTATTATCCTGTTCCTGCGCACAGGCAAAAAATGTTCGCTTCTTTTGGGGGCGATGCATACCATTTGCCTGTTACTGACTGGCTTACGGAAAGAGTAATATCACTTCCTGTTCATACGGAAATGGAGGATGAGCAACTTGCCCTGATCACGACAAAAGTGCTTGAATTCTTTAAACATTAATTTGATTTACGAATGAAAATTGCAGTTGTAGGTACCGGCTATGTTGGATTAGTAACGGGTACCTGTTTTGCCGAGACGGGCAATACCGTTACCTGTATTGATATTGACGAAAATAAAGTAAATAAACTTTCCGCGGGTGAGATCACTATTTATGAGCCCGGGCTTGAAAAGATCTTTTTGAGGAACCTGAAAGAGGAGCGGCTTTTTTTCACCACAGACCTGGCTAAAGGCGTGGAAAATGCAAAAGTCATTTTCCTGGCGCTCCCTACTCCCCCGGGTGAGGATGGGTCTGCTGATCTGAAATATGTGCTGGGGGTGGCAGCGGAGCTGGGCAGGATCATTCAGCCGGGACAGTATAAAGTAATTGTAGATAAGAGCACCGTGCCTGTAGGCACCGGCGAAAGAGTAGAGGCTGCAATTATTGAAAGTTCAAAAGCGGCGTTGGGCAACGGGCAGGATTTAAAAACGTTGGGAGCATTTGACGTGGTGTCAAACCCGGAATTTTTGAGAGAAGGGGTAGCGGTGGATGATTTTATGAAACCGGACAGGGTGGTGATCGGGGCAGGCAGCGACAAAGCGAGAAAGCTGATGAGCGACCTGTATGCCCCGTTTGTAAGGCAGGGCAATCCTGTCATCTTTATGGATCTGCGGTCGGCAGAACTGACTAAATATGCCGCCAATTCCTTTCTTGCTACCAAGATATCCTTTATGAATGAAATAGCGCAATTGTGTGAAAGGCTTGGGGCGGATGTGGACATGGTAAGAAGAGGCATTGGCAGTGATGAAAGGATCGGAAAACGTTTTCTTTTTCCTGGTATTGGATATGGCGGAAGCTGTTTTCCCAAGGATGTGCAGGCATTGGTTAAGAGTTCCGGGGAAGTGGATTACGACTTTAAAATACTGAATGCAGTAATGGATGTTAATGAAAAACAGAAGCTGCATCTTTTTCACAGGATCCGCAACTACTATGGCGATGATCTTTCCGGCAAACAGTTTGCCCTGTGGGGGCTTGCCTTCAAGCCCAACACGGATGATATCCGGGAGGCTCCGGCACTCTATATCATAGATGCGCTTATCAACGCCGGCGCAACAGTAACAGCCTATGACCCCGAAGCAATGTCCAACGTGAAACGGCTTATCGGGGACAAGATCAGCTATGCAGAAAACCAATACGATTGCCTGAACAATGCAGATGCGCTGATCATTGCCACGGAATGGAATGAATTCCGTACTCCTGACTTTTTGAAAATTGTGCGCAACCTGAAGAAAAAAGTAATTTTCGATGGACGCAACCTGTTTGATGTGGTTGCGATACAAGAGCTTGGGTTTTATTATGAAAGTATCGGGCGCCCCACATTAACTGCTAAATAAGTAAACAGATGAAAAAAAGGGTATTAATCACCGGAGCAGCCGGGTTTCTTGGTTCACATCTCTGCAACAGGTTCATAAAAGACGGATATCATGTCATAGGCATGGATAACCTGATCACAGGCGATCTGAAAAATATTGAAAACCTGTTTCCGCTGGAAGATTTTGAATTCTATCATCATGATGTTTCGAAATATATTCATGTGCCCGGCGAGCTTGATTATATTCTTCATTTTGCATCGCCAGCCAGCCCGATCGACTATCTGAAGATCCCGATACAAACGCTGAAAGTAGGCTCTCTCGGGACACACAACTGCCTCGGTCTGGCAAAAGCGAAAAGCGCAAGGATATTAGTGGCTTCAACTTCAGAAGTATACGGTGATCCTCTGGTACATCCGCAAACGGAAGAATACTGGGGAAATGTAAACCCTGTAGGTCCCCGGGGGGTGTACGATGAAGCAAAACGCTTCCAGGAAGCCATCACCATGGCGTATCATACTTTTCACGGGGTGGAAACCAGGATCGTAAGAATATTCAATACCTACGGCCCCCGTATGAGGCTGAATGACGGGCGGGCGCTCCCTGCATTCATCGGGCAGGCATTGCGTGGAGAAGACCTTACCGTATTTGGCGATGGATCTCAAACCCGTTCTTTCTGCTATGTGGATGATCTTGTAGAAGGTATATGCAGATTACTATACAGTGATCATGTACAACCTGTCAATATCGGTAATCCTGATGAGATCAGCCTCAAAGATTTTGCAGAAGAAATAATAAAGCTCACAGGTACGAACCAGAAAATCGTTTATAAGCCATTACCTACGGATGATCCGAAGCAAAGGCAACCGGATATTACAAAAGCAAAAAAGATTTTGGGCTGGGAGCCTAAGGTGAGCAGGAGCGAAGGCTTAAAGATCACCTATGAATACTTTAAATCATTGCCAAAAGAAGAGCTCTATAAGCAACCTAAAGAGTTCAAAAAATAACCATTATGTTAATTTACCAGGATATTATTGACAAAAAAACAAAGCTGGCTGTAATAGGGCTGGGCTATGTAGGACTACCCATTGCGCTTGAGTTCGCCAAAAAAGTAAGTGTAATTGGCTTTGATATCAATGCCAAACGGATCGAAATGATGAAAAAAGGCATTGATCCCAGCAATGAGCTGGAATCATCTGATTTTGAAAACTCGGATATAGTCTTTACTAACTCGCTGGAAACATTAAAAGAGGCAAAGTTTTTTATTGTTGCAGTGCCAACACCCGTAGATGAGCATAACGTTCCTGATCTCATTCCTGTAACCAGGGCATCTGAAACAATAGGCAAAGTCATTAAGAAAGGAGATTATGTTGTATTCGAATCCACGGTATATCCCGGTTGCACGGAAGAAGATTGCCTGCCTATCATTGAGCAGCTAAGCGGTTTAAAAGTAAATACCGACTTTAAGCTTGGGTACTCACCTGAACGCATTAATCCCGGCGATAAAGAGCATACGCTCGCAAAAATAATCAAGGTGGTGTCCGGTTCTGACAAAGTAGCGGCCGAAGAGATCGCGAAGACCTATGAAATAGTGGTAAAAGCAGGTATCCACAGGGCATCGTCTATAAAAGTAGCAGAAGCAGCCAAGATCATTGAGAATACCCAGAGAGACCTGAATATTGCTCTTATGAATGAACTGTCCATCATATTTGACATGATCGGCATCAATACCTACGAGGTACTTGAAGCCGCCGGGACTAAATGGAATTTCCTTAAGTTCCAGCCAGGGCTTGTCGGCGGGCATTGTATCGGAGTTGATCCCTATTACCTCACTTACAAGTCGAGCGAGCTGGGCTATGAATCGAGGGTTATTCTCGCCGGCAGGGTAATTAATGATGAAATGCCCTTATATGTAGCCAAAAAAGTAGTACAGCATATCATAAAGCACGCAAAGGATGCCATGGGAGCAAGAGTGCTCGTAATGGGGGCAACCTTCAAGGAGAACGTGAGCGATATCCGCAACTCCAAGATCATTGATATGATCAAAGAATTAAGAGCGTTTTCATTAAACGTGGATATTGTAGATCCTTATGCCGATAATGACGAACTCCAGCATGAATACGGCTTTCCGCTTTCTCCGGCAGTAGGCAAAAACTACGATGCAGTTATACTTGGTGTTCCACATAACGAATATAAAAATCTCTCAGAAGATTATCTCCTTGGTATTACTAATCCAAACGCTATTTTTGCGGACCTGAAAGGATTATACAGGAATAAATTAAAAAAGCTGAAGTATTGGAGCCTTTGATAACAGATACGGACAAAACGGTAGGAGTAACCGGGGGAGCCGGATTTATAGGTTCACATGTGGTAAGGCTGCTTGTAAAAAAATATCCCCGATACCGCGTCATCAACATTGATGCGCTTACATACGCAGGCAATCTTGAAAATATAAAGGATATTGAAACTTACCCCAATTATATTTTTGAGCGTGCTGATATATGTTCGGAAGAACATATTGACCGGTTATTTTCCGGGTATCAGTTTGACGCCATCATTCATCTTGCCGCTGAAAGCCACGTAGACCGTTCCATTATGGATCCGCTTGCTTTCGTTAAAACGAATGTACTGGGCACGGGCGTTTTATTGAATGCCTGCAGGAAGCAGTGGAGCCACGATATGGAGGGCAAACGTTTCTACCATGTTTCTACAGACGAAGTATATGGCTCGCTGGGAGATACAGGTTTTTTCACTGAAGAAACCCCTTACGACCCACGCTCTCCATACTCTGCATCCAAAGCATCATCTGATCACCTGGTAATGGCTTACTATCATACCTACGGGCTCCCTGTAGTAATGTCAAACTGCTCTAATAACTACGGCTCACACCATTTCCCCGAGAAGCTGATCCCTTTAATGATCAACAACATTATAAACAATAAGCCGCTGCCGGTATATGGTAAGGGAGAGAATATAAGAGACTGGCTTTGGGTGGAAGATCATGCCAGGGCTATTGACACTATTTTCCATAAAGGAAAGACCGGCGGAAAATATAATGTCGGGGGATTTAATGAATGGAAAAATATAGACCTGGTGCATCTGCTCTGCCGGATCATGGATCAAAAGCTGCATCGCCCTGCCGGTGAATCTGAAAAGCTGATCACTTATGTAAAAGACCGCGCCGGGCATGACTTACGTTACGCTATAGACGCTACCAAATTAAGCCGGGAGCTGGGCTGGAAGCCCTCTCTTCAATTTGAAGAAGGCCTGGGCAAAACAGCAGACTGGTACCTGGAAAACCAGGACTGGGTGCATCATGTAACATCAGGACAGTACCAGCAGTATTATACCGAACAATACGGCAAACGATAACCGGTATTTATGGTTACTTTCGCTACTTTGTATCGTTGCAGATAATGCATAATAACAAAATGTTCAGATGCCTTTTACAAAAGCAGATATTCCGGGCCTTATTGTTTTTAAACCCGTAGTCTTTGAAGACCCGAGAGGAAGTTTTTTCGAGAGCTTTAACCAGGCAATCTTTGAAAAAGAAGGGCTAAATTACTACTGGGCGCAGGATAATCAATCTATTTCAAAATACGGGGTGGTGCGCGGTCTCCATTTTCAAAATCCACCTCATGCACAGGCCAAATTGGTACGAGTGCTCTCCGGCAGGATATGGGATGTAGCTGTTGATATCCGTAAGGGCTCTCCCTTTTTCGGGAAATATTTCGGTATTGAGCTTTCCTCTGAAAATAACCTGCAGCTACTGATCCCCGAAGGTTTTGCTCACGGGTTTTCGGTGTTGAGTAAAGAGGCAACGGTACTATACAAATGCAGCAGGTTATATGATAAAGCATCGGAAGGAGGAATAATGTATAACGACCCTGCATTAAATATAGACTGGAAGCTGCAGCCGGATGAAATGATACTCTCCGAAAAAGACAAAAGAACCTCTCTGCTTTCAGCTTGCCACAACTTATTTGAATACTGAAGCGCGAATATTTATGTCAACCCCAGGTATACTTATCACCGGATCAACCGGGCAATTAGGAAGCTCATTCAGACAGGTAGCGCATTTGTTTCCCGGCTATGATTTCCAATACGCTTCCCGTGAGGATCTTCCGCTGGATGATATGCAAAAGATGCGTGAAGTATTTGCATCTGTGCAACCCCGTTACTGTATCAATTGCGCCGCATATACAGCAGTAGATAAAGCTGAGGCTGAAAAAGAGGCTGCATTTAAAATAAATGCGGAAGCTGTCGGAAATATAGCGAAGCTCTGCAATGAACATCATTGCCGTCTCATTCATATCTCAACAGATTATGTTTTTAACGGCACTTCGGCTATACCATACCGTGAGGAAGACGATATCAACCCGCTCAATGTATACGGCGCATCAAAGGCTGCAGGAGAAAGATCGGCCCTGCAATACTGCCCCGATACCATTATCATACGCACGTCCTGGGTGTTCAGTGAGTATGGAAAGAATTTTGTGAAAACAATGATCAGCCTTATGCGTAGCAGGGAGGAAATAAGCGTGGTAAACGACCAGACAGGCGCTCCTACCTATGCACCTGATCTTGCATCTGCAATTATGAAAATCATCAGCAACGGTCACTGGCTGCCTGGCATATACCATTATAGTAACGCAGGAAAAACTACATGGTTCGGATTTGCTGAAGCCATCAAACAAATGATCTCTTCCAACTGCAGGATAAATCCTATCCCATCTTCCGCCTACCCTACTCCTGCCCAAAGACCTCAGTATTCCCTGCTGAACACCGATAAGATCGTCAGCGCTTATGGGCTGCATATCAGAGACTGGAAAGAAAGCCTGCAGGAATGCGTGCACAAATTACAGTCCGTTTAAGAACTGGCTGTTGATATATTGCGCTACGGCAAACATTTGCTGCGTCTCGTTATACACTGCTATCTGCCTGTCGGCTCCCGTGCCCTGCTCTATTATTTTATGCACATGTGAAAGACGGTGTCTCGACCCCAGGGGATCTACCACATCATCAACAAAATCCAGCAGCTCATATATCAGCACCCGGGTATTCACTTCTTCTTCTTTTCCAAAGTCAATCAGGTGACCGTCGAGGCCATAACGGCTGGCCCGCCATTTGTTCTCATTGAGAAGCGCCCTGGAATACTGGATAAAATTGAGATTCTCCATCCGGAGCTTATATAGTTTGGCACAGATAGCCTGAAACAAAGCGGCGATGGCAATAGTTTCATCAATGGTAAGCGGAACATCGCATATCCTGAATTCAACGGTGTTGAAGAAAGGATGTACCCTGAGATCCCACCATATTTTTTTAGCATTGTCAATGCAATTGGTTTTAACCAGCAGGTTTACATAATTGTCATAAGCTTCAATGCTCTCAAAAAGATCCGGTATCCCTGTACGGGGAAACTTATCAAATACCTTTGTGCGATAGGACTTAAAACCGGTATAACGCCCTTCCCAGAACGGGGAGTTGGTGCTCAATGCAAAGACATGAGGCAGAAAATACCGTGCAGAGTTAGCGATATGTATTGCCATCTTACGGTTTTCCATCCCAACGTGCACATGCAGACCAAAGATCAGGTTGCTTCTCGCAGCATCCTGCATTTCATTCACAATTTGATGATAGCGGATATTATCTGTAATAAGCTGGCTTCTCCAGGCGCTGAAAGGATGGGTGCCCGCGGCTCCCAGGGCAAAACCAAGCCCGCCTGCAATTTCAGCAACCGTTTTCCGGAGCAGTCCCACATCATTGAAGGCCGCATCTATATGATCACAAATATCCGTGCCCACTTCTACCACAGCCTGGTGCATCTCCGCCTTGACTTTATCACGGATCATTTTCTGCCCTTCCGACACGATCTTTTGCTCATGACTTTTTAATTCAAGTGAAACAGGGTCAAGCACCATATATTCTTCTTCCACACCAAGCGTGAATTGCTTAAAATTCAGATTAGCCATATCAAAGCAATATTGTTTAGAAAAGTTCAGGATTTACCTGTAATTATTTTTGAAATAAAACATATATAAGGCACATTATCAGCTTAATGAAAGCTTTTCAACGCTCCGCTTTATATATTCTCCCCAGGTAAGATTATCAACACCTTCTTTCCAGTCATTCGCCCGCTCAATAGCATAGGTAGCGGCAGTTTCTACCACCCATTCAAAATTTTCTTCGCCTACGCTGGCTTTGTCGGCATCGGGGGCGGGATTGCAAAAGTCAATGGCATAGGGTACTCCGTCTCTTACCGCAAGCTCTACTGTATTAAAATCGTAACCGAGATACTTATTGATCCGCAGCACTATATCTTCCATCAGCTTGTATCTTTCAGCAGTAGGCTTAAAATCGCTTGTATACCGAAGGTGATGCGGATTGCGGGGCTCATAAGGCATGATGCGTACATATTTCCCGCCAATACAATAACAACGGTAATATTCTTCAAAAACAATTTCCTCCTGCAACAGCATTACCAGTTGTCCCGTTTCGCCATGCTTATCAAAAAACTCGTCCATATTATGTAGCCTGTACACATTTTTCCAGCCTCCTCCCGCAAAAGGCTTCATATAGGCAGGAAACCCGACATAGCTGAAAATGCCTTCCCAATCGAGCGGGTAAGCCAGGTTTGAAAAGGACTCTTCCGATGTATCTTCGGGCAGATCTCTTGACGGGAGTATTACGGTCTTAGGCACCGGCACACCTATTTTAGTTGCCAATGCATTATTAAAAAACTTTTCGTCCGCGCTCCACCAGAAGGGATTGTTAATAACCGCCGTGCCGCTGATCGCCGCATTTTTAAGAAAGGCACGGTAAAAAGGAACATCCTGTGAAATACGATCTATGATGACCGTATACCCGGTGCTTCCTCCCTGGATCACTTTGTCAATAGATACTGCTTCAGCGATAATGCCTCCAGGTTTTTTATCATTGATCCGCTGCACAAATGCATTAGGAAAAGATCTTTCCTTCCCGTGAAGAATACCGATTTTTTTCATCTGTATTTTTATTAGTGTTTTCAATCGCCGGAGCGATATTGTAACAGGTTTACCTGCTACAATAGTAAGCATATATCAACATAATACTTCATTTGAGCAAATCTATTTTTCCGTTATATTTGAGCTTATGCTTATGACTCCCGAAACACTGGTTCCCATACAGCGTCTTACCTTCCCTTCTGTATTTCTTGAAAGAGAAGTAAAGGTTGATCTTTTTATGCCCCCATCCTCACGCGATAACAGGCAGGTAAGCCTTCTCCTGATCAATGACGGCCAAAATATGGAAGAACTGGAGCTGGAAACTATACTTACCGCATCTTATGCCCGGCACGACATTACTCCGTTGCTTTGCGCAGCGATACATTGCGGAGCCGACAGGAAAAATGAATATGGCACCGCATCAGCCCCTGACTATAAAGGGCGCGGTGCAAAAGCCGGGTTATATTCCCGTTTTGTAATGGAGGAGCTGATCCCCTTTATCAGCCAAAACTCCGGCATCAGATCCTTTAAAGATAAATCTTTTGCAGGATTCTCCCTTGGCGGCTTATCGGCACTGGATATTGTATGGAACCATCCCCGGGAATTTAAGACCGCAGGCGTATTCAGTGGCTCACTGTGGTGGCGCAGCAGGGCGCTCGATGACGGATATGAAGAAGACCGGGACCGGATCATGCACAGCCAGATACGGAAAGGAAATTTCTACCCCGGGCTGAAATTCTTTTTTGAAGCAGGCACACAGGATGAAACGGAAGACAGGAACAACAATGGCATCATTGACGCTATAGACGACACCCTTTCATTAATAGAAGCGCTTGAGCAAAAGGGATACAGCACCGGAACAGATATCTGTTATCTTGAAATAAAAGAAGGCAGACATGATATCGCCACCTGGGCGAAAGCTATGCCTGCCTTTTTAAAATGGGGTTGGCCTGCTGCGTAAACTATTGTTATGTCAAACGTGAGAAGTAAGACGATAAATGCAAGAGCCTCACATTTATCGTCTTACTTCTCACAAAGAAATAGGATAAATTATTGTCGACATAGCACTAATGACACCTGTTCATATTACTCTTCCCATCACAGGATCTGATATGCCGTGCCGTCCTGTTTCCACCCGGCCCGCATATCGTTTTTCAAAACTATTATACCCATCTGCTTTAACGCTTACATCATACCAGCCTGAAGATTTTTTCAGATCCACTACAACACTTGCCACAGCTCCTGCGCTCACTGTTTTGGTTTGAGATGCCGTTGTATAAGCATTGTCGGTAACAGTAAAAGCTAATTGGGAAGACGAATTATTCTTGATCTTTATAATTATGTTGCCGGATAAGTTCTTCCGGCCTGCACTACCCTGCTGGTATTCACAGGCAACTTCTGCAGCCGGGTCTTCAGTGTTTCCTTTAAATTCCCTGAAAAAGCCATTAGGACCATACACCTGCAAGTGGTAATCACCATCATCATCCAATGCCCAGCTATCAGTGAGGCTGTCGCCTGCAAGCACCGCGTAGTTGCGTGGTAGATCATCTTTTGAAGGCGTATAAATATTGAAAGGAGCCCCAATAGCTTTTGCACCAAATACATCTTTCTTTGCCGACAGCCGGATGAAGAACTGCTTCTTGTCGGCCGATAATTTCCCCTCGCTGTACAGCTCGTAAGGAAGAGCGCAGGAAGCACGGGTACCTTTTTCCTGCTGTGGCATGTAAGGCGAAGCGAACCGGTCGGTATTGATCTGCGCAACCTCTTCGGCCGTTAATAATTTATATCCGGAAGGCATATCCTTAAACTGTGCTTTATGGATCCCTTCCAGGAAGGGAATCCGCTCAACGGGAGCAGGCGCTTCAATCTTTTCACCATTATACGGGCGGAATACCGAAGTAAGATTGCCGCTTACGGCCCGGCGCCAGCTTGTAACTTCAGCCGATTGTATTTTTTTCCCGGTTTTATGCGAGAGAAAATGCTCCATAAACTGAATAGGAGAAGTAAGATCGAATACTTCCGAGCA
This sequence comes from Sphingobacteriales bacterium 44-15, assembly GCA_001899685.1. Lineage (GTDB taxonomy): Bacteria > Bacteroidota > Bacteroidia > Chitinophagales > Chitinophagaceae > Agriterribacter. Next base: position 118,812 of record MKWG01000027.1, read on the forward strand.
CACCCATCCGCCCCTGCTCCAGGGAGAAGCTATTACCAGCGGAACCCGAAACCCTAAGCCTATCGGTCCTTCACGGTCATCTTCATCATAGGCTTTGGTCTCCAGCCATTTTTGATCACGGCTTACATAGTCTGTTTTGGTATAAATACCAGCAGAAACTTTCCCGCTGTTTTCCTTATAAGGATTGGGGGGCACAAAAGGCGGCACATGATCAAAATAACCGTCATTTTCATCATAGTTTAATATGAAAATAGTTTTTTTCCATACTTCCGGATTTTGGGTAAGGATATCCAGCACTTCACTCACATACCATGCCCCGTACCATGGCGAACCGGGATGATCGGAAAAATTAGACGGCGCTACTAACCACGATACGGCAGGGAGCTTCCCGTCTTTTACATCCGTCCTGAACTGGTGCAGCACATCGCTTTTAGGTATCTGCATAGTACGCTCTGTACCGCCGTCATCATATGTTACAGACGTAAGGCTGCGGTAATCAGGATCATTGCGATTGTCTGTAAATGCTTTCTCATGAAGGTTTTTGGAGCGCTGTGATAATTTCCGGTAATTATCAGTATTATATTTTTTTACAGCTTCCTTTACATATGCATACTGCGCCTTTCTTTGTTCCAATGCTCTTTGCAGCTTTGATAATTCACTGCTCCCGGCAGGCGCCTTCTTTATCTCTTCTTCCAGTTCGCTGATCATTCCCGGCAGTTTTTTTTCAGCTTCAGGAAGAAATTTCATGTGACCATGAGAAAAGCGGATATTATATTGCCTGAACCATTCCATGGGGTTATCGGTAAAATTTGCCAGCCAGTCTTCTTCCTCCCCCTGGAAACCGGTTTCAATACTCACTTCATTCTGGTATATTTTCCATGAAATACCATTTTCTTCAAGGTATTCGGGAAAAGTTTTCCATGAAGCCTCACTATCATAGGAAACATTTGAATTATATACATTGGCAACTACATTTTCATCGTGCTTTTCACGTATCGTGCCGGTCCAGAAATACAGGCGGTTGGGCGTAGTGCCGGTCAACGACGAACAAAAATGCTGGTCGCACACCGTAAAAGCGTCTGCCAGCGCATAGTAAAACGGAATATCCTGCCTGTCATAAAAACCCATGGTAAGCGGCATGTCGCGGCATTCCTTATGCCCCGACTTTTTTGCATCAAGCCACTTATCATGTTTGCCTTCATTTCTTGCATCGGTCATGTTATCCCAGGAATGCGGTAAAGAACCCAGCCAGGTAGACCTGCTGTCTCTTATATTCAGCCGGAACGGAGCGTAAGTTTCTCCCTTGGCATTGGTTTGTGCCCACACTTTGTTTTTATTGGGCAGTGTAATGGCACGCGGATCGTTATAGCCTCTTACCCCCTGCAGGGTACCATAACAATGATCGAAAGAGCGGTTTTCCTGCATCAGGAAAACAATATGCTCTGCGTCAAGATAGGTAGAGCCGGCTTTAGGGTCAATGGCAAATGCCTTCTGAATAGAAGCGGGAAGCCCGCCCAATAATCCTGCGCCCCCCGAAAGGAAGGTAGCTTTTTTGATAAATTCTCTTCGTGTATCCATAATAGTGAGTGAATAGGGTGAATAGAGCGCTCAAGTTAACAAATTAATTGTTGAACTTCCGTTAAGCAATTAAAATCATTTTCTTTCAGAAAAGGTACAGGAGAAAATAAAAATAATATTTTACTTATCTTCGCGTTTCATAGTTGCAGACGATCATTACCCCACGTCTTTTATTCTTGCCCCGTATTGCTTTCTAACAATTTTTGCCTGTCACAATTTTAATGTTTGCTGCCAAAGAGTTTAAACGTTAAAATACATCTTATGAAACGAACAGGTTTTCTTATTGACATGGATGGAGTAATATACAAGGGCTCCGAGCCTATTCCCGGTGCAGTAACATTTATTAACGGGCTCCGCAGGCAGGGTTTTCCGTTCTTATTTCTTACCAACAACAGCCAGCGCACCAGCAGGGATGTATGCTATAAGCTGTTGAAGATGGGCTTTGATGTAACAGATGAAGACATCTTCACCTGCGGTATGGCTACGGCAAGATACCTGGCATCTAAAACACCCGGCGGCACGGCTTATGTGATCGGGGAAGGCGGATTATTGAATGAGTTGCACAACCAGGGCTATTCCATCGTAGACGACCATCCAGACTATGTGGTCATAGGCGAAGGCCGGACCATCATGCTGGAGTCTGTAGACAAAGCGATCAATATGATCATGAAAGGCTCCAAGCTTATCGCCACCAATTTAGACCCCAACTGCCCGGTAGGGAATGGTAAATTCCGTGCAGGCTGCGGTGCGTTTGTAGCCATGATAGAAGTGGCTACAGGCAAAAAAGCTTTCAGCGTAGGGAAACCAAGCCCTGTAATGATGAGAATGGCGCGTAAAAAGCTTGAACTGGCCACCGATGATACGGTAATGATCGGGGATACTATGAGCACGGATATACTCGGCGCCGGCTCCATGGGATTCACAACAGTCCTTACCTTGTCGGGCGTTACCAGAGAGGCAGACCTCGACGAGTTTGGATATGCGCCCGATTTCATCATTCATTCCATACAGGATCTGCTTGATGAAGCGCTTTTTGAAAAGGTGATCGAAAAGCACGGCCGGGATCAGTTGGTAACAGTATAGCAACCAGTGCTATGGCAACAAAAATTTTTCGTATTTCTTTGTGAGAGGCGAGATGATAAATGTGAGCATCTCACATTTATCGCCTGCCGTTTCACGTTTGACATAACACCAGGAGTGTCAGTATCCTCGTTGCAACTGATGCTTTTTCAGCTCCCTACTTTATGACGCTTATTAGTTGAAATATTTTCAATGGTCCATTCTACGGCTTCTTCAAAAGGGAATTTCCTTACGGGGCAATCTTCCTTCCGGCATATCCTGCAGGAGAAGTCGAGGCAGGCATCCGCATGCACAAAAAATTCTACGGATTCCCCAAACTCATGCTGCACCAGGGCAACAAGGGCATCTATTTCCGCATGGGCTTCCCGCACATTCAGGTACCAGGGAACAGTGAGATGGCAATCTATATGAATAATATTCCCGAATTTGATAATGCGAAGATTATGCAGATCAATCCAGTTGACACGGCGGTTACGTTCCAGGAGCTTTACCATTTTTTCAAGCAGCTCACGGTCTGCTTCATCCATGATCCCTGCAATGGAGCTTCGCAGGATATTATAACCGGTGAAAATAATGAAAAAGGCAAAGCCTGCTGCGATCGCAGCATCAAGCCATTGCAGCTTTGTAAGCCATATCAGCAAAAGCCCGGCAATAATGCCGAGGGTAGACCAGGTATCGCTTTGCAGGTGTTTGCCGCTGGCTATTAAAGCAAGTGAATTATTTCGCTTCCCCACACTGATACAGTATTTCCCGGTAATAAAATTAATACCTGCCGTGAGCGCTACAAGCAATATGCCCCGGTCGAGCTTCTGTAATTGATGTGGATGTATAAGATTATTAAGGGATTCATAAATAATGATCAACCCTGCTACAATGACAAGGCTCCCTTCCAGCGCTGCTGAAAGAAATTCGGCTTTACCATGCCCGTAAGGGTGATTGCTGTCTTTCGGCTTTGCAGCAATATATAAACTGTACAGTGTGATAAATCCGGCGATTACATTTACGGTGCTCTCCAGCGCATCGGTAAGAATAGCCACAGAAGAGGTAAGATACCACGCAATGATCTTAATGATAAATAAAGCAACAGCTACAACTGTTACCACCTTTTGTACCCGCAAATTGATCCTGGCGCTTTGCAATAGAAAAAATTTCGGGCAAAGGTATTTTTTTTGATTAAGATCCTGTCATTCGCTGCGGCTAAATACAAAAGCCCGGCACTCACAATGCCGGGCTTTGATTGTAAAACCCTATATACCTATTGCTGCTTGTTGTCTTTAAACCGTTTGTCAGGGGTTCCGTCTTTTTTAAGGTGCTTGTTTTGTTTGTAACGCTTGTCGGGTGTGCCATCTTTCTTCACCGGGGTTGAGGCCGTGGCAACTGCAGCGGTTGTCTGCTGGGTTGAAGCGGACGCTTTAGTCTTCGCAGCAGTCGCTTCCTTCTTTACGTGTTTTGTTTTTTCCTGTTGCGTTTTGGCCGGGGCCTGCTGGGCAAAGCCAACACCGGTTCCCAATAATAAAACAAGAGCGGCAAGAATAATTTTTTTCATATAGTTTGTTTTTAACTTTCCTACATAGTTAATCACAGCGCAGCGATCTTTTTGATAAGCATTCGTTAATCTACATTGCTTAACAAGTGATTCACAAGATGGGGTGAGGAGTAAGGTATAAGGTCTTACACCCTATACCCTACCATTTAAACGGCTTCCCGTCGGCCATCACTTCCTGTGTCTTTTCATCAAAAGTCACTCTCGTGCCGGTATGGGCAGAAGCTGTGGTCATAATATTTGCAATAGAATGGCTGTAACCGGCTTCTACAGGCGCATTAGGCTGTTTGCGGCTTCTCACACATTCCATCCAGTTGCGTACGTGGGCCGAGGTAAGATTGTCTCCTCCTGTATTTGCTGAGCTAACCACTTTTTCCACCTGTGCCAGGCTCAGTTCAGGCAGCAGGTTAGCCGTCATCCCCATGGCTTCCGCATGCTTTTTCGATAATCCCCCTTTGGGCGATACCATGTTGGTAATGAGATTAAGCTCACCTCCGTTGGAATAATAAATTTCCCCCGGATCGTCATCTCCGTTATGCATACGTGAAGCAAATGTTACCTGGAAGCCTGTGGAAGGATCATTCAGTGGACCGTAGTCAAATACCGCTGTGATAGTATCCCAGTTCCTCCTGCCGTCTTTCCACTGGTAGATCCCGCCATTGGCTGCTACAGAACGCGGATGAGGCAAACCGCTGAACCAGTGCACCGTATCTATCTGGTGGCTCATCCATTGTCCGGGCAGCCCGGAAGAATATGGCCAAAACAACCTGTACTCAAGGTATTTACGGGGGTCAAAACTTTCATAAGGACGGTTAAGCAGGTATCTTTTCCAGTCAGTGTCTTCTTCTTTCAACTGGCTGACCAGTTCCTTCCTTCTCCACCGCCCGGGCTGGTTTACATTCCATGTAAGCTCCACCATAGTGATGGGACCGAATTTGCCGGATTTAATAAAATCAGCGGCAGCATGATAATTCGCTCCGCTTCTCCGCTGAGAGCCTATCTGGATGATCTTGCCGGATTCTTTTACCGCCTTGAATGCGGCCCGGTTATCCTCCATGGTTTCTGCAAAAGGTTTTTCCACATACGCATCGCAGCCGGCCTTAACCGCCTCAATAGTATGCAAAGCGTGCTGGAAATCGGCTGTACTGATAAATACTGCATCCACCACCCTCTTACTATACATTTCTTCATTGTTCCTGTAAGCAGTTACATCATGACCCATTTTACCTTTCCAGATCGCAGCTCCCTCTTCTCTCCTTTTCTTCCAGATATCGGAAACTGCCACCACATCAAAATTCAGCTCCTTATAATGGTTCATAAAGCTGGGTATATGAGATCCCCTGTGGCGGTCTGAAAAGCCTACAACGCCCACGCGTACCCTGTCATTGGCGCCTGGTATTCTCCGGTAGCTTGCTGCACTGAAGGCAGAAGAGCCGACATACATGCCAGCAGTGGAAAGAGCAGCCTGTTTAATAAATTTTCTGCGTGAATGTGACATACGAGATTATATTGTTAGGTGAAAAATGTCAAACTTATACCGGTTTATCTATTATTTTATTGAAAGAGAAACCGATGCCTGCAGCATACTTATCCTCTAATATATTTAATAATATTTAAATTCAGCACGGGAAAAAGAGGAATCCGCAGCGGATAGTAAAAGCAATGGAAATAAGAAAGAATTGTAGCTAATTATTCGAAGATAAATTATGAATTACGAGGAACAGCAAACGATAGATGATAAACAGCTCGGTACTGCCCCGGCTTAATGATTCAGTTTGTCCAACTATTGATATGCCGTGTACTGCCCAGGATCTTTTCAAGGATGCTCCTGAATTCCCTGCCGGTGCAGCTTTTATTCAAACAGGCTGCAGCGCCCGCCATCATCAGCCCGGAATGCAATAAAGGATTGAAAGATTCAGTCATCACCAGGAGTGGTATATCTTTGAAAGATCTACGATAGTATTGCAGGAAGTCCATCACTTCGCCGTTCATTTCTTTCACGTCCGCAATGATCAGCGACCAGTCATTCTGTGTAATAAGCCCGGAAAGCTCCTCCAATGTGGCTGATTCAACAACATGGGATAACGGAAAAAATTCCCTGATCAATCCGGTGATGCCTTTGCGGTAAATTACGTATTCATCCTTAATCAAAACATGCAGCATACATGTACATTAAAATGTATTACAATAAAAGGATGAAGGTCTGGATTGGAATAAAAGCAACAGAAAATGGAAAGTAATTTAGGTCATAAAGGAATTACATTGATGAATATTATTTCATCTGAGCTCCATTTTCTGTTGCTGTGAATCTTGCAATGTTTTAGCTGGACGGTTAAAATACATTGCTGTTCTTGCTTAGGTATTGGATTTAGATACGGATCTTGGATTTTTACCAGCTTTTACACTGATAGCGGTTTTCACAGATATTGGCTTAGGAATTATTGGATTTGTTACACAAAGAAACAATATCACAGAGTCATGGAAAATAGGCGCTTCTACTATTGTTTTGTAATGCGATCACTACACTATTAGGAAAACTACCATACAGATTGTTTTATATAAGTTATCATATTATAATAGTGAAAGCAGTCAATATCTATATGATTTAAAATCAGAGAGATAGAATTGTCCAAGCCAGAAATATATTGCAGAGATTTACCGGGCAGAAGTAGTTTTACGAATATAGCCCTTTCTTTATACCGGGCAAAAAAGAAGAACGAAAGAGAAAATACGCTGCTAAAAAAGCCTGCTCTTAGCAAATGCTAAGGCAAATAATGAATATTGCTTCCCTACACAGGGCATTTTTCGTGGTAATTGACCAGTTCAATGGGCGTTTTTTCAAAAATATACCCGTCATACCGCGCTGCTACCTCGTTCAGCACTTCATCAATTTCTTCTATGGTATTCAATACTACAAGACGCTGCCTGAATTCTTTGATATTGGGCAGCCCTTTGAGATAATTTGCATAATGCCGGCGCATTTCAAGTATCCCCACCACAGGACCTTTCCATTCAACCGATTTGTAAAGATGTTTACGGCACACCGCAATACGCTCTTTCAGCCCGGGAGCTGCAGCATGAGTACCGGTTTGCAGGTAGTGCCTGATCTCATTAAAGATCCAGGGATAACCGATAGCCGCCCTGCCGATCATGATGCCATCAACGCCATAGCGGTTCTTATATTCCAGCGCCTTTTCGGGAGAGTCAATATCCCCGTTGCCGAATACAGGTATTTTGATGCGTGGATTGTTTTTCACTTTTCCGATCAGTGTCCAGTCTGCTGTCCCTTTATACATCTGTGTGCGCGTCCTGCCATGTATGGCAAGCGCCCTGATGCCCACATCCTGCAGGCGTTCGGCAACTTCTTCTATATTCCGTGTATTATCGTCCCACCCCAGCCTGGTTTTTACAGTTACGGGAAGATGTGTTGCTCTGACCACTGCCGATGTCAGCCGCACCATCAGGTCAATATCTTTCAGAACGCCGGCGCCGGCGCCTTTCATCGCTACTTTCTTTACAGGGCACCCGAAATTAATATCGAGCAGATCGGGATTAGTAACTTCCACAATTTTGGCTGCCAGGGAGAGGCTTTCTTCATCGCCCCCGAAGATCTGTATACCTATCGGCCGTTCATAATCAAAAATATCCAGCTTCTTCCTGCTTTTAATGGCATCCCGTATCAATCCCTCACTGGAGATAAATTCGGTATACATAAGGTCAGCGCCATTGTCTTTACACACAGCACGGAAAGGAGGATCGCTTACATCCTCCATCGGCGCAAGCAGCAGGGGAAATTCAGGAAGCGATATGTTGCCTATTTTTACCATAATTGACCGCCCGGCCCCAGCAGCCGGGAACTTGTACATTTTTTGAATTTGCAAATGTACAATTAGTTACAATATGAGCATTGCAGAGTAAGCTCAGTCCAACGGTATTTTAAGGTATCGGTGAAAGCCTGAAGGGCTTGAATGTAAATAGCGGTGTTTACCTTATCTCTCATTGTTTACCTTTGCTGGAACTTTTCAGATATGGATAAACTCTTTATAAAAAATATGGTTTGCGATCGCTGTATAATGGTGGTGCAAAACGAGATGGATAAGCTTGGCATAGGTGTAAAGCATATTACATTAGGAGAGGTTACCCTTGAAAAAGCATTGCCCGATGAACAGAAAGAACGGGTAAGCAAAGCTTTGCTGCCCCTGGGTTTTGAGCTGATTGACGACCGTAAGAGCAGGATCATCGAAAAAATAAAGCGCATTATCATAAGCCTGGTACATCACCAGAACAGTGAGATAAGCAATAATCTTTCTGATATCCTGAGCAGGGAATTGCATCACGATTATAATTATTTGTCCAACTTATTTTCTGAAGTGGAAGGCAAGACCATCGAAAAGTATTTTATTGCCCAGAAAATTGAAAGGGTAAAGGAATTACTGGTTTATGATGAATTGTCGCTTAGCGAAATTGCTTTCCGCCTGAATTATTCAAGTGTGGCTTACCTGAGCAACCAGTTTAAGAAAGTAACAGGGCTTACACCCAGCCATTTCAGGCAGATCAAAGAGGGTAAAAGAAAGCCATTGGACAAAGTGTAAATCTTACAAATCAATTCCATAATTGCACAATAGCTGCCACATATATTCTCGCCAGTTTTGCATTGTAAAATAAACAAACGGATATGGCGGCAAATAATAACAGCGGGATTATTTATCTCCCATTGGAAGACGTAGAAAGCGAACATTGTGCATTGATCGTAGATAAAGGACTTTCGGATACAAATGGTATTGAAAGCCACCGCGTAGAATTAAACAACCGGAGGGCGGTCATTACTGTAAATTCTCCTGAAGCAGTAACAAATGCCGTCAAAGCCATTAAAGATCTGGGATACGGCGTTACTACAGTAAAAAAATCATTCCCCGTATTGAATATGTCTTGTGCTACCTGTGCAGTAAGCGTAGAAAGTATCGTTGCCTCCCAGGAAGGAGTTATCAATGCTGCTGTAAATTTTGCTACAGGTAATCTCACCGTAGAGTACCTGCCCAATATGACTGATGCTGCAAAGCTCCAAAAAGCGGTGCAGTCCGTCGGGTATGATTTACTGGTAGAAGATGAATCCAAACAGCAGGAAACATTAGAAGCTGTCCATGCTCAAAAATACCGGAAGCTGAAGATCAAAACCATCCGGGCGATATTGTTCTCACTCCCTGTAGTGGTCATCGGTATGTTCTTTATGGATATACCTTATGCCAACGAAATAATGTGGCTGTTTGCCACGCCTGTTGTATTGTGGCTGGGCAAAGACTTCTTTGTTAATGCCTGGAAACAGGCAAAGCACCGCTCGGCCAATATGGATACTTTAGTAGCCCTCAGTACAGGAATAGCCTATATTTTCAGCGTGTTCAATATGCTGTTCCCGGATTTCTGGCATCGGAGGGGGTTACATGCCCACGTATATTTTGAAGCGGCAGCCGTTGTTATCGCATTCATTCTCCTGGGAAAATTACTGGAAGAAAAAGCCAAGGGGAACACTTCATCAGCCATCAAAAAGCTGATAGGCCTGCAGCCCAGGTACGTAATAGTGATACAACCCGGGGGAACAGCACAACAGGTAGCTATTGAAGAGGTAAACCCGGGTGATATCATCCTTGTAAAACCCGGTGAAAAAATTGCAGTAGACGGCATAGTTACATCCGGCAGTTCGTATGTAGATGAAAGCATGATGAGCGGCGAACCCGTGCCGGTATTGAAAAAAGAAGGTGAAAAAGTATTTGCAGGAACGATCAACCAGAAAGGAAGTTTTCAGTTTAGAGCGGTGAAAGTAGGCAGGGAAACGATGCTTGCCCAGATCATTAAAATGGTGCAGGATGCACAAGGCAGTAAAGCGCCCGTGCAAAAACTGGTAGATAAGATTGCAGGCATTTTTGTTCCTGTAGTGATAGGGATTGCCGTATTAACCTTTGCCCTGTGGCTTATTTTGGGTGGCGGCAATGGTGCCGTGCACGGGCTTTTGGCAGCGGTAACGGTATTGGTCATCGCCTGCCCCTGTGCTTTGGGACTGGCTACGCCTACAGCTATTATGGTAGGCGTGGGTAAAGGTGCTGAAAAGGGCATTTTGATCAAAGATGCAGAAAGCCTTGAATCAGCCAGAAAAGTAAATGCAATTGTACTGGACAAAACCGGCACCATTACCGAAGGCAGACCACAGGTCGCAGGTTTCCGGTGGTTGAATAATGATGATACAACCAGGAATATTTTACTAAGTATCGAAAAACAGTCAGAGCATCCGTTGGCAGAAGCAGTGGTAAGACATCTGGAAGGCGCAGGAACTATATCTTTATCAGCCTTCGACAGTATTACGGGCAAAGGAATAAGAGCCTTTCATAACGGCGAAGCCTATTTTGCAGGCAACAAAAAATTATTAGCAGAAAACAATATTACTATTGCAGATGAGCTGTTGAAACAGGCTGAGAAATGGGCAAAACAATCCAAAACCGTTATCTGGTTTGCGGATAGTAAACAAGCGCTTTCTGTTATTGCTGTTGCGGATAAAGTCAAAGAAACATCCGTAGCAGCCGTTAAGCAGATGCAGGATATGGGCATAGATGTGTATATGCTCACAGGCGACAATGAAACTACTGCCAAAGTCATTGCAGAACAAACAGGCATCAGAAATTATAAGGCAGAAGTATTACCGCAGCAGAAAGCCGGTTTTATAAAAGAACTGCAGCAACAAGGCAAAGTCGTAGCTATGGTAGGGGACGGTATCAATGACAGCACAGCCCTTGCAACAGCAGATGTAAGCATAGCAATGGGTAAAGGAAGTGATATTGCAATGGATGTAGCCAAAATGACCATTATCTCGTCAGACCTTGCCAGGATACCCCAGGCAATAAAGCTGTCCAGACAAACTGTTGCCACTATTAAACAAAACCTGTTCTGGGCATTCATCTATAATATAATCGGTATTCCGGTTGCAGCGGGTATTCTCTACCCGGTAAATGGTTTCCTGTTAAATCCTATGATTGCCGGGGCAGCAATGGCTTTAAGCAGTGTTAGTGTGGTAAGTAATAGTCTGCGGTTGAAAATAAAACGATAAATAAAGGGCTGTACCTGAGAAGCAGCTATTTTCGGGAACAACTAATAAGTATATGTTTACACCATTTAGAAATAAATTTTTGCCTGAAGGTGATAAATGGGATAGTTACGTAAATTGTTTCAAACGGATCGAAGTTCCTGCCAAAACCATCCTTTTAAAAGAAGGAGAAATTTCAAAAAAAATGTTCCTGATCGAAAAAGGCTGTATCCGGGTATGGTATAATAATAATGGGAAGGATATTACTTCCCAGTTCTTTTTTGAGAACGAAATGGTCTCTTCCATTGAAAGCTTCAGGAAAGGCATTCCGAGCCTTACTGCCATTGAAACCATTGAGCCGGGTATTATCTGGTGGATCCATAAGAAAGATCTAAACAGGATAATCGAAGAAATCAAAGAAATTCCCCGGTTAAGAGACATGTTCATCAATACAATTTTTGAGCGGGCATTTGATTATATGAAATACTTCTTTTCGGCTATCAAAGACACACCGCAGCAACGCTATCTCAACTTAATAAAAGAAAGACCTGAGGTTATAAAGCGGGTCCCGCAACATTATATCGCCTCCTACCTGGGAATTTCTACGGTTCACCTCAGCCGCATAAAAAGTAAACTGGCAAAAGCAAAGCAGTGATCCGGATTTGATAACAAATGTTATTGCCCGTGGTTTTCATGACATATACTTTTGTACCATAAAAATTTATATGGAATGAAAGCAGCAGTAGTATTTCAGAACGGTGAACTACCAAAATATGTTGAAGATTTTGCAGAGCCGAAAGTGCAAAATGAAAATGAATTATTGATCTCGGTAAAAGCAGCAGCGTTAAAAAACCTTGATAAAGCACGGGCAACAGGGCAGCATTATTCTGCACAGCCTGAGAAATGGACAGCCAAAACAGTAGGTGGAGACGGTGTTGGCCTGCTTGCAGATGGAACCCGCGTTTACGGAATTGGTGTGAGCGGGATGATTGCTGAAAAGGCAACGATAGAAAAAGACAGGATGATAAAACTGCCGGCAAACATTGATGACGCGACAGCAGCAGCACTACCGAATGCAGTGATGGGGTCTGCTATGGCATTGCGTTTCAGGGCCTCATTGCAAAAAGGAGAAACCGTTCTTGTGAATGGCGCCACAGGCGTTACCGGGAAAATAGCGGTACAGATAGCGAAACATTATGGCGCAAAAAAGATAATTGCTACCGGCAGAAACGAAGGATCGTTACAGGAGTTACTTACGCTCGGTGCAAATGAAATTATTTCGCTCAAACAGGATAACGAAAGGTTTGTCTCACAGATCAAAAATATACACAAACAAAACCCGGTTGATGTTGTAATTGACTATCTGTGGGGGCATAGTGCAGAGATGATCCTGTCTGCGCTCAAAGGAAATGGTGGGTTCTCACACCGGACACGCTATGTCAATATTGGCGGAATGATGGACGACTCGATCACATTATCATCTTCCATTTTACGTAGTACAGATATTCAGATTTCCGGTTCGGGCTTGGGAAGCTGGACAAAAGCAGAAGTGAAATTATTGATTACAGAGATACTTCCTGAAATGTTTCCGCTTGCAGCAGGCGGAAAACTGAAAATAGAAACTGTAAATATTGCACTCAAAGACATTGAAAAAGCGTGGGATATGCATATTGATGGAGGAAAACGCCTGGTGGTTTTAATCTGACAAAAACAACCAAAAGTCCATATAATTGAGCCTCTCAACAGAGCAGTTGAGAGGCTCAATTATTTATTAATACCCTATCCCTAAATCGAAAAGACCATCCGTAAATCTTACAAATCAAACCTAAAATAACATAACAATACCCGGCACCAGATCGCTCAACTTTGAGGTATTAATTAACAGCAAAATTTAAGAAAATGGATAATAATAATCAGCAGCTCCGGTTTAAAACCAATATCAATTGCGGAGGGTGTGTAGCTTCGGTAAAACCACATTTGGATAGTGCAAAAGGCATTTCCCATTGGCAGGTAGACACCACCGGCAAAGACAAAATGCTTACCGTAACATCGGAAGGCGCCACCGAGCAGGAAGTCATAACAACCGTGCAAAAAGCCGGTTTCAAAATAGAAGCATTACACTCTTAAAAAAGCAGTCATGAAGAAAAAATTATTGATACCGGTCATATTACTGTTGGGACATTCAGCAGTTGCCCAAAATACAGACAGGCTGTTAAATGAATATTACAGTATAAAAGATGCTTTGGTGAACAGTGATGCCGGGGCAGCTTCCGCAGCAATTACTGCCTTGCAGCAAACCGTAAAAGCAGAAAATCATTTTGCACAAAAAGAAGTGCTGGCGGGCACTGTAGATAAATTAGCAAAGTCAAAAGCTATTGAAAAACAAAGAGCAGCTTTTAACGACGTTTCTGCTATCTTATGGAAAATTGTACAGGATTCGGATAAGGTAAGCGAGACGGTTTATTACCAGTATTGCCCTATGAAAAAAGCCTATTGGTTAAGTGAAGCGCCGGCAATAAAAAATCCTTATTACGGCTCAGCAATGCTTACCTGTGGTAAGGTAACAGAGATCAAAAATAACGGGGTGCAGGAGTAAACTTGAATTATCACGAAAGTTACAAAATCATCAGTCTGTTGCACATCATTTCTCTCCCGACCTTCGGTTGGGATCGCAGAATACGTGCAAGCGTGTTTTGTTTTTGTAACTGGCGTTTTCTGCATAGGCTATATATAATTAGCCCCGCAGGCGCGCCTGCAAAACACAGGATATGCCCACTGGATTTCTTAGTTTATTTAATTTCTTTGTGGTCTTTGCCTGCCCGATCTGAAGATCATTCAGGCGGGCGAAAAACCTGACTACTGTCAGGCAGGCTTTGTATTTCCTTTGCGGTTATATTTTACCGCAAAGCACGCCAAGGATTGCACAAAGCGGGGCTATGCGTCCACAACTACAGATCAATGTTAAAAGCAATCATTAAAGTGACTATTCAGCAACTTCTTCTCAGAAAGCTGCTTCCGGCAACTATAATTTTATTATGGATGTCACAAAGCAGCTATGCACAGAAAGTAGTTCACTACGATCTGTATGTCAATGATACTATTGTGCATTATGCAGGTAAAAATAAAAGAGCAATCGCGGTGAACGGGCAGATCCCCATGCCTGTACTTACTTTTACGGAAGGCGATACGGCTGAGATCGTTGTGCACAACCGGTTAAAAGAAGCCACATCGCTACACTGGCATGGAGTATTTCTGCCCAACAAAGAAGATGGCGTTCCCTACCTTACCCAGATGCCGGTTGAACCGGGTACTGCCTACACTTACCGCTTTCCCATTATTCAGCATGGCACACACTGGTATCACAGTCATTCCGGCTTGCAGGAACAGATAGGCATGTATGGCAATTTTATTATGCTGAAAAGACCAGGCGACAGCACTTTTAGAAAAGGTATTGACGATCTGCCCACTATACCCATTATCCTGAGTGAGTGGACAAACTTAAAACCTGAAAATATACAACGGATGCTGCACAATGCCAGCGACTGGTTTGCCATAAAAAAGGGAGCGGTACAAAGCTATACGGAAGCCGTACAGCAAGGGTATGTGAAAACAAAGCTTACCAATGAATGGAAACGAATGCTGCCAATGGATGTAAGCGATGTGCATTACGACAGGGTTTTAATAAATGGCAGTCCGGCTACCACATTATCAGATATTGACGGCAATCCTTTAAAGGCTGGTGATAAAGTACGTTTGCGCATTGCCAATGGTGGCGCTTCTTCCTATTTCTGGCTCAGGTATGCAGGCGGTAAAATTACAGTAGTTGCCAGTGATGGTAATGATGTAGCACCTGTACAGGTGGACAGGTTGATCATAGCTGTTTCCGAAACCTATGACATCGTTGTAACCATTCCCGAAGACAATAAAGCCTACGAGCTTTCAGCCGTCACCGAAGACCGCACAGTGTCCGCAAGCTATTTTATAGGCGACGGTGCAAAACAATACACAACTCCGCTTCCCAGGCTTAAATACTTTGAGGGAATGAAAATGATGAACGGCATGATGAAAATGAACGGTGACCTGGATGATAAGGAGATGGGCATGAGCCTGAATCAAATGGATATGAACGCGGTGATGTATCCCGAGCTTGGTAGCGAAGCTGCAAATAAAGCTACGCACCATGATCATGACATGAATATGGAACACCCTTCTGCAGAAAAGACCGGTGATGAGCATAGTATTGTTACACTTAACTATACCATGCTTAAATCTCCCCGCAGCACTGCTCTGCCAAAAGAAGCACGGATAAAAGAACTGAAGTTCACGCTCACGGGCAATATGAACCGTTATGTGTGGAGCATGGACAATAAAGTGCTGTCCGAAACAGACAAAATACCCGTAAAGAAAGGCGAGATACTGAAAATAATCCTCCATAACAACTCCATGATGCGGCATCCCATGCACTTACACGGCTTTGATTTCAGGGTATTGAACGGGCAGGGAGATCATGCACCACTCAAAAATGTGCTGGATATTATGCCTATGGAAACTGACACCATAGCGTTTTTGGCAAATACCGAAGGCGACTGGTTTTTTCATTGCCATATCCTGTATCACATGATGGCCGGAATGGACAGGGTATTTGCTGTAGGCGATTATAAAAATCCCTTGCTGTCCGACAGGCAGAACGCCTATAAAATGCTGCAGAGGGAAAGCAATATGCTTCATTTTATGGTGCAGAATGATTTTGCCACCAATGGCAATGATGGGGAAGCAATGTTGCAAAATGCAAGGTGGAGCATGGGAACAGAATGGCGCCTGGGATATAACAATATGCACGGCTATGAAACTGAAACGCATATAGGGCGGTATATTGGGAAAATGCAATGGTTCATGCCATTTGCCGGGTTGGATTGGAGGTACAGGAAGATGGGTAGGGACAAACAGGAAAAAAATATATTCGGGCAAACCAATACCAAAGACAACCGGGCCGCTGTAAGCCTTGGGTTTAACTATACATTACCGATGCTTATCGTATTCCAGGCTGAAGCGTTTCACGATGGTATTGTCAGGCTGCAACTCATGCGGGAAGATATCCCGGTCACTAAAAGGCTGAGAGCCGGCTTTATGATCAACACCGATAAAGAATATATGATTGACCTGCGCTATATCCTCACCAGGAATATAGGCATCCGTGCCCATTACGACAGCGATATGGGATTTGGGGCAGGGCTGTCGCTGAACTACTAAGCAAAGGTGAATGGGCAAGCAATGTCGTTTCCTTAAGAAGGCATAGCGTTTTTAAAGGTAAGTTGCTGATTGCCTCAAGCCGGTCCCGCCACTTGGCGCGATATCCGAAACACCACTGTTTTTTAGTTCGGGCATATTTGATTTTTATTTGTCTCACTGAGTGCTTCGCAGTTGCTTTGAGGAGACCTGTCAGCTTCATATCATTGCTCATCTATCCCTTTGATCGGCGATAGTACAAATCTCACGCAAAAAAAGGTGGCTTATTCGGATATTGGTAACAGTGCGATAAATCTCTGCGTTGCTGACAAATTAAAAGTTTTATGATGATTCTTTAGCTACAAGAAACGATATTAAATGGGCAATAGCCGTAGTTACATTATTGAACGGTGGAAGCAACAGGCCCCATTATATTCTTTTTTACGCTTGTTCATTCGGTAATGCCCATCTTATACCGGTTTTCTTTTCTTTCCGCAGGGGTCGGGGACCGCACCCAGGAATTGTCGTATGCTTTGAAACAGGGAGCAACGAGCATATCATCCAGAGATAACTTTCCTTCCAGGTATCCGCAAAGCGCCGAAAAAGCCGGTTTATTTTCCTGCTTAAGTATGAGCAGCGATGCATTGGTGCCTGCTTTGGCAGCAATAGGCACCCCGCCACCCAGTTCGGCCCAGTGACCGCCAAGCAACAGGTTTTTCACCGGCGTCTGATAGTGGGCAATTTTGCTGCGCATATTTTTCTGCCCGGGCTTGGCGCCCATCATAGTGCCGTTTTTATTGCCGGTATAACGGTAATGTGTAACCGGCGTGGCCACATCATAAAACAGGATATGCGATCTCAATCCGGGTATAACAGCCGCTTCAACGCGGTCTATGACAGCTTCTGCTATTTTCCTTTTCAGCTCCCTGTACTCCTCTCCTCTTATGTAGTTGCCATTTTCATCCTTCACCGTATGCCAGTTGTTGCAATAATCCATTACCGCCGGCATAAACAACGTTAGTGTGCCGCAACCACGGGGAGCAAGCGTTTTATCCCGCACAGACGGAGGCAATATACTTATCTCTGTTGTTGCAGGATCGCCATCCTGGTGTGCATTGAAGCTGATGTTTTCATCTACAAGATGAATAAGCTCTTCGCCCAGCCCCAAAGCTTCTGTAGGACAGTCCAGTCCTATAGATATGGTGAAGGAAGAGCTGTACAGATCAGCACTGCGTAATTTTTCCTTGAGCGTTGCCGGTACGGCAGATGCCGGCAGCATTTTTTCGTAGAGTGTTTCTATATCGCAGGCAGCTACTACATATTTGCTTTTGACCTCGATCGTTTGTTCCCGGTGAGTGCATTGCACACCCACGCACTTATTTCCTTCCACCAGTATCCTTTGAACGGCACAACGGGTCAAAATATCATTTTTATAATATTCAACTATATGCCTGAGCCATTCGGGTATTACTTGCCCCCCGCCTTCCGGCGGGCATTGAAAATCATCTGCATAAGACCAGCCTATAGGCACCATACAACCGATCAGCTCTGTTTCTGAAGCAAATAACTTATGCAACCCGGGATCCTTGAAAAAGAGCCCAAGCCCTTTTTTCACTCCTTTCTCTCCGCTGTAAAAAGCATAGGGGATGAAAGGGATCAGCACGCCCAGTGTTCTCAACCGGCTTAATACCTTCTCTGAAAAGGTCATTGTTTCTTCCGAACGGAATATCTGGTTGAGCCTGCAAAGCGAATCACCGATCTTTTTGGCACGCCGGAAAAATTTTAATAGGCCTTTCTCCTCGTGAGGAAATTCGGCGATCAACTGATCCCTCAGCTGGTCAGGATCGTTGGTAAGAAGATAATTGAAGGCATTGCCTTTATAACGGCGGGTATGCTTCAGTGATATAGCCCTTGGATGATCGCTTCCCAGCATGTCAAACAACCGGGTCACTATTCCACGGTAATTGTATTGGTTGAGCCAGTGGATAGCAGTATCAAAGAGAAAGTCTTTTCGCCTGAAACCCGCCAGATAGCCGCCTACATGAGGCTCCTTTTCGATTACGCAAACAGAAAGTCCGGATTTGCTCAGCAACGCGGCAGCCGTAAGCCCCCCTATTCCGGCGCCAATCACAATGACATCGTAATATTCTTTCAGTTTAAGATGGGGCATATACCTGATAAGATTTGTTCCTGATAAGATAGCTGATCGCTTCCCGGCAGGAAATTACTACACAACACCGGTATTTTAATCTGTTTCCTGAAAATTATTACAGGCGGAGATTTATTATGTACTTTTCGGTATGAAATATTATATCGGTATTGATATAGGTACTACGTCTGCCAAAACAGTAGCCTTTTCCCGGCAAGGCGAAATTATTGCCAGTAAAAATACCGGTTACAAAATTTACCACCCTGCAAAAAACCAGAGTGAGCAGAAGCCTGATGAAATACTGGAAGCTGTTATTGAAGGCATCTTATCGGTAACCGGCAGCTTAAAAAACGATGAACCGGCATTTATAAGCTTCAGCGCGGCAATGCACAGCATCCTTGCTGTGAATGAAAATTGCGAACCGCTTACAGATTGCATTATATGGGCAGATAACCGGGCAGGAGATATTGCAAAAGCATTATTACAAACACCTGAAGGCAGGGCTTTTTATGAAAGCGCAGGAGTGCCGGTACATGCTATGTCTCCTTTATGCAAACTGCTGTGGCTGAGGGAAAATGCTCCCGGTATATTTGCTGCTGCGCATAAATTCATCGGTATTAAAGAGTATATTTTCTATCATTTCACCAAAGGTTTTTTTGTAGATACGTCCATTGCATCTGCTACAGGTTTTCTTAACCTTTCAACCCTGTCGTGGGACGAAAAAATACTTGGCTATGCAGGTATACACAGCCACCGGCTTTCTGAAATTGTCGGGCCGGCATTTACCGTTCCTGTCGAAACGCAAAACTTATCCCCGGCTATGCAAAAGCTGCGATACCTGCAGAACGTTCCATTGATTATAGGCGCCAGCGACGGCGGGCTTGCTAATCTCGGGAGCGATGCGGTAAATGAGAATACTATTGCCGTTACTATTGGTACAAGCAGCGCTATCAGGAGCATCACACCGGAGATCTATATTGATGACCGGATGCGTACTTTCTGTTATCATTTAAAAGACCGGCTATACATCTGCGGCGGCGCAGGTAATAATGGAGCAATAGTGCTGCAGTGGCTCCGCGATGCTGTTTTGCAAACGGACGACACTCTTGAAACATTATTTTCAGAAGCTGAAAGCATCGCACCGGGTTGTGAAGGACTATTATGCATTCCCTATCTGCTGGGAGAAAGGGCGCCGGTATGGAATGCTGATGCCCGCGGTTTATTTTTTGGAATGGATATCATGCACCGGAAAGCTCATTTTGTAAGAGCAGTCATGGAGGGAGTGATATATAACCTGTATGCAATCGGACAGGTGCTGTTGCAGAAAAATAATATTACTGTCATACGGGCTACAGGCGGCTTTACCCATAGCCGGCTGTGGCTTCAGATACTGAGTGATGTATTCAATACTACCGTAGAAGTATCTGGGGCTGCCGAGAGCTCCGCTTTAGGCGCCGTTGCAATTGGTATGGAGGCGTTGGGGATGCATAAAAACTGGAACGCTGAGGTCACGGCCATATACCATCCGGACGAAGCCAACCATGCCCTATATAAAGAACGATCCGCACAGTTTGAAAGATTATACCGTTTGCTGGCTCCCGAAATGAGCCTTCTGTGATCCTATCGTTGGGATTCATTTTCGACTTCCTGTCTGTTCTCATATTCAATCTTCAACTGCCTGATGCTTACATTCAGCTCAAATCCTATCAGCAATATCAGGGAGTTTAAAAAGAAGGAAGACATTATGATAATAAGTGTCCCGATAGAGCCATATACTTTGTTGTAAGTCCCAAAATTGTTGACCCAAAAGCTGAAGAGCACGGTGAGCAGTATGATCAGGGTAGTGGCTAATATCGTACCCGGCGAATTGATGCTCCACTTGCGGTGAACAGCGGGGGCAAACCGGTAAATAAGGCCAATGGCAAAGTATATCAATCCGATTATTACTACCCAACGCAATGTGCCTATCCACCACCGTATAGAAGCATTTTCGATGCCCATCCAATGCAGCAGTTGCCGTAAAAGATTACCCTGTAAGATAAGCAGCAGTATGGAAGCCATAAATATGAGGGCTATAAAAAAAGTGAGCTTCAATGCAGTACCCCTGATCTCAAAGAAATTCCTTTTACGCCTGAAATGGGTATGTAATGAACGGTTAAATGAATTCATGATGCCGATCATTGCATTGGATGCAAAAAAACCGGCGGCAATAAAACCAAAAGATAATAACCCGCTGCGGGGTTTGGTAAAATCATTGATAAAATCTCTTACCCAGATAAAAGTATCCCGGTTAGGGGTAATATCTCTTATCAGGCGGAGCAGCTCATGGGTAAAATTTTTTTGCCCCGGCAGGTAGGGCACAAGCGTGAACAAAAAAATCATAAAAGGAGGAATCGCCATGAGCATGTTGAAAGAAATGGCCGAAGCACGTATTTTCAGCCCTTCTTTTTTAATCTGCCTTTGCAGGAAGCGCGTTACGTCATACAATGGCAGGCCCTCAAAGCCCGGAAGAATAATATGCTTCGACTTATCAATGACAAATGCCACAGGTCGCCAGTTTATGATCTTTCGCTCCAGATTGGTCATAATACCTGAACGATTTTATTTAATTTGTAATCTATTCAGCGCTTTCTGATATTCTCTCGCATTCTTCAGGTGCTCGGCATTTGTGGCTGCAAAAGCATGGTATCCTGAAAAATCAGCCCTGGCACAAAAGTACAGGTAATCGGTACTGGCTGCGTTAAGCACGGCATCAATTGTTTTAACGGATGGTGTGCAAATAGGTCCCGGCGGCAGGCCTTTGTTCCTATAAGTATTGTAGGGAGATTCCGCGCTTTCCAATATCATTTTAAGATTTACTCTTTTCGCCGCAAAATTTCTCAGCGCATATTTGATCGTCGGGTCTGCACCGAGGAACATCCCTTTATTCAGCCGGTTGATATATACACTCGCCATTAACGGCATCTCATCATATTTATTGGTTTCCTCTTCTATTATGGAAGACAATATATACACCTGTTCCGGGGTGAGCCCGAGGTTACGGGCTTTCTGCCTGCGGTCCTCTGTCCAGAACTTTTCAGTTTCACTTAAAAGGCGGCGGAATAATTTTGGCGCCGTGGTATTCCAGTAAAAAGTATAAGTGTTCGGCATTATTGCTGTCATCACTGCATTGGAATCAAGACCAAAAGCCCGCAGTGAGTCGTTATTGGTAATATAGCTGATAATAGCGAGAGAGTCGCACTCCAACTGGCGCCCGGCAAGCCGTGCAAAATCTTCCTTGGTCCTCAGCTTGGTAATAACAAGATTTACGGGAGATTGTTTTCCGTTCTTCAGCGTGCGCACAATATTGAGCACACTTTCGCCCTGCTTAATTTCATATTTGCCGGCCCTAATCTTTTCAGGTAATTCCGCTTTACGGGCGACCAAAGCAAAAAAGCCTGGGCTCTTAATAACATGGTCTTTCTCCAGTGTCTGTACAACATCACTGTAATTACTGCCGGTGTGTATGTAGAGAAAATATCTTTTACCTTCAAATGACGTGCCCGGGCCTGCTATTTTCCATACCAGGAATCCCGTTGTTAACAACAGTATCAGTATTACTATCAACACGATTTTTTTTATCATCGCCCTGCCTGTTTATATGGTAATTGAAAATAAACAAAAACCCTGTTGCAGAACAACAGGGTCTGAAAAAAATAATTTATTTACAGCAATGATCCTGCTCCTTTTATTTTGATGAATCCTGCGAAGGCTGAGACTGCTGAGAGGCGCCCTGCTGGGAAGGCTGCTGCAGCGGCAATGAAGACGGCGCTGTGGTTTGTTGATTGGTGTTGATATTTTTGATGAATTCACTGTCAGCGCTGCCACCTTTCATAAAAAGTGAAGAAGTGAGGCACAATACAGCAATTATACCGGCAAACAGCCATGTACCCTTTTCCAGCACATCCGTTGTTTGCTTCACCCCCATGAACTGGTTGCTGAAACCGGCAATACTGCCAGACAATCCGCCACCTTTAGGATTCTGTATCAACACTACCAAACCCAGAAGTACACTTACAAGCACCACCAGTATCAAAAGTAAAAGCGCCATATTACGAATTGTTTAATTTGGAAATTTTGGCTGCAAAGTAAACTCTTTTGTCGGGATTGAGCAAACTTAATTTCCTGTACACTTCCACTGCTTTATGGTGCAATCCCTGCCTGGCAAATACCTCGGCCATAGCTTCTGTGACCACTTCTTTTGCTTCGTTGGAATGCTCTGCGATATCCTGGATAGCTGATTGCGTGCCCTGGTCCATCCCGGATTCCAGCTTTTCCGGATGGATCTTTTTCATGGTCTTCAGCCAGTCGGTAAAGCTCCGGAGCTTTATGCTCAACCGGTCCTGTCCCTCAATATCCGCAGAGATCTTAATACCCTGCGAAGCAAAATAATCCACCGTATATAAAGGCTCTATAGGAATAAGCGATTCGCTGTTGTGGCCGGGATCCACAGGAGTATCCAGTATAGATCTTAATTTAGCAGTAGGTATTCCGGGTTTAAAGGAGGCATCTCCTTCCAAAGGAGCATGCACAACTTCCTGTGCTTCTGAAAGACCTGTTTCATCCGGATGTTGTTCTTCAGTGAATACTTCACCGGCAACAGTATTTTCTTCGCTGTAAGATGAGACAACTTCGTCTTTTTTTATTTCGTCAACATTTTCATCAGCCGGCATAGTGGCCTCATCTGTAATGTTATTCCTGTCAGGCTCATCAGGTATGGCAGGCTGAAAAGCCACTTCCTCCGGCTGAAGCGGGATGATTTCTTCAGTGGGCTCTACAGAAATATTATTTTCTTCACTGTCAGGTGATGCAGCTTTGTCTTCCTTTATAGCGTCAACACTTTCGTCAGCAGGTATTGTCTCTTCATCCGGCGCAGTAGCCTCATCCGCAATGGTATCACTATCGGGGGTCTCTGCTTTTTTATCCGGGTTTTCTGCCATTGTTTGTATCTCTTCCGGATACAGTAAATCATTCAGCCAATGTGGGTTCGTAAAGAATACGGCAGTTTTGCATGCCTGTTCTTCGAACAACGGATCACCGGATTGTTGATATTTTTTTGCGAGCAATAACTGCACCGGGGCGCAATAAGGAAAATCGTTTACAAATTGCTCAAGCTGGTGTAGCCCTGTTTCTTCCAAATTACTTTTTTGGAAAAAAAAATGTACAATGCTATCCATTTCGCTGCTCATTGGCATGAAGATACAATCCTTTACCAGTTTGAGAATATTTTATTGAAAATATCGTCTGATACATTCTTTACGATATCATCCATCAGGCGGCTTTGGGCATCTGAAAAACTAAGCGTAGAAGAAAAAGGAAAATTCCTGGTTATATCTGTTTCAAAATTTTTCTTCTCATCAAGACGGTTCTTAAAAATGATATGCACCGTGATATTCAGGTTGTTGCTCGACACCTGTTGCCCTGATATACCTGAAGTATTCACTGAAAAATCAGTAATATATCCGCTGATATCGTAATGTGCATCATCGCCGTTCACCACCGACAGCCGGGTCTGGCTGATGATCTTCTGCTTGAGCTTATCCGTAAGCTGTGGGCTGAGCTGTGGGTTTACAAAGCGGGCCCTGTTTTCAATATAGCTGACTTTTGCCGTCTTTACTTCCGGCGGATAGCTCACGTCCTTCATGGAATAACTGCAGGTAGCCTGTACCGATACCATCGCAAGAAGGATGATCCATAGTTTTCCAAACAGCTTGTTATTCATTGATATCATACTCTTTCAACTTCCTGTATAATGTTCTTTCAC
Source organism: Sphingobacteriales bacterium 44-15 (assembly GCA_001899685.1). Lineage (GTDB taxonomy): Bacteria > Bacteroidota > Bacteroidia > Chitinophagales > Chitinophagaceae > Agriterribacter. The sequence goes on from MKWG01000027.1 coordinate 143,260, forward strand.
TGATGCCCAGGTCGGATGCTGCATCTTTACGCTTGCTTTTATGCTTTTTCAGTGCCTTTATAATAAGCTCTTTCTCCTTATCCATGATATTAAGCGACTCCTCCACATCTTCATGGCGGTGTATTTCCCCGTTGCTGTGGCTGGGAAGGTTATTCATAAGCACCGGTTGGGAAGGTTGTACAAATACCGGTTGGGGAAGCCCCCTTTCATGTTCTGCCACAGGTTCGTACTCATTCAGTAAAGATTCTTTTGTATATGCAGCAGCGGCAGAAGCCCGCTGGGGATTTTGTAATATTTCTACAAACATTTTCTTCAGCTCCGTAACATCACGCTTCATATCAAAGAACAGCTTATACAATATTTCCCTTTCATTGGCAAACTCTGCATGCGAAACGTTGCCGGTTGACGCTGCGAGCACTGGCATCATAGTAGTACGGCTATGCTCAGGCAAAAATTGCGACAACTGACTCCCCGTAACTAATTTATCATTTGCCAGCACCGAGATCTGCTCTGCAATATTCTTTAATTCCCTGACATTCCCCGGCCAGGAATAGTGAATTAACAGATCCTTCGCTTCGTCGTCCAGTTGTATAGAAGGCGTTTTATAACGCTCCGCGAAATCGGCGGCAAATTTCCTGAACAGGAGAATGATGTCTTCCTGCCGGTCTTTCAGCGCAGGCACGCGGATGGGCACCGTATTCAGCCTGTAATACAGATCCTGGCGGAATTTTCCTTTGTGCGTATATTCCAGCAGGTCTTTATTGGTAGCGGCAATGACCCGTACATCTGTCTTTTGCACTTTAGAGGAACCTACCCTGATATATTCACCTGTTTCAAGCACCCGCAATAACCTTGCCTGGGTGCCCAGCGGCATCTCTCCTATTTCGTCCAAAAATATGGTTCCTCCGTTCACTGTTTCAAAGTATCCTTTCCGGCTGTCAACAGCGCCGGTAAATGAACCCTTTTCGTGGCCAAACAATTCGGAGTCAATCGTGCCTTCAGGAATAGCGCCGCAGTTTACCGCTATAAAGGGATTATGCTTCCTTGCCGATAATGCATGGATCACCTGCGAAAATACTTCCTTTCCCACGCCGCTCTCACCATATATCAATACGGTAAGATCAGTGTTAGCCACCTGTGCCGCCACCTGGAGCGCATAGTTCAATGCCGGTGAATTACCGATAATGCCAAACCTGTTCTTTATTGATTGTATATCCATTAGTATGTTTCCATTAGTATAGTTAACTCCAGCTTTAACACCGGAAGGTTTCTTTGAATAATCAGCCAAATTGTTGAATCATCAATTAAATCATAGTCGTGTACTAAAATGTGTCTTCCCTATTATTTTCTTTTTATCAGAGATATTTAGCAGCGGATCCATCCCGTCTGCCTTATATAAAGCTTCTCCAATAATTGCGAGCCTTCTTTCTACCGAATCTATTGATTTCTGATCCATTTCATATTCCTGCAGTGAAGGAATATCTTCGATATGATTTTCAATAACAGATATTGAAAAAAGCATATCGTCCAGATATTTTCTTATATCAGGATTCATATACTGGTACTTTTTCCTTATTAATCCTGTCAAGAAAATATTTATTTCTGATTTTTTCTTCAGCCACAAGGTCTATCTTTCTACCTGTAATTTCTTCCAGTTTAAACAACAGATCAAAATAATCATAACCAGATACAGGAAAACCATTTTCATTCCTGATAAAAGTAAATAAAAAGTCAAGGTCTCTGTTTTCATTAAAATCATTTCCCCGCGCTGCAGAACCAAAAAGGTAAAGAGATTTCACCTTCATTGTCTTGCAGGCGTGCTCTATCCTTCTAATATTATTTTTTATTGCTTCTATCATCATCCATTCATTACAACTTCCCCCAGCAATGTAGCTTTGGTACAGTCTGTTACCCTTACATGTACATAATCTCCCTTACTGAAAGGATGATCTTTTTTGGAAAAAACGATCACCTTGTTCTGAGATGTTCTTCCCATCCAGTCCTCTGTGCTTTTTTTACTGTCGCCTTCTATCAGCACTTCAAAAGTCCTGCCTGTATCTTTCTCATTACTTTGCCTGGAAAGCTCATTTTGCAGGGAGACAATCTCCTGCAGTCTCCTTTTCTTCACTTCTTCAGGTATATCATCTGTATAGCGGCGCTGTGCAAGTGTGCCGGGGCGCTCACTGTAAAAGAACATATAGCTCATATCATACCCGCTGTACTCCATCAGTGAAAGTGTGTCTTTATGATCTTCTTCGGTTTCCGTACAAAACCCTGCGATGATATCGCTGCTGATACCACAGCCGGGGATGATTTCCCTGATGCGGTCAATTTTCGCCATATACCATTCGCGGGTATAAGTGCGGTTCATCAATTGCAGTATTCTCGTGGAGCCGCTCTGCACCGGCAGGTGTATATACTTGCAGATATTATCATACCGCACCATCACATGCAGCACGTCATCCGTAATGTCTTTGGGGTGTGAAGTCGAAAATCTTACGCGTAATAAAGGGGAAATATCAGCCACCTTTTCCAATAGCATGGCGAAGGTTACCGCCTGCTCCCCGGCATTGCCCGTAGCAAAAAAATAACTGTCTACATTTTGCCCCAGCAGGGTCACTTCTTTATATCCCCGGTTGAAAAGATCAGTGCATTCCGCTATAATAGAATCAGCATCGCGGCTCCGTTCCCGCCCGCGGGTGAAGGGTACCACGCAAAAGGTGCACATATTGTTGCAGCCCCGCATGATGCTCACAAAAGCGGTTATACCATTGCTGTCCAGGCGTACAGGAGAAATATCTGCATAGGTTTCTTCCCGGCTCAACAAAACATTTACAGCCTTTTGTCCGCCTTCAGCCTCTTCTATCAGCGCCGGTAAGCTCCTGTAGGCATCAGGGCCAACCACCATATCTACCAGCTTTTCCTCTTCCAGCAATTTCGACTTAAGCCTTTCTGCCATGCAGCCCAGCATGCCGACAAGCAGGCCCGGGCGGCTCTCCTTGGCTTTCCTGAAAGCTGTGAGCCGGTTGCGGACCGTTTGTTCAGCTTTCTCACGGATAGAACAGGTATTCAGCAATAACAGGTCCGCTTCTTCCACATTGCGGGTAGCGCCAAAGCCAGCACCATTTAAAATGGACGCAACGATCTCACTGTCAGAAAAATTCATCTGGCAACCATAACTCTCTATGTAAAATTTCTTCCTGTATACAGACGGATCATTGACAAAAGGCGCATAAGCCTCTCCCTGTCTGCTTTCGTCGTGTATTTTATGGGGCAACACATCCAACATAATTAGTATCCAAAACTTTTAAGAGAGCAAAGATAACCAAATGTGCTTACAAAAATGCCACTTTGGCAGAGATGAAAAAAGGCTATATTCCGGGATCATGATATTTTATACAGGGGCCTTTTCAGAAAATTCATATATCCCTGATCATCCACAATTCGCAGCCGAAATGGCCGGTATTTCCGAGTGGCGCCGGCAAATACCTGAACCCGTATTTCTCGTAAATGATAACAGCGGTTTGCAACTCGGCCTTGGTTTCGAGATATACTTGTTTATACCCTTTTGCCCTGGCAGCTTCAAAGCAAACCGCCATCAGTTTCCTGCCTAATCCTATCCCCCGGGCTTCGGGTAAAATATACATTTTTACCAGCTCACACACGGAAGCGGGAAGCCCGCTGGTGGGGAAAATCCCGGCTCCTCCCATGACAACGTCTTCTTTTTCTGCAACATAATATACACTGCCCGGGGTTTGAAAAACAGTATATAAAAAATCTGTTTCCTCCTCGTAATAGGCTGTACCCGGGTGATCAGCATTGAATTCCTTAAGCGTAGCGCGTACGATGACCGCTACAGCTTTGTTATCTTTTTCTGCTATCGGCCTTATATGAAGGTCTGTAAGATTCATGAATGTTATAGTATATTTATCGCCTGCAAAGCAACAACAAAAATAAACCAGCTACAATGTCTTTGTTTAAACCCCGCTCAATTATGTTCATTTCGATAGTAAACCTGAAAGCAATACTATCCTGTTCTGTCATTTTACTGCTTTCCTCTGCATTATATGCACAGCAATACGAGCCAACCTGGGAGTCTCTTGATAAAAGACCGATCCCCGAATGGTACGATAATGCTAAATTCGGCATATTCATTCACTGGGGCGTATATGCCGTGCCGGCGTGGAGCCCGAAGGGACAATACTCCGAGTGGTACCAGCACTGGCTGCAGTCAGGCGCCTTCAAGGGAGCAGTAGCCGATTATCACAAAAAAGTATTCGGTGATCTTACCTACTACCAGTTAGCGCCGCTTTTCAAGGCGGAATTGTATAACCCGGATGAATGGGCAAAGCTTATTGAAGCATCCGGGGCAAAATATGTGGTGCTCACCTCCAAGCACCACGACGGCTTTGCGCTTTGGCCAAGCAGGGAGGCCAGCAAAGCGAGAAACTTTTCCTGGAATGCCGCAGAAGCGGGACCCAAAAGAGATGTGCTCGGCGATCTGTTTACAGCGTTACGCAAAACCTCTGTAAAGCCGGGCATGTATTATTCCCTGTATGAATGGTACAATCCATTGTGGTTAACTGATAAAGACAGGTATATCAATGAACATATGTGGCCGCAGATGAAAGAACTGATATCTACCTACAAGCCCTCGGTATTCTGGACAGACGGGGAATGGGATCTTCCTTCGTCAAGATGGAAATCTCCCGAATTTCTATCCTGGGCATTTAATGAAAGTCCTGTAAAAGACAGCCTTGTGGTGAACGACCGCTGGGGCAACGATACGCGCTTTCATCATGGCGGGATATATACACCGGAATACCAGCCCGACCTGGATTTTGAAGACCATCCCTGGGAAGAAAGCCGGGGCATGGGCTTTTCGTACGGCTACAACCGTGAGGAAGATGCCTGGGACTATAATTCACCGCAATCGCTGCTCATAAGCCTTATTGATAAAGTAAGCCGTGGCGGGAATTTTTT
>MKWG01000027.1:148301-177952 GCA_001899685.1 Sphingobacteriales bacterium 44-15
GCCATCACAGTGGAGCGGGGGAAGAAGGGATTATAAACCCGGCAATGCGGACTGGAAAACAGGCGGCGACCTGATGCTGAAGCTGACAGTGGAGCCCGAACCGGGGTACGCTGTTAAAGAAAGCTTCTTCAGCTATAATCCTGCTACCAACAGCCTGTATGCTATTCTGCCCAAATGGCCTTCGGATAAAAAATTTGTATGGAAAAACATTACGCTCCCTGCAGGCACAAGGATCGAGCTTTTAGAAAACCATGCTGCGCTGCAATGGCACCAGGCAGGAAACAATATTGAAATTAATTTCCCGGAATTTGATCCTAACCTCTATAAAAGCAAATATGCCTATGTGCTGAAAGTGAATAATGCAGGCGCATTTGCTCCCAAGCCGTTCATTACTGTAAACTATGCGAAAGGTGCCATAGCGCCGGTAGTGGAGATCAGTAAAATAGCACCCGGCACTATAGTGCATTATACGCTGGATGGGTCTGATCCGGTGGAAGCCTCGCCGGTATACAGTACCCCGGTCAAAATCACTCAGACATCTGTGGTGAAAGCAGCGGCTTTTAAGCCCGGTAGCTTACCCTCAGGCATAGCCGAAGCAAATGCCGACATATATGAATGGCAGAAAGCCGTTAAGACAAATGCCAAAGCCGGTGGTTTGAAATATGCATATTATACGCTTTCCGGCTCGCCGGCTTCCGTGAAAGTTCTCGGCAATGTAAAGCCTGTGAGCGAAGGGACAGGCGGGATAGATCTTTCTGCCGCAACAGATAAGCAGAATTTCGGTCTGAGCTTTGAAGGATATTTGCGCATAGCCAAAAACGGCATCTATACATTTAACCTTCACTCTGATGACGGAAGCGTGCTATGGATAAACGGTAAAGTGGCTATTGACAATGACGGCACTCACGGCGATGATCCGAAACATACCACCCTGGCGCTGAAAAAAGGACTGCATACAATAAAGCTGCTCTATTTCCAGGCCAGCGGCGGGCAGGCGCTTAAGCTAACCTATGGTCAAAACGGGGAAAAACCGGTGGATGTGACTAAGGAGATGCTGTTGCATGATTAGTGGTGCGGGTGAATGGGCAATGGTCAATGGTGAATTCATTCACTATTCACCATTGCCTATTCACCATTCACCTCTTTTCCTCCAACCTCCTAACTTTAATCCCCAAAACCATTCAATGGCAATCTTAATTACAGGAGCTACGGGATATATCGGTTCAAAGCTTACCACAAAGCTCGCTGCGCAGGGACATGAGGTCCGCATTTTATGCCGGACAGCCCCTACCCTTCCTGAATTTCAAAAGGACAATATCAAAGTATTTGCAGGAGACATTACAGATAAGGCTTCGCTGCAACCTGCAATGGAAAATGTGGGGCAGCTATATCACCTGGCGGCCTATGCCCGCCTTTGGGCAAAAGATACTTCTACATTTCACAGGCTGAATGTGGAGGCGCTTGATAATGTGCTTGCCGCTGCACGTGATACAGGCGTTTCCAAAGTGGTGTATACTTCTACGGCAGGAGTTATTGGTCCTTCCAAAGAAAACCCCATGACGGAAAATGACCCGCGCATCACAGGCTTTTTTAATCTTTATGAATCTACCAAAAGCGAATCGGAAAAAGTAGCTAAAGATTACGCAGCAAAAGGACTGAATGTTGTTATACTTAATCCTTCCCGCATCTACGGTCCCGGGTTTGATACCGGCAGCAATCCTTTTACAAAGATCATGGAAATGTATATGAAAGGCAGTTGGAAGATCATTCCCGGCAGCGGCGATGATATCGGCTCCTATCCTTTTATAGATGACGTGGTAGACGGTCATATTGCGGCGATGGAAAAAGGCCGGAGCGGCGAACGCTATATTCTCGGAGGTGTAAATGCAAGCTTCAACGAGCTTATGTCGCTGATAAAAAAATATACCGGTACCGACAGGAAGCTCACCCATGTTCCTTTTTTCTTTCTCAACCTGTTAAGCCGTATCATGCTGCTCAATGCAAAGCTGACTGGAAAGCCGCCCATGATCACTCCCGACTGGGTAGCCAAATACAAATATGACTGGGCGCTCGACAGCTCCAAAGCCATACAGGAGCTGGGATACAGGATCCGCCCGCTGGAAGATGGCGTGAGGGAAACGATCGAATGGATAAAAGAAAACCGTATATGATCATTATTAATAATTTCCTTTATTGTTATGCAGCAGATCGCTATTTTAGGTACAGGAAAGATGGGCAAAGGCATTGCCCTGAATATATTACGCTCAGGAAGGAACCTGACCGTGTGGAACCGTAGTAAAGAAAAGGCAAAAGCACTTATTGATGCCGGCGCCATGTGGGCAGACACTCCTGCTGAAGCTGCCACAAACGCTGACGCTGTAATTGCCATGCTTGCTGATGATATTGCTTCAAAGGAAGTATGGCTTGGTACTTATGGAGCAATGCCTCAAATGAAAGCCGGTACATTTGTTATTGAATGTTCAACACTCTCTGCAGACCATGTTGAAGCATTGTCATCTGAAGCAAGCCGCCGCGGACTGGTATATATTGATTGTCCCGTAACCGGTATCCCGGAAGCAGCCGAAAAAGGTCAGCTTACATTGCTGGTAGGCGCTGCCACGAATGATCTTGAAAAATGCAGCGCCTTGCTGCAATCATTTTCTGCTGTGATAAGGCATTTTGGAAATATTGGCACGGGCACGGCATATAAGCTTATTATTAATCTTATGGGCGCTGTGCAGATTGCCGGGTTGGCAGAAGGTATTGCCATGGCACATGCCGCAGGACTGGACATGAACACTGTAACAGCAGCTATTGAACACAGCGCTGCCGCCAGTCCACAGGTAGTGAGGTATACCCGTCGCATGGCCGAGAATACCTTTGCGGAACACCCCGGATTCACTACCAGCCTGCGATATAAAGACGCAGCTTATGCTACAGCGCTTGCACAGCAGATGCAGGTTCCTGCCAGGTTGGGCGAAGTGGCAAAAGAATGGTTTGGCAAAGCAAAAGAGCTTTATCCTGACCGGGATGAAGCCCTGGTAGTAAGGCTGATGCATCCGGAATAACTCCATTGAAATTTAAAACTTGCCAATACAGCCTGATAAGTGTAACTTTACGCTATACAATACTGAATAAGGCTTGCCGAATGATAAAGACCATTAAACACAAGGGATTACGGCTTTTATGAGAAGAAGGAAAGTCCAATAAATTACCTGCTGATCTCGTTTCAAGGATAGAGCGTATGCTTGAGGTGATAGATTCAGCAAATGAAGTCCCCCAGGATTTTGGGGCGTTCCAGAACTGGAACATACACAAGCTAACCGGGGGACTTAAGGATTATTGGAGTATAAAAGTTAACAAGAATTATTGCATTGTATTCAGGTTTGATGGGCATAATGCCTATGACCTTGATTATATTGATTACCACTAAAGGGAGAATATCATGTTAAAAAGAAAAATGAGGGTTATACACCCGGGTGAGATATTAAGGGAAGAGATAATAGAAGGTAACGGGCTTACTATCACAGAAGCTGCCAGGATGCTTGGCGTAACAAGAACCAACCTTTCCAATATAACTAACGAAAAATCTGATATAAGCCCGGAAATGGCATATCGCATCTCTATGGTATTTGGAGGATCTGCAGAGATATGGGCGAACCTTCAAACAAAATTTGATCTGTCCAGAGCAGAAAAAAAAGTGAGATCATTCAAGCTTAAACCTTATCGTCCTGATAGCCACAGAACTGTTCATGCCTGACAGATAAAGATGTGTTGCGATTAGAAATGTGTATTGGAATATGGACACCCATTCATTAATGCGGCAGTTTATCCCTGAATTTTCCATATACCCATGTGCCTGCTATGGCGCTCAATACCATTACCGCCACTACAGTAGCGCCACTGCCAATGAGCGCATATAACGGTCCCGGGCAGGCGCCGGTGATAGCCCAGCCGAAGCCAAATATAAGTCCCCCGTATACCTGCCCTTTATTAAATTTCCTTTTGGAAAATTCAATCTTCTCACCGTAAACAGTCCTGATATTGAATTTCTTTATCAGCCAGACGGATATCGCGCCTACCACTACAGCGCTCCCGATCACCCCGTACATGTGAAAAGACTGCAGCCTGAACATTTCCTGTATACGGAACCAGCTCACCACTTCTGACTTCACCAGCAATATTCCAAAGCATATACCCGCTATTACATACTTCAGGTTGTGATACCACCTGTGCTGAAGCTGGCTTTCATTTATGCACATCGCATCAAGCGAGCGCACTTCATAATCCGTATTTTTTTCTATTACTTCCGTTTCCATCATCTGTTTTTTTAAAGAGAAAGTATATAAGGCAAAATGAGATTAGCCATCAGAAAGCCCCCTGCCATAAAGCATATTGTAGCAACAAGCGAGGGCCATTGCAGCGTGGACAGCCCCATAATAGAATGTCCGCTGGTACACCCGCCGGCGTAACGGGTACCAAAACCCACTAAAAAGCCTCCGCCTGCTATCATAATGACCCCCCTCAAGGTAAACAACTGTTGCCAATTGAAAATATCTGCCGGTACCGTTCCTTCATAATGCCGGACACCGTATACCTGCAGTTCATTTACGAGCCTGGGGTTTACAATCACCGGGTCGGGGTTTGCCAGCAGGGTCGCAGCTATATACCCTCCCAGCAGGATACCGGCCACGAAAAACAAATTCCAGCTTTCCCTTTTCCAATCGTATTTAAAATAGGAAATACCCGAAGGAATACAGGCTGCACAGATATGGCGCAATGAAGAGCTGATGCCGAAAGATTTATTGCCCAGAATTAATAGTGCAGGGACCGTAAGCCCAATCAGGGGGCCTCCGATATACCAGGGCCAGGGTTGTTTAAGTAATGAGAGCATGTTATTGGTTTCTTAATACTTCTGAATTTAAATGTCTTGTTGAGGGCAGGATGTATATTTATTCCGTGACAAGTTAATCATAATGCTGTATTATTCATGAGAGGTGAGACGTGAAACGTGAGACGAATAAAAATCACTTTCTATTTTTCATGTCTCACGTTTTTCATTTCCCATCTGACAAAACAACACTGATATTACAATTAATTACACAACAATATGCCTGCTATTATTCCTGTATTACGCGTTTTTGATTATGACAAAATTATTGAATTCTATGTAAAATGGATGGACTTTAGTGTAGAGTGGGAATATCGCCCGGAAGATGCACCGTTCTATATGCAGATTTCCCTGCGCGGCAGCCTGATCAATCTTTCGCAGCATCATGGAGACTGCAGCCCCGGAGCACGGATCATCATTTCCGATTTTGAGGGACTTGAAGCGTATCATCGGTCTTTGTTGGAAAAACAATATCGCTTTATGCGCCCCGGGCTCGACCGGCTGGAATGGGACAGGAACACCCTTGCCATGAGCGTGATTGATCCTTTCTATAATACTATTGAGTTTAATGAAAAGATAGAAAAAGAATAGAAGCGGACAGGTATTAAAATTACCCGAGCTATGCTTCTGTGCAATAATAACCAGTCTACAACTAATGCCTACCACTGGCGGAGAGCAAGTTGGCAGAGTTGAGCTTGGCTTCATGATTCCTGTCAGCCTCATCAAGAGAATGGGAGGTGTGGATATCCCTTTCTTTCTGGCATCTCTTTGAAATTTTGATATAAAACTCCTTTAAGACCATCAGCTCCTCTTCCGTAAGATCTTCCACGTCTACCAGCCGGTTGCTCGCCTTATCGTGGCTTGCTATAAGCTCATTCAGCTTAAGATGAATAGCCGCTGTATCCCTGTTTTGCGACTGCTGGATAATAAAGACCATCAGGAAAGTAATGATCGTAGTGCTGGTATTAATAACTAACTGCCAGGTGTCAGAATAGTTAAATACCGGACCCAGCGCTGCCCATACCACTACCAGGGCAGCAGCTATAATGAATGCAACAGGGCTCCCTGTTTTGTGGGTTACCCATGAAGAAATACGGTTGAAAAAGTGGGAGAAGCCTTTTTTTACTTTTGCTTTACGAGCCTTCATCACAATAAGATTTAAGAACTTTGAATAAGCTGTTGATGAATACGCGCTATAGCTTTTCCATCAAACCTTATACAAGATTCCAGAACCATGCCACAGGTTAATACCACAGACCTTAGAAATAGTTCTTATGCAGACAGTTTCCAGCCTTGTGCTGGCGATACCTCATATGCGCAATAAGTTCCCCAGTAACAGCAGCAATAAAGGATAAAAGAGGGGAATGGTATATTAAAAGAAAAAACTCTAAAGTTTTACGTTATTCTTTCCTTTTACAAGCCTGACATCATGTGCGGCGTCTTTATATCTGATCCTGCAGTTGTCTGCATGATCGGCATTAATGACCAGGGATATCAGCTTTCCCTCCTTCCAGGAGATATCTACCGTATACCCTCCCCTTGCGCGTATGCCTTTAATGCTTCCTGATGACCAGTTGTCAGGCAGCGCGGGCAGGATGTGCAGCTCATTATTCTGAGATTGCAGCAGCATCTCCGCTATACCGGCGGATCCTCCGAAATTGCCGTCAATCTGGAAAGGGGGATGCGTGCTCAGCAGGCTTTTGAGGGTGCTGTGTTCCAGCAGCGACTGCACCTGGCGGCCTGCTTCATTGCCATTGAGGAGTCTTGCGTAAAAATTAATGATCCATGATTTGCTCCACCCGGTATGTCCGCCGCCATTGGCAAGACGGCGCTCAATGGTTTTGCGTGCCGCGGTAAACAGCTCGGGCGTGTGGAGGGAAATAAGATTGAGAGGATACAAAGCAAGCAGGTGAGACATGTGCCGGTGACCGGGCTCTACTTCTTCAAAATCTTCTATCCACTCATTGATGGTGCCGTTGGCTCCGATACGGATAGGAGGTAATTGCTGTTGTGCCTGTTTAACTTTTTCCACAAGCCCGTTATCCATTTTGAGCACACCGGCTGCTTTGATAAAATTATTGAACAGCCCCTGTATGATCTCCACGTCAATAGTAGTGGCGTAGGATAGCTGCGATTGCTCCTTCCGGTCTGTACCGGGAACAAAAAAAGCGTTTTCAGGGGAATGAGAGGGATTGGTAACGAGGTACCCCTCCGGGGATCTGACCAAAAAGCTGAGCACAAATTCAACCGATCCTTTTATTACCGGATACGCCTCGCGGCGCAGGTAAGCGGTATCATTGGTAAATTCAAAATGCCTGAACAGGGGGAATGTCATCCACGGACCAGCCATAGGAGATACGCCCCATACCCCGTCGGCCACGCCGGTACGCCCAAACAGATCTGTAAGGTGATGCAATGTCCACCCATTGGCATTGTACATCTCCCTTGCTGTTACGCTACCCGGCACTGTCAGCTTTTCCATAAAAGAGGTGAGCGGGGATAAGGTTTCGGGTAAATTACCTGTTTCCGCCGGCCAGTAGTTCATCTGCAGGTTGATATTGGTATGAAAATCTGCATTCCATGGAGCCTTATACTCGCCATTCCAGATACCCTGGAGATTAGCAGGCAGGCGCCCCGGTTTGCGGGATGACCCCATGAGCAAATAGCGCCCGAACTGGTAATACATCACTATCAGACCCGGATCAAAGGCGCCGGCTTTCACTTTTTCAAGCCGCTCGTCCGTTGGCACTTTATTCATAGCCTCATCTCCCATCCGGAACTGAACCCTGTCGAACAATGACCGGTGATCGGCTATATGGCGCTGCTTCAGAGCAGCCGGCGTCAGCGCAGCAGCCGCCGCTATTTTCCTCCTGCATATCGCCAGCGCATCAATGCCTTCGTCCATATCCAGGTTGGCAATATTATAGTTGCTCGCCCCGGTAATCAGTATCGTGAAATTTTTTGAGCGGCTGATCCTTACTATCGCGGCTGTATCGGCAGTCAGCATTTCTGTTTTTCCACCGGCAGCAATGATTTTCATAGCCGCTGCAAAACGCATGTGTTTACCGCCGGGACCTTCAAGCGGATCTTCCTTATCGTTGATCTGCCCGGTATAATATACCAGTCCGTCCGAAGCCCGGTATTCATTTACATCCTGCTCCCGGTTCAGCACTAAGTCCAGACTTACCGGCTGTGCAGCCGTAAACGTGACGACCAGCACATCGGCCGGCGCAGAAGCGTATACTTCTTCCACTATATGATTGCCGTCTACTGTGTATTCCGTCCTGGCAATGCCTGTATTCAGCGTCAATGACCTTTTATATTGCTGAGGTGTTCCTTTCCATGCATAATTGATATAGAGGTTGCCAAGCGGCTGGTAAGAGCGTACCCGCGGCGGCGTGCCCACCAGGTAATCCGTGGAAAGCTGCAGCGCTTTCTTGTATTCGCCTTTGAACAAAGCCTGCTGTATTTCCGGTAAGTGAGCAGCGGCTTCCTTATTATTGTTGTTGATCTTACTGCCGGCCCAAATGCTTTCTTCATTCATTTGTATCCGTTCCTGGCCGTATCTCCCGAATACCATGGCGCCCAGCCTGCCATTACCCACAGGCATGGCATCTGTCCAGATAGCCGCGGGTTTTGTATACCATAACTGTATATCTTCCTGGGCATAAGAAAAAAGAGAGGAGAATACGAGCAATATCAGTAAGGATCGTTGCATAAGGGTTTCACTTTTTGTGCCTGCTAAGCTATATTAATTTCCGGAAAGAGACATGTTGATTTAATAAGGACTGCTTCAGGAGACGTATTTCAAAAAGGCATTTTAAAATTTCATCGCCTCCCGGCTATGGTGGTGAGAAATTATATAAATGCTTATTGCGCTCTCCGAAGTGGTTTGAGCCAATTGCATTTTTCTTTATAGTATTATCGGTTAAACTTTTATGTATTGAACATAGCTTTTCTGCTGCATTTCTTTTGCTTCTGAGCCGGTCCCGTCACTTGGCGGGATAACCGGAACACCGCTGCTTATTGTCTTTTGAAAAAATATGCTCCGCATTTTTTCAATCCCGCCTGCGGCGGGGCCAGACAAAAAGAGGCGGCTTATCCGGTTACCGGTAAAAAATTAAGCCGGCATTATGCATTACCATTATAATTATTTGATCGCACCGGCACGTGTTCCCACGTGCCGGAAAAATGAGATGCCAGTTTCAAAAGGCATTTTTAAATTTTTAAAAATGAAATTATCTTTAGAGTGCCTGCCGACTGAAACCTTCTGAAACACGTTTACAAAGCTTAAAACCATTTCGCATGAACGATCGCCCAAAAGTTTTCATCGCTTCGTCGGGGAAAGCGCTGCCGTATGCCAGCGCAGTAAAAAGACATATTTCCGATATATGCAGCGCTTATGTATGGAAAGATGTCCCCAACTATCCTTTCAAAACACTCACCGACTGGATCCTCCACCTGCCCGAACGGTATGATTTCGGCATCTTCATTTTTTCCAACGATGATACGCTGATGCTGAATGACCAGAAAGTAGCGGTAGCGAGAGACAATGTGCTTTTTGAGCTGGGCCTGTTTGCCGGGAAGCTCGGCTTTGAAAGATGCACTGTGCTTCGCCCGGAAGTGGAGAACTTTCATCTCCCCTCCGATCTCAACGGCATTTTTGAAGGAAAATTCGAAGATCCCGAAGACGAGGATGATATCAATTCGGTGCTCCGTGTGCCCTGTGAAGATATCAAGCTGGAGATAAAGAAAATATGGAAGCTTGCGCTGGATCAGCAGAAAAAACATACCATGCCTGAGCGCATAGCGGCTATCTGCTATCGCAAAAATAAAGATACCGGGCTGTTTGAATTTCTTCTTGTAAAGTCATCAGACGAGAAGCAAAGCCGGCGGGGGTTTCCCAAAAAACCGCTTGCCAAAGACGACATGCGCCACCCGATAGACGTGGCCATTGAAGTAGCAGCCGAAGAAGGCGGGGTTGTGGTGCAAAAGGTAGAAAAAGCCCCCGACTTTCAGCCCTTCCCTTACAAGAAGGAAAGCGAAAAAAACACGGTAGTAAAATATACGCCCTTTTTACTGGAATTTGTAAAAAAGCTGGACGCTGTGGCTGCGAGCAAAAAGAGAGCTCCTAAATTTTATTCCCTCGGCGAAGTATTTGCAGAACTGAGAAGCAACCGCAATGACCCGCAAAGCGTTAAATCCCTGGAACGCGTAATCTGCCAGTGCTATGAATTTCTGTTAAGGGAGTAGCGTTTTTTCTTCGCCGGATATTTTTTAAATCGTAACAGTATGTTAATTCCCTGCTCCTTAGAAATATTACCGGAACTGCAATTGATTCCTCATAATTCCTCTGGCATGATATTTTAACTATAACAGTATATTTATCATCATAAGCATACCTGTTATGTACAGTGTTCAAATACTGGAGGAAAAGACTGTCTATGCTTTGCAACAAAAGACAAATGAATGGCTGGAAGCCCATAAGGATATTTCAGTAGCCTACTCCAATATTGCTCCCTCCGCGGACGGGCTCTGCGTGTATATTATGTATACTACTACGGAAGCACAGATGGAAGAGCTGCGCACTATCACCACAGCAATTGAGCCAGAAGCTTCGATTGAACCTACGGATATCAATCCTGATGTGCTGAAAGCGACAAGCTAGGCGGTGAGAGGTGAATGGTCAATGGTGAATAGCGGACGTGAGAAGTGAAAGGTGAGAGGTGAAATCAGAGTGATCGCTATACCCTATACCTTACTCCTCACATCATATACCCTACCACTAACAGGCTATTCCGTTCCGTTGGTATTGACCGGCTCCTGCCGGAGAAAAATATGGCGTATTTTTAAAAAATTTGTAACCCGGCAAAAGGAAATTGATATCTTGTGGAATTTTCAAAATTTATAAATACATTTATACATATTAATCCATCTTCATCGAATAAGCCTGCCATTAGTTCATCAATCTGAGTCGCACGCCCTTATTAATAAAAAGGTTTGCATTTTACCAGTCTTTGATGAATAGTTATACCTTTTTGCTGCATTTATGCAGGACTTAAACCCGATTCCATTCAATGCGATTCCGAATCAACCTGGTCACTCAAAATGCCTGCGCGGTTATCCCGGTTAATTATCAATATCCGCTTAGCGCAGCAATTTATAAAACCATTCAGCAGGCAGATAGTGCTTACGCTGCATTTTTACACGAAACAGGTTATAAACAAAGCGGCTCACTTAAATCTTTTAAGCTTTTTACCTTTTCAGATATACGGACGCCTTTTAAAATTGCCGGCGACAGGTTGCAGTTGCTGACCCAACATGCGGAGCTGGAAGTTTGCTTTCACCTGCCGCAGGCGGCAGAAAATTTTATCAGGGGCATATTCATAAAGCAGCAACTTGATATTGCGGATAAAAAAAGCAAGGCCCGGTTCGAAATTCAATCTGTTGAATCGCTGCGGGATCCATTGCAGGCATATAAACCGCAGGAACTGATCAGCATTATACTTAAACCATTGTCTCCCGTTGTGGCGGGTTTGCCCGATGAAAAGGGAAATTATGTTTTTTTAGAACCCGGCGATACCCGGTTTGCGGAAAGTGTAGTATACAATTGGCGCAGTAAGATAGCTGCCTGTTATGATGCAGTGACCGGCGAAGGCGCATTGCTGATGATCGAAGTAATTGCAATAAAAGAACCTTTCAAATCGAGATTAATTTGGATCAAGGCTGATACACCGGCAATGACAAAAATACGTGGCTGGCTGAATTTTGAATTAAAAGTTACGGCGGAAAGGAGGTTTGTGGAGTTGTTGATGAATAGTGGAGTTGGCGTGTATAATAGTATGGGGTGCGGGTGCGTGGAGGTGGTTCCCTGAAAGTGACCCTCAACCGGGTTATATATGCAGTCGCATATTGTTTGTGCTGCTATTTTACCTGCTATTACCGGTAAATTACCGCAGGCATGTAGCAGCCATATTATTATATTTGTAGTACACCGAATAACCACAGATTATGGAAAAAACAATACACCAGGGCAGGAATATAAAACGCTTTAGAGAAATGATGGGCATCAAGCAGGAGGCGCTTGCGCTGGAACTGGGCGATGACTGGAACCAGAGAAAGATTTCCCTGCCGGAGCAAAAAGAAGTGATTGAACCTGATTTACTGGAGCAGGTAGCCGGGGTTTTAAAAGTGCCGGTGGAAGCGATCAAAAATTTTGATGAGGAAGCGGCGATTTCTTATATCAACACATTTAATGACAATAGTAAAGGAGAGTTTAATTATAAATGCAATTTCAATCCTTTAGATAAGTGGGCTGAAGAAATTTCTGAAAATAGAAAATTGTATGAGCGCTTATTGCAGGCGGAGAAAGAGAAGATGGAATTGCTTCAAAAGCTTTTAGATAAGCATTCATAAAGATATTTTGACTATATTTTTGTAATTATAAAACAGTACATTTATTACTGATTTATTAATCAACCCTAATCCATTCTATCTTCAGACAAGCCTTGCCATAACCCGCATAGTTGGTTATCATTATTTATTATTTGTTTTCTGAGGTTGTGTTCAGTATAGCAACAAGCGGTTGTATACAAACAACTGAAGGGAAGAGATTTTGTATTGTAAAATGAGTTTCAATCTATATCTGTAGCATTCATTTATGTTGTTGCTATTCTGATAGAATATATCTGTATGGCTTCTGCATCTGTTAGTGTGTGATACACAAAGAAGATGTATAGTAGGTAGAAATGCTGTGGTAGATGGGGTTGCGGGGGTAGACGCATAATACGCAGGGGAAGATATACCTGGTTTCTAAATTGCTATCGTGTGTTAGGGATGACGTATTGTATGGAGAAAATGAGGACAAAGAAAAACAAGAATGTTTCAATTCCAAACTGGTACAATTTCTATGTCCTCAATTCAAAATTATTAAAGAAAAACAAGAATTGAAAAAAAATTATTAAATTGCAATTAAGCTTAATAAGAAATGACAAAAAGTTTGAGTGAAACAAACTGGTATATGCATCCCACAGGCGAACCATTTACAGATATTGGAGGATATATTATCGAATATTTACAAGAAAAGATGCCTGCGAAATCAATTTTAGAATTGATAGAATTTGCTACGAATATCTATGTAAATAAATGGGACAATAACCTTCATAGCTTTTTCTTGAATTCTACTATCACGCATAATTCCAACAAAGGGCAAAAGGGATATGACAAAACAATTGTTTACTATACAAGTCTAATAGAAGGGGTCGGAGGAGTTGATGGGTATTGTAGGATAACGGGACTAAAAACCAAAGTTTATCCGGCAGCGAGAGATAATCATATTATGTCAGGCTCTGCAACACTGATTAATTTCCATCACGGTTTTGAAAGTGGGCTTCAATTATCTAAAGAAGCATTAATACGAATATTTTTTGTTCCATTGGGAGTAGAGCAGTTGGGAGATAAGGTTGCTGCATTGGTAAGCAACTGGGATAGTGTAACAAGGTTCTTTGTTCGTAAAAATGTAGACGAAAACTTTCGTGCTTTAGGAAGTAGTATTTCCAAGTCAATTCTCCGTTCAGATTTTACCAATCCGGTAAATGCGATTTTTAATTATGCACATCAATGTATTGAAGGTGTGAAAACGGTTACTTACGATAAAGAAAGCGAGATGAGCCATACAAAGGGAGTAGCATTAAACCTGTTTCATTTCACCAATTTCGGGGCAAGTCCAACCATAAATATCATCACCCTTCCGGCTACTATTTTTTCATTTTATGCTTTTTGTCTTTTATATCATAAAAGGGATTGGAACAATTTCATTTATCGTCAATACAGTAATTCCAAATTCAAAGATGCGGTTTATAATTCTCAATCGGAACAATGGACGAACAGTAAGGAGAAAGTCGGTTTTGATGCATACAGAATATGGCGAAACAGAGCCTTTGAGTGTTTGCTGAATGGCAATACAGAAGGCTTTCGCCGGTTAATATTGAAGCATGGCAAAACACAGGTTTTTAACTTTCAGATTATAGAACAATACCAAATAAATATCAGAAATATGGATAAACGTACGCTTTCCAAAATATTGGAACTGGCAGACTTTATTATTGCAGATAGCAGTGATGATGAAATTAAAAAAGCCATAACACGTATTAACGGCCAGCGGTCAAGCAATGCATTGAGGCGTTATCTTTTAAATCTTGTAGCTAATTACAATACAAAGCATGGCAACAAAGAAAAACCGCTGGTAACCATAGAAGAATATGCAGATTACTTATTCCCGGATGGAACCTATTGGAATGAAATCAGGGATTTGCTTCTGATAGCTATTTACCAACGATTACACGAAATGAATAAATCGGTTGATGTGGAATTGGAAGATGAAATCGATTCAGAAATCGAATAAAACAAACAATATAAATTATGAATTTAAAAACTCAAGGTTTCATTCTGCTGGATGTAGATGTGGTTGCATTAAATAATGCAGGCAAAAGTACAAGTAGCAACTTTGACAACGCAGTAGCTACTAAAAAGATATACAAAAATGGACGAACATATACTTATGTTTCCGGGCAAGCATGGCGGTACTGGTGGAGAGAAGCATTGAAACTAAATCACGGATGGGAATTATCACCAGTTACCAGGGAAGCAAAAATTGCATTTACAGATGCAAATCCCATAGCTTATGCTGACGATGACGTATTTGGATATATGAAAGCTGCTAAAGATGTTGTTCGTGATGAAGAAGGAAATCCTGTTTTAGATAAAAAAGGAAAGGAACAAAAAGAAAACGTTACGGTCACAAGAGTTTCTCCACTTAAAAATTCGGTTATTGTTTCAGTAACTGGTGTTTCAACGGTAGAAAATTGGTCAAGTATGGCAAGGCAAGAAGGAGACAGCGTGCCCTATAGTAAAGAAGAATATTCTGCTATTATGAAAGGAATGTTTTCTTTGGATTTAGCACAGGTTGGAACTTTTGCCAACTACAATAAAACAGGTTTTAAGAACTTGACTGACGAACAAAAAACAGCGGCATTAGAAAAGGGAGCATCAGAAATCGAAGATACTTTTGTGAAAAATAAATTTGGCGAGTTTCAAAAGTTAATACGACTAGAAAAATCAATTAGACAAAAAAGAATAGTAGAAACTATTTCTGCTTTAAAAACTATTTCTGGAGGTGCTATGCAAACCAATAATATGGCAGATGTAACTCCCAAGTTTATTATTCTTGCAACTACCACTTCCGGTAATCATCCTTTCTCTCATATTGCTGTAGGTGAAGGACAAAGAAGTGAAAAAACTGTACTCAATATCGTAGGAATTAAAGAAGTTTTAAACGACTACAAAAACCAGATTATAGGTACTGTTTTTATCGGAAAACGTAGTGGGTTTTTGGATGAGCATAATGATGAGCTTACGAAACTGGCAACTGAATTTACTAATGTCAAGGTATTGACCATTAACCAAGCAATAGACCAATATTGCGAGCAGGTGAAAACACAATTGCTCTAAATTATGGAAGTATATAAAATTGATATTGAAAGCTGGACGGCGAGTTTTCGTTATCCCAATTTAATTAGTGGGGTGCAACCTACATTGGAAGTGCCACCACTGAGTACCGTATTGGGATTAATTAATGCCGCCGCTGGTCAATATCTAAAACATAAAGCACTAAAAATTGGCTACTATTTTGAATATCAGAGTGAAGGAGAGGATTTAGAAACAATCTATCAAATAAGTAGTAAAGATGGTAAACCAACAAATAATGCTAAATCGAATATTATTTATAGAAGATTTTTATTTAACAATTTACTTAGAATTTATACCCCTGATGAAGCAATCAAAAACTATTTAGCTCAACCACACTATCAGCTTCTATTAGGGCGAATGAATGATTTGGCATCTGTAGTTAATATTTCGGATAAAGCAAGTTTGCAGCAAAATGAACATTCATCAAATATTCGAGGACAAATTATTCCATTTAAGCATCATCTGCCAGGACAGATACAGGCCTTGCCAAAATATTTCACCGATGAGTTTCCAAGAAAAAATCTTGGAACGGAACCATATAGTATTATTGGATGTAAACCTAATAAGATTGAAACGGAACTAACAACTTATAGAGATACACTGCGGAATGGGAAACCCATAGACATATATTTTCACGAATTGATTTTTGAATAAATGACCATACTGGCAAAATCAAAAGATACAAAAAGGAACCAGCAAGCCGTCAGTTTGAAGGAGCATATTGGTGATTGCCTGGTTGTTTATGAATTTGTCAGGAAAGCATTTCCAAAAGCTGCGCTAATATCTGGCATGGACGAACTTTTTTGGGAACTTTTAAGAATAACGATTATTTGCCACGACTTGGGAAAAGCTCATTCCGAATTTCAAAAATTACTTAATCATATACCGAATAATTGGAAATTTCAACGACATGAATTATTCTCAATTCCTTTTGTAGATGCTCTTGAGGAAATTGACAAAGAAACTAAACATATTATAAAACTAGTGATAGCCGGGCATCATAAAGATTTTGACACTTTGCAAAGTCAATTGGCTTTTTATGATACAGGTGATAGCTTTGGTGGTTTATCTGCTTTTAATGAACAAAAATGTTTCACGGATATTTTTAATGAAAATGTCGACGTGAAGGAGGTGCATGCTTTGCTAAATGAGTTTGCCGTAACCTATCACAAAGTTCAACCAGCACCCATTGATGCACTTAT
The DNA here is from genome assembly GCA_001899685.1 of Sphingobacteriales bacterium 44-15. Classification (GTDB taxonomy): domain Bacteria; phylum Bacteroidota; class Bacteroidia; order Chitinophagales; family Chitinophagaceae; genus Agriterribacter. Next base: position 164,922 of record MKWG01000027.1, read on the forward strand.
TCGAATATATAATAAAACACCGATTACAAATGGGCATCAGCATTATCTATTATTGATGTTGCTTTTTGGTGCTTTGAAATGGTGCGACCATTTAGGTTCTGCTAAAGTTACCGAAGTAAAGAATCTGGAAATAAGTGATTTCGCATTTTTACGTTCTAAACACACTGCTTTAAAAATAGCAGGCAAAGATTTTTACAAACATCAAGCATTCTGTTCTACGCTTTTGGGAAATGTTATCCTTACAGCACCAACTGGTTCCGGCAAAACTGAAAGTGCATTACTTTGGTTAAGTAATCAACTCGAGCACACCGGGCAGGGACGGGTGTTTTACATACTTCCATTTACTGCTTCAATCAATGCGATGTATAAACGATTGAGGAATGAAATGGGAGAGGAAAAGGTAGGAATGTTGCACGGAAAGTTAAGTGATTATCTCAATAATTATTTTGACGATTTACAATATGATGTAAACACTAAAAAGGAAAGTATAGAAAATCTAAAAAGTAAATTCAAAAGTATAGTAACTCCATTGAAGATTGTTACGCCATTTCAATTGTTGAAGCATTTATTCGGATTGAAAGGTTATGAGCAGGGGTTTCTTGAAATGTCCGGCTCTTACCTAATTTTTGATGAGATACATGCTTATGATCCAGAAACATTTGCCCAAATTAAGGTTTTACTTGAATGGGCTACAAAATATTTTCAAGCAAAAGTTATGATAATGACGGCTACCATGCCTAAGTTTTTCTTGGAAGAGATTGAGAAAAGTATTGAGACATTTCAAATCGTAAAAGCAGATGACAACCTTTATGGGCAATTTAGAAGACATAAAATTACTTTAAAAAATGGGTTGCTAAGTGATTCACTTGAAGAAATAAAAGGAAAATTAAAGGAAGGTAAAAAAGTCCTGGTAGTTTGCAATACTGTTAAATCATCCCAAGGTATTTATAAAGAACTATCGAGAGAAGTGGAGAGAGGAAAATCTGTATTGTTGCACGGCTCTTTCACAGGTGCTGACCGCTCAAAAAAGGAAAAAGACTTGATGTTGGAACAGGTACAATTACTTGTTGGTACTCAGGCAATAGAAGTTAGTTTAGATATAGATTATGACATGATTTATAGCGAACCTGCTCCAATCGATGCATTAATCCAAAGATTTGGAAGGGTGAACCGAAAAAGGGAAAAGGGAATTTGCCATTGCTATGTATTTAAACAAAACAACGAAAGTGATTATTATATCTACAATAAAGAAATAATTGCAAAAACATTAATCACATTACTGGATATCGAAAAGGAAGGAGGGATAATAGACGAAGCCCAATTACAATTAGCTATTGATAAAGTCTATCCTGATTGGAATATAGAGGATAAAAAGAAGTTTTACAATCAGTACAACTACTTGGCAGAATCTATGCAATTATTAAGCCCTTTAAAGAAGAATAAGCACAGTGAAGATGATTTTTATAAACAGTTTGATGCTATAAAAATTTTACCTCAAACAAATAAAAACTTGTATGAAAAATATTTAAGCGAACTCGATTTTATTAATGCAGAAAGTCAAAAAGTTCAAATCAGAAAGGGACGTTTTGCTCAATGGATTCATTCTGAAAATATCAAACAAGATACAACTGCTTTTGCTAAGCAAAATAAAATGCTGGAACAACGATATTGGATAACCAATAAAAGGTATAATTCTGATTTAGGCTTGATGGCGGACGAAGAAGATATTTGGCAAACAAGTGTACTATGGTGATTTAAATATTATAAATAGCCTTAAAAATCGTATATCATATTACTATTTTTCTTAGTAAAAAATAGTAACCTAGTTATGACTATTAACGCCACTCTCATCAATCTCTACCATGTATGCCCAAGAGAATGCTGGCTGCATGCTAACGGCATTAATATGGAGCATACCAGTGATACGGTATATGACGGGAAAATGCTGCACGAAACCAGCTATCCACAACGAAATGATAAACATTCAGAATTAAGCATTGAAGCAAAATACAAAGACATTGACCTATATGGCAAAATAGATTTTTACGATGCCCGGCAAAAGATCATCCACGAAACCAAACGAAGCGATAAGGTAGAAAAAGCACATGAATGGCAGGTGAAGTTTTATTTGTGGCTGCTAAGGCTAAATGGGGTTGAAGAACCTACTGCTACGTTGGAATATCCATTGCTTAGGCATACGGATCTTGTTGAGCTATCGGAAGAGGATATTGAACAATTGCAGACAGTAATTGAAAATATCGTTCAGCTTAGGCAGGCAAAGCAATGTCCTCCTGTAATTAATGCCAAAATTTGTAAAAGTTGCAGCTATTATGAATTGTGCTATGTGGGGGAAGATTGATCTGGAAAATGTCTGAACCGGGATTTATGTGATGATGGGATTTAATGGATATATTTTGAAATTGATACCAGGTTGATTTTTCAGGACACCTATTTTTGCCTGGCATCCCAAAACCTAAATGTCCGGTAAATACTTACGCTAATAATAAATAAAAACAACCATGAAATACGCTGACCTTACAAAAAACATAATAGGCTGTGCTTTTAAAGTACATAATACATTAGGTAATGGATTTCAGGAAGTAATTTATCAACGGGCTTTGGAAATAGAAATGCGGAAGAACCACATGATCTTTTCACGGGAGTTTGAGATGCCGATTTATTATGACAACATGCATATTGGTACAAGAAGAGTAGATTTTTTAATAGAAAACATTATAAGTGTGGAGCTAAAAGCAATTATCAAACTGGAAGACGTTCACCTGGCACAGGCATTAAATTACCTTGAAGCGTATAACCTGGAAATAGGATTGCTGATAAATTTTGGCGCCAGAAGCCTGAAGTATAAAAGACTGACCAATAAAAAACATCCAGATTATCCATCATCCCTAAGATCTGTTAATCCTCATAATCCCGGTTCAGACAAATGAAAAAAACATATTATCTCTTCAATCCCGGGCGCATGAGCCGCAAAGATAATACACTCAAATTTACACCTGTGGATGAGGAGGGAAATGAATTGCCGCCGAAATATATTCCCGTGGAAGGCGTGAGCGATTTATATTGTTTTGGCGCTCTAGATGCCAACAGCGCTTTGTATAATTTTTTAGGTAAGGAGCAGATAGCCGTTCATTTTTTTGACTATTACGAACATTATACCGGCAGCTTTATGCCAAAGGATTATTTGCTGGCCGGGAAAATGCAGATAGAACAGACAAAGCAATATAGCAATGCCGGTAAGCGTATGATCGTTGCACAAAGATTTGTGGAAGGCGCTGCATTTAATATACTTAAAAATCTGCGCTATTATCAATCGCGTGGAAAGGATCTGCAAACCTGTATTGAAATAATTGAAAAGTTCAGTGATAGCATTGCCACCTGTAACGACGTTGATACGCTGATGGGGGTTGAGGGTAATATCAGGCAGACGTATTATGACGCCTTTGACATTATACTTAACGATTTTGCTATGAACGGCCGCAGTAAGCAACCGCCAAAGAATGAAGTAAATGCCCTGGTATCTTTTGGTAATATGATGTGCTATACGCTATGCCTGGGGCAGATATATCACACACAGCTTAACCCAACCATCAGTTTTTTACATGAACCTGGCTACCGCAGGTATTCATTGGCATTGGATCTGGCAGAAATATTTAAGCCCCTTTTAGTGGACAGGACAATTTTTAAAGTGCTGAATAAAAAAGAAATTCAGGCAAAGGATTTTGATGTGCAGGTAAACAGCGTAGTATTAAAAGATGCAGGCCGAAAAACATTTGTACGGGCATTTGAAGAAAGATTGAACGAAACTATCAAACACCGGTCGTTAAACAGGAGCGTTAGCTACAAACATCTTGTAAAGCTGGAGTGTTACAAACTAACCAAGCATATTTTAAATATGGAAGAGTATAAACCTTTTAAAGCCTGGTGGTAATATGTATGTAATCCTGGTGTACGACATAGGTGAAAAGCGGGTGGGCAAAATGCTCAAATTATGCAGGCAATATCTAAACTGGATACAGAACAGTGTATTTGAAGGAGATATTACGGAAGTAAAATTGAAAGAGCTGCAATACAAAGCAAAGGAAATGATGAATATAGAGGAGGATAGTATAATTGTTTTTAAAAGCCGGGATTCAAAATGGCTGGAAAAGGAAATTGTAGGTAAAGAGAAAAATGAGCTGGATACCTTTCTTTAGTCGTCGGTGGGGATTAAAATCAATCCGAAAAGATCTTTGACATTTTGGGAAATTATTAAAATCCTTTGTCAGTAAGGGTTCTGTTAAGTTGTCGATGCCCTGAAGCAATCACATTACCGGGCACCGACAACTTTTTATCACTATAATTAATATATTTACAAATGCCAAAGCCTTGAAATACAGCCTATTTTAGTCGTCGATGTGGCGGCTCTTAATCGAACAATGTTGAATTGAAATGCAATTGCCGCCTGCGTTTGTGTCTGATTTACCAGGACTCTTAATCGAACAATGTTGAATTGAAATGTAGAAAATATATACCACACCGGTGGCAAATTACCACTCTTAATCGAACAATGTTGAATTGAAATTAAGGAATTTTGCGATATGGTTAAAGAAGAAGTTGACTCTTAATCGAACAATGTTGAATTGAAATGGGGTTGAAAGGAAAATCGAAAGAGGGGTTGTTGCTCTTAATCGAACAATGTTGAATTGAAATTATATCAACAGTTTAAGAGTTTACAAAAGAAGACAATCTCTTAATCGAACAATGTTGAATTGAAATTCGTATCCATTGCAGCAATACCAAAGGCAGCAGCAGCTCTTAATCGAACAATGTTGAATTGAAATTACGGTAAGACTGTTGTGGTTGTGTATTTATGGGCTCTTAATCGAACAATGTTGAATTGAAATTAAAATAAACTGTTTCATTTGGATTTTCTCCCTCTACTCTTAATCGAACAATGTTGAATTGAAATGTAGAATAACTACTCCGGGTGCTATCGGGCGTTTGCCTCTTAATCGAACAATGTTGAATTGAAATTACCCCAAAGCTAATACATCTTATTTAATTTTCCCTCTTAATCGAACAATGTTGAATTGAAATTGGCAAACAGATTTTTGCCGGGTTCGATTTTTGCCCCTCTTAATCGAACAATGTTGAATTGAAATAATACCAAATATAAAATGGTATTATCAAAAGTTCGGCTCTTAATCGAACAATGTTGAATTGAAATAGAGCTACCATTCGTTTAATGGGAGGAGCTTATGATGCTCTTAATCGAACAATGTTGAATTGAAATACAAGGAGTTAAGATTTACCAATTGGCTTACCTACCTCTTAATCGAACAATGTTGAATTGAAATTTCCGATTGACCCGCAGAGCGGTTCATTGCTGTTTCTCTTAATCGAACAATGTTGAATTGAAATATGGCGGCGTATTCGCATTCAACAGCACAGATAGCACTCTTAATCGAACAATGTTGAATTGAAATTCAAAGGCCCCTATTAGACCTTGCCTTATCGGAACTCTTAATCGAACAATGTTGAATTGAAATCAATACAGGTTGTTGATTATGTTGGTCATGTACCACTCTTAATCGAACAATGTTGAATTGAAATACCATACAATAGCAGCACTCTGGATATAGGCATAGCTCTTAATCGAACAATGTTGAATTGAAATATCCTCCTCCAAGTCCTCCAATTCACGTTTCCTTCTCTTAATCGAACAATGTTGAATTGAAATTTTGCAAAAACGAATCCCAAAAGTTAAAATTATTACCTCTTAATCGAACAATGTTGAATTGAAATTCAATATCCATCCGCTGGTTTGCAATTTCCAGCTCACTCTTAATCGAACAATGTTGAATTGAAATTTCATTCCGCGGTGTTTTTCTGCTTCTTTTATTGTCCTCTTAATCGAACAATGTTGAATTGAAATATGCTATTGAACTGGTTGAAGATGAGTGGTACCAAACTCTTAATCGAACAATGTTGAATTGAAATTCGAGTATAAGTACCCGGTTGAGTTCACCCGGGAGACTCTTAATCGAACAATGTTGAATTGAAATTTATCATGTACCGGTTCTGTATACTTTCGGTATAAATCTCTTAATCGAACAATGTTGAATTGAAATTCCACCGGGCTAATAGCGTAAATAGCAGCCGATCCACTCTTAATCGAACAATGTTGAATTGAAATTTAGCCCCGAAAGAAACAAGGGCCCATCAATATGCTTCTCTTAATCGAACAATGTTGAATTGAAATTGCGTTTCTGATGCAGTAAAATCGTATCGCAATGTTTCTCTTAATCGAACAATGTTGAATTGAAATATCAAAACATTTCGCTTTTGCCACCATTCAATAATACTCTTAATCGAACAATGTTGAATTGAAATTGGAGAAGCGATTCATTATTCACAATTAGAATGGTTCTCTTAATCGAACAATGTTGAATTGAAATCAATTTATTACAACCAGCTTAGTAAAGGCGTTGCTACCTCTTAATCGAACAATGTTGAATTGAAATGATGCAGTCGCACCGTATGCCTGTATAGCATAAGCACTCTTAATCGAACAATGTTGAATTGAAATATTATTGATTACGAGAATAGCTTTTACCTGCAATGCTCTTAATCGAACAATGTTGAATTGAAATAACTACAGAATTACAACAAAAGACATGGGCAGCGGCTCTTAATCGAACAATGTTGAATTGAAATTAAGTTCCATCAGCCAGCTGAATAACATCCCCATGTCTCTTAATCGAACAATGTTGAATTGAAATTACGGAGGATAATATTATTGTCATAAAGTTTGCTGCTCTTAATCGAACAATGTTGAATTGAAATATCTGTAATACTTTTTTATGAGTAGGATTTTTAATTCTCTTAATCGAACAATGTTGAATTGAAATAAGAGATTTTCAATAAAATAGAATCAGACCTCAAGGCTGCTCTTAATCGAACAATGTTGAATTGAAATTAGTTTCAAATGAAAAGACAGACGAAGCCGTTGTTACTCTTAATCGAACAATGTTGAATTGAAATATGCCAGGCTATAGACAATACGATCTATGATGGCGCTCTCTTAATCGAACAATGTTGAATTGAAATTGAGGTTAACCGGAGGAAAACCTGAGGGCGGCAAGCTCTTAATCGAACAATGTTGAATTGAAATCCACCTCTATCAATCCTTACCCCAACAACTGGCATCTCTTAATCGAACAATGTTGAATTGAAATTCTTCCGTTTTTGACGAAAAATACATGTCAAAAGCTCTCTTAATCGAACAATGTTGAATTGAAATACTGCACTTTTCATTAATTCCCCCATGTCTTCACCTCTCTTAATCGAACAATGTTGAATTGAAATAGGGAAAGCTCACCGATTTCCAGCATGCCGGCCAGCTCTCTTAATCGAACAATGTTGAATTGAAATAGTGGCAGGATCGCAGGAGCACGCTTCTGCAGATCGCTCTTAATCGAACAATGTTGAATTGAAATAGGGTTACGGGTTGAAAATTGGACCCGGGTAGTCGTCTCTTAATCGAACAATGTTGAATTGAAATACTGGAAGATCCGCCGGCTGTTTGCTGAGCTTAAAACTCTTAATCGAACAATGTTGAATTGAAATGCGCTTACCTGATCGTAAGTTGGATCTCACCGGCAACTCTTAATCGAACAATGTTGAATTGAAATATTTGTTTGGCAAAGCGTTTTACAAGGCTTTTGGACTCTTAATCGAACAATGTTGAATTGAAATGAAAGTGATTAACCGAAGGGTTACACGGGAAAATGACTCTTAATCGAACAATGTTGAATTGAAATTTCATGTCTCTTACATAACTTACAGCGTCGAGGATGCTCTTAATCGAACAATGTTGAATTGAAATAGCATTGGACTGGATCCTACCCAAAATAATCACGTAACTCTTAATCGAACAATGTTGAATTGAAATAGCGCAATGTGGAGTTACAGTTGCCGGCTTTGTCAGCTCTTAATCGAACAATGTTGAATTGAAATTAAGCTGCAGTTTAAGAAAACACCAGAATTTATGCACTCTTAATCGAACAATGTTGAATTGAAATAGAACGGCGAATATGATGAAAAGCAAATGGGCGCCTCTCTTAATCGAACAATGTTGAATTGAAATAAATAAATGATATATGGGGCGGCAGCAGAAGGTATTTCTCTTAATCGAACAATGTTGAATTGAAATAAGTGGTGGCTTTGGGTTACTGTTGTCGTTACGGGCAGTATAATAATATATTGGCAGCATTATCGGCCTACAACCAATAGTGTAAGTACCGTCAGGAATATTCGCCAGAACATAAATATTACAGCACCGCCTCTTCTTTTGTTGCCTTACTATAGGCATCAGAAAGCTTCCGCTGGGTCTCAAAAGGAACGGGGCTGTATTCATGAAAACGCATAGTGAATTTTGCCCTTCCCTGAGTGAGGGAGCGTAATGAGGAGGCATAGTCGCTCATTTCGGCTAAGGGCACCCTCGCAATAATTTTAGTAAAGCTGCCCTCTGCATTCATACCTTCTACAAGAGCGCGCCGGGTTTGCAGATCTCCCATCACCGCACCTGTAATATTTTCAGGGCACAACACTTCTACATGCTGTATCGGTTCCAGCAGCTGCGGCGCTGCAAGCCGGAATGCATTTTTGAATGCCATCAGCCCGGCGATCTTAAAAGAAATATCATTACTATCCACCGGATGCATTTTTCCGTCAAATACCGATACCCGGATATCCCTGACATAAGCGCCGGTCAGGGGTCCCTCCTGCATTTTTTCCATCACCCCTTTTAGTATAGACGGCAGGAAACGCTGGTCAATTGCACCTCCCACGATACAATTGTAAAATACCAGCTTTCCGCCCCACGACAATTCATGGGTATCTCTTCCCCGTACCGTTAACCCTTCCGGGTCAGGCATGCCTTCATACCAGGGCTCAATGCGCATATGCACTTCACCAAACTGTCCCGCCCCGCCCGATTGTTTTTTGTGGCGATATACCGCTTCTGCAGCAGTCCTGATGGTTTCACGATAAGGTATTTTTGTTTCTGAAAATAACACATCCACCTTGTATTGATGCTCAAGCTTCCATTTAATGACGGCAAGATGCATATCTCCCTGGCAGTAAATAATAGTCTGTTTTAATTCCGGGGAGACTTCAATAATAATGGTCGGGTCTTCCTCTTTCAACTGGTGAAGCGCATTGGCTAATTTTTCTTCTTCACCTTTTTTCAGGGTGCTGATAGCAACGCTCATATTCGGCAGGGGGAATACAATTGGCTTTAACTCATAGTTAGTGTTTTTTTCATGAAGGGTATTATTGACATGCGTGTTGCGAAGCTTTAAGGTTGCCCCGATATCTCCGGCAGTCAGCTCATTTACACCGGTTCTTTTATTTCCTTCCACTACAAATAGCTGGTTGATCTTTTCAACTGTACCGGTAGTTTCATTTATCAGCTCCATTCCTGATCTCAGCGTACCGGAAAATATCTTTAAAAAAGACAGATCACCCACATGCGGTTCAGAGGAAGCTTTAAATATAAAAGCGCATACTTTGCCTGAAGCATCACAGTATACCTGCTCTCCCTTAAGAGAAACCTGCGGCGGCATCTCATTGGCGCTGGGACAAACATTGTCTATAAAACCCATCAGTCTTCCTCCTCCCATATTCCGCGCTGCGCTCACACAAAACAGAGGGAAAATATCATGATTGATCATTGCTTTCTTCATGCCGGTTTTGATATCCTCTTCATCCAGCTCTCCTTTATCAAAGTATTTTTCCATCAGTGTTTCATCATTGCCGGCAACCGCTTCCACAAGCGCTTTATGCAGCTCATCCGCTTTTTGCTTTTCACTGTCAGGGACAGGAAGCTTTTCCGGTTTCCCGCCGGCATCTTTGAATGTATACATGGTCATCCTCAATACATCAATGATGCAGTGAAAGCCTTCTCCCTGCTGGAGGGGATATTGTACAACAGTGATATTATTTCCAAAATGCAGCTTTGCCTCTTTTACCGTTGCGTCAAAGTCGGACTTCTCATTGTCGAGGTGATCGACCGCAAAGATCATAGGTGTTTTAAATTGTTCGGTATACTGCCATATTATATCTGTACCCACCTCCACTCCCATGGAAGCATTTAAGAGCATAATACCGGTGTCGGCTACACGAAGCGCAGACAATACTTCGCCCGCAAAATCATCATAGCCGGGCGTATCAATAATATTTATTTTATAGCCCCTCCAGTAAGTGTGTATCAATTTTGAAAAAATAGAATTGCCTCTTTCTTTTTCCAGCTCATGATAATCTCCCACTGTATTTCTTTCTGCGATAGTACCCCGTTTTGGGATCAGTCCGGCCTCAAAAAGCAAACATTCTGCCAGTGCCGTTTTACCGGCGCCGGCATGGCCGAGAAGAGCAATGTTCTTAACATGTGCGGTATCAAATTCGACAGCCATAGCAAGCAATTTATATCATAAGTGAACAAATATGTTAATCGTGTAAGTGCACAGTAGACCCTTATATTGAAAATGAATGCCTGTCATCTTCAATATCTCCGGCACGTCATAAAAAAAGGTTATGTATAGTGAACAAGAAAGCCTTTAAAATCAGCTTTGAGCTCCAGCAAAGTACGCTGTAGCATTTTAAACTCTTTTGCCAGCTTCTCGTGCTCTGCCGATAATGCCGGCATGGTTTCATCATCACCGGCCAACTGCATGCTGTATTGCTTTGCATGGGTTTTTACAGCCTGCTTCAGGTCGTGGATGTTGAATAACTGGATGTCAAACTGATTTTCGTAATGTTCTACGGCTTTGAGGGCGTCTTTGCTGGTAATGTGTGTGGCAGCATTCTGAAGATCATTTTTCATGCGGGAAAACTCTTCGCGTTGTGAACGTAATGCTTCCCTCCAGGCATTACATTCTTCTGTAAACTGATCAATATCTGTGGTAACCATGGGCGTACAATTTTATAAGTGAAGAAATAAAATCATTGTTATTCAGCCATGGGGCGGATGCAGTAAATACATTTAAATATACAAACAAATAATCAATTCACCCGGGAGATGTGTATAAAAAAAACATCCGACAGGGGTATCCCCGTCGGATGGGTTATTGTCCACCGGATTCGCGAAAAATCCTTATTGCGTTACTATCGGTACAACTATTTTCTGATCATCAAGCACGCACTCAACAAAGTACAGACCTTTGGCATAAGACGTCAGGTTCAGATCAGTAACCATATTTATCACGGTAGTTACCAGTATCTTCCTTCCGATCCGGTCATACACAGAAACACGTATGGGCTTAGGCGGTAATTTGGAGATCACAAGCTTCGACAAACCATTGCTGGGATTGGGGGTTGAAATGACCTTTATTCCCTGCAGGTAGTATTGTCCATCCGGAGTGAACCAGTAATCGTCAGATTTACCAGAACATCCCAAAGCAGTATTGGTAACCAGCACTGCATATTTGCCATACCCTCTCGGCTTATATTTCTTGAATGTTGCCCCGGGTATAAGAATACCATCTTTATACCATTGGTAGCTGTCGGCATCAGTACATATCAATTCGAGTCCTGATTGTGTAATTACCGGTGCAGGCAGATTGCTCAATGTTACATTGATCTCATCAGGCTGGGTTACACCGCAACCAGACACCGCAACTGAATACGTTCCGCTGGCGGAGACATTCAGTGTTCTGGTGGTGGCTCCGGTGCTCCACAGGTATGTGGCTCCCGGATGATTGCCTGCGTCAAGAGTGACACTGTTGCCGAAACACTTATTTATATCATCACCAAGGTCTACCGCTGATGGTGGTGTCAGTAATGTAATATTGATCTCTGCATCTCCCTTGCAACCATGGTCGTCAACCGATACCTTATAATTCCCGGCAGCGCTTGCAGGGTAAGTCTGGCTGGTAGCACCATCCTGCCATGAATAAACAGCCCCGGGATAACCTGCATCGAGCAACAGCGTTGTACCTGCACAGATTGCCGTATCATTTCCGAGATACACCGGGATAGCAGCGTTTACAGTAATTGTTATAGAGCCGCTTCCGGTACATGTTCCTTTCTGCACATCTACGGTGTATACATTTTTGCCATTTTGTGGTGTAACCGTAACTGTCTGCGATGTAGCGCTGCCTGCATTAGCGCCCCACAGGTAAGTTGCCCCGGAGTTACCTGCGTCCAGTACGAGAGTGCCGCCGCAGATTGTTGTGTCTTTACCAAGATCAACTGAAAGCCCGGTGGCGACAGTTACATTAATTTTACCTGTTGCATAGCAAATACCGTTATATACTGCAACTGAATATTCACCTGATTGATCAACATTTATGGTTCTTGCTGTCTCCCCGGTTGACCATGCATAGGAAGAACCCGGACCCGCATCCAGCGTTATACTTGCTCCTCCGCATAATGTGGTATCTCTTCCCAGGTCTATTTCAAAACCTGATCCTGTAAAGTTTACGGTCTGTTCTGTAGTATCTTTTATATTATTTGTATTAGTAACAATCAGTCTTATCACATGATTTCCGGGAATAATATAGTTATGGGATAAAAATTTGTTATAAGAGCCCTGAACAATAGTTCCATCGCCAAAGTCCCAATAATGTTCTTCAACCGATCCTGAGCATACCTTGGCATTTTCAGTAACATTTACGGTATACGGTCCGCAGCTTCCATCACCGGATTTGGTATATGTAAACGAAGCTGTAATTGCCTTAGCCTTGTTAAGCACGATTGTATCTGAAGCAAAGCAGCCATCTTTTGTAACCTTGACCCAATAGGTTCCAGCACCCGAAGCCTTTGTAGTCTGATTGGTTTGACCGGCATAAATCGCCGGCATATATGTACTGCCCCACTGGTAAGTAGCTCCTGTTACGCCTGCATCAAGTGTAATAAAGCCGCTGCAAAAATCCATGTCAGGACCAAGATCTACTACAGGTGGCGCTTTTACTGTAATGTTCTTCGAACCGGTAGCCGAGCAGCCGTTATTGGTTACCGTTACCGTATAA
>MKWG01000028.1:0-148622 GCA_001899685.1 Sphingobacteriales bacterium 44-15
TTCTGTATCCTGGCTTCTGATTCCGTTTTAATTAAATAGGACATAACTTTCTCTTTAATGATCTTTTATCTTTAAAATATTATTGGTTATACGTTACTATAACAGTTACCCATAAATTGAAATTTTAGGGGTTATTACATTGAAAAACAGTGTCACCTGTTTAATTTTTGACTTAGTCTTCTGAAGTGTATCATTCCTTAGTTGCCATAAATGATCCATGGATCATTTATATTTTTTATTTTATCAAAAACCTTTTTCTTAAACTGATTAACCAGCGCAGGTTGTTCACTTGCTATATTCTTCAGTTGAAATGGATCGGATTTGTTATCGAACAGTAATATTCCTGTTTCTTTACCTTCATTATTCCGTTGCATTACAAATGTGTAACGATCATTCCTCAACCCCCGCATTCCCCCCAGTGCATTCCAGGGATTACAAAGCAGGTAAAGCGTAAACTCAGGGGCGCCGGGCTTTTTGCCGGAGAAGTATGCAGAGAGATCCTGTCCTTCAACGGCAGATGGTATTTGTTGCTTAAGCCCGATGAGAGAAAGAAGGGAAGGCATCATATCCGGCACACTGATCTGCAAATCGTTTATTCCCGGCTTTAATTTTCCAGTCCAGCGGATCACCAGAGGAATACGGAATGATTCCTCGTAAGGAACTACTTTGGCCATCAACCCGTGACTTCCCATCATTTCACCATGATCCGAAGTGAATACTACTATTGTATTTTCTGACTGCCCGCTGGCTTCCAGCGCTTTCAGTATCCGCCCGACCTGTTCGTCCACGCCCGTTACACAGGCAAAATAATCGGCCACACTTTGCCGGGCAACATCGCCTTGCTCTCCCCCGGGAACATTAGGCCTGTTTAATAGCTTTTTAACAGGGGTATCTTTGTATATCTTTTTATATTTTTCCGGAACTTCATTAAACGGGCTGTGAGGCGGGTTCATCGAAATGAATAGAGCCCAGGGCTTATCTGTATTAGCCCCGATAAAGTTGATTGCCACATCCGCTTCGTGCTCCGGCGACCATTTCCCGGCAAACAAAGTGTCTTCAACCGGCGAATCGTTTACCCAGTAATAAGGATTGAGATGTTCGTTGTAACACCCGTAAGCATGCCAGAAATCAAAGCCATGTCTTTTTCTCCCGGGAGGCGTATACGTATCCCAGATACTATCTCTCCAGTCATCAACATCCGGACCCTTAGGCGCATCAAGATGCCATTTGCCGATATAACCGCAGTAATATCCGTTATTTTTCAAAACATCAGAAAAACAGGTTTCATCTTCATGTAAAAAATTCTGAAACTTACGGGTGCTCGTATTGCAATTTGTCAACACATTGTTTGAAAAGCTATACTTCCCGGTCATCAACATTCCCCTGTAGGGAGAACAAATTGGCCGGTTACTTACCGCATTTGCAAATACGATACCCTGTTCTGCAAGCCTGTCTATATTGGGAGTTTTTACTGGATCCTCTCTCATAAATCCCATTGCCTGGGCACGAAACTGATCCGGGAAGATAAAAAGTAGATTGGGCTGATTTACAGATTCCTTTGAAACATTGCCAGCGCAGAGTGCTGAAAGAATTTCCACCAACAGAAAAAAATAATTCACCGGGAACAACATATTCATTGTTCTTTATTGTTTTAGTATTGAAAAGTTTTTGCGGTTTAAATACCGGTAATACCTTTTCGTAATTACCTAAGTGCCGGTAATATTGATCCTATCTTTTAGCCTGATGTCCTCAGCCGATGCCCCGATCATAATTTCAAACTCACCGGGCTCAACAGTGTAATGCATGTGCTTATCCCAAAGGCCAAGCTCATTGCATGGAATTCTAAAACTGAGGACAGTAGTTTTCGAGGGACGGATCTCTATCTTTTTGAATCCCTTCAGTACTTTAACCGGAGTGGTAACAGAGCTTATTTTATCATTTATATATACCTGGACAACCTCCTTACCGGTAATGGAACCAACATTTTTCACTTTAATAGTTAACTCAATAGTATCTGTTTCTTTTAATTTCTTTTGTTTGATGTTCAGGTCGGAATATTCAAATGCAGTATAACTTAAGCCATAACCGAAAGGGAATAAAGGATCAGTAGGTGAAAATACATAATCTCTTCCCGGATTGCCCGGACTGCCGGGCTTGTGGTAAATTCCTCTCCCGGAAGGCTTGTAATTATAGAATACGGGCACATGACCTGCGCTCTGCGGAACCGACATCGTAAGTTTTCCTGAAGGGACCACTTCCCCGAATAATATGCGGGCAACGGCATTGCCCCCTTCTTCTCCCGGATACCAGGCGTCAAGAATAGCCGGGATATGTTCTTTTTCCCAGGGAATACTATACGGGCGGCCATGAACCATAACCAGTATAATGGGTTTGCCTGTTTTGCTGATGGCCCGGATCAGTTCAGGCTGAATTCCCGGAGGCGTTAATTCAGACCTGTCATATCCCTCTCCACCGGTTGGATACCCGCCCTGGTCGGCCAACTCACCCCATCCCACACCCGACAAAGACATGCTGGACCCGCCGATCACCAATACAACCACATCACTGTTGTACGCAGCATCAACTGCTTCTTTAAAGCCGCTGCTGTCTAAACTCGTGATACCGCAACCCCTGGCATAATTAACCCTGATCTTATCTTTCGTGATATTTTTTATGCCTTCGAGAATAGTAACGCCGGTTGAATTATCTTTCGAAATACTATAGTCGCCATATTCAACCTGGTTCGCATTCGGGCCGATAACAGCAATTGAGTTTAATCCGGAAAACTTAAGCGGCAATAAATTATCCTGGTTCTTCAGCAATACAACAGATTCCTCGGCAATTTCACGGGCCAGTTTAACCGATGCCTTCGTATGAACAAGGTCTGATATCTTTCTGGGGGCAAAATATGGCTTATCAAATAATCCTGCCCTGAATTTAACCGTAAGAATCCTTTTTACAGACTCATCTACCAGTTCAGCTATTTCTTTATCATTTTTCGCCAACCCTATCAACTCTGAATAAGCATAATCAGAGCCTTCCTGGTCAACCCCGGCTTTGAGAGCGAGTACCGCTGTTTCTTTTTTGCTGGCAGTGATCTTATGGAATGTTTGTAACATGCCCACAGCGCCATAATCAGCAAACACATAACCATTAAAACCATATTCCTTTCGCAATACATCTTTAAGCAAATATTCGTTGGCATGAACAGGAATACCGTTTACTTCATTGTAGGCTGGCATTATCGAATATACATTTGCCTCCCTGACAGCCTTTTCAAAGGGATACAAATGAAGCGACCGCAGATCTCTTGGACCGACTTCAACAGGCGCGATGTTTATTCCCGCAGTAGGAACACTATATGCTACATAATGTTTTGCAGTGCTGATCAGATGTCCTTCAGGAATATATTCCCTGGTTATTTTCGGGTCTCCCTGCAATCCTGTTACAAAGGCTTTTCCCATTTCAGCAACAAGATACGGGTCTTCCCCAAAGCATTCTTCCACTCTGCCGTACCGGGGATCTCTTGCTATGTCGAACAGTGGAGCAAAGAGCTGATCACATCCCGTCAAACCTGCTTCATAAGCGATAACCTCCGCCATTTTTTTTATCAGGTCCGGGTTCCAAGTGCATCCCTGCCCGATGGATTGAGGAAAATTCGTTGCACCATAAGCCAATTGCCCGTGGATCCCGCCCAGGTCTACCTGAATGGCAGGAATCCCTAACCGGGTATTTTTCCTGAGATACTGATCGGCAGCTTCTGAAAAGCGGGCAATACGATCAATATCAGCAATCACAGGATCAAGGCAACCAATACTCTCACCCTGGAATAATTTTTCTAACGATTCCCTGGTAACATTTCCTTTTTCGTCCTGTTTAAGCTCAGCGAGGTCAAGCTTCAACATCTGCCCGACCTTTTCCTCAATGGTCATCCGGCTTAGTAAGTCATTCACTCTGTCCTCAACCTTCAAAGCCGGGTTTTTATAAGGCAATAGCTGTGCATGCAAGGCATTTATAAAAAAAACAACTGACAGGAAAAATAATACAACTGAATGGAGTACTCTATTGCTCATTGACTTCTTTATTAAGATATATGCTCTTTTAGCTGACTTTGGCCCTTTGACTGCCCGACTAGTCATTCAGGCGGGCGTAATTCCTTAGCGTGCTTTGCGGTAAAAAATAACCGCAAAGAAAATACAAAGCCTGCCTGTCGGTAGTCAGGTTTTTCGCCTGCCTGAACGAATCATTCGGGCAGGCAAAGACCATTAAGAAATCCAATGGGCATCCCCCATGTTTTGCAGGCGCGCCTGTTGGCGCTAATTTGAAATACGCTCAAAACTATTGCCAGCCCGGATTTTGAGTTAAATTCGGATTTAAATTCAACTCTTCCGCCGGTATTGAACTTAGATAATCCCGGTTTTCTTTGAATTGATAACCATCAGGTAAAAAATTCTGAAAATAATCAATTAACCCGTTAGCATCCAAAAGCGGATGGTAAGAGGGGAATTCACTTTGATCGAACGGATAGCCTTTAGGCCGTTTTCCCTTAAACAATTTATGAGCTGCCCACCGTTTATAATCATCCTCCCTGAAGCCTTCGAGCGCCAGCTCAACCCTGCGTTCTCTTCTTATGTCGTATAACTCATTAGAAATTGGATATCCATAGTCTACTACATTAGGATCAGAGCTTTGCGGATGGACAACAAAATCAGGCATGCCTACTCTGGCCCGAAGCTGGTTCAATGCATTATAGGCGACATCTCCTTTTAATTCATAAAGCGCTTCCGCGTAATTTAACAGCACTTCTCCATACCGGAAAAGAATATAACCCGTTTCACTATTCCCGCCACCGGTAGCCCCGGCGCCCGGGGAATTCGGGTTCGAGCATTTTTTTAATTGGAAGCCGGTAGGGTTAAGCATTGAACTCACCTGGTCTACCCCCGGTTTTCCAAAAACCTGCCCTTTGCTTACTGATACAACATCTCCGGGCGCCCATACCGTCGCATGAAGCCTGGGGTCAACATCCTGGGATATTTTCGTTAAAAATGCGTTCCCTTTGGTTGTTGATGCAAGTGTAAGATAATCGTAAGGTTCTCCATTTTTGCCGAGATAGCTTGAGACCAAAGACCAGGTAATCCCTATTTCAAAGGGAGCGAAAGTTGTTGAATACTGAACATCATTAGATAAGCCATCCTTGATGTTGTATGCCCTGTAAAGTAAGACTTCATTGGCAGAAGACATATTGTCCAACCCGAACAATTTATAATAATCATTATAGATCCCAACCTGGTAATTCCCGCTCATTAATTCTTCGGCGGCATCAGTGCATGCTTTAAAGTACTTATTCGGATCTGCCCCGGGTGTTCCAAAAACAGAGCCCGCATGATATTTCTGCCAGCTTCCTTCATAAAGGGCAACCCTCGTTTTAAAAGCCAGGGCAGCTTCTTTGTTAATACGGTTATTACCATATTTTGACCGGGGGCTAAGCACCTCAATAGCATGGTTCAGATCAGCCAGTATCGAGTCAACGACCAGCGTTCTGGGATCCCGGGGACGCGACAGTTCCTCCTTGGATGTTGGTAATAATTCTGTTGAAACCCAGGGCACATCCCCGTATTTTTCGACAAGTCCAAAATAATACCATGCACGGAAAAAATAAGCCTCACCCAGAAAATGCTTATATACATCGAAATTATCTTTGCACTTCTGATAATTATCCAAAAAAATATTAACACCCCGGATGTTCGACCACTCGCTTGTCCATCTTCCGGCAGTAGTTCCCCTTTCACCATTTAAGATAGCATTAGGCGTCCCTTCCATTGCATTATCTGCATTCCTGATTGAGTAGCCAATTCCAAATTGCCAAAGGCTGTGGGATGGAAATGTAGGATAAAACTGGATAACATAGTTCTCAAGATCCTTGGCAGTCTGCCAATAACTATCAGTGCCAATCTGATCTAAAGGAGGACGGTCGAGAAATTTCTTGCATGAACAGAACAGGAACAGGAGTATGATTAGTTTTATTTGTTTCATTACCGTAATTTTTAGAAAACAATAAGTATTTATAATACAATGTTTATTCCCATCGAAACCATTTTATCAGCGCGATAAGTTGCACCTAAAGTATTGCTGAATCCCAATGCAGTAGGATCTAACCCCCTGATCAAACTTGTCATTGTCCATAAGTTTTCACCCGATATATATATTCTTACTTTTTGTAAGTGAAGATTCCTTAACAAGGACTGGGACAGATTATATCCCAACTGTACATTCTGCAACCTGGCATAAGATAAATTCAGTAAATACCGGGTAGAGGGCTGCTCATTCTTATAGTTTTGATCAGCTTGTATATAACGCTTGGGCCAAAAAGCATTAAGGTTAATATTCGCATCTCCTTCGTACAGCCCGGTGTACTTGTCTCCGGGCTGGTCGCGGAAATAATCCAGATGGTCGGTTGTGAGTGCGGTGTGCAACCAGGTTTTTATGCCCCAGTATTCGTAATTAGAAACGTTAGCATTCTCCGTTACAAAAAAATCTCTTTTCGCCGTGCCTTTGATCAGGAAAGAAAAGTCAAAGCCTTTATATTCAAACCCGGCGCTTAGCCCCCATTGATACCTGGGGGTATTATTCCCAATGACCGAAAGATCGCCCGGATCATTTATGGAATTGGTACCGCTGTTTACTTTACCGTCTCCGTTTTTGTCAAGGTATTTTAAATCGCCCGGATTCCATTTATTATAAATATAGGATAAGTTCACCTTGCTTAAATAAGCGTCTACTTCATCCTGGGATTTAAATAATTCATTTGCTGTGTAACCCCATATTTCTCCTACTTTTTTCCCGCGATACCAATCTGTAATAATGCCGGTAGGATTCAGATAATCCAGCACAACCGACTGTGCATCGGACAGGTTAAAAGAAGCAAAATAGGATAAACCTGAATTTTTAATCTCGTGGTTCCACCTTATGGTAGCTTCCCATCCTCTTGTTCTTAATGTTGAGTTATTGGAATTAGGAACTGATGCGCCCAACACTCCCGGGAGCGGGTCCGAAGGTCCGATCATATTTTTTGTAACACGTTCAAACAGGTCAAAATCAAGTTGCAATTTATTGTTCAGGAATCCCATATTCAACCCAATATTTTTTGTGGTTGCGGTCTCCCAGGTCAGATCAGGGCTTACCAGACTGGGAGTAGATGTATACCCCAGCGGACGGGTCGTTCCGTAGTTAAACAGCCAGTTCAGTTGTCCGGATTGCAACGGGATGAGCGCTAAATCCTGGTAAGAGGCTACCTGCTGGTTTCCCAACTGGCCCCATGATCCTCTCAGCTTGAAAATATTCACATAACTCCCAATAGCTTTCCAGAATTTTTCCCTGTTCAGATTCCAGCCCACCGAGAAAGACGGGAAGAATCCCCAACGGTTACCCTGCTTAAACCTGGAAGTACCGTCGTACCTGGCATTAGCTTCAAAAAGATATTTTTCATCAAAATTATAAGTTGCCCTTCCGAAATAGCCCTGGGTTGACCAGTGCTCCAGGTCCTCACCGGCTATCAGACTTCCATTTGCGGTCTCTAAAGAAGGTACCGTTGGAACAATCAAATTGGTCTTGGAAGCTGTAAGCTCGTTACTTTGATTTAACTCAAGCTGTGTTCCGGCCATAAGGAACACGTTGTGCCTGCCCAGGTTAAGATCATAGGATGAGTAAATATTTGTTGTCCAGTAAGCGATGTTACTGCGAACCTGCTCAATACTGCTTGGAATAGAACCGGCAAAAGGAGACAGGCTGCCATCTACCAGATCAGTATAGATAGCCAGCTTCCGGTTAGATTCTTCGATATTGGTAGACTGGTAAGCAAATTCACCATAGATCTTCCACCCTTTGGCGGGCCGCAATTCTGTTGCTAACACGTGCCAATTCTCTGTTGTTGTATGATCGCTTGTGCCCCCATCTTCTACAAACGGGATTTTTGATTGTATGTTATAATTACCAAAACCATTATACTTAGCCTGGGTTGGCACCGTTCTCATAATGTGGAAGAACATATAACTATACGGCATTACCCCGGGCATGCTGGGAAATTCCCTGGTGCTTTTCATAAAACGGGTTTCGTAACGCAAATCCCACCAGTCTGTAACAGCAGCTTTCACCTTGCCTACCAGGTTATACCTTTTATAATTATCAGTTCCATACTTGATAACGCCGTTCTGGTCGGTAAACCCTGATGAGAAATAATAAGTGATTTTATTCGATCCGCCTTTTACTGAAAGGTTATGTTGCTGATTCAGGCTATTGCCATAGTATTCTTTGTACCAATCATAGTTCGCATGTGAGTCCTGGTTGGTACCCCATGTACCATTTGCCAGAGGCATAGCTTCATAGTAAGTTGCACCTGCCGGATAAAACTGCTTTAAGTAGTCCCAGTCCTTATCCTGGTAGGCAATGACCCTGTCTATCGCCGCATCTGAATAAGTACGTCCGCCTCCATTAACCCCGTATTCATTGATGACCCGGGCAAATGTGTAAGAGTCAAGCATTTTAGGCAGCCTGGCTGTACTGTTCACTGAAACATTACCTGAATAAGTAACAGATAATTTTTCATTTTTTTTACCGCTCTTAGTAGTGATCAGGATCACTCCAAACGGCGCCCTGGCGCCATAAATAGCCGATGCCGCTGCATCTTTGAGCACAGAGATAGACTCAATATCACTCGGGTTCAGGCGATCCATTTCCCCCGGAAATCCATCAATGACAACATAGGGGCTGCCGCCATTTACTGAGCCCACTCCGCGAATATTGATCTTCATGGAGGCTCCGGGTTCAAACCCATTATTCCCTAACGAAAAATCCAGTCCCGGAGATTGTCCCTGCAAAATTTGCGATACTGTGGTAGATTGCCTGTTCTCTATCTTCTTATTTGAGATTACATCTACTGCCCCTGTCAGGTTTACTTTTTTCTGGGTTCCATATCCAACTACCAGCACTTCGTCCAAAGCAGCAGAAGTGCTTACCAAGGAAATATTAATTGTCCTGCGATTATTCACCGCCATCTCTAAAGTTTCATAACCTACATGGCTGATAACTAATATCCCCGCGGGGGAGACTTTCAGCGAAAAGCGCCCGTTTTCATCTGTCAGCACGCTGGTAACAGTTCCTTTTATTTTCACAGATGCGCCTGTCAGAGGCTCATTTGTTTTTTCAACAGTTACTGTTCCGGCGACAGGAATGTCCTGTGCGCTCACTGGAGTTCTTAAAAAAAAAGAAAGTAGAAGAAGGGAGGTCCAACGAATAAAAAATTGTTGCTTTAAATACTTACCATTTCTCATAATGTTGAAGTTTGGATGAGTGGATTGAAAATATTCAACCTATAATTTTAATTACCCGGCTTTTAAAATACGAGGTAAATGTACTTTCATTAAAAAGTGGAAACAACGACTGTAAATTCAAATAATGACACTCTGTTTGCATTCAATTATACCCTGTGCATATATTAATGCTATGTCAACGATAATTTTTCGAATTTCTTTGTGAGAGGTGAGACTTGCTTACCGGTTTACCTGCCGTAGGCATGGCAGGCAGGTGATAAATGTGAGGATAGCACATTTGTCGCCTGCGGTTTCACATTTGGCACAACATCAGTTGCTTCATTCCTCGTTTAAAGAGACAGCGTTCTCCAAAGGCATTCAAAAAGAATACTATTCAAAATCCGGGATTCTGTTATTGCAAACGGAGAAGCTTTAATGGTATGCCAATTGAAATCTAATGCCGGATGATTAGAGTTTCAAATCTTTGTGCAGCAGGACTTTCATTTGTTAACCGGCATCAAACAAACTAAAAATAGCGCCAAAACGGTTTATTGATAAACCCTCACATAATCAACTAACATAGTAGCGGGAAATACACTGTCGTCAATGCCTTTCTTTCCACCCCAATTACCGCCGATGGCAAGATTGAGTATGATATAAAATGGAGCGTCAAAAGGCCACTCGTCTGTAGTAAGATGTTCATTTTTAAAGCTGTGATACACTTTATCATCCAGCAAAAACTCCACCTTTTCTTTTGTCCAGATGACTGAATACAGATGAAAACGAGTATATGGATGATCGAGAAAGACAGCTTTTCCTTTTTGTGTGCCTTTAATGTGATTATAGGCTGCGGTGTGAACAGTTCCGTGCAAAGAATCCTTTTCGTAACCAACATGTTCCATAATATCGATCTCTCCGCACGCTGGCCATTTGATAGCGCCTATATTCTGCCCGAGCATCCAAATGGCGGGCCAGGTACCCCTGCCGGCGGGCAGCTTGGCTTTAACATCAATGCGACCATATAAAAAATGATATTTACCCGAAGTAGACAGACGGGCCGAGGTATATTCCTTATTTTCCCTGTTTTCTTTTTTTGCAATAATATGGAGCATGCCATTTTTTACGATTGCATTGGCTGTATCTCCGCTGGTATAGAACTGCTTTTCACTATTGCCCCACCCATATGAGTTTCCATGCGTTTCAAATTGCCATTTGGATGAATCCGGCAGACCATTATTATTAAATTCATCAGACCAGACCAGTTTCCATTTTTTTCGCTGAGAAAAACCAAACCGGGGAGCCAGCATCAGCAAAAGCTGTAGTATAAAGATATATTTCATTGCATTTTTTTGATAACCATCCATTGTCAAATCCCCTGGAGTTTGACAATGGATGGTTAAGCAATTAAGTAATTATTGAAGCCACCACGCAGCTTTGTTTATTCCGTCGAAACCGCCAAACTGTTCCTGAATAGCCTTATTATAGTTTCCGGCATTTGTAGTGAGCTCTGAAGTCGGATATTTCCATCTTTTTGGAAATTCCGAAGGACTTTCCGGATTGAGGCTGGTAGCTGGATTAAGCGGGAATTGCGGATAACCTGTTCTCAGGAAAGTCTTATAACTAAACAGGGAGTTTCCCTGAAAGAAATCGAGTAACCAGCGTTGCGTGATAATTTGTTCCAACCTGTCTTCTTTGGTACCTGCTGTTTTGTATGCTGCTTCGCCGGTGAAATAATTGTCAATATAGTCCTGGGTAATTGCCATACCGTGGAGGTTTCCCGGAAGCGCAGAGGAGAGGGTCATATAATATTTCAGAATTGACCGCACACCATTTTCATAGTACTCTTGCGCAGAACCGGGTACCCAACCTTCTTCAATTGCTTCTGCTATGATAAAACATTGTTCCGCATAAGTAAATTGTAACATCGGATCTCCTGCTCTGGTCGCAACATACCGTTTGTTTATAAGTGAATATTGACCGCCGGCCCGATTAAGCGCAAGCTGATCTGCAGCCAGGTCAGTTGGAGCTCCCACATAGGCTTCATAATCGCTTTCAGATAACCCTTCAGAAATTTTCTCTGCAGCAGGCTCGCCAAAGTAAAACAGCCTGCGATCATGATTTGCCTTCAGAAAGTCAACAACCATGTCTGACGGCGCCGTCACAACACGACGGTTTTCGCCATTAAAAAAGGGATGTGATGCATTGGTGTTGTCGGTATAGGCAAGTTGAAAATTATCCGATGCCGTCAGCAAATTCCCCGACGCAACAATTTGTGCGAAACGAGTCTTTTGTTCGGATGAAATATGCTTACTTATAGTTTGCAACATTTTTAACTGCATGGCATTGCAAAGCCTGCGCCATTTTGCGGGATTACCATCGAACATAATGTCTCCACCAAAGGACTTTCCATTTGCAAAAAGAGCTTCCGCTGATTTCAGGTCGTCCAGTATCTCCACAAAAACGTCCGCCTGCTTGTCATATTTGGGTGTCAGGTTTCCTTCTTCGGCCATACCAGCTTCGGAATAAGGAACATCACCCATATCAAGCGTCATAGCCAGGCCGCTCCAGGCCTTCATGAAAAGTGCAAGGCCCTGGAAAGAAGACGACGTGGGATTTCCTTCTGCCAGTTCAACCATACGTTTAAGATTTGTCAACTTCTGCATGCCGCCAAATGAGCCGTAGGGGTAATAGGAGTAATAGTATTGGTAAGGATTAGGGTTGGTCTCCAGCAGAACGGTGTGTTTGGCCCAAAGATTCCCCGAACCGAAATCCGTAGGGTTTACATTCCAGAAGCGATAAGTGTCTTTTAACAGCTGTGTAGCCAGCATTTCGGGTGTAACTGTAGTAGGAACATCAGGATTGGTGTTCAGGTCGTCAAACTTATTGCACGAACCGGCTATACCCGATAAAAAAAACAATAGGAATATATGATGAAATTTTTTCATTACCGAAAGTTTTTTAGAGTGATAGATTCAATTTGAAACCAAGATAGCGTACGGCGGGATCGGCAAAATCTTCAGAACCTCCATCGGGATCCGAATATTTAAAGTCTTTCGCTTTTAGCAACACATTCTGGCCAATAAAACTTATTGTAGCTGCTTTCACTGCTTTACCCAGGTATTTTGCAGGGAGGTTATACGAAATTGCTATCTCTCTCAATTTGAAAAAAGTCTTGGAGTAGGTGTCCGCTATGCTTCCATTACCACCCCAGGCGCTGCTGTTATGTAAGTCAATTGCGTATTGCCTGTAGGTTGTTTTTATATCGTTGGGCGCAAATTCCCTTGTGTCGCTTGTAATATTCCCGAAGGCATCATAAGTTACACTTCCGGATACCACTTTAACGCCTTGTCCGAGAAAATTCACGGAACCCGGATTGGCTACATCTGCGGCTCTTTCAGGCGTAAGAGAGTTAGGATGATTACCTGACTGCCACAGATAACTCTCCGTTCTGGTATTCATTATACCTCCCATTACCCCGTCCAGGGAAAGATAAAGGCTAAAGTTCTTATACCTGAGTGTTGAATTTGCTCCCCATATCCAGTCGGGATCGGTAAACCCAAATTTGCTGTCGTATGAGCTGTATACGAGCCTGCCGTTGTTAAAAACAATCTGTCCATCAGGACTGCGTACAAAATCCTTACTGGCTAAAACATCAATTCGTTCTCCCACCTGTACCCATGGTTTTTTAGCAGAATATACAGGGTCGAGTGCCGTATAAATTCTTTTATAAGTTGTCCAGTTCAGCCCAAAATCAAGCTGCCATGTCCGGTTCTTAACAGGGGTACCATTGAGCGCTACCTCCCAGCCTCTCCGGTTGGTCACTTCCTTGGTATTGGTATACACGCCGGAGTAGCCGCTTGCCGGTGTAATGTCCCCCGTAATAATACCATCGTAAAGTTTTTTATCGTAATAAGAGACATCCAGCATCAACCTGTTTTTTAGTACCATTCCCTGCATACCCACTTCAAAGGTATTTGATGCGGAAGGCGTGATATCCGAAGGATATAAACTGGCCGGTACACCGGCGCCATTGAGCGTATTCCAGGTAGCGTTTGTAATAGAATAGCTGCTGTTAATCGCATAAATGTCTGGGATGTCTTTTGCAATGGTAAAGCTACTTCTCACTTTTAGCAGGTCAAGCCAGTTTCTGGTATTTGGCAATAACTCAGAAACAAGAAAACTTCCCGAAACCGAAGGATAAAAATAAGAACGTTGCGCTTTTGATAAAGTTGAGCTCCAGTCGTTACGGCCGGTGGCTTCAACAAAAATCAGGTTGTTCCATGATAATGCCAGCCTGCCGTACACCGAGTTGATTTGTTTGCGGTACAGGCTTTGGCTTACGGAAGGTGGAGTAACCGAAGCTTTTATCGAAAAGAAACCCGGAATGGAAATACCACCATTTGTTGCTGCATACAAATTGTCATCGCGGGTAAAATTAATACTGCTACCGGCCAGGTATTCAGCTCTAAATTTATGATATTTTGCCTCTCCTGTAAGAAGGAAGTCAGAGTTGATGCTGAATCCTGTATTTTGTCCGATAACATATGCACCGGTTTGGGTACCGTTCCAGGTATAAAGATTACCGGGTACTGACGTATTGCCCGTTGCAACATAAGAGCCTTGCGCTACCCGTAGTTGCCCTACCTCTTTATAAAAATCTACTCCGGTACGCATTGTAGCATTTAACCATTTGGTTACTTCATAACTCATCGACATATCAGCATTGAAAATGTCTCTATTGATCTGGTTGGTTTTTTCATAACGATCAAAATAAGGATTGTTTTGATTAGCGCCTGTATAGGAGCCGTCTGGTTGTAAACCGTAGGTGTAATTTTGCTGCACACCTTTGGTTATCCAGTAATTGTCTTTATACTTCCGGATGTCAAAGTCGGCGCTGGACCAAATAAGCAATGTATACATCGGGTCGTACGAAGTATACCCGTTCGTTCCTACGTTGGGTGATGCCTTCTTTGCATATGACAGATTAGAAGTCAACTTAAATTTCTTCAGATTCAGATCAGCTCCAAACGAGTAGGTATATTTATTTAATGTTGAGTTAGGATATTGTCCTTTATTCTGAATCCAGTTTAATGAATTTCTCAAAGAAACAGGTCCTTTGGTATAGCCCACACTGAGGTTGTTGTTGGTAACGTAGCCCTGCTCAAGGAAATTCTTAAAATTATTTTTTCCAACCGGCAGATAGGGCATGCTTTTAAATTCTTTATTTACCGGGTCCCATTGTACCTGTTCCTTTCCGTCCATTAATGTTCCCCAGGAATTGTCTGAATTGATGTTGTAGGTATTATTGCTGCCGCGTCCATACATAGACTGTTTTTCAGGAATAGCCAGAAAGCCGGCGGTAAACATAGTGTTAGTCGTGAAATCTACAGACAATCCGGACTTATTATCTCCTCCCTTTTTTGTGGTGATCATTATAGTGCCGTTTCGCCCCCTGTAGCCATACAGCGCAGAAGCAGTAGCGCCTTTAAGTACGGTCATTGATTCAATGTCTTCTGCGGAAATATCGCTTAAAGTTTTGTTTGTATAGGGTACACCATCAATAACTATCAAAGGGCTTTCCCCTCTTACAGTAATAACAGGCAGCGAACCATAATCGGAAGAGTTTTTTACCAAAAGCCCGGCAATTTTACCGGTTAGTGATGTTCCAACGTCTACACCTGCCACTTTTTGCAATGTTTCACCGGCTACCTTTTGTACAGCATAGCCCAATGCTTTCTCAGAACGCTTAATACCTAAAGCTGTTACCACTACACTCTGTAACTCACTTACTTTTTCTTTTAAAACAATAGCATTCCTGGAATTAACTGCCGAAACCGGCAACTCGATTGTTTCATGTGCCACGCTTGTAAATACTATAATGGCATTGCTGTTCTCAACGTTGATCGTAAATAGCCCATTTTCATCAGTTACAGCTATGTTGCTCTTACCTTTTTCTGTAACAGTAATACCAGGCAGAGGAACTCCCTGCTCATCAATAACCCTGCCGGTAACTTTTTCGGAAGCTGTTGGGGCAGTGTTTTCAGGAGTTTCAACAGCCGGCGGGGATTTGAATGAAGGATAAAGAACAATTTTGTTTTCTACTACTTCGTAGCCTATTTCATTAGGCTTTAGTACAGCACTTAAAAAATCACCAATGGTTGTATTATCGGCTGAAACACTAAACATTCTGTTGGCGTTAATCGCATTTAAGCTATACGAAAAATGGACGCCGGTCTGCTTTTGAATATCGGAAATTATTTTTTTAAGTTGTTTATTTTCAACAGATAATGAAAATGTTTTGTTAAGTATCTCCTGGCTGTGTGCTTCTTTTGCATAGAGTGAACTTATAAATACGATAGTAATGGCAATTTGCGCAATCGTAAATCTCATAGCAAATAGTATTACAGCAACCAATTGTTGCCTATTTTTCATATTTTTATTATGTTTTTGTTTAACAATCAAATGCGAACGAAAGCGAAAGCTTATTAAGCTTTAGGGAGCTGGATCGTGCACCACCACATCCGGCTCTTTTTACGCGATATCAGGTATGGAGTTAAGTAGGCGTTCTTTTCTTCATAAAGCATCAATTTTGGTAATTATCATTTACATCCGCTGCCTTTAATCAGTATTCTTGTCCCGTTAATTTCGTAAGAAGACTGCGTGGTAAGACAAAGTATTTTTAGTTTGGTAAACAGGTCGTCACCCGATAGATCGCCAGTAAAGATGCAATTGTTCAGGCTGGGATTTTCGGGAATTATTTCTATTCCGTATGTTGAGTCCAACTGGAGCAAAATATTTTCAAGTCTTTCCTGGTCATAATTAAACCGCAACGAATCCTGGGTTTTATGAGTACCGGCGTTCCGGACAAACTCTTTTAAGATGGGCGCCGGTTTGTCAACGATGGTGGTTTCAAAGAATCTCTTTTCAGGTTCATATACAGCTTTTTGGTTGGGTGTAATGATAATTGGAGTTGCAGTATTTTGCTTTGGGTTTGCTTTGGTATTTTCAAAAACCTGTACACGCCCGGTTTTTACAGACACTTCCTCATTGCCGGAAGTTGTGTGAGTATCAACATAAAAGCTGGTGCCTAATACTTTAGTAATAATATGATCGCTATATACCAGGAATGGCCTGCCGGGAATATGCGTCACCTCAAAAAAAGCTCTTCCATCCAGGTATACCTCTCTCACACTATCTGCAAATGTCTGGGGAAAATATAATGTGCTGTGGGGATCAAGCACTACACGACTCCCATCGCTCAACAAAATGGCTCTGGCAGTATCGCTGCTGTTTTGCATTGTCTGTGCTTTTCCGGCAAACGCCTGCGTTCTTAGTTTTTGCCCTCTGTCGTTAATAAAATAATAAAGAGAAACAGCGGCCACCAACACAGCAGCGGCCACCCAACCCAATGCCGGACGTTTCCTTTGTATAGGTATCACCGCGGCAGCAGCTCTTTCTGCAGACAAAATATTTCTAATAATTTCCTGGGAGATATGTGGTGGCAACTCAGCTTTTCCGCCTTCAAATCCGATTTTAAAATCAACATCAATCTCCTGTTCAAGTAATGCATCAAACTGGTGGGTTGCTATTAAAGCAAAAAATTCATCCTGCTCAACGGGGGAGATATTACCTTTCTGGTAAAGATGAAGCAACTGACTGAACCGGGCAAGTTTGTCGGTATCCATAAGCAACCAGGCGAATAATTTTGCTTCGCCGCTAATTAATACAACTGAACCGAAACTCCGGAGTACAGGCTATGAAAAAATAATTGAAAAAATAATAAAAGCCGGTAAAAATTCAATTCCATTAGACTGGAAATAGGTTCTTATATGTTGCAGTGCCCGGGTCATATGAGTCTTTACAGTCAGTGGTGAAATATTCAAATACGCTGCAATTTGTATATAAGTGAGCTTCTTTGTCCGGGCTAAATCAAATACCTTTTGTTGTTGTGCAGATAAGCCTGCGATAGCCTCGGTCAGCATCCGGCTGAATTCAGCGCTTTCGGCTTTTTCAAAGGCGGGAGCGGCAAAATTCATAGAAAAATGTGCCAGGTGATCCAGCGCTTTCCATTCATTAGCTATCTTTTTCAGTCTATTGAGAATGTTATTTTTCGCAACGCTATACAGCCATGCTTCTATTGGCTTATCTTTTTTAAGGTTCCTTCTTTCAAACCATAGTTTCAGGAATACATCCTGTACCACTTCCTGTCCCAGGTGAGGAGACTTGAGATATCTGACTGCTGTTTGAAATATTCGGTTTCTATGCCTATCGTAGATGACCTGAAATGCGTATTCGCTGTCTTCAGCTAACAAAGACAGTAACTTAAATTCTTCATATTTGGCATAATTGTGATCCAATTGCTTAAATATCGGAACAAATATCTAAAATATTTTCGCTCTCTTTTTTAAATACTATACCTCATTTTCATCTTTATTATTCTTTATTGATCCAGAATAGCCGGCGATCCCTTTAAAAAGCCGGTAGATATAAGAAATTCATCTGCTTTCAGCAAAGTTTTTTTATAGTATCGGGGATGCCTGAAATTGAAAAATCCGTGCTTTTGTCCTTTATATAAATACAAGTCACAACGGCTGCCGATTTTCTCCATTACCTTTTTGTAGTATCTCACTGTCTCAACCGGTATTACCTCATCCCTGGTGCCCAGGAATACAATCGTTGGAGGAGTGCCCCGCCGGAGATTATGCAAAGGAGAAAAGTAAAGATATTCTTCACCTATCCTGTCATATCCATACCCTCCGGGGCCATTATCAATAACGGGATTAAAAAGTACCAGTGCATCCGGTTTGGCGGAAATGCTTAAATTATCATTTTTGTCATTGTATTTTAGGGTTGTAGCAGCAGCAGCGGCCAACTGCCCTCCTGCCGAACCTCCGGAAGCAACAATTCGATTAGGGTTAATATGAAACTTCTCCGCATTAGAACGCAGAAACCGGATAGCAGATTTTGCGTCTTCCAGGGATTGAAAAGGCGTGGATCTGTTCCGGGAAAAAACCCGGTATTCCACCAAAACACTTACCATTCCTCTCCCTGCAAAATATTTCGCATGCGGTCTGAACTGAGCAATATCGCCTATGTTCCAACCACCGCCAAAGAAGAATACAATTGCCGGATACTTTTCAGGCTGATCACCCTGCTCCGGCTTTGGAGTATAGATCTCCATTGACAGGGAAACCGAATCAATCGTTTTGTATACGATCTTTTCCTGGCTGATGCCGCTTTGAGAACAGAAAACAGCACAGATCATTACAGCCGTTACCAGCCGGAAGTTATTTTTTAGTGTATTCATCCTGAATAAATACTTTTGGAATTCAGGTTTATATTGAAATAAGCAAAATTCCGGTAGTTACGCTAATCTCTGAACAACCCATTCAATAACCTGGCAGCCGTTTCGACGATCTTGTACCCTGCATATGGCTCCAGCCTGCACCACGAAATGGGAGCCCCGGTATAACCTCCTCCAAGTATACCATAAATGGTGGGGCAATACCCGCCATGCCCGTCTGTAAGTCCGACAACAGCGGTGGTTGAAGCCGGGCTGCGGCGTTTGATATCAAGCCCAAACTGACAGTATAGTTCGCAGGGTTCAGTCACTATTGCAAGTTCTCCTATGCGAACAGCATGCACAGGCAATATCTCAAAGGGATTATTGGTATAAAGTTCCTGCAAACGGATAGCTCCGTATGCCAGGATCGTTTCCATTATGCCAACATTTTCTCCCTTGTCAACGCGTGCCAGTATGCTGCGGCCTTCAATTAACTGTTCGGTGGATGGTGAACGGAGGGCGACTTTTAAATCCTGGTAGTCATGCTTTAGCACAGGATCATCATCATAGGTTACTTTTTTATACAGCTCCATGGTTTTGCTGACTACCAGTTCGCTGACTCTTTTCAATTTCTCTTCCACTGTTTCCGTCCGGTGATCAAGCATATTTTCAATGGAAATATCGCCCTGGGCCCCGTTCAGGAAGAGCACGGGGATAGGGCTGCCGATCCTGTTGCGGATCATCTTTCTTACTTCTCCCGGAAAGTCGGCGGAATATACGCCTGCACCGTAAAAAATGGTGGGATGTGTTGTATTGTTGTATAAAACAGCTAAGAGTTTGCCTTTCAGATCTGATGCAAACATGGCTAAATGCTGCGGATCAACCGGACCTTCCAACCCCGCAAAATCTTTTCTTTTGGTATCACCGTGCATGGTATGCGTACCGTCTGCCCAGGTCACCCGGCGGTTGAACCCGATCTGCACGTCCCCTTTCGCCCACCCGATCTTCCCCGGCCGGGCAGTTTTCACGGCTTCTGAAGCCAGATCCACCATCCATTGCTGAAGGCGTTCCATATATGCTGTATCCACCGGCATAATATAATTTGTCCTTAACAGGGATGGACCCGCATGCGTATGTGTGCAGGATATTAATATATTGCGCGGGGAAATGCCGGCAGCAACTCCCATGGCTTCTCTCAGCCGGACAACAAAGGAAGATTCAAGCCCCACCAGGTCGCAACTGACCATTAATAACCGGAAGGTCCCTTTCGAGAAATACATAGCATTTGCTTCCAGGTTATCCCGAATCTGGGTAGCCCTGCGGAGGGTGCCCGCCCCCTGTACATAACTTCCTACTTCATTATTGATTATCCTGGTTGCAACACCTATCTTAAATACTTCCGGTTGTGCAATACCAAAATGTGTAAGCAATAAAAAAAAACAAATCAGAAGTGCAGTGCAATACTTATTCATATCATATTGGTTATTTGGTACAGTAATTTTAGCTTTTAGTTATGCAGTATGATGTACAGTCCGTCTTCCTGATCATGGAATAAAGATGCTATCACGTGCTTTCAAATGCCTGGTCAGCTTTTCGTGAAGTCCCTCTACCAGCTTTTGATTTTCAGGTTTATCCGCCACATTTACGTTCTCCTCAGGATCAGTACGATGGTCATAGAGCATGCGGGCATAAGGTTGCCCTGTCTTATTATTGATCCATTCGGTATAAGCATGTGTTTTTGTCAAAATAGTTTCCCCCGTGCCGGCCCTGTAAAAAATGGATTCTTTCCAGGGAGCAGATGGATCATCAAGAAGGGGTGCCAGGCTTTTTCCCTGCAGATGGACCGGCAGGCTTAATCCGGCCAGTTCACAAAGCGTCGGATAAATATCCACGAACTCGACTAATGCAGAAGTATGGACATCTCCATTTTTCCAGGGCACTTTTACGATTAAAGGTGCGTGGGGACCTTTCTCCATATTGCTTTGCTTTGTCCAGAAACCATGCTCTCCAAGAAACCATCCGTGATCTCCCAAAAGCACTACTATCGTGTTTTCTGAAAGCCCAAGCTCTTCCAGTGCATTTAACACTATACCAATCTGCGCATCAACATAACTTACACAGGCATAATAACCATGAATAAGATTAATAGCGGTGGTATCGGGCAAAGGACCGGAGGAAGGAATACCATAAAAAAATCTTAGTTCGGCCCAATTAAGCCTTGCTATATCCGGAGCGTCTTTTGGGAAAAAATAGTTCGGGGGCAGCTTAAAATCTTTCTTTTTATACAGGTCCCAGTATTTTTTGGGAGCGTTGAACGGAAGATGAGGCTTTTTAAATCCCACTGCAAGAAAAAAAGGCTCGTCGCTGTTGCTGAAATTTTGTAATTCTTCGACAGCGCGGTTTGCAATTCTGCCGTCCTCATAGCTGATATCAGGAATATCAGGATCCTCATAAGCTGGTCCTCTCTGAGGCAGGTTATTATTATCGCGAACATGCTTGTCTTTATACCGCTCTTTGTTTCTTTCTTCAAAAACCCGGATACTTTCTTTTGATTGATAATCCCAGTTAGTAACGGGCGGGCGCCAGCTTTTCACCCAGCTTCCTTTCCCGTCTTCAAAATTATTGTAAACCTTGCCTAAAGAAACCGTTTGGTAGTTATTGTTTTTAAAATACATTGGCAGGCTTACGATTCCCGGTGCATCTTTATCCTGTGAAGCATTCCAGATAGCAAACCTTTTGGTACTTGGATATATGCCGCTTAATAAGGATGCCCTGGATGGCCCGCAAACCGGGTAATTAGCAAAAGCATTATTGAAAACAATGCCCGACATAGCCAGGCGGTCAATATTGGGGGATTTTATCTGCGTTTTTCCATAGCAGCCGAGTTCCGGTCTCAGATCATCAACAACTATAAAAAGAACATTCGGCCTGCTTTGCTTTAAAGGCTTCACCTGTGCAAAAACAAAAGATGTACACATAAATACCCCTGTCAGCAAAAAAAACTTATTTATATTCATATACATGCTTTTATTTCTGTTAACCCTGCTGCTTCAAATATTGGTCGAAAACATATCTGTATAACAATTGCTCCGGATAAAGTTATCCCAATCGTCAAACTTATAAAACTCTTGCGTTGCCCGTTTATAACACTCTGTTTGCACATTTTACCTGTTTGCTGTCCCGGGCAACGATGCGAGCAGCGTGTCCAGGCTTTCCTTCACAGGCTTATTATCATGCACTATACCCATTAGTACTCTTGTAATGAGGGCAGGACTGGCATGCTGGATTATATTACGTCCATAAACAATTCCGCTTGCGCCCTGCTCCATTAGCTTTGATGTCCGGATAAGAATTTCCTCGTCACTGGCTTTGCTTCCTCCTCTGACCAGGACAGGCGTTGCACCGGCGATTTCAATCACACGGTGATAGTCATGAATATCAGTGGTTGGGTCAGCTTTGATAATATCCGCTCCGAGCTCAACTGCCTGCCTCACCAGAGGTAATATTTTTTTTATATCACCATCTACCATATAGCCTCCTTTTTCAATATTTGGCCTAAACACGAGCGGCTCTATCATCAGGGGCATACTGTAAAGATCCGATTCCACTTTTAATTTCAAAATATTGTCAATACATTGGGCTGTTACTTCAGGAGCGCCGGGAATGCTAAACAAATTAACACATAAGCAGGCGGCATCAGCACGTACGGCCTGTAGCACGGGCCGGCTGATCATCTTGCTGAAAGCGTGCACCGGCAGAGCGGCTCCATATACATTTGCAACATCAGTACGCAGCACAAGGGAGGGCTTTTGTTTGCCGGGTATAGACTGCAGATATTTTAATTGTCCCGGTGTTAATTGAATAGCATCCGGTCCTGCCTTAACAATGATTTCAACAGCAAATTGGATATTTTCTATTCCCTGCAAAAAATTCGCTTCGTTGAAAAAGCCATGATCTATGGCAACATCAAAACATTTGTTCGATACAGGATTAAAAAGCCTGTTAAGTCTGTATTGTTTCATTGAAATACGTTATGCGCTATATCCAAATTCATGTTCAACTTCTGCAATTGCTTCCTCAATAATATCCATTCCCATTTTAGCATATTTCTCATCCATGATCAGGGGTGGGGACATACGGAGGATATGCCCGGCGGGGATCCATGCCAGTCCTTTCCGGAAAGCTTTTTGATATACTAAATTGCCGGCTTCGGGAAAAGGTTCTTTTGTGCCTTTATCCTTTACCAGCTCTATACCCAACAAAAAACCTTTGCCTTTAACATCTCCGATAATGGGATGCTCTTCTTTCATCTTTTTCATCCGTGTCATAAAAAAATTGCCGACGGAACGAACATTTTCTAGGATATTTTCATCCTCAATTACTTCTATGGATGCCAGCGCCGCCGCGCAGGCCATCGGGTTGCCTCCATAACTTGATGACGCTGAAATTTTTTCGAGTGATCCGCCATTTTCTTCACTTACTACCATCGCTGTTACGGGAAACCCGTTACCAAACGACTTGCCGAAAGTCACAATATCAGGGGTCACACCCCAGTGGTTCAGGGTAAGCCACTCCCCGGTACGTCCCATGCCGGCCAATACTTCGTCGTCATACAGGAGAATACGATGCTTCTCACACAAGGATTTTAATTTCGGGAAGAAATCATCAGGGGGAAATATACTCCCCGCCCATCCCTGGGCAGGCTCTAAAACAAATGCAGCTACATTCCCTACGGTTGCCTCAACTAAAAATTGTTCGTAAAAACGTATATAAGCGTCTGTATCAATGGTGCCGTCGGCCTTGCTCCAGAGAGGGCGATAAGGATCAGGACGTGGGACCATATAAAAACCCGCGGCTCTTGTTGGTCCATAACTAAATGTTTCCCCCCGATACATTTGGGCGCAACTTACCGCACCTAATGTTTTTCCATGGAAATCACGGTAAGCTGAAATGAATTCATGCTTTCCGCTGATAGCCCTTGCAGCCCGGATCGCGGCTTCTACGGCAGTAGTCCCATCGGAATATAACTGGATGGCATTTAATTTTCCCGGTAAAATGGCAGCCATCTTTTCCATCAGCTTTTCTTTTACCGGAGTAGAAAAATCATGTACATTCATCAGCTTTTTTGCCCAATAGCAAATAGCCTCCGAAATTTTAGGATGACAGTGCCCCAGGGAAGCAACATAAATTCCTGATGAGAAATCAAGGTATTTATTTCCATCAACATCGGTTAAGGTAATACCAAAGCCTTCCCTGAAGCACACAGGAAAAAGCTTTACCTGGGAGCTGAGCCCCTTCATATACCTGGCAGTATTAGCATGCATGATCCTTGATTTTGGTCCA
The DNA here is from genome assembly GCA_001899685.1 of Sphingobacteriales bacterium 44-15. Taxonomy (GTDB): domain Bacteria; phylum Bacteroidota; class Bacteroidia; order Chitinophagales; family Chitinophagaceae; genus Agriterribacter. The sequence continues at coordinate 23,932 of MKWG01000028.1, forward strand.
GGTGTTTCTGTTATCAGATGAGGTATGCCTGCGGCGCTTTGTTTCCACCAGTCTGAAGATATGTTTAAGCTATCCATACATATTGTTTAGTGATTTCTCAATTTTTTTGCAGTATTTCTGTTCCGGGAAAGGCTGCATTCCAAATTGTCGTTCCATGCCGGTTTTCCGGTCGGTTAAACACCGACCGGTAGCACGTTCTACAGGCGTGTGCCTGCCTGACCGGTAGGCAGGTCGCTACCCGCCTGCGGCAATTTGGAATGTGCTTCGTGTAAAGTATTGTCTCTTAAAAGTTTTAAATTGACTACTTCCACATGCTCAAGCTCTAAAGATTTATACATCTGTTCCCAGTTATCCAGTTCGTTGTAAATATCAGAGCAGTATAAATTATTCCTGCCGGCCATGGTCGCAAATCTTAAGGAACGCTCCGGGCTTTCTCCATCAAGGATGGCTGATAAAAAGGCTGCTGAAGCTGTGTCGCCTGCACCAGAGGCATTTTTTACTTTGGTTTGATCAATGGGGTAGGCAGCACACCAGAGTTCCCGGTAGCTCCACTGTTCTTCCTGCAAATTCAAGCCGGGCCTTTCATTTAAAAGTGATACATCTCCCGTTGCCAGATATGCCCCGCGATGTCCTGCTTTTATGAATACAATTTTGGCCCCGGCATCAATGATGCGCTTTCCTGCTTCCCGTATAGTTGCGATAGTAACCAGCTCAATAATATCAGAACCGCCGGCATTTAAATTTATTTCTGCATATTCTTCGGGCATCATTATCTGAAGCGCTTCTTCAAGGCTCGGGACAAAAATGTCTGTATATGGCAGTATTCTTTTTATCGTTTCCGGCCAGTTTATTTTACCAGATTCGCTTTCAGGGTCTACCAGGCTAAAGTCGAGTGAGGTAACCACACCCATTCGCTGTACTACGGAAAATAACTCAAGCAGCTGAGCTCCTTCTTTCACATAAAACTGTTTTAACAGCGGCGGATACCCGAAATGAAACAACCTGCATTTTGCTACAACATCAAAATCAATATGCTTTATTCCGAATAAATGACTGCAGCCGGGCGACTCCAGGAAGATGCGATCCACACCCGGGAGCGCAATAACAAGCCCCAGGGCCGTGCCTTCGCCTTCAATCGTTCTTACGCCGGTTAAAAGGTCGCTTTGATCTAAGAACGTCAGGGCGATTTTCCCGGCAAAATCATTCCCGATCAATCCGTTCAAAAAAACGCTTTTCGAGAATTTTTTCATCGCCATCCCAACATTTGCCACAGCGCCTCCCATTGCATAGGTAAGCCCGGCGATTTCTATTAATTTACCTGGTTTCAGAAGTTCGGAGATATTGGTAAATGATTTATTTGTTTTGAACTCAGGAGTCAGGTCAACGCAGATATATCCCGCAATAACAGCATCATATTTCTTCATGTCTGCAGTTAGATTACTTTAATATTTTTCAGATAACAGAAATCAGCTATTTTTTGAACATGATCTCCATAAACAAGTATATAATGCTGCCCGGAAATTTTTTGTGTGAACGCTTCCACAGGCGTATCAAGAAATATTTCCAGGCTTGGAAGCTGGGGCCCCGGCTGGTCCCAGCCCGCTTCTTCCCATGATCTGAATCTTCCTTCACCGGTACATACATGCATGGTATACTGGTCTGCAGTATTAGAAAGCCGCGCAATGGTGACCGGACCGGTTTTGACGGCCGAAATATTCAGCAATCCGCCGCTTATACCGCCAAAAGCTGCTCTTGTAACCTTTACTTTCCCGTCCACAATTTCGGAGGGAACAAAATCAGGCACTCCCATTAACACGCTTTCCTCCAGGAAGTCATAAAATTCTAAATAAGCCGCGCATTGGCCTGTAAGATGCTTAATGACCAGTTGGGTAACGGCTCCCATCGCATCATTCTCGGGAATGGTGCTTAGTTTCATCTCATCGGAAAGAAGCATGAAGATCATTGCCGGGGGATAATTCAGGATTTTTTTCATCCCGTCAACATCCTTCAATGATATTCCATCCAGATGATTACCCTCGGCAATTTTTTTAATGGCGAGATAATAAGCAATCCCCCTTTTTAAGAACCCGTCTTCAACAGGTTTAACAAATTCCCATTCCTGTTTGAGCTTTCTCAGTACATTCAATATTTCGTTTTCTTCAACAGCTTCGCTCAGTTGCAGCATCTCGAGCATTTCAAAAAATTCAACTTCCACGCCCATTAAAGCTTTCAGCGAGAGCCCTTCATAAAGTGTATTATAAAGTTTCATGTCGCGGTATCCAATCATACCTACCTTTGTATTTTCAATTGACTTTACTGCAGATGCGGCAATCCCAAAACTTCTTATTTTTTCCAGTGGAGATGGTTTTCCAATAATATTATAGAGGTATTTAAACTTATATCCCAAGTCTTCAAATACTTTCCGCAACGCAGTAGTACCAGCCTGGGCAGCAGCTGTAACAATACGCCCGTTTTCAATATGCCCTGCAAGCCCCCACAGGATCATTGGCTTTGCCTTGAACTCATTTGTAAGGGAAATAACGGCATGGGATGGGATCCAGCCGGCAAGGCAAATGATCAGTACATCAAAATCCTTTCTCTTAAATTGGTTTATAGCGTGTTTAACATCAGCTCCTTTTGGATCGTCTGTGATCACTTCTGTAGTTATGATTTCAAATCCAAGAGACCTGACTTCTTCTAACGCAACCGAACACTTTTCCTTAATTAACGGAAGAGGAGAGTTTACTTCTCCAAATCCTGCAAAAGCAGCATTAACCAGAGCTTTCTTTTTTCCCATTAGTGTAAATAATTTTCAATGTAACGACACTGCCAGTGCTGTGTCAACAATAATTTTTCGTATTTCTTTGTGAGAGGTGAGACTTGCCTACCGGTTTACCTGCCGTAGGCATGACAGGCAGGCGATAAATGTGAGACATTCCTTTCACTTCTCACATTTATCCTCTCACTGTTCACGATAACATACAGACATAATTAGCTTGACTTGGCACCGGAAGCCCAGGCATGTCTCAGCCTCGCATCGTAGTCAAATTTTATTTTGAATTTTCTTAAACTATTATACTTCGGTTTTTACTCACATGTACATTATTGACGACCGCTACAAAGAGCAAATAAAGGATACATACAACCGGCACCAGAAAAGCGGTTTGGATGGAGGCGCCGTCTGCAACCACTCCCATCACCGGAGGAATAAAAGCGCCTCCTGTTATAGCCGATACCATTAAGCCCGATAGCTCATTGGCATGATCGGGCATGTATTCTATAGTTATTGAAAATAAAAGAGGAAAAATATTCGCAAACCCCAATCCAATAACAAAAATCCCAAACAGCGTTAACACAAACGAATTGCTGAAGATCAGCGTAAAACCCAAAAATGAAAATAAAACAGTAAATAACAATAATCGTGTGGGTGCTATCCGCGACATGATCCATGCCCCCAAAAACCTGCCGGACAGGATAGGCAGGTAAAAAAGCGACCAGCCGATCAGTAAACCTATTTTCTCGACGGATACATTATACTTTTCCTTTAGTAAAATTGGTACATAAGCACTCATCGATATTTCAATCCCGCAATAAATAAAGATGCCGACAACCATAATCAATATGTAACTATTCTTAAGGAGCCTGAAGCATGATCTGACCGTCGCATGTTTATCTGTATCATTTCCTTCCCGGATGCGAAGCATGTTCAACCATATAATGCCGGTTAAAACAATTCCTGCAAAAACCGGGAATAGTATGCTCCAATCCAGGCCGAACGCACGAAGCATGATGACAGGAAGAAGAAAACCCAGCGAAGAACCTACAGTAATGAAAGACTGTGCAAACGACAGATTTCTGGAATACTGACCCGGTTCGGAAAAATCCCGCATGATCGGATTTCCGGAAACCTGGAGAATAGCGCCACCCGCTCCCAACATGAGGATCGCTGCCAGTATCTTATAAAATTGAGATAAGGAGCTGTGATCAATTATCATTTTCCCGGACATCCCCGATATAATGGGAATGAAAAGCCCGGCGAGAGCAATTGACAGCCCCAGGTTCATAATGAATTTTTTCCCTTTTTTATCTTGTAACAAACCTGTGGGTATTGAGAGCAGACCATACATCATGTAGCCTAACATCGGCAGCAAGGATGCTATTGTTGTTGATATTTTAAATGATTCTTTAGCCAGGCTGACCATGGGTCCTACTGAATCAATGAGCCCCATCGTCAAAAAGATCATATAAACCGGCAACGTCCTTATTTTCATATCAGAATAGTTTTGGGATATATGACTTCATATGCGTCTTTAGTATTGCAGCTATTCAGAAATCTTAAAACAAAACTATCTGATTATTAGTTTTTAATAAACTACTGGTTTTCCAAATCATGACACTGTATATACTTCTTTGCCGGTCAGAACCCTGCCTGCTTACATTCGCAGACCTGCCTGTTTATTGGGTATGTAAGGCTTTCTTCTTCAGATGGAGCTGAAAAATTTGCAGGAATGTATTTATCGTTTTATCCGGTCAAGGAGATAGTTGCAATTGATGACTTTTTCAACAAGGTCCTGCTGAACGTAATAATATTGATTTGAAGCTTCGTAACCGATCCGGGAATCTCTGCTGCATATTTCAAACAATTCAGAAGCAAGCTGTATTTCCTGTTTTAATATACGGCGCAACTCTTCCCTGAGCCTGGTTTTATCTGATAATGAGAGATTATTCGCCAATAGCTTATCCCGGTCAACAACGTAGGCAACCTGATTGGCAACCGAAGCAAAATGTAAATATGCTGCCTGAGCAATATCCTCATCAGACGTGGCATTGGCCCGATGTAAGCTGTCGGACAAGACAACTATCTGTTTAAAGTACTTAAGTCCCTCAAGCCAACCGTCAGCAACCTTTTTGAACTGTTGCATAAAAATGTTCTCAGGGTATATGCCTTTCCAGCTTTTCAGGTCATCATAAGGAAACCCGACCATCGTAGCCTTATACCCTGTCGGTTGTTCATACAGCAAATTTGCAGGTCCATATTGTTGTGGGGCGGTGTATAACGTGCCGCCGCTATACGGATATTGTTCAAATGCATTGCTGAATGCCGTCCATGCCTTACGCGCTGCCTTTACAGCAGGCTTCCCGTACCTTTCTCCGGCAAGGTCATTCAATACTTCCTCCCTTGAAAGTTCGGGATGATTTGAGATACGGTCGGCAATTTCCAGGTTGGGAGAAGGATAGCCTCCAAGGGACCAGCTCAGCATCAGCCCGTCTGTTTTTGCATCTGAAAGCGCTGACATATGGCGTGCAACAAGATCCGGCACCGGCAGCCAGGGAACAGAAGAAAGCTCCCATGTATTGTTGACCTGCACCTTGGCAATTGTTTTCAGTCCTCTCTCTTTTGCCCATTTCCAGTGCTGTAATGCCCTTGGCCCCGGACCTACCGCAGACATGGAGTATTCGCCCACTTCTGAGGACACACCTCCACGCTCAACCGGCTTGGCCCATTCGCTGACAGACATAAGATATACATCATCGGGCAAAGCAGCAATTACATCCGGCGCAAGCCCGTGATTATGCCAGCCCCAATCCCATACTATTACTTTTGCATCAGGATTACCTTTATGAACACCTTCTTCTATAGTACGGTTTACCCCGGCTATAATTTCAGCATAGCTTCTCCTGCTGCAACGCTCGCAGCCCTTCTGATTTCCATGTGATGCGCAATTGGTAAAATTTTCTGAAGCTGTTATTGTCAGTACGCCTCCCAATCCGGGCACACCCGAAAAAACATATGCCAGCGCGTCTCTCATCCATTGTTGAACTTCTTTACTGCTGGTGCACATGGCATAATAGTTTCCTTCTTTTGTACCCCTTACCTGTTCTCTGTTAATAAAAAAGCCAGCATCCATTGCCCTCGGTTCATTAATGTACAGGTAAATGTCTATACCATATCGCTTGGCCCGGGCAACGATCCTGTTCAGATTTTGAATACGTAAAGCGTGCCCTGACCCGAATTCAGGAAATGCAGCGCCGCCCGGGGCAATTTGATTCAAAACCACATGCATCCATATTCCATTCACCCCGCTTTGAGCCAGCTTTTCCAGCAGGCCATCCGGGTACAGATCCTGCAGCGTATCAGAAAGAGGATCGCCATAGGTGCCAAAATAGGAATAAACAAGCCTCAGACCCCTGTCCTTGCCCGGCTGATAAACATTTTCATTTTTTTTCCCGGAAGCATACTTTAGCTCCTCAACAAACTGAAAGGGAGTGCAGGTATTTTGCCCCCGAAAATACTGTTGGGCAATATGTTTTATTTTTAAAGCGCCCCTGATCGCTTTTTTATCCGGGGCGGTATACTTCAGCTCCTCAATCTCAGGTTTTAGGTTGCCGAGCTTGATGAACAAACCATCATCCTCCTTTAATGCAACGGACAGTTCATTACTATTCATGTTAAGCAGCGTAAGCAATTGAGCGTAGGGTAATAAATGCCAGTTTCTTCTTATAACGGTTATATATATACGCCGGTCAAAGCCGGGTTCTTTAGGTTGATAAGAAGGGAGCCCCATGGAGGATGCTATTTTAATAATATCCAAAGCATTGCACCCTATTGTTCTGCCCATTGTTTCGGGACTGACAAGATTCCAGTTTCTCCATACAAAAGCGTGTACCCTGTCGGGAAAATGTGGCACCGGTATGGCCTGTGGATGGCTTCCCAAAGGCAACACGCCTTCCTGGCCTGAGGCAACCTTACAGCACAGCAACCCCAGGATCATTAAAAAGGAAATCGTTGTTTTCATACCAAAAATTTTGATTTCATTGACATCTTCTCGATACAGACAGACCACTTCAGATGGAAAAATCATCCTGCAGCCCGAACACAGGTGTTCTTCCTTTCCATTTTCCTCTTGTAAAGTCGGGTACTAAAACCGGCTGTGATCCTTTTGCTATAGATCTTTCCGAGAGCGGGCGTAGTACCGACCACATGGCTGCATCATATACATCCATCAAAAAGGGTTTCCTGTTGATCACACAATCTACAAACTCTCTGACTATAAAATAGTCCATGCCTCCATGACCCGAGGATTCCGCTTTAGCGCCATATTTTTTCCAGTAAGGATGATCGTACTCGCTGAAATATTTTTCTGCGGGTTCATATTGGTGGGCGCGGGGTGAATGTTTCTGGAGATAGATACCGTTAGTGTCTTCGGTCCAGATACCATCGCTCCCCTGTATACGAAAGCCTAAGGAATACGGTCTGGGAGAACAGGTATCAAAAGTCATTTTTATTACTTCCCCGTTCACGCATTTAATCAGGCTGGTAACTACGTCCCCGCACTTGAATTTTACTTTGGCATTGGGATGGGAAGCACCCCCGTTTTCAACAATATACTGATGTAATCCTATAGCGGGGGAAGCCATGGATACCAGTTGTGCAAATTGGTTTCCCCGGGTGATATTTAACATATTGGATACCGGCCCTACGCCATGTGTAGGATACATATCCCCATTATTTGTTACATAATGCGGTGTTCTCCACTTTGCTTCATTAATTCCTTTTTCCCCGAATTCAACACCATGTCCGGTCATGTGCTGTCCGTCATTGAATAAGACCTCTCTCAGGTCATGCTGATACCCGCATTCCGTATAGGTAATATCACCGAACAAATGCTTTCTTGCCATGTTCAATACAGCCATTACGTCTCTCCTGTAACACACATTCTCCATCATCATATAGGGTGTACCGGTTTTTTCCTGCAAATTTACCAGCTCCCATATTTGCGGCACAGTTAGTCCGGCCATCACTTCGCAGCCTGTATACTTTCCGGCTTTCAGGCTTGCAAGGGACATGGGCAAATGCCATTCCCACGGAGTGGCTATAATTACAGCATCTACATCATCTCTTGTTACAATCCTTTCGAAATCATTTTCCTTTAGATAGTAATCCGGTTCTCCTGATCCGGCATCTTTAATGATCTGCTTTGCATTATTGATAGCGATCTCATTAATATCGCTAATGGCTACTATGTCACTATGCCCCTGTGATACTGCTTCTTTCAGCAAACCGCTCCCTCTCATACCTACACCAATAAAGGCAAGCCTGGCCTTTGGCGACTGTTTTTTTGTTCCCGTTAATATCATTTTATCCTGAAAGACTGCAGCTCCGGCCCCGATAATAGTGGCATGGGCTATAAATTCTCCTCTGTTCATATTAGTAAGATTAATTAAACAATATAGTAACTACTGCTATGTTAATCGTGAAACGGCAGAAGACAAACCTGTCTGCCGACAGGCAGGCGTGAAATCTCACGCTCACTTTTCATGTCTCACGTTTCACTTTTCACTTTTCACGTCTCCCCAATTGTTTACGACCCGATAGTCTTAACTTAACACTACTTCCAGGCATTGCGTAAAAATCTCAGCCAGTTGCCATGAAAGATATTTTCGATATCACTTTGAGCATATCCCCGCTTTGCAAGTAACCCTTTCAACTGCTGCAGATCAGCAATAGTGTCTATGTCACAGGGTGATTGCTCCAGCCCGAACATACCATCCAGGTCGCTGCCTATGGCTATATGATTGCTGTTGCCCGCGATCTGGCAAATATGATCGTAATGGTCGATCAATGTATCAAGTGTAATATTTTCTTCTTTGGGATCATGTTTGCCACGTATCCAGCCTGGCATCAGCATCCAGGTGTCCAGCACTCCGCCAATCACGGCATTCCGCTCTATCAATATTTTTATCTGTTCATCGGTGAGCTGGCGCTGGTGCGGAACTAATGCCCTGCAATTATGATGGCTCGCCCATATATGACCTCTGAATAGATCAACTGTCTGCCGGAATGCTTTATCCGTAAGGTGGGTAACATCAAGAATAATATTCAGCTCTTCCATCCTTTTTAACAGCGCTACGCCTTCCTGCGTTAAGGGGCCTTCCATGCCTGTGCCGGGCGAATATCGTCCGGGACCATAATGCGCAGGCCCGAGTGCACGCAGGCCATTCTGCCATGCTCTTTCAAGACAGGAGAGGTTGACAAGCGAATCCGCGCCTTCAAGGCTGAGTATAAAACCCACCGGCTTTTTTTCATCGCTAATAGCATCATTATTCCATAGTTGAATATGCTTTTCCAGTTCCTGCAGGTTGGTAATCTGTACCATTTCTCCTTCGGCTGCCATGGCTTTATACCATGCGAGCTGTCCCTGCGTTTGCGCCCAGGCCTGCTCCGGCGAATGCCAGCCGGGAAGCGTACTGTCTTCCGCTACATATCTTGCGATCTGCGTGGCAACTACAAGTCCTATTTTTCCTTTTCTTAATTCAGGCAATGATACCGTGCCTTTGCCTCGGTCTGGTTTGTCGGTAAGGTTTTTTTCTCTTGCTCTTATATCCGTTGCCGTTCGTTTAAGATCCCGGTTCCATTCAAGGGCATTCATTGAAAGATCAAGATGCGCGTCGATGATCAACATACTATATACTTTTCTTTGCCTTTAATTTTTTTCTGGCTTCTATTTTTTTCTTTACGATGTTTTCCGGGTACTTAAGCGCGAGCGCCCTTATATCGTAGCTGAAGTCGGTAAACGTTTCTTCCCAAAGCTTAGCTTCTTCAGCGGTATACTTGTAAAACCCATGAGCGTTTGCAACACCTCTGCCACCTTTTTTCACTATATCATCAATCAGCTTCGGAACCTTTGTTCCATTATTAAGGGTCGGAAACAGGTCCTTCATTACCGTGTGGTAAGCGGGTACGCCTGTTAAGTCCATCCAGCGGAATACTCCAACCAATGTCATCCAGTAGCCGGCATTATTCCTGCATGCCCTGTCAACATCTTCTATGGTGGCATAGCCGTTTTCTACAAGCGAGATGGCTTCCCGGTATGCAGCGTACATTATACGGTTGGTGATAAAACCACGTATATCCTTTCGAACCAGCGTTGGCTCCTTACCCCAGTTATGCGACAATTTATACAGGTATTCCCCTTTCTTAATGTCACTTTTATTACCGCATATTATTTCAAGAAAACGGGTGGTATGTGATGGCTCGGCCCAATGAAGCCCGAAAAATCTTCCAGGCCTTGTGGTTTGCTCCTGCAGCAAACTGATAGGAATAGCAGAAGTGTTGCTCGTCATTAATGCATCGGGAGATATGACATCTTCTATCTTTTTATAGACAGACTTTTTTATGTCCATGTTTTCAATAGTACACTCAATTACAAGTCTGCAGTCTTTTAAAGCGGTATAATCTTCGGTAATAAGCAGGTTTTTAAGATAGTGACCGGGCAGTTTTTTTACCAGCTTTTCTTTAAATGATCTTTTAAGATGTGCGGTAATGCGCTTTTTTGCAAGCAGTAGATCAGCAGGTATTGGTGCAACAGCTATTACTTTATGCCCGGCGATTAAAAGACAGGTGGCGATACTGCATCCCATTAGTCCTAACCCAACAACACCTATACTGGTTACATCATTTCTATTTCTCAAGGCTTTATTCATTTATATTAAAACATTTTCGATCTAAAAGTCATCCTGCTATGATACAGCAGTACTGAAAAGACTATGATCCTTCCCGGATACAGCTTTTGCACGGTTAATATACTGCCCTTCCTCCTGATAAATCAAAGGTAAATCCGGTTGTAAAGCTGTTTTCAGGTGATACAATGAATGCTACCATATCCGCCAGCTCTTCCAAAGTTCCGCATCTCCTCATGGGTATTTTGTCTGTCATGTACTTCACCTGGGTTTCAGGCATTGCGTCCACAAGAGGTGTTTGGATCACAGCCGGCGCAAGCGCGTTAACAGTAACACCTGTTTCCGCATACTCTTTACCCTGTACTTTTGCCATGGCAATAACAGCAGCCTTGGAAGCTGAATACGCAAGCATGCCTGCATTACCTTCCTTGCCCGCAATGGAAGCAATATGTAAAATACGACCATAATGATCAGCCAGCATAAAGGGCAACACGTACTTCGACATTAAAAAGCTGCCTGTAAAATTCACATTGAAAACAGACTGCAGGTCGCCGGTATTTACTTCATGGCTTTTCATATTTGTAGCTCCTGTTATCCCGGCACTGTTTACCAGTATTTCCACTGAGCCAAACTGTTCAACAACTCTTGCTACATTTTTCTTAACTTCATTTTCATTTGTGACGTCAGTTTCAAATACTTCACAATTACCTGTCAATTGCCCCGAGAGTGCCGACAGCTTTTCCCCTTGCTTATCAAACAAAGCAAGATCCATGTTTTTTTGTGATAGTCTTTTTGCAATTGCGATACCTAATCCCGAAGCAGCGCCTGTTATTATTGCAGCCATATAATTAGTATTTTTTGATTTCACTATTTATTGCAATAGTAAAAACTGTACATCATATTTCCTTTAGACAACCGGTTGTCCGAAAAAAATCAGCACAACCGGTTGTCTTATTATTTAGCTTCATCTTCTTTTCTGTAACTTTAAAGAAATACGATTTTATGACACCGCGGAAGGTCACAATTATTGATATTGCCAAACGACTTAATATTTCGAAGTCTACGGTGTCCAGGGCGCTAAGCAACCATCATAGCATTGGGCTACGGACTAAAATGCGTGTAACGCAACTGGCATCAGAATTAAATTATGAACCTGACAACAGAGCGATCTTTTTTAAGCAACGTAAAACATATCTGATCGGCCTGATATTACCTTCCTTATCCAATACTTTTTTTGCATCCATAGTAAGCGGCGTTGAAGACGTAGCATATCAAAAAAAATACACACTGCTGCTTGGACAATCAAGAGATGACCAGGAAAGAGAAAAAAGTATTGTAGAAACAATGAAAAATCATCGCGTGGATGGCATGCTCGTATCTATTTCAAAAAGCACTACCAGTTATGAACATTTTAAACTACTGGAAAAAAACAATATACCCGTAGTATTTATTGACAGGATACCTGAAATGAAAAATATTCATTTTATAGCCTGCAAGCTGGAAAATGGTATGATAGAAGCCGTAAGTTTTTTAGTTAAACAAGGACATAAGATAATTGGATTGATTAACGGGCCTGAAAACTTTTCCGCCAGTAAGGAACGTTACAGCGCTTACCTGAAGGCGCTAAGGAAAAATAAAATAAAGCCCGATAAAAAATTAATTACCTGTTCCGATCTTACAATTGACGGGAATGTAGCAGCTTCAAAAAAGCTACTGGCACTCGCCAGGCGGCCAACTGCAATAATAACTTTTAATGACTATGTGGCCCTGGACGCAATAGACTACTGCAAACGGCAAAAGATAAGGATAGATAAGGATATAAGTTTTGTAAGTTTTGCCAATGAGGCTATTTGTAATTATATGGATCACCCTCCAATAGCATCGGTAGAACAATTTCCCTATCAGCAGGGGCAAAAAGCCACCGAAATGCTGATAGAGATTATTGAAAAAGCAAAACCGGAAAACGAAAATAAAAAGACGTTCAACAATTTATTACTGCAATCCCAGCTCGTTATCCGCGGAACCCATTAAATGCATTATCCCATCAATGCAGGGGGTGCTGACTAACCGGAGATGCCTCATAGATTTGGGAAAAAGGAGTATATCGCACCTAATGCACGAATATGTAGTGTTAATTCATAAAAAATCTTGAGAGAATTATCTGTTTTTGAAGTATAAGATTTGATCTGGGGGCATCATTGCTGCAAGACTTTTGTGAGAATTATTTAAAAACATCTGTAGTCATCAGGTACAAAATACATAACACGAAATTTGATACACAAATACGCTGTAGGCGCATTCGTGTATCCTGTACAACAAACCATTTCTGTTTTAGCATTTTTAAGAGATAGCCACTAATGCACAAATGAGCACGAAGGCATTAGGGTAAATTCGTGCATTAGTGGCTTACATTGCTCTGCAAGACAAATTGTTGTCTCTAAAAATCATCCCGCGGAACGCGGGAATTCGTGGCCTAGAAAAAATAGACACTGCCGTTAGACAGCAAGCCATAAGTAACTTTCTCTGTAATTATTCCCTCTATATCATTCTATTGCTATGATGTTCTAAAAATTGTAAACATAGTGTCATAATCAGGAAAACCAGTAGTTTGTTTGGAGATAACAACCTAATAGCTTTGCTTCCATATCGAAAGAATGCTAAAATATTATTACATCCTGAAAACCCTGATTGGAGCTCCTGACATATTTTACCTGCCGGGAATAGAGAATGTGGCATTTATAATACGGCTAAAATGTGTCAAAAAGATAGGAAATATACCATTAGAACAGCTCTTTTTCTGGTTGGCAATTTGTAGTTATAAGCCGGAATTCTTTCCGGCTTTTTATATATCTCCCCTGAAATAATGGCATCAACAATATTTCCTGTGAAACCGGAGATGATTGCTGCTGCTATCAGGACAGGGATATAAAATCTTTAAACTGCATTAGGAAGAGCATCCATGCAGGCTTTTTCTTCTTTTCCGGGAATATATCAGGGCCATATACATTCAACCTTAATTTTGCTTCTGCACTGCTTAACCCGCCCGCACCGGAACCAATCTGGTGGTGAAGCCGATGCTTTCTCAATACCCGCTCCTTTCATTAAAAGGAATCTGTCTTCTTATTTTTCTGCAGGAATAACCAGCAGCGGGATCCTTGTATGGTAAGACATTTTCTTCGACATGCTCGGGTAAAACAGCCTCTCAAAAAAGCTTCGCTGGTAAGTTACCATTGCCAGCAGCTTTATGTCATTCTTATTAATATATTGTTCTATAGCATTTTCAAAATCATTCCCCGTCAAATACTCTGTTACAAGGCTTTTATCATGGTAACTTTTTTGCAGCTCCTGGCCATATTCCTCAAGATCCTCTGCCACGGTAGTATTTTCTGTACTTCCGGAAGAAAAAAGCGCTACAAACACCTGTGCCATATTAATGGCGGCAAGTTCAAACAGGGGATCCAGGATCCGGGGTGATCCTTCAAAATGATTGGTGGTGAATAAAATTTTATCAGGAAGAACACCATCATATTCTATTGGAACGGCCACCACAGGAATTTTACTCGCTCCTATTACGGCAGCTGTGCTGCTTCCCCACAATCTTTCCTTTATGCCGCCATTCCCTAATGTTCCCATTATGATAATATCAGCGTTACTATCTGTTGATGATTTTATAATATTCTCCTTTATGGATCCTTCATATTGCAGTACCGATACTGTAATGCCCTCTGTTTCTTCCATGCTCTTTTGCAACTGCTTTAATTTCAGGAGTCTCTCATTCATCATTGTTGCCTTGAACTCCTTGTCGAGCCCTACATAATCTGTATATGTTGAGCCGGCATGTTCCTATACATTAAGAAGCATGATCTCTGCAGATAGAACTTTAGCCATTCCTACGGCAAAATTTATTGCATTATCTGCGCAGGGAGAAAAATCAGTAGGAACCAATAAACGCTTCATCGGATTTAATTTTATTAGATAAAATTGTTGCTTATCCTATTTTCGGATTTCATCCAGAGATACAAATCTATTGTAAAAGCTACCCGGATAACGATGATGACCATCAATATAAATATTGACAATACTCATTATTGCCGGCTGGTACTTATTATCAGTATTCCCAACCTTATGACCTTAATAATATGCACAACCCTGGTAAAATAACCTTATTGCAGTCGCGCCTGCCCGGCTAATTTGAAATGCGTCCTTTTAAAAAGCCTCTTTTAAATTTAAATATTTCTTTTGATAAGCTTTGGCTGTAAGACCTGTAATAAGCCGGAATTGCCTGTTAAAATGAGAAATGTTATTGTAGCCCGTACCGTATGCTATCTGACTGATAGTTTTGTCGCTTGTAACCAACAGTTTGCAAGCATTTGAAATTCTGACTTCATTCAAAAACTGGGAGAAAGTTTTATGCGTCCGGCTTTTAAAATAGCGGCAGAAAGATGATTTGGACAGATTGGAGAAAGCGGCTATTTCTTCGATTTTGATTTCATCAGAATAATTTTCCGTGATAAAATTCATGACCTTGTTCAATCTTTCAGTATCCAGAGAGCTGAATGTATTGGCAAGCCCCGGGCCGGATAACAGTTCATATTCTTCTGTTTTTGCAATGGCATCAAGTGTTTTCAGGAACAGGATCAATCTGTCAATACCTCTTGCGTTTACCACATCTTTTACTAAAGTGGATATTTCTTTATGATCTTTCCCACGGATCAACACGCCCTGCCTGCCACGTACAAAAAGTTGTTTGATTGACGACAGCTCAGGTAAATCAAAAAAGCCTTCTTTCAGGGCACTTTCGAGGAAATGGATCACATATACATCAACGAAAAGACTTTTATTTCCCTGATAAAAATCATTATCATTTTTCCACACGTGAGGTAAATTTGAACTGATAAACATTAGATCTCCATCATTAAAGTTCCCGATATGGTTTCCCATAAACCGGATACCATAACTTTTTTCAACGAAGATGATCTCATGTTCAGGATGATAATGCCATGGGTAATCCATGTAGGGGGTTATCTCTCTTTTTACCGTAATTGACGAGGTATAGGCGGACGGGATCTTCTCAAGCTTGGGTTGCATAAAATGCATTTTATTGACAACAATTTCAAAAAAGGCAGCTTATTTCTGTAAAAATAGTGTTTTTCCAGGAAACCCGGCTGCTATTGCAGATTTCTGATGTGCAGAAAGCTTCAAACAAAAGATATCCTGCCGAAAAATTCTTCCGGGACATTACTGTTTGTGTTTTAAACGAAGAATGAAGAAATAATAAGTCTACAATAATTTTATAAACCGGCTACGACTTTCCAGATTGCCGGTTGTCTTATATAAGGATTCATAGCATAATTTCAGGTGTATCCTATGTAAAAAAGAGAAAAAAGCTTTAAGTTAGTGAGTGTAAACTGTTGAGGTATGAATTTTTCTCCCGTTGGAGAAAAGACCTTTCAAAACCTGCTTAATGATAACGAATGCTCAGTGCTTCTGAAGATAGAGAAAGATGTCTTTTAGATGAAGTAGCCAATGGTAATGAAAGGGCTTATACTTTGCTATTTCAAACCTACAGACCCAAAATTTACTCTTTTATCTTTCGCATATCAGGTTCAGCTCAATCAGCCGAAGATGTTACCCAGGATGTATTTGCTAAAATATGGCAAACCAGGGCAGACCTTGTCAGAATCAAAAATTTTAATGCTTATATTTTCCGTATAGCGCACAATCACTTTCTGAATGCCCTCAAGAAAATGGCCAAAGAAACGCTCGTTTTACAAAAAATTGAAAAGCAGTCAGCTACCGTGGAAGAGGCTTCTGAAGTCCTGGAAAAGAAAGAGCTGCGGCGCTTATTTCATTTGGTTGTTGATGAACTGCCGCAAAAGCAGAAAATGGTTTTCCTGCTGAGTAAGGAAAAAGGAATGAAGCAGGAGGAAATTTCTGAACGGCTTAATATATCCGTAGTAACGGTTAAAAGCCATATGACCCAGGCATTCCGGAGTATACGAAAGAAATTAAAAACCGTTCATTATTTTGTCACTATCCCTCTTATAATTATGCTCAGCTGTCTTTTTATGTGTTAATTTTTTGAGGCGGCATACGACTTTCTCTTTTCCCGGTTGTCATATATTCTACCTATACAACGTTCATTAAGTTTTACCCATTTTCTGAATGTTCAATTCAGAGTCAAAAAATAGAGAAGATGGAAGAATTAGACGAAAGAATCTACTATCTGATGGATCGCCTTTTCAGCAACAACTGCACACAGGCGGAAAAAGAAGAACTGGCTTATTGGATAGAAAAAGCACAAGACGATTCAAAGCTGAGACGCTATTTGTCGGAAATGTGGAACCGCTTTGAACCTTTGGAAGACATGTCCGAAGAAAAAGCAAACTACCTGTTTAGTTCTGTTACCAGAGCCAACACACCTGCAATGCTTCGGTCAAAATTTAAAAACAGGTATTTGCTGTTTTCCGGGATAGCTGCGGCTTGTATTTTGATCATTATCAGCGTAGGTTATATTTTCTTCCGGGATTCAAAAAACAACGAGATCTCCTCATTTGCCGATAAACCGCACAAGATTATAAATGATGCTGCGCCGGGACAGTTTAAAGCCGTATTAACCCTGTCTGATGGTTCCCAGGTTGTATTAGACACCGTTCAGGACCAGATGATCGCACAGGAAGGAAGCGCACAGGTAAACAATTCGAACGGCCACCTTTATTATAACAGCTCTGCCGAAGAAAAAAAAGAAATACTTTATAATACACTTGCTACCAACAGGGGAGAACAATACTCCATGACGCTGGCTGACGGAACAAAACTCTGGCTGAATGCGGCATCTTCTATCCGGTTCCCCGTAGCATTTACCGGCAGCTACCGCGACGTGGAAATTACCGGGGAAGTGTATTTTGAAGTAGCCCACAATAAAGAAAAGCCCTTCAGGGTAAAAGCAGGAGACGAGCATATTGAGGTATTAGGAACGCATTTCAATGTTAATGCATATCACGATGAACCTTTTATACGCACTACGTTGATCGAAGGATCAGTCAAAGTAAACCGTGGTACTTCAAGCGCTTTGCTTAAGCCAAATGAGCAGGCCCTTGTAAAAAACGGCAACACTGCCATCAATGTTTCTCCCGCAGACGGTCAGGCTGCTATTGCATGGAAAAGCGGCTACTTTAAACTGACCAATAGCGAGGTGTCCGACATTATGCGGCAGATAGCAAGATGGTACGATATAGAAGTAGTCTACAAAGGAAATGTTACGTCCGGAACCATTTCGGGTGAAGTGCCAAGAAACCTTAACTTATCGGAAGTGCTGAAAGTGCTGGAATTAAGCGATGTGCATTGCAAACTGGAAGGAAAAACACTGATCGTTACTAACTAGTGTTACGTTAATCATAATATGCCGTATCATTTGGTGAATAGTGAAAAGTGAATGGTGAATAGTTTGACCATTGACCATTGCCTATTCACCCGGACATACGACATATTATAATTCATTCAGCACTAATACCCCCTGAATATAAAAACCGCCCTGCAGGCAGGCAGGACGGTAAATCGTTCAGGCTGACCGCGCAGCATAGGCTGCGATGGAAAACAACATACCAAATGCTATTGATTGTTTAACCCAAACATTACAAAGTTATGTATTTAACGGCTCTTTGTCACTATCAATGCACCAATATAAGTGCATTGACCAAAACGGTGCGTGTCATGAAATTAACTGCATTTTTATTGTTGGCGGCTTTCCTGCAGGTGTCAGCCCGCAGCCACTCACAAACCATTACCCTTTCTGAAAAGAATGCTCCATTAGAAAAGGTCTTTACAGAAATAAAAGCCCAAAGCGGGTACACCTTTGTATACCGGGACGAATGGTTAAAACTTGCTAAAAACGTGGATATCAATCTTCGGAATGCTACTGTCAGGCAGGCGCTAGACGCATGTTTTAAAAATCAACCCCTGACCTATACCATTATTAAAACGGCAGTTGTGATACGCCTTACTCAAAAAAAAGAGAATACAGATGCCGGAGCAGATTCTTTTGATATACTGCCGCCTGTTGATGTCAAAGGTAAAGTTACCGATGAAGAAGGTAAACCACTGCAGGGAGTTTCGGTAACCGTTAAAGGTTCTTCAAGAGGTACAAAAACAGATGACTCCGGCTTGTTTGCCCTTAACGGGATAGATGAAAAAAGCATATTGGTTTTTTCCATCATAGGATATCAGAGCCGGGAAATTACGGTCGGAAAACAAGAGACACTGAATATCAGGCTTGTCCAGGTGCAGGAAGTGCTTGACGACGTTGTGGTGATCGGATACGGCTCAGTAAAGAAATCGGATGTTACAGGTTCGGTTGCTACTGTAAAGCAGAGTGATATCGGCAATGTGGTTACTTCCGATGTTGGCAGCATGATACAGGGCCGTGTGGCAGGTGTAAATGTGGTAAGTGCAAACGGCGTCCCCGGATCCGGCAATAAGATCCTGGTTCGCGGCACGGGTACTTTATACAATGCAGATCCCTTATATATTATTGACGGAATGCCCGGGAGCTTTGCAGCCATCAATACCTACGACATTGAATCCATAGAAATATTAAAAGACGCCTCTTCCACAGCCATATATGGTGCGCGTGCCGCCAATGGGGTAGTATTGGTAACTACCAAAAAAGGAAAAAGAGGTCCTTTACAGGTAACCTTAAATGCATACATGGGGATTGCCCAAACACCTAAAAAATTACCCATGCTGAATGCAAGCCAGTATATAGACCTGGCTGTAGAAACTGATCCGAATTTCTGGTCGAAAGCAAAACGCTTTATGCCGGTGAGTGACGGGGGATTGGGATACTCGGAAGAATGGGCGCGTACTACAAGGAATGATATCCAAAATACATTATTTCAAAATGCTTTGCAGCAGGAATACCATATCAATCTTAGCGGGGGCGCACCCAATATCACCTACAGCTTTTCGGCAGACTATCAAAACCAGGATGCCATAGTAGAAGGTTTTAATCACCAGCGGCTAAACGTTCTGGCAAATACTGAATACAGGTATCATGATTTTATAAAAATTGGTAATAACCTTACTTTTTCACGTGTCGAGGATAATGGAACTCCTTTTACAGGTTATGCCGCCTCATTAATGTCGGCGCTTAATTATGCGCCTTATATGGATCTTTATGATGAAAATAATTCCTGGGGATACTCCCAAATGTCAAGCGCCCTTGATGGCGGAAGCAGCTTTAATCCATTGCCGGAAATTTATACGCATCACAGGCTGAGCAGGATCAATGTATTTCAGGACCAGGTATACGGTGAAGTAAATATATATGATGGTCTGAGATTCAGAAGTCAGCTGATATATACACAAACATCTCCTTTCAGCCAGGAGTGGTATCCTACCTATGCGCAGGGAGGATTACAATATCCGTCCCAGATCACAAAAAGCATAAGCTGGTCTCAGGCTTCCACCTGGGAAAATTATTTTTCCTATAATAAAACTTTAGGCAGACATAGTATTTCAGCAATGGCAGGTATGTCAAGCTCCGTGTCAAAGTTTAATGATTCCTATGGACTGGGAGCGCTTGGAACAAGTTCCGCCACACTTCCATGGGATAATTATAATGTACTGATGGTTTCTCAAACACCGGTATCCAGCGTTACCAGCGAAAGTATTAGCCACACTGCTTATTTATCCTATTTTGGCAGGATCAATTACTCGTTTCTTGACAGGTACCTGCTAACCCTTAACTATCGCCAGGATGCCTCACCCAACTTTGCCCCTGAAAACCGCTGGGGACGTTTTCCTTCAGCAGCCCTGGCATGGAAAATTAACGAAGAACCTTTTTTGAAACAGGTTAAGGCTATTGACCAGTTGAAGCTGCGTTTAAGCTGGGGATTATCCGGCAACGACCGTATCCCTAATTATGGATACCTGTCAACCTTATTTAAAGGCTATAATGTGGCAGGATTCCCTAACGGGGTTGGAGCGGCATTCGGCTATCCGGCAACCTGGATACAGGGCACAACATCCAATTCGCTTGCTTCTGTAGGTATTAAATGGGAGCAGTCGGAATCTTACAATGCCGGTATTGACCTCAGCTTGTGGCAGAATAAATTTACGGCATCCCTTGATGTATATGTGCGCAACACCAATAACATCCTGGTGCAGGTACCTATTAACCCCTCTTCGGGTATTGATGTTGCTCCGTATACCAATGCAGCTTCAGTGCGCAACAAAGGCTTTGACCTTTCTCTGGGGTACAATGATAAGATCAGCAGAAATCTCCGCTTCAGCTTATCGGGGGTAATGGGCTTTGTAAAAAACAAAGTCACTTCGCTTGGCGCCGGGGAGCCAATATGGAACGCACCGCTTGAAACAAGCGAATTTATTACACTCACTGCCGTAGGACACCCGATAGGTTCTTTTTATGGTTACCAGGTAGACAGGGTACTTCCTACTACTGCAGATGCGGAAGCATATAATGCAAAATACGGACAGCATGCTGCTGCGGGCGATATTGCCTTCAAAGATATAGCCGGACCAAAGGATGACAAGGGTAATCCAACCGGTCCTGACGGAAAAATTGATGATAATGACCGCACTTTTATCGGGAATCCTATACCAAAATTCAATTACGGGTTTAATCTCAGTCTTTATTATAAAAAATTTGACCTGAGCATTGGCGGTACAGGCATTGCCGGAGTGCAGATATATGATTTCTTTTCTCAAACGATCAGAACGACTGAGCGTTTGAAAAGATGGAGAAAAGAAGGAGATATTACTGATGTTCCAAGAGCTGTAAGTGGTGATAATAACAGGAACGGCAGGGTGTCGGACAGGTTCGTAACAGATGGAAGCTACCTCAAAATCAGGAATATCACATTAGGCTATAATGTATTGTCAAAAGAAAGCAAATACATACAGCAATTCAGGATATACCTCACTGCCCAGAATGCCATCCGGTTCACCAGTTACAAAAGTTATGATCCGGAACTGGGCTCTATGAATGCAAATGGCGGAGGCAACGACTCTAATTATAATTTACAGAGAGGCATTGCCGGGCAGTACAATAATTTCCCTAATCCGAGAATTTACCTGATAGGCTTAAATGTAACATTCAAATAACAGCGTAATGCTTTCACTCCGGAATTTATTAGTAAAGCATAATGATTTTCCACCTGAAGTTTTATCAGATCAATAAAACCATAATAATGAAAAAGATACTCCTGATAGTTTGGGTGCTTGCCCTTACATCCTGCTCAAAAGATATAGTAGACCTGAATGATCCGCAGAATTTTAATGAAGGCAATTATTATTCAAATATGAATGAATGCCTTGAAGCTGTGGCAGCCATATATTCCAACCTCGTTGATCCCGGTTTGGATAAATATTTTTTTCATGCTGTTGACGCAATGGGGCAGGAAATGTCGCTGCTGACGGGAACAGAGCCTACGCAGCCCCAGTTTAACAATTATAATGTGGATGCCAACAACCCGCTCAACGCATGGATATGGCAATCTCTTTTCCGCCAGGTATGGCGGGCATCATTTGCACTGGAAAAAATAGAAGCATGGCAGCCCACACTGGAAAATGAAAATAAGCAAAAAGAGTATATGATCGGGGAATGTAAGTTCTTCAGAGCCTGGAGCTACTATTACCTGACACAGCTCTACGGCGATGTTCCCATGCATCTTTCAGCCACAGATATTAAAACCAAACCGGCAAAACCGCTTTCTCCCGTAGCAGAAATTGAGCGTACCATCATTGAGCCTGAGTTATTGAGCGCTATTGAATTACTTCCCGGCAAGTGGGAAAGCAAATATCTTGGCCGCATCACAAAGGGCGCCGCGCAAACTTACCTGGCTAAATATTATATCGGCGCCGGAAAATTCCCCGAAGCCGTTACCCAGCTTAATAATATCATCAACGATGCTGATGCCGGATATACTTATTCCACTAATTTCTATGGTATGTTCTCCAATGATGATAACCGTACAAATCCTGAGATCATTATGCAAACCATTCACGATGCCAGCGATCCCGCAAGCCTGTGGTTTTATTTCCTGATTGACTACCACGAAAAAGTAGGTAAAAACTCGTACAACAGTAAAATGAATTATTATTCCCGGAACGACATGTGCGATTTTCCACTTACCGATGGAGCAGTATCTAATGCCAATGCCAATCAGTTCGTTTATATGTTGAATGGCGCTGAATATACAGACCCACGGGCAGCCCTTACATTTTATGGCGGAACAGATCCAGACGGGAAGACACTTGGTGCAATAACCTACAAAGGCGGTAGCTGGCCCTACAAGCCATACGAAGAAGGCAAATCCAATACAGGATATATGCTTAAAAAATATATGCCTTTTGAAAATGTGAGCATGATCTCAAGCTTTGGAGGGAACTGCGGTAAAAATTCAACCGTATGGACAAGGCTCACCGATGTTAAGTTGTTGCTGGCTGAAGCTAAATTATTCAGCAATGATATCCCGGGAGCTTTTACGCTTATTAACGAAGTAAGAACCCGCCCTGCAGTTGGTGCTGAGCCTTATGCCAATGCATTTGCCAACAACAATGAAGCATTCAGGGCATTAATGAAAGAACGATACCTGGAGCTTTCCTGCGAACAGCAGCACTGGTTTGATCTTCGCCGCTGGGACAGGCTCGGCAAGATTGATATGGCCGCTCAGGTCGCTTCAGAGTCTGGTAAGACCTTGCCGGCGGGAGCAAAGACCTTACCCATTCCGCAGGGCGAAAAAGATACAAACTCATTTATCAATTGATCAGTATTGATGTAAACAGGTTCAATGAAATTACTCCGATCCAAATGGATTTTGCTGGCAGCAATGTTCATAGCAATCAACACTATTGTCTGCGGTACTCCAACGCATATCTATATCTACAGGCTTGTTCAAAAAAATAATACAGCGCTGTATGATGAAGCAATGGCGGTATCCTGCCTCCAGGGGATACTAAACCGGGAAGGACCTGTTATATATGTTAGCTCTTCAACCAATATCCAGCCTGATTACTGGCTGCAACAGTTCGCTTCACCCGGTGGCTGGTTATCCGGAATTAAAATGGATACTTTGAAAACACCGGACGAACTGTTTGCATTAGCAGGGAACAAAATTAAAGGCGCAGTAATCTGGGATACCGCAGTTGCTGCCTCTGTAAATGTAGCAACCACCATCGCCGGCGTAGAAGATGCTGTAGTGATGAGCCCTTCCTTTGCCAAAAAGTATCTTCATAAATGGAGACTTCCCATAATCAAAGATCTGAGAGGCATGTTTACCGGAGCAGTCACAGGCAGTGCGAAAAATGATGCCTACAGGTGGGCAATAAAAAACTACCTGGGCAAAGGGCTTTGTTATACGCATCGTGTATTTCTATCAGAAGACGCTTATAGCGCAAGGGCCAAAGGCGATATCGGTTATGTAGTTACGAGAGATTGGGCTGTGCACAAAGGCTCTTTTGTGTATGACCTTTCACCCTGGGGCGACGAACAACCCCAGGACGATCCGGGGCAGCCATTGGGTACAGACCTGGAAACATATAAAATGATGCTGGGTGAGCTGTTACGGCAAACCGGTGGTAAGGAAATGACAGAGATCGCCGGTTTCTTTGCATTTTCCAAATACAGCAATATGCCCGATCACCCGAGCAAACATAAAGATGTCCCTACGGAATGGGAATCTGTTTTTTTAATGTCGCCCTACAACTGCTATCAAAACACCTCTACAAGTTATTGTTTCAATCAATCATTCCATAGCCAGGCCCCGGTTAAAGATCTCCGGCAACACCGCCCGTCTGTGGAAAAGAAGTTAAAGAACAAAACCTATATATGCATCCTGATGGCAGATTATGATTCCGGCACAGCATTGTATGAATTTTTATATAAACACTGGGATGATAAGCAAAGGGGGGAAATACCTTTTATCTGGGGCATCAATCCCAATCTTATAGAAACATATCCGGATATAATAGCGCATTTTTATAACACCGCTACTGAAAACGATTATTTCGGTTCTGATGCCAGCGCTGCGGGGTACACAAATCCCAACAGGATCCTACCGCAATACCTTCCCTTATTCATCAGGCACAATCAGAAATTTTTCAAAAAGCTTGATCTGACCATAGCGCCAATGGTACTGGATTGGAATGAGCCCACAGACCAGGTAAAGGATGCCTATGCACAGTTTTCTCCCGATGGATTTGCTACGATCATATACAACTTTCATACGGAAACCGTAAAGCACCAGACGCCGGAAGTATGGAAAGGAATGCCTGTAATGGATCTGCATAATCATGCCTGCGAATTCAAAAGCATAGAAGAAGCGGCAAACGCAATGTCATCAGCTATTCCAGCAACTGAAGCAACCCCGTCATTTCATTTTTTCAGGATCGTATGGACTTCCCCTTCAAACGTAATTGCGGGCATAGAAGCGTTAAAGCGTATACGCCCCGAGCTGGATATTGAAGTAACGGATCCTTATAATTTTTTTAAACTGTTTAAGGAACACTATGAAAAATAACTAACAGAGTTCCGAACCTTCCAATAAGGTTCGGGACCAATCCAAACTATTTACTATTATGGAAATACCTCTCACCCCTTTAGAATTTTCAAGACGCGCCCGGAAATTATATGGCGACAGGATAGCGGTGATTGATGGCGACCTGAAGTATACCTACAGGCAGTTTTTTGATCGTTGTGACCGTTGGTCGTATGCATTGCAACAACTGGGCATTATGCAGGGAGACCGTGTGGCTTATATAGCTAATAATACACATGCCCAGTTGGAAGCATTTTATAGCGTTCCGCAAATCGGAGCAATCCTGGTCCCTGTAAATTACAGGTTGTCTGCCGAAGAATTTGCTTATATCATCAACCATAGCGGCGCGGTCGCTGTATGTGTACATAGCGATTATTTAAAGGTAGTGGAAAGCATACAAAACCAGTTGCCGGGAGTAGAGCATTTTATTGCACTGGAAGAAGAGAGAGAAGGATGGGCAAGCTATGAAAAGCTCATAAAGCGCTCCCGGACAAAATATATGCCCGTGGACATTCAGGAACAGGATCTGATAACTATCAACTATACAAGCGGAACAACTGCCCAGCCTAAAGGTGTGATGATCACTCACCGGAATGCATACATGAATTCGATCGGCGCTCTTGTCCATTTTAACCTTTCCGTAAAAGAACGCTACCTCTGGACCCTCCCTATGTTTCATGCAAACGGCTGGACTTTTGTGTGGACCATCACAGCATGTGGCGGCACTCATGTCTGCTTAAGAAAAACCGATGCCCAGAGCATTTTCCATCTCATTAACCGGGAGAACATAACCCTGTTTTGCGCAGCTCCTACGGTATTGATCGGTATTGTTAATGCGCCGGAAAAGCTGCGCAGGCAGGCGCATTCCGGTATTCGTGTCATTACTGCGGGCGCGCCGCCTGCAGCAGCAACCATTGAGCGTGTTGAAAATGAATTGGGATGGGAGCTCATACAGGTATATGGATTGACAGAAACGGCCCCCTTTATTTCCATTTGTGAAGCGCTTCCCGAACACCGCCACCTGTCCTTGTCTGAATCTGCTGTTATTAAAGCAAGGCAGGGAGTGGAATTGATCACTTCCGGAGAACTGATAGTAATAGACGAAGAAGATAATGAAGTGCCGCACGATGGCAATACAATGGGGGAGATCGTAACCAGGGGAAATGTAGTTATGAAAGGATATTACAATGACCCCGAAGCTACAAACAAAGTTTTAGTGAACGGCTGGTTCCATACCGGTGATATGGCTGTAATACACCCTGACGGTTATATAGAAGTGCGTGACAGGATAAAAGATGTTATTATCAGCGGGGGAGAGAACATCTCTTCTGTAGAAGTAGAAGCTGTTTTGTTGCGACACCCGTCTGTTAAAGAAGCGGCTATTGTCGGGATGCCTCACGGAAAGTGGGGACAGTCGCCCCATGCTTTTGTAGTACTGCATCAGGGACATATGCTGACGGAAGACGATCTTAAATTGTTTGTCGGGCAACACCTTGCTTCTTTTAAAAAACCGCAGTGGGTAACTTTCGTTAAAGAGCTTCCAAAAACAGCTACCGGGAAGATCCAGAAATATGTGTTGCGCGGCGGCAGGTCTAATCTTTAATCACAACAACAGGAAGTATATGGGTTTATTAAAAATAATGCTGGGAACCGGGTATGCAAGCCTGCTATTTATTTCTAAGGTGTATGGAAATGGGTTACCCATTGACGAAAAAGCCACAACAGAAACTGTTTGCCTGTACAAAAACCTTTCAGAGTTGTCAAAGAGCGGCCAGTTTATTTTCGGTCATCATGATGCATTAGCCTACGGTGTTGGCTGGAAGTCCATACCCGGCAAAAGTGATATAAAAGAGGTTACGGGAGATCATCCTGGTTTGTGTGGCTGGGATCTCTCAGGTATTGAAACAGGAAGCGTTGTCAATATAACCGGTATTGCTTTTGCAGAGATAAGGCAATATATCTTACAGGGATATGAACGAGGAGAAATAATTACCTGTAGCTGGCACATGATGAACCCGGCGACCGGAAAACCTGCCTGGGATGCAAAAAAAGGAACGCTTTCTTCTGTTTTGCCCGGTCATGAAAAGCATGAAGCATACAAGCGCTGGCTGGATGCAGCGGCTGAATTTATGCTTAGCCTGAAAGACAAAGAGGGAGTATATATACCGGTCATCCTTCGTCTTTTTCACGAGCTTAACGGGAACTGGTTCTGGTGGGGAGGGACGAATACCACATCAAATGAATTTAAGCAGCTATGGCAGTTTACTGTAAGCTATTTGCGGGATGAAAAGAATGTTCATAATGTTTTGTACGCGTTCAATACAGATATCTTCAAATCTGAAAATGAATTTTTACAAAAATACCCCGGCAATGAATGGGTGGATATTGTAGGATTTGATATCTACCAGCAAAAAAATGTATCTAATAAATCCTTTACCAGAAAACTGCAAAAGGATCTGATGCTGCTGAATGCAATTGCCTTAAAACAAAATAAAATACCTGCATTAACTGAATTCGGGTATAATACAATTCCTGACGATACATGGTGGACACAGGTGTTTCTGAAAGCTGTCTGCAAATACAGGTTAGCTTATGTCATGGCCTGGCGTAACTCAGGAACAACCGAATACTATGTACCCTATGCCGGGCAACAGTCTGCCGACGATTTCAGATCATTTTACCGCTCGGGCATTCCTTTGTTCAGCAAAGAAACCGGGCTTAGGCAAATGTATCAATTACATCCGCCTCTCGAAAATGATCGCCAGAATCATGAACAAAAATAGTTTTTCATTTTTCAATATTCTATTCTTATACGTTATGCCAATACGTTTTATTATTAAATATTTCCTTCTTCCGTATGTATTCGTTTCAGGCATTCAGGCTTTTGCTGCGGCGCAGCCCGTATCTGCGGATTCTTCCACGATCAAAATATTTGAAACAAATATTACTATGGATGACGGGGTCGCCCTGAGTACCCGTATCTTCCTGCCGGATACCGGTAAATCATTTGCAGCGGTATTGATCCGCACCCCTTACAACAAAGAACTTGAGATGTGGATAGATAAAAAATTCCTTTCAAAGAATATCGCTATTATCGTACAGGATGTAAGAGGAAAGTATAAATCGGGGGGTAAATTTTATCCGTTTGTAAATGAAAGAGCAGATGGATTAGCCACATTGAGATGGATAAGAGATCAGCCCTGGTCAAATGGCGTAGTGGGTGGCTGGGGAGTAAGTTATATGGGATACACACAGTGGATAATAGCCGATTCATTAGATGCTGCAGCCCCATTGCTCACCAGTTCCGGCATGTATGATTTTGTTTACCCCGACGGGCTGCTTTCGTTACAATCTGCTTTTTTATGGGGATATGCAAACGCAGCTAAAGCAGGCGACGACCTTTCTCCCGGCAATGTAAAAAAAAGAATGAGCCGGCTGCCGCTTTCCGTTGCGGCAGATTCAATCAACTTTTTACTGGACTGGTTGCAGCATGAAACGAAAGATGAATACTGGGAAAAACAGGAGTTTCATGGCGTCATCAAATCTCCTGTAATAAGCATAGCCGGGTGGTATGACATTTTTTTAAAAGACCAGATCAAAAGCTTTGAACAACTTTCCATAACAGGGAATCCTCAAAACCGGTATATCATCGGTCCCTGGGCGCATGGGGTAACCAGCTATAAAAATGATTATGGAGGAAACACACATACCGGAAATTATGGACAATTGGCTTTTGAATACATGGTCAGCGCACTCAATGGAAAAGCGGCAAAACTGTCTCCGCCGCTTAAAGAGGCAATATTCAACTTGTTTATTATGGAGAAGAATGAATATGTAGGATCATCTGTATGGCCGCCAAAGGAAACGAAGATGGTTCCCTATTTTTTACAGGACGATCAATCGCTCAGCACAAAAAAGCAGGCAAAAAGCAAAACATTTTCTTACCTGTATGACCCTGCAGATCCGTATCCCAATTATGGTGGAACATTTTTGGGGGACAGTGTTGGTCCGGCGCTCCAAAACAGGAACATGGCCAGAACAGACCAGGTTAAGTTTGAAACGGAAGCTTTAAAAGAGCCTCTTGTACTTCTCGGTCCTATAGGGGCCTCACTATGGTTATCCAGCACTGCAACATGCACTGATTTTATAGTATGCCTGCAGGATGTCTTCCCTGATGGCAAAATCATCAACATACAGGAAGGAGGGGCTAAAACAACACTTACAACATCTGGTCCGGGCAAACATCAGATCCCGATATGGGCCACCGGATACCAGGTAAACCCGGGACACAGGTTGCGTGTAATCATCACTTCAAGCCTGTACCCAAGATTTAACAGGAGCCTCAATACCTGTGAGCCGGTTTTTTCAGCAGAAGATATTCATAAAGCCACTCAGCAGATTTATACCGGATCAAAAACGCCATCCTGTATCCTGCTGCCGGTGTATTCAGTAAAAAATAAATAAAGTAAACAGCAATGATCATTATGCGATATTTATTATGGGGTTCCCTGCTTTTCACTCATTTGAATATACATGCACAAAACTGCCCGTATAAAAGTATCAGGGATTTTAATGTAATGCCATCCAATACTGCCTCGGTAAATAAAACCAACCTGCAAAAGGCAATAGACTGGGCTTCCGGAAAAGGAGCCGCCTTATTTGTAGAGCCCGGCGATGAACCCTACCCTGTCGATGGCGGAATTATACTGAAGTCAAACGTATCATTGATTGGCGCTAATGGGCCCGTTCCCGGAGGAACATCTCATCCGGCCAAAAAGCAACCTGTCGGCAGCGTATTTAAGATCACTGATAAAAGCAAGCCTTTCATTACCGTAGAATCCGCCACACAAATCAGGGGTATACAATTTTGGTATCCGGAGCAAACGCTTACGGATGCCCAAAAGATCATTCCTTACCCCGCCACTATTCAAAACGTGAAAAATAAACTGGTGGAAGGGGTATACCTTTCCTGTCTGACTTTTTATGGCGAATGGCTCGCAATGGATTTTAATGCAAGCCTGGAACATTCTATAGCATTAATAATTTTTGAGCATTGCTACGGATATCCTCTGAGCGGTGAATTTATCCGTATCAGGCATTGCTACGATATACCACGCATATTGCATTGCCATGTCAATCCCGCGCTTCAGCGGTTATTTAAAGGGGATTATGCTCCGGCAGTCATTGATGCAGTAGTGGCACAGAAAACTTATGCTTACGCTATTGATTATACAGACAATGCACAGTTGATGGACATCTTCACTTTTGGAACTTACGGGGGCATCATGCTTGGCAGCGAAACCTATGGACAGCTCACCAACTTCAATTTTGACTGTGTGGCTAACGGCATTTACAAAAAGGGAAGCCAGGCGGTGAACAGGAACTGGCAGATATCACAAGGTTCCATTATTTCAAATACCGGTGAAAAAGTAAAGGACCTGCACCCTGTAATTATAGAGGGAGAAGGACATACTTCTTTAAACAATGTTGAAATTTTTTCCGGTCAAAACCTGGCCCTCACCACTGTTCCGGAACATCAGTCGTGGGATTATTTACAGGTGAGAGGAAATAAAAAGCTGACCGTAACCCTTACCGGGTGCAGAATGGTAAAATACATGGCTGATAATCCAATAAGTGTAGAAAATAAAGCTGCCGTTATACAGGTAATAGGTTGTATTGGCAAAAACCAGGAGCCGTTAAATTTCATGATTAATGAAAAACCATGACATCACTTTTATTTAGTTTTTATCCAACATTTAATTATTACCAATGAAAAAGTATATTATCTTTTTATTAATGCTCATTACTGTCAGCTTCAACACTGCTATTGCCCAACAGAAAGTCACCCGTATATCCGATGTTGTGTATCAGCATAAAGACGGGATGGCATTTGTTTTTGACATGATCCGCCCGGCAAAGCAAAACGGGGCAGCGATTTTATACATTCTGAGCGGCGGATGGGTATCAAGAGACGCCGCAAACATATCCACCAGTTCCTACAAATCGTATACTGATAAAGGGTATACTGTTTTTATCATTAGTCATGGGTCTCAACCCAGATATAACGTGCCGGAAATTTTTAGCCAGGTACAACGCGCCATAAAATTCATCAGGTACAATGCCGGGAGATATGGCATAGATCCGGCAAAGCTGGGAATAATGGGGCATAGTGCCGGCGGTCACCTTTCTGTTTCAGCAGCCGTTTTCGGGAAAGACGCTATGACAGAAGCTGAATACAGAAAAGAATATGATATACCGAAAGACAATAAGATAGACTCCATT
Organism: Sphingobacteriales bacterium 44-15; assembly: GCA_001899685.1. Lineage (GTDB taxonomy): Bacteria > Bacteroidota > Bacteroidia > Chitinophagales > Chitinophagaceae > Agriterribacter. Next base: position 55,233 of record MKWG01000028.1, read on the forward strand.
GATTTAATTTCCAGTAAAATCCAGGCTGTGGCATGCTTTTACCCTCCAACAAATTTTATTCAGTACAACAGCCCGGACTCCAACTGGTTTGATTTCCCTAAAGTAAGAAATGTGTCTGCCAACGGGTCTTTTATTGCGACACCAGACAGCTCAAGAGATTTTCAAAACAAGACACTTAAATCAATTTCACCCTATTATTTTATTACAGAAAATACGCCGCCTGTTTTGATCATTCACGGGACAGATGACGGTCTTGTTCCCTATAGCCAATCCGTGTCATTGATCACTGAGCTAAAAGCGCACCATGTACCTTGCATGTTGATTGCTAAAGAAGGGAAAGATCACGGTTGGCCATACGAAAAAGCAGACGAAAATGCCTGTTTAAATTGGTTTGACAAATATTTGCTAAAAGGCACTCTCAAATGAAGTAACCGGTTCTACCCACCGTTATAGCTAAGGTCATAGGGCATTGTGTTTGTACCTACCTGGACAAGCAGTTTGCATAGAAAAGCTTACCGCAATTTTGTTTCCCAGGCCCTGGTAGGTGAGACACGTATCAGGGCGATCGGATAAAATATTTTCCAGGCAACTCCTGAGGGCACAAATAAAACATCCGGTGTTTTTCAATTATGCGCCATAGACGCTACCCTGGTTATATACCTTCCTCAGCTAAATGACATTGCCTTTTCAAGACATTTTATGGCTCATATTTCCCGGAATACGACTATGGTGTCTCACCGACCGGTAGCGGGCCCTACAGGCAGGTGGAATCACCTGCCTGCGAAAAATTGAAAAGTGCCCTATTTGCCGGGATATGATTTTTCGTTCTATAATCTCATCTTTTATAAAAGATATAATCCGTGGTAAGCGGCTCTGTTCCGGTCTGTCTGAAATCAGTTGCTATTTGTCCTCTGTGGTAGGTAGAATGATTGATGATATGAAATAATATATCGCTGATTTTATTTTCAAATTTCTCTCCTTTGCCGGTTTTGTATAGAATAATGCTACTCAGATCAAGGTCGCTTAAGAGGTGCATCGTTTCATTGTAATTCTTATCGTCAATTTCCCTGAACTGTCCGGCAGCGTGAATATCCCAAACGTTGAAACCACTCTGCTTTCCAGCAATCCGGGAATTCCAGATATGATGCGCATTCAAAATATGACTGAAAAGTTTTACCGATTTTTCGCTGATTAAATCGCGCTTTTCTATAAAAATCTCCGATAACTTCTGATTAAAATGATAATTGTACTCAAAAAGCTCTTTAAAAAATTGTCTCATAATATGTTGATTTACGTAATTATCACGTTTTGATTCGTTAAAAAGACCTGTACTATCCTGCTCCTTTGTTGTACCCAATTATATGACAATGGCTGCGCCGCCTCTAATTTTTTATCTATAAAACAATGGTATCAGCATTTTTGTTCGTGTAATAAATTACAGCATCCTTCCCGGTTGGCTAATCTGTTACAGTTTCTATTTCCGCACCTGTTAGCGTAAAGCAATTCCGCTTTTATTGATAATGTTCAGCACAGCATTCAAATGATGCTGATCGTGTTCTGCTACGAAATGCATCAGGTCAATGATCCTCATTGGCTGCTGTAATCTCGGGTGAATGCTGCGCTTTGTAAAATCACTTTTCTGCAGATTATTCAGAAAGTCTATAGTTTTTGTTCTTTGATGACGGAAATTATTTATTAGTTCCTGCAGTGAAAATGTATTGAAGTCCATACGGTCGGTTGCGCTGTTGTTTAGATCGGCAGGCGACATTTCAGGAACCTCATTTTTTATTTCTTCAAATCGTATTTGCCACAACGGCTCCAACAATTCCAGGTGCCCGATGTTTTCCCTGATCGTCCATTTGTTTTCGTATCTGAAAACATGAGTTTCTTCAGGCAGCATCCGGGTCATTTGAATAAACCTGTCCGGCGCAGATTGTAAACGTTCAAGCAAAATACCATATAGCTCCATTCCGAAATTGAAATCAAATTTCCGGTCAAACCATTTGTTTGAACCGAGCAACAATTCCATTTTAATATCGGCCCTCTTGAATAATGATTCGTCAAGCGGAATGTCCCTGAATCCAAGCTTGTGATAAATGCTTATTGCCGTTTTCAGTTTGGAACTAGTAAACAGGACGAGTTTTTCAGCACCCAGTTGTCTCGCCTCGCCGATGGCTGAACTGCACAAAAACTTTCCCGCACCAATTCCCTGAAACGCTTCATCAACCGCCATTTTCGCTAATTCGTAGACGCCTTTTTTTACAAGAACCAATGCTACCGTTCCGATAATCTGCCCCTCATGTTCTGCAAACAGGATCTGCCCTCCATTTTTCAAAATGTTTTCTTCCGGCTGCGAAAGCAACTTTTCGTCAGGCAGTTCAATCTCAAAATATTTGCTCAGCCACGCTTTGTTCAACTGTTCAAAATATTTTTGATATGCGGGTTGGTACCTTAAGATTTTCATCTTCTTTGATTTTATAAATGATCATATGTTATATTAAGACAAGTGTTATGTCAAAGATGAAACGGTAGACGTGAAACGGCAGATGATAAATGTGAGGATCTCACGTTTATCGCCTGCCTGCCATGCCTACTGCAGGTAAACCGGCAGGCAAGTCTCACCCTCACAAAGAATCATCGCTTCAGATCGAGAATGGCTTTTTCCAGGTAATCCATTGCAATTTTCAGTGCTGTTGTTTTACCTGTAACTTTTGCCTGCATAAAAGCACCTTCAATTATTGAAATCATTACCACCGCAACTACTGCCGGGTTCGTGCCTGTTTTTATTTCGCCTCGGGCAATACCGCGTTTAACCTGGTTTTCCAATGCTCTTTTCCAAAATGAAAGCGCCCCGGATGCTCTATTCCGCAATTTCGGGTGTGTATCGTCGGCCTCGGTAGAAGTATTCAAAATAGGGCAGCCCGCCTGCAGGAAAGGAATTTTTAAATAATTCCTGTAAGTATCCGGATAAACCAACAAACGTTCAATAGAATTTTCTGTTGCTAAGATCTTTCCCCTTATGTATTCTGTAACCCTGTTATGGTTATAGTCAAAAGCCGCCAGTGCAACATCATCTTTATTTTCAAAGTTCCCGTAAATGCAGCCCTTTGAAAGACCTGTCGCACTCATAATATCATTCATTGAAGTTCCCGCATAGCCCTTTGTGTTAAAAACAGGAGCGGTTTTTTCAACGATAAATTGCTTTGTATCGTCTGATTTTGACATTCCGGGGATTAAATTCTGCGACAAAGATAAAAAAAATAAACCAATCAGTCTTTTTTGGCATATTTCAAATTAGCCAGGCATTAGAGCCTGTAAAACACGGGATATACCCATAGAACTTCGGCGGGAGAAGCAATCTCTTAACTTCCCTATATATGATCGCAGCTATTCAACGTTATGGCATAGCAGTTCATGAAAAAGTTCAATATGGTTTTCGACGACAAGAATGACTACTTAAGGATATTCCCTAATATTTCCAATATTTCACGCGCATAAAAAAACTGTACATGTTCCGGGTGATTATCAGTTGGTATAATTTTCCCCTCCGCCACTATCTCATCCTCATTTGCAATAGCATAAAAAGCAAAACATTCGCCCCCTGATTCAGGAACAGCAGAAGCATAACCGGTGACGGCAATGCTCCATCTGCTTGCAAATAAACAGCAACAGTGTCTTGCCATTTCTGAGGCTACACGCGCCGATACACAGTTCACGGAGATAGCATACAAAGGTTCTACCTGCAGGTGCTTATATTTTTGCCCAACATTATAGGTAGTTATGCCACCCTGAAAAAATTTTGATGCATCGGGAATAGATGACAAATACCATTGCAACAACCCGGATGTTACACTTTCTGCTACCGCAATAGTTTTAGTGTGGGCGATCATATAAGCCCTTATAGATGCTGCAAGTTCCTTATTTAAAGTCTCCATGATATGCAACTATTGCAAGTTATGTACCTGCTCTTCAATTTTATTGCCAGTCATTACGTCAGATTTTCTGATCCTTTGATATTCAACAGGAGCTCTTCCGAATATGGCATGCTATTATATACAGGTAACCAAAGCAGTAATATGAAAAGGAAAGCGAAATCATCCTATAAATCAGGAGCAAAAAAAAGAAAATGGTCGAAGCAGGTGACTGAGTACAGCAATGCTCTTGACCTGAAACAAGGAATATTTGCAGGCAATGATCCCGAAAAGATAGCAAAGTCACTCAGGCATTCTGCTGTTCACAGTCATCGTAAAAAAGGAACGCCTTACCAATCTGCAATGTCTATGCTTAATTTTTACATTAACCGCGCGGGGAAGAATCTCCCGGAGTCCAAAAAGCATACCCTGGAAAAGGCTAAGGCTGAACTCCGGAAAGTATTTCATAAAGATGATGAGTAAACACCTGGATTCTATTTAAGTGTTGCGCCGATCATAATATAATTTTCCCCTGCCGGGATAACGCTCTTCCTTCAACTATTTTGAAATACTGTCGTCTTCATCTTCACCGTCCAGGCTGTAATCATTATTCTCCTCGTCCTCCTCTCCTATTTTTTCATCATCGTCATCATCTTCACTACCTGGAACATCCAGCTCACTACCGCTGAGGTTTGTTTTTTCATTTAACGGCGCGCCATCTTCATCCCGCTGATCCAGCGTGGCAGCCTGCAGGCTATCTTCATCTCTTGCACCGGGTGTCTTTTCTGCTGCATCTTTTAAAGCCTTTTTTTCTTCTGGGGTTACATCCCCTTCAGCCAGTTCATCTCCGGCACTATCAAATATTCCTTTTCCCTCCTCGTCATCGGAAGAAATGGTGATATCAGCCAGCTCGCCAAGCGGGGGAACACGAATATGCTCCTGGCCTGGTATATCCTTCACCTCAGGCAGATCAAGTATCACTTCGCCGGCAGTAAAATGCATTTTATCTTTGCCGGGACCGGCAGCATTTGTTTTTTTTGCTTTATGCTTTGCTTTCATATACTTGTTTTACTATTGCTATAAGAGTAGAAAAACCATGCCTGATATGCTGAAAGTTTTTTATTGATCTTTTTTCCTGGTGTCGTTTCCCGTCGGGTCATAGCCCAGCCCCGGCGTAAGTTCAGTTACCTGCTGATGTATACCAGAATCATTTGTATTAGCAGGTTTTGTTGCAGTACCATCCGGCGACTCATTGCAGGCAAAGCAGATCATGGACCCCGCGGCGATCAACAAGGTAAGTTCTTTGTCTATATTGAGAGCGTCAAAGTGTAATTTTTTCCCCATAGAGGCATTAAAACAACATTCTTTTTCTACAAACTAATTGTAGCACGCGGGAATGTATATTTCTTATATTACGCAGGTTTACCCTGCCGGTGTTATGTCAAACGTGAAACGGCAGACTTGCCTACCTGTTTACCTGCCGTAGGCATGGCAAGCAGGCGATAAATGTGAAATCCTCATGTTTATCGTCTCACCTCTTACAAAGAAATACGAAAAATTATTGTTGACATAGCACAAGTTGCTCTGTCGGGTATCCGCTTACGGAGAAATGTATTGCCGGGGAGCATGACTGGTTGACCGGTTTTAACACCAAAGCCGGGAAACAGGCATAATTATTTTAATATTTAAGCACTCAAACAAAACATCATGAACAAAACAAAATTAGATTTAAGGCAATCCTGGGAGGCTGTAAAAGAGCAGTTGAAAGAAAATGATCCTTCGCTCACTGATGAAGATCTTTTATATGAGCCAGGCCATGCAGAACAGCTTTTAGAACACCTGTCAAAAAAATTAAACAGAACTAAAGAGGAAGTAAGAATTTTGATAGAAAGCATCTCTGCAAATACAGGCAAAGCATCGTGAGCCGGATATGCTGCAGGAAGGGTAAGTCAGTCTTTTTTATTCAGGCGCCTCTTCAGCAGGCATAACACTCCCAGCTCTTCTACTGAAAGGCTTTGATTTGCTTTGAGGAGTTGATTCACCTCTCTCCTGAAATTACCGAGCGTTCTGCCCTGGATATAATTATCAATTATACGCGTGTCTATATATGAACTACGGGCAATTGCGGGGGTATTGCCTAACTTTTCGCTTACCGCTATCACGGCATTACGGATATTTTTCTTTAGTTTCCTTTGATCTTTTTCCCGTACTGCGCCCATTTCATCAAGCGTTATAGCAGCTATTACGGTTCCTGCCCATGTACGGAAGTCTTTCGCCGAAAACGCTTCACCCATGACCGAACGTATATATTCGTTCAGATCACCGCTCTTTACATCATGGATATTTCCGTCTTCATCAATAAATTTAAAAATTTCATAACCCGGCAACTCATCTATTTCTTTTACGATGGTTGTAAGCCTAGCATCTGTTATATGCTTTTCCTGTTCCTGCCCTGATTTTCCCCTGTAAGAAAATATCATTTCACTACCGTTAATTTCCAAATGCCTGCTGCGTAATGTAGTAAGCCCATAGCTTTCGTTTTCTTTGCTGTAGCAATCGTTGCCGGGACGGAAGAAAGCGGTTTCAAGCAGGCGCACCATGACGGCCAAAACTTTCTCACGGCTTAATTTGCGCTTACGCAGATGCTGTCCGGTCACCCGGCGCATGTGTTCCAGCCTGCCGGCAAAGCGTATGATACGGTCAAATTTCTGATCATCCCGGCTTTTACGGAATCTGGTATTGTAGACATATTGTTTCCGTTCCTTTGCATCGTAGCCGGTAGCCCATATCTTAGCACGGGATGATGTATTGATCTCTACCTTTTTCCAGGCAGGCGGAATAACCAAAGACTTAAACCATTCCTTAAGCCCGGCATCGGTTATTACTTTATTGTGCTCGTCAAAGTAGCGAAATCCTTTTCCGGTTTTTTTCCTGTAGCAGATCATAAAATATATTGAAAATATATTAGCAGTATTTATAGCAAAGTTTCCGCCATACTTATACTGAACATAATTTTCGGGATCACCCACGGTATCGCGGGGCATATTATAGCCGGATGAACTTCTTATTGTACCCAGGTATAAAATATCCTGCCAAAGTGTTATCCGGATAAGATGTAGCTACTATTCCCCAATTTTCAGCGATTAATATCACATTCGCCCCCATATCTTTTTTTGGTACGATGTTTTAGATGAGTATAAAATTATTCTTCACTAATAAAACCAGGATCATGAAAGAGAAAATTTGTACGGCAGTAATTATCAGCATTCTTGTTTTCAGCAGTGTTCAGGCTCAGATCCAACAGGGAAATGTAATGGTTGGTGGTAATATTTCAAATATGAATCTCAGCCTCGACAACGGAGGAGGATTTAATATGACGCTTAGCCCCAGGGCAGGCTGGTTTATACGAAATAATCTTGCGTTAGGTGCTTACGTTGATTTTGGGCTGGCTGCTGCCAAAGGCATTAAACCTTCCATTAATTATGGCGTGGGCGCGTTGGGTAGATATTATATAAATGATCCTGCCATTAATGTATTGCGGAAAACAAGATTTTTTGGTGAAGCAACAGTTGGCATTGAGGGCTATAATCCCTCAGCCGGAGATAATACCAATGGATTAGGAATCAGCGCAGGGCCGGGCATAGCATACTTTGTTACGCCCAATATCGGATTGGAAGGATTGATAAAATACAGGGGCATTGTGGGCTTTGGATCCAGCCCCGCCTCAAGCAACCTGGTTTTTGGCATCGGTTTCCAAATATATCTTTCAAGAGAAAAAGTAGAGAGCGAATTGAATACAAATATGAGTAGTAATAAATGATTAATAAATGCAGCACATCATAAAACTGTTATTATGAAAACAACATCTAAAAAGCAAAGCCCACAGTCATTCACTGTCAACATTGATAACATAGGCTATGATGTTATGGTCACACCGATAATGATAAATGATGAAAAAAGATTTGTCATCAGGATCAATAATTCAGCAGATCATATATATGCCTGGGACGAACAAATTCAATCTTTAAGAGCGCTGGATGATGAAGCATCAGTTTTTCCGGCAACATTGGAAAAAGCCATAAGTGACAAATTAATGTATGTCATGGTTTTTCCCTGAAAACAGGATCAAAACATTTCACAGCAAGGTGAGGGTAATATTCTTAATCATTAATCTTCTAAGGCAACACACCAGATTGGCATAATCTTATTAATCAGAACAGGATGAAAACAACCAGTAAAAAAAAGCCGGCAGGCAAGTTTGATGATTATAAATACCACAACGGTAAATTTTATACCGGCATGAAGGTGGGGCGAACACATACATGGAATTATGATAAGGGAAGATGGCAGGAAACAAAAATAAGCCCTGAAGTATGGCGTATTTTTTATTCAGTAAAGAAAAGAAGAGTGGGCAAAGCGCCTGCAGGATCAGGAGCAAAGGTTGGCACAGGCTATCATTGGTTTATCCTTGCTCATCAAAATGTACAAAAGCTGAATGCAGATGACTACAGCACTATATTGTCTGGCATCAAGCTTAAAATAGCCCATAAAACAGCAGGCAAAAAAAGCTGGAGCGCCGGCGCAAGCCAGCAGCGTAAAGGGCTGATCAGCTTCTTAAAAGATTTTATCAGGCAATTGCAAAAGCAGGTCATAAGTTTGTCATTTGAGCATGAGGATAAGGCTTACCATGGAGAAGCGATCCCTATAGAAGAGAGCTTTGACGGAGAAAACTATACCCATTTCTATATTACCCTTAATGGCGATTACACAGGCATTATACGTGCATTGAAAAGCGGATGGAAGATGGATAGCAATACAAACCCTTCGCTGGTCAAAGCAATTGCCGAAAATTTAAAAGAGCATGAGCAAAGCTGAAAAGACAGCGTGAATTAAGACTGCCTGCAATTGTGTTATACTTCCAAAAATAAGAATTATGAACAAAGGAATTAAAGGGAACAGCCTGTACATAACAATAGTCGTATTATTTACCATTTATTTTATGACATTTCCATTTCCATCGCCACCGCTATGGATACACATTGCCGGTATAGCAGGTGTTACGCTTTTCATATTCAGGATTATAAGAGGCGATGACTGATCCTGCAATGGCATCCTTTTCTGTCTGCTTCGGCAGTCAGTCTTTTATAAAAAATGCTTTTTTCTCAAAGTAAGCTTTGAACTGCTCAATATCTTTTCTGACCATCTTTTCAAAAGCAGGATTCAGCAGCCGGGCTACCTGTTCACCCGCTACGCCGAGCGGCGCCCGGTAAGAAATGACAATATCCAGCCGGGTGGCATTTTCTCCGGCTACGTTAAACGTGATCTTTCCTGCTGCTTCTACAGCAGAACCTTCCACCGAGCTCCATCCAAGCAATATTTCCGGCTCTTCTTTAACTATAGTCGCATTCCAACCTATACTGCCAAGACCGCCCGGCATCCGTATTTTCCAGTGCCAGCGATTATTACCCCTGTCCTCAACCTGTTCAACATGCTGCATAAAAAGAGGAAGATTGGAAAAATTTCTCCAGAATGTATATACCTCATGCCTTGGTCTGTTTACGGTTACACCGGTCCTTATGTTGATATTTTGGGGTGAGGGTATCTTTATACCCGATGTCCATTTATTGAGCGGACAATGCCCTGATACTCCTCTATATAAAAGAAATCCTCCCACTGCTGCCTTGGAGAAGCTGAATGTTTTACGCTCAAATGCATCCGCTATTAAGAGGGAACCTGCGAGTAAAGAAACCAGGCGTTCAGAAAATTGAATATTGATATAATTGTTGTGTTCAATGGCCTTATTCATAATAATAGATTTTTATTGACGAAATAACAAAATGAGAAGCGCACGGCTCATTTGCCCTTTGGAGGCCTAAAAAAGTAACTTCAATTATAATGCCTGTTTACCCGAAGAATATAATAAGGGTAGGCATGACCTGGTGATATACAGGTAAAGTCCGGTTGACGATTCTCCGGCCCTGCAGCGGATCTATAAAAAAACAGCGCCACATTTCTGTAGCGCTGCTGCAATGTCTTTAGTTTAACGGTTTTTTAGGACAATTGCTTTTCCAGGATCAGGATTTAGCTAAGGGGTTTTCCGGGTTATTGGATTAAAGGCTTGGTTTCTTTCGGTTAGGTGTCTATTGGATTTGTTGCACAAAGAAACGACGCCGCCGGTTCTCAAAAAATAGAACTTTTTGTGATTGTTGTGTAGTAACAGTTTCGACAGCATCGGAAAACTACTATGTTCATGTAGCGAATCACCACCCGGGTCTTTAGCCTTTTACTTCAGTTAAAGTGAAGAAATATTTCAAAAGATCACAGGCTGACCATTATAGTAAATGCCTTTGGCAGCATCCGCGTATTCTTTGGTATTAGTGTTGCCCGACCTGGACAATGGCTCAGGCACCATATAGCAATTTCCACTGCTATCAATAGCGAACGGGGCATTTCATATTCTTAATTAAGCCTGTTTTTAATTTTATCATCAGAAATTTCCGAATATTACAAGCATGATGACTACGTAAATAAGCGTTTTGTAAGCAAGATTTCCCAGCCCGTTCTCATAGCTGTCAATTGACTTTTTGATATTCTCTATTAGTGCTTTTTCATTACCGCATATTTTCCCGTTCTCTTTTTCGCCTCCTTTTAACCATAAACCGCTTCTCCGTTCCTTATATAAAATACAGGTTGCAAAATCTGAATCGTTAATATTGATATAGTATGCTATCAAAGTCCTGCTTTTTTTAATTCTTAAGAAAAAAAGACGCAAAGACCTTTTTCTTCCTGCTTCTTTCTTCCATATATATACCTGCCGGCCTCCTGCGATCTGAACAGTATAAGGTTGCATAACCAACAAATTATTGATCTAAAAATGAAACAATGTTTCCAGCCTTTATGCCCAATAATCCTGATTGAAAATTACTCAAATACCTGTAGTGTCCGGGTTAAGATTGTATGAACTTTTGACTGGAAGCTCTAAATAGTGAGTCGGCGGGATTATTCAAAAATTAATACTCTGATAATATCTGACTGATAACTTTAACTTACCCAATCGATTTAAAGCTATGCAATCTATACTGGTTCTTACTGATTTTTCTGACGCGGCTTTTAAGGCTGCGCAGTATGCGGCAATGCTGTCAAAAGTATGTAAAAGCAAAAGGCTGATCCTTTTTCATGCCTATCAGACTATTCCTGTTGTTGTCAATGAACCGGTTGTTGCAGCAGGCAGGGAAAGCCTGCATGAGGAGAGCTTGCAATCCATGGAAATTTGGCAGGAGTCGGTAAGACAATTTACGGATCCATCAACGTCCATCAGCTTTTTTGTTAATGATATTGATCTTGCAGAGGGAACCAATGCTTTATGCAAAGAAGCGTCCATCGACCTGGTAGTGATGGGGATTACCGGCAAATCCAATCTGGAAAAAATACTGATCGGCAGTAATGCTGTCCGGTTAATAGCAGACATCCAATATCCTTTGCTGATCGTACCGAAGAATACTCCGGACAGAATGCCTGCAAAAGTGGTGCTGACCACAGATTTAAAAGAAGTGAAAGAAAAGATAAGCAGCTCATCGATTTTCAAATTTCTGGATGCAATACAGGCAAAGCTGTTAGTCGTCAATGTCGCCCGGAAGGACAAAGATGTTTCGCATTTGAGAACGGAGATAATGGATTTACATTCGTTGCTGGACCGATATACACCTGAAATTCATTATATCAATCATCCGGACACCATAGAGGCTATAGATGAATTTGCACAGCACCACCAGGCGGGTATTGTTATCACTTTCCATGAACAGCAAAACAGACCGGCTGCTCTATTTCATAAAAGCGTGTCAAAGAAATTAGCCTGGCACAGCCGGTTGCCTTTACTGGTAATACCGCTGTAATTTTTCTCATGTAATACATTTGATAAATTTCTTATCTTCTACCGCTACTTTAATTTCGGGGAAACTTACTGCCAGGCATAAAATTCCCCAAAGCGACAGTTAAATTTCCATAAGCGTAACATTAAAACAACACCAGGCGATTACATTGCAGCTAATTTTAAAATACTAAGCCCGGGCATCCCCGCTATTTCGCAGTTGGTAAAAGGGTAAATAGTTGCAGAGATATGCCCGGCACTAATGTTTCCTGATGTAAAAGCAGCAGTGATCTTCCGGCCGCTGAAATGATCGCTGTTGCTTTTTTAGCTTATACTGCCTGACTTTAAGGCGCTGCCCCAAAAGATCCATCCGTTGTTCAATAGATTTTGTATTTTTCAATGCGCTTATTGAAGGTGCGTCCCCTCACATAAAGCACGTTAATATGAAATTAGTGTCAGCGTTCCTTTCATTGTTAATTATTACAGGCAACAGTTTTCTTTATGCACAAGCACCTCCGGAAAAGGGAAAAGCTTATGAGAATGTTCTGTATAAAAAAGGTGAAAGTGGCGATTCTTTAATGCTTGATATTTTTATGCCCGGTCAGACTACGCCTGCCCACGCTGCACCCGTGGTAATGATAATACATGGCGGCGGCTGGGCAAAGGGAGAGCGTACCCTGGAAACCATTTACTATATGCAGCAATTAAAAAGGCAACTAAATAATAACGGCTTTGCTGTGGTGAGTATAGATTATACCCTGGTCAGTAAGGATGCTCATTTTCCCGATCCGGTGGCCGATTGTAAAGATGCGGTACGCTGGATACGTGCTAATGCTTCCAGGTATAACTTCGATGCCGATAATATCGGGTTGTGGGGAGGATCTGCAGGCGGACATCTGGCTTTACTGACGGCCTATACGGGTGATGAAAAATGGAAGGGCGACAGCTTACTTGCTCCATTCTCCTCCCGGGTGAATTATGTAGTAGATAACTTTGGACCTACAGATTTAAACGGGGTTTTCCTATCCTGTGCGGGCAAGTTTACCCTGTTTTTTGCGAAGCTCTTTTTTAAAAAGCTGTTGTTTGTAAGAGAAAGGCTTATCCTGGCCATTACTGACTATTCCATCCAATCGGATAAGGAAAAAGCAATTGAAACACTATGTATCTATTCCCCGATCCTGTATGTGAATGCCTCTGCAGTGCCTACTATCATTTTTCATGGAACAAAGGATAAGGTAGTGCCGATTGAACAATCTAAAAAACTGCAGAAGCTATTGGCAGATAATAATGTGGAGAATGAATTTATGATTGTTGAAAAAGGAGATCATGGCTTCAATAATATCTCCAGGGAAGAAACGGATACTTTAGTGAACAAAACCGTGGACTATATTATCAGGCATACCAAAAGATAGCTTCAGACACTTTAACTCTTTAATGATGACTACAACTGGCCAGAGCTGTGCATTGTGTCAGATAGTAGAATTGAAATCTTTGTTTTGCAGAAGAGTGAAAGAGCCGATAGAACACGTTAAAGCGCCGTATCAGCTAAGGGACGGAAGAAGGGGAAAGGATTAATCCGGATCAATTTTAAATCGCCTCACTTATTTCCGATAACCAGGCAACAGAATGGCTTGAACGGATCAGGCAGAAATACCTGCAATTTTATAGAGCGCTTATTTGAACACTGATTCAAATGCTTTCCGCAATAGCTTTGACCATTTCCAGTGCAGGCGGCTTTTGTCCCTCTGCAAACTGTGCACGATAATGCCACTCTTCATCCGGCTCAAAAATAATCACCTGATCTTCCGGGGTCTCCAAAATCCTGTGACTATATCCCCATGTTGTAAGCTCGGCGGGCAGTAGTATCGTTTTATTCCTGAACTGTACCGGTAATTTAAATAATTCCTGCATAGCGTACAATTTACTAATGCAGATTGGGACCAGGGAGAAAAACCTGTCAGTAATGCAAAAATAGATGCTACATTAATCCAGGTATTTTTCATAGCTATCATACCAACAGCTAATCTAGTGTTAAGTCAAGCAAATTATGTCTGTTCATTTTCGTGAAACGTGAGAGGTGAAACGTGAGACAAGCTTTCACCTCTCCCATTTCACGTTTGACATAGCACTAGGAGCAATCACGGGTTTTTATTTTCGATCTCATCACTGCTTCACTTCCCTCTTCTTTGCAGGAATAAGCGGGACCGTGGCGATTACTCCTGCAACGACCGGAAGCCCCCACATCGCGTGCAGCCAGTGCAGTTCCCGCAGGATCACTATTTCAACCAGGAACCAGATCGTCATCCCTCCCGTTGCCAGGGCAGCCCGGATCCAGCCCGTCTTTTTGCGTTGCAGTACCGCAAAGAATGCCACTACGTTTATAACGCCAAGCCCGAAAAGGATGATGCCGGGAATAAGAAAGTCCTTAAAAGTCCCGTGCATAATGTCCACCGGCATCCGCATTGAGCTTCCGTCCGGTGTTGCCATAAGCAACACTCCTCCTGCAAGCGACCCCAGGCCTTCATAGCCCAGTACGCTGAGCAGGATCACCCGTTGCCATTTCGGCTGTGGACGCGGAATCTTTTTCATGAGAGGAAAGGTAGTCCCTCCGCAGTTGTCATCCTATGATCTGCGTCGCACTGTGAAATGATATTGATCCCCGCAGCCCTATTTTACATTCGCGCTGATGATCTTTGCCAGGTCGAACATGGACACCTGGGACCTCCCGCCGAAAAGCGCTTTCAGCTTGTTGTCTGCATTGATCATGCGCCTGTTTTTACTGTCCTGCAGTCCCTGCTTTTTAATATAGTCCCATACCTTTTTGATGATGTCCGGGCGCGAAGCAGGCTTTGAGCCGATCACATCTGCCAGCGCCGGGCTGGGTGCCAGCGGCTTTAACAGCGCGGGATTAATCTTTCTTTTTTTCTTTGGAGCGGCTTTTTTTACTGCCTTTTTGGGCGCTGCTTTTTTTGCTGCTTTTTTCGGTGCGGCTTTCTTTACAGCCTTTTTAGGTACCGCTTTTTTAGCAGCTTTCTTTGATGCTGCCTTTTTTGCTTTTGCCATGGTATAGAATTTAACGGGTGAATAAATTTGTACCTAAAGGTATCGCAATTACATTGGTGCACCATACATTCCAAGCTCTTTTTTCTCCACGCTGTAATACATACGGCGCATAAAAAAATCAGCGCCCCATTTCTGTAGCGCTGCTGCAAGGTCTTTAGTTGGACGTTTTTTAGGACAATTGCTTTCTCCAGGATAAGGGTTTAGTTCAGGGGTTTCCGGTTACCGGATTAAGATCTGGTTTTTTCGGTCAGGTGTCTATTGGACTTGTTCCACAAAGGAACCATGCATCCGGCCGGCAAAAAACAGAAAACTTTGTGATTGTTCTGTCATAACGGTCCGACAGCATCGGAAAACTACTATCTTTAGATAAATCAATCATTGCATATGCCATCCAACAAACGAAAGCCGGCCACTACCTCCAGTCAACCCAGCCTTTTTGAAAGGATCAGCGACGCCGCTGCAGAATTGAAAACCGATATTGTTGCGGGTGCGTCAGCTGTAAAAGAAACCGTTTCCGAAAAGTTTACGGAAGTAAAAAAAGCCATTAGGAAAAAGGTTTCTGCAAAGGCAAAACCCGCAAAGAAAACAGCCGGAAAGCTGGTAAAAAAAGCAGCTAAAAAAGTAGTAAAGGTGGCTAAAAAAGCAAAACCGGTCGCAAAGAAAATTTCGAAAGCCACAAAGAAAGTAACGGCACCTGTAAAAAAAGCTGTAGCTACGAAATCAACTGCCCGCAAAGCTGCACCCGGGAAAAGAACAGGAAGAAAATAAACCCTGCTAAAATCCCGGCAGTATCAGGTCAGATAACCGGATACTGATGGCTTGTCCCGTGGACAAGCCAAAAAATTCCTGTTTGTCATATATCTCATATATCTGTAGCGATTGAATAAACAAAGCCCCTTCCAGGAATAGAAGGGGCAACCAAAACTAACTGCTTATGAGAAAATTTATTTTAATTGATCAGATGCAAAGTTAGCATGACCCAATGCTGTAACATTTACTATTTTGGTAAATACATTTACCTGTAAAGAAATTTGTTAATGACGATAATTTTTTCCGCATCGGGTAAATCTTTTTCCCGCCGGGTTTCCTCCAACGTTTCTTTTCGCAGTATTTTTTCCCTTTAATTACCGGTCGAACAAAAGCATACCAATATGTGTGATTTCAGGAAAATCATTTTCAGGCAAACAGGATATGTGGCACAATGCTCATTCTGTCACTCCATAGAGATTGTTTTCGGAACTTCTGTAATTCATATCGGCTTTTTGGATTGGGCGAGCTTTAACAAATATATCTCCGGAGTACGCTATGACTGTAACAGGCCGGACTCCGGGGACATCAGAAATATTATGTTACAGTTAGGGGGGAATAGCCCGCTGCAAATGTTTTTGACGGCAAATGAATTGCAGGATTTCTGCGATCTGATAGATCAGGCCGATAGTGAAATCAGGGCGAAGCATCTGATTGGGCTTTTTTCAGGAGAATAAATACAATCAATTCTTTGAACAAATATTTCTGATTTCATAAATCTTTTTCCCGATAAAGCAACTGACCGGATCTATACTGCGGCAATTTTGCAGCATAAATTGACTGTTTTATGCCTGTTAAACAAATCCTTGTTGTTCTTTTCCTGAATATTTCCGTTATCAGCTTCGGTCAGAATGCCTCATTATATGGCAGGGTTACCACCGAAGACAATCAACCCGTAAGCCTGATCAGCGTTACCTTATTAAATACCCGTTGGGGGACATTAACGAATGAAAACGGTGAATACCGCATACAAAACATCAGGCCCGGTAATTACACCCTGCAATTATCTTTTACGGGAGACATCCGCAAAACACAACCGGTTACATTAAGCGCCGGCAGCAGCATGCAGCTTGATCTTACAGTAACAGAGGCATCCAAACAACTGGAAGAAGTGGTGATAGAGACCGGTAAGATCATGAACCGGGCTGCCAGCACCGCTAATAAAATGCCGCTAAATACTATGGAAACTCCGCAGGTTGTCCATTCTATTTCCAATGTTATTTTGAGAAAGCAAAACGCGATGACGCTCGAAGATGCGATGAAAAACGCGCCGGGGATCAGCAAGCTGTGGGATGCCACGAGCCGTCCCGACGGTGGTTCCATTTTTGTAAGCCGCGGATTCCAGACAACTACAAAAGTGCGCAATGGCTTGCCCAATATTGTAAATACCAATGTGGAAATGGCCAACCTTGAACGGATTGAAGTGATCAAAGGGCCTTCCGCCACCATGTTCGGCAGCATTGTATCTTCTTATGGCGGATTGATCAACAGGGTTACCAAAAGACCCAACTTCCATAACGGTGGTTATGCTGATGTTTCCTATGGAAGCTATAATTTTTACCGCGCTTCGGCAGACGCCAACTTCGTTATTCAGCAGGATAAAATAGCCGCCCGCATAAATGTGGCGGGACAAAACCAGGATAGCTGGCAGGATGCCGGCTTCCAGAGAAGCTATATTATTGCTCCTTCATTGCTGTTCAGACCAAACAACCGGTTTTCATTGAATATTGATGCTGAAATTGTAGGCTCCAAAGGAAACAGCAATGGCGGCAATTTTATGTTTGTGCTGCCGCCAGGAACTATCAACAGTGCATTGAGCGGCCTGCTTTTGCAGCAGGGACTAAATGAGCAGCAGGTAAGCGCCATCATGTCGCAGGCGCCGCAAACTTTTAAGCAGGCGTATGGTACCGATAAAATAAATGAATTAAAAACCAGCTATGATCGTTCTTTCCTGTCCAACGACATCTATCCTACCACGCAATCCAATGCTTTTTTCGCCGAGGCATCTTATAAAATATCCCGGCACTGGACATCGCAAACTGCCGTTACCTACAGCAACAGCCACAACAAAGGATATTCTCCTTTTCAGTACCTGCTGCCCAATTACCTAGGGCATTTTATAAACTCAATGCTAACTACAGGCATACCTGATTTCGGAACGCCGGGTCATGACAGTATTGGCAGGATGGTTTGGAGCCCGGTAGGCACAACCAATACTTTTGATGTGCAGCAGAACTTTATTTCCGACTACCAGATAGGTAAAGTGAGAAACCGTGCCATCATAGGAGTAGACTATGCCTATTACAAATCGTATGTAACCTATAACCGTATTTATGGAACCCTGTTTGGCGTAGTTCCTTATCCTGACCTTTTTGATGTAATAGATATACAGGGCAGTTCGTCCAAGATGGATGATTTCAATAAAACAAATGTGCTGAATGCTTTCCAGACCAGGCAGTCTGATCCCTTACCTTATAATCAAAAATCCGGCGTGTTCAGCGGGTTCATCAATAACGTTACCAACATTACAGACTACCTGATCGTGTCTGCAGGTATAAGGATGGACAATTTCCGCAATATCCTGTTGAAGGAAGATCAAACCAAGTGGTCGCCCAAATTCGGTTTGATACTGATGCCGGTAAAGGACAGGCTGACTGTATTTGCCAACTACCAGAACAGCTTCACCAATAAGTTTGGAGCAGACAAAAACAATAAGCCTTTTGTGCCGGAGGAAGCCAATCAAAAGGAAATAGGTATTAAATACAATCTCTTTAAAAACAAGCTGACAGGCAGCATCAGCTATTATGATATCCTTGCGAAAAATATTATCCGTGGGGATATCAGCGATCCTATGTTTAACATACAGGACGGTAAGCAGAAGAGCAAAGGAGTGGAAGTGGAAATTGTGGCCAATCCTGTTATCGGCTGGACGCTGTTATTGGGTTATGGTTATAATGACAGCAAATACCTGAAAGCAGATGCCGATGTAGAAGGATTGCGCCCCGTCGGATCCGGGCCTGCAAATACGCTCAACTTCTGGACTAACTACACTTTTACTACCACTGCGTTGAAAGGGCTGGGCGCCGGTCTGAGTATAAACTATGCGGGCAAATCCTATGCATTCAATCAAAAACCGGATGGCGTATTGATCCTTCCTGCGTACACGATTGCGGGCGCTCATATTACCTATGATACAAAGCGCTACCGACTCGGTGTAAAGATCAACAATATCACCAATGAAAAATACTGGATGGGGTGGAGCAATTATATCCCGCAAATGAAGAGACAACTGATCGGCACTGTTGCCATTAAATTCTAAATTTTATATCCCCATGCAATCTCAACTACGCGCAGCTATACTCTGGTTTTTACTGGTTTTCTGTTATCTTATTCACGGGTATTATCACCTGGCAGAATTATTTTTTGGTGTAGACATTAAAGTGCCGGATGCAAAAGGGGCTGTACCTGTATCTGCACATCTTTTTAGTGTGTTCATTGAAATACTGCCACTGGCGTTAGGGCTTTTAAGTCTTTATAAAACAGCAAAATGGCTGCAATGGGTGAGCTTTATTTTCGCGATATTACTTGGATTGCTGAACCTGGTGCATCTTGGTGGCACAATTGCCAAAGAAGCCGGGGAGATAAGGCAGGTAGCATTGCTTACTTTCATACTTGTTGTAAATATCCTGCTGATAAGGGAAACCAACCGGCAAAGAAAAGGTATTGCCGTTGCAGGATGAATTGCAAGACCTGTTACCGAAGCGCATAAGCCACCGGAAAAAAATAATAGTAAAAGCAGGAAAGGGCTTCGCTGGGCGCTGCATCAAAAAAGATGGTTTGGCAAATGGCACCTGTATCTTGGTATCATTGCCGGCGCTGTTTTATGTATAGTGGGGCTAACGGGTAGCATCCTTGTTTTCCAGGATGAAATTGATGTGGCGCTTAATAAAAACCTGTTTGAATCTTTAAAGGGGCAAAAAAGGTATAGCATTGATGAGGTCATACCGGTGGTGCAGCAAAAATATCCTGACAGGAAATTTGACTATGTTTTTCAAACCGATGAAGAAAATCCGAATGCTACCTACCGCTTTTATAATTTCACCACAGAGGAAGAGTTTTTCGTTAATCCTTATACGGCTGAACTGTGCGGCAAAAGGCTGATCAACAGTTCGTTTATCAGGATAGTGATGAATATTCACCGCACCCTGCTGATACCTGCAGCCGGGAGATATATTGTAGGATTTGCTACACTGGGCATGCTGATACTTACCATCAGCGGACTGCGGTTGTGGGTGCCGCAGCAATATAAAAAATGGAAGCAGTGGAGGGCGGCGCTGACAGTGAATTTTAAGGCAGGCTTTAAGCGGCAGAACTACGACTGGCATAATGTGCTGGGCTTTTATTCAGCCCCGGTTATTATCCTGCTTTCCATTACAGGATTTGCCATTACATTCAGCACTGTATTTATTGCTTTTTTGTTTATGCTTACCGGGCAGTCGCCACAATCTGTTGCCGGCATTTTTGGTCAGAAGTCGGCGTATACACAGGGTGCAAAAAGGCTTTCAGCAACAGAAGTAGCGAAGATCGCTTCGGCGGAAATGCCCAAAGCTCAATTGCTGGGTATTGCTGTTCCGGCAGACAGCAGCATGGTATACAGGCTGGATCTTAAATCAGACGGACCTGCAAGAAGCGGCAACAGGATCATGCTGATGGTTGACCAGTATACCGGCAAAATAGTATTGAACAGCGAAACAGATTTCCCGAATATAGGCAACTCCTACCTGTCGTGGCTTACACCTGTTCACTTTGGTACTTTCGGCGGTATGCCTACACGTATACTGGCATTGCTTGGCGGTCTGATGCCGCTCCTGCTGTACATCACCGGTTTTATCACCTGGTGGCCACGCTATCAAAAGCAAACCGCTAAAGCCACCTATGTTGCACCTAAGCCTAACAGGGCAGAGCAGCAACTTAATGCCATCCGCGAAGGAAAGCTTAGCCGCTATTCCGGATTTTACTTTAAAAAGGGCATCAGGTATGCATTACTGTTATTAGCGGCAGCTTTTGTAGCCGGCGCCCTGTATGGACTGGTATCCGGGATCATCATCCAGCCGGCTTTGTTCTCGGTGCTTTATACCGGCATTTGTATTATTGTCAACTTTATTATAGCGTTGCTGGCATTCATTGTTAACCTGCTTTTCTTTGCACCCTTCAAACGATCCAAAAGAAATGTATTTAAATATTTTTCTGTTTCGCTGGCTTTTGTCCTGGTTTTTCTGCCGGTAATTGTTGCTGTTGCCAAATTAAGCAGGAATGTATTTTAGTGTTATCCGGTACGTTGTTCGTATGATATATATAGCGTTGCTCAAACGTGAAATGAGATATATTGTCAACAAGATGTTTATTTGCTGGATCTCTTACCGGTAAAAGGTCACAGCAGAAACCACAGAGTACTTTTTGGAGGTTTTGAATACATTACGATTTACTCGCTTAAAATCAGAGAATATTTATGCCTTTTTGACAAGGCAGGAAATAAAAAAAACCCGTCAATACTGTATTTGAGGGCTTTTCGAAGCAGATGGGAGAAGCAATGTTACTATTTATGCAATGCTAACTACTAAAGCCAATTTGAAAACGGTAGCTTTTTCCACTAATGCCGGAATGTTTCTGGATAGCAATAAAACCTATTCAACGGAAGCGACTATTGAGGGCACCCAATTAGTAGCCAAGGCAGTTTTAATAACCGGACTTGAAACTACTGATCAGGTTCACGTTAAAGTGTCAGTACCCAAGGTAGATCGGGTTATTCCTCTCAGGTTTGTAAATGCATATCCCGATTCAATCAATATTCAATCGCCGGCAGGAAGTATAGTTAGAGAATTTGGGTCCTCTATACCCTTAAATATATTTTTATTGAGAACAATGGGGATTCCCAGTTTGCATCAAACGATTAAACTTAATGCTGTCAAATCTGACAATTCAGAGATCAGCTTGGATATAGATGAAATGGATCCAAGCGGTTCTGATCAAAGAGGGCTAATCAAAGCGAATCTCATTTTAAAAGACACTACCTACACAGGCCCAATACATATTATTGCAAGAGCACAGGGAAAACTAAATACGTTATCGGATTCTTTAACAATTTTTATAACTGATAAAAAATAGTAAAATGGAAGACAAAAAATTGCAGGAAGCATTGAAGACTATTATTGAAATATTTTCCCAAAACACAAAAGAAGACATTATTTCAATAAGTTCTATTCAGTTTGTAATTAAAGGCAATGCTGACAATTTAGAAAAAAAGGGAAACCAAAAGTCTTTTGCAATAAAAAGCGAACAGCCGGTCCCATCGTTTTTACCGATGTCCTGTGTGTTTATCAACGATCAGGTATTTTGTGGCTAATTTTACTCTGAAGATTCTTATATAAAGTCATACAGACATTGGCAGCAATTTAGTATTTGGGTATAACAATAAAGCATACCCTGGAAATGGCATAACTGTTGTAACAAGCCGTTTCGGCATTGAAAGCACATAAAGCGAAGTTCTGACGGTCAGGATCAAGCTATCACTTTTAGAAAGGTAAGGTTTATCCTCGCTTTCATGGCAGTGGTTGATTTTGCGATCCGGTGCTCCCGGCCTTTTTGCAGCTCACCCTTCATCAGCAGCCCCCCTGCTCCGGTGTTATGGAATACTGTTGCCTGTGATCTGCCTTACTACGAAAATCAAAGCTTCTTTGCTGCCCGAGGCTTACAGATAATGCAAACCGGATTATTGATACGAGTTGCCATTGGGACTTAATCAATTCTTTATAAGCGATCGAACATGTTTTGTAATGCTTCTTATGGCAATGGCCAATTGTGCATCAATCGTTTTTACAGAAACATTCAGTATTGCTGCTATTTCTTTATATCTAAGTCCATCTTGTTTGGCCAGCTGATATATATTCTTGCATCTTGGAGGCAATGCTTTTACTGCGTCGGCATAACACTTCAGTAGTTCGGTATTTAATAAAATGTCCTCCGGGCTTAAAACAGTTTCTTCAGACAAAATCTGGAGTTCATACATATCAGCATGTTGTGTATTGCTCAACCTGGTGGTCTTTCTGATTGCTATATTTCTTGTGGTTATATAGATATAGCTGGAAAAGTTATCAATTTCAATAAGCCTCGCCCTGTTTCGCCATATATTGATAAAAACATCCGACACTACATCCTCTGCAATATGTTTATCCCTGACAATGCCCAGCGCAAACCTGTGAAGCTTCTGGTAGTATGAATTAAATAATTCCTCGAAGGCTGCTTTATCATTCAAAACAGCCACCCGTTCTACCAGCATTTGTATTTTTATGTCATGTTCCATTTCTCTGGAGGGATAGGGTATATAATATCGCTCACTCTGCTATATTTCAACAAAACAATCGTAAAATATTGTTCATCATGTCTATCTGATTATATGAAAAAAGGAGATGTTTTTGCATCTCCGTCTTTGCCGGGTTTACTAATTGTCGGGTTTGTGAAAAATATCAATCATGTGTTTTAAAATAAAAGGGGTTAGGGTTTATTTCCTTTCCGGCGTTCTTATAATTATTTGTTTTGCGTAGTTAAAATCTTTCGTCGGGTTCACAACAGCGTCATCTATGCGGGCGCCGGTTACAATAAAATATGTAGTGTTCCATTTCAGCCCCGTAATAGTGTAGGTGAAAGTTCCATTGTTAGCTCCCGCCTCGGGAGTGTACATATTTCTGTTTCCGCCCGGATAGGTGTTGGCTGTAGGTTTTGGCGAGGTGCTCCATGCAATTGCATGAAATGCAGGTACTTTTCCTTTGTTACCATTAATAGAATAACTAACGGTAACCGTAGTATCCTGGACCGATACCAGGCGCTGCTGCACCGAGATCCACGGCTCAATCACCAGTTTGACTTCATTGGTTGAACCGGCGGACAGACTGACTTTGGCAGAGTCACTGGTGAAAGCCGCCTTAATCGAACCATAAATGGTGTAATCACCCGGAAGGATTTTTACGTTCGTAAAATATCCTGATGTATCAATATTTAAGGAACCATTAACCGACTTAGCCGGGCTTAAAGTAATGCTTCCTACGTCTAAAGTAGTATTGGTAAATTTATCAACAAAACTTCCTTTTAGCACAGCATACTCCGGTTCCACGCTGTATTTATAACAGGACGATGCAATAGCAAACCCTGCGATGGCTATCAGATATTTTAAACTAAGTTTCATTTAATTACATTTTACGTTTTACAATCACTTCTTTTAAAGCAGCAACAGGCGCTACCATAGCGGGTTTTGAGCCAGCTTAGGATTAAGTTGCAATTGAGCCTTTGGCAAGGGAAGAAAATAAAATTTCTCCAGGAATACCGGTGGATATGTAATATCATGGCGGCTGGTTACTACGGTGAATGTATAATCGCTTCCGTTTGCTGTAGGCGGTGTATTTGCTTTCTTTTGAATTGAAATACAATGCGTTGGCTGGCTTAAAACAGTTTCCGACAATCGCCAGCGTCTCAAGTCCCAGTATCTTTTATTTTCAAACGCAAACTCAATAAACCGTTCATTTTGGAGAAAGGAGCGCATTTGAGCGACCGATAATCCGGCAGGTACGCCATACAATCCATCGGATCCTGCTTCAATACCGGCTCTTTGCCTTATTTGCTTTAATATCTCATAGGCAGCATCTGTATTTCCTGTTTCATTTTCGGACTCAGCATAATTCATCAATACTTCAGCCAGTCTCATTTCAATCCAGTTGGAATAACTCCCTCTTCCATAAAAATAATTTTTAGTCACCAACAACCTTGCATCCATGCCTTTTCTTAAATAATAACCGGTTCCTGTTGCATAAAATCCATTTAATTGATTAGGGTTGTACATATAATTTCCCGGTACATTTGCACCCTCGCTGAGATAGGTATAAGTAGGTGTGCCGCCAAAAGACGAATCTCCATTAGTAATTGCAGTGGCTTTAAGCCTGGGATCACGGTGCACATAAGGATCATTAGGGTCATAGCCGGAGGTTGGGTCTGTTATCGCCTTACCATTCAACATAGGAAAGGACTCCACCAATTCCTCTGTAGGACAGTTGGCGACACCATCACCCTGCAACTGGTACCAGGAGTGGTTTGCGGCATCAAATCCATGCTCCTTTTTTCCCAGTACAAATTCAACCTGCCATATGGTTTCTTTTGAATCTTTATTAAAATACCATTGTCCAAAATCACTTGACGTACCCAAACTGTATGCATTAAGATCTATCAATGCTTTGGCCGAAGTAGATGCATCTTTCCAGTATTGGGGATTATTGGATGGGTTGAATAAGGGGCTGGCCCTGTTAATCATTACCCTGCTTAGCAGTCCCAGCGCGGCGCCTTTTGTAATCATACCCCGCTGAGCCGCTACTACGGGTAATAGTGTTGCGGCTTCCTCCAGGTCTTTTTTAATAAACTGAAAACATTCTTCCTGGGAGTTTCTGGCGCCATACAGCTCGGGCGAATTTTCATCCAGCACCTTATCAACAATGGGCACGCCACCAAATACCTGCACCATACGCCAGTACCGGTAGGCACGCCAGAATTTCAATTGCCCTGTTAATCCGTTCCGTTCGTCTATTGTACTCTGTGCAGAACCATCGGGCAATATATAAAGTGTATTGATTTTTTCAAGAAGTTCATTAATCTGCCGGATAGTATTATAAGGCCATAACTGGAAAGGGGCCAGGTCAACAGTAAATGAAACACCATTGTTAATACCATTGGTTGCAGTCGAATAGGTTAAGGTCGGACGGGCTTCGTCTGAAATAATGCCAACCATATATCTGAATTCCCGTGTATTAGGAAAAGAGCCACCATAGTTATCAGGCTCAGCAATAGAATAGATATAATTTATAGCTACCTGTATAGCTTTAGGGTCGCCGAAGATATCTTCCTGGTTTACTTCTGATACATTTTTCACATCTAATACTTTTGTACAGGATGTGATACAAACCATGGTAAAGATTATCATCGCAATATAAAGCCCCTTATTATCATTTTTATTGGTAGTAGTCATTGATGATGGTTTAGAATGAAATATTTGCGCCAACAATAAGGCTTTTGTTCTGAGGGTAATAAAAACCGCTGCTTCCCGGAAACTCCGGATCAAAATCTTTTTGCTTACTGAAAACATAAAAATTTACAAGATTCACATAGAAACGAACAGTAGATAACTTCGCTTTGCTTGTTAAAAACTTAGGAAGGGAGTATGCCAGCTGCACATTTTTTACACGCAAAAAATTGGCGCTTTTAAACCAAAAAGATGAATTGACATCATTAACAGGATTTCGCCCTGACCAGGTTCGGGGGTACTCAGCGGAAGGATTATCAGGAGTCCACCTGTCGAGGAAATAATTGTAACTGTTGCCATTTTGTAAAACATTCCTGGTGTACCCGGTGTACATTATTGTTCTGTTACCCACTCCCTGTAAAAACACATTAAGACTAAAATTTTTCCATCCAAGATCTATGTTCATTCCATACATAATTTCAGGAGTAGCTCCGTGAAAAGATAGGATGGTCATATCACGTGAGTCTATTATGCCGTCTTTGTTAAGATCCTGGTATTTGATATCTCCCGCTTTTGGCGCAGTACCGGTAATTCTCGGGGCGGTTGCAGCATCCTCATCGCTTTGATAAAGTCCTAATGCTTTGTATCCCGTTGTGTAACCGATAGGTTTGCCAATAGGATTATTCCACGGCTCAATGTTGGTATTGTAATCAATCTCTCTTACCTTATTCCTCGAATAACTAAAATTTGCGCTTATGCCATATATAAAATCTCCAATGGTGCTGTTATGCGTTAAAACAATTTCAAAGCCCCTGGCATCTACTTTTCCATAATTCTGAGCGGGAAGTGTTGCGCCAAAAACACCGGGGTACTGGTTAGTTCTTGTGGCATAGATATCGTACGTATTCTTTTGAAAAACGTCTAAGGTGATTCCCAGCAACCTGTTCCACAAACTTGCATCAAGCCCGATATTTGTTGTAGCGGTGCTCTCCCATGTTATGTCAGGATTGGGTAACACACCCGGTACCAGGTATTTGAAAGGCGTTTCATTGAAATAATAATCGCCGGATATGGAATAGCTGCTTTTATACTGAAATCCTCCAACGATATCATTACCCAGTATACCATAACTTGCTCTTAATTTAAGATTATCAACAAATGTCAGTTCCCTGAAAAACTTCTCTTTCGATAAAACCCATCCCGCCGAAACTGACGGGAAAAATCCCCATCTTCTGTTTGCTGCAAACCTGTATGAAGCATCTTCTCTGAAAGCCAGTTCCAATAAATATTTTGAGTCGAAATCATAATTAACCCTGCCCACAATACCCAGGCGTCCATCATTGGTTGCCGAACCGGTTATCGTTCTTTCATCGTCATTTCCCCCTGCAAAAAGCTGGTCCACACTTGTAAAAGGAAAGTTCGTTCTGCTCCCATTAAAATTGTCCGTCTTTCCCTGAAACTGTTCATATAAAATCAATCCACTTACCGTGTGCTTATAAAATTTCCCGGAATAATTCATAGAGAGATTCAACGTATAACTGTTTGTTCTTACAAAACCCTCATTTAAGGCGGTCTTGTTTCCGATTTGAGTAACATTCGTTACATTCCCGTCCGCATCTTCGGTATATACAGGGAATTGCAGGTTATAAGCCTTATTGAAACTATAATCCCTGTATACCTGCATACTACCTGTTGCAGACAAGCCTTTTATAACCGGTATTTGCTGCGTGAGACTAAGCTGCCCGATAAACAAGTTCTGATCTGAATTATTGTAACCGGATTTCTTTGTTACCTCGCCGGGATGAACGGCAGAAGGATTTGAAGCGGGGCGACCATCCGGATAATATGCTACCCAGTCTGGCAGCATAATACTTGCATACTGAAACAGCGTTGTGTCGCCGATATTGGGAGATGTATATTTTGAAAAACGGCCTTCCATATTAGCGGCGGCCGTTAAGGTGTTGGTAATTTTTATATCTGTATTTGCCCTGAAATTATATCTCTTGTAACCCAGGTTATCATAAATGCCCTTTTGATCTGTATAGCCAAAACTCAGAAAGTATTGGATCACTTCAGAGCCCCCATTTACAGAAAAATTATGTTGTTGAGTGAGCGCATGATCGCCATAGGTTACGTCCTGCCAGTTAGCAGTGGGTGTCTTTCCCGTCCGGATATCTTCTAACTGTTGAGCGGTGTAAGGCAAAGGCACCGATCCCATATTGGTTGCCGCTTCATTTTTCAATACTGCAAACTCATAAGCGCTTAGCAACCTGGGGTAAATGGTTGGCTGATCAAATGATGTTGAGCTGGATAATGAAAATAAGGGCTTCCCGGATTTCCCCCTTTTAGTAATAACTACAATAACACCATTGGTTGCCCTCACACCATATACTGCAGCAGACCCTGCATCTTTCAATACAGAAATACTTTCAATTTCAGAGGGATCCAACTGGGCAAAATTGTCGCTGGTCCTTATGGTACCATCAATAACATATAATGCCGGTGCATTGTTGTATGAGCTGATACCGCGGATACTCACGGAAGATCCGCTTCCCGGCCTGCCCGAAGAATTGAGCGATATCAGTCCGGGGATTCTGCCCGCAAGACTCTGGAGATTATTGGTAACAGGCATTTTCCTGATCTCATCCCCGCTGATACTCGATACCGCTCCCGTAATTTTGTTTCTGCTTTGTTTACCGTATCCCACTACCACAACATCATCCAGCTTATTGTCAATTTCATCGAGTATGACCTGAAGATTACTTTCCTCTCCCACACTGATTTCTTTCGCCTTATAGCCTACATAGGTAATAACTATGATTGCTCCCTCCGGAATGTTCAATGAAAATTGTCCTTGTGCATTGGTAGTTGTACCTGTATTACTTCCCTTTATCATTACAGATACACCGACTAATGCGTCTCCCCTGCTGTTGGTTACGCTGCCGGTAACAGGACGCAACGGCTTTTCCGTAGTTCCTATGGCAACCAGGTTATTACCAAGCTGAGAGTAAGAATAGCCGGTATTCTGCAAAAGAATATCCATTACCGTCTGAAGAGAGGCATCTTTTACATTTATGCTAACGCTGATATTTTTTAGTCTTCGGCTTTCGTGATATACAAATCTGTATTCTGTCTGCTTCTGAATTTTCGATAACGCCTCGCTTAGCTTTATGTTCTCTACAGAAAGACTGATCTTTTGCTGTGAGTGAACAGTTGCCGATACCTGGAGGCATAATAGCAATATGAAAACAGCCGTTAAGTTCATGATGATGAGCAGTTTACCATGCGGACTTCGGAGCATCCGCATTTTTTTTAGTTCCGATTTTTGCATAATTTGCATGACGTTAATGTGAGTAATAGGAGACTTTTCTTTTGTTACTTGCGAAGGAGATGTTAGAGCATCTCCTTTTTTGTAGGAGTTAAGTATTATTCATTAATAATAATTTTTGAGTCAACAATTTTGTATTTGAACGGATAAGTAATCTGTAATGCTTTCAGCGCATCTTCAATACTTTGATTTTCAAAAACGCCGGTAAATTTTTCGGTTGCCAGTTTATCTCCTTTGATTTCAATAGATACATTGTACCATTTTTCCAGTTTGGAGGCCACTTCCTCAAAAGTTTCACTTTCAAAAGCCAATTTTTCCTCCGTCCATGCAACTTCCGGAAGTACTCCGCTAACAGGTTCCTTACCCAATATATCCATCCGATAAGAATACGCTTTTTCTTTCTCAGCACCGGCAACATTGGGCCCGGGCTGAGGACTTAATCCGATGGTAATCTTTTCATTTGGGTTCAGTATCATTTTCATTTCCGGGTGCTTTGTGTCCGTCACCTCTATAATACCTCTTACTAATGAAGCCTGCACTTTTTCCTCATCGGCGTATGCTCTTACATTAAAAGCAGTCCCTACAACTTTTATGCTCACTGTTGCAGCACTCACCACAAAAGGAATATTCTTGTTATGCACAACATCAAAAAAAGCTTCTCCGTCAAGGGTCACATTCCTG
This sequence comes from Sphingobacteriales bacterium 44-15, assembly GCA_001899685.1. Taxonomy (GTDB): domain Bacteria; phylum Bacteroidota; class Bacteroidia; order Chitinophagales; family Chitinophagaceae; genus Agriterribacter. Next base: position 84,947 of record MKWG01000028.1, read on the forward strand.
TTATTTTTTCCGAATCCCTCACCTAAATACAGCCTGGTGTTTTTGTTCAATATTACTTTGGTGCCGTCCGGCAGTAAAACTTCATGTTTCTTGCCTAATGTCGCTATCTGGGTTGAAGAGGATGTTTTTGATATCCATTTGTTTTGAAACAGGAAGAACAAAAAGACAGAAGCGGCCAGGGCACTTATTGCTATCCATAATCGCCTGTGTGTGTGCCCGGGTAATTCAACAGAATAATGTTCATCAAAATCTTCGGGAAAAACTTCCTCCATTTTTTTGAGCTGCCGCTGCCAGGCCTGGTGTGTATCCTCCCGGCTATCAGCTTTTGTATTGAAATAATTATTATGCAATTCCAGTTCAATAGTAAGATCCGGGTAGTCCTTCAGCAATTGTTCCAATTCCTGTAATTCCTCGATCGAGGCATCCCCGGTCAGCTTTCTTGCAGACAATTGCCAGATTCTTAACATGTTTTCTTATATACAGTTTTTGTGATCAAATACATCATTCCCAACTGGTTACACACCAACAGGAACTGTCGGGTATCCATTCAAACCGCGACCCGTCATTATTGTTTACATCATTTCCTATATAATAGATACAACAACTCAAAAAATCCCCTAAATGGATCAAAGTCTATTGAGAGTGCACAAAATATTCAGAACTGAAGAAGAAAATCAGGTATCTGAAATATCGAAGTAAAACTACATGGTAGGGCTGTCAGTAACGATGTGCGGTCGCAGTTACTAAACCAGCTGAAGATGCTGTATACAAAAGGTATTTGGATTTTAAAAAAAAAGATCAGCTCAATCCAGATTTTGTTTTTCACTTGCCTGGCGGTCACTATGGCAATACTGCTGTTTGTGAAGTGAAAGTGGTAATAAATAAGGACATTGAAGAGGACTTCAATACTTTGTTAGCATTTGTACACAAATATTCTTATTAAGGTGGAATATTTATTTTATTTAATAATTCGATGCAACAATTGTTACAGGGGATTTCCCGGTTAAAAGATTATGGCAGGCATCCGGATACTGAAAAGATTACAACGGCAGCACATCAACTTGAAAAGGCAATGCATCTTAAGAAAATATAGCATTGGCCATATGATGAGCATCTCTGAACACTTGCTGCCGGCACCCGTACACGGTGATGTAAAACAAAAAAGAGTGCATAGACATGCACCCCGTTTTAAATCCAAAATCCTATGAAAAACCGGGGCAAAATAATCATTCCTAACGCCAAAAACAGGACCGTAAGATTTACCACTCCAGGATCGCCCGTTATTTCCGATGACCAGGTAACGCGATGGCTGGAACACATCCAGCAGAAATTCCCGCATTTTTAGTAAACTGATTATCTGAATACTGACTCAACGCTTTCCGCAATGGCTTTGACCATTTCCAGTGAAGGCGGCTTTTGCCCCTCCGGAAGTACTGCGCGGTAGTTCCTTTCTTCGTCCGGCTCAAAAATGATCACCTGGTCTTCCAGGGTCACCGAAATCCTGTGACTGTATCCCCATGCCGTAAGTTCGGCGGGCAGTACTATCGTTGTATCCCTGAACTGTACCGGCAGCTCAAATGATTCCTGCATAGCGCACAATTTACCATCGTAGGTCGGTACAGGGAAAAAAACTTCGGATCAATGAAAAAAGATGACCGGAAGCCCCCACATCGCGTGCAGCCAGTGCAGTTCCCGCAGGATCGTCCATAAGGAGCAGTATTTGAATAATTGGCACATACAGATTCGAAAGTTGGGAGAACTTCAATAAACATCTGCGCTTACTACATTAATCATTTCGGAGATTTGCATTAAATTTCCAGAAGTAAGCAAACGTTGTAATCTCATAAAACGAGTATAAAATACGAGACATTATTTTGGGCGGAACTTCAATGACCGCGCATCCTTTTTTGGATATCGAGGATTACAGATTCTTACGAAGTAGATACGCTGGTGAGGTTATATAATAGATGTTTATTGGTAAAGTTTAATAGCTTGGTATATCTTCATTCTCATATGTTCCATCGCTTTGTAAATCCTTAAGCAAATGTTTAATATCAATACCACCACGATAGGCCACTATCAGCATTACCATGATAAACCAGGAAATGGTTAAAAAACAAAGTATACTCCAAAACAGATACGTCATGATAAATCGGGTTTTATATTATTTTTAATCAGCGATCCTGCCACCATGGCAACTGCAGCAACCAGGTAGGTTGCTACACCTGTTTTATAGGGCCCTATTTTCTGGGTTAGCGGTTGCGTGATTTCAATTTGCTGCATCACTAAAAAACTTATGGGTATAAAAGCCCCCGCAATAATAGCAGCAAACGCACCCCAACTATTTGCCCTGTTCCAATAACAGGCAGCGATTAATATGACACTCATACTGGAGAGATAGATTGTGCCGGTAACTTGCAAATACACCCACAGATCACCTTTTAAGGGATACCACAACCCGTAAAGTAAAAGAAATATACCAATGCATGCGATCAGTAAACGGTTCCAGAAAAGCCCCTTTACCTCCGACCATCTTCCTTTGTGAATGGGCTTCATAATATCATTATATATAATTGATGACCATGCCAGCATATAGGAGGAATTAGTGGACATGTCTGCCGCCAGCATGGAAGCCACTAAAATACCGATCAGCCCCACGGGGATAACCGCAGATAGAAAATTTGGCATTGCAAAAATACTTTTGTCATGAAAATCTGATCCAAAATAATGCAATGCCCCAATACCCAAAATTGCGGGCAGAACAAAGCGGGCAAGGAAAAAAGGGCTTGTATTCATGTAAATGCGTTTGCCGGTTCCTGAGTCCTTGGAAGCCAGCACCCGGGAGATCATTGTTTGCCATGTAAGTACCGCAGCAAAAGCCAGAAATACATCCAACAGAATCCTGTCTACTCCGTAATGAGGGTTTATAAAAGGATTGAAAGCGCCATCCCCGATCTGTTGTCCGGCTGTTTCCAGTAAAGCAGCCCACCCGAATTTAAAGATGATCATCAGAATGACAATGATCAGCCCCGCACTCATCACAATAAACTGGATATAATCGGTAATAAGGATTGACAACATTCCGCCAAGGATGGTATATAGAGCGATAGCCGCAAGAATAACTGTCATTACGACTTCAAGGTAAGAAGGATCAAAGCCACAAACAATTGAAAGAAAATCGCCTGCCTGGCGAAGAAATACACCCATATTCAGCAGCCCTCCTAAAACCATGACCAATCCACATGCCCAGCGAACCTGCTTGCCAAATTTCTTTTCAAAGAACTCAGGGAGCGTAATAACTTTCTGTTCTCTAAGCGGCCTGATACAAAAGCCGGTATACCCAACTACAAACATAGCCAGCGCTAAGGCTATCCCGGGAGTAACGCCGGCAAAACCGTATTTATAACCCAATTCCGCATTTCCCATACAGGTGGCAATACCAAATTCGGAAGCAGCCAGAGAAGCGATCCCTAAATATAAATTCACGTTACGTCCCGCCAGGAGGAAGTCATCTACTTTATGAACATAACGCCTGATCAGAAGCCCGCAGGTTATTGTACCCCCGAGATATATTAAAACAATAGGACCGTCAATAAGCCAGTTAAAATTTGACATAAAGATTTTTTCACTATTTCAATTCGTAAAGGTCTTTCACAACTTGCTGCAATGCAGTAATTACCGCATCCGTAATCTGTTGCCCTTTTGGGGCAGAGGCGGCAGTGGGATCACCAAAGACACCCGTAACAGTCATAGCCCTCATATTTCGAAAGTAAGATGCCCCGGATCCTCTAAGCATATCTGATTCGGCCCAGGGAAAAGTAGGCCGGTTTGTTTTGGGAAAAATAAGTTTTTGAATAACCAGATCCGGTGCAATATGAAGCATAAGAGAAGTCTCAAACTCACCGGCATGCCCTACACCCCCTGGTCCTGTTTCCGTAATCTCATACAGGCGTTTTATAGCGACACGCCACCATGTGGTCATCACAAGATGCACCTGCGGGTATTCATGCCCCAGTTGCTCCATTAATACCTGCCCGATCGCCTGGTTACCACCGTGGCTATTTAAAAGGATAATTTTGTGAAACCCATGTTGAATAACCGAGCGGATAATATCGCCAACCTGGTTACGGAAACTCTCTTGTGAAATCGACAGCGTACCCGAAAATCCCATATGATGGTCTGAACAACCCACCGCAACCGCGGGAAGCACCAGCAATTGGCTGGGCATCTCCTCATGAAGCTTGCGTGAAAAAAACTCGCCTATCAAACGATCCGTTGCAAGTGGCAGATGCGGCCCATGTTGTTCTGTAGCGGCAACAACCAGCAGCACCGGTATCCCCCTGTCGAGTCCGTTTATTTGTTCAGATGTTAACTGGTCCCAGATCATGATTTAACCCCCCACATTTCAATTTCAATTAATAAATTCATCAGTAGTCCTGCTTTGAGTGCAGTTCTTACCGGAAGCCTATCTGTAAAATATGCCCGGTATATTTCATTAAACCGGGGCCAGTCTTCCAGGTTTCTTAAATAAACATTCACTTTGAATACATCATTAAATCCACATCCGGCGCTTTTCAATTGCCTGAGACAATTATCCATTGTGTAAGCAGCCTGTTCTTCAATAGTATCTCCCACAACGTTGCCATCCGGATCAATGGCTGCCTGGCCCGACAACACCACCAGTCTTCCCCGGTCAACTTCCAGCACGGGCGAATAAGGACCTGCAGTTCGGTGCTGGGTAGCATTCTGCGGAAATTTTATCAGTTCTCCGGGTTGATGAGCGTCTGCCAAAAAATGAGGCATATACCCGGTAAACCCGGTAATCTTCCATGCCTGGTTCACCTTTCGGCAATAGTATAGTGTCTGCCAGCTCATAGGCAGTCTGCCCCCGTCAGCTTTTAAAATATTGCCGAAAAATTTCTTGTGTACCACAGCAACATTTTCTTTTATCTCTATATCACGCAGCACGGTCACCCGGAACATTGCTGCCTCAATATCTTCTCCCCAGGCTAATGTTTTAAACTCCCCGGCTTGCCGCAGCCATTCATCCCGGTAAGCTTTTAAAGTAGGAAAGCCAAGCCTCCATGCATCCGGGTTCCCGATACGGCCGGCATCTATTCCAATAAAGCCATCTTCTATAAAATCACCCGCCACTATAGACCAGTCTCCCTGCAAAAAAGCCATAATGTCGCGGTATACCAGCATATCCCATATTGCATGCCGGTCGCTGTCCCGTTCTGAAAAAGGATTTGTACTCAATGGAATTCTTTTTGACTTATCTGGTAATGTTTTAAAGCATATTCATCAGGCTCTACTCCCAAGCCAGGGCCTTCAGGCAGTCTCACGTATGGAGGTTCGAACTGCAGGGAAGTTTTCAGCAGATCATGCTCCCTGATCATTCTTCCGAAAATATCGCTTGGCCAAGTACAGGAAGCGGCAGCGGCCGAGCTATGTACATACATAGCCTCCAGGATGCCCAGGTCTATTTCTGATCCGTGCCAACACGGCATTTCAGAAGCTGAAGCAATATGATCCAGCCGTTGAAAGTCAGCCAGCCCGCAGTTAAAGTTAAAGCCGTCAACCGCTCCCAACTGAATGGATTGGATTGCATCTTTTATCCGCTGACCGTGCAGCACATAAGGGAGCGATACATGCAGCACGATCGGCACCTGGCTGAAGGCACGCAGAGAAGCGTATTCGTTAAGCTGCCACCTCGGAATCGGTTCTTCCACGCATAAAAGGTTCCCGATCTTATTTAAATCCGCTATCCTTTTACGTGCTTCAAAAGCATGGGCCCATCTTTCATTAGGGTCGAGGATGACCTTCATGGAAGGGGCGGCATTAGCAATAACCTCGCACCATTTTACCACATCATCTTCCAGGTCGCACTTAAACTTGATACAATCGTATCCCTGCGCTTCAAAAGCGCGAACCATTTCACCAATCTCTTCAACCAGCCTGTGACCGGACCATGCACCAACTTTTACCTTTTCTCTGAGCGCCCCACCTAAAAGGTCTGACACGCGCATGTTGTGCGCCCTGGCATAAGCATCCCAGACAGCACATTCAAAACCATCGTATTCTCTGCAAAAATTAAAGGGAAGCTTTTGCAGGATCAATGCATTGAGATTCTTGCCCAGCAACACTCTTATTATATCTTCCACGATCCGCCAGTCATGATTCCGGTATAGCTCACCCCATCCCACAACACCAGTGCTAAGTTCCATACGGATAATCAGTTTGGGGAGCTGGTCAAACTGTACGCTCCATGCCGATTGAGCACCGACCGGCAGCTTGTGCAACGGCTTGTTGAGGGATGCGCTGTTAATAGTACCCGGCCGGCCGGGAACAATTACTTCATAACAGGTAATACTGGAAATTTTCATTCACCAAATATGTTTTTTGATCTTTTAATCTTCCCGTTCACTGTGACTATGCCGGCATAGCGCCTGTCAACTTGATCGTATCTCCGTTGTCAATATAGATAGTCTGACCGGTAACGGAGCGACTTAAACCAGACAATAAAAAAGCAGCAACATAACCACAATCCAAAGGGTCAACTGCACGGGGAATTACCTGCTCATGTTCAATATAATGCTTAATCCATCCATGGGGATCTTCTGTCCATGTGCCTATCAATGCATAATTTTGCTCGGCATGCACATACCCGGGCGCGATCGCATTCACCCGGATATCATATTTTCCCAACTCCACTGCCATCCCTCTTGTTAATCCTTCGACTGCGGCCTTCGCACCTGCATATATACTATATCTCGCCATTGTAGCCCGGGCGTGGACGGAAGATACATTTACAATATTGCCCTTTGTTTTATTTTCCAATAGTTGACGTACAAAATATTTGGACATCATCCATACAGCCTTTATGTCAACATGATACAAATTATCAAACTCCTCCTCGCTTGCCTCGTGTGCTGGTTTACTCAGACCTATACCAGCATTGTTGACCAATCCATGAATAACACCTACATCCCTGCTCAGGTGATCAAACATGGCTTTAACCTCATCGGGCTTAGTGATATCAGCGGGTGCGGGTATAGCATCGGGATACTGTTTCATGGCGGCACTAAGCTTCTCTTCGGTAAGCTCATTAATCAGTAAACGTGCACCAAATTGAGAGAGAGCCTTGCAAATACCGCTTCCCACACCATTGCCTCCTCCTCCTGTAATTAAAATATTAGTTCCTTTCAAATCCATATCTAAATAATTAGTAACATCACATTACTGCATATCTGGCAAAGGCTTCGCAGGCGCTCATTCCTTCTTCTAACTTCATCTTTACAGTTCTCTCCGTCCTCACCTTTTCAAAAGCTTTCTCCAACACTTCCTGTTCAACGCTTTTGGGGATCACGCACACTCCATCCTGATCTCCAAATATAATATCACCAGGTTCCACCAAAACCTGCCCGCAACGAATGGGAATTCTATAATCTACCACCTTTCCCCTTGGTTCCTGATCCTGTGCATAACTACCATAGGAAAAGCAGGGGAAATCCAATGCCAGTATGCCGGGCGTGTCTCTTGAATAACCGTCTACCACCGCGCCTGCAGCTCCCAATAGTTTAGCCCGGGTAGCCATTAATTCGCCCCATAAAGCATAGGTAGGAGAAGCACCCGAACAGATGTATACTTCATTCTTTTTTAAATCATCCAGCGCTTCAAGCATCAAACCAAAAGGTTTTTTCAATAAGTTGCCGTCACTGATCTGATCTATATCAGCTTCTAAAACTGTCATTGCCCTTCCCGCCATAACCATTTTATCATTCAAAGGATGAAGGGTCGGTGGTAAAAACTGGTGCAGGTACCCCAATTTATCTAAAATATCTCCAATAACCGCAGTAAATAACTCGTTACGGATCAGCTTAAATAATTCATCATCATTTTCCCATTCTTTCATAAGATTATTCAATTGTTTTATACATTTTAAAATGTGTTAATTAGCATGTTGTCCTTATCTGCAAATAATCTCCCTAATAGAACTGCAGCATATATTTATTTTTCTGTCCAGTTTGCTTTCACATCAAAATAATCGAGCCAGTACCTGTGTTTTAGCTCCCGATCATGAAAATTAGCATAGTCTGTTACTGACTTTTCAGACCAGGCCCGTTCTGCCAGGGCAAGCACCCTCGGAAAAAGCTGGTAATCTATCCTGCTTTCCGTACGATCAATATGAGACCAGAAGCAAGCCTGAATTCCCAAATAGCGCTTCGTTTCGTCTTCGGTTAAATTTTCAGGAACCGGATCAAAAGCATACACTTTCCTGGTAGGTGTTGTAGCATAACTGTAATCAAAATACAAGTTTGATGTGGGGCATAATACGACATCATAACCGGCTTTTACTTCATCCAGCCCCCTATTCTGGTCCCGCCATACCATAATGATCCATTTCTTATCTACCCCCTGTGAAAAAACCTCATCCCATCCTACGGGTCTCCTGGCATTTGCTGTCACATTGCTGCCCACCCTGTTCATCATATATCCCTGAAGATGCTCCTGATCTTTAATCCCAAGGTTGTCCATTATCAGCTTGCAATTGTCACAATCATTCCAGGCACCTTCGGGAACTTCATCTCCACCCAAATGCATATACACCGCAGGAAAAATATGTGCAACTTCATCAATGACATTTTTAAAAAAAACGTATGTGTCTTTATTACCCGCGCAAAACACAGAGTTGGTAATGCCGGGCCCCGAAAAAAAAGGAAAGACAGGCGATACTTCTCCCGAACAGGATAAGGCAGGATAAGCATACAATGCAGCATGATTATGACCGGGGAATTCAATCTCCGGAATTATGGTAACATGTTTTCTTTGCGCATATTCTACCAGCTCTTTCATCTGAACCTGTGTATAAAATCCTTCAAATTCTTTTGGTTCATTATATCTTTTATCAAAAAAGGCTCCTTTGCCCGTTAATAAGGGATATTTTTTTATCTCTAATCTCCATCCCTGATCATCAGTTAAGTGCAAATGAAGGCTGTTCATTTTATAGAACGACATGCGGTCAATGATTTTCTTTAAATATTCCACCGAAAGGAATGTTCTCGAACAATCAAGCATAAGTCCCCGCCACCGAAACCGGGGCTGATCCTGTATACGGATACCCGGGATAGCTATCCCGCCGGCACCTTTATCAATCACGGATTGCACCAGGCTCATGCATCCGTAAAAAGCTCCTGATGAGCTGGATGCCAGTATTTGAATCTGCTGTTCGGAAACATCCAGGATATATCCTTCTGCAGAAACATCCGTTTTAGGAACATGCTTAAGCAATATCCCGGCATTAGAAGAATGGATATTTCCGGTTTGCTTAACAGGAACTGTTACCCCGAAAACCTTTTTCAAATAACCAGCCAATATTTGCGCATCCGAAATGAATGCAGGGTCAGCGGCAACAGATGTTCCGCCATCTATTGAGAAAGTGGCGCCTTCCTTTAATACAATGGATCCTGAAGGCTTCGGGATAATAGCAAGTTCCTGGACCATTGCAACCTTAGTCATAAAAGCCAGTAAAAACAATATTACAAGATGCCTGCTGTTGTATATTATACAATGCCGGATATGCTTTATCGTAATCATTTTAATTATCAGTATTCGCTTTATTTGTTTAGACCAATTATTTTCTTTCTGGCAACCTATATTATGCTTTTAAGCTTCTTAAAAGCTTCAGCTTTTCCCCTGCCCCACACTTCGTTTAAACTCACCTGTTTACTTCCTAAGGATTTGCTTTTATCCGCGGCTTCCATAAACGCGCAGATCTCCATTGTGACCTCTTCTTCTATCGGGGACTGTCCGCTACGGAAAAAAAGTGTTACTGCTTTTAGCATAGACTCATACCCGTCGTAAGGTCCTAAAACTGTGTCTCCCTTTTCTCCATAAGCTATACCACCATACGAATGTATGCCTGTTCGGGTTCCGCGAAAAGTCCCTATGCGCCCGTCTTTCCACACGCCCACTACCAGGTCTGTACCCGTAGTATGGGTCCTGCTCAATTTTTCGCATCCTGCACCCATAACAGCATAAAGAATTTCCACTCCGTGGATCCCATACCAGAAAAAATCAGGATGAGTCTTTTCTATTATGGCAGGGCTGTAAGCTTCTGCACCTACGATCTTTCCTGACTTTCCACTTATCACTTCCTGCACACTTGCCATATAACGCAGTGAGGAGCAGGAAAAGACCGGTGTTTTATAATGCTTTGCAACCTCAAATATTGCTATGGTATCAGCTAAGGATGCAGATACAGGCTTGTCAATAAAAAGAGGTTTCCCTGCTTTCAATACAGGTATTGCCTGCTCAAGATGCATATTACCGTCAATACAAGTTAAAATAACCGCATCTACCTGCTCTAGCAACGCGGGTATGGAATCTACAATCTTCACGCCGTATTGCCTGACCTCTTCTGTAATTTGCGGAATCCGTTCCTTCCATTCAATAATATTCTCAGTCCCTTTAGGATAAGCGGCCGTTATTTTATAGCCGTTAAATTCCTCAGGTGATCCGTTGATAGACTTGGTAAATGCCGCACAGTGCCCGGTGTCCAAACCGATCATGCCTATTCTTTTACCTTCCGTTTTGCCATATTCCGCCGCATGTGCTGATATTTTATCTGCAACACTAATACCCATACCGGTCAGCACCATGTTCCTTATAAACATTCTTCTGTCAGCCATATCTGTATTATTTTCTCTTTATTGATTTAAATACTGATGTGGGAATTTCCAGGGCGCACGGTATTCGGGAATCGCCAGCTTAGCCGCCTCTTTATCATCCATAATCGTTTCTGTTTTCGGGTCAAACCGTATGGATCTTCCCAGTTTCATAGACAGCACACTAAGGGCTATAGGAATATCTACCTTAATATGATACTCAGGATTACAGGAAGGCTGTTTTCTTGATTTGATACATTCTATCCATTCAAGCTCATGTCCCGGTGAAGCAGGTATGGACTTTGCCGGTGTTGTCATACCATTCATTCTGTCACCCTCCGGCAGGATCTGTGAAGTATCATAGTCTGTCAGCAGGGTGCCATTTGTTCCATGGAAATAAATACCCAGCCTTCTCTGGCTCTTTTGCTCCCTGAGAAAATCGAAACCGTAACTGTTTGTTGACGATTGCATCCAGGTCATTGTAAGATTTGGATACCGCCAGATCACCTCGTGGTTATCGTAAGCATCGCCGTCATCCCTGATAATATACTTTCCGCCAATTGCGCTGATTTCAGTAGGATAATCCAGCTCAAGCGCCCAAATGGGCAGATCTGTGATATGGGGCGCCATTCCCGGCGTCCATCCACCACTATAATCCATCCAGAAACAATGATAGAAAGCATTCTTAACGAGGTTAGGATTGAAAGGCTTCTTTTGTGCCGGTCCTACCCACATATCCCAATCCAGCCCTTTAGGAATAACAGTAGTGTTGTTCCCGCTTCCAATGCCATTCGGTGCTTCATTCATCACAAAAAATGTTCGAACTGTTCCGATTTTACCCAAATTGCCGGATCGTACTAATTCCACCATACGGCGATAGTGATCACTTGAATGAATTTGCGTCCCCACCTGGCAGATAACTTTGTGCTTTCTTATAGCATTCCGCACTGCAATACTTTCTCCCGGGTGCATTGTCATCGGTTTCTGTAAATAAATGTCCAGCCCGGCTTCTGCAGCTTCGATCGCCTGAAGGGCATGCCAGTGGGCAGGTGTGCCGATAATAACAGCATCTAATCCTTTATGACGAAGCAATTCACGGTAATCGGTATACCCTGTACAGGTATTTTTAAATTTTGCCACGATCGGATCAAGCCTGTCTTTCCAAACATCGCAGGCAGCTGCAACCACCACATCAGGGTGTGCCGTACAGTTACGCAGGTTCGCTGTTCCAAGATCTCCACATCCGATAATGCCCAGGTTAATTTTATCGCTCGGAGCAGTGCCTTTAGGCTTATCCCCTACATAAAAATCCTTTGTCAGCGGAGTACCAATAGCAGTAATCGCCATAGACTTTACAAATTTTCTTCTCGAAAAGGAAGATGTATTTTCTTTCATATTTAACCAATTTAATTGCACGCCAGGTAATCATTACCTGACCATTATTTAGCATTTGATCTGAAATGATATAAAGGTGTTAAAGTATAATTATATGCATCCCATCGCTTCGCTGCAAGATCCTGGTCCTGCACGGCATTCGAATGTACCACCAATCTATATCTTAAAATTAAAGGATCTCCTTTTTTCAGAGCATATCGTGTATTTGGTGTGGGAAAAGTAGGCTGAACCCATGAAAGATTATCATAATGAGCCCATGCTCCGGGATATTCGGGATTGTCTTTATGTTGTAAGATCATTAATCCTGAGTGGTTCCCCTCGAAGATACCATTTAGATCGGACCAGGCTCTCACAATACTTCCTGCTGTATCAGTGTAAAACGATATTTCCTGTTGCTGTGGCGTTTGCATACGAACACAAAACCCACCGTAACTGTTGGTAAGGCGCGTTGCTAAAGTAATGCTGTCTTTCAAAGCCATTAGCCGAATGCTGAAATCAATAATTCGTGCAGACTTCGTTTTCCGGTAAGCCCTGATTACAACAAATTCATTGACGACGGGAGTAGAATCATTCCATTTCCACAAGTTCTCTGCTGCTACCTGTGCAAATACCGGACCGCTCATTACATTAACATTCTCTGTCGGTCTGGCAAAGATCCGCTGTAAAGCATATAGATCTCCCCTTTCAGTTCCCACTTCAACTTCAGGCCATGCCCAAAATATACCCCGATGATGAAACTCACCATCTGCAGGCCAATCCTTTGTCAGGATTTCACCATTTAATCCATACAACGGATGTATATAGTCGTTGCGGGGCACTGCATATACAAGATTAGTATAAGCGGAATCTTTGGGGAGATGGGGATTCTCTTTCAGAAATTCAGACAGGTAAACTCCTCCCAAACCGGAAATAGAAGGCTTTTGCGCCTCCGACCCCGGCAAACGAATAACATCTTTCTCATAAATAGTATGGTAATTATATTGCAGCACTTTTTTGCCATTTTCCTCAAAAAGTATCTGCCCGCTGTTAGGATCAACGGTTGCATTCATTATATTACCGAATGCATCATCTTCCTGCTCATGTAAGCTAAATGCATAAGCACCGCTGTTTTCTTTTGGTAACACCATCACCATTTTAGGATGCTCTGGATCACTATCGTCTAACTGCTGTGGTATGATAGAATCGGTATTATTCAATCGTAAAATCAATCGTCCTTCTTTGGCAGCACTCAACTGGCCGGCGTCCAGATTAACTTCTACCGATACTGGCGACTGCGTCTCACTAAATAAGTGATGCTCATCCGGAATAGTAATGATGCTCTGCCTGGCAGAGCAGGCAGAAAGCGTAACAATAACCAGAAGAGCCATACTGTTTTGTATCATGATTATAGTATTTATTTTCAAACCACTATAAAGGTGCATGCAAAAGACGTAATATCGACTTACCAGCCGGGGTTTTGCTCCAACTGTTTATTTAAGGTTAATTCTTCTGTTGAAACAGGGCTTAAATAATCTCTGTCCGGCTTAAAGCCGTAACCACCGGGCAACTGTGATTTAAGGGGATCAAAATAGCCGTCTGTTAATGTAAAATCAGAAGCATGTAAATCAGGATAGTCTGTGGTGTTAAATACAGCTCCCAATGGACGTTTTCCTACAATAACTTTTTCAGCCGCAGCCCATCTGGCCAGATCGTTCCACCTGAATCCCTCCAAAACAAGCTCCACGCGACGTTCACGCCTTATTTCATTAAGCACAGGTGTCAGATCAGGAAATTGCCAATGAGGATCTTCCTCAATTGCAGCTATATTCAAATGAGGCATAGACACCCGGTTGCGAAGCTGGTTGATGCTTATATCAATATCCTCCTGGGTGATCGTGCCTAATTCAGCTTTGGCTTCTGCATAATTCAATAAGGCTTCTGCATACCTGAATACAATCCAGCCGGTATAACCAACGGGTAATGTTTCAAGAGAGGCATGATGAACAGGATCAAAATTCAGGAATTTATTCATCTGATAGCCCGTAGGGCACCGCGTATGAGCAGGATCTGCGACCGTGGGCCTTTGAAAATACGTTGTGTCCCCCCCAACAGCCTGAAGCGGAAAACCGGGAGTAAAGATCGTTTGTGTAAACCTCGGATCACGGTTGGTCGCTGTTTTCTTCAGGGTGCCATCTCCCTCATACAGTGGATTTTCAGCACCATTACCTAAATAAATAGGTCTTCCGTCTTTACACAGGTAAGCGTCAACAAAAGACTTTGTCAATCCCATGCCGCCGGATTTTCCCGTGGCAATCTGAAACTGAAAAGAATTCCCTTTATTTAAACTCAGGTCATATTTTTCCCATAACAGTACTTCGGAATTGGTAGAATAATCCACCCGGCTAAAGAGGTTAAAATAATCCCATCCGGGATCTCCGGTGGAATAAATAGTGTACAATCCTGATTCTATCACTGCTTTAGCGGATTGAGCCGCCAGATCAAGATATTTTTGCGATTGGGGATTGTCTACTTTAAATTCATCCGCCACATGATACTTCTCCCAGGTACCTTCATATAAGCAAACTCTTGACTTAAACAATAACGCAATTTCCCTGCTTAGCCTTGTAGCGGCTTCCTGCTTACCACTGGGCAGGAGCTCAATCGCTTCATCCAGATCTGCAATAACAGAATCAACAACCTGATTGCGGGGAGTGCGAGGCATATACAGCTCTTCCGAATTAGTATTCAATGGAGCACTAATATAAGGTACGTCTCCATATTCCTTCACCAGGCTAAAATAGAAGAATGCCCGGAAAAAATGCGCCTCTCCCACATAACTTTTATAGCTGTTGAAAGGATCTGCCACTTTATCATAATTTGCCATAAAAACATTCAGGGCACGGATATTGGCATAACTCCATCCTCCTGTGGCAGGCACTACCCTTGCACCCTGCAGCCTGGGATTAGCAAGCACCAACCCGACATCATCGCTCTGTGCGTCGGCAGCAAAATCTCCATTTAGCTGATCACCCATAGGCTGGTCAAATGCTGCAGGATAAAATTGATTGACATACAATTTGAGGTCATTGCCTGTTTTCCAGAAATCTACAGTTGTGATCTGATCAAGCGGGTACTTGTTCAAAAAATCCTTTTTGCACCCTATTGCCACTGAAAGCAAAAGCAACAAGCTGTATTTATATATATTTATTCTCATGGTTTCAAATTATTTAAAAGTTACATTAATGCCTACCGAATATATCCTGCGTAAAAAGTGACCTTTGGCAACACCCCATCCGGCATTAAAAAGCGCTTCAGGGTCAATCAGTTTCGTCAAAGACGTAAGAGTAAGCAGGTTTTCCCCGGATACGTATATCCTTGCATTACCTACGGCTGCCCTGCGTGTCAGCCCGGAAGGAACAGTATAGCCAATAGTTAAGCTTTTTAACCGGAAATAAGAAGCGTTTTGCATATACCGCGTTTGTATCTCCTTATTTTTATAATCTTCAGTGGAGAGATAGGGTTTCGGGTAATACGACTGGGTATTAGGTCCAAGTATATTGGTCTCATCTTCAGGGCGCCAATAGTCAAGCGTGGTGTTATTTCCTTTATAGAATGCATTCATCCCCCACCATTGCTGTCCGTTGAACCCATAAAACGCATTGTCATTCGTAGTGGCGAATGCATAATCTCTTTTAAGGATGCCCTGCCAGAACATACTGAAATCTATATTTTTCCAGTTCAATTCTGTGTATAATCCTACCGGGAACCGGGAACTATTGTTGCCAATGATCGTGTAATCACCCGGATCATTAGCTGTCCCACTTCCGCGTGTGATCTTTTTATCCCCGTTAAGATCTTTGTATTGAATGTCTCCCGCACCCCAGGTAGGATAAAATAAAGTCTGATCAGGACCTTTATCTGCATCTTCTTTCGACTGATAAATCCCCACAGTTCTCAGCCCCCATATTTCACCGAGCGTTTGCCCTTCATACCACGTAGATAAAGATTTTGTTGGGTTATTGTATTTTAATACGGTAGTTACATTATCTGATATTGTCGCTCTTACACTATAGGTGATATTGGCACCGATATGATCGCGCCAGGTCACGGCCAGATCAAAACCTCTTGTTCTAATTGTAGCATTATTCGTTTGAGGAACAGAAGTGCCAAGTGTGAGCGGCAGAGCTTCGGCAGGGCCAAACATATCAGATGTTATCCTGGTATAGTAATCAAAAGATGTACTTAACCTGCTATCCAGAAAACCTGCATCAAAGCCAATGTTTTTTGTTGTAATGGTTTCCCATGTGAGGTTAGCGCTGGTTAACCCCGGCGCCTGAACAAAGTCGGGTCTTACCGTACCTATAATCCAGTTCAGGTTGGTACCCATCCCGATAGTAGGCAGGTAGAGATAATTCGGCACCTGCTGATTTCCGAGCGAGCCCCAGGAGCCACGAATCTTAAAGGTATTGACATAGGGCTTCAATGTCTTCCAGAACGACTCCTGCGATACGTTGTAGCCCACAGAAACAGATGGGAACAGCCCCCATCTGGAATCGCTGGCAAACCTGGAACTTCCATCATACCTTCCATTTAATTCTAACAGGTATTTTTCCTTGAAGTTATAGCGAAATCTTGCAAAGAAGCTCTCTGTGGCCCAGTGGGACTTATTATCACTCAGATTAATTTTGCCGGTGGATGTACTGATAGACGGCACGCTGGATGTCAGCATATCATTCTTACTTCCGGTGATACCGTTGAGAATATCTGACTGGCTTTCAAAGCCACCCATCACATAAAAATAATGCTTGCCTAATGTAAGGTTATAGGATGAAGTGATATTGAACAGCGTATTATTATCAGCAGCAAAATTGGTTGTATACGAGCTCGTAGGATACGCATGCACATATTTATTTCCCCGGGGATCAGTGCCATATACTGTCATTTTGTTATCATCATACCTAGTGTTACTATTGGTATAATTATAGGAAATAACTGTTTCCCAGTTTTTTACCGGTTCAAGTATAGCTCCCAAAGACAAAATGTATTGTGAGCCGTATACATCAATTTTCCCCCCGTCAATAAGTGAAGGAATATCCGATATATCCGAAAATTCTCCATTTGGAAGTATGCGTGGCCTAAAGGAATTGATCCGGTAAAAGTCATGATAAAAAGTATTCCTGTCATATCCTTCCTTGGTATTAAAATAACGGTTCCTTTCGTTAATATATTTACTGTTAAACTTAAAGGTCATCCAGTTTGTTGCCTTAGCAGTGATGTTAGCTGTTACATTATACCTTTTATAGAATTGTCCCCCGTATCTCAATTCATCCGGCTGATCCCATAGTCCTGCCGACACATAATAGGAAGTTTTGTCGCCACCCCCGCTGATATCAACATTATGCTTCTGCCTCATGGTTAAATCTCTGTAAAAGATATACATCCAATCATTATTGCCATTCCCTGCTATACTCCATATCCCATTACCCACCCAGTCACTGCTATCAGGCATCAGCCAGGTCTCTTCTTTGATTTCACCCGCCATATATTGCTTAATACGATCATAATTCTCCTGGGTGAAATTGGGCCCTAACCCTGCATTGATGCTTGCCTGGTCAAAAGCGGTTATATACTTCAGTGAATTTTCCATATGCGGGCGACCGATAGGGCTCGAAAAAGAAATATTATTAGAATATCCAATCTGCATTTTCTTTTTTCCGGCACCGGTATTAGTGGTAATCAAAATAACACCAAAGGCGCCCTTGGATCCGTAGATCGCAGCCGCAGCCGCATCTTTCAATATCGTAACAGACTGAATGTCGCTGGGGTTAACCGCATTGATATCCATGGGGACACCGTCTACCAGCACATAAGGAGCGTAATCGCCAGTCAGCGTCCCGATCCCCCTGATATTAATTGCAGGCTTGCCTCCCGGCTCACTTGCCACTGTAGATCCCGGCGTGATATTAAGATTGGGAGAAACTCCCTGCAGCATTTCCGTAACATTTGCATTTCCTCTCGATTCAATTTGTTTTGTATTAACAACATCAACGGCTGCTGTCAGGTTCTCCTTTTTTTGCGTTCCATAACCTACGACCACTACCTGGCTCAATTCTGATGAAGAAATATTTAAAACAACATTAACCCGGCTCCTCCCGTTCACTGGGATTTCCTGTGTGATATAACCAACATAAGAAAAAATAAGCGTACCTGTTCCCGCAGCATCTAATTCGTAGTATCCGTTGGAGTTGGTAGTCGTCACAAGCGTGGTACCTTTCGCCTGTACCGTAACCCCGGCAAGTAAGTCGCCAGAAGCATTGGTAACCGAGCCTGAAATATGGGACCGGGGTGTCTGGCTCTGCAGTATAAGCCCGGGGAACCCAGTATTGCCTATGGCTATTGATGTATAAGTCATCATCAGTAAAATAGCTGTGACAAATACAAAATGCCGGCAAAATGTGTGGGAGCATATTCTCATAACATTAAAGTTGAATTGGTGAATGAAAATCTTATTCCATGTAATGATGAGTGCAAGAATACAACTTGTAAGAAATGATAACACAATATTTTTTAACAACAACTTCATATATTTTAACATTAATGTATATTTATTCTTCAATTTGTGCTAAATATATTTTGATGAAGCCATTATTTATAGATGTAGGGATAAATGAAAATCAATTGATTTATTTAAAAGAAATCAACACTCCTTACCTGGATACGCCATTTCACTTTCATCCCAATTGTGAGTTGGTATATATTGAAGATGGGTACGGGAAAAAGGTAGTAGGAGATAACGTAAGTACTTTTAATGAGGAAACTTTGATATTAATGGGACCAGATACACCTCATATACTAACAAACGATGACATTTACTATAAAGGGAATAAAAACCTGAGATCAAAAGCCATCGTGATTTATTTCTCTCCCTCTTTACTCAAACTTTTTTTACCATCTAAGGACCTACAACCCTTAAACACATTAATAAACAAATCCTTGAGGGGACTTGAAATCGTAGGTAAGACAAGGAATATCATAAGGAATAAAATGTCGGGCATTATGGGAAAGGAAGGGCTTTCCCGACTAATCATTTTTTTTGAAATCTTAGAAATTTTAGCACATTCCAACGAGATTAAATATCTGTCCAGTAAAAATTTTGTAAACACTTTTAATACAAAAGATACCGACAGGATAAATAGAGTCTATCAATTCTTAATGCAAAATTTTAAACAGGAAATCAGCCTCGACGAAGTAGCCGATATAGCCCATTTGGCGCCAACAGCATTTTGCAGGTTTTTCAAGCAACGTACAGGTAAGACCTTCTCAAATTTTTTGAACGAGTTGCGAGTGAAGCATGCCGGTGAACTCTTAAATAACCCGGAAATGACTATTACTCAAATATCTTATGAGTGTGGATATAACAATCCGACTAATTTCAATAAATTTTTCAAAGAGATTACCGGACTTACACCTACAGCTTACAGGAAAAAAATATTAGGATCTTCTGAATAAATACACGCATGGTTGTGTACTTCTGAAAAAGGATCAACATCAAACGGGGTATAGCTGAAACGATTACCACTAAGATTTTTTCGGAATACTTATATGGCAAAATATAAAATAGCGGTATTCGCAGGCAGCCCGTAACGCGTCATTTGCCGGTTTTCGTTCTTACAACTTTTGCAAAATCGAGGTAAATGTATTTTCCTACGATCGTTCGCTGAAGGGTCAGGTTGTAAACACCTCCATTATACGGTGCAGACGTAATAATTTTTTCCTTTTGAACGGCAGGGAGCATTGTTGCGTGTGTGTTATTAAGAAACTCATACATTACACGGCCGCTCATGGATTGCGGAACAGGAATATCATATATATTCAGGATGGTGGGAGCAATATCTGCATTAGACGTTGGGATAT
The DNA here is from genome assembly GCA_001899685.1 of Sphingobacteriales bacterium 44-15. Lineage (GTDB taxonomy): Bacteria > Bacteroidota > Bacteroidia > Chitinophagales > Chitinophagaceae > Agriterribacter. The sequence goes on from MKWG01000028.1 coordinate 104,902, forward strand.
CACTTTGCTGAGCTTTCTTAAACGAAGGGCCTTTCGCTATCAACGCAATATGTACTTCATAACGGCTGAAGCCACCATGCGATGCAGGCTTGCCACCATAGTAACTGGTTCCGGCATACCCCTGCTCGTTTTTTGCATCGTCCCAGTAATCGGCCACCAGAATGTCTGCAGCGCGATCGGGATGATCCCAATGAATGGATGCAAAAGATAAGGTACCCTTCACCCAGCCATGTGTTGAACCTGGCTTTAAGGCCTTGGTAAAAATTCCGCCAACCCATGGCTGGGCTTGTAGCGCAGCTACTATCTGCTCAATTTTTTTTCGGTCATGCCCCTTCACATATATCGCGCCGTCTGCCAGCACTACATCATCCGAGTCTTTGTCTTTTTTGAGGTTTTGCCGTATTAAAAAGTCTTGTGGCCATTCAGTTCCCGATCTTGTTATAAAGCCGTGATCCGTAGAAATAATGATGTTGATGGAATCTGTCAACTGCCGTTCTTCTATCGCCTGTAGTATTCGCCCCAATTCGTTGTCGATAGTGGAAAGTGCCTGCAATGTTAAAGGTGCTCCTACTCCCTCTGCATGGGCGGTTTCATCTGGATCGGCATACCATATTGCATTTACCAGCGGCCCATCTTTTACCAACCCGAAGGTCAGTAAAGCATCTGTGATCCATTTATGCCTGGGCCTGTTCAGTTCTTCAAAGGGCGGAGGTTGTCCAATTGCATTTTCTACTACGCTACGGAAGGCAGCAGGACGAATAAATTCTGTATTTACAATCGCTCCGCCGCTGATGGCATGATTCTGAAGATAGGCCTGCCCCTGGCTGCCATCGCTGAATACCATCATGCGTTCACCTGCAGATTCCAGCATTTCTCCAAGAGATTTTGCAGTCAACAACTGCCCCTGTCGTGCAGATGAAATGCGATCCAGTGCTTCAGCCCCCGCTGTATTAAGGCTGTGCGCACGGTCTATATCAGGAAAATAAACTTCGTTGCTCATTATTCCATGTTCAGCGGGATACGCTCCTGTTGAATACGAAGAAGCATTCACGCGCGTCATTGTGGGATATACGCTGTGGTGTTCTTTTCCCAGACAACCTTCGTTGCGCAGCCTGTACAGATTGGGCATGTAACGGGGTGTGATATAATCAGGGCGCAGACCATCGAAAAATACAATCAATGTTCTGGGTTTCCCTGTTACTGCCCGCATTTGAAAAGATGGGTTGGCAAAGCTCACACCGGACCAACACAACAGCAGAATAAAAAAAATAAATTTATACATATACTTTTCCATTGAATGAAACATCTTGATGGGATTTATTTTAAAAGATTATTGCTGCCACCACACTTTCGTGGAAGTTTTATCTCCTCCGATTTCACTGATAGCCGCCTGTAAATGTTCGTTGTTCAGTGACTGAAGATAGGTTGGATAAGGCAGCCGATTGGGAAAGGTGTTTTCAGGCGGTATACCACTTCCTCTTGGCAAATTGGGATACCCTGTTCTTCTCTTTTCGAACCAGGACTGGTAGTCTGTAAAGAAAAGTGCATAGTACTTTTGCAGCATAACCTGGGAAAGCTGCTCTTCTGCAGTGCCTGTTTCATTATAGAGAATTCCTGAACGGGAATAGAAATCACCGGGTGCAGTTACCCCCCATTGCGCCATTGATGCGTTGATGCCATCCTCGTAATGTTGACGCGCCGGCTTTCCGGTGTTAAATCCCTTTATGGCGAGTTCTGCTTTAATAAATTCTACTTCAGCGTAGCTCATCATAATACCCAGCAACGGCGATGTTTTTAAAGCTGTGCTGTAGGTAGAGTTCATGCCGGCCACATAAATAGGATGAGAGGGCGGGTACCCGCTTTCTATTCCCCGGTATACCGCCTGGCCGTTAACCTCAACAGTTGTCATCCACACCGTTCTCCGCGGATCGTTGTCATCATTGAGTTTATCAACGAAGAATTTTGTAAAATAAAATGTTTCGCTCCAGTCCAACTGCCGTGCGTTATGAAACGGATTAAAATAAGGATTGGTACCGGTAAATTTTAATATTGCTTCATCGGTGTTGCTTTCGAAAACCGGGTACATGGATGTGTTTGCCAGTATCGCATCAATCCGGTCGCTTATATTTAGCTCTTCTTCGCGTTTCAACACCCTGAGTAATAACCTCAGCTTTAATGAATTGCAGAATTTTTTCCATTTCATGATGTCTGCATTGTATACAATGTCTCCCCCTGATGTCAATCCTTTGGTTACCTCAAAAAGTTCATTTGCTCTTTCCAGGTCACTAAAAATACCTTCATAGATATTCTTCTGATCATCAAATGATGGTTTGAAATTCCCCTCCCCCGCTTTCATCGCTTCAGAATAAGGAATACTCCCGTAAAGGTCCGTCAGTTGCGCATATATCCAGCATTTATATACCAATGCAATCGCTTTATAATTGTTTTCATTCGATTTGTCTGCAATCGAGTAGATATCCTCAATATTGGTAAGTATGCCATAATAAGTACTCCATAAACCGGTGTTTGGCAGAATTTCATACCGGTGAATTCCGCCACCGCCTGTGCTGATGCCCGGAGCATGCATTTGCATCAGCTCCTGTGTAAGCCCCCAGGCTGCAGTATAGGCATGCGCGGTTACAACAGAATATTGCACCTGATTTAAAATAGCGCCGGGCGTAACTGTTTTAGGTCGGTTCGGATCGGTATTGATTTCTTCAAACTTTTTGGTACACGCGCCCGAAAAGCAAACCAGCCCTGCAAAGACCAAAGTATATAATATATTATTTTTCATAACTTATCAGAATTTAAAAGTGAGATTTAATCCCAGGTTCCTGGTGGTAGGGAATTGTGTAATTTCAACGCCGGGTGTTAAGCTTCCATTATTAAGTGTTCCTCCATCGGGATCGAATGCCGGGAAGTTGGTAATATTAAACAGCTCTCTGCCGTACACGGCAATGTGTACCTGTTGCATACCTATGCGCGAAATCCATTTTCGCGGAAGGGTATATTCCAGTCTCACTTCCCTGAGTTTAAGGTAAGATGCATTAAAAATATTTGTCTCCACATTGTTCAGCGCATAGTAGCGGTCGTAATAAGACATAGCAGATACCCGTTGAGTATTAGGAACATACTTTCCTGCAACCTGGTCAAACACAACACCCTCTCCCACGATCCCTTCATCCCTGCCCGGGAGGGTAACTTTTGTTTTACCCAGCGTATTCAGCTTATGGTTGGTATGCGAAAACATGCTGCCGCCCATTTGTCCGTCAAATTGAATGCTGATACGGAAAGAATGGATATTGAATTCATTTAGCCAGCCGGCGCGCCAGTCAGCAAAGGCGTTGCCCATTTTGCGTATTACAGGATCTACAGTAGCGGGCAATCCGTCAGAGGAATAAATGATCTCTCCTTCGGGTGATCGCTGAAAACCCCTTCCATACATATTTCCCATGCGCTCGCCAATCCTGGCCTCAATAGTAACAACGTCTACGTAGTTATACAGCACATGATTGGTAATGCCTTCCGCCAGTTCTTTAACATAACTTCGGTTAGTGCTCCACGTTATTATTGAGTTCCATGAAAAGTTCTTTTTAACTACTGCCCGGCCGTTAAGACTTATTTCCACTCCTTTGCTTTGTATAAGTCCTGCATTCAGCAAAGCGCTTGAATATCCCGATGTAGGGTCCAGCGGCACGGCCAGGATCTGATTCTTGCTCCTGTCAGCATATACCGCAATATCCAGCCCCAACCTGTTCTTAAACATTCTCAGGTCCAGTCCAAACTCGTAGCTCGACCTTATTTCAGGCTTCAGATCCTTGTTGTACAACACGGCAGGGTTGCCAAAACTGTTCGTAAGTACTCTGTTATAATATTTATCCGTTTGATATGTGCCGGCATCGTTCCCGACCTGGGCCCAGGCGCCCCTGAGTTTCACATACGACAAAAACGAGGGAAGCGAAAGCAATTCATTCAGCAATACACTGGTGCTTACCGAGGGATAAAAGAACGAATTGTTGTGCACAGGTAAAGTGCTTGACCAGTCGTTACGTCCTGTAACGTCCAGGAAGATCATATCGACGTACGACAGTTGTCCGAACCCATAAAGACTATTGATCTGTTTTTCGCTTCTTACGGGATCGGCTACCGGCTGATCGGCGCTGTTGGAAATCTGGTAAATATTAGGTTGAGCCAGGTTGTCTGCATAGATACCGGAAAAGTTGTACATCGTCTTCATGATATTGGCGCCGCCGGAAATTTTATAGCTGAATTTCCGCCCTAAGCCTAAGCTATAAGAGAGCAGGGCATCGGTGTTGCTTTCATAAGAAAAGATGTTCTGCTCCCGGTACCGTCCCCTCGGATTAGAGGTCATGCCGTAAGGAAAACGTTCTGTGCGGAATTCGTGAGACAGATCAAGCCCCGATCTCAGCATAAATTGCAGCTTGTCGGTAAAATCATAGGTTGCGGAGAGAGAACCGATCACGCCGTTTTTATCGATCGTATTGATCATGTCATAAAATGTGACATAAGGGTTTTCCGGTCCCGGGTTAAAAGGTTTTCGCTGTACAATGCCTTCCTGCCCCGGCACCCATCGCGGCATAAACCATTCAGGCCTGATATTGGGAGCAGTTCCCAATATGAAAAAATACATGCTTGTGTGATTATTATAGCCTGCAATAGGCAGGTTGTCGCTTGTTTTATGAGTATAATTCACTTTCCCGCTAATACGGAAACGATTAGTGACCTTTTGCTGTACGGAGAGCGCAGCGTTTATTCTTTCAAACCCACCGTTGGGAAGAATAAACTGATTTTTCAGGTGAGTCACCGACAGGCGCACGGCGCCGCTTTCGGAGTTCGCATCTGCAGTTACGGTGTTGGAATAGGTTACTCCTGTTTTGAAAAAATCCTTGATATAATTTTTATACGGCACCCACGGTGTTGCCGCAGTAGGCAAGTTGTCCGGCGTATTGGGATCGTACTGGTAATATAACTGCCCGTTGAATTTCGGTCCCCATGCACGACCGGCCGCAGCGGCTTTGCTTGTATTTACTCCGTCAGGACTATCTCCGTAGGAATAATAAGCGTCTGTGCGCCCCTCACCATATTCAAACTGGTAATCCGGCCAACGGTTTACCTGTTCAAAGCTGACGTTGCTGTTTACAGTAATACCAACGCCTTTCGTTCCTTTCAGCCCCGATTTTGTAGTGATGATCAATGCACCGCCTGCTGCGCGACTACCATACAAGGCAGTAGCGCCCGGCCCTTTCAATACCGTTATTTTTTCAATATCGTCGGGGTTGATATCAGATACGCTCGAACCAAAATCCACACCCATATCATTATTACCCGCATTGATCCCGGTGATTTTCCTGCTTACAGGCACTCCATCCAATACGATCAAAGCCTGATTGTTGTCCAGGATCAGCGACGACTCTCCGCGCAAAGTGATCCGAGAGGATCCGACAGGACCCGCTCCCGCACCCTGTATGTTCAAACCCGCCACTTTTCCGCTTAGCGCATTTACCCAGTTATTGGTCTTCGCATCTGTAACAGCATTTTGCTTTATTGTTTGCGCTGCATATCCAATTGACTTTTCCTCTCTTTTTATTCCCAGCGCTGTAACAACTACCTCCTGGCTGGTAGCTGCATCGGACAGCTTCATACGATACAACATGGAGTTATTCTCTCCCGCAGCCACGAGGTATCCTCTTATAAAACCCGTTTCATATCCTACATAGCTGAATGCAAAGTCATATTTTCGATCGGCAGATAACTGCGTCAACGTAAACAATCCTTTATCATCGGTATAGGTTGCTGCAACCTGCTTTTTTATACCAGGCTCAGTTACGGTGACCGTAACACCACTGAGCACATTTCCCGCTTCTGTAAGAACAGAACCTTTAACTTTTGAATAGTTTTGGGCAGTTGCAACATTGCTTAAAAAGAGCCATAGCAATGAAAGCAGCCATCTACATTTTTTCATTTCAGTTGACTTTAATGTGATTGATAGGGTGTAGTCAATAAACCAGCAGTCCCTTTCCAGGGCGGAAGTACAGCGCGCTGAGATAATTTTGAAAAGCTATTTTTTAATTATGATGTTTGTCCCGTTATTTTCAAACAGCAGATCGTTTGTATTACACAATACTGTCAGGATCATGTCCAGGGAATCGCCTGCAGCAAACGTACCGGTAAAGGATAAGTGATTTATATCATCCCTGTTATAATTTATAGTAACATTAAATCTTTTGCTCAGTGCGTCGAATACGTTCTTTAGTGGTCGTTTTTCAAACGCCAGTTCGGCTGATGGCGTCCTGTGCACAGGCGGCGCCACGGGCTTTGCAATATTCAGCGTTGTTACTAAAGCTTTGTCTTCAAAAAGACTAATCGTACACTGATGCCCGGCCGTCAATGCTATTTTCTTCATGTTCGAACCGTACTTTGATGACTGAATCACCACTTTACCCTCCAATAATTCCACCACAACCGTATTTGAATCATTAAGGGTGCTCACACTAAATACCGTACCAACAGCTCTTGTACTAATATTACCGGCAAAAACAATAAAGGGCTTTGCGGTATCTTTTGCCACATCAAACAGCGCCTTGCCGCTTACCTGAATATTGCGCTGCCGATCGTTGAATCCGGGCTCATAGGATATGAAACTTCCCGGCGAGAGCTTTACCAGCGATCCATCCGGTAACGTATACAGCAGTACGGTTTTCCCGGTGTTCTCAATCTTTTTTTCGGTTATCCCCACAGCCAGCACCGCCAGTTTAGTGAATTGAATTTCTTTATGCGATTGCCGTTTAGTCCACATCTGTGTGGCAAATACCAACAACAGCACGCAAGCTGCTTTTCCGGCAAATCTCCAGTTCCTTCTTATTGCAAAAGCGTACCGCTGCTTTTGATGAACATCAGACGCTATCCGTTCCAGTATGTTTCGTCTTATCCTTTCTGCAGCATCTTCCCTTAAAAAAATACTTTTGTCGTTGTCTGACTGGTCAAATTCACTTTTTAGGTCTTCATACAACTCCTGCCTGTTCTCCTCCAACAGGTGCAATAAATCTTCCGGATCGCCGCGATCAGAATTTCCCGACCTGTATTTATAAAGTAATTGCCAAAATTGTTTCATCGCTTATATCATGTAAATACTCCTGTGAAGCAGGAAGAGGGGGCATCGTGTATGTTAAGAAAACATTATCAGAAACTTTTGACTAATGGGTAAGAAAAAGAATAAGAGGCGCAATACCGTTTACTATATTTAAACCGCCGGTTTTTGCAACATGTTGTTTCAGCAGCTTGTTTGAATCTTTTACATACTCTTTTACGGTATCGGGAGAAATGCCAAGCAACTCTCCTACTTCGTTGTAAGACTTTCCTTCTAACTTATGTAATACAAAAGCGGTTCTTTTTCTTACCGGCAGCTGTTTTATTAATCGCTCAAGCATTTGCAATTTTCCTTCATAATCAGGCTCGGTTGTGACCGGCAATTGCACCTGTTCGTTCATTGCATGTCCAAAAGCTTCTTCTAATTTTTTTGCTTCCCGGATGTTTTTTTTCAACCAGCTCATACTTTTGTTGAAGCTTACAACAAACAGCCAGTTAGCCACAGGTTTTAAAGGGTCGAGCGAAGTACGGAGCTGCCACATAGATGTAAATACTTCCTGCAAAATATCTTCTGCGGCAGCCGGGTTATGAACGAGCTTACAGATGTTATGGTATATTATCTGATGATACCGGGTGAATATGACGTTAAAAGCGCTTACATCATCTTTTTCCTGCAATGATCGAATTAAATCTATATTGTTGAAGGTATCCGACATGGCTCAGTATGGATCACGAAATTAAATGTTTGAAAAAAACTCAGGATTAACTTATCATTATCAATGATCCCTTGCAGCCTGTAAAAAAATAATTCCTCATCTGTCATTAATGCCTGCAGCAATCATTGGATAGCATCCGGCAATGCAGCGCATTATTTCAAAATTTAACATTGAGGAAATCATCAATTACTAAATTGCGGGCAGAAAAAACATTAAGACCGGTCGTGCTATCACTTTGCAGGAGTTATATTAATTTGTTTACACACCGGCATTATTTAAGGCAGCAGTTATCGTCCCTTTGAATCAGATAGCTGTTGCCTTTATTTTCTTATACTGGCATACATGGAAAATCTTAGCATCGTTTCCGATTTTCAGGTAACCGTTTCACCGGTGTTCTACAAAAAGATCGCCGAGCTGGCATCAGGGGACTACTGTTTGTTTACCGGAGGTAATTTTTTCTTTATCACCGGTCCCGGCAATAAAGCAGTACGCTTTACATGGAAAGGCACAGAAGGCAGCGAGATTACAGAGAAAAAACTGGCCGAGTGGCTGGCACTGATCCGGATAAAGTTTCCGCTTTTCTGATCCTGCAGGAAAATGTTCAGGAAACCCCTGCAGCGATCTTCCATTTGGAAGAAGCCTTCCGGATCCGGAAGCTGCAACAGGTTTCCGTATTTTTCAGAAGTAAGCGATACACGCCATCCTGTAAATCAGCTATCCGCATCTGGATCCTCAATCCGCGAAAACTGCCCTTCCTGCACACTTGTTCCTTCTCGTCTTCAATGACATATTGTATCGGCGAATTTGCCAGCACATCGTCCAGCACATTAATGATCATCATATCTTCGGTTATCGTTGCGGGTACCTGAAAGGATGTGGGTATAAAAGGCATATTGAAGAATTGTGCCGTAAATAAACTCAATCAATGTAAACGGGATATAAACGTAATATTAAGTTTTCGGCAGGATATGCATAACTCAACCGAGCTCCATTTTGCACCGGGCTGATCCTGGGACAATGATGACAAATCGCAGCCTCCCTGCCCCCGGCAGAAATTATAATAGATAAAAAGAATAATTATACTGAAATTAATATTGCCTTTACGCTCTGTTTACAAACGTTGATTCAATTTGTGTTGTCAACATCCCTGAAACAGAAGTAATCTTTTTCATCGGCACTAACTATAACTCTTCAACAAAATCGTTTATGAGCAACCAGGTACAGCTACAGTCAGTAACATCATTACAGGTTACGGTTAACAAAAAATTTCCGCTTTCTCTTATTATTGAAGTGACCGGAGAAGCTACAACGCCGGGGTTTACGAACATCCACCTGGAACCTTATTTTTACATTGCACCTCCGGAGGGCGGGCTGTATGAATTTTCGCTGACAGGTGTGGTTCCTGATGAAGAAGTCAACGATAAAACCGGAGAAAAAGTAAATGTAACAGCAGAGGTATATGTGTGGGAAAGCTTTCCCTCAGATCTGAAAGGCATAAAAGTGTATGCCAACGAAAATAGCGCTGAGGAACTATTGTTCGCCGAACCGGCTGAAGCACAAGGCTTGTTCTAACAATCCCGGGCTAAACTGATTGCAGTAAGCAATGACCGGTTTTGGTTATACAAAGTAAAAGCTCTGTAAAAAACTTTTCCGTCTATTGCGCCATGTTATTGTTCCGCTATTTTTAGTAAAACATTTCCCGTTTTCTGTCCTGTTTCAACATATTTGTACGCTTCTGCAATTTGTTCTAATCTGTATTTCCTGTCTATCACGGGTTTATACTCCCCTTTTTCCACAAGCTGTTTTAAAAAGAGCAGGTCTTGCTTATCAATTGTCGGAATTGGAAAAATAACCTTCTTTCCGCCCAGCAATGGAGTAATAAGGGCTAAAAATAAGTTTTCAGCATTCTTTCCCAATTCAGTTGAAACATAAATACCGTTCCGGGTCAGCAATGGTTTGCATTCCTTAAAGGAACTTTTTCCAACTGCATCAAAGATAAAATGGAATTTTTCTTCTGTCTGTTTAAAATCCTGGGTTTGATAATCAATAACCCTGTCAGCGCCAAGGGATTTTACTAATGCTACATTTTTCGAATTGCAAACTGCCGTAACAAATATTCCCAAATATTTCAAAAGCTGCACTGCGGATGAGCCTATCGCTCCTGTGGCTCCATAGACCATCGCTTTCTGTTCGCTTTTTATTTTTGAAGCCCTGATGTTACACAATGCGTAATGAGCTCCTTCCAAAATCGGAGCGGCCTGGTCAAAGCTCAGGTTATCCGGTATAGTTCCTATGGCTCTGTCCTCAGCAATAGTTAAAAACTCAGCATGTCCCCCAAAAGTATCATCGTTGTAGCCAAACACCCTGTCGCCTTTTTTGAAACCTGTTACCTCTTTTCCCATATCTTCGATCGTCCCCGCAAATTCACAACCCAATATTGTATGCTTGGGACGAAACAGCCCACTCCAAAATCGGGAAATAAAATATTTGGCACTCCGGAACCCTGCATCTGTCCTGTTTACGGTAGAAGTATAAACCCTTATCAACACTTCATTACTTTTTGGTGTTGGCATGGGCACTTCCATTAGTTTGGCAACTTCCGGCGGACCGTATTCAGTGTGTATTACAGCTTTCATTTTTCGATGAGATTTGGCGCCCTTTTCACTTACGGTTAACGTCAGCGTATTGCTGCAGTTGAAATATTTGTAACCCGTTTGCTGAAATATCCTGTGACAAATTAAAACAAAAAACAGTGCACCTAGCGTATTTCTGCTATTATATATCGCTTGAATAATTCCTTAAAGCTAAAGCCCCCCGGTTTTCGGAAGAACTCTTTTGCTACCTGGTTATGTGCTTTAAAGCAAGCAACCGGTTTTCAGGATTTAAAAAAAAGGGGGAGGCCGTACCAACGGTGATCTTGCTTTGGAATAATCCTGTAAGAACATGTTTTAGGATACTTATCTGCTTCATATTGAGTTAACATTCTGTTCTGATATTTGCCCTGTATGTAATATATTAACTGGTAACATGAAAAAGATCTGTGTCTTTTTTTTAATTGTCCTGATATCTTGTAATGATCGTCAAACGATTATCAAGATAAAAGGCTCTGACACAGAAGTAAATCTTGCCGTAAATCTTGCAGAACAATTTCATGGGATAAAGCCTGAATATACTATTTCAGTTTCCGGCGGCGGTTCCGGGATGGGCATTGCCTCCATATTAAAAAAGCAGGCAGATATTGCCAACTCCTCCCGCCCATTAACAGAGGAAGAAAAGCTTCTTTTTAAAAAAATGGGAATTGAGCTGAAAATATTTGTGTTTGCAGAAGACGCCACTGCCATAATTGTACATGAAAATTTTCCTGTTGACACTATAGACGTGCCTGCACTCTCTAAAGTTATGAGTGGTGAATATAAATCATGGTTACCCGTTACAGGAAAAGATTTGCCGATAACCATTTATGGGCGGCAGAGTAATTCGGGTACACATTCTTTTATAAAGAAAAAACTGGGAATAGCTTTTAGCCGGGAAGCAAAAGAAATGAACGGGAATGCTCAGATAATGGAAAGTATAAAGCAGGATGAGTCTGGGATCGGTTATATAGGCGCAGGTTATATATCATCAGAAACCAAAGGGGTAAAAATACTAAGGATTGCTGAGAGACCCGGAACTGCGGCTGTATCACCCCTGGACAAATCCTCTATTAAAGCACAACGCTATTTTTTTCAAAGGCCGCTTTATCAATTTATTCCGCTGTCTTCATGGCAAAAAGTTCAAACTTTTTTACAGTTTGAAAAAAGCGATGAAGGCAAAGCCATTATTCAAAAAGAAGGGTATTACATATTATAATAAACAATTGAAATGAACACCCGGGTAAGGGAACGATACGATGCTGTTTTTAAGCTTTTATTCAAAACCACAGGCATGCTGGTAATTGCAGTGCTCGGCGGTATTTTTCTAATGCTTGTATGGAATACTGTAGCCTTCTTCATAAAAGTAAGTCCTGTTGATTTTATTACCGGCACACAATGGAACCCTTCGGGTAGCCAGGCTTCTTACGGAATACTTCCGCTGGTAGTGAGCACAACACTGGTGACCATCGGTGCAATGTTGATTGCAATACCCTTAGGCATTGGCACTGCGGCTTTCATTTCGGAATATGCAGGTAAGCGATTAAAAAATTTTTTAAAGCCTGCAGTAGAAATGCTTGCTGCTATTCCATCTGTGGCTATAGGTTTTTTGGGTATAGTGGTAGTGGGTCCCGGAATTGCCGCACTGACGGGGCAGCCTAACGGACTAAATGCACTTAACGGGGCTGTCTTACTTGCTGTAATGGCATTGCCTACTATTGTCACCATTGCAGAAGATGCTATTAATGCAGTGCCTGCATCATATAGAGAAGCGAGTTACGGGGTTGGGGCCAATCGCTGGCAAACACTTGTTTTTGTTACCATTCCTGCGGCAGCACCTGGTATCATTGCAGCCATTATGCTGGGAGTCGGAAGAGCTATCGGTGAAACCATGACCGTATTGATGGCTACAGGAAATGTTTCAGCGTTTCCAAAAGGATTCTTTCATTCTGTTCGGACTATCACTGCAACGATAGCCATTGAAATGGGAGAAGTACCTTATCAGACCACCCATTATTTCGCGCTGTTTGCCATTGCTGCTGTATTGTTTTTAATGACGCTCGCAGCTAATCTTGCAGGAGAATATTTTGTTAACCGCTTCAGAAAATACCACGCCGCATGATCAGTAAAAAAACAGGAGCTTTTTTGGGGTGGTTCGTATTGTTGCTCTGTACGGGCACTGTTTGTTTCTTTCTCGGGATCATATTAGCTGATCTTATCACCAAAGGCTGGCCGGCCTTGTCATGGGAATTTATCAGTTCAGGTCCAACAGAGGGGATGACAACAGGAGGAATATTACCCGCTATTGTTGGTACTGTATTAACAACAGTTATCACTGCAATATTCGCCGTTCCGTTTGGCGTTTGTTGTGCCATATATTTAAATGAATATGCAAAAGACACCTCGTTCAGCAGGCTTATCCGTGCTTCAATCAGGAACCTGTCGGGTGTTCCTTCAATTATATACGGGCTTTTTGGACTTGCATTGTTTGTACAGGGGCTAAGCCTGGGAACATCCGTACTTTCTGCCGGACTTACTTTAGGTTTATTGTCCCTGCCTTATATAATAACAACTACTGAAGAAGCCTTACGACGTGTTCCTGCAAGTATGCGGGAAGCAGCCCTCGGCCTGGGTGCTACACAATTTGAATCTATAAGAGATGTGGTATTACCCGCGGCGCTGCCCGGCATATTAACCGGCGTGGTACTAACACTTTCAAGGGCAGCAGGAGAAACCGCTCCCATCTTATTTACAGGTGCGGCTTTTTACATTACAGGCACTTCAGGGGCGTTGAACCAGGAATTTATGGCATTACCGTATCATTTATACATGCTGTCTACGCAACACCAGGCGATAGAGCAGGTACGGCCACTGGCATACGCTACAGCGCTGGTTTTATTGATCGTGATAGTATTATTAAATCTCACCGCATTTTATATCCGGTACAAGCACAGGAATAATGACTGAAGAAAAAATAAAACTCTCAACTCAAAATCTTAATCTCTGGTTTGGCAACAAGCATGTTTTAAAAAACATCAATGCCGCTTTTGCAGAAAACAAAGTTACAGCCTTGATCGGCCCTTCAGGATGTGGCAAAAGCACCCTGCTCAGAAGCTTTAATCGTATGCATGACCTTACTCCTGATGCAAGAATAGAGGGAAAACTTTTTCTGGAATCCTTGGATTTGTACGATAAAAACATTTCGGTAACCCAGGTAAGAAAACGCATCGGGATGGTTTTTCAAAAAGCCAATCCTTTTCCGAAGAGTATATATGACAATATTAATTATGGCTTAAAAATAAATGACATCCCCCAAGGAGACAGAAAGGGCATTGTTGAAAATGCGCTTAAAGAGAGCTATCTGTGGGAAGAGGTGAAAGACGAATTAAACAAGCCTGCAACCCGGCTTTCAGGCGGGCAACAACAACGCCTTTGCATTGCCCGCACTGTAGCCTTACGCCCGGAGATAATATTGATGGATGAGCCTTGTTCGGCACTTGATCCCATCAGCACATTAAAAATTGAGGACCTCATACATTCATTGAAAGATAAATATACCATTGTGATTGTGACACATAATATGCAGCAGGCACAACGGGTATCTGACAAAACCATATTCATGTACCTGGGAGATATTATTGAAGAAGCCGATACCGCTGAGCTATTCAACAACCCCCAAAAAGAGCTCACCCAAAATTATATAAGCGGGCACTTCGGTTAGCGCTGACCGGAGCATTGATTGCATCTTACATAGTAAGATGACTGGGTCAAACGTGAAACGGGAGACTTGCCTACCGGTTTACCATGCCGTAGGCATGGCAGGCAGGCGATAAATGTGAGTATCTCACATTTATCGTCTCACCTCTCACAAAGAAACACCAAAAGTTATTGTTGACATGGCACTATGACAATTATTGCACCAGGTCTTCCCAATTGTAATACTGAAAAGTGCCGTCGGTGCTCATGGCTATAAAAAGCCCTTTGGGAAAATCTTTACCCAGCGGCACATTTACCACATCCGAACCATCGCTTTCCTCGGTGGAGAGATGCAGGGCCCGGATCAGTATATGCTGGTTGGGATTGCCTTTCGCACCCTCCCGGGGGTACACATTGAAATAATTGCGCTGCTGATCAGAAACTAAAATATAGCCGGTGCTGTCGGTAGCGGTGTAAATGCTGATACCCTCCTGATCTCCCGCAAAATCCGTTTTGCCGAATACCGCTAATTCTTCGTTCCCTTTTCCGGGATCGGCGTAATATTTATGAATGCCGAACTGCTCATCGGAATAATAAATATAACCCAGCTTATCGTCTACCGCTATGGCTTCTATTTCTTTTTTCCCGCTGTAGTTGCCGAATTTACGAACGAGTGTAGCTTTTACCGATCCGCTGCCGTTGTCTTCCAGCAAATATTGCCAGAGATAGGTTCCGTCCTGCGGACCGCTTTTCCTGCCCACAACAGCATATACCTTTCCCTGCGGGTCTTTATACAGCGCGATGCCCATCAGGTCGCGGTAGTCTCTTCCTGTTTCTCCCACAAAAACGTCTATGCCGCCGTTGTCTACCGGTTGCATATCCGGCAGCGAAAAGATTCGCAGCTTATGGGTATACCTTTCTGTTGCTACTGCAATATCGGTAGGCTTTCCCCCCAGGGATAGCCCGTATTCAATATCCACATTGTTGGGGCGTTTCAGATTCCTTACTACCTTATCCGCTACTATTTTTCCTTTCAGGTCAAATACGTATAAGGCGCCGTCCTCATTTTTATCGGTTCCCAGCACGAGGCTTTGTGAGGGATCGTCGGGGTTGATCCATATAGCAGGATCATCGCTGTCGTATTTTACCTTTTCGGTCACAACAGCAGGCCGGATGATTCCCGCTGAGTCCTTTTCCTGCTTCAGTGATTGCGGAGCGGTCCGGCATTGTGCAAGCAGGAGCAGTATAATACCCGCCTGTATCAGTATAGTAACCTGTTTCATGAATGTTATAATAAATGAGTGTTTTGTTTGAGCGCCCGTTTTTTAAGCGGGGCCGCTCCGTTACCGGAACGGCCCCGCCTTCATTTTTTCGTCAGCTTATTTTACACCTGTTTATTGAGCGCCGAAAGCGCCGAAGAATGCAGCAGGCGCCGGCGATTTGTATGTTGTGCCATTAACGGTAACGCCGGTGGAACTGAAATACGGAGTAAAATCCGTTTTAGCGCCTGTGAGCGCCGGAGAGCCTGCCTGCAAATGAAAATTCCAGGAAGCATCGAAAGCAAAATCCAGTAAAGGGTTGGAACTAAAGGGGAAATTCACGAATCTGGGATCTTTATCGCCGGCGGCTGTACCGGAGATGTCATTGTTTCCGTACACAGCGTCTTTAACACCGGTTTTAAAGCCATCATAGCCTGAGGCTGTACCGTTTGCAATATGCTGCGGCACTGTGCTTGTTTGCGGGCCGGCTGCATAATAATTGTAGTCTATCTTACTGTTAAGGTCCGGGCCATCCGTGGCGTTCTCACCCCACTTCGGCGCCTTTGCGCGGAACATTGCGTTAACAACCAGGTTATTGTAAACATTCACCAATGCTCCCTTCTCAGCCCATATAGATCCACCTTTCGGCCCATTGGGATCCCTGCGCCAGCCTGTATTGACGATAGTATTATTGTAAGCATATATCTGGGCCTGAGCGCGGTGGGCATCTGCGCCGGAGTTAGACAGCTTGAATGCGTTGGTATTGGCGCTGTACATCAGGTTATATGCTGCATCCACTTTGCAGCCGGCCTTTACATTGATAGCTTCACCGCCGGCCTCGCCCACCGCATAAAATGTGTTGTTGGTGAATATACAGTTACCGCCCTGTACATAAATGGCATCTTCGCCGGTGTTGCGGAAAGTAGTGTTTTGAATAACATAACTGCCTGAAGGATTATTGGTATTGAATGCTACCATGCCTTCTCCGCCACCGGCTTTAAATAAACCGCTTACCACCGAAGGAGAGGTTGAAGTGGTAATGGCACCTGTATATTCTATCACGGCATGGTCGATCAGTATTTCTGCAGCAGTGGCAGAGCCAATAATGCCGCCCCACAGGCGTTTAAAGCTGTTGGCTGCAGTTCTTTGGGCAGAAGGCACCGAAATCAGTACAGGATTATCATCGGTTCCGGTGATATACAGGTTGCCGTCAACGATCCATTCGATCTTTGTATCATTGGCATCCTGCCCGCCGGTGCTCACGATCACTTCCACGCCTTCTTCGATCACCAGCTTTTTCCCTGCAGGGATCTTCAGGTGTCCTGTTACATTCACAACGGAGTATTTAGCCCATGTACCTTCCACATTGCCTGATACATTGATGGCATCATTCTGTGTTACGGTTACGGAGCAGGTGGCTGTTTCACTTCCTTCCTGCGTGGTGATGGTAACGGTTGCGGTTCCGGGCTTAACAGCAGTAACCTCTCCGGCTGTGTTTACGGTAGCAACGGAGGCATCTGACGTGGACCAGCTAACGTTTTTATTGGAAGCATTTTCAGGGAAAACAGTGTACGATAATGTTTCGGATGTGCCCGGTTTAAGCGTAACGGTTGTTTTGGAGAGGGCTACACCTTTTACCGACTGATCGGACGCATTTTCTTTTTTACATCCCTGTCCCGCCATTATAAAAAGGGCGCTTACAGCCAGGAAAAGCCTGAATGTTAATTGCTTTTTCATTTTTTCAGTTTTATTGATTTTGATTTACACGAGGTTTACAATTTGAACCTGACACCTGCTACTACTGTTAGTCCGTAGATATCTTCCCGGGTCATGGTGCCATTTTTGAACGTTTGATAATCTTCAGCCCCGGCATTAGCCGCATTTACCTTTTTGACGTATAGTTTAACAGGTGTATTTAGCAGGTTCGTTGCTTTGGCAAACACCACAAACCTGCGGGCAAATTTTTTCTCCGCCGAAGCATCCATTTGCACAAAGCCGCCCTGCCACAGGTCGTTATCAAGATACCTGGAAACAGCATAAAGCCTGTCGCCGGTGTAGGAAAGGGAAAGCTGTGCATCGATTCCTTTTTTCACACTTTTATACAGCAACGTGAAATTGGCCACGTGCGCCGCCTGTCCGGCAAGTCTCCTGGTCTGATCAACATTCTTCAGCAGCACGCGGTCAGTAGCATTATGATCGGGATTGGGATAATAGAAAAGCTTTGAAGTGGTAATGCTTGAGCTTGTATAGGTATAATTGAGTTTAATGCCGAAATAGTAGATGTATTTGGTATAGTCGAGCTCCACGCCGTAGTTAGCGGCGTTGCCGAAATTAGTGGGCATATAAAAAGCACCCTGTCCCTGCAGCACCATGCCAAATTCAATAGGGTTGATGATCTTTTTGTAAAACACGCCTGCCATTAACTGCTCTGATGCTTTCGGGAACAGCTCATAACGGATATCGGCATTATGGGCAATAGTATGTTTCAGGTCGGGGTTGCCGGCTTCCGTAAGCTCTTCGTTAATGATCCTGTAAGGAACGATCTCGAAAAAGCTGGGGCGGTTCACCGCTTCATAGTAAGATATCCTGAGGTTTGTTTTACGATCCGGCATCCATTTCAGGTTTGCGCTGGGCAGCACATCAATATATTGCTGGTTACCTTCGTTCTGAAGCCCCTGCACCACATGCTGCAGGTAATATCCCTGATTGGTATGCTCCGCTCTCACTCCTGCCAGCACTTCAAACTGCGGGGTGGATAATTTCCCCTGCAGGTAGCCTGCGGCGATCTTTTCAGACGCATTATAATTTAGGGGGTCGCCGGTGGAACCGGAAGGATTGAACACCGCGAATTTTATTTCACTATACCTGTTCCAGTCCACGCCTTCTATCAGGTTCCTTTCCGAACCTGCAGGTTTAGATTCATCGTAAGGCCTGAGGTCGTAAGCGTTAAAGAAATTGGTTCTTTGCTTATCCCGGTACATACCACCGAGAGCAATAACGAGCGGAGTCTTTTCGGTTCCGGCATTGTACCTGAAGTTCAGGTATCCAGCCCTGTCTTCGTCCGCATTATGTTCCCACCTTCTTTCCGCGCCGCCCAGCACCACTACCGACCTGGGGCTTTCTACCCCGTTTCTTACCGCTGATGCCACATGCACAGTACTGTTGTCGGGCACTTCATTCGTAGCTTTTGAATAAACCGCAGACCAGTCAATGCCCAGGCGTTTATGCAAAAAGCTGTGTTCGCCTTTCAGTGTACTGCTGAATATCCGCTGATGTGTAAAGCGGAACCTTCTGTCGTAGTTCAGATTGTAGCTGTTATTGTCGGGATCGTATCCCACCGAAAGGTTTGTTTTGCGCTCATCCCGCACCTGGTAGGTCTTAAAGTCCATAAAAGCATTATACCATTGAAATTTATGACCGGGAGAAAGACGGTAATCCAGCTTGGCATGTACGCCTGCACGCGTCTGTTCTTCTGAATAAGTACGGTGGTTTACCGTAGTTAATACCGGCAGGTTGGAAGCATCGCTGGTAGCGGTGGTATAGGGAAAATCTGTACTGTTGCTTCCCCGCAGGCTGTTCTGGTAGGTACCTGCAATAAGCACTCCCAATTTATTTTTTAAGAACCGGTCGCCCAGGGAAAGCCCGCCGTAAAGATTGGGCTTAAAGCCGAACTTTTTCACGTCCAGTAATCCTGCATTAAAATCTTTTGCTTTGGCAGGATAGCTGGCGCCAATAGATTCATAAGGCGACCGGGTGGCTATCTGGCTTTTATCATAAGTATAAAAAGGGCGGTCGAAGAACAGCGTATTAAAACCGGTAGCGATATTTCCTGAGATCTGTAATCTTTCAGGGGCATCCTTCATTACCAGGTTGATGGTGCCGCCAATGCCATCGCCTTCCATATCCGGCGTAAGAGATTTGGTCACTTCAAGCCTTTCCAGCATTTCGGCGGGGAAGATGTCGAGCGGTACAAACCTGTTCTTATTGTCCGGGCTGGGGATCTTTATGCCGTTTACCAGGGTATAATTGTAGCGTTTGTCCATACCCCTCAAGAGAGCATACTGTCCATCGCCCGTATTATTTCTTTCCACCGTAATGCCTGATACACGTTGTATCACGTTAGCTACGGTAAGGTCTGGTGAAATTTCTATCGTACGGGACGATACAATGTTCAGCACACGATCTGTTGTCCGCTCCAGGTTCCTGGCGGCTGCATCGCTGCTTTTATCCCTGGCTGCCGTAACTACCACGTTACCCAGCTCCTTTGCTGTCGTTCGCAGCACAATATCCAATGGCGCCGTCTTGTCATCTGCTTTAAGGTTGATGGTTTCCGTTGCATAACTCACCATGGATATGGTCATTTTATATTCTCCCTTTGAGATACCCCTGATCAGAAAGCTACCGTCCAAGCCGGAAACAGCATTGTGAGAAGTACCCTCTATCCGGATAGTAGCACCGGTGATCGCCTCGCCTGTTTCCGCGGAAATAACCCTCCCTCTTATATTCGCCGCCAATGCGGAGACATTCAGGATCACGGCAAAAAATGATAATAGAAAAAGATATCGGAGCATAATTTCATTTTGTGATGCAAAACTGTTAAAGGCACCTCAGGAGGTAAAATAAAGGGTGTAAACAAAAAAGCAACAACGTTAATACAGACCGTTACAACCTGTAAACAACATAAACAATGAGTAATTAATAAGTTGATTATCAATAGTAATCAAGGAAACAAAAACGACAATTAATAAATCATTACCGTAACATGAGCAAATTGTGATGCATTCGTTTTACATGAACTGTATAAACCTGCTGAGGCTTTCTCCCTGATCCAGTTTCAGTTTTTTGCGGAGCCGATACCGTGACACCCTGAGACTTTCCGGGGATATGCCGAGCAACGTAGCCATATCCTTTGAAGAAAGATTGAGCTTAATGAGCGCGATCAGGCGGAGGTCGTTGCCGGTAAGGTTATCTGAATGGGTTTTCAGCTTTTCAACGAATTGCAGGTGTACCTGTTCAAAGCCCTCCTGGAATTCTTCCCATTGCTGGTCGTGGTTAAAGTTGCCGTGTATTTGCCGGATAAGTTGCTGCAATTGTTTTTTGTGGTCTCTTTTTTCATCCTTTACCATTACCTCAAGGCGGCTGTTAAAATTTTCCAGCAATTGATTTTTCTGTATAATATGGAGGGTATGCGTGGCAAGGGCTTTCTTTTTGATCTCCAGTTCCTGCACCAGCTTTTCTTCCTTCAGTTGCTTGTTGGTAAGCTCCCGCTGCATCAGCTCCCGTTCTGTCTCATGAATGCGTCTTTCCTGTTCACTCAGCAGTTTCTCATTTCTTATTTTCAGTTTTTGCCGGCTAATGATCACCCATCCCAGTATTACCAGGAGTGCAATAACCAACAGACTGGCGATAGCCGTGATGATGGTAACATGCCGCTCATTTTCCAGCCTGTTGATCTCCTCATTCTTTTGGGCAATATCAAATATCACCTGCAGGAAAGCGGTTTGCCGGTTGTTCTCTAAGGAGTAAACATCAATAACAGCCCTGCGGGAAAGCTCGATATAATGGTATGCGCTGTCATTCTGGCCCACCAGGTTCCATGTTTTCCCCAGGTCGCGGTAGGCGGCGCCTTTCTGGTAGAGGTCGTTTGTTTTTTCTGCCAGCGCCTGCGCCCTGTACGACCAGCGAAACGCTTCTTTATATGATCCCTTTTTGCGGTAAATATCACCGATATTGTTGAGTACTTCGATAGCGTCCACTTCCATATTGGTTGCCTGGTAAATTTTCCATGCATTGTTAAAGTATACCAGTGCAGAATCGTAGCCGGCAAGGTCTTCGTAGATACTGCCGATGTTCTCATATATTTTGGCAATACCCTTTTTGTTTCGGATACTATTGTAAATGCTGAGGGCACGCTGCTGAAAATAAAAAGCGCTGTCGTAGCGTGATTGTTTTTCAAAGATATGCCCGATGCAGCCATAGGTTTCGGCCATGCCCTGCCGGTGACCGAGCCGTTGGTAAATAGCCAGGGCTTCATTATAGTGCCTGAGCGCTTGTGTGGTTTGCCTATTGTAATAATATACAATGCCCATATCGTTCAGGTTGCCGGCCTGTTGTTCCTGCGCATTCCTGTCGCGGAACAGCTTGTCGGCCTGCTGGTGAAATTCAATGGCTTTAGGATAATTGCTGAGGTAAAAGCAAATCTCTCCCATCTGCTGCAGGCAGGTGCCTGTAGAAAGCCAGTCTTTTTTCTCAACAGAACGGTTATACACTTCTTTCAGCAGTGTAAAGGCGGAATCCGGAAAACGTTTGCTGAGCTTTTCCGTAAAATCGAGCTCGGAAGACTGGGTTTCCTGGCTGTGCAGGCACTGTGAAAGTGCCAAAAGCCCTATACTCAAAATAAAAACCCTGAACATGCTGCAAATGTTCAACCTGCAGGCACAAAAAAGAGAATGGGTATATTATCATATTATTAAAATATCGCGACGGGCAAAGTGTTCTGGTATATTGACCCGGCAGCTGTGCTTTATGATTTCTTTAAATTATTACCGTTGGAACAACCAAATCAATAGCTGTAAAACTTAACATTAGAAACATTATCTTATTATTAAGTTTGCGTTATTTGATTTATCAATAAAAAAACATGGCAAAAACACACAACAAAAAAGTACTCCGAAAAAAGATACAGGCGAAACTGGAAGAAAGTTTCCCCGAAATTAAGGTAGCGGTAGGCGATAAGAAATTTGTCAAAAAGATCAGAAAAGCAGGAAAAATCCTGGCAGCAGGTGCTGTAACGAAATTGTTAAGGAAAGCCCTAAAAAAGACAAAAGCTAAAGCCGCGACGAATAAAAAGGCATCTTCCTGAAAAAGAAGCTGTGTATGTTTCATACATATTACATGAAAACCCTGCTGGAGATTGAACAGTTTCGCAGTGATGTAGTCGTCCTGAATTATAACCTTTCTTATACCGGATGGTAACAACTACAAGGTCATCAAGGTGCGAAGGGAAGATGCAGAGACCTTTCGCAAAAAATATGAACGGCATATCCTGCTCGAAGCGGCAGTATGGCTCATTGATTTTATAACTCAAGAGATCTGGAAGTGTCTGGAATAGGGTTGCTGAACGACATCAGGGAGATCGTGAGGGAGCCAATATCCTACGAAAAACTATAACAAAAATAATAATGAGTTTTGATCAAACTGACACATGCGCCGGTATTTTTGACAGATCATTATGCTGACACGGTTGAGCAATCTACCAGGCATAGAAATGTTATTTTATTGTTAGCCGTTGCGTCATTCTCCTTCTTTCTTTAACTTGCATCAACCTCTAATTGTAATTTTCAACCATAGTCCATGACAACCCTTATCCTGTTACCCTGCATGGGTATACTCTGCATATCGTATTACATGCTCCGGCAACGCCACAGGATCAAAACCCTGGCTCAGAAGCTCAGCAATGCGAAACTCGAAGACTTTATCCGGGAACTCGGGGAGAAATACAGGACAAGACCCTTGGATCACGGCAGGATCAGGTACAAATGGACCAAGCTGCTCTGTATTGTGCGGGCAGATTTTGATCGCGGCGGGAAGAAGGCAGAAAACATAAACATTACAAAGCGCAGGATTTTAGGACGGGAGCGAAGACCATTCTTACAACAGCTCTAATGCTCTGCTATAAGGAAGTGCTATGAGCATAACTGCAACTACACCTTTTGGCCACAGCCGGGGCGTCCTTTTCCAGAATATACACGTGTCTGGTAAAATACGAGCCTTTTCATATTACTTATTATCAACCGCTTTCTATTATGTCCTCTGTATTTAAAAAGGCAAATGTTGTGGTAATAGGCGGTGGTATTTTCGGATGTGCCATTGCTTATTACTACACCAGGAATCATCCGGGCAAAAGGTTAGTCGTTCTTGAGCGGAATGAAATATGCAATGCTGCTACGAGCCGTGCTGCAGCGCTGATGACTATAATCCGCTCCAAGCGGTCGTATATTCCTCTTAGCATGGAGACCTATCGTATCGTGTCAGCACTGGAAACTCAACTTGGAGAATCTCTTGGTATGAAGGTTGTTGGCATGATGCATCTGGCCGTCAGTGAGCCAAAGGTCAGGGAGCTTGAAGACTTAATGACAATTGCTGAAGAATTCAAACAACCTGCGCACTATCTCACCGGCACGCAAGCCCGCAGCATGGCCCCCTGGCTTGATACAGGTGAGGCCATGAAAATCGGCTTTATGCCTGACGAAGCCTATTGTGATCCCTATCTTTTAGGAACTTTTTTCGCACGCTGCGCAAAACATAACGGAGCAGAAATAGTACAGGGGTGCCCGGTAACCGGGTTGCTTTATGCAAATAATGTTTTATGCGGGGTGAAAACCTCCCGGGGCAATGTGGAAGCAGATATAGTGATTGATGCAGCAGGAGCGTGGGCACCCGTCTGGGGAATGAAAGCGCAGGTCGGTATTCCCATGGCGCCTGTGCGAAGTCAGTATTGGATCACTGAGAAGTCTGATATCTTTCCTGAGGATAGTCCTATTGTTTTGCTCCCTGATGCACAGGCTTATGCACGACCTGAAGGCGGGGGACTCTTGTTTGGAGTGAGAGAAAAACGATCGCTCTATACTTCCCCTGAAAAGATCCCTCCCGACATCAGCCACTTTGTTTTTAGTGAAGACAAAGGGATGAATGATCTGGCCGAAAACGCAGATAAGCTCGCAAGATTCTTTCCCGCTTTTTATGAGACAGGCATTAAATATTATGTAGCAGGATTTTCGGGTTACACTCCTGACGGACAGCTTGTTATCGGGAAAGCTCCCATCGCGGAAAATTTTCTCATTGCCGGAGGCTGTTGCGGCGCAGGCATCTCTGTAGCAGGGGGTGTAGGACTCGCTGTGGCTGAACTTGCTGCCGGTGTCAGGTCTCCTTATGACCTTTCCGCGTTTAACCCTGAGCGGTTTGGCACTATTGACCCATTCAGCGTTGAATGGCTGGAAAAATGTGCCGCATCAAGATCAAAAAAGACAAGTGGCTAACCACAGCCAATCGAATTATAGCAGTCGTTGTAAAATGACAGGTATAATATGTAGTTTGTTCTCTGGTTAGTATACCATTAAAAAGCGCTTCAAAGTCTGCTATTTTGGCTTTCTTGAATTTATTAAGGTGAAGATAACCCTGCATCCGGATATTGTTTATACCAGGATCTTTTTGCCGTGTATATACAGCCGGTTGATTAGTATAGGAATAATATTCCTTTGACAGTATATACCCTTTATTAGCAGCCCTTCCTATCGGTTCAATTAGATTTTTTTCAAGCAGTCCTTTTATTGAATTCTTATCAAGCAACGATTTATCAGCTCTTTGCCTGATTGTTTCCAATATTAAAACCTCTGAAAGAGATAAATTTATTTCCCGTTCTTTCTTGATAGTAAGCACGTAAAAAACAGCACCACATTTCTGTAGCGCTGCTGCAATGTCTTTAGTTGAACGGTTTTTTAGGACAATTGCTTTTCCAGGATCGGGATTTAGTTAAGGGGTTTTCCGGGTTATTGGGTTAAAGGTTTTGGTTTCTTTCGGTCAGGAGTCTATTGGATTTGTTCCACGAAGGAACGACGATGCCAGTATTCAAAAAATAGAACCTTTTGTGATTGTTGTGTAGTAAAGGTTTCGACAGGATGGGAAAACTACTATATAAAATACGAACAGGATTAAAAGGTCCGGCAAGGAATTAACAGGATTGTTCTCATTGTGCATCCTGCTGGGCTGCAGGATCATGTGCCTCAAGGTAGAAAACTGAAGAATGCGTAGAGGCAGGAAACTTGCTTTTCGGGCTATAATTTTCCACCGGATAATCCTTACGAAAAAATAAATATGTTCATTTATAACTTTTCCTATATTTGCAACCATGTTGCAATAGAATATGCATTTAAATAAAAGATATCGTCAACTTGTAGCGCTCTTTCTGCTGTTGGTTTATGCTTTTATTGCAACGCCAGTTCAACTGTGGCATCATCACGACACCGCGAAAGGATCTGTGCAAAGTGCCGGTCAAAAACAAAGCAGTTTTACAAACGGCACCAAGCTTTTTAATGACAGTAACTGCCCTGTTTGCCACCATCAATATTCTACTTATCACAACGATTTTATATTTCCAGTAGTACCAAATCCCTGCGAATTTTCCTCGCAAAATGGATATTATACACTCAGATTCGTCTATTCCCCCTTCTTCTCCTTTCAAAATAAAGGGCCTCCTTTTTTAGCCTGACATTCATTATCTGTCTTAAGCAATCTTATACAGCTTCTGGTATAAGTTGGCTGTTTCATTTATGCGCTTCTGACAAATGACATAAATAAAATGTTAGGATAAAATCAACCGCCTTCACCGGCATACTGATGCATATACAACCCTGTTCGTGAAATTAAAAATCACAATATCATTATTGTTGATCACTGAGATGTTGTTTGCCCAGTCATTCAACATTAGCGGCACTGCTCATAATAACCGGCAGGAAGCGCTTGTTCAAACAACCATTATGTTGCGTCCCGTTTCCGGTAATAAATTTAACCCGCTCCATACAGCCAGCGACAGTTCAGGAAGGTTCCGGTTTGAAAACCTTTTAAAAGGAAGGTATCTGCTTACGGCATCTCATGTGGGGTATACCAGTATGACAAGCGATACCATAACCGTTGAACCGCCAGAAAGCAGTTACAGTTATCATTTCGTTTTGGCAGAAGATAACAGCATGTTGAAGGAAGTAGTTGTGAAGAAGAACAAGCAGCCTATAGAAATTGATAAAGGAAGGATTGTTTACAATGTGCAGAATGACGCAACTGCACCGGGACTTACAGCTTTTGATGTACTGAAGAAACTGCCTGGTGTGACGATTGATCAAAATGAGAGCATCATATTGCGCGGATCATCAGGCGTGAACATACTGGTGGACGGAAAAATGACCTATCTCTCCGGCACGCAGCTCACCAACTATTTAAAAGGCATCAGCGCCGAAGACATCAATAAAATAGAATTGAACCTTACACCCTCCGCTGAATATGAAGCAGCAGGCAATGCCGGCATCATCAATATTATACCAAAGAAAAATGTACAAAAGGGTTACGCAGTTGATATAAGATCAGGGCTTACAACAGGCCATTACCGGATGGCTGGTGAAAATATTTCTGTCAGCCATCGCTCTGAAAAACTAAGCCTTTATGGCGCTTTTGATTTTAAAATGCCGCGCAGTTTGTGGAAAGGCAACAGTGGTAATACCATCCGGGATAATATTCAATCCATAAAGCTGAGCAGACAGAGCGAGTCTGCCGATGAGCCTTTATATTACTCCTGGCGCCTTGGAGCTGAATGGCAGCCATTGCCTAAACACCGGATCAGCATTGATTACAATGGCTATTTTGATGACTGGAAGGCTACCAATAGTTCAACAGTTGAAAGTACCGGGATGAACGGCAGTTTGCTTTCTTCAATCCGATCTTCGAACAGGCTTATCGAACCCTATCATTATGACGCATTTAATTTCAATTACAGGTTTGATATAGACTCGGCGGGAAAAAAGATCACAGAGGAAACGCATTACGTTGCTTACCGTAATTATTCGGACGCTGTTATGGCAACCGACGGAGATGACGCGAACGGAGATTTTACGGGGCGAAATGTGCTGCGCTCTCACCAGCCCGGTTTTATCAGCATACGATCGGCAAAGGTGGATGCAGAGCTTCCTTTGAAAAAGGTTGCTGTTAAAGCGGGATTAAAATACGCCGAAGTAGCAAATGACAACCGGTACCGTTTTGATTCCCTGTACAATGGCAATTACGTGGAAGTGGAAAATATGTCGAACCACTTCAGGTATAAAGAAAGGATAGCTGCCGCATATATCTCCGTTTCAAAAAAACTCAATAAAACCAGTATGGATGCAGGCTTGCGCCTGGAATATACAAAAGCAGACGGGCATACTGTAAAGCAGGATGTAAACAATCAGTGGGAATATACAAGGCTTTTTCCAACTTTTTCGCTTGAACAGGAAATAACAGCGGGCGACAAGCTTAGCTTCTCTGTCAGCAGAAGGATAAACAGGCCTTCTTACAGTCAGCTCAATCCCGTTCGCTGGTATACCGATCAATATTTTTACTATGCCGGCAATCCCGGCCTCCTCCCGGAAATGGCATGGGTATCTTCTGTGGGGTATACCCTTAAACAAAAATATGTTCTTACGCTCAGCTATGGACACAGCAGTCATTACATTAACCGAAAGCTCATTATAGATAATAACGGGATTTCTATTAAAAGCCTGGCAGCTAACCTCGGGAACATGCACAGGCTAGATATAATTGCATCTGTCCCTTTGAAACTTTTTTCTTTCTGGGAATTACAATTCATGCCAGATATCAGTTACATGAGTTACCCGATAGCCCAGTTTAGCGGGGAAAAAATACTGTCAAAATGGTTTGCGGCTATATTCCTGCAACAACAATTTAAATTCCCTGCAGGCATTAAGATGGATGTTTCCACGCAATATTATTCTGCAGCGCTGCGTGGCATTTATATAACCCGTGCAAATTTTTATACAGATATAGGACTGAAAAAATCCGTCCTGAAAAACAAGCTTGATCTGCAGCTAACATGCAGTGATATATTCAATACTACCCGGTATGGCGGCGTATCCCAGAGCAGCGTAACAGACTATTATTATAATGATAAATCAGACACAAGAAGGATAGGCATAACCCTGCATTATCATATCGGGAGTGATGTAATAAAAGGCAGCAGTAAAAAGACAGATGAGCAGGAGCGGTTATAAACATACGGGCGGATGATTTTGATACAGGAAAGATTATATCAAAGGGAAGGTGACAAACATGTTTTAAAATATTACTTCTAATAAAAATCAACAATGAGAAAAAAACTATTACTTGTTATTATACTATTTACAGCCGCTTTTTCATTTGCGCAAACCGGCGGTATTTCAGGGCAGATCGTGGACGAAGCCAGCCAGCCCCTGGAAGGCGTTACCGTTTTTTTACAGGGAACTGTTCACAAAACAATAACCAGTGCAGACGGGTACTACAGTCTTTCCGCAATTCCCGCCGGCTCTTATACTATTGCAGTCTCCTTTACGGGTAAGGAAGTTGTTAAGCAAAATATAGCGGTTGAACAGAAGAACCTTGTCTTATCCCTGCAACTCAACAGATCGCAGAATATATTAAGCGAAGTGGTGGTAACCGGCATAAAAAACAGGCGTTATACCCTGCTCACGTCTGATTTTGCTTTGCGCAGCAATGCAAACCTCAGAGATGTCCCGCAAGCCATACAGGTAATACCCCGGCAGGTACTGGCCGATCAGAATGTATATCGCCTGAGCGATGTATTTAAGAATGTCGCCGGCGTTACGGAACAAAGCGATTTTAATTATGTGAACATGCGCGGTTTCCTTACTTCGTCCGCCAACTTTATGATCAACGGTCAGCGCAGCAGCTATTTCGGATTGGCCTCTTCACCCCAGATTCCTTACGCCGAAAAAGTGGAAGTGTTAAAAGGACCGTCATCCGTATTATTTGGCAACGGCGCCATTGGGGGCACTATTAATATCATTACCAAAAAACCGAAGAAGGACTTTGCAACCAGTGCGAATATTACCGCCGGCAGCTTTGGGTTACTCAGGGTACAGGCCGATGTTACCGGTTCGCTGAATAAATCAAAAACATTGTCAGCGCTGCTGAATGTCGGTGCGGAAACCGGCGGTTCGTTTTATAAAGATTTTAAGAACAGAAGCATAACCATCACCCCTGTTGTAAGCTGGAACATCAGCCCTAATACAGAATTAACATCTACTACCATCATCCAGTCGCAGAACCAGACATCGCCCAGCTCGGGACTGCCGGTGATTGGTGCAAACGCCCTGTTTGCTGTTCCGGTAAGCTTCCGGTATGCCGGCAATGACAGTAAATTCAATGCGCACAGTATACAGGAGCAGTTAAGTCTTACACATGATTTCAACGATAAGCTTTCAGGTAACATCTGGCTAAGCATAGCTGACAGGAAAACCGATGCCGGCTTTTACCAGCCTGGCGGGTATTCCCCGCGTACGGATAGCATTACCCGTATGAAAGCTTTTTATGAAGGCAACCTGAAAGGGTATGGCATCAATGCTTTTGTAAACTATAAAGCAAACACCGGAAAAGTTACGCATCTTATTACGGCAGGCTTTGATTACAACAATGCCGGCGAGTATTACCCGAAAGGAGAAAAATACTGGTATGCACCTGTCATTGATATCAACCATCCCGACTACGCGGTATTTAATACTGCCGGTATAACGCCTGACTATTACGATGCCGACAATGAGAAGTATGGGCCTACCCGCTCCGCCGGCGTTTACCTGCAGGATCAGGTTTCTTTTTCTGAAAAATGGAAGGCGCTGCTCGCTATACGCTACGATGATTATCTCAACAGGTCTTATTTTCTCATCAGTGGTTCGGAGTATTTTGACAGCTCAAAAGCACATGCCTTTGTCCCAAAGATCGGGTTGGTATACCAGCCTCTGCAATCTGTTTCTGTCTACGGTAGTTATGCTGAAGGATTTCAGCCTCAGTACTCTAATAGCAGGGCATCAGGCGGGCCGTTTCCGCCACTGAAAGCAAGACAGGTGGAAGCGGGTTTTAAAGCTGAGATTTTTCAAAAACGTCTGGTGCCCACGCTTACCTGGTATCTGATTAAAGAAATAAACGTGTTAAAACCTGATCCCTCAGATGCAACGGGGGTAAGGCAGGTGACAACCGGTGAAGTAACCAGCCGCGGCATAGAGATCACCCTGACCGGGAATCTTACTAAGCAATGGAATATGCTCGCCAATTATGCGCACAATAAAATATTCATCAGCAAAAGCACCGTTGCCGGCGAAAAAGGAACGGGCTTCGGCGATACGCCGTCCGATGCATTCAGCCTCTGGACCACTTATCAGCTCAATGGCAAATTAAAAGGACTGAAAGCAGGCGCCGGGTACAGGCAGGCGACAAAACGTTCCGTGTATGGTTTGGAACTACCTGGCTATAGCGTTTGGGATGCTCTGCTTTCCTATCAATATAATAAGATTGGTCTGGCTGTCAATGCCTTTAACCTGGCCAATAAACGATACGCCATTGGCTCTTTTGGTTCAAGCTATTATTTCCCCGGTGCGCCCGGGAGCATGCAGGTGAGCATTAATTATAACTGGTAAAAAAACAGGTCATGATACGAACCATTGCAATAAAAGAAATCAAAAGCCTCCTGCGGGAAAAGAAATGCCGGATAGTAGCAGTAGTGCTACTGCTGCTGTTTGCAACAGCGCTCGTTACTTCGGCTGTTAATCAAAAGCAGTTGAACAAAGCAAGGGCGGAAGCGCAGCAGCTAAGCCGTAGCGAATGGCTGGCTCAATCGCCTAAAAACCCGCACAGCGCTGCGCATTTCGGCAATTTTGCTTTCCGGTTGAAAACGCCGTTGAGCTTGTTTGATAAGGGGCTGGATACCTATACCGGCTCACAGGTTTTTTTAGAGCCGCATAAGCAGGATGATTTCAAGTTCAGCGAGGCCGAAGATGCTGATGCGCTGGTACGTTTCGGGGAGCTTACGCCTGCCTTTATACTTCAAACCATCCTGCCGTTGCTGATCATTTTTCTCAGCTTTGCTACCGTAAGCAAAGAGCGGGAAGATAATACCCTTAAGCTCCTGGTGGGTAATGGAACTCCGCTGCCCGAAATTGTCGCAGGCAAAATATTAGGCAACTGGGCGGTTATTTCCGGGTTGATCGCTTTACTGAGCCTGACCGCTTTGCTTTTCATCCCTGCTAAAAGCACTGAAGACACTGTGAAGCGTTTTGTTTGGATGTTGCTGAGTTATGTTTTATATGCAGGCTTTATCATTACGATCAGCGTTGTGATATCCACTTACAGTAAAACAAGCAAGGCCTCCCTGATGAAACTGTTAAGCCTCTGGATGCTGGCTGTGATCATCGTTCCTAAGGTGAGCAGCAATATAGGCAGCACACTGTATGCCACACCATCGCAGTTTGAATACGCCAACCTTGTACAACACGATGTTGAAAACGGACTGGACGGTCATAATCCCCTGGATAAAAGAAGGGACGCGCTTTTACAGTCCACTTTAAAAAAATATGCTGTAGATACCATTACAAAGCTGCCTGTAAACTTTGATGCCATTGCTATGATGGAAAGTGAAAAATATACTACCGAAGTGTACCGGAAACGGATAGCCGAAGTAAGGAACATTTTCACAAAACAAAACAATATCAGCCTGCTGGGATCTTTTATCAACCCCTTCCAGGCAGTACAATATTGCAGCATGGCGCTCAGCGGCACAGACTACGCTCATTTTATCCATTTCCAGGATGCCGCGGAGGATTACCGCCTGTATTTTGTAAATACCATGAATGAGTTTATGGCAAAGCATACCAGGGGCGGCGACTGGAGAACAAAGTTTGGTGCAGAGACTTATCAGCTTGTAACCCCTTTTCACTATTCGGCGCCCTCCCTCTCCT
The DNA here is from genome assembly GCA_001899685.1 of Sphingobacteriales bacterium 44-15. Classification (GTDB taxonomy): domain Bacteria; phylum Bacteroidota; class Bacteroidia; order Chitinophagales; family Chitinophagaceae; genus Agriterribacter. The sequence goes on from MKWG01000028.1 coordinate 136,854, forward strand.
GGAGCATCCGGCAGCAACCGGTGTCCTTTATAGCATTATTGGTATGGGTAGCATTAAGCATGCTATTGATCCGGTCAACCAAAAAAATAAATATTGTATAATGAGCACGACCAGGACGATCATCGCATATGAATGGCTGCAGTTAAAGCGAAGCAGGACATTGTGGCTGTTGACATTGATCTTTTCCGTTATCAGCATATATGCTGCCTGGTATGGCAGCAGCGAAGTAAAGGAGCAACAACGCAAGATTACTCTGTTGCAGGATGCTGTTGCTGTTAACATGAATATACTAAGTCTGGGACTTCAGCAGCATGATTCAACGGCATGGGAATATGATCCACTATACAAAACGGTTTTTTATAACCGGCCTGATGGTATAGCGGCACTGGCCTTCGGTCAAAGAGATCTGCATACATTCGCGATCGAGATTTCAGAAGGCACATATTATTACAATAAGTATGCCACCGGTTACAGCAATAAAACTTTATCCGGAGAGATCACCAACCCGCAGCAGCAACTGGCAGGGCATCTTGATTTAAGCTTTGTGATCGTTTTTTTGCTTCCGCTGTACTTTATCCTGCTTTCGTATAACATTTTGAGCGCCGAGAAAGAAGAGGGTACCTTACCACTGCTTGCCGTGCAGGCGGTTTCCATCAGGACAATATTCTTTGCAAAACTTTTTGTACGCTGGCTGATCATTGTGATGCCGGCAGTATTGCTGCTGTTAACAGCGGCCGTTATAGCCGGGGCCATGACCGATGCAAGAATATTTTTATTTATTGCAGCCACGATGCTTTACAGCGTTGTATGGGCAGGTGTTGTAGCACTGGTTGCATCTTTGAGAAAGCCATCCGGGTTTAATGCGCTCTCCCTTATCAGTATCTGGCTTGCCTTTGGCATGCTGCTGCCTGCTGCCTTTAATGCTTTTCTTTCCGCAAAATACCCGGCAGTCAATAAAATAGCTTTGGCGGCTGCGGTGCAAAAAGCGAATGCCGAAGTATTTGCCATTCCCCGTACTGCCGTGGCAGACAGCTTTTACAAAATACATCCTGAGTACAACAACCTTCCGGGTGATACGCTTCCCGGTGGTTGGTATAATCCCCGGTGGATACGTGCTGCGCATGCGGTGCTCGATAACAAAGTGCAACGGGTGGAAACGCCTTATCACCAGGTGCTTGAAGACCGCATTCGTACCGCCGGTAAATTAAATTATTGTTCGCCGGCACTGCTTACGCAATCCATTCTTACCGGTATTGCTGCAAGTGACAGTAAACAGATCTATGTTTTTGATACGGCGACGTGGCATTATTTTAAAACATGGAACAGTTACCTGGACGACAGGATATTTTTTAAAAACAACCGGTTTACCAAAGCAGATTTTGATAACCTTCCTGTCTCCACATTTAAACCTGTGATTGATTACAGGCAGGTAGTTTTTTCACTACTGGTATTGCTGGCAACAGGACTGGTTTTGCTGACGCTGTCATTTACCCGGCTGGCATCTGGTAATTTTTTAGAAAAAAAATGAACCTATAAGCAGCGAAAGCACCAGCTTTTTTTATTATCAATCATATTAAACGTAAAACATGAAGACTTTACAGGCAGTTAATCTCAGCAAACAGTATAACGGCACTATTGCCGTAAACAACCTGAACCTGCAACTTGAAAAAGGTGAAATATTTTGTCTTTTAGGCCAGAACGGGGCAGGTAAAACAACCACTATTAACCTCTTTTTAGGCTTTACGGAAGCCAGCTCGGGCAAATCGCTGATTAACGGAGTAGAAGTATTACCGGGTAAATCCGATACGAAAAAATTTATTGCCTATATACCGGAGGTAGTACAATTATATGGAAACATGAACGGCATAGAGAATCTCGATTTCTTCAGCCGGCTCGCAGGTTTTAAATATTCAGATGAAATGTTAGGAGGTTATTTATCCAGGGCAGGATTACAAAAAGAGGCGCATTACAAGCGGCTGTCCGCTTATTCAAAAGGCATGCGGCAAAAAGTAGGGATCGCTATTGCGCTGGCTAAAAATGCAGACGTGATCCTGATGGATGAGCCTACGAGCGGGCTTGATCCCAAGGCTACCGCGGAATTTACGGAGATATGCAAGGGGCTTGCCGCAGAGGGCAAGACCATCTTTATGGCTACCCACGATATATTCAATGCCGTAAATGTGGGCACAAGGATCGGCATTATGAAACAGGGCGTGCTGGTGCATACGATCAGTACTACCGATATTACTGCCGGCGAACTGCAGCAATTATACCTGGAGACCATATAAAACAAAAAATATGCAAAGAAGAGACTTTTTCCGCAACGGCTCACTTGCTTTTTTAGGAAGCACTCTTTTGGGTCAAAACCAGCTGCAGGCGTCAGCCGTTCCTGCAAAAGGGTTAAAAAGAAAAGCCCGCAATATCATCTTTATGGTGAGCGACGGAATGAGCACCGGTACGCTCAATATGGCCGATTTGCTGCTGCAACGCAAGGAAGGCAGGCGCAGCACCTGGCTAAGCTTATACGATGGGCAAACGATCAGCAGGGCGCTGATGGATACCGCTTCCGCAAGCTCGCTGGTGACCGATTCTGCCGCGGGCAGTTCTTCCTGGGGCGGTGGTGTAAGGGTGAAGAATGGTTCACTGAATGTAAATGCAGATGGCAGTGTAAACATTCCCATACTTCAAAAATTCAAGAACAAAGGCAAATCAGTGGGTTGTGTTACCACGGTTCCTATCACTCATGCAACGCCGGCAGGTTTTTGTATTACCAATAATAAGCGGGGAGATATGGATGAAATTGCGTTGCAATACCTGCCCCTGAGATTCGACGTAATGATGGGCGGCGGCATTGATAATTTTATGGCCGCTACCCGAAAGGATAAGCGTGACCTGATTAAAGACTACAGGCAGGCGGACTATACGGTTGTTACCGGCAGAAACGACCTGCTCCGGATTAAACCATCTGGCGGTAATCCTTTGTTGGGATTGTTCTACGATAGCGGTCTGCCTTATTCTCTTGACCGTGCGCAAAATCAGGCGCTCAGTGAAGCTGTACCTACGCTTGCCGAGATGACTCAGAAGGCCATTGAAGTATTGAACAATAATAAACAGGGATTTGCGTTGCAGGTAGAAGGCGGAAAGGTGGACTGGGCTGCTCACGCCAATGATGTGGGAGCTTTGCTGTACGACCAGATAGCGTTTGACGATGCCGTAAAAGTTGCTGTTGATTTTGCGAAAAAAGATAAAGAAACGCTTGTAGTCATCACGACCGACCACGGAAATGCCAACCCGGGTATATTTTACGGGGATGCTGCTGATAAGAACTTTGATAATATTCAAAAATTCAGGCAGACCAACGACTGGATACTGAACGGGATCAACAGGAATTTTACAGTAGAGCAGGTTATCGAAAGGGTAGAATATGCGCAGGGAATGATATTGAAGAAGGATGAAGCATCTGAGCTCCTGAATCATTATACCCGCCTTGATGAAGCAGGTATTTACAATCCCCGGAAGCTTCCTTTTCAATACCTGGCAGATATACAGAGAAACTACACTTCCGTGGGCTGGGGGTCAATGGATCATTCGGGAGATTACGTAGAGCTGTCTATGTATGGTCCCGGCAGTGAGCTGTTAAACCCTTTTGTAAAAAATACAGATCTGCATTATCTCATGCTTGAAGCTGCGGGAATGGAAGTAAAAAAATAAAGTCATGTTACAAACCAGGGAACTTCATTTTGCTTATTCACCTGCCGTGTCATTTGATTTCCCGGACATTTATTGTAATACAGGTGAGGTCTTATTGATCACCGGCGCTTCCGGTAAAGGAAAGACAACGCTCCTGCATTTGCTGGCGGGTATTCTTACGCCATCGCGGGGATCAATAGCAATCGGGGATACTGACATTGCAAAACTTAACGGGAAAAGATCAGATGCTTTCCGAGGCAAAAACATTGGAATTGTTTTTCAGCGATCTCATTTTGTACAGTCGCTCAACGTGCTGGAGAACCTGCTGCTGGCCCAGTGGTTGAGCGGTAATAAAAGAGATAGTATAAAAGTAATGACTATGCTGGAACAGCTGAATATTGCCAACCAGGCTGGTAAAAAAACGGCAAGACTCAGCCAGGGGCAACAGCAGAGGGTTTCCATCGCCAGGGCCTTGATCAATAAGCCCCGGCTGATACTGGCTGACGAACCTACTTCCAGCCTTGATGATGAGCATTGTATTCAGGTAGCCCGGCTTTTGCAGGAGCAGACCGCCTTAAATAAAACCGCGTTGGTAATTGTAACGCATGACCAGCGGTTAAAAAATATTTTTCAACATAGCATTCAACTGGTATGATCTTAAAACTGGCCATCCGTAACCTGTTGCAGAAACCGCTTACTACGCTGTTAAGCTGGGTATTACTGACGGTGAGTGTCGGAATTATTTCCATGCTGCTGTTATTGCAGGGGCAATTTGAAAAGCAGTTTACGGGGAATATCAAAGATGTAGACATGGTGATCGGGGCCAAAGGAAGTCCGTTGCAATTGATCCTGTCTGCCATTTATCATATAGATGCGCCCACCGGGAATATCAAATACGCAGAGGCAGAAAAATGGATGCAGCATCCTTATGTAGAAAAAGCGATTCCATTAGCATACGGGGATTCTTATAAAGGCTATAGCATAGTGGGAACCACGAAGGATTATCTGGATAAATACAGTGCTAAAATTCTGACAGGCAGCCTGTATGAAAGCGATTTTGAAGTAGTCGCCGGTTATTCGCTGGCAAAGAAACTTCACCTGCAGACAGGCAGCCAATTTTACAGTACACATGGTACGGACGGACACGGGGAAGAACATAAGGACAAAGCGTACACAGTGACTGGCATCCTGCAACCTGCCGGCACAGTAGTGGATAATCTTTTCATAGGAAATATTGAGAGCGTCTGGAAGATCCATGAGCATCATCACCATGACGATAATGACGGCGAAGCGGTGAATGCTTCCAATGCGGGATCACACGGCGAAAACGATGATCACCATGGAAAAGAGCTGACCGCAGTGCTGTTGAAATTCCGGACTCCTGTGGGCAGTGTACAGCTTCCCCGGATCATTAATTCGCAGACCAATATGATGGCAGCAGTGCCGGCCATTGAAATGAACCGCCTGTTTTCGCTTACGGGTATTGGCATAGATACTTTACAATATGTTGGCTGGGGAATTATGGCGCTTTCTGCATTGAGCATATTTATATCTCTTTTCAATTCACTTAAGGAACGAAAATATGAGCTGGCGCTGATGCGCACAATGGGCGCAAAGCGTGTTGATCTGCTCATGCTGCTGGTATTGGAAAGCGTCGTATTATGTATTGCCGGGTTTATTGCCGGCATATTATTGAGCAGGCTGGCGATTTGGGCGCTATCAGCAAGTTTTGAAAGCAGCTATCATTTTGAAATACAGCCCTGGACATTGAATATTCCTGGAGGTGTACAGCTATTGGTACTTACACTGCTGCTCGGCATGTTGGCAGCTTCTGTACCTGCAATAAAGGCCTGGTTTATTAATATTTCAAAAACACTGACGCATGAATAAGATAAGAAAATATGGGCTTTGGGGCCTTCTGTTTGCATTGATTTCCTGCACAGATCTCTCTACAATATGCCGGCATGGATTCAACAACTTAAACGGCTTTGTGTATACTCCCTCACCACCCCGGGCAGAGGAACTCCTGTTCCGCTATGCTGTAAGTAAAAACGAAGATGGATCTCATACGCCGGCTGCACCAAGCGAAGTAACCAGAATAATGTGGCAGATGCTGGAAGATGTAACATTTATTAAAAGATTCAACAAAGACTATCAAATGGATTTTCTTTACCCGGTTTTTGGGAACAGCGTGAAAAGATTAAGTAATAAAGAATTGTCCATAAAGGGGTATATGATACCGCTTGATGTTAAGGGAGGCTTATATGCTATATCCAGAAATCCCTATGCAGCCTGTTTTTTTTGCGGGCAGAGTGGGCCGGAATCTGTCGTTTCCTTAAAGTTTAAAACCAAACCGCGTCGCTTTAAAACAGATCAATTCCTGGCGGTGAAAGGGATCATGGAGCTGAATGGCACCAACGTGAATGATTTTATTTACATATTTCGTGATGCGGAGGAAGTAAAGTAATATTCAGTATGGCTTAGCAGGTGTTTGTATCGCATTTTATTTTTGCGTTTTGCGGCTATAAAACAGGTTTAATGAATGTGCCGATATTATGCATACGGCAGATGCAGGAATGAACAGGTAAATTAAACGTTCATAGGTAAGCTGGTTCAATATAAGAAATGTAAAGCCAATGCCAAATAACAAAAGAGGGAATAATTTATGATGATGTTGCTTATACCCATGATAAAGTGACAGGACACCAAAAAGAAGCGCCAGCAGGATTATGCACCATTCAACACCCTCGTGTTCAAGAATGTCAATTCCTAAAAAAGGAATGCTGCTGATAAATAATGGAAGAAGGGTACAGTGAATAGCGCAGGCGACAGATGTGAAAATCCCCAGGCGGTCATAATTTATTCTTGTGCGTATGGACATAGCGGACATTTAAAATGCAAAAATAAGTATTAATGCAACTTAATTGCATTAATGAAACTAAATTTTATGCTGCCTGATATAGCAACTTATTTAAAGCAAAAAAAGATACATGTTACGCCTGCCCGGTGTGCGCTGCTGGCTGCCTTTATGGAGCATCAGGGATTTCTGGGTCACAAGCAGATATCAACGATTTTGGGTGTCAGTTTTGACAGGGCTACCATTTACAGGACAGTAGAAGTGTTTCTTCAGAAAAATATTATTCATCCATTGCCGGGCACAAGCCCCAAATTACATTATGCCTTATCAAAAGATAATACGGGATATCCATCCCGATACTCCGATAAGCATATGCATTTTACATGTAAGGTCTGCGGCACGACCATCTGTCTTGAAACTGTTCCCACACCGCCTGTCCGGTTGCCTGCCGGATTCACCGGAACAGATGTGGAGGTCATTGTTAAGGGGATTTGCAGCAATTGTCAAAAAAAAGACGGGTATTAAGGAAAATCGTTACATACTACTGGCTGCATAGGTCATAATGCATGTATCACGGGTTGCCGGATCAGGCACAATCCGGACACAGGCCAGATACCATAAAGCTCATCTCCTGCACCTTATACTTCCTGGGTATTTTAAAAACCGGCTCCACTCCTTCCAGGCAGGTAACCGAACCGCATTCCACACAGCTAAAATGTACGTGGTTATCGTGATGGTGATCTTTACAATTATGACAAGCAGCGAACTTTAAATGCCCGTCCACATTAATGATCTTATGAACAAGATGGTCTTCTGCAAGACGCTCCAATACACGGTAAATGGTAACCCGGTTACAAAGCCCATCCAGGAGTTGTTCTATTTCAGCGTGTGATAAAGCTGTTTTGGAATTCGTTATTAAGTCCAGTATCTGCGTCCTGGCAATAGTATTCCTCATTTTCAATAAAATTTAATTAATGCAATGGTGTTGCATTAGGTTGTTTCTATTATATTTGCAACTAAGTTGCATTAAAAATACAAATTAATATGATACCGCAAAGTTATGAACAATGGAAAAACTGTATCGAAAAAGATTGCAAGATCCGGCTCACCAAAGATTTTGCCAGGGAACGTCTGACCGTTTATACCGATGCTTCGGATATTGAGACACAGAAATTTATCAGCCTTTATGGATTGCAGCATCTGAAAAATGTAATTCACTGGTTCAGCACCTATATCAGCCGTTCTTAAAAGTGCTGTAAGAGCATAAATAATAAATCACACCAGGGGGTCCTAATTCATTAAATCATGCAAATGTTTTCAGAAATAAGCGGAAGAAAAGAAAAATCAAAAAAACTGCCCGTAACTGTTTTAAGTGGCTTTCTCGGGGCCGGGAAGACCACTTTGCTAAACCATATTCTTCATAATAAGCAGGGGTTAAAAGTTGCCGTAATTGTAAATGATATGAGCGAGGTGAACGTAGATGCCCGGTTAGTAGAAAACCAAAATACCCTTTCGCGTACAGAAGAAAAACTGGTGGAGATGAGCAATGGCTGCATCTGCTGCACGCTCCGGGAAGATCTGATGAAAGAAGTAGAGCGCCTGGCAAAAGAGAACCGTTTTGATTACCTGCTTATTGAAAGTACGGGTATCAGTGAGCCGGTTCCCGTGGCGCAAACCTTTTCTTACATTGACGAAGCAAATGGCATAGACCTTTCCAGGTTCAGCTACATTGATACCATGGTAACAGTAGTGGATTGCTTTAATTTCTTTAAGGATTTCGCAACGGACGAGCTGTTGCAGGATCGTAACCTTACCGATATGGAAGGCGATGAGCGCAGCATCGTAAACCTGCTGACCGACCAGGTGGAATTTGCCAATGTGATTATTTTAAATAAAACTGATCTGGTTGATGAAAGTACAGCCGGGCTTTTAAAAGCAGCCATTCACAGGCTCAATCCGGGCGCTAAAATTATTGCTTCGCAATTTGGTAAAGTGGCGCCCGAAGAAATTTTGAACACCAAAATGTTTGATTTTGAAGAAGCGCAAAGCTCGGCAGGCTGGCAAAAAGAACTGGAGACAGAAAACCATACGCCTGAAACGGAAGAATATGGTATCGGTTCATTTGTGTTTCGCAGTCATAAGCCCTTCCATCCTGAACGGTTCTGGTCTTATCTGAATACAGCATATCCACAGCATATCATAAGGGCTAAGGGATTATTCTGGCTTGCATCAAGACCTGATGATGCCCTCAATTTTTCACAGGCGGGCGGTTCCTCAAGATTGGAGAAAGCAGGCGTATGGTGGTGCAGCATGCCGTATCAGGAAAGGATACGATACGCAGGCTATGTTCACAATAAAACATACATTGAAAGCCGCTGGAGCAAGCAATGGGGCGACCGGCTGAACGAGCTGGTTTTTATCGGGCAGGATATGGATAAGCAAAGAATAGTAACGGATTTAGAACAATGCCTGTTACAGGACAGTGAGCAGTATTTGTTTGATAAAAAGATACGGTTTAATGACCCTTTCCCGGAAGATATATAAACACATTTTAAAAATTCAACTGTATGATTCACAGCAAAAATTTCGACGTGATCATTATAGGCGGAAGCTACGCAGGGCTTTCCGCTGCGCTGACTTTGGGACGGGCTTTGCGCAATGTGCTTATTATAGACAGCGGCTTACCCTGCAACCGGCAAACGCCGCATTCGCACAATTTCATTACGCAGGACGGTGAGCAACCGGCCATCATTGCTGAAAAAGCCAGAATACAGGTATTGAAATATAATACCGTAACATTCGTAGCCGGGCTTGCTGTCAGCGGGAGGAAAACTGAAAAAGGTTTTTCAATTACCACACAGGCAGGCGAAACCTATGAAGCGAAGAAACTCATTTCAGCCACAGGTATCAAAGATATAATGCCTCATGTCAAAGGCTTTTCCGAATGCTGGGGTATCTCCGTTATTCATTGCCCGTACTGCCACGGTTACGAAGTAAGGCATGAAAGAACGGGTATCTTGGCCAACAGCGATTTTGCGTTGCATTATGCTCAGCTTATTCTTAACTGGACAAAAGACCTGACCATCTTTACCAACGGAAAATCCACGCTGACGCAGGAACAAGGCGGTAAGATCGCCCGACATAATATTCCCGTAATCGAAAAAGAAATTGCTTACCTGGAACACGAAAGCGGCAAAATCCAACAAATCGTTTTCAAAGACAATTCAGCTTTTGCGATCAAAGCTATTTATTCCCGCCCCGATTTCGAACAACATTGCCCGATCCCTGACATGCTGGGTTGCGAACTGACAGAGCAGGGCCTGGTAAAAACCGATATGTTCCAGAAGACAACAGTAGCCGGTGTTTTTGCCTGCGGCGACAATGAAAGTCCAATGCGTTCTGTAGCCAATGCCGTTGCAACAGGAAATATGGCAGGCGCAATGGCAAATAACGAAATCACCCTAGAAGAGTTTTAGCCTGAAAGAAGAGCATTACTTTATATCAGGCAGGCGGCTTCACATGATTAATTTATTTTCAATACTTTTTGTGTCACCGCAGTTCTGTCCGAGTAAAAAATCTTTACAAAATAAATGCCGGTGGCAACATTACTGATATTGATCGGCAATCTGCCGGGAGGGATAGCGTTGCTGAAATCCGCTTTCCATACCAGTTGTCCCGTAGCACTGTACACTTTAACAGCCTGAAGCCCCGAAGCTGAAGGATAGTGCTGAAGCAGCAGTTGCCCGGTAGTGGGATTGGGAGAAAGCAGGTGCCCTTTCTGTTTAAGCGCAGGCGGGAGTACTACGGCGTAGATATTAATGTCATCAAGATATACATTATTACCATAACCGTTAATATCCCTGAATTGTACGATCACATCACTGTATTTTCCGGCAATGTATGGGCTTAGGTCAACGGTATCGGTAACCCACTCACCGGCAGATGGCACATAATCCGCATCTATCACGCCGTTGTGCGTTGACAGGGATGCACCTGCTTTTTTATAAGCGCTCGTAAAAGTCTGCCCACAGTCCGTAGAAAATAATATGTTGAGCGTATCGCTGTAAAAGCTGACCGTTTGGGCAGCCGCCCGCCAGAAAGTGATCTTAACAGAGTCGGCATTGGACGGGATATTCATACCGGGCGTGCTGAGCAAAGCATAATTACCAAAAAGCTGGTAATGATAATTATCAAACTTCAATGAATATTGCCCCGAATGATATGCATTTGACACACTCACCGGGTTGTATGATTTATTACCGGTAGTATTTGATATTCCCCAGCCCGCGGGGGGAAAAGAAGATTCAAAGCCTTCTTTTACCGGGGCGCCTGTGGTTCCGGTAGCATAGCACACGTTTTCCACGGTATCGTTGGCGGTAAACTGATCATCAACGCCATTAGGTAATGTAGTATACAGCTTAATGGTATGATAGCCTTCACTCAAAGAAAGAGCGTCTCCGGTAATGGTGGTGGTTTGCTGCGACGGCAGTTGCAGGCTGATCGCTTTGCTTACGGCCGGCTGCCCATCTACTGATATATTTATTAAAACACTGCTCAGCATAAGCGAACCGGTATTCTTTATCTGCAAACGGGGCACAACCTGGTTGTCGCAATAAGTAATACCATTATCTCCCAATAGTATTTGCTGCGCCGCAACATCATTATTGTATATGGCAACAGGTACGCAGCCGTTAGCGTTAAGCAATGGTGTAAGCTCGCTGAAAGAAGTTATGGCAGTTTCCATACGGTCTACCTGCCCCTCGCTGAACATACACATCACTGCATCATCCGAATAGTCCATATAATCCATAAACATCACACCGGGTGTGGTGGTATTACAATTATCCGTTTGTGGAAACGAGGGCGATCCATAAAAGCATTTGTCTTCATTGGGTGTATCATCAACATCGTCGGAATCTGTACAGGAAGCGATACATCCGTTAGCACCCCATATATGCGCGAGGTCAAAATAATGACCTACTTCATGCGTAACCGTTCTTCCTTTATTAAAAGGCTCATGTGCGGTACCGGTAGTGCCGAAGCCCAGGTAAGAAATAACGCAGCCCATTTCTGCACGCGCTATGCCCAACCCGGGGAGGAAAGTATATCCAAGATACTGGTCGCCATCCATCCTGCATACCCAGATATTAAGATATTCGTCAGGGTTCCAGTTGTCGGCGCCGCCCTTTGCTGTGTATTTTATGGGATCCTGCTCACCCGGC
>MKWG01000028.1:148707-165235 GCA_001899685.1 Sphingobacteriales bacterium 44-15
CATTGTCGCCGCCATAATCTTTATTGAGCACATCTATCTGTCCCTGCACCTGCTCATCAGTAACAAGAGAAGGATTTTCCAATACTATATGCACTACCACGGGAATGGTCACAATGCCGCTGAGCCGCCGATTGGGAGCTATATTATTACGCTCTCTCCTGACGACTTCGTATTTTTTTTGAAATGCAAGCTGCTGCTGCTCAAACGCAGTTTTCCGTAAAGGATGATCAGCAAAATATTTTTCCATGACATTCCCGATAGCACATCTTTCATACCCGGCCGCTATATTATGCTGGGCATAAACTGTACGGCAAATTGTGCTGAACACCAGAAAAATGCACCATATCGCGTATCTTCTCTTCACAAAAATTATATTGTTATAAATTCCTTTTATCCGGTTGGAGTGGAAAGAAAGCCCGGCTGCCAATGCAACCAGGCCTATCATGAAAAACCAACGCACATCTGAATGTATTCATATTGCCTTTATCAGAAATTTAATACTACCCCGATAGTAGTATTAAACCCGGCAACAGATTCATTATAGGTCGTTAACTTTCTTCCCGAATTGACCACAAAATTTTCATAGCTGATATCAAATCTGGGTTTCGAAGTAAAATAGTCAACATTGGCCTGCACTCCTATCTTACGCGTTACATTATATCTGATGCCTGCGCCTGCCTGGAACCCGAAAGCACCGGCGGAAGATTCCTTTTGTGTCATCACGTTATCTGTATAGTCTTCGTAATACACATCAAAGCCGGAAAGGTTGGTATTTACGTAACCGCCAAGCACCCTGAGGTCAATAGAAAAATTACTGCCCAACTGAAAGGAATAATAAGGGCCTGCCAGGAAGCTCAGGCTCCTGGTATTGCCTTTGGTAAGCAGGGTGGTGCTGTCTGTGCCTGAATCCTCTTTGTATCCGTCCGACAGGCTTTGCAGGCCTTTATGCCCAAATTGTGAATACCCCACCAATGCGCCGATGCCGAAGCTTTTATTCAGGTAGTATACGCCCGATATATTATAATGAAAGCCTGTCTGGGCAAAGCCTGATCTTTCATCACTATAATCTCCTTTGGAAAAATTTCCCATGGGGCTTGCAATACCTCCATTGAGCGATAGCACAAAATGTGCAGAAGAATCCTTTTTTTGCGCATAGATAGCCAGGCTTACCAAAATGATGAGGAAGGTCAATAATGCTTTTTTCATTGATATGCTTTTTTGAATGATTAATTAATGTTTACGGGAAAATCAACATCGGCATCGGAAGAACCGGGTTCGCAGGAGCCGTTTTTTGCATTGGGCTGATGTCTCAACTGCACATTCAGTGAGCCGCTGCTTGCATCGCCGGTAGTGAATTTATCTTCCAGCCCTATCTCCAGCGCAGGCGTATTGGTATCCTTATCAGTACGCTCAACAGTGAGCTTGGCGCCTGAAACGTTAAAGCATATAAGATGATAATTTCTCCTGTCATAGATATCTTTGGTAATATCGCCCGCAGGATTGGTTGTTTCATCAAGGAATTTTACCGAAACATCATATACCGTATTCTTTTTTAAATTTATTGTGGCATCGGAATAATCAATGTCCTCGTCGGGCATTTGCTTCACAGCAACGGTTTGCTTATCTGTGGGGTCAGATGCATTGGTGATGATCAACTGCACGGTGGTGAGAAATTCATTTTCAGGATCCGGGGGCGATACCGTCTTTTCTTCTTTTTTACAACTGTTGTAAACAAATACCAGTACAAGAGACAATACCAGTACGCCTGTGATTTTTTTCATTTTTCAGATTTTATGGTTAAAAAATTCAAATGCATGATCAGAAAGTCAGTTTTGTACGCAGCACTATGTTCATCCCAAGGTCATCGGCATAATACCGGAACCTGTTCAGGTAATCGCGATAGGCCACATTGGTGACATTATAAGCGGCAAGCTCAACGGAAAATATTTTATGTTTTACCGGGTGTTCAAAACCGGCGCTTACATTAAACAAAGAATAGCCTTTAGGCGGAGGCACATAGTCGCTGTTAGGGGGCACTCTTGTCTGCCGAAGCACCGTAATATTTTGCAGGCTGATATAACAGTTTTGCAAGGTATGCCAGTTGCCGGGCTGGTATTTAAGGGTATTGTCAAGCCGGTCTGCCGGCATGAATACCAGGTAGTCCTTTATATCTTTATTCCACCCGCGAACAATGGAAACTTTGGAATTGACCGCAAGCTGGCTGACAGGGCTATACTGCAACTCAAGATCAAGTCCTCTGAGGTTTACATCAGCCTGGGTATAGTTGAAAAGCGGGAATGTGCCATTGATCAAAGTAATGGGCTGTAAAGCCGGTTTGGCATAAATGAAATTATTAATGATGTTATCATACAAAACGATCTCCGCAAAAAACCTGTTTGTTTCGTAGCGCGAAGACAGGGTGAAATTATACGACCGTTCTGAACGAAGGGATGAATCGCCTTTCTCATAAGACGCAGCGCTTAAATGTATCCCGTTGATATAAAGCTCATTCACGCTCGGCGCTCTCCACGCGCTGCCAATATTTGCGCTTACAGAAAACTTATCGTTAAAGCGGTAAGTATTCCCGACAGTGCCGGTAATGTTTTGATAGGTATGGGTGTTATAATAGGTTTCAAGCGTATTGTTGTTCAGCTTGTATACCCGCAGCCAGCGGTAGTCATATCTTACTCCTGCTTCAACAGAGAGCTTTTTTTTAGTGTAGCGTTCAATGGCAAACGCCCCGCCTCCGTAATTCCGGAAATTGGGAACAAGATATCTTATGCCTTTAAAAACATTTCCCTGCGTTGAACCGCTAACACCATAGGTGGCAGTAAAATTATTTTTTACCTCCGGATGGTAAACAAGATCGAGCGTATGTGTTTTTATCTGGAAGCTGACCTGTGGTAATTTCAATGTTTCGGGATCGCTGCTGTAAGGAAGGTCAATATCATATTCATCGCGCTTGTTTTTCTGATAAGCATATACCGCTTCAATTTTGCCTGCATTCTTTATCTTATAAAAGGAAGCAATTTTTAATAGCTGGTGATGAATATCCTGGTAAGTCCTGTTGATATCATACGAAAAGAAAGAAGCTGTCAGCGGTCTCTCCCGCTTAAAGGCTGCATCCAGGTCAGCAACATTCCCCACGTGCGAGCCTTCAAAAATGCCCACCTTATTATGAAACCCGCTGTAATAAACCTCGGCGCCGAAATTTTCTTTTTTATTTTTATAATTACTTCCTAAAGAAAAGTCATCTTCTGCAAGACCGGTATTTTTCAGGTAATAATGAGCTGTTCTGAAATTCCCCGCTCTTTTTAAAGTGCCCTGCATGCGCCAGTTAAATCCGTTCAGGGCGCCGGTCAGTTTTCCTTCCGCCAGGCCGGAAACAGCGCCGGCCCTGCCGTTGCTCCCCGCAACAAGATTAGTTTCACCCTGTAATTTCTTTTCAGGATTGAGCGCTTTGGGTTCAACCAGTACGACTCCCACAATAGCATCAGAGCCGTAGCGCACGCTAGCCGCTCCCTTTATGACAGTGATCTTACTGGCGATGAACGGATCTATTTCAGGCGCATGCTCCGTTCCCCACTGCTGCCCTTCCTGGCGAATGCCGTTATTTAAGATCAGCAGCCGGTTACTGTGCAGCCCATGTATCACCGGCTTTGAAACAGAAGGGCCGGTCTGGATGGAATTAAGCCCGGGAATGCTTTTGAGACTTTCTCCCAGCGTTTGCCCGCTAACGCTGAAAAGCTGCCTTGCTTTTATCTCTGTTATAGCATTGGTGGCAATATCCTGCTTGCGTTCGCCTGTTATAGTAACCGTTTCCAGTTGCTTCCGGCTATGCGGCAATTGAAGATCCTGCCGGGTAGTGGTATCAAGTTTTACAACCACCCGCAGGGTATCACAATTTACATGGGCTACCACAAGGGTGTATGTGCCGGGGCAGAGCCTTTCAAATCTGTAAAACCCATTGGACTGTGCTATCATGAATTGACTGGTTTCCCTGATCAAAACAGTGGCACCGGACAGCTTTTCCTTTGTGTCCGTATCCGTGATGTAACCGGAAAGATCCAGTGAGCAGTCCTGTGCAAGTGCTGACAATGCCGGCAGCAGCAACAATGGCAGAAGTAATAGCCTGTTCAAAACCTGATGAATAAATGAATAAACACGAAACCGAAAACAGAAGACCGTTTTTTTAAAAAATAAATGCGGGGAATGAAGTGTTAAATAGCTGCTGGTGGTCCCCTGAGGTCGGAAAAGAAGGATGATATGTAATGATAGTTCCCGGAGAAAGCAGGCGTCTTTTCGATGAACACCGCCGGAACGGTTAATTCAATGGCATTGCCGCCGCTCATATATACCGATTCAGCCACCAGGTCGTCGCAGGAACAATAAAAGCCGGCAGCATGTATGTGATGAGCCGAAAGGTTATCCTGGCAGGCTATGGTGTCTTTGTGATCGGCGACAAGGTCATGCAAAAAACGTTTAGACGTAATGCTGAATGCAAAAAGGAGCAGCATTACACCTGAGAGCAGTTTTTGTATGTGCGGTTGCCTGAACAATTAATTTTTGTTACTGTGTTGCAAATATAGATAATTCTATTATTCTTTTGTGATTCAGATGTTAACAGAAAACTTGCACCATGAAAAAAACATACTGGAGAAGAAGCCAACCGGTCCAGTTGCATTTTTACAATGAAAAGGTTAAATGCAGGCAATTATACAATAGCAGGCCCCGGCGTCCGGGCCATTTTGCAATTTGGTAATAGGAGATATTATTTGCCCGTATCCAACAAAGCTGCCCGCAACCAGGGCAGGCAGCTTGTATCCGGGTTATTATTCCTGCTGGCAAACCTGTTCAGGCTCGCAGGCATCATGCTGGTAGCTGTCTGCTCCTTACTATTCATGACCTTCCGGTTACTGTGGAAGGCCACAAAATCCTGATTCCGTTTACCGGTACGATGACGCTTCCGGCAACTTTTCTTTTATCAGTTACCCCAAAAAAAAGTCAGCAAAAGAAAAACCCTTCATGCCCAGGGTAACCTCCGGTTGATCATTTCTCTTTACCCGGCGGCTGTAGTGTATGCAGCTTGGCACTCATATCCGATAACCCTGCTTTCTGTGATAGTTCCGAGCTGATCTGCTGCAGCGCTTCCTGGCTCCCCTCGCCTGCTGCACGTAACAATCCTTCCAGCGATTCGCCCGGTTTGGTCTGCAGCCCTTTCTCGATCACTTTAGCCAGCAACAACACATTCTTCCGGGGTATGCGCAAATCCAGCTTCATCATTCATGCCCGGTGTACTCAATAATGTTTCATACAGCAATGCGACTTCCTTCTCACTTAACATACTTCACGTTTTTAATGCCATAAATCATGTTCACAATTGCAAAAATAGTTCGGTGGTTTCTTCCTGTTATAATTTCACCGTACCATTATACGACACCGTAATTTCAGGATACAGACACTAAATATCCTTCTGACAGTCATCCCAATTTTACTATTTTTCAAGTTCCCTGGTAACAACCTTTGCCATTTCTTTTGAGCTGAAAGGATTTTGCCCAGTAATCAAATTGCCGTCCACCACTACGTTTGAAGTCATCGGTATAAAAGCTTTTTTCAAATCAGCTCCGCGCGCCTTAATGGCTGCCTCCAGATTGAAAGGCACTTCTCTTTTTCGTCTTGCTATCGTTTCTTCGAACCAGTCAAATCCGGTCATTGATCTCCCTTTGATTAAATACTCACCATTGGAAAGTTTCACGTTCAGTAACCCGCCAACGCCGTGGCAAATAGCTGCTACCATTTTCCCTTTTTCGTATTGATCGCTGATGATTGATTGGATATTGATATCATCGGGGAAATCATACATGGTAGCATGCCCGCCTGCCAGATACACACAATCAAAAGCATCGTTGTTTATGGCTTCCAAACTTTGGGAATGGTTCAGTTCGTTCATAAACGCAGGATTCTCGTAATAGTCTTTGGAAATTTTATCCAGGACGAGGGGTTTCAGGCTTTCCGGGTCAATCGGCACATTGCCGCCTTTGGGACTTGCAATGGCAATGTTCCAGCCTTTTTCCTTTGCACTGTGGTAAATATGGGTCAGTTCGCTCAGCCACAAACCGGTTTTCAGCCTGCCGCTTGCATACATATCTACATTAGTTACTATCAACAGGAGCTTTTTCATTGCTTATGGAATTAGTATTGCTTAATAACAAAATTCGTGGGAAAACTTTCGGTGCCGGTATCCTGATCAATGAAGTTTGTAGCTGAATCTCTGTTTTTTAAAGCTGCCTTATTCAGTTGAAAGACTGCCGGAATTCCAGAGGAGATACCGATGTACGGTTTTTGAACAAACGATGAAAAGATTGCGGATGCTCAAAACCAAGGTAATAAGCAATCTCAGATACAGACATTCCTGTGGTTGACAAAAGCTCTTTTGCTTTTTCAATTAACCGGTTTTGAATGTGCTGCTGAGTGGTCTGACCGGTTTGCACCCGTAACATATCGCTGAGGTAATTGGGGCTTAAATGCAACTCACCCGCTACAAATTGAACGGTAGGAATACCAGATACAACCAATTGATCATTTTTGAAACAATCATCCAGCAAGGCTTCCAGTTTGGTAAGCAAATCGCTGTTGACTTTCCTTCTGGTGAGAAACTGCCGGTTATAAAAACGGTCGCAATATTTCAATAACAGCTCAATATTAGACACCAGTAAATCCTGTGTAAACGCATCCATATTGCTATCTATTTCCCGGCTGACATTTTCCATAATATCCATGATGGACTTTTCTTCTTTTTCGGAAAGATGAAGTGCTTCATTGCTTGCATACGAAAAATAGCCATAACCTTTGATTTGAGATGCCAAAGGATAGCCCTGAAAAAAATCGGGATGCACTACCAGCACAAATCCTTTCACGCCGTTCAGCAGAACGTCTTCAAACTGTAACACCTGGTGCGGGGCGATAAAGTACATCATCCCTTCATCGAAATCATAATACTGCTGACCGTATTTACATCTACCGCCTGCACAATCTTTCTTTAAGGCAACCACATAAAAATCCGTTGTTATTGTACTGAGAATCGTTTGCGGCTCCAGTTGTACATCATCAAAGTTAAATACACTGATCAGCGGATTGGATGGTTTTTTCAATCCTAAAAACTGGTGCAATGCACTTATGGATGAAACTTTTGCGGGAGTTTTCATCTGCTGATTTTCAGATTTATGTATTACTAAATTACTGTTTTTATTTTTGTGCTAAAGCGGGTCGTTCTTAATCTGCTCCATTCCCTGCCTGTAAGTTGTTACCTGAAATACAGGAAAACGTTTCTTGAATTTTGAATCGTCAAATATATTGTCATGTTCATATCTCGGAAGCAATTCCAGCAACTCTTTCATACTCTCATTTAATATTGCACCTATCTTAAAGATAAATTTTGGTACAACGGCGTATTTGAGTTCCTTACCGTACACTTCCGAAGCCAATGCTATAAATTGCCTGTAGGTAGGATGGCTTTCATCTACAGGAAGATGCCAGGTCCCGCCAAAAGCATCCGGTGTATTTCCGATCAATGCAGTAGCGCGGCTTGCATCTGGCGTCCAGATCAGGCTTCTTTTTTTATTGGCACTTAACGGAACTTTCAGTTTTTTTCCCTCTTTGATGTTATTAAAAATTAAAGTATTGGTAATGCTTTGCGTTTTACCCGGCCCGTAAAACTCGGGAGCCCGGCAAATCACCGCTTCCAGTT
The DNA here is from genome assembly GCA_001899685.1 of Sphingobacteriales bacterium 44-15. GTDB lineage: Bacteria > Bacteroidota > Bacteroidia > Chitinophagales > Chitinophagaceae > Agriterribacter. The sequence goes on from MKWG01000028.1 coordinate 156,455, forward strand.
TGCCCGAGCGCATTTCCGTTAAAACCATCTCCGCCATTTCTTTTCTTACCCTGCCTTTTCTTCCTATGGGAGCGAAAGGTGTTTCTTCTGAAAGTACCCGGTCATCTTGAGGGTACATATAGGTGTTGTCAAAAAATACCAGCTTTGTTCCATTGATCTTACAGGCATCAATCACGTTTTTTGTAATGAGCGGGAACTGCTTTTCCCACAGGCCCGAATTTATCGGCAGCCCTAAAGTGAAATAAGCGACCTCGCTGTCTTTCACCGCTTCAATGGCTTGTTCACGAATAGATAGATCCGCAGAAAAGATCGTGTCGGTATCATTTACCTTTTTCGCTTTCCTGCTTACAATCCTGATATCGGAAGTGAAATTACGTTTTAACGCTCTTGCCAGTTCTTCACCGATCTGTCCATTGGCTCCTAATATGGTTTGCATGCTGTTTTTTGCTTACATGGTTATTTTAGCACCTACAAATGCTCATGCCACTATTTTTTCGTATAGTAAAGTTCAGAACAAATGCCAGGATAGATGTATCCAGATCAAAGGAATTTGTAACAGAATCTCTGTTTGTATGTATGACAGCCGGCAGCACATTTAATTTGCTCAAGATAGTTTTAGGATATTGAACAGATACTCTTGCGGCCGATCTTAGCTGTTTGTCTTAGCTGAGCCTGCGTGACAGGAATCGGACTCTTCCCGTTGTTGATGCAAAGTTCCGGCACAATGGTGGGCAGGCTTGTATCAAAAGGGTATTGCTTTGTTCGAATATGGAAAAGGAGAGAGCAAAACGAAGCAGGTTTTAGAGATGTCCTTTAACCGGACGGGGATGCGTAACTTTATACCAAATCGAATGAGTGGCGCTCTTCTCCCGGCAAATAGTGTCTCAAAAGGCAGGTTACGTTGCAGCAGTGTACAATATGATACCCAATCTGCTGTGGACGGCCCTGTTTTTATTGCCCCTGGCAATATTTTGTTACAGGTATATCTCTTTAAAAACAGTATATATTTTGCTGGGGCTCAGTTTTGTCCCGGTCTTTCTTCCCAATTCATTTTTTGACGCCATACAGCTCAGCAGGAGCGCCCGGTTCTACAAAAATATCGGCGTGAAGTATATAAATGCCTTTGCCCAAAACGGAAGTTTGATCAATGCATTTATGAAAAGAAAGTACCCCGGTTTTAAAGTAGTTTCCAGAAACCGCGCATCAGTAAGGAAGCAATACTACCAAACCTATTTCTTTGAGAAATTTCATTTTTCGCTGTTCATATTTTTCACCACTATGACAATATATGCGGGAGCCCTGGGACATTACTACTGGATCCTAACCCTGACAGTATGCAACCTGCTTTTTAACGTCTATCCCAATCTCCTGCAACAATATGTCAGGGTGAAATTAAGATCAGCGGTGGCACACTGAAGGGTCCTCCATTTTTTTTAAGCATCCCGGCTTGAGCTGTAAAAAGCATCGCCAACCTCATTTTTCTCTATGACATTCAGTACCCTCCGTACACAGCAATACCATTTATATCAAATATTAATTCTTGCAAAAAAGCGCCGGGAGGCAAAATTTAGCACCTGCCTGGACGTTAACATTGTCGTCAAACTAACCTCAGGTCGCGATGAAGGTACTTTCAGGAATTGCTACATTACTATTGCTCACTTTCTCCTCCTTTGCTCAATCGGTATTACCGGCAGATAACAGCTTTGGCAACCAGGGTGTAACAAATATCAATTTTGATGATACTACTTTACTTGAACATGGTCTGAATACTTTTGTACGTGATAAAAGGTATAACACCTATGCGTTTGGAACCTTTGCTTACGAAAAATCAACCACCTATGAGCACAATCCCTACGGGATTTCGTTTGTCTGCAAACTGGACAGCACAGGGAAGTTGGATAGCAGTTTTTATGAAAATGGTTACCGGATACTAACCAGCCCGGGACTTTTGGGAGCTGGGAGTTTATATCCGGGTTTTGTTCGGATGAATAATGCTGAGACGGGGATTTACCTGTTTCGTTTTGACGGGGATATAAACCTCTATTCTATGAAGCTAAAAACAGACGGAACAAATGATGAGGCCTACGGCAGGAAGGGGAATAAAAATATAGATTTTACAGGAATTACTAATGGGAGACGGCTGGCGCTTAGGGATGTGATACCGTGCATAGATGGGGGATTTATTCTTATAGCCAATACGTATCAGAATGCTGTTCCCTCGACCATCTATACCTTTAAACTGGATGCAGACGGGAATATTGATCCTGCTTATGGAACAAACGGGTTCAGCAACTTCGATTTTGCGCAAAGGATATCGTTTGGAACTTGTGCACAGTTATCTGAGAATCACTTTGTGATGTCGGTTATACAGGACTCAAAGGTGCAGACAGGCATCGACAGCCTGCGTCTCCTTAAATTGTCGCTGGCAGGGGTGATCGATTCCGGTTTCAACCATAATGCATCAAGGAGCATTGATGTCTTCACACACATCACCGAATATCCTTTCGACCATCTGTTGACAAGACTGACAATATTGCCGGACTCGTCCTTTGTATTCTATGCATCTAATCGTACCGGTGCTATACTTCAATATAAATTCACAAAGACCGGAACTCCCGACACCACCTTTGACAATCCCAAAAGCGGCATTCCGAAAACCAATAAGCTTGACCTTTTGCCGGCGGCAGACGCCCGTGTCAATCAGTTATGGCTGGCAGAAATAGGATATAATGATTACGTAACCAGGCTGATAAAGATAAATGTTGACTCCACCGGCAACCTGGATATTGACGGCCGGATGTATATCCCGACATTACCCTTGTTAACAGGTATGGGCGGCATGTTTACCTGGCTGACCAACATTGAAAAGGAGGATATGATATTTGCTGTATCAGGCAGCAGCAGGGGTATTTGCAGCTATAAAGTAACGGGGGAAGGGCAGCTTGACCCCGCATATCATTCCAAAGGCTTTAATGAGGCGCCGATGTATAACAGCGTGGACCTTATTACCAGCGCCGCACCTTTATCTAACGGCGGTATATTGGGCACAACCTACAGTATCAACCGGGAGGCGGTGGCGTCCGTCAAAGATCGCTTTCATATCTTCCGGTTGACAAAAGACGGAAAAAAAGATGCAACTTTTGGCAATCGGGGTACTGTCAAAATAAGGGATTCGATGACGATTTCTGATTACAGGGTAGACCGTAAAGGCCGTATGATAATTTTCGGGCAGGGCGTAGAGCCATATAGTGACTGGAATAGTTCACTAATGATCGACCGGTATACCGCCGAAGGCAAACCGGACCCCTCGTTTGGACTGAATGGCAGAGTTATCTTTGAACCATTTCAGAGAGATATTGTACCTGCCTTGCCAGGATGGTTCACCATTTTTGGGCTTCAGGCCGATAACTCAATGCTGGCACTGGGTATGTACAGGAAAGGATCGGCAAAAACAACAAAAATTTCCGTACTGAAGCTGCTTGAAAATGGCAAATTAGATAGCAGCTTCGGTGGGGACGGCATAGTCCAGATTGATCTGCGTGCGGACTTCAGCGAAACCTATGCCAATGACGGCAAGCCGGAGTATATACTGGCTCTAAAAGACCAGTCCATCCTGGTAGTCATACAGGAACAGGATTCGTATTATTACAAGATGTTTCGGCTGAATCAGCACGGACAGATCATCCGGTCTGGCGGTAAAAATGGCAAGGTTGATCTTGAAGGTAGTTTCCATGGCCAGCGATTTAAGATGATGGTACAGGATCATGCAGGCGATATTATTTATATGACCAGTAACCCGCTTGAGTGGAATACAAGCATCGTGCTGACGCGTTTAAACCCGTTCGATCTTTCGTCATCAAGACATCTTGCATACCTTGATTATTCTACGACAGGTTTCCGTCATATAGAACCCGGTGCAATAGTGCCGCTGTACAATGGAGACTTTTTTATAACCGGAACAGCAGCATACACCAGCGATATCTACGAGCCACCTGTTCAGTTTGTCGTTCGCGTCAAAAAAACGGGCGGACTGGACAGCAGTTTTGCTGTCAATGGCGTAATGACCATTACACCGCCGATTCCGGGAATCTCGCAACCGGTTCCGGACGATTTATCAAAAGCCACTTATATTTTAAATGGCTTTGAAGCAAACACCGCGTTCAAAGATGTTGACGGGAATCTGGTGGTAGCAGCTTCCGCCATTAACAACAGGCTGAAAGATATATGGATGGCCAGGTATCTGGTATCGGACAAACCCGATTTGTCCGCTCCTGAGCAACCAGTCATCTGGGTAAATCCGTCAGACACGATCTGCAGCGGCTCAACGGTCTATTTAAGTATTGACACAACAGGCTGCGATCAATGCGCCTATGCCTGGAGCGACGGTCAGACCACCAGCACAATTGAAGTAAACAAAGCCGGACTTTATACAGTATCTGTCTATAACAGTGCCGATGTGGAGATGGTGTCCAGAAACATTTACAATGCAACTTTTCAATATCCTGCGTTGAGCATTTCTTATACCGGTTGCCCGGAGCCTGGGCTCAGGTTTACCGCAACTACGGATAATGCAGCTTTGCAGGACGCTGTCAATTGGTTTATTGATGATACATTGAGCGCTCATGGTAAGACATTTTCCTTTGAAGCCGCGAATGATATGAAAATTCATGCAACGCTCGATGTTGAAAGAAAGGGTTGTGCAGCCGATACCGTGATCTCTTCAAACGTGATTACAGTTAATTGTATCCGGTATCCTGAACCTTCGGAGGAAACAGGCCCGGAGTCCTTAAAAATATATCCTAACCCAACCTCGGGAAAAATCTACTTTAGTATTACTACAAGTGTTGCGGGTAACTACAACGTAGAGCTCTGGAACGCAGCAGGCCGGATTTTTAACAGGAGCGTCATGTGGATCAACCAGGGGGAAAGTGAACATATGATTTCCCTGTCAGCAGTGCCCCCGGGGATCTATTATCTTAAAATTTACCTGGGAGAGCACAGGTTCCTGCAAAAAGTCTATATACAGTAGCAAGTTTGTACAGTTGAATTCCTGGCACGACGGAGTTTACAGACAGCAAATTGACAGGCTGCCTCTATTTCTTCTGCTTCCTCCTCCCGGTATTAATACTTTCCTCGAAAGCCTTGTCCGGTATAAATTCTTTCGGTGAGCATTTCATTTCAAAAGCCAGGCGGTTGAGCTGGTATGAGTAATCCCTTAAATCCGTTGTTGGTAAGTTTTATTTTTTTTAGGGCAGATATCCAGTTCGTTTCCGTTTTAAGCTCACTGTTCAACTCCTCGTCAGTACCATCAAGCAATTCGTTTATCCTGATAATAGAACAACGCACTTTCTTCTTATAGCAAAATTGCTGAAGTTGCGCTATCGTAAAACTCTTTCCGACACCGGGTCCACCGGTAAGGATGCCATTTGCTGTTTGTCCGAACGAAAAAATGTTTTCAATAAGGGCTTTTCTTTCTATAAAGATCCCTTTTTTGTTGATGGAGACAGGTTGAACGGGTAAGGCCTCTACCTTTGTGCGACTTTCCATTTCAGGAAATGTGGAGTTGATGAATATTGGTGACGTTGCATCCTGAAATATTTGGTTTAACTTTTTTAATTGGGAAGTGGTCTTATTTGAATAGTATACTTTATCTAAAAGCTTGGGAATATCATAGCCTTCGTATATGAAATTGGCTTCCGTTACAGTTTTTAGTACGGACTTGGGACATTTCTTTGAAATAAATAAAATAATCAGCCGGCTTTTTTTCTTTCCTGCGCGATTAGCTTTGAATCCTGCAACCGTATCCTTTAGCTTTGAAGAATACTGTCTGTTGGAGGTTACCTGGACAACTAAGTTTTGTTTCTTATTAGCAAGGTCAAAGCTGTGTTGATTTTTATTGTCTTCGTTGGCATTGGCAAGTTTCCGACCGAACGCCTGATTTAAAAATGCACAAAACAGGTTTTCCGCATCTATGGCATCTTCGGACAGTCCCAGGGAATTGGAGTGCTCTACCAGTTCCGCATACCTGAAAAGAGACTTTTGTAAATTAGAATAAAAGAGACTCATAATTGCAAACAGTCATTTACGATGTAAGGTTGCAAATACTTTATGGCCGAAATTATGTAGATAATCGGCTAAATCATAGAATTTAGCTGAATTGAAATCACCTGCATCCAACAAAGACGGGTATTTACGCACTGCAGAATGCCTTGCAACTATTATCTGTCAAACCCATTCAGCCAGTCATCCACCTGGAAATCGTACATATCACTCAGCGCATGCCGGCTAAGCCCGTTTCGGAACAGCGCCTTTTCCAGCAGGAACTCGCGGTAGCGGTTGAGAAAGCCGCCGTCAAGCGACACCTGAATCGTGGGTTGCTCGCCGAGCTTATAAGAAATATCCCTCACCCAGAAAGACTCGTAGCCCAGCTTTGCTTTCACAAAATAGAAATTAATGGTCTCGAACCGCCGCGGCAACGCCGGCAATGTGGTATGGAACAGGCAGTAGTCATCAGAGTGGCTGATGGACAGCGATACGCTGATCCCCGACTGTTGGAACAGCTCCGGCTTTTCCTCGTTCAGCCCGAAGATTGAAGAAATTATGACGGACGATATTTTGCGCACTGTAAACGACATAGTGAAGCAGGAGGAACCCGGCACACTAAAAAGTTATCACTACAAGCTTAAGGCAATGGAATTGCTTTTTTATTTGTTTCAGAGTTTGAGCAAACGGGAAACATCTGCTTATCAGAAAATGAGCGAAAGCGACATAAAATCTGTTTACAAAGTACGTGACAAGATCGTTTCATCATTAGATAAGCCCAGTACTATCGCCGAGCTGAAACAAATAGCCGGGATGAACGAATTGAAGATGCGTACCTTATTTACGCAGATTTTCGGTATGGGAATTTATGATTATTATCAACATTTGCGCATGAAAGAAGCTGCCCGGCTTTTGCGTGATGAAAAGCTATCTGTATCAGAAGCCGGCTATCAAATGGGTTTTGAGAACCTGAGTCATTTTTCCAGGGTGTTTGAAAAACATATCGGCAAAAGACCGAAGAAATATAGCAGTGAATTGAAGTAAGGTGGACATTGCCAATCAAAGCAACTCCGACAGAATGATGGTTTCCAAAGTTCTGCGGACATTGGAAGACAAGAAATTCATCAGCAGACAGGGACACCAAACAGACACAAGGGCGAAAGTAATTAAATTGACCGGAGAAGGTGCGAAAGTTCTGCAAAAAGCATTGACAGCTATTGAAAATGCTGACATAAGTTTCTTTTCGGTTTTGGGTAACAAATTATCCTCATTTAATCGGAATATGATAAGTCTGACCGAAGAAAATAAAGGCGAATAAAAGCACTAATTGCTAACACGGGTATTGAAAAAATAATGTCTGACAAAAAAATATTCCCGCAAGGTCATTAGCAAAAGAATTTGGAAAGACAATATCGTTTGGGCTTAGTATTTTTGGGGCTACACGATTGTTTTTTCGCTTTTTATTTATTCCTCTACACTTTGGAGTATCAGCTTGCGCCCGTTTGATTTACTTCTTCTTCGTCAGCCAGCCCATGTATATGGATGATTGAAAAAAACGAAGCGGCGGTTCAAACCCTGCTGCTGCACATAATTCCGACACCCTTTCTTCCGAAACAGGAAAAAGATCGTTTTCTATCCTGTTCAGGCGACTATTGATTTGTTCTTCGTCCAGGCCGTCTGGTAAAAGAAGTTTAAGCACTTTTAAATTTTGGCTGACCTGGTGCTTGTCGCCCGTAATATCAAGCATCACAAATCTTGCACCTGGAACTAATCTTTCCGCAATGTCTTTGAGCAGGCTTAGCTTATCGCCGTTGTCATCAAGAAAATGCAGCACCAGCAAAAGCGTTGCAGCGCCATATTTTTTTTCACTGTCAAGATCAGCTACCACGCCCCCGATCAGCGTTACATTGTCACAGGTTTGAAGCTTTTCTCTTGCCTGACTGATCATTTCAGGCGAAGGGTCAACGCCTGTGATCTTCCAATGCCCGGGCGCCTGTATAAATAGTTCTATTTCATTTCCTGTTCCGCAACCTGCTATCAACAGATCTTTGTATTCAGTTTCACTGAGTAATTTGGGTAACAGGTTTAAAAAATAATGATAGCCTGGTATCCATGTTTTCACAAACTGATTGTAGCCTGTTGCTCTTCCATTTTCAAATATTTCTATTTTGTTCATTTCGTAAGGAGTATTGTTTACCGTTTATGATGTTCAATTTATTTCACCAACAACCGTTACCTTTTTTGCTCGTGTTAAAAATGATTAATAATAAATTGTAGTATTGAAATCATTGCCGCTGCCGCAATCCTTCTATAGCCCCCTGATCTTTAGTGGAGAAATACCGTTGAATTTTTTAAAGGCAGCACTAAAATTAGACATATTCTGATAGCCGAGCAAATTGCCGATTTGCTGTATGGAAAGGTCGGTATTTACCAAATATCTCCTGGCTTCATTCATTCGTATTTGCTGCAGGTATCCGAATATCGTGCTGCCAAATACCTCTTTAAATCCTTCTTTCAATTTTGTTTGATTGATACCCACCTGTTTGGCCAACTCCAGGATAGTTAAAGGTTTTTCCAGGTTTTCTTTAATGAGATAGGCTGCATGGTGAATTTTGTCCCGGTCTGACTTGTTTAGCCTGATACGGGGCTTGTTACTTATACTCTCGTACAGTAGTGCTATTAATTCGTAGACCTTCGATTCCAAATAAATCCTGCGTGTAAGCCCTTCAAATGTACAGT
>MKWG01000029.1:0-16023 GCA_001899685.1 Sphingobacteriales bacterium 44-15
AATTCGCCCGCTGAAGTGTAAGCCCTGTATTCCAATTTATTATTATCTACCGTTATCACCTGGTAAAGCTGCGTATATACTGCTGATTTATCCATCCAGGTGGCTTTTGACACATCATGGTCTGTCATTTTGGGACCGCTTACAGATACTACATACATAGTACCGGATTCCTCTCCTTTCTTTTCCATAGGAATATTTTTCATGCCCCGTGCATACGTATGATCATGCCCCTGAAGCACTAAGTCCACCTTATACCTGTCAAAAAGCGGCTTGAATGTTTCCCGCATCCGTTTATTGTCACGGGTAGTTTTAGTGGAGAATATGGGATGATGAAATACAACACAGGTCCATTTGTTCGGGTTGTGGCTTAGTAAACTGTCCATCCACCGTTTTTGTTTCTCAAGGTATTCATCTGATTCTTCTACCATATAAGCATCAAGCGAAATAAAACGCACGCCCTGCACATCAGAGAAATAGCAGGTTTCTTCCAATCCTTTCGGCCCGTTTTCCGGGAGGGTGAACTGGTACCGCCAGAAAGGCGACAGATCTTTCACAAAACTTTCTCTCCCGTAATCATGATTTCCGGGTGAAGGCATGTTGGGTATGGTAGCATGAATAAACGCGCCCGCTTCAAACCATTCGCCCCATTCTTCATCATTGCTATCCCGGTTTACCAGGTCGCCCGCATGCAGCATCAGCTTTGCCCCGGGCATTTGGGCATAGGCTTCACGGATTACCTTAGCCCACATGGAACGTAAGCCGGTTTGCGCATCACCAAAATAAAGAAAAGAAAATTTATCATTTGTATCCGAGGTTGTTCTGAACTGAAACCATTCACTCCAATGGTCACCACTGCCCACTCTGTAACTATACAGGGTATTGGGCTTTAAATTTTTGAAAACAACGGAATGATAATTAGCAGCTACTCCCTTCCATTTGATTTCCTTGTAATAATCGTCTCTTGAAACAAGCGTTTCGGTGCGGGCGGCTACCCGTGTAGCTTCATTTACAGACAAGGGATTGGCATTAGCCGGTATAATCTCTGCAAAAGCTGTAATTACTGAAATGTCTGTTCTCCAGGTTACGGCTGCAGATGAAGAAGGATCTTCCGTAACCGTAAGATTGATCCTGTCCGGCATTTTTCCCGGAGTATAGGGATTGTCGAGATATTGAGAAGAGGCCGTAAAAGGAAGTATCAGTAATACTACAAAATACATCAGCTTGCGAAAATTGATCTCCTGCTCTTTGAGAGTAAGCGCTGCTGTAAAATAATTTCTCCTGAAATAATAATCAGACCTAAGCATAAAAGATTAATATTAATGATACAATAGGAACATCTTGTAACAGGATTGAAAGACGATGGCGTATCGGGCGCATTTCAAATTTTCGCGGCACATATTTCCCTCATCCCTGCAATCCCCTCTCCGCGCAGCAGAGAGGGAGGAAATGGTGCGAAAATTTGAAATGCGCCCGGCGTATCATAAGTTGCAAAAAACTCAATTACTTTACTATATGAAACCGGTTCACTGCATTTGTATAATAGATCTTATCCACCACGTCTTTCGGCAGGCATAATCCTTTGAATACACCGTCAAATGACTTTGAACGCATGGTGTCTTCCGTACAAAAGAATTGCCAGTCGTTTAACCATGCCTGGTGAACGAACGAACTGAACTTACCGGGCGATGCGGAATCATCCGCGATCCGGTCGGTACCATAGAGCAGTCTGTCCTGATACTTAATAAAAAAGTCCTGCACTTTTTTCCTGTCTTTCATAGCCTGAAGTTGCAGATGGGGAATCCGTGCAGCGAGGTCCACCGCCATATTGGGAAAACGATCCAGCCGTTTTGCCAGTTCATCAGCGCTCCATTCCAGGCTTCCGAGATGAGCGCCAATAAAAGTAAGCCGGGGATTTTGCTCCAGCACATGATCTCTCGCCGCGATCTGCTCGTCATAGGATGGAAATTCAGGATGCAGATACATATGAAATTCGGGGTGGCGCGTATAATACCGTTTATCGGAAGTAATGGTCATCTGTTCTACCGGCAGCCAGCAATTTTTGGGTTCTCCCAAATGCCCTATCACGGGAATACTCACCTGTGTAAGAAAACTCCATACAGGTCTGAACCTGGGGTTATCAATCATTACGATGCTGCCCTGCCGGTCTTTCAACTCCATTCCAATGTTCTTATACACTTTAACCGCTATAGCCCCGTCTTTGAAAGATTGCTGCAAAGCATTTATGGTGTGTTTTGCCCAATCCCCGCTGTCAAAATCCTTCACTGAAAAAGTGGTGGCAAAGGAAACTATTTCAGGATGTTTTTTCATTTGATAAATCGCATACTGCTGCTGGGCTTCAATTCCCGGGTCTTCATCAACAACAATGGAAAGCAATCTGAAATTATCCATCCCGGCCTGATGTACAAAAGCCGTATCATAAGTCCTGATATGAACATGCGCATCAATTTTCGGCACCTCTGTGAAGTCGTCCAGGGTATAAAAGGGCGCCTTTATATGTTTATCAGGCGCAGGTGAACAGGACATCATGAACAACAAAAATCCTCCTGCAACCAACATAGCACACGGCTTATTCTTTTTCATCCGCTATTTTAATTCCCCAATGTTAAGATTGTAATTGTTCAAGCGTTTCTTTATACATTTCCATCAGTGCTGCAAACCTCATCTGATCACTCACCTTCATCTCCCGCGGTGAAACACGACAAACAGGCGTGATGGGCACCCCCCTTTGCTGTAAAAACATCTTTGCCGACATCGGATAAAGCTGCCCTGCAGCACTATCCATAACCGTTAGTCTTGCGCCCAGCCTGCGCAGCTCTTTTTCGCTTCCGGGCTTGTTAACTCTCTTAATTAACTCCACATACAATTCAGGGTAGAAGTTAGCCGCGATCGGTGAAAGGCCTGCCCCTCCATTTTCCAGGGACACCAGGGCTGTTGGCGTATCTGCATTGAAAAAAGAAAATGGCGTATTCGCCACAGCCTTAATTTTTAATTTAATAGCTTCAGGATCGCAGCTGGTATCTTTATGATAAAAAAAACGCCCGGTTTCTCCAAGCCATTTCATTAGTTCGGGCGATAGCAATCTTTTGTACGGAGAAGGACATTCATATATCCCAAGAGGTATATTACCGGTAAGCTTCAACAACTGTCCGGTTCTCTTTTTGAGCGTGTCATCGTCTTCCTCCTTATCTGCCAGTTGGCTGGTGATTAAAACAACCGCTGCTACTCCAGTATCATAAACCTGTTTTATAAAATCAGCGCATTTATCTATCGAATGACTAAAGGTACCCGTGGCTACCACCGGCACTTTTCCCTGGGCGGCACTGAGGGTGGTTTTAATGATCAACAGCCGTTCGGGATCTGTGAGGGAATACATTTCACTGGAAGCACAGTTTGCAAATAAACCGCTAACTCCCGACTGAATATAAAACTCTGTCAGCCTTTTCAACCCCGTTGTATCAACATCTTTATTGTCCAGAAACGGGGTTAACATTACAGACCATAATCCGCCCGGGAGCCTGTTCAATTTATCACGGGCAGGCTCTTTCATTTTAAAATCAGCGGCATAAGATGAAGCGCTAAATGGCAGGTCTTTAAAAACTACAGCCGTGGCCCCAAGCAGGCTTTTTTTTATAAAATCTCTTCTCTCTTTCATGCTTAACTTGTTTTTGGGTTATTTTCCTGTAAAATGAAATTAATGATCACCCTTTGATGATTGCTTTTCCTGCTGCCGGGGAATCAGCCAGGCTTCAGATAGCAAGGTACCCCAGCCACCGGTATTCCGCCATTGCTCCGTCTCTACGCTTACAGGCGTTCTCAACATGTGATCAGCCGGCTGATCCGCTTCTGATAGTTTTGCCGATTTATCTCCTGCAAAAAGAGTTGCATCTTTCATTAATCGTATTTCTAAAACACCCTCTTTAATACAGGAAGACGGGATCTCAAAAGTGAAAAAATCGCTCCTGTTTTCCGGCAGCTCAATATTTTCTGCCAACAGTTTATTGTTTGCATAAACTGACTCTGTTTTTTGCTTCATCCTGTCGGCATAACGTTCCTGAAAGGTTGGACGTACCAGCGTCAGCCTCAGGGTATAATCCCGGCCTGGTGCCAAATCCGTATATAGCAGGGTTACACCCTGGTCTTCATCCTGGGTAAAATGCATGGACCGCTGGCTCGGCCTGTTTTCTTCCGAAAGCATAGTTGAAACGTAAGGCTGGCCATGATCATACGGATAGCCTGCAACAACATGAGGAGCTGCATTACCCGTACCCAGATTATCATACAACGCATGTACCTTCCTCCCTTCGTAATCAGTAATCATATCCAGCAGTTCTCCGCGCTGCGTTTCACTGTTTGCCCTTTCTGCTCTTTCTAATTGTCTTTTTAACCAGCCTAACCCAATGTAATCGTGCCGGAGATTGAAAATGGCTTCACTCCTGGTACCAAAAATATCATTACTTTCTTCTCCCAGCCGGGATGCCTCCTTCCGGAGCCTGATCATTTCCGGCGTTTCATTTTTCAACACATGATCAATCAGCCCTGTCAGATCATTCCATTTAATATTTTTTCTGTTTGCAATAATGCGCTGCTCTATGGAATGTTTTGTTGCAAGCTGTTGGATCAGGTCCAGCCTGATGTATGCATCCAGCGCTCCCTTTTGCATATACATTCTCCAAAGCCAGTTGTCCTTCATCAGGTTTGCCGGTATTAGCCGGCCTGCCTGCTGAACAGATGTATAGTAAGTGTTTATTCCTTTCTTGTCCTGCAACGGTTCATTTTCCAGTTCCTCCATATTGGATTCCAACTGCAGGATAGCTTTAGTCATTAATGGTGCAGCCTCCCTGCCAAACCAATTTGTGCTGTATTCATTTACTACCCCGGCAACACTCATACGCGGGTTCCACAGCAAGCGTTGCCACATCCATTGATTGAAGTGATCATGATTTCCGCTGGAATGGGTAATGTCTCCTGCTCCGTAAGGCATCAGGTCATTGAACACCCGGTGATAATATTTTGGCCAGGCAAAAAAGCTCAGCCTGTCGTAAACCATGGTGAGGGTTTGATCCGGTCTGCGTTCATAAATTTCATGGCTCCAGGCAGGCGGCTGATTACCGTCTTTATCCGCTCTGGGATACATCTGGATATATCCGTGCTGGGAGTACTTCCAATGGGTTATCTCGTTAAAATATAAAATTTTATGCCGTCCCGGAAGCTGGTGAAGCAATTCCTTCGGATATAAACCATAGGGACCAAACCCGGGATACCTGAAAAGATCCATACGGTGGTTTTGGCGATGCCCGGGCTGCCAGGTGGTAGCATCCGACCCGGGACCATATCCCCAGGCCCAGAGCCATTCTCTTGGTTTTTCATTAAGATAATCCAGGATAGCAACATCGCTTTCATTATCAAATTTCTGATTGGTAAAGTAAAGTCTTGTGCGGGGATGATAACGGTGTATAATGCCTGCAATTTCTTCACACAAATGAATAAAAGTTTTTCCATACGGATAGCAACGGTCACATTCGCAACCTCCGCCATCTCCTCCTTTCAACTGGATAAAATCGTAAGCCGGGCTATTACTAAAGTGGCGTTCACATTCTTTCAGGATATATGCCCGGGCTTCGGGAACAGAAGGACAGATATAAGACTCCCGGCCTATTGATTCAAAAGCCCGCCACTCCCGCGGGTAATCCTTATCAGCGATGGCATTGGGAAGAAAGGTGCTGCAAATCATTAAATCATACGACTTAAGGAACCGGATGTCTTCGCTTTCTTCCTCTTTCGTTCCCCTGTCTACAAAGAAGGTATTGGCACCCGCCAAAGCGAGATCCAATATAGCTCTCTCTTTATCCTTTTTTGTCCACCGGCGGACTTTCGCTTTTTCCAGCGCCACATGGCTTTGTCCATACTGTGTACCTCTGACTTCAAAGGCAGGAGCAGACCTTATATCAGGCTGATCCATTTCCAGCTTTTCCGCATGTAACCGGCTCTCTCTTAAAAAAGCTCCCACTGCATAAAGAAGTCCGCGGTTGTCCACACCGGCCACGATCATTTTTCCCGGGGTTTCCTTTCTTTCAGGGAAATATTTCAACAAGAAGCCTTCCGGCCCCGGATTTTGCTCCGTCAGAGGTGGGATCCTGTTTTGAAAACATAATGCTTTTATGCCGGCATGACCGGCAGCGATACCCCAAAAAAGCTGCAGTGTTCCGGGATCCTTTTCAATTAATAATGGTTCATCTCCTGTATGACGGATGAAAATCCTGACCCGTGACTTTTCTTTCACGCGCTCACACAACAGTTCGAGAATATTGCTTTCGATGGCGGAGGGAGAACCGGATGTAATGACAACCACTTTTTTAAAATGCGTTGCATATGCGGATGTAAGGGAAGTAAGCATTACCATCAAACCCAGGAGGACCACTCGTTTGCAATAAGCAAACCTATCATCCACGGCTATACGATAATTCCCGGTATTATCTTCAGGTGTCAGGAACATACCTGTTAAATGAAGCAATGTATTACAACTAAAAAACATATAAATTATTAAAAACAAAGAAGAATACCTGTTAAAGAGCCCCTCTCTTTGAAATAGTACTCAAAAAAACTTTTCATCTGCTATTAACGTTTTTCCTGAACCGGGAATTAAGAATGGAAATAATAATGCTGGTCCCGGATGCTTTCGGGTGCAGCAGCATAATAAGCCATTGCCGGGGCGATTTTATTAGCGTAAATTGGTGTAAATATAGACGTTGGCTGCTACCTTATTAGGCATTGCGTAGACTCAATAAACTGAATGAATATGAGATTTTATTGCTGTTTGCTATTTGTTACTGTTTTTTTTAACGCATGCTCCAAAGACCAATCGAGTCCGCCTGACCCCGATGGAAGTATAGACCCGGTAAATTTGCCGCCTAAAGATTTTAATGTAACCGTTGACAGCATATTTGCAGAGCGAGCTGTGATTAGTTGGTCAAACGCAGTTGACCCCGAGGGGGATTCGGTAAAGTATGACATCTGGCTTAACGAAAGACTTGTAATATCGGATGTTTCCGGCTTAACGTATAACCTGTCAGGATTAGTTGAATTAACCGCATATTCGGGAAAAGTAATAGCGAGGGACGGCGAAAATAAGCAGCTTATTAAATCATTTTCCTTTACTACTGAAAAATATTACTTCAAATTTTTGAAGTTGTATGAATATGACAAATACATATCTCCGCTAAACCCCGGGGGTGGAGAGGTAAAGCAAATAATTAAAATGCGCGATGGTTTCTATATAGTTGTTGGGGCATCTTATGTAGATGGCGCTTACGCGAATGGTAGCCAGATCTTCGCAATGAAGATTGATTATTACGGCAAAGAAATTTGGAAAAAATATTATCCTTATTCAGCAGGGCCTGCATTTGACGTAGCTGCTACAGAGTCGTTGAACGGCCTGCTGATCGTGAGCTACATTAATCTTCTGAATATAGATACAGACGGAAATCTGATATGGTATAAAAAAATTGAAAGTTATGACGATGGTGACGGGGGAACGGAAATAAGGTCAGTCAAACAGGATTCAGAGGGAAATATTTTTATTGCTGGAGGGCGAACTGCCCCGGAACCTGATATACTTCAGGAAGGAGTTGTCACAAAACTGGATCAATTTGGTAATATCATTTGGGAAAAGGCTTTTAAACCTTCGATACGTGGTTTTTTTTACGATATCCAGATTACAACATCAAACGAGCTGGTAGTTTTGGGGACGAGGGAAACAGACGGAATTACCTATGAACAACATCTTAAGGGTGATCCACCAGAGCAAACTGACTATTGGATAGTGAAGCTATCGGCGGGAGGTGAAGAAATATGGCAGAAAACATACGGAGACAGGCGGTTTGACATCCCTTCCAAAATGATACTGAAAAGCAATGAGAATTACGTTTTCGTGGGTTCAAGTTGGGGTATTGCCTCCGATCTTCAGGGAAGAATGTTCGAAATTACTCCGGATGGCAGCGAAGTCCGGAGCCTGTCATATGGGGTTCCCATGTCATTCACATTGTCGGTGGCAGAAACCCGCGATGGGGGACTGGTCACCACCGGATTCGCGGAGCTTAGCAGTTCAAAGGCTTTGCAAATCAGCAAATTTAGTGACAGTGGAATGGAAGAATGGAACCGGGTATATTACGAACTCAATACTTTTCTCTTTGGGCGTTCAATTTTGCCCGAGGAAGATGGTGGTTACCGGATCGCTGTTTCAGAGGCGAACTACATTGGTTATGGTAACCCTGCCCATATCGCTGTCTATAAAACTGATCCATTGGGTAGGTACAAATAACCCGCATAACCTAAATAAATGCAACGCCTTAATAGCGCAAGCATATGAACTAATGAAGTAAAGCAGCGGATTATCTTTATAGCAGTGCAGGATATTTTTATGGTAAGAAAGTTAGAATGTTCTTTACTATTTGTAAATAAATTAAGAAGCGCCCTTGCAAATCAAACAGAAACCATATCATTTGCTTTTCTTGACAGGGCTTATTTTTATTTTGACTTCATTTTTTGTTTTGAAGCAAGACCGTTCGGTGGACATCCATTTGCACGATACTTATTTTGTAATTGTACATACGCACATTCTTTGGTTGTTCGCAGTTTTAGCTTTATTCGTATGGGCGCTTTACTTATTGACAGGTAAAATATTGTATTCAAAGGCTCTTACCTGGACACACGTTATTATTACAATATTGACACTGCTTCTTTTTGCCTTTACACTTTTTTGGGGTGACAGTTTTTTGAACCCAGCACCAAGACGATATTACGACTATAGCAGTTGGAATTCATTTGATAATTACACAATATTTACAAAAGCTATTGGCATAACAATATTTGTATTGCTGGTGGGGCAATTAATTTTTATTATAAACTTTATGGTAGGACTATTTAAGCGAAGGACTTAATAGCAGCCAACAGGCGGCTTGGCTATATGGCGGGGCGACGAATATATCCCCGTCCTGGCGCAGGTTTGGTAGCATTGCTTTGTGCCAGACCCGCTGCCCGGGCATTACTTATTTTTATTTCCCGGTTATACCTGTCCAATAGCAACAGCAGCATATCGCCGGTATTCATCCCGGACGCTACCTGAGCAGTTGAGTAGTGTTGTTGAAGCACAAGAGTGCGACGCCCGTCCGAATGCCAGCCTGAGAGATTCATCCTGATGGGGTTTCGTCCGGGCGGGCAACCAAAGAGCTCAAGGGCAGCACTGCAGCTAAGTACATGTCAAACGGGAGATGTGAAATGTGAGAAGCGAAACATTTCTTTCACCTTTATCCCCTCACTTTTCACGATAGCATATCTTTGACTTTATTAAAAGATTTCAACAGTATGGAAGACGGGAGCTCTTCTTCAGTTTCTGCTACAAAAATAATCGCTGCCTTTGCAGTGATCTATATCGTCTGGGGGTCAACATTTTTCTTTATCAGAATGGCGATACAAACCATGCCGGTAACGGTAATGGGTACCTTCAGGTTCTGCTTTGCCGGTACTATCATGCTTTGCTGGTGTTTTTTTAGCGGTGAGCGGCTGTGGGGGCTGAAGAATATATTACCCGCTTTTTTTACAGGACTGCTGCTGTTGTATATCGGTAATGGCGCTGTCGCCTGGTCGGAGCAGTTCCTGGCCAGCTCGCTGGTAGCTGTTTTTGTTGCTTCTTCTCCCATGTGGTTTGTGCTGTTGGACTATAGTAAATGGAAAGAGAATTTTTCAAGTAAAAAAACTATTGCAGGCCTGCTGCTCGGCTTTGTGGGTATACTTCTGCTGTTTGGCGATAACCTCGTCCGGTCTTTTACTGCGGGCTCAGGAGACAACAAATGGGCTCTGGCATCGCTGGGGGTGCTCACTATCGGTTCAGTATCCTGGGCGGCAGGCTCTTTGTATGGCAAGTATAAATCCACCGGTTTTTCAGGGTCGCTCAATGCCGGCTGGCAGATGCTGGCTGCGGGTATTGCCTATGCGGTAACGGGTATGCTGCGCCGGGACTGGAATGATTTTCACTGGCAGGATGTTCCTGCATCGGGCTGGAGCGCCATCGTTTACCTTGTTACAATGGGCTCGCTGGTAGGGTATAGCGCTTTTGTATGGCTGCTCAGGGTAAGACCGGCTACCCAGGTAAGCACACATGCTTATGTAAACCCGGTTATTGCCGTTTTACTCGGTGTGTTCTTTGCCGGTGAAACGATCAACGGAAAACAGATAGCGGGGCTTGCTGTTATACTGGGTGGCGTATTGCTGGTGAACCTGGCAAAGTATATGAAATCTTCATGAGTGCTATTGTCCCTCACCCCCAACCCCTCTCCGCTGCGCGGAGAGGGGAGCCCAAATTCAAATCAGGTTGACGAATTGCATGAGGGGGATTGAAAGTCTAAAAGTGTGACGAATATTTAAACGTTTGCGTGGTTTTGCTTTGTAGCTGATGTGGTAGTTAATATAGTATGGAGTTATTCTACGGTAACGTCCCTCGCCTCCCTCTCCTTTGCAGGGAGAGGAATAAGAGGGTGAGGGTTCAAACACCTATTCATATTTGTCGGATAATAGTGATTATATACTTGTGTGTACAGGGTAGCTACCGTTTCACGTTTATCGTTTCACGTCTGCCGTAACGCCGCTTACCAGTCTTTATCGGGCTGCCCGGCAACCGGGGGCTTTTTCATCATCTTTTCCTGCAATTTCTTTTCCTGCTCTTCCAGCGCTTTAAGCAATTGCTGTACCTGCTGCTGGTTGAGCTTATTCTGCTTAGGCGGTGGCGGCTGATCTTTTTTATCCTGCTTCTTTTGCTGTTCCTGTTGTTGCTGCTGCTCCTGTTGTTTTTTTTCATTCAGGGCGCGTTGCAGGTTATCTCTTGCAAGAGAATCGGCAGGGTTGAACCGCAGCGACTGCTTATATGCTTCAATGCTTTGCTCAAGCTGCTTCTGCTGCGTCAGCGCAACGCCTTTGTTGTAGTAAAGCTGTGATTGTACTGTTTTGTCTTTGGTTTTTTGCGCAGCTTCCTCAAAGGTTTTGGCAGCCTCTTCAAATTTTTTTTCCCTGAACAGCGTATTGCCCATATTGAAAGAAGCTGTAGCGTTTCCCGGTTCTTTTGCCAGCGCCTCTTCATAAGCGGCTCTGGCTTTGTCGTATTCCTGCTGCCGGTAAAATTCATTGCCTTTGCCAATCAGTGTATTACTTTTTTGCGCATAAGCATGCTCTGCTCCGGCAAGTAGGAGGAAGATGATCAATGCTGTTGTTCCCGTGCTCACAATATTTTTAACCCGCTTCATGAGGCTGCCGTTTTTCTTTTTTCGGAAATGAACAGTTCTCCTGTAAGCGCAGCCAGCGCTACAACAAGGAACCATTGAAAGAAGCTTCTGAAATTCAGGAGGCTGTTGTCTCTTATCGTTTTCTGCTCCATTGCATTTATTTCCTCAATGATCTTATCCACGACAGCATCCGCATCGTTCAGTTGCTGGTACACGCCTCCGGCGGCACTGGCAATATCCATCAGTTCCTGCTCATTCAGCCTGGAGATAATGACATTTCCCTGCAGGTCGCGTCTGCTTTCCGACGTGATCGGGTTAAGAATAGGCGAGCCGATGGTAGTACCCACGCCAACCGTGTTGATCACCACCCCGTTTTCTGCCAGTGTTTTTGCTGTTTTTAATGCTCCCTCATCATGGTCTTCGCCATCCGTGATCAGGAGGATGGCTTTATATTTTTTGTCTTTGGCATTGAAAGCTGTATTGCTAAGGCGCAGCGCTTCACTTATTACCGTGCCCTGTGTAGGCACCGCATCGGGGCCTGCATTGTTTACATAAAGCTTTGCAGCGATATGATCCGATGTCAGCGGCATCTGCAGATAGGCTCTTCCTGCAAATATCACCAGCCCCACCCGGTCGTTCTGCAGGCGCTCCATCAGTTTATTGATCAGTTGCTTGGCTTCATCAAGGCGGCTTGGCTTTACATCCTCCGCCAGCATACTTTTGCTTACGTCAAGCGCTATCATAATGTCTATCCCTTTCCGGCTGTTGTTTTCCACCTGGGTTGCCGATTGCAGGTTGGCTGCGGCGAAAACCAGGATGACCAGCGCTCCTGCCACCACGCAAAATTTGATGAGATACCTGCGTAATGAAAAGCTCCCGGTAAGCTGCGCCACCAGCTTTTCGTCACCAATTTTTTTTGCTGTTTTCTTTTTCCACAGCAGCACATACCTGAACAGCAGCACAGGTACTGTTACCAGCAGCATCAGCAATAAATATTCGGTATGTTCAAACCTGACCAAAATTATATTTGTTTATATGTCCGGGTGAATGGGCAATGGCGAATAGTGAATAAATTCACCATTGCCCATTCACCATTCACAAAATGCACCCAGTTACATTTTTCCCTCAAAAAACCCCATTTGCTTCAAAATACCTTTCAGGATATTGGATCTGATGGCAGCAACATCAGCATCATGGTCAGCATCTATATTCAATACAAAAAAATAAGGATGCCTGTTCTCTTCTATCCAACCAACTACCCAGCCGATGCTGCGCCCCGCACTATTGAATCCCCACCCGGTTTTATAACTTAGCTTATAATTGGCATTGTCTTCCTGGAGCATCATATCCCTGACGGTTCCCTGTACTCCTTTCCTGAAAGGCAATTGGTCAAAATAGAGTTTTTTCACCAGGCCCAGTTCCTCATCCGGAGATATGAGCAGGGAATTATCCAGCCAAAAAGAATCAATAGCCGGGCCAATTTTCATATTCCCGTATTTAACGCTGTCAACCCACTTCTGCATGCTGTCCCTGCCAATGCGCCGCGCTATTTCCTGGAAATGAGGTACGGAAGAATATTTAAAGGCATCTTTAAGGCTGAGATCCCGGTTCCACCTGGGATCGCTTCTTTGAATGCTGTCCCATTTAATGATCGTATTTTCATTAGTGACCACTCCTGTTTGCAGGGCGATCAGCGAGTTAACTATTTTAAAAGTAGAAGCCGGCAGAAAGCGGGCAGTATCCCGTTTGAGATTATAGATCTTAAATTCCCCCCTGCCATTATCAAACAAGGCAAAACACCCGTCTACCTTGTTTTCATCGAAATACTTTTTCAGGGAAATATCCTCTTCTACGTTGTTCATGGAGCAGGAATATATCCCTAACCCGAAGAGCAATAATAAAAAGATATGCAGTTTTGTTTGTTTCATCAGATATTGTATGGGGTAAAGTAATGTTGTGTTAGTAATAATTTGTTGTATTTCTTTGTGAGAAGTGAGACTTGCCTACCGGCAGGCAGGCGATAAACGTGAAATGCTCACATTTATCGTCTCACTTCTCACGTTTAAAAGTTCAATACGCCCAGGGCTTTGCCCACCTTTGTAAAGGCAGCGATGGCTTTATCCAGGTGATGCTTTTCGTGCGCTGCGCTCAATTGCACCCTTATCCTGGCCTGCCCCTTGGCAACAACAGGGTAGAAAAATCCTATCACATAAATGCCTTCTTCCAGCAATTGTGCCGCCATATCCTGCGCCAGCACCGCATCGTATAGCATAATGGGCACAATAGGATGATCGCCCGGCTTAATGTCGAACCCGGCTTCGGTCATCTTTTCCCTGAAGTAGCGGGTATTCCATTCCAGCTTGTCTCTCAGCGCCGTGGTCTGGCTGAGCATGTCGAGCACTGCAATGGAGGCGCCCACAATCCCTGGAGCAATGGTATTGGAGAAGAGGTAAGGCCTGGAGTGCTGCCGTAGCATATCTATCACCTCTTTCCGCCCGCTGGTAAACCCGCCGGATGCGCCACCGAGCGCTTTGCCCAGGGTGCCGGTGATAATATCAATTTTGCCCATCACCCCGCGGTATTCATGCGTGCCGCGCCCTGTTTTGCCCAGAAAACCGCTGGAATGGCATTCGTCAATCATCACTGCAGCGTCATATTTGCCGGCAAGCTCACAGATGGTATCCAGCCGGGCAATAGTGCCATCCATGCTGAATGAGCCGTCGGTAACAATGATCCTGCTGCGCGCACCCTGCGCTTCTTTCAGCTTTGCTTCCAGGTCGCCCATATCATTATGGCTGTATCGGAAACGCTGTGCTTTACAGAGCCTTATGCCGTCAATGATGGAGGCGTGGTTGAGCGCATCCGAAATAATGGCATCTCTTTCGTCAAAAAGCGGCTCAAAAACACCGCCATTGGCGTCAAAAGCGGCGGCATATAAAATAGTGTCTTCCGTGCCGAGAAAAGCGGATATTTTTTGCTCAAGCTCCTTATGAATATCCTGGGTACCGCAGATAAACCGGACACTGCTTAATCCATATCCCCGGAGTTCAATGTATTTTTTGGCGGCTTTTATCACTTCCGGGTGAGAAGACAGCCCAAGATAATTGTTTGCACACAGGTTGATCACGTGCTTTATCCCCTCTTTCCCGGGAATTTTTACCTCTATATCAGCGCCCTGGGGGCTTTCTATGATCCTTTCTGTTTTATAAAGCCCGTTTTGGCGTATTTCCTCCAGTTCCAGACGAATGCGCTCCGTCAGTTTTTCGTTCATAGTAATATGTTTAGCGGCACAAACCTACGTGCTTTTTTGAAGATAATATCTATAGATAAAGTTTTCACAGACACCGTTCTTTTAATAATCTTTAACAAGTAAATCCTTAACTTTGGATCCTAAATAGATAAAGGGTATAGAAAAAATCTACACAAGATGCCCGGCATTTTCTAATGCTGGGTTTTTTTATGCCGTTCACCCCAACCAAATACTTTCACGCAAAGCGCGCAGCGTAAGCAAAGCCCGCAAAGAAAAAAGCCTATCCCAGCATTCCCGGGCGTAAGGAGCTCTATTGCACAGTCCCCGCTATTCGAAGAATGATTATCAATTGATGGCAATGAGCGCAACAGAAATCTGCTCTCTTTGCCGCTTTTCGTGAAATAAGCCCTTCCGGAACAGCTCACTTTCTGCATAGAGGGAATATATATAGTTTTATATTTGCATAGCTTTAATTTATTATGATAATATGACCTTTACCCAACTGGAATATGTGCTTGCGCTGGAGGCCACCCGGCAGTTTACCATAGCGGCTGAACATTGCTTTGTCACACAGCCTACCCTCAGTATGCAGATACAGAAGCTGGAAGAAGAGCTTGGCGTGATCATCTTTGACCGCAGCAAACAACCGGTGGTGCCTACTGAAACAGGTAAAGAGATCATTGCACAGGCAAAGGCGATCCTTATGCAGCGGGATGCGCTGCAGGAACTGGTGCAGGATAAAAAAGGTATCCTTACCGGTGAACTGAAGCTCGGCATTATCCCTACGCTTGCTCCTTATCTCCTGCCATTATTTATACAAAATTTTTCCTCAAAATACGACATGGTAAAGCTGGTGATAAGCGAAATGACCACCGATATGATCATGCACGCGTTGAGAGACGGTTCTATTGATGCAGGCATACTGGTAACACCGCTGCAGCAAAAAAGCATCACTGAGCATGTGTTGTTTTACGAGGAACTGATGGCTTATGTATCGAAGAATAATGCCCTGTATAAAAAGGAGTATGTGCTCGCCAGGGATATAGACCCCAACAAACTCTGGCTGCTTGAGGAGGGGCATTGTTTCAGGTCGCAGATAGAAAACCTGTGCGAGCTGAGAAAGATGAGCCGGGCAGGCAGCTATTTCGATTATGAAACGGGGAGTATTGAAACACTGCGGAGAATGGTTGACCTGAATGATGGCATCACCATACTTCCCGAGCTGGCAACACTGGACATGCCCGACCGGCAATTAGAGCTGATACGGCATTTTAAAAAGCCGGTACCCATGAGAGAAGTGAGCATTATAGTACACCGCGACTACATAAAGAAACGTTTGATAGATGCGCTGAAGCGGGTAATTATGGATTCCCTGCCGGAGAAGATCCGGCAGAATAAAGCCTCGAATATAATACCGATAGCCTGAGCATTACAATATTAATGCTGTAAAAGGCTATCCAGCGACTGAATTTTTTTCACAGG
>MKWG01000029.1:16161-89089 GCA_001899685.1 Sphingobacteriales bacterium 44-15
CGTAACCGGAACGCCGCTGCTTTTTGTCTTTTGAAAAAATATGCTCCGCATTTTTTCAATCCCGCCTCCGGCGGGACCAGACAAAAAGAGGCGACTTATCCGGTTACTGGTAAAAATTAAGCCCCGATGGAGTAAGGGGGCTTAATTTTATCGTCCGGGTACGTGTCTCACATGCCTTTATGCTTAAGTTGACGGCTATGGTGCCTCACCGACCGTAAAGTTGTGCCTAATGGTGCAAAAGGCTGTCCAGTGATTGAATAAAAACCGGCGATTGCGGGAGATCATTGTGTCCGCACCCGGCGATCGTAATGAATTTGTCTGAAGGTTTTAATACCGTCTTTAATTGCGCTGCATTGGAACAGGGGATCACTTTGTCGGCTGTGCCATGAAAAATAGTTATAGGAGCGTTTACTATACTAAGGTATTCGTAAGAGGGAAGCTTGTATTTAAGCAGTTTCCCCACCGGGTATACAGGAAAATAATGTGCGGCAAGGGAGGTCATGCTGTAATAAGGAGATTCCAGTATCACCTGCCGGCAGCTTTTTTTGGAAGCAAGCCATGATGCAATGCCCGTGCCCAGCGATTTGCCATACAGCACAATACTGTCAGCCCCGTATTTTGATCTTGCCATTATATACAACTGCATGGCATAATCATACAGATTCGGTTCCGTTAAAGCGCCTGTGCTTTTCCCGTAGCCGGGATAATCCGGCATCCATACTTCATAGCCGTTTTTGGTGAACAGCGGCGCATTGGCCGCATACCATGAAATGTTTTTCTTATTACCGTGAAAATAAAGCACTACACCTTTGCGCAGGCTGTCCGGCACAGTGAACTGAATGACGTTCATATTATACGTGCCGTCAAGCGCAACGTTCACTTCTTTAAAAGGAGCAGCAAAGTCATAGTGCTTTTTTGGGTCTGCCTTTTCAGGATGAAAAAGAATATGATCCTGGAAGAAATAAACAGCGACGCCCCCTAACAGGTAAACGGCCAATAAAATATTCAGCCAGAGGAACCTTTTTTTTCTATGTGCCTGTGGCCGAGGACCCGCGCTAATCATATTTTAAAATATCTCTGATGAAATTATGGTATTCGTGGAACGAAGGTAAATTATTATGCCCCCCGCCGGGTATCCTTATGAGCGTAATTTTATTTGGGCTCAGTTGCTGGAGCTTTTCGCTGTGCTTAATGGGGATCAGCATGTCTTTCGTGCCGTGGATAATATAGGTATGGCAATTCACTTTCCTGATCCATTTATCGGTGCGCAGGTGGTAGCGCAATACATACCTGACGGGAAGAAAAGGCAGGAATCGTTCCACCACTTTCCTGAAATTGTAATAAGGTGCATCAAGTATAAGGTAGCGCGGACGGTTGTCGGCAGCAATTTTGGCAGCAAAGCCACTACCTATGCTTCTCCCGTATACAATAATATGCGACTCAAGGTATTTGTCGGCCAGCGCCCGGTATATGAACTGCAGGTCGGACATGATGTTCTTTTCGCTTCTTTTGCCTGTGCTTTTTCCAAATCCCCGGTAATCCACCAGCACTACATCGTAGCGATACCTGTAAAAATCTTTTGCAAATTTTGCCCATCCTTTTATGCTCCTGGTATTACCATGAAAATACAGTATCAGCCCTAATGGATTTTCGACATAAAAGTGCAACCCGTTGATGCTTACTCCCGGCGCTGAGTCGAAGAACAGCTCTTCAAAGGGCGCATCATATTCAAACTTAAAATCAGCAGGTAATTTTTCCGGCTTAAATATGAATTTTTCCTGGACAAAGTAGAGTATAGCAAGTAATATAACAATACTCCCGGCGATATATGCTATCGTTAAAAGCAATGGCAGCAAAAATTTGGGATATGAAAATACTGAGAAATGACGGTGCAAAAGCGTTTTTGCAGCTGGAACTTTTTGGAACAGGGGTATATATAACCTCCACTGTCCGGGTCAATCATACCAGTGTTATGTAAGACGTGAAACGGTAGGCAGGTCTCACCTCTCACAAAGAAACACAAAGATTATTGTTGACATGGCAGTATGGAGAGTCGTCATAATAACAAAAATCCGCCCTGCAGACATTGCAGCGGCGGATTGAAGCAACAAAGCCGGCACTATTCTATTACTACCTTCCTGATAAGACTATTACCATAATCTGAAACGTATAATTCATTTTTGCTGTTGACAGCTATGCCCATGATAGAAGAAAACCGCGCCTCATCTTCATTGCCATCCTTATAGCCAACGGCATCATTGGTATTTACGGTTGATACTGTTGAGGATTTTGAAATTACCCTGATAGTATTGAAGTTTGCGCCGGATACTACATATATATTACCTTCCTTATCTGCCGCAGCAAATGCAGTTTTTGCAAAAGCAGCCCCTGTGCCTGTACCGTCTTTGTCTGCAGAAGTGCCGTCGCCGGCAAGCGTGGTAACCTTTCCGTTAAGCTCAATTCTGCGCATCCTGTAGTTGCTGAAGTCGGCAACCACGAGATTGCCATCCACACTGATGATATCCGTAGCCGATCCGAATTTTGCTGCAGTGCCCATCCCGTCTGCATAGTTAAGCTCACCGGAATGACCTGCCAGCGTAGTAACCCCCGTAGCGCCAAAAGACATTTTACGGATACAATAATTATTATAGTCGAGTATATAGAGATTACCATCGGCATCGGTTGCGCAGGCTTTCGGTCCCCTGAATTTAGCAAGGCGTATATTAGCGTTGTCTTCATGCCCCCACATATTGGATGATGCATCATTGGTCTGGTCAGGCCCACCGGCAATTGTTACGGCTTTACCTGCATTTCCGTCAGGAGTGATCTTCCGGATGGCATTCACTCCAAAAATATTTCCGGGGAACTCAGCTATATAAAGATTATTGGTATTCCGGTCTACACATACATCATTTATACCATTAAACCTTGCCTGAGTGCCTGTTCCATCTGCAAAGCCTGCTGTAGCAGCGCCTGCATACGTGCTTACCGTACCATCAGGCAAAACCTTACGAAGCGCTCTTCCCTCCTGGTCAATCACGTAGAGATTATCATCCTTATCAAATGCCATTTGCTGGGGTCTGAAAAACTTCGCTGCATTTCCTTTCCCATCCGATAAGCCAACGCCATTTCCGGCAACTGTACTTACGGTAACCGTATATTTAAAATTAAATACAGGCCCATCCGCTGATTTACCTGCAGCAGCTACCGTTACCTTTCCCGTGCCTGCTCTTTTGGGAACCTTTACGGTAAGTTCAGTAGAAGAAGCGTTTAATACTTCTGCCAATACCCCGTTAAAGCGAACTTCATTACCTGATACTGTCTCGCTGAAATTTTTTCCTGAAATTTTTACTACAGTGGAATGCGGACCGGCATCAGGACTGATTGAAGCAACAGAGATACCCACCGGTTCGGAGGGCTTGCTATCTTTTTTGCAACTACTGAACAGGCAGATAAACACAGCCAGTACTATTACGCCATAGAACATTCTTTTCATCTTTTATATTTTTTTGTTCGTATAATGACGCAAAAATATCAGGCAGCATGCCGGTGACATAGTCCTTACTATATGAGTTGAGAAAAGTTTTGCCTAAAAAAGCAATTTACCCTGATGAATTGTTTTGAGTGGTAAGCAACTTAAATGATAGTACTCACATGAACTTTGAGGAATAATTAAATAGAGGCTGCTGAATAACTGAAGATGCCTCGTAAATTTTGGGGGAAAGAGTGTTTAGCCACTAATGCACAAATAAATACACTAAAATACATTCGTCAATCCGTAACCTTGGTGTATCCAAAATCATCCTGCCGCGCAGGAGGCTGGAATTCGCGGCATAGAAAAAATATATTGGACCATTAAACAGCAACCCCTAATTATGAATAGTAAAAATATTCCCGACATATTTATCTAAAAAATAAAAAACAGTAATCAATAGTACAAGGATTACTAAGGCAACAATAATCTTCTTCTTTGTTTTTTTTCTCTTCATTTTTGACAGATTATGGATGCCTAAATTATGGTGAACGGTAAGAGCAAGTTTCAGGTCTGCCATTCACCATTGTTCATTCAATCTCGTTCCTTTAGCTTAAGAATCATCATAAAACTTTTAATTTGTCAGCAGTGCAGAGATTTATCGCACTATTACCAGCCCCGCACGTGCGGGGAGCCACCTTTTTTTGCGTGAGATTTGTACTATTGCCGATCAAAGGGATATATGAACAATGATATAAAGCTGACAGATCTCCTCAAAGCAAAAAGCAGGGGCGTTTCGAATACAAAGCCCGCCGGCTTGAGGCAATCAACAACTTACTCTAAAAAACGCTATCCCTTCTTAACGACATTGATTGCCCGTTCATCATTCATTTCTCACCTCTCTCTTTTCACCTCTCACCATCCCCCCTGCAATCTCTCCTATCTCAACACCCTGTCGGCAAAATCGAGGTATTGCTGCCAGTCGTACAACCGCATCGCATGTCCTCCTTCCCGCAGATGATACCCTATTGATCCGTTGCCTACGGGCCTGCTTACCGGCGGAGGCACGGGACCCGGCAAACCTGTAAGCCCATACAGCTTATATACTTCACCCGCATGCCATGCAGAAAGATATTCTCCCGTGGGATCCGCCCACTGGTCTTCCGATGCGCTGGCCACATATACCGGGCGGGGAGCTATCAGAGCGATCAGCTCGTGGAAATCTACAGGTAATTCATCTTCACGATCGTTGTATGCTTTATAGTTATCGCAAAACCAATGCGGGAAAGCTTTATTGATCTTTGTAATCGTTTCCCCGTATTTTCTTCTTGTAATTGCCGCACCGCCTTCACCTGAATCATTGGATATCACAAACGCAAAGCGCTTATCCTGCGCCCCTGCCCATAATGCAGTCTTGCCCAGGCGCGAATGCCCTATTACCGCAACTTTCTTTGCATCCACCGCCGGATCTGTCTCTAAGTAATCCATAGCCCTGCTGAGTCCCCATGCCCATACACCGATAGCGCCCCATTCACCGGGCGCAGGTTTTGTCTGACCATTTTTATAAAATAAAGGAGCAATCCCTGCATTAACGCTGTTGCTGCTGTCGGGCTGAAGATCGCCATAATAGATCGTTGCCAGCCCATAGCCTCTTTTGATAATTTCCTCTACCGGCCAATCAGCGGACTGTGTGCCACGGGAAGCTTCGGTAGCATAATGATCTGTATAGGCCGCCCCCTCGCCATACCTGAACCAGCGTTTTGAGATCAATATCCCTGTATCAGCATGTATTGCCTGGTTGCCGCCAAAATTCAAACCCAGGAACACCGGGGCGGGCTTATTGATATTGGGCAGGTACAACAAAATATCCATATAGTATTTCTCGTCCTTCGAAAAATACACCCGCACCTGTTTTCGGGTAGCCGCTCCATTTAGTACAGCAGGGTTTATTGAAATAGTAACAAAGTGTAAAGGGATCTTTTTAGCCGGTGTTTTACCATATACATATTGCCCGAACATAGCCAGTATTTCGGGCCGGCGCCATTTTTCCCAATCCGCTGCTGTATGGATCGCTTTTCCCGACCGGGTCATTAATAATGGCGGTAACTGGTAGGATGTATCAGGGATTTCTTTTGTTTGCGCTGCAGAAGCAAAAGCAACAGCTATGGACAGTGCAGTACCTGTAATGATCTTACTGAGCATACCAGTATGGAGTTGAATCGTATAAGAAAATATTATGGCTTACATGAAAGGTACTACATCCCGGGCATTGGATAGCGGCTAATTTTGCAGGAGCGCATTTCAATTTTCTGCTCCCATACATAACTTTCCGGTCCAACTTAAGCCCGGAGGGCTTGAATTTGAGTAGCCCCCAACTTCGTTGGGGGTAAAAACGTCGAAGGTTTTGTTGAACCCCGTAGGGGTTCAATGTAAAATCGCCGCAAATATACCACCGGTTACACCGATGGCTATTCAAATTAAACCCCTTTCGGGGTATTCGGACACTCAGGTTCCCTAAGTTGACGGCTATGGTGTTACCACCCGTCTGCGAAAAATTGAAATGCACTCTTTTGCCGGAGCTGAATTATTTCACGAAATACTGGTAACTGAAACGTCCGCCCGGAGCAACATCTCCATTAATATACCAGTCCAATGGGTCTTCGGTTTGCATATTGTCTGACCATTTGAATTCAAATTGAAGCGCATCAGCAGTACAATTCAATACAGGCAACGGAATGGTAATCATCATCCTGTTGCCCAAAACCACATACCGCACACTTGCATTATTTATTGTTTCCCAGGCGCCGGCACGATATTGCTGCAATATTTTACCCGTCACCACGCGGTAATCGTAGCCGTTCCATCCCGTAGCGGCATTTCTGTCTATATTGATATAAAGCCTCATCCAGTTATTCCCCTCCGGTTTTGTAATGGGACTCACCGTTTCTGCATAGAAATACAAATGCTGATGATCTCTTGCAACTTTCAGAAAATGAAAATCATTTCTGCCTGTAGTATTAGTATATACGGTTGCAGGCGATGACTGAGCTCCCGGATGATTACGATGAAGAGTATCGCCGGTATAATCAGTATATACCGTCTGCACCTTATCCCAGTCTTTCATACTATTTATGGTAACAAGAGGACCGGCAGCAATATTAGGGGCTATCCCTTTATACCGGCGGATGTTGTTTACCAACTGCATATAGTAGTTGTCTTTGAGCCCCACAGTTAATGTCGGCTCAATATCACGGCTGTATTCAGGGCTTGCCTGGTCGCAAAACCATGAATGTTTGGGATTGGCATCCATGCTTTTCCATCTGCCTGCAATCCATTCATTCCAGCCTGTAACAAATATGAACGGAACATCCTCCTTTAACGCATAGTCCCATTGTTCCTGGAAATTGTAGCCATAGAAAATATCTTTTCCCGGGTTGCCGTGACTGTTATTACGATAACTTCTTCCCCAATTATCCATATTACCATAAAAAGCGGCGCCGCCCATACCGGCAGTGGGATTAGGGTGCTGCGCAACAGATACGTTCAGTATTTCTTTTTCCCCTCTGTGATTATAATGTACTTCCGGCCTGCGTTTAAAACTGATCCAGGGCCATCCGTCCGCTACCTGCGGCACAGTAGGCCACTGTGATTCACGAAAAGTAAAAAAGTTTTCATATTCACTTCCTGCCGCTTCTTTGGTAACCCCGATAATTAAAGGCTTGCCATCCAGTAAAAACCAGCAGTCGGGATGACGGTAACGGGCCCCCTCTTTATAAAATGTATTATATATGTCCTGCATGGTTTCACCGGATTGTGTATTGGTATAGAATACGATCCCGGGTGCGTTTTTCCCCTGTGCACGCACATCGTCCATTGCCTGCATGAGCGCTTCAGATTGAGTGGGATAAATATTCCTGTTGGTAGCGTCAATTACCAAAAGGTCTACACCGGCATCCGTAAGTAGCTGGATATTGCGGCGATGCACCCAGTAATCATCTCCCCGGTAATAACCATATACAGGCTGACCCCAGAAATAATAGCTGCCTCTTTTACCGCCCCAGCCGGTGTCTTCGCCATCTTCAAACACTTTTGGATTTTTGGTATACAGCTCATTCAGATCCCAATGTCCGGGAGACGTAGGTGAACCTTTATCTCCCTGCCATAAGAAATAGAACATGGCAACATGCCTGCCGGGCTTCACATCGCCGGCTTCCCGGTTTTGTATCAATGTTCTGCCCAGGTCATCTGTACCCGCCAATGGCTGGGCATGCAGGTAACAGCAAAGCATACACGAAATAGTAAATAGAAAAAATTTTTCCATGTTGAAGTTGAATTAAGTTTATTGTTTGTAGTTTGAGGTTTAAGGTTTGAAGCTCAGGGTTTCCTGTTTATTCATTAAACTTCAACCAACCTGAACCTTGTACCTGAAACCTGGAACTCGTAACATCCTCCCTCACTTCCCCCTATAATGAAAATTAAACCTTCCCGCCGGCGCTACATCGCCATTCAGCCAAAAGTCCATTATATCTCCATCATGCTGCATGTTATCGCTCCACTTAAATCCAAAATCAGGTTCACCGGTGATGCCCAGTAGTTGTTTGGGCACTTTGATCTCGAGCTTGTTTCCATTTACCGCGTAATCCACATCGCCTGCTTTTTGCCAGTACCAGGAGCCATCTGTCTTTTCGAGCACAGCTTTTGCCCCGGGGTTAATCCTGTTGATCACAAAATCGTAGCCTTCCCAGCCGGTGTTTTTATTGTTATCTATATCAATAAAAAGCCGCATCCATGCTGCATCGGTTTTGAGTGTAAGCGCTGCAGCAGTCTCCACATAGAAATATACGTTGTCGTTGTCTCTTGCCACTTTCGCCAATACTATATCATTCCGCCCGGAGCTGTTGGTATAATGCAAACTCCCCCAACCCGCACTGTTACGATGCATGGTATTGCCTTTATATGATTTGAATGAAGGCGTTATCGCGCTCCATTCCGGAAACTTACCATCTATAGGAATAGTAACTGCGGCAGAAGTTTTTTCCGGTGCAGGCATACCTTTGAATCGGCGGATATTGCTCACCATCTGGTAATAATAACTATCACCATGACCACCCTTCATTGGTTCCACATCGCGGCTGCCCTCTTCATTACACTCATCAGGGAAAGCATTGGTTTGCTGTTGCCACACATCGTAACGTCCGGCAATCCATTCATTCCAGCCGGTAATAAAGATAAATTCCGGATCAATTTCCAGCGCCCTGTCCCATTGTTCCTGAAAATTATATCCATAGTTTACCGCTCCCGGTTCCGTAATATGACCTTTTGCACTGGTATAGCTTCTGCCAAAAGCACCCGGGGCATTCATGGCGGTCAGCCCTCTTTCTTTGCTCCAGTTCTGGGCCACGCCAACCGTTACCTGCTCAAAGCCTCCATCAGCAGTTTTAACAAAACCATGTTGCGGGTATATTTCCAGCCATCCCCAATGATCCGGCTTTTCAGGACCCTTATTATACACAGGCTGCCCGGGGCGAAAAGTAAAATACGCTTTGATCTCTTTGGTCAGTGCAGGATCAGAAGGTTTGTCTTTCATGTCGTCTGCAAATTCAGGCATGGCCATAATTAACGGCTTACCCTTCCACATAAAAAACAGATCCTTGTATTTACCGGGCTTGTATAAGTCTCTGTATATCTCCCGGATAATTTCTTTACCTCCTTCGCTTAACCAGAAGGGTAACATGAATGCGATCTGCGGCGTGTGCACGCCATCTTTACGGGCCTGCGTAAATACTTCGCATAATTTCATGTACGATTCCTTCCAGGTAATATTGCCGTTGGTGCAATCAAAGATCAATACGTCCACCCCGGCATCAGCCAGCATCTCCGCGTGTTTGCGTAATACCCAGGCATCAGTATCTAAATAATAGCCCAATAAAGGTTCGCTCCAAAACCAGGGACTGTTGCGCTTTGGCCAAATCGGGTTGTTGTAATCATCAATGGCTTTAGGGTCGCGGGCAAGATATTCCGTTACATTAAATGGGGGATTTTTTAATCCGGGCTGTGTATGCCAGGTCCAGTAAAACAATCCAACAAACTTATCTTTCTTAGTAGCGCCCACCTCTGCATATTCCGGCAGTTTTCTACCCAGAGCATCAGTGGCAGAGGCATTGGTGCCGGGTACCTGTGCGTGTATGGAGATACTCCATGTAATGATCGCTAAACAAAATAAATATTTCATGTTTTTTAGAATTTATTGTGGTGTGAGAAGTGAAACGATAAACGTGAGAGATGGAGCTTTGCTATTCAGGAGTTTATCTCACTTCTCCCGTCTGACCTTTCACTTTATTTATTGTTTCTTCCAGATACAACGATAATTAAACCGCCTGTTGGGAGCGCTGTCGCCACTGGTGCATAGGGAGACCGGATCTTTCAGATCATCCGGATTATCACACCAGTGAAAATCAAAGCTGAGCGTATTATGCTGCAGCCCCAGCAGCTTCCTCGGGATAGCCAGTTCAAGCGCATTGCCTTTATACCTGTAGTCTACCTGTGCCGCTTCTTTCCACTCTCCGTTACGGTATTGCATGACAGAAGTCTTATTCCCTGTTATTTTTTTGTTTACCAGAAAATCGTATCCATACCATCCGGTAGAGGGATTTTTATCTGCATCAATCAACAGTAACATCCAGTTGTTATCTGTAGGAGCAGTTAATGCACTATCTGTTTCTGCATAAAAAGAAATATTGTTTTTGTCTACTGCTACTTTGCATGTAATAATATCATTGCGGCCGGAATTGTTTGTATAATGAATTCCGGCATAACCCGGGTGATCGCGATGAAAGATATCTCCCTTAGTATCCCTGTATTCAACCATTATGTTTTTCCAATCGGTAAAATCTCCATCGATCTTTATGGTTGAAATTCCCTTCAATGCAGGAACAGGGCGAACACCTTTATAGCGACGGATATTCTGTGCCATCTGCATATAGTAATTGTCGGTATAGCCGCCTTTCATCGGTTGAATAGCCCTGTTGAATTCGGCATTATACTGGTCAACAAAAAAATAGGGACTGTTGCGGCGCATAAAGGTAGTGGTCTTTCCTCCGTCAGGCTGATATTTTCCCGCTGTCCATTCGTTCCAGTCGTTGATATACAGGAACTGTGGATCAGCTTTTAACGCTTCATCCCACCTGTCCTGGAAATAAATACCATAGCCTTCAGGATGCTTTACGGTTTTCTTCAGCCAGGGCACATAGGCGGAATCAGGAAGATCATACTGGTTCAGCACAGGCTCGCCCTTTTCTCTGGTCCAGGATTTACCCACCAGGCTCGAAGGATGCTGGGCGGGAGTAACCGCAGCTTCTTCTTTTTTGCCTTTATGTGTAGACACCAGGCTATCGGGATGCATTGTTTTTACCTTTTCATTGCCGAGATCATACCCAAAGCTCCAGTTATCTTCAGTGCCTACAAACCGTTTACCGGCCCATTTATAATATCCCCACCACATGTTGCGCAGTGTAAAATAATTCTTAACTTCTTTTGTATAGTCTTTATATGATCTACTGGTATAATCGGGGTCATTATAATGCGGATTGTTCCTGTCGGTTATAGCCGCAGAATCAAAATGCGGATTGGGATTATTCACACCATTGCCGTTGGCATCTACGGATGGATCGGCATTATACAACAGCAACGGCTTTCCATCCCAGTAGAACCACAGGTCATCATACCTTTTTGCTTTATATATCCTGTCATACAGGTCCTGTACTACAGTCATCACCGGCCCATTGAAAGCCCAGAAACAAAACTTTGGCACTTTATTCCCTTCCATCTTCATTTTTTGCATCGTAGTGAAAAGGGTATCCCATTCATCCCAATAGCGGACCGCATTGGTAACATCCATGATCAATACATCCACACCGGCATCAGCAAGCATAGAGATATCTTTTCGGATCACATATTCATCCTTGCTTATAAAATATCCCATCTCCGGTTCTCCCCAATGATAAGAGCCTTCTTTCCAATGCGGATCATGCGCATCTAATCTTGCTTCGGGATTAGCGGCAAGCACTTGGGTTACGTCTCCCGTATAAGGACTTTTCTGGTGTATATGATCATCGGTATGCCATGTAATGTAGAAGATACCTACCACTCTGTGTTGGTCATTCTTTACCGGGCCTGTGAATTCTATTCCCGGCATGGTACGTCCCAAAGCATCCGTTCCTACCCAGGTATCAGGGTATATATCGCGGTAATAACTTTCATTTTGTGCATGTAACTGTATCACACAAAAAGGTAAAACTGATGTCAGCAACAGCAAACAATACTTTTTCATTCTGCTTCTTAGTTGGTAGTATTAACAATCAATTTAAAAGAAATCGGCTGCCAGGCTGTATTCCAGTCGGCCCAATTCGGCCCATAGGCATAGGAGAGATACTGTTGTTTACCCGGGTTGATATGCCCGTTCTCATCCCCGCTCCATCCGCAGTTATGCAGGTATGGCTTAAGGCCAGCTCTTATTTCAGCTATTTTATTAAACGATAACCCATCCGGTGATTCCCATAAAACAATATAACTGTTTGCAGTAAGTCTCGACGCAGTATGTACGGCATAATATTTTTTACGATCATCCCTGTATTTCACATCGCAATGGTCTGACCCTTTAATAGCGGTTTTATTTATTGCTGTACCGTGAAGCGTTAAATGCGCCGGCCAATTATTATCAGAAGCAGCAGCCGTAGCTACTCTCGTTTCTGTAGTTTCCACACCGTTCCATGAATAGTAAAAGAAAATGGTATCGTTATTTACTACCATACAGGGTTCACCGGCGCCCCATGCATCAGCCTCTCCATCAAATGTTATTACCGGTTGCGGATTACCTCCCCACGATGTGCCGTTCCATTTTTCCCATGGTCCGCCGGGAGATGTTGATCTTGCCACATACGCATGATTAAAGACACCTCTCATATCTTCAGTAGAGGTGTAACCGATATAATAATACCCATTGCATTTTGCCACCCCGGGATCGCAAACAGATAACTGATCACGGGAACCTTCCGTTGGTTTTAAAACCATGGCATCTTCAGTCCAGGTTTTGCCGCCATCAGCCGATCGCCGGTACGCTGCCTGGTCCCAATAGCTGGCGCCTGAAGATCTGTTGATCAATATAAATGACTGATAAGAACCGTCTGTAGCCGCTCCGTCTTTAAAATTACTAATGCCGTCAATATTTCCATCCTTTTTCCAAACGCCTGCTGTACCGGAAGGATCGGTCAATATCCATAAATAGCTACCGGCAGAAAATTTATTTTCACCGGCTACCTGCAGGTTCTGGTTATCCTGGTAATTATTGTATACTATTGTTGCCAATGGCCCGGAAGCTATCGTTGAAGCATAGTCGCTTTTCCACTGATACAGGCTTAAAGTAAGACTGCTGTTGGTTGAATTCCAGTTCGGGCAGGCAACTGCAACTGCATAAAAAGGGGCTTCGCTGGTAAATTGCTGTGCGGCAGTATGACCCGCCGTTAAGCTTACAGCCGTTTGCGCACCCGATTCGTTATAACATAAAACTTTATCTCCAAATGTGTCGCCGGGTGCAGCAAACCAGGCATCAATGGTTCCGTCAGCATTTTCTATAATGGAAGGACCATACCTGTATACACCACCGGTATAAATATCCCATCCGTTTTGTACAGCAAAGACACTTTCATATGAAGTATCTGTGAGAGATGTATTATCAACCGTTGCTTTGGATTTACCGCAACTTCCGGCAGCAATCAATATCCATGCTAATAAAAACTTATTCATTCAGATAAGCATAAAAACCGCTCCCTGTTACAGGAGCGGTATATGAAAAATAGCCCCAAAACTGCTGATAGCGGTCAGCTATCAGCTATCAGCAATTGGCTTTCAGAGTTCAAGCGCCTCACTTACCACTTATCACTTACCACTTACCACTTACCACTTACCACTTACACTTCCTGATACCTCACAGCCCCCTACCATTCCGGATTCTGCCAGTTTTCACCGGTCAGTCCCATCATCTTATTCACTTCAGACTGATCTATCGGGTATAATAACCATTTTGCGGATGAACAATTTCTATCAGGGAATTTGAATCGTGTGTAAGTGAGTGCAGACCCTGATTTGGTGATACGCATGCCTGTAAGAAACTTATCTGTCTGGTCAAGGATCTTCCACCTGCGCACATCAAAGAAGCGGTGTTCTTCAAATGCAAATTCTATCCTGCGTTCATTGCGATAGCGGTTTTCAAATTCTTCTGCTGTCAATCCGGAAGGCAATTCCGGCATCCCGGCTCTTGCCCTTACCATGTTTACCGCTTCTCTGGCAGATAAAGAAGAACCATTCACGGTTACCTCATCATCCGGGCCCACTGTTTGATACGCCGCCTCTGCAAAATTCATCAGCAATTCAGCATACCTGAACAAACGGATGGCACCATCCGACTGGTTGCTGATGCCGGACCTGTGACTGTTGAATTTGCGCATATAATAACCGGTACGCGTATGCTTCCTGTCGTCTGTAGCTATACCTTCGTTTCCGCCAACATAAGTTTCAATAGTATATCCCGCTGGCTGATCAAGATGGCGCAATGCGCCATTATAATAAATAGAAGCATAAAACCGCGGGTCTCTCCCTTCATAGGGATTTAGAGGATCATAACCGGAAGCCGGATTAATAACAGGTACGAGGTGATTAGCATCACTGTATCCAAGTATAGCGGGCTCACCATTTGCCATTTCATAAGCGTCAATCAGACCCTGCGAAGGGCAGGGTCCCGCTTTATCTACTCCGTCTGTAGAAGGCAGCCCCGCATATTTCCAAACCTGCATTTGCGCACCGCCCTGGTAGATGGTTTCTTTATCCACCGCACGGAGATCGTTAGACGAAGTAAGGAAATAAGTAGCGTACACGTTCTGCGCTTCACCTGCACCGGAGTATACATCAAACAATTTATAGCCGTTGGCAGTGCATTGATACAGGGCTTCAGAAGTGATATCCAGCGCATTCTGCCACGTATATGTGCCATCGCTGAATAACGGGCTCGCCGCATAAGTTACCGCCTGCGACATGATAGCGTAAGGCACCGCACGTGACATGATGCCAAACTGGTTAGCCTGTATTTCCCAGGAAAATCCACCGGCGTTGTTCGGCGCAGCAAGCGCATCATTACAATCTTTAAGTATCTGTGTAACTACTTCAGAAAAAGTTGATTTTTTGTCATTAGAAAAATCATAATCAATTTCGTACGGTATAGTAATAACAGGAACGCTTTCATATCTTTTGATCAGCTGCAGGTAATACAATGCCCGCAGTGTTTTTGCCTGGGCGATCCATCCCTGTTTTTCATCTTCACCGGCTATCACCCCGGCAGTTTTCATTCCTTCAATAAAAGTATTGCATTTTCTTATGCCGATGTAAAGGTTGGTCCAGGGACTGCCATCTGATGAATAGGAATCATAATCAGAGCTGGTAACATTTCCGCCATACCATATACTGTATTTTGATCCGGCCGTAATATCGTCTGCATCTTCCGCTTCATCGGTATAGGAAGACCTGTCCATATACGGAGCAGGGCAATACCCATAGCAGGAATTCAGATATCCTCTTACCTGGTTATAATCGTTAAATACATTTGCAAGTGATATCCTGCCATCAGCAGGTAAATCCAGTTTTTTATTACAGGATAAAGTGATAAAGGCGATCAGGACCCCTGCCACAATATTGTTATATTTTTTCATTCTGTTTCAGTTTAATTGTACCGGGCTTAGCCAATACTTAAAAAATAAAGAATCAAGATTATCTTAGAAGGTTACGCTTAACCCTATATTGTATACCCTGTATACCGGGAAGCCAAGATAGCCGCCACCTTCGGGACCAAAGTCTTTGCTTTTCATTTTATCCCACGTAATAAGATTCTGACCACTTAACAGCAACCGTATATTCTGGGCAGCAATAGCATTGGCTACCCTTCCCGGGAATGTGTAAGAAAGTTCCAGGTTTTTTAACCGGATGAACGACCTGTCGTAAGCAAAGAAGTCGCTGGCCTGGTGGTTCACACTTTGTTTGGCTGATAATGCAGGATACAAAATTTCTTCACCTGCCGCGTAACGTTCCGCTGTCCATGAATGACTATGCAAAGCGCCAAACAGTCCGCCGTATGAAGTTTCATATACACCTGCACCACTATATAAAGAGGTAAAGTCGCCTACCCCCTGGAACAGCACATTCAATTCAACAGATTTGAACCTCAGCCTGCCGGTAATGCCATATATATAGCGCGGCAGTGCACCATGACCAATAGGAGCAACATCCCTGTCATTCAATTTACCGTCACCATTCAGATCCTTATAGATCAGGTCGCCCACACGCGGAGCACCAAAAGTATAAGCGAGTGTACTGTTGTCTAATTCCTGCTGCGAGTTAAACATACCGTTGCCATTGCTGTAATCAACTATATAACCAAATT
The DNA here is from genome assembly GCA_001899685.1 of Sphingobacteriales bacterium 44-15. Classification (GTDB taxonomy): domain Bacteria; phylum Bacteroidota; class Bacteroidia; order Chitinophagales; family Chitinophagaceae; genus Agriterribacter. Next base: position 32,118 of record MKWG01000029.1, read on the forward strand.
GCTGCCCGTAAGAATAACCTTCCTGCTGCTTCCTGTAAGCATAATCTGATGTCCTTTCTGCTTCGTTGGCACTGATGATGGTATTTTTCGAGTAAGAAAAATTACCGCCTACTGATGCGCCCCAGTTCTTATTGAATTCTTTAGTATAATCAACCGTCAGCTCAAAGCCTTTATTTTCATATTTACCTTCGTTTAAAGAAGGATAATTGTCCAAAGGAATACCCTGGTAGGCTGGTATTGTTCCGGTAGCCGGTACAATCATATTATCTACTTTTTCACTGAATATATCCGCCGTAATGGTAATAGCATTCAACAATCCTATATCAATGCCGGCATTAGCTTTGGCAGAAACTTCCGCACTGATCCTCTTATCCCCTTTATTGCCTTCAACTACCAGGTACTGTAAATAACCGATAGGACCTCCATTGGTTAAACGAACATTATCCTCATAAGCAAACCGGTTGAGCCCGCTCTGATCGTTGGCGGTTTTGCCATAAGATCCCCTGAGCTTTAACAAGGTCAGTACTTTATTATTTTGCAGGAAAGATTCGTTACTGATCATCCAGCCTGCAGCAACAGACGGTGTTGCAGTAAACCTGGAGCTTCTTGCATACTGGTCTGAACCGGAATATCCCAGGTCGAGCTTTACAAAATATCTCCCGCTATAGTCATACATTGCTTCTGCCCCGGTATGTATGCGCTTGTAGGGAAACGATAACAGAGAGGCAACATCTGTTTTAGTTAAATCCTGGTAGAACATATATCCCAATGCACGGACATTATGCTTACCAAAGCTTCTCTCATAATTCAGGAGAGCGTTGTAGGTAAGATGATAATAAAACGAATGAGTCTTGGTATAAGCAAGCGGAGTATTTATTTCTGTCCCATCACCAGCAAACGCCAGTGAATCATCAATATACTGGTCGCGCACATATCTTGCATAATTTTGAGTAGTAAACAGTCCGCCTACCGAATTGGTCTGATAATTAAATGTCCCCGTTAAGGACAATCCCTTAGTGATAAATCCCAAATTCAGGTCTATTCCAAACTGAGAGGTAGTGTTGGTAACAGTATACCTGACATAACCGCTGCGGTTAAGCAATCCATAAGCGGGACTATGCACAAAATTGGAGCCTGTACTAATGACTTCCCCACCTTCATCAATTACATCCCCCGTTACAGGATCTACAATTTTAGGTGTAAGCGGACCGTATACATTTGCAGGAACTTCGAATATGCTGCTGTATACAGCCTGGTTGCCCGCTCCGCCGGGAGTGCGTTCCCGCTTGATATTTCCGCTCAGCCTTACATAAGCTTTGATCCATTTGTTGATATTCATATCCACATTCGTCCTGTAATTCACCCACAGGTTATTGGCATTGGCATCGTAACGGGGCTGGTCGGTTTTAAAATATCCGCCCTGGTGCATCACATTCAGATTGGTGAAATACTGTATTTTATCACTGCCGCCGTTGAGGTTAACGCTTACCCGCTGCATTGCAGCCAGATCTTTCATGAACATTTCGTACCAATTATTATTAGGATACAGTTCTTTATCAGAACCTGATTTGTAAGCTGCGATAGCAGCATCACTGTAAGGTGGCACAAAGGGATCCGCGGAATTGATATAGTCGTTCTTAGCCGCCAGGTTGCTTAGCTCTGCATAAGTAGCCGCATCATAATGTGTGGGTATAGTAGTGGCCTGCTGCACGGATTGATCTATTCTTGTTCTGACTTCCAGTTCTCCCTTCCTTCCTCTTTTGGTTTTAACTACCAGTAATCCGTTGCCGCCCAGTATACCATACAGCGCCTGCGTGGAAGCATCTTTCAAAACACTGATGGATTCAATTTCAGTTGGAGAAATATATTCCAGCGTCTGGTTGCTGTTGTAGGGTACAAGCACACCGTCCACCACTACCAATGGCCCGTTATTGCGTGCAAAGCTGAATCCCCTCACTGCCATAGACGTAGTAGCACGAGATAGTTCAGAAAATGTTTCAAGGGTAGTAAGCCCGGGTAGTCTTCCTCCCAGGGTTTGCCCGAAATTAGCTACAGGCGCCCTTTCCAGCTCTGCCCCTGTTACCGTTGCTGCCGCACCTGCAAAATGCCTGCGGCGCTGGCTATTATACCCTAATTGTATTTCTTCATCTAATTTGTGTGCATCCGGCTGCAATTGTACATTGATGGTTTCTTTTTCCCCAATAGTTTCTGTGGCAATCAAATAACCGGTATATGTGAACGTGAGCGTGGTGCTGCCATCATCAACAGGGAGGGTATATGCTCCTTTTTTATCAGTGGATGTTCCATTCGCTCCATTTCCTGAATTAACAGCCACTCCATATAACGGGTTGCCGAACTGATCTGTAACCTTACCCGCAAGCGTAATTGCAGCGCTTTGTGCGAAAGTATTTTGCTGCATCGCTGTAAACAATACAGTCAGGCACAGCAGTATAGTTTTTATTTTATAGTATTTCATTTTAATATCGTTAAGTCTTTACAAAAAGAAGTTTCTCCTTACCATCCCGGGTTTTGCCAGGTATCTCCTGTAATGGCTGCGAGCCTGTTGGCTTCTGACAGCGGAACAGGAAACCATAAAAATTTGTTGGCGTAATTCTTACGTTCCGTTGGTCTCACCACTCTTCTTGTATAGGTATAAGTATTGGGGGCTGTACGGGTAATTTCCATTGCGGTCACCCATTTGTCTGTCTTTGACAGATCATCTGTGGGATTGCTCCACCTGCGCACATCAAAATACCTGTTCTCTTCAAAAGCAAGCTCCACTCTTCTCTCGTGCCTTACCCGGGTAATAAGTTGTGCCTGGGTTAACCCGGCAGGTATATCAGGCATGCCTACCCTTCTCCTGATCTCATTTACCGCATCACGGGCCTCTTCTAACTTCCCGGCTTCTGCAGCAGCTTCCGCAAAATCCAGGATCACTTCTCCCAGTCTGAAATATTTCCATTTCGCTCCTCCTACTACATTATCTCCTCCTGAATTAGGATGCAAAAACTTTCTTTCATAATATCCGGTCCTGGTAGCTTTTCTTACTGCGGGATCAATGCCGGTTTGCGGCTCGCCTTTGTAAGTCGCAATTATTCTTACCCTGTTGCCTGCGGGCGCCGGGTAGTTTTCATACGATTCCGGCACTTCCCCAAATCCCCACCATGCCTTACGTTTGGAGCCATTATAATAAATGGAAGCGTAAAAACGCGGATCCCTGTTGGCATACGGGTCGTTTGGATCGTAAATGGTATTGTCAGGATTATAATTGGGTTGCAAGTGCTGTTCGTCCAGATATGGATTATCCAGGTTTAGTATTGGCTGACCATCTGTGGTTTCGTATGCATCTACCATTTCCTGTGTGGGACAGGTACCGCTTTTATAACCATCCTGTGAGCCAATGCCGTCAATATTCCAGATATTACCCTGGTCTTCACGCCCCTGGTAAATGGTTTCCTTATCAACTGCCGTTAAAGAATACTGGGCGGACTGGGTAAAGTATTCATTGTATAAAGCAGAGTACTGATCTTTTGACGGACCGATATAAGCATTGTCAGAAAGATAGGTAGCCGGGTAATTCACTTTATTATACAATTCGTAACCCCAGTCGCGTAAATGTTGTAATGAGGCCTTATTCACTTCATAAGCTTCCTGCCAGTGATCTTCCCCCGCATTGTTCAACGGGCTGGCAGCAAACAGGATCATTTTCGACTTAATGGCCTCTGCCAGTGCACGGGTAACCCTGTAAGCCTCATCCGTTGTAATACGTGTAGGTAAAGCCTCAATAGCCAGCGCCGCATCGCAGTCTTCCATGATGAATTTGGTCAGCTCATAATAGCCTGCTTTTTCCAGTGTAGAGAAATCCGCAGTAAACTCCATTGGCTCACGCATAATAGGCAGCACAGCGCCGTACCATTTCAATAATTCATGGTAATAATATGCTCTCAGCACATACGCTTCTGCTTTCATCCGCTGCCGTCTGGTTTCTTTATCGGTTCCGGTCAGTGTCGCAGCATCTATATGCTGCAAAAAATAACTGCAATTGCGTATGGCATTCCAGTAACGGTTCCAGTAGTCACCATTGCCCGCATCGGAACTAATATCTGTTCCGGGAAAGCTTGACGGAGACGCATCGCCGTTATAAAACCGGCCCGACATGATCCATGATTCCGCTTCCGCATCCGTATCCCATGCCTCATCACTCCATTCTACCGGCCCGCGCGACCAGAAGAAATAACGTACCCCCTTGCCGGGAAGATTATTATAACAACTGTTTAAAAAGGCCTCCGTTTTATCATTATCCTTAAAAACATCATCCAATGAAATTTTTCCGTCAGGCGCCATATCCAGCGCTTTCTTACATGCGCTTCCAAAAAGTACGGCAGTAAATAAAAACAGGACGAGCTTTATAAAATACCCGGCACGGGAGGTATGCAGTGTCCCGGAAGTATGTTGTATATATCGTTGATTATTCATTTTGTTGCTGTGTCTAAAGGTTTAGAAAGTAATATTCACACCACAGTTTAAAGACTTGGTAACAGGATAACCCAGTGATTCACTGGTTTCCGGGTCCAGGTGATCCATCCGCAGCTTATCCCAGGTAAAGAAGTTATATGCGCTGATATATGCTCTTACTCCCTGCAGGTGCAAGGCGCTCAGCAATGAAGACGGAAAATTGTACGCCAGCTCTATATTCTTCAGGCGGATAAATGATCTGTCCATGATGAAAAAGTCATTTGCCCGGTGATTGGTGGTAGTAACAGTGCTTAACGCAGGGTAAGTTATTTTTTCACCCGCAGCATAGCGCTCGGGGGTCCAGGCAGTTTTGTGATAGCTGTAATAAGTACCCAGCTTAATGTTTTCATATACCCCCTGGTTGGCATAATTGCCTGCATACCTGCTTACTCCCTGGAAAAAGACACTGAGCTCAAAAGCCTTATAGCGGAGCTCTGTAAGCAAGCCATATATTTGTCCCGGAATGCTTGTATATTTTATCGGCGCAAGGTCTTTATCATCTATTATCCCGTCGCCGTTCAGATCCTGGTAAATAAAGTCTCCTACCCGTGGCGTGCCAAAACCATAGGTTGTTTTAGCTAAGTAGGCATCAAGCTCCTGCTGGGAATTAAAATAACCATTACCGTTGGAATAATCAATTTTATAACCCCATTGCTGATTAAGCGAAAAGCCGGTAGTGCGGTAACGATAGGCATAAGTGTCATCGCTGATAGGCTCATCGTAGAATTTCACCACATTATGATTGAATCCCAGGTTTCCTTTTACCATAAAAGAGAAATTCTTTGAAAGCGCTTTGTTATAAGACACTTCTATTTCATAGCCCCTGTTATTCACTATACCCATATTTACTTTGGGAATATTACCAAGGGGCACTCCCTGTAGTGCAGGCACAGTACCACGTGAGATCAGGATATCGGTTCTTTTTTCAAAGAAGTAATCGAATGACACATTGAGCTCATTAAATAAACCGACTTCAATACCATAGTTCTGCTTGGTGGCAACCTCCCAGGATAAATTAGGATTGCCCAGTAACCCCTGGTCAATACCCCGCCCTACCCCGGGTGAAATAGTGCTTAAGCTGCCCAGAGGACCAGTACCTACAGTAATATTATCCAGGTATAAAAACCTTGAGCTTCCTATTTTGTCATTCCCTACTTTACCGTAAGATGCCCTCAGCTTTAAGTTGGAAATGGTATGTGACAGTGATTCAAAAAACGGCTCATTGCTTATTACCCAGCCTACAGATGCCGCAGGGAAAAAGCCGTACCTGTTGGAAGGAGCGAATTGCTCTGATCCGTTATAACCGAGGTTTACTTCTGCCAGGTATCTTTTATCATAATCGTAGGTAACCCTTCCTGCCAGACCAATCACATTATATGGTATTTCTCCTGCTGTTGACTCCCAGTAATCTCTTTGTGCCAGTACCAACGCGCCAACGCTATGTTTACCGAAAGAGTTCTGGTAGTTAATAGACGCCTGTAAATTGATATTGTAGCGTGAATCATATCCCTTTTCAATATTCAGGAAGGATTCCGCATTGCGTTGTACAGCGTAGGAAAGGGAGTTGGTTTCATAATTCACCAATGCAGCATATAAACGTTCATTTTTATAGCCGTCCATCGCGCTGGTAGCCTTGGAATCGTAGGAAATCATTCCCTTAACAGACAGCCCCCGGACCACCAGCTCGCTTAAATCCCATTCGGCGCCGAGAGAAGAGTTAAGATTAGAACGCATTTCATTTCTGAAACCCTGCCGGTTCATAATTTCAAATGCGGTACGATCAAGATAAGTCGGATACACTACCGCATCTGCCGGAACACCAAATCCGGGCAGGGTAGTAGGACCGGGTGTAATAGGAAGTATCGTTTGTGTCTGGTAGATCAGATCCGTCATCATCCAGTGTGTATCATGACCCGGATAGGTACCTGCAGAAGGCATATTCACTCTTTCTATATAGCTGCCTATATTCAGGAACATCTTGAAAGAAGGAGCTATTTTGTAATCAAGATTAGCGCGGAAATTATACCTGTCCATCCATGAAGAAGGATCATATCCTAATTTGGATTTAGGCTCAGTATTCAGGTTCCCGCCCTGGTGCAGGTAAACGCCGTTTATAAAATAGCTAAGCTTGGAGGTGCCACCTGTAACCCCAATATTCACACGGGTCTGCGGCGTATTCTTTTTGATGAGTTCTCCATACCAGTAATGATCAGGATAAATATAATTCCTGAATGCTGCCTGTTCTGCATAGTCAGGCGCATTAGGATCAAGCCCCTCCAGTGGGTTTTCAAATTTGGCAATGAGTTCGTCAGAATAAGGAATATCTATCCCATCATTTTTTGCGGCCTCATTACGCAATTTCAAATACTCCACGGAATGCAGCCGTTCCGGCTCACGGGTAAGGGAACTATAACTCTGGTCAACACTCGCTGTCAACTGCGCTTTCCCCGGAGCGCCTCTTTTAGTAGTAATTAATATTACCCCGTTTGCTCCACGTACTCCAAATACTGCGGTAGCAGACGCATCTTTTAATATAGATATGCTCGCCACCTCATTAGGATCTATGGTACGGATATTGTCTCTCGGAACACCATCAATCAATATCAGGGGGCTGTTACCATTTACGGTGGCAGCGCCACGCAGGTATAAGGTAGCGTCATCACGACCGGGTTGCCCGCCACCGGACTGGATAGAGGTAAGCCCGGAAAGACGCCCCGCTAGCGCGTTGGCCAAACTTGCCGAAGAGCTTTGTTTAAGCTGTTCGCTGTTTACAGTAGATACTGCACCCGTTACCGTTATTTTCTTTTGAGCGCCATAGGCTACTACCACTACATCTTCCATAGCATTCACCACAGGCTTGAGCGTCACCCGGAGGTCACGCGCCCTGGCTACAGGCACTTCTTTTATTTCCATGCCCACATAAGAAAAAATGAGTACAGCTTTCTCATTGGGAACACTGATGCTGAAAGATCCGTCCGCAGCGGAGGATGTACCTTTTGTGGAGCCTTTAACAACAATGCTCACATTGGCAAGGGGAGCGCCGCTTTCGTCCGTAACCTTACCGGTAATGATAATATCCTTTTGTTCAACGGATGGAGGAGAGGAAGGAATGGTCTCCTGCTTTTTGATAACAATAGTTTTACCTACAAGCTCATAAGTGAGCGCCTGGTCCTTAAAGCAGGCATTCAGTGCTTCCCTGAGAGTGGCACCCTTCAACTGTATATCCACCTTTCCCGCGGTATCCATCCATTCATCGCGGTATACCAGGTGAAGCCCGGACTGCTTTTTAATTTGTTTTAAAACGCTTTCCAGGGAAGCGTTGTGCATGGATAAACTGATGGTCTGGGCATACCCGCCAGCCTTCACCTGCAGGCAGGCAACAATCATAAGAATAATGGTCAGCCTCATAATCAGCCAGGTTTTGGAATTTAAAAGCACTCGCGCCCGCAGGCAACCGGGTAGCGCTTTGCAATACGCAATCAATTGCATAGTTTTGTTGTGTTTGGGTTTAATTAATGAATGATCCGGTCAAGATTATTACAGAGGTTAACCCTTACTCCGGAATTCCGCCCCCACGGAATTCCTTTTTTTTGATTAACCGTCCTTGTGAAAAAATTATGATCCTACAATTAATTTCTTTCCTTCTATCCTGCATTGTATACCACTGAGCTTCATTACTTTTAATACTTCAGACAGCAGCATATTACGTGGTATGTCGCCCGTGATCTTACCTTTCGGCATCCCTTTTTCATAAATGATATCCACATCATACCATCTTGCCAGCTTTCTGAGCACCACTGATATATCAGCTCCGCTCATCATGAACAAACCGTTCTTCCAGGCTACAGCCTCATCAATGTCGGCATCCTTTACGATCTTAATCGCCCCGTCCCTGTTGCTGACCTGCGCCTGCTGACCAGGCTTCAGTACTGCAAAGTCTGTATGACTTTCCATGCCGGAACTTACTTTTACTTTACCCTCGAGCAGAGTGGTATTCACGCTCGCTTCCTCATCGTATGCATTGATATTAAAATGCGTGCCCATCACTTCAATCAGGCTTTTCTGCTCATTCTTCTCTGACAGCACTTTCACCCTGAATGGAACTTTTTTACCCGAACGGATAAAAGACGCCACTTCAAAATACACTTCACCCTTTACCTCTACTATCCTGCTGTCGCCGACAAATGCAACCGGATATTTGACGGTAGATGCCGCATTGAGCCATACGTGACTACCATCAGGAAGCACCAGGTTGTATTGCCCGCCCCGTGGCGTGGTGAGTGTATTGAAAACAGGTATATGGATAGCGCTGCTGTTCTGCTCCTGGCTATATACAAGCTCATTGCCCCGTTTACGTACTTCGGTGCTTCCCTGGCTGGTCAGCACTCCGTTATTAGCATCATCCAGCACTACTGTTCCCCCGTCCGCCAATGTCAACACGGCCTTATTACTACCCGGAGCTACGTCATTCTTAATAACCTCTTCAGTTTTTTTTGCAACCGGTATATCCTTCCGCATTCCCCTCATAAAGTACCAACTGCCTGTTGCAATCAGCATAATTACCGATGCCGCGGCAAGATGAAAATAAAACCTCCGGTGCCAGGGAAGTCCCTGCCTTATTGTAGCATCCGGCGATCCGGTTCTTTCACTGGCATGCTTCAAAAGCTCTTCCCCCATCTCTTTTATCCAATGCTCGCGGTTCTCCGGATCCAGTCGCGCCCATTCATTGTCCGGAAGCTCATTTTCCCGCAACCAGCGTTCTATCAACTCCTGCTCATGGGGTAAGGCTGTTCCTGCACTATAGCGATCCAGTAACTCCCTGATAATTTTGAGATCAATCATTCTTCGTGTGTTGTTTTACAACTGTTCCCGCAGCTTATGCCCATAATTAGTCGTTTGAAACAGGAACAGGTACTATGAAAGGAAAAAAAATTTTCAATAATCAGTTCAGGAAAAGAATAATGAGAATAGCCAGCTTTTCCCAGGAATGCCTGAGATGGTGAAGTGCAATAGAGAGCTGGTTTTTTACCGTTTGTTCAGAAAGCCCGAGCTGGCATGCGATTTCTTTTATTGCAAGATGGCGGTCGCGGCTCATCCTATATATTTCCTTCGTTCTGTTGGGAAGATCTTCTATGGCATGGTCAAGCGTATGCTGCAGATCTTTTGAAATGATTTCCGCTTCGCTGTCAGCGACCATGTGCCCATAAAGACGTTCCAGCATCCCGGCGTATTCTTTACGGGTAATATTCTTCCTTATCTGGTCAATTATGCGATAACGTACCGCTGCAAAAAGATAAGCCTTTAATGAACCGTTGATCTGAAGAGTTTCCCTGCTATCCCAAAGATGAGTAAAAAGATCATGTATTATATCCCGCGCTTCTTCTACAGAAGATAATCGTGATGCGGCAAAACCGGTCAATGCAGGAGCGTGCAACTGGTATATGGAAGTGAAGGCTTCTGTATTACCCTCCTTCAGTAAGTCAAGCAGTTCTGTTTCAGTATGGATATTATGAGCAAGCATAATATTATTAAGCATCGTTACTTACAGCGCTAAATTAGCAAGGCAAATTTACACAACCATCCTGTACTTACCGCCTTTTATTGCTGTGCAGGTATTCAATAGATTATTATTTTAATGATATCGACCGGACCCTTACAGCAGCCGCTTCATCAACCTCAGCTCCGGCATTCAACAATATTTTTAATCCGGTCACGATACCTTTATATTCCTGGGATGTATACAACGGGACTTTATAAGTATGCATTTTACCATCGCCGGTCACCTCAAATTCCATGCTTTGCTTTTCTTCAAAACCGCCCCGGAACAATTTCCACCACACTTTTGCTTTGTTCACTCCTTTGGGATAACTGGCAGTAAATTTCAAGACAGGAGCATCTGCTGCCTTCCAGAAGGAGACCGGGCCGATCATCGTTGCATCTTTTTTTAATTGTATCAGCAGCCCGTCTTTAACAGGCCATCCGGCATCCGTGGTGTTTTTATAATACCATTGCCATCTTGAAGTGTTGAAAAGGTATTCGGGCAATGCATGCCTGCTGTTTTTATATACATAGCGCCTGATCTCTTCAAGCGTTCCAAGAATAAGCACATAATTATAATCGTAAGTGATATTGTAATCAAGGATATCAACACTATTGGGCGCTATATAAGCGGTAGGGGCGTCATAGCTGCCCCCCACAAACAAACTATCACCATAATACCCACCCGAAAATTGCTGCACTCCGGCATTCCATACACCCAGTCCATAGTTATCCTCATTTACATTTGCTGCCCAGCTTTCAGTTGCCTGCCAATGCGCCCACTGAATGCTTTTGGTGGTAACGGGATTGAAGTTTTTGATCTGGCTGAGGGTATCGTTAGTAAAAGGCTTATCTCCCTGGTACGTAATCAACCTATGCCACGGGGCATTGGTATATACTGCGGGAAGCTCCTGCCCCCTGGCAGGATATTGAGTTTTATCAGGCCGGTTATTTACAATACGGCTGGTAATTTTTACCGCAGGCCCATCTAAACTTATCCAGCACTCATAGGTACATTCGCCCGGCACATTATCCAGGGGCCAATGCATAGGGATACATTTTACATATAAAGTTTTACCGGTGTTTTTATGATCAAGCACTTTTGATTTATGCCCTGCCACATCTCCGGACTGTATAGGGTTCCATCCAATGAAAGTCCATGCAGGATGCGATTTTTTACCATTGGGCTCGTAAGGAACCGGGCCGCTGTAAAAAGACATTTGCACCTGTCTTCCCCAGTCAGAGTTATTGATGAGGTTTTCGTTTTTCCCGGGATCCGCCAGGTACGTAATTGCGCCACCCAGGTTGAGATCAATTCCTACTTTGATATATTCGTTTTCAATAAAACTCATCTTCTCCACACGGTCCAATGGCGCTACTACCTGCCCAACAGATGTTCGACAGCCTGCTATTATAAAACACACTATAAATATTCTCAACATATTTGAGCCGGGTTTAATGAATGACGGGCATATTTCAATTTTTCGCTCCTGCACAACTTTCCGGTTGGTGAGGTGCCGGCCGGTAGCGGGTTCTACATGCGGGTGCCTACCTGACCGGTAGGCAGGTCGCCGCCCGCCTGCGAAAAAATGGAATGCGCCCATGAATGCCATGTTTAAATTACTATTGAATGATCAAATGCTGTATTACCCATTCGGCCGGGTTTGCATTAAATGCACCCAGCATCTCTTCTGCCGTGGTCACTTTATCTTTATTTTCAACCAATCCTTTTTGCTGGTTCCGGATATCAATTTTCATAATAGCATTAAACCTGCCGATCAAATCCTGTGGTACAGGAATATTTTTCTGAACGTTTTCGCGCATCATGTTGGCAAGTGTTACTTCCCTGCAATAGCATTGTATGGCACGCATGATCTGTTCGAGCTTTTGCAGGTCAAGAATAGTTGCCGGTATTGATCTTTTTTGCACAGTGTTTTCCGGAAGAGCTTCATTCAGTTTTTCGTACGCTGCAATTGCAAGGAGTAACTGATCCGCCGCGGCAGCACTGCGTAGTTCTATATCTTCAAAAAACCAGGGATCGAGCTTTTCTTCTTCTGTTATCATGAACAAACCTCTGCGGGTTGATTTCCAGCTTGGCGATGGCGCCACTGCCCCGGAAATATGACCGATATCCCAGCGGTGAAATACCTGGATGCCTGTCATACCAACCGGAAGTAGCCGGAAACGCCAACTGCAATCCCAGGGAAATAACTGCAATCCCTTTGCTGTAGCTTCCCATGCCTGCAACACGAGGTTTTTAGATGCTCCATAGGGAATAGCGAGATGGTCCAGTGCATGCTTAACATCTAAATCCGGTATATTCAGCTTCAGTCCAGCCATCTGCAGGTTCGGGTCATATGCATCCGGAATAGTGCCGTAATATTCTTTAATGCCGGTAAGCTTACGAACCCCATACATTGCCTCAAGCTCTTCAAATACTAATCTCGGGGCGAAAATATGCTGCAACGGTTCCACCTCCTCATTTGCACCGGACATAAATATCTCACCTATTACAGGAATATTTTTTTCGGTAAGCAGGTTGCACATATTTTTAAACCAGATATCTACCGGGCGGGTAAATTGTACCTCAGCTATATTGGCATGCATAGCCACTCCAAAATTAGATCCCGGAAGCGAGTCAATGCAGGCATAGATTTGGCCGGCTGACAGCTCCCATGGTTCCCACCATAGCCTGCCCTCCGGATTAATAGTTGCCCATGTCTTTGTAAGCATATTCAGGAAAGCAGGCAATCTTTCATGCAGGGGGATGCCCCGGGCGAGGGTATCATTGCCAAACTCACTGCCAATCCAGGCTTCCTGGTCAAAAGTGTAAACCAGTATATCATCTATTTCGGGTATGCTCCTGCGTAAGCGCATCAGCAGGTTGCGATACTTATCAGCTATTTCTTTCTTTTGTATACTATGCGTTGCTGTAGCCACATCAATTTTTTCAGGGCTCAGCAATTTGTACAACGAGTCTACACTGGGAGCTCCAAAATGAAAAATAGTTCTGAAACCCCATTTTTTTGCGATCCGGGCCCTGTTCTTAATGGCCGCAAACCGGCGGTTGATCCCGGAGGTATCTTCTTTTTCACCGGTATAAAATATGTCTTCGAGGTTCAAAGGCTCGTCGGCAGGACGTGCGCCCCATGCAATATTCAACTGGAGCGCATTGAAACCATGCTTTTTTAAACTGCTTAAAGTTGACGAATCGTACCTGATATCAGGATTAGAAGGATTACCAATAATAGCTATTTTGTATTGGAACGGCTGAAAAGGCTGGGAAAAACCCTCCAGAAAAAACAATACAAGCAAAGCAACGGAAAGTAAAGACAATTTTAACGGCTGGTTAAAAACAGCCTTTTTTTCTATACGCCGCATATAGTAATAAAAGTTTAAAAAAAATTTCATTCATTTATCACAATATTGTAGTTGCCGGATCCAAGTTTTACGCTAATGGCTTTATTACCTTCAACAATACTATGATCATTGAATTCATGTAGTGATTTGCCATTTATAAGAATGCGCTCAACAGAAGTGGAAGGTATTATAACATCAGCCCTGGTATTAACCGGAATAGATACCTCGATTTCGAGCTGATCATTTATTTTCTTCCACGATGATCGTATTTCTCCTTTGACAGAATGGTATGTGGCTTTAACATAATTAATATCCGAAGCTGCTATTTCCGGCTTAATGACAAATGTGTTGAACCCTGCTGATTCCCCGGGCTGTATGCCTGCCATGTTCTGGAACATCCATTCACATATTGCGCCAAATGCATAATGATTAAAGGAGTTCATGCCGGCATTATTTTCAAACCCCTTTCCTTTAATATAGCTGTTCCAGCGTTCCCATATTGTAGTAGAACCATTCACTACTTCAAAGCCCAGCGAAGGATATGCCGTGTCTCTGGCAAGCGTGTATGCCAGCTTACTGTTGCCCGTAGCCGATAATGCAGGTAACAATGGCTTGAACCCTAAAAAGCCTGTAGCCAGCTGATCATTATTTGCTTCTACCAGTTGTTGCAGATATTCGCCCGCCTTCACAAGATTATCCGGAGAAAGTATATGCATGTAAATAGCATTGGCATACGCGGTTTGGGTATGTCCTGAAAATCCTAATGAACCATCAACGTATCCATCGCCATTTCCATAAGCAGCCGCATTGGCAGTTAGCTTTCCGTCAGCGCCAATATAATGCTCCGCAAAACCTTTTTTTATTTTTTCAGAGATGTTGCTATAGTAGATTGCAGCATCGGTATTATCAATTGCTTTGGCCATTTCCGCCAGCATTAATGCGCAGTAATTATAGTACATGGTTGCCAGCATATCAGGCGGTGTTTTTTTACCTACCGACAGCCAGTCGCCGAACCCTCCTTTGGGATTAATATCTTCAAAGCTTGCTTCCGCGAAATAATAATTACCCCCGCTTCTTTTTTCGAGGAACTGCATATATTTTACCATATACGGCCATGCTTCAGTAATTATTCTTGTATCGCCATACATTTTATAAATATTGTACGGGCATACAATACCTGCCTCAGCCCAGCCCGGAGAATAGGTATCGGTGGCTCGTATGGCAGCTTTGCCGTTTGCCGCCACCGGCATGGGAGAGTATACGGGATAAGTTCCATCCGGCCATTGCGAATCGTTCAGGTCTGTGATCCACTTGGTATGAAAAGCGGCTATATCAGCATTATAAGTGGCGGAGCGCATATAGATCTGCGCATCTCCCGTCCAGCCGAGCCGTTCATCCCGTTGCGGGCAATCGGTGGGGATATCGAAATAATTGGAACGCTGTGTCCAGGTAATATTCTTATATAGTTGGTTGAGTATTGCATTATCCGTTGCAAAGCTCCCGGCAGCGGGAGTAAGCGAAGTCATCACAATGCCTTTGATATCATTCAGCCCCGGCTTATTTTTAAGCCCGCTGATCTCTATATATTGAAAGCCGTGATAGGTAAATCGTGGCATCCAGGTTTCACCCTGCGCCGATCCTTTGCTGATATAGGTGTCTGTAGCCCTTGCACGCCGGAGGTTTTCGGTTACCAGCTTTCCATTGGGAAATAATTTTTCACCATACTTAATAACAATGCTGTCTCCCTTATTAGCCCTGGCAGTTATGCGCACTACGCCGGAGAAGTTCTGCCCCATATCAACAATGTACTTTCCCTTTGATTCTTCTGTAATGGAAACCGGTTTTATTTCTCCCCAGATGCCTACAGGATCTGCAGGATACATTTGCATGAGCAGGCCTGCCTTTTCATTATACAACTGCACCGGTTGCCAGGAAGAGGCATTAAAGCCGGCAGTATTCCATCCTGCAGGTTCAAGGTTTGCATTGAATGTTTCCCCATTCAGTATATCCGCTTCCCTTATACCGCCATCAGCGGCCTTCCATGAGGCATCAGTGGCAACGATCTCCTTTTGTCCGTCGGTATATTCTATTTCTACCTGTGCTTTCAGCAAAGGGACATCGCCATAAAATGCATGGGTTGTTTTTGACCCTACCAGCAATGCATACCCTAAATATCCTGCATACCAGCCATTGGCAACAATAGCGCCGAATGCATTTTTACCAGCTTTGATCTCCCGGGTCACATCGTATCCGTTATAGTACACGCGCTTGGTATAATCCGTCCAGCCGGGAGAGAAATAATCATTGCCGATCCGTTTTCCGTTGACATAAAATTCATACAGTCCCAGCGCAGAAACATACAAGGTTGCTTTCTTTACCACACCGCTTACAACGGTTTCTTTACGGAAATAAGGAGCAGGGGGCAGGTGATAGATTTTATTGGCAGACAATGCATTCACATCATAGCCGATCCAGCCGGCTTTCCAGTCGTTGGGCGTAAGTAATCCCATATTCCATGTAGCAGGTCCACTCCATGCGCCGGCAACGCCATTCTTATCCCAGCTTCGCACTTTCCAGTAATATTTTTTCCCTGCAATAAGCGGCTTGCCCGCATACACTATCTGGCTGGTAGCATTCGAACTGATCTTTCCGGAGTTCCATGCATCGGCTTTGGCCTCTGTTAACAGATCCGGCGCGGAGGCTACAATAATCTGCCACGCGGTTTGTACCTGGCTGTATACTTTAGACTGCAGTTCCCAGCTCAGCCTTGGCTTATCCGTATCTATAAAAGGGTTTACTTTATATTCTGTACGGAGATATTTTGGCAGGAGATCAGACTGCGCTGAAGCCTTACCTGAAAAAAAGCAACAGGTTGTTGAAAAGAAGACTATGGCAAACACATTCCGCCCGTTCATAAAAAATATTTGAGAAAAAATTATTAATTAGCGCGTATTACTTTAATTTCTTTTGGCGCATTGATGGTTGTTGTTATTTTCCCGTCAGCCTGTTTTATATGTTTCACTTTAACCACGCCAAAGGGTGTGGGAAATGTGCCTTCGGCAAAACTGAGATCGCCGAGATGCGGGGTTACTTTAATGACCTTGCATCCCGGTGACAAGACCTGTATCCCCAATACATTTTCTGTGAGCCACGGTGTGGGGCCCGATGCCCATCCGTGACATAAGCTATGCCTGAAGCCTACATAGCAGTATGCACCATAATCCCCGTGGATATCTTTCTGCCCCGGCAGTGGCAATGCATCAATTCCTGAAGCATTGGGCAGCCAGTCAAGATTAAAATCTTCCCAAAAAGTGGTAGCCCCGAGATGCAGCATAGCGCCCCAGTATTCCCGTATGGCATCAATAGCTCCCTGGTAATCGCCTGCCAGGGCTTTGGCCTTTAACATATAATAGCCGTAAAAAGTAGAGAAATTGTGTGTGCCGCCTACGCTTAAAATATCTTTATTCGCCTGACCGGCAGGCATTAAACCGGTAAGCGCCATTAATGCCGCAGCCTGTTTTGAATGATTGGCATCAGGAATATTTTTTCTTAATTTACTGATGGCATCTTCGGAATTTTTTACAGTGGCGGGTTCATTCAAAATTTTGCACAGCTCCGCACCTGCCGTCAACGACCATATCATCATTGCCTGCAATCCTGCATCCACACCTTTCTTATTTTCACTGGATGGCCAATCCAGGAAGCGGGTGCCATCCAGGGTTTCCTTCCCATCCGCATCAATTTTAGTAATGATATGTGCTAACAGTTTTACAAGATAATCTTTCTGTTGCTGCAGGTAGGCAAGATCACCGTTATGCATATACCAGTCCCTGTGAATGATGATCCACCACATAGAATAGGTGCTGATGCCATTCATCCAGTTGGGTATAGGTGTGATATCCCTCGACAGATCCAGGCTTTTAGGAACAACATCATTGTTACCGAATACTGCCGCAATAGTTGAAGTTTCAGGATGCATATCGCCCACCCACACCAGCCGGTCGCGCTTTATACCGTCCCACAGGTAATCCTGCATATTCAGGTGAACGGTATATGCTCCTGTCATCCATATTTTATTCAGTAAGGTATCGCTGCAATGAAAAGAGCCCAGGTAAGGTATATCCCGGAAAGTAAAAATAGCTCTCACTTCTTTCAGTTGCAGCTCTGCATTGGCATCTATCATATCAATGCGCACAAACCTGAAACCTGTATTGCCCACTTCCAGTTTCCCCAGCCAGGGCACTTCTACGATCATATCCCGCATAGCATGGTCGTTGGTTGCATTCTGCTTCGGCTCTATATCACTCATAGCTTCGCTGGCCGACTCGCCAAACCGTACCCGCAGCTTTACCGGTTTATTGCCGGGATACATGCCTGTAACGATCTGTAACCCTCCGTGAAGCTCACGCCCAAAATCAAGCAGCAATGCCGGCTTAATGCCCCATGTGCTTTTCAATACACACATGTCTTTGTTGGCAAGATCAGCCTGCCCGTTACCTTTCTTCAATAACCGGGAGGCATTTTTAATATTATCAGCGGCGTTTTCAGTTTGCCATATAATGCGTTCAGGAGAAAGATAACGTATGGTAGTAGCAACCGGTTGGGCCTTTTCTGCAGCAACCTGATCAAAAACGGGAGGCAACTGGGCATGTAGTTCTGAAAAAAAAGGAATTATCAATAAACAGGTAACCAGCAATAATTTTTCGGATCTCATCATGGCAAAAATTTCGGCGTCAAAGTAAATGCAAAAAATAATTTATTCATCCTGTGCCATCCTGCAGAGCCTGAACCAACCGAAATACAGCAATCGTTTACTCCAAACGGCATATTTTATTATCCTGCTTTAAACTACAACAGCCCCGCAATTATACCTTGCAGGGCTGTATTGTTTCAACTTCAACCTGTCTATTGAAACGATCTTCAGAATAATTACAGCTTATCTTCCCATGGTGAGGAAAAGGAATGAGGTATGCCTTTCTTCTTTTTCCGGACGGGTTACCGCCCTGCCTGCTTTGTTATCTTTTTCAATCACACTTATTTTCCTGTCTGCCGGTTTTACCGGTGCATCAGGCTGCTTTAGAGCGGGCGGAGGCGGGGGTGTGGAATCTGCTTTTGTTTTCTCTTTTCCGTCACGCTGATGATAACGATATGTTCCTTTATCATTTCCCTTATCATTCTCAAGCTCACCTTCCGCTTCGATCTCAACGCTGCCGTCATTGGCTTTCATGGTAACTTTCCCTTTCTTCAGCTTTACTTTTCCCTCGCCTTCAGCAACTTTGTCTGCTCTTTCCAGTCCGCTGTCTTTCATGATATACAATATGTTATCATCCCAGGAGTATGAATTATCCCACCTGTTGTTCCAGTCAATATTCCAGCCCCGCCTGCGATTGAAATTGATGTCAAACCAATCATACCGGTCTACACTTCCGTCAATCATTATCTTTTTTCCAACCGGCACTTCCACTATTGCTATTACCTGCTGGTTACGGAACTTATTAGCGCTTGACACGGGGAATCCCTTGGGGAAATACATCACACTGTCCTTTTGTGTTATCGGGAAGCTGATGCTGCCTGCATTATTTTCAGCAATAGCAGGTGTGTTGCCCAGTGATAATTTTACTAACCTGATATGATAAGCGCTATCCTCGCTTTTTACAATTTTAAGCCTTACCGTATTCAGGAACATGCTGTCTTCATTCAAAGAAAGAAAAGGGAAATCACTCTGGAACAAGTCTGAACTATAATATTTTACCTTTCCTTCCATCACTTTTATAAACATGCTGTTGCTTGCAGGCTGGGTAATAACGACATCTTCATTCACACTTGTTTTTATCCTGAAATTCCTGCCTACCATTCCTATCAAAACAAACAGGCTGATCAATCCCAGGATCCACAGGCTGCCAAAGGTATACCCCAGGTAAGGGTTTTTTGATCTAACCCGCATTATTCTCCTTATTATCCATACCACCAGCGCGATAATGGGCACACCAATGAATAATATCAGCACGCTCCACGCAAAAAAGTTTTGCCAGAAGCCTTCCAGCAGGAAGTTCTTAAGAGGGAATACTGCAACACCGCTATACAATATAGCCATCAGGGCGATCAGCAGGGCAAAAGCAATGCAGCCTGCAATGCACAGAAAGAAAGCTTTGAACAATATACCAATGGCGTTGCCTATGCCGGTACCGGTCTTTCTTGCCGCCGGGCCTATCTCTGCAGCAAATGCCTGCGATTTCTGTTGTATAGTGTCTGATATTTCCCGGCCTGTTTCCTTTGCCTTAGCCTTAAACTCACTGCTTATTCTTTCACCACTTTTTTTTACGCTCTGCAATTCTTCCTGCACTGTATTTTTAATACTGGCCAGGTCAATCTTTTCACCACGCATTTCCAGCTTTTCCGTTGCAGTAACAGCTTTGGGCAAAACGATCCACAAAATGATATATGTTACGAAAAATGTACCCCCGAGCCCGCTGAATGCAACCCACGGGCCTCTCCAGTGCCCCCAGAAACCACTGAGCACATTAGGAAGAAAGCTCAAAAGAAAAGGGAGCAAAAAAATCAGCCGGGGGATCCAGGTATCTATATTAAAATAAGCGCTTAAACCGCTGGCAACACCTCCGATCATTTTGTTATCGGTATCCCTGTACAGTCTCTTACGCACATTTGTCTTTAAATCCCTTGCCGGCAGGATGATCCAGAGTATAATATACAGAATGATACCGAAGCCGAAGCCGCCAAATGCAATGAGCGCGAATATGATCCTCACTACTGCCGGGTCAATTTTCATATAGTTGGCTATGCCGGCGCAAACACCGCCCAGAACCTTATCATTTTCCGCTCTCGACAATTTCCTTGGCTCTTCGGGTATCTGCTGTGAAGCGCCGGCATCCCCCGTTGACGAGCGCTGTGCATTTTCCGGGGCTGTGCTACCATAAGCAGCGTCCTGCTCTTCAAAATCTTCCGGCCTGCCCATGCTTACCATCACGGCATTCACATCCTCGTCCGTAATGCATACTGATCCTTTCTTCAGCTTTTCATCAAACAGCTCGGCAATCCTGTTTTCAATATCATTGATGATCTCATCTCTTCCTTCCTCACTGGCAAAATAGCGGCGCAGACTTTCAATATACTGCTTCAATGCTTCATAGGCCGTTTCCTCTATTGGTATTACCCTGCCCTGGAAATTTATATTTATTACCTTTTTCATGATCTGTCAATTTTATTGGTTGAAGTTGCCGGAGTCGTTGCTGATAACTGCTCCGTTTTGAGTAAGGGCCTGCACTGCATTCGCCAGTTCATTCCAGGTAGCCTGCAACTCTGCGTAAAAGGCAGCCCCTTTATCGGTTAATGAAAAATATTTACGCGGCGGACCTCCTGTGCTTTCCACCCACCTGTAAGCCAGCAGGTCTGCATTTTTTAACCTGGTAAGCAGCGGGTATAATGTTCCTTCCAGGATATGAAGGTTGGCTTTTTTCATCTCCTCTATAATATCACTCGGATAAACTTCTCCACGCTTAATTATAGACAGGATACAAAATTCGAGCACTCCCTTTCTCATCTGGCTTTGCGTGTTCTCAATATTCATAATCTCGGAGATTGTTCCCTTTCCTTCCGGCCGGTCAAGGATCGGGATGTTAATAATGTATATCTGCCACTCTCTGCACCCGCCTGATTTCCGTTCATTCAATCTTGCCTGCCTGGCGGATGTTTTACTGATCTGGAACAAAGATAAACAGGTTTTTAATACTATGCAATACATAGTACCATTTTTATTTTAGTAGCTGGTACTGAAATATAATTAGATTTTTACTAAATTCAATACAGTAGCGGGTTTCAGAGGATTCATGTTTTTTTTGAAAAAATTTCAAATTAGATAAATGGCATATATAAATGATAGATGGTAACAGACATGAAACGCGAAAGGTGAGACGAGAAACAATAAACTCCTTATATACCTGAAACGGGCAACCTGAAACCTTTAACAAAACCGTTTAGCATTAATATCAATTACTTAATTTCGCGGCGCTAAAATCACACAGTCCGTGATTATCAAATAACAAGCATTATGTGGAGAAAAACAGCAACCCTTGCCTTTATTGGTGTCAGCATCATTATATCGCTACCTGCTACCCTATCGGCCCAAAACAAAAAAAAGCCTAAGGGAGAATTATACCTGTCATGGGGATATAATACAGAATGGTATACTAAAAGCAATGTCAGAATCAGCCAGCCGGAGCTGGGAAATGATTATACTTTCAATCATATCAAGGGCCACGACAGGAGAGGCTGGGATAACCAGTTATTAAAAAAAGGCATTTCCATTCCCCAGTATAATTATCGCCTGGGTTATTTTTTCAACCCTGAAAAAGGCTGGGGTGTTGAGATCAACTTCGACCATACCAAGTTTGTATTTAAAGATGAGCAGGATGTATCGCTTACCGGAAAGCTTAACGGCAGGCAGGTAGACACCACTATTCATTTTTCAGAAGCAAATGGCTTTTATTATTATCTCAACAACGGGGCAAACTTCCTGCTTTTTAATATCGTAAAAAGAGGCCGCGTATATGAAAGTGAAAAAGGGAACTTAAAGCTTGATTTCCTGGGCAAAGCCGGCATAGGTCCTGTGATCCCCCACGTACAAAACAGTCTTTTCGGAAATGCAAACAAACCACATTTTCAATTTGGCGGATGGAACATGGGTATAGAAGGAACGGTTAAAGCCACTTTTTTCAAATATGTATTCCTGGAATATTGCAACAAGCTCGACTATGCCCGTTATTCCAATCTTAGGATCTATAAAGGAAAGGCAAAGCAGGCCTTTGGCACTTACGAGATGATCCTGAATATTGGTGCAACGATACCAGTCGGAAGCAAGTAGTTGTGAGACGTGTGGCGATAAAGGTTGCAGGTTACAGGCACACTTATCCAAACAGGCATTACCTGCCTTACTCTTTACTTTATCCCAACACCTTCTCCACTATTTTTCCTGACTTCTTTTCTTTCAGGATCAGCTTTTTTGCCCCGTAGTGAGTGGTTTCTTCTTTCACAAGATAATGGTCTTTATCATAGTCCACCAGGTGACTGTCTTTGGTGACGCCGGTCTTTCCACGCCATACATCTAATCGCACAGGCTCCCACTGCTTGCTCTTTGCAGATCGGTAAGCGGCGTCAAGCACACAATTTACCACATAGCCGTCATAAAAGGTTTCCCGTGGTGCAGTGCCCGCTTCCATTGCATTGAACATATCCATGAACATGTGATTGTATCCCAGCTCATTCAGCTCATCGCCTACCGGGAACAGCCAGCCGCTGTTGCTCTCCGCCTTTTCCGCCACATAATCCGCTCCCTTGCCGCTGGTAAACATATCGAACCCAGTACGCAGGAAACTATTGATCCATATAGTGCCTTCGGTGCCCATTACTTCATCCCGGAGATCAAGCCCGCCACGGAATGTCCAGCTCACTTCAAACTGCCCGATGGCGCCGTTCTCATATTTCACCAGCCCGATAGCATGATCTTCCGCATCAATAGGCTTTACCTGGGTATCGGCCCAGCACATCACTTCCACGGGTTTGATATCCTTGCCTATATAGCTGCGGGTGATCTCCACGCAATGACAACCCAGGTCAAGTATACAGCCACCCCCCGCTTTTTCTATATCCCAAAACCAATCGCTGTGAGGACCGGGATGTGTTTCTCTTGATTTTGCCCAGAGTATCCTTCCGAGAGCCCCGTTTTTTACGCTTTCATAAGCTTTGATGAACTTGGGAGTATATACAAGGTCTTCGAGATATCCATTGAAAATACCGGCTTTTTCAACAGCGTCCAGCATGCGTTTGGCTTCTTCGCCATTCCGGCCCAGCGGCTTGGTAGTGATCACAGCCTTTTTATGCTTGCAGCAAAGCATTACCGCTTCCTCATGCAGGTGATTAGGCAGCGAGATACAAACCACCTCTGCTTCAGGGCGGGATATAGCTTCTTCCATATTCACCGTGTGGTGAGCCACATTATAATCTTCGGCAAATTTCTTTGCGCTTTCCTCACGGCGGGAATAAATACTCACAATTTTATCTTTGCTTCTGTACCCCTGTAGTGAGTCCGCATAAAATCTTCCGATAAAACCGGAACCTAACATGGAAATTTTCATATTTCAAGTTTATAGTGATCATATATGACGGATCTTTCCTGTTGCAGCCGGAGTAAAGTACATACGGCGTATCAGGCGCCCCGGTTAATTTCTTTTTTTTCTTTAAACAACAATACAAAATATACCAATACCCCAATCGCCACATAGGCAGGCACCATCCAGATCTTTGTCCAGTTATGAGCGTTCTCTGCAATTTTATAATTATCTACAATTATTCCCGAGAACCATGTGCCCACAAGCATACCCACGCCGTAAGTGGCAAAAGTAAACAATCCCTGCGCCGCGCTTTTGATCTTTTCTCCTGCTTTCTTCTCGGTATACATGTAGCCGGTCACAAAGAAAAAATCGTAGCAAATGCCGTGAAGTATAATGCCGGCGTACAGCATCCACATCCCATTACCGGCATCTCCGTAGGCAAAACATATATATCGCAGGATCCAGGCGATCATCCCGAGCAGCAACATATTCTTCACACCGATCCTCAGGAAAAGAAAAGGGATAGCAAGAATAAATACGGCTTCGGATACCTGTCCCAGGATCATTTTCTGTGCAGGCTTATCCACATTCAGCTCATTAAGAAAAGGATTGGCAAACCCGTAATAAAAGGAAAGCGGGATACATACCAGTATAGCGGCAATGAAGAAAATAAGATAGGGAGTATTTTTAAACAAAACAAAGGCGTCGGCGCCCAGCAGCTTTGATGCAGAGCTGCCGGTGGTTTTGCCTTTGGGCGGGGTATCAGGCAAAGAAAAACTGTACAGTCCCAATATAGCGGAAACGGAAGCCGCGATAAGAAAAGGAGTATTCTCTTTTTCAATCTTCAGTGACCCGATTATAAAGCCTGCCACGATCCATCCCAGCGTGCCAAACACCCGTATCCAGGGAAATTCTTTGCCGGGGTTCTTCATTTGCCCGAAAGCAATGCTGTTTGACAAAGCAATAGTAGGCATATACAATAAGGAGTATAAAAGTATTATCAGGGGGAAAACCGTGCCGGAACTTACTTTTGTAGTCAGATACAACAATAATGCTCCCCCCAGGTGAAGTATTCCCATTATTTTTTGCGCCGCAAAAAAGCGATCGGCAACCATTCCGATAAAAAAAGGGGAGATTATAGTGGCAAATGCCAGTGCGGAATAGGCATACCCGATGATCCTGTCAATGCCCGGATCTTTGAAATGCTCCCCCATATATGTCCCCATGGTTACATACCATGCTCCCCACACAAAATATTCGAGGAACATCATCATGATTAATTTGAAGCTTGTGCTTATGCTCATATATCGCATGTGAATGGTGAATAGTGAATGGTGAATAAATTCACTATTGACAATTGCCCATTCACCTATTAAAGAACCCGGAAATTACAAAAGATTGTGATTGAACGAAACTAAATCCGGGCAGAATGATTAATTTTACCCCGCTTCAATTGTAAGAATATGAAATAATGTATACATTCAGGGATTATTGATCTTTAGCTGTAAGGCTGCTGCCTTCCTGTTCCTGAATGCGCTTCCGGCAGGTATTTTTCCCCATATTTTAAGTTATATATACAATGACAAAAACCATTAACAGGCGACAGTCCGTTGCCTGGACTTTAATAAAGGATGCTGTGAGCGGCAGGGAGTATGACTATACCTCGGGCAGCATCCGCAAAGCCATTATTCTCCTCGCTATACCCATGATGCTTGAGATGAGCATGGAAAGCGTATTTGCGGTGGTAGATATTTTTTTTGTAAGCCATCTTGGCAAGCATGCCACTTCCGTAGTGGGATTGACAGAATCCGTTGCCACTATTGTCTATTCCCTCGCCATAGGTATGAGCATGGCGGCAAGCGCTATGGTGGCGCGCCGCACAGGCGAAAAAAATAAAGAAGGCGCCTCCGAAGCGGCTGCGCAATCGCTGCTGTTATCTGCCGTCATTACCGCCGGTATCAGCACTGCAGGTATAATTTTCGCAGGGGATATCCTGAGATGGATGGGTGCCGAGCCCGGCGCCATAAGGGAAGGAACGGGATATACAAGGATAATTATGGGAAGCAGTTTTATCATTATGCTGCTATTCCTTATCAATGGTATATTCAGAGGGGCGGGCAACGCTATGATGGCCATGAAAAGCCTGTGGCTTGCCAATATTTGTAACATTATACTATGCCCTGTATTAATAAGAGGCCTCGGCCCCATACCCGCACTGGGATTGAGCGGGGCGGCCATCGCCACCACTATCGGGAGAAGCGTAGGCGTAGCGTATCAATGTTATCACCTGGCCAAAGGCAACAGTATGCTGCAGCTCACCCGGCAGTATTTCAAGCCGGTATGGAGCGTTCTCCGTTCTCTTGCCGGCATAGCATGGCCCGGCACGCTGCAATTCCTTATCGGGTCGGGAAGCTGGATAGTGCTGGCTGGGATCGTCGCACGCACAGGTCATAGTGAAGCGTCTGCAGGTTACCAGGTAGCGCTCCGCATTGTAATGTTCTTTATCCTCCCGGCATGGGGAATGAGCAATGCCGCCGCAACATTAGTGGGGCAAAACCTGGGCGCCCAAATGCCTGATCGGGCAAGGCAGTCGGTGATCACAACACTGAAGTATAATGCAGTATTTATGGGGATTGTCTCACTGGTATTCCTGCTGCTGGCTGATCATATCATTTTATTTTTCAGCAGCGAGCCTGACGTGCAGCGATATGCCGTTGCTGCCATGCGCATCATCAGCGCCGGGTATATTTTTTATGGCATTGGCATGGTGCTGTCGAGCGCATTCAACGGGGCGGGAGATACCCGGACACCTACCTGGATCAATCTTTTTGGTTTCTGGCTGCTGCAGGTGCCTCTTGCATGGGTGCTCGCTCATATTGCAGGATGGGGCGCTTATGGCGTTTTTGTGGCAATACCTGTGGCGGAAACCGCTATTACGATCACTTATTATTTCATCTTTAAAAAAGGACGGTGGCAGCTTGTAAAAATCTGATCACAAAATGCGAAGTGATTATCACCACTTCGCATTTTGTTACAATGACAGGCGTACCTATTATACGTACCATACCGAAAACATGGTCATCGCAGTAAAATAAGCCAGCGCAGCAAGGTATACCTTTACTTCTGCTGTTACGTAATGCGTAATGAATTGTTTCATAGACACTGTTTTTAAAGGGTGTTAAAAATAACAGGGTCGGATCAATAATAATTATGCAAAAGTATTCAGAGGGAAGTACGGAATAAAAACCAGGATATAGGGTTCAAAAACGGGGGTAATTAGTTAATGCTAATAACGCCGGATTGAGAATGGTATTGCTTTTTACTCCAAATACTTTATGTCCTTCCTTTTTATTATTTTTATTTTTCAAAACTAACACTGCATTGCCCGGAAAGGATACATACGATGATGCCCTGCTAATTCAGGAATTGCGGCAAAATAATGCTGAAGCATTTATAGAGCTATATAACAGGTATCATGTACAGATGTATAGCTGGCTGATCCGCTTTGTTAAACTTCCCGAGTTTGCTGAAGATATTATCCAGGAAACTTTTTTAAAGATCTGGGAGATCAGGCATCGTCTCAATCCCGCGCAATCTTTTCCTGCCTACCTGTATCGGATAAGCCGTAATAAAGCCTTTAAATCATTGAAGAAAATTTCACTGGATGAAACGCTCAGGAAACAGGTATTGATCCAGTTTGAAATAGAGTCGGATGATCCCGAAAAAAGATTACGATGGTTGCAATACCAGCAGTTGCTCGAAAATGCAGTCAACCGGCTGCCCGCACAACGGCAAAAAGTATTCAAGCTGTGCAGGCAAAACAATAAGACCTACGACGAAGTGGCAAATGAGCTGGGCATTTCCCGTAATACCGTAAAAGAGCACATGGTCAAAGCCATGCAGGACATCCGGCAATACTTCTACCGGTATGGCGAGATCAGCCTCATCCTGTTGTTTTGCAGCCCGGTGCTGATATTGTATTGAGACGTGAGACGTGAAAAGAGAGACGTGAGATCTCTCACCATTTTACTTTTATCTTCTCATTTTTAAAGGCTTTTTCATTTTGTGTAATAATCACACGGCGTATTCGTCATTTCGAGTTAACAAGTAGGCGGCGCCTCAGTCATTTCGGTTATAACGTTGATATTGCTTCTCCCGACCTTCGGTTGGGATCGCAAATACGGCGAGAGTGTTGATGATTTTTTAGCTTTTGTGATACTTAAAGCGTGCAAATAGTCCACAATCTTGTTCGTCACTGCTAACCCAACCGAAGGTCGGGAGAGAAAGGTATTCTTCTTTTGCTCTTTTGTGTCAAGTCTGAAAAGGCAAATAAGAGAGATGACCCTCTCACGATTCACCTTTCACATTTCACGATTCACTTCTCGCGGCAACCTGAAACCTGTGACCTGAAACCTGAAACCTGAAACTTTTTTCATCCCCACCCACCCTGTTTTCTTTTTCCGGGATTTATACATAATAAACCCACCGGATGGAAAAAGACAAAACATATTATGAGCAATTGTTTGCCCGCTATCTGGACGATGAATGTACGCCGGAAGAATTAGAAGAAGTATTGGATTATATAGGAAAAGACGAAGCCAACCGCCTGGTGCTTGAGCAGATGCAGGCAGCACACAGTCAGTCGTTCAGCCGGGAAGTATCATCGGAGGAAAGTGAATGGAGCGAACGGGTAAGGCTGGAATTATTAAAAAGAACCAATGCCGGTATAGTTGTACCATTTTATAAAAGAAAATTGCCCGGAGTGGCAGCGGCCGTTATGCTGCTACTGGTTTCTACAACCGCTTATTATTACTTTAACTATAAGAACAAGCCTGTTGCGCCCCCGGTAACCTCAGAAAATAAAAATGAAACCATCACCCCGGGAGGGAATAAAGCCACACTAACACTGGCAGATGGCGCTGTAATTGACCTGAGCGAAACAGAGAACGGCAACCTGGCGTTCCAGGGAAATGCGAAGGTAATAAAGCTTGAAGACCAACTTAATTATACAACAGCCAATACAAAAAACAACAGCATCACGTATAATACCGTCACTACACCCCGGGGCGGGCAATATGTGGTAGTATTATCCGACGGAAGCAAAGTCTGGCTGAATGCCGCGTCTTCGCTAAAGTTCCCGACAACATTTAAAGGTACTGACAGGCAGGTGGAGCTTACCGGGGAAGGATACTTTGAAATTGCTAAAAGTATACTGCCCGGCGGGAAAAAGCAGCCTTTCTATGTGAATGTACATTCGGCAACGGGCAATGGCGGCACTATTGAAGTATTGGGCACTCATTTTAATATAATGGCTTATGATGAAGAAGCAGAAATAAACACAACACTGCTCGAAGGATCAGTTAAGGTAAATATGCCGGATAAAACTGTATTCCTGACCCCCGGCCAGCAGGCGCATGTAACAAAGTCTGATAAAAAAACAGAAGTGCTTACCGGTGTGGATATTGAAAGTGTGATAGCCTGGAAAAACGGAGAGTTCAGGTTTGACAATATGGATGTAAAAGCCATTATGCGACAAATAGGGCGATGGTATGATGTCAACATCGTGTATGAGGCAGGGCTCCCGGAAACAGGTCTTTCAGGAAAAATTGAGCGTAAAAAAAATATAGAGCAATTACTGGAAATTCTTGAAACCACGCATAAGGTTCAATTTAACATTAAAGGGAAGAACATAATCGTATCCCCTTACAAAGAATCATAAATCCTTTTTCTTAACCAAAATACAGAACAATGATACAATAACTGCTTTAGCCAAAACAAAAACCGGAAGTGCTACCAACACTCCCGGCGGATGGGCAATTAAAATTCAAACTTTCACACTCAAATTTTCAAAACCCAAACATTCAAATTTATGGATTCACGATTGTTTTACCAAGTTCGGAAGAGCTGTGGTAAGCTTTTTATTAAAAAGCTGTTGATTATGAAACTAACTGCAGTTTTAATCCTTGCATTCACCTTACAACTCAATGCAAAATCTTATTCTCAAAAAATAAGCATTTCAGAAAAAAACATTCCTCTTTCAAAAGTCTTCAGGCTCATTGAAAAGCAAACAGGTTATTCGTTCATTTATGAGAATAAGGCCCTGAGAAGAGCCAGGCCGGTTTCCCTTAATATCAGAAATACCGACCTTACCGAGGCGCTAAATATTTGCTTTAAAGAACAGCCTCTTGTATATGAAATAAAATACAATACTGTTATTATCCGGGAAAAAGAAATGGCTGATAAAATTGCGTCCGAAAAAAGGGAAGACACTCCTGCAATAACACCTCCGATCACAGTAAAAGGGAGTATCACCAATGAAAAAGGGCAGCCTCTCGCCGGAGCCACTATAACCATAAAAGGAACTGGTCAGTCCGTGGTTTCCGACAATAACGGCAACTATTCAATAACAGTACCTTCCACAAAAGCTGTACTGGTGTTTTCGTACGTAGGGCTTGTAACTGAAGAAAAAATAGTTGGAAATACTGTAACAATTAACATAAAGCTGGTGGAAGACTTAAGGGATATGAGTGAAGTGGTGGTAATTGGATATGGAACTGTTAAGAAACGAGACCTTACCGGTGCCGTGGCACAGGTGAAGTCTAAAGATCTCAATGCATTTCCGGCGACAAATGTTTTACAGGCATTATCCGGGAGGGCGCCGGGTGTGCAGGTATTGCAAAATACAGGTGCGCCGGGAGCAGCTATCAGCGTTCGTATACGCGGCACCAATTCTATCCAGGGCAGCAATGAGCCATTGTATGTTGTTGATGGCTTTCCTATTTCAGGGAGCAATCCAACTGTGTTGAATAATATGGATATTGAAAGCATTGAAATACTTAAAGACGCTTCAGCCACGGCTATTTACGGATCAAGAGGCGCTAATGGCGTTGTGCTGATCACTACGAAAAGAGGCAAATCCGGCCGCACAAAAGTGGATTTTGAATCCAGCTATGGTGTGCAGATATTGCGTCATAAGCTGGAACTAATGGATGCAAAAGAATATGCCCGGTTTGTAAATATAGTGAGGGATAATGACGGGCTGCAGCCTTATTTTACTGAAGAACAGATTAACAACTTTGGAGAAGGATACGACTGGCAGGACAATTTATTCAGGAAAGCGCCAATGAAAACCATTGGCTTAAATGTCAGCGCAGGCACCGATAAAACGCAATTTTCTATATCAGGAAGCGTACTTAACCAGGATGGCATTGTTAAAAGAAGCGACTATGACAGGTATTCCGTAAGGGCAAACATTCATCACAACCTGAATAAAAAGATCAGCCTGGATCTTTCTACAATATTAACACGTATTAATACGGATGCAAAAAACAGCGAGGGCGGTAACAGAGGCGCATCAATGATCTCAGCAGCGCTTTCTACCCCTCCCACGCTTACACCGTATAACGATGACGGCTCATACAGGGTAATGCTCACAGCGTACCCCTTTATTTCAAATTCGCTATCGAATATGATGGCTATTATTAACGAACAAACAAATCCTACAAAAAGCAACAGGGTACTTGCCAACACCTCTTTCAGTTACAAACCCATACCTGACCTTACCATTAAAATACTCGGCGGTATAGAAACTGCAGACGACAGAACAGATGCTTATACTACAACAAAATATATTAATTCACCCGGCAGGGCGAGCGTCAGCACCTCTCAAATGACCAGTCTGCTGAGCGAAAACACTATTACCTATTCTAAAAACTTCAACCAAAAGCACGCTTTATCCGCACTCGCAGGTTTTACCTACCAGGATTTTATCAGCACCTCATTAAGCGGCAGCGGTACGGGATTCATCAGTAATGTGACTGAAACATATGATCTGTCATCTGCCGAGATACCCGGCATACCTGGTTCCGGTTATTCTAAATCTGTATTATTATCTTACCTGGCAAGAGTAAACTACAGTTACGATGAAAAATATCTTGCAACTATCAGCTTCAGGAACGACGGTTCTTCCAAATACAGCCAGGGCAACAAATGGAGCTTCTTTCCTTCTGCCGCACTTGCCTGGCGTATTTCTAACGAAGATTTTTTAAAGGATAATCCTTTTATCTCTGATCTGAAGCTGAGAGCAAGCTGGGGATACACAGGCAGCCAGGCAATCAATGCCTATGCCACACTCAACCAGTTAATTGCAGGAAAAACAATTTTTGGAGATGCCTTATATAACACATACGCTCCCGGCACAAGGTTACCCGGTAATTTAAAATGGGAAACCACAGAACAAAAAGATATAGGAATTGATCTGGGTATTTTGGATAACCGGATCGGATTGTCCGTTGATTACTATATTAAAAACACCAGGGATCTTTTGAATACGGTAAGGCTTCCATCTTCATTAGGTTTTACTACTACCATCCGCAATGTTGGTGAAGTGCAGAATAAAGGATTTGAGTTTGGATTAAATGCCAAAATGCTAACCGGAGCATTTAAATGGGATATTAATACCAATGTATCTCTTAACAGAAACAAAGTAATAAAGCTATATAATGGTGAAGACATACTGGGCGGGCAAATTGATGTTAACGCCGTTTCAGATAATACGAGCATTCTCAGAGAGGGTCAGCCCATTGGTATATTTTGGGGATATCTAGAAGACGGATATACAGATGCAGGCAAAATCAAATACCAGGACTTAGATAAAGACGGCAGCATTTCTATCAGGGATAAAACATATATCGGGAATCCTAACCCTGATTTTATTTATGGATTTAATTCATCCATGACGTATAAAAATTTTGAACTGTCATTCTTTATACAGGGTACCCGGGGCAATGACCTGTTGAATATAAGTTCAATCAATAATACGCTGGATTACGGTATTGGACTTAATACTCCGAAAGAAGTTTTTTATAATCACTGGACACCCACTAATACCAACGCTAAATATCCGCGTCCCAGCATTTCAACATCTACAAACATTTCCAACCGGTTTGTTGAAGATGGATCATACATGAGATTAAAGAATATCATGTTATCCTACAACCTGCCCGCCGGAACCATTAAGGGTATAAGTAATTTCCAGATCTATGTGAGCGGTCAGAACCTTTTAACGTTCACAAAGTATTCCTGGTGGGATCCTGAAGTAAATTCAGCCGGAGGTGCAAACTCCACTGCGCAGGGATTAGATTATTACAGCTATCCTACTTCTAAATCATATACTATAGGGATAAGAGCAGGTTTCTAATATTTCAATACCAAACTTCATACAATGAAAAAGTTACTAACAGTTCTATATATACATTTTGATCATTTTATATACAGATACATTCCCCTTCTATTCTTATTTACAGTTGCATGTAATAAATCTCTTATAGAAAATCCTAAATCAGTTGCAGTAGAGACGTTCTATAATACTGCTGCAGAACTTGAAGCTGCAGTTAACTCGGTATACTCACCATTAAGGGACGGGAATACGAACGGGATGGGCGTATACATTGCAGTACTGGAAGGGCATAGTGATTATGGGATCGGAAGAGGAAGCTATTCTGTGCTGAATGATTTTGCCGGATTAAATTCCGTAATCATCACCAGGGTTTCAGGGGTATGGGAAGCATTTTATTTAAGCATCCGCAACGCAAACCTGGTCATTAAAAATGCTCCTCACGCCAATGCCGCCAATGCAGAACAGATCAGCAGGACTATTGCAGAGGCAAAATTCTTAAGGGCGTTCGATTATTTTCATCTGGTAAGGAACTGGAGTGGCGTACCCATACGTACCGAAGATAACATGGAAGAGCCTGATGTTAAAAGGGCTACCCCGGATGAAGTATATGCATTAATAACAGAAGATCTGCTGGAAGCAGAGAACAATCTCCCGGATATTGCAGCAGTACCCGGCAAACCAACCAAATGGTCGGCTAAAACTTTGCTGGCAGATGTATATCTCGAAAGAAAATTATACACCCAGTCCAGGGATAAAGCAAATGAGGTTATCCAGTCAGGGAAATATGCACTTATACCTGTCAGTTCCTCTGATGACTTCCAGAAAATTTTTGGACCCGATGTGATCACTTCATCTGAAGAAGTTTTTTATCTCAAATTCTCTCATCTTACCGGTCAGGGTAATTTGTGGCCCGAGCTGACAAACCATCCCGGCACCAAGTTGCTGGGTAGCGGAGGAGTATATGGGCTTCACAGCGATGCTTTAAACCCGGTTATCAGCAACTGGGATAATAATGATCTGCGTAAAGGGATATGGTACAACTGGAATATAGGATTAGGCGCTACATCGCTTTTATCTAAAAAATTCATTGATCCCAATTCCATAGCTTTTGGAGGAGCGGCAAATGATCTTCCATGGTACAGGTATGCAGACGTTTTACTCATATATGCCGAAGCTGCAACAAGAGCAGCAAATGAACCCACAACAGAAGCCGTTGAAGCGCTTAACCAGGTGCATAGAAGAGCCTATGGCTATGCTCCTGCTACTCCTTCACCTGCTGATTTTGTTATAACCGATTATAACGCAGATAGTTTTGTTGACCTGGTGATCAAAGAAAGAGGATACGAATTTCAATTTGAAGGAAAACGCTGGCATGAATTAAAAAGAACGGGAAAAGCCGCGGCCACTATTCTCGCAGTTAAAAATAAAGTTATTGCAGACAAGCATTATTTATGGCCGTTACCTGTATCTGAAATAAGCTTTAATAATGCTATTGACCCGGTTGCCGATCAAAACCCGGGCTATTGACAATTACTATTCATTAAAAATATTGTGTAACTAAAAATCATTGCCATGCATACCGATCAAACAGATAATAATTACGAAAAGATATCGTCAATGTTCAATTTAAATCGCCGGAAATTCCTCAATTCTTCATTTGCAGCAGCCGGCGCTATCGTTATGCCAGCCTTTGGAAATGCAAATCATAGCAATAAAACTGAGGCACCCGGAGTGGGGCAATTTGTTGAACCGAAAAAGACAATTCCCCTCAAAGGTGAATTTGATGTGGTGGTTTGTGGCGGCGGCCCGGCGGGCATTTCTGCAGCGGTTACAGCGGCAAGGGCAGGAGCACGTACACAATTGCTTGAGGTGCATGGATGCCTGGGCGGTGTGTGGACCGCCGGCCTGTTAACCTATATTTTTGATTTCAATAAGCCGGGGATCACCCAGGAAATAATTAAAAAATTAGACGAGCGTGGCGCCAGAAGGAATAAAGTGGCAGATCAGTTTGTATATGCACCTGATGAAATGAAATTGCTCCTGGAAGAAATGGCAATGGATGCCGGGGTAAATTTTTTATTGCATACGCGGGTAGCTGCGGCCTATAAGGATAAAAAGCAGGTTACAACAGTCATCAGCGAATCAAAATCCGGAAGAGAGGCCTGGAAGGCAAAAGTATTTATTGACGCAACAGGCGATGGAGATGTAGGCGCCCAGGCGGGCAATGGATGGGATATTGGCATGGGTGGGGATAGCTGTCCCTGTCAGCCTTTAACATTGAATACCCTGGCTGTAGTGAAAGACGCAAATGCATTAAAAGATTATATTTCTTTTTATCAGGATGACAACGGAAAAGCAAACGGAAGCTGGCATGTTGCCGCTACAAAAGCATTCATGAAAGAGATCAACAGGGCCGGGATCTCTCCTTCTTATGGCATGCCCACGCTTTTCCTGATAAGAGATAATCTGGTAATGGTAATGGTAAACCATGAATATAATGTTAAAGCGTTTGATACTGCCGAAATTACGGAAGCCACCGTAAGAGCCAGAAAAGAAGTGTATAACATTGTAAGAGGTCTGAATAAGCTCGGCGGAGTGTGGGAAGGTATTCAGGTGGTTGCAACTCCCGAGCAAATCGGGATCCGGGATGGCCGGCGAATTCACGGAAGATATACGGTGAGCAAAGAAGATCTGATAACAGGGGCAAGGCACGATGACGGGGTAACAATACCAACATTTGGAGTTGATATTCATGCAACAGACAGAAAGACCAATGACGTGGAAACCATTTCCAGGGGAGGAATTAAAATGAAACCATACGATATACCGCTGAGAGCGCTGATAGCAAAGGATGTGGACGGATTAATGATGGCAGGACGGTGTATAAGCGGCGACTTCACTGCACATGCCAGTTACCGTGTTACAGGCAATGCAGTAGCAATGGGCGAGGCAGCCGGGGTTATTGCAGCTATCGCAGCAAAAAGCAACCGGCTGCCGCATGAAGTAAACTGGGCAGAGGGGGAAGCATTGTTGAAGAAGCTGGGGCAACGGTAAAATTGTCAATGAAGTTGCTAAATAAACCGGGCTATAGCATATTTGGCCCCGTAAAAGTGTATTTTTGACCGGTATCACAAACAGGTATTGACATGAACAAAAATTCATTGTCTCAGCACCCAAACCGGCAAATACTACTTTAGTATATGAAGCGAAGGAACTTTATTAAGAAAAGCGGGCTCGCCACAGGCAGCCTGCTTTTTTCTTCCGGTGCATTGTTTTCAAAAACACTTGCACCAGGCGATCCCGTACATAATATTCCTGCTGATAAAGGGCTTGACCCTGCATGGATCCGATCACTGTATGAGAGGGGAGCCGCAACCACGTATCTCAAATCAAAAAATGAATTGAAGTATATAGGCATGCCGGCGGGCGGGCTGCATGCAGGCACTGTTTATCTCGGTGGTGATGGACGTTTATGGCTATGGGGAATCTACAATGATGAAAGAGAAGGCATTGACCCTAAAACTATTTTATGGAATGACGGGGCAAAGGAAGTAAAAGTCCGTTGCCGCGATGGCGCCTGCTATGTAGAGCCTGCTCTTGCCGACAACAAAAGAGTGCTGGAGCAGGACTTTGCAGTCAAAATAGAATATGAGGGAAAAACCATCATCAAAGCATTAAATGAAAACAGCTTTGATGAAATAAAGTTCGAAGCTTCTTACCCGGTTGCTACCGTGCATTATATAGATGAAGCGCTGCCGGTAAATATTATATTGAAGGCGGGAGCCATATTTATTCCGCTTGATGCAGATAATTCAGCTTTGCCTGCCACCGTATTTTCGATCAGCATAGAAAACAAAACCAATAAAAGCATCAAAGCTGACATTACCGGCTGGCTGGAAAACGGTGCTAATAAAATAACAGCAGCCGAAAATGACGGTATAAAAAGAAATACTGCCATCATTCATGAAAACTATACCAGCATACTTGGTTCTTTTGACGCCACAAAGCCGGGAGCAGCGCAACAACGTGATGCAGGCACCACTTGTATCACATTTATCGGTCAGGGAGCAACAGTGAATACAAATGCGCAACCATACCCTGTGGATGTTGATTTCTTTCATCAAAGGAAAGATGAAGTAAGCACAATAAGCCCCGGTGAAAAATTAACCGGCAGCATCAGTATTGCACAGCACATTGAGCCGGGCAAAACGGTTGAATCGAACTATATTATAAGCTGGCATTTTGATCACCCTTTGTCTAAAAGGCTGGACAAGCTTTCCGAAACAAAAGGTGGTTATTATTATGGTAAACG
Organism: Sphingobacteriales bacterium 44-15; assembly: GCA_001899685.1. GTDB lineage: Bacteria > Bacteroidota > Bacteroidia > Chitinophagales > Chitinophagaceae > Agriterribacter. Next base: position 69,145 of record MKWG01000029.1, read on the forward strand.
GTTTAAAGATGCACATGAGGCAGGAGCTTATATCGCGCAAAACTTTAAGGAGCTTTATACTCAAACGTTATTGTGGCAGGAAACCTATTATGATTCCACACTTCCATTCTGGTTCCTGGAAAGGACATTGCTGAACATCGGGACACTTGCCACCGCAAATACCTATCGTTTTGCAGACGATCGTTTCTGGGGCTGGGAAGGGGTAAATGCGTGCGAAGGTACCTGCACACATGTATGGCAATATGCGCAGGCGATGGGCAGGATATTCCCGTCGCTGGAAAGGGATGCAAGACAGAGAACAGACCTTGGCATTGCCCTGCAGGAAAACGGCGGGATAATATTCCGTGCAGAATATGAAACAAGGCCTGCCATTGACGGGCAGGCAGGCACCATACTGCGCATTTACCGGGAGCATCAGATGAGCAGTGATGACGGGTTCCTGCGTAATAACTGGAGCAACATTAAAAAAGCGGTATCTTTTATGCTGTCCCAGGATAAAAATGGCGATGGCATGACGGATACACCCATGGAAAATACCCTTGATGCGGTATGGGAAGGAGAGATAGCATGGATTGCAGGATTATGCATTGCTGCCGCAAAAGCAGCTCAACTGATGGCAGAAGAAATGCGTGATGAGGCTTTTGCAAAGACATGTACACAGTATGTTGAAAAAGGCAGCAGGAACATGGCTGAAAAATTATTCAACGGTGAATATTTTATCCATCGCCCGGATGCGGCGCAGGGAAGAAAAAAATTAGGCTCTTACAATACCTGTCATGTAGACCAGGTGTATGGACAGAGCTGGGCATGGCAGGTGGGGCTGGGGAGATTATGGGATAAAGAAAAAACCATATCAGCGCTGCGTTCCCTGTGGAAATATAATTTTGCGCCTGATGTTGGTCCTTACATTAAAACCCATACCGGCGGGAGACCTTATGCCTTGCCCGGTGAAGCGGGTTTGATAATGAATACTAACCCTCACAATGAGCCCAGGCCTTATGGAGAGAATGTTACATGGCAGTTGGGGTATTTTCATGAGTGCATGACGGGATTTGAACACCAGGTTGCCAGCCACATGATGGCGGAAGGAATGACGGATGAAGCATTGGTAATTACAAGAGCTATACACGACCGCTATCATGCTGCCAAAAGAAATCCCTACAATGAAATTGAATGCAGTGATCATTATGCCCGTGCCATGGCAAGCTACGGAACGTTCATAACAGCCTGCGGCTTTGAATACCACGGACCTAAAGGTTACCTGCGTTTTGCTCCTAAATGGAACAGGGACAAATTTAAGACAGCGTTTACTTCGGCGGAAGGCTGGGGTGCGTACAGCCAGGTGAACAATAATGACGAACAACAGCATACTCTTACTTTAAAATATGGCTCGCTGCTATTAAACAAGCTTTCTTTTGATAATCTGCGGGACCAAAAAATAAAATCCGTTTCGGTTAAATTAAACGGGCAGGAAGTTCGCACAGGCTTTAAAGAAGCCGAAGGAAGCATTGTTATCAGGTTGATCAACGGTGTCCGGATAAAAGCCGGTGAAGAAATTCAAATCAGTATTAGTTGATAAGTAAAAAGGGGGCGAACTTTTTCAGGGTTCGGAATCCACTCTCAAACGAGAAATGCGGGATGTGAAACATTTTCGCTGTGCTAAGCGTCCTCGCTTAGCACCTTCTTCTTATCGCCTCCGGCGATCTGGTGAAGCTTCTGTTGATGTATGCGGCTGCTATTGTTTTGAAACGATAATACTGAACTAATGGTTATATGGAGAAAGCTGCGGGAAAAACAAGTGACTACTCTCGTAAATGTGTCGCCAGAGGCGACCACAAAGTGGTGCGTGGCGAAGACGCCACGCACAGCAATGATCACACAGCAGAAGATTCCGAGCTTTTCCAGGGTCCGCCCCCTCTGTCAAACGAGAAATGCGAGATGTGAAACATTTCTTTCACCTTTACCCTCTCACTTTTCACGTTAACATAGGTCTGCCAAATGCTGTTCAGCAACTTGCCGGTAGCCAGCAATATTGGCGCGGGACACCGGGACAGGCTGCGGCAAAAAATCAACCGATAGTTTGAGCCCTTGCGCATTACCTTCTACCTGCACTACCCTTTGCGTATTTACCAGCCAGCCGCGATGACAGCGATACATACAGGATATTCCGACCAGTTGTTCACTAATATTGGTAAGCGTATTGCGAAGCATGGTGCTTTGCAGCTTATTATCCTGTTCCCAGAAAACATTAACGTAATTGTCAAGTGCCTGTACAGCCAGTAAACGCTTATGTGGTATTTCAAGCCTGTCGTTCTGGTTTTCCCCGGTCAATATAAGCAATGAAGGCTTCTTTTTGTATACTGCTTTAATTTCCTTTTCAGCAAAAGCGGCTGTTATATCCCTCCTGAAAGGGATATTATTTATTAACTGATCGCTTAACTCCGGCTGTGAAACAGCTTTTTCAAACGTGACGAGAATATTTTTTGATAGTCCTTCCGCACTTTTAACATGTTGCCGCAGATAATAGTTATAGGAAATTAATTCCGCTATCGCTACAGGCAGAGCTCCAAGCATCAACACCCATTTCAGCATATTAAAATGCCACCAGAGCGGCAGGGTAATCTGGTGAACTAACTGCGTAACCAGGATATTAAATATAGTAATGCCGGTCATCAACACTATATTCAACAGGATCTGTTTGCCAAGTGTCCATTTTTCTTCATTTATATACGGAGCTATTATTTTAATAAAAAAAGAGCCTCCAACCAATATTACCGCCCCGGTAACAAAACCATACATAGCTGCAGTATAAAATAACCGGAAAGAAGGATACAGGTCCAGCCGGAACGGCTTAAATAAAAACAGGAATAAAAACACAAACAGCCCGAATCCTATACCGCGCCACTTATACCAGCGCCAGCTATTCAACGGGAATGGTTTGTTAAGAAGGCTTATTACATACATACTTTACGAAAGCTAACCGGTAAAACAATGCTTTACTATTGCTATGTCAAATGTGAAACGGCAGACCTGCCTGCCAGGCAGGCAATAAATGTGAGATCCTCACATTTATCGCCTCACCTCTCACCAAGAAACACGAAAAATTATTGTTGACACGGCACGGCGTATTTCAAGGTCAATTATTTTTATTTTGCCCCACAAATCTATCCAATACAAGTTTTTTTCCTTTGCCGTTCATCCCAAACTGCTATTCGCCACTAAAGGGTTGACGGCCGCCCCTTTAGAAAAAACCGCAGCAACATTCCTATAGTTTTGCGCATCAATGGCAAAAATTATAATCTTATGTGGCGGAATTATGTAAAGCAGAAATTTTTTCCTGTTGCAGTGATCCTGTTAAATACAATGTTTGTATTTGGTCAGCAGCCGGAGCAGACCGTAAGGGGTGTTATTATTGATCAGCAGTCAAAAAAAGGAGTAGAACAGGTGTCGGTATCGGTGGCAGGAACAAATCTCGGCGCTGTTACCGACAGTAGTGGCGCTTTTGTGATTCACCGGGTACCTGTTGGCCGTATTACGATCCTGGTAAGCCATATCGGCTATGAGCCGCTGCAATTATATAACATTGTAGTGGAGTCTGGCAGGGAGACCATATTGAACCCGGAGCTTATTGAAAAGCTGAACGTAACGCAAAAGGAGATCGTACTATCCGGCCGCCGCGAAAAATTAACCAGTCGCCAGATGGCTACTGTGAGCGCTGTTGAGTTTAATGCGGAAGACAGCCGCCGCTTTGCAGGCAGCCGCAATGATGTAGCCCGCATGGCATCAAACTTTGCCGGGGTGAACAGCGTGAATGACGGGAGCAATGATATTATCATCCGCGGCAATTCTCCCCTGGGCTTGTTATGGAGGCTGGAGGGAGTAGACATTCCCAATCCCAACCATTTTGGCAGCCTCGGCGCTACGGGAGGACCTGTAGGCATGCTGAATAATAATGTACTTGATCGTTCGGCTTTTTATACCGGTGCTTTCCCGGCACAGTTTGGCAATGCTACCGCCGGCGTCTTTGATCTGGGACTGCGAAAAGGCAATCAAACCAGACACGAATTTACCGGACAAATCGGCTTTAACGGGCTCGAGCTGGGAGCGGAAGGACCCTTCAGTAAAAACAGTAAGGCTTCCTATCTTGTTTATTACCGTTACAGCATTCCGGGTTTGCTTAAATCATTAGGGGTGGATGTTGGAGTTGGCGCGGCAGTGCCCAAATACCAGGACATAAGCTTTAAGATGGATATCCCTACTAAAAAAGCAGGGCAATTCACATTGTTCGGAATAGGCGGCAACAGCAGCATTGATTTTAAGGGAGATTTAAAAGATACCAGCAATTTCTACAACGACCCTTACAATAACCTGTATAACAGTACTAAAATGGGCGTTGCCGGCTTAAAGCATACCTATTTCTTCAACAGCACCACATCATATACGCTTACGCTTGCTGCAACCGGCAGTAATGTTACTACAAAACAGGACTCACTCGACGCAGACAGGACGCCTCATAAAAACTATCGTGAAAACGGCAATGAATGGCGGTATATAGCAAGTGCTGTAATAAACAAAAAATTCTCTGCCAGCGATCGCCTTACTACAGGAATAACGGTTGATCAGCTGCATTACAGCTATGCAGACAGCATACTTGACCGGGATCACGGCTTTATTCCTTTTCTTACAGCCGGAGCTCATACCGAATTACTGCGGGGCTATGCACAGTGGCAACACCGCTTTTCAGGCAGGCTGACCCTTAATACCGGCGCATACGCCCAGCATTTAACTCTCAATAAAAAAACTTCCGCAGAAGGACGGATAGGTGTGCGCTATGCGTTTGATCATGCCGGGGCTTTTACACTTGCTTATGGCAAGCACAGCCAGATGCAAACACTCATGACCTATTTTCAGGAAACACGTTCAGGCGAAAACTTTATACAAACCAACAGGAACTTAGGGTTTACTAAAAGTGATCATATAGTGGCAGGCTGGGAACAGACGCTGAGAAATGCATGGAAATATAAAATGGAAGCCTATGTACAGTTGCTGAACAACGTGCCGGTGGAAAGTAGTCCGACAGACTGGTCGGCATTAAACATGGGTGCAGGCTACGGAGGCGGATGGGAAGACAGCCTTGTAAACAAAGGGAAAGGGCATAATTACGGGCTTGAACTAACGGTTGATAAGCCATTTTCAAACGGGTACTATGCACTGTCCACCGTATCTGTATTTGATTCAAAGTATAAAGGCAGCAACGGCGTTACTCATAATACTGTATTTAACGGTCATTATGTAATAAACGCTTTAGCCGGTAAAGAATGGCAGATACGCGGCATCCATACCATTGCTGTAGATCTTAAGCTCACTACTGCCGGAGGAAAACGTTTTACGCCTATTAATGAAGCTGCGTCTAAAATTGCCGGCAGAGCTGTGTATTATGATGAACGTTCATTTGAAGAAAAAACAAAAGCCTATTTCAGGCTTGATCTTAAACTTACCTACCGTATGAATAATAAGGGCTTTATGCAGGAGTTTTTTGTTGACTTCCAAAACCTGACCAATCATAAAAATATTTTCAACCAGTGGTACGACAGCAGGGCCGGTAAGATCCGCACCCAAAACCAGCTTGGCTTTTGGCCAAACTTTAATTACAGGATACAGTTTTAGAAACAGGACGGTTTAAATATAAGAGGTAAAGAGGGAGACCAAGCGCTCCCTCTTTTGGTGATGTATTATTGTATCCTGCAAATCAGCATCAGTTGATATATAATCCTACCGTCATTCTTAATTGGCCCCAAGAATAATCCGCTTTTCTACCTTTCGCCCCTCTGAAAGTGTTTCTATTTGTTCCAGTTTCAGGGATCTTGCATACGGGAAGGGCATGGGTACATATGGCACATATTCAACAGTATACATACCTCCGGGGCCACCTTCCGGGAACATCCGTATTTTTGTGAAACTAAGACTTGTGCCGTTTGATGATCAAGACCACTCCCCAAAACTCGCCGGCGCAAGTTTTGATACAGGATCTAAGATGGCGTTCCTTTGGGAGAATTATCATTAATAACATCTCCTTCTTCCACAATAGCAAAGCCGTCGCTGGCTGCGCTTTCCACATGTTCATTTCCGCATCAGATATCTGGTGTATATCGGCGCTCTCATAGCCTTCGGCCTTTTTCCTGATCTCTATGTTTACCATAGTAGGAATAAGCAATCCCGTACCCTGATATATGCTAAACTCGAAACGTCGATCCTTATTTACTTTCCAGTTTTCAGGATAGCTGATGTTAAATGCTTTGTCGGATGATACATGCGTTTTTTGTGTCTTGCGAAAAATTAATAACAGGCAAGCTGATGAATGCCAGCACTGCACAGGCAAATAGTTTATATGAAAATGAGGGCATTTTAATTTTCTTTTAACTTATGTCTCGCTTAGGATGATAAACTCATTGTTATCATACCCCAGCCTCCTGAAGAAAACAAACAGCCGTCAGAAAAAATATTTCATCAGGCTTTTTAAAAATCAATATGTAAAGTGTCAGCCTTGGGTTTTATCATCAATATTGTTTAATGATTTATTGATGCGGAAGAAAACAATAATAAGTTCGCACCAAACCCTCCAAAGCACATTGCCAAAAATGATAATGAGCAGACCACCCATAAAACCGCCCGGAATAAAGCTGGTAGGGCCATATCCGCCGTATCCGCTGCTTCTTCCTCCGCTAAACATTGTTGCCAAAAGCGCCGGAAAGTAATTTTAGCCCACTTGACAAACAGCGACCGGTAGCAGGTGTAAAAGCAGGAAATGATGCTGCCGGATATATCCTGGTGGTCATTTTGAAAAGCAACGGAAATAGTTTCTATAGTCAACAACTGTTGGCAGCGCTTAATCTTCATTAGCTAATTGAGTCTGTTATAATTGATCACCCTGTCGTTGTTTGCTTTCCAAATATAAAATCTCCGGCTGTAACTGGCAAGTCGTTAAGGCTTAACTATTCTATATGCATAGCGCCGTCCGCGTCGTGAGAAGTGAGACGATAGACGTGAAATACCCGCTGCATGGAATGAAAAATTGAAATGCGGTTTTCCTGCATTTTATTTAATAAGCAGGTTTCGCCTGGCGTTTTAATCCATTAAATACCCTCTTTTATCGGGTGTGCTCAGGAAAGACCAATAGCCCAATGCTCATAGCTATTTCCCTTTTTCCTCCAGCTCCATCAGTTTTTCAAATACCGCTTCGTATTCGGTATTGGTATTTTCAAGTGTAGAAGTGACCTTTTTATACTCCGCTTCAGCAGAAAGGAACTTATTTTTATCAGAGTATATTTCAGGCAGGGCTAATTGATCTTCCAGTGTTTTCTTTTGCTTTGTGAGTGCAGCTAATTTTTCTTCCAACTGCTGCAGGCTGCGCTGCTGCTTTTGCAATTCTTTTTTTAATTCTTTATCAATGGGAATATTGTTCTTCTGAACAGGCTGCGGCTTAATTTCTTCAACAGGTTTTTGCTCCGGCTGCTTCTTCTCCGGCTTTGCCTGAACCTGGTTTTGCTTTGCCGCTTCCGTTTTTTTTCTTTCCTTCCATTCCATCCATTCTTCATAGCCGCCGGCAAAATCTTTTATTTCATGATCTTCAATTTCCCAGATACGGTTAGCCGCTTTTGAAATAAAATGGCGGTCGTGGCTGACAAGAATCAGGCTGCCCTGGTAACGATTGAGCGCTTCGATCAATAAATCAATAGACAGCAGATCGAGGTGGTTGGTAGGCTCATCGAGTATTAAAAAATTGGCTTTGCTCACCATTGTTTTTGCCAGCGCTACCCTTGCTTTTTCTCCTCCGCTTAATACTTTTATTTTCTTCTCCACATCATCACCGCTGAACAAAAAACAGCCCAGCAACGTACGCAGTTCCTGCTCTGTTTTCTGGCTGCCGCAATGCTTCATTTCGTCCAGTATGGTTTGCTGTATGTTCAATGCTTCCAGCTGGTGCTGGGCATAAAAGCTTTCTTCCACATTATGCCCCCAGATCCTTTCTCCCTCAAATTTTTCCGTTCCGGCTACTATACGCAGTAAGGTGGATTTTCCTTTTCCGTTTGCGCCGATCAAAGCGATCTTATCCCCACGGTTTATCTCCGCGCCTGTATTTTCAACTATGGTAAGATCTCCAAACTTTTTGGTTACATGCTTCAGGGTACAGATGATTTTGCCGGGTATTTTATCTAACTGAAAATTGATCCTGATTTCCGGGCGGTCCAATGAAACATCCTCGATACGTTCGAGCTTATCAAGGCGTTTCATGGCGCTTTGTGCCGCCGCCGCTTTGGTAGCTTTTGCACGGAACCGCTCTATAAATCTTTCCTGCTGGCGTATATACTCCTGCTGGTTTTCAAAAGCACGTTGCTGCAATTCTGTCCGCATGGCTTTTTCGGTTTCATAAAAATCGAAATTGCCATTGTAGAAATGTAGTTGCTGCTGGTACAGCTCCACGATTTTTGTGACCATGCGGTTCAAAAAATATTTATCGTGGCTCACTATGACCACAGCGCCCTTATAATGCACTAAGTATTTTTCCAGCCATTCTATCGAAGGAAGATCAAGGTGGTTGGTAGGTTCATCCAATAGTAACAGGTCGGGCTGCTGCAAGATCATTTTAGCCAGCAGCACACGCATGCGCCAGCCGCCGCTGAATTCTTTATACGGCCGCTGCAGATCGCTGTTGGAAAAACCAAGCCCCTGCAATACCTCTTCTGTTTTGTGGTGAATATTATACCCGCCGAGCGTATCCAGCTCATGCAATTTGTCTGAATATTCATGCAGCAGCGCCTCATTCTCATGTTCCTTCTCCAGGCGCTTTCCTAACGTTTCTATTTCTTTTTCAAGTAGCAGTATCTTATCAAATGCACTTAAGGCTACCTGCAATATAGAATCACCTGTATCGAAGCTCAGGAGGTCCTGGTGAAGATAACCGATAGTAGTACCCCGCCCGCGCTCCACGCTGCCGGAAGATGGTGAATATTCTCCCACCAGCACTTTGAGCAGTGTGGACTTCCCGGTACCATTATACCCTATCAACCCGATACGTTCATTGGGTTGTATATGCCAGGTAGCATCACGTACGATGGTCCTGGCGCCAAATTCAAATGTTACATCCTGCAATCCTGCCAGCATAGTACCAACAATACACTTTTATTTCTTTGAAGAATCAGTCTTTGCACCGGGGCTGTCTGTCTTAATTACAGCCGGTGTTTCGGGATTGACAGCAGGCGCTTTATATTTTCCTTCTACGTAATTAAGGTAATTCTGCAGGCGGAAGGTCTGATCAATTTCAGAATATAATGTGCGCTGCTTTGACGCTAACCCATCAGGATCCTGCATATGCTGCAACAGTTCCTGCACCGACATATTACCCAGAGAAGCATAGTAGCTGAGCTGCTGCTCAATATCGCGCTTCAACGCTCTTTCAATTTTATCGGCCAGCTCTTTGTAATCCGCTTTATAGGCAGCATCCATCATAGATACGCCCACCACATTGTGCTGGTTGAAACGGCTTACCATAGCATAAGGCATATTAGAAATATCCATACCCTTATCACATTTTTCGAGCAGTTGCTTAGCCTTATCCTTCTCACCATCATCTGCAAGGCTGCTTGCAGCAGAGGCATAGGCCTGGCGGATAGTCAGCAGGTGACGCCTGTTTTCTTCGTCAAAATATACTCCTTTGATATCCGCATTCCCGAAAGCAAATTTCTTCATCATATTGTTGTACGCTACTTCGTCGTTCACGTTATCATTTTCTTTGGGCTGTACCGGCACAAGCCTGTAGCTTAAACCATCTGCACGGAGGTATTGGCCAAATCCCAGCTCATTAAACTGTGAGGTGAAGTAAATTGGTCGTTTCCATTTATTGGCGGCAATGACGTTAAGCACGGCAAGATCATTCTTCATCAATGCAGTCTTGTTGGGCGAAAGATCAAAGCGCAGTTCCGGCAATACCTTATCTCCGGGATTTACCGTTCCGTTTTCGCGGACGAGCGCCGTATCTACCGGCACTGCAAATTTGCGCACCGGGAAAGTATTAAAGGCATTATCGGCGCCATACGTGATCATATTAGCCGGGTTATCGCTTCCTATAATATCAGTAAGTACCTGGTCGAGATATACGTACTGGTTTTGCGGAATATTGGGCCTGGCATCAAAATATACCACATTACGCTTATCGCCTTCTGTTTTGTCAGGGCCCCAAAGCAGGTCAACAGGATCACTCTGGTTGATCTTATACCTCAGCTCATTGATATACCAGTCTATACCGAGCAGGCTGTAATTGACAACCCTGATATCGGGGCGAACTCCTTCCACTTCCTGCGCATACCAAAGCGGGTAAGTATCATTATCTCCAAAAGTGAAGAGAATAGCATTGGGCGCGCAGCTTTCAAGGTAATCTTTGGCAAGGTCAGGGGCCAATAGCTTTTTGCTCCTGTCGTGGTCATCCCATTCCTGGAATCCCATGATCACCGGAACAGCTAATGTACATATTGTGGCAGCGGCAAAGCCTGCAATCTTGCCGCTGGTTACTTTTTCAAACCATTCTTTTACCATCATCACTCCTATGCCTATCCAAATGGCAAAAGCATAGAAAGACCCGGCAAAAACATAATCCCGCTCACGCGGCTGCGGACCGGCGGCATTGAGGTAAAATACAATGGCAAAGCCGGTAAAGAAGAACAGCAGGAAAGTTACCAGGAAATCACCGTTATGCCGCTTGTACTGATAAAACAAACCTATCAGCCCCAATATTAACGGCAACGCAAAAAGCGTGTTATGCGCTTTGTTATTCCGGATGCTGTCGGGCAATTTGCTCTGATCACCCAAAAACAGGTTATCTATAAATGAAATACCGGTAATAGTATTGCCATCCCGCACATTACCTGTTCCCTGGATATCGTTTTGCCGCCCTACGAAGTTCCAGCCGAAATACCTCAGGTACATCCACCCGATCTGGTATTGAAATGCCCATTTGATATTATCCATATAAGTGGGCTTTTCATCATTGCCAAGTCCCAGCCATGACCGGTAATAATTCGCATGTCCCTGGTCATTACTGCCATCCCATATACGGGGGAGGAACATCATATCTTCAGGATCATATTCATACTCAAAGTTCTTTCCTATGTTAATATATTTATCCTTCCCTTTCTGCCAGCGGTAACCTTTTTCCTTTACGGCAGGAGTACCGTCAGGGTTGCGCTTGATTTCTGCAGCAAAGGTCTGACCATAAATAAGCGGAAAATCACCATATTGCTCACGGCCAAGGTAGCCCACAAGGCTCATGGGATTATCTACATTATACATATCCACAGAAGGATTAGCTGCAGAACGTACCATAGTAGTAAGGTAGGTGGAATAGCCGATAAGCATAAATGCAAAACACCACAACCCCAGCTTCAGGAAATCAAGTATTTTGTTCTTATTATGATATGCTCCATATACAAGCAGGGCTGTACCGGCAGCAAACAAAATAAAAGTGAAGAAAGAAGTAATGAAAGGGAATGAGAAAAGAAATACAAATACGGAAAGCCACACGGCAAAGCCTGTAAAGTTGTTGATAAGCCTATCTGCCCTGCGGATACCTATAACAATAACTATAGCCAGTAATATAAAGTAAGTAGTAAAGCCCGAGAAAAATGGCAGGCCCAGCCCGTTCACAAACCAGCGGTCAAATATACCGGAGCCCGTAATGGTATACTGGATGACAAATTTCTGCACAAAGCCCGTGATCACACAACCTACTATGAATGCCCAGAATATGCCCCGGTTGGTAACTTTATACCTGCGGAAATAATATACCATTACTATTGCAGGTATGGTAAGCAGGTTCAGCAGGTGAATGCCTATAGACAAGCCTATTACAAAAAACAATAAGATGATCCACCGGTCTGCACCCGGCTCATCTGCTTTGTGCTCCCATTTCAGTATCAACCAGAATACCAGGGCAGTAAGAAATGAAGAAGACCCGTATACCTCACCTTCTACGGCACTATACCACATTGAATCGCTGAAGGTAAAGGCAAGCGCCCCTACTAATCCGGCAGCCATAACGGTAAATACCTGCTCACCTGTGAGCTCAGGGCTTTTTTTCTGGTATATCTTCCTGGCAAAATGAGTGATGGTCCAAAAAAGGAACAATATTGCAAAACCACTGGCTAATGCGCTCATTACATTTACGGCTTTTGCAGCCGTCATAGGGTTGTCGCCAAACAGTACTATAAAAATACGCCCCATGATCACAAACAAAGGAGCTCCCGGAGGGTGGGGTATCTGGAGCTTAAAGCAACTGCTCACAAATTCTCCGCAATCCCACAGACTTCCCCTCGCTTCAGCAGTCAGGATATATACGGCACAAGCAATTGCACAAACAATCCAGCCGGTAATGTTGTTGATCTTGTTGAAATTCATATTAGTACTGTCTTTTATAAGATTGGCAAACCTACATGAATTTTAATAAGATACAAAACTAAGGGTTCGTTAATTCAGCATATCACCAGGTTCTGTTCCGTCGCGGTTTGTAAGTGATTGTATGTAGCTGCTGCAGGACAAACGTATCTAAATTTTACATAGCCTTGGGGTCAGTTACATTTTGTATAATGGTGTCTGAGCCGTTATAAGAAACACAAACCAGGAAGAGTGTCGCCGGCACTGTTTACTGTTGACCGGCCTATGGCTAATTTTTGCATCATTGTTTCATATTTTAATCTATCTTCGTTGCCACAATACTGATCCGGGCGATATTTACTGTGCAGCATTTCATCACACGATACAGGTTTTATACGGCGTTGGCATTATTCCTGAGCTTCGCTGCAACACAGTTCCCGTTTGAGCTTTTCCATTCTCATTCACCCTCGGTTCAATGCGCTGAACAAAATAACAGCGACGGCTTTTGTCATCATAAATCTCACCTGGGCGCCCGCGATAATTACTGCTGGGCATGCACCATCCATGTAGAAAAAATTTATATAGCGCCTGCAGCGCCTTCTGCTCATCCCGCACCGCTCATCCCCCTGGTGCGTCATATTATATTTCTTAAGAAAGACAGGGAAAATATTGAGCATACATCTCTGCGTGGGCCTCCTTCGTATCTGGTGTAATCATGACTTATCTGTTGCACAGAAAGCAATCTTTCTGTTGCTGCCGGGATACCATCCCTGCCGCCTGAATCAACACATTCAGCGGCATTCATGTACAGGCGCATTATTTAATACTTAAATCATCAACATTGAAATCGTATAGCATTCTCTTATTCATCATAATCATGTTCATTTCGGCAGGCGTTGATGCGAAGCCGGGTAAAAAACCAGGCATGCCTTCTTATGAAGTAAAAGTGTCTATAAGCGGAAAGATAACCGATGCTGCGAGCGGGGAAGCATTACAGGGTGCATCTATATATATCCCGGATGCAAAAACAGGCGCCATCAGCGATGCCAATGGTGCATATGCCATTAAGAATATTGCGCCAGGATATTATCTCATAGAAGTTTCTTCAATAGGGTATACAAGCATAACAGCGCACATAAAGGTTGAAGGCAATATGCAAAAAGATTTTGCATTATCACCATCGGTCATTGAAAATGAAGGCGTGACCGTTACAGGAGTGTCTACAGCAACAAAGCTGAAAAGAACGCCCACCCCTGTAACAATAGTGAACAGATCTGAATTGACGCAGGCTACTTCTACCAACCTTATTGACGCCATCAGTAAAACACCGGGAGTATCCCAGCTCACTACCGGCCCTTCTATCTCAAAACCCATGATACGCGGATTAGGTTACAACCGCGTGGTAGTGCTGAATGACGGCATACGCCAGGAGGGCCAGCAATGGGGTGATGAGCACGGCATAGAAATAGATGAATACAGCGTTAATAAAGTAGAAGTGCTGAAAGGTCCCGCTTCACTTATATATGGCAGCGATGCCATGGCGGGGGTGATCAACATCCTCACTAATGTGCCGGTGCCGGAAGGTACCATAAAAGGCAATATCATTGGGAACTACCAGACCAATAACAGCATGCGCGGACTTGGCGCTAACATTGCCGGCAACAAAAACGGCTTCAACTGGAACCTTTACGGCTCTCTTAAAGGAGCCGGGGACTATAAGAATAAATATGACGGGAAAGTATTTAATTCAAGATATAAGGAAAAGAACTTTGGAGGCTATATCGGGTATAACGGCAGCTGGGGATATAGCCATCTCCTGCTGAGCAGCTATAACCAGGAGCCGGGACTGATTGAGGGCGACAGGGATGAGCTGACCGGTAAATTCACAAGAGCAGTGAACGAAAACGGGACTGAAGTCACAGAAATTGCTTCCGGCGATGATTACAAGGGAATCAATCCGGCCATTCCCCGTCAGCGTATCGAACATTTCAAGATCGCTGCCGACAACAGGTTTAATGCAGGCAATGGCAAGCTGGATCTGAATATCGGGTACCAGAACAATAAAAGAAAAGAATTCGGGAACGTGCTTGCCCCCAATGACCCCGACCTGTTTTTTGATCTGAACACATTTACATACAGCCTTCAATATCATCTTCCCCAGATGTCCGGCTGGCAGACGGCTATAGGCGTAAACGGCATGCAGCAAAGCAATAAAAACAAAGCGGAGGAAGTGCTGATACCGGAGTACAGCCTTTTTGACATAGGCAGCTATATTTATATACAGAAAAATTTTGACAGGTTTACCATTAGCGGGGGCGTACGCTATGACAGCAGAGCTGTTCATTCAAAAGCGCTTACCGAAGACAATGAAACAAAGTTCGAAGCCTTTAACAGGTCGTTCAGCAATGTTTCAGGAAGCGCCGGCATCAGCTATGAAGCCAATAAAGCGCTTACACTTAAATTTAATGTAGCCAGAGGGTTCCGCGCGCCGGCTATTGCAGAATTAGGATCCAACGGGGCGCATGAAGGAACTAACCGCTATGAATATGGTGACCAAAGCCTGAAATCAGAAACCAGCCTGCAGTTTGACGGCGGTATAGATGTGAATACAACACATGTATCATTAACTGCTTCAGGTTTTGTGAACATGATTGACAATTTCATTTTTTACAGGAAGCTGGAAAGCGTTTTTGGAGGAGACTCTTTAGTGAACGCAGACGGAGAAGATATAATGGCATTCAAATTCAGCCAGGCAAAAGCTGCATTATACGGTGGAGAATTTAATATTGATATTCATCCGCACCCGCTGGACTGGCTGCATTTTGAAAATACCTTTTCTTATGTAAGAGGAACATTCAGCAAACCCATTGAAGGCGTGAAAAATATTCCATTCATGCCCGCAGCACGTTTGATAACTCAGTTGAGAGGAGAATTCCTGAAGAAAGGAAAAACGCTGAGCAATCTTGCTATAAGCGTTGAATTAGATAACAGCTTCAGGCAGAACGAAGCTTTTACCGCGTACAATACGGAAACCGCCACGCCCGGGTACTCATTACTCAATGCAGGCATAAGCACGGATATTGTAAAAAACAGGAAAAAGCTTTTTACCCTTATTCTCACAGGTAATAATCTCACAGATGTAGCATATCAGAACCACCTGAGCAGGTTAAAATATACGGATACCAATAATGTAACAGGAAGGGAGGGAGTGTTCAATATGGGGAGAAACTTCAGCTTTAAGGTAAATATCCCGTTATCTTTTTAAAAATGGAACTCCTCCGACAACCTATCGTCAAAAGCCGGGACACAAGATCCCGGCTTTCCTTTTATAATTATAGTTCATTGAAGCTATCACAAAATTAAATTTTGAATAAGATGTATAATAATATTCGAACTGACATATCTTGTAGTTATAAATAATCATACTAAAAGCTTGTTGGGAGATGAAAATAAGCGGCTTTACAATGGTGCGAAATGCCACCAAACTATACTACCCGGTAAAAGCATCTATAAGCTCTATTCTTCCCATTGTAGACGAATTTGTTATTGCCCTGGGCAATTGCGATGATGACGATCATACCCTGGAAGAGATCAACAGCATTGGTTCCGATAAAATACGCATTATTCATACCGTGTGGGACCTGGAAAAATATCCGGCCGGTACGGAATATGCCCACCAGACGGATATAGCAAAGAACGCATGTACAGGAGACTGGTTGTTTTACCTGCAGGCAGATGAGGTAATACATGAAAAAGATTTACCTGCAATAAACAGTCGCTGCGAATCACTCCTGCATGATAAAGAGGTGGAAGGGCTTTTATTTGACTATATCCACTTTTGGGGGGATTATAAACATTATCTCAAATCGCATGCCTGGTATGCCAGAGAGATCAGGATCATCCGGAACGACCCGGATATTCATTCATGGAGAGATGCCCAATCGTTCAGACGTATACCTGAGTTCAATTACAAAGACTATAATCAGAAAGAAGACACCTATAAATTAAAAACGGTAAAAGTCAATGCCAGCATATACCATTACGGATGGGTAAGACCTCCCCGGTATATGCAAAAAAAATATGTATCTTTTGTTTCGGATTACAAGGGGAAAAAAAATGCGCATTTATTTTTAAAATATAAGCAGCCTGAATTTGACTATGGCAACCTTGATAAACTACACTATTTTAACCAGTCTCACCCGGCAGTTATGCAGGACATGATCAATAAATTTAACTGGCAGGATCAATTAAATGAATCCGGAAGACAGAAGAACGGAACCGTTCACAAGCATGAAAAATGGAAGCACCGGTTACTTTCCATGATTGAAAATAAAATTATGGGTGGCGAACAGATCTTTACATTTAAAAACTACGAGCTTTTAAGAAAATAGCCCGTTTTGGACCTCTATTAATAATATCAAACATCCATTTTAATGTTTAATTTTTTAAAACAATCGCTCGCAAGAAAAAGAGCCAGAAGGATCACTAATGAGTATTCTTACAACATTGAAACTTTTCATTTACAGGATGAAGGAGACATTCAGTTTGCCAACTGGCTCAATCCGCTTGTAAAAAATAAGATCATCACCCAGTCAGAAATAAACTTTTATAAAAGGTTTATTAAGCCGGGTGATATGGCCATAGATATAGGAACAAATATTGGAGATACTACTGTACCCATGGCTCTGGCTGCAGGAAAATCGGGATTGACATTGGGATTTGATCCTAATCCGTTCGTGTATAAAATTCTTGAAGTAAATGCAACGCTCAATCCTGATAAGGTAAATATTCAAACCTTTCCCTGCGCCATTACCGATAAGGAAATGGAATTCATATATAGTTCTTCAGAAGCCTCTTTTGCTAATGGAGGTATCCAGGAGGTGAATCATGGGATTCACGGTAAATATTCCCTGCCGGATAAAATAAAAGGTATAAGATTAACGGATTTCCTGCTTAAAAACTATGCTGACAGGCTTGACAGGTTGGCCTATATAAAAGTGGATGCAGAGGGACTGGACAGTATGATCTTAAAATCCATTAAAGATATTATAGAGAAATACAGTCCGGTAGTTGTAGCAGAATGTTTTACAGGTTCCTCACCGGAGGAGCGATATGATTTATTTAATACGGTTTCGTTACCCGGGTATAAGCTGTATAAATTTGACGACTTCCTGGATAATGCCGCTATTACGCCTTTATTGCATAAAGAAGATATGACGAAATGGAAAACGTTTAATTTGTACGGGATCAGATCCTGATACAATAATGTAGAGAAAATAAAGAAGCTGCCCTTATTGGCAGCTTATCTTTTATTTTAAAGCTGCCAGTGCATCTTTCAATGCTGCGAAATTTACCTGCGTTCCGGGATTAGCCGTTTCTTCCGCATACACTACCGTACCGTTGCCATCCACTACGGTCACGCCTCTTTTTGCCACGCCTTTCAGCCCGAGCACGAAGTCTTCCAGGTACATATCATAAGCTTTGATCATTGATTTATTAAAGTCGGACAATAAGTCAAAATTGATATTGTTCTGCGCTTTAAATACTCCAAGCGTAAAAGGCATGTCAACAGAAATACCAACTACCGATGCTCCAAGGCTGCTGTAAAAGCTCACGTCATCCCGGTTGCTGCACATTTGCTCAGTACATACTCCTGTAAAAGCAGCAGGGAAAAAGTTTATTACTAAAGTTTTACCTGTAAAGTCTTTTAAGGAAACTTCTTTCTTTTCGGTATTGATCAATGTAAACTCCGGCGCTTTTGATCCGATTTTTAATGCCATAGTATTTGTTTTTAGAGAAACGAAGCTACTGAAAAATGCGGTAAGATGTTATTTTATGAGAGGTGTGAGGAGTAAGGTGTAGGGCATAACATAAGGTGCAGGCTGATCTGCGGCTTAAAGAATGTGGAAAATAAAAAAGAGGCCGCAGTCCCACTACAATAAGCAATATTTGCAAACCACTTATTTCTTTAGTTCTTTTTTGCTCTTTTACAAAGCTTCAGGCACATTGAAAAAATCAGTGGTTCCGGATATGGTGTCTTCCCTACACCTTACACCATGTTCCCTCTCCCTTACCCAATAAAAATCAATCAAACATAAATAACTCGGAAGGAGGTACGTTGAGCGCTTTGGCAATAGCAGCTACATGACTGATGGAAGTATTTACTGTTCCTCTTTCAATTCTGCCGATCTGGCTCAGTTCAAAACCTGTCCGGTAAACAAGTTCTTCCTGGGTAATATTCTTCGCCTTACGAATTTCCCGGAGCCGTTTCCCAAACTTTTTTACAAATTGATCGTCCCTGAAATACTTCACGCGACCAAATTGACGTTTTAGAATAAATTTTATTAGAGCAAATTTGCTCTATTTTAATATCTATTAAAACAATTACTATGAAAATCAAATGCTTAAACCTTAGCTACGGGTTACTGGCTGCAGTATTCTCACTGGCCATTGTATCGTGCCAGAAAAATGACGCAGACCCGTGCGATAAAACAGTTTGCCTGAACGGCGGACATTGCGCTAACGGAGAATGTATATGCCCTGAGGGATACGGAGGAGCTGACTGCAGTCAGCCAATCACGCCAAAGAAGATAAAAATAAGTAAGATTGAGGTAACTAAATTTCCCGCAACCGATAATGGAGCAGGATGGGACCTGACAAGCGGTCCGGATATTTACCTGCAATTATTAAAAGGTGACGCATCAATATGGAAAAGCTCCAACACTTATAACTATCAGAATGCAGACCCATCCAAAGTATATTCTTTTGATATTACACCGTCTGTTGACCTTACTGACCCTGAAGATCAATATTCAATTATTTTATACGATTATGATGATCTTGATCCGGCTGACTTTATGGGAGGAATAATTTTCACGCCTTATTCTAAATCAAAAGGATTTCCTTCTGTATTAACGCTTGATGCCGGGGGTTCAGTTGCATTTAAGCTGCATGTATCTTATACATGGTAATAAAACTGTTTTTATTCAAATACATATAACCAGATTGTTTTACCCTAAACCTGATCCATTATGAAAAAAAATGTAATGCTGACAAGCATTTTGATCTTAGTTGCCTCAATAGTCTTCGGGCAAATAACAGAAGACCGCAAAGGATATATCGGCATATCGGTCGGACCCGCCATACCGGTAGGAAGCTTTGCAAGTAAAAATACAGACAACAGCAAAGCAGGCCTCGCTACCACAGGAGCTATATTTGATGTGAGCTTCGCTTATAAACTGAAAAAAAATATCGGGTTGGCTGCGTTGCTCCGCGGACAATATAACCCGGTTAATGTACAACCCCTGGCTGATAAAATGAACAGCCAGATGTCCGGTGCAAGCGCCTATACCAATGGCGACGGATGGAGTAGCGGAGGTGTGATGGCGGGGCTGTACTCTGCTTACCCTTTAAATCATAAAGCTACCTTTATATTAGAACTGAAGACATTAGCGGGGTTTATGAATACTACATCGCCACAGATTGACATGACCATTTCCTCACCCGAAGGATCCGGATGGGT
>MKWG01000029.1:89100-164340 GCA_001899685.1 Sphingobacteriales bacterium 44-15
CAGGCAAAAGGATTTCCTTTATCCTTAATACTGACTATTCGGATTATACTCCAAACTTTAAAAATGTTCAAATGACAAGCAGTATCGGTACACAGGAAACCAATAACATGACACAGGAAATTCAAACAATAAATATCAGCGCCGGTATTGCCTTCAGGCTGTAGTAACTATTATTGGTGAATAGTGAATGATGAGAGGTGAAACGAGAAAGGTGAGAGGTGAGAGGTGAAACCGGTAATCAGCTATGAGCAAAGACAGCCCGCAGCTCATAGCTGATAGCCCTCTACAGATTCCACCAGTAATTAAACTTCAGCACAAAGGCTCTTGTTTTTACGGCAAAAGGACCGGGATAATAATTATCCGTATATACCAGGAACAGATCTGAAGCGGGTTTATACCGCCATTGAAACCTTGCATTGATATTCAGGTTGTCCTGCTGCTCATTATACTGGACATACGTGGTCAGGAACAGGGTATTCGTAAACGTTATATCTATACGTGGTCCCACGAGCAGGAAATCCTGGTGCCCCCAGGGCTGCGGCAGGCGCAGTTGGTTGTAACTGGCGCTCATGGTTATATTAACATAGGGCTGTACCCTGTAACCTATATCGCCGGCTGCAGTCAGCAGGTGTCCCCCGGCATAATACCCGCCATACCTGAAGGAAGCAGTGCCGGTAAGCAGGTGCTGCGGCGCAGACACATAATCAAAGCCCACGGTATTCCATTTAAATTTCTCTCCTGCAGCAATAGAATCCTTACCTGTGTTTGTGGGATCATAGGGATTCAGCAATTGTACATAATCATTTTGGGTAATGATATTAAGCGTGCTTTTTGAGCGGAATGTAAAGAGATAAGACAAAATATTGGAATAATCCGTTTTGCCAAAAGCATTATTGAAATAAAGATTGCTGTTGAACTGTGGTCCATGACTCAGGAGATTTCCCCCTTTAGGAAAGAAATAATATGTAACGGACGGATTCAGCTTGAAATAACCACGACGGGGCACGTATCCCACTTCCGCGGTATAATCTTTGCCCACATGCTGAAACTGTCCCAGGATCAGCCAGTGCCGGCTGCTGTGCTGGAGATGAGCTGCCTGTATCCAGTCATCATTCCCCGCTCCGGGCTGGAAAGATTTCAGCATCATTGCCTTTCCCGTCCACACATTGTTGGAGGAAGCCAGGTTATACTCCAGCCCGAGATTCTTGTTGTACGTTGAATAAAGTTGTTTACCGTCGTCATTGCCATTACTACTATTGGGATGGTAATTAATAGAAGCCTTATCAATATACAACACCCCTATATTGGAGCGTTTAAAAACCTTTCGCTGCAACGATACCACGGCAAAATTCTGCGAGGGTAGTCCTGTTTCCTCCACTTCCGCAGTTTGCATATCCATTACACCAATACGTGTATTCTTATCCAGCTTTCCGCTCAGTCTTGCGCCAAAATTAATAGGCACACCCAGCCCTATCCTCCTTGAAAAGAAAGGCCTGATATCGGCATATCCGAAATTAGCAAACAGGTCGCCATTCTCTAAGAAGAACTGTCTGCGCTCGGGAAAGAAAAGCTCAAACCTGCTCAGGTTGGTAACCTGTTTATCTACTTCCACCTGCGAAAAATCCGGGCGGTAGGTAAGATCAAGATTGAGTGAAGGACCAAGTGAAACCTTTACATCGCCTCCAATATTCTTATCCCATACCACTTTGCTGCCGGTAACATAATTTTTGGAAAGTCCGCCAAGCACATAAGGAATAACGGAAATATTAGAGCGCGGGGCAGGCGGGGCATCATCCCACACTAACGTGCCGGTATAAGCCAGCGCAGCAGTAGGGAACTGCCGTGGTACCGGTGTCCAGCTCGACTTCTCTGTTGTCTTAAGATCATTGCGGGAGAAATTGATCCCCCATTGCTTTGCATCTTTTTTATACCTGATGGTCTTAAACGGGATGGCTGCTTCAAAAACCCATTTATCCCCGTAATTCTTCACTGCTGAAACCCATTTATTATCCCAGTTAAGATCCACTTTCGAGCCTTCGTACATCGTACCGTCCCACTGTGCGCCATACGCGTTCGCTCCAAAGGCAAACCCTGTGGTCTGATCTTCAAACGGATCAATAAATACCAGGAAATTATCATTTTTCAGAAAAGCAAAATCACGCCGCAAAGACTCTACCATCAGCCTCGTGCCGGCCGGATTGTAACAAACAGCGAGTAAATACACATTGTTCTGGTCATACGTCATGCTCACATCGGTGCGTACCCCGGCCGCACTGGTATCCATAGGTAACACCATATAAAAATTGCTGGCAACCTGCGCCTCTTTCCATGCCTGCTCATCCGCTATACCATCAATCCTGACGGGAGACAAAGTTTTGCTGATATGGTATTGAAAGGATGCATTCTTTTTTTGAGCGTGAACGGAACAGAGAAGAAGAGATGACAAAAGAGCAATTAATAAACGATTCAAAGCTAAACTATTTTATATCAGTGTGCCGGAAAGATAAGCATAGTTTATTTATTCCTCACTTTAAGCGACCAGGTAAAAGAAAATTCAGCTATCATTTCACCCGCCTCGTTAGTTCCGGTTGATTTCACGGTAATAATATTATTGCCATTAGCAGCAATGGCTTCTTCCACGGCATCCCGGAGCGCTATACCATCGCGGCAGACAAAGGTAGTAACAGCAGTTGCCTTTTTATAGTATTCCGCGGTCATATCTGTTATAAGCATAGAAACAGAAGGACTGCGCTTATAGATATGCGATAGTGTAAGCGCCCCCGTGCTCATTTCCGCCGCCATGGCAAGACAGGCAAAATACGTGGAGCGAAAGGGGTTCTTTGAAAACCATTTATATGGCACTGTCACCGCACACTTTTCTTCCGAAATATATTTTATTCTTACACCGGCAAAATAAGCGCTGGGCAAATTGAACAACAGGAACAGCCTGAACTTCAGCGGATGGCGCACCATTTTCATAAAAGCATTCATACAAGCAATTTATTACCGTTGTTTGCTTATTTCCACTATGCAGGCAGCTACCTGGTCGTCTGTAGCAGAACCGGAAAATTTTATCGTCCCGGTATTGGTGCTTTCATAGCGAATTGCGGGGGAATTATCCTTACGGAAAGTATTATTTACGCGGACGGCATAATCTGTTTGCGGCTGCTGGCTGATGGTTTTGTTGATATTGTACCAGTCCAGCGGGCGCTTGCTTACCACTACTACCATCATATCTTTTGTGCCGATGCTATCCGGCTCCAGGCTTTTATTTTTAGGAAAAAGCCGGTATCCTGTGATCCCGCAAAACGGTGAATATTTGGTTTGCGTGGGATCAGAAGCTTCAGGATAAGGAAATAAAGTATAGCTGGTACCATCTGTTTCTTTACCAAAAATATAGGTATAGCATTCCGTAGTGTTCTTCACTTCCATTTTGAATCGTATGCCGGTCTTTACCGGCGCTACCGTTTCAAAACGATTGGCTGAAGTTAATTTAAGAGGAACATATCCTTTAGATACCGTATGTTTTCCATCATATTGCACTTCCATCAAACCGATCTCACAGCTAAAAGGAGCGTTTGCTGCTGTGCCCACTTTGTTCATTGGCTCCAGTCCGTAGGCTTCTCTTACATAAGTTTTAAAGTCGGGATACCTCACCCAGGCAAAACCATTATTACCCCATTCGGGGCCCCAGCTATTCATGATCAGGAATGAGCCGCCATATTTTTTATCATCATAGCCTACCACGCATTGCGCATGCCCTCCAAAGCCCATCATAGAAGCGTCCCCGGGTTCGGGATACCATACATCTTTACCCATCATCTGCTGCATATAGCTTTCGCCAACCATCATCCCTATCACCACGGGCGCGCCCTGTGCAAGATTTTCCCTGATAGCGCGCATATCAATCTCGTCAGTATTATCGCCTTTTGTAAGCCGGTTAAAGCCACGCATTTTAAACTGTGCAGCTTCCTGAATCAATGTTCCGCTTGGTTTTTCGGTACAATTCTGATCGGTATAGGGAAATACATCATAGGGTACGGATCCCTGCTTGGTCATATACTCCATGGCCCGGAGAATGTAGGATCCCTGGCAGCCTTCCAGCCCTATCTGGTTGTATAAAAAAGCCGGGCTGAATTTGAGCTGATCCGCATTTTGCCCGGTACGGGATGCCTCCAGTATGGTTCTTGCACCATAGGCGCTGCTCCATGCCACGCAACTGCCCTGTTGTCCCTGGTTGCCTACAGACGGTGCATAACGCTGAAGATTAGTTGCCTCAGGTAATGGGTTTTTAGTGTTATCATCATCTAAAGACTCATAAATATTCGCCTTGGCAAATTGTTTGGGATCCAGTATGCCACCTGTTGACAGCAAGCCTCCGGCCTGGCTCAGTAAGCCTCCGCAGCCACCCTGCCCCATAAAGAAATAAGCCCCGATACCAATAGCGGCAATCACCAAAATACCCTTAAATCCGAAAATACGGAGGAGCAAAGGTAAAAAAGCGAGAAGACCGCCACCCCCGCCTCCGGGCAGGCGCCCACCGCCGCCTCTTCCGCCATCGTCATTGAATTGTTCGGGCTGATCCGGCTGATCATCTGTCATTCGTATAGGCATGCTGTAATTTTTATATCACCTAAATTAATGAGAATTTTTATTTTTCAGCATTGTAAGCATTTATTCCGCAACTGAGCCAGTCCCGGTACTCTTTTGCATCTGGGGTATAGCCGACAGGATAGGTCATCAGCTCACCCGACGTATTTAATATTGCATACAAAGGCTGGGTTACCTGCCCGAAATTTTCCGACTGGAAAGTAGCCCATTTATCCCCGATGGTAATGATCTCCTTTCGTTTACCATCTTTAAAAGTATAAGTAAATCTTTCCGCCGCCGGCAGCTTTTTCCGGTCGTCAACATATAAGGATACCAGGATGAATTTTTCATTAAGCAGCGCCGCTATCTCCGGTTTTGTCCATACCTGCTCTTCCATCTTACGGCAGTTGACGCACGCCCAGCCCGTAAAATCTATCAGGATGGGTTTCTGTTCTTTTTTAGAAAGCTCAACGGCTTTTTCAAAATCATTGATCACAGCGGGCTCTACGCCTTTATGCTTTACATTTTCTTTTCCATATATACTATAGCTTAACGGAGGTGGGAATCCGCTCAGCAGCTTTAAATTGGCATACACCGATGAGGTTACTCCCGGTATAAGATATATTGCAAACAAAATGGCTATACCGCCTGCAATTTTTCTTCCCGGTGCGATCTTCTGCCCTTTCTCATCATGCGGAAGCCTCAGCCAGCCGAAAAGATAGGCTGCCAGCCCCAGCGCAACAATGATCCATATACCAATAAAAACCTCGCGTTTTAATAATCCCCAATGCTCCACAAGGTCGGCATTCGAAAGGAACTTGAAAGCCAGCGCCAGCTCTGCAAAAGCCAGAATCTTTTTAACGGTATCGAGCCAGCCGCCACTCTTTGGTAAGGACTTCAGCCAGTTGGGAAACATGGCAAAGAGCGCAAAAGGCAAAGCCAGCGCGACGCCGAAGCCGGCCATACCTGCGGTAAGCGACCATGCGCCATTAGCGGCAGTGCCCACGAGCAATGTGCCGAGAATAACGCCTGTGCAGGAAAAAGAAACGATCACAAGGGTAAGCGCCATAAAAAATATACCGCTGATACTGTTCAGCCCGCTTTTGGCATCTGCCTTTCCCGCTATACCTGCCGGTAAAGTGATTTCAAAAAAGCCAAAAAAAGAAATGGCGAAAATGATAAATACTATAAAGAAGAAAACATTCAGCCAGGCATTGGTTGAAATATTATTGAATATCTCTGGCTGCACATTACCGATTATATGGAATGGAATACTGGCCGCTACATAGATGAGCAATATGAAGAACCCATACAATATCCCGTTCTTTATCGCCTGTGATCTGTTGGCTGCACGATTAGTAAAAAAAGAAACCGTTACCGGCACCATAGGAAATACGCAGGGCGTAAGCAATGCGATCAGCCCGCCGCCCAGTCCCAGCAGGAAGATCGTAAATATCCCTGCGCCGGCGGCATGCGCTTCTCCACAGGGTTTTACCGGGTGCTGCAGATCAACGTTCTTCAATGTAATGCTTTCTGCAGCACTGCTTTCCATGCCTCCTTCCAGGGGAACGGTCTGCACCTCGTTTACCGGTAAAAATTCCGTATCATTGGAAACAAAGCCCTTCAGCTCAATCTTTAACGCAGCCGGAATATTCCCCTGTATTTTTATTTTTTGCGAGAGCTCAATTATACCGTCTTTATATACAAGCAATTTCCGGTTGTCAAATACCGGATCGGCTACAGTAAGAGGGGCAGGTGATACCGGCGACCCATCTTCCGTAATATTTTCATTATCCCAGCTCAGCCTTAGCTGTTCGATCCCCGTGCCGGCATCATCCTGCGCATACGCGTGCCAGCCCGGAGCAAGAGTTATCCTGGCTGTAATGGTATAAGAAGCATTATCATTCTTCTTAGCGGATAGTTCCCAATGCAAAACATTATCCTGTGCGGGTAAAAACAATGGTGCAAACATGCACAGTGCCAGCGTAGCGATCCATTTCATAATCCGGTGTTTACTCTTCCGGGGAAGGCATATCTTCCGCAATATCTTCTTCGCGGTGCTCATTCCACTCTATAATAAAATTATTGCGCCCTTCACCGGTAATGATGGTCATATATTTTTGCTGCACCAGTTCGAGCATTGACAGGAAAAGAAAAATGGCGTGAATACGGTTTTCGCATACGTTGAAGATCTTTTCAAACGTAACGGTTTTCTCTGTCATTACCATATCCATCATATACTCCCTGCTACTCTCCATGGTATAGTTGTAGCTATATACCACATGCTGGGGCTTGTTGTTACGGTCGTATACTTTCTGCATTACCTTTTCAAAAGCTTTCATCAGCTTAAACATGGTAATGGTTTGTATTTCCGTGCCTTCACCGGCTTCTTCTCCTATCTGCGTTATTTCTTTCTGGATATTTCCTCTCTTCACCATCAGCATACGCACCGCTTCCATCTCAGCCATGCGGGCGGAAGCTTCTTTAAATCTTTTATATTCAAGCAGCTTGTCTACCAGTTCCTGGCGGGGATCTATTTCATTACCCTGCGCATCCAGTTCCTTACGCGGTAGCAGCATCTTCGCCTTAATGCGCATCAGCGTGGATACAAACAGGATAAACTCGCTGCTCAGCTCTATATTCAGCTCTTCCGCATTATGCATATAGCTTACAAAATCGTTTATGATCTTTGATATCTGTATATCATAAATATCAAGCTCATCTCTTTCAATAAAGAACAGCAGGAGGTCGAAAGGGCCTTCAAACTGGGGGAGCTTTATCTGGTATGATTCCGTATTCACTGTAGTTATTTAAAAGGTTACGTCCCGCAGGCATTATATTGCCGGTGCGGGACGCAACAAATGTAGGAAAGAAATTAGTTTTTGAACCGGTAAGCCAGCCCGATACCCATTAACTCTTTCAACTGAGGCTTGGGACCACGCTCATTCCCGTCTTTATCAACAGATTTTACATCATCATCATAGATCATATCAAGCGAAAGGCTGACTGTTATGAGCTTTGTAACCTTTACCAGCAGCACATTGGTCATATACAGGTCAATATTCTGCGGGTTTTTCAGATAATTAGAGAAAAGATCAAGCCTTCCCTGGTAAGATGCATTTTCGCTGATCTTAGCTTTATAATTAACTGAAGCAAAAGCGCCAAATTCTGTTTTTATCTTTTTTCCGGGATCAACGCCGTAGGCGCCAACAGAAGATAAAGAATCATTGCCGACGATGGTCCACCTTGCTGTAGCCGGGGAAAGAGAAACCGAAAATCTTTCCGACGGCTGATAAGAGATATTGGGCGATACCAGGACATAACCGGGCGCCATAAAATCTGAGGTCATTATCTTATTCTTATCATCAGGGTAGGCATATCCTTTTGCAAACTGTGTCCTGAAATTGACCAACATGCCGGCATACCAGTTCTTTTTGCTGATCTGGTAACCGTATTTAGAAAGAAAGTCAATCCTGTCATCTGCTTTTCGTGTACCCAGGCTGGTTGTGTTAACGAGACCATAAGCAAGATCCAGTGTATTATCCCATATATGTTTGTCTTTTTTGTAATATGCATACAGACTCACAAGAGAAGCTATGGATAAAGAAGATTTATCACCCCCTGCCGCCCAGTTACTCAATGCGCCCTGGTTTACATTCACACTCAGTAATCCGCCTGTTTTCCATATTTTAGGGATCGTGTCATTGGGGTCTTTCGTAATATTCTTATTGCTCTCATCTTTCAGCCCTTTTACAGTTTCATCCTGGGCAAATAGTTGTGCCGAAAATAACAAAGAGAAACATAGCATTACACTCCATGTAATTTTTTTCATAGTTCAAATTTTTCGCGAAAATAAATAAAAACCCTTCTCAACAATTATCATTGTTGTTATGCATATGCCAATTCAAAATCGTGCCACAGTACTTTGAAAGCTATCCTTTCTTCAACTCGTCCCTGATTTCCATCAGCAGTTGATCGGTTGAAGACGGACCTGCAGGTGGAGGAGGAGTCTTCTTTACGACAGCATTCATTGATTTAATAATTATAAATAAAACAAAAGCTATGAGTATAAAGTCAATCACTGCTTGCAAAAAACCACCTATAGGAAATATAGTTTGCCCTACTGTGAGTTTAATATCGGAAACGCCGCCTTTGCCAACAACAAGACTGATGATCGGCATAATAATAGTATCAGTAAGCGCTGTTACAATTTTACCAAAAGCGCCTCCAATGATAACAGCCACAGCAAGGTCAACAATATTACCTTTCATGGCAAATTCTTTGAATTCTTTAAAGAAGCCCATAATTCTTGATTTTAGATGATTGAATATTTAGCAATGATTGAGCACACGATTACAGGAAGCGCGGCATTCAGGATGGATATTGAAAATTATTTACGGCACTATGTCAGCGGTCACTTTTCAGCTTTGGATATTTCATATTAAGCCCCTTCAGCGTTTCATATACCTTTTTAGTGATCAGGTACTCCTTATACCAGTTTTGATCGGAAGGGATAATGTGCCAGGGAATATAATCACATTTTGAAAAACATTCTTCATACATGTTCATATATTCATCCCAGTATTTTGCCTCTTCTATATCTTTCTCATTGTATTTCCACATTTTCTTTGGATTGCTCGTACGCTCTTTAAGCCGCTCCATCTGTTCTTCCGGCGAAACGTGCAAATAAAATTTAAGGATCTGTGTATTGTTGTGAAGGGCAAGCAGCTTTTCAAAATCATTTATAGCGTCCATGCGGTTATGTGCCGTGGCATTGTCGCACCACTTATGCACCCTGGTAACAAGAATGTCTTCATAATGGGAGCGGTTAAATATCTGGATCATCCCTTTCGGTGGTGCATGGGAATGAATACGCCACAGGAAATCATGTGATAATTCTTCTTCGGTAGGCACTTTATAGGATTTTACCATAACGCCCTGCGGATTTAGTTTCCCGAACACTTCTCTTATCGCGCCGTCTTTACCGCTGGCGTCCATACCCTGCAGTACTACCAGGAGGGAATGCCTGTTTTCTGCATACAGCAGATTCTGCAAATCATCCAGTTCCGAGAGCATCGCATCCGTCTCACCCTTAGTCTTTTCTTTGCTAATGCTTTCAGGAGCACGGGTACTGATCTCTTTTAGTTTGATTGCCGGCATATTTTTTATAAGGTTAAGTCGGTAGTAATCCCCAAAAAGTTGGCTGCCCTCCGCTGATCTCTTAAAAAAACTTCATATTATACCGCCATTATTTCTTTTTCCTTGGCTGCAAGATGCTTGTCAATAAGCGCGATATATTTATCCGTCATTTGCTGTACTTCTTTTTCAGCGTCCTTCCCTTCATCTTCGCTTAACCCGTTCTTCTGCAGCTTTTTTATTTCTTCAATCGTATCCCTGCGAACACTCCTTATAGAAACCTTTGATTGTTCGCCTTCAGCATTCACTTTTTTTACCAGGTCTTTTCTTCTTTCTTCCGTCAGCGCGGGTAAAAATATCCGGATAATGGCCCCGTCATTCTGGGGTGTTACTCCCAGGTTTGCAGCAATGATAGCACGTTCAATAGGCTGCAGCATGTTTTTTTCCCAGGGCTGGATGGTTATCGTGCGGGCATCGGCAACTGAAATATTTCCTACCTGGCTGATAGGTGTGGAAGAACCGTAATAGTCTACCACCAATCCATCAAACATCTGCGGAGTTGCCCTTCCGGCTCTTATCTTTACCAGTTCCGTTTCCAAATGACTGATAGCTTTGCGCATACCATCTTCGGAAATATCCATTACAAGCTTTACATCTTCTGACATACTAATATAAATATTAATCGCAGCAAAGCTAAGAAATGGAATGAATAAAAATGACTATCGGGCGTATTCCAAATTTTCGCACCATTTCTCCCCTCGCCGCTGTGCAGAGAGGGGATTGCAGGGGTGAGAGAAAGATATGCAGCAAAAATTCGGAACGCGCCCTTATTATCTCCGGATTAGTTCTGTTCTGCCACTTTCTTGGCGGGAGTAAGGGGTATGATCAGTGAATGGCTGTTGATCTGGATAATATCGCCATGCTCATTGGTAACCAGCATGGTTGCAGGTTTGCGGTAATATATTATTGCAAAAGCGCCGAAAGCACAAACTACCAGTATTGATATGACCAGATTAATATTGAGATGGCGAAGCGTATACGCCAGCGCTACGAAAAATATATTGGTCATTATCAGCGTCAGGCTAACGGTTTTGTGGTTCATTCCCCTGTCAAGAAGAATATGATGAATGTGATTCCTGTCGGGGCTGAATGGTGAACGGCGGTTGAAAATACGTATTGAAAAAACACGCAGCGTATCAAATAAAGGAACGATCAATACCGCAACGGCAATTGCCGGGCAGGCTTTGAAGCTCATTGCTGCTCCGGTAGCGCCGGCAGTATTGATAAAACGTATTACAAGTATAGCATTGATCAGCCCGATAAGCAGCGACCCGGTATCCCCCATAAAGATCCTTGCCGGGGAACGGTTAAATATAAGGAATGCAAGCAGGCTGCCCGACATAGCAAAGGACAATGCAGCATACTGAAACTGGGTATCTATGTAAAAATATACTCCAAAGCACAGGGTGGTAAATATGCCCAGCCCCGCAGCCAGTCCGTCTACTCCGTCAATAAGATTGAAAGAATTGATGACCACGATCACTGTAAGATAAGTAAGCGCCAGTCCGATAGCTTCAGGTAATTCCTGCACGCCCAGGAACCCATGCATGCTTTTTATTACCACCCCTCCTTTGTATATGATGATAAATGCGGCAATGACCTGCCCAATGATCTTCTTCATAGGCGTCAATACCAGGATATCGTCCTTAAGCCCCACAAAAAAAATAACAAATGCCGCGGCAAAATAATATTGAAATCCCTGCGCGCTGTTTACCGAGATAGTGAGCAGGCATGCAATAATAAATCCTGCAAAAATACCGAGCCCTCCGAGGGAAGGCACCGGGAAAGCATGGACCTTTCTGTCGTTGGGAATATCATATAGCTTTTTGATCTCAGCTACCTTGATAATAACAGGTATAGCGGCATAGGTAATAACAAAAGCCAATAAAGTCCCCAGCAGCATAACTTCCATCAGATGCCTTTTTGAAGTACGAAAATATAGCAATAATTTTATTTACATAATATAATTCAAAATCAAAGTTCTTATTAACATTTTTGATTAAGCTTTATATCCTGTAGATAAACAAACGGTTATTGCCTCAGAATAGTATTACATTCAAAACTATATTTCCCGAAATCTTCCCTGTTTCCCTGTTAATCCAAGAACTTTCATTTAGCTTTGGCAGGATTTTTTAAATATGATAATTATGCCGGAATTAAAAGATATTGCTACCCAGATAAGAAGAGATATTGTAAGAATGGTACATGCCTGCCAGAGCGGACATCCCGGGGGCTCATTAGGATGTACTGATTTTTTTACAGCCCTGTACTTTGATATCATGAAGCACAATCCTGATTTCCACATGGACGGAAAAGGGGAAGATCTTTTTTTCCTGTCGAACGGGCATATATCTCCTGTATTTTATGCCACCCTTGCCCGGTCCGGTTATTTTCCTTTGGAAGAGCTGAATACTTTTCGCCGGCTCAATTCGCGCCTGCAGGGGCATCCTGCAACACATGAGCACCTGCCGGGTATCCGCGTGGCTTCCGGCTCACTGGGACAGGGCATGAGCGTAGCCATCGGAGCGGCACTTGCCAAAAAGCTTAACGGCGATGATCGTCTTATTTTTTCCCTTCATGGTGATGGTGAGCTCGACGAAGGGCAGAACTGGGAGGCAGCTATGTTTGCAGCCCATCACAAAGTAGATAACCTTATCTCTACCATTGACTGGAACGGACAGCAGATTGACGGCACTACACAATATGTAATGTCGCTGGGAGATATAGGCAGAAAATTTGAAGCCTTCGGATGGACCATATTGCAAATGAACGGTAACGACATTGATGAAGTAATAGCCACCCTCAACAAAGCCAAAACCATGACAGGCCAGGGCAAGCCTATTGCCATCATGATGCATACCATTATGGGTAAAGGCGTTGATTTTATGGAAGGCCATCACGAATGGCATGGTATAGCGCCCAACGATGAACAATTGCAGAAAGCACTTGTCCAGCTGCCTGAAACGCTGGGGGATTTTTAACTAGTGCTATATCAACAATAATATTTCCTGTCTCTCCGTGAGATGTGAAACGATAAATGTGAAAATCTCATATTTATCGTCTGCCGTTTCACGTTTATCATAACACTAGCTGTATACAAAAAGTATCTTACCTAATGCCTTAATGGTTCAACCCGGTTTACCCGGCCCAGCCTTCCCTGTCGAGGCTGCGGTACTGGATCGCTTCCGCAAGAAAAGACGCTTCAATAGTTTCAGAAGATGCCAGGTCGGCGATAGTGCGGGCCACTTTCAGGATGCGGTCATACGCTCTTGCGGAAAGATTGAGCTTATCCATAGCCGCTTTGAGTAAGTTTTGTCCCGCCGTATCTATCACGCATATTTCCTTCAGCATTTTGCTTTCCATTTGTGCATTGCAATATATTCCCGGATTATTGCCGTAACGCGCTGCCTGGATCTCACGGGCTTTTATAACCCTTTTTCTTATAGTATCCGAACCTTCCCCGGCTTTTTGCATGGCAAGGGCTGAAAAAGGTACCGGTGTTACCTCCACATGCAGATCTATCCTGTCGAGCAGCGGGCCTGAAACTTTGTTAAGGTATTTCTGCACGGCGCCCGGTGCGCAACTGCATTCTTTTTCGGGATGGTTGTAAAATCCGCAGGGGCAGGGATTCATTGAAGCAATCAGCATAAAGCTGGCCGGGAAATCAATCGCCATTTTCGCTCTTGAAATGGTCACTTTTCTTTCTTCCATCGGCTGACGCATTACCTCAAGCACCGTTCTTTTAAATTCAGGGAGCTCATCCAGGAACAATACACCGTTGTGCGCCAGGGATATTTCCCCGGGCTGCGGCACACCGCCGCCACCTACCAGGGCAGCATCGCTGACAGTATGATGAGGTGAACGAAAGGGTCTTCGTGAAATGAGCGTTGTGTCTGCAGGCAGCTTACCGGCAACGCTGTGTATCTTGGTAGTTTCAAGCGCTTCCTGCAGGCTGAGCGGCGGAAGAATAGAAGGGATCCGCTTTGCCAGCATGGTTTTGCCGGCTCCGGGCGGGCCGATGAGGATAGCATTATGTCCTCCGGCCGCAGCGATCTCCAGCGCGCGCTTGATATTTTCCTGGCCTTTTACATCGCTGAAATCAAACTCAAAGCTGTATTGCGACTGATAAAACTCTTCTTTGGTATTTACTTCTATGGGGGTGAGCGTATGCTCATCCCTGAAAAAATCAATTACTTCACTGATATGGCCCACGCCATAAACTTTCAGGTTGTTGACCATGCCCGCCTCACGGCAGTTCTGCCCGGGTAATATCAATCCTTTGAATTTTTCTTTCCGTGCGGTAATGGCAATGGGTAGTGCTCCTTTTATGGGTTGTACATTTCCGTCCAAGCTTAATTCACCCATAATAACATACTCGGCTAACCTTTCTGCATTGGGTAACTGCTCGCTTGCGCCCATGATGGCCAGTGCGATAGGAAGATCAAAAGCAGTTCCCGTTTTTTTGATATCTGCGGGGGCAAGATTGATGATCACTTTAGTGCGCGGCATATAATACCCGATACTTTTCAGGGTGCTCTCGATACGCTGCTCACTTTCTTTGACTGCATTATCGGGCAGCCCAACCATATAGAACTTCTGTCCGCTGGTAACATTTACCTCAACAGTAATAGTGAGCGCTTCTACCCCGTAAACGGCGCTTCCGTAGGTTTTTACTAACATGCAAAAAGGTTAGCATTAATGAATGCACTGAAATTACAGAAATAGTTTGACAGGAAAGATAAAACAGGAGGATAATAATATAAATACAGTTTCAGCCATGCATCGGGCGGCTTTTTTTAATTTGCTCCAATCCTCAGCAATAACGATGATCTGCGTTCCTTTAAGGTTAGTATAAATCCCGAAGACAGCTCCGCTCCCGACTTTTGTATTGTTTCCCCGGCATCTTCGTTTGTAATACTGTATTGCTTTTGTGGGTTAAGTCCCTGCAGCTTTACCACGCATATATCCGATACGGCATTCTCCCGGCGAAAAGCTACTATGTAGCTGCTATCATCTGAAGGGCGGTGCAACTGGTACGCCAGCCAGATATTGTCTGCTGTTGTTTCTTCAGTACCCGTAAGCGGATAATAGTCTTCATAGAAAAAAGGCCTGACTCTTTTAAATTCAGCCTGGCGTTCCTGCATTTCGTTTATATTGAAACCGCTTTGTGTAATCTTCCAGTTATACACAATAGAAGTACCTAAACTTGACCGGAATGAAAACTTATCAGTTTTGTGCGTACCGGTTCCGTGCTGAGGTAAATACAATTCTAATCCGTAAGTGTGACTTTGATAACCTACCGGTTCTCCATAATTATAATCTGTTCTCCAGAGAGGAGCGCTACGCGATGTGGTTTCAAGATCAATGCGTCTGCCTCCGCTTGCACAATTATCAATAATCATTTCCGGAAAGCGATTCAACAAATAATCCCAATAAGCATACAAACCCTCTATGTAACGTATTTCAGTAATGCCTTCACGGTTGGGTTTGTCATTATTTTTCCAAAAAATGTCAGCTTGCATATTAAAGTCCTGCCGGTAATAATCAACCTTATTGTCTTCAATTAGTTTACCCATTGTTTCACACAACCATTTCCTGGCTTCAGTATTTCCCAAATCAAATAAAAATGCGCCATGAGCATCGCTTACATTTAACATCCACTCAGGATGTTGATTGGCCCAGTCAGAATTTTTCATTACACGCTCAGGCTCAAACCACAACATAAACTTGGCACCTGCTTTATGAGCTTCATCGGCAATTTCTCCCAGCCCCCCGGGAAAACGCGTTGAATCAACACTCCAGTTCCCAACAGTATTAGCCCAGTTTTTTTGCGGAGCCTCCCCCGAATGTTTATACCATCCCGCATCTAACCAGAATACTTCAGATACTAATTTAAATTGCCTGTACCGCTTTATGAGCGCCACTCCATAATCAGTAGTCATACAGGTATATTCATTGCAGGGCGCCGGGTCGCCATAGTTAAAACTATTGGATATGGGATATTGAGCTATCCGGCCGTTTATTTTAGGGGTATGATGTGCCAGTATAAAACGCCTGAATTTATTATGACCTGCAAATCGATTGTTACCCTTCCAGAATAACATCGCTGTACCTGGTGTTCTTATGGTTTCACCGGGATTTAAATAGGTTCGCAAATGTTCCATTCCTGTAGCAAGCGACAATTGCTGTGGCTGCTTTTGCTGTATAGAAGCAAACCATGTGCCCGTCCAGCCAATAGCTACCATCACTCCTGTATTTTCAGTAAAAGCGATATTAAAAAAAGGAAACCTTTTTTGTGATGAGCGCCCTTCTTCAGGAACCATTTTTAATTCGGCGTCTGTGTTCATCCGTTGCAGCCGGGGGCGAAAATCTTCTTTAGATGCGTAACTTCCATCAGCGTAATGTACATCAGGCACCTGCCCTTCTTCATATACAAAGTTCAAATCAGTTGCTTTTACCTGCTCAATAATGCCTGATTGCGACGGTGCATTATTTTTAAACCTTAATACCCATTCCACGGCATTAAAGTTGGCAAACCCCTTTACGTCACAGGTAACCAGCAAACCATTTCCCGGCTCCCGGTAATTAAATTCATAATGCAATACACCCGTGTCTCCTGGTTCTTTCTTTGTAGCACTATACTCCCATTTGGTGATAAATGTTGCTGATGATTTTCCATTATACACAAATGAAAAAGGAGGAACCGTTTTTTTAGCAAAATGCTTATTGATCCAACTACCTATATCCGTATTTAGGGTTTTAATATTTGTTGTACCCTGGGCTATTAAACCTATCGGGAACATTAGCATCAACAACAGATAATACAAATCTTTTTTCATCCACATATTTTCTTGGTTTTTGTTTACACCAATTACCGGAAGCAAATAGTGATATTACTATCTGTCTCCGCATTTTGATTACGCCTGCTCAAGCTGAGCTACTTCAGAATGTCTACTCTCCTTGTTTTTGAATAGTCTACACGTTTATGATCAGCAAGAAATTTCAAAAGTAATTCGGGAGTAGTATAGGCAATTGTATCATATTTCAGGTTGTCAGGCATAAACCTGCAGGCAACAAAGCTGTTGATGCCCACCGAATATCTTTTTCTTTCACTTAGTTGCCTTCTGCCCTTTTTTAGAATTATTGAATCCTGTTTTCCTTCGCTGCTCCTGATAAGGGTATAATTGATCCCGGAACAGTATAGTGGCGGCTTAATTGCATTATAGGCTGAGGCTGCTTTTATCAGGGACCGGATCTCCGCAGCCGTGAGATAATAACGATAGATCTTATAATTGAACGGGTCCATTTTATAAACATCTCCAAGCGTGATTTTTCCTGCAGGTAAATGGGTAAAGCTGATATTGCGTGAATGATCAAAGGCTATCTGAAGATTTAGTTCAGTGGCGATCGCATCCGCCCTTAAATATCCAATTGATTCTTTATCAGGGAAATCAGCATTAGCTATCCCCACCTGCTTATCAAGATCTATTGTTTCATTGTATCCTTTTATTTTCGCGTCCAGGCCACTGTCAATATTTTCAATTGTTGAAAAATCTACAAGCTCGAAAGTCTTATTTACAATCCTGTTATTTTCGATCGTTAAAATAGTTTTTCCCAGGTATTTCATATAAGATCCTGTTTGTGTAATCAATACACCGTTTACGAATTTGCCGTGCGGGATCGCAGTGTGGGAATGACCTCCGATAATAATGTCTACACCGGGCATTTTAGTAGCTAATATACTATCAGCATGAAATCCTATATGTGTCAGACCAATGACTATATCATGATTGTGTCTTAATGTATCCAATGAAAGTGCTGCCTGTATTGGCTCTGTTACTACGAGATCGTGTAGCGTACAGGGATTAGTGCTTGTAGCAGTCAGCCCAAATACGGCTATCTTCAAACCATCTCCTGCAATGAGCGTTGTATAAGATTTAAATGGAGGAGCAACAGAGCCGTTTGCTATTTTAATATTGGCATCTACAAATACAGATGTAGATTGACTGACCCTACGCCGGAGTATGGTGTCATTTAATTCCAGTTCGTGGTTCCCCAGGCAACTCACATCATACGGCACGCTATTCATAATATCAATTATTGGCGCTCCTTTATCTTTTATTTGATCTATTATGGGATTACCGTCAACCAGGTCCCCGGCATTAAGGACAAAGACCTCCGGGTTTGTTCGCTTTAAAAACTGCACATAAGCTGCCATTTTGGGAAAATTATCCAGCCGTCCATGAGGATCATTTGTAGAAATAAGTATGATTTTTCGGGAAGCCGCCTGAGAAAAAGCATTATTAATCAACATGAAAGTCATAGACATGACCATACAACAATATTTTCTCATTTTTCCCATTTTCCTAATGATTTGCGATCAGATTGAGCAGGTTGTGGTACACAACAGCGGGGAATATATTTCTTATTTTCCTCACCAGCAATCCCAGCAGGAAACCATCGAAAGTTGTTCTCAAAAAAACAATAATATCAAAATGAAAAGGCAGTACCAGCCCATGCGCAAGCCCGAACAGGATACTTGTGATAATGACGGGCCAACCAAATTTCACTCCCAAAAGTTTCCAGCCGGGATATGGGAATATACGGGTGAGCAATCCCAGCAAAATACCACGAAATAACAGCTCTTCCTGCAGCCCCGGTAATGTTGCCTGGAAGGCAACCGCTTCCGGATGTACAGAGCCGATACCACCGGTCATGTAATAATAAACGCCGCAGCGCAGCAAGAAGTAGACTATACAGATCAGCAAAATTTTACCGGAGCCTCTCCAGTTGATCTTAGTAGTAAGCCCGAATTTTTTCACACTTATGGAGGGGATAATAAAGCAGCTTACCAGTTCGAACAGGAATGCAGCTAATTTCCCGACCCAGTTATACTGCTGCCCCGGAAAAATTACGACACCGGAAAATACAGATAATAACAGGCTGCCTGCCAGGTATACTATGATAAAGTATACCAGCAGCCGGTAATCAGCCGGATAGTTGCTTGATCTGAAAGCAAGAAAACAGACCGGCGCCAGTAACAGGAGATGCAACAGTGATTCGGTAAGGGCGACGATTATCATAGGCAAAAGGTAGCACAAAAAACAAATGCCAACAAACATCTGACAGCATGGTAACAGAAACGAAGCAGGTGAGCAAAAAGCTCTTCGAAAGCTGCCTTTAAAAGAGGATCGTCTTTTTTGCGGGGAATCATATTGTCATTGTCGGCTATAGCTTTTTTATTCATAGCAGGGTGTTTTAGCAACGGTCAGATCAAATATAACGTTTTTACGCTACCATATAGGCTAAGGAGCGCTTTTCAATTTGCCGCATTATACTACTGATAAGTTAATTCATTTTCGTGAAACGTGAGAGGTGAAACATGAGACGAACTTTCACTTCTCACATTTCACGTTTGACATAGCACTACCGGAGCCTGAACACCACTCCTACCTGAAAGTTAGTAATATCATAACCAGCTTCGGCATTAAAGCCAAATGTTGGCGTTACAAAATAAGAGGCGCCCGCAAATGCCCCGAAAACAGGTATTACCTTATCATCATCATGATCAACAAAGTCGCGATACTCATAATGCTGGAAGCCGATCCCTGTTGAAAATCCCCCGTATGTATCCAATCCTTTCACCTTCCAGCCATAGTGCCATGCGGACCTGATGCCTGCTATTACAGTCCGTACGTGATAATCACTGCGATATCCACCCTGGGAAAAGGAACCACCGGCTTCAGCACCAAGCGTAATAACTCCCGGACCGCCCTGCCACAGTCCCCATTCTGCGGCTACCTTCGTGCCAAATCCCCTGTTGTAATAATGATCATTATATTCCGCGCCTATCCCTACGCCGGCATTTAGCAATACGCTTCCTTTGCGCATAGGTGTTACAGGAATATTGCCTGTTTGCGCCCCGGCAATTGAAAAGCCTGATAATAAAACAACGACAACAAATAGAGCTTTCTTATAATAACTATTCTTTTTCATGCTCTGCTTTAGTCAAATATAATACCAAGCTGTATACTAAACACCTGAATATATCATTTGTAACTTTCCGGCCGGCGAAATACCGGCTGGCAGCAGGCTCTATAAATATTGCCGCCTGCGAAAAATTGAAATGCGCCCGCGCAATACCCTTTTAATTTTTGTAACTTTAACAGCTTTTCAGAACTGATTCATTGCCATGAAGATTAAACTCAATAAAAAGCTGTTGCTTGTAAGCGCCATCCTCCTCACAGCGCTTATAGTAACTACCGGGCTTATCGGTCATAAAAAGGTGGATTACAATACCGAGGTAAAGCCGCTCTTCAATAAGAAGTGCATCTCCTGCCATGGCGGCGTTAAAAAGGAATCAGGATTCAGTCTCCTGTTTCGCTCTGAAGCGCTGGGCAAAACCGAAAGCGGAAAGCCGGCAATAATACCGGGCGATCCTGACGGGAGTGAAATGATCAAAAGACTTACCACCAACGATCCCGAAGACAGGATGCCTTATAAACATGACCCGCTGTCTTCAAAAGAGATTGATATGCTGAAGCAGTGGATCAAAGAAGGCGCACAATGGGGAGAGCACTGGGCTTATGTAAAAATAAAACCGGTAGAAGTGCCCGATGTTTCAGGTGGTTTTTTCGGAGGGGGAGATGATGGGAAATGGGTAAAAAATGAAGTAGATCATTTCATATATGCAAAACTTAAGGAAGAGGGCCTCACGCCTTCTCCCGAAGCGGATAAAGCGACGCTGGCGCGCAGGCTAAGCCTTGACATTACCGGACTGCCTCCCACTCCTGAAATAGTAAAGAAATTTGAAAATGATAACCGCCCCGATGCTTATGAGCGGCTGGCAGACAGCCTGCTCGCCTCTCCGCAATATGGTGAGCGCTGGACGGCCATGTGGCTCGACCTTGCGCGCTACGCCGACAGTAAGGGATATGAAAAAGACGGTTACCGCTCAATATGGCGTTACCGCGACTGGCTCATCAAAGCCTTTAATGAAGATATGCCTTACGATCGCTTTTTGACCGAACAGCTTGCAGGTGACCTGCTGCCCAACGCTACTGACGATCAGCTTATCGCTACCGCTTTCAGCCGCAACAGTATGAACAATGACGAAGGAGGAACGGACAACGAAGAATTCAGAACATCCGAAGTAATAGACCGCATCAATACTACATGGGAAACGCTATTGGGAACCACCTTCGCCTGCGTGCAATGCCACAGTCACCCCTACGACCCGTTTAAGCATGAAGAATATTATAAATTCATGGCATTCTTCAACAACACCCGCGATGAAGATGTGCCCGGTGATTATCCTGTTCTCAGGGAATTTAATCAGGAAGATCAGGCAAAATTTGATTCCCTGAAAAAATGGCTGCTCGAAAATGCCTCAAAAGAAGAGACTCATGAAATGATGTCTTTTGTTAAGACATGGCAACCCGCCATATATAGCTACCATGCGGATAATTTCATCAACTGCCAGCTCTCCGAAGTATATCTTGCCCTGAGACAAGACGCTTCCTGCCGGCTGCCCGCCGTTCCGCTCAACAACCGGGAGCAGCTCACCTACCGTTATACGTCAGGCATCCCAGACGGCAAATGGGAAATTCATGTAGACAGTGTGAATGGCCTCAAAATAGCAGCTACTATTATACCTCCATCTAAAGGCTGGACAATACATACTATCAATATTATCCCGGTTGACGGTGTGCATGATCTTTATTTTACCTATACCAATCCACATGCGG
This sequence comes from Sphingobacteriales bacterium 44-15, assembly GCA_001899685.1. Classification (GTDB taxonomy): domain Bacteria; phylum Bacteroidota; class Bacteroidia; order Chitinophagales; family Chitinophagaceae; genus Agriterribacter. The sequence goes on from MKWG01000029.1 coordinate 110,634, forward strand.
AAAAAGGAAGTCAGAATAACCTGGCGACCTTTGACTGGTTCAACTTTTCTTCCGCTTTTCCGGGGAAAGGGAAACCCGGTTATGATACGGCTTTTGCACACTACAAATATCTTATGGCTGCTAATGCGAAGCAGCAAACGCCTATCATGATGGAAAACCCCAAAGAGATGTTTCGCCCGACACATTTGTTTGTGCGGGGCAGCTGGCTCAATAAAGGTCCGGAAGAGCAACCGGATGTGCCGCACTCTCTTAACCCGCTGCCTGCAAATGCCCCTAAAAACCGCCTGGGACTTGCCATGTGGCTTACCGGCAAAGACAACCCGCTTACAGCCCGCACCATGGTGAACCGTATCTGGGAGCAACTGATGGGACAGGGCATAGCTGAAACGTTGGAAGATCTTGGCACACAGGGCATAGCTCCTACACATCAGCAACTGCTGGACTGGCTGAGCTGGAAATTTATGTATGAAGATAAATGGAGCATTAAAAAACTGGTAAAAAGAATCGTAATGTCTGCCACCTACCGGCAAACATCTGTAGCAAGTGATGAGTCCTTAAAAAAAGACCCTTTTAATAAATTCTATGCACGCGGTCCAAGGGTGAGACTGTCTGCAGAGCAGATCCGCGACCAGGCGCTGGCAGTATCAGGACTGCTCAGCTATAAGATGTTTGGCAAAAGCGTTATGCCTTATCAGCCCAACGGCATCTGGCGCTCTCCATATGACGGGAATGTCTGGGAAAAAAGCACCGGCGAAGACCAGTACCGCAGAGCTATCTATACATACTGGAAACGCACTTCCCCTTATCCTACCATGCTAAGCTTCGACGGCACCGCGCGGGAAGTGTGTCTTGCCAGGCGCATACGCACCAATACACCGTTGCAGGCATTGGCTACACTGAATGATAATGCTTTCCTTGAGATGGCAAGACATCTTGCGACACGAATGGAAAAAGAAGGCGGTGAGGATGTAGCCATGCAGATAAGCAAAGGATATGAAATGACAATGTTCCATCCCATCAGCAAAGAAAAGCTGGAGGCATTGCAGAAACTATATAACCAGGCTGTAGCAGCATTTAAAAAAGACAAAGAAAAAGCATGCGAGATGATCAACAACGGCAATGATAAAACAGATGCCGGCAAAGCATCGCTTATACTGGTAGCTAATGCCATGCTGAACCTTGATGAATTTATTACCAAGAATTAATGTGCGTAAAAAAGGGTTATGACAAAAAAGGAATTAAACAATCAGCGCCTGTTCAGTGAAGCCAATCACGAAGCGCTTCATTTTGTCACCAGGCGACATTTTTTAAGAGACAGCGTAAGCGGTCTTGGGGCTATGGCGCTGGGGTCTCTGCTTGCCGGTTGTGACTGGCTTGGATCAAAGGACAAAGCTGCCATAGCATTCGACAGCGCAAATCCGCTTGCAGGTAAACCACCACTATTTCCTGGCAAGGCCAGGTCTGTAATATACCTTCACATGGCAGGCGCTCCGTCACAACTGGAGCTTTTTGATTATAAGCCTGACCTGATAAAATTGGACGGGCAGGACTGCCCTCAGTCATTACTGGAAGGTAAACGCTTTGCTTTCATCAGGGGTGTCCCCAAGATGCTGGGCCCTTATGCACATTTTGAGCAACGTGGTGAAAGCGGCGCCTGGATATCTGACCACCTGCCTCACCTGATCACGGTTGCAGATGAGCTCAGCTTCCTGAAAGCCGTAAAAACCGACCAGTTCAATCATGCACCGGCGCAACTGCTTATGCATACGGGATCTGCACGGCTGGGGCGACCAAGTATCGGCGCATGGGCAAGCTATGGACTGGGTACTGAAAACAGCAACCTGCCGGCTTTTGTAGTACTGACTTCAGGCGGGCGGAATCCTGATGCAGGAAAAAGCGTATGGGGCAGCGGTTTTCTTCCCTCTGTATACCAGGGCGTACAATGCCGCTCGGAAGGCGATCCGGTGCTCTTCATCAACAACCCCGAAGGCATCAGTAAGGATATGCGGAAAGCATCCATAGATGCTATCAATGCAGTGAACCACCAGTCGTACAGGGAATTTAAAGATCCCGAAATACTTTCCCGTATCTCGCAGTATGAAATGGCTTATAAAATGCAGATGTCTGTACCGGAAGCAATGGACATCAGCGATGAGCCGGAATATATACACAAAATGTATGGCACCCAGCCGGGTAAGGAAAGTTTTGCCAACAATGCATTGCTTGCAAGGAAGCTGGTGGAAAAAGGAGTACGCTATGTGCAGCTCTTCGACTGGGGATGGGACTCCCATGGCACCAGCGCGGGAGACTCCCTTGAAATTGCTTTTGTAAATAAATGCCGGAGCGTGGACCGCGCTACCACAGCATTGCTGCTCGACCTGAAGCAGCGCGGGCTGCTGGACGAAACACTGGTAGTGTGGGGTGGAGAATTTGGCCGCACCCCCATGCAGGAAAACAGGGAAGGCAAAGTGCAGGCATACAAAGGAAGGGACCATCATGCCGAGGCTTTCACTATCTGGATGGCCGGCGGCGGTCTTAAAAAAGGAAGCAGCTATGGCGAGACGGACCCTGTTGGCTACAGCGCCATCAGCGGGCAGGTTTCCCCATTTGATATACAGGCTACTATTCTCAACCAGTTAGGATTCAACCACGAAACATTTACTTATGAATTTCAGGGAAGACATTTCAGGCTTACCGATGTTGCCGGGCGTGTAATAAATGAAATCATAGCTTAGTTTTTTCAGAACATTATATTTGGATATGCCCCTGAACCGCAGAAAATTTATCAGTACTACCGCCGCAATGGGCGGAGCAATGATCGCGCCCTTTTCTTCGCAAAATAGTAATAAGCCTCCTTTTACTGTGCCGGGAGATTTTACATTAACGCTCATGGCAACTAACTGGGGCTTTCCCGGAACAGTAGATGAATTTTGCGCTAAAGCAAAAAAAGAAGGATATGATGGCATAGAAATGTGGTGGCCGGGAAGTAAAGAGCAGCAGGATATGCTCTTCAATGCCATACGAAAGCACAACCTCGAGATCGGCTTCCTTTGTGGCGCAGGCGACAGCGATTTTCAAAATCACCTGCGCCAGTTCAGATCACAGATTGACGCAGTTACTTCCCAGCAAATTCAGCGTCCGTTGTACATTAATTGCCATTCGGGGAGAGATTATTTTTCGTTTGATCAAAACAGGCAGTTTATCAGCTACACTATAGAAGCAAGCAAAAAAAGCGGTATACCTATCTCCCATGAGACCCACCGCTCAAGGATCTTATTTGCGGCGCCCATAGCAAGGCATTTTGCTGAAACAATGCCGGGATTGCGGGTCACCCTCGATATTTCTCACTGGTGTAATGTGCATGAATCATTATTACACGACCAGGAAGCCACTGTAAATATGATCCTGGAAAGGGTAGATCATATTCATGCAAGGATAGGACATCCCGAAGGCCCGCAGGTAAATGATCCGCGGGCGCCGGAATGGGATGCCGCTGTAAAAAGACATATAGAATGGTGGGATAAAGTAGTTGCCATCAAAATAAAGCAGGGTATAAAAAAACTTTCCTTTCTCACCGAGTTCGGTCCCCCGGACTATCTTCCTGCATTGCCTTATACCAGGCAGCCGGTTGCCAACCAGTGGGAGATCAATGTATATATGATGAACCTGCTGCGGAAAAGATATACCAATCAATAAAGCATCTGTACCACTATTATGATATTACTAAGTCTTTCAGGTTTTTTAGGAAGGTTTCACCCCGTTGTAGTACACCTGCCCATTGGTATTTTACTGTTGGCTGTGCTGCTGCACTGGCTGAGCAGGAAACCGCAGTTTAATAACCTGCAGCCTGCAGTAAGCATTACCTTACTATTGGGAGCCCTTACTGCAATACTCTCCTGTATCAGCGGCTGGCTGCTCGGCGAAGGAGGGGATTATGATCCGGATATCCTGAACCGGCACCGCTGGATGGGGATTGGCGTGGCAATCATTGCCATTGTATATTATCTGAACTTTACACAAAAGGTTGGTCAAAAGCTACCTGCCGCATTACCCTATATACTGTCTGTGCTGCTTTTCCTGCTCATCACCATTACAGGACATCTGGGAGGCACCCTTACTCATGGGGAAGGCTACCTTACACAGGAAATAAGTCAAAGCGCAACAACTGAAACAGTTAAAAAAATAATTCCCGATGTACAGCAGGCTGCAGCCTACGGCGACATCATACAACCGGTATTGCAAAATAAGTGCTACAGTTGCCATAGCAGCTCAAAGCAAAAAGGCAACCTGCGGCTTGACACTAAAGCGTTCATTGAAAAAGGCGGGAAAAAGGGCAAAGTATTAGTACCCGGCAAAAGCGAAGAAAGCGAAATGTATAAAAGGCTCCTGATAGACCCGCTGGAAAAAGAACATATGCCGCCAAAAGGAAAACCCCAGTTGACAGAAGCAGAGATCAACCTCCTGCACTGGTGGATAAATACAGGGGCCAGCTTTGATCAAAAGGTAAAAGACCTGCCACAGGATGTAAAGATCAAGCCGGCACTAATCGCATTACAAAGCAATAGCAACACCCCGGCTGTAAAACCGGATGTACCTGAAGCCCCTGTTGATGCAGCTTCTGCAGAACTGATCGGCAGATTGAAACAAAAAGGCATTACCGTTGTCCCGGTTGCTTCGGAAAGTAATTATCTTTCTGTAAATTTCATAAGCATTCCCATGAGCGGCGACAGCGCGGTACAGTTGCTGGAACCCCTGGCGCCCCAGATCGTATGGCTGAAGCTTGGAGATACCAGAGTTACGGATGCCGCGATGAACACCGTTGCAAAGCTGACCAACCTGACAAGGCTAAGCCTGGATCATACCAATATTACCGACAAAGGCATTGCGCAGCTAAAAACACTTTCCAAATTGCAATACCTTAATATCGTTGGTACAGCAATTTCCACAGCCGGACTGACTGCACTCAAAGGAATGCCGGATCTTCAAATCATCTATATCTATCAATCGAAGATCGCGACTGCAGATTCTTCCATACTGAAAAAAGCTTTTCCAAAAGTGACCATAGATACCGGCGGCTATATATTGCCCATACTGGAAGGGGATACATCTATAGTGAAAAAGAAAGAGAACTAATTTCGTGAGAGGTGAAACGTGAGAGGTGAGACAGGCTCTCACATTTCACCTCTCACGTCTCACATAGTCCTAATTTATTTTCGAATTAACATAATCTATCTGCTGCTGCAGATCCGCAGCATCAGGAGAAAGATTCTTCATCGCGGTTTTCTGATTGGCGATGGATCTTAACAGCACATTGTTGATATAGGGAGTAAGCTGGGCTTTATAAGCTCCCGGCACCTCTTCCCTGAACGCTATAAGACCATCTACCACCTGCTTTACTTTCTCCGTATTCGTAAGCTGAATGGCGTAATAGGCGATCATTTGGGTCAATTCAAACTTAGTATCTCCAAAATGCAGGGCATTATAAGTATTCATCACATAGTTAACATCTTCTTCTTTACCGTTCACCGCAAAAACATTACAGATAGCTTCAGAAAGCTTTCCTTTGGCAGTAAGCCGCGACAGTTTCTTTGCCTCTGTATAAGCCGCAGCGGAATCAAAATTAGCTACAGCATTCAGTGCTGCGCCTGCCACTGAATAAGATGAATCGTTTACGCTTCTGAGTATAATATCTTTATATATCTGCTTATCGTATGTGCTGAGCGCGGTAATAGCACTGGCTTTTACTGTAGGCTTGGGATCGCTTTTTGCCAGCTCAAACAGGAATGTTTCAACAGCCTGCTTTACCGCTTCCTTTTTCAGATCCAGGGAAGTGATGGCAAAGTCCCTCAATTCATAATAACGGTCTCTCAATGCTGTTTTAAGCAGCTCTACCGCTTCAGTACTATCCTGCATAACCGCACACGCCGCAATTGCCTCTCTCCGGTCTACATAGCTGCCTGCCTGTTTGTATTGATAGATATAATTTGTAAGCGATTTACCGGTTTCAGTCTTTTCGCAAAGCAATATCTTATCGCCGTCAAAATTTACAAGTTCCGGTCTGCTTTTCACCTCATAGCTGAAAGTCTGATCTTTTTGGTTCACCCAAACTTCATGACGTTCTTTTTTGCCACCCGTATATACATCAATAGCTACCGGCAGGATGAAGACCTGGCCGTTCTGTGTTTGCTTTACGTTTACCGAAACAATTTTACCGGATTCATCATAGCTGTATGTAATATTAAGCCTGGGATGGCCGCTTCCAAAATACCATTGATTAAAGAACCAGTTAAGATCTTTACCGCTGACCTGCTCCAGTGCAAGCCTCAGCTCACTGGCGCCCGCATTGCCGAATTTGTAGGTGTCAAGATAAAGATGTAAGCCTTTATAAAAAGCCTCCTCGCCCAGGAAATTACGCAGCATGTTCAATATGCGTCCTCCTTTCTGATAGCTTACAAGGTCAAACATATCCTCCCTGTCCTTATAATGGTAGCGCACCAGGTCTTTCTTTGCATCCTCAGGACTACCGAGGTATTGTTGCATATTCTGGTAGTTCTCCGCATCGCCAAAATCCTTCCCGTATTTATATTCTTCCCACAGCACCTGGCTGAAATTGGCAAAAGATTCATTAACGGTAAGATTGCTCCAGCTTTTGGCAGTTACATAATCGCCAAACCAATGATGGAAAAGCTCATGCGCTATCGTGCTTTCCCAGCTATTGCCGTCGAGCAGTTCTCTTGAATCCTGCTGGGCGCTTTCCTGGTGAAGGGTAGCCGTAGTATTTTCCATAGCGCCGCTTACATAATCACGTCCCACGATCTGTGAATACTTGGGCCAAGGAAAAGATACTCCTGTGATCTTTTCATAAAAAGCGATCATCTCCGGGGTATTACCAAATATTTTTTTAGCAACAGGAGCATATTCCTTTTCTACATAATAGCTTACTTCTTTGCCTTTGTACATATCTTTTACAATGGCATAATCTCCCACGCCGATAAAGAACAAATAAGGAGAATGCGGAAGATCCATCCGCCAGTAGTCTGTTCTTGTGCCGTCGGCATTTTTTTGCTGCTCTATCAGCTTACCATTGCTGAGCGTTACATACTTTGACGGCACGATAAGGAAGAACTCCTGCGTACATTTCTGGTTGGGTTTATCAATGGTAGGACACCAGGCTGAAGTACTCTCCGTCTCGCCCTGGGTCCATATCTGGGTAGGCTTGTTCTTTTCCTCTCCTTTTGGGTTAATAAAATACAGTCCTTTATCATCTGTTATTGCCGAGCTGCCGCCTTTGGGCAGTTCATTGGGCTTTGAAACATAGTCCACGTATACTTTATACTGCTCGCCTTTACGGTATACCTTATTGAGCCTGATAAAGATCTGCTTACCGTCATAATTAAATTTCAGCGGGGCAGTTATTTTTCCTTTCACCAAACCTACTGCTTTAATATCCATCCCCTTTGCATCAAGCGTCAATGAATCTGTATCATAAAAATGAGGCTCAAGCGTGATCCATACTTTGCCATACAGGTAACTTTTATCATAATCAAACCTCGCTTCCAGCTTGGTATGGACAAGATCATTTATTTTTTCCGGGACAGCCCGGTAAATACTTAGCAGGTCTGTATCTTTTGCCGGTTGAGGCTGTGCCGATAAAAATGCAGGAAATGCCGCAAGCAGGAGTAAACGAAGTAGGTTTTTCACGTAAAAAGTGTTTGTTTTTATGGTTGTGAATGTAAAAGTTTATATTTTGACCTGGAAATCAACAATATAGTATTCCCGGTTTTAAAGTAACGGATTTTGTTGTGAAAATGGTATTAAAAAGGCTGGCATATTAAATAAATTGTTGGCGCTCACTGCAAAAGCACAATAATATTATTGAGTTATACGATTTATTAAAGCGCAAAAATAGCCCGGGTGTTTGCAAACCAAGGATTTTTTATATGAGTGGCGGCTCTCGGGTGATTTAAGTAGTTTTGTCAATTGATTTTTATTAAAAACAAGGTCTCCCCGGAAGAAGTAAATACATAACGTAATGCGAAAAACAGGCTTTGCATTTCTTATCAGTTTGGCTATGTGTCAGGTATTGGGACAGGGGAATTACTATATTTATATACAGTCGGCAGACCATAAGCCCTTTTACGTTCGTTCCGGCTCAAAAATTTTTCATTCTTCCGGTAACGGATACCTGGTAATGGAGCGCCTGGCAAGTGCTTCCTACGATTTAATGGTCGGTTTTCCCGATATCCCTTCATCGGAATGGCAGTTCAATTGTTCCGTGAACGACGATGATATCGCTTTTATACTAAAGAATGATAACGGGAAAAAAGTTGAGCTTAGCGGGCTGAAAAATGAATCAAAACAATCAGGAAAGAAAGTTGAGCTGAAGCCTGAAAAGCTGAAAACCGCTCCCCTAAAGCAGGCTACAGGAATCGTAAGTAATGACCCGTTTTCTTCCATGCTTGCTGAAGTGGTAAACGACCCCACCATACGGCAACAACCGGTGATCATTCCCCGCCCGGGTGATTCCCTGAAGCTGGTAAAAACTACCGCAACAGATTCTGCCAAACTGGTAGCAGTTAATACAACAATACCTAAGACGGGTGAAGGAAAGTCTGCTACAGACAGCCAGACAATAGCTAAAACAGCTAAAACATCTCCTGTCCTTACCGAACCCGTTCATAAAGAGACAAAAAGTACGGTAACTAAAGAAACCGCAGATAGCAATACTGCCATAGCCAAAGCTCCTGACCTGGAAAACAGGAAGGCTGCAACTGAAGACAAAAACCACGGTAAAAAGAACGAAGACAAAATAGTTGCTTCGTCCACAGATAATAAACCAAAAAATAAAGTTGACCCCGACAGTACTGTATCGGTTGCTGAAAAAGCCATTGCATCCACAGCGGGGCAAAAGCATACCGGTGAGAAACCCATTGCAAAGGAAACAGTTAAAGAAGAAAAGACTGCTACGCCCGTTACAGAACAAAAAGACCCTGCTCCTGTGCAAGCCACCGCTGCTGCTAATAAATCCACTTCATCATCGGAGCTGATCAATGTGGCAATGGAAGAAGCCGACAAAAAGAAACAGTCAGGATCCGCCACCGCGTCGGAAAAAATAGTGTTAGGCACTTCAACTTCCATCAAAAAAACTTTACAAAGAAAAAGCAATGAGGGTATGGAGCTGATATATGTTGACCAAATGGATGATGGTACCCAGGATACCATCCGCATCCTGATCCCTTCCAATAAATAACTCACACTACTCATTTACCATTGCAGCATTATACATCGGGCGCATTTCAAATTTTCGCGCCACATATTTTCCTCACCCCTGCAATCCCCTCTCCGCACAGCAGAGAGGGGAGAAATGCTGCGAAAATTTGAAATGCGCCCTTATACATCCACTTATGCTTTATTGTTTAGATTTGCGGCTATACTACAACTGATCCTGATTGATGCACAGATATTTTATAGAGGTAACGTATATGGGCACCGCTTATGCCGGTTACCAAATGCAGGAAAATGCGAACACGGTACAGGCAGAAGTTGAAAAGGCATTGCAGATCTATTTTAAAAGAAGCATTTCCCTTACAGGATCGTCACGTACAGATGCAGGGGTACATGCGTTGCAGAATTTTTTTCATTTGGATTGTGAGTTTACAATACCTCAGGAAAAAATATATAATCTTAATGCATTATTACCGCCCGATATTGCTATCAGGTCAATAGTAGAAGTAGCCGCAGGTGCACATTGCCGGTTTGATGCCCAAAGCCGGGAGTATAAATATTTCACTTATAGCAAAAAAGATCCCTTTCTCTCCGGCAGGGCGTATTATTTTCCATATACCATAGATAAAGCTCTTTTGCAAAATGCCGCGGCGGTGGTAAAGGAATACCGGGATTTCAGCAGCTTTTCAAAAAGAAATACCCAGGTCAAAAATTTCAACTGCGAGATCATCGAAAGTGAATGGCAAACAGAAGGAGATGCCCTAATATATTATGTAAAAGCCAACCGGTTTCTTAGAGGCATGGTAAGGGGACTTACCGGCACCATGCTGCAGGTGGGCAGAGGTAAAATAAACCTGCAGCAATTCCGGGATATCATAGAAGCACGCGACTGTACCAAAGCCGATTTTTCGGTTCCGGGGCATGGATTATTTTTAATAAAAGTAAATTTCCCGGAAGAAATCTGGGAAACGTGAAACGATAGGCGATAAATGTGAGATCCTCACATTTATCGCCTGCCTGCCGGTAGGCAAGTCTCACCTCTCATAAAAAAGTACGGAAAATCATTGTTGACATAATCCTACCGCTCAATGCTGACTGCCGCGCCGTCCCTGACCTCTTCATTTGCCTGCTGTATAATAGTATCACCCGTTTGCAGTTGCCCGTATATTTCCACTTTATCACTAACTTCTCTTCCCGGAGTTATAGTTATCCACTTCGCTTTTCCGTCTTCAACTCTTATAACAAAAATATTTTCAGAAGCATTCACCACAGCGCTTTTAGGCACTACAAAAGTGCTGTCTTTTGCGGGCAGTGTAAGCAATATTTCTGCAACCATTCCCGGGAGTAATTTCCTGCTATCGTTCATTACATCCATTTCCACACGCTCTGAGCGCAGCCTGGTATCCAGGGCGCCGGCAAGCCTTTTGACCTTAGCAGTAAAATATTCATTGGGAAATGACTTTACCATAAATCTCACCTCATCATTTTGTTTGAGGTATCCTGTGTAGGCTTCGGGTATGGATACAGCAAGCCGGAGATGCTTCTGCTCCTGCAATGTAAATACAGGCTGATCCGACCCTTTGCCTGCCGGTCCTACGTATGCACCCGCACTTACATTGCGGGCACTGATCACACCTGAAAACGGAGCCTTTATTTCAAGATAGTTCTTATTATCCGTGATCTCTTTATAAGCAGCCTGCGCAGATTGCAACTGGGCATGATCAGCGTTTTGCCTGGCAAGCGCAATATCCAGGTCGTTGGGTGAGATAGTGCCCGGCGTTTTGCTGGTTTCGAGCAGGCGCTCATAATGTGCCTTGCTCGCTATGTACAGGGCTTCCGCCGATTTAAGCCGTGAAGAGGCGCCCGACAACTGGGCATTGATCTCGGGAGCTTCCATTGTAGCCAGCAACTGCCCCGTTTTTACTTCTGAGCCCACATCCACATATAGCTTTTTCACAAAACTGTTCACTTTGGAATAGAGGTCTACCTGCTGAAATGCCATCAGTTCCCCGGGAAGTTTAAGGCTTGAGACCAGACGGTCTTTCTGCAGGTTGAAAACAGTATACGTTTTAACACTATCTTTCCTGCTCTCTGCTGATTTTTCTTCTTTTGCCGCAGAATTGCAACTAAAAAAAGCGACACCTAAAACACCTGAAACATATAGAAAAGATGCTGTTGAAAATATTCTCATTGTACTTTTTTTATACACAGGCAATAATTTGCCGAATTGTTTATTGAATTATGACGGGTTCTCCGGGTTATGCTTTTTCACAGGAATATAATGGACGCTCTCCTCGTCTTCCGGGTCAAGCGAAACGCTTTGTGTACCGGACTTTCCCTGTCCCCAGGCAAAAGCCAGCGGGAGAATAAACAGGGCTGCAAAAGTAGAAGCAATCAAACCACCGATCACTGCCCTGCCTAAAGGTGAGGACTGATCGCCGGCCTCACCCATACCACTTGCCATAGGTATCATACCTACCACCATTGCAAGCGCTGTCATCAGGATAGGGCGCATACGCAAAGCTGCCCCTTCGCATGCCGATAAGATAGCATTACCATTATGCCTCCTGATCTCTTCGGCATTGGTGATCAATAATACAGCATTGGAAATAGAAACGCCTACCGACATAATAATTCCCATATACGACTGCAGGTTGAGGGTAGATCCTGCAGCCAGCAATAATGCCAGCGAGCCGAGGATAACTGCAGGTACTGTTGACAATACAATTCCCGACACTTTGAAGGACTGGAAATTGGCTGCCAGCATGAGGAATATCACTACTATGGCTACGAGCAGCCCGTTCTCCAGGCTGTCAAGCGTATCTGTCAATGTCTGGCTTAGCCCTATGAGCTCTACGGTCAGTCCTCTTGGCAATTTGCCAAGCCTGGAAATAGCTTCCTGCACATCTCTGGCTGCGGTGCCGAGGTCCTGGTTATTAAGGTTAGCCGTTACCGTTAGCGTCGGCATTGCCCCGAGATTATCGGTTTCTCCGTAGGTAACCCCTGTCCTGATATCGGCTACGTCGCTCAATACCGGACGGGAACTATTTTTGAGCAGGGGTATCTCGCCAATATCATTTTGATCAGCCATTTTATTTTCCGGTATTTCAACCTGTACCGCATAACTATATCCCGCTTTAGTATCTGTCCAGATATTTTTGTCCGTATAACGCGAAGAAGACGTGGAAGGAGTTACTGAACGCGCTACATCGCTCATATCCACTCCCAATTGCGCAGCACGGGTTCTGTCAACGTTTATGTTAATTGCAGGATAATTCGTAGACTGTCCTATCTGTACATCCCGCATATAAGGTATCTGCTGCAGCAGAGGAATAATCCTCCTTGCATATTCTTCATTATCCTTTTTATTCCGTCCCGAAAAACGTACCTCAACCGGAGTGGGGGATCCCTGTCCTAATATTTTATCCGTAAGCTCAATAGTTTCAAATGACAGCTTTACACCCGGTAATGCTTCTTCTGCTTTGCGGCGGATCTTATCTTTCAGGGCATCAAGATTGGTGTTATATCCTTCTCTCAATGCCACCTGCAATACCGCTTCATGAGGACCGGCCATAAAGAGAAATAACGAGCTGGTAGAAAACAATTGCGGATGCATTCCGACATAGGAAGAAGTAATAGCAACGTTTTCCTTTCCCGCAACATCTTTGATGATGTTTTCCAGCCTGATGGTCAGTGCTTCTGTTCTCTCTATTCTTGTTCCGTCTGCCGCTCTCATCCTGAGCTGGAACTGGCTGCCATTTACCTTGGGCAGCACGTCGCGCCCTATGCTCGTGAGCATATATACCGATACCAGGCTGACAATAACAAGGTAGCTGCCCACAATTATTTTCCGGTAAGGCATCATCCTTTGTATAAACCTGAGATACCTGTTGCGGACCCGCTCAAACCTGCTTAGCTTACTGCCGGGGTCATGCTCTTTTTTTTCCATTGCCAAAGCCTTCTGGTCCCAGGTGCTGACCTCAGCATCCGTGCTTAAACCGCTTGCAGAAAGCTCTTCGGCATCTGTCATGTTTGTTCCATCCGCCTTTTTATGATGTTTCCCTTTCATGATCCAGTTGGCCATTACGGGCACAAAGGTTTGCGCCAGCAAATAAGAAAAGACCATGCTGAACCCGATAGCAAGCGCAAGTGGCAGGAACAATGACCCGGGTATTCCTCCCATGGTGAATGCCGGTGCAAATACTGCAAGTATACAAAAGAGTATGAGCAGCTTTGGGAATGCTATTTCCTTACACGCATGCCATATTGCAAGCGCCTTCGGCTTGCCCATATCTAAATGCTGGTGAATATTTTCTATCGTTACCGTACTCTCATCTACCAGTATTCCCACGGCAAGCGCAAGCCCGCTGAGGGTCATTATATTGATCGTTTGCCCGAAGAGACTAAGAAATAATATGGAGGAAATAATGGAAGTGGGAATAGTTAATATCACGATCAGCGCACCTCTTAAATCTCCAAGGAAAAGCACTACCATCAGCCCTGTAAGAATGGCGCCTATACCACCTTCACTCAAAAGGCTTTTCACGGCATTCATTACATATACCGACTGATCAAATTCATAGGAAAGCTCAACATCCTCCGGGAGCTGTGATTGTATGCGGGGAATTGATTGCTTGAGATTTTGCACTACTTCCCAGGTAGACGCATCTGCGCTTTTTGCTATGCTGAGGTATACCGATCTTTTGCCATTTACCAGTGCATAGCCCGAAGTACGGTCAGCGCCATCTTCCACAGTGGCTACATCGCGGAGATACAGGTTAGGCACATCTCCTTTAAACAAAGGAATATTTTCAAAATCTTTTACATCTACAATACCTGTATTAACAGGAGTAATGTAATTTTTATCGCCTACACGCACATTTCCGGAAGGAGAGGTTTGATTATTTATCCGTATAGCTTCTACAAGCTGGTCAGGTGTCAGCTTATGCGTGCGCAGCAATTCCGGATCTGCCTTAACAACGATAGTTCTTACATTACCGCCAAATGGAGGGGAAGACACTACACCAGGTATAGAAGTAAAAGTAGATCGCACATATACATTAGCAAGATCAAGTAATTCATTATTGCTTCTTGTGGCGCTTCTCAATACAAGCTGCCCAACAGGCAAGGTTGAGGCGTCGAACCGTATGATAAAAGGCGGGTTTGAACCAGGGGGAAAGGCCGCCTGGATCCTGTTGGAAAAGGCGCTCACCTCCGCAGCCGCCTGCGCCATATTAGTGCCCGGGTAAAAATTAATTTTCATCAGGGTCAGCCCCTGTATGTTTTTTGTTTCAATACTTTTCACACCATTTACAAAAAGAAAAATATTGATATAAGGCTTCGCAAAAAAACCTTCCATTTGCAAAGGAGTATACCCGCCAAAAGGATGCGAGAGATAGATGACGGGAATATCCAGTTTTGGGAAAATATCAATCTTAATGCTCCGCACGGCCTTTATACCAAAGAAGAACAACGCGGCAACCATTACCAGTATAGTAATAGGCTTACGTAATGCAAAACGAATCAGGTTCATACTATAATTTATATTGAGGCATCAATGATAAATCGAAAAGGTGCATTCCAAAATATACTGCTGATGCCTATGGAAGCTCAGTCATGAACAAATTAAAATCTCCGGCAGCAGCCGCTTTCAGCAAAAGCGCCTGCCACACATTATTATATGCAATATCACGGTCTGTTTCAGCACGGGTAAGCGCATACAGCGACTGGGTAACATCAACGATAGTGGTAAGCCCATTCCTATACAGCACTGACTTTTGCAAATAAGCGTCCGAAGCTGCCTTTACCTGAACAGGCGCTTCCGCATAGGCAGCAACAGCATTCTTCATTTTTGACGCTGCAAGCCGCTGCTGTTCATTCAGGCGCTGGTTTACCAGATCAAGTTCATTCTTCAGTCCTGCAGATATAAATTTTTGTGCTGTTACCTGCTGCTGTATCCGCAAGGGTGTAGTGAGGTTCCAGCTAACGCCTACGCCTACCAGGTAATTGCTGCGCACCGGCTTAATGCCCTCCCAATAGTCGTGGGTATACGCAGACTGGTCGGTAGTATAGCCCGGCTGGAAACCTGAGCCCCTGCTTTGAAAAACACTGAACACGGAAAAAGTAGGGTAGCTGAATTTGCCGAAGTATTTCGCCTGCTCGTCGCTCACTCTTATCCGGCTTTTATAATATTCCAGCTCGGGGTGATCATCTTTAACTGCAGTAGTATCAAGCACTCCCACCGGGATCTTACTGACAAATAAAGTGTCCAGCACCAATACAGCAGGCTTCTCCACTCCCATCAATACAGCAAGCTCAGAAGCACGATCCTGTTCTGCATCCATGGCGCGAAGCAATGCTATCCTGGCTGCGGATACTTCCGCATCGGCAAGCGATGAGTCCACCCCGGCAATAAGTCCATTTTTCGCTTTCGTGGTCACTACAAGTTGCAGGGTATCCGCCCTCTCCAGGTTATGCTGCATTGACCGGGTGATCCGTTGTGCTGCAAGCAGGTTAAGATAAGCTGCTGCCACTTTCACCTGGTGCTGAAAACGCTCCTGCTGCAGATCAGTCTCGTCCTGCTGCGCTATTGCCGTTGCCGCTTTTATTTTTTCTTTTGCTCTTCCAAATGCAAAGAAATCCCAGTTGATATTGGCAAGGTATAATGCGCCAAAAGCGGCATGCCAGTTTTGCTGCGGGAGGGCAGCTCCCGAGGATGCTACTCCAAAACCCCCGAAGCCATATAATGGGCCGTTCTGCCCGTTGATCGTGCCATAGTCCTGCTGTGCAGCTACAACCAGATTGGGCAAGGCATCACGTTTTGCCTGCTGCACAGCAGCCATGGAAGCGGCGGCATAGTTGCTTTTGGCTTTGATAGTGTTATAGTTTTGAAGAGCTGTTGCTTCAGCTTCTTTCAATGAAAGCACTTGGGCTGCAGTGTTGACAACCATGAATAATGGCGCTACACACAGCAACCCCAAACTATTCTTTACTCTCTTCATACCTGGATAATGAGTCTTGGGTAAATGGCAAGATATCGCGTTTTTGGAGATTATCTCTTGGCAGTTGGCTTTAGTATAACAACTATCAGTAAACTCATGGAAGGTCCAATTGTTATTACTGATACCGGATGTTCCCGGACAGGCAAAACACAAATATATTGAGATAATACAGTAAATAGAAATCGTTTGTAAAATTCATGCAAAAAATATATAGTTTGAATACACCCGAAACTAACAATAGCATAACAACTTTTTCGTTTACTTTTGCTGAATTTGTAATTACACCCCTTGATGAGGAAACTGTCGGTTTTGTTTATTATGGCGTTGCACATGAATACTTTCATGTTCCTGCCGCAGAGCGCAGAAACAGACTGCTATGACAGTAATGGTCTTCAGATAGACGATATTAACAGCATCGCAGAATACATAGAAGTAGCGCTTGGTAATGATAAGAAAGCCGACGATGAAGATGATGACAATGGCAATAATTTTGTTCCGGTAAGGACTTTTAATTACATTTCAGACTTAACGCAGTTTCAAATACTCCAGGATACACATTTTACTTCTCAGACAACCCGGAACAATTTCCCATCTGTCAACGACAACACTTCTCTTGACGGATATTTTGAAACAGTAACTCCTCCACCGGATTATAGCATATAATCCAACCCTGATTTCTTTTTACATCATGCCCTGCTATAATACGGATTATAGCAGAGCGTATTCAGTTATAATTAATTGTATTAGATGAGATATTCATTCTACAAACCATGTAGCATAGTATTGATCATACTATATAGTGCGCTACAAATAGTGGCACAGGATACACTACGCATCCCGCTACCACAGGCAGAAGCTGTGTTTTTGAATAAAAACCTTGAGTTGCTTGCGGGGAAATACAATATCAATATTGCAGAAGCCCAACTGATCCAAAGCAGGCTGTATGCAAATCCCAATATCGCTTTTTCAGGGAATATTTATAACCCGGACAACAAAAAGTTCTTTGATATCGGTAATCCAACCGGCCAATATACGGTTGACGTCCAGCAACTGATCCTGCTGGCAGGCAAACGGAATAAGCAGATCAATATGGCAAAGACCAACATTGCAATGACCCGGAATTCGTTTTATGACCTGCTCCGGACATTGCGATACACGCTCAGGAGCGATTATTACAGTTTGCATTATCTCCACAATTCAATTGCCGCATACCAGCTGCAGATCGGATCGGTTGAAAAACTCTGCGACCTGTTTGATCAACTGCAGCAAAAAGGGGTGGTAACCCTAAAAGATGCCGTCCGTATAAAATCACTATTATATAGTTTAAGAACGGAGCAGGCATTATTGCGCAATACATTCAACAATACCCAGGCAGAGCTGCAATTGCTTTTGCAGGACAATGAACATGTGTATTTGCCGGATGAAAAACCCGCAGCCGCTTTTTCGGTCAGCGGGCTGCCATTGGAATCACTGATTGACACTGCCCTTCACAACAGGGAGGATTTAAAACTGGCGAATAATACCTTATTGTATGACAAACAGAATTATGCTTACCAAAAAGCGCTTGCTGTACCTGACCTGACACTTGGCGCCCAGTTTGATAAGCGCGGCAGCTTTGTAGATAATGCCACTTTTCTTACAATGGCTATTGATCTTCCTTTTTTCAACCGTAACCAGGGGAATATCAAGGCAGCAGATTTTAGTGTTCAGCAAAGCAAATTACTGGCAGACAGGCAAAAATTACAGGTGGAAACAGAAGTACGTAATGCTTACAGCAATGCCCTGAATACAGACAGGTTGCTTAAAAACATTGACCCTGATTTTAACAACCAGTTTGAGCAGTTGCTGCAAAGCGTAATGATAAATTTCGAGAAAAAGAATATCAGCCTCCTTGATTTTACCGACTTCTACGAATCGTACAAACAAAATGTGCTGCAATTAAATCAAATACAAAATGAAAGGATGCAGGCGCTGGAAACTTTAAACTTCGCCTGCGGAAAAATTGTAACGGGCAATTAAAATTATTATCATGAAAAAGACATTCCTGTTCTTTATAATATCTGTAAGCATATCCCTTTTTTCCTGCAACAATCAAAAAAATAGTACTGCCGCCCAGGATCCTGCGATCAACGACAGCATTATAAAGAATATTCCTGTTGCATCCGCTGCAATGGAAGACGACAGCAACGATATAAAGCTCAATGGTAAAATATCAACTAATGAAACCAAAACAGCCAGGGTGTATGCGCTGATCAGCGGGCGGGTACTGGCGGTAAAAGCCGAATTAGGCGATTTTGTAAAAAAAGGGCAGGTGCTGGCAGTATTGAAAAGCACTGAAGTTGCCAGCGCAGGCAATGACCTTTCCCTTGCAGCGTCCAATGTAGAAATGACAAAGAAAGCGCTTCAGACCACCCAGGATCTGTATGAGGGCAAATTAGCCACCGAACAGGATTATATAAATGCAAAAGTGGAATACAACAAGGCATTATCCGAGCTCAACAAGGCAAAGCAGGTTGCCGCTATCACCGGGGGCAGCAATGCTACCTATACAGTGACAGCCCCCATCAGCGGATATATCATTGAAAAAAATCTTACCGGCAATTCCGAGATAAGAGCGGACAACAATGCCAGCCTGTTCACCATTGCGGATCTCTCGGAAGTATGGATAACCGCTAATGTATATGAGGCGGACATAATGAATATCCATATCGGCGACGCTGCTATTGTGAATACGCTTGCCGATCCCGACAAGAATTACCCGGGAAAAATTGATAAAATATATAATGTGCTGGATCCTGCTACCCGTACCATGCAGGTGCGTGTAACTATGCAGAATAAGGACAGGGCTTTAAAACCGGAGATGTTTGTTACGGTTAAAGTGAATATTCATTCCGGCAGGAAAATACTGACAATACCCGTTCAGTCACTTATCATGGACAACAGCAAATACTACGTAGTAGTAAAAAAAGAGGGAAAATTGACCGTGCAGGAAATATCACTGGTAAAGCGCACGGAAGACAGGGCGTATATCAGGGGGCTTGATGCAGGAGACCAGGTAGTTACAAGCTCTCAATTATTCGTTTACCAGGCTCTGACAGCACACTAAAAAAAATATTATGTCCAAATTCATAAAGAAAGTAATAGCCTTTTCTTTAAAAAACAGGCTGTTCATATTTTTTGCCACATTAATACTGATCATCTGGGGGATAATAGCTTTTAAAAATATCCCTATCGAAGCATTTCCGGATGTCACCAATACACAAATCACCATCATCACACAATGGCCGGGGAGGAGCGCAGAAGAAGTAGAAAAATTTGTAAGCATCCCGATTGAAGTAGCGATGAACCCTGTTCAAAAAAAATCGTCGGTGCGTTCTACTACAGTATTCGGACTTTCTGTAGTAAAGATAATATTTGACGACGATGTGGATGATGCCTTTGCAAGGCAGCAGGTGAACAATATGCTCCGGGATGTAGCGTTGCCGGAAAATGCAGACCCTGATATACAACCACCCACAGGTCCCACCGGAGAAATATTCCGCTATACCTTAACAAGTCCTGATAAATCTGTCAAAGACCTGAAGACCCTGCAGGACTGGGTAATAGAAAGACAATTGCTGGGAGTGCCCGGCGTAGGAGACGTAGTGAGCTTCGGCGGCGAAGTAAAAACGTATGAGATAAAAGTAGATCCCCGGAAGCTGGCTTCGTATGGCATTACGCCCCTGGATGTGTATACTGCCGCATCCAAAAGCAATATCAATGTTGGCGGGGATATTATTGTAGACAATGCACAGGCCTATGTGGTGAGAGGAATAGGCTTATTGAACAATACAAAAGAAATTGAAAACATCATTGTCACCAATATCAATGGCACGCCTATTCTTGTAAAAGACGTAGCCATCGTGGACATTACCAGCCTGCCGCGCTTAGGACAGGTAGGCCGAGACAAGCAGAATGATGTAGTGGAAGGCATTGTGGTAATGCGTAAGGGGGAAAACCCCAGCGAGGTAATAAAGAAAGTACAGGCAAAGATTGATTACCTGAATGAGAAAGTGCTCCCTGAAAATGTGAAGATCAATACTTTTTATAACAGGGATGATTTGATTGATTTCGCCACGCACACTGTTCTTCACAATATGTTTGAGGGAATAATCTTTGTTACTGTCATTGTGTTTTTGTTCATGGCCGACTGGCGCACCACTGTGGCTGTGGCGATCGTAATTCCCCTGGCATTACTTACGGCATTTATATGCCTTACCCTAAGAGGAATGAGCGCCAACCTGCTGTCTATGGGAGCCATTGATTTCGGGATAATCATAGACGGCGCGGTAGTGATGGTTGAAGGCATATTCGTAGTGCTCGATCAAAAAGCGCATAGCTATGGTATGGAGCGCTTTAATAAGCTTTCCAAGCTGGGGATCATCAAGAATACAGGCGGTGAGCTCGGCAAAGCCATTTTCTTTTCAAAGCTTATCATTATTGCTGCATTGCTGCCCATTTTTTCTTTCCAAAAGGTAGAAGGCAAAATGTTTTCCCCGCTGGCCTGGACATTAGGATTTGCCCTGCTTGGCGCACTGATGCTTACGCTCACTTTAGTGCCGCTGTTATGTAGTTTATTACTTCGCAAAAATGTGAAAGAAAAGCATAACCGGCTGGTGGAAACAATTACAAATGGGGTAATGAAAATGTTTTCCTGGACATACGGGCATAAAAGAACAACGCTTACCGCCTCAGTAGCAATAGTTGCATTCGGGCTGTTCCTTTTTAAATTCCTGGGTACCGAATTCCTCCCGGAATTAGATGAAGGCGCCATTTATATAAGGGCTACCTGCCCGTTAAGCATATCGCTCGAAGAATCGAAGAACGTGGCCAATAAAATGCGTAAGATCATCCTGGATTTCCCTGAAGTAAAGCAGGTGATGAGTCAAACGGGGCGGCCTAATGACGGCACCGACGCCACCGGCTTCTACAACATAGAATTTCATGTGGACATTTATCCTAAAAAGGAATGGAAAAGTAACCTGTCCAAAGAAGCGCTGATTGACCAGATGCAGGCTAAGCTCGCTGTCTTTCCGGGGATTGATCTGAATTTTTCACAACCTATCATGGATAATGTGGAAGAAGCAGTGTCAGGAGTTAAAGGCTCTCTTGTAGTAAAGATCTATGGCGATTCCCTTACCTATACCGAAAAAAAGGCTTACGAGGTATATGATGCCATGAAAAATATAGAAGGAGTTGAAGACCTGGGCGTAATTAAAAATATCGGGCAACCTGAATTGCGGATAGACCTTGATGCCGAAAAAATGGCTTTATACGGCGTTACCACGGCGGATGCCAATGCCATTATTGAAATGGCCATAGGGGGTAAGTCTATATCGCAGATATATGAAGGGGAAAAGAAGTTTCAGCTACGGCTGCGTTATGAAGAAGCTTACCGTAATAATGCGGAAAGCATCAGCAACCTGATGGTGCCTACCATAAGAGGCGCCCAGGTGCCTATAAAAAGTATTGCCACCATAAAAAGAACCACGGGCTCCAGTATTATTTTCAGGGATGAGAACCGGAGATACAGTGCTGTAAAGTTTTCCGTAAGAGGCAGGGATATGGGCAGCACCATCGCCGAAGCGCAAAAAAAGGTAGAAGAGGCGGTACAGCTTGACAAAGGGAACGATATGGTTTGGGCGGGTGATTTTGAAAACCAGCAAAGGGCTACAAAACGCCTGGCACAGGTAGTCCCGGTAAGCCTGCTGCTCATCTTCCTGATCTTATTTGTCATGTTTGGCAATATAAAAGATGCCGGCATCGTGCTGCTGAATGTTCCCTTTGCGATTATCGGCGGTATAGCAGCATTATTGATCACCGGCACCAACTTCAGCATATCCGCGGGCATTGGTTTTATTGCCCTGTTTGGTATTTGTATCCAGAACGGCGTTATCCTGATCTCAGTGTTTAAAAACAACCTGCAAAAGATCAGGAAGCATGAATTCAATATGCATTCGCTTAAAAAAGCAATCACAGAAGGAGTGCGTTTGCGTGTCCGCCCGGTGGTAATGACGGCATTGATGGCGGCAATAGGCTTATTGCCCGCCGCGCTGTCCAACGGGATAGGATCTGAAACATCCAAGCCATTGGCTATTGTTGTAATCGGCGGACTGATAACGGCAACCATCCTTACGCTGCTGGTATTCCCGTTGTTTTTTTATATTTCGTACAGGAGGTTATTAAAAGAGCATATGAATTAATGAAAATTGGTTGTGGGCTGTAGGCTGATAGCCCATAGCTCACAGCCCATAGCTGACAACGACCGCTCACCTATACCCTTTGGGGTTCAGCAGGAAATGAACAAGCTGGTTAAATTCTTTTCCGCTGAGCCGTTCCCTGAAATTATCCGGCATCAATGTCAGCTTTGATGCTGTTTGCTCGGCAATATCTTTTTTAGGTATTGAAAATTCTTTACCCGTAAGATCCGCAAAAACAATTACAGCGCCTTCATCTCTCCGGTACAGCCCGGTTATTACTTTGCCGTCTTTCATGCGCACTGTGTATGTCCTGAAGTTTTCCGACACATTCCTGTTAGGATCCAGGATCTTTTCAGCGAGTGATTTCGGCCCCCATTGTGCCACACCATCCAGGTTAGGACCTATATTACCGCCCTCTTCCGCAATGCTGTGACAGGGAGAGCAATTTTGTATAAATACCATGTGCCCGGAATCTACGGAAGGCGGATTACTTTGCATCTCTTTTTCAAAAGCAGCAAGGTGATCAGATATTGCCTGCTGCCTTTGTTTGTCTACCGGGTCGAGCCCTGAAGTTAATTGCTTAAACAGGCTTTCCTGTGCAGGTGTTGCCTTATACAATATCCTTTCCTGCACCTTGGGCTCCAGCAATGTTCTTGCAAAAATATCACCCGTCCTTACTTTATTAAAAAGGATGTCCTTACCCTCGGCGCTGCCGGCAAGCGTAATCGCCATATTGTGCTGGAGATCAGGCGGGGCATTCTTTACTTCCTTTAAAATACGATTGGCAATATTGCCCGGGAATTCGCCAAGCATATTGCTCACTTCATTCTTCAGGCGCATATCAGAGGAATCGCTGTTTAAAACCCGCACAGCCGCCTGCTCTCCTTTTGCAGGCACCAGCTTCATCAACGACCGCAGAGCGGCAGTTTTCAGGCCGATTACCTCATTAGCCGGCTCATCGCTCCCGGGCAATTTCATATCCTGCGGTTTGAGGTCATACAGGAACCTGTCAATCGCAGGCGCTGCGGATGGCAACCCATATTTTCCTGCAATATCTATAGCAAAGCGTTGCAGGGTAATAGCTGACAAGGACTGTCCGCCGGCAAAAGGTTTTGTTTTAAAAATATTTTCAGCAAGCGATTTTCCCCAGGCAGTGAGCTGTGCATTTTCTTTATCACCCCGCTGCGCCATACCCTCCTGCATGCCTTTAAATATCAGGATATTCAGGCTGTCGGGCCGGTTGTCGCGCACGGCAATGATCACTGCTGAATCAAGGGTATTATAAGGGGCAAAGCGGGCTATATGCTTAAATATTGCAGGCGCCCTGTTCTCTGCTGCCTTATACCGGCTGATATACCGGAAAAGAAAACTGCCCGCCTCCACCGAAGGCACACCCATCAATACATCGCCGATGTATCCCGCATCCCGCTCTTCCCATGAGGAAGCAGCCACAGACTTCATCATCTCCGGGTTGCGCAGTATATCACGCAGTACCAGCCGGCTTGTATATAAGAGATGCGTTTCGTATTCCGGTATATTGCTGCGCACCTGCAGGGCCAACTTTAATGAACGCATATCAGGATATTTTACCAGCAGTTCCACCGCTGCACGCCGTACATGAGGATCTTTATCCTCCAGCCCCTTAAGCACCAGCGGGAAATATGCCTGCTCATCAGGCTTTTCTTCCGCCAGTATGCGCATGGCATGCAACCTTATCAGCGGGTCGCTGCCTGCAGCAGCGGTTTGCAGCATAGAAGGCTGCAGCGCTCCGATCCTTTCAAGCACCCATAAAGCATGTATATATTTTCTTGCACTCGTAGACTTATCATTGAGCAATGCAGTAACAGGCGCAGCAGCTTCTTTACCCATACGGTCTGCAAGCTGGTCTGCAGCAGTCATCCGTACAAACATATTATCAATATCCAGCGCCTGCAGCAGCTCACTGATCTGCGCCTTTGTCCAGTCATGCACTTCGTTATGCTTTCCCTTATAAGTGATCCGCCATATACGTCCCCTGATATGATCTCTTTTGGGATGATCGAGCGGCACTTCATAATGCCCGATGATGGAATTATAAAAGTCAGCGATATACAGCGCCCCATCCGGTCCCAGCTTTACATCCACCGGGCGGAACCAGGGGTCTTTGCTCAGTACAAAATCTTCTTCTCTTTTTCCTATGGGCGTGGAGCCCTTGAAGGAAGGAGAATACCTGTATACGCGGCAACGAACTACATCCCCCACAAAAAAATTGCTGCGGTATGCTTCGGGGAAAAGCATATCGGCATAGTAGGCTATACCGGCAAGGGCAGTAGCCTCGTCAGACAGCGGCGTCATATCGGGGGCAAAACCCATTCCTTCTTCCTTACCCCATTGGGTATAGTCGGCATTCCGTATCAACTGGTAAAGCGGGGAAGTATGGCAGTCGGTAGAGTAGAGATAACCCATTTCATCATATACCAGCCCAAACGGATTGATGCGCCCGTCGGTAGTATGTTCCACCCTGCTGCCATCGGGGCGAAAGCGAAAGGTATTGCCTGAGATCATAGAGATCAAATCGCCGTCTGCACCGGCTACCGTATCCCGGTTGGTAAAGCCATGGCAGGAATGTATCCAGCCGTCATACCCTCTCACAAAATTGTTGATCATACCATGGGTATCTTTGGTTTTAAAAGGCCCCAGTAATTTCTTTTGTCCGTCCACCTTTCCATCTCCGTCGGCATCAGTGTATTTATAAATATTCGGAATGCTGTAAGCCACGGCTCCGTCATTCATCGGCAGTATACCTATCGGGATATTCAGGGTATCGGAAAACACGGTGAATTTATCCGCTTTCCCGTCGTTATCAGTATCTTCAAGAATAGTGAGCTTATCTTTTCCTTTTCCCGGCGCTGACGGGAAGGGGTACTCGAAGGATTGTGTTACCCACATCCTTCCCTTTGCATCAAAGGCAATATTGATGGGCTTGCCTATATCCGGCTCGGAGGCATATAAGCTGATCTCAAAACCTTCAGGCAATTTAAAGCCCAGCCTTTCTTCCTCGGGTGTAAGCGCTTCGGTAGTCCTGACATTGACCGTAAAATTTTCACCGGTATATTCTTTAAGGTCGCCGCTGTACTGGTCTGCCTTGCCGGGATTGTTTTGGCAGGCAGGAAGGCAAAGCAGGGCAAAGGGCAGCGCAACCCATACAGGCGTGGAGATCTTCATGTTTTTAATTGAGTTATAAGCTTTTACAATATGGTATTTCTGATCGTTAATGGTCAAGATACTGAATGTTATCTTTCAGCAGGCTGATTCTTATATAAATTTCCGGTTTGGAACGTAGTTATCTACTCACAAGGCTGATGGAATATGGGGAACAAAGAATGGTGAGGAACAATCGTCCCTTATTTGTTGAATGGGGCAGTTAAGGCAGGTATGCTTCATTAAATTCAATACTATTTTTCTGAAAGCTCCCCCCGGAGCGGGGTTTCAAGCAGTTGCCTGGTTTTGTCAGGCGGGTATCCCTGTCCCAGCAGCCACATCAGTTTGGTTACCGACGCTTCAAAAGTCATGTCATTGCCGTTGGTTACCCCGATTGCTTTAAGATAGGCGCTCGTTTCATACCTGCCCAGCTCCACGGAGCCGCCATCGCACTGCGTTCTGTCGAGCACTATTATGCCATTATCCATTGCCTTGCGCAGTCCGTCGATAAACCAGGGTGCTGTAATGGTATTCCCGTTCCCGAAAGTTTCCATGATCACGGCCTTCACACCCGGTGTATGCAATATGGCGTTCACCGCATTGGGAGTAATGCCGGGGAACATTTTCAGCACTGCAATATCAGCGTTCATTCTGGCATTAACAGCAAACGGCTGGCTTGCCGGCCGGATGATATTGGTCTCATTATACTGTATATCAATACCGGCTTCCGCAAGCGGCGGGTAATTCAGCGAATAAAAAGCATCAAACTTTTCTGTACTGTTTTTCTTGGTACGGTTGCCGCGGAAAAGATAGTAATCGAAATATATGCAAACTTCCGGCACTATTGCCCTGCCATGTCTCTTTGCCCCAGCTATTTCCATGGTAGTGATGATATTCTCTTTGGCATCGGTCCTGATTTCGCCTATAGGTAACTGAGAGCCGGTGAGTATCACCGGCTTCGACAGGTTTTCAAACATAAAGCTAAGCGCCGATGCAGTGAATGCCATGGTATCGGAGCCATGCAGGATCACAAACCCGTCGTAAGCACTGTAATGATCATACACCAGATTGGCCAATTGCCTCCAGATATCAGGCGACATATTGGAAGAATCCATAGGCGGGTTGAAAGCATGCATATCAAACTCGCATCCCAGCCTCGCGATCTCGGGGATGTGGTACTTTATCTCCTTAAAATCCATGGGTATAAGTGCCCCGGTAGCATCATTGTATGCCATGCCGATAGTACCGCCGGTATAAATGATCAGCAATTTTGCCGGAGCAGAGGTAGAGGAAAGGGACATAGTCAACCCTTTTGTTGGAATACTAAATTAGCATTTGCCGTTGTGATCGCTGCAATTTCTTCCGGAGACACCTGTTTTACTTCCGACAGTGCGTCTATCACGTAGATGAGATAAGCGCTTTCATTGCGTTTACCCCTGAAGGGAACAGGAGTGAGATAAGGCGCATCTGTTTCAAGCACAATATGCGCAAGGTCTATGTGTTTCAGCACTTCTTTAAGACCTGATTTCTTATAAGTAAGCACTCCGCCTATGCCAAGGTAAAAGCCTAAGGCAATGATCTTTTCTGCTTCTTCCAGTGTGCCGCCGAAGCAATGAAAAATACCCCGAAGCCGGTCCGTCTTATGCGCTGCTACCACCTCTATACATTGCTGCATGGCTTCCCGGGTATGTATTACTATGGGCAGATCATATTGCTTTGCCCATTCTATTTGCCGGCGAAAAGCATCGTATTGCTGGTCGGTAAATGTTTTATCCCAATAAAAGTCCAGCCCTATTTCTCCTACTGCAGCAAAGCGACGCCCGGCCAGCCGGCTTTCTACCACAGCCAGCTCTTCTTTATAATTTTCCTTTACAGAGCAGGGATGCAGCCCCATCATCGGGAAACATATCCCGGGATATCGGGTCTCCAACTGCAACATCCCCTCAATGGATTCGCTGTCAATATTAGGCAGGTAAAATTTTTGCACACCATTTTGCTGCGCCCTTTTTATTACCGCGTCAATATCGTTTTCAAATTCGGAAGCATATAAATGACAATGTGTATCTGTTATCGTCATGATCAACTATTATCTGGAATATTGAAAGCCGGTTAAATATTGAGCGTGCACAGTATGAATGTTTTTGGATACCGGCTGCAGTACTGCTATGCTACGGTAGTGGCGACGCTCCGTTCTACTGTATATCACGGAGCAGCTTTACACCTATGCCATAAAAGCTTACCCTTACACCGGGTTACATACTGTTTTACAATAGCTTTCGTACAACTGCTCATACAGCTTTTCATATTGAGGCACGATACGGGTTATATCAAAACGGTCCGCCTGCTTCCTGGCATTTTCCCTGAACTTCAAAAAAGTAGCGTCGTCTTTCAATATATCAATAGCATATTGGGCCATCTGGTCTACATCGCCCACCTTGCCCATATACCCGTTTTCACCCTGCTTTATTATTTCCGGGAGACCGCCCACGTTGGTAGCTACCACCGGTGCACCGCCTGCCATCGCTTCGAGCGCCGACAGCCCAAAGCTCTCATATTCTGAAGGTAAAAGAAAAAGATCGGCTATGGCAAAGATCTCTTCCATATCCTGCTGCTTCCCTACAAAGCGGATATCATCGCAGAGATCCAGTTCCCTGCAAAGTGCTTCAGCCATCGGTCTTTCAGGCCCGTCGCCTACTAACAGAAGCCTGGAAGGAATAGTTTCATTCAGTTTTTTAAAAATATAGATCACATCCTCAATGCGTTTTATCTTCCTGAAGTTGGAAGCATGCATTATTATACGCTCATTATCCGGCGCAATTACTTTGCGGAATGCATCTATTGGCTTTTTACGAAATCGCTGTACGTCCACAAAATTGTAGATGACCTGTATATCTTTTTCTATGTTGAATATTTTGTAGGTCTCCTCTTTGAGATTTTCAGAAACCGCGGTAATGGCATCACTATGGTTAATAGAAAATGCCACTACAGGCGCATAAGTTTTATCCCGCCCTACAAGCGTGATATCAGTACCATGCAAAGTAGTTATAACAGGCACATATCTGCCCCCTTTTTCAAGTATCTGCTTTGCCATATAAGCCGCGGAAGCATGAGGGATGGCATAGTGTACATGTAAAAGATCAATATTGTTGTTTTTTACCACATCCACCATTGTGCTTGCCAGGGCAGACTCATAGGGTGGATAATCAAATAAAGGATAAGTGGGCACTCTCACTTCGTGGTAGAAAATATTGGCGCGAAACCCGGTCAGCCTTACCGGTTGCTGGTAAGTAATAAAGTGAACAGTATGGTTTTTCTCTGCCAAAGCCTTTCCTAACTCTGTTGCCAAAACCCCGCTGCCTCCAAATGTGGGATAACAAACTATGCCGATATTCATGGAATGAATTGTTTAAATAGAACTGCGAAGATAGAAATTATAAACGGGGCGCAATAAAGCGAGTGTCATGGTTTTGACATTAAATTTACTTGTCATTATTCCGTAACATTTTGTTAATTTGAAAAATAAAACACCTGTATGCGTAAGTTCTTCCGGATTTTCCTGCTGCTTTTGGTACTGGCTCTCGGCATCTTTATCTACGTCAAATACTATTTTGTATTGGGCGAAGGCGTAAAATCGGGAGAGCTGAATTATTGCGTAAAAAAAGGATATATATTCAAGACTTATGAGGGAAAACTTATTCAGTCGGGGATACGCTCCCTGTCTCCCAATACTATCCAGTCATACGATTTCGAATTTTCCGTGGTAAATGAAAAAGTGGCCAAAACACTCATGGAAAATTCAGGAAAAGTTTTTGACCTCTACTACAAAGAATACAACGGAGCATTGCCCTGGAGGGGCTTTAAAAAATATATCGTAGATAGCATTGTTGCCATGAAAGATCCATCAACCGGCAATATCGTAAGGTAGTGGTGAATGGTGAATAAATGCACCATTGCCTATTCACCATTCACTATTCACCCTTCCTCAGCGCCCCAGCAAAAAAATCGCCGGTTTTTTATGAATATCCGGCTTCGATTTTTTCCACTCCCCCACAGTTTTTGTTTTAATCAATTCTGCCGGCGAGGTGATGGAAGCAGCTATACAAAGCCTTGTTGACGGCTGGCAACTTTGTACAATAGCGTCCAGCAACTGGTTATTACGGTAAGGAGTTTCAATAAATATCTGGGTACAATTATTTTTCAGGACTTCGGTCTCCAGCCTTTTAATTGCTTTTATACGGTTGACATTATCCACCGGCAGGTAACCGTTAAAACAAAAATGCTGTCCGTTCATACCGCTTGCCATCAGGGCAAGGAGAATAGAGCTTGGTCCGACCAGGGGCTTTACGACGGCTCCTGCTTCATGAGCCGCTTCTACCAGCATTTGGCCCGGGTCAGCCACACCGGGACATCCGGCCTCGCTGATAATGCCAACTGTTTTCCCGGCTGTTAATGCCGCAATAAAAGCATGCTTCACTTCTGCTTCTGCTTTATGAATGGCATGCCATTCATAGTCGTCAATGACCATCTCTTTCCAAAGGGATTTTAAAAACCGCCTGGCTGTTCTTTCATTTTCTACAAAAAACACCTGGCACACCCTTACTGCATCAATAATATACTGCGGTATAGTAATGAGTGTGTCTTCCTCTATAACAGAAGGAATCAAATAAACAATTCCATGAGCGTTCTCACCCGGCATAACAGATATTTTTAATTCAATCGCAACAAGCCACACAGTCCTTATTTCTCTTTTTGCGGGTATAAGCTAAGCGTAGCTGCGATCACCGCATAAGCCGGCGCCAGTACCCAACCCACAATAATTACGGTATGCATAAGATAAAACACCAGCCCGTTACCAATAGCAAGCCCTTTATGCTTGCCAATAAATTCCATGCTCTGCGCCGGGGACAGCTTTTGCCGCTCGCAACTATAATCAAGCATTGAAAAGCCGTAGTAATAGCATTCCAGGAAAAGCGCCAGCATGGGAGTAACCCAACCCACTACAGGAATAAAGGAAACGATCAGTATGGAAATGGCATATACCGTTTGCCAGAGCGCATTGCGTAACGACAGCTTTATGCCGCGGCTGATATCTTTCATCAGCTGCCTAAAGCTGAACGGGTATTCCTTTTCTTCTATAATGGACTCCGTTTTTTCGCTCAGATAACCAAAGATGGGCGATCCCACGATAAGCCATATATATTTGAACCAGGAAAAATACATCAGCAGCAATATGATCCACAGCATTACACCGCCAATGGCAAAAAGAAAGCCCACAAAACTGTTTTTCAACTGGTCTACCCAGGCTTTCAGCCCTGTTTTGATGCTCAACAGCTCAATAACATAGCTGGCGCTTTTCCCGAAAAAATACATGCTTACCACAAACAGCAGGGCATATATAATTCCCGGGATAATGATCCACTTCCACAGCCTGTGCTTACGTATGAACCGGTGAGCTTTAAAATAAGACTGCAGGGCTATAATAATTTCTTTGAGCAATAGCAATAATTTAGGAAGGTTTGATGAACTTGCCGGTACAACCAACGTTCAAACATATAAAATTTCTCCGGCTTTACACGATGGCAATTATAAAACTGGATCATGATTTCTATGATCGCAAAGATGTGGTAAAGATAGCCAGGCAGCTTTTAGGCAAAATACTGGTCACCAACAGGGATGGAATAGCAACCTCCGGACGCATTGTGGAGACAGAAGCCTATAATGGCATTATTGACAGGGCATCGCATGCATGGAATGGCAGGCGCACTGCGCGCAATGAAGTAATGTATGGCGGAGCAGGCGCTGCGTATGTATACCTTTGCTATGGTATCCATCACCTCTTTAACGTAGTTACCAACAGCAGGAATATCCCACATGCAGTGCTGATAAGAGCTATAGAGCCGCTTCAGGGCATTGATGTCATGCTGCAGCGCAGCGGGAAAAAGAAAATAGACCATTCCCTGGGATCCGGCCCCGGCAACCTGTCCAAAGCGCTGGATATTATTACCGCCCATAGCGGCACTGATCTCCTGTCGGATAAGATCTTTATTGCCGATGACGGTTACAGGCTTCCCCAAAGCCGTATTATTGCTACTCCCCGAATTGGTGTTGACTATGCAGGAGAAGATGCATTGCTCCCTTACCGGTTTATCATAAAGGATAGCCCTTATATCAGCAGGAAGAAGCCCCGGCCGGGAGATGGCAAGTAAATCACAAAGCCTTCTCCCCTGACCCGGAAAATAAAAGTCCGGAGTACGTAATTCTTTCCTTAAAAATCAAACTCACAATTACCTTATTGTAATTTGTTATTATATTTGGATAATGGGGTACTACTATTGCCATATTTTCAATATTTAACCGTTATATATTATATATCAAAAAGACAAGGTCACCGGAATAACAACTAAGAACAATAAGTATGGTAAAAATTTTAGGTATCTCAGCATTTTATCACGATTCTGCAGCTGTAATCCTTATTGATGGGGAGATAGTTGCAGCAGCCCAGGAAGAGCGGTTTACAAGAAAAAAACACACGGAAGACTTCCCTGCAAATGCCATTAAATATTGTCTTGAAGAATCGGGTTGCAGCATTGACGATCTTGATGCAGTCGTTTTCTATGACAAACCTCTATTAAAATTTGAGAGACTACTGGAAACATATTATGCTTTTGCGCCAAAGGGGTTGCGGCAGTTTATAATATCAATACCTGTATGGCTCAAAGAAAAGATGTTTTTGAAAAAAATGCTTCATGAAGGGTTGGCAGATATTGAAAAATACGATAAAAAGAAGCTAAAACTCTTGTTTCCCGAGCATCATTTATCACACGCCGCAAGCGCATTTTACTCCTCTCCTTTTGAAGAAGCAGCAATTCTGACAATAGACGGGGTTGGTGAATGGGCTACTGCTACAATTTGTCATGGCAAGGGGAATAAAATAACGCTGCTCAAGGAAATGCGCTTCCCTCATTCGGTAGGGCTACTTTACTCAGCTTTCACCTATTATTTAGGCTTTAAGGTTAACTCAGGCGAATACAAGCTGATGGGACTTGCTCCTTATGGCAATCCGGAGGCAGAAGATACTCATCATTACATAAAATTGATAAAAGATAATATCGTATCTATAAAAGACGATGGTTCGATATGGCTAAATCAGAAGTACTTTAATTATGCTACAGGCTTAAAAATGATCAATGAAGCCCAATGGGAAAAGCTGTTTGGTTTTCCTGCAGTCAAGCCTGATGGTAATATCGAACAGAAGCATTGCAATGTAGCCTACGCCATACAAAAAGTAACCGAAGAGATTGTCATAAAAATGGCAAAAGAGGCCAAAAGGATTACAGGTACAGACTCCTTATGTATGGCAGGAGGGGTTGCTCTAAATTGTGTAGCTAATGGCAAACTGCTAAAGGAAGGTATTTTTGAAAATATTTTTATTCAGCCCGCTGCGGGTGATGCCGGTGGTGCATTAGGAGCTGCCCAGGCGGCTTATTATATGTTTTTTGATCAGCAGAGGAATAAAGTTTCACCTAATGCCGATGCCATGAAGGGTACTTATCTGGGCCCTGCTTTTTCCGATAAAGAGATAGAGATTTCATTCAAAAAGCATAAGGCTAACTATAATAAGATTGAATCATTTGGCGACTTATGCACTGCTGTAGCCGATTTGTTAGATAAAGGCAACGTTGTGGGTTGGTTCCAGGGCAGAATGGAGTTCGGTCCGAGGGCACTGGGAAACCGGAGTATTTTAGGTGATGCAAGGAACAAAGAAATGCAGAAAAAACTTAACCTTAAGATAAAGTACCGGGAAGGATTCCGCCCTTTTGCTCCATCTGTATTGATTGAAAATTCAAAGGAATTCTTTGATTTGCAGGTAGCGTCGCCTTATATGCTGTTAATTGCAGATGTAAATAAAGAGCGTAGAAATACCCTGCCTGAAAACTATAACGACCTCGACCTTTGGGAAAAACTTTATTATGAAAGAAGTGATGTTCAGTCAATAACACACCTGGATTTCTCTGCCAGAGTTCAAACAGTACACCAAGAAACAAATCCAAGGTACTGGCAATTGATCAATACATTCAAAGAAAAAACAGGGTATGGGATCATTGTCAATACAAGCTTTAATGTAAGGGGTGAGCCGGTGGTTTGTACACCTGAAGATGCTTACAAATGCTTTATGAGAACAGAAATGGACTACCTGGTAGTAAATAATTTTCTTTTAGCCAAAACAGAGCAACCCGACTGGGAAAACAGGGAAAAATGGATGGTTAAATTTAATCTGGATTAGACATGAGCAAGAATAAAAAATCCGTGATATTATTTGCCATCATTTTGGCATTGTTTTTCAACCCTGTCACTTGTTATCTCTTCTATAACGATACAAGCATTTACACTTCAAAAATCTTAAATATCATTTTTTGGGGCATCCCAATAGGTTGTGTGGCGCTAATACTCACCATCCGGCGTATTCCTGATAAGATCACAAATTATTTATTTAGCTGTTTATTTTTAGGAATACTTATTGGTCTGCTAATTGCAATAAATTCATTATTGGGTTTATCGCTAAAGCCTAAGGGCAACAACAATGCATCGTATCACTTAAAGGAGGGGTTGATCTTTGATCCAAATTCATCCGCCAGATTCAAAACGGAAGAATTTGATTACATTTCAAACATAAACAGTTTAGGACTTAGAAACGCAGAAATAAATGTAACCAAAGACCCCAATACCTACAGGATACTTTGCTTTGGCGACTCTTTTACATTTGGCTGGGGTGTGGAAATAGAAGACAGTTGGCCAATGCAATTGGAAAAAATACTTAAGACCAAAGGTTTTAAAAATGTAGAGGTCATCAATTGCGGAGAACCCGGAGAATACTCTCATGGTTATAAGAAGTGTATGCAGCAGGCAGTCCCGCTTTTAAAACCAGACCTGGTTTTGGTTGGTATGCTTCAACTCGATGACCTGGCTCAGCTATACGGTACCAGTTTTGGGAAAAAACAAAGCCGTAAGGATAAATTAGTAACATTCTTCAAATCATACATTAAACTATCCTTTGGAAACTATCTTCATTTGATGTCAAAGAAAAGTGGCGTTATCCCGATTAAAAGTAACTGGGAAGAGGAAAGCAACAAAATAATCAATGGCTTTAACAAGTATCAAAGGCTAAGATTTACAACATTATCCGATACAGTTCAAACCTTGTTCAGGACGGGGAATTTAAACGCTTTTTTATTAAATTTATATATTGACTTTCCTGACCGAACGATGATTTTTAATAACCCTAATCATCCCGCCACAAAATTTGCAATAAAAGAAATGCAAAAAGACATTTCAGAAATGAAAGCAATTTGTTCAGAGAATAAAGCCCAAATGGTGTTCATTAATTTACCAACAAATTATTTTACGGGGCACAAGGTAGACAGAACACCTACTGATGAAATATTAGCGCCTTACTATCGCTCGCATAATAGCATTGATTCGATATACAAAAGCGTAGCGGAATCGAATAACGTTCCCTATATGCAGCTTACAAACCATTTTGAAGAATTGACTGATAAAGAAGGCTACTTTTATAAATATGACGGGCATCCAAACAAACATGGATATGCGGAGATCGCTGCATGCATTGGAGATGAGCTGATTAATTTAAACATTATAAAGAAGAATTAATATGGACTTTTTAAAAGACTTATGGCTCTTTATGAAAGAGCGAAAAAAATTCTGGCTGGTGCCAATAATAGTTGTGCTGTTACTGTTAGGCTTACTGATTGTGTTCGGTGGAGGTAGCGCCATTGCCCCTTTCATTTATACGCTATTTTAAAAAAGAGTTATGAAAAAAGATACATCAAAATCAACGATACTGGTCATTTCAATGGGATTTCTGGCCCTGTACCTGCTATTTGCATGGCGATGGGCCGGTATAACATCTTTAGTGATCGGATTAGCAGGCATATTATCAGATACGCTGAGCAATAAAATTGAATGGGTATGGATGAAACTTTCTCATATATTAAGCCTGATTGTTCCATCAGTCTTATTAACTATACTCTTTTACCTTATATTATTCCCTATCTCATTACTTTCGAAGCTCTTTACCAAAGATCCGCTTATGCTTTCAAACAGGCACAGCTCCTTTTTTATTGACGTTAATAAAGAATTTAATAAAAAAAGTTTTGAAACTATCTGGTGATCTGGGTCTGCTTAATGGTTTGTATTAATATTTTTTAAAGTAAGGGAGATCAGGGAAATGCCAAATCTCAATCCTGAACCTGATTATGCGCTCGTTCTGTTGCACGCTTTTGATATTATTAAACACCGCTTTGCACGGACAGATCATCACAACTGTGGCAGGCAACGGCACTTTCGGGTATTCAGGAGACGGCGGACCGGCTTTAAATGCTCAACTAAGCGATATGTACTATACGTATCCTGCTTTTGACCATGCGGGAAATATGTACATTGTTCAATCCGGAAGTAATACCATCCGGAAAGTAGATGCTGCAGGTATTATTACAACGATTGCAGGACAGGAAGGTGTGATTGGATATTCCGGAGACGGCGGTCCGGCTGTGAATGCACTGTTGTATCACCCCGCATCCATTGCAGTAGATAATGCCAACAATATTTATTTTGCAGACCAGGTTTCAAGTATTATACGGAAGATAGATGCTACAGGCATTATTACAACGGTATCGGGTATGCAATCCGATAAATGCGGTACCGGAGACAATGGACTGTTAGCGGCAGCACAGTTCAGGGCAATTTCAGGTCTTACAACAGATGCCGCTGATAATTTGTATATTTCAGATTATGGTTGCAATGTCATCCGGAAAGTGAACAGCAGCAACGGAATTGTAACTACTATTGCAGGCAACGGAACCCGGGGTTATTCGGGTGATGGCGGCCCCGCCACACAGGCCCAGCTGGCTTATCCTTGTAAGGTAGCTGTAGACGCCGCAGGCAATGTATATATTCCGGATGCGCAAAATCACAGGATCAGAAAGGTGAGCCCGGCCGGGATCATCACTACAATTGCAGGCACGGGAACCCAGGGATTCAGCGGTGATGGAGGCCCCGCCGTCAATGCAGAGATGGCATTTCCCGGCAGCGCGGTAATTGACAACGCGGGTAATTTATATTTCGGAGACTATAATCAGGTAATCAGAAAGATTGATGGCGCCGGGATCATTACAACCTACGGGGGCAACGGCACTTATGGTTATTCCGGGGATGGCGGCCTCGCTGTACTGGCTTCAATAGCGCTTACGGAAGGCAGGATAAGTATAGACTACAGCAACAATATTTTCTTGGTGAATGATCTCGCAGGAAATGTCATCCGGAAAATTTCCTTTTGTAATGCATCCGTAATTTCCCAGCAACCTGTTAACGATACATTATGCAATACAGGAGATGCTTCATTTTTTGTTGACGCTACAAATGTAATTTCCTATCAGTGGCAGGTAAATGATGGCACCCAATGGACAAATATTGCCGATAATGGGATATACAACGGTGCTGTAACCAATACCCTGCAGATTACGGGTGCGGACGCAAATGTGAACGATTACAAATACCGCTGTCTGCTGATAAACAACTGCGGTGGTGTTTTTTCTGCCGCAGCATTATTGCACGTCAGCTCTCCCGGAAAGCCAACCATCTCCATTACTGCTCCGGCCCCTGCTGTATGCGAAGGTACGGCAGTGAGCTTTACCGCTATTGTAACAAACGAAGGCAGCGCTCCTGTATATCAATGGGAAAAGAACGGAGTAATAGCAGGTGTGAACAGTAACATCTATACTGATGCTGCTTTGAACAATGCAGATGACATTACCTGTACCTTAATATCCAGCGAAGGCTGCCTGACCAGTAATAACGTGGTAAGCAATTTGATTACAATGACTGTTAATCCTGCTGTGTTGCCCGCTATTTCCATTACACCATCGGCCAACGGTATATGTTCCGGAACGCCTGTTACTTTTACAAGCACCGTTTCCAATGGAGGCGCTGCTCCTGTTTACACATGGTTTAAAAACAATGTTGAACTTTCCGCAAGTACTCCCGAATATTCAGATGCCTCTCTTTCAGACGGAGATATCATAATGTGTGCGTTGCGTTCGTCACTTTCCTGCATATCGGCTGCGGAAGTAAAAAGTGACGCTGTTGAAATGAATGTTAGTTCGTTGCTCGTTCCTTCGGTATCAATAGTGGCATCCGCAAATGAAGTGTGCAAAAATGCGGATGTGATTTTTACAGCCTCTGCAGTAAACGGGGGAGATCACCCTGTATACCAGTGGGAAAAAAACCAGGTAGCAGTGGGCGCCGGCAACGATACCTATACTGATCATACACTTACTGACGGGGATATTATCATTTGTAAATTGATGTCGAATGAGCGTTGTATAACAGAACATACTGTTTCCGGTAATCCTGTCAGAATTTCTGTTTACGACGATCCCGTCGTTACTCTTGATAAAAACGGCAACTTGTGTGAAGGTGGCAGCCGCGTGCTGGATGCCGGTATTTTTTCATCATACGAGTGGACTACGGGCGCTACGTCCGGGAGTATTACCGTAACCGGTACAGGAGTATATTCAGTGACTGTTACCGATCAGCATGGGTGTAAGGGAACGGACTATACTGATATTTCAGTCATACGGCCTTTACCCAAAAATTTCTTGCCTGGAGATAAGGCAATTTGCCCGTACGACGAATTGTTACTGAGTGCATCCCCTGCATTTAATCAGTATAGATGGAGTACCGGATCGTCTCAGTCGTCTATTACTGTAAGCAACCCCGGGCTGTACTGGCTGGAGGTGCAGGATAATTATGGCTGTGTGGGTAAAGACAGTATTGTGTTGTTACCTAAAGACTGTCCCCAGGGCTTTTTTATGCCTAATGCCTTCACACCCAATAACGACGGGAAAAATGATAACCTAAAACCCGTTCTGCTGGGAAATGTTGCGATGTATCAATTCCGTATATACAATCGGTGGGGACAAATTATTTTCAGCAGTTCAGATATAACAAAAAGTTGGGATGGCACTTTTAACGGGATGCCACAGGAAGCGCAGGTATACATCTGGACCTGCAGTTATCAATTTTCAGGACAAGCCGTGCAGCACGAAAAAGGAACAGTTATGCTGATCAAATGATCAGACACCCCTGGAATATATGATAGCTCATTCGTTAATTCCTTACCCGCTTCAATCTTTTTTCGACGAGTGTACTCTCCTGCCGGCATAGGAGAGCGTCAGTAATTAAAAGAAAAACTTATTTCCGTTTTTGCTTCGTCCTACCGAAGGTAGAATCAAAAAACCGCCCAGGTCAGAATGACCTGTACCGCTAAAATGCGTATGACTGAACCCGGTAATGGTTTTGTCCTCATACCTGTAACCGGCGCAATATTTATATACCTCGCCATTATACCTTCCGTTTATTTCATAAGGAATGGTATCCGTATCGGGGCTCAGTTGTATGGCGCCGAAAGGAGCTGTGGCTCCGGGATAAGTATGCCCCATTTTTTCTGTACCGATCAATGGATGTACGTACTGAACCAGGTTTTGCTGTGCGCCTGCCATAGTTATGACAAGGGATAATAGTACCGTTATACTGATTTTCATGCGGCTAAGATATTTATATAGTCGTTTGTAATATAACATCTGTGTAAAAATAACCATCCTCAGTTCCATCTGCACTGGTTTTGCATATTCCATGAGTAGCAAAATTTTTCATGGTAAAATATTAAACAAATGTAGCCTGATTAATGATTGCCTTTACTGGCGGATGAAGACACTCAGCAGTAGGGAAAATATTGTCATATGTTATTGTGATAAAGTTCATAAACACTTTGTTCTAAAGTTTTCGTTTCGGGCAGCCTCTCATTTTGTAGCACCTTATACAAAATTTTTGCCACTACATTAATTATCTCAGTTCTTTGCTCCGTTTTTATATCAGGCAAATCATTACCATGTATTATTCTGTTTCTAAACTGGTATAACGTATAAATTGTCATCAAAGAATCATGTTTATTTGTATCTAAAAAGTGAAAAATAAAAATTGGTATTTTTAAACTTTGCTCATCAGAAATATTAAACAAGGATTCAACAGCAATGGTAAGATCTAAAATACTATCAATAAAGTCTTCCCTTTCATAACTAAGTCTCCAGTACAATAGTGCGTTCTGAAATTTTCTAAACTCCTTATGGGTAACTATCTTATTAAAATGCTTGAACATCCTTTCATGAGTACTATTAACATCAATTAAAGGAACTTCTATGCCTTTTATTAATGGAAGACTTCTTAACCAGCGACGTCCGAGTTCAACTCTACCCTCAGTTGATTTTTTCAACTTGTTTACTTCAATGGATTTTTCAATGAGATATGGATATAGATTGAAAACCAATTCACAAACTGCAGGAAAGCATTTGGGTGAAATTTTATCATAGTCTTCAAACTCAATTATCGGCAACCACATATTTTCATTTTGAAAATACATGGAGTTCTCAAATCCCATTGCAAAAAAATACTCTTGAGTTATGTTCAATGCTTCATAATTATTTGTAAACTGAGATAGATGTTTAAAATATGAATCAACTCTTTCAAAATTGATATGCAAAACACTTTCTCTATTAAGAAAGATCCCTTTAACAAAAGGGAAAACGTGTTTGACTTTCATTGTTGATCTAATCCTTTGTAATGATTAAGTATTTCTTCGGTTAATTCGTCATCCGTAAACATATGATTTCTAAGCATAATGCTTATAAGCAAACTTTGGTTTGCGGTAAGTATATCTCCTATAAATTGATTATCATTAATTTCTTCAACAGTTCTTCCATGAATAATTTTGCTTCTAACATCATAAAGTTTTTTAACGATCATTGAGGTATACGAAGGCTCTACAATATCAATATGATATGCTGCTAAGGTGTATCTTAATTTTAATTCTTTCGAAAAATTAAATAAAGCCTCAATTGAAGAACTACAATCTAAAACAACATCTCTAAAATCAGTTCTTAAATATGCCTTTGAAAATCTCAAAAGTGACAGCACAAAACGTTCATTTTCCATAAGTTCAAATCCTTGCAGTATTAATTGAGATATCATACTCACATAATCATCAGGATAAGCTTCATGTGAGATTTTCTCCTTTATTTTTGCTCTTTCTCTTTTTATATATTTAAATTCTTTATTTACACTTTCAAATCTATAGAAAAATAAATTTGAAAGGATATCCAAAAGACAGACTATTGCAGATTCATGAATTTTAGGTTTATCATACTCAACGATAGTAACTTTTGTTAGATAACGATTCCCCTCCCATTGCCCCCATTGTCCCCTAATCACACCTTGGTCTCTTGCAATCGCAGTAACCATTCGATCAGAGTCAATACAGAAGATGTTTTCTCCTTTCTTAAGCCTTATATGAACTTCCGCAAGACGGAAGGTTCGTAGCTTTATGCCATTTTTACTAACTATTTCATTGTCAATAAATTTATTTGCATACATTATAGTTTGCATGTTTTAATCTTTTATGTAATAAATTTTCGCTTTTCTCTTTGAAGCTCTGAAAAATTAGACTTCTCATTTTACACTTATATACACCGAGAAGTCATGCCTCCGAATAATATCGGAGAGTATTAATAAAGCCACTAAAATCTATGAAAACGGGTTCGGGTAGTGGCAGGCAGTCAAAAGCTTGAAGGATTAAAGAAGCATCTTCAAGATAAGAAGTTTTCTAAAAATATCAAATATTCTATAGGAGGGTAATACGATTATCTCACTTCACCTTCTCCAGCAACTGCTTCAATAATTCCACCTTTTCCTTTTCACTTGCGAGCAAA
Source organism: Sphingobacteriales bacterium 44-15 (assembly GCA_001899685.1). Classification (GTDB taxonomy): domain Bacteria; phylum Bacteroidota; class Bacteroidia; order Chitinophagales; family Chitinophagaceae; genus Agriterribacter. Next base: position 152,118 of record MKWG01000029.1, read on the forward strand.
CGTTCAAATAATTCCATTATCTTTTCAAGAGGATTAAAAGTGCAATAATGATAATTCAAATTATTGCCGATTGTACCACTTCCTGAATTTGAACCTTCATAATTATTTTGAATGTTAACTATCGCAGCTTCCTCATCAAAATTCCTGATCGCTTCCACTGGCACTTTCAACACTTTAGCCACCTGTTCCAGCAGTTCCGGTTCAACCACTTCCTTTTGCTCCAGCAGCGATATTTTACGCTGGTTCCAGTCATCGCCCAATTCCAGCGCAAGTCCTTCCTGCTTAATGCCCAGCATTTCGCGAAAGCGCTTTATATTTCTTCCCTGGTGTATTGTCTTTTCCATAATTGATAGTATTGGCGTTGTATACAAATATAGCAAATACCATTGCTACATCAGCCGGTAATTTACCGGCTGTACACGCTAAAATACCTGCCTGCAATTTTATATAGCGGCGTAGCCATTTGGATATTCGCCACACTAAAGCGCTTTATTATGAAAAACACCACTTTCCAACAGCAGGCCTCCATCCCCAAGCCCCGGTGGCAAACCGGTGCTTATGCCCGCCATGCCACCTATGAGCTTATTCTTCCCGAACCTTTTTTGATGCTGTGCCGGCTGATGGATATCCCTCCCCGTAATATGATCATTGATTTTATGGACGACCTGTCCTGCGGCAGTTGCTGGCAGAGAGAACGCCGGGATGCCGCAAGGGAACATCTTATCCGTTATTTCATAGCCCATGGCTACGGGCAGCAGCATTACACTGAAGCGGAGATCAGGGAAATGTTCAGCCAGATGGATACCGTGGGCCGGCTGTTTCCCTGGGGCAGCGGCATCCAAATGATTGACCGTTATTGCAAATGGAGAAAAAAGCAGCAGCGCTGCTGGTTTAAACAATGGCGGCGCAGGCGAGGGTAGAAATTAGGGTGATTACCCCCATTTTTGCTAGTGTCCGTCTTTTGCCGTTGGGCAAGATACCCTCTAGGGAAAATATTGCTATAATTTTTTATCTTCAAAAAGCAAATCAAACAGAAATAGAAGTTTATGCTCAACCCTTGGAGGAAGCTATGCAAGGAAGGACCCTATATTTTGGAAGAAGATAGGGACACTGTGTCATACTATAATGAGAAAGCAAAAGGTAATTATAAAATTATAGAAGACGTAATGCCTGTTCCTTTTGTTGGGAGTGTATTGGATAGTGAGATTGTAATATTGATGTCAAATCCTAAGTATAATGACACAACAAGGGAATTGGAGAATAATGAATACAAAGAGAAATTGATAAAAATATTTAATCATGAATGTGTAGAGTACCCCTTCTTCTGTTTAGATCCTGATATTCAGGTTGGAAAAGATTATTGGATATCAAAGCTGAAAGGATTATTATTTTTTTATAAGAATTGGAATGAGATTTCGAATAAAGTATCAAACATTCAATTACATCCTTATAGTTCAAGAGAATTTAAACCTTTAAAAGATCTTCCTTCACAAAAATATAGTGCCTATTTAGTTAAAAAAGCCATAGAAAGGAAAGCTTTTATTATCGTAGCGCGAGGGAAGAGATATTGGTTACAATTAGTTCCTGAATTAAACAACTATAACTATTTTACACTTAATAGTTGGAGATCGCCATCTATTAGTATAAAAAATTGTCCTGATTTGTTTGAAAAACTTAATCCTATTAAATAGAATCCCGTTCAAAGAGATAGTTTATCTAATAAGAAGATACAAATCTCTGGGATATTTTGAGCTTATATCACGCAGCCCTGGTTGGACTGATAATAACCTTTGTTTTAGGAGCAGCAGTTTTATTCTTTTGTGCTGCATCTTTAGCAAAAACTACCGCTTCCCGGGCTTTAGCCCTGGTGACAGATCTACCGTTTTTATGGGCAGATTTTAATATGATGCCGTTCTTTGCCATAGTATAAATATAACATCTTTTGTTCTTGTTAAATGTCTTCGCCGGGCGTATTTCAAATTTTCACAAGCGAAAATGTGCAACGGATTGAAATCCGTTGGAACAATATGCTACCGAGCCTACGGCTCTTGCTGTTCCGTATTCCAGAGCCATAGGCTCGATAACATATATTTCACTGGGATTTCAATCCCAGTACAAATCTTTGTATTCCCCAAAGTCATCGGCCCGATTGCATATTTCTGCGCAGAATATCAATAGAAATCCCCAGCCAGACGTTAAGTAAACCTCAAACCTTCCTCTTCTTTAAAACCAATACCTTTTATTCTTTATTTTTGCCGCCCGATGGCTGTATACAAGCACGACAAGGTAGTACCTTACCAGGACTCAGGATTAACAAAAAAACAACAGGTAGCCGACATGTTCAACCGGATCGCTTTCCGGTATGATTTTATGAACCGGTTCCTGTCAGCAGGCATTGATAAAGGATGGAGGAGAAAGGCATTGCGCCAGTTGGCTAAAGAAAACCCTAAAACCATACTGGATGTAGCCACCGGCACGGGCGATATAGCCATCATGGCATGCGAATTGCTGCACCCGGAGAAAATCACCGGCATTGACATTTCGGAGAAGATGCTTGAGCTGGGAAAAGAGAAAGTGTTAAAGTTAGGTTTGCAACACCAAATTGAGCTGCAAACCGGTGATAGTGAGGCAATAAACTTTCCGGACCATACGTTTGATGCCGTAACCGTAGCTTTCGGCGTACGTAATTTTGAAAACCTGGAACAAGGATTAAAAGAAATAAAACGGGTGTTGAAACCCTCAGGCAAACTGGTTATATTAGAATTTTCAAAACCTAAATTAGCAGGCATAGCACAACTTTACTATTTGTACATGGAGATCGTAGCGCCGCAGATGGCTTCAATGGTAGCAAAAAACAAAAAAGCCTATCAATACCTGAACAAGTCTGTGCTGGGGTTTCCGGAAGGGAGAGCTTTCGTGGAGATTTTAAATAACGTTGGATTCCGAAACACGTCATGCAAAAAATTAAGCCTGGGAATTTGCAGTATTTATTGCGGAGTAAAGTAGTTGCTATAATCATACTTGCCTGTTGTTTTGTAAAGCCGTCCATGGCACAGCTCAGGGACAACCTCAATTTACCCAATCACGACAACAAGCGGTATTATTTCGGCATAGTCCTCGGCTATAATACTTCCCATTATAATATTACCCACTCCAACTATTTTTTACAGCAGGACAGCATCCAGGCTATCAACGGCCTGAACAGCGGGCGTATCCACCTGGGGATAATGGCCAACCTGCAGCTCTCGCCCCGCTGGGATCTCCGGTTTTACCCGCTCAACCTCATATTCAGCGAAAAAAAATTTCAATATGACCTGAAATACCCTGATGCGGGAGAAACCACCCTCACCAAAACACAAAAAGTAGAATCCATCGTGATGAGCTGGCCGCTGCAGGTGAGGCTTAAAAGCGACCGCATCCGCAATTTCCGCGTATATACGCTCGCAGGCGTAAAATTTGACTATGACCTTGCCTCCAACTCAGGCACTTCCAATTCCGATAACCTGGTGAAAGTAGACAAGACCGACTTTGGTGTGGAAGCAGGTATAGGCTTCCAGTTCTTTAATAAATATGTCATCGTTTCCCCTGAAATAAAGATCAGCAAAGGGCTGAGAGATGTACATGTAAAAGATCCCAACTACAAATATTCAAACGTCATTGACAAAATGAACTCCAGCATGATCCTCTTCTCCCTCCATTTTGAGGGCGGCGGGAACTGATGCTGCAAACCGTCAAAATCAATCATCAACCCGTTTCAGGTACTATGAGAAAACTTTACTTACTGCTGCCGTCAATCATCATGCTCTCGCTGGGCTGCCGCCATTCCGGCGCTCCCGATGTATCAGGCATACAGGTGCGGCTTGAGCTGCAGCGCTTCGAACAGGATTTCTTTGCAACAGATTCCAATAATATCTCCGCCTCCCTGCCGGCACTGCAGCAAAAATATCCTGTGTTCCTGTCCGATTTTGTACAAAACATACTCGGGTTGTCCCTGTCAGACAGCGCAGAAAAGTCAGACGCTGCCATAAGGCTTTTCCTGCACGACTATGCCATCGTTAAAAAAAACGCTGACAGTATATTTAAAAATTTTGATCCGCAAAAGCAGGAAATAGAACAGGGGCTTCGTTATGCGAAATATTATTTCCCCTCCTATCATGCCCCGGAAAAGCTTATCACATTTATTGGACCTCTGGATGCTATCTTCCAGACCCCTACCGGCAAAACCGGCGATGTAATTACAAGAGATGCGCTTGCCGTAGGGCTTCAATTGCACCTGGGCGCTGATGCAGAGCTCTACCAGAGCCAGACGGCACAAACATTGTTCCCCAAATATGTATCGAGGAAGTTCAGCCCGCAGTATATACCCGTCAATTGTATAAAGAATATTGTAGACGATATTTATCCGCCTAATCCCGCCGACAGGACATTGCTGGACATCTGCATAGATAAAGGTAAACGGCTTTACCTGCTGGATAAATTTATGCCGGGTACGCCCGACTCCCTTAAAACCGGCTATACCGCTGCGCAATTAAAAGGCTGTTATGAAAATGAAGGCCTGATATGGAGTTTCCTGAACCAGAACGATCTTTTATACAATTCCGATCCGCTGCGCATACAATCCTACGTGGAAGAAGGCCCGCAAACACAGGAGCTCGGGGAAGGCTCTCCCGGGCAGATCGCCCTGTTTATCGGCTGGCAGATCGTAAAAAAATATATGGACAAATTTCCAGACACTACCCCGGATGCACTTTTAAAATTGAGCCCTTCCGCAATACTGGCGGAGTCGAAGTATAAGCCGCGCTGATCTGATTTTTTGTATACCGGCTGCAGTGCTGCTATCAGGCGATAGTGGCGACGCTCCGTTCATCTGCAGATCATTAGGCGGCTTTTACCGGAATACGTACTTTTAGACATACAAAGCCATAACCTCATGCAAAAAATATACCCGCTGCTTATATGCCTGTTCCTTTTCGGCATACAGGCTCCCGCCCAAAACGCAGATGAAAACGCCATACTGAAAATACTGGAAGACCAGACCTTCTGCTGGAACAAAGGCGATCTCGACAATTTCGTAAAAGGCTACTGGAACAATGATTCTGTTATGTTCATCGGCAACAAAGGGGTAGTATACGGCTACCGGAATACCTTACAGCGATATAAGACCACCTACAGCGATACTGCCCAAATGGGAAAGCTGGCATTTACGATCCTGCACGTCAACAAGCTTTCACCAGAATATTATTTCGTCGTGGGTAAATGGGCTCTTAAAAGAACTGTGGGAGATGCAGGCGGTCATTTTACGTTGCTCTTCCGGAAGATCGGGGGTGAATGGAAGATCATTGCCGATCACAGCAGTTGAGCTGAAATGCCTCTGCTTATTCTTTCGATGTCACAAAAAGTTCAGGGAGGCTTTTACAGTACAGCCTTTACCACATTTTCAATGATCCTGGGTTTGCCCAGCGTATAATAATGCAGCACTGGAACGCCTGCTTTTTTCAATTCAAGAGATTGTTGTTTCAGCCATTCTGTGCCCACAAGCTCCACATCAGCATCCGTTTTGCAGCGGGTTATTTCATTACTGAGCGCCGTAGGAATATCTACATGAAAAGTGCGCGGTATAACGCTCAGTTGTTTTTTGGATGAAATGGGCTTCAGCCCCGGGATGATGGGGATCGTTATACCCAGGTCGCGGCAGTTTTGTACAAAAGAGAAATATTTATCGTTGTCAAAAAACATCTGGGTAACGATATACTCCGCACCGGCATCCACTTTTGCTTTTACTACCTGCAGGTCGGTGGCAAGATTAGGCGACTCAAAATGTTTTTCAGGATAGCCGGCCACTCCCGCACAGAAGTTTGTGCGGAAACCATTACGGATATCCTCTTCAAGATAGATGCCGTTATTCAGGTTAACGGTTTGTTTCAGCAGGTCAATGGCATACCGGTGTCCTTCCGGCTCCGGCTCAAAAAAAGTCTCATTTTTTGCCGCATCGCCTCGCAGCACCAGCACATTATCTATGCCAAGGAAATACAGGTCAATCAAAGCATCTTCTGTCTCGCGAATGGTGAACCCTCCGCAGATAAGATGGGGAACAGCATCCACTTTATAATGGTTCATGATGGCAGCGCAAATGCCCACAGTGCCGGGACGTTTTCTAACCTCCACTTTCTCAAAGCTGCTATCTGCTTTTTTCTTGAATATATGCTCGGCGCGGTGGTAGGTGACATTGATAAAGGAAGGCTTAAACTCCATTAGCGGATCCAGGTGATCATATATTGAATTAATGGTCTTCCCCTTCAATGGCGGCAATATTTCAAATGACACCAATGTGCTCTTAGCCTGATTAATATGCGCTGTTACTTTCATTATATATGTTCACGGTCAATAATCTGCAAACATAATTCAAACGGCGCACACCAAAAATACCTGTTAAAGTGAAAGGTATCTTGCTGTTGATAGGAGCTATGCTGTATTTTTGCCCAAATCTCAGCGCATTGAGCTTAACAATACATACCAGCAACCTGTTAAAACAGTATGGAAGCCGTACTGTTGTGAATAAAGTGTCTGTTGAAGTAAAACAGGGGGAGATAGTGGGGCTGCTGGGTCCAAATGGTGCAGGCAAAACAACCACCTTCTATATGGTGGTAGGCCTGATCAAGCCGGATGACGGGGAAGTTTTCCTTGATGAGCACAATATAACAAAGATGCCTATGTACAAACGGGCGCAGATGGGCATTGGCTATCTTCCCCAGGAGGCTTCTGTTTTCAGAAAGCTGAGCGTGGAAGACAATATATCAGCCGTGCTGGAGCTTACTTCACTCAGTAAAGCGGAGCAAAAAGAGAAACTGGAGGCATTACTGGATGAATTCCGCCTGCATCACGTGCGCAAAAACAACGGCGACTCTCTCAGCGGCGGGGAGAGAAGAAGGACTGAAATTGCGAGAGCGCTTGCAGTAGACCCCAAGTTTATTTTGCTTGATGAGCCTTTTGCAGGTGTGGACCCTATTGCCGTGGAGGATATCCAGGCGGTAGTAGCGCGGCTGAAGTATAAAAATATCGGTATCCTGATCACCGATCATAATGTAAACGAGACCCTGTCTATCTGCGATCGGGCCTACCTGCTTATCGACGGTAAAATTTTTAAGCACGGCACCGCAGAGGAGCTTGCTGCGGATGAGCAGGTGAAGCGCTTATACCTCGGTCGCAACTTCGAATTAAAGCGTAAAGATTATCTCCACGAAGAGGCGGTAAAAGGAATGAGCGAGATCCCTACGATGAAAGAGGATATCTGATGAATGTCTTGTATCAGGCGGGAGAAATACTGTTATTGTGAAAAGTGAGAGCCCGCCCGGCTGAATACCATTCGGACGGGGATAAAGGTGAATAGGCAATGGTCAATGGAGAACTGCTCACCTTTTGTGTTTCAGGCTTACTTGCCACATTTCTCGTTTTGAGTGAAATACTTTATTTTGCCGGCATTCATGGGCATTTTCAGCACTACTATATCGCAACTGGCAAGAATGCGGCTTTGGCGTATCCAGGGCTGGGTAGAACATCCTGTAGCTTCACAACGCGAGGTGCTGCAGGACCTGGTTACCTCGGCACAGTATACGGAATTCGGGCGGAAGTATAATTTTTCATCATTGTTTTCTACAAGGGATTATAAGAAAGCGGTTCCCATTCATGAGTATGACGACCTGAAGCCCTATATACAACGCATGATGAATGGCGAGCAAAACGTATTGTGGAACACCCCTGTCACCTGGTTTGCCAAAAGCAGCGGTACAACCAGCGATAAAAGCAAGTTCATTCCTGTAAGTGATGAAAGCCTGGAAGACTGTCATTATAAAGCTGCGAAAGATACGCTCACCCTGTATTACAATTTCAATCCTGAGTCTGAGCTGCTCACCGGCAAGGGACTGGTGATTGGCGGCAGCCACACCGTTCACCAACTACACGACAATATACATTACGGCGACCTGAGTGCGGTGCTGCTCCAGAATTCGCCGCTCTGGGGGCATTGGATCAGGACCCCGGAGCTTTCCATCGCCCTTATGGACGAATGGGAATCGAAAATAGAAAGGCTGGCAGAAAGCACGATACGCGAAAATGTTACTTCCATATCAGGGGTGCCTACCTGGACGCTGGTGCTTTTTAAGCGTATCCTTGAAATGACCGGCAAGAACAACATTGCAGAAGTATGGCCGTCGCTGGAGCTGTTCATCCATGGCGGCGTATCGTTTACGCCATACAGGGAGCAGTTTAAAAAGATCATAGGCAGGGATATTAATTATATAGATACCTATAATGCGAGCGAAGGATTTTTTGCTGCCCAGGATCGCCCGGGAGAAGATGGTATGCTGCTGTATGTGGATCATGGCATATTCATGGAGTTCATGCCGGTGGAGGAATATGGAAAGGAAAGCCCTTATACTATCGGGTTAAGAGATGTTGAGCTGGGAAGAAATTACGCCCTCGTGATCAGCACCAATGGAGGGCTCTGGCGGTATATCCTTGGCGATACCATACAGTTCACATCGCTGAGACCTTTCCGCATTAAGGTCAGCGGCCGGCTGAAACACTTTATTAATGCTTTTGGGGAAGAGGTGATCATTGACAATACGGACAAGGCAGTATCCATTGCCTGCGAAAAAACAGGAGCTGTGGTAAATGACTATACTGCGGCGCCCATGTATTTCAGTGAAGATAGTAACGGCGCTCATGAGTGGCTGATAGAATTTGAGAAAGCACCGGACGATCTGGGTAAATTTACTGCCGAGCTTGATAAGGCGCTCCAAAGCATCAACAGCGATTACGAGGCCAAACGTTACAGGAATATAGCGCTTCGCGAGCCCTTGGTGCATAGTGTGAAAAAAGGGCTTTTCAGCGACTGGTTGAAAAGCAAAGGGAAACTGGGCGGGCAGCATAAAGTCCCCCGGCTGAGCAATGAGCGCACACTTATTGAAGAAATGCTTCAATTCAAATCGTGATATGCGCGGGGGCAAACAACTAAAAAAATATAAGCTTTTCCACTGGCTGTATAACCTCTGGCATATCAAATCACTGCGACATAACAGGGATGCCTACCGCAGGTATGGCATTCATAAACCTTTGTTTGCTTCCATATCCTCCAAAGATTTCCCGGACAAAACATCGAAAGCGTGGCTGGACACCGACGATGCCGCGCTCATTGCCTCTTCCCGGGAAGGCTTTTCCGATTTTGATCCTTCTACCCGCTCGCAGATCGGGCAATGGTCTGCAAAAGGGTATATGATCCTTGAAAAGCTTTTCAGTGATAAGGAAGCGGATGATATCAACGCAGAAATTAACCGGTTGCAGCATTCGGGAAAGTTGCGTTTTACGAATGGCAATAAGCTCATGTTTGCCAACAGGCTGTCGCCGCTTATACATGATACCTGCTATGATAAGCGGCTTACTTCCGTACTTGATTTCCTGCTGGATAAAAAAGTTGTTCCATTTCAAACCATCAACTTTATCCGGGGAAGTGAGCAGAAGGCGCATTCCGACAGTATCCACATGACCACCTATCCGCTCGGCTACCTTATTGCCGTATGGATAGCGCTGGAAGATATTACGCTGCAAAACGGGCCGCTTTTCTATTACCCGGGCAGCCACAAATTACCGTTCCTGTTCAACAGCGATTACGATAACGATTCATCGCCGCTTACTTTGGGCGATAAAACCTATGCAGATTATGAAGACATGCTGCAGGATATTTTAAAGCAAAATGAATTTCAGGCTGTACCCTTTTTAGCGAAGAAAGGGGATGTACTGATCTGGCATGCCAATCTCGTACACGGCGGCATGCCTATTAAAGATAAGAATGCCACCCGGAAAAGCATGGTGATCCACTATTATGCAGACGATGTAATAAAATACCATGAAATAACGGAACGACCTTCACTGATGAAGTTGGATTGAATTACGATTGTTTCTGTTATCTTGCAAAACAGAACGGTACTAATAAGCATTAGTTATGAAATTACTCAACGACAAAGTAGCCATTGTAACAGGAGCCGCCCGCGGAATAGGAGAAGCAGTAGCCCTTAAGCTTGCAGCCCAGGGAGCGCATATTGCCTTTACATATGTCAGCGACAGCAGCGCGGAAAAGGCTTCAGCCCTTTGTAAAAAATTAGAAGATTCAGGAGTTAAGGCAAGGGCTTATCAGAGCAATGCCGGCGACTTTGCCCAGAGTGAACAGTTGGTAAATGATGTGTTGAAGGAGTTTGGCAAAGTAGATGTCTGTGTGAACAATGCAGGAATTTCAAAAGACAATCTTTTACTGCGGATGTCTGCCGAACAGTGGGACGAGGTGATGACAACGAATCTCAAAAGCGTATTCAACATGACGAAGCAGGTAATACGCCCGATGATGAAGGCCAAAAGCGGCAGCATTATCAATATGAGCTCCATCATAGGCATTACAGGTAATGCAGGACAGAGCAGTTATGCAGCCAGTAAAGCAGGAATTATTGGCTTTACAAAGAGCATTGCCAAAGAAATGGGCAGCCGCAATATAAGGTGTAATGCCATAGCCCCGGGATTTATTGAAACGGACATGACCGGATATCTTAAAGAAGGCGATGCTGCAGAAAAATATAAAAGCGGTATCCCGCTCGGTCGTTTTGGCTCCGGCGAAAATATTGCTGACACAGTAGTATTTCTCGCAAGCGACTGGAGCAGCTATATTACCGGGCAGGTAATAAGTGTTTGCGGAGGATTGAATACATAATTTACTTCTTCGGTATATAAAGTTATGTCAAACGTGAGAGGTGAGACGTGAGCGTTTGGGCGCATTTCACGTTTGGCGTCTTGCATTTCACGTTTCACCTCTCACGTTAATGTTCCGGTCTGCCGGGCACGATCTTATTAAACAGATTTTTTGCTACAGGTGCAACTCTTGCATTAATGCGATCGTCTCTATCCTTTAGAAAATATTTTATGGTGCCTTAGAGGGATAATCATTAAAATACTGCTGCTTTTATGTATACCTATATTCTGCAGGCCGGTGATCTTTTACATAAAGGAACCGGCATCATGTCCAGATTTATTGACTCAGCCGTTGCTTATACACCAAAAGTCATAGGAGCAATAGTATTTTACATCATCGGTAGCTGGATTATAGGACGCCTCGGCGTTCTTTTAAGAAAAGCGCTCGCCTCCCGCAAATTTGACCCGTCGCTTCAATCTTTCCTCGTCTCATTGTTCAAGATCCTCTGCCTGGTCCTGCTGATTATTACCATATTCGGTATACTCGGCGTGGATACCTCCTCTTTTGCGGCATTGATCGTTGGGGCGGGCATTGCTATCGGATCGGCGTTAAATGGCACTCTCGGCAATTTTGCGGGAGGAGTAATGATGTTGATCTTCAAGCCCTTCAGGATCGGGGATATTGTTGAAGCGCAGGGAGTGACGGGTACGGTTACAGAGCAGGGGGTTTTTAGCACCACCCTCCTTACTCCCGATCATAAAACAGTAATACTTCCCAATGGCCCCTTATCTACAGGAGTAATTACAAATTACAACACGCATGGCAATCTTCGTGTAGACCTTAGTATGGCGATAGATCCGGGTGTGTCTGTTGAAAAAGCCCGCAGCGTTGCGATCGCTGCAATGCAGCAGTATCCCAAAGTGCTGGCAGACCCCGGACCGGAAGTCAGCGTATTAAAGGTTGGCGACGGGATGACTACACTTGCTATAAGACCTTATACCACACAGGCGGATTACTGGGATGTATACTTTGGTGTGCAGGAAGCAGTAAAGGCAGCCTTTGACACAAATGGCATCCCGGGACCAATCCCGCACCGGGTGATCATTCAAAAATAGTTTTTGAGTTGAGCATTGATACAATGGGGACCCTGCATTTTGCAGGGTTTTTTTGTGCCCCGGGCTATTTGTCCTCCGTTTGAGTATCGGCATCCCTTATTATTCTCTAACTGCCTGTACTTGCTTTGTCCCGGAATGATAGCCGGTCATCATGAAAAGCTTCCCTTGTCCCGGGGTTATCCAAATTAATTTAAACACATTTATTATTATTGGACATGAAAAAAAATTTCCTGTTTATTGTTTTTGCTGCATGTTTTTTTATCTCCTGTTCTGATCGTAAGGATGCAGGAGATCAACCTGTGCACCAGGACATTCCGTTTGTACAGGACTATAGTATAAAATACCCTTTGGAAGACAGCGGGGTTATCCTGGAAAA
>MKWG01000030.1:0-73609 GCA_001899685.1 Sphingobacteriales bacterium 44-15
CGATCCCTTTCCCTTTCTCCCGGTCGTACCAGTCGTTGCCAACAATACCGTGAATAGCGGGGACAGAACCTGTATACACACAGGTATGCCCACAGGCTGTAATGGTAGGGGAGTAATCAATCATGGTGTTCTCACAGGAGAAACCTTCGCGCAATAACCTTTTAAAACCGCCTTCCATATACCTGTTTTGAAAACGGTACATATAGTCCCACCGCATCTGGTCTACCATCATGCCTACTACTATCTTGGGTAGATGTGGCGTAGAGGAAGTGACCTTAGCAGTCTGCGCATGCGTCACCAATGCTAAGGATATCATAAACAAACCGGAGATACAGTACTTAAACTTTACCATTGGAGATATTTTATTTTTACAAAAATAGTTTTAGCCGATAGAGGAAATAGCCGGATATCTTTTATAAATCTCCCATTCCTTCATTTTAGTGAGGTGGTTATTTAACTGAACTTAACGGTAGCCGGGTCTATCAAAGAAGGGTTTTAAATCTGCCTCGTATATATTACCCTTCCTATCTGAGGCTAATATTATCCATGGGCCATCTGGCGGGAAGGCAGCCTTGGGGCCTGTTACATTATTTATCATTATTCCCAGAGAAGTATCCGGTACTATCACTTCCGTCTGTTTTATCAGTATCCCTGCAGAAGTAGTATCTATAATACCAAAGGCTATTCTATCAGAATACCTCTTTTTATTTCTATGATCATATACTGTATGTCCTTCCAATACCAAAGCAGGGTTAGGCGTAGTTATTACTACGGGTCTGCTGGGGCCTATATCATGTGTTAAGTCAAGATAGGGAAAGTTCCTCCAACTTCCTTCTTGATTACGGATACGCATTACTAATTGTGGAGAGCCAACCTTATCTAAACTGTTTTTGGTAGCCGCCCATAAAGTACCATCACCTGATACAGCAAGGTTTATATGGTCATCAGCCGTTTTATTTCCCGCTTCTACTATCTGAATAGCATCCCAGTCATCAAGTGGTTGTCCGTTCTTATGTTCCCGGCAATAAACAGATTCATTTTTTTGATCAGACCATATAACGATCACAGACTGTTTCAGTGCTGCAATACTACAGATATCATCAGCAGATATATTTTCTCCTATCAATATACCACGACTCCAATGTTTAGCATCCTTTGATCCCCATACATAAATTGCCCCGCCACCTACATCGGCTGCTACCCACCATGCCCCGACCGCATCTTTTACGATAGTGGCAGTTTCTATTTTCGGCTCTTTCTTAGGTATTTTCAAGCTCTTTAAAATCTTAGCCTGCCAATAAACAGAAGATGAGCTTTTCGGTACCATCCTAAATACATATAAGGAAGAGTCTGACACCCCAACAGCAGTTATTTCCCTGTTTTCGTACCAGACATCGGCCCTCCCGGGTATTCCCCTTAACTTGTTACTTATTTCAGGATGTTCTTTCCAACCCTCATCAGTCCGCTGCCATAAAGTGGGGCCCAGTGAATCCGGTAATAAAGCCCACCAATATGAATCCATATACCATAGTTTAGATTGCGGCTTATCTGCCGTAGGAGTCGAAAGCGAAGATTCCCCGGAAAAGTTTATATGAAAGGTAGGCTTAGTTGTTACTTTTTGTCCTAAAGATCTACCTACAAACAACAAGGCGACTCCCAAAAGGAAATATTTGTTAAAAATAGTTTTCATTAAATTACTGTTTTACGTACCAATACTGTCCTTTGACATTCACAGCTATCTTGTAAAATTCTTCACGAGCACTCACTGTGCCTTTAAGCATGGCGTGGTCATATAAATTTATCAATCGGTATTCATCTACACTACTTAAGACCAAATTAATTGAGCCGGTTCTTCAATTTTGTAGTACTAACCCAGCTTTTATCTTGGGATATAATTTATTCTTCATCCATCTGTCTGAACAGATAAAAATAGACAGTGCAGGATTTCCTTTCCTGTGCCTACTTTAGGCAGCCTGCACGGCATGCCTAATATCCGGGATTCTGCTTAATCTCCGGATTAATATCCACCTGACTCTGTGGAATTGGTAAAACTAACTGGTAATCTTTAATATCAATACCTTTCATGGAACTTAAAACTGTAACAGCTTGTCCCGTTCTGACAAGATCAAACCACCGGTGCCCCTCAAAAGCGAGCTCAACCCTTCTTTCCTGCCATACCGCTTTTCTAAATTGATCCTGTGTGTCAATTGACAAATCTGTGTCAGGATTGTTTGTTGATTTTTCGGGGAGACCTGCCCGACTCCTGATCATATTAAGGTAAACAAAAGCAGGTCCATTCGGGACGAAGCTTATTTCATTTAAGGACTCTGCGTACATTAAGAGAACGTCGGCGTAACGTATAACAGGCCAATTATCATTAGATCCCTGCCCGGACACGGGTATATCATAATATTTAATACAAAACCTGCCCTGAAGACCTGTAACAAGAGTCCCGTCAGGAGCGATATAAGATTCTTTTAAAGATGCATTTCTTCTTAGATCGTTCGGTTCATATGCTGCAATCAAATCCTCGGTAGGAATATTAAAGCCCCCCGAAGTACTATAATAAGAAAGATAAGGATATAAATAGGGCGTATAACGTTCACAGAAACTTGAACCGGTACCACCGGAGGCCTCTCTCTTAAATTGTACTTCAAAGATAGATTCTTTACTATTTTTGTTCGCTACTTTCCATAGGCTGGTATAATCAGGCAAAAGCTGATATTGATTCATATTAATCACTTCTTCCAATACAGCTTTTGCATTTTGAAAATCCGGAATTGTTAAATATACTTTCCCCAACAATGATAAGGCCGCTCCTTTCGTTGCTCTTCCCTCTTCTTTCGTCACAGAAACAGGCAAATGCTGTGATGCATCCTTCAGGTCATCCACAATTTGCTTATAAATTTCTGATTTTGGGGTTCGTCCGGTTGCATAAGATTCTTCAATTGTATTCAATACTTTGGTCACTAAAGGGACATCTCCAAAAATTCTGACCAAATTAAAGTAAAACAGTGCTCTCAAAAACTTTGCTTCGCCTTTAATTCTTCCTTTAAACGATTCATCTGCATCTAATTTATCAATCCTGTCTAATATCTGATTTACACGAACAACTCCCACATAATGGTTATTCCATATACTCTCAGTTATTGCATTATCGGTAGACAATCTGAATAGTGACATATTATAATAATCAAACCTGCTGGCAGCTGTAGTTCCCATTTCCGTATTATCTGATCGTAAATCTCCGACCAACTGAACGTTGTCAGAGTAAACACCACCAGATCTTAAAGTAGCATATGCTCCTACGATCGCATTCGTGAAATCTCCTTCACTCTTATAAAAGCCTTCAATATTTGAATTTGATATCGGAGTCAGATCTATAAATTTTTTAGAACAACCCAATAGAAAAAAAACCAATATCCAAAGAGATATTATCCTTTTCATATTCTTGCGTTTAAAATGTTATGTTAATACCTAATATTAAGTTCTTAGATAAAGGATAGTTAAAGTAATCAATGCCTGGAGTCAGCGCATTATCATATGTACTTACTTCCGGGTTATAGCCGGAATATTTAGCGAAAGTAAACGGGTTGAGTGAAGATAAATATACTCTAACACTGCTAATCTTAATTGTCTTGAGGAGATCAGAGTTAAAATTATATCCTAAAGTAATGTCGCGCACCCTAATATAGGAACCATCTTCCATAAAAAAAGTCGATGCATCTCTCCGTACCCCATACACATCAATGCTCGCTTTAAAGACTTTTCCGTTACCGGGATTCTCCGGTGATCTCCATCTGTCTCTGGCCATCCCCTTACTATTTGTTCGCCCGGTCATTGAACCGGTTTGATACATTCCAAGATTCATTACCTCATTGCCGTATACTCCTTGCAAAAAGAAACTGAGATCGAATCCCTTATACCGAAGAGTGTTATTCAGTCCATAAGTAAAATCCGGCTGATAATTTCCCAATATAGTTCTGTCATCAGGAGTAATTTTCCCATCAGTGTTTACATCTTTCACAATAGGGTCCCCCGGGGTATCTGTTGGAAGGTGAGGATGCTTATCAATCTCTTCTTGGGAATTATAAACACCTTCAAAAATATAGCCATAAAAATTTCCAACCGGCTTACCAACTTCTGTGATATTGGATACTATATAAGATGTAGATATAATAGATTTTCCGGAAGGACCCAATTGTAATACGATATTTCGATTAAAAGAAATATTGAAATCAGTAGACCAATTAAAGTTTCCGGTAAGATTACGAGTAGTCAAAGATATTTCCAATCCCCTATTCCGTACTTTGCCAATATTTTGAAGTGCGCTTGTAACTCCTAAAATGCTGGGTACCGGGACATTCAATAAAAGTCCGCTACTTACCGTTTGATATATATCACCGGTAATTCTAATTCTGTCGTTCCAAAAACCGAAATCTATGCCTACATTCAATTGTTTTGAAGCTTCCCAGCCAAGATTAGCATTAGATAAAGACGATGGAACCAGTCCAGATATATTATTGTTCCCTATTGCATACTTCGTATAAGATAGGCTTCCTATTGAACCGTAATTCGAAATATTGTTGTTTCCCGAAAGTCCATAGCTAGCCCTGATTTTTAAATAATTTATTATTGACGAGTTTCTTAGGAAATTTTCTTCTGATGCTATCCAGCTTGCAGAAACGGAAGGGAAGTACCCCCACTTATTTTGCAGCCCAAATCTTGAAGAACCATCAGCCCTCAGCGACAATGAAAGAAAGTATTTATCCATCAGCCCATAATTAATCCTTGAAAAATAAGAGAGCAATGACCACTCAGACATAGTCGTTGATGCAGAAGATACCTGTCCGGCATTCAATGTCGGCACCATATTATCGGGAAAATTTCTCGCACTTATTGACGCATCTTCTGAATTTTGTTTTTGAGAAGTGGCACCTACAATAAAATCAAAGTCGTGCATTTTTTTCCATCTAAACTTATAATTTAAGGTGTTTTCCCAGAGCCAATTAAAATAATAATTTGCACTAAAACTACCGGTAGCGTCAATAACTCCTCTTGTATAATTAGGAATTGAAGGAACATCATTGATGTAGCTATTTTGAAAGTAATTGTCGCTTCTATTATAAATCTCAAAACCAAGATGAGATTTAAACTGGAGATTTTTTATTATATTATATTCAAGTGAAGTATTTCCCAATATTCTACTACGCCTGGCTTTTTGATTATATTCATTTATAAAGACCATAGGATTTCTAACAGCACTGGTGTTATAGCCCATACCAGCAAAGGAAGGATAGCTGCCATCTTCATTTCTTGTTGCAAAAAAACCAGGAAGGCTCATTGCGGTAGCTACAACCCCATTATTCCATTGTTGTTCATCCGGGATCATTTTTTCATCTATCTTTGAAGTAATTATTCCAATAGCAATTTTTAAATTGCTTGTTAAGTCAGCATCTATGTTTGTACTTAAAGTATATCTTTTAAAGTTTGAGTTTGTAATAATTCCATCCTGATCAAAGAAGCTTCCTGAGACTCTATATCTTATAGATCTGCTACCTCCGGTTACTGATATCTGGCTATTCATCATTGGCGCTGTTTGATAGATCTCATCAATCCAGTCTGTTCGAACCCAATTATCTTTATCCGAAAAATAAGGAGGTATCTGATAAAAAGTCGGGCGATCTTCCATGGGATCATTCGGATCATGTCCAAGATATGCCCAGGCATTATTTACAGCATCTGTCGCAAATTCCACATACTCGTCGGGAGTAAGCATATCTACCTTTTTAGATAATTTTTGAAATCCATAATAAGTCTGGAAAGATACTTTGGGAGGCCCTGCCTGACCTCTTTTAGTGGTAATTAAAATTACTCCTGAACCAGCTCTGGCTCCATAAATGGAAGCTGCAGCAGCGTCTTTTAAAACACTTATTGACGAAATGTCATTAAGATCATAGTTACTCAAGTTAATACCTTGAACAGGATAGCCATCTATCACAAACAAAGGGTCAGTCCCTGCAGTAATTGATCCAACTCCCCTGACCTTGATTGATGGCGATGCACCTGGAAGCCCGGAGGTTTGGCTTATTCGAACACCGGGAGCTTTGCCAATTAAAGCTTCAGAAGCAGAGCCTACACCTAAATTCTCTATATCTTTTGATTTGATAACTGTCATTGAGCCGGTAACGCGTCTCTGTACCTGCGTCCCATACCCCACTACTACGACATCACTCAAATCAGCAACCGCTTCCTCCAATATTATATCAAACACAGTCCCGTTTCCTGCTTTTACCGTTTGTGCTGTATACCCCACAAAAGAAAAAACCAGTTCCATATTATTGGCTGAAGGCACAGATAACTGAAACCGTCCGTCAGCATTGGTAGTAGTACCCATTTGAGTGCCTTTAACCGTTACACTCACACCTTCCAGCGGTTCTTTCTTGGTGTTGGTTACCCTACCGCTCAGACTGATGTCTGCAGAAAAAGAAGTTGCAAGAGTTGCATCGGGCATTACTGTAGCGTGCTGCTCCTTCTTACGGATCACTACTGTCTTATTAATAATCGCAAAATCGAAAGGCTGATCCGCAAAACAAATTTGAATTGCCTTTTCCACCGGAACGGCATTCAGCTCTACCGAAACATTGCGGGCATTGCGGATCAGTTTTTTGTTGAAGAAAAATTGGTAGCCGCTTTGCCGGGTGATTTCCCTGAAAACCGACTCACAGGGCATGTCCTTAGCCCTGAGGGTGATCTGCTGGGCATAGCCGCCGGCGCTTACCTTAAGGCAGGCCACCAATACAAGAATAACTGTAAGCCTCATAATCAACAGCATTTTTTTTACCTGCTGAAACTGCCGCACAGGGAGAAACGCCAGGTCTTGGGTTTTGGTTTTGGCACTGCCCGGAATAAAAGAATGACAGTCCAAATGCGCAGTAAATTGCATAACTTTGGTTTGTTGGGTGATAAAATATCAGTCTTCGCCGATTGTATATACATTGACCCACATACCGGCCAGCAGTGTTCCACCACTACTGGCTTTTTTATGAGCCAGATTAAAACCTATTGTTTGCCTGCCGTGGCGGGCTTGATCTCTACTACACCATTTTGTATGGTGGCCCGGATATCACTGTAACGTATAATGTCCAGGAATTCCGAAAGCTTTACATCGCGGGAAATTCCCCCGTTCAGGGTATCCCTGGGAATACCCTGCGGATATTCCACCCTGATATCATACCACCGCTCCGCCTGGCGCATTACCGCTTTTACATCCGCATTCTTAAAATTGAAGGTGCCGTTTTTCCATGCCATCACGAGATCAAGATCAACCTCTTTATTTATTTCAATTTTGTTATCCACGCTTGCCTGCTGACCGGGAAATATCATCACCGGTTCAACAGCAGCAGTACTCACACTCACCCTTCCTTCCAGCAATGTTACTTTCGTATCAGGCTCATCGTCATAGGCATTGATATTAAAATGAGTGCCGAGCACCTGTACTTCAGCAGGGCTGCCCGATCCATGATTTACCTTTACAACAAAAGGAACTTTTTTTCCCTGCATATCTTTTTTTTCCGCTACTTCAAAATATGCCTCACCGGAAACTTCCACCTTCCTTGTTCCTCTGGTAAAATAAACCGGGTAGTAAAGCGACGATGCAGCATTCAACCACACTTTTGTTCCATCAGACAGCACCAGCCTGTATTGCCTCCCTTTGGGGGTAACAATTGAATTATATGCGACAATGCCGGCACCGTTGCGATCGTCATAAGTGAGCGTTCCGTTGCTGTTCAATATAGCTGGTCCGCCCTGCACCGGTATCATTCCGTCAGCAGTAGTATCCAGCAAAATCTTTTGTCCGTTCGATAACGTAAGAATAGCCCCCGATCTTCCCGGAAGAGCATCATTAGTATCCTGAACTACAGCAATACGTTCCATCGGTTGCTTCTTTTTATTACCTCCCGACAATAATATCCACATAAAAGTGGTAGTTCCCAGCAGCAGAACAGCGGCTGCCACTTTCCACGATGCAATTCTTTTAGGCATTCGTATTACTGTATTTCCCCTGTATTCAGCAGCTTCCGCAGATATGCGTTCAAATACTTCTTCTCCGAATAAAATCTTTTCTTCGTCTGTCCACGTCCATGTTCCTTTCGCTTCCAATGATGCATACCAGCGCTCTACCGCTTGCTTTTCTTCCTCAGAACACAGACCTTCCCGGTAACGCTGAAGTAAGATGATAGCCTCCTCTTTCGTCATAATTATTAAGACAAGAACCTTTTACAGAAGTTCCACGTTATAACAGGTTACATGAACAGCAAAAAAGTAGTAGATGGGGAAGAAAAAAATCAGAAAATATTGTTGCCCGGGTTTAGGGTTTATGATTTACAGTTTACGGTTTACGGTTACACAGCGGTACTTCAAACAATAAACTATAAACAATAAATATCATCAACCTGTTCAAAAAAATCTTGTTGCCAGGCATACAAGCATCGATATTGTAAGCTCGCTTACTGAAGTCCGAAGCAATTTAAGCGCATTGCTTAATTGTTTTCTCACTGTATTTTCCGCAATACCCAGGCGGTCTGCGATCTCTTTATAAGACATTTTCTCGTTGCGGCTTAAAAGATATACCTCCTGCATTTTAAGAGGCAGGCTTGCAACAGCCTGCTTTAATTTATGCTGTAATTCCCTGTATTCGCAATACCCGGCAGGATCAGCTTCATTCGCAACTATATTATCAGATAATGTTTGTAAATAATGATCACGGGTGATATTCTTTTCAATGTACCGTATAGCTATATTCCGCACACTTTTCAGGAGATACCCTATCAGGGGTCCCTTCACTTCAATTTCCATACGGCGTTTCCAGATGGAAACAAACACCTCCTGAACAATATCCCTGGCATCTTCCCTCGAATGTATTACCCTTAGCACCTGCAGCGCCAGCCGTTCCCAGTATCTCCGGTATATCTCTGCAAATGCCGCCGCATCACTGTTACGCAGCAATCGCATCAAAGCATCGTCAGTCAGTTGGTGATACATGAAAGGGATAAATTAAGAAAGCAATAGCCAAATGTATAAAAATAAAATTTATAAACCATCAGGAGAGCAGGGCAAAGGCGCATTTCAAATGATCCGGGCAGAGGCACCTGCAAAACATGGATATACCTGTTGGATTTCTTTGTTTATTAAAAGAATTATAAGCAAGTTATGATTTCTTTGAGGTCCCGAATGATTCGTTCAGGCGGGCGAAAAACCTGACTGCCGACAGGCAGGCTTTGTATTTCCCTTACGGTTATTTTACCGCAAAGCGCGCTGACGAATTACGCAAAGAATGCGCAAGGGGTTGATGACTTTGTAACATTCTATGGATGGATACAATGGTATTGTAATTTTCATTAGAGTATAGCCATGAGGTAAATGATCCGGATAATGGACCAGGAACGCTTATCTCAATTGAATAGTTTGCCTCCTCGTATCCGGGGTGATCGTCCATGGAATATTGGGAGGAACAGTTGGGGAAGACTTTTGTATCACTTTCCGTTCCATCAGCAAATGTATTTCCGTGTCAGCAGATATAGCAGGATCAAAGCTGATAGTGATATTTTTGCCCGCCATTGCACTCAGATCATATACGGCCATCTTCCAGGAGCGTGCTGTTTTACTTGGCATACCTGCTATGGCATAGCCGGCAAAAGCATTGATCGCAGATCTGCTGGTACGTGAAGGAGTAAGCTGCTGCCCGTTAATCGCCAGGCCAGGCAGAGTATCGTAAGCGATCACCAGCAGGTCGCAGCGTGTTCCTGCATCTGCCGGTAAAAACATAGTGATGCTGCTGTCAGTCTTAACTATATCTTTTATCTCCGGCAGGTTTCCTGCAGCCGGTTTCCCGGCTTTCCCTTCGCTTATTTCAAAAGCCATCGTAGCGTATCCGGGTATCTCAATTACCATTGGTTGACCTGATATAAAAGTTTTAGGGTATTCGTCCCTGTAAGGGAATATTACTTTTGCATGATAGCGTTTGGTTTTCTGCATGTGATATTGTACCGATCCATCAAACGGTATTCGTAATGCGGAAGTAACCGCACCGGGATTTCTGACTACCAATACAGCTTTATTACCGTTCCAGCCGATATATCCGTAGGGGTTACCTTCGTCCGGTCTTCCTCCCACAAAAACAGTATGGTTCAGATATTTTTCATTGGCAGCAGCCCAGTTATGGACGGTGCATAATGCTTTCCAATGCTGCGGAGACATCACTTCCGGTGAGATATACCATTCCTTCAACAAAGTTCCTCTTGCATAATGCATCAATACATATTCCAGCCAGTCCTGCACAGTATCCTCTTTGCTTTCCATCCGGCCGGTGCTGGTGCGAATAATACCGTGCGTCATCAACCTGGAAATGGGCACCAACGGTCTGTCTGCAGTATCTCCCCACATGCGCCAGATATAAGTGTCCCTGTCGGTAGTAGCCATTGCCCTCGATGAAATTTCCGGCCAGTTGCCGTTCAGCCCGTCATCACCCGCAAGCATCCATAAAGCATCTGCATACATCAGCCACCAGGGAGAAAACCATATCCAGTTCGTAATATTCTGGTAAATAGCAGGGTTTACCTTACGGGTTGCCATTAGTATCTCCAGCATGGCATCAAGATTAGCCTCATGCCCGTGGCGGTCCGTCGGAGGATGCCCAGCATTATCATTCAGGTCAGACAATTGGTTAAAATCATGTTTAAAGTATACCAGTCCCGCTTCTTTGGCCAGGCGGGGCACCTGCCGCAGCATTTCCTCTTTGTACTTAGGATGCGAGAGAGAGTAGTAACGAAAATAACGGGCAAAATAGCTGTTGGGCTTTGCAGGAAGATAACCGTGTTTTTCTCCCCATGGAACCCCTGCATTGGTGCCACCGATAGAAAGCCATAATCCAAAGCCCGTACCTTCCTGCTTCAGCTTCTCGCTCAATAGCTTCATATCAGCAATCCCATTGGGAAAATATTTGGGCGTTGGCTGCCATATAGATTCATGATCCTGCCAGCCGTCATCAGCTACCATGGCATCCATCTTGACACCATAAGGAGCAATAGCTGACCTGAAAGCCCTGAAGATATCAATCAGCGCATCTCCTTTCAGGTCCTTAGCCCTCGGCTCAAACCAGTTATTATAGTGAAGAAAAGAACGGGGGGCTTTCCAGATAGTGGCAAGATAATTCATAAAGCCGTTCTCTGCATTATCACCGGGCTTACCTATACCCATAACCGAAGTTTTGCTTTCAATGCAATATTTACCCTGTGCGGCTCCTTTCGCATATCCCGGGAAATGCATTAATCTTACCATTCCTGCAATCCCATGCGGCTCAATATCCCGCTCTTCCAGGTCTATAAAACTATAATTGCCCACCATTTCATAATGACGGCTGTATGCCTTTGGCGTATTGCCATCCGTATGGCGGCTATAGCCGGCAGGATATTCCAGTCCGGTAAACCATTTATCATTCATAAAAACAGGCTCGCCCCTGCCGCCGCCGGATTCTTTTGCACGTGCAACAAAACGCTCCACCTCGAGGCGGTCAACAACAGCAGGAGCATCAAATTGCAGTATAACTTTTTTCCGGATCACCTCATCCCCTTTTAATGTGGTATAGCATACTTCTACCGTTGCAGGATCATCATTAGTATAGTGTCTGTCATGACGGCGCCCATAACGTATTGTAAGCATATTAGTATCGCCACGATGTTCCGCTACAGGCATTCCTTTCACCCGGAAATCTTTTGCCGTGAGGGTGTGGTCATTCATTCCAAGGATATGAAACTCTTCACTTTGCATATCCAGCCTGTCAGAGCCATCTGCCCTTGACACACTAACAGTAAGCCATACACTATCTGAATAACGTAGCGTCCTGATCACTTTATCATTCTTAATAACTATATCCTGGCCATAAGCAGACCGGAAAGAAAAGACAAGCATGGTGTGCACGCAACACAAAAAGGTATATTTCAAAGCATTCATACACGATATGTGAAAGATGACAAAAAGTGTTATTTGCTTTTTCGCATATCATCCAAAACGTGACGTACAGCCTTTAGCTGTGCAATATGATTGGGAGATATACGACCTGTAGCATCAGCATGAATATCAAAACAAACGACCCCTTCGCCCTTCAATACTTTTTGCACCCAGTCAGTCAATACATTGGTATCAAACCGCTGACCTTCCTGTCCCCACCATTTACCCAGATAGGTAAAAAAGAACCATTGTACGCCCGGAGCTACCCATCTGTCCGCAGGCACTTCATCCAGATCCTGCTTTTCCCCGGCACTATAATCGTCATAGGAAGAATTGGATTTGATCTTCTGCACGCCATAGTTATACGTAATAATACTTTCATGATTGCCTGCCTTTGCCGCCAGCGTATGTGTACTGATGTTATGCGGCAAAGACATATCGGATCTCGTCTCGATAATTCCCCCGCTGTACATGCCGTCAAACCACCATCCCGAAAGTGATTTGCCATAGCGAAGGCTCCACTCCCGTATTACAGCCTCCCAGCAGACCTGTGTATACTGCGAGGTTGGAGAATCTTTTCCGAATGTATATCTGAATTTATCTGTAGCAAGCTGATTATTAATAGGAGGGTTACCGGGCAGGTAAAACATCAGGCGTATCCCTCTTTTCCTTAGCGATGCAGACAGATCTGCCGGAAGATCACGGAGACTGCACAGTTCCCCTGGTGCCACTCCCACAATACTATCATATGCCTTGTTGGGCGAACAATAGTATCCGGAGTTCTGCCCCAGGGCGAAGAGCACATATCCCACTCCGGCAGCCTTGCAGTCAGTTGCGAATTTTTCGGTGTCAAAACCGTCTACTATATTATTCCAATCGCGGCTATTGCCCTGGGTAGCATATACATCTTTTAAAAAGTGCAGCATCAATCCCAATCCGGCATCTTTAAACCAACCGGTATGGGGATTATCCATATCTTTCACAGGCTGGTCAGTAATTGCACTTAGTTTTACAACTTTTCCATTTACATTCTTTATCGTCATTATACAACGGATAAATTTGCCCGCATAGCTGCTTAGCAATACTAACTGGTGGGTATGGATGCCCTGTAAAAGATCTCCACTTTCATTGGCGCTGCCTGTTACGTACCACTCCCATGAGACAGTATCACCCTTACTAAAAGAACCAGCGTATTTTGCTTCAAGAATATTGCGGGTATACAATTCGCCTACGAAATGCAAAGTCTTCTGCCGGGCATATAACAAGCCATTTGCAAAAAAGGAAATGGTCAATATGAACGCTATTTTATGCATAAGAAACACTATTTGTCCAGTACTGCTTTAACAGCATTGGATAAACTATCAATTTGTGCAAGTGTAATGACCGGCTTTAGCGCCTGCTCCGGCAGCGGCGGTCTGTTGTCAACAGTCCCCGGCCTTCCATACCAAAATATCATTGCTGAATAATCTAAAAAATTCCAGGCATTGCGTATCTGTGTTCCCGGCGAAGCTTCCATATCAAACACCAGGCGTTTTGAAAAGGGTATGGCATCCAGCGCCCTGACGCGGGTGCAAATATTAAATCCCTTGGCGCCTCTTCTTACCGGCGTAGCAGAACCCACTTCTATATTTGCAAGAAAAGGATGGGAAAACACATCATCTTTACCAGGAACTTCTCCCCCTGCCCACCCATAATAATCTTCTGTGCCCGTACCAAAATGTGAGGGGAATTTTTTATCCCGGTCCTCATCAATATAAATTTTCTCATCTCCTTCTCCCCACCATCCATCGTCCGGATTCAATACTGTTAACTGATCGCCCACGATCACACCTTTACCATGAATGTCAATAAAGTTCCAGTCCTTAAAAGTATCACCGGCAAGCAACTCATCACTTCTCCAGTTGGTATGAAAATACATGGAGCGTTCGTCCCACAGCCAGTCACTGTATTTTATGGACAGGTCCTTTATATGGATACTTGTATTACCGAGATTTTGGAGTGTGAAATAAAAAGAAGATCTGAAAGGCATCAC
Organism: Sphingobacteriales bacterium 44-15; assembly: GCA_001899685.1. Taxonomy (GTDB): domain Bacteria; phylum Bacteroidota; class Bacteroidia; order Chitinophagales; family Chitinophagaceae; genus Agriterribacter. The sequence goes on from MKWG01000030.1 coordinate 14,042, forward strand.
CCAGGTGCATCTCAACTGCCCTAACGCATTCACCGAGCGGGTAAAAGTCTGAAAGGGATGCAATGCATCGGAGCTCCCGAAAAAATCTCCCACCGGTGCCCATACAGTCTGTTTACCATCGAAGGATATCTGCAATACAAGAGATCGCAATAATTCCGGGTGCTCCTTAACCTGTACAGGATCAAGGTCAATAGTAAATTCCTGTATAGCCCCTGCTTTTCTAACATCCAATGATATTTCTTTCCCCGCACTTAACAAACCGCTTCTGTGAACAGCAACACCTTTATCTTTTGTAAAAGAGCTATAGAGCGATTGCGCAATGTCATCTATAACATGCATGTTTAAATGCAACTGATCCATATCGAAACTGACAACGTTTGTCCCCTGCGGATAAGCCCGATAGCTGATGATGTGGTAAAATGGCTTTTTATTAAAAGTGATCCTGCAGCTTTTTGCAAAAGGGATGGGAAGATAACTGTCCCCTGCCCGCGCCGTCCGTTGTGCCAACGGAACCGGGAAGGATCCTCTCCCTGTAATTAATTTAAAATAATTTTCGCTGATAACAGGGTGTGGGTCACCGTCAAGATAGATACTGACTTCCGGGCCTTCCAGGTCATCCAATCCTCCATAATAAAAATAAGGCGCCCACATCCGGGTTATTGCACCCGGCCCGGTATGCTCCATTACCACCCATTCCTCATGTCCGTTATTTTCCTCTTTCCGGATAAAACCCGTACCGTCGCTGTCTGCAAACCAGCCTGCCGAATCTTTTACTACAGAGGCCCTGTTGTAACTGCTGGACTGCAGCGACCGGTACCCGGATTGAGGGAATTTTGCAAGCACTGATCTGTCTGCCATTTCCCTTAGCAAGGACTGAAAAGTAACCTGGGCTTCCGCCCTACCAATACAGGACATTGATATCAGCAAACTCAAAAATAATCGTGACATTTTCATGAAGCATGTATTGTTGCATAACTATCGAACAATATGAACATTTACTTTTCGATTGCAGTAATGCGCTCTCCGTCCCCCAGCGCACGGAATTCTATTTTTACAACAGGAGATTGTTCACCCGTAACCGCACCATCTATAAGAATTTTATTATCTCCTTTTATGATCACCGGTATCTGTAAAGTGGTTTTTTCACTGACTATCTTCCAATGCTCATCAAACAGCCGGATTGCCTTCCCATCACAGACGAGCCATTGTCCTTTACTAACGGAGAAGGGTACTTCAAGCCTGGCATAATTGTTTATTTCTATGGAAGGATGATCCCATGCAGCAGAAGAGGACTCCCCTGTTATATATGCAATAAACCGCAACGGTTGCCCTTCAAAAGGGTTATTGAAATTATTTTCAGAATATATGGGTTCCCCCGGCTGCTTTATTTTTTGCAGGTGCTGTATGGTAGCGGTACGAACAGGATAAAGTTGCCATGCGTTCCCATCTGCTTTAGCGAGATGAAATTCCTTGTTTATATCCTGCAATGCTTCCTTCTGAACAGCATTGAAAGCTCCGCTTAGTCTCGCGCTCTCCCACTCTGAAATAGTATTGAGCAATTCATTGAGCCGGCCATTTTTTTTAAGATCATCCAGGGATGCGGATAGTCCGAAGCCTGCATCGAATCCTGCTGCTCTTGCGAGTAGCCATTCCAGGTCTTCCATGCTGGTTACGCTGCCCAGTTTGAACCATCCAAGCATCCGAGGCATAAGGTTTCGATAATAGTACTCCTGGTTTTTGAGCCTGTACTGTGTCTGGCTTTCCCTAAAACCTGCATACCATGGCTCTCCCCAGTTCATCCTGGTGAAAATATGCCAGAAATAATGACCGGGCCCGCTTGCATCATTAATAACATGCCCTTTTAATTCAGGCTTAAGGAGATCATACCATTTTTTTACAAATAACTGGCGTGCATACTGCCCCATACCGGTGGACCAGCTTCCTTCCAAGCCGTCAAAAGATATTTGCCTGAGTCCCGTTGCATTGAATAACGCAGCTATATTGGAAGCTATTTCGTTTTGCAGCGCCATATCAGGCAAGAAAACCTTGTAGCCATGATCCATGAGTTTAGAGATAGTATCGCCTGCCTGGTGGCTTTGTATCTTTGTGCCAAATGCACCCCGAACACAATCCAGTAATTGCCAGGGTTCAGTGGCAGAGACATCGCGATAACGGATCAGCTCACTACCAAGCATAACCGTTTTCAGGTTATTGTTCTTCATCTGGTTGAAAAATTCAGGAGATTGGATCGTAACAACAGTAGCTTTTTCATCAATAGACGAGACAATAGTACTCGATCCTACTTTAGCCAGCCGCTTGTCCGGCAGAGGTGTAACAAAAGGATCATTTGTAGTAATAAAAGACGATAAGGTATGTACGCCCAGGTCTACACCCTGCCTTGCTGCAATATCCACACAGCGCTTCATGCTCTGCCAGTTATCGGGAAACTCCTTGGCATTCAGCTTAAAATGCCCCCAGGTTTCGAAAGGCCCGGGGTGATAGAGATATTTCAATCCCGCCTTTTTCGTAAGATCAAGCGCTTCGCCGAGCGTCTTTTCCCCAAATCCCATGATCAGGTAAGACGAAGTGGCTGCCGGAGATCTTTTAGCCCATATGCCGTCAATAACAGGATGAGGAAGTCCCTCCCCTAATTCTATTTTTTCAATAACGGATAACAACTGGTCCTGCGGCGCTCCCCATAAAGCAATTTTTGTTCCGACGACACCTCCATCTTCAGGGTATGCAGGTACCACATATTTGTCATGCCCCCAGTTTGCAATGATCTTTGTCTTATTCCTGTTCCGGCAATAGGCCTGTATGACGCTGCCAAATGCCGTGAGTTTCGCTGTCTGCCCCCTGTAGAGCACTTTTTTATCCGGTGAAATATCTTTCAGTCCGCTGCTCTCCGAGAAAATATCAAAAGAAGGCTCTACATCATTGTCATTGGTAGGATAGCCGCCGAGTGTTTTTATATTGAGCGCCTGCAGCCCTATACCGAAGCTGTCGTCCCATACGGTGCCTACTGTTTCGCCTATCCGCTTACGTATGACGGTAGGATATGGTCCCCAAACCACATATTCTACTGAAGCATTATCATCTATTCTGGTGAGCTCAAAAACTATATAATCTTTCCTATTGGTCACGCGAATGGATGCCTTCCCCTTCCATTCGGGGTAATGCAGAAGTATAGTAGAAGAACTTTTACGCCATTCCATGCCATCAGGCAACAATAACTTTCCATTTGCCATTACTGCCAGCAACGGAGATGGCTCATCAGTGGCTAAATATTCCCTTCCTTTTTTATCCTGCAAACTTTCCAGATGTCCTTTAGCATTGATCTTTATGCTCATCGTAGTTGTCTCAAATGAGACCTGAGCCTGCGAAAAAAAAGTGCAGACCAACAGACCAGACAATAAAATTCCTGTACAATAAAAATGCTTCATAATGAAATGATCAGAACTTATAGTGCTATGTCAACAATAATTTGTCGTATTTCTTTGTGAGAAGTGAGACGATAAATGTGAGGCTCTCACATTTATCGTCTGTCATTTCACGTTTGGCATAACAATAGCATTATTATAAAAAAGTCAACTATTAATATGCCGCGAATTGTTTTAGTTCCGGCGTCTGCGATGACGCTGTTATGGTTAACCGGAGCCTGGTAGTTTTTACACCCTGCAATGCGTGAATCCGTTTATGCCCCACCGAAATACCATCAGCAATTTGCTGCCAACTGCCGTCTTTCCATTGCTCAATAGTATATTTTCTTATGCGTTCACCATGGTTAATATCCTCTTTGATCACAATGTATTGCACGTTCACCGGTGATGCGCCTGTAGTAAGTTCAAGACTTTTCCCGGAACCTTTTATCTCAGCGATTGGTTTTGAGAAACGCTTTTTCAATTCATTGCCAAAGGTTTCAAGCACCTGTACATCCTCTGCAGGCACCAGCCCGCTGGTATCAACCACTATCCCTAACAGCATATTTGCATTTTTGCCAACGCTCGAAGTATAATTATACAGCAGTTGGTCTACCGTAAGCAATGTCTGACCATCGGCTTTCCAGAACCATCCGCCCTGCCAGCCCCTGCGCAGCGGAAAATCTGCTTCGCCGGGGCACCATATCCTGCCATCAGGATCTCCATGAATATTATCAATAGCAACCGTGCCGCTTGCAGATGTGCCGGCATCGCTGCGGCTCCAGTTTGGATATGGTGCAAGTCCCTCTTCGTTGCCCACCCAGCGAATGAGATTTTTTGCATCGGCAGGACCCTGGAATAAAATAGCTTCGGGCTGTAATTTTTTTAGCAGGGGCGCAAGATTGGGACCGCCATCTTTTACAGGCAACACACCACCATCAAACCATATCTCAAATAATTTTCCATAATTGCTCCATAGCTCGGTGAGCTGCTTTGTTACAATGGCATTATACTGCTGCTGCGTATACGGACTGCCCGGCTGAACTACTCCCGGATTATCAACATAACAATAACCATTAGCCGCAGCGCTGGCATATATACCGGGTTTGATATTGTATTTTTCACAGGAAGCAATAAAATCTTTCACAATATCACCTTTACCATTTTTCCAGGGTGCATTTTTAACACTGTAAGGGTGTGCTTCCGTTGGCCACAAGCTAAATCCTGAACAATGTTTTGCTACCAGCACTGCATAAGTAGCGCCTGCCGCTTTGGCCGCCCTCACCCATTGATCTGTGTTAAGCTGTGAAGGATTGAATACAGACGCAGGCGGATGTGTTCCCCATTTTCTAAAATCATAACCAGGCACAAAATTCACCAGGTCAAAATGAATGATAGCGCCAATTTCAGCATCAGCCCATGCTGACTGCGAAGATGTTGGCAGCACTTCTTTGCTTACTTTGTGCGTTTGTGCAACACCGGTGGCAACAAAACACATACAGAACAAAATATATTTCAGCTTCATATTTATTATTATTTGTGCCTGGCTCTTTTTTCCAGGTCTTCTCTTGAAAGGATCAATATATTTCCCGCAGGCGCATTATCCTTATAAGCAACTGCTCTTAACTGGTATATACCTTCAGGGATTTGTATTGGTTGCCCTTTATATTCATTTGAAAAATTGTCGGGATTGGTATTGTCAATAGTATAGTAGATGGTTAAGCTATCTATATCAGTGGTAAGCTCAGCAAAAAGCTGTTTGTTGTCTTTTGCCGTTGTAGTGGCAAGCACATCATAGGCTGCACGGGAATAATTGATACCTGCGGCCCGGAGGTGGTGGAATTGTGCTTCGAGCTTGTTCTGAAAATCAGGCCACTGCTGCTTTTGTACAGGAGACCAAAACACTTCAGACAGTGCAAGCGCCCGCGGCCATGTCATGTATTCCGCATGGCGGTCTGTGGGCACAGATTCAGTCCATAAGTTACCCTGTCCACCCAGAATAAGAGAAGGCTTTACATCCCGGGGAACAGGATCCCACTGATAGCAGGTTTTAAGCCGCAGCATACTGTAGGTGTCAGGCTCCGTTGCAGGATCGCCCTGGTACAGGTCGAGATAAACATTATCTGCCGGTGTCATTACCACATTATGTCCCTGCTTCGCCGCTTCTACACCTCCGGACATTCCCCGCCAGCTCATCACGGTAGCGTCAGGCGCCAGACCGCCTTCCAGGATCTCATCCCAGCCAATAAGCTTTTTTCCTTTCTGCTTTAGTATGGTTTCAAGCCGTTTGATAAAATAACTCTGCAATTCATGCTCTGACTTTATGCCTTCTTTTTTCATAAAGTCCTGCACTACCGCAGATTTTTTCCAGAAGGTCTTGGTACATTCATCGCCTCCTATATGAATATAGGGATAAGGAAAAAGCTGCGCTATTTCTCCAAATACTTTATCAAGAAAATCATACACCCGCTCGTCAGCAGGATTGAGCGTATTATCTTCAATATTATAAAACTTGCTGCCCGGATTTACAGGATATAAATATCCCGTTGCCGATAAATAAGGATAAGAAGCAATAGCCGCCAGTGAATGACCGGGCACATCAATTTCAGGCAGGATAGCCACATTCCGTTCCCGGGCATACTGCACCATCTCCCTGATATCATCCTGGGTATAGAAACCACCGTAAGTAGCTGCTTCTCCCGGCTTTGGCTGCTCGTAAGTCCACCATCTCCCGGTGCGGGGCACCCGCCAGGCGCCTGTTTCGGTGAGCCCGGGAAATGATTTGATCTGGATACGCCAGCCCTGGTCGTCTGTTAAATGCAGGTGCAGAATATTGAATTTATACCGCGCCATCTCATCAACGTATTTCTTTACAAATTCCTTTGTAAAAAAATGACGGCTGACATCCAGCAGCAGTCCCCGCCATCCAAAACGCGGATAGTCTGTAATCTTCACTGCAGGGATTTCCCATACAACAGCTTGCTTTGACTGGTATTCAATTGCCGGCGGCAGGAGCTGCCTCAATGTTTGCAGACCATAAAAAATACCGGCAGGCTTTGCTGCCGACAAATGGATACGATTGCTGCTTATCTCCAGCAGATATCCTTCTTCCGTCTTAATGTCCTTTATAGATGCATTTAACGAAAGCTCAATTGATTTCACCGACGTAACCGCATGGTCAGCGATTTTCAGTTGGAACCCTGTTGCCGGCGATAACCATCCGGTAAAAGTTTCGGCAAGATGCCTTAATCCGGCATCATTGTTTTCTGCAACTATTATTGTTTTTGCATCGAGCAGGAAGCTGCCTTTTCCTCTTATTAATTCCGCTGGTTCAGGTACGATGGACAAAGTTCGTTGCTGAGATACTACGGATAACGAAAGAAGAGAAAAAAGGAAAGTACAGAGAAGATAATGTTTCATCCTATAAAGATATTAACGAGCCCATACTATCACTAATATTTTTTGAATACAAAAAAATGGAGGAATAACCGGCCTGGCAAACGCCAAACCGGTTCCCTTATGTGTCCAAACTAACTGCCTGACTTAATGTAATGTGGGATCAAAATCCCCTCCCCAATCTTTATTTTGCTTGAGATTAGGATTCTGATTTATATTAGATAACTGTATTGGAAAGAAATAATATTTATCCGGCATCACCATTTGGGTCGGACCATTGGTGATCAATTCAACTACCTGGTATTCGAATGATTCGGGCAAAAGCTCGAAAGCATTCGCTTTGGCAATGTCATCTTCAGTTATCTGCTCCATTGTATGACCATTTACCTTCATAGCCATTATCCCATATTTGCGCATCCCATCTAATTTGTTGAACATACGGTGACGACGAAGATCCCAGAAACGCTTTCCTTCAAACATAAACTCCACATATTTTTCATCCAGTATTGCCTGACGCATTTCTTCTCTTGTCATCCCGCTCTTCAGTCCGTACATACCATCACCTCCCGCTTCAATACCAGCCCGATGACGAATAGCTTTTAACACATCGAGCGCTTCGTTACTTTTGTCTGTTTCGTTTGCCGCTTCGGCATAATTAAACAATACTTCTGCATACCGTATTTCCGGCCAGTCTACATCATTTAATGTAACCTGTGTTGATGGCAATTGCTCCATTATACCTTTCCTGCAATATAATCCTGTACGATAATGGTTTTCACCTTGTATAATATACCCAAATGCATCCATTGATTTAGCGATCCCCGACATAGTATACTGACGACGGCCTGATATACCGCTCAGTTCATAAATAGCTCCATTCCATACAATGGTAGCATCAAACCTCGGATCCCTGTTTTTCCAGAAGGTTTGTACATTATAGGTATAGGCAGAGGTTGGGTCACCGGGCTTTTTACCGTCCTTCATGGGAAATGCTTCTGCCATTGCCCATATCGGCTGATCACCACCGGTAGCATTTTTTGATTCTGATAAAGGACGTACAGCATCCTCACCACGACCGTTTGTTTTGGCAGGATTGGTATAAATAACAGACAGGATGTTTTCTTTGTGACCTTTCGTTTCAAATACATCTGTATAATTTTCCAATAAGCCATATCCGTTCAAATCAAGAAAATCTTTCGCTGCTTTATTAGCATTATAAGCATCTGCCCAATATGCATTATCATAAGGATTAGATGGATTAAACTGCGGCGAAGCTTTATATAACAACACTCTTCCCTTAAAAGCTTTTACAGATGCCTGGTCAATTTTGCCGCGATCACTGCCATCATATTTAATTGGGAGTACTGATTCAGCTTCAGTAAGGTCTTTCATGATGAAATCAAAGCACTCCGCTGTGGAATTTCTGGCTACCATAAGGTCATCTGTCTGGTAGTCCTGGGGGACTTCTATAATCGGCACACCACCATAATAATATACCATCCTGAAATACAGGAATGCCCTTAGAAATTTCGCCTGACCAATCATCGGATCTTTTTTATTCTGGGGAAGCACGCTGGTGTTCATTTCCTGCAACAGCGTATTGATATTTCTGATAACACCGTAGGGCCAAAATTGCATTGCCCCGTTATCAGTAGTGATCCAGCCATCTCCATTTATTCCCCCACTTTCATCGGCATTGTTTCCCATATTCAGCGGCCACCCGCTAAAAGTACGTGCATAGAGATTGCTCAGGTATGCATTGGCGGTAGCTTCATCATCAAAAATGCCGCTTGCGGGATAATGAGATGTATCTTCTAAATCCAATACCTTTTTACATCCTGAAGATATTGTCGCTGCAAATAAAAAGCACAGCAATACCTGTATTATTTTATGACGCATTAATATTTTCATTCTTCAATAATTTAGAAGTTAATGTATGCCCCTCCTGTAAAGGTTTTCATCAATGGATAGGAATCCAGTGTTTTCTGCTCAGGATCTTGCTCCTTCATGCCGGAAATGCATAGGAGATTAGTGCCATTTGCAAAAACCTGTATCCTTCCGATACCGGCCCGGCTCAGCCATCTTTTGGGAAGGGTGTAAGCAATTTCCAGGTTTTTCACCCGCATGTATGCGCCATTTCTTAACCAGAAGGTAGAAGGTCCGCCACCAATATCCGGTTGCATCCATTCGCCCGACACTCTCGGGTATTTCGCATTGGGGTTTTCAGGCGTCCAGTAGTCGGAGGCCCACAATTCAAAGTAAGGACGATCCACCTGGAATACACCGCCTCCGTTCATCGTACTGATCATGCGATCGTATGCGCCTACACCCTGCAACAATGCGCTCACACTTATACCTTTCCATTCCACACTGAAACCTATACCATAATTGATACGGGGAGCTCCATTGTTGGAAAGATAGGTCATGTCGTTATCGTCAATTTTACCGTCAGGGCCTTCTGAAAAGTTCTGACCGCGGATATCTTCAAACAACAGGTATCCTAATTTGGGAGCCCTGCCATATTGGGTAAACCCTGCCGGGAGCTTGTCCAGATCAGCCTGTGTTCTTATGATACCTTTAGAAATAAGCCCGTATATCCTGTCCTGGGGTTTCCCTATAGCGTTTCTCCAATTGTCCTTATATGTACCGTCTGTAGCTGCGGCAGACTGATCAAGTATATCCCAACGATCAACAGAATATCCCATATTACCAAATACAGAATAATTAACATTACCTGCTTTATCCCTCCAGGTTGCCGATAGCTCAAACCCTTTCCAGGAACGGGCTGCATAATTAACAGGGGGTAATGTTGCTCCCAATGTAGTGGGAGTGGAACCATTGCGGGCCCCGAGGATATTGATCTGTTTCCTGGTGAAATAGTCGAGCTCTCCTGTCAGCTTATTACCCCAAAATCCATAATCAACTCCTATATTAAACATTCTTGAAGTTGACCAGGTGAGGTTGGGATTGGGTATTCCGCCAATGGTGATCCCGTCTGCGAGAGAAGTACCAAATATGTAACCGGTACTCTTGCTATAACTTGGACCCCAAAGAAAAGGGGCTATGCTTCCCTGTGTACTGTAATAAAGTCCTCCGTCATCATTACCGGTTGTACCGTAAGAAGCCCGCAATTTTAAATTACTAAGCCAGGTAATATCTTTTAAGAAATTTTCTTCGGAGATACGCCATGCTGCAGATACAGAAGGGAAGAAACCCCATTGGTGACCTGGTGCAAACCTGAAATTCCCGTCATAACGGAAGGAGAATTCGGCAATATATTTTTCATCGTAATTATAATTCAAACGACCGATCCAGGAGGCACGTGAAGTCTCGCCTTCGCTCCCGTCAAACCATCTCTTGCCTGCATCGGTAGACGTATTATAAATCTGGTCAATAGAAGTAGTCAATAATGCATCTGCACGACCACTCAGGTTCTTCACTTTTTCACCTCCCTGTTCATACACTGCAAGCGCGGATACAGAATGTTTGTTAAACGACCTTTCATATTGCAGGTTCCAGTTGACCTGGTAAGAATTATAAAAAACCAGGTTTTCAGCAATGTTTGGATAATTGGCGCTGAGATTATGCAAATTGATCTTCGTTGGATCTATCGGACCAGGAATAAATTTATTTGTTGCACTGGCGGATTGAAAAATGTAGGCCTTGTTAAATACAACAAAGGATTTCATATCCTTGTCGTTGCCGGTATACTGCCCCACCAGGCTGGTGCTTAACCCTTTTACCCAATCTCCGAGATCAAGATCAAAACGAAGAATGCCATCCAGCGTTCTGTATTTGGTATGCCTGTATCCCCCGCTGTTAACCATCAGCTCAACAGGATGCCATGCACCCGGGACTACCGGAAAATCATTTGTATTGGTGGATGGGTTTCCTGCTGCATCCACATAAAAAGGATACAATCTTGTCCAGTTAAAGGTAGCCCTGTAAAAATCGCTTACGTTGAAATCTTCTGCGCCATCATAAGGCCAGTACCAGCGATCATAATTACGCTGGTTGCCACTGAGGTTAAGGTTTATTTTAAACCGCTTAGACACTTTTGCCGTAATATCGGAACGGAAATTATACCTGCCGTAATCAAGATTTTTATATGATCCCTTCTCGTCGTGATATCCCAGCGACAGGTAATAGGTAATAGCTTCCGTGCCGCCTCTTACAGACAGGTTATGTTGCTGTACTGTGGGCGTCTGCCATATATAGTCATTAATACTATAGCTCTTGTCTTTAAAGTAATCATAGATCTCCTGCCCGTAAGGTTTTGGCTGCCCCTGGGTCACAGCCATTTGGTTAAGATATTCTATTTCCTGCGTGGCTGTAAAATTTTGTAAAGGTCTTGTAGGTGTAGAACCTGAGTAAGAACCCTTGTATTCAAACAGAGGCTTTTGTGCTTTCCCGGTTTTTGTAGTTATCAATACAACACCATTACCTGCTTTAGAACCATATACAGAAGCTGTAGCAGCATCTTTAAGGAAGCTGATGCTTGCTACTTCATTGGCATCAAGCGCATCAAAATCAGCTTTGCTTTTTATTATCCCGTTGATCACATACAACGGTTCATCAAAGCTACCACGCATACGTATGCTGGAAGATGCACCTGCCAATCCTGAAGTGCCAACAGCATTTATACCGGCAGCCCGGCCTGCTATTACATTGGAGAGATTAGCAGCAGGAATATTATTAAGATCTTCTGTGTTCACTACGCCTATAGCTCCTGTAAGATTGACCTTTTTTTGCGTACCATACCCTACAACAACTACTTCGTTTAAACCAGACGCAGCAATCCTAAGTACAATATTATCAAGTTGCCTGCGACCGTTAACAGGGACTTCAACTGATTCGTAACCTATCATTGTTATCTGAAGTACAGCCTTATCATCCACTGCAATAGAAAAAGTCCCGTCTGCTCCCGTACTTACTCCGATGTTTTGACCTTTTACCTTTACAGATACCCCTTCCAAAGGATTCCCCGATTCATCCACAATTTTTCCCTTAACTTCCGCCTGGGCAGCCAGGACTTCCCTGTTAGGAGAGATCACTACAAGATAATCGCTTACAATCTTATAAGCCAATATGTTACCCAAAACCTGGTGCATGATTTCCGCCAACGTAGCATCCTTTACATTCACGTCAACTTTTCCAAGTTTTTTAAGGTCATCTCTAAGATAAAAGAAACGATAGGGGCTCTTTTTCTGGATATCCATCAGAACCCTTGTAACATCTACCTGCTCCATCCTCAGTGAAAACTTCTCCTGGCCATAGCCCCGAGCAGATGCCTGAAGAAAGGGGAGTACCAACAATAATGCGGTTATTTTCATAAACAATAAATACTTAAATACCGGACTGCCTGTATGAGGTAGCCTGTACCTTATTTTTTTCATACATTTGAATTGAAAAGTTAATAAAGGGGAATAAGCAGTCATTACAGGCTGGCTGATTCCGCTGTACAATACATTAGCTTTTTCCGGGGGAGAGAGCTCCAATCTCTTCCCCTTTTTAAAAGGTCATTTACGGTGGACTGTGACAGATCATAAGCAAGTTTTTTGGATTTACAATATGGGTGTATAAAGCTTATTCAATAAAAATATCGTTATCGCGTATAGTATATTTAAAGCCCACCATCATCTGCAGTATATGCATCGCTTCATTAATGTTCACATTATCAAAATCGCCATTCATTAAAATACTTTTCATCCTTTCGTTTTTGAAAAGGATATGCACATTATACCATCTTTCCATTTTGAGGGCTACCGTTTCAAAAGGCTCATCAGAGAAAAACACTTTTTCTTTAACCCATGCAGCCTCTTCAGGCATACCGGTCTCTTTGATATCAGGCTGAACGGTTTTTACTTCATAACTGATACCGGGATGGGTTGCACGGGGAACAGCACCATCTTTAATTATCCTGTTATTCTTCAATGAAATTTTCTCGCTTGGCAGCAGGATCACCTTTTTTTCTGCGCCTTCTTTCAGGCTCACTTCCACCTTACCTTCCACCACTGTTGTTTCTATATCCTCTTTCGTATTGTATGCCTTTACATTAAAAACGGTACCCAGCACCTTCACTGTCATGCGGTCGGTGTTCACCAGAAAAGGATGAGCGGCGTCTTTGGTTACTTCAAAAAAAGCTTCCCCGCTCAGCCACACCTGCCTGTTACCCTTACCAAAATCTTTATTGTATGACAGCCGGCTGCCACTGTTCAGGTGAACAGCCGTACTATCAGGGAGCAGCACTTTCTTCCTTTCCCCGTTGAACGCTACCGTAACGGAGTCTTTTACCCCGCTCGCGGCAACAGGCACAGCTTTTTTTCCCCGTCCCGTCCACACCAGCCATACCGTAAGGACCAGGAGCGCCGCCACTGATGCCGCAGCCAGCATTTTCCCGGCAGGAAAGAGCATTTTCTTTTTCTCCGGTTTGGGAATATATTCATATACCGCCCCCGTTTGATCGTGGAGCCGGTTCGAAATTTTTTCCCATTCTTCATCCACTAATGCTTCGTCTATCTCCGGCTTTTTCTGCCAGATATCCCGCAGCAGCTCCAGTTCGTAAGGCTCAACAGGTTTATCCTCCAGCAACTGCTCTAACTCGGCCAGTTCCTCCGCTGTCGCTTCGTTGCTTAGCTTTTTCCCCAACAAAATAAAGACCCTGGGTTCGTTCATGTTCTGCATTGTATGTGTAAGGACACTACAAAAACGATCACCCCCTAGTCTGCCGATTAAAATTTTTCCAGATAATTTTTTTCAGGATGCTGCAAGGTGAGGTATGGGGTATAAGGTATGAGCTTTGAGTGTCAGCCTTTGGCGTTTATCTTTTCACCTCTCACCTCTCACGTATTCACCAGATGATTTTTGATAAGCAGAAAAATCAATATTAAGTGATGCGGCGATCTTTCTGACCGCTGCTGCAATATGGTGCTCAACGGTTCGCTGGGAAATATTCAGTACTTCGGCAACTTCTTTATACGCAAGCCCATCTTCCTTCACGAGCTTATATACCACCCTGCATTTGGGCGGAAGTTCCCGGATGGCTTTATTGACGGATTGAAGCAACTCGGAAGCAACGATCAGATCTAGGGGGTCAGCCGCCAGCTCACTGCACGTCGTATCCAACTGATCCGGGTCAATACTCCGTATATCAGCTTTCCTGCTGATATAATTAAGGCAACGGTTTTTTACTGAAATGTAGAGGTATACTTTAAGGTTTGAAATATTCGTAATAGCGGAGCGTTTATTCCAGATCGCCACGAACAGGTCTCCTACGATCTCTTCGGCGGGCTCTTTTAGTTTCACAATAGATACTGCAAACTGGAAAAGCCCCGTGTAATAATGCCTGAACAATTGCCTGAAAGCATGTTGGTCATTGAACAAAGCAACCCGTTCCTGCAGCCCAAATATCTCTTTTCCCGTCATTACAGATAGTTTAGTCCCAATCGGTGCAATGAAGGTATTGTTATTTTTTCCTAAAAACAACAGCATCTACCGTTTTTGCTTAAAGGAATAAAACCTTACCCAGTCAATTTCCATTTCAACCGGCAGGTCTTCGGTATATACCTTACCTACCCAACTGCCGCCTAATTGCATATCCAGCAGCAGGTAATATTTGTACTTATCAAAAGGGAACTGACCTTCTTTGTCTGTTACTATACGGGGATAGGTGAAAGTCTTTTTATTATTAATAAAAAACACCAGGCTGTCCGGATGCAGCTCTACCGCATAAGTATTAAAATCGTTGGGATCTATACGACCGGTCGCCCCCTGTTTGGGATTCTTCATCTTAAGTGTATAGGTATAGTGTGAATGTACGGTCTGGTAAGCAATTGAATCGGAGTTCAGTCTTTCCATAATATCAATTTCGCCGCCATCAGGCCATCCCATCCCCTGCGACAGGAGCCAGAAAGCAGGCCATGCTCCGCGTGCACCATTTAACTTCGCATGTATTTCAAGCCGCCCGGATCCAAAAGCTACTTTGTCTTTCGTATATACACCACCGGTGATGTAACGCGCAGTATCGTTGGGAACACTGTTATTCATAATGCCCCGCAATACCAGTTTGCCATCGCGCATGGCATAGCAACTGTCGAAATCACTCATGTGCCTGTCCCAGTCCGACAGGCCCCGCGGGATTTTCGACCACCGGGTAGTATCAAAGTCATTCAACTGGTCAAAATTTTCCTCCCAGCTCAGCGTCATTTTCTGAGCATGTTTTGTGCCGGCACAGGAAACCAGCAGTATCACTAAAGATAAAAAAGGGAATAATTGCTTATGCTTCATCAGATCAATATGGTTTGTAATCAATACAGCTATCTATCAAAAATACAAAAGAGCACATTGATGATCGTAAATAATATGAGGCTGTATCAAAAGGATTTATTCACGCAAAGCGACTAAGAAGGCAAAGAAACAAAGCTTGGACGTGTTTCAAATGCCAAAGAAGGTTTCCAACTTTTTTTGAAAGGCTGGAAACGCTTTAGTATTTTCTCAAACTTCCTATAATCACACTGTCTTTTTGATTTACGGGTAATGTATACTGATAATTATATAAAGTTCCTTCCCAATCGCCGTACATGATATTAGGCAGTACGATAAATTTTGAGCCGAACATAGCCGCATTATTGCTTGTTTGAGTATTTCTCTCCTTCTCCGGTTGCTTATCAAATACGGAACTAAAGTCACTCAGGTTATCCCCAAACAGCATTACGATCTCATGTGTTGCCGAAACCTTAGCGCGGCGGGATCCTTTGCCCGAGCCTGCCGCTTTCAGTATAAGATGATCGTTGGTTGCATCAGGAAAATTCCAGCGCTGCAATTCCTGTAATGTTTGCACTCTCTCCGCTTCAAGCCTGTTGGTAATATAAAATACACTTACTCCCTTACTCTTTGCATACTGAAAAAAACTTAATCCTCCCGGCACCGTATCGCATTCCACGCGTTTTGTCCATACCATCCAGGAGGAGTCGCTATACTCTTCATTTCTTAAGGCGCTGTGCACCTGGTAAGGGCTGTTGTCCAGGATAGTTTCATCAATATCCGTAACAAGCGCAAGCGGCTTCTCATGCTGTTCTTTCAATATGATATCCAACTGTACTCTTGCAGTATTATATGCCTGGAAGCAAAGCGCCTTGTACTCAGCGGCTTTTTGCTGCCAAACCGCTCCCCATAACGGGCCTTGCATTACAAGAGAAGGGGTGCTCACATTGCCTGCAGCATTTCGCTGCACCTTACATGAAGCTGCTAAAAGAAAAAACAAAAAAATAAACCTGCATTTTGAGATGCTGTTCATGGTAAAAATTTGAAGTTATTGATTGAGCTGTGGGCTGTTAGCTATGGGCTATCAGGGTTCAGATTACAGGTGCTCATAGCTCATAGCCCATAGCTGATAGCTGCAACTCACTTCCCTTCCACTATCCACCTGTTAAGCATATTTCCCGGCGCTTCAATAACGATCTTATAAAAAGAAGAAGGTTTATTGCTTACATCAATAATAGCTTCCTGTTTCGCAAGCGGCACGGTAGCCACCAGACTATATTCATCTTTACCACCTTCCTTAAAATTATTGGTAGTAGCTATCCATATTTTTGCATTGCCTTTTTTGGATACTGCTTTCCATGTTACACGCAGCTTACCATTATCCAGCATAGCATTGGGGTGGGTAGCAGAGATATTCCCTGTAAGCGGGATGCCATCTACCTCCATTAGATGCTCCCGGGGAATTGTGATGTTTAAGAAGGACGCGATGGAAGGCATGATATCCACTATACCCGGATTGCCGGTTTTAAAATAATTATTGAGCCCTTTTGCATTCGTTACGATCCATGTGTTTCTTTCCCGGTCTGACTGTCCGCCATGATTCTTGCCATTATCCGCGCTTCTGCCGTGATCGGTTGTTATATAGATTACCCAGTCTTCTTTGAAGTTCTTCTCACGGTATTGTATAGCCGCCCAAAGCCGTCCCATTTGCGCATCCATCATTTCCACCGCCTTATAAAACTCAGGGCTGTCGCCGTGCATATGCCCCATATCATCGGTATATTCAAGATATACCCAGGACAGATCAGGAGCTTCTTTCTTTATATATGCTGTCGCAGCATCCACCACCGCTTCATCAATACGGTGCATAAAGTCTCTTTTCTTATCATGCGGGTAATTGATGGTATCCAGCTCGAGCCCGTCAAAATGATGATCCAGTCGCAGGTTTCCGGTAGCAGGAAGATCCTCTCCCACAAGCTTTGTCCGGTTATCTTCCCAACTGGAAAATACGGCCGCTTTTTTTCGCGGGTACTGCTCTTTAAAAAAACGGAAGATGGTCAGGTAATTATAATCGGGCGCTGCAATATCATTATCCCATACGTTATGCTTATTCACCCAGGTACCTGTGAGCAGGCTGTTGTACCCAACAGCAGATATGGTAGGCGTTTCAGAATAACCCCCTTTTTCTCCACCCACATGCGCCCTGGTATAGCCGCCCTCTTTGGCAATAGCATCCAGGTAAGGCGTATTTAATTTTTCAATCACATCTGCCGGGATGCCATCCACAATAACAAATATGGCTTTTTTACTTTGCTGGGCCTTTAAGCCGGCTACACAAAAGAGTACACCTGCCAACAGCAACCATTTTTTCATGCTACGGAAAATCATTGAGATAAAAATTTTTAATTCCTGATGCTTGTTATTTTTATTATTGCAGTATCCACATCACACCGTTGATATTATCTCCATCCGGGTACTGGCGGTTTACCGCGCTTTCTACATTGGCTGCGTTATTGGTATATTCATCGGTTGGGTACATCCAGCGTTTGGGAATCAGTCCGCCATTGAGCATGCCCGCACCTGACACATCAAATACCGGGAACCCGGTGCGCCGCTGTTCGTAAAATGGCAGCCAGCCGGCATTCATAAAGGTGCTGATATATTTCTGGATCACGATCTGTTTTATTTCATTTCCCGTTTGCAAAGTTACTGCAGCATCATTCAGGTAATTTTGAATATCGGCAGATGAATACGCATTTTTAAAATTGGAAAAATCCAGGGAAGCTTCAATACCATTCTTATAAAAAGTATCCGCATCGCCGCTGATCCATCCCCTGACAGCAGCCTCAGCCAGCAGGAACTGCACTTCGGCATAGCTCATTAATACACTTGGTTCATTGATGGCTTCGTAAGCATAGCGGTCATTGATTTGCGAAGCTTTCCCGGCGCCTCTCTTAGCCGTATTATAGTCAAGCGGGGCGCTGCCTACAAGCCCGTCGTATGCATTGAAATTATCTGCAGGAAGCGTCGAGGCAGGGGTCGGCTTGCCAAATACAAAAAGCCTTGGATCTTTCAATTCCTGCAATATATCCACAAAACTGCTATCCAGGTAAAAATCGGTTTTCATAGAATTATTATTGAAATAGGGATATTGATTGCCCGTGATATTATAATAGGGCAACTGACCGTTATCCGAATTTGACTCAAATATGGGATATTGGGAAGGATTGGATACAATTTCGTTGAACCGCTGCTTAATATTTAAAGCAGCATCTCCTTCCTTCTTAGATAAGCTCATGAGTACTCTTAAGGTAAACGAGTTGATAAGCTTCTTCCATTGTTGAATATCCCCGTCATAAATAAGATCTCCGCCTATCGCTACCTGATCAGCGGATAAGGAGTCGCTTGCAATTTTTAGGTCGTCCAACACTCCCCGGTAAACATCCTGCTGTTTGTCATACACCGGCCGGGTAGCCGAAGAATCCGTAAAATTGTTATTCATTATGGATTGCATCATCTGTGAGTAAGGAATATCGCCAAAGGTCTGGGTCATACTTACAATGAAATAAGACTTGAGAAACTTGCCGATATATCGGTAATTCAGCTTGCCTGTACGTGCAGCTTCCTGCTCCATTTTAACCACCTGGGTAATGCTTCCGTAATTCATGGAACTGCGTTGCCATCCATAATACTGGGAACTGCTTGCCCCTTGTGTATAAACCAGATAACGGGAGGCTAAAGCTGCGTCACTGGATATGGTTGAAAAAGCAAGCCGTTCCACGGTTGGCAAAAGCAACGACGGGTCCGCAATGGTGGGATTATTAGGATTCACCTGGAAATCTTCGAATTTTTTGCAGTTCGAAAATACCGCCAGCACACACAGGAATACAACTGATCTATAGTATTTCATCACAATATTTTTTGGTTCAATAAATTTTTCCCGGATTAAAATTTGAGATTGATGTTAACACCCACACTTCTCATAGAAGGAGTTTGCAGTTCATCCCGCTCTGCATCCGGATCCACGTTAGGCAGTTTAGCAAAGATGAACAGGTTGTTCCCGATAAATGAAATGGAAGCATTGTTAAAGACTCCTTTAGTCCATCTGGCAGGAAGCTGGTAAGTGAATACGAGCTCACGCATTTTCAAATACGAGCCGCTGTAATAAAAATAATTATTCAGCATTTGACCGCTGGTGGTCTGCATAAAGCTTATATAATTGACCGCAGTCGTATTAGGAGCAAACTTCCTGGTATCAGAAATAATATTGCCATGACTGTCATATTCAATGCTTCCTGAGGTAACCACAACACCGGGGCCTACATAGGTGCTGTTGCCTGCATTAGCGTCATCCCGGAACTGGTTTACAGTCCCTCTCGCCGTTCCACCCCACCACATTTTCTGGTTGGTAGTGGAATAGATCAGTCCGCCGATCCTTCCGTCTACAGACAGATTAAGAGAGAAATTTTTGTAGGTGAAATTATTCTGCCATCCGTAAATCCAGTCGGCATCACTGTATCCGAAAAATTGTCCGTAAGGCTCATAAGCCTGCATACCATTATCGTAATAAATAGCCTGACCATCCGGCGCACGGGATGCCGTCATGTAGATCCTGTCCGTACGCTGCCCTTCTTTTATCTGCCCGATATACCCGTCGGGATTATCCGTTGCGTCTTTCAGCCAGGTATGCACATTGCTGAAATTGAAAGTGGTTTCCCACCTGAAATCCTTTCCACGCACCGGAAAGCCGCTCACAATAAATTCCCATCCTTTCCTGTAATAAACATTAGCATTTTTCAATACGCTGGTATTGCCGCTCGCCTGTGATTGCGCTACATTCACAAAATTGTTATAATCACGGTTGCTAAAATAGCTCACATCAAAATTGATCCTGTTATTGAAAAGCCCTAATGCCATCCCATACTCACCGGAGCGGGTAGTGGCGGGCACCAGGTCAGGAGAAATATAGGTAGTGGGCCATATCAGTGAAGGAACATTATTCCATTTTGACCCTATTCCATACGTTGTAAGATGTGCATAAGGATTATCCTTGTCAATAAATCCGGTATTCACTTTAGCCCAGGAGCTCCGCAGTTTCAGGAAAGAAACAACTGAAGGCAATTTAAGCACATCAGACAATACCGCGGAAATACCGGCCGAAGGATAAAAATAGCCGTTATTTTTTACAGGGAGCGTGGAGGTCTTATCATAGCGCCCGGTAACAGACAGGTATAAAAACCCAAAGGTTTCAACATCCACCATGCCATAAACGCTCGCTGTTCTGCGTTCCTGCAAAACACTTGTGGTTTTGGGAGGGTTGATGGAATTGCTCAGGTTATAAAATTCAGGGATCGTAAGCCCGTCTGTGGTAGCGTAGGAACCCTCTAAGCGCCGGTATGCGTTTGCCCCGCCGGCAGTAATGTTGACATTGAACTTTTCATTAAAATCATGCTTATAATTTAATATCAGATCCGTATTAATATCAAAATAGTTGCTGACATCGGTGGAATAGTTGCCCTGAGAAATATAATCGTATGCAATATAGCTGTACGGCTCCTTCAGATCAGCATTGGTTGCATACTGGTTGAAGCCATTCCGGAACTTCACTGAAAAATTATCTGTGAACTTATAATCAAAGGTTACCTGGCCAAAGCTGTTGTTTTTCCGGTATCCGTTTAAAAGCTGGTTGGCAATAAAATAGGGATTATTATACCAGGAAAGATTATAGTTTCTCTGTTGCAGCCCTTCTTTGCCGGGGATCCAGTAATTCTTCAGGTCGCGGATATCTATATCCGGCCCGATCCAGAGAATGAGATTATACAAATAGTTAGGAGGACCATAACCAATGGTAGGATAATTATCAGAGTATTCCATATTGTAGGTAAGCTTTGCATCCATGCTCAGCTTTGGCGCGAGCTGGTAATTGCCACCGATGGAAAACGAGGAGTTGTTCACTCCCGTATTAGGCACTACACCTTTCTGGAAAATATGATTGGCAGAAACCCTGAAAGAGCCTTTTTCCGTGCCGACGGAAGCAGAAACGCTGTTGGTAGATAAAATGCCCGTACGGAAAAAGTTTTTGATATTGTTTTTGCCGCGCGATATCCAGGGCAGAGGTACCAGCTCTCCGGTAACGGGATCAACCGGGCTGTTATACTGTGTTGTTTCATAATACCCGCTTGGAGTGGACGGATCTTTCTGATCTAATTTAGGGCCCCATATCCATCCTCCGCCTTCCGTGCCTCCTCCTGATCCGTCCTGATAAGCATAAGCGCCCTGGTCTCCATCTCCGTAGGTCGTTTGTACTTTAGGTATTACGGTATATCCTGTCTGGAACATGGTAGAGGAATTTATCTCAACAGCAAGCTTTCCTTTTTTCCCTTTCTTGGTAGTATACATGATGGCGCCATTCACGCCGAGCGCTCCATACAATGCGGCGGCGGCAGTGCCTTTTAATACGCTGATACTTTCTATATCGTCAGCGTTGATCTTGTAGGGATCAGCATCCGCATCAGGTATGCCATCAATAACAATAAGCGGGGTTTTGCCCCGCAATGAAATGCCGGGGTTACGGAATAAATCGGTAGTGTTGTTAATGTTCAGTCCCGCTACTTTGCCGGTCAATGCGCTCAGTGGCGTAGGCGTTTTCGTTTTGGCCATTGTTTCTCCATTTACCTCCTGTACCGAATACCCTAATGTTTTTTGCTGTTTTTTAATACCAAGGGCTGTAGTAACTACAACTTCCGCTAAGTCGCCGGTTGTGCTTTTTTCCAGTACAACATCAATCTCCCTGCGGCCATTTACCTGTACCTGTTGCGATAAATGCCCGGTAAAAGAGAATGTAAGCAGTGCATTCCCGGGCACAACTATTGAATACCTGCCATCGTTGTTTGTTGTGGTTCCTTTAGAGGATCTGTTAACCACGATGGACACACCGGGCAACAATGAATTATCTGTTGCAGACCTGACGGTTCCGGTTACTGTTATGTCCTGGGATAAAGACATAAACCATAATAATTGTAGAAAAATGATCAAAGCAGTTGATTTCATAGCAAACCTTTTTTTGTGAGGAGATGAGTACAGTTTTCTGGATTCTTCAGAACAAAAGTCCTGGTTTATAAATTTTGGCAAAAACAAATGTGCTAAATAAATATTAATTTTCAAAAATTTATTGAATGATCATTCAATAAATTTTTTATCACATAACACAAAATTTACAATTGGTTAACCTTGAACCCGGGAATGTTTTTATAAAGTGGTGAGAGGTGGATGGGAATAGGGAATAGGGAATAGGCAATGGTGAAAAGTGAGACGTGAAAAGTGAGCGGTCAGTGAACGTGAATGATACCCTACACCTTACCACTTATCACTTATCCCTATATTTGTCCGGTCATCATATATACATTATGGGAAGGAAAAGTATTAAAAGTATACGTCAGAAAGAAATTATCAACGCATTTTACAAAATCGCAAAGAAAGAAGGGCTCGAGAATGCTTCTATCGCAAAAACCGCAGCTTTGATCAATATTAACCCAAGCCTGGTCATTCACTATTTCAAAACCAAGGAACACCTGATCTATGGATTGATCGACCATATTCTTGACAAATACCTGCTGATCTATGAGATCCCGGGATCGTATGCCAAAGACCCGAAAAAAGCGCTGCTGAAAGTCATTGATAATATTTTTTCGAATAAATGGAACAGGTTGTTTGACGACAGTGTTTCTTACAGTTGTTATTCGCTTAGTTTCAGAGACAGGAAAGTAAAAGCCAAGTATAAAAAGCTGCTGGATACATTAAGAAATAATCTTAAAAAAGTGATACAGGAGGGCAACAGGCAGGGTGTTTTGTCGGTAAAAGATCCGGAAATAGCTGCGGATATTATTTTTGTTATCGTAGATGGCGCCTACTATTACCTGAGCCTTGTGCACAATAAAGACGAATACCGCCGGAAGCTGGCGCAGTATAAAAAGCAGGCTTTACAGCAGCTTAGTTTTGTTTCCGCTTATTGATGGCGATGATAGCTGCAATGGCTATTATTCCCCAGAATACATTGGCTACTACGTTGGGAAAATCAGCATAATAAAATGCATTGACGGTTAAACCGATGGCCCCGATAATATTCAGCAAATGGTATAGTCGCTGATTCGACGCCAATTTGTTAATGCTAAGCAGAAAATAAGCGAGTAAGTAGAAAAAAGTACCTGTCCATCCTAAAGCAAGGTGAATATTTAAAATGAATAGTAACATGTAACCTATTTTAAAATATAGCCCGGGTTAATAAAGGTATGCAGCTTTGCAACAATATACATCGCTAAGCATTTCTGCCATAGACCCCACCATCATCCTGCTGCCTGTCATCCTGACCTAAGGAAGGGTTTGTATGCAGTGCATCAAATGATGTTTTTAGAAATGCAAAAATTATATATATTTCTTTAGCGCGGCTTTGAGATTTTTGCCTGCCCGACTGGTCATTCAGGCGGGCGTAATTCCTTCGGATGCTTTGCGGCAAAATATAACCGCAAAGGAAATACAAGGTTTTTCGTCCGCCTGAACGAATCATTCGGGACCTCAAAGAAATCATAACATGTCTCCAACCTTTTTATACACCAGGGAAACCAGTGGATATATCCCATATCTTACAGGCGCGCCTTCTCCTGTAATTGCCGGCAATCGCAAAGAATTTTCTCAAACGGCAATGATTCTTTATTTTCGTATGTGAGAACTTAACTACTGCAAGATTGTCTGTCCTTCAATCATATGATGAAACTGCATTGCTTGTGAGCGTATCCAAAGGCGATGAAACTTCATTTAAAATATTATTTGAAGCTCACTGGGACAGAATATACAGCGTAGCTTTTACTTTTACCAAATCGGCAATGATAGCCGAGGAAATGGTGCAGGATGTGTTTGTAAAGATCTGGCTCCGCAGAACAGAACTGTCCTCCGTAAGAAAATTCAGCGACTATCTTTTTATCGTAGCAAGAAACCATATATTAAGCGTGCTCCGGAAAAAAATAATGGAAGAGCCTTTTGCAGAGCACCTTTCAGAATATTTCAAAGACATTTCCAATATGCCCGACCAGCAATTGCTGCGCAGGGAAACAGAAGCGCTCGTTTTGCAGGCAGTCGAAAAATTACCTCATCAGCAACAAATGGTATATACACTAAGCCGGCAGCAGGGACTAAGCCTTGATGAGATCGCCTCAAGACTTTCCATATCAAAGCATACCGTAAAATCGCACATGAGCAAAGCGCTGCATTTTATCCGCCAGTACCTTCATACACATTCAGATGTAGGAGTTATTACCGTTTTCTATTGCATCATTTCCGGTGTGTTGTAGAAGTTAGGTCAATCGAATTATGGCAGCATGTTATCGCGAGAAGTAAGAGGTGAAAAGTGAGCGGTAAGCGTTTCATTTCCCGTTTGTCGTTTCACGTTTCACGATTATTTAAAAAATTCTCTCCGCCCACTCATACTGCCATCCTTTTTTTGCGTCTTTACTCCGTAAAGCTTTTTTTACAACCGGCTGCTATATGAACGAAGCTCAATTCAAAATGCTGCTGGAACGTTATATTAACGACCAGCTATCATCCGAAGAACTCTCTATATTCATTGCTTTCCTGCGTACATATAATAATACAGGTCAACTGGAGGAGCTTGTAGACCAGGCATTGCAGAACAGCAGCTTTTCCGGGCTTTCTGACCGTTCGAAATCGGAAAATATTTTTCAAAAGATCCTGCAGCAGGCAAAAATTACAGAAGCGCAATC
This sequence comes from Sphingobacteriales bacterium 44-15, assembly GCA_001899685.1. Taxonomy (GTDB): domain Bacteria; phylum Bacteroidota; class Bacteroidia; order Chitinophagales; family Chitinophagaceae; genus Agriterribacter. The sequence goes on from MKWG01000030.1 coordinate 38,892, forward strand.
CACACCGGGGGAGCTTTCAATTAAAGCCGGGAGCAGCTACAGCAGGTTACGACCCTGGCGGTGGGCAGCAGCAGCTTCTCTCTTAATAGGTATATCGGCCATCAGCTATATTGTTTTCTCAAAAAAAAATCAAAAAGCAACCTATGTTGCTGCTGCTAAAGCAGAAAAAACTCCTGCAACCGATGCTGAACCCGGCGGGAACAGGGCAGTTTTAAAGCTGGCAGACGGACAGGAACTGGCACTGGACAGCGCAGGAGTGGGTGCGGTTGCCCGGCAGGGATATTCCACCGTACTGAAAACAGGCAACGGGCAACTGGCTTATAATACCACCGCCGGACCGGCAACAGAAACACTATATAACACGCTTTCCACTCCCAGGGGCGGACAATACCAGCTCCTGCTCCCCGACGGAAGTAAAGTATGGCTCAATGCGGCATCCTCACTGCGCTTCCCGGTTGCCTTTACTGAAAAAGACAGGATAGTAGAGCTGACAGGCGAAGCCTATTTTGAAATAGCCCGTCTGGAGACTAAAAGCGGAGAACGCCGCTCCTTTATAGTGCGGAGCAGCCATCAGAATGATAACAGCGCAGACTGGCAGGTAGAAGTTTTGGGCACACACTTTAATGTAATGGCTTATGCCAATGAAGCGGCTGTTCAAACCAGCCTGCTGGAAGGTTCTGTAGCATTTTCCGCAGCAGGAAAGCCAGCAGTGAAGATAAAACCAAATCAGCAGGCCGTACTGTATAAAGACAGGCAAAATGTACAGGTAAATAATGCTAATGTAGTAAATGCTATCGCCTGGAAAGAAGGGCTCTTTCACTTTATCAGCGACGACATACAGCATATTATGAGGCAACTGGAGAGATGGTATGATGTGAATGCCGTGTATGCCGGCGCCATCCCCCCGGGGCATTACAGCGGCATTGTATCAAGGGATAGTAAGCTGTCAACAGTTTTAAAAATTTTAGAAGAAAGCGGGCTTCATTTTAAAATACAGGATAAAGTACTGACTATTTTCCCGTAATGATCAACGTACGTACCTATTGACAACGGCAGGAGCGGTTTTTGAGTGACAAGGAGAAGCTATTGATTATATCTTACCCCGAACTTCTGAAGAAAGACAAATTATCCGGTAATTCTGGTTAGCCAAAAAACCAGGGATGATTGCAGCACCCCTGGAGCAGGGTTAATCATTTTTATACAATCGGTCGAAGGATTGTTTTTTCATAACCCAAACATTACAAATGTATGAAATTAAAAGCCGAATTGATGGTGCCACCCGGTGTGGGACCACTACTTTCCAAAACTTTACTGATTATGAAACTTACGGTTGTTGTATTGATCGCTGCCTGCCTGCAGCTTCATGCCGAAGGTTACGCACAAAAGCTGACAGTAAATGAAAAAAATGTGCCTGTTCAAAAAATTTTCAAGATCATTGAGCAGCATACTTCCTATCATTTTTTTTACAAAGATGAGCTCCTGCGGGATATGGGAACGGTAAGCGTAGATGCGAAAAATGCAACTGTTGAAACATTGCTTGACGTATGCTTCAACCAGTCTCCGTTAACCTATTCCATCGTAGAAAAAACCATTATTATCAAAAAGAAGGGAGAACAGTTATCCGACGGGGAGAATACTACAATTCCCCTCGCGGAAATCAAAGGGCAGATCAAAGACAACGAAGGCAACCCGGTTCCCGGAGCCTCAGTAAAAAACCGCCGCACAGGCAAAGGCGTTGCCACCGATGCAGAAGGGAACTTTTCTATTGAGGCGGCAGTAAATGATCTTATTGAGATCAGCTCGATAGGATTCGAATCCCAGACTGTTAAGATCACCTCCCTGCAACAGGTGATAAATATTTCACTGAAAATAGCCGCTTCCGAATTAGAGAATACCGTTATTGTAGGTTACGGCAGCCAGAAGAAGAAAACGCTTACAGGCGCTGTGTCCTCTATCAGCGGATCGGCCATGGTCACTACCAAAAACGAGAACCCGCAAAACATGCTGACAGGGAAAATTGCCGGTGTAAGAGTAGCGCAAAAGACGGCAGAGCCGGGAGCATTCAATAACGCATTTGATATCCGTGGCTTTGGCTCCCCGCTTATCGTTATTGACGGCATACCCCGTTCCATGGCAGACTTCCAGCGCCTGAACGCCAATGATATTGATAATATATCCGTTTTGAAAGATGCCTCTGCCGCCATTTATGGAGTACGCTCTGCAAACGGTGTAGTGCTGATCACTACTAAAAAAGGAAAGAACAATGAGAGCGTTTTATCCTACGATGGCAACTACACTTTCCAGTTCCCTTCAGGCTTCCCTAAAACTGTAGACATATACCAGTATATGACGCTCCGCAATGAGCAGGCCATGCATAATATTAACGGGGGAACACCTATATACAGTGATCAGGTCTTTGAAGAATACAGGAACGGTACAAGAAAGAGCTATGACTGGTATCCTTTGGTATTTGCCAAATATGCGCCTGAAACCCAGCATAATTTAAGCTTTACCGGCGGGAACGACCGGATCCAGTATTATGTTGGGGGCGGATACCTGAACCAGGGAAGCTTTTTCAAAACAAATGACCTGAATTATAATAAATATAATCTCCGCGCAAGCATTACTGCAAAGATTGCCAAGCAGTTCACATTAGATGCCAATATCAACCTGGTCACAGAAACCACTAACCAGCCCTACCAGAGTGCCTGGTGGGCTATACGGTCATTCTGGCGGCAGGGCCCGCAAATACCCGCGTATGCAAATGATGACCCCACCAAACCATATTACGGTTTGATAGAAGGCGACAACCCGATATCCTTTATGGATAAAGATATAAACGGGTACCGGGTATATAAAAATAACTGGATCCAACCCGTACTGGCTATCCGCTATGATATACCGGCTATACCGGGTTTATATGCAAAAACCCTGTTCAGTTACGATTATTATTTTTCCAATAACAATATTTTCCAGAAAGAATACAAGGAATACCGGTATGATGAAGCTTCCCAAACCTATACCACCTATACCAGGCAGTCGCCCGACAGGATAACCAGGGAAGCTTATTACAATTCGCAGATCTTAAGCCAGACCTCGTTGAACTATGCTCACAGCTTTGCAGGCGATCATAAAGTTGATGCAGCGCTTATCTGGGAAACCCAAAAAAGGCAGGGAGACAATTTTTCGGCACAGAGAGACCTGGCGCTGCCTCTTCCCTATTTATTTGCCGGGCTTCCTTTAAACCAGATAGGAACGATGAATACGGATGGTTTGTATGAGTATTCCAACCTGGGATTGGCCGGAAGGTTGAACTATGCATTCAGGGGAAAATACCTCGCTGAGTTTTTATTCCGGGAAGACGGCTCCTCAAAATTTTCGAAGGGATACCAGTGGGGATTCTTTCCCGGAGGATCAGTAGGCTGGCGTATCTCGGAAGAAGATTTTTTCAGAAAATCCAATGCCCTGTCATTTGTGCAGCAATTAAAGCTGCGGGCTTCTTATGGCATTACGGGTGACGACGGTGCGGCAGCTTATCAATGGGTAGGGGGATATAATTATCCGACATCGCCCACAGATCGCAGGAACTTTACCGGCGGATATGTATTTAACGGGAACTTTATTGCCAGCGCCAGCAGCAAAGGAATTGTTAATCCTGCCATCACGTGGTATACTTCCCACACTTTTGATGCAGGAGTGGATTTTATAGGATGGAACGGGCTGCTGGGTGTTACATTGGATTACTTTGTAAGAAAACGGGACGGTTTGCTTACGCAACGCAACGGCGGTATTCCCACAGTGGTAGGCGCTGCGCTTCCACAGGAAAATCTGAACAGCGACATGAACTACGGGTATGACCTTGAAGTTACCCACAACAATAATGTCGGCGCTTTTTTCTATAGTCTTAAAGGCATTTTTTCCTATACCCGTGTGAAAGCCCTCTATGTCGAAAGAGGTCCGAACGGGAGCTCCTTCTGGAACTGGAGAAACAACCAGAATGACCGTTTGCAAAATGTATGGTGGGGATGGACCGGCAATGGCAGGTTTGAATCATGGGACGATATCTGGAACAGCCCGGTGTATGTGGGTCGCGGAACTTTACCCGGCGACTACCGCTATGAAGACTGGAATGGTGACGGTGAGATCAATGACCTGGACAAGCATCCCTACCAGTTGAGCTCTACGCCATGGATCAATTACGGGCTTTCGGCTAACCTGTCTTACAAAGGCGTTGACCTGTTCCTGCTGTTCCAGGGTTCTGCGCTTTCCACAGTGCAATATGTAGAGCAACTGCAGATCCCGCTATGGGGGAATGGCGAATCGGGTGCAATGGCGCAGTTTGTGGACCGCTGGCATCCTAAAGATCCTGCAGCAGATCCTTATGATCCGAAAACAGAATGGGTGCCCGGCTATTATGCTTATACGGGAACAGTACCGGATGCATCCTCCTCTTACAACTCCGTTAACGGAGCCTACTTAAGATTAAAAACAATTGAGCTGGGATATACCCTGCCTGAAAAATGGACCAAAAAAGCCGGGATAAAGAACACACGTTTTTATGTGAACGCGTATAATTTACTGACCGCTACCAAAGTAAAGTATATTGATCCGGAGCATCCCAATGATACTTACGGTTACTTATACCCCTTAAATAAAACCGTTTCGGTAGGCTTAAATGTTACATTTTAATAATGATCATTATGAAATCTAAATATTATTTCCTTTATATCATACTGGGGCTGTGCTTTGCAAACATCTCCTGTAAAAAGTACCTTGATGTTCCTCCCGTAAATATTGTAAATGAAGGTGATCTTTTTTCCAACTCCAAGGGAATGCAGTTGTACTTATCACGGATGTATAGCCAGATGCCTTTTGAAGATTTTAAATATTCACCTGCAAGACAGTTTTTTGATGACTGGCTGGTAACCCCGGGAACCAATGAAGGCTCCTCTCTTGGAAGAGATGCAGGCGAGGCTATGACCTCTGAAGGCTGGGCGCGTAACGGAGCATATTGGGTAAGGGCATTTAACCTGCTGAGGGATGCGAACAACCTGCTGGAGAAGCTTCCCTCCTATAAAGCTAATTTCAGCGATGAAGAATATAATCACTACATCGGGGAAGCTTATTTTACCCGCGCAATGGTATTTTATGCGCTGGCAAAAAGATACGGGGGCATACCATTGGTTACCTCATTGCTGCAATATCCCGAAAAGGATGCGGCACAATTAGAAGTTCCCCGCGCTACAGAAGAAGAAACCTGGGACCAGGTACTTGCCGACTATGATATGGCTATTGCAAATCTGAACGAAGCCAGCCCGGTGAAAGGCTATGCCAACAAATATGTGGCGCTGGGTTTTAAATCGGAAGCCATGTTGTTTGCAGGAAGCGTGGCAAAGTACAACAGGATAACAGGATTCGGGCAAAAGACCGGGGTGAGGGTAATAGGATTTGATCCCGCTACCGCCACCGCCGCTTCTAAAAAATATTTTTCGGAAGCATACAAAGCAGCAAACACCATTATCAAATCGGGAAAATATTCTTTGTACAAAAAGAAATGGTCTGCAGGCGACAAAGAAGCCCAGTACCAGAATATGGTTGACATGTTCTTTGATGCTTCAAGCCCTGAGAATATTTATACTAAAGATTATAAATGGCCCGACCTTGCCCATGGTTATGATTCTTACAATATTCCCCGCCAGTTGATGGGTGGTAACGGATACTCTGCCGGTAATTGTCCCACGCTTGATTTTGTAGAATTATTTGATGGCATTGCCAAAAATCCTGACGGAACTATTAAAGTGCTTGACAACAATGGTAAGTACCTTTTGTTTGATAAGCCTACAGATATTTTTGCCGACGCTGAACCCCGCTTAAGAGCCAACGTCATCTTCGCAGGCGATGTCTTTAAAGGAGCGGTAATGGATGTGAGAAGAGGAATATACACAGGGAGCGTTGCCGGCGGTATTGCACCCCTGCGTGTGGTGAACGGGGCAACCAATTATACAATAGGTGGGCCGCAAACCTATAATCAAACGGATGCATATACTGCCACCGGTGCTTTCGCAGGACACAAGTCATTGTTCTTATCTCAAAACGGCACTACTCACGAGGTGGTTACTTTACCTGACGGCACCAAAATGAATGGCGGCGGACTAAATGGCCCCTTCGGTACGTCAGACCTGACTGCCGCATTCACAGGCTTTATGGTGCGCAAATGGCTCGATCCCAACCTTCCCCAGGAGCTGGTGCTTGAAGGAAGGTCAGAGCAATCTTTTATTTTAATGCGCTATGCTGAAATACTGTTAAATGCAGCAGAGGCTGCATCTGAACTGGCGCTGGCAGGAGCTGCTTCCCCTGATGGCGATGATCTGCAACAGGTGATGTATGATGCTATCACAAATATCAGGGAGAGGGCCGGGGCAGACCCGCTGACAGGAATGTCGGAGCTTGCAGGGGAACAGGGCTTACAGGTCATACGCAGGGAACGCCGGAAAGAGCTGGGATTTGAGAACAAGATCCTCTGGGATATACGCAGGTGGAGAACGCAGCATTCAGACATGCTCAACGGCTTTACACAATCGGACGGCGCCTACTACCGCGGTCTGTATCCTTTCTATTCTTCAGTAGCTGATAAGTGGTTCTTTGATGCAGGATTTGAAGAAGCAAGAAAACGTTTCAGGATAACAGAGCAGGAATATTATTTTATGATACCAGGCGATGAAGTGACCAAGAGCCCTGTTATAGATCAGCAACCGGGCAGATAGCAGTCAATTGAAAGTAAAAAAGTAAACATTACACAAATGAAAACGATTCTATATAATATCATAAGTTTGATCATATTGTCAGGCTGCGCAAAGATTGACAACTATGCGGAACCGGGAGAGACCTTAAAAGGCACTGTGGTGGATGCTGCTACCGGCGACCCGGTGCTTACCGACCAGGGAAGCGAAGGCACAAGAATAAGGATGCGGGAATTGAGCTGGACAGCCTCGGCTCCCGAAAACCTTGATTTCTTTTGCATGAAAGAAGGGATATTCCAGAATACCAAAGTGTTTAAAGGACACTACAACGTAAGAGTAGATGGCGCTTTTATTCCTATCGTGCGGGTAGATACCAACGGAGATACGCTGGTAGATGAGTCCAAAACGCTTGACATAAGCGGGGTGACTGAACTGGAATTTAAAGTACAGCCATTTCTCAAATTGGAATGGCAGGGAACACCTACTGTAGAGAATGGTAAAGTTACCGCAACGGTAGTTGTTACCCGTGGCGTAAGTCCGGAAGACTTTAAAACCAAAATTGAGCCTATGGGCAATTACAGCGATGACTTTTTAAACGTTACCGATGTACGTTTATTTGTGAGCCAGGTGCCGTATGTAGGCTACCGGGAATGGGATAATCGCTATACCACTATTATTGAGTATCCCGGGGATTCATTTGAAGCGCATTTAGGCGAGCCTATAACGATTACCACGCAAGGCACTATACCATCGGGAAGGACGGTATTTATCAGGGCGGCCGCAAGGATCAATTATGCCACAGAAAATATCAAGCGGCATAATTATAATGAAGCGCTAAGGGTGGATATACCTTAGGAGATGCGGGATGGCTTTTTGGGGATCGCTCTTTAATTTTTACCAGTAACTGGATAAGCCGCCTCTTTTTGTCTGGTCCCGCCGCAGGCGGGATTGAAAAAATGCGAAGCATATTTTTTCAAAGGGCAAAAAGCAGCGGCGTTCCAGTTACGCAGCCCGCCGGCTGCGGAGGCAAACGAAATGAATTAAAATGAACATGCCTGATAAGTAAAGTCTCATTCAATCCAAAACACTCAATTCTAAACAGATACAGCATGAAATTCAGGAACAGTTTACCGGCTTTATTATTTTTTACATTCTCACTCCTCACCGCGGAGAGCCAGGAAAAAACAGCATTCCAGACCGCACATCAATGGATACCCGAAATTGATGTGCGGTCCGATATTGCCATTGTATACGGCGTAAGTGAAAGAGGAAGGATGTCTTTTGAAGACAGGGTAAGATCCTGGCGTGAGCGGGGGTATAAAACACACTTTATGACCGGTATTGCCTGGGGGCAATACGACGATTATTTCCTGGGTAAATGGGATGGCAAAAATCATCTGGGCGAAGGACAGCAGACCATTAAAGGCGATACGATATGGCACGGTAAGAATATACCGTATGTAGTGCCTGTAGCATCTTTTATAGAATACATGAAAAAAGGAGTGATCAAAAGAGTGATTGATGCCGGTATCAGCTCTATTTATCTTGAAGAGCCTGAATTCTGGGCGAGGGCAGGATATAGCGAAGTGTTCAAAAAAGAATGGCAAACTTATTATGGCTTTCCCTGGCGGCCGCAGGATGCATCGCCGGAAAATACTTACCTGTCGGGCAAGCTGAAATATCACCTGTATTATAACGCTATTGACCAGGTTTCCGCTTATGCCAAAGCCTATGGAAAAACAAAGGGAATGGAAGTGAAGGTCTATATACCTACGCATTCGCTGGTCAACTATTCGTCATGGAAAATTGTAAGCCCCGAAGCCAGCCTCGCTTCGCTGCCCGGCATTGACGGGTATATTGCACAGGTGTGGACAGGCACTTCGAGGGAGCCGACATTTTTTAACGGGCAAAGAAAAGAACGCGTTTTTGAAAATGCATTCCTCGAATACGGCTCAATGGTATCTATGACCGCACCTACAGGACGCAAGCTTTTCTTTTTAACTGATCCCATAGAAGACTGGCCGCGCGACTGGACTGATTACAAAAGGAACTACGAAGCCACTTTTACCGCCGAGCTGCTTTACCCCATGGTGGCCGACTACGAAGTAATGCCATGGCCCGAACGGATATATACACGCCCGTACAAGCTTGCCAACAGCGATGAAAAAGTATTGATACCGAAATACTATTCCACGCAAATGCAGGTAATGGTAAACGCGCTGAACAACATGCCGTTATCCTCCAATAAAGTTACCGGTTCGCATGGCATCGGTGTGCTGATGGGCAATTCCCTTATGTTCCAGCGTTTTCCCGAGCATAACAGCTATGAGGACCCGCAGTTCTCTAATTTTTATGGTCAGACATTGCCGTTAGTAAAAAGAGGAGTGCCGGTTGAAACGGTGCATATGGAGAACCTTTCTTATCCGGCAACTCTGAAAGACATCAAAGTGCTGGTGATGAGCTATTCCAATATGAAACCCGTATCGCCTGACGTGCACCGGCACATCGCTGACTGGGTAAAGAAAGGTGGCGTGCTGATCTATTGTGGCCGCGACGATGACCCTTATCAAAGTGTAATGGAATGGTGGAATACCGGCAGCAATAAATTTTCAGCACCTTCGCAACACCTGTTTGAATTGCTGGGAATAAAGGCTTCGGATAAAAACCAGGAAACGGCTGTGGGCAAAGGAAAAGTATATATTATAAGGACCGATCCTAAAGCGTTTGTCCTGAATGCTGATGGTGACGCGGAATATATAAGCACGATAAAGCAGGCGTATCAGGTAGCTGCAAAAGCAGGCGCACTGCAGTTCAAAAACAATTTTTATTTGCAGCGCGGTCCTTATGATATTATCTCTGTAATGGATGAGAATGCCGATGCTCAACCCTATACCGTCAATGCGCCGGCAATAGACCTGTTTGATCCGGAACTGCCTGTTGTATCAAAGAAAGAGGTGCTGCCCGGCACACAGGCATTTCTGTATAATATATCAAGGATAAAAAACAGGAAGCAGCCACAGGTGCTGGCATCTGCCTGCCGGGTATACGATGAAAAGTCCACGGCAGCATCTTATAGTTTCGTTTGTAAAAGCCCGCTGAATACCGTGAACCGTATTCGGATCCTGCTGTCTGCTGCTCCTAAAAAAGTAAATGTGGCCAATGATAAAGGAGCAGCACTGCCCGATGTGAAGCAGGAATGGGATGCCGCTTCAAATACTTTATTATTAGGGTTTGATAATAGTCCTGAAGGTATTAGAGTGAACTTGAGCTGGTAAGAAAATGTATTTATCTCAGTCTGCGCCCGGGAGTATGTTATAGCGTCCCCCGGGCGTTTTGCATAGCATAGCTTTATTGCACAATTCAAACGGAATTTCGACGAATTGATCGAATGCTTAACCGCGTTTTTTGTACTTTGCGCTCATATAGCCTGCTCTAAAGACTTACATTTCCTTCATTTTATGACAAACCCGCTTATCAAAAAAGATAATAAGGGAATTTGTATGAATATTTTTTTACGCTTTACCATCACGCTTTTTACAGGGCTCTTTTTTTCAATTAACCTGCCGGCGCAATGGATAAAGAGAGATGTGAACTATGCTCAACATCATTTATATCCAAATGTCTTACCGTATGCCATCCATTTTTCCGGGCCCGGGAACGGCTATATTATAGGAAATGGCAGCATATTAAGATTTGATAACGGCAAATGGCTGCCTGTTTCTACTACCGGGGAAGTATTTGGAGCATTAACAGCAGTATTCACGATAGATCCTAAAAACACCTACTTTGCCGGCTATTGGGGGACATTGTTAAAATACGATGGGAATACCTTTAAACATTATCATCTTGACAGCACAATACTACTAACAAGTATTTTTATGACGGATACTGCACACGGATGGGCAGTAGGTAAACAGGGCAAAGTGTTTAAAATATCAGGCGATACTGCTATCCCCTACACTGGTACAGGTGTTGCTGATTTTTCACGTGTTTATTTCGACTCTCCCCGGCATGGATGGGCAATAGCCAATATAGGTCAGGATTTCGTTGATACTGTATTTGCAGGATTTGTTTATGAATATAAAGATGACTCCTGGCAACGTCCTGTTTATATCAATGACAAGCTAAATGATATAGCTATAACAGATTCAGGGAAGGTATACATTGCGGGGAATAAAAGTTTATATCAATGGAACCAGGAGGCGAATGACCTGGAGCCAATACCCAATACACAGAACTTCCCCCTGCTTAAAATTTCTATGGCAAATGAGCACTTTGGAATAGCTATCGGGGCAAAAAAATATTTAGTTTTAAAAGACGGGAAATGGCAATCCTTTAAAGCTGATTATACAGATATGACCTCTGTATTTTGTGTAGATACCTCCACTATATGGAGCACCAGTACTGAAATTTTTGATCTTTCCAATCCTCCCGATCAGTCATCTTACGAGGTGGAAAAAACCTATAATGCTCACTGTATAGCTACTTTTCAGAATAATAAGTGGAAAGCTTATCCGCTGGATTATCTTGATACGGTTAATATTCAACCGCTGGACCATTTTATTACAAATATTACAGGATTGGGGAATAAACACATAAGAATAAATGGGGCAGCCCTGAATATTCCAGCAGACAAAGATTGGCCGGATACAATACCTGTACTGGATGCATTAACAGAGGTAGACCATGTAAAAATTTTTGATAAAAACAAGGCATGGGGAAATTCATGGTTTAGTTTATCTTATTTTCATAATGATTCCGTTACCGGGATACGTCCCTCCCCGGATAGCTTTGTATATATTGATGCAATGAATATGCTTGACGACACTTCTGCGTTTCTTATTTGTACTCCGTCCGGAGCTTATCAGAATACCTTTATCGGACATATGAAAGACAGAAGAATTGTCAAAAAATATACAGCTCCGGATACGCGTTCATTCATAAGTATACATTTTTCAGACAGAAGAACGGGCTGGGCTGTGGGGGATTCCGGCTTGATAGTCAGGTACAACTATGATAATGATTCCTGGGAAAATGTAGAAAGCCCGTCAAATGAAGCATTATTGGGCGTCTTCACTATAGATGAAGATAATGCCTGGTGTATAGGAACGATAAGGGGTTCCTTATTAAAATGGGATGGCAAACAATGGAGTATTATTCCTTCCAATACAACAAAACTCATCACATGTTTGTACTTTACAGATAAGGATCATGGATGGGCCGCAGGAGAGAACGGGATCATACTAAAATACAGCAATGGTGCGTGGAGCAAAGATACCGCTATCGGCAATCAGCACCTGATGACTATTTATATGTCTGATAAAAATCATGGATGGGCCGGAGGGGACTATGGCGTAATATACCAATATATCAATACTGATACCGTTGAAAGCGGCCGTGTAACTGATACTGATACTTTCGCTAAAATAAGTCCCAATCCTGTAACTTCAGAAGCCTCCGTCCAATTCAATCTCGCAACAAAAGGAAAAGTATATATCAATTTTTATGACCAGTCAGGGCATAAAGTTGCGACCTACGACTTAGGAAGTCTGGAAGCCGGCAGCTATACAAAACAGCTACCAACAGCCAACCTGCTGAAAGGTATGTACATTTTTCACATCGTATCCTCGTCCGGAGAAACGGGCAGGGGACGTTTCCTTAAGTTATAACAAAGGCTATGCAGGCTTGAAACGAGTGTGTTTCAAATTGGTCCAGCAAGTGCGCCTACAAAACATGGGATATACCTATCGGGTTCTTGGTTCACTGAATTTCTTTGTGGTCTTTGCCTGCCCGATCCGAAGATCATTCAGGCGGGCGAAAAACCTGACTGTCGACAGGCAGGCTTTGTATTTCCTTTACGGTTATTTTTTACCGCACGCAAAGGGGCGCAAAGCCTGGTTAGAGGGCATATATAACCAGCCCCTTGCCCGTCCTTTCGACTGAGCCAGCAGGATCTCTATAGTTAAACGTTTGAGGGGTTCCGTCATTTCGATCCCAACCGAAGGTCGGGAGAGAAAACTGCCGGGCTTTTGCACTAATGCTCAACATCTGCACTATTGTTCAGCAGATTTCTCCCCTGCCGTAAGATACGTTTAGGTTAATACAACCTGAGGGCGGGCTCGAAATGACGGTGCAGGAGTGTTTTGTTTTTGTAACTGGTGCTTTCTGTAGGAAAATATATATAATTTTCGCATAATTTATTATTATGATACTATCACAAATAGGCGGAATTGAAAAAATGCGGAGCATATTTTTTCACCGAAAATTGAAACACGCCCGTTTGAAATACCCCCGCTCTGCTAATCCCCCGATTCTTCTTATTTTTGCAGGCTAATTCTCTATATTATGAGCCGTAAAGGAAAGGTTTTGGTGGCAATGAGTGGCGGCATAGACAGTACCGTTACGGCGCTCATGCTCAATGATGAAGGATATGAAGTAGTGGGCATTACCATGAAAACCTGGGATTATGCCAGCTCGGGCAGCAGCAAAAAAGAAACAGGCTGCTGTAATATAGACAGCTTCAACGATGCCCGCATGGCTGCCGTAGAACACGGGTTCCCGCATTTTATACTTGATATCCGCAGTGAATTCGGCGATGCCGTCATTGATAATTTTGTGGAAGAATATATCGCAGGCCGCACACCCAACCCATGCGTGATGTGCAATACGCATATCAAATGGCGGGCTTTGCTGAAACGTGCCGATGCGCTGGGTTGCGACTATATTGCCACCGGGCATTACGGCAACATTCACCGGAATGACAACGGGAGGTTTTATGTCAGCAAAGGAGTGGATGAAACGAAAGATCAGAGCTATGTACTCTGGGGTCTGCAGCAAGACTTGTTGAGCCGCACCCTGCTGCCACTGGGGAAATTCCGCAAAACGGAGATCCGGCAAATGGCGCTCGACTACGGCTATCCTGAGCTGGCTAAAAAAAGCGAGAGCTACGAGATCTGCTTTGTACCCGACAATGATTACCGGGGCTTTTTAAAACGCAGGGTTGAAGGGCTTGAAGAAAGGGTGAGCGACGGCAACTTCGTGGATACCGGGGGCAATATCCTGGGACATCATAAAGGTTACCCGTTCTATACCATAGGGCAAAGGAAAGGACTTGATATTGCTTTGGGAAAACCGGCGTATGTTACACAGATCATTCCCGAAACCAATACTGTTGTGCTTGGAGATGAAGAAGATCTCAACCGGCAGGAAATGGTTGTTGCGAAACTGAACTGGCAGAAATATGATGGTGTCACTAATGGTATGGAAGCCGTTACCAAAATAAGATATAAAGACAAGGGCGCCATTTCTACCCTCCACAACCATGAGAATGGTATTTCCGTACATTTTTACAGTCCTGTAAAAGGAATTGCGCCCGGGCAAAGCGCTGTTTTTTACGAAGGAGACGATGTTATCGGCGGCGGTATCATCCTGCGCAGCAACCAGTCATAAGTCAATAAAAGAAGGTGCTGCCGGCAGGGATATTTTTCACAATAAAAAGCATATCAAAACGTTAGCCTTCAAACATTGCTTTCGCTCTCCGGAAATGCAACTAAGGCAAGCAACGTTTTAATGCCGGATCAGCCTCAATAGTATCAGATCGTAATTATGACCAAAAAAAGAAAATATCTTCTCTTCCCCGCAGTATTGCTGGCTGTTTGTACCCTGTCTTTCTGTAAAAAACAAACAGACAGCTATGAAGCCGTGCCTGCCGCAGCATATTACCCGGTGCAGGTAGGAAAATATATACAGTACCGGTTAGATTCAGTGGTATTTACTGATTTTGACCGGGTGAGAGAAGTACATTCATACCAGGTAAAAGACATAGTAGATGCGGAGATCACTGATAATCTCGGGCGTCCCGGCTTCCGTATCAGGCGTATGATGAGGGATCCTGCCGGCATCACAGCATGGCAGGACAACGCTACCTTTATGGTAACGGTTCTCCCCAACTCGGTAGAATATGTTGCGGATAACCTTCGGTTTATTAAGCTCGCTTCACCTGTAAGGAACGATTATTACTGGCCGGGCAACAGCTATATTTTTACCGGCTCCGGCGAAAACAGCAGCAGCTCTTCTGAATCCGAATACGCTTATATGTATGACTGGAACTACACCTATGCCAATGTGGGTCAGCCTTACATGGTGAATAATACCACTATTGATAATACCGTGACCGTACTGCAGCAGGATCAGTCAACAGGAGACCCCCTGCTCTACCCTACCAGCTATGCAGACAGTACCTATAGTGTAGAAGTATACGGCAAAGACATTGGGTTAATATACAAGGATTTCCTGCACTGGGAATATCTTATACAATTGACGCTTCAAAACTGCCGCATGATCATTCCGGGAGAGCCCGCGCCTTCTCCCTGCCCGGCAAACCTTGACTGCGATTCGCTGGCCGCTACAAAGAACGGATATGCTATATGTGATACCCTGGCGCCATATTCTTACAATGGTTATGGCATAAAACTAACCATGCTTGAGCATAACTAAAATCCATACGCCTCTATGAAAAAGATGCTCATTTTTATCTCAGTGTCGCTACTGGTATTGATGCAGGAGGCGCAGGCGCAATATGGCAAATATATTATCCGGCTAAAGGATAAAAACAATACTCCTTACTCTTTTAACAATCCTTCTGCTTTTCTTTCTGCCAAAGCAATAGCAAGAAGAGACCGGCAGCAGATCAATATTGACAGCACAGACCTTCCGGTAAACCCCGCTTACCTGGATAGCATCCGCAGCGCAGGCAGCGTGACTATACTCAATGTATCCAAATGGCTTAACCAGGTGCTTGTACAGACTTCTGATGCAGATGCGCTTGACCGTATACAGCACCTGAGCTTTGTAAAAGCATTAAAAGGAATTGCGCCACGTATTTCAGGGAGGGAGGCAGATACAGATGATAAGCTGATCAAAGGCAACCCGCCCTCCAAAAAGACCAGCGGTGCACCGGGTACAGGCAACTATCTCAATTATGGAACCACCTACAACCAGATCAGCATCCACGAAGGAGAATTTTTGCACAATAAAGGATTTCTTGGTGAGGGATTGACAATCGCTGTTCTTGACGGAGGTTTTTATCACTACGACACCAATCCTGCATTTGACAGCATACGGCTCCACAACCAGGTGCTTGGCACCTGGGATTTTGTGGCTAACAAGGAAAGCGTTACCGAAGAACATTACCATGGCATGCTTTGCCTTTCTACCATTGCCGCCAACCGTCCCGGAACTATGGTAGGTACAGCGCCTCATGCCAGCTTCTATCTTTTTCGTACAGAAAATGTAGCTACCGAATTTCCTGTAGAAGAGCAAAACTGGGTAGCAGCAGCAGAGCAGGCAGACAGCCTTGGCGTAGACCTGATCACTACTTCTCTCGGTTACTCTACTTTTGATTACCCTTCCCTGGATTACAGCTATGAAGATATGGATGGAAAAACCACTATATGCGCTCAGGGAGCGGAATGGGCAGCTAAAAAGGGCATGATAGTAACTGCAAGTGCCGGCAATTCCGGAATTGATTCCTGGCACTATATCAATACACCCGCTGATGCAGAACATGTGATCGCTGTCGGGTCTGTAGATTATAATGGTGATCCGTCATTTTTTTCCAGCTATGGACCCGCTTCTGACGGGAGAGTGAAACCTGATGTGGCTTCCGTTGGCTCAAATACAGTGGTTGCCGGTACCGATGGCAATCCTACTTCCGCTAACAGCGGCACATCCCTTGCCAATCCTAACCTTGCAGGCCTGATTGCCTGCCTGTGGCAGGCCTTCCCCGAATGTACAAGCCTTGATATAAGAGAAGCTATCCAAAAAAGCAGCAACAGGTATATGAACCCGGATAACCGCACCGGCTATGGCATCCCCAATATGCGCATTGCCTATAACCTGCTACTGCAAAAAAGAAACGAACAGAATACCAAACGAATACTGGCTGGCGACTGGATAAAAGCATATCCTGTGCCATTTGGAAATACGTTCAATATTGTATTAAACCCTCCCCAGACCTCAAGATCAACCTTTGTTTTATATAATGCTGCAGGGAACAGGGTGTTGGTAAAATATGCTGATGTGCAGTCAGGCGTTTATCAACAGATCCCTTTCTCTGGTCTTTCGCCGGTAGCGCCGGGCGTATACTGGCTTACTTACCATGACGGGAAAAATTCCCGTATACTGAAACTGGTAAAGCAGTAAGTAGGGAAACGAGAAACAGCAAACGATAGACGATAAACCCGAAACTGAATAGCAACCATTACCGCTTTCGCAGCAAAGCCGCAAACATATTATCTGCCTTTATATCATAGCCCCTGATTATTTTCATCTGCAGCAGTTCAAGATTGAATTGTTGCTGTATGCTGTTCACCATATCTTCATTCTCATTTTTAAAAACAGAGCAGGTGATATATAAAAGATAGCCGCCGGGCTTAATAAAAGGTACAACGGCAGTTGTGATCTTTTTTTGCAGAACAGTATATTGGTCAAGCCTGTCTTCCTGCCAGTAATACAATTGCTCCGGCGTACGGGCCCAGGTGCCGGAACCGGAACAGGGCGCGTCACATATAACAAGATCATACCCTGCCGGATCAGCGTCTATACCTGACCGGGTGAGGTCGGCAACGAACGCCTTATACCCGGATATTCCGGCTTGTTTAAATCTTGACCGCAGATTGGCAAGCATTGATCCCCTGATATCGGAAACCGTCAGCGCTATATCACCCAGGAAATCTTTTACCAGTATAGATTTGCCACCGCTTGCAGCGCAGCAGTCCCACACCTGAAGCTGTTGCTGCTGTTGCAGGGGATGCAACAATTCCTCCACACGCTGGGAGCTATAGTCCTGGACCACCGCCTCTTTATTTATGTCAAACATTTCATCAGCCTTCGTATGATTGGGCAGGCCAATACCATCATTCCCCAAAGTATAATACGAGATGCCTGAAGCCTTCAGCACCTTCATAACTTTCTCTCTGTATCCGGGTCTTATCCTGATAAACAGATCGGGCTGTATAAAGAATGATAAAGCGAAATGACGGAATTCCATTCCTTCACTTAAAAAAGATTCCCATGGAAAAATCAATTCGGGAAGATCGCCCGCCGGGATGAGCGCACGCTGTCGCAAAAGAGATATTTTCTCATCAGATGGAAGCGCTGTGAATGCCTCCAGTTCCGGCGCTATAGCAGACAATATTTCATTACGCTCCGTAGTGCATAAAAAAAAAGCGGTTATAATATTAGTTTCAAGAGTACTTGCGCTCGCAGCAAAAAACATTTTTCCCGTACGGAAGTAGCAATAACAAAGATGACTGATCTGTTTCCTGTCTCTGGAGCCGTATTTTTTGTGCGCCGAAAAGAATTTTTTCACCATTGAAGCAAAAGGCTCAGCTCCGTTATACTGGCGGACGATAGTTGCGGCGGTATTGAGATATGAATGAAATCTGCTCACGTGTCAGGATTTACAGGATTGTAAAATTAGCAGAAGTATCTTATACCGTAATAATGTAACAACATTAAGACGAATTTCTATGTTCACATTTCTGAAAACCTGCAATGCAAGGACACAGATTCCTCTTCCGACCTTCGGTTGGGATCGGAATGACAGGAACCAGGATGATAATTGAACTATAGTAGAAATGCTTAGCAATGCAATGCTGTTGAACGTTTCCCATACAGATCATAATAATACAAGCTATGCTAAAATTTTATATATTCCTCGTGCAGGAAACGCCAGTTACAAAAACAAAACACTCTTGCACCGTCATTTCGGTCCAACCAGCAGGTTCTATTAATTTAAACGCAATTGCGGCGGGAGAGAACTACTGTGTTACCAGCTGGCTTGCTTTGGTGTTGGTCAAAATTGTTGGTTCAAATTATGATAGTCAATTCTTGCCATATACGGAAAATAAGGTAGCATTTCTATGAGTTCCTTTGCCTTATGCTCGTCAATGTTTTTGAAAATCAGAACAGCATCTTTTTTTGTTACTGAAATAAAAAAACTTTCCAGAATACTTTCTTCTTTCCATTTATTCACAAATTCCATTTCCTTCTTTGGCAAGTCTGCATTTGATTTAATGACATCTATACTGTTGTCCGCAAGTGTGATTAGTACTAATATTTTATTCATTGTCTATGGTGTTGGAAAAGTTATTGATATTCAAAATTAAATCTTGAGAAGAACGGCTAAAAACATTCATTTGTGTTAGCGCGTGTCCCTCACCGCCATATATTTTTAATTGAGATTTTGGCTGAATTTTATAAATCATATCATAAAAACGGATTGCATCGTCAAATAATATCTCATTTGTTCCAACGCGGTCGCCCCGGCACGCGTCTTCACGTGCCGGAAAGGTGAGACTATACTTTTTTCACAGACGGGTGTCGCCACCCTTCTGCGAAAAATTGAAATGCACCCTGCTCCGGCTCTTATTGATAATAATAATAAAGCTGGGCGGTACCGCCATTCAGCAGATCTGTCTGTGTCCCTTTTACAGGCTTGCCGGATGAATTATATTCATAGCTGAAAGAATACTTATCCGGACCTTCGGGATTATCAAGGCCCAGCAAAGAGTTTGGACCGCAAAGCTCCGGGGCAAACAGCCCGTTCAAAAGTATTTCATTACCAAAATCGGCGGCGGCAGATTTATCGCTGTACTGTGCCGTGATCACCTGGGGCGGATCATCCGGATCATCAAATGTAAGGGTAACCTGCGTGATATTTCCTTTTACATCATAGTTGTATAATGCCTTTTGGAACTCAGTCCAGGCACTGCCTTCGTATCTTAAAGCATGTACATTAATGATACGACCATTCGCATCATATCCATATATCACACTGTCTTTGATAACGGGACCGGGAAGATCCAGCACTTCCCTGATGGCGTAATCATATTTTCCCCCGTTCAGATGCAAATGGTATACAGCGCTGTCTTCATACCTGATATTGTTGATCACCGCGGTGGCATATTCCACGTATCTTTCCACCAGCCCGGAGGCATTGCGGTAATAGCGATAGGATTGCTCTATAATATACTTGTGATCATTATCCGGCCCCGACATGTTAAAGATCTTCAGTCTTTTATTGTTATCATACTGAAAAGTATATACCAGGGAATCGCTTCCTCCGTTGTACTTTGTTACAAATCTTGTCAATAATCCATCTTTATTTTCCGTACTGTCTTCAGGAGCTTCCTTCTTTTCAACAGATGCTTCCTTGCCGCAGGAAGCAAAAAACAGCGCCATCAGAACCGGGATAAGTCGTACAACTTTCATGATTAAATTTTAAAAGTGAACCTGATCATTTATTGTAATAATAATAGATTTTTCCACTGTAATACTGAAATGACGACTCCATCAAAACCGGGTAGTTATCGGCATCATAAGTATACGAATATGCTGCCGGCTCATTGCCGCTAAGTGTCATATAATTATTAGGAGTAGGCCATGAAAAAGAATACATCCCCAATATAAAACCTTCCATCCCAAAATTCATAGGATTGATCTTATCATCATACGTAAGCACATATTCGTTCAAAGGATCTCCCTGGTTATCATAATTTTCATTAGTTCTGAGTTTTATTATATTCCCTTTTGCGTCAAAATCATGCTCTCTTCTTTCCGCTTCAAAATAAATACCGGTTGCCGTATCCTTTCTAAGTATCTGGAGCATCGTGATCTGGTCTTTATTATTGTAGGTATATACCAGGCTGTCGCGAATAAAATAAGGAGTGCCTATATCCTCAAAGTTGTTAGTGTTAATACTATATTTATAATGCTTTGAACCGGTGTCATATACTACATCATATACAGAGCTGTCTTTATGCGTAAAAATGCCGTCTTCATAATGTGAAGTCATTATAGTCACCCTTTTTACGACATCGCTTGCATCGCGATAGATAAGATATTCATCATCTTCATCCCCGAGATCCGATCCGGGGGTGGCAATCGTATGTTCTTTTGTGCGGATCAGTTTGTTGTTAGCGTTATAATAGAAATCGGTAATAATAGAATCGCCCGGGTAATCTTTTTCATATTCTACTATCCTCGTCAGCAACTTTGTATTGCTCGTCTCCGTAGTATCTTTCACCACCGGTTCTTCCTGTTCCCTGGAACTTTCTTTGCCGCACGAACTTACCGCCCATGCCACAATACATAACATTCCTATAATTCTCGTCTTCATAGTGAAGATTTATCGGTTCCTTATTGATAATAAAAGCGTATCTCTAACTTTATTAAGTGGTTTTTACAGTAACGACACCTGATCCGGCTTTGTTGCCTGCTGCCGGGTCGAATGCTGTGATAATGGATATATATTGAGTGTTGCGGGCCACCGGATTGATATAGAGATGTCAAGCCGGCCGTGGTTCGTGTTCAAAGGATTAAAAATACCGCCCGGCAAATAATGCCGCAGGCGTTGACTGTATATTAAAGATAACCAGATTCCTTCATTATAAATACCTTATAGTTCGAGCAGTGATCTTACCGGGTCTTTTCCAATCAGCAACATTTCCGGGTTTTCCAGCAGTTCCTTTACCCTTACCAGGAAGCTTACCGACTCGCGCCCGTCAATGATCCTGTGGTCGTAGCTGAGCGCAATATACATCATCGGCCGGATCACCACCTGCCCGTTAACAGCCATCGGGCGTTCCTGTATCTTATGCATACCCAGTATGGCGCTCTGGGGCAAATTAATAATAGGAGTGCTCATCAGGGAGCCGAATACGCCACCGTTGGTAATGGTGAATGTTCCTCCCTGCAATTCGTCCATAGATAATTTATTATCACGCGCCTTACCGGCAAGCTCTATCACCTTTTTCTCAATATCAGCCATGCTCATGCTTTCTACATTGCGTATCACCGGCACGGTCAGCCCGCGCGGAGTGCTCACCGCAATGCTGATATCTGCATAATCATGGTATACCAGCTCTTCACCGTCAATATAACCGTTCACCGCCGGCCACTCCGACAATGATATGGCACAGGCTTTTGCAAAAAAGCTCATAAACCCAAGTCCCACACCATGCATTTCCTTAAACTTGTCTTTATACAGCTTTCTTACTTCCATTATTCTGGTCATGTCCACTTCGTTGAAAGTGGTCAGCATGGCAGTGGTGTTCTTCGATTCCACCAGGCGCCTGCTGATGGTTTTACGAAGGCTGGTCATTTTTTCCCGGCGCTGGTTGCGGCTGAAGAGCTCCTGCCCGTCAAATGCTTTTTTACCAGGGTTGGCAAGCGCCGCCAGCACATCACCCTTCACTATACGCCCGGCCGTACCGCTGGCAGTAATGCTTTTAGGGTCAATTCTTTTATCGGCAATGATGGCCGCGGCCACGGGTGTCGCTTTTACCTCTGCAGGTGCAGTGGCTGTTGCCGCAGGCTGGGGTTTCTGTTCAGGAGTTGCCGGCGTGGATGCTGCCGGTTGTGTTTGTGCGGGCACAGCTATATCGGTATCAATATTTCCTATAGTTTCCCCGATCTTGATCACATCTCCTTCTTTTGCGGTTGTGCTTAGCCTGCCGCTCTCTTCGGCATTTAATTCAAATGTAGCTTTTTCACTTTCCAGCTCTGCCAGCACATCATCTCTTTTTACAAGGTCCCCGTCTTTCTTTGCCCATCTCAGCAATGTCACTTCACTTATGGATTCGCCTATCGTTGGCACTTTTACTGCTATCACACCTTTCCCTGCAGCTTTTGCTGCAGGTGCAGCGGGCTCTTCCGGAGGCGCTGCAGCAGGTTTTTGCGCAGGTGCAGCTGGTTGTCCGTTTGATGCCGCCGGCTTTAAAGCGGTTTCATCTATTGTAGCCATTACCGCTCCTATTGCTAAGGTATCCCCTTCATTTACGCGGGTAGTAAGCACGCCCGCCTTTTCTGCATTGACTTCAAAGGTTGCCTTTTCACTTTCCAGCTCTGCTATTACCTCATCCCGTTCCACGTAATCGCCATTTGACTTCACCCATTTTAATAATGTTACTTCGCTTATGGATTCACCTACAGTAGGAACCTTAATATCAATCATGTTATAGTGAGTTTATACTAAATGTAACTTGCCCTAAAATTATATAGAAAATGCCGTATCAATGATTTCTGCCTGCTCCTGGGCATGGATCTTTGCAAAACCTGTTGCCGGTGCAGCGCTGCTTTCCCTGCTTATTACGCCATAGTTGATCTCCGGCAGACCCAACTGCCGCAGACCTGTATTAAGGTTCATCTGCAGAAATGAAGCCGCGCCCATATTCAGTGGCTCTTCCTGCACCCAATACCATATTGCTTTGCCATATTTGCTGTAGAGTGCCGAAAGGGCTTTATATGGGAAAGGGTAAAGTTGCTCTATCCGCACCAGGGCCACGTCTTTCCTGTTTTCCTTCTGCTGCCGGTCTGCCAGGTCAAAATATATTTTGCCGGTGCAGAAGATCACCTTTTTCACTGCTGAAGGGTTATCCACGAAGGTATCATCAATTATTTCCTTAAACCGGCCCGATATGAATTCGTCTGCGGGAGAATAACTGCCGGGGTGGCGCAGGTTGGCCTTCGGCGAAAAATTAATCAGTGGTTTGCGGAAAGGCCAGGTCACCTGCCGCCGCAGTGCATGGAAAAAGTTGGAAGCAGTAGTAATATTGGTGATCACTATATTGAGCTCAGCACATAGCTGCAAGAATCTTTCCATCCGGGCAGAGCTGTGCTCCGGTCCCTGGCCTTCATAACCGTGCGGCAACAGCATAGTAATGCCATTCATCCTGTTCCATTTTTCTTCGCCTGAAGTGATGAACTGGTCAATCATGGGTTGCGCCACATTACAGAAATCGCCAAACTGTGCCTCCCATACCACCAGAGCATTAGGATTAGCCAGCCCGTAACCATATTCAAAACCCAATACTCCATACTCGCTCAAAAAAGAGTTGTATATTCTATACCTGCCGGTTGCTGCCGGTATCCTGCTAAGCCTGTTATACGGCTTGTCGGTATTTTCATCCCTGAGCACAGCGTGGCGGTGTGAAAAAGTTCCCCTGCAAACATCCTGCCCGCTCATACGCACATCTTTGCCATCCAGCAGGATGCTGCCATAAGCCATCAGCTCGCCTGTAGCCCAATCCAGTTTTTTCTCTGTATCAAACAGTTTTACTTTATCCTGTATGATCTTTTCCACCTTGCGCAGCGGTGTAAAATCCTCCGGCCATTTCATCATTGCGTTGAAGACCGCATCAAAATTTTCTTTACTGATAGCGGTTTCCGGCGACTGATCAAAATCTTCATCGGTAGCCTTACGCAACTGCTTCCACCATTGCTCCGGCTGCTGGTAAGTATACGGAAGAGGATTTTGTTTCACTTCGTCCAGGCGATCCTGGAGATCATTCCAGAATTTTTTTTCCATTTCCTTTGCCAGCTCCTGCGCTTCCGGTTCGCCATGCTCCAGCAGGTATTTCACATATACTTCGCGGGGATTGGCATGCTTATCTATAAGCGCATACAATGTAGGCTGGGTAAATTTAGGGTCATCTCCCTCATTGTGCCCATGCCTGCGGTAGCATACCATATCTATGAATACGTCCGACCGGAATTCCTTTCTGTATCTTGCTGCGATTTCAGCACATTTTACCACTGCTTCAGGGTCGTCTCCGTTCACATGCATTACCGGGGCCTGCACCATTGAGGCCAGCGAAGTACAATAGTCGGAGCTGCGCGCATCATCAAAATCTGTAGTAAAGCCTATCTGGTTGTTGATCACAAAATGAATAGTGCCGCCGGTCTGGTATCCCTCCAGCTTGCACATCTGCAGCACTTCATATACTATACCCTGCCCTGCAATAGAGGCGTCTCCATGTATAAGTATAGGAAGCACTTTATCATAATTACTTTCATGCAATACATTAGCTCTTCCTCTCGCAAAGCCGACTACTACAGGATCAACAGCTTCAAGATGGGAAGGATTGGGCATCAGCTTGAGATGCATGAGCTGCCCGTCCGGTGTTTTTACTTCACTGCCAAAGCCCAAGTGATACTTTACATCGCCGCTGCCCATGGTTTGGTCAAGCTTGCCCGTGCCTTCAAACTCACTGAATATCTGGTTATAGGTTTTACCCATAATATTGGCAAGCACATTCAGCCTCCCCCTGTGCGCCATACCGATCACCACTTCCTGGGTACCAAATTCAGCCACCTTGTTGATGATCGCATCCAGCGCCGGGATAGTAGTTTCCCCGCCTTCCAGTGAAAACCTCTTCTGTCCTATGTATTTGGTATGGAGGAATTTTTCGAACATTACGCCCTGGTTCAGCTTTTCCAGTATCCTTTCCTTTTTGCTGAGAGGTAGCGGCTGAATGAAGTCCTTCTCCATTTCAGTGGTCAGCCAGTCTACCTTTTTCTGATCGCTGATATATTTAAATTCAATACCTACATGCCCGGCATAGCAGGATTTAAGATGTTCCAGTATTTTCCGGAGAGAAGTAGTGCCAAGTCCGATAAGATTTCCCGCAAAAAAATTCTTATCCATATCATCCTCGGTAAACCCGAAAAAGGCGAGATTGAGATTGGCGCCGCGGTCTTTGCGCACCCTGATAGGGTTAGTATCTGCTATAAGATGCCCTTTATTGCGGTATCCGAGGATAAGCCGGTAGGCCCCTAATTCTTTTTTCCAGTCTACCCCGTCAGTAGTGGTATAGGCCGGGGTAACACCCTTACTTTCCGCTACGCCATTGGCGGCGGCCCCATTTACATAAGGTTTGCTGTTAGCTATGGCAAAGTCAAATCCTTCAAAAAACTTTTTGAAATCCGGATCCACACTTTCCGGGTCTTTCACGAAATCTTTGTAGAGGTTTTCGATGTAAGCCGGATCGGAGTTAGTGATATACGAAAAATCCTTCATGGTTATCGTTTGATAAGAGTAACAAAACTACAGGTTTTTTACCGATATCGCTCTTTAAGCACGGTCAAAAGCAGGCAGTTATGCATGGTTTAAAAAAAATTAAGGTTATCTTATAACGGCGGTATTTTATAATAATTTTTCCTGACCGGAACAAATCTTCAAAATACAGTATGATAACAGCCAATAAGGTTTTTGAAACATAAAATTTGGAATTTACCAGTTATGCTCCTACCTTTGCCGTCCAAAAAATTTCAAGTATGGCTAATCATAAAGCTACGAAAAAGGATGTGCGTCAGGCAGCCCAACGCAGGGACAGAAACCGCTATTATGGCAAAACCACCCGTAATGCCATTCGCGACCTGAAGGCAATTACAGATGGTAAAGGGGCTAAAGAAGAACTTCCTTCCGTAGCGGGCATGATAGACAAGCTGGCAAAACGCGGTGTTATACATAAAAACAAGGCTGCCAACCTGAAAAGTAAGCTCGCCAGGAAAGTTAACAGCCTCGCTTAATACCTTTCAGCAATAACTTATTGAAAATGCATCCCTGTGCGGGATGCATTTTTTATGTATTATAGTAAGATCTTTATATTCACAGACACCCGCCATGAATAAACGAAAATTCCTCAAGTCGGCATTCGTCTCCGGAGCCGGAGCATTTACATTGCCTGCTCTTGCCGGAGCAACATTTTCTCATGAGCCTGCCTTTAAAAAGCGTAAATACAAGCACTGGGTCTGGGTAAATCCCAACCCGAAAGACGCGGAAGAAGACCTGCATAAGCTGTATGCATCTTATCGTGCAGCCGGTATACACGGGATATTCTTTGAAGCGGACAGCGAGAAGCATTACCGGACCGCCAAAAAAGAAAAACTGGAAGCACACCGCTGGATGTGGATCATGAACCGCGGTGAAAAGGAATTACTGGAGAAGCATCCTGAATGGTATGCCAAAAGCCGCAGCGGCGATTCCTGCGCCGACAAACCGCCCTATGTCGGTTATTACCGCTGGCTCTGCCCCTCCCGGGAAGAAGTAAAAACATACCTCGAAAACCAGGTACGCAGTATAATGGAAAAGGATTATGTGGACGGGATACACCTGGATTATATCAGGTACTGTGATGTGATACTTCCGCTCAACCTGTGGAACAGTTATAATATTGAACAAACAAAGGAATTGCCGGAATACGATTTTTGTTATTGTGAAGTATGCCGGAATAATTTTAAGGCATTGAAAGGTTACGACCCGCTGGATATGCAATACCCCGAAGCAGGCTTATCATGGAGGAAATTCCGTTATGACAATATCACCACAGTAGTCAACCGCCTGTCGGAGACAGCGCACAGCTACGGCAAAAAAATAACGGCCGCAGTATTCCCCACTCCTGAAATAGCTAAACGTAATGTCAGGCAGGACTGGCTCAACTGGAACCTGGATGGCATCTGCCCGATGATATATCATGGCTTTTACAGAGAAGACGTAAGCTGGATCGGGGATGCTGTTGCAGAAGGCGTAAAAGGTCTTCACGGGAATTTCCCCCTGTATGCAGGGATCTTTCTTCCTGATTTCAAGTCAGATGAGGAAATCAGCCGCGGCATACAATATGCATTGAAAAATGGGGCTGCAGGAATATCGTTTTTCGGCAAGGTTGATGACAGGGTATTGGGGATACTGCGAAGCTCTTCCGTATAAAAAGAGAGCGGAGCTGTCCGCACTCTTTTTCCACCACAACAACTCCTTACACAACACACCCTAAACTAAGGTATTGGCACTGCCGGTGCATAATAATACAGCGGCCAACTTTTGCAAGTAGTCTGCTTTTGCCCGCCGGTAACAGTGACCGTTCCAAAATCGGCGACATCAATACCGGCGCCTAATTCATTTTGTGTAAGATAATCCCCGGCATAAAATACGGGCCATAATGCAGCATAGCTTCCCGCACAATTGTTCTGCCCGTTATAATCATTCGAGAAATAATACAACGTATTGCCTAATGTGTCAGATAAATAAGTGCCCGGTGTGGCGCTTGTAGCCAATTTAATGACCGGCTGCCGAACTACCGGAGGCTCGTTTTAATCTTTATCACAGGCACTTTTGAAAGAAATACAAAAAAGCACCGGTATCAAACAGGATATATCGCCTTATGTTTCCCGTTGATGTAGCTACCGCCTGCGAAAAATTGAAATACGCCCTGTTGTTTAGGCATTAATCTTATCTTAGTATTTTATATGCATCTTCGTATTACTTTTTCAAAAGGTTGCTTTGATGAAAAAAATCTGGTTTAGCTTTTTTTGTATAATTTATTTAGGAGCTTCCTATGCCCAGGATACTGCTGATTGTTATTTTGACGAGCAGCTCCAGCTCACCTCAAAGAAGAATGCGTCTTATAATGGCAGGCTCATACAGCAGGAAGGGAAGTGGGAATCTTTTGCATATTATTCGAATGGCGGGATACTGTTTCATGGCTTTTTTAAAGATAAAAAGCTGACAACAAAAGAAGGGGAGTACACCCTGTATTTCCCAAATGGTATCAGGCGGGTGGTTACTTATTTTGATGACAATAAAATTGACAGCGTTTTCACCAGTTGGTATGCTAACGGAAATAAAAGTGATTCCGGACTGATGCGAAGCAATATAAAAGAAAGGTTGTGGAAAACATGGTATACGGGAGGAAACATGGAATCCGAAGGGAACTATGTGAATGGTTCGCCTGATGGTATATGGCGCTGGTATCACAGCAACGGGAAGCCCGCTACTATTGAAACTTATAAAAAACTAAAGCTGAGCGACCTCGCTTGCTTTGATACGCTGGGTAATAATACCGGAAGCAATTGCCGGATTGACAAGAAACCCTGTCCTGAAAAAGCGTTTAGTTTTGAGCAGTTTGTAACAGACAATATGATCTATCCCGACAAAGCCTTAAAAAGAGGTATTGAGGGCACGGTGAATTTTGAATTTTTTATCAATAAAGAAGGCAGGCTTACGAGGATCAATTTTCTTAATGAGACTAATGAATTACTGCAGGATGAAGTAGTACGATTCCTGAAGTCTATTCCCAAATGGGAACCGGCAGTTTCGCACAACAGGGAGATAGATTACCTGTATACTTACGAGATCCCGTTCTATTTACCGAAGTGAGCGGTCAGGTATCGGCTATCAACGGTCGGCTATGGTGTCTCACTTCTCTCTTTTCACTTCTCATAGAAAAAGATGGAGTTATCATTAACAGAATAGTTAAAACAATCCATACAACTGGGAGTCAATTTTCTGTATGATATCCCCGAGATGCTCTTCGTTCTCGGCGAACTTATTTTTATCAATATCAATTACAAGCAACGGTCCTTCTTTATAGCTTTCTATCCATTTGTTGTAAAACTCATTCAACCGTTTCAGGTAATCAAGACGTATATTTTCTTCATATTCCCTGCCTCTTTTTTGTATCTGTCCTACCAGTGTAGGTACGGAAGCCTGCAAATAGATCAGCAGATCCGGGGGATTGACCATTTGCCTGAGGGTTTCAAAAAAGCGGAAATAATTTTCAAAATCACGTTTGCTCATTAAACCCATCTCATGCAGGTTAGGCGCAAAAATATGCGCATCTTCATATATTGTTCTGTCCTGGATCACCGTTTCATTTCCCTTTTGTATCTCAAGCAATTGGTTCAAACGGTTATTGAGAAAGTACACCTGCAGGTTAAAGCTCCATCTTGGCATATCCTCGTAAAAATCATACAGGTAAGGATTATGATCCACATCTTCAAACTGGGGTATCCACTTGTAGTGCTTGCTCAGGAGCTCGGTAAGCGTAGTTTTTCCTGCACCGATATTCCCGGCAATAGCAATATGCTTGGGTCTTTTAGTTTTCGCCATTACGTTTTTACATTCAGAGTTTGAAAAATGGGATACGGATAACTACGGCTTAACAATGGTATCTTTCAAGATAAATAAATTTAACCGCTTTTAGGGCCCGGAACTGCTCTTTTCTTAAAAATATTTTGTGCCAACGGCTCCCCGAACCTGTTTCATTGTAGCTTCAGCACTTTTTCGTGCCTTTTCCGCCCCGGTTTCCAGCACTTCCCTGAGATAGGCTTCATTGTTACGAATGGCTATAGCCTTTTCACGTATAGGCCTGATGAATGCGATCATATCGTTTGCCAGTTGCTTCTTCATATCGCCATAACGAATGCTGCAATTATTATAATCTTCCCTGTATTTTTCGTACACCCCGGCAGAACCGGCAAGCTGCATCAACTGGAAAATGTTTTCAATATAATCAGGCATCGGGGCATTGGGAGTTTTAGGTCCTTCATCCGTTTTTGCCTTCATGATCTTTTTCCTGATAAGGTCATCATCATCCGATAAATACAAAGTGGCATTCTGGTTCTCACTTTTGCTCATCTTACCTGTCCCGTCAAGACTTGGCACCTTTACCAGCGCTTCCCCAAAGTTAAAAGCCTGGGGCTCGGGAAAAACATTGCCATACCGGTGGTTGAACCTGCTGGCAAAGTTGCGCGCCATCTCAAGATGCTGCTCCTGGTCTTTGCCCACCGGCACGTACAAGGCACGGTGCAGCAAAATATCGGCTGCCATCAGCACAGGATACGTTAATAACGCCGCGTTTATATTCTGAGGCTGGAGCCTTGCCTTATCCTTAAAGGTGGTCGTTTTTTCAAGCTCGCCTTTGTATGCCAGTGTATTGAGATAAAGATAGAGCTCTGAGGTTTCGTACACATAGCTCTGGCAATACAACGCTACCTTGTCGGGATCGAGCCCGCATGCCAGGTATTCCGACATTACATGCAATACATTATTTCTTAGCTCCTTTGTGTCGGGGTGGGTAGTAAGCGAATGAAGATCGGCTATCATAAAATAGCACTCGTATTCTTCCTGCATCCGCAAATAATTTCTCAGAGCGCCAAAATAATTACCCAGGTGCAGGATACCGGTGGGCCGGATACCGCTCATTACAATGCTTTTCTGCTCTTTTTTTTCCATAGCCGGCGAAGATACAGCAATAACGAGAAACGACAGACCAGAAACGACAGATAGACTATGGTCCAAAAGGTTTCCACACCAGGGAGGCGGTAAGCAGTACTTTCCTGATTTCAGGAGCTTTTTAAACAGGGGCCTATAAAAAAAGCTTCCCGTCATCAGAGAAGCCTTTTTATAGCTTTTAAAATATTTATTTTTCCCTTTTCAGCGAAGCGCGGACCTTTTTCACAAAGCTTACCGGCATTTCGGCAATATCAGCTACCTGCTTATCCGAAAGCCCAGCTTGATGATCAGGTTTTCAATAACTTCCTGTTTACCTTTTTCAATTCCCTTTCCCAAACCTATTTCGATACCTTTCTCCATGCCTACCTCAATACCCTCTTCCCGCTCTATTTTCTTTATGGTCTCTATAATGCCCATAGTAATTCTCCCTCCGGTTAATTGCTCAATTTGCTTATTAAATTTACGGTTTCCTCGTTTCCTATATATGACTCTGGAACGCACAGCTATAAGAGGGCATCGGCCTCGTAGAATATTATTTCAACAGACTTTAATCCTTTGCACATTTCTCCACACGAATAACTTGTAGTTGCCAATTTTATTTGTAGCTCAAAATTGAAATACACCCAGGCCAATTGGCTAATTATATTAGAATGATATTTTTTATATTTGATATTCAATTTCAGCAATTCCGGCTAAACGGTAGTATTATTATAAACCATCAAATAGCATTTATGAAACCTTCTATACTCTGCGCTGCTTTCTTTAGTCTTATTTTATTATACAGCACAGCCCAATCGCAGGAACACAAGCTTGTAAAGCAATGGGAAACAGATACGCTGCTCAAAGTGCCGGAATCTGTTTTGTACAGTGCCGCCAACAAAGTCTTATATGTTGCCAATATTGACGGGCAGCCCTGGGAGATGGACGGAAAAGGATCTATTGGTAAGGTAGGCCTGGATGGAAAGATCATTGCCTCTGAATGGGTAACAGGATTAAATGCACCCAAAGGTATGGGCATATACGGAGGTAAACTCTATGTGGCTGATGTAAATGTTGTAGCAGTAATAGATCTCCGCCAGGGAAAAATTATTGAAAGAATACCCATAGAAGGCGCAAAAGGGCTAAACGATCTCACGATAGACAGTAAAGGCGCAATATATGTTTCTGACTCACAGACTAAAAAGCTTCATCGTATTGAAAAAGGGAAAGTAACCACTGTGGCAGAAAACATGAAAGGTCCTAACGGTGTACTGGCAGTAGGCACTGCGCTTTATGCGGTTGATGCAGGAGGATTATATAAAGTGGAAAAGGGCGGATCACTCACAAAGATCGCAGACGGAATGGAGGGCGGTACTGATGGTATTGAAGCGGTGGGCAACGGAGATTTTATTGTTTCCTGCTGGGCCGGGTCAATATGGTATGTACATGCAGACGGCCGCAAAGATCACCTGCTTGATACCCGCGAACAGAAAATCAATTCTGCGGATATAGGATACGATCCTGCAAAAAAGATAGTATATGTGCCTACTTTCTGGAAAAACAGCATAGTGGCTTATACATTACAGTAAAGCACATTTTATTGTGAAACGAGAGGGGATACTGCCCTGTTTTCAATTTTCCTGTGTCATTTTTTCCGCATTCTCAGCAAACTGCAGGGCATCTATAAATTCCTGGAGACTGCCGTTCATTACGTCATCCAGGTTGTATACGGTGAGCCCTATGCGATGATCAGTGACACGACCCTGCGGGTAATTATATGTCCTGATCTTTGCAGAACGGTCGCCGGTGCTTACGAGGCTTTTTCTATGCCGGGCAATTTCTTCCTCCTGTTTTCTCACCTGCTCTTCGTATAGCCGTGTGCGCAGCATCTGCATCGCTTTTTCGCGGTTACCCAATTGTGAGCGCTCCGTCTGGCATATCACTACTGTACCTGTAGGTATATGGGTGAGCATTACCTTTGTTTCCACCTTATTTACATTCTGACCGCCAGCGCCGCCACTGCGTGCCGTTTCCATTTTTACATCACTTTCTCTCAGCTCAAAATCTACCTCCTCCGCCTCTGGCATTACTGCCACCGTAGCCGCACTCGTATGCACCCTTCCGCTCGCTTCGGTATCGGGCACACGCTGTACACGGTGCACGCCGCTTTCAAATTTCAAGGTGCCATATACATCTTCCCCGGTCACCTCCACCTGCACTTCCTTATACCCTCCAACTGTTCCCTCGTTCTCACTGAGTATAGCCGTTTTCCACCCCCTCCTTTCACAATAGCGGAGATACATCCGCAGCAGGTCCCCGGCAAACAGGGAAGCCTCATCGCCCCCGGTACCTGCCCTTATTTCGAGGATAGCATTCTTCTCATCCTGCGGATCTTTGGGTATCAGCATGTGGCGTATGTTCGCCTCTGCTTTTGCTTTTTGCTCTTCCAGTTCAGGGAGCTCAAGCTTGGCAAGATCCCGCATTTCCTCATCATCACCGTTCAGCACTTCATTATTAAATGCAATATTATCCAACAGCTTCCGGTAAGCATTATATGCCTGCACTATCTTTTCAAGGCTACGGTATTCCCGGCTGGTAGCCGTAAATTTTTTATTGTCATTTACGATCTCGGGGTTAGTAAGCGCAATGCCCAACTGCTCGAACCTTGCTTTTATAGCCTCTAATTTATCAATCATCGTATATTATTTTCTGAAGCCGTTGCGGATGTTTTCTTTTATTTTGTGGTACCGGCTGTAGTGCGCCTGGCATCGTCCCTTGCGTCGCACACTTCAACTTCCGGTAACCACTATCGGCTTTCAGGGCAGCAAAGGTAATTCAGCTATGGCGTATTGCAAATTTCAGGCAGATCAATTGTTTACAGGATACGAGCTCCTCGACAGCACCCATGTACTGATCACAGATACCGGGGGAAAGGTGCTCAATATCATCCCCGCATCGGAAGCAGGCGGTGATGTGCAGCAACTGGCAGGAATAATAACTCCGGGCTTTATCAACTGCCACTGCCACCTGGAGCTAAGCCACCTGCGCAACCGTATCCCATCCGGCACAGGGCTTACCGGCTTTATTGCCGCCGTAATGAAATCGCCGCCTTTTTCCCGGGAAGAAAAAGATGCAGCTATGGAAGAATCCGACCGGGAAATGCATCAAAATGGCATCGCAGCGGTTGGGGATATCAGCAATCAACCCTATTCCATTACTCAAAAGATCAAAAGCCCGCTCAGGTGGCACAGCTTTCTTGAGATCACCAATCTTGATGATCCACTGGCCGCTGAGCGCCTTGAAAAATTCCAGGCAATACAAACAGCGTTTAAAAATGCATTGCCTTCTATGGCAACTACGTTCTCACCACATGCCATATACAGCGTATCTCCCGAAACCTTCAGACTTATTAATAAACACACCGCCGGACAAATCATTACGATTCACAACCAGGAATGTTTTGCTGAAGATGAGCTCTTTATACACGGCACGGGAAAGTTCCTGTCTTTCTACGAAAGCATTGGCAGGAAACAATTACCCATCGTGCCTTCCGGAAAAAGCAGCATGCAGACATGGCTGCCTTATTTTAATCAAAAACAAACTATTATTTCCGTTCACAACACTTATATATCAGAAGCTGATATTGTATTTGCAAAAGAATATACAGCAGCCAGCAATATGCAAATTGTTTACTGCTTATGCCCCAATGCCAATATGTATATTGAAAACCGGTTGCCGCCGGTTGATCTTCTCATGAAGCATCAATGCAGGATCGTACTTGGCACTGACAGTTACGGGAGCAACCTGCAACTGAGCATTGGTAAAGAAATAGAGACCATACAGCATCATCTGCCGCAAACGCCTTTGAAAGATATATTGCAATGGGCAACTCTGAACGGGGCTGAAGCACTGGGTTTTGAAAATGAGCTGGGTAGTTTTGAAAAAGGAAAACAGCCTGGAATAGTGCTGATAGAAAACGGGGTTACCGGCTCAAAAAGAATATTGTAAACATTCTTACGAATACATTCAAAAGAAATAATATTTATATAGCTTCAACGTTGAACAAATGCTATGTTATTCGTGAAACGTCAGAAGTGAGACGTGAAAATCTCAGGGCTCGGACGTATTTCAATTTTTTACAGGCG
>MKWG01000030.1:73644-172081 GCA_001899685.1 Sphingobacteriales bacterium 44-15
CGACCGGAAAGTTGTGCATGAAGCGAAAAATTGAAATACGCCCCGGGTCTCATTATCAAATTAAAAATTTATCTCAACTTTGGACCCCGATGATTCAAATTGCTAAACCCTTAACCGCCTTCTTGGCAACAGTACTGCTGCAATCACCCTTAAAGGCTGTTCCTTCCCTGCCTGCAATAGCAGATGATGACAATAATATCGTCATTAAGAATAAAACAGAAAAATACGTATTTGTATATAGCGCTGATGAAAGCAGCGTACTGATTAACGAACAATCCAATACTATTTTTCGCTGTGATGGTTTTCGTACAGAATTCCCCTTCGTTGAATTTTACGATGAGCAATCGTCTATCAACGACCTGTCGGTATTCATAGAAGGGAAAAAGGCAAAATATTTAAAGCCTTCTTTCGATTATTACTCCGTTGATAATATTTTTTATTCCGATGCAAGGGTTTGTTATGTTAAAGTACCATTGGAAAAAAAAGGCGCAGAGACAGAAGTACAGGTGAGTAAAACGATCAATGACCCCAGGTATTTTACCACAATATATTTTCCTGAAGCGCACAAGATCGAACACAAACAAATAGTAATAGATATTCCCGCATGGATGCACGTTGATATAAAAGAAATGAATTTTGAAGGTTACAGCATAGAGAAGCAGGTAGAAAAGAAAGAGAACCTTACCACATATATATACAATATCCGGCAAATGGCTGCAAGAAAAAACGAACCCAACAGCCCCGGGCCATCCTACATTTATCCTCACCTTTTAATGCTTTGCCGTTCTGCTGAAACAAAGGCAGGCAAGATCACTTATTTTAATACTGTTGCCGATCAATATGCATGGTACAGGCAACTGGTAAAACAAATTGGCAATGATCCCGTCAGCATAAAACAAAAAGCTTCGGAGATCACGAACAATCTTAAAAATGATACCGCAAAAATCAAGGCCATTTATAAATATGTCCAGGACAATATAAGGTACATCGCTTTTGAAGACGGGATGGCCGGGTTCAAGCCGGAAAAAGCGCAGGATGTGCTCAGTAAAAAATATGGAGATTGCAAGGGGATGGCTAATCTCACCAAGGAGCTGCTGCAGGGCGCCGGTTTCGACGCACGCTTATGCTGGATTGGCACCAATCACATAGCCTACGATTATTCAACACCCTCCCTTTCTGTAGATAACCACATGATATGTGCGGTCAAATATAAAGGGCGGTTCTATTTCCTGGATGCAACAGAAACTTATATTGGCTTTGATAAATATGCAGAACGGATCCAAGGCAGGCAGGTTTTAATAGAGGATGGTGATAAATTTATCCTGGAAAAGATCCCTACGCTAACGCCATCTCAAAATATAAGCAGTGAAAAAAGGTTGTTAACTATAGATGGGAATGATCTTGCAGGCCCGGTATTTTACAGGTTATCAGGAGAGAGCAAGGAATCTCTGCTATTTAAGATACATGGGCTCAAAAAAGATAAATTATCCACAGCGCTTCAGTCATACCTGTCAGACAATAACTCTAAATATACGATAACCCAGTTGCAGACCTCAGATCTTAATGACCGCAACAATGAACTAAACATTGACTATAAGCTTAATTATAAAGATGCCGTTTCAGGATTCGGAGATGAGCTGTATGTGGATATGGACTTCAGGAAAGAAATGGAAGACGCAGCGATCAACACGGATAAACGCACACAGGATGTGGTATTTCCTTATAAGCAACATCTTATATCCGAAACTGAACTTACCATTCCCCCCGGGTATAAGGTTAATGAACTACCGGTAGGGTTAAATATAGACAACCCGGAATATAGCTTCAGCATTAATTATAAAACTTCGGCTGAAAAACTGGTATACCGAAAAGAGATTATCATAAAACATACACTGTTGAAAAAAACTGATTTCAATAAATGGAACAGTAATATACAGCAGCTTAGAAAGTGTTATAACGAGCAGGTTACCCTGACAAAAAAATAAACCTCTGTAATATTAATTTTTTGAAACAATGAACAAATACCTTATTACCCTGATCAGCGCTATCCTTGCAATGAGCAGTGTTGCCTTTTCGCAGGATGATGCAGCCTACAAAAAGAAAGTAGAAGAAGTGCGAAAAGAAATATGGAGTTGGGACATTCCTGCATTCAGTAAGCATACCATACCATCAAAGTATGACAATGAGCCCGGCGTGATACTGGCAAGGCACCAGGAGATCAAAGCATTAAGCAAAAGCAAGTTTAAATTCCTCGTTATTACTGCTGTTAAATACAAGGAAACATATTTCACAAATACCTTTAGAGAGCAGGTGAAAATAAATGACAAGGCAACCCTGGATGAATATTCCGAGATCAGTTATCAGAAGTATAAAAGGCTGGCTAAGTTTTTCTCTGCCAAACAACCCGGGAGGGTCACTATACTTGGCGTCCGGATCATTAAACCCGACGGCAGCATCCAGGAAGTAAATACAGACGAGGAAGTAGTGATCAAAAAGGATAAAGATGAACAGCGAAGCAAAATAGCTATATCAGGACTGGAAGTAGGTGATATAATTGATTACTTTTTTTACCAGCAGGAGGAAGAAGATGTGAACTATAGAACTGAACCTTATTCTTTTATATTCGGCGACGACAAGCCCATCCTTTTTTCTTCCATCCATTGTGAAATAAGCACTACATGTGCCGTAGAGTACAGGGCAATGAACGGAGCCCCGGAATTTAAAGTCAAAAAGGATGCTGACGGCAGCAATATCTTAGACGCACAAATGGAAGACATTGCCAAAGCTCCTGTTGATCTGTGGATGTCTCCTTTCCGGCAGCTTCCTATTTTACGCATGAATATCCGCATTGGCGGCCCGAGAAGAATAAAGAGAACCGCGGGTGAAGTATACCGCAACCAGCCTTATCAGCAGATCATTGAGGATGTTAAGGTAGATATGAAAGAAGACTTTACTTATACTAACATGGGGCTGGTAGCCGAAGGGATATCAGCAGAGATCAGGGCTATGATCAAACGCATGAGAAAAGTGGATGAGCTTCCCCGCGACAGCTTTCCTTATTATATCTATTATGCTTTCAGGTATTTAATATTTTATAAAGTAAGTCCTTCGGATAAAATATCCGTAGGCGTGGAAAGGAATTTGCAGGTGGCCAACCAAAAGAAATTCTTACTGCTGCTTAGCCTTACACTTGACAAATTAGGCATCGAAAACGAAATCATCCTCGCTACTTCGATATATGGTC
The DNA here is from genome assembly GCA_001899685.1 of Sphingobacteriales bacterium 44-15. GTDB lineage: Bacteria > Bacteroidota > Bacteroidia > Chitinophagales > Chitinophagaceae > Agriterribacter. Next base: position 76,889 of record MKWG01000030.1, read on the forward strand.
CGGATGCAAAGCAGGTAATGCTTGTAGATGACTTTGACTATATACTTAAAACCACCGAAGGCACTCCAATATATATGTGCGCCGAAGGGCCTTTCACCAACTGCAATTATATCCCCGGGGACCTCGAAGGGCAAGAGGATCCCACACTCCCATTAAAAGGCTTTAATAAAACATTTTTAAGGCTTGACGACGGAGCTATGGAAAATATTCCAAGATCTCCGGCGAAAAAGAATATGCAGGTTGAAACCCTGAAAATATCGCTGGCGGAAAATATGGAACACCTGAAAATTGGCCGGCAAACCATATTAAAAGGTCAGATGCGGCAAAATGAACAAAAAAGACTGCTCCTGTTTGAGGAGTATTATGAGGAAGAAAGGAAGGCTCTGGCTATTAAGGAATCTTTTATGGAAGAATTTGCCGACAGCAAAAAAAACAGGTCACTTACAGATGAATATACAGCCGCTTTTGCCAAAGCCAGGAAAGAGCAGAAAGAACAATTTACCAATGAGATCACAGAACAATTTGAACAGGCGCCAAAAGATGTTACTCTTTCACGTATTGATAATATGGGACTGCGCCATACAAAGCCAGACTTTATATACACCACTCAGTTCACGATGGACGGCTGGATAAAGAGAGGCGGTAACAATTATATCATTGACATAGGAAAACTTATTGGCGGACAATTACAGCTCAAACCAACACAATCAGAAAGGAATGTAGATATATATATGCCTTTTGCCAGAACGCTTGAGTATAACATATTGCTTGAAATTCCACAAGGTTATAAAGCGAAAGGCGTTGATAAGCTTGCAATGAACGTAAATAACCCAAGCGGTATGTTTATCGCAAAGGCAAAAATTGAAGGAAATAATATTTACCTGAAAATAACAAAAGTGTATTCAAATGCCCTGGAAAAGGCAACGCAGTGGACACAGCTTACCGATATCATTAATGCAGCTACAGATTTTCAGTCGAAAAAAATATTGCTGAGAAAACAGTAAGGCTCAATGCGCTTCCAGCCAGTTCTCGCCCTCTCCTACTTCGGCAACCACCGGCACGCCATTGGGTAAGGACATCGCGGTCTGCATGCATTCAATGATCAATGCCTTAAGATCAGAGGATTCTTCCTTAACGGCATCAAAGATCAATTCATCATGCACCTGCAGTACCATTTTGCTTCTCATATTTTTTCTCTGCATGGCAGCATGTATTTTCTGCATGGCCAGCTTTATCATATCTGCCGCAGTACCCTGTATCGGGGAGTTGATGGCGTTGCGCTCCGCATACCCGCGCACTGTAAAATTGGATGAATTGATATCGCGGAGCCAGCGCTTTCGTCCCATCAGCGTTTGCACATAACCATGCTCACGGGCGAAATTGATAGTGGTATCCATATATTTATTGATCGCCGCAAATTCTTTTTTATAATTATCAATGATCTCTTTGGCTTCCGTCCGGGTGATACCAAGATTATCCGCAAGCCCAAAAGCGCCCTGCCCGTAGATAATACCGAAGTTTACACTTTTGGCCTTATACCGTTGTTCTTTGGTTACTGCTATTTCGTCTATATTATACACTTTAGCCGCGGTTGCTGCATGAATATCTTTATTGCTTCTGAACGCCTCACACATGGCAGGGTCGCCACTGATGGCAGCTACAATACGCAGCTCTATCTGCGAATAGTCAGCAGATAATAGTACATAACCGGCATCGCGGGGGATAAAGGCTTTCCTGATCTCTCTTCCCCGGGCGGAACGTACCGGTATATTCTGAAGATTAGGGTTATTGCTGGCCAGCCTTCCCGTTACCGCCACAGCCTGGGCATAGGTAGTATGTACCCTTCCCGTTTTTTTATTTACCATCAACGGCAGCGCATCAACGTAAGTAGATTTCAGCTTGGTTAGCTCGCGGTAAGCAAGAATGTCTTCCACGATCTTATTCTGATGGGATAATTTGAGCAATACATCTTCACCGGTAGCGTATTGCCCCGACTTGGTTTTTTTTGCTTTAGGATCCAGTTGCAGCTTTTCAAAAAGTACTTCTCCCAACTGTTTGGGAGAGGACAGGTTGAAGCGCACGCCTGCCTGCTTATATACACTTTCTTCCGCAAGCTTTGCTTCATTTTCAAGCGTTTTAGAATATTCATTCAAAAATGCAGCATCTATTCTGACCCCTTCATACTCCATATCTGCCAACACCTTCACCAGGGGATTTTCTACTTCGTAAAACACCTTCTCTACGTCCTTCGCTTTCAGCTCAGGCAAAAGCGCCTGCTGCAGTTGCAGTGTAATATCTGCATCTTCGGCGGCATAGTCAGTTATCTTTTCCAGTTCCACATCCCGCATGTTTCCCTGCTGCTTTCCTTTTTTCCCGATCAGCTCTTCTATATGCACAGGCTCGTATCCCAGGTACTGCATGCTCAGCATATCCATTCCCCTTTTGCCGTCCGGCTCTATCACATAATGCGCCAGCATGGTATCAAACCATTTGCCTGCAATTTCTACCCCATACCATTTCAATACGAGCATGTCAAATTTTACATTCTGACCGATCCATATAATATCGGGATTGCTGAAAACGGGGATAAACTTTTTGAGTATATCGAGTGTTTTGTTCCTCTCCGGCGGGCATGGTACATAGTAAGCTTCGCCGACCTGCCAGGAGAAGCTCATCCCTACAAGCTCGCTGTTATTCGCATCAAGGCCGGTGGTTTCCGTATCAAAGCAGATTTCTTTCCGGGCTGCCAGTTTCTCAACAAGGTTGATCAGGTCTTTTTCCTCAACGGCGGCTTTATAGTCGTGGGGAGTATTATGAATTGTCTTTAGCGCCGGTGATAAAATGTCCGGCTGGGTTACCGCCGCAGTTTCCTTTTTCTGTTCTTTTGAAGCATCCGCAACCGGTGTATCGCCAAAAAGATCAGTCTGCACTACGGTAGCCGACGATTTTTCAGCAGCCGCCCGCGAAGCCACTACGATCGTTTCTCCCAGCAGCCGCTGTGCTATGGTCCTGAATTCCAGCCCGGTAAATACTTCTTTCAGCAATTCCTTATTCCAGTCTTTCAGCCTGAAGTCTTCTTCATGAAATTCAACCGGTACCGTAGTGATAATGGTAGCAAGCCTTTTGCTCAGTATAGCATCATCTTTTCCTTTCCTGATCTTCTCGCCCAGCGCACCTTTTATATTATCCGCATCTTCAAGAACCTTCTCAAGGGTATCATACTGTGCAAGCAGTTTCGCCGCAGTTTTTTCTCCAATGCCGGCAATACCGGGAATATTATCAACAGCATCACCCATTAGTCCCAAAACATCTATTACCTGATCCACACTTTTAATATTCCATTTGGCGCATACTTCTTCAGGCCCCATTATCTCCACATCACCACCCTGATAGCCCGGCTTGTAGATCTTTATTTTATCGGTTACCAGCTGGCCATAATCTTTATCGGGCGTAACCATATATACATCGTAGCCTGCTTCCGCCGCTTTTTTGCTCAATGTGCCTATCACATCATCGGCCTCGTATCCGTCAGATTCTATCACGGGGATATTAAACCCCTGTATGATCCTTTTTATATCGGGAATAGCACTGATCAGGTCTTCCGGCGCTTCCTGGCGATTGGCTTTGTAATCAGCAAAATCCGTATGTCTTTCCGTAGGGGCAAGCGTATCAAAGCACACTGCCATATGCGATGGCTTTTGGTTGTTGATAAGCTCTACCAGTGTATTGGTAAACCCAAACTGTGCATTGGTATTATACCCTTTGGAAGTAATACGCGGATTGCGAATAAGGGCATAATAAGCGCGAAAAATAAGCGCCATAGCATCCAGCAAAAAAAGCCTTTTATCCATAGCTGCTAAGGTAGGTATTTGGATGGGAAAATAAAGGGGCGAAGCGTATCAGCATGTTTCACGCAACGAACGCAAGAGGACGGTGATCACTGCACCGCCGCGGACGCCGCGAGAAATACAGCGAAGGCAGTTTCACTGCAAAAACCACTGCCTCGTCGTTCAAAACCGGGAGCCTATAAAATGCGGTAGCATCTTTCGCCAGGTAGGCCAGTCATGTGGAATATCTTGTCCCCATATATCCAGCTCATGCCAGATACCCTTATTCCATAACACTTCTGAAAACCTTCTGTTAGCCTGTGGATCTTCATAAGCGCCGCTGCCGGTGGCAATAATTATTTTGCCGTTGCGGATACGGCTTAAATACCAGTCGTCCGTAAGATTGGGAATATAGTGTATAGGCGAATTATAATATACCTGCTCATCATAATATCCCCTGGTATATTCCGTGAGGTCATATACACCGCTCATGGCAATAGTGCCGTTAAAAAGATCAGGACGCTTTAAAAATAAATTCATGGAGTGCAGCGCACCGAATGAAGCGCCGCTGACAATAACAGGCGTTTCCCAGGAAGTATTATTCTTTATAAAAGGAATGACTTCATTAAATACATATTCATTGAACTGGTTGTGACGGATTGCTTTGTGTGCTCCTTCCATGCTATAGTTCATCCAGCTTTCCGTGTTGATGCTGTTGATGGAAAATACTTTTATTTTCCCATTATTAATAAATTGTGCAATGGCATCTATTAACTGAAAACGTTCATACTCCAGGTAATCTGCAGCAGCGGTAGGCACCAGCAGGAGCGCAAAACCATAGTGCCCGTAAGTGGCTATCGGCATTTCCTTTCCCAAAGCCGGGCTGTGCCATGAAGTGAGTTGTCTTTGCATGCTGCAGATGTTTATAATAATTTTATTTCACGCTAATATTCACGCAAAGGGACAAAGTAAGCAAGGTCGCAAAGCTATATTTCCGCATTGCTCCTCATTTTCAAATTGTCACTCCAGCACGCCTTCTTTTATCTCCTCCCACAGATCCCTGTAGCACTGGGCGGCATAACCCGACCTGGCAAACGATTCCAGCGGAGCTTTATGAATGCCCATTTTCTCCACATCCGAAAGATAGGGTATATAATTCTGGAAAAATCTTTTGTCTTTATATAATGTTTCCATGATCTCATTATGCATATTCTTCCTCAGATCAGCCATGGTAAAAAAGCACATCATCTTAGACAGATCAAGATCTTTTTCCTTAAAATAATCTTTCACCATATGGTAGGTGCGTATAGACAGGGTTGTGGGTATAACGGGCATCAATACAATATCAGCAGCGTTAAAAATATTTTCCGCCAGCGCCGAAACACCGGGAGGGCAATCCAGGAAAACAAAATCATAGCTTTTCTGCAGCGGCTGAAGAATAGTTTTAAGCCTTTTTTTAGAAGCCTTCATTTCTTCCATCATGATATCAAAGCTCCTGGCAGAAACGTCGGCAGGCACAATATCAAGGTTTTCATAATCGGTTTCCATAATAGCGTCTTCAAGGTCCCCGCCCTTTTCAACCAGTTGCTTTATACTGACTTTTTGTTTGGGCTTTGCCTGGTAATAAAAGCTTGCTGATCCCTGGGGATCAATATCCCATAACAATGTTTTATAACCATCCCGGGCAGCCAGGTAGGCAAAATTTACACAGGAGGCCGTTTTACCAACACCTCCTTTTAAATTGTATAGCGCGATCGTAACCATACAATGAATATATAATTTTTTTGCTATTTTATTTTTTCATTGTCTCCAGCTTCTTTTGCATGGCAAACATCTCGTCCCTCAATCTTGCCGCTTCCATAAAGTCAAGGTCACGGGCTGACTTTTCCATATCCTTTTTAATTTTAGCAATGGCTTTCTCCATTTTAGGTACAGTCTGGTAGTCTTCCTGGTCTTCAGCGGCAACGGTCACCAGCTCGTCATCCGGGGCAAGCGCATAAGGCTTTTTTACATCATACCCCTTAATGTCAAGCACAGAGGTCTGGGCAAAAACCTGTTCTTTTGATTTCTTTACGGTTGTGGGTATGATATTATGTTCAGTATTATAAGCAACCTGCTTTTCTCTCCGGCGCTGGGTTTCATCAATCGTCCGCTGCATGCTTTCCGTCATCTTGTCTGCATAAAATATTACCAGCCCGTTCACATTTCTTGCTGCGCGGCCTGCCGTTTGCGTAAGGGATCTTTCATTCCGGAGAAACCCTTCCTTATCCGCATCTAATATAGCTACAAGCGATACTTCCGGCAGATCCAGCCCTTCCCTGAGCAGGTTCACACCTACCAGCACGTCAATCTCGCCCAGCCGCAACTGGCGGAGTATCTCCACGCGGTCGAGCGTATCTACTTCACTGTGGATATACTTTGATTTGATATTGATACGATGCAGGTATTTATCCATTTCTTCGGCCATGCGTTTGGTCAGGGTAGTTACCAGCACACGGTCTCCCTGTGTTATCCGTTTGTCAATCTCATCCAGCAGATCATCTATCTGGTTAACGCTGGGCCGTATCTCAATAGGCGGATCGAGCAATCCTGTGGGGCGCACGATCTGCTCCACTACCACACCGCCTGTTTTTTCCAGCTCGTATTCACCGGGAGTAGCCGAAACATAAATCGTCTGGTTGAGCATGGATTCAAATTCATGAAAATTCAGGGGCCGGTTGTCCAGCGCCGAAGGAAGCCTGAAGCCATAATCCACCAATACAAGCTTCCTGCTCCTGTCCCCCCCATACATACCGCTGACCTGCGGTATGGTCTGATGGCTTTCATCAATTACGCAAAGAAAGTCTTTGGGAAAATAATCCAGCAGGCAGAAGGGCCTTGTGCCGGGCGCACGGCGGTCAAAGAAGCGGGAATAGTTTTCCACGCCGTTGCAATAACCCAGCTCACGGATCATTTCCACATCGTAATTCACTCTTTCGCTGAGGCGCTGCGCCTCAATATATTTTCCCGTGCTTTTAAAATACTCTACCTGTCCTGCCATTTCATCCTGTATCTCGACCAGTACCTGCTGCAGCATGTCTTTAGGAGCGAGATAAAGATTGGCAGGAAATATGGCCGCGTTCTCCACTGCCGCTATACGCTTGCCGCTATTGATCTCAAGCGTTTCTATCGCTTCTATTTCATCACCGAAGAAACTGATACGATATCCAAAGTCCATATAGGGCAGGTTTATATCCACCGTATCCCCTTTGACCCTGAAAGTGCCACGGGTAAAGTCTCCCTGCGTGCGGGTATATAAGGAATTCACCAGCGCATGCAGGAATCCCTGCCTGCTGATCACCTGCCCCTGGTGGATGCGCACGATACCGTTTTCAAATTCTGCGGGGTTACCAATGCCGTAAATGCAGCTCACCGATGCTACCACAATGATATCTCTTCTCCCGCTCAGCAATTGCGCCGTAGCCTGCAACCGCAGCTTATCCAGCTCTTCGTTGATAGAAAGATCTTTTTCAATATAGGTATCGCTGACAGGCATATAAGCTTCAGGCTGGTAATAGTCGTAGTAAGAAACAAAATAACCTACAGCATTCTCTGGAAAAAATTGTTTGAATTCCCCGTAAAGCTGCGCCACCAGCGTCTTGTTGTGCGTAAGCACCAGCGTGGGACGCTGCACATTCTGAATGACATTGGCTATAGTAAAGGTTTTTCCGGATCCCGTAACACCTAACAGTGTCTGGTCTCTTTCTCCCTGCAATATTCCTTCCGTAAGCTGCCTGATGGCTTCAGGCTGATCGCCGGAAGGCTTATATGATGACTGTAATTTGAAAGGCATAACCTGATAAAAAATAAGATCATAAAATTAAGGCAATTAGGGGTGAATGGTGAAAAGTGAATGGTGAAAAAAACATCAATCCGCTCCGGCAAAAGCTGCTCACGGATATGCAGATGAACGGAGCGTCGCCACTATCGCCCGATAGCAGCACTGCGGCCGGTAACCCAAAAAAAATCTGATCATACTGTAAAATATCTTCCTGTCGAAAGCTTTGTCAGAAATCGGAATAAGGAGTGGCCTTCATCAATATGGGCTCTGCTTTGGATACATTGTGCTGGTATTCGGGTTTGGCCGACAGGGTTTTCCATTCGGCATCACCTCGAAAAGTATTCCAGTGCGCTTCCCTTGACGCCATATCATCGAAGCTCGTCATATACATTAGGTTGGGCATGCGGCTGCCGCTGATCACGCTACCATAAAAAACCGCATTGAACCCAAGCCGTTTGAAGAGGGGTATCTCGCCTCCTTCGTTGAACATCTGCACCTTGTTGCGAAAAAGATTGTCTGTAGGGCTTTCATAGCTCCTGAGCTCGTATACATGTTCTTCCTTTGCTGTTTTCAGTTGCGGCAGGTTCATTTGCGGCGCCAGCGGAAAGGCTTCAATGAGAATGTTCTCCATCCGTACAAAAGGCGGATCGTTGTAGGGAGCATTGAGAAAGGCTTTGCCCGCGGTAGTAAATGTATTATTGCCGAGCAAGGCAGTTGGCCGCTCCACGATCTCCTGCAGCGATTTTCCACGCACAAATACATATATTCTTTTATCAGCGGCAGTATCGTTGGACAGAGGTTTAAATACACCTATATGTTGTATACCGGAGGCATGCAGCGCCGGAAGGTAAGCCTGCTGCAAAAAATTATCAATTGCCGTTTCCTGAGCGGCGCTGGCGAAGTGATATACTTTTATTTCGTAAAATTCACGAGGTGGTTTTTTCTCATTGGCCCTGCCTGCGGCAAATAATACCGGGAGCGCAATGAACGCAGGCAACAGCTTTTTGAATATAACAGTCATGGCAAAACGAATTTTGATAAAGCTAATTCTTTTTTATGGAATGCGATCAGGCCTTTGGGCAACAATAGTGTAGCCCAATTGCCCCTTAGTGTGCCCGCAGTTAGTGGTATGAGTGAATCATTTTCCTTTTATATCCGACAAAGGAATTTCCTGGAAAACAATGCCTTCATAGGGATTCTCTATTCCGCCTTCATAAAAACAAGCGAGATTACCATTGGGAAGTACAACCAGATTGGAGTACGCAGACGGACCTTCATGTAATACCTTGCTGTACTTCCAGGTTTTACCGTTATCAAAGCTTAGTCTAACAGTCATGTTCACCCGCTTTTCCCTATTTGCAGGGTTTGAAAAAGCCAATACCTTTTTACCTGCTTGTTTATAGCTTAACAGGCTTCCCTGGCATACGGGCTCGATCAACGCCGGATCACCTTTCAAATCCGACCAGGAATGTCCTCCGTCTTTACTAATGGAAACCTGCCTTAAACGGGTATTATTATAGTTACGCATATTGAGCATAAGGTTTCCACCGGATAATTCGGCCACAGTACATTCATTTACCTGGTCTTGTGGTGTACTGTTGCCCGGTTTCCAGGTCTCCCCGCCGTCATCTGAATAAATAGCGTGAGAATAGTATTTTTTTGATGCTGCCTCAATATGATCGCAGGGAATTACGAGACGTCCTTTATATTTCCCCCTCTGTATCTGTATGCCATTTACAGGGCCGGTGGCATACCATGTCCAATCATCTTTTTTCGTATCTTTTGTTATATCTCTTGCTGCCGACCAGGTTTTGCCGTCATCAGTTGATTTGAGAACAAACACCCGGCGTGTATCCTTACTTTGTAATGCAATTATATCTTTTTCGTGATCTGTTCCGAGGTTCCAGGTAGAAAGCAGAATAATCTTTCCTGTATTTCTGTCTACTACAGGAGCAGGGTTTCCACAGGTGTTCTCTGCATCATTCCAAACTACTTCAACCGCTCCCCATGTTTTCCCCCCGTCTGCAGACCGCTTTAATACCAGGTCAATATCTCCTGTATCACTGCAGCCGTTTTTCCTGGCTTCGGCAAAAGCCAGCAGGGTTCCATTGTTCGTTACTACTATTGCAGGTATCCTGAAGCACTTATAGTCACTTTCACCTGGTTTGAACAAATGATTTAATTCCTGGGATTTAAGCATTTGCGCTGACAGAATCATGAAACAGCATAATAATTTTTGAGAGACGGCCTTACAATTATACATCGCAGTAATTTTTATAATTACAATTTATTGGTCATAAATCTTTTTCAAAGCTCTTACTTCATCAAAAATGCCGAACCTTTTAGCATGCGGTACAACCGTGGCTTTCTATTATATACTTCAACATCATCGGCATCAGCATATCTCAAAAACAATATAATATTTGCAACTGTTTCAATGTTGACGGATCATCCCCATCTTCATAATGATACACCGCAATACGCTGAGCAATCAATGCTCTCTTTTTCTCACTACCAGGAACCAGTCATTATCCAGCGGGAGATAGCCGTAATCGTAACAATAGAAATACTGCCTGCCGGTTCTGGTGGTATAGATATGCGTATGATACCTGAACCGGAACCCCAGTTGCAACAGCTTCTCCCCGGTAGTTTTTACTACATCTTCGTGGGATGGTAAAAGAGATTCCAGGGCCTTCCTGTTTTTAAGAAGGGCAGTGTTGATATTCCTGATAGCGCCGCTGTAATTGTCTTTTGATTTTTGCTGGTTATTGTAGTTGTTCCGGCAATAATCATTGCAAAATTTCTTATCGGCTCTGCCTTTTAAGACACTGCCACAGGCAAGGCAGTTCCTTTTGGGGGTGTTTTCTGTTAGCATGGTAAATATTTATACAACTAATATACAATACTTTATCCGTGTACAAACGATTATACACGTTTATCTTCGGGAGTAAGCAGTTAAGTACCGGCTATTATTACTGAGCGCGCTCATCTTTGTGTTGTCAGCCGGCATTGACGTCACCGGCGGATTGAAATAACAATCATTACAACCGCCCCGCTATATGCGGTGCACAAAATCTAAGATTATGAACGCACTTAAAAACAGGGTTCAGCTTATCGGCAATCTCGGTAATGCACCTGAAGTAAAAACATTTGAAAGCGGTAAAAAAGTAGCCAATTTTCGCATCGCTACCTCTGAAATATACCGCAACGCGAAAGGAGAAAGGGTAAAGGAAACGCAATGGCATAATGTGGTAATGTGGGGGAAACTGGCGGAAATAGCCGAAAAACACCTTGCAGTCGGGAAAGAAGTGGCCGTGGAAGGCAAGCTGGTAAACCGCCAGTATACAGATAAGGAAGGCAACAAAAAGTACTTTACCGAGATCCAGGTGAATGAAATGCTGATGCTGGGGACGAATGCAGCAGAGGCATAGGAGCTATCAGCTTCCGGCTTTCAGCAACAGGTGAAAACCTGCTGCTGATTAGCCCGCGTTGCAGGCAGTATGGATCAGTGTGTGTAAGTTCATTTTGGTGAATCTCATCGCTGATCCATATCTTTTTATTCCATTAACAGAGAGTATTATATGTCAAACGTGAAATGTGAGACATGAAAGCGCGCCTGCTAAACATGGGATATACCCATTAGATTTCTTTGTGGTCTTTGCCAGCCCGATCTGAAGATCATTCAGGCGGGCGAAAAACCTGACTGCCGACAGGCAGGCTTTGTATTACCTTTGCGGTTATTTTTTACCGCAAAGCACGCCAAGGGTTACGCCCGCCTGAATGACTAGTCAGGCAGGCAAAGAGCGCAAAGCCGGGCGTGTATATGGCTTTCGCAATCAAAGCATATCACTTTATTTCTGGAACACAGAACTACAAGAGCCGTAGGCTCGGTAGCATATTGTTCCAACGGATTTCAATCCGTTGCACATTTCCGCTTGCGAAAAATTGAAATACACCCAAAACGTAACTGAGCCCTACGGCTCCGTAAAATTAATTGTAGCTTTGAAAACACAAACACCGCAAACACCACGATAAAATTATATTGCATTGGCTTCATTTACTCCCGATACCGATAATGAAATGTTTCAACTGGCGGTACAGCTCGTCAATCAAACCAACCGGAATATATTCCTCACCGGCAAAGCAGGTACCGGTAAAACGACTTTCCTGAAATATATCCTTGACAATTGCCCCAAGCAAACAGCTGTAGTAGCGCCCACAGGAGTGGCTGCCATCAATGCAGGCGGGGTGACCATCCATTCCTTTTTTCAATTGCCGCTCCAGTCTTATGCAGCGGAGTCTGCCGGGCGGGATCCTGAAGGAAAGATCATCAACAGGCACGAACTGCTTTCGCGGCTCCGTGTAAACCGGGAAAAGCGGAAAGTGTTCGGACAGCTCGAATTACTGATCATTGACGAGGTAAGCATGGTGAGCAGCGATGTGATGGATGCGGTGGATGCCGTGCTGCGGTATGTAAGGCGCAGGCCGTATGAGCTTTTCGGCGGCGTGCAGGTGCTGATGATCGGCGATTTGTTTCAACTGCCGCCGGTAAGAAAAGAAGATGTATGGGAAAAGCTGTCTGCCTATTATAAAAGCAATTTCTTTTTTGACAGTCATGCTATACAGGAGCAGCTCCCGCTGTATATTGAATTCAATAAGATCTACCGCCAGCGCGATGAAGCATTCATCAGCCTGCTCAACCAGGTAAGGAATAATGCGCTCGATGCTGCTGGGATGGGCATACTGGAAAGCCGCTTCGAAGCAGGCCTGCATACCAGGACGGATGTGCACGATGACTATATTATTTTAACTACACATAATCATACAGCAAGGGAGATCAATACCGCGGCATTGAGCCGCATCGAGGCAAAACCGTTTTCTTATACCGCAGCGGTAGAGGATGATTTTAATGAAAGCGCTTATCCCGCAGATGAAATACTGGAGCTAAAAGAAGGCGCACAGGTAATGTTTATCAAAAACGACAGTGAGCAAAGCAAACGGTTTTATAATGGAAAAATCGGTACCGTATCAAAGCTGGAAAAAGATAAGGTATGGGTGAAGTGCAAAGCAGATAGCGGGGAAATAGAGGTGAAACGTGAAAAATGGGAAAATATACGCTATACCCTGAATAAGGAAACCCAGTTGATGGAGCCGCATGTTATCGGGGCTTTTTCCCAGTTCCCGTTGCGGCTGGCATGGGCTATTACCATTCACAAAAGCCAGGGGCTAACCTTTGAAAAAGCTGTGATAGATGCCGGCCGCGCATTTGAAGGCGGGCAGGTATATGTGGCGCTCAGCCGCTGCACCAGCCTTGAAGGAATGATACTGAAAACACGCATCAACGCTGACCGGCTGTCGGTAAATGAGCATGTCATGCGCTTTTTCAAGTATTGCACTTCGAATGCCGAAACGCTTAAGAATGATCTTGGTCTTGCCCGCCGGGAATACCAGCGGAGCATGCTTGTCAATACATTTGATATCAGCGGAGTGCTCGGTACCGCCGGGGAACTGCAGCAGTATCTCTTGGAACACTCCTCTTCTTTTACGGCAGAGGCTGCACCGTGGCTGGCAGAAAGGATAGCCGAATTAAACATGGTGCAGGATCATGCCAGGCGCTTCCAGGATTGGATACATGCCCAGTTCAGGCTTCCCGGCACCCCTGAAGATAATGCGCTGCTGCAGCAAAAAATAAAAGATGCCATCGCTCATTTTGATAAACACTTCTCGGATATTATAAACAAACTGACCCATTCGCCGGCACAAACGGACAGCAGACAGCATGCAAAGGAATACAACGATGCGGTGCGTGAAATATGTACGGGGCTGTCTTTGAAGCGATTCCTGTTCCAGGGATTCGGAGGAAAGCTGGATATAAATGCCTGGCATGACAGGAAGCGAAAATTTATCACCCCGGCTTTTGCCGTAAACGCTTACGCCGGCGCTTCATCGCAAAAAACAGAAAGCGCTCATCCCGAATTGTACCTGCAGCTCAAAGCCTTACGGGATGCCGTTTGCGCCCAGGAGCAAACCCCTATTTATTATGTTGCCGGCAGCGTTACCTTAAATGAAATGACACGCTACCTGCCGCTGACCCTGGCCGATCTCAGGAAAATAAATGGTTTTGGCGATGCCAAGATCAAAAAATACGGCAATGACTTTCTGGAGGTAATAGTGGCGTATTGCCAGGAAAAGGGACTCGTTTCATTGATCCATGAAAAGAAAGAGAAAAAGGAGAAAAAGGAGAAAAAAGCAAAAGAGGAAACTGCCGGAAAAAAAGGAGACACCCATGCCTTATCCTTTCAAATGTACAGGGCAGGAAAAAGCATAGCCGAAATTGCTAAAGAAAGAAACCTGGCGATTCAAACCATTGAAGGGCATCTTTCGAAGTACGTCCAAAGCGGCGAGCTTGATATTACCGGGTTCGTTTCCTCCGAAAATATCACATTGATCGAAGCTGCGCTGAAAGACTTCAATGGCGGCTCCATCACTCCCATAAAACAGGCGCTTGGCGACAATATAAGTTTTGGAGAAATACGAATGGTGATGGCAGCGATGGAAGCTGAGAGACAGAAAGGATAAGGGGTAGCTGATACCTGCAGCAGCTCTCTTCAGGTTTACACAGGGCAGTGCCAAAGGTGAAAAGTAAAAACCCGTTCCATATCTCACATCTCCTACCCGACATTTCACGTCTCACATTTCACAGCAAAATACAGACATCATCAGTTGATTTAATATCAGCGCTATCAAAAGCGTAAATTCCAACAGCTCTCCTTTTATATATTATTTTTTGATCTTTTTTTTATTCCATTTTTTATAAATGTTAAAAAAGTATATACTTTCATTTGATTATTGAATTTTTTTCGAAAAGGGCATTGATAAATTTACTGTGATAAGAAATTCTTAACGGCAGGTTTACTATTACTTAATAAGCCAAACAGGATTTCTGATTAACAAATTTGTGTTTAGTTTAAATACCAAATACTAATACTTATGCCTCAAAAAAATTCACTTCTGCTATCGGTAAAACGCTTACCAATAAAGCTTTCCGGCCTTTGCCCGGCTTCGCAAAGACGCACGTTTCGTAAAAGTATGCTGTTGTTTTCTTTAGTATTATCATCGCTATGTGTATTCCATCAGTTGCAGGCGCAACAGGCGATGGTTGTTAAAGGCAGGGTATTGAATAAAAATTCCGGTGAACCGGTTGCAGGCGCCTCTGTTACTGTAAAAGGATCGAACAGGGGCGTTTCTACAAGAGAAGACGGGAGCTTCTCTATCAGCATTCCTTCTGCAAATGCTGTGCTGACAATTTCTTCTGTGGGATATGAAAAGCAGGAGGTAAAAGTTGGCAATACTGCTGAAGAGATTGTGGTGAACATTAACCCCGCCGGCAATGAGCTGAGCGATGTAGTGATCACAGCGCTCGGTATTCAGCGCAGCGCCAAATCGCTCACTTATGCCACGCAAAAAGTATCAGGCGACCAGCTGAATGAAGTAAGAGATGCAAATATTGCCAATACCTTAAGCGGTAAGGTAGCAGGTCTTACGGTTACGTCCACTGCAAACGGTCCCGGCGGGGCTACAAGAATCATCTTAAGAGGTAACCGCTCTATACAGGGCGACAATAATGCATTGATAGTGGTAGATGGTGTGGCTATTGATAATTCAACTCCGTCGGGCCAGGTGAGAGAAGATGCAGGAAGCAGTAACGCTGCGCAAAGCGGTAGTGATGGTATTTCCAGTATCAATCCCGATGATATTGAATCCATCAGTGTCATGAAAGGCGCTGCCGGTGCAGCCTTATACGGAAGCAGGGCAAACAACGGGGTGATCATCATCACTACCAAAAGAGGTAAGCCCGGCAGCGTGAGCGTAAATGTAAATTCAGGGATCAGCATTGAAAATCCGCTGTCTTTACAAAAACTGCAGGATCAGTACAGCCAGGGTGCCGGAGGAGTGTATTCCACTAATATCGGTACAAATTTTGGAGAAAAAATATCAGGTCAGCAGGTTACGGATTTTCACGGTAATAATATTTCATTAAAAGCGTATCCCAATAATATCAGGAATTTCTTCAACACAGGATTATCCGTAAATAATTCTGTCGGCGTTACGGCAGGTTCTGAAAAAGTACAGGCCTATGTTTCGTATGCCAATAATTATATCAATGGCATTGTGCCTACAAACACATTAAGGAGAAATACTTTTAATGCCCGTTTTGGTATTAA
The DNA here is from genome assembly GCA_001899685.1 of Sphingobacteriales bacterium 44-15. GTDB lineage: Bacteria > Bacteroidota > Bacteroidia > Chitinophagales > Chitinophagaceae > Agriterribacter. Next base: position 92,761 of record MKWG01000030.1, read on the forward strand.
TATTTCAAACCGTTTATCCGTTGATGCCAAAATAACGTATGTATTGCAGGATATTATTAATAAACCGGGCGTTGGCGGAGATGGCCTGGTGGCTGCCAACTTATACAGAACGCCGGTAAGCGTCAACCTGGAAGAGTACAAAAATTATAAAACCATTTCGGGGGGCGTTGAAAAACCGTATTACTGGGTAGGCTCAGATCCGGTATATACCAATCCCTACTGGACAATATACAACACACACCACAATGAAAACAGGAGCAGAGTCATGGGGCTGGCAGCGTTGAAGTATAAACTTACCGACTGGCTGAATATACAGGCAAGGGTAAGCAATGACAGCTATAACGATTTTGTTACACAATCTTATGCTAATAATACGCCCAATTATGCCCGCAAGGCGGGAGGCTACTATTCTGAAGAAAACGACTATATAGCTGAGCGCAACGTAGACTTACTGATCAACGGCACCAACAAGATAGCCGATGGCTTGAAGATCACGTATAACGTGGGTGCATCTGATCTTGTGCGTTCATTGCGTACCAGGAGAAATATAGCAGATGGTTTAAACATCACCAACAAATATGATTTGTTGTTTGGAACCGCGCTTACCGCTATAACCAACTTACAGAACAGGGAGATGCAGTCTGTATATGGTACGGCACAATTCTCTTATAATGACTATTTATATCTTGACATTACCGCCCGTAACGACTGGTCAAGCACATTACCTTCACCTTATTCCTTCTTTTATCCTTCTATTGGCGCCAATGCTATATTGTCGGATATGATGAAGATGCCGGACTGGATCAATTTTCTGAAAGTAAGGGCTTCTTTTTCTAAAGTGGGTAATGACGCGGCTCCATATCTTATTAATCAAACATACAATTACATTGCGGGAAATTTTGGCGGATATGTAGCCAGCAGCACTATTAAGTCAATTGGTAATCTTAAACCGGAGCTTACCAGCTCAGTGGAAGCCGGTACGGAATGGCGTTTGTTTAATAACCGTTTAGGTTTTGATGTTACCTATTATAAAACAAATTCCAGGAACCAATTGCTGCAAGTTAATATGCCAACGTCATCCGGATTTGCTAAATCATATATTAACGCAGGTAATATCCAGAACGCCGGTGTAGAAGTAATGTTGTCGTATAAACCCATTCAATCCAGGAACTTTTCCTGGGATATTGGTTTGAACTATGCATTAAACAAGAGTAAAATAATAGAGCTGACTCCTCCCGATGCTCCAATTTATCTCAGCTCCAACCAGAACGGGCGGGTAGCTTCACCGGTAGTAAAACAAGGTGGTGAGTTTGGCGATTTGTGGGGATATAAATGGCAGCAGCAGGATGGCAAATTTGTTGTAGGCGATAACGGGCTTCCCATCAAAAGCGCTTCTATTGAACGGTTAGGTAATTACAATCCCAAATATACCATTGGCTTCAGCAATACATTCAAATATAAAAACTGGGTATTAGGAGTATTGGTTGATGGAAAATTCGGCGGGGTGGTTGCATCCGGTACTGCAAGCCAGTTGGCTTATGCGGGCGCTTCTGCAATCACATTGCAGCATCGCACAGACACATGGGTGCTGCCTGCTATCCATGCAGATAAATCAGCCAATGCCACCACAATCAATGCCGAACAGTTCTGGCAAACAGTAGCCCAGGGCGATTATGGCTGGGGAGAATTTTTCACCTACGATGCTACTAATGTAAGGTTAAGGGAACTTTCGCTGGGATATGAGTTTACCAGGCTGCCTGGCTTTTTAAAAGCAGCTAAGTTTTCTTTTGTTGCCAGGAACGTATTTTTTATATACAGGGGAAGCTCCATACTTGATATTCCGGGTATAGGAAAGCAGAAGATGGATTTCGATCCTGAAGTAAGCTTCGGTAACAGCAATTACCAGGGCATCGAATATTACAACCTGCCTTCTACCAGGAGCCTCGGCATTAATCTTAAGCTTTCATTTTAAAAAAGTAAGGTGTATGTACAACAATAATAAAACCAATAAACATATAGCAATGCTGCATCGTATTTTTTGTATATCGCTTGTGTGTATAGTGATCAACGGATGTACAAAGGATTTTAAATCAACCAATACCAATACCAATTCACTGAGCAGTGTGGGTACCAATGAGTATCCTTACATGTTCTCTTACGCATTAATGAACCCAACACTAAGCCCTGATAATTTTGAAATTGGTGAGGGCACTATAGCATCGGTATATTCCCAGTTCTTTTCACAGGCGGCAACATCATTTCCTACAGACAGGTATGTGGTGGTACAGGCATGGATGCCTGCCTGCTGGAACCCGGTATATGTCAGCGCAGCTCCCCAGTTGAAAACAATTATGGAAAATACAGATCCCCAATCTGCAGAAAATGCACTTGCAAATATCTGGTGGACATGGATGTTCCATCGTGTAACAGACTATTTCGGGCCTGTGCCTTATTTTGAAGCGGCTTCCGGTAACTCATCTGTAGCATATACGCCGCAGGATTCTATTTATTACGATTTTTTCAGCAGGCTGACCAATGCTGTAAATGTGTTAAAAAACCATTTGAGCGAGAAACCATTTGGAAATTTTGACCTTTTATATGGAAGTAAAGGCACTCCTGTACCCTACTGGATAAAGTTTGCCAACACATTACGCCTGAGACTGGCAATGCGTATTTCAAAAGTGGATCCGGCAAGGGCTAAAACAGAAGCTGAAGCGGCAGCGGCGGCAGGCACCCTGGAAGCTACAGGCGATGATGCTTATATGCCGAAAAACAAAGTGTTTTACAATGAATACAACGGGCTTGCGGTATCAGCAGGATGGGATGACCTCAGGATGAGTGCTGCAATGGAATCTATCCTGGTGGGATATAATGATCCGCGCCTGCCCATCTATTTTCAACCTGCAGTGGCAACCGGCGAATACTCCGGCGTGAGAAACGGTTTGACTGCGGCAGAAAAAACCAATGTAGATGCTAATTCCCGTCCGTATAACTCCAATCTTGGGAAGAGATGGACATACTGGGATCTGAACGTGAATGACTGGAAAACAAATTACGATGTTCCTTTCGACATTATGCATGCCGCTGAAGCATATTTCCTGAAAGCGGAAGGCACTTTAAATGGCTGGAATATGGGCGGCGAAACTGCAAAGTCTTATTATGAACAGGGTATAAAAACCTCTATGGCACAATGGGGCATTACCGATCAGACAGCAATAGATAACTATGTACAGAGCGCTAATAAGCCTGTTGCTACCAATGATTATTTCAATTCTCCTGCAGTAAACGATTATCCCATTGCATGGAGCGGGGATGCCACCATGCAACGCAAACAGGTGGCACAACAAAAATGGCTGGCGCTCTTCCCAGATGGCATGGAAGGCTGGGCTGAAGTAAGAAGATCAGGTTACCCGGCCCTGTATCATATTATTCACAGCGATAATCCCGATATTACTCCTGACCAGTTCATCAGAAGAATGACATATCTCGATAATGAAACGCAAAGCAACGGCGCCGCCGTAACTAAAGCCGTACAAATGCTGGGCGGCCCGGATAAAGTGACTACACCGCTTTGGTGGGATAAGAATTAATCAGTTACAAGTTTCAGGTTTCAGGATACAAGAACTATAGGGTTTGCAGCGCTGCAAACCCTATAGTTCAATAGCATACTAATGGCTGAAGCTCAAAGTTCACAGCTACTGGCAGCCTTTGTGTACCTTTGAGTCTTCCTGTCTTTGTGCCTGCCAGGGTTCAAAATAAGTCCAAAGTTTTTTACCTTAAAAATTGTATGAAACACTTTTTGTTAATAGTAATAGTTGTAGTAACCGGAGCCCGGCTAAGGAGTCAAAGCACCCGGGAACTTATTCCTGCCCCGCAACAGATCAAATACCTGCCGGGAAAATTTTTATTGAGTGATCTTTCCGTTTACACTGCTACATCTGATGATGAACAGGTAGTTTTTGCATTGAATGATTTTGTAAAAGCAACAGAAAAACATTCCGGCATTACCATCAGGAAAGCATCTTCTGCCGCTGCAGCAACTTTGAAATATAAGGTACTGCACAAAGGTTACGAGCTACCTGACTATGATCCCTCTTCTGCAGACAACAGGAGAGAGTCATATACGATGAAGATCACTGCCAATAAGATCTATATAGAAGCCTATGCGGCTACGGGCCTGTACTATGCGTTGAAAACACTGAGGCAGATGCTGGAGCCGAACGGAAAAGCGTCCTGTTTTCCACTTGCTGAAATTGCTGATGAGCCAAAGCTGAAATACCGCGGCGTAATGATGGATTTTGCGCATGGCGGCTTACTCAAACCAGATGAGATAAAAAGGCAGATAGATTTCCTTGCCGCATGGAAGTCCAATCAATACTATTTCTATAATGAAGTAAGTATTCAATTGAAGGGGTATGCGGGCTTGCAATACAAACAATCATATACACAAGCTGAGATCAAAGACATCATTGCTTATGGAAAGGAGCGGCATATAGATGTGATCCCTTTTGTAGCGTTTTACGGGCACCTGCACGATCTGCTGAAGAATGAAACCTACGCCAACCTAGCTATCGGCAATTACGGACATGAGCTCGATCCGCGGAAACCGGAAGTGGCGGCATTGCTCAGGAACTGGATAAAGCAATATGCCAATCTTTTTCACAGCCCGTTCATACATATCGGTTTTGATGAAACATGGGAAACCAATCGTATCTCCACTGAAAAAGATCCCACGATTGATGCAGAAAAATTATGGATCGACCAGCTGACCCTCCTGAGCGGTGAGTTAAAAAAATACAACAAAACAGTGCTGGCATGGACGGATATGACTAATTATTATCCCGGGCTGATGGCAAAAGTGCCGGAAAATGTCATTCCTGTAATATGGGAATATTCGCCTGATACGGCTGCGCTGCACAATTTTATGAACCCCGTGCTGAAAGCAAATAAGAAATTTTTTATCCAGCCTGCCGTATCGGGATGGGGCCATATTTATCCCGCCGCAACCTATACTTACAATAATATTGATTTGTGCCTGGAAGAGGGACTCAAAAAGAATACTATTGGCTTTATCACGTCTGTGTGGACAGACGCCGTAGAACCTTTTGTAAGACCCTCCTGGTCGTTTATGGCTTACGGCTGCATCAGTGCATGGCAGGGCGCTTCTCCTGACAGAAAAACATTTGAGCAAAATTTTTATCGGCTCTTGTTTGACACCGCCGGAGCAAAAGTGCAGCAGGCATGCACTAATCTTGCTGCTGCCATTGAAGATTTAAAAAAATGTTTTGGCAGGAACACCGGTAATATGCCGGGGGGCACCATTATAGAGAGCTGGTCAAATCCTTTCCAGCCGTATTATATGAACATTGTACAATCAAACCCGGATGCGTTAAAACAGGCAAGGATAAAATGTGAGGAGGCTGAATATTTACTTGTACAATCCATGCCGGAACTGAACGCTGCTGATAAAGATTTTATTGAATCATTGAGAGTAACGGCAAGATTAATGCATTATGAAGCCACCCGCTTTTTATGGGCAAATGTAATCAGTAAACGCTGGGATGAAGCAATGTTGGGGAATAAGAAAAACAATTTTGTGTTTTACGATATCGGTTATATATGTCACGGACTTATCCAGGATGTAATGGATGAGTTGGGAACGCTGAAAGATGATTATTCCGCGGCCTGGCTTTCAGAATATATGCCGTATCGAAAAAACACCATTCTCGGCCGCTTTGATGTGGAATACGGGCTTTGGCAAAAGCTGCTGCTGAAACTGATTGACTTCCGCATACAGCACCCGGAAGATTATATTGCTCCGCAATCTTTTACAGATACTTTCAAACCGGATTTTTAGTGAATTTGGTAATTTGAAGTTTGATTTAGTATCATTGCCGGGAATTGTATTGAACTATGAAGCCGCAATTGCATAAACTTGTTGCTGAGCCTGATTCATCTTTTGTATACAGGCACTGGGAGTGCAGCTATTTTGATAAGCCCTGGCATTTCCATAAAGAATATGAATTGACGCTCATTGAAAAATCGGAAGGCACCAGGTTTGTTGGCGACCAGATCAGCAGGTTTCAACCGGACGACCTTATTTTGATCGGTCCCAATATTCCTCACTTATACAGGAACAGCGAACAGTATTATAAAAGCAGTAAGCCCCAGGCAAAATCAATTTTTATTCATTTCACAGATGATTTCCTGGGAAAATTCTTTTTCGATCTGCCTGAGATGAAGCTGGTACGACGATTATTGAACCGTTCCAATATGGGTTTAGTGATTGGCGGCGCCACCGCTGAAGAGGTGAGCCGTAAACTGAGGGAAATGGAAGCGGATAATCCGGTGAAGCGCCTTATGAAACTCATGGATATACTGATCATACTTTCCACCAGCAAACAACTCACCAATATACTGAGCCAGGAATTTACTGTCAATAATAATAAAGACGCTGCCCGTATTGACCTGGTGTTCCAGTTTATTATGAAGAATTATAAAAATGAGATTTACATTGAAGAGATCGCTTCAAAGCTCAACATGAGCATAGGCTCATTCTCCCGTTATTTTAAACACCATACACGTAAAACCTTCTCCAACTATGTTACGGAGATCAGGATCAGCCAGGCCTGCCAGATGCTGATAGAAGACCGGCATAGTGTTTCTGAAATAGGTTACATGGTCGGCTTTGAAAACCAATCCAACTTTTACCGGCATTTTAAAAAATATACTGTCTTGACACCTAAAGAATATAAGGCACGTTTTTTCCAGGGGGAGTAACATACAGTCCTGCATTTTACCGCAAAGCTGTGCTAAGGGGTATATATAATTGACCGGAAGACCACACTATCAGACTTTTTCACCATTGACTATTCACCATTCACCTCTCACGATCATACTCAATATCTCGCCCTCCCTCCCGTAAGATCAAAAGTAAACCCCGTTGTGAAACTGTTTTCCGGAGATACAATATACAAAGCCAGGTTGGCTGCTTCTTCCAGTGTGCCGCACCGTTTCATGGGTATTTTATCTGTCATATATTTCACCTGCGCATCCGGCATATTATCCACTAATGGTGTACGTATAACCGCTGGCGCCATAGCATTTACCGTAATACCGGATTCTGCATATTCAGCCCCCTGCACTTTAGTCATCCCTATCAATGCAGCTTTGGAAGCAGAGTAAGCCAGCATGCCGGCATTGCCTTCCTTACCTGCTATAGAAGCAAGATGCAAAACTCTTCCATAATGATGCTCCAGCATATTAGGTATAACTGCCTGGGAGGTATATACGCAGCTCATAAAGTTCACGTCAAATACAAGCTTCAGGTTTTCTATATCTACCTGGTGACTTTTAACATTGGTGATACCGGTTATGCCAACACAGTTCACCAGTATATCAATTTTCTTTTCTTTACTGATGACTGCATTCACTTCATCTTTTACCTGTTGCTGATCGGTAACATCAATAGCAACAGGGATTGACTGGCTGTCATGGTTACCAAAGTATTCCAGCAACAAATTCCGGTTCAAATCAAAAGCATATACTTTGGCGCCATGCTCCATTAATTTCAATGCTATAGCCTTACCAATGCCTGAAGCGGCGCCGGTAACGATCGCAGTTTGACTGACTAACCTGTCTGACATGATAATGAATATTTTGGTTAGGATAAGGTTATATGTATTACAATGACTTTACTAATGCTACTACCCGTTCGTTTAATTCACTTATATACTTCACGGATGAAGCATCGGGTATATACGCCGCTTTCCTCGCAATGCTGTTGGTCAATACACCACGCGCCTTCAGCAATTCCTTTTCGGCATAATGGAATAACTCCATATTCTGCAGGGAGAAAAATATCTGCGGCATCACTTTTTCAAAAAGGCTGAATGCTTTATCTGTTTCACCGCGTTTTCTTAATAAAAATACTTTCTGCAGAATATCCGCGACAGCCAGCCCCGGCATTACACCGGCTATGCCGATGGGTATTAATTCCAGCATATATAATCCGCCCCAGCCTTCAAACAAGCCGACTTTCCCTTCTGTAACATGAATAATATTTTCAAACTTGGGAGCGCAAAGGGGTTCTTCTAACTTCAGGTATTTGAAATTAGGATGAGCTTCATTCAGTTTCCTGATAGAGGCTGCGCTTATAGATGATCCGCCGGGATTAAAATCCTGTATAAGCACCGGAGTGCCTGGTATGGAAGAAAGAAATCCGGACAAATATTCCAGCAGCGAATCTTCAGGCAGGTTGAATATCCTTGGCACAGCCAGTGAAATAACATCTGCACCATTGGCTACATTTGCCTGCGCCAGCCTGATAGCAGACCTTAAGGAAGGATGATTGGACTGTGCCACGATCTTAATTCTTCCTTTCGCCTGGTCCACTGCAATTTTTACTACCTGTAATTTTTCATCATCGGTAAGCTTATAAAACTCGCTTGCATAAGCAGGCAGGCAGGCAGCCTCTATGCCGCATGAGCAGGCAAAGTCTACCAGCCTTCTTAATGCATCTTCATCTATTTCTTCATTTTCTGTAAAAGGCGTTGGTATTATAGGTATAACTCCTTCCAATAATTTGTCTGAAGATTTCATATTATAATGTTTATGTTGTTTTTATTTTTCGGTTTCCAAAACTCTCAACCATAGTAAGGAGGATCAAAGAAATCAGTACCAAAGCGCCGCCGGTAATAGCCTGCCCGCTGAGCTTTTCTCCCAACCATATAGCCGCTACGGGTAGTCCAAAAAAAGTTATGAGATAATTGGAAATAGCTACATCCGTTGCCTCCAGGTGCTTAAGCGCTATGAAGAAAAGCACCATGGACAGAAAGTTGTGGAAGAGGGTAAGTGTCCCTAAAAACCCAATCCAGGTATTGGTTGTAAATGATGGTATCCTTGCGAATATATCAGATTCATAATATAATACAAAAGGCGTAAGCAATATCACCATCACCACATAGGTATAAAATACCATTTCCATACCCGTAAATTTATCAGCGATTTTCTTACAGCCGACATTATAATAAGCATTCCCTATCAATGCCAGGAAAATAAGCAGGTTGCCGATGGCATATTGAGAGCCAAAGTCCATTTGCCTGATATCATTGGTAGAACAAAGCACAACGCCGGCAATGGCTACGGCAAAACAGATCCATTTAATACGGCTCATTTTTTCTTTGAGCATAATATATGCCAGCACTGTAGTTAATATCGGCAATATCAAGACCAGAATGGCAGCATTGCTCGCCTGCGAATAGCGTGTGCCGAAAGTCATTAATACCTGCGAGGGGAAGGCGCCAAATATTACCAACGGAATAAATATCAGGAAGTCTTTCAGTTTGCGGTTATGCTGTTTGTAATCTTTAATTACAAAAGGCAGCAACATAAAAACAGAAAGCAGCATAGGTCCCCACACTGTAAAATAGGGTCCTATCTGATCCTGTATTAATTTGATACCGGTAAATTGCAGCGACCACATAAGGTTGCAGCTAAACAGTAATATCCAGGCAAATAATTTTTTGTTCATAAGCTGTTGGCGGTTGTTTCAATTGTATTTCCTGTTGCGTATTTATTCAGGGCCTCCATATCCAGCATTACACCCAATCCTGCATTTTTAGGAACAAGCGCTGCGCCGTTTTCAAAATGTATGGGTTCTGTGATCAGGTCGTCTACCCGCACCAGTTCACCGAAAATATCTGAAGGTATGGTGCAGTTGATGCTTGCCGCCGCTATATGCAACCCCATCGTTTCCGAAATGCCCAGATCAACTTCCGACCCGCGCCAGTATGGCTTGCCTTCCAGGTGTGCGATCTCTGCCAGTAAAACAGAATTGTATGCAGCTCCGTTGAAATTATATCCGTCAACAGCTTCGTGTTTTATGAATTTTATGATGTCTTTTATATCCTGCGTGTACGGCAGTGATATATGTCTGAATAGCGGTACGCCAAGATGCCTTCGCAGGTATGCAAATCCTTCCACGTCTTCATGCAGTATCGGGTCTTCCAGCCCGTACATGATCTCTTTATCCACACCATCCATCAGCCGCAACGTAGTTGCAACGTCTTTCCAGCGCTGGTTCGGGTCTAAAATGATCCGGATACCTGTGCCGCATTTTTTGCGTATCGCTGCTGTCCAGAGCCTTACAGGATCTTCATCAGAGCACTTAAACTTGAACATCTTATGCCCTTTCTGCATGGCTTCATATGCTTTCTGTGCGGCATCTTCGGGGTTGCGGCGGCCTGTCCAGCCCATACAATCAACACGATCTCTGTAAGCGCCGCCAAGCAACTGGCTCACCGGCGCATTCAGCAATTTGCCTGCAAGATCAAGCACTGCGCACTCAAAAGCTTCATAAATGCGTTGATCCGTTACCGGTAGTCTGCGCCAGTTGAGCGATAAGAGATTTTCCCCCGCAAGTGTCTCTGCCGCCTCCCTGATCAAAGCAGGCGAGGCAGAGCGATAAGTCTCACCTATACCGGTCAACCCGTTACATAGCGTGATCTGTATAATCCATTTCGGCTGGTTGGCAAATTCCGTCCAACGCTCTCCTGTTAAAAATTTCTTCGCAAAGTTTTTATCGGTATCATGCACATCGCTGGAGTTTAAGCTACCCGGCTTTGCCGGAACAATTACTTCCGTTGCTGTAATTTTTTCTATGCCTGTCGCTATCATTGATCTCCTATGTTTTGAGGATATTTTCCTGCCAGTTTTCTTATTTCAAAGCTAAAGTCTGTAAACAGTTTTTCCCATTGTTGTGCAGTAGCTTCGGTATATGGATAAAAACCTTTTGCATTGGCAACACCTTTGGCTCCATCCTGTACTAATTTTTCAATAGTAGATGGAATAGCAGTATTGTTGCTTAGTTCAGGGAACAGATCTTTCATCACGGAAAGGTATGCAGGTATACCGGTAAGATCCATAAAACGGAACGGGCCTGCAAAAGTGATCCAGTAACCAAGGTCATTGCGTAAAGAACGATCAACATCGTCTATGGTAGCATAGCCGTTTTCAACAAGATAAAATGCTTCACGAAGCATGGCATACATAATGCGGTTGGTGATAAATCCCCGGATATCTTTTCGCAACAAAGAAGGTTCTTTACCCCAGCTTTCCGCAAGATCCACAACCTTTTCAGCAAGTGCAATATCCGATTTATCACCGCATATCACTTCCATGAACCGGGTGATGTGCGCAGGCTCTGCCCAGTGAATGCCAAACATGCGCTCAGGATGTTGTAACCCCGCCTGTAATAAGGTAACCGGTATGGCAGAAGTATTGCTGCCAATGATAGCATCCGGCGCCAGCACGGCTTCCAGTTGCCCATATACTTTCTTTTTCTCATCTATACTTTCAATAATTGATTCAATTACTATTGTATGATTGCTGAAAGAAGTATAGTCATCTGTAATATATAAACGTTGCAGCATAGCAGCAGGTTCCTCTTTTAAAATGCCTTCTTCCTGCAACTGCAAAAGATATTCTCCGATCCGTTTGACGGCTTCTTCTTTTTGCTGAATATTATTAGTTAGCGCTGTTACGGGATGACCGGCAGCGAGTATGCAGGCGGCAATGCTGCTACCCATTAATCCCAGGCCAACAGTTCCGATTTGTATTTTTTCATTCACCTTCTATATGTTTATAAACTAAATTATAATAGTTTTTGCATGAGCGGCCAGGTTTTAAACGCATCAATAAACTGAATAAGCGCCGCTGTTACCTTGTTAAATAAATGCGCTCCTTTCACCGCTGTGCCTAACTGTGGTTCACCGCTGCTGCCATTAGATGAAATAAAAGCAGTTTGCTTAAACATTATTATACCTTTATATGGCACATCATCTTCCCAGGGTATATAGCCGTTTTGTGCCGGGCGCTCCGCACGCTGCACTTTATTCATTAATACTTTTTCAGGGAATAAATGCAGCATTAGGCTTGTTTCATATTCACAGGCGTGGCTTAATGCAGGACTTTCCATAGGGCTATCGCCGGCAAATGCAGTTCCTGCCAGTTCCCAATATGTGGCCAATGCTATATTGGACTGAACAGTTGCATCAAGATCCTTGCTTAGCAATGCAAGCGCCTGCCTGGCTGGTGTGATATTACCGCCGTGGCCGTTCAATAAAATAATTTTTCTGAATCCCGTTTGTATAAGCGAGGTGATCATTTCTCTGAGCACCTGCGTATATAAGTCTGCTGATATGCTGATGGTACCGCCGAAAGAAATATGATGGTGGCTTGAACCATACGCTAAGGTCGGTGCAAGAATAATATCATTTATACGTTGCTGTTCTGCCGCTTCCGCAATTTTTGTAACAATATGCGTATCAGTACCCGTTGCCAGGTGGGGACCATGTTGTTCAACCGCACCAAGCGGCAGCAATACTACTTTATCGGTAGCAGCATTAAGGGTACTATATGTTTCGTTTGCGAATAACATAAAATCATTCAATTCAAATAATTAACAGCCGCGAATACACGAATAAAAATGATCTTTCTGATCTGTCTATATACTCAGGCTTCCATTCGTGCATTCGTGGCATATATACTATTCAAAAATACATTCATCCAAAAATGCCGGCTCATACCCATGTTCCTTCGCCCACCTTACAGCAGCTTCTACTTTTTCAAAATAATCGGGTTGGTATGCCGGGTAATCCTGGTAAAAATATTGCTCATGAATAAGGTAATCTACATACGGCGGCAATCCTGAGGGCGCATTGCTGTATGCATCCATATTCACAGCAATATCTTCTTTTTTTGTTCTGTCCAGTACCATGCTGCTCCTGACGAAAATGATATCTTCGGCCTCATCCTTCCAGATGAATCTTTTTTTCATATGCCGCCTTTGCTCCACAGTAAGATAATAAGAAACAGTTGGCTGGTCATCATCTACATTAAAATATCCAAGCTGGCCTTTATAGCCTGCGGCCCGCATGGCTCTTGCCCCTTCTACATTCACTTCCCCCCAGTGCACAGTGGTAACCGGGCCAAGTAAAGCATCTCCCGCAAAACGTTTGATCTCCCCCATGATAAGATCACAATCTTTTTTAACAGTATCAAAAGACGCGTTTTTATACGGCGCATCAGGAAACTCTTTGTATGCATGGAAGCTCAGGCGAAGCCAGCCTGCATTTTCCTGCCATTCTTTTTTAAATGTATCGGGGAATTCAGAAAGCGTAAAATCTTCCCCTACGGATTGATAGAATAGATTGAGATGTACTTTGGTCTGATACCTTTCATGAAGCTCTTTTAATCCTTTTAAAAAAGGATTATCAAAAATAGAGGTATACTCCCCGGCATGGTTCGATATATCCTGCAGGAAACGGATATTGTCATCAATGGAAAGTCGGTACTTTTTTGCAAATCTCCTGGCAAAATATGCAGTAACTGTCATTGATTCACCGGAAGTTTCATTTAGTATCTGCAATGTATTTTGATATTGATCAAATACAACCGGGACAGAAAAAATACCTTCCTCAATTTCCCCGGCTACATTGTTATTTATAGTAATGCTACTGCCTGAAGGAGCTGAAACCTTCACCACACAGGTTAATCCATCCCGTGTAAGCGTTCCGTCTAAAATATGCAGCACATCGCCGTTAATTGGGAAAACAGGTCTGATCGTTGCAGTAGTCATTGTTGCAGGTTGAGTATTTTACTTAATATAAGATAATATTTGCGTCCTCGCGCTCAATTCAATAAAAATATGGAATGATAGAAGTTGAACTATATAAAATTCTCCTGAATATCTATACTTTTTTGACATGAAGCAAACTTTCCTGTCTTACATTTCATGCCCGACACAATTCTACTTATTAATAATTCAATAATGAAAGAACGGGATATTGTATTGGGCTCCTTTGGTTCATTCAGGTGATGCAGGCTGTTCCCCGGATCTGTTAAAAAAGTATATAACTTTAGCAGAATTATGAATCAAAGAACAATAATTGATCTTTAGATTTGAATATTGCATTTAGCTATGAGTAATTCAAGAAGAAATTTTATCAAGCAATCAGGATTGGCGGGCATGGGTCTTGCCGGTGCGTGGATGAGCAGTTATGCCGGCACGCCTGAAGATCTGGACCGTATTAAAGAAGCTGCAGAATACACACCGCCGCAAACATTTAATATGAGCGGATACGCCGCACCTAAATTAGATACAGTGCGCGTAGGCTTTGTGGGTATCGGCAACAGGGGCTTTGACGCGGTAACAAGAATGAATAAGATAGAAGGTGTTGAAATAAAAGGGCTCTGCGATCTGAGACCAGAACGTGTGAAGCTGGCCAACGACCTGGTAAAAGCTTCCGGGCATGCACCCGGATTATATCATAGCGACCCGGAAGCCTGGAAAACCATGTGCGCCAGCAAGGATATTGATCTTATTTATATTCTAACGCCCTGGGCATTGCATACTCCCATAGCGCTTTTCAGCATGAACCACGATAAGCATGTGTGTGTAGAAGTGCCCGCCGGGAAGACGCTGCAGGAATTATGGAGCCTGGTAGAAACCTCGGAGAAGACACGGAAGCATTGCATGATGGTGGAAAATTGCTGCTACGATTTTTTTGAGCTCACTACATTGAATATGGTGCGGCAGGGATTTTTTGGAGAGATCATTCATTGTGAAGGATCGTACATTCATCCGCTTACGGAGCTGCTTTTTGCAAAGGATCGCTTTTATCAGATGTGGGAACTGAATGAAATTGTATCGAGGAAAGGCAATCTGTATCCTACCCACGGACTTGGTCCGTTGTGCCAGGTGCTGAATATTAACAGGGGAGATAAAATGGATTACCTCGTTTCGGTTTCCTCTAATGATTTCATTTTGGGAGATGAAGCAAAACAGCTCGCGGCAAAAGACGACTTTTATAAGTCTTATGCCGGCCGCTCCTTTAATGGCAACATGAATACCTCAACCATACGCACCAATAAAGGAAAAACAATCATGGTGCAGTTTGATATATCTTCTCCCCGCCCCTACTCAAGAATTCAATTGATAAGTGGCACCAGGGGGATTGCATTGAAATATCCCGAGCCATCGCGGTATGCCACAGGACATGAATGGTTAGGCGAGGCAGAAGTAAAAGTATTACAGGAAAAATATGCGCCGGAGATCGTAAAAAAAATAGGGGAGGCAGCCAGACAGGTTGGAGGCCATGGTGGCATGGATTTCTTAATGGACTGGCGTACGATCGATTGTTTAAGGAACGGACTACCGCTCGATCAGGATGTATACGACGCTGCATTATGGTCATCTGTTTCCCCGCTCTCCGTGTGGTCTGTTGCCAACAGGTCGAATTCCATAACCGTTCCTGATTTTACACGTGGCGCATGGAAAAAAAATACGCCGGTAGATATCAGCATGAGCAAAGGGGGTACCACCGGTGTGAAATAGTAATACGTGGCGCTATGTTATGTTCTCAAAGCTGACATAGGGTTTACTGTTGAATAAGGTCCTTGCTAATGTTGTTTTTCCGCTTTGCCTGGGACCCAATAAGCCTATCGCAGGAAATTTGCCTGCCAGCTCCTTTATTTTATCTGCCACCGCCCTGGTTACCATTTTATAAAGGCACACTAAATACTTGACAAATATGGAATCCAATTCCGTATTTGTTAAATATATTTATAATAATTTGTATATCAATTAGGTGTGCTAAGAGCTTGCAGACTTCTAACCTTCCACTTCTTATATATTCTGGTAATAGTAAATGGGAATTAGCGGTAACCGCTTTGAAAATCAGATATCTTTTGGAGCGTAGATAGTTGATAAAGGATAATTTCCCTATTTCTTCTTTTTCAGTGAAGCCCGCACTTTTTTTACAAAGGCAACAGGTACTGCTGCGACATCAGCAGCCTGTGCATCGGGGAGTCCCAACTTGGTTATCAGATTGCGAACTTCCTCGGCCTTACCTTCGGCTTTCCCTTCAGCTTTCCCTTGTTGAAGAATTTTCCTGGTTTCCCTTTCCTTTATCATTTCTACGATGCCCATATGTCTGCTTTTCGGGGTGATGGAATCAATTGTTTTATCAAAGTTAATATTATTGCCGGGATCGGCAAAGGCAACATAATTACGGATAAAATAGAATATACCCCTGATGGTGGACTTGGAAAAGTTCCGTTCCAACAGATTCCTGGTCAGCCCCAGCTTCAAATCTAATAATGCCTCGTCTGTTAGGCGGTTGCGTTTTAAAGCGAGCAGCGCGGTGAGAATAACAAATGCAAAAGGATTACTGCTCTTGTGCAGCTCGTCTTCACTTTGATCAAGTACCTTGTAAGTATTGAACCGGTAGCGAATTTCCGTTCCCAGAAATTCGGAATGGTATGCCGTAGGGTGGAATTTCCTGTCCCTGTCTGTTAGCAGCACAATAGCTGTGATCCGTTGCCGGTAGCGGTCAAAGATGCGGTAGTTGTATATATACATCCGCTCTTCAAAGTACTTATCGGCATAGCCCTGCACTTCTACATGCACCAGCACCCACTGCTCATTTCCTTCACGGGTGTAGGCTTTTACCAGTTTGTCAACGTATTTGGGTGATTCAGGATCACTTTCTATAGTAATCTGCGCCATCTCCTTGTCGAGGTATTCAAAGCCTTTTTTCATATCGAATATCTCATCGGCATTGCTGAAAAAGAAACGGAGGAAATCGGCAAACAGATCTTCCAGTATACCTTTCCACAGGCTGTCGTCAAATTTCATGGTTAGCTGTTATGATTGCAAGTTAGGCTTTATGATGCGCTAAACGATAGGCTGTGCCCGACAGGGTTCTGAACCTTCTTCCGAAAGTCCGGAACCTCACTACAAAAACTTCCCTGTATAACTCTCTTTCACTTTCTTTAACTCTTCCGGCACTCCCGCAAACACGAGGTTGCCTCCCTGGTCGCCGGCTTCAGGACCGAGATCAATTACCCAGTCCGCACTTTTTATGACGTCGGTATTATGCTCGATCACCCAGATGGAATGCCCCTGGTCTATCAATGCATTGAATGAAGCAAGCAACTTATTGATATCATAAAAATGAAGACCGGTAGTAGGCTCATCAAAAATAAAAAGTATATGCCCCTGCGCTTTGCCCTTCCCGAGAAAAGAAGCCAGCTTAACCCGCTGCGCTTCGCCACCGGAAAGCGTATCGCTCGACTGTCCCAGCTTGATATAGCCCAATCCCACATCAGCAAGCGGCTTGAGTTTGGCAATAATATCTTTTTCATCCTTAAAGAATTGCAACGCTTCGTCAACGCTCATTTCCAAAACATCATATATATTCTTATCCCTGTAGGTTACCTCCAGCACTTCATCCTTAAACCTTCTGCCATGACATACCTCGCAGGTAAGATGCACATCAGCCAGGAACTGCATTTCCACTACCTGTTCCCCTTCGCCCTTACAGGCATCGCAGCGGCCACCTTCCACATTAAATGAAAAGTGTTTCGGCTGAAAACCATTGATCTTGCTCAAAGGCTGTTTGGCGTACAGGTCCCTTATTTCATCATACGCCTTAATATAGGTTACCGGGTTACTGCGGGAAGATTTTCCAATAGGATTCTGATCTACCAGCTCCACCTGGGTAATATAATCAATATCCCCACTGAGAGATTTGTGCAGACCTACCTTTTCCACAAATTCGCCTTTTATCTTTTTCAGGGCAGGATAGGCAATCTGCTTAACAAGCGTAGTTTTCCCACTGCCGCTCACACCGCTGATGACACAGAGCACATTCAGCGGTAATTCAACGGTAATATTTTTCAGGTTGTTCTGCCTGGCCCCTTCCACCACAACAGATCTTTTCCACTTGCGGAGATGAGCCGGTCTGTCAATTGACAATTCTCCTTTCAGGTACTTACCGGTAAGGCTGTTTTTGTTATTAATAATAGCATCGTAGTCCCCCTCGGCGATCACTTCGCCGCCCAAATGACTTGCCAACGGTCCCATATCAATGATATGATCCGCCTCACGCATCATCATTTCATCGTGCTCTACTACTACCACTGTATTATTAAGATCTCTGAGTTCCTTTAAAACTTTGATCAGCCGGAGTGTGTCGCGGGAGTGGAGGCCAATGGAAGGCTCATCAAGTATATACAGCGAGTTGGTAAGGTTGGAGCCCAGGCTTCTTGTCAACTGGATACGCTGGCTCTCGCCACCGCTCAGCGTGTTGGCCAAACGGTTTAAAGTAAGATACCCCAGACCCACATCCAGCAATACCTGCAACCGCTGCCTGATCTCTATCAATATTCTTTTCGCCACCTGCTTTTCATAGTCTGTGAGCCTGAGCGCTTCAAACCATTGCTGCAGGTCGTTCACCTGCATTTCGCACAGCTCGCCGATATGCTTTCCTCCCACTTTCACATACAATGCTTCCTTTCGCAGGCGATAGCCTTTACATTCCGGGCAGATGGTTCTGCCCCTGTACCGTGAAAGCAGTACCCGGTATTGAACTTTGTAAAGATTCTGTTCCACTTCTTTGAAAAAATCATTGATCCCATGAGCATAACTATTCCCCTTCCACAGCTCATCATACTGTTGGCGGGTAAGCTCCATCACCGGCTTATGCACAGGAAAACCAAAATGTTTGGCACCTCTTATAAACTGCTCTTTCCATTGTCCCAGCTTCTCCCCTTTCCAGGGAGCCACCGCTCCTTCGTATACGCTTAAGCGTTGGTTGGGGATCACCAGCTCGGGATCAATACCTAACACCTGTGAAAATCCCTCACATACCGGGCAGGCACCGTAGGGATTATTAAAGGAAAAGAGATTGGGAACAGGCTCTTCAAATTTTATCCCGTCCCTTTCAAATTTGTTGGAGAAGCTCATAGTACGTTCACCGTTCACTTCCAGCAGCATCTCCCCTTCTCCTTCAAAAAAAGCCGTATTCACCGAATCAGCCAGGCGGTGCATATCATCCTCATCAAAATCCTTTACTACTATCCTGTCTATTAATATATATATACCGGTCTCCTTATCCTTATTGAATTTTTTCTTCAGCTCCGCATCTTTCTTCTCCAGCATATCTTCAATCCTCAACATTTCCCCTGACTGTCCTTTGGCAATGATATAAAGTCTTGAGAATCCTTTTTGCAACAAAATATTCAGCTCTTCCCTTGTATTGCGTTTGCCCTGCTGCCTGAAGGCAGAAAGGATCAATACCTTATCGCCCGCCTGCAAGCCGGCAATTGCCTGCACCACATCATTCACATCATCTTTTTTTACTTCCTCACCGCTCACCGGAGAGATCGTCCTGCCGATGCGTGCATACAGCAGCCTGAGGTAATCATATATTTCCGTCATGCTGCCCACAGTGGAACGGGGCGTCCTGGTAATGACTTTTTGTTCGATCGCTATTGCCGGGCACAGCCCTTTTATGAAATCCACATCAGGTTTATTCATCCTGTTGAGGAACTGGCGGGCATAAGCGCTCAGGCTTTCCGCATACCTTCTTTGTCCCTCGGCAAAAAGCGTATCAATAGTCAGGGAAGATTTTCCCGAACCGGATACTCCCGTTACTACCACCAGGTTATTCCTGGGAATCTTCACGGAAATATTTTTCAGGTTATGTACCCTTGCGCCTTTGATAAATATTGCATTATCATTGCCGTGGCGCTGAGACGAAGTCTTTTTCTTTTGAGAAGTAGTTGCTGCCATAAGAAGAGCAACGAAATTAATACTAAAATGTTTAGTTTAATCAGGATGTGGGAAATAAGGGGATGATATCAAATGATATTATTGTATTGAGGGGGATTTATTTAATATTTTGCCATTTATCGAAGATTTTCAGATGTTAAGCGAAAATTATTTAACAAAAGTTTGGTGGAATAAAAAAAAACTATACTTTAGCAGTCCCAATATCGTACGAAAGAAACTAGAATTAAAACATTACCGCCTATCTGGTATTACTTCTACTTCTTTGCAGTTCTGATATTGGGATATCAAAATCCCAACCATTAAAAACCGTAGAAGTTTATGAATTCCCTAACCAACCTGCCTGATCAGCAACTGATCAACCTCTTCATGAGCGGAGATGCGTCTGCGCTCGAAACACTTATCGTTCGTCACAAAGACAAGATTTACACTTCCATCTTCCTGCTTGTCAAAGACAAGTATCTGGCGGAAGACATCTTCCAGGATGTTTTCATCAGGGTAATTGACACTGTCCGCAGTGGCCGTTATACGGAAGAAGGTAAATTCCTGCCCTGGGCTATGAGGATCGCCCATAATCTTTGTGTGGATCACTTCCGCAAAGTAAAGCGCACACCTACCATCAAAACCGGTGATGACCGCGACATCTTTGAAGTGATCAATTTTTCAGAAGACGGGGTTGATCGCCGTATGATGCAACGTCAGAGCCATGATCGTGTTCGCGAAATGCTTGATCGCCTTCCTGAAGATCAGCGCGAAGTGATCATTCTCAGGCATTATGCAGAATTAAGTTTCAAAGAAATCGCTACCATGACAGACTGCAGCATCAACACTGCGCTCGGTCGTATGCGGTATGGTTTAATCAACCTGCGCAAAATGATGCAGGAAAAACAAATTGCACTGTAAAATTTTACTATCCGGAATGAACGGGGCTGTATACAAATACAGCCCCGTTTCTTATTATCGTAGTGAATAGTGGTAAGTGATAAGTAGTAAGTCGTCTCACATTTCACCTTTCACGTTTATCGTTTCGCGTTTATCGTTTCACGATCCCCACTACCCGCCAACCGGCACTTTAAAGCTCACCTCCGCAGGAGGAAGACATTTTTTGTCGTCACAAACCATAAATTCTACCGTGCCTCCTACATTGGTCTTTACTTTCGACTTCAATTGCACGGTCTGCACAAAATCAACCTTATTTTCATAAAAGCTCACGTCGCCGCCCCACACTTCCTCATGCTTCTTGATCACTTTACCTACTTCTTTCGGCTTTCCGTTCAATACTACCAATGGATTTTTGGTAAAAACAAAGGAAGTGGGTACCGGCCCGTCTACGCCCAGGTTTTGTGCATAGATGTGAAATTTGCCGTCAATAGTAGCCGTAAAGCGTAGCTCATACGTTTTATCGTTGATCTTTTTGGATGTAAAATCCCATTTTACCATCTTTGCCGATCCATCCTGGGCAAAAGCAAATGCCGTGATCATCATCAGCACAAAGGCGCTAATAAAGCTCTTTATCATAGTATCAATGCGTTTCAACCATTAATAAACGAAATACCGGGCAAAAAATGCCGGCAATCCTCTTAAACTTTTGCAAAATCCCCTTTTAAGCCGGTACAGCTTTTTCTGAAAACAGCAGGTCTTTCAGCACTTTCACTCCATCCACATTACCAAGAGCAGCATTACAGGCTCTTTCTGGATGTGGCATCATGCCAAAAACATTTCCTGCGGCATTAGATATACCTGCAATATTGCGCAGGCTGCCATTAGGATTGGCTTCAGAAGTAATATTGCCGTTTTCATCACAATAACGGTAAATTACCTGTCCGTTTGCTTCCAGCTTATCCAGCGTGGCATTATCCGCATAAAATCTTCCCTCGCCGTGGGCAACAGGAATTTTCAGTACAACATCATCATTACCCCTGATGAAAATATTCCTGCAAACAAATTTCATATTTTCATTTCTCAGCAAAACACCGGGCAGCAGTCCTGCTTCACATAAGATCTGAAAGCCATTGCAAACACCCAGTACTTTTCCCCCTTCGCCGGCAAAATTGATCACACTTTGCATCATAGGGCTGAACCTGGCTATAGCGCCGCAGCGCAGATAGTCGCCATAAGAAAAGCCGCCAGGGAGCACAATGCAATCTTCCGTAGTGAACATGCTGATATCCTTGTCTTTGTGCCAAAGCGTTATTACTTCATAACCCAGATCTTTGCTCAGTGCATCTATCATATCTCTGTCGCAATTGGATCCAGGGAAAACAACTACTCCGAATTTCATACTGCGGGGGTTTATACTGCAAAGGTAGGATGCGGCAGCCGAAAATTTACCTTTTTACCTGAGTTTGGGAACAAACACATCTAAAATATTGCAAAAAGGCTGGGGCGCTGCCGGTCCTGCTCTTAACCTTTAGTAACAGGCAGCCATACATTAAGCGCAACGATAAAAGCAACGAACAGCCAATGCAGCACAATGGGTATCCATTTCTTTCCGGCATAGAAATAAGTATATGCATGAAAAGCTGCAAAGGGAAGCGCACATAATATCCAGTATTCAAAGCCGGCGGCAGGGTTGATAAAAGGAATAAGCAGGGTAATGATCAGGTAGATAAGCATAAGGCTCCAGCTTTTTCTCGCCTGGATCAGCATGCGCAGCATATTGCCCTGGATATAGAAACCACTGATCAAAAAAGGAATGATCATTAAAATAATAGCCACCCATGCGCGGATATCCTGCCGGAATTGCGGAAGGCTCACCGACACTGAAGGCAGGTAAGTAAGCGGGTTCCAGTCTTTGATAAGGAACAAATAGGCAAACAGGAAATAATAAGGGGTAAGCACACCTAAAACAGCGATCAGCCATTCACTCAGCCGGAACGGGCGCATGATAATAAGCGCACAAAAGATCAGCACAGTAAATCCTATAGCCGGGAAATACAGGAAAGAAGCCAGCCCTACTGCCAGCCCGGTATTAAATACAAGCGCCTTGGGACCGGAATTATTGAACAGATCACTTAAAGAAGCCCAAACCCATACCAGCAAACTGTTAATGATGAGCGTGGAAGACAGTTGCCACCATTCAGGAAATAAAGCAGTGATAAATATATAAGCCATTGCCGGAAGAAAATTAGGCTTCGGCAATAACTTCTGCCTGTTGATATAATTACTGAAAATAATAGCCTGTGAAAGCACCAATACCAAAACGATCAGCGGGTAAATGACCGGGGCAGATTTTCCTGCCGGCTCCAGAAAAGCAAGCAGCTTGTGAAAAACAAATCCATCAGTGTCGCGTGCAACAGGTATATGCGGATGCATAAAGGAGTATAGCTTCAGCAAAAAAGCATATATGAGCAACAATACTATATTGACCGGGGAGTTAGTCTGGAAATACCTGATCACAGGAATATATTTAAAAATCAATTTTGGCAAAACAAATGTAATTCCTGTACATACAGGGTATTACCACCTGCCTTGCTCCTACCTGTTTGCCATATTTAGGTAAAAATTCATAATCCTTATCAAGGTTTTTTAGCGTGGGAGCGCGGTCGATCTGCCCGTTGGGGGTAACACCCTGCTCCGTCAGCAGCTTCATGCGACGCTCCTGCTGGTTATAGAGGAAGCTGATCTCGCTACCCTTGTTATATACCATATAAGATAAGGAATTATCAGAGTTGTCATCAAAATTGCTCTTGTGCAGCACATTGCTCCATTCTATGGTTGCATTCGGATCAAACGAAAAAACAGTAATGTTCTCGCTGTAATAACGGGTATTATTTCCATAATACCTGTTCCAGGGGCTTCCATAGCCATAGGGACTCCAGTAATAGCTGCTGTATGGCGAATAAGGTGAATACATATAAGGACTGTATAGATAATCATACCTGTTCCATCCTCCGCCTCTTGAAGTAGTATAGTACAGCTCGCATACTACAACAAAACCACCATCGCGCTTAGGCATGATCTGCCGGATAAAATAGTCGTTAAACGCTGTTTTAGCCGAAGTATTTTCCGATTTTGCATTTTCCTTCAGGTCATCACTGAAAATATTATAGCTCTCAGCATTAATACGGTTGTTCTCCTTATTCCAGACCGCTATATACAATCCTTCCACATTTCCTCTCCGCTGCTTGTAATACAGTGAGCTGATAAGGATATTCTTATTTATATTATCTGCCTTGATCTTCACTTCGTCGAGAAAATTCTTATTCAGCGGAATATTATATGCACTGAACGTATCAGCGGCAGCGGGCTTTATCATCAGGTCAACATAAGTAATATTATCTCTGCTGCCGTTTCTCCCGCATTTTGCAAAAACAAAATCACCGTCATTATCCACTATAAAATCACTGAATACCGCATCTCTCTGCTGCATGATCACCGGCAGGCGGGTTTTCTTTTTGAACTCCATTTTATCGTTATACAGCAATATAGTGAAGAAGTAGTTTTTTTCATTTCTTTTATTGATCTTAAAGATCACGATCTGTTGCTTGTTCTCGCTGTAAATCGTGGAATATATCTTATTATCCCCTCCCCCGGTCTGTGTGGTATCAATTTCCACAGGGCCCACAAGCTTATTGCCTTCGGCATCCATCTTTACCACATTACAGTATACCACATTCCTTTTCTGGTACTGGTATATCATGTAAAAAAAATCAGGATATTGAACAAAATCCACGTTGATCAGCTTATCAGGCAAAAAGTCAAGATTGATCTTGTTCTTCAGCTTCATATCATTATCAAATACCGACAGATCATTTTTAGACCTGTAATTTTTGTAAATGAGTATATTATTATTGAGCTTTCCGATGATCTCAAAATTCACCTGCCGGTAATCATCCCGGCCCGGCTCAGAATAATGTATACGCTGGGCGCCGGCAAAAAAAGGGAGCGCAATAGCCAGTAATGTAACTATCTTTTTATATATCTGCATGACCTGCATTAGCTTTTTATAAATTAAATATAACTATCCCTCTGCAAATTAGACGCTTTTTTCAGATTGGCAGGGGTATTGCATATTATTTTAACCAATTTGTAATTTACCTATACCTTTGGCGTTTTTACCGGAGAGTTATAGAAAATATCTTAACCAGCAATCAGCCGTGGGCAAACATACTAACAGGGCTACCTTAGCCGGTCTTATTATAGCGCTTGGTATCATTTACGGGGATATAGGCACTTCACCACTGTACGTATTTAATGCTATCATTACAGACAGAGCCATCACGGAAAACCTTATTATCGGCAGCCTTTCCTGCATCATCTGGACGCTCACCCTGCAAACGACCGTCAAATATGTGGTACTGGTATTAAGGGCCGACAATAAAGGCGAGGGTGGCATTTTCGCCTTATATGCATTGGTCCGCAGGCGAAGGAAATGGCTGGTTATCCCCGCAATGATAGGTGGCGCCGCGCTGCTGGCAGATGGTATGATCACCCCCCCTATCACTATCACCTCGGCTGTTGAAGGGCTTCAGAAAGTACCTGTTTTTCACAATATCAATCATTATATTATTTATATAGTAATTGCTATTGTTTCGCTTTTCTTCTTTCTCCAGCAGTTTGGCACAGCATCTATCGGCAAATTCTTTGGACCGATAATGACGGTATGGTTCAGCATGCTTGCCATTTTTGGCGCCGTCCATGTCTTCGATGATCTTTCTATCATGAGGGCATTCAACCCGTACTATGCCATAAAGCTGCTTTCCCACAATCCCGGAGCGCTGTGGATATTGGGCGCTGTATTCCTTTGTACCACGGGAGCAGAAGCGTTATATAGTGATCTTGGTCACTGCGGAAGGGAAAATATCCGCATTTCCTGGATATTTGTAAAAACGTGCCTGCTGTTCAACTACCTCGGACAGGGTGCAAGCCTGCTAAAAAACCACCTGGATATCCCCGCAGGACCTCATGACAGCATTAACCCTTTTTATGATCTCATGCCCGACTGGTTTATTATCCCGGGAGTAATTATAGCTACAGCCGCAGCCATTATCGCAAGCCAGGCAATGATATCAGGCTCTTTCACCCTGATAGGTGAAGCTATCCGCCTTAACCTTTGGCCACGCCTGAAGATCCGTTACCCTTCGGAGGAAAAA
Source organism: Sphingobacteriales bacterium 44-15 (assembly GCA_001899685.1). Classification (GTDB taxonomy): domain Bacteria; phylum Bacteroidota; class Bacteroidia; order Chitinophagales; family Chitinophagaceae; genus Agriterribacter. The sequence goes on from MKWG01000030.1 coordinate 118,492, forward strand.
GGACAGTTGTTCATCCCTTTTTTAAATACTATACTGTTCTGCGGCTGTCTGGGTGTTGTATTATATTTTCAAACATCATCGCGTATGGAAGCAGCTTACGGGCTGGCAATTATAGTTACCATGCTGATGACTACCATACTCTTTGCCAACTATCTTGTAAACCACAGGGTAAAAGCGGTATGGATATATACTTTCCTTATTGGCTACATGCTCATTGAAGGAGTGTATCTCTCTGCCTTATTATTAAAATTTACGCACGGCGGGTATTTTACGGTGATCATAGGCGGGGGAATGTTCATGATAATGTATATATGGTTCCGCAGCCGGAAGATCAAAAACAGGTATGTGGAATTTGTGCGTCTTGAAGATTACCTCCCGATGATACAGGAGCTGAGCAATGACCCCTCCGTATCCAAGTACGCCACACATCTTATCTATCTTACCAGCGCCAATAATCCCAAAGAAATCGAGCATAAGATCATTTATTCCATCCTCAACCGCAAGCCCAAGCGGGCGGATATCTACTGGTTTGTGCATGTAGACACATTGGACAATCCCTATACCTGCGAATACGAAGTGCAAACCATTATTCCCAATGAAGTAATAAGAGTGGAGTTCAGGCTTGGTTTCAGGGTAGAGCCGCGTATCAACATTATGTTCAGGAAAGTTGTGGAAGATATGGTCATCAATAAAGAAGTGAATATTACCAGCCGGTACGAAAGCCTCCAGCGCAACAATATCGCCGGCGACTTCCAGTTTATTGTTATGGAGAAATTCCTCAGCATGGACAATGAGCTGCCCTTCTGGGAAACGCTTATCATGCGGGGATATTTCTGGATAAAGGAGATCAGCTTATCAGAAGAAAGAGGCTTTGGACTGGATGCCAGCTACGTTACGGTAGAGAAATTCCCGCTGATCGTGGCTCCGCTTACCAACCTCAATCTCAAAAGAATATATAACGATTAAAAGCCGGGGGAATGACGTTGAGCTGACAGCAGCCGCAGATTGCTTCGCCACGCGCCGGTAGTGATCCTTAAAATACATGCGGCATTTGCAAACAGGCAAGACGCTGAGTTAATGTATACTTTGCTTTATAGAAGCTGGGACAATTTTTATCTTACAGGAAAGGCGTTACCTTCAGCTATACATCTTATGAAATTGCGCCAGCACAGGAATCATGGTCTCAAATCTTATATCCGGTCATCCGGTCACAAGCGTACCTACGTGCTCGCCTTTCACCACCCTTAGCAGGTTCCCGGGTTTATTCATGTCGAAAACAATAATAGGGAGTTTGTTTTCCATACATAAGGTAAAAGCCGTCATGTCCATCACCTTCAGGTTTTTATCAATACATTCTTTAAAACTGATAGTATCGTATTTTTTAGCGTCAGGATCTTTTTCGGGATCGGCAGTATAGATGCCATCCACCCTTGTACCTTTTAAGATCACATCCGCTTTTATTTCAATAGCTCTTAACGAGCCCGCAGTATCTGTTGTAAAATAGGGATTACCTGTGCCTGCCCCGAAAATCACCACTCTCTTTTTTTCCAGGTGGCGCATCGCCCTGCGGCGGATATAAGGCTCGGCAATCTGTTCCATTTTAATAGCGCTGAGCAGCCTTGTGAATAACCCTTCCTTTTCCATGGATGCCTGTAGGGCCATGCCGTTGATAACAGTAGCCAGCATGCCCATATAATCGCCATGCGCTCTTTCTATACCGGTTTCAGATTCATTCATTCCCCTGTAAATATTGCCGCCGCCAATCACTATTGCCACTTCTACTCCTGCATCATGAACCGATTTTATTTCCTGTGCATATTGTTTCAATACCACAGGATCCAAGCCAAAGCCGCTGTTACCAATTAGTGATTCACCGGAGAGCTTCAGAAGGATGCGCTTATATTTTTGTGCCATAGAGAGGAAAAATTTGCGTTGCGAAGATAGGGAACTAATATTGTCTGCCAATTGTTTAAAATCTGCTTGGCAAAACTTATTTCATTTTACTCCAATAATATTTCATGAACCATTGGCTAAAATATTTTGGGGTTTTGTATCCCATGCCGCATCGTACAAAAGATTAAGTGATCTGTAATACCTGCTCTCTATCCAGGTATACCCCGTAGCCGGCATTTGCTGCTCTTTACATAATATCAAGATTTGACTTGTAAGAGAATACCGTTTCAAACGTGAACCTTTTTTTATTCTGTAACCCGAAAAATTCGGCAAAAGAGATAATACTTTTTCGTGAGGGATTAACTTTAACCGATTGAATTATCGTTGTCTTTCCCGGGCCATTAGACACGGCAAAAATCAGGAGGTGGAGTTGCTCAGATTGATCGTCTTCATTCGCTAAAGTTACAAAAGGTAAATAAATGCATCATCACACCCAGTTATTCTTATGCGCCAGGCTGATGACCTGCGCTTTGGAATTCACATGCAGCTTTTCGTAAATATTGGCAATATGTTTACGCACCGTCAGCACACTGAGATTAAGCGCGGAAGCGATCCTTTTTGCATCCCAGCCATTTACCATCTGCTGTAATATTTCTTTTTCTCTTTCAGTGATCACAGGTGGCAGGCCAGATCCCTGCTTTACTTCCTTCTCCCCTCCTGAGCGGCTCAGCAACTGAAGCGCTTTTCTGGCAATCGGCGGGCTCATTGGCGCTCCTTCATATTGTATGACATTAATAATCGCTTCTTCAAGCATGGCAGCGCTTTCGTGCTTGAGGAGATAACCCGAAGCGCCCGCCTTTATAGCGTCAAAGATCTTTTCATCATCATCAAAAACAGTCAATACAATAAAATGGATCTGGGGATACAAAGCCTTTGCCAGAGCAATAGTTTGTATGCCATCCATTTCAGGCATTTCCAGGTCCATAAAGATCACCCGCGGCAGCAGTTGATGAGGAAGCCCTTTCAGCTCTTCCAGGCATTCGTTACCGTTTTTTGCCACAAACGAAATACTATAGCCTTCCAGTTGACTTATCTTCTGAAGAAAAGTATTCCGGTTGATGGCATTATCCTCTGCAAGGGCTATGATGATAGATTGATGCTGGCTCATATATTGCAATTTCGCTTAAATAAGATTAAAAGAGAATAATCAATTTGTAGTAGGCGTTATTACCACAGCAGTTCCGGTGGGGATATTTTGAAGCCAGACAATATCCCATCCGCTATCCGCTGCCCGTTGTTGCATATTGGTCAACCCATTGCCTTTTTGCTTCTCTGAAAAATGCTCCGGCGTACCTTTACCATCGTCGCTGATAGTGATCTTCCATCCTGCCGCGCTGCTCGCTATTGTAACTATTATTTCCTTTGCCTTACCATGACGAAGTGCGTTGTTGATGGCCTCCTGCATTATCCTGAAAAGATGAAATGCATGAGAAGGGGTAAGCATCCTGTTTTCCTCAATTTGTTCCATTACATTGAGCGCAGTATCGGGATAGCTTGGCTGTATGCGCTGAATAAAGATCTTGATCCTGTCGCTGATGTCTATAAGCGACAGTCCTTCTTTTTTCAAAGCCCATATAGTGTCATTCAACTGCGACACTATCGCCTGGGAATTATTGCGCAGCTCATGAAGCGCAGCTCCACTGCGCAGGTTCTTTACTTCGGGAATGACCAGATCCAGGTTGGAAACAATGGATGCGGCATAAGCGCCGAGATTATCATGCAGATCTGCAGCTATACGTTTGCGCTCATTTTCTTCCGCTTTGGCAACCGACTGCAGTGCAAGATCCTTCTCTTTTTCAAGCATCATTGCCATTTTCATTTTCTCGCGTTTTTGATACCCGTAAAATAAGATCACCGCAACAACTGCTGCAAAGAAGACTATTCCCATCACCGCGTAAAAAAGATTGTTCTTCCTGGTAATGGACAGTTTCTGCTGTATGATGGTGTTCTCTTTTTTTTGTACTTCATACTTTGTTTGCAGCTCAGCTATTGCCTGAGCTGAATTGTACTGGTAAAACGAATCTTTGGCTTCGAGTATCTGCTCAAGGGTATGCTGGTATGCTGCGGCGTCGCCGTTTTCCTTATAGCAACGGGCAAGCATCTGGTAGTAGTCGAGCCTTATAGTGATTGCATTACTGAAGCTCATAGCCGTATCCGGGCCGGGAGAGCGCACATCGCCAACTACCAGGGCATCTTTACAAAGTTGGATCGCTTTTTTTACCTGGTTGGTCTGAAGGTAAAATTCCGCGAGACTGATATTATCTCCGGCATACATAGCGCCATCGCCCAGTGTTCTCCTCAGCGCTATCATATCTTTGAGAGACTGTTCTGCTTCCCGGAAATTTCCTGCTGCAGTAAGGATAGAAGCCTGCCTTTGCAGGGCAAGGGCAAGGCTTGTCAGGTTTTCTACCTGCCTGAAAAGCCTGATACCATTCTTTATGTAAAAAATAGCTGAATCTGTTTTTCCCAACTGGTGGTAAGCATCCGCTACATTCACCAGAACAGCAGCTCTCACCGGTATGAACCGTGGCGTGCCACCTGCAGCCAATAATGCCCTCGACAACCATTTAAGCGCATCCTGCGGATGGCTGCGCGCAAGCGCAATAGATCCTATCGAATTGGTGTTCTCGCTCAATATAAGTGAATCTTTGTAAGCTTCGGCTTCGCTTACAATTTTATACAGTATAGCTAATGCTTCCTGGAAATGGGAGCGGCTGGCATACGCCATGGCCTTAAGCCTTGATGCTTTAAAATAAATACTTCGCTCTTCCGGCTTCGTAACACTATTAGCGGTAATAACAGGATCCACTGTGAAAATGGTGCTGTCTGACCATCCCCACCTGAAATAATCATAAGCCACAGCCAGCTCTGCAAGATCTTTCAGCCTTTTAGAGCTTTTTATTTTTACTGCCAGTTCTCTCGCTGCAAAAGAAAACTGATCCAGTGTATCCCGGGGTATGCTTTTATATTCTTCACAAAGCGCCACCATTGCCTCAAGCTTTTGTTCATCTCCTCCGGCAACATATATGGCATGGCGCAGGCTGTCAATATACTTCGTTTGTCCTGCAATATTACTAATGCCGGTAAAGAACATGCTATATATCAGCGCATATCTGTAATATCTATTCATGCAGCCATTGTTAAACAACGGATAAAAATAATCAAAGTGATGCATGAAAAAGCGGTATACTACAAATTATGTATTTTCCTGCTTTGGCAACCACACCTGAACAAAATTTTTCCTGTCTGCATTTCTATTATCTCCCAACTGCATTGACAGGTAATCGTAGCATTATAAATGCTGGCAAAAGCTTCATAATTATCTTCTTCTTTATTTTTTATTGCGTGTTGCAGGCTATTAATAAGACGGATTTGTGTTCTCCCGGTAAAAGAAAAAAGCATCAGCAGAAGTATCCGTGTGTAACGACAAGTGATAGTTATATAAATGCTGAAGCAAAAGTAAAAAAACTTTTCCCGTTAAGAACGGGTACTACAAATTGAGTATTTAAATGCTATCTCCCCTTAGATACTTTTATACTACAAAACCAATTCAATCTTTAAGTTATGGCACACATTACAAAAAATCAAACCTTAGTTTATGTAACAATATTAATAGCAATATTAACATTGGTTTCCTGTAAAAAAACAAGCCGGGATGATAATAATAACCCCGAAAATACTGCCATTGAAAACAACCTTACAGAAAATAGTTATAGCGTAAACGGAACTGTAGTAAACGGCAGTTTCGCTCCTTTTTCCGATATCACGAACGGAGTAAGCAATTGTAACGGCTACCCTAACACAAATTGTTTTTACATAAAGTTCAGCGGACGCGGGTTACCTAAAGCAAGCGGCATTTATGATATAGTATGGGAAGTGGGTAACCGCGATGATGCTAAAGAAATAACAGTGAGTTATAATAATTATTATACAGATAATTTACCCAAAGGAATTTTTAGTGCCTACGATTCCATTGTTCATTTCAGCAATATTCCCGCTGTCACACAAAAGGCCATTGTAACGGTCGCCAACGGAAAAGTAAATATAAAATTCACTAACCTGAAACTATACGGCACCAACGATCCTTCGACTGGCGCTAAATATACTGCTGTTTCCGTTTCGGCAAATATTGCAGCGAAATAATGGCTTACTCAACCCTATTCTCTAATATCAATCAATATTAAACATGAAGCACTTTTTAGTTTATTTGCCAATATTATTGTTTACATTGGTATGTTCTTGTAAAAAAGCCCCCTCTGACAATGAGAGCCGCAGCGGAGAAAATAATAATCTGGCAGAAAACAATTTTATAATTAATGGAACTAAGTATGAAGCTAACACTACCAGTTACTTCGATTTAAACAATGAAATAACCTCTTGCTACCAGATAAACCCTGACGGCTATGGTGGGTTTGATACAAAATATTGCATACATGTTTTCTTTAGCGGAAAAGTACTGCCCATAGCAAGCGGCTCTTATGATGTGGTTTTTTTCAGCAACCTTACCGCTGATAACAATGATAAAAAACTATCGTTAACGATTTACCAAAACAACGATGCATTTTATTCCTTTGATGCAAAAACGTATCAAAACCCTGCTGCCGGGGTTACGCAAAAAGCTACCGTTACGGTGGCAAATGGGAAAGTAAATGTTAGTCTCACCAATATTAAGCTGTTTAATACCAGCCCGTCACCCATTACACTAAGCGCAAATATTTTACTTAAATAAGTATGCTTTTAAAATAAGTCAACTCATCCACGGAGAGTAGTTGATATAAAATGGAGATCTTTTTTCTATGGTTAAAAGTAAATAACAACTTATAGCACTTAATAAAAAATCTAAGATTGGTACTACTATAGAGTTATTTTTAATCTTCATCTAGTGCTATGTCAAACGTGAAATGGGAGAGGTGAAAGCTTGTCTCACGTTTCACCTCTCACGTTTCACGAAAATGAACAGACATAATTTGCTTGACTTGACACTAGTTGCTTTGCCTATGTTATTTATTCATACTAAAACTTCCCCATCACCTTTTCCATTTGTGCCACAATACCGTCATTGCTCAAATTGCCGATACTCCCTTCATGTGTGTGATGCAATTGCTTTTTGTAATCGAAATTGAATTTGCCCTGCTCAATATCATTGCCCACCTGGCGGTAAGCATCACGGAAGGAAATGCCTTTGTTTACCAGCTCATTCACCGCTTCCACGCTGAACAGGTATTTGTATTTCTCGTCATCCAGTATATTGTCCTTAATGCTGATGTTCGACAACATTAGTTTTGTCATCTGTATGCAGGCTTTCAATTCCTCAATAGCGGGAAACAAAATCTCTTTGGTCAACTGCATATCGCGGTGGTAACCTGAAGGAAGGTTGTTAATGAGGAGCGTCAGCTCATTTGGAGTTGATTGTATCCTGTTGCATTTTCCTCTTATCAGCTCAAATACATCCGGGTTCTTTTTATGCGGCATAATGCTGCTGCCGGTAGTGAGCTCACTGGGAAAAGAAATAAAGCCGAAGTTCTGGTTGATATACAGGCAGGCGTCCATTGCCAGTTTACTTAAGGTTGCCGCTACGCTGCTGATACCTATGGCAACTATCTTCTCCGTTTTGCCCCGGCTCATCTGCGCATATACTGAATTGTAGTTCAGCGCTCCGAATTGCAATAGTTCTGTTGTAAGCGTTCTGTTCAGCGGAAATGATGAACCATATCCTGCACCACTACCCAGCGGGTTTTTATTAGCTACCTGGTACGCGGCAGCCAATAGTTCCATATCGTCGGTCAGGCTTTCTGCATAAGCGCCAAACCATAACCCGAATGATGAGGGCATAGCTATCTGGAGATGCGTATACCCCGGCAATAATTTGTCTTTGAATTTTTCGCTCTGGCTGATGAGCAGATCAAACAACTCTTTCACTTCATCTTTTATCGCCAGCACTTCAGCGCGGAGATACAATTTCAGATCCACTGCCACCTGGTCGTTCCTGCTTCTGCCGCTATGTATTTTTTTACCGGCTTCGCCAATGCGTCGGGTAAGGAGGTATTCTACCTGGGAATGCACGTCTTCTATACCTTCTTCTATCGCAAATTTCCCGGTCAGCACCTCCTTCAATATATCTTCCAGTCCTCTCACAGCGTCAACAGCATCCTGCTCATTCATCAGCCCCACTTCTTTCAGCATTTTTACATGGGCTATAGATCCCTGTACGTCGTATTGCGCCAGCAACAGGTCAAATTCTTTATCCCTGCCTACTGTAAATTTTTCAATCAGTTCGTTTACCGAAGAATTATCTTTTTGCCAGAGTTTCATGTTTGTGAGTTGGAGGTTTCAAGATACAGGTTTCAGGTTACAGGTTGCAGGGCATTTCAATTTTTTGTCTCGTACACAATTTATGAGCCGGGAAACACCTGTCTCCCACTTGCAAAAATTGAAATGTGTCCGTTTCAAAATGAATATATCAGGGTTTTGCTGATGGATATTCATTGAGATTGTCAGAGACCCATTGAGTATATTTGTTAATTTGCTTACTAAGTGATTCATAATCATCTCTAATCTTCTTATATAAAGCGTTATCAGTTAATGATTTTGTTTCGTACAAAAAATCAAGATGTATAATTATTTCATCACATTCAGCATGAGCGTATATAAGAAACTTAATAAAATCCGCCTTGTACTTCTTGCGTCCATAGCCTTCAACAATAGATGAAGTGATACTTTTGGATGAACGCCTTATCTGTGATCCTTCTTCAAACATTTCAAATTTTGGCAATCCCAATGTGATTCGGTGGATTTCAATGGCAAGCCTTTTAGACAAGGGGTAAATCTGCAGATCCCGGTAACTTTTCATGGTTAAATTTTTTAGAAGACTGTAAATTTATTACAATCTTGCCTATCCCCTGCACCCTGAGCCTTGAGCCTTGAAACTTGTCACCTCACCGCCTTGCCCAACAACTCCACATACAACCTTACTCCTTCCCTGATCTCATTTACAAAAATAAATTCATCAGCGGTATGGCTTCTGGCAGAATCTCCCGGGCCAATCTTGAGCGCAGGAAAAGGCATCAGCGCTTTGTCGGAAGTGGTGGGAGACCCGTAATAGGTCCGACCAAGCTCCAATCCGGATTTTACCACCTGATGATCAACAGCAATGGACGAAGACCGCATCCGCAGACTTCTTGGCGTGATCTCACAGGAGACATTGCTTTGAATCACAGCAAGCAGCTCTTCAAAAGTATACAGCTCATTCACCCTGATATCCACTACAAAGCTGCACTGAGAAGGTACTACGTTATGCGCTTTATTTTCTGTTTGAACTACCGTAACGCTCATCTTGACAGGACCAAGCAGATCAGAGACTTTTGGAAACCGGTACGTGCTGAACCAGTTAATATCTTTAATGGCTTTGTATATCGCATTATCACCTTCTTCCCGGGCGGCATGCCCTGCCTTGCCTGTTGCCACGCAATCCAGTACCAGCAGCCCTTTTTCTGCAACAGCCATCTGCATCTGTGTAGGCTCCCCCACTATCGCCCACGCTATACCCTTATGCTCAACAGCACTGAGAAAGGCTTTGTTATGAAGCAACATTTCTATACCACCGCTGCCGGATATTTCCTCCTCTGCTGTAGCGGCCAGTATAATGTTATGCGAAAGGTTTTCTTTTTCATAGAAATACAGAAAAGCGGCGATGAGCGATACAAGCGCTCCACCCGCATCATTGCTCCCGAGCCCGTAAAGCTTTCCATCCTTTTCCGCGGGACTGAACGGATCCAGCGTATACCCTTTATTGGGTTTTACCGTATCATGATGGGAATTCAATAAAATGCTCGGTTTCTCAGGATCAAAATGCTTATTGGCAGCGTATACATTATTGCCTATGCGGAAATGCGGCAGTCCTTTCTGTGCCAGGAACAGGCATATCGCAGCAGCGGTATTATCTTCTTCCTTACTATAAGAAGGAGTGGCTATTAATTCTTTCAACAAATCAATTGCCTCATCTGCCAGTATGGAAATATTGTTATTCATTGCTAATGGTTGTACCAGACTCCCCGTTTATTAACTGCTCAAGCAGCTCTGCTTTCCCGATAATAACTTTTTTTACACCGCTGTCCAGGGCTGCAAAAGCATTATCCAGCTTGGGGATCATGCCGGCAAATATTTTTTGCTGCGCTTTCAATTCCCGGAATGAAGAAGGGTCTATTGCCGGGATAACAGTGCTGTCATCATTGGCATCAAGCAATACCCCGCTTTTTTCAAAAGAATAGATCAGTGATACATCATATACTGCAGACAATGCTTTTGCCGTTTCCTGTGCAATGGTGTCTGCATTGGTATTGAGCAATTGCCCTTTTTTGTCATGGGTAATGGGCGCCAGCACTACCGTCATTTGTTGCTCCAGCAGGGCTTTCAGCAGATCTGTATTCACCTCATTAATATCACCTGCAAATCCATAGTCTACATCTCCTTTCGCAGTTCTTTTATGCGCTAAAATTACATTCCCGTCCGCACCGCTCAGTCCTATGGCATTACATCCGTTTGCCTGCAGTTGCGCTACTATATTTTTATTGATATACCCGGCATATACCATGGTAACTATCTTCAGCGTCTCCGCATCCGTGATTCGTCGCCCGTCCACCAGTTGCTGCTCAATTCCCATCTGCTCCGCCAGTCTGGTAGCCAGCTTACCGCCGCCATGCACAAGCACGAGGCCTCCGTTATTGGCAATGGATTGTGTTGCAAAAGACTTAAGAAACGCAGCCAGCTTCTCTTCATCGTCTATGATATTGCCTCCGATCTTTATAACATATATTTTCTTCATGCTTATCTGTATGCTACTGGCGAAGCAGGCGCGATAATATTGCCTGGGCAGCCCACACCCTGTTGGAAGCCTGCTGTGTAATAATGCTGTTTGCACCATCAAGTATCTCATCACTTAATTCCACATTTCTTCTCACCGGCAGGCAGTGCATCACTTTGGCATTATTGGTAATGGATAATTTATCACTGGTCAGCATCCACTCAGGATCATTGCAATAGATCTTACCGTAGTCTTTATACGTGCTCCAGTTCTTGACATACACAAAATCTGCATCTTTCAATGCTTCTTCCTGGTTGTGTGTGATAGCAGCGCCTTTGGTAAATTGCTCATCCAGTTCATAATCTTCAGGATGGGTAATAGTAAAATCAGCTTCACCCCACGCATTCACCCATTGTGCAAAGCTGTTGGCCACGCATTGCGGCAGGGCCTTTACATGCGGCGCCCAGGTGAGCACGATTTTGGGTTTACGATTTGTGGTTTGAGGTTTATGGTTTTGCAATACTTCGGTCATTGTAATGATATCTGTAAGGCTTTGCAAAGGATGAAGTGTAGCGCTTTCCAGGCTCACTACCGGTATGCCTGCATATTTAATGAACTGCTTTATATACAGCTCACTGTAGTCATCTTCCCTGTTTTTCAACGCGGGAAAAGTACGGATACACAGGATGTCAAAGTACTTCCCCATGATAGGCGCAGCATCCTTTACATGCTCTACCTTGCTGCCGCTCATGATGGCTTCTTCTTCAAATTCGAGCGCCCAGCCTTCGCTGCCTACATTGAACACAATAGGCTCCATACCGAGGTTCTGTGCTGCTATCTGCGTGCTGAGCCTCGTACGCATGCTCGGATTCAGAAATAACAGACCAATGCGTTTATCCTTTCCCAGTAATCTGTCTTTGAACGGATCTGCCTTATACGCCAGCGCTTCCTTTACAATGGCATTGATATCGGGAATATCTTTTACGGAAATAAATTGTTTCAATGTAGCAGCATTTAAATAGTTAGGAAACCTGCTGGGCAGGTTTCGATCAAAATCCAGGATCAGGCATCTGCTTCCACCACGGCAGGCTCATTATTAGTGCCGGTCATTACCGCTATTTCCTCTCTGAGCGCTTCGATAAAATCTTCCGCATCTCTTCTTTTCAGAGCAAGTGACGGCAACAGGCGGATCACATTAGGCTTGGCTTCACCCGTGAATATTTTTTGATTAAGCAGCAGGTTTTTCCTGAGGTCTTTTAAAGATTCAGGCACGTCGAAACCTATCATCAGTCCCCTGCCTCTCACATTCTTCAATTCGGGGATATTATTCAATTCCTCTTTCAGGTATTTGCCTACCATCACCGCATTGCCCAGCAATTTTTCCTGCTCCAGCACTTCTAATACCGCTATGGCGGCAGCACAGGCAAGATGGTTGCCGCCAAAAGTGGTGCCCAGTTGAAAATGTTTTGGTTTGATATGCGGCGCTATAATGATGCCTGCCACCGGGAATCCATTACCCATACCCTTGGCCATTGTATATATATCCGCTTTCACCCCGGCAAAATCATGACTGAAAAACTTACCGCTCCTGCCATACCCGCACTGTACGCTGTCTGCTATATATACAGCGCCATATTGATCGCAGAGGCTGCGGATCTTCCTTAAAAAATCCTCATCGGCTACATTAATGCCGCCCACTCCCTGTATGCCTTCAATAATAACGGAAGATATTTCTTTGCCGTTCTTCTTAAAACAATCTTCCAGCGTCTGCTCATCATTAAACGGCAGGAAGATCACATTATCGGTTTCATTCACCGGGGCAACATAATTTTTATTATCCGTTACCGACACAGCCAGCGATGTTCTCCCGTGAAAGGATTTGCTGAAAGCGACTACTTTTTTTCTTCCGTTGTGAAAAGAGGCAAGCTTCAGGGCATTTTCATTTGCCTCAGCGCCGCTGTTGCACAAAAACAACTGGTAATCTTCTTTGCCCGATAATTTACCAAGCTTTGCAGCCAGCTCTTCCTGCAGGGGGATTCTGATAGAATTGCTGTAAAAAGCAATTTTCTTAAGCTGTTCCTCAATGCGCTGTACCCAGTGAGGATGGGTATGTCCTATGGATATTACAGCGTGACCGCCATACAGGTCAAGGTACTGCTCGCCTTTATCATCCCACACATAAGAGCCTTTTGCTTTTACGATGGCTATATTGTTGATCGGGTATACGTCGAATAGATTCATGTTATGATTTGATTATTAGTTTGTGAATAGGTGTCAGATAGCTATAAGCTGTGAGCTATGGGCTATGAGCTATAGGCACATCGTCGTAAAAGCTTCATAAAAACTATCAGCATCATTGTCTCTGTTACATTTGAAAATTTCACTACAATATTTTTTAATATACAAATAGATCAGTCAGCAAAAAATATTCTTCCTTCCTTGACACTTATATCAGGACAAGGCGCTAATACTGTCAGCGATCAGCCCATAGCTCACAGCTGATAGCTCCTCCCTTCCCTCAGAACCCCGCCGCTTTCAGCCTCAACCCCGCCGCTTCGTCAATCCCAAACATCAGGTTCATATTTTGCACTGCCTGCCCGCTGGCGCCCTTCAGTAAATTATCTGTAATAGAATGGATCACTAATTTGCTGCCCACTTTTTCTAACTGGATAATAGCTTTGTTGGTATTCACCACCTGCTTTAAAAAGATAGGCTGATCGCTTACGAACGTAAAGGCGGCGTCTTTATAGAAATTCTTATACAGTGTTACAAGCTCTTCATAGCTGCTTTCGCAGTGTATGGTAGAACTAATAAATATTCCTCTTGCGAAATCACCACGCCAGGGCACAAAGTTGAGATCAATATCAGCCGCAGGCTGCAATTGCAATAACGACTCCCCTATTTCCCCGAGGTGCTGGTGTGTAAGTGTTTTATAGGCCTGTATATTGTTGGCTCTCCAGCTGAAATGCGATGTCGGCGTAAGCTTTTGCCCTGCACCGGTGCTTCCTGTTATGCCGGTAGTATATATTTCATCGAGCAATCCCGCTTTGGCAAGAGGCAATAACCCGAGTTGTATAGTAGTGGCAAAACAACCAGGGTTAGCGATATTATCAGCTTTCCTGATCTGTTCCCTGTTTAATTCCGGTAAACCATACACGAACTTACGGTTACCTGTAACCGATTGTTTGCTTAACCGGAAATCATTAGCCAGGTCAATGATCTTTATATTGTCTGCAACCTGGTTTTCTGATAAAAATTTCTTCGATTCTCCATGCCCCAGGCACAGGAACAAAAGGTCAACACCACCACCTAATCCCGAAAGATCATTAGTGAACAATAGTGAAGTTTCCCCAAACAGATCCTCGTGAATAGCTGCAACCGGTTTCCCGGCATTGCTCCGGCTGTGAATAAAACCGATCTCCGCAGCAGGATGATTAATGAGCAACCTGATCAGTTCTCCTCCTGTGTATCCTGCACCTCCGATTATTCCGATTTTAATTTTCTTCATGTCAAATAATATTGGGCTGATATTTACTTACCGGCAGCATCTTGCTTTACAAGTTGATAGATAGACGTCTGATTACCGAATATCTTACTGAACCCTCTTACATCTTCACCGGTAAAGCCTGTATTCATTTCACCGTATTTTCCAAATTTGCTGTTCATCAGGTCGTATGGCGATGCAATACCAATGATCTGGAAACGATAGGGATGCAAATATACGAATGCATCTCCGGTCACATGCTGTTGGGAATTTTCGAGAAATGCCTCTATATCACGCATTACGGGATCCAGTATCTGGCCTTCATGCAGCCAGTTGCCGTAAAACTGAGCAAGCTGGTCTTTCCAGTTCAGTTGCCATTTGGTGAGCACATGCTTTTCCAGCGCATGATGCGCTTTCAAAATGATCATCGGAGCCGCGGCCTCAAATCCCACACGCCCTTTTATCCCGATAATGGTGTCTCCAACGTGTATATCGCGGCCTATGCCGTAGGGACCAGCAATGCTTTGCAGGTATTGAATAGCTTCCGTGGGATGGTCAAATTGCTTATCATCCACAGCAACCAGTTGTCCTTCCTTAAAGCTAAGCTTTACTTCCCGCTCTCCCGTGGCAGTTACCTGTGTAGGCCAGGCTTCTTCGGGCAACATTCCTTTGGAAGACAAAGTTTCCTTACCGCCCACACTGGTACCCCAGAGCCCTTTGTTGATAGAATATACGGCTTTTGCAAAATTCATTTCCACGCCTTTCTTCTTCAGGTAATCAATCTCTTCCTCGCGGCTCAGCTTCATGTCCCTTATCGGCGTGATGATCTCTACGCCGGGGATCATGATATGAAAGATCATGTCAAAGCGCACCTGGTCGTTGCCCGCACCTGTGCTGCCATGCGCCACGGCATCAGCCTTAAGCTTCTTAACGTGTTCGGCTATATGCAATGCCTGGCTCAGCCTTTCGGCACTTACGCTTAAGGGGTAGGTATTGTTCTTAAGCACATTCCCGTATATAAGATATCTGATAATGGCATCGTAATAAGACTTCACCGCATTTACGGTAGTATGGGTTTTTACCCCCAGCTTATAGGCGTGCGCTTCTATTTTCTTCAGCTCTTCCTCGTCAAACCCGCCTGTATTAACGATCACAGAATGTACTTCATACCCCTTGTCTTCGGTTAAATATTTTACGCAAAAAGAAGTATCTAATCCTCCGCTAAATCCTAATACAATTTTTTTCATATCCGGTCTGGTTTGTTTGAAATACAAAAAATATGGTTAAGGCAAAATCACAGGCTGAACAAAAAGCTGAATATTCCTGCAAGCCCCCTTTTTTTAGGGGTTTCTTCCTTTTCTTTCTTGAGGAATGGCTGCAGCAGCTTCCATTTTTTTATGCGCATAAACCGCTCATAGAGCTTGGAATGCTGTTGAAAATCCTCTTTGGTTTCTTCGGGTGTATAGTGATCTTTAGGATCGTACAGCATGGCAGTGCATAAGCAGTTCTTCCGTTCCTTGCTCATGAGAATGTCATAATTGACACAGCTTTTGCAGCCGGCCCAGAAAGCTTCATCCTGGGTGAGCTCTGAATAAGTTACCGGTTCATAACCCAGCTCTGAGTTGATCTTCATCACAGCCAGACCGGTAGTAAGCCCAAAGATCTTGGCTTCGGGGTACAGCTTACGGCTCAGCTGGAAAATTTTTGCCTTTATGGCACGCGCTAACCCGCCTTTGCGGAAAGGGGGCGCAACAATCAGACCGGAATTGGCCACATACTGCCCGTGGCTCCAGGTCTCTATATAGCAAAATCCCGCCCAGACCCCTTCTTTGCTGAAAGCTATTACCGCCTTGCCTTCCCGCATTTTCTGCTGGATATACTCAGGGGTTCTTTTAGCGATACCCGTCCCCCTCGCTTTGGCCGACGAAGCCATCTCATCGCAAATGATCTGCGCGAAGTCAAGGTGACTCTCGTTGGCAATCAATACCTGAAATTGTTCCTGGGTTTTCATTTTCGTTTTTAAAGCTTAATACTGGTCATGTAGGTTAAATTATTGGAAAAGCACCGGTTTTATGGCAATATTGGCCATGGCAACTTTTACCCCACTGGTGAGAAGTGCGTTATGTTAAGTTGGTATCAACGTCGTACCCTGAAGGGGGTTTGAGGACAGAAAAAAACTGCTCCGGGCAGAACAGGAAAAACCCCACGCAATGTAGTATCCGGGAGAGCCGGTACGTCAGCGATTACTGTGGTGAGATTTTTTTGCATTTTCAGTTCAATATAAAGCTGTGCTTTTAGTAAAATTTTTGACGATGCAAAGAAAATACATTTTTTAGTTGCAAGTCTATTTTTTATGTGAAATTTTAATAATCAAATGCAAATTTACAGGCATACCGGCACACTGTGCACCGCAGCGCTCATTTCGCGGATCAGGGAAGGGTCTTTTTCGATGGCATTGCCCACCACGATCAGGTCGGCGCCGGCTTTGCAATTCCGGTAAGCTTTCTCCGGGTCGGTTATCCCGCCGCCCACTACCAGGGGTGCTGCTATCACCCCGGCCACATTTTCTATCATATTTTCGGAAAGGGCTCTCCTTGCCCCGCTGCCGGCATCCATATAGATCAGTTTCATCCCCAGCATTTCCCCCGCCATAGCCGTGCACATGGCAATTTCGTTCTTGTCTGAAGGAATGGGAGCCGCATTGCTGATATAGGAAACCGTAGTAGGAGCACCCCCGTCTATTACCATATAACCTGTGGAAATGATCTCCAGCCCGCTTTGCTTTACAAAAGGGGCAGATATTACATGCTGCCCGATCAATAGCTCCGGGTTACGCCCCGAGATCAGAGAAAGGTATAACAGGGCATCGGCGTGCCGGGAAACCTGGGAGGGCGTGCCGGGAAACAGGATGACCGGGATATTGCTTTCCCGCTTTATCCGGATCACCACTTCATCCAGGTGATTGGAAATAACAAGACTGCCGCCTACCAGCAGGTAATCCACGTTGGCTGCTGCAGTCAGCGCTGCCAGTTCTCCGATCTTTTGTTCATTCACTTTGTCGGGATCAATAAGCACAGCGAAAGACTTTCTTCCTTCCTTTTTTTTTGCAGCAATTCCCTGGTATATGCGGTTGGTCATTCTGTTCCTTTGTATACAAAAATGCAAAAAAGTTTTTGTTACGATTACCTTTAGTTTTTCCGAACTTCGTAAAAATATCATTATAATTAGGGAAACTACGTGAATGTTATATGATTTAGAAAAAAACCTCTGCTTATCCAAATTTTTTTATCACGAGAGTGTGCAAAAAAACTGTAATACACTGCGGGATTGCATCTCTCGGACTTTTCCACAGCCTGTTAATATTTAGGAGTTTGGTGAACGGTCCCGTCCTGATACTTTCGCTTTCTGCTTACCATTTGGTAACATTTTAACCGGTAGTTTTCTGAAATAAACTCGTTGCTGTTATGAATAAAAAAAATAAAAGCGAAGGCTTGAAGTATCCCCGTCTCTTTACGCGGGACGATATAGATGTGTTTGACCAGTTTGAGTATGACTATCGTACTTCGGTAATCCGCAACCCCAACGGTGAGATCGTATTTGAAATGAAGAACGTAGAAGTACCGAAACAGTGGAGCCAGATCGCAACAGACATTCTCGCACAAAAATATTTCCGCAAAGCCGGCGTGCCCCAGCCAGACGGGTCAACAGGCCGGGAAACTTCCGTAAAGCAGGTAGCGCACCGTATGGCGAACTGCTGGAAAGCATGGGGTGAACGGTATGGATATTTTGCATCCAAAGAGGATGCGCAGGTATTTTATGAAGAACTGGTATATTGTATATTGAACCAGGCATGCGTTCCCAATAGCCCGCAATGGTTTAATACCGGCTTGTATGAAAGCTATGGCATCAAAGGCAAACCGCAGGGCCACTATTATGTTGACCCGGCAGATAATATCCTGAAAAAGTCTACCTCAGCTTATGAGCGCCCACAACCCCATGCCTGCTTCATACTCAGCGTGGAAGATGATCTTGTCAATGATGGCGGTATCATGGACCTGTGGGTAAGGGAGGCCCGCATCTTTAAATATGGCAGCGGAGTAGGCACCAATTATTCTAATATCCGCGGAGAAGGAGAAAAGCTGAGCGGCGGCGGCACGTCCTCCGGTCTCATGAGCTTTTTAAAGATAGGCGACCGCGCAGCAGGCGCTATTAAAAGCGGTGGCACTACGAGGCGCGCCGCCAAGATGGTATGCCTTGACCTGGACCATCCCGAGATCATGAGCTTTATCAACTGGAAAGTGGAAGAAGAGAATAAGGTGGCTGCCCTGATCAATGCGGGATACGCTTCCGATTATGAAGGAGAAGCCTACAAAACAGTAAGTGGGCAGAATTCTAATAATTCCGTACGTATACCTAATGCGTTTTTTGAAAAACTACAACATAACGAGGATTGGGAGCTTAAATCGCGCACCGATGGAAGAACAATGAAAAAAGTCCCTTCCAGGGAAGTGTGGAACCAGATTGCTTACGCAGCGTGGCGTTGTGCAGACCCGGGTACCCAATACGACACCACCATTAATGAATGGCATACCAGCCCCAAAGGTGGACGTATCCGGGCCTCCAACCCCTGCAGCGAGTATATGTTTCTTGACAATACCGCCTGCAATCTGGCTTCTGTTAACCTGCGCAAATTTTTCAATGAAGACAACAATGTATTCGATGTAAAAGGATTTGAATACACGGTAAGGCTCTGGACCACTGTGCTTGAAATATCGGTGCTCATGGCCCAGTTCCCTTCAAAAGAAGTGGCGCAGCTTTCTTATGACTACCGCACCCTCGGGCTCGGCTATGCCAACCTGGGCTCTATGCTCATGGTAAGCGGCATCCCTTACGACAGCCCGGAGGCAAGGGCTATTGCAGGGGCTATCACCGCTATCATGACCGGTATAGCGTACAAGACCTCTGCAGAGATGGCCGCCCATCTCGGGTCTTTTGCAAGATTTGAGGAAAACAGGGAAGACATGATGCGTGTAATGCGCAATCACCGCCTCGCTGCTTACGATGCTGATGAATATGAGCAACTGAGCATCAAACCGCGGGGCATTCACGCTAAATATTGCCCCGATTACCTGCTTAAAGCCGCATGCAATGCCTGGGACGAAGCCGTGGAGCTTGGTGAAAAATATGGCTACCGCAATGCGCAGGCTACCGTGATCGCTCCCACCGGCACCATTGGCCTGGTAATGGATTGCGATACCACCGGTGTGGAACCTGATTTCGCCCTGGTGAAATTCAAAAAGCTGAGTGGCGGCGGTTATTTCAAGATCATCAACCAGTCTGTTCCCCAGGCGCTGAAAAACCTGAAATATACTGACAAGGAAATTGATGCTATCATTAAATATGCAGTAGGCTCAGCCAGCTTTGCGGGAGCGCCATTCATCAACTCGCAAAGCCTCAGTGAAAAAGGGTTTATTGCAGACGAGATCAAAAAGCTGGATAATGCGCTCGCTTCTGCTTTCGAGATCGGCTTTGTTTTCAACAAATTCACGCTTGGCGAGTCCTGCCTGGAAAGGCTTGGCTTTACCCCGGAACAATACAACGACTGGAACTTCAACCTGCTGGAAGCGCTTGGCTTTACCCCGGAGCAGATAGAAGCAGCTAATGACTATATCTGCGGAACAATGACCATAGAAGGCGCCCCGCATTTGAAAAAGGAACATTATGCAGTGTTTGACTGTGCCAATAAATGCGGCAAAAAGGGAGAGCGCTATATACACGCGCATGGGCATATACGCATGATGGGCGCCGCGCAGCCATTCATCAGCGGGGCTATTTCCAAAACCATCAACCTGCCGCACGAAGCAACAGTAGAAGAAATTGCCGACAGCTATATGCTGAGCTGGGAATTAGGATTGAAAGCATGCGCACTATACCGGGATGGCTCCAAGCTCAGCCAGCCGTTAAGTAACAAGAGCGATTCCAAAAAATCAAAAGATAAAGACACAGCAACTGAAGGCACCGCCGGGCATGATACACCATTGATCGATATGGGTAAGCTGACTGTTGATGAACTGCTGGAAGAGCTGCATAAGCGCATGCAGGAATCAACAGATACCAAGCTGAAGCGCCAGTTGTCGAGGATCGTGGAAAGAAAACAGTTGCCTGCCAAACGCAGGGGCTTTACTCAAAAAGCCAAGATCAACGGGCAGGCGCTCTTTTTGAGAACAGGAGAGTACGGCGACGGCACATTAGGAGAAATATTCATTGATCTTGCAAAAGAAGGATCTACCCTCCGCAGCCTGATGAACTGCTTTGCCATATCTGTGTCAGTAGGCTTGCAATACGGCGTACCGCTGGAAGAATTTGTAGAAAAATTTGTGTTCACCAAGTTTGAACCCGCCGGAATGGTAGATCATCCCAATATCAAGTCTACCACTTCTATTGTGGACTTCGTATTCCGTTGCCTGGCTTATGAATACCTGGGAAGAACAGACCTGGTGCATGTGTTGGACAAACCGGAGGTGGACAACCTGGGAAATGATGACTGGGATGATATTCCCACAGGACTGGAGTATGCTCCGAAACCTGCATTGAGCGATGTAAGGGTCATCGGTCCATCGGGTAGCGGGCAGTCCTCCGCCAAAACACAGAAAGCATTATCTGCAACCAGCATAAATGTAGTAAGCGAGCACCTGAAAAGTATGCAGAGCGATGCCCCGGCATGTAATACCTGCGGGCATATCACGGTAAGAAGCGGCACCTGCTACAAATGCTTAAACTGCGGCAACAGCATGGGCTGTAGCTAAGTATACTTATTTTAATTAGGACGGTTAGGAATATAAACCTACACAAATCCGTTCCGATTCTTCGGGATGGATTTTTTTTGCCCGCCACGGTGTATTTACCATAAATACATGAATCTGCCCCTGCTGCTCATTTGTATGAGCAAGCCCTGCGGCAAATAAATATAGTGAGCTTATATTGTTTTTATTTGCAGGTAAAATTGCTGAAATTTATTTTTGTTAATCATCCCGGAGCCGTGGTTCGTGTCTCACGAACCACATAGGGGTACATGTCATATATTAAAACTCCCCTCTCAAATCTTTCAAAAAGTCATAATCTTTTATACCAAGCTCATAAAACCTTACTGATGAGTATGTATAATTTATATAGTCATCTACTAATTGCCAATGCTTTGCTGTAGGATTTTGATGCAGATAATCCAATTTTTGATAAGCAACTTCCGGAGAATATAAGTGAATTGGTAATGGATCGCGTTGCCAGAACTCATGCAGCTTATTACTGGCATCTACTGCATACAGACGAAGCAAAGCCGGGTTTTCACGTAGCAATAGTTTCCTGAATTCGTGAGCGGTATATTTCAGAAAGGAACCTTGTGCAGTTTCTTTCCCATTCATATCATTTATCCGCCATATTGCATGAATATGATTTGGCATAATCACAAAGGCGAATACATCAATCTTACCTGCATTACTTAAATACCTAAAGGAGTTGATAATTATATCTTTATATCGGTCATCCATCAATAGTTTCATCCAGTTGTTGATAGTAGCCGTCCAAAAATATACTTCACCAATACGGATAAATGATTTGCGGTGTTTTTCCTGGTAGTCCATACAGTACTAAATTTACGGTTTTTTGCACCGATGAGATATATTACCTGTGAGTATTACACTGAAGGTGATGGCTCGTGAGACACGAGCCACGGCGAAAAGATTTCTTCATCCATCGAAATAATCTTAGCACGACATGGTTTGGCGTTGTGACAATATATTTTTGATACTAAATTTTAAACAACAGGTGGAGAAAAAAATAGTCAGACCGCTCGATTTCAGCTGTACCGGAGATTTAGAGCAAATATTTCGCCCGGGCCCCGTACATACTAAAACATACTTTATTACCGGGCGGGAGGCTGTGGGAAAAACGTCCTTCCTTTTAAAGTTAGCACGATACCTGGAAGAAGAATTTCACGATGCAAAAATTTTATATATCGGCCATGACCGACGCGCCCGCTATTGGACCCATATCATATCCGAAAAATTTAAAGAGAATAATCCGGACGCTTTAAAGGCTGTAAGATTTTGTTATCTCAGCGGGGGTAAATCCATCAAATTCTTAACGGGGCACGATCTTTTAACTGACAGGAATTGTGATGGTTCTTCCCTGAATATAAAATGGGATTTCGTTTTAATTGACGGCATTGATTATGCCTTAACCAGGAACACTTTCATAAGCAAATGGCGTTTTAAAAGGTATTATACTAAAAGGCAACTACAATTGAAAACCTGCTTTTTTATCACTTACAAAAGAGGCAAACACAAGCACCCCTTTATTAACAATAAGCACGTTGAATACTGGCATTTGGAAAGACCGGAATATATAGAAGGCCAGACGAGGGGAAACACTATATTATACACCTAAATGTTATACACAATTTTATTTTTTATGCTGCGGGCATTTACAGCGTGAGGCTCCGGCGAAAATTACAATAAAGGCTTGCTATACCCGTTACAGAGATTGGAGTTATTGCAATAATAAGTATTGTATAGTTTCAAAAGGAAGAGAAACCCTGTATTGTAATTCACTACAACATTTTAATATACAAGTGCAATATTATAAACCAACCCTGGAAACAATAGCTTCATTTGCTAAAGAATTTGCAAATATTAGAAGCAAACTTTCAAAAGAGCGGAGTAAAAACAAAGAAAATTTCAACTTTTTTACAGCACTTGTAAACGGTAAAAACACGAAAGAACATATTGAAAAATATCACTCAAATTTCATAGGTTATCTCTTAAACCCCAAAGAAAACCATGATTTTGGAAGCTTTTTTTAAGATCAATTCTTGAGCACACTCAATTTACAACCCCAAAGAAATTTAATTTTAGAACGGGAGAAGCAAACAGATGGCGGACGATTTATTGATATTGTATTAGAAACCCCTGATAAAGAATGGGGACTTTTTATTGAGAATAAAATCTATTCTCAAGAACAGCCAAATCAAATGAAAGATTATGTAGACTTTGCCGGGAAAAAGTACAAAACAGGGATCGCTATTTACCTTACGCTTAAAGGGAATCACCCCGAAAGCCTTGATATTAACGAGGACTGCAATGGTAAGATAAAAGTCATTCTAATGTCTTATAGGCAGATAGTAGAATGGTTGAAGAATTGCTGCGAGAATGAGAATGTGGGAAGACATATTCATGTAAAGAGTTGTTTACAGCAATACATTTATATTATCGAAAATATTCTCTCAGTTATGGATCGTGAAACAAAAGAAATATTGAATTTTCTAAAAGAAGGAAAGCATAAAACGAAAGAAATGATTGGCAATCTTTCTGTGTTCGTTTTAGGAGCAAAGACGTTAATAGCAGAAATAAGGAACAAATTTCATGACGAGCTGAACAAAAAGATAGAGGAATTGGCCCGACAAAAAGGTTTTCCGGATGGATATGAAATTGTACTTCATCGGGGGGCAGATTATTATGATGGAAATGAAGATAAAACCTTTGGCCCGTTATTCTCAATAAGAAAGCCTGATGACAGGCAAACGGAATGCTATGGCTTTGATATTAATCATAACCATATTCACTATGGCTATGATATTGATAAAGGAAATGCAATATTATTTGATGCTTATGAAACAGAAAGCTGGTCTTCTTTAATTGAAAGTACGTCGAACGACATAGTAGAAAAATCTTTATCAATTGTTTCAGGCAAACTATAAAAACAAAACAATCACCGCCATTTCTGATACGCACGGCAATCATAGGGAATTAAAAATCCCCGAAACGGATTTTCTGATCCATTGCGGCGATACCTGTACAGATGGCAACGAAACACAGCTAAAAGATTTTTTTGACTGGTTTGGTACACAGCCTGCGCAGTATAAAATTTTTGTGGCGGGCAATCATGATTTACCTTTTGATTTAGAGCCGGGATACGCCGCAGGCCTTGTACCGGCAGCTGTTATTTACCTGGAAAACAGGAGCATTGTTATAAACGATATCTCGTTTTATTCGGTGGCGGCAAGGCCCTGGCTGCATGATTTGCCGCCGCAAATAGAAAAAATTGGTTTTTTGCTTACGCATGGTCCGCCATATACTATTTTAGACAGGGGCATTGGTTGCAAAAACCTATTGAAATTTGTAAAACGACAAAAGCCTGTATATCATTTGTTCGGGCATATTCATCAACATGCGCAACAGCATATAGTAAGGGATGGTATTTCTTTTGCCAATCTCTGTTGTTTAGGTTTATAGTTCATGCCACACTGAATAAAATTATGATAAACAGACTGCTTGTTAACAAGCTATATCCGCAATTCATGCCAATAAATTAATATTTAGCAATGTCCAAACGAGCTTATATATCCCGATATTCGCTGACCTTAAAAAAGCTAAAAGCAAAACCTTATTCCAGTTATGAGGAGTTACGGCAGTATATAGAAAATCAGCTCGACTACCTGCAAATGCAGGATGATGCGCTGAACATCGGCTTTTCCAGGCGAACGCTCCAAAGGGATATCAAAGAGATCAGTAATCTTTTTGGGGTTAACATTGAATATTCGAAATCGAAAAAAGGATATTTTATCAGCCAGGACAAAGCTGAAAATATGAATTTCCAGAGGATGATGGAAGCATTTGATATATTCAATTCTTTAAATCTTGCACAAGATATAGCTCCTTTTATTCATTTCGAAAAACGAAAACCGCAGGGAACAGAAAACCTGCATGGCTTAGTTCATGCCATCAGGCACAAACTTCAAATCAAATTCACCTATCAAAAATTTTGGGAAGAAGCATCAAGCCTAAGGGTTGCTGAGCCTTATGCCTTAAAGGAATTTAAAAACCGCTGGTACGTTATGGCTAAAGACCGGAAAGACAATAATATTAAAAGCTTTGCCCTTGACCGTTTGACCAACCTTGAAATCACCGATCAAACTTATAAATACCCCGGTAATTATGATATTGAGCAGAACTATCGCTATTGCTTCGGTATTATCTGTCCCAATGATGAAGAGCCGGCAGACATTATTTTGTCATTTGATCCGTTCCAGGGTAAATACATCAAAACATTGCCTTTGCACGATACCCAGCAGATCCTGATAGACGATGATGAAGAAACGAGAATTAAGCTGAAGCTCTGCCTTACTCATGATTTATTTATGGAATTACTCTCCTTCGGCGACAATATGGAGGTAATTGAACCAAAATCATTGGCTGACCAGATAAAACAGGCCCATAAAAAAGCTTATCAGCTGTATTAACTGTCATTTCCTACCCGCTGAAAACCAGTGCATTTGCGATAAAATGCTGATTTTCCCCGATTTTGGCGGCTCGTCGCAGATAGGGGTATTCTTATAGAATAAGCGGCTTTATACTTCTTTTAACAAATCCTTGTTGCTTTCTTTACATTCTAAACCTCAGAATAATGAAAAGAGTAATTGCTGTATTTGTTTTTATTATTTTTCTTTCGTCATGTGCTCAATCTATAACACCATACCAGGCCGCAAACGGCGGGTACAAGAGATGCAGAAACCTCAGGTAGCACCTGGGCTGTTTTAGTATACTTTTCAAAACCTGGATTTCCCCTATTACCCGGTTGTATCCCCGGATTTAAGAACCTTAAAGAAAGGGATCAGCAAGTAAGCAAGTTTAAATTTCTGCAGAAAGATAATAAGCGGAAGTTTAAACTTTTCTTTTTTATCTTCATGCCATGCAGGCAACCATCATGTATAAAAAGCCCCAGGTGCTCCAGGCGCTCCGCTATCATTTTATAAGTAAGAGAGAGATCAAGCTGATGATCATTATTGTGAACGTATTCGCCATTATCTCGGCAGCTTTATTTGCTTATAAAAAAGTCACTCCCCTGGCATTCCTGGTAAGCTCCCTGGTATGGATAATGATCATGCTGGCCTTTTGGTGGTGGCTGCCCTCTACTATTTATAAACGATCTGTTACTTTCAAAGACAGGTTTAATGTAAGGCTTGAAGAAAATCATTTTTTTATAGACAACGGGCGTGGCAGCTCAAAGTCGTGGGCATGGAGGGAATTCAGCGAAATGATCGAGACCCCCAACTTTTTTCACCTGTATTTCAACCCGCGAAGTTTTTTTTTACTGCCTAAAGATGCATTTGCCAACAGCGATGAGATACATGAGGTAAGACATTTACTGAGAGAGCGGATCGGAGCCGCTAAAGGAGAATATGCTGAAAGCTACCCCAACAAAAAACCGGATGCATAGAACGCATCCGGTCAGGTAAAATAATTTATTGTAACCGGCTATTGAATATTAGGATTTCTGGCGTATCCCATTTTCGCTTCAATGCTCAGTGTGGCATGTGGCACAGCACGCAGGCGCGCTTTATCAATCAGCTTTCCTGTCACCCTGCAAATACCATAAGTTTTATTCTCTATGCGCATCATTGCTTTCTCCAGGTGATCAATATACTGGATCTGCCGGCTTGCCATCTGGCTCAATTGCTCACGTTCCATGCTGATGCTGCCGTCTTCCATGGTCATATATCTGTTTTCGCTTTCATCCCCTCCCATATCATCTTTGCGGGTAATGAGCCCCTGTAAATAGGCTAATTCCTTTTTGGCTGCCTCTAATTTACGCTGTATCAATTCCTTAAATTCCGACAATTCCACGTCGCTATATCTCATTACTGGTCCGTTTTGTTGTGTTTTAGGCTTATCAAGCACAGATTGTGTAAATTCCGGTTCGTATTTCCTGGCATTGCTTGTGCTTAACTTTGGGATCACCACAGGTTTAGCCGGTTTTTCAACCTCAGTCTTAAGCTTTTCTTTTGCCACTTTTTTAATTTGTTCAAACTTTGAAGGAACTTCTTTTACAGGGACGTGAACAGACTTTTCCTGTTTTTTAACGGCTTCCTTTTCCTTCACATCTTTAGGCGCCACCTTTTTTGCAGGGGCAGGCGGGTGTTTCACCGGTGCGGATTTGGCTTTCTTCGCTACATCTTTTTTTACTGGCTTTGCAATCGCTTTCTTAGCTTCTGGCTTGGCAGTTTTAGCCGGCTTAACTGGTTTAGCCGCTTTTTTAGGAGCACCCTTAGCCACTTTTGCAGCTTTCTTGGGGGCAGCCTTCACAGCTTTGGCTTTGTTAGGAGCCGCTTTTTTTGCTGGTTTTTTGTTGGTTGCCATGCATTTATGCTTTTTTGGTAACTAAAATTTTTAAAGATATGTCATTTACTTCAATCTCCGTTCCATCTGTTATGTCCGGTAACCATTCTAATTTATCTGCCAAAATTTCCGCGCAAATATATGTATTAAATTCAGTGATAGACGGTTTGAGTATTGGATTTTCTGACAGTTTTACCAAAATCCGGTCGGTAAGGTCATAGCCGTTATCCTTTCGGATTTTTTGGATCCTGTTTACTATTTCCCGGGCATTTCCCTCATTTTCCAGCTCCGGGGTAATAGTTACATCCAGGGCTACTGTCAGCAATCCCTTATTAGCTACTGTCCAGCCCGGGACATCTTCACTTTGTATCTCCACCTCGGATAGCGCAACAGGTATTATCTCTCCATCTATCTTAAGCTCGTATACTCCTTCTTTCTCTATTTTCCGGATATCTTCCTGCGCAAATCCTGCCAACGCTGTACTGACAGCCTTCATCCGGGGACCTAATTTTTTCCCTAACGCTACAAAATTGGGCTTTATCTTTTTGCTGATGAACCCATTATCTCCTGTTATATACTCAACCTCCTTAATATTAGTTTCATTTTTAATAAGATCCGCTATCTTCTCAATCTGGCTTTTCATAGTATCGCCAACCACGGGGATCAATACTTTCCGGAGGGGCTGACGAACCTTTATATTTACTTTTTTGCGAAGCGATAGTATCAGCGAAGAGATATCCTGCGCCAACTGCATTCGTTCTTCCAGGGCCTCATCAATTACTGCATCATCCGGTTCGGGAAAGCGGGAATGATGTATTGAGGAAACATCAAACCTGCCGCTTATGGCATTCAGGTTATTGAACAGCGCATCACAGAAGAATGGGGCAACAGGCGCCATCAACTGCAAAACAGTTTCAAGGCATTCATAAAGTGTTTGATAAGCGCATATCTTATCATGCTCATATTCACCTTTCCAGAAGCGGCGGCGGCACAAACGCACATACCAGTTGCTCAGGTGCTCATCTACAAAATCTTCTATAGCCCTGCCGGCATGGGTGGGCTCATAGTCATCCATATAAGCGGCAACTTTCTTCTTTAAGCTGTTCAATGAAGAAAGTATCCAGCGGTCAATTTCCGGTCTGTCGGACAGGGGGATATAGGCTTCTTTAAAGGCAAAGCCATCCACATTGGCATATAGTGCAAAAAACTGGTAGGTATTGTACAATGTGCCGAAGAATTTACGCTGCACTTCCTTAATACCCTCAATATCAAACTTCAGGCTGTCCCAGGGCGAAGCGTTGGTGATCAGGTACCAGCGGGTAGCGTCAGCGCCGAATTTTTCAATAGTGGCAAAAGGATCTACTACATTGCCAAGCCGCTTGCTCATTTTATTGCCATTCTTATCCAGTACCAGACCATTGGAAACGCAAGTCTTATATGCCAGGCCGGGGTACTTCTCATCATTCGCCTCAATACCGGACCTTTTCAGCTCTTCCTGCACGGATTCTTTGAGCAGGCTGCCCAAAGCATGCAAAGTATAAAACCACCCGCGGGTCTGGTCTACGCCTTCGGCGATAAAATCCGCGGGATAATTCTGTGCAAACACTTCTTTGTTCTCAAACGGAAAATGCCATTGCGCATAAGGCATAGCGCCGCTGTCAAACCAAACATCCACCAGGTCGGGCACCCGCTTCATAGGCTTCCCGCTTTTGCTCACGAGTATTACTTCGTCAACATAGGGCTTGTGAAGATCGAGAATGCCATCATGCAAATAATTTTTATTTACATCGCCGCCCAATACTTCGCCGGCTTTCCTTATCTCTGCATTCAGCTCTGCTATTGAACCAATGCATATTTCTTCATTGCCATCTTCCGTTCTCCAGACCGGCAACGGAGTGCCCCAGTAGCGGCTCCTGCTCAGGTTCCAGTCCACCATATTCTCCAGCCAGTTGCCAAAGCGGCCTTCTCCGGTTGATTTGGGTTTCCAGTTGATCGTTTTATTCAACTCAACCATCCTATCCTTTAAAGCGGTTGTTTTTATAAACCAGGCATCCAAAGGATAATAAAGCACAGGCTTGTCCGTACGCCAGCAGTGAGGATAATTGTGCTCGTATTTTTCTATTTTAAAAGCACGGTTTTCCTTTTTCAGCTTCACGCAGATATCTACATTCACATCGGCATAATCCTTTTCATCTTTGTAGTTTTTTACATAGCGGTTACTGAATTCCCCCAGCCCTTCTATAAACTTTCCGGTTCTGTCTACCATGGTAAGCATACCAATATTGTATTTCCTGCCTACCCTGTAGTCGTCTGCGCCAAAAGCAGGTGCAGTATGTACCACACCGGTACCATCTTCAGTAGTCACGAAATCTCCGACAAGAACGTGGAACGGCTTTGCCCCCGGTGTCTGTTCTTCCACCACCGAAAGAGAGTTGGCTTCATAAGGAAGGAGTTGCTCATATTGCAATCCTTCCAGGTCTTTTCCTTTGCAGTTTCCTAATACCTGCCATGGCAGGTATTTTGCTTCGGCAGTATATTGCTCAAAATCACCATTTTCATCCTCAGTCTTAAAATATTTCCCCAGCAGCGCCTTAGCCAGCACCACATTTACAGGCAGATGCGTATAAGGATTGAAGGTTTTTACCAGTACATAATCAATATTGGCGCCTACGGTCAAACCCAGGTTAGAGGGGAGTGTCCAGGGGGTTGTCGTCCACGCCAGGAAGAAAATATCCCCGCCGTGTGCCGCATCAAACAAGAACCTGCTTTTTTCATCGCTCACCGCTTTAAACATGGCTACTACAGAAGTATCCTTTACCATTTTATAGGTGCCGGGCTGGTTGAGCTCATGAGAGCTTAACCCTGTGCCGGCGGCAGGTGAATATGGCTGAATACTCACACTTTCATATAATAAATTTTTATTATATAATACACTCAGGCACCACCACAGGGTTTCTATATAATTATTCTCGAATGTTACATACGGATTTGACAGGTCAACCCAGTAACCCATTTTATTAGTCAGTTCATCCCATTTATCCTTGTATTTCAATACCTCTTTACGGCAGGTAGCATTATATTCCTCTACCGATATCTTTTTCCCGATATCCTCTTTGGTTATACCCAGCATTTTTTCTACCCCAAGTTCCACCGGCAACCCGTGCGTATCCCAGCCTGCTTTCCGCTTTACCTGGAACCCTCTCATTGTTTTGTAGCGGCACACCAGGTCTTTCAATGTCCTGGAAATAACATGATGTATACCGGGCATCCCGTTTGCGCTGGGAGGCCCTTCATAAAACACAAAGGCAGGAGCGCCTTCGCGCAATGCCACACTTTGCTCAAAAGAATGGTTATCAGTCCACTTTTCCAGGATCTCCTTTTCTATCGCCGGCAGGTTTAACCCCGCGTATTCTCTATATTTTAATGCCATATATACCGAAAAATGTTGGCGAAGTTACAGAAATAAAGGCTTTCATAAGCCAGGCATCCTGCACTCTGCCCGGCGGGGCATTACAAATTGTCGCTGCAATTTTAATTGCCCTCCCCCCTTTTATTCCCTCTCCGCGCAGCAGAGAGGGAAAAGCGGTGCGACAATTTGAAATGTGCCCCCCTGCCCGGACAGACCAGGGACATTTAAAAACCCGGTATCTGTTTTATACCCGAAACGATCAATTGAATAACCGGTATGACCTACGGGCTATTCTTTTGCAGAAAAATAATAACCGGAAAAAATTAAGCAGTGCAGGTAACAACCGGGATATAAATTGTTATGTTGTCAATGCTGTCCCGGAATGATATCTTCCGCAACAAACCGGTGGTATTATTCCGCTTTTAACTTTAATTAACAATGGCTAAGCAAAAACACTTAATCTCATATTTAATTTTACATTTCCGAATTACAACGTTTCTGGCATGACGTTGTAAACAAGATTGTACATATAAATAAGGACACTTATGATAATAAACAGAAGATGATTATAGTCTAAACATTAAATCTCTTAAAAAGAAAAAATATTTTTATCCACAGAAATAACATTTTGGCACAGTTTCTGAAAATGAATGCATTGCAATGCCAGCAGTATGATGGTATGCAAAAAATATGGAAACAATAAATAAAAACTATTATTTACAGGTATAAAGTTTTTCCAGGGTTTAGGGATTAGGGATCGAGGGGAGCATTCATGCTCCCTTCTTCTTTTACCGCACCCATCTTACTTTTTCGTTAACAGGTTTTCTTATCCCGGAAGTAGAGGGTATTGCTACATAACCGATATAGAAAAAGCCCAATAGTTTATCTTCCTCACCAAGATCAAAGAAAGATTTCGCTGATGACCTGTAAGTTATTCCTCCTGTAGTCCAGTATCCACCCAACCCGTATGCCGTAACGGAAAGATAAATGTTTTGCACAGCACAGGCTACTGCTTCAATGTCTTCCATCTCAGGTATACGCCTGTTATCACCACGCTTCATTCCTATAGCAATAATATGAGACGCCTTCAACGGCTGTTTTTTGAGCTT
Source organism: Sphingobacteriales bacterium 44-15 (assembly GCA_001899685.1). Classification (GTDB taxonomy): domain Bacteria; phylum Bacteroidota; class Bacteroidia; order Chitinophagales; family Chitinophagaceae; genus Agriterribacter. The sequence goes on from MKWG01000030.1 coordinate 150,416, forward strand.
GGTGAAAGTGGCCTCATTAAAAGCATCGCCGGTCTCCGATCTGTAAAGGGTGCTCTGAAAGTCTGCAAGCTGTTGCAACCCGTCGCCGCAGAATACGGTAAACTGCCAGGGCTCATTACGGCCATGGGTAGGCGCCCAGGTAGCATTGATCAATATCTCCCGGATTATTTCATCCGGCACTGCTTTGCCCTGTTCAAACTGATCGGGAAATACTGAGCGCCTGTGGCGGATAAGATGGTTGATTATAGCTGTATCGTATTGCATATATTGACTATGAAAAAAAGTAAAAGCTCAGCGGACGCATTTCATTTTCCGCTCCGTACAAAGCTTTCCGGTTGGTGAGACGCCAACCGGTGGCCGGTTTACCTGCGCTTCGACCGGGTAATCTTATATATTTTTATAGCGCTCATCAGCATCACAATAAATGCTATAAGCCCGGCCAGCCCCCACACCACGCTCATGTTTTGTTTTACAACCACCAGCATCACTATCGCCACAAGAAAAATGGTAGCGATCTCATTCCATACCCTCAACTGTTGGGAAGAGTAACGGAAAATACCTTTTACCTGGCTGCGAAATATACTGTGCTCTATCAAAAAATAGATATAGAGCAACAGCACAAATACAAGCTTCAATAACAGCCACTGCCCCTCTTTTTGAAAAAGCATAGTGTGCCACCCGCCCTTTACCATAACCGTGAGCCCTAAAATGAGCGTGAGCACAGCAGAAGGCCAGGTGATGCCGTACCATAATCTTTTCATCATCAGTGTAAACTGCTCCTGCAACACTTTCCGGGCAGGCTGCGGCTTATCATTTGCTTCCGTATTGTATACCAGCAGGCGGGGCATGTAAAAGAGCCCGGCAAACCAGGTAACCACGAAGATGATATGCATTGCTTTTAAATAGGGATACACCGTTATCTCATTTAATAAACCTGCCTATAACAGGCAGCTTTTGAAATTCTCTTTTTTCTACATTTATCACAAATAAAATAAATCCAAGCAACATTGCAGTGGCTAATCCGATGCTGAATATGGTATTACCCCATACATAGGTCAGCCATTTATGCAGGAAAAACAGCATCACTACAATAGCCATATATGCCAGTAGCTTTTTCCAGGCATAAGGAACAGGATATTTCTTTTGCCCCCACACAAAGCAGGCCACCATCATGCTACCGTAGCAAAAAAAAGTAGCCCAGGCACTGGCCACATAGCTATAGCGGGGAATAAAAATATAATTGACAATGATAGTAAGCAGCGCCCCCCCTATTGTTATCCATGCGCCCGACATGGTGTTATTGGTGACCTTATACCATACTGCAAGATTATAATATATGCCGAGGAACATATTAGCCAGCAACAGGATGGGTACCACTTTCAATCCCTTCCAGAGCTCCGGGTTTTGGATAAAGTATTTCCAGATGTCGAGGTATAATGCCACAAAAAGGAACATGACGCTTATGACAATCACAAAAAATTTCATCACCCTGGCATAAGTCTTTTGCGCATTTTCGCCGGTAGAGTGCTTAAAGAAAAAGGGTTCGGCACCCAGTCGAAAGGCCTGTATGAATACCGTAATGAGAATAGAAAGCTTGTAACATGCCCCATACGTGCCTATTTCCAGTTTGGATACGCCCATCCATCCCAACATAAGCCTGTCCATCGTTTCGTTGATCATCCCGCCAAATCCTACAATGAGCATAGGCAAAGAATAAACGATCAATTCGCGCCAGAGCCGGTAATTGAATTTCCATTTGAAATCCTTAAACTCTTTCCAAAGCAGGAGCAGGACAAACGCGGATTGTATAACATTGGCCAATATCACAAAGGTGATCCCGAAATTCTTATTATTCAATACCGCAAAAAAGCTATTGGGATCAGCGGCAGCAAGCCGGGGAGTAACCGAAAGAAAGAAATACAGTAATGCTATATACAGGATCACCCCGCTTATTTTCACAAACGCATATTTTATTGGCCGGCCGTCCTGCCTGAGCTTGGCAAAAGGAATAGCAGAAAGACTGTCAAAAGCTACTATCAGGATAGCCAGGGTGATATATTGCGGATGGTCAGCAACATTAGTAATTACAGCAAGCGGGCTGGCGCATAGCAACAGCACTATGGTAAGCAGCACAGTAGACGTGATAATGGAAACACTGGTAGTGTTATACAAATCATTTTTGAATTCCTCCCGCTGGCTGAAACGGAAAAAGCCGGTTTCCAGCCCGTACGTATATACTATATTAAGAAAAGACATCAGCGCATATACCAGCGTCATATCGCCATAGCTGCCACCACTGAGCTTGAGCGTGAGATAAGGGGTAAGGATATAATTAAGAAGCCGCGCTACTATGCTGCTTACGCCATACCATAAAGTCTGACCTGCTAATTGCTTGATTCCAGCCAATAAAAATCTATTTTTGCAGCAAAAATAAGGTTTAATAAAAGCAATATGTCAAAGACCGGCTATTGTTCTTTTTTTTAAGCCATGCAACCAAAGTTTTATAATCAACTGTCTCTTAAAAAAAGCATTTATGATGAAAAATTTACTACTCCTGCTTTTCATTTGCCTGTTTACCGGCACACACCTTCATGCCCAGGTATACGACAGCCAGGTAGAGTTCAATAAGGCCAAACGTTCGGTCAAAACCATGGAAGTCTCCCAGGGGTCAGACATAGTGGAAGATGCCATCAAAAGCAAGATGGCTAAAAGCGGGTATAAGCCCAGTGAAAGCAAGGGCTGGATGGTCTTCAAAAATGTAAATGATCCGGAGATCAGCAGCGAGACCTGCGACCTGTATGTAAAAGTTGAGCGCAAGAGCAGAAAAGAAAAGGAAAACAGCGTGGTTTATTTTTTTGTAAGCAAACCGGGAGATAATGTGACCCCTGTAGGGTTTGCTGACAATATGCTCGTAACAGATGGATTTTCCGGGCAGGTAAAAGCCCAGGCTGATGCTGCCAAACTGGAAAAAGATATTGCTGAACAGGAGGAGACCGTACGTAAAACCCAGAAAAAGTATGATGACCTGGTAAAAGAGCAATCTTCACTCGAAAAAAAGATACAGGACCTTCAGGCTGATCTTGAAAAAAATAAAAAGAAACAAGAGGAACAATCCCAGGAGGCCGAAAACCAGCGTAAAATACTGGATCAGCTGAAGTCAAGAAGAAATGGCTGACGCCAGTAATAGATTGATTTACAATAAGTTTTCTATTTCTTTTCTACTGCCGGGATCCATACCGATGCGAATCCACTTGTTTGACCTCCGTCAGCATATGGAACCAGTATCAAAGGTTTACTTTGGGAGGTATTATCAAATAGCCTTATCGCGTAAGCCTGCTTACCTATCCATTCCGGAGGAAGCTTATCTTTAACAGCAATAAGACCGGGGCTAATAAAGTATTTCCCCTTTTCTTCAAAATTAAATGCGGGGTTTAAAGATGCATCAATAGTTAATACCTGAGGACCTCTCTTTATAGCAACATAATCAGGATAGCTTGGTCCTCCCTGAATTATCTTTACGGGTATATCAAAAGTCACAAAAATCTTGTCCCCTCTCTTCCATTTACGATCAACGCTTACAATACCGGCAGCATCGGCTGTATATACACTTCCGTCAACGCTTACTTTAAAAGAGTTTGACCAAACAGGTTTACGCAACTGAAGAGGAAAGGAAATTGTACCATTTGTTGTAACCTCTATAGTAGCCTGTCCTTTTTCAGGAAACCTGCTTTGTATTGAAAATGTTACGGAATGCTCTTTGTGCGCTGAAGTACTTATCGTATCAGTAATAATTGCCGATTCATACATCAGTATAGCCGGTTTATTATTTAGCTTTCCATAGTTTAAATACGGGATAAGTGAAATACCTCTTGGCACGCTGGAAAGACAACAGGTAATATTACAGCTATAGGGTTTTGCTCCTATGAGGGGAGTATAATAACTAACACAACCTGTTTCAGGGTTTTCTGCGCCTATCAGGTGATTATATACTGTCTTCTCAATTTCATTGTAATACTTTAAATCACCAGTTATGGCAAACAGTTGCATATTAAACTGGATCCAAGTAACTGTGACACAACCTTCTCCCATATGGGCAGCAGTGTCAGCCTGCAAAATATGGTCTTCTTTAAACCTTTCATGATCACTTGTTGTACCGGTTATATATAATCTCCTGGAAACAATATCATCAAAAGCGATCCTGGATGCCTCAAATAATTTTTCTTCTCCGGTAACACGGTACAACTTTAATATTCCAACCAGGTTAGAAAGCATTTCGTATGCTTTTCCATTGGCAACTTTATCAACCTGTTTTTTTGAAAGCAGGGTTTCAATAATATCCGGTCCCCGATCCTGGTAATAGGAACGTATAATGTAATTACAGAAATCAAGATATTTTTTATCTCCGGTCCAGGTATACAAATCTACCATAGGATCTATTACGGAAGTAGCAGCCATACCCACATGCGTGCCCGACTTAATAATATCTCTCTTGTTCCCTGAATCTCCAAACACCCGGCATAGCAGATCGCCAACATTTTTAGCGGCAGTTAAAGCCTGCAAATCACCTGTTACCCGGTAATAAGCAAGTAACCCTACCAAATTATATTTATGTGACCACACGTCCCATGACGTCCAGTAATTTTCGGGAAGATAAGTGCCTAAATAGCCATCGGGCAGTTGAGAGCTGATCAATGTTTTTACCATATTGTCCATCTGCGTTTTAAGCGCCGCATCTTTTGTTACCTTCCATGTATTGGCCGCACTTTCAAGATATTTTCCAATATGTTCTCCAATCCAGGGATGCTTTCCGGGGCGATGTATGTATCCTTCCACCAGGCTTTTTTCATCTACCTGCAATAATCTTTTTTTAAGATTATTTATATAATATGTACCGAGATATCCATTCAGTTCGTTTTGTTGGGGTAAATAAGCATTCCACTTTGATTCAACTTTATATTTAACCGGTTGTAATGGCAGTTCACTTTGAGATTGTGCCATAATCGCAGACGGAAACAACAAGCCAACAATAACAACTAACTGCTTTCTTTTTAAAAAACTCATTTTCGAAAATTTAAAATATTCTATAACTGAATTTACCAGTTCAGATTTTGAAAAACATTAGAGTTTAGCTCAGTTCCCTCTATCCTTGTTACCTGTACCTTTCTTAAAAGAGATGACGATTTAGTTCCCGGATGCGATCACCAGCCCCAGCCCTGCCACAAACAGGAGGAACATTGCAGCGATCATTTTGTGTACCGCACCTGTAGCGCCTTTAAACTCCTTCCAGATGAAAACACCCCACAATGCTGCCACCAGCGTAGCTCCCTGTCCTAACCCATAAGAGATGGCCGGACCTGCTTTACCTGCGGCAATCAGGTTGAACAGGTTGCCTATTCCCCAAACAACACCTCCCAGTACGCCTGCCCAGTGCAGGCTCCCCCCCTTAAAATAAGAAGCGTAAGCAACAGGACTTCCTTCCAATGGTTTGCGCATAAGTATGGTATTGAAAAGAAGATTACTCAATAATATTCCTGCAGCAAAGACAACAAATGCAGTATAAGGGGTCATCTTACCTGCAGCCGGCGAAGTGAAGTTTTCTATATCCATTCCGGAGGCAATAAATGGATAAAAGGTGGACATCAGGATGCCTGCTATGATAGAAATGACGATCCATTTGGTCACTCCTCCTTTTCCTGATTTACCCACATGCTTACCGTATGCCAGCGCATTCACGATTATTGCAGCGGCTACCAGCAACACTCCAGTAAACAATAGAACAGGGTCGCCTTTGCTGAGCAGGATATAATTGATTATAACACCTATGATCAATGCCAGCCCGATACCTATCGGAAAAGCAACGGCCATGCCTGCACCGGCAATAGCAGCTGTCAGTAATATATTAGCAAGGTTGAAAACAACTCCGCCGATGATTGCATTAAGGATATTAGTATGTTCCGCCTGCGCAATATCTTCCAAAAAAGGTCGCCCCCCTTCGCCATGACTTCCTATTGTAAACGCCGCAAGCAGCGAGCATAAAAAGATACCAATGACATAATCCCAGTAAAACAGCTCGAAACGCCATTTCCGGCTCACGAGCTTTTGGGTATTTGCCCAGGAGCCCCAGCACAGCATGGTGATGAAGCAAAATGCAATCGCTACAGCATAGCTTTCTATTATAAACATATGGCAGATTTTACTTGTTCTTGAGTGCTAACTAATCAATACCACCCAGGGTGTTTGCGATCAATTCATTACGGTATGGTATTGACGATTGAGCGCCCATTCTTGTAACGGAAATTGATGCGGCATCGCATGCAAATCTTACCGAATCAACGAGTGTCTTTCCCTCAGACAGCGCTACACTTAACGCCCCATTAAATACATCACCTGCGGCAGTGGTGTCCATGGGTTCTACTTTACGCGCCTCAACCACTTCACATGCATCCCCTTCACAAATAATTGCACCATAAGATCCCATGGTAACAATTACGCTCTTTACACCCTTTGCACAAATAAGGATTGCCGCTCTTTTTGCATCTTCAATATTGTTTACAGGTATCCCTGCAATCATTGATGCTTCTGTTTTATTTGGAGTGAGAATATCTACCTGCCTCAACAATGTGGCAGATAGCGGCGCGGCCGGAGCCGGGTTTAAAATAACCTTCACATTTTTTTCTTCGGCATAAGCTGTAACAAAATTTACAACGTCCATCGGGATTTCAAGCTGCAGCAAAACAATACCGGCATCAGCAATAACAGGCAGTGCTGCTTCCAGGTCTTTAACTGAAAGACCGGCATTTGCACCTGATGCAACAACAATGCTGTTCTCTCCCTGGTGATCTACGGTAATAAGCGCTACACCGCTCGGCAGCGTTTCATCAGACACGAGATAAGAGGTATCAATACCCTCATCTCCGAACAGTTGAGAAAACTGTTTTCCAAATACGTCGTTACCTAATTTGGACACGAATATCACCTCTGCTCCAAGCCTTGCTGCAGCAACAGCCTGATTAGCTCCTTTACCGCCGGGGTTCATAAAAAAAGAGCCGGAAAGAACCGTTTCTCCCGGAACCGGGATATGGGAAGTTTTAACTACCATATCCATATTCGAGCTTCCAATAACAATTATTTTTCGTGAATGCATACAGCAAGAATTAGGTTGAATATTTTTCAATCGCTTCTCAAAACTATCTATCACATCAACCAAGAAAAAATCATTTATTTATGATTTTGGTAACTTTAAACTGTAGTACTTCAAATAAATAAAATAATAAAACAATGATTTACAATAATTTGTAAAATTATAAATAGCTGAAAATTGTGAATTATTACTAATAGTAAATTTAAATTTCATCCTATGGCTATGTTGGCTGCTATTCGTCTAATAAAATCTTTGTCGGGTTCGGAAAAAAGAGTTTTTAAACTGTATGTGAAGCGCCAATCAACAGAGCGATCCTACTTATTCCTTTTTGATTTGATAGATAGCAGCAACCCCAACTCATTACAAACAATAGAAACAACTTTCAAAAAAAAGTATCCGTCTGCTTCAATATATAATACGTCAAGATACCTTGTCAAAATTATAACCGACTGTTTGATCCAGTTAAAAGCAGATAAAGATCAAACGTTTCAATTATACTTAGGATTAATGAGGTCAAGGATTTTAAAAGAACGGTCGCTATATGAAGAAAGCTACAATGAAATAAAAAGAACACGTTTAAAAGCTCACACATACCAGTATCCCATAGTAGAGTATCTTACCTACAGAGAGGAATTAAATTACCTGTCGGACAACAACTTCCATGAGACAACAGATAAGCGCCTGGTGGAAATTCAGATGAAGGCTAAAATGCTCCTGCGCGATGTTAATCATATACACGATCATCATTCTCTCTTTGAGTTACTCAAATACCGGCTGATACACGCAGGCAAAATTTCATCAAAAGAACAGCTTAGCAAGCTAAATGATCTTGTTCTGAGCGAAATGGCACTCGTAACTAATAAACCAGCTAATAGCTTTGCTGCTCAGAAACTGCACCTGCTGTTTCAATCCTTCTTTTTTACTAATGTCGGAGAATATACCTCAGCACTAAAAATATTTTCGTCGCTAAACCAACTGTTCGAAAAAAAACTGGAATTACTTGACAATCCCCCTTTTGATTATCTTTCTGCATTAAACGGCATACTCGACAGCCTGCACACGCTTGCGCATTTTGACAAAATGAATTTTTACATAGAAAAGCTGCATCAGTTACATCAAAGCATATACCCCGAATATTTCAGAAGCCTGGTTCAAAAAATTTCGGTCCTCTATCAATTAATATCGCTTAATTCGAAAATGGAACTTTCGGAATCCGTAGCTTTGATTGATTCATTAGGGAGAGACTGGATTAATCAATATAGTATGATAGATGAGGAGAAGCAATGGGAACTGTACTTCAACATTGCCAAATCGTATTTCCTGTTGAAGGATTTCAGGAAATCTCATCACTGGATCAACAATGCGATGCTGCGGCAACATTGCCATAAAAATTGGCTTATATGCAAAGCTACAAGGCTTTTGAACATTATTCTTTATTATGAGCGGGGAGAACGGGATTATCTTGAGTATGAAATAACAGCTTATAAGAGGTTTTTTGGCAAAGAACATTTACTAAAATCTGAAATCATTCTATTAAAAAATATTAAATTTAAGATAAGAACCTCAGTACCGGGAAAAGCGAAGCTGCAACAGGCGCAAAATGATTTAAACGTCCTGCGCAAAGACCAATATGAAATACAGTTGCTCAAACATTTTGATTTTTTGGCTTGGAACCCATGATTTTGTAACACATCCCCGGGGATCAATATCTACACCCTCTTAAACCAACCTCTGTGTTTTTAAAACCGTATACTAAGCTGAGCGCCTGCAATATATCCTGCAGCTTTATGCAAACCTTATCTTCCGCCTGTTGAAAAACATAATTAAAAGTTGTTTAACTATATCTGTGTCAGCCGTTTTGATAACTTGCAGGCAGAGCTGAGATACAGAGATATACTGTGCCGGCGCCTGCGCAACGATTATTCATCAGGTTTTTTGATTTTATGGCAAGGTTGAGGCTCATTATTATTTCCGGCTTGCTGCTGTTAAGGATCTCCCAGTCCTTTAGCCAGGATCAATCCTGCCCGTTCAATATCAATTTTTCAGCAGGAGACCTTTCCGCCTGGTCTGCGCAAACAGGTCTGGTAAACGGTGCCACCCGGCAATATCCTGCACCCAATACAGGTGTATCGGTAATCTCCGAATACAGCCTTTCCACTACAGGCATAGAGGTCATAACCGCATCCAGTACCGACAAGTTTGGCGGATTTTCCACTATTCCCACCATTAATGGGTATGCATACGGCTATTCCATCAAATTAGGATCAGATGCTACTTCCTGGGATCTTCACAATGATGAGCGCAGTCCCGGAGGATTTGTGCGATCCGTAACTTATACGGTCAATGTCCCGGCCGGGTCCTCTTCGGTGCCTTATACTATGACTTATGCGTATGCCTTAGTGCTGGAAAACGGAACGCACAATTCTAATCAGCAACCGGTATTTACAGCAACTGTAAAAAGTCCTGCGGGCATTATCACCTGCGCTTCCCCTTCTTATTATCTCCCTACCCTTAACAATGCCGGAGGAGGGAACAACCAGACTCCCACCGGGGCAACCCTGGATTCCGCCGCCGCAATAGCCAACGGGTTTTCATTGAGCCCTACCCTGTTCCTTTCACATTCCGGGCAAAACAACAATAATGGGGTATTGCTGCAGGATGTATGGACCAAACCCTGGACAGAAGTAACCTTTGACCTGTCGGCTTACCGGGGTCAGCAGGTGGTACTTACTTTTGAGGCCAGCAACTGTACTCCGGGAGCGCACTTCGCTTATGCATATATTGCGCTCCGCAATGACTGCTCAGGACTGCAGATCTCCGGGTACAGGGATGCCTGCACAAATACCAATACAGTATATTCCATTCCGGCATTAGCTAACAGCACATATGCGTGGACAGTTCCTTCGGGATGGACAATAGTTTCAGGAGCCGGTACCAATATTATCACCGTAACTCCCGGCATCACAGGCGGTATTATTACGGCACAGGAAGTGAACAGTTGCGCCGACCTCAGGAGCTCCATCACGGTAACCACATCGCCCCCGACAGTGGCAGGGAATGTTACCGGTGATAATACCGTTTGCGCAGGCGACAACAGCACCGCATTAATGCTCAGCGGCGAAACGGGAAATATACTTAAATGGGTGTCTTCAACAGACGGGGTCAACTGGTCCGGCATTGACAATACAACCCACCAATACACAGCCCTGGATCTTGGTGCTACCACTCAATACCGGGCAGTTGTACAAAACGGGAGCGGTTGCCGTGTGGATACCAGCGCCGCGGCGATCGTAACGGTAGATCCCCGGAGCAATGGAGGCGCCCTGGACCCGGCCAATTTCTCAGTCTGCGCAACCCAGACACAAAATAATTTCATTACGCTGAATGGAAGCGTAGGCCAGGTTCAAAACTGGCAGTATTCTTACGATAATAGCAGTTGGAACAACCTTTCCCCGGTAAATACCAATACACAGTACAATGCAGGCGCTGTTAATCAAACCACCTATTACAGGACTTTGGTGAAAAGTGGTTTATGTCCTGCCGACACCAGCACAGTCTCCAGAGTTCAGTATATAAACGTTCCGTTCCCTGCGGCGGCTATCACCCCTGATGCAGCTTCTATATGCTATGGGACCAGTACTCCGGTGAATGTTACCATTACTTCCGGCACCAATTATTCCTGGAGCAATACAGGTACGCTGGCCAATACCGGCAATGGAGTAGTGACTTCCTTGCCGTATGCTGTCAACGCCACAGCTACTCCACAACAAAACACGGATTATATACTGAGCGTTACCAATGCAGGTTGTCCCAATACATTGCTGGACACTTTTCGCGTTTCGGTTACTCAGCCTATCGTGGTGTTTGCCGGTAATGATACTTCCATTGTAGCCGGCCAGCCGTTGCAACTGAATGCTACGGTCAGCGACCCGTTGGCCAATCAATATAGCTGGACGCCTGCTATCGGGTTAAGTAATACAGATATTGCCAATCCTGTTGCCAGTTTGTTATCCCAGGCTGGTCGTACTATTACCTATACCGTGAAGGCTACTACAGCAGAGGGCTGCTTTGGACAGGATGATATTAAAGTCGTGGTATTTACAACAGCGCCGGATATTTTTGTTCCCTCAGCTTTTACTCCCAACGGCGACGGGCTTAATGATATGCTACGCCCCATCGGTGTGGGTATTTCCCAACTCAATTACTTTCGCATCTATAATCGTTGGGGGCAGCTCGTATTCAGCAGCAGCGACCTGAAGAAAGGATGGGACGGCGCCATCAACGGCCGGGTACAATCCACGGCTACTTATGTATATATTGCCCAGGGAATAGATTATACCGGGAAGGTGATCAACAAAAAGGGAAGTGTTACTTTAATACATTAAAGCAGCAGTTTAAACATGTGCTTGAAGAGAAGGATAATGAAGCTGCGATCTTATGTTTTTAATTGAAACGATACAGGAAAAATACTATTTTGGGAGTACTTCTTCAAAAGTACCAATCCATTTCGCTCCTTCAAATTTCACCCCATCAATTTCCACATAAGGGTCGGCAAATATGTTAAGCGGTGGACCTTTTTGTTCAGGTGATAAAATAACATCGCGCCCATGCGACAATGTAAGATATACATTGCTCAAGGAGCCGAACAAATAATCGCGCAGTTCCGGGTGCTTATCTGCTTCTGATGCGTCAATAGTCACCCAGCCGGGCTTACCCGAATAAAAACGTGCCCAGCAATGCCAGTCTTTTACCGATCCTCTTCCCACACCTTTTTTTAGCGGTAATCCAAAAACGTGATCGGCGGGAATGCCGGCATACCTGCATACTCCGATAAAAATAGAATGATAGTCAGAGCAATCGCCGGTTTTGCTGTTACAGGCCCATAATACATCACCAAATCCTGCCCCGGGAGCCTTATAATTATACACCATATTATCAATAAGATAATCATATATTTTTCTTGCAGCAGCTATCGGCTCCTTTGGCAATTGCAGTTGTTGATATAATCGCTCAACAGGTCCTTGCAGAGGGATAAGACGGTTTCCTGTAAGGTATACCTGCATGCCATTCGTTATTGGCTGAATGCCGGTTGCTTTTATGCTCTTAGCTTCAGGAACATTCTTCTCATTCAACGCTAACTGGTAGTGCAATACTACTTTCAGAGTATCAGATGGAGCTACACTTTTGAGATCAATTTCTTTATACAACATACGGTTACCATACTTATGCTCCTGCGTAATCTGCCCGGCAGACTGATCTCCGGGTAAAAGTTTTACGTTCTGCCGTTCATCAGAAACCGCAACAGGTATCCACCACCTGACTTCCCTTGCACCCGGGGGCAGGTTGGTAATAAAAGCTGTATAAGTCAGGTTGACGTGGCGGGTAGTATCGGCGTACGCACCGCTTACAAGCAAAAGATTAATCAACAGTAAGAACAGTTTCATATACAAGGCATATAGAATGGAAATGCCAAACCAAGTTAATAAAAAATCAGCAGCCCGCACAGCTTACCTGCCGGTTTATCTGCTGTTGGCCCGGCTCAATAATTTTAAGTTTTCATACCTTTAATAAGCTATGATCACTAATCTGTATAACGAGATATGGGCTGATCCATCCTACAATAAAATAATAGGGAGCGGGTACCTGATCGTGGAATATAAATGTCCGATTGAAACGGAGAAATTCAAGTTGTTAACTGAAGAAAGTTTTATTATCTATACTATCAGCGGGGAGAAGGACTGGATAGCTTCCGGTAAAATATTCAAAGCGCAACCGGGAGATGCCCTGTTTGTAAAAAAGGGAGTGTATACCACAACGCAATACTTTGATGTAGATCATTGTATTCTTATACTCTTTATCAGTGATGATTTCATCAGGGATTTTATGATGGATAACCATTCATTTACGGTCAGCACCAAAGCATCCGGGATGGATGACCCCATCATTCCACTTCATGTTAGCGATACACTAAAAGCACTGTTCCATAGCATATTCGGCTACCTGAAAGCGACACCTGAAATTCCCCGGGAATTGCTTGAGTTGAAATTCAGGGAACTGCTTTACAACATTGTTTTGAATGCTCAGAACAAGGTGCTGACAGCCTATTTCTGTTCTTTAAAACATCCGGGGCGTAATTCACTGCAGCATGTGATGATGAATAATTATCAGCATGATCTTTCCCTGGATGATTTTGCACGCCTGTCGGGAAGGAGTTTGTCCTCTTTTAAAAGAGATTTTAAAAGTCTCTATAATATGCCGCCGGCAAAATGGCTTACCGAGAAGCGCCTTGAACTGGCTAAGAACCTGCTGCTGCATTCAGACATGAATGTAAATGAAGTGTCCTTTGAGAGCGGATTTAAGAACCCGGCACATTTCAATAAAGTATTCAGGGATAAATATGCACTTCCTCCCCGCCAGTTCAGAAGCCGCTCCGGCAACTGATCCTTGTGATATATATTGTGTTTCCTGGACTTTTCACTTAAAAATTTGGGCCGTACAGCAAATCCCAAATGCGATCCGGTATTGAAATTTGTATTATTAAAATTATACAAATGGAAACAATGATTGCACCCAATATCAATTGGGAAAAACGCACACACGAACTGGGAAAGATCTTTGCTGACCGGGCAGCACAGTTTGATAAAGAAGGACGGTTTGTTGTTGAAAATTATGCCGACCTGAAAGAGAACCGGTACTTCTCTGTATCTATCCCGGAGGAGTTGGGGGGCGATGGTCAACCGTTCGACCAGGTATGCAATATCCTCAGAAATATAGCGCATTACTGTGCTTCTACAGCCCTGTCGCTCTCCATGCACCAGCATCTTGTTGCCGCTGCTGTATGGAAGTACAGGAACAAAGGGGAAAGCGGCCCTATGCTGAAAAAAGTAGCGGATGGTCAATTGGTGCTTGTAAGTACCGGGGCAAGAGACTGGCTTGACTCTAACGGGAATATGGAAAGGACAGAAGGAGGCTATATGCTAACGGCAAAAAAATATTTTGCCAGCCAGTCTGCAGCCGGGGATATTGCCGTCACCAGCGCTCCGTATGAAGATCCGGAAAAGGGCTGGCAGGTATTGCATTTCTCCGTTCCGCTCAGCGCCAAAGGTGTTACCTTACTGGATGACTGGGATGTGCTCGGCATGAGGGCAACAGGATCGCAGACCATCGTTTTCGACAAGGTTTTTATCCCCGACGCTGCCATAGTGCTTGCAAGGCCGCGTACAGGCTATCATGCGGTGTGGGATCTTGTGATTGGTGTGGCAATGCCGCTGATCATGTCGGTATATGTGGGCATTGCTGAAAAAGCAATGGAAATTGCCATTATGCTCGGTAAAAAGTACCCGCGCAATCAGCCGCATTTGCCCTGCATCATCGGCAAAATGAACAATTCACTGGTAAGTGCGCAAACACAATGGAAGGCGATGGTGGCGAATGTGAAAAATTTTGATTTTCAACCTAACCAGGCAAATACCCTGGAAATGCTTAGCTTGAAATCAAATGTGGCCGAAGCATGCATCAGCACAGTGGATCAGGCCATGAATGCAGTCGGGGGACAGAGCTTTTACAAAAAAAATATCCTGGAGCGCCTTTTCCGGGATGTTCAAGGTGCAAGGTACCATCCGCTGCCGGAATGGGAGCAATACCGGTTTACCGGTGAGCGGTTATTGCAAGGTTGATTGCCGGAGACTGCTTCACCACTTTGGCGGCACCTCTCACAATTAAGCGTTCTATACTTGGTTCGCAGTGACGACGAGATTGTAGACTATTTGCATGCTTTAAGTATTGTGAAAGATAAAGAATTATCAACAACCTTGCCGTCTTTGCGAGCCGCCATACGTATTTTAAAGATCAGGACTAATGCGCGGCGAAGCAATCTCAACATTTATCACTGCTGTTAACTCAACGTCATTGCTGCAATGATTGAGGCGCCGCCTAATTGTTAACTCGAACACGGCGAGGGTATTTGTATTTTGCCGTCAGCACTAAGGCAAAGTTTGTAATTTTTGAACCACACGGTCATTATGCTACCGTACCTATGGGAAACGGAATCTCAATCCCCTCATCAACTTTCTTTCATTGTAATACCTTTTAAGTAGCTGATAACGGACTGCCCTTCTTTACACATTCACCCACATGCGTTACCTCCCTTACATCAACGAGGTGCGCGGCTTCTACCAGCTTTATCAAATGGGTGCAGACTGTTAGCGGGGCTGTTATAGAAGTGGTATCACTACAAAATGCATTTTCCACTACCTGCTCCCAGCACTGCAGCCAGCTATTGAGCGACTGGTAGCCGAAAAACTGCTGAAATGCCCGGTAGGGATCGCTATATTCTTTTTCTGACAGGCAGCGGGGAAATTCCTGCCACTCATCTGCATTTACATAATGGCTGCAATAGTATTTTTTATTGAAGATGTCTTCTTTTTTAATAGTAACCGCGCTGTGCTTTGTATGCCTCAAAGCATGGGCGGCTTTTATAAGCGAGCGGATGAGCTTGCTGTACAGCAACACATCGCCGGGCGAATATCCTTTATACATACCTGCCCCGCTGGCATGGCTCACCAGCTTTTTAATGAGCCGGCGAAAGTGGTACACATGCGCTTCGGAAAAAAAGCCGGCAATTACCTGGTAAGGGTCTGTAATGCATTCACAGAGCCAGCATTGGGTGTTGAACGGGTCTTTGTGGTGTTTGGTTTTCATCTTTTTGTTTTTGAGTGAGGCTTAAATAGACCTATAAGGTTTTGAAAACCTTATAGGTCTTGTTGCGGCGGCAGTACGCCGGGGAAGGCGGTGATGATCTCTCCGCCGGTGCTGGTAATGACGGTAATGGTGGTTACGGTATTGCCCGAAGTGTCGTGACCGAGCGGCGTGCCGGTATCCAGTACCCGCTGCAGGTGAGGGCTGTGCGATTCCGGTACGGGCAGGGGCGGTTGTTGACAGGCATCTCTTATGCAGGCCACAATTTGCGGTATGGGTATGGTAAACTTGCCGGTAAGCGGGTGGCGCGGCACTTTGTAGTAATGGCGCTCCAATATATGTGCCAGGGCTTTGCTGCTTAGGTACGAGCCTTTGCGCAGCAGCTTTTTACGATGCTTTACGGGCAGTTGCCAGATGAGCCCCTCCTGCAATTGCTGCAGCCAGCTTTGGGTATCTGCCAGCAGGAATAGGGCCTGCAGCCATTGGGTTTCGTTAAAATGGATGTTGGTGCTTTGTGCAGGTGTGGCAACGGCGTTGTTCATAACAAAAAAGTTTTAGGCTGGCACCCGCACAAAAAAGGCGTGGCGCTCAACTTACCGCTCTGAGGTACTGGTATACCGTGCAACGGATAAGAGAGCTCACGCCTAGGTCGTGAGCTATTCTGCTTATCATCTCGTTGCTAAAGAAAATTACCAGTTTTCAGAGCGAGATTCAAAGCGAATTGCTTCAAATAATTTTATGAAGTAATCGCGAAAATAATTTCTTTGTAAATATAAATGGAAAAAATTGAAATGTGGTATATTGATACCACATTTATTTTTCCCCATATTGAGACCTTGCTACAAATCGACATGATGGCTAAAGTTGTAGAAAGCGATTTTTTAGTCCAGTTTGGCAAGCAGCTTGAAAAGCTAAGAAAGAAGAAAGACCTAAGCTACAGAAAGCTTGCACAAAATTGCAATATAGATTATAGCAATATTAGCAAAATTGAAAAAGGAACCGAAAAAGCTAACATTACTATGTTAACGTTACTGGAACTGGCTAAAGGTCTGGAAGTACATCCCAAAAAGCTGCTGGATTTTGAGTTTGATTTTGAGGATTGAAGTTAACAAAATTCATTAATTGTCCATATGGGTACAAATGCCCATTTGGAAATATGTTGTTAAAGTTATTTGCTGTGGTTTTATTGTCATAATGGAAGTTGTGTGCTAAAGAAGAAATTGCTCATAATTGTTGAAATGAAAGTGTCATAGTCATTAAAAACTTTTTTCACTTTATTGAATATGTCTTCTGTCGGCACAATGATGTGTTTAATTTCTTTTGGATGCGTCAATTTATCTCTAAAATCTTTTATTTCCTTTAAGTCATTAAGTTTGGTTTGAAAATACTCTTCTTGCAATTTTTCTCTGTTCCAAGTCTTACATATTTGCTTAAAAGTTTTTTTGAATTTATCAAAAAATTTGTGCCTGTCATCATAGTCTTGATAACTATCGAACAAGTTATAATAATAAATATCAGCTTCAATCAATGAAAATAAATTTCTAATACAGGTTCTACAAAGCATTTTGAATTTCGCTTCATCATTTTTATGAAATTCCGTTAAGTCTAACAACGTTTTAAAGTCTGCTTTGATAGTATTATGTAATGGAGGAAACTTTTGAATTATTGAAAACAATTTCCAAAATTCATTACTATCAGAAATGAATTTGTCATGTGTAAAGTCCATAAAAATTACAGATAGCGTTCGAGTATTTGCGAAGGCAGGGAAATCATTGCTTGTCCAGCCCGGTACAAATGCTTAATTGAAAATATGTTGTTTAAGTTAAGAACTAAAGCTGAATATTGAACGTCGAGCCAGAACCGCTGTTGACGCTTGCACACAGCTAATGTTACCTTGTCTAGCCCTGCTTTTGCACTTTTGTTGGCAGCAACTTTTCGCAGATACTTATTGTGTGATTTGCTTACACCAATCTTTAAAGTGTAGTATTACCCTGTCAAAATCGTCTGCAGATGGAATTACACCGTTGTGTGCTATAATGTTCCTAACTTTCTCTAGTTCTTCTAATCTTAGTTCTACAAATTTCATTTCGTCAATGAAAGGCTTAAAATCATTTTCAAATTTCCGAATTATTTTTACTAAGTCTCCCCAATCAATATAGAACAATGGTGATGTTTTACCTCTGGGACTTAGCCATTTATTCTTAGTTTCTTTTTCCTTTCTTTCTTTAAGTTTCTTTTCGAGTTCTGAATTTTTGGCTTTGTCCCACCAATTTGCACCTATCTTTTTTGCCAATATATCATCTATGAAATTTCTAACTGAATTTTCTAAGCAATGAAGAATGATATATAACTCTGCCATCTTTTTTGCATCTTCTATATCTGTAGGCTTTAAAAATGGAGTGATTTTGATATTGGCTCTTTCTGTCAAAGAAATTTCTGTTTCTATAAGAGGCAAAAATCTTTTGTTTAATTCATCTAAAATCTTTCTATTAAGTTTATGTGTGTCCTTTTTCGTTCCTTTAGTTACTTTGCTGCTCTTGTTTAAATCTCTTTTTAAATAGGTCGGATTATAAGCAGATAGATGAGCATCGACAAAATATTGATTGATTTCTTTTACAGAAACATCGTGTTGTTTGGTTTTATATTGATGAAACCAAATAAAAGCTAATGCGACATTAAATTTCTGAGGTTCTTCTGAAATTTTGGCGGCATCACAGAATTCATTGAAAATATCTGTCATTTTTTATCTTTTTTTTCTTTGGGCTTTCTGCCAACTTTTGAATGCGTCCCTATCTGCCATTTATCTTTTAATTCTGTATTTGATATTTCAGCTAAGTATTTTTTTGCAGCATCTTTTCCTGGAGCTTTAAGTTCTACCATATCTGCATTAATTCCAATCAAAGGGTTATTTGTAAGCCAGAATCTTAGATTACCATCTTCGACACTTGCGTTTTCGAGAATAGCAGTTAGTTCTTTTCTTGGGACATTTTCAATTCCTAAAAGAGATTTATAATAAAGAAAAATGATAGAAAGTCTGATGCCATAATCTCTTTTTGAACTAGCTTTTAGTCTTGTTTCAGACAATGTTGTTTTATCTCCATCTGTTTTAAAAATCTTTTTTAACTGAGTTACTTCAGGAGTGTCAACTGAATCCTCAACAACTTCGGCATCTTCTGTCTCAGTAACTTCAGGTTTATTAAAAACCCCACCATTAGAAATTAGCACAGCAGGTTTTTTTGTTGATATTTTATTGGATAATATAATACCAAAAGAATCACTAATGCTCTGCCCAACCGTATCTGTAAAATTAGCTTTGAAGTTGCGACTATTCTTTGTTTCTGAAAACTCTATAGTGTTCATGTTTGGAGCTGTCGATTTATTACCAACTTCTTCTCCACAGTAAATACACGCTTTTGCATCTTTTAATAAAAGTTCGCTACAATTTTTACATTTAAATTGTTTTGAGCAACTAGGACAAAAAAATCCTTTGTCGGGGAGTGTATTGTTACAGTTTAAGCATTCCATGATAAAATATTTTAAAATTTTAGGGTGTGTCCAATAAAGTTGCTGCCAACTCATAAATTTATGAAATCCAGGTTGAGAGGTTAAAAAAACGTCTTTATTTTCAATGATTTATCATTCACTAAAAAAATGTTATTACACCAATACAACTTTTCAATATTCGCGTATAAACGTTTATAGTCGTTTCTACACGATAACCCGAATATAGCTTCACCAGTCCAGCCATACGCTCCATTTTTGCAGTTTCCTGTAAAATCAAGCAAATACAAAGACATCGCAGCTTCGGTTAATACCGGCGCATGTTTTTAAAGCCACTAAAAATTTTGAAAAACGGGTTCGGGTAGTGGCAGGCAGTCAAAAGATTGAAGGATTAAAAAAGCACCTTCAAGGTAAGAAGTTTTTTGATAATACCAAATATGCTACAGAACAGAGCAGTAATAGATCATCTCACTCCCGCTCCGACGCAGGTCTGCAAAGCTATTGTGTACTGGCTGACCTGATGCCCATACGTTACATAATAATTAGCCCTCCTATATTGATTTTGCAGGCCAGGGCTGGCAGCATCGCTTAAATTACCATTATCGCGCCCGACTCTTTTTCATATTAAAACATTACATTTCTATTGAATATTTATTATTGTTTTTTAGCCAGGAGTCCGCCCCCGCCAGAATGGCTTCGTCGGGCTGGCGTGCCGGTACGGACGGGGAACTCCCATATCCCGAAGGCATTCGGGATTCATTCATCCATTGTGTATCCGCCTGCCGGAACGGGCAGGTTTTATGAATGAAAAATTTCATGTACGTTTGAATTGTTTTAATATAGCATACTACACCATTCTTGCTATGCATAAAAAACCTATAGCTAACCGGGACAATGCCATGCCGCGCAAAAAAGACGATGCTCTTTTAAAAGCCGCTTTTGAAGAGCTTTTCCCTTACCTGCTTCGTTTTTGTTTTCCTGATGCGGATAAAGTGTTTGACTTCCGTAAAGGTTTTGTATTCCTTGATAAGGAACTGACCGAATTGTTTCCCGAACTTAAAAAGCAGGGAGGAAGCAGGTTCGTGGATATGCTGGTAAAAACATTCTTAAAAAACGGAAAGGAAGAGTGGATATTGGTACATATAGAAATACAGGGCAGCAGCGTGAAAGGCTTCCCCAAACGCATGTTTCAATACTGGTACAGGATATACGACCGCTACGGAGTAGATATAACCGCACTGGCAATATTTACCGGCAATAAGCGGCAGCAGCACCCGCATATCTTTCATAAAACATTTATGGGTACTGAAATTACTTACCGCTATAATGCGTATCATATATTCGACCATTCCGAGGCAGAGCTCCTGGCGATGGACAACCCGTTTGCCCTGATCGTGCTGGCGGCACAGAAGGCGCTGTTACAGGGCAAAGTGGCTGAAGAAGAATTAGCGAGCCACCGGCTGACCGTAGCCCGTGCGTTGATACAAAGCAAAAAATTCAGCCATAACAAGATAAAGAGGCTGCTGCTGTTTTTGAAAAACTTCATCTATGTTGGAAACGAGGAAATAAACCGTAAATTTGATAACCAAATTGAACAATTAACAGGAGGAAAAATTACTATGGGTATTATAGAAACTATAAAAAAAATAGAGCGGGAAGAGGGTATTGAAATAGGGATGAAGAAAGGTATAGAAAAGGGCATAGAGAAAGGAATGGAAAGGGGTATAGAAAAAGGCAAGCAGGAAGTCATTGAAAACCTGATCATCAAGCTGGGGCTTTCGGATAAGCAGGTAGCCGATGTTACCGAAATGCCGGTAAGCTTTGTAAAAAAGATCCGCGCCGCACTGAAAAAGAAAAAATAAAACTGATTAAAATCCGGTTTCATTTTTCCTGCTATATAAACGCTACACATATACGTAAGATTGAATTTTTGAAACGCCCTCGCCCTATGCACAATAGCGCTTCAACCGTACAAGAGTGCGACGCAACCACAGCCTAATAGTAGCAACACAGCCCAGCCCATAAGAATCTCCTTCTTCTCCACATTTCTTCCCCAACTATTCTCTTTTAAACCCGATCATCTCCCTGTTTTTACCCGTTTGAAATTGAATTTTGCATCTGACATCTTCTATGCTGATCAAATCATCTGTATCGCCTAATACTTCATCAACCAGGCCATACTCTTTTGCTTCAACAGCATTGAAAAAATGGTCGCGGCGAAACATCTCTTCAATTTCATCTTTAGTGTGTCCTGAACATTTGCCGATCAGGTAAAATATCTGGTTTTGTAATCGCTCCTGTTCTTTGTAGGCAATGCGAACATCTTC
>MKWG01000031.1:0-2256 GCA_001899685.1 Sphingobacteriales bacterium 44-15
AAGGAAGTACGGCATGACCTATCATCACTCGACGATATTTTTACTTTTTCATAGTTCGCCAATACTTCTAAAAGCATATCGGAATAATTAAAAATATCGTCGAGTGATGATAGGTCATGCCGTACTTCCTTTCGCTGCTCATCTAATGTTACCATATACTTCTTGTTTCCATTAAAATATAGTCTACACAATGTTTTACGGTTATTATCGTCGAGTAGTATAGCGAAATAAGAAAGCGCATCCCGATAGACGATGCGGCTTAGAGCTACTTTCTGTCTGAGTATGGTTTTTACAATCATAAAGCCTTCTAATTCTTCCTGAGTAGTAACAGTCTGATTAGAATCTACTTCCGTTTCTGTTGCTAAAGCAGCATCCTGTTCTTTTATTACCTGATTTTCTTTAGTAAGCGCCGATTTTAAACGTTCAGTTATCATGTCACTTACATACTGGTTTAGAGAAGTCTTTACGAGATTAGTGAATTGCTCCAACACCTTTGCAGTTATGACACTTGGATAGACCTGACGGGCAAAATGCTTTACAAAATCACCACCCGGATTGGTAAATTCTGAATGAATCAGTTTTTTCAATTCATTGGTATATTTCAGGTCGCTGGCTGTATTTACAATATTTTCAAAATCGTAATATGCTTTATGGAATTTCTTCAGCTCCTCGATCTGGTTTTCCTTCATGTCTGTAATGTCAAATGAGAAAAAGGGTTTTTCATCCATTTTATTTGTTTCAACCAGATCGGTATAAAATTTATATTCTATGCCGTTTGTCAGGATAGAAAACTTGGCTTTGGTTGTATGGAAATACCGAAACAATTGTGAAGCATTATTCACATTTAACGGAGCAGCATGGTGCTTACATTCAATGAGTATTATAGGTTCACCATTTTGCATAATGGCATAATCTATTTTTTCACCCTGTTTTATCCCAATGTCTGCAACTAACTCAGGAGTTACTTCAAACGGATTAAAAGCATCATAGCCAAGTTCTTTAATAAAAGGCATGATAAATGCATTTTTTGTAGCCTCTTCTGTATTGACCTGAGCTTTGAGCTTGCTGACTCTTTCACCCAGTGATTTTATTTGGTCTTTAAAATCCATTGTTTAAATATTATAAGGTTACAAGTTTGGACACTCTGGAAGTTCTAAAAGGTTGTTCCTCGTGGTAGAGTCATTTTCAGTTTTTAAATAGTCATAGCCTGCGGCACTCCTCGCTACAATAACATTAACTTTATAAATGCCTTGCCCTACATAAAACAACCATTTACCAGATTTAATTCCTTCAATTGCCTCTAGCTGAGAAATTTTCCATCTGCTACCATCGGAGTTAAATCCTCCGATATTAATTATTCTTTCATGGATATTTTCTCTTTCCCGCTTGTTGATACATTTAATTTCGTGTGATGAAGCCATAATTTTATTATTTTAAATTTTATCCAAACCTACTGTGTCTGAAAAACTTAATTTTAAGGGAATCCTTATTTTCTAAAAAAAACCAAAAAAATAAGACCGGCATATTGCCGGTCTCTTTCAATTATTTGGTAAAGCTTTTAGTGACAGGGATGTTGGCAGTTAAACAATAGCCTATCCGAAATTTTATCATGGGTTATAATATCCTTATTGGCTAAAATCATTTCTGCTTTACCGGAAGATGGATTAATGTAAACAACAGCGCCATACCTGCAAGTTTTAAATCTGTAATGCAATGCTTTTAGTCCGGCTACTGTCCCATGATTCACAGCCGCTTCAAACACAAAATGAGAGCATGATTTTTTAAAAAGGCAGGTGCGGCGTTTGCTTTTGGGTATCAGCCAATAAATTCGGATAGCTGCAAGTAACAGATACCTCATCGTTTAAATACCACCATTTGGTTTGAAGTAGTAAAACCCGGTTTAGCACCAAGACCAAAGCAACCATACTCAGGTTGCACGTATGTAATTACGCTTTCCAGCCCAACATATTCCCAGCCTAAATTAACATGGTTTCTGATAGTTTCTTGCAGTTGTTCAACAACATGACTGGTATTTCCTTTTTTAGGATCTATTGAAGCAACAAAAGGTACAACTTTGTATTCCATAATGTAATAAGGTTTAGATTTCAGCAAACCTATTTCATTTTAAAGAAGCTATTTTAAGGGAATCCTTAATCTTTGGAATTAAAAGCATTTATACTTTAAAATTAATAATCACTTTAAAGCAGCCCCATATCTTTTGCTAAACTTATAAGATGTGTAGTATTTTTTGCTTTA
>MKWG01000031.1:2354-72526 GCA_001899685.1 Sphingobacteriales bacterium 44-15
TCTGGCGGATAATACTCTATAAATCAAGAACTAAATTCAAAAAACTGAAATGGACTGCAAAGTTAGAATCACTCTTTTTATCAGCAAATTTTCTTTCGCTTTTTTATTCACAACGTCAGTACAAAATCACTAAAGAGCTGGATGTTTTTGATTGGGGTTGCAAAGGTAGAGATTATTTCAAC
This sequence comes from Sphingobacteriales bacterium 44-15, assembly GCA_001899685.1. Lineage (GTDB taxonomy): Bacteria > Bacteroidota > Bacteroidia > Chitinophagales > Chitinophagaceae > Agriterribacter. Next base: position 2,537 of record MKWG01000031.1, read on the forward strand.
ACTATCAAATCTTTTTCTACTTTTTCTACTCTTTTTTTATTGCTTTCTTCCAAATCAATTTCTAAGAACTACTGCTTTTTTAAAGCGGGTCGCAAAGATAGGCAGGTTTTAGTTGCTGCCAAATATATTTTGAAAATACTTTTATAGATTTTAGGAAAACCCTTACCAGGCAAGCCTCTTAAAGGAAAGATTTTTTTAGGCAACTACCTTTGGCGCTCTAATCAGGTCCATAGCCCAAACGTGAAATCTGAGAGAAGAAAGATTTCTTTCAATTTTATCCTCTCCTTTTCACGAAAATGAATAATGAGCCGAGTGTATTTTCTTTTCTTCCGCTACCTGTTTTTTCCTTTTCGCGGTCTTATGATCAACCGCAGTGTAGGATCGTTGGTAATAAAAGACCAGAACCAGTTGAAGGCTAATTTGGCCTTATTCCTGAACCCCGCTATCGGGATGATATGGATAAACAGCCATACAAGCCATGCAATAAATCCTTTAAAGAATCCCTTAGGCAGATCCACTACAGCTTTGAACTTGGATATAATGGCCATGGTACCTTTGTTATAATAACTGAAAGGCCTCATTACTTCGCCTTTACTAAGCCTGGTTAAATTTTCTGCCACTAATTTCCCCTGCTGTATAGCTACCTGTGCCAGTTGCGGGTGACCATTAGGGTAATTTTTATCCGTAGTTTGTACGCACTGGTCGCCGATAGCAAAAATATTTGACGTGCCTGCTACTTTATTGTATTCATCCACTATAATTCTCCTGCCACGTTGTGCAATGCTTTCCGGAGGTAGTCCCGGTGCCTCTCTCGCGATCACTCCCGAAGCCCATATAAGTGTATTGCTATTGATGGTTTCGCCTGTAGAAAGAAGTACTTTGTCATTTGTAAAATCTTTTACAGCAGTACCCAATTTTACCTGCACACCTAACCGGGTCAAAACCTTTAATGCTTCCTGTTGCGATTTTCCGCTCATCGGCCCCAGCAAAGCATGCCCTGCATCCACCAGGAAGATCGTATCTCGTCTTCCCTTCAGTTCAGGGTAATCTTTTTCAAGAATATATTTTCCCATCTCTGCTATCATTCCCGACACTTCCACTCCCGTAGGACCACCGCCGGCAATGACAATATTTCTCCTTATTTCCCGCTCCAGCGGATCATTTGATTTTACAAGCTTCTCAAGATTGAGCAGGATGTGATTGCGCAGGTTAATAGCATCATCAATGGTTTTCATCGGAAGCGCATTATTCTTCACATTCTCCATACCGAAATAGTTGCTCTCCGCTCCCATTGCCAATACAAGATAATCGTAGTCAAGCGTTCCTGAATCTGTTGCTATAGTATTGGTCTCCATATTAATCTTTACAAGCGATCCCATATAATAGCGCAGATTGTGCCTGTGCTGAAACATACGACGAAAGGGATAACTGATATTGGATGGCTCTATAAAAGCCGTAGCTACCTGGTACAAAAGCGGGGGAAAAAAATGATAGTTATTTTTATCAACAAGGGTTACTTCTATCTGTATATTACCAGCAAGCTTTTTAGAGAGATTAAGACCTGCAAAGCCTCCGCCAATGACAACTACCTTCATATAATAAAGATTTTTCCGTTCCGGAGTTAAAATGTTATAATTATTTGGAAGCCTGTTTTTTTGCTTTGCTCCATAGCTGAGGCCCACCTTTTATACCTTCCTGGTTGCTGACTATTGAGATATTGCGGTCAAGCTTAAAACTGATCAGCTTTGCATTGCCGCCTCCCAGGTAAAGATGATCGTAATTAAAAACCGTTTTAAGTATCCCGATCACTTTCATAATCCTTTTATTCCACTTACTCACTCCTGCTTTCTTTAATGCTTTTTCACCAACAAACTCGTCATAAGTAAGGTCTTTTGCTACGGGATGATGCGCCAGCTCCACGTGGGGAAGCAATACTCCGTCATATAAAAATGCTGTTCCAAAACCTGTACCAAGCGTAACAACAATTTCCATTCCTTTCCCTTTAGCAATACCTACACCCTGCATATCTGCATCGTTCACCACCATACAGGGCTTCTTTAAGAGCATAGTGATCCGCTTTTGCAGATCAAAGCCGCTCCACTTATCAGTACCCAGGTTGGGAGCAGTATGTATCACACCATTTTTTACATAACCGGGAAATCCCACAGATATTTTCTGATAGCCTGAAAATGCTTCCACCAGTTTTTTTATTGCGGCCAGGATATTCTGCGGATCAGGCTTAGAAGGAGTAGGGATCTTGCTGTAAGGTTGCAGGGTTTTTCCTGATGCATCCAGCACCGTTGCTTTGATATGTGAGCCTCCGATATCTATGCATAAAATTTTCCGGGCTTTCATGTATTGATCATTTTTATGGGTTAATCATTATTCTTCATAGTTATCAGGTTAGCTATCAGCCCGGTCCACCCGGTTTGATGGGAAGCTCCCAGTCCCTTCCCGTTATCTCCGTGAAAATATTCATGAAACAGCACATATTGATTGAAAAAGGGATCTGTTTGCAATTTCTGGTTTGCGCCATATAAAGGTCGTTTGCCATCTTTATCTTTCATAAATATACTGAGCAACCGGCATGCCAATGCAGTTCCTGCTTCTTTAAGTGAAATATATTTCCCGGATGCCGTAGGATACTCTATCCTGAAATCATCTGTATAGAAGAAATGAAATTTACGCAGGCTTTCTATGATCAGAAAATTCATGGGGAACCACACGGGCCCGCGCCAGTTGGAGTTGCCGCCATACATAGCGCTGTCACTTTCTCCAGGCAAATAATGGATCGCCTCTTCAGGAGATTCTCCATCAATATAGTATGGGTTGTTTTCATACTTCTTGGAAAGAGAGCGGATACCATAAGGGCTTAAAAACTCGGTTTCATCAAAAGCACGGCTCAGCAGACGCTTCATGCGATGTCCCCGCAAAAGGCTCAGCAAGTGCTTATCCTCAGTCCCGCCCTCATACCAGCGCGATACCAGTTTGGCGAGATCAGGTCTGTGCTTCAGGAACCATTCCATGCGTTCTGCAAAAACGGGATTCTTTTCAAGCGTATCTTTGGTGATTACTTCTACTGCGAATAGAGGAATAAGCCCTACCATACTCCTCATTTTTATTTTAGTTACGCTGTTGTCCGGCATCCGTACCTGGTCGTAAAAAAACTCATCTTCATCATCCCACAGACCACTGTTGTTTTTTCCCATGCTTGCCATTGCGCCTGCTATATAAAGGAAATGTTCAAAAAATTTGGTGGTCATTCCTGTATACGTTTTGTTGTATACAGACAATTCAAGTGCAATATGCAGCATGTTCAATGCATACGTTGCCATCCAGCTTGTGGCATCCGCCTGCTCCATCACCGCTCCGCCGAATACAGGTGCGCTGCGATCAAAGTAGCTTATATTATCCAACCCCAGGAAGCCACCCTCAAAAATATTATTGTCCTCCTTATCCTTACGGTTTACCCACCAGGTAAAATTTATCAGCAGCTTATGAAATATGGTTTCGAGGAATTCGTAATCTTTTTTGCCTTTGGTCTTTGCGTCCTGCCTGAACACACGATATACGGCAGCGGCATGCACAGGCGGGTTCACATCAGACAATGACCATTCATAGGCAGGGAGCGCGCCATTGGGATTCATATACCACTCTTCCGTAAGCAGCAGCAACTGCTGCTTTGCAAAATCAGAATCTATCATGGAAAGGGTAACACAGTGAAAAGCGAGATCCCAGGCAGCGTACCAGGGAAATTCCCATTTGTCGGGCACGGAAATGACATCAGCATTGTTGAGATGTATCCAACTGGAATTACGGCCATGCCATCGCTCTGCAGGAGGTTCAGGCATTGCCGGGTCGCCCTCAAGCCATTGCTGTACTTTATAATAGTAAAACTGCTTATTCCACAGCATTCCGGCAAAAGCCTGCCGTTGCAACTGCCTTTCTTCTTCACTTTTTATATTCTGCTGCAGCTCTCCATAAAACGTATCTGCTTCTGCTATGCGCTCTTTAAAAATATTGTCAACACCAGCAAAAGGAGTATCCAATCGCTTATTAGCAAGCCGCAACGTAAATACGGCTAATTTTCCCCCTTCAATGGTGATGTCATTATTTACCGCAGCTTTCGTTCCTTCTTTGAATGGGTTCACCGAATGATGCGCATGCACCAGGTGGTCATTGATGCCGTCTTTAGGATAAGCTGTTGTATTGGGGCTATTGTAAAGCCGTTCGTTATTAGTCTCATTATCGCAAAACAAAGGATTGCCCTGCTCAAAATAAAGATATGCTACAGATAGTTTTTCGTGGCTGAGCTGAATGCAATTGTCTGCGACCTGCCACAGAGAAGGCTTATAATCATGTCTTCCCCATATCCAGGTATTCCTGAACCATACTGTTGGTAAAACATGCAGGCTTGCGGCATCATTACCCCGGTTATGCACGCTTATCCTGATGAGAATATCATCTGTATCAGCTTTGGCATATTCCACAAACACATCAAAGTACTTGTTTTCATCAAAAATCCCGGTATCCATCAATTCAAACTCCTCTTCTTTTCTGCTTCGCTGTTTATTCTCTGCCAGCAGCCGGTCATAAGGAAACTCCTCCCGGGGATATTTGTACAGCATTTTCATATAGGAATGCGTGGGAGTGGCGTCCAGGTAATAATACATTTCTTTTACATCTTCACCATGATTACCTTCTGTATTCGTCAATCCAAAGAAGCGTTCTTTTATGATAGGATCTCTTTTATTCCATAAGGCAACACCAAAGCACAGCAACTGGTTAACATCACATATTCCTGCTATAGCTTCTTCACCCCACCGCCACGCCTTGCTCCTGGCCATATCGTGGGTAGTATAGCCCCAGACATCCCCGTTAGCACTGTAATCTTCTCGCACAGTTCCCCATTGCCTGTCCGATACATAGGACCCCCATTTCTTCCATTCCGGGTCCTGTAATCTTTCCTTTTCCGTACCCATGAACAAAAACAGATTAATACTTATTATGCTGAGGTTCTTTCTAAATGTGTACAATTTACTAAAGAATATGCTAACTGTGCAATTGGGCTTCGGAACGGATTATTTGTAACCCTGAATTATCGCGAAAGCTAAAAAAATCATCAACACTCTTGCGCGTCTTTGCGATCCCGCCAGCATCAAGATTTGAATTGAATGAATGTTGCGGCGGGAGAAGCAATCCCCTCTTTACCAACTGTAGAGACTGCTTCACCGCTTTGACAGTATTTTTCTCAATTAAGCGTTCCATACGTGGCTCGCAGAATACGTGTAAGAGTGTTGAGTACTTACTTGATTGAAGTATCGCGAAAGCTACAAAATCATCAATCTCCTGCCCGTATTGCGATCCCAACCGAAGGTCCGGAGAGAAATGACGGGTAAGAGTGTTTGGTTTTCGTAACTGGCGAAAAAAGCCTTACAGCTTTATCTCTTCTTCGTTGCTGTCAAAAAAATGAAACTCGGTGAGATAGTAATTGTTATCCGATTTGAGCTTAATGGTTTGTTTATATTTCCAGCTCCACTTTCTGCGGATGGAAATAAGTCCTTTTGTCAGGTAGGCGTATATAATAGGATGTACTACAATACTTAACCCTTTGTGTTTTTGCATTACGAGATAACTCAGGTTCTTCTCTATCTCATCCTCCAGCACGAGTGTTGATGATATTTTACCGGTGCCATTGCAGGTAGGGCAAACCTCGAGTGTATTGATATTCACCTCGGGCTTCATGCGTTGCCGGGTGATCTGCATCAAGCCGAACTTTGAGATCGGCAGAACCGCATGCTTCGCCCTGTCGGAGCGCATAAATTCTTCCATTGCCTCAATAAGCTTTCGTTTATTGTCAGGCAATTTCATGTCAATAAAGTCAACTACAATAATACCGCCAAGATCCCTTAATCTGAGTTGGCGGGCAATTTCAGCTGCTGCCTCAAGATTGGTTTCAAGGGCGTTCATTTCCTGGTTGTTGCTCACGCTCTTGTATCCGCTGTTCACATCAATTACATGGAGCGCTTCGGTATGTTCAATGATAAGGTATGCGCCGCTGGGAAGATTAACCGTTTTACCAAAGGAGGCTTTCACCTGCTTGGTCACACCATGCTGATCAAAGATGGGAGTACCGTTATTGTTGTACAGTGTTACGATCTCCTTTTTTTCGGGAGCGATCTTCTGGATATAGTTGCGGGTATCCGTATAAATATTTTTATCATTTACCACAATCCTGTTGAAGTCCTCGTTGAGCAGGTCGCGGAGCATGCTGGTGGTTTTAGTCTGCTCACTCAGGATCTTACAGGGTGCTGTAACGCCCTTAAGATTGTGCTGAAGATTTTTCCAGCTCTCTACAAGCATATTCAGATCTTCATGCAGCTCTGCAGTGTTTTTGCCTTCCGCAGCAGTCCTTACTATTACACCAAAGTTTTTGGGCTTTATAGCTTCCACTATTTTATTAAGCCTTTTTCTTTCTTCCGAAGAATGTATTTTCCTGGAAACCGCAATAACGTCGTTGAAAGGGGTTACCACTACAAATCTGCCGGGGAGGGATATCTCGCAACTGAGCCTTGGACCTTTTGCTGCTATAGGCTCTTTCAGTATCTGCACAAGAATATTAGGCTTTTGCCCAAGCACTTCATTGATCTTCCCGGTTTTTACGATCTCCGGCTCCGTTTGAAACTGGGAAAAGTCGAATTCCTGGTTTTCAGGGGCAGACATCGCCTGCTGGGTAAATTTCAGGAGTGAGCGGGCATAAGGGCTAAGATCAGTATAATGCAGGAATGCATCCTTTTCGAACCCGACATCCACAAAAGCAGCATTCAATCCCGGGATAAGTTTTTTTACCTTCCCGAGGTATAAGTCGCCGACCGCAAAACTGGCATCAGCTTTTTCATGATGCAATTCTACCAGCTTCTTATCTTCCAGCAGGGCGATTTCAACGCCTGTTGGAGCTGCATTAATAATTAATTCTTTGTTCAAGCAAAAAAGCCTTTAACGATCACCAAAACAAAAGGAAGAAACTGAGAAATTATGTCTAAAAGCCTGCAATCACCCGTCTTACAGGCGCAGGCATAACAACAGCCCTAAGTTTCAGATTTCAAAGACATATTCAGTGCAGGTAAACCGCATTGAAAAACAACAATCTACTACTTGTTCCTTTTCTTATGGCGATTCTTTCTGAGGCGCTTTTTACGCTTATGGGTAGCAATTTTATGACGTTTTCTTTTTTTACCACAAGGCATAAACCAAATAGTTTTTTGTTACTTAAATAATTATTTTAATTCCTCAATTCTCTTGTCAATTTCCTGGCGAACGGCAGGATTTTGCACAAACTGCTTCCCTTTTTCGTACCATTCTGCAGCTTTAGCATTTTCACCATGCCTTTCATAAGCTTCTGCCAGCAAAAAAACAGCTTCAGTGTTATCCGGTTGGACCTTTACCACATGGTTTAAGCGCTCTATCGCCTTATCATACTGGCCAGTCACTATACCTCCATAGCCGAGCATAAACTGCGCATACATATTAGTGGAATCCCTGCGCGACACTTCAAGTATGGTTTGTATACCTTCCATAGGACTTGAAGCGCCTGAAGCACCAAAAATGTAGCTGCTTCCCAAACCTATTTTACTGGAATCATTACCAGGATTCAGCTTTAAGGCAAGCCTGAACAGATCCGCAGCCTGGTTTGCCATCCATACCTGCAAAGCATGCTGGTCTACACCTATAAGCTGCTTTAAATATAAATGGGCAGCAAAGGTGAGGCTTTTTTCAGAATTTTCCAATTTGGACTTTTCTCCCAAATAATAAATAAAAGGCTCAAAAACGTGGGCGGAATCTTTCCAGAAAGAAGCCAGTTGTCCGTAGAGCTGCTCTTTTTGCGTTTTTACGTCCCCTCTTGTAATTGAATTTTCCATTGAGGTCACCCGCGCCTGCTGCTCCGGAGTAAGGCGGGATTTTGCTGTTGCCAGGATCTGTGAGGTTTCCAGCGCTTCTTCCTCAGCATGTCCTGCTCCGGTCGTCATGCCAGCGGGGGATTTTGTTATATTAGGCTTGGTCCTGCCAAAAAAATAAAGGCCCATCAGTATAACGAGCCCGGATAATATTACTATCCATTGTTGTTTTTTCAATAGCTTTCAATTTGAGCGCAAAGTTAAATGCTATCTTCCGTCTCATCATCAAAATTCTCTTCCACAGGCTTCGGAGATTGCAGTTTTTTAACTTCGTGCACAAATTCTTTGGCAGGTTTAAATGCGGGGATATAATGTTCGGGGATATGAACAGCAGTGTTTTTCTTAATATTGCGCCCTATTTTGGCTGCTCTTTTTTTAGTGATAAAGCTTCCAAAGCCGCGGATATAAATATTTTCGCCATTGGCAAGATTTTCCTTTACCTCTTTAAACATGGTTTCCAGTGTAACCAGCACGTCTACCTTGGGAATACCGGTTTTTTCAGAGATATTGTTAATCAGATCAGCTTTTCGCATGGTATTGTTTTTTATATAAGTAAATGAAATTCAACGATAAGATAACAAAAATCCTGCATTTTATCCAAGCAATCACAACAAAAAAATTTTTTACCACATTTATAGATGTAAGAAAACCAATTTATTGGCAACTTTTTGGCTCGCCTACTACTGAACGCCGCGAATTTCAGAAAATTGTATATCATTTCAATAAAAACATTGCCAGACAATTGAATAACAGATAATTACCCTTTATGAAACCTGATTTTACCAAAAAGCTCCTGGCATGGAACAGCAACCAAAACCAGCGTTCTATGCCCTGGAAAGGAGAGAAAGATCCTTACCGGATATGGCTAAGCGAGATCATCCTGCAGCAGACACGCGTAGAACAGGGGTGGGACTATTACCTCAGTTTTATCAATGCTTTTCCTGCCGTAAAAGATCTCGCCACGGCGCCCGAAGCAAAAGTGTTTAAATTATGGGAAGGGCTGGGTTATTATTCCCGTTGCCGCAACCTCATTGCTACGGCAAAGCTGATCAATGAAAAGTATAACGGTATTTTTCCCTCCTCGTATGAAGCTATTATCAATCTCAAAGGTATAGGTCCATATACAGCCGCCGCTATCGCTTCGTTTGCATTTAACTTACCTTATGCCGTAGTGGACGGGAACGTTCTCCGCGTGATCGCCAGGATATACGGCATTGATAAGCCGGTAGATTCCCCGCAAGGCAGAAAACTGCTCAACGAGATTGCCGGCACATTGCTTGATAAAAGATCCCCGGGCATATACAACCAGGCCATAATGGACTTTGGGGCAGTGATCTGCAAGCCTAAAGCGCCATTATGCCAAAACTGTTTTATGAAAAATTGTTGTGTTGCCTTTAATCAAGGATTGGTGGACAGGCTGCCGGTAAAGGAGAAAAAAATTAACAAAAAGACCCGCTGGTTTTACTACTATGTTGTGCGGTATAATACCAGTGTATATATAAAGGAACGGCAGGACAGGGATATCTGGCGGCACCTGAACGAATTTTTCCTTTTGGAGAGGACAGAAAGGATGAAGGAAAGCGAAATAATCATGAATGAGACGATAAAACCTTTTTTTGAAAAATACGGAGCCCGGGTAATGGCGGTTTCAAAGCTGTATTCTCAACAGCTCACCCACCAGACTATCAGGGGGCAATTTATAGAGATCTCCTGTCAAAAGCCGGCGGCGATGGACGAACCATTCAGGAAAGTTGCCGCCCGGGATCTGGCAAGGCACGCATTTCCCAAATTTATCACTACTTATTTGCAGGAAAAAAATGTAAATTTAAGTCAGCTTTAATGGATTGGCTTATTTGCACGAATTTAAAACAAGCATTATGCGTGGCGTCAACAGAGTAATGTTAATTGGCAACCTTGGTAAGGATCCTGACATTCAATTTTTAGAAGGAAATATTGCAGTAGCAAAATTTCCGCTGGCAACAACAGAAACATTTAAAGACAGGACGGGAAAGCTTGTCAGCCAAACAGAATGGCATACCGTAGTGCTGTGGCGGGGGTTGGCGGAACTGGCTCAAAAATACCTTCACAAAGGAAGCCTGGTATATATAGAAGGCCGGTTACGCACCAGGAGCTGGGAAGACAAAGAAGGCAACAGAAAATTTGCCACGGAAGTGGTAGGCGATAATCTTATAATGCTGGACAAAAGGGCAGAAGGAGCGCATGGCGGATCCCATGACTCCAATACAGAAGGCTTTGGCAATGATATCCCTCCCATGAATGATCCCCCGGAAAATATAGCTTTTTAAACATTTTACACGAATACTTATTTTTGTTCGTTACATTATGACAGGCAGGCCATGACCTGCCTGTATGATTAATCAATTATTCATCATAATTTCTTCAGTTTGGATCATCATACGGTTGTATACTCAGGCTTACTGCAAATCAAACCGGTATTGCTGGCCGCCGATCCCAGGAATGTTACCATCCTGCTTATTTTGCTGATGATGCTGCTGCTGGTTTCTTTCTTTGTATCGGGAGCAGAAGTCGCATTTTTCTCGCTCAGCTATCGTGACATCAATATGCTGAAAACAAAACAGCACCCGGCAGCCCGGAGGATCATCACACTGCTTGACCAGCCCAAAAGACTGCTGGCAACATTGCAGATCACCAATGCATTTGTGAATATAGGCACTATTATCGTAGCTAATGTGTTGATGGATGAATTCCTGACGCAGCCCAACGATGTGCTGAACTTCTTCATAAAGCTTATAGTCATCGTTTTTCTTATGATGCTGTTGGCCGAGATCCTCCCTAAAGTATGGGCCACTCAAAATAATATCCGATTTGCATATTCCTCCTCCCTGCTGGTAGAAGTTTTGTATTCGTTTTTCAGCAGTATGAGCAAATGGTTTGTAAAATATACGGATGGCATTGAAAGGAGCTTCGGGGGCATCAGGCAGTACCACGTGTACAACCAGGAAGATATTGACCAGGCTATAGAAATGAATACTACGGCGGAAACCACGGAGGAAGAAAAAAATATCCTGCGAGGCATTGCCAGGTTCGGACAGGTTACGGTAAAGCAGATCATGCGTACACGCCTTGATGTTAGCGCTATTGATTATAACACAGGCTTCCATGAGCTGGTAAAAAAGATTGAAGAGCTGCACTATTCAAGAATACCGGTATATAAAAATAATCTTGACGATATTGTAGGCATCATCCAATCTAAAGACGTATTGCCTTTTGTAAATGAAAGCGATGGCTACGACTGGCATTCATTAATGCGCCAGCCATATTTTGTTCCCGAGCACAACCTTATTAAAGACCTGCTCCGTGAGCTGCAAAAGAAAAATATCCATTTTGCCGTAGTAGTAGATGAATTTGGCGGCACGGAAGGCATTGTTACGATGGAAGATGTTATGGAAGAGATCATAGGCGACATACGGGATGAATTTGATGATGAGGAAAGCGCCAATAAAAAGCTGGATGATCACAACTATGTTTTTGAGGGCAGGATCATGATCACTGATGCCTGCAAGGCTATGGGACTCAAAACAGATACCTTCGACCAGATAAAAGGGGATAGTGAATCCATAGCAGGGCTGGTGCTGGAGCTGGCAGGTGAAATACCGAAAGAAAACCAGGTGATCACAGTAGGAGACTTTGAGTTTACAGTGATTGAAATTGATAAGAACAGAATAAAAAAAGTAAAAGTGACCATCAGAATAATATCTGAGCAGTAAGGTCATCCATCGACATGAAAAAAATAACCCCGGCATTGGTGATTTGTTCCCTGGTCTTGCTTATATTTTCCTGCAACAGCAATTATACCCCGCGCCCAAAAGGGTATTTCGCCATACCATTTCCAGAGCATCAATACCGGTCTTTTGACCGCCCCGGTTTCCCATATCGTTTTGAATACCCGGTATACAGCAGTATTATGAGGGATAGCAGCTATTTTGACCCAAGCCAGGACAGCGCTTATTCCGTGAATGTTGATATACCCACTTTCAATGCCAGGATCTACCTGAGCTATAAGACCATAGGCGGCAGGTCTGTCTACCGGCTTAAAACAGAGGATGGCTATAAAGATTCCACCTCGCTGAATACTTTCGACAACCTGAGAGATGATGCCTATAAAATAACTTTCAAGCATACTTCGAAAGCGACCTCCATAGAAGATTCTGCTTTCGTTACTCCCAATGGTATTGGCGGGGTATTTTTTACTGTGGGGGGTAATGCTGCGACAGGAAAGCAATTTTTCGTTACAGACACCAGCCGTCATTTTCTCCGGGGAGCGCTTTACTTCAATGCTACTCCCAACGAAGATTCGCTGCGTATTGTATATGATTTTCTGCAAAAAGACATGGAACATATGGTTAACACGCTACGGTGGAAATAGCCGGGGGCTGTGAGCTTTGGGCTATGAGCAGTCAGCCCATAGCCCGCTGCCCATAGCTCATTGCTCATAGCTCATTGCTAATTACCTTTGCAAAAAGAATTACCGTGATTGAAATAGATAAAGTACTGGTAAGCGACGAAGTGATAAAAGCACAATTCGTATGCGATCTTATAAAGTGCAAGGGGGGCTGCTGCGAAGATGGCGATGCAGGAGCTCCGCTTACAGCTGAAGAAACAGAAACGCTGAATGCAATTTTTGAAACGGTAAAGCCTTACCTTACAGAGGAGGGCATAGCCGAAATAGAAAAAAAAGGACGTTACTACTATGACAGATCATTTGGCTGGGTAACACCTACCATTAACGGGAAGATGTGCGCCTATGGGTTTCGCGACAGTAAAGGGATTATTAAGTGCGGTATAGAACAGGCATATATTGATGGCAAACTATCATGGAAAAAGCCGATCAGTTGCCACCTTTATCCCATTAAAACAAAAAAGACAAACACTTACGAACTGGTTAATTACGAACCCCGTGAAACACTGTGCAGCCCTGCATGCAGGCTTGGTAAAAAGCTGCAGGTGCCGGTATATGTATTTCTGAAGGAAGCCCTTATCAGAAAGTTTGGAGAGGAGTTTTATATCCTGCTGGAACAAATTGCAGAACAATACTACAACGAAGAAAAATAATCATACCTCATATAATCAGAGAGAATTTTTTTTCCGGATGTTTCCCATACTTTTTATTATTGTATCTTAATCAGGCGTATAAATGCTTCTGTTCTATTCCACCGGTCCGGCTCCCAGGCTGACGTATATTGCCGACACGTTGCTGCGCGATCTAAGCGGGATTGAAGTAGTCTATACCAATAATGCAGATGAATTTAAAGCCTTCGACGGGGCAAAAATCAGCTACGCCCCTTATCACATTGCCGATGATGCATTCAGCATCGTTCCCGCATCGGAGATACTGTTTGAGCAACAGCTTTGCGAACAAAAAATACACATAGCGGAACACAGCGCCTATAAAGTATTATTCCCGTCTGAAGGAAGCGATTTCTCTTTCGATATTTTTGCTGCTTCCTTTTTTCTGCTCAGCCGCTATGAAGAATATTTACCTCACCGGACAGACGAATACGGGCGGTTTGCCCATACCGAAAGCCTGGCATCCAAAACATCATTTTTAAAGCAACCTGTTATTGACTTCTGGTTGTCAGATTTTCAAAAAGCACTGCAGGTAAGATTTCCATTTTTATTTTTTGCCATAAAAAAATTCAGGTTCATACCTACCTATGATATTGATATTGCCTATTCTTATCTCCACAAAGGAATAGCGAGAAATACAGGAGGAATAGTCCGTTCCCTGCTGAAAGGAGATATTACCGGGATCAAGGAAAGGATAGATGTCATTACCGGAAAAAAGGAAGATCCTTTTGATGTATATGAATGGTTGTATGCATTGCACCTCAGGTATGGGCTTAACCCCTATTATTTTTTCCCTGTGGCAGGATCAACCGGTGAATATGACAAAAATATTGATCCTGCACTTGATGAAATGCAGGAATTAATACGGTACCATGCCTCCGGATACAATGTAGGCATTCATCCTTCCTGGCAAAGTGGTGACGATGATGCATTGCTCCCGCAGGAAATAAAAACACTTGAAGATATTATCGGACGAAAGGTAATGTATAGCCGCCAGCATTATATCCGGCTTACACTGCCAGGCACCTACCGGCGGCTTATTGAGATGGGCATTCACAATGAATTTTCCATGGGATATGGCAGCATCAATGGCTTCAGGGCATCCATTGCTTCCCCGTTTTACTGGTATGATCTGTCGCGGGAAGAAAAAACATCGCTGCTCATCTATCCCTTTTGCTTTATGGATGCCAACGCCTATCATGAAGAAAAACTTACGCCTGCACAGGCATTCAATGAGATTAGATACTACCACGACACCATCAAAAAAGTAAATGGCACCATGATCACCATCTGGCACAACAACTTTTTTGGCAGCGACAAAATGTTTGAAGGGTGGAAAGAAGTATATGAGCTGTTTTTAAAAGAAGTGGTGTATTGGGATTTGTAGGGATGGACAAATGGAGTAAGACGTGAGAAGAGAAACGTAAAATGTGAGAAGCGCCTCTCTCACCTCTATCGTCTCACGTTTGACAAATAAAATATAAGTCTGACTGACCTAATGCTAGCATTTTCTAAAGCATATCCATTTCGGCAAGCTGCTTGATATTGCTCATGGTTTTGGGAAGCAGTTCACCGAACCTGCGCCCTATTACAGACCACCATATACCTGCTAACGGACCTTCCGCCCATATTTCATGTGTAAAAGTGGTTTTACGGTTGTCATAACCCAGGTAACGATGAATGTGCACCCGGATGAAAGGCAGCTTACTTGTAACGGTATATGAAAAATTGGGGTCGCAGGCGGTAATTCTAAATCCGGCTTTAGGTCCGTGTTCGGGAATGATTATTCCCTGAACATTTTTTTTGAAAACACCTTTAATCAAAGCGCCGCGGAGCGAAATATCCCATTTCTTCCAGTTGTTTACATCTGTCCAGATCTTCCATATCTTTTCCGGCGGAGCAGTGGTCAACATTGTGTGTGCAAAATACATAGAAGTATGTTTTGGAACGGGACCGGGAAATTATTCAAAACTTTATATCTGCTATGAACAATTTATGCAGATAATAAGAGCAGCTACTTTATATTACTGAAAATCAGCGTCTACACTTCAATATTATTTTTTTGTTAACTCCTCCCGGCTTTCTTAAATCCCCTGTTTACGAGGTAGACTCCCGCAATAGTTATCAATGTTCCCAGGGCAATTGCCATTGTCAGCGGTTCATTATTGAGCGTTGCACCTGCCACAACAGCCACGATGGGGTTTATATACGCATGCACTGAAACCTGCGCTGCCGGCAGGCGTTTGAGCGCATAAATAAATGCAGCATAAGTCAGCACCGAGCCTATGATCACCAGGTAAGCAATGGCATACCATGTTTGAGCTTCTGCCCGGAGCGGCGAAACATATTGCCCGGAGATATATGCAATCAGCAATAACATGATCCCGCCCAAAAACATCTGCCAGCCGAGACTGAAATAAGGATTGACCTGCTTAGCATGCTGTGCCATATAAATGGTACCAAAGGCCCATGCAATGGAAGCTATAATATTCAGAAGCATTCCCCTCCCAAAAGAGCCGTTGAAGAAAACGTGGATATAATCTGAAAAAATAACCAGCACTCCCGCTACGCCCAGCAGCAATCCTATGGTTGTAATAGCGTTCAGCCTGATCTCTTTGAAAACAAAGCTACTGATAACGGCTATCCATAACGGTGCCGTTGCACCTATCACTGCTCCCATACCGCTGGGCATGTATTGCATAGACCATGTATTAAATCCATTATTGACCACAAACATGAGTATGCCCATCCATATAAACTGTACCAGTTGCTCGCGGGTAGGAAGCTTAAATCGTTTGTAGAAAAAGAAAAGCAGGTATACTGCTCCCGCCACCAGCTGGCGGATCCCTGCCATTTCCAGAGCCGGCATATGCTGCACACCTTTTTTAGATGCCAGCCATGTAGTACCCCAAAAGAACGACACAATGCCTACTGCTATAAAAGCTTTGGCTTTTTCCGTCTGGTTGCGGAGGTATACAGGACGAATAATAACTTTCAACCTGTCGTAAACATTATAAATATGATTCTTCATAACAGGTTCGTCATATCGTCATATTCGTCTGTTCTTTACCGGTAGTAAAGATGCAGCTATTGTCTATCAGTGTCTGAAATGCCTCAGCCCTGTAAAGACCATTGCCAGATCATTCTCAACGCAATATGCAATAGAATCTTTGTCCCTTATGGATCCTCCCGGTTGAATAAAGGCAGTTATTCCTGCCTGGTGGCCGAGCTGAACACAATCATTAAAAGGGAAAAAGGCATCGGAAGCCATCACAGCGCCGTTAAGATCAAAACTGAATTGCTTTGCTTTTTCAATAGCCTGGCGAACAGCATCTACCCGGCTCGTTTGTCCGCAGCCTTTACCTACAAGCTGCCCATTCTTTACCAAAGCTATAGCATTTGATTTCAGGTGCTTGCATACAATATTGGCAAAAGCCATATCTTCTTTTTCCTTTTCAGCAGCAGCACGCCCTCCTACTTCTTTCCACTCCGCATAATTACCCCTGTCATTTTGCTGCGACAGCACTCCGTTCAACAAAGTCTTGGATTGATTTGCAGCAGCAGGCGCTTCTTTGAGCCTTAGCAGGATCCTGTTCTTTTTGGCTTGCAGGATAGCCAGCGCTTCCGGTGTAAACTCCTGCGCTATCAATACTTCAAAAAATATTTCGCTGATGGCATTGGCAGTGTCTCTATCTATGGTACCATTGCAAACAAGCACCCCCCCGAATGCGCTCTCGGGATCGCCGGCAAGCGCCGCATCCCAGGCTTCTTTGATAGTGGCCCGTGTGGCTATGCCGCAAACATTGGTATGCTTGATGATAGCAAATACAGCAGCGCCGCCATCTGCCCCGGGAAACTCACAGATCAGTTGCACCGCTGCGTCTACGTCTACCAGGTTGTTGTAAGAAAGTTCTTTACCATGCAGCTTATCAAATATCTTATCCAGATCACCCTGGAATATACCCTGCTGGTGCGGATTCTCACCATAGCGCAGTACCTGCTTTGCGCCTGCAGCAGCAAGCGGCAAAGGATTTTCGGGATTAAAATAATTGCTGATGGCTATATCATAATGGGTCACTATTTCAAAAGCCCTGGCCGCAAAGCTGCGGCGCTGTTCATAGCTGGTTTCTCCATTTTGCTTATTAAGCAATTCAACAAGCCCTGCATAATCGTCTTTAGCGGCAACCACTAAAAGATCTTTATGATTTTTTGCTGCGGCCCGGATCATGGAAGGCCCGCCGATGTCAATCTTCTCTATGATCATTTTCTCCGCTTCTTCCGGCTTACCGGCAAATGAAGGAGAAGTAGCCTGGGCAAGCGTCTCCTCAAATGGATACAGGTCAACAATAACCAGGTCAATAGCCGGTATTTTGTATTCTTTCATTTCAGCAATATCCTGCGCCACATCTCTTCTGCCCAGTATGCCGCCAAACACGGCGGGGTGCAACGTTTTTACTCTTCCTCCCAAAATAGAAGGATAGCTGGTAAGGCTTTCCACCGGTACGCAGGGAATATTCAGCTCTTCAATAAATTTTTGAGTGCCGCCGGTAGAATATATTACTATTCCCAAACGGTGAAGTTCTTTTACAACAGGCTCTAATCCATCTTTATAAAAAACGGAAATAAGTGCCGCGCCAATTTTTTTTTGCATATATTTTTACTGTAATCCGCAAGGGTTTACCTGCCGGATGCTGAGGTTAAAAATCGAGTACAAACGCGCCATCATCCTGTACGGAATGGCGCCGCAAATGTAAACTATCGCATTCATTTTTCCATTCACGTATTTTCCACGAAGCGTTGGAAGCATCGAAAACGTATTGCGGGCAATCAAGCTGCGCATGAAGCCGGGCTATACTGAAGGGTGCATTTTTGGAAAGAATGACAATATCAACCCTCAGGGACCCGTCAAAATACGGAAGACGCTCTGTATTATTGAGCACAAGCAGCTTTTTGCCCGAAAAATAAATGAATGGGGGCACTTTTTCCAGGGCGCCGGTGCTGACGGAAGGATCAAGCCGGTAAACCAGGCGTGAGGGATTAATATAAAAATTCCGTATAAAGACATCATTACGGCAGGTGTCATCTCCTATAAAAGTACAACTGCCTGCATTTGCAAGATCAATTGCGCTGTGCCGGGGCACATTATAAACAATGATCCTGTTTGCCCTGGCAGTAAGTATTTCAAAGCTTCTTCCGGATACCATCAGCAACAATATAACCAGGGCATATTTCAACAACTGCTTCTTTCCCTGCATGAGCCATGCCGCTATCAAAACAATTAGAACGTATAACAACATTGTCTGCACTGCTGAAAGTAAAATATTGTTGCTTACAGCAAAAGGCAGCGCATTTATCCAATCAATGATCTCATTCATTGCCTTAAGCATCCACGAAACAAAATATCCGGTTATAACGGCAAGGGGCTTAAAAAAAGCAACCGTGCAGAGCAACAGCTCTGCATATAATACTATTCCTGACAATGGAACAATCAACAGATTAGAAACCAGGAATAGATTAGGTATCTGGTGAAAATGATAGATGCTCAGTGGGGTGGTCAATATCTGGGCGGCAAGAGTGACCGCAGCCAGCTTCCAGATATGATCCACGATCCGGTTTTTAAAATAAACCAAGCTGGTCACCGGCCGGAGGAATATTACAATGCTTAGTACAGCGGCATAGGAAAGCTGAAAGCCAACATCCCACAGATAGAAAGGATTGTAGCATAAGAGCAAAAAGGCAGAGGCGCTGAGTGTATGATAAACAGAAACTCTCTGGTTTATATATTCACCAACGACAAGAAAAGAAAACATAACCGTGCTTCTCAGGATAGAAGCTCCGCCGCCTGACAATAAGGCAAATGTCCAGAGCAGGATGAGTATAACACTTCCTCGCAGCAAATTTGCCGCCCGGCCTTTTTGCAGTGGTCTAAGCAGCACCAGCAACAGCCCGTAGATCATGGCAAGGTGCATACCAGATATAGCAATAACATGCACCACGCCAGTATTGGAATAGGCCTGGGTCAGATCCCTGTCAATGTCCTCACGGTATCCGATCAGTAGCGCTTCGGCTATTGCCGCCTCTTGCTCACCATGTATATACTGCCTGAGTATGCCGAGCAGCAAGGCCCGCGAATCATGCAGCCACCGGGCAAATGATGATCCATAGTGCCTTGGTGCTGTTACAAAATCTTCAGCATTAAGGAATACCTGGTGTGTTATCGCCTGAAAGAGGCAATACCGGTTATAGTCAAATGCCCCTGGATTGCCGGTATTCGTTACGGGCTGCAGTGTTTTGCGGAATGTTACAGCAGAACCATATTCCAATTGGTTAAGCAGCACGCTGTCTTTCTTAAAATAAAGAATAATACGCCCCTCAGCAGCTGTAATAGTATCATTTACCGATATGGCATATATACTTGCCTCAGCCTTATAAGATCTGTCTTTCTCAATAAGAGGCTCGTCCAATACCGCAAATACAGACGCACCGCGGGTATAATAATGCCCAAACCATTTTTTGTGATGCTTAATATTTTTTTCATGGGCGATCCATGCCCCCAGGACAGTAAATGCAAGAGTTAGCAAAACACCCAGGGTCCATTTATAGCGGAACAGCCAGTAGCCTTTCAGAAGACCTGTCACAGCAAAAAAGACAATTATCACTAATCCAGCACCATACAGCAGGAGTAGTGAAAAAGAATAATACCATTGTAAAAGGATGCCACCGGATAAGGGCAGCAATAAACGAAGAAATGGCGCCTGTTTCCAGACAGGGATCGTAGGTAGCAACATGCATAAAAGTTACAGAATATTTTTGACATCCCATTTCAAGAGATGTTTCAATTTTTCACAGACTTCAGTCTTAAGGGTAGCCAACCTCGAAACAGGGATTCTCAAACCAAAACGATCTTATTAAAGGTTGACAGCCATGAAGAATTAAAAAACGGTCATCTCAAAAGTTAATGAGATGACCGTTTGGTGGTATACCTTACTATAAGACTAAGAGGCTAAGATCAATACCTGCCAAGGTATGTGCCATACCAGGAGGTTCCTTTTTTGTTGTCCGGAACCCAAAAGATCGGGCTGGTATAATTATCGTCTGACACTACAGACTGATAATTGTCAAAATTATTCGCCTTTTCATTTGACGGGTATTTTACTCTTTCAGGCTGGGGAGTCAAAGTCACGCCCTGGAATAACATAGGTTCCAGCAGCGGATGTCTTGTCCTCCTCAATTCTGCCCACAATTCATAGCTATCGTTGATGTTTAAATGAATATACTTTTGCTGCATCAGTATTTCCATCTTGTCTTCAAGAGTAGCCTGGCTTTCAAATAATGTCTTCACTGTTTCTGCGTAATTTGTGATATCCGCATCGGATTTTGCGGGATGCACAACCGGTACATCAGATCGCCAGGCAGCATTGGCCTGGTTAATGGCATACCAGTAATTGCAGGAATGGATCACAGCATCTTTAATATGCTCTCCGGCAGTTTTACCCGTATTTGCCAGACCTTTTAGCTCTGCTTCGGCAAGGAAAAGATCTGTTTCAGACAAACTCATCATTTTAGCCGGAAGATTTGGCCCATTCATTGCATAAGTAGCGATATTATACATACTTCTGCCATTACCACTACTGCTGTTTAAACTGGCATCCAGGTTGTCAGCATAAGCATAATAGGTTTCACTGTAAGGAGCGGTGTAATAAACCTGATTAGTATCTGCATTCATAGAGCAGCCTCTGTAATCATTAAACTTAGTTGGCATAGCGATCACAGGCAGCCGCGGATCATCAGTACCCGGCTCATACGTGAGGTTGCCGAGATTCATTCTCTTCATTATTACGTTAGGAACAAAATGTGCGTACTGTGTTTCATAAACCCCCCTGCTCCAATATCCGCCTGCGCCTCCTACTTCAGTGGTATGGGAAGAAAACTGGCACTCAAAATCGGGGAGATTAGTAATAGCATCACTAATGGCGGCTTTGGCTTCGGTTTCTGCCACTCCGGAGATCCGGACAGCCAGCCTTAACCTTTCTGAATTAATGTATTTAATCCATTTGCTAACATCACCATTAAATACAAAGTCCTGGTTTTTAAAAAGCGCCTGGGCCGAAGAAGACATTTTATCATAATCTGATTGAAGCGATCCTGATATATCCTTCAGATCCTGCAATATGGAAAGATAAGTTTGCTTGGGATCATCGAATTTAGGAAAGAAAACATTACTTTTTCCCTGAAAAGCGTCAGCATAAGGTATACTGTTAAAAAAATCTACTAATCTTGCACACCATATATCCTTAAATACAGTGCCCAACTGATAATATACATTCACATCATTTTTTTGCTCGTCAGCAAGACCTTCCAGTTCAAGTTTCATTGTACCCCAATCCCGCATTCTTGAATAACAGGCACCATATTGACTCTGTACCCCGTTTGAGGAACCCTGAAAACCATTTCCCCCTTCTCCATTCTCCAGGTCATCGTAATCGGAATACCATGCATACCTGGGTGTAACATAGCGTACATGGGTTTGTGCATACATTCCGACACCCAGATCACTTTCCCACCAATATTCGCCGTAGTCTTTCACATAAAACTTCCATTGATACAGCATATTGGTAAAATAGCCGGCAAATTTATTTCCGGACGGAGGATCAACCGTATTGGGGTTGGGGTATGCATCCTGCACTTTTTTAGTACAACTGAAAATTGTAGTTATTAAAATAACCGCAAAAATTATTTGCAATATTTTTTTCATCATAAAGTATTTATACGCTTATAAAATTATTTTATAAACTCAGATCAAGCTTTACACCTATTGTTCTTGTCTGGGGCAATGCCGAGTATTCCACAAAAGAATCAGAGCCCAATGAAGATTCAGGATCAATATTGGGTATTGTTTTATATATGTAAAACAAATTCCGCGCAAAAACCGACAAAGTAACCTTTTGCATTTTCATGCTTTCTGAAATAGACTTAGGTAAAGTATAAGCAACGGAAAGCTCCCTGAATTTTATGTAGTCATTTTTATACAAATGATCAGGTTGAAAAAATTCGCTCACATCATGAATGAATGTAGAGTAATACGCCTGGTCGGTGATCAGAATGTCGTTAGGAACATAGTTTCCCGAACCATCATCTTTCATACCATCAAGCACGAGCCCGTTATGATACACTCTTCCGTCTTTTGAATCAGCAGGCGCCGATGTATTGTGGGACGGCAGCTTAACTAATTTACCCTGTGTGTTGATGTAATAAGGCAATCCGCCATGAGCTTCATCGCGGTATTTAAGCGTTTCCTTGGTTTCTCCCTGCCCTAACAGATAATAATTAGTATAAGAAAGGTAAGTGCCGCCAAGCTTATAGTTTATGCCGATATGTACATTAAAATTCTTATAAAAATAGTCTGCAAAAAAGCCGCCGATAAGATACGGGTTGACGTTACCTACTGTTACCAGCTTGGAATTGTCATAAGCATAAGTACCATCAGACTTAACTACTTTCTCCCCGGATTTGGGATCTCTTTTATAATCATAAGCCTGAACGTCTCCGATCTTCTTACCTTCTTCCGCCACTATCCTGTAGGCGCCGCCACCCTGGTATACATAGCTTGTAATACCCGGGTAAAGGCTGAGCACTTTAGAATACTGGTTAGCCAGCGTCATACTAACATCCAGCCTGTTTGTTTTATTAGAGATAGGGCTGTATTTTGCAAAAAACTCATACCCCCAGCTTTTTACTTTTCCTGCATTGATTTTTATTGAGTTTACGGAAGTGCTCTGTGCAAGCTGAAGCCCCATGATCTGATCATAAGTAGTATAAGTGTAATAAGAGAAATTAACATCGAGGGGATTACTTTTAAACCATTTTGTATCAAATCCTACTTCAACTTCTCTCTTTCTTGCCGGTCTTATATCTGGCTGATATGCATCAGCAGGAGAAGAGATCGTTATTGCACCTGTGCCCGGCACCAATCCTAAACCATAAGAAGGATATGCCCAGTAGGCCGACGGGGCGCCACTTCCAACATCAGCCCATGCAAGGCGTAATTTACCGTAGCTCAGCTTGGGGATATGCAGGTTATTACTGAAATCATAAGCTAATGAAACTCCGGGATAGAAATAGGAATATGTTGAAGCAGGCAGGGTTGAGGTCCAGTCCTGGCGGGCAGATATTTCGAGATACCATGTATTATCCCAGCCTATGGAAGCATTCCCCAGGATACTGGTAAGTATCTGGCTGCTTCTGGTTGCGCCCCTGCTTTCACCGAAACTACCACTTTGAGTTAAACCTGCATCCAAAGAGTACCAGCCATCAAATTGCAGACCGCCTACAGTCTGGGCATTTATAGAATTATAATCCTGCTGATAATAGATCGGACCGCCAAAAGCGAAAATGTCTAATTTTTTATCAAAGAAACTTTTATTAAAATTCAGGAACGCACTATAGTTCTTTATCCTGTATTTTTCAGACCTGTAAGCATATTTTCCTCCGGCTACAGTAGGAAATAAGCGGGTAACTTTATTCTTTGTTTCGTAATCCCAATCTGTAAAGTCCATACCAGCCTTTATGGTAGCTGACAACCAGTTTGTAAAGGTGAGATCCACCTTTGCAGAACCTACTATATGTAACTTGTCGTCTATATTGCTGTTTTCATACTGGTTCCAGAGCATATTAAAAAATCCATCTCCGGCACCACTAAATACATAAGGGAAATAATAAGGATCAAGCTCTCTTTTTTGCCCGAATTCATCTTTGTAAAAACTCCTGAATTTATCGAAATCGCCATCCCTGTTTATACCATTCGAGATCAAACGGCCAATATTGGGATACCTGTTTTTAGTTTTGATATCATAGAGATTTGCAATCACTTCAAATGTGGCGAACCTGGAAACTTTTGTGCTTCCATTAAAGCTGACAGTGTTGTTCTTCTGATAAAAATTATCGAAAATCCCATTGTAATTTCTATTGGTGTAGGACAGCCGCATATTCGATTTTTCATTAGCTCCGGATATAGCAGCAGTCGTGCTGCTGGTAACAGAGTTCCTGAAAAGAGAATTGTAATTATCAGGATAAGCTTTATACGTCGTTGGAGACAGATCCCAGTCCAACAGCGGAGCGTTATCGAATTTGGGACCAAACTGGAACCGGCTGCTGCTTTTTATTCTTTTAGATACGCCATCTACTGTTACGTATGCGGTATCATAGATGCTGGCGCCTGAACCATATTCATTTTGCCAGTCAATATAAGAAATAGGTTTTTCAAAATCCGCCTCAGTTGAAACATTCACTCCCCAGCCCCTTGTGCTTCTTCCTTTTTTCGTTGTGATCATAAGCACACCATTGCCGGCCAGGCTACCATATAAAACGGTAGCTTTAGCGCCTTTGAGCACTTCTATGGATTCAATATCTTCCGCGTTAATATCGTTTATGCCCGTACCATAGTCGAAAGAATTGAGTGGGTCATATCCCCTTGTAGCCATACTGGTATTGGCGTCATAGATAGGAATGCCATCTACTACGATCAGAGGTCTTGTACTTGCATTAGGGTTTAAGCTGGCACTACCACGTATATTTATTTTAGTTCCCCCGGTTGGGCCGGAAGAGCCGATTTCTATGCCCATACCTGCAGCCTGACCATATAAAGCGGTAAGAGGGTTTGAGACGCTACCGGCTTTCACAAGGTTTTCACCTTTTATAGTTGCCGTTGCATAACCCAGCGAGCGCTTTTCTCTTGTAATACCTAGTGCCGTAACAACTACTTCGCCCATATCCTGGGCTTTGGTTTCCAACTGAATAGTCAGTGACGTCCTATTGCCCGGCTTTACTTCCATTTCCTGGAAACCAACTGAACTGATAGATAAAGTAGCCCCCGGAGCAATGCTGATTGAAAACTTTCCGTTTGCATCAGAAGTCACAGTGTTGGTTGTTCCTTTCTCCTGAACAGAAACTGATGGGATAGGTTCACCATCCACATTCGTGATGGTACCGCTTACCGTTTTTTTCTGACTAAAAACCGGCAAAACTGCTATCAGCAGTATTACTCCCATCATGCAGAATTTCCTCATAAGCATATGTTTAGTTTTATGTTAAAAAAATCTGAATTTATATATTTGAATGGTTTACAGCCACTTAATTAAAACTGGTCATTACAACACCTTCAAATAAATGTTAAAATAACATAACTTTTAACTAAAAAACAAAAAGAATTTAAAAAAACATAACAATTAATAAATGTGCCAGTTAAATCACGATAAGTTAAGGGTAAATGCTATTTTTTTATAGATGTAATTTTAAAAGAATTTGCTGCACGGGAAATTAGTTTTTCTGTTTTTTTACGCAAAGGAGCAAGGAGAGCAAAGGACGCAAAGAAAACGCCTGGTGCAACTTTGTGTCCTCGTGTCTTTGTGGTTTAAAAGGTTACCCACTTAAGCTGCGGAGGAGCAACGAGCGTAAAGAAGAAGTCCCTTCCCTCCCAGCCTCCCCGAAGGGGATATCTGAACAGAGCCCTCACTATTCGACGGGGATTATGAATTGTGAGCGACGACAAACAGCAGACAATAAACCATAAACGCTTTGCCTTTGTGATTCAAAAACTCCCCCTATTGCTTCACCAGCTTCAGCTCTTTAATGATATTAGCAGCACCGCCCAGCTTATCAATACACCATAATACATAGCGTACATCAACACATATAGTCCGGTTCAGGTCTTTGTCGAAGGCAAGCTTATGGCTAAGCGCTTCATAATTGCCGTCAAAGGCAAGGCCAATAAGATTTCCATTTCCGTCAATAACAGGCGATCCGGAATTGCCGCCGGTAATGTCATTATTGGTGATAAAGCATACTACCAGGTCATTTACCCTTTTATCTATGTATTGACCAAAATCTCTTTTCTTTACCAGCTCCACCAGCTTTTCCGGCAGGTCAAATTCATAATCGCCCGGGATATACTTCTCCATCACTCCTTTCATCGTACTTAAATACTCGTATTTTACCGCATCGCGCGGGCTGTAGCTTTTAACATTGCCATAGCTTGTACGCATGGTAAACGTAGCATCGGGATACATTTTCTTACCGGGGTACATTTGCATGATCCCTTTAAGATACAATCTTCCCAGCTCATCATTTTTTGAAACGAATTGCTGGTATAGCGGTTCATATTTATTAAGATAGCTCTTAATAAAAGCGCTCGAATATGCAAATGCAGGATCATTCTGCAAAGCAACCGCATCGGGACTCCTGGCAAATGCTTCCCATTTAGCATCACTGAATATCATTGTATTACTAAAGACAGCAGTGCTCCATTTTTTGTAGGTTGCCGGATCCTTCAGATCGCCGGATGAAGATTTAATTCCTTCGTAGAAACCTATAGGGTGCTGATTTTTGTCTATGTCGTTGTAAAACATTTCGCAGGTGGCAGCGAGTATCTGCTGATCTGAAACCCGGTTTTCATCAGCAAGGAATTTTTTTCTTGCTTCGGTGGCGGCTTCAATATCTTTTTTTACCACCGCAGCATCTGCTCCCTGCTTTAGCATATCGTTTTCCAGCTTCATTAATGTACCTGCAAATTTTGCCAGAGGCGATCCGAGTATGCCCTCAAAAAGATATACCCGCTGTTTGGCATAGGGTCTCCATGCATCATAAGCTTTCGGCCATTCCGAAAAGATATTTTCAAACTCAGGACTGCCTTTTGCCCATTGCATAAATTTCTGCTCGTCCTGCTGCTTCTGCTCATAAATATGGTATTTGAGCAATTGTTTGGTTTCCCCGTCATAAAATTTCCAGTAGTTGGCAATACCTGCATAGCTGGAAGCTAACTGCAGCTTTACAGCAGGATCATTTTTCATCTGCGTGAACATTGCCTTAAGCCTTATATCCCGGAGCCCTACAAGGCTGGGATTATTGATATCTGTAGCCAGCCTGATCCCATAAGAAGTTTCATAGCGGTTGGTGCTGCCGGGATAGCCGAATATCATGGCGAAGTCTCCATCCTTAAACCCTTTGATGGAAACAGGCAGAAAATATTTGGGTTTAAGGGGAATATTGCCGGCCGTATAGTCGGACGGGCTGCCATCTTTGGAAGCATAAATCCTGAAAACAGAAAAATCGCCGGTATGCCTTGGCCACTCCCAATTGTCGGTATCTCCTCCGAATTTGCCCACGCTTTCCGGAGGAGCGCCTACCAGCCTGATATCGGTATACCGCTGGTAAATAAACACCAGGAACTGGTTGTTCTTAAAAAGAGGGCTGACCCTTGCCTCTATATTTTTTGAGGGATCTGAATATTGCGCATTGATGCCGGCTATGAGCGCTGCCTGCTTTTGGGAACGTTCCGTGCCGGACAACCCGTTGAGAACGGAATCAAATTTTGCCGTAACATCTTCGATACGAAGAAGGAATTGTACACTTAGTCCTTTAGCCGGGATCTCCTGAGACTTATCATAGGCCCAAAACCCGTCTTTCAGGTAATTATGCTCTATGGTGCTTGCATCGGTAATGGCAGCATAGCCGCAATGATGATTGGTGAAGATCAATCCTTCATTGCTTACTATTTCGCCGGTACAGCCGCCGCCAAAAATGACGATGGCATCCTTGATGGAAGATTTATTTACACTATACAGTTGCTCGGACGTCAGCTTCAGCCCGTGTTTTACCATATCGGCATACACCTGCTTACCAAGCAGCAGCGGCAACCACATGCCTTCATCAGCCCGGGCGGTGAAAAGTGTTATGAATACAAGTAGCGTAGTTAAAGACTTTTTCATCGTGCACAATTTTTACATAACAAACCTAATGTAAAAATTGTAAGATTCGGGAATGAAAAAGGAAAGTATGGAGAAAGAATTTGTCGGGCGGGCTACATCTTTCCCGCCCGCAATCCTCTTAAATGGCTATTTAATCCTTGTTACCAGCACGTCTTCCACTAAACGTGTTTTGGTAGTAATCACAAAGGTTTTGTTATAGTTGCTTTTTTTGTCATTGATAATGAATACCAGTTTACTCGATTCTATTTTAGGTAAAGAAAACCTTTTTTCAAAGGAGATATCCGTAAAAGAATTTTGGTACAGCGTTGTACCATCTGCATCCCTGATGATTACAAAGAATTTTGAAGCATCAGCATTGGCATATTTTACATTAAAAATCAGCGATTGCTCGTCTGTGCCAAGATATTTGACGGTTACCTCATCTTCTACAGGATCAACCTGTAACGATGCGCCTGCTATGGCCGGGATAGTAATTACTGCAATAGCAATGACCATTACTGACTTGCGGGCTGCTGAAAAAAAACTACGTGATTCCATATATATTTGTTTTAGTTTACTTTTATGGAAGCAATACATACGCTATATTAATATGATACAAATCGAAAATCCGGCGAGCAAAAGTCAGTTCATATAAAATTTCAATGGCTGAGCAAAAGATATAGCAATTATCGCGGGGAAGAAGAAGCGCTAAAAAAGCACCGGGGAACCATTACCATTCAGTAACCTGTATTTGCAACACGAAATTATGGAAAATCGTATTCGAAGTAAAGAACATCCGAACAATTCGCAGAAACTTTACATTCTATTAATATAGAAAAATATAGAAGGGTAGTAGTAAAAGCAGCGAAAATTATATCTGCATTTTTATATATTAATGAAGATTATTTTTCAATGTTTTCAAGTGTAAATAAAAATGCATATTCAAGCGCCACATCCTTCAAATAATCAAATCTTCCTGAAGCTCCTCCATGCCCGTAATCCATATTGGTATGCAGCAAAAGAATGTTATCACCGGTTTTGGTCGCTCTTAATTTGGCTACCCATTTTGCAGGCTCAAAATATTGTACCTGGCTGTCGTGCAATCCTGTAGTAACAAGCATATTGGGATAATCTTTCTTTTCTACATTTTCATAAGGCGAATAAGATTTCATATACTCATACGCCTCCTTGTGTTCAGGGTTGCCCCATTCATCATATTCATTAGTGGTCAGTGGTATGCCGGCATCAAGCATGGTGTTTACCACATCCACAAAAGGTACCTGTGCGATAACCCCATGCCAGAGCCCCGGCGCCATGTTTACCACTGCGCCCATCAACAATCCACCTGCACTTCCACCCTGTGCATAAAGATGCTTTTTTGAAGTATACTTTTCCCTGACCAGGAATTCAGCACAGTCAATGAAGTCGGTGAATGTATTTTTCTTTTTCATCATTTTCCCGTCTTCATACCATTCACGCCCCATTTCCTCTCCTCCGCGGATATGTGCAATGGCAAAAACAAAGCCGCGGTTGAGCAAGCTCAGCCTGCTGCTGTTGAATGCAGCGTCCATAACGGCTCCATAAGAGCCATAGCCATAGAGCAACAGTGGTGCATTGCCATTCTTCTCAAATCCTTTTTTGTATACAATCGATACCGGGACAGGAGTGCCATCTTTCGCGGTGGCAAACAAGCGCTCAGTAACATAATCTTCACGGTTGTAGCCGCCAACTACTTCCTGCTGCTTTTTCAAATCCTTTTGACGGGTGCTCATATTATAATCATACACTGAGTTGGGAGTAACAAGCGATGTGTAACTATACCTGATAATATCGGTATTAAACTCCGGGTTGGGACCCGGGCTCACCCGATATGCAGGCTCGCCAAAATCTATATAATGGTCTTCGCCATTGGACAGGTTATGTATGCGTAATTGAACAAGTCCATTCTTTCTCTCTGTGACCACATAAAAATTTTTAAACACATCAATATCTTCGAGGAGAACATCTTTGCGATGGGGAATTACCTCTTTCCAGTGGCTGCTGTCTGTCTGGCCGAACGGACAATCCATCAGCCGGAAGTTTTTAGCATCAAGATTGGTAACTATATAAAACCTGTCGTCGATATCGCTTACACTGTATAATACATCCTTCATCCTCGGTTGAAATACCCGGAAAAAATCATTGGGATTATCTGCGCTTATAAAGCGTACTTCGGAAGACAGGGTAGCCTGAGAAACGATATAGATAAACCTTCCCGATTTAGATTTTTCCACTCCGATATAATTAGAAGGATCTTTTTCTTCGTATACCGTTACATCTGCAGAGGCATCACTCTGTAACCTGTGCCGCCTGATCTTTTCTGATAATAATGTTTCAGGGTTGTTCTGTGTATAGAATAGTGTTTGATTATCAGCAGCCCATGCCGATGCTCCGCTTGCGCCTTTGATACCTTCGTACAATATTTCACCGGTCTCCAAATTCTTTACATAAATATCGTATTGCCTGCGCGACACGGTGTCTACAGCAAAAGCCAGTAAACGGTTATCCTCACTCACATTAAAGCCTGCTGCAGCATAGTAAGGATGTCCATGGGCAAGTTCATCCACATCCAGCAGTATTTCTTCCGGAGCATCCAGGCTTCCTTTTTTACGACAATATTTAAAATATTGCTTACCATCTTCAGTACGGGTATAATAGTAATACCCGTTCTTAAAAACAGGGACAGACTCATCTTTTTCTTTGATCCTCCCTTTCATTTCTTCGAAGAGCTGTTGTTGGAGTAATTTTGTTCCGCTCATCATCGTATCCTGGTAAGCATTCTCTTCTTTCAGGTACTCCACTACAGCATCACTGTCCGGTCCCTTTTTGAAATAATCAATCATCCAGTAATAATTATCTGCAACAGTATCACCATGAATAGTTCTTATATGTGGTTTGATCTTTGCTACGGGCGGTTGTATTCCCTTGGGCCAATGAAATGTCATATTGTTTTTGTTTGAAGATATATTACACGAAATGGTAAAACATGTTACCATGATAGCAAGCAATATAGATAGTGTTCTCATTATAACAAATATTGAAGTATTGAAGCAGCAACAGAGGTTCAATCAGGCGATGGCTTATGACAAATCAGTTGTGATAATCTAACGTTGTTAAATGTGAGACGTGAAAAGTGAAAGTTCGTTTCACGCCTCACATCTCACGTCTCACAAAAATATACAGACATAATTTGATTGAGCTAATACTAAATGGGTCCGGGTCATAGCACCCGTATTGCTGCGCTCATCATTTTTCTTACAGTATCGGCTATCCCCGCGGCATCATATCCCGCTTCTTTCTGCAGTTCCCTGCAGGTTCCATGCTCAATGATATGATCGGGAATACCCAGTATCTGCACTTCTGCATGGTAGTGGTTTGCAACCATAAATTCCAGCACCGCGCTTCCAAAGCCACCTTTTACAGTGCCGTCTTCTACGGTGATTATCTTTGAGAACTTACTAAAAACTTCATGAAGAAGCGCTTCATCCAGCGGCTTTGCAAACCGCATATCGTAATGGGCAGGATTCAGCCCGTCTGTTCTCAGATCTCTTATAGCGGCAGCGGCAAAATTACCGGGATGTCCAAACGACAAAATAGCAATATCTGCTCCGTCTTTAAGCTTTCTTCCTGTACCTATTTTTATTTCCTGCATTTCCTTTCTCCATTCCGGCATTACTCCTTCCCCACGCGGATAACGGATGACAAAGGGGCTGGCAGTAGTTTCCAACTGAGCGGTATACATAAGGTTGCGCAGCTCACTTTCATTCATTGGCGCGCTTACTATCATGTTAGGGATACAGCGCATATAGGCAATATCATACGCGCCATGATGAGTAGCGCCATCTTCTCCTACAAGCCCGGCGCGGTCAAGACAAAAAACCACCGGGAGATTTTGGATAGCCACATCATGTACCACCTGGTCATAAGCTCTTTGCATAAAAGAAGAGTAGATATTGCAAAATATCCTCAACCCCTGGGTAGCCATTCCGGCGCTCAATGTTACGGCATGCTGCTCGCATATCCCTACATCAAGAGCCCTGTCGGGCATTTTGTCCATCATGAATTTAAGCGAAGACCCGGTAGGCATTGCAGGTGTTATGCCAAATATTTTATCATTCTTTTCCGCCAGCTCAATAATGGTATGCCCGAATACGTCCTGGTATTTGGGAGGCTGGGGAAGCTCATACTTCTTTTTATAAATTTCCCCGGTTATTTTATCAAACAAGCCGGGTGCATGCCATTTGGTCTGATCCTGCTCTGCCAGGGTATATCCTTTTCCTTTTACGGTAAGTATATGCAACAATTTGGGACCGGGGATCTTTTTAAGATCCTGCAGAATATCAACCAGCTTGGAAACATTATGCCCGTCTATAGGGCCAAAGTACCGCAGGTTGAGCGCCTCAAATAAATTGCTGCTTTTGCTCACAAATCCTTTAATGCTGTGCTCCAGCTTGCTGGCCATTTCCCTCGTAAAGCGTTTCCCCACGGGCAACTTGCCCAATGCATGCCAGATATCGTCCTTGAATTTATTATAGGTGTGGGAGGTAGTAATATCGGTAAGGTATTCTTTCAGCGCGCCTACATTCTGATCTATGCTCATGCAGTTGTCGTTGAGAATAATCAGCATATCGGCGTCGGATACGCCGGCATGGTTCATCCCCTCAAAAGCAAGGCCTGCCGTCATTGCTCCATCCCCAATGATCGCTACGGACTTCCTGTCTTCCCCTTTGTATTTTGCGGCAAGCGCCATTCCAAGGGCGGCCGAAATAGAAGTGGAAGAATGACCTACCCCAAAGCTGTCATATTCACTTTCCGCACGACGGGGAAAGCCGCTGATGCCATTATATTTTCTGTTAGTGAAAAAATTGTCGCGCCTGCCGGTAAGTATTTTGTGCCCGTACGCCTGGTGACCTACATCCCAAACCAACTGGTCGTAAGGAGTATTAAAAACATAATGAAGCGCTACCGACAGCTCTACCACACCCAGGCTTGCGCCGAAATGCCCCCCATGCACACTAA
This sequence comes from Sphingobacteriales bacterium 44-15, assembly GCA_001899685.1. Lineage (GTDB taxonomy): Bacteria > Bacteroidota > Bacteroidia > Chitinophagales > Chitinophagaceae > Agriterribacter. The sequence goes on from MKWG01000031.1 coordinate 35,400, forward strand.
CCACATCAATAATATACTGACGCAATTCATCACACACCTGGAGCAATTGCTCTTTGCTTAGCTTTTTCAGGTCTGCGGGGCTTTGGATGTTTTGTAAAAGAGGACCCGGTGCTATTTCCATTCATGTAATTTAAAGTAAAACAAAATTAATACATAAATATTTTCCGGGGAATGGAATTATCAAAGTGGTAAGACGTAAGTGATAAGTAGTAAGGATGATTGATATACACAGGGTTATGTCAAACGTGAGAAGTGAGACGATAAAGGTGAGAGATACTCTCACGTCTCACGTCTCACGTTTTTCCTATCCCGGCCTGCCGCTGACCCCCTAAAATCACCATTAATAACACAATTTTTTCAGCAACTACCGGAAATGTTTAGATTTGAATATGCTATCAAGGATCTCAAAATACTGGTGGTGCCAGATTTGCGGATGGGGCGGCTTGTCTGTTATGAATATTTTCTTCGAGTATTCCTATGGCGACGGGGTATCGGGAAAATTTTTTGGCAGGCTTGTCATAGTGCTGGCATTAGGAATTCCTATCACCCATATTTTCCGGAATATCATAGTGAACCGCAACTGGCTTAACCTTCCTTTTGAGAAAATGATACTTCGTCTCTTTGTTATGCTGGTTGCCGGTAGTTTCATCTATTCCTTCCTGTCGTTGAGGCTGTTTGAGTGGCTCCATTTGTCAGAAATAGCGACTACACGTAAAAAACCATTTTTTGACAGGGTCATCTTCAAATTCTTCGACAGTTTTGTGGTATTGATGGTATGGGTGCTCATCTACTATATATACCATTACTTCCAGAAAAATAAAAAGCAGGAAGTGGATACCTTCCGGCTGCAGTCGCTGGTAAAGGAGCTGGAGCTCAAAACTATCAAATCACATATTAATCCCCACTTCATTTTTAATTCGCTTAACAGCATTCGGGCATTGGTAGATGAAAACCCGGAACGGGCAAGACGGGCAATAACTGAATTAAGCAATATTCTACGGAGCAGCATGCAAACAGAGAAAATGGAAACCGTGCCTTTGGAGCAGGAGCTTAGCATCGTTAAAGATTACCTGGCGCTTGAGCAGATGCGTTTTGAAGAAAGGCTGAAGGTGAACTTCAACATAGATGAAGATACGCTTGATCAGCCGATACCGCCAATGATGCTCCAGACACTGGCAGAAAACGCTATCAAGCATGGTATAAGCAAACAGGTAGACGGAGGCACCGTAACCATTATTTCTGATTTTGTAGATGACCATCACGAGCTTGTGATACGCAACAGCGGGATATTGAACGGCAATTCGGGATACAAAGGATTTGGATTGCAAAGCACACAGGACAGGCTGAACCTTTTATTTGGAGGCAAGGCGAGTTTTTCGATTAAAGATGTGCCAGGCAATATGGTTGAAGCAAAAGTGATCATGCCGGCGTGGCGATATGAGAGAAGAGAAACGTCAGGAGGGAGAAACATGAAAAGTGAAAAGTGAGAGGCGGAGAACATAAGGAGCGGGACGTTAAAGGTGAAAGATATTTTCACGTCTCACATTTCACCTCTCCCGATAATACAATTTGGATTGATTTAATACTACACAATATGACAAAGAGAGCAATTATCATTGATGATGAAAGACTGGCGAGGGCTGAATTAAAAAAATTATTGCAGGATCATCCCGAAATAGAAGTTATTGCCGAGGCGGCAAATGCCAATGAGGGCATTGAAAAAATAGAGCACATGGTACCCGACCTGGTATTTCTTGATATACAGATGCCCGGGAAAACCGGTTTTGACCTGCTTACAGAAATAGACAGGATGCCGCAGGTAATCTTTACCACTGCTTATGATGAATATGCCTTAAAAGCATTCGAAGTAAATGCATTGGATTATCTCCTGAAGCCTGTAGAGCCCAAGCGCCTGGCAGATGCATTGCATAAGCTGGAGTATGCAGAAGAAAGAGAAGCAGTTGGAGCAACCGCTCAGGGCGGTTCGATAGTAAATCGCGGTGTGCTTGGCGAGAACGACCAGGTATTTGTAAAGGATGGCGAACGTTGCTGGTTTGTAAAACTGAGCGAAATAAGGCTTTTTGAAAGCGTGGGTAATTATGCGAAAGTATTTTTCAGCACACACAAGCCTCTGATCCTGAAATCACTTAATGCACTTGAAGAAAGACTTGATGAAAAAGTTTTTTTTCGCGCCAATCGTAAACATATTGTCAATCTCCGTATGATAGAAAGAGTAGAGCCATATTTTAACGGGGGGCTGTTGCTGGAAATTAAAGGCGGTGAAAAAATTGAAGTAAGCCGAAGACAGGCGGTGAAATTTAAGGAGATGATGAGCCTTTAAAGATTTGAAATTTAAGATTTGAGATTGTCACAGGTTTCGGGATGCATCAATTAAATGCAGGGATCAGCTCCATTTGTTGCATCCAGTATACACACCTGCCAAACCATTCATCAAAAGAGGGCGCAGTAAGGAACCCATGTTCTCCCTTCGCATAAATATGCAGCCCGGCGGTTACGCCGTTGCGTTGAAGAGCAGCATAAAAAGAAAGGCTGTTGGCTACAGGCACTACTATATCGGCGTTGGAGTGTACCAGAAAAGCAGGAGGTGTTGCGCCGGTAACATACAGCTCATTGGAAAAGCGAAGTATCTGTTGCTCCGTAATGGTGTCACCCAGTAAGTTATTGCGCGAGCCGGTGTGTCCTATGCTATCGGTAAAACTGATCACCGGGTTGATGAGCAGCATAAAACCGGGGCGAAGGTCGGCGGCTTTTGCATTCTCAATCAAAACCTCATCGTAATGCGTACCTGCAGTAGCAGCCAGGTGTCCTCCTGCAGAAAATCCCATGATACCGATCTTTTGCGGATCAATATTCCACCGACCCGCCTTTTGCCGGACCAACTGAATGGCGCGCTGCGCATCCTGCAGCGGACCGATGGATCTGTCTTTCATGGTTTTGGCGGAAGGGAGCCTGTACTTCAAAACAAAAGCAGCCACGCCCAGCCGGCTGAAAGCACGGGCTACATCGCTCCCCTCACGTTTGGTAAGCAACACATGATATCCGCCGCCGGGACAAATAATAACAGCCGTACCATTTGCTTTATCCTTTGGCGGAAGAAAAACAGTAAGCGTTGGAACGGATACCTTGAAAGTGAGTGAATCTACCTGGTCATTGGCTTCCTTAAATTCTTCATTGGCAGCGTCTGTTGCATTGGGAATATTCCCGATGTATAAAGGAATTTCCTGCTGTGCGAAGCAACAATGTACGGCTAATATAAAAAGTAAAGCAAAACGGTATAACATGTTGTCAGATCAATTTTATTTGAGAATAGTATTCTTATACAAGCTGATAGTTCTGTATAGGTGATCTTCTTGTTCTCTTTTATGGCATTGATCATTTTTTGCTGATTAGGGGAAAGTTTTTCACTCACGTTTTCGCTCACGTTTTCCATGTCTTGTCTTCTGCTGCATATAGGATATAGACACATGCAAACCATTAAGAAATTCCTCTCCATTTCTGCAATGTTTCTGCACCAATAGTAAACCCCTTAACAGGCTTTCCTTTCCCATCAAGGCCTATATATACTTTTCCGCCACTGGTATTAGCAAAAGCAGATAGTGTTTCAATAACCCCATCGCCAAAACTGCTTTTTAGCTCAGTACTTTTGTTTTCTTTTAATAAAACCGGCATCCGTGAATTATTAGTTTTTACTACTACCTATTCAATAAATAAGAAAGATGAAAATTTCTTTAAACTTAAGAAAGAAATGGGTAGGATGAATTTTATCAGGCATAAATCTGTCCGTGTCTGATACGTAAATATGGAAAGGGGTTTCCAACCTTCCGAAGGTTCGGAAGAAGATTGGAAACCTCTTTGTGGTCTTTGCCTGCCCGACCAGGCATTCAGGCGGGCGTAATTCCTTAGCGCCCTTTGCGGTAAAAAAATTAACCGCAAAGGAAGTACAAAGCCTGCCTGTCGGCAGTCAGGTTTTTCGCCCGCCTGAATGATCTTCAGATCGGTATATCCCATGTTTTGCAGGCGCGCCTGCTGGACCAATTTGAAATACACCCCCTTTATCTATTTCACCACGTTTATTACCCCTTTCATGGTTTGCCAGTGGCCGGGAAAGGAGCATATAAAAGGATATTCGCCCGGCTTGCGGGGCGCTTTAAAGTCAAGCCTGAAATTTTTTCCGCTGCTTACGAGTGGCATAGCAAATAACACTTCCGGGATATTGGGAATAAAGCTCTTTTCATAGCCGTCTTTTTGTGCTGCCATTGCTTCTGCTGCCTTTCCTGCTTTTTCGGTACTGCCCGGTGTAAGGATCACTACATTATGGGGCATACCATCTGTATTTTCAAAGATCAGCGCAATCTCTCTGCCTGCGGTAACAGTAATGGAAGTTTTATCGAAAGCCATCCTGCCGGACACCGCGGTTAAACGGATCACTGTCTTCCCCGGAATGGAAACTTCTGATGTTTGTGCCTCTACGACAGAAGTCTGAAGACTTTTTCTAAAAGCAGTTACGGCTGCTGCATCCTTTAATTCGTTGTAGTCATTATCAGTAAGCGCCTTGTAAGCATATTTTGGCCAGGTAGGATCATCGGTGATAAAGCCGGGAACCTGTAATTCCTTTTCACTGGAAAGGGAACTGAGCAAACGGCGGGCTTTTTCCGGCTCATTGGCCAGGAAATACTTATCTTTTTTAAACATAGCCATCCATACAGGCTGTAAATACCTGAAGGCCTGCTGTAATGCATAATCAATATAATAATCGGTAGGCAGTGTTGTTGTTGCCAGCAAAGCGTTGACAGCCTCTTCCGTATTAAAATAGCTTAAGGATACAATAGCCTGCAGCCTTACATTAGCCGAACTGTCCTGCGACATACGGATAAGTCCGGGCGCCGCGTCTTTTATAGCATCTCTCCAGTAAAACAAAACCCTTGTGGCGGCGGTTCTTATATGCGGATCTTTGCTTTTCAATAATTCATCCAGCAATTTTTCATCAGGCACATTGAACTGCTGGTATACCCATAAAGCTTCTAACCTGTTCTGCTCATAATCTTTGTCATTAACATCCAGCGCCGCGATCCATTTTTGCAAAGCAGGGATAACCGTTTCAGCAGGCAATTGCCTGAGCTGCGTGCGGACCCTGTACCGCAGCCTGTTCTCGTATGCCTTAAGCTGATCAAGTAGTTGTTCTATGGTAAGCTTTGTAAGATCAACGACCGGTGATAGTTTTTTGTTTTTATAGGTGATCCTCCATATCCGGCCATGGGTATGATCGCGCAGGGTATCGCGCAATGCTCTTTCTCCATGATTGATGACAGGATTGTACCAGTCTGCCACATACAAAGCGCCGTCGGGGCCAAACTGCAGATCAACCGGTCGGAAGTTGGGGTCTGTGGATTGAAGCAGCGGTGCTGTTTCATGAGCCATGATGCCGCTGCCATCTTCGTGTATACGGTGCTGTTTGATGCCCTGGAAACCGATGAAAGTGTTGAAGAGCACATTGCCCTGGACTTCATCGGGAAAGTTGTTGCTGGAGATGATCTCGGTACCGCAGGTCTTGGGTTTTGCAGACGATGTTAAAAAGTCTTTCATGCCAGTCAGTTTCCGGGGATAGCTGGTCGCTACCGTCAGCGGCGGTGCAAAATAGTTCATACCGGTAGACACATCGCTTATGATCTGCGTGCCGTTGCGGGCAAATACATTTCCCCAGGGATTAGCATAGGGATAAGAAACATAGGATTCTAGTTTTTGCGTGAGCGGTTCAAAGCGCCAGGTAACGCCGTAGTCTCCCCGTTGCGGTCCGTAAGGTGTTTCCACCTGCGAGTGCAAAAAAGTGCCTGTATGCCAGTACAGCGCACCATCGGGTCCCCATGTATAAGTATCTATGGAATGATGCACGTCTTCCGTTCCAAACCCGTGCAGTATGATCTCTTTCTGATCTGCTTTTCCATCTCCATCGGTATCTTTTAGAAACAATATATTCGGCGGCTGTGATACATACACTCCTCCATTGCCCAGCGCTATGCTGGTAGGCAGGTACAGGCTGTCTGCAAAAATGGTTTCCTTATCGGCGATGCCATCGCCATTGCTGTCTTCGAGAACAACAATTTTATCATTGGGCTGTGCACCCGGCAAGTATTGCGGATAGGAAGCCATATCTGCAACCCATAACCTGCCCTGCGGATCGAAAGTCATTTTTACCGGGTTGGTGAGCGAGAAATCCGCCTCAGATGCAAAGAGATTGATCTCGTATCCTTCAGGCAAAATAAACTGGTCTGTGCCTGGTTTCTTTATTACAGCTTTGTCTATTGGTATATACTGGATAGTATCATTTAATATTTTATCCGCCTGCACAAAATGATCGGCATTGTCTTTTTTGCTTTGCGCCCACACAATGCTGTCTAATCGGGTGACCATGTTATTCAATTTTGCCAGCTCGTGGGGATAGGAGATCGGCCCGCCGGGCGGCTGCACCCAGGGCTCCTTGCGCCGGCCTACAATATACTCGCTGTTCACCGCCCTGTACAAATAAAAGAACTGCCGGTTTTTCCAGTCAATTATTTTTTTCAGGTTTGCCGTGTATGCATCAGACTTCCATGTGCTGACCGGAAGTGCCAGCGACCCGGCCATTATTTCACTCACGGCTTTGTATCCTGCATCGTTAAGATGAATACCATTAATAGTGATGGAATCGGCGCCTGCCGACAGCTTTTTTGATGGTTCAAAAAGATTGATGAAAGGGATATTCAATTTTTTTGCGACCTCCTGCATGCCTTCTGTATAAAGACTAAGGTTCTTATTATGCGCTGCCGGATCGGGCAAAAAGCCGCCCAGCTTTTCATGAGCGATGGGAGATACCAGTATAATTTCCGGAGAAGTATTACCATTATACTTTTGCTGTTGCAGGTGCTGCAGGTAAGCGATCAACTGTTGTTTAAAGCTGTCAAGGCTGTCGGGTCCTTTAAACGCTTCATTCAAACCATAGCAGGCAAAAATAATATCCGCTTTCAGCTTTGTAAGGTATTCATCCTGTGAAGGAAAATTCAAAGGGCGGGAACGGGTATTGATCTCATCCCCGCTCCATCCCAGGTTCCTTACGGTTAGATCGCGATCGGGAAAGCTCGCATACAACAACGGCTCAAAGTAGTTGTAGTACTGCAACCGCTCCGCGAAAGTGTTTCCTATAAACACAATATAACTGTGGGGCTGAGGGTCAAGCCGGTGAACTACATGCTCTTTTACGGAGCAGGAAAATAAAAGAAAAGTGCAGAAGAATAATATACGACAAGGGAGAGAGAGCATGTATTTTGAAGGCATAAGCGCTATTAAATTAATGATTGTGTGTATTTCTCCTGTAATAATGATCTGCGATTAAAGATAGAACAATCGCGGTCAACCGCAAGGATGGTTGAGTCAATCAAATGATATTATCGTGAAAGGTGAGAGGATAAAGGTGAGAGGAAGTTCTCGTCTCTCCTTTATCCTCTCACGCTTCCCGTCTCACGTTTGACAATAAGTTAAAATGTAATAGGCAGTCCGCCATCTACCGTAATAACAGACCCGGTAATATAAGAGCATCCGGTCCTGCAAGAAAACAAGCGACGCCTGCCACTTCTTCCGGGCAACCGGCACGCTTTAATGACAGATACCCGTATTATATAGTTTGCTGATTTTGGTATGGGATGTTAATGGTCAGCTTTCCCTAGTAAATACTTTTCGAATGGTATACCTTATCTTCTTTGGCATTTCTTACCGAAATGGTAAATCCTTTCTGTAATGCATAAGCCCCATATTGTCCTTTCTTATTGAGCGCTACAAAGCATAGTCTATAAATAGGCAATAACTGAACTTCAAAGCGTTTTGTGAGCTAAATAATCTTTACAATCGTACTTCTTATAAGTATAAGCAGAAATCCTGTGTTCGCAAAAACTTCAGTTTCTTAAGCAGTCTTGAGAGTTTAAATATCAGCATCTAAAGTGTTGATCTGGCTTAAATTTAGTCATCTACATAAAGATGCCTAACTTGAACAGCCTATCCTGTTGTCGCGTAAAGTTCCAAAATACCCCCCATAAAATATAGAATACTCATGAGAGTTTTGGGTTAAATAGAGAGTAAAAATCACAGTTCTCCAACTTTACCATGTATTTTTAGAAGGCACTCCTTGTCATTCTGCTTTACTTGTAAGGTCCCTTGGAATAATGAATAATAGTCATCAAATTTTCCAACCTTTTTTATCTTAAGTCTTACTTCATAATCATTGCCCAGGAAGATATCAGTATATTGGTCTTTATTTAACCTATTTCGTTTTGTTCTTTTTAAATAAACGTTTTTATTATTAATGGTAAAAAATCCGATGTCTTTTGAACTAACAATAAAAATAAAATTATTTGACTCAATCGGAATTGAATCTAAGGTAAAATAACTGCAGCCTCCGTCTAATTTTATTCCATAGTTTTTAATTACATCAAGGTGGAGTGTATTTTTACTTTGTGAAAACCCATGAAAAAAAGACAAACAAAAAAACACAACTAAAACTCTCCCAATTAATGTAGCTGATTTCATATAATTTAATTTTCACTTAGCAATTAGGCAATGCCCAAAGTCTGATTTGATATACACCTCCTTCAGCATTAAAATAACAATGCCCAACACCACCAACACAACTATAGCCATCAAATAAAGAAGCGTGTCCGAGTGCTCCAAATGATGCTGGTAGAGAAGCTTGCATCAAATATATGCCACGATAACCCGTAAGTGGTGCACATTTGGCTAAAGATTTCAGAAAAAAATATGCTTTTCAAAATTGCAAAATAAGCAGTGAAGATTTAAAAAACATTCCAGAGCTTTTTTATGATTCCGCAATTACCGATATCACCCAGGAATATCTGCCAGTTTCTAATGTACAAGTAAATATAAAGGATGTTTCAGCAGAAAAAAAGTACGTATACCTTGGTGTATTAAATGGAAAATATTGGCAAACTGTTCAAATTGCCCCAATAATCGGCAATAGGGCAGAGTTCAAATCAATGTCCAATAATATTTTATACACCCCCCTATTTTTTGAAACGAATAAAATTATTTTGGCTGGCAATGCATTCCTTTTAGACGATAATGGTCTACAACAACCGTTGACAGTTAGTACTGAAGAGAAAACAGTTGTGAGGTTAAGGACAGACAGAATAAATTGGCTTGAGCCTAATGAAGTTTGTCATTTGATTTATTGGGATGGAAGCGACTGGATGCCAACAGGGGAAAGCCAAATATTTAATAATAAAACCAAAGAAATTGTTTTTATTGACATCCCATCCAACACAATGTATAGAATAATTAACGATGATAGAATCAAAAATCAGGAATCAAATTATGGAAGGCCATTTATTTTTAATAAGCGCATCGGAAAATTCCTTGATTATTAGATTAATAAATACTTTTGGAATGGTATACCTTATCTTCTTTGGCATTTCTTACAGAAATAGTAAATCCCTTCTGTAATGCATAAGCGCCATACTGACCTTTCTTATTGAGCGCTACAAATCCAACCTGGATATTCTTGGCTTTTTCCGGGTTGCGTTTTATGATCCTCTGCACAGCTTCCTTACATGCATTTTCGGGGCTGTGGCCCTGCCGCATCAGCTCCACCACCAGGTGAGAGCCTACTATACGGATCACCTCTTCCCCCACTCCCGAAGAAGTAGCAGATCCTACTTCATTATCCACATACAATCCTGCACCTATGATGGGAGAGTCGCCTACGCGCCCGTGCATTTTGAATGCCATACCGCTGGTAGTGCATGCGCCGCCGAGATTGCCTTTTGCATCCATAGCCAGCATACCAATAGTGTCGTGATTGTTGGGACCGCCGGGCATCGGGTCGTGATCTTTGTCGAACAGCTTGTTCTCGATATTCATCACCGGCTCATATTTTGCCGTTTTCAACCATTCTTTCCATGCTTTTTCGCTGGCCGGGGTAAGCAGGTTTTCTTTTTTAAATCCATTAGCAAGCGCGAACTGGAGGGCACCATCGCCGGCAAGTACTATATGTGGTGTTTTTTCCATCACTAATCTTGCCACAGATATGGCATGTGTAATATGTTCCAGCGCCATCACTGAGCCGCAGTTATAAAACTCATCCATGATACAGGCATCGAGCGTTACATGCCCATCCCTGTCGGGCAGTCCTCCATAACCTATGGTTTGATTCGAAGGATCTGCTTCCGGGATCTTTACACCGGCTTCCACTGCATCCAGGGCTCTGCCTTTTGCTGCAAGTATCTTCCAGGCTTCCGCATTAGCTGTTTTGCCAAAATCCCAGGTAGATACTACTACCGGCTGGTCAATGACCGGGGCAGGCAGAACAGATTGTGCTAAAATTTTCTTATTCCCTGCAATGACCACAGAACCAAGAACGGATGCTTGTATAAATTTTCTCCGGGATGACATCAATTGTGATTTTAATAATATCGAAATTAGTTTATTAAAGCGAAGACCGGCCAATTTTAATTGGACCGGTCTTTACATTGAACAGGACAAAAATCATATTTACATTGCTCCTATTTCGGCAAAAAAAGTATGGTTGGTATTATCTTTTGTTTCAGTAACAGTAATCCTGAAATATTGTGCAACCACATCTTCGTCAAAATAAATATACTGCTTATCATTCGTTACCGCCAGGGTATATGAGCCTTCATCTGACCAGGCGCTGCCATTGCTGCTCGTGGCAACGGTTACTTTGGTAGCTGCCCCGCCACTGGCGCCCTGCCTGTTTATCAACCATATGCCATGCATTGTTTGCGCCTCCTGCATGTCTATAGATATATGATGTGGCAGAGGCGGGTTTGCCCCATCCCATTGTGTATGCCAGAAAGTGGTCAAAACATTATCAAGTACAAAAACAGCCCTCCCGTTATTAGGACCTTCCCCGGTGGCTTCCTCAGAATCAAAATCATGTATTGACCAGCCTGTTCTGTCAAAATCTTTTAAAGTGGGTTTAATAATGTAATATATTTTAGAAGAGCTTTCGCTAACACCTGCTCCCCCCGTAATTACAACAGGAAGAATATAAGTATTCCTGTAATTAAGACTCTGAGTGTTGAATGTAAGGCTAACATCGGAAGAGACCTGTTGGCCATTTGGAATTGTAACAGTATTGCCCGAAAGTTCATATGCTGATGAGGGCAGAATTATATATTCTTTATTATAAGCTGCATTATATGCATCAACAAGTGCATTATTTACTTCCAATGAAACCTGCACATCCTGCTTTGTGGCTACCCCAGATGCTACATTCAATTTGGTACTATGATCCATATCCTCAACAACCCAGCTATTAAAAGACACCTGTTGAGATGTAGCCTGCAATATATAAATGCCGGCCGATTCTCCGGGTCTGCCGCCTACTTTATCAGATTCTTCCTTTGTACAACCTGCAGTAAGCACAAAGAAGATTATAAAAAAATTAAAGTATTGTTTCATAACTTATGATTAATATGAAATGTTTATTTGTGTTTACTCAAAACAGTTATTTGACTATGGCATAAACCAGGGTTTCACGGCTTTGTCATCTGTTCCGCCTGTAGCAGTCTTCCAGTTGTCATAATTAGACGAGATCTCTCCAGTTGGGTATACCAGCCTGTTCATATTTAAAGACTCACTGGTGGAGGCAAGCGGAACATTAGGCGTTGCATAACCTGTCCTGCGTTGTAATGTCCATGCGTCAAACGGCTGGTGAAATAATGCGATCCAGCTTTGTTTATAAATCTGTTTCAAGGCATCAGCCGGCGTGGCACTATATGCCACAGCAGGATTTGATAACATAGCATTTAATTCAGAAACAGTAGGCTCAGCGGCAGGTCTATTGACAGTCCATACTGAAGAACCATTCGCCAGCATAAACCAGAACTTAACAGAAGAAGTGATACCTTCTTCATAAAATTGCTCAGCCATAGCAGGATTAGCGGTTACTCCACCAATACCTCTGTTATAAATTTCGGCCTTTAAAAAACTTACTTCCGCACCTGTTATAAATAAATCAGGGAAAGTTTTGTCGCCTACATAATAAATATTCAAAGGGGAATAATAATAGTCACCAGTGGGATCCCATGTAGTCAATCTTACATCAGCGTAGGGATCATTATTTTTCCCATTAACTGTACCATTAGTTGTTTCTGCCAGCGTGCCATTTGGAGGATTCTGAGGATATGGTTTCCATTTCCCATCGCTGTTAGGTTCAAAGAAGATTTTTGTACGAAGATCAAAGATGCCTGAACCGTCTTCTGCATTAGAACTGGACATAGCTTCCCAAATGGTAGATCCCATACGCACATAAGCATTACCTCTAAAGGCGCCGGCCCTGTCAATCAGGAGCCCTGCAACATTAGTGGTTCCAAGAAAATCATCAGGTCCCAGCAACGGCTTGGTTAATGCTTCAGCAATAATGGCGTCTGCTGCAGCGGAATTCTTTTCACGCATCACTAAGGCATACCTGAGCCGTAGTGAGTTTGCAAACTTTATCCAGGTAGGGATATCATTTTTAAACAATGTTTCACCCGGTCCCATTGACACCTGATCTGAAGCGGTTGTAAAATTATCAACACTCCATTTCAGATCTTCCAGGGCTGCAGTAAAGATACCGGACTGATCATCGTATACCGGCCTGTAATATTCAGCACCATAAAAAGACTTGCCCGCTTCACTATACGGCATATTGCCATAAAGTGTGGTGTTTCTTAAAGTTTTAAAAGCCATAAGTGTAGTAAGCATTGCTTTTATATTAGTCATTTTAGCTGCAGCGGTATCGGCATCGATGAGATCTAATGTTTTCCTGTAATCAGCAAGAGCAAAATAATAGTTCTCCCATATTCCCCCAACTGAATTATCTAACCGATAGCCGGAGGCAGAATAGTTAGCGGCCAACTGAGTAGCCTGATATAAAAACGATGAAAACAGTCCCCGTCCGTTTTCTGTCATTCCTGAAGCTATATTATTATAAAGCTCCGGAATTTTAGCAACATAAGTCTTATTGTCCCAGGGCTTGTTCAGATCGCCGAAATCCTTTTTACAGGAAGATATAATCATTACCACTGAGCATGCAAGCATCACCGGCAATAAAGGTCTTTTTATATATTTACTTTTCATATTCTGTAGAATTATTAGTTAGAATTGAGCTTTCAGACTTATCCCGAGAGATCTGATACTTGGCATACCAGACCATTGAAGCCCTTGTCCATTACCTATTCCATTAATTGCTTCAGGATTCAGATGATCCGGCAAACTTGAATAAATGTAAAACAGGTTTCTGCCGATAATCGATACAGATAAATTCTGGAAAATCTTGGTTGAATTGATAATGTTCTGAGGCAAACTATACGACAAAGCAACCTCTCTCATTTTAACCCACGAATTTTCGAATACAGACAAACTTCTTGGCCTGTTAAGATGCGTCCATCCAGTATAAGAACCTGCATATTTATAAATAGGATTTACTATTCTTGTATTCATTTCATCATCATCTATATTATATCCCTCCATTATTACGCCTACATTGGCAGTTGTACCATCGGGAAACATATAAGGCAGGCCTCCGCCATTTCTTTCAACTACCGTTTCAGGAGATATACCGCTTCCCATTGCAGTAGAATGATCGAATGAATAAATATCTCCGCCTAACTTAAAGTCTACCAATCCATAAAGGCTGAAGTTTTTATAACGGATTGTATTACCAATACCACCTGTAAGTTTAGGCGCAGCATTACCAATTGCTACCGGCTCGTTAGTGGCCTTATATAAAGTACCCACTACATTGCCTGCATTATCTTTTACATTATACAATAACCTGTTTCCTTCTTTATCTCTTTCAAAGTCGGTTCCATAAATGGTTCCATAACTTTCACCTGGTGTTACTTTCATAAATACACCCAAATTCCCAAATACATCAGCTATCCTCAGCTCACGTATACCGGGAGCCAGGGATACAACCTTGTTCTCATTTTTGGCGCCATTAACCGTAAGATTCCAACTGAAATTTCTGTTTCTGACTACTGCTGCGTTGATGATAAATTCTACTCCCCTGTTAGTCAACTCACCTGAATTAAAGGTAACTCCCGTGGCGCCTGAGGATGGCGCTATATCAGCAGACAATATCTGATTCTGCGATCTTATGCTGTAATATGTAAAATCAAGATTGATCCTGTCCTGAAAAAAGCCTAAGCTTGCTCCCACTTCTACAGAGCTGGATGTTTGGAATCCTAATTCCTCGGGGCTCAAAGTAGCGGGTATTGAATTGGTAGGATATCCTCCGAATGAGCCTACATCGTATGTAAAGCCAAGTTTATATGGATCAGAGGCATTAGCACTTTCACCATAAGCCAGCCTGAGTTTACCATAAGAAAGTACATTGCTTAAACTACCCATATTCAATGCATCGGTGAAAACAAACCCGAGGCTGGCTGAAGGATAAAATGTAGAATTCTTACTTGGTGTTAAAGTTGAGTTGACATCATTTCTTCCCGTAACATCAAGAAATAAATAATTTTTATAGCTCAAATTTAACATTCCCAGCAATGATTGCGATTCCACCTCATATCTTCTTTCACCTGCATAATATTTATCTTTATTTGACCTGTCTACATCAACAATATTGTTAAGTGAGTAAACATCAGGCACTAAGAATTTCCCGCCGTTCTTACCATATACACCGGTAGATCTATTGCTATATGCATTGAACATCGCAGAAACGCTGGCATTAAACCCATTAAAGAAAAGGTCGTTTTTATGAGCGGTGACCATCAGGTCTGTATTCAATAATTTATCTTTGTCAATGTTTTTCTCAAAGTATCCTCCGGAAACTTTATCTGAGTTAGTTGTATTATTAATTGTTTCAAACCTGGTAGCAATCAAATTTGCAGAAGTCCTTACAAATGCATTTAACCAGGGAGTGATCTCAGCGTTCAGTTTGATAGTAGAAATCAGCTCATCCCTGTTCAAACGACTGTTTTGTTCATAAAATTTCCAGTAAAGGTCTCGGCTGTATTCCTGATGAGGGTATGCTGAGCCAAAATCATGCTTTGAGCCGTCCGGATTTTTATAATATTGATATTCCAATGGTTTATATTCTCTCGACATTCCATAAATGGAAAATTTAGCCCAGGAATTGTTTGTTCCTATTTCCGGCGTATTCAACCTGAAACTTTGATTATACGCCACATTTATTTCTGCGCTGATCGCTTTTGAAATTTTAAGATTTGATCCTAAAGCGAAGTTGGTATTATTATTATTGGTATTAGGTACTACTGCAGTCCCGTCTGTTCTTGAAGCAGACAAACGGACTGTTCCAAAGTCACCGCCGCCGGAAAAGGAAACATTGTGTGTTGTTTCATTACCTTGCCTATAGTAAGCTTCCCTGTTATCTGGCTGAGGGGAATAGGGTCTTAATTCACCATCCCACCAGCGCACCATCTGCCCGTTTAACCGGGGTCCCCATGATGAACTTGCGCCAAACCAGCTAAAGATATCTGCTGTATAAAAACCGCCGGGGATGGTGCCGTGGGAACCGCCTATACCCGAGCCCCCGGTTCCATAACTGGACCCACCATATAAGGTGGGTAAATAGTATTCACCGGTACTGGTTTTCGGCAATTCCGGGTTCGCAGTCCATAAACCTGCGGCAAAACCTCCGCCATATTCATTCTGCAAATCCTGGAACCTGTAAACATTGTTGAAATTGGTGCTGAAGTTATAGTTAACGCCTATGCCTTTAAGACGGGAACCCTTTTTGCTGGTTATCAATATTACTCCGTTAGCCCCTCTTGCACCGTACAAAGCTGCCGCATTTGGCCCTTTTAAAACTGAAACAGTTTCAATATTATCCATATTCAGGTAACTCAGATAATTTCCCCAATCCCGCATGCCATCTGCTACCTCTATGTTGGATTGTGCCAGGGGTTTATTATCTATTATGGCACCATCTATTACTATCAGCGGCTGATTATTACCGGTAACAGTATTATTGCCTCTTATTACTATCCTTGAAGACGCATTGTTTAATCCATTGCTGGTTGAGATATTCAATCCTGCAACTTTTCCCATTAATCCCTGTGCAACATCTACGGGGGCAGCAACGGTAACATCTTCTGCTTTCACCTGCTGTACAGCAAACCCGATTGAGCGCTTATCCCGCTTTACACCCAAAGCCGTTACCACTACCTCATCCATATTAGCCGCAGAAGATGACAATTCTATATCAAAAGTTGTTCCACTACCCGGTTTCAATTCTTTGGTAGTGAACCCAACTGAGCTAATCACAAGCACCGGGTTTTTACCGGTTACCGTAATATTGTAATGGCCATTTTCATCAGTGATTGTTGACAGTGGAGTACCTTTTACATAAATGGTTGCAGCAGCTAAAGCTGCACCTTTCTCATCTTTTACCGTGCCGGAAATCTTTCTGCTTTCCTGGGCAAAAGAGATGATGCTGCCTGTTCCTAAAAAAAGAACAAGCAGCAATCTTAATGACAATGCTCTCATTGTAGATTGTTTGGAGGTTAAAAATTGGTTTAATTTTGGTTATGGTTGTTAGTCGGTTGCCAATAGTTTTTTTATTAAGAAATTGTTTTATGTCGGTTAAAAAATATTAATTCCCTCCCCCAAAATCCGGGGCGTTTTTATCATACCAAATTCTTTGCGTGCTCAAGGTTGTCACGTCCTGTGCATTAGGCGTGAATCCCTGCTCACTTAATGCTGCATTCCAGTTTGCTCTATTCACCTCTCCGGGATCAGTAGTCCACCAACGGCGTGGGATAGCTTCGGTAAATGGCTCACGGGCATAATAGGTTGATGATTTCTTCGGATATCCCGTACGGCGCACCATCACAAAAGCCTCGCTTGCATTCCTATAAAAGTTCAGGTATTCCTGTATATAGATCCGTTCAAGATCGTTTACGCCGTTAAACTTAACATCATCGCCATTTAAGTAAGTTTCAATTGCAGCCGCACCGTCTCCGGTATAGCCTGTTGCCGACTGTGCAGCTATTGCAATGCTGTTCATAGTTTTGATAGATGAGGTTACTCCTTTTGTATACCAGTCCCCGGCAGAGCCTTTTGTATTAATGCCATCACCATATCCCTTTTGTATAAACTCGGCTACCAGCAAACAAGATTCTGCATTCGTTACTATTACATCCGTATAGTTGCCGGTAAGCCCATTCATTTTGGGAGAAAAGAATCGCCTGTTGATAGGCGAGATCAGAAAGTAGTTGGTGCCGTTTATGGGGAATGCATTGCTGATATATGCAGCAACGGTGGGATTGGTCGTCCAGTCTGCCGGTGCTCCCTGGAACTGGATCTCCGGATCATTGATATCCATAAATGAGGGAGGAGTGACCCCATTGTCTACAAATATCTGTTTGCTCAATCCATTATCTTCAAAATAAATTGGCAACCGGGGGTCATTCGCCTTTTTAAGGAAATTGATAATGGAAGTACTGCCATAGCGAATACTTCTATAGTTGATATCATTTCCAAAAGGTGAAAAATTAGGATTGGTATAAGATAGCTGGGCCTCATCATTATCAATTGGCCCTACAGCATCCTGCATTACCTGTTTGAATATCTCCTTTGTTTTTGCTGTATTTTGGCTTTCCAACCTTGCCGCGATCCTCAGCTTGAGCGTATTGGCAAGCTTTATCCACTTTGTCCAGTTGCCTTTATAAAAAATATCAGCAGTACTGATATCCACCTGGTCAGGTAACCCTGCATTTGACAGAATACTGATTGAGTTATCGAGTTCAGACAACCAGGTATTAAAAAGTGTTTCCTGGTTATTATATACCGGGCTGTAGTTGCCTTCATATCTACCCTGTTCTGCCTCAGTATAGGGAATTGACCCGTTCATATCGGTCACCTTTATACCATGCAATGCCTGGATGATATGAGTAATTGCCGCTATTTTCTGATAATTGTCTTTGTCTGCCTTTGCTGCGATCTGTCGTCTTACTTCGTACAGGTTGGGCAGGATCTGGCTGTAGTAAACACTATAACGGGCATTTACATTGTTAGTGATCTCATAAGGACTCGCACTCACATGCTGGGTGTAGCGAAACAACTGCTCCATACCTTCCCATATCCATTCTCCGCCATTATAAGTAGCTAATTTCTCCTGTGAATAGGTGAGCAGATATTTAACATCGGGAGTGGTAACAATGGTTTTATCGGTATTAATATCTCCAAAATTTTTTGTGCAGGAAACACCTGTTAATAACAAGGCGCCGGCAATGATATATCGTGATCTGAGTTGCATCTGAATTGAATTAAGTGTGATGAATGAAATTAAAATGCGGCTCTTATAGTAAACACAAAAGTTCTCATCATTGGCAAAAAGCCCTCTTCGCCGGAATACGCCGTATTATTAGAGTTGTTTGACTCAGGGTTAAAATTATAAGGCAGGGTATTGTGCAGGTACATGAGGTTACGCCCTACAGCAGATACCGACAGCCCTCTCAATTTAAGCTTCTGGTATATTTGGGGCGATACGGCGTAGGACAAAGCGACCTGGCGCAAAGAGATCCACGAATTTTTTAATATCCAGTAATCAGCCACTCCGGTAGAGGAAGATCCATAGCGATAAAAAAACTGCGGCAGGTGAGAAGGTTCTACCAATCCCTGATCATAAGCTTCCTGGTAGGTCATACCGCCTACATCAGCGGTTCCCCCACCAGGCTTATCTACTGTTTGCCCCGGGGCAAAAACGCCCTGCGGGATAATACCGTCATCATAAGTACCTCCGTCGTTAGCATAGGCAGATGTCCATACAATACCACCGTTCTGTTTATCACGCCCCTGCAATGAATTAGGGAATACCCCGGTATGGGTACCATACCTGTAACTTAATGCTACAAAATCACCTCCAATTTTTGCATCAAGCAAAACATTCAGGCTAAAGTTTTTATAAGTAAAGGTATTATCCCAACCGCCTCTGAATTTTGCATTAATATCTCCTACATCCTGCCACTGATTACTGCGGGCCGGAAAAGCTGTTCTTGAATCACTTCTCCATGCAAGTATCGGCAAACCATTCCTGGGATCATCAATAGGTTTTCCGTTCCCGTCTACTGCCTGAAAAGCGGTAGAGTGAATTTGAGTCCTTAATGTTCCGTAAGATTTGCCCACAACTGCCCAGGTACTGATCTCTCCTATGTTGGCTCCGAGGTCATACTCTGTTCTGCCGGGATACAGGTCAATAATTTTATTCCTGTTAACAGCATAATTCACAGCAGTATTCCAACTGAAATTTTTGCTTCGCACAGGAGTAGCATCTACAGAAATTTCAATACCCCTGTTTTGAATATTTCCTGCGTTAATGAATATTGTGCTCACTCCCGATTCACCAGGCGTTGTTATATCCAATAACTGGTTCCTGGTATTATCCTGGTACACACTTACGTCGAAGCCTACACGATTGTTAAGAAAGCGCATTTCGAGGCCCAGCTCTTTGGAGATCTTGTTCTGAGGTTTGAGATTAGGCTGCAACACGGAGCTGCTGCTATAAGTAGAGATCGGAACATTCTGACCATTGGCGGTACTGTAACCACTAAAAGCAAATCCCGGGTTGATCTTACCCGGATCGGTATCTCCTCCCAATGCGGCTATATTGCCTCTGAGCTTTCCATAGCTGATCCAAGCAGGCATGTTTTCTTTAAAGGTTTCTGTAAATATCCACGCCAAACTAACCGCGGGATAAGTGTAAAAATTGTTGCCCATTCCGTTAGTGTAGGTAAGGGCGCTGCTCCAGTCTCCCCTCCAGGTAGCCTGCAGGAACAGCATGTTCTTAAAGGCGATATCTGCGCTTGCGTATAACGAATTGAATACCTTCTGGTTTCTAAGACCAGCCGAAGTTGTGGGCTGAAGTACAGAATTTGCAATAAAATAATTTCCGGGATAGCTTAATCCGCCATTGGTTGAACTTGTTTCATACGTGATCTTGGAGTGTAGCGCTTCTCCGCCAATATATCCGTTAATGGAAAGATCCGGGTTGATATCCTTATTCATCATCAACATCCATTTCTGCATGTTGCTTTCCTTGGTTTGGAAGCCAAGTGAATAAGCCCCTCCTGTAAAACCTACACCCTGTCCTAATTCTTTGGTTTCGTTGCGGGTATAAATATTATTGATATTGCCTTCCAGTACTAACTTTGCCCAGTCGGTCAGTTTCAAGGTGAAAGCTACCCTGCTTCTCAACAACTGCTCCTTTTGAATATAGTTGTTCTCGAAAAGCGAAAACCAGAACCTGGTTTCGGGGGCAAAATTAGTTTCCCCCGGTGTGGCGGGATTAGGCACTCCTCCAAACTTGCTGGTATAATGCTCTTTTTGCATCCAGTATTTGGTATCGTAGTTCCGGGGCATCATCCAGGAATAGAGCTTACCAAAATTATAAGAGGCAAATGCATCCAGCCCGCCAAGACGGGGTGGATTATAGCCTGTAAAATCTGAATAGGCTGCGCTTACATCTACATCGAGAAAGCTGGTAAATTTGTGCGTTATCCGCAGATCAAAAGCATTTTTTGTGAGCCGGTTGTTGCTCACCACACCTTCGGCCTGGTTACGGTTGTACGACAGGCGGAAGGTAGATTTCTCGGTTCCCCCGTCAATGGCAACATTTGTATTATTTCCCACACCGGTCTGGAACACATCAAGGAAGTTATTGGGCTGGGGTAAATATTTGGTCATAGTGCCATCATAGTTGATCACATCCTGTCCCAGCATCCTGGGCCCCCAGTTCTCCAGCTCACGGCCAATTCCCCTGTCAATATATGGCTTACCTGTTACCGGGTCGGTAGGAAACACCTTGGTTGTCCATCTCTCCGTTGGCTTATAATTCGGATCCCGGGCATCTGTAAAAAAATCGCCTACTGTGCCTCCGCCAAACTCATTCTGAAAATCCGGACCTGCATAAGGGTCTGTCAGGCTTAAAGAATGACTTACAGATACGCCTATTCCTTTTTGTTGTTTTCCTTTTTTAGTGGTGATCAGTATAACTCCGTTTACGGCACGCGAACCGTACAATGCAGCAGCAGAAGATCCTTTTAATACGGAAACGCTTTCAAAATCTTCCATATTCAGGTTCTTCAGGTCATTACCAAAATCACGGCCATTACCGCTAAACTGGTCATTATCCATTATTACTCCATCTATCACAAAAATGGGTTGGTTATTATTACCCAGGGTAGAGTTACCGCGAATTACTATTTTGGAGTTTGCCATCAAACCACCGGCGCCTCCCATATCAATCTGTACACCTGCCACCCTGCCCTGTAAGGCATTAATCGGGTTTACTTCGTTGGTCTTTGCCAAAGCATCTCCTTTTACTTCTGTTACAGAAAAGCCCAAAGACCTTTTTTGCTTCGTTATACCTAAAGCTGTCACTACCACCGCTTCGTTTTCCTTAATGCTGGATCTCAGCATCACTGCTATCTTCGTTTGATCCGCAATATTCACTTCCCGTTTTTCAAACCCGACATAACTGAATACTAAAACTTGTTGGGAAGAAGCAACAGCAACGCTGAAATGCCCGCTGGCGTCCGTTGCGCCGAGATTGCTACCGCCTTTAACGGAGATAGTTACACCGGCAAGTCCTAAACCATTTTCATCGGTTACCTCACCGGTAACGGTTCTCTTTTGCTGGGCAAGAGCATGATTAAAAAACAGCACTGCTAATAGCAACAGTAGCTGAACGCGCATTTTTTTCATTACAGATTATTTTTGGTTGTAAATAAGGGATTATGCTGCTAAAACATTTTTTATTTTAAAACAAAGTACTACGCTGCTTCAAAAATTTTTTTCTTCATGGGGATACCTCTTTCAAACTTTTCCATTACGAGCGCCGCACTGCCGATCAGCTCAGCATCCTGCCCGATATCGGAGATCATGATCTCGGTATTGGCTGCCAGCCGGGGAATACAGTGCTCATTCAAGGCCTGCTGTATAGGCGCCTGCAATATTTTTCCCGCAACAGATCCTCTTCCGCTCAGCACCACTATACCCGGGTTTAACAGATGAATGAGAATAGCAATGCCACGACCAATATTATATCCTGCTTCCGACAGCAGTTCCACAGCAAAGCGGTCTCCCCTCCCTGCCGCCTGGAAAATAGCATTGGCGGCATCTTCAGGAGCTTCTTTTGCCAGCGAATCTTTATTTAATATAGAAGCCCTGCCTGCAGACAGACCGGTCAGCGCTTTATCTATTACGGCATACAGCGATGCTTCCGTTTCGAGGCAACCGCTTTTGCCGCAACTGCATAATTTACCATTCTGAAACAGCGGAATATGGCTGAACTCTCCCGCAAAGCCATCTTCACCCCTGAACAATACATTATTCAATACCAGCCCGAGCCCTATGCCCCAGCCCACATTGATGACCATTACATTTTTACTACGGGATGCCACACCGAATTTTAATTCGGCAAGCGCTATCATGCTGGAATCATTATCAATGAATACCGGAATGCCCGTTTTGGAAGAAATATATTCGCTTACGCTGCTACCGCCTGTCAGAAAAGAATAGTTTATACCTTCTTTGGCATTGATAAAGCCCGGCATACCGATTCCTATGCCTACTATTTTACTTTTTTCTATACCTGAATCAGTAATTACCTGCTCTATCTTTTGTGCCAGTTGCTGGAGCGCATCCGGGTCTTTGGCAAGGTTTAGCTCCATCAGGGTAGTGCTGCCAACGAGATTGCTGTTCATGTCCATCACTGCCAGCCGGGTAACATACTGATCCATCGCCACAGCTACGGTATACATAAAATCAGCACGCAGCGAATACATCTGTGGGCGCCTGCCGCCGCTTGAAGGGGCATGACCAATCTCTATAACATACCCTTCCTTGACAAGCTCATTTAATATCTTGGTAGTAAGAGACAGGCTTTTTTCAATTTTGCTGCTTATCTCTGCACAGGAGAGCATTTTAGAAAAATAAAGATTATTGATAATCTTCTTTTTATATAAATAGCTTTTAGCAGTCATTTCAGGTAATAATGGAGTTTTCTTTAATTTCACAATAAAATAACTAAACTTTTACAAAAAAAACAAAAAGATTTCAATAAAAATTTTAAAATAGTAGAAATATATTTAGATAATAGTATAAGTTTACTTAAGATTAGCTTTTATATATTAGTTTGGCCGCAATTTTTTATTATCACATTTAAACGTTTCACTCGGTAATGCGACAAATATGGTTAACCCTGGGTCTTCCCTTCTTTTTTATTTCAATAGCATATTCCCAGGCTGCAAATGAAAATGACACTAAAATGCAGTGGTTTAAGGATGCCAAACTGGGCATTTTTATTCATTGGGGCATTTACGCTGTGGATGGTGTGGATGAAAGCTGGTCATTTCATAATAAAAAGATGTCGTATACCGACTATATGAAGCAACTTAATGGCTTTACCGCCAAAAATTATAATCCCGACGCATGGATACAGCTCATCAAAGAATCCGGCGCACGTTATACCGTGATCACCACCAAGCACCACGATGGGATTGCCCTTTGGGATACCAGGGCTAATAACATGAGCGTTGCCAGGCTCACTCCCGCACGCCGGGATGTATTGACACCTTTCTTTGATGCTGCCCGGAAAGCCGGGTTAAAAACCGGCGCCTATTTTTCCATACTTGACTGGAGCCACCAGGACTATCCCGGTTTTTTAAAGGACAGCAGCAGGTACCAGATAAAAAATGATACCCTGCGCTGGAAGCGTTACCGGGAGTTTTATCAAAAACAAATACAGGAATTAAGTGAAAAATTCAATCCGGACCTGTTCTGGTTTGACGGTGACTGGGAACACAGCGCGGAAGAATGGCAGGCGAAAAAAGTGAGAAATATGATACTGAAGCATAATCCCAATGCTATCATCAATGGCAGGCTTACCGGCTATGGGGATTATGAAACGCCGGAGCAGAATTTCCCGATCACACGTCCGTCAATGCACCCCTGGGAATTGTGCATGACCTCCAACAACAACTGGGGTTATCATCCCGACGATAGCGCCTATAAAACGCCTTATGAGCTCATCACCATTTTTGCTGATGTCATCAGCAACGGGGGTAACCTGCTGTTTGATATCGGCCCCCGTGAAGACGGCTGGATACCTACGGAACAGGTATTCCTGCTGAAAGAGCTGGGCAAATGGACCAACAAACATGCCGCTGCTATTTTTAACACAGTTGCGGGCCTGCCGCCCGGTCATTATTACGGGCCAAGCACTTTGTCAAAAGATTCTTCCACGCTCTACCTGTTTGTTCCCGCTCACAACCTGGGAAAGATCGTGATCAAAGGGCTATACAACAAGATCAGCAACATCAGCGTGGTTGGAACAGACCAGCAACTGGGACATAAAATTGTCGGCAAGATCTCGTGGAGCCCTGTACCCGGGCTGGTATATATTGATGATATCCCCGAAACAGCTATGGACGGATATATGACTGTGCTCGAAGTAAAGCTGGACGGGCCGGTGAAGCTGTATAAGGGTAAAGGTGGGTTGCAGGAGTAAGGGCGGTGAGCTATGGGCTTGGGGCTATCAGCGGTCAGCTATCAGCTATGGGTGTCTTGAGCATTTTACTTACCAAAAATGCTGCCTCTTTACGTGAAACTCATTGAACCACAAAGGCACGGAGACACAAAGGTTCACAAAGGATTTTCTTTGCCGGCTTTGCTTTCTTTGCCTGCCCGTCCGGTCAGGCGGGCGTGAAACTTTTTCCTAATTCAGCGCGCTGGCCTCTTTTACAATTTTAATACCCTTGGTATGCCTGATGAATTCCCATCCGCCTGATATATTGCGGAGGTTGTTATATCCCTGCTGTTTTAATATAGAAGCGGCAATAACGCTCCGGTACCCTCTTACACAATGAATGTACAAGTTGTCCCTTTCTTCAAGCTGCACGAGATTGCCCGGATCTGACAGGTCGCTAAGCGGGATATTCACCGCATTTTCAACATGCCCTTCCGCATATTCTACCGGGCGGCGCACATCAAGCACTACAAGATTCTCGTCAAAGGGAATATCCATTGCCATTTCAGCGGCATCTACATTAATGATCATGTCTATATCTTCTCCTGCAGCTTTCCAGGCATCAAAGCCTCCTTCCAGGAACCCTTCAATATGGGTAAATCCTGCATCCGTCAGCAGGTTAATGTTCTCAGCTTCTTTACCGGTTTCTGCTATCAGTATTATCCTTGCTGAAGGCGACAGCAGGTCTAAAGCCCATTCTACAAAATTCCCGTCCCGTCCGATAAAAAGGGAGCCTGGCACAAATCCATCGGTAAATGCACCGGCATTCCGGCTATCCAGTATGATAATGCTTTCGTCTTCGCTTTTCATTCTTTTCAGATCGGCTACTGATAATGGCTGGATTGACTGCTTCATTATTGAGTTATTTTTTAAATACAACAGCGGTTGACATTCACCAACCGCTGCTTAAGAATTGTTGTTGTGGCACTATCAGTTCAGTAATTGTTCTACATAACTGTAAATCTCCGCCAGCCTTTTGTGATTGACCGAGTAATAGATAAACTTACCTTCCCTCGTGGTGGTTACCACCCCGGCTCTTCTCAATATTGCCAGGTGCTGTGAAGCTACTGATTGCTCCAGCCGCAATTGCACATATAATTCGGTAACCGTCATTTTCTGCTTTTCATCCAGCAACTGTATCATCTGCTGGCGAAGCTTGTGATTAAGCGCTCTTAAAATGAGGGCTGCTTTTTTTACATTGAGGAAGTCAATTTTTACTTCGGAAACATTCTCCTGCCCCGAACCATTCAATACCATTGTGTAAGGACTTGCAAGGCCTGTCATAGGAATAATAACTTTAAAATTTATTCATTAAGATATCAGGGGCAAAGATATGCAGGAAAACACAAATAATTGCCGGTAATTACCGGCTTTATATGTTAATGAAGATTAAAATATACCCTCGAAGCATATGCTATGCGCCATGATCGCCGAAATGAAAATCCTTTAAATACGCAGGCTCCGTATAAGCAAGGTCTTTAAACTGTTTGTTTTTAAAGGAGTTAAACAGTAAAAAAGAAAGATGCCTCCCATCGTAATCTACTGTTTTAAAGCCTGCATTGTCATTGGGGAGCATGATCTGCTGCCATTTGACAGCCCCGCTGCCAAAGTAAATAACAGGACCGTTCTTCATCGCTTCAGCAAAAGAGGAAGGCTCCAGTATCAGTGCACGCGGCGGATCCAGTACATTCATTTTTTCGTCATACAGCGCGGTGAATACCTCATTTCTTCTTGCGTCAATCATAGGGCAATATGCGCCGCTGCCCGGGAAACTTTCTATAGCCGCACAGGCAAGCGCCTGTAGTGTAGACAGTGATAATAAGGGCCTTTGAAGGGCATAGCATAATCCTTTGGCGCTTGCCATAGCAACCCTCAGCCCGGTATAAGACCCGGGACCGCCGGCGACGCCTACCGCATCTATTTCATTAAGTAATAACCCCGTCGCCCCCAAAACCTCCTGTATTGCCGGCTGCACAAATGCCGCATGACTCATTGGGGCATCACTTTTGACTTCATGCAATAATCTCCCGTCCTCAGACACTCCCACAAATGCTTTCCGGAGCGCTGTATCAATATGTAAGATAAATGCCATAGCTGGTATCCTGTATAAATCCGGCAAAATTAGGTTGGTAAAACGAAGTAAACATGGCAATTTTGCTTTTATTATGGCTAAAAAGATCGTCAACACTTCAAAAGCCCCGGCGCCTATAGGGCCTTATAACCAGGCGGTAATGACCGGAAACTTATTATTTGTTTCCGGGCAGGTGGCTATCAATCCCGCTACAGGCAATATAGAAGCCTCCGGCATCGCAGAAGAAACTACAATGGTCATGAAAAACATAGGCGCTATACTCGCTGAGGCAGGTATGGATTTCGGCAATATCGTTAAAACCACTATTTTCCTTAGCGATATGAGCCTTTTTTCAGTCGTCAACGAAGTATATGCCCAATATTTCACTGCCGATTTTCCTGCCAGGGAAACCGTAGCGGTAAAAGGGCTTCCTAAAAATGTAAATGTTGAAATAAGTGTGATCGCTTCAACATGATATAGCATATCCATAACTGTTTGGGTAGCTATTCGGAATACGGATATTTAATGTATTCAGATGTATTTATTCGTGCATTTGTAGCTAGATTTCTCCAAAATCATTAACTTGGTTTTTTTAACTCAAAAAAGCTAATGCTATGATCAAGTTACAGGTTATCGGAAATTTAGGAAAAGACTGTACTACCAACACGGTGAACGGAAAAACAGTCATGAATTTCAATGTAGCGCATACGGAAAGATTCCGGGATGCCTCCGGCCAGCAAAAGGACAAAACGACCTGGGTGGAATGCGCTTATTGGTCTGACAGGACGGGCATTGCGCCCTACCTGAAAAAAGGGACGCAGGTATATGTAGAAGGGACACCGGAAGTAAGGACTTATACCCGTAATGATGGCACGCCCGCGGCATCTCTCACCCTGCGGGTATTCAGCATACAGTTACTGGGAAGCGGCGGAAGAGGAGACAGCACCACCGCCAATACCGGCGGCAGCTACGCTTCAGATCAAAGCGCAGTTCCTGCTGCTCCTCCTGATATGGCAGAGGCGGCAGATGATCTGCCGTTTTAGTGGTAAGTGGTAAGAGATAAGCGGTAAGGAAGAATCTTAAGGGTTGGCTTCTCACGTCTCTCGTTTCACGTCTCACATTTTGACATCTCACTATTTGTTTCGGGCGCGAATAATAGCAAATATTATTCGCGCTTTTTTGTTTTCTTTGCACCGCAAAAAATTAAAAACGAAGCAGTCATGAAAATCATGAAGTTTGGCGGCACCTCTGTAGGGAAGCCAGAAAGAATGCAGCAGGTAGCAAAGCTGATCACCGCAGGGGATGAACCTACAATAGTAGTATTAAGCGCCCTTAGCGGCACCACCAATACCCTGGTATCTATCGGTGAAGCGCTTGCCAAAGGCGATAAGCAGGAAGCTAAAAGCATTATTGACAAGGTGGAAGCGCATTACCAGACCTTTGTGGATGACCTGCTGAAGAAACCTTCTTCTAATGCCAGGGGTAAAGCCGTGATCGCCGAACACTTCGATTTTCTGAATATTATTCTTAAAATATCCTTTAACGAAGCGCTTAACAAGGATATCCTTGCGCAGGGCGAGTTGATGAGCACCAAGCTCTTCAGCGCCTATCTTGAGGAACATGGCATTGACCATGTGCTGCTGCCTGCGCTTGATTTCATGCAGATAGACGCTAACGACGAACCTTATTTTGACGCAATCCGCTTCAAGCTCAACCGCATCCTGCAACAACATACTGATAAAAAATTATTTGTAACCCAGGGATATATCTGCCGCAATGCCAAAGGAGAGGTAGATAACCTGAAACGCGGCGGCAGCGACTATACCGCTTCATTGATAGCCGCGGCAGTGAAGGCTTCTGTATGCGAGATCTGGACTGATATAGACGGCATGCACAACAACGACCCGCGTATAGTGAAGAAAACAATACCCGTAGAAAAGCTCAGCTTCGACGAAGCCGCAGAGCTGGCATACTTTGGCGCCAAGATCCTTCATCCTACCTGCATCTGGCCTGCACAACAGGAAAAAGTGCCGGTGAAGCTGCTGAATACCATGCAACCCGAAGCGCCCGGCACCACCATTATGCAGGATGCCGGTACCGTGGGGGTAAAAGCAGTAGCGGCCAAGGACGGTATTATAGCCATAAAGATCAAAAGCAGCCGCATGCTGCTGGCCTATGGCTTTCTGCGTAAAATATTTGAGGTGTTTGAAAAATACAAAACGCCTATTGATATGGTTACCACTTCAGAGGTAGCAGTATCGCTTACTATTGACAATGACACACATCTCCCTGCAATAATGAAGGAACTTGAACCTTTTGGTACGGTGAAAGCTGATAAAGACCAGGCTATCGTATCTATTGTAGGCAACGAAATTGCAAAAACACCGGATGTATTAAAAAAATTATTTGAGTCGCTTGCCCCTGTTCCTATAA
The DNA here is from genome assembly GCA_001899685.1 of Sphingobacteriales bacterium 44-15. GTDB lineage: Bacteria > Bacteroidota > Bacteroidia > Chitinophagales > Chitinophagaceae > Agriterribacter. The sequence continues at coordinate 64,478 of MKWG01000031.1, forward strand.
GAATGGTAAGCTATGGAGGCAGCAGGCACAATATTTCGGTGCTGGTACCCGCCTCTTACAAAACAACGACCCTCCAGCAACTAAACAAAGGCATATTCGGATTGGAATAATAAAACATTTTAATTCATTCTTTATATTTCCTTGGGTTTAAATGCTTTCACGCCCGCCTGACCGGACGGGCAGGCAAAGCCTGCAAAGGAAGCAAAGTTCGCAAAGAAAATCCTCTGTGAATCTTTGTGTCTCCGTGCCTTTGTGGTTCAAAAGAAGTTTCACGCAGCGGACGCAAAGAAAGATCGCAGCAAGAAAAACGGCCATGCAGAACGCATGGCCGTTGAAGTGTTGACGAACCAAACAATTATCAACTCATTTTATAATAGCTTCTCTTGGCGGCTATTATATCCTGGTCCCTGTCATGCTTCAGATCGCGGATCGCTTTCCTTCTTTCAGCCCTGGAAATGGTTTCATCACTGCGCGCCGCGCTTATCTTTTGCTGATAATCATTTTTTATATCTGCAATCTGCAGATCAAGCTTTGTCGGGCGGTTATAACGGTACGCATAGGGGTAACCGTAATAAGGATAGCCATAATAAGGTGAACCCCAGAAAGGACTATAGGCATAAAACGGAGCTACTCCTACCGAAATCACCGGTCTCGTCCTTATGACCCTGACACCGCCTCCATGAACTGCTTTTTGTGCAAAAGCACCTGACGCCAACACCATAGCAAACATTACCACGATTAACTTTTTCATATACTCAGATTTTTGTTTTCAATAATTAGACACAAATCTCACAGAAATGATTACTGTTTATTTACGAATAACAGGCCGGTAACGTTTGTAAAAGAAATATTAAAGTGAGGCATTATTTTTTTATCTTGTATCCTGCTTTAAGAATGGTATCTGTTACTGCCCTGAACAGCTCCTTTTATGAATGAAACTTATCTTCTCAGCGTACAACATCTTTCAAAATCTTTCCCGGGTGTAAAGGCGCTTGACGATGTTCATTTAAATGTGGAAGCGGGGAAAGTGCATGCGGTAATGGGAGAGAACGGCGCGGGGAAATCCACCCTTATGAAGATACTTATTGGTATGATTGAGCCGGACAGCGGCAATATTTATTTTAAGGGTGAACGGGTTGCTTTTCACTCCGTGCATGATGCCATCAAAGCCGGGTTTTCCATGATACACCAGGAACTGCTGCCATTCCCTGATCTGACCGTTGCAGAAAATATTTTAATGGGAAGGGAGCCGGTAGTCTTCCCGGGATGGATAAACCGGAAAAAGCTGAATATGGCGTCGCTGCATTTGATCAGCAGGCTGGGCGTATCTATAAAAGTTAACCGGAAAATGAAAACGCTTAGTGTTGCTGAGACCCAGATGGTAGAGATAGCAAAGGCAATATCCAACAATGCAGAAGTGATCATCATGGATGAACCTACTTCTGCTATCTCCCAAAAAGAAGTGGATATACTGTTTGGCATAATAAAAGACCTTACAGCGAGAGGTATTGCAGTTATTTATATTTCTCATAAAATGGATGAGGTGCTGCAAATTGCCGATACGGTAACAGTAATGCGTGATGGAAAATGGATCGCTACTCAACCGGCTTCCGGACTGAATAAAGAAGCCCTGATCAATATGATAGTGGGTAGACCGCTGGATAATATTTTTGACAAAAAAAGTGTTCCGCCCGGTGAGGTATTGCTATCGGTAAAAGCGCTCTCCGGAGATTATTTTAGCGATATCAGCTTTGAAGTGCATGCAGGTGAGATACTGGGCATAGCAGGCTTGATGGGAGCTGGAAGGACAGAGATCATGCGTGCCATATTCGGACTGGATAAAATACGCTCCGGCTTCATTTATATAAAGGGTAAGCCTGTGAGGATCAAATCGCCCGGGCAGGCTATGGATCTTGGTATAGGCTTTATCAGTGAAGACAGGAAGGAAACAGGATTGGTGTTGTCTTCAACTGTAAGAAATAATATCACACTGGGCGCATTGAGCATATGCAGCAATAACCGGTTTATTGATAAGAAAAAGGAAGCTAAGATAGCTGATGAACAGATCCGTAAGTTCAATATAAAAACGCCAGGCCGCAATCAGGTAGTCAACTACCTGAGCGGAGGTAATCAGCAGAAGGTAGTGTTGGCTAAAGTGCTGCTACGCAATCCTGAAGTGATCATATTTGATGAGCCTACGAGGGGTATTGATATTGGTGCTAAAGCAGAGATATATAAAATGATGACAGCGCTTGCGGCAGCCGGTAAGGCAATTATTATGATCTCATCAGAACTGCCTGAAGTATTGGGCATGAGCGACAGGATACTTGTAGTACGTGAAGGGAAAATATCAAAGGAGCTTAAAGCGGAAGAAGCGACACAGGAACTGATCATGGAATATGCGATGGTGTAGGGAGGGATAAGACGTAAGAGGTGAGGTGAGATGACAAACGTGAGACGTGAGAGGCGAACCTGAAACTTGTAACCTGTAACCAAGAGAAACTATTAAAACGATCCTGAATGATTCTTGCAAAAAACTATTTATCCAAGTATGGAATACTGATCGCGCTGCTTGTTATATGCATCATTCTGTCTGTTGCTACTCCTTACTTTTTTACAGTTCAGAACCTGGTGATCGTTTTACGGCAGGTATCTGTTAACGGCATACTCGCTATTGGTGTAACCTTTGTGATCATCGCGGGAGGGATAGATCTTTCTCTTGGTTCAGTTGTGGCGCTTACCGGAGTGGCAGCGGCAAGCTTTGCTCACCCCGGCGCCTACCCGCTCATTGTTCCGTTGCTGATGGGGCTGCTTACCGGAGTGTTGGCAGGAGTGATCAATGGATTGACGATCACGCTTGGAAAGGTAGCGCCTTTTATTGTTACGCTTGGTATGATGACTATGACCAGGGGGCTCGCACTGGTATGGAGCGACGGGCGGCCTGTTACCAATCTTTCCCCCGCATTTAATTTTATTGGCGGCGGGGATCTGCTTTATATCCCTGTGCCTATTCTCTTGTTTGTACTGGTAATTATCGTGGCCTATATATTACTGAACTACACTACTGCCGGGAGGTATATATATGCCGTGGGTGGAAATGAGCAGGCTGCGAGGGCTTCCGGAATACGCGTAAATGCTGTAAAAATGTTTGCCTATATTATATGCAGCGGGTTGGCAGCGCTCGCCGGTATCGTGCTGGCGGCCCGTATTACAACGGGACAGCCTAATGCAGGCGTCGCCTACGAGCTAGATGCCATAGCTGCAGTAGTGATCGGGGGAACAAGCCTGCTTGGAGGCAGGGGCACGGTGACGGGAACTGTTATCGGCGTATTGATCATAGGCGTCATCAATAACGGACTTGACCTCCTGAATGTAAGCTCTTACTACCAGCAGATCATTAAAGGCGTTATCATCATAGGAGCTGTGCTGATTGACAGGAAAAATGGGAAGTAATTGTTTGGGATGGAAATAATGCGCTTTTCTTGAGAGGTGAATAGTAAAGACAAAAAATCAGGCTTTCCTTTAGCAATAGCAGGCTTTGTAATAAAAATATAACTGCAAAGGAGCCTTCTCTTGTTTACAGCCCCTTTAAAAAATTTCATATCTTGATCCCCTTAAACAATAACGATGTATATGAAGCTCCACAAAATAGTTGTCCTGCTCAGCTCTTCAGTCCTGTTTGCCGCCTGTCATCAGCGAAGCGGCAATAATGGTGAAAAGGCCCTTGTCATCGGCGCTTCTATGCTAAGCCTTCAATCAGAATTTGTGGTGAATGTAAAGGATGCTCTCGAAGAACGCGCTAAAGAGAAGCAAGTGGAACTGGTGGTGAACGATGCGCAACGTACTGCGGAAAAGCAGGTGCAGCAGATCGAAACCTTTATATCCCAGAAAGTGGATGCCATCATCCTGAACCCATGTGAAGTGGAAGCGAGCTCGCCTGCCATAGAAAAAGCAAAGGCTGCAGGTATACCTGTTATCAATGTAAATTCCGAAACCTCCGCTGCTCCTGATGGTTTTGTTGGCTCAAGGGATGAGCAGGCGGGAGAGATAGCGATGGAGCAGATTGCAAAGCTGATAAGCGGAAAAGGGAATATTGTGATGATTGACGGATACATGGGGCAGGCAGCGCAGATCAAACGGGCTATCGGCGCAAAAAATATACTGGCCAAATACCCCGATATTAAAGTGCTTGCGGAGCAGACCGCCGAATGGGACAGGGCGAAAGGCATGGCCCTTATGGAAAACTGGATACAGTCTTACGGCGATAAAATAAACGCCGTGTTTGCACATAACGATGAAATGGGAATGGGGGCATTGCAGGCACTTGAGCAGGCAAAGCTCAAAAACAAAGTGGTAGTGGTAAGCATTGATGCCATTGCTGATGCTTTGCAGGCAGTGAAAGACGGCAGGCTGGATGCTACGGTATTCCAGGATGCCAAAGGACAGGGCAGCGGCGCCATAGATATGGCGATACAACTGATAAAAAAGCAGCCGGCAGAACAGAAGGAAGTGTTTATCCCTTTTCAACTGGTGACAAAGGAAAATGTGGAGGGGTTTTTAAAGAAGTAAGTGGTAAGAGAGGTGAACAGGTGGCAGACGTGAAAAGAGAAAACGTGAGAGGTGAGACGTGAAATATGAGAGACGTGATGAAACGTGAAGCGCTGATAGCTGATAGCTGCAAAAAAAATCACTCTGATGAAAGATATCGAAAACGAGGAGGACATCAAAAACCTGGTGGACCGGTTTTATGAGAAAGTGATTGATAATCCTGAGATTGGTTTTATTTTCACAAAGGTTGTCGCGCTGTCCTGGGACGTCCATCTTCCCATTATGTATGCTTTCTGGGGAAGCATTTTGCTGGGCTCCGGGACATATTCCGGTAATCCTATGCAGAAGCATATAGCGCTGGATAAGCTGGTGCAACTGGAAGATCATCATTTTGAAAAATGGCTGCTCCTGTGGAGAACTACTGTTCACGAAAACTTTGAAGGAATATCGGCAGAGGAAGCGATATCGCGGGCAACCAATATTGCCGCATTGATGAAGTATAAAGTGGCCCAAAGCAGGAACAGGTGAATGTTATCGTAAAAAGTGAGAGCCCGCCCGGCTAAATGCCATTCGGACGGGGATAAAGGTGAAAGAAATGTTTCACTTCTCACATTTCACGTTTGACACTGGTTCTTATCAAGAACCATTAAAGAATTAATAAAATTAAGTAAAAGTCTTATTAATAATTGCCGGGCTGCATAGCGAACAGAACGTACAAGAGTGTGACACAAGCGGTGCTACATAGTAGTACAAAAGCTGGTTACCCAAAAACATATTTCTTATTAATACAATAACTATGTCGCGATACAAGAACATTATGACGCTTGATGAATTTACGATACAACAGCTCCGGCTCTTCCCGCATGCTACGGGCGAGTTGTCTGGTTTACTGAGAGGCATCGGGCTGGCTGCCAAGCAGGTGAATGTGGAAGTGAACCGCGCAGGGCTGGCTGATATACTGGGGGCAGAAGGTACGATCAATGTGCAGGGAGAAGTGGTACAAAAGCTGGACGTGTATGCTAATAATGTTTTTATTGATGTGTTGCGTTCAGGCATTAATTGCGCAGGTATCGTTTCTGAAGAAAATGAAGAGGCTGTGATATTTGATGACACGAGAAGCAATGCGTCGAAATATGTTTTGCTGATGGACCCGATCGACGGCTCGGGCAATATTGACGTCAATATCTCCATTGGAACCATTTTCAGCGTATACCGGAGAGTATCGCCGACAGGTCAGCCGGCAACACCCGAAGATTTTTTGCAGCAGGGTATAAAACAGGTCGCAGCCGGTTATGTGATATATGGTTCTTCTACAATGCTGGTATATGCTACCCGCCGCGGCGTGAACGGGTTTACCCTCGACAACAGTATCGGGGAGTTTTACCTCAGCCACCCTGATATCAGGATACCGCCGCACGGGAAATTTTATTCTTTTGACAATTGCTATTACCACCAGGTAGCGCGGGGCATAAGGCGCTATGTAGATTATTGTATGTCGGTGGCAGACAACAAAGCCGGGCCATACTCCAACCGTTATTATGGCTGTATGGTAGCCGATGTGCACCGCAACCTGTTGAAAGGAGGCATCTTCTTCTATCCTGCTGTGACAGGGAAGCCTGATGGCAAGCTGCGGCTTTGTTATGAATGCAACCCGATGGCTTTTATTACGGAAGTAGCGGGAGGAAAAGCAACCAATGGAAAAGAAAGGATACTGGATATACAGCCGAAGCATATTCACCAGAGAAGTCCTTTATTTATCGGTTCGGCGGAAATGGTGGATGAAGCGCAGCGGTTTTTGAGGTAAATAGCCGCGAATGATTTTTAAATACAACAAAGCCACGGATGCGCGAATAAATATATTCAAAATACATTAGTGCTATGTCAACAATAATTTTTCGTATTTCTTTGTGAGAGGTGAGACTTGCCTACCGGCAGGCAGGTCTGTCGTTTCACGTTTGATATAACATTAGTGCATCCGTGGCTTTGTCTTCCTTTGTATATTTAACTGTATTAAACTTATATTATCAGCAAACGAAGACGATTTTTAAAAATTGCCGGTCTTACCGGGATCAGCTTGTCAGCCAGAGGCTTATTACGAGGGCATCCTGTTCCTGGTGTACCTTTAACCAACCAATCTCCTGCCCCTGGTATGAACAAATCTTTACAAACAACAGAGCCTACACTCATAGGAGCGTATGGTGTATGGGCGGCCAACCTCCATGCACAGGAACTGCCTGAATTTTCTTTCAGAAGAAGAAACCGGAACAATATTGACACCTGGCGCAGCACGGCAAAAGAACGGCTCCGATCACGGCTTGCTATACCGGCTACAGGCAATATGCCGCAGCCACAGATACAAAAGCAATACAGCTTCGACGGACTTGATATTGAGGAAATGAGTTGGCAACTGCCTTATGGCAGACCTACGCAGGCTATTGTATTGAAACCTTCCGGAGCGAAGGGAAAGCTCCCTGGCATATTGGCTTTTCATGATCACGGGGGTAATAAATACCTTGGTGTAAGGAAGATCACGAGAACGTCAGCCACTGTACCACCTTTTGTAGAAGCGCACCAGCAGGAATCCTATGAGGGACTCGCCTGGGCTAATGAAGTAGCAAAGCGCGGATATGTGGTGCTGGTATCAGATGCCTTTCCTTTTGCCAGCAGACGGGTCATGTTGCGGGATGTGCCGGCGCATTTGCGTAAAGGGCTGACTGATGATGACCCTGAAAATCCTGTGCATATCAGGGCGTATAATGAATGGGCGGCAGAACATGAGCATATCATGGCTAAATCTTTATTCAGCGCAGGCACCACCTGGCCGGGCGTATTCTTTGCAGAAGACCGTGTGGCACTGGATATACTCTGCGCCAGGCCTGATGTTGATAAAGACCATATAGGCTGTGGCGGGCTTTCCGGCGGGGGGATGAGAACGGTATTCATGGGAGGGCTGGATGAGAGAATTAAATGTGCGGTATGTGTGGGTTTTATGACTACCTGGAGGGATTTTGTATTGAACAAATCTTTTACTCATACCTGGATGACCTATGTGCCTTTGTTGCCTAATGAGCTTGATTTTCCTGAGATATTGGGACTGAGGGTACCGCTGCCAACATTGGTGCAGAATGATATAGAGGATGACCTGTATACCCTCCCGGAAATGAAACGCGCTGATGCCATTTTAAAGGAAGTATATGAAAAGGCGGGAGCGGCTGCACACTATAAATGCTCTTATTATCCCGGCCCTCACAAATTTGACAGGGCGATGCAGTCGGAAGCATTTGACTGGTTTGATACATGGCTTAAAAAATAAAACAGCTATACTTAGGCAGTACCCCGGCTGCCGCTCTATCCCGAGATAAATAAATATTTCTATAAAATAACCTCGCCGGTTGCCATTGTACAGAATAGGACAGGATGGTTATTATGAACAATTGATTTACATTAGGGGGGTGAGCAGTATAGAAGGTATGCCTAATTTGATATGAAAGAAAAGCATTG
>MKWG01000031.1:72568-112391 GCA_001899685.1 Sphingobacteriales bacterium 44-15
TAAAGAAGGCGCTGAGTCTGTCGCAGCTATCCCTGACAGTGTAAGTTATAATTTTGATATCCGGCCTGTCCTTTCCGACAAATGCCTGGCCTGCCATGGCCCTGATGCTAACAAAAGAAAGGCAGGGCTGAGAATGGATGACCCTGAAAGCGCTTTTGCCGCATTGAAGGAGAACCCCGGCGCTCACGCATTGGTGGCGGGAAAGCCGGAATTGTCCCAGGCTTTTTTACGTATAACGGCAAAGGATACCTCGCAATTAATGCCTCCTCCTTCTTCCAATCTTAAGCTGACGCAGCACGAAATTGATCTTATCAAAAAATGGATTGCACAGGGCGCCCGTTATGAAAAGCACTGGGCATTTGTGCCTCCTCAAAAAGCGTCATTGCCAAAAGTACAGCATGACAAATGGCCGAGGAATGAGATAGATTATTTTATCCTGGCAAAACAGGAGGCAAAAGGTTTGGCGCCTAATGAACCGGCTGATAAGGAACGGCTCCTGAAAAGATTATGTATAGATATAACCGGTCTTCCCCCAACACTTGCGTTAATGGATGAATTCCTGGCGGATAACAGCCCTGATGCCTATGAAAAGATGGTGGATCGCCTGATGGCAACCCCGCAATATGGTGAGAAAATGTCGTTGCACTGGCTTGATCTTGCACGGTATGCAGATTCTCATGGCTACCAGGACGATGGCTACCGCACCCAGTGGCCCTGGCGCGACTGGGTGATACATGCGTTTAACGAGAATATGCACTACGACCAGTTTGTCACCTGGCAGCTCGCGGGAGATCTGCTGCCTGACGCTACCAAAGAACAGATACTGGCCACCGGCTTTAACCGCAACCACAAAATAACAGAGGAAGGAGGAGTGATACAGGAAGAATACAGAGTAATGTATGTTACGGACCGTAATGATCTTTTCGGAAAAGGATTGCTGGGCATTACACTGGAATGTGCGCATTGCCATGATCATAAATATGATCCTTTCTCACAAAAGGATTATTACCGGCTTTTTGCTTTTTTCAACAACGTGCGGGAAGTAGGCATTGAATCAGTAATCGGCGGTCCTGAGACCTATGCCAAAAAACCATTGATGGAGATCAGCAATGATGATGTAAAAAATATACTCACCTTCATTAATAAGCCTGATACCAACAGGCTGATCGTTTCCGTGATGGGAGACCTGGATAGCGCTCGTAAAACATATATTTTAACACGGGGTGTTTACGATGCGCATGGTGAAGAAGTGGAGCCCGGCACCCCCAAATCCATACTCCCTTTCAATCCCGCCTACCCGAAGAACAGGCTTGGTCTTGCAGAATGGTTGTTCGATGAAAAAAATCCGTTGACGGCACGGGTATATGTCAACCTCCTGTGGCAGGAATTCTTTGGAAGAGGAATCGTAAAAACCGCCGGGGATTTTGGTATGCAGGGCGAACTGCCTTCACACCCGGAATTGCTCGACTGGCTTGCGGTTGATTTCAGGGAACATCACTGGGATATTAAAAGACTGATAAAGCAAATGGTTACTTCAGCTACTTATCGCCAGTCTGCAGTGGTTCCAAAAGAGAAGCTGGAAACAGACCCGGAAAATGTGTTGCTGGCCCGTGGGCCACGATATCGTATACCGGCAGAGCTTATAAGAGATCTGGTTCTGGCAAGCAGCGGGCTGCTTAATAAAACAATTGGCGGGCCGAGTGTAAAACCCTATCAGCCGGCCGGCTTATGGGAAGGCGCTACTTCCGGGAGAGGACTGCTATCTGTATACAACCAGGATCATGGCGCATCATTATACCGACGGGGAATGTATACCTTAATTAAAAGGACCGTACCTCCGCCGGCTATGGCTATTTTTGACGCCAGCAGCCGCGATATGTGTGAAGTAAAAAGACTGAGGACCAATACTCCTCTTCAGGCGCTGGTAATGATGAACGATCCCTCCGTGCTGGAGGCTTCGCGGGTGCTTGCTGCCAGGCTGCTGGAAGAAAAAACAGATATTACTCAGAAAATCACTGAGGCTTTCAGGCTGATCGTGTGCAGGAAACCGGTAGAAAAAGAACTGCAGATCCTTACTGATTATTACAATAAGCAAAATGGTAATATAGACAGCGAAGACATTAACAAAATGCTGTCGGTGGGCGAATACCCTATACCAAAGGATATAGACAGGAAAAATCTTGCAGCTTTGATGCGTGTAGTAACCACTATATACAATATGGAAGAAACGATTACCAAATCCTGATAAGAGGAAAATAAAAATTGTTGTGATGGAAAAAGAAATTTTAGAGCACGGTTTGAGCTGGAATCGCCGACGCTTTCTTTCCACGATGAGTTTGGGCATTGGAAGTATGGCATTGGGATCTTTGCTGATGCCGGATCTTTTCCGGGGCGGCATTATGGATGATGAAGCAATGACGCCCGGGCTGCCGCATTTTGCCCCTAAAGCAAAAAGAGTGATCTACCTTTTTCAGAATGGCGCACCATCCCAGCAGGAGCTGTTTGATTATAAGCCGAAGCTCCGCGAAATGACTGGTCAGGAAATACCGCCCTCTGTAAGAGGCAATCAACGTCTCACGGGGATGACAGCCAACCAGGCATCTTTCCCGCTGGTAGGCTCCTTTGTAGATTTCAGGCAATACGGGGAATCACGGACATGGATAAGCGATTTGCTGCCCTATACCGCTAAAATTGCAGATGAGCTTTGCATTGTACGTTCTTTATATACAGAAGCCATCAATCACGACCCTGCGCTTACTTTTATTCAAACGGGGGCGCAGCAGGGTAATCGCCCCAGCATGGGCGCCTGGCTGAGCTACGGGCTGGGCAACGAAAATAAAAATCTCCCCGCATTCACCGTATTGCTTTCACGGGGTGTTGGTAACGGGCAGGGTGTGTACTCTAAATTATGGACGAATGGTTTTCTTGATTCCGTGCACCAGGGCGTGCAGTTCAGCAAAGGAGAAGACCCGGTATTGTACCTGCGCGATCCTGACGGGCTTAACAGGAAAGATCGCAGGGACATGCTCGACAACCTCGCTGAGCTGAATGAGTTATCTTATAAAACATTCGGAGATCCTGAAATTGTTACCAAGATAAAGCAGTATGAAATGGCCTACCGTATGCAAACTGCTGTTCCTGAAGTGATGGATCTTTCAAAAGAGCCGGATGACATTGTAAAATTATATGGGCCGGATTGTCTTGTCCCCGGCACCTATGCTGCCAATTGTTTACTCGCCCGTAAGCTATCGGAGAATGGTGTGCGTTTTGTACAGTTGTACCACCAGGGTTGGGATCAGCACGGAAATCTTCCTTATGAAATTGCTAAACAGGCTAAAGATGTTGACCAGGCATCTGCAGCGCTTGTAATTGATCTTAAACAAAGAGGCCTGCTTGATGAAACACTTGTAATATGGGGCGGTGAATTTGGAAGAACAAGCTATACGCAGGGAACGCTCACCAAAGAAAATTACGGGCGTGATCACCATCCCCGTTGCTTTTCCATCTGGATGGCAGGTGGAGGTATCAAGCCCGGTATCGTGTATGGAGAGACGGATGAACTGGGCTATAACATTATCAGGGATCCAGTGCATGTGCACGACTTCCAGGCTACTATATTGAACCAGTTAGGGCTTGATCATGAAAAATTAATCTTTAAACATCTTGGAAGGAGGTATCGTCTTACGGATGTTTCGGGGCATGTAGTAAAAGATATTATTGCTTAAACTTATTACCGCAAAATATTAATGAATACCAGATTGAAGGTCTTTGCGGAGCAAATTCTTGTTGTTCTGAATGTTTTTATTGTATTCCTGTTGTTGTTTGAAAACAAACTGGTGCTGCCTTACTGGTTACAGCCTGTAGGAAGAATGCACCCGTTGCTGCTGCATTTCCCCATCGTATTGCTGATCCTGGGTATTATATCGGATATATACCGGTTTAAAAAAGAAAAGAACAGCGCTCTTTTTTATACAAAGCTTTCCGGTTTATTATTGCTTTCCGGCGCCATATTATCGGGTATTACCGTCATCATGGGATTATTTCTGTCAAGAGAAGAGGGGTATAACGGAGAAGCGGTGGCCTGGCATAAATGGTTTGGAGCTTCGGTATTTTTTATTGCTTCCATCGTATACTGGATAAGAGATAAAAGCTGGTATTCACAGAGATTGTCGTGGTCCTCTGCTTTGCTTCTTACGCCCTTTCTGCTTGTGGCCGGTCATTATGGCGCAGATATAACCCATGGCGATAATTTTCTACTTCAGCCTATTACCGCTCATTTGCAGCGGCCTGCTGTTTCTCTCGAGGAGGCGGTCGTATTTGATGATATCATTCGGCCCATACTTGAAGCCAAATGCACGGGATGCCATAATCCCCGGAAGCTTAAAGGCGAGCTGTCGCTTATGGATTCTTTGTCTATTGCTAAAGGCGGGAAAACAGGTAAATTATTTGTGCCCGGCAACCCGGATCTCAGCCTGATGCTGGAGCGGGTTCACCTGCCGCCTGAAGAAGAAAAGCATATGCCCCCGGACGGTAAACCTCAGCTTACTGTTGCCGAAATACACTTGCTCAGATTATGGATCAGTAACGATGTTCCGTTTTCAAAAAAAGTGATAACGTTCCCGGAAGGAGATTCCTTAAGAATGCTTGCCGCAACCTTGCTGAAGCCTGCCGAAGAGGAAAAATTTGATTTTCCTGCGGCAGATGAAACTGTTGTGAGCCGGCTTAATACAAACTACCGCACTATCAGCCCTCTGGCAAAGGAATCACCGGCGCTTTCGGTAAATATATACAACCGCAGCGCATATACGCCGGCACTATTGCAGGAACTCAGCGAGATTGAACAGCAGGTGGTTTCACTGAATCTTAATAAAATGCCTGTAAAAGATGAGGACCTGAAAACGATAGCTAAGTTTAAAAACCTCCGCAGGCTGGATCTCAATTTTACAGATATTACCACAGCAGGATTAGACGCGCTGATCCCTCTGCAACAGCTTAAAACACTAACACTATCCGGCACAAAGCTTAATTATGATGCATTAGTGAAAAAACTTGCTTCATTCAAAGCGCTTAAAACAATTTCTGTGTGGAACACTCCTCTTTCTGTAAAAGAAATGGATGCATTGCAAAAATCTTATAGCCAGATAAAATTTATAGAAGGATTTGTGGATGATGGAAAAAACCCGTTAAAGCTGAATCCGCCGCAGGTCAAAAACGCATCAATGGTTTTTGCCAATGAGCTGCCCGTACAACTGATGCATCCGGTAAAAGGAACACAGATCCGTTTTACCACAGACGGATCAGAACCGGATACACTCCATTCGCCGGTGTTTGACGGAAAAACGACTATTACCCAAAACACTGTCATCAGAGCCCGTGCCTGTAAGGACGGATGGTATGCGAGTGATCCTGTTACGTTCAATTTTTTTAAGAACACATTTATCCCGGATAGTGTTCGCTTATTGTTCCCGCTCAACAGCGTACACCAGGCGGAAGGAGCGCATACTTTCTTCAATACCAGGCTGGGCGTGATAGGCGCCAACAATCCTGCGTGGGCCAATAACTGGGCGGGAGTAAGAAATAACGATATGGCATTGGTGGCGCTGTTTTATAAGCCGGTTACGATAAGTTCGGCCGGGTTGCATTATATGCTCGAAGCCGCAACAGGTATCTTTCCTCCTGCAGAAGTGGAAGTATGGGGCGGGGAAAATGAAGACCGTCTGCAACGGCTCCTGGTGATGAAACCTCCTATGCCGGCAAAAGATGAACCGGCTTCCTTAAAGATCGTGGAAGGCTCTTTTAAGCCTCATACGGTATCTGTGCTGAAGATCGTTGCAAAACCGTATAGTGAAAAAGATAAGAAGAAGCTGTTGCTGGTAGACGAGATGTTTTTGAATTGAAGCTACGATAACATACAGGTATGATTTTCCCGGCTTAATACTGGTGATAACCTTTTATTCCCCGCAATTTAACACTGTCTTAATAGCAAAGCATTTGTTTTGTCCTGTTTGTATGTACATCCATCAGGTAGCCGACCCGTCCGGGGTTACGGCACCGTCAAAAAAATGCAAACGTTTGCATGTCACTGGCAACAAGCATATTGAAATTATAATACTATGTTTACTGTTTACAAATTATTAACCAAAAAACTATCTAAGCTTATGACACAGCGATTGCTATGGTTGATGGTATTGCTACTACCATTATCCCTGTGCCTGTCGGCGCAAGCTCAAAAAACTGTAACCGGCACTGTTAAAACAGAGACAGGTGAACCGGTAGCCGGAGCTACTGTTACTGCAGAAAATTCTTCCGGTAAATCAAAATCAACCGTTACTACTGATAGCGAAGGCGTGTTTACCTTTTCAGGACTTGCCAATGGTCGCTACACTTTTACAATAAGTTCTGTTGGCTATGCTACAGAATCCGTAAACGGAACTGTCGGCAACAATGGACTGCAGCTTTCTGTTACATTAAAAATTGCTGCCCAGAGCCTGGAAGACGTGGTGGTAGTGGGATACGGTACACAACGCAAAAGAGACGTGACCGGAGCTGTAAAATCAGTGAAGGCAGAATCTTTCAATAAGGGTATTGTGAACAACCCGCAGCAATTATTGCAGGGTAAGGTTGCAGGAGTTAATATTACTACTACCAGTGGTGAACCCGGCGCTGGTGTTAACATCGTAATTCGTGGTTCCGGTACGGTTAGAAGCGGAAGCTCTCCATTGTTTGTGATAGATGGTGTACCGCTCGATAATGCGGGTACAGGCAGCAGCGATCCACTCAGCTTCTTAAACCCGCAGGACATAGCATCAATGGACGTTTTAAAAGATGCATCTGCTACCGCAATTTATGGTTCACGTGGTGCTAACGGTGTGGTTATTGTTACTACCAAAAAAGGGAGAGCAGGCACCTCAACACTTAATTACAGCAGTTCAATAGGTATTGCAAGTCCTGCTCATAAATTACCTATTTTTTCTACAGATGAATTTAAAAAACAGGTTACAGCAGTGGGCGGCGATCTCGAAGATTTTGGCGCTTCAACCGACTGGCAGAATGAAATTTTCAGAACGGCCAATACATACGACAATAATTTAACGCTAAGTGGTGGCAGCAACAAACTGGTATATTACGCATCAGTCAATGCATTAAGCCAGAATGGCATTTTAAAAGGCAGTAACTTTAAAAAATACACAGGCCGCTTTAATGCGACTCAAAAGCTTTGGGACGATAGGTTGAGTATTGATATCAATCTTACCGCAACCAACACCAACACTCTGCGCCCTAATATTGACGGTATGATCGGGAGTGCCATTTCCAATAATCCAACCCTTCCCGCAAGAGATGCAGATGGTAATCCCGCAAAGTTTCAGAATGTAAGCAACCCATTACTTGAGCTTGAACTGTATAAAGACCAAGCGGCAGTTAACAGAGTGTTGGGTAATATTACCCCAACTTTGAAAATCATAAAAGGGCTTACGTACAAATTGAACTTTGGTATTGATAATGCTACAGGTTCACGCGACTATGTAAACCGGGCAAATGAAGTACCACACAGAGACGGCAGGTTCGAAAACCAAACTACGTTGGTACGTAACCGGATTATAGAAAATTATCTCACTTATACTACAGATATTGATAAACACAATTTCACCGCTCTCGCAGGTCATTCCTATCAAAATATCCTTTACCAGTTCAGGGGTTGGAGCATCAATAAATTACCATTGAATGATCTTGACCCGGTTTATAATCCTGGTATCGGCCAGGAGTTAACACTTGCCAATGATCAAAATCGGCCTTATGGAAATGCAAACATCAACGAGATACAATCTTACTTTGCCCGTATCAATTACGCATTCGACAACAAATACCTTGTGACTGTAAATTTCAGAATGGATGGTTCAACCAAATTTGGGGAAAATAACAAATACGGATACTTCCCTTCATTTTCTTTGGGTTGGAACATTGCTGAAGAAGAGTTTATGAAAAACTCAGCTTTTAGCGTATTGAAATTACGTGGCGGATGGGGTATTACCGGCAACCAGGAAATAGGGCCTAAATTAACACAGCCTTTGTTCAGAACAGAAGTTAACGCCAGTGTGAGTTATCCCCTGTATCCTACAGGAGCCTATCCTCCGGGCACTTTCTATTCAAGGCTGGCGAATCCTGATTTGAAGTGGGAACAATCAAAAACAACCAACGTAGGTCTTGACTTCGGATTATTGAATGGCGATCTCACCGGTTCAATAGATGTGTTTGAGAAAATTTCGGACAACATCCTGTTATCCATACCTCCGCAAGATCCTGTACAGCCAAGTGCATTGTATTACGCCAATATTCCGGGCATGATCATTAAAAACAGCGGGATAGAATTAGACCTGACTTACCGCAAAAAACTGTCCCGGAATTTGAGTATAGGCGTCGGTGGTAATGCAGCCTTTATCAAAAACAGGGTGAGCGGCTCGCCTTACCAGGTTATTTATTCTGGCTATGCCACAGGTTCCGGCTTAACCAGCGCCACCATCAATGGGTATGTCAATGGGCAGCCTATCGGTACTTTTTATATGCTTGACTTTATTGGTATTAACGAAGATGGTACCAGTAAATATGCAGATACAGATAAAGATGGCATCATCACTCCGAAGGACAGGATTGCAGCAGGTTCAGCAGTGCCCAAGTCTGTATACGGCTTTTGGGGTAATGTAAGCTACAGGGGTTTTGATCTCAGTGTAAATTTTAACGGAGTTAGCGGTAACAAGATCTACGATAACACGGCAACGGCCAACTTCTACAAAGCTAAAATCTTCAAAAGCGGAAATACTACCTCCGAAGCTGTACAGTATCCCACAGAATCTGTAACCAACGCAGCAAGCATAAGCACACGCTACCTGAAAGACGGGACTTATTTTAGATTAAATAATATGGTATTGGCATACAATTTCAATACAGAAAAACTCGGTGTCAGAAAATGGGTTTCCAGCCTGCGCCTTTCTGTAACTGCCCAAAACCTTTTTGTAATTACTAAGTATGATGGTTATGATCCTGAAATTAATGCGGACAGGAATATAGATGGTGCATTATCCTACGGCATTGACTATCTCAATTATCCTAAGGCCCGCTCTGTCATTTTTGGATTAAATCTCTCATTCTAAAAATTGATTATCATGATCAGGAAAATATTTTATATACTCTCGATGTATACAATAGTTATTGCTTCGGGTAGTTGTACAAAGCTTAATGAACAGGTGTTGGATGAAACCTCCAGCACCGGCTCCACAGAAAAGGAGGTGACAGAAGGGCTGATCGCTCCTGTATATGCAATTTTACCCGGATTATTTCAGCATACACAGTATTTTGCATTACAGCAAATTTCGACAGACGAAGCTATTCTCCCTTACAGGGGTGGGACAGACTGGGGTGATAACGGCATCTATATATCGTTGCACAGGCATGAGACTACCAGTGCCGATCCGAATGTGAAGAACGTTTGGAATAATTTAACGCAAGGTATTTCGCGTGCCATATTAGCCATTAATGCATTGCCCAGCAGCACGGATCCCAGTGCCCAGTTGTTTTTGGCTGAAGCAAGGGGTATGCGGGCTTATTATAACCTGTTGTGCCTCGATTTATTCGGAATAGCTTTTCAAAAAGATGATCCCAAAATCAACTCCGTAATCCTGCGTGGTAACGATGCGATTGAGTATATTAAATCGGAATTACTGGCAATTGAGCCTATAGTAAAAGACGATACCGGGCCGGGAAGAATTACCAAAGCGGCGGTGTGGGGCTTATTGGCAAGATTGCATTTGCAATCTGCAGTATACAGAGATATCTATAGCTCATCTTTCAACTTTACCAATGATGATATGGATAAAGTAATTCAGTACTGCGACCAGATCATTAACTCCGGTAAATTTGCACTTTCTCCTGAATACTTTGATATATTTGGTGATGCCAACCATACCAATAAAGAGCTGATTTTTGCGATAGATCAAAGAGCCGACCTGAACGGGCATAACCGCATGGCTTATTTTTCTCTTTCTGGCGATCAATTTCCATTGGCGGCTTATCCTGCAGCTAATGGTACGGATGGTCCGGGTATAACGCCGGATTTTTATCAAACATGGAAACAGGCTTATGGCGCAAATGATCCGGCTGATATGGACGGAAGGTTTTATAAAAGGAACCTGGATACGACTACTACCTGTATTGCCGGTGATGCTTTTAATATTGATCGTGGTATATTAAGAGGTCAACAATACGGTTTGATCAGAACCAATGGTGCATTTGAAAAATGCCCTAACGGTGATTTTAAAGTGGGCAAACTGTATAATGTTACCCGGAACCGTCCCGACTTACCGGTATTCTTTACCGAGCAGATCGATTTTTTAGACTACAGCAATTACAACAATGGCTTTCGTGTAGAGAAATATGAATTCAGCCGTGGTTCCTCTAGCGGAAGAAATTTCGGAGAGCATGATATAGTTATCTTACGGCTTGCGGATATTTACCTCATGCGTGCAGAAGCAAAGCTCCGCAAAAGTTCAGGCAATGAAGCTGCTGCACTCGCTGATGTAAATACGGTACGTGCTGCCAGAACTGCCAGAATAGTTCCGCCTGCACTTACCGAAATGAATCTTGACCTGCTATATCGCGAAAGAGGATTCGAGCTCTATTGGGAAGATGTGCGCCGTACCGATATGATCCGCTTCGGAAAATATGAAGGTACATGGACAGAGAAAAATAACTCAGACACTAAAAAAAGAATTTTCCCCATTCCGCAGAATGCTATTGACGGGGCTTCGAATTTGCCCGGTTACCTGATACAGAATGAAGGCTATTAAAACAGGAATATATTCAATTTACAACCGGAGAAGCTTTACTGTTTCTCCGGTTTTTTTATGACTGTTCCCTCATTATACATCGTACAATGGCTTCCCGGTCTCACCAGTGCATAAAAATCTGTTTGGGTCTCCCGGCAATATTAGTAAACCCGGAAAATACCTTTGTAAACCTGTAAGGTTCACAGCACAGCTATTCGCCCCGGCAAATCTTATAGGTTCCGCCCCGGTCTGAAGAATACGGAGAGCCTGAACTATTTTAGCCACGGTTATAATTAGGGGTTGTTGAATAACTGGCGAGGCCTCATAGATTTGAGAAAAAGGAGTAGATAGCCACCAATTCCAGCGCCCCGCGGAACGCGGGAATTCGTGGCTATCTCTTAAAAAGTTACAAGAAGAATTGTTTGTTGTACAGAATGCACGAATATGTAGGGTGGATTTATAAAAAATCTTAAGAGAATTATCTGTTTTTGGGGTGTACAATTTGGTTTGGCGGCATCATTGTTGCAAAATTTTTGTGAGAATTATTTGAAAAGACCTGCAGTTATCAGGCACAAAATACGCGGCCGTTAAACAGCAAGCCCTAATTAATTCAATCTTTGCTTTATAACTGACGTTTTTTACATGAAATCAGTCATTTGACTGACGTAATTTATAAGGGTTAAGACAGCATCCGTGGCTATTATTTTAATAATTTACACTTGACATACTTTCACTTTAAACAGTCCATACTTATGCGAAATATTCCCGTTTGGTTAGTGATGGCAACTTTATCACTCCGGGTAAACGCGCAAACGCCAAAGATCCCCGATGCTTATTTCAGGGATAGTTTTGGCGTATTGGTACAGAAAGCAAAAATCGTGTTGAGCCATGCTTACATGGTTCAGCAGCTTGTGTCTGAAACGGATACTATTCCCGGCTGGGAAGGTTTCCCGGTGAAATTATATGCATATAAAACGGGCAATGACCTTTATACAGGAAAGCCAAAAACAGGAAAAGTATACCTCTTAAATCCTTCCCCTGAAAAGCTGGCTATATGGGTGGCCAACGCCTGCTGGACTGCAAAACATAGTCTGGATACGGTATATACTTATCAGTTGTTGAAATGGATTGACGGGCAGTCCAACGCACAATTCCCGGTAAAGGGTGTAGTGTACGAAGATCAGTATACCAGGGATTTCCAGGAGCCTTATGTTTTTAAAGACGGCGTAACAGTGTATATCAAAGACAGCACGATGTGGCCAAAAGATAAAACCTGCACCCCGGAACAGCTCGGTTTTTATTTGCGTATTACCAATGAAGATCTAAAGCCGCAAACCGGCCAGTATGCACGTATCAGCAGCACCACCCGTGAAGACTATAAAGCTAACGGAGGCACGGAAGATACCGGGAGCAAAGACGACCGCAAACAAATATGGCTGGAAGTGGTCCGTGAGCTATATAAACAAGCATGGCATTCAGATCACAATGAGCTCATTGAAATGTGGGCAAAGAGGCATTTGGAGTAATTGTTTTTTCCATTCATTATTGAGAGACATTATAATGAAGAAAATCATTGGGATGGTCTTATCCTGGTAATCCCTTTCCGGATAACAGTAAAGGAGCTAACAAATTATTCTAAACAAATATCTCCTTACCTCTTTATCTCCACATATACCGGGCAATGATCGCTGTGCTTTACATCGGGGAATATTTCGGCATCTGTTAGCCTGTCCCTTAAACTTTCCGTTACATTGATATAATCAATTCTCCAGCCCTTGTTGTTTAGCCGCACGCTGGGAAATCGCTGGCTCCACCAGCTATACCGGTGCGGTTCGGGGTGAAATTCCCGGAAGCTGTCTACCCATTTGCTATCAAAATATTTGTCCATCCAGGCTCTTTCCTCCGGAAGGAAGCCTGATGATTTTTTGTTGCCTTTGGGATCATGTATGTCTATTTCCCTGTGCGCAATATTGTAGTCGCCGCAGAGGATCAGGTTGGGAATGGTTTTGCGCAGGCTTTCAAGATAAATGAAAAACTCGTCCAGCCATTCGTATTTAAAATTTTGTCTTTCCTCGCCACTGGTGCCTGAAGGGAAATATGCATTGATCAGCCTTATATCACCGAAGTCGAGCTGGATCACCCTGCCTTCGTCATCGCTTACTTTGTGGCCTGTACCAAATACGATATTATCAGGAACTATCCTGGAAAAGACAGCTACGCCGCTATATCCTTTTTTCTGCGCGCTGTACCAATAGTCTGAATAGCCAAGCGCATTGAAAACCGAATAATCAATGTTCTCTTTCATTGCTTTGGTTTCCTGTACACAGATAATATCTGCCGGATCTGTTTTCAGCCATTCGAGGAAGCCTTTGCTGATCGCTGCGCGGATACCGTTGACATTGTAAGAAATGATACGCATTTTGCTGTTTTGTTTGCCGCAAGATAATATAATACCGGGGTTTCACGCGGCGGGCGCAAAGAAGCAGCGACGCAAAGAAAAACATCGCTGCGCTCATTATACCGTAGCGATCGCTGCGAGAATTGTATTTCCCGCAAAGAAAGCAAAGCCCGCAAAGGAAATCCTTTTTGCAACAATAGACGACAAACGATAAACGACAGATGAGAGACGACAGACCTTTTGCGTACCTGAAACCTGAAACTTGTCCAAAAATGTTTCCTGCAGCGCTTGCTTGCCGGATTTAATTAAACGGTAATTTTGCTGCCGTATCTTTTTATCATGCAAAAGCCGAAGAAAAGTATTTTATTCAAAATCCTGAAGATATCAGGGATATCCGTAGCTGCTGTACTTGCTTTACTTTTCATTCTGCCTTACTTATTCCCGGATACTATTGCTTCAAAAGTAAAGCAATGGGTGAACGGCGCTATCACCAGCAAGCTGGAATTTTCAAATGCAAGGCTCTCTTTTTTTAATCACTTTCCTTCGCTTACGCTTACCTTACAGGATATAAGCCTTACCGGCTCAGCGCCATTTGAAAAAGATACGCTGGTATCAGCTAAACAATTGTCCTTCGGGATCGATCTTTCCTCTCTTTTCTCAGAGTCTGTCAGGATCAACCAGATCTTTCTTACCGGGGCAAATATTGACGTAAAAGTTGATGCGCTTGGTAATGCCAACTATAATGTTTATCGCTCTGACGCCGCTGCCGCCACGGATACTTCAACCTCGGGAGCAGGTCTTCGTCTTGAAAGTATTGTCATAGAAAACAGTGATCTTCGTTACAGTGATCTTTCTGTACCGTTAACAATGAGTGCGGAAAACCTTAATTATACAGGCAGCGGAGACCTGTCGAAAGCAGTATTTGATCTGTCTACGCGCCTGTCTGCAGACGCTTTCAGCTTTACATATGCAGGGGAATCCTATATTAATCAAAAGCAGTTGCGGGCAAAGCTTGTTACTAAAGTAAATACGAAGTCGCTGGCGCTGGTATTTGAAAAGAACCGTATCCGTATCAATAAGCTTCCCGTACAGTTCAGCGGAACGTTTGATTTCCTCCAGAGCGGCTATAATATGGACCTGCAACTGGATGCCCGCAAAACAACATTAGAAAATATTATTACGGCAATCCCGCCCGATCTCACCGGCTGGCTTGATAATACGAAAGTAAAAGGAGATGCAGTTTTTAATATACGGCTTAAAGGAAAATATATTGCAGAAACCAATACAATGCCCGACCTGCAGCTTGGCTTGAAAGTGCGGGAGGGATATATTGCTTATAAAGGAGCTCCGTACCCGGTGGAGAATATGTTTTTAAACCTGGAAGCCAGGCTGCCTTCCCTGAATACGGACAGCCTGGATATACAGATTGACTCGCTGTATTTTACTGTTGACAAAGGATATTGCAGCATTATATCCCATACCACAGGACTGGAACAGCCTTATATTGCAGCCACGGTTAAAGCTGACCTTGATCTCGAAAAGTGGGATAAAGCCATCGGTCTGAATGATATGGAGCTGAGGGGGCAATGCAATATAGACCTTCATGCAAAAGGGCAATTCCGCAAAGGACAAAATCCTGACCGGTGGCGAAAAGATATTATTGTTACAGGCATCCCCTCTTTTACGCTTTCGTCGTCTGTGCATAATGGTTACTTCAGGTATGCTTCCCTGCCGGAGGCGGTGCATGATATCAGCTTCGGCGTGCGCAGCTCATGCCCCGACAGCAATTACCGGCACGTACAGCTGGAAATAGATAACATTAATCTTACCGCGCTTAAGAATGTTATAAAAGGGTATATCAGGATCACTGATCCCGAAAACCTGCATGTTGACGCTGACCTTTCCGGGAATATTCATTTGAAAGATATTGCACAATGCATTCCTGTTGAAAACCT
This sequence comes from Sphingobacteriales bacterium 44-15, assembly GCA_001899685.1. GTDB lineage: Bacteria > Bacteroidota > Bacteroidia > Chitinophagales > Chitinophagaceae > Agriterribacter. Next base: position 87,739 of record MKWG01000031.1, read on the forward strand.
GAATTTGTCAGGCGATATACTTGTTGATGTAAAGATCAATGGCATTTACAATAAAGAGAAAAAACTTTTCCCGGTAACGAAAGCAAAACTGAGCATAACGGATGCGGAGATACTGACCGGTTATTATCCTCATCCTGTTACGCGCATCAATGTGCTGACAGAGATAGAGAATGCAGATGGCAGCCTGTCGGGCACCAGCGTTGTTGTTCACCCGGTGAGCTTTGAATTTGAAGGACAGCCGTTTACTATACAGGCCAACCTTAAAAATCCTGAAGACCTGGAATATAAGATCGCATCCAATGGCACTATCGACCTGGGAAAGATCTACCGGGTATTTGCAGTAAAGGGTTATGATGCTTCGGGTTTTCTAAGTGCTAATATTGCTTTAAAAGGTAAACAAAGTGATGCTGCTGCGGGACGGTACCATTTGCTGGTCAACTCCGGTCAGCTCCGGCTCAAAGAGGTGGCATTACGTATGGAGGCATTTCCCAAAGCTTTCAATATACATTCAGGTGTTTTCCGCTTTCAGCAGGATAAAATGTGGTTTGATGAGTTTAAGTCAAATTACGGAACATCTTCACTGGTACTGAACGGGTATCTTGAAAATGTCATCAATTATGTGGTACAAAATGATGCTGTACTGAAAGGTAAATTAACGCTGACCGCTGATCGCGTTAACCTCAATGAGTTCACTGCTTTTGAAGCGCCGGCGGATACTGCAACTGTAGCCGCTGCTGATACTGCGGGCGCCGGTGTGATAATGATCCCGAAAAATGTATCACTGGTACTTGCAGCGAATGCGAAAGAAGTGCATTATAATGATGTTGCCATAAATGATTTCAAAGGACAGTTATGGATTGACCAGGGAAAGGTACAGTTAAAAGAAACCGGTTTCCGCCTTGCGGGCGCCACTTTTATGATGGATGCTTTTTATGAAGGCATAACACCCTATAAAGGATCCTTTGATTTTAAGGTTAAAGCCGATTCCTTCTCCATTGCAAAAGCCTACAATGACATACCGATGTTCAGGGAGATGGCTTCTTCAGCTTCGGGAGTGCAGGGCATTGTAGGAATGGATTATTCACTCTCCGGGCGGCTTGATCAGAATATGTACCCCATATATCCTTCCCTTAAAGGAGGCGGTGTGCTGACCCTTAAAAAAGTGAAATTAAAAGGGTTTAAATTAATGAATGCCGTAAGCCACAGCGCTGACTATGCTGCATTAAAAGACCCCGACCTGTCGGGAATAAACCTGAAAACAACCATCAGCAATAATGTCATTACGCTTGATCGGGTAAAGCTTCGTATTGCCGGTTTGCGCCCGCGTTTTGAAGGGCAGGTGAGCATGGATGGGGAGTTGAATATCAAGGGGAGGATAGGTCTTCCGCCATTAGGCATTATTGGTATACCATTTACTGTCTCAGGTACCAGTGAAGATCCTGTTGTAAAGCTGAAAAGAGATAAAACGGGGAAAGTGCTACAGGAAAAGGAAGACACCGAAGAAGCCGGCGAAAGTGAGCCTGCTGCTGTTCCGGTTGCTCCTCAGGAAAAAAACGAGAGGTGAGACGATAGACGTAGGCGATAAGCGTGGGAGGGTAACAAAAGTATAAGGATGGGGGCTGAGAGCTGTTGCCGGTCGCAAGAATAAAGGGAATTTGAGATATGCCCACTTTAGCTGAACAAATACTCCAGGTCGTCTTCTGTCAGCGATTTTACAAAACCTTCGTCGGCCGATACCAGGTCTTCAGACAGCTTTTTCTTTTTTTGCTGGAGATTGATGATCTTTTCTTCAATAGTATCCTTACAGATCATTTTATATGCAAACACATTCTTGGTTTGACCTATACGATGCGTTCTGTCAATCGCCTGGTCTTCTACCGCAGTATTCCACCAGGGATCGAAAAGGAAAACATAATCGGCCGCGGTTAAGGTAAGCCCTGTATTGCCCGCTTTAAGGCTGATCAAAAACAATGGTACTTTATTACCCGGTTCCTGAAAAGCATTTACCATTTCAGCTCTTTGCTTTGGCGGTGTTTGTCCGTCAAAGTGATAGAATGCGATCCCTTTTTTCTTACATTCTTCCACCAGCAAATGCAGCATAGAGCTGAATTGAGAAAACACCAGCGCCTTGTGCGAAGGCAGTATATTCGCCAGCTCGTCCATCAATACCTGCATTTTTACAGACTCGGAACAGGAGAACTGCCGGTCATCATCAGGTAGCAATAAAGGAGAGCTGCAAACCTGCCGCAGCTTGGTCATGCCCTGCAGAATAGAGAACTTGCTTTTTGATAAGCCATTCTTCTCCACTTCAAGAAAAATACTTTTACGGGTTTGCTGCAGAATATCTTCATATACATCGCGCTGTACACTGTTCATTTCACACCATAACACTGATTCTGTTTTGTCGGGCAGGTCTTTTGCCACCTGCTCTTTTGTGCGACGCAGGATAAATGGCGCTGTCAGCTTTTTTAAAGCGGCTACTTTCTCTTCATCCTGCCGGCTGTCGATGGGGTCGGCATATTCTCTTTTAAAAAACTCCCTGTTCCCGAATAACCCCGGCACAACAAAATTAAGCTGGGAGTACAGGTCAAATGTATTGTTGACCACTGGAGTACCGCTTAAGGCTAAACGAAAGCCGGCTCTCAGCTTCATAACAGCCTGTGTAATCTGGGTAGAAGGATTTTTAATATTATGACTTTCATCTATCACAGCAACACCATAATCCTGCGCACATATAATATCCGCGTCATTGCGCATGGTATTGTATGTTGTTATGATCACCTGGTTGCTGTGATCAGCCAGCTCTTCTTTTTTGCGGGAGACACCATGATATACCAATACGCGGACATAAGGAGCAAAGCGCTCAAACTCCTGCTGCCAGTTGTAAATAAGCGAAGACGGGCAAATGATAATATTTTTTGATGCCGGATTTTGAGTAATATAAAACACAATCGCCGTAATAGACTGCAGGGTTTTCCCCAATCCCATATCATCTGCCAGGCAGGCGCCTGCACTTATTTCATTCAGCAGCAAAAGCCATTCGTATCCTTTGTGCTGGTAAGGTCTGAGGTCTGCATTCAACAGCCGCGGCACGTCATAGACTACCTTATCCGGCTGTTGCCATTGCTGCCATTTTTCCCACCAGGTTTGTTTAACGGCCTGCTTCAGCGGCATTTCATCAGTGTTGTTTCCACCCGTTGCCACTGCCATCCAGCGTAATACTTCTATTTCATTATTATTGATCTTACCGTGCTTTACTATAAAAGCATATTGCCGCAGCCACGCATCATCCAACACCCCAAGCGAGCCATCTTTCAGCAGCAAAGCTTTCTGACCGGCCAATAACATTTTCTGCAGCTCTGCCAACGGCACTTTTTCTTTTCCGAAGGATAATTCCATTTCATATGCTACCCACTGCTCATTTTCTCTTACAGGCTTCATTTCCGTAAGCGCTTCGTACGGCGAATAGCGGAAGTGCTTCAGCATGTCCATACCCACTATTTCGATATCCATCCGGAGCAGTTGGTGATATACTTTCATGAACCACTGCTTTTTTTGCGCATCGGCAAAGGAAAGGTAATAATAACCATTTCGCTGGTTAGCAAAATTAGGGTGAAGAGATACCAGCGTTTGCAGAAAATCTTCTTCCATTTGCTTATCACGCATTATAATCACCGTTTCGCCGTCCTTTACTATCTCAAACGATTTTTTCCAGCTTCCTTCTGCCAGCGTTCCGTCGTATAGCCATTGCGGGGTAAGCATGAGGAACGCGTTATTCAGCTCGCTCAGTAAAAGCCTGTTCACAGGTGTGATGGAAATTTCATTCACCGGGAAATGATTGTTCCTGTTAACAGGATAATCCTTCTCAATATCGGCAAGGATATGCTTTGCAAACTCCTGCGGATTTGAAGCGTACCCGGCAACAGGCACCGCTTTAACTTTTTCGAGCGTAAGGTAATCCCGGTAAGCGAGTATAAAATATTCGTTCCTGCTTTCAAGCAAAAACTCAAACCGGTTAAAAGCGTCTAACGGATAACCTGCACCATTTAGGATAACATTACATTGCAGGTGCAATGCGTCATTTATTTTAAGTACTTCAAAACTTAAAGAGGGTCTGAATGTGCTGAATATACATGGACCGGTGAGAAAATTTTTTTTGCCGGGCTGTGGCTTTTTATGATACCATTTCACCAGCGATATATATGGTTTAAGCGCTTCAAATATTTTATGCCAGTACACCACCATATTTTTTGAAAAAAACGCTTCCTGGCTTATCCCTGTTCTTTGTATACCGTAACGCTGTTTGATGTACTGCTTTTGTTCCACTACCGCCTCTTCACAGCAATTCATTAAAATATCCCTGAAGGGTTTTGGAGCATTTCCGAAAACCGTCCGCACAAGCGACCAGTTCAACGCTTCTGTTTTAAGCTGGATATCAGTGCCTTTTTTTATGATATTCAGTTTGCTTATAACAGGTACGGCATCCAATACATCACCGGGTGAAATTTGCAAAACAACAAGCTCCTTTTTGTCCATCCTTCGAAAAGTTATAACAGAAAGCAGCAAAAATAATGATTGATGGTATATGAAATTTTTGGATTTATCTTTACAGTATATATTATGACAAATAAATCCATAGCAGATATACGCATCAACTATTCACAAAAGCAATTGCTTGAAGAAGATGCAGACCGCGACCCTGTACAACAATTCGGCAAATGGTGGAAAGAAGCTGTTGAATCAGAAATACTTGAAGTAAATGCCATGACGTTGGCAACTGCCTCTTCTGACGGAATACCGGCCGCAAGGATCGTTCTGCTAAAAGATTTTTCAGAGAAGGGTTTTGTATTTTTTACTAATTATGAAAGCTTTAAAGCGCAGCAACTGGCTGATAACCCCAAAGCCTGCCTTGTATTTTTTTGGAAAGAGCTGGAGCGGCAGGTACGTATAACAGGGCTTGTGCAGCAAGTGCCGGCATTGGAAAGCGATGAGTATTTTCATTCCAGGCCTGAAGGCAGCCGGATAGGAGCAATTACTTCACCTCAAAGCCATGTGATTGAAAGCAGGCAGTGGCTTGATGATTTATATAAGAAAAACACGTTGCTTTTTTCGGGTAAAAAGATTGAACGCCCGGTTTATTGGGGCGGGTACATGGTAAGACCCGTAGTTATTGAATTCTGGCAGGGAAGACCAGGCAGGCTGCACGACAGGTTGCAATACACATTGCAGGAAAACAATGTATGGAAACTGGAGCGCCTGGCGCCGTGAGAGGATTTTCACGCTAAGCCGCAAAGAAAGCAAAGCATGCAAAGAATACATTCTCGCCACAGTGATTACAGCGTGAAATAGTCCCGATAAAACAAAACTGCGAAGCTTATACTTCGCAGTAATTCATTACCGTAAATTTTATCAATTGCCGGTTATGCAGGTTTTTTCGTTGCAGCCTTCTTTGGCTTAGCCGGTCTGCTTTTACCAAAAGATCCCTGGGCAATTTTTCCTTTTTTTGTTTTTTTATCTCCTCTTCCCATATTTTAAAAATTGATTGAGTGAATTAATAAATATTTACCTGTAAAAAAAAAGCAAGATACACAAGTGCATCCTGCTTACGAAATTAATGAACCTGCCATTATAATTTTGCAGATAATTCTTTACCGGCTTTGAAACGTGCAACTTTCTTTGCTTTGATCTTGATAACTGCACCGGTCTGTGGGTTACGACCGTTGCGCGCAGCGCGTTTAGATACAGAGAAAGTACCGAATCCAACCAGGGTTACTTTACCACCGCCTTTCAGGGTTTTGGTAACAGCTTCGATAAAAGAATCGAGTGAATCATTAGCCTGTGTTTTAGTAATACCGGCATCATCTGCAATCTTTGCGATTAATTCAGCTTTGTTCATAATAGAGCGTTTTAAAGAATTTAATTTGGTGGACAAATATAGATGGTTTTTACAAGCAACAAAATTTTTTTGACCTTTTTAACGCATTCTTCTGCTGCCCTGCAACCCGCACGGGATAAGGATTGCAGCTATTCCGGCCTGCTTTTTAAAATAGCGAAAAGGAGGAGTTTTCTCCCGAAACCCGCTACAGTAGCAGGTTTCAGCCGTTGAAGGCTGAAAAGCGGTACAGCTAAGGGTTTGAGAGAAATGTACAATAAAAATCAATATGGTTGTGATGCAGCCTGATTGTTTTCCACAATTAGTTAACAAGCTCCATTACTGTTCTGAAAGCGATGTATTGATCATGCCACCGGCTTAACGATCGCTCTCTTAAAGCGGGTGAAAAAATACGTATATACATATCGTAGTTTTCCCATGATACAAAAAAGAACTGCATAGTGAACGTTGGACCCTCTTCTTCATCCAGCTCCAGCAGCCTGAATATTTTATAGTCCGCAATTAAAGCTGTTTCCAGCATTTGGGGAATATGTTCCTGCTTTTGCCACGCCAGCCAGTCTTCCGCAATTGCCCAGGTTACCTTAGCAGTAATATTATATACGATCATTGTTGTTTGTTTGAGATGTCTTTGATAAGGCGAAAGCTTAGCCATATAAGAGACAGTAATACAATGCTGATGGAAAGCCATATCCACAACGATGAAGCAATATTTCTTCTTACTGATCTATCTGCCGGCCGGATAGGATACGGCTTTGGATCCTGCGGTATGATCTCTTCAGCCACAGTATGGATACTGTCTTTAAAAAAGCCCAGGTCATATACCGGCGCTGCTGCCCCGTTATTTCCTGTAAGGATACTGTAATGCCTGCCCTGCTGCAGGCCGGCAATAACGAAGTGCTGCAACTGGTATGCACGGATACTGTCTAACCGGAGCGGCTGATCGTCATTATTGTTAACTACCATCACTATATTTTTTACTTTTTCGCCGGATAGCATGAGGCTGTCCATCCCCGGGGCTGCTACACCCTCAGCTATGCGCCTGCTTCCAATACCTGAAGTGTCATATACCCTTATATCTCTTTTATACAACGCAGGCGCTCCGACTGCAAAATGAATTTTACTTACAGGATAGGCTTCATCGAAGTGAATGGCTATATATGATTTGTGATTGCTGCTGTCTTTTTGTACTATACGGGGCGCCGGGAGTATAGTGTAGGTGCCATAAATGCTATTGTTGAGCAGCAGCCCGGATCGTAAGATCTTAAGCGGTACAAGCCCTTTATCGCGCATTTCGATCCTGAGATAATGATAGCTGCCGGGGGGAAGCAACAGCACCTGTGCACATTCATCGCCTGGCTTATCGCTGCGGGCATCCAGTATTATTTTGTCGTTTATGGCATACCAGTCTTTCATATCCCTGCTCCCGCTTATGGATGCATTGCGATAAGCATCCGCTTTCCTCATCACTATTACAAAGCTGTAGCTTTCCTGCCGGGTTATGGGAATAGTGTCCTGGGATATTTCTAATATAAGCTGGGTATTGCCCTGATATGTTTTTTGTATGGAAACCAGGGGTATTATACGAAGCTCCTTCCTGTCAAAGACAGGCTGGTCGCGGTGAAGGATGTATTGCACAAATCTCCCGGAATCATCTGTGATCCGGATATCGGAAAAATCCGTATTGCTCCTGGCTGCAAGCGCCGGGGTGATCATTATTTTATGAAAGCCTGATTGCTTTACCTCGCCTATATCTGCCTTATATGCAAACTGGCCAACGGCAGCATTGGCAATAACAATAAAATACAGCAATAATATATTACACAGTACCGGGATTTTGTTCATCTTCAATAATTATTTTCTTTAGCCGCTGATACATAAAAGATACGATAAGCAATATAACGCCGAGGCAGAAAAATGCTGCGATCTTTCCCGCCATCGGTATATTACGGATGTCAAATAAGAACAACTTCACTAATGTAAGGCTGAATAATATTAGCGAAATAATACGAAGCGGCTTGTATTTTTTGCTCATGCCCAGCCACATCATTCCAAATGAGCACAGGCTCCATACAATAGGTAACCCTGCCCTGGTATATATCCTGCGCACATCTTCCCGGGCTGCCCCCGGCAGAAATATTGCATTGGCTATAAGATGAAGCTCTGTACTGATAAATACTACTACTGCTATGCTTATCAGCCAGGTGAGTACCGTATAATTTATGCTGATGCCTTGTATCTTATACCTGATCAGCCGGATCAAACGCAGGAAAACCACGATCATCAGCGCTGCGCTGACCCAATGAGCGGCAAAATGTATCTCACCCGCTTTATGTTGCTGCAGCTCCTGCTGAATATGGAAAGTATATCCGGCAGATAATAAGAACCATAGCATACCCGCAGCAAGCAATACAGCTATATAAGCCGGCTTTTTAAACAGGCTGCTGCGATTACCAGCGGCGTCAAGCATCAATAGAAACATTATAGAATACAACAGCAGGTAAAGCCATTTCAGTTGTATATCAGGATAACGTGTGGCAAACTGGTAGCTCACTTCAAATGCACCGGATGCATAAAGCAACAACCAGCCACAGGTGAGAAGAATATCTCTGGTAGCGAGATTACCAATAAACCCCGGCTTCTCCACTACGATATCTTTCTTCATATACCACAATACGAAGCAGCTTAAAGATGCATACAATGTAGTGATAAACCCTTTGTTGGCAATGATGGTAATGATCTCATCCGATGCTATGTATATGTTTAGCCAGTCTAATAGCAAGCTTCCTGTCATGGCTATCCACACCAGCACCGAGGATACATATATAATACGTATCTGCGACTTTTGATACAGCCAGAAAAGCAACACCGCTTCAGATGCCCAGAACAGGGTGATATGATTACCTTTCAACTGAATAGGAGCTGTCAGGGAAACAAATGTCAGTGTAATACCGATCAGCAGGTACAGGATATTTTTATCCACCTTATTGTTGCGGAAAAGGATAAAAGATACCGTCAGATTGAAAACGCCCATGGCTGCGCTAAACAATCCCCGCCAGCCCGCGGCTTCCATTTGGTTAAGCATATATAATCCTGCCGAAAAGTAAAGGCAGGTATTTGCCAGCAAAATACCAAAGTCGGAAGCAATGAACTTTTTATGAGCTTTAATATTATGCGCTATATTAATGGCCAGGAAAAGTATATAGAAAATAGTAGCAAAGAAAAATCCATTCCTGTATACAACCGTCTTTGTGCCGTAAGCGAGCGTGAATAACCAGGAGCCGAACAGGATAACGGTAAACACGAAGGCCAGCAGGTTGAGCAATCGCCATGATTTCCGGTAGGCAATAAACAAAAGCCCGGTATTCAGTATTATAAGATATACAAACAACGAAAAATAATCGCCGCTGCCATTGCTTGCCATGAAAGGAGTAGCGAATCCTCCTATCAGGGCAATCACTGCAAGCTCCTGCCTGTTGTATAAAAGAGACAACAATACTGCAAAGGCGGTGATGACCACCATAATAATGAAAGTGGTGGCTTGACTGAAAAGCGCGTATTCGTGATACGCTAACGTGATGGTAAAATAAAAAACAGCAAGCGCCCCGCCGATCAGCATAGAGCTGAAAGCATGATACGCTTTTCTGAGCTTGTGCGCCAGCGCTGTCAATATTCCGCCGCATATAATGCCGATGCTGACCCTTCCTGCGGGGCCTATCCAGTCATTATCAATGGCATATTTTACAAAAAAAGCAATGGCCAGCACCAGGATCACGATACCGATCTTGCTTACAAGGTTTTCGCCAATGAATTTTTCAATATCAGGATGCTTTTCAAAAAAAGAGGGTTTGGGTACCCGGACTGCCGGGCCAGGTTGTTGTGGAATATCCGGAACAACAACAGCAGGGGAATGCTCTTGTTCCTGCGCTTCGGGAAAAACAGGCTGAAGCTGATCCTGATCTGCCGGTTTTTGTTGCGGTTCATCCGGAATAACAAAAAGTGTTCTTTCCAATGGTTTTTCATAAGGTTGCAGTACAGGCGGGGTAATTTCTTTTTCAGCGGGTGTCGATGAAGCCTCTTCCCTGGTCATCTGTTCTCTCAGCAGTTTTATTTCATGCTCCAGCAGTTTGGTTTGCGCTATGATCTTCTTTCGTTGATTAATGATAATGATAATAATGACGGCAAACATTATATTAGTAAGCAGGAAGTCCATACGGTTCAATTTGTAGTTAAATATAAAGATATGAGGGAAGCTCAAATGCGAAAAGCATCCTTTAATATATTCTATAGGTTATAATAAAAAGGTGGACAGGTTAACTTAAGGTAACTGACATCACTTTTTCCCGCCCTCAGTGCATCACCTGCTTCCTCCGGGGTCTGATCCGGGAGCTTTTTTTCATCCGGCTTAACGGGCTGTTTACCGAAATGGCTTTATGCACTTAAAGCCCCTCCCGGGCATTCATTTCATTGATATATATCAATCCCTTCCCGTTTTTGGAGAGCCCGGGATTCTCTAAATTGTTGATTTTCATATAGACCCTTATTAATATGCAGTAATACACTGATGCCTATCCGGATTAATATCTACTTAAAATTAGGTGTATTGTTGAAAATTAAATAAGCAATAACACTTATTAAGCTCCGTTAAATAGGCGCATGATTTCTAAAAGCAAAAGAGTATGAAAAAAATTTTACTTATACCGGTCCTGATAATAGGATATACAGTTACCGGCTTTAGCCAGCCCTGCAGCCCGTTAGGAAACGAGACTACTTACGGCACAAATAATGTGTGGATAGGATATGCCTATGACAATATGAACCTTACTTCCTATAAAGGTTATGTCACTGAGGGTACTGCTGCAAGCCCAAATTTTGATGAAAGCTTTGGGGGTGACGATGTTACTTATCCTACCAATGGTTGCGGGGTGCAAACCAGTACTTTCAGCATGCGTTATAAGCTTACAAAGACTTTCGCAAGCGGTTCGTATACGTTCACTGTGGGCGGAGATGATGGTTACAGGCTGAGCCTTGACGGAGGAACCACATGGATAATTAATAAATGGGTTGATCAATCCTATGCCACCTCAACATATACCATTTCTCTCAATGGTACATATAATATGGTACTCGAATATTATGAAAACGGGGGGCAGAACAGGATAACCTTTGCGGTAGCCGCAATATGCAATGGCACTGAGAACACCACGATATACGGAACTAATAATATCTGGAACGGGTATGTATACGACGGGATAAACTTTGATGTATATGCGGGCATGGTACACGAAGGCACTGCCGCTGACCCGGCTTTTGACGAAAGCTTCGGGGGAAGTAATGTTAACTATACCACAAGCGGCTGCGCTGTGCAAACTGAAACATACAGTGTGCGGTATCGTCTTGCCAAAACCTTTGCCGCCGGTACTTACAATTTTACGGTAGGCGGCGATGATGGCTACAGGCTGAGCCTTGATGGTGGCGCTACATGGGCGATTGATAACTGGACATTGCACTCATATACCTCTACTACATCTGCAACGATGTCGCTGAGCGGCAGCTATAATATGGTGCTTGAATATTATGAGAACAGCGGTGATAACCGGGTAACATTTTTAATGAGGACACTTTCCCTGCTGCCTGTTTCGCTGGAATCTTTTAATGCAACACAAAAAAATAATGATGTGGTCTTAGACTGGTCGGTTTCCTCCGGCAGCAACCCCAAATCATTTGAAGTAGAGCGGAGCGACGACGGGAAAAGCTTTACGGGTATATTATCTGTAGAGACAGGAAACGACATGTCGGTAACACATTTTACGGCAACCGACAAATCCTCTCTTTATGGTACCTCTTACTACAGGCTGAAGATCACCGACCTTACGGGCGTGATCACTTATTCGAAGATATTGACTGTAAGCATGTCCGTGGCAGGCAATAATGAAGTGGCATTTTATCCCACTGTTGTATCTGATGGTTATGTTACACTCAAAAGCCGCAGCAGTGTTAAGAATGCAGTGGTAGCCATAAGCGATATGAGCGGAAGGATCATCTCAAAGCAAAATATAGGAAATGTTACTGCAGGGCTGCCGGTGCGTATAGCTGCGGCCGATCATAAACCAGGTAAAGGGATGTATATCGTTACGCTTTCAGGAGCTGACTTTGCAGTGGTAACAGGAAAGATCATCATTCAGTAATAAAATTTAAGGTTTAGTCATAATGGTTCATGCCAGGCGCTGCCTGGTTTATTGGAGACGAGCTGCTTTTCTAAGCGGCTTTTTTCTTTTTATTCCTTCCCGAAATCACGAAAACAGCAACTGATCACCTGCTTTTATCAGTTCATGCACGGGCTGCTTTCACCAGACTTGCGCCCTCTTTAGTTTTGGTGCATCAAACAATTCTTTACAAATAATAACAGGTAATATGAGCAATAAGCCAACCATACTTGTCACAGGCGCTACAGGAGCCCAGGGCGGAAGTGTAGCCCGGGCTTTGTTGAAAAGCAACAATTTCCATGTCCGCTGCCTTACACGTAACCCTTTATCTGACCAGGCAATAATACTTGCCGCTGCCGGGGCAGAAGTGATAGCCGGCGATTTGAATGATACGGCTTCGCTGAAAGCAGCTATGCACGATTGTTATGGCGTATTTGGCGTAACAAATTTCTGGGAACATTTTGAGGAAGAATATCAGCAGGGCAAAAATTTGACAGACGCCGTTAAACAGAGCAGTATCAAACATTTTGTTTTCAGCACTCTCCCTGATTACTATAAGCTCAGCGGGCAAACCCTGGGTGTGCCGCACTGCGACCTGAAGGCTTCTCTCGAAACCTATACCAAATCACTTGGCATACCCGCAACCTTTATACATGTTGCATTTTATTATGAGAATTTCCTCAGCTTTTTTCCGCCGCAGGCTGATGACAACGGGGAATACTATTTCGGGTTCCCGCAGGGCGATACCAAACTTGCTATGGCAAGCGTGGAAGATACAGGAGGTGTAGTGGCATCGGTATTTGATCATCGGGAAGTATATACCGGGAGAACAGTAGGGGTGGTTGGCGAAGACCGGACCTGTACCGAATACGCTGCCGCTATGTCGAAAGCGCTGGAGCATACGGTTCATTATGCCTATATACCCAGGGAAATATTTGCAGCTTACGGATTTCCCGGCGCTGAAGAGCTGGCAAATATGTTTGAAGTACAGCGGCTGTTCATCCCGGAGCGCAGTATTGACCTGATAGAAAGCTATGGGCTTAACCCGGCTATGCAGCGGTTTGAAGACTGGCTGTTAAAAAATAAATGCAGGTTCACCATGTTTTCAGCTAAAAAGCAACAGTCCCCGGCCTGGTAAATATTTCTTCATCTCATTTTAAATATACATATATGCGTACACTCATTATCTTTTTATCTTTTGTTACTGTATCGGTTACTGGTTTTGTTGCCTGCGGCGGGAATATCAGGCAGGCAGATGCAGCTCCTGCTGCTGCGCTTACTCACGACAGCCTCGTAAGCCGGGGCAGCTACCTGGTAAGCACTATTGGTTGTGATGATTGTCATTCTCCCAAAAGAATGGGAGCTCACGGGCCTGAAGTCATCCCCGAGCTGAGATTGTCCGGCTTTATCAAAGGCGGAATGCTGCCGCCCGTGGATACAGGCGCTATCAAAAAAGGGTGGGCATTATTCAGCCCCGACCTCACTGCTGCGGTTGGTCCCTGGGGTATCTCCTATGCTGCCAACATTACCAGCGATGCAACGGGCATAGGAAGCTGGACGGAAGCGCAGTTCATTAAGTCCATAAGGGAGGGAAAATTAAAAGGGCTGGATAATACACGCCCAATGCTCCCGCCGATGCCCTGGTTCAATTTTGCGAAGCTTACTGATACGGATCTGAAAGCGATCTATACCTTTTTACAATCTACCAACCCTGTTGAAAATGCCGTGCCGGCGCCGGTACCGCCCAATGCAATACAATAATAAGGACGGGGAATATACAAACGATGTGAGGCGGGTTACCGTCTCACTTTTTTATTTCTACCTGCACTGACATAGGGTTGACACTGTACAATTGTTTTTTTGTAATTATACTACAAACATGGTTATATGATCGAAGTATTCAGAACCGATGTTCCCGATATTATTGTTGGAAAATTGATCTTATATGCGCTGCACCGACAGTTCCCTTCTTTTTACCGCTAATTTCGATTTTCATGACTGCGATAATATCCTGAGGGTAAAAAGCAATGGCATATCTATTGAGCATGGGAATATCATTTCTCTTTTGCGGGGCTTTGGCTTTAAAGCCGAGCCCCTGCCCGATTAGACCTGGCGCTGTTATTGCGCCTCTGCGGAAATATACCTGTAGTGATAATAGCGATAACAGCGATGGCTATCCCGCCAAAGGGTTCCGAATCTGTCAAAGGTTCGGAACCCTGCCGGATCATATCTTTGCCGGATGGAATACTTCGAAAAGCTGCAGGAACTGCTTGCAAAGGAGAAGGAAGAAGACAAATTACAATACCAGCAACAGATCACGGCATCATCTGTCAGTGCCAGGCGCACCAACGGGCTCACCTGGTACCCGGTAGCCATCAGGGATACGGAGCTGGGCCGGGGAGATTTTTTAACGGTGGAGATCGAACGCACCACCCAGCAGGATATCCCGCACCAGTTTCGTTTCGGCGCCACGGCAGCGTTGTTTTCCAATCACAATCCTGAAGAAGATCGTATAGAAGGTATTGTTACTTTTCAGTCCGCCGGCCGGCTCAGGCTCACACTTCGGACGGATGAGCTGCCCGACTGGAGCCGCAACGGGAAGCTGGGGCTTGACCTTCTTTTTGATGATAACAGCTATAATGAAATGCAGCATGCCCTGAAACAGGCCAATGCATCTGCTGACAATGAAAAAGAAAATCGTTTGATCGCTGTGCTCACCGGGAAGAGAGCGCCCGGGTTTCACAATACGATCCCTTCCTTTCAGAAAGATGCTTTAAATGCATCGCAGCAGGCTGCCATAAGCAGGATCCTGGCTGCAGAAGACCTGGCTATAGTGCATGGGCCTCCCGGCACCGGCAAAACCACTACGCTGGTGCAGGCCATACAATCGCTTGTGCGGGAAGAAGGGCTGGTGCTGGTAGTAGCGCCCAGCAATGCGGCGGTAGACCTGCTGAGCGAAAAGCTTGCAGACCAGGGATTGAATGTGCTGCGCGTAGGCAACCCGGCAAGAGTATCAGAAAGGCTGATGTCGCTTACGCTTGACAGTAAGATGGCTGCGCATGCCGGCATGAAAGACATTAAGAAGATGAAAAAGCAGGCAAATGAGTACAGGAGCATGGCGCATAAATACAAGCGCAATTTTGGAAAGGCGGAGAGAGAACAGCGGAAAGCTTTATTCGAGGAAGCGCATAAGATCATTAAAGAGGTGGAGAAAACAGAGCAATACATTATTGATAATCTTATTTCGCAGGCACAGGTAATAACCGCTACGCTGGTGGGAGCCAATCATTATACGGTGCGCCACCTGAAGTACAGGACGGTAGTAATAGATGAAGCCGGCCAGGCGCTGGAGCCTGCCTGCTGGATCCCCATCCTGAAAGCAGAAAAGCTGGTAATGGCCGGAGATCATTGCCAGTTACCCCCTACCATTAAATCAGAAGAAGCTGCTGCCGGCGGGTTAGCGGTTACCCTGCTAGAGAAATGTATTGCATTACACCCGGGGGCTGTAGTAATGCTGGAAGAGCAATACCGGATGCATGCAGATATTATGGGGTATTCCTCGGAGATATTTTACGGGCAACGTTTGAGAGCGCATGGCACTGTAGCAGGGCGCCTGCTTTTTGACGCAGATACCCCGCTGGCTTTTATAGATACTGCCGGCTGCGGATTTGAGGAAAAGACAGACAGCTCAAGCATGACTAATGCTGAAGAAGCTTCCTTTGCGGTACAACATCTCACCCGGTTTGTTGAGCGGCTCGGTGAAAATTATGCTTCGGGCAATTTTCCTTCCATAGCTGTGATTTCTCCTTACCGCGGGCAGATAGAGCTCCTGCAGGAGCTTATTGAGCGCTCACCTGTTTTGAATAATTACAACAACAGTATATCGGTAAATACCATAGATAGTTTCCAGGGACAGGAAAGAGACATTGTATATATCAGCATGACAAGAAGCAACCAGGATAACCGTATAGGATTCCTGTCGGAGATACGGCGCATGAATGTGGCTATGACAAGAGCCCGTAAAAAGCTCGTTGTGATTGGCGACAGCGCTACACTTGGCCAGTCGGCATTTTATGCAGGCTTTATTCATTATGCGGAGCAGAAAAATGCCTACCTGAGCGCCTGGGAGTTTATGGATGTATAAATCAGTCCCTGTTTGTTTCCGCCATAGTCCAGCAGGTTGCTTTTTTCACCAGCACTTTATCATTGCCGCTAAACACTTTGAGCAGGTTGCTGCTTTCCAGCTCGGGATATACCACCTGTGTAACACACTGGCGGCTGTTGGCAAAAATTTCAATGACAGAACGATCCAGGAAAATATCCAGCTTCAGCGTCTCGCCTTTTGCAAGCTCGAAAGGAGCGCTTTGCTCTGAGACTTTTTCAGGAAAACCATCCATCTGCGGCCCGAAAATAGCATTTGACGGCATTTGTACAGGCGCATGTACGGAAGATTTGATAAAGTCAACTGTCAGTTGTTTCTTTAGCGGGTCATAGCTGACCGTGGTTTCTTCTTTCCCGTCGGGCGAGCAGAAAACCTTCACGCCATAGGGAGAAGTTATTCCACCCTGCAACTCAATCTGCAATTCCACAGATTTTCCTTTCCCTTTTAACAGCTTTTCCGTGTTGGGTGTCAGGGTAAGATTATTTTCTTCCATCTTGTTCAGCCTGATAGCCTTAATTTCTTCCGGGGGATTGATCTGCAGAATATTATTTTCAGAAAGCGACAGCACACGGGGTAAGCTCATGATACCCGACCATCCATAGTCGGGAAATGTTGCCGGCTTTCGTTCCAGCACCCAGGCCCATATAATATTTCTTCCTTTACCGTCTTGCAGTTGCTCCGGTGCAAAAAAAGTACCGCCGGGCCAATTCATCCTGCCATGCTGCCGGATGGAAAATTTATCGTTGGCAAAATCCCCGATGAAATATTGCGCCCCGATATTATGGCTGATGAACAGCAGCATTGATTTTCCCCCGATACTAAAGAAATCAGGGCAGGAGACATCTTCAGAAGCATACAGCCAGTGTTGGGAGCTGTCGAGCAGCCTTCCGATATAGCTCCACTTATACATATCTTTTGATTTAAACAGCGCCGGCGTTTTCCCGCCGGATATCTGGTAATAGCAGCCTGCTTTTTTATCATACCATCCTTCAGGATCCCATGCGGTATATTTTCCGGAATTGCCAAAGGGATCATCTGCCGCAGGTGTTTTCAGCACGGGGTTGCCTTCAAATTTTTTCCAGGTTCTTAAGTCATCATCAGTGGAATAGGCTACGAGGTTGGCGGAAGCGCCCTGCCCGTGGTACATGATATGCGGTATGCCTTCTTTAGAGAGAAAAGCGCCGCCGCTGAAAATGCCTTCTTCCATATCGCCGTCCTTCACATTCAGCATATCGGGATATAAGCTCCAGTGCAAAAGATCGGTGCTGACAGCGTGTCCCCACACATGTTCATATTTCCCGTTGCGGAATTTTTGATAAATGTATCCCAGGTGATATTTCCCCTTCCAGTATATGGCGCCGTTGGGATCAAATGGCATAGCATGTCCTTCGGGCGCCACAAAATGATACACGGGCCGGTGAGGATCGGATTGCATCAGCTCGCGCAGCTTCCGGCTGGCATTGATCATGCCGGGGATGTCCTTATCCCTTTGAGCGCAGCAGCAATATGCTGAAGCAATACCTGCGATCAGCAATATAAGAGATTTCATGTAAAGAATGATTAGGGGTGAATAGTGTACTAAATATACTGGATTTTGTAAGATTTGTGGAAAAAGGGGCGCATTTCAAATTGATCAAGCAGGAGCGCCTGCAAAACAGGGAGTATATATGGGGTTCCGGCGAGAGAATAGATTGTTTGTAAACCTGAATTATCGCGAAGGTTACAAAATCATCACCCCCCCGAACGTATTGCGGGCCGTCATACGCATTTTAAAGATCAGGACTGATATGCGGCGAAGCAATCCCCAGATTTACCAACTGCAGAGACTGCTTCTCCCGACCTTCGGTTGGGATCGCAGTGACGAGATTGTGGACTATTTGCATGCTTTAAGTATCGTGAAAGCTAAAAAAACATCAACACTCTTTCCGTATTGCGATCCCAACCGAAGGTCGGGAGAAGCAATATCAACGTTATAACCGCAATGATTGAGGTGCTGCCTAATTATTAACTCGAAATGACGGTGCAAGTATGTTTTGTTTTTTTGTAACTGGCGTTTTGTGCATGAAGAAGTATATACAATGTTGCCATGATGAAACTACCGTATATGCGCAGATGTAATGCGAGACAGGGGCACCTGCATCAAAACAACAGGTTTTTCGGCGGCAGGTTTTTCCCCAGGTGCTCATAAGCCTTATGTGTGGCTTCACGGCCTCTTGTAGTACGCATGATAAACCCCTCCTGTATCAGGAAAGGCTCGTATACTTCTTCAAGCGTACCCTGCTCTTCGCCAACCGCAGTGGCAATGGTGTTGATGCCAACAGGCCCGCCCTTGAATTTTTCGATGATGGTAGTGAGTATGCGGTTATCCATCTCGTCGAGCCCGTGCTCATCCACATTCAGCGCTTTAAGCGCGTGCAATGTAATGCCCTGGTCAATGATACCGTCATTCAGCACCTGCGCAAAATCCCTTACCCTGCGCAGCAGCCCGTTGGCAATACGGGGAGTGCCACGGCTGCGGCCTGCTATTTCTGTGGCAGCTTCTTCCGCGATCTGCACATTTAAAATAGTGGCAGAGCGGAGAATGATCTTCTTCAATGTAGCTGCAGTATAGTATTCCAGCCTTGACTTGATGGCAAACCTCGAAAGCAAAGGCGCTGTAAGCAGACCGCTACGGGTAGTGGCGCCTATCAGGGTAAAAGGGTTCAGGTTGATAGGAATGCTTCTCGCATTTGGCCCGGTATCAATGATGATATCAATCCTGTAATCTTCCATTGCTGCATAGAGATATTCCTCTACTACAGTGCTCAGCCGGTGTATTTCGTCAATGAACAATACATCATTGGCCTGCAGCCCGGTCAGCAGTCCGGCAAGATCTCCGGGCTTTTCAATGACAGGTCCTGAAGTTTCTTTGATCTGCACGCCCAGTTCATTGGCTACTATACGGCTTAGTGTGGTTTTACCAAGTCCCGGGGGACCGTGAAAGAGGATATGGTCAAGCGCTTCCCCCCTGATCTTTGCCGCTTTGATAAAAATTTTTATATTCTCGATCACCTTATCCTGGCCGCTGAATGCTGCGATTTCCTGCGGGCGGATATTATTTTCAAAGTCTTTTTCTGCAGCGCTCAAAGCAGCTTTGTCGGCTTGTAAATTGGGGTTTGGCATCGTGTTCATTCAGATTTATCAACTGCAGGCTCTGCAAATGCCGCTAACTACAACTTCCGTCTGCATGGTTTTATATCCTTTGGGCAATTTTATATCGGGAACATGCACTTCTTCAAGACAGGTGGTTATGCCGCAACTGGTACAGATAAAATGCACATGATCATCGTGGTGATGCCCTTCTTCGCAGTTATCCCTGCATAAAGCATATTTAATGGAATTGTCCGGCGTGGGAATGGTATGTATAATACCCTTTTCAAGAAAGGTCTGCAGTGTACGGTATACCGTTACCCTGTCAAATTTTTCCTGGGCTTTGACTTCTATATCATGATGTGCCAGGGCAGTATCCTGCTGCAGGAACAGCTCCAGTATTTTCCGCCTGCTCTCTGTTACGCTCAGTTGATTTTTCTTCAAAACTTCCGCAATGCTGTCTTCCATAATGTGTGCGATTTATGTGTATGCTGTACTGTCTGTGAATGGATTAGGACGACAAACGTGAGACGATAAAGGTGAGAGATACTTTCTCACATCTCACGTTTCACCTCTCACGAATTCTCCTCATTGAGAAGGTCCTGTATATCATCCCCCAGCTTAGCCAGTTCACTTTTCTTTAATCCGTCATATATGCCCCGCACCCTTCCGTTCTTGTCCACCAGGGCAAAGAACTGGGTATGTAAAAACTGTTCTTTGATATCTATGGCATTATTCTGCGGGTCGTCCAGTATATAGCTTTCGCGGGCCGCCTTGTAAAGGTTTTCTTTGCTGCCGGTAAGGAACCACCAGTTTTTTACATCGGCGCCTAATGAATCGGCATATACCTTAAGACGGGCTACGGTATCGTTTTCCGGATCCACGGTATGGGAAAGTATCAGGAAATTATCCTTATCCTTAAACTTTTCGTACACCACCTTCATATTGGTATTCATCTTAGGGCAGATACCGGGACAGGTAGTGAAAAAAAATTCTGCTATATATACTTTCCCTTTAATGTCTTTTTCTGTTACCTGCTGCCCATCCTGTCTTTGAAAAGAAAAAGGTCTCACATCATTCAATACAGGCAGCCTTGACTTTTTACTGTCAATGGTAGCATATAAAAATGCATAGAACCCCCCGAAAAGCACCACAAAAAAACCAATATAGATTAATGTCTTCCTGCTCATACAATCGCATTGAATATTGTAAAGTTACGAAATCATCAGCTCACTGATCGTATTCCTGACGATCCCAACCGAAGGAAGGGTGGACTCTCAGTGAAACGTGAAACGATAGACGTGAAACCCGCAGACTTCCTTCGTGCAGCTTTGTGTCGTCGTGTCTTTGGGGTTCCCCGGAGACTGCTTCGCTGCTGTGCCATACCTCTTCATAATGAGGCGTCCTGCATGCGGCTCGCCGTGAGTTGCAGAAGGAAAAAGATTTGATTCATAAATTGCAACAAAGTTGCATAAATGTCGTATATTTGCCCTCTTTATTTATATACGCTATACTCCGGATGTTTAAAATAAATTATGATGCGCTCGGTATCACAGCTTCCTTAGCCTGCGCTATTCATTGTGCAGTATTGCCTTTGCTGATGACGAGCCTGCCTGTATTTGGCATCAATATCATCGATAATTATTTTTTTGAATATGGAATGATCTCCCTGGCTTTTGTCATTGGGATATTCGCATTGTATCATGGTTATAAGGAACATCATCACCGCCTGTTCCCCATCCTGCTTTTTTCCGGCGGCATTTCATTTTTGCTGCTCAAGGAATGGTTTCACCAGTATCATATCTGGCTGCTGATCCCTGCCGTGCTCCTGATAGTTCTTGCACACTATCTCAATTACCGGCTCTGCCGCAAAGCCGCGCATTGCCATGCTGACGATTGTAAGCACTGAAAGGTATGAGGTGTGAGCTATGAGCAGTGGGCTCAAAGCCCATCGCTTTCCTGTTATTCTTTTCTTTACCTTCATTCCCTCATCAAAATTTCTAACCATGACAACCAGGAGATCATTTATTAAGCAAAGCAGCCTTTTTTCTGTAGCAGCTTTTGCGGATCCGTCGTTTTTATTAAAGTCAAAAGCAAAAATAGGGTTACAACTTTACACGCTCCGTAATGAGATGGCAAAAGACCCTAAAACCGTGCTGAAACAGGTAGCAGCCCTGGGATATAAAGAAGTAGAATCGTTTGGATATAATGCGGGTAAATATTTCGGGATGACGCCGTCTGAATTTGCTTCAGTATTAAAAGGTTACGGGCTTGCTCATCCCAGCGGTCACTATATGCTGACCGCCCTTTCCGGCGACTGGAACAAAGCTATTGAAGATGCGGTAACGGCAGGGCAGCAGTATATGGTGCTGGCATATCTTATCGATGAAGAAAGAAAGAATATAGACGATTACAAAAAGATAGCTGTGCAGATGAATGCTGCAGGAGAAGCATGTAAAAAAGCAGGGATACAGTTTGCATACCACAATCATAATTTTGAGTTTGCCGATATGAACGGTCAGCACGGGTATGATATTTTTCTCCGGGAAACTGATCACGACCTGGTAAAATTTGAGCTCGATCTTTACTGGATATCATTTGCCGGTAAAGACCCGGTTGAAATGTTTAAGCAACATCCCGGCAGGTTCCCGCTCTGGCATGTGAAAGACATGGATAATACGAGCCGGAAATTTTTTACGGAAGTAGGCAATGGCGTGATTGATTTCAAAAGCATATTTGCAGCTTCCAAAACTGCAGGGATGAAACATTTTTTTGTGGAACAGGACACCTGCCCCGGTCCGCCCATGGTAAGTATTGAGAAAAGTATTCGGTACCTCGAGAAAAACATTGTGAAATAAAGCACAGGCACATACAGAAATAAGTAAGGAGCCGGCAGGCAGGTATGAATAATATCTGTCCTTACGGCTCCTTATAGTCGAAGCTTTTAAGCAACGAATGCTATTTCTTAATAGCGACCGCGACCGCTTTCAGCGAAAGAACGCCTGTTGTTGTTGCTGCGTTCTTCACGGGGCTTGGCCTCAGTAACGTTGATAGCTCTTCCTTCTACAACGCCTTTGTCTAATTCGGCGATAGCTTTCTTAGCTTCTTCGTCGTTAGGCATTTCAACAAAACCGAAGCCACGGCTGCGACCGCTGAATTTGTCGGTAATAATTCTTGCAGAAGATACTTCTCCGTACTCTTCAAAAAAAGCCTTTAAGTCTTCATCAATAACGTTGAAGCTTAAATTAGAAACATAAATGTTCATTTACTAAAAAAATTAAATTAAAAAATGAAATCTGAGAAAACAGGGAGCAAAGAAGACTGAACTATTAGCAGAAGATGCGTAGCAGATTGAATCATTTCTTTTTCCGGGACTGTACAAACTCAAATTTTGATGCGCAAAGGTATGATTTTATTTTAAACAAAATATTATTAGCCTTATTTTATTTGCCCTCTAACTTTGTACTTCTTTTATAAGGACGGGAATGTATCCGCTGATAATATATTGTTATGATGCCTACTGCGACTGGTGCTATGGATTCAGCCCGATTATCACGAGGCTGGACCAGGAGTATCGCGATTTGCTCAATATTGAAGTATTGTCAGGAGGCATGATCCTGCCCGAACAGCCGAAACCTGTTGCTCTATTGGCCGGCTATCTGAAAACCTTGTCGGACCAGGTAAGCGCACAGACCGGAGCCTGGTATGGGACGGATTATCTCTGGCATCTCAGCCACCCGGCAGAAAGTGACTGGTACCCTTCTTCTGAAAAAGCCGCTATTGCGCTATGTGTGCTAAAGGATTATTATCCTTTGCTGTCGGTTCAGTTTGCCTGTGCATTGCTGTATGCCCTCCATTTTGAAGGACGCGACTTATGTGATGACGAAGCCTACCGGCATATAGCGGAACAATACGGGATACCTGCTGCTGATTTCTACCGCTCACTTCACAGCGATACCTACAGGCAAATGGCTTTGGAGGAATTTGCGCTTTGCCGCAGGTTAGGCGCCACTGCATTTCCTAAATTATTTCTCCAGGTATCTGACAATAAGTTGTATACCCTGGCAGACGGTTATACCGACTATGTGACTATCAAAGCCAGGATTGAAGATATATTGAAAAAAGAAACCATATCCAATTGAAGCGGGCGCATTCCAATTTTTCGATATTTTCGGGATATAGCGACGCTCAGTGCAACGCTGCCGCCAGAATTTCTGTCAGGAAATTTACTTAACAGGAATAAAGATATTATGAGAACGGTTTTATGGTTTGTGGCTTTTGGGATGTTGTTCGCAGCCTGCGAAAAAGATAAGGCTGCAGGGCAGGTTAAGGTTGCTCCCGGTACTTTTTTATCTATGGTTAAGGCAGAGCGGGAAAATGGCGAGATGGTGCTTAATACCATTACGTACAATGCCGATGGTTCTGTTCAGGCGCGCATTAGCTATAAAGATTATAATGCCGGGCTGATAAGCTCAAAGACAGCATATATATACCGGGACGGCAGGCTTGAGCATATAGATGAACAAACAGATTATGGGGCAGGAGTTTTTTCGGGTACACCTGTATACAGCAGGAGCGCATTGGTATATGGCCCGGAAGGGGAAGTGATCCAGAAGAATTATTTCCTGCGGAAAGATGAACAGTATGAGCTGAAATCTTTTACCACCTTCACATACAATACGCCGGGATTGCCCTCGATGGAAACGCGCTATGCTGCCGATGGGGCGCTTACAGGATACAGCATATATGAATACGACGACAAAGGCAATGTAAAGTCAGCTTCTGTATATGCTATCAACGCAACGAGCCCTGAGCCGGCGCTGGCTTCCAAAACAGATTATACTTATGACAACGGGCTCAATCCCTACAGGAATATTTATACTGCTGTTGAAAATATCCCTTTCTCTGTTAACAGGAATAATGTGATTTGGAGCAGCTTTACTGACTATAGCAACCCGATGGTACACCCGCAACCTGCAGTAATACGTGTTGATTATACTTATAATAAGAATGCGTTTCCCTCGTCTATGAATGAAAACGGTAATCTTTTCTTTCTCGGGTATCAGTAAGTCAGGGACATTACAAATGTTATAGGCACATAAGGGCTTAAAACCTCCGGATGTGTATTTCCTATCTTTCTATTAATTTATTGGATTTGCCTTTGCGCCTGACCAGATCAAATGCATCAAACAATTCGCCCGCTGAAGTGTAAGCCCTGTATTCCAATTTATTATTATCTACCGTTATCACCTGGTAAAGCTGCGTA
>MKWG01000032.1:0-389 GCA_001899685.1 Sphingobacteriales bacterium 44-15
CTCATTCCACATAAACGCATATGATCGGATCGACGTGATGGCTTATTCTCCCTTTATCCCACCGAGGCAACAAATCTCATGTATTCCGACTCACCTTAGCCGCAACAAGCATCTACCAACAAAAAAAGCCGCGGCAATGCCACGGCTTCAATATATCTAATATCGTAAGATTACATTTTCCATTCATCGACGCTCGAGCTATCTTCAGCGGCTTCTGATACTACAGAGTCAGAAACAATTGCGCCTTCTTCGTTCTCCTGGTCGTGGTTGTATGCGTCAAAATCAAAATCAGGCATCAGGTCTGTCTTCACATAATTCACTGTTTCTGTCAAAGCGTTCAGGAATTTGTTGAAGTCTTCTTTGTATAAGAACATCTTATGCCTGTCATA
>MKWG01000032.1:491-752 GCA_001899685.1 Sphingobacteriales bacterium 44-15
TAGTGTATATTAGTTATTTGACGGTAGCAAATATATACAAGATATACAAGTAACCAAATTAAATAGGTTTAATTCCACGTCAATTTATCCCGATTTGGTGGATAGTTTTTCAACCCACTAATCCCCGAAATTCCTTTATTAACCAGTCATTCAGATTTTTTATCGCCGGGCCTATCTGCCACTTACTCCTGTCCCTTGGTTCTATGTAATTGGATATGGCCCGTGCCTGCAAAAAGGGTACATCTTCCGCCCGGCATACGT
>MKWG01000033.1 GCA_001899685.1 Sphingobacteriales bacterium 44-15
GCTACATTTGAAAACTCTAACTAAACCTGGCACTAAAATATGGGGAGCTTACAGATCTTTTTGATTTGATCAATCCAGGTTGAATTTTGGGAACGCCCAATTTCCATGTAAAATGGAACAGCCCACTTTCTAACGAAATCAGGAGATAAGTCCACATCGTTTTTATGAGTCGGTAAGTTGTCAAATGGCGAAACGTGTCTTATTATTGCACCAGCAGAATGAAGTCTTGCCATTTCGTTTAGGTCGTCCATAATATAGCAGCTAACGAGTAGGTATTGCCGATGGTGGGGAATTAGAATTCCGTCCGCCGGAACCACTGCCTGGCTTTTTGATAAAGTTAAATATTAAAAACTAAAGCTGGGCTTTATTCGTCGAGCCCTGAACCGCAGCACAGCAGAATTAGCGCTGCTGATTGCTCCAATGTCCAGCCCCACTATTGGCAATACCAATGTTGGCTGCCGTTAATTCAATTTAGGGTGTTCAATATGAAAAAAAGTCTTTTACATTTTTTTCGTCAGCAATTTGACGATGCACCCAGTCAACTATGTAAAGGTTTTCTGCCTTTAAAAATTTTGAAATTTTGTCAACGGAAATTTCTGAACCCACGTCGGTGTCTGCTATATAAAAGCACAAGACTGAAACAACATTATTTTCGTCTTTTATTCCGTAGTAGTTAAACCCCTGCGATGAAATTGAAAAACCATTTTTAACTTGCCCAACGTTTCCATTTATATTAATTCCAGCAAGTTTATTTTTTGCGTCCCCTAAATACAGTTGTACTTTTTCAAATGTCAGTGAAACGGGCTTTGTAATAAGTCGTCTAACGTAAAGATTTTTAAAAGTTGAATAGTCTTTACCTTGATGCATCTCGTGTTCAAAAATGTAAGTAATACTGTCAATTTCTTGGTCAATCAAATGCTTTTGGTCTTTAGAAACAAATTCAATCTGCCGCCAATCATCCTCAAGAATTTTTAAGTTGTTAGTATCGGATTTATTTTCAAAATCTGGGAATGTGTTTTCAATGGTCGGAATTGTCATTAATAGCTCGTTAGGGTTTATTGTCTGAACATTTCCTGAACTGTCGGTCGCAATGATTTTGGTTTCCTTTTGATTGTTGCAGCCAAAAAAGGAAAATAGTCCGGATATTATTCTCATAAAAATTAAAAGTTGTTTCATGCAGTAAGTTTTAATTGCAGCCAACGGTACGGCTTGGCGATGTGGCGGTATTCCGTGATTCGTCTGCCCGTAACCGAAGTTAAATATAGAACTAAATGTTCATTGTTTATTCCATTGCCCGGCGTTATTCGTCGGCTGGTACTGAAGCTGAACAGCGAACAAAAAGTTGAGGATATGTTCGTCGCGCCGCCATATAGCCAAGCCGAATGTTGGCTGCTGCCTTAGTCCTGCAACTTTTCCCATTTGTTATAATGTTCTTGAATTGGCCCGTGATTAACTGTTTCTCTTTCTATTCCCAAACTGAGACCATAAAGATGTTTTAAGATGTCCATTTTAAAATGTTGCTGGAAGTGCAAAGTAGTTTTATCTTTTTTGAGCAATTGCAATTTTGAAACCACTCTTTCCTGGCTCTGTTAAAGGTATTTCTTCTGTAAAGATGACAATTTTTCCTGAAGAATAAGTTGTCACTTGTCCGCCATACTCATTTTCTTTTTTGCTTAAAATTTCAAAATTTTGTTTTTTTATGCCTTTGCTGATTTCAAAGAAATGGTTTTTACTAAAAGAAAGGTATTCTAAAATATACTTTTTGTAATGATAAATCAAAAGCTCTTTTGTTGTCTCGTCATTATCTTTAATAAAATATATTCCCTCATTATCAGTTGCTTCGTACCTCCAATTCTTGTTTAATTGGTTCAGATAATTTGAAATAGTTTTTGAGTTAAGATTGTCTGTAGTTATAAGAGCAACTAGGTCTTCTATGTCAAGAAAGTTTTTTGTGGTAATTACTTTTTCTACGTCTTTCTGATTATCTTTTTCTTTTTCACTTTCTGCCATTGAAACGGCTTTTCCTTTTGCTTTGTCGGATTGCACGGCTTCGTTAGTGTCACAACCAAAAAGTATAAATGTAAGCGATACTGTAAAAATCAAAAATCCTTGTCTCATATTGTTTGAAGCGTTAAAAAAATAATGCGATTTGTTTCGTGTTGAAGGCTATGTCGGAAGATAGCAGCCAACTCAAAATTGGCTGTAGACCTGGCTTTATATATCGCAAAGGATTTCATATTCGCCTGTGAGACCTTTGTTTATTTGCCACTGCAATTGAGGTTCTCCATAAAGTTTATTTGCCTCATATTTTTTTGTCAGCCAGTTTTCAAAATTTTCTATTGTTTCTGAATCTCGAATTAAGAGATGTCCTTGTTCTTTTTTTATGATGCTGTCAAACTCCTTCGGAATAGGAATTGCATTTTCACCAAAGTAATAAAAGTTTGTCGACAGTAAGGTGTACTTCCCGCTAAGATCTCTTGGTTTGTCTTTTTCTTTATGTAATACTTTTCGAAGTCTGGGAATGTCGCCATAGGAAAAATCGTAAATACTGTCGCCTACAATTCTCTTCCAATCTTTTCTGTCAATAAATGCAATCTTCTTTTTTTTATTTTCTTTGCAATATTGGTCATAATTCTGCATTGTCATTTTTTTTGTAACCTTCATTGCAAAAACTAATTTTCCTGAATAGTCTTTAGCGGAGCCATTTTTTGTTTTTACATTTTTAGAGCCTGTGCCAATTATCCAATCGTCAATTGAAGCACTTTGTCTAATTTTTGGCTTACAAACGTTTAAAGTTAATTCGTCCCAAAAAGGATTCGGAGCTAGTCCTGTGTCAAATGCAATTATATACGAATAAAGTTTCATAAAATTTAGAAGCTGGTTGATTTAAGCTTGCAGCCAACGAACAGGGCTTTATGCAGGTTGGGTATTAGTATTCCGTCTGCTGATAATCGCTGCCGATTGAAAATATATTGTTGAAGTTAAGAACTAAAGCCGATAAATATTCGTCTGCCCGAACTGAAGCCGGGATTTTCAATTAGCTGATGATATATTCGTCTGCCCAACTTGCATAAAACCCCATGTTGGCAGTAGTTTTTTAGCTGTCAATTAAGTTATATTCAGCAAGTGTGTCTGCCCAAATATACTCTTGGTTAATTTTAATAATTTCCTTAACCAATGATGTCAATTTCTTTTGGTCTAACTTATCCCTCGTTATCTCTTCAACGAGTTTTTTGGACATTTCTGTAGTTAGGGGATTTGCTTTGTCTGTTATGTCACAGCAACCATAGCCGTCAAAAGATATTCTACATAATGTAATGTTTCCATCACTTGTTTGGTTGAAATCAATAAACACGGAACCGTCAAGACAACCTAAATAGAAGTCTGCTTTTCTACTGTCAGGCATTGTTGTTTTAAAAAAACCAAGGGCTTGTCCCATTACAAAGGAATATTCCATTTTGTTTCAAAGGTTATCTTCTCTATTTCTCTAACTTGAAAATGCTTTTTAAAATCCTCTAAAAGTAAATTGTTGTCTGTCCAATAGCCATAATTGTCTTTATAGGGCATTTTCAAAATTGTGTTCCCTTTATCGTCAAGTCCGATTTCTCTTTGTGGAATTCCTGAATCAGTTTCAAGTTCAACAAGCCAACTCTTTACATTATCAATTTGGTTCTCATAGTCTGGATTTGCTTTTGGAATAACAGTTGTCAAAACTCCTATGATTGCTTTTTTTAAAGACTTCTTTAAAAGTCCGTCTGGCGAAGTTCGGCTTTCGCTTTTTGGTACTTCAAATTGTATGTAGATTGTCTCCATAAAATTACTGCCAACGGTACGGCTTGGCGATGTGGCGGTATTCCGTGATTCGTCTGCCCGTAACCGACGCTAAATATATAACTAAAAGTTCATTGTTTATTCTATTGCCCGGCGTTATTCGTCAGCCGGAGCTGAAGCCGAACAACGAACAAAAAGCCGAGGATATATTCGTCCAGCCGCCATATAGCCAAACCGCCTGTTGTAGGCAGGCTTCTCAATCAGTCCAACTACTTGGAATGCCATTCACTTTAAGTCTTCGCTTTGCCAAACTGTCTAACCATTTATTGTTTAGTTTATCCATAATACATCCTAAAGGTCGCTTTCCATTTGAACCTTCAGCTCTGCGATGTCCTTCCGCAGAGTCAGCAATCAAGCGCTGATTGTCAACTGTAGTTAAACTGTCAATAAGTTTAAAATCTTCTTCTGATAAAATTGGTTCTGTAAAGCCGCTGTGGTCAGCATTAATAATTTCTCTAACAGCAGTTGAATTGTCATAGCTTTTAATTAGTAGTTGTCGAAAATATGTCAGCTTAAACTGGTTAATGTAAATGTCTTTGTACTGTGCTTTAAGAGACTGTGTCCTACGTGAATTTTCGCAGGAAATTGTCGTTAGTAAAGTTGTCAAGAAAACAGAATAAATTAAAAGTCTTGTTATCAGCATATATTATTTGATAATTCTTTTTGTGAGGCGTGTCTGTCGCAATGCTTGCCTACAACGGTACGGCTTGGCGATGCGGCGGAAATCCGTGATTCGTCTGCCCGTAACCGATGCTAAATATATAACTAAAAGTTCATTGTTTATTCTATTGCCCGGCGTTATCCGTCAGCCGGGACTGAAGCCGAGCAGCGAACAAATAGCCGAACATATATTCGTCGCGCCGCCATATTGCCAAACCAAATGTTGCCTGTAGCCTTATGTCATAATAGGTTTGGCTTTGATTGTCCTGATAAAATAAATCAGAAACAAAATTTGTCCAACGATAAAAAGTGTCCAAGCAACAGGTATTACTTTTATTCGAAATTCTATCGCTCTTATCAATTCATTCTGGTCTGTCAACTGAACGTCTAAAAGAATAGATGGAAACTTCAAATAAATTATTGTCGGAATTGTCAATACAAAGTGAATTGCAAATAAAGTCCAGTTTGTCTTGTCTGTTCGTTTTGATAATAGCCAGTATCCTATTGTCACAAGAAGCAAAACAATCATAACAATAAGTCCCCAAATAAAATACGGCGGAAAAATTGTCGTATGCCAACCTGGAACTACAGAAGTTGCGAAGTCAAATGAAAATGGGATTGTCAGCAATAGTAAAATAAGAAATGCAAGAAATGGTATGTAGGGTTTTGTCATAAATTGTATGTCTTGTCTATGCTGACTTATGTTTGATGCTCTCACGAAGGGTTACAGGCAACGGTACGGCTTGGCGATGTGGCGGTATTCCGTGATTCGTCTGCCCGTAACCGATGCCAAATTTATAACTAAATGTTCATTGTTTATTCTATTGCCCGGCGTTATCCGTCAGCCGGGACTGAAGCTGAACAGCGAACAAAAGACGGGCATATATTCGTTCAGCCGCCATATTGGCAAACCGAATGTTGCACGCCATTTATTTTGAGTTGTCTATTAAGTATTTTTTCGCCTCAACCATTAATGGGTTATTGTCAATTTCTTGTTCAGCCAAAGTTTCTTGTTCTTGAACCTTAAAGTCAATTGTGTCGGTCAAATAAATGCCTATGTCATAAATATGTTTAGGGTGCTTGTCGTTTATGAATTGAACTAAATTATAAACAGCCGCACAAGCATTCAAAGCGTATGAACCTAATTCGTCACTTCCAAAGTCTTCCATGTCTGGTGTGATAGCGTCTAACTGACTTAACGTTTTTACGATAAGGCTTTCTTTTATGTCATTAGTTCTCGATTGCTCTACAATGGTTATTGCATCAAGCAAAATGTCTTTGTCGCCCCATTGATATTTCTCTGAAAAGTCAACGTAGTCAAAATAGAGTCTTTTACAAATGTCAATAGCCAAGGTCAACTGCTTATGGTAGTCAATTGAGAATACCTGTTTATTGAACTTTGTTATAAACTCCTGATACGTCATGATGGTTGTGTCTAATGGCGTGCAACGAACAGGGCTTTATGCAGGTTGGCAATTAGTATTCCGTCCGCTGCTAACCGCTGCCGATTGAGAATATATTGATAAAGTTAAGAACTAAAGTTGATAGATATTCGTCTGCCCGAACTGAAGTTTGGATTTGCAATTAGCTGATGATATATTCGTCCGCCCAACTTGCATAAAGCCCAATGTTGTACGCTGCCTTGGTCTGTCCGCTAAAATGCTTTTAAACATACACTTTACTCTCCCCACAAATGATAAACTGCTAATTCGCTTTTGTCTTGATTTAATATTACAAAACCATTTTCTTCAATGGAGTTGTCTGTTCCTGGTTCAATTGTTACCCAACCTGTTTTGAATTTGTAAAGTTTTAATTGTCCGCCAAACCACCTCGGAAAATATTTGTATGTCGAAATGCTTTTGATTGTGTCGTTAAACCCTGTATGGGAAAGTGGAAATATTTCCCTGTTGCCATAAGTCCATTTTATTGTCTGGTTTTGGTCGAACTCTGAACTATCCGTAAGAGTCCAACCATTTTTTGCTGCAAAGTCAAGAATGTCTTTCGTGTCGAACGTTAATGATTTTTCGGACTTCCAATAGACGGCTCTGTATCCCCCGTAAGGACCTTGGTCGCTAATATTTTTTACAAGAAAATTTGTCTTGTAGTTTTTCCAAAAACCTGTCGGTGTAGCTCTGTTGCAAGAAACCAAAGTCACAGTCAAAATAAGGGGCAATAAAATAAAAGGTTTTGATGTCATTATAAACTGTCAAAATGGAATATTCAAATTTGAACGAAATGTCAAATAAGGTAGCGTACAACGGTTGAGCATTTGTGTTTGTGGCGGAATTTGGAAAACGTCCCGCTGGGAACAAATGCTGAATAAAGATATAAAAGTTCATTGTTAATTCTATAGCCCAATTTATAACGTCCGGCCGGAACTACAGATGATAGCCCGGTGAAGCTGAGGCGGTGTTGTCTGTCCGCCGACATAACACAAATGCACATGTTATAGGCAGGGCAGTCGAGAGTTTCCGGTCTAAATACAAAGTATTGTGTCAAGGTGAATAAAGCCGCCAATTCGTTTTGAACTGACGGCTTTAGGTCTTACTGTTGTTCGTCCAGCCGGATAATGAGTAATTTGTCCATTGTAGTGACTGTCACCCGTTGCTCGGGGGCAAACCCTAACTTGTCAAGCCAAACGCCACTTAGCCTGATTACCGGAACAATCGTCCGGCTACATTCGTTAAACCTGGTGTCTGGTTGGATTTTTAAGCTCCTGACCTCTGGTCGTTTGCTTACTTTTTTCTTCTTGGATGTACGCATAGTCTTTTGAAGATTTTAAATAAGTAGCCCGACAGTGCTGCGTACATCCAAGAAGTCTTGAAGTGTGCAGGACTTTCACCTGCTCTCTGTCAGGCATATTGTTAAGTAATAAAACTGTCATTGGAATTGACTTTATGGATTGTACGCAACACAAATATAAAATAATTTTTGCGTGGTTAATTGTCAAAAGTGGAATTTAATTTTTTTATAGGATGTCAATATGTGAACAGGCTAATAGTATATAGTCAGTCATGCTGGTTTTATTTTTAGAGAGCTGTTGGTTACGCCTTGCCTATAACTCAAAAATATGCGAAAGTTTTAAGGAATAAAAACTTTCGTTTTTTTTAATATTTAATTGATAAGTAATGCTCTGTAAATATTGTTACGCTCCTTCGAACTTTCGCAAATACAATTTAGTCAAGCTTTAGATCGTCAAGTGGACTTATAATTTGCAACATATCCCGGTTGGTTACATGTAAGTAACGAAGCGTTGTTTTTATATCATTGTGACCAAGCAGCTTCATTATCATGGTAACATCCGTGCCCTTATCGAGCAAATGAGTAGCAAAACTGTGCCTTAGGGCATGAATGCTTCCGGATTTCATAATTCCCGCTTTTTTCTTTACAGCCATAAGCACCATTTGCAAACTCCGGGTGCTATACGGCTCGCCTTTTATCTGCCCTGGAAAAAGATAGCCGTCTTTCCCCGGATGATAAGCATTCCAATATTCACGCAGCATTACTAATATCACAGGACTCAATGGTACTATACGGTCTTTTTTGCCCTTTGCCCGGCTAATAAAGATGCACATTCGCCTGCTGTCTACAGCACT
The DNA here is from genome assembly GCA_001899685.1 of Sphingobacteriales bacterium 44-15. GTDB lineage: Bacteria > Bacteroidota > Bacteroidia > Chitinophagales > Chitinophagaceae > Agriterribacter. Next base: position 8,088 of record MKWG01000033.1, read on the forward strand.
TGTTTTAAGAGTAACCACTTCGCTAACCCGTAAACCAGCACTATAGGCAAGCATCAGCATTACTTTATGTTTTAAGTTACCTGTTGCTTTTATGATGTTTGCTATCTCATCCTGATTAAAAAAATGCGGCAGCAGTAATGGCTTCTTCGGCCTAGGTATCTCCAAAAAAAATTTCTCCTTTTTCAGCACGTTCTCATAATAAAACTTTAACGCACTTATCCTGCCGTGCAGGGTGTTTTCGCTCAGCTTCAACTGGGCAAAGCAATATTGCAGGTACGCTTTGATACGATTAACCGGGAATGTGTCTGCAACTTCAGCTTTGAGCGCCTGCAAAAATTGACTCATTTCGTTCGTATACGTTTTTATGGTGGATGAGCTGTACGCCTTTAATACCAGCATCTGATGTACTGCCTGCAATACATGACCATTAACCGGGTGAATGCCCGCAATTGCTTTTAAACTTCCTGCTGTTTTGAGTTGCGGTAACAGCGCCCTGCCAACAGGTGAAGCTGTAGCAGTATTCTCTTTTTTACCATTATATTGCTTTAGCGCGCTGTTGTCAATACCTGCAACCGGCTTAACGTTCCTGAGCAGGTCATCATAGTATTCTTTTTCAAAAGGGATATACCAGCATTTGCCGGACTGGCCCCATCTGATATTTCTGGTTTTTCTTACTGCCCGCTGCAGGACTGCCGTATATGGAAAATGCACGGCTATGCATTTTTTGCCGCAATGCTCAAATACCGTTAAGGTTTTTTTCTGTTGGTGTTTTGCATGGTTTGCTGATAAGCGTTACTATAGTATAAGTGTGCAACTCGCGATATTCATCGGGGCAGGCGCAAGGGGTGGTGATCAGCGATCGAAAACCGGCTACGAGAAATCCTCATCCTGTTGCGCCGGCTGCCTGCGGCTTCGCCTCCCTCACTACCATATACACAGCAGCGCAGTAAAAATAATTTTATGAAACGGCGTATTGATCAAAAGATATACAGGATTGAAGTAATTAAATATAAGCAGTTTTTATAAAAAGAACGTGCGGACTTTGCAGCCCGCACGCATGGAACAGTATCAGGTAATATATGTCTATTTTTTCTTCTTCGCTTTCTTCACAGCCTTGGCCGGTGCAGCAGCGGGCTGGTTCAGGTCTCTCACCCGGATATTGCGAAAATATAAAATATCCCCATGCCCGAGAAAACCGATATGACCGGTTTTGTTGAACAAGCCCGGGTGCTCCCTGTGATCAGGAGTGCCGTTCTTCGTGGCTTCGGCTATATCCCCGTCCACTATCACGGTTCCGTTGAGCGTCACTTTGATATGGTTGCCTTTGGCTTCTATCTCTTCCTGGTTCCACTCTCCTACCGGCTTGAGGTAGCCCCGTTTTGCAGGAATGATACCATATACCGAACCATGGTACTGGTAAGGCTTGAGGTCTTTGTAAATATCGGCGTCATTGTCCAGCACCTGTATTTCCATACCCTGGTACGCAGCATCGCCTGTGAGCGGCGCTCTTATGCCTACCCCGTTGTTGGCGCCGGGAGTTAACTTAAATTCAAAACGGAACACAAAATCACTGTATTCATCGTTCGTGTACAGGTTACCGTTACCTCCGCGTTTGGGATATACGGCTATAGTACCGTCTTCAATAGTATAGGCGGTTTTATTACCGGTCCATTCGTGCAGGCTGGTACCGTCAAACAGCACCTTGTATCCTTCTTTCTTTTCATCGCCTGTAAGCGTGTAAGGCGTCGGGCGGGGGATCTCTCTTACATAAATATCCCTGTACGCTACATAAGTGCCATGCGCCTGCAGCTCAATCTGTTCTTCGGGGAAGATGGGCAGGCTCCTGTCCCAGTAATTTTCGAGCGGCACGCCATTCACTACCAGCTTGCCGTTGAGATATACGGTTACAAGGTCGCCAACCATAGTAATATGGAAAGTGTTCCAGTCGCCGATGGCGTTATCAGCCAGCACCAGTGGCTTGCTTGCATTCTTCTGGTTGTTGTACAATCCGCCTGAGCCTACCTGGGCGCCTACATCTGTGCGTGAGGTATCCCATATCTGCACCTGCGGTGAACCTCTCAGGTATATACCGGCATCACCCTGCGGCGTGATCTTCCAGTCTACATACATTTCAAAATCACCATATTTTTTATCGGTGCAGAGATTGTTGCCATGCCCGTTGAATACCAGCAATCCGTCTTTCACGCTCCAGCCGGCACGCATCTCTTCGTCGGCTTTTACCTGTGCAGCCGCCAGCGTTTTTGCATCCATCTTCGCTCTTTCGATGGGATTAGCCACAAGTCCTTTCCACCCCGTGAGGTCTTTGCCGTTGAACAAAGGAACAAACCCTTTGCCTTCAGGCATTGCCGCCAGGTGCTTGCGGATAGCTTCCGTCTCGTAAGTAGCTTCCGAGCCTTTGAGCACGGTAATAGTCTTTTCGAGCAGGGCACGCACATTGTCGCCATAAATATTTTTATCGCCTAAGGCAATGTTCATTACGGCGGAACCTGCCTGTGACTTCAGATCAGGATTGTCCAGAAACTGTCCTGCATATAGCAACGCAGGGAAGGTCTTGCATTTTTCCACCTGCGACAGGATGGCTTTTTTCTGATCGGTGGTTTGTGCAAAATCCATGGCATCCCGTAGCATGATCAGCTTTTCATCCCCGGTATTATCAGATACGCTGATCTGCTTTACAAAAGCATCTACCGCATCTTTGGCATAAGCGCCGCTGCCCGGCTGGTTAAGTATTTTGTACAACTGGTAAGTGGCAAGTCCGCCTTTCCAGTCAGCAAGCGAGGCAATGACAGCTTTCTTAGCAGCATCGTCGCCGTTGGTAAAAGCATCACCTGCTGTTTGCAGGTTGTCTTTGCCGCCAATGCCCGACAGCACATTATAGAACTGAGATCTCTGGGCCGCAGGCACTTTATTCACCAGGTCGAGCGCTGCTTTGTTGCGGTCGGCTTCATTGGGAATACCATTGAATGCTGCCACCATGGCATCCTGCAGGTCGGATACATCTTTTTTATCTTTTGCCGCCAGCAGGAGCGGGTACAGTTGCCCTATTTGCTGAGGCGTTACTATCTGCTTCACTGCGGCGCGTGCAGGGGCGCTTATATCCGCATCGCTGCTGTTCATAAGGGGCAATATCTCTGATATACGGCTGTTGTCGCCGCGTGCGCCAAGCACATCAATGACAGCAGCTTTGCCGGCAGGAGAAGCGCTGCCAAGCGCAGCACCTACAGCAGACACTACATTTTCACCTTTTATAGACAGCAACGCTGATTTTACCGCCGTTGCTTCCCGGGTATCTGCCGTTTTGAGCAATCCCAGTAAAGCAGGCAGGGCATCCTGCTGTCCGATCTTTCCGGCAGCAGCAATGGCAGCAAGCTTCAGGGATGCATCTTTACTGCCTGTAGCCTTAAGCACTGCAGGCAACGCTGCTTTTACATCATTGTTGCCAAACATTTTAATCATTTCAGCCTGGGCAGGAGCAGAAGATTTGCCGAATGTCTTTAACCATGCAGCAGTATTGGCTTCATTGAGATAAGGCTGTGCAAACTTGAGCGCGGCTTCACGATACTCCGCATTCTTATCTTTCATGGCGCCGGTAAGCAGGCTGATATTTTCAGCGCCGTCAATATCAGTGAGTATTTTCAACGCGGCGGTACGGGTATGCACCAGGTTGTCGGCACCTGCTTTTTTAAGCAGCGCTGCGGCGGCTTTGGAAGCATCTGCAGTTTGCCCGTTAGCTACGAGCTGATTCAAATATTTGAGATAAGAAGAGGTAGCATTGGTAACATCGTAAGTATACCCGCTTTTGGCAGCAGCATCGCTGAAGATCTTCAGGGAAGAAGGATCAGCGATCTCAGCCAGAGCGTGCAAAGCTGTTTTTGCCAGCCCGGGATCAGCAGCATTCGCAAAAGCGCTGATCGCCGGTACCGCAGGCTGATATTTTGTATAGCCCAATGACTCAATGATAGAAAGTCGCGCGTTGCCGGAGGCGCTGCCCAGTGCATCCAGCAATGCTTTTTCAGAAGCGTTGCTGTGGATAGCAGCCAGCGCCCTGGAAGACGCATCAGATAAACGATCGTCTTTCAAAAAAGGGGTAAGCGCAGCTATGGCATCGTCCTTTCCAACATGTTCGAGTTGGGTAATGATGAACAGCTTTGCTTCATCGTTGCTGAGCCGGGGCAATGCCGAGCTATACGCTTTGACAGCCAGTGCGCGCCAGGCTTCCTTACCGGTTTCGGTGGCGGCGTATGTAAACCCGTTTATGGCAAAATGGAGCTTTGTATCATCACCGCCGGCATCAAGCTTTTTAACCAGTTCTACAATGCCCTGCTCACCCAGCCCGGCAAAGGCAACGGCATTGGCTTTGAGTTGTGCGGCATCTTCGGCAGGCGCCTTTGCCAGCAGGTCGGCGATCTTGGTGGTCACCGTTCTGTTGACGTCGTTTTGCGCCACAGCGGAGCCCGCCACCACACATACAAATAACAGGGAGAAAATAAGTTGTCGCATGTATATTCTTGTTGTGATTGATTTGTAATTGAAACTTTGAAAAAAACAGCATTAAAATTTTTGCTGCATTTGGTTATCAAATAAACCAGGGCTCGCGCATCGGGGGATTGAGCAAACGATTGGCGCCATCATCATTGATGAACTCCTGCTTAACAGGATCGAATTTCAATGACCTGCCAAGCTCCAGGGCTATTTTGCCGAGGTTCACTATGGTGCAGGAGCGATGACCGTTCTGCTCGTTGAGCGCAAATTTTTTCCTGTTCTTTACCGCATCTATAAAATCAGTAACCTGCGGTTCCGGATCAGGGAATGCGGCCAGCTTTTTCTCAAAGTCGGGTATATCGCATTTAAAGCCTTTGAATAATTTTCCTTTGGGTCCTTCAATATATGCCGCGCCTTCTGCTGTGCCTGCGCCGTCAAGAATGATCTGGCAGCCATCTTCATAGGTGAAGCTGATCTTACGCCAGGTGCCTACCGCATCATCATGCTGCTGCGGGGCGTCTACCTCTACCGATACCGGGCTGGTATCATCTTTGCCAAGGAAATACTGAATGGGATCTATATAGTGTTGTCCCATATCGCCAAGACCGCCTCCGTCATAATCCCAGTAGCCGCGGAATGTGGTATGCACACGGTGGGGATTATAGGGTTTGTAAGGTGCGGGGCCAAGCCACATATTATAATCAAGCTCTGCAGGTATCGGCTGCGGCTCCAGGTGTGTTTTGCCCACCCAGTAAAATTTCCAGTCGAAGCCGGTATGACGGCTTACGGTAACTTTTAAAGGCCATCCCAGCATACCGCTGTCCACCAGCTTTTTGATGGGCTTCACCGTAGTGTTCATACCGTAAAAATTATCCGAGAACCTGAACCATGTATTGAGGCGGAATATACGACCGTGCTGCTGCACTGCTTCTACCACTCTTTTACCTTCGCCTATTGTTCTGGTCATTGGCTTTTCGCACCAGATATCTTTGCCGGCACGCGCCGCATCGGCAGCGATGATGCCATGCCAGTGCGGGGGAGTGGCGATATGTACGATATCCACTTCGGGTAGGGTGATCACCTCCCGGTAGTCTCTGAATGTTTTGACACCTTTACCTCCGCCCATGGCGTCGAGGGCAAGCTGTATATGACTGCTGTCTACATCGCATACGGCCACCACTTTAGTGCCGCCATAGGGAATATGACCGCGACCCATGCCGCCTACACCGATGATCGCTTTTGTAAGGGTATCGCTGGGCGCGAGGTATCCCTGCCCACCCAATACATGACGCGGCACTATGGTAAATGCCGCCAGGGCGCCTACTGAATTTTTAATAAACAGGCGCCTTGAATTTTTTTGCTTTGATTTCATTGTGCTGATGAGAAGTTTAAGATATGCGCACTAAAATACCGATAAAATCAATAACAGGGATAATTTAATAATGGAGCGCAGGATGCTTTGTGTCTCTGTGCCTCCGTGGTTCAACAGGGTTTCACGCAAAGAACGCTGAGGAAGCAAAGAGCGCAAAAAAAAATCTCTGTGAAACTTCGTGTCTCCGTGACTCCGTGGTTCAACAGGTGTTTCACGCAAAGAATGCTGAGGAAGCAAAGCGCGCAAAGAAAACCTCTCTGTGAAACTTCGTGTCTCCGTGACTCCGTGGTTCAACAGGTGTTTCACGCAAAGAATGCTGAGGAAGCAAAGAGCGCAAAGAAAACCTCCCTGTGAAACTTCGTGTCTCCGTGACTCCGTGGTTCAACAGGTGTTTCACGCAATACGCTGAGGAAGCAAAGAGCTCAAAGAAAACTTCTCTGTGAAACTTCTTGCCTCCGTGACTCCGTGGTTCAACAGGCGTTTCACGCAAAGAATGCTGAGGAAGCAAAGAGCGCAAAAAACATCTCTGTGAAACTTCGTGTCTCCGTGACTCCGTGGTTCAAAAAACCACAAGGATCCACACCATTCAATGCACCTATAATGCATCTTCTTCGGATCCTTCTTCGCTGCTTTCTTCACCGGTATCTTCATCATCTCCATCACCTTCTTCTCCAAAACCTTCAACACCTTTTGTAAGATCATATTTTTCTTCCACATCTACAAAGCGATCGCCCAGCACACTTTTAGTACCGTACTGGCTGGGAGCAATACCTTCACTCCGGATGAGCGCCGGATAAGTAAGCTTGGGATTTTCATCTTTTGACACCCCAATAAGCTCTATAAGAAATGTCCAGTTCCTGGAAAAATCATATACATATACAAATTTCTCGTTCGGGTTTTTGATCTCCGAGCCGATAGTAGTTTCAGTCATGATCAGGGGGGGAACCTGGTATGACTTATCATATTTTTCAAACGTTATTTCGCGTCCGCGAAGCCATTTATCATTGCTCCTGAAAAAAGTAGCCTGGTGCTTATTATCAAACTCAAAGCTCTTCAGCAGCGTGAAATGAAGATCCTGGAAAGACTGTGTATGCTTTATTGCAATATCCCTGTAAATGCTGTCATCTTCCTCAAAATACACCCTGAATTTTAAGATGGCCATGTTTATCTTTTGGATTTGAAGCGGTTTAAAATTTTCAAATTTAATATAAATAAACCAGTTACGCTCTATTTAACGGGTTCCAGCCCCAGTGTTTTGGCCGTCTTGAGCATGAAATCAAAAGCGGCATCATAATTATTTTCTATTTCCCCGTCTAAAATAGCGTCTTTAATAGCAGATTTCAAATCACCAACCTTCTTACAGGGCCCTATACCGAAAATATCCATGATCATCTCACCGGTAACAGGCGGCTGCCAGTTCCTTATCCTGTCGCTTTCTTCCACATCGTGAAGCCTTTTGCGCACCATTTCAAAATTATCAAGATAGCGCTTCACTTTTTGCTTATTCTTTGAAGTAATATCAGCTTCGCAAAGCATCATCAGCGCCTCTATATCATCGCCTGCATCAAACAGCAGCCGCCTGATGGCAGAATCTGTTATATTCTCCTTTGTAAGGCTGATAGGGCGAAGATGAAGTTCCACCATCTTTTGCACAAACCTCATCTTATTATCCAGCGGGAGCCGCATTTTGGCAAACAGCTTTGGCACCATTCTTCCTCCTACCACCTCGTGCCCGTGAAAAGTCCATCCATGTCCTTCTTCAAATTTCTTGGTAGCGGGCTTTGCAATATCATGCAAAACTGCAGCCCACCTGAGCCAGAGATCATTTGTCTTCATCGCGATATTATCTGTTACCTGCAGGGTATGATAAAAATTATCCTTGTGCCCCATCCCGTCTTTATATTCAGCTCCTGCTAATTCTACCATCTGCGGGAATATAATATGCAACAGCCCTGATTTGTACAGAAGGTCAAAGCCGATGGAAGGCCGGGGGCTCATCAGTATCTTATTCAATTCATCGGTTATCCTTTCCTGTGAGATGATAGTGATCCTGCCATTATTATTTTTTATTCCCTGCCAGGTATCTTCCGCTATGTCAAATTGCAGTTGCGTGGCAAAACGTATTGCTCTCATCATCCTGAGAGGATCATCGCTGAATGTCTGATCAGGATCGAGCGGCGTGCGAATGACCTTATTACGGATATCTTCTATCCCGTTAAAAGGATCAAGCAACGCGCCATAGTCATTCCCGTTTAAGCTTATTGCCAGCGCATTTATGGTAAAATCCCGCCGGCGCTGATCATCTTCCAGCGTTCCGGGCAGCACCTGCGGATTACGCGAATGATACTGGTAGCTTTCTTTTCTTGCCCCCACAAATTCAATATCCATATCTTCCACGCGGATATGCGCCGTACCATAATTTTTAAACCATGACACATGAGGCTCAGGATTGAAAAGCTTTGCTGTGGCCTGCGCCAGGGCAATCCCGTCTCCCACGCATACAATGTCGGCATCACTGGTCTGCCTTCCGATAATCTTGTCCCTGACAAATCCCCCGATCACAAAACAGGCAACACCTGTCTCAGCAGCGGCATGAGCTATTTTTTTAAAGATAAACCTCTCCTTTTCAGAACAATCAATATACATACCCGCAAAAATAAGATGGAGATGTTATACAAAGATATTATTTCACGCAGCGCTCGTCAGATGTGAAAAGTCAAACGTCAGAAGTCAAACGTGAAGATCTCACGTCTCACTTCTGACGTCTCACGATTGTTTACGATACAATAGTCTTAGCTTAACACCAGCTATTTCTGCTTTATATATTTCTGCCCCGAAAGGATGGTTTTAATCGCCGAGGCCAGTTCGGCGGGGGCTGAATCTTTGTTCAGATATCCTGAAGCGCCTGCGGAAAGAACATTATCTGCATATTGATCTTCGGGGTAAATGCTGAGCAGGAGCACAGGCACGGCAGGGCTTTTGTCTTTGATCACCTGCAACGCTTCCAGTCCGCCTTTGCCCGGCATGGAAATATCTGAAATGATGATATCCCATTCCTCCGCAAAGGCAAGATCTAAAAGTCCGTCGGTATCCTCGGCTTCTTTGACATATAACTGATCAAATTCATCAAAAAGTATCTGTTTTATCCCCTTCCGGATAAATTCGTGATCGTCTGCAATTAATATCCTTAACATGTAATAGGCTTAACTCGTTGCTCAACGAGAAAGATAGGCAAGAATGGGGGTTATGAATGTAGAATAGATATTTTAAAACTTGTAGACAGTTTACTACATGCAGTGCCGGAACGACAAACGGGAAACGGCAAACGACAAACAACAGCTATCCGGGCGTTATATCAGGTTGTTATTTAACGCATACCTGGTAAGGTCGGCATTTGATTTAAGATTCATCTTTTCGAGTATCCTTGCCCGGTATGTGCTCACCGTAGTGACGCTCAGGGAAAGCTGGTCGGCTATATCAGACACGGCTTTTCCTCCTGCCAGTAGTTTAAACACATCAAACTCCCTGTCCGATAATTTTTCGTGAGGCAGTTGATTGGTATCGCCCTCAAGCGCCTGGGCTAATTTTTCAGCAACAGAGGGAGTGATAAACTTTTTGCCGAGCAATACAGTGCGTATGGCCTTAATAATATCTTCGTGGATATTGTCCTTCCCCAGGTAGGCTGAAGCTCCTGCTTTCAATACCCGTAAGGCATACTGATCTTCATCATGCATGCTCATTATCAGCACCGGTAAAGAAGGATGCATCTGCTTTATCTGCCTTAAAGCGTCAAGTCCACTCCTCCCGGGCATGCTCAGATCGCATACAACGATATCCCAGTCTTTATCCGACACTTTAGATATCAGCTCTTCGGCGTCTCCTACTTCAGCAATTTCTGCCGAGGCAAATTCATCCCTGATCAATTGCGTCAGTCCCTTTCTTACAATGGCATGATCATCTGCTATAAGGATCCTTATCATTGGTAATCGTTTTAGTAGTTAAGTTTTCTGCGCCGGCTTCAATAGGGATCGTTACCATTACCGAAGTGCCCCTCCCGGGATAACTTTCAATGATGTACTCCCCGCCCATACCAAGGCTTCTTTCTTTCATACCTAATATGCCCAACGTTCTTTTTTGTGAAGAAGCAGAAATATCAAATCCTTTTCCATCGTCTTTAATATGCAATATAATCATCTTGTCGGCTACTGCTAAGCACACCTCTACTTTTTTCGCCTCTGCATGCCTTACTACATTAGTAAGGGACTCCTGGAATATCCGGTACATGCCCGTCTTTATCTCCGGTGTGAGGTTGCTTATTTCTTCAGGAGCATTAATGTCAATATTGATACCTGTGCTCGACTGAAGTTGTCCCGCATGCCACTGCAAAGCCGCGACAAGCCCGAGGTCGTCGAGTAAAGTAGGACGTAGCTCCGAGCAGATCCTCCTGACAGACCGCATAGTGCCGTCTATTGTTTCCAGCAAACCTTCCAATTTTACTTCCTGCTTCCCGGGGTGCTTTAGCTTCCTGATAGCCCAGGCCACCTCCATTTTTAGCACGGTCAACTGCTGGCCGAGCTCATCATGTATTTCCCTCGCAATATTTTTTCTTTCCTCCTCGCGGATCTCCAGCAGGTGCCCCGTAAGCATCCGTATTTCCTCAAGATATTGTTTAAGCTTATTATCGGCCTCCACTTTCTGCGTTATATCATGTGCCAGTATCAGCTTGGTTTGCCTGCCTTCAAAGATCATTCCGTGTGTAAAGAGCTCAACATATATCAGGCTTCCATCCCCTTTTTTATGCTTACACTCGCCACCGTAATGATATCCCAACGATTCTTCTGTTAAAAGACTACTGTAGGATTCGCCGTCAGCGGCCAGCAGATCATATATTGTTTTTCCTACAAAAAGCTCTTTCGGGTAGCCGTACTGCTCAATTGCCGCATCGTTTACATCAGTGATCCCCATCCCCGGCAACGTAACCATCATCATGGGCAACGGGTTATTTGCAAACAACAGCTTGTACTTCTTTTCAGACAGCACAAGCTGCTCAATAACATCGTTCAGCTCGGAACGGCGTTCTTCCACCTGCTTACCCAGCTCTTCATTAAACATCTTGAGCTGTTCTTCTACCTGCTTCCTCGATGTGATATCCCTGGCTATTGCAACCGTTCCCGTGATTTTGCCATAACTGTTCCTGATCAGCGAGCCGGATAATAATATGGTGATGATATCGCCATTCTTTTTTTCTATGTTTACTTCCCCCGACCATATCCCGGTTTTTAGGAACTCTTTTATTACCGAGGCGCGGGAACTGTCTTTATAAGAAGGACTCATCATTGAAGCGAAAGTTTTTCCTTTCATCTCCTGTTCTGTCCATCCAAAAATAATTTCTGCCTGTTTATTCCAGCTTACGATATTAAAATCTTTATCAGTAGATACTATGGCATCCCTTATATTATTCATAAGGGTAGCGTTGTATTGCATGATACCGTACGTCTCTTTATCGGCAATAACTTCAACCCGCAGCTTTTGAATGAGCACCATCACCAGGATAACAAGCAATGAAATACCAACATACAGCACTGCACGCAGGTTCGACATAGCGTTTATATTTGCCGTTCTCCTGTCTTTTAAAAGCTTTTGTTCATGATTCTCCACGTTCACTATCAGTTGCCTGATCATGCTTCCTGTCTTTTTTACTTCTTCCGTTGCCAATAGCCCGGCTCCTGCCGAACGTCCACCGGTCTGTACCAGCACAACCAGGCTGTCGGAAATTGCTGCACCCTGCCGGATATACCTACCGAGGGAATCAAGCCGCTTTTGCTGATCGTCATTGTCTACGGTATGGGCTTTCAGCCTGGAGAACTCGTGATCAACAGATTGCCCCGACTTCTCCAGTAAGCGCAGGTAGTCCTCATCGCCTGTCAGCGCATACTCCCGGGTAAGCGTCTCCCTTTCGGTTAATGCAGCCAACAGCTTTTCCGCCTGGAACAATACTTCCTGTGTGTGGGAAACACGCTGGAAAGTAATGTTCATCTTTTCAGACTGGTCAGCAGAGATATAAAGCGCAATGCCCACAGTAATAGCTGTCAGAAAAAGTGTGATCAGTAATATTTTTCCGGTAGATAATCTCATTGCAGGATAAAGCGAACTATTTTAGCCGAACCTGTTATCATCAGGAAGCCCGAAATGGCTATAAATTAATATGCTACGACAATTAAAATTAACAAAAATTACTGTTAACCCGATGTTTACGGCAACAAATCTCTGCCCGTATTTCTGCATAATAAAGCATAAGTATAAACCTCTATCGGGAATAGCAAAAATTATTATCAACTACCCTGTTAGCAGACTGTTAATCGTTCATTATCATTTAAACCGGTAAAACGGAAGGTAGTCTCTTTATGTATAATAGTAGTAAAGTGATAGGTGGTAAGTGATAAGTGATAAGATAAATAAAATGGTGAACGGGTGAAAAGTCAAAGGAGATAACTGAGATATGAGCCATTGACCGCTCACGTTTCACCTCTCACGTTTCACCTCTCACATATACACTATAGCCTGTTCACCCCATCAATAATGCAAAATGAAAAACGAACATTATGAAAAATAAATCTCGTATAATGGCGAGCATTGCAACCGCAGGGCTGTCGTTGCTGCTCCTGGATAGCTGCACCAAAGATCCTATTAAGCATTTATCGGATGATGACAGCAGGATATATATCACTAATTACGACAGCACAGTCCATTTTGGCGCTTTCAGCACCTATAGCATTTCCGATTCTGTAGCTGTGATCAGCAATGGTCAGTTAAAAGACAAGACCCTCTCCGGGGCTGACGCTTCCCTGATCAATGCTGTAAAAGACAATATGCAGCAAAGAGGCTACCAACTGGTAAACAAGGATAATAATCCGGATATCGGCATTAATGTTAATAAGGTGATCAGCACGCAAACAGGTATTATAAGCTATCCTTCTTACTGGGGATATTACAATAGCTACTGGGATCCGTATTACTGGGGATACGGCGGGTATGATTATTACTTTCCCTATGCTTCTTATGCTGTATACCAGGTGAGCGAAGGCGCATTGTCTATTGATATGGTTGACCTGAAGGACGCAGGCGCCAACAAGCAGATTAAGGGTATATGGAACGGATTGATCCGGGGAGAAGCCATTTTCGACAATGCCAACGCCGCTGTCCAGGTAAAAGCCTTGTTTGACCAGTCACCTTATATTAATTCGGCTAACTAAAAATATTTTACAATGAAACGGTATATAGTATTTGCAACAGTGCTGTCTTTAGGCTTTGGCGCCACAGCGCTTGCGCAGCAGGGAAAAACAATTATGAACGTCAACTATTCAGTGAATACACCGCTTGGCAGCTTTAAATCGGATGTAGTTGGCAAAACTTCATTACGGGGCTGGAATGCAAGCGTACTGTATGGTCTGAGCAACAGCTTTTCACTTGGGGTGCAGGCTGGTTTTAATGATTTTAATGAAACATATCCTCGAAAAGTGTACGACATAAAGGATGGCGCCATCTCAGCAGTTTTGACCAATTCAGTACAGACCATACCCATACAGGTGAAAGCGAAATACAATTTTTTGCCCGGCGCTATCGTGCAGCCTTATGTAGCTGCAGGTGCAGGAGGAAATATTGCCACTTTCAACCAGTATCTCGGTGAGTTCTCTAACAGCGGTAAAACGAAATTCAGTTTCGCAGCTACACCGGAAGCAGGCGTAAATATCCCCTTTGGAAAAATAAGCGCTTCGGGAATTACTATCGGGGCTAACTACAACTATATGCCCTTCTCGTACCAGGGTATAAAAAATCTGAACAACTGGGGCGTTTTTGCAGGAATAAAATTCCCGCTTAAATAGCAGCCTTCATTCCGCCGGTAAAAATTATTGGCAATGTGCGCAGAGCGTCCCCCAGGCTATTGCCGGGGGACTTTTTATACAACAAAGCCACGAATGCACTAATGTTTTAAGATATTTATTCGTGCATTCTGTACAACAAAAGGAGATATAGCCCCAAATGCACGAACGGATGGTCATTTTAAAAAAGCCTCATTCGTGCATTCGTGGCTTTGTTGTATTCATAAATCAGTCCGCTTGCGGACCTATGGAATTAGCGGCGTACTTACTTTAGTTCAACTGAGGATCGGTAGGAAAATTGGTCATCATTACATATTCTCCACCCAAAAGCCGGAGCGCATCCTTCCATACCTCTTCAGCTTTGCTGTGAAATACGAGCCTCCGGGTGGCTTTCGCCGTCATCCAGCTTTTATTTTTCATTTCATCATTCAGTTGCTGATAATCCCAGCCGGAATAGCCTACATAAAACCTTATAACGTCTTCATCCAGCTCTCCTTTTATCAACAGGCTCTTCATGATCTCAAAATCACCGCCCCAATAGATCCCGTCAGATATCTCATGACTACCCGGAAGCTTCTCGGGGCAGGTATGCAAAAAATGCAGGGTATCCGCCTGCACGGGTCCTCCGGCATATACCGGTATCTTCCTGCCCTCAAGCTCGGGAATCAGCTCATCAAGCGTATATTTAAAATGCTTATTCAGCACAAAACCAAAGCTTCCCTCTTCCTGGTAGTCGCACAATAAGACTACGGTTCTCATGAAATTAGGATCCTTCAGGAAAGGTTCCGCTATTAACAATACTCCCGGCGAAAGTTCAACCATATCTTCTAAGATAGGATAGAATTTATTTTTCAGCAATTAATATTGCCGAATTTTGTATAATTGTTGCACCCAAACCTCATCCTCCTCTATCAACTTGTGTAAAACTTAGTTAAATACCCTGTATGCAGGCATGCTGCAGATATTATGCAAGTAATTTTACAGGCCGATGAAGAAAGTCTACATTCTGATTATCATACTGATCTCCATTTCCCTTATAGGCATTATCGCCGTGCAGGTGATGTCTATAAAGAACGCGCTTATTCTTCAGAACGAACAGATAGAACAAAATATCCAGTTTGCATTGAATGATGTGGGTCAGGAGATCGCCGAACAAAAGGGCAAGATCCCCGCTACCGGCTTTCCTAAGTTATCGCCGGAATGGCCCTCCGATCAATTTCTCTTCAGCCTTCGCCCTCCCACCGTCGCTCAACGCTATACGCCCAACCAGATACTTGACAAATTAAAGGCTTCCTTTCATAAGCATAATCTTAACAAAACAAACTTCGAATTTGCTATTCTTAACAGGAACAGCCTGAGCAACACTTACGAAATGCAGACGGTAAATTTCAGCAAGCTCCTGGCAGACACCGCACAGAACCGCGCATTCATGTACCCCCTGTCTGCCCCAACAGGCAGCATAGCGGAAGGGCTTGTTGCCGATGAAGAGCTTTGGGTGATCGTGCCTAATCTCAACACTTTTTTATGGAGGTCGCTGGGCTGGATGATCGCAGGCTCCGTATTGTTCACGCTCATCATTTGTACCGCTTTCTTTATCACTGTGCGCACTATGCTGCTGCAGAAAAAGCTGAGCGAGATCAAAAGCGACTTCATCAATAATATGACCCATGAATTTAAAACACCTCTTGCTACCATATCACTTGCCGTAGACGCACTGAAAAATGAAAAAGTAATCCGGAGCAGAGAAAAGATGGATTATTTCAGCAGCATCATAAAGGATGAAAACAAGCGTATGAATAAGCAGGTAGAGACCATATTACAGGCAGCCCTGCTCGACAAGCAGGATTTCCAGCTCAATATGAAGCCACTCCATGTGCATGAAACGATACGGAATATGATGGGTAATTTCCGGCTGCAGCTCGAAGACAAGCAGGGGAAAGCAGAACTGAAGCTTAAAGCAGAGAATGATATTGTACTGGCAGATGAAGTGCATTTTACAAACCTGCTGAGTAACCTGGTGGACAATGCCATTAAGTATTCAAAGGATACGGGACTTCAGATTGCTATATGCACGCAAAACGCCGGCAATTACCTCCGCATCAGAATAGAAGACAACGGCATCGGCATGAACAAGGAGACGGTGAACAGGATATTCGAAAAATTTTACAGGGCGCATACCGGCAATCTTCACAATGTAAAAGGGTTTGGACTGGGACTTAGCTATGTAAAAGCGATGGTTGATGCCCACAAAGGCCGGATAAAAGTAGAGAGTGTTCCCGGCCGCGGATCGGTATTTACACTTGATTTCCCGCTGAGCTGAATAAAAGGCACCCGTCTCCATAGCTCAGGAAGCGAAACGAATGATCAAGCGCATATTGATATATTTTCTTCCAGTCATCTCCCACTAAAGCGGCTACCAGCAGTAAGAGCGTGGATTGCGGCTGGTGGAAATTGGTAATAAGCCCACGGATGATCCGGCCGGTATATCCCGGAGCGATAAGGATCCGAGTTTGCGTAATCAGTTTTTGTAATTTTTTATTATCCATCCAGTCCAGCAAGCGCTGCAATGCTTCGCCTGCGCTTAATGTATATTGACACAGCTCATCATATACTTCCCACTGGCCGATGACCAGCTCATCTTCGGTTATAGCCGGCCGTTGGTTTATTTTAACGCCCATCCAGTACAGGCTCTCTATCGTCCGGAGGGATGTGGTGCCTACACAAAATATACGGCCGGTATTTTGCCGAAGCTTTTCAATGGTGCTCCTGTTCACTACTATATACTCTGCGTGCATCTCATGATCATGCATGAGCTCAGCCTTAACAGGCTTAAAGGTACCTGCGCCTACATGCAGGGTCACAAAATCGCTGTCAATATTTTTGTGTGTGAGCGACTGAAATATCCCATCCGTAAAATGCAAACCGGCAGTGGGTGCAGCAACAGAACCATTATGGGCTGCGTATATTGTCTGGTATCTTTCGGCATCATTTGTTTCTGCCTCCCGTTTCATATACGGCGGTAAAGGAATTTCTCCTGACAGATGCAATACTTCAGCAAACGATAAACCTGCAGGCTCCCAGGTCAGCTCCACTACAAAATTTTCTGCAGCCCTGCCTGCGATAGCGGCTTTCAACAGTATTAAGCCATTGCTTGTTTCAATCTGCTTTTCAAGCACCATTCCATGCTTCCATTTTGAAGCCCCGCCTATCAGGCAGTTCCACCAGACTTTGCCACACTGCAGCATGGCGGAAGTGATATCGGCATATTGACTATGTGGTGAAAGACAGAATATCTCAATGGCGCCGCCGGAAGGCTTTTTGAACTTCAGCCTCGCTTCTATAACCTTTGTATCATTAAAAACAAGCAACGACTGTTCGGGAATGTGCTCACTGATATTTTTGTATATATCTTCTGAGATGTTTCCTGATCGGTAGATCAGCAGCTTTGAATCATCTCTCTTACTGAGCGGATATTGTGCAATCCTGCTTTCAGGCAGGTCGTAAGTGAAATCCTGTATAGTGAGGTATTGTGGGTGCATGATCAATACAGCCAACTGCTGTAATGCTGCAAAATAAGCACATAAAGTTGTATTATCTTATTGTACGGTCACTTTTGAGAAAATATTCATTTTTGCAAACAGCCGGAACAATGTTTTCAATATTTCCGGCCCTGCAAATCCTGTATCCATTTCACAGATGATCCTGTTGTCCTCAACTTCCGTTCGCCAGTTGTGCACGGCATCTTCCTCGTTCTTTTCAGCTTTTATGTTAAAATCATTAATGCATGTGTCAATTTTTTGAATGGCCTCTTCAGCCTGGCTTAAAGCATCGTCTTTAAGCGTCATGGTAAGAATACAATCAATATTCAGGCGTTCTATTATTACCTCAAAAGGAAGGTTTTTAAGATTAAAAGGAAGCTCTACTTTAGGATATAATTGTTTGTGATAGAGTAAGGCGTCAAAGCTGTCATCAAACCAAAATTCAATATCATCGCAGGGAATGCCGGTATCCGCAAGATCGTATATTTTGTGTGATTTTGATTTCCAAAGGATGAAAAGGCTGTTACCATTACCATTAACAATTAAATCAATACTAAGTTTTGAAAGAACGTTTTTCCCGTATAAAAACTCATTTCCATGTACAGGAATAGAGATACAGACATTCCTGTTAATTTTAATACCTGTTCTTGTCTCAAATTGTTTGGATAACTGATCGTCTGCACATTTTATAAACTCTAAAGATATTTTCCTTTTATGGTGACGTTGTAATCGTTCAACTATAGTTTCCGGGAAGGTAACCAGGCTCCATTTGGGTTTTATGAGATGGCTCATTTTAGCGGTATCAAGCCCTTCTAATTCAAATACAATGTCCGCACAGTTAATATCAGTGTCTGCAATATCGTAAATTCTCCCGGATTGAGAATGCCATTTTATATTCACCGGCAAATGCCCATATACAAATGAAAACTTTGATTGCAATAAAGATATTCTTCCCTTAGTATACATCAAACTTCCCCCGCTATCCCAGCGTACTCGCGTATGTTTTGAGCTACCGGGCAGGCTTTCTTCTAAAAAACCTAAAATCCTATTATTTGCACAATCAATAAATACGACAGATATGTCTCTATTGAAATAAAGTTTAAATAAGTCCACCCAATCATGACTAAAGACTTGCATAAGTGAATAAGATTTTTAATCAGGTTTTAGATAAATGAAGTTTTAATCTCCTATTGAGCTATGCATAACAATAATAAAATTTCGCATAAGAACACCAACCTCATTACTTCCATAATAAAGCTTACACTTTAACCCCAGCCTTATTACTTTATCGATATTATTTTTAAAATGGAAAAGGCATACGCCAATTAATGCCAGGTAAATCTTCCAATGTTGTTATTTACTATCCTGGTAATATACTTTTCTAACCTTTTCCGATAATGCCCGGTAATCAATGGCACCATGTTCTTCGTGATCAGAATAAAATGTGTGTAAAGACTGTAATATTCTATTTTCATGATTAGCTATATAAGGTAATAAGGTGAGGTGTGTAATGAATTATCAGTTACTAAGGTAATAAGGTTTTTTGAATACGTTGCCTTTAACAGGGCGTATTCCAAATTTTCGCATCATTTCTCTTTTTGTCGCTAAGTAAAAAGGGATTGCAGGGGTAAGAGAAAAACAAGCAGCGAAAATTTGGAATGCGTCCTATTTAACAGCATATTAAATTATGAACCTATAAAATGGGACTGACCAAAAGGTTAATTGATGCCTGATCTACCCCGGGTAAGAGATGAAGACAGGTAGTCGTTTAAGCGATTCTCAGGGGCATCATTTACCTTCTTAGCCAGCTTCAATTATTGTATATTACAATAAGCGGGCAATTCTCACCAATTTGTATGCCATTAAAAAGCTTGCCCAATCATCCGCAACGCCAGCACCGAAGGTTATTATATCCTCTACGATTGTACCTACTATTATAGTAATCGCTGCACCAACAGCAGCAGCTTTAATATAATTTACAATTTCCGGATTGTCGCGTAAATAAACGAGTATTTTTTCTTCCAGGTTATCCATATCCTTTTTTAATTCCTTTAAAAGATCTTTTATTTTATCAAGTACGTTTTTAGGCACTACCACAGAAAAGGGAACAGTATTTTTTTGAACTAATTTATATATTATTACACCGGCTTGGTTAAGTTCCGTTGTAAGTTGCTTTGTGGGATCGGGAGGGTAAGGCAATACCCTTGATTCATACAACACACCTGCTGTCCATTTTTTATTACCTCCTGATATTGAAGGTGAACAATACTTATTAGCCTTGTCTATATAATTGGCTACTTCTTCTGCCCCCAAAGCAAATAGGTCTTTGGGCTTGATCTCAAATATCTCATAACTATTTAAATTTACTATATCGGCTCGCCCCCTGTAAACACCTCCTTTACTGCTTTCAGGAATTGAATATTCCCGAAAACTATTAGGATGCGTTGCTAAATAATCGTATTGTATTAACCAATGCTGAAGTGTTCCGTTACGATTAATGTTTCCCATAGCATGGGTTCCATAGCATGGAGGCGGAGTATTTAATATTTCATCCGCCATTTCATCTTCTTCTTTGATCTGGTTGATGATCCTTTGATCTTCCTCGGTAAGGTTATATGTAAGCTCCAGCTTTGGCTTCGGCTCATACGGCTGTATGGTAGCGCCGCAGCTTATTTCCTTATATGCATTGCCGGGAAGCTGCAGCGCCAATACCTTCCCGTCCTTACACCCGTCATACCAGTTTACAGTTGCAAGTGCGCTTGCGCTGCCGCTACTGCCGAGCGGCTGATTGGAAGATACACCGGATGGAAAGGGAATGCTGCCTCCACCTGAAGGGAAGGGTATTACCGGGTCAGGGAAATAAATAAAATGAACATAGCATATTTCCTCCGTCCAGTAGTAATTATTACTCTCGCCGGGCGCCGTGCCGGTAAGATTACCTTTATCACCTTCATGAGTAACCGTATAGCACTGGGTAGCCTGTATTAAACGGTTCGAAGCAGATACATTTGCTTTCACGGGTGTTACAGTTATTGTCTCTTCCTTGCTTTCCATTCTTTTTGATGCCTTACTGTTGAACAGTCGGTTGTCTTTTATCCTGAAAACACTATCGCCGAATATTTTTTGATCAAACGATAAGCTTTGAAGCACTACCGTATTAGCTGTTACTTTGCTTACGGTATTATCAAACCCGTAGGCTTCGTAAAAACGGGTTCTCACCAGGTCAATGATATCAACGTTCTCCCTGCCCGCTTTACATACGAGGAAACCGCTTACCTGCTTATGGTTTTTGATCACCAGTGGCACGAGCACAAGCGTATCAGTGTTGTTGTCTGTTGGGGAGAGGCTGCTAATGACAGATTTGCCCCATACGGGTATCCCTTCTTCCTCCTGGATGCGCGGCAAAAAGCCTGCAGAAAGGTTTTGCTGACATATCCTGTTTGCAATCCTGTGTAATACTGCCGGGCTGGAAGGAGATAACCGCAGGAATTCATAATCATGAGTGGGCAGTAAAGGGTGTAAGGCTTCATTCTTCTTCTGGCAGGAGAGCGTATACAGCAAAAAAAATGACAGCAATAGCGCTGCCTGTAAGGTGCTTTTCTTCATGGTTGGTGTTTTTGATGGTTTGAAATTACGGCGATGCATGAGGCATTACCGTTTAGCGGAAGTAAAATAGTAACTTTTCAGATCTTTTCAAAAAAAATACTGATTCGTGAGGCACCATAGCCGGTCAACTTAAGCAAAAAAGAAATCCTGACGATCCGGCGGATTTAATGCTAATAAACTGTTATACCAATGCAATTGCTGAAGGCTCTTATAGATGAAGAAGAGCAACATCTCACCATGTTTTGTATAGCAAAGAAAAATACAACACTCAATCCTGTTCTTTTTCAGCAGGACCGGTATTTTTTGCAACGCCCAATATTGCAATAGAGTTCAATGTCGGATACTATAATAATTCGGTAAGAGATGAAAACCCCATTGGCACAACCCGTTTGTAGACAAAGATGGTAATTTTCAACCATGCGCCCGACCTTCCAGTATTACCCGGATTCAATTACCGCTAAACATTGAATATTACATATCAGCCTCAGGAGGAAGTTGTTTATTCCTGGTCAAATCAATAGCATCCATGTATATTTCTTTTGAGCGATCAGGAGAAAGACTTTCGATTTTTGCTATCAGGAGAAATCTTTGTAGATCTCTGGTATATTTTTTATACAGATATTTTTTAATGAAAGCCATCTTTTCATCCTTCTGCAAGGCAACTTGTTCAACGCTAATGCCATCAAAAATAAGAAGTTGGTTCTTTTGGATTATCGGTTAAGTAATACCAAACACATAAACTGTCAGGCGATTCATCCGCAAAAACTATACGTGTAACCATGGGACCTCCCTCAACACCTCTGAGATTACTCAATGAATCGAACTCAACAATATAAGAGGCATAAATAGAATCCATTTGAAAGGAATATGATTTTAAAATTCCAGTCTCGTAAAATTCATATCTATTGCCATTGTCATTTGAATTACTTGTATCTCCGGCTTCCTTCAATTTCCCACTTTCAAAGAATTCTTTCCTTTTGGAATTCAGATCATCCACTTTAGATATTGTCTCCACAGTATATATGGTACCTGAATCATTATCTAAGCATCCCGACAACATTAACTATTGTGATGAAGGGATATAAGTAGTTTACTTTCATGTCTTCTCAACGGGATTTTTTCTCCATTATTTCTCCCTTTATGGCAGTCCCATTAATTACGCACTGCATTTGCGCCTTTCTTTTCCCTCTTTGCGCTCTGCGTGAAAACCCCATCTTTTCCACAGATATTCACACTAATTCACATTAAAAGCAGGTCAATACAGCCGTCTCAACCGCTCCCACCCTCCTAACTCCCTATGGGGAAAGGGATTTTGAAAAATATTTTCCTG
This sequence comes from Sphingobacteriales bacterium 44-15, assembly GCA_001899685.1. Lineage (GTDB taxonomy): Bacteria > Bacteroidota > Bacteroidia > Chitinophagales > Chitinophagaceae > Agriterribacter. Next base: position 30,318 of record MKWG01000033.1, read on the forward strand.
TGGATAAAATAATTAATTTAAAACTTGCGTTAAAGGTGGGAAAATGTGTTATTTTGTGGGAATAAATGGGAAATTGATATAACGCACTGTAAATGATACGGTTTTTAGGGGAATATGAAGCTACTCTGGACGCAAAAGGTCGGTTTCTCTTTCCAACAGGATTTAGAAGGCAAATCCCGGAAGGAGAAACCGGTAGCTTCTTTATTAACAGGGGGTTTGAGCGTTGTCTGACCCTGTACCCGATGAAAAACTGGGAGCCGATATTTGAGGAGATAAGCAACAAGAATGATTTTGACGCAAAAGTACGCGAATTCAGGCGCTACTTTTTGAATGGGATCACGGTAGATATGGACAGCGCCGGAAGGCTGCTGCTGCCGAAAAACCTGATGGAATATGCCGGACTGCAAAAAGATATTGTATTGCTTTCGGCTATTGACAAAATTGAGATCTGGGATAAAGATAAGTACCAACAGCTCTTTGACACTTTTTCACCCGAAGCATTCAGCGCTCTGGCACAGGAAGTAATGGCTGCTAAAAAAGAAGGGTAGCCCCGGCAGCAACACGCTGAACGGTGGAGGTTAAAGGCAATGGTAATTTTTTCACTTACCTGCCGGTGCATATTTGCCGGGAGGGCTATTGGTTCAGCACGGTGTCGCAACAATACCACATACCTGTTTTGCTCAGCGAAACGATTGACGCCCTGCAGGTAAAAGCAGGGGGAACTTATGTGGATTGCACTTTTGGCGGTGGCGGTCATAGCAAAGCCATACTCAATATGCTGGATGCTGATGGCAGGCTGCTGGTGTTTGACCAGGATGCTGACGCCAGACAGAATGTGCCTGACGACCCGCGCATTACTTTCCTCCAATACAACTTCCGTCATGTGCAGCGCATACTGCGACTGCACAGGATAGAGACGGTAGATGGCATATTAGCCGATCTTGGCGTGTCGAGCCACCAGTTTGATGAAGCCGGACGCGGGTTCTCCACCCGGTTCAATGATGCATTGCTTGATATGCGGATGGACCAGCGGCAGGAGCTCACCGCCGCCGGTATTATAGAAACCTATACCGAGCAGGCGCTGCACAAGCTGTTTGAGCAATATGGCGAAGTGACCAATGCAAAAACGCTGGCGAAAACCATCGTGCAATACCGTCAGCTTACCCCCGTCAAAACAGTAAATGAGCTCAGGGCGGCAGCAGCTTCCGTGGTGAAAGGTAATCCCAACAAATATTTTGCCCAGGTATTCCAGGCGCTGCGCATGGCGGTAAACGATGAAGCAGGCGCATTGCAGGAACTGCTCCGGCAACTTCCCTCCCTCCTGAAGAAAGGCGGCCGCGCTGCCATCATCACTTTTCACAGTATTGAAGACAGGCTGGTAAAAAACTTTTTCCGCAGCGGAGGGTTTGACGAAGTGGCGCCGGATGCTCTTTTTGGCACACGCCCTGAGAGCCCGTTCGTGCTGGTCACCAAAAAACCAATTATCCCTTCCGCTGCCGAAATACGGCAAAACCCCAGGAGCCGGAGCGCTAAGCTGCGGGTGGCGGAGAGAAGATGAAAAAGGGTGAATGGTGAATAGGCAATGGTGAATGGCGGCAAATTCACCATTCACCATTGCCCATTCACTTTTATTACAGACATATTTTGGAGAATAAAAACATCATGGACCCGACTAATGAAACAGAAGAAAACAACCAGCCCCGGGCACCGGTGAACAAAACGGCAGCAGGCTGGAAAAAGTGGATCAACCACCAGTGGATCGTGAAGCATATTTATTACTTCCTTTTCCTGGCGGTTTTGGCTGTTATATATATATACAATGGCCATTATGCTGAAAACACTATTAAAGACATTAACCGTAGCGCAAGAGAACTTAAAGAGCTGCAATATGAATATAAAACAGTAAAAGGTGAGCTGATGATGCGCGGCAAACAGAGCGAAATAGCCAAAGCGGTAGAACCCCTCGGGCTGAAAGAACTGAAAAAACCACCGGTAAGGATCGTTGTCAGTGCTAAATAATTATTAAAGAGCAATTGGAAATAAAGAAAGACATATTGTGGAGAGTTTACCTGTGCTTCCTGGGTGTTGTAGCGCTCAGCCTTTTCGTAGTGGGAAAGGCTTTCTACATACAGCAGGTACAGGGCGCCTACTGGAAAAGCCTGAGCGACAGCCTTCATCTTGAATACCGTGCGCTCGATGCCGACAGGGGTACCATCTACAGCGAAGACGGCAGCATGCTGAGCACTTCTATACCGTTCTTCGACATACATATAGATTTCCTGGCAGACGGGCTGCGCGAAAAAGACGGGAAAAGATTTAAAGAAAATATAGACTCCCTGAGCATAGGGCTGAATGGCTTGTTCAAAGATCAGCCTGCTGCCGCCTATAAGAAGCAGCTTGAATCGGGATACCGGAAAAGAGACAGGTATTTTTTGCTGAAAAAGAAGATCAGCTTTGAGCAATACCAGGCGCTCCGCAAGCTCCCGCTGGTAAGGCAGGGCAGGAACAAAAGCGGCTTTATCATAGAAGATATGGAAAAGCGGCTCACCCCGTTTGAGCTGCTGGCAAACCGCACTATCGGCTTATCAAGGTCTTATGTTGATGGCAACAAGCAGGTGGTGACCCAGAATGTAGGGCTGGAAAAAACTTATGACAGCCTGCTGAAGGGTATTTCCGGAAAACGATTAGTAAGAAGGATTTCCGGCGGAGCTTTTGTACCCGTGGAAGGGTCGGAAATAGAACCGGAGAATGGTAAAGATATCGTTACCACTCTCGATGTAAATATCCAGGATATTACCCAAACAGCCCTCATGCGCATGATGATTGACAACGAGGCGCTGGAAGGCTGCGCTATTGTGATGGAGGTAGCTACCGGCAAGATAAAAGCCATAGCCAACCTGGGGAAAATGCCGGATGGCTCTTATTTTGAAAATGACAACTATGCGCTGAAGACCTCTGAGCCGGGCTCTACGATTAAGCTGGTCACCGTGATGTCGGTGCTGGAAGACAAATATGCTACCATATCGGATATGGTGAATATTGACGATGGCACCTGGATACTGAAAGGAAGGCGTATACAGGATGCAGAAAGATCTCCCAAATCGGTAATGACCATCAAAGAATGCTTTGAGCATAGCAGTAATGTAGCCATGGCTAAGCTGGCATACAATTATTACAACAGTAACCCGGGAAAATTTTATCAGCATTATGAAACCCTGGGACTTACTTCCCGCACCGGCATAGATCTCAACGAAGAGTTCAGACCTACCGTTAAAAATCCCAAACGCAAAGACTGGCACCTGCAAACCCTGCCTTCTATGGGATTTGGTTATGAAGTGATGCTGAGCCCGCTGCAACTGCTTACTGTATACAATGCCGTAGCCAACAACGGGAAGCTGATGAAGCCCTACCTGGTCAACAGTATTGAAAAAGACGGGAACATACTTCGTGGTTTTGAACCCCAGGTAAAAAACGAAAAGATATGCTCTCCGGCAACACTGAAGCAGTTACAGGAATGCCTGCGGGCGGTTTGCATCGATGGCACGGCAAAAACGGTTTTTAAGGATGCGGCATATACAGTAGCCGGTAAGACCGGAACAGCCAAAGTGAATGACGGTAATTTTAAATACAATGATGGCGTATACCAGTCCTCATTTGTCGGGTATTTTCCGGCAGATAAACCTGTCTACACCTGCATAGTGGTCATCAAAAATAAACCTCATGCGGTGAGGCATTTCGGCGGCGCTGTGGCAGCGCCGGTATTCAGGGAGATCGCCGATAAACTCTATGCCGAACGCAAAGAAGATCAGCCGGAGTATATAGCCGTCAGGGCAACAGACAGCAACAGCTACAGGTGGAGCGGCTATGCGGAAGAGGTAAAAAGCATTATGAAAAAAATGAACGTCAGCTACCAGGATTCCAGCAATAAGGATCAGTGGAGCTATATATATAATAACAACTACACCCCGGCGCTTAAAGCGCTGGCAGTGTCAGATGATATCATTCCTGACCTGAAAGGTATGGGGCTTAAAGATGCGCTGTACCTGCTGGAGAATATGAAGCTGAAAGTAGAGGTCAAAGGAAACGGCAGAATAGTGAATCAGTCTCCCGCATCCGGAGCGACATTCAGTAAAGGGCAAACCGTAACACTGGAATTAAATTAAAGCAATATAGCGCTTAACCAAGCAGATGGCTGTTTTACAGGACATATTATATAAGGTGCATATCCGCTCTGTGCAGGGAAACCTTGGTGTGCAGGTAACCGACCTGCAGATAGATTCGCGTAAGATCGCTGCAGGGTCGTGCTTTATTGCCATTAAAGGCACAGCGCAGGATGGGCATAATTATATAGAGGCGGCGGTGATGAAGGGAGCAACTTCAATAGTAGCAGAGCAATTACCGCCTGTATTATCCGGAGAGGTCACTTATATACTGGTAGAGAACACCGCTGTTGCTGCCGGCTATATGTCGGATAACTTTTACGGGTCGCCCTCTTCAAAAATGAAAGTGGTGGGAATAACAGGCACCAACGGCAAAACCACTATTGCCACACTACTGTTCAAATTATTTTCCGGGCTGGGCTACAAATGCGGGCTTTTATCTACTGTACAAAACCAGATCGCGGATAGGGTACTTTCCGCTACGCATACTACTCCCGATGCCATCAGCATTAATGCATTGATGCAGCAAATGCTGGACGAAGGATGCTCACATGTATTTATGGAATGCAGCAGTCATGCCATACAGCAGCATCGCATCACGGGGCTGCACTTTGCAGGAGGGATATTCAGCAATATTACCCACGACCACCTGGACTATCATAAAACATTTGATGAATATATCAGGGTAAAAAAATCTTTTTTTGACAACCTCCCTTCCGACGCTTTTGCTATCAGCAATGCCGATGATAAAAGAGGTTTGGTGATGCTGCAGAATACCCATGCTAAAAAACATCTATACAGCCTGCGGTCACTGGCGGAATTTAAAGGGAAGATCCTGGAGAACAACCTTACCGGCCTGCTGATGAATATAAATGAGCAGGAAGTGCATTTCCGGCTGATAGGGGAATTCAACGCCTATAACCTGCTGGCGGTATATGGAGCAGCTATATGTCTCGGCGAAGAAAAGCAGAGGATCTTACAGGTACTGAGCAACCTTACCGGCGCAGAGGGCAGGTTTGACTATATCGTATCTCCCGGTGAAAGAATTATAGGTATCGTGGATTATGCCCATACCCCTGATGCGCTGCTGAATGTGCTGGGCACGCTGAAAAAGCTGAGACAGGGCCATGAAAAGATCATCACCGTGGTAGGCTGCGGCGGCGACAGGGATAAAACAAAACGTCCTGTCATGGCCGAAGTAGCGTGTGAGCATAGCGATAAGGTGGTCTTTACTTCAGACAACCCCAGGAGTGAAGCGCCGGAAGATATATTGAAAGATATGGAAGCAGGACTGCAGCCGTCGTTGCGGCGCAAATATATTTCCATCGCTGACCGGAAAGAAGCCATAAAGACAGCGATCAGCCTTGCAGCCAAAGAAGACATCCTGCTGATAGCAGGCAAAGGACATGAAAAATACCAGGAAATAAAAGGAGTGAAATATCCATTTGACGACAAACAGGTGCTCACAGAGCTGTTTGCATTACTTGGCAAATAAAAAACATAAACAATAAAAAGCAGGCATGCTGTATCTACTATTTGAATGGTTTAAACATGAAGGCATAAAATTCCCGGGGAGCGGGTTGATGCAATTCATCACCTTCAGGCTGCTGATGGCGGTATTGCTGTCGCTTTTTATATCTACCGTATATGGCAAGCAACTGATCAACCTCCTGAAAAAAAAGCAGATCGGCGAAAGCGTGCGCGACCTGGGCCTTGCAGGGGAACAGCAAAAGAAAGGCACTCCTACCATGGGTGGTATCATTATACTGCTCGCTATCCTGATACCTACCCTGCTGTTTGCCGACCTGAGCAAGCTGTATATACGGCTGATGTTGCTTTGCACGGTATGGCTGGGATTTATAGGATTCATGGATGATTACCTCAAGCTGAAAGCCAGGAAAGCCGCACAGGCAAAAGGGGAAAAATATAAAAAGAAAGACAGCGACGGGCTGGCAGGCTTTTCAAAAATAATAGGCCAGGTTGGACTGGGCATCATCATCGGCGCTACGCTCTATTTCAACCAGAAGGTAGTAGTATGGCGGGAGTATTATGATCCGCAATCTTCCGGCCAGGTTTCCCCTATCCTCAAAAGCGGGGAGAAGAAAGTTGGCGATACGATTGTTGTAATGGAAGGAAAAGAGCACCGCTACGCCATAGTTAAAACGCCCATTACTACTATACCTTTTGTAAAAAGCCACGAGTTCAATTACAGCCGGCTTATCAGCTGGATAGGCGAAGGAGCCGAAAAATATACCTGGATCATTTACATCATTGCGGTAACGCTTATCATTACCGCTGTATCAAATGGTGCAAACCTTACAGACGGCCTTGACGGGCTGGCAGCGGGAGTAAGCGCATTGATAGGAGCATGCCTGGGAGTATTCGTATACGTCAGCGGCAGCACCCGCTTTGCGGAATACCTCAATATCATGTATATCCCTAACCTTGGGGAATTGTCTGTATTCGTGGGTGCATTTGTGGGTGGGTGTATCGGTTTCCTGTGGTACAATGCCTATCCTGCACAGGTATTTATGGGCGATACGGGAAGCCTTGCGCTGGGAGGCATTATTGCATCGCTGGCGATAATAGTGCGGAAAGAGCTGCTGATCCCGATATTCTGCGGCGTTTTTCTCGTGGAAAACTTAAGCGTGGTATTGCAGGTGAGCTATTTCAAATACACAAAGCGAAAATATGGTGAAGGGCGAAGGATATTCCTGATGAGCCCGCTGCACCATCATTACCAGAAGCTGGGATACCATGAGAGCAAAATAGCGGTCAGGTTCTGGATAGTGACTATTCTTTGTGTATTGTTTGCGATAGCAACATTCAAGATGCGTTAAGTATAAAAATAATAAAGGAAACGATTGAAAGGAAGATGTCAAAAAAGTTAGTGATACTGGGTGGCGGCGAAAGCGGCGTGGGAGCGGCTATCCTTGCACGTAAGCAGGGATACGAGGTCTTTCTGTCTGACGGGGGACTGCTGAAAGAACAATATAGAAACGAATTGCTGCAAAACAATATTGCATTTGAGGAAGGAAAACACAGTGAGGAAAAAGTTTTAGCGGCAGACGAGATCATGAAAAGCCCGGGCATCCCCGAGAAAAATGAGCTCGTAAAAAAAATAAGAGCCAAAGCCATCCCGGTGATCAGTGAAATTGAGCTGGCTTACAGGTACAAAAGTGAAAGCCGTATCATAGCCATCACGGGCAGCAACGGTAAAAGCACTACCACTTCTTTGATATATCATATCTGCAAGACAGGAGGTATGGACTGTGCGCTGGTGGGCAATATCGGTTACTCTTTTGCAAAGCAGGTAGCAGAAGACCCGAAACCGTTGTATGTGGCAGAGATCAGCAGCTTTCAGTTGGACGACATTAAAGATTTCAGACCTGATGTTGCTGTGCTGCTCAACATCACCGAAGATCACCTTGACAGGTACGAGTACAAATTTGAAAACTATATCCGCTCCAAATTCAATATCACCAAAAACCAAAGGCCGGAAGATACATTTATCTATTGCGCCGACGATCCTGTGATCACACAGTTCATGAAAGAAAACCCATTACATTCCAACTTATTACCATTTTCTATGTATCAAGAACTACCCAAAGGAGCTTATATTAAAGACAGGATGATGATACTTGCCGTTGACAGTGACAAGCTGGAAACGAGTGTGTATGATTTTGCATTAAAAGGAAAGCATAACCAATATAACAGTATGGCTGCAGGACTGGCAGGCGCCACAGTTGGCATCCGCAAAGAAAAGATACGGGAGGCCGTTGAAAATTTTGAAGGGCTTGAGCATCGCATGGAGCATGTCCTTACCGTTCGTGGTGTTGACTTCATCAACGACAGCAAGGCAACCAACGTCAACAGCACCTGGTATGCGCTGGAGAGCATGACACAGCCTGTGATCCTTATTCTTGGAGGAGTAGATAAAGGAAATGATTATAGTGCACTCCTCGATCTTGTGAAAGAAAAGGTAAAAGCAATAGTATGCCTTGGAGTAGATAACAGGAAAATTCATGAAGCATTCGGCAAGCACGTGGAAGTGATGGTGAACACCGCCGGCGCGAGGGAAGCCGTGCATGCAGCCTTTCACCTGGCAAATAAAGGAGATGTGGTGTTGCTGAGCCCCGCCTGTGCCAGCTTTGACCTCTTCAGGAATTATGAAGACAGGGGAAGGCAGTTCATTGAGGCGGTAAGGGAATTGTGAGGTATCGGCTGTCAGCTATCAGGACATAAGGCGTAAAGAATAAGAAAGGAAGGCTTAAGGTGTAAGGCGCAATCTCAAATTTCAAATCTCAAATCTCTCATGCAGGGATTATTAAACAGAACAAAAGGCGACAGGGTAATATGGGCTGCTGTAGTACTGCTCACCCTGGTAAGCATGCTGGTAATATATAGCAGTACCGGCACGCTGGCTTATCGCCTTTCCCGCAGCGCCGAGTCTTACCTGTTCAAGCAGTTTGCATTTACTGCCATCGGGCTGTTCATTATATATTTTGCCCACAGGGTAAATTATACCCTGTACTCAAGAATAGCATTGATATTATTTATACTCTCTATACCCTTACTTATATATACTCTCTTTTTCGGAGCAGAGATCAATGAAGGCACCCGCTGGATAAAGCTGCCTATTATCAACCTCACTTTCCAGACTTCCGACCTGGCCAGGCTGGCATTGTTCATGTATTTGTCACGGCAGCTCAGCCGCTCGCAGGACGATATCAAGGATTTTAAAAAAGGATTTCTGCCGCTCATCGTTCCCGTGATCATCATTTGCGGGCTCATCGCGCCGGCTAACTTGTCTACTGCCTTACTGATCGGCGCTACAAGCCTGATCCTCATGTTCATCGGGCGGGTAAGCGTAAAGCATATAGCCATGGTCATCGGTGTAGCGCTCATCCCGATATTGATCCTGGTAACTATTGCCTTTGGATTTTACAACAAGGAAGAGCACCAGCCTAAAGAATTGCCTTCCATATTGCGTATCGGCAGGATACCCACATGGATCAAACGTATACAGGACTTTGCTTATGCAGACAAAGAAGAAACCGCTTACCAGGTGCAACAGGCAAAAATTGCTATCGCGAAAGGCGGATGGCTGGGGCTCGGCCCCGGCAACAGTGAGCAGCGCAACTTCCTGCCCCACCCTTACAGCGATTTTATATATGCCATTATTATCGAAGAATATGGAATTGTCGGCGGCATAGTGATATTATTTATATACCTGCTGTTCCTGTTCCGGAGCATCAGGATATTCAAAAAATGTCCTTTTGCCTTTGGAGCATTTTTATCGCTGGCATTAAGCTTTACGCTGGTCATACAGGCGCTGGTGAATATGGCGGTGAACGTAAACCTATTCCCGGTGACGGGTGTGCCATTGCCACTGGTAAGTATGGGAGGAAGCAGTTTTCTTTTCACCTGTATGTCTATAGGTATCATATTGAGTGTTGCCAGGAATGCGGAAAAGATGGAAGGCAAAACAGCAGCGGCAGTTAACGAATAACAAGAGAAAGCATTGGCAAAAAAGATCATCATAGCAGGCGGAGGTACGGGAGGACATATCTTTCCTGCCATAGCTATTGCCAATGCCATAAAAAAGACAGACAACGATACACAAATATTATTTGTGGGGGCAAAGGGGAAAATGGAAATGGAGAAAGTGCCCCAGGCAGGATATGATATAAAAGGACTGGATATAGCAGGATTGAACAGAAGCTCTTTGATAAAAAATATCGGGTTGCCTTTTAAGCTTATCAAAAGCTTTTTCCAGGTAAGAAAGATCATTAATGATTTCAAGCCGGATGCAGTGGTAGGCGTGGGAGGTTATTCAAGCTTTCCTGCACTGCGTTATGCACAGCAAAAAGGTATCGCCACATTTATCCATGAGGCTAATTCCTTTGCCGGTAAGGCAAATATGCAGTTGGGCAAAAGAGCCAGGAAGATATTCACAGGTACGAAAGGAATGGAAAAGTTTTTCCCTGCAGAAAAGATCATGGTAACGGGCAATCCTGTACGAAAATCCATTGTGCAGAGCCAGGTGAGTAAAGCAGACGGGCTGAAATTTTTCGGGTTGCAACCGGGTAAAAAAACAATACTCGTTACCGGAGGAAGCCTCGGCGCTAAAACGATCAACGAGGCAGTAGCGGCCCATATCAATGCCTTTGAAAAAAATGATGTGCAACTGATCTGGCAAACCGGGAAATTGTTTACGGAACAGGCAAAAGCAGTATCCACAGGGAAAGCCAATATATGGACCAATGATTTTATCACCCGGATGGAATATGCTTTTGCAGCAGCGGATGTGGTGATATCGAGAGCCGGGGCAATGTCTGTGGCAGAGCTGTGCGTGGTGAATCAGGCAGTCATATTTGTGCCTTATCCCTTTGCGGCAGAGGATCACCAGACCGTGAATGCACAGCAACTGGTGCAGCAGGATGCTGCAATACTGGTAAAAGACAGTGAAGCAAAAGATCAATTGGTAGATGCTGCCATAAGTCTGGCAAAAAATGAGCAAAGACAACAAACGCTCAGAACGAATATTGCAAAGCTGGCAATAACCAATGCCGACGAAATAGTGGCGAACGAAATTTTGAAAAATATATAATAACAGTAGCAGGAAGTACCCGGAAAATGAAAACGATAGACGACATACATAAAATATACTTTATAGGCATCGGCGGCATCGGGATGAGCGCACTGGCAAGGTATTTTAAGTCGAAGGGTAAGGAGGTAAGCGGCTACGATAAAACTGAATCCGTATTAACGCAGCAGTTAGCGGAAGAAGGGATAAGCATAACCTATACCGATGATGCGTCGCTTATACCAAAGGATGTGGATATTGTGGTATATACCCCTGCCATACCAAAAGACCATGCAGGACTGGCATACTACCGGGAGAACGGGTATGAACTGTTGAAGCGGAGCGATGTGCTGGGCATCATCACGGAAAGTTCTTTTAATATATGCGTGGCAGGCACACACGGAAAGACGACCACCACTACCATGATAGCGCATATCCTGCGTCATTCGGAGTATGGGTGCAATGCGTTCCTTGGTGGCATTGCCGTTAACTACAACAGCAATTTCTGGAGCAGTGAAAGGAATGTGTGTGTGGTAGAGGCGGATGAATACGACAGGAGCTTCCTGAAGCTGAGCCCTGATATAGCCATCATCACGGCGATGGATGCCGACCATCTTGATATTTATGGTACGGCAGCGGAAATGGAAAAGGCCTTCATGGATTTTGCAGGCAGGATCAAGAAAGGCGGCACGCTGATCAGTAAGCTCGGACTGGAAAAAAAGGGAGCACTGCATGCAGATCATCACTTTACCTATGCGCTGGATAATACCGTGGCTGATATAACCGCCGTAAATATTATTGCGGGCAACGGGGGATACCTGTTTGATGTGAAAAAGGATGGTGCGGTCATAGAAAAGATCAGCCTGAATATGGGCGGACTGCATAATGTGGAGAATGCCACCGCCGCCATAGGTGTGGCAATGCAGTTGGGCATTGAAGCAGCTAAGATCAAAGCAGCTGTGGCTGCTTTCAGGGGAGTGAAAAGAAGGTTTGAGTATATCGTGGCGCCTTCAGCGGAAAACGATGTGGTATATGTAGACGATTATGCTCATCATCCTGCGGAGCTGGAAGCGTTGATCAAAAGCGCTGCATCCATGTTCCGCGGCAAAAAGTGTACGCTGATCTTTCAGCCGCACCTGTTCAGCCGCACCAGGGACTTTGCCGCTGAGTTCGCGCAAAGCCTGGAGCTGGCGGATGAAGTGATACTGCTTCCCATATACCCTGCAAGGGAGCTGCCTGTAGAAGGAGTAACAAGCGCTACAATAGCGGACAGGATGGATCCGGGGCGGGTGAGCATAATGGAGAAGAATGAATTGATGCGCTGGATTACGCAGGAATATAAAAACGGGAAGAACGGGTTATTGATCACCGCCGGTGCAGGAGATATAGACAAGCTCGTGCCGGAAATAAAAAATATTTTAACAGGAAAATAAATATATGCGGGTAAGCAGGAAAAAAATAGGAAGGTTTATTGCAGCTACGCTGTGGATCAGCGCAGGGATAACCCTTATTGTTTTCCTGGTAGCGGCTATGAGAATGCGTGATGACAAGCTTTGCTCCGGCCTGAACATAGAGATCACAGACACAAAAAACAATCTCTTTGCAGATAAAAATGATATAGGCGGAATGATCAGTTACATGGTTTCCGGTATCAAAGGAAGGCCTATAAGCGACTTCAACCTGCAACAGATGGAAAAGACGCTGGAAGGTAATATATGGATAAAAGATGCAGAGCTGTTTTTTGATAACAACGAGATATTACAGGTGAAGGTGAAAGAGCGGGAGCCGGTAGCAAGGATCTTTACTCAGTCTGGAAAAAGCTATTATATAGATAAAGCGTTTGTGAGGCTGCCGTTGAGCACAAAATTCTCTGCAAGAGTGCCTGTCTTTACCAACTGCCCTTTGGATAAAACAAAGTGGAATGCGGAAGACAGCACAGTGCTGGCACAGGTCACCGCCATCAGCTCATTTTTGATGAACGATGACTTCTGGATGGCGCAGATCGAACAGGTGGATTACACAGCGCAAAAGCAGTTTGTCATGTATCCCAAGATCGGAGATCATGCCATCATACTGGGCGACGGCAATGATCTTGAAAGCAAATTCAGGAAACTGTTCATTTTTTATAAAGAAGTGCTGGCGAAAAGCGGGTGGGATAAGTATTCAACCATTAATGTACAGTTCAAAGGGCAGGTAGTGGCGGTGCCGGGAAATCAGCAAAAAATGTCAGTCAATTAAAAATATTTAACCAACAGTTATACAACGCAATAAACAACAGACCATGAATAACGAACAACCCATTATTGTAGGACTTGATATAGGAACAACGAAGATCGCCGCCATAGCCGGAAGAAAAAATGAATATGGCAAGCTGGAGATATTAGGATTTGGCCGCGCTAACAGCAATGGTGTGCAACACGGCATGGTGCTGAATATAGACCAGACGATCAAAGCCATACAGGCAGCCCTGGAAAGCTGCTTTGCTTCCAATCCCGATCTTGAGATCAATGAAGTATATGTGGGTATAGCCGGACACCATATAAAAAGCTTGCAAACGAGAGGCGATATCGTAAGGCAGCATACCGAAGAAGAAATATCCCAGGTGGAAATTGATCAGCTGATAGAAAACCAGTATAAGACCTATATACCTGCAGGCGACCAGATCATTGATGTGATCCCCCAGGAATTTACAGTGGATAATTTTCAGAATATCGCGAATCCCATCGGGTACAGCGGTGTAAAGGTTGGCGCCAACTTTCATATCATCACCGGCGACAGGAATGCTATCCGTAATATCAACAGGAGTGTTGAAAAATCAAACCTGAAGGTAAAAGACCTGGTGCTGCAGCCGCTTGCTTCAGCAGCGTCGGTAATGTGCGAGCAGGATCTGGAAGCTGGTGTGGTTATTGTTGATATAGGTGGCGGCACCACGGATATCGCCATCTTTTATGAAGGGGTATTAAAGCATACTGCCGTGATACCGTTTGGCGGGGAGAATATCACCAATGATATCAAAACAGGATTAGGCGTGCTGAAAACACAGGCTGAGCAGATGAAAGTACAGTTTGGCAGCGCGCTTACCGATGAAGCCCGCAGCAATGCATTCATCACTATACCCGGGCTTCGCGGTATGACACCCAAAGAGATAAGCGTGCAAAACCTGGCCAAGATCATACAGGCGAGGATGAGCGAGATACTTGACTTTGTAACCTATCACCTCAACCAGGTAGGCATTGAGAAGAAATTGCTGAACGGGGGTATCATACTCACCGGCGGCGGCTCACAGCTCAAGCACCTGATCCAGCTCACGGAATATATCACCGGGCTTGATGCACGCATCGGTTATCCCAACGAGCACCTGGCCTCAGGGCATATGGAAGAGCTTACCAAGCCTATGTACGCCACCTGTATAGGGTTGATACTGAAAGGATACAATGTGTACGAAAATGAAATAGAAAAGCAGAAATACAAGGTAGCACCTGCAAAGGAAATAACAGCAGATCAAAAAACCGTAACAAAAACAAAGCATAAAGAAAAGGGTGTTGACGTCGTGAAAACAAAAAAGCGGTCAAAAAGCCTTAAGGATTTCATGGATTCCATCAAAGGCGGATTGATAGAGCTTTTCAAGGAGGAAGAAGACGAGCAATTCAAATAAGCACAGCAAACAACATTTAACCATAAAAACAGACTTACTACTTACAACCATTAATTCACACTCATTCCCGGCAGTTGGCAAAGCGCTGCGGGGATCAAATTAACCTGATATTATGATACATTTTGATTTGCCCAAGGAAAAGTCCTCCATCATTAAGGTCATAGGCGTAGGCGGTGGCGGCAGCAATGCGGTTAATTACATGTTTAACCAGGATATTGAAGGCGTGAACTTCATTATCTGTAATACCGATGCGCAGGCACTTTCGCTGAGTAAAGTCCCCAACAAGGTACAGTTAGGCCCCATGCTCACACAGGGACTTGGAGCCGGCGCCAATCCCGATATCGGCAGGCAGGCCACCGAGGAGAGCCTTGAAGAGATCAGGCGCATACTGGAGGTAAACACCAAGATGGCATTCATCACCGCCGGTATGGGCGGTGGTACCGGTACGGGCGGTGCGCCTATTCTTGCAAAGATCTGCAAGGACCTTGGCATCCTGACGGTAGGTATTGTTACTACTCCCTTCGCCTACGAGGGTAAAAAACGTTTTGCCCAGGCAGAGGAAGGCATTGAAAAATTAAAAGACTATGTAGATACGCTGCTGGTGATCAGCAACGATAAAATGCGGCACCAGTATGGCAACCTCACCATGAGGGCTGCCTTCTCCAAAGCCGACAACGTATTGGCTACTGCCGCCAAATGTATCACGGACGTGATCAATTCCACCGGGCAGATCAACGTGGATTTTGCCGATGTATGTACCGTTATGCGCAACGGTGGCGTTGCCATACTGGGAAGCGCGGCAGCAGAAGGAGAAAACCGTGCCCAGAAGGCGATACAGGATGCTATCAACTCACCGCTGCTTAATGATAATGATATCCGCGGCGCTAAATGGATCCTTATCAATATCAATTCCGCTGAAGGTGAACATGAATTTACCATGGATGAAGTGGATGTTATCCAGAACCACCTGCTGAGCCAGGCAGGCGAGCACACCAATGTGATCATGGGACTGGGGTATGATAATACGCTTGGAGAAAAGATCGGCATCACGCTTATCGCCACCGGTTTTGATCATAAAGACCCCTTTGCACAAACAGAGGTGAAAAAAGAAGCTGTAAAAGAAGAAAAGATCATTCTTACGCTTGACGGTCAGCAGGTGAATAAGCAGGAAGCCCCCCTGCCGGTAGTGGAAGAAAAAGACCCGATGGCGCCAAGCATTGTGGAAGTAATTGAAAATAAGAACATTCTGGAGGTAGTGCCGGCAACGCCCGGAAAACCGGAAAAAGAAGAGAAAGAAATATTGCATTTAGAAATAACTTCTTTACCTTCATCCTCTCCTGAATCCGTTGAAAAAAGCACTGCTTCAGGTGCTGCCCAAACCTTTGAACCAAGCCCCACCCGGTTGAATAATAGTACGATCAATAAAGAAGCTAGCACCACCCCGACGTCAGGTGGTTATTTGTCCAAGCCATCCAACATCTATGCAGAGGAACCCGAGCAAACTTCAAATTCTGTAGAAGAACCATCACCTGTGCAGCATCATCCATCGTCCGACGGGAAGATGAATGAAATGCATATCGTGATCAAAGATTCCGGTGCGGCGGACGAGCCGTTGGTACAAACAACTCAGGGCGAAAGCCGTTCTGTCGAGGAACCTGCAACGCAGGACGAGGCAGAAGAACAAAAAAGGCGTGCAGCCGAGCGTTTGAACAAGTTGCGCAACTTGTCTTACAACTCTAACCCTGCCGATCCTACTAATGAGTTTGAAACAGTACCGGCTTATGTCCGCCGCAATTTTCATTTAAAGGATGCCCTCGCATCGGTAGAGAAATTCTACAGCAATTACACCGTAAAAAAAGATGAAAACGACCAGACCCAGATCAGTACTATCAATACTTTTCTGGATGGTAAAAGACCAGACTGAATATGAGATCGGGACATGCGGGAGCAAAAGAATATGATTTGCTCCCGCTGCCCGCTCACTAACTGATTAAGTTCTACCCCCGCTTTAATTTACCGTTTCTTAGGCTGCGCCTTAATCATATAGTTAATTGCCAATGCTATCAGGAGATTGCTTCTCCCGCCGCAACATTCATTCAATTCAAATCTTGATGCTGGCGGGATCGCAATACGGCTAATGGTTGAGTTAATGTATACTTTGCTTTGATGCCGGTTTTAAAAACAAAATACTTTTGTCACTGCGATCCCAACCGAGGGTCGGGAGAAGCAGTCTCCCGAAGATGGAACAGATCGCTTCATTCCTGCAATCTTCCCAGCCGAGTCTCTGCTTAGCTTCACCTGTGATAGGCTGGCAGGACTTGGCGTTCTATAATTTGAATATATCCCTCCTCTTTCTCAGAAAAGTAAATACATACGTAATATTGCTGAACAAATATTCGTATGCCGGTTGTACTTATATGCGGCGGGTCTGGCTTAATAGGGCAAAGACTCACCACCATGCTCATCGAAAAGGGTCATGAAGTAATTATTGTAACCCGTTCTCCTCAAAAAGCCCGCAATACTACCGGCAACCCCTCCTATGCTTTATGGGATACAGAAAAAGAAGCTATAGACACCGGCGCCATTTCCCGGGCCGATTACATTATCAACCTCGCCGGCGCGGGCATTGCCGATAAACGATGGACGGCTAAAAGAAAAAAGGAAATTACTGGCAGCCGTGTGCAAAGCGGAAGAACTATTGTAAAAGCACTGCAGCAATATGACAACAGGGTAAAAGCAGTGATCAATTCCTCAGCTATAGGATGGTATGGAGAAGATAACCCCGCAAAGACAGGTAAAAAATTTACGGAGGAAGATCCCCCTGCTCCCGGCTTCTTGGGCGATACCTGCAAAGCCTGGGAAGACAGCATAGCGCCGGCAAAAGCGCCGGGAAAAAGACTGGTAATACTCAGGACAGGAATTGTACTGAGCAATAAAGGAGGGGCGCTGAGCGAATTTGCAAAACCGGTGAAGTTCGGCATCGCGGCCATACTGGGCAGTGGAAAGCAGGTAGTGAGCTGGATTCATATTGATGATCTTTGCCGCATCTTCCTGTATGCCATCGAAAACGAAAGCCTGCACGGTGTATATAATGCTGTAGCGCCTGTGCCCGCGGACAATAAATCGATTACCATAGCCATTGCAAAAAAAATAAAAGGATCTTTTTTCATTACTGCCCACGTGCCTTCTTTTATCCTGAAATTAATGCTTGGTGAGCTTAGCGCTGAAGTATTAAAAAGCACTACGGTAAGCAGCAGCAAACTAAGAGCAACAGGCTTTCAGTTTATCTATCCCTCCATTGAAGCCGCCATACAGCAGTTGGGCTGAGCTTGCCGCATCTATCCGGGAAGAGCAGTCACGAATTCCCGCGTCCCGCGGAACGCGGGATGATTTTGGGATATAACAAAGCCACAATGCACGAATAAAATATTAAAATACATTCGTTCATTCTGTACAAGAGAAGAAGGTATAGCCACGGATGTACGAATAAAAATACATTCGTGCATCCGTGGCTATTTTTAATTGTATTCATAAGTCAGTCCGCTTGCGGACCGCTGGAATTCGTGGCATATTTATAAGAAGTGCGTGGCTATTTACAACGCCACTTTAATTCCCCCACCAAAGTATTTCTTATTGTCAGGCGATACCGGGTAAGTGGCTGAATCAATAAGATTACGGCTGCTGAGAAACAGCTCTCCATCCAGGCGCCGGGTATTGAACCCATAGGCAAGAAACAGGTTAGCCAACTGGAGGGTATTGTATTTTTCAACCAGCACCTGGCCCATGCTCATACTTCTTTCTTCGTGGTTCAACAGAAAAACCATATCCACCCCGGCATAAAAGTTTTTATATTGAACCCTGTTGATCAGCCCGCCTGTTGATGGCTGCTCCGTATATACCAGGAGATCAGGTGAAGGAATATTATCATATCTCGAATCATTCTTTACAATGTTGACAAATAGCCCGGAATTCCATTTAAGATTATCAGTATGCAAAATATCCGCGTCTATGCTGAAATGGTGTTGCTTTCTCAGGTATTCCCCGGAGATTATCCTGTATCCCATTCCGGTTCCCGGAAACACCGCTATGGCTATGAGCTGAATTTGCTCGGTATTCAGGTAATTATAATTGATCCGGATCTTTTCTTCAAGAAACGACAGGTTGCTACCTGTCTGCCATTGCGTAGCTATCTTATTGGCAGGAGTAATAGCTGATGGAAATCCAATGACATATATAGAAGGTTGAAGTCCCTGGGGCAATACAGGGCTATGATTGAAATCGTTCAACTGGTATACTCCGTCATAGCCTGAAAAACGTTCGGAATACGATCCAAAGATCTTCCAGCCAAAATGCGCTTCCGGTGACAGGAGTTTTGCCACGTTAACCGTACCGTTCACGAAAGGATATGACCTGGTATTCCTATACATAGAATCAATAATTTTTGAACCATCCAGCAATATCCCACCCTGCAGGAGAAAGAGGGATGCATAAGATAGCGTAACTGATGGCGTAGCGGTCAACAGCTTTCCTGTTTCTCTTTGCATTGACCAGGAGTATGATCCGTACAGCGGAGATTGTTCATAAGCATCAGACATAGCAGAGGTTACTTTGTAGAAGGCTTTCTGGAAGCTGATATTTAAAGAGGGTTCTATTTGCCAGTTCCCCGCTTTTTTGATGAACGACAGGTTATCACTGAAGATAATGCTCTCAGCCCGCAGACTGTCCTTCACGCGGGCATTCCGGATATTCCCGTTGTAATACTCGGTTCTGCGCAAAGTACTATCCAATGCCCTGCCATTGGTATAGCTGAAGGTGAATTTATTTAAAAAGTCAGAAGCCCTTGTTTCCAGGCTGATATAAGGATTGATGAGGTATTGCTTATTTTTTTGCAGATCGTCAATATTCCTGTCGTCCTGTATTTCATACCCTTGGCTCCTTTCCGTTTGTGGCACATAGTTGAGGTAAGCCGACAGCACATTGTTTTTGTTTATGGCAAACCTTCCCCACAGGTTAAGCTTTACCCGGTCAATGCCCGGTATTTTTTTATCGTAAAGGGAGTCTTTGCTGTTCCTGCGCGGCAGCGCATCATGTATAAAGCCCACTGAGCCGCCATAACTGATCCGTTCATTGCCGCCCCGCGCCGTAAGAGCATATTGCTGAAAATTGCCTGAAAAAACATTTTCTGTCTGCTGGTCGTGGGATGAGATCTTTGTAACCACTTTACGGTACAGTGCAGCGCCCTGCGCTGAAAAGGTGATATGTCTGGAGCCCTCTTTCCACTGCTTTGTTCTCACCAACGCCAGCAGTTGCAGGTTGCCGGCGCCGTTCTGGTTCACAAGCGCGTTGCGGATGATGGTAATATCCTCAATGTCCTGTATGTTGTAGGCGTCAATATCGGCTACGGTTATGCCATCCACTACATATACCATCTGGTCTTTTTGGGTGAGCGCCCCGTTAGCCCAGCTCCTGATCACCTCGCTGAGGCTTAAAAAAGGCATCCTGGCAATATCCGCTGCCTTAATAGTGGTAACCTGGGTGAACTCCTTTCTAAGCTGTAGCCTGCCAATATCAAGATAACCTGAATCAGACTGGGCCGAAGCGGCTTGTGCAAGCAGCAGAAAGGCAAAAATTGTCCGCAATTGTTTCATAAAGAGGGTTGAAATAAAAGGCAAATATACCTGTTTCGGGGAGGATATTCCTTTTGGCACAGGACAGAAATATAGCCAACAGGGAGTGATGCAAAAAAATAAGCAAAAGATAATTCCCGGTGCTGCATTTGCCTGATTGTATACGCCGTTGTGATGTCACAATGCCTTAAACTGTGTAGGCGTCATACCGGTTTGCGACCTGAAGAACTTTGAAAAATTAGCATGATCGTAAAACCCCAGCTCATACACTATATCCTTTACCGACATTTCCGAAACCTTCAGCAGCCGTTTTGCCTCCAGCAAAATGCGATCGTAGATAAGAGAAGAAGCTGCCGCATGCAGGTTTTTCCGGCAAACAATATTGAGATAATTGGCAGAGATATGCAGCTTACCGGCATAAAATGCCACCGAATGCTCCTGCTTAAAATGCTGGTCAACCAGGGTTATATATTTTGTTATAACAGGGCTGGAATGATATCCTTCAAAATCTGCAGAAGCGCCTTCCGCCATCTTGCTGATCAGTAAGCAGATGAGCTGGCAACGGGTTTGCACAAGCTCCCAGCCGGTGTTTGCACCGCTCAATTCTTTTTGGATCTCCCTGAATTCATACAGCAGCAATTGATAATGCGCTTCTGAAATATCCATTACAGGATGGCTTTGGTAATAGGATGCAGAGAACCGCAAGGAAGGGCGGAACCACTCAAACCATTCGCGGCTGATCATCAGTTGGTAGCCAATGGTCTGCTGCGCCATTTTCCACCGGTGCACCTGGCCGGGAAAAAGCAGGTGGGCCTGGCGGCTTTTGATCCGGTGTGGGATGAAGTCTATTGTATGTGTGCCGCTGCCGCGCTCAAACAGCATGATCACAAAAAAATCATGCTTATGCGGATCATCAATCGAGTGTGCTCCCCTCAGCTCATGGAATAATACATTACAGCGTGGGGACTGGCCTTCGCTGAACCCGCTGATGCTTAAAACCGGGAAGTGACCGGGCGGATGCTTCATACAGCTTCAAAACTTGTTGCTTAAAAATAGGATATTCTGAAGCAATACATGGTTATCTTATCGGGTCATTTTTACCCTCATCAGATTCAATTAAGTGCTGTATTTCTTCCTGGAGTTAAATTATAATGGCTGATGGTTACCTTTCCCGGAGCAACCGACCGTTTGTCATTCCGGGTATAAATTTCTATCTTGAACAATGCTTTATCATCCAGGCATCCACCATTTTTAGCGTTCATACAATGGAAAAAGACCAGCTTTTTAATTTCAGGCAACCGCTTGTTACAGCCGCCGGCATCATTTTGGGGTTCGTTTTAAACTTTGCAACGGAGTTGGTAAAGCGGGATACCAGAAGTGATGTAATCCCTTTGCTGATACTGTTTTTTACCCTCATTGGAATATCACTTTTAATAGTATCGTTATACCGTATATTATATAACGATTATGACCGGGTGCATGCGGACAGGTTTTACCGGAGAACCCTGAATTACTTTATGACCGGCGTAATTTTCTCATTTCTGGGCGGGCTTTTGAAAATGGTACATACCCTTTTTCTTTCCTGAACAGCATGCTATTACTAAGTCAGGCCAATTATGTCTGTATGTTATCGTGAAAAGTGAGAGCCCGCCCGGCTGAATACCATTCGGACGGGGATAAAGGTGAAAGAAATGTTTCACTTCTCACATTTCTCGTTTGACACAGCACTATACAGTGTTCACTAAAGCAGAAATTTGCTAACTTTATTCAGTACCCCATTGGTCCGTATTCCAAATTATCCGGGCAGGCACGTCTGCAAAACACAGTATATATCCGGTGAGTTTCTTAGTTCATTAAAAGGATTGTAAACAAGTTATGGTTCCTTTGAGGTCTTTGCCCACCTGAATGACCAGTCGGGCAGGCAAAGAACCAAAGCCGTGTTAAGGAGTATATATAATTCCATTCCAAACCCGCTGCTTCATCATGTGATATAATAATTATAGTAACCGTCATAAAACAATCTATTATGCATACACTGGCAAAACAAATTGTAGCAGCTATATTGCTTATTACCTTTTTACCTGCAGC
This sequence comes from Sphingobacteriales bacterium 44-15, assembly GCA_001899685.1. GTDB lineage: Bacteria > Bacteroidota > Bacteroidia > Chitinophagales > Chitinophagaceae > Agriterribacter. The sequence goes on from MKWG01000033.1 coordinate 52,437, forward strand.
AGTTAATACAACAGAAGCCTGTACAAGAGTGGTGTATAAAGGGCCTAATAATACTGTTATTACAGCAAGGAGCATGGATTTTTCTATGGAGATCCCTGCCAATCTATGGTTGTTCCCAAAAGGAATGGAACATACCGGCAATGTAGGAAGCAGCTCCATCAAATGGAAATCACGATATGGAAGTGTTGCTGCAAGCTCGTGGGACATTGCAGTGTCGGATGGCATGAATGAAAAAGGGCTGGTTGCCAATTTGCTATGGCTGGTAAGCTCGCAATATCCCGAATTTAAAAAAGACGGAGATAAGAAAGGGCTTGCCGTATCACTCTGGGCACAATATGCATTAGATAACTTTGCTACCGTAAGCGAGGCTGTTGACCATTTCAAAAAAGAAGAATTTGCAGTGGTTACAGATTTTATTCCCGGCACAGATAAGTATACCACCGTTCACCTTTCACTATCCGATGCCACCGGCGACAATGCCATCCTGGAATATATAGGAGGAAAGCTGGTCATTCATCACGACCCGTCTTATGTGGTGATGACCAATGACCCGTCGTTTGAAGAACAACTGGCCATCAATGAATACTGGAAAGGTGTCCCGGGAAATATCTTCCTGCCCGGTACGAACAGGGCTGCCGACAGGTTTGTACGGGCCTCCTATTATATCCATGCCATACCGCAAACAGACAACACCAGGATCGCAATAGCAAGCACCTTCAGCGTCGTCAGGCAATGCTCGGTTCCTTATGGGATCTCTACCGAAGGATTTCCCAACCTCTCTACCACAAGATGGAGAGCCGTGGCCGATCAGAAAAACCTGGTGTATTATTTTGAAAATGCTCTTACCCCCAATACAGTGTGGGTGGATCTGAAAAAGCTGGATTTTAATGAAAAAACCGGGAAGGTAAAAAAGCTGCCGCTGGACAAAAACCAGACCTATGCAGGCGAATCATCCCGGCAGTTTATCATTGCAAAGCCATTTGTATTTCAGGGGATATAAGCGCACTGATATGGGGGGACGGAACAATTTGTATAGCCGGTTTGCTGTACTTAAAACACCAGCTTCCCCCCATAGATCAGCGACTCCACCTGCGAAACCCTCGACACCGCTTCAGCAGAGCAACTCGCATTCAAAAGCACCAGGTCGGCTTTGTCTCCAGGTTTTGGCCATTGCCGGTTGCCTTTATCATCTAAGGGCAGCACGCCTGCTGTTGCCAGCCGCAGGCTTCGCGACAATCCGAACTCCGTGGAATAGCCATACAGTTGCGCCATCATGTTAGCTTTGTGCAATACGCTTCCCGTGCCGAAAGTATTCCAGTGATCCACGATGCTGTCGTTACCGGTCATCACTTTTACGTTATGCTTATATAGTGTGGGGATAGGCATGATCAGCCCCCCGAATGGAATAGTGGAGTTGATGCCTATCTGTGCAGCACCTAATTTTTCTGCTATTGCTTCCTGCTTAAGATTGTCAATTTTTCCCAGCACAAAGCAATGGCTGATATAGGTCTTTCCCTTTAGCACAGGGTTTTCATTTACTTTGTCTATTAAATATTCCACCGTTTTCAATCCTGATTCCCCGGTTTCGTGCAGGTGAATATCTATACCCTTGTTGTGATCCAGTGCCAGTTGAACGGTAAAGTCAATCGTTTTTTCAATGGCACCGTCAATAGTGTAGGGATCCAGTCCTCCTATAAAATCAATATCCATTGTAGCCGCTTCCTTCATGTAAGGAACGGAGTTGGTATAGAATACGCCGTGTTGCGGAAAAGCCACCAGCTCAGCGCCAAAGCTGTCTTTCCTGTTTTCCAGGGCTTGCTGCAGATGCTGTAATGATTCCAGCTTAGAGGTAGGCTCTATATTCACATGGCTGCGTGCAAAGCCCGTGCCTTTGGATTGCAGCAGCTCCATCATTTTTTCCGCTTTGTAGGTGGAGTTTTTCAGCATTTCAGGAAGTATCTTTTGTTCCAGGGCGATCATTCCTTTCACGCCGCCTGTTCTTTTCCGCGCTGCCCGCCAGCTATCGCCGTAAAAGGTTTTATCCATGTGAATATGCATGTCCTTAAAAGAAGGCAGCATCAGGAAGCCCTTTGCATCAGTAGCATCGGCATTGGGCTGGTTGGGAGATATGGCAGCAATGTTGCCGTTCTCTATCTCAATATAAAACAGCCCGGTGGTGGTTGCCGTCACTTCACCCTCTTCATATACAAAGCCGGTTTCCAGGCGAACATTTTTGAGGCTTAATGTATTTTTACCTGCTGCGGGTGTATGTTCCGGGGTATTTTTTAAACCCGGTATACCCGGTGTTACGGTTAATCCTGCCATAGCTAAAGCTGAATTTTTGATGAAATTTTTACGGGAGATATTACTGGAAGTATTCACTGTTATTTCTTTATCGCAAAAGTATGGTTCACCTGGTTTGGATAAAGGTAGATGTTATAACAGATGCTGTAGGATTTATTGATCCGGTGCCAAGAATTTCGGCGTTCTGCAATCGGGCTGATTTATGAATACAATAGCCGCGAATGCACGAATGCATTTTAATATATTTATTCGTGCATTCGTGGCTATAATACTGGGATTAGAATCAGTCCTTTACATGACTGCCCTCATAAGGTTTAGGATAAGCTTCTCAATAACTTTCGGGAAACTATTCGAATATGAAAAGATTACTTTTTATTTTTCTTGGCGCCGGCACACTGACCGCCTGCAGCTCCGGGGCCGACACAACAACTGACGCATCACCAGGAACTGCTGTTGAAACGCATTCGCAGGCGGGTGTGATAGACAGCACCTCTCAGCCAAATGTAGTGCAGGTCGCCGTCGGCAGTGCAGACCACAGCACTTTGGTGAAAGCAGTAAAAGCCGCCGACCTGGTAACTTCACTGAGCAACGCAGGCCCCTTTACAGTATTTGCTCCCACCAACGCTGCTTTCGACAAGCTCCCGGCAGGTACAGTAGAAGATCTGCTGAAACCCGAAAAGAAAGACGCTTTGATTGATATTTTGCAGCATCACGTATACGTGGGCGTGCTTAAAGCCGAACAACTGCAGGATGGTCAAAGCCTTGGTATGGTGGATGGAAAAAATATAACGATCAAAATAGTAAACGGCAAGCCGCTGATCAACGGGAAGGCAAATATCATTGCTTCCGTGCCTGCATCCAACGGGATTGTTCATGTAATAGATGAAGTGTTAACACCCGCGCAATAAATCTTTACGCTATGGTTGTTTAAGCAGGAGCTTCGAAAGGCTCCTGCTTTTGCCCCCAATCAGAGCGTTTGGCAATTGATTTGATCTCTGCTTCCGAAGCTACAGATACGTATACCAACCGGTTTTCAGGATTAAGAAAGTTAATAACACCAGCATAATTCCGGGAACGTACAATGGCCAGCAGGATGTTCGTGTCAAAAAGCAAATGCATACCCGTCATTTATTTTGCTCCAATTGCTTCAATGCTTCTTTCCACTCGATCGCCATGGTACGTGTCTCACGTACCATCGCCAGGAACTCCTTTTTGCTCAAGTTGACAGCTATGATAAAGACACCCACCGATAGTGAAATAAATCCCGTTACGGAGATCAGGGGTTTTATTCCTTATGCCGGGCCTTGCGCCGCCATTGCCTCAACCAGTAGTGGCGCTGCTTTTTTCTCCATTTGGAAAAACATGCAATTTATTGCAATCTAAAAAGTACAACATTCCCTACCTTTATAACAATGAAAAACATTCCTGAACACTTACCCAACGGAAGCAAGCTGATATCATTAAGGATACGATGAATCCGGGAACGGTCATCTTATTTTTCGCAATGAGAATGCTATAATAGCAGCAACCGTATTTTATTTAGCTAACCATGACAACAGAAGAACTGGAAATACTGATAAAGCAGGGCGAAGGCTATAACATAGAATTTAAGAGTTCTATCCCCTCCAAAGCAAGCGACCTTGCAAACGAAATATGCGCCTTTGCCAATACTGCCGGAGGAACGATCATAGTGGGAATAGATGATAAGGGGAATACGACAGGCATTACAACAACGGATAACATCACCCGGTCGCGACTTCAAAATGTGTTCAGTATCATCGAGCCGCACATTGAAGTTTCCATTCAGGAGCTTACCAGAGACGGTAAAACTGTGCTTTGCCTGCAATGTAAATCAGGCAGGGAAAAGCCCTATATAGTTTCCGGAAGCATTTTTGTGCGCAATGGGCCTAATTCCGAAAAAATTACTTCCGCCGATCAAATGCGGGAATTCTTCCAGTTGTCCGACAGGATATTTTTTGACGAAGGGCCGTGCAGGAATTTTAAACACCCTGATGATTTTGACCACGACCTCTTTAACCGGTTTCTTACTACTGCTGGTATAAGCAATGTGCTGCCGCAACAAACCCTCTTGGACAACCTGCAATTAGTAACCAACGATCACCAGTTTAAAAACGGCGCGGCGTTGTTTTTTGGCCGAAATCCGCAAAGGTTCTTCCCTCAGGCTATTACCCGCTGCCTGCTTTTTAAAGGCACTGATAAAGTGCATATAATGGACGATAAAACTTTTGGTAGAAATATTCGATGACAGGGTAGATATAACCAACCCGGGCGGCTTAGTGCTTAGCATACCAAAAGAAGAGTTTGGCACCAGGAGCTTTTCGCGCAAATCACTTGTGTTCGGGCTTTTCCTCCGGATGGAAATGGTAGAAAAAATTGGCTCAGGGATTAAGCGGATGAAAGATGAAATGGCCCGCGCGAACCTGCCGGAGCCGGCTTTTGGTCTGGAGGGCTTTTTCACTGTAACGTTTTACCGGCCGATGGAGTTTGAAAGGTGGATAGATACCTGGATACCATACCTGACCCCTTCGTTAATCAATGTTCTAAAAGCGATTAACAACAATGCGTTTATAACCAAACCTGAGCTATCTGAAATAATTGGTCACGGTCACACCTCGATCTCAAAATATACTTCTCAATTAAGGGGGTGGGCTTGTTAAAACGCACCAGTTCACGAAAAGCGGGGAGCTGGACTGTTATAAAAATACCGCCACAAAGCAAATAGTAAGCGATAAAGTGTATGATAAACTTAAGCGTGTGTTTACAATCAAAATTTATAAGCTATTTATTATCAATAATATACAAAAACACTACCTTCTTGTAAAAACATAAAGCGTATGATAAAGTGTATGATAAGCTTAAGTCCCGGCTTCTATCTCTTATAAGTATAGATGCTGCAAAGGCTGGAAGTTACGGGAGCGGCATATGTGTAATATTAAAAGGAAATTGAAAAAGCTGAGCAAATAGGCGGGCAGAAAATCATTATTTGGGTAACTAGCAGTTGAATTTCTATTGGGCTTTTGTTGCAGCCTGTCCCGCCTGGGCGGGATACTTCAACAATACTATTCAACTACTCATGAAGCACATTGATGAATATCAGCGACACATTCGGCTCATTATTGAGCATATACATTGTGCAAAGTATGAAACAAGCTATGTGCTAAACAAATAACATACAAAGGACAGCTTCGCTACAGGCCCGACAGAACGGTTACTTAAAACCGTCATTATCTATCACCTATGCAAAATTTGAACAAATGTTGTAATTTAACAAGCGTAATTCCATAACGCTTTTGCAGCCAGACTTTACAATAAATGAAATTATTCAACGATCTACTATTCACGACTCCTATGGAGGAAGTCGCCAGTCTGGAATTTCCGTTTCTGCTACGCATCCTTACATTTTCATTTTTTCAGGTACTACCGGCCATAAACATGGTTACAAAGATCAATGGGAAAACGAGAACGTATTTTCTTATACCGGAGAAGGCCAAACAGGGAATATGAATTTTGTGAAGGGGAATTTAGCTTTGCTTGAACATAAGAAAAATAATAAAAGCATTTTTCTTTTTGAATATGTTGCCAAAGGATTTGTACAATATAAAGGAGAACTAGAGTTAATTGATTATGACTTTTTTACGGGGCCAGACCGGGAAGGAAAAGAAAGAAACGCGATTAAATTCTTTTTTAAGAAAAAGGGAATAACGCTTAGCTATCGGGAAGATTTTCAGGAATTGATTATGGAAGATCCGCCTGCTGAATATGGCACTCAAATTCCAAACGAAACTGAGCGGAAGGGATTGGTTACTTCCCGAATAGGGCAAGGAGCTTACCGTAAAAGTGTATTGCACCGTTGGAAGTTTGCTTGCGCTGTAACTGGTTATACAAAGCATGAAATTTTAATTGCCTCTCATATTGTACCATGGCGGCTTGCCAACAATAATGAAAGATTAGATGTACATAACGGTATATTGCTCACCCCTGCTTACGATGCATTGTTTGATCAACATCTGATCAGTTTTGAAAACAACGGTAAAATTATTTTATCAGCCCCCCTCAAAGCAAGTGACTATCATAGGATAGGTATTAGTGGAAGAGAAATGATCAAAAACCTGTCACTGGAAAATCACGATTATCTAAGCCGGCACAGAAGCGAGCTGATATTTTAATGTTCCTTACTTAGGTGTCTCACTCACCAACAAAAATCCTCTACTAACGCTATCCACCTACCAATAAAGTAATCGGGGAGCAGGTTACAGGGAGGCGTATCTATCTGCCGGCAGAGCATCCGGAACTGGTGGGGAAGGATAAACTCAAGATGTTTCTCTTTTTACAAAAATTGTTTCTGGTATATAGCCAAATACAAATTCTGTTACAGCGCATAACCATAAATGCTGGTTAACTGTTTTGTTCTCCCATTGTGGCATGATATAATTGCCTCCACCGATATAGGGATCACATTTCTCCATCAGTATTATTTTCTCTGCACCATCAAATTCCTTATCATCAAACTTGAGGGTAATGGAAGAGCCATCTTCTGCCATAATATCCAGCATAGTATCCGCACCGTCCACCATTGCTAAATCTGCTTTACTGCCACCTTGGGCGATATACTCCGGTAACTCAATGTACCAGCCGGATAATTCTTTGGTGAAAATGTGGATGTGCATTTGAGCAAAAATATTATTATACTCCTAAACTTTAGCCGCTTATTTCAATAGCCTATTCTTCTTTCGGCTTTGAAATAATAGCTCTACCTCTGATTTCTTCTAAAGCGGTGAGTCTCTGAATTACATTACCAATTTCATTATCTAATTCACTCCATAAATATCCAGTAATATCCTTTTGTCCATATAAATCATTTTGCTTTCTTACCAATTCTTCTAAGCTCTTAAAAAAATTGATTTCTGGCTTAAGTGTGAAATATGGGGAATTATACCTTTTTTTAAGAATTTGAGCAAACTCATAGATTCTTTGATTTTTTTGCCGCAAGTATTTAAAGGCTTTTTTATGATTGAACTCCTGAAATATTGGCTCTATTATGTAGCTTTCATTTGCATCAAATATAGCTTCTCTGAAGTCGGGAAAGCTTTCATAATATAATTTCTCAATAAACTTAAACCTAGTTATATCTTGTTGATGCTTAAGTTTGCTATTTGTTTCTATGATGACATTTCTTACCTCTGCTAATAGTTTATAATATTCTCCTTGTTCATTAGGCTCCGGAATATAATGTGCTAAATCAGAATGATATTCAGATAAAGAGCGGTTCTTTCTAATTGTAACCAAAATTCTCTTCCTTAAATTTTCAATTTTATAATTTAAGGGATTTCCAAATCTTGTGATGTAATGTAATGCGGTAATTGTATCTGCGAAGCCAAAATCTCCTTCTAAACAATGCCTATATAATTTCCTAGTCAGGTTATGATATTCTTTTTTTGATAAGAAAAAGCATTTGCTATAGCTAAGATCATTTAAAGTTTGATATTGAGGCAGCATCTGAGGTCCTTGAAGGTGATATAAATCTTGCAAATCCTTCTTCATTTCTTCATGATTAAGAGCCCCTCCTCCTGTCAAAAAATTATATATCGCACTAAAAAAATAATACTCTCGTTGCCTGAAATAGTTTTCTTGAAAAGAGGCACTATAAATATACTTTTCATCTGAATTCTGATTTAATCCAAAAATCGCTTTGTGTACTATAGAATTATTGATTTTATCAATCTCTTTTCGATCGTTAAAATTTAATTGACCTAACTTGTATTCATTACTAACAGCTAATGTAAACTTTAAGACATCTCTTAATATTCTATCTTTCAAAGCTTGAGTAAAATCTTCATCTAAAGAAATTTTAGTAATACTTTCAAATATATATTCAAAGTAGTTTAATGCGAAGATCATCGTTCTTATATTCTTTCCATGATCTTCAAAAAAGTGTACTATACTACTACCATTTGCATCTAGGAATTGGTAGTACTTTGAATTCGGGTTAAATCTTTGGTTAATTATACCTTTGAATGTTGTAAGTAGGTCAGGTGTAAATTCAATAGTATTCCCAATTACCTTTTCTTTAAGTTTCTTATAACTTTCATCACTTATTTTTCCCTCGTTAGCAATAATTATAATTTTAGCATTACTATTCTCCACTAAGTCGTTTATGAAACCAATTACTTCTTCTATCTTTAATTCTGGGCTAGTACGTTCTAGATCATCAAAACATATCACAAAATCTTCAAACCTAATCCAATCAGTTTTTTCAATTTCTGAAAGTAAATCACCTTCTTTTATCCCTTTTAATGCAAATAAACCATTCACAACTGCTTTGCCAATGCCCTTCACGACTTTAGCATACTTGTTTTGAAAAATAGGATATAATGATAAAAGAATCTGTGTTTTAATTTCATCGACACTCTTTATACCAAAAAGTGAGATCAATATATTTTTATATTCCCTCTTGCTTTCTTGATGTAAAATTTGTGTTTTAGCAATTCTATCTTGAAGAACATTTTTATAATAATAAGTTTTTCCCAATCCCCATTCACCATTTATCATGAGTGCATGTTGAGTATCCATTTTAAGATAGAGATCAATAGTTTCTTCTATATTATTCATAATTTTTTTTTGCAGAAATAGATGTATCAACGCTCATTAACCAAATCATATATCAAATATATTAATAATAACACATTAATGTTGTTAGGAGCAAAAAGCGAATCCATCAGAGTAGATATTGGATTATTTTGTTCTTAGCGCATATGGCAGCATAAAAAAGTTGACCTATTATGACATATTTGCTAGGAGCTTTTCTCTACTGATATCTTCATCTGTTAGAAGAAAATTAGAAGTGTCATTTAACGACTTTATAATAATCAACTATCCATAAGCGTTTTTTAATATTTAAAGTTGTGTAAAAAACAATAACACATTCTTAATCAATGCTGTTATATTTATGAAAACAATATTTACCCTTCTCACTGTGCTATTTACTTGCTCAATAAATGCATTGGGGCAAGAACCTATTGATATTACTGACCAGACCATTAAAATTGGGGGATTTAAGGAAGAAGAACTCTATTTTGGTTTTGCAGCAGGTGACAAAATCATATTCAATTTTAAGGAAGCAGATAACAAACAGTTAAAGGAAGTTGAAATTGTTGAATATCCTAACAGCTCAAAATTTTCCGACTACAAAACCAAATTGGTAGAAAACAAAGCCATCGCAGTAACAAAACAGGGTGTGTATGTTTTTAGGTTTAAAAATTCAGCACTCGGTGGCAGGGTTTGTAAAATAAAAATTCAACGCATTCCAGCAAGTGAAGAAACAAGAAACTTTAACCCAACAGTAACCTGGGAAACTAAACAGGAAACAACCTACAATACATACACTAAAGATGTAATTGTTGGCTACGATACTACTTATATTCAGAAAACAAAAAGAGTTCTTGTAAGTACAGAACAAAAAGAAGATTTAATTGTTGATAAACCACAAAGAGTTCACTCAACCAGTAACGGCAAGGGAAGCAAAACAGCATTGTTTTTTACTCTTCCTCAAAATCAAATAAGCCTATACAAAACAACAAAAGTAATTTCCTGGGCGTATTGGGTCGGCGTGGGTGAAGAAGCTAATCAAGCCTGGAAACAAAATGCCGCATCTATTAGTAACGTTGTAAAAGGCGCAGCAACCTACTTTACAACACCATTAGGGGCATTAGCTATCGGAGCTATAACTGATTTAATGATTCCTAAAGTGGGCGAAGATGTCTATTATGCAATTTCAGACCAAACAAATAAAGACCTTTTTCTATCAGGTAATCAATATAGAATTTTTGATGAAGGTAAAGGGATAGCAGGTTTCAGAAAATTTACAGATCAATCAATTTGCCAGGGAACTTATTATGTCTTGCTTTCAAATGACAATGTGGTGCAAGGAATAGATGCAACAGTAAAAGTTGTTGCAATTACGGAAACAAATATTTATGAAGATCAGGAATATATTGAAACAAAAGTGGAGCCACGGTATGAAAAAAAGACTTTTTCAGATCCAATAGTAAAAACATCTAAAGTACCAGTTACAGGGAAATAAGAAGAAATCATCGCATCACCAATTCCTTTAACTGATCAACCGTAATGATCCCAAACTGTTGGTATAGCTGTAATAGCTACAACTTAATCTGACAGTTAGGGTTAACTTTAGTAACCACTGCATAACGCTACCCATGCCAATAAATTATTTGATATTATCAAAAAAAAGCTTGCCACTTAAACCTTCAATCTTTATTTCATTTTGTTTGCTTGTATATAGTTATTCTTTAAATGCGCAGCAGGCAAAAAAGCCCCAGTTGGAAGTAACCTGTAAGCTCCCCATATTTTAGTGCCAGGTTTAGTTAGAGTTTTCAAATGTAGCATTGTTTTGG
>MKWG01000034.1 GCA_001899685.1 Sphingobacteriales bacterium 44-15
GTGAATAGCGGGGACAGAACCTGTATATACGCAGGTATGCCCACAGGCTGTAATGGTAGGGGAGTAATCAATCATGGTGTTCTCACAGGAGAAACCTTCGCGCAATAACCTTTTAAAACCGCCTTCCGTATACCTGTTTTGAAAAAGGTACATATAGTCCCACCGCATCTGGTCTACCATCATGCCTACTACTATCTTGGGCTTGTTTTCAGCAGGAACAGCTTTTTTAACATTTTGAGCCTGGGTAATGCAGGCAGCGAATAAAAATAATCCTGAAATAACGGATTTGAGATTAATCCATTTCATTATTAATATTGATTTGGTTTACTTGTCGTTTATATTTATTCTGAAACGGAGATATAAGATGGCTTTCTCACGTCTCACGTTTCACGTTTCACGTTTCACGTTTCATCTTCACCCCCGACCCTGGTTGATATCATCCTGTAAAACGAAAATTGCAATGTAATACATTTGTCAGGAATGAATGTTAATAACTGTTAATTATTAATCCTCTACGAGCCTGTTCTTCTTACCTTTTTGTTTGATCAATTTAAACGAGTCATACAGATCCCCGGTTGAGGTATAGCATTTATAGCTGAGTGTATTTCCTTCCACGGTAATGAGCTGGTATAGTTGAAGATGACCGCCGTTTTTATCCATCCATGGCTTCTGGTTTTCCTTATACATTTTGGAACCGCTCATCGAAATGACATACATGGTGCCGGAAAATTCATTTGCGGCAGCTCCGGTGATCTTTTTCATCCCTCGCGCATACGCATGATCGTGACCCTGCATCACAAGATCTACTTTGTATTTGTCGAACAGGGGCTTGAAATTATCTCGCATCCAGGGATTGTCTCTTTGCGGGGCAATGGAATATATGGGATGGTGAAATATTACACAGGTCCATTTATTGGGATTATGCTGCAATACAGAGTCAAGCCATTGCTTCTGGCTTTCCAGGTCAGCGGGCACTTCTTCGGCCTGGTTGGAATTGAGCGAGATAAAACGCATTCCCTGTATATCGGTAAAGTATGCTGTTTCTTTTACTCCTTCCGGCCCGTTTTCGGGGAGTGTGAACTGGGGGCGCCAGAATGCAGAAAGCTTATCATCTTTGGTTTTAGCATATTCATGATTGCCGGGAGACATAATGCCCGGGATCATGCTGTGAATGAAGCTGCCTGCGTAAAACAATTCTCCCCATTCATTATCAAATTCTCCGCGGTTTACTATATCGCCTGCATACATGATTGCATTTGCATCGGGCATTTTAGCATAGGCTGACCGGATAAGACCGGACCAGAATGACTTAATACCGGTTTGTACATCTCCTATGTATATAAAAGATATTTTATCTCCCGGGAGCCCTGCTGTGGTAACGTGAAACCATTCGCTCCAATGGTTTTCCCTGCCTACGCGATACATATACTTTGTACGCGGCTTCAGGTTTTTAAAAATAAAAGAATGATAAAAAACGGAAATATTTCCAAGTTGAAATTTCTCTGATACGGCAGACTGCCTTACGGCATTTAAGGATGCTGCCGGATCCGCGTTTGTTTCCATTATTTCTGCAAAGCCGGTTTGAATACTGTCGCATGTTCTCCAGGTAACGGCAAGAGAGGTAGACGGATCTTCGGTGACATTTAAAACTATTCTGTCAGGATCAGGACCTGCAGGAAACGGATTGGTTTGTGTAAACGCTGTAACAGTAATGGTTGTCAATACAATTGCAGCAATATACTTTAGTCTTTTTTTCATTATGCAGGATAAGGTTTCTTTATTTTTCTTTTATTTCTTTTATCGCGTCTGCAACCGGATGGTTGGCCTTATAATGCAACCCGAGAAGAGAAGCGATGGTTTGGGCGATCTGCTTTTGATACAATTGCATTGGTGTTTTTAATTCTCCTTTTGCCGGCAGACCAGGTCCCATGGCTGCGATCCATATTTCGTGAGAGTCTGTAATATGCTTGCTTCCATGACCTGTCCATTGTTCCTTGACGGTATCGCCACGCCCGTGATCGCAGGTGATAAGAATAGCTGTTTTATCTTTGTATTCCGGGTTACTTTGCACATAAGTCCAGATATCTTTTATCCATTCGTCTACCTGTTTGATGGTATTCAGATAATCTTTGTACCTGCCTCCGTGAGCCCATTCATCAGTTTCTCCATATCCGATAAACAACACCCGTGGCTTTCTTTGCCTGAGGTGTTCCATTGCCTCATAATGGGTGAATACGTCAAGGCATTCATCATTGCCAAATGGTTTGTAGGAATCTTTGAGCATGGCATTGATCAGTTGCTCCCTGTCTGTAGGATGTGCTCCGCCGGTGGGACTGTAGGCTGCTGTTACCGGGAAACCGCAGCGCTCTTTGTTAAATATCCTGTCAAACGCTTCCCAGGCGCCAAAAGCTGCAACCTTCCCTTTGAAAGCAGGCTGCTGATTGATGTATTCCAATACAGTAACATGCGGGTTGGGCATATACTCATTGGAGTTGACTGCCGTATCGGGATAGCCGGTAAAGATTTCATTGTAGCCCGGATATGAGAACCAGTACGGGTTGGCATTGTCCACTTTGTTGTCAAAGCTTCTGTTGCCATAAAGTTGTCCTTTTGCAGCAATAACATTCCAAAAGAAAGGCATCAGCTTTTTTCTTCTTTCTTCGGGGCTGTCGGCCCAGTATTGCTTATATATTCCTGCACTGTCCCCCTGGTTGAACCTGCGATTGTTAGCTAAAGCAGGGTCCATGCCTTTGAATATTTCCTGCCATCTGAGCCCGTCTGAAGTGATGACGATAATATTTTTTATTTCTCCGCCTGTTTTTTGCTGGGCTGCCAGGTAAAGCGGAAATAATAACAAAAGTGAGAGTATCTTTTTCATTTGTATAATTTATTATTATCTGTCAGATATGCTATTCCTGCCGTATATATCCCTTATCGCGCAGGGTAATATTTGTCGAGCCAACTGAGCATTTTTGCAAACACCTCCACGGCAGCGGAAGGGCTGACACCATGTTTTTCTTCAGGATAAATTTCCAGTGCTGAAGGAACATTCATTTCCTGCAATTTCTGATACAGGTTCTTTGCCTGGCTTACATTTACCAGGGGATCCTTACCACCGTGAAACAGGATAGTGGGCACAGCTGTTTCTTTGGTGAGATGCCATAAAGGGCTGGCGTCTTTGGTAATTTGAGCGTTGACATCTTTCTCCCCCAGGAAACGTATAACAATATTATCGGCATCGCTGCCATCAGGGCGGACAGCTTTGTCGGTAAGATCTGTAGGTCCCCAGAGATCTACTACGGTCTTTACCTGTTTCTTTTCATCGTACCCGTACGCATACAGCATGGCGAGATGCCCGCCGGCGCTACCCCCCATAAGCGTATATTCATTACCGTTGTATTCATACCGCTTTGCATTTTTTGAAATAAAAGCAACCAGCTTCTTTACATCTTCAATCTGCGCAGGGAAGCGGTTGGTGTTGTCTTTTACAAGCCTGTAGTTCATGGAAACCACTACATAGCCCCGCTTACCGGCAAGCTCTTCTATCAGTTGTTTGGGAAACTCCGATTTGTCGCCGCCGCTCCATCCGCCGCCGTGGATGTATACAATTACTTTTGCACCCGGCTGGATATTTTTGGGTATATAGGCATCAAAAGTATTTTGCCCGTCGGGAGCATCGCCATATTTAATGTTTTTCAATTCCCGGTAGCTCCTGCTCCTGTACTTTGCGTAAGGATCTGCCTGTGTAATATCTCGCCCGCGCCCGTTCCTTAACCCGTTTTTATCAAGGTATTCAATAAGCGCTTTCGGATGGTCGGTTTGTATACCCTGTATCCCTTTGGACAGTGCGGTATTCCATATTTCCGGGCTTTCGTCATCGCTTTCCACATCCATCCACACGGCTACATCATTATCATTGGCCGTGGCGATCATGCCTGTATCATATATATTGTCAAGCGCTTCTATGGAGGCCTGGCCCAGGAAAAAAGACAGTTGCTCTTTATTGGTGATCCCTCCAATAACGCTGGTGATCAGCGGAATTTTGGGCGCGATTTCACGCCACTGCTTGTATTGGGGTATGCTGTTCACATACACCGCTACCTGGTTTTCCATGCCTGCCGCCTGTATCTGCCGGAAAGTTTCTGCAACATCGGCATCTTTAAAATCAAGATATATATTGATCTTGTTTTTGCAGGTTTTTAAAACTTCTTCAAAAGTGGGTATGCGGTATACCTTTTTTGAAGGCTTATTTTTATTATTTACATTAAGCTGCTGAATTTCGGCAAGGGTCAGGTCTTTAATTTTCCCCGTTCCGTTTGTCATGCGATCTACCGTAGCATCGTGCTGCAATACCATGTACCCGTCTTTGGTAGTACGGAGATCTATTTCCGCATAATCGGCGCCACTTTTGATCGCTTCCTTCAGAGAGGCGATCGTATTCTCAGGAACTTTGGTATGATCTCCCCTGTGCGCAATTACAACGAGGTTGTACTTTGTTTTGGGTAAAGATGCCGTTTTCTCCTGGGCAAACAGGTTTGCCAGGCAAAACCCAAGAGCCAATAATAAAAACGTTTTCTTCATATTGATTTAATTTTCTCTGTTTTTACAGGGTTTATTGCATTCAGCGGTTCCCATCAGGAGCGAAAAACAGGCTGTTTATACTCAATGTGGTGAAAACGTGAGAGGTGAAATGGGAGACGTGAGACTTTCACCTCTCACGTTTGTCTTTTCACGTTTCACCCAGCAGTACTACATTGCCAGCAGGCTGCAGCCCCGGATGTCACTATTATCTATCCTTCCCAATACTTCAAAGCTGCTATCGGGATAGAGCTTCCCTGCATCTTCAATAGCAATAAAGCTGCAGGAATATATATTAGCCAGGTCAATGATGTTGAGCGCCCCCGTAAGCGGGGAGACTCCTTCTCTGGATACATTCAGGGGATCTTCCGTATCCCTGATAAGGACTTTCATCCACGGGGGGCAGCAGAACCTGCCGCTCCCTTTGGAATAAGCCTGTGAAAGCAGCTCTGTCATGCCATATTCAGCATGTATATTATCCAGATGAAATGCATTTTTTAAAATCTCATGCACTTCTTCCCTGGTCATTTCATGCCGCCGGCCTTTCATGCCGCCGGTTTCCATTATTGTGGCAGATCGCAGCGGCATTGGGAATTTTTCGGCAAAATCCAGCAGGGCAAAGGTTACCCCGATAAGTAATATCTTTTGCCGTTGTTGCTCAAGGCGTTGCAATGTCGCCGCAAGCCGTTCCTGCTCATACAGGTAAAACCCACTGTCTGTATGCTGACTTTGCCTGATAAGCTCATCAACCATAACCACGAGAGAAGAATGCTTTCTTTCGAGATAGGAAGGCAATAGTCCTATGATACACCAGTCGGAGGGATGACCATAAAACAGCTCAAACGCTTTAGTGAAACTTCGCGTATATATGGAAAGATCCCTGATATAGTGACGACTGTTGATGGTTTGGGTAGTACCGCTGCTTTCAAAAACTGCTTCCGGCGTAAAATCGGTAGTAGTTACGGTATGAGATTTAAAAAACCGGACAGGAAGAAAAGGTATTTCGGTTATATTGGAAACTGTTTGGGGATTGATCTTCAGTGCATCCACAAAGCTTTGGTATACCTGGTTCTCCCGGTATTGAAACCGGAAAACTTCAGGCGCAATAGTTTCAAGGTCAGAAATGTTAAAATCATTCCATAACTTCCGGATGTCCTGATATGCAGGGAGTTTATTCAAAGGGAATATTTACATTTGTTTATTGAATACAGTTATATGAAACTAAGTCTGGCAATATCTTTTTTAGTTTTGATAATAGTTTCCTGCAGCAAAGATAAGTTTAGCAGTAAACCTACTTTGAAATTAAAGGAAGTCAGTGGGAATTATCTTCCTTTAGGTGATGATTATGCTATCCGGTTCACACTGGAATATACGGATGCCGATGGTGATATTGCCGGGCAGCCTTTCAGTATTGAAAAGCTGTCTTCTTCAGCATCTCCCGACAACCCCTGTAGTAACGGGAATGAACCTTACTATACTGACAGTACTAAATATGCTATACCGGCAGATGTGCCGGCAACCGCCAATCAAAAAGGCGAGATTGTAGTGACGATCGCGGGCCTGCTTGCCAATCCACAGAAATGCGATGAGTATGACAGTACTGAGCAGGCTACTTTTAAATTCTGGTTTAAAGATCAGGCAGGCAATGTGAGTGATACGGTGACAACTCCTCCTGTTACCATCCAGAAGATCCGGTAAGGTATGAGGTGTAAGGCCTTACATGTCTCCTATATCGTATCTGTTTCACGTCTCACTTTTGACATCTCTCGTATTCACCATTCACCCGGCGAAAGTAATGTGCATATTATAATTAATCCCTCGCTGATTGGTCAGGATTTATTTATTTTTGAATAAATAATTACATCTTCATGGCAAAACAATCCAGGGCAAAGCATAAATCCATTTTAAAAGACAGTTCCCTCGCTTTTTTCAAAAACTATATCAATAACGCTTCTCCCACAGGCTTTGAAAGCAGCGGGCAAAAGCTGTGGCTGGAATATATAAAGCCTTACATAGATACCAATTTCGTAGACCCTTACGGCACTGCAGTAGGTATCATTAACCCTGATGAAAAGTTTAAAGTAGTAATAGAAGCGCATGCCGACGAAATAAGCTGGTTTGTAAATTATATAACCAACGACGGTCTTATTTACCTGAAACGCAACGGAGGGGTAGATCACCAGATAGCGCCCGGCAAGAGGGTATTGATACATGGCAGAAAAGGAGTGGTGAAAGCGGTATTCGGCTGGCCTGCCATCCATACCAGGATCGGCGGCGGGGAGAAAGAAACGCAACCCAAAGTAGATAACCTGTTTTTGGATACCGGCGCCAGGAGTAAAAAGGAAGTAGAAGCGCTTGGCATTCATGTTGGGGCGGTTGCCACCTACGAAGAAGGTTTTGATGAACTGGCGTATGATTACTATATCGGCCGGGCTATGGACAACAGGGTAGGTGGTTTTATGATAGCGGAAGTAGCGCGGCTGCTGAGCGAAAGTAAAAAGAGGATCCCTTTCGGGTTATATATAGTGAATGCCGTACAGGAAGAAGTCGGGTTGCGCGGCGCAGAAATGATCGCGAGGCGTATTAAGCCTGATGTGGCTATCGTAACAGATGTAACCCATGATACCACTACACCCATGATCAATAAAGCAGTGGAAGGGGATATTGCCTGCGGCAAAGGCCCGTCGCTGGCGTATGCGCCTGCCGTGCATAACAAGCTGCTCCAGTTTGTGCAGGGAGTTGCAGAAGATAACAAAATACCGGTGCAGTTACGAACCCTCAGCCGCAGCACGGGAACGGATACCGATTCTTTTGCCTATGCCAATGATGGCTGTCCGTCGGTGCTTATCTCCATACCGTTGCGCTATATGCATACCACAGTGGAAATGCTGCATAAAGATGATATTGAAAATACCATCAGGCTGATGTATGAAACCGTGCTGGCATTGTCGCCCAGGACGAAGCTGAGCTATTTTTAAGGATGTAAATGTTGCTTATGTAGTTGCATACCTTTTCCGGAAAGCGGGGTTATCTTATTCAGGTAATTGTTGCTATACCGGGAATATCTTTTTATTTCATTCCGGGGTAAGGTTCATTTCCGGGATAAAACCGAAAGCAGGATAAAGATGAGCAGGCTCATTGAATAAAGCGTTGTATCATCCCGCTTCTTTGTTTTGTGCAGGGATGGAAAGTTTACCGGCAGGCAAATTAATATTATGCAGACCACTATCGTCTTCTCCAGTTTACCGGGTTATACAGCAGGCGCACGGATGCTGGAAAATTGATTGCCTATGTGGCGTTGCAGGAGAACTTTCTTCTGTTAGATGGCTGGTTCTTAACTCTGTTACCAGAACAGATTGAATTTATCAGCTATCCCTATGAATGATGCTTTGATCAATTAAAAAACATGGCATTGCTTAAAAATACTTTGTTGCAGGTCTTCTTTTATCGAAAGATCTGGCAATATTAATCAAATACAAGCTATAACATTGAACCGAATCAAGATATGAAGGTGGCAACTATGAATAGAACAATTATAGTATTGTTCAATGCAATATTATTTTTTGCTTTTTTCCTGGTGACAACTCCTCTTTTTAACAGTAGTGATAATGTTTTTTGCTTATATCTGCTTGGAGGAGGATTCGGACAGGCGCCAACTGAATTAATTTACTACAATCATCTGCTTCATCCGGTCATTACAGTAGTTATCCGGAAGCTTTTTTTATTAGACCCCTATGTCAACTGGTATTCCGTTATTCTGATTTTTTTTCAATTCATTGCATCTAGTGTAATTGCTGTTCGATTAATATCAAGGCAACCTTTAAAAATAGCAATGCTTGTTTATTCTTTGTTTTTTATTGTTTTTCAATCTTATTTTCTGTTGAGCATTTCGTTTACGAATACTTCAATTATACTTACAATTGCGGCAATTTTTTTATTAGTTCCGATGAGTCAGAAGAAAATGATAACATTCAAAGAATCTCTATGCGTTATTGCCTTGCTTATATTTGCATCATTATTCCGAATTCATACAATCATACCTCTTATAGGAATGTCTCTTCCTTTTTTTATTCTATTTCAGAAAATAAAGACAATCATTAGAACCTTTTTTATAATTGGCATTGCAGCTTTTTTTATATGTTTAGGGAATTATATACATCAGAAGATTTATACAAATTCTATTCCCAATTGGGTTCAGGATGAGCAATACCGTCAACAACTCTATTCATTATTTAATGATGGATATGCTTCTCATAACGTAGTTGCCAACTGGCAAACTGAACAAGGATTATTGAAGTATGCTTTAATCATTGATACAAATTTTATCGGGACAAATAAGCTGATACAAATACGAAGCGATTTACATGCAAAAAGAAATAATGGATCAGATAATCTTGATAGTTCAGATAGCTTCAAATGGTTTATTATTAACAACCGGATTTTTTTGGGATGTTTTTTTTTCTTGCTTCTTTTCTGTAAAATAGATAAGCAATATATAACAGTCGTGTTGATTTCTTTTCTTTGTTTAATAACTGGTTGTTTTATTCTGTTTTATTTTGTAAAGCTTCCCGATTATGTTTTTTTGTCGGGGCTTGGATTATTATGTTTATTAATCTCGCTAACCTCCCTTATGTTTCCCAGGCATAGTCTGATGTATTATGCTAAATTTGGCGTTGCTTTTTTCTTTATTTTTTGGGGTGTAATTCGAATTTATAAGGAAAATAAAAAGAATCTTGACAATAATTGCTCATTTAAATTGGCCGCTACTGAAGTGAAGAAGTATCCTAAATATCTTTTCTTAGTGACTGATTATTCCTTTCCGTTAGATTATGTTTCAGTTTTTGATATTCCTAAGGAATATCCTTTAGATAATGTTGTTCTTGGTTGGCACTATTCATACTCGTTTAGCTTAGAAATGCTTAAGAAATTTAATATTAATAGTGTGCAGAAATTACCGTATGCATCGAATGTATTGCTATGGGGGAAGCCTGTACAGGAATTATTAGATTATTATTCAAAATCGACAAATATAAATCTTGAATATTCTAATCCATTGCCTGAGTTTAAATATGGAGAAGTCAGAAGATTTCATTTAAAAGAAAAATAGCACCTTCTCTTTTCCTTTCACCTTTTCAATCCGCTTTCCTGTCCTTTTTCAAAATCCTTCTCATACGCCCTGATGATCGCCTTCACCAGCCGGTGGCGTACCACGTCATCTTCATCAAGCTCAATATGAGTGATGCCATCTATATTATGCAGGATGCGGATGGCTTTCTCCAGCCCGCTCTTCTGATGCTTTGGCAGATCTACCTGCGTAAGATCGCCGGTGATAATGGCTTTGGCATTGGCACCTATACGGGTGAGGAACATTTTGATCTGCAGGTCGGTGGCATTCTGCGCTTCATCCAGTATGATAAATGCGTTGTCAAGCGTACGCCCGCGCATATAGGCGAGCGGGGCAATTTCAATCACTCTCGTGCTCATATAATATCCTAACTTATCGGCAGGTATCATATCATCCAGCGCATCATATAAAGGGCGTAAGTATGGGTCAATCTTTTCTTTGAGATCCCCCGGTAAAAAACCGAGGCTTTCACCGGCTTCCACCGCGGGACGGGTGAGGATGATCTTTTTGACAGACTTGTTTTTTAAAGCCCTTACGGCAAGGGCTACAGCCGTATAGGTTTTACCGGTTCCCGCAGGGCCTATCGCAAACACAATATCGTTTTTATCAACTGCCGTCACCATGCGTTTCTGGTTGGCAGTCCGGGCCCGCACGCTTTTACCATTCGGCCCGAAAACAAGCACCTCATTAGGATTGCGCTCTACAAAATTATCAATGCTCTCCGTATCATCGCCTCCGAGTATCTGTTCAAAATAATGCTCGCTTACATGCCCGTTGCGTTCCAGGTATTGAATCAGCAATTCGATTTTCTCTTTTGCCATTTCAATTTGTTCCGGAGCGCCGCTAAGCTTCATTTGTGTACCGCGGCTGAGGATTTTCAGTAAAGGGAATTTCTTTTTGAGGAGGTCGAGCTTGCCATTGTTAACGCCAAAAAACTCTATAGGGTTAACGGTTTCCAGGTTAATGATTGTTTCTGTCAATGAGGTTCGGTTTTAAGTTCACAAATAGTCCTGAATGTTTGAAGACTAACCTATCGTTCCATTCAAATTTAATGCATCAGCATTTAAATAACTAATATTTACTTATGCACACATGTGGATATATGCTAAAACCTCGCCAAAATTTTAAGATTTAATAACCTTGGCGTTAGCCTGTTGGGCAATGTATAGATAGTGTTCGAAAAATCTTTGATGAACATATAAGAAATCGTATTGCTTCTGTCGAGCAGGTTGAATATTTCGAAGCTTGCCCAGATATTATCAAATTTCCTGAAGGGGCTATGACTCCTGCGACCGGACTTATCGCCGGATAATAATTGTGCGCTGAAGCCGATATCTACACGCATATAAGGATCAATGATCAATGCGTTCCTGTACCGCACACTGCCGGGAATATTATAGGGCATATTGCTGCCGAATATAGTATTGAGATGTACTCTGAAATTTTTGTTGGTGCTTAAATAATCCTGGAAGAACATGCCGAAGGTGATCAGCCGGTCTGTCGGCCGTCTTACCCAGCCTTTGTCAAATCTCACACTGTCAGCTACAACCTGGTCTTCTGTTTGTGCGGTGATGAATTCACCGGCTGCATTCGTATAGCGGTAATAATAAAAGCTGTCAATTTTTTCCATGGTGCGCATTATCCCAAGGCTCACCCAGCTTTCTGCATCTTTCACCAGCTCACTGAACAGCCTCATTTCAATACCCGTAGCGTAAGCTTTTGCATTGTTGTTGCCGAAATACCGGATGCGTACATTGTCAATATCATAAGGATCAAGATGGTGGATGCCTTTATAGTAGGCTTCAATAGCGAGCCTCGAGGGTCTGTCCCATGCTTTGAAATTATAATCCGCTCCTGCAACAGCCTGCCAGCTTCTCTGCGCTTTGACAGCGGTATTCAATGTGCCGTCATATTTCCTCAGCTCGCGGTAAAAGGGAGGCTGGTCATACGCTCCGGCAGCCAGCTTTAATGCCCAGTTTTTTCTTTCCCCGGGAACCCATGCTATTTGTGCACGCGGAGAGACGATAAATTCTTTGCTGAGCGAATTATAATTAAACCGGACTCCGGCCTGAAGGTTAAAGTCTGATGATTTGCCAAACAAAATATTATCCTGTATATAGCCTGAAATTTTATTCACGGTAAGATCTGCTGCAGAACGAACGACCCTGTCCAATAATAACTGGTCACTATTGTAAGGCAAATTATAGCCGGCGGAATCTTGTGCTTCCCATTCGTTCAGCTTGTCGTGAATGATGGTACGGTCTGCGCTTACTCCCCATTGTAAGGCATGTTGCTTAAAAGTGAAATATCCTTTATGCGCAATATTCCAGTTGGCAATATTAAGTGTGTTGCGTGCATGGTTCATAAATACTCCCGCGCCAAGAGGATTGATAATCGTACCAAAATCAGCCTTGCTTTTATCAAAGCTGCGTTCCCCGAAAAGATAAGCGCCCCATATATCATACGCTTCCTGCTCATCATCTTCAAACCTGCTCACCAGCCATTTTAATTTAAGCCGCGGGCTGACGGTCTGCATAGCGGAAACTCCAATCATTTTTGTGGCATACCTGTCTTCTTCACGTCCTTCAAAATAGATATCCAGTCCGAGATTGGCGCTGAACAGGGGAGAGAGCACCGATGATGTAAGCTTTGCCTCTTCGGGCACGAGGGTGAACCTGGTACCTGAATAGTTGCCCAGCATTTCTATCTGCCATTTATCATTGATGCGATAGGTAAGCAATGCCTGTATATCTGAAGATGAGGGAGTATAGTTGCCTTTTGTTTCCTGCGCGCTCAGCAGGTTCCTGTTCGACCGGTTGCGCACGCCTACCAGGTAAGTGAATTTCTGGTCTTTGGAAAATCCCTCCACATGAAACCCCTGCTCCAGCAGGCTCACATAAGCAGAACCTCCGAATTGCTTAGGCTTTTTGTACTGCACTTCCAGCACGCTGCTCATTTTATCTCCGTACTTTGCCTGGAATCCCCCGTTATAGAAATTTACGCTGCCGGCAAGTTCCGGGTTAATAAAACTCAGTCCTTCCTGTTGCCCGCTTCTTACAAGATAAGGCCTGAAAATTTCGAAGTCATTTACATACACCAGGTTCTCATCATAATTGCCGCCACGTACGGTATACTGTGAAGTGAGCTCATTGTTGCTCCCAACAAAGATCTTTATCAGGCTTTCCACTCCGCCGGTCACCGACGGGATGGTAAGCGCATGTTTGGGATCAACACGGATGAGTCCTGCTTCTCTTCTTTCCTTTTGGTCTTTTATGATCACCTCCTGCAGCGCTTTAGATGATCTGGTAAGCCTCACTATTACTTTTTCATGCTCGTTTTCATTCAGGTAAAAATTTCTTTGCACTTCCCCGAAGCCTGCATAGGAGAACACAAGTGCTATCGCCTTCCCCGCAAGTACCTTTACCGAAAAAGCCCCCGCGTCAGAAGTGGTAGTGCCTTGCTGGCGGCCAAGTATCACTACGGATACATTGCTTAATGGCTGTTCATTTTCATCCACTACTTTTCCTGTGATCAATGCTGTTCTTTGCTGCGCCGATGCAAAGAAAGAGAGCAGTGCAAGAAGTGATAATAAAAAGGCTTTGGCGCTGTTCATCAGCAAATTAACGGCTTTATCAGGGTAATATTACATAATATCGGGTATTCAGCCGAGAGCGGTGGGCATCGTGCTCATAGCCCATAGCTGACAGCTCCCAGCTCAGCCCCTTTTAATTTTATAATTGTATTTTCGGTTATGAAAAAAGTTCAACTCTGTCTTGCCCTTTTCATTGGGATATGTTATGCTGAGGTTTTTGCCCAGGTGGCTGTGCCGGGTAAGCCATTGCCCCCGTGGCAGGAGGGTTTTCTGGATCTGCATCACATCAATACCGGCTGGGGTGATGCGGCGTTTTATATTTTCCCCGACGGCACTACCATGCTTTTTGATGCCGGTGAGATCAATCCCACCGATCCGAGGGCATTCACTCCGCGCAATGCGCCGATGCATCCTAATTACAGCAAAAGAGCCTATGAATGGATCGCATGGTATATTCAGCATGTTTCACCATTGAAAGAAAAAGCAGTTATTGACTATGCGGCCATTTCTCATTTTCATGATGATCATTTTGGCGGATGGTACCCGGGAGCTAAGCTGTCGTCCACAGGCAAATATGATCTTACAGGCATGCCGGGAGTGGGAGAGCTGATACCCATCAGGCAGCTTCTCGACCGTGGCTATCCTGATTATGATTATCCCTTTGATATGAAGAACAGCGCTTTGGCGTCGTTGAGCGGGGAGATCAATTTTTTTAAGACCATGAAGAATTATATGGATTTTTCCGCTGCGCAACGACAACAAGGAATGATCACAGAACGGTTCAAAGCCGGCAGCCGTACACAGATCAGGATGAAATACGCCCCCTCGAAATATCCTGGTTTTTATGTGCAGAATGTAAAAGCCAACGGGCTGATATGGACCGGCAAAGATTCTTCCACCTACCAGTTTTTGCCTCCTGTTAAACCGGAGGATCGTTCTACATGGCCGAGCGAGAACGGGCTGAGCCTGGTGCTTACCATACATTACGGGCCGTTCGTATACTATAGCGGGGGGGATTGCGGCGGCATAGTTTCTTACGGAGACCCGGCATGGAAAGACATAGAAACCCCCGTTGCCAGGGTCATAGGCGAAGTGGATGTCGCTACCCTGGATCATCATGGCAACAGGGATGCGGTGAATGAATTCCAGGTCAAAACTTTTAAACCCCGGGTGTGGATCGAGCAATCCTGGTCGTCGGATCATCCCGGGGAAGAAGTGCTGCGCCGCCTGACCACGCCTGTATTGTATGAAGGTCCGCGGGATCTGTTCACCACCAATATGCTTGAGGCCAACCGGTATGTTATAGGAACATTAATTGACAGGTCGTACAAAAGCCTGCAGGGACATATTGTGGTAAGAGTAATGCCCGGCGGCAAAACCTATTATGTCATTATTCTTGATGACAGCCGGGAAGATATGCCAGTGAAGGATGTGTTTGGACCTTATACTGCTAAAGCAAGTGGTAAGTGATAAGTGATAAGTGGTAAGGCATAATGGTTACAGGTTTCACGTCTCACGTCTCACCTTTCACATTTGACGTTTTCACCATTCATCATTCACAATTCACCTCTCACATTCATTCACCAATGAAATCGGCTGTTCAGAAATCATCTATTCCCGCAACAAGAATATTTGTTGCAAAAGAGCTGAAGGATAAGCATTTTGATCCTACCTGGCATGCGCATAATGAATACCAACTGTTCCTGGTGCTGAAGGGAACCGGTACGCGTTTCATAGGTAATACCGTAAAATCTTTTACCGGCGGAGATCTGACTTTTCTCGGTCCGGGTATACCACATCTCTGGCGCAGCGACAGTATATATTTCGACAGGCGTAATAAGCATTCCTCCGCAGGGCTGGTGGTCTATTTCAAAAATGATCTTATTGCCGGTATGCTCGACAAGGAAGAAATGCAGCAGATCAGTAAGCTGTTTGCAAAAGCGAAGAGAGGAATTGAATACCGTGGGAAAGCGGTAAAGCATCTTACCGCAATGATGAAGCAGATAGTGGAGCTTCGCGGGCCGGAAAGCATTATCGCATTGCTCCGTATGCTGGTGATGATGTCCCGCACCCAGGAATACAGTTTGCTGCACAATGCGGACTACCAATACAAGCTTAAAGATGCTGAAACCCAAAGGATCAATATTGTATATAATTATGCTGCCCAGCACTTCCACTCGGGCATTTCCCTCAATGATGCCGCTGCATTGCTCAATATGACCCCTACTTCTTTCAGCAGGTATTTCAGGATGAAGACCAGTAAGTCGTTCTCGGAATTTATCGCGGAGCTCCGTATCAGGCATGCCTGCAAGCTGCTGGCAGAAGACGACCGGAAAAGCATCAGCCAGGTAAGTTACGCCTGTGGGTTTAACACCCTCTCCAATTTCAACCGGATCTTCCGGCAATTTATGAAAACCACGCCTAAAGATTACAGGAAAGCATTTTCTTCTTTATAGTTTTTTGTCCTTAATTTGTTGATATAGTATTTTTAAGGATAAAATACAGTCAGTATTGGATATAATCCTGTTGTTCCGGTGCTGTTATTCTATTTAACTTAGTGCTGCGTTAATTGAAATATACCCTGTTATTACTTCTTTCAACCATTAATATATTGCTATGCCACCAGCAACTGCTGTTCAGAATACAACTTATCATAAGCCTGATACAAAATCCATGCAGTTGACTTTCGGCGTTAGTACCTGGTTGTGGCTTTCTCCTTTTGCAACGAAAAACGCCCCGGCGCTTTTTGCTAAAATAAAAAGAATAGGCTTTGATATGGTGGAGATAGCTGTAGAAGACCCGGCACTGATAGATACCGCCAAAATAAAAGAAGCGCTCGATGCGAACGGGCTTGCGGCAGCCATTTGCGGCGCTTTTGGCGCAGACCGGGATATCTCCTGCGATGATAAGAGCATACAGCAAAACGCGATCAACTATATACATGACTGCATAAATATCGCTGCAGAGATCGGCGCCCCCGTTTTTGGCGGACCTATGTATACCGCCGTGGGAAAAGCGAGAATGGTAAGTAATGAGCAGAGAAAAAAGGAATGGGATACTGCTGTCAGCAACCTGCGTGTTGTAGCAGCAAGGGCTGCTTCATCAGGCACAAAGCTCGCAATTGAGCCACTCAACCGTTTTGAATCGGACATGGTGAATACTGCTGCCGATGCTATGCGTATGGTAACGGATATTGATCATTCTTCCGTAGGCATAGGGCTGGATGGGTTTCACATGAACATTGAGGAACCGGATATTGAGAAAGCAATATTGACGGCAGGCGATAAATTATTTCATGTGCAGGTGGCTGACAACTACCGCGGCACGCCGGGCACCGGGCAAACCAACTGGCAGGCATGGCGCAGGGGACTGGAAGCAATTAATTACAAAGGGGCTGTCTCCATAGAAAGCTTTACGCCGGACAATACTACCCTTGCCGGGGCGGTATGCATCTGGAAGAAGCTTGCGGAAAGCCAGGATCTGTTCGCGGAAAACGGGCTGAAGTTTTTGAAAAAGCTTTTTGGAATTAAACAATTGTGAGACGTGAAAGGGGAGAGGTGAGATTTTCACGCCTGCCTGTCGGCAGACAGGTTTGACCTCTGACGTTTCACGATTAGCATAGCAATAGACGCTGCTTTAGTGTTCTTGTGCATTCTTCCTGTTATAATACAGTGAACCACAAAGGCACGAAGGCACAAAGTTTCACGAAGGATTTACTTTGCGTTCTTTGCTTCTTTGCGGGCTTTGCGTGAAACTTTTTAAACCGCAAAGGGCACAAAGAAGGCGCGAAGATCACGAAGAGGAACGCAGATATTTGACAAATACATTTTTAATAGAGTATACAGGTCACCTCAACAGATAAAACCACTTGATATGCCAGACAAAAAAATTAATATAGCGATTGTTGGTCTCGGCTTTGGCGCTGAGTTCATTCCTATTTACCAGCGACACCCCAATGCTGCTATGTATGCCATCTGCCAGCGCAACAAAGAGCAGCTTGATAAGACAGGAGATGCATTTGGCATTGAAAAAAGGTACACCGATTATGATGAGCTCCTCAAAGATCCTGCTATAGATGCGGTGCATATCAATACGCCCATACCCGATCATGCCGCGCAGTCGCTCAAAGCGCTGAAAGCAGGGAAGCATGTGGCCTGTACAGTGCCCATGGCAACAACGGTAGAAGAATGCAGGCAGATTGTAGAAACAGTAAAAGTAACAGGACTTACCTATATGATGATGGAGACGGTGGTATATGCAAGAGAGTTTTTGTTTATGAAAGAGCTGTATGATAAAGGCGAGCTGGGTAAATTGCAGTTTCTCAAAGCAAGTCACCAGCAGGATATGGACGGATGGCCGAATTATTGGCCGGGCCTTCCCCCCATGTATTATGCTACGCATTGCGTGGGGCCGGTATTGGGGCTGACCCGTGCAGAAGCGGAATATGTGTCCTGCTTTGGTTCAGGCACTATCCGGGAGGAACTGCACAAATATTATCACTCTCCTTATGCCGTGGAAAGCACGCATATTAAGTTCCGCGATTCTGATCTGAGCGCTTATGTGTACAGGTCGTTGTTTGATACGGCGCGGCAATACAGGGAGAGCTTTGAGGTGTACGGCTCAAAAAAATCCGTGGAGTGGCCGCTGATCGAAGGCAGACCGCTGGTGGTGCATACTGCCAAGAAGCCGGAGCCGGGGATCCCGGAGGAAATGGAAGCGCCGGATTATGCGCATCGCCTGCCGGAGCCTATTCAGCGCTTTACCACAGGCGGTGTATATGATACGGACGAGCATCAGCATCTTTCATTTACGCAGGGAGCAGGGCATGGCGGATCGCACCCACACTTAGTGCACGAATTTGTGTCGGCGCTGCTAGAAAAACGGGAGCCGTTTCCCAATGCACGCCAATCGGCAAACATTACCTGCGTGGGTATATTAGCGCACGAATCGGCACAGAAAGGCGGGGAGATCATAAGGTTGCCGGAGTTTAGTTTGAAGGGGAAGGTGTAAGGCATAGGGAGTAAGGTTGTGAAAGGTGAGATTTTCACGTCTCACTTCTAACGTTTCACGGATTAACATAACACTAGAATAATTAAGAAGATCGCAATACCTGTTTTAATGTTTACCAGTAACTGGATAAGTCGCCCCTTGTTGCCCGGTGCCGCCAAAGGCGGAATTGAAAAAATGCGAAGCATATTTTTTCAAAGGACAAAAAGCAGCGGCGTTCCAGCTATGCAGCCCGCCGGCTGGAGAGGCAAAAGCAACGAATTAAAAAAGGCTGTGTGCAATAAGTGAAAGCTTATGCTATTAAATATTTAGTTCTAAAAATTGAATATACCCCGACCGGTTGTTTAATTATATATTCATCAAAGCATTATCTCTGCTGTATGCATGCATTGTCATCATACGGCTTTAAAATACACTGAAATGAAAAGAAGTATATTGTTTGCCTTAGCAGCCTGTGTTGTGGCTGCCGTTTGCCTGTATTCCTGCCAGACCCCTGAAACAGATAACAAGCCCCGCCGGCTTGAAATACTTTTCCTCGGGCATAAAAGCAAGCACCATGATTCGGAAAAGCTGGCAGAGATACTCTCACAGGAATACTTTAAGAAAGGCATCAATATCACTTACACCACCAATCCCGACGATATGCTGCGGGAAGATTTTAAATTGTATGACGGGTTGATAGTATACGCCAACCACGACAGCATTACCCCTGCGCAGGAAAAAGCGCTGCTGGATTATGTACGCTCGGGAAAAGGGTTCATCCCGCTGCACTGCGCCTCCTGGTGCTTTCGCAATTCTCCGGAAGTAGTAGACCTGATCGGCGGCCAGTTTAAAACACACCAGTACGATTCTTTCAAAGCGGTGATAGTAAAACCCGATCATCCCGTAATGAAAAATGTGCCTGCATTTACCACCACAGACGAAACTTATGTGCATGACAAGCTCAGCAACAAGATTGAAGTGCTTACCGAACGGGTGGAAGGAGATCATCATGAACCATATACCTGGGTAAGGAACTATGGTAAAGGGAGAGTGTTTTACACCGCCTACGGGCATGATGAGCATACCTGGAACAATCCCGGGTTTCAGCAACTGGTATACAATGGCATCATGTGGGCGGTAGGCGATCATGCACGTTCGCTGGCGGATGCCTATCCCAGGCCTGAGCCAAAATATTCTGACGCAAAGATCCCTAATTATGAAAGAAGAGATCCCCCGCCTCAGTTCCAGGTGCCGCTCACACCGCAGGAATCCATGGAACTTACACAGGTGCCCGTTGGTTTCAAGATGGAGCTTTTTGCCTCAGAGCCTGATATTCATAAGCCCATTCACATGGACTGGGACGAAAAAGGACGGTTGTGGGTGGCAGAAACTGTAGACTACCCCAACATGGTGCGGGAGAACAAAAAGGAAGGCCGGGATATGATCAAAATACTGGAAGATACCAATGGTGATGGTAAAGCCGATAAGTTTACCGTGTTTGCAGATAGCCTTAATATACCTACCGGCTTTGCATTCATCAATGGCGGTATCGTGGTATCGCAGGCGCCGGATTTCCTGTTTTTGAAAGATACCAATGGCGATGATAAGGCAGATGTCAGGGAAAAGATCATCACCGGCTGGGGTACTTTCGACACACATGCGGGGCCTTCCAACCTTCGCTACGGCCCTGATAATACGGTGTGGGGAACGGTGGGCTATTCCGGCTTTAAAGGGGTGGTGGGGGATAATCCCGATACCGTTCGCTTCAGTCAGGGGCTGTATCATTTTACACCCGATGGCAAGCAACTGGAATTTCTTGGTGCTACTTCCAACAATACCTGGGGGTTGGGATTCTCAGAAGACTTTGACGTTTTCCTTTCCACAGCCAATAATACTCACAGTGCGTCGTACACTATCCCCAAGCGTTATTTTGATATGGCTGGTGAAAGAGGAGAGACAGGTATTACAAAAACAGAAAGCCATTATGCCATGCATGTGGTTACCAAAAACCTGCGGCAGGTGGATGTGCATGGCGGCTTTACCGCGGCGGCAGGGCATGAGCTGTATACGGCGCGCAACTATCCCAAAGAATACTGGAACCGCATAGCCTTTGTATGCGAACCTACCGGCAGGGTGATCCATAAAAATATTATTGAGCCCGACGGCGCTTCATTTAAAGAAGGAGAGGACGGCTGGAATTTTGTAGCAAGCGCGGATGAATGGTTTGGGCCCGTACAGGCGAGCGTAGGGCCCGACGGTAATGTATGGGTGCTCGACTGGTATAATTTTATCATCCAGCACAATCCTACTCCCGAAGGATTTGAAAATGGCAAAGGCAATGCACATATTAACCCGCTGAGAGATTCTGCCAAAGGACGTATCTACAGGATAGTATATAAAAAAGACGAGACAAAGAGCATTAGGTCTCTCAACAAAAACAATACCGATGCACTGGTAAAAGCATTGAGCAGTGATAATATGTTCTGGCGTACCACCGCCCAGCGCCTGCTGGTGGAATCAGGTGATAAGAAAGTGCCGGGCAAACTATATGCAGTAGTGCAAAACGAAAAAACGGACGGGCTGGGTTTAAATCCCGGCGCAGTGCATGCTTTGTGGACGATGCAGGGACTGCATGCCCTGGATGGTAATGATAAGCAGTCGCTTGAAGTGGCAGCAAAAGCGCTCAGGCATCCTGCTGCGGGCGTGAGGAGAGCTGCTATCCAGGTATTGCCTGCCACTGCTGAAACTGCAGAGGCGTTACTGGCGTCAGGTGTCTTTGCCGACAAAGACCTGCGCGTGGTGCTGGCTGCCATACTGAAGACCTGTGATCTGCCGTCATCCGATAAGATTGGACAAACGCTCTATAATATAGCTGCCAAAGAAGGCGGCAGCGCGGAAGATAAGTGGATACAAAAAGCATTGTATATAGCTGCTACGGTGCAGCATGCAGGTTTTGAAAAAGCTTTTAAGTCTGCCGGCATGACGGAAGAGGTGAAGCTGGGTGAAGTAAAACTGGTGAACCGTATCATGATGGGATCAGTATTGAGCGTACTGCCTCTTCAGCAGCATACCGGGTATGGTCCCAACCGCTTACCTGATCTTACCGGGCGCGAAATATTCTTTACGGCTGATGCTGCTATCGGCAAAGAAAGCCCCACAGGTCTTATTATAGCACAGGGTAATATGACCAACGGCTATTCTGTATATATTGATCAGAACAGGCATCTCTGCTTCCAGGTGAACCAGGCAAAACAGGCGTATGTGATACAATCAAAAGATACTGTGGCCAATAGGTTTACTGTTACGGCAAGGCTGAAGAAAGGCGGTATAATGGAATTATATAAGGACGGTAACGAAGTGGCTTCGGGTAAGGCAGGAGGATTGTTTAAGCTGCCTTTGCGCGATGCGGGGTTAAGGTTCGGCAATGATTACTGGAAAAGCGGCATGGACAAAGCCGGCAATTATCCTGACAGCACACATGAAATGGGAGATATTTCCGGGGCAAGGCTGGAAACGCTGCTGGTAGAAAAAGAAAAGGAAGTGCTGGGCAAGCCCGACCGGGTGATCGTATTAAAAACCATTCCGCATGAAATGAAATTTGATCAGCTAAAGCTCACCGTAAAAGCCGGAAGCATAGTGGAGATCGTAATGACCAATGTAGATTTTATGCAGCACAATCTGTTGATACTGTCTCCCGGCAGCATGCAAAGGGTAGGGGATGCGGCCGATAAGCTGGCGCAAACGCCCGAAGGAGCGGGAATGCAATATGTACCTGCAGTGCCGGATGTGCTGTTTTCCACCCCGCTGGTCAATCCCGATGCAAAATTCAGCCTGAAATTCCGCGTACCTGATATACCCGGTGATTATCCTTATATATGTTCCTACCCGGGTCATTGGAGGATCATGAACGGGGTGATGACGGTGGTGAGATAAGAAGCTGTGAGCTATCGGCTGTCAGCCATCAGCTCTGAGCTATCAGGTTTCGGGGAGTAAGCTGATAGCCAATAGCTCACAGCTCACACCCAAAAATTAATGCAAAACTGTTGATAATATTTCAGTGGAACTCTCGTTTTTGATCAATTGCACATTACCTTGCATCTTCAAAAAACCATTGAATTTATACACAACATGAGCCGCTTATTTACTGATAATACTACAAACCGACCATTACAGTCCGGCAAACATATCCTTTCCTTTTTTACCCGTGTATCGGGCCTGTTCCTTGCGCTGGTTATGTTATACAGCTTCAGCAGTTGCGGGCAGTCGTATTCTGAAGGAAATGCTGCCAGGAAAGATACTACAGACCAGGATCCTGCTGCTGTGCTGCAGGAAGCGCCTAAGGTGGTTGCGCTCGATACTGCGGCTTATGACGCAAAAATGCAGCAGATCACTAATGGCGACAGCTCCGGGCTTTGGCCGGTGAAGGCTCCTTACCCGCTGCCGGGCGCTATTCTTCCTTTTAAAAGGGTGGTTTCCTATTATGGAAATCTGTATTCAAAGCAAATGGGTATTTTAGGTGAACTGCCCCCGGCCCAGATGTTGGCCAAACTGAAGGAAGAAGTAAAAAGATGGGAAGCGGCGGACTCCGCTACTCCTGTTCAGCCTGCATTGCATTATATCGCTGTTACTGCACAGGGAAGTGCCGGTAAAGACGGCAAATACCGGTTGCGTATGCCTTTTCACCAGATTGATTCTGTAAGGAATATGGCAAAACGTATAGACGCTATCACTTTTGTGGATGTACAGGTAGCGCTCAGCACATTGCAGCAGGAGATCCCGCAGCTTGAGAAATACCTGATAGAACCCGATGTTCATTTAGGGATAGATCCTGAATTCTCTATGAAAAAAGGCGAGCGCCCCGGCACGGTTATCGGGACATTTACCGCTGAGGATATCAATTATGTGATCAATTACCTGGCCGACCTTGTAAAGAAATACAACCTGCCTCCCAAAATACTGATCGTACATCGTTTTACACAGGGCATGGTAACCAATTACAGGCAAATCAAGCCCTGTCCCGAAGTGCAGGTAGTAATGGATATGGATGGCTGGGGCATGCAGGCGCGCAAGATCAATACATACCGCACTTTTATACATAAGGAACCGGTGCAGTTCACAGGGTTTAAGCTTTTTTACAAAAACGATTTCCGTGAAAAAGGAAGCCATATAATGACACCCGAAGAAGTGCTGAAATTAAAGCCACAGCCCATTTATATTCAATACCAGTAATTGAACGATAAACGACAAACGATAAACGTGAAACGGCAGCATCTCTACCTGTCCCGTCAGAAATAACATTGTTTTGTAATGCCTGTAACACTATTCCCCCCGGATAATTAGTACTTTTGCGGCTTAAAATATTTGACTATGCAAAAATTAGGCGCCGGCCTGCTGCTGATGGTTGTAATGGCTTCCTGCGGCGGTAACGGCAAATCCGGTAGTGCTTCTGCCAATTCCGGCGATTCAAGCTACGTATTAAGCGGAACAATTGAAGGAGTGGACAGCGGCGCAGTTATACTGTTCAACGTACAGAAAGGAGAAGAAGGTGAGCCGGATACCGCCAAAATTATAAAGGGACATTTTGAGCTGAAGGGATTTGCTGCAGAACCGGAACTGGCCTTTCTTGCCCTGGTGCAGGAGCAGGGACCCCGCCAGCCGCCATTGCCTTTATATCTTGAAGCCGGAAAAATCAATGTGGAGGCGCCTAAGGATTCTCTTTATACCGGAAAGGTTACAGGTCCGGCTTCACAAAAGGATTTAGACAAATTCAACGCGCTTGTAAAGCCGCTTGAAGAAAAGCAGAAAGCATTATACCAGCAATACCAGGAAGTAGCGCCTACCGGTGATGCCGCTAAAATGGGAGAAATACAGAAGGCTTATGAAGCACTCCAGGACGAGAACAAAGCGCTGGTAACAAAGTTTGTGAAGGAAAACCCCTCATCTTACGTTGCTGCTTTTCAACTGGCACAGGTATTTGCCTATGCCGAAGAAGTGGCGCCGGCAGAGCTGGAGCCTTTGTACAAGGGGCTGGACGAAAAAATAAAGGGATCTCATTTTGGTAAAGTAGTAAAAGATGCCTTGGATAAGGCAAAGTCTACAGCTATAGGAGGCGTTGCCCCTAACTTTACGCTCAACGACGTGAACGGGAAACCTGTAGCGCTTGCTTCTTTTAAAGGAAAATATACATTGCTCGATTTCTGGGCAAGCTGGTGCCAGCCCTGCCGCATGGAAAACCCTACGGTGGTGAAGGCCTATGATACTTATAAATCTAAAGGCTTTGATATCCTGAGCGTATCGCTGGACGATAAAAAAGAGAACTGGGAAAAAGCCATTGCACAGGATAAGCTCGCCTGGACCCATGTATCGGATCTCAAAGGCTGGAAAAGTGAAGCGGCGGCTTTGTACGGTGTAAAAGCCATCCCGATGAATTACCTGCTGGATAAGGACGGAAAGATCATTGCAAAAAGTTTGCGCGGTGAAGATCTGATCAAAAAGCTGGGAGAGGTGTTAAATTAGCACTGTATCAAACGTGAAATGTCAGACGGGAGACGTGAATGCTGCTCCACGATTAACTTAAATATAATTTGTTATTTCAGCGAACCGCCTGCTGTATGATCAGGCGGTTTCTTTTATAATTAATGGATTGGCCGGTAAATAATTGAGAGTATTTCTGCACCCTATTGTGTTTTTCTGTGATATGTTTTACATTTATCCTAAATTTGCCCCCCATTTAGGAACCTTTAATCGCTAATGCTATGGCTGTAACAAACACAACAAATCATAAAAGCTATATTCCAATAGCTGATTTTTTCATTGCACTTTCGAATGAGACGGGTTCTCTTATAACCAATTTAAAGCTTCAAAAGTTAGTTTATTATACAGATGCATGGCATCTGGCAAACTACGGTGAACCGTTAATTAAAGAAGATTTCCAGGCATGGGTGCATGGGCCTGCAATACCATCCCTGTATGGTGAGTATAAACATTTTTCCTGGCAACCTATCGTGCGTGAAGATTTAACTACAGAGAAATTTGAACAAATTAAAAAAGTCATCGGAGATAAAGCTGTAGAATTATTAGATCAGGTTTGTGATTCGTATTTTGGACTTACAGCATATGAGTTAGAAAGGCTTACACATAACGAGGAGCCCTGGAAAAAAACGAGGGAAGGTCTGTCTGATGATGAACCATCAGACAGAGTGATTAGCAAAGACTTGATCAGAGATTATTATTCAACATTTATAAAGTAATGCTGCCTAAAGTCAGGAAGAGTGCTATTCAGGACAAAAGCTCTGCAATTTTCAGCGCAAAACAAACAGCAGAAAAAAATGCATCAAGTCTTATAAACTTTTCTCTCAAATACTTTGATACAGACAGCAAAAAGTTTCCTTGTAATTGTTGGGACGGAGTATTTTACTTGAATTTATTCAATAGGATAAAAGATTTGAGTTCAATGCAAAAGTTAGAATTTACGTCCAACAGAAGCAGGACACTTAGAAGTCATCCTATTGAATGGCACAACACTTCCGAAAATGGCTTTGGATTTCCTATGGAAGAGCAAATTGTAGATGTACCATACCAATTCTCATTAAGTGCAAATGATAAAGGAAGAGTTCACGGATTTTTTATATTAAATACGTTTTACTTAGTTTGGCTAGATAAAAATCATGCCCTGTATCCTGACAAATAACGCATTGTCTCAACTGGTTATAATTGCCTTATAATATTAGTGATTTCACCCATAGTTTTTAATGCTGTATTAACAGGTAAATTATCGCCAGGAAGCCGATAGCAAAAATGATCAGTGTCATATTCAGATCAATCTGGGGTTGTGAATTTTGTTTATTCATACGGATAGGTTTTTAAGATCAAGAATTGGTTATGGGGAAGTAACGGCAGCCGAAAGAAAAATTGTTTTATGTGCATAAATAGCAAAACAATTTTTTCACATTAATGGTTTTACTTTAATAAGCTATAATACTTCCGGCAGTACAATGAAGTAATATTACTACAGTGATGTAGAGATAAACAACGGACTTGCTGAAGAAATTACTGTTATGTCAAACGTGAAACCTGCCAGCCGGCAGGCTGGTGTGAGACGTGAAACATTCTTTCACCTTTATCTCCTGCCTGCCATACCTACGGCAGGTAAACCGGTAGGCAAGTCTCACTTTTCACGATAACACACAGACATAATTTACCTGACTTAACATTACCGGAGACGGTCAATGCTTTTTACCAGCTTTATATCTTTGTAAATACCTCTGATAGCGAGCAGGAGTAGAACGGGGATTAAAAAATACAGTCCTGCCCACAAAGTGAAAGTGCCGTTGGTGAATGATTTCACTTTCAGATAGTACAATAAGCTGCAAATAATATACAGCCCGATAGCTATCAGGCTGAGCTTTATCTGCATGCTCCTGTTTTTATAAAGAAAAATGGCAATGAGCGGCACTATGCCGAGCGCTATGGTGAATATGAGGAGAAAAAGGCTGCTCCCTGCATTGATCTGGTCAAATTCATTAATGCCGTTAGTAATACGGGTACCGCTGTAGATGGAAAGCCGGACCGTAAGAAAAGCCAGAACACCTGCGAGCAGAAGCCACAAAGTTTGAATGCGCTGTAACATAGATTAATTTATTAATGCCCTAAACCTTACTCCTCACACCCTTTCACCCTTCTCCTTTCACCCCACTGCCACTTCTCCCGCCTCTATTTCAGGATACAGCGGGAACTCCTTCATAAACTCATACACTTCTTCTTTTACTGTCTCAATTTTTTTGTTGTCGTCAACATTGTTCAGCACAATATCAATCATGTCTACAATAGGTTCCATGTGCTCTTCTTTTAATCCGCGGGTAGTAATGGCCGGTACGCCTACTCTTATTCCCGAAGTAATGAAGGGGCTTTTATCATCAAAAGGCACTGCATTTTTGTTTAAAGTGATATGCGCTTTGTCAAGTGTTTCCTGGGCTTTCTTGCCGGTAATGTTTTTATTCCGAAGATCAATCAGCATAAGGTGATTGTCTGTGCCGTTGCTGATAAGATTATAGCCTCTTTTTACAAATGATCCTGCCATTGACTGTGCATTGGCGATTATCTGCTTTGCATAGGAGGTATATTCGTTGGTCAGAACTTCGCCGAAGGAAACCGCTTTTGCTGCAATAACATGCTCCAGCGGGCCGCCCTGCA
The DNA here is from genome assembly GCA_001899685.1 of Sphingobacteriales bacterium 44-15. Classification (GTDB taxonomy): domain Bacteria; phylum Bacteroidota; class Bacteroidia; order Chitinophagales; family Chitinophagaceae; genus Agriterribacter. Next base: position 27,477 of record MKWG01000034.1, read on the forward strand.
TACCGGGGAACACTGCCAAGTCGAGCAATGCGCTCATGGGCCTGATATTACCTTTGGGGTCTTTAATGCCAAACGGGTTGTCAAAGTCGTGCCGCATCATGATAATGCCTCCCCTGGGACCACGGAGCGTTTTATGGGTGGTGGAGGTTACTATATGACAATGCTCAAACGGGTCATTCAAAAGTCCTTTGGCGATCAGCCCGGCGGGGTGCGCTATATCTGCCAGTACCAGGGCGCCTATGGAATCCGCTATTTCACGGATACGTTTATAATCCCAGTCGCGGCTGTAAGCAGAAGCTCCGCAAATGATCATTTTAGGTTTTTCTGCTTTGGCGGTAGCCTCCATCTGATCATAATCTACAGTGCCGGTATCTTTTTTAACACCGTAAAAAAGCGCCTGGTAGTTTTTACCGCTGAAATTGGCAGGACTGCCATGGGTAAGATGCCCGCCCATGCTAAGGTCGAGCCCCAGTATTTTATCGCCGGCTTTAAGGCATGCCAGGAATACGGCTGTATTAGCCTGCGCCCCGCTGTGCGGCTGCACATTTGCCCACGAAGCATTAAATATTCTTTTAAGCCTTTCAATAGCTAAGTTTTCAATCTCGTCTATCACCTCACAACCGCCGTAAAATCTTTTACCGGGATATCCTTCCGCATATTTATTGGCAGGCACCGAGCCCATGGCCTGCAGCACCTGGTATGATGTAAAGTTTTCTGAAGCGATCAGTTCGATGCCATTACGCTGGCGTTCAAGCTCCTTCTGAATGAGGTCAAACAGTTGTGTATCTTTTTGCATGAGGCAAAAATAATGCAACAATCCCGAATTTTGCTATTTTCACGCTTTAAAGCATACACATAATGTGTTTATGAAGAACCTGATGGGTGTATGCTCCTGAGTAAAGAATAATATACGGATGAAAGCAATAATACCAGTAGCAGGTGCAGGCACCAAGCTGCGGCCTCACACATATACTCAACCCAAGGCACTGATCCCGCTGGCGGGAAAAACCGTGCTCAGCATTATTGTGGACCAACTGGCAGAAGCAGGCATCAAAGAATTTGTATTTATTATAGGGTATCTCGGTGATAAGATCCAGGATTATGTGAAAGAGCATTACCCTCATCTTACCTGTCATTTTGTGTTGCAAAGTGAACGACAGGGGCTGGGACACGCTATCTTTCTTACAAAAGATATTGTGGGTGATGACGAAATTTTTATTGTACTGGGAGATACTATTTGCGAGTATGATGTAAAAGAGGTACTGGAGAGTGAAGATTCCATGCTGGGTGTGAAGAAAGTGGATGATCCCCGCAATTTTGGGGTGGCAGAGTTGAGCGACAACGGGTTTATCGGGAAGGTGGTGGAAAAACCGCAGATACCCAAGTCCAATCTTGCGCTGGTAGGATTATACAAGATCCGGAATACAGCTTTTCTTTTTTCCTGCCTTGAAAACAATATAAGGGAAGGCATACGCTGCAAAAACGAATACAGCCTTACAGATGCCCTGGAGTGTATGATCATGAAAGGCGTGGCTTTTAAGTCTTTTAAAGTGCAGAACTGGTTTGATTGCGGGCGAATAGACACGCTGCTTGAAAGTAATGCCATCCTTATGAAGAAGCTGGGCGGGAAAATATCCCCGGATCATGTTTTTGAGAATGTTATTATTGTCCCGCCTGTAAGCATAGCCCGTGGATGCGAGATCAACAATTCCATTATCGGACCCAATGTAGCTGTGGGCGAGGATGCCAAAATTACCTATTCCATTGTCAGAGACTCTATTATCGGATCTTTTGCCAACCTGTATGATGTGGTTTTGCATGATTCCCTGATCGGCAGTGATACGGAAATAAAGGGCGAAACCCGCTCACTCAATATAGGGGATAATACGCAGATAGACCTGGGGTAAGAGGTAAGGCATAAGGCGAAAGTAGTAAGGTAATACAGGTGAATAGGTAAAGGTGAATGCATCTGGCGTGAGAAGTGAGATGTGAAAGGTTTTCACGCCTGCCTGTCGGCAGACAGGTTTGTCGTCTCACGTTTATCGTTTGACGTTTTATGTTTGCCGTTCTAAAATCTCAAATTTCAAATCCTCATGTCTTCCCGAATCACAGCGCTTTTCAATATAAAATATCCCATTATCCAGGCGGGGATGGTATGGGCCAGCGGCTGGAGGCTGGCTGCTGCGGTAAGCAATGCCGGGGGGCTTGGGCTGATCGGAAGCGGTAGCATGCACCCTGATACCCTGCGCCTTCATATTCAAAAATGCAGGGAAGCCACACAGGCAGCCTTCGGTGTAAATATACCCCTGCTGTACGCAGATATTGAGAAGCATATCCGGCTTGTAATAGAAGAAGGAGTAAAAGTGGTGTTCACCTCTGCAGGCAATCCCCGGACCTGGACGCCGCTGCTGAAAGAGCATGGTATAACCGTAGTGCATGTAGTAAGCAGCAGCAAGTTTGCCCGCAAAGCTGAAGCTGCCGGCTGTGATGCAGTGGTGGCAGAAGGATTTGAGGCAGGCGGGCATAACGGGAGAGAGGAAACAACAACTATGGTGTTGGTGCCTGCCGTTTGTGAAGCTGTATCTGTACCGGTAATAGCGGCGGGAGGCATTGCCACGGGGCGGCAGATGCTGGCAGCGATGGTGTTGGGCGCAGAAGGGGTACAGATAGGCAGCCGGTTTGTTGCCAGTGAGGAAGCTTCTTCTCATATTAATTTTAAAAATGCGGTAGTAAGTGCAACAGAAGGTGATACCCGGTTGTCATTAAAAAAACTGACACCGGTAAGGCTGATCAGGAATAAATTTTTTAACGAAGTGGAAGAAGCAGAGAACAGGGGCGCAGACGTGGAAGAGCTCAGGGAGCTGCTGGGAAGAGGCAGGGCAAAAAGGGGAATGTTTGAAGGTAACCTGGACGAAGGCGAGCTGGAGATCGGCCAGTCAAGCATATTAATTCATGAGATCCTGCCTGCCGCTACCATTCTTCAAAATATTTATGCTGAATATCAGTCGGCGCTTGCAAATCCTTTGGAAAAGATATAAATTTAGCCGTGAGAGATCCATCGCGGCCTATCTGTGGGGAAAAATAATTGGGTTTACTAACGACATCTTTTTTACGAAACAAAAAACTATTAATGAAACGCAGGTGTTTTTTCTCCATAATATGCCTGATAATGGCTTCGGCAGCGCTGGCAAATGTTCCCGGCACTCCTCCCGGTATTGACGCTGATGCAGCGCTGGTGAACGGTATGGTAATTGACAAAGACAGCCGTAAGCCGCTGAAGGATGTAAATGTTACTGCAGTGATGCAGTCGAAAAAGGAGAAAACCGTATCCACGGACAGCAACGGCAATTTCCATTTTATCATGCTTAAGCCCGGCACTTATCGCCTGGTCTTTGAAAAAGAAGGATACAAAAAAGTAGTAAAGGATAAAGTAGAAGTAAAAGAGAAGATGCCTGTGAAGGTTAATGTGGAAATGTTTGAGTTTGTGCCTATTTCAGACAGGGGGCCATCAGCCTGGCATTTCTTTGAATCGTAATAGTAGTGAATGGTGAATAGTGAATAGGCAATGGAGAGCCGCGAAACGATAAACGTGAGAAGTGAAACGACAGACGTGAAACCTTCTCACCTCTCACTTTTCACGTCTCACGCCTATTTACCCCTTTACAAAATCACACTATGCATAAAAAGGGCTGCCTCTGAAGACAGCCTTTTTTAATTTTTTACTGCATGACCTGTAAGCCGGATTCTGTCGGGTGCTATCATTTATCTGGCCCCGGCATTGCTGCCGGGATCTATCTGCTTACCCTCCCCGATATCCCGGGGGAATTTTGCCGGGCAGGCAAAAGATCGGGGTATACATAGCATTTCAGCACGCAAGGTTTACCCATATCACAGGTTACCCCATGATATCGTGAGCTCTTACCTCACATTTTCACCCTTATCACGCCTGCGGCGCGACGGTTATTTTCTGTGGCACTATCTGTTCCCGTCAGAAACGGGACCCGGCGGTTAACCGGTGCGTTGCCCTGCGCTGTCCGGACTTTCCTTGACCATCTTTTTCAGATGCCCACGATAGCACAGCCATGCAGCAACTGCAAAAATAACTTAATTGTTTATCTTCATTTAAATGATAATATTATGCGGTTGACAATGCTGGCAATATGCTGGTTATTATTCTCCCGCGGTGTTGGACAGACTGCAACGCTACAGGAGAAATACCCTGTTGACTCCGGTTATTTTGTATCCTTTGACGGGGTGAAAATTTATTATGAATCCCGGGGCGCCGGAATGCCTGTACTGCTGGTACATGGCTTTATTGTGAACAGCAACATGTGGAAGTCTTCACGGCTCTATGCAGATCTCCCGGCAGCCGGCTACAGGGTGGTATCGCTTGACCTGCGCGGGAATGGCAGGTCTGATAAGCCCCACGACAGCACTGCATACGATAATGATGCAGAGGCAAAAGATATCATGCTGCTGATGGACCATCTGAAAATAAAGCAGTATGCGGCTGTTGGCTATTCAAGAGGAGCTATCATTACGGCGCGGCTGCTGGTGCTGGATAAAAGGGTGAAAGCTGCAGTGCTTGGAGGGATGGGCATTGATTTTACCAACCCTGAATGGCCGCGGCGGAAAATGTTTTACCATGCATTGAGAGGAGATGATGTGCCCGGTCTGAAGGCAACCATGGATAATATTGACCGGCAGGGGCTGGATCGTGTGGCATTGACCTGGATGCAGCGCTCTCAGCCTTCCACGCCGGAAAAAATACTGGCGAAGCTGCCGCAACCTGTATTAATAGCCTGTGGTGATAAAGATGATACTGCATCTGCCTCAGCGCTCACAAAAGTATTCCGTAATTCCACTTACAAAATAGTTCCCGGCGACCACGGCGCTGCCAGCAGGACACCGGAGTTTTCTGCAGCGGTGCTGGATTTCCTGGGCAAACACTATAGATAGTATAGTGTAACGTTAACCATAATATGCCGTATCATCTTGTGAATGGTGAATAGTGAATGGTGAGAGGTCAAAAGTGAGAAGTGAAATTCACCATTCACCATTGCCCATTCACCCGGACACTCAGCATTAGAAATAGATCTCCGTAGCGCCGTATCCAAATGAAGGATGGAACTGGTTGACAAAAGACCTGACTTCCTTTTTGGAACGGAGTACTGCATGGATCTCATCGCGGAGCTTACCTGTGCCCACACCATGCACTACAATCAGCATGGATTGATGATGCTGCAACGCCAGGTCGTAATACTTTTCAAATTCCTTTAGCTGCAGGTCGAGCTTCTCAGCGTTATTCATCTTTTGCCAGTTGTCGGTCAGCTTTTCAATGTGGAGATCAACTACAGTACGGGGAGGAGCGTTATGTTTAGCGCTTCCGGACTGGGATATCTTATAGCCTGCTGCGGATAATTTGCTGAGATCAGGCTTGTCTTCGGGAATGCTATCGGGATATTGCTCAAATAAGGGATAAGCAAAGCTGGCTTCCTGCCTGTGCCGCATCTCTTCAATTTGTTTGAACAACTGCTTTGCTTTGGGCTTAATGGAAGTTTCGTAGAACTGTGCTTTTTGCCTGTCCGGTTTTACCAGGGAAAATTCGAAGGCGAACTTCGGTATATCATTCAGCGTTTCAAATAAGATATCATGCAGGTAAAAATCATTCAGCGGCATGATCTCGTTTTCCAGCTCAAAATCCACCCTTCCGTTATAAGAAAGCGTATAGATGAACCGGTAAGGGGTCTGGGTCTGGTTGACAAGATATAATTTCAGCTTTTCCACTATATCGTCGTCAAATACATCTTTATCAAATACGGGCAGAAAAGCCAGCCATACGCCTTCGGTTACCTGGTAACGTGTATTGCCTTTTTCTTTTTTAATGCTGTCAACATATTGTTTCGGCTTTTTAGGCTCCTGCTTTTTCTGTGAGAATCTTTTGAAATAGGGAAAGTCAATCTGGTCGAGGTATACAGGAAATTTTACGCCCCTGATATTGACCAAAACCATTTCTTCATTGATAATGTCCACTATCTCCCCTTCTTCTTCTGAATATAATATAATGATCTTATCGCCAACCTGGTATTTCATAATGCTGCAAAAATACGTAATGGGAGGCATCAGGTATCAGCTATTAGCCGTGAGCTATGGGCTATGAGCTGACAGCCCAAAGCTGATAGCCGTAAGTCTTTTCACTTTCCCTCATGTTTCAGCAACTGTACCAGCTCCCACAGCACGATGCCTGCCGCCACGGATATATTGAAGGAATGCTTCATGCCTGTCTGCGGGATCTCGATACATCCTTCGCACAACGGCAGCACTTCATCAGATACACCACTTACCTCGTTACCGAAGATCACGGCAATCTTTCCGGAGCCGGCATGCTCCGCCAGTTGCTGCCATTCAACATTGCCGAGCGCCAGGCTGCCTTCTGCCTGTTCCACCGCCCATACGCTATAGCCCGCTGCCTTCAACTGATGCACTGCCTCTGTTGCGGAAGGGAAATATTTCCATGCTACCGTTTCCGTAGCGCCGAGGGCTGTCTTGTGAATATCGCGGTGCGGGGGTTGCGGCGTATACCCGCAGAGATAAATGGCTTCGACCAGGAAAGCGTCTGCCGTGCGGAAGACACTGCCTACATTATGCATGCTGCGTATATTGTCCAGTACCACTGTTACCGGCGTTTTTTCTGACATCCTGAATGCTTCTACCGATTTCCGGTTCAGCTCATCCATGGTTAATTTTCGCATGCGGACAAAGATAGTCAAGGGAGGTCAGCTATGAGCGGTAGGCAATGAATGCGTGAAACGTCAAACGGGAAAAGTGGGACAGGGAGAGGTTGCTCATCTCCTCGTTAGCAACCTTAAGACTGGAGCCCTGCCTGTGAAAAATTGAAATGTACCCGAATTGCAGAATGCGAAGTGGAAGTATTTTGTTTTTTCCTATCTTTATTGCAGTGTATATAATTGAATGCATAATTCCCCTTATTGCATTTTTATGAAAAAGGGTATCAATCCTGAACAACAGCTCGTGAGAGATATAAAAAGCGGTGATGCTTCAGCGTTTGATACATTGTATTGGAAATACCATAAAGCAGTTTACTTCAATATTCTCAGGCTTATAAAAGACCCCGACACTTCAAAAGATATTTTACAGGAAGTATTTATTACCCTCTGGATAAAAAGAAACACGCTAAGTCCTGAAATGCGCATTGGCGGGTGGCTGTTCACTACGAGTTACCATAAATGCATTGATCATTTAAGGCTTACTATTGCAGAGTCTCTTTGGGACGGTGAAGTAAGTATAGCTGACGAATGGATTGACTTAAGGAAAGAAAAAGAACAGGAGAGCCGCCTGCAACTGATACAACAGGCAGTGCATAACTTATCTCCGAAAAAGAGAGCAGTATTTGAACTATGCAAGCTTAAGGGTAAAACTTATGAAGAAACGGCGCGGGAGTTAAATATTTCAAAGTATACCGTTAAAGAATATCTCTCGGCAGCAATTATATATATAAAAAACTATATCCACAGGCAACCGCAATCGCCGGTTTCAATTTTACTTATTTTATCTGCTTTTTATCCCCCCTTTTTTTAGAAATCCCCGTATTCATTGTGAACAGGCAACAGGCAATGGTGAATTCACTATTCACCCATGACACAGCGCTAATATTAAAACGGTGGAAGAAAATAATAAAAATGACCTCGATAACGGGCTGGCACAGCTATTGGCGAAACAGACCTGGACCAAAGAGGAAAAGCAATGGCTTCTGGATTTTCTGGAAAATACAGACAGCGGAGAGTTGCAAATGCTGCTCCGGCAACAGTTTGAGTTAAGGGAACAGAATCTGGAAAATACACTGCCGTATGATCCTGCAGGTATATTGCAACAGATACATGAAAAAGCCGGTATCCCTCTGTCACATGAAAGATCATTAGTGGTGAGGTTCTGGCGACAGGGAGTTGCGGCAGCTTCTGTAATACTGGGCTTTGCGCTGTTGGGATATTTTGTCTTTATTAAACGTGCGCCGCAACAATTTGCCCATATACGAAAGGCTGCTAAGGAAAGTAAAAAGGAGGATATCGGCCCTGGTACCAATAAAGCCATGTTGCTGCTTGACAATGGAGCAAATGTGATACTTGATGATGCCCGGAATGGGATACTTGCCCGGGAAGGGAATGTCAACATCGTAAAATCGGGAGAAAAACTCGACTATCAGTCGTTGCATGCTAAAAGTGACAAAATAGCCTATAACACGATTGTTACGCCACGCGGAGGGCAATACCAGGTTGAATTGTCTGATGGTACCAAAGTGTGGTTGAATGCAGCTTCGTCCATACGGTTCCCGGCTTCTTTCCCGGCAAAAGAAAGGGTGGTTGAAATATCGGGAGAAGTATATTTTGAAGTTGCAGCGCTAATGAAGGCCGGAACAAAAGATAAAGTTCCCTTTATTGTAAAGATCAATACTACTCCAGGGGATGGGGGTGAAGTAAAAGTATTGGGAACACACTTTGACATCATGGCATATCCTGAGGAGCCGGAAGTGCGCACGACTTTGCTGGAAGGATCCGTTGTGTACAATAATAATGGAAATTCCCAAAAGCTTCTTCCTGGTCAGCAGTCGGCATATTCCTCTGCCGGAGGAATTAAAGTCCGGGAAGATATAAAAACAGACGATATAATATCCTGGAAAAATGGCTCCTTTCATTTTGAGGGTTGCGATCTGGAAGTTGTATTAAGGCAATTGAGCCGGTGGTATGATGCAGATGTTGTTTTCAAAAGAAAAATAGACGATAAATTTTATGCAGACATCCCGATGAATACAATGCTGTCGGATGCGCTAAAAGCATTGGAGCTTACAGGGCTTGTTCATTTTACAATAGAAAACGGAAAAATAATTGTGCATTAAAAATCACTTTTTATGATGTTACCCAAGCCAACTTAATCCTGACATATTGTATTAATAAAAAACCGGGAGTGCGCTAACACTACCGGCCACATTTAGTTAATACAAACCAAACTAGAGAATCAGTCTTTATTGTTTAACCAAACTATACAAAGCTATGCATTTATTTGCTTGTCTCCAATACAGGAGACAGAACCATAGAGTTTTCTTAAGAAAACTTCTGCTTATGAATTTTTTTACTTTTTTACTATTGATCGTTTGTATCAGCACTCACGGCAACGGGTTTTCTCAACAGGTGAGCTTATCCCAAAAAAATGCGGGGCTGGAAAAAATATTTAAAGAGATACATAAACAAACAGGGTACACTTTTGTCTATACCAGAAGCCTCCTGAAAAAGAGCAGGAACATCAGCATACATGTTGAAAACGCTCCTATCGAAAGGTCGCTGGATATCTGCTTTAAAGATCAACCCCTCACCTATACCATTCTGAACAGAATGGTAATCATCAAAGAAAAAGAAATTACTGTTCAGAAAGAAACTATATATGCTGAGCCTTCTGCCGCAATATCTGTTACCGGAAAAGTAACCGATAGCAAGGGGCAGCCTCTTGAAGGGGCGACCATTTTAGTGAAAGGTACTTCTAACGGGGTGAAATCGGACGCGGGCGGTAATTTTTCCATTGAAGCAGGACCTCATTCAACTTTGGTTATTTCTTTTGTCGGGTTTGAACCTGCCGAAGTAAAAATCGGCAGCCAGACCAGTATTGCAGTACAGCTAAAACCTTCTTCGGCAACAACTGATGAGGTAGTAATAGTCGGGTATGGAACCCAGAAGAAAACAAGCCTTACAAGCGCTGTTGCAGATATTAAGGGGGAAGACCTGAACAAACGTTCGGTGGCAAATGCCCAGCAATCTCTGCAGGGACTTGCTCCGGGAGTGACAGTAATAGACCGGGGTGGATATCCGGGAGAATCTGATGTGATGATACGGGTGAGAGGAATAACCACATTAAGCGGTAATGATCCTCTGGTGATGGTGGACGGCATTGAACAGCCGCTCAAGGATGTAAATCCTAACGACATTGAGACTATTGCAGTGCTTAAAGATGCCGCTTCTACCGCAATATATGGTTCAAGGGCTGCGAATGGTGTGGTGCTGGTTACAACTAAAAGAGCAAAATCGGGTAAGCTGTTTGTAAACCTGAATAGTTATTACGCCATACAAAATGTGATTTACAACCCCAAGCAAATGGGAATGGAGGATTATATGCGTATGCAAAATGTTGCGTATGAAAATGCAGGTGCACCCGCTCCTTTTCCCGAGGATACTATTACAAAATGGGTTAATTCTACTGACAGGATAAGATATCCGCTGGTGAACGACTGGATCAATGTAATGTTTAGCCCTGCTCCTCAGCAGAACCATACTTTAACGGTTTCAGGAGGGAATGATAAAACGAAAAGCTTATTATCATTGAATTTTTTCGACCAGGATGGAATTATTACTAATACTCATTCCCAGCAACCAAGCATCCGCTTTAATACAGACTTTAAAGTTTCAAAAAAAATTACTTTATCGGGCGACTTCAATTACCGGTTAAAGAATTACCGGCAACCAACGTATGCGGAAACTTCGATCAAATATATGTGGGCCAGTTCAAATTTTGCGGTGCCCCGTTACCCTGATGGTACTTATGGGCTGAGCTCTGACGGGATCAGTCCTTTGGTTCAGGCGGAATTGCGGGGAGTATCTCATTTCAAAAATAATTTTGGGGTTGCAAACCTAAAAGCCAATATAGAGATATTGAAAGGACTCAATTTTGAGACCCAGTATGGAATTACACTAAGTGGATTAAGCCAGAAGATATTCTCAAATGCGTACGAGATAAGGGATTATTATGACCCTTCACTGATAAGACAGGAGGTAAAAACTAATTCACTTACAGAGATACGGGACTATTCGGAGCAGTCAACGCTGAATAATCTTCTTACATACCAGGTAGCAGCAGGAAAACATGCATTCAAGGCCCTGTTGGGTTACTCTCAGGTAGCTTATAAGTATAATTATCTATCGGCAGGTCGCAAAGATTTTTACAATAATGATATTCAATCCATATCGCAGGGGTCGCTCTCTTCAAGAGATAATACTGGATATGAGTCTGCATGGGGGCTGCGTTCTTACTTTGGCCGCTTTAATTATAATTATGCGGAAAAGTATTTTATCGAACTCAATGGCAGGTATGATGGATCTTCCAGGTTTACAGGAAGCAACAGGTACAGCTTTTTCCCTTCTGTTTCCGGCGCCTGGCGTATCTCCAGGGAGAAATTCTGGGATCCTTTTTCAGACATTGTTAATGAATTGAAGATACGGGGTTCCTGGGGGAAAACCGGTAACCAGAGCGTAGGATTATATTCTTACCTGGAAACATTGTCTGCATTGAATTATAATTTTGGAGGCGCTTCTGTTCAGGGACTTTACCAGTCAGCAGTAGCAAATTCAAATCTTACCTGGGAAACAACGGTTCAGTCTGATGTAGGACTGGACGCATCTTTCTTCAACAACAAGCTCGGAATTACATTTGATTATTATAACAAGAAGACAGAAGGAATACTTCTTTACCTGCCTATTCCTCTTACGGTAGGGCTGAATGCACCTCCTCAAAATGCAGGAAGCGTGGAAAACAAAGGATGGGAATTAGGAATTTCCTACAGATCGGCCGTGAAAGACTTTCGTTACGGCTTAGCTTTCAATATCTCGGACGTGTCCAACAAAATTACAAGCCTTGCCGGAACCGGGCCTTATATATATAATAACTATTGGGTGACTACCATTCAGGAAGAAGGGTTGCCTATTAACGCTTACATTGGGTACAAGGCAGATGGATTTTTTAAGACCCAGGCAGAAGTGGATAGTTATCCTACTTTGTTCCCGGGAACAAAGCCCGGAGATTTAAAATATGTGGACGTCAATAAAGACGGGAAGCTTGATGCTGCAGATATGGTATACATCGGTTCTGATATTCCTCATTTCACCTTTGGGCTGAATATGGATCTTAGTTATAAAAACTTTGACATGAACCTTCTTTTTCAGGGAGTGGGCAAGGTGCAGGCAATGATTGGAGAAGCAGCCGGGAATATTGAATGGCAAAGCTTTGTAATGGACTTTGAAAAAGATTACTGGACGCCCACACATACTGATGCAAAGTTTCCGCGACCTGAAGCCTTTGCTGATAAAAATTGGGTAAACTCTGATTTCTGGCTGCTTAATTCTTCTTACCTGAAATTAAAAAATATCCAGTTAGGATATACCTTGCCTTCCGCACTAACCGACAGAGTTAATATTCAAAAGCTGAGAATATATGTTGCCAAGTCCAACGTATTTACAATTTCGAAGGCTAATAAATGGGGAATGGATCCGGAGTTTAATGTAAGCATGCGGGAGTATCCGCAGCTTTCTCTGACCACGATTGGACTTAACCTTACTTTTTAATCAAAACAGAAAGATACTATGAAACTTAAATATATATGTATTCCTGCAATGCTGCTCATGGTTGGATGCAGCAAGAATCTGTTGAATACTATTCCGAATGACCGCATTACTTCAGATATATTCTGGTCTACGGAAAAAGATGCAGTCATAGCCTCCAATGCGCTTTACACATTTCTTGACGGTACAGAGCAACTGCACCGGGATGTATTCTCCGACATAGCGCATACTAATACTCAATATGGTGACTATAAAGCAATAGAATTAGGATCATATAATGCACAAAGCCCTGTAGTTGAAGCAGAGTGGACCAATGACTATAAAGGAGTCCGTGCAGCCAATTATTTTATAGAAAATATTGATAAAGTGGTAACGCCCGACGCTGGTATAATTACCCGGCTGACCGGCGAAGCCCGGTTTCTCCGTGCATATTTCTATACTAAACTTGCGTTTATATATGGCTCTGTTCCGCTAATTACGAAAACAATTACGATTGAGGAAGGGCGGACTGTAACCCAGGCTCCCGTGGACGAACCCTGGGATTATATTTATGAAGAGCTGAACAAAGCTGCGGGGGAACTGCCGCTTACGGCCAGTGAAAAGGGAAGGATCACAAAAGGTGCGGCCTTAGCTTTGAATGCACGGGCTATGCTATATGCAAAACGGTATGATAAAGCGGCAGCGCTGGCAAAAGCCGTCATGGATCTGAATGTGTACAGCTTATATCCCTCTTACCGGAATCTTTTTTCTTACGCGGCGGAGAATAACAGCGAGGTGATCTTAAATAAAGAATTTATTAAAGACGCCTATGCGAACGATGTAATGGCTCTTTTTGCGCCTTTTTCAATTTTATCAAATGGGGTGACTGTTGTACCACTGAAGAAAATTGTGGACAGCTATGAAATGACCAATGGTAAAAACATTAATGAGGCAGGAAGTGGCTTTGATGCCTATAATCCTTACAAAAACAGGGATCCCCGTCTTAAATATTCAGTGTATGTGCCGGGGGATACCCTTCCGACAGGCGCTATATTTGATTCCCGTCCTAATAGCGGTACAATAGATGCTGTAGGGTCCAACTACCAGGTATCTGTAACAGGATTTTATGTGAAAAAATATATTAACAAAGAAGATGTAAATGACCTGTCGAACTGCGGGATCAATATAATATTACTCCGTTATGCAGAGATATTGCTGACTTATGCAGAGGCAAAAATTGAACTAAACCAGATTGATGAATCCGTGTATGATGCTATTAATGAAGTCAGAAAGCGCCCTGATGTAAATATGCCTTCGGTCATTCAGCCCCAGTCGCAGGAAGCGTTACGGGAAACCGTCCGGAATGAACGAATGGTGGAACTGGCTTTTGAAGGTCAGCGTTTCTTTGATATCCGGAGATGGGCTATCGCACCTGAAGTTTTTAATGTGCCTATCCTCGGGCTTACTTACGTAAACAACGGGCAATTGGAAACGGTAGATCAGGCCGGGGTAGTAAGAAGTTTTCAGCAACGCGATTATTTATGGCCCATTCCGCAAAAGGAAATGGATCTGAATAAAAACCTTAAGCCAAACCCCGGCTGGTGATTTGAGCCTGAAAAGATGCATTTTAAAACGGACAAAGAAAAGATAGTTACAAGGTGCAAGGTTTGTAAAGGACACAAATAAAATATAGCCATTTCGCAACACCCCCATTAATATGATAGTAATAGATGGTATTTTTACAGTGAGGCAGCATCCTGATTATTAAATTGGTAATTTTTAAGGTTTAATGTCACGCTATATGAAAGATGAGAATAAAAATTTGTCTCGGCGGGATTTGCTTAAAGGTGCAGCACAAATGGGATTGCTTGGTACTATTCCTCCTTCCTTGGGTGGACTTAAGACCACGGACTTACCAAAAAAAGGATTGATCAGTGAAGAAAATAAGAAAGCTGGTACTACCGATTGGCAGCTCACTTATGTAAAATCAAACAATTACCGTTCTCCGCTTATAGAAGGTTATTGTTCAAAGACCAGCCTTCGTGCAGGTGAGCCCCTGGACATTTTCCTGAGTGCCGGAGGGCTTTCGGGGGGAAAAGGGTTTAAGACAGACATGACGATTGATTTTTACCGGATCGGTTATTATGGTGGTAAGGGAGGACGTTTTATGCAGCGTATAGGCCCGTTCCCGATTCACACACAACCCCCTCCGCCTATTGCAGAGCATCGCCTGCGATCCTGTAACTGGAAAATCTCCGCTTCTTTTACCATACCGGATGATTGGGTGAGTGGTGTGTATGTAGGTAAACTTTCATGTACAGCCCACCGTTATCAGAGCTATATCATTTTTATAGTTCGCGATGACAGGAAAGCCGATATTATGTTCCAGACCAGCGATACTACCTGGCAGGCCTATAATAAGTGGCCGGACCAGTATTCCCTGTATGATAGTGACCCGCCGCTGCAACCGCACAGCAGTCGTACATGGGTAAGTTTTGATCGCCCTTACGGGAAATATCCCCAGGTCGTGGATCAGCCTTTATCACAGGGCTCTGGTGAGTTCCTGCTCTGGGAGTATCCATTGTGCTACTGGCTTGAACAACAAGGTTATGATGTCACCTATTGTTCTAATATTGATACTCATGCCGATCGCGGGGGACTTAACCGGGTGAAATGTTTTTTATCGGTAGGACATGATGAATACTGGACATTGCCCATGTTTGAGAATGTTAAGAGCGCGGTGGATAACGGGCTCAATGCTGCATTTCTTTCCGGTAATGTGTCGATGTGGGTAATTGATTTACAGTCTTCCGTGGATATTACCCCGGACACTATTGATGGACCGTCCGGACTGGATGTAACAGGGGGAGGCAGACCTGCTGCCATACCTGTAGCAAAAGGGCGTCCGAATCGTACTATGCGCAGGATAGGGCGGTTTGGCGGCGAAACCGAAACCGAAAAAGCGCTTGGTATCATGGGACCCTTTGAGCAAAAAGAATGGCCCAATGAAAACACACTGATCGGCGCCAGGACAATGTATCCTTTCAATGGCTCTGCCGATTGGATCGTAAGCAACCCCGACCACTGGATATTTGAAGGGACGGGAATGAAAAAAGGAGACAGGATCCCGGGGCTTGTAGGATGGGAACATCACGGCGACCCTGCAGCTATTCCGGGTCTGGAGGTAATTGCAGAGGGTACAACAACGAATAGCGGCGAAGAAACATCTTACTATACGGCTACCGTATATCCGGGAAAAAAAGGAAACTGGGTATTTAACGCTGCAACAATTCTCTGGTCAATGGGGCTTGCCCAGCCGCCGGGGCTTGTTCCTCCGCACTCCCATTTTGGAGGACCGCACGGGGTTGATGAAAGGGTACAAAAGATCACCGCCAATTTTCTTAAACGTTGTGGAATTTCCACTACAAAATAAAATACCCACATAGGGGAAACAATGTGCTGGAGATACCTATTGTTGCAGCAGTGTTGTTTGCTCATGTACAGATAAAAACTATTAATAAAATAAGATAAAGCTATATGAACAATAATAGTAGTTTTAAAAAAGCAAAACCATTTTTCAGGAAGGCAGCAAGGGTTGGACCAGCAGGTATTTCCCGGGCCGGAACTGTCAATACTTTTTTTGTGGTAATCAGCCTGTTATTTGCCGGTTGTAAAAACGATGCTCCGGTCAGTGAAGTGCATGGGATCCGGGTGCCCCAGGGGTTTACCATCGAGCCGGTAGTGGATTCCACTTTGATCTCTTACCCGATGTTCGCTTCTTTTGATAACCGGGGAAGACTATTTCTGTGTGAGTCAACAGGAGAGACTTTCTCCACCGAAGATCATCTCAAAAAGCCACCTTACCATATCCGTCTTTTAGAAGATAAGGACGGGGATGGCAAATTTGAGAAGAGCACCATATTCGCAGATTCACTTACCTATCCAAAAGGTGCGGTGTTTTTCCAGGGGAGCCTCTATGTGGCCTCTGCGCCGAATCTTTTAAAACTGACCGATACTGATGGTGACGGCATTGCCGATAAAAGGGAAGTGCTTCTTTCTGGATGGGTACTGAATCATAATGCCGCAGCCTTTGGCGGGCCTTTTATGGGGCCCGACGGGTGGCTGTACCTGACTGATGCGCGGCGCGGCTTTGATATTACTACTAAGGAAGGTAAAGAACTGAAAGGTAAGGGAGCCAGGATATGGCGCTGCCGCCCCGATGGCAGCGGGCTGGAGTCTTTTAGCGGAGGAGGGTTTGATAATGCCGTAGAACTGGTGTTTATGCCGGGCGGGGAAACCATCGGTACCATGACCTATTTCACCGATCCGATGAATGGCTTCCGCGATGCGCTGATGCACTGGGTATATGGCGGCGTTTATCCCAAGCCGCAACAGGTGATAGCAGATGACAGCCTGAAACTGACCGGCGACTTGATGCCTGTAATGACAAAGCTGCCGCGCATAGCGCATTCAGGTTTGATGCGTTATGAAGGTTCGGCATGGGGCGATACTTTTAAAGGAAATCTTTTCAGCGCACAATTCAATACAGGGCGTATCATGCGGCATATTATCTCGCCCGATGGCGCTACTTATCAAACGAAAGATGAGCCGTTCATGACTTCTTCCAGTCCGGACATACATCCTACGGATGTGCTGGAAGATGCCGACGGCAGTCTGCTGGTGGTAAATACCGGCGGATGGTTTATTGCCGGTTGCCCATTGTCGGTGGTAGCGAAGAAGGATGTGAAGGCTGCTATTTACCGTATCAGGAAACCTGATGCGAAGGCGGTGGATGATCCCTGGGGCCGGAAATTGAATTTTACGGATATGACAGTAAAAGACCTGGTGCAGTATGTTACGGACGAACGTCCTGCGGTGCGCAGCCAGGCGATAGAACAACTGGTAATAAAAGGAGCGCCTGCCGCAGAGGAAATAAAAGGCACACTTCTCTCTTCGGCAAATGAAGAAGCGCGCACAGCGGCAGTCTTTATGCTTTACCGTATCAATGCACCGGAAGCGACAATGGATGCCATACGCACAGCGCTGGAGGATAAAAGCGCTGTAGTGCGCATGGCTGCCGCCAGGGTATTGGGGTTATCTAAAGACAGGCAGTCTGTTGCAAAGCTGGCGGAGAAGGTGCAAAAGGATGAAGCGCCTGTGCGCCGCCAGGCTGCTACTGCGCTGGGACAGATCGGCGATAGCCAGGCCATCAGCGCGCTCATAAAGGCTTCTTCCGATCCCAACGACCGTTTTGTGGAGCATGCTATCATTTATGCCCTCATCACGCTCCGGTCGCCTGAACCGCTCGTTCAGGCATTGGCCGATACCTCTGCCAATATCCGTAAAGCGGCTCTGATTGCCCTTGACCAGATGGATGGTTCGCCATTAAAGAAAAATCAACTGGTACCATTGCTGAACAGCGAAAATGAACAACTGCAAAATGCCGGTATATGGGTGGCCCTGCATCATCCTGACTGGGCTGATGTTGTTGTGGATTTTTTGAAGCATAATCTTAATTCCCAAAACCTTGCTGCCGACATCCGCAGCCTGATGATCGCATTCAGCGGTAATGCGCAAATGCAGCAGTTTATTACAGCGCAGTTAGATAATAAAGATCTCGCTTTGTCTAAAAAAATATTGTTGCTGGATATTGTCAATCATGCTGAAGTCAGGAAATTACCCGATCTGTGGATACGGCAACTCGGCAACTTACTCCGTAGCAGTGATCCGGAGATCCGTTCGGAGGTGTTGAATGTGATCAAATCAAGAAGCATACCTTCATTGAATAAGGAGCTCAATCAAATTGTTCAGGATGCAAAAATACCAGCCGGCTTCAGGCTTAAAGCGCTGGGTGCGCGGCTTATGTCTGATCCGGATTTAACTGCTCCGGAATTTGAGATGGTCTCAACATATTTGGGTCCGAAGAATGAATCACCTGTACGGCAGGAAGCATCCCGTCTTTTAACACAGGCTAAGCTGAGCGAAGGGCAGTTAGTTACGCTTGCCAGTGAACAGGTTGCTACAACGGATGTTTTTCTTTTACCCGATCTTGTAAACGCATATAAGGGCGGGAAAAGTGAAGCGGCAGGAAAGGCGCTGATCACCGCGCTGGAAACTTCAAAAGACCGCCTGGACAATCTCTCTGTTCCTGATATGCAAAAGCTGTTTACCTCCTATCCTCAGCCGGTTCAGGATGCTTCGGGCTCACTTATAAAACTGTTGAAAGAAAAGCAGGCGTCAAGGCTGGAAGAGCTGGAAAAATTACAGTCGCAGCTTACGAAAGGAGATGTAGCGGAAGGCAGGCAGCTTTTTTTCAATAAGGCCACTTGCTTTGTCTGTCATTCTGTGGCAGGGAAGGGAGGCGAATTTGGCCCGGATCTGTCTAATATCGGGGAGATCCGTTCACGTCACGACATTCTTGAAGCCGTGCTGTATCCCAGCGCCAGCTTCGCCCGGGAATATGAAACGTCTAAAATAGTAACCAAAACAACTTCGCATACAGGGATCATTAAAGAGCAATTGCCTGATGTGATCGTGGTGGCTACAGGACCAGGATCCAAAGTGCGGATTCCCCGGAATGAAATTGTATCTATCGAACCGGAAAATACATCCCTGATGCTTCCAGGTCTGCTCAAACAGCTGAATATCCAGGAAATATCAGACCTGGTGGCGTATCTTGAGTCTCTTCCCAATGGAATGGGGCAGATAAAAAGCCATGAGTGAGCGGGCGATGGGCTTTGAGCTGATAGCTCACTGCTCATACCCGATAGCTGAAACCTGAACATAAAACAACAAAAGATGAAAAAAATTATTCTGATCCTTGTTATTGCTGTTTTATTCACGAATGGAAAAACGGAAAGAACCTTTGCTCAGGCTCCTTCACCCCGGCAGCATACGGTTCATCTCTTTAATGGAAAAAACCTTGACGGGTGGTATACGTTTATTAAAGACCGGGGACGTAATAATGACCCTAAAAAAGTATTTACTGTACAAGACGGAATGATCCATATTTCCGGTGAGGAATGGGGATGCATTACGACGAATGAAGAGTATAAAAACTATAAGCTTGTGGTGGAGTATAAATGGGGAGAAAAAACCCATGGCTCCCGGTTGAATAATGCCCGCGACAATGGCATCCTTTTTCATTCAAAGGGAGCAGACGGGGGATATTCAGACACCTGGATGCATTCTATAGAATGTAATGTTATTGAGGGTGGCACGGGCGATTTTATTGTTGTAGGCGATAAAAGCAATGATTTTTTGCTGACCTGCCTGGTAGCTCCCGAAAAGCAAAACGGGTCTTATATTTATCAGACCGGCGGTGACCCGGTAACAGTAAACAGCGGTCGCATCAACTGGTATGGCCGCGACCCGGACTGGAAAGATGAGAAAGGGTTCAGAGGGAAAAATGATGTAGAGCGTCCCGTAGGCGAATGGAACAGGCTGGAATGTATTGCAAGGGGCAAAGAGCTGTTTATTTATCTTAACGGGAAGCTTGTAAATCACGCGATACATTCCAAACCTGATGAAGGACGGATACAAATCCAGTCTGAAGGTGCGGAAATATTTTACAGGCGGGTGGATCTGACGCCTGTGGCTCCCTGCCCGCCGGGCGTTAACTGATCAACGATTGTAATGAAAGAAAGCATAGTGCCCCGTCGTTTCTTTTTGAAATCCGTAGCAGCATCTTTTGCAGGGCTATCCGGCTATGGCAGCCCGTTGTTCAATCCGGGTGAGCCTTTGCGCTTTACGGTACAAGCCGGTGTAGCGCTCAGGCAGCTCAATAGCTCCTATTGCTGGTTTCATCCCCGGGCAGCTGCAATACCTTCGGACAGACCGGGGCAGCTGCCATCGGTCATTATGACGATCCAAAAACATTTAAATGTCAGCGATTACTATTCGGGATTGTATTATATGCATACGGGGGATATGGGCAAAACCTGGTCCGGACCACATGAGATCCCCGAACTGAAAATGTATACCGATAGTGAAGGATATAATATCAGCGTTGCCGATGTAACCCCGGGCTGGCATGCGCCTACCCGAAAACTTCTGGCGATCGGAATTAAGGTCAGGTACGGGAAGGATGGCAGGCAAATACTTGATACGCCCTTATCTCATAATTGTGCCTATGCCACTTTTGACCCCGCAACGGGAAAATGGGCAGCATGGAAAACACTTCCGCCGCTTCCTGACGGAACCTCAAAGTTTTACCTGGTAAATCCCGGATGCGTGCAATGGCTCGTTAAGGCCGACGGGACAATATTATTGCCTGTATATTTTAGCGGAAAAGCCGGGGACGATAATGCTGTTACAGTGCTTCATTGTAAATTTGACGGAGAGCATTTATCCTATATTCATCATGGCAGTGAGCTGGTAAGGCAGGGCGGGCGTGGATATGTAGAGCCCTCGCTGGCATTTTGGAACAACCGTTATTACCTGACCCTTAGAAATGACTTTGGCGCCTATATATCCACCAGCGCAGATGCGGCTACATGGTCTTCACCCCGTCCATGGACGTTTGACGACGGGCAGGACCTGGGCAGCTACAATACCCAGGCACATTGGCTTGTTCACCGGGAGGGACTATTTTTGTGCTATACCAGGCGCGGGGCAAATAATGATCATATCCCGCGCAACAGGGCTCCCATATTCATCGGGCAGGTAGATCCGGAGCGGCTTTGTGTAATGCGTGCCACGGAGCAGGTGCTCATTCCCGAGCGGGGGGCGATGCTGGGAAATTTTGGCGCCGCATTTATCACCGAGAATGAATCATGGGTTACAGATGCCGAGTTTATGATAGGAGAGCAACCCGGCCCCCGTGGTGCAGACGGGTCTGTGTGGGTATCGCGGGTGTGCTGGTCTAAGTCCAATGCCAGGATGATCCCCGGATAAAACTGAATTAACAACATAAACATTATTCATTATGTCAGAAAAAACAAACAAATTACGTGTGCTGGT
>MKWG01000035.1 GCA_001899685.1 Sphingobacteriales bacterium 44-15
ACCGGCACGCCGCTCGGCCACGATCCTTCGGGCAATACCGTAACCACCATTACCGTCATTACCAGCACCGGCGGAGAGATCATCACCGCCTTTCCCGGCGTATTGCCGCCGCAACAGCAAGACCTCACCTAAAAACAAAAAGATGAAAACCAAACACCACAAAGACCCGTTCAACACCCAATGCTGGCTCTGCGAATGCATTACAGACCCTTACCAGGTAATCGCCCACTTCTTTGCCGAAGCGCATGTGCACCACTTTCGCAGGCTCATCAAAAAGCTGGTGTGCCATGCCAGTGGTGTAGGTGTGTATAAAGAATATCCACCCGGTGATGTACTTATATACAGTAAGATCATCCGCTCGCTTATAAAAGCCGCTGATGCTTTGAGGCATACAAAGCACAGCGCTGTTACTATTAAAAAGGAAGACCTCTTCCATAAAAAATACTATTGCAGCCATTATGTTAGCGCAGATGTGTGGAAGGAGCTTCCGCGCTGCCTGTCTGAAAAAGAATATAGTGATCCATACCGGGCATTTCAGCAGTTTTTCAGCTACCGGTCGCTCAATAGCTGGATGCAGTGCTGGGAGCAGGTAGTGGAGAATGCCCTGAACAGTGATACTACCGCTATAACAGCCCCGCTAACAGTATGCATTCATTTGATAAAGCTGGTAGAAGCCGCGCACCTGGTGGATGTAAGGGAGGTAACTCATGTGGGTGAATGTGTAAAGAATAGTAAGTCATTATCATTATAATGGTATTTGCTACAAGCAGAATGGTTTTCCTGATAGCTCAGGCATATGAACTGGTGGTATAAGCATGTTAAAAACACTTGTGTACCAGGTGCCTTAAAAGTATATGTGTCTTTAAAAGTCCCGCTTTTATTTTATAAATTTATTAAATAGCGAAATATTTTATCAACAGCCTGAATACATTTATATAAATCTTGTAGAAGCCGGGTTTGTAGAGAAAGCAGAGGATTATATTTATAGCAATATAGGAGAAACCAATATGGTAAACGTACATCGGGGCTGTTTCTGGTGAATGTTAATTTTTAAATCCAGCTCATGAAATATATAATCACATTTGTTATTACTTTACAGTATCTGTTTGTCAACGCGGGCACTATGCAGGTGATCACTCCCAATGATTTTACCGGCAGTGATATCGAACGCATACAGGCGGCTATCAATGCTGCCAAAACAACTACTCATAAAGTTGTGATCCCGCAGCGCAATTCAAACGGCAGCAATAGTTGGAAAATAGACAGAGCGATAGTATTACCCGGCAATATGACGGTCATACTGGATAATTGTGTTATTCAGTTGTCTGATTCCTGCAGGGATAATATGTTTCGTAGTGATAATGTAGGGATTGGTATTACAGATCCCGTGTGGATCTATAATATAAGTATTGTGGGAGTAGGAAATGTACTGTTAAGAGGTGCTGATAATCCTCGGTCAACGGGAGATGCTTATAGAACCCTGGCACTAAGCCCTGCTAAAGGAAGGGTGAGCTATGGGAGTGATGCGGGAAAAGAGGGAAGAAAACAAAAAGGTGACTGGCGTAACAACTTGATCCAGATTGCTTATGTGGATGTATTTACGCTAAAGAATATAGAAATAGAGCACTCCCATGCATGGGCTATCAGCTTTGAAAGATGCAGGAACGCCGAATTGTCTGATATCAGGTTCAATAATCCCGAAACCATTATTGTAAATGGCGTAGAAAAAAAAGTGTTCAATAAGGATGGGATCAACTTAAGACATGGTTGCAAATATTTTCGTATAAATAATATTACCGGTATAAACGGGGATGATCTGATCGCTCTTTCCAGTCTTGATGCAGCGCCTTATTATCATACTAATGGCGACATCAATTCTTATCAGGTCACTTCTACCAAATGGAATGGACCAGAAGATGATACAGAACAAATATTCATCACCAACTGCCAGACCAATTATACAGGAGTAGCCATCCGTGCAAGCGACAGTGCAGGCATACACAATGTATATATCAATGGGGTTATAACAAAAGCAAGGCCTGACACGCCTGCCCCTTATGGGGGAAGTCCTTATACGCTGCTGGTTGGCGTCGGTGGCTATGGTAAGTCGTCGGTGCCCGGTAAGATCAATAATATCTATGCTATGAATCTTGTTGGAGACGGTAAGACGCTGGTTTTAATAGAATCTCCCATAGCTGATTGTGTATTTATGAACGGGATTTACACGGGACAGGATTCTTCTGCGGTCAAATACACGATTGATAGAGCCAGTACCAAAGCTATACAGGAAATCAACGTCATCAAAACAGGTAAGGACTAGTGGCATTGTTACATTGTTGACGTAATGCGTAAAATATCTTTCCGTCTTTGCCATACTGCTAATACCCCAACCTCTCCTTTTTCCGATTTCCCTTTGATCCCTTCTACCGGTTTCCTTTTCTCTCCACCGGTCTTGTTACCGGTTTTTTATTAGCAGGCGTTGCCGGGCGTGCCTGCGCCGGTTTTGTTGGTGCAGGACGGGGCTTAACCGCCGGTTTTGTAGCCGGTTTCGTTTGTGGCGGTCTGGTGGCCGGTCTTGTTACCGGTTTGGTATTATTTTCCGATGGCCTCGGGCTTACAGGTCTTGCCGGCGTTGTGGGATTAGGGCGGGCAGGTGTTGTAGTGCCTGGTCTTGTTGAAGGTCTTGTGTTTTGATTATTTCCCGGTCTTGTACCAGGATTAGCCGGCCGCGTAGCAACAGGGCGTGTTACCCGGTCTCTTGTAACAACAGCCGGCCTGTTATGATATACGTTATCCCGTGTAACGGCAGGGCGGGCAACAGGTCTTGTATTCCAGTTGGCCGGGCGGTTTGCCACCACATTCGGGTAACGTGCAGGCGTGCCCGCTGGTCTGTGCCCATAATACCCGCCGTTCCAGCCCCATGGACGGAATGGAGGGCGGAACATCGGAGGTCCAAACCATCCCCAGCCATGACCATGGTAATGATAATAATGCAGCCAGCCGAAATTAAAGCTCAGTCCCCAGCTTACGCTCCAGCCGGTCCAGGGGTTATACATCATTCCAAAACCCCAGGTACAAGGGCGGGGATAATACCAATGCCCATACCAGGGGCGGTAATGCCAGCCCGTACCCCAAACCATTGTATGATGATAACGGTAACTGCCGAGGTAGCCGGGCGTATATCCCACATATACATATTGCGGTGTGGTATGATAGATGTATACATATTTCGTGTTATAAGCGTTGCTGCTTGCCGGGATCTTTTCAACATCAGAAGGACGTTCATTGGCAACCTCCCAGGGACCATCAGGACGGCTGCTTTTAAACCAGATGCCATTTTCCAGGGCATAATACTGGTTATTGGGTGCAAGCATAACAGTGATATTGCTGTTTTCGGCAAGCGACAGGTTTGTATTTTCTATCGGTACAAACCTGGGGTTGCCATCATAGCTTACCGTACAGGTTGCGGCGCTCCTGTCTACTTTTGCTGTTTGCGGAATATTGGCATCCACGATCGCTTCCTCCGCGGCATCTGTACCAGCTACGCTGGAAAGCACGCCATCTTTTTCCGAACCTTTAGGGATAGATGCAAAAGCCGCAGGCAAAGCATCTGAAGGAACATACTCCCATGGCCCTTCTATAGTTGTGCTGGCATACCATCTTCCTGAAAGCAGGATATAATTTTTCTGCGATTCAACATCTTTAAAAATTTCATCAAGAGAATTGTCAACATATAACAGGGTGGAGTTTTCCACTGCTTTGTAAGTCGGCTCTCCTTCTGTCTGAAGCAATTCTGCCGGCTCCGTACTTACCAAAATATCGGTAGGTACGGTAAACCTGGGTTCTTCTTCTTTGTCATTTTCCGTATCCTTTTGTTGTTGTTCTTTTATCGCGGCATCTACAGCTTTAATTTTTGAAGGCAGGTTTTTTACATTCGACCAACCGCTTTTTACCCGGGACGAGCTATACCAAAAGCTGCCGCCATACAGGTAATATTTGTTGTCATCAGGATTTTTAACAATAAGGTAAGGTGAGTTTACCACCCGCGTCATTTTAAGATCGTCATCCTGTTGTTCAACAGGCTCTCCATCAAGCACAATAAGCGTGGTGGGCTTATTCCTGTAATAAATAGCGGGTGGGGCGGTTTGTATGCCGGATTCAGTATCATCTTTCTCCTGCTGCATCATTTCGTTAACCCTTTCCAGGTCAAGCCTGATATTTATTTGCGGCGCCCCGCTTTCCACTGCCTGCTTCAGCGTTGCCCGGCTTGCTTCATCGCCGTCGGAAAATTTGGATTTGGTAACGGTGACAGATCTTACCGTTGCTGTTTTGTTATCAGTGTCAGGCAACAGCAGCGCATCAAACCACATTACCCCAAAAACCGGGTCGGCGCCTGCCGTTTTGCGGATAGATACCGCCGCCCTTGCGGTAATATTATTGCCGGCATATTTTTCGGGCTGAGGCTCAAATATGGAAATTATTTTTCCATCTGTGGTTGTAATTTCCTTTGGCCAGGTATTTTGTGCAACACCTTTTAAAAAAGAAAGCTGCAATAAAAGCAGCCCCGGCAGTATGGTAATAAAAAATTTCATGTGAGGAGATTTATCCATTTACACAATAAATGTACTTTTTATTTTTGAAAAGATAAATCGCGATGGACCAGGCAGAGACAGGCATAATACGTGGACGAAAGTCTTAAAAATAAATTAACTTTCAGCTGATATTTTAATTTGTTTAATAAAAATGTATTGTTATGCCTATTGTAAAAGTCATTGAAGTTATTGCTTCTTCAGAAAAAGGAATTGATGACGCTATACAGCAAGCCGTTGCAGAAGCATCTAAGACAGTTAGGAATATTGATTCTGTTTATGTAAAAGATATCAAGGCTCACGTAAAAGACGGCAGGGTGGCTTCTTACGGGTGTATCTGCAAGATTTCCTTCAGGGTTGATTAAATAGTTCAGTCCTGTAACTTAGTGTTATGTTAAACGTGAAACGGCAGACTTGTCTACCGGTTTACCTGCCGTAGGCATGGCAGGCAGACGATAAATGTGAGCATTTCACATTTATCGCCTCACCTCTCACAAAGAAATACGAAAAATCATTGTTGACATAACGCCGGTTTAAAAGACCACTTTACATAGCTGCATGCTATAGGGGGTGATCTTTTTTTGTTACCGGGCAACTCATTTCACTTCCTCATCAGCCAAATCTCCGTAACCTGTGAGCCTCTTTCTCCTTCGCCGCAGGTCCAGGAGAACACCACTTTACCCGAGGCGGTAGCTTCCCTGGGAATATCAAATTCATAAGTAGGCTTTGTACCGGTTTGCATAAAATCGTGGATGATAATATTATCGTTGGCAACAAGCTTTATTCTGGAACGGAACCTCCCGGTATAAGTTATCCGCATTTTGTATTGCACTGCGGTATCGAGATTGTTATATTCAATTTTCAGGGGCGTATCATACAGGGTATTGATCTGGCTCATCCAGGGACCAGGTGTGGTTTCCCCCGAAAAACCTTTTGATTGCACTTCATGCACCCATTCTTCTCCTATTACGCCTACGCCGAAGCTTTTCCTTGGAGAGGAAAGACTGCCGGGGTCTTCCGCCCAGGTTTTGCCATAGATTATCCTGTAGTTGCTCTCGGGGTTGCCGAAATGATCGTAAAAACCGCCGGGGCCGGGATCCGTGCGATGCAGCATCGCGTAGAGCTGCTTTGCTCTTTCCTCATCATCAGCGATCCGATCCAGCACATTCAACTGATCCATTAACCATGGGGCATCATTCAGGGGAATATCCATATTATCAATGAAGTTCCCCCTGCCGGGCATAGCGCCGTGCTTTTCTATTGTCAACTGTGCACCGATGCTGCTATACAAGGAGTCTGCGAGCACATAACATTTTTCCTTCAATGCCGGTGCAACGGGCTCATCCTGCCCCTGCTGCAATATCATTCTGGCTTTTAATACAGCAATCGAGGATGTTGCGGGCGTTGCAGCACTCAATACCGTTCTTGCCTCTGATTCCAGCGCTGTTTCATGAATAAGCTTACGCCTTACATAAGCGTCATAATATGCACGCAGCAGGCACATCTGGAACCGGAAATTCTTCATCAGGGCGGGAGTCGCTTTTTGCTCAAGATCCTGCCATTGCATCAGGGTCTGTTCTACCGTATTGTTGCTCAGCAAAGGACCGCGGAGGTTTTTTTCTAAATTAAAAATACCCTGTGTTGCTGCTTCACAAATACCTGAGCCCATAAACAACCGGGTATAGTCTCTTATAGTTTCTATTATTGGCGTGGAAGGATCCCAGTCCTGGTCGCTCCAGATGAATTTATTCACATCATCGTTTGTACCTTCGGAGTAGCTGATGCTGCCGGAAGCATATTTGGCAAACACATTATGTATATGCTTTTCATCCTGCGGGCGGGGGTTGATACATTCCCTGCCCAGCGTTTGCGCATAAGCCAGGTCCCAGTCGGGTATGGGATACTGGCAGCTAAGGCTGTGTGTAATGTCAGGATATCTCCTGATGGGAATATCAGCCTTCACCAACTGACGCAGCTCTGCAATAGGTATCTTGACCCAGGGCCCAAATACCACGCCTCCCAGCCACGGGTAACCGGAGTTCACCTGCCTGAAAAACTCGTCAAACCATTTTTGAGTGGGGCGGAAGACCTGTGGAGATACCCATATTTTGGCATTAGGATGAAATTGCCGCAATGTTATGGCAATTTTTCCCAGCCAGTCAAACAATACTCCGGGTTCCAGGTCGCCGGGATCTCCTCCCGGCACAAAAACATTATCCAGCTTTGGAAGTGAAGCGAATACTTCCATGCGCTCCTGCAGCTCTTTGCGCAGTTCCTGCCTGTTGGTATAATCTTTTCCCATATTCGGGTACCACATCCATACGTCCAGGTTGTAAGCCTTGCAGATGCGCGACTGCTCAATAATCATTTTTTCCGGACGCAGCTTCATGTGCACACTGGTATCTTCGTCATCCGTGCGTGGGGGCAATATCTCAATGCTGTTTGCGCCAAACAACGCAAGCTCTCTTATATACTGGTCATATTGCTCTACAGAAAAAGCATCATAAGAATTGGTTTTAGGGCGAAAGCCTAACTGGTGCCCTCTGATGGGATAGGCCGGAGTTGAAGAGATCGTTGCCGCAACAGGCAGCGTTATCCTGCCTTGCTGCATATCGGCTTTCCTGAGCAATCTTCCTATTCCGTACAGCACACTTCTTGCATCTTTGCCTGAAATAATTACGGCAGACGATGATGCTGATACCAGCAGGCGGTATCCCTCATTGCCGGGAGCGGGTAATGTAGTCAAAGCTTCCTCCAATGCTTTGGGTAATTTCGATATTCTCTCTTCTGCAACAAGATATATAACTGCCCCATGTTCTTTGGGGATTTTGTTTGCAACAGTGAACTGTATCCTGGTTCTTTTCTCCACTTCTTCTTTTAGTACCTGCAGCGGTTTATTAAGTGATACTGCTTTAGTATCTTCTACCCATACGATGGCATTTGAAAGATCAAGGGACTGGGAGAAACCGGAGTACCGGGTTAATAATAAAAAAAAGAGGGAAGTAAGCATTCTGAATTTCATAATTATCACTTTGATGTCCGGGTTGAAAATGCGCCTTTGATTGCAAGTATATAAAAAATAAATTAAGGGCGGTAAATAACAGAGCTTTCATCTATCGTTATATACTCTTTTTATCGTAGCATAATTAAACCTTAGGACACAAAAATGGTCTTACCCCCAAATTTGCTTATGGCGTCAGCGGCACAGCAGCATAATCTTCATCTTTTATGGAGGGCGGGATTTGGTCCTTCCGCGTCGCAGCTTCCCGGGCTCCGGCATATTTCCGCAAAAAAATTATATCATTCCCTGTGTATGTCTTCTGAAAAAAAGACGGAAGATCTTGATGTGATTGATAAAGACCTTACTGCCCTGGCCGCCAATGCTGCCGGCATGAGCATGAGGAAAATGGTACCGGACGATGAAAAGAAACTGCTGAGGGTAAAGAACCGCGACAGTATAAATCGTCTCAACCTCACCTGGCTGGACACGATGGTGACAACAGATGCCCAGTTGCTTGAAAAAGCTGCTTTCTTCTGGCATGGTCATTTCGCCTGCAGGAATACTAACGCAATATATCAGCAGGCACTTTTGAATATTATAAGACGATCCGCCCTCGGCAGCTTCAGAGATCTGCTGCATGAGGTATCCAAAAGCGGCGCCATGATGAATTTCCTCAACAATAATCAGAACCGAAAAGGACATCCCAATGAGAATTTTGCGAGGGAAGTGATGGAATTATTCACGCTGGGCAGGGGTAACTATACAGAAACGGATGTGAAGGAAGCTGCCCGTGCATTTACCGGATGGGGCGCTGACCCTGCAGGTCAATTTGTTTTTCGCAGGCAGCAGCATGACACCGGTGAAAAAACGGTGCTTGGTAAAACAGGCAATTTTGATGGTGATGACGTGCTGGATATTTTGCTTGATCAAAAGCAGACCGCCCGTTTTATTGTTCAGAAAATATATCGCTTCTTCGTGAATGAACAGTTGGATAATGATAATATCGCGGCGCTTGCTGATCACTTTTACAATAGCGGCTATGATATTGCAGCGCTGCTGAAAGAGATATTTACTGCCTCATGGTTTTATGACAGGGTAAATGCGGGAGCCAGGATAAAATCACCAGTCGAGCTTATTGTCGGCATCCGGCGCATGCTGCCTATGCATATTGAAAACAGTAATGCTTTACTGACTTTGCAACGCATATTAGGGCAGGTATTATTATATCCTCCCAATGTGGCGGGTTGGCCCGGGGGTAAAAACTGGATTGACAGTTCCACGCTTATGATGCGGATGCGGTTGCCGGGGCTGCTGAGTGATGCGGATATATTGAATGTAAGACCAAAGGACGACGATGACCAGATGATGGGCAGAAAAGATGATGAAGCAACGGTCCGTTTCCGGGCGAAAGAACGGAAAATATTCAATGCTGACATTGAGTGGGGCATCTATACAGGAATATTTGCAGATATACCTAAAGAAAAGCTTATAGGCGCGATGGCAGGCGTATTGTTGCAGACTGATACAACGGTACAGGAAGAGCTTGTCCGTAAGCATGCTGATGTATCGTCGAGAGATAATTTTATCAGGTCGGCCACCATCCGTATGATGAGCCTGCCTGAATACCAGATGTGCTGATGTGCATCTGTTGGCATGTTAAGGCTGTTATGTCGCATAGATTCGTGAGAAGAGAAACGTAAGACGTGAGGTTCTCACGTTTGTCGTTTATCGTTTCACGATTAGCTTAACACCGGAAAGAATTGCATATGCTTATTAAAAGAAAAGAATTTATACAGGCTGGCTCGCTGGCAACAGCTTCCATATTGCTGCCGCGGTTTTTGAAGGCTTTTGAAAATAAGAATGCCGTGCCGCCCGGCAACAAAGTGGTGGTCGTCGTCCAACTGAGCGGCGGCAACGACGGGTTGAATACCGTCATTCCTTTCCGGGATGACCTGTATTATAAGGCAAGACCTCAATTGGGGATCGCGGCGTCGAAAGTATTACAGCTTAATGATGAGGCAGCGCTTCATCCTGCCCTGAATACTTTCCGGCAGTTATATGATGAAGGCAGTCTCGGTATTATTAACAGTGTAGGCTACCCGAACCCGGATCGCTCCCATTTCCGCAGTATGGATATCTGGCAGTCTGCCAGCAGCAGCGATCAATACCTGCATTCCGGCTGGGCAGGGCGTTATCTTGACGCCCAGTGCAGTCAGTGCGACAAGCCCACGCAGGCAATAGAAATAGATGAGGTGCTCAGCCTTGCGCTTAAAGGTGATATAATGAACGGGCTGGCAGTAAAAGATCCCAAACGTTTATACGGTACATCGAACGAAACCTTTTTTAAGGATATACGTGCCAGCCATGAAGCTTTACACCAGGAAAGCCCTGCTGATTATTTATATAAGACCCTTGCAGAAACATTATCTTCTGCAGATTATATTTTCAGGCAAAGCAGGCTTCATCCTTCCGCTGCGGTATACCCTGCTACCGGGCTGGGTAACAGCTTAAGGACCATTGCTTCACTGATATTCTCAGATATCAACACAAAAATATATTATGTATCGCTCGGAAGTTTTGATACGCATGTAAGCCAGGATGCGCAGCAACAGCGTTTGTTTACCGAAATGGATAACGCCATAGCTGCTTTTGTAAATGATCTTAAAGCCAATCACCGTTTTGAAGATGTATTGTTGTTTACCTTTTCGGAATTTGGAAGACGGGTAGCTCAGAATGCCAGTAACGGGACAGATCATGGTACGGCAAATAATATGTTCCTCGTGAGCGGAGGGCTTCGCCGGCAGGGGCTGATCAATCCTGTATGCGACCTCTCGGATCTGCAGGATGGCGATCTCAGGTTTAAAGTAGATTTTAAGGAAGTGTATGCCACTGTGCTGAATAAGTGGCTGGATGCAGATGATGCCGCAATACTTGGGAAAAAATATACGTGTATGAATTTTATATAGATGATCCGTAACCTGTCAGGATGCAGCCCGGAGAAAATCCGGGTTGTTTGCGTATTATCAATTTTTCGCTTCATGCACAACTTTCCTGTTGGACACTAACCGGTAGCAGGTCCTGCACGGCCGTCATCACCCGCCTGCGAAAAAAAATGCCAGACCTGGCGTTTATCGGGAGAGCCCAAACCTTATGACCTTAATAACATGCATAACCCTGGTAAAATGACCCTATTACCTTATGTAGTATAAATAATAATAAGGTGGCATCCATAAGTTATAGTCTTTTACTAAGGTCATAAGGTTGGCACGCCGGGCTTGTTAATCGTGAAACGACAAACGTGAGCATCTCACGTTTCACTTCTCACGAATGTATGCGACATACTCCTGTTTTTTTATCCAACAAAAAGCTAAATTGTACGTTAATTGCTGTATATCAATATAGTTTTTGAATAGATTTGTACAGATTACAAAATCTGATAATGAAGAAAACCATTTTACTTTTTGCATTCTTTACGGCAGTTTCATGGGGTTGGGCGCAGGAAGGCTACCAGATCAAAGTAACGCTCAAACCGTTCACGCAAGGTTATCTTTACCTGGGGCATCATTTTGGCAGCAAACAATATATTATTGACTCCGTAGCGCTCAATGTTGCCAGTGAAGTGGTTTTTTCGGGCAAAGAAAAGCTGCAGGGCGGCGTATACATGGTCATTTTTCCCGCAAAGAACGGCTGGTTTGAAATGCTGGTTGATAAGGCGCAGCATTTTGCAGTAACCGCCGACACCAGTGATATTATCGGTAATACCAAATTTACCGGCTCACCCGACAATGATCTTTTCCAGGAATATCAGAAAACGGCGCAGCAGAAAGGGAAAGCTATTTATGCGCTGCAAAGCCAGTTGAAAGAAAAGCCCGGAAGACCGGATTCTGCGAAAATAAAAGCGGAGATCATAAAGCTGAACGATGAAATGACACAATACCGCGAGCAGTATATCAGGGCTCATCCCGACAACCTGCTGGCAGCGATCTTCAGGGTGTTGCAGGAGCCTAAAGTGCCTGAAGCATCTAAACACCCGGGTGGAAAATATGATTCAACTTTTGCCTATCAATATTACAAACAGCATTACTGGGACGGCGTTTCCTTCACCGACGAACGCCTGGTGCGTACCCCGGTTTTTGAGCCCAAGCTCCAGCGTTACTTCAATAATGTACTGATCCAGCAGCCCGACACACTTATAAAAGCCGCCGACAAGATGCTGGATGCTTCCGAGCCAAATAAGGAAATGTTTAAATTCCTGTTGTCCACGCTTACGGAAAAATATATTAATCCTACCTATATGGGGCAGGATGCCGTATTTGTAAATCTTTTTGAGCGGTATTATGCCCCGGGAAAAGCTGATTACTGGCTAAATGAGAAATACAGGAAGGCTGTATTTGACAGAGCCTACAGCGTAATGGCAAACCTGATCGGAGAAAAAGCGGCTGATATGAATATGGTGGATACGCTCGGCAAAAGCAGAACGTTGTACAGCATTAATGCGCCATATACCGTGATTTGCTTCTGGGACCCTACCTGCGGCCACTGTCAGAAAGAAGTTCCAAAACTGGATTCTCTTTTTCAAAATAAATGGAAAGCGCAGGGCGTTCAGATCTATGGTGTGATGACAGACGGGGGCAAGGCAGCCTGGATGAACTTTATTCATGAGCATAGGCTCAAAGGCTGGAACCATGTATACCAGTTGCCGGAAGTGAAAGATGCTGAATACGCCGCAGGCAAACCGGGATACAAGCAACTGTTTGACGTGTACCAGACCCCTATCCTTTATCTTTTGGACAGGAACAAAAATATTATCGCTAAGAAGCTGAACTATGAACAGCTTGATGACCTGCTCCAGATGAAAATCAAAAACGCAAAAATGTAATCAGCGTAAGCTGCGATTATGAAAAAAATACTGATCCTTGGCTGCTTCACTATTTCCTGCTATTGTGTGACTGCACAAACACTTTTTACTTATGGCAGGTACAAAGTTGATAAAGAAGAATTCCTGCGCGCTTTTTATAAAAACAATACCGGCGATAAGAGCGGGAAAGCTATGCGGGACTATCTTGATCTTTTTATTGCTTTTAAGCTGAAAGTACAGGCTGCCAGGGATTTGGGGCTGGATACCATGCCCGGCCAGAAGACAGACCTGGAGCATTTCAGAAGGCAGATGGAGGAAGAATACAGCACAGACGATAGTGTAGTGACCGCTCTGTGCAACGAAGCCTTCCACAGAAGCAAAACAGATGTGCGGGTTGCTCATATCTTCATTCCTTTTGATCCCGACTATATAAATAATATGTCGCCGGGCGCTGAAAAATATGACACGGCCGCTGCGTTCAGCACGGCTATGCAAGCGTATGCCGCATTGAAGAAAGGAGAAGATTTTGGGGCGGTCGCGTTGCGCTATTCACAGGACAGCTCGGTAAAAAACAATAAAGGAGACCTGGGATATATCAATGTCTTCACGCTTTCCTATCCCCTCGAAAGCATTGCATACAATTTAGCAGATGGCGCATTCGCCGCCCCGTACAGGAGCAGTATCGGGTATCATATCATTAAAAGAACAGCCAGCCGCCAGACATTTGGAAAGATGCGCGCTGCCCAGATATTGCTTGCCTATGCTGCCGACGAAAGCCCTAAAGAAAAGCAACACCAGCACCAGCTTGCAGATTCTTTATACCATGTCCTTAAAAAGGGCGGGGATTTTGAAGCGCTGGCAAAGCAGTTCAGCGCAGAAAGAAATGCATATATCACAGGGGGATTAATGCCCGACTTTGGCGTGGGAAAGTATGATCCTGTTTTTGAAAAAGCGGTGCTTGATTTGCAGCACGACGGGGATATTACGGCTCCTTTTGAAACTTCGTATGGAGTGCATATTGTGAAGCGCGTAAAACATATACCGGTAAATACAAACAGCAGCCAGGCTGTTGCCATGTATAAGGCAGACGTGCTGCAGGATGCGCGGGTGAACCTTGCGCGGGATAAGTTCAGCGAGCATGTGGTACAGCAGGTGGGATATACAAAGATCTTTCAGCACGACGATCTGTTGTGGAAGGCTACAGACACGCTGCTTGCAACGGCTAATCTGCCCGGGAAAGGCATTACCGGTGAAACGGTATTGTTTTCCGTTGGCAACGAGCAAAAGAAAATGAGCGACTGGTTGAATTATGTGAAAGGCATCCGCTCTAATTACCGGCCCAATACGCCTCTCCCTTATGCTGATATCCGGAAAAAATTTGTTGAGCTCTCCGCTAATGAGTATTATAACAGGCACCTTGAAATATATAATACCCGCTTTCGCAACCAGCTCAATGAATTTGCAGAAGGCAATCTTTTATTTGACGTAATGGAAAAGCAGGTGTGGAATAAAGCGGCTGAGGATAAAGCGGCGCTGCGTGAATATTACGATGCTCATAAGACCAGCTATACCTGGGGGCCAAGTGTAAGCGCTATCTTTTTTACTACAAGCGATAAGGAAACAACCAAAGCAGTAAGAGACAATATCCAGTCATATATTCCGCGCTGGCGGACGCTGTCGGAAAGCACGAATGGTAAGATCATTGCCGACTCGTCGAGGTTTGATATCGGCCAGATCCCCGGTGATCCCGCGGACATTAAGGCCGGAGCGCTTACTGCGCCGGTAATGGATACCGCCGGGGGATCAACCAATTTTGTATATATCATTGATACCTACCGGGAGCCGGCACAAAAAAGCTTTGAGGAAGCCAAAGGGATGGTGATCAATGACTACCAGGCGCTGCTGGAAGAAAAATGGGTGGCAAAGCTTAAAAAGCAATATCCTGTGAAAGTGAAGGAAAAGGTTTTTAAGCAACTGCCTGAATGAAAGAAGCTACTAATTCCAGCGTCCTTAAAGTACAGGGTTTTACAGCATAACCGGATTTCTGTATCTTTGCCTGCTAAATCTGAAGCGTATGATCAGGACAGGTAATCCCGTAATAAGCATTTATACGGAAATGACCCCCAACCCGGAGACAATGAAGTTTGTAGCCAATAAGTTGCTGTACCCCGGAAAGAGTATTGATTTCCCGGATATGGAATCTGCAAAGCCTTCCCCGCTGGCCCAGGAGCTGTTTGGTTTTCCTTTTATAAGAGCAGTTTTCATCGCAAGTAATTTCGTAACACTCACCAAAACCACGGAAACTGACTGGCAGGATGTGATACCTTCTATCCGGCAGTTCCTGAAAGAATACCTCGAAGAAGGTAAAAATGTGATCAATGAAGATGAGATAGTAATTACGAAAACCGAAGCATCCAATGCCATCAGCGCCGATGATGACGATGTGGTAAAACGCATTAAGGAAATACTGGACAACTATGTTAAGCCTGCTGTAGAAATGGACGGCGGCGCCATACAATTCAGGAGCTATAATGATGGCGTGGTAAACCTCATGCTGCAGGGTTCCTGCTCGGGGTGTCCTTCTTCCATGATCACATTAAAAGCCGGTATTGAAGGAATGATGAAGAGAATGGTTCCCGAAGTAAAGGAAGTGGTTGCAGAAGCAGAATAATTGTTGTAATAGCATTAATAAAAAAAGCTGTCCCATATTTGAGGCAGCTTTTTTTGTACTGAACCCTGCAAGGCGGGCATAAATAAGTTAGTAATAGTTAATCCATAATGTCCTTAATATCTCATTGGTTTAAAAATCTCCGTACTAATATTATTTTACCGACAACGCTTTATCAATAATGAAATTAAGATTGGTACGGTGCGCCCTGGTTTGCTCATTAGTGGATACCGCTGTTGCCAGCATGGCTTTTATTTTCTTCAGTCCGGATAAAGCCGCAGATATGGAAGCATTATCATACGTATTTGGCGTAGTGCCGGCAGCGATATTTGCCAGTGCTTTCACATATTCTGTCTGCAGGTTCAGGCGATAGAGGTTTACATTGCTCTTCAGGTCTTCCGCAAACAGGTATTTGTTCATGTCGGTAACAAGGTCGGCTGTGGTGTAAGTGTTGCCGTAAAGGCTGCTGTTGTTGATACGCTGTAAGGTAACCGGGTGCAACAGTTGTGCCAGCAGCGACAGTTGTATGCTCTGTACCACTGCCTGGGGCTTGTAATCTTCTGTAGAGCCGAAGAAATTAAAACCGCGGCGCTGTTGCTGCAGGTAAGGGAACAAAGTAGCATCTGCATTGAATGTATTGGGCGAGAAAATATATTTGCTCAGCAGTGCCAGCGATTGCTTTTGCAATGCTGCAGGCACCGGGGTAAATGGTTTGGCTGCTGTTTGTTGGCCATTAAAGCTGCGGTCTACATATACCCCGCCGATATAGCGGCTGACCGCAGTAGCCATCTGCAGGCGTTGTGTCTGCAGCATAAGATAGCGCTGGCGGAGCAACTGGTGGCTTTCCCCGGGCTGGCTGTAACGCTCTTTCAGCCTGGGCAGCAGGGTATTTACAAGCTTAAACCGGTCTTCGGCATAGCGGATCATATCATTGCTCAGGTCATTCACCATCACCCGCGGATCAATCCCGTTGCCGGGAGCACGCATATCATCTGCATCATTGCCGAAGGCAAGCTGCGGGTCTGTACTGCGGCTGAGGATCTTATTCAATCCGGCCGCTTCTTCTGCCGGACTGAAAGGAGTATAGCCATATTCGATAGCCCACAGGTCATAAGGTCCGGCCTTCGTCGTGAAATAATTGCCCTGCTTGCTCCTGTCGGGGCTTACATTGATAGAGGGATAATCCATAACGGAGCCTATAAGCCCGATTTTCTCTGTGACAGATTTATCGTTTACCTGGTCGGGGCTGAGCATCTGGCTGGCTTTCATATTATGGTTCAGCCCAAGGGTATGCCCCATCTCATGCATGATAAGATAAACCAGGAATTCCCTGTGAAGCTGTTTTATTTCCTCCGGCTTATTGTCAAGTGTTTCCACCAGGGTGAGCCCTGCCGTATATTGCGCCTGCAATTCACGTGAGGCATTGCAATACATGAGGTGCGATTTTCCAAAGCTCAGGTGCGGCGCGGCTTCCTGCGCAGTAGTGGTTTCCCAGGGCAACTGTACAGCAGGCATGCCTGTCGCTGCAGCCCCGTTAAAAAGATCATCATAATTCACCATAGCGCCACCACCGCTTTTCCATTCTATGGTGATATCGGCGCCGAGTATCTGCCCGGTACGGGGATTAAAAAAGCTGGGGCCAATGGCGCCATAGCTGGGATAAGCGCTGCTCACCCAACGGATCACATTGTAGCGGATATCTGCAGGATCCCAGGTGGCAGTATCGGGCATGATCTTCATTACTATGGCATGCTTAAAGCCGGCCTTTTCAAAAGCTTCATTCCACTTTTCTCCTGCTTCTTTAATTATCTCACGGTATTCAACAGGAGTGGTATTTTCTATCCAGTATACAACAGGCTCTACCGGTTCGCTTACTGCCGCCGAAGGATCTTTTTTAACAAGTTTCCAGCGGCTGATAAAGTCCTTATAGGGTGTGGCGGAAGAGGAGGTAAGATCCTGCACTTCCGCACCAAAATAGCCTACACGGGGGTCATCACGTCTTGGCCTGAAATCATCACCTTCGGGCACTGCAAGAAAAGAATGCTGCATCCGTATACGATTGTAACGTGCATCGGTAATATCATCACCGCCCTGGTTGAAGGGTACGGGATTGTCATAGGCAAGATCTACAACTATATCCGTATTATCCGGGTAAGACCTGATCTGGTCGTATTTTGATTTGGCCACATTCAGATTTCCAAGATTAAACACTTTGGTGGGAGGGATACCGGGAGGTAAAATGGGCTTTATGGGATCTAATTTTTCGCTCAGGAACAGTCCGTCTGCCGCTACCAGGTAGCCTGCCGAATCTTCTGCCACCACTTTCTCCGAGAAAAACGTGGCTGGCGCTGCATCTACATTGGCGGCTTTGCTCACTGCATTGGACGGATCATAATAGAAGCGTGTGTTCTGCTGTGAAAACTCCAGCTTGTCGAAGCTTTTGCTGATACTGAAGATAAAAGTAGTCCTGATCATATTCTGGTTGAGGTACAGGGAAGTTGGTCCTCCCAACGAAAAGCTCTGGTAGATATATTCTTTGCCAAGCTGATCTTTTCTGATATATAGTTGCACACTCCCCGTAGCAGTGTCCTGGTATACCGCGAAAAGACCTTCATTTTCTTTCGAGGATTTTGTTTTATCCTCAATAGTCGGCTTTGGCGATTTGGCGGCTGATTTTTTGGCTGTATCTGCAACGGGCGGGGCAGGAGGTGCGTTTTTGTTTTTTTGCGCCAGCGCCACGGTGCACATAACCGAGCACAATAGTGCCAATGAAAAATGTTTTGCATGCATAAGCGATATTTTTTGCCAAGGTATAGAGAATGCCGTTTTGCGGCAGCAGATTGTTTTGAGAGGCGTTTTGACGGGTTGATGAAAAGAAAAAGAGTTACGGAAGGTAAAAGAGCAGAAAATAAATTTGATAATTACGATAATTTCGTATATTTACGAAAAGTTCGTAAATGTTAGAGAAGATTACACCCCAGGAAGAGGGAGCATTGCAGGCGTTGTACAAAGCCGGAGAAGGCAATATCAAGCTCATAATGGAAAACATGAGTGAACAATTGCCTTACACTACTGTTGCCTCTACTATAAAGAACCTTGAACGGAAGGGATATATTTCTTCAAGGCTTATCGGTAACACTTATCTCTATACCCCGGTATTATCAGAGGCAGACTTTAAAAAAAGCTTTATGGGGGATGTTGTCAAAAATTATTTCGATAACTCTTATACTTCGCTGATCAACTTTTTTGTTGAGCAAAAAAAATTAAGTCCCAAAGAGCTGAAAGAGATCATAGCGATGATAGAGGGAAGGAAAAAATAGCACCCAACTAAAATACATGCCATGCCTTATTTCGGGGAATATATTTTAAAGCTGTCTGTAAGCTTCAGTATTGTCTGCCTGTTTTACCAGTTAGTGCTGAAAAGACTGACGTTTTACAACTGGAACCGGTTTTACCTGCTGGGCTATACCTTTCTGTGCTTTTTTATACCGCTTATCGATATTTCCGGAGTAGCGCAAAGTAGCAATATGACGGTTTATAAAACTATTGAACTCATTCCTTCCATAATGCCGGTGAGCGCCATCTCTTCGTACGTAGTCGCGGACGTGAATGGGACTGCGCGGCCGGCCACAGATCTGCTTTTTGTGCTATTCCTTACCGGCGTTATGATAATGGTAATACGATTTGCCATACAACTCCTTTCCTTAAGGAGATTGATACGAAAGGCTGCGCTTATTTCTGATGAAAAGGTGAAGCTATACCAGGTAAACAGCAGGATCATTCCTTTTGCCTTTGGCAGATCTGTCTTTATCAACCGGTATCTGCATGAAACAAAAGATATAGAAGAGATCATAAGGCACGAGTTTGTGCATATCAGGCAAAAGCACAGCATTGATATAATATGGGCGGAATTATTGTGCGTATTCAACTGGTATAATCCCTTTGTATGGTGGCTGCGAAACTCAATAAAGCAAAACCTGGAATACCTGGCTGATGATAAAGTATTACAGGACGGCATTGATAAAAAGCAATACCAGTACCTGTTGCTGAAAGTATTGGGCGACCACAGGTTCGCTATAGTATCTCCTTTTAATTTTTCTTCACTCAAAAAAAGAATAGCAATGATGAACAAAATGAAAAGCACAGGCATCCACCTGCTGAAGTTCCTGTTTATTGTGCCGCTAATGGCAGTGATGATCATGGCTTTCAGAAAAGATCATAGTGCATTGGCAAATAAAGCCATATTGTCTGTTTCAGGAATTACATTTGACGGTTTCTCTAAGCTGCCTATTGCCGGGGTAACTGTCAGGGATTCTATAACAGGACTACAAACTATTTCTGACAATCGGGGATTTTATACCCTGAATGTTCCCATAGAAGTCAATATGCCCAGGCTAATTTGTATCAGATATCTCAAAAATGGATATTCCCGAGAACTGTCACTTAACAGTACCGCCAATTCTGATAATATCTCTCACCATCTGGTAGTATTAGCAGGGATGGTCACCGAAAAAGATAAAAGCAAAGGAGTACGCCCTTCCATTCATTCTATTATTGTGAAGAACGAATTGATTACCTATAGTTATGTCCAGAAAAAACTACAGGAACAGATTATTCAAAATGACAAAGAGAAAGAAATAGAAAATTCAATCAGGCCAATCCGGGTAATAGATGGTATTCCTCATGCATTCACGGAGTCCGGCGTAGCATGGTTTAGCAAGGAAGAAGTTGCGGTATCTCCTGAATGCAAAGCCTGGTTTGACGGAAAGATAATGAGCATTGAAGAAGTAAACAATACGGTAAGCCGCTTTGAATTAAATAGTGTTGGGGCAATGCCCAAAGCACAGGCAAAGAAAATACTTGGAGTAGACTGCAACGTACTGATGCTGGCTAAAGACAGTAGTATTCCAAGAGATTTATAAAATAAGTGGTTTAAAATCCGGATGGAATATATTCAGTGGAATGCTATCTTTGGCTATGACCAAAATGAAAAAACCACCGATTATCCCAATAGGCAGGTATATTGATCCGCTAACTGATTTCGGGTTCAAAAGAATTTTTGGTTCTGAGCCAAATAAAGACCTGCTGATCGCGTTTCTCAATGAGCTGTTTAAAGGTCGAAAAGTAATCAAAGACCTGGTATATAATGCACAGGAAAACAATGGTCCTGTAAAACGTTACCGCAAAACCATTTTTGATCTTACCTGTACGGGAGGGGACGGCGAAACCTTTATCATTGAGATGCAGCGGGCGGAACAAAAATTCTTTACTGACCGGGCGATTTTTTATACTTCCAGCAAATTGTATGAGCAAGCGCCTAAAGGCAATAAGAACTGGGATTATGAGTTAACAGAAATATATTTTATTGGATTAATGGACTTTAATTTCGACAATACTCCACAGGATAAATACCTGCATCGGGTGCGGCTGGCAGAAGAAGAAACTGGGCACACGTTTTATAACAAATTGGGATTCATATTTTTAGAGCTCCCCAATTTTAACCTGAAAGAAAAAGATATTAAGACAG
The DNA here is from genome assembly GCA_001899685.1 of Sphingobacteriales bacterium 44-15. Taxonomy (GTDB): domain Bacteria; phylum Bacteroidota; class Bacteroidia; order Chitinophagales; family Chitinophagaceae; genus Agriterribacter. Next base: position 20,644 of record MKWG01000035.1, read on the forward strand.
ATTTGCAACGTTGGCTGTATGTACTGCGCAACCTGTGGAAATTGGAAAAAATTCCGGTAATTTTACACCGAAGGATATTTCAGAAATTATTCCATATCTCTGAAGTCGCCAATCTAAAAAAGGAAGAATATATGTTGTACGAAAAAAACCTTTTGGATAAATGGACAGAATATTCTGTATTGAAAACAGCAGAGGAAAAGGGTATGGAAAGAGGTATGGAGAGAGGTATGGAAAGAGGCATTGAAAAGGGGATTGAAAAGGGCATTGAAAAAGGTATAGAAAAAGGCAAGGAACAATTTGTAAGAAACCTGCTTTTGAATACCGGTTTTGGAATTGCTAAAATTGCAGCCCTGGCAAATGTCACTGAAGCATTTGTAAAAAAAATTAAAGGAGAAAGGAAAAACCAGTAACTATATTTTTACTTTTAGCTCCCAGTTTTCCCTCAGTATTTCTTTACACGTTTCCTTCATAAGCAACATAAGTATTAGCATAAAGCAGAGGAGAGCATTTCACAACTGTAAATCAAAAGCCGGCAATGTAGAATATAATTTCTTTCAGATACAAAAACAACCAGGCCGCAGGGCGGTTTGATTTATTGTTGAATTTTTAAGAAAGAAATTATGCTTATTCTACAGGGTGTTTCCTATACTCATCCGAATAAAGACCTGCTGTTTGATAATCTCCATCTTACAGTAAACAACCACGATAAAATAGCCTTGATCGGTAATAACGGGACAGGTAAGTCCACCTTATTGAAAATAATAGCCGGGGAAGTACAACCTTCGGACGGACGATTAATCGTTGATACCAGTCCGTATTTTGTACCGCAGATCTTCGGACAGTTCAATCATCTGACCATAGCGCAGGCATTGAAAATTGAAGACAAGACGAAAGCCCTGAAAGAAATTTTAAATGGCAGCGTTTCAGAAGAGCATTTCACTTTGCTTGGCGATGACTGGACGGTTGAAGAACGCTGCAGCGAAGCTTTGGAATACTGGGGGCTAATGGATCTTGACCTGTCGCAGAAAATAGGAACGTTGAGCGGGGGGCAGAAAACGAAAGTTTTTCTTGCAGGCATTGCCGTTTACCGGCCTGAACTTATTTTATTGGACGAACCGAGCAATCACCTGGATATTTCGGGCAGAAAGCTTTTGTATGACTTTATTCAATCTACACAAAGTACTCTAATTGTGGTGAGCCACGACAGGCAGTTATTGAACCTGCTGGATACAGTTTGCGAACTGAGCCAACATGGAATAAAGGTTTATGGCGGAAACTACGAGTTTTATGCGACGCAAAAGCAAATAGAACAAAACGCTTTGCACCAGGATTTGCAAGACAAAGAGAAAGCATTGCGGAAAGCCAAAGAAAAAGAGCGTGAAACATCAGAGCGGCAACAAAAATTAGATGCCCGTGGAAAACGGAAACAGGAAAAAGCAGGTGTTGCCCGGATCATGATGAATACTTTGAGGAACAGCGCAGAAAACAGCACTTCGAAATTGAAAAACGCTCACGCCGAAAAGATTGAAGGTATTTCGCGGAAGCTGCAGGAGCTCCGTTCCTCCCTGCCTGATACTGACAAAATGAAATTCGGCTTTGAGCATGCAACATTGCACAAAGGAAAAATCCTCTTTACCGCTGATGGCATTAATGTCAGTTATGGTCTGCAACTACTTTGGGCAGAAAACATGGAATTTCAAATTAAAAGCGGTGAACGTATCGCTTTAAAAGGGTTGAACGGCTCAGGAAAGACCACACTGATCAAACTCATCTTAGGCAGCATGGCGCCGCAAACAGGCGCCGTTCACAAAGCAGACGTTCAGGCTGTTTATATTGACCAGGATTATTCCCTCATTCATAATCAATTTACTGTTTACGAACAAGCACAAAAGTTCAATACCACCGCGTTACAGGAGCATGAAGTAAAAATCAGGCTTAGCCGGTTTTTATTCAGGAAAGAAGATTGGGATAAATCTTGCAGTATTTTGAGCGGCGGCGAAAAAATGCGTTTAATGCTATGCTGTCTGATCATAAGCAATAATTCACCAGACATTATAATTTTAGACGAACCGACCAATAACCTGGATATACAAAACATTGAAATACTGACCAACGCTGTTAATGAATACCAGGGAACCCTGATTGTTGTTTCACACGATGAATATTTTCTGCAACAGACAGGCATAGAAAGGGTGATCCAGCTTTAACAAATAATTTATCCAGGCTGTATGATATACCGGTTAGATATAAGTTAATGTTCTAACCTGACACCTATATATTTCGTACTTTTGCTCAAATGCACAGGCATAGATTTAACCATATCATTTATTACTCTGATTCCACGTTATCCTTTAACCGCATTGTTCCTTTTGCGGGTAGGCGTCTCTATGCCTTTTCAAATCTCAAAGACTTCAATAAGTAGGCCCCGGCAACTGCTTTAAGTTCCGGGGGATATAAATGTATGCTTTGCCTGGTGGCAAAGTAGATTGGTATGTTGTTAGCACATACCTGTAATTATTTTATTTATATCAATTAAAATTTACAATGGAAAACAGGTTCATATTACTGGATGAAGACCATAAGCTACTTACACAAGCGCTGGAAACCGATAAGCGCTTCGCTTTATTGAGCGATGCAGAAAGAAACGGCATTAAAAACAGGCTTACCAATGCAGAACTGGTAACAACAGCAGACTTTCCCAATAATGTTTCCCGGCTGTATGACGTTATAACGCTCCGGAATATTCATTTACGGCAGAACATCCAGTACAAGGTCGTTCCGCCCGATGAAAGAGATGACTGGAAGGGAAAAATATCAGCGATCTCCCCGCTGGGTATCCTGCTGATGGGTGTTACCAACGGGCAGTCCATCGTATTGCAAACCAACAAAAAGAAGAAGCATTATGTAGTTATGGAAGTCCGCAACGCGATGTATATATAAATCAGCCCCGAATAAAAGGAAAGATAGCCACAAGTGCACGAATGTATTTTAATATATTTATTTGTGCATTCGTGGCTTTGTGTATCTAAAAATCATTCTGCCGTGCGGGACGCTGGAATTCGTGGAATATCAAAATAAAATTTGCGCAGTTAAATAACTGCATATATATTTGCAGTCAAATAGCTGCATAATGGATTTACGAAGAGATGTTTTTCAGGCAATAGCAGATCCCACCCGCCGGGCTATACTTACCTTGTTAGCCGCTCATGCCATGACGCCGGGCGCCATCGCTGCTAATTTTGATTCGACAAGACAAACCATTTCAAAGCATATCCAAATTCTTACCGAATGTGAGCTGCTGAAGCAGGAGCAGAACGGCAGGGAGATTTATTATCATTTCAATCCTAAAAAGATGAAAGAGATCGCTGATTTTCTTGAGCCTTTCCGCAATATGTGGGACGACAGGTTTAACAAGCTGGAAGCAGTAATGAAACAATACAAATCAAAAAAATAACACAATATGGAACGCAAAACAAAAGTGCTTGCCGAAGACGGGAAGCCGGATATACTGATCACAAGGGAATTTGACCTTCCTGTGGAACTTTTATTTAAAGCTTATACCGAACCCGGGCTGCTTGAACAATGGATGGGGACCAAAGTACTAAAGCTTGATAATAAGCCATTGGGCGCTTATGCATTTGAAACATCCGACGGGCAGGGAAATATATTGTTTAAAGCGCATGGCGCCATTCATGATATGGTTGCCAATCAAAAAATTGTGCGCACATTTGAAATGGAAAATGCCGGTTTTGATGTGCAGCTTGAATTTTTGCAATTTGAACAGCTTACCCCGGATACCAGCAAGCTTACAATTCAAACCATCTTCCGCTCGGAGGCGCACAGGGCAAAACAACTGAAAATGCCTTTTGCTTATGGCATTAATATGGCGCACGACCGCCTGCAGGAAATTATTCATGCATCAGGTGCTAATAAGCAATAACCAAAATCGTGATCAATGTCAAAACAAAACAACGCTTCAAACAAAAAGCGTACAATTATCTATTGGATTGCTACAGTATGGCTGTCATTGGGAATGACCTCAACAGGAATTGTTCAACTGATGAAAATGAAGGAAGAGGTGGATATGATGAACCATTTGGGGTACCCGATCTATTTCTTAACCATTATTGGGGTCTGGAAAATAGCAGGCGTGGTCGCCGTTCTCATTCCCCGGTTTCCTTTACTCAAAGAATGGGCTTACGCCGGTTTCTTTTTTGTTATGTCAGGCGCTGTACTTTCCCACTTCGCCGCCGGTGATGAAGCAAAAACCTTATTCGGCCCTGTTTTGTTGATTACCCTCACTATTATATCCTGGTACTTCAGACCTGAAAGCCGGAAATTACGGCAGCCCGTTAACCCGCAATAATTCAGGACATAGGCTAAGGCGCAAGGCATGCCTTGCGTCTACTTACCACTTATCACCTACCACTTACCACTTAACTAAACAGGTATTCCACATCTTCCCTCGAAAGGCTCTTCACAAAACTGGAGTCGTCTGCGATCAGGTCCCTGGCAAGTGATCTTTTCTTCTCCTGCAACTGCAGTATCTTATCTTCAATGGTATCCTTACAGATCATACGGTAGGCGAAGATATTCTTGGTTTGTCCTATGCGGTGTGTACGGTCAATCGCCTGCTGTTCTACCGCAGGATTCCACCAGGGATCAACGATATACACATAATCTGCTGCGGTCAGATTCAGACCCACGCCTCCCGCTTTTAGCGAGATAAGAAATACGCGGCAGGTGTCGTCACTCTGGAAACGGTTGATGGCCCTTTCGCGTTCTGTAGCGGAAGTGCTGCCGTCAAAATATTCAAAAGGCACTTCCAGCGCTTTGAGCTTTTCCTTGATCAGCGCGAGCATGCCAAGGAACTGGGAAAATATCAGCGCTTTATGATTGCTGATATTCTCTGTGATCTCACGGCCTATCTCTTCGAGCTTTATGGAATGGTTGGGGTATGCTTCAGGTTCATTCATGATAGCCGGTGAATCGCAGATCTGGCGCAGCTTCATCAATCCCTGCAGGATCGTCAGTTGAGATTTTGCAATCCCCTGTTCGTTGATAACACCAAGTATTTTATTGCGGTATTCATTGCGGTAAGCTTCATATATCTCCCGCTGATCGTCCTGCATTTCACAGAAGAGGATGGTCTCTGTTTTATCCGGCAGGTCTTTGGCCACCTGCTCTTTGGTCCTGCGGAGGATAAAAGGATACAGCAGCTTCTTCAGGTGATCTTTCCTGTCCTGCTCACCGAATTTGTCAATGGGTGTTGCAAATTCATTCCTGAAATATTCCACTGTGCCCAGCATACCCGGGTTGAGAAAGTTCATCTGGGCATATATATCGAATGTGTTGTTTTGAAGCGGCGTACCGCTCAGGCAAAGCCTGTTTTTGGCAATAAGCAGTCCGGCTGCCCTGGTAACTTTGCTCTGGGGATTTTTGATCGCCTGTGATTCATCAAGAACGACATAGTCAAACTGCATTTCCGTAAGCAGCTTGATATCGCTCCGCAACGTGCCATAGGTGGTTATGATAATATTAGCAGCAGCAAAAGCTTCCTTATCTCTTGTCCTGTCTCCCCCGTGATGAATAAGATAAGTAAGATCAGGAGTGAATTTTTTTATTTCATTCTCCCAGTTGAACATCAGGGTGGTAGGGCACACTACTATTGCCCTTAGGGAATGATTGGTATCATTATAGAATTGCAGGAATGACAATGCCTGCACCGTCTTTCCCAAACCCATATCATCCGCAAGAATACCACCCCAGCCTACCTCGCTCAGGTAATTGAGCCAGTGATAGCCCGCTACCTGGTAGGGACGCAGCACATGCGCCAGCCGGGCGGGCGGATCTATTTCCTTAATACGGTTAAACCCGCGAAGGCGGTTATATTTTTCCTCAAGCTCAATCATTACTTCGGTCTCATCTCTCTCGCTGTATAATTCATCAATTACACTCAGATGATATTTTGACAACCGGAGAGAATTGCTTTTGCTTTCGCCTACCCGGAATAAGAGTGAATATTTTTTTAGCCAGTTCTCCGGCAAAATACCAAGCGTGCCATCATTCAGTTGCACGAACTGCTGTTTATTGGCCAAAGCGCGTTTTATTTCGGCTATGCTTACCTGTTGTTCCCCGAACACTACATTCACTTTTGCATCAAACCAGTCTGTACCGCTGCTGATATGGATCTGTGTAGAAGGGCGAGCTGTATTAAAACGAAAGTTTTTCAACACATCAAAGCCCACCACCGGTACATTCATTTCCTTCATGCTGTCCACAAAAAGGAAAAACCAGTTGTTCTTCAGCACATCGGCGCCTTTTAATGCCAGTGTAGCCGCCCCTTCAGGATGAATAAAATTTGAATGCAGGTTTTCCAGCTTTTTAATGAACTGCATTTCCGCCTGCCTGTCGCGGTGTATCTCAAGTACTTTATCATTGACTGCTATGGTGATGATATCTTTTTCGTTGAAACGGGTTTCAAAGCCTTTGTAGGAGAATACCGGCACGAACACGAGGTATTCGCCTTTCTCCTGCAACAATACTCTTATATCAGGGCTCCCGTCCTTTACTTCATGCACAAGGGTTTTGTCAAATTTTACCTTGTACTCTTTAGTAAGGGGTATGATCTCTTTCTGAAGATAGCCCGGCCAATCTTCCGAAGGTATTGTAATGACCGGCCTGCCTGAAAATCTTTCTACTTCCGCAATGTCTTCCTGGCGGTTCCAGTTGTAAAAGGTATCGGCATATTTAAAAAGCATATTACCCGGCCATTCATTTTCCTCAAGGCCTACTTCCGTGCCGTTTACCTGCACATGACAGGACAGCTCTATGTTGTTCTTCTGCGACTTAATGAGAAAGACCGGGGTTACTACTTCCTCCGACAATTGAGCAGGCCGCAGGTTGGCTGTTACAAAATTCTTTTTTGGAGGTAAAAAGTAAGTAAGGGCACTGTCTTTTTGCTCATTCAGCAGCTTTATAAGTTTGGGATACCAGTATTCGGTGATAAGAGACCTTGTTTCTTCGGGGAGCTCATCTTCTTCGGAATGAATAATATTTTCCCATATCCCGGAGAAGGGGGAATTGCGGCTCACATATTTATTGACCTCGGCTTCCTGCAGCTTTCTTACCTGCTGGAGCAACTGGCGGTCAGATTCGGGGAAAATATCTGCATTCACAAACTTACCCAGATCCAGCCGTTCTACCTTGCCCGTGAATCCCGTTCCGTCTTCCGCAGCTTCCCCGCTTACTGCATCTAATGAAAAATATGGATAGGTTTTATTGGATCCGTTAAAAACGAGGCCGATCCGTTGGGCATTGGGCACAGAAACTGCCGTCTCTACTGCTACTTCAGGTTCCTTTACTTCTGCTTCTGCCGCCGCCACCGTTCTTGGCTTTGTGGCCTGTGCAACGGGATCCAGCCGCTTGATAGACGGATCCAGCACCCGGAGAAACGGCTTGCCTTCTTTGTATGCAAACTCAAATTTGCCTGTAAGATCATCTTCCAGCGAATAACCATACGCCTCAAGCAATTTATTCTTTTGTTTATCCCAGTTGCGTATCGAATCAAAATAATGAGGTCCGTAAGCATTGAGCAATTGCAGGAATACGGCTACTTTGTGCACACATAACGGATGCCCCTGCTCTTCACATTTGCAGGAAGTATCAAAGTTCCTCTCTTCGTTTTTCTGTAGTACTACGATAAAGGTATCTCCCCCGACAACAAGGCTGGCCTCCACACGCTCGTTTGCCGCAGATAAAATGTTCGCCTTCTGAGACCGCATTATTGTCTCTGCCTCGGCATAGCTTTCAGGAGAGCTCAATAGTTTGATCGTCTTAAGATCAATGTCTTTCATCTTGATCACGGTATGCCGCTGGTGATACAGGATATCTTTTTCTCCAAGAATATTCTTGTCCAGCAGTTCCTGCAACTGCAATAAAGCTGCGGTTTCATGACGGCATATATCACCAAGGTTATAAGGGCAGGTGCAACGCACGGAAAGCCCTTTGGGGTCTTTATATTTTTGTATGTATACTTTATAGAAAGTAGCGTAGCTGTCGTCTTTTACACGAAAAGTGACTGAGCCCAGCAAATCGTCATGCTCAACCAGTTCAACGTATCCGATAGAGTGGATCTTTTTCCCGCGGCGGATTACTTCGTCTGTACCGTTGTTGTATACAAACTTGATCAGGTGTGGTAAGGCCATACTTTAAAACGTTCAGGATTGCCTTTTGTTCAGAAAAGGCTAATTGGCGAAATTACGGAAAAAATGCAAGTTGGCGATGAGCAAATAATCAACAGACCATTTCAGACTTAATGCAGCAGTCCGCGGGATACAGAATAGCCTGTCTTTATAAGCTTACTTCTTTAGAAACAATTTTTTTCACATGTTTCATGGAGGATACCTTACCTGAAAGATAGCCTAAAGCCAGCGCCAGTGGATAGTCGCTTATCCAATGGACTTCCGTATTCATCATTGCCCATGCCGTTAATCCCATTACCGAATAACCAACAGGTTTGATCCATTTTTTTTCAGGGTAATTACTGCTTAACACGGTCACTGTCGCCATCATCGTAGCTAAATGCCCTGAAGGGAAAGCATCATATTTGGGAGTGTTTTTCTGGTACTCCCTGAAAGCAGGCAGTGGGCACCAGGCGCCGCCTTTCGCAGTGGCCACAAAAGGGCTTTCCCTTCCGGATATACGCTTTAATATCTGCGTGGTAACCCCCATGATGATAAAAGTTTCGGCTAAATCACCGGCTGTTTGTATAGCGCGGAAGTCGTTTTTTATTTTTCCATATACCCATAATCCGCCGGCTAAGAACATACTCGTCCCTCCTTCCCCCAATTGATATAATGCGGAATTAAAGTTTTGGGGATATTTGATGATTTTAGCCTCCCCGATCCTTCCTGCAACACCATAACTGGTAGCATCCGACAAATGTATACTTCTGGATATCTGCCTTACATCATCCAACCATAACTGGTCAAGTGGTAATAATATCGCTGTGGAAGCAGCTACCAGCGCCAGACCTTTTAAGTTCGATTTTTGAAAAGGTGATTTGGCGATCTGCCACATATCATCCGGCAAGTCACGCACAAAATGAAACACACCACGCGAATCAAATACCATTTCATTTTTCCTGTACTGAATAACAAGCTTTTTATTCGCTGTGTCAAAGTATTTTATAAATGCCGACGGATGCGCAGGAACAGTATCTGTTTCCTGCGCATAAATAGTACATGATAATAACAGGGAAAGCAATACACCTATACTCCGGACCATATATCTTATAATGATTTTATTTTTCTATTTCCTATGCAAGCCGTATTACCTTTTTGCTTTTAAAAACTATATTTTTAAGCTTCCCGGTAGTAAAATAAGCCAGTTTCGTGGAAATGATCCCAACTCCCGCACCGGCTATAACATCACTCAGCGAATGTCTGTTGTTGTACATCCGGAAATAACCTGTAGCGGCAGCACAGGCATACCCTGCCACCCCATATAGTACTGACCGGTCCTTATATTCCTCAAACAACAATTCCGCACCTGCAAAAGCTGCTGCAGTATGGCCGCTTGGAAAGGAATTGTAAGCCGACTGATCGGGTCTCTGCTGGTGTGTTTGCCTTTTAGCAGAACAAACAATAGTAGTTAAAAATACATTTGATAAAAGGCATGTTGCTGACAGATCTCTTAAATTACTTTTGCCCCTGATACCTGCCGCACTCAATCCCAGCACGGCAACGCCCGGAGCATACTGTATATAATTATCAACATGCGTCCGGGTATAGGCTCCTTTTCTGCAAACCATTTTCTTCAAATCATAATTAAATCTGCCCAGATTGGAATTACAGATGGATGTGACGCCATAACTCACCAGCACAGAAGGCAAAATATATTGTTTCCACTTAGATGGCGCTGCTTCGATGGAGTCGGTTTGTTGTGCTATAGTAAGTAAACCTTGTAAAAGCAGGGAGGATGTCAAAAAAACATGAGGCTTTTTTATCATGCAGTCGTTTGTGAGGATTATTAAAGAAATTGAATCTCACATAAATATATAAAAGATTTTACACTGAAATACTGCTGTTACCAGTAAGGGGCATCGCGGATAACCAACAACTGAACATGTTATTGTTATCCGATACACAGCTTCCCATCCTTATACAATGGTAATACATTCGCCGTGTCGGGTATAAGGCAATGCTGAATGTCTTTTTCCAGCCCATAAGCGCTTAAGCGCATATAGTGCGATGCATTTTTGCTTTTTATGAAGGCGTACAGATCCTGCGCGCCATCTTTGTACAGCGAGTGGGCCATTCCGGAGGAATCGCAGTGGATCTGAAAATGATCTTTCACTTTGTCAATCACCGCTCCGGCAAATAATGTGTCCTCAATATTTACCCGGTTTTTCCAGGCGGCGCAGGCGAGGATGACATTTTGCTGCCGGCTGGTTAAATAATCCACGACCGACGATATATTGGCGAAAGCGCCGGTAATAATGGTTTTAGCTCCTTTTTCAAGCGCCATATACAACAGCCTGGTACCATTGGTTGTAGTAAGCACTAATGTCTTATGCTCAATAAAATCCCTGCCATATTCAAACGGAGAGTTTCCATGTTGGAGTCCCTCAATCACCTTACCATCACGCTCACCTGCTGTAATACCGTTTACAGACCTGCCAACCGCTATGCATTTTTCTACGCTGTCAACCGGCATAATGCAACTGGCGCCATTGTATAACGCAGTGGCAATAGTGGATGTGGCGCGTAATACATCAATGATCACTACAATGGCATCGTCAATATCATAGAGGTGCAAAAGTGCAGGAGAAAGTACGGTATGTAATGTTGGTTTATTTGCATTCATGTATTTCGCATTGTGAAACGTCAGGGGTGAGAGGATGTGGTGAATAGGCAATAGTAAATGGTGAAAAGTGAGAGGATAGACGTGAGATATACACTTTTCGCGTTTCTCTTTTCACGTCTCACGATTTACATAGCCCCACTATCCCATCACGGTACGCCATTTATCCGATTCGGCGTATTGCCTGATCAATTCGTTTCTTTTATTCAGCATTTTCTCAAAATACCCTTTCATAAAAATCCTGCCTACCAGCCCGCCTACGGCATCTCTTGGTTCTTCCATATATACCAGGTCAATCAGCAGGGTACCATTGTCAACCTCCTTGAAATGATGTTCATGGCGAAAGCTTTTGAGATCACCTTTCACCTGCTCTTCCACAAATTTCTGGGGAGCATCCATTTCCGTTATCCTCAATGTCATCATCCGGGTTTTACCCAGGTGTTTTGCACTCAGCGTGATGGTGTCACTGACATTGAGGAGAATGCTGCTCGCATTGGCGGTCAATACTTCACTTCTGCCTTCCAGCGCTTTCCTGAAAACAGTAGTATTTCTTGAAAGATCAAACACGAGCTTTGCAGGGGCTTTGATAAAGGTGGTAAGATGAATGGAAAACATTGGATCTGATTTTATGTTATGGCTGCTGCACAAAAGGTAATTTGGATACCCTGGCTTTCAGCAATTTATCCCTCACTTCTATAAATATCTCACTGTCTATCGGGGCAAACTCACTCATCACATATCCCATACCTATAGCTCTGCCCAGCGTAGGTGATTGCGTACCTGATGTTACCCGCCCGATAAGGTTGCCTTCGCTGTCCTTTATCCGGTAATCGTGACGCGGTATGCCTTTCTCTGTCATTTCAAAGCCCACCAGCTTTTTATCGGGGCCGGCCGCTTTCTGCTTTTGAAGATAGTCGCTCGCCGTGAATTTTTTAGAAAACTTCGTTATCCAGCCCAGTCCGGCTTCCAGCGGCGTGGTAAAATCGTCAATATCATTTCCATACAGGCAATATCCCATCTCCAGCCTGAGCGTATCACGGGCGCCGAGCCCTATAGGCTTTAAACCTTTTGCAGACCCTGCCTCAAAAATGGCATCCCATACTTTACCGGCATTGCCATCCTTGTCTTCAAAATATATTTCTACCCCGCCTGCCCCGGTATAACCTGTAGCGCTCACTATCACATTATCAACGCCGGCAAACTTACATTTTACAAAAGTGTAGTATTTCAGGTTCAGTATGTCCGTCTCTGTGAGGGACTGCAATATTTTTGCAGCATTGGGCCCCTGCACAGCCAGCAGGCAGGTCTTGTCGGAAATATTGTGCATTTCTACTCCTGCCGTATTATGAAAGCTGATCCAGTCCCAGTCCTTGTCAATATTAGCTGCATTCACTACCAGCATGTACACTTTGTTCTCTTCTATGCAGTATACCAGCAGGTCATCTACTATCCCCCCGTTTTCATTGGTAAGGCTGCTATACTGCACTTTGCCTGCCGTAAGCTTAGCTGCATCATTAGTGGTTACACGCTGGATCAGGTCAAGGGCGCCTTCACCTTTGAAAATAAACTCTCCCATGTGGCTTACGTCAAAAATGCCTGCATTATTCCGTACTGCCGCATGCTCATCATTGATGCCGGTATAGCTTATGGGCATATTATACCCGGCAAATTCAGCCATCCTGGCGCCTGCAGCAATATGCTTAGCGGTAAAAGGGGTTTGTTTCATTGAAATAACTGTTTATTTGGTGAATGGAGGTAATGGTGAATAGTGAATGGTGAGACGTGAGAGGACAGACGTGAGATCTTCACCTCTCACATTTGTCGTTTCACATTTCACGTTTGTCGTCTCACGTTTGTTGTTTATCGTTTGACGTTTCATCATTGCCCATTGCCTGTTCACCCTCTTTAAACCATGAACTGTACATCAAATAATTATTGGCAATACGATTTATTTCCCCGCTGATCAGCTCCCGGGAAATATCTTTTACCTTACGGGCAGGCACACCCGCATAAATAGTGCCCGGTTCCACCTTTGTGCCTTCAAGCACTACCGCTCCCGCCGCAATGATGCTGTTGCTGCCTATCACCGCATTATCCATTACGATAGCCCCCATTCCGATCAGCACATTGTCATGCACGGTGCAGCCATGCACAATAGCATTATGCCCTATGCTCACATTGTTGCCTATGATTGCTTTCGTCTTTTCGTAAGTGCAATGTATTACAGCGCCGTCCTGTATATTCACTTTATTCCCTATCCTGATGGCATTCACGTCGCCACGCACCACAGCATTGAACCAGACGCTGCAATCATCACCCAGTACAACATCTCCCACTATGGTAGCATTAGGCGCTATATAGCAGTTATCACCGGTTGCAGGATATATACCTTTTACAGGCAGTATTACAGGCATTTCAAATTGGGTTTAAAACAGAAGATCGCCAATGCTCTTAACCGGCAACAAGGGAAATATCAAAGTTCACCAGGTCTACGAACTCCTGGATCCTTTCGTCAATATCATTCTTGCTCAATTCTTTCAGGCGTGTAGTGCCGAATTTCTCCACACAAAAAGAAGCTATGGCGGATCCGACAATAATAGCCGATTTCATCCCTTCAAATGAAAAATCTTTTGTGTTGTCGAGGTATCCTGCAAAGCCGCCCGCAAAAGTATCTCCTGCCCCGGTTGGGTCAAATACCTCTTCAAGCGGCAGGGCAGGAGCAAAAAATACATGATCATCATGGAACAAAAGAGCGCCATGTTCGCCTTTTTTGATGATCAGGAATTTTGGTCCCATTTTGATGATCTCTTTGGCAGCTCTTACCAGAGAATACTGTCCGCTCAGTTGCCTCGCTTCGCTGTCATTTACCAGCAACACGTCTATTTTAGACAAGACTGTTTCCAGGTCGGGTAGCGCCGTTTCCATCCAGAAGTTCATGGTGTCCAGCACGATGAGCCGGGGACGCTTTTGCATCTGGTCAATAACGCTCAGCTGCACTGCCGGCGAAAGATTGCCAAGCATCAGTATATCTGCGCCCTGGTAGCTCCGGGGAACTACCGGTTCGAATTCACCCAAAACATTTAACTGTGTTTCAAGCGTATCCCTCGTATTCATATCCATGTGGTAACGGCCGCTCCAGAAAAATGACTTTTTGTCTTTTTTTACCTGAACTCCTTCAAGGTTCACCCCCCGTTTTACCAGCATATCCAGCTCTTCCTGCGGGAAATCTCCTCCTACTACAGAGATCTGTTGAATAGGTTTGGTAAAATTGGAGGCGCTCCAGGCAATATAAGTAGCCGCGCCACCTACAATTTTATCGCTTCTGCCAAAAGGAGTTTCTATTGCATCAAATGCCATAGAGCCGACAACGATCAAAGACATACGGGGTTGTTTAGTGAATAAATTTGTTTTTAAAACCGTGCAAAGCTAAGGCAAATATGTAAGCCGTTAACGGGCGCATTTCAATTTTTCACATGCGGGTGGTAACGCCATGTCCCTCAACTTTAGCAAAAAGAATTCCCGGCAATGGTACGTGAGACAGGTATCAAGGCGATCGAAGAGGCGGTGATTTATACTATTTTTGAAGCATGGAAACCGAAAATTTTATCTCAAGCCTGGCTGATGACACGCCGCCATCGGCAATATCGGTCTACCTGCAGGCGCTTTGGTATGACGGAAAAGGCAACTGGGAAAAAGCGCATACCATTATACAGGATATTGACGACGGCAAAGCGGCATGGATACATGCTTACCTGCATAGAAAAGAAGGAGATAACGGCAATGCACGATACTGGTATTCCCGCGCCGGGAAAGCATTTCCATCCGTACCTCTCCAGCAGGAATGGGAAATGATCGTTGGAGCGCTTATATAAGAAAGCGAAGCTGTTTTTCAGGAACAGCTTCGCTTTCCGAACATTTTCATTTTATTTTTCTCTCACATTGATGGATATCCTCCTGTTTTTCTTTTTGTTGGCTTCGGTATCATTAGGGGCAACAAAATGAGTGGGGCCATATCCCTCTGCAGCTTCCAGCTGGCTGCCATGTCCGAACTCCTTCAGTTTGGCGCTTACCGCATCGGCTCTTTCCTGCGAAAGCTTTACATTCGACAGGGAATCGCCTGTATTATCGGTATAACCGCCTATCTTGATCTTCACTTTTGGAAAAGCCTTTAAAATAGCCGCTATATTCTGCACCTGCTTCAAAGATGCTGCAGTGATCGTGGCACTTCCGGTTTCAAAGTTCAGGTTGTCAAAATCAAACCATTTCTCTTTGCTTACGGGTTCGTTCGAATTGAGGTAGGCTACGAGGTTATCCTCTATTCCGCCTTTATAAGCATCCAGCTCGGTTCCGTCGGGCAATTTCACTTTCAAAGATTCTCTTACCGGTTCTGCCGGTAAAATCTCTGTATGCTCTTTGTCTTCATGCGCCGCTGCAGGAATATGTTCAGCCCCGCAGCTTCTGAAAATATACAATAGCAGTACAAATATTCCTATAGCCCAAAATGCGGGGACAAGCCAGTTGCTTTTTCTTGTCGTTTCCGGTGGTGCATTATGAGATGTATGAGCGGCAGTTTCAGCAGATAAGGTACTCGATTTTGATCCGACTCCTGCCAGACTTCCTATACCAGGTACGCTTGCCAGGTTAAAGCCCGGAGGGATCGCAGATAAGATGCTTTCTTTCTGGCTTGCCAGGAGGGAACCTACCTCAGCAGCTCCCAGGTTGTTTGCGAAGGCATAGCTGCCAAGCTTATCAAGTGCGGCCGGAGCGATCGCTGACAACAGAGCGGTGACTGACAACCCTTTAATGCCCGAAAAGCGTGCGATAAGACTACTAATGCTATCAGACTTATCTCCCAGGATCCGTGCGGCAATATCCGATAAACCCGGTCGGCTGCTTCCTCCATTTTGAAAAAGCTCTACAAGCCTGCCTGATATCCCGCTATCGGCAGATTGCCTGGCAACTGAGAGAAGCGTTTGAGCGCCATCTGCCGTTCCGGCCTTTTCCAAAAAAAACGTTAATACAGATGGCACAGCCGCCTGCAGCGCTTTCTGAATATTGCCTTCACTTTCTTCCAGGGAAGATGCAATTTTACTTACCAGGTCGTGATTGAAGAGACCGGAAACGGAATCAAGAAGATTGAATGACATAATAGAAGTTTTTTGTGAAGAAATTACTTATTTATCAGTAAGTGGATATTTGTATGAAAAATTTTCTTTATCTTTTCAGAAATAGTTGATTTACTTTCATTTGTAATTATTTAAATTCGCTCTTAAGATATAGCATATATATGCTTTCTGGATACTGTACTAATATTTTCCAATTAGTTTCGTATATTAATAATAATAAAATCTTTTAAGGTAAAGTAAAAATTTAATTTAAAGATCAATATTTCCGGTATTTTATAACCTAAAACCTTATCCGAATGTTCACAGACAACCTAACGTCAGTTGAAAAAAAAATAACAATACTCATTGTAGATGATCATAAGCTCATCAGGGATACCTGGTCTTTTATCCTGAACAGCGATGAACGTTTCCAGGTCATTGCTGAAACCGACACGGGGCAAAGCGCTATTGAAATATCAGACAGTTACCACCCTGATATTATTTTGATGGATATCAACATGAGCCCTATGAACGGGTTTGAAGCCACTAAAGAAATACGCAGGATATCCCCTTCTTCAAAGATCATTGGCGTTTCGATGCACTCGCAGCCCGCCTATGCTAAAAAGATGCTGCAGGTAGGCGCTGTAGGCTATATCACCAAAAATTCCTCTAAAGAAGAAATGATCACCGCTATCAGCGAAGTAGCGGGCGGAAGTAAATATATTTGTAACGAAGTAAAGACCATTCTCTCAGAACAGATACTGGAAGATAGCGAAAAGCCGGATGTAAACCTGCTCTCGCAACGGGAAGTGGAGATCATAAACCTGATCAAACAGGGACAGTCATCCAGGGAAATAGCGCAACACCTTAATATTACCCTTAAAACGGTGGAAGTGCACCGCCATAATATCCTGAAGAAGCTGAATTTAAAAAATACCGCCGCGCTGGTGAATTTTATTAATAATGCGGGGATGAATTAAGGGAGGTGAATGGGCAATAGGCAATAGTGAATGATGAAACGTGAGAAGTGAAACGCTTGCAGGTTGTAGGTTGCCACTTGAAACCTGACACTGTAACCTGAAACCTCATACCTCATACCTGAAACCTCACTTATGTCTTCATTATCCATTACCACTGTTCAGGCCAATTTGCATTGGGAAGATAAGGCTGCCAACCTGGCTATGCTGGAAGACAGGATCGACAGCATACAGGCCCGCACCGAAATTGTAGTGCTTCCCGAAATGTTCAATACAGGCTTCAGCATGCATGTCCAACAGCTCGCAGAACCCATGGAAGGCAGCACTATGGCCTGGATGAAAAGAATAGTAATGGAAAAAAAGATCATTCTTACGGGAAGTATGATCATTGAAGACAACGGGAATTATTTTAACAGGCTGATATGGATGCTGCCCGACGGCAAATACGGGAGCTACGACAAGCGCCACCGCTTTGGCTATGCCGGCGAAGATCAATACTTTACGGCTGGCAATAGACGGCTGATCGCGTCGGTAAAAGGATGGAAGATCAATCTGCAGGTGTGCTACGATCTCAGGTTCCCTGTATGGGTAAGGCAGCAGATCATACCCGGCGATGGCGCCGCACCGGAATACGACCTGATCATATATGTTGCCAACTGGCCGCAAAGAAGAAGCCATGCATGGAAATCATTGCTTACAGCCAGGGCTATAGAGAATCAATGCTACGTGGCGGGCGTAAACAGAACGGGTAATGACGGTAATGGCATTTATCACAGCGGAGACAGCATGATCATTGACCCGCTGGGGGAAATAATATACCATGCCGGTGAAAAGGAAGAAAACTTTACGGCCGTTCTGCAAAAACAGCATCTTGATGCTGTCCGCACTTCATTCCCTTTCTGGAAAGACGCCGATCATTTTTTAATAGACCCGCAATAAAAAATTATACTGCTCATGAAAACCGCTTATACGCATTGCACGATATATACCTCTGAAGAGCAACTGACCGGTAAGGCTATACTGGTAAATAACGGGGTAATAGAAGATATTACAGACGCCGGCAGCATCGACACTGGTTATGACATAAAAGATCTTGAAGGATTAAATATAGCTCCCGGCTTTATAGACCTGCAGATATACGGGGGTAACGGAAAACTCTTCTCTGCAGACCTTGATACGGCATCCATTCAGGCTACCTATGAGTACTGCCTGAAAGGCGGGTGTACGCAATTTATGATCACCATGGCCACTAATACCATTGAGATATTTTTGAAAGGTATGGAAGCCGTACGCCATTATTGGGAACAGGGGGGAAAGGGTTTGCTGGGATTGCACCTTGAAGGGCCTTACCTCAACCCCGAAAAAAAAGGAGCGCATCTTGCAGATTGCATAAAAAAGCCTACTGTGGCAGAAGTAAAAATGCTGCTTGACCAGGGCGGGGGTGTTTTGAAAATGATGACGGTTGCCCCTGAAGTTTGTGATGCAGCCATTATTGAATTGCTTTTGCAGAACGGCATTATTGTTTCGGCAGGCCATAGCAATGCCACTTATGAAGAAGCCACAGCAAAATTTGCCACGGGCATTCCTACCGCCACGCATCTCTTCAACGCGATGTCTCCGCTCCAGAGCAGGGCGCCGGGAATAGTAGGCGCCATATATAATGACGACCAGATCAAAGCCAGCATTGTTGCCGATGGTATACATGTAGATTTTGCCGCGGTAAGCATCAGCAAAAAGATCATGGGTAAGCGGTTATTCTTTATTACCGACGCCGTTGCCGAAAGCAGCAGGGGCGGCTACCAGCATATATTCACCGGCGACAGGTATACCCTCCCCAATGGCACGCTCTCAGGGTCTGCACTTACTATGATGAAAGCTGTAAATAACGTAGTGCAGCATTGTAATATTCCGCTTGATGAGGCGCTGAGGATGGCTTCCACCTATCCTGCACAATTGCTCTCAGGAGATATTCTCCTTGGCAGGATAGCAAAAGGTTATGCAGCCGACTTAGTGGTTTTTGACGATAAGCTCTCCGTCAGGGAGGTGATCACCAATGGATGACGATTGTACTGGCTATTGCTTCAGCACCTTACGGATGAACAGGTTATCTTTTGTTCTCCCGGTAATGAAATATACCCCCCTGCTCAAACCACCCAGTTCTTCCATGCTGTAATTATATTTTCCGGGAAGGCATTGCAACTGGTGCGTTTGCAGCGTTCTACCATACATATCCACTACGCTCAGTTGCACATTTTGTTTACTGTCGCTGAAAAAGCTGATCTCCAGCTTATCGCTGAATGGTGATGGCGCGGCCTGGAGGTTAAAGCTGTTCCCGTCATTTTTTCTTACTGACAATATTTTGCTGTAGTACACCTGGCTGTCTAACGTAACTACCCGGATGCGGTAATATTGTTCTCCCGAAAAGTCAGCATGGTCATCTGTAAACCGGTATGTCGCAGGAAAAGTATTAGTGCTGTTTACCTTACCGATGCGTTTAAAATCATCATTATTGCCCGAACCTGATATTTCCACTTCAAAATAGCTGGCGCCGGGCTGATCATATTCCCAGGTGAGATTGACCTTGTTATCAGATAACCGGGAAGTAAAATTGGTAAGACCCTCAGGCAGGAGGCTGCTGGGGATAAAGGCATCAAGATTGAGACCAAATAACTGTGCTTTAACTATAAGGGGACTGCTAATGCGTTCGTTTGTGATATGTACCCGTGTTGGTTTTACGGCTGTAATACCTTCCACCTGTCCTGTAAATATTACAGATCCTAAACCTATCTTTTGCTTACCGGTAGCTGATTCAAAAACATGGTCCATATCTGTAAAACCGGTTACCAACCAAATCCAGCCCTTAGTATTTATTCCAGCTACATTCACATTGTCATACCCGAGTAAAGCCACAATCCTGTCGTTCATTTTTGTTGCGCTGGTTATCAACACCCCGTCCGTAGCAAGATTATCTAATTTTGTTGCCGTATAAGTACCTGCTGTTGCCGGTATGGTATAATGCACGGTATAACCTGTAACCCAGTTTTTTGTAAACAAGTGCAGCTTTCCGTTATCATAAATAACTGCTTCGCAATCAAACTGGGTATTATTACTGGTACACGTAAAATCAACCGGGCAAAATGTGCTCTGGTCTTCGTATGCAAAGTTAATTACCTGTATATCGCCTGCAGGAATAGTGCCGGCGCTTCCGGTAATATTGAGTATTGATTGCTTGGGTACTTTATAGAATTTGAGATCCTTGCGGCTACCATTTATATTATTTCCAAAATCACCTATATACAGATGTGTATCGTCCTGTGTGATATCCTCCCAATCAACATTAGTTGCTCCTCCAATGGTGATCGTTTTTATTATCAGCCCGGTTGTTGAATCAATTTCAAAAATCACCGGGCTATTACCACTATCCTCATGTCCGTATAACTTTCCATTCCAGTAAGCAATCCCGCTTATTTCGTCTAAATCAGGAGTTGGTAAGTCTGCTTTATGTACTAAAGTGGCAGTCTGCGCCATTACTGAAGCTGAAAAAAAGATGGAAATTATGATCAGGGTAGATTTAAGAACCATAAACTACATTTAGGGATACCAGGGATAATACATAGTATATAGCAACCACCGGTTGCATGGTATGCAATCAGTTTCCATATACAGAGGTAAATGACAGAAAGGTTTTCCTAACAGTGGGTATTACAAAAGATATATCAGGGGATATGGGCTTATAAAGAGGGTATAAAGCTACAAATTTTTTACCGGGAATTACTATTATTTTTTCGTTGCCGGATGATTTCCATTGTTCTTTTCATTTTCCCGTCTATCTCTTTTCTCACGTTCTCCACAGTCGGCGGCACGTATATGTCCGGCATCACCCCGCTTCCTTTTTCAGTGGCAGTGTGATTATACTGCACTATCCTGAACAAAGGCAGCCTCACTTTCATGCCGGTACGGGGCAGCGTAACGTCAGGAATGCGGATACCGCTGTTGCCATACCATCCGCCCCCTGCCTCTTCTCCCAGCAGGGTTACATTGTCCTGCCCTTTTACCGCATTGGCAAACAGGGTGGAAGCGGAGAATGTAGGGCCATTGATCAGTATATATACATTTCCTGAAAAATGATTTTTACGTCTTGGGTGAAATACGTGTTTCTCCCAGTACCTGAAATGATACCTGCCGTCGGCTTCTTTCCTGGTCACAAAAAACAGCAGCAGCGAATTGAAAAGCCCGGCTTTAAAATATTTTTTATAATGCCCCAGCCCGTTATGGTTGGTAAACATTGTATCGCATACTTTAAAATCAGAATCTCTTATATACCGGGTAAGCGCGGTATAGTTGGAGACATTGCCTCCTCCATTGCCCCGTATGTCAATGATCAGGTTTTCAATATGCTTTTTCCGGAATGTCCGGAAACTCTTTCTGAAAAAGACAGGCAGTCTCCCCCCGGTAAAGCTGTTGATCTCCATAACAGCCACGCTGTCTTCGTGGTTGATTTTTAACGACCTGATCCGCGCCCATTTTTCAGGTTTTTCGTCAGGATCTATCTGCTTATTACGGGAGTGAATAAATGCTTTAACGAGGCTGTCGGTGGAGGGATCAAAAACAGGCACCTCTTTGGTGCGTTCCATCCCGAGACTGTCTAAATATCCTATCGAATAGGTTTTGGAGAGCCCCAGTATATTGCGGTGGTAATAAGGAAAAGCCGCGCTTAGCCTTACATAGTTCACATTATCGGCATATCCGTCCGTTGGCATATAGCGGAAAAGCGTGTCAGTCAGCTTTTTTTCATTAAGCCCGTTGATGCTGGTGATAATAGCTCCTTTCTTCAGGATGCTGTCGTTTTTATTGAGATTACGGGTAAGCACCATAGTATCCGGCCATATTTTCATGAACAGGGGAAAGGAAGGCTGTGCATGTTCCCTGATCTGTTTGTTGTACTGCCTTGGATAATTAAAGCTGGTATGCCCGCAATGGATCATGGTAGTAACGGGAGCCAGTATCCGGAACCCGAACTGTTGCCTCGTCATAGAATCATTGATAGCATTATAGTAGCTGTCAAAATAATGATCCATGCTGTCCTTTGGAGTATACCAGTATAATGCGGGGTGAAATTTTTCGAGTATCTCCCGTAAAATCGTATAATCTTCCCGGAGCGCTGCCGGTGAGAATTTTTTTTGCGAAGAATAGAGCCTGGCACTGCTGCGGCAACCGGAAACAGATTGTACAACCAGAAAAATTACCATTCCATAGATAAGCCTCTTTACCATTGCCGCCATTAACGATTTCATTATTTGAATGCATTCCAGCCCTGGGCAGTAATCGCATGCTTTTTGCCGGAGCGCGTAATGATATTTACTCCTTCACCGGGTTCAGTGATATACCCTATAACGCTGATCTGCTCATTTAGTACAATTTTATCGTAATCTTTTTGATCAAGGGTGAACAGCAGCTCATAGTCTTCGCCCCCGCTCAGTGCGCAGGCAGTGGGATCAAGCTCCAGCTTAAAGGCAAACTCCCGCGACTGGTCTGCAACGGGCAATTTATCTTCATACAATATGCTGCCGGCATTGCTCTGTTTGCATATATGCAGTATTTCGCTGCTCAGCCCGTCGCTGATATCCATCATGCTTGTAGGCAGGATGTCATTTTTCTCAAAAAATTCAATAATGTCTTTACGGGCTTCGGGCTTCAGCAGACGGCGTAAAATATAATCCTGCCCTTCCAGGTCTGGCTGCACTTCCGGGCTTTCAAGGAAAATTTTCTTTTCGCGCTCCATAAGCAAAAGCCCGAGGTATGCAGCGCCCAGGTCGCCGCTTACACATACCAGGTCGCCTTTTTTAGCGCCATCACGTTTTACAAAACGGTCCTCAGCCACCTCGCCGATCGCCGTTACGCTGATAATAAATCCTTTATTGGACGTAGTAGTATCGCCGCCCACCAGGTCAACATTATATTTTTCGCAGGCAGCATATACTCCCTCGTAAAATTCTTCGAGCGCTTCCACGCTGAAGCGGTTGCTGATGCCAATGCTCACTGTCACCTGCGTGGGTATGGCATTCATGGCATATACATCGCTAAGGTTTACGATCACACTTTTATAGCCCAGGTGCGTAAGCGGCGTGTATACCAGGTCAAAATGCACCCCTTCTATCAAAAGGTCTGTAGTAACCACCACCCGCTTTCCAAAATGATCAAGCACCGCAGCGTCGTCGCCAACGCTTACCACGGTAGATGCATTCCGCGTTTCATTATTGCGCGTAAGGTGATCTATCAAACCAAATTCTCCCAATGATGCGATCTCTGTTCTTGAAGACATGCTGTATCGTTGAATTTATTTATGTTAAAGGATTTTGGGATGCACACATATTCACCATCCATCTTTTTATCATTCCTGCCTTATACCTCTCTTCTTCCTGTCTTTCTCCAGCATCAGCAGTACTATATCATCAGCCAGTTTATTTAAATGCAAACTGTCGAGCCCGTTATACCAGCCTCTCACCACCCGGTCTTTATCGAGCATAAAAAAATATTCCGTGTGAATGAAGTTGGTATCTATATTGGTATCGGCAATATTAGCTTTAAATTCATTTTTAGCTATATCATATATCTCCTCCTTGCTGCCGGTAAGCAGCCACCAGGTATCGGGATTGATGCCAAACTTGTCTGAATATTTTTTCAGGCGTTCCACTGAATCACGCTTTGGGTCTACGGTAAATGATAAAAACCTGACGACGGTATCTGTTTTGTTAAAGGCATCCTGCAGCCGTTTCATGTTCCGTGTAAGCGCCGGGCAAATGGTAGGGCAGGAGGTAAAAAAGAAATCGGCCACGATAATTTTATCTTTCAGATCGCTCAGGGATACCTGCTTATCCAACTGGTTGGTAAGCGTAAAATTCCTTACCCGGTGCCAGATAGTATCCTGCACCGTTTTTCCATAATCATCCCGGGTAACTACGGTGTCATAAAAATAGCGTTTCGGCATTACTACTGCCCCGGCGGCGAAATGTTTCAGCAAAAAATAACAGGTAAGAGGGAGAGCTAAAGCCAGCAGCACTGCGAAAAGAGATTTCCTGCTCATCATAGTGGCGCAAAGATAAGCCCTTCTACTGTTTCAGTATCCTTTTGGACTCGTTAATAGTATTGCCGCGAACGGATAAAATATAATCTCCTTTAGGTACGCTGTACATATCTAATATATGTTGCACGTAGCGGGTGGTCTTTTTAAACTGGTAGCTGCGGATATATTTTCCGCTCAGGTCATAAAGGGTACATGAAATATCTCCGGTCTCCTCATTATTGAGGATAAGAGAGGCATTATTGAAAACAGGGTTAGGCATAATGCTGATCTCCGTTCTTGCCTGCCGCGGGTAGCGAACGGACTGCACTCCTGACAAAACCGTTTGCCCAAGGCTGTTTGTGCAGGCAAGGCGGTAGCAGCTGCTGTCTGACAAAGGAAGCTGCTCAGAAAATTCATAGTTGCTTCCCGGTAAAAGCTCCCGGACGGAAATGGTTTGTACCGGCTTGAATGCTAATCCGTCAACAGAGCGTTCCACAATAAAGTTAACACTGTCTGAAATGCTGCCGGAAGCCTGCCACCTGAGCTGTACCGTATTATTAGCAAGGTTAGCAGTAAAAGCATCAATATTTATAAACGAGGAATCCTGTGCATGAGCTATTGTATTCGCAAGCAAACACGCCAGCGTGGGGAGTATACAGAAAAACAATTTGTGGCGAAGGATCCTCATACCATACAGGATTGGGCTTTTGGTTTTTCTTCAAAAATGTAATGGGTAACAAAAATGAAGGGAGTTTGAAAACGCGAAAATTATGCCAGTCGTATAAGGGAAGTCCTAATTATTTATTAAAACGATTATTGGTTACCGTTACTAATGATGCCGAGATAACGCCCCATCCAGTAAGGCAGCAGCCATACATCTCCCGCACCGAGCTCTGCGCTGCCGCCGTGTTCCCTGTCCAACGTAAAGAGGTTCCTGTTATGTTTCAGTTCAGGGCGTTCATCAGGCGGCAATACTGCTGTGGTAAGCTGCTCCCTGAAATTTTGAGGGATAGTGTCTATGTCTTTCCTGGAACTATTATGAACCGGCCATTCTATCATATCCATCGGCATCTCTTTAAGAAACCAGATACTCTCATTCAGATCGAATGCCTTTGCGCCTGTCATAGCATAGCAGAAGTTCCATAAAGCATCCTTTTCGGGGCGTTCTGCCTCCCAGTGATCCCTGATGGCTTCTTTATAAACGGTCTTCAGCGAATCATTGAAAGCATAGGGGTAGAGTCCCCAGTAAGCGAGAAAATACATCTCATCATCAGAATGATTCCACTCTTTCGAAAGGGCCCTGCTCCAGGCATCAGCCGTATCCGGCGCACTGCCGATGCTGCTGATGGGTCTTGAGAGGTTTTTGAGATATCCCTGCTTATATAGCAAATCCTCCGCTACCTGCTTATACTTTTCTTTATGAGTAAAGTGATAGGCTGTTTGAAGAAAGGCAATAATATTGGAAGAATATAATTTCCTGTCACCCACCATTTCAGGGAAACGGTTTACATAGTCGGGATGCCATATCCCCCATAAAGTAGGCTTACCGTCAAAATCAATCAGGCGCAGCTCATTATCCACTATATAAGACATCAGCCCGTCCATTAATGCAACGGCCCGCCTGCGGAGGCTTTCATCGTCCATATATTGCGCGATGAGGGTAAGGGCAAACATCTGGCCTACGGTTTGGTCGCTGCTTGATGCACCCCGCCAGTCCCACTCCGGATCCTCTGCCTGCTTCCAGCTTACCGACGAGTCGTAACCTTTATACCAGTAATCTTTGAGATAATCACGAACTTCTCTTTTAAAAGGCATGATGCCGTGCCGCTCGTAAGACCGGCCAAAGTATCCAGGTATATTATTTATGGTAAACAGGCGCTCCATACCCTCAAAAGCTTCGATGCAGTTTTGCCTTGCTTCGGGGGCATGCGTAACGAGGTAACGAAAAAGCTGGCTACCGAGATACATGGAAGTCCAAAGGTTGTCGCTGTCGTGCGGAGCCAGCTCATCGGAAGAAAGATTGCCGTTACGCACTCGTGTTATATCGCAATACAGTCCGTAACGAATATGCCTGAGCCTTACCTGCCTGTCGTAAAAGGCAGCCTTCTCTGCCAGGGTCATTTCCTTAAAGCATAT
>MKWG01000036.1 GCA_001899685.1 Sphingobacteriales bacterium 44-15
TCAAGAAACAGGTCAGGCTGTACAAGATTAGTGCAACTGGAGGTTACCAGGAAGCCGCCGGGCTTTACGAGCTTCATTCCACGAAGATTAATTTCCTTGTAACCTGTTATCGCTTTCTGAATATTCTCACGGGTTTTTGTAAACGAAGGCGGATCAAGCATCACCACATCGTATTGTCTTCCTTCTTTAGCCCATGCTTTCAGCGCGTCAAAAGCATTGATACATTGAAAACGGCAGACATTTTCATAACCATTCAACCCGGCGTTTTTTGTTGCCTGTGTGCAGGCATTTTCAGAAATATCAAGTCCCAGTACGGACTTTGCGCCATAATGCGCGGCATGAATTTCAAACGTGCCTGTATAGCAGAATGCACCCAGCACATCGGCGCCTTTTACAATATGCTGAATGGCTCTGCGATTATCCTGCTGGTCTAAAAAATATCCTGTTTTTTGCCCGTTCACTATATCAACATGAAACTTCAAACCATTTTCATTGATGATAATATTGGTGTCAAAAGGTTCAGATAAAAACCCTTTTTGCTGTATTAATCCTTCCAGTTCACGCACGGGCACATCATTACGCTCATAAATTCCTTTTGGAGAAAATATTTTCTGCAAAGCTTTTACAATCGTGGGCTTCCATATATCAATACCTAGTGCAAGAGTTTGAATAACAAAATAATCATTGAACTTGTCAATGATGAGCTGCGGCATCTGGTCTGCTTCACCAAAGATCAGGCGGCAGTTTTCAATATAACCAATATGCTGGCGGTATTTCCAGGCCTCAGCCAGGCGGTTATAAAAAAAATCTTCATTAATTTCTTCCTGCCTGCTGCGGGTTAGCAGGCGAATAATAATTTGCGACTTTGGATTGATATAACCCTTACCAATAAATTTTTTATCGTGCGTAAATACCTCCGCAATTTCGCCGCCGGCAGGATCGCCTTCAATATTTTTTACTTCATTTGCAAAAATCCAGGGGTGCCCGTTTTGTATACGATGACTGATCTTTTGCCGGAGATATACCTTTATCATGTGCGCAAAGGTAGAGAGAAAGGTGTCAGGTATGAGCTATCAGCTTAAGGCAGTCTGTGTCATGTCCTGAAATTTATCGGGTTTGCTTTCTTTTCCGCCAATTTGACCTTAAAATCAGGTTGGCAAACTTGTTGTTAACTATAATAGCTTCAAATACAACTAAATAAATCATGAAAGATCATACCAGGAAAGACATTGATAATCAGGAACATAAGACGGATGCACCGGAGGCTGGCCATGAGCAGGATGCGAATGTGGCAGCCGGCGAAGAATTTGCTGAGGAACTGTCAGGTGCGCCAGGGGAAAAGCTGCTGTCTGAGCTGGCAGAGCAGAAAGAAAAATACCTGCGCCTGTATGCTGAATTCGATAACTATAAGCGCAGAACTGCCAGGGAAAGGGTTGAGCTGATGCAAACTGCCGGTAAGGAAGTGATCGTTTCCTTGCTGGACGTGCTTGATGATTGCGACAGGGCTGAAAAGCAAATCCAGGAAAACGGGGAAAAAAATGCCATAACGGAAGGCGTGCAGATTGTATTCAACAAGCTTCGTGCAACCTTGTATGCGAAAGGCTTAAAACCTATGGATTGTATCGGTAAAGATTTCGATCCCGACCAGGAAGAGGCTGTAACACAGATACCTGTACAGGATGACGCTATGAAAGGAAGGGTAGTGGACGAAATAGTAAAAGGTTACTATATGAATGACAAGATCATTCGTTTTGCAAAAGTAGTGGTAGGACAATAATATGAAAATACGGGAATTTGAAAATTTGAAAATTCTTCTGCTCTGAACGCGGTTTTCAAATCACAAATTTTCAAATTACTATAATACGTTTTATGAAAAGAGATTATTATGAGGTGCTTGGCGTTTCCAAAAGCGCTACTGCTGATGAGTTAAAGAAGGCATACCGCAAGGTAGCCATGCAGCATCACCCTGACCGTAACCCCGGAGATAAAGCTGCTGAAGAGAAATTTAAAGAAGCTGCTGAAGCTTACGAGGTGTTAAGCGACCCCCAGAAAAAATCACAGTATGACCGTTTTGGCCATGCCGGTGTCGGGAACAACCGTGGCGGCGGTTTTAGCGGTGGCATGAATATGGATGATATTTTCAGCCAGTTTGGGGATGTATTCGGGGATGATATTTTCGGGAGCTTTTTTGGCGGAGGCAGGAGCGGCAGGGGCAGGAGCGCCGGTACAAGAGGAAGCAACCTCCGTGTGAAGATAAAATTGAACTATGAGGAGATGGCAAACGGCGCCACTAAGACCATCAAAGTAAAAAAATATGTTAACTGCAATACCTGCCATGGCAGCGGTGCAAAAGACAAAGGCTCTGTACAGACCTGCTCTGTATGTGGCGGGAGCGGTCAGGTCAGGAAAGTGACCAGCACCTTCCTGGGGCAGATGCAAACGGTAACTACCTGTTCCGCCTGTAATGGGGAAGGAACCACCATTACCAGTAAATGTACTACCTGCCGCGGTGAAGGCAGGGTATATGGTGAAGAAACGGTGAATATAGAAATACCCGCCGGTGTGCAGGAAGGCATGCAGCTCAGTATGAGCGGTAAAGGCAATGCCGGTGAAAGAGGGGGCGCTCCCGGCGACCTGATCATTCTTATTGAAGAGGAGTCGCACCCTGAGCTCCAACGCGAAGGGCTTAACGTAGTGTATGATCTTCATATCTCTTTTACAGACGCCGTCTTTGGTGTGCAACTGGAAGTGCCGACTATTGATGGTAAGGCAAAAATTAAAATTCCCCCGGGCACCCAAAGCGGTAAAATATTCCGCCTTAAAGGAAAGGGTTTCCCCGCAGTGAACTCTTATGAACGCGGCGACCAGATGATACATATAAATGTGTGGACCCCTCAGAATATAAGCTCCGAAGAGAAAGAAATGCTGGAAAAATTACACCAGTCGCCTAATTTCAAGCCCCAGCCTGCAAAAGGAGATAAGAGCTTTTTTGAAAGGGTAAAGGAGATGTTTAGTTAGTATGGCGAACGGCGGAAGAGGAGAATGTGAATGGTAAGATATAAATGTCTTGTCAGAGTTTACATCTGTTGCGGGTAGAGAATCCGTAACTGCCTTATTCCTTACCCCTTACTCCGTATTCATACTCTATTCTTCCCAAAAGCTTTTTTTGTTTGCTGTAGCAGCGTTCTTCTGTCTTTAAGCCCTTTTCATTATAAGTATACAACCAGGTAAGGTAATCATTGTCGCCGGGCTGCACCGTTATCATCCTGCTTATTTTTCCTGTTGTATTATATTCAAAGATATAGTCGGGCATCAGCCGTTGCAGCCTGGAGTTGAAACGTACAATATCGGTAAGGCGGTTAAGATCGTCGTAATAATAGTAGGTTTTACCTTTGGATACGTTCCTGTACCAGCTTTCTTCTTCAATGATGTTATGTGCATCATCGAGCTTGAATTTCACTGTAGTAGTGTCGTTGTTGTTGATATATAACATATCAACGGGATAACCGTCACCACTATAATGCCATATATGCGTCTCGCCTTCATTTATGTTTTTTTTCTTGTCGGCAGTAACCGATGATGACAGGCTTGCTGCGCTGTATAATTTTCCGGTAGAATCGTATGTATAAGTATAGGTGGTAATAAGGTCGGCGGTGCTGTCAACCGACTTATACAGCATTCCCCTGAAATTGTAAAAGGCAGAGAGTGAGGAAATGCCTGTTGATGCCGAAGTGGTATAGGTTCTGATTTGGGTAAAGCTGCTGTTGGGGACCACCTTGCATTCAAAGTTTTCCGAGGGGCTGTTGTCGGCTTCATAACTGTGCAACTGCACATAAGCTACCCGGTTCTTCTTATATAACTGTTGCTGTTCTCCGCTTTGCGCGGTAAGTATTATATCGCGGTAATAGTATTGCGCTTCAGACGACAGGAAAAAAAACAAGATAACAGCGGTTACTACGCTTTTTTGAATAAAGAACCTGTTGAGATGCTTCATAGGAGGCAAAATTATTACTTTTATCAAAATTTAACAGATTGTCTCATTTCAGGGAAAGAACGGAAAAAAACTGTTTGAATTGTAATGCAGTGGTTGCGGGCAGGTATTGCCAGGTATGCGGGCAGGAAAATATAGCACCCAAAGAATCTGCATGGCATCTCATTACTCATTTTTTTTACGATATTACTCATTTTGACGGCAGGTTTTTCAGCACGGTAAAGTACCTGCTGTTAAAGCCCGGGTTTCTTACTGCGGAATATACAAGAGGAAGACGGATGAGCTATCTGCATCCTGTACGGATGTACGTATTTACTTCAGCTTTATTCTTCCTGATTTATTTTTCTTTTATAAACGAACATTCAGACCATACAAAAGAACAGATAAGTTCTTTAAAAGAGCAGTTGGTATTAAAGGAAGACCAGGCGAAACGATTGTATTTGCTGAAAGTTGCTAATGCTAAAGATACTGTAATGGCCGCTGCTATAGGCAGAGCGCTTAGCGACTATGAAGCAGATATTGCACAATTGCAAAAGAAGGTGGCGGCAGCATCAGTACATGAAACCAATAGTAAAAAAATAGATAAAGCTTATACGGATATTAAAGGAAGATCAACGATATTAAATGCTGTTATTGATTCAGTCCGGGAGGAAAGTAAAAAAGAACGACAATCTCATATTGCGGATAGCGCATTGCATGCCGGCACACCCGATTCCCTGTCCGGCAGGGTGATCATAAATGACAGAGATATTTTAGATTTCAATGTATATAAGGACCAGGATGCCTATATAGCGGTGCAACGGCAATTGCCTCAGGATAGAAGAGATGGCATTATCGAACGTTCTGTCAAACTGCGTTTGCTCAGGATACATATGGAAAAACCGGAAGAAAGAGAAAAGCTGCTGGACGATCTGTTTGAACGGTTTAAACATTCGTTTCCCAAGCTCCTTTTTGTATCGCTTCCTTTTTTTGCATTCTTCCTGTGGCTGCTGTATTTCCGCCGGAAGGAGTTTTATTACGCAGATCATGGTATATTCACCGTACATATATACTGTGCTATATTCATATTTATTCTTTTGTTTTATCTTTTGAGGGCTATGCAGGATGCAAGCGGCTGGAATATATTTTCATGGCTGAAAACGGGGCTTGTAGTGTACGGCGTATATTTTGTGTATAAAGCCATGCGCAATTTTTACGGACAGGGACGTTATAAAACGCTGGTCAAGTATATTGTGCTGAGCGGAATGACCTCTGTTATTATGACGATCCTGGTCCTTATATTTTTGACTATCTCAGCATATAATATTTAAATACTATGGAAGCAGGCGGTGAAGCTTTTGAAAGGCTTGTACAAATAATGAATGATCTCAGGGAGAAATGCCCCTGGGACAGGAAGCAGACTATCCAGACCCTCCGTTCACTTACTATTGAAGAAACTTATGAGCTGGCGGATGCCATTACTGATAATAACTGGAAAAATATAAAAGAAGAATTAGGCGATCTGCTGCTGCATATTGTTTTCTATAGTAAAATAGGCGCTGAGCAAAAGCAGTTTTCGCTGGAAGAAATGATACATGGAATATGTGAAAAGCTCATTGCCCGTCATCCGCATATATATGGGGATATAAAGGTGACTGATGATGAAGAGGTAAAGCGCAATTGGGAAAAGCTGAAGCTGAAAGAAGGAAAAAAATCGGTATTGGGAGGCGTGCCCCGCTCGTTGCCCGCAACGGTGAAGGCTATGCGTTTGCAGGAAAAGGCAAGGCAGGTGGGATTTGAATGGGATAACCGCGGGCAGGTATGGGAAAAAGTGGAAGAAGAAATGGGTGAGCTGCAGGAAGCTATTGCTGCCGGCAAACAGGATGATATAGAAGCAGAATACGGAGACCTGCTCTTTTCTCTCATTAACTACGCACGGTTTTTGCATGTTGATGCTGAAAACGCTCTTGAGCGGACCAATAAAAAATTTATTGACCGCTTTACCCAAATGGAGCAGCGTGCTGACCTGCAGGGCAGGAATCTTACAGAGATGACCTTACAGGAGATGGATGAGATATGGAATGCTGTAAAACGTTCAAAATAGTTCGGTTTGAAAAAGTTCTGGAGCGATATTTTTTATAATAACGGCTACCTCCTGATAGGCGCTGCCTGGCTGTTTACCCTGTCATTCATTTTTAGTAATTACTGGTCATATACTTCTTCGCCGCGTGGTGTAAAGAAGTCCATGGAGAAATATATCTGGCAGAGCGAGAGAGATTTCGATTCTTTTTTAAGAGATACTGCCCTGCTCGGGCGTTTACTCAACCGGGAGGAAACGGAAAATGAAGTAGAAAGCATCCGTAATAAAAATTATAAAGTCTTCCTCTACAGGCAAAATGAGGATAGCAGCTATGATCTTCTTTTCTGGAATACACAAACTATTTTACCTGATAATGACCTGATCCGGAAAGATGAATCATACTATATTATTTCCCTTGCCAATGGGCAGTATGAAGCTATAAGAAAAAAAGTAAGCAGTCGTAACAATAATCTCATAGCTATTTACCTGCTTCCTATTCACCGCCAGTATGTGTTGGAAAGTGAGTACCTCCGGAATGGCTTTGTGAGGCAGACAAATCTTGACGGTAACTATACAATAGCGCTTTCTCCTACCGACATTCCTATACGCAGCATTAATGGCAATACGCTCTTTTACCTGCAGGGCAAGCCTTTTAACAGCAGGAATAACAGCGACTGGATCACATTGCTGTTGCGTATTTTAGGTACATTGTTTACTTTATTCTTTTTGCACAATGTGGCTGTTGCTATTTCAAGGCAATATGGCGCATTGAAGGGTGTAGCATTTATGTCAGTATTGCTTATCGGGCTAAGGGTGCTGAGCTACTATTTCCCTATACCTGCCAATTTCAGGCAATTCGAGCTTTTTGACCCGGGCATATACGGCTCCAGTTTTATATCACCTTCATTAGGCGATCTGCTGATCAACAGTCTTATATTTTTCTGGCTGGTTATTTTTGCCAGGGTTCAGTTTTACAGGCATGGCTTTAACTTTACTCCACGTAATGTGTTATGGAGGAGAACTGCGGTTGCCGGGCTGATTGTATTGTTGCTGACCGCTACATTCTTATGCGGGCATGCAATACGGAGCCTTGTGGCGGACTCACAAATATCTTTTGATGTTACTAATTTTTTTACGCTCAATATATATAGTGTTTTCGGCTTTATAGTATTATGCTGTGTTTCGCTTGGTTATTTTATTTTTTCGCAAACGGTGCTTAAGATGATCAATACGCTGGTAAAGCGCGCTAATTACCTGAAAGTTGTGCTGGTGGCTACCCTGGGATTGCTGATGCTCAGCGTCAGAATGAACAGCCCGTATATCATGTTTGAATTATTGCTGCTTGGCTGGCTGTTATTGTACGTATACCTGATGAATAAGATCGAGCTGAATTTTATCGCTCACAATTTTCTTGTAGGCAATGCGCTGTTCTGGTTATTCCTGTTTTCCGCCTCAATTGCTTCTATTATTATTTTTCAGAACCGGACAAGGGAAATTGAATTAAGAAAAAGAACTGCTGAAAAGTTAATTGTACAAACGGATCCGTCAAGCGAGCGGTTGCTGAACATAGCAATACAAAGCTTCAGCAATAATTTCTTTCTTTCCAACCTGCACCGCATCAGCGATCCGGTGCAGGGAGCGCGCTTTAAAGACAGCCTGATCAATGCTAACTTCACCGCTTATCTCAATAAGTATGATACCGAGCTTTTCTTTTATGATGCCGATGAGCACCCGCTTGGCAATGGGGCAAGAATAAGCTACGATGAGATGAACAGTATTTATTCTGTGCAGGGAAAAAACACAAAGATCCCCGGACTGCGTTATTATGAGACCGCATTTGATAAATTCAGCTATGTGTATCTTAAGAATATCAGGGATAGCTCTGATAATATAGTAGCGTATTTCTTTATGCTCGCGAATCCTAAGCGTTATCGCAGCGAGGCGCTCTACCCTGAGCTTTTTAAGCAGGCAGAAGATTATTCTTTTGAGTATGCGCCCGACTATGCCTATGCCATTTATGATCATAATAACCTGCAGGTATATGTAAATGATTATAGCTTTCCCACTTCGATCTCAGACGCTGATATTCCCAAACAGGGTTTCTATGAGCGGAGCGTTAATGGATATAGCGAGCTCTGGCATAAGTCGGGCAATAAAGTAGTGGTCATTACCAAGCGCAGTAATTTTATCATGGAGGCCATAGCCCTGTTCTCCTATCTTTTTGTAGCGTTCCTTTTGCTCGTGGCATTATTCCAGGTGGCAAGCATTATTATATTGTCCGGTTTCCGTATCCGTTCGTTAAAGGAAATAGCTGAAGTCAATATCCGTTCCCAGATCTATGGTACAGTGATCTTTGTAAGCATATTTTCATTTATAGTAGTGGGTGGCGCAACTATTGTTTTTTTTACTGCTTCCTACAATAAGAATAACAGGGATAAGCTTAGCAAGTCAATCCAGGATATTTCCAAAGAGCTGAAAAACCAGGTCAGCGACCTGAGAATGAAAGGCGGTGTTTTGCAGGTATATGATTCATCCTACGAAAAAAATCTCCGGAAAAAAATAACCGAGCTCGCCCAATTGCACAATGCAGATGTGAACCTATATAATTCCGACGGATCATTGCAAATATCTTCCCAGCCCTTTGTATATAATAAAGGAGTATTGAGCAGGATGATGGAGCCGCTTGCTTTTTACAACCTGCAGCGGTTAAAGAAAATCCAGTATGTGCAGGAAGAGAGCTATGGTAAAATGGAATACTTAAGCATTTATGTGCCGGTATTGGGTGATAACCGCAAGACGGTGGCTTACCTGAATATTCCTTATTTCAATTCGCAAAACAGGCTGAAGCAGGAAATTGCCAGCTTCCTTGTAACGATCATCAACCTCAATGCATTTATTTTTTTACTGTCAGGCATTATTGCGCTGTTTCTTACAAACAGGATAACAGGATCGTTTACCCTTATCAGCGCCATGATGAAAGATGTAAACCTTGGCAAGCATAATGCTGAAATTGTCTGGACTAAAAAAGATGAGATAGGAGGGTTGGTAAAAGAGTATAATAAGATGGTGCAGAAGCTGGAGGAAAGCGCTGCCGCGCTGGCAAAAACAGAACGTGAAGGTGCATGGCGGGAAATGGCAAGACAGGTAGCCCATGAAATCAAGAATCCCCTTACTCCAATGAAGCTGAGCATTCAATACCTGCAGAAAGCAATATATAATAATGCTCCAAACGTAAAGGAGTTATCTGCTAATGTAGCGCAGACACTTGTAGAGCAGATTGATCACCTTTCCCGTATCGCATCGGAATTTTCGCAATTTGCCAATATTGGCAATGCCAAAAATGAAGTATTTGATCTTAACACCCTGCTGGATTCCCTGGTATACCTGCATGATGTGCAGGACAGGGTAAGCATACTCTGGACGCCGGGGGCGGAGCCTGCAATAATAGAGGCGGATAAAACACAAATCAACAGGCTGTTTACTAACCTGCTGCAAAATGCGATCGAAGCTATTCCGGAAGAAGAGACCGGTACTATTGTAGTACAGGAGCATACGAATGTCAGTGACGGGAAAGTAGTAGTGAGCATTAAGGACAGCGGTACGGGTATTTCCGCCAGCACAAGGACTAATATTTTTACGCCTAATTTTACCACCAAAACATCCGGCACGGGACTGGGGCTGGCTATATGCAAGGGAATTGTAGAGCAGGCAAGGGGTAATCTCTGGTTCAATACCGAAGAAGGAAAAGGTAGTATATTTTTTGTAGAGCTGCCTCTATATCATAATGGTGTGGAATCGTTAAGCACATAACACCTAACTGAATTTTATTCACCAATTAATAATTGTATGAGATACCTGGCAGGATTATTTGCATTGCTTTTATGTTATAGTTATTCCTTTGCTCAACCGGTGGCAGAAACCTCTTTAAAGGTTCCTGGTGTGGTTATTGCTCATAGCCCTGCCGCTTCGGGCCTCTATATAGGCTCGCCGAGCATTTGCATACTGCCCGACGGAAGTTACCTCGCATCGCATGACCTTTTCGGACCGGCCTCTAACGAATTTGTGCAACCGGTGTCGCGTATATACCGCTCTGTTAATAAAGGAAAGACCTGGCGCCAGGTGGCGGAAATTAAAGGGCAGTTCTGGTCAAAACTATTTGTGCAACAGGGCAGACTGTATTTTTTAGGCACTGACAAGCATCATGGCAATACTATTATACGCACTTCTTCAGATAATGGCACTACATGGACTGATCCCGTGGATGAAGACCATGGGCTCCTGCTGAAGGGGGAATATCATTGTGCACCTATGCCGGTGATCATTCATGACGGCAGGATATGGAGAGCAATGGAAGATGCAATGGGGGAAATAAAAAAATGGGGAAAACGGTATGGCAGCATGATGCTTTCAGCGCCGGAAAATGCTGACCTGATGAAAGCCGCAAGCTGGACATGCTCCAATTCTTTGCATTATGATTCTACTTTTCTTAATGGTAATTTTGGCGGATGGATTGAAGGCAATGCAGTAGTTGGCCCTGACGGGAATGTAGTGAATATGTTGCGGGTCGACGATAAATCTTCGCTTGAGGAAAAGGCGGCAATTGTTCATATCAGCGCTGATGGCAAAGTTGCTTCTTTTGATATAGCTTCAGGGTTTATTCCATTTGACGGAGGAAGTAAAAAATTCAGCATCCGGTATGATGCTTCTTCAAAACTGTATTGGTGCTTTTCCAATATTATTCCTCCGGCTGTAAAAGCTGCCAATCCCGGGAAAAATCCTGCTTCTATACGCAATACTTTAGCGTTGTTAAGTTCTCCTGATCTCCTGCACTGGACATTGCGGAAGGTTGTGCTGTCTCATCCGGATGATCTGAAGCATGGCTTTCAATATCCCGACTGGGCTTTTGATGGCAGGGACATTTTATTAGTTTCCAGAACAGCCTATGATGATGCGGAAGGCGGGGCCCATAACCAGCATGATGCTAATTTTCTTACTTTTCACCGGATCAAAAAATTCAGGAAGCTGCCGGTTGTGAAGCAATAGGATGTGCTCAGTGACCGGAGAAGTCTTTTTGCAAAATTTGTTTCCCCCTGCAAAGTCAGCGCTTTTACCACCCGATTGCCAACGATGCAGTGGGGAAACAGCCATCAACATATATAGATAAGAGTCCTTAACGTGGAATATTTCTTTCAGTAACAGCAGTAATCTCTAACAGTACTTTAAAGTTAATACACCGGTATTGAGCAAAACCGGTATATGAGTACGCTGCAGGCTTTTTTGAGCAATCAGTGAGAATGAAGTGGTAGTTGACAATGGTGCTCTTTCCATGTAATAAAAATGATGTCGGAGCGAAGATTTTACGCTAAATATGTACTAATGATAAACCTGTAATCTTTGCTTCGTATAAATGCTTATGAATGAAAGCTTGAGTATTTACTGTCGTGCACTTCTCTTTTTTGCATAAAAATAATCAATCAGCAGCACGCCAATCAGTATAGCAAGGCCGAAGAACTCCCTTGTATCTTCTATCCAGGGGGTTGAGGCCTTCATTTGCGCTGCAATATTATCTGCATGATGCTTGGTAGCCCAGTCCCATACCCCGTTTGATTCAAAAAATTTATAAACTGCATACAAGGTATAGGCAGCGATGCCTGCGATATAAGCTTTGGGATAATATTTTCCCCGGAAGGCAAGCCAGCAAAGCACGGCACTATAGAGATATATAGGCATCCATAAATAAGGATCAGGGTCATTGTATTGGAGCGCGGCAAAAACAATAAACACCAGGCAAAAGAAGATATTAAAGATTTTCATAGCTTAAAAGTAAAATAATAATGACTTTTATAAAAATAAAAAGAATATGAAATCAACAAAGATCATTTACTGGACCACTACTGTTCTTTTTGCCGCCTTTATGATATTTTCGGCTATCCCCAATATTATGGTCACAGAGGACTCGAAGCAGCTGATAACACATCTCGGTTATCCCCTGTATTTCATACCCTTTATCGGCTTTGCAAAATTACTGGGCTCGGTTGCTATTTTAATTCCTTCGTTCAAAAAAATAAAGGAATGGGCTTATGCAGGATTGTTTTTTGATCTGATTGCTGTTGTATATTCTGCTGTGATGACCGATGGATTTGACCCGGCTATGCTGGTAATGGTATTGGTTTTTGCCGTGGCTATTACATCATATATCTTTAAAGACAAAAATTAATGCGGATGGCTACTTCCTCCCCCAAAAGAAGCCCTTACGGAGCAGCCAGGTTCAGTACTGTTGACGAATATATATCTTCCTTTGCGGGAAGAACAAAGCTGCTTTTGGAAGAGATGAGAGCCGTTATCAGGCAGGCTGCTCCTGAAGCGGAAGAAGTGATCAGCTACAATATGCCTGCATTTAAGCAGCATGGCGTGCTGGTATATTTTGCAGGGTATGATAAGCATATCGGGTTTTACCCAACCGGTAGTCCCGTACAGGTATTCAAAGAAGAGCTTACGGCGTATAAAACCTCGAAAGGAGCCATACAATTTCCACTGGATAAGACCATTCCCAAAGCGCTGGTAAAAAAAATCGTAAGATACAGGATAGCCGAAGACACTGAAAAGGTAAAAGCAAAAAAGAAGAAAAGTTGAAACAGGCTGTTTATGGAAGACACATTTATTGATAAAATATTTACCGGTCAGGATTTTATAGGCAGCAGTTTACAGGTTGCAGAATATGAGGGTTGTTGCTTTGACCGTTGTGATCTTTTCAATGCAGATCTTTCGTCCTGTATATTTATTGATTGCAGGTTTGATGGATGTAATCTTTCCCTTGTGAAATTAGGCAAGACCGTTTTTCGCGATGTGGCATTTAAGGATTGCAAAATGCTCGGGCTTCATTTTGGAGATTGCAATGGGAATGGATTGTCGGTAAAGTTTGATCAGTGCACGCTCAACCAGTCTTCTTTTTATCAGTGTAAACTGATCAAAACCATTTTTAAAAATTGCCTGTTACAGGAAACAGATTTTACGGAGGCAGATATATCCGCTTCTGTTTTTGAGCAGTGCGACTTCCTGGGAGCTTTATTTGAGCATACTATTCTTGAAAAAGCAGATATGCGTTCCTCCTTCAATTATGTGATAGACCCCGAGATAAATAAAATTAAAAAAGCCAGGTTCTCACTTTCAGCAATTGCCGGCCTGCTGTTGAAATATAATATCGAAATAGACAGGATAAGCTGAAACGGGAGTCTATTAATTTTCAGGACTGATTTTTATTACAGAATAAAGCTGCCTGCACCGCTACAACAGGGCTTCATAAACGGTAAACCATAAACATAAACCATAAACAATAAATCCTTTTAGTGCAACCTTATGTCTTCCTGCCTTAGTGGTTCAAAGATTGCTTCTTTCCTTTCTGAACGTTCGGGGCGAATCAGCTCATTTTACTGATACAGGTCTGTTTAAAGCAATAATACTTATTTTCACCAAAATTTTGATAGCTTTCTTCTTCTGTCAAATATCCGTGATGCCATGAATAAGTTTACATTATTTGACCTTTCTGGGAAAACAGCATTAGTAACAGGTTGCAATAAAGGTATAGGCAAAGCCATGGCCACCGGGCTTGCTGAAGCCGGAGCAGACATTATCGGCATATCTTCTTCCATGCCTTCGTCCGGAAGTGATATTGAAAGGGAAGTAAAAGCGCTTGGAAGAAATTTTGCGGCATACAAGGCAGATCTCTCAGACAGGAAAAAATTGTATGCAACAATTGAGCGGATACTTGCTGCTTACAGTACCATTGATATATTGGTAAATAATGCGGGCATTATTAAACGCGCTCCCGCTGCAGAACACAGTGATGACTTCTGGGATGAAGTACTCAATATCAACCTGAGCGCACAGTTTGTTCTTTCCCGTGAAATAGGAAAGCACATGCTGCAACGCGGTAGTGGTAAGATCATCTTTACCTGTTCTCTGCTGAGCTTTCAGGGAGGGATCAATGTGCCCGGTTATACTGCTTCCAAATCGGCATTGGCCGGGCTGGTAAGGGCATTAGGCAATGAATGGGGGAGTAAAGGTGTACAGGTAAACGGTATTGCGCCCGGCTATATAGC
The DNA here is from genome assembly GCA_001899685.1 of Sphingobacteriales bacterium 44-15. GTDB lineage: Bacteria > Bacteroidota > Bacteroidia > Chitinophagales > Chitinophagaceae > Agriterribacter. The sequence continues at coordinate 14,150 of MKWG01000036.1, forward strand.
AACAGATAATACGCAGGCTTTGAGAGAAGATGTACAGAGGAACAAGTCAATCCTGGAGCGTATTCCCGCCGGCCACTGGGGAGCGCCTGAAGATTTTAAGGGACCTGCAGTATTTCTGGCTTCTGCGGCTTCAGCCTATGTAAATGGAACGATCCTGTTTGTAGATGGCGGCTGGATGGCGCGCTGAACCCCCAATAATTTAATTTGTTAAATACATACGCAATGGAAATCAGATTTCAAACGAGCCCTGCAGAGACAAAGCAGATGGATACGGCGCAACTGCGGCAAAACTTCCTGGTACAGCAACTAATGAAGGATGACGCGGTTGAGCTGGTATACTCGCATTATGACAGGGTGATCTTAGGAGGGATAAAACCGCTGAGTAAAACGCTTGGACTACCCAATCACCCGGAACTCCGGGCCGAGTATTTCCTGGAACGCAGGGAACTGGGGGTTGTTAATGTGGGAGGACCGGGTAAGGTGACGGCTGACGGAAAGGACTTCATAATGCCGAAATTAAGTTGCCTGTATGTTGGCAAAGGAACGAAAGAAGTGCTGTTCAGCAGCGTTGCCAAAGATAATCCTGCTGTATTTTATATATTGTCATCCCCGGCGCATCATGCTTATCCCATTGCTTTGATGGAGAAAGAAAAAGCCGCTCCCGTGGAGCTGGGCACGGCAGAAACCTCTAATAAAAGGACGGTGTACAAATATATTCACCTCGACGGGATACAAAGTTGTCAACTGGTGATGGGGCTTACTGTGCTGGCTCCGGGCAGCGTATGGAATTCTGTGCCGCCGCATACGCACACCAGAAGAATGGAAGCATATTTTTATTTTGATCTGCCTGAAGACCAGCGTATGTTCCATTTTATGGGCAACCCGCAGGAGACAAGGCATATTGTAATGAAAAATCATGAAGCGGTAATCTCTCCTCCCTGGAGCACCCATTTTGGCTGTGGAACCTCAAACTATGGTTTCATCTGGGGAATGGCGGGAGAAAACCTGGTATATTCCGATATGGATCCTGTTCCTGTTCCCACATTATTGTAATCAGCTTTAAAATAATCATTCCATGAAACCCCATAAAACGATTTGCTTCCTGGCGCTGATAGTATTTGGCTGCTGGCAAATATCGTGTGCGCAAAAAGAGGAGGTTGGTACGGTAACGATCAGCAATCCCGCACCTGTGCAAAGTAATGACGCTCTTATCGTATTGAAGCGAAGTGATATTGAAAAGAAGATTGGCGTTATTGCAGCCGGTAAATATGTGCAGGTGTTTGCTGAACAGCGTCCTGTAGTAGTGCAGTATGATGATATGGATGGAGACGGCAATTGGGATGAAGCCGCGTTCCTGTATTCATTTCAACCTAAAGCTTCTGTCAGGTTTTCATTTAAGGTGACCGATGCTCCGGCTACGGTCAAAGCTGTGGTGAGAGCGCATGTTCGTCACCGTAAGAAAAACGAAGATAATAGCTTCGGACCTGTCATTACCCGTGATACCATGCCCCCCGCCAACCCTCCCACGAACTTTTCTAAAGTGCCGCTGCCGCCTTATTTGACAGAAGGTCCCGCATGGGAAAACGACAAGGTAGCTTTCCGGCTGTACTTTGATACACGTAACGGAAAAGATATTTTTGCCAAAAGACAGCCGGCGATGGTAATGGATACGGTTGGAGCGAATAAGAATGCCAGTTATCATGCACTTTCAGATTGGGGAATGGATGTGTTGCATGTGGGTAAGTCCCTTGGCGCAGGCTCTGTGGCGATCGCTGCCAGGGATGCGGGCGGAAAGGATACGCTTATCAGGCTGGGCGGCCCCAATGTAAAGAAAGAAATATACCATGCTATAGCGGACGGACCGGTAAGAGCTGTCTTCACTATTGACTATGAATGGGAGATCAATGGCAACCCTGTTTCTATCATGGATGAGACCAGCATATGGGGTGGGCAGTATTTTTATGAAACAAGGCTAATGGTGAAGGGTGCCCCGGCAGATGCAACATTAGTTGCCGGCTTTGCAGACTTTTATGATAATGTGCCCGGAAGCCTGGACACGGCAGGAACAAAAATCTATTATTCTTACGGAGTACAGAGTGAAGGAAAAGATAAGCTGGGTATGGCAATAGCAGTGCCAGCAAAGAACTTTGCCTGGTACAAAAATATTAATGACGGTACAGGAGATATTGATCATTCCTATCTTGTTGCCCGGCATATTATACCCGGGGGACCAACAGGCTACCGTTTTTACTCCGGCTGGGAAAAATCTGATACAGCTTTTCAATCATACGGGGGCTTCCGCAATTACCTGGAGAAGCAGGCTGTATTGCTGGGGATGCCGCTGAGATATGAGTGGTAAGTGGTAAGTGATAAGAGGTAAGTGGTTACTGACAAAGGGGGTAATCGATAGACGTGAGACGATAAACGTGAAAAGTGAGAGGTTATCTCACGTTTATCGTCCCACGTTTTATTCTTTATTCCCTATTCTATCTCTTTTCCCGATACCGGGTCTTTGCCAAAAACTTAACATAGCCGGTATTATATAATTGTTAAGTTTGTTATAGTATATTTAGATACGAACATTTAAATAAAGACAATATGGCAAAGACGACAAAGCCGGTACCCCTGAGCAGGAAAAAGCAGCTTAGGGCGCAAATTGCAACAACGCTTCAGAAAACATTTCCGGAACTTAAAAAACTTGTTGGTGAAAAGAAGTTTAATCAGCATGTAAAAAAAGCAAGTAAAGTGCTGGCGGCAGGAGCTGCAAAAAAAGAAAAGAAGCCTGTTGTAACAAAGAGGAAGACTGTAGAGGGCAAAGCTATAGCCTGATGAAGGGTAAGCTTGCAATGGTGCTGCTGTAATATAAAAGTGCTTACGAGATATCCCGTCTCATTTCTTTTTCCGTTTTATTTTCTTCCACGGGATCGGTTGATTCCGGCGGGAATAATTTTTTCCGATCGCGGCGGTTTCTCCAGTTGAGAAAAAGCAATAGTGCTGTTAGCACAATTACTACTATTATTATTAGTGGGATATTAATATCCTGCATGTTCCCGGAATTTTCGTGTCTACAAAATAGCGATTTTCCCGGTCGAAGCAAGGTTATGTTTTTTTTAATATATTAATCCCGGGAGAGGTGTTGAGCGTGTTAAGTATCCTTTCCATGAAAGACCAGTTCGGTTTTGAGATGGTGAAATCCGGCCGCTATCTTACGGGGCGATAGACAGCCAATGAACGGAAGAGAGAGGTGGTAAGTGGTAAGGTGAAACGTCAGACGAGAAACGTCAAATGGGAAACGTCATTCACGTCTCACGTCTCACCTTTCACGTCTCATTATGCACCATTGACTATTCACTATTCACCAATTCACTCAGAACAGAATTTATGACCACAAACACGATTGCCAAACGACGCTGGGTACGGTTAATACCCATTGCTTTTATCACCTACAGTCTTGCTTATCTTGACCGGGCAAATTTTGGTTTTGCCACGGCCGGCGGCATGGCGGAAGATCTTACGATCACTCCTGCGCTGTCTTCCCTGCTCAGCTCGTTGTTTTTCCTGGGATATTTTTTCTTCCAGATCCCGGGAGCATTATATGCTGCAAATAAGAGCGCCAAAAAATTGATATTCTGGTCGCTGGTCCTCTGGGGCGGGCTTGCTATGGCTACAGGTATGATCAGCAATGTAAGTTTACTCATCGTCATCAGGTTTATGCTGGGTGTGGTAGAGAGCGCTGTGATGCCGGCTATGCTCATATTCCTGAGCCGCTGGTTCACCAAGGCAGAACGTTCAAGGGCCAATACTTTTTTGATACTCGGTAATCCTGTGACTATTTTGTGGATGTCTATTGTATCGGGATACCTGGTAAAGTCGATGGGCTGGCGATGGATGTTTGTTATAGAAGGCGCCCCGGCGATAATATGGGCTTTCTTTTGGTGGCGATTAATAGAAGATAAGCCCGGGAAGGCGAAATGGCTGACCACAGAAGAAAAAGATGCCCTGGAAGCACAGTTGCAGCTGGAGCAGCAAAATATCAAACCGGTAAGAAATTACGGAGAAGCATTTCGCCTGAAAGTAGTGATCCTGCTTTGCCTCCAGTATGCTTTGTGGAGTATAGGAGTATATGGTTTTATAATGTGGCTGCCTTCTATTATCAATGCTGCTCCCAACAGTAATATTGTAACAACGGGATGGCTGTCGTCTGTGCCATATCTCCTGGCGGTAATAGCTATGCTGGGCGTATCTTATTTTTCTGATAAAACACTGAAGCGGAAAATTTTCGTGTGGCCGTTCCTGTTAACAGGTGCTATAGCTTTTTATGGTTCTTATTTAGCCGGAACAGGTAATTTCTGGCTCTCTTTCCTGTTGCTCGTAATAGCCGGCGGGGCAATGTATGCGCCTTATGGACCTTTCTTTGCCATTATTACAGAAGTGCTGCCCAAAAACGTATCAGGCGGCGCCATAGCTTTGATCAACAGTTTTGGCGCCCTGGGTTCCTTTACAGGCGCTTACCTGGTAGGTTATTTAAACGGTGCGACGGGTGGTTTCGGCTCCTCCTATATTTTCATGTCAGGCTCTCTTTTTCTTTCGGCTCTGATAACAATGGTGGCAGTGAAGGATGCAAGGGCTTAAAGGATTTCTCGTTTTTGACGTTTCTCGTTTCTCGTTTGACGTTTGAACACTTCTTTATTTCTGATACACCCTGATATAATCTACAATAAACACATCGGGGAAAACTGCGCGTTCAAGGTCTTTCAGTTCGTTGGGCAGCTCCATGCTCAGGATAATGTATTCTTCTGTCTGCGACACTCCTTCTGTGATCTCATAAAATTTATAGCCGTCAATATAGAATACATATTTTTCGGGTGTCCATTCCAGTGCGAAGGTGTGAAAGCCTTTGCTTACACCTTTCTGATAGCTCTGGTAACCATGGGTAGTATGTTGCCCCGGACCATAAGGCCCCCAGTGTACATTATGCGAAACGATATCGGTCCCCAGCTTTTTAAAGAATTCCATGATATCTATTTCAGCTCCGTAAACAGCCGGGTTATCGCCTTCCGATAATTTAGGCGATTGCAGCCAGAATGCGGCCCATTGTCCTGATGACCGCTGCAGCTCTGCCCTGCATTCAAAGTACCCGTACCTGGTCATAAACCGGTTCTGGGTGCCCACCGCGCTGATCAAAATGCTGTCTTCGCTCTTCAGTGCGAATAATTTCAGGAATCCATCCGATACAGATACGGCTTTCGGCGACACATATCCCGTGGCTCTTTTGCCAATGCCGCGGATCTCCCATTTGGAAGTGTCCAGCGCTTCATCGTTGAACTCATCTTGCCATACCAGTTTTGTATAGCCCAGAGACTGAGGGGTATATAGTTGCTGTGATACGGGAGGCCGGGCGGGTCGCTGCGCCAGGCTTACAGCCGCCAGGAAGAAAGTAAGGGTAAATGTTGAAACAAAAGTCCTCATAAGCATGTACAGCAAAATAATAAAAACTTTCTGTATTGCAATTGAAAAGGATGAAGCGGTTATTTTTTACTGAAAAGTGCACTAAGGATTTATATAAAACGCAAAGAAGACAATTTTATCACGGAAATTTTCCGCAGGGATCATTTTTCCGGGGCTTCTTCGTGTAGCGTACAGCCGCCTTCTTCAAGGCATCTTTTAGGGCGGAAGAACCCTGTCGCAAAAAAGACAGCTCCAAAGAGGATGGCAGGCCAGCCGCCCTGGTCATAGTAATAAATACCGCCACCGATAAACAGCATTCCAAATCCCCAGCGGATGATCCGGCTGAACCATACAGCTATTTTGTCCGACTTACTACGCTCCCGGGTAGACAGAACCTCCGTTTTCAGGGATGAATGCATATCACGAGCCTTTTTGTTCACTTTTCTTGAAAATATTAAAAAGCAATATTCCCATCACAGAAAAATATACGATACTGTTACGGGGATTGGAGGTGATAGGACAGGTACCTGTACTGCAGCCAATAAATTTCCAGTATAGGTATCCCCCCAGCGCACCTACAGCCGCACCTATGATGGGCAATTTATTTTTCAGCGTCCACTGTTTCATAAGTGATTTCTTTTTGGCTTCCGGCAGGACCGGAGCGTGGTAAATTTGTACTGCATCCACCGGCGCCACAACACCCGATATTAAATACTGACATTATCATCAACATTATACCTGCCGCGCCAAGCAAATAATCTTTCATTAATATTGCCTGCCACAACGCTATTATACCCACCAGCAGCCTCAGAATGCGCATAAAGCTCCAGTTGCTTTTCATTATTCTCCACATGCTATTGAATTTTTTGCTGTAATGCATTCCATGCGCCGCCATTATATACTTCGATACCTGCTGCTGCCAATACTGATTTTGCAATTCCCGATCTTACGCCACTGCGGCAAACGGTAATGACCGGTTTATTTTTTTTCTTCAATGCAGGGATATTTTGCTTTACCTGCTCCAGCGGAATATTGGTAGCGCCCTTAATATGTCCGGATCCGAATTCTCCCTCACTGCGCACGTCCAGTATAATAGCGCCGTTGCTCACCAGTCCCTTATAATCGGTTGTATTGCCGAATAATTTTTTTAACATGCTAAACATAACCTGTGATTTTTATAACATTGTGGTTGGACAAACATATTCGCTTATCTTAAAATTCCCGCTGTCTTTGATGGCTTTAAATCCTCCCTGTATATCCACCAGGTTGTCATATCCTCTTGCCTTGAGCGTTGAATTGAATATCATTGATCTGTATCCTCCGGCGCAATGCACGTAATAGGTCTTGTTGCGGTCAAGCATAGGCATATGTTCGTTGATAACATCCAGTGGCATATTCTCAGCATTCAGCAGATGCTCGCTGTCATATTCGCTTTTTTTCCGAACGTCGAGTATATTCACGCCTTCTTTTTTCTGGAGGTCGGCAAGCTCATCTGCAGATACAGATCGGATAGCGTCTGTTTCTTTACCCGCTTTTTTCCATGATGCGAAGCCACCTTTCAGGTAACCTATAGTAAAATCGTATCCCACTCTTGCCAGCCGGGTGATCACTTCTTCTTCCCTGCCTTCATCGGTTATCAGCAGTATCTCCTGGCGGATGTCGGGGATCATTGCGCCTACCCACGGTGCAAAATTGCCGTCAATGCCAATATTGATGGAGTTGGGTATAAATCCTTTTGCAAATACCTGTGCATCCCTGGTGTCGAGGATCAGCGCTCCTGTTTCATTTGCCGCTGCTTCAAATGCATCCGGGTCGAAGGCATGCTGCCCGCGTTCCAACACTTTGTCTATGCTTTCATAGCCTTTGATATTCATCATCACATTGAGCGGGAAATAAGAAGGCGGTGTGGTAAGACCTGTAGTGACTTCCTTAATGAATTCATCTTTGGTCATATCCGGGCGCAATGCATAATTGGTTTGTTTCTGGTGTCCCAGGGTATCAGTAGTTTCTTTGCTCATGTTTTTGCCGCAGGCGCTCCCTGCGCCATGCGCGGGATATATTACTACATCATCCGGAAGTGTCATGATCTTATTGCGGAGCGAATCAAAAAGATGTGCAGCCAGCACATCCTGTGTCAGTTCTGCTTTTACCTTTTGGGCGAGGTCCGGCCGGCCCACATCACCAATAAAGAGCGTGTCGCCGCTGAACAATGCTACAGGCCTTCCTTTTTCATCCTTGAGCAGATAGCAACTGCTTTCCATAGTGTGTCCCGGTGTGTGGATCACCTGTATCGTAATGTTGCCGACTTTTAATGCTTCCCCGTCTTTAGCGATATGTGCCTCAAAAGCAGGTTGCGCTTCGGGTCCGTACACAATAGTTGCCCCGGTCTTCTTAGCCAGATCAAGGTGTCCCGATACAAAGTCGGCATGAAAATGTGTTTCCAGCACGTATTTTATGGTTGCCTTATTGCGTTCTGCCTTTTGAATATAAGGCGCTACTTCACGCAGCGGGTCAATCACTACAGCTTCATTACCACTTTGTATATAATAGGCTCCCTGCGCAAGACATCCGGTGTAGATCTGTTCTATAGTCATCTTGTTTGGTTTTTGTAGTGCAAATTTGAGCATAATATCCGGGTTATAACGTGACAATCGTCACGCGCCCCGGAGTATAAGTATTTCTTTAACAATAATGAAAATGCCGGTCAGTAATACAAACCAGCCGAAAGCTTTTTTTAATCTTCCTGCTTCAATTCTGCGCGATAAAGCGGCTCCGGCAAGTATTCCGGCAACTGCAATAGCTGTGATTGTCAACAGCTTTCTCCATTCAATACTAAGGTTGCCGATATCGCCGGCAAAACCGATCAGCGAATTAATGGCTATGATAAGCAGCGAAGTGCCTACCGCTTCCTTCATTGGAAGTTTTAACGATGTTACCAGTATGGGGATGAGCAGGAAACCTCCCCCCGCCCCAAGCAGGCCTGTTACAAAGCCGATGGCCAGTCCATACCATAAAAGGTGGAGTACGTGGAGAGTGGTATTATCAGTGTTTTTATGCTGCTTTATTTTACGATGCTTTAACATGCTGAATGCAGCAGCTACCATTAGCACGGCAAACAATACCATGGTCAGCATATCGCTGGTAACGGCATAGGTTGCTGTTTCAACAATCACTTTTGGAATAGCGGGAACGACCCATCTGCGGGTAGCGAAGACTGTAATAAAAGAAGATATCCCGAAAATTAATGCTGTTCTTATATTTACCAATCCGTGCATGTAATTTTTTAATGCGCCTGTAAGACTGGTAAAGCCCACGATAAAGAGTGAATAAGACGTGGCATACAGCGGCTGCATCCTGAAAAAATATACAAGTACCGGCACCGTAAGAATAGAGCCGCCGCCTCCCATTAACCCGAGCGACAAGCCAATCAATGCTGCTGCGATATACCCGGCAGTTTCCATGAACGAATTGTTTTCATGCAAAACTGCCTTCTGTTTTTTTCTCTGGCCGTGACAAATATCACTCCAGCATATTGCTGTTATTGATCACCTCTATGTAAGACTTATGTAATTTAACTAACCCTTTGTCAGCCAGTTTCTTCATCAGGCGGGAAATAACTTCCCTTGAAGAATTGAGCTCCTGTGCGATCTCGGTAAAGGATGCGGTTATCTTATTGCTTTTTAAGCTTTGCTGGTGTTTGCGCAGGTAAAATACGAGTCGTTCGTCCATATTACGGAACGCGATATGATCAATGGTTTGCAGCAATTCCTCAAAACGGTTGCGGTAAGTTTCTAATACGAAATAATACCAGGTTTTATATTTTTTCATCCATTCGTCCATGAGCGAAATGGGAATGGCGATGATCTCCGTATCTGCAGCCGCCCTGGCCATTACCTGGCTGGTCTCCCGCTTGGTAGCGCATATCATCGAAACGGCACAGGCTTCGCCGGGGTGCAGGTAATACATAAAATACTCATCGCCTTCTTCATCTTCGCGGTACACCTTTATCAACCCGTCTACCACCAGCACTGTTGACCTGATATTTTGTCCTGTACGCATGATCGTATCACCTTCACTGAAGTGCTGGATAACACCCGCTTCTGCCAGCTCTGATACCAGTTCGTGCTGGAACTCCGGGAAAAGTGTTTGCAACGTCTGCTGTATATTTTCCATGCAAAAGATTAAATGACCTGCAATTTATTGTTTTAACCATAAAGCGTTTGTTCGTGATTTTTTAATTCAGTACTTATTTTAACAATAAAATCCGTAACTTAAGAGAGTCAAATCCCTGGGTTTTTTTCATAATTTTTAAAAATTGTATATGAACAGCAAGATCAAGCCAAAACAGTGCGTGCAAAAGGAGATCAATCTTGCAATGCCTGAAGTGAAAGATATTCCCGGGCAGGAACATATACGCCCGCCCCGCTTCCGCGGAATGATGGATATTACGGTGGCTTCACCGGGAGAAGAAGGTGAAGGAGTGTTGGACGATCTTAATAAGGAAGAAGAGGAAGATGCGGGAACTGCCGCCAGGTGAATAGTGAATGGGCAATAGTGAATGAAACGTGAGAAGTGAGACGTGAAAAGTGAGAGGCCTTTCATGTTTGGGCGCATTTCAATTTTTCGCTTCATACACAACTTTCCGGTCGGTGAGACACCGACCGGTAGCGGTTCTACAGGCGGGTGTCACCACCCGCCTGCGAAGAATTGAAATGCGCCTTTCATGTTTGTCATCTCACGTTTATCGTATATTGCAGCATTATTCAGCGGTAAAGGAGGTCTACATGAAATATCTTCCGTTAAACCCGGAAATCTTTATTCACAACCGGAAACGTTTCGCAGCGGCGATGGAAAAAAATGCCATCGCGATCTTTAACAGCAATGATGAACTGCCTGCCAATGGAGATGCACTATACCCATACAGGCAGAGCTCCGACCTGTACTGGCTTACCGGCATTGAACAGGAAGATACCATGCTGGTACTTTTCCCTGACAACCCGGATAAAAAGTACAGGGAAGTGCTGGTGCTGGTACGCCCGAACGAGCTGAAGGAAAAATGGGACGGGCACCGGCTCCGGGCTAAAGAAGCTCAGGATATATCAGGTATCCCTACAATAGTATGGCTTGATACGCTGGACGGGATGCTGCAGCCCTGGGTACACCTTGCCGATACGATCTATCTTAACACCAATGAAAATGATCGCAAGGCTAATCTTGTGCCTGTAAGAGATTACCGCTATGCGGAAGACATGCGGAAACGTTACCCGCTGCACCAGTACCGGAGGAGCGCAAAGATCCTGAAGAAATTGAGGGCTGTTAAAACGCCGGAAGAAATTGCCGTAATGCAGCAGGCTATTGATATTACAGAGAAGGCTTTCAGGAGACTGTTGTCGTTTATACATCCCGGCGTGATGGAATATGAAATTGAAGCGGAGATATTGCACGAATTTTTACGCAACAGGGCCACGGGACCTGCATATAGTTCTATCATCGCGAGTGGAGACAGGGCCAGAACGCTGCATTATATATCCAACAACCAGGAATGTAAAAGCGGAGAGCTTGTGCTGATGGATTTTGGCGCTGAATATGGCGGCTATTGCGCGGATCTCACCCGCACTGTACCTGTGAGCGGTAAATTCACCAAACGGCAGAAAGAAGTATACAATGCATGCCTGCACCTGCACCGGTATGCCGCTTCAATATTAAAGCCCGGTATCACGTTAATGGATTATACAGATAAAGTCGGGGAAGAGGCGACAAAGCAGTTTGTAAAGCTCGGACTTATCAAAAAAGCTGATCTTAAAAATGAAGACAAAGACAACAGGGCATACCGCAAATATTTATATCATGGCATATCGCACCATCTCGGCATAGATGTGCATGATCTTGGCCCCCGCGTTACGCCCGTTCAGCCGGGAATGGTATTTACGGTAGAGCCGGGGATCTACATTGAAGAGGAGCAGATGGGCATACGTATAGAAAACAATTTCTGGATCACCAAAAATGGAAATAAAGACCTGATGAAGAACATCCCCATCACTGCAGAAGATATTGAATCCCTGATGAAAAAATAAATGCAAAGACTAAAATACCGGAATGAAACAGATCCCTAACATTTTTACGCTGTTGAATCTTTTTTTTGGCTGCCTGGCGATTATCGTAATCCTTCAGTCAGGCATCAGCCTGGTAAATACTGCAGACGGGGCACAGATGATGAATATGCCTGAAGCAATTTTCATGGCTGCGCTCTACATCGGGCTGGCCGCCGTTGTTGATTTTTTTGACGGCTTTATAGCAAGGCTGTTCAAAGCGCAGTCGGCTATGGGCAAAGAATTGGATTCCCTGGCTGATGTGGTAAGCTTTGGTGTGGCGCCGGGTATGATCATTTACCAGTTTCTCCGTTTATCCCTGGCGCGCCAGGAAGACGGCATGGACGCGTCTTTTGCATGGCTGCTTCCGGCACTGATATTGCCTTGTGCGGCAGCATGGCGGCTGGCAAAATTCAATACCGATGATGCGCAGCATTTTTCATTCAGGGGCGTGCCTACGCCGGCAGTAGGTATACTGGTTGCATCCTTTCCCCTGATATTCTGGGGGAGTAATGCGGCTGCGTTCACTGACCTTTTTTTGAATAAATGGTTATGGTATGCTATTGTACTGCTGCTGAGCTATCTTATGGTTTCCGACATTCCCATTATGAGCCTGAAGTTTAAAAGTTATGCCTTTAAGGACAATATACCCAAGATCATATTGCTGGGCATTGGGATTGTATTGGTGATATTGTTTCAATGGCTTGCCGTACCACTTATTTTTATCGCTTACATTCTTTTATCTTTGCTGCTCAAAAATAAGATCACATCATGACCTACGCAGTACATATCAATATTATGCCTTTAAAGGAATTGCTGGATCCACAGGGAAAAGCAGTAATGAGCGGATTAAGCAACCTGGGATTAAAAGGTATTGGCGATGTACGTATAGGCAAGCATATTACCCTGCAGATAGAAGCAGGCTCCAAAGAAGCTGCCCGGAAAATAGCAGAAGAAGCTTCTCAAAAGCTGCTCGCCAACCAGGTAATGGAGTATTTTGAAATCACTGTTAATTAGGCAATGAATGCTTTATATTGTTCCTTCTCCCATCGGCAATCTTGCTGATATCAGTTTCAGGGCGATAGCAACATTAAAGCAGGTTGATCTGATACTGGCAGAAGATACCCGCACCTCTTCTATCCTGTTGCGGCACTATGATATTCAAAAGCCTGTTACACCTTACCATCAGCATAATGAGCATAAAATAGTAGCGCATTTGGCCGATCAGTTGCGGGCAGGCAAAACAATGGCTTTGCTTACGGATGCCGGCACTCCGGGTATATCTGATCCTGCCTTCCTGCTGGTGCGGGAATGTGTGAGAAATGATATCCGCGTGGAATGTCTGCCGGGCGCCACTGCCTTTGTGCCCGCGCTGGTGAACAGCGGACTGCCTATTCATCGCTTTTGTTTTGAAGGCTTTTTGCCGTTAAAAAAAGGAAGACAAACCCTCTTTAAAAAGCTGTCGGAAGAAGAACGGACCATTGTATTTTATGAATCTCCCATGCGCCTGGTAAAGACTTTGCAGGAATGCATTCAGTATTTTGGCGCCGGGCGGCAATGCTGTGTAAGCAGAGAACTTACCAAGGTCTTTGAAGAAAACAAGCGCGGAACCTTACAGGAAGTATGTGATTATTTTTCCTTAAAGCCCGTTAAAGGCGAGATAGTAGTGGTGATAGAAGGCGTCTCCTGAGCCTTAATATCATAATATAGCCTGGGAGTGAGGAAGCCACCGGTATAATTAAATTTTTCCCTTCTGAAATCATTTATCCCATTTAATAATGTATCCGTTTTATTGTTTAAGCTTACTATTACTACTGCATCCTCACGGGGCGAATCATTTATAAAACGTCCAGCCATATCCGAAACATCTACTGTCGTTTTCGGCTGTATCTCGAGCTTGAAATGGTCAATATCAATCCATGTAACATTCTGAGTGCTGTCGAAATGCCTGTTATAACCGGATCTTACATTTATTATACTATTCGCTACTCTTATCTTATTAGGAAGCGTTTTTAAATTGGTCTTATCAGGAAGAAATACATCAACGGTAGCAACATCATTCGTTGTATTCCGGATACAGACATTAAACAGAAGAGAGCATGAGGCAACACTTAAGGACAAGCACAGGGTCAGAATAATGCAAAAGCCCTTCATGAGTTATTATTAAGAATTTTTTATCAGTTGCTTTAGTGCTTTTAGCCTTTTGTGGCACGAAATTGCACCTTTAAAAAATAAACTCAATATATGAAAAAAATATTTTTATTAGCGCTGGTCTTGTCTGCTGGGCTTACCTATACTGTTAATGCACAGATCAGGAAGCTTCCGGCAGAAGTGACCAATAGTTTTTCGGAAAAATATCCCGATGCAAAAAACGTGGAATGGAAAGATAAGCTGAGTAATTTTTCTGCCGGTTTTGAATGGAAGGATGAAAAATATGAAGCGCATTTCAACAAAAAAGGTGAATGGCTCAGTACTGACAAAGAAATAGACATCAATGATCTGCCTGCAAAAGTGAAAGACGGCTTTGATAAAAGCAAATACAGTGACTGGGAAACGAAAAATGTATACCGTATTGATATGCCCGACGATAAGATCAACTACAGGGTACATGTATCCAAAAGCACTATTCAGAAAAAAATACTCCTGTTTAATGAAAAGGGTAAGCTGCTAAAAGATAACCTTACACTATAAGGATTGCAAATATATTTTCCCGGAACGGGAATAAGAGTAGAACCTATGCCACGAATTCCAGCGTCCCGCGGAACGCTGGATGATTTTTGGATACAGCAAAGCCACTAATGCACGAATTTATTTTAATATATTTATTAGTGCATTAGTGGGGTTATACTAAGCACAAACGATAAGTCAACAAAAGAATAACCCTCACCTTAGCATAGCGAGCATACAAAAGCATAAGGCGTAATCAGCGGACAGACGGGCTCCGGTACTCTTATTGTTGCCCTGGGTTTATTACCCGGCTAAATCGTTAATGGCTTTTTCAATTCTTTTCATTTTTGTTTCTTCTGTTTTTGCTTCCGTAACGGAAAGCGCTATCGCTTTTTTCCTGCCCGGAGCAAGCTTTTCAAATCCAGCTTTTGCCTTTTTATTTTTGTTTAATGCAGCCTGTAGCTCGGCAGGCAATTCCACTATTCTCGGTTCGGTATCCAGCGCCAAGGTTACTTCCAAAGTATCACCGCCATTTACTCCTGCATTTTTCCTGTTTTCGGCACTAAGGCTTATCATAAATCTGTCGCCCATTTTCCCTACAGCACTGCGATAAGCGTAGCCGTTCAGCATAACTTTTACCAACGGCTTTTTGCCTCCGTTCAATTTTTCCAAAATTGGTTCAGGGACATGAATGCCGGTGTTGTTTCCTGTTTGAGCGATTGTGGTTTTGTATTTTACTTCCATTGTTTTCTGCTTTTTAGTTTATAAATGAACGGCTTTATTAATTGGTCTGTACCGTTAGCCGAACTTCTATCGCCTGAAATTTTATTAACGTGTCCAGTTTTCAAGTTTACCATTGTCCTCCACCCAGATTTCAATGTAAATATCCTCTGATATCGGTTTGCCTGCATCTTTGATGATGTCAAACTTTAATGTCTTAAGTGCATTATAAACTTTGCTGATGCAGAAATTATATTCATCCTTCTCATAGTATTTCTCAATTTCATCTTCAGCATAGAGCATTCTGACCTTTGAAACATTACCGTTCCCGTCAATGGTCACCATGTATTTTTCAGAGCAGTCAAAATCTGCATTATTCTTCCATTTGGCTTTTTTCAGTTTCTTAAACAGGGTGTCTGAGATTTTGTTCTTGTCTTTACGGTTAATTCTCCCGGGGTCGTCAATGTAATTTTCAACGTCTTTCATAGCCAAAACCCTGCCACCTGAAATACTGATAACTTTTTCTCTTTCATAAATTGTATAAAATACTCCGTCCCACCTCAGCACCTTATTGGTCAGCGGGAATTTTATATCTCCGGAAAACCAGTTAATGTAAACCCTGTCATTGAAAAATTTTTCATTGAAAATCTTTTTCATCTTTTCAACAGACGCAGCTTTGTTAATTTTTCCATTTCTTCGCTCACCACAATATATGATGTCAACCAGGAAAAGGCTGTCATTGTCAACTTCATAAATTGCCTGATATCCCCGCCAGCAATTAAACGATGCCCCGTCACGGAAACTCAGACCAAACAATTTTCCCTGCTCAGCTTTATCCTGCTGTTGAAAATACAGTTCAAGCAATAAGGTATATGTCGCAACAGTATCTCCCTTGAAAATAATATAGTCTGGCGATTGCGGGCTTGTAAATGCCCGAAGCGAGCATAGCGTTAAGAATGAAAAGATCAGGAAAACGCTGAAATGCTTTCTCATATGTTTTATGTCAGGATGCTGTGAGTTGTCTGATTACATCTGCTGTCTGAAAAAAAATACAGGCGGCCGGTCATGAATTATACACATATACCTTCCCGGTTATTTAAAATGCACTTCAGAACCTTTTTGAACGCTGGTAATTTTTGCAATAGCATTTAAGTCGCTAAGAAAGTCGTTAAGAGGTAGTTTCTTATCTATAATGCCGGCAAATCGTTTTTTATACAGATCAGGGTTTTCAACTATCACAGTTACGCCAAACCATCTGTTAAGAACATCTGCTATCTCTGCAATATTCGCTTCGTCCATATAGAATATTCCCTGTTGCCAACTTAGCACAGTCCTGGAATTAAAATCATTTTTAGTAAAGTTTTCTCCATCAAAGACAATCTGTTTTCCCCGCTCAAGCGATTGCGTGCTGCCTCCTCCTGTAAAATTTACTTTCCCTTCCATCAATGACACCACTGTTTTATCAGGCAGGTATGTGTTTACGTTAAACTCAGTTCCAAGTACAGTAACAGTACTTTCCGGAAGATGCAGGATAAACGGGCTTTCTTTGTTTTTTGCTATTTTGCAGTACGCTTCCCCATGAATGGTGACTTCTCTCACACTATCGGAAAAATAAAAGGGAAAGCTGAGTGTAGTTTGAGCATTCATCCAAATTTCAGAACCATCGCTCAGGGTAATTTTATAGTCTTTTCCTGTAGGTACATATATAGTATTTATCCCTGATTCTTTTTTATCATTAACAGCGAAACTTAAATTATTTCCATCATTGTCGAGCGATATGGCACCCGTTTTAATCA
This sequence comes from Sphingobacteriales bacterium 44-15, assembly GCA_001899685.1. Taxonomy (GTDB): domain Bacteria; phylum Bacteroidota; class Bacteroidia; order Chitinophagales; family Chitinophagaceae; genus Agriterribacter. The sequence continues at coordinate 30,870 of MKWG01000036.1, forward strand.
TTTCCTTATTATTGGTGAGCTGTATGATTTTTCCATTGGCAAGCTTCAGTTGCACATTTGCGGTGTTGCTGTTCAAGGAGAGTGTTGCTTTTCCGGGCCTATTGTTAACAGCTAACAAATACCACCCGATACAAAATAATCCAATAAATACGGCAGCCATCGCAGCTATTCTTTTCACTACCATGCGTTTATTTCCGGCTTTTCTTTTTAGTTCTGAAGCCAGATCTCTCCACTCCGAAGTGTCATCCATTTTTTTAAAGCCGGTTTCCACCATCGATGCGGGCAATTTTGAAATCAACTCTTTATATGCAAGCTCAAATTCCCGATCGCCTGAAAGCAGATTTTCGAATTCAACAACCTCATCATCAGATAAAGCATGGGTAACCTTACCCAGGAGCAAATGCTGATGATATTCGGACATATTTATCATACGAGATGAATTGTAGATTATTAATTGGTCTTTAACAAAATGGACTATTGGCTTTTTTGTAAATACGATCTGAGCTTTTTTAAAGCACGATCCATATGAGTACTGATAGTAGAATGACTGATCCCAAGTTTTAAAGAAATCTCTTTATAGCTTAAATGGTTTATATAATGCAGTTGAAATACCTTTGATGACATCGGTGGTAATTGATGGATCGCTGCATCCAATTCTTTACTTAGCTCGTTGTTATCAAGTGCGCCGTATCCATTCTCAAAAACTGAATAAGGCAACTCTCTTTTAGCCGACGCAATGTATGTTTGCTTTTTCTTTAACGTGATGGCTTTATTTTTTACCGCTCTGTACAAATAATGCTCAATGGATACGTTTATCTTTTCGTATATTCTGTTCTCCCAAAAATCTACAAACAGATCCTGTACAATATCTTTCGCGTTTTCTTCATGCTCTACAATATACAACGCCAAAACAAACAACCTTTTTCGCAATGAAATATACAAATGATTAAAGGCTTCTATATCCCGCTCCCGCAGAGAGATTATTAAAGTATCATAATCAGAAAAATCCTTGGTTACGCTCATAAGGGTCTAGTATTAGAAACCAGGTAATTTTTGGTCAGACAAAAATAGAATGAAGAACTTGTTTTTAAAAGCAATTTATTTTTTTTCGTCTTGTAGTGATAAATACATTTTTCTTTGTCTTGTAGTATAATAGCGGGCTATTTTGCCGGGAGTAAAGGATATTATAAAATACCTGTAACATTTCTTAACCAAAACAACTTTTTTATGAACGAGTCTTCCTAAAAAAATACCCCCAATGTTTTGCTGCACGGGGGTAATGGTCTTTTATCAAATTACTTAAATATAAAACCACTGCAAATTATGCAAAAAACTATGTTTTTTTGTATCGGTCGTTGTTTGTCTTTTTTGTCAAGATCAAATAACTTAAAGTTTATCATGAAAGTTAGTACCTGTTTTTTTCTGTTAATGGTTGTAGCTGCTGATTTACTGCTAGCTTCTCCTGCAAAAGGACAGGAAAATGTTGACACAAAAATTGACCTGGATTTCAGAAATGTTAAGCTGAGAAGCATTTTTAAGGCGATTGAGCTAAAAGCTGACATCGTAATTATGTTCGAATCCACCCAGTCGCCGGTTAACCAGAAGGTAAGTATTTCAGTAAAGCAAATGCCGGTGAGAGATGTACTTGACCTTTTACTGGCTAAACAACAACTGAAATGGGACCTTGTTCGTAACAACATTGTCCGAATACAGGAAGCAACAGATTCTGCCAGGAAGGTGGTTCAGGATACAAACTCTTTGCTTGAATTTTTGTTGCCACCTTTTACTATCAGGGGAAGAATAGTGAACGAAAAGCAGGAGCCGGTAGTAGCTTCTATAACGATCAAGGGTACCAGCAGGGGTACCACTTCAGACACAAACGGTGAGTTCGAATTAAAAGACGTGGAGCAAGGGGATATACTGGTCATCACGGCTGTTAATATACAGACACAGGAATTAAAGATAACCGAATATGTACAATACAAATCAGGGGTGATCCCTATTGCTGTTAAAACGCTTTCTACCGAGATGAATGAAGTGGTGCTGGTGGGTTATGGAACACAGAAGAAGGTTAATCTTACCGGTGCAGTAGCACAGGTTAGTGGCAGGGTTTTGGAAAACAGGGGGATCACCAATATTGGTCAGGGATTGCAGGGGGTGATCGGGAATCTTTATATAACAACCACCGCAGATCCGGGGGGCGTCGGAACGCCGGCATCCTTTAACGTAAGAGGCGTTACCAGCCTGAACGGCGGAGGTCCCCTGTTCATCGTGGATGGTGTTCCCACTGCCTCCATTGACAACCTTAACCCATATGATATAGAAAACATAACGGTATTAAAGGATGCCGCATCGGCAGCAATATACGGCGCCAGGGCAGCTTACGGCGTAGTGCTGATCTCAACCAAGAAAGGAAGGAAAAGCGAGAATGTTTCTGTTATGTATGGTTCCATGCTTTCATGGTCTGCTCCAACCGTACTTCCTAAAATGGCAAATACAGTGGAATTTGCGAATGCCAACAACGATGCCAATAAGAACAGCGGGCTTCCCGCAGCATTCAGCGATGAGCAAATAGCAAAGTTCAAGCAATACATGGAAGATCCAACCAGTATTCCCGTCACCACCCCTAATCCTAACAGCCCTAATTTCTGGGGATGGGATAATGCGAATAACAATGTGGACTGGTTTAAAGAATATGTGAAACCCTGGGCGCTCAACCAAAAGCACGACCTTTCCATCAGCGGCGGCACAAAAAATACCACCTATTATGCCTCCCTGGGGTTCCTGGATCAAAACGGGCTTTTAAGATATGGCAATGATAATTTCAAGAGATATAATGTTTCAAGCAACGTGCATACCGAGCCTGCGTCATGGATGAAACTGGACTTCAGGATGCGCTTTGCAAAAAGCATTACAGACAACCCGTTTCCCTATGCGAATCTTACCGGTAACTGGTTCCATTTAGCCGGAACCCGGCTGCCTTTCTGGCCGGTACGCAATCCCGATGGACAGCTAAGCAATATTTCTGCCATTCCCTTCTTTAATTCAGGCGGCAGAGCCATCACAGACGGGCAGGACCTCTGGTTAACAGGTGCTGCTGAAATAGAGCCTGTAAAAAACTGGAAGATCAATTTAGACTATTCCTGGAACCAGTACAACAGCAAGGTTTCCAATCACGATGCCTTTGTATATGCCTATGCGGTAGACGGGTCGAAATACATCATAGGAAATGGACAGAATTCGATCAGCGAGAGCGCTTCATCAAATCAATACAGCTCCTTCAATGTATATACGTCATACGACAAGCAGCTATCCAAGCACTATGCAAAAATACTTGTAGGACAGCAACTGGAATTGAGTAAGTTCTTTACGCTGTCCGGCACCCGCAGAGACCTGATCACAGATGCCATTCCTTCCATGGGTGTTGCCACGGGAACGCAATTGACCAGTGATGCTATTTCTCATTGGGCCACTTCGGGATCATTTATCCGCTTCAACTATAACTTTGATGAACGGTACCTGGTAGAATTCAATGGCAGGTACGATGGAACATCTAAATTTCCTTCGCATAAAAGATTCGGATTTTTCCCATCTGTTTCGGTGGGCTATAATATAGCCAAGGAAAAGTTCTGGCCTTTAAAAGATGTCAACCTGTTTAAAATAAGAGCATCTTACGGTTCGCTCGGCAACCAGGCGGTAGCCAACTACCTTTATCTTTCCACTATTCCCGTTAACAGCAATCTTGCGTATCTCATCAATAATCAACGCCCCAACTATCTGTCTGCTCCGGGACTTGTGAGCTCCGATCTCACCTGGGAAACGGCAAGAACAAAAAATCTGGGTATTGATCTCGGGTTACTTAGAAACCGCTTAGATATATCTTTCGATGTTTACAGAAGAGAAACACTTAATATGCTTGGCCCCGCCCAGGCACTTCCTGTCGTATTAGGCACATCCGTACCGGTAATGAACAACGCCAACCTTGTTACAAAGGGTTTCGAGCTAAGCATTGGGTGGAAAGACAAGATCGGTGAAAACCTGAGTTATCAGGCATCGCTTGTATTATCGGATTACCTCGGAAAAGTAACCAAATACAACAATCCCACCAATATCCTGTCTACCTATTATGAAGGATATACCATTGGAGAAATATGGGGATGGAGAAGCAAAGGACTCATTCAAACGGATGATCAGTTAGGTTCCATGCCTGATCAATCGTTCCTGTATGGCGGAAACTGGTACAAGGGAGACGTATTGTACGAAGATCTCAATAAAGACGGCAAGGTAGATTATGGCAACTATACGTTGGGAAACACCGGGGACTATACGATCATCGGGAACAACACACCCAGATATGCTTTTGGGCTTACCGCCGGACTTACCTGGAAGGGATTTGATTTCAGCATGTTCTGGCAGGGAATAGCCAAAAGAGACGCATGGCTTACGGGTACTATCTTTTATGGCTTATTGGGAGAATACGGATCTGCTGTCTGGAAAAATACACTTGATTACTGGACCCCCGAAAACACGGGCGCATATTGGCCCCGGCCCTATAATACGGGAGAGATCCTCAAAAACAGGGCCACTACAGACAGGTATATGCAGAATGCCGCATACATACGGCTTAAAAATCTGCAGTTAGGATATTCCTTACCGGATCAATTGCTCAACAGGATCAGGCTAAAGCAGATCAGGGTATTTGCCACAGGTGAGAACCTGCTCACATTTTCTAAGATTAATGACAATTTTGACCCGGAAGCAATTGGCGGCCGATACGGATCGGGTAAGATCTATCCGCTCCTGAAAACCCTTACGCTTGGAGTGAACATTGGTTTATAACCCCTCAAAATTTCTATAATGCAAAAGCTTATATATCTTTTTATTGCCACTTTGGTGTTAACTACCTCTTGTGAGAAATTCCTGGACAGGCCTCCTTTGGACACCATTACAGACAAGGAAATGAAATTTTCCAAAAAAGAAATGGAATTATACGCTAACCAGTACTATGTGAATTTTCCGCAATTCCTGGATGCGTTCTATGCCGATAATTCATCTGACAACATGGTGTATGGAAGCTTTGATTATACCCCCCTGCTGGCTGGCACTGTTACCGTGCCCAATAGTGGGGGAGGATGGTCCTGGACGAATATAAGAAGTGTGAATTATTTCCTGGCCAATTACCAGGTTACAACAGAAGCGCTTGCAGATGTAGGCACGTATATCGGTGAGGTTTATTTCTGGAGAGCATGGTTCTATTTTAACCTTATGAAACGCTTTGGTGATCTACCCTGGTATAATGCCCCACTAGGCACCAATTCAGAAGAATTATACACCCCGAGAATATCCCGCAGCATAATTGCAGATTCTATCCTCTCCGACCTCGACCGCGCGATCAACCTGCTGGCGCCTGTGGCCCAAAGTACCCCACAGCGTATCCATAAAGATGTAGCGGTTGCTTTTAAGGCCAGGGTTGCCTTGTATGAAGGTAGCTGGGAAAAGTATCACGAAGGAACGCCTTTTGGCGTAGCTAATGCCAATTACAACAAATATTTCCAGGCTGCCGCGGATGCCGCGGAAATGCTCATCAATAGTGGCTACTACAACATTTCCCCAGGGTCTAACCCCCAATGGGACTACTGGTCTTTATTTAATCAACGCGACCTTTCCGGTAACAAAGAAGTGATTTTCTGGAGAAAATACGACCTGTCCCAGGGACTAACGCACAACGGGCAGGCTATGCTGCTGCTCGAGGGAGGAAATACAGGACTATCTAAGCAACTTGTGGATGATTATTTGTGCAAAGACGGGTTGCCCGTTTCACTGAGTCCCTTATACCTTGGAGACGATTCCATTGCCCGGGTGATCACCAACCGTGACCCCCGGCTATCCCAAACAATATATGTAAGGGGCTATGCCCGGGTAATACAGAATGGCGATACCTCATCCCGGTTTTCTGAGCCGGATCTTAACAAAACAGGCTCCATCCGAAACACAACCGGATACCAGCTCTATAAAGGAGCCGCGCCGAACCTCGAGTCGCAGGGAGGGGGTGCCGCCAGTGGTGTGGGCGCCACAACAGCCAGCATACTTTTCAGGTATGCAGAAGTATTGCTTACTTACGCGGAGGCAAAAGCGGAACTGGGCGCATGCACACAGGAAGTACTCGATGCAACCGTCAATAAACTCAGGGATAAGGTAGCCATGCCTCACCTTGCGGTAAGCGTTGGCTTTTCTGATCCTAATTGGGACTTCCCTTCTTTATCGCCGCTGCTCAATGAGATAAGAAGAGAGAGAAGGATAGAACTGGCGTGTGAGGGTTACCGTTATGACGACCTGATGCGCTGGGCCGCCACACATCTGATCAAAGCGCCATTGCTGGGTGCAAAGTTCAGCCAGTTTGAAGGAAAAACATTTGATCCCCCGCTTTCAGGTATCTCGGTAAATGCAAACGGATATATAGCGCCTTATCTCAATACCCCTGCTGCCGGCGGCTGGCAATTTGATCCGTCAAAACATTACCTGGCGCCCCTGCCAACCAATGAGCTGACGATCAATACTGCCCTAACTCAAAATCCGAACTATTAAAAATGACTATTTATAAACTTACCGCTGTTTTTATCTGTTGCGGTATTTTACTGGGTTTCACTTCGGACAATTCACCGGCGGGTGAGATCTCCGTCAGTGGCAGCGCATCAAATGATCTTTGCAGGGCATTGAAAGGTCAAAATATAAGTTACACGCTTTATGATGCTCCGTCTGAAGCAATAGCAAAGGCTAAGAAAGGATCGGGGGTGATCATAGTAGCAGATCATTATCCTGCTGTAAGGGTGCCGGTCAGCGGCGCCGATATAAAACTTGCAAAAGAAAAAAAGTTAAGAGTCTACCTTGAATATCCTGATGCTTTCCCGGGCATAGAAGCAGCTTCCGATCCTTTTGTTACTAACCTTGAACGTTTGGTGGTTGCGGGAAAAACATTTGATCATGATCTGAAGCCTCTCGCACTGCTTGGCATAAATGAAGGATACATTTTAAGAGCTGATGTACGGGAGCCATTGCTGGTGGCAGCTAAAGTAGCAGGATTTGACCGTGCTGTATATGGCATTGACGATGTAAAGCAATATCCCGTTTTATGGATGCGGGATAACTTCATGGTCGCAGCTACAAAGCTCTCTAATTTCAGAACCGGACGCTATGAACCAACCCTGTCGTGGAAACAGCTTTGGGAAAATATCATCTCCTGGGCAAAAGGCGGAACCCGGTTCAAATTTAATTCCTGGAATACAGATGTATCACCTTCCTACACCCGGCAGGAGCGCCTGCCGGGCAATGCCAGAAGACAATCTGTTGCAAAAGGGGTCGAATGGTTCTATAAGGGCCGGTTTTTTATAGACTCCAGCTGGAAATCGCTCAGTGATCAGCGCCAGGGTGATGGCACTAATCCTTTTGGTCCCCCGGTCGGGCATCACCTGCCCAGCGGCGATGGAACATGGGGTATCCTTGAAGGACATGCATCCCGGATTTATCACGATGGCAGTCAGCAATACCGGTACTGGATACGTGCGGATGTGCAGGGTGAAGTATCTTACGCTATGGCGTTGGCGGGTAAGTTTCTCGGCCGCAGAGAATACTATAAGGTATCTCAAAACCTTACTGATTTTATATTCGAAAATTCAAACCTGCGAAAAGAAGCAAGGGGTAACAAAGACAGCGCTGTGTACGGCCTGATTGGTTGGGCAGTTACCCATCCCTATATTTTTTATGCAGACGATAACGCTCGCGCCGTGCTGGGTGTAATAGGCGCTTCTGCAGCAATGCGATCTGGCAAATGGGACAAGGAAATAGTGGAGAATATCATAGCTAATTTCAGGCTCAGCAGCAAACAGGGCTTCCAGGGAATGAACCTGAAGCAGAAAGATATACAAGAAAAAGGATGGCAATACTTTGCCAACAGAGATCTGGTTCAGCCCAGTCCCAACTTTGAAGCCTGGATGATCGCCTGCTATTTGTGGTTGTATGATAAAACACAGCACAAGCCTCTGCTGGATAAAGCTAAAACGGCGCTTCGCCTCATCATGGAGGCTTATCCTGAAAAATGGCAATGGTCGGTGGATATCCAGTTGGAAAGAGCGCGTATGTTATTACCGCTTTCCTGGCTTGTTCGTGTTGAAGATACAGAAGAACACCGGCAATGGCTCGACAAGATGGCTTCAGAGCTATTGAAATTTCAGGATGGGTGTGGTGGCCTCAGAGTAGAACTTGGCAAAGGAAATCTGGGCATGAGTGGAAAAACCACATCGAATGAAACCTATGGTAAATATGAAGCGCCCCTGATAGCAGAAGACGGAGACAGGGTATGCGACATGCTGTACACCAACAATTTTGCTTTTTTCGGACTCAACGAAGCAGCAAAAGCTACAGGCAACCCGAAATATAAAGCGGCGGTGCAAAAGATGTCGGATTTTTTGACACGCATACAGGTAAAAAGCGAAAATCATCCGGACGTAGACGGAGCCTGGTTCAGGGCATTTGATTACGGACGCTGGGATTACTGGGCTTCTAATGCCGATGCAGGATGGGGAACATGGTCTACGCTTACGGGTTGGATACAAACCTGGATCGTTGCTACGCAGATATTGATAGAACAGGGTGACAGCTTCTGGGATGCCACCAAAACTTCCGGGGTAAATCAATACTTCCCTCAAACCCTTGACCTTTTTTTTCATAAACATTAATGTAAAATGCATCCCGTATTCAGGAAATTATTTTCAACTGTACTTGGCGTTGCGTTGTTTTCATTCCCTGCTACAGCCCAGTCAATTATACCCCAGCCTTTGAAAATGAAGATGGGAGGGGGCCGTTTTATGCTCCCGGAAAGGGTGTTGTATCACTTCAAAGAAGGCTGTGAAAAAGAGGCCGCATACTTCCAACAAAAACTGGAAAATATATTTTCAATAAAAACAGCCGCTGTACAGGGCAGGAAGAAACGGCAGGTTTCATTTGATATTGATCATAACCACATCTCCCTGTTCGGTACGGAAGGATACCAATTAATAATTAACAACAGTGGCATACATGTTTCCGCAGCAGCGCCGGCAGGTATATTTTACGCTATACAGTCGATCCTCCAGCTAATGGAAAAAGACGAACGGAACTACTCACTTCCCTACACGGAAATATTTGATAAGCCACGTTTCTCATGGAGAGCTTTCCTGATGGATGACGCGCGGTCTTTTAAGGGGGCTGCCACTGTAAAAAAGATGCTGGATGAAATGGCCTTTCTTAAAATGAATGTTTTTCACTGGCATCTTACCGATGACCAGGGCTGGCGTATTCAAATCCCCCGGTACCCGAAATTGACCTCGGTAAGCAGCGGCATGATTACCGCCATACCCGGCAAAACATTTTACACACAGGGAGAGATCCGTGATATTGTTGAATATGCGGCAGAAAGGCATATTCTCATTGTGCCCGAGATTGAAATGCCCGGGCATGCCAGTGCCGCTATTGCCGCCTACCCTGAGCTGGGAGTTGAAAAAAAACCGGTAACCATGCCTTCCGGGCAGGGAATATTTGAGAACATCTATGATGTTTCAGATACTTCCGTAATACAATTCATTCATGACGTTATAAACGAGGTAAAGACATTGTTTCCTTCGGGGATCATTCATATAGGAGGAGATGAAGTGAAATACCGGCCCTGGGAAAACAGTGGACGGGTACAGGCTTTTATAAAGCAGCATAAGATCGCTTCCCCCGCGGCATTGCAGCAATGGTTTGTAAATGGAATATCCCGTTATATACAGGCAATGGGTTACCGGATGATGGGCTGGAATGACATGTTGGGAAAGCAACATGATACGCAGCAGCCTACCATCCCGGAAGGACTGGCTGCTGAAACGATTATCCACTTCTGGCTCGGCTCTCCCAAACTGATCAACACTGCCGCACGTGCAGGGTACGATGTGGTGAACTCCTTTCATGAGTACACCTACCTGGATTACAGTTATAAAAGCATTAGTCTTGAAAAGGCTTACAGCTTTGACCCTATGCCTCCTTCACTCGATACAGCTTTGTATAACAAGATACTTGGTTTGGGGTGCCAGATGTGGGGGGAGCACATTCCTACGGTTGAAAAAATGTATTACCAGGTTTTTCCAAGAATCGCCGCATATGCCGAGGTAGGATGGACATCGCCGGACAATAAGGATTTCCGGCGGTTTAAAAACGCATTACCTCACATTATTGCTCACTGGAAAGCCAATGGCATATCCATAGATCCTGCCACCATTGAGTAGGCCGCTTTCATTAATTCGGTAGTCAAAAAAACATGGACTGGAAATATCTCGACTTAGCTATAGTGATCGGATATATGCTCCTGATGCTGGGAGTGGCATTCTATTACTACAAATTTGCAAGGAAAAGCCTGGAAAACTTTTTCCTGGGAGGAAGGAACGTTCCGGGATGGATGAACGGGATTTCCTATGCAGCCGCATTGGTGAGCCCCGACGCTGCCACAGGCTATGGCGGATTGGCCATTGTATCCGGCGCGTTCATCTCGTGGTGGTATTTAAGCAGGTTTGGTTTGGCGCTGTTTTTCGCCGGGGTACTGTTCGCTGTTTTCTGGCGCAGGTTAAATCTTTTTACAAGCCTGGAATACTATGATTTACGCTTCAACAAAAGAACGGCCTTCCTGATGAGGTTGTGGATCGCATTCAGGACTTCGTTCGTTGCCATGCCTGCCTGGACTGGTATTACATTGCTTGCCGCGTGTAAAATTATGGGACCTGCACTGGACTTCTCCCGGATGCAGACCCTGCTGCTCGTATTGCCGGTATCGTTCATGTATGTATTTTTTTCCGGCTATAAGGGAGTAGTCATTTCGAATGTTATCCAGATGGTGATATTCTTCCTGGGAACATTAACGATGGCGATCCTAACGCTGAATTATTTTGGTGGTGCGGAAACAATGGCGGGGTTGCTCAAGGAAAATTTTGCAGCTTCTCACCCTGATATCTTTGCCGTTGTGCCGCCCGCACAACACGATGTGTTCCCTCTTCCTGCAGCGCTTGCATGGCTTTTGGGACAAAGTATAGGATACGGCGGAGACGCTGCGCCCATGGGAGGAGCGATGGAAGGGCAACGGATACTATCCACACGTACCCCTTCGGAAGCGCTCACGATGTATGTGGTAACTGCCATTTCAATGTTTATTTTACTATTGCTGGTAACCTTGCCATGTATAAGCGCCGCTTTATTGTGGCCGGAATTACGCGAAGCACATGCAGACAGGGAGCTTGTATATGGGAGATTGATGAAATTGCTGCTGCCATCGGGCGCTATGGGGTTGATGATAGCAGCCATGATGGCCGCAACCATGTCTACTGTTGCTGACAACCTGAATTTTGGCAGCCAGATACTGGTAAGCGACGGCTATAAAAAATGGATCAATAAAACAGCTTCCGACAGACACTATTTGTGGATGGGTAGGCTTGGCATGTTGCTGATACTCGGGCTGGCATTACTGGTGGTGTTTAATGTAAATATCATCATAGATGTTGCCATCTTCATGCTACAGCTCAGTGCAGCAGAGCTCCCGGCCAACTGGGCGCAATGGTGGTGGTGGCGTTTTAACAGCGCTGCCCGCATTGCAGCATCTTTTGGCGGTCCCGTAATATTCTGTATAGTGGTGCTGGGTCCAAAAGCTTTGCTCTATTTTAATATACACGGTGCTGAACAGTTGGTGCTGCCATGGTGGTGGCAAACACTAATAGTAATGCTCGCAACAACAGTGCTTTGGATTGTAGTTGCGCTCTTTACAAAGCCTGATCCAGCTCCCATTCTTATAAATTTTTATAATCGCGCCAACCCCCTGGGCTGGTGGAAGCCTGTATCCGGCGTCAATAAAATAGGAGCGATATTCAAGGGAATGGGGATTGCCATTGTGGGGGCATCGTCCGTATCGTTATTGATCGTATCCCTGTCTAAAGCATGGTTTGCCATGTGGGATGAATCGCTTGCTCTACTTATACTATCCGTTGTATTATTTATCATTTTCAGATCCACTTCAAGATCATTCATCAATAAAGAAATATAATGAAACAGAATGCAACAAAAAGTCATGTATTGTACCTGGGTGACTGGGTGTTCAGCCTCGGGCCGGTTTATATTGAAACACCTTTTGGCACCGAAACAAAAGATGCCGACCTGTACTTCTATGGTAAAAGACTGAAGCAGGCTATTGAAGAGGATGTAGACGTCACCACCCTGCCCAACTGGGATCTTTACCGGCTGGCGCCGGGAGGGTTGGAGCGTCACATGGATAAATCATCGGCCGTCATCATCAGTGATGTGGAAGCCCGCTGCTTTCATTTATATCCCAGCTTTTTTGACCGTGCCAGTCGTGGGAATGAGGTAGTGACATTTCCCGACAGACTAGACCTGATGAAGAGCTGGGTTGCTGGGGGAGGAGGAATACTCATGCTTGGAGGATGGCTCTCTTTTAGCGGAGTACAGGCCAAGTCGGGTTGGGGCAGAAGCCGGTTTGCAGAAGCGCTGCCGGTTGAATGCCTGCATACAGAAGACCTGGTGGAGTCTTCAGCAGGGTTTACCGCAGAAGTGCTAAACAGTGAGCATCCTGTATCAAAAGGATTGCCATGGGATCTGTTCCCACCAATATTCGGGTATAACGAAGTGAAGGTAAAACCCGGAGCAGAAGTATTGGTTCGCGTAAAAGAAACCGGCGACCCGCTGGTTGTTGTGGGAGGATATGGTAAAGGAAGGATATTGACTTATATGTCTGACCCTGCTCCGCATTGGGGTATCAATTTTGAATTGTGGGAAGGCTATGATAAATTCTGGAAGCAGGCCATTCACTGGGTTGAAAAAAAATAAGCTGGCAACTGTGAAATCATTAAAGGCAGGAACTGCAAAAGTTGATATTACCCCTCCTCTGGATATTGGCATTTTAATGTCATCTGTTGAAAGGAAATGGTCTCCCTTTTTGTCCATCCGAAGACCCCTGATGTGCCGGGTGTTGGTTTTATCAGATGATGATACCACGGTGGCAGTTGTTGCTCTTGACCTTCTTGGGCTTACAGATACCTCGGTAGGGGGGTGGAAATACTTTAAGGAAACCCTGGGAGAAGCCGTGGGGCATATTAACATTATTGTGCACTGCACGCATACTCACAGCGCACCTGAGTCGCTGGCGCTGACGGACCTGTACAAAAATCCCGGGTTCCGGCAATGGATTATGCACGTTGCCCAACAGGTAAAGCAATGTGTTGAATATGCAGTGCTTAAACTGCAGGAATGTTATGTGACGTATGGCTCAGATATACTGGAACATTTTTCATTACAACGCAGGATTGTTACGGAAAAAGGAATGCAGGTTTCCCATACCTTACAGCCAATCCCGGAGGCGCTTTTTAAAAAAAAGCCTGTAGACAGGCGAATACGTGTAGTGCGGTTTATATCGGTACAAAGCAATACCGTAATCGCAAGCATTATTCACGCCATCTGCCATCCCGTACATGAAATGTGTATACCCCACATTTCACCCGACTATCCCGGCGTGCTTTGTGCGCTGCTTGAGTCAGGCGCTCCATCCGGAATGCCGGTTTTTTTAAACGGAGCGGCGGCGGATATTAATCCTCCAACGGTCTCCTGCGGAGCAGCCTGCGCTGACACACATGCCAGGGCTATAGCAGCTATAATTGACCACATCCCATTTAAAACTGTCAAGATTACTCCTTTCAAACATATTCGAAGAAACATTCAATTACATCCACGAATTTTTCCTGACGCCCCGATGTTAACTGATTGTCTTGCCAGAATTAATATCATTCGTCTCGGCGATTTATCCATTGTTTTTCTACCTGGCGAACCCTTTGTTCAAACCGGGCTGGATATTGAAACGCAATCTTTATTTAAAAATACGCTGGTAGCAGGCTACTGTGAAAACAGCATCGGGTATATTCCGCCCGAATATGCTTTTGAAGAAGGTGGGTACGAAACAGGGCCGGGCAGGTGGTCGTATCTTGATACCAGTGCCGAATCTTTGTTGAAGCAGGGTGCATTGGATATGTTGGTTAAGGCTGCACAGCAATAAACAGCTTACAGGCGTGCCGCTCATTGATTTTTAAATAAATAATTCCCCTACCCGGCATTGAACAGCAGTGATCAAAATAATTTGCAATGAATATTATAACAGAACAGTCTTCCCATTACAGGTATCTTGAAAAAATGAGCATAGCGGAAATTACCGCCTGCATCAATGATGAAGATCAGAAAGTAGCGCTCGCCATTAAAGAAAAATTGTTTCAGATCAATAACCTGATAACTGTAATTACCGGCATGCTTAGAAATGGAGGCAGATTATTTTACGCTGGCGCGGGAGCAGGTGGCAGGCTTGCTGTGCTTGATACACTCGAACTTCCTACTACTTATGGTATTAAAAAGGGTATGGTGAATGTAATATTAGCGGGAGGGCTTGAAAATCTTATTCATGCTCCGGAAGACAGGGAAGATGACACTTCTGCCGGCTGGCTGGCACTCCAGGATTTTAATATTTCTGTAAAGGATATTGTGGTAGGTGTTTCCGCAAGTGGGGCTACTCCGTTTGTGCTGGCAACTTTAAAAAATTGCAGGCAGGCGTCTATTACCACGGGATGCATTGTCAGTAACCCGTATTCTCCTTTAGCGATGATGGCGGATTATCCTGTCGAAGTAATAACAGGGCCGGAGTTTGTCACGGGCAGCACACGCATGAAATGCGGCAGCACACAGAAAATGATCCTTGATATGATCAGCACCACAATAATGATTCAGCTCGGGAAAGTGGATGATAATAGTATGATAGACGTAATGCCGGTTAATAATAAAATTATGGACAGGTCTGTGAAAATATTAATGAACAAAACCGGCATAAACAAATATGAGCAGGCAAAAGAGTTACTACTGAAATATGGAAGCATACGCGAAGCAATGACAGCCTTTCGCTAAACGACGCACAACCTGCGGCAGCAATAGCAGCCAATCCCCTAAAAAATAATTGATCAGCCGGAAATACGGATGGAGTAGCAAGGGAGCTCAAAATATGCTTGACCTTAGAGTTATGAATAAAAATCACTAATGGAGCAAAATAATTGAAATGTCTAAATATGGATTAAAAGCTACCGGATGACTTGCGACAATTTGGAATGCACCCTAACGATGCTTTAGCGCTGTTACATAGCGGGTTTTCCTACCTTTGGTGATATTTCACAAAAAAATCTTATGATGATACAGCGACTTACGCTTTTGTTGGCAATGATCTTCACCATAACAACGTTTCTTTTTGCCCAGCCCGACCGTTGGCAGCAACGCGTAAAATATGTGATGGATATCAATATGGATGTAACCACTAATCGTTTTACCGGCAAACAAAAGCTGGAATATTGGAATAACAGCCCTGATACTTTAGACAAAGTATTTTATCATTTATACTGGAATGCGTTTCAGCCCAACAGCATGATGGACAGCCGCAGCAGGGAATTGGGGAAAATATTGTTCAGGGGAAGAGATGGCAAGCCTGTTGGTGACTGGGATCCAAGAGTGCAGGATCGTATACAGCATCTTAAACCGGATGAAACCGGATATCAGAAGATCATTTCACTGAAGATGAATGGCGTGGCACAGCAGTATACAGTTTATGAAACTATACTTGAAGTGAAATTGGCGAAGCCTATATTGCCTAAGTCCGGTGTAGTGTTTGATATGGAATTTGAAGCCCAGGTGCCGTTGCAGATACGAAGATCGGGCCGGGACAATCCTAATACCGGAGTTCGGTATTCTATGAGTCAGTGGTATCCCAAAATATGTGAATACGATTATGAAGGCTGGCACCCAACTCCTTATATAGCTCGTGAGTTTTATGGAGTATGGGGAGATTATGATGTAAATATTACTATTGATAAGTCCTATATTATAGGCGGCACAGGATATTTGCAGAATGCTAACCAGGTAGGCTATGGTTATGAGGCTGCCGGCACAAAAGTAGTGCGGCCTGCAGGTAATACGCTTACATGGCGCTTTACAGCGCCTAATGTGCATGATTTTGTATGGGCGGCAGATCCGCAGTTTAAGCATATCAGCCGTCATGTTGCGGGTGGGCCTACGATTAATGTGCTGTATAAATACAAGCCAAACGATACAGCTAATGACAAGGCCTGGAACGAGGTGGCGGATGCTGCAGTAATGGTGCTGCCTTTCATCGAAAAGCATTTCGGAGCATATCCTTATAAGCAATATTCGTTTATCCATGGGGGTGATGGCGGCATGGAGTATCCTATGGCAACGCTGGTCAGCGGCCCCGGGCTGGGCACCGCTTTTCATGAGTGGATGCATAGCTGGTACCAGATGATGCTTGCCACTAATGAATCGCTCTATGCCTGGATGGATGAAGGCTTTGTCAGTTATGCCGAAGGGCTTGTTTCTGCCTATTACCAGCAAAAAAAGAATAAGGAGATCACCGGCAACGATCTTCGCACAGGTCCTTCTCCATCCGGGGATACCGGCGATCTGCCGCTGTATGAGGCAGATTCCTATGCCGGCTATTTTAACCTGGTACGGAGTGGACTGGAAGAGCCGCTTTCCACGCACGCAGATCATTTCAATACTAATTATGCATATAGCCAGGCGTCTTACTCCAAAGGAGCGGTTTTTTTATGCCAGTTGGGATATATTATCAGTGATTCTCTCAGGGATAAAACACTCCTGGAATATTACCGCCTCTGGAGGTTTAAGCATCCTAATGCCAATGATTTTATTCGTGTAGCCGAAAAGGTTAGCGGTATTCAACTGGACTGGTATAAAGAATACTGGGTGTATACTACCAAAACAATTGATTATGCCATCGACAGCCTGTGGGAACAAAATGGTAAGACCAATATACGCTTGCGCATGATCGGTAAAATACCCATGCCCATAGACGTGCAGTTGAAATATAAAGATGGTACAGGCGAAACCGCCTATATCCCGCAGTTGATCATGTTTGGGCAAAAACCACAGGAAGATACTATTCCCCGTACAGTATATGAGCCCTGGAAATGGACACATCCCACTTATACTTTTGAAGTTAACCAGCGGCTGATGAATATCAGGTCCATTGAGATTGACCCCACCTGGCGAATGGCGGATACTGACCGGAAAAATAATAAGCTGGAACTGACCTGGTAATCGGGCTTGCTCAATAATGCCCTTATATATTCTTCTATACCACCCGGTCTATCGGGGAACGAATGGATGGTTAACAGGGAAAGCCTTATTCGTGGCATGCACCGTAATTTCTGCATTTGCAGTATCTTTGCGCCCTTATGTCTTTTTCTAAAACAGTAGCTTTTCATACACTGGGCTGTAAGCTCAATTATGCCGAAACATCCACGCTTTCGCGCATGCTCGAAAAGGAAGGTTTTGGAAAAAAGGCGTTTGACGAGATTGCAGATGTATACGTGATCAATACCTGTTCTGTTACGGATAATGCAGATAAGGAATGCCGGCAATTAGTACGGCGTATCCAGCGCAGGTCACCGGAAAGCCTTGTGGTGATCACCGGTTGTTATGCACAACTGAAGCCGGAAGAGATCGCCGGCATAGAGGGCGTGGACCTTGTGCTGGGCGCTGCAGAAAAATTTAATATCGCTTCCCATCTCAGGGAGCTTTCAAAAGGTGATTCTACCAAAATATCAAGTTGTGATATAGGAGATGTGAACGGGTTTAACAGCTCTTACTCCGTCAATGACAGAACACGTACTTTTCTTAAAGTACAGGATGGGTGCGACTACAGTTGTTCTTTCTGCACTATTCCAATGGCAAGGGGTAGAAGCAGGAGTGACAGCATCGCAAATGTTGTTCACAATGCAAATGAACTGGCAGCAGGCGGTGTAAAGGAGATTGTGCTGACCGGTGTCAACCTGGGTGATTTTGGACTGAACGGGATAGCAGATGAAAAATCTGGTAAAAGGAAAGAACATTTCTTTGATCTTGTGCAGCAGTTGGATGAGGTGGAGGGAATAGAAAGGTTCAGGATATCATCCATCGAGCCTAACCTGCTTTCCAATGATATCATAGATTTTGTAGCGGGCAGTAAAAAATTCATGCCTCATTTTCATATCCCGCTGCAAAGCGGAAATAACCGTATACTCGGACAAATGCGCAGGAGGTACAGGCGGGAACTGTATGCGGAGCGCGTGGAAAAAATAAAAGCAGTAATGCCGCACTGCTGCATAGGCGCGGATGTAATTGTTGGCTTCCCCGGTGAATCTGACGAAGACTTTAAAGACACTTTTGACTTTTTACATGCGATGGATGTTTCTTACCTGCACGTGTTCACTTATTCGGAAAGGGATGACACTGCGGCATTGAATATTACGCCTGTAGTGCCTGTGCAATTAAGGCATACCAGGAATAAAACGTTACGCAACCTCTCGTATATGAAAATGCAGTATTTTACCTCGCTGCATTCCGGCTCAGCCCGCCCTGTACTGTTTGAATCGGTTAGTAAAAATGACATGATGGAAGGTTATACCGATAACTATATCAGGATCACGGCACCTTATAAAAAAGAGATGGTAAATACCATTACTTCCTGGGTGATATAATAGTGATATTTTAACATTTTTTGTGCTAACATTGCCCTGATCATCATTGAGAAAAGCAGTCAAAAGGATAGGAATATCGGAGATGAAAAAATATCAGGTTACCATAAAATTCAGAATGAGTGATGATTTCATGCAGTTGATACCCGATCATCGCGAATATATTAACTCACTTATTGAGGATAATGTTATTGATCAGTATGCGGTTACCATGGAATCTCAGACTATATGGATCACTTTTTCCGCAAAAAACAAGCGTGAAATAAGAAAATATCTTTCAGGCTCACCCCTCTTCAAATACTGGAAATTTCAGGTGAATGAACTGGTAGTGATAGATGGTCAGCTGCATCGTTTGCCTGCAGTTCAGTTGAATTAATGCTCAGTTAATGGCGAAAAACAAACGTCAAATGTGAAAAGACAAAAACGACAAACGTGAAACGATAAACGTGAGACTTTCACCACTCACGTTTATCGTTTCACGTCTCACTTTATATGTCTATCGCTTCACCGTAAGCTGCTGCCGTAGCTTCTTTCACTCCTTCACTCATGGTAGGATGCGGATGAGAAGCATTGAGCACTTCATGGTAGGTTGTTTCAAGCTTACGGGCTACAGATACTTCAGCAATTAATTCGGTCACATTGTATCCGATCATGTGAGCTCCCAGCAATTCCCCGTATTTGGCATCGTAGATTATTTTGATAAATCCTTCTGTGGCTCCCGCAGCGCTGGCCTTTCCCGAAGCCATAAAAGGAAACTTGCCGATCTTCAGTTCATAGCCCGCTTCTTTGGCCGCTTTTTCAGTATAACCTATGGAGGCTACTTCCGGCGTGCAATAAGTACATCCCGGAATATTGTTGTAGTCTATAGTATCAGGCAGATGACCGTATTTCTTTTCATTATAGCCGATATGTTCTGCTGCAATGATGCCTTCTTTGGTTGCCACATGTGCAAGCGCCTGCCCGGGTGTGCAATCTCCGATAGCATAAAATCCAGGCACGCTGGTTTGCTGGTATTTATCTACTGTGATTTTTCCTTTTTCTGTTTTGATGCCTGTTTGCTCCAGCCCGATATTTTCAATATTAGCTACTATCCCTGCAGCGCTCAGTAATATGTCTGCCTCAAGGGTTACCTCGCCGGAAGGCGTTTTTACTTTAGCTTTTACCCCTGCACCGCTGGTATCCACACCAGTCACTTCACTGCTGGTGTATATTTCGATACCCTGCTTTTTATATTGCTTTTCCAGCTCTTTAGATATCTCTTCATCTTCTACAGGCACTACCCTGGGTAAAAATTCTACGATAGTAACTTTCGTGCCCATACTATTATAGAAATAAGCGAACTCTACCCCGATAGCGCCGCTGCCTACCACGATCATGGTTTTAGGCTGTTGCGGCAATACCATCGCTTCGCGGTAACCGATCACCTTTTTACCATCTATCGGCATACTCGGCAACTGGCGTGAACGCGCACCGGTAGCAACGATAATATATTTGCCTTCCACAACCTGTGTTTTGCCGTCGACGCCGGTTACTTCTACCTGTCCTTTTGCCTTTAGCTTGCCATATCCCATTATCACATCAATCTTGTTCTTCTTCATAAGGAACTGAACACCGCGGCTCATTTTATCTGCCACACCGCGGCTGCGTTTGATCACGGCGTCAAAATTCTGCTGCACCCCCGAGGCTTCAATGCCATAGTCTTTGCTGTGTTTCATGGATTCATACACCTGCGCGCTTTTCAATAAAGCTTTTGTAGGAATGCATCCCCAGTTGAGACAGATCCCGCCTAAGCTTTCTTTTTCTATGATCGCCACTTTAAAACCCAACTGGGAAGCACGGATCGCTGCAGGATAACCGCCGGGACCGCTGCCTAAAACTATTACATCGTATGCCATAACAGATTATGTGTTTTTTAAAGAATGATACCGGGTCAGATCCTTGCCGGAATAGTCCCCGTAATTTGATCTGCGAAAATACTTGCAAATGAGCAAACGAAAAAATGGTTGGTGTACAGCCTGTTATCGCTGCTGCTGCCTGGCGGGTGAAGCAGCATTTTTGTAAAATAAAAAAACCTCCCGGAAGGAGGCTTTCGTTGCGAGGGGAAGGATCGAACTTCCGACCTTCGGGTTATGAGCCCGACGAGCTACCGCTGCTCTACCTCGCGATATGAAGGCGCAAAGGTAAGCGTATGTATTTTATCATCCAAACAAATTTTGTTTCAGTTACCTTTGCAAAAAATTTTTGCAGCTGTTCGTGTTATGAAAGTTGGATTTGTAAATATTTTTGGCAGACCCAATGCAGGGAAAAGCACGCTGCTGAATGCGCTGATAGGAGAGAAGCTGGCAATTGTTTCACCCAAGGTGCAGACTACCCGTCACCGCATTAAAGGATTTCTTAATAACGAAAACTACCAGGTCATATTTTCTGATACACCTGGTATTATAGCGCCCAAATACAAGCTGCACGAAAAAATGATGCAGGCGGTGAAAAATAGTCTTGAAGATGCGGATGTGGCATTATTGCTTGTTGATGTACAGGATGATCCTGAAGCAGCAGATAAAATATTTACTGAGCTTAAGCTGAATGTCCCTGCTATTGTGGTGCTGAATAAGACAGATGCTGCAGATAGTAAGACAATAACCGCATTGAAAGCTTTTTTTGAAAACAAGCCGTATGCCCGGAAGACGATCGCTGTATCTGCCCTCCGGAAGCAGCATATAGATTTGTTGCTTAGTGATATACTTGAGCTTTTGCCGGAAGGAACACCGTTTTATGACCAGGATGACCTTACAGATCTCCCGGTAAAATTTTTTGTGGGAGAAATGATAAGAGAAAAGGTGTTTGAGTGGTTTGAGGATGAAATACCTTATCATACCACGGTGCTGGTAAATGAATTCAAAGAGAAGACCGGGTTAATTAAAATTGCCGCTGAAATTATTGTACATCGGGAATCGCAAAAAGCGATCATTATAGGAGAAAAAGGAAAGATGATAAAGCAGATCGGAACAGCGGCGAGGCAGGAGATTGAGAAGTTTTTGGATAGCAAAGTCTTTTTAGAATTATTCGTGAAAGTGCGCCCCAGATGGAGAGATAATGATGTGCATTTGAAAGAATATGGGTATTAGTGAATGGTGAAAACGTCAAATGTGAAAGGTGAGACGTGAGACGTGAAACCTGTAACTTACCACTTACCCCTCATCACTTATTACTAATTATGAGTTTTACAGTAGCAATAGTTGGAAGGCCGAATGTTGGAAAAAGCACCTTTTTCAACCGCATGCTCGAAGAGCGTAAAGCCATCGTGGATAATACCAGCGGTGTCACGCGCGACCGGCAGTACGGAGAAGCGGAATGGAATGGTAAAAAATTTAATCTCATTGATACAGGCGGTTTTGTCGCAGGCAGCGATGACATATTTGAAAAAGAGATCCGCCGGCAGGTAAGCATTGCCGTGAATGAAGCCAATGCCATTATTTTTATGTGCGACGCAGAAAGCGGCATTACTGCAATGGATGAGGCGGTGTCAGAAATGCTTCGTGATGTTAAAAAGCCATTGTTCCTTGTGGTAAACAAGGTAGATAATTCCGAGCGTATGCTGGATGCCACAGAGTTTTACAGCATGGGCTTCGAGCATATTCATTTTTTGTCGAGCATCAGCGGCAGCGGTACGGGTGAACTGCTGGATGATCTTACCGCTCTTATTCCGGATACGCCTGATGAAGCTGCGGAAAAGCAGGAACTGCCACGATTTGCGATCATCGGGCAGCCTAATGTAGGGAAGTCTTCCCTGCTGAATGCATTAATAGGCGAAGACAGGACCATAGTAAGTGAAATAGCCGGCACTACAAGAGATACCATTCACACACATTATAATCTTTTTCAGAAAGAGTTCATCTTAATTGATACCGCCGGCATCCGCCGTAAAAAGAAGGTGGAAGAAGACCTGGAATTCTATGCTGTAATAAGGGCGATCAAAGCAATGGATGAAGCGGATGTATGCCTGCTGCTGCTGGATGCTGCCAAGGGAATTACCGCCCAGGATCTCAGCATATTCTCGCTGGCTGCCCGCAAGGGAAAAGGGATAGTACTGCTGGTGAATAAATGGGACCTGGCGGAAAAAGAAACAAATACTGCCAGGGACTACGAAAAAACATTAAAAAACAGGCTGGCTCCTTTTTCCGATGTGCCGGTCCTCTTTATTTCTGTGAAAGATAAGGTGCGCATTTTTAAAGTGATCGAAACAGCTTTGCAGGTGTATGACAGCCGCCGGAGAAAAATACCTACATCTGCGCTGAATGATGTTATGCTGAAGGCCGTTGAATCATATCATCCCCCGGTAGTACGGGGGAATACGATAAAAATTAAATATGTAACCCAGTTGCCTACTGTAGTGCCAAGCTTTGCTTTTTTCTGCAATTATCCTGATGATATTAAGCAACCCTACAAAAATTACCTTGAGAATCAGCTGCGGTCAAACTTTGATTTTAAAGGAGTACCGTTAAGGTTATTTTTCAGGAAAAAATAGAGTTAAACTATCTGGGGGCTGACCAAAAAGGTCGTCATTGCGATCCCGACCGGAAGTTGGGAGAAGTAATCTCAATATTTAAACCTCTATGAGATTGCTTTGATCGTTCCTCCCTCGCAAAGACATTCAACGACCTTTTGGTCAGCCCCTAATTCTTTTTTGACCCCGCATTTTTTTATCTTGCAACGACTTATGAGAAAGTATGAAGATGAATACCGTCACAAAGGGCTTCGCCGGCAATTGATAAATTCATTGCGGGCTAAAGGCATAACAGATGAAAAAGTGCTTGAGGCAATGAATAATACCCCCCGTCATTTTTTTATGGACCTGGCCTTAGACCGTATTGCTTATGAAGACCGGGCATTTCCTATTGCGAAGGATCAAACCATTTCACAGCCCTATACCGTAGCCTATCAAACCCAGCTGCTGGAGGTAAAACCTTTTGAAAAAGTCCTGGAAATAGGCACCGGAAGCGGCTACCAGTCCTGTATTCTTGCCCGGCTTGGCGCGCAGGTCTACACTATTGAAAGGCAGAAAGTATTGTTTGATAACAACAAGCACTTTGAATATCTCCGGAAATTCCCTTCCATAAAATTTTTCTACGGTGATGGATTTGAGGGATTGCCCACATTTGCTCCATTCGATAAGATCATTGTTACTGCGGCTGCGGAATACGTTCCTCCCAAACTGGTAGAGCAGTTAAAAACCGGAGGCAAAATGGTAATACCGGTAGATGAAAACAAGGGTCAGCGCATGCTGCGGCTTACCAGGCGTGCCGATGGAGGGGTGGATGAAGAAAAGTTTGATATGTTCTCCTTTGTACGGATGGTGGAAGGAAAAGAAAACGGGGATTGAGCGGCGTAACAGCGCTCTGAGGATTATTTCCTGGGGGTATGTTAAACGTGAAAAGTGAGACGTGAAACATTCTTTCACCTCAGTCTCCTCACTTCTCACGATAACATACAAACATAATTGGCGGCGACTTAGCACCAGATGTTTACATATTCATATCATCTCCTGAATCAGCCCCTGTTTTATTATTCTTTCTTTTAAACAGGGAGGCATCAAATTTCCCGAATTTATAAGAGAAGTTCAGCCTTACGATCTGCCAGTCCCGCCGGCGTGAAATATCCTGGATAAACACACTGTTTTCAGAATGTGCATCATATTTCCTGGTTTTCAGGATATCATTTACACTCAGGGTTATAGCAGCGCGTTTATTTTTCATAAATTCCTTGCGCAGCGCAATATCAACACCGTAATTAGGATTGATATATCCCTGTGCTGCGCCTGTGGGGCCGCCAAAGAACCCGCGTCTTCCACCTCCGCCGCCCTGGGGTACGAGGGTCCTGGATTGATAGTCTCCCGAAAGCTGAATGGTAAAATTGGAAGGCAGCTTAAAATTGAAATTCATTTTACCGAAAAACGCCCACCTGTCATTAACGCCGAGTGTAGAATCAAGACCGCTGTTATCAATACGCGCATTATAAAAATTAAGATTGGTAGTGACATCAACCCAGGATGCCAGGGGATTTTTTGAAGTCAGCTCCAGCCCGTACGACCTGCTTGAATTAGCATTAATATAGGAAGTGACAAGTGCAGAATCAAGTTTACCGTCAGGCAGCGGTACGTCGTATTGCCTGCTTTGGTATTGGGTAATAAGATTATTGGTCTGCTTGAAATATACAGAAGTCAAAAGACTGTGCCCTTCTCCGAGGGATTGGGTATAATTCAACTCGAAAGAGTTGGTAAATTCAGGCTTAAGCCCCGGATTCCCCACACTTATGTTCAGCAGGTCAGATACATCGTAAAAGGGTATCAGTTGCCAGAAATTAGGGCGGTTTACACGCCTGCTATAATTTAATTGCAGATCCTGTCCCGGTTTGAAGCTCTTGGTCATGAACAGGCTCGGGAAAAACTGCAATGCGTACTGGTTGGAAAACTTTTGATTGGTGTTTAATAAAGTACCGGTATAGTTAGAGCTTTCCACGCGCAGCCCTGCCTGGTAGGAAAAACCTTCTCCCAGCTTATTGGAATAGGTGGCATAGGCCGCATATACCTGGTCGTTATATTTATAGTTGGAGCTGGCGGAAGGAATAACGATATAGTCGTTAAGATCATAGTTAAAAGATGAGTTTTCCGTAACGCTGTTGGTATTCCTGACAGCGGCACGTACACCCGATTCAAATTTGGCTTTCCCCATCGGGGTGGTAAAATCAGACTGAATAGTCCAGTTTTTACTGTTGCCTGATCCTATCAACTGCTGAAGTGCAGGGTTGCCAAGGGTATCGGAAAAGCTATTGTCGTAAAAGTATTTTGTTATATAACTGGCACCTCCTGCATTCCTGTTGGAATTAAAGCTCATATCTGCGGTGAGCTCACGGCCCTGCTTTGGAAAAAGATGTTTATAGCCTATGGCAGGTTCTACTGCATGAAAGCTGCGTTTGCTTGCTGTTGTTCTGGTAGCATACTGTGTCTTTACCGGTAAAGACAGTGTGTCAATCTGGATCTTGTCTTCCTGGTTGCTGTTGAAGTTCCCGTTGGGCAGCGCCATGGAAAGCGTTAATGTATTGCGGTTGTCCATCAGGTAATCAAAGCCGAACCTGCCGAAGACGAACTGCCCGGGATTGAGCGTATTGCTTTCCTGGTTGAGTATGGTATTCTGGGTTTTATCTGCATATTTGTTTTCCCGGTAAGTAGAGCCGATGCTTTTGCTTTTGCGTTGGTTAAAAAATACACCTGCAAAGAAATTGATCTTGCCCTGCTTGATATTGATATCCCCGCCAAGGTTCATTCTGCCTCTTGAGTCAATGCCCGCTCTTATATTGCCGTTGTAACCTGCCTTCCTGTTTTTCTTAAGTATTACATTTAAAATACCTGCTGTTCCCCCGGATGCATCAAATTTTGCCGAGGGGTTCGTAATGATCTCCACGCTCTCTATAGCGTCTGCCGGTATTTGATCCAGCGTCATGGTTGTAGGACGCCCGTCTACAAATATGGTAGGAGCGGCATTCCTCAGGGTTACATTACCATCAATATCAACATTCACACCGGGAACATTCTTCATGATCTCAGTAGCAGTTTGCCCGGTGGTAACAATATTTTTATCAACATTGAATATTTTTCTGTCAACCCCCATCTGGAACATAGGCTTGGAGGCCACTACTTTTACTTCGCTCAACTGTTGTGCATCTATCTCCATTTTTATATTCCCGAGGTCCTTATCAAGATTATTCATCATGTCTGAAGAGTTACCTCCACGTTTTACATCGAACTGAACGGCTTTGTCTATAGGAGTATATCCTATTGCTGTAACAAGCAGGCGGTATTTGCCAAACGGAGAAAGGTTTTCAAGACTGAAATTACCTTTTGAAGTAAGCTGCCCTGCCACGGAAACATCTTTTTGTTTCCCTGAGGCGGAATCAAATTTTGATTGGATGAGCTGCACCGAAGCGGCATCTATGCCTTTATTGTTAGAAGCATCTACTATTTTTCCATAGAACCTGGCAATGCTCATTTGCCCCTGGCCACCCTGTCTTCCGGGCATCCGGTTTTGTGCGTTTACTGATGATCCTGCCAATAATACCAATACAACGAATAGAAATGCTCTCATTATTTGCTTTTTATGTAAGGGGTTTAGTTGTTAATCCGGCTATGCCCGGATAAATGAAACGCGAAATTATATTGATTAAAGGTTAATAAAGGTTAAAGGTTGAGGAGAGGTATCGGCTGATGGCTATGGGCTATGAGCCATGGGCTATCAGCTCACAGCCCATGGCTCACAGCCGATACCTTCAATTGAAATTCCTCTCTGAAATTTTGAGTGCATGTGTTTTTCATTTACTTTTGCACTCTTTAAAAATGGTGGCTGTAGCTCAGTTGGTTAGAGCATCAGATTGTGGTTCTGAGGGTCGCCGGTTCGAACCCGGTTAGCCACCCATTAGCAAAAAAGCGGTCATTCCGCTTTTTTGCTTTCCTCCCTTAATTGCAGTAATACGCTCATACCCTGTATTTACCCCTGATATATATTTTGCAAATACTTAGCTAACAGATTTTGCCTTCCGGCAACATTAAAGTATTATTTCCGTTATTTTTGGAGATGCAAAAAGTGTTGAAATTTATGTTTAATAAAAAAACGCTACCGGTCTTACTGGTTATTCTCGGCATTGGTATTTTTGCCGCTTTTCAAACGATCGGATCAGGAAATCCACCCACTAAGTATGAAAGAATTCTGAGGCAGGTAGGTATTATGCTTGAGCAGGGGCACTATAGCCCCAAGAAAATAGATGATGCTTTTTCCAGGGAAGTCTTTACCAAATATCTTGAGGCGATAGACCCCGAAAAGCAGTTGTTCATGAAGCCTGATATAGACCAGTTAAAACAATTCAGCGATAAGATAGATGATGAAATTCACGGCGCCGCTCTCCAGTCTTTCCAGGCTATTAATAGTGTGTACGCCCAAAGATTGAATGAATACCTGTCTTCCTACAAAGAATTGCTGGATAAGCCTTTTGATTTTACCGCCGATGAAACTTTTGTAGACGATAAGGACAAGCTGGATTATCCTGCCAATGATAAGGAAAGGAAGGAATTGTGGAGGAAACGGCTCAAATACCAGGTGCTTATACGTTATGCAGACCTTATATCAACTAATGAAAAATTGTCGAAAGACAAAGCAAGGACAACTGCAAGCATGGAAAAGGAAGCGAGAGATAAAGTGCTGCAGTCTACCAATCGCATTGCCGAAAGACTGAAAAATAAATTTACCGAAGAAGACAGGTTCAACGACTTTGTGAATACCATTACTTCTTGCATGGACCCGCATACCACGTTCTTTCCGCCGCTTGAAAAAAGATCTTTCGATGAGCAGATGAGCGGAAGGTTTTATGGTATAGGCGCTTCCCTGCGGCAGGAAGAGGGTAATATCAAGATACTGACGCTGGTAACGGGCAGCCCGGCATGGAAATCGGGAGAAGTGCAGATCGGCGATGTTATTGCCAAAGTAGGGCAGGCCAATGAAGAGCCGCAGGATATGGCCGGTTATGACGTGGAAGATGCAGTGAAGCTGATCCGTGGTAAAAAAGGTACCGAAGTAAAGCTTACGCTGAAAAAGACAGACGGCACTACTAAAGTTGTTTCACTGATAAGAGATGAAATTGTAATTGATGAAACATTCGCCAGAAGCGCTATTGTAAATGAAGGCAGCCGTAAGATAGGGTATATTTTCCTGCCTGAGTTTTATGCCGACTGGGAACGTCCGAATGGCGCAAAATGTGCAGAGGATGTGGCTAAGGAAGTACAAAAGCTGAAAGCGGAAAAAGTGGATGGCATTATTATGGACCTCCGCAACAACGGTGGCGGCTCTTTGTACGACGTTATCCAGATGGTTGGATTATTTATTGACGAGGGACCAATAGTGCAGGTAAAAGATCGCGACGGAACCCCTTCTGTGCTGCGGGATAAAGAAAAAGGTGTTTTGTATGATGGGCCGCTTGCAGTGATGGTAAATGAGTTCAGCGCTTCAGCTTCCGAAATATTTGCCGCAGCCATACAGGATTATCACAGGGGCATAATCATTGGCAGCACTTCAACGTATGGCAAAGGCACCGTGCAGCGTAATATCGGGCTCGACGGTGGCCGCGGGGGACTGATGGCAATGACCGGGGATGATGCCGCATCAAATCTCGGCACCGTAAAATTGACGCTTCAAAAGTTTTATCGTATTAACGGCGGCTCCACGCAATTAAGGGGTGTGGCTTCTGATGTTGTATTGCCTGATCAGTATGAAAATTTCAAATTCCGGGAGAAGGATAATCCTGATGCCCTGAAATGGGATGAAATAGCTAAGGCAAAATACAATGTATGGACTTCCGGAGCCGATTTAGATGTTATTAAAAAAGCTGAAGCGGAAAGAATCAGGAATGATAATGTATTTTCTGCCATAAAGAAGAATGCCGATAAGCTTGCTGAACTGAATGACCGGGTATATACGCTTAACCTGAAAAAATATATGGAAGAGCAAAAAGAGATCAAAGACCTGGTAAAGGAAATGGACAGGCTTACGAAAACCCAGAAAGCAAATCCCGTGGAATTACTGCCGGAAGATCTTGCCCGCTATGATTCGGACCAGGCTAAAAAGGACCGGCAGACACAATGGCTCAATAACCTCAAGAACGATATTTACCTGAATGAAACGGTAAATGTGGTGAATAACATGATCAGCCAGCAGGCGATAGTAAAGACCAAATAGATAGGGAGTGGTGAATGGTGGGAGGAGAACTGTGAGAGGTGAGAAGTGAGAGGTTGTGCCTGAAACCTGCAGCCTTCCCCCGCATTAGCAAATGCTAAAATGGCAGGGTTTTAAAATATTTTGCCCTAAAACCATTGCATATTATATTGAGGAAATATATTTTTGCGTTATTCATTTTGATATCCTTGTAAATACTAAAAATTAATTCCATGAAAACTCAAGCATTAAGAGCTACACAGCACATTGAAATCCCTACCTGGAAATTAGTTACAAAACTTGGTTTATTGGCAGCTTTCTGTATGGGGCTGTGCTACCTTTTCGCCATTGGAGTGTCTTCCCTGGCATCAGTATTTTAATTTAGAAAGCTACAGATATGCCTGCGGTATAATTGCGCCCGGCAGCAGGATTATAAAACCTGTTCCCAAAAGCATTAAGATCGTTGCCCAGGCTGTATAACTGATCCAATGCATTGTTAATCCCGGCAAATATGTTGAGAGACAATGCATTGATTTTTTTCCCCCATCCCATTTTCCCCGACAGGAGCCGGTAAGGACTGGCATAAGCGGAATTATCATCATTGAGCGGTAATGCGGATGTATACGTAAAGCCAGTCTTTAGATACAATCCCGGCGCTGTAACAAGATCAAACCCGAAAGAAGTGATGTTTTTGGCTACTCCTGTCAGCGCATTACCGGAATAATTCTTATCATCAACCGGGTAGTCTGAAAATCTGAAATCATTCTGTGTAAGACTGCTCCATATCTTAAGAGACTGGAGAAACCTTTTATTATTTGTGAATATGCTGTAATCAGCATATACTTCCAGTCCTTTCTGATCAGTGCTGCCGGCATTTATAAAATATTCGTCGTCGTTGATTGTTTTCCTTACAATAGCATCTTTCAGCTTGAATAAGTATCCTGTAATGTCAAATTGCAGGCGTTCCTTTAAAAGACTTCCCCGGAAGCCTGCCTCGTAATTCCATCCGAATTCAGGCTGAAGCCGGTTGTTGATAAGACCGCCGGAAGGGCGTATTTCTGCAATAGAAGGCGGCGAAAATCCTTTATTTATTGAGCTATGGAAAGAGATCTCATCTGTGATGCGATACAATAATGCAAACCTCGGAAGCACCTGGTTATCCAGCCTGTTCCTGTTTTTAGGATCGCCCGGGTCGGTGAGCCGCTGATAATGATACATAAAATCATTTGTGCTGCTTCCCGCCTGCAGGAGAAGGTTTTTGCCAATACCCCATTCTGCCTGCAAAAAAGGGAAGAACTGCCTTGCCCATAATTTATCTTTGTACTGAACAGCGTCCGGTACGCCGCCTTTATTGTCATAATTGTTGATGGCAGAATAATTATATTGCCATTCAAGCCCTGCTGTGACGCGGAGATCATTTTTGCCAAAATTGTTATGATATACAAATTTTGTTCTCAGCCCCAGGTTGTTCTCACTCCGTTTTTCATAATTGGTAAGAAAGGGATTGGTGAAATCTGTATAGGAGAACATTCCCGATGTGGTATTGCTCCAGTGACCGTCAAAATCATAGCGGTTGCTTAGTCCCACGAAAGGCGTTTTATTGTATATAGCTGCTTTTTGCGCTATAGCTCCTGCCTGTGCCGGCGTTGAGGGTCTTGCCTGCCTGGGGTTATCTCTCATTTGCTGCAATGTAAGCCCCCCGGGCGTCTGGTAATACATATCTGCGTACAGCATTACCCAGCTCAGCTTGTCCCTGGCCGACAATGCAGTTGCACCGTTCCACTGCAGCACATCTTTTCTCAGCCGGCTGTTTTGCCTGTACCCATCGGACTGCAGATGGCTCTGGGTAATAGAGGATGTAAGGTGGCTGTTTGCATATTTCCATTGGGCATTCTCTGCAAAAAGCCCGTAAGATCCTGCAGATATGCCTGCCCTGAACTGTTGCTGGTGCGGTTCGTTATTGTCTGTAAGCCCGGGCTCATCGCTGTGCAGGATAACTACTCCCCCCGTATTGGCTCCATATACGCTGCTGCCGGGACCCTTTAAGATCTCTACCTGGCGGATACTGTTCTGATCAACAAGGTTGAAATAGGTATTGCCTCCCGCATCTGTAAAAGGAATATCATCCCAGTATACTTTGATATTTCTCACGCCGAAGGGGGAGCGCAGGAGACTGCCCCTGATGCTCAGCCGGTAGCTGCCGGGCGATCTTTCCTCCATCCTTACCCCGGGCACAAGATTGACGGCAGGCAGCAGGGATACTGTAGAAAACCGCTGCATATCTGATGGGCTGAGCACACCGGCAGATACCGGAGATTCCAGCAGCCTGCGGTCGGATTCATATCCTTTGATGACGATCTCAGATAAAGAAGTTGCACTATCAGGTGCCTGCAGACCCTGTTGTGCAAAATTTTGCAGGGAAAGCAGCAGCAATGTTATAACCAAGCTATTTTTCATACCACAGTAATGATCGTAAAG
The DNA here is from genome assembly GCA_001899685.1 of Sphingobacteriales bacterium 44-15. Taxonomy (GTDB): domain Bacteria; phylum Bacteroidota; class Bacteroidia; order Chitinophagales; family Chitinophagaceae; genus Agriterribacter. The sequence goes on from MKWG01000036.1 coordinate 62,734, forward strand.
GTATTCAAAAAAAATCCCGAAGAGGTGTTCTTCGGGATCTTCAATGATTTATATAAGCCTACTGCTATGTCAACAATAATTTGTCCTATTTCTTTGTGAGAAGTGAGACGACAAATGTGAGTTACTCACGTTTATCGCCTGCCTGCCGGTAGGCAAGTCTGTCGTTTCACGTTTGACATAACACTACATTTATTTGTTTACATACATCACCTCTTTTACGATCTTCACTGTTCTTGGTACATCCGGCAGGTAAGCTGCAACAAGCGTAGGCGCATAGTGCATAGGTGCATCGGCGCTGGTAATCCTGCGGACGGGGGCATCGAGGTAATCAAAAGCTTCTTTCTGGATACGGTAGGCTATTTCGGAAGATACCGAAGCGAATGGCCATTGTTCTTCTACAATTACCAGGCGATTCGTTTTCTTTACCGATTCAAAAATAGTATGCCAGTCGAGCGGCCGTATGGTACGAAGGTCAATTACCTCCGCGCTGATATCTTCCTTTGCCAGCTCGTCCGCAGCAGCAAGCGCCACTTTCATCATTTTATTGAAGGAAACGATCGTAACATCGGTGCCTGCTCTTTTCACATCGGCTTTCCCGATAGGAATGAGATATTCTTCTTCCGGAACTTCCCCTTTGTCGCCATACATTACTTCACTTTCCATAAAGATGACCGGGTCATCATCACGGATGGCGCTTTTCAACAGCCCTTTTGCATCATAGGGGTTTGATACCGACACCACTTTCAGACCGGGAATATTGGCATAAAGGCTTTCAAAAGCAGTGGAGTGCTGCGCGCCAAGCTGACCGGCAGAACCGTTGGGCCCGCGGAAAACAATAGGGCAGCCTACCTGGCCGCCACTCATAGCCAGCATTTTAGAAGCGGTATTCAGTATCTGGTCGAGCGGTAATACGGCAAAATTCCATGTCATGAACTCCACAATAGGACGAAGCCCGTTTTGGGCTGCACCCACGGCTACAGCTGCAAAACCAAGCTCGGAAATGGGCGTATCGATCACTCTTTTTGGCCCAAATTCGTCCAGCATCCCCTGGCTTACCTTGTATGCCCCATTATATTCAGCTACTTCTTCACCCATTAAAAAGACACGTTCATCACGGCGCATTTCTTCGTTCATTGCTTCACGCAATGCTTCACGGAATTGTATTACACGGTTTGCCATTCTGTATAAAAAGATTTGAGGAGAGCAAAAATATCGGATGTGGGGGAGATAACCAAAAAAGGGGCGGGCGACGGCCAGCTATCAGCCCATAACCCATAGCTCATAGCACTGTATATTTTATCCGGTTCTAAGTATATAAACTTTAATGCATTTTTGCACTAAAGTTCAACAGATATCATGAAGTATTGGCTTATAGTTATATTATCAGCAATTTCGGCTGTTCCCTGCTTCGCGCAGCCTTCAATCCAGGGGAAAGATATTATTAAAGATATCAGCTACCTGGCTTCAGATCGTTTAGAAGGGCGTTTTCCCGGTTCTAAAGGCAATGAGATGGCGGCGAAATATATTGAGCGGGCATTTAAGAAAGCCGGGATTGAGCCATTGTTTCATAATTATGAACAGCCTTTTAATGTGATTGTAAAACTGCATGCTCCTGCGGCAGGTAATTTTATTACGGCAGCAGATACCGGTGATTTTTTGATGAACAAAGATTACAGCATTTTCCCTTTTTCAGGATCAGCGTTAGTAAAAGCTAATGTGCTTGCTGCCGCTTCAAACGAAAAGGCTTTTAGGGCTGAATCATCTTTTAAAGCCAATTGGGTAGTATTATGGCGCAATAAAGCACAGGCGCCGGCTACAGACAGTCTCTCCGATTATGCCGTTTCCAAAAAAGCATTTGAGCTCGGTGCTGCAGGAATAATACTGGTAAGCCCCGATTCGGTGGATCAGAAAGATATCCTGGTAAGGCTGCGGCCGCGGAAAGAGGAGCCGTTGCCGGTGCCGGTGATCCAGCTTTCGAGGGCTGCCTGGCAAAGGCTGAAGGCAATACTTTATCCGGCCGGAGAAGGCGTTTCGTCTGTTTCGCTTACGGTATCAGTGTCGGTGGAGAAAGAAGAGGTCGTTGCAAAAAATATTGCAGGAGTGATCAGGGGCAGCGACCCCTTGCTAAGCAACGAATATATTGTGCTTGGAGCGCATTATGATCATCTTGGGTATGGCGGCTATGGTACAGGGTCATTACAGCCGGATACTGTGGCTATTCATAACGGCGCCGATGATAATGCTTCCGGCACTGCTGCACTCCTTGCAATTGCAGCGGAATTATCGCGCCACAGAAAAGAGCTGAAAAGAAGCGTTATTGTCATCGCTTTTTCAGCAGAGGAAGAAGGATTGCTCGGCTCCCGTTATTTTGTGGATCATCTGCCTGTGCCCGGCGATGCTGTAAAAGTGATGCTGAATATGGATATGGTAGGTCATCTCAACGACCAGCACCAACTGTACATGGGCGGCGCCGGAACTTTTCCGGGCGGCGTGGATTTTATGAAGAAAACCGGTGAAGGCACTGGGCTGAATCTTGTAGTGCATGCCGGCTCTGTTGGCGGCTCGGATCATGTTTCGTTTTATCAGAAAGGAATATCCTGTGTAGGGCTGCATACCGGTGGTCATCCCCAGTATCACAAGCCTTCTGATGACGCTGACCTGATCAATGTACCGGGCATTGAAAAAGTAGCACGGTATATTTATAATGCGGTGGATGGTCTTGCCAACCGGGAAGAAGCATTTGGCTTTAGTAAACAGGATTGACAGATAGTGCTATGTCAACAATGATCTTTTGTATTTCTTTGTGAAAGGTGAGACGATAAAGGTGAGGATTTCACATTTATCGCCTGCCTGCCATGCCTGCGGCAGGTAAACCGGTAGGCAAGTCTGTCGTTTCATGTTTGACATAGCATTAGCCGGGCGCTGTAGCGGCACTGAAAATTTTATTGAGCTCCTACTGCCTGGTCTACGGCAGCTTTAAACTGTTTGAATATTTCATTTCCCTGCTCGTCCGACCCGGATTGCACAAGAAGGAGAGCTGCATATTTATTTTTTTTATCAATATAAGGCCAGGTGCCGGTAAGAGAAGGACTGGTGATCACAGTACCGTTTCCCTGTCCGTCTTCTTCCGGCAGCCATGCGCCAAAACCATAGTGCCACCCTTCAGTGCCGGGAGGCGTATATTTCACGGGCAGGTCTGTTAGCTGGGCTTTTTCCATTGCTGCCACCGCTTTTTCGCTCAATATTCTTTTGCCTTCAAATTCGCCATTGTTTAAAAGCATTACTAAAAAATTCATATAGTCGTTGGCAGTAGACTGGGCGCCGGCAGACGGGTTGACATAGAGATTGTCGTAATTGAAAAATGTTGTGTTCCTCATCTTGAGCGGGCGAAGCAATTTTTCCTGCACTATCCTGTCGAAAGTTTTTTTGCTTACCACTTCTATCATTCTCCCGGCAATATTTATTCCCACATTGCTGTAATGAAATTCTTTCTGGGGATTGTTCACAATTTCGCGTTTGGCTGCAAGGAAATTCATCTCATCTTCCAGCGATTCAAATTTTGCTTTCGGCAACAGCTTTCCTACCCCGGTCTTTTCTGCCTCAATGCCGGTAGTATGGGTAAGGCAGGTGAGCAGGGTGATATATCCCTTCATATATTTAGCCAGTATGGGAATAAGCTTTGCTACCCTGGTATCAAGGGTGAGCTTTCCTTCATCTACAAAATTCATAGCCAGCGCGGCAGTGAGCCATTGCCCGCTGGCGCCTACCGGCACCTGGGTTTTTGCGGTAAAATCTTCATTTGTTTCCTTTTTATATACCAGCTTACCGTCTTTCCACACCATAGCCACCACTTTGCCTTTTAATGCTTTGTGATTTTTCTGTAGCATTTCGTCCACGCTGCTGAAATTATACTGGGCTGAGGCAAACTGAAAGAATAGCAGAAAATTTAATAACAGGCTGAAATACAGGCAGAATGGTCTAATTTTATATGACATAATTACTGCATTTGTTCTTTGGATTGTGATTTGCATTACGGGTTAAAGTTATTTTAAAACAGATAAAGGAAAACTTAAAAATATGAACCTGAATAATTTCACTATCAAAGCACAGGAAACCATCGCCAAAGCGCAGCAGATCGCTTTTAACGACAGGAATGCCAATATTGAAAGCGAGCATTTGCTGAAAGCGCTGCTGAGCGATGATGATTCTCCTATCGAATTCCTGCTGAAGAAAAATAATGTGAACGTGAATTTTGTGGAAAGCAAATTGGATGAAAGCATAAGTAAACTACCTAAAGTACAAACCGGTGAGCCTGCCCAGTCTATCAGCAGGGACGCCAATAATATCATCCTGAGAGCCGGATCGTTGCTCAAGGAATTTGGAGATGAGTTTGTAAGCGTGGAGCACCTGCTGCTCTCTATCTTGAAAGGATCTGATAATACAGCGAAACTTTTAAAAGATGCCGGCTTAACGGAAAAAGGGCTGGTCGCTGCCATTAAGGATCTGCGCAAAGGATCTACTATTTCTTCCCAGACACAGGAAACCCAGTTCAATGTGCTGAACAAATATGCCAAGAACCTGAATGAGCTGGCAAGGCAGGGTAAGCTCGACCCCGTGATAGGGCGTGATGAAGAGATCCGCCGGACGCTGCATATCCTTTCCCGCAGGAATAAAAACAATCCCATGCTGGTGGGTGAGCCGGGTGTGGGTAAGACGGCTATTGCAGAAGGACTGGCGATGCGTATCGTGAACGGGGATGTACCTGAAAATCTGAAATCCAAGATCATATACGCTCTTGATATGGGGCAACTGATCGCCGGAGCAAAATATAAAGGTGAGTTTGAAGAACGTTTGAAGGGCGTGATCAATGAGGTGACCAAGAGCGATGGCAGTATTATTCTCTTTATAGATGAGATACACACGCTTGTAGGAGCAGGTGGCGGTGAAGGCGCTATGGATGCCGCCAATATCCTTAAGCCTGCGCTGGCACGCGGTGAGCTCAGAGCTATTGGGGCGACTACGCTGAATGAGTATCAAAAATATTTTGAAAAAGATAAGGCGCTGGAAAGAAGGTTCCAGAAAGTGATGATTGATGAGCCGAGTGTGGAAGATGCCGTATCTATTTTGCGCGGTATCAAAGACCGTTATGAAACACATCACCATGTGCGCATCAAAGATGAAGCGATCATTGCTGCGGTAGAATTATCGCATCGTTATATCTCCGATCGTTTTCTTCCTGATAAAGCCATTGACCTGATTGATGAAAGCGCTGCAAAGCTGCGCCTCGAAATGAACTCCATGCCGGAGGAACTGGATCAACTGGAAAGGATCATCCGGCAACTGGAAATTGAAAGGGAAGCTATCAAAAGAGAGAATGACGATGCCAAGCTGAAAGAGCTTGCCAAGGAAATATCTCTCAGGAGTGTAGAACGGGATACGCTAAAAGCGAAATGGCAGCAGGAAAAAGAACTGGTAGAAAAGATACAGGCTGCCAAGGCAAATATTGAAGCCTTTAAATCAGAGGCAGAAAAAGCTGAACGAAACGGGGATTATGGAAGAGTGGCTGAGATACGCTATGGTAAAATTAAGGAAGAAGAGCAAAAGATTGACAGCCTTACTACCGAGCTGAATGAGCTGGCCCCGGAGAAAAGATTATTGAAAGAAGAAGTAGATGCTGAAGATATTGCTGAAGCTGTAGCTAAAGCCACCGGCATACCGGTGAGCAAGATGCTGCAGAGTGAAAAGCAGAAATTGCTTAACCTGGAAGATGAATTGCATAAACGCGTGATAGGACAGGATGAGGCGATCACAGCAGTAGCAGATGCTATACGCAGGAGCCGCGCCGGCCTGCATGACCCTAAAAAACCTATCGGCTCTTTCATATTCCTTGGTACAACAGGCGTGGGTAAAACTGAGTTGGCGAAGGCGCTGGCAGGCTATCTTTTTGATGATGAGAATATGATGACAAGGATAGACATGAGTGAATACCAGGAAAAGCATTCTGTAAGCCGTCTTGTAGGAGCGCCTCCCGGCTATGTGGGGTATGATGAAGGCGGTCAGCTTACCGAAGCGGTAAGGCGTAAACCATACAGTGTAGTATTGCTGGATGAAATTGAGAAAGCACATCCCGACGTATTCAATATATTGCTGCAGGTACTTGATGACGGGCGTTTGACAGACAATAAAGGCCGTGTGGTAAACTTCAAGAATACCATTATCATTATGACCAGCAATATGGGCAGCCAGGTGATACAGGATAATTTTGAGAATATTACCGAGGCAAATAAAGAAGAAGTGGTGGAAAGGACAAAAGTAGAAGTGCTGAATATGCTGAAGCAGACCATACGTCCTGAATTCCTGAACAGGATTGATGATATCATCATGTTCCACCCGTTGATGAAGAGCGAAATACGCGGGATTATCAATATCCAGTTGGATCATCTGAAGAGCCTTGTTGCTGTAAATGGTATTGACCTTGAGTTTACTGATTATACAATAGACTTTTTGGTAGAGAACGGTTATGATCCCCAGTTTGGCGCAAGACCATTAAAGCGGTTGATCCAGAAGGAAATTGTGAACCAGTTGAGCAAGAAAATACTTGCTGGGGATATAGATAAATCCCAGCCGGTGCTGGTGGATGTGTTTGACAATACCGTAGTGTTCAGGAACGAACGCATAAGCCCTGAGCCTGCTGAAGGAAAGAAAAAGAAAAGGATTTCCTGATTACATTTTTGAATACAATAGCCACGAATGCACTAATAAAATACATTAGTGCATTCGTGGCTTTGCCCGTTATCTTCCGCCGGTCAGCTCCGTAATAGGCTGTC
>MKWG01000037.1:0-63947 GCA_001899685.1 Sphingobacteriales bacterium 44-15
CGTGCAGGTAGATATTACGGATATAAATGGTGAAACAAGAAGTGAAACTTCGGTTATACCTGTTGGTTATAAATCAGTAGTACTGAACATTGACCTACCGGGTTCACCGGTAGCTACAGACAGCCTGAAAAATATTTTTGTCGGAAGTGCTAACCTGTCAGGAGAACCGGAAAAACTGAATACAACTGTAAAGATATACCCCTTACAGGCGCCGCAACGTTTGATCAGGGAAAGGTATTGGGATAAGCCTGACAAATTTGTTTTCAGCGAAGCTGAATACATAAAACATTTTCCGCATGATGAGTATAAGGATGAAGCCGACTACCACAACTGGGTAAGAGGGAGCAGTATATATTCAGCAACAGATACAACAAACAAAAAATTTCAGATCTCAAACCAGTCCACCGGAGCGGACATCAAATTCCCCCCCGGCTGGTATGCAATAGAAGCCATCGCGAAAGATAAAGACGGCAATGACATTAAAGCTATTGAATATGTACAATTATATGATGCGGCAGCAAAAACAATTCCTTTGCCTGAGTATAATTGGTATACAGATATTAAAGCCAATACCCAGCCGGGTGAAACCGCTGGTTTTATTACGGGAACTGCTGCCACTGATGTATTTCTTATTCAGCAAACAGATAAAACCATTGAAGGGCGCAATGAAAGCAATCAACAAATCTCTTATCAATTCTTTAGCATAAATAATGAAAAGAAAAATTTCAGTTTTCCCATTACAGAAGATGACCGCGGAGGTTTTGGTATAGTACAGCTTTTTGTAAAAGACAACCGCGTTTATATCAAGAACGCTATCATTTCCGTACCCTGGACAAACAAACAACTTGCTGTTAACCTGTCAACCTTCAGAGAAAAAATGGAGCCCGGCAGTGAAGAAAAATGGCAGGTAAAAATAAGCGGCAGCAAGGGAGAAAAAGTAGCAGCAGAAATGCTGGCTTCCATGTATGATGCATCATTAGATCAGTTTAAGCCGCACCGTTGGGTTGTGCCCAATATCTGGACGCAATATTATGCCATTAATTATTGGGATGGCAGGCAGTCATTTACTAATATACAATCTGAGGAAAGAAATACATTTCCGGTTGATAATGTATATTATGAAAAAAGTTATGACAGGTTAATAGCAATAGAAGCCCGGAGATATGCAATGGCTATGATGAAAAAAGAAGACGCATCAGGTTTTGCCGGAGCCCCCAGAAGATACTATGATAACAGGAATGCTAATGCCGCTGAAGCAGTAGAAGAAGAGAGTGCAGATTCTGCAACAGTAAAAAGATCGTTGACAACAGCAGTTGTTACGGTAAAAACAAAAGGTTCTCCTAATGGGAATAGTCAAACAACCACCCGCAAAAACTTCAACGAAACCGCCTTCTTCTTCCCTGACCTTAAAACAGATGAAGCCGGTAATATCGCTTTCAGCTTTACGATGCCGGAAGCGCTCACCCAATGGAAGATGATGGCTATTGCACATAGTAAAGAACTTGCTTTCGGTTATGCGCAACAGTTAGCTGTTACACAAAAAGAGCTGATGGTGCAACCAAACGCGCCGCGTTTTGTAAGGGAAAAAGACAGCATTGCTTTCAGCGCCAAAATTGTGAATATAGGCGATAAGCCCCTGAATGGCTTTGCCAAACTGGAGTTGGTTGATGCGGCAACGCTCCAACCGGTTGATCATTTATTTAACAATGCCGTGCCGGTAAAAGAATTTACGGTTGCCGCCGGGCAAAGCACGCCGGTTCAATTTTTGATCAGCGTGCCGCAAAATTTTAATACAGCGCTGCAATACCGCATTACCGCCACAACCAATAGCAGCGATGGTAAAACCTTGTCTGACGGAGAAGAAAATATACTGCCGGTGCTGACCAATCAAATGCTGGTTACCGAAACGCTGCCGCTGAATATGCGTGGCAACGGCACTAAAAATTTCACCTTTGAAAAATTGCTCAAATCAGGCTTAAGCCATTCGCAAAAAAATTTCGGGCTTACGATTGAGTATACTTCAAACCCTGCATGGTATGCAGTGCAAGCGCTTCCTTATCTTGCGGAATTTCCCTATGAATGTGCGGAACAAACCTTTAACCGGTATTATGCCAATATACTGGCAACCAATATCGCGAATAGTTCACCCCGTATAAAAGCCGTATTCAGCAAATGGCTTACTGATTCAGCCGGCGGTAAAGGATTGGTTTCCGCGCTTGAAAAAAATGAAGAATTAAAAAGTGTTGTCTTGCAGGAAACGCCCTGGCTGATGCAGGCAAAAAGTGAAACAGAACAAAAGAAAAATATCGCCCTGCTTTTTGATATGGTACGCATGAGCAATGAAGCAACTTCCAACTTTAATAAGCTGAAAGATATGCAGGCCTCCAATGGTGGTTTTGTATGGTTTAAGGGCGGAAGAGATGATCGTTTTATCACACAGTATATTATAACGGGTATCGGGCATCTTCAAAAATTACATGCATTGCCAGCAGAAAGCATGGCTGAGTGGAAGGATATAGTATCACAGGCATTAGCATATACAGACAACAGCATAAAGGAGGAATATGATCTGCTTGTTAAAACAAAAGCAAAGCTTAAAGAAAACCAGCTGAGTAATGCAGCCATTCAATATTTGTATATGCGGAGTTTTTTTACAGACAAAAAAGTAACAGGCACTGCTGCTGCAGCTTACAATTACTACATGGACCAGGCAAAAAAATACTGGCTTAAACAAAGCAGGTATATGCAGGGCATGATAGCACTGGCTTTATTCAGATCCGGAGACATAAAAACAGCGAATGCAATCATTGGTTCATTAAAAGAGCATGCGGTTACGCATGAAGAAATGGGTATGCACTGGAAGGATATCCGCGGCGGGTATTACTGGTACCAGGCGCCCATAGAAACGCAGTCATTACTGATTGAAGCATTCAGTGAAATAACAAAAGACAGCCAGGCAGTTAATGATATGAAACTGTGGTTGCTGAAACAAAAGCAAACTCAACATTGGGGTAATACAAAAGCAACCGCCGAAGCCTGCTACGCGTTGCTTCTGCAGGGCAGCGACTGGCTGGCAAATGAACCGAAGGTATCTGTTACACTGGGAAAAACAACCGTATCAAATGACAACAATGCAGAAGCCGGCACAGGTTATTTCAAAGCAAGTATTTCTACGGCAGATATTAAACCAGAAATGGGCAATATAAAAGTAGCTGTTAGTGCTTCCGCCAAACAAACATCAGGCAGTTGGGGCGCGGTATACTGGCAGTATTTTGAAGACCTTGATAAGATCACACCGCCTTCAGGAGAAACAATGCCGTTGCAATTAAAGAAACAATTATTCATTCAAAAAAATACAGACCGCGGCCCTGTGCTGGAACCGGTAAACAATAATGCTCACCTTAAAGTCGGCGATAAATTAATGGTGAGTATAGAATTGCGGGCAGACAGGGATATGGAATACGTACACATGAAAGACATGAGAGCGGCGGGCACAGAACCGGTGAATGTATTAAGTTTCTTTAAATGGCAGGGAGGTTTGGGTTATTATGAAAGCACAAAAGACGCGTCAACCAATTTCTTCTTTAGCTGGTTATCAAAAGGTACTTACGTTTTTGAATACCTAGTGTTTATTACCCACGAAGGAAATTTTTCTTCAGGTGTTGCAACCATTCAATGCATGTATGCCCCGGAATATATCTCCCATTCCGAAGGGATAAGGATCATAGTAGAATGATGTGTTAACTTATATCAACCTGAAAACATTAAAAGATCAGTGTAAACAAAGATCGCAACTTAAATACCCTGTAACAAGCGATAAGAGATAACCCTTATCGAATCAAAATGACCGAATATCGGGAAAACGATCACTGCTGCCGAATAAAGTTCCTTTCCGGCTTAAACCATCGCATCTTTACATCATCAAACAAGAACAAAACATTATTAGGATAAAGGATCACAGGCTGTAATGAGCGCAGCCCAAAACACCAAGGTTGTTTCAATCAATCGCCAAATATTGAGTACATCATTCACTCTTTGCCCTATTGGGAATTTTTGGTTACAGAGCCGGTCTGCAAAGACCGGTTTTTTTATTTGATTGATAAATATCATTACCATACTATTCAACGTACAGGCTTCACTGCACCAAAAACCTCACTGATTTTATACAGAGATAATCCTCTCAACCGGGGAAAGCTTTTAATCCTGCATAAGAGATTACCCCTATCGAAATAAAATGACCGAATATCGGGAAAACGGCATCGGCGGGCGAATAAAGTTCCTTTCCGGCTTAAACCATCGCATCTTTACATCATCAAACAAAATCATTAGGATAAAGGATCACAGGTTGCTTTGAATGCAACCAATATTATTGAGGTTAATCTGAATCAATCGCCACGAGTAAAGATATTTACTCACTGACCCATCAGAATTATTGGATACAAACCGGTCTCAACGACCGGTTTTGTTTTTATGTAGTATAAGAAAAATTATGTACAGATACCGGTTTGGTAGAAAAGAAAAATAGTTCTACTTTAAACCTTTTTTCAGATGAGCTCATTTGTTCCCGGGAGAAATATATGTTCCTTGCGCACAGCAGGTATAATTGCTATTCTGATGCTATACAGCCACCCGGGTGCATGGGCACAGAGCATGGATACCGCATTAACTTCCTTACAGAAAAAAAATGCCATATCGGTTTATTACCGGTCATTACAACAGCAATCCGGGCTGTATAATGGAAGCGAATATGTGCCGTACGTAGATATGCTAAAAGAAAGTCATCCCTATTTTGACACTTCAAAAATGGTAAATGGCAGCGTATATTATAATGGCATAAGCTACACAAACGTACCGATGGTATATGACATTGTCAGGGATGAGCTGATCATCCTGCATTTCAACAAAGTATTTTTCCTTCAATTGATCAAAAGCAAAACAGAATCATTCGAGATACTGGGACATTCTTTTGTGCACCTTGGACGGGACAGTACAAAAAAGGAAGGAGTTCGTGATAGTTTTTACGACCTCCTCTATAACGGGAAGATAAAACTATATGCTAAACGGGAGAAAATGATACTGGAAAGCATTCCCAATATGACCATAGAGCGGAAAACATACAGCAAAAACAGGTATTTTATCTTTAAAAAAGATCGCTATACCGAGGTATACAGCAAAAAGTCTTTGCTGTATTTTTTTAATGATAAAAAGAGCATATTGAAGCAGTCGTTAAAAAAACAAAAGATCAAATTCAGGAAACAGCGCGAGCAGGCAATTATTGCAATGGTTGAGCAATACGATTTGATAAATCCCTGACATGAAATTTATTTTGCACACATTTATATCTATATTCTTTTGCACAATAATCTGTATAACCGCCAGAGTAAATGCACAGGCAGTATACCCCGTCATTAACGGGGAATACAGGAATATACCTGCCGGCGAATGCATGGAACGGCTTGAAAAAGAAACCGGATATCATTTTTATTTTGACACTACTGGATTTGACAGCCTGAAAGTTGATCTGAGCATTCGTTCTGCTCCTTTATCACAGGCGCTGGATATGATCTTTGCCAATACAACTTATAAATATTCCATCTACGATCGCCAGGTATTCATAACAAAAGACATTGCGGTAATAACAGCGCTTCCGGGTGACTTTTTTGAAAAGCGGGTATCCCGCTCCGATAGTGTGCAGACCCGGTATATCATCACCTCTGTTGGCGAAGAAGAGGATAAGCCGAAGGATAACACATCTGAAAACAAGCTGTATGAAATTGGTATAAAGACCAGCGCTCCTTTACAGGGCGTTGCCAAAATAGCAGGGTATATTAAAGATGTAAGCACAGGAGAGCCTGTGCCCGGGGCGGCAGTATTCGTGGAAAAATTAAAGATATCCGTAAACAGCGACCAGTTTGGCTATTATTCTATCACCCTGCCTAAAGGGAAGCACCTGATCAATATTCAAAGCCTTGGGAAAAGAGATACCTGGCGACAGGTAATGTTATATGGCGATGGATCGCTGAATGTAGATATGAAGGATCATGTGCTTTCTTTGAAAGCAGTGGTGATCTCCGCGAAAAAAGCTTCCAATATCAACAGCCTGCAGATGGGTGTGGAAAAAGTGGATATCAGAACCATTAAGCAGATCCCGGTAGTCTTTGGCGAAGCAGATGTATTGCGGGTAATACAAACATTACCCGGTGTAAAAACAGTGGGAGAAGCAAGCACCGGGTTTAACGTGAGGGGTGGATCTGCCGATCAGAATCTTATCCTCTTTAATGATGCTACCGTATACAATCCTTCTCACTTTTTTGGTTTCTTTTCGGCTTTTAACCCCGAGGTGGTAAGCAGTGTGGAACTGTATAAAAGCTCTATTCCCGCAAAATACGGAGGGAGATTATCCTCTGTTCTTGATGTAGAAAGCAGGGAAGGAAATAAGAAAAAAATTGCAGGTTCTGCCGGCATTGGCCTGCTTACCAGCCGTCTTAATATTGAAGGTCCTCTTATCAGGGACAGAACCTCTTTCATACTTGGCGGGCGTGCCACCTATGCTAACTGGCTGCTGAAGTATCTTCCTGATGAATACAAGAACAGCAAAGCCTCTTTTTACGACATCAACCTGTTGTTAAGTCACAAGATCAACGATAAAAATGACCTGTACCTGACGGCCTATATGAGCAACGATCTCTTCAATCTTAACAGCGACACGGTATATGGCTATGGCAATAAAAATATTGTATTAAAATGGAAGCATGTCTTCAATAACAAATTCCAAACCCTTTTTAGCGCCGGATATGATAGCTACGGATACAGGATTTACAGCGATAATAATGAAGTGAATGCCTATGATATGAAATTTAATATTAGCCAGTCAAATATCAAGTTTCATTTTAATTATTTTGTCAACTCAAAACACACGCTCGATTTTGGGCTGAGCTCCATCTACTATACCCTGCATCCCGGATCTTTTCAACCGCGGGGAGCCAAATCACTTGTGATTCCTGATATAATAGACAAAGAGCAGGCTCTTGAAAGCGCGCTCTATCTCACGGAGAAATATAATATCACGCCTCAGTTCTCTGCTCAGGCAGGTATCAGGTTTTCTCTGTATAATTATCTCGGTCCCCAAACAATATACCGCTATGCAGAAGGCATACCAAAAGAAGAAAACAATATTACCGATACGCTTCTATACGGTAAAGGTAAATTCATCAATACCTACAACGGACCGGAATACAGGATATCCCTACGCTATGCTGTTACCGATAATTTCTCTGTAAAGGCAGGATATAATTCTATGCGGCAGTATATTCATACGCTATCCAATACTACAGCCATGGCGCCTACCGATATCTGGAAGCTGAGCGATCCTAATATCCGCCCCCAGTATGGCGACCAGCTTTCGATAGGATTGTACAAAAACTTCAGATCAAATACGATAGAAACATCTGTAGAAACCTATTACAGAAAAATGCAGGATGTGCCCGATTACAAAAGCGGCGCCCAATTAGTGCTCAATCATCATATCGAAACCGATGTTTTCGGCACTAACGGTAAAGCATACGGCGTGGAGCTGATGATCAAGAAATTAACAGGCAAGCTGAATGGATGGATCAGCTATACCTGGTCGCGGACTTTCCTGCAGATGAATGATTCAACAAAGGGTCTTGTCATAAACCGCGGAGAATACTATCCCGCTAACTACGATAAGCCCCACGACGTAACTTTTGTAGGCAATTACAGGTTTTCCCACCGCTTCAGCCTTTCATTAAATACGACTTACAGCACGGGAAGACCCATCACTATCCCCATAGGAAAATACTTTTACGCCGGTAGTATGCGGGCACTGTATTCAGACAGGAATGCATACCGTATACCAGACTACTTCAAAGTTGATCTTTCTATGAATATTGAGGGCAATCATAAAGTGAAACAAAAAACACATAATTCCTGGACTTTCGGTGTGTATAATATGCTTGGAAGAAAAAATCCCTACTCTGTCTACTTCGTTTCTGAAAACGGCGTGATCAATGGGTACAAGTTATCCATTTTCGGGGCAGCTATCTTCTATGCCAATTTTAATATCAGGTTTTGATCATGAAAGATTTTATAAAAAATAAATATATATGGCTTGCAGCGCTGCTGATCATTACGGAGCTATGCTGCAAAGAACGGTATAACCTGCCGCAGGAGGTGGCAGCTAACCGGTACTTAGTAGTGGAAGGCTTCATCAATGGAGGTGCTGACAGCACATTTATCCGGCTAAGCCGTACCGCTAACCCTGCAGATTCAGCCATCATACAGGCAGAAAGCGGCGCCATAGTAAGCGTGGAGGGAGAAGACGGGAATAGCTTCTATCTCAATGAAACAGAAAAAGGGAAATATGCCGCCGGTATATTACCATTCAATAATAATATTAAGTACCGGGTGAATATCACAACAGGCAATGGCAGTAAGTATGTTTCAGATTTTGTAAGCATCCAGAGAACACCGCAGATAGATAGCATCAGCTGGAACAGGGAAAGCAACGGTGTGCAGATATACGCCAATACTCACGATCCACAAAACGACACCCGGTATTATTCCTGGGGATTTACTGAAACATGGGAATTCCACTCTGCTTATATATCGAGATGGGAATACAGGAATAAAAAAATGGTGCTCAGAAGCTATCCCGATTCTTTGTACACATGCTGGCAGTCCTACACCTCGCCCAATATCATTATAGGGTCTACGGCTAAGTTGAGTGAAGATATAGTCTACCTCCAGCCGCTGACTTTTATCCCGCAGGACTCATGGAAGATCGGAAGCAGGTATAGCATTCTTGTAAGGCAAAGAGCCCTGAGCAAAGGGGCATATGAATATTTTGAAAACCTCCGGAAAAATTCAGAACAGTTAGGTTCAATATTCGATCCGCAACCTTCTACCAGTATTGGCAATATCAGGTGTGTAAACAACCCGTCAGAAATTGTGCTGGGCTATATCTATAGCAGTACGGAAGTAGAAAAAAGAATCTTTATATCAAGAAGTGAAGTACCGAAATGGCAATACGTCTTCTTTTGTGAAGAAATATCTGTTAAAAATGTTCCGGATAGCCTCGAACAGGCATTTGGAGGAGGCGCCTATCTTCCAACAGATGATGTAAGATCATCGGTTACAGGCATCATAGAAAGATATGTAGGATCTTCTAAATCCTGCGTAGACTGTACACTGCGGGGAACAAATAAAAGACCGGATTTCTGGTAGCTTTTTAAAACAAAAGCGAAAAATAAATAATGCGCTTATATAATTACATATTCCGCTGCACACCAATAATAGCCGCCGGCATAGCTCTTCTTATCAGCCGCTCCAATGCCCAGACAACATTTGCACAGCAGATACAACAGCAATTTGTGCAATACCAGTCTCAGGCGTTTACAGAAAAAATATACCTCCATACCGACAGGAATTTTTATGTGGCAGGGGAGATCATGTGGTTTAAAGCGTATATAGCAGACGGCGCTTCGGGATATCTCTCAGAGATCAGCAAAGTTGCATATATAGAAATCATCAACAGGGAAAACAAACCGGTACTGCAGGCTAAAATCGCAACAGGCAGGGGTACAGGCAATGGCTCTTTTTATATTCCTGTCAATATGCCTTCGGGCAATTACAGGCTCAGGGCCTATACCAACTGGATGAAGAACTTTGACGCCGGCTTTTATTTTGAAAAAAATATCACCATAGTCAATACACTGACCGGCACAGGGCTTCCGCCGGCAGACAGCACATCAGCAGAAGACCTCCAGTTCTTTCCCGAGGGCGGCAATCTTATACAGGATATCCCATGTCGCATAGCATTCAGAATGACAGACCATAATGGAAAAGGCGTGGAAGATTATTCCGGGGTCATTATTAATGACACAAATGATACGGTGGCACATTTTGCCCCGTTGCACGCAGGTATTGGAAGCTTTGCATTCACAGCATCGGCAGGTCATCAATATATGGCTATCGTAAAAGGACCAGGACAAATTCCGTTAAGGAAACAGCTACCGCAAGCTTTACTCAAAGGCTATTCGATGCACCTGTCTAAACCTTCTTCTCAAAAGATCATGATAGAAGTAAAGACAAACCCTGGTAATATTACAGGGAATGATGAAGTATACTTATTTGCACATACAAGAGGAGTGGTACAACTGGCTGAGGCAAGAAAAATACAGTCAGGCAGTGCGATATTCAATATAGAGGAAGCAGCTCTTGGAGAAGGTATTACCCATTTCACCCTGTTCAACCGTAGCCGTCAGCCGGTATGTGAAAGGCTGTATTTCAGAAAGCCGGGGCAGCCGCTCATTATTTCCGCTGGCACTAACAGCAGTACATATACAACGAGAGATAAAATTACCCTGGACATCAGTACGAATGCCCCTCTTACAGTTGCGGCCAATATGTCACTTTCCATATACCGGGCAGACTCCCTGCAGGCAAAAGAAAATTCAGATATATATAGTTTTCTTTGGCTAACCTCCGATCTGCAGGGAACAGTGGAGGATCCATCCTATTATTTTACCCACAACGACGCAAAAGCCAATGAGGCGCTCGATAATGTAATGCTTTCACATGGATGGAGGAGATTCAGATGGACTGACATACAAAATAATATATCGCCTGCCTTTACATTCCTGCCGGAATATGAAGGGCATATTGTGACTGGTAAAATAACCGATACCGTCACAAAAAAGCCCGTTCCCGAAGCAATAGTATTTCTTTCTTTCCCCGGGGAATATACTCAGTTTTACTGCGGAAAGTCTGCAGTAGATGGCAGCCTTCGTTTTTATACAAGAAATGTATACGGCCCCGGAGAAATGGTAGTCCGGGGAGAAGGATTAAATGAAACAAAGTATAATATTGAGATCAATACGCCTTTCAGCAATACATTTTCACAAAGAAATATACCGGTGCTCTCCTTATCGCCTTCGTTAAAATCCAGCCTTGAAACCAATAGCATTGCTGCACAGGTACAGCGGAAATTTGCGGGAGAGCTTTTAAGGCAATACAGCTTCCCGCCGGTAGATACATCAGCTTTTTATGGCAAAGCCGATGAAAGCTATCTGCTTGATGACTATACCCGCTTTACGACTCTGGAAGAGGTATTACGGGAGTACGTCCCGGGAATAATGGTGGGAAAATCAGGAGGTAAATTTCATCTTACTGCTTTTGATTTACCCAACAACAGGTTTTTCCGGGATAATCCCCTGGTATTGCTGGATGGTGTCCCTATAGCTGATATGGATAAAGTAATGAGCTACGATCCGTTGAAAATAAAAAAATTGCAGGTAATAAAAAGACGTTACTATTATGGCCCACTCTTATTGAATGGCATCATGAATATGATCACTTATAAGGGCAATATGGAAGGACTTGAAATGGATCCTTCTGCCATTGTAGTTGATTTTGATGGGATGCAACTGCAGCGTGAATTTTACATGCCGGTATATGATTCTCCTGAAAAACAACAAAATCATCTCCCGGATTTCAGGAACCTTTTATACTGGTCGCCGGATATAACGACAAATGATGACAATGGCAGGGCTACAATTGATATATACTCTGGTGATCTTGAAGGGAAGTATATCGGCATAGTGGAAGGCATGACTCCGGGGGGAAAAGCCGGCAGCGCTACTTTTTCATTTGAAGTAAAAAAATAAAAAAGCTGCTTACGGTAAATTAAAAACGTCTACCATTTATTTTTTCTTGTCTCAGCGTGCTTGCCTCCCGCTTCTTCACTATGATGCCCTCTTGTTTCCTCCGGGCCGCCTTTTATAAAACTTCTTCTTGTTGCCGTCGTTCCTCCGCTTTTTACGGGGAGCATAGTCGGGAGCGGTTCCCAGCGACTGCGGTATAACAGCTTTCTCCACTTCCCTGCCTATCAGTGTTTCAATGGCAGCAAAGCTGTTTTGCTCCTTCTCTCCCACCAATGTGAAGGCAATACCATCCGCTTCTGCCCTGGCAGTTCTTCCAATGCGGTGCACATAATCTTCCCCGTCTCTCGGCACGTCATAATTGATTACCAGGTCAATGGTGTCAATATCTATACCGCGGCTCAGTATATCTGTTGCAACAAGCACATTGATCCTTCCCCCGGTAAAGCTTGTAAGCACATTTTCCCGTTGGGACTGTGTCAGGTCGCTATGCATTTCTTCTATCAAAAAGCCGCTTTGCTTCAACGATCGTGTAAGTGTTTTTACGCTTTGCTTCCTGCTGCAAAATACCAGAGCGCTTTTGTAAGGTGTTTTTTTGAGCAGGTATTGTATCAGCGGCAGCTTCTGTGTTTCATATACTACAAAAGCCTTCTGTACTATCTTTTCCGGCGGGCGGGAAATAGCAATATTGATCTCTACGGGATCCTTAAGTATTGTCTTGGCGAGAGTACGTATACGCGGGGGCATTGTTGCAGAAAAAAGAAGATTCTGCCTTTGCTCCGGGAGCGCGGCAACGATCCTGTTGATATCATCCTGGAAGCCCATATCAAGCATGCGGTCTGCTTCATCGAGCACCAAAAACTGGAGTTCCTTCATTGACACATATCCCATGTTGAGATGTGCGATAAAACGGCCCGGCGTACAAATGATGATATCGGCGCCCATCTGGAGCGCCTTTCTTTCTCCGACAAAATTCTGTCCGTCATTACCACCATAAATTGCAAGAGAGCTGATATCCGTGAAATAGGTCAAGCCTTCCAGGTGCTGTGCTATCTGTATGGCCAGTTCCCGTGTGGGTACAATAACCAGTGCTCTTACAGACCCGTTGGCGTGATGCATGAGCAGGCGGTTGATAATTGGCAGCAGGAAGGCAGCGGTTTTACCTGTACCTGTTTGTGCAGATGCAATAATGTCTTTGCCGGAAAGGATAGGCGGAATGACCTGTTCCTGGACAGGAGTAGCGATCTCATAGTTACTCGCCTCAATGCCTTCCATAAGGGCAGGATGAAAGTTGAATTCAGAAAAAAACAAGTGATGATATGTTTGGGTTAGACAGTAGTTGTTTTACAACAGGGTAAAGATAATAGATTTAATTCATTCTTTTGATCATGCCAAGCATCAGGTTGACAATATATATTATCTGGGTAAGAAAGATCAATGCTCCCAGCGCAGGTAAAAGCGCCCATACATTCCCCGGAGGCGCATCAGTTTGAGCAAGCTGCTGTAAAGGCTGTGCATCACTGTTCATTATCTTTCTGAACAATAATACAGCCATAGCGATGGCAACCGCTATTGTACTTATCACATGTATCCAAACCAGGGTATAGGAAAACAGAAACCGGTAGGTAAAGAGATAGAGCAGCCATGACAGCAGCAGCAACATAGCAACAGCACGGAGTATAAAAACCGCATCCCTCAAGACAAGTGCGCTATAATCAGGGCTGTTTTCACTCCCGGCATGAGAAACAAGACTGAACAATACACAAAGGGCAGCCATCATGAGCAAAAGGTGATATGGTCTGAACCTTGAAGGTTTCACACTGCGAAGAAATAACAATCATGGTATAAAACAAAACCCGGTCTGCCTTGCAGCAAACCGGGTTTATATTATCTGCAATGTGTTAACATTGCCTTCTATCAGGATTAACTATGCTGTTACTTTCCCCTTCACTTTCGCGATCACTTCCTCTGCGATGTTGTTTGGCGCAGGGTTGTAATGGCTGAACTCCATAGTAGAAGTAGCACGACCGGAAGTCAGCGACCGGAGCTGTGTTACATAGCCAAACATTTCGCTCAAAGGCACTTTAGCTTTGATCACCTGCAGGTTGTTGCGGCTGTCCATACCTTCCAGGATGCCACGGCGGCGGTTGATATCGCCTGTAACATCACCCATGTACTGATCAGGCGTCAGCACTTCCACTTTCATGATAGGCTCCAGCAATACAGGCTTTGCCTTGCGTCCTGCTTCCCTGAACCCGCTTTTTGCGCAAAGCTCAAACGACATTGAGTCAGAGTCTACATCATGGTAGCTTCCGTCAAACACACGTATTTTCATGTGCTCCAGCGGATAATTAGCCAGCACACCCGTACCCATCGCAGATTCAAAGCCTTTCTGTATCGCAGGTACAAACTCACGGGGAATAGAACCACCAAAAATATCATTCACGAACTGGAATGATTTACCCGCATTTTCTTTCAGCCATTCTTCATCGGCAGGCCCGATCTCAAATACGATATCGGCAAACTTACCGCGACCGCCCGTCTGTTTCTTCAGCACTTCACGATGCTCAACAGTAGCTGTGAAAGCTTCTTTGTAAGCTACCTGGGGAGCACCCTGGTTTACTTCTACTTTAAATTCGCGGCGCATGCGGTCAACGATGATCTCAAGATGCAACTCACCCATACCCTGGAGGATAGTCTGACCCGTATCTTCGTCGGTTTTTACACGCAGCGTTGGATCTTCTTCAACCAGCTTACCGATGGCCATACCCATTTTATCCACATCCACCTGGGTTTTAGGCTCAATGGCAATGGAGATCACAGGTTCAGGGATGAACATGTTTTCCAGAACGATAGGATGCGCCTCATCGCAAAGGGTATCGCCTGTTTTAATTTCCTTGAAACCAACTGCTGCGCCAATATCTCCCGCTTCAATAAAATCAACGGGATTCTGCTTGTTGGCAAACATTTTCATGATACGGCTGATACGCTCTTTCTTACCACTTCTTACATTGAGCACGTAAGAACCTGCATCAAGGTGACCCGAATAGGCACGGAAGAATGCAAGACGTCCTACAAAAGGATCCGTCATGATCTTGAAAGCCAATGCCGCAAAAGGTTCTTTGGGATCCGGCCTGCGTTTAATAGTTTCGCCGGTATCCGGATCTGTACCTTCAATAGCATCAATATCTACCGGCGAAGGCAGATAACGGCATACTGCGTCCAGTGCGGTCTGCACGCCTTTATTTTTGAAGGAAGAGCCGCACATCATCGGCACAATGCTAAGATCAACAGTAGCTTTACGGATAGCTTCATGCATCTCTTCTTCAGTGATGCTATTAGGATCATCGAAGAATTTTTCCATCAGCTTATCATCATACTCTGCCACTGCTTCCACCAGGCTGGCTCTCCACTCGTTCACTTCCTCCAGCATATCTGCAGGAACATCTACCTCATCGAAGGTCATTCCTTCTGTTTCCATATGCCAGATGATACCTTTCATCTTGATAAGGTCAACCACCCCTTTGAAGTTGTCTTCCGCACCTATAGGCAACTGTAAAGGAACAGCTTTTGCACCGAGCATTTCTTTTACCTGCTTAACTACATTCAAGAAGTCAGCGCCGGCACGGTCCATCTTATTTACAAAACCGATACGTGGAACCATATAACGGTTAGCCTGGCGCCAAACGGTTTCGGACTGGGGCTCCACACCGTCCACAGCAGAGAACAATGCAATAAGCCCGTCGAGCACACGCATGGAACGCTCTACTTCAACAGTAAAGTCCACGTGCCCCGGAGTATCAATAATATTGAAATAATATTTTTTTGTATCCGCAGTCACTTTCCCTTTATCTGTAGGGAAATTCCACTGGCAACTTACGGCAGCAGAGGTAATAGTGATACCTCTTTCTTTTTCCTGCTCCATCCAGTCGGTAGTGGCAGCGCCATCATGCACTTCCCCGATTTTATGAATCATACCCGTATAGCGCAGGATACGCTCCGTAGTAGTGGTCTTACCGGCATCAATATGCGCTGCAATACCAAAGTTTCTTTGAAATTTTAGATCTGCCATAAATTATGATTTGGAATAAATTTTAAAACGAAAAAAACAAATATTTGAAAACTTCCCGCAATTACGGGGAATCAGCATTATAATATAGTGGGAGATACTCTCATAGTATGCCAAATCAAAGGAAGCACATCACAATATCCCATTATCCTTTTTTGGCGGCGCAAAAATAAGAAGAAATAATTAACCCGCAAAGCTGATTATTAATCTGCCAGCTCAATCATTTTGGGTGAATTATCATTCCGGCTGAGCTGCAATAATAAAGAAAGGTGTATAAAGTGCTTGCCGGTGGTTGCGGACGGTGAATAATCATATTGGTACAGGTATCCTGCCTGCAGTGTCACCACCTTACTACAAACATAGCCGCCACCGCCGAATATCCTGTTGCGTTCAAAATGAGGAGCTTTATCCGTGAGGAATATTTCATCGAAAGAAGTAAGATAAAAAGTACGCGGGGCAAAAGGCTCATGCCCCAGAGGCAATACAATATTGAACCTGTAACGAAAACGGTTGCGGTAAATATGATTGCTCATAAACCGTTGTTCTGTCCTTAGCCGGTAATCTATCCGCAACCGGCCAAGCCGGTCATTGAATGACAACTGCTGCCATATCCTGAACTCTTCCCCGGACAGGGGTTTTTCATAATTATCATCGCCGGAATAGGTAACATATCTTCCTGCGGCAAGGAGCGCAGAAAAACCGGGCACTACATTATACCCTACCCCTCCTTTTATTTCATAATAGTAAAACTGGTCTGCCGGTTTCCTGGAACGGGTTTGCAGCTCTGCAAATCCCATCCACTTCTTTTTAGTACTTAACTGCAGGTTAACGGTATGCCACGAGCCTGCATCCTTTTGCTGGGCACAAACCCATACCGGAACCAATAATATCAACAAACTTTTCAATAAACGATTTCCCACGGCAGAATACATAAAAAACCCTGTCACAGGATGATATGACAGGGAAAAACTAAAACAAATATTATATGCTTACACTCTGAAATGTGCAAAAGCCTTATTGGCATCTGCCATACGGTGTGTATCTTCTTTCTTTTTGAATGCGGCGCCTTCACCTTTGCTGGCTGCTATAATTTCATTAGCGAGCTTATCTGCCATAGTTTTACCGTTTCTTTCACGGCTGTAACGGATAAGCCATTTGATGCTCAGTGAAATTTTCCTGTCGGGGCGAACTTCAGCAGGGATCTGAAATGTAGCGCCACCTATCCTGCGACTTCTTACTTCTACTGCAGGAGTTACGTTATTTAATGCTCTTTTCCATATTTCGTAGCCATTCTCTCCGGAGATGCCTGACACACGGTCTATCGCATTATAGAAAATTTCAAATGCTGTGCTCTTTTTACCGCCCCACATCAGGTTATTTACAAACCGGGTAACCAGCTTGTCATTGAACTTTGGATCAGGTGCTAACGGTAATTTTTTGGCTTGTGCTTTACGCATATTATTTTAAATTGTGACTTGCTTTGACTTATTGATTAATGCCGGAATATTATTTTTTCGCTTTATCCCTCTTGGTACCATACTTGGAACGGCTTTGCTTGCGATCCTTCACACCGGCAGTATCAAGGCTTCCCCTTACAATATGATAACGCACTCCCGGCAAATCTTTCACACGACCACCACGGATCAATACGATAGAGTGTTCCTGGAGGTTATGGCCTTCCCCTGGTATATAGGCGATCACCTCTACCTTATTAGTTAAACGCACTTTTGCGACCTTACGAAGCGCGGAATTGGGCTTTTTAGGAGTAGTAGTGTATACACGCGTACACACTCCACGGCGCTGCGGACAGCTATCCAGCGCCCTCGATTTGCTTTTTGCCCTGATAATCTCTCTACCTTTTCTTACTAATTGTTGTATTGTAGGCATTATAACCTTTTATTTTTGGGACGGCAAAGGTAAGCGCCTTATGGGAAAATGCAAAATTTTAATAATCAATTTCGGAAAAATATGGAGGAGTCAGCGGTCAGCTATGAGCTTGGGGCTATTAACCGCTGACGGCTGGTAGCTGATAACTCAGACCTCACTCTATATCTCCCCGAGCCTGCACATTCGCACCGTTTAATATCTTAACGTAATATCCGTAAGGCCCCACCAATTCATTGTATTTTACAGGAAGGTTAGTACCGCTTGATAGTACCGGATTGACAACGAGACTGCCGGAACCGCCATTGACTAATCCAAGATTGGAAAGCACCAGTTCATTCCCTTCACTGTCTTTTTTATTTACAGAAGCCTGAAAACCAGTCCCATCCTGGCGAAATGGTTCACTGATCAGTATGGTTATCTTCGTATTGCCATCCTGAAGCTCATCTATCCTGAAGCTTCCTGCATCTACAGAACTGCCACCTGATATATTAAAAAGCCTGTATTCCTTATAATTTATACTCGGGTTAGGATCTTTTTTATCCTTTTTGCAGGCGCCTGAAAAAAAGGCCAACCCAAAAATCAATATCATTCCAATCCCGGTGGTTCTGCAAGTGTTGCTCATAACTGAATAATGTTTTATCCGGTTATATACCAAAATATCGTACCAGCCAGGGATAAAATACAAAAAACTGATAATCAATATACTACATAACAAGAAAGCCTTCCACGAGAAAGGCTTTCTTGTTAACGGGGATATTTTTCCCTATACGTTTACTAACCAATTATAGGTATCGGGAACTTTTCTTTCCCTGATATCGTTCATAGTTTGTTTTACCCGGGCGCTCAGCTTCCAGTTACTTTCGTTGAACTCCATCACATAATCCCGGTATTTCAGTTTCTGGATCATGGCGATAGTAGCGGCAGTACCTGTTCCGAATACTTCCTGCAACCTGCCCTCTTTGTGAGCGGCTATTACTTCGTCAATATTGATCCGGCGCTCCTCTACCTTTACGCCCATATCCTTCAGTATGGTAGCCACGCTGTTGCGGGTAACGCCGTTAAGTATTGTTTCCTCTTCAAGAGAAGGAGTGATAGCTATATTGTCTATTACAAAAAATACATTCATCATACCCACTTCCTGCAGCCACTTATGTTCAAAGGCATCTGTCCACAGCACCTGGTCGTAGCCCTGCTGTTGCGCAATAGTAGCCGCAAGCAGGCTTCCGCCATAGTTACCTGCATTTTTGGCAAAGCCCACCCCGCCGGGGGCTGCACGGGTATATCTTTCTTCCACCGCTATTTTCATTGGTTTTGCAAAATAGGGACCTGTAGGGCTAAGGATGATCAGGAACTTATAGGTCTGTGAAGGGCGCACACCAAGCAACTGGTCCGTAGCAAACATAAAAGGACGTATGTACAACGAATGATCTTTCTTTGCCGGGATCCAGTTTTGATCCAGCGCTATCAGTTGACGCATACCTTCTATGAATATTTCTTCCGGCACTTCCGGCATATTCATCCGCACAGCCGAAAGATTGAACCGCCTGAAGTTATCGTAAGGCCTGAAAATAAAAGCAGCGCCGCCGGCATCCTTATAGGCTTTAATACCCTCAAAAATAGATTGCCCGTAATGAAGTGCAGCCAGCGAAGGATCAAGGACCAATGGCTGATAAGGCTTGATTTCCACATTCACCCATTTACCATCTTCATACTCTGCTTCCAGCATATGATCTGTAAAATACTTTCCAAAAGGCAGGTTTTCAAGCTCCATATCATTCAGCTTACTCCTTTCTGCTTTTGTAACCTTAATATCCATTGCGGCAATCATAAAACACTATTTTTGTCACAAAGAAACGAAAAAAGTCTGTGGCCGCGAAGCCGCCTGTAAGGAAAAACTATGAGTTTACAAAATCTACAATTATCCCGGGATACGATTGCCCGCTTATATACCGCTCCGTTGGTAGATATGAATGCTGAAAGAAACATCAGCGCTGCAGTAAAAGAGGACCCGCAGGAATGCAGGTTCCTGGGCTCCAACAAAAAAAATATTACTATCCTTGTAAACGCCGGGGATGCTTCTTTCCTCCCGGACCATTCCTTCCATTTCCTGACAGGAATACTCAATGCCTGCAAACTGACCATGGAAGATGTGGCGCTCGTTAATATCAACAACCTGAAAGATGCCGGTTATACCGGCATTTATAAGATCACCCGGCCGGCGGTCAGCCTGCTTTTTGATGTATCGCCTAACGACATAGGATTACCGCTTCAGTTTCCTCATTTTCAGGTGCATAAGTATAATAGTATCACTTATCTTTCCTCACCTTCCCTTGTATCACTTGAAAATGACAAAGCGGCTAAAGCTGTATTATGGAGTAGTTTGAAAACAATTTTTCAATTGTAAAAATGCAATGAAGCCAACATTAATCTTTGCTACCAATAACCAGCATAAGGCGGAAGAGATCCATTTCATGCTGAACGGAAAATTCAATATCATTACCCTTAAAGAAGCTGGTATCACTATAGATATTCCCGAACCGTACCTTACACTTGAAGAAAATGCGGATACTAAGGCATCCACCATTTTCAATCTTACGCAAAAATCCTGCTTTGGAGAAGATACGGGACTGGAAGTACATTCCCTCAACGGGGAACCTGGCGTAAAAAGCGCCCGCTATGCAGGCGAGGATCGCAATTTTAAAGCCAATATTGATAAACTGCTGGATAAATTAAAAGACAAGGCAGACCGGGAAGCCCGGTTTCGCACAGTAATTGCATTGATAGCAGGTGGCAAAACATATCATTTTGAAGGTATCTGTAAAGGCCGTATACTTGAAGCCGCAACAGGCACCGGGGGATTTGGCTACGACCCGGTATTTGTGCCCGAAGGCGCCGGCCGCAGCTTTGCAGAAATGACGATGGAGGAGAAAAACCGCTATAGCCACAGAGCCAAGGCGATACAACAGCTCATAGATTTTTTATTAAACAGGAAATAACCATCCCGCCTGCACAATGCAGGCAAGGGCTTTTACCATAGCTCAATATTTATTAAAAAAATGTCTATACAAAGCAACCATACCCTGGCCGAGAGCGACTTAATTAAAGGCTGTCTTGCCGGCGACCGGCGTATGCAGGAAGCTTTGTATCAACGGTTTTCTCCAAAAATGTATGCTGTTTGCCTCCGGTATTCAAGCAATGCAGATGATTCGCAGGATATATTGCAGGATGGATTTGTAAAAGTTTTCAGGAACCTGCACATGTTCAGGAACGAAGGATCTTTTGAAGGGTGGCTGAGACGGATCTTTGTCAACACGGCAATAGAACATTACCGCCGCCAGGTGAACATGTATCAGGTAACTGAAGCGCACGAAAACACTTTGGAGACCAAAGAGACATCAGCCTTCGATTCGCTGAGCATGAAAGACCTGGTAAAGCTGATACAACAGCTATCGCCGGGGTACAGGACAGTATTTAATCTTTATGTAATTGAAGGCTATTCACATAAGGAAATTGCGGAAATGATAGGCATTAGTGAAGGCACCAGCAAGTCGCAACTCGCAAGAGCAAAAAGTATTTTACAAAATATTATCCGTACCAAGAAAACACTATCCGAATAACGCTATCCTGGTTACACTATGAGATGGAATAAGCAATTATATGAACACGAAGTAACCCCACCCGAAAACGCGTGGAATAATATAGTCCATGACCTGGATAATGACCATATTATATTCAGAGATAAGCTTAAGCATGCAGCCGCTCCTCCCCCTTCCCATCTTTGGGACAATATATTGCACGATCTGGAGAACGATCACCTTATATTCAAAGAACAGTTAAAGCATGCAGCAGTTTTACCGCCCGATACTGCCTGGCAAAATATTACAGAACAGCTAAATGCACCGGCAGAACAGAAAGCAAGGATTGTAAGGATACCCGCCGTTATCCGCATAGCTGCCGCTGTTGCTATCATCGGGGTATTGTTCTTTACCGCTAATTACTATATCAGCAATAAAGCAGTTGAGCGCAAAACGGCCGGGGTACAACCCCATAATTCGTCAACTGCTCAACCAATTGCCCCATCAGCCGGGGAAGAAGCTGCAGTTCCACAGGCTGAGAAGAAATATATTGCTTCAGCCACAGCTATCAGCAAAAAACATAAAGCAGGCAGGTTGACTAATGACGTTACAGAATCTTACAGTGAGCAGAACTACAGGCTCCCCCTACCGGCAGCGGTCTCTCCTGTACCTGCGTCAGTAACAGACAGATATGACGTGCATGAAGGGTTTGGAAAATATGTTCGCAATCTTAAAGGGGAAATCCGGGAAGATGTAACCCTCATGGATCTTCCCAACAGCTATTTTTATACGACCGGTCCCGACGGGCAATCCATCCGGGTGTCTTCCAAATTCAGAAATACCATCCAGTATCTGAATGGCAGCAACACGGAAGAACTGCTGGACGTCATTTTAAGGGAAAGCCGGTATTGGAAGAACCGCTTCAGGACATGGAAAGAAGAAGTAAACAATGCTTCTTTTGTACCGGCGCCTTACAACTTTATGGATATTTCCGAGCTCATGCGTCTTCTTGAGCAAAACAGCCCGAAATAATTTTTCTTCCTCTCCGGCGCGGGTTTATCTTTACCCAAAACCCATTACATGGCAAGAATAAAGCTTGAGATGCCCCAAACATTTCTTTTTCAAACCGCTATCCCTGTCCGTATCACCGATATCAATTATGGCGGACATGCAGGGAACGACAGTATACTTTCCATTATTCATGAAGCAAGGATGCAGTTTCTGAAACACTGGGGATGCGATGAGAAAAATTTTTTTGGTACCGGGCTTATTATGAATGATGTAGCCATACAATTCAAAAAGGAAGTGTTCTATGGTGATATATTAGAAGTATCAGTTACCATACAGGATATTGAAAAAGCAGGTTTCGATATAATATATAAATTAAATATAACAAAGGCTGACAGGACCGAAACAGCAGTAATAGCCAAAACAGGCATGGTATGCTTTGATTATAATACAAAGAAGATAACTGCAGTTCCACAGGAGGCCAAAAAAAAGGGGCTTTGATAGAAATCAATGCCCATTTAATCCAATATCTTATGAAAAACCTGAGCAATATTACATTACTTGCTGCCTTATGTCCGAACTCATTGAGTTTTTGGTAGTAAAATTTGAGTAAACAGCAGGTTTTCCGGGATGATTTGCAGGCGTATACCACAAATTAAGGCTTGCGGAGAACCTATCAGATCTTTTTATTTTGATCATTGAGATGCAGGTATGCCTAACCGGTGAAGTAAACATTAAATAAGAACAGGGCATGGCATTAAAAATATTATATTTATCACCATGAAATTAGTCATATGAAAAAACTGGATCGTCGACAATTCCTGCAGGCGGGCGTATCCCTCCTGCCCCTTGGAGCCTTCGCTTCCAATTACAATTATTTTAAAAAACAACCGCTTTTATCATTCTCGACGCTGGGTTGTCCCGACTGGGAATTTGAACAGATCCTTGATTTTGCCGTAAAAAATGAGTACCAGGGCATTGAGCTCCGGGGTATAAAACGCCAGGTTGATCTCTTTCAATGCCCGCAATTTGCAGATACAGCGGCGGTTGCCAATTCCCGTAAACAATTTAAAGAACGAAAGCTTTCCATAGTTGACCTGGGCTCTTCCGTAGCTCTCCATCACACCGGAGAGGCTGAGCGCCGGAAAAATCTTGATGATGGCAAAAGATATATTGACCTGGCACATGCGCTTAACTGCCCGTTTGTGCGCGTTTTTCCTAATAACCTTCCCAAAGATAATACCCGTGATGCCGTGATGCAGCTTATCATCAGCGGGCTGCAGCAGCTTGGCGATTATGCAAAAGGATCAGGAGTCACCGTATTGATGGAATCACATGGGGAAGTAGTGCGCACGGCAGATATCCTGCGGATCATGGAATCTGCCGCTAACCCCCGGGTGGGCATGGTATGGGATATCACCAATATGTGGACTGTGACAAAAGAACCACCGGCCACCGTATATACACAACTGAAAAAATATATTCGCCACACACATATCAAAGATGCCAAAATAGACGGTAATAAAATAAGCTACGTGTTGCTGGGGCAGGGTGCCACTCCCATTTTCGAAGCTATTGACCTGCTGCGCAGGGATGGCTATCAGGGATACTATAGTTTTGAATGGGAAAAGCTCTGGCACCCGGAAATCGCAGCACCGGAAATTGCATTGGCAGACTTTCCTGTGGCAATGAAAAAGCATTTTGGCACAACTTAACAATTATCACGGGTCAATTTGAAAATGTTATGCATTGGGTTATTACAGGCATCAAGATAATCAATGAAATGTAATAAAAAACCGCTCGTAATGAGCGGTTTTTTTATGAATGAATACAGCTTCTATTGTTTATTGCTTAACTATTTTTATTACTTTTCTGAACTTGCCATCT
Source organism: Sphingobacteriales bacterium 44-15 (assembly GCA_001899685.1). Classification (GTDB taxonomy): domain Bacteria; phylum Bacteroidota; class Bacteroidia; order Chitinophagales; family Chitinophagaceae; genus Agriterribacter. The sequence goes on from MKWG01000037.1 coordinate 24,108, forward strand.
ACCATTACCTGTACAAGGTAAATCCCCGAAGGCAGTTTAGATATGTTGACGGTCTTACTCACCGAGCCTAAGCCATCTTTATTGAATTCCTGCTGCTGGAGCATTTTGCCATTGATGCTGTAGATAGCGATATTGGTTTTACCCTTGGCGCTGCCTTTAATCAGCATATTCATATCAGAGATTACAGGGTTGGGGCTGACAGTGATATCAAGTGCGCTCAGTGGCAGTGCATCAGAAATTACCGGTTCACTGATCGCCGAAATATCATTTATAACTCCTGTGGATGAATCTGCTGCAGCACTGCTTCTGTTTGATGTAACTGCCGGGTAAACAAATATATAAGTTCCTGTTTTTGACGTATTACCTAAGTTGTCGGTAACAGTGAGGTCATATACATAATACCCTTCCTGCAGGCTGGTCATTGTTGTTTTAGCGCTGTTAGGGCTTGATATATTTCCACCGGCGGGGCCTGATCTTTTAGTCCACAGGTAAGAAACAATCTTGGTTCCGGACGCTGCTGTTGAGCCCGAGCCATCAAATGTGTAAGTATTGGTTGGCAGAGTAATATATCCGCCTGTTTTACCGGGAATAGCCAAAAGTTGAGTAGCAGAATACACAAAAATATACGTTCCTATTTTCGAAGATCGTCCTTTATTATCAGTAACCGTCAGATCATATATATAATATCCTTCCTGGAGATTGGTCATTGTTGTTTTAGCGCTGTTGGGACTTGATATATTTCCACCGGCAGGACCTGATCTTTTGGTCCAGAGATAAGAAGCAATGGTGTTACCTGCAGAGGCCGTAGACCCCGATCCGTCAAAAGTATAAGTGTTTGTTGGCAGAGTAATATAACCCGGTTTACCGGCATCGGCGGTAGGAGGATCTGTGGAAGCAGCGGGATTTGGACTTACTATGATATAAGTACCAATTTTTGAAGATCTTCCCTGATTGTCAGTAACCGTAAAATCATATATATAAGTCCCTTCCTGAAGATTGGTCATAGTTGTTTTAGCACTGTTGGGGCTTGATATATTTCCACCGGCAGGACCCGATCTTTTGGTCCAGAGATAAGAAGCGATAGTATTACCTGTAGAGGCCGTAGATCCGGATCCATCAAAAGTATAAGTGTTTGTTGGCAGGGTGATATAGCCTGCTTTGCCGGGATTGGCAGTAGGAGGATCTGTAGAAACAGTTACCGGGGCAGGTTTAACATATATAGTGGTTCCTCCGCTCCAAACCGAGCCACGGCTGTCTGTGACATACAAATCATATACATAAGTGCCTTCCTGAAGATTAGTAACAGTAGTAATCACGCTGGCAGGGCTGGTGATATTGCCGCCTGCAGGGCCTGAAGTCTTAGCCCATTTATAAGAAACAATGGTATTGCCTGCAGAAGCCTTTGACAGGGAACCATCAAGCGTGAACGTATTAGTGGGCAGCGTTATCGTTCCTCCTTTGCCTGCGTTTACAGACGGCGGATCTGTGGAAACATTTACGGTAACCGTTACAGTTGCCGAGGCTGTACTGCCGTCGCTGGCTTTTACTATAACCTGGAATTTATAAGTACCCGCAGTTGTCAGATTAGTGACTGATGGTTTGGCGCTGGAGGCACTGGAAATAGTGCTGGAAGACGGACCAGAAACCTGAGTCCAGGCGTAGGAAGCAATAGAACCCGACGAAACTTTAGAACCACTGGCGTCAAGCGTTACACTGCTGACAGGGAGCGTGATCACCTGGTTAGCTCCGGCACTGGCAGTGACCACCACCGGGGAAGTAGGCGATTGTGCTACAGAACGGGAATGAGACAACATCCATTGATATACATTCAATCCATCTTGCGTAAATGCAGGATCATACGTCTGTGTCCATGCGTCGTGACCAGTGTTATTAAAAATTGTTATCAACGCTTTAGGCGGAGCAGGAACTGCGCTATTAATAGCATTTACCAGAGCTACAGCCCCGCTTACAGCATTAATAGGATCACCGGAATTATTGGTTACCCAAATCGGTAATTGTGATTGCCCGATATTTTGCAATTGTGAGGACCATGTTGATGCGCCCGGGCAAACCAGCAATTCGGCAGCCAGCCCCTGTCCACGGGCAACAGTGCTTGCACTATACTCCCAGGCAGATACTCCTCCCAGGCTCAGGCCGGTCAAATAAATCCGGTTTTCGTCTACCCTGTAGGTCTTTTTGCAATAATCAATGACTGCCTGAATGGAATTAGACCAGTCATCAGCACTTTTCATCTGGGGAGCAACTACAATAAATGAATAACTCGCTCCTCCATACGAAAAAGAGGAAGGGAATAAGTTGCCCCACAGCAACCGTGTTATTCCTATACGATGAAGGACATCCAGCGATGAGGCAGATCCATCGCCTAATTCACCTGAACCATGCAAAAAAACTATCAAAGGATACTTCTTTGTAGGATTTGCTGCATAATCATTAGGTAAAGATTCCAGATAACCACCCACATTGCTGTAGATATTAGTAGTTACTGCTTTAAGTGTGTTTTGTGTAGTCTGTGAAAATGCATTGTTAGCGCAGAATACGAAGAGAAAGGCACTTGTTATAACAAGGTTTCGGATAAAAGAAATCGGTAGGTTACCGATTTTAAGGTTCTGGTTCATGATTTTTCAGGAAATTATAGAAGTTTAAAAAATACTCATTGAAAGATTTGTAAATGATGTTCATTCAAATACCTATCAAACAAGCAAAACTCCTATAGCGAGATAAATCTCCTTCCTGTGACCAAATCTCGGGTAGATTTCGCACATAGTTTTTGGATTTAGAATTTTTAAAAAATGTTAATTCCAAAAAAGCAAGGATTATACCAAATACCCGGTTTGAGGCATTTAAGTGGATAACTTTAGTCAGAATTTTGAAAAAAATAGAAAGTTTTTAAAAACTAATATAATTGAGTACTAAATTTTAAATGTAAAAGACAATAAGAACGAAATAATTCTCAATGCTTTAGTGAATTGAATTTTAAAAATTTAAAAAAGAATTGTTTTCAGGCTGGTTTTATTTCTTTTCAAAAAATTATCATTTGATAAATAGTAATCTATCCCATCATGATATAGCATTTATTTTATTTTATTTTATACTAATATTCAAATATTTAAGAATTGACTTGAATAGAAAATAGCTTATCATAATCATAGTTTACACTTTTTTCTATCGCTTTACACTAATTTTAATGCGTAGTCATATACTCCAACTCCTTTGAAACTGCCCCGGTTTCTCCCGCTCTTCCAGGGAAGCTATCTTTAAATCCCATATTTATCAGTCAGTTATATAATATTGTTTTGTTTGAAAAACTAAAACAAAGCTTATATGCAGCAAAAGAACTATATAGCAATTAAGGCCAGGCCGTTGGTATCAGTAATTACGCTCAACTGGAATCAAACCCCACAAACCTGCCAGTTCCTCGAGTCAACGCGAAAACTGAAATATGAGAATTACGAAGTGCTGGTATGTGATCTGGGATCTGCAGTAGATCCGGGACCTGCTATATTCAGGGGAAATTTTCCAAATACGCGCCTGCTGAAAATGGATAATGCCGGACGTACTGCCGGAGGCATAAACTGGGCGATGAAACAGGCAAAAGGTGATTTTATTCTTTTCATCAACAACCATACGGAAGTAACAGAAACCCTGCTGGAAGATTTGCTTTCTCCATTTTTGACGGACAGCATTCTTGGGGTCACCTGTCCTAAGATCCGGTCTTATCACCAAAAAGATATTATTGAATTTGCAGGGTATAAGCCATTAAATATGGTTACCGGAAAAAGTCGCCTGATTGGCAATAATAAGAGAGACCGTGGGCAATATGATAAGTTGGCATATACACACGGCGCCTATACTGGCGCTATGATGTTACGAAAAACCGTAATTGAAAATGTGGGTATGCTTCCACAGAATTTCTTTGTGTATTTTGATGATGCCGATCTCAGCGCACGGGTTATAAAAAAAGGATACAAAATTCTGTACCAGCCCAAAGCATTAGTATATAGCAAAACAGCCCTTAAAAGTTCGGGAAAGACAGCCATGCAGGTATATTATACCACCCGCAACAGGATTTTGTATATGAGGCGTAACAGTAATTTATTCCAGTTTTTTGTGTTTGCCATGTTCTTTACTCTTATTGTTCTCCCTTTCAATTTGCTGAGATTTGGCATTGCCAGAAAATCAGGGCACATTATAGCTTTAGTAAAAGCCATAATGTGGAATATTAAAACAAAGAAAAACGCTAACAGGTATAATTAGTACTATATCAACAATAATTTTTCGTATTTCTTTGTGAGAGGTGAGAGGATAAAGGTGAGAGCAATGTTTCACTTCTCACATTTGTCATTTGACACAGCACTGGTAAGCTTTTTGCGCATCTGCTATAACTCACTCCATATTTCATGTGCAAAGGATTCCAGTGAAGGATCCCTGGCGCCCATTAACAACAGCACACAATTATTGGTGAGATGACTCCGCACAGATCGTAAAAAGTTTTCCCGCGCAGCAATAAAAAATGCAGATTTCCCCAGTTGCTGAAGATCATGAATCAGATCCCCTGCAGAAATATTCTTCGTGGTGGTTCCCCCGGCATAAAATATTTCACTCATCCATATTTCGTCCCCGGGACGCAGGACATCCGCTATTTCCTGTACAAAATCATGCCGCAGAAACCGTGTCGGACCATATCCGTGCGGCTGGAACCAGGCAATGACTTTAGGAGCTATAGCCTGGCAGGCTGCAATGGAAGCGGCACATTTGGCGGGGTTATGAGCGTAATCATCTATCAGCCAGACGCCATTCTTATTGCCTAATACCTGGTGCCTCCTGTATATGCCGGAATAATTCTCCAGCGCTTTAGAACATGCCTCCAAAGAGATATTCAGCAGCCCGGCTACCGCAACAGCAGCAAGCGCGTTTTCCATATTATGCCTGCCTACCGTATGCAGTAAAAATGGATAATTATTGATCCGGAACCGGATATCTAATCCTTCCTGTTTGAACCCGGAAGCAATATAAGCCGCATCCGAGCCGGTATCTGTCGAAAAATTATAGACAACATTTCGTGATAGTTTAGCCGCCAGCGGGTGAGACTGATTGACTACAAAGGCACTCCGGGTATTATTCCTGAATATATCAAAAATGTCCATCAGCACATCTATTTCCTTATGGTCTTTATCAATATTGAGCAGCACACCAATCTCAGGATGATACTGAACGATAGACCCGTCACTCTCATCGGCTTCAATGATCAGCCATTCTCCTCTTCCGGTTGCCGCATTCCCTATTTTACCCTGCTTTATAAGGCTTACCAACCCTGCGCCGCTGATGATACCGGGTTCAAGACCTGCATATTGTAATATTTCAAAAAGCATGGCACTTGTAGTGCTTTTACCGGAAGTGCCGCCTATCGCTATGGTTTTCCTGGTGGCTGCAATTTGCGCAAGCAGCTCCGACCTGCGGATAACAGGAATATTCAATGCTTTGGCTTTCTGTACTTCAGGCACAGTGTCTTCCACAGCAGTGGATACTACTATTACATCAGTATCTGCCGTAATACCTTCTCCATTTTGTAAAAAGCATGTTATACCTGCCGCTTCAAGCTTTACTCTTATATCATCTAATGCCTGTGTTTCAAAGCCGCGGTCAGATCCAGACACCTGTTTGCCGGTGCCCACAAGATATTGCGCCAGTGCACTCATGCCCGTGCCGCCTACGCCTATAAAGAAAAAACTGTTGGAATTATTGATGTCTATGCTCATGATAATTAATGGGATTGCACTGAAAATAAAAAAGAATGCTGCAATATAGTAACGCCTGCATAAGTATATTTTATATTACATTTAAATTTTTATTCTTATTGGCTTGGATATTACAGCATGAAACGTAAAAGCAGCTTTGAGAAAGTTTTCACTCACCTGAGTTTTTGGGTACTGGTCGCGATAGTTATTGCAGTTTTGCTGGGATATTTTTTCCCGTCTGTTGCAGTGAAAACAGAATGGATGGGAAAGGGATTTGTAAATCTTATTAAGATTTTCATCGGTCCCATTATCTTTCTCACAATTGTTACCGGCATTATCGGGATGGGCAATCTTAAAAAGGTGGGGCGCATCGGGCTCAAAGCAGTAATATATTTTGAGGTGGTGACTACTTTTGCCCTGCTGATAGGAATTACATTTGCCCATTTCTTTGAACCAGGGAAAATCAATAAGACAGGGCTGCCGGTGCAGGATGCTTCAAAATACCAGCGGGAAGGGCATGCCGATTTCAACTGGCTGCAGTTTGTAAAGGAAAATGTCACGCTTCAGGTACTGATAGTAGCTATTATTGCAGGGATAGTATTGAGTGCCAGCAGGCACCGAGACCGGGTGATGCCTTATCTCGGTGTAGCCACAAAATGGGTATTTAAGGCGCTGAAATATGTAATGTACCTGGCTCCGCTGGGGGCTTTTGGAGGGATGGCATATACTGTCGGGAAGTTTGGGATCAAAACGCTTATACCGCTGGGTAAGCTGATGCTGACAATGTACGGCACCATGATCGTGTTTGTTTTTATAGTGCTCGGGCTTATTCTTCGTTATTACAAACTGAGCATCTGGAAGTTTCTTACTGCCATAAAAGAAGAGCTGCTCATTGTGCTGGCTACCTCTTCTTCAGAGTCTGCTCTCCCGTCACTTATGAACAAGCTGGAAAAAATGGGTTGCAGCAAACCCGTAGTAGGGTTGGTAGTACCTACCGGTTATTCTTTTAACCTGGATGGTACATCCATTTACCTTTCCATGGCTATTATTTTCCTGGCCCAGCTTTATAATGTTGAGCTATCCGCGTTTGAAATGCTTTCCGTTATCGGGATATTAATGGTAACCTCTAAGGGAGCTGCCGGTGTTACAGGCAGCGGCTTTATTATATTAGCGTCTACTTTAACCGCCATACATCGTATCCCCCTGGAAGGGCTGGCTTTTTTGCTGGCAATAGATAAATTTATGAGCGAAGCGAGGGCAATAACCAATATTATTGGTAACGGTGTGGCAACTCTTGTCATTTCCAAGAGTGAAAAAGAATTTATTCATCCCCTCAGCCCGGTCATCAACACAGATGCATAGCGCTTACCTAATAACCCAATCAAAATAGCTTAAATATTCGAGCATCAGTGGCTTTGTTGTATTCAAAAAATCATCCCGCGTTCCGCAGGACGCTGGAATTCGCGGACATGTCCTTCTTTATCTTTTTGCTCCGAATACCTGCGTCCAGTAATCGTCTGCTCGACCGGCTCCCATTTCTTTAAAATTCTTATTCATAATATTTTTACAATGTCTTTCACTTTTCAGCCAGCTGTTCATTACCAGTTGCTCTGATGTTTGCCCCCACGCTATATTTTCTCCGCAAATGCTCCATATATATCCTTTAGAGGTTATGCGGCCTCTTACATCGCTGCCATCGCTGCCGGTATGCGAAAAATCATTATTGGTTTTCATATCTTCACTATGCTGGTATGCAGCCAGGGCTAATGTATCATTCCATGTCAGCGCTGTTACAGGGGGCATATAGTCGCTTCCGCAGTTGCAACCGCTGGCGCGCACCTGGTTTACCATATCCAGTAATGTTCCGGCTTTTACATTATAGGCAAGATCCGGCTTTTGTACTTCAGCTGCCGGCGTGGTTTTGGGTTGATCAACAGGCATATCTGCTTTTTTGCAGGACGAAAAGAAGAGCACTATTACAAAAGCAGGAAAAACGCCTTGCCTCATATTCATAGCATAAAAGATTTGCTATTTAACGTACAGCATGGCATTGTTGTTGCGTTTATCTTTGTGATACTATTTCTCTTTCTAAAACAATCTGGTATGCGCTTTCTTATTCTTGCCATGCTGGCTTTTATTTCTTTTGAATGCCAGGCGCAGTTAAAAAGTTTTATTATTTCTGTTAAAGGAGATACACTGAACAGGGTTGATAATAACGGGAAAAAACAGGGACCATGGGTAGTACATACAGATGATCTGCGTGGCGAGCCCGGCTATGAAGAAGAGGGGTATTTTGAAAATAATAAGAAAGAGGGTAAATGGAGAAGATATACGCTGGCGGGCGACCTTACTGCCATTGAAAACTATAAATGGGGGGAAAAAGATGGTAAGCAGGAGTATTATACCAAGATGGGCGACCTGCTGCGCGAAGAAAGCTGGTATGCGGCTAATCCTGATAATCCGTATGACAGTGTGCAGGTGCCTGACCCGGTAATACCGAATAAATGGGAAACCAAGATCATTAAACTGGAAGTAGCTTCTGTGGAGCATGGCACATGGAAGTTCTACGACCCGTCTACCGGCTTTATCATTCGCCAGGAAACATATTTTTTTGGACAGAAGGAAAAGGGAAATAAAACATCAGCCGACAGCACTGCGCTTGCTGCAGGAAAAGCGGAAAAAGAAAAGCCAAAGGCTGTGCTGGAGTGGGAGAAAAAGAATTCCGGAAAAAAGAAGGTAAAAGTGAGGGATGGCAGTACAGGATACTGATCAGGACATATTTATTTCTATTTTTGCGGGGAATTATATTGTATGATGATAAAAAAAATCGTAGCAGGCCTGTTTTGCTCAATAGCATTATTTATTGGATGTGGTGAAGGAGATAACTATAAAAAGCCGGATGATCCGCTGGAAGCAGGCCGCGACTTTATCAGGTTTGCACTGGATGGGAATATGCAGCAGGCTAAAACATTTATCTTAAACGACGGAACAAACAACAGGCTGTTCGATAAAATTTCAAAAAAATATGATGCCGCTCCCCAGGCAGAAAAGGAAGCATATAAGCATGCAAGCATCAGGATAATCAGGTTCCAGAAAATAGATGATTCTACCGCTATCATCAATTATTCCAATTCTTTTAAAAAGGAAGATAATGAAATAAAGCTGCTTAAAACAGGCGGTGAATGGTGGGTGGACTTTAAGTATACCTTCACAGGAGATACTGCCACGGAAAAATAATCCCTGTTATTCCTTCATTTTATTATCTTTCCTGATCATATTAAATTTATTTTCATTCAACTATGATGACAGTTGTACATCCCTGGCATGGTGTGGAACCTGGTGAAAATGCACCTCGTATCGTAAATTCAGTTATAGAAATCCCCCAGGGCTCCCGGCAAAAATATGAGATTGACAAACCCAGCGGATTATTAAAGCTCGACCGCGTAATTTATTCTTCCTTTTATTACCCGGTCAATTACGGATTTATCCCTCAAACCTATGGCGATGACCGTGACCCGCTGGATATTCTTGTGATCTCCAGCGTCAGCATTCAACCCTTGTGCCTGGTGCAGGCCAAGGTGATCGGCGTCATGCAGATGATTGACAGCGGCGATGCAGATGATAAGATCATTGCGGTAGGCAACAATGATCCGGGTGTTAACTATATCAATAATATTGAAGAAATGCCCAAGCACTTCTTCAACGAACTGAGGCAGTTTTTTGAAGAATATAAAAAGCTGGAAAATAAGACTGTAAGTGTAAATGAATTCCAGGATAAAGCCACAGCACTTAAGATCATAGAAGAAGCTATGCGCTTTTACAAAGAAAATTTCGGTCCAAAGAAATAACCTGCCCGGGTCTGTTTTATGGAAAAAGCCATGCTATGCATCTAAGCAGGTATAAAATATTGCTTCATCGCTTTGACTGCTTCGCAATACAACAATATGACAGATGCCGCCCTGTTGGAAAATTATTACCACGATGGCAACAATGAGTGGATAGGGGCGCTGATGCAACGGTATACTTTGCTGCTGTATGGGGTATGTATGAAGTATCTGAAGAATGAAGAGGCTGCAAAAGACGCCGTTCAGCAAATATTCCTGAAAGCTATTGCCGAATTGCACAAATACCAGGTAACTTATTTCAAAAGCTGGCTGTATATGGTTGCCAGGAACTACTGCCTGATGCAGTTAAGAGATAAAGGAAAGATACCTCTCCCGGTTACTGAAAAAATGATGGTGACCGGTCCTGATGAAACAGATGACCTGCTTCGGCACAGGGAAAAAGACGAAGTTCTTGAGATGATGGAAGAATCACTTAAGGAGCTGAATGATGAGCAACGGGCTTGTGTAACTTTGTTTTATCTTCAAAAAAAATCTTACAATGAGATAGCCGACATTACAGGATATACCAGCATGCAGGTAAAAAGCTATATCCAGAACGGCAAGCGCAATTTAAAAATCATTATGGAGAAAAAAATGCAGGAAAAGAATTCCTACAACGGGAAAGCGTGATATGAATAATGAATTATTTAACATATTGTCAAAGGCTAAAGAAATAGATCAGCAGAAACTGCTCGATTACATGCAGGATAAGCTTTCTCCTGAAGAGCGCTATGAAATAGAGAAGTTGTTGATTGACGCTGATTTTGAAAGCGATGCTGCCGAAGGATTATCCCGGGTAGAAGATAAAAAGAAGCTGCCTGTGATAATGAGTGAGCTTAACCGCCGGCTTATAAAAAAATTATCGAAGAAAAGGAAACATTCCAGGAAAGGACCAATTCCCAATCTTATGATCCCGGCAGTCGCTACTATAATCATACTTTTCCTGATAATGATGTTTTACCTGCTGCTTAAAAGATATCTCTGAATGGTGAATGGGCAATCAATGTCGTTTCCTTAAGAGGCATAGCGTTTTTAAAGGTAAGTCGTTGATTGCCTCAAGCCGGTCCCGCCACTTGGTGGGATAACCGGAACGCCGCTGCTTTTTGTCTTTTGAAAAAATATGCTCCGCATTTTTTCAATCCCGCCTCCGGCGGGACCAGACAAAAAGAGGCGGCTTATCCGGTTACTGGTAAAAATCAAGCCCCCGATGGAGTAAGGGGTGTAGCATTTTATCGCCCTGGTACGTGTCTCACGTACCTTTATGCTTAAGTTGACGGCTATGCGCACGTGCGGGACTGGTAACAGTGCGATAAATCTCTGCATTGCTGACAATTTAAAAGTTTTATGATGATTCTCAAGCTTAAGGAAACGACATTGAATGGACAATGGGGGGCAATAGTGAAAGGGATAAAGGACAAACGTGAGCCGTGAAAGGTGAATTCAAGTAGCTCACCTCTCACCTCTGACGTTTGCCTCCTTTCATTCACCATTCACTATTTTCCTGGCACGGCAGCCTTGAACAAAACCGCCCTTGACGGGGACGTAACCGTATATTGCTCTCCTGCTCCGGCAAAAGCTGCTTCTCCCTTTTCCAGCATCAATTCCTTTCCGTTGGATAGGCAGATGACTTCACCCTCTGTTACAATTAAAATTTCTGCGGAGGAAGCATCATGTGTAAAAGTCTCGTTTTTTGCCAGCCCGATCTTACTGACTACAAAATCAGGCACAGGGCAATGATAAATGGTTTCGGCGCCACGTGTTTCACCATTCAATATATGCGGAGTAATGCCTTCAAACAAAGTATGATTCAGCAGCTCAGGCACGTCAATATGTTTTGGCGTGAGCCCCCCCCTCAGCACATTGTCTGAATTTGACATCAGCTCTATATTCTGACCCTCTAAATAGGCGTGAGGGATACCTGCTCCCTGGAATATTGCCTGCCCCGGATGCAGTTGAACAATATTGAAGAAATAAACAGAAAATATCCCCCTGTCTATGTTGTGATATTTATCGCTGTTGGATGCAATGGCCTTGCATGCCCAATATCCAGCATTTGCCCTGGTCAGCTTATTGGCGGTATACTCCGGCATTATTTTCTTCAAAAGAGGGCTCAACATCTCATCCACTCTTTCCTGCGGCAGCTCCATTACATATTTGTAAAGCCCGTAGTAGCCTCCTTTTTCAAATATAGGGATCAGTATATTCAGCTCGGGGATTTGCTGCAGTGTTTCCATCAGCAAAGCCCTCTCTTTGAAACCATGCAGCAGCCAGAATTCGCTTAACGCCACCATCACTTCCGGCTTATGATTATCATCTTTATAATTACGATGGGATGCAGACAAAGGAATACCGGCCTCATTTTCCCTGGCAAAGCCTTTTATGGCTTCTTCTTTTGTGGGATGCACCTGTATGGAAAGCATTTCCTTTACATCTAATACTTTGAATAAAAAGGGCAGTCCGCCAAACTGTTTGGTCACTTTTTCGCCCAGGTATCTGGAAGGGTTTTGATGAATAAGCTCTCCAAGCGATATTGTTGTCTGTTCATCCTGTTCTATAAGAGAGGGATTGCTTGGATGAGCGCCCATCCAGTACTCAGCAAACGGCTTTTGTTCAGGATTGTCTATACCTAACAGTTCCGGGATATATGTTGTGCCTCCCCATGTGTAGTGCTGTGCTTTTCCTGTTAATTTATACATCTTAATGCTTTATTGATTGGTCAATCCATACCCTTTTCATAAGGTTCGTCTATTTGCAGATTTGACCCGTCGGCAGCCGCAGTAGCCAGTTCATCGCAACGGTTGTTATATGGATTATCTGCATGTCCTTTCACCCACACGAACTGTACTTTATGCTTTTGCGCCAGCTGGTAAAATCTTTTCCAAAGATCTTTATTTTTCTTCCCGCCTTTAAAGTCTGTCCTGATCCAGTTGTTGAGCCAGCCCTGCTGCACAGCTTTTACCACATACTGGCTATCTGAATAAACTGTGATATGGAGATTCGTTTTTGTCAGCGCCTCCAGGGCGGCAATTACGGCCATTATTTCCATCCTGTTGTTGGTGGTAAGCCTGTAGCCTCCCGACAATTCTTTTTCTACCTTTCCCCATTTAAGAATAGCACCATATCCTCCCCGTCCCGGGTTACCTCTTGCCGCGCCGTCTGTATATATGGTCAGCCCCTGTTGTACGCTCATTACCTGTTATATATTAATTGTTCCCTGCAAATAAGTTACCGCATATCCGCTCATCAATACCCTGTCCCCGGCAAGCTGACATTCAAGATACCCTCTCCTTGCAGAAAGTTGGATAGCGGTCATGCGCTGCTTATGAAGCTGCCCTGACCAATATGGCACAAGCAACGTATGCGCTGAACCTGTTACCGGATCCTCATCTATACCGCTTTGCGGGAAAAAACCACGGGATACAAAATCAGATGCGTCGCCCGTTGCCGTGACGATAATACCCCTTGATGGTAATGTTGCTATAGTTTTAAAATCAGGTATCAGTTCCTCAACCGTTTTCTGATCCGCTACAACTGCCATATAATCGAATGATCCTTTATATAGCTCAGATACGGCTACTTTCAGTCCTTCCGTCACTGCCGGAGGGATGGACTGCACTCTATTATATCGGTCGGCAGGGAAGTCGAGCGTAAGCTTTTTATCATGCTGCCGTATTACTTTCAGCAATCCGCTCTTAGAGTTGAAGGTGATCTGGGGCTCATTATGCCCAAGTTGGTTCATATAAATATGCGCTGCTGCCAGGGTAGCGTGGCCACAAAGCGCTACTTCCACCGCAGGTGTAAACCAGCGGATATGATATTGGTCGTTTTCTTTTACAATAAAAGCCGTTTCAGCCAGGTTGTTCTCCATGGCAATGTTTTGCATCGTAGTGTCAGGCAGCCATTCCTCGAGCGGGCATACTGCAGCAGGGTTACCTCCAAATAATTTTTCCGTAAAGGCATCGGCCTGGTATATAGGAATGATCATGCGTCAAATGTAGTGCTATGTCAACAATAATTTGTCGTATTTCTTTGTGAGAAGTGAGAGGATAAATGTGAGCAGCTCACATTTGTCGTTTCACGTTTGTCGTTTGACGTAACAGTAAGATACTATTCATGGATAGGGTAGCAGTTATTGAATAATGCCGCTCCCTTTCATCCATTTCATACAAATGCTCATCCAGTCATCAATAGGAATATTTAACACAAACCCGTGATTACCCTTAGGATAAATATGCATTTCCCCGGGCACTTTGTGATGTCTTAAAGCTTCATAAAAGGAAATGCTGTTATCTACATCCACCACTTTATCGTCTCCGGCATGTATGAGAAAAGCAGGAGGAGTATCGCCGGTCACCTGCAACTCATTTGAAAATAATTTTTTTTTTTCAGCAGCAGGCGCTTCACCCAAAAGATTTTTCCTGGAACCGCCATGCCCGAGACTGTCTGTCATACTTATGACAGGGTAGACCAGGATCATAAAATCAGGTCTCGGGCTTATTCCCTGCGGATCGCCGGCAACAGGCATATTGAAATGCGTACCGGCAGTAGAAGCCAGGTGACCACCCGCAGAAAATCCCATGATCCCTATTTTACCGGGATTGATATTCCATTCACGCGCATGCCGGCGCACGAGCCTGATGGCCTGTTGTGCATCCTGTAATGGTCCGGTGCTTTTATCTTTCATTATCTTATCGTCGGGCAGCCGGTATTTAAGCACAAATGCCGCCACTCCTTTTTCAGCAAAATAGCGGGCAATAGCATATCCTTCCTTCTCTATCACCAGCACACCATAGCCGCCACCCGGGCAAATGATCACTGCTGCACCTGTAGCTTTTTCCTTCGGAGGAAGGTATACGCTTACCGTAGGGGTAAAAACTTTGAAAGCAAGCCCCCGCGCCGAATCAAAATATTCCTCGCTTGGCGCATTAAGCGCTCCGGGAATAGCATCCGTATATAATGGCATTACCCGCTGTGAAAAAGACGCCAGCGATATATAGCACAGGATAAAAGCAAATAAGAATTTCATGAGAGGATAATTATGAAGGTTTCAGGTTTCAGGTTATATAGGGCGCAAGGCATGCCTTGCGTCTACAATACGCACATCTTACCACTTATCACCTACCACTTATCACTTACCACTTATCACTTACCACTAAGAATAAAAACACACATCGTCTTAGGCCCGTGCGCTCCCAGTACCAGCGACTGCTCTATGTCGGCAGTTTTTGAAGGTCCGGCAATGAATGTTCCAAATCCATAATCTTCAGCTCCGATCCTTTGATATGCCTGGTGCATATTATTAAGTATATCTTCCTTTTTTACGATCACTGCCAACTGTTGCGTAATGAAAGGCAATGCTCTTTGCTGAACTATGTCCTCCGTTACCCAAAGCGCTGCATTCTCAGCAACTGCAAAATGCGCTGTAATTACAGCAAGATCTACATTATCCAGTGCGTGGGGATCTGCATCCGCTGAAAGATGTTCGCCTGCAGGCAACGCTGCACAGGTAGTGACGATACGCTTCGCCTGCGGGTATGCTGTCTTTATGATGGCATTAATTGCTTCATAATCTTTTACAAGATGAGATGCGCCCCCGATACCTGCCAGCGCTTCGATAAATTTATCACACGCCGGCTTCGAAACATCAGGCGGGAAATCAATATCAGGTAAAGGTGATGCAGTGGCCGGTTGGTTATTTTTTATTGTCTGTAATATCTGGTCCCTGTTGCTCATGAGTATGGTATATGCTGAAATATATAGATGTCTCTGCTGTGATGTAAAATTATTTTCGGTTCTTCTTATACCATTCTCCGAATGATTCTTTCGGGGGCGAAGGCATATCACGTTGCTTGTACCAGGGATTTAATTTATTATTTATAATAAAAGGAGCAGCCTTCATTGCCCACCTCCCGGCTTTACCGGCAAACTGATAAAAACCGGGATGAGAGAGCGTAAATGTCATTCCCTTCATGCCCATTTTCTTTATGGTGCTCCCATACCCTTCTTTCATAAGCACCTGCCGCCATTTATACAGCTGGTCATGAATATCAATTTTTACAGGGCACACATTGCTGCAACTTCCGCAAAGCGTTGACGCAAATGGCAGGTCCGCGTATTTACGCATATCAAGATTAGGTGCAAGAATAGAGCCTATCGGTCCGGCAATAGCGGTATGATAGCTGTGTCCCCCGCTCCTCCTGTATACCGGGCAGGTATTGAAGCAGGCGCCGCAACGGATGCATTTGAGAGAATTGCGGAAATCTTTGCGACCAAGCTGCGTGCTGCGCCCGTTGTCTACAAGCACGATATGCATTTCAGCTCCCTTGCGGGGCTTTTTAAAATGGCTGCTGTAGGTGGTGATGGGTTGCCCTGTAGCGCTTCTTGCCAGCAGCCTTAAAAAAACTGAGAGATGCCGGCGCTGCGGGATGATCTTTTCAAAGCCCATGCTGGCAATATGAATATCCGCCAGGTGAGCACCCATGTCTGCATTACCTTCATTGGTGCACACTACAAACTCACCGGTTTCCGCCACGGCAAAATTGACGCCGGTAAGAGCAGCTCTCCTGGTAAGGAATTTTTCACGCAGATGTATCCTTGCCGCCTGCGTCAAAAACTGCGGGTCATTGTTTCCCTTTTCCGTTTGAAGATGCTCATGAAAAGTATCGCTGACATCCTGTTTTTTAAGATGGATGGCAGGCAGCACAATATGGCTCGGCGGCTCTTTCCGCATTTGCACAATGCGCTCTCCCAGGTCGGTATCAATCACTTCAATGCCATGCTGCTGGAGGTAATCATTGAGATGACATTCTTCTGTAAGCATGGATTTGCTTTTCACCATCCTGTCTATGCCATGCTTTTGCAGTAGACCCAGCACTATTGCATTATGCTCCTTTCCATCCTTTGCCCAATGTACGGTTATCCCGTTACGGGTAGCCTGTTCTTCAAATTGTATGAGGTATTCGCTCAGATTGGCAAGCACATTATTTTTTATCCGGGAAGCGGTCTCTCTTAGTTGTTCCCATTCGGGAATCGACCTGGCAGCCTTATCCCGTTTTACCCTTACCCACCAAAGTGTTTCGTCATGCCAGTCTACCCGAGGTTCATCTGCGTTGAACTGCTCTGCAAGCTTTGGGTGATCTTTATCGCTATGGCTCATATCTGTATTAATGGCTATTTAAAATTTCGGCAATATGCTTAACCTGTACCGGGCTGTTTTGTCTTCGCAAAATACCTTCCATGTGCATGAGGCAGCTCATATCACCGCCTGTGATATATTCTGCACCATGGCGGATATGGTCTGCCACCCGGTCTTTTCCCATTTTGACACTTACCGCTTCTTCGGCAACACAAAAAGTACCACCAAAGCCACAGCATTCATCCTGCCTGTCAAGGTCTATCAGCTCAATGCCTTCTACCATTTTCAACAACTGAAGCGGCTTGGAAAAAGGAGGCGCAACCAGTTCCGACATTTGCGAGAGCTTTAACCCGCGCTGACCGTGACAGCTCTGGTGCACACCTACCTTATGCGGGAATCTTGCATTTAATTGCTTTACCTGTAATATATCCGTCATGAATTCTGTAAGCTCATAGATATGCCGGCGGATATGGTCGGCTTTATCTTCTTTATCCGAACTATGCAAATGATCTTTGATATGCAGGGTACAACTGCCTGAAGGGCATACTATATAGTCGTAATCGCCGAAATTGTCTGTGAATAACTCATCGCAATCATGTGTTAAGTGCTCAAATCCTGAATTTGCCATCGGCTGGCCGCAACATGTTTGCCGGGACGGATATACCACTTCAACACCTGCTTTCTCCAGTAATTCAAGGGTGGCAATGGCTACCTGGGGATAAAACTGATCAATATAACATGGCACAAATAATGCTACAATCATTAATTAAAAAGAATTAAAAGGAGGGAAAATCTAAAATCTGCCCCGAAATTAATACAAATTTCAGCTTAGCCGGCCTGCACCTTCCTGCCCGGGAAACATTTACTGCTTTTTGGCATGCAGAGCGGGCACTATGTACGGGAGCTTATTATCCCCATTTTAACAGATCGTATAATAATTTGCATAGGCAATTACGTTAATATTGGTACCATGGGAGAAAACGGGCATACAAATTTTTTCGCGAAGAATATTGTTTTGAATACAATAGGGCTTCTTACTATTCTCCCGTTAGCCCCGCTTATCAACCGCTTTATTCCCCCTGTTATCATTGGTTACTGGAATGTTGATCTTTTGGTATCTATCATCATAGCTTTTTTGCTGGTACGGTTAGTACTATGGCTCTTCCGACCGCTTATCATTCCCGCATTTATGCTTGTGGCAGGCGTAATTGTATACAATACTTTTTCAGATGGATACCAGCTTCGTAATATGCTGATGGATTATAAGAATCTCGTGGAAAAAAGCTGGGATGTTAGGGATAACAAAGAAAAAGATCTCTATCTTATAAAACCTGACCTGTTTGATACAGGGGTTGAAAAAGCGGTAAAAGGGCTGAAATCAAAGATCGCTCCCAAAGATTCGGTGGTAAGGAATTTTGCGGTAAAACATTCTATTGAATACTTCGACGATTATCATTCCAAATATGGCCCGACAGTCAGATATTTATCTTTATTCAAATATATCAACAACAACTTTAAGTATGTAGATGACCCTAACCGCGATGAATATTTTGCCGGCCCGAGGGAAACCATCCAGGATGGGTTGGGAGGAGATTGCGACGACCACACTATCCTGATGATCTCGTGCATGAAAGCCATAGGCGCCAAATGCAGGATGGTATTGACGGAAAATCATGTTTACCCCGAGCTGTACTGCGGTGATAAAAAATCCTTTAACCTGCTCCAGGAAGCTATTACCCATCTTTTCTCCACTGAAAATTTTACCGGTCTGTATTACAGGGAAGAAAGCGGCAGCTATTGGATCAATCTTGACTACACGGCCCGCCATCCCGGAGGACCCTATGTAGATAATAAGGCTTATGCAGTGGTAGAATTTTAAGCAGGTCAAAGGGTTTCACGCAAAGAGGCAAAGGAAGCAAAGGTGAAAGGAAATGCTTTGTGAAACGATAAACGACAAACCATAAATTTCCTAACCTCGTTCTGTGCAACTTCGTGTCCCGGTCTTAGTGGTTCAAAAGCTTATCTCTCCTGGAGATGGTCCTTTTTTTCAATCTTCTGGATGGCCTTATCTGCACGGGTATAGGCCTCCTTAACCTTATAATTATACCATTTATCCTTTAATATCTTTCTCATGGCATTGTCAAAGTTCCTGGTAAATACAAGGTTGCTGAAGCCCACTACCCTGTCGCGGGCTGAGGAAAGCGCTCTCACACTTACAGAGTACCCGCCGGTGAGGTACTGGATATAATGCCAGTAACCCGCAGGCATGAACAGCGTCTCCCCAAACTTGATGGTGCACTCCCACCCTGTGGTATACTTCAGGGCAGGGAACCTTTCAAAATCAAGGTTCTTCATATCTCCTATACCGTGAAAATTATAGGGCAGCTTATATAAAAGACTGGAGCTGTGATTGGGAAATAAAGTAACTTTTTTCTCACCATGAAACTGGGTAAGAAAAACGTGGGACATGTCTATATCGAAATGATTCCTGGTGCTGGAGCCGCCGCCGCCAAAAAACATAAGCGGCAGCCAGGTAAGGATATTATCAGTGATCTTATTGAATATTAACTGCTTTCTTATCTCCGGCTTTTCGATCAGTAAATTGAACAGGAAAAGCCTTGATTCTGTAGGCTGGCTCTGAATAAGATCAAGGTATTCACCAAATTTCATTTTGGCTATCGGTGCGCTTTTGACCATATCCGGATGGGCATTTTCGCTGCCGTGAACCGGCACCATAAGATCGCCCGCTACTTCTTTAAAATAATCATAATTCCACAGATCCAGCGCGGGGCTTCCTTTAATAAAATCTTTGAGGACAACAGGAGTTTTGGTTTTTATAAACTGCTCTGTAAATTCCTGCTTAGTCAGTCCTTCAACTCTCCGGATGGGTTGTAGTTTCATATTATGACATCAAATTTAGAACGTCAAAGACGAACAATGTTAAAGATTATTTTTGAAACATAACCGGCAAAGCCTGAATAATTTACCAATAGCCCGCCTGTCATCCCCATAATCATATCTAAATTAGGTAAACTGTAAAAAAAATCCAATAGTCATTAATATTTGATCAAAAAAATATATCCTTATGGTTTTAGTGCCGTTTTCGTTTTTACAATTGCGCTTCATAGGCTAACTTTGAAATGAAAATGAAATTGTTATGCCGCGGGAGCAAGCTTTGCCTGAATTTGATACAGAGACCCTGGTAACTACTTCACAGCCCTTTCAGCTTATAGTCTGGAACGATGAAGTAAATACATTTGAATGGGTGATCGAAACTTTGGAGGAAGTTTGTGGCCACACCCACGAGCAGGCGGAGCAATGCGCCTATATTATTCATTTCAAAGGAAAATACGCCGTAAAGCAGGGAGAATATGAAGACCTGAAGCCTAAGTGCGACGCCATTACCGAAAGAGGTATAGGGGCTACTATAGAAGCTATGGCAGAGTGAAGGGGGAATGGTGAATAGTGAATGAAACGTGAAATGTCAAATGTGAGAGCACTGCAGGCGCAAGGCATGCCTTGCGCCCTGCAACCCGAAACCTGAAACCTGTAACCCGAAACATTCCCCTCCTTATCTTTATTAAATGGAAATTGTTACCGCGGAGGCTGATTTTCCGCCAGACAAAGCATTATTTGCAGAAATAATTATCCCGCTGGCATTGCCAAAGAACTACACCTGGCAGATACCTCCCCATTTCATCAATAAAGTAAAAGAAGGATGCCGCGTTGAGGTAACGTTAAAACATAAGAAGTATGCAGGTATCATCAAAAAGTTCCTGCACAACAAACCCCAGGCTTTTGAACCAAAATTTATACTGAATGTTCTGGACGCGGAGCCCATCGTTTTTCCCTCCCAGCTCCGGCTATGGGAATGGATCGCCTCCTACTATATGTGCAGCGAAGGAGAGGTGATGACCGCTGCGCTGCCCTCTTATTTTAAGCTGAGCAGCGAAACCATCCTGACAGTGAATGAAGAATACGGCGATAATTTCTCCTTCCTTGACAATGAAGAATACCTGGTAGCAGAAGCGCTGCATCTAAAGAAACAACTAAAGCTCACAGAAGTACAGCAGATCCTGGATTCCTCCCATGTATACCCGGTGATAAAACGCTTAATTGACAAAAGGGTCTGCTTTGTATGGGAATCTTTAAAGGAACACTATGCACCGAAGTATGAGACTTTTATTACCCTTAACCCGCAATACTCCGGTGAAGATAAATTATCAGAGCTGGTAAATAACTGGAGCAGAGCGCCCAAACAGCTTGACATGCTGCTCAGCTACCTGCATTTACTAAAAACAAAAGGCGAGGTAAGCAGGACTGCTCTCCTCGAAAAATCAGGCGCCACGGACGCACAACTGAAAGGACTGATCGAAAAAAACATTTTAATACCTGATAAGCGCCGCATAGACAGGCTTCCCTCACTTCCTAAAAACATCCATATTGATTTCAGCTTATCTGCGGCCCAGCAGGAAGCATTTGAAAAGACCATTTCTTTTTTCACCGAAAAAAGAGTGTGCCTCTTACATGGCGTTACTTCCAGTGGCAAGACCCAGGTGTATATAAAATTAATAGAGCATTATTTAAACAAAGGAAAGCAGGTATTATACCTGTTGCCCGAAATAGCGCTCACCTCCCAGATCATCCGCAGGCTGCAAAAGCATTTCGGCGGACATATAGGAATATACCATAGCAAGTTCAATCAGAATGAAAGGATAGAAATATGGAATAAGATAAGGACGGGAGAGCTGAAGATCGTGCTGGGTGCAAGGTCTGCCTTATTCCTCCCATTCGAAAGCCTGGGGCTTATTATCACGGATGAAGAACATGACAGTTCCTACAAGCAATATGACCCGGCGCCCAGGTATCATGCCCGCGACAGCGCTATATATTATGCAGGTTTACTGGATGCAAAAATTTTGCTGGGCAGCGCATCACCTTCCGTAGAAAGCTATTTCAACGCCATTCACGGGAAATATGGTTTGGTGACATTGAGCGAAAGATTCGGCGAGGCCACGCTGCCGGGAATAGAGATCATAGATGTAAAGCAAATCATACAAAAGGAAAAATCCAAGGTCATGCTTTCACCCCAACTGAAAGCAGCCATAGAGGCATCCCTGGAAGCTAACAGGCAAAGTATACTCTTTCAAAACCGGCGAGGGTATTTTCCTTACCAGGTATGCGCGGCCTGCGGCTGGATACCGCAGTGCAAAAACTGTGATGTCAGCCTCACCTTTCACAAGCTCACCAATAAACTGGTTTGCCATTATTGCGGAACGGTCTACAGCATTGTGAATACCTGCGCCGTCTGCGGCAATCACCAGTTCATTCAAAAAAATTTCGGCACGGAAAAAATTGAAGAGCATCTTGAAGAGATTTTTCCCAAAGCAAGGGTTGCAAGAATGGATATTGATGCCGTGAGAGGTAAGCATGCCCACGACAACCTGATCCAGCAGTTTGAGCAACGGAGAATTGATATCCTGGTAGGCACACAGATGGTTGTAAAAGGACTGGATTTTGAGCACGTCAACCTGGTGGGTATACTTGATGCCGACAGCCTGTTAAACTTTGTTGATTTCCGGGTGAATGAACGGGCATTCCAGCTCATGGAGCAGGTGAGCGGGCGCGCCGGCAGGAAATCCGAAAAAGGAAGAGTACTTATCCAGGTGTCGAATACACGGCACCCGGTATTGCAGTTTGTACAGCAACATAATTACAAAGCCTTTTTTGAATTTGAGATCGAAGGGCGGGAACGGTTTTTCTACCCGCCTTTTTCGAGGCTGATACTTTTAAGCTTTCGCCATAAGCAGAAAGAGACTGCTACCAATGCCGCCATGCAGTTTGCTTCGCTGCTGCACGGCAGCCTGGGAAAATATATCATAGGACCCACCGAGCCGGTCATCAGCAGGATCAGGAACCAGTTTCGCATGGAGCTGCTGCTGAAGCTACCCAAGGATTCAGCATTTATTAACCGTGCCAAATCGCTTATCCGGCAACAGATCGCTGTCCTGCAACAGCAGAAGGCTTTCCGCCCGGTAGTAATCATCCTGGATGTTGACCCGGCGTAAACCGGAAGAAAGGAGTAAGGTATAGGGTTGTGAGAGATATGTACTTAGCAGCAGTGCTACTATTGGGCTTTGGTTGTGTCACTCTCTTGTACTGCAGCAATGCTATTCAACGATGAACAAAGCACCGAGATATACATCAGAAGTGCCTGAAGCTCATAGCCCGGACCACTACCTGGCTTTATGTGTAGTATGGGCCCCGGTGCGGAACACATACTTCGATCACAGTATTACGCCGGGTCCTGCCAGCCTATCCTATATTGGAGTAATGCAGAGACTCAGCTGGGAAAAAGGATTATTTGTCAATGATCGTTATTCGTGTATCCATGATTGTTACATTTTTAGTGCAACTAATAATTGTGTTGCTGGTTTTCATTCACGCAGTAGTTGAATCAAAGCAGGTCATCCGGGATATTGATGACGGCTCCGTTTAAGGCATCGTTGATAAATATCTGGCAGGATAGCCTGGCGTTTTGCCCTACCCTGCCTTTCTTTGCGATGGTTGACTGCTCATTCCGCTCGTGGGTTAACAATCCGCCACCGGGTGCCGTTACTTCCACCAGGCAGGTGGCGCACCTGCCCTGCCCGCCGCATTGCCCGAAATCCTCCATATAAATTTTATCATTCAACAGCACCATCAGGTTCCGGTATTCATTTTCATAGGTTTGCACCGTATATTCTTCTCCAAACCCGGTCACAGTAAACGAAATAACCTTTCTTTCTCCATTCATTATATTATTCTATTTACACAAGCTCATATTCCTCTTCGGATAATGCCATCTTTCCAAATATATCTTTCATCGCTGCTTCCTTCTCTATGCCTCACTGACACTGATGCAAAGTTAATAAAAGCATGTGCCGGATTTAATGACTAATGATTATTGAAATATCGCTTGCCCGTATCTCCCGGATACGTTCCAAAGTTCATCAAAGCAATCGTTGCTAAAGCGTTTGCCTTGTTTAAGCCTTTCATCGTCCTATACAAAGCCCTTGATAATGAACTCTCTAAGAGTTTTGATAGCCTCAATTCGAAACTGGGTAGCCTGAAAACTGTTTACCCAGTAGCCAACGGCTATAATGGAATCAAGACTATAGAAATCCAATGTCCGGTTCACTTCCCTATTACCATGCTGTGATGGGGTGTTATCTTCCATTTCAATGCTCTTTTAGTAAGTCTTGATTTGGGGATTTTGCTGATTGTCTACTATGGACAATTGTTTGCCTGTTTTTTGTGCGAGAATTTCTTTGCCTAAAATTCTTTTTCTACCACTTCTTCAACACGGGCAGGTTTTCACGGAGTTGTTCTTCTGCATCTTCCAGCTTGTCTTCCTATACCAGTCCGTACTTCTTTTTGGTGTTTACCAGGTTATATTAATCAGGTAGGCCCGTTCATCATCAGAAATGCCCTGCGGTTGTTTCAGTTTGTGCATAAGGTCAGTTTTCTTCATAAGTTAATTCCAGATTATTTGTACTATTTGAGCTAATAGTCTGTGTCTTTCTTCCAATTCAGACGGGCCAAAGCTATCCATTGCTCTAATTGTCAAATTATGCCTGTATATTAAAGATTGCAAATCGAGATTAGAATGGTAAGTGTCTTTATGAAGAGTGGCATTCCAATACAGGCTTTGAGCGTAGGTTTTCAGCTTATCGGCGTATGGCTCATTGCCGCTGCTCTGGTTGGCGTTTCCCCTGAGCAATAACAGTCCACCTAAACGGTTCCGCTCCCTTTCAAACACTTCTTCATCATTATTAAATGCAGCCAGGTTTTCATCATTGTGTGCCAGTATATGTTCTACATGGTGCCCATTTACGTTGCCGCTATTGCGTACCAGGTTGTCAAAGCTCTGCTGCATTTCGCCGCCGGTTTCTCTGGCAATAAAATGTTCTATCCTTGAAAAGAAGTAGCGGCTAAACCGAGTGGGTAAATCATTGTATCCTACATCTTTAAAGTAATTATAGCCGAAAGATTCAGTAATAGTTACGTTTTTAATTTCTCCAATTGCAGTCAATAAATGTTTTTCAAAAATACCTGCTATCTCGGAAGCTTCTTTCGCTCTAATTTCATTGCTTATGGAATAGGTGAGATCGGCCAGCAGGTTATTGGGGTAGGCTTTTTGCAATTGAAGCAATACAAACATCTTGTCGTATTGATAAGAAATGATCTTTATTTTTTCATCTTCATCGGGATCGTTTAACTTACAAGCACTTAAAATCAAAAGATAGTGGCCGGTTAATTCATTAAGCTGGTTAAAATATAAGAACGGATAGTCTTTGTTATGTGCGGAACGCAATGTTCTTATACGGCTATATAAGTTCGTATAATAGATAAAATCGTTTTGTAAAAATTTCTTTGTGTTGGCTGCATTTCTGTTTAGTCTAAAATATTCTTCCACTTCGCCAACAAAAAGAATGCGATGATAGTTCCTAAAAGTATATTTTTCAGCTGCACTTCTTGTGGCAACGATCTTTGAGCGGATAAACGTTTCGAAAAAGTTGTCGATTTCATCATTATCTGAGCCGGTATTGGCTACCCCAACCATGCTTATTTGCTTTTCCCAGATTTCATTGAGTTTAAGCAATTCCAGTTCCTGTTTATCTACCTGCCCCAACAGCTTACCTTTTAGGATTTCATGTGGTTTTAACCTCACCCCCCGGTCGTTTATTACTTCAAAAACCATTGGTACATCGGTTTGCATTACTTCGAGCTTTACAACTTCAAGGTTGTGAAGCATGTAATATATAAAAGTATCAAACTGGTGCAGTGTTTTTAATTCATGTTCCAGCCACGCTTTTATAAACTTTGTATTCTCCGCCATGTTTTTAGCTGTAATGCCGGATTTAACCGGTATATCAGAAACGGGTAAGCCTTTGAGCAATCCCTCCATAGTAGGCAAATGGTTTTGATGTTGCAGCCAAAAGTTTTTCTTGGCACCGGATGTGCCGTAAATTCTATCCTTTATCCAGTCGGTCAATTGGCTATTCAAGCTTTTACCAAGGTGGTATAACTGAATAAGAATAAGCGTAATGGTAGTAAAACGTTGCTGTCCGTCAACGAGAAAAACTTTTCCACTGATGGTATTGGTAACATAAGTATTCAGAAAGTAGAAACCAATGCGGTCGCTTGCCAATTCAGGATCCAGTGAAGGGTCAATTTTTTGATAATCCTGGTTGAACTTATAGAAAATATCATCCAACAGCCTTTCTACTGGTTCTTTAGTCCATTTATACTGGCGTTGGTAGAAGTCAATATAATAAGTGGTGGATGAAAATACAGATTCAATGTTTTGAGGAATAGGTGTGATTGCCATTTTACAGTTCGTTTAATTATTATCTTCCAGTGTTTCAGTATCCAATATTTCGGGTAATATTTTATTTGTTTCCACTGCGGGCAGCGACTCTACATTTTTCAGTTTGCGCTGTATGGCCCTAGTTCGGGTGCCCACTACATCATCTAACTGTCCAAGGCCGGTTTGAATATTTTTCTGCGCTTTTTCCAGTAAGCCACCAAAGCTTTCAAATTCCTTTTTTACGTCGCCCAGTACTTTCCATACTTCGCTGCTGCGCTTTTGCAGGGCCAATGTGCGGAATCCCATTTGCAGGCTATTTAAAATAGCCATCAAAGTGGTGGGACCGGCCACGGTAATTTTGTATTCGTCCCTTAGCTGGTCAACCAGGGCGGTACGCCTGATCACTTCTGCATAAATACCTTCAAAGGGTAAAAACAATATGGCAAAATCGGTGGTGTTGGGCGGATCAATGTATTTATCCCGTATGTCCTTGGCCATTTTGCGGATTGTGACTTCAAGATTTTTTGTGGCCGTCTCAATATCATCAGGCACGGCATTTTCATAAGCGGCTATCAAATGCTCATAAGTATCTTTTGGAAATTTGGCATCTATAGGCAGATACACGGTGGCGCTTTCATCTTCGCTTCGGCCAGGCAGCTTGATGGCAAACTCTACGGATTCACTGCTACCTTTCTTGGTGCGTACATTAGCCTCATATTGATTGGGCGCCAGTATTTGTTCCAGCAGCATAGCTAACTGTACTTCGCCTACTCCACCCCTTAGTTTTACATTGCTCAATACCTTTTTCAGTCCACCCACATCAGATGCAATAGTTTGCATTTCGCCAAGGCCTTTCTGTACTTCTATTAACTGCTTGCCTACAGTTTCAAAGCTCTGACCAAGCCGTTCGCTGAGTGTTTTCTCCAATTTTTCCTCTACAGTGGCCCTGATGATGTCTAATTTAGTTTCGGTGCTTTTTACCAGATCATTTTGTTTGGTTTCTAGCAGCTGGAATTTTTCTTTTTGCAGGTCGTTAAATGATTTTACATTTTTTTCAAAAGCCTCCTGAAAACCTTTGAAAGCATTTACCAGTGCTTCTCGCATTAAGTTGTTATCAGCTTTTGCTTGTTCGTTCAACGCTTTTAGGTTTTCCTCTACCTTTTTTTCAATTTTCTCCAGTTGCGTAGTATTTCCATCTGTAAATGCTTTAAAACTTTTCTCGTTCTTTTCTATGAGTGCTGATACCTTCTGTTCCAATGTTTGATTCAGCTTATCCAATGCCTTATTGTTTTGCTCCGTCATTGTTTTAACGGCAGTCATAATTTCTGTTCTAAAATCACCAATGGCCTTATTGAGTTCTTCTCGGTTGGTTTTTGCATTCGCCGTGTTTTCTTCTCTGTTGATTCGGAAATCATCTTTCAGGTTGGTTTCAATCTTGGTTAAGTTTGATTGTAATTCACCAACTTTTACTTGCAATTGCGGTAACTCATCATTCTCTTTATTGTGAAATACAATGATTATTATAATTGCTAGAAGCAGCAATACAGCAATGATTATTAAAAGGGTTAGTTCCATTATTTCTTTTTGCTCTTTTTAAATTTGATTTTTTCTTCCTTTACCTGAATGGCTTCATTGGCGAGCTTCTCATCTTTTATCATTGCATGTATTTGGTCGGCCATCCAAAGGATCAGCAATTCATCCTCATCGGCTTTGAGAATATGGGCAATGGTGGGTATTTGCTCCCGTTTGAGTCGCCGCAATTCTTTCTCTATTTTACTCAACTGAGCTGTGTCCATTTCAAGCAATGGAGCTACCTGCCGCAAGTACAAATGTTGCTACTCTCTGAGTGCCCGTATTTTCTTACCAAATTGGCTTTCCATCGTCTTAGTGTTGACTTGTCAAATATTGGCAAACATAAATAAATAAAAGACAGGATGCACCGGCTTATTTTGCAGCATTGCAAAGTTTGCAAAGCGTGCAACGACCCCCTGAAAGCTGAAACTGCTTGCCGGTTTCAACAGCCTGATGGCGGGCAAACTCTGTTGGCAACGTCTCAAAGAATTTGCATTTACTATCGCCTGTTTTGAAGTATAACAGTAGTCTTGACAGTAAAACGATTACCGCAGTGCTGACAAGTTTTTTGAAGGTGAATATTACTGCTCATTTTGTTGCCTGCTGTTGCTCCATATTGCAGCTTATAGCTGTATGTTGCATGTTTTCTCCCGACTGTTGCCTGATTTATGGACAACAAATAAAAGAAGGATAAATCCTATGAAAAACAAGATTTTAGTAAACAAAAGAAAGATAATTACTTCCCTATACAAAATTTCCCGAATATCGTTCCCAGAATATCCCTGTCTACTTCCACCTGCCCTGTGATCTCACCGAGGTAATGCAGGCAGCGGCGGATGTCGAGAGATAACAGGTCGCCGGGAACATTATTGGCCATACCTTGTTGTATATCATCCAGGGAGCGCTGCACTTCCCTGAGCGCTGCATGATGTCTTGCATTGGTGACGATAGTGCTCTCCGACCGGATATCGCCGGATACTGCGATATGGTAGAGCGCTTCTTTCAGCGCATCAATATGCTGCTTTTCTTTTGCAGAAATAAAAAATATGCGGTCGTCTGCACCTGAAAATTTTTGACGTGCGGTGGCTTCTCTCCCGCGGTCAATTTTATTGGCCACCAGCAGGTACCTGAGCTGCTCTTTTTCAAACTGCTCCTGTTGCTGTTGCAGTTCTTCCCGAGAAGTTGCCGCAGCATCAAAGAGCCCTATCACCACATCCGCGCTACGCATTTTGCTGAGGCTCCTGCCCACGCCTATCTGCTCAATGCTGTCGGCAGTATGATCGCGTATACCGGCAGTATCTATAATGCGGAAAATAATACCATTAATATTGAGTGTTTCTTCAATAGTGTCGCGGGTGGTGCCGGCAATATCGCTCACAATAGCTCTTTCTTCATTGAGCAGGGCATTTAGCAAAGTGGATTTCCCTGCATTGGGTCTGCCGATGATAGCTACGCTTACTCCGTTCTTAATAGCATTTCCCATCCGGAAAGATTCAATTAACGCTCCTGTCTGCTTTTTTAGCTCCGTGATCAATATATTGAACTGCGAGCGGTCGGCAAACTCCACATCCTCCTGCGAAAAATCCAGCTCTAATTCTATCAGCACGGCAAACTCTACCAGCTTACTGCGAAGAACGCCGAGATCGCCGGAGAAACCGCCACGCAACTGCTTCAGCGCTGTTTCTTTTGCAGCAAAGGTTTGCGAAGCTATTATATCAGCTACCGCTTCTGCCTGGGTGAGATCCATTTTCCCATTGAGGAAAGCCCTTTGCGTGAACTCCCCCGGTCTGGCAAGCCTCGCACCCTTCTGAATGCAGGTATCAATGATCTGCTGCTGTATGAACGGAGAGCCGTGGCAACTGATCTCCACGGTATCTTCCCCGGTGTAGGATCTTGGTGATCTGTACAATGCCAGCACAACTTCGTCCAGCACAACTTCGCCGTCCTGCAAAACACCTACATGCAGTGTATGCGACGGCTGGGCTGTTATATCCTTTGAAGGGAAAAGCGAATGAATGATAGGGAAGCTTTCTTTACCGCTCAGCCTGATCACCGCAATGGCTCCCACCCCGGGAGCCGTAGCTAATGCAACAATGGTATCTTCCCAACCGGGCATTTGTACTGACATCCTGCAAAAATACAATTATCATACATGCGCAGCAGATGTCAGGTCCGGGTCATCATTATTCATATCGGTAACAACCCTATTGATCGTATTCAATCCCGCCTGCAGCCTGTTTCGTTTTTTAAATCCTGTTAGAAATCATCTTTTTAATGATTGCCCTGCTTGTTTCATCAATATACGTTTACACAATATCAGTTTCAGATCAAAATAACATTACAAATGAGAAAGATTGTATTCCTTATGCTGTCTGTCATTATTTCATACAGCGCTTTTTCTCAAAAGCTATCCAAAGAACAAATGCAAAAAGAAGACTGGCTGCAAAAGCGCGCCATAGCGGGTAACCCCGGCAGTACTTACGATACGAACGAACGGTTAAAAGAGTTAGGGAAATTTTACGACAAAGAAGATGAATACAAATCAGCCTTGGTATGTGCTGAACCCGGAATACTTTAAACAAAACAGCAATCAACCGGAAAAACCCATATTTATGGAAGTGCAGTTTCGATATGAGATAAGTACAGATGGAGGTTTTTCAAAAAGATTATTTGACAACTTTGATATAAACTTTGATATAAATGCATTGAGAAAAATGGTGGAATGATTTTGTGATCAGAAATATCACCGGATCTTTTTCTCCCTGTATTCATTGGGCGGCAGTCCCATTATTTTTGCAAACATTCTTGAAAAATAATATTGATCCTCTATGCCTACTTCCTGGGAGATCTCTTTTATTCTCAGCTTGGTGAAGAGTAGGTACTGACAAGCCTTTTGCACTTTCAGGTGGTTAAAATATTCCATAGGTGAAAAGCCGGTTTTTTTCTTGAATAAATAAGAAAAATGTGAAGGCGATAAATTTACTTCACAGGCTATTTCTTCCAGGGATAATATGCTGTGGGTATGTTCGCTCAGAAAATCTATGGCAATGTCAATGGCGTCTTTATTACTTAATTTACCTGAAGCATCGTATTTGTCGTTGAAAAGAAAGGTTGAAAAAAAATGAGCCAGGCACATATTTGCGCAGATCAGGTTGTCATTGGAGTATCCCTTTTCTAATTGTGTATATATTTCATTAAACAGCTCAATATTTTTTTCTTTAAAGCGGATAAATCCTTTTAACCCGTTTTTCTTCCTGATATTAGAAACTATCTTATCAGAGACCATCCCTTTAAAATGGATCCAGTAAATGCTCCAGGGATCATTTACATCGGCTGTATAGGAATGAGGCATTCCTCCCGGAATGATTATAAAATCATCCGCCTCCATTTTATATTCTTTATTACGTATAAAAACCTGTCCTTTCCCATCGTTGCAATAGATCAGTATATGCTGTTCTGCACCATTCGGTCGTTCCATATAATGAAACCGGGCTTTGGGGTAATACCCTATATCTGTAATATACAGGGCATTGATCATTTCATTTTTTACACATTTGCTGTTAATTACCTGTTTAGGAATTACAATAAGCTTTTGCCCCTGAAAACCTTCTTTCTTTTTTATTGTATGTTCCATTTTTGAAGAATAGGTTTAAAAATAGTAAAAAAATCCATCTAATCAGGACGTTACTCCATTTAACCAACTGTAATAAGAAAATAATTTTGAGCATAAAATAAATGTGTTTGCCATGAACCGGGAAGAAGTAAAAGCATGGATAGAAAACGTCAGCATCCCCACTTATCCTGCAGGCCTGCCGGAAAAAAATCCCATGTTCCTTGAAAGAAGAGTATACCAGGGCAGCAGCGGCGTAGTGTATCCTTATGCTGTGATAGAAAAAATTGAGGATACCAAAACCGATAAAATTTACAAAGCCGTTTTCCTGGAAAACCGTTATTTAAAAATAATGATCCTGCCTGAGCTGGGCGGCAGGATACAAATGGCTTATGATAAAGTAAAACAGCGCCATTTTATTTATTATAACCAGGTAATCAAGCCTGCATTGGTCGGGCTTACCGGTCCGTGGATCTCGGGGGGCATAGAGTTTAACTGGCCGCAGCACCACAGGCCTTCTACATTTGAGCCGGTTGACTTTACGATTGCAGCAAATGAAGATGGCAGCAAAACCGTGTGGGTAAACGAGGTGGAGCGTATGTTCCGGACCAAGGGTATGGCCGGGTTTACCATATATCCTGGTAAGGCGTACATAGAGATAAACGGGAAGCTGTATAACCGGACGCCCTTTCCCCAAACTTTTTTATGGTGGGCCAACCCTGCAGTTAAAGTGAATGATCATTATCAATCTGTTTTTCCCCCGGATGTTCATGCGGTTTTTGATCACGGCAAAAGGGACGTATCCTCTTTTCCTGTAGCCAAAGGCATTTATTATAAAGTGGATTATGCTCCCGGCACTGATATTTCACGGTATAAAAATATTCCTGTGCCCACATCGTATATGGCTGTAAGTTCAAAGTACAATTTTATGGGTGGCTACGAGCATGACAGCAAAGGGGGATTGCTGCATGTGGCAGATCATCATATCGCTCCTGGTAAAAAGCAATGGACCTGGGGTAATGGTGAATTTGGCCGCACCTGGGATGAAAACCTTACAGATGAAGACGGTCCATACATCGAATTAATGACCGGAGTTTATACAGATAACCAGCCTGATTTTTCGTGGATACAGCCT
The DNA here is from genome assembly GCA_001899685.1 of Sphingobacteriales bacterium 44-15. Lineage (GTDB taxonomy): Bacteria > Bacteroidota > Bacteroidia > Chitinophagales > Chitinophagaceae > Agriterribacter. The sequence goes on from MKWG01000037.1 coordinate 56,552, forward strand.
TACGAAGAAAAAACTTTTGTACAATATTTTATGCCTTACCGCGAAGTCGGTATGGTAAAAAATGCTACTAAAGAAGCAGTAGTCAATCTTGAAATAAATGGCAACGAGGCAGAGATCATATTATATGTTACATCGGCATATGAAAAAATAAATGTGCAACTACTGAAAGCTGGTGAATGCCTGTTTACCGAAACCACTTCTTCTTCCCCTGAAAATCCTTATCTCAAAAAAATTACACTTGCCGGCGGCATACTGCCGGAGGAAATAAAATTGCTGGTTACCAACCTGGCTACAGGTAAGGAGCTGGTAAGCTACCAGAAGGAGAAATATGTGGAGCAGCCTGTTCCATCACCGGCGCAACCCGCAAAAAAACCTGCAGACGTTGAAAATAACGAGCAGTTATTCTTAACCGGGCAGCACTTGGAGCAATATCGTCATGCTACATATAAACCTACCGATTATTATGAAGAGGCTCTGAGAAGAGATATCAAAGATGCCCGTAATAATAATGCCCTGGGCTTATGGTATTTGAGACGGGGCTGTTTTGTAAAAGCCACCCCTTTTTTCAAAAAGGCAATCGAGACAATTACTCAGCGGAATCCCAATCCTTATGACGGAGAGCCTTATTACAACCTGGGATGGGCGCTCAAAATGCAATATAAAAACGACGAAGCATACGACGCGTTTTATAAGAGTACCTGGAACGATGCCTGGCAACATGCAGGTTATTTAAACCTCGCAAGAATTGCAACACTGAAAAAAAACTATGAAGAGGCATTAGCGTTTATTGAGAAATCTCTAGTGAAAAATTATCATAGTCATACGGCAAGGCATGCCCGGGTTTTTATTCTCCGGAAACTAGATCAATATAAAAGAGCACAAACCTTTATTGAAGAGTCGCTGGAGCTGGATCCATTCAATTTTGGTTGCTTATTTGAGAAATACATTTTGCTGGCAAATGAAAAAGACCAGGCTCAGGCGGCGGCTGATGTACTAAATCACTTAAAAAATATCAGCAGGTATAATGCCAATAATTTTACAGAGTATGCTTTTGATTATGCCCATGCCGGGCTTTATGCAGAAGCCATTCAACTGCTTTCGATCTATAAAGTACACGATGATCAAAATACATTAATTGAATATTATCTTGGCTGGCTGAACTGCCAGGCGGGAGATCTGCAACAGGCAACAAAACATTTTCAAAAAGGAGCATTCCTTCCGCCTGATTTCGTTTTCCCAAATAAGATAGAAGATGTGATCGTATTTAAGAAGGCGATTGAGCTAAACCCTAATGACGCTAAGGCATTTTATTACCTCGGGAATTTCTGGTTCGACAAAAGGCAATATAAAGAAGCGATTGATTGTTGGGAACAATCAGCTCGGATAGACGATCAGTTTCCAACAGTACACCGCAACCTCTCGCTGGCTTATTACAATAAACGCAATAATGCTCAAAAGGCATTAGAATTTATGGAAAAAGCTTTTTCATTAGACACAATGGATGCCCGTGTATTAATGGAATTAGATCAATTGTATAAAAGGCTGAACCGGGATCATACCGAACGGCTTGATTTCCTGAACAGGTATTTGCCGTTGGTACAACAAAGAGATGATCTCTGGCTTGAAATAATAACATTATACAACCAGTTGGGAAACTACACCAAAGCCAGATCGCTTTTGAGCGCACGCAAATTTCATCCCTGGGAGGGCGGCGAAGGTATGGTGATTAAACAATACCTTATCTGCAACGTAGAACTTGCCAAACAATCCATTGCTGCAGGCAAATATGAAGATGCGTTGGAGTTGTTGAACCTGGCAGAAAATTATCCATCTAACCTTGGTGAAGGCAAACTGGCAGGAGCGCAGGAAAATGATATTCATTATTGGAAAGGCGTAGTGTATGAGAAACTCGGAAACAATGAAATGGCAAACAAATACTATCATGCGGCTGTAAAAGGGATCAGCGAGCCTACCCGGGCTATTTTCTATAATGATCCACAGCCTGATAAAATCTTTTACCAGGGATTGGCATGGATAAAACTGAACAACCAGGAAAAGGCTACAGCAATTTTTAAAAGCCTTATATCCTTCGGGGAACAGCATATTGACGACAATATCAGCATAGATTATTTTGCTGTTTCACTGCCCGGCCTATTAGTGTTTGATGCCGATCTGAATCTCCTGAACAAAACTCATTGTTACTATTTAATGGCGCTTGGAAATCTTGGTTTGGGGAAACCATATGCAGCAATAGCCGCCGACTTTTTTGCGCAGGTACTTCATCTTGATAATAATCACCAGGGTGCGCTTATTCACAAAACAGATAATATAAGTTGATCGGATCGGTTTTTACAAAATCGTAAAATAATCCATCAAACACCAAGTATCATCCATCAATAGAACATTTCCATAAATATAAATTTGACTTTCAATTCTAAAATTGATGACTAAAACATTGCTGTCATGACTAATCAGAATCTTACTAAAAAAAAATGGACTTTTTCTCAGGGATTTTTACTGATGCTGTTTTTCTCCCTTTCATCCGGCTTGCTATTTGCCCAGCAAAAAACTATTACCGGCAAAGTGCTGGATGAGCATAACAACCCGTTAGAAAGTGTTTCTGTAACGGTTAGGGGTAATCCCAATGCGGGCACTACTACCGATGCCAATGGAAATTTTTCAATCGGGGCTTCATCCAACGCCGTTATTGTTTTTGAATTTATTGGTTACCAGAAAGAAGAAGTGAATTTGAAAGGCAATTCAAACCTCAACGTGGTTTTACGCCTGTTAGATACCAAGCTCAACGAGGTTATAGTAATTGGTTATGGAACTAAATTAAAAGGAGAATTAACAGGCGCTGTGTCTAAAGTGGATAGTAAAGCGTTTGAGACCAGGCCGCTTACCAATACCATGAATGCTTTGCAGGGCGCTTTACCCGGTGTAACTATTACCAGGGGAAGCGGCAGACCAGGCTTTGAAAACTATTCCGCACAGATACGCGGCGCCTCATCGGTGAACGGTAGCAGTGTCCTGGTTCTGATAGATGGTATTCCGGGAGATCTCAGTCTCATTAATCCAAATGATATTGCGGATCTCACTGTGCTGAAAGATGCTGCAGCTTCCATCTATGGTGCACGCGCCGCCGATGGAGTGATAATAGTTACCACAAAAAGAGGTAAGAAAGGTGCGCCCTCTGTTTCATATTCGGGGAACTATGGAATAAAGACTCCTCAGTTTTTAAAGGAGAGGACAAACACTTTGCATCTTGCCGAGATGTATGATGAAGGTATGAGGAATGTGAACCTGCCCGGTGTGTCTGAAGAAGTTTTTGAAAAGATCAGGAACAATGCGGAGCCTGACCCTACAGGATGGCTGAAATACCTGGAAAATTTTCCCGGATTTTACCAGTCGCACGACTGGAACGACGCGGTATATGGTCCAGGCGCTCAGCAAACGCATAACCTCAGCATATCCGGTGGCAATGATAAAAGCTCATATCTTTTCTCGGCAGGATATGAAAGAAACGAGGGCGTGTTCAGGCATGGAGAAAACCATTCCGGCCGCTACAACCTTCGCATGAACTATGATTTTAAGATTTCCGATAAGATAAATATTGAAACAAGTACCAGCTTTGAGAACCAGCCTATAACTACTCCTACTGCGCTTAGCAGCATATTATATTATGTAAACCAGATGGGCAGCTACGTTCCCATATACAATCCATTGGGACAGTTGTATAAATACCAGGGAGGTTTTAGAAATGCTGTTCAGTATCTTGAGGAAGGTGGTCTGAATAAGGAGAATGCCTACCGGGTCTCTACTAACGTAAAAGGAAACATTAAGCTGCTCAGTGATTTGCTGTTGGTAGGTCAGGCTGGTATAATTATAGATTTTAATGACAGGAAGGAAACACGCCCTACATTCGCTCAGCACAATTGGGACGGAAGTGATTTTGACATTGTAAATAATCCGAATAGCGCTTTGTTTACAAATTACAAAAATATTTACCAGAATTATACCGCCTACCTGGATTATAATAAAACCATAGCAGGCAAACACAAGCTGAATGTAATGGCAGGAGCTTCACGGGAAGGGAAGACATACCAGAATCAATCTATTACGGGGTATAATTTTGCCAGCAATGAGATATTTACACTGAACCTGGCAGACAGGACAAAAACCGAATATGCCAATTTCAGCGGTGGTGCCTCCGATTGGGCCCTGCAGTCATACTTTGGCAGGTTGAGCTATTCTTTCGACAAAAAATATTTGATAGACTTTACAACGAGGATGGACGGCAGCTCCAAGTTTGCAGAGGACAAACGCTGGAGCGCTTTATTCCCTTCTGTTGCGGTGGCGTGGAATGTAGCGGAAGAAAATTTTATTAAATCACTGAATGTTTTTGACAATCTCAAAGCCAGGTTATCATGGGGACAATCCGGGAACCAGGAACTGAGCTTTGGCAACTATGACTATATCTCGCTGATCTCTATTTCCGGCACCTATCCCATGGGATCGCCCAATGTAGGGTTACCCGGTGCTGTATCCAGCATTGCCTCACAAGACCGTACCTGGGAAACCATTGAAACAAAAAACGCGGGTCTTGATTTTGCATTTTTAAATTCAAGGCTGACCGGGAGCTTTGACTATTACATCAAGAACAACAGGAACATGCTGGTAAATGACCAGTTGCCGGCAACGCTGGGCGGATCTGCACCCACACAAAATATCGGTAAGCTGGAAACAAAAGGCTGGGACTTTTCTATAGGATGGAGTGATAAGGTCGGCGGCGTCAGGTATAGTGTTTCAGCAATGCTCAGCGATAGTAAAAACAAATTAATAGAGCTGAAAGGAAATGATGCTTATGGAGAAGGGCTGATTTATGCACGGAAAGGCTATTCATTGAATTCTTATTTCGGCTATCAGTTTGATGGTATTATTCAAAATGAAGAACAATTAACTGCTTACAAACAATTAGGTAATGTACCTTCTAACCTGGGTGTAGGCGATGTAATGTTCAGGGATGTTGATGGTGATGGGAAAATTACGGCTTTTGGAGATGCTTCAAAAGGCACATCAGGAGATATGGTATATCTTGGGAACCTGCTTCCCAGGTATACATATTCATCCAATATCAGCGTATCCTATAAAGGATTTGACTTAAGTATCTTTTTACAGGGTATAGGAAAAAGGCAGGGTATCAGAACAGGAGAAATCAGCGTACCGCTATGGCAGGTATGGATGCAACCCCTGGAATACTTCTATGGTAAGAACTGGACTCCTGAAAACCCTGATGCAAAATTCCCCCGTATTATACCCGGCTCCGTTGGCTTTGATGGAATACGCAATTGGAACTGGAGGTACTCTTCCATGCGCATGAACAACCTTGCTTACCTTAGGTTTAAGGTAGTGACCTTAGCGTACAATTTACCTCAGTACTTAGTCAGCAAAGCTAAAGTGAAAAATATTCGTATATACGTTAGCGGGCAGGATCTGTTTACTTTTTCAAAAGATACATGGAATAAATCGTTCGACCCCGAAGAAACATGGGAACGCTCTGATGAGCAAACCTATCCTTTCAACAGTGTAATTTCTTTTGGACTGGATATTAAATTCTAAAATATTAACTAAAGTATCATGAACCATACATATTTTAAGGCATTTATTTTTTCACTCCTGGTACTAACAGGTTGTAATAAAGGACTTGACCTTGTGCCCAAAGATGCTATTTCAGACGCCACTTTCTGGAAAACAAGTGCAGATTTTAAGCTGGCGGCAAATAACCTGTATTTTTCACTTGAAGGATTTAATACATGGGACACTTATGCAGACCTGGCCTACGATGTTCCTAATTCAGTGAGTAACGGAACCTACCAGACTACTGAAAGCGACAGCAGGTGGACCAATGCATACATCTATATCAGGCGTTGTAATAAGATCATTGCAAAAACAGCGGAGTCTCCTGTAGCTGTGGATTTAAAACAATTTTCCGGTGAAGCTAAATTTTTCAGGGCGTATAACTACTGGAGCCTGTACAAGCTTTTTGGAGAAGTGCCCATTGTCACTAAAGAACTGGATATAGAGGACGAAGAATTATATGCACCCAGGGCTACCAGGAAAGAAACAGTTGATTTCATCTTAAAAGATCTGGATGATGCTGCAGCCGAACTGCCTGACAAGAGCGCATTGTCGGGCGGCGATATCGGCAGGATCACTAAAGGCGCTGCCAATGCGCTGAAAGCAAGGGTTGCCCTGTTTGAAGGTACCTGGGGGAAATCCAGGAGCGATGCCAACGCCAATACTTACCTGGACATTGCGATTAGTGCAGCATCAACTGTGATGAACAGTTCCCAGTACTCCCTGTTTAGTGCCAAAGGTGCGCAGAGCTACCGGTATTTTTTTATTGACGAAGGTGATGATGGTTCTGAAGCAATATTAGACCGCCGATACCAGGTGAGCATTTCCAGTCAAACCTTTCCCAGCACCGTTGGTGAAGGTCATCTGCTGCCCACTAAGAAATTAGCAGATATGTATTTGTGCGCTGACGGGCTGCCCATCAGCAAGTCGGATTTATTCCAGGGCTATGACCAAACAGGTTCGGAGTTCCGGGACCGCGATCCCCGTATGACAATGACATTCGTTGTTCCCGGTACAGGCGCCATGCAGCTTTGGTACCCTGAACCGGTTGCAAGCTGGCCTTTCTATCCCCAGAGGAATGCAAACACCGGGTATACTACCTATAAATTCCTGTCTGAAGACCCGGCTTCCAATGCGTCTCCCTTCACACTCGGATATGGTTACGACAACCATATCTTAAGATATGCTGAAGTGCTGCTTATCTACGCAGAAGCCAGCTTTGAGAAAAATAACGCCATTAGCGATGAAGACCTGAACAAATCAATTAATTTAATTCGCCAGAGGGTTAACATGCCTGCATTGACCAATAGTTTTGTAAATGACAACGCGTTGAATATGCGTGAGGAAATAAGGCGCGAAAGAACCATAGAGCTTGCGCTTGAAGGTTTCAGATATGATGACCTGCGGAGGTGGAAAACTGCAGAATACGAAATCCCGACAGATGTGAAAGGGATCAAAATTGTAGGAACTCCCTGGGCCAGTCCTATTGTGGTGGAAGGACAGGATAGAAATCCTTATACCGATGAAAGCTGGCAAAACAGAACAGACGCCAATGGGTTTATTATCGTGGAAAGCGCTTCGGGAAGATCGTTTGATCCCAATAAGCATTACCTGATGCCATTACCTACAAAGGAAATTTTAATAAACCCTGAACTTAAACAAAATCCCAATTGGTAAGCTACGCGTAAATTGAGCTTCTTTTAAAATTATTATGAATATTTACGTTATGAAAAGAGGGCGCATTTCAATTTTTCACAGG
>MKWG01000037.1:64009-121761 GCA_001899685.1 Sphingobacteriales bacterium 44-15
TAAAAAAGACCCTGATGTTGCTCCTCCTGTCTCTCTTTTGCATTGCAGGCAATGCACAGCAATATATGTTGCTTTCTCCCGACAAAAAATTGTCGGTTGAAATTGAAAGCAGCCGGCAGGGAGTAACCGTAAAAATGATGAAAGAAGCCGATCTTCTGCTAAGCCTGTCAGATATAGGGATAGTTACTGATCAAACAACAGGGGCGCTCCTGCAAATAAAAAAAGCAGAACGCAGCGCTGTAAATGAGATCGTTAAACCGGTAATAAGAGAAAAAAGTGAAGCCTACAGGAATGAATATAACGAACTGGCGCTGACATTCAGATCAGGGCAGACATTAACATTCAGGCTCTTTAATGAAGGACTGGCGTATCGTTTCTCTACCGCTTTCAAAGACAGTCTCACCATATTTAGGGAAACCCTGGATATTCAGTTCCGGGAGGGCGATTCAATACGCTTTCAGTCAGAAAAGTCTTTCAATTCGGCGTATGAGCAGCCTTATGAGTTTAAAAAACTGAGTGAGCTTGATCCTGACAAACTTTGTAACCTGCCGGTGCTTATCGAAAAACAGAGTGGCAAATTTTTGATGATCACAGAAGCAGACCTTTACCATTACCCGGGGCTATGGGTAAAAAGCAGCGGGGGATCACAAATTACGGCTACGCATCCGCGTTACCCTAAAACATTGAAGAAGACCAATAATCCCTACAGCACAGGACAGGTTGGAGAAACTCATGATTATATAGCAAGAGTCGCGGGCAAAAGAAGCTACCCGTGGCGGATCTTTGCCGTAGCAGACCGTGAAGAAGGATTGATCAGCAATAATATGGTTTATCTGCTGGCCTCTCCTACTGAGCTGAAAGATGTTTCATGGATCAGGCCCGGCGTGGTAATGTTCGACTGGTGGGCTAAGAATAATATTTTCGGCGTTGATTTTAAAGCCGGCGTTAATACTGAAACAGCCAAGTACTTCATAGATTTCTGTGCTGAAAAAGGATTCAGGTATTTCCTGTTTGATGACGGATGGAGCCCCAAAAGCGACCTGTTGCATACGGTTCCGGGCCTAAATATGCCTGAAGTGACTGCTTATGCAAAAACCAAAGGAGTAGACGTCATGTTATGGGTGATCTGGAATACATTAAAAGAGCAATGGGATGAGGCTTTTGACCAGTTTGAACGCTGGGGGATCAAAGGCATCAAGATGGACTTCATGAACCGCGACGATCAGCAGATGGTGGAATTTTACGAAGCCGTTGCCGGAAAAGCTGCGGAGAAAAAGATGGTAGTTGATTTTCACGGCGCCTATAAGCCCTGCGGGCTGAGCCGCAAATATCCCAATGTGCTGACACGCGAAGCGCTGATTGAATTTGAACAAAGTGGCGTATCAGATAACGATAATCCCCGTCACCATAATCTTTTACCATATATCCGTATGTTCACCGGCGCGATGGACTATATTCCTGCTACCATGCGTAATGCGAACAAAAACAATTTCAGGCATTGCTGGGATTATCCGATGGGCTGGGGCACGCGGGCGCATTCCATGGCATTGTTTATCATTCTAAGCAGTCCAATGACGATGCTCCCCGACTCACCTTCTGATTACAACAGGGAAAATGAGTGTACCGGTTTCCTGACGAAAATACCTGTTGAGTGGGATGAGACAAAACTCTTAGCGGGAAAGATTGGCCAATACACAGTGTTGGCAAGAAGATCCGGCACAGTATGGCATATAGGGGCAATAACGAATGATGACCAGCGAACAATAGAACTGTCTACTGATTTTTTAAAGCCAGGCAGATACAACATAGAAATTATCGAAGACGGAATAAATGCAGCTACCGCTGCAACAGATTATAAGCTGTCCCGGCGCCAGATCAGCGCAGGAGAAATATTGAAGCTTGCAATGGCGCCCGGCGGTGGATGGCTGGCAAGGATCACCCCGGAAAATAAATAAATCCCTGGACCAAACCGAAAGTTCATTCAAATTTACGAACCTGGTCAGAACACGAATGCAGGCAGAGATTGATATGCCAGTAAACGACAATAAATGGAATTATTAAGAGAAGAAAACTTCAGGCGTTCTATAAAAGGGAAGGATGTAAAATTATTTACACTCCGAAACAAGAATGGTTGTGTGGCACAGTTTACCAATTACGGGGCCCGCTGGCTGAGCATGTGGACACCTGATAAAAATAACCGGTGGTCTGATGTAGTACTCGGATTCGAAAGCCTGGATGAATACCTGGTCGCTAAAGAAAAATACTACAGCGCTATTGTTGGTCGTGTATGCGGGCGAATTAATAAAGGAACTTTTGAGCTGGGGGGAGTGAAATATGAATTGACAAAGAATGATATCTTCGGCACCCCGGTAAAGAATCATCTGCATGGCGGTTTTGACGGGTTCAGTTTCCATGTCTGGAATGGCAGGATTTTGTTGAATGATAAGGGTGAAGAAGCATTGGAGCTGATATATTTTTCAAAAGATGCTGAAGAAGGATACCCCGGAAACATGGAGGTAAAAGTGCTGTATACTTTGGGCAATGATAATTCGATGGACATACATTATTCAGCATATACAGATAAGGCCACCATTGTTAATCTTACCAATCATGCTTATTTTAACCTTCATGGTGATATGAGTAGAAATGTACTGGATCATTTGGTTTATGTCAATTCTGAAAATAGCGTTGAATGTGATGAAGAATTAATTCCTACAGGCAATATAATTCCTATAAAAAATACGCCGCTTGATTTCACCCGGCCGCAAACAATAGGAGCCCGCATTGATCAGTCATTTCCCGGGCAATTGTTCCCCGGCAAAGGATATGTGGTATCTTATGTTTTGAATAATCCCGGTAAAACTTTGCAGTTAGCAGCAATGCTTGAAGAAAAAGAAACCGGGAGAGTGATGGAAGTATATACCGACCAGCCCGGTATCCAGTTTTATAATGCATGGTTATTTGACGGGACAGATGTGGGTAAACGGGGGCAGCGATATTTTAGCAGCAGTGGTGTTGCGCTGGAAGCCCAGGGGTTTCCGGATGCACCCAACCATCGCCAGTTCCCATCCATCGGTTTGCTTCCCGGAGAAGCATACCAGCAAACAACGGTATACCGGTTTTTGATCAGCTAAAAGTTGTAACGAATGAACACAATCAGCAATAATAGTGTGCGCCAGGCAGATTCAAAACATACCTATAATACCCGCTATATTTTAGGTATCTCTTTCATTTCTGCGTTAGGTGGCTATCTGTTTGGATTCGACTTTGCCGTGATCGCAGGCACCCTGCCTTTTTTACAAAAACATTTTTTGCTGGATAGCTATTGGGAGGGATTTGCAACCGGCAGCCTGGCGCTGGGAGCTATTATCGGCTGTATAATAGCAGGAACTGTATCTGATAAATATGGACGCAAGCCCGGGTTATTAATTGCCGCGGCTATTTTTGCCCTGTCATCTCTGGCAATGGCATTTTCATCTTCAAGAAATATTTTTATCGGCGCCAGGTTTTGTGCAGGCGCAGGTGTGGGCATGGCCTCAATGTTATCACCTATGTACATTGCAGAAATTTCGCCCGCGCATATACGCGGCCGTATGGTAGCCATCAACCAGCTGACCATTGTGCTGGGGATACTTATTACCAACCTTATCAACTATACATTGCGCAACTATGGAGAAGATGCCTGGCGCTGGATGTTTGGGTTAGGCTTTATACCTTCTGCTTTATTTTTTGCCGGGGCGCTATGGCTGCCTGAAAGCCCGCGCTGGTTAATGAAGGCTGGAAGAGACACACAGGCCACCAGGGTGCTGAAAAAGATAGGAGATACGGACTTTGTAAATGAATCCATCAGTAATATTGCAACATCTTTAAAAGGCGTTGCTACAACCCGGTATGCGGATATTTTTAAAAAGGCGGCTCTACCTGCTGTATTGGTTGGTATTGGATTAGCGGTATTCCAGCAATTGTGCGGTATCAATACAGTCTTTAACTATGCACCGAAAATATTTGAAAGTATCGGCGCTTCGCAGGATGATCAACTGCTGCAAACAGTTTTTATCGGTGGGGTAAACCTGGCGTTCACCATTCTCGCCATGTTGCTGGTTGATAAATTGGGTAGAAAACCTTTGATGCTGATTGGTGCAGGCGGTCTCGCTATTGCGTATGTATTTACGGTCATACTGTTAGGCAGACATTCTCCTTATATCTCCTGGTTCTTATTAGCCTCCATCGGTATCTATGCCATGACGCTTGCTCCGGTCACCTGGGTACTGATCTCCGAAATTTTCCCCAATAAGGTACGAAGCGAAGCCACAACAGTTGCAGTGCTAAGCTTATGGACGGCCTATTTTATCCTCGTTTTTACCTTCCCGGTTTTATTTGAGAAGCTGGCTGAAAAATCTTTTTATATCTATTCGGCAATATGTGTGCTGGGGTTTTTCTTTATCAGGTGGAAGGTAAAAGAAACAAGAGGAAAGACACTGGAAGAATTGGAGAAGGCAAGTAAATGGTGAATGGTGAATCATTTCAGATTTGGCTGGTGAAACGTGAAATGACAAACGTGAAACGCGAAACGACAAACATGAAACGTGAAACCCTCTGACGTCCCACCATTGACCATTCACCATTCACAATTCACCTATGCTCCGCCTTATCCCTTCCTCATATGATGTGGGCGTAAACTGAAATGCCTTATTGAATTTTTCACTGTTAAAAAAGTAGTCCCTGTTATTTTGGTATTGCATTTCTACCAGCTCTTTTATTTGTCTTGAAAATAATCCCCCCAGTGAAAGCATAAAAGAAGACAACACGAAATAGGAAGGTTTACGGCCTGCTGCTTTAGCAGCTATTTCGATCAGTTGTTTACCGGTCAGGCGCTCGGGTGAAGTGGGTAAGTGCCACACCTGGTTAAACGCACTTTCGGTATTACCCAGCATTGCAGTAGCTTTTGCAGCATCAGGCGTATAGGTAACGCTATGGATCTTAGTAGCATCAGACTGCCAGTTGGCAGTTTTGCCTTTAGCATAATTATTAAGAACAAGAATATTCAGGATGCCATTCCTGGCGCCGGGTCCGTAAAAATCTGCGCTGCGTGCAATCAATGCTTTTAATCCCCGGGAAGCTGTCGCCTCATTGATCATCTGTACCAGTTGCGCTCTTATTTTCCCTTTTTCAGATGGTGGATGTATGGGGCTGTCTTCACGCATATCGGGAATAGCGCTTTTATCATACATATATACATTATCAAAAAATACCAGTTTGCATTGATGCTCCACGCAGGCATTGATAACATTCTGCATGATCACCGGCCATTGTGCTTTCCATATCCTTATATCATACGCCAACCCAACAGTAAGATATGCCACAGACGAGCCTTGTACAGCCTTAAGCACATCTTCCCCCTTAAGCAGGTCTGCTTTAAAAAGCTCATCATCTCCATTTACCTGTTGCGGGTTCCTGGCTACAAGCCTTATAGTATCTGTGTAGGGTTTTAATGCTTTAGCGAGCAATATACCGATGTCGCCGCCCGCACCTAAAATAGTTTGCATGATACTTTTTGTTTTACTAATGCAAAGCTATTCCTATTTGACTGCCAAAACGATGATCCGGGTTAAGATTTTTGAGGCACCATCAGCCGTTTACGTATACGGCTCAAGCTCTCAGGCGCTATACCTATATATTGTGCAATATAACGCTGAGGCACCCGCTGTAATATAGCGGGTTTGTTTTCCAGCAGTTCCTCAAACTGTTTCTCCGGAGATAAAGAAAGTAAAGATTTTGTTCTCCGTATATTTTCAGTAGCTACATTCTCCACCACGATCCTGAAAAATTCTGCCGCCGGGGGGCAGGTCTTTACAGCTTCCACTATATTGACACAACTGATCACCAAACAGGTAACAGGCTCAAGCGCTGTAATATTTGAAGCAGCACGGGATTGTCTTGAAAAGCTTTCCAGGTCTGTAAGGAATTCATTTTCGAATGCAAAATTGCAGGTTTTTTCTATCCCTGCTTCATTGAGGAAATACTGCCGCAATGCACCCTTTACGACAAAAAATGCTTCATGCGCTACTTTCCCTTCCTGCAACAGCAGGTCGCCACGCTTATATTTTCTTTCTTCAAAAAAAGAAAAGAAATATGTGGCTGCTTCATCAGGAAAATGAGTATAACGCTGCAACGTGGTTATAAGAGCATGCTGTTTCATGCAATAAAGATAAAATAAGGCGCTTAACTTACCTCCCTGGAGAGAGTATTCCAATTTTTAACTTCAAAAAGAAGAGACTGCTTCGCCGCTGTAATGTACTTCTTCACATGAAGTGTCCTGCATGCGGCTCCGCAGTGACCTCAGGAGTGCAGCGTATTCTGCAGTCTCGTCTTAAGGTGAAAGTTACAAAATTATCAGTCGCTTTTCGCCTTGGAGAATTGATTGCACGATAAGTCTAAAACACTCCTATTGCCTTCAGCAATATCCGGAGGCTCCAGATCACTACCATCAGGCCAACACAGGTGAACATTGTTTTGGTAGGCAGCTTACCCGACAGTCTGGCGGCAATGGGAGCAGCAACTACACCGCCTACGATGAGGCCAACTATTACCTGCCAGTGACTTACCCCGATCATGGTAAAAAAAGTGAGCGCGCTGGCAAGCGTTACAAAAAATTCTGTAATGCTAACCGAACCTATTACAAATCTCGGGCTTCGTCCTTTTGAGATCAGCGTGCTCGTAACCAGTGGTCCCCAGCCTCCGCCGCCGAAAGAATCAAGGAAACCGCCGGCACCTGCAAGCCATCCTACATGTTTAACCTTTGCGGGTTTTGTATTTTTCTTCCGGAAGGCGAGAATAAGAATACGCAGGCCCAGTATCATAGTATATGCAGCAATGAGAGGGCGTATATAATTGGCATAGCTGTCGCCGAATTTTGATAATAAAAAAGCTCCGATAACAGCGCCGATAATACCGGGAATTAAAAGCGCTTTAAAAAGTTTCTTGTTTACATTGCCGAACTTATAATGACTATATCCTGACGCGCCGCTGGAAAACATCTCTGCAGTATGTATACTGCCGCTGATGGCAGAAAGATTAACACCCAGAGACATTAATACTGTGGTAGATACAACGCCATATCCCATACCCAGCGCTCCGTCTACAAGCTGTGCCAAAAAGCCCGCAACGATCATCCAGTAAAATTTACTGTCGAGCCGGGTTATTCCCTCCCCTATATAATCTACAAGACTGGCAAGCGGTAAATAGGAAAGTATAAAATAACCGGTGAACATGAAAAAGAAAGCGAAAATGCACCATGTGGCAATACGTCTCCAACGACGCTCCCCATTATTAGCCGCCTCATTTTTTTCCTTAAGTGAAAGTGATCTCGTAAGATGATTGAGATCATTTACTTTTTTTGCAAAGTTGCCGTTCATCTTTTTCCTGATCACTTCCATATTATCCAATACTTCATCAAGCTCATCAGGCAATACTTCGCTGAACGCTTCTTTCAGGCGTTTTGCAATAGTAGGCGACTTGCCATTGGTAGATACAGCCACTTTAAGATTTCCCTTTTTCACCACAGCGCCCAGGTAAAAATCACAGAGCTCAGGCGTATCCGCTACATTTACCAGCAAACCTCTCTGATGTGCATCTGTACACACCTGCTGCCCGAGAGACCTGTCATTTACTGCCACAATAATAATATCGGTGCTGTTGAGCAATGACTCATCATAAGGTCCTTCTATAAGCGAAATATTATCATGGCGTGCAGCTATAGCTCTTATCGCTTCACTGATCTGAAGCGCAACAATAGTAATATCCGTAGCCGGCGAATTATATAATACGGTATGCAGCTTTTCCAGCCCGACATTCCCTCCTCCCACTATGAGCAACCGCAACTGCTCCAGCTTAAGAAAAACAGGGAACAGGCAATTCGTTTCTTTTATAGTTATCGTTTCGCTCATTGTAAGATTTCAGAACGTTTCTTTATTTTCAAATTCCCTGATTTTCACATCACACCCAGTTCTCCCGCATAGCAAAGTCGCCGAATGTTTCTTCCGCTTCCCGGTTTTCACTATATTTCTTAAACAACCCGTCGAGCTCCGTCAGGATAGCTTCTTCATTTAGGCTTTCTTTATAAAGCTTGTTAAGCCTTGTTCCTGCCCTGTCTCCTCCGATCTGGAGATTATAATACCCATAAGATGTGCCGATGAATGCGATCTCCGCCGCATACGGCCTGGCACAGCCATTGGGGCATCCCGTCATGCGCATACTTATATTATCATCCTGCAGCCCGTGCTTATCCATCAGTACTTCAATTTTGGACATCAGCTCCGGCAGATAACGTTGCGATTCGGCAAGAGCAAGCGGGCATGTATTGAATGCCACACATGCAATAGACTCTTTACGCACCGGGGTTGCATTTTCAGTGCATGCGATAATACCGTACTTGTCCAGGATAGCATGTACCTCCGCTTTATCCTCTTCTTTTACATCTGAAATGATAAGATTCTGATTGCAGGTAAATCTAAAATTAGTTTTGCGTAATAAGGCTATCTCAAGAAAAGCTGTTTTTAATGGTAATTGTTCATCATCGTGCACCCGCCCGTTCTCTACAAACGCGGTGTAATACCATTTGCCTTCATGATTCCTGTGCCATCCGTAGAAATCGGTTCTGCCGGTAAAATGATAAGGGCGCTCCGGCTCAAGGTCAAAGCCACAACGTTTTTCCAGCTCAGCTTTAAAAGCTTCCACTCCCATATTATCCAGCGTATATTTTAAGCGCGACAGCTTCCTGTCGCTGCGGTTGCCATAATCACGCTGTACCGTGATCATTTCATACACCGCCTTATATACTTTTTCACCGGCAGGTACAAAGCCCAGTACAGTACCTAAGCGCGGATAAGTTGCCGCATTGCCATGCGTTGCGCCCATACCGCCTCCGGCTGCAATATTAAAGCCCACCAGCGTGTCATTTTCTATTATTGCTACCAGCCCGCAATCATTGGCAAAAACATCCACATCATTATTAGGAGGAATAGCGATACCTATTTTGAATTTACGTGGTAAGTACCTATCCTGGTATAACGGATCTTCCTCTTCTTTTTTATCCGAAAGTGGTTTTTCGTCCAGCCATACTTCATAATAGGCTTTTGTTTTTGGCTTTGCCAACTGGCTCAGCTTATGCGAATATGCATATATCTGCTCATGCAGGGGCGAAAATTTAGGATGCGCGGCACATATCACATTCCTGTTTACATCGCCGCAGGCAGAAATGGAATCCAGCCCGGCAGTATTGAATGCCTGTATGGTGGGTTTCACATGTGATTTTAAGATGCCATGCAACTGCACCGTCTGGCGGGTAGTGATCTTAATCACCCCTGTGGTATGCGCCCCGGCTATATGATGGAGTGCCTCCCATTGTTCGGCAGTAATGAAGCCACCGGGTATACGAAGGCGTATCATGAATGAATACAACCATTCCAGCTTTTTTGCGCTTCTTTCTTCCCTTCTGTCGCGGTCATCCTGCTGGTACATGCCATGAAATTTCACCAGCGAACGATCGTCTTCCCGGATCGCACCGGTAATTTCATCTTTTAAACTCTCTTTTAAAGTACCCCGCAGTCCGTCACTTTTCATTTTAATGTGTTCCGTAGACGACAGGTTGCTCTTTTCAGACATAGATTATTTGAGATTTGAAATTTTAGATTTGAGATTAAATAAGATGCCGGATTGCGGTAGATTGTGAGATTCCTGATTTCAAATCAGAAATCTCAAATTTTAATATACATCCAGCAGGTACCTGCCTTCTTCCCTGAGCTTATCAAGGTATGCCTGCGCTTCCGCCACAGTTTTACCCCCATACCGCTCAATGACCTGCAACAATGTATTTTCAACATCGGTGCTCATCGGCGCCTTTGCACCGCATATATATATATAGCTTCCCTCTTCTATCCAGTTCCACAGCGCTGCAGCCTGCTCCAGCATCTTATGCTGCACATACAGCTTCGATTTCTGATCACGGGAAAACGCGAGGTTAACTCTTGTCAGCACTCCTGTATCTGCCCAGTTCTGTATTTCTGTCTGGTAAAGAAAATCCGAAGTGAAGCGCTGATCGCCAAAGAAAAGCCAGTTGCGCCCGGTAGCGCCTACTGCATCCCTCTCTGCAATAAATGAACGGAAAGGAGCGATACCCGTTCCCGGCCCGATCATGATCACGTCCTTATCCGGCGCGGGCAATTTGAACTGGCTGTTTTTGTGAACATAAAATTCTACGGCGGTATCCACTCCTAATTGTGAGAGATAATCTGAGCACAGTCCGTATTTGATCTCATTATTTATGCTAAACTTATCCCTTGCCACTGTAATATGCACCTCGCCGCTATGCGCTTCAGGCGATGAAGAAACGGAATATAATCTTGGCGCCATCGGTTCCAGCACCTTAAGCACTTCTCCAAATTGCGCTGCATCTTTCACAGGGTATATCCGCAGGAGATCCAGCAGGTCAATCCGGGTATCAGGGATCTCCTGCTGCACAATGGCCGCATATTGCTTTACTACTCTTTCGGGAAGATGAATAATATTTATTTTAGAAGTCAGCGCTTCAGCAATAGTATATTTTTCTTTCCTGAATTCAATAAGAGCATCACCATCTGCGCCTGTTACGGCCAAGATGGCTTCTACGGTCTCTTTTTTATTACGCGGAATAAAACCTATAGAATCTCCCGGCTCATAATGAAGCTCGCCATCCACCCCTATTTCAATATGATGTGTTTGCTTGTTGGAGTCGCGGTCATTCAGGTTCAGGTTGGTAAGGATCGTGCCGGTATAATTTTTCTTGCCCTTTGAAGGTTTTGCTACAGGCGCCGGGGATGCGCTGCTGCCACCGGTACTCAGCGACCGCATCACCTGCGAAAACCAGGCCGCAGCATCTTCAGCATAATCCGTATCACATTTTTGTAAGGGAACAACACATTTAGCGCCCAGTTTTGTCAACTGCGCATCTACGTCTTCTCCCGCTTTACAAAATAAAGGATAGGAAGTATCCCCCAACGCCAAAACACTGTACTTCATTTTGTCGAGCGCTATATTTTGCTGGTGAATATGATCGTAAAACTTTTTTGCTGTCAGCGGGGGTTCGCCATCGCCCTGTGTGCTTATCACAAAAAAAGCATACTCTTCTTTTGCGAGATCATTGAGGCGGTACTGATCCAGTGAGGTAAGCTTAACAGTAACCCCACTCTTTTTAGCCTGCGTCGCAAATTCTGTGGCCACCTTTTTTGAATTACCGGTCTCGGTACCGTATAATATTGAAATCTTATTCACGGCAATGGCAGGTGTAGCTGCAACAGGCATTGTTGCTGCAGGATCACCTGCTTCCGCAGATACCATTCCTGCAAGAAATCCATTCATCCATATCAGTTCTTCCCTTGAGGATTTAGTTACCAGGTCCTGAAAAACTTTTAATCTATGCTCTGCTAACATGGGCTTGCTTATTATGATTTAAATTATTTTGTATACCGGCCACAGGCTTGAAATAACAGGATCTGTCACTGCTGTTGGCGATCCAGCCAAACTGTTCATGCAATGCCGCAACACGGCCCACGATCACCAGCGAGGGAGATAAGAACTCCCGGCCATCCGGCTTTTCAAAATCATAGATATTAGCTGTATGCACTTGTTGCAAAGGCGTTGTAGCCTGCTCTATCACCGCAATGAATGTATCTTCTCTTATACCATATTTTATCAGCTTGTCAACAATGCCGCCTACTGTTTCAGCCGACATATAAAACACCAGCGTATCTGTAGTAGCCGCCAGGTCTTTCCAGTAAGCATCGGGGACGATATCGGATTTATAATAAGTAAGGAATCTTACTGCAGTAGCATATCCTCTTGCGGTAAGCGGTATACCGGCATAAGCTGCGGCGCCCAACGCGGAAGTAACGCCCGGAATAATTTCATAAGGGATATTATTGTCCCTAAGCACCTGCAGTTCATCGAGGATATTTGAAAACACAGAAACGTCACCTCCCTTTAAACGCACCACCAGCTTTCCCTGCAATGCATTTTCCCTGATCAGCGCATTGATCGTTTCCTGCGGAGTGGAATTTCCCCTGCGGCATTGCTTGCCCACATAGATTATTTCAGCAGCCGGGTGAACGTACTCCTTCAATATGTCATTACTTACAAGACGGTCGGTCAATACCACTTCTGCCTGCTGCAAATAACGTGCAGCCTTCACCGTGATCAGCTCAGGATCGCCCGGGCCAGCCGCTGCAAGTATCACCTTACCTGTCATATTATTATTGATTGCCATTTTTGATCGTCGTTTATACGTGTATCAGCTTTCAGCTATCAGCAGTCAGCCATCAGGTGTCTCATAGCTCACAGCCCAAAGCTCATCGCTCAGAGCTGATACCTCACCTCACTGTATCATACAAGCCCCCACTGTCACATTGCTGGTTTCATCAATCAGTATAGCCCCGCCGCTTGCTCTCAGCGCTTTATATGTATCATGCACTACCGGCTGCGAAGTTTTTATCACAGCTTTAATAATATCATTAAGCCCTACTTTTTCAGGAGCCGGATGCCTTTCGAGAGAATTCACATCAAGCCTGAACTCAATATCTTTTATTACGCTTCTTACCCTTGTGCTGTTTACCTGCAGTAAATATTTATTTCCCGCAACGAGCGGCTTGCTGTCCATCCAGCACAATAGCACTTCCAGTTCACTTGTTGTTTCAGGAACATCGCTAAGGGGTACAATAACATCTCCCCTGCTGATATCTATATCGTCTTCCAGGTGAAGCACTACCGACTGCGGTGCAAAAGCTTCATCCGTAAGACGGCCTCCGTCAATTTCAATCTCTTTAATAACAGAATGCAATCCCGAAGGCAACACGGTGACAGCATCCCCTTTTCTGAATATCCCGCTTGTGATCTTACCTGCATATCCCCTGTAATCATGAAGCTCCCCGGTTTGAGGGCGTATCACATATTGCACCGGAAAACGCGCTTTATCAAGATTGATGGCTTTTTCCACTTTCACATTTTCAAGCAGGTGGAGCAAAGACTCTCCTTCATACCACGACAGCGCGGAAGATTTGTCTACAATATTGTCGCCTTTCAATGCGCTGATAGGTATATAGCTGACATCATTAAGGTTGAGCGCTCTTGCCAGCTCAGCATATTCAATAACGATATTATTATAAACGTCCTGGGAATAATCTACAAGGTCCATTTTGTTGACAGCAACAACCACCTGCGGCATATTAAGCAATGAAGCAATAATGGAATGCCTGCGGGTTTGTTCTACCACCCCGTTCCTTGCATCTATAAGTATAATGATAAGATCAGAATTGGAAGCCCCTGTTACCATATTCCTCGTATACTGAATATGCCCCGGGGCATCGGCGATGATAAATTTACGTTTTGGCGTGGAAAAATATTTATAAGCAACATCAATAGTAATGCCCTGTTCTCTTTCGGCCCGCAAACCGTCTGTAAGCAATGCAAGGTCAATTTCCCCGTCTTCCCTGTTCTTTGTTTGCCTTTCTATCGCCTCCAGTTGATCCACCATTATGCTCTTGCTGTCAAACAGCAGTCGCCCTATAAGCGTGCTTTTCCCATCATCCACACTTCCGGCAGTTATAAATCGCAGTATGTCCATTTAAAGTTTTTTGTTTGTAGTTTATTGTTTCCCCTTACACCCTATACCTTACACCTTATACCCTTTTTTAAAAATACCCGTTCTTCTTCCTGTCTTCCATGGCTGCTTCAGATACTTTATCGTCAATTCTTGTTTCACCGCGCTCGCTGGTTTTAGTAGCGATGATCTCGCTGATGATGCCATCTATGGTATCTGCTTCAGATGCAACGGCAGCGGTACAGGTCATATCGCCCACTGTCCTGTAGCGCACTTTTCTCCTGCTGATGATGTCTGTATCGTCTATGCGAATAAATTCAGATACTGCAACAAACTGTCCTTCATATTCCACCACCTCACGTTCGTGTGCGAAGTATATGGAAGGAAGATCAATTTTTTCGCGGCGTATATAGTTCCAGATATCCAGCTCAGTCCAGTTGCTGATAGGAAATACCCGAACGTTCTCTCCTTTATTGATCTTACCGTTATAAGTACTCCACAATTCAGGGCGCTGGCGTTTAGGATCCCACTGTCCGAACTCATCGCGCACAGAAAAGATCCTTTCCTTAGCTCTTGCCTTTTCTTCATCTCTCCTCGCACCGCCAATGCAGGCATCAAAGCCAAATTCTTCTATAGTATCCAGCAAAGTATAGGTCTGCAGCTGGTTGCGGCTGGCGAATTTTCCTTTCTGCTCGGTAAGCTTTCTTTCCCGGATCGTATCTTCTACTTTTCTTACTACCAGCTTCTCGTCAATGCGTTGTACAAGAAGATCGCGGAACTCCAGCGCTTCGGGAAAGTTGTGCCCGGTATCAATATGTACCAAAGGGAAAGGAAATTTCCCCGGGCGAAAAGCCTTTAATGCGAGATGAACCAGTACAATAGAATCTTTCCCCCCGCTAAACAGCAATGCAGGCTTTTCAAACTGCCCTGCCACTTCCCGGAAAATATGAATAGACTCCGATTCCAGCTCGTCTAAATAATCAAGATGATGTAAGCTCATTTATTAAATAATTTGAAGTTTGTGGTTTATGGTTTCGTAAACCGCAAACTCTATAAACGATAAACTATAAACTTTTAACCTCCTCATGCACATGCAACCCACACTCCTTCTTAGAAGCGTCTTCCCACCACCATCTTCCGGCTCTGAAATCCTCACCGGGGCGGATGGCCCTTGTGCAGGGTGCACATCCTATACTTACAAAGCCTTTATCGTGTAAAGGATTGTAGGGAATATTATTGTTATTGATAAATGCAATTGTTTCATCGGTTGTCCAATGCAGGATCGGGTGGTACTTCACCACATTATTGGAACCATCCCATTCTACCTGTGTCATATCATGACGGTTAGGCGAATGCTCTGCACGGATACCGGTGATCCATACTTTTTTCCCTTTTAATGCCCTTTGCAGGGGTTCCACTTTTCGGATATGGCAGCACTGTTTCCTGTTCTCTACGGATTCATAAAAACTGTTGGGACCTTTTTCAGCCACAAAATGCTGCAATGCAGCCGCATCAGGGTAATAGGCTGTTATAGTATGATTGTATTTTTCCAGCGTGCGGCTCCAGGTAGAATAGGTTTCGGGGAACAGGCGACCTGTATCAAGTGTGAATACGTCAATAGCCAGCCCCTGGCTGAATATGATGTGCGCAATAGCCTGGTCTTCCCAGCTAAAGCTGGTAGAAAAAACTACCTGCCCCGGGAATTCCGATGCAATATTCCCAAGGCTCGCGGCAATATCTCCTTCTGCAATTAATGCGGAAATCCTCTGTATTTCGCTTTGTGGTTCCTTCTGGCTCATAATTCACTTTAGATTGATGGCAAGTATATATCGTTGGAAATCAGCTTTCGGCTCTCAGCTATCAGGCTTATAGCTGATTGCTGGTTGCTCACTGCTAACAGCTCAAAGCCTGTATATTTCTCATCACCATCAAAGCGATTTTATTACTCTATTAAGTTAGTGGACAAAGATAATGACTAAAATTTAAGTTTTCCATTTTTTTTGTTCCTTCACATATTTTTTTGAAAATATGGGGTATTTACTATTACCTTTGCGCCAGTTCTTTTAATGATATTCACTTATCAAGAAAGGCTGAGGGACTGGCCCGATGAAGCCTTGACAACCTGTTCCGTGCCGCAACACAGCGGTATGGGGAAAGGTGCCAATTCCATCACGCTACAGGCGTGACAGATAAGTCAGAAGAAAAGCTGATGATAAAAGCATTAATATATAAAGCTCTTCCGATGACCTGTTGGAAGAGCTTTTTTATGCCCTTACCCGCCATCTGTCCTACTGTCGTTACATGTTCCTTTCTGGTAAATGATCTTATTAATTAAAAATTTTGAAAATGAGGAGAAACGAGAGTAATTTTAGCGACTGTTTTACAAGCTTCGCACAATGATGCTATTAAGATACAATCCCATATTACCTGTTACATGCGGCATTTGTTGCTGTTGCATGCCGTAAGGCATACAATACATTCAGATCCGCAACAGGTTGTTATCTGCAGGCGTTATGCACACTCCCGGTATCTTCTTATTCTCAACATAAAATAAAATAAATTGCCATGAGCAACTATCACTTTGAAACTTTACAGGTCCACGCAGGACAGGAAATTGACCCTACTACCAAATCCAGAGCAGTGCCTATTTATCAAACAACATCCTTTACGTTTGATAATACAGAACATGCTGCGAACTTATTCGGGCTTAAAGCATTCGGGAATATTTACACCCGTATCATGAATCCTACCACTGATGTATTTGAAAAAAGAATGGCAGAACTGGAAGGAGGAACTGCAGCCGTGGCTACATCATCAGGACAGGCAGCACAGTTACTGACCATTCATAACCTTGTGCAGTCTGGCGAGAACTTTGTAGCATCCTCTAATTTATACGGAGGCACCTATAATCAGTTTAAAGTAGCATTCAAGCGTTTCGGTATTGAAGCAAGATTTGTAGATATAGATAATGTTGAGAATATTGAAAAAAGCATTGATGGCAAAACCAAAGCTATTTATGTAGAATCCATAGGTAATCCCAAACTGAGCATCCCTGATTTTGAAAAAATTTCAGCATTGGCTAAAAAACATGACCTGCCATTGGTTGTTGACAATACTTTCGGCGCAGGCGGATACCTTATCCAACCCATTAAGCACGGGGCCAACGTGGTGGTGCAGGCAACAACAAAATGGGTCAATGGTCATGGCACTTCTATCGGAGGTATCATCGTAGACGGTGGTAATTATAACTGGGGCAATGGTAAGTTCCCTCAGTTCAGCGAACCTAGCGAAGGTTATCATGGATTAAATTTCTGGCAGGTATTTGGGGAAGGCAACCCGCTGGGCTTACCCAATATTGCTTTTGCTATCCGTGCAAGAGTGGAAGGATTACGCGATTTAGGCGCCTGCCAAAGCCCGTTCAATGCCTTCTTAAATTTGCAGGGCGTTGAAACCCTGTCGCTCAGGATGGACAGGCATGTAGCGAATACGCTTGCACTGGCTAAATGGCTTGAAGCGCATCCGCAGGTTGAATTTGTGTGGTATCCCGGACTGGAAAGCAGCCCGTATTACAAGCTTGCCAAAAAATATCTTCCCAAAGGAGCCGGCGGCGTGTTGAACTTTGGCATCAAAGGCGGAAAAGAAGCGGGGCGCAAATTTATTGATTCGCTCAAGCTGGTAAGCCACCTGGCCAATGTGGGTGATGCCAAGACTTTGGCCATACATCCTGCTTCCACTACTCACGAGCAGCTCAGCGAGGCGGAGCAGAAGTCTGCAGGTGTTGAGCCCAACCTCGTAAGGATCAGCGTTGGTATTGAACATATAGATGATATAAAAGCAGATTTTGAACAGGCATTTGATAAGGTGAAAGGATAACAGAGGCGGTTGCACAAGTTACAAGTTGCAGGTTTCAAGTTGCAGGTTGGTCAAAAGCGGGAGGTGAGACATGAGGTTAGAGCCTGTAACCTGAAACTTGTAACCTGAAACTTACACAACTCCAAATCATCAATGACACTATAACCAGAATGGCAACAGAAGTCTTTGAATATAACCAATCTTTTACGCTGGAGAATGGCAGTACATTACCAGGCTATCACCTGGCTTATACTACCCTTGGAAAGCTGAATGCAAGGAAGGATAATGTGATATGGGTTTTCCATGCGCTTACTGCGAACAGCAATCCTGCAGACTGGTGGCCGGGACTGGTAGGCGAGGGTAAATTGTTTGACCCCGGAAAATATTTCATTATCTGTGCGAATATGCCGGGAAGCTGCTATGGCAGCATCGGCCCTCTTGAAGTGAATCCACAAACGGGAGAAAGATGGTTCCACGATTTTCCCTTATTTACTACAAGAGATATGATAAGGGCATACAAGCCTTTAAAAGATGCGCTTGGTATTGAAAACATATATATTGGTATCGGAGGTTCGATGGGAGGGCAACAATTACTGGAATGGGCAATTGAAGAACCATTGGCTTTTGATCATATCATAGCGCTTGCTACCAATGCGCAGCATTCTCCCTGGGGCATTGCGCTTAATGCTTCGCAGCGGATGTGTATTGAGACCGACAGCACCTGGAAAGAAAAAATACAGGAAGCCGGTATAGAAGGGATGAAAGCTGCAAGAAGCATCGCATTGCTGAGCTACCGGAATTACAACACCTATAATCTTACCCAGCCGAGGGATAAAAAAACAGCATGGCCTGTTTCTCATCACTTCGGCGGTGAAGCCGCAGAAAGTTACCAGCGCTACCAGGGTGAAAAGCTGGCAAAACGCTTTAATGCCTTCAGCTATTACAGGCTGGGGCAGGCAATGGATGCGCATGATGTCGGGCGCGGAAGAGGATCAGTAGAGCAGGCATTGGAGCGTATAAAGGCAAAAACACTGGTGATAGGGATAAGCAACGACCTGCTTTTCCCACCGGAAGAGCAAAAGAAAATTGCAGATCATGTTCCCGGCGCCAGCTATCATCTTATTGAATCCCTGTATGGACACGATGGATTTTTACTGGAATATGATAAGATAGAAACTATTATATCAGGATTTGTCAGTGAAGAAAACAAGCGTTATTTAAAAATAGTAAATCAATAATAATATGGAAGCGCACAGGCAGTTAAGCATCGGGCTATTCGGATTTGGCGTGGTAGGCGAAGGGCTTTACCAGGTATTGAAACAAACGCCCTCCTTACAGGCAACCATTAAAAAAGTATGTATAAAAAATGCAGATAAGAAAAGGAATGCGCCGGCATCCTTATTTACTACCGACAGGTTTGCCCTGCTCAACGATCCTGAAATAAATGTAATTGTAGAAGTGATCAACGAATCCGGGCCAGCCTTTGAGATCGTATCCACAGCTTTAAAGAACGGTAAGGCAGTAGTTAGCGCCAGTAAAAAAATGATTGCGGAGCACCTGCCTGAAATACTGGAATTGCAGCAAAAATATAACCAGCCGTTCCTGTGTGAATCCGCAGCCTGCGCCTCTATTCCTGTAATAAGGAACCTCGAAGAATATTATGACAACGACCTGCTTCATTCCATACGCGCCATAGTGAACGGCTCAACGAATTTTATTCTCACTAAGATGTTTGAAGACAAGCTTGACTTCAAACAAGCCTTAATACTGGCCCAGCAACTGGGCTTTGCAGAAGTGGATCCCACCCTTGATGTGGATGGATGGGATGCATTGAACAAATGGACATTCCTGCTCACCCATGCATACGGCATAGTGGAAAAGCCGGAACATATCGTGTTTAACGGCATACAGCATATCAAACTTACCGACGCCGCTATAGCCAAAGAAAAAAACTACGAAATAAAACTGGTGGCACAGGCAAAAAAGCTGCATAATGGTAAAGTAGCCGCATTTGTGCTTCCCCAGTTTGTAAAGCATGATGACCCGCTGGCTTTTGTAAAAAATGAATTTAACGGCGTTGTGATCGAAAGCTCCTTTGCCGACAAGCAGTTTTTTTACGGTAAGGGCGCAGGAAGCTTCCCTACCGCCTCTGCCGTACTGAGCGATATTTCAGCGCTGCGCTACGACTACCGCTACGAATATAAAAAACTATATCACCACCAGCCACAGCAGCTTACCGATGATTTCTATGTACGCACCTATGTAAGCTTCGACGACTGGAAAACCATACCCCGCGACAAATTTGAATGGATAGAAGAATGGCATGCAGGAGAACGCAAATATCTCGTTGGCGTGCTCCCTTTTAAAGAGCTGAAAGAAAACAACTGGTGGAAAGAAAACAATGTTTCTCTTATTCTTGCCCCGGATGCTATTATTGAAGACATTGAAATAAGGAAACTTAAAAAGAAAAGCCTGGAGCTGGCGGGAATAATGGATTAAAAAACAACTGCAAATACTATCATTCCGTGTGGCACGGGCCGATTTTCTATACCCGTGCTCCGATAACTACCGGAGTATCATTCTCATGGCAAAATAGTTGCCCCGATCCCCTATTTTTTATATCAGTAAACATCGTTTATCTTCGCACAACTTTACACGATGAATATCCTCATTCGCAAAGCTGTAATTTTTGAGCCGGGTTCTTCACTTAACGGAAAATCAAAAGATATTTTAATAGTAAATGGTGCGATTGCCCGTATTGCCGACCATATTGATGAGCAGGCAGAGCAGGTGATAGAACAGCCGGGACTTTGTGCCTCCCCGGGCTGGGTAGATGTTTTTGCCCATTTCTGCGATCCCGGCTTTGAATTTAAGGAAACACTTCAATCAGGCGCCAGTGCCGCGGCCGCAGGGGGTTATACCCATGTGCTGATCCTTCCCAATACCAACCCGGTGATACACAACAAATCCCAGATTGAGTATATAAAAGAGAAAAGCCGGTCGCTCCCGGTCAACATCCATCCTATCGGGGCTGTTTCCAGGAATGCCGAAGGCAAGGAGCTCGCCGAGATGTATGATATGTTTTCCAGCGGTGCAGTAGCTTTCGGCGACGGGCTTAAGCCTGTACAATCCCCGGGGCTGCTGTTAAAAGCCCTGCAGTATGTAAAGGCCTTCAACGGGGTGATCGTACAATTGCCCGACGATAAAAGCATCGGTACCCACGGGCTCATGAATGAAGGCATTGTATCTACCCGACTTGGGCTTCCGGGTAAACCCGTGATCGCAGAAGAAATGATGGTAACGAGAGATATAGAGCTGGCAGACTATACCGCATCACAACTGCATTTTACCGGTATATCATCCCCAAGATCGCTGCAACATATCCGCGCTGCAAAAGAGAGGGGTATCCAGGTATCTTGTTCCGTAACCCCCTATCATCTTTTTTTCACCGATGAAGACCTTATAAGCTACGATACCAACCTTAAAGTAAACCCGCCGTTACGTACCATCAGGCAGCGTGAAGCCCTGCTCCAGGCTGTAGAGGAAGGCTGGGTGGATATCATAGCATCGCACCACCAGCCACAGGAGTGGGACAGCAAAACCTGCGAATTTGAATATGCAGGTTATGGCATGACCGGACTCGAAACGGCTTTCGGCGTAGCAGGCGCCATGGGCATAACAGTAGAACGCTGGGTTGAAATGTGCGCTGCTAATCCAAGAAAAATATTTAACCTGCCTGCAGCAGGCATTGCCGAAGGAACAAAAGCAGATATCTCCCTGTTCAACCCGGAGCACAGTTATACGTTTGAAGAAAAAAATATCCGGTCAAAATCAAAAAACTCTCCTTTCATTGGTAAGACACTGAAAGGGAAAGTGATTGGGATAATTAACGGAGAGAAAGTATTTTTGAACTCCTGACATTAAAAAAACAATCATGGAAACAAAAAAGACTAACACAGCTGTTACTTACGGGCTTATTTCCGGACTGGCATCTGTCCTGTTCAGCCTGTTGCTATACCTTGGCGGTGTAAAATGGTTTGTCAGTCCTGTTGCATATACCGGGATCCTTATTCCTATAATCATTGCCGTGCTTGCCGGGTTGAAGCAGAAAAAAACAGAAGGAGGTTATCTGGAATTTTCAGCAGCCCTAAAAGTAGTATTTACCTGTTTTGTTATCGGCACGGTGATCAGCACATTATTCAGCTATATTCTTTTGAATTTCATTGATGTGCCTTTTCGCCAGGCATTAGCTCAGGAAACTACAGTAAAGATGCAGGAGGTAATGCAAAAGTTCGGAGCTCCGCAGGATGCAATAGATAAAGCTACTGAAGATGCGCTGAAAGGAAATAATTTTTCATTTGGAAAACAAATGCTCGGAACAGCGTTCTATTGCATTTTCTGGTTCATTGTAAGTCTTATCATAGCAGCCATCATTAAGAAGAAGAAGCCGGAATTTCCAGTTCCGCAAGTTTAAAAGGCATAATTAATTGTAGTATGGACATCAGCATTGTAGTACCTCTTTTTAACGAAGAAGAATCGCTACCCGAGCTATGTGCCTGGATAAAAAAAGTGGTAGATGAAAATGCGTTTTCATACGAAATTATCCTCGTGGATGATGGCAGCACCGATCAATCCTGGTCTGTCATTCAAAATATCCGCAAACAACATCCTGCAGTAAAAGGCATCAAATTCCAACGCAATTATGGTAAAAGTGCTGCCCTGAACGAGGCATTCAAAGCCGCTTCAGGCAATGTGGTGATCACCATGGACGCCGACCTGCAGGACAGCCCGGATGAAATACCGGAACTGCACAAAATGATCGTGGAAGATGGTTTTGACCTCGTAAGCGGATGGAAGAAAAAACGCTATGATAATACCTTCACCAAGAACATTCCTTCAAAATTATTTAATACGGCCACCCAGTATGTATCGGGTATCAGGCTGCATGATTTCAACTGCGGACTAAAAGCATATAAAAGGAAAGTAATAAAGAGCATTGAGGTATATGGTGAAATGCACCGTTATATCCCGGTCATTGCAAAATGGGCGGGGTTTAATAAAATAGGCGAGAAAGTGGTAGAGCATCGTCCCAGGAAGTATGGAAAGACAAAATTTGGCATCGAGCGTTTTATTAACGGGTTCCTGGACCTGGCTTCAATCACTTTTGTAAGCAGGTATGGCAAGAAACCCATGCATTTCTTCGGGCTTTTCGGTACTGTTTTTTTCCTTATCGGTTTTTTCATGAGCGTATACCTTATTGTTACCCGGCTTATGGATCCCGAAACAGGATTGAGCAACCGCCCGCCTTTTTATATCGCGCTTACCGCAATGATCATCGGTACACAGTTATTCCTGGCAGGTTTTCTCGGAGAGCTTATTTCAAGAAATGCTGCCGGCAGGAATACGTATCTTATAGAAGAAACGGCGGGCATGCAGTAAATGCTATTACTAGTGCTATGTTAATCGTGAAAGGTGAAGTCAAACGTGAGATGTGAAACGTGAAAATCTCACATCTCACGTTTCACATTTCACAATTGTTTACGGTACAATAATCTTAATTTAACACCGCCAATGGCATCAATAGTTATTCTCGGTCCGGCTCATCCCCTGCGTGGAGGATTAGCTACTTTTGATCAGCGGCTTTGCAGGCAGTTTATGCGCGAAGGGCATAGCTGTTCTATTTATTCTTTCTCCCTGCAATATCCTTCTTTTCTTTTCCCGGGCACTACCCAATATTCCTCTGACCCTGCACCGGAAGATATAACAATCCACAGCGTAATAAATTCTGTAAACCCGCTTAACTGGATAAAAACCGGCAACCGGCTGCGAAAAGAAGAACCCGACTTCATTGTAGTCCGTTACTGGCTTCCTTTTATGGCCCCCGCACTGGGAACCATCCTGCGGAGGGTAAAGAAAAATAAACACACCAGGATCGTAGCGATCACCGATAATGTCATTCCCCATGAAAAAAGGCCCGGCGATAAACAATTCACCGGGTATTTCCTTAAAAGCTGTGATGCTTTTGTGACCATGAGTGAAAAGGTAATGTCTGATCTGAGAAAATTTGACCAGCAGAAGCCCGCCGTGCAGGTACTGCACCCGCTATATGACAATTTTGGACCGCCAATAACCATGGATGAAGCACGCAAAAAGCTTAACCTTTCTCCCCGGGAAAAAATAATAGTATTCTTCGGCTTTATCAGGAAATACAAAGGGCTGGATTTGCTTCTTGAAGCATTACCACACGTAAGAACACCCGTGAAATTATTAATTGCCGGCGAGTTTTATGAAGAGGAAAAACCTTACCTCGATCAGATACAACGGCTTGGGATAAACGAAAATGTTTTGCTCCATACCCATTTCATTCCCGATAGTGAAGTGCGCTATTATATCTGCGCAGCGGATGTGGTTATTCAGCCTTACAGGAGCGCTACCCAAAGCGGTGTAACTCCCCTTTGCTATCATTTTGAAACGCCAATGATCGTTACCAACGCGGGCAGCCTGCCCGTATTGGTACCTGATATGGAAGCCGGACTGGTATGCGAGCCCGTTCCCTCTTCTATTGCAGAAAGCATTGACAAATATTTTTCCATAGGAAAAGAGCATTTCATCCCTTACCTGCAGGAAGAAAAAAAGAATTATTCCTGGGAAAAACTGACGAAAACGTTGCTGGATATCGGGGAAAATGTAGGTTTCAGGTCTTAGGTCAGGCACATTTTTACGTTTCTCCATTAAGGTGCAAGCATTATTATCATCCAAAAGAAATACCCCACCCTATCTTTTTTAATCATACAATGAAGGATCGGTGTCACATTGCCACCTTATTAACTATTACACAACACATTTTCTCTGTGCAAGCGTTTGATTTTAGAACTCCAGCACTAGCAGGATGCTGTCAACATTTTCTTTTTAATACTATATATCTGTTTTTATAAATATTTTTTACCGACCAAAAGCCACTTAAAGTACACAAGGGCATCCATGGGAATCAAGAAATAATTTGTGTGATTCCCCAGATATCTTGCAGACTACATATTAGTTTTCATACAATTTCCATTGCGGATCGGGAATGGGTTTTATTTGAGCCGTAGGTCTTCAGTAAATTTAACTTTGTTGGTTATCGAAATGTTTACTGCTTTCTCCATGTATAGATTACAGCGTCGCCAAGTCCTACCTCCATAGAGTAAGCATATCTGTTTGCCGATATGAGGGAGCCATCATTCTGAACTTTTTTCACAGAATAATCAGCTATAAGTGTCAGTTTCATTGAATACAAATGGTCGCGGTTGACGATGACAAGAAATCTGTCGTCATCCTTTTCCAGCAGCGAAATTACTACGCTATCGCCGTTCGTCTGCAACAACCTGATTGGTGGCACGGCGGCAGGATTCTGTTCCTGCATGCAGGTCGTTATCCACGGAGATGGTATATTTTTGCCTGTGTGTCATACGTTGATAATCCGGGAATTGAGAAAGAAGGCAATTGTAAACATCATTTCAAAATTTGAATACATTATTTTTAGTTACTCATTGAATTCATGGGGATAATATTCATTTTCCGCTGTGCCGTTCGCATATAATTTCAGGATTGCATATCCCGGGGGTGTTTCCCTATTGTATCCTATCCCTGCAGATTCATTATTCCCTTTTCCCCACCAACGGCCACATACGGCACCATTACAACAAAATTGCACCCCGTTATAAAATGTTTTATCTGCGAGGTGTTGGTGCCCCGACAAGCATATTTTCACTTTATCTCTATGTTTGTAAAACAGGTCCTTCTGTTTCTTCCAGTCATCGGCCATTCCGGAGCCACCACATATCTGGTAAGTAGTGCCTACAACAGGATAGTGAGACATTACTAATACATTTGATGAAGCTGGAAAATCTTCAAGTTTTTTCCTTAACCAGTCGAATTGTTCTTCGTCAAGCGAGTAAGTGCCATCCCGGTTATTTCCGTCTAATACAATAAAATCCCAATTGTTCTTATTAAAGCTGTAATAACGGGCTGGCATATTCAGTTTTTTCACAGCATATCTTTCCCAAAACATATCATCATTAACAGACGGGGCTTTGTGCCAAATGTCATGATTGCCAAGACAAGAGTAAACCTCATGTCCACTAATAACCTTTAAGCAATCATCCCATAAACTCCACTGCTGTATTACCCTCTCTCGGGTAACGTGATCGCGTGTTGCATCAGAAATGGAATCGCCTGTGTTTAGAAAAAAATCCGGTTTATGTTTTGTAACGATCTGTTGAAGAATATTTTTAAACCTTACCGGGGCATTATTACTTTCAATGATATGAACATCAGTAATATGTGCCACCGTAAGTACTTTTTTCTTTGATACTTTACTTTCATTACTTATCTGCTCTGCGAACAATTTTTCCGTAAATATGCCACCGGGTATAAAGCTTAAAAACTTCAACAGGTCTCTTCGCTTCATAAATTATGATGTTTTAGTATTAATTATTTTTTTGAGACTACCAAAATCAGGAGTAGCGGAGAAGACCTATAAGATCTTTAAGTATGTTTAAAGCCCATTCGAAAAGCCTTATAGGTCTCTGCTTCAATTTCTGATCATAAATGCATTATCCGCACTTAATTTCTATAGAAAGGTTTCGCTGTTTTAGCCATTGGCGCTATATATTATTCATACGGGTTAAAAGTTCCCGGCCCGCGGGAATCTGTCCAACCCTGTGTCTGTTCAATATTCGGATTGGTTTTAATATGTGCTTCATAGGGAATACGGAGAAAATATTCACGTTCGCTGAACGCAAATTTTGCAGCATCCGTTTCGTGCTGGGAAATATCATTGCGGAACTTCTGAAAATACAGGTTTGCCCCTGCCTGCGTGTTAATATCGAATTCAGCTACAGCAAGTGGCTTAAATACTTTTTCAATATGATCCGTCACGGTCATTATGCTGCCATCTTGATTGAGCGCATCAGAAATCATATCATGACGAACCAACCCGTTAAGTTTTTTGCCTTCCCGAATGGTTGCTGCTCCCGGCACCAGGTCGTCCGTATATAAACGCCACCGGCGAACATCATGAAAACGGATACCTTCAAAGCAGAGTTCAACGAGACGCTCATTGAGGATAGCAGCGATCAATGAGTTTCCACTAGGACTTCCAATACCATAAGTGCCATCTCCCGCGGGAATTCCTGCCCGTTTACGAATCGAATATAGCAGTTCGAGAGCTTCTTGTTCTTTTCCTGTTTTCGCTGCTGCTTCCGCCAGATTCAATACTACTTCAGCATAACGGATCAGCGGGTAGTCTGTACCTGCATACTGGTTAACATATTGCGCATCCGGTTGGCCACTATAGTTGATATTCAAGTCATAGCGCTTACGGATACGAAAACTGTTGATACCATCCCATTGTTGTGCATCGTTGCCGGGAACAACGGAGCGTTTCATCATCCAGAAATGCTTCATCTTGCCGTTTTCAATATCTTCACTTACAGCTACCTGGTTATTACGAACAAGAGGAAAGTCGCAGCCATTGTATGCGATAGCAGCATAAAAGCGCGGTTCGCGGTTGAGCCAGTAGGGTTCATAAGAGCGTTCGAGTGGAATGTCAGGAACACCTTGTGCGGCCGGCATGGAGATGCCTGAATAAGGCGTGCCATCGGCTTTCGCGAAGGCGAGTGCCATTTCGAGTGTAGGATAACCGTTCTCACCATTGCCTCCTCGTCCGGGCGTGGCAAAAGATGGTTCCGGCGCATACCGTCTTACCCAGATAATCTCCTCATTGCATTCATCATTAACAAACATCGAGTAGTAATTCTGCATGGCTTCTTCAGGAGTTGCCGGGTTGGGTCTGTATAGCCCATAACCGGCCTGTGTAAGCTGGTTTTGCGCCTCTTTACAGGCATTATATGCTTCCGTCCAGCGTTGATCGGCCGGTTTGGTTCCTGCAGGTGTTTCTTTTGAGAACTGGGGCGATGCATAGGTGAGCAGCACACGCCCTTTGAGCGCATAGGCTGCTGCCTTGCTGATGCGTCCTGCTGCTGTTACATCACGGTTCATAGGAAAATCAGCCGTGACGATCGCCTTGTTGAGGTCTGAAACGATAGAATCAATACATACAGAAGTTTTTTCACGAGGCAGTGCCAGCTCATCTTCACCGGGTGTTAATGTATAATAGGTGAGCGGGATGCCGCCATAGGCTCTAACCATTTCAAAATAGAGGAAGGCTCTTAATGTATACATTTGCGCCTTGTAATCTGCTTTATTCTTGTCGGACACATTGACACTCTTGTCGATATTTTCGAGAAAGCGGTTGATCTTTCGGATCGTACCATAGCTCCATCTGTCGATATTACCAGATACATTGTTATCTACAGGAACAATGTCGGTTACCAATTGGATCGAACCCACAGAGAATCCTTCCTCCGTATGACTCATCAAATCCGATTCATAGCCCGGTATACCCTCCGCCATAATCTTGTTTAAGTAGGCGTCAGCCAGGACAGGACTCG
This sequence comes from Sphingobacteriales bacterium 44-15, assembly GCA_001899685.1. Lineage (GTDB taxonomy): Bacteria > Bacteroidota > Bacteroidia > Chitinophagales > Chitinophagaceae > Agriterribacter. Next base: position 91,982 of record MKWG01000037.1, read on the forward strand.
CCCATATATCGTCGGACGAAATCTGACCCAGGTCTTTTTTATCCATGATACGCTCACAAGCAGCGAACGTTACCATCAAAAAAAATATATAAAAAAATTTTGTCTTCATCTTTTTTACAATTTTAAAGGACTAAAAACTAAGATTTACACCAAAAGTTACAGTACGCACCATTGGGTAAGTTGTTATGCCCGACAGGTATTGGTAATTACCGGAGCTGCCTGAACTGATAGGGTTTGAGTCGCCGGCAGTACCAGTTGTTTCAGGATCATAATACTTCATCGGGTTCCACAACAACGCAAGATTATTGCCTGTGAGGTAAATCCTTGCCTGTGAGAGGCCAATCTTCTCCAACGTTTTTTTAGATATATCGTAGGAAATCGTTACATTTTTTAGGCGCAGGAACGAAGCATCGCGCACCCAAAAATCTGAACTAGCGGCACTGGATGAAGTGTTATTCATTCGCGGGTATATACCATCCGGGGTTTCGAGGTAGGAATACGCATTAGCCGTATACCATTCGTACGATGAACCGCGGGCGCCCGATTCAAGGTTATTGTTGGAATGGAGGAAATTTTGATTGCCGGCCGTGCCTTGCAGCATCACATCCAGTGAAATGTTTTTCCAATTGGCTCCTAACTGCAAACCATACGTATAAGGTGGTATCAGGCGGTCAATGATCCATGTTCTGTCGCCATCGCCCTGCAAGATACCATTGGGTTCTCCAAGTTTCCCGTCTTTGAGGTTGCCAATATCTTTGCTGAATATTACACCCGGTCCGTAAGCATTATGGTTCCCGTCAGACAAGTTGCGGTTGGCCCATCCCTGATCATAATTATTCGGCAGGTTTTTATATACATTGCCTGTATTAGTAGTAATATCATAAGTGCCGTTGCCATTATCGTGAATGGAAGTGATCAATCCGTCTGAGATGAAACCCGACGCACGGTCCCAGTTCTTGCCGATCCGGGAAAGATGCTCAGGAATGCCTGTTTCCGCCCAATCCACCAATTTGTTGTCAGCAAAACCAAAATTGCCTTTCGCCCACAAGCTGAGGTTTTTGTTGATATTTTTAGTATAGCCTAATTCTATATCAAACCCATGAGAATTAACCACGCCGTAGTTTGCATCCGATAACTGTCCGCCGAAAACATCCGGAAGATTTCCGGTTTGCGGCCCAAGGATGTCATAGGTATGACGGAAGTACCCATCAAACTTGAGCGTGAAACTGTTCAGGAAGCCGAGGTCAACACCGTAATTGTAATTCAGCGATTTTTCCCATGTGATCAACGGATTGGCTTCTGTAGAAATATCAGCCATGGGAACCACATTCCCTATATAATAGGAACCGCCTATAGATGCTCTTTCGAGCCACTGGTAAGCGCCTACAGCATCATTACCGGTTAAGCCCACAGAGCCGCGAATTTTGAAATTGTCAATAAACCCGACATTATTTTTCCAAAATTGCTCTTCCGATACACGCCAGCCTGCCGAAGCAGCGGGGAAGAAGCCCCAACGATGCTGCGGCGCAAATTTAACGGAAGCGTCTCGGCGGAATGACAGCTCAAGCAAATAGCGGCTATCGTAACCGTAGTTGACGCGGCCGATATAAGAGAGACGGGCATCTTCCGAACCACCACCCCATAATGACCTTTTTGTTTGATCAACGGTGCCAAAATTGATATAAGGCAACGTATTTACCTGCATCTCTGAAATGGAGCCACCCAGGTCTTCATAATGGTATTCATATTGTTCATAGTTCAGCATAGCTCCTATTTCATGTTTGCCGAAAACATTGTTGTAGTTCAGGGAAAAGTTGAACTGATAAGAGTTGGAGCTATACCGCGATTCTGAGATACTGCCTTTATTGCCCTGAATTCTGGGCGCCTGTGTTTCATCTATTTCATTCCCCATAATAAAGCCGTTAACATCGTTCGGGTCGCGAACCAGCTTATAGGTTTGATAAGGCACCGTAACCTGTTTATAGAAATAGTTCCTGTCGTATTTGTTGAAAGTCGCTTTTGTGCTCAGTCCGTTAACAAAAGGCAGCTTATATTCAAGCGCCGTTGTAAACTCAACATTGGTATAGAACTCATTCATGAAACCATTTACGCCATTGGCAGCTGCCACGGGATTGGGGTCATTCTGCTGGAAGCCGTCGCCGTTTAAAGAACGCCCGATCCATTTGCCATCCACTTGTGCGGGGTAGAGCCGCTGTGTATTCTTCAGATCATTGTAAAGCCCGCTGGCACGGGAGTTATCACCCGGGTTGCGTTTGGTTTTGCTTTTGTTGGTATTTAAAGCGAGTGAAGCGATAAGTCCTTTGGCGATCTTTGTTTCTACATTAGAGCGAAGCGAATACTTGTTATAGCCCAGGGCATTGAACATCCCGCCTTCGTCGTAATAATTGCCGCCTACATAGTAGGTCGTTTTATCTGATCCGCCGCTGATATCAATGGAATGGGTTTGTGTTACAGGAACGCGGCGGGCGTCCTGCAGCCAGTCGTAACCGTCGCCCATTTTTGAATAATAGGCAACCGCCTCGTCGGTAAATACATCCACACTAATATAACCATCGCTTGCATCCACGCCATTCGTATAGTTTGTTTTATTGAGCGGCTCTTTATATCCTTCGCTGTTAAATATCCAGGGATTATAAAACTCGCGGCGTGCTATGTTGGCAATCTTGATACGGGTTTGTAAAGATTCTCTTTTCGGTTCAACGGTAAAACTACCTATGCCAACCGAACCGGAATAAGAAACAACCGGTTTGCCGTTTTTACCTTTTTTTGTAGTGACCAGCACAACGCCGTTGGCAGCCCGCGAACCATACACCGAAGCGGCAGCGGCATCTTTCAGCACCGATATGCTTTCTACTTCGGTGGGAACCAGCATATCGAACGCACGTGAATCACGGACAACCCCATCAATAACATAAAGAGGCGCCGCAGAATTCCATGTGCCGATAGCACGGATATTCATACCGGAAGAATTACCAGGAACGCCTCCAGACGTTTGCCGGATAGTTACGCCCGACAACCGGCCAGCCAAGGCATTAGTAAGGTTACTGGCGGGTACAGATTGTATCTCTCTTCCCGAAACGTTTGTATATGATCCGGTTAAATGACTTCTTTTGGCAGTACCATAACCCACTACTACCACATCGTCTAATCCGGTTACCGCATGTTTTAACACGATTGTGCCCAACTGGGCTCTGTTATTTACCTTTATCTCTTGCTTCTCAAAGCCAATCATACTTATTTCAAGCACATCGTTTTCACCTGCAACAATAGAAAAAGAGCCATTAGCAGCAGTTGCCCCACCTCCTTTGTTCCTGCCCTTTACGGTAATACTCACTCCTTCGAGGGGAGTGCCTGCTTCATCCGTTATTTTACCGCTAACCATTATTTCCTGCGGCCCGGTTATTTGGGCTTCTGCCGTTAGTGAATTTTTGGGTTCTTCGGTTTGCTTTTTCTTTACTACCACTGTTTTATCTACGATCTCGTATGACAGGGGTTGATCCCGGAAACACTGTCGCAGCACTTCCGGCATACTTGTATTATTTACAGCGATACTTACTTTTTTTGCTTCCCGGAGATCATTGTCAAAGTACAGGAATTGATAGCCGGTTTGCTTTTCAATTTCCCTGAATATTTTAGCAAGCGGAGAATCTTTCTCCTTTAGGGTGATTGCCTGGGAAAAGCCCCTGGCGCTGGCTGTAAGACAGCCGATCAATAAAATGAATGCGGTCAGTTTCATAACACGCAACGTTTTGGTTAAATCCATAACTTTACTTATTCCGATAACCTCGGAGAAGGGGTTGGTTAATTAATGAAAACAGTCATTGCAGATTGTATATAATGGATTACCCAAACTTTTGCCGTCCCGTCTTGTCCACGGGACGGTTTTGTTTGTATAACCTCCTTGTTGTTTTTACATCTCTTATTTATTTTGGTATAACGATCACTTTTCTGCCTGTTATTTCAAATTGTACTCTACCCGTCAGTTCCAGTACATGGAATAACTGCGATGCATTTACGTTCCGGGCGATGCCTCCCGACAAGGTTCCTTCTACTTTTCCCCGGTATTCCACATCTACATCATACCATCGCGCCGCCTGCCGCATGATCGTTTCTATATCCACGCTGTTGAACTTGAACCGGCCATCTTTCCAGGCCATCACTTCTTCCACATCCACATCTTTTATTACGTTTATGATACTGGATACCCCGGCCTGTTCTCCGGGTTTCAGGATTTGGCTTTGTTCATTCGATTTTAAACGCACTGCCCCTTCCAGTAAGGTCACTTTAATATCCTTTTCATCATAATAGGCGTTTACATTAAAATGCGTTCCCAATACCTCTACCTGCATATCGCCTTTGGTTACACGGAAAGGTTTTGTTTTGTCGGACGCCACTTCAAAATAGGCTTCACCGGTAATAGATACTGTTCGTTCATTGCCAACAAAAGCAACAGGATAAGTAAGAGAGGAACCGGCGTTCAGCCATATATGACTCCCGTCAGCCAGCGTCATGTCAACAACCTGGCTGCCTTTAGGATTGGTGAGTGTATTGTATGTTGGTTTTACAATGACTTCTTCCGACCCGGTTTGATAGGTTATTCTCCCGTTAGCAAGTTTTACCAGTTTTACAGTGCCCTGCACAGCCAGGGAGCCTGGTGCAGCGCTATCCAGGTAAACTATTTGCCCGTTGGTCAGCGTGACTGTAGCCCGGTTGGTTTCGGGCGGTTTTACATCATTCGTTACAGTTGCCCGGGCTATTTGCTGCTGCCTGTCATTTTTATTGAATAAAAAGGCCCAGCCGCCCAGTCCAACTACAATTATAATGGATGCGGCAATGACCCATCGCCACTTACGCAAAACAGGAACATGATGTGGGGAAATGATAGATAAAGGCTGGTCTATCTGAGCTTTCAGGCTTTCCCAATTCTGGTGCTCTATCTTTTGATTTTCGGTTTCAGATAATGAAGCAGACAGACCCTGCTGATCTTCCAGGTAGTTATAATACTGCTCTAAAAAAGCGGTTTCTTCCTGTGTAGCCTTGCCTGCCAGGTATTTCTCTAATATGCTTTCTAATTCTTTCTTATCTGGTGTATGCGGCATATGGCTATAGATTGATTAATGCTTACCACTTAAAGGCACAGAAGAAAGGATGATCTCCCGTCCGGCAGAGAAAAATCTGAAAAAATTAATAGAGGATCAGAAATGACTGGCTATCAGGCAGACAATAACGGGGGTAATTTGGGTTCGGAGTCCCCGGAGAGAAATACCTAACTGGTTTTGCACCGTTTTTGGGGAAATGCCGAGGGTTTTGGCAATTTCTTTAGTGGACAAAGAGGATTGTATATGCAGCAAGAATATTTCCCTACGCTTTTCCGGCAAAGTAGCCGCATAAGCTTGTATCAATTCGATAATGTTTTTAGCAATAAGTTCAGCTTCCGGGGTATCTTTTTCATGGAAAAGCTCATAGAAAGGCTCGAAGAATTCGTAGGTTCGTTTTGTGCGCAGGATATGATTCAGCACCTTATACCGCACGGCTGTCCTGAGATAAGCCTCCAGGTTATTGATTTGTAATTGTTCCCTTTTCTGCCACAGGCTAATAAACACGCCCTGTACCAGGTCTTCCGCATTCTGCCTGTCCTTTAAACGCTTCCACGCGGTATCAAGTAAGGGACGCCAGTACTTTCGGTAAATGACTTCAAAAGCTTTCTTATCCCCCTGGGAAAGCTGCTGCACCAGCATGCAATCGTGTATAGGAATGACCATACTTAAAAATGATTGGCTATTGCGTTTGATGGACAAAATACAAAAAATTACATTCTCAACTGCCGCTGGCTTTTTAAAAGATCCGGCGGAAGGTTATCTGACTGCATAATTAGGAAGTTTGTATTACTTAATTATTAAACTATTTCTGTTTCAGAAATTCCGTGCATCCGGTTCTTGTATTTTTGAGAGATAACCAATACTGAAAATCTGCGGATAAATACTTTACCGGGAAATGAGGTATAAGGTTGTTTCGTCTGCTATTCTCTATTCACCGCAGTAGCTTTCTTCTTTAGTCCGTTTTTTATTTTTCTAACAGAAGACTCCCGCTCAATAATAGAGCTTTCAATAACCAGCTTCAGAGAATGAGAAGACTTGCCATCTGCTCCGGGGTTCAGCACATGATTGAAGTATACGTTTGCCGTTTCCCTGCCCATTTTTTTACTTTGCTGGCTGACCGAAGAAAGGGTAGGCGAGGTTACTTCCGTAAAAGCTTCATTGGAAAAACCAATAATGCCGATCTCTTCCGGCACTTTTTTACCACAATCCTGAGCAGCTTTTAAAACCCCCAGTGCAGCATAATCTGAAACCGTAAAGAATGCGTCAGGAGCAACTTTAAGTCTTAACAGTTCCGTAGCTGCAGTCCGGGCTGGTTCCTTTTTCAGCATATTATCAACAATAAAGTTGTAGGGAATAGTGAGACCTGCTTTCCTGATTGCATCCAGGTAACCCTGCTTTCTTTCTTTATAAAGCGGAAGATGATCCGGTCCCCCAAAGAAAGCAATTCTTTTATAGCCCTGGCTGATCAAATGCTGCACAGCTTTGAAAGACGCTTCCAGGTTGTCATTCACCAGAATATGGCTGCCGAAAGTATGATCCACGCGGTCAAACTGTACCAGTTGAATATTATGATTGGTGATCTCTTTGAGATGGTCAGTAGTTTTTGTTTCCTGTGAAAGGGAGATCAGTACGCAGTCCACATTTTGCTGGATAAGTGTTTCAACAGCCTGCACCTCCCTTTCAAATGATTCGTCTGACTGGCAGATAATGAGCCTGTGGTCATTTTCAAAACAGGCCTGTTCAATACCGGCAATAATATCGGCAAAAAAAGCCACATTGATCTTTGGAACGATCACCCCGATCGTCCTGGATGTTCCCCGCCTGAGATTAGCAGCATTAGAATTATGCTTATAGTTAAGCTCCCGTGCTTTGGCCCTTACCAGTGTTTTCATGTTCTCACTGATGGTAGGGAGATCATTCAGTGCTTTGGAAACAGAAGACGGAGCAATACCTACAGCATTTGCAATATCCCGGATCGTAATTCTTTTTTTCTTTTCTTTTCCCCCTGGCATATTATCACCAATGAATTTATATGTAAAATTATAGCAAGAATATCTCTTCTCATTGATCCTGTTACAGGAACATTAATGAACCATTTCAATACTCAGACCATAAGTAAGGTTTGCGGCTCCCCGGAACTTATCCTTCCATTCAGACGGAATAGAAATAATCAGACCTTGCTGGCTGTCATATTTCCATTTTAGTGCTTCTTTAAATCCAAGAAAATTGATGGTAGCGCCCTTAGGCGGCCGCACTGTTGAAAGCACTAACTGCTCTCCGGGCCACTCATAGCAAAAAACATATACCATACGGCTATCCTTTGAACGGGTAAACCGGATATTATCCCCTTCTTTCCATTCATCTGCTCCTCTCGCCCTGGTAGCATAAATACCTTCGCCATTCTGTTTTAGCCATTTGCCGGTTTCCTTCAGTTGTGCTATAGCCGTGGGATGAAACCGGCCATTGCCGTCAGGACCTATACCGGCCATAAAATTTCCTCCTTTTGCAACTGCATCCACAAGATTTCTGACTATCCATGATGCGCCTTTATATTTTTGCTCATCTGCTTCGTAAGAGAAAGATCCTCCGAGCGGGTAGATCACAAACCAGGGAGTATCTGAATTCTCTTTGCTGCCTGGCACAAATCCTTCAGGCGTATAATAATCCCCATAATTGCCAATTCCTCTTGCCCTGAACATAGTGTCGGGAGAAATTTTCCGGAGGTGCAGCATGGTATCTCTCAATACAGGCCATACTTCAGGTCCCAGCCACTGGTCAAGACAGACCATATCTATATGACCATATTTAGTAAGCAGTTCTTCCAGTTGGAGCCTGTGCCGGGCCATCATTCGGGTGATTTCTTCCTTCGAGGGATCGGGTTTTATCACCAGTCCTGCTTTGGCAAAATACTCCCGGGGATTTTCAATTTCCGGCGTCCTGTTTTTACCGGTAACTGCCAGGGTAGCCGAATCCGGTACCTGCAGGGGATGGTAATTGTAAGGACGGAAATCACTGTCATACCAGTCGGGATGCGAAAAGTACAGATCCACTTTCATGTCTTTGCGGTGCGCTGCGGTGGTCAGCTCTTTGACAATATCTCTTTTAAAAGGAGTTTCCATTATACTATACGCAAGATCGCAATCTTCTATCTGCGGGCCGCCGGGGGCAAGCCAGTTCACCCTTCTCTTTACCCTGGCGCTGGTATCGAACATGGAAAACCCGTCATGATGCTTCGAGGTAAATGCAAACATTTTTGCACCACTTTCCGCAAAAAAATCAACCCACTCCTCCGCATCAAAGCCGGCAGGATACCATGATTTATACAGTTCCTGGTAAGTTTGTTTTTCTTCAGGAAGCATCTGGAGATAGGGCCAGGATTCGCCGCGGAGACGTAACAGAGAATAAATCCCCCAGTGCAGGCGGATACCAAATTTAATATCCTGGAAATCTTCATAAGCGCTGTCCGGCGCCCAGTCATAGGTACTGATGGGAATATCTTCCACATAACCGCAGGTACGCTTATAATGACCATCATTGGCCGGGAGACGGTGAGCATAGATTTTTGAATATGGTGACCGGAAGTTTTCACCGGCAGGTATCATGGCATGCAAATTCCCGGTAAGCAGCCATCCGGATGTCAATCCGCAGCCATTAACGATAAATTTTCGTCTATCCATAACTGATATTATTTAAAGGGAGTAATATGTTTTTTAATAAGCTTGTGTGTCATTGCAAGAAATTCATTTTCCTCCGGCTTTTAATACTGGATATTAACATGTATAGTAGCAAATTTATCTCTATACCTCAATAATGGCTGCACAACCCGAACGGCCAATGATAACATAACAGAATAGCATGCTAATAATCAGTACCTGGTCCACACAGATTCTTGATTCATTTGCATTGATGAATACAAAGATCGAAAACATCGAATTGTTTAAAGTGCCCCCCCGCTGGTTGTTTTTAAAAATAACTACTGCTTCAGGGATCGCAGGATGGGGGGAGCCGTTGGTAGAAGGGAAAGCTGATACGGTATGTGCCGCCGTAAAGGAAATGTCATCATTTCTCATGAACAAAGAGGCCCAAAGCATTGAAGATATATGGCAAACGCTTTACAGGGGCGGATTCTACAGGGGCGGGCCAATACTCATGAGCGCCATTGCCGGTATTGACCAGGCGCTTTGGGATATAAAAGGTAAAGCGCTTGGTGTACCTGTGTACGAATTGCTTGGGGGAGCGGTGAGAAACAAAATGAAAGTATATGGATGGATTGGCGGAGACAGACCCTCCGAACTTGCCAAAGGAGCTGCAAAGCGCATAGAACATGGGTTCCGGGCGGTTAAGATGAATGCCTGCGCAGAAATGGAATGGATAGATAGTCCCGACAAGATCAGCAGGGCGGTAAAAAACATTGAAGCCGTAAGAAATGCTATAGGATATGATAGAGAGCTGGGAATAGATTTTCATGGACGTGTTCATAAAGGGACCGCAAAGCGGTTCATGCAGGAACTGGATTATCTCAAACCAATGTTCATTGAAGAGCCTGTTCTGTCGGAGAACTTCCGGGCATTTTCTACGCTTGCTTCTTATACCTCTGCACCGATAGCCACAGGAGAAAGGTTGTATAGCCGTTGGGATTTCAAGCCTCTTCTTGAGCAGGGAAGTGTTGATATTATACAGCCCGATCTCAGTCACGCAGGAGGCATTTCAGAAGTAAAGAAAATTGCGGCAATGGCTGAAGCGTATGATGTGGCTTTGGCGCCGCATTGCCCTTTAGGACCTATCTCTCTGGCAGCAGCGCTCCAGATAGATTTTAACTGCATCAATGCCATTATCCAGGAATCCAGTATAGGCATTCACTATAATGAAGGGGCTGACCTGCTGGACTACCTCGTTAACCCCGAAGTATTTTCAATAAAAGACGGTTATATTCAAAGATCGCTTTTGCCCGGGTTAGGCATAGAAGTAGATGAACAAAAAGTAAGAAACATGGCATTGATAGGGCACGACTGGAAAAACCCGGTATGGCGCAATGTTGATAACAGTGTTACAGAATGGTAGGTGAACACTCTGAAAATAGTATGCAACAACTCACAAAAACATCTGCATTCCTTAGCTGTGACTGGGGCACAACATCCTTTCGTTTAAAGCTTTTTGACATTGTCCATGGAATTACATTGGCAGAAGAGATATCTGATAAAGGTTGCGCCGGCATCTTCAACGAATGGCAGAAAAGCAGGAGTAAAACCAGTCCAGCCATACATTATTTGCTATACCTGAAAGAAGCATTAAGCAGGTTGAGTCAAAAAACAGGAATAGTCCTGGAGAATATGGATATTGTTATCTCCGGGATGGCAAGCTCTTCCATAGGTATGCGGGAGCTGCCTTATGCATCCCTCCCTTTTCCAATAGATGGAGCGGCAGCGGTGACCAATTGGATATCAGGAGAAGAAATAATCTTAAACAATATACTGCTGATATCCGGAGTAGCCACACACAATGATCTTATGCGGGGAGAAGAAACACAGTTGGCGGGAATTGTAAAAATGATAAAAGAAGAAACAAAAGAAGAAACGATATACATCTTACCGGGTACGCATAGTAAACATATCACTGTGACCAATAAGCAAATCGTTGATTTCAAAACTTTCATGACGGGAGAACTATTTGGCTTATTGCTGCATCATGGGCTGCTTGCAGGCGCTGTAACTGCCCCGGAAAGCAACCGGATAGAGGGAAAGGAAATTACGGCGTTTCACTGTGGTGTGAAAAAGGCCCTTGAGGATGATCTGCTGCAGAACCTTTTTTCGGTCCGGGTAAAAGATCTGAAAAAATATTATTCCAAAACCCTGAACTATTTCTATTTAAGCGGGCTGCTGATTGGTGCAGAGTTAAAGCATACATGCAATGGGTCAAAAGCGCATTACACCATTTGCAGCGATCATACGCTTGGTACACTATATTATTCCGCATTCCGGTACCTCGGGCTTGCCGGCCAGGTAACGCTGCTTACCGATGAACTGCACGCTAATGCTGCCGCCATAGGACAGGCAGTTATTCTTCAAAAATTTAAAACTGTTAACTAACCGGTCATGACAGAAGCATTTTTTTCCTGGGAAAAATTCAATTCAATGCCATTGGTGGGTATTATGCGGAATATTCCTTCTGTCCATACTGAAAATATGCTGAAGGCCTTTTTTTTGTCCGGCTTAACCACTATTGAGTTAACAATTAATTCGCCGGGCTTTGAAGAGAGCTTGCATCTTGCTCTGTCCTTATTCAAAGGGAAATTAAATATAGGAGCGGGAACCATTTGTACAACTACAGAACTTCAACGGGCGCTTCAGACCGGAGCTCAATTCATTGTCACACCTATTATTGATGAAGAAATAATAAAAATCTGCAAAAAAAAGAATATACCTGTTTTTCCTGGCGCTTATACTCCAACGGAAATATACACAGCATGGAAACACGGCGCTGATATGGTAAAAATTTTTCCGGCATCTGCACAAGCTATGGAATATATCCGTGCGATAAAAGGGCCCTTTCCTGATATCCGGCTGTTACCAACAGGAGGTGTTCATTTGGGTAATTGTATAGATTTCCTGAAAGCAGGTGCAAATGGCTTGGGAATAGGCAGCAGCCTGTTTAATACCGCTATAATGAATGAAGGATACAACAAACTCGAAGAACATTGTAGTGCTTTTGCAGAACGGATCAGGAGGTATCTTTCTGATCCCAAACCTGAAATGTAAGACAGGCAAAATAATAAGATAAAATGCAACTGCTGAAAAAATTAAAGCATATTTTGATAATACCATTAACTTTCAAAGCAAAATAGAAAAGCGAATATGAAAGTAAGGGTTTGCGTCATAGGAAATGGAGCCTTTGCAGGCAAAGTCCACTTCCCCTCTCTTCTCTCTTTTGATGAAGTAGAAATTGTGGGCATTATAGCCTTCAATAAAGAACGGCTTATAAGCACAACGCATCGCTTTGGCATCCCCGAAAAATGCATTTTTCCCGTTTCATCTGTTACCGGCTATCAATCCGTTCTGCTGCAGTTGAAGCCGGATGCAGTCTACGCTATAGGCGCCCCTGAGCAAATGTTTGATGTGTGGGTCTGGTGCCTTGAAAACCGTTTCAACCTCTATATTGAAAAGCCTATGGGTTTAACACTGCACCAGGCAGAGATCCTCGCAGGCTTAGCTGAGGCTAATCATTGTATCACCCAGGTTTCCCTGCAGCGACGGAATATGCCATTGCTGCACAAAATGAAAGAAGAATGCAATAAAAAAGGAGCAATTACGCATGCGCTGGTGGAATTTAATAAATGTGAGATCATCCCGATGAAGAGCGCAAGGGACAGGATGCACGATGATTTTATTCACTGCATAGACACCGCAAGGTGGCTAATGGGGGGCGAAGTGATAAGGACAGAATCCTACTGCCGGCGTATAGGCGTTGACGATATAAACTGGATAAGCGCACACCTGTATTTTGATAATGGCAATACCTGTCATGCAATAGGTAACTGGAGCTCCGGCAGAAGGATCTTCAGGGTAACAATGCATGCTCCAGGGATTTGCGCGGAAGCAGAGCCTGAAGTAGAGGGCCGGGTATATGCCGATGGCGATATTAAAGGCATCCGCTATAGCAGCACTGACATAGCAGGAAGCAATGAGCCGTTCATATATGGCGGATTCAGTGCAAAAAACCGGGAATTTATACAATCCGTTCTTACAGGGAAGGAGATAACTTCTTCTCCTTTCAGAGATGCCCTGAAAACAATGAAGATCTGTGAAACTATATTAGCGCAGTCAATATTATTAAAGTAAAATATGCTGAGATCAACGATATTACACCCGGAGTTGCTTTACGGACTGTCGCTATGCGGGCATGGGTCAAAGATACTCATAGCCGATGCCAACTTTCCTGTTATCACCAAAACGCCTCCGGCAGCAAAGAAAATATTTCTGAATATCGCACCCGGACTGGTAGATGCAACCACTATATTAAAACTAATCATAGAGATCATCCCCGTAGAGTCTGCAGCCATTATGGCCACTCCCGATATAGTGGAGCAACCGATACATACAGCATACAGATCTATATTAGGAACAACTATTTCCATTACCGGCTTTAAACGAATGGAATTTTATGAGTGTTCCGAAAATAAAGAGACCTGCCTTGTGATTGCTACAGGAGAAACCAGGAGATTTGCCAACCTCTTATTAACGGTTGGTGTAATAATGCCCGGCATTACTACTGCTATGTCCAATGTGAAATGACAGACTTGCCTACCGGTTTACCTGCCGCAGGCAGGCGATAAATGTGAGAACCTCACATTTATCCTCTCACTTCTCGCAAAGAAATACGACAAATTATTGTTGACATAGCACTACAATTCCCCAGCAATAATAGTATGTATTTGGGTATTGGTATAAAATAAGCATATCATATCAAGATACTCGAATCAAAGGATAATATAGAGGAACTATCCCCTCTCACAGCTGGTTAATATTGATCTACTAAAAACAGATCTCAATATGAACCAAAAACTAATTCTATTCAGGTTACGGTACATGGTAATGCATATAGTCATTACCCCGCTACTGATGTTGCTTCTCTTAATGATATTGGCACTAAAGGCCAAGGCAACAAACAAAGAGCATGCTGCTGTCCCTCAAGGCAATATAAAAGCTTTAACAGTTCATGGAACTGTGATGGATAAGGATGGAAACGCACTTGCCGGAGTGAATGTTAACATAAAAGGCGCCGGCAAAGGAACGGTAACTGATAATATGGGGCAATTCACTTTGCCCAATGTATCGGAAGACGCAATACTGGTTTTTTCTTTTGTAGGGTATCAAAGCCAGGAGACAACAGTAAATGGCAAAACTGAAATATCAATGGTCCTGCTCCGTGGATCACAAACCCTGGAGGAAGTTGTCGTGATGGGCTATGGCAAGCAAAAGAAAAAACTGGTTACAGGAGCAACCGTGGAAATTAAGGGGGATGATATTCAAAAAAGGGCTGCCGTCAGCCCACTCTCCGCTATGCAGGGGCAGGCGCCCGGCGTAAGCATCACTTCTACGGGAGGGCAGCCAGGCAGTGGTTTCAGGGTGAATATAAGAGGTGCTGGCACGGTTGGCGAGACTACTCCGCTCTATATAGTAGATGGTGTGCAGACCTCCGATATCAGTTATCTGAGCAACAACGATATTGCTTCCATAGATATATTAAAAGACGCAGCTTCTGCCGCCATTTATGGCGCCAGAGCAGCCAACGGAGTAATCCTGATTACTACCAAAACAGGCAGCCCGGGATTTTCACAGATCTCCTTCGATTCTTATTACGGTATTCAGAACACTTCAAAAAAAATAAAGGTGTTGGGCGGACAGGAATATATGGATATGATGAATGAAATGTATACCAATTCTAACCTCACTCCTATTTATACCAATGAAACAATCAATAAAAAAATCCTCAGCGATGCCGGAGGAGGAACAAACTGGATGGATCTCTTGCTGGCTAAGAATGTGCCGATGCAAAATTATAATCTCAGCGGACAGGGAGGCACTGAGAAATCTGTCTACGCCATGTCCTTATCTTATACGCAACAGGGAGGTATAGTTGGAGGAGCAGATCTGGCCAACTATAAAAGGATCACCTTCCGGATAAATACAGAACACAAGCTATATAAAGATATTGTGAAAATGGGACAGCATCTGTCTTATTCCAACGCCACCACCATTGGAGCCAGTTATCCGATAGTATCTGCAATACGTGTTCCATCAATTATTCCTAACCTCAGTCCTGATGACCCTTCAAGGTTTTATTACAACAATGTTCCTGCCAGCGGAGGAGATAATATTTATGGATTATGGTCTACAGAAATAACCAACCCGTATGCTTCCATGCTGAACAGCAGCTATAACCGCAACAGAGTGAATAAGGTCATAGGAGATGTGTATTTTGATGTAAAGCTTATTGGTAACCTCCACTTTAAAACAACGCTCACCCTGGATTATTCCGGTGGGCGCAGCAGGAGCTATCAGCCGGTACAACCTGACCTGAGCGCAAACAGCAATGCCAAGACCGGCGTATCACAGGTAACACAGTCTTCTTCAGAAAGTGTGAGTATAGGCTCTGAAAACATATTGACTTATACGGCAACAATTAATAAGGATCACAAATTCGACGCCCTTGCAGGCATGTCGGCACTCAAAACAAATACCGAATACCTCAGCGCCTCTAACAAAAATCTCCTTTATACAGGATATGATTATGCATGGCTGAATAACGCTACGGGAACAGCAAGCAGCGGCACTATGTCAATGAGCGGCTACCCGGGAGAAGATGCCCTGTTGTCTTATTTCGGTCGTGTTAATTATGATTATAAAGGTACTTATCTTGCCACAGTTATCCTCCGCTCAGATGGGTCATCCAGGTTTGATAAATCACACCGCCGGGGGTATTTCCCTTCTTTCTCTGCCGGCTGGAATATTTCAAACGAATCATTCATGGAACCTGCCTCTTCCTGGCTTCCTTACCTGAAAGTAAGAGGAAGCTGGGGGCAAAACGGGAATATGAATATCCCTCCCTATTACTATTTAGCCCTGGTAGGATCTAATTTTCCTTATTCATTTGGCGATGACGGAAATGCTGCAGTGGGAGCCGCTTTAACAAATCTTGGGAATGCTTCCTTACATTGGGAAAAGGCACAATCTACCAATATCGGGTTTGATGCGAGATTGCTGAAAGGACAACTGGGCTTTACTTTCGACTGGTATCACCGCGAAACAAAAGACTGGCTGGTACAGGCAAATATTCCCAGCGTGTATGGAGTGGGAGCGCCTTACATCAATGGAGGAAACGTGATAAACAGAGGTATAGAAATGGCAGCTACCTATTCAGGCGGCAACACAAAATCATTTAGCTATAACATTTCCGCAAACATTGCATTCAATAATAACAAAGTAAGCGCTATCCCCACCCAGGATGGAATATTACATGGTGGCGGGGGAACATTATACGCCAACTCAGTTGAAGTAACACGCTCTCAAAACGGATATCCGCTTGGCTTTTTCTGGGGGCTGACTACAGACGGGATATTCCAGACCGCTGAAGAAGTACAGAACTATAAAGGCAGTGGGGGAAATCCTATACAGCCTAATGCACAGCCGGGAGACCTGCGGTATGTGGACAGAAATGGAGATGGAACGATCAATGCCCTGGACAAATCAATGATCGGGGATGGACATCCAGATGCGATTTTCGGGCTGACCTGTTCTTTCGCTTACAAAGGATTTGATTTGTATATCGCTACTAATGGCGTTGCCGGTAACCAGATCCTGCAAAACTATATTGATGCCAACAGGAACTACTGGAATATTACCCAGGACCTCTATGATGGCCGCTGGCATGGAGCCGGAACTTCCAACAAATATCCCCGTATTGATGCACAAAATTCTAACTGGATCAATTTCTCGGATGTATTCCTCTATAAGGGAGACTATATTAAAATAAACAATGTTACGCTCGGCTATGATTTCGCAAGGCATATTTTGAAAACAAATAAAATAAGCCAGCTCAGGGTATATATTACGGGGCAAAACCTATACAACTTTACTTCTTACAACGGAATGGATCCGGAGATTGGCACCGGCAGCAATGGCGTTGATCAAAGTGAGATTGGCCGGGATTCAGGGATGTATCCTCACGCCAGAACAATATTGTTTGGACTCAGTGTTAAATTCTAAAAAATCATTAATTATGAAATCGCTCAAAATAATATTACCAGCATGCTTTTCAATGCTTTTACTGTCCAACTGCAGCGATAAGTTTTTGGACATTTATCCGGTAGACAGAAAAACTGAAGCTACCTTCTTTAAAACCCAGGAAGAAGTTTATCAAACACTTGTAGGTTGCTACCAGGGCATGAACCGCTGGCTTAATAACGGGGGCAACTGGGTATATCCTATCGTGTCAGACATCATGTCGGACGATGCAGCCGGCGGGGCAGGGAAATCCGACTATCTTCTGCCCCAGGCAATTGATCGTTTTGATCCGGGCATTGCACCGGCAGAAGCCAACATATACAGCACCATGTGGGCTGATGCTTTTACAACCATCAACAGGTGCAATACTTTCCTGAAAAAAACAGATGCATTTCCCTGGGACGACAATAGTGCATTTGCGATGGGAAAATATATGACCAAAGCGGCCAGTGAAGGAGAAGTACGTTTTATCAGGGCATATATGTACTTCTGTTCTATGCAAATGTGGGGACATCTCCCGTTAATTACCGAAACCACGGAAGATGCAGGGAAAGAGGCTCAGGAAGACCCCAAACTCATTTATGAGCTGATCGTGAACGACCTGAAAAAAGCAACAGGATTATTGCGCCCTTCCTTTCCCAGTGATGCAAGCGGTCGTATTACCAAATATGCCGCAGAAGGACTTCTGGCAAGGGTTTACCTGTTTTATACAGGCTATTACGGCAAAACCCAGGCCGAACTGCCGAGAGTAAATAAAGGAGAATTATTAACGTATATGAATGGAGTGATCTCCGAAGCTGAAGTAAAAGGCTACCTTACAGATATCATACAAAATTCCGGTCATGATCTTATGGATAATTATCTGTCACTTTGGCCGGCCGGTGCGGCTGCTGCCGGTGTGGGATATGCCGGAGAGTACAACAAGGAAGTAATATTTGCTATTAAGCATGGTTATGTAAATGGAACATCTATGAACTGGGTGTCGGATATGGGTGCACGCGGGTACATCATGCCTCCCTACGGAAGAGGATGGGGATTCGATATCGGAAATAAGTATGTATGGGATTCCTGGGATACTAATGATCCCCGCAGAAACGCTTCCTTAATGAATGTCAAAGAAGAGCACAATCTTTTTAACGATACCAATCCCTACAATGATACAGAGGCTGGACGTGATGTCCGGGAATATCAAAGCCTGTTCCTGAAAAAATATCTCAGGGAAACTGATGCCAGTGGCAATGAAGTATACGGATCATATGTAGGGAATCCAAGTTCTATGTCGAGTTATACAGATTATATTGTAATACGTTATGCAGACGTATTGCTGATGGCTGCCGAACTGGGTATTGATGCGCAGGCAAATTTCGATAAAGTACGCCGGAGAGCTTACGGTAGCAGTACACCCTCCAAAATAGTTTCCCAGGAAAACATTATGGAAGAGCGTCATCGCGAGTTTGTTGGTGAAGCTATCAGGTATTGGGACCTATTAAGAATGGGGTTAGAATATGCGGCAGATGCCATTAAAATTGAGGCGCCTGGAATTCCGGTAGTGAACGGGGCGCTCATCTATGGCACTACCAATATTGTTATTAAACGTGAGCAGGTAATGTCAACCTCTGGTTTAAGCCAGATCCCGGAACAGCAGATCTCTTTATCAGAAGGAAAACTTGCCCAAAACGAAGGTTGGTCTAAATAGTTCTCCTGAAATCTTGCTACATGCAGAGGCTGGCTGTCTTGCCAGCCTCTGCTTTTTTACGGACATTGCTTTCACAAACCTTCATGCAACACTCTGACTTCCTATAGTGCTGCCAATACAATTTTAGCCTTATAAAATTTCAAAAAAATCAATAGTTATGGAAAACGATTTTTAATTTACAGGCTTTTTGTCTTTTACAAGACTTACTCATCAGATATATTCATAAACAATTGATATACAATGCATATTAATAATGAAATAATTTTTACCAAAAAGAATTAGTGAAAACAGCATGTGTGTTATCCAAATATTATGTACTTTAGGAAAACGTTTTCCTAAAGTATATAATACTCTAACTGCAATCAATTTAACGGGTTATGGTACAAGCTTTGAAACCTTCATTCAAACAAATCTTTTTTAGCTCCGGCAGCTGCTTTCACCTGAAAGTGGATAAAGGAGATAACCTGTACAGGGGGATGCACTATCACCCCGAAATAGAGCTCATCCTGGTAAGACGTTCAAAAGGTACACGAATCATCGGCAACTCAATAGAGCCCTTTGAAGATAATGATCTTGTGCTGATAGGCTCTAATACCCCGCACGGCTTTTTGCATGATGAAGAAATGCTGACGGAAGGCAACCCTGCTCCGGAAGCATTAGTAGTACAGTTTGGAGAAAACTTCCTGGGCAGGGAATTTTTGAAACTCCCCGAACTGAAAGAGGTCTATGAATTGTTTGTTTTATCCCGGAACGGGATATGCATAACGGAGGAAGGAAAAGCAAATATTATTCCTTTAATGGAAAGAATGTTCAGTACTTCATCATTGGATGCAATCATTATTTTACTTGAAATACTGAAGCAGCTCATCTCAAAAAACAATTGCCGGGAGCTTATTCATAGCAACAGGTTGAATAATGATATACATTGTATTAATGATCATAGATTTAACGAGGTACTGAATTATACTTATTCCAATTTTGACGAGCATATTACAATAGAAAAGGTAGCGCGGATAGCTAACCTGACCAGGGAGTCATTCTGCCGCTATTTCAAGACGCTGGCTAATAAAACATATATTGAGTTTTTGACAGAGTACAGGATCAACAAGGCCTGCCAGATGATCAGGGATAGGGAGAAATCTGTTAAAGAAATTGGCTATGCCTGCGGCTTTGATAGTCTTTCCAACTTTTACTATCAATTCAAAAGAATTACAAAATTAAGTCCCCTTGAATTCAGCCGGCATTGCAGGGAAACGGTAAAGAGCAGAGAGATCGCTTAATTGCATTCACATGTATTTATCAGTATCATCCAGGCAAGGAACCGTCATGTTTAAAACAGATGTTTATTTTTTGTAGGAAAATCTATAAGTCTGGGTAACATACAGGAAGTTCTCTTATTGAAATGTAGAGACTTTTGCTAAAGAAGGTTTTTGAATATTTCAATGTAAAGTCATTGCCATGGAAAGAATAACTAATTGCCTGCTGAGAGATCCCGTTCTCTCCCCTTACAAAAGCATACACGTATTAAGGATGCTGTTTGTAATATATTCATTCTGTACACCTTTACTGTCTTCAGCCAATCCTGAACACCCGGCTGAAGCGGCGGACCTTACCATTACGGGAAAAGTAACGGACAGCGCCGGCAGCCCTATACAGGGTGCAAGTGTAAAAATAGAAGGCACGGAAAAAGGGACATTTACCAACAATGCCGGGCTTTTTAAAATGGATAACGTTCCTGTAAATGCGGTGCTGATCTTTAGTCATGTAAGTTTCAAAGAAGAAAGAGTACCACTGAATGGAAGAACTAATCTGGTTATTTCATTAAAAGGTAATAGTACCGATCTTGCAGATGTAGTAGTAGTAGGTTATGGAACGCAGAAAAAAGCTACAGCAACCGGGGCTATTAGTGTGGTGAAGGGTGAAGTATTACAGCAATCGCCTGCAGTGAACTTTACCAATACCCTGGCAGGTCGTTTACCAGGTCTGGTGGCGGTCAACGCTTCAGGTGAACCAGGTCGCGATGATGCTACTATACGCATCCGTGGTGCAAATACCTTAGGTGATAATTCTGCATTAATAGTGGTGGACGGAATAGTAGGAAGGGATATGGCAAGCATCCGCCCCGAAGATGTGGAAAGTGTAACTGTTTTAAAAGATGCTTCAAGCGCGATTTATGGTGCCCGTGCAGCTAACGGCGTAATACTTATTACCACCAAGCGTGGTAAAACAGGCAAGCCTGAAATTACAGCCAATGTAAATTACGGTATCAGTTCGCCTACTGTAATACCCGAAATGGCCGATGCTGCAACCTACGCCACTATGATGAACGAAATTGAAGGATATGCGGGAAGAGCCCCTGTATATACAGATGAAGAGATACAGAAGTTCAGGGATGGCTCAGAACCATGGCTGTACCCTAATACCGACTGGTTTGATGCTGTGTTTAAAAAAACAACACCGCAAACACGTTCTGATCTTTCTATCAGGGGTGGTACCGAAGCGATCAGGTATTTTGTTTCAGGTGGTTACAGTTTGCAGGATGCGATTTATAAAAACAGTTCTGCCAGGTTTTCGCAGGCTAATTTCAGGGCCAACCTGGATGCAAATGTTTCTAAATACATCTCTATCGGAATTGATCTTTCGGGAAGCCAGGAGGACAGGAACTTTGCAGCTAATCCATTCTCATATATGCTTAATCGCAGTAAGCCCATGTTTATTGCCACCTACCCGGGTAACAAGCCTGCGGCAGGGTACCAGGCCGGTCAAAGCCCTGTAGTATTGGTTTCTGATGATATTGGTTATGATAAGCGTAAGAGCTATAATTTCCTGAGCAATGCGAGGCTTAAAGTCGAAATTCCCTGGGTAAGCGGGTTATCAATCACTACCAATGTTTCGTATGATAAGACCATTAATAATGGGAAATTCTGGAGAAAGCCTTATATGTTATATTCATGGGACCGCCAGACATTTGACGCCAATGGCGAACCTGTAGTAACCGGCGCTTTAGACGGGCCTTATGCAACGCCTGAACTGAACCAGAATTTTTCTGACGGCTACCGTACTACCTTAAACGCTTTATTAAATTACAATAAGGTTTTTGGCAGTCACCAACTGAAGTTTCTGGCAGGTGTGGAAAAGATCACGGGGGGATCTATGGATCTCACAGCTTTCAGACGCGGTTTCGTTTCAACAGCGGTAGACCAGATGTTTGCCGGTGGTGATCCTGACAAGAACAATGGTGGGTCCGCAAGCGTGAATGCAAGGCTTAACTATTTTGGCCGTGTTAATTATGACTATAACCAAAAATACCTTCTGGAATTTGTATGGAGATATGATGGCTCCTATATATTTCCTGAAGCCAAACGCTTTGGTTTTTTCCCTGGAGCAAGCGTGGGCTGGATCCTGTCTGAAGAATCTTTTTGGTCCGGGATCTCAAACATTGTAAATCATTTTAAGATCACCGGGTCATGGGGACAGACCGGTAACGACCGTATTGAGGCATATCAATACCTGTCCAGTTATAGTTTTTCAAGCCAGCCGTTTATTTTTAATGAAAACCTGTTAGCGAAAGCATTGAATGAGCTTCGTATCGCTAATCCCAATATCACATGGGAAGTTGCGAATCAGACCAATGTTGGGTTTGAAGCGCAGTTCTTGAAAGGCGCAGTACAACTATCGGCTAATTATTTTTATAACCTGCGTAGCAATATCCTTGCATTCAGAAATGCTTCTGTACCTGCTACCTCAGGTTTGACCTTGCCCCGCGAAAATATAGGACGTGTTGCTAACAGGGGGTTTGAGATAGAACTGGCATACAGGGGTAGCAGCGGAAATTTTAATTACAGAGTATCTGCGAATGCAGCCCTTGCCAAAAATAAGATACTGTTTTGGGATGAAACACCAGGTGTTCCTGAATACCAGCAGTCGACCGGCAGACCCATGAACGCCGGGTTATATTATCTTTCAATGGGCGTTTTTAAAACCCAGGAAGATATTGATAAATATCCCCATTGGGCTAATGCCAAACCCGGTGACCTGATCTTTAAAGATGTAAATGAAGATGGCGCCATCAACGGTTTAGACCTGGTGCGTTATGAAAAAACGGATCTACCCACGTTTACAGGAGGTTTTACCGTGGATTTGTCGTATAAAAATATATTCCTGTCAGCATTATTCCAGGGAGCTGCCGGCGCAGTCAGGAGCTATTCCCTGGAGTCAGGCCTGATAGGAAACTTTCTTGCAGATGATGCATATGGCCGCTGGACCCCCGATAATACAAATGCTGATAAGCCACGGGCATGGAATACCGGTGGTTATTACTGGACAAACGCTATCTCCGGGGGCACATGGGGAATTAATAATACGTACTGGTTAAAAAATAATGATTACCTGCGTCTTAAAACACTGCAACTGGGTTATAATTTACCATCCAAATGGCTTAATAAAATAGGTGTAAATAACGCAAGTATATACTTTACCGGACTTAACCTTTTCACTTTGGCAGGCTTTAAGTCTTTTGATCCTGAAACTGTAGGAACCGTATACCCGCTGAGTAAAGTATACAACTTTGGTATTAAACTAACACTTTAAAAATATTGCCATGAAAATGAAATTATGGTTTATAATTACAGTTCTGGTATTGGATGTTACATCCTGTAAAAAGGATTTTCTTGAAACTACCCCTTTAAGCGAATTCTCTTCTGCAGATGTTTGGAAGGATAAATCGCTGTCTACTGCTTTTATAAACGGAATTTATGCAAGCATTGACCAGAGTATGTGTAAATATATGCTGGCAGTATATTGTGATGAAGCTCACAGGCGGGACAACTCTTCTATCCTGGCATTTAACCGGGGGGAAATGACAGCGGATAATATTATAGGGTGGCAAACCCAACCTACCTGGAACGGTTTGTATTCCAAGATCAGGAAGTGTAACCTGTTTTTAGATAATACGGCAGATGCCCCTTTTGATAAGGGTTCTATGGAAGGTGAAGTAAGGTTTTTAAGAGCATGGTTCTATTATCAGCTTACCAGCATGTTTGGCGGGGTGCCGTTAGTAAAGAATGCCTATAACCTCACAGATGATTTTTCAATTGCAAGAAGCCCGTATGCCGATTGTGTTGATTTTATAACAACTGAACTGGATGCTGCTGCTGCCCTGTTACCTGAAGTGCAGACCGGGGCTAATAACGGAAGGGTTACCAAAGGAGCTGCATTGGCGCTGAAAGCACGTGTATTATTACATGCAGCAAGCGATCTACATAATGTAGCTGTATTCCCTGACTTTGCAAAACCCGAATTACTGGGGTATACCAGCGGCAGCAGAGCCGACCGCTGGCGCGCTGCTAAAAATGCTGCAAAGGCTGTAATAGACCTACACCTCTACAGCCTGCATAAAGCGGAACCGGCGCCTGGTGATTCTATTGCGGGCAACTATACCGAAATCTTCCTGCTAAAGAAGACATCTGAAGATATCTGGGTGAAATTTTATACTTCCGGAACTATCCCTAATGACAATAACCTGCCGGTAATGAATGGTCCTAATGGATATGGTGGTCAGGGTAATAATGCTGTATCAGGCAACCTGGTGGATGCATTTGAAATGAAAGATGGCAGCAGGTTTGACTGGAATAATCCGGAGCAGGCTGCATTCCCTTATAACAACCGGGATGCCCGTTTTTATGCCGATGTTTTATTTGAAGGCGCTAAATGGGGTACCAGGCCTGCATATTCTATTGATCTGGACCCTCAGGGAATTGTACACACCGGCTATTTTGAAAGATGGAATGCTTCAGCCAATCAGATGTATATTGAGCCCGGAATAGATAGCAGGAACAGTCCCTTTCAACCGGGTAATAGCGGACAAACCTTGTACCTCTGTAAAAAATTCCTTGATCCAACCTCCGTTGCTGTAGAGGGAGGCGTGGGCCAGGAAGTTCCCTGGAGGCATTTACGGTATGCAGAAGTGTTATTGAATTATGCAGAAGCCTGTCTGGAACTGGAAGAATATAATGAAGCCAGAGATTATATCAATATGATCAGGAAAAGGGCAGGCCAGCCGGAAACCAATGAAACAGGGGACGCACTGAAACAGCGCTACAGGAACGAAAGACGTATTGAATTGATGTATGAAGACCACAGGTTCTTTGATGTCCGGCGCTGGATGATCGCTTCTGAGACTTACGGACCATTTTATAAAGCAAATGTGCTGTACAAATTATTGCCGGATAAAACAACTTCGTCAGTGCCCACTATTAAGCACGAAGTACTGGAAACAAGATCATGGAATGATAAAGCATATTTCTTTCCGATACTGAGGAACGAAATGAATAAAAATGATTTATTGATACAGAACCCAGGTTATGAATAATTTTAAAAAAACAAATTTTATCATGAGCTTATCTTATTTCAGGAAGTGTTCCTACCCGAAGAAATTATACATTGTTGTAATAACTTTCATTTTGGGACTAATTACACCTCATACCATGAATGCGCAATCTTCTAACGGTGCAGACAACATGATCACTGTCTCCATGCAGAAAAGGGTGAAAGGGGATAGCACTGTCAGCAGTTATGCCATAGTCAGTGAGATCCAGCAATGGAATCCCAAGCAGACAGCGATCATCATTTGTGATATGTGGGACAAGCACTGGTGTAAAGGCGCTACCGCAAGAGTATCCGAAATGGCTCCACGTTTGAACGAAGTATTAAACATTGCCCGCGACAAAGGCGTGCTGATCGTGCATGCACCGAGCGATTGCATGAATTATTATAAAGATCACCCGGGCAGAAAACTGGCACAGAAGTATTATAGTAAGAAATATGCGAAGCTGATTAATAACGCTGAACTTCCTGCAGAGAAAAATGCTACCTGGCCG
This sequence comes from Sphingobacteriales bacterium 44-15, assembly GCA_001899685.1. Taxonomy (GTDB): domain Bacteria; phylum Bacteroidota; class Bacteroidia; order Chitinophagales; family Chitinophagaceae; genus Agriterribacter. The sequence goes on from MKWG01000037.1 coordinate 117,456, forward strand.
ATAGACCAGTCTGATGGCGGCTGTGATGATATGATCAAATGCACGGAAGGGCATGCCTGGACAAAAGAAATTGATGCGCTGGAAATAAAAGACGGGGACGCCATCAGCGATTCGGGAGCGGAGATAGCGGCGCTTTTCGATAAAAAAGGTATAAAAAATGTAATACTCACCGGTGTACATACCAATATGTGTGTTATAGGAAGGACATTCGGATTGCGCAGCATGGCAAGGATAGGAAAGAATGTAGTACTGATGCGGGATATGACAGATGCCATGTATAACTCCCGTAAAGCTCCTCAGGTTAACCATTTCACCGGGGTACATTTAGTAGTGGATTATATTGAGCAATATGTTTGTCCTACCATAGTATCAACAGATTTCACCGGTAAAAAGCAATTTCGCTTTCAGGATGATAAGCGCCCTGTTGTTGCTTTCATAACCGCAGAAGGAGAATATCATGCCAATCAAACCCTTCCCGCATTTGCGCATGAGCTCATGCTGCATGAAGGCATGAATTGTGAATTTGCCATAGGCAAGCCCGCAATGGATGGCCCGGGCAGGCATAATCTTGAAAACCTCCAGGTACTCCAGGATGCGGATCTTGCGGTATTTTTTGTACGGCGCGTTGCGCTTGAGCCGCAGAAGATGGATATGATAAAGAACTATATAAAGAGCGGGAAACCCGTGCTGGGCATCCGCACGGCAAGCCATTCCTTTGATGCAAAAGGCAATGTGGCCCGTGAAGGCGGCGGCATCACTCAGTCCGGTGAAAGCGTATCAGGTTTTTTGGCACAATGGCCGGAATTTGATGAAGAAATACTGGGAGGCAATTACCAGGGGCATTATGGACATCTGCAGGAAAAGACCAGAATTGGCATTGTTCCCGGTATGGAAAAGCACCCGCTATTAAAAGGTGTACATCCAAATGGTTTTGGAAGTGTAAGCTGGTTGTACCAGAACCGTCCGCTACGCTCTGCTGCAACGCAGGTGTTGCTTACCGGTACTATTCCTAATGAGCCGTCAGAACCTGTGCTCTGGATCAACCATACTAAATATAATAACACCGTTGTATATACATCGCTGGGACATCACGATGACTGGAAGATCCCGGATTTTCAGCAGATACTCGTCAACAGCGTTCATTATTTGTTGAATGACTCCGTGAAAAAGCAATAAGCATATTTTACCCCCGGGAACCAGTACCGGCTATACAAAAGTGATTAACGATTTTTGCGGTTATAAGAATGTTTTTATGAAAATTTTTCTGCAATATATGGCATGTCTTGTCAGCGCATTTGCTGTTGCATTATATGGTATGGCACAGCATGCCATTCCTTTTGCCTGCTCACCTCTGACCGGGAATGAAGACCTGTCTGCAAAAATGGTAACCGGGATCAATGACTTTTTGATACAGGAAACAGAAAGAAGAACATCGCATCGGGCATCACACTGGCAACGTGATTTTAGTTCTGCTGCCGCGTTCAACCGGTCTGTATCTGCACAAAGAACGGAATTAAAGAAATTACTGGGCGTAGCAGATGAAAGAGCAGCACCGGCACTACAGATTGCTACACGTAATAACAACCTGGCTCCGTATACTATTATTGAAAAAGGATATTCTGTCTCCGCGGTGCGGTGGACAGTAATGAACAATTTATCTGCAGAAGGCATATTGATAGTTCCCGCCAAAAAAGTAAAGGCAAGAGCTATCATCATTCCTGACGCCGACATCGAACCCGAAGCCTTTGCAGGGATGCTCAAAGGAGCAGATACAGGGAGCGCATTGGTGCTGGCATTGGCAAAAAGTGGTGTAGAAATATTGATACCAGTCCTCATCAACAGGGACTATACTTATTCGGGTAATCCTTCCCTGGATCGGCAAACCCAACAACCACACCGGGAATGGATCTACCGTCAGGCTTACGAAATAGGGCGCCATATCATCGGTTACGAACTGCAAAAGATCTTCGCGGGTATTGACTGGCTGGAGAAGAGAAATAAAGAAGATGGCAATAATACAATTGCCATAGCGGGCTATGGAGAGGGAGGAATGCTTGCCCTGTACGCGGCGGCCCTGGACACCCGCATCACGGTATCGCTTGTAAGCGGCTATTTTAATGCGAGAGAGCAACTGTGGGAGGAACCTATTTACCGCAATGTATTTGGGTTGCTTAACACGTTTGGAGATGCAGAGCTTGCTGTAATGAGCTGGCCGCGCAGGCTCATTGTTGAGCATGCAAAGGTTTCGACGGTAACTCATCAGAATGCCGGCATTGCGCCAGGCAAAATAGTATCGCCTTCCCTTTCAACAGCAGAAGCAGAATACCGTCGCGCTGTTGCCCTTATCCCTTCTCAAAACAGGATGAGCTTTATAAAACCGGATCAACATTTTTTTTCCGCACAGACATTTGTTGCATTGGCAAAAGCAATGAATGTGCCGTTCCTGCCGGGCAATACCTATCATTCACCGGCAACCAGGCTATCCGTGGACTGGGTCAGCATCCCGCAACGGCAGGAAAGACAGGTAAGAGAAATGACTCAATGTATACAGCAGGAGCTTTCTGTATGCGAGCGCACCCGCAACCGTGATTTTTGGCAAACATTAAAAGGCTCTCCTGAAGAGCAGGCTGCGGTTAAAGAGCAACAAAGAGAACGTTTCCGGAATGTACTTGGTAAACTGCCCATACCCTCAGTTCCTTTCAATACCAGAGCACGTGTGTACCAGGAAACTGAAAAATGGACGAGTTATGAGATCACCCTCGACGTTTTTGGCACGGAAGTATTTGCATGGGGAATATTAACAGTGCCCAAAGATATCAGGCAGGGTGAAAAAAGACCGGTTGTTGTATGTCAGCATGGGCTGGAAGGATTACCTTTTGATGTGGTAAATACAGATTCTACCCAAAAGAATTACCAGGTTTATAAGGGCTTTGCTACCCGTTTGGCAGAAAGAGGCTACATAACTTTTGCGCCTCATAATCCCTACCGGGGAGAGGATAAATTCCGAGTGATCCAACGTAAGGCCAACCCAATAGGACTAACCCTTTTCTCCGTTATCATCAGTCAGCATCAGCGGATCGTGGAATGGTTGCAGCAGCTATCTTTTGCAGACGCAGAAAAAATAGCTTTTTACGGGATTTCCTATGGAGGTAAAACAGCTATGCGTGTACCGGCAGTTATTAAAGGATATTACTTATCCATTTGTTCGGCCGATTTTAATGAGTGGGTGCGTAAAGTGTCTACTACGGAGCGTTCATTCAGTTATGTATTCACAGGCGAATACGATATGCCGGAATGGGACCTGGGACACACTTTCAACTATGCGGAAATGACGGCATTAATAGCGCCGCGGCCCTTTATGGTAGAGCGGGGGTATTTTGATGGGGTAGGTGCAGATGAATGGGTGAGTTATGAATTTGCAAAAGCACAACGTTATTACGATTTGCATGGGCTTGATACATTGATCGCCATAGAACACTTTGCCGGGCCACACAGTATCAACGGCAAAGCGACTTTCGAATTCCTGGATAAGCATTTAAAAAAACAACCGGGTACAAAATTCTAATCTTTAAAACGAAATAATATGCACAGACGCAGTTTTATCCACCACATGTCGTTAGGAGCAGCAGGCATAGCGCTGCAGCCATCTTTTGCAAATACTTCAAAAAACGCTGCTGCTAATAAAATGGTACTCTCGCTCATTGGTTGCGGCGGGCGGGGGCTTAGTGTTTTATCAGGGATTATAAAAGAAAATGAAAACCTGGAAGTAAAGTACTTGTGCGATGTGAACGAAACGCTTGCCGGCATCAAAACAGCAATAGATAAATACAGTAACGCCCAGGGATATGCGCCAAAGTTTGTGAGTAACATGAAGCAGGTATTTGATGATAAAGATGTAGATGCAGTCGTTATAGCTACACCCGAGCACTGGCATACGCTGGCAACAATATGGGCGCTCCAGGCAGGCAAGCATGTGTTCGTGGAAAAGAATCCAACCCTTTCCATCTGGGAAGGAAGGAAAATGGTGGAAGCCGCGGCGAAATACGGGAAAGTGGTGCAGATCGGTTTTGAGAACAGGAGCGCTACTTATGCTTTTACGGCACGTGATTATATTAAGAGTGGTAAGCTGGGGAATATCGTTCACGTGAAATGTTATAATATGCTGGGAGGAGACAAATGGATGCCTAAGCCCGATACAGAGGTTCCGAAAGGTTTAAATTGGGATGCGTGGCTGGGGCCGGCAAAAAAGGTACCTTATAATCCTAACCGTCATAGCATGACGAGCAGAGGCGGGTGGCTTGATTTT
>MKWG01000037.1:121776-409650 GCA_001899685.1 Sphingobacteriales bacterium 44-15
TGATGGATCTTGCCCGTCTTGCATTGGGAGATCCTGGTCATCCTAAGTCAGTATACTGCAGCGGCGGCAATATCGCTTTCCATTCTGAAAAAGAAACACCTGAATTTCTCAATATCACTTACGACTGGGGCAACGGTTTTGCGATGACCTGCGAAAGCGGAAACTTCACTCCCTACATGCAGAAAGTCCCGGGGGAAATACGTTTTTCCAAAACCCAATTCCCTTTTTGGCCGCAAACATCCACCCGCATAGAAATATATGGAACAGAACGGCTGATGTACCTGGGTCGCCACGGCGGAGGATGGCAGGTGATGGAGAAAGACGGCAAGGTCGTTGACGCACACAAAGATATTTTCCCCGATATATTTCACCACAGGAATTTTATTGAAGCCATACGCTTGGGAAAGCCCGCCAATGGTAATGTGCTGCAGGGACATCTCAGTGCTTCCCTGGTGCACCTGGCAGATATTTGTTACCGCACAGGCAAAAAACAGTTATTTTTCGACGGTGAAAAGGAAAAATTCATTAATAATGAAGCGGCAAATAAATTATTAAAAGGGAATTACCGCGCTCCTTATGTGGTTCCCGAAAAGATATAATTACAGCAAAAAATATCAGTTTGTAAAAATCAAGACAGGTTTAAATCAATTATATACGAATGAATATACAAAATAAAGTAGCCGTTGTAACGGGAGGCACTCATGGAATAGGTGCGGCTACAGCTATTGCATTAGCCCGGCAGGGAGCTGCCATAGCCATTATTGCAAGAAATATTACAGGCAGTGACATACAGGAAAAAATTGAAGCGTTGGGCGCCCCATTGCTGATGATCGCTGCCGACATAAGCAAAGAATCCGAATGCATAAGAGCCATAGAAACTGTAGCTGCAAAATGGAACCGTATTGATATCCTGGTACATAGTGCAGGCGCAGCAGCGTCGGGGAGCTTATTGAACGGGGCAAGGGAGACATGGTACAATGCATTTGACGTGCATGTACATGCAGCGTTCCACCTGTGCAGGACAGCAGTACCTTATATGAAACCTCAAAAAGAAGGAGCTATTATTTTAATATCATCTGCTGCGGGTTTGCGCGGGGTAAAAAATGCATTGGCCTATGCTGTCGTTAAAGGGGCTATTCCTCAAATGACAAGAGCGCTGGCACTGGAGCTTGGCGATGATAATATCAGCGTTAACTGTGTTTCCCCGGGCGTGATACGAACACGTTTCCAGGACTATCTGAAGCCGGAACAGGTAAAAAACAATATTGATAACAGGATACCACTGCACAGGGAGGGAACCCCGGAAGATGTATCTGAAGTGATTTGTTCACTGATACAAAACAAATTTATCACCGGGGAAAATATAGTGATTGACGGAGGAATGACAATGCGTATCGTATAATACACTTATCGCGCATGGATCAACATTTGCCTATCCGGCCTTCTGCCGACAAACCATCCGGGATACGCTGGCTCATGCTGGGTTTTGCATTTCTTGCCACAGTGTTAAATTATGTGGACAGGCTGGCGTTCAACTACCTCAGCGCTGAAGGCGCACTGCGTGAGCTCATTCCTAATGATTATTTCGGTTATATAGCCACAGCTTTTTTTGTGGCCTATATGGTATCAAATCTTGTATCCGGTTTTGTGATTGACAGGCTCGGTACAAGGCTCGGCTATGCACTATGCATGGCCTTCTGGACTACGGCTTCCCTGCTGCATGCTATTGCGCGGGTACCGTTTCATTTTGGACTATTCAGGTTTTTGTTAGGGATAGGCGAAGCCGGCAATTGGCCCGCCGCCATCAAATTAACAAGCGAATGGTTTACACCTGAAGAGCGTTCTACTGCTACCGGTATCTTCAACAGTGGCGCGGCTATCGGCGCAGTAGTGGCGCCGCCGCTGATCGCCTGGATGGGCGCCCATTACGGCTGGCAGCTCACATTTGTGATCATTGGTTGCATAGGCTATATATGGGTAGCTGCTTTCTGGTTTACTTATTATACACCGGAAAGAGCTCTCAAAGCATCCAAAGCCCCCCGTATTTCTCCCTTAAAGCTCATTAAAACGCGTTTTGTGGGCTGGTTCACCTTCTCCAAGATTTTTATGGATCCTGTATGGTACTTCATAACTTTCTGGATCGGCAGGTATCTTGTAGATGTTCACCACTGGGGGTTGGAAAAGATCGGTTGGTTTGCCATGTTCCCTTTTATCATTGCAGATATCGGCAATGTCCTCGGCGGCATTTTCACCCAGTTGATCATTCGCAGGGGCGTGCCGGTTGCAAAAGCAAGAAAAATAGCCGTAGGGCTTTTTGGAAGTATATTATCGCTCGCACTTATAATCGGTCCGCTGATCATATCCGGTCCTGCTGTTGCACTGGTGGTGCTGAGCATTGCCGGTTTCGGTCATGCGGCCTATACAGCCAATACCATGGCGTTCCCTGCTGATGTAGTACCGCTCAATGCCACCGCTTCTGTATGGGGAGTAGCCAGCGTAGGCTCCGGCCTGGGCGGTGCGATCTTTCAGTCTGTTTCAGGCATCACCATTGAGCATTTATCTAAAACGCATGATTATACCTTTGCCTACAGCACCGTTTTTATCGGCTATGGCATCATGGCAATCATTGCAGTTTGCGTGGTATTGTTTGTAATGGGTCCCCTTGAGCAGAATAAAGATCTGACCGGATCTTAAGACCCGTTTAAACTAAAGTATACAGTACCCGGTGTAGTAATTTCACGACATAATAAAGACATGCAGTACTATTTATAAAAATAGAATACAGTCCTATCTTGCTGCCCGGAAGATCCGGAATATCCCCTGATACCTGACGACCCTGCCCTGGAAAGTTACCCGGAACTGTAACCACTTATTGTTTCGAAGTTTTATTACCTACCCTGACCACAGAACGGCTTAAGCCGATAAGATGAACAATTTGCAACGACCGGTATTCCCGGTAGTTCAAAGTATTTAGGGTGCATATCTATGTGCCCTTTTTTATTTATAAACGCTATTTTTACCTGCTCAAAATCCAGCCTCAGCGAAAATGACGCCACGCAACAACAGAAAAGCTATCGTAGCAGGAGCAGGCTTTGCCGGGCTGTCTGCAGCTATAAGCCTGGCGCATGCCGGTTTTGAAGTAACTATCCTTGAGAAGCACGACCAGACCGGCGGGCGCGCCAGGGTCTGGCGACATAAAGGCTTTTCTTTTGATATGGGACCAAGCTGGTACTGGATGCCGGAAGTGATAGAGCAATTCTTTCAACGGTTTGGGAGATCAATCCACGATTATATTTCATTACAACGCCTCAACCCCTCCTACCAGGTAATATTTGATAAAGAGGAAGTGATAAAGATCCCTGCCGGGTACAAGGACCTGAAAGCAGTATTCGAAGCTATTGAAAAAGGCAGCAGCACGCAGTTGGATAACTTTATACAGCAGGCTGCATTTAAATATGAAGCTGCGATGAAGACATACATAAGCAAGCCTGGCATTCACGTTAAAGAATACCTGAACAGGGAAGTACTGTCATCCCTGTTCAGGATGGATATGTTTGGCGCTTTCAGCACTCACGCAAGAAAATATTTTCACAGTAAAAAGCTGCTCCGGATCATTGAGTTCCCGGTGCTCTTTCTCGGCGAAGCACCGGAACATATTCCCGCTATGTACAGCCTGATGAATTATGCCGATATTATAAAAGGCACCTGGTATCCCCGGGGCGGAATGCATGAGCTGTGCAAGGCTATGACAGCATTGGCTGAGGAGTCGGGCGTTACTCTCCGGCTCAATACAGAAGTAAAGGCATTTAATGTAAAAGAAAACCTTATCTCCGGCGTAGTTACCGATAAAGAAGAGCTGCATGCGGACGTTATTGTTGCCGCGATGGATTACAGGCATACCGACCAGGAGCTGTTGCCTCAGGGTTGTTCCAACTATTCTTCCCGGTATTGGGATAAAAGACAAATGGCTCCCTCATGCCTGCTATATTTTGTTGGGGTAAAAAGGAAGCTTCCGGGACTTATCCATCATAACCTTTTCTTTGAGCACGATTTTGCACCACATGCGGCATCCATATATAAAAATAAGACCTGGCCTGAAGAACCGTTGTTTTATATATGTTGCCCCTCAAAAACGGACGACACCGTTGCACCGCAAGGAATGGAGAATTTATTTTTCCTGATCCCTACAGCGCCCGGTTTACAGGATACCCCGGAAATAAGGGAATATTTTTATGAAAAAGTAATTGCAGCAACAGAAGCATTCTGTAAAACCAGCTTCAGGCAGGATATCATAGTACAAAGAAGCTATGCCTGTTCAGATTTTGTACAGGATTATAATGCTTTTAAAGGAAATGCCTATGGACTGGCCAATACGCTACGCCAGACTGCGATACTGAAGCCCTCTATCAGGCATAAAAAGATCAGGAACCTGTTTTATACCGGGCAATTGACCGTGCCCGGGCCCGGCGTACCGCCCGCTATCATTTCCGGGCAGGTAGTAGCCGGACATATCACAAAAACTTACAAACACGCACAGCATGAAGTCGCTTTTTGATAAGCTAAGCACCCGTTGCAGTAAGATCACCACGCAAACCTACAGTACCTCTTTTTCATTAGGCATTCGCCTGCTGGATAAAAAATTCCATGCCCCTATATACGGCATCTATGGCTTTGTACGATTTGCCGACGAGATCGTAGATTCCTTTCATGATTATTCAAAAGAAGCTTTACTGAAAGACTTCAGGCAACAAACTTTCAACGCCATCACTTCCGGCATCAGCCTCAACCCGATCCTCAACAGCTTCCAGGCGGTTGTAAATACCTATAAAATTGATACCCATCTTATCGAAACATTTCTGGATAGTATGGAAATGGATCTTCACCAGGCTGATTATTCAAGAACATTATACGACAGGTATATACTCGGCTCTGCGGAAGTAGTAGGACTGATGTGCCTCAGGGTTTTTACGGAAGAAAATAAAAATTTATACGAAGAGCTGAAGTATCCTGCAATGAAGCTCGGAGCAGCATTTCAAAAGATCAATTTTTTGCGGGATATTAAAAACGACAGCAGGGAACTGGGAAGAATATATTTCCCGGGGATAGATATCCATAATTTTTCCGAACAGGATAAACAGAGCATAGCATCGGAAATAGAACAGGATTTTGCTGTAGCCATAGAAGGCTTAAAGCAATTACCTGCCAGTTCCCGGAAAGGTGTTGCTCTTGCGTATACTTATTACCGTGTGCTGTTCAATAAGATCAGGAAACTTCCTCCCAAAAAAATAATGACAGAAAGGATCAGGATAGCAAATAGCCACAAGCTCGGCATTATGCTCCAGACAGTGATCTCGCCGGGGATAAGAAGTGAGAGGTGAGAAGTGAATGGTGAATGAAACGTGAGAAGTGAGACGTGAGTGGTGAGCGGTCTTTCACGTTTGTCGTTTCACGTTTATCGTTTATCCTCTCACCTGTATTTCCCTCTCTCAACAAACTCCATGAACGTCAGCAATGCGCCCCAGTGATAAAAAGCATCTGCGCTGTTGACGTCGCCGCCTGTCCCGGTAACGGAATTGTAATTTTCATATACTCCTCCTTCTGCTTTCCAGTTCTTCATCAGCAATGCTTTTGATTTTGAGATCAGGTCAGCTCTTGCTTCAGGCAATGCGTAATTTTGCATTCCCATATACAGCAGGAAATTCATCGGTCCCCATATCCTGCCCCGCCAGTAATCGTTATCGCCAAATGCCGGGTCATTGCGTGCAATGGAAGGAATGACATATTCCCCGTAAAATTCTTTGGGATTAAAATAATGTTCTTTGATCATGCGCTCCGCCTGCTGCTGCGTACAGGCCTTTGCCAGCATCGGGTAAAAGTTGGTGGGCGACAGGCGATAGCTCTTTGCATCGGTATCCATTCGCCTGTTGAGAAAGATCCCGGTATGCTCGTCCCACAGGTTGCTTAGCTTCCCGGTATATTGTACCGCTCTTTTATCAAGCTCTTCCGCATCATTTTTCCTGCCAAGTATAGTGGCGATCTCCGACAGGGAATGACAATCCATGATGTACATGCTCATCAATCCTACATCTGCCAGTTCCATAGTGTTCTTTGCTTTATTGAAAGGCACGCTGTCATACATTGGTGAATTATCCAGTCCCGATTCAAACGCTGCCGCCTGCAGGTTATGAGACTCTATGGTCTTCAGGCTGTCTGCTACCGGGTCTGATCCCCAGCACAGATACCCGTTCCTGTCGCGGTGTTTGGGCCACCACCTGTTCCATGTGAGCAGTTCTTTGTAAACTTCTTCAAGGAACCAGCGTTCTTTGTATTTTTTGTAGATATTCAAAATAATGGTGCTGCCGATCGGCGGCTGCGAACGGTCCCATGAAGTATTACCGTATGGCGACTGGTAATTTGGAATGAACCCTTGTGGTGTAATAGCTTTGGTAATTTCAATGGCATTGGCATAGGCCAGGTCTTTATTGAACAGGGAAAGCATATAGCTGGCGAAATAAGTATCCCAGTCAAACAATACGAACCCGCCCCAGCCGCTGCTCCATGCCCTGCTAACGGGAGCGATCACACGATCATTGGGAGCATCGTAAGTAGAGTTCCACGCCAGGATGGTTTGCATGGCTTTAAAAGATTCGGAAAGATCACCATAGCTGTCAATACGCCGCTGCGCAACCGTCCTGTGTTTTTCTATTACGGCTTTAATTTCAGTAAGCGTTCGCTGTCGCCCCGTACTAATCCCCAACACCTCACTGCTCGGGAATGCAAGATGAGGAGCGCTGGTCACGGAATAAGCATCGGCAACAGGCACTGCAGTGCTGTATACCTTAATGTCTTTATCTCCAAATCTGCCCACAAGCATATTCCCTTCCCTGCCTACCATTCCCTTCCTGTTCCACAATAATCCTGCTTCAATGACCACATAATTTTCTGTGCTTTTTACCGGAGAGATAAGGATATATTCCTCACCGTTTTCCGCTGCTGTTTGTATAAAGATCGTTTCTTCCTTATAGGAGACTGTTATGCTGGTGTAGCTGCCATCATCCGACCGTAGCCCGGGAATTAATTTTTCAGGCCGCTTCTGAATATCTGCAGCTTTAAAAAAATTCCTGACATATTCAGGATTGCCCGGCCGGGTAAGGCATATATTGATAGCAAACCCCTGCGGCAGCAATACATGCGATAAAAAGCTGTTGCTGTACCATGTGTTCCACCCCGTAGCCAGCCTATGCTGAAGGGACTTATACTCAGGAGTGATGATGCGACGATCAACAGGTTGTGCCAACGCTGTGAAATGACACAATAAACATACCTGCAGGAATAACCGAAGTTTATAAAAATTCATATAACAAACATGTGTAACAAAAGTAACGTTTATCGCCATCAGGGGAACATACCTTTAAAGTATCATTAAAACATTGTAAGATGAATGACAAAACCTCAAAACAGATCGTATTTGATACTCAACTGAGCTGGCTGAGCGATAAAAAAGGAAGATTAACTGCCCCAGAAGTGGATTCATCTCTTATTGTAGCTACGCCAAAAGAATTTGGCGGGGAAGGCAATGACTGGTCGCCTGAACACCTGCTGCTGGGAGCCGTAAGCAGTTGTTTTATGACCACGTATTTGTCTTTTATGCAAAAATTCCGGTGCAGTATACTTCAGCTTGAATGCCCTGTGGATGGCAAGGTGGAATTAGTGGATGGCAGGTATAAATTCACCGAAATAAATGTATATCCTAAGATTGTAATAGCGGGGGAAGCTGACCTGGAGAAAGCTAATCTTGCTATGGAAAAAGCACATAAGTATTGCCTGGTCGGGAACTCTCTTAATGCAGCTATTTATTATCACGGGCAGGTAACAGTTGCTGCAGAAAGCCCGGTGGTGAACCTGTAAGGCTCTCATCATCGGGAAGTATTTTTTATGATGATGCTTTGCGTTCTTTGCCTTTCTTTTACGCCTTTGCGTGAAAAATTATATAGCCTTGCTGAATATTTTTGCTTCTGACGTTACAGTATGCCGCAGCAGGTGAAGATCAAAAGCACTGCAGATATTCCTGACAAAGGAGCTGCCTTTGGATGTTAACCTTAATTCGCGCTCATTATATTCTACCAGCCCGTCAGCAAGAGGTTGTTGCAAACGCGGAAAACAAATTTCGCGGAGTAATGGAATATCTGAAGACCGGAAGGTTGTATAGCCGTTGCAGGAAATATTTTTGATATAATTCCGGAATGCAATATCTTCCTCATTCAGGAAGTAACCGCGGCTTACTGCGAGCTTTCCCGTGTTGATCCTGTCGTAATAATCGTGCAGCGTCTTATTATTCTGTGCAAAAGCGTTCCCTGTATCGCTGATAGAAGACACGCCGAGTCCGAGCAAAATTCCGGCGTCCTGTATGGTATATCCCATAAAATTCCGGTGCAGCCTTCCCTGTTGTCTGGCGATATATAATTCGTCTTCCGGCAGTGCAAAATGATCCATGCCAATATCATGATAACCGGCAGACAGCAGCAACTGCTTTCCATGAAGGTATAACTGTAATTTTTTTTCTGCAGAGGGGAGATCGGATTCGTCAAACAGGCGTTGGGCTTTACTGGTCCATGGCACATGAGCATAGCTGTAAAAAGCGATACGTTCAGGCTTCAGGGTGATCACTTCCCGGATAGTATTATCAATGCTTTCCGCTGTTTGCAGGGGCAGCCCGTATATCAGGTCGAAATTTACCGAAGTAAATCCTGCGGCTCTCGCTTCTTCCGTTGCCTGCCTCACTCTTTCATAGGGCTGTATCCTGTTGATCACACGCTGCACTTCGGGGTCAAGGTCCTGTACGCCATAACTGATGCGCCGGAATCCTTTTTTATATAACGCATCCAGATGCTGACGGGTAGTATTATTGGGATGCCCTTCAATGCTGAACACATGATTGGGATGAATAACACTTCCGTGCAAAAAAATATCCAGGAGCCGGGTAAGGTTGCCTGGAGAAAAGAAAGTAGGCGTGCCGCCACCCAGGTGTATCTCCCTTATAACAGGATGTTCTTTCATCAGCTTCCTGTAAAGCTGCCATTCCTTTTGAATGGCATTTATATACACTTCTTCAACACTATGATTGGCAGTGATCTTTTTATTGCAACCGCAATAGGTGCATAATGATTCGCAAAAAGGAAGATGGATATATAAGCTAATGCCAGTCCTGCTGTTTTGTATTGCGAACTGGTTGCTGAATCTTTGTTCCCACGCCCCACTATCAATATTGTTTTCCCAAAAAGGCACAGTGGGATAACTGGTATAGCGCGGAACGGGTTGGTTATACCTTGCTATCAGTTCAGGATCGAAAACACTCGTTGACATAAGCACAAATGTATAATAAGAAGCTGCGGTCTTCTGCTGATATTAACAAAGAACAGATATGATTTTTGTCAGCATAAGAAGTTCATTACTACGCCGAGCGCATAAATGCTTACTTTTAACACACAACTCCACTATTGCCATAAAATAATTGTTATATGAAAAAAATCATTTTTTCCTGCTTTATTTGTCTTATTTCTTCCGCAATATGGGCCGATGTGAGATTGCCTCATCTTTTCGGCGATCACATGGTATTGCAACGCGACAGGCCCATTCCTGTATGGGGGTGGGCGGCGCCAAAGGAAAAAATTACAGTACAGTTCAATCGGCAAACCAAAACTGCACGTGCGGATAAAACCGGGAAATGGAGCTTAAAGCTGGATAATGAAACAGCTGGCGGTCCTTATATATTAACCATCAGCGGAAAGAATACTTTACAACTGAACGATGTATATGTTGGAGAAGTATGGATTTGTTCCGGGCAGTCAAATATGGAAATGCCTATAGCCGGATGGGGGAAAATTGACAATTACCAGGCAGAAGTAGCCGCAGCCGATTTTCCCATGATCCGCCATATCGAGGTTCCCCATACTGTCAGCAGCGCTCCTCAGGAAGATATATCTCCCGCTTCATGGGAGGTCTGCAGTCCTGCTACAGCAGAAAAATTTACTGCAGCAGGTTATTTTTTTGCAAGGGAGTTGTTCCGGCATCTTAAAATTCCTGTTGGACTGATCCACACTTCCTGGGGTGGCACCATGATAGAGACCTGGATAAGCAGGGAAGCTTTTGAAAACAGTGATGAATTCAAAGCTATGATCGCGGATATGCCGGTGCTTGATCTCGATTCACTGCAAAAAGTAAAGGAAGCGGCGATGCGAAAAAAAATAGAAGCCAGGCAGGGATCGCTCAATGCTGCAGATGCCGGTATATGGATGGATGATAACATGGATGATACCCAATGGGCACAGATGCAGCTCCCAGGGCTCTGGGATACAAAAGAATACCCCGGGTTGGACGGGGTGGTATGGTTTCGTACCAGGATAACCGTTCCTGCTGCCGATGCAGGAAAGCCTGCAACACTGTCGCTCGCGATGATTGACGATAAGGATATTACTTATGTCAACGGCACAAAAGTAGGAAGCACATCCGGATACAATATTCCCAGGAATTATACTATACCGACTGGTATACTGAAGGCTGGTGAAAACAGCATTGCCGTGCGCGTGGAAGATACCGGTGGTGGCGGCGGCATATACGGGGAAGGGCAAAATTTATCCCTTACCATCGGAAATAATAAAATGACTCTTGCAGGTATGTGGCGGTACAGAATTGAGACAGTCACCGGCACTGGTGTATTGGTTGGGCCTAACAGTTACCCCACACTTTTGTTCAATGCCATGCTCAACCCGCTTATACCTTATGCCATGCGCGGAGTGATCTGGTACCAGGGGGAAAGCAATGCGGGAAGAGCCCGTCAATATGCCAAAGCTTTCCCACTTATGATCAATGACTGGCGCAACCGGTGGAATGAAGGCGATTTCCCCTTCTACTTTGTACAACTGGCTACATTCAATGCGGGCAATGGAGATAGCAAAAAGGGTAGCACCTGGGCAGAGCTCCGGGAATCGCAAGCCCGTACCCTGTCATTACCCAACACAGGTATGATCGTTACTACAGATATTGGCGATCCTGCCGACATCCATCCCAAAAACAAGCAGGATGTTGGTAAGCGCCTCGCTGCTATTGCGCTGCACAATGTATATGGCGAAAGCAATGAATATAGCGGGCCTATGTATGCTTCCATGACCACAGAGAGCAATAAAGTAAGGATAAGCTTTACGCACACCGGCAGCGGGCTGATGGTAAAAGACAAATACGGCTATATAAAAGGATTTGAAATTGCAGATGCGGACAGAACATTTCATCATGCCAAAGCTGTAATAGACGGTAATACAGTAGTAGTATATGCAGATGATGTAACTTCGCCTGTGGCTGTACGTTATGGATGGAGTGATGATGCCGGAGAGGATAATTTATTCAACAGGGAAGGATTTCCTGCTGCCCCTTTCAGAACTGATGATTGGCCCGGGATTACCGAAAAGACAAAATATATGATAAGCAGGTAGACTTAGCCATAATATGCCGTATCATTTGGTGAATGGTGAATGGTGAATAGTGAATGGTGAGACGTCAAACGAGAAAGGTGAGACAGATCAATTCATGTCACTATACCGTTAACTATTGTTATTCACTATTCACCATTCACTATTGACCCGAAGCAGAACAACACGATCTGTTACAATGAAAACTCACTTTAGGAAAATAAAATTTTATGAAACCAGAATATGAAAGTATGGGCTCTGCCGCTATTCACGCCACAGAAAGCCTTACCAGCGCACATGCCCACCTGATGCCAATCTTTGCCACCTCTACTTTTACCTTCGACAGCGCAGAGCAGGGCATGAAAAGATTTGCAGGTAAGGAGCCGGGCTTTATTTATTCCCGGTTTGGCAATCCCACTACCAGCGCTGCGGCAGATGCCGTAGCAGCCCTTGAAGCTTTTGGGATCACATCCGAGAATGGCGCTCCGCTGTCATTAAAGGCTATACTCACCTCCAGCGGTCAATCCGCAATGGCTGCAATGTTCTTTGCCAACCTCTCTGCAGGAGATACGGTGCTGACGCATTATTCTGTATATGGGGGCACACATGAATTCCTGTTCGATTTTTTAAAACGTTTTGGCATCAATGCACTCATTGACAGTTTTAATGATCTCAATGCCGTGGAAGATATTCTTAATAAAGACCCTTCGGTTAAGATGATCCATATTGAAACGCCTGCCAATCCCACGATGCAGTGCATTGACCTCGCAGCCGTTTGCAGGATCGCAAAGCAGTATGGGGTAAAAGTAACTGTTGATAATACTTTTGCCACTCCCTACCTGCAGCAGCCATTTAAATACGGTGTGGATTTTGTTTTTCACTCCACTACTAAATTTCTCAACGGACATGGCACTTCCATTGGCGGAGTACTGGTAGGTAAAGACGTCGATTTTATGAATAAGCAGGGCAACAGGACGGTGAAGCTGCTTGGCGCCAACAGCAATCCCTTCGATGCCTTCCTGCTGATACAGGGGATAAAAACACTTGAGCTGCGCATGAAGCAGCATTGCAGTAATGCACAGGAAGTAGCAAAGTTCCTCGCAGATCATAAAGCCGTTGCCAGGGTGAATTACAACGGGCTTCCCTCCCACCCCGATTACGAAATCTCTGCAAAGCAGATGCGCTATCCGGGAGCCGTGTTGAGTTTTGAACTGAAAGAAGGGTTTGAAGGCGGTAAAAAATTCATTGACCGCCTGGCTATGTGCGTAAGGGCTGTTTCCCTGGGTACAGTTGATACGCTTATATCACACCCGGCTTCTATGTCACATTCCGGCATGTCGCGCGAAGACAGGGTCGCAGCGGGTATCACCGACGGGCTGATCAGAATGAGCGTAGGGCTGGAGCATATCACTGACATCATTAAAGACCTGGAGCAGGCATTATCCTGATAAACAATAAAACCGGCCGCAGCAGGAAAAATAATGAGCAGATACCTGCAACAATTTTTTCTCCGGGCTGTCCTTATAGTTTGGGCTGTAACATTTTTCCGGCTAACGCCGTTACAGTATTTTATTATACGTCTAAGTCGTTGGGCTCAAAACTATATAGTCGCATGAACAATACTGATGATCATATCTGGCAACTTATTGCATTAAGTCTTTCAGGCGAAGCCACAAACGAAGAATTAAAAGAACTGGAAATCCTGCTTAAAACCCATATTACAACCAGGTATTCGAAGGAAGTGATCGAATACCTCTGGCATGTGCCCAACAGCATCAACAGGCAGGAAGCCGAGCAGGCTTATGCCAGTGTATTAAAGGAAATGGGAAGAAGAGGCATTGTGGTTTAAGAGGGAATATGTGAGGGGGAAAAACAAGTTACAGGTTTCAGGTTTCAGGTCAGCCTGCCACCTTTAGTGTTTGACTTTTCACGTCTCACGTCTCACGTTTGACATCTTACCACTTATCCCTTATCACTTACCACTTTTTTCACCCTAATTAACATGAATTTCCGAAGCTTCACTAACGAATAAATTATTTTTGCCGTTTGTATACACAATAATACCTGTAGCGGCTGTGTTTGTACGTCTTGCAATTGTCAATATCTTTTTTCTTTTTCTGTTTCTTTCCTCTCCGGGACAGTCTGTACGTCCCGATACTGTATCTCCGGATCGTTCCATTCCCCAGAAAGATATCGCAGACTACCTGAGAAAATGGTTCAATTTCAAGCCTTCAGCAAAAACAGAGAGCATGCAACCCGGCGATCATCTTACAGTATCTGTTTTGCCGGCAGCGGGATATACATTGCAAACAAGGCTTGCTGCTATTTTAACCGGCAATATCGCTTTTTTTACATCTACGGATCCCGGAACCAAGCTTTCCGTGGTTAATGCCAATGTCACCTATACTCAAAATGCGCAATTCACTATTCCCGTACAATCCAATATCTGGCTGCCGGGGAATGAATGGAATCTTACAGGGGACTGGCGCTATATGAAATACCCGCAAAGTACTTTCGGGCTCGGCAGCAATGCCAGCCTGAAAGATGAGGACCCAATGGATTATCATTATATCCGCATCTATCAGAATATCCTGAAAAAGATCACACACAATTTCTCTGCAGGCATAGGGTATGATCTGGATTATCACTGGAATATATCAGAAGAAGGATTGAACGATGGTCATATTTCTGATTATATCCTTTATGGACCGGCTCAGAAGACCGTGTCGTCAGGGCTGTCTATGAACTTATCCTATGATACCCGGAAAAACATCATCAATCCATTGCAGGGGCTTTCGGCAATTGCTACCCTCCGCAACAATTCCACATGGCTCGGCAGCAACAGCAACTGGCAGTCGCTGCTGATAGATATAAGAAAATATTTTATGATAGAAGGCAGCAGGAAGCAGGTGCTGGCACTATGGAGCTACAACTGGCTGATACTGGGCGGTAAGCCGCCTTATCTTGATCTGCCCTCAACCGGATGGGACGGATATAATAATTCAGGGAGGGGATTTATACAGGGGCGTTATCGCGGAGAAAGGATGATCTATCTGGAGTCGGAATACCGGTTTGACATTACCCGCAACGGGGTGCTGGGCGCAGTAACTTTTATCAATGCCGAGACATTTTCAGGCCTTCATTCCAAAAGCCTCCAGTCTGTGCAGCCCGGAGCAGGGCTGGGTCTGCGCCTCAAGCTGAATAAAAAATCAGATACTAATATTGCAGTGGACTATGGCTTTGGCACACAGGGATCAAGAGGATTATTTGTGAATATAGGGGAAGTGTTTTAGTGTGGAACCACAGAGGCACAGAGGGCAGGGAGGAGCACAGGGAATGGTGGTTTGACATTTGACATTTGTCGTTTGACGTTTATCGTTTCCTTTGAGATTTGCTGTGCCCCTGCATAATTTTTATATTTGTTGCTTCACACCATAATTCAACGCTATAGCACAGTATAAGCATGAAAGCAAACTGGTTCCCTGCATTGATTTTCCTTATTACACTGGTTGTTATTGCTACAGACAGCATCGGCACCTACCACAGCAGGCAGAACATCCATAAAAAGCTCGCTGCCACAACAGCCTTGCCGGAAGCGCCATGGCGGGGATGGGGCAGATATCAGATACCTGATTACAACAGGCAGGGAGAGCTTATCCGCTACGGCTATGATCTGATTGCTAATACCTCACATTACCTGGGTCCCAATGGCACGGTTGCGCAGATCACCAATGGGCTTAATTGCCAGAATTGTCACCTTGAAGCCGGCACCCTTCCTTATGGCAACAACTTCGGTAAAGTATTTTCCACCTATCCCAAATACAGGGCGCGCAACAATGGCGTGCAGAATATATATGAACGTATAAACGACTGCCTGCAACGCAGCCTTAATGGTAAAGCCATAGATACCGCTTCGAGGGAAATGCAGGCGATCTTCTCCTATATGAAATGGCTGGGCGATGGCGTCCCCAAAGGCATTGCATTACCCGGCACCAGTCTTATAAAGCTCCCTTATCTTGATCGTGCCGCTGATCCCGTAGCAGGCAGGGTGGTTTACATAGCCAAATGCCAGTCCTGTCATGGCAGCTCGGGGCAGGGTGAGCTCAGCGCAGATAAAGACGGATATACATATCCACCGCTGTGGGGAGTGCATAGTTATAATGACGGAGCAGGGCTGCTCCGCCTCAGCGGCTTTGCAGCTTTCGTAAAAAACAATATGCCTTTCGGAACAGATTTTCACAAGCCGGTCCTTAGCAATGAGGAGGCCTGGGATGTTGCAGCCTTTGTAAACAGCCATGAACGACCTCATATGGATCAGAGCACCGACTGGCAGGATCTCGCCAAAAAACCGGTTGACTATCCTTATGGCCCTTATATTGATACCTTTTCAGAAAAACAACATAAATACGGACCATTCACACCTATAAAAAATTTTAAAAAATAGATCATGAAAAAATGTTCCATCGCATTGCTCGCGCTCATACTAATGACAGGTACACTCAGCGCTCAAACAGCTCTTGAAAAAAACCGCGACTTTACTGGCGCCGTGCCCAAAAAGAAATTCTATCGCGCCATCTACCAGCTGGACAGCAACGATCCCAAAATCATCGGCAAAGCTATACGTAATATCAATAATGCGCTCACTGATCCGCGACTTGCCGGCAGGCTGCAGATAGAGCTGGTCACCTTTGCCGGTGGTACCGAAGCAGCCATGAAAGGCAGTCAGTTTGAAGAAGACCTGAAAGCGCTGGTAGAAAAAGGTGTGATCGTGGCACAATGCAGCAACAGCCTCCATGAACGCAAGCTCACACGCGACCAGATATATGATTTCTTTGCACTTGTGCCGAGCGGCAACGGAGAGCTCATACTACGCCAGGCAGAAGGCTGGGCAGTAGTGAAGCCATAGTGCTATGTCAAGAATATTTTTTTGTATTTCTTTGTGAGAGGTGAAGCGATAAATGTGAGGATCTCACATCTATTGCCCGCCGTTTCACGTTTGACATAACACTATAAGATTTTATTTTCAAGCTGTCAAAAGTAAGAAGCGTCTAAAGCAGGGTTTGCTTTCTCATTTGCCTCTATATCCGTAAAAGAAGAGAGTATATCAGGTTTATTCTTTTGTACACACACCGTATGTTCATAATGCGCTGCGGGCTTACCGTCTTTGGTCCTTACTGTCCAGCCGTCTTTATCGTAATAAACATCTTTTTTACCCATATTGATCATTGGCTCGATCGCTATCACAAGGCCTTCTTTCATTTTAAGGCCGGTTCCACGCTTACCAAAGTTAGGCACCTGCGGTTCTTCATGAAGCTCTTTTCCCAATCCATGCCCTACCAGCTCCCGCACCACGCCATAACCGTATTTTTTTTCGGTGTGCTCCTGCACGGCGTATGCAATATCTCCAACCCTGTTGCCTGCAATAGCTTTTTCAACCCCTTTATATAAGGATTCTTTGGTGACCCTAAGCAATTGTTTTGCCTTGTCAGAAATTGTACCGACAGCAAAGGTATATGCACTGTCTCCATGATATCCGTTCATAAATACGCCAACGTCTACAGAAACAATATCCCCTTCTTTTATAGGAGTATCGTTGGGAAAACCATGTACAATAGCATCATTCACTGAAATGCAGCAGGTAAAGGGAAAACCTTTGTAATTTTTAAAAGAAGGCACACCGCCGTTATCACGGATATACTGCTCGGCCATGGTATCTACCTGTAGCGTAGTAACACCCGGCTTTAAAAAATTTGCCACCTCAGCTAAGGTGGCACTTACCAATAAACAACTTTTCCGGATTAAACCGATCTCATCATTTGTTTTATAATAAACCATGTCAATATCAGATAGAAACAGGTGATGATGTTTGTCTTCCCTGTATACGTCCGCTTTTCATCAAACCATCGTACTGGCGCATCAGCAAATGTGTTTCAATCTGCTGCAGCGTATCGAGGATCACGGCAACCATGATAAGCAGGGAGGTACCCCCAAAGAATGTTGCAAACTGCGGCGTAACACCGGCTCTGTGAACGATCCCGGGCAATATACCCACGATAGCGAGGAATATAGAGCCTGGCAGTGTAATACGGTCCATGATCTGCCCAATATAATCTGTTGTAGGCTGCCCTGGCTTAACACCCGGGATAAAGCCATTGCTTTGCTTCAGGCTGTCTGCCACCTGCTTGGGGTTAAAGATTAACGCAGTATATAAGAAGGTAAATGCAATTACCATTACTCCATAGATCAGCATATACCAGCCGTTACTATAGTCTGCAAATATTCTTGCTATACCTTTGCCCGTTTCAAAAGAAGTGAAGGAAAACAATGTAGGCAGGAACATGATCGCCTGCGCAAAAATGATAGGCATTACACCCGCCGCATTTACTTTCAGGGGAAGGAACTGCCTTGCACCGGTAAATTGCCGGTTACCCACAATTTGCTTGGCATAATTTACAGGTATCTTACGCACCCCCTGCACCAATACAATAAGCCCCAGTATGATAGCGATCAATAAAGCTATTTCAATCAAAAAGAATATTAATCCGCCCCCGCCTTTTACCTGCTTTGCGCTGAACTCCTGTATGAGAGATTGTGGCAAGCGTGCCAGGATACCCACCATGATGATTATGGAAGTACCGTTCCCCAGCCCTTTATCCTGTATTTTTTCACCCAGCCACATTACAAACAGAGTGCCTGCTGTAAGCAATACTACGGTTGATATCCAGAAATAAGGCTGGTATGCGGGGATAAGCGCTTCGCGGTTTTGATTGGTCAGGTAAGCTACGTAAGTGCCTGCCTGGAGAAAAGTAACTATCGCGGTAAGATATCTTGTCCACTGATTGATCTTCTTTCTTCCGCTGTCACCCTCTTTCTGGATCTTTTGCATACTGGGCACCAGTATAGTCATGAGCTGCATAAAGATAGAAGCAGAGATATATGGCATAATGCCCAGCCCGAGAATAGAAGCATTGGAGAATGCGCCGCCGGCAAAAGTATCAAACAAGCCAAGAAGCCCCTGACTTGCCTTTTGTGAGAAGGAAGCAAGCTTATTGGGATCAATACCAGGTAAAACGATATGCGTACCGAAGCGATATACCAACAACAGCAGCAAGGTTACCAGTATTTTGTCCCGCAGTTCCTCGATTGTCCAGATATTCCTCAGTGTCTGAATGAATTTCTTCACAAATAGTGCAATTTAAATTTGAGCCCAAAAGAAAAATAACGCATCCGTGATGCGTCATGCAAGGTAAGAAAAATTACTTTACCAACTCAAGCGTGCCGCCTGCTGCCTCGATGGCGGATTTAGCCTTTTCACTTGCGGCATTTACCTTAAATGAAAGTTTGGTTTTCAGTTCGCCGTTACCGAGAATTTTCACGATCTCATTCTTTTTGATCAGCCCGTTCACATATAAACTTTCCTGGGAGATTTCCTGGAAATTATATTTCTGGGAGAGCTGTTCTATCTGCCCGAGGTTAAATACTGCGTATTCTACCCTGTGCGGGTTTTTGAAGCCCCGCTTTGGCAAACGGCGCTGGATAGGCATCTGGCCGCCTTCATGCGCCATTTTTATCTTGTAGCCGGTCCTGGACTGCTGACCTTTATTACCTTTGGTAGAAGTGCCTCCATGCCCGGAAGCTTCACCACGACCTAATCTCTTTTCATTGTGTGTAGCGCCTTTGGCAGGACGCAATTGATGCAGTTTCATGTTTATCTTTTTTTACTCAACGCCCGGAAAACGTCGGGCTCGCTTTTACAATTAAAAATTTGAAATTTCAAATCTGAAATTACTTCACTTCTTCCACTTTCACCAGGTGATTCACCTTGGTCACCATTCCGAGAATTTGCGGAGTGGCTTCTACTTCCACAGAAGCGTTTATCTTTTTCAATCCCAGCGCTGCTATTGTCTTTTTCTGACGCTCAGGTCTGTCTATTATGCTTTTAACCTGGGTGATTTTGATTTTTGCCATAATATTATCCGTTAAAAACTTTTTTAAGAGCTATCCTTCTGTCTTTAGAAACCCCGATAGGTTCGCGCAATTGCGACAAGGCTTTGAAAGTGGCT
The DNA here is from genome assembly GCA_001899685.1 of Sphingobacteriales bacterium 44-15. GTDB lineage: Bacteria > Bacteroidota > Bacteroidia > Chitinophagales > Chitinophagaceae > Agriterribacter. The sequence goes on from MKWG01000037.1 coordinate 141,302, forward strand.
TTTACCACATTATGAGGGTTGGCTGAGCCCAGCGACTTTGCCAGTACGTCTGTAATGCCCGCGCTTTCCAGCACGGCACGCATACTGCCCCCGGCTATCACACCTGTACCATGAGCGGCAGGCTTGATAAGCACTTTGGCAGCGCCTTCCTTTGACCATTGGTCGTGCGGGATCGTACCTTTCATTACGGGTACTTTGATCAGGTTCTTTTTGGCATCATCAATCCCCTTCGAGATAGCCTGCTGCACTTCTTTTGCTTTTCCCAAACCATGACCAACCACGCCGTTTTCATTGCCAACAACTACCAATGCAGAAAAGCTGAAAGCACGTCCGCCTTTGGTGGTTTTAACCACTCGGTTGATAGCCACAACTTTTTCTTTGAATTCGATGTCGCCGGCTTTTACCTTGTTTGAATTTACTTTTGACATTATATAACTTGTTATTATAGTTATGATTCTTTTACCAGAAAATATCAGAGTTGAAGACCGCCTTCCCGTGCACCTTCCGCTACTGCTTTAATACGTCCGTGATACAGGTATCCGCCACGGTCAAACACAGCAGCAGTGATGCCAAGCGCTGTAGCTTTTGTTGCAATAGCTTTCCCCACAAGCCCGCTAAGCGTTACTTTGGGCGCTTTCTGCGCCTGGATATCCTTATCTTTTGAAGAAGCGGCAGCAAGTGTTTTACCGGTTTCATCATCAATCAATTGCGCATATACATCAGTATTGCTTCTGAATACTGACAGCCTGGGCTTTTGCGATGTACCAGATATCTTTTTGCGGATATTATATCTGATCTTTTGTCTTCTGATAACTTTTGCGTCCATGTTATTCTATTTTGGTCCCGATACTGCCGGGATTACTTACTTATTTAAATTTTATTTACCGGCAGCCTTACCAGCTTTGCGACGTAATTGCTCACCCACGTATTTAACCCCTTTACCTTTATAAGGCTCAGGCTTGCGGAGGCTGCGCAATTTAGCTGCCACCTGTCCCAGCAACTGTTTGTCTATCCCTTCCAGTGTAATGATAGGGTTCTGTCCCTTTTCCTGGGCAGTAGCTACCTTCAGCTCTTTAGGCACTTCAAAAACAATATTATGAGAATAACCAAGCGAAAGATCAAGCAGGTTACCCTGGTTGGTAGCTTTAAAACCCACACCTACCAGCTCCAGGTTCTTTTTATATCCTTCTGTTACACCTTTCACCATATTGGCTGTAATGGCGCGGTATAAACCGTGCAGGGCGCGATGACGTATCTGGTCAGTAGGGCGGCCGAAAGTTACTTCTCCTTCTTTTACTTCTACAGTAATATCGCGGTCTACCGACTGTTTCAGCTCACCTTTTGGCCCTTTTACTGTTACTATATTATCCCCACCCACATTTACTGTTACTCCTGACGGGATTACAACGGGCTGTTTACCTATACGAGACATGATAATTTGAAATTTAAAATTTTAGATTTGATATTTATTGCGACCGGCTGAAAGTGTTCAGCTCCGTATAGAGAGCTTAAATTATCATTCAGCTTTTTACTGTCCGTTTAATTAAGAGATATAGCAAAGCACCTCACCACCAACATTCTGCACCTTTGCCTGCTTATCAGTCATTACTCCTTGGGAAGTGCTCACGATAGCAATGCCCAGTCCATTCATCACACGCTTAAAATCTGCGGGTTTGGAATACTGGCGCAGACCCGGGCGGCTGACCCTTTCGAGCGACCTGATAGCAGGCTGCCTGGTTTGCGCATCGTATTTCAACGCGATCTTGATCACTCCCTGCTTATTATCATCTTCAAACTTATATTTCAGAATGTAACCCTGATCATACAGTATTTCTGTAATACGTTTTTTAAGGTTAGAAGCCGGGATTTCCACAATACGATGACCAGCCATCTGTGCATTACGCACTCTTGTGAGAAAATCTGCAATAGGATCTGTTACCATTTTTATGAATTAATCAGTTGAAAATTTAATTTTTATTCAATTTGAAATTTCAAATTTGAAACTTCAAATGATTACCAGCTTGCTTTCTTTACACCGGGTATGATGCCATTCAACGCCATATCGCGGAATGCCACTCTTGATAATCCGAAATAACGGATATACCCCCTGGGACGCCCGGACACCTGGCAGCGGTTTTTCAAACGTACTTTAGATGAGTTTTTAGGCAACGCATCAAGCGCTTTCCAATCGCCTTCCGCTTTAAGGGCTGCACGCTTTTCAGCATACTGCTCCACTAAACGTTCTCTTTTTCTTTGTCTGGCTTTTACTGATTCTTTTGCCATATTAATTTGATTCTTATGATTACAATTTCAAAACCCGTTGATTAACCGGGATTTTGATATTTAATTTCCGGTTTTAGTCCTTTTTTGCATTTTTGAAAGGCATACCCAGTTCTTTCAGCAGTTCGTACGCTTCCTCATTGGTATTTGCCGAAGTAACAAAAGTGATATCAAGACCAGTGATCTTATTCACTTTGTCAATATCTATTTCGGGAAAAATGATCTGCTCTGTAATACCGAGCGTATAGTTACCGCGCCCGTCAAAAGCTTTTTCATTAATGCCCCTGAAGTCGCGCACACGGGGTAAAGCCGCAGAGATCAGGCGATCCATGAATTCATACATTTTTACTCCCCGCAGCGTTACCCTTGCACCGATCGGAACGCCTTTACGAAGCTTAAAGTTGGAAATATCTTTTCGTGATACTGTTGCAACAGGCTTCTGACCGGTAATGGTAGCCAGCTCTTCCACTGCAATATCAACCAGCTTTTTGTCGTTCACTGCCCCGTTTACCCCACGGTTCAGGCAAATTTTTTCCAACTCAGGAACCTGCATGATGCTTTTGTATCCAAAGCGCTTCATCAACGCCGGTACAACATCCTTCCTGTACTTTTCAGCTAACCTCGGAGAATATTTTGTAGTGCTCATCTTGTCTTATTTTATTACACGTATCTTTTCAGATCGTTAAAAAATGAATTAAACTGTTGCGCCGGATTTTTTTGAAGTACGAACCAGCTTACCGTTTTCCCTTTCACGCTTTACTTTAGCAGCTTCACCTTTTTTTGCATCCCAAAGCATAACATTGCTGATGTGAATAGGAGCTTCCTTTTTTACCAGCCCGCCCTTTGTATTCTGAGCAGAGGGCTTGGTATGACGGGTAATGATATTGGCGCCTTCCACCACCACACGACCCTTATCAGGGAATACTTCCAGCACCTTGCGGGGCTTTTTTACATCCTTATCGTCACCGGCAATGATCACTACTGAATCGCCTTTCTTAATGTTAAACTTGGGTTTAAATCTTGTGCTCATTTTTATTTCGCTTTTGGCTGCCAGCTATCAGCTATCAGCCGATTAAGTTTATATTTCATATTCGCTAAAAGCTGATAGCTGATAGCTGAATGCTCTATAATACCTCAGGCGCAAGAGATACAATTTTCATATATCCTTTATCGCGCAGTTCCCTGGCTACCGGTCCGAAGATACGGGTACCTCTTGGCTCGTCTGCCTGGTTGAGCAGCACTACCGCATTATCGTCGAAGCGGATATAAGAACCATCTTTACGACGCAGCTTGTTTTTAGTACGAACGATCACTGCTTTTGTAACGGTTCCTTTTTTTATGCCGCCGGCAGGGATGGCGTCTTTAACTGTTACAACGATCTTGTCGCCGATCTTTGCATAATCCTGTCCGCTGTTTCCCAGCACCCGAATACAAAGCACCTCTTTCGCACCGCTGTTATCTGCTACATTTAACCTGCTTTCTTGCTGAATCATTTTATTTGGCTTTTGGCTGTCAGCTTTGAGCTGTCAGCATTTATACAATTTAATAGTGTCCAACCCAGCTGATAGCTGATAGCTGACAGCTTTTCTTATTTCGCTTTCTCAACTACTTCCACCAGGCGCCAGCGCTTTGTTTTGCTCAGCGGACGTGATTCCATGATTTTCACGGTATCACCAACGCCACACTCATTCTTTTCATCATGGGCGTGGAACTTGGTAGTCTTTTTTACGAACTTACCATAGATAGGGTGCTTTACTTTGATCTCAATTGCAACGGTAACGGTTTTATCCATCCTGTTGCTGGTTACCACCCCGGTCTTTGTTTTACGCAAATTTCTTTCAGCCATTGTATTTAGCTTTTAGCTTTTTTCTTTAATTCAGTTTTCAACCTTGCAATATCCCTGCGAAGCGACTTGATGCTCATCGGGTTTTCCAATGGCGAAGTAGCATGCGCGAATTTTAATTTCTTGAGACGCAACTCGTCTTCATTGATCCGTGCCTGCAGATCCGCTTCGTTCAACCCATTCAGGCTACTGATAAATTCAGCTTTCTTTGACATTACTATTCAGTTTGAAAATTAAAAACGTTTATCCTGCGTAATCGCGGCGGACAATAAATTGTGTTTTAATAGGCAGTTTAGCTGCGGCCAACTGCATTGCCTCTCTCGCTACCTGCTCCGGAACTCCGTCAGCTTCGAATATGATACGCCCCGGTTCTACTACCGCAGCCCAGAATTCTGGATTACCTTTACCTTTACCCATCCTCACTTCCGCAGGCTTACGGGTAATAGGCTTATCAGGAAATATACGGATCCACACGTTACCTTCACGCTTCATAGCACGCGTCATAGCCTGACGGGCAGATTCGATCTGGCGGTTGGTAAGCCAGATCGGCTCCTGGGCCTTCAGTGCAAATGAACCAAAAGAAATGGTTGAACCACGCTTGGCTACTTCCCTGATACGTCCTTTCTGCGCTTTTCTGTGTTTTGTTCTCTTCGGCTGTAACATTATATTACAATTTGAAAATTTTAAATATTGTTCTTACCACTTATCACTTATCACATACCACTTAAAAAACTATCTCCTGTCTCCGCCTCTTCTATCTCTATCCCCGCCTCTTCTGTCTCCGCCTCTTCTATCCCCGCCTCTGTCCCTGTCACCACCTCTTCTGTCATCACGGCGTCCTTCATTCATTCCTCCTTCTGCCTTTCCGTCTATAATATTAGGATTCAGGTCTCTTTTGCTAAGCACTTCTCCTTTACAGATCCATACTTTAATACCGATCTTTCCATATACTGTCAGTGCAAATACATTCGCATAATCAATTTCCATACGGAAAGTATGCAAAGGCACGCGTCCCTGCTTGATCTCTTCTGTACGGGCAATTTCAGCGCCGCCCAAACGTCCGCTAACCTTTACTTTAATTCCTTCAGCACCCATACGAAGCGCGGAAGCTATTGACAATTTGATAGCACGCTTATAATTGATACGGTTTTCTATTTGCCTTGCAATAGTGTCGGCTACGATATTTGCATCCAGCTCGGGGCGGCGAACCTGCAGAATATTGATCTGCACATCTTCCTTCCCGGTAAGCTTTTTCAATTCTTCTTTGATATGGTCAACTTCTCCGCCGCCCTTACCAATGATAATACCAGGTTTGGAGGTATGAATGGTAACGATCAGCTTATTCAGCGTACGCTCAATTACGATTTTGGAAATACCACCTTTGTTGATACGGGCATTCAGGTAAGTTCTGATCTTGTTGTCTTCAATCAGCTTTTTAGAGAAATCTCTTTTGCTGCCGTACCAGTTGCTTTCCCAACCGCGGATGATCCCTAACCTGTTACCAATTGGATTTGCTTTCTGACCCATGTTTATTATTTGAATATTTTCACTTATTGTTTCTGGTCAACAATTACAGTTACATGATTGCTGCGTTTACGCACCCTGTAAGCCCTTCCCTGCGGAGCAGGCAGCATTCTTTTCAGCACCCTGCCGCCATCCACAAAAATTGTTTTTACCAGCAGCCCGCTGTCTGCTGCGCTTTTCCCATCATTCGCCTGTTCCCAGTTGCTTACCGCGCTGCGCAGTAATTTGTACAGGGGAGTAGAAGAATGCTGGGGATGATGTTCCAGTATTGACAAAGCTTTCTCTACATCCATTCCGCGGACTACGTCTGCCAGCAAACGCATTTTGCGGGGAGAGGTAGGATAGTTTCTGAGTTTTGCTACTGCTTCCATTATTTTATAATTTCTGGTTGCAGGCTCCATGTAACTTGTAACCTGTAACCTGTAACTGTTTTATTACGCTATTTTCTTACTTGAGTGTCCTTTAAAGTTCCTGGTTGGTGCAAACTCACCCAGCTTGTGTCCTACCATAAACTCGGTAACATATACCGGTATGAATTTATTACCGTTGTGCACCGCGAAAGTGTTACCCACGAAATCCGGAGTAATCGTTGAGCGGCGGCTCCAGGTTTTGATCACACCTTTTTTTGCTTTTCCTTCGTTCATAGCAAGTACCTTTTTCTCAAGGTAATCTGCTACATAAGGGCCTTTTTTAATTGAACGAGCCATATCTTAATTTGAAATTTGAAATTTGAAATTGCTGATTTACTTACTTATCACTTACCCCTTACTACTTACCACTATTTTTTATTTAGTCAGCTTCTTTCCGTTCTTACGCTGTATGATCAGCTTATCAGAGCCTTTCTGCTTACGGGTCTTGAGACCTTTTGCATACTTGCCGGTTCTTGATCTTGGGTGTCCTCCGGATGCTCTTCCTTCACCACCACCCATCGGGTGATCAACTGGGTTCATCGCTACTCCACGGGTACGCGGGCGAATACCTTTCCAGCGGTTTACACCTGCCTTACCGGCTCTTTCAAGACTGTGATCACTATTGCTTACGATACCTACAGTAGCATAACAATTGATCAATATTTTCCTGAGCTCACCGCTCGGCATTTTCAATACTCCGTACAGATCTTCCTTGTTGCTCAGTTGGGCTGAACCACCGGCGCTGCGCACCAGCTTTCCACCCTGTCCCGGCTGCAGCTCTACATTATGCACATTGGTACCCAAAGGCATGTTCTTCAACTGCAATGCATTTCCTACCTCAGGAGCCACACTGTCGCCGCTGATAACCGATGCACCTACCTGTAAGCCCTGCGGCGCTATGATATATCTTTTTTCCCCGTCAGCATAATTCAGCAATGCGATGAAAGCAGAACGGTTGGGATCATATTCGATACTTGCAACAGTAGCCGGAATATTTTTCTTATCTCTTTTAAAATCAATGATGCGGTATTTCTTCTTATGACCACCGCCAATATAACGCATTGCGCGGCGTCCCTGCACGTTGCGGCCACCGGTGCCGGACTTTGCTTCCAGCAGGCTTTTTTCGGGAGTATCTGTAGTAAGCTCAGCATATGAGTTTCCTATTCTCCAACGCATCCCTGCCGTGATCGGTTTGTATTTTTTTACTGCCATGTCGTATACTTTTTTGCGAAATTTTCAGCTTCGCAGACTATAATTTTTTTGCGGTTATAAACTTCCGTACAAATCAATGCTTTCTCCTTCGGCCACTGTTACATAAGCTTTTTTATAAGCCGGCTTGCGTCCGGAGATAACACCGGCTTTAGTGAAACGCGACTTACTCTTGCTGGGAGATACTACAGTATTCACCTCAGTAACACTGATACCATAAAAAGCTTCTATCGCCTTTTTTATCTCCAGCTTGTTGGCTTTGCGGTCAACACGAAAAGCGTAAACATTTCTTTTTTCAGAAAGCTTATTGCTTTTTTCGGTTATGATCGGCTTTATCAGAACATCTGCAAATTTCATCTCTGTTAATTTGAAAATTTGTCCCGCTTTTAGCGGGATGAAAATTTGAAATTTTTTCGATTTTTTAATTATGCTTCAACAGTTGCTTCTTCTTCAGAAAATATTTTTGCTGCATTCTCTGTCAATAACAATACATCGCTGTTTACGATATCATATGTATTCACATCTGCCAGCAATACGCCCAGCACGGTAGGGATATTGCGAAAGCTCAACTGCACGCTCTCATTATATTCAGGCATTACAAACAATGTCCTTTTCTTATCAAGCTTAAGGCCTTTAAGCACATTCTGCGCTTCTTTGGTCTTAGGGGTATTCAATGCAAGATCTTCTACCACCACAATCGCATTTTCCTTGGCTTTATAAGACAGCGCGGAGATCTTTGCCAGGTCCTTCACCTTACGGTTCAGCTTGATATCATAACTGTGCGGCTTAGGTCCGAATACGGTACCACCACCTTTATACAGCGGGTTGCGGATATTACCTTTACGGGCTCCGCCTGTACCTTTCTGGCGGTGCAGCTTGCGGCTGGCGCCGTGCACTTCAGCACGGGTCTTTACCTTATGCGTGCCCTGGCGCTGTGCAGCCAAAAATTGTTTTACGGAAAGATAGATCACATGATCATTCGGCTCGATACCAAAAATATCATCAGGCAGTTCAATAGTGCGGCCTGTCTTGTTACCTTCCTTATTTAAAATATCTACTTGCATTGTATAAAAATTTTGCCGGTACACAGTGTAACCGTGTACCGGCAGTGATATTACTTTTGAATTAATACAATTGAACCATTATAACCAGGAACCGCCCCGCTTACCAGGATGTAATTCTTTTCAGGGAAAAGCTTTACCACCTTCAGTCCTTTGATTTTCACACGGTCGGTGCCCATGCGACCTGCCATGCGCATACCTTTGAATACACGGGAAGCATCGGATGAGTTACCGATAGAACCCGGAGCTCTCTGGCGGTCGTGCTGACCGTGAGTCTGCTCTCCTACCCCGCTAAAGCCATGGCGTTTAACAACACCCTGGAAGCCTTTACCTTTGGTAGTACCAACTACATCCACCTTATCGCCTTCAGCGAAGATGTCGAGCGTAACTGTTTCACCAATATTTTTTTCGAGAGAAAAATCGCGGAATTCTTTTACGAACTTTTTAGCGGCAGTATTTGATTTGGCGTAGTGACCGGCTTCTGACTTTGAGGTATGCTTTTCATTTTTATCGCCGAAGCCTAATTGAACAGCGCTATAACCATCCGTCTCTTTTGTTTTCACCTGTGTAACCACACAGGGACCAGCTTCAATAATAGTAACAGCAGTCTGCCTACCGTCTGCCGGATTGAAGATGCTGGTCATCCCGATTTTTTTTCCGATAATACCTTTCATTGTTTTGTATTTATACCCCTGTGTTAAAGAGACAGACGGATAGTATTATCCAATCTTCAATCCCCGTTTGCCGCCGACCTTTTCCCGTATTTCCCACTTGTGAAAGAGGAAGTACCAGCGGTAAACTAACCTCGAGGGGCTAGTTCATATTTTTAATGCTCAAAAACCGGAAGCTTACCTTCATCAGGTACAGCCAAGAGGCGTTAGGCTCCTTTCCGGCTATCCAGCGCTGCTTTATCCCCCGCCTTGGCGGAGAGTTGGCAGATAGAATATATTTTAAGAACTAAAAGTTACTTTTAAAATATCCTTTCGGATATGCTTATGCTTTGATCTCAACATCCACACCGCTTGGCAGATCAAGCTTGCTCAGCGCATCTACCGTACGGGAAGAAGAGGTATAAATATCCAGCAGGCGCTTGTGCGTAGACAACTGGAACTGCTCGCGACTCTTCTTGTTTACGTGGGGTGAACGCAATACCGTAAATATCTTTTTCTGAGTAGGTAAAGGAATAGGACCTGTTACCACTGCACCGGTACTGCGCACAGTTTTTACGATCTTTTCGGCGGATTTATCCACCAGATTGTGATCGTAGCTCTGTAATTTTATTCTGATTCTTTGAGACATACCGTTAAGTACCCTTTTGATTTTGGGAGTGCAAAGGTATGTGACTGAATGATCATTGCCAAATAGTTGAGAGAGAAATTTTGAAAAATATTATATTTTTTAGCCCAGGGATGTTTCGAAATGTGAAAATACCCCATTTCCGGCACAGAAGAATTCCTGCGGGACCAGATTTGCGCATTTGTCGTTTTCTGTACAAAAGGTATAAAAGAAATAATACATTATAATTTTCTTTAATTTTACACAAGCTCAACAACCGATTAAGCAGCAGGCGCCAATATTAGGGTAAGCCGTAACATTTAACAATCAACAACGACAGGTTTAGTATACTATTCTTCATTTTCTTAAAATAAACATTATATGTCTACCAACAGGAGAAACTGGCTGAAACAGGTAGGGCTCGGACTTGCCGGCGCAGGCATAGCCCCATTGGAAAATATAGCGGGCACGTTTAGCGGATGGTCTCCTGGTAAAAACGATAACAAACCCATCCGGCTGGTAGCCAATGAAAATCCTTACGGACCTTCTCCCCTGGCACGAAAGGCAATGGCGGAGAGCATCGTGTTCAGCAACCGCTACAATGGGGAGCAGCTCAATACATTGATAGCGCTGGTAGCGCAAAAAAATAAAGTAAGGGCTGAAAATATCCTGATGAGCGCAGGCTCAACAGAAATACTGGATATGATGGCACGCCTGGCAGCTTTAAAAAAAGGGAACATTGTAGTGCCTTCACCCACCTTTGACTATTTTACCGGCGCGGCACAACATATAGGGCTCATCAAAATTACAGTGCCGCTCACAGCAGATAAAAAAATTGATCTGCAGGCAGTGCTCAGCGCTATAACACCGGCCACAACCCTTATTTATATCTGCAACCCCAATAATCCTACAGGTACTATATGCCAAAGGGATACGCTGGTTCAGTTTGTAAAAGAAGCTTCGCAAAAAGCAATGATATTATTGGACGAAGCTTACCTCGATTTTACAGAGGAACGATCTTTAAGTGAACTGGTTTTGCAAAACAGGAACCTGGTGATCGCTAAAACATTTTCAAAGATCTATGGATTGGCAGGCGCAAGAGCCGGTTACGCTATAGCGCATGCGGAAACCATTGACGCCATCGCCCAACTGCAATCATGGCCAAATGGCAGCATCAGCGTGGTAAGCACCGCCGCCGCACTGGCATCGCTGCAGGATGAGCATTTTGTAAAAGAAGTGTATACTAAAATCCATCAAAGCAGGAAATACACTATCGAAAAAATGGAAAAAATGGGGATCTCCTGCATTCCATCGAATACAAATTTTATTTACTTCTCATTGACGAACTATAAAAAAGATTTTTTTGAACAACTGAAGCAGCACAACATCATCGGCACGCGCATCTATGAAGAAGATGGAAAATGGTCGAGAATTACTGTGGGAACACAGGCAGAAATGGAAAAATTCATCGCGGCGATTGGATGATAGCAATGGGTGGTGGGCTTTCAGCAATAAAAGGGTGTACAATCAATATTCCATAAGGTCTTTGTACAATCCGTACAGCCGGGTACGCAGGTATTTTACGGCATAATGTTTTCGGGATAACAAAGTATTAAGAGGTACATCCATCGTTTTTGCAACTTCTTTCACAGGCAGTCCTTCTAATTCCGTTAGCTCAAAAGCCTCTCTTTGTTCCTGCGGTAATTCAGATAAAGCTGCTTCAAGCTCTTTCCAGACCAATGATCGCATATACTCCGTTTCGGGGGTCGGGTCATCATCATTGAACAGGATTTCCGAAAACGCTTCCAACACATTTCCTTCATCATCATACCTGGAAGCCGGCAGCGCTTCTTCGCGCTTCTTCCTGCCTTTATTAATGATGGCGTTCCGGGCTACGCGGTATAGCCATGCCGTGACCTGCTCAATCGGGCTGATATTATTCTCTACTGTTTTTATCAGTTGATAAAAGACATCCTGCAAAATATCTTCTGCATCCTCGCTGTTAGCAACCCGTTTCCTGATAAACGATTTCAGGCGGGGCTGATGCTCTTTTACAAGCTGCTCAACATTGGCTTTTCCGGTATGCTCATTTACCTCCATCACCTTGCTGTGCTTGCCCTTCCATATCAAAATGTTCTCCTCCGAAAGGATGGTCAAAACGGAAATTCCGTCTTTTATTGATAAATTCCTTGCGCTGCTCCGGTGTCATGTTCATCCATTTTCCCCGGAGATGATTTCCTCTTTCGCGCATCATCATCCTGCTTCCGAGAAATCCAAAACGCCCGGAGAGAATGCGGGTAAGCAGGAACAACCCTAATGCCTGCCAGAAATTAATGGGGACTAATCCGAAAATAACCGGCATCAGCCAATTCCATAGCAACATAACCACAGCACTTACGGCCGCCAATACTACGACCCCAATTAGCGCTATTTTTACACCTCTCTTTTTCATATTTTATTACATATGATTGATTAAATAAAGGGCACTTCTGTTGCTGTATAGAAGTGCCCTTGTTTTTCATTAATGTCGCCAGCCCCAGAATCCATGCAAACCCTGCAGGCGACGGCTTTCAAAAGCGTTCTTACGTTCATCTACAAACGCCTGCTTTTCTTCCGCCGACATTTTTGTCCATTTTTCACAAAGTTCATCCAATTTCTCCACCGAAAAACGGTCTTCCCCCATTTTCCCGAACCGCTCATTTGCAAATTCCAGCTTTTCGCTGTCAGTCATTGTTGACCATTTTTCCCGGAATTGTTTTCCTGCTTCTTTATCGAAAGGGCTTCTTCCTAAGAATCCCATTCCAAAATCTCTTGCTGTCATTATTTACTTAATTTTTGTTTTATAATTTGTTGCTTTAAGAGCGCTCTTACTTATGAAGACAACTGAGAAGGAAAAATATTTTAAGAAACCCTGATTTTTTTTGTTTTGTATAATTTTCTTTCATTTGACTAAATTTAAGGCAGATCTGGTAAGAATATCATCTCCCTTTGTACGCATGATCCGGTCCTTACTCTTAATTTTAGTTCATAATCTGTTATCATCATGCCATCAAACAGCACCACCAGATTCAGCAACCGGGTTGAAAATTATGTAAAATACCGCCCCGGATACCCGGAAGAAATCGTGTCATGGCTGCAAACGCATTACAAATTTCCTGCGTCGAAAGTTATTGCAGATATAGGCTCCGGCACAGGTATTTCCGCAACCCTGTTTTTAAAGAACAGATATACAGTCTTTGGTGTAGAGCCTAATGCGCCTATGCGTGAAATGTCTGAACAACTATTGAAAAATCATCCCGGTTTTAAAGCCATTAATGGAACCGCTGAAGCGACCACCATCCCCGGCCAGAGTGTGGATGCTGTTGTTGCCGGGCAGGCTTTTCATTGGTTTGATGCGGGTAAAGCCAAGGCTGAGTTTTTACGCATACTTAAACCAGGAGGATTAGTAATATTGATATGGAATGAGCGCCTTACCAACTCCTCTTTTGAAAAGGAATACGATCAGCTGATTGTCAACCATAGTAAAGATTATGTGCAGGTTGACCACCGCAATATCAATACGGAAAATATCCGGGCTTTTTTTCACCCTCAAAATTGTCATCTTCAGATATTCCCCAACCAGCAGGTTTTTGATTTTGAAGGATTGAAAGGAAGGTTGTTATCTTCTTCATACATGCCTGCAGAAGGTGAAGACGGATACAAGGCTGTGACAGATGCTCTCAGAGCATTATTCAATAAGTACAATAAGGGTGGCCTCATTACTATTCATTACGATACTAAACTGTATTCAGGAGTATTTAAGAAATAAAATGCTTATCGTGAAACGTCAGAAATCAAACCTGTCTGCCCACAGGCAGGCGTGAAAATCTCACGTCTCATCTTTCACGTCTCACAATTGTTAACGACACAATAAGTGTTAACTTAACATTAGCTTATTTTAGCATCATGATCTCCTGGAATGATTTTGAAAAAATAGATATACGTGTTGGCACCATTCTGGAAGCCGCGCCTTTCCCCAAAGCAAAGAAGCCCGCATACCAGCTTACTATAGATTTTGGCGACCTTGGCATAAAAAGATCTTCGGCACAGATCACTGCTTTGTACACTCCGGAAGAGCTTGCCGGCAGGCAGGTGGTAGCCGTAGTGAATTTTCCCGTAAAACAAATAGCCAATTTTTTCAGCGAATGCCTTGTACTGGGCGTATACACCGAAGACAGTAATGTAGTATTGCTGCAGCCGGGGCAAAAAGTTATCAACGGCAGCCGTATCGGTTAAAAAGTATCACTCCCCTTTTAATTGCTTCGTAGGATCAATCACCAGCCACAATAAGCCACCTGCTATCATTACCGCGCCTACTAAAAACAACGGTTGATCAAAATTGTTAGTGGCATCGGCTATTTTACCAAACAAAAGCGACATGATAAAAGCGCCCATCTGCCCGAAAAAATTCATAGCGCCGGTAACAGTGCCTGTATTATTTCTCCCGATATCTGCGCATACAGCATACGACACCATCACCCCAAAAGCAAAACAGCCGTTAGCAGCTATGAGGCATATTACAGAAGCCATATTTTGCGGAACGACGGCCGCTATGAAAATCAACAATCCACAACAGCATAAACCTGTTAGTCCAACAAAGCGGCGGCCGAATTTTAATCCTTTTCTCTTTGGCAGCCAGTCGCCAACAAATCCACCAATGAGAAAACCGCTTATACCGATGGTGAATAAGATGAACGTTATTGTTTTCATATCATTCTCCGAAAAATGTCTTCCTTCCTGCAGGTAAAGCGGCATCCACGCTACAAAAAAATAATTGCTCCACTGGCAGCAGAAGTACATCAGCATCAGAGCCCATAACGTGCGGTTTCGAAAAATAATCTTCCATGAAACAAGATGCTGTTCCGACGAAAAACGGCGATTATTTTTAATCAACTGTAATTCTTCGGGTGAAATATTCTTCATCTGCTCAGGAAAATCACGAAACCATTTATAACAAATCAATACCCATATCACTCCTATGAAAGCATTCACAAAAAATGGCATGCGCCAGCCATAATGCATTGCCAGCGGAACAATAATGAGCGGTGCAATAGCCGACCCTATCTGCGAACCAATACCCACCCAGGTAAGCGACCGGCCTGTTTCCCGGACAGGAAACCATCTTGATACCACTAATAATGCATTGGGATAAGTTCCGGATTCTCCCATTCCGAAAAGAAAGCGGATCACCAGCAACAGCATCAGGCCATTAGCCATTCCCGTTAGTGCCGTGCACAGCGACCAGAATAAAACAATGCGGATAAATACAACACGCGGCCCTATGCGGTCGCCCAGCATTCCCGATGGAATTTCAAACAATGCATAGGCTAAAGTAAAAACAGCAAGTACCCAGCCGAATTGTTCATTATTGAGCTGCAGGTCGGTCTTAAGCCTTACACCAACCAGAGAAATACAGATACGATCAAGATAAGTAAGTGTGGTTAAAGAGCAGAGCAGAATTATAACCTTATAGCGATATGGCATAGTATAGTATATCTCGTCTTAAATGCTATTCGTTATTTACAGCGTTAAGTTACGGGAAACTCTTACAAAAAGTTATCAACCAGCCTCAATCAAATAGTTATAAACCACTACATTTACCATTTCGAGAATGTTATTGTGTTAGTAAAAAGTATATATACAACCTATTACTCCTCTCCCATTGGCCTGTTAGAAATAAGGGTTGATGAAGAAGCGGTAAATGCCATATTATTTGTAAATACATGGAAGGGACCGAAACTGGATGAATCATCATTGGTATCCAATCCCGAAAAAAATGTGACCGCAGAACGTTGCATACAACAATTGAATGAATATTTTGAAGGAAAAAGAAGAGTATTCGATTTTCCATTCAGGCAGGATGGAACAACTTTCCAGTTGAAAGTCTGGAATGCGCTTTTAGATATTCCTTATGGTAAAACCATATCCTATCTCGAACTGTCAAAACGAACCGGAGATGTAAAGGCAATAAGAGCGGTGGGTACTACCAATGGAAAAAATCAGCTGTGTATTGTAGTGCCCTGTCATCGTATAATTGGGGCAAATGGCAGCCTTGTGGGCTATGGCGGCGATTTATGGAGAAAAAAATGGTTGCTGGACCACGAAGCAAAATATGCCAACGGTGTACAGACGCTTGGGGAATGGTAAGCAACAAAAAAATTATCAACGATAGCATAACCGGTTAAGCTATACCGTATTTTTGCCGGCTTTCAAATCTCAAATTTCAAATCTTCCATGCCTTCATCCAAAAAAGCTGCGCTGGGCTTTATTTTCATCACATTACTGGTTGATACCATTGGCTTCGGCATCATTATACCCGTCATGCCTAAGCTTATAGAGCAATTGATACATGGCAACCTCAGTGATGCTTCGCGCTGGGGCGGATGGCTCACTTTTGCATTTGCCATTATGCAGTTCCTGTGCGCTCCTGTATTAGGCAACCTCAGCGACCGGTATGGAAGACGTCCTGTTCTGCTATTCTCCTTATTCGGGTTCGGGCTTGATTATCTGCTGTTGACAGTAGCTCCCAATATCTCCTGGCTTTTTATCGGGAGGATCATCGCAGGCATTACCGGCGCCAGCTTCACTACTGCAGCAGCTTATATAGCTGATATCAGCTCTCATGAAGACCGCGCCAAAAACTTCGGCATGATCGGGGCCGCTTTCGGGCTTGGCTTTATTATCGGACCTGTAATTGGCGGGCTCCTGGGCAGCGTAGGCCCCCGCGTGCCCTTCATGGCAGCCGCCATACTCACGCTGCTCAACTGGCTGTATGGCTATTTTGTTTTGCCTGAATCACTGGGCAAAGAACAAAGACGTAGTTTTTCCTGGAAAAGGGCTAATCCTGTCGGCTCCTTACTGCACCTGCGCAAATATCCTGCGCTAAGCGGGTTGATCATTTCACTGATGCTGGTATATATTGCAGTACATTCCGTACAAAGTACATGGGCTTTTTTCAATATGGAAAAATTCGGGTGGGACGAAAAAATGGTTGGCATTTCATTAGGGATCGTAGGTTTACTGGTAGGATTGGTGCAGGGTGGACTGATAAGAATAGTAAATCCCCGGCTGGGCAATGAGAAGAGCATCTATGTAGGGCTCGCATTATATGCCATAGGCTTGCTGTTGTTTGCTTTTGCCTCGCAAAGCTGGATGATGCTTGTATTTCTTATCCCTTATTGCCTTGGCGGCATTGGTGGCCCGGCCCTACAGGCAGTTATTTCCAACCATGTCCCTTCCAACGAACAGGGTGAGTTACAGGGCGCTCTTACCAGCATGATGAGCGCCACTACTATTATCGGACCGCCGCTGATGACAAATCTTTTTGCTTATTTTACCGGCAAAACAGCGCCGGTATATTTTCCGGGAGCACCTTTTCTGCTCGGAGCGATTATGATGATGGTCAGCACCGTGCTGGTATACCGTATGTTTAAAGCGGAGAAAACAGATGTGTGGAGATAAATAATTTATGCTGCTGCAGACGCTTTTTTGAGTATTAACAGCAGTAATTTCAACTCTTTAGTAAAAAAATTAACGCAGCAACCGGCTGCATCACCAAAAATGACGATATGAAACCAATTGTACAGATATCTCTTGACCTTACTAATATAGACGAGGCGCTTGAAACGGCAGCACTTGCCATGCGTGCAGGTGTTGACTGGCTTGAAGCCGGTACCCCCCTGATCCTTGCAGAAGGGCTGCACGGAGTAAAAAAACTAAGAGAGGCTTTTCCGGGAGTGCCTATAGTTGCAGATCTGAAGACCATGGACGGCGGCTACCTGGAAGCCGAAATGATGGCTAAAGCGGGAGCGACACATGTAGTAGTAATGGCAAGGGCTCACGAAGAAACCATCAAATGCGTGGTACAAGCAGGACAGGATTTTGGCGCTAAAGTAATGGGAGATAACCTGGGATGCCCCGATATGGTAGCTGCAGCAAAATGGCTGGAAGACCTTGGCTGTGATTATGTGATCCATCATATCGGGTATGATGAGCGCCGGGGTATTGCAGCGCGTGGGGAAAGGATGCCCAGCCCGCTCGACCAGTTGAAGGAAGTAGTGCAGGCAGTAAAGATCCCTGTACAGGCAGTGGGAGGCTTAACGCTGGAGCAGGCTATCCGCTGCCCCGAATATGGCGCACCTCTGGTAGTTTTAGGCGCCCCGCTCACCATTGATGCGGATGCTTTTAAGACCGCCGACGGAGACCTCGAAAGCTCACTCAGGCTAATCTGCCAAAAAATACATGAATATGAAATTTAAAATCTGAAATTTGAAATGTTTTAATTTGGTCAACCTGATTAAACTTCAGTATTTCAAATCCCAAATCTCAAATATTAAATATTAACATGAAATCTGCAGCGGTTGTAAATTATGCTCCTGAAAAAGGATCTGTAGAAATAAGAGAAATAGAGAAACCGGAAATAGGCGATGAAGATGTGTTGCTGGAAGTTGCCAATGTAGGCGTTTGCGGCAGCGATCTGCATCAATGGACGGCAGACCATAGCTGGCCGGTAAATTACCCGGTAGTATTAGGTCATGAATTTGGCGGACATATTGTTGCCTTAGGCAGCCGTGTTACGGGCTGGAAAGAGGGCGACAGAGTAGTTAGTGAAACAGCAGCGGTGATCAATCCCGACAGCCCGATGACAAGAAGTGGTTTGTACAATCTTGATCCGGGACGTAAAGGATTTGGGTATGGTGTAAACGGCGCAATGACAAAATACGTTCGCGTGCCTGCACGCTGTTTGCATAGAGTGCCCGACCAACTGGCTTTTGAACAGGCCTGCCTGACAGAACCATGTTGTGTGGCATTTAACGCCGTAGTGGAGAACGCAAGATTAAAACCAGGCGACCGGGTGATTGTAATGGGCCCGGGTACTATTGGTATTTTGTGTGCAGCAATGGCAAGACTTTGCGGTGCAGAGGTAGCGGTAGTCGGATTAGAAGCAGATCGTCATCGTCTTGAAATAGCACAGCAATATGGTTGTGAAGCCGTTATTGGTGATGCGATGCCCTGGGCAACCCAGCGCGATGGCATGGGCGCGGATTGCGTGATTGACGCTGCCGGCGCAAGTATAACTTTAAAGATGGCGTTACAGTTGGTTCGCCCTAAAGGAACAATTTCAAAAGTCGGCTGGGGACCTCAGCCTTTAAATTTCTCGCTTGATCCGCTGGTACAGAAAAACGTAACCCTGCAGGGAAGCTTCAGCCACAACTGGCCAATATGGGAACGGGTGATCGCATTGCTGGCAAGTGGTCAGCTGGATGTAAGACCTATTATCGGCGGTGTATGGTCCGTAACCGATTGGCACGAGGCCTTCGAAAAAATGCACAAGGGAGAAGTGGTGAAGAGTGTGTTGAAACCGGTATAAAAATTTCAAATTTGAAATCTCAAATTTAAAATTAGTAATGCGCTTACAAAACAAAGTCATTATAATAACAGGAAGTTGCACAGGGATCGGTAAAGCTATTGCCATGCGCTGTGTGGAAGAAGGCGCAAAAGTAGTAGTGCACGGATTGGAAAAAGAATGGGGTGAAGAAGTAGTGGCAGCCCTGGGAAAGGAAAATGCCGTACTGCACATAGAAGATATAACAGATGAAGGCGCGCCGCAACGGCTGGTTGATCTTGCAGTGAAAACCTTTGGCAAACTGGACGCCATAGTAAATAATGCGGCTGTAGTGGCTTCCTCCAATCTTCATACTACAGACCTGCCCCTGCTCAGAAAAGTTTTAGAGATCAATACTATTGCTCCTTTTGCGCTGATCAAAGCAGCACTCCCTCACCTGGGTAAACAAAGAGGTTGTGTATTGAATATCGGGTCGGTGAATGCCTTCAGCGGCGAGCCCAATTTATTTGCTTACAGCGTTTCCAAAGGCGGCTTAATGACAATGACCCAAAACCTCGGGGATACATTATTCCGGGAACACGGGGTTAGGGTCAACCAGATCAACCCCGGATGGGTGCTTACCGAAAATGAGACCATCCGTAAACGGGAACACGGACTTGCAGACGACTGGTATAAAGACCTGCCCAATGTATATGCTCCTGCGGGAAGAATTATATGGCCAAAAGAAATCGCTGCTGCTGCTATATACTGGCTCTCTGATGAGTGCGGTCCCATCAGCGGACAGATAATGACGCTGGAACAGTATCCTTTTATTGGCAGGAACCCACCTAAAGACACATCCACGATCCCTGTAAAATAGTGTTGTAACTTGCAGCATTATGCAGCAAAAGTTACAACTGCCCATATATTTAGACAACAATGCTACCACGCCCGTTGATCCTGGGGTGTTGCAGGCAATGTTGCCCTATTTTACCCAGCACTTCGGAAATGCAGCCAGCCGCAATCATAGCTTCGGATGGATAGCCGAAGAAGCAGTAATCATAGCAAGAGAACAGATTGCTTCGCTGCTGGGAGCAACTGCAGAGGAGGTCATTTTCACTTCCGGCGCTACGGAAGCGGTGAACCTGGCTATCAAAGGCGTATACGAAACCTACAGCAGCAAAGGAAAACATATTATTACCTGCGTTACCGAGCATAAAGCCGTACTGGATACCTGCAGGCACCTGGAAAGATCCGGAGCATCTGTTACTTACCTGCCGGTAGACAGGCATGGTATCATAGACCTCAACGCGCTGGAGCAATCCATTCAAAAAGATACCATACTCATCGCTGTCATGTTTGCCAATAACGAAACCGGGGTAATACAACCTGTTGAGACCATTGGCAGGATAGCCAAAGAAAAAGCTGTCTTGTTTTTTTCCGATGCTACCCAGGCTGTGGGAAAGATCCCGATGAACGTTGAAAAAAACGGTATTGACCTGCTGTGTCTTTCGGCACATAAGATCTATGGACCCAAAGGAGCAGGCGCTTTATATGTAAGGAGAAAGGATCCGCGTGTCAGGCTTACGGCTCAAATAGATGGCGGCGGCCACGAAAAGGGAATGCGCAGCGGTACGCTCAATGTACCGGGAATTGTTGCCCTGGGCAAAGCCTGCGCTTTATGTGAGCAGCGGATGGATGAAGAAACCATCCGCTTAAGTATGTTAAGGAATAAACTGGAAGCCGGTCTCACTGCAATAGAAGAAGTAAATATTAATGGCGGAAATGTTCTGCGGCTTCCGAATGTTACCAATCTTTCCTTCAGTGGCATTAAGAGCAACAGGCTACTGACAGAGATCAGCAAAACCATAGCAGTATCTTCCGGCTCAGCGTGTACTTCAGCCAACCCTGAAGCTTCTCATGTATTAAAAGCTATGGATGTTCGTGATACGCTCGCCAGAAATTCCATCCGTTTTGGATTGGGGAGGTTCACCACCGAAGAAGAGATAGCTTATACTATTTCTACTGTCACACAAATCGTGGCATCCCTGCGGAAATAAGAAGAAAGTACGTCTCGAGCATAAACATTGTAAACACCCAATTGAAAACATCCATTCCTGCTATTGTCCGTGTTTTACAAATCGCCCGGCTTACTTCAGATATTCCCGCATTTCTTCGTGATACTGTGCAGCTATTGCTTTTGCTTCTTCAGCAAAATTTTCACCTTCTCCCGCAAAGATTATTGCACGGGATACATTTACCAGTATCCCGCAATCTTTGTTCATCGCTTTTTCTGAAATTTCTTTAAGGCTGCCTCCCTGGAAGCCTACTCCCGGTACAAGAAAGAAATGCTCCGGTAACAGCCGGCGTATATTAACAAATTCCTCTGCCTGTGTAGCGCCCACTACAAACATCAGGTTACCGGGATCACCCCACGCACTCACCGTGCGCAATACCTTTTCATAAAGCTTTTCGCCACCTGCTTCCTGCAGCTCAAAATCTGCTGCTCCTTTATTGGAGGTAAGCCCCAACACGATCGTCCATTTGTTACTGTATTCCAGGAAGGGTTGCACACTGTCTGCTCCCATATAGGGCGCAACGGTTACCGCATCAAAGGAGAGCACTTCGAAAAATGCTTTGGCATATTGCGAGGAGGTATTCCCGATATCGCCTCTCTTGGCATCTGCAATTTTGAAATGAGTAGAAGGGATATAATTAACCGTTTTTTCAAGAGACTCCCAACCTTTTATGCCCCGGCTTTCATAAAAAGCGGTATTGATCTTATAAGATACACAATGCTCCAGGGTAGCGTCTATTATTGCCTTATTGAAAGCAAATACCGGATCAGATTGGGAAAGCAGGTGTGCGGGGATCTTAGTGATATCGCTATCCAGGCCTACGCATAAATAAGAACCTTTTTCTTTAATAGCTTCAGTAAGTCGTTTTCTGTGCATGCCGCGAAGATATAAATTATCGGGTATCGGCTGTGGGCTATGGGCTGTGACCGGCTCATAGCTCTGCTGACAGCTCAAAGCTCATAGCCCACAGCTCACACTACCACTTCCACAATTTTAGTAGTATCCATATTAGCGTTACGCATGGCAATACTCCTTGCTGCATTTCCCGCAACATGCCAGAATGCTTTTTGGGTAATGGCATCATCACTCAACATAATGGGTATTCCTGTATCGCCACCCTCCCTGATGCTCTGCACCAGTGGTATTTGTCCTAACAGAGGTATATCAAATTCTTCGGCCATCTTTTTCCCGCCTTCTTTCCCGAAAATATAATACCTGTTCTCAGGCAGCTCAGCGGGGGTAAACCAACTCATGTTTTCCACAATGCCTATTACAGGTACTTTAATTTGTGCCTGGCCAAACATGGCAATGGCTTTTTTAGCATCAGCCAGCGCTACCGGCTGAGGTGTTGTAACTACTACTACCCCGGTAACCGGCACTGTCTGTACAAGCGTCAGGTGAATATCTCCCGTACCGGGCGGCATGTCAATGACCAGGTAATCCAGCTCTCCCCACTCTACGTCGGTGATAAACTGCCGTATAGCGCTGCTTGCCATGGGTCCGCGCCACACAACAGCCTGTTTTTCATCTACCAGCAAGCCTATGCTCATCAGCTTTATCCCAAATTTTTCGAGTGGAATGATTATTCCTTTATCCCCGTTAGGTTTCATCAAAGGACGCTCTCCCCTTACGCCAAACATAATAGGCACGCTCGGCCCGTAAATATCTGCATCCATCAGTCCCACGGATGCCCCGCCTTCAGCCAGAGCAAGCGCAAGATTAGCCGCTACTGTAGATTTCCCTACACCTCCCTTACCGCTTACTACCGCAATAATATTTTTCACTCCCGGTAATACAGTGCTCTTGTCTCTCCTGTTGCTATTGGTATTAGCCGTAAATTTTATATGTACATCGGCATTTTTATTCACCATCAGGTGTACCGCATTCAGGCAGGCATTCCCGATCATATCTTTCAGCGGGCAGGCGGGAGTAGTAAGCACCACGGTAAACGACACCTTATCTCCTTCAATCACAATGTCTTTCACCATATTAAGGGTTACGAGATCTTTACCAAGATCCGGCTCAATCACATTGCTCAATGCTTTTAAAATATCACTTTCTGTCATCTATCGAACTTTTTGTTAAAAAGATTAACTCTCCCGCAAAGTTAACCCCATAAATGCTTACTTTGTTTTTTTCCTAAGTTCAGTTATTATTGCACCTATTAACTATATTACGCGGCTGATGAAATATTTTCTACGATATACTTTTTTTTTATTGCTTGTTTGTCCTTTTGCCGCTAAAGCGCAGTTCGAATCACTGAAAGATTCCGTAGTTCAATTGTATGGGATTGTAATGACACACGACAGCCTGAAAGGTATACCCGGGGTAACAGTGATGGTAGAAGGTCAGAACCGGGGCACTATTACCAATGAGCAGGGCGTATTTTCTATAGTGGTGCTCAAAGGAGATAAAGTACGTTTTTCGCATGTGTCGTACAGAACGGAGACCGACAGGATCCCGGTTGATATACCCGGTAATCAATATAACATGGTAAAGCTGATGGCAGAAGATACGGTATATCTTCCTACAGCCATCATTAAGGCCAGACCCACCAGGGAGCAGTTTGAGCGGGACTTTGTAAATAATGATGTGCCGGACGACGGTATTGAGATTGCCCGTCAAAATACCAGTGAAGCCAAACGAAAGGCGCTCATGCGTATGCTGCCAAGAGACGGCGGTGAAGCCACCAATTATGCCTTAACAAAAAGCGCACAGAGCTACTACTACCAGGGACAGGCTCCGCCTATGAATATATTCAATCCCTTTGCGTGGAGCGAGTTCATAAAAGCATGGAAGCGCGGGGATTTTAAAAAGAAAGATTATTAGCGTTGGTGAATAGTGAATGGGCAATGGTGAATGCATTCACTATTCACTATTCACCATTCACTAAATCATCAATCAGCTATGCATACAATCAGGAGCGTTACAGTGATAGGAGCAGGCACCATGGGCAATGGCATTGCGCATGTATTTGCACAACACGGTTTTACCGTAACGCTTGTCGATATCAATGCTGCTTCACTAGCAAGGGCGCTCCAAACTATTGAAAAAAATGCTGACAGGCAATTGAATAAAGGAACCATCACGCCCGAAATAAAAGCACAGCTCTTCAGGCAGCTCTCTACCTCTACCAATCTGCCGGAAGCTGTTCAAAATGCCGATCTTGTTATAGAAGCCGCCACAGAAAATAAAGCCGTCAAACTGGATATTTTCAGGCAGCTTGACGATGCTGCCCCTTCCACAGCTATACTGGCTACCAATACTTCCTCTATTTCCATTACGGCCATAGCATCTGCCACCCGGCGACCGGGGAAGGTCATCGGTATGCATTTCATGAACCCGGTACCGGTAATGAGGCTTGTGGAGATCATCAACGGCTACTCCACTGAAAAAGAAGTTACTGAACAAATAGTAAAGCTGAGCGAAGCGCTGGACAAAACGCCCTGTATTGTAAACGATTATCCCGGCTTTATAGCCAACAGGATATTAATGCCTATGCTGAATGAAGCGATATACAGCCTTTATGAAGGCGTGGCGGGCGTAACCGGAATAGATACCGTAATGAAGCTGGGAATGGCACATCCTATGGGACCATTGCAACTGGCAGATTTCATAGGATTGGATGTCTGCCTGAGCATATTGCGTGTATTGCACGAAGGTTTTGGGAACCCTAAGTATGCACCCTGCCCCTTACTGGTAAATATGGTAGCCGCCGGGAAACTGGGCGCTAAAACAGGTGAAGGATTTTATATTTATTCCAAAGACAGCAGGTCGCCGGCGCCCTCTCCTTCTTTTGCCGGATGAAGGATTTGTCATTTGACGTTTGTCGTCTATCGTTTATCGTTCACACCATTACATGATATCTGCAAATACAATGGACATTCCTCTCTGGATTGATTTCCTTATCTTGGCACCCTATGCTTATCCTGTCTAAGATCATATCAATCTTTTTAAACCCACTGCTATGGATCGTTATTGTTCTTATACGGGGCGTATGTACCAAAAATGAAAGGAGAAAAAAAAGATGCTATACAACCGGGATCATCATGCTCCTGTTTTTCAGCAACAGCTTTATTCTCAATAAGCTTATTATGGCCTACCAGCCTGAAAGGTATGAATTACGAAAGAATGAAACATTCAGTGCCGGAATACTTTTAGGTGGTTTTGCAGGCATGAACAAAAGAGACCATCAAACTTATTACAGCGATCATGCTGACAGGTTCATCCAGGCTGCCGAACTATACAAGACCGGGCATATTAAAAAAATTATTATTGCCGCAGGCGATGCCTCGATCCTTGATAAAAATGATTTCAGGGAAGCGGATTTTGCGCGGCAGCAACTGATCAACCTGGGGATACCGGCTGCCGATGTCTTTGCAGACAGGAGCTCCCGCAATACCGCAGAAAATGCTGCCAATGCCAAAGCTATCATTGATTCGATGCACTTCTCCCCGCCTTATTTGCTGATAACCTCCGCCCTCCACATGCCGAGAGCGCAAAGAACATTTGAGAAAGCCGGGCTGCAAATACAGGCTTTCCCCTGCGCTTTCCAGGTAACACCGATGGAAAAATATGCTTTTGCCGACTATTTCATTCCATCCGGGGGAACTATTAAAACCTGGAGCTTTTTTCTTCGGGAAATAGTGGGGGTGATGGCGTATAAAATTACGGGGAGGGGATAAAGACAGAGACAAACGGCAGACGACAAACGATAAATGTGAAACGATAAATCCTCCGTGAAACTTCGTGCTTCCGTGTCTTTGTGGTTCACCCCTTTCTCTTTATCCCAAGTTTCCTACATTTGCCGCCACTAAACTTTCTGCATGAAACAAATTTTGCCGGCGCTGCTGATTTTCACATGCTATTTTGCACAGTCCCAGGAAATTGAGCTGGATCCAATAACGGTAACGGCTACACTAAGCCAGAAACGGTCCTCCGAAACCGGCCGTAATATCACCATCATCAAAGGAGAAAATTTTAAGAATCTACCCGTTCATTCGCTGGATGAACTATTGCGCTATGTGCCCGGCGTAGAGATCCAGGCACGCGGCCCCATGGGCTCGCAAAGCGATATTGTGCTGAGAGGCGGCACTTACCAGCAGGTACTGGTGATACTGGATGGCATGCGCCTGAATGACCCAAATACAGGACATTTCAACAGCTATATTCCTATCGCTCCGGCAGAAATAGACAGGATAGAGATCCTGAAAGGAGCTTCGTCCGCCCTGTATGGCGCCGATGCTGTCGGCGGTGTGATCTATGTGTTCACGAAGACATTTACGGCAAAGCAGGATCAGGATATTGCCACGGCATCTGCCGGTATTTCGGCCGGGCAATATGGATATATGAATGCGGATGCAGGCATGTTTTACAGCAAGAAAAATTTTAGCGTAAGCGGCGGCGTGATCACTAACAATGCCGGTGGCGTGCAGCAGCGTGGCATCAAAGGATATTTTCATAACACCACCGCTTCAGTGTCGGCAAAATATTACTTCAGCCCGAAATGGGATATCGCTTACCGCTATGCTTATGATAACCGCGACTTTGCGGCGCAGAATTTTTATACTACCTATTCCTTTGATACGGCAAACGAAAAAGTATCTTCCCACTGGCAGCAGCTCAGCCTTGGGTTCCATACACAAAAGCAAAAACTAAAACTTGATGCCGGCTTTAAACGTGTGAATGATAACTATCAGTTTGCGCCGGCATCTGCTGCTAACGCCAACATATCAAAACTTTTCCAGGGACTCCTGCAATACGAGAATGAGATCAATGCAAAGACCACGCTTATAGCAGGATTTAATTACCAGCAAAAAATCATCCGCTCCAACGACAGGGGAGATCATGATCTTTTCCTCGCTTCGCCATTCATTTCTTTATCCTCTCAGCCCGCCCGTAATTTGTATGTTCATCCGTCTTTACAATGGGTGACGTTCAAAAATATCTCTTCCGAACTAGTACCGCAACTGGATATTTCTTACAAAAACAAAGGAATACAATTAAGAGGCAGCGTAGGCAAGACGATAAGAGATGCAGATTTTACAGAACGATATAATAATTACAATAAATCGCTGGTGAAATCAGGCTCTATTGGGAATCCTGACCTGAAAGCAGAACGATCTGTAAGCTACGAAGCAGGGGCTGATCTGTTTGTAAAAACTTACCTGAAATTGTCCGCAACATTTTTTCAACGGTTCCATCAAAGGTTAATAGATTACAGCACCACACCTTATGATGAAATGCCGAGAAAAGAAAATCTTATTCCTACGGGCACTTATGCTTTGGCAAAAAACATTGCATCGGTAAATACTACGGGGTTCGAAACCGATGCTCAGTATACGCATCACTTCACTGAGCTGCATCGCCTGTCCGGAAGTCTCGGCTTACTATGGCTTGACAGTAAGAGCAGCGACAGCATTCCTTCATTTTATATTTCATCACATGCCAGGTTCCTGACCAACTTTTCACTGATATACCAATATAAAGATATTTCCTTTAGCATAAACGGGTTGTATAAAAGAAGAAAAACACAGACGGCTTCTTCGATAAACGCCGCGATCACACCAGACTATTTTGTTATGAATGCAAAAGCGGAGTATAGTTTTCTACAACGTTCTCTCTCCGTTTTTGCAGAGCTTGACAATGTATTCAACAGGAAATATAGCGACCTGTTGGGCGCTGTTATGCCCGGCAGTTGGTTCATAGGCGGCATAAAATTTCAATGGGCTAAAAAGCAACAATAATGCTGCAAAATAACTTATCAAAAAGGGGTTGCATCCTACGCTTTATTTTATTTCACTTCCTCTGCAACGGCATCCACTACCGTATCCCCTCCACCCTGTTTTTTTCCTGCCAGATAAGTTGGCAGATCCATCCCTGCCATATCAAAAAGATCTTTGAGCGGCGGCACTGATCTGTACAGTCCCGAAACAAATCCTGCGGTTGAGTTTTTACCATCGGCATCCTGCCCGCCATCCCATACGGTTATCTTATCAATCTTAATATTTTTGATGGCTTCTGTCTGCAGCTTTACCAGCTCCGGCAGCTTATCGGCAACAAGCAGCAATACAGCATCCTTGGGATCATTGCCGGCAGCCTTCACGATCCTGTCGAGACCTTCCGCCTGCTTGGTCAGTATTTCATACATACCTCTTGCTTCCGCCTCAAGCTTTGCATAGATAGCATCCGCTTCCCCCTTTGCTTTTTCACGTACCTGTTCCGCTGCAGCCTGTGCTTCAATGATCAGTTTCTGTTTTTGGATATCCGCAGCTACTACAATTGTAGCGTTCTGCGAAGCGCGGTCTCTTTCCGCGCGTGCATTCTCCGCTTTCTGTTCCGCCATATAGGCTTCTTCCAAAGCTTTGGCGGATTGTACTTTTTCGGCTGCTATCGCTTTTTTCAATGCTTCCGCTTCTCTTTCCCGCCGCTCGGATTCGGAGTTGGCGATCTGTATCTTCGACTGGTTTTCACCCTGGACGGCAATAGCATTTGCTTCTGCTGTTTTCACCCTTGTATCTCTTTCGGCCTCTGCTTTACCAATATTTTCATCGCGGTTGGCGCCCGCGATCTGTATCTCCTTTTCTTTAAGGGCGTTGGCCACGTTGATGTCGCGGTCTCTCTGAGTTTCCGCCACTTTAATATCGCGTTCTTTTTCCGCAGTTGTTTTGCCGATGTCTCCGGTGCGTTCCTGTTCTGCCACACGTATTTTAGCTTCATTAATAGCCTTGGCAGCGGCTTCTTTTCCCAGTGCATCTATATAACCGCTTTCGTCTTTAATATCCGTAACATTCACATTGATCATCTTTAAACCTATCTTGTTCAGCTCGGCTTCTACATTTGAGGCAATATTTGCCAGGAACTTATCACGGTTATTGTTGATCTCTTCGATATCCATCATCGCAACCACCAAACGCATCTGCCCGAGAATGATATCTTTTGCAAGATCATGAATAGCCTGGCGCTGCATAGCCAGCAGGCGTTCCGCAGCATTCTGCATTACGGAAGGTTCGGTGGAAATACCTACTGTAAAACGGGAAGGAACGTCTACGCGGATATTTTGCTTGCTAAGCGCACTGGTGAGGTTTACCTCCAGGGAAAGCGGTGTGAGGTCTAAGAACGAATAATCCTGTATGATGGGCCATATAAAAGCAGCACCGCCATGTATGCACTTCGCGGTACGCGCTCCCTCCGCATTGGCGCCCACTTTACCAAATACTACAAGTATCTTGTCAGAAGGACATCGCTTGTAACGGCGGAACATGGAAAATATAAGAATAAAAAAGAACAGTACTGCAACTGCAATAATAATGATCAGGTATTCGCCCATAAAAAAGAGTTTGGGGTTAAGCAAAATTTGAGGTTACTAATAAAATATTTTCATTTACCACTCCGGTGATCTTCACCAGGCTGCCGCTGGATATATCGGTAGCCTGATCGGTAATGGCATTGAGCTCCCGCAGCGTGCCCTGGATCTTTACATGCACTTTACCCATGCCTTTTCTTGCCGCCGGAATAATAAGATAAACCGTTGCCGTTTGATCCACCGCATTGCCTATATTCATCGTACCGCTTTCTTTGAGGCGGCCCATCAGGCGCATTAATATTACCATGGCAGTTACCACAATAATACCCGACAGCAGGGAAAACAGTATTGTAGCCGCCACGCTCCTGTTACCATGGATGCAGGCTATACCACTCCAACCGAACATGGTAAAAAAAGCGATCATATTTTTTATGGTGAAGAACTGGTAACCGATCCCGTCGTCATGATCTATATAGCTGTCAGCATCTCCCATAGCAGTATCATTATCGCCTGCAGCAAAGGAGAGGATGGTTTGTACCAGGAACAAAAGAGAAAACAGGAGCGCAATCACCCAGAATATTTTTTCAAATAACTGCATGGATTGCCACCAGGTGCTTATATCAAGTAGCATGGTTTGGGGGTTTTCCCGAAAATAAGGAAAAACAGGTTTTATTACTGCCAAATTCCAATATAAATTTGATGCCGATATGAAAATCATATTTTTTTCTGCCAAACCTTACGACAGGAGTTTTTTTAATAAGCATAACGGGCAATTTGGATTCGAACTGGAGTTTTTCGATACTCATCTTGGCCCGCATATTGTGCACGCCATTACTGCTGCAGATGCAGTTTGTGTTTTTGTAAATGATAAAGTAAATGCAGAAGTAATAAGAGTGCTTGCAGAAAAAGGAATAAAAGTTATTGCCCTGAGGTGCGCCGGTTTTAATAATGTAGACCTGGAAGCGGCCCAAAGATATGGGCTTAAAGTATGCAGGGTGCCGGCATATTCCCCTGAAGCAGTGGCAGAGCATGCGCTTGCCATGATCCTCACGCTCAACCGGAAAACGCATAAAGCGTATAACCGGGTAAGAGAGCAGAATTTTTCCCTGAACGGATTATTAGGATTTAATCTCCATGGAAAAACGGTGGGCGTTATAGGTACCGGGAATATCGGCAAAGCGTTCTGCAGGATAATGACGGGCGTAGGATGTCGTGTACTGGGGCACGACCTTACAGAAGACCAGGAGCTTAAAGATACCGGGGTAGTATATAAACCGCGGGAAGAGGTATTAAGACAATCAGATATCATTTCCCTGCATTGCCCGCTGACAGAGGAAACACATAATTTAATCAATCGTGATACTATAGTGCAAATGAAGAAAGGTGTTATGCTCATCAATACCAGCCGGGGTAAGCTCATTCACACAGCAGATGCTATTGAAGCGTTGAAAACAGGCCAGATCGGCTACCTGGGCATTGATGTATACGAGCAGGAGGAAAAATTATTTTTTAAAGACCTGTCAGAAAGTATTATTGATGATGATACCATACAGCGGCTAATGAGCTTTCCAAATGTGCTGGTAACTGCGCACCAGGCGTTTTTTACTGCAGAAGCGCTTAATGAAATTGCACTGACCACATTTGAGAACATCCGGCAATTATTATCAGGCAGGGATGTAAGCCATAAGGGAGCGTTGCTATGCTGATGGTGAATGAATGTGAAACGTGAAAAGATAAAGGTGAAACTTTCACATCTCACTTTTGCCTTTTCACGTCTGACAGTCTTACCACTTATCACTTACCACTCACTACCATTTATCTCTTGATGACAATACGTTCACGCTCCCACCGGTCTGTAAAGCGGATTAATATCGTATATACACCTTCACTGAAGCGGCTCAGCTGATCAAGCGTAATGATATTCTGACCTGCTTCTATCCGCTGCAGCTCTCTCAGCACTACCTTACCTGTCATATCCAGCAACTGCAGATCTATGCTTCCCCGGAGTGCCGAATAGAAGCTAAGTGATACAGAAGAACTTGCAGGATTTGGGCTGACTTTTATTTTCTGGCTGGCAATACCTGACAGCCGTACCACTAATATTGAGCTATACTTGCGCCCTCCGTCTTTGCTGACAACAGTAATGCGATAATATAACACATTGCTGTTTTCTTCCCCGGCTGATGCGTCCTTATAGTTAAATCCAGGAGCGCTGTTCACCGGTGCGTTACCAGCCTCCACCCTGCCTATGGCAGAGAAGCTGATACCGTCTGTGGATCGTTCTACATCAAAGTAACTAAGCTGTTCGGAAGTAATCACCTTCCAGTTAAGGTTTACCAGGTCATTCTGCTGCACTGCATTGAACTGCAGAAAATCAACCGGCAGTATCACACACGGCACAACATTGATAGTGACCTGGGCGCAGCTTGTTGTATTACAATCTCCTTCTGCCCGAACATAATAAGTAGTAGTAACAGAAGGCAGGACAGATATGGAATTTCCTGTACCGATCAGCGTATCGCCGCAGCTGTTCCTGTACCATTTGTACACAGCATTCGTTCCCAGGGAACCGCCTGACTGCGTGAGCAGGACAGAGTTGCCCGGGCAGGTGGTAGCCGAAGGTGATGGTATAATAGATGTAGGCGCTGTAGACGGCGTTTTAGCTGTCAGGTAATACCCGGGCGATATATACCGGCAATTAACATTATTCAGATTACCGGCAGATGCTACTATCACTCTATAGTATTTGTTCACGTCGCCGGCAGTAAGCGGATTGATGGTATAGGTAGCATTATTAGCGCCGGAAATATCACCCCAGGTTGAGCCATTAGTGCTTATCTGCCACTGATATTCCAATGTACCTGAGATCACAGTAGGATCACTCAGTGCAGCGCTGAAAGTAGTGGTACCATTGGTACATCCGGCAGTATTATTTACCGCTACCGTAGGTGTAGGATCACATAATCCGAATTGTATGTCATCTATGGCAAGGTCGTTACCGCAACCACCCGCTGCAGCGTTGGTAATTTCAATAGCAATCTTTGAAATTCCTGCCGGCATAACAAATTTCATCCCGTATTGCGTCCAGGCTGAGCTCGTGATATTCGGAGTGGTTAAATTAGTAATGATAGTACCGTTAGATGCATCACGAACAGTAAATGTCAATTTCGGCTGTACTATCCCTCCGAATGCATCGCAAAAACCTGAATAGGAAGAGTTACTTATATTGGACACAAATGCAAACAAAGAATATTTAAGGTTACCGCAGGTTATATTGATAGTATCATAATATACTTTGCTTGCTTTCACATCTCCGTTCACCAGCATCATTCTTCCGTTGGTATTATTGGTATGATCCGTAAGGCTTATCCAGTTTGCCGGGTAACCTGTATTGGCATTTTTTGCCAGTGTATATTTTTCAATATCAACAGGCGCCGACGTGGTACCGGCATATCCGGTAGAAGCGGTGCCGGCAGAGCCAGTGGCAGCCGGAATAGAAGTGGTCATTGAGCTTGAGCTAGCTCCAAAATTTTGGAGGTAAAGGATACTATTCAACGCTTCGCAGGGAGGGCTTTCTGCAGCCACCAGTACCACAAAAGGTGTAGGGTGGTCTTCTCCCGGGTCATCAGGTTTCGCGTTATGGTTCAGATCCGGATCATCTCCGTCTGTTGAAATGTCGATGAGTTTTGCCCCCGAATAACCTGTTCCTTCTACCCTCGCATTGTTATTATATACCTGTCCTACCTTAATCTTGTTAACCGTAAAAGAGATTCTTATAATAAAATAGTTTTTTGTCGGATCATTAGGTAGTTTCTGATTGTCAGCTAACAATTTACTGGTAGCCGAGGTAAGTCCGTTATATGCAGAATTTAATGTGAGCCCTGCAGGATTAGCCACCCAGGAAACTGAAAGGTTGGAGATAGTATTCTGGATAGTAAAAGGAGAACCTGTAGCAGCGGTACCTCTTAATAATTCGTACACCTGGATACTGTCAACGTCCCATCCGCCATAATTCCTGACTGTAATATCATAGCTTAAATTATACGTACTGTCGGGACCTGCAGGAGTTGCAGAAGAAAGTTTCTTGGCTACGCCCACACCCGAAATGATTTCTGTTAAGTCATTACTCTGATAACAGGGACTTTGAGTAACTGCAGTTTTTGCACCCGTAAGAATATCCAGGTCCCAATACTTATTATTATTATCTGCTGCAATCAGCCTTCCTTCAGCAAAATTCAAGCCTACGATCTGATTTCCTGACAGATCTGCGATCACGGTAGCCTTAAGAGGATTAGCTGTAGCATAATCTTCATAGTTCACCGTCATATAATGCTTATCCCAAACCATAAGCATTTGCCCTGTTGGCATCAGTGTAAGGTCGCCTGATTGTTGTGTAATGGTTGTTCCGGAAGGCAGTGCTATGTTCTTCTGAGGTCCAAAAGTCCCGGTGGTAAAGTCAACAGTACGCAATGCCAACCCATAGGGACTGGAGCCGGTAAATATAAGTTGATAGCAGAGTCCATCTGGAGCAAAAGCAAAACCTAAAATGGCCATACCGGTATATTTTTGATACACTGCGGTAGACGGGGGACAACCGCTTCCGGGTTGCCAGCGCCATACATAAGTGTCACCACCTGTATACCGGTAATAATAAAGTTTATGGTCACCCGGATTATACGAAATACCTGCATACGAAATACTAAATCCGGGGCCCAATAAAGTAGGTACGCAGTTTTCAAAATCAGACAATGTTTTCGTTAGTCCATTATATTGGAAAACACGAACAGAATTTGAGCCTCCGCTACAAGGTTTTCCGATGCCTACCGGAAACGAATAGGTTGCCGGCTTGGCAGCAGTGGGCTGTGCATATCCACCGGTACAGCCAAAGCCCAGCCCAAGCAGCAGCAGGATGTTTAACAATATTTTTTGCAGAGGGTAGAATTTTATTTTCATAAAACCGGAATTAGGGTGTTTTACAATGGATATTCCTCAAAACTAATACAGGTAAACCATTACTATTTGGGCATTCGATAATCCGGCGTTTTTTTTCGGTAAGCGATCTTTAAAGGATTATCATACATTAACCCAAATAAGAGTATTCCCCTATCAACTCATATATTATAACGCTCCAATTCCAATTGAAGTATTTTCTATATCAGGCAGACCGTGGGTATTAATAAAAAATCCCGGCGTTTCAAGCCGGGATCTCTAACTATTTAATATATGTCAATTACTTATTTGTACCTGCCCATCAGCCCCTGTGCAAGTTCGGTCATCTTTTTGATGCCGTCTTCCGGGAGGTTGCCCTGCTTAAATTCAGCAAGCACTTCGGGGAGCTTGTTCTCCATTTCTATCAGGAAGATATCTTCAAACTCTTTCACTTTGTTCACCGGCACATCTTTAAGCAGTCCCTGTGTTCCCAGGTAAATAATAGCCACCTGCTTTTCAACTGCAAAAGGAGTGTATTGGGGTTGTTTCAATATTTCTACGTTGCGCGCACCCTTATCAATTACGGATTTGGTTGCTGCATCAAGGTCGCCGCCAAACTTGGCAAACGCTTCCAGCTCGCGGTATAATGCCTGGTCAAGCTTAAGTGTACCGGCAACTTTCTTCATGGATTTGATCTGCGCGTTACCACCCACACGGCTAACCGAAATCCCCACGTTGATAGCCGGGCGTATACCCGAGTTAAAGAGGTTGGATTCAAGGAATATCTGACCGTCGGTGATAGAGATCACATTCGTAGGGATGTATGCAGATACATCACCTGCCTGGGTCTCAATAATAGGGAGCGCTGTCAGCGATCCGCCACCTTTTACCAGATGCCTGATGCTGTCAGGAACGTCGTTCATGTTTTTAGCTACTGCGTCGTCGCCAATTACTTTTGCAGCGCGTTCCAGCAGGCGGCTGTGCAGGTAAAATACATCCCCCGGATAGGCTTCACGTCCCGGAGGGCGGCGGAGCAGCAGTGATACTTCGCGATAGGCAACAGCCTGCTTACTCAGATCGTCATATACGATAAGCGCAGGACGTCCGGTATCACGGAAATATTCTCCAATGGCAGCTCCGGCATAAGGAGCGAAGAACTGCTGGGGAGCAGGGTCAGAAGCTGACGCTGCAACGATAACGGTATAAGCCATTGCACCGTTGTCTTCAAGCGTTTTCATTACGCTGGCAATGGTAGATGCTTTTTGCCCGCATGCCACATAAATACAATATACCGGTTTACCAGCCTGGTAAAACTCACGCTGATTGATTATAGTATCAATGGCTATAGCAGTCTTCCCTGTCTGGCGGTCGCCGATGATCAATTCGCGTTGCCCGCGCCCGATAGGGATCATCGCATCAACAGCTTTGATACCGGTCTGGAGCGGTTCTTTTACTGGCTCGCGATAGATAACCCCGGGCGCTTTACGCTCCAGCGGCATCTCATACAGTTCACCGGCGATAGGACCTTTCCCGTCAATAGGCTCTCCCAGCACATTTATAACACGACCCACCAAACCATCACCTACTTTTAACGAGGCAATGCTACCGGTTCTCTTTACCCTATTGCCTTCTTTGATCTCGTTTGATTCACCCATCAATACCACACCCACATTATCCTCTTCAAGGTTGAGAGCAACAGCTTTTACACCATTTTCAAATTCAACCAACTCACCGGCGCGCACATTATTTAAACCATAAATACGTGCAATACCATCAC
Organism: Sphingobacteriales bacterium 44-15; assembly: GCA_001899685.1. Classification (GTDB taxonomy): domain Bacteria; phylum Bacteroidota; class Bacteroidia; order Chitinophagales; family Chitinophagaceae; genus Agriterribacter. The sequence continues at coordinate 177,357 of MKWG01000037.1, forward strand.
CTACCTGGAGAACAGTTCCTACTTCTTCCAGATCGGCGCCTGCATTAAAATTGCTCAACTGCTGGCGCAGTATCGCACTTATTTCGTCGGGCTTAATTTCTGCCATATAGCTTAGTTTATTTTGTTTTAATCAAATGTATTTTGCACAACTTTTCTTACCTGATATTCCTGATATACACATTGCTCCGGAACTGCTTCTGAATATCTTTAAGATCTCTCAGAATGCTCGCATCCACAAGCTTATTGTCAAATTCCAGCACAAATCCGCCAATTAGGGCTTCTTTTACAACCGTTTCAAGCTCTATTTTAGGCAAGGCAGCATCTGTCTTTACTTTCTGCTCAATAGCTGTTCTCAGTGTATCACTTATAGGCTGGGCAGTTGTCAGGGTAACTTTATGAATTCCCCTGATACTGTTATACTGATCAATATATGCTGAAACGATTTCAGGCAATATGCTTTCACGCCCTTTTTGCACAAGCAGCTTATTAAAGGCTGCAGTAAGCGCGGAGATCCTGCCGGAAGTAATGGCGGCAAGAATAGCATTCTTTTTATCTGCAACAATAACAGGACTGCGCATAAGCGTAACAAAATCCCTGCTTTGTTTGCATACCGACTGAAGATACAGCATGTCTTCATATACCTTATCCAGGCTGTTTTGCTCAGTTGCCAGGTCAATCAGGCTTTTGGCATATCTTCCGGCTAAACGTGGTTGAAGCATTATATTAATTTGAGATTTGAGATTTAAGATTTGAAGATGTATTAAAAACTACATCGGTCAACCGGGTCTCAAAGTTTAGTTCAGTTTTATTTCGTCGGTCAGTTGCTTGATATAATTTTCCTGCTCCGGCTTGTTTGCCAGCTCACGGCGCAATACTTTTTCTGCAACCTCAACTACAAGATTCCCTACCTGGTTTTTGAGATCAATAACGGCAGCCATCTTCTGGTTTTCAATAGCCTGTTGTGTCTCAGCCATTATTTTTGCCGCCTCCGTCTTTGCCTGCTCTTTTGCATCGTTGATCATCTTGTCTTTAATATCCTTCGCTTCTTTAAGGATGGTAGCCCTTTCTTCCCGCGCCTGTGCAAGCAGCTTTTCATTATCGCTCTGCAATTGGGCCATTTCTGCTTTTACTTTCTCAGCAGTGGCAATAGCATCATTAATGCCTTTTTCCCTCTCGGCAATGGCTTTCATGATAGGCTTCCAGGCAAATTTTCCCAATATGAAAAGCAGAATAAAAAAGGCAATGGCTGACCAAATCATCAGCCCCGGATCGGGGAGCACCAAAGGATTTATTTCCAGTAGCATATTTAATAATTATATTAAGTTAATGAGCATAATGCTTTTAAAAAAGTACAGGCCTGTATTGCCCTGTGCTCAAAGCCTGTACAAACTTATAAGATCGTTACACACCAAGGTTATTACCCAGGAGCGAAACCACCACAGCGAACAGTGCAACCGCTTCCACGAGCGCCGCAGCAACGATCATGTTTGTGCGGAGGTCATTGGTTGCTTCGGGCTGACGTGCCATGCCTTCAAGGGCGCCTTTACCGATCTGTCCGATACCGATACCGGCACCGATAGCCGCTAAACCTGCACCAATTGCAGCAACACTTCCTACTACCATTTGTTTTATATTTAAAAGTGAATAAAAAAATTTATAATACCAGTTCTTCTTCGTGATGCTCCTCTAAAGCCATTCCAAAATACAGCGCCGATAACATTGCAAAAATGAATGCCTGTATAAACCCTACCAAAAGCTCGATCATGCTGATGAAAACAGTAAAGGGCACTGCCAGCGCCGACGCTGCCAATGAATTCAGGATGAAGATCAGCGCTATAAGGCTCAGCACCAGGATATGTCCTGCCGTCATGTTTGCAAACAACCGGATGGTCAATGATATGGGCTTAATAAAAACACCCATTACTTCAATCGGGATCAGGAATATCTTCATAGGTACCGGCAGCCCGGGCATCCAGAAAATATGCTGCCAGTAGTGCTTTTTACCATTCACCGTTGTAATAATGAATGTGAACAGTGCTAATGTAAGGGTAAAGGCAATATTACCGCTTACATTGGCTCCCCCGGGAAAGAAAGGTACCATACCCAGGAGATTGTTGATCCATATAAAGAAAAAGATAGTCAGGAGAAAAGGCATGAACGCCGTATACCTGTCGCCTAAGTAAGGCTTTGCTATTTCATCTCTTACAAATATGATGATAGGCTCAATCAGGGACTGAAAGCCTTTGGGAGCAGAAGTTACACCCCGCTTCTTATAGGCATTTGCCACGCTTACAAATATTATAATCAGCAGCAAAACAGTGAACAGCAGAGAGGCCACATTCTTGGTGATGGAAACATCCAGCACTTTTTTGGAAGCTTCTTCATTCACCGTACCGTCTTCATTTACGATCTTGATCTTCCCTTCAAAAGACTTGTAGGGGTAATTACCATTATATACAACAGGTTCATGATGCTCGTCCACCAGCTGGGCGCCTGAAAAAACTTCAAAACCTTTATCCGTTTTTAAAATAACAGGAAGAGGTACCGAATGATGCCCCCAAAGATGCCAGTTATGGTCATCCCTGATATGCTCAAGAATGGTGGAAGCAACATCAAACTTCTCCTCTTTTTTATGGTCGGGAGCCTCAGTTGAAGCAGCCTCATGGTGAGGTGTTTCCTGGGCAAAAGACGAATTGCAAAAAAAACATATATATACGCTGAAAGCTACTGCCAATAAGGGTTTTATGCGTTTTAAAGACATTGCTCTTTTGAAATTTGCGGCAAAGATAGGAGTTGAAGCGGAGAAATAATAATATATGAAATACGAAATAGGGAAATTATTTTATTTCATACTTTTTATTGTTCAGACTGATCCTCTCCTGTATATATTTTCTCGATCCTGGTGTCGGGGATAAGCCAGATGAGCGCCACTGCGGCATACATCAAAAATCCCAGCACAGAATGTATAAATGCAAGGGCAATGCCCAGGAGATATATGAAAATCGATAACTTTCCCTTTCTGTCGCTGCCTACTGCCTTTGCTATTACCGATCCTTCCCCTTCCCGCTTTTTTAGCACATTGAGCATAATAGTATAGGATGCAGCGCACATTACCAGTATAAAACCGTAAAAGATAATAGGATTTCTCGAAAATTCATGCTCTCCCATCCAGCCGGTTGCAAAAGGTAAGAGTGATAACCAGAAAAGAAGGTTCAGGTTGGCCCATAGCAATTTGCCGTTAACTCCTTTCTTCACCGCCTGGAAAGTGTGATGGTGATTGTTCCAGTAAATACCGACGTACATAAAACTCAGGATATAGCTTACAAATTTAGGCCATAGCGAGGCTAAATCAGTCCAACCCGTAGCCTCCGGTATTTTGATCTCCAGTACCATTATGGTAATAATAATCGCGATCACGCCATCGCTGAATGCTTCCAGTCTTCCTTTTGTCATAATATAATGTGGCTCAAAAGTTGAAAAAGGAAAGATACGGTAATAGCGTTAAATTTTCTGAAGCTTCAATGTATCTTAATGCCTTAATAGTTTATTTACCGCTGAAAGGCAGCCTACCGGTTAAGGTTTAAGCATCCGGGGTCGAACTTTTGAAAAGTTCGGAACCCTGTTTACCAATGATCGCGTATTACGATATGCGATATTGCGCTGTAAAAATTCTTCAATAAGTCATCTACTCCATAGTACGCGTAACTGCATTATGACCTGGAAAACTACGGCTCACAAAACACGCTCATTGTCATATTACTGGTGGGTAAAGCTTTTAATTCAAAAACAGCATTTGTGGTAACAAAATCTTCGGCAGAATAAGAAATAGTTTCAAACTGCGTAACATCCCAATTTTGAACACTGAAGTCTGTATGATTCTTAAAGTTTATATCCTGCCCGGTGTAATTGTAACATGGATATTTCCAATTTTCATCCAGCCTTATATATTGCCATGCATTGTTATCCCATTCATCTTTTCCTGCTATAACATAATCAGTGGATTGATCAGTAGAAGATTTGAAAAATTTTCCGGGAAGGCCGGAAAGATCGCCAACGGACAAAACAACGCCCTTTTTGATTATGTTAAGATTCTGATCCATCCTAAGTTGTATCGTTTTTACAGGATTATTGCCTCCAACCAAAAGATAAAAGGACTGATCTCTGTATTGCACATCATATAATCCTGTTGTATTGTCATCAAAATTTTTCATTGCCAGAACATTTCCGTTGGAATCAAGTTTTGTTACCATCATTCTTTTTACAGAATGAAACTCTTCAAATGCAAATAATTCTTCATGTTCATCTACTATCAGGTATTTAATATCATAATCCGAATTATGAGCGTCCAGATTTCTTATCTCTAATGATTTTATCCAGATGATGGTTCCATCCGGTTTCATCTTGATTATACATTCTTGGGTACCCGGACTGGCGCCTGTAATGTTATGTATAAGGGTTGCCATGAATATATTTCCCTTATTGTCTTCAGCGAGACTTCTGATTTCTTCCACATTAGCCACCCCATTTATGTATAAGCCGGTTTTTTTCCATTCAACTTCTGCCATTTCATTCAGCCTTGCAATATCAAAACCTCCATAGGCTGTGGATACTGTAAAATACCCTCCGTCGCGTGCAGGATAAACTTTGTCACCACGTATATTTTCTCCAGATTTTAGGGAGATAACTTTTGTATCAAGCAGGTTTCCCTTTTCGTCCGCAGTTGCCACGTACATGTTTCCTAAAGAATTTTCAGTTTGCCAATAAGTCCCGACAATAGTTAAATTACCATTATCTTTTCTTGAAAACCCTTTACTCCAAAAATTTCGGAAGCCACCAGTAGGCTGTAAAACCTTTTTAAAGGTAGCTCTATCGCTGTTAAACTGTACCCATTTTAGCTGATCAGATTCGGGATAGATAACATTAATTTCCTGGTCGCTTCCTTTAAAGGCATAAAGTATATCCGGGTTTTCATAGTAGTTTTCTCCTATGGCAATGCTTTTATGAAATTGTTTTACTAAGCCAGAGTGAGCCGTGTTATTATCATTTTTGTTGCAAGAAAGAGTCAGGATAATAACAATAAAGATTAATACCCGGCACATGTATTGTTTATTTATTAATTTTTTACAATAACGCCTATATTGCTGATTTATATATCTTTTAATCATACTCATACTATTTGATGATCCATATGAAACAGATTTAAACCTATCCTTAATCGTTTTAAGGACAATACATATGTGTTAGAAAAGAAGGTATTGCCACAATAAATCTTAAATTTCCTCTTTTTAAATGAAATTAAATTTAAATGGTTAGAATTTTATTAGGTTGTTTGATGATTTTATCTTTAGGAACATCCTGTAAAAAAGATAGTACCGGCTGTAATAACAGTCCCTGGTACCAGGACGGTGTTCGCCTGGCATTTAAAAATGACAGGCAACTTATTGGAGTTGATTCTATCCGTGTATTTGTAAAAAAAATTACCCGGAATAAAGTCCGGTCAATGTCAGATGTGGGATTTTCTGAACCTGAAGGCTATCTTGAAATTTGTGGAGGGAAAATGTATAAAGCCAGCTCGGAAAAATTTAATGACAGTCAATTATTATATGACCTTAACGGAAATATAGGTGACAAATGGACTGTAGAAACCATTCAAGAAGCGTCGGGTCGAAAGGTTGTTAATCTTGTAACCTTAAAGGAAAAATCTGTTCCCGTAACTGTTCCGTATGGAACGTTCAACACAACAATATTTGAAATGGAAACCAGATTAGATGGCAGCTTCTATCAATCTGCAAAAGTTTATATTACAGATGACCATGGTCCAGTTAAACTGGATGGCACTATTGCCTATTACGAGTTGGGAAAAAGAAATTTTTAGTAGCCGGCATGAAAGCTAAAGCCATTTGTAGAAATTTCCGGAGAAAGCCATCACAGCCATTCTTTCCCGATCTCGTAAATACAATTCCCGATTGCGTAATAAAGGGCTCTTAGTTAAAATAATTTTGCAGTCAATTTAAAACAAGATTGATTATGAAATTATTTTTCCTGTCAGCTTTGCTGTTATTGACCGGTATCGCTTTTTCCCAGAATGCTATTATAAAAGGAACTGTTACCACCTCCGACGGCAAACCGGCTGAAGCCGTAACCGTTTTACTGAAACCCACTGCAAAAGCCACAGCGGCTGACCGCAATGGTTATTATGAATTAAAAAATATTAAGCCCGGTAATTATACCATTTCAACTTCTTTTGTGGGACTGGAAACACAGGAGCAAAAGGTGCAGGTGCGGGCTGGTCAAACACTGGCTATTGATTTCGCATTAAAAGAAAGTGAGCAGCAATTGCAGGAAGTGATCATTTCGGCAAGAAAGAATGCGGGAAGAACGAGCGAATATGTGTCAAAGATGCCATTAAAAAATCTTGAAAACCCGCAGGTGTATAACACTGTTTCTGCAGAAATATTAAAACAGCAGGTAATTACCACTTATGACGACGCTTTAAAAAATGTGCCCGGCATTCAAAGGTTATGGGAGTCTACAGGCAGGGGTGGCGATGGAGCGTCCTATTTTACATTGCGGGGTTTTGAGGCGCAGGTTACCATGCTCAACGGGCTTCCGGGCATAACAAGCGGCAGCTTAGACCCGGCTAATATTGAAAAGATAGAAGTCATAAAAGGCCCTTCGGGCACATTGTTTGGCAGCAATGTTATCGGCTACGGCGGTATGGTGAATAATGTTACCAAAAAACCTTATGAAGATCTCGGAGGGGAAATCACTTACACCGGCGGAAGCTTTGGACTGAACAGGATCGCTGCAGATATCAACCTGCCCCTGAACAAAGAGAAAGGCATAGCAGCCCGTATTAATACCGCCTACCAATATGAAAACAGCTTCCAGGATCAGGGATTCAGGAAGTCATTCTTTTTTGCCCCGACAATTTCCTATAAGGTAAATGATAAATTATCTTTTCTTGTTGTAACAGAATTTATGCAGGAGGAAAAAACCAATCCTACCATGCTGTTCCTTGGCAGGGATTCAAAGCTCCAGTTTAAGGATCTTGCAGACCTGAACTATAACAACAAATTATCCCTCACCAGCAATGATCTATCTATTAAAAACCCGAGATACAACCTGCAGGGGCAAATGATATATAAATTATCAGGCAACTGGACATCACAAACAGTCCTCTCAAGAGGCCAGTCCAATACAGACGGATATTACTCTTACCTGTATGATAATGAAAACGGGCACAGGGATTTTGGCTTGTGGATCAGCAAGGACAATTCCTATACTGCCATATCTGATATACAGCAGAACTTTATCGGTGATTTTAAAATAGGGTCTTTCAGAAACCGTGTGGTAGCAGGGTTGGATTATTTTGACAGGAAAATAGTTTATTCGGGAACCAGTTGGGGCTGGGTGCATAATGTCAATGCACAGGGCGAAGTGAATTATATTGATCCTTATACGGATGAAGAAACAGCGCCTGTCTATCTTACAAAACAATCTGTAGATAACCTCCTGGCCGGCACCGGCGTGGAAGATTATTCCTCAAAAGACCGTGCATATAGCGCATACGTATCTGATGTGTTCAATATCACCCCGGCATTGATGGCGATGGCGAGTATCCGGTTTGACTATTTTGACAATTCATCCTACCACCAGGTAACGGCATCTCCCAAGTTCGGATTGATCTATCAGCCCATACAGGATAAGCTGTCTGTATTCGGCAACTATATGAACGGGTTCAGGAATATTGCGCCAGCTCCTCTTTATGCAGAAGATGATGATGTGATCATCGGCGAAAAAGCATTTAAGCCTGAGCATGCCAACCAGTTGGAATTTGGCATTAAGACCAATCTGTTTAACAACAGGCTGAATTCAACTATCAGTTATTATGATATTGAAGTAGCTAATCAAACCATGCCCGATCCTGAAAGCCACAATCCTTTAAACCAGATCCAGGGCGGCAAAAGTCGCAGCCGCGGTATTGAAGTGGACATCAATGCTAATCCCGTTGAAGGACTGAACATACTGGCAGGCTACAGCTATAATTACAGCAATGTATTAAAAGGCGAAGCACTAAATATCTGGTTTGAGCAGGGTAAGCGACCGATCTGGGCCGGCCCTAAAAATTTAGTGAATGTATGGGCAACTTATGCTTTCAGCAGCGGGGCCGTTAAAGGACTGGGAGCCGGATTAGGAGGAAATTATGCAAGTGATAACGCTACCCTGAATAATACGCTTACCGGCACATTTATTCTCCCGGCTTATACGATCATAAACGCATCTGTATTTTACAATACCGGGAAATTCCGCATTACCTGCAACCTGAATAATGTTACTAATAAAGAATATTATGGTGGCGGTTGGAGCACAGTTAATCCGCAAAAGCCACGGAATTTTGTGGCCAGTGTTGCTTATAAATTTTAAACACAGGTTATCCTGGGTTTCCAACTTTTGAAAAGCTGGAAACCCTTCTCCACACAGGCCCCTTCTTAGATCCGGGGGCGACAAGCAACAGGATGGTGATTGAGCTATAGAGGAAATGCTTAGCAATGCACTGTGGGTGAACCACTCTCTTACAGATCATAGCGCACTGCAGCTTATATTCTGAAGTCGCTATATCAATGAAGGGATAATGGTGAATTAAGGGTGAAGATTGCTTCTCCCGACCTTCGGTTGGGATCGCAATACGGCAAGAAGTTGAGTAGTTACATACTTTGCTTTAGTACAAGATTGTCAAAATAAACCACTTTGGGCGTCATTGCGAGCCGCTGCATGTATTCTAAAAATCAGGAATGATGCGCGGCGAAGCAATCCCTACATTTACGGCTGCCGTTAACTTAACGTCATGAGACTTTCATTGATTCGGCACTCAAATACGATGTGCATCCGGCATTTCAGTGAATATGAGCCTATAAAGTTTGCATAGCACGTTCGACGTATAAACAGTTGAATAGTATTGCGTAGTACACGGGTTCGACGCAACAGAAGCTTAATAGTATTCCCGGAGCTGGTATCAAAAATAAAAAACGCCCCGATTTGAAAATCGGGGCAGTTCAATGTAACGTGTGATTCGTGAGACGCGAATCACAACGTAAAAAGTCTTATTATGTTCTCCCAATAAATTACTTCTCAGCCCACTCCACAGCAGTCTCTTTCCAACTCCTGCTTTTAGCAGAATCAATAACTGCTTCGCATACTTTCTGTGTTTCGTATGCATCGCGAAAAGTAGGATGACATTCCTTACCTTCCTGCAGGGACCGAAGGAAGTCTGCTGCCTGGTGCACAAAGCTGTGCTCATAACCAATGATCAGCCCGGGCACCCACCATTTGTCCATGTAAGGCTGATCGCCATCGGTAACAAGGATAGAGCGCCAGCCGCGTACAATACCCTCATCGTTGTGATCAAAATATTCCAGGCGGTTCAGGTCGTGCAGATCCCAGCGCAAGGAACCTTTTTCGCCGTTGATCTCAAAAGTATATAAGGCCTTATGCCCACGGGCATAGCGGGTAGATTCAAACAAGCCTAAAGAACCGTTGCTGAAATGGCAATGGAAAATACAGGCATCATCAATACCAACCTTCTCCACCTTACCTGTCAACTGGTGAAACCTTTCTTTGATGAAGGTTTCCGTTACGGCAGACACATCCGTTATAGCGCCGTTGAGCCACATAGCGGTATCAATACAATGTGCCAGCAGATCGCCGGTAACGCCTGAGCCTGCAGCATTTACGTCGAGCCTCCATGCGGCTGTGCCACCCTGCGGCACATCAGCGCTGATAGTCCAGTCCTGCAGGAAATTGGCGCGGTAATGAAATATCTTGCCCAGCTTGCCGCTGTCTATGATTTGTTTGGCGAGTGAAACCGCAGGAAGACGGCGATAGTTATACCATACTGTGTTTTTCACCTTCGCAGCTTCAACGGCATCCACCATTTTCTTTGCCTCTTCCAGCGTGCGCGCCAGCGGCTTTTCACACAAGATCATTTTACCCGCTTTTGCAGCGGCAATGGCTATCTCCGCATGCATATCATTAGGTGTGCAAATATCCACCGCATCAATATCATCGCGGGCAATAAGCTTTTTCCAGTCCGTTTCAATGGATGCATACCCCCACTGATCTGCAAAGGCCTGCACTTTTTCTTTGTTGCGCGAGCATACCGCCGTTAACACAGGCGTATATTCCAGATCAGGAAAAAAGTTAGGCACCCTGTTGTATCCATTGGAATGTGTCCGTCCCATAAAGCCGGTACCGATTAAACCAATGCGTAGTTGTTTTTTATTTGGCATGATTAATTTGAGATTTGAGATTTAAAATTTGAAATGGCTGTGAGCTATCAGCTATGGGCTATCAGCGAAATTTCTTACCACTTATCACTTACCACTTATTACTAGGCCCACCCATGCGCCTCTCTTACTTTGATCATCACAGCCAGTATATCATTCCAGGTTTTTTGCTGTAGCATCACTTCGTTGGGGAACATACAGCCATCCCAACATATATGGTTAAACGCTTTTGTCAGCTTGCCTGATTCGTCCCGCAACCAGTAACCTGCGTCATGCACCACATCCAGCTTGCCGTTAGGATCTGTTGCCAGACAATGCCTGCCGGTCTTATCGTGTGAACCTGTGCCATGTACGGTACCGTCGTTTTGCGCTACATGAAAATCTATTGTCCAGGGGCGGAGTGCGGCAGTCAGTTTCTTCAATCCTTCCTCCAGTGTGGCGCGGTCTTCCCACTTAAAGTCTACCGGCAATATCCTGTCTTCAGGAGCGTTGTAACCGAGCAGGTACAAAAAGGTGTGCGACATGTCTGCCTGGAAGCCTATATTAGGACGGTCAACCGCTTCAAGGGTTTCAAGCATTCTTTTCCAACTGTGCATGGCGCCCCAGCAGATCTCACCTTCTGCTGCCAGCTTTTCACCGTAATCGGCCGCTACATCGCAGGCTTCCTGGAAGGTTTGCACAATAAGCTTTGTATTATTCACCGGGTCTTTCGACCATGCTTCCGGCGATGAGGCAGAATCAATACGTACTACTCCCGAAGGCCGGATGCCAAGGTGACGAAGTTCTTTTGCATATATACAAGACTTTCTTACCTGGTCTACAAAATGAGCGCGGTCTTCTTTGGAGCCCATGGCAGGTCCACCCCATATCGGCGCTACGAGACTGCCGATCTTCAGCCCGTACGAGGTTACTTTTTCTGCAAGCTTTTTGGGTCCATCTTTATCATCAAGATCAATGGAAGGATCAAAAAGTCCTATATCAACGCCATCAAATTTTACACCGTCTACTTCTGCATTAGCTGTCATTTCCAGCATGGTATCCAGGGGGATCGGTGGTTCTGAATCCGGGCCCTTTCCTACAATGCCAGGCCAGGTTGCATTGTGAAGTTTGGGGAAATTGTTCTGTGACATATCGTTATAATTTAGTCAGTGAAAAATTTGTTACTTCTCTTAAAAATAAGCTTTAAACAAGTCCATTGCTAAAATACCATATCGGGATTTCCAGGCCCAAAATGCTTCAGGATAACAATAGGATCGTTTTCCGACCTGTTCACGATCTGCACCCCTTCTTTTGCGGCCTGCTCGCTGATGAAAAACTCATCATTGGTAAGCTGACCATACCTGATGAGCGCAGGTGTATCTATATCCCATACGCCCAATTTCCCATGGCCCTGCATAAGGATCATTCCATAAGCGGCGTTATCTTTTATCGTTACGGTCTTTCCGGGCAATACCGTCAGTTCTTTCGCGCCGAAGGCATCTGATTTATAGCATATCCATGTTTCGTAATATCCCTGCGGTTTGGTTTGTTCAAACGGCCGTACGGGTACAGGGGCCATAAACCTGTGCTGGTATTGGTTGGGATCTACGTTGAGTTCCCAGTCAATGACATCCATCAATGCATCATAGTCCCCTATTTTATCCGCTGGTGTTCCGTTCCACAATAACACTTCCGGCACAATGGCTTCATTTACCAGGCTCTGGTACATGGCAAAAACATCGGAAGCTTTTTGAGGTTCATAAGTGCACAGGCTGCCGGGTGCATGCAGCAACCCTGGAGGTACATCCCAGCCGGTGCCGGGCTGCAGGCGGTATGCCTGTGAGTAATTAGTGATCTTATTATCTCCTTTGGTAAAATTCATCAGGCATTCTTTGATCTGCTCTTTGGTAGTGCCCGGTGCGATCCCCATAAAGGTATAGGGAAAGTCCCCGCCATGATTATTGACCTGCGGCGGAAAATAGTATGCTTCGGGCTTGCCCAACTGGCCGATCAGTGCAGCTTTTTCATCGTTGTGATGAATATGGTGAGGCAATGGTCCCATATTATCGAAAAACTTGGAATACATCGGCCAGCTTTGATACTCTTTCCATAAGCGTTCGCCTATCAGTTGCCCCTTTAATTCATTTACGGCATCCCTGAGCAGCACCTGCTGCGTTTTGCCGCCATCTTCAAATACTACCTGGCTGAGCCCTTCGTTCTCACCGGTAAGCGGACCGTTTTTTGCGGGCGTGGTAGAGGAAAACCATCTTTCGTCTATACCACCCCGTTCGCCGCCTAATACATAATAATCATCAGGATGCAGCTTTATTCTTCTTCCCGGCACACAAAAAGACCTGGGAACCCAGTTTGGAGCAAGACGCAATATTCCTTTTCCCTGGTCGAATGCCTTCTGAGCTAAACTTAATTTTTCCATTTATTAATAGTTAAGATTGTTTTGATCAGCAAAAGCTGAATGTTGTAAAAAATGATCAATTTTTTCCTGTTGATATAATACTTCAATATCTACGCTATACGTCCTGCTTTCCCCCGGCTCCAGGAAAATAAGCGTATTGTTGGCACGGGCAGCAGCCTGCCCGACAGGAGGATGTGTAGCCGGTTCCAGCCCGGTAACATATTCACCATGCCCCCAGTGCTGCCAGTTGATCAGCCAGGGTAACTCCGCTTTATTGAAAGACAGGCTAACGGCTATGCTCAACTGCTGATTATAAATACCACAGGTGCATTTCCCTCCTTCGTCTTTTTCTATATCAATGAAAGCAGCTTCTTCACCTGTGCCATTGTGCGATGTCAGCGGCGGCGAACATTTTTGAAAGCTGTTTCCTTTTACAAATATTTTACTGTCTTTCCCTTCCCGCGACTGCCATTTTCCTTTCCACACAATATCAGCTCCTTCATCGGCAAGCGGCCAGCCGAAATTGCAATGATATAAAAGCATATGCGGCGCCGGCGTATTGCCCCTGTTGGTCACTTCATCACGGACATGTATAGCCGCTTCTCCGAGCTTTCCGGATATGGTTCTCTTCAATTCAAGACAGGTCCCTAATGCCTGTAACTGTTGTATATGTCCCGTAATGCTGAAATTGAGATTGCCGGCGGCTGGATCAGGCTGTACAACAGACTCTATTGTGGCGGGTATATTACTTACCGGCCCGTGCAGTCCACGCTCCCCGAAAGCATCTGTTTCCGGCCCGCCTGCATGATCAAGCCCGCAGGTAGTAAGTAGTCCCCCTCCAAATGTTTTAAGCCATTCTGTTCCATGATTGCTGGAGGGTTGAGGCGCTGTAATGCCGGTGTGGCTGATCCATGCAAGACTATGCTGGTTGAAGAAAGCGTCTGCTATATCCATTGCCCGGTCTATCACTATTTTATATCGCAGTCCTGTGCCGGTGTTTACCCATGCTATTCTTGTGCCCCGCGCTATACCATTATCAAGTACGGAAGTTTCAATACCCCCGATTTGCGCATGGTGAGATACTTTTTTGCTCCAGGGAAATATATTTTTTATATGGTCTTTTTGTTCAGGCATCGTTAGTATGCTATGCCGGGTACATAAACTAAATAAGCGCTGTTGTCCCGGCTGAAAAAAATTACAAACAGGCGCCCAATATAGGAAAATGATTTGATAATAAAAGGCAGGAAACCGCAGGATGGTTAAGTGCTTTTTTTTTATTAGACGCTGATTGGGAGCGGGTTGCAGCAAAAAAACTTCTTGCCGTCTCCAAAAATTCCCTTCTTTTGTAGCTCCGTATTTTCAAAAATCGCAGGATATCATAAAACAGTTTAATCATCAGATCATCATTTAAAAAAATTAAAAATGCTTGCAAAATTTGTTTCTCCCATGCTGCAGTCAGCGCTTATTTGCGGAATAGTTGTAATTACGTCCTGTAATGGCAGCAGTACTAATCATGAAACGACTGCCGCTTCAACAGATGCTTCCTCCTCCGCTGTTGCGGCAGACGCCGAAGGGTTCAGGAAAATATTTGACGGAAAGACCCTCGATGGCTGGGAAGGCGATACTGCTTACTGGAGCGTACAGGATGGCGCTTTAACAGGACAGATAACACCTGATAAGCTTATAAAGACCAACTCCTTTATTGTCTGGCAGGGCGGACAGCCTGCGGATTTCGAACTGAAGGCGCAATTCAAAATTACCGAGGCAGGGAATAGCGGTATCAATTATCGCAGTGAAATGTTTCCCGGCATTCCTTATGCAATGAAAGGATACCAGGCAGATATAGACGGGAAAATCAATTATACAGGCCAGAATTATGAAGAGCGCGGCAGGACAACACTCGCTTACCGCGGTCAAAAAGTAACGATCCCTACAGTTGATTCTTCAAAGGCAGTCAGCAAAAACAATGCATGGGTACCCATGATAGTAGATGGTTCGCTTGGCAGCTCTGATTCTTTAAAAGGGCTGATCAAAGCAGAAGACTGGAATGATATTCATCTTGTGATAAAAGGCAACCACCTGCAGCATTATGTGAACGGAGTATTGATGAGTGATGTTACCGACGATGACACTGTGCACAGGAAAGATAAAGGATTGATCGGTGTGCAGGTGCATGTTGGCCCGCCAATGAAAGTACAGTACCGTAATATCATGCTGAAGGAGCTATAATTATCGGGTTAATATAAAAAAGGAAATTGTTACGACCCGGTGTTGCAACAATTTCTTTTTTTAGTTAAACATACTGTGGCGATTTATCCTTAATTCAAATACCTTTGCCGCGTTTTAAAGTATGTGTTGCTCATTTTAATATCATGATAATGATTATAGATAGTAAGGCAATTTTACTTTATAATCGTTAGCATTTTATTAATCACCAACTATGATCATTCTCGTTTTTTTTCTGCTGCACTGGTATCTTTCTTTATTTTCCCAAACATTTTACCTGCACAGGTATGCCGCGCATAAAATGTTTACGTTAAGTAAGTTCTGGAACAGCTTTTTTTATACTTTTTTATGGATAACCCAGGGAGCTTCTTACCTTAACCCCAGGGCCTATGCTATACTCCATCGGATGCATCATGCATACAGCGATACCGATAAAGATCCTCACTCTCCTCATTTTTTTAAGGAGGTATTCAGTATGATGAAGCATACTAAATCTATCTATAGCGGAATACTCAGTGGAAGAATACCCGTGGAGAAAAAATTTGAAAAGAATATTCCCTCTTTCCCGGTATTGGATAAAATAGCCGACAGTTGGTTTTCAAGAATTACGTTTGCTGCCGGGTATGTAGCTTTTTATATAGCTTTTGCAACACAGTGGTGGATGTACCTGCTCTTACCCATTCATTTTTTAATGGGGCCGGTGCACGGAGCTATCGTAAACTGGGCCGGACATAAATACGGGTATAGAAATTTTAATGAAGGCGACCATTCGAAAAATACACTCTTCTTTGACTTCTTAATGCTGGGGGAGCTGTTTCAAAATAATCATCATCATGCAGGCTCCCGTCCGAATTTTGCTGCCAAATGGTGGGAGGTTGACCCGGTATATCCCGTACTTCGCGTATTTGATAAAATGGGAATTATACGCCTGATACATGTAGGGCACAAAAACAGGCAGCCTGATTCTCTTGTGGATGATGACGCTCAGTCCGAGATTGCTGCCTGATCAGTAATATCTTCCCAATAAAGGATGTTCAACAATTATTTTCTTCACCAGGCGAGGATCAATCCGGCCTTCCCTCGTATACACTATTTTACCTCCCGGCTCCACCAGGATGGTGTAGGGCAATGCTCCCTGCCACTCAGGATCTACAGCTTCTATCAGTTTGTATTTATCATCAAGAGAAAAAATATAATTGGTATTAGAAGCCTGTTGCTTTTTCAGGAACTGCAGCACCTTTGCTTTTTTTGCCGGATCGTCTGCGCTGATACTGATAAATTCAAAATCCCTTTTGCCATACATCCGGTTTATGGTGATCAACTCCGGGAATTCGGTTACGCAGGGACCGCACCATGTTGCCCATATATTAATCAACCTGAGCTTGTCCGATTTATTTTGCAGCAATGTTTTAATGCCTTCCGTGTCAATGCTGTCTAATGACACAGGTTCTTTTGCCCATGCTTCACGGGCTTTGTTGATCCAGTCACTTTTTTCTATCCATTTAATGGAACATCCAAAAACCTTGGTGGTAGCTGGATCAACTTCTTTATTATGGAGTAAAGCTTCTATGGCGTTCCTGGTGTCATATGTATTAGGCGTTTTGGTGGGCTTTTCAACATCATCTATACGTCCCCGGTAGCGAAGCTTCCTGCTCTTATCAAAAATAAAGACATGTGGTGTGGCAACAGGCCCGTATGCTTTTGCCGCTGCCTCTTTATCGCCATCATACAGGTAAGGAAAATTAAAATTTTTTTCTTTGGCACGTATTTTCATTTCCTCAAAAGAATCACTCATATCAGTGTAATCCAATTCACTCAGCGTAATGGAAGCCGGATCATTGGGCATGATGGCCACAATCGCTACGCTTTTATCTGCATAGTCTTTGGTTAATTGAATAATACGATCTTCATACGCCTGGGCCGTAGGGCAATGATTACAGGTAAATATTATTACAAGTATATCTTTGCTTTTAAATGAGGCAAGGCTATACTTTTTTCCATCAACGCCCGGCAAACTGAAATCAGGAGCTTGTGCGCCTATAGCAAGCATAGGATGATCAGCATATGGAGGATTTGCAAACGAAGTTGTAGATAAAAAAAGAAGGGCAAAGCAAAGGAGGGCGATGAGAATATTATTCTTCATGACCGTTGGTTTACACTAAAGATACAAATTGTCTCGTGGAAACAGAAAGGTCACTATCAACAGGGTATTCAGCCGTGATTATCTTTTAAAAGTAATTTTAAAATAAAGCATTAGCAACGAAAGAGAAAGTATAATAGCGTTAGCCACAATAATGGCCAAATCGTGCTTTACAATTCCGTAAAACAGCCATGTAGACACATTACCAATCAAAATCAATACCATCCATATAGAAAGATCGCCTACGGACTTTGTTTGCCACGCTTTTATTACCTGCGGAACAAAAGTAACAGAGGATAAAAACGCTCCAAATAAGCCAACATAGTCTATCCACTGCATATATGCTGTAGGTTTAATGACAGATATTTTGCTTAGTTATATCTTGTTTCACATTTGACGTTTCGCGTCTCACGTTTGACGTCTCACGTTTCACTATTCACCATTCACTTCCCCCGCCGTCTATTTCTCCATTGCCGAAAGCACTTCCTCGGTAACGCCGGTAAAAGAAAAACCGCCGTCGTGGAAAAGATTCTGCATGGTCACCATCCTGGTAAGATCGCTGAATAACGCAACGCAGTAGGAGGCGCAATCTTCCCCGGTGGCATTTCCCAGCGGGCTCATCTTTTCGGCATAGCTGATAAAGCTGTCAAAACCTTTTACGCCGCTGCCTGCAGTAGTGCGTGTAGGCGACTGTGATACGGTATTGATCCTGACTTTTTTCCTGACAGCATAGTGATAACCGAAGCTGCGGGTAATGCTTTCCAGCAGTGATTTGGCATCTGCCATCTCGCTGTAGTGCGGGAATACGCGCTGGGCGGCAATATAAGTCAACGCCACCACGCTGCCCCATTCATTAAGCGCATCCAGGTCCCAGGCTGTGCGCAAAATACGGTGTAACGATAATGCCGAGATATCCAGGGATTTTTGAGTGAAGTTATAATCAAGGTCAGTATATGACTTTCCTTTACGCATATTGATGCTCATGCCTACAGAATGCAAAATGAAATCTATTTTGCCGCCAAAATGAGCCAGGGATTCCTCAAATAATTTTTTCAGGTCATCCATATTGGTAACATCAGCTCCAATGACCGGGGCCTTAGTGATCTCAGCCAGCTTGTTGATCTCTCCCATTCGCAATGCCACAGGTGCATTTGTCAAAACAAGCTGCGCCCCTTCTTCGTGACACTTCAATGCAATCTGCCATGCAATGGATCTTTCATCAAGCGCACCGAAAATAATTCCTTTTTTTCCTTTCAAAAGGTTATAAGCCATATAGTAGTCTTTTTAAAATTGAGCGTAAAAATAGGAATTCAAAAGGAAGAACCCAATACCGGCAATTAAAGTTAAAGCCGCAAAGCTGCTTTCTCAGGTAGTGATCATTTCTCTTGCATTGTTCATTACAACAGGCGTCGGCTTTTCACCACCCAGCATTCTTGCTATAGCATCTACCCTTTCCTCATCATTAAGCTGCCTGATCTGCGTATGGATCTTTCCGTTCCTTTCCTGCTTGTATACAAAGAAGTGCATATCGGCTTTAGCAGCGATCTGCGGCTGATGGGTGATAGCGATCACCTGGTGCGACCTGCCCAGCGCTTTCATAATGATACCCACCTGCTTTGCCGCCTCGCCGCTGATACCGGAATCTATTTCATCAAAGATCAGCGTGGGCAATTCCACGGAAGCGGCTACCAGTGATTTGATGCAAAGCATGAGCCTGCTCAGCTCACCGCCGCTGGCAACTTTTTTTAAGGACTCAAAACGGTTGCTTTTATTTGCATCAAACAGAAATTCTATACTGTCGGCGCCATACGGTCCTAATGCAGAAGCAGACAGGCTTACCTTGAGCCTTGCATTAGGCATACCCACCTGTGCGAGCAGCTTTTCTGTCTTTTTTTCCAGCGGTGCAATCTGCTTTGCCCTGCCAGCCGTAAGGGTTGCCGCTAATGCCGTAACTTCCTTTAATTGTGCCGCTGCCTCTTTTTCCAGCCTGCTGATAGCCTCATCAAGATGCAGTATTTGTGTAAGCTGCTGTTCAAGATTTCCTTTTATAGAAAGCAGTTCCGCTGTAGTCTGCACACCGTGCTTCTTCAGCAATTTATACCCGGTATCCAACCGCTCATTGAGCAATTGGATCCTTGCTGCATCAAATTCCAGTGCTTCATTTATCTGCTCTGCTTCATCCGCTATATCACGCAGTTCAATATGCGCCGACTGGAGCCGCTGAATGAGAGCCGGTATACCTGCATGGTACTGCTCTGCAGACTGCAACTGGTTTGCCAGCGCCTTCAACTGTTGCACAACGGGTTGGTCCCCTTCCTGCAGCGTGAACTGTACTTTGCCGAGCGATGCTTTAATAAGCTCCGCATTATTCAGGATCTTCAGCTCAGCTTCAATATCCTCCAGCTCATTTTCCTTTAAAGCTGCGTCTTCCAACTCAGAGAATAAAAACCTGTTGTAATCAAGCTCTTTTTGTGCCGATGCCTGCTGCTGCCTCGCTAAGGACAATTGTTTTTCTGTCTGTATATACCTTGCATATATACGCTGATAACCGGCAAGCGTTTCCGGGTGCCCGGCCAGCGCGTCAATAATATCCCTTTGAAAATCGCTGTCGCCCAGCTCAAGGGTATCAAACTGCTGGTGAAGATCCACCAGCATAGAAGCGAGCTGTTTCAGTTGCACAAGGGTTACAGGCGTATCGTTGACAAAAGCCCTCGACTTACCATTGGCGCTCACCTCCCTTCTTATTATGATCTCATCTGCGGCATCCAGGTCATTTTCTGCAATGAATTTTTGTATATCCTTTCTTTTATCTGTTGTAAATACCCCTTCCACAATACATTTGCTGTCGCTGTCGAATAACACATTGCTGTCAGCGCGCTCACCCAGTATCAGGCCCATCGCTCCCACAAGTATACTTTTACCGGCGCCTGTTTCGCCCGTAATGATATTCAGCTTTTCTGAAAAAGAGATATCTATTGAATCAATAATTGCGTAATGCCGTATGAAGAGTTTCTGAAGCATAAGCCGGTACTTACTCCTGCAAGTTAACAGATCGTTTTTTCTGCACCAACAAAATAAAAGGCATCCGTTGCGCGGATGCCTATAGTTATGTCAAATGTGAAAGGTGAGACGACAAATGTGAGGATCTCACGTTTATCTTCTCACCTCTCACAAAGAAATACGGAAAATTATTGTTGACATGACACTATATATGATCACAGCCTTTTTTATTTGGCTTCTACCTCATTGTAAAGGTCTTCATCAATCAATATACGCCCGCAGTTTTCGCAAATAATTATTTTCTTGCGCTGGCGTATCTCACTCTGCCTCTGGGGAGGGATGGCGTTAAAGCATCCGCCGCAGGCATCTCTCAGCACAGGCACTATCGCCAGCCCGTTACGGTAGCTTTTTCGGATCCTTTCATAAGAAGCAAGCAAACGTGGCTCCACTTTTTCGCGGGCCGATGTTGCCGTAGACTGAAACTCATTTTCTTCTTTTTCAGTATCAGTGATGATCTTCTCCAGCTCTCCTTTTTTGTGCTTCAAAACGCCTTCTTTATTAGAAACCGCTTTCTTTGCATTTTCAAGAAGGCGTGCCTTATCTGCGATTTCTTCGTTGGCATCCTTGATATGCTTTTCAGCCAGCTTTACTTCAAGGTTCTGCAGCTCCATTTCCTTGGTGATGGCTTCAAACTCACGGTTATTCTTAACATTCTCGCTCTGCTTTTCATATTTCTTTACAAGCGCCTGGGAATCCTTGATAACATTCTTTTTCTGTTCAATAAATTCCTGGATGCCGTTGATCTCTTCTTCTACCCGGGTTTGCCTTGCATGGAGCCCGTGGATCTCATCTTCAAGGTCTCTCACTTCCATCGGAAGCTCGCCTTTAAGTATTTTTATTTCATCAAGCTTGGAATCTATTTTCTGCAGGGCAACAAGTGAAGAGAGTTTTTCTTCAACTGAAAATTCTTTTACGTTGGCCATAAAGTGCTGATGCGGTTTTTGTTTATGCGTAATAAAACACGGGATTGGTATTCACCGCGGTTTTAAGGACGGCAAAGGTAGGAAATTTTTCCCTCAAAATGTCATATATAAGATCAATCGTAAATTGCTCGCTCTCGTAATGCCCTATATCCGCAATCACCACCCGTCCCTCAGCATCAAAAAACTCATGGTATTTCATATCCGCAGTAATAAACATATCGGATCCTGTCCGTAAAACATTGGAAATCAGTAAGCTACCTGCCCCGCCACATAAAGATACTGTTTTAACTGTCCTTCCGGTAAGCGCCGTATGTCGTATGACAGAAAGCTTAAAAATGCTTTTAAGCTGTGCTAAAAACGTTTTTTCATCTACTGGCTGAGGCAATATTCCTGTCAGCCCGGCACCTACCCGGTCGAAAGTATTGTCTAATGCTACAATGTCATAGGCAGGCTCTTCGTAAGGATGGGCGTTAGTTAAAGCGTTAATTACCTGCTGCTGGAGCCAGTATGGGAAAATGATCTCCACCTTAATTTCCTCCTCCGTATGCAGCTCGCCACGCCTGCCGACGAAAGGATTAGTCTCTTCCCCACCCCGGAAAGTGCCCTGCCCGCCCGTATTGAAGCTGCATTCACTGTAATTGCCGATATGCCCTGCCCCGGCAGCCCATATTGCCTTTCGCAACTGCCCGGCATGATCCCGGGGAACATAAGTAAATAACTTTTTAAGTGCATCTTTTTTAGGCAGTAACACCCGGCGATCCACCAGACCCAGCAGGTCGGCCATTTTCCCGTTCACCCCGGCGAGTATATTGTCGAGATTAGTATGTATGGCATAAATAGCTATATCGTGCTTTATAGCTTTGATAATGGTACGTTCTACATAGTTCCTGCCCGTAATGCTTTTAAGCCCCCTGAACACCACAGGATGATGCGCGACCACAGTATTGCAATTGTTTTTAATAGCTTCTTCCACAACAGCTTCCGTGGTATCGAGTGCGCAAAGGATGCCGGTACATGTTGTTTCCTTATTGCCGGTGATCAAACCTGCATTGTCATACTCCTCCTGCAGAGACGGCGGTGCAAAATTTTCTAAAACGTTAATGATGTCTTTAATTTTCATGCTTATCGAAATACGAATATAAAAATAGCCATTACTTTGCTGCGAATATATGAAAAGCGGGATCCTGCTATTATTAGTTTTGCTCACAGGATTTTGTATATCAGCACAAGGCTATTCCGGCGATTGGGATACTTATGTGATGGATGTAGAAAATAAACCTGTATCGGTAATGGTTGACCTGGCTTTTGGCGTATCGCCGGAGGCTAAGGAAAGACCTAATGCCATCATTATACGCCTGAAGCTACTTTCAGTTTTGAAAAATGGCATGCCTTCTGATAAAGAAGTGAAGGTGCTGAATGAAATAGAAGATTCACTGGTGGAAAAACTAAGCGGTTCACTACAGGCTGCGTATGTAGGAAGGTATACCGCTTCCGGTGTAAGGGATTTTTATTTTTACAGCAATGACACTTCGGGTTATAAGCATCATATTGCCGAAGCGCTGCAAAAATATCCTGCTTTTCACTGGATGGCTAAAGCGCAGCCCGATGAGCGGAAGAGTAATTATTACGATGTATTGTATCCGACATCTGAAGAGATGGAACGTATACAAAACAGGCGGGTGGTGGATGAACTGCGCAGCAAGGGAGATATAATAACCGCTCCCCGCAGGGTAGACCATTTTATTTTTTTTAAAACTGAAGCCGACCGGAAAGCTTTTGCGATGATCGTGCAGGACAGCGGCTTTGTAGTAGAAAATGCAGGACAGGAGCAGGGCGTAAAGGATCGTCCCTACAGCCTGCAGATAAGCCGTGTAGATAAAATAGATTACGACAATATAGATAAAGTGACCCTGTATTTGTGGAAGCTGGCATTGCAGCATTTTGCAAAATATGACGGATGGGAAACCTTTGTGGTGAGGGGGGAGGAAAAGTGAATGGTGAATAGTGAATTTTATTCACTATTGCCTATTGCCCATTCACCCTAAAATCAATTAAATAACGCTATACATGCCCGGAGAAGAGCTTTATCAGCAGTATATAACAAAAATGCGCAGGATAGCCGATGTAAAAAATACACTGGCGGTAATGCAATGGGACCAGGAAACCTATCTTCCTCCCAAAGGAGCGGAGCTGAGAGGAGAACAAATGGCAACATTGAGTGAAATAGCGCATGAAATGTTTGCTGAAGAGGAGCTGGGGAAACTGCTCCGTCAATTGTCTGAGATAAAAGCGCTTCCCATTTTACAGCAAAGAAACGTGGAACTGACGCTCGAAGATTATAATAAGAATAAGAAATACAGTGCCGCTTTCGTGCGCAAGCTTTCGGAAGCAACAAGCAGGAGCTATCATTCCTGGGTGGAAGCGCGCAGACAAAACAATTTTGGCTTATTTAAAAAAGAGCTGGGAGAACTGGTAGCGTTAAAAAAAGAGGAAACATATATTCTTGGTTTTGAAAAACATCCCTACGATGCATTGCTTAATGAATATGAAAAAGGAGCTACGGTGGAATGGCTTAATGGCTTGTTCAATCAACTGAAGCAGCCTTTGAAAGATCTGCTGACAGCTATTTTGCAAAAAGCACCACCAGCCGATGCTTTTTTACACCAGCATTTTGACAAAGACAAACAGTGGTCATTTGGCCTGGAGGTTTTAAAGAAAATGGGGTATGATTTCGAAGCCGGTCGGCAGGATATCTCAGCGCATCCTTTCACCACAAGCTTTAATGCGCATGATGTAAGAATCACTACCCGTATTGATGAAAATGATTTTACTTCCATGACCTGGAGCTGCATTCATGAAGGCGGTCATGCATTATATGAGCAGGGATTGCCGGTAGAAGCATACGGCCTGCCGGCGGGGGAATTTTGTTCGCTCGGCATTCATGAGTCGCAAAGCCGGCTGTGGGAAAACTGTATCGGCAGGAGCATGGCATTTATTGAAGGGAACTATCCGTTGATGCAGCAATATTTTCCCGGGCTTCACCGGGTTACGGCAGCGGAGCTTTACCGGGCGGTAAATAAGGTACAACCTTCTCTTATCAGGACGGAAGCAGATGAGCTGACCTATCATTTTCATGTAATGATACGCTATGATGTGGAGAAAAAGCTGATAGAAGGCAGCCTGCCAGTGGAAGATATCCCGGCATGCTGGAATGAAATGTATAAGCAATATCTTGGCGTGGATGTACCAAACGATGCGCAGGGCTGCCTGCAGGATATTCACTGGAGCCATGGCAGCTTTGGATATTTTCCTACCTACAGCCTGGGCAGTCTGTACGCGGCACAATTCCTGGCGTATATACAGCAACAAAATACTGACCTGCCATCACAAATTGCCGCAGGAGATTATAACAGTATTCATCAATGGCTCAAAGAAAATATATACCGGTATGGCAGGATATATACGAGCGATGAATTGTGCAATAAAGCCACGGGAGAGCCGTTACAGCTACAATACTTTATGGAGTATGTGCGTACTAAATACGCTGATATTTATCAATTACCGAAATAGTGTGTTATGGTAAAACAATTTCGTGCTTTGCTGATGTCCTCACTGGTGCTTACCCTTTTGGTGGGGGGAACAGCTTGTAAAAAAGTGAAGGAAGATCTGGCCAGGAGGTTTATTATAAGTGCAATGACAGACGGGCGTTGGCTGGTAGATAAGTTTACAGAAGATACAGAAGACATTACTGCTTCTTTCAGCGGGTATGAATTCCAGTTTAAAGAAGATGGGAAAGTATACGCCGTTCTTGGCGCTTCTCAGGAAGAAGGAACATGGGTGGGTGATGTAAATGCACTTACTATTTTTTCAAATTTTCCAGGGGCTACAGCACCCCTGTCCGGTTTGAATGACACATGGAAGATCACCAACAATACCACTAAATTAGTTGAAGCCGAACCGGTTAATCCAGCTCGGAAAGCGTATCTGAAACTGGTCAAGAAAAACTAACTATTTTTTTCTACATCCAACTTTTCCTCCGGGTGCTGCGTCAATGGATGGCATCCCTTTTGCAACTCCCCTTTTGAAAGAGACATACACATCCTGTAGGGAACCGAAAAAAATTATGATAGTTCTGCCTTGCAGGCAATGAAAAGCTATTATATCTGGCCTCATTAAATTGATTATGTAGTTGAAAATAAGAACCTTTTATACTTTACTTCTTGCCTTGCTTAGTTTTTCCACACATGCGCAAACGCCGGTGGCGGATTTTTCTGCATCTGTTGTTTCGGGATGTGCGCCGTTACGGGTTTCTTTCAGGGATCTGTCAACGAATACACCCAAATACTGGGATTGGGATTTTGGTAACGGTCAATTATCAAACCTGCAAAACCCTGCTGCAACTTTTTCCCAACCCGGTACCTATTCGATAACATTAGTAGTACGTAATGCGAGCGGTGTGGATGGAGAGACCAAAAGCGCGTATATTACTGTATTCCCTTCCCCTCTCATCACATTTTCTGCAAATGCGCTGGTTGCCTGTATCCCGTCAGCAATACAATTCACAGGAAATGCCACAACCACAGAAGGTACCATATCCGGCTGGAAATGGGATTTCGGTGATGGCAGCACCTCC
Organism: Sphingobacteriales bacterium 44-15; assembly: GCA_001899685.1. Taxonomy (GTDB): domain Bacteria; phylum Bacteroidota; class Bacteroidia; order Chitinophagales; family Chitinophagaceae; genus Agriterribacter. The sequence continues at coordinate 203,017 of MKWG01000037.1, forward strand.
GGTGATCAAAATCCTTCACATACTTATACGGACAGGGGCTATTATAATGTATCTCTTACCGCTACGAGCAGTAACGGCTGCACCGGGAGTAAAAATGTCCCGCGATATATAAGGATGGTGGATGGCATTGAGGCAGAGTTTTCCTTTCAACCGCCGGCTGAATGTAAGGCCCCGTTCAATGTGCCTTTTACCAATGAATCAAGTGGTCCCGGCACCCTGACGTACTCATGGGATTTTGGTAACGGGAATGCAGCTTCGGAAAGAGATCCGGCAAATATATATACTGCTGCCGGCAACTATACTGTGAAACTGACCGCACAAAGCAGCTATGGCTGTAAGGATACAGTATCTCACACTGTTCCTGTAACCGCTTACACTACTGCATTTAATGCCCCCGATAGTGTATGTATAAATGAACAGATCACTTTTCAGAACACATCTTCACCTGGCGTCACTTCCACGTTGTGGGATTTCGGCGACGGATCACAGACGGGTGAAACGTCCCCGGTAAAATCCTATGATGTGGCCAACAGCTATACTGTAAAGCTGATCAACACCTATCCCAATTGTTCGGACTCCGTAAGCAGGATCGTTAAGATCATCAAAACCCTTGTAGATTTTACCGCTACAAATAATACAGGATGCGGCGCGCCTCTTGCGGTAGATTTTCAAAGCACTACTGCCGGCGCAACATCATGGGAGTGGGATTTCGGGGACGGCAGTACCTCCGGCCAGCAAAATCCGCAACATACTTACGCCAACACCGGTAAATATGATGTAAAGCTTACGGTGACCAATGCACTGGGCTGTACATTCAGCACAACGAAAACCGGCTTTGTAAATATTACGCCTCCTACTATAAAGATATCTAATCTGCCATCAGGTGGTTGTGTCCCTCTGGCGATATCCCCGGTAGCATCTGCAAGCTCTCCGGATGGTATTGCCTCTTATTCCTGGGATTTTGGTGACGGATCGCCTGTAGCAACGGGCACTTCGCCTACCCATACTTATACAACACCCGGAGTGTATACCCTTGTGCTGACGGTGAGCAGCAACGGAGGCTGCACGCAGCCGGTCACAAGAGTAGTAAGAGTAGGAACAGTTCCCACTGCTGTTGATTTTGATGCAGCGCCATCAGGACCTTGTGCTTCAGATACCGTAAAGTTTACTGCGCTTACCACAGGCGCTAATGAATGGCTTTGGGACTTCGGCGATGGGGAGGTATCTACATTAAAAGACCCGCATCATATTTATGTGGACACCGGGTATCTTAACGTTACACTCATTGCCAGGAACAACGGGTGCGCCGCCGCTCCCGTGGTAAAAAACGGGTTTATTTATAAAGCTCCTCCGGTAGCAGCATTCGGCACAAATGTATCCTGCAGCAACCGGCTGTCCGTCACTTTTAGTGACAGCTCTCTTGTAGATCCTGCACTGGGCGCGCCGGTATATTCCTGGGATTTTGGAGATGGCACAGCTTCTTCAACTGCAAGCCCCGGGTTACACACTTATGCACAGTCAGGAGAATATACGGTAACACTAACGGTCACCAATGGCGCCTGCAGCAGCACTGCTGTCAGGACAATATATCTTGATCCGCTTAGCGGAGGGTTTACTGCATCTAAAACTACTCTTTGCCTGAATGAACAATTAACCCTGGATGCAGTGGAAGACACTACAAATATTGCTTCTTATTACTGGACAGCAGGAAGTAATTCCTTTTCAGGGGAAAAGAGCTGGGATACTGCATTTGCTACCGGTGGCAGTTATAACATTACGCTATTGGTCACTGATAAATACAATTGTACCGCAACAAGCACTCAAACAATAATAGCCACACAACCGGTAGCTCAATTTACTCCTGATATCACCGGTATCTGTGGCAGCAATGCGGTTACATTTTCAGATCAATCCACCTCAGGCGTAGGCATAGCAAACTGGAAATGGGATTTCGGAGATGGTAATATACAGGACTATACTGCCGGTCCATTCATCCATCAGTATGCAGATACGGGAGCATTTACCGTTAAACTGGTGGTCACAGATATTGCAGGATGTACTGATAGCTATGTGTATAGTCGGCCCATAGTTGCCACTGCGACAAAAGCTGCATTCGGAACACCCGATATAAAGTCCTGCCCCGGCGCGGAAGTTCATTTGCTGGATTCTTCGGTTGGTAACAAGCTGGAATATTCCTGGGATCTTGGGAACGGACACACATCTTCCGATCAAAATCCTGTGATAACTTATGACGCGGGGTTGTATACCGTTAAGCTGGTAGTTAAAGACAGTATTGGTTGCATAGACTCTCTTATAAGAACCGGTTATATTGATGTAAAAGCACCTGTTGCAGCTTTTGATATTGAAGATACTTCCTCTATATGCGGTTTGCTGAATACCAGCTTCTATGCAAAGATCAGCGATTATGAATCTTTTTACTGGGATTTTGGCGATAGCACGGCACAATCCAGGCTGCCTGCTCCAAAGCATGTATATGATACTTACGGATCGTACACTGCAAAGCTGTATGTAACCGGCTATGGAGGTTGTGTGGATTCCGCGTCGCACCAGGTAAACGTGTATAATCCAAACAGTGAAACAAGCATTGATTACAACGTACCCCCATTTGCCTGCAATGAGCTCCCGGTTGAATTTACCATTAAAACACCCCCGGGCACTACCTTCCAGTTTATATACAATGATGGTACAGCAGATTCTTCGGGACAGACAGTACTGAACCATACTTATTCCTATCCTAATAATTATCGCCCCTCTGTTGTGTTGACAGATGTGCAGGATTGCCAGGTTACGGTAAATGGCACGAAGATCATAGCTATAAAAGGCCCTGTGCCTGCATTTAACACCGACACAAGAGCCTTCTGCGATTCAGGCACTGTATTCCTTACCAACTTTACCATAGCGCTTCCTACAGATACTGTAGTTTCCCAGGTTTGGGACTTCGGTGATGGTCATACTTCAACTGACAAACAACCTCCGCCTCATGGCTTTACAACCCCTGACAGCTATATCATAACATTAACCGCTACTACCCAAAGCACTTGTGTGCAGACCTTCAGGGATACGGTAAGGGTTTTCCGCACTCCGGTACCGGTGATCAGCGCCAGCGACCTCACCTGCGCCAACCGGATGACTGACTTTAAGGGTACGCTTCAGCAGCCTGACACTGCCATTACATGGAGCTGGAACTTTGGCGACGGAAGGACTTCTGCAGAACAGAATAACACTATCGCTTATGACAAGGCGGCAACTTACCTTGTATCACTGACCGCAGCGAATAAGCTGGGCTGTAAAAATACAGATACGTTTTCCGTTAACGTAGCCCCGTTGCCTGTAATAACTTTTGAAAATCCTGTAATCCCGGTGGGTGGATCTACTCCAATACCTGTTTACTATAGTGGTGGTATTACCGGTTATAACTGGTCTCCCCCGGATGGATTGAGTTGCGCTGATTGCCCGGTGCCCACTGCAACCCCTGTAAAGACCACCATTTATACAGTAAATGTCACAGACAGCAATACCTGTACTGCAAGTGCCCGGATAACCGTTGAAGTACGCTGCCAGGCGGAAAATTATTTTGTGCCCAATACTTTTTCACCTAATGGGGATGGGGCTAATGATATATTCTATCCCCGTGGCAGCGGTGTAGCCAGCGTGCAATCCATGCGCATATACAACAGGTGGGGGCAAATGATATTTTCGAGGAGAAACTTTACTGCCAATGATCCCTCTAAGGGATGGGATGGACGCATAGGAAGCAGCCCGGCCTTGCCGGATGTGTATGTTTATGTTGTAGAATTTGTATGCGAAAATTCGCAGGTCGTAACCCTTAAGGGGAATGTAACATTAATAAGATAAGTGGCAATTATGGATAATGCATTGAAAATATACAGGAGCGCAATTAAACAAATATTTCATTATTGCATTGCCGGTATGGTTGTGGGCGTTTCGCAGGAGCTGTCAGCCCAGGATCTCCATTTTTCACAGTTTTATGAGGCGCCGCTTGTGCGCAATCCTGCCCTTGCCGGTTTGTTTGACGGGGATGTCAGGGTTCAATTAGTATATCGTAACCAATGGGCAAGTGTTACCACTCCTTACCAGACAGGGTCGCTTAACGGGCAATATAAATTCGGTATAGGTAAAGGCGATGATTTTCTTACAGCAGGATTGCAGGTGTTATGGGACAGGGCCGGCACAGTTGCATTAACCACCACTCACCTGCTGCCTGCGGTAAATTACCACAAATCGCTCAGCGCGGACAGGAACAGGTACCTCTCCCTGGGTTTTATAGGCGGATGGATATCAAGAAGGCTAGACAGGTCGAAAGTGACCACTAACAGCCAGTATGTGGATGGTTTTGGCTATAATGGCTCCCTTCCCGATGGCGAGACATTTGTAGCCAATTATTCCTATTTCGATGCCGGAGTGGGCATGAGCTATAATTCTTCTATCGGGGATAACAAAAACGACAATTTTTTTGTCGGACTGGCTTATCACCATTTTAACAAGCCTGTAAACGGTTTCTATCAAAAATTACAGCATTTACCGCGATGGGTAGGATCGGCCGGGGTCCGCACTACCCTTGGCGATATGTCTTTTATCACACTGAATGCCGATGTTAATATCCAGGGACCTTACCGGGAATATATAGCAGGCGCTATGTTCTCAAGAAAGATTGACGATTCCGAAGACCCTCAATACCTCCTGCACTTAGGCGGTTATCTTAGGTGGAATGATGCCATTATACCGGTAGTAAAGCTTGATTATAAGCCTTTTTCAATTGCATTTAGCTACGATATGAATATTTCTCCGCTGCGCACTGCCAGCCAGGGACAGGGGGGCTTTGAAATCTCACTCGGCTATACCGGCTTTCTCAATAATGATAACAGCACCAAAGATATATTGCGCTGCCCCCGGTTTTAGATGCAACCCCTTATACGTTTTCGTTGTCATAAGCTTAAATTATCATATTATGAATATGCCCCGATACTGTGAGGCATAAATTTTGCGTTTCTCTAAGAGATAAAATGTTAATTTTATAGAGTGAAAACTTTTACGCTGACATTTTTACTGGGCATTTTACTGCATTTTTCCGGCTTTTGCCAGGAAAGGTTCCCTGTGCCGGAAAAAGCGGATGCCAGCATTAAAATTGTAAAGTTTTACCCCAACCCCGCTACTACCAACATTACTTTCGAGTTTATAAAAGGAACAGAAAAAAATTATGATCTCCAGATCTATAATTCCCTGGGGAAAAAAGTCTTGGAGATCAAAAATCCCTCTGCCACCAACCCGGTCAACCTTAATGATTTTAACAGGGGCGTTTATATTTTCCAGCTTCGCGACAATAGCGGGAAAATTGTAGAAGCCGGTAAATTCCAGGTATCTAAATAGAGCTTGCTTAATAATAACTTAAAATAGCCACGAACTCCAGCGGAACGCGGGATGATTTTTGAATACAACAAAGCCACGAATGCACTAATAGTATTTTAATATATTCATTCGTGCATTCGTGGCTTTGTCCCGCCAGTCATCACATTTCTCTCCTCAAATTGTATTGAAATAAGCTATTATTGCAATAAATCATTACAAAATGATCACTTTTTTGCTTTGGCTCATATTATTTGCTTTATGCGCACCGCTTGCTCTGCTTGCGCTGGTGCTTTATCCCGTTGTATGGCTTCTCCTGCTTCCCTTCCGTATCCTAGGGATTGCTGTAGATGGTGTGCTGTCGCTGATCAAAGCTGTATTTTTTCTGCCTTCCCGCCTGCTGAAAAAAATATGAACGCCGGGATGATATTTTTCATTTCCTGCAGAAAAATATGCTGAGAGCTCTTCTCTTTCTTCTTTTTCAGTTTCCTTACCTTTGTCGTCTTTCTGCCATTATGGCTGCGGCTAAAATCTGCATCATATTTGACAGGTATAACTGATATAAACATCTGATAATTACATTTATATAATACATTCTCAACATGTTGCAATTCATTTCCCGGATTTTTGGAGGAAACAAATCAGAAAAAGACATAAAGCTGGTTGCTCCGCTTGTCGAAAAGATCAATACCCATTTTGCTTCATATAAAGATCTTACCAATGATCAGCTCAGGGGTAAGACTGCTGAATTTAAAGCCCGCATTAAAGAGCATATTGCTGAAACGGACAGCGAAATAAATGCGTTGAAAGCTAAGGCTGAAGCGCTTCCTTTCAACGAGATCGTACAGAAAGATGAAATTTACCAGCAGGTAGATAAGCTTGGCAAGAAAAGGTATGAAAAGATAGAGGAAGCCCTGAACGATGTCCTGCCTGAAGCTTTTGCCGTGGTAAAAGAGACGGCACGCCGTTTTGCAACCAATACGGAACTCGAAGCCACCGCCACAGACCTGGACAGGGAACTGAGCGTGAAAAAAAATAATGTTATCATTAACGGGGATAAAGTCATTTACCGCAACACATGGGTTGCAGGGGGGAATGAAGTTACGTGGAACATGGTACACTATGATGTGCAATTGATCGGCGGTGTAGTGCTGCACCAGGGAAAAATATCCGAGATGGCCACCGGGGAAGGTAAAACGCTGGTATCAACATTGCCGGCTTATCTCAATGCGCTGGCTGATGAAGGGGTGCATATCGTTACGGTAAACGATTACCTGGCGAAACGCGACTCCGAATGGAACGGACCATTGTATGAGTTTCTGGGGTTAACAGTAGATTGCATTGACCGCCATTATCCCAATAGTGCCGAGCGGCGCAAAGCTTATCATGCCAGCATTACTTACGGCACTAACAACGAATTTGGCTTCGATTATCTCAGAGATAATATGGTGCACAACCCCGATGAAATGGTGCAGCGTAAGCACCATTTTGCAATGGTGGATGAAGTGGACAGCGTATTGATTGATGATGCACGTACGCCATTGATCATCTCCGGGCCTGTATCCAAAGGTGGCGATGACCAGCAATACATCCAGTTGAAGCCCCGTGTAAGCCAACTGGTGGAAGCGCAAAAGCAGGTGGTAAACAAAGCGCTTAATGAAGCAAAGAAATTAATAGCGGAAGGTAAGGACGATTACAAGGAAGGTGGGCTGTCGCTCATGCGGGCGTTCCGGGGGCTTCCTAAAAATACGGCGCTGATCAAATACCTGAGTGAGCCGGGGATCCGTGTAAAATTACAAAAAGCAGAAAATTTCTACCTGGCCGACCAGCAGAAGCAGATGCATATCATTGATGAGGAGCTGTATTTCCACATTGATGAAAAAAATAACCAGGTGGAGCTTACCGACAGAGGACTGCAATACATTACCCGTGGAGGTGAAGACCCTAATTTTTTCGTATTACCCGACCTGAGCATCTTGCTCTCCGATATTGAAAAAAGCGATGAAAGCACAGAAGAAAAGCTGCGCAGAAAAGAAGATGTTTTAAATGAATACGGGCAAAAAGCAGATCGCATTCACACCGTACAACAGTTGCTGAAAGCTTATACTTTGTTTGAAAAGGATGTAGAATACATCGTTATAGAAGGACAGGTAAAAATAGTAGACGAGCAGACAGGACGTATAATGGAAGGCAGACGGTACAGCGACGGGCTGCACCAGGCCATTGAAGCGAAGGAAAATGTAAAGGTGGAAGCTGCTACTCAAACTTATGCCACTATTACTTTGCAGAATTTCTTCCGCATGTATCACAAGCTGGCAGGCATGACCGGTACTGCAGAAACAGAAGCCGGGGAATTCTGGAGCATTTACAAGTTAGATGTGGTTTCTATACCTACTAATATTCCCGCGGTAAGAAAGGACGAGCAGGACCTGGTATATAAAACCAAGCGTGAAAAATACAAAGCGGTAATTGAAGAAATAGAAAAGCTGCGCAATAGCGGAAGACCTACGCTGGTAGGTACTACTTCGGTGGAAGTAAGTGAGCTGCTCAGTAAAATGCTGCAGGCAAGAAAAATACCTCATAATGTGCTGAACGCAAAGCAGCATGCCCGTGAAGCGCAGGTAGTGCAGGAAGCGGGATTGAGCGGTGCTGTTACGATAGCTACCAATATGGCGGGTCGTGGTACCGATATTAAATTGGGGGCGGGCGTAAAAGAAGCAGGCGGTCTGGCTATTATAGGTACAGAACGGCATGAGTCAAGACGCGTAGACCGCCAGTTGCGCGGTCGTGCGGGACGGCAGGGTGATCCCGGTACTTCTCAGTTTTATGTATCCCTGGAAGATGATCTTATGCGCATGTTCGGCAGCGAGCGGATAGCTTCGCTGATGGACAGAATGGGATATAAAGAAGGGGAAGTGATACAGCACAGCATGATCTCCAAAAGCATAGAAAGAGCGCAAAAGAAGGTAGAAGAAAATAACTTCGGTATCCGTAAAAGGCTGCTGGAGTATGATGATGTAATGAACAAGCAGCGCAATGTGATCTATACCAAACGTGAGCATGCACTGTTTGGCGACAGGCTTGCCCTTGACCTGGATAATGCATTTTACAATGTAGCGGAAGGACTGATCGTATCTTTCAGGGAACAGGATGACTACGAAGGATTCAAGCTTGCTGTTATCATTAATTTTGGAATTGACAGCGCCATTACCCACGAAGAATTTACCAAAGACGATATCAATACCGTTGCCGACAAGCTGTATGTGGAAGCGTCTTCCCGCTACCAGGAACGTAAAGAAGGCATCAGGAAGCAGGCTATGCCGGTTTTCCAGAACATTAAGCTGATGCAGGGCAATCATATTGAAAATGTGGTAGTGCCTTTCTCAGACGGAAAGAAAAGCATACAGGTATTGTCCAATATGAAGAAAACCCTGGAATCGCAGGGGATGGAGCTTGCTAATGCGCTTGAGCGTACCATAACGCTTGCCGTCATTGACGATGCATGGAAAGAGCACCTGCGCGCAATGGATGACCTGAAGCACAGTGTGCAAACTGCAGTATATGAACAGAAAGATCCCCTGGTGATATATAAAACCACCGCCTTTGAGTTGTTCAGGAATATGGACGGTGATGTGAACCGTGATATCGTTTCGTTCCTGAGCCATTCGGCAATACCCGTGGAGCAGAACGCAGGGCAGATACGCGAAGGAAGAGAGCAGAAAACCGATATGAGCAGGATGAAAGCCAATAAGCATGAGATAGATGCGAGGGGGCAGGATTACGCAGCAAATGAAAACGACTATTTTGATCCTTCGGAAGGCCCGGTAAAGCAGGAGCCTGTTAAAGTGGGGCCAAAGATCGGCAGGAATGATCCCTGTCCCTGCGGTAGCGGCAAGAAGTATAAACAATGTCATGGCCGCGAAGCATAGCTGATCATATCTAACAATAGCAATCCGAAACCTCACCGATGATCTTCGAAAATGGTTTCGGATTTTTTATAAGAAACAGTATCATGCACATTGAGAAATATATAGATCATACTATACTTAAAGCCACTACAACGCTGGAAGATATTCACCGGGTTTGTAATGAAGCGATCCATTTTCATTTTGCTGCTGTATGCATTCCTCCCCTGTATGTAAAAACTGCAAAAGCACTCCTGGAGCATACTGATATAAAAACGGCCACTGTTATCGGATTTCCCCTCGGTTATGCGGCAATAGAATCCAAAGTAGCGGAAATAGTGCTGAGCCTGGTAGATGGCGCAGACGAGCTGGACATGGTGGCCAATATTGCAGCCATTAAAAACGGGGACTGGTCATTCATAGCCAACGAGCTCAATACTATACAGCCCATTGTAAAGAGCAAAGAGAAATGTATTAAAATAATAATCGAAAGCGGTGTATTGACAGAGGAAGAGATCATTAAATGCTGCAGGCTGTATGGCGCTGCCGGGATAGATTACTTAAAGACCTCCACCGGCTTTGCCCCGGCAGGCGCATCTGTTGATGCTGTGCGGCTGATGCGAAACCATTTGCCGGCTTCTGTCCGTATAAAAGCATCCGGAGGCATTAAAAGCTACGGGTTTGCGCTGGAGCTGGTAGCAGCCGGCGCAGACAGACTGGGCACCAGCAGCAGTGTTGAAATAATGAAGCAGGCAGGAGAAGCTATGGCATAATTTTTATATTTTAACAGTTCTGTACAGGCAGAATGTGCGTGATCAGCTATTTTTATAAAAGATACCATGAAAAAAATATTTTTACTTCTCGTCCTTTCGGTAAGCCTTGCATCCGTAAAAGCCCAGGTTACAGATAACACCCTGCAGCATATTCTTGTGGATAAAGACAGCAGGATTGACAGCCTGCTGCAAAAGAACCGGGATATGAATGAGGCGGTTTACTTAAACACACTTAAAAACATGCAGGGCTACCGCCTGCAGGTCATTACCACCAACGACCGGAATAAAGCTATTGAAGTAAAAACGCGGTTACTTACAGACTTCCCCGGAGAAAAAACCTATCTCATTTACCATGCGCCTTATTTCAAGATACAAATGGGTAATTTCAGGGAAAGAGAAGATGCAGAACAACTGATGGATCGTGTAAAGCAGGTATATCCCACCGGCGTCTTTATTGTTCCCTCCCGCATAGAATTAAAGCCTTCCAAAGACGGGGAAATTATTTTGTAGTGAAAGGTCAAACGTCAGACGTGAAATGATAAACGCTAAAGGTGACAGGCTGACCTGAAACTTGCAACCTGAAACCTGAACAATATCCTTAATTCACGGAGTTGATCTCTGCATACCCTTCGGCAGAAGATGTTTTTACGATCCCAAAAGAAGGTGCATACCATTCCGTCATCTGGATAGAAAGAGGAATGCTTATAGGACCGGTTTGCAGGTTAAGCTTGAGCAGGTAGGTGATGACAAAGCAATCCCAAGCGCCGGCAGCGGTAGTAACAGGTTCCGTACCGGTAACCGTACGCTGTACTATCCTCATCTGCAGGATCTGCTTTAGTCCGTTTTTATCGTTTTCCATCTGAAAATACCCGTCTTTTAATTGGTCGCCTGCCTTCAGATGAAGCGGATATTCGAGAAAAGACAGCTTCATTTTTGCAGTAGGCGACATATATTGTTCTACCTGCTGGGCCGGTATAAAAAACCTCATATCCACGTTGATATATTGCCCCAGGCATTTTACCGAATAGCTGCCGGTGTTGAGCAGCTTCGCATTGCGGTCGTAAAGCTGAACATTTACAGCAGCGTTGGACGAATTATTCTTTAAAGACTGCGCTGATATAGTATATAGTAGGGTGCCATCCTGTATTCCCCTGGCGTTGTAACGGAGCCATTCAATTTTTTTGGGCTCAAAAAAATAGGAAGCGCATGGCTGGCATGGCGCTACAAAATAAATGGCAGAAAGTACAACCGCGATCAATATCTTCTTCATAACCTGTCGCTGGATTTAAGAAGAAAGATACTGAATATTGTATAAAGAATATGCTTGCCGGAACGAGGTATGAATTGATAGAAACGATAAACGGCAAATAATAAACAACAAACGCTCCGTATAACCTTGTGGTTCAATCTCCTTCATTGTAGAAAACTACTTTCACCGAGAGATCGTGAAGGCTAAGCTACTTTTTTATCTTTTGTAAATAAATTCGCTGCAAACCTTTTGAGGATATTTATGTTTTTACTCAACAATTTGCCTGCACCCAATTCCAAAGCTACTCCTGCAGCTTTTTTAGCAATACCGCCTTTGCTGAATAACATCCTGCCGCCCGTAAAACTCAATCCCAGGTTAAGGATGGTGGAAAATAAAGCAGATTTTAAACCCGGCGTTTCATTCAGGCCGGATAAAGTATTTTTTAGCAGATTCCCCGGGCTCAGGCTGTCTACTGTCACTGAAAATTTACGCTTCAATTCAATTTCCATATTGCCCGTTTGCGCTTCCAGCTCGGCTATTCGTTTTCTTATATCTTCTGAAGTCTTAAGATCGTTCATTTCAATATCTTATTGATGATACTGTTGTACAAAGGAGTTTTAATGATCTTGTCCCGTGAGGCATATATGATTAATCCAACCAAAGCATAAAACCCGGCCATAACAAAAAATCCATAATAAATTTCTCCCATCCACTTACCGATCATCATTGCAAGCCCTACATTCAATGACATAAGCACTATACTGATTATGAAAAGGAAAATTACCTGGGAGGCCACAGAGCTGGCATTCTCTGACAATTTATCAACCGCCTTAAGCTTCCATAACTCTGTCTTTGCCTCTATATATTTTCCCGTATCATGGAGTAAGTCCTCAATATTATCGGAAATGGATTCTTCTTTCATTATGTAAATTTTACTTAGCCGGGTTTTTACTTATAAATTGAATATAAATACAAAACGGAATGCAATTAGCTAACTGCATTTTTAGCCTGATTGAACTTAGAAGCTCCTTTTTCCGCCACTTCTTCCACTTCATGCTTGGCATGGCGATACTTATCCTTTACAGAATCTACAAAATCATTAAAAGAGCTTTTGAGCGTTTCACCCATTTCATTGGTGTTTTTTGCAATTTTTTTCCTTGTTTCTGAGCCTTTATCCGGGGCGAAAAGGATTCCTGCTATTGCTCCGATAGCTGCCCCTGCCAATAAACCCAGTAATACTTTTGAATCTGCTTTCATAATAATTCATTTAAAAGTGATCAATCAGTTTTTATTCTACGTTAATATAACAAACAGTATATACATTATCCTGCCAAAAACATCTTTCTCCGGCTAATACTACGTTAATTATTTTTTTCTAAAGATATTGAAATGGTAGTGAGCAATTAATTCCACGGTGCGGGGAATATCCCCTATAAAATCTTACTGACCTCTATAAAGTTACGCCTTTTATGAAAATGGCATTGTTTTTAGCCATAATATAGTATCGGGTAGTTTAGTTTAGGGGTTTTTATACAAAGGCCGGATTTTCCAATCCGGCCTTTTGTAAAAAAGGAGCAGATCGAACATCTGCTCCTTTTTTATTATTGCGTTTGATCAGGATATCCCTGAAGAAGATATCTGGAAAACCTATTTCTGATCAGCATTATTTCCCTTGCCGGTATATACAGCATTGTCTTTATTCCCTCCGGATATCAGGTAAGCCATAAGATCTCTCAGCTCTTCGGGGTTTAAACGGTTGATCATCCCCGGCAGCATTGGCGATACTTCGGATATCCTGGTGCTTTGTACACTTTTTTTAGATACTTCCTTCAAATCCTGGGGGGCAAAAGGATTTTGGGAAATATAATAGGTATTATCATCCTGCTTTACAAGCCTTCCTGTAACAGAGCCTCCGTCTTTAAGAGAAAAAACAGTCGCCCCGTATTGATCAGAAATTGTTTTATCAGGTTCAATAATTGCCTCAAGGATATCTTTAGTAGAAAATCTTGAGCCCAATTGTGTAAGGTCTGGCCCTGCTACGCCTCCTTCACCTTTCATTGTATGACAGTATATACACATTGATGCAGCGAACATAGCTTTGCCCTGTTCAAAGTTCCCATGGTTTAAGCCGAGGCTGTCTACCGCCGCTACAGCTTCATCCACTTTCCATCTTCTCCCCGGGCCTTTCGGCGAAGGGGCATTGTCTGCAAGCTCATTGCCGGATCTGTTGGCTATCGAATCCCCTGAAATAGTATTGAAATGGGCAAACTCTGATTTGGGGACATGGGTAAGCGCATTTTTCCTCGCCAGGTTGATAAACCCTCTGAAGCTGTGCCCTCCTTTATAACCGAAAGCAGTATAAAACCATTTGAAATACTTATCTCTCAATTCCGGGGTCCAGCCGTTTGCCGCTTCGCTTAGCACAACAGCATAATACGTTTGTTGCTGTGGCGGCACTTTTGACAACATGCCTGCGATATCCATACCATACTGCGGATTACGCATAATAAGATCCGAAGACTGTGTAAATGTTTTCTGGTCATTTGGATCGTCTTTTGCCGTAGCCAGCAACGCCATGGTTTTTTCAACAGCCTGTGGTGCGTCTATATATACCAGTACCTTGCTCAGGCTTCTGTTAAGGTTATTGGTGGCTGCAGGATATTGGGCATCAAGGTATTCTCCGAGCTTGGCTTTAGTTACGGCATCAGGCATACCCATTCTCAGCAGCACAAGCTCAACAGCCCGCAAAAGATCTATCTGTTGCGATGCCGACAGCTTCTTATAATCTATAGTGGTGAGTGCATTGATGATCCGGTCTTTAACAACAGGGCTCCCGGTGCGTGCCAGCGCCACTGCTGCCTGGATCATTGTTTCAGGATCTGTTTCTTTAAAAACCTTATCCTGCCATTGTGCTGCAGGCTGATGTTCGAGCACTACTCTTGCAGCATATCTTATAAAGCGATCGCTGTGTTTTAAATAAGGCCATGCTGTTGCTACGGCATCCGGTTTAGGATCGCCATGGAAAGTCTCCAGATGCCTCCGTATTTTCTGTTCTTCGGTTAATGGAGCAGGCGCTTCATTTTTTACTTCCAAGGTATTATCACCATAGTATACGCGGTAGAGGTCTGATTCCAGCCGGCGCCCGCCTGTCATAAAATATAATGCACCGTCAGGACCGATCACGCCGTCCGTTAAAGGAAGCGGCGATCCGGAAATAAATTCTTCTCCTTTTGCTTTATAGGAAGATCCGTCAGCTTCCAGGTGGATAGCGTAGATTATACCAAAGCTCCAGTCGAATGCGTAAATGGCTTTCCTGTATTTTTCGGGGAAACGTGCATTGCCGCCATAAAATACGTTGGTAGGAGACCCCTGCCCTATGTTCAGTACCGGGGGGAGATTATCAGGGTATTCAGGAGACCATTTGTCTGTGCCCTGTCTCCATCCGAATTCACCGCCGCTTGTAACATGACAGATCCTTGTGGGTCTGTACCAGGGGGTGCCGAAGTCCCATTCCATGTCTGAGTCAAAGGTGAACATATCACCGGCATCATTAAATGCAAGGTCAAACGGGTTCCTGAAGCCATTGGCGATCAGTTCCCAGTCTTTGCCTGTTGAATCAATATGGGCGATCCACCCGCCATGGGTATTCACTACATCATCATGCCCGTTAGGATCTTTGATCAACGGTAAAAGATTATCAATCTGCCAGCTTTTTGCGCCGGTATATTTGTTCATCTCCGGTATCTTGGTAAAATTACCGGCAATTACGTAGAGAGATTGCTTATCAGGAGAAAGCACAATACTGTGCGGACCATGCTCTCCTTCCCCATCCAGCGCTTTCAGCAGGGTAATTTTATCAAACTGGTCATCGCCATCGGTATCCTGCAGCCTGTATAATCCACTTCCTTTTTCGAAATTTTTGTCGCTCCTGTGATTGATCATTACATAGAGGCTGTTGAAAGCATATAATAATCCATGCGCATATCCCATTCTTACAACCGGCCGGGTAGAATCGGTGCCTGGAATAGTATCCAACCCCACCATCAGCTTTTCTACTACCGGTTTGGAAGTGTCGCCAATCGGGGGCAGCTTCATCCGGTACAATCCGCCATACTGATCAGAGGCAATTAACCTTCCTTTGTCATCAAACGTCATGGACACCCATGATCCGTCTTCATTCTCCGAAGGTCCGAATAAATGTTCGGCATGAAAGCCTTCAGGCAGTTTCAGCTTGGCAAGCTTGGGATCGGTGATCCTGGTTTCTTCTTTTTTATCATTGTTGCCCGTACAGGAAAACAATAATAAAGACAATGCTACTACGGCAATAATTGTCCTCCGGGAAGGATTGTTTACATACATAAATAGAAAATTAATCGTACAATAAATCGGGTTTTAGTATAAATATTAGTTCGTCCGGCAGGTTATAATGGAAATGTGGTAAGGGCAACATTATTTCAGGCATGGCAATATGAGCTAATTACATAGAGAACTGCTGCCTTTGTATTGATAAATCTCAACAGCAACCCTTTAAAAGTTGAAAGCTAATTATTCCATTTTGTTCAGGCGTCCTGCACCATCCTGCAAAAAATACTCCCGGCAGAAAACCTGCCGGAAGCACTCAACCTGCAGGGGTTTAATGCATTGACGAGGCTCTGATCGTACTAAGCGCCCCATGCCATTTTATAAGTTCAGCGATCATGGCGTGGGCAGCTCTGTCTAAAGATTCATCGCTCACAAATCTTTCATCCTCGTTTATATATTTTGTGAAGAACGGGATATTAACGCTTTCGGTAACCGCTACCATTTTTAGTGCAGACAATACCGGCTTAAGGAGCTGGATACAACGGGTGCCTGCCGCTATACCGCCATAGCTTACCAGCCCTACAGGCTTGTATTGCCATTCCTGGAAGAGATAATCTATTGCATTTTTAAGGGTAGCCGGAAAGCCATAATTATATTCGGGGGTAACGAAAATAAATGCATCTGCAGCAGCGATCGTTCTGCTCCACCGCTTTGTATGCTCATGCGTATATTTACCAAGCCTCGGATGATGCGGTTCATCCATAAAAGGAAGGTTGATCACTTTGAGATCAAGGTGTTCCACTTCAATATCCTGGTATTGTTTCAACAGCTCTAACACCCACGCCGAAACTGTCGGACCTTTCCGTCCTTCCCGGGTGCTTGCGGTAATCAGTTTTAATTGTATCATATTTTATTATTCCTGTGAATATTGTTTACAAAAGATCATGCAATGATCCTCTTCCACTCCGGGTGCCGCTTAAGGAAAGTTGCCACATAAGGGCAAAGAGGAACTATTTTTTGATTTCGCTCTTCAAGATACACAAATGTTTTTTCTACAAGCGCTGCTGCCACACCCCGTCCTTCTAATGCAGGAGGTACTTCCGTATGCAATAGCGCCACGGTATCACGCATGTTTTTATATTTTATAAAAGCTGTAGCGCCTTCCACCTCCATTTCAAACCTTCCGGCAGCAATATTATTGATAAGCGTATTGGCTTCATAACGTGTATCCATCAACGTAGGTATTAGTGAATTAAATGCAAAAATACAGAACGCGCAGACACAAGGGCATGCCTTATCTCTACACAAGATGTTTATCAAAACCTGCCGAAATCAATAATTCATACGCAGCCCATATATCCGCGGGTATATCCATCGGTATCTGAAATCCCTTTGACGGGTACAGCTTTATGCGCTGGAGATCCCCAACCATAATATTGATCACCTTTTCAGGGCTTATATCCGCTGTGGGATATGCTTCAAAGCTTAACTGAGGCGACGTAACCAATACTTCTTTTTCGGGCCAGTGCTTTTTAAAAGTAGCATAGCTCCTGCGTTCCATATAGGGCTTTTGCACCACAATAAAACCCGAAGGCTGTATCCCTCTTTCTGCCAGGAGCTGCTGCGTGAACAGTATATTTTCCCCGGTATTGGTAGATTTATTTTCTATAAGAATAGCCCGGGGAGGGACGCCTTTCTTTACAGCGATCTCCGCAAACTGGTCGGCTTCAGGAACCGTCCATATATTGCTGGTGAGATTGCCTAGTCCCCCGGAGCATATTAGCAGCGGCGCAAGTCCTTCCAAATACAGCTCCGCCGCCCTGTCTGCAACCCTCAGGTCATGGCTGCCTAATGCGAGGATACAATCTGACAGCTTAAGCTCATGGTGCATGTGGTGATACTCCCAGAGCTTTTTTGCAGCCTCCGTAATTTCCGGTCCAAGCATATACCTCTTTTATATAAAAATATTGAAAACATTCAGATTTCCCCCCGGAACAGGCGTTTATGCATAAAAAAAGCGCAACATGGTTACGCTTTCAATGACAGTTTTATATGAAGCTACAGGCTTATTAACTGAATAATTCACCGTTGCCTTCCTCTTCCGGGGGCGCTGGTGAAACTATTGGATCTTCGGTTATGATTATTTCCTCAACCGTTATTATATCCGGCATTACTTCTTCCTGTGGAATTATTATTGTTTCTGCTTTTTTAGGGGCAGCTTTTTTCTTTGGTGCGGCTTTCTTTTTTGGTGCAGCCTTCTTCTGAGGAGCAGCTTTCTTTTTGGGGGCGGCTTTCTTCTGAGGAGCAGCTTTCTTTTTGGGGGCGGCTTTCTTTCCGGGTGCAGCCTTTTTCTTTGGAGCAGCTTTCTTTTTGGGGGCGGCTTTTTTCTTCGGAGCAGCTTTCTTTTTGGGTGCAGCTTTTTTCTTCGGTGCGGCTTTTTTCTTCGGCGCTGCCTTTTTCTTAGGTGCTGCCTTCTTTTTTGGTGCTGCCTTTTTTACAGCTTTTTTCGCCACTTTTTTAGCCGGAGCTTTCTTTTTTGGTGCGGCTTTTTTCGGAGCACTTTTTTTCTTTGCTTTAGCCATGATTGTTGGAATTTACTGTGTTTGTAGAAGAGATGAATTGATATAGAAAATTAGGAATAAAATTAATAATAATAACAAAGCTTTTTATTTTTTTAGATAAATAAAGCCCCTGCAGGATATTATCCGCAGGGGCTTTGTGTATACAGCATACTATTTTTGCTATAAATATGGCTTTTTATAAGTTGGGCTGCGGCGTATAACGCAGGTAGGGCTTTACAATCTTTACGCCTTTAGGAAACTTCTTTGCAGCATCTTCGTTTGATATGGAAGGCACTACAATGACATCTTCAGTGGGTTGCCAGTCTGCCGGGGTAGCCACACTGTAGTTGGCTGTAAGCTGCAGGGAATCCAGCACACGCAGTACTTCATTGAAATTACGGCCTGTAGAAGCAGGATAAGTGATCGTAAGCTTTACTTTTTTATCCGGTCCGATGATAAACAAAGAACGCACTGTGAAGTTTTCAGAAGCATTAGGATGGATCATGCCATACGCTGTAGCTACTTTTCTTTCGGGATCCGCAATGATAGGGAACTTCACATCCGTATTACTTGTTTCATTAATATCTTTTATCCAGCCGCTATGCCTTTCCAGGGAGTCTACGCTAACGGCAAGGACCTTTGTATTACGCTTCGCAAATTCCTCCTGCAACAGAGCAGTCTTCCCCAGCTCAGTAGTGCACACAGGTGTAAAATCTGCAGGATGGGAAAACAAAACGCCCCAGCCATCGCCGAGAAATTCATAAAAATCAATCTTTCCAGCGCTGGTCTCAGCGGTAAAATTCGGTGCAATATCACCTAAACGCAAACTCATAATTTATTCAATTTAATAGTTATAAAATCAATTTGTTATAAAAGCGGAGTGCAAATATATTCTTTTCCTACCAAACTGGTAGACTATCTGATAAAAAAATATCAAATGGCGCTCCCCCGCGATACGGCGCCCTGCCCAAACCTACCGTTCACGGCGTCAATTGCCTTGTACAGTCCCGCCTTTTTTTCAACGCTTTCAAAAAGATTGGTTTGAAACGCTTCACTGGTCAGCTCACTCACCCTTACGCCTATCAGCCTCAAAGGCTCTCCTTTCCGGTATAATTTTTCGAAAAGGTCCCTGGCAACGGGAATAAGCTCATCATCATAAAAAGTATAGGGTATGCTGGTTTGCCTCGAAGTAGTCTCAAAATCGGCATAGCGGATCTTAACAGCTATACAACCTGCCATTTTGTTATCGTCCCTGAGCTCAGCGGCTACCCTTTCCGTCATCCGTACCAGTTCTGAGGCAATAAACTCAGAATCGGCTTTATTGGAGTCAAATGTTCGCTCGGTGGAAACAGATTTAGCCTCATGATAGGGCACTACCGCAGCATGATGTATGCCCTGCGACTTTTGCCAGAGCTCAACTCCGTAATTTCCCATCAGCAGCTCCATCTCTCTCTGCGACCGGGCTGCAATATCACCAATAGTGCGTATGCCAAGCGCCTGCAATTGCCTGTAAGTTTGAGCCCCGATACCCGGAATGACATTCGCAGGCAAAGGAGCAAGGTATTCTTTTTCCATTCCTGCAGCTATCTGCAGACAGCCATTGGGTTTGGCTTCGTTGGTGGCAATTTTTGCGACCAGTTTACTGGAAGCTAAGGCAAAAGAGATCGGCAACCCTGTTTTATCTGCTATTTCCCGGCGGAGATCAATAGCCCATTGCCAGGGATTGAAATACTTATCCATGCCGGTAAGATCAAGGTAAAATTCATCAATGGAAGCTTTTTCAAACAATGGCGCCCTGCCGGCGATGATCTCAGTGACCATTCTTGAATATTTGCTGTATTCGCCCCGGCTTCCTTTAACTACAATAGCGTGAGGACAGAGCTTCAATGCCCTGGCCATCGGCATAGCTGAATGTACGCCATATTTTCTTGTTTCGTAGCTGCAGGCTGTCACCACACCACGCTCACGGCTGCCGCCCACAATAAGCGGTTGCCCTTTTAATGCGGGATTGTTGACACATTCAACAGAAACAAAAAAAGCGTCAAGGTCAAAATGAGCTATGATACGCTGCTGCGGGACCATGGTTATCTGTTTACCCCGTATGGGGAATATGCAGCAAATTACTGAATCCTCATCAATGCGGCAGCAACCAGTCCTGCGGTTTCAGTCCTCAGGCGCGTTTCTCCCAGGGTCACCGGGGTACATTTGTTGTCAAGCGCCCGGCTGATCTCATTGTCTGTAAAATCACCCTCCGGTCCAATAGCAATGGCAATATCTTTATTGGCAGAAGTCATTTCCCTGAAGTGCTTTTTCTGATCCTGCAAACAATGGGCAATACAACGGACAAGTAGCGACGGGGATGAAACCCATTGTGCAAACGGAACGGGGTCGGAAAGCTCCGGCAGCCAGGCCTGCCGGCTTTGAAGCATAGCGCTTACCATTATATTGTGCATCCTGTCCTTTCGAAAATGTACCCGTTCGGTACGTTCGCATACCAGGGGCACAACGGAGGATATGCCGATTTCTGTTGCTTTCTCCAGGAACCATTCAAACCTTGCCGCATTCTTTACAAGCGATATTGCAACTTCAGCAGCATGCGGATGCGCAGGGACCTGCACTATATCGGTAAGTGTAGCAATACATTCCTTTTTACGCTGCTCCCCGATAGTAGCTGTTGCAAGCATACCTCTTCCGTTAGTAATATTTATCTTATCGCCCTTTTTCATACGAAGCACCTGGTATATGTGTTTTGCAGCATTTTCATCCAGGTGCTCAATATGGTTATCGGGGCCCGGTGTGTCTGAATAGAAAAAAGGAAATGTCATGTAGTAATTTAAGGATTAATCGTAAAGTTTGCTTAAGGGGCTACCGGAGCAAGGGGAAGACTGACAAAAAAGACAGAACCAATACCCTCTTCCGTTTCAAACCAAAGCTCCCCTTCATTTTTCTCAATGATCTGCTTGCAAATAGCCAGTCCCAGCCCGAAAGATTCTTCTCCCGATGTGCCCCTACGCTTTACATCCGGGTCAGCATGAAAAATCTTTGGTTGGAGTGCTTCGGGAATGCCCATTCCCCTGTCCTTTACAGCAATGACAGCAAACCGTTTATCAGTGGAAATAACAACGCTTATTCTCTTTCCCGGGGCGCTGAACTTTATTGCATTGCCGATAAGATTGCTGAAAACACGCCATATTTTCTCACGGTCGGTCATTACCCAGACAGGCTGGTGATGAAAGCTTACGGTTTGCGATTTCTCAGCGGCTTTCAACTGCAGCATTTCTATACAATACCTTACAAGCGCCGATATATCAACAGGCTCTTTTTTTAAATCACCGGTCCAGTTATCCACCTGGGCAAGATTCTGGATAAGCTCAATGGAATTAGTACTTGAACGCTGGATCATTTCAAGCATTTTATATTGCACTTCCGAATAACCGTCCTCCGAAAGCAGGAAATCACTCATCCCTTTTATACTGCTTATCGGGTTGCGCAGATCGTGAGCAACTATCTTCATCATACGCGTATTTTCTTCGTGGCTCGATTGTAGCGCTGACAGTGCCTTTTCAAGCTGTCCCTGCTTATATACCAGTTGGTTGTTGAGATTAGCCAGCTCTGCTATATGTTTTTTTGACAACCTGTAATTATACCATACAGAGAATGCGATTACCAGCACAAGAAAAATAGCAATAGCAGACCATAATAAATAGCGTTTATTCCTCGCATCGTCGAGCTTGAACGCATACAGGTCGCTTTGGCTCTTCAGGTAACGGAATGTCTGGTTCAGGTCAATCGCGAGCTTATTATATTCCGCGGCATTGATAGAATCGTTCAGCAGCGTATATTGCCTGAGATAATTATTCGAAACAGCATAATTACCTGCGGCAGCCAGGTACGCCGACTGCAGGAGATACCATTTCCTCATCACTTCCTGGTTAGGGAAGCTGTCTAAACCGGCTTTCAGGGCATTTAAAACGGTCTCTGCATTTTCAAGCTTGTTTTGCCTGATATACAAATCGGCAAGTTTTGCCTGTGAATAAGGTACATCTTCTATAGCCCGATGGGGAAGACTGTTAAATGCTATGCTGTTCTGCAATAACCTTTCGGCAGCAGAATCATTCCCTGTTGTTATCAGGTCTACTGCCATATTCCCATAGATCACGCCCCGGGCGCTCTGCACAAAATTAATATCCGGAACCTTTTTACCCTTTGTATCATATCTGAAGGCATTTTGGTAATTATTGTCTATATACCGCAGGGCACTGTCAAAATAATAAAGCGCGGAATCATGCATATTCAGTCTGCTGTAACACAGAGCAATATTATCCAAATAAGTTTGCTGGTTTGCAAATACTATATGTGCATTATTATCATTATCGCCAGCTGTGCAATACGACTGCTGTTTAGCCGCCTGCTTAAAATATTCTGCAGCATCACGATATTGCTTATGCTGGTACGATACCATTCCCAGTTTGTTGCTATATGAAGAGTACAGGCAGGTGTCTTTTACCTGGTATATTGCCTCCCGTGCCAGGTAATAATAAGTAAACGCTTCGCTGTATCGTTTCAATGCATGAAGATCATCCGCCTTCAGCGCCAAAGACTGCGGATACCAGAAAGGATACCCCTCCTGCCCTTTATTGTCGTTAAGGAGAAGCAGGATGCTATCCGAATACAGCAATGCTTTTTCGTAATCCCTTTTGTAAGTATAGAAATAACCTCTTTTGGTATTATAGGTCTCAAACCTTCTTCTAAAAGAGGGCAGGCTTGCATACACAGAATCAATTGCCTTGAAATAATGTGCACTGTCATCAATAAATGTTTGAATCTTCCTGAACCTGAAATCAGAAAAAGAATCTTTATTCTCCGGCTTCGTGTTATGCCTGCAGGCGGTCAGGAAAAAAAATAATGCCCAGCAAACCATCGCCAATGACCTCAGAGGTTTAAAGGATATCCTGGATAAATTCTTCATTAACATTAAAACCAAATGTAACGAATAAAGTGCCGGAAGTTGTTCATTTATATGCAGTATATTAATAAAAAAGCTCCCCTTCCGGGAAGCCTGATGCCAGATTCATGGCAACCTCAAAGCAATTTATTAAGTGTAATCATTTAAAAGGGCGCTTCATCATCAAACTTTCCTTCATTCATTTTACTGCCTTTCTGGATAAAGAGCCTTGCTCCTCCCCCATCATCATCAGAAACCGGTTTCCAGTTGCTTCCGGGCATGCCTATCCCGCCGAAATCATCAGATTCCATTTCTACAAATTTCTGGATATGAAGCAGCGCACGGAGCTTTATGGTCTCCAGGGAGCCGTTCCTGTGCTTGGCAATGCGTACGTGGGTTTCACCCTTATTGCTTTCACCAAGCTCATTGGCTGTAATATTATAGTATTCCGGTCTGTAGAGGAACATTACCATATCCGCATCCTGTTCAATAGCGCCCGACTCTCTAAGATCGCTGAGCTGCGGCATTTTATCGCCCTCTTTACGTTTTTCTACTTCACGGCTCAACTGGCTGAGCGCAATAATGGGTATTCCCAGCTCTTTTGCAAGCCCTTTGAGATTCCTGGAGATAGTGCTGATCTCCTGTTCCCTGTTGGCATTACGCTTATCGCCGGTGCCACTCATCAGTTGGAGGTAGTCTATGATCACCAGCCCTACGTTATGCTTGTTCTTCAGCCTCCGGCATTTTGCCCTCAGCTCAAAAATATTCAGCGCGGGAGTATCATCAATGAATATTTTAGCATCCTGCAGCCGTTTTACACCATTGCGGTATAGCTGCTGCATTTCGTGCTCTTCCATTTTACCACGGGCAATCTTCTCCAGCCATATCTCACTTTCGGCGCTCAGGATACGCTGTACCAACTGGCTTGAGCTCATTTCAAGGCTGAAAAAAGCAATGGGGGTAGGCTTCACCGCGCTCAGGGCGGCATTACGGGCAAGATTAAGCGCAAAGGCTGTTTTACCTACCGAAGGCCTTGCGGCAAGTATTACAAGGTCTGTAGGCTGCCAGCCATAAGTAACCCTGTCGAGCGAGGAAAAACCGCTTGGAACGCCTGTGATGTCTTCCTGGCGGTTACGCATATCTTCTATGCGTTGTATTGTTTTTACCAACACCGTATCAATGCTGTCAAAATTTTTGCGGAGGTGGTTGTTGGTAATATCAAAAAGCTTGCTTTCCGCTTCATCCAGCAGGTCGAATACATCTGTAGCATCTTCATAAGCATCGCTGATAATTTCGCCGCTGATGCGGATCAGGTCGCGCTGTATAAATTTCTGAAGTATGATACGGGCATGTGTTTCAATATTGGCTGAAGACACTACCGCATTGGTGAGCTTGGTAACATAGTAGGGACCGCCAATAAGCTCCAGCTCTTCTTTCAACCTTAATTCCTCCACCACCGTCAGCATGTCAATCGGCATGCTTTTCTGCGCCAGGCTTTGCATTGCCCGGTAGATACGCTGATGTGCATCCACGTAAAAGCATTCCGGCTTCAGTATTTCAACTACTGTATCAAAAGCAGACTTTTCAAGCATAATGGCGCCCAGCACGGCTTCCTCCAGGTCTCTTGCCTGCGGAGGCACCTTGCCATATACCATTGTACTCAGGTCAAGGGTACTTTTTCTCCTGGTTTTCCGGTCCTTGTTCAGATTAGTAAGGGGGTCCATTAAAATAGTTTATATAGAGTAATTGTTGTTTTAGTTTTCTTAAGGTTAGCTTTTTCTACTCCCGGAACTCACTGCTGCCTCCGCTATCATTATGTCTCCTGAATATTAAGAGAACGTTATCCAAATGTTACCGGGTTTGCCGGGAGGGCGAATTTAAGCCCATTGATTTTTGTTAGCCAAATAACTCCGCATTTTTTTTATTTGTCAAATTCACATACATACTCACATGGTTGTACACTAATATTTCAGGTTTATACACCAATATTTCAGGTTTATACACAATTTACTTCAAAAATGCGCTGTCTGTACACATCTGATGTGCTAAATAATAACAGCCGGTTTTCTTGGCAAAGTTGCCAAAATTACAATATGGGCTTTCCTCTTTTCAGGGACTCAATTTAATTATCTTTGCCCCCGCCTGATATACAGGCTTATATATAAGAACAACACATTATGACCATCAGCTATAACTGGCTTTGCGAATATTTACCCGTAAAAATTGAGCCCGCAAAGCTCTCTGTGATCCTTACCTCGCTTGGACTTGAAGTAGAAAATTTTGAAAGAAAGGAAGAGATCCCGGGGAGCCTTGAAGGGTTAATAATAGGTGAAGTATTAGAAGTGACCAGCCACCCCAACGCCGATAAACTAAGGATTACCCGGGTCAGCACAGGTGGAGAAGACAAGCTCCGGATCGTATGCGGCGCACCCAATGTGGCTGTGGGGCAAAAAGTGGTGGTTGCACCGGTAGGAGCTACCATATACCCTGTGAAAGGAGACCCTCTTACTATGAAAGTGGCAAAGATCAGGGGCATAGAAAGCTTTGGGATGATCTGCGCCGAAGATGAAATAGGGCGGGGCGATAATCACAACGGGATAATGGTGCTTGACAGCAATGCCATCCCCGGCACTTCCGCAGCAGCTTATTTCAAACCTGACACAGACTGGATATATGAAATCGGCTTAACGCCCAACCGTATGGATGCCATGAGCCATCTGGGGGTAGCCAAAGATGTTTGCGCTTACCTGACCGTACATGAAAACCAGCATTACTTTGTAAAATACCCTTACGACAATAGTTTCAAAAAGGATGCGCAGGGTGATCCGTTTGATATAATTATAAAAAACACTGATGCCTGTCAAAGGTATTGCGGACTTTATATTGAAAATGTAACGATAAGTGAAAGCCCTGAATGGCTGCAAAAAAGGATCCGGTCCATCGGGCTGCGCCCCATCAACAACATAGTAGATATTACCAATTTTATACTGCATGAAACGGGCCAGCCCCTGCATGCCTTTGATGCAGACCAGATCAAAGGGAGAAAGCTGATCATTGAGAATCTTCCGGAAGGCACTCCCTTTGTAACCCTTGATGAAAAAGAACGCAGAGTGAATGCTGAAGACCTGATGATATGCAATGCTGAAAATGAGCCGATGTGCTTTGGCGGCGTTTTTGGCGGGTTGCATAGCGGCGTTACATCCAATACCAGGAATATCTTCCTGGAGAGTGCCTGGTTTAACCCCATCACCATACGTAAAACTTCTTTCAGGCATAATCTGCGCACCGATGCGGCAGCCCGTTTTGAAAAAGGTGTGGATATCAGCAATACCGCCGTAGTGCTGCAGCGGGCAGGCAATCTCGTTAAATCGCTTGCAGGCGGCACTATCGCCTCAGACATCATGGATGTTTACCCTGATCCTAAACCGAAAGCACAGGTAACGCTTAAGTATGAGTATCTGAAAAAGCTCAGCGGTAAATATTATGCGCCTTCTACTGTAAAAAATATTTTAACCGTAACAGGATTTGACATCATCAGCGAAGACAATACGGCAATTGTTGCTGCCGTCCCGTTCAGCAAGCCTGATATAGCCCTGCCGGCCGATATAGTAGAGGAAATAATGCGCATTGACGGCTATGATAATGTAGCCATACCACAGCAGATCGCCATCAGCCCGTCGGTTGAAACACTTGCCTTTCCGGCAGCCTTAAAAGAAAAGCTGTCCAACTTCCTTGCGGGTAATGGTTTCAATGAAATTTTTACCAACAGCATTACCAACAGCGCTTATTTTGATGAGGAAGTCATTAGCAGCAGTGTAAAAATGCTCAACAGCCTGAGTGCGGAGCTCAATATTATGCGCCCGTCTATGCTCGAAACCGGGCTGGAATGCATTGTGCATAATCTCAACCGCAAAAACAATAATCTCCGGTTGTTTGAATTCGGTAAAACATACCGTACTTCCGGGGTAGGGAAATACGAAGAAAAAGAAAAGCTATGCTTGTATATCTCAGGGACGCTGGAGGAAAAGTCATGGAAAGCAAAAGAGAAGAAAAGTGATTTCTACTACCTGAAGGGGATTATGGCAGGTATTTTGCAGGCAAGCGGATTAGAAGTCAGTATACAGGCTTTGGAGCAGAACAAGGAACTGGAATACGGATTAACGGCCAGTGTGAACAAAGAAGCGCTTGCACATTTCGGGTTGGTTCATTCTGCCATAACAAAAAAGTTCGACATCAGGCAACCGGTATGGTATGGAATTATTGACTGGAAAACCCTGAGCAGGCTGGCATCAAAACAGAAAACAGGGTATGTTGAAATTCCGCGTTTCCCTGCAGTGGAGCGTGATCTTGCCATTGTGATTGACAAAAAAATCAGCTACCGCGAGGTAGAAGAAGCGGTAGCAAAAGCAGGTATTAAGAAGCTCCGGTCCATGTATTTGTTTGATGTATTTGAAAGTGACAAGCTGGGAGCTTCCAAAAAATCATTTGCTGTGAGCTTCACTTTTCTTGACACAGAAAAAACGCTGACAGATAAAGAAATTGACGGCATGATGCAGAAAATCATGGGCAGTGTTGAAAAGGAGCTGTCTGCTGAAATAAGGAAATAAAATCTATTCATACACATTTCATGAGCCGGATGGACGACCATATAAGCCGCCTTAATGAGAAGCTGCAATTGTTGCTGAAACGTTACCAGGCTCTTGAAAAAGAAAACGAAAAGCTGAGGCAGGACCTGGAGCAACGGCTTCAGGAGGAAAAGCTTTTGCAGGAAAAAGTGTTGGTGCTGGAGCAGGAATCAGCAATTGTAAAAGCAACATCGGATGCAGAAGGAAAAAATGAGCTTGAAAAAAGGATAAACAGCTATATCAGGGAGATAGATCAATGCATTGCATTGCTGGCCAGCCAGTGATCATACTCTTTTTACAAGACGAAGCCGCTGTTCCCGCTGCTCATAAGTCAGTTCAAGCACATATACGCCATAAGGGAGGTCATTAAGCCCTTCCCACAAAATTACTTTTTGGGAAGGCGCTACCGGGGTCTCGAATATACTGCACACCTTCCCTCTTTCGTCCATGAGCACAGCTTTCAGGCGAGGTGGAGGCTGCTCAGTGAGCTCCAGGATAAGGGTGTCAATAAACACCTGTGATTTGAGCGTTGCAAGCATGATGTTGAAGATTTCATTGGGTAAGGCAGGTATATACATTCCTGCCCGGAAAAAATTACTTTTATTTAACGAAAAATCAACAGCTTTATGTTGATAAATTGTTCGTAACACAGCACAATAAGGCAATATGCAAACATTAATTCCCATAAATGTGCCTGTAGGAGACAGGACTTACCGCATCAAAATAACCCCGGAAGATGAGGAGCAGGTAAGGAAAACCATTAAGACGATCAATGAAAAGATCATAGAATACAAAACTGAATTTGCAGGAAAAGATATGCAGGATTATATATCCATGGTCGTTCTGTGGTATGCAACACAGCTCCAGAGCGGAAGTTCGTCAATGTTGGAGAAAGATTTTGAAGAAGCGTTGTCTAAAATGGAAGGGCAGCTTAATAAAGCGCTTGGTCTTTGATAGCTGCAGAGGCGTGTATTTAAGCATATCCTCCGGTATATTTTCTGCTTCAGCTCTTACTTACTTTTTGTATTGAAATGATCCGGAAGAGAAATAAGGAATTTATCATAAGTCAATAATATTTAGTACCTGCTCCAATCTTTGAGATGAGTCCCGTAAAAATGCTTTAGTAAGTATCTTATCTATAAAAACCCACTGCGTATATCTCAACAGTTGTCATTCTTTTCCCCTTTACAATACACTCAATTTACAATAAAAGGCTGACTTTGCGGGTCAGCCTTTTATTGCTTTTATAAGAAAAATTTTTATTTATTCCACACCGTCCATTGTGCCGTCCAGTCATCTGATGCATCAAGAGCACCTCTGAAGGCGACCTTATCAAAAAAGGCATCACTTAATAAACCAAAGTCGAAAAGAGCGCCTGTCAATACAGGCGAACCAGTATTAGGCTTAACGTTGGGAGCGGCATTATTGAAAGGGTCTGCCAATTTTGCGTCATCAACGCTTGACATAATTATTGATTTATTTGAACCGGTTACCTCATCGGTAACAGATGCCAGATCATATACGGTGCCACCTGCTATTGGTCTGTATAAAGGGGGAGCATTGGGATTTTTTTCAAGATCTATGTCGTTCTGGTAAGCTTTCAAAAAGCTGTTATAGAACACACTGGACCCTCTTACAAAATAAGCGATAGTTGAATCCTCCTGCAAACGAAGCCCTCCTAACTGGCCACCCAACGCAATAGAATTTGCAAGTACAAACTGTGCCCCTCTTCTCCAACGCATGCTCCATCCGTAGTCCGCAGTTACTGTACCTGCTGCATTGTTGGGTCCGATCAGTGTAAAGTTGGACAAAGTAGGAGATGTGATCGGTGCTCTTGATAGTAAGAAACCGTTGGCAGGGTTTACATTATCCACTTCAAAGTTGTTTGATTTATCCCCTGCATTGCTTCCTGTTTTTGCATCCACAAATGCCGGATCTTTTATTGATATGGCAAACTGAATTTTACCACGGTAGCCATCATCCATATCAAAATCGTCATCAGCACAGTTATAAGCAATGAGGTGCTTGCAATTAACGGTACCACCGAAAAATTCAAATGCATCATCCAACCCCCTTATTACCTGCACATAATCTATCGTTGTACCTGAACCAACTGCATACAGTGATAAGCCATTGATTTCGTCTCCGGGATTTACAGCCTTACCGGCGTATTCAATACGTACATATTTCAACGTGCCGGAATTATCTGCGTCGTCATTACCGCCAAATGCACTATGAGCGCCATCCACGCCGCCTTCAATTACACTATGGTTGCCGTTCCCTTTTGCCTGCCCAACAATCACCACCCCGCCTAAGTCGCCCGGCTGGGGAGAGGCTTCAGCAGAAGTAAATACAATAGGTTCAGCAGCCGTACCAACAGCCTGAATTTTAGCGCCGCGATAGATTATCAACACCCCTGCAGAATCTTTATTGGAAATAATCTTTGTGCCTGCATCAATGGTTAATGTAGCACCGGAATTTACATATACATATCCACGAAGCCGGTAAGTTTTATCCTTTGTCCAATGCTGATCAGCAGATATCACACCACGGATATCCGGTGTAAGATTTTCCGGAGGAGGATTGCCGTCACCACCGGGATCGGGATCTGGTGTATCATCACTTTTCTTACAAGCTGAGCCTATGATCATCAAGCCCAACAAAAAACACGACAAAACTTTTTTCATAAATGCATTTTTTGTTTTGAAAAAACGAAAGTATTACCACAACCTTACAGAATTGTTACGTAGCCCTTACCAAATTGTTATCTACCCAACCTGTACCGTAATGCCAGCGTAGCGGTTGTGCCGAATCTATTAGAAGCAATTATTTTATCTTCAGATGCTTTATAATTTATATTTGACGCGCCAGTATCAAATTTATAATACCACCTATAAGGCTGTGCCAGCAAATCACTTAAGGTTAATTTTATTTCGAGCTTGTTATTGACTATTTTTTTACTGACCTGGAAGTCAACTACATCCCTTGGTTTTTCAAATATGTTTAAGGCGCCGCCTATTTGTGAACGGAAACGCAGTCTTGGTCCTATCCGGTTGTATAAAAGATTTACAGAAAATGCATCATTGGGCGATGCGTAATTCAATCCACCATTAATAAGATAAGGCGACTGGCCCTGCAGCGGGTTATTGATAGTTACATCATCAAATTGTACTTTCCCTTTCATATAGGCAGCATTAGCATAGAATATAAGATGTTCAAAAAAATTAGCACCTAAAAAGTCCAGTTTTTTGCGTATTTCTATTTCTGCTCCATACACAGAAGCATGGTCTGCATTCTGGTACGAAAGAATACCATTGCCTTTATTTGTCTGTTCTATGGGTTGATCAAAGTATTTATAAAACAGGCTTGCTGAAATTATTTCACCTGCTGTGGGGAACCACTCATACCGGATGTCTGCATTTGTATTCTTGCTTCTTTTCAGGTCGGGATTCCCTATAAGAAGCAGATTATTATCATAATCGTATACACGATAAGCAGCCAGCTCCCTAAATTCCGGGCGGTTTACCGCCTGGGAACCGGCCAGTCGGAGATTTGTTTTATTGCCCAGCGAATATGTAAACAATAAAGAAGGAAGGACATCCGTATTATCATACGTCTGTTTGGCTTTACCTTCTGCAGAAAGCTCCTGCCTGTACTTCTCCACACGTACTCCCCATGTCAGCTTTATTTTATCGGAGAATTTGTTATCCAGCATGGCATAGCCTGCATTCAATAATGCATTGCCGGTATAACTGGTAGAAGAAGCCTGTATATTGGCAACAGTAATATGGTATTTGTCTATATTCTCCGGGCTGAAAATATTATCATACGTTGTTTCCTTTGTTTCCGTTATTATGCTGCCAAACGGGTTGAGCGACGCATAGCCCAGCGCATCTACTTCCATGGTGCGATCCCTGTAATAGTTCATTGTTCCAAACTTCAGCTTCTGCACCTGACCCAGCCAGTTGAACTGTTTCATTGCATTGGCAGAAGCGCCATAGATGTATTCATTAAGGAAAGAATAGACCCTGCCCGTAGCGCTGATTTCCGGAGAGTTTTCATTTGCCAAAGCAATCATATAATCAGATGCGTCAGATGATGCTGTAGCTGTACGGAAAGCCAGTATACGTTGATCCGGCTGGTTTTTATACGTATACCCGAATGATGCATTCCAATCCACATTCCAGCTATTGCCTATTTTATGAACACCTTCCAGCACCGAATTAGTAAGCCCTGTACCGGTAGCTTCGCTGTTCCGGCTCTTTATATTCGTAGGCGTTTGTACCCCCAGGTCATAATCCTGACCGAGCCGTATTCCTGCAGTCTTGGTAAAATTGTTGTTAAAAAGGTTTTTTAAAGAGATTTTGCTTTTACCGTATGAATAGGTCAGGTTAAGCAGTGCAGATAAGTTATTCTTTTCATCGTAACCGGACGTGTTGTACGAATAAATTTCTTTTTTGGTAATATCATAATCATCTCTTTCTTTTTCAGCAACACTTCTGCCATTACCATACCCGATGGAATAGATGTATCCCAGCTTATGTCCTTTGCTGAACAGGGCAGTATTGCCGCCTGTATACGAAACATTGATGGAAGGCAGGCTTACACTGGCCGGTGTAAACCCGTAGGTATTGGGAAACAATTTTGTAACGGCTGTTTTAAACTCGTTGCTCTTTAAAATGAAACCGGTTTTATTTCTGTAGTAGGGTCCGGGGATCAATCTCGAATCATCAAAAAAACCCAGCGCATCCAAAGAACCGTTTGGAGCTGATTTATAAAAATCCTTACCGGTAGTTAATGAATTATAACTTACCGACACGGACAGCTCACCAAGGCTTTTGGCAGGATAATCTTTTGTAAGCACTTTCACAGCGCCGCCGGAGAAATCGCCGGGTAAATCCGGTGTTGGAGATTTATATATAACAATATTATCCACAACAGATGAAGGAATTATGTCAAACGCAAAGGCTTTTTTATCCGCTTCCGTACTGGGCAATACAGAATTATTCAGCATGGATACATTGTATCGTTCGCTCAGTCCGCGGATGACAACAAACTTATTATCCTGCACAGATGCGCCGCTTACCCGTTTCAATACTTCGCCCGTATTTTTATCCGGCGACTTCCGGATTACTTCTGCAGATATTCCATCGGATATAGAGGAACTGTTTTTTTGCGCTACATATAAAGAAGCCTGCGCTTCCTTTTTAGCAGTTACTTTTATAACTACCCCTCCTAATTGCTTTGCAGCACGATCCAGCGACACATTCAGTACCGGGACGTCTCTATCTGTAATTTCAATGTCTGTTAATTGCTTAGGATTATAACCAATACTGGTAATGGTAATGGTGTATTTCTTTCCTTTTTCCAACAAAATAAAAAAACCGCCTTCCACATCAGAGTTCACTCCTTTGCCGGAAGTGCCTACAATAACAGAAGCGCCAACTATGGGACTCCCGTTTTCACTATCGGTTATCTTACCGGAAACCTTTTGTAAGGATTGGGCACGAGAAGCAATACCCGCGGTAAGCATCAATGTTAGAACTATAAGCCTGAAATACATGGTCATAATTTCGGCAAAGGAATACCTGACACATTACCACAGGGTTAACGGGAGATTAACAGTAGGTTATGCCAGTGTTACCAAAATATTAAGCGCTCCGGGAGTAGTATCGGCTTATGAAATTTCAATGTTAAGAAATCATTAACTCTCAAAAATTGACCTGTCCGGGGGGTGATACGAGTATTTTTGCCCAAATTTTCGTCAATGCTCAATTCAATAATGAAAATTTTCCTGCCTAAAGACAGGGTGTTTTATAACCTGTTTGAAGAAGTTGCCGTAAAAGTGCTGGAAATGGCCCGTAAGCTTAGAGAAATGATGCATGAGCCGGATCATGACAAAAGATCTGCCATTGCAGGCCAGATAGAAGAGCTGGAACATGTAAACGACAATCTGACCCATAACATATTTACAGAGCTGGGCAGGAATTTCATTACACCCTTTGACCGGGAAGACATTCACTATCTTGCCTCCGCCCTCGATGATATAGCAGATTATATTCACGCTTCTTCTAAAAAGATCAAATTTTACCGTGTTAACCCCAATGAACCGGGGATGCAGAAGTTTGCCGATCTCATCATACAGGGATGTGAGCATGTGCATTCCGCGGTGCATGAGCTGAGGAACATGAAAAACCTCCGGCAGATCACGGAATCGCTGGTACAGATCAATAGCATTGAGAATCAGGCAGACGATATTTTTGATATGAGCATTGACAGGCTTTTTGCCACCGAAACAGATGCCCGTGAAGTGATAAAGAAACGGGAGATATACCAGGCGCTTGAGATCGCCACTGATAAATGTGAGGATGCGGCCAATGTGATTGAGTCCATTATAGTTAAATACGCCTGATCACCGAACTACGGAAATGTGCAATATCCACATCCTTTCATTATTTACTTTACCAGATCTTCAACACGGTTGATATGACATTATTAGTGATCATCATAGCCCTGGCACTGCTCTTTGATTATATTAACGGGTTTCACGATGCCGCTAACTCCATAGCCACTATTGTTTCTACCAAAGTGCTTACCCCCTTTCAGGCAGTGCTGTGGGCTGCGCTGTTCAACTTTGTCGCTTTTTTTATATTCAAAGATCATGGCGTGGCAAATACCATAGCCAAGACAGTAAAAGAAAGTTATATCACCCTGCATGTAATATTAGCCGGATTAACAGCCGCCATTATCTGGAACCTGCTCACCTGGTGGTTTGGCATTCCCTCTTCCTCATCGCATACACTGATCGGGGGATTTGCCGGTGCAGCCATAGCCCATGCCGGGTTTAACGCAGTAAATGCAGCCCCTGTGCTGCAGATCGTGGCCTTCATTTTTCTGGCGCCGCTAATAGGCATGGTAATGGCTTTTATCATTTCACTGTGGTTTATAAATGCATTCAGAAAAAGCATTTGTCCGAAATTATTTTCGGTGCTTATCATGATAACTGCATGCATTTTTCTGTATAAAATGATGGAGTTCGATCCTGCTATATTAAGATCAAAGTATAACAGCTATGCATTGAATGTGATCTTTTACTCCCACAATTTCAAGTTTATATTGCTGACAGTGATCGTGCTGATCATGTGCACGTTCACACTTTATCTCAGCAATCTCAATGCGCACAGGTCAACTATCTGGTTTAAAAGGCTTCAGTTGGTTTCTTCGGCGGCATTCAGTGTGGGACATGGCGGCAATGATGCGCAAAAAGTAATGGGGATCATCACCGTGGCCCTTATTTCGCAGGGAAACATTCAAAAATTTGAAGATATGCCTGTGTGGGTGCCAATAGCGTGCTATACCGCCATTGCACTGGGAACATTGAGCGGAGGATGGAAAATAGTAAAGACAATGGGCAGCCGCATTACAAAAGTTACCCCTTTTGAAGGAGTGGCAGCCGAAACAGCAGGCGCCATCACACTCTTTATTACAGAAACGATGAAAATACCTGTAAGCACCACACATACCATAGCCGGGTCTATCATGGGCGTAGGCGCCACCAAACGTCTTTCGGCTGTGCGTTGGGGAGTTACCGTAAACTTACTTTGGGCATGGATCATCACTATCCCGGTAAGCGCAATAATGGCTGCTATCATATATTTTGCATTCAATATATTTTTTTAAGCCTTTACCTATTACACTCAAAACCGGTATCTTCGCCTGATTGTCTTTTTATCAAACCGATAAGAACTGTTTATAGATGAAGGGAATTATTTTAGCCGGCGGATCAGGCACACGCCTGCATCCTATTACTTTAGCTATCAGCAAGCAGGTAATGCCCGTATATGATAAACCGATGATCTATTATCCGCTGTCTACGCTCATGCTTGCAGGCATCCGTGAAGTATTGATCATTTCCACACCGCATGATCTTCCTAATTTTAAAAAGCTGCTGGGTGATGGCAGCCGGTTAGGACTGTCTTTTTCCTATCGCGAACAGCTTGCTCCCAACGGGCTTGCCCAGGCATTTGTTATCGGCGAAGATTTTATCGGGAAAGACAAAGTGGCCCTGGTGCTCGGGGATAATATTTTTTATGGCGCAGGGCTGGGAAGACAACTTAGCGCTAATGTAGATCCGGACGGAGGTATTGTATATGCTTACCAGGTAAGCGACCCGGAAAGATACGGCGTGGTTGAATTTGACGAGAAAATGAATGCGCTTTCCATTGAAGAAAAGCCTGCCAACCCTAAAAGCAATTATGCAGTTCCCGGCTTATATTTTTATGATAATGACGTGATCGCTATCGCCAAAGACCTGAAACCTTCCGCAAGGGGAGAATACGAGATCACCGATGTGAACAAAGAATACCTGAAAAGAGGAAAGCTGAAAGTATCTGTGATGGACCGGGGAACAGCCTGGCTCGACACCGGCACTTTTGATTCGCTCATGCAGGCATCCCTGTTTGTGCAGGTGATAGAACAGCGGCAGGGCATTAAGATCGCCTGCATTGAAGAAATCGCTTACCGCAAAGGCTTTATCAGCAGGGAACAACTGCTGGATATAGCAAAGCCACTTATGAAAAGCGGCTACGGTGAATATCTTTTGAACTTAGTATCTTGAGTAAATTTTATACAGTGTATGAAAAAAATTCTGGTCACGGGAGGTTGTGGTTATATCGGCTCGCACACAATAGTGGATTTGATTCAAAACGGTTTTGAGATCATCTCTATTGACAACAATTCCAGGTCTTCCACCTTGTTGCTGGAAGGGATCGAGAAAATCACCGGAAAGAAAATAAAGAACTATAAGGTTGATCTCTGCGATTTTAATGATACACATGCTGTATTTGAAGAGAATGATGATATAGCGGGTATAATCCATTTTGCAGCGTTTAAGGCTGTGGGAGAATCAGTGCAGAAACCGCTGATGTACTTTGAAAACAACCTGCTCTCGCTGATCAACCTGCTGAAATGTGTTGAGCTTTTTAAAGTGCCTCATTTTGTATTCTCTTCTTCCTGCACGGTATATGGCAATCCTGATAATATCCCCGTAACCGAAGAAACGCCCACCAAGCCTGCAGAATCTCCTTATGGCTATACCAAACAAATGGGCGAGCAGATCATAGGCGAGTTTGCAAAAGCCAATAAACACATCCGTTGTATACTGCTCCGTTATTTTAACCCTGCAGGAGCGCATCCTTCAGCGCTTATTGGCGAGCTTCCTATTGACAAACCTCAAAACCTGGTGCCCGTCATCACGCAAAGCGCCATAGGCAAGCTGCCGGGCATTACGGTATTCGGGGATCAGTACCCTACCCGTGACGGATCATGCGTGCGGGACTTTATCCATGTATGCGATCTCGCTCATGCACATACCCTGGCTCTGCAATACCTGATCCATAACGGCAATACTGCCAACCCGGAGATATTCAATCTGGGCACCGGATCGGGCATCACAGTGCTCGAAACCATACATACTTTTGAGAAAGTGACAGGTGTGAAGCTGCATTATACTATCGGACCCAACCGGCCCGGGGATGTGGTTGCCATATATGCCAATAATGATAAGGCAAAAAAAATACTGGGATGGGACCCGGTATATAAGCTGGACGATATTATGAGCACTGCCTGGAAATGGGAGCAAAAGCTTAAGGATGATGAAAAATTATTCACAGGAAAAAATATCGGGTTGAATTAATCCATTATTTTGCGCATTCTAAAGAAACAAATCATGTTAAAAGATATACAGGTAACAGGTCAGAAAGATACAAGAAGCGGATTCGGGGACGGAATACATGAACTGGGAAAGAAAAACCCGGATGTGGTGGCGCTGACAGCCGATCTTGCCGGATCATTGAAATTAAATGCATTTATAAAAGATTTTCCCGACCGCTTTTTTCAATGCGGGATTGCAGAAGCTAATATGATCGGTATAGCAGCCGGCCTGACCATAGGTGGCAAAATACCGTTTACCACTACCTTTGCTAACTTTTCTACCGGCCGTGTATACGACCAGATCAGGCAATCTGTAGCCTATTCAGGCAAAAACGTGAAGATATGCGCTTCTCATGCAGGTCTTACCCTAGGGGAAGACGGCGCTACCCACCAGATACTGGAAGATATCGGGATGATGAAAATGCTACCCGGGATGACAGTGATCGTACCATGCGACTATAATCAGACCAAAGCGGCAACCCTTGCTGTAGCTGAACATATCGGGCCTGTGTATCTCCGTTTTGGCAGACCGGTATGGCCGATCTTCACTGCTGCAGATCAAAAATTCCAGATAGGCAAAGCGCAGTATTTTTCTGAGGGTACAGATGTATCCATATTCGCCTGCGGGCACATGGTTTGGAAAGCCATTGAAGCCGGCAGGGAGCTCGAAGAAAAAGGAATAAGCGTAGAACTTATTAATTTACATACTATTAAGCCAATAGATGAAGAAGCCATCCTGACTTCCATACGCAAAACCAAATGTGCAGTTACCGTTGAGGAGCACAATATTATCGGCGGACTGGGCGACGCTGTAGCCCAGGTAGCCGCCAGGCATTTGCCTATACCTATTGAATATATAGGCACCCGCGATACCTTTGGAGAAAGCGGTAAGCCTTTGGAGCTGCTGAAAAAATACGGGCTTGATTCCCCTGATATTGTTGCTGCCGCTGAAAAAGTTATTAAACGGAAATAGATCCCCGCAAAATATGATGCATGGGTAACGGCACTTCTGATGATATAGTATTGCTGCAGGAATTTCATAACCCGGCAACGAAGGAAAAGGCTTTTACCGCCATTATTAAAAAATACCAGGAAAAGCTTTACTGGCATATCCGGAGACTGGTAGTGCAGCACGAAGATGCAAATGACGTTCTGCAAAACGTATTTATCAAAGTATGGAACGGGCTTGAGAACTTCCGGGAAGACTCACAGCTTTATACCTGGCTGTACAGGATCGCTACCAACGAATCGCTTACATTTATAGAACAGCAAAAAAGAAAATCCGCCATTTCTATTGATAATGAAGAAAACCCGGTAGCCTTAAAGCTTCGTGCCGAGAAGGATTTTGATCCTGCCAAAGCCGAATGGAAACTACAAATGGCAATGCAGGAATTGCCTGAAAAACAACGTCTTGTATTCAATCTGAGGTATTTTGATGAAATGCCTTATGAAGAAATGAGCAGGGTATTGGATACTTCGGAAGGCGCGCTGAAAGCCAGTTATCATCACGCGGTCAAAAAAATAGAGGATTTTATTCTTAATCATTAAACTTTGGATATATAACTTAGTCTTAACATTTTATGGAACAAAATGCAGACATAAGTAAAGAATTGCGTGAGATAAGTGATCTGGTGTCTGATCTCGGCAAAAGGAATCCCTACCAGGTTCCTGAAGGGTATTTTGAAACATTTCCTCAACATATCCTGGAAAAGGTTAATAAAACCAGCCCCGGATATAATATTCAAAACGCCGGAGAAGAGATCACGGCAATTTCGCCATTATTGGCAGGACTGAAAAACAAACAGGCTTTTTCTGTGCCTGATGGCTATTTCGAACAACTCGCCAATACCGTTTCAGCAGAAGTAACTAACAAAACACATACAATCGCTCCTGTTTTCAACATGGGCTCGGGCAATAGAAAATGGATGAGATACGCTGCGGCTGCGATAGTTACAGGTGTTATTGGTATTAGTGCTTTCTTTTTTATAAACAGGCATTCCCCTGTCAGCGAACCTGTTGCACAAAATAACTCATCTGTATCAGGCTCTGGTCTGAAAGATATATCGGATACAATATTGTCTGATTATCTTGCTGATATACCCGAAAACCAGAATACCATTGTAGATAGCGCAGATGCAGCCTTTTACAATACCGCATTCATAGACATTAGCGACAAGGACCTTGCAAATATGATACGGGAGATTCCTGATGATGACCTTTTTAGCTACCAGGATGATATCCAGATAAGATCCGTCTCCCTGTAAATGATGCCAGGAGTATATATTAACAGTAATAAATCTCTGAAAGAAAATCATATAACTTTTTGATAAAAGCTCTTAAAAATCTAAATATTTTTTCGTGAAAAAAATTTTTTTACTTTTTGGATTTATTACATTTGCAACCTTGCTAACTGAGGCTCAGGTTACGGGTAATGAGCGCATTGGGGAAAAGATCAGATCGCTGGAGATTGGTTACCTTACAAAGCAGCTACAGCTCACTCCGCAGGAAGCCGAAAAATTCTGGCCGGTTTTTAATCAATACAGAAAAGAAACCAGGGCGATAATGCTGGATGAAAAATTAACTGATCAGCTGGAAATAGACCAGAAACTGCTTGATGTAAGAAAAAAGTATAAGAAAAACTTCACAGCTATACTGGGGGCTGACAGGGCCCAGGAGGTGTACGACTCGGAAGATCGTTTTAAAGCTTTGGTGAGAAAAGAAATGAACAGAAGAATAAAAGCAAGGCAGGAAAGAAAGAATAACTAATAAAAAATAAATGGTTTTTTAAATTACGAAATAATTTACCTAATTTTAACTCGGTGTTTTTCATAGGTTAGCAACGGCTGGCTCTTTCTAGGGCTGGCCTTATTTTTTTAAGAGCGCTTTTATATCTGCTCACCAGGGTCATTTGCGCTCCAGCGTTTGAATAATATCATCAGTAAGATCGTACGCAGCCTGCATATCAGTTTCCCCGAAAGACGGTGTATACAGCGCTATTTCGCACTGTTGTACAACAAGGCTGAACTGGGAGATCACTATATCATCCACTCCTTTCATTCTCATTTCATGTTCTAAGGTTTTAATATCAGTATGAGGGGAAGAAAGAGATAATTTATTGGCAATATAATTTCTCAAAGCGATGTTCAGTTCTTTGTAAAACAATTTACAATCCTGTTGCACCAGGGCAACGCG
Organism: Sphingobacteriales bacterium 44-15; assembly: GCA_001899685.1. Taxonomy (GTDB): domain Bacteria; phylum Bacteroidota; class Bacteroidia; order Chitinophagales; family Chitinophagaceae; genus Agriterribacter. Next base: position 243,665 of record MKWG01000037.1, read on the forward strand.
TACTTTAAACAAAGGCTCTGCAGGGGATCCTGCAACAGCCCGCAGAGGGATATCTTTTTGAGCAGCAAAGCTATTTCCCGGCTTATGATCTATATCAGCAGGCATTCCTGCTTCAGCATCACGCACGGAAGATCTGATAAGCCTTGACAATACTATCCCGAATATGATCAGCAATATACCGGCAATTCCAATAACAAGCTTTTTATGTATGAAGCTGCCGCCTCCTTTATTATCTGTTAATGATTCGGAGTAATCATTTTCACGGGCTGCAGCCGGGATTACCCTGAGCTGCAGGGAGTCGGTATGGACAGTTTGATATGCATTCGCAGCCGGGTCGAAGTAAGAAAATGCTACAGAGGGAATGATAATATCCCCGGTTTGCCTGGACACAAACCTGTATTCAAAGGTTTTATACCCCCGCATAGGCACAACAGACTTCAGGTAATCTTCTTTGATCGAAGGCTCAAACACTTCAATGCCTTTTGGCCACTTTATGGAAGGGGAATTGATCACCCCAAAATTGCCCTCCCCTTTTATCATCACTTTCATTAAGGCTACATCATTCTTATACACTTCGTTATGATCTATGGTAGCCTGGACGGCAAAAGAGCCCACCGCTCCGTCAAAAGAATGAGGTTTCGTTACGGCAGGTAATGCCTTTACCTCAATATGCACAGGATTGCTCCTTATAGTTACATTCTCGGTTTCAATCCCCTCATTTTTCAGGTCATCGGCTCCAAAGGCATTCAGCAGATCATTTAAATGCTCCCCTTTGTCCTTCATGGCATAATCTGCCCTCAAAAAAGTAATTTCATTTTCTACCTCCGCGGGATCAAGCTGGAGGGTGCCGGATTGCAGGGGGAACAATTGTGCCTTGCGGATGAGGTATACATTGAAATCCTTACCATTCAGCTTCTCAATTGTTGAAGGCACAGAAGAAGGGTCAATCATGTCGTATACGCTGAAACCATTGAAAGAGGGACGTCTGGCCACCTTTGATTCGGAATGAAGACGGGTATACAGCTTGTAAGTAGCGACAAGCGGCTCGCCTTCGTAGCAGGAGGTTTTATCAGCATCTACCTTTATAAATAAATTTTTCCTGATCTTGTCGCGCACATCTTCCCCCTTCCTTATAACGTAATCACTGTATAAACGCTGCATATCTGCATCGCCGGCAATATTACCGGGGAAGCTATATTGATTATTAGGGTGCCCGGAAGAAGACTTTACGTCTATATGAACGGTGTTAAAAACAACACGCTTACCATTAACCTTTGCTGAAGCGCCGGACAATGCATATTTGCCCGCAAGCTGCGGCTGCAGCACATATACGAATGATACATATCTTGTTTCATTACCATTCAGGGTCGATGAACCTGACACATGCATGGGCCCCTGTACAACCCTGAAACCATTGAAAGACGGGGGAATAAACTGCTGCACCTGGTCTGCATTGTCAATATTGAACTGTATGGTTACCAGGTCATCCCGCGAGACGTTTTTTTTATTCGCTGATGCAACAGCTTTTACCTGTGCCGGCAAATCTTTCGTGCCGGCAGCGATAAGAAGAAGAAAAAAAACAGTTCGTAGTAAATATTTTACGATAAGCTTCATTTTATTATGGACTTCGCCATCAACAGCATTTAATACCTTACATACTATTCAAATATAAGATTTACGGCAAAGCGATAAAAATAAACCCTGAGTAAAATTGCGTTAAAAAAGAGGGGGAAGATATAACGGGGAATGTTTTTAGTATCTTGGGCTGCTAATTATAATAATAAAATCAAAATGCGCCATGCTTCTCCTCGGTATTGACGTAGGCACTTCCTCCATAAAAGTCTCTGTAGTGAATGCTGATGATGCTTCTGCAATCGCTTCTACACAGTTCCCTGAAACTGAAGCAGACATTATCTCAAAAAAAGCCGGGTGGGCAGAACAGGAGCCGGAGAGCTGGTGGGAGTATACCAGGCAATGCATTCAAAAGCTTAATGCCTCGGGCAAATTCGATCCTAAAGACATTGCAGCCATAGGTATTGCCTACCAGATGCATGGGCTTGTGGCTGTAGATAAAAGCAACAAACCGCTCCGTCCATCCATTATCTGGTGCGACAGCCGGGCGGCAGCATTGGGAAATGCCGCCTTCGACGCACTGGGAAATGAATATTGCTTACAGCACTTCCTGAACTCCCCGGGTAATTTTACCGCTTCAAAGCTGGCCTGGGTCAGGGAGAATGAACCGGAAATTTTCAGGAAGATCGCCAGGATCATGCTGCCGGGTGATTACATAGCTATGAAGCTGACAGGCAGCGTCACCACTTCTCCTTCGGCGTTATCCGAAGGGATCTTCTGGGATTTTACATCTGACGGCCTTTCAGAAAAAATAATGGACCATTTTGGGTTTGACAATACTATTATTCCCCCTGTACAACAGGTTTTCTCAATACACGGCACTGTGACTGCCGGCGCCGCTGCCGACCTGGGCTTAAAAGCAGGTACACCGGTAGCATATAAAGCAGGCGATCAGCCCAATAATGCTTTATCTCTCAATGTCATGCAGCCGGGAGAAATAGCAGCAACGGCAGGCACCTCCGGAGTGATCTATGCAGTAACTGATCAATTATCACACGATCCGTTATCCAGGGTAAACAGCTTTGCCCACGTTAATCATACACCGGCGGAAAAACGTATCGGCGTATTGCTATGCATTAATGGCACCGGGATCATGAACAGGTGGATGAAGGATATTGCAGGCAATACCCTCCAATATGCGGAGATCAATAAGATGGCAGAAAGCATTGCATTGGGAAGCGAAGGGCTGTTGATACTGCCCTTTGGCAATGGCGCTGAACGTATGCTTGAAAACCGCATGCCCGGCGCACAGATCGGCAGACTTCAGTTTACGGTTCACCGGGAGGCCCACCTGTTCCGCGCTGTGCAGGAAGGTATTGCCTGTGCATTCCGGTATGGCTTCGATATACTGAAAGAAAACGGCGTTACTCCCACAGTGATACGGGCGGGAAAAGCAAATATGTTCCTGAGCAGGCTGTTCACTGAGCTTTTTGTAAACCTTACCAACGTTCCGGTAGAATTGTATAAAAACGATGGATCTGTAGGCGCTGCCATCGGCGCGGGCATAGGCGCAGGGATATACAGCTCCCGGGAAGAAGCCTTTCAATCGTATAAGCCCGAATCATTGACCGAACCCGAAAAAAACAATGAGCAGCATGAGGAATTATATGGGAAGTGGAAAGATTTTCTCGAAAAAAACATATAGCTCCGTGATAGCTTTGCAATGGTATAACCGGGGGGTATTCCTTATTGCTTTGCTGTATGCTTTTGCCGGCTACGGGCAGGACATACAGGGCAGGGTATATGATATCACCCAAAAGATCCCGCTCCAGGGGGTAAGCGTGCTATCTTCCTCCGGCTACGGTACGCAAACCGATACCCTTGGGGTATACAGCATCAAAGTAAGCCCCGCAGACTCAATATGGTTTTCATACCTTGGGAAAGAGACTCCAAAATACCCGGTAAAATCTATTGCCAACCCGGCAGCTTTTGATATTTCTATACAACTCTCCGCAATAGAATTACCCGGTGTTACGATAAGGCAGCCTGACTACCATTTTGACTCACTGCAAAACAGAAGGGAGTATGAAAAAGTATTCAATTACCGCAAACCGGGTCTGCGTGTTTCCACACTTCCTCTTGCTGCAGGTGGAGGCGTGGGCGTAGACCTGGATGAGATCGTGAACCTGTTCCGCTTCCGGCGCAACCGGAACCTGAAGTTCCTGCAGGGGTGGCTGATAAAAGAAGAACAGGAAAAATACATAGATCACCGGTTTACCAAAGGATTTGTGCGCAAGCTTACCAGTATGGACGGAGATGAGCTTGATGCATTCATGAAATACTATCGTCCGGCTTATGAGTTGCTGGTACCGCTTAACGAGGCGGAACTGGGACTATACATACTCTATTGCTATGACGAATATGTTCAGAACGGGAGAACGCTGCCTGAACGGCCGGGATTCCCTAAATAGCTTTACGATATGACCGGCACGAAGCACAATAACCTTTCCTCCTGCACCACAGAGATCATCTACCATGTATTCCAGCGGAGCTTTTATGACAGCAATAATGATAAACATGGCGACCTAAGAGGGTTAATACAACAATTGGCCTATCTGCAGGATATGGGCATCACCGCTATACTGCTCACCCCGCTTTTTACATCTCCATACTACCACAACTATTTTGCCGACGATTTCGGGTCCATTGACCCTGCTTACGGAACAATGGCTGACTATTTTGATTTTGCGGATGCAGTGCACCGGCATGGGATGAAATTATATCTTGATATGGAGATCCAGTATGTTACAGAAGATCATATATGGTTCAAAGATTCTTTTAAAAACCCTGCTTCCGCATATAGCGACTATGTATTGTACCAGGATAGTGCAAACGAAACGCCTGAAACAATTATATTCGACACTAACGGTTTGCTGGGGTATGACGGAGTGTATAAAGATATAACAACTGTCAACCTGCTCAACAGCGGGGTACAGTCCTATATGGTCAGCCTTTTCCGTTACTGGATAGATCCCCATAGCGATGGCAGCTTTAAGAGCGGCGCCGACGGGTTCAGGCTTGACCACATGATGGACATGCTCGACAACAAACAACGCCTGAGTAATTTATTCAGCAAATTCTGGAGACCTTTAATTGAAAAGCTGAAAGCAATAAAACCAGGCGTAGTGTTTATAGCCGAGCAAACTGACTGGAGCTCTTTCGGGCAGGAATACCTTACGGAAGTAGGCGCAGATAAAGTTTTTGCTTTTCCCCTGCGGGAAGCTATCCTTACCTTCAGCAAAGAAAATATCAGCGAAGCGGCAGCGCAAACCTTTTCATTATCACCGGATCAATCCCAAAATATCGTTTTTATTGAAAATCATGACACCCATCGCTTCGCAACACTGGTAGACAGCCATCCCGGCAAGCTGAGGACCGGCGCTGCATTAAACCTCCTGCTTGGCGGCACGCCCGCTATATACTACGGCCAGGAGATAGGAATGACCGGAGGAGGAGGTTTCGGCAAATATGGGAATTCGGATGGGAATGATATCCCAAGGAGAGAAGCGTTTAAATGGTATAAAGACATGACTCACCCGGGAATGGCAGCCTGGTACGAAAATTCAGGGCCGTGGTGGGAAGATTCGTCGTTGCAGGATACTGCTGTTTCTGCTTCCGCAGAAGAGCAGATCGCAGCCCCCGGTTCGTTGTGGAAATATTACCAACTGCTGATGCAGCTAAAAAAGAAACATCCCGCTTTAGCATATGGGGAATATAAAAAACTGGATAATGACTCGCCGGGAATATTGTCATTCCTGCGGGTATCGAAAGAGCAAACCTGCATGGTGCTGATCAATCTTTCAGACATAAAGGAAAGAGCATATATGGATGTGGAAGCGTATGCAGGAAAAAAGAAAGTCCTATATCAAAACCTTTTGGGTAATATGCAAATTATCCCGGCAGTCAAAAATGTATATATTGAGATGGAGCCCTTTAGCGCGGGGATATGGGAATGTCAAAACATAAGAAGCAGTGAATAGTGGTAAGTGATAAGTGGTAAGCGGACATTCGTTTTACTTCTCGCATTTCACTTCTCACGATAACATCCGGATATAATTTGACTGCCTTTACACAAGAATGGTTTGTTTCATGTAAATTGTTGCTCTAAAATATAATATTGATTCACTATGAAAATTGCATTTCACGGTGCCGCCCGCACAGTAACAGGCTCTAAACACCTGATTCATTTAAAAAACGGCAAAAAACTTTTGCTTGATTGCGGAATGTTCCAGGGACTTGGCAGGGATACGGATGTGCTGAACAGGGAATGGGGATTCAACCCTCCCGAAGTAGATTATCTTGTACTGTCTCATGCGCATATAGATCACAGTGGTCTTATCCCCAAGCTGGTAAAAGACGGGTTCAGGGGTAAAATCTTCTGCACTCCCGCCACAAGAGAACTGACAGCGGTACTTCTCGAAGACTCGGCGCAGATACAGGAAGATGAAGTGAAATATACCAACAGAAACAGAGCCACCTCAGGCAAACCTTACCTGGAAGCGCTTTATACTACTGAAGATGCAAAGAAAGCCAGCGGATATTTTTACGTGGTTGACTATGGCAACTGGTTTACTATTGATGACGGTGTGCAATTATTATATACTGATGCAGGTCATATTATCGGAAGCGCTGCAGTTAATCTGAAGATCACTGAAAATGGCAAAACGACAGCTATCACCTTCAGCGGTGATGTTGGTCGCTACAGGGATATTATATTACGTTCACCTCAAAACTATCCACAGGCAGATTATATTATCCTCGAATCAACATACGGCAACAGCCTGCACGACCAGCATGCAACCACCCCGGACCTGATACTGCAGTGGGTGGTGAAAGCGTGTCTCCAGAAAAAAGGTAAGCTGGTATTGCCTTCTTTCAGCGTAGGGCGTACCCAGGAAATACTATTTGCGCTCAATCAGCTTGAGCTGGAAAACAGGCTTCCCCCGCTAGATTATTTTGTTGACAGCCCCTTGAGCGTTGAAGCAACCGATATCATAAAAAGATACCCGCAATACTTCAACAACACTATCCAGAAAATATTAAAAACAGACAAGGATCCTTTTGGCTTTAAAGGACTCAAATTTATAAGAACGGTCCAGGAATCCAAGTTATTGAACTACAGGAATGAGCCCTGTGTCATCATATCTGCGAGCGGTATGGCAGAAGGAGGAAGGGTAAAGCATCATATCAGCAATACTATTGAAAACAGCCGTAATACTATTGTGTTTACAGGATATTGTGAGCCCAGCACCTTAGGCGGAAGGCTTATAGCGGGAGCCAAAGAAGTTACGATCTTTGGTATTGAGCACCAGGTAAATGCAGAGATCGGCTCTATAAGGAGCATGAGCGCGCATGGCGATTATGAAGACCTGAGCCAGTTTCTTGCCTGCCAGGACCCGCGGCAGGTGAAAACACTGTTTCTTGTGCATGGCGAATATGATGTGCAACAGGACTTTCGCAACAGGCTGCTGAAAAAAGGATTTACTGATGTACAGATACCACAAAGACATGCTGAGTTCGGGCTGGGATAATAAAGTGAACGGGCAATGGTGAATGGTGAATCAATGTCGTTTCCTTTAGCTTAAGAATCATCATAAAACTTTTAAATTGTCAGCAACACAGAGATTTATCGTACTGTTACCAGTATCCGAATAAGCCACCTTTTTTTGCGTGAGATTTGTACTACCGCCGATCAAAGGGACAGATGAACAATGATATGAAGCTGACAGATCTCCTCAAAGCAACTGCGAAGCACTCAGTGAGACAAATAAAAATCAAATATGCCCGAAGTAAAAAACAGTGGTGTTTCGGATATCCCGCCAAGTGACGGGACCGGCTTGAGGTAATCAACAACTTACCCTTAAAACACGTTATCCCTTCTTAAGGAAACGACATTGAATGGTGAAAAAATTCACCATTCACCGTTCACTATTCACCATTCACAAAATGATGCATATTATGACCAACGTAATCTATTTACGCCTGACGAGTCCATAGTTCAGCGACGAAGAAATGATCTGCTGTTCTTTATCCAGCATGAGTATGCTGTCTTCTGATTTCTTAAGAAAGTAGCGGGATTCTTCCGGTTCATCATAATTTAAAAAATACACAACTGCATTGGGATCTCCTTTTATGCCCCGGAGAATATCCCATTTACCTGTGCTGCTGAAGGAAGTATCCCCGGTTTGATTGCCCAGGTAAGTTTCTTTCAGGGTATAGTTATTGTTTTCAGAATTAGCTGCATCCTGGTATAATGCCAGCTCTGTTTTTATACCCTGGCAATCCGCACAGGGCAGTATGCCTTCAAATGTGCCGATCAAAATGGTCTGCACGGAATCCATTTCCCTGCCGCCTTTGTTTTTTGCTGCAAGTGCTGAATCTATAAGCGTACTATCTATTTTTTTATCATCGGTACCGGTACAGGCTACATAAAAAACAATTACCAATAAAGACAGCAATATTTGTTTCATGCAGAGGAGGCTTTTATCAAAGATAATACAAGGGACTATCGTAAAAAAGAAACAAAGCGTTAAACAAAAAGACTGTTGCAATATATGCAACAGCCTCTAAAGAATGGGTTAGTAAACGTTTATATTAAAAATTAAATCCTATCCGTAATGCAAGCAGGGCTGGCTTTACATCAGTATACTTTTTAAGAATAGTAGTTTCATACCTCAACCCCAGCTCAAATTTGCCAAGATTCAGACCCACAGACGGGGCATAGGTAAAGCCTCCATCACGATCTTTTACTACATCGCCCGCAGCATCTTCAGACTCATCTACAGTATAGATAGTATAAAAAGAATATCCACCTTCAGCCATTACAAAAAATTTATCGGCAATAATATACTTGTATCCTAATTTCAAAGGCACATGAGTTCCAACCTTTATATCTTCCTCATCCACAGATTTCGGTATAACCAGCAGCCCTCCAGGGGTGAATGTAACATAACCGGGACCGGCTTTGACGGAAAACCTAAGGCTCATCCCAAACTCTGAGCTAAAAGTACTCTTAAAATTTTTATCCAAAATAGGACCGCCCTCTATACCAAAGCCAAAACTGAATGGCTTACCATCTTTCTGGGCATACAGGTTGCTCACAAAAAGCGAAGAGGTTAGGATAATACCAAGTATAAAAAACTTTTTCAGCCCTGCTGATTTTTGGACTGCATTCAGTCCGGAATTGCTGCGTTGAGCAACATTATTCATTGTCGGTTCCATAGTTCAAGTTTAGTTTGATCTTACATAACTGATTTTTAGAGAATTTATTATGATCTGTTACTTAAATTTATACATTTAGCGCTCCCGGGAGATCAAAACCAAATCCCCGGAGATCATGATTGTGATCAATAACAAACAGTAAACGATAAATCCTCTGTGCAACTCCCAGCCACTGTGTCTCTGTGGCATGTTCTGTCTTAATTCCCGCTTTTCAGATTTTTACTCTCCTGGTAGGTTAATTGCCTGTAACCGCTTACCGGCGCTACAAATTTTTGAAGAGGTACCGGGTCAAAAGCAATCTTGGAAGCAGTATATTTTACTTTGAGATTGCCCATCGAAGATTCATATTCCAGGGGAAGGCCGGGAAGCGTTTTAAACTGGTAATCGTAGTCCTTATTTTCTGTGACCAGTTCCTTTGTAAAATAAACGGTAAATGTGCTGCCGTCGCTAAGTTTTGCCACTGCTTTCTGACATTCGTAGCCCGCAATAGTTTTAGTTTCATTTTGTACAGAGAATACAATACCGGCATATTTTTTATTAATATCCTCCAGGTCCTGCCTGGTAACTTTTATCAGGAGCTTTTGATTGCCATATTCCTTTAAAACCACACCTGTGTTATTTTTCGCATCAAGAATAGTAGTGGTAGTTCCTAAAGGGCTGACCATTTCCGTTCTGCTCTGGCCTCCCTTGAGATAAACAGTAGTCCTGGCGCCATCAAACATATCTGCAAGCTGAGGCTCCTTACTTCCGGTCTGGACAGTAATATCATACACAATAGTACCTTCCGAAAGCGTTTTCTGGGCAACAGTGCTCTGGTGCACCATTAACGCAAATAGAGCCAGCCTGGTAATCTTTTTCATTTTTAGAAGTTTCAGCATAAAGATAGAAAAATGCAACCGCAGGTTGTATTACCTCCTGTTAAAAACCCAATGGAAATATTACACCGGCATTTTGTGGTGATATGTTAAACGTGAGAAGTGAGATGACAAACGTGATATCCTCACATTTATCGCCTGCCTGCCGGTAGGCAAGTCTTACTTTTCACAAAAAATACGACAAATTATGGTTAACACAACATTAGTCAAAAAACCGGGAAAGTAAACAGTTATTTCCCCTGTTGCCTGGTCTTTGTTTTATCCTGGAGCTTTTTCTGGGTTTCCTGCATTTGCTCCAGCCGCTCCTGCCATTTACTCTTGGTTTTAGGCTTTTTCTTGTTCAGCTCCAACTGGGCAACGATCTTATCATGATCAATAATAAAATGCTGGATCACGTACTGCAGAGTAAGTGTAATAACGTTGGAAACAGTATAATACCATGTTAAGGCGGAAGGCAGCCCGTTAAAGATACCCAGAAGCATTACGGGAAATATATAAGGCATATATTTCATCATCGGGTTGTCCTGCGTAGGCGTTTGCGACATGCCATATATTGAAATCAACAAGCTGGTGGCTGTAGCCAGCAGGGTAAACAGGCTTATATGATTACCGTAAAACGGGATATTAAATCCGAAAGTCAATATGGAATCGTAGGAAGAAAGATCATTTGCCCACAAAAAATCCTGCCCTCTTAACGCAATGGTTGAGTTAAAAAAGCTGTACAACGAAAAGAATATCGGTATCTGCAGCAATGCCGGCATACACCCCCCCAGCGGATTCACTCCAGCGCTTCTGAAAACCTTCATCTGCTCCATTGCATAGCCCTGCTGATCATCCTTGAATTTAGCTTTCAGCAAGTCAAGCTCCGGGCGCAACGCCTTCATTTTTGCACCGCTCAGGTAACTCTTGTACAACAACGGAGAGGTGAGCACACGGATAAAGATAGTAAGGAGAGCGATCACAAGCCCATAGCTCCCGACAAAACCCTTGAAAAAATCAAATACAGGCATCACCAGCCACCTGTTAATATACTTAACAAAAGTGTAAATACCCTGCCCCAGGTTAATGACGTTCTGAAGCCCCATATCATAGCTCTTCAATATTGTATAATCATTGGGCCCATAGTAAATCTGCAAAGGAACATTTGCCACATTACCGGCAGGCAGTATCATTTTAAGACTGGCAGTTGCTGCAGTAATAATACCAGTGGAATCATGGCTTTCAGAACAATTAATGGAACCGCTATTAAAATTATTTTTTGAAATGAGCGTGGTATTGAAAAATTTCTGCTTAACGCTCAACCATTTTAAAGGGTTCTCAAACTGCTTTTCATGAGTACGCCCCAATGTAAAATAGTCATAGTCGTTATTGATCCAAAAACCTACCTGCGTTTCCCTTTTTTCAGTAACAATATCCTTTTCATGCTGCTTTACCTCGTTCTGCCAGAGGAAATTAATGCTGTTTTGAGTAAGCAGGCTACCGGCTCCTTCTATCTCCAAGTTCCAGTCAATCATATAATTGCCCGGGTGAAGTGTAAACCGGTGTATGATTTTCCTGCCTGAAGAATCGCTAAGCTGGTAAGCAAGGGTTTGACCGCCATCGGCATTTTTCAATGCTTCACCTCCTTCAAAATACAGATCACTGATCTGAACAGTACGGTTTGCATCGGTATTCACGGGATAAGTGATCTTATCAAAACCTTCTTCTACCAGCTTTACATCCTGGCTGTCAATAGATTTATATTTTTTTAGCTGAACAAGCTTTGGCTGGGCGCCCTTGTTGCTGAAAGTGATCTTTAAAACATCTGTTTCAAGCGTAGTCTCTTTTTCTACACTGTTCACTGCTGCCTGGAACTGACCAGCAGCAGCGATCCTGCTTTGTTGTTCGTGGTGCATGGAATCAAGACGGGCTGCAGCAGTATCAATTTTAGGCTGAAGGGCTGCAATAGAATCGCGTATATGCTTTTGCTGCTTTTCCGCTTCAAGCTGCCCCGTACGGGTAAAATAAAAAAAGCCAAGGAACATCAATGCCAGCAGTACAAAGCCAATAATCGCGTTTTTATCAAATTGCATATCACCTTAAAATTTGAGTGGGCAAAGGTAACACCTTTGGATAAACTTTAAGGCTATACCTGAAATTGTTTCGGTTAGAGAAACGGCAACCGTTCTCAGATCATTTCTCCCTGCAGGGAAGGCTTTTTCCGGGCATTTTTTGCCTCATTGAAATCTTTTGCAGCCCTGATAAAGCTAACAAACAGGGGATGAGGATTTTCTACAGTACTTTTTAATTCGGGATGATACTGAACGCCTATAAAATAAGGATGATTAGCCAGTTCTATGATCTCTACCAGATTGCTTTCGGGGTTTTTGCCGCTGGCGATCATGCCATGCTCCTCGAAGGCTGCCAGGTAAGTATCATTAAATTCCCAGCGGTGGCGGTGTCTTTCACTGATCTCCAGTTTCCCGTATACCTTCTCGGCAAGGCTGCCGGGCTTAAGCACGCAGGGATAAGCGCCGAGCCGCATGGTGCCTCCTTTGGCAGTTATTTTTTTCTGCTCTTCCATGAGGTCAATTACCGGGTGGGGGGTATTTACATCCATTTCTGTGGAATGGGCATCTTTCAGGTTCAATACATTTCTTGCAAACTCGATCACCGACATCTGCATCCCAAGGCATATACCAAAGAAAGGCAGGTTATTTTCCCTCGCGTATTTCACTGCCAGTATTTTTCCCTCAATCCCTCTTAAGCCAAAGCCAGGCGCTACCAGCAATCCATCAAGCATGCTGAGCTTTTCAGATACATTCTCAGCGCTTATAAATTCACTGTGGATGTTCACTACATTCACACTACACTCATTTACCGCTCCTGCATGCACAAAAGCCTCAAGGATGGATTTATAAGCATCCTGTAGTTCTATATACTTTCCTATCAGTCCTATATTGATCTTATTTTTAGGGTACTTCAGCTTATCCAGGAATTCTTTCCATTTCCCAAGTTCAGGCTCATTATAGTTGCTGATCTCCAGTTTTTTCAGGCATATCTGGTCAAGCTTTTCGCGCATCATTGCCAGTGGCACTTCATAAATAGTGGGGGCATCAGCCGCTTCTATTACCGCATCTGTTTTCACATTACAAAACAAAGCGATCTTACGCCTGAGCTCCGGGGATAAGGGTCTTTCTGTCCTGCAAACAATAATATCCGGGTTCACTCCTTCCTGGCTCAGCAGTTTTACACTATGCTGTGTAGGCTTGGTTTTCAGTTCCTTTGCCGCCTTTAAATAAGGCACCAGCGTCAGGTGCACTACCAAGCAGTCTTCTTCAGGCAATTCCCACTGCAACTGGCGTACCGCCTCTATAAAAGGGAGGCTTTCAATATCGCCTACCGTTCCGCCAAGCTCTGTTATAACAATATCATACCCCTCATCCCCCAGCAGGAGCATTCTCCGCTTTATTTCATCGGTAATATGCGGAATGACCTGAACAGTCTTTCCCAGGTAAGCCCCTTCACGCTCTTTATTGATAACAGTCTGGTATATGCGCCCGGTGGTCACATTATTTGCCTGCGAAGTAAAAATATTGAGAAAGCGCTCATAATGCCCCAGGTCCAGATCCGTTTCAGCCCCGTCTTCTGTTACATAACATTCGCCGTGCTCATAAGGATTTAATGTCCCGGGGTCAACATTGATATAGGGATCAAATTTTTGAATGGTCACTTTTAAGCCACGCGCCTGGAGTAGCTTGGCCAACGAAGCAGAGATAATGCCTTTACCCAAAGAAGATGTTACGCCACCGGTAACAAAAATGTACTTGGCCATGACTTAAAAAATTAAATATTATAAAACAGTATTTTTTAAAATTATTCTACTTCAGCCCAACGAAATATGTCAGCAAATTCAACAAACGACCTGCAAAAAAAGGAAGATATATATCCTGTGAGGTCATGCAAACTTACAGTTTTTTATTCCCGCAGGGAAAATCTCTGCATAATAATGTGGAAAAAAAGGGAATACAGTGAATAATCAGGAAAGAGATGCAGGAATAGAGCTGCTATAATCATTTAATTATCAGTATCTTAAATTATTCCAGGTGAATAGGCAATGATGCATAGTGAGTTTGTGAAACGTGAGACGATAACCGTGAAAAACCGCTCACATTTCACGTCCCCGCTTTTCAGGTTACATGAATTTACCATTCACTGACTCCCCGGCGCCCTATATAAAAAGACCCGCCATATACAGCGGGTCTTTACTTAAAATTTTCTTTAAAGTTATTTCATTATACAAGCTTCTCTACCTGCATATAATTAAGCTCAACAGGAGTAGCCCTGCCAAATATCTTTACATTTACTTTCAGCTTTTTCTTTTCATCATTTACTTCTTCAATCACGCCATTGAAATCGTTGAAAGGTCCGTCAATGATCTTAATAGTTTCGCCTACAATAAAGGGCTCGCTCATCGTTACTCCGGCATCGCTCATTTCATCCACCTTACCCAGCATTTTATTTACCTCAGCTTTACGCAGGGCAATCGGGTTTTCTTTTCCCAGGAAATGAATGACGCTATTGGTATTTTTGATCGTAGTGATAATTTCATCATTCAGCTTACCGGGCTCAACTTCTATCATTACATATCCCGGATAAAAATTCCTCTCCCGCATCACTTTCTTGCCGTTCTGAACTTTATATACTTTTTCAACAGGAAGGAAAATCTGCTTTACAACTTTTCCCCAATCAGCACGCGACACTTCTTTGTCAAGGTATTCCTTAACTTTTTTCTCTTTACCGCTCACCACACGCAACACATACCATTTGGTTTCGTTGGCATTTATTACTTCTTCTTCCATTATGATTTAAATAAGGAGTAAATAAATTTTAATACTGAATTGCTTGCAAGGTCCATTACCCATACCATGGCAGTAATAAGCACAGTAGCCACCAATACAATTGTGGTAGACTGCTGTAATTCACGCCAGTTAGGCCAGGTCACTTTTTCAAGCAACTCCCGGTAGGAATCTCTCAGATATCCGGTTATCTTGTTCATGACTCAATTTTTCTTGCACGGGCACAAGGATTCGAACCCTGATCGAAGGTTTTGGAGACCTCTATTCTACCATTGAACTATGCCCGTATAAAAGCCCTTCAAACCTCCCCGAAGGGGAGGCTTAAAAAAGCCATAAGATTAAAAGATCTTTTCCCGGAACCCTTACTCATGCTCTTCAGGAGATGGATAAGACACCGCTTTTAAAAACAAAGTACCTAAGCTTTCTGCCTAAGTACTTTGCAAAGATATAAAACAGCTCCCGCAAAGCCCCCTTTCCGGGGAGATTTAGGAGTGTTTTTATTTTATTATTTCAGTAACCTGACCCGCACCTACTGTACGGCCACCTTCGCGGATCGCAAATTTCAGACCTTTTTCCATCGCAATAGGCTGGATCAGCTTTACGGAAAGTGATGTATTATCACCAGGCATAACCATCTCAGTTCCTTCAGGTAAAGTAACTTCACCTGTTACGTCTGTTGTACGGAAATAGAACTGGGGACGGTACTTATTGAAGAACGGAGTATGACGTCCGCCTTCATCCTTGCTCAGTACGTATACTTCTCCTTTAAATTCTGTATGAGGAGTGATAGAACCAGGTTTGGTGATTACCATACCACGGCGGATCTGTGTTTTTTCAATACCGCGCAGCAGTAAACCTGCGTTATCACCAGCTTCACCTTCATCCAGCAGTTTGCGGAACATTTCCACACCTGTTACGGTAGAAGGAAGTGGTTTTTCCATTAAACCTACGATTTCTACAGCTTCACCCACTTTAATACGGCCTCTTTCGATACGTCCGGTAGCCACTGTACCACGACCGGTGATAGAGAATACGTCTTCCACGCTCATCAGGAAGGGCAGATCAACCGGGCGGGGAGGCAGGGGAATATAATCATCCACAGCAGCCATCAGCTCGTCAATTTTACCAACCCATTTTTCATCGCCAGCCAATGCACCGGTAGCAGAACCTTTGATGATAGGCGTGTTATCTCCGTCAAAACCGTTTTTAGACAGCAATTCACGGATTTCCATTTCTACCAGTTCCAGCAGTTCAGGATCGTCTACGAGATCCACTTTATTCATAAATACCACCATACGGGGAACACCTACCTGGCGTGCCAGAAGGATATGTTCTCTTGTTTGCGGCATTGGACCATCGGTAGCCGCTACCACCAGGATGGCTCCATCCATCTGGGCAGCCCCGGTGATCATATTTTTTACATAGTCAGCGTGACCAGGGCAGTCTACGTGAGCGTAGTGCCTGTTCGCTGTCTGGTATTCTACGTGAGCAGTATTGATGGTGATCCCTCTTTCCTTTTCTTCAGGAGCACCGTCAATTTCATCATACTTTTTTGCTGTCGCCAATCCTTTTTTAGAAAGGATTTCAGTTATTGCAGCAGTAAGAGTAGTCTTACCATGGTCAACGTGACCAATTGTACCAACGTTAACGTGGGGTTTATCCCTCTTGAAGGTCTCTTTTGACATCGTTTATCTGTTTTAAATTGAGGATTAAATTATTATTGCACCCCGCACGTATTGTTTAATTACAGGTTGCAGACTGCTTTTAATTACTTTTTCTTTGAGCCGTTAGTGAGAATCGAACTCACGACCTCTTCCCTACCAAGGAAGTGCTCTACCACTGAGCTACAACGGCATGTATAGCTTATGTGAGAGCAGGTTTTCTTTTCTCACTTTATCATTTAAAGAACTTACGACCTTCCCGCTCAAAGCGGGATGCTCTACCACTGAGCTACAACGGCATGTATAGCTTATGTGAGAGCAGGTTTTCTTTTCTCACTTTATCTACTTAAAGAACTCACGACCTTCCCGCACTAAGCGGGATGCTCTGCCACTGAGCTACAACGGCATGTATAGCCAATGTGAGAGCAGGTTGCTTCTTTTCTCACTTTATTTACTTAAAGAGCCCAAGCCCCGGGAACCTTTCCATTTACCTGCTTCAGCCAACGAACCTGAATTTGAATGAGCGGGAGACGAGGCTCGAACTCGCCACCTATAGCTTGGAAGGCTATCGCTCTACCAAATGAGCTACTCCCGCTTATGATTTGAAATTTCAAATTTCAAATTTGAGATTAATCCGTGGGCAAGGATGGATTCGAACCACCGAACTCCGAAGAGGACAGATTTACAGTCTGTTGCCGTTGGCCACTTGGCTACTTGCCCAAAAATTCAGCGTTCGTCATTCTTGAAACCGAAATGAAGCCCCGGAGCCAGTGGAGGGATTCGAACCCCC
This sequence comes from Sphingobacteriales bacterium 44-15, assembly GCA_001899685.1. Classification (GTDB taxonomy): domain Bacteria; phylum Bacteroidota; class Bacteroidia; order Chitinophagales; family Chitinophagaceae; genus Agriterribacter. Next base: position 260,682 of record MKWG01000037.1, read on the forward strand.
GACCAGCTGATTACAAATCAGCTGCTCTGGCCAACTGAGCTACACTGGCATTTTTGTTGAAACTCAATACTATAAAGAACTTTTACCCCAAAAGACTTAACGCCTTATTTTTTGGGAAGGCAAAGGTAATGGAAATCTTTAAATGCAAAAATTTATGAAGATAATTTTTTAGCGGGCTTTGCCGGGAAAACAAACATTCAAAACAACTTTCATTTATTCCAATAAAAAAGACCCCTGAGGGGTCTCTTTTAATTATGCGGCCTGCATTTGTTTTTCTTTTTTTCGTTTCATCTGCTCTATAATAGAATCGAGCGCACTGTCGAATGACTCTTCAAATGATTTTGAGCATTCTTTGGAGAAAAAGGCATATCGGGGGATTTTTACTTTTATTTCAACCACTTTATCCTTTATCTGATGTACCACATTGTCGAGCTTAAGATATACATCAATCGAGGTGATCCTGTCGTGAAAACTGTTCAATTTTTGAATCTTCTTATTTACATGTTCTAACAAAGTTGATGCGGCATCAAAATGCACAGTTTGAATGTTTACATTCATAATTAGTCCAGTTTAAAATCTGTGAACAATAATGATAAAAAATAATTAAAAGAACTCGCATTGACAGCAAAGCTGCAACTACCTCAAGTTACCGCTTTATATATAAGATTTCAAATAATTTTTTATTGTTTTAACAGCCTGTTTTCTTCTGGCAGAGAGGGATTTACGCCTTGGGATGGGCTTTGCGGTGAACTTCTTTTAACCGCTCAATAGTATTATGGGTATATACCTGTGTTGCAGCCAGGCTTGCGTGGCCGAGCAGCTCTTTTACGGCATTAATATCGGCTCCTTCATTGGTAAGATGGGTAGCAAAAGTATGCCGGAGGATATGGGGGCTTTTTTTCTGAATGGTAGTGACCAAAGCAAGGTATTTTTTTACAATTAAATAGACATATTTAGGATACAGCTTTTTACCGCCGGCGCCGGTCAAAAGAAATGTCCTGTCTGCATTTTTCACATCCTGCTTTGCCGCTGTATATTCCGTTATCCGGCCCATCATGTAACTGCTTAGCGGTATCAGCCGTTCCTTGTTGCCCTTGCCCAGCACTTTCAGCATTTGACCGGGTTGATCTATGCCGGCTTCCCTGATATTGATCAGCTCATCCCGCCGGATGCCTGTTGTATACAAAAGCTCCAGGATAAGGCGGTGCGTCTTTCCTTCAAAATCTTCCCCGAAATCAATCCCGTTCAGCAGCATATCGGTATCTTTTTGCTCTATAAAAACAGGTAGCCGCCTGCTTACCCGGGGAGAAATGATAGTAGTCATAGGAGTGGCTTTCAGGCTACCCGTGCGCATCTGGTATTTAAAAAAAGCCTTAAGTGTGGAAATCTTCCTGTTTACAGTGCGGGCGGAGGATTTATCCTGCATCATTTCTGCAAGCCAGGAACGGATATGCTGGGGTGATATTTCTTCCAGCCGGGGACTGTCGTATTGCATTTGGAGATACTCAAAAAACTGGTCAAGGTCTTTTTTATAAGCTATCGCAGTATTCCCGGAATACCTTTTTTCAAAAGTGATATAGTCCAAAAAAGGCTGCTGGTATATGCTGTATGAATTTTGCATTAACACAAAAAAAGGTAGCCATAAAGTTATGATACTCTACGGCTACCCTGTCAAATATTTTAATTAAGACTGTTAAATCTCAATCTTTCCGCTGGCGATATTCTGCTTGTAGATTGCTTTTAAAACCTCTCCTCTCCGTCTTACAGAGGGCTTGGTAAAAGACTGGCGGCTTCTTAGCTGTAACAAAATCTTGGCTTTTTCAAACTTCTTTTTGTACTTTTTAAGCGCCTTGTCAATGTTTTCGCAATCTTTGCTGTCAATTATAAGCATAAATGATATACCTCCTTTACTGTTTTTGAGGAGCGCAAAGATAGCCATTATCCCCAAAATATCAAACCTGATTTCAAAATTCCTGTTTCCTGGAGTAATTTGCGGTATGTTCACCGGAATTATTGAGACATTAGGACAGATCACTGCTGTTGAAACCTCAGGGACAAACCGAACTTTTACGGTAATATCCTCTATTAGCAATGAATTAAAGGTAGACCAGAGCCTTTCTCATAACGGGGTGTGCCTGACAGTAGAAAAAGTTGCCAACGGAGAACATACCGTAACAGCAATACAGGAAACTTTGCAAAAAACCACACTGGACAATTGGGAAACGGGGAAACGGATCAATCTTGAGCGCTGCCTGACAGCCAATGGCCGCCTGGACGGGCATTTTGTACAGGGTCATGTGGATACTGCCGGAGCCTGTATTGACAAGAAAACATTGTCCGGCAGCTGGGAGTTCCGGTTTGAATTCCCCGAAAAATTTGCCCCGCTTGTCATTGAAAAAGGCTCTATCGCCCTGAATGGTATCAGTCTGACCATCTTTGATGTTACGCTAAATCAATTTTCTGTAGCTATCATTCCTTATACTTATGAGCATACCACCATGCAATACTTACACCCGGGAGAAAAGGTGAACCTGGAATTTGATATGGTAGGGAAATATGTGGTGAGGGGAAGGGACGTGGAGGATAAAAACATATTGCCGATAGAATAGCCTGACTATTCACTTTTGAAAAAAAGATAATGATCAGTTTCATCAATTTTTCTTATTTCCCTGTAATCAGGCAACAATAGTTTTAAAAACTGCGGTACTGAACCCAAGGTCTTTTTAGAAACTATTATAAAAACATCTGCGTCTTTCCCTTTGTATGCTACAGCACCCAGTTTAGCCTGCTCTGTTTCAAAAACCGCCGGATGTTTAATATCTATGGCAATATCTGCATTTCCTTCAAAAAAGAACACAATTGGCCTTGCCTGCTCTTGTAATGGAGTGGACTGGTCGAGCGATATTAATTTTCTATATGTTTGTATATCTATTCCATCTATGTCTTCCAGGTTATAATAATTTCTATAAAAATAATTTATACTCACATACCTGTTTTTAGCCCATTTGTTTTTCAGGTATATAAAATCACTCACACTATATATAACAAAAACAAAAACTATCCCTTTAAGCATATTGATATTCCTGAAAAGAGCAACAAATACGGGGATAAACAAGAATCCCAGCAATTTAAAGTGTCTTACATTTTTGTCAATATTTGCACTGAATAAGTATCCGGTTATAAAGAAGAATGAGATCGCTATGTATAAAACGATTAAAAACCGCAGATAAGATGAAGATATAGATTGTTGTTTTGACGCCCTGTAAATCCCAATGACAATAATGACACCTAATATAAAATACAGGGACAAAGAAATATACATATCCCGGATATCGCCGGTGATCATTTTTTGAATTCTGAGAATTATCGTCTGCCCGGATAATATACTGGATAAGGGAGATGAAAAAGGCACAAGAATATCTGAAAGCTCCGGGCTGAACTCTTTAATAAATGTTATATGAAGACCTTTCTGAAGATAAAACAGATCAATGGCCACGCAACCGAGCAACCAGGGCAGCCCTAAGCATAGTATAACATTATATTCCGCTTTCCAATTTAGCCGCCCCTTCAAAAGGGAAAGGTTCTTCTCTGCTATTTTGTATAATACTATTATTGAACAATATACCACCAGTGTAGTTTTAGCGACAAAGCACAGAAGAAAGAAAGCCAGGAAAAAAACAGACGTCTTCCAGGAAAATTTGTTCAACTTAACAACAAACAGCAGGAACCACGGAAAAATACCAAAAGAAAGGACTTCGCCTCCCTGGTATATAATAAACGAATTATAAAAACTATCGCTTAATAAAAGAATAAGGAGAGAAGTAATAATTACAGGCTGGGAAAAGCCAAAATATTTATAGAGTTTATAAAACCCGTATATGCCGAGCCCCGATGAGAGTATTGTAATAATAATTGACGCAATCCCCAATCTGCAGCCAAAGAGAAGCTGCAGGAAAGCGGGCGCCATCCACTGTCCGGGAGACCACCATGCCACAAAGAGCTTTCGCACTGTTGCAACATTTTGTTGAGAGACTTCCTGTAATACATTAAAAATGCCCGTTTGCCGCGTTCCTTTGTATGCCAGAAACCCATATATACTGTCAATACTAATAACAAGAGGAAAAATGAATAAGATACATGATATCAATAAAAAGAAAGACAGCCCGATAAGTATATAAACTCTTTCCCCGTATCTGTTAGTAAGAATATTCACTCAATTAATTCCATTTTAGTAATTTAAACAACAACATTATATACAAGAAGCATCCTTTGGCATTTGATCACAATTATATAAAGATAAATGATTGCACGGGAATACTTGTAAATGCAGATGCCTTTGCTTACGGAAAAAACTTTTTCATACGCAAAAATCGTTTCTCCCAAAGATGAAAGCTAAAATAGCTGACAACGCAGACGAGCGGTATGCCCAATATACGGATCAGGAAGTAATATTGATGAAACAACAATTCATCCATTTTGGGTATGATAGTCTGCATGATGATCCAATGATATACATATATCCCATAGGAGTACTTGCCCAACCACACCAATAAGTTGTTACTTAAAACCCTGGTTAAAGGTTTAGAAATACTTACACTCAGCAAGGAGCCCGACAACAAAAAAACAAGCAAAATATCAATTGCCGAATAACCATAATTCATCAATAGCATATTATCTATCCCAAGGCTTGCATTGTTGTAGAAGATCAGCCCGAGTCCTAATACAGATAAAAAGGCAAGTATAGATATGTAAACATAATATTTCAGCAATTTGTTTTCAGCAAACATGCACCAAATTAATGCGCCAAGCAACAGAGGCTCTGTTGCAACAGCAGTATTATAATAAGACCGGGGTGAGTTTATATAATTTCTGACCGCGATTGAAAGCAAGATCCCACCCACCAGGACAGCCTTAATATTATATTTATAAAATACTCTTACAAAGACCGGCCATAGCAGATAAAACTGTTCTTCTACAGCTAAAGACCAGAAGTGAAAAAAAATTGCAACACTATTTACACCATGAAAATAATAAAGCCAGTTAGATGTATATGACCAGTACCAAAGCTGCAGGTCAAATAATCCGGAATAGTAAAGAAAATAATGCTTATATACGGTTGGCAGGAGAAAGAAGAAAAAGATAAGACATCCGTAGTACAGGGGAAATATGCGCAAAAACCTGCGGGCATAAAAATTTTTGTAATACTTTTTATAAGGCTGTCGCAGGTGATAATACAGCCTGGAAGTAATTAAAAATCCTGAAAGTATAAAGAATAAGTTAAGCCCTATCCAGCCAATATTGAAGATATAAATTTTATAAAAAAAATGCCCGGACATTACCAGCAGGATTGCAATCCCTCTTAATCCGTCAAGCTGAATAAAATGCTTGTTTTCCTCTAAAGAAAAAACGGGATTCGTCGGACTGCCTGTACTCATATGATCGAAAAATAAGCTTTTGTAAGGCTGATTTATTAACAATACAAAAGTGTTTATATCTTTAAAGCTAAGTTAAGGTTATGCTTTCATTGTTGGCTTTTCATCTTACGGTTACAGTAATATGTTTCTTATGGGGCTTCTGTTTTTACGAATGCATATCGAAAAATCATACAATGCCCCTAATATCATATTTTATTACCGGTTTAATATTTATTACAGCAATAGGGCAAATCATAAGTTTGTTTATTCCTCTTAACGCATCAACCAATATAATCATTCTTTTGCTCCCTGTAATCCCTGTACTTCTAAAACTAAACTATTTCAAACATAAAATTCAAAGCTTCAAACAAAACTTCAGGCCCATTCCCCGGCTGGGTTTCCTATTATTAGGAAGCATCTATTTTTTAATCATAATTCTTAATGCAGGTCCAATTATGATGGATGATACCGGCAGCTATCATATTCAAATGATCAAATGGATAGAAGAGTATGGTACCGTTCCCGGAATCGCAAACCTGCACGAAAGGTATGGCTTTAATTCATCCTGGTTTACAAGTATCGCTGCGTTTAATTTTTTCCCGCATAAGATGCAAAGCTTTATAGCATTGAATGGATTGCTATCCATATGGTTCTGTTATTACTTTATTGATAAAGCATTTAAAAAGGAGCTGCCCTCTTCCATAAAAACAGCATCCCTTCTTACAATAGTATTAGCGCTTATTTCCTGGCCTCTTTTAAGAGGTAATGCTGCCACGGCTAATTATGATAGTATAACTATGTTGGTAGTTGCAGTTTTATTTACTGAAATGATCGAAAAGGACATTCAAAAAAATGATATTACTTTTCGTATTGAATACGTATTGTGGCCGGCGTACTTATTTACCGTACGGATAATAAATTTTCCCATTTTAATTTTAATATTTATCCCTGTTGCTGAAATAATAAAACATAAAAATTGGCGAAGGATAATAACAGTTGTTATTTTACCGCTTATTCTAATTGTTCCCTTTCTCTGCAGGAACGTCATATTATCCGGGTATCTTTTTTACCCATCCTCTGCCTTCGATCTTTTTACGGTTGACTGGAAAACACCAAAGGAAGTACCTGACAGGCTGGTATATTTTATTACTTATTACAGCAGGGTCAACAACGGGTTTTTAGATATAGAAGCAACAGCTCAACTGGGAAATATTAAATGGATAAAATCCTGGTTTCATTATATGTTTGGATATGATAAGCTCATTTTCCTACCCGGGATAGCAGGTATAATTATATATTTAATCCTTATTTTCCGCTATGTAAAGAAAAGTAGCCTGAAAAAGCTTATCTCCGGTGTTGCCATGCTAACGGCTGTCACGGTATGGTTTTTTACTGCTCCCGATCCGAGATTCATTTATGGATTTTTAACAACCGGCTGTTTTCTTTTGTTTAGTTTCATCTTTAAGAAACAGTTATGGAAAAATTTCATACCCGTTTTATCTGTTATTATAGCAAGTACCGTTATTGTATTTTCAATTATAAAATTACAAAGCAGCGAATACAGGAATTTTGTTTTTACTAAACCGCTTCCTCAACCGGAAGTGAAAAAGACAGTGATAAACGGCATTGAATTTAATATCCCGGGTAAGGTTGAGGGCAATTGGAATGAAAGATGCTACGGAACAGATCTGCCATGCCTCTATTTAATATATCCCGGGTTGGAGCCACGTGGAGAGAATATTAAAGATGGCTTTCGTATCAAAAAACAAAATTGATAGTATATTGAGCAATAATTAATATTCATTTGAAGAAACTAAGCATAATTATTCCCTGTTATAATGAGGAAGATTTTGTTCTGTCGATTTTACATAAAATTGATAGCGTTGCACTACCCATGTCAATGACAAAAGAAATCATAATTGTTGATGACAAGTCTACCGATCAAACGCTTAAATTAATATCCGAATATGCAGGCATTACTCCTCATGCACAATTGATATGCCATGAGAAAAATAAAGGTAAGGGAGCTGCGATACGTGCGGCTCTGAAGAAAGCTACAGGAGATGTTATTATTATCCAGGATGCAGACCTTGAGTACAATCCTAACGACTATAACAAATTACTGCAGCCTATTCTTGACGGGCATGCAGATGTGGTCTATGGTTCCAGGTTTACCAGCAACGGGCCCCGGCGGGTACTTTTTTTCTTTCATACCATTGGAAACAAGTTCCTGACATTGCTTTCGAATATTTTTACAGGATTAAACCTGACCGATATGGAGACCGGGTACAAAATGTTTTCAACAGATATTCTCAAAAGTATTTCATTGAAAGAAAATCGTTTTGGATTTGAACCGGAGGTAACCGCTAAAATAAGCCGCATTAAAAATATCAGGATATACGAAGTCGGAATTGCATATTATGGCAGGGAATATCATGAAGGGAAAAAAATAAACTGGCGTGATGGGCTATGGGCATTCTGGTGCATTATAAAATATAATATTTTCCAATCAAGATGATATGGTGACACCTGATCCTGAAGGAAAAAGAACGCTTGAGGTGATCAGCAAAGCTGAGCAATTCAACCAATGGCTCTATACCGAAATAAGACCATTTTTATCAGGTAAAATATTAGAAATAGGAAGCGGATTGGGAAATATTTCGAAGTTTGTCATCCGCGACAATTATAATATTACCCTTAGTGATTATAATGAAGATTATTATTATTACCTGAAAAAAAAATATCAATCTGACCCCAATGTGGCTGATATTTTACAAATTGATTTATTACACCATTCATTTGAAGAGGAATATCTTACCTTAAAAAACAGCTTTGATACCATATTTCTGCTGAATGTAATAGAGCATGTTGAAGACGATGAAAAGGCATTAAAAAACCTTGGTACTCTTCTCAAGAAAAACGGGAATCTTATTCTACTCGCACCTGCTTTTAATTGGCTATATTGCAGATTTGACAGGGAACTCGGGCATTACAGGAGGTATACTAAAAAGTCTATGGGAGAATTATTGTCGGATCACAATTTCAACATTTCGTGTTGCCGGTATTTCAATGCAGCAGGTATTCCGGGGTGGTTTATATTTGGCAAACTCCTAAACAGGAAATTAATAGGAAAAAATGAAATGTCCCTTTTCAATTACTTTGTTTTCCTGTTTAAGATTATAGATAAGATCTTATCAAATACGGTTGGTTTATCAGTAATTTCCTGTAGCACTAAAAAAGAATAGTATTAACAATGATTACTACCATAATCGCCTGGTTGTATATAACCCTTGTATGCTACGGATGGGGAAACATGTTTATGCATTTTATGCTTAGAACAATACCAGAGAAAAACAACATCCTTTTATCTCATTTTAGTATAGTGTGCTTAACCGGTCTGACTATAATAGCAGGATTTGTACAAATACTATCTTTATTTATTCCTCTTCATGGATGGCTTATTCACATTCCTTTTATTATCCCCTGCTTTTTGACTTCATATTCAGGAATTAGTCTCAGCAAAATAAAAATTTCTTTCGGGTGGCTATCGCATATCTCCCGGCAATTGCTGATACTGCTTGCATTATGCATCTTGCTGATACTGATAATGAATACATGGTTTATATCACACCCCGATACACTCGAGTATCATGTCGAAATAATAAAATGGATTCAGCAATCCAGAGCTGTTCCAGGAATTGCTAATATTAATACAAGGTTGGGATTGCAAAGTATCTGGTTCCCTGCTTGTGCATTCTTTAGTTTCTCACATGAGGGGGTTTCTTATTATGTGCACCTGAATGCGATAATAGCTATTTGGGCTGTAATATTTATTATATCTCAAATCGATAAAAACAGGCTGGAGAGATCTCCTGTAAGCGTTTTATGGATATTATTGCTGATTATAAACCTCTGGAGTTATTCACAAATACGGCTTACAGTTACTTCCACAAGTCCGGATTTCATTGCTGCTATTTACATATTATTCTCTTTTTATCTTTTATACAGGCAGGAGCAAATCAAATCAAAAACTACTTTTATTCTAATACTCTGTTTCCTGTTTTTCTCTTTCTGTACTAAGTTATCATCAATACCAGTACTCATACCAATAATTTACATAATCATACTCCTGGCTTCAGAACGAAAATATAAGATACTCTTCGTTTCTCTGCTGGTACCTCTTATGCTCGTAGCGCCTTTTTTGTACCGCAATGCGATAAGTTCCGGGTATATGTTTTTCCCATCCACCTTTCCAAATATTATAGACACCGACTGGAAGCTGAATGAAAAAACCTGTAACCATATAGCCTCTTACATAACTGCTTTTGCCAAAACAGGGTCAGACCTTTCTGAAGATGCAGCAGAAAATGTGAACAACCTGAGAATGTATGAGTGGATACCTGTATGGTGGAATTTGCGCAGCATTGCCGATAAGACCATTATTTCTTTTTCCCTCCTATCCCTTTTCACCATGATATCAGGTATAAAAAAAATAAGAAAGCTTGGAGTCACAAAGATGCTTTGTATTATTACTGCTATTACAGGTACCCTGTTTTGGTTTTTTTTAGCTCCTGATCCCAGATTTGGTTTTGGGTTTTTATTAGCGCTCATTGGAATTGCGGCTGATATATCATTTGGCAAAATGATCACTAAATATCTAAGCAGATATTTCCTGCTGCTTACTGTACTGAATCTTGTTATTGGAGCTTATATCATTTACCGGTTTAATAACTATTTTTCAACAAGACAAATTATCTACCCAATGGGTATCAGCACTGTTTCTTCCTTAGTTAAGGGCGAGGGAGAATAATACCTTCTCAAACATAGTTTTCAGATAAATCTCCAACTGACGGATTACCGCATCAAATACATCTTTCCATATCCTTTATTAAAATACTGATCAGTATTATCTCCTTCGGTTTTATATTTATCCAAAGATTTACCGTTCAAATTTGTTATAACACGATAAAGATATACACCATTTGCAAGTTTCTGTCCATATTGATCTGTTCCATCCCACTTATATTCAGTTATATTTCTTCCAATCCTGATAGGTCCTAATTCATCCTTGGTAATTTCCCGGACAATTTTACCTGTGATCGTCAATATCTGAATCCGTAAATTCTGTGGCACTTCACTTCCGGTTAACGTAAATACAAAAGCAGTGGAAGTAGTAAAAGGGTTAGGGTAATTAAACATATTTGAGATCATAGGCTTATTAATAACCTTAAATCCTACATTATATGCCGTTTGTCCACTGGCATTACCGCTCTTATCCCTTGCTGATACGATCAATTGGTAATCCCCGTCTGCAAGGAATGACGGGTTAAATTCTATTGTAGCAGTGTTGTCAGTATTTCCGGTATTTACCGAAGCCGGCGTGAACCTGAGCGTATCGGTATTAAATGAAAAGCTTTTAAGTGTACCGTCCGGATATTTTACTTTTACTGTTATCAAAGAAGTGTCATCCAGCAACAAATACTTATTATCGTCTTTTAACTTGGCTATGATGTGAGGCTTGGATGAAACGATATCATTGTTAAGAATATGTACTCCATCAAATGTTACATCAAGTATAGGATTAAAATTATCTCCTCTTACAAATAAGCTCTTATATAAAAAATTATTTAAAAGATATTGCTCAGGCTGATCATCATCAGGGTTGAAACTGATCATAATTATATTTAACCCAGGATAGTCTTTTGTGTCAACAACATACTCCATTTTCAACGTATCTCCGCTAATAAGTGGTTTTTGCCTGGATATATCAATATCATGCTGAACATTATTTTTATCGGTCAGCAAGAACTTTACTTTTAAGCTGTCGAAATTCTTGTCGCTTATATTCTTAAATACTACGCCAAACTTTACTTTTTCACCAATATCAGCCGTATCCTTTCCTTCAAAAAATATATTAGGCGCCAGCGCTCCTTCGGGATAAGGCACATAGCTTACTCTCCAGTATTTCAGTTGAAAAGGAGTAGCATCAGCAGTATCTACATTTTTCATTTTTAATCCCAGATATGGATACTCCTGTGCATCAATCGCAGATATATCAAATTCTTTATTTGATTTGTCAAGGGTAAAAAATGTTTGTTGAGAGCCATCTTTCTTTATACCTATCACTTCCACATCAGGATTATCCTTTGACGGGTTTTCCAGGCTTGTACCATCCCAATAAAGTTTTTTCCATTCTTTTGCAGGGCCAAATTTGGGAGAGTTGATATAGCCGACACTGTCGGGAGAAGGACAATCAAGCGACATTGAAATCAGGTCATATTGGTCCTGGCTAAACTGGTATACCGGGGCAAACGCAGCAGGATCATTCTTCTTAAAGACAAAACTGAAAGCCCTGGGGCGGGAAAAAGAGTCAAGTGCAACAAAGCCCTGGTTATAAAGTTTATGGTAAAGTGAATTTCCACTGCCGAATAATGCAGTGTCTGCTTTCCATTTGTCTACATAAGTATTTCCGCCTGATGAAGGATCTATATTAGACCTGACAATCACATAAGTCCCATCAGGTATGGCATCCAAAAAATCCATTGCCTTTTTTCTGGATGTGCTGCTGGACAGCAGGTATTGAAAATTATGAATCCGGTTCCCGCCGCATGTAGCCAACAGGCTGTTGTACAGGCCTGTAGCCCCGGAAAAATCATTAGTCCATGGCTGGAATGTCATTGGATCAATAACCTGGAAAATCAATTCATCATAATTACATCCCGCCCCAAGAATATCCTCCCCGTTTATGGAGTTTACAAAGGAAGCCTCCTGTCCTGATGCGGTAGGATAGGTACCATTTTTTATAAAAAGATTATTCAATATCATATTGAATTTCCACTGCCGGTTTTCTGCCAGTGTAAGGCCATCTTCCCCGCTCTCCAGGTGCTGAAAATAATGAGATTGGTTAAACCCTTCTATATTACCATCCAGGAAAATAAAAGACGAATTTGACCATACATATTCTTCGTCCGAAGATGAAGGCGCCACTGCTACTCTCCAATAGTATACAGTACTATCAGAAAAAGTAACTATTGGCTTAAATGCAAGTATTCCACCCGACACACTTTGATTAACCACTTTTTTAAATGGAGAATTGAACAACATAGTGGTATCCAGCTCCATTATATAATTTTTTACAGCAACAAGCGGGTTTGCTGTTGATGCATAAAAAGTAATATTATTCTTGTTGACTATAGAATACTTGTATGGATAAATAGGAGTAGCTACATTTTCAACAATAAAAAACGATTTGGTAACACTGTTATTGGCCTCAGACATTTCTTCCTGTTCATTGTTCGCATCAACAGTTATTATCAATTTATTCTCCCCTTTCTCCAACACAGGATTAACAGGTATCGTTAAGCTGAGGCTGTCACTATATTTCATACCCAATACCCGTTTATTCAAAATAACTTTTGTGCTGCCATCAGGATATTGCCTCTTTATTTCTATTGTGATGGAATCGGAAATCGCCTTTCCGATATTATAGAATTTGGCGGATAAATCAAAACTATTATCCGTAACAGATATTACCGGTGGTATTTTTATATATGGATCTTCAATAACATAGTCCGGGAGAGGTTGTGTATATAATTTTATAGAGGGATCTGCTTGCAGGGTTACCTCCTCTGCATGCAATCTGGCAAGATAATCTCCGGGAGAATTACTCAATAAATATCTGAAAGATTCTTCAAGTGTCTTTCCGATTGAATAACTATATTGGGTTTTATTAAAAGCATTATAGATGCCATGCAGATAGATGTTGAGATACTGAACAATTCCATAATGCGTGCTGGCAATAAAACCAATAGCCCCTCTTTGATTGGCAAGAACATACTTTTCAGACAAAGTATTGACGGTTGATGTCCTGTTTACCTCAAAATTAAAGATATCCCCCGCCAGACATCCGTTTACTAAAAACAACGGATATTTACCCTGATTCTGATATGCGGACGGGTCATCAATATTGAACTCGGTACTGGTTGAAGAAGAATGTCCGAAATAATTCACAATACCGATACCATCTTCAAACAGCTTTTTCAACTGATCAGAAGTAAGCTGTGAGGCTACTGCAGAGCTCTTGCTAAAACTTTCCACACTTGCACCCCAAAGTGTATCTTCCGCTATTTTTTTTAACTGGTTCATATACCCTCCTATCTCTATGCTCAATTGTGCATTTCCTCCGCCGATGGCATGTACAATATTTTTCATCCAGGCTCTTCCTGCTACGGTCTGAGGCGCATTCACACCTACCGATTCGTATTCTTTTACCTTTTCAAGGTATATTTCCACTTCTGCAGGACTGACTGCTGATAACCGGCCGATCGGAATAGCCGAAACCGTTTCATTATCATTTGACGCCAGCAGGTTATCCGAGGCCGGGTAACCAAAAGGAGGTATAAGGTTCAGTTGTTCAAGAAGAGGATCACTTTCGTATGATCTTGCCTGGACATACGACACCCCTTTCCCTATCAGGAAAACATTGGAAGGAGTTGTTGAAAAAACAGAACGGGCATATTTCAGGAATTTCTTAACGGCAAAAGGGTGTCGCTTAATGCCAAATGCAAACTGATCCGTCAACTGGTCAATATCGTATACTTTAGCTGTATGCCCTCCTCCTGCTGCCGAGCTCCTGTATTGAGCATAGGCCTCCACAGGGTTGCCACTGGCTCCATTGTATAAACGCCGATTGCTAATAATGATAAAATCTCCCTGGTTTGCCGGAAGCGCATAATTGACAAAATTCCTTGTTGTAAATGCAGTAATGTTAGCTATATTGCTGCTTACCTGGCTTACCAAAACCAATTTTCTTTTTTGCGCCGAAGGAAGCAATGCAAATTTTGCAATGCCGGCCTCATCTGTTACGCCAATATATCTTTTCAGATTAGTAAGATCATACAATACAGGAGGCGTTGCCCCGTATGCGAAAGTGATGCGTAAATAGTTGCCGTCATTGCTGGCCGGCAATTCAAAAGGAAAAGAAGAAAAACTACCAAAATTGAATTGACGGGGATAGGTGATCTCATATTTGCCGACAACCATTCTGTCATTGGGATTCCCGGAAACATTGGTAACCGCAACACTTGCCGACCCAGAGCTTATAAGGCTCACAGGGAAGGTTGCCTGCTGGTGCTGATCGGCAAAAGCATCCATCGCCACATTTATCAATGTACTATTATTTACCTTAACAGTAAATGTTCGGTTATTCACAGCATTCCCTGCTGCCGTTATTAAAAGCGTTGCAGCCGGTCCGGAGGTGTAAGGGAACATTTGCGACTGAACATTGGTCAATGTGGCGCCCGAGCCTATATCATTACTTGTCCATCCCTCCCCTTTGTCATATACTGAAGAATAGATATATTCACTTACGATCTCTGCGTAACCTGAATTGATCATATTTTTAAAATAGGTACCGGTTGTATACATAAAATAGGGCTCGGCCGGCAGAACATTCCCTGCTACATTATTTACCTGGTCTGCAAGCCTGAGATTATTGCCTGCAGGGTTCACCGTAAGGAAATATGATGCAGTATCTGTTTCGAGGCTCCATTTGTCATTGAGCTGGTTATTAATATTTACATAGAGGTTCGCATCAGGCTTTCCATCATTCATCTCACCCCAGAATTCGATAAAATCAGATGACCCCAGGGTTCCTGAAGGCACTGAAGTATAAAGGGGAACCTGAACACCGTTTCGCCAAAGCTGGAATTGTTCTGCCGGCACATTTGCCAGCCCGATATCCTGGAGCGAAGCCCTGGATATCCTGTGCAATGTGTTTTTTATAACGGAAAACTTATAATAGGTTTTATTATAGTCTATCCATTCATTATTATACTGAGCCCTGGCAACACCGCAGCTCAATAATAATATCAGCAGTAGAACTCTACTCATAATTGCACTAATTTGTTTTTACGCTTTTGTTCTTTTCCTTTTTTACAAGATCCACACGCAAAGAAACAATGTGCGTATATAAGGGATTGGACTGATTGGCAAGATTGGTAAAAGCATAGTCTATGGCAAGATGCTTAAGCTTAAACCCGGTCCCTATGCTGGGCTGATATATCCATACCTTTTTCTGGTTCAGTGTATCTCCGTCTGCAAGCGCTTTCTGAAAATTGTAAATCCCTCCCCTGACAAAAAGCAGGTGCTTATATCCCAGTTCCACCCCCACCCTTGGATCAATGCTCACCGGGTCGGCGCTGATCACAACATTTCTTTTGCCATCGAAAGTGACGTCAAAATTCGCTTCAGCCAAAAGATTGAATTTTTTTCCAAGGCTAAAATCATACGCCCCGCCTATTATTAAGCGGGGGGCGGTAAGCTCGGTTGACTTTACCGGTATCTCATTATTGGTAAGATAAAGCGCTTCTTTTTCTTCATCGCTGAAAGTAAAGCTCCATGCGTTGAAGGTGGTGGTAATATCTCTTGCGGAAATACCCAGCTTCCACCGCTTATCATGTATCTGGATACCGCCGTCAATGCCAAATCCCCAGGCCTTGGCAAATGTTCCTACATTACGGTAGATCACTTTTGCATTTAAGCCAAAGCTTATCAGCTTGGAGCCTCTTTGTTTTAAGCTCTGTGCATAAGAGAACAAAAAAGCATAATCTGCCGAAGAAAAGGTTCGTATGTTATTATAATTGATCGAACCATCCGGTTCCACCAGGTAAAGCGTATTGGGAATATCATCCACGCCAAACCGGAGAAGAGACAACGCGATCGTTCTTTTTTGATCGCTCAAAGGAATAGCTATGCTCCCGTAATCATATTTTCCTATACCGGAAAAATATTCGGCATGCATAAAATTTACTACAGGGTTTTCCCTGATATTCACCAGGCCTGCGGGGTTCCAGTAGCCGGCATTACCGTCATCAACGGAAGCTACCTGCGCTCCCCCCATTCCTAATCCTCTTGCGCCGGCGCCTATATTCAAAAACTCATTTGAATACTTTCTGAATTGCGCATAAGAAGAACTATAGTAACACAACAGGCAGATAAGGCATATTCTCAAAAGCGCGATTTTCATTCAACTGTTTTTCTAATGAGCAATTGTTGAACTGACAGCAGATCCGTCCATTTTATTTCGTACAAATATACCTTAAGCATTTTGCCCTGTAGAATTTGATGGACATTAGAACTCAAGCCTTTATAACGGATTAGCGCATAAAATTATTGTCTTTTGGAATATGCATGATAAACTAACCCTATTTTTGCGCAAAACTACCTGAAAATGACGCTAATAGAAGAGCTGATATGGCGTGGCATGCTACAGGATATTATGCCCGGAACAGAAGAGCAGCTCAACAAAGAAATGACTTCAGCCTATATAGGATTCGACCCTACTGCAGACAGCCTTCATATCGGGAGCCTGGTACCTATTCTGTTGCTGGTGCATTTACAAAAGGCTGGTCATAAGCCTATTGCACTGATTGGGGGGGCTACAGGAATGATAGGAGACCCCAGCGGGAAAAGTGAAGAACGCAACCTGCTGAGCAGGGAACAATTAGATATTAATATTGCCGGTATCAGGAAGCAACTGGAAAAGCATCTTGATTTTAACCCCGGGCTTAAAAACAGCGCAGAGCTGGTGAATAATTACGACTGGTTTAGAGATTTAGGCTTTATAGATTTCCTGCGAGATGTGGGCAAGCATATCACCGTAAACTATATGATGGCCAAAGACAGCGTAAAGAAAAGGATTGAAGGAGATACGGGAATAAGCTATACCGAATTTGCCTACCAGTTGATGCAGGGCTACGACTATTACTGGCTGTACCAGCACAAAAACTGTAAGCTGCAGATGGGTGGCAGCGACCAGTGGGGCAATATCACCACCGGCACGGAGCTTATCCGCAGGAAAGCCGGGGGTGAAGCTTTTGCTTTCACCTGCCCCCTGATCACTAAAGCAGACGGTGGCAAGTTTGGCAAAACGGAGAAAGGCAATGTATGGCTTAATGCGGAGAGAACTACCTCCTACCAGTTTTACCAGTTCTGGTTTAATGCATCTGATAAAGATGCGGAAAAATGGATCAAAATATTCACTTTTTTATCTCCTGAAGAGATCAATACGCTCCTTGACCGGCATGATCAAAACCCGGCTGCAAGAGAATTGCAAAAAACGCTGGCAAGAGAAATAACGGTGTTTGTGCACGGCGAAGAAGGTTATAAGGAAGCCATGGAAACCACGGAAAAGTTATTCTCACAGCAGTCAGCGTCAGTTGAGACCTTAAGCGCTGCCGATCTTGAAAATATGGAAGGGATAATAAAATTTGAATACTCAAGAGAAAAGATCAATTCGGGTATAGATATTGTTTCCTTTCTTGCAGAAACGGGCGCTCTACCCAGCAAAGGGGAAGCCCGGAAAATGGTGCAGAATGGGGGCATCAGCATCAACAGGAATAAGATCAACGATATTGCACATAAGATCAGCAGCGCGGATCTGTTGTACGACACATACCTGCTTATCCAGAAAGGAAAGAAAAACTATTACCTGCTGAAAGCCCGGTAATGTAAACAGTGCCGGAAAAGAAAGCGATCAATTCAAAACCAAACCCGCCAAATTCAAGGCGCTATTTTTGCCAGCCGTGCATTATTTCTTCCTTTGGTCATAATAAAACCAGGGATATGAAATCATTACTTTTAACAGCCACCCTGCTGGCATGTCATATATTATCAGCACAGGTTATTGTGACAGGAACTGCCAGGCATAAAAAAGACAGCATAATAATATTTAAAGAAACCGATGGATTTACGAATATTACACGTAGCTGGCGGGACAAAATATACAAAGCGCATATTGACAAAAACGATCACTTCACTATTACTTTGCCCGAGCAGGATATTAACCGGTGGCTGATTGAAACCGAAAGCGGCTACCAGTTTTTTGACCTGGCTAAAGGGAAAAACATTGAACTGATAGCAGATTTCTCTAAGAAAAATCCTTTAAAAGCTGTTGGCAGTAACGCTGATGATTTTAATTACCTCACGTATGCATCCGGTAAGCATAAGCCGGATATAGTATATAATCAAGGCATACAAAGTAGAAATATTGACAGTGCTTTGTTTTGGAGAAAACAAATGGCTGTTCGCAAAATACATACGCTTGATCACTATAAGCGAACAAGCAATATGAGCGAAACGTATTATAACTGGATAAGATCCCGGTATACTTATGAGCCCTATGAAAGGACTTATGTGGAAAATATCAGGAGCACAGATTCTATAAGCGACGCTATATCAGGCAAGCTGCTTGAGAAAGGGATAACAGATGATTATGCCGCTCTTAACACTGTGGAATATAATGACCTCGTGGATATATATATGCGTAAAGCATTTGCAGAGACTAAAGTCAAGCCCTCATTGCAGGCTTATTTTGATTTTTCTGCCGGTGATTTGTTGCAGGGCAAAACCAGGGATATTCATTTAACAAGAGTGATGTATTGGTTTGTAAAGGCTGATGACAGCATATATAATCCGGCATTCAAAAAGTACAATGAAATAGTCAAAGATTCAGCCATCAAAAAATATATTGTAAGAGAAAGAAATGAATACCTGCAGCCTGCAAAATTACAAAGAGAAAATATTGATCAGTATGCATCACTTAACGCAATTTTCAGTAAATACAAAGGCAAAGTAGTTTACGTTGATTTTTGGGCAAGCTGGTGCATTCCGTGCAGAGGTGAGATGCCTCGTTCGGAAGTATTAAAAAAACAATTAAACAATAAAGATGTGGTATTTCTCTACCTTGGATATCGGGACACAGAAAAAGCATGGCTAAAAGCCCGCGAGGACTTAGAGATAGAAGGAGAACATTATTTGCTGGACAATACACTGATAAAAGAAGCGGAAGAAGCGTTTAACATAAGTGGTATCCCACATTACGCCATCATTGACAAAGCAGGTAATATTGTAAGCAAACACGCCGACAGACCAGGTGATGCCTATCAACAATTATTAACGTTAGCTGAAAAAGAGCAGATTTCAGCATATTAAACGAATGAGAAAAAGAATATTATACGCACTTATAGTTATAGGAGCATATAAAAATATCACTGCGCAACAGGTAGTGGATGCTGTTAATCCACTGTTCAGCGTAAATAGGAAAGGAGGTGATATCAGAGAACTGTATGACAATTTTGAGATATCCATACCTGCCAAAAGACCCCCGAAAAACAAATTATATAATGATGTAGTATTGTCCCTTTTTCATTCAAAGAACCTCTATATCAATACCGTATTTAATAAAGAAAATGAGGTGAAGGAACTAACTGCATTCAGGCTCGGAGTAAACGAAAATTATACACAACTTACAGGCGTCTACAAACATACAAGCGCCGTTCCCCTGTTCGACTCCATTCCTGTTGTAGTAACTGCCTACGGCATTGATTCCGCCAATAAAAATCTTTACAGGTTCAGGGTGTTGAAAAACAAAACAGAGGAGATCATACCCTGGCATGAGATCAAATTCTTTTCGCCGGTATTTATGTATTACAGGTATAATGTGGATGGCACAGAACAAAAAGAAATGGCCTACCTGGGGCAATTCGGAATGCCGGTGGACAATAGTATTACCATAGAAGTAAAAAATTTAAAAGTACCGGATACTACTTACAGCATTTCCGCTGTCTGGATGAAACGTGCGCCTGAAGTTATTGCCACGTTCACCCCTCAAAGTATCCAGCAGCTCATAACCGTATATAAATATCAATGGAAATATGACCGATACGGTATTGAAGGCCCGTCCTATTATGGAGATATTGATCTGCCATCTGTTGACACCCTGCTTACCACCAGGCAAAGGTTTCTGCATAACGAGAACAACATTTTCTTTTATTTAAATTATAAAGTAAATAATACTGCACTTATAGAATATAATGTAGTACGCGGTAAAGACAGCATCGGCTGGACGACGAACAGCTTTGATGCAAATATCATCTGGCTGCAGGAGCTTAGCCCGGGTAAGTATACCCTGCTGATGAGGTATGCTTTTCAGCGACAGACAGTAAGCAGCTTTTCATTCAGCGTTATACCTGCATGGTACCAAACCACCTGGTTTACAATAGTTGCAGGAATATTGCTGGCATTGTCCGGCATGTCTGTTTATTTGATCATTAAAAACAGGCGCCAAAAAATCAAGATTAAAGAACAACATATTCAGCACCAGGTAACCGAGGCAGAAATAAAATCCATAAAATCACAATTCAATCCTCATTTTGTTTTCAACGCATTAAACTCTATCCAGGGGCTTATTACAAAAAATGATATTGAATCGGCGCATGCTTACCTGAGTGATTTCAGCAGGTTGCTCAGGAATTCGTTGAAAGAGAGTGAGCATGATTTTATCAGCCTCTCAAAAGACATATCTTTAATTGACAACTATTTAAAGCTGGAACAATTGCGGTTTGGCTTTCACTACCGGATCAGCATTGACGAAACTATAAATAAAGATGCGGTTGAAGTGCCTGTGCTATTGCTACAACCCGTTATAGAAAATGCAGTGAAACATGGCATATCTGGATTATACAAAGACGGCGTTTTGAAAATTGATTATGCTGTAAAAGAAAATAATATTATTGCAACGGTAACGGATAATGGCGCAGGTTACAGCAATATCCAAAAAGGGCACGGACTAAAGCTTACAGACGACAGGATTGCCTTATTGAATAAAGTATTGAAGGGGCAGTCTGTTCTCTGGCAGATAAATAATACCGGTAGCGGCACGCAGGCGCTATTTATTTTTAAAAACTGGTTGTCATGATCAATGCTGTTATTATAGATGACGAAAGCAATAATATTGACAATCTTGAAGGGTTGCTGAAAAAATATTGCCCCCAGATTGAGGTGACGGGCACAGCCATGAATGCAGACGAAGGCGCTGCGCTGATCAAAAAATTACAACCAAAGCTGATCTTCCTGGATATTCAAATGCCGGGTAAAAGCGGTTTTGACATGTTGAGCGAGCTGCAGGATCATAGTTTTGAAATCATACTGATAACGGCATACGATCAATATGGCATTAAGGCTATTAAATTTTCTGCGGTAGATTATTTATTAAAGCC
Organism: Sphingobacteriales bacterium 44-15; assembly: GCA_001899685.1. GTDB lineage: Bacteria > Bacteroidota > Bacteroidia > Chitinophagales > Chitinophagaceae > Agriterribacter. The sequence continues at coordinate 282,154 of MKWG01000037.1, forward strand.
GTTGGATATTGAGGAGTTAAAAAAAGCCGTACAAAAAGCAGGGCAACGAATTAAAGAAAGGATGCAGAATCATGAGCTGGAAAACCTGTTGCAGCTTTTAAAAAACAGGGAAGAAAAATCTACCCATAAACTTGCCCTTCCTGCTATAAAAGAAACACGTTTTGTAAGCCCTAAAGATATTATCCGTTGCGAATCATCAAATACTTATACCGGCTTTTATATTACAACAGGGGAAAAAATTGTGGTGTCCAGGCCAATATACGAGTATGAAGAGCTGCTGTCAGATTTTGGGTTCATCCGCTGCCATCAATCGCATCTTGTAAATAAAGAATACATAAAAAGCTGGGTAAAAGGAGACGGTGGTTATCTGATCATGCAGAATGGCGATGAAATTCCTGTTTCAAAAAACAAAAAAGATGTACTTGCGCGGGTATTAATATAGCGCTAAGCCATGTTATCGTGAAAAGTCAGACGTGAGACGTGAAATATTTCACTTTCGGCGTTTTTCGTTTGACATTCAGCCGCTCACGTTTCACTTCTCACATTTCCTGTTTGACATAGTAGTAGAGATCGCAGCTCTTAAATTGCCTGTCAGAATCAAATTTGGTTTAAACCCGCCAAGTAGCTATTTTTGCGACCGCTTTTAAAGCGGGTATTGGCCTATAGTATAATGGTAGTACAACAGATTTTGGTTCTGTCTGTCTTGGTTCGAATCCAGGTAGGCCAACAGGAAAGGGGAGGGTATAAAGCCTTCCGCTTTAAAATTTAAGTCTCGTATTTTAGTCCGGAATCTTATTCTTTGCAGCGAAATTCAAAAAGACCGCTCTGACTTTTTTTACCACACCATTTTCGAAATTAAGGGTTTCATATCCGCTCCCGGTTATCATTAAAATTGTGCTTCACATAAACATATTGTTGTAAAAAAAATTATCAGTGGAATGATGATCGTAAGAGAAGCCGGAATGGCAGATATCCGTCCCATTCAAATAATAAGGAATGCAGTGGAGGAAAACAGGTTGTCCAACCCAAGCCTCGTGACAGATGAGGATTGCCGTCATTATTTAACCGAAAGAGGCAAAGGATGGGTTTGTACAATAAACAACCGGGTGGTTGGGTTTGCTATTGCAGATATCATTAACCACTCTATCTGGGCATTGTTTGTCCATCCAGAATTTGCCAGGCAGGGCATTGGGCGGCGGTTACACGACTCCATGCTCAACTGGTATTTTAACGAGACAAAGGAAACCGTTTGGTTAAGTACTGCTCCCGGAACAAGAGCTGCAGACTTTTACAAAAAAGCGGGCTGGGAAGAAACAGGCACACACGGAAAAGGAGAATTAAAGTTTGAGATGACATACAGCGGATGGGTCCGTAGACAGTCATCTTAGTTCATCCATGCACCAAAAATATCTTTTCAGGCACAATCTGACCATTCTCTTACATCGCTTTCTCTCCATAAATCACCAATGCTGATGATTCAATGCTGACATTACCATCAGGGTATTTTTCGCGAAGCAGTTCGAACGTTTCTTCTTTTATCTTTTGCTTTACGGGTTCGTCTGCTTTGCCCAGGACAGCAACGATAGGCGCGCCTACTTCCATTGTAAAATTCCAGAAGTTATCCGCAGATCCTGCATTCAGCTTACCCGTTATCTCTTTTTCAGTAATATTTTTCAGTCCTGCATTTGCAAACAATCCTCCTAACAGCCCGGGTTGCGCACAACGAAACATGCCGGGCGCACCGGGAGGAGGCGACGGCAGGTCCATATTCTTTTTGATAATGCCCATAATAGCAGTAACCCAGAAATTCTTTTCCGGACCATTCCACACGGAAGTGGCAAGCCTGCCACCCGGTTTAAGCACTCTTACCATTTCATTGGCTGCAACCTGCATATCAGGAAAAAACATGAACCCGAACCTGCAGGAAACCGCATCAAAATAACTATTTTCAAAAGGCAGCTCACATACATCAGCAACTACAGTCTCATAATTCTCAATACCACGTTTTACTGCATTCTTTGCTGCAACTTCAAGCATTCCCTCAGAAAGGTCTGTTGCAATCACTTTCCCTCCTTTCAGCATTGAGGCAATCGTAAGCCCCGGCTCGCCGGTACCTGCCGCCACATCAAGCACGAATGCCTCCCCGGAGGGCCGGATAAGCTGTATGATCTCCTCGCCTACCGGTTTTAAAAAATTCATGACCACCTCCTCCCATTTGCTCCATCCGGGAGAAAATCTGTTCCATGATTCTTTCTGCTGATCGCGGATCTGCAAAAGTGCCTGTTCCATATTATGTGGTTTTAATTGTACATTGAACTACCTGCTATATTTATTTAACACAGCTGGGGAGATAAAACTGATATGAATTACAGAAGAAGCGTTATCTAATATAAACAAAAAACAAGGATAACGGAAACTTTTTCAATGTTAATTAAAATAACAGCAACAGCAAATTACAGCATCTATATACCATTCAATGCAGTTAAAATAAGAGGTCTGTCATCAGTAACTACTATAGTATGCTCATGTTGCGCGGTATAACCTCCCTTATCTCCCATGAGTGTCCAGCCGTCGCTCATGGTATCGGCAAAGGAAGAACGGGTGGAAATAAAAGTTTCTACCGCTACTACGCTGTTCCTGCTGAACCGTCCACGGTTCGCGCGATCGTAAAAATTCGGTATCTCAAACGGCGCTTCATGCAAGCCTTTGCCCACACCATGACCAGTGAGATTTTCTATTACTTTAAAGCCAGCCTTTCGCGCTTCATTTTCTATTAACCGGCCGATCTCCGCAATCCTTACCCCGGCCTTAATGTGCAACAACGCCTTATTGAGGATCCTTTTGGAAGCATTCACCAGTTTCTGGTGATGATGAATATCATTCCCCAGCACAAAAGAGCAGCCATTATCAGCCCAATAACCATTCAGCTCGGCCGACACATCAATATTGACCAGGTCGCCTTCACTCAAAATTTTATTCCCGGACGGAATGCCATGTGCGATCTCATGGTTCAGGCTGATACAGGTGCTCCCCGGAAAATCATAGGTTGCTTTAGGAGCAGATACAGCGCCAAACTTTCTCAACATGGCAGCGCCATATTCATCCAGCTGTGCTGTAGCCATACCCGGTCTTGCATACAGCATCATTTCCCGTAAAGTAACAGCAACCACCTCACTGACCTTTTTCATTCCCTGCCATTCTGCATCTCTTGTTATTGACATACCGGTATATTTTAAAGATAAAGATACGAAAGTGAATGAGGAAGGTGAATAGTGAATAGTGAAACGTCAAATGTGAAAGGCGAGACGTGAAAAGTGAGACGCGAGAAACCTTACCTGATACCACACACCCCACACCTGCCCGCTACCATTTATTCTTCCACATCATGCTCTCAACAGGCCTGTCGGGCTGCCCGCTGTATTTAGCACTTTTTTTCTGGTTGTATTTTTCTTCTATTTCGCCCTCCACAGGAAAATAAATGAGCTGGCCTACCGGCATGGATTTGTAAATGCGTACCGGCTGCTTTACGGATATCTCCAGTGTCCAGTTGCCGCAAAAGCCCACATCGCCCTTGCCTGCAGTGGCATGTATATCAATACCCAGACGGCCTGTGGAAGATTTACCTTCAAGGAAGGGCACATGGGCATGTGTTTCGGTATATTCCAGCGTAACGCCGAGATAAAAAATATGGGGATATAATACAAACCCTTCATCGGGTATCTCAAAATATTCAATCTCGTTGTGCCTCCTGGCATCAAGTATATGCTCGCGGTAGGTGGCGAGCCATTTGCCCAGGTGCACATCATACGAATTACTCCCGAGGCACTCCCTGTTGTAAGGAGACAATACGATCGTGCCTTTTTCCATTTCTTCCAGTATCCTTTTATCTGATAGTATCATTCCCGGATTTTATTTGTTTATTTTGCCCTATGCCTGCAATTAAGCGGCAGGCGAATTTCGGATTTCGTTTTGGGTAATGCCTTTATTTTATCAACATAATATCAACGAACAGACAAAATTAGCCGTCTGGCAGATCCGGGAAACGGAAGATTTTTTCCTGCGGCATGTGCCGTTGCAGCGCGAAATTACACACCCGCATAAACGCCTGCAGCATCTGGCAGGCAGGTATTTGCTACGCCTGCTTTTCCCGCAGTTCCCGCTGGAAATGATACGGATCGCCAAAACCATGAAGCCCTTTCTGCCCGGAGACCCTTATCATTTTTCCATATCCCATTGCGGCGATTTTGCAGCGGCGATAGTGAGCACTACGGAGCGTACAGGTATTGATATAGAAATGCCCTCTCCTAAGGTGGCGCGGGTAAGACATAAATTCCTCCATGCGGTGGAATGGGATGAAGTATTACAAACTGCCGGTATACTACCTGTAGCAGATATCGCCGGAAATGAAAATATGCTGCGGCAGATCACCCTGCTCTGGAGCGCTAAAGAAGCTGTCTTCAAATGGTATGGGAGCGGAGAGGTAGATTTCAGCAGTCATATCAGGTTACACCCTCCCGGAGCCGGCATGACTACAAAAGGAATGATAACCGGATTATTTGTGAAGTCGCATCCTGTCGAATTACAATTGCACTATATCAATTTCCCGGATATCTGTCTTGTATGGGTGGTTACGCCACGATGAAGACAGGCAGGTTCTTCATGCAGGTTATTTCAACTATTGTTAGGTCAATCAATATTATGTCTGTGGGTGATCGCAAAACGTGAGAGGTGAGACGTGAAATGAGCTTTTACCTTTGACGTCCCACCTCTCACGTTTTATTGAGCACCCTTATTTAATGGCAACATCTGTCACTATCTTAGTCTTTGTGCGGCTTAAAACGATCTGCTTTTCTACCCTTTCGCCTGCCCTGGATACCTGCAGGGTGTAAATGCCTTCCTGTGCTCCAAAAAAATTATAATTTACCTCTGTAGTCCCTGCTTTCTTTTGTGTCAGAAAATTTCCCAACGTCTGTCCATCCGGTCCAACAAGCCTGACATTAAGCCTTTTATCGCCGCTTTTCTCAATAGTAAGATGAACAGATTCGGTTTGTGGTATATGAGTCAACGTCACTTTAAATGATACATCTTCGCCAGGGGGAACGACATAAGGCGCTTTATTTTCTTTTGCTGATAAGCTTCCTGTAAACAATATACTTCCTGTAAACAAAACGATAGCTAATGATCTTACAAACTTTTTCATAATTAATATTTTTAATGGTTAATAATCTCTCCGGACTATTGTAATGTTTCATGTCCCGTACGATTAAACATGTACATACTTTTACAACCCGGCTCTTCTTCAGCAGCCATTTCTTTTTTTAATTCTGCTGTTATACATCCGGCATAGTGTTTCCGAAAAGGATGCCAATAGCTATATCACTGAAAATCAATAAATAAAAATCTTAAGGTCAAAAAAGACTGTATCAATAGCGAACAAAATTTGTTCAGTTCCGATACATTTTTCAAAATACTTATCAAGTGAAATGAAGCGTTGCTAACCGTAACAGCTAAACAGGGGCCTTTCATGAAAATAATATCCTATATCTTCGGGATAGGCAAAGAAAAAGGCAGGTATACCAGTATCGAAAGACAGGCGCCATCTCCTTTGAATGTTAATCATTTCCCAATAAATCAATATACACATGTCGCTCACTACACTCCGTACCACAGAGAGGCTTTATTCGCTGGATGCGCTCCGTGGCTTTGATATGTTCTGGATCATGGGGGCAGAAGAAATTTTTCATGCTATGGCCAAAGCGACGGGATCCCCGTTCTGGGGCGCTATTGCAGAGGAACTCACCCATCCTTCCTGGAACGGCTTTCATTTTTATGACCTCATTTTCCCGCTGTTCCTCTTTATGTCTGGAGTGGCTACGCCATACTCCGTGGGCCGCGAACTGGAAAAAGGAAAGAGCCGGCAGCAGGTGCTATGGAGGGTGGTGAAAAGGGGGCTTATCCTGGTGCTGCTGGGCATTATTTATAACAACGGGCTGGAATTAAAACCGATTGCAGAGATCCGCTTTGGCAGCGTGCTTGGCCGTATCGGGCTGGGCTACATGTTTGCAAATATTATAGCGCTTTATACCAAACAAAGAGGGCAGGTGGCGTGGTTTTGCGGAATCCTGATAGGATACTGGCTGCTGCTGAAGTTTACGTCGGCGCCCGGCTTTCCTCCCGGCGATCTTACAATGGAGGGCAACTTTGCTTCTTATGTTGACAGGCTGCTGATGCCGGGAAAGCTCTATCTTGGTACACATGACCCGGAGGGGCTCATGAGCACAATACCTGCAATAGCCACAGGGCTGTTAGGTATATTCACAGGTAATTTCCTGAAAAACTATTCACTGGCGCCGGCAAAAAAATCATTGTACATGGCGATAGCCGGAATAGTATTTATAGGATTAGCACATTTGTGGAACCTCGATTTCCCGATCAACAAAAATCTCTGGACCAGCTCGTTTGCATTGAATGTAGGAGGATACAGCCTTATACTCCTTGCCCTGTTTTATTACATCATTGATGTAAAAGGGCATAAAAAATGGGCTTTCTTTTTTAAGGTCATCGGTATGAACTCCATACTTATCTATATTTCCGAGCGGTTTATAGACTGGAAATACAGCACCAATGAATTTTTCAAATGGGCAGGACAATTAGTGGGCGACCCTTATAATATCGTGATCATGGCCCTCTGCTATGTGATGATAAAATGGTTGTCGCTGTACTTCCTGTATAAGCAGAAGATATTTATGAGGGTGTGATATTAGTGGTAAGTGATAAGTGGTAAGTGATAAGTCTTACCACTCATATCAACGAGAGCTGTAGGCTCGGTTGCATTTTGTTCCAACGGATTTCAATCCGTTGACGTCTCACTTTCACCATTGATCATTTACGTCTGATAACAATACAGCATATTACAATTAACGCAGTCATAGAAAAGCCACCGGATCCGGTGGCTTTTCTATGACTATTGCTAAATCAATCGAACTACGAAGCTATTATTGCGAGACGTGAAAGGTGGGAGGAGAATAAAGTGGGAAGTGATAAGTCGTACGAGGCGCCGCAGGTAGTGAGGCAACTTGTAGCCTGTAACCAGTGGGGCTTACCACTTACCACTTATCACTTCCCACTATTCCCCCCTCATTCCACCGGCGCAAGGTATTGCGCATAAGAATATCCTTCTTTACCGTCATCTGTCCTTACCAGCCACCACTGGTCGCTGCTCTTGCTTACGAGGGTAATGATCTCATTGTGCGCCGCTTTGCCAACAATAGGCTGATCCGTGCCGGGACCTTTGCGGATATTCAGGTTCGTTTTTTCCGTAACGACCTTCACTTTTGCCCCCGGCACTGCAGTGGATACATTGATGTTCATCACAACATCACCGCTTAAAAAGTTGGGATCTATTTTATCATAGGTATTCCAAAGGTTATCTTTCACCGCCCCGGAAGGAGCTTCGCCATCTATGTATAAAACACCATCCTGCTCTCTTACCTGGAGGTTGGCGACGCCTGCTGCCGTTGCAGTATCAATCAGCTCTTTATATTTATCCTGTAGTGCCATGATCGTATTTTTTTTAGGTTATTTAATTTTCAGGTCTGTTGCCGTTACTTTCTTGGGATGCAGTGCATCAAGCGCTATTTTGATCTTTTTCCAGTTCGCTTTGGTGGTTTCACCGGTCACGGTAATCACACCATCTGCAGCAGTAGCTTTTACTGTTGGATAATCTTTTAACGCATCAGCAATACCTTTTGTGAGCGGATCATCCGCTGCAATTTCAACCGGGGCAGGAGGTGGCGGAGGGGGAGCTATAGTACAGTTATTGATCACCTGCTTTACACCTTCTATACCTTTTACAACGGTTTCAGCCATACTTTTTGCTGCCTCATCCTTAACTTCTCCGCTAAGCGTTACCACACCATCTTTTACGCTTGTGGCTATATCAGACAAGGCAGTATTAGCCTGTATCTTCGCCTCAATATCCGAGTCTTTTATTTTTGGCTTACATGACACTGCCGTGACGCTTACCAGCGCAACCAACAGGAAGACCTGCAATAACTGATGAAATGTTCTTTTCATACTTTTTTGATTTTAATGATTAAAAAATATAAAGCTTTCGGGGGGAGAAGAGAGAAACAATAGTACTATTAAAGTAAGGGATTGCGGTAAAATTAACTGCATACCTTCCCAAGACTAACCTGACACGAAATAGGTTGCACCCTCCACGGCCAATTCGGTATTTTCAAAATCAGCTTTCGTTTCCTCCAAAAATTCATCAAGTATTTCGTAGCGGCTGCTGAAATGCCCGATCAGCAACCTGTGTACCTCTGCCTGCCGCGCTATTGCTGCTGCCTGCCTGGTAGTGGAATGACCGCGTAAGAATGCCTTATCTCTCTGGCTATCAAGATAAGTGGTTTCGTGGTACAGCAGATGAACATGTTTTATCCTTTCGGCTATGGCCTCATTATAAGCGGTGTCGGCACAATAAGCATAGCTGAGCGGCGGTCCGGCAGGTATCGTAAGCGCTTCATTAGGTATTACTTTTCCTGTTTTCATTATAAAATCCTCGCCGGATTTTAACCGTCCATACCATTCGGAAGGGACTGCATAAGTTCTCAGCAAATCCGGGTTGAGCTTCAGGGGCTTTGGCTTTTCCTCAAACAAAAAACCCCAGCAGGGGATCCGGTGGCTCACGGGAAAACAGCTTATCCTTATCTTTTTATCATCAAAGATCACTGCTTCCTTATCCAGGGCAACAAAATGTAAAGGATAAGGCAATACAGTGCCCGCCGCTTTCAATTGCAGGTCAATGATCGCTTCCAGGGGCGGTGGACAGAATATCCAAAGATCTTCGGTACGGTTATTCAGCCCATAGCTGGTAAGCAGACCCGGCAGCCCAAAATAGTGATCCCCATGCAGGTGCGAAATAAAAATATGCCTTATCCTGTTGCGGCGTATTTTATAGCGGGTCATTTGCAACTGGGTGCCTTCACCGCAATCCACCAAAAACAAAAACTCATTATATGCAACCACCTGGCTTGTGGGATGCCGGTCATACATAGGGAGCGCTGAATTATTGCCAAGAATGGTTACTGCAAACACTTGTTAGTTACATTAAGGAATGAAAAAGTACTGCAATTATTTCAATTACTGAAATCGAACAATGTGGCGGTAAATATTCCTCTTTCTCTTTTTTTAAGCACAACATCCCAGTCGCCTGTGTAGCGAAGCAGCCGGGGCACCAGGTATCCGCCGCTATGTGTCATTTCTACCTGCATATCCACATCAAAATCGAATAAGCCGGCATGATAGCTCATGCTGTAATGCCGTGCAAGCACTTCAAGCGTCTTTACACTGAACCATGTTGTCATCCTGTCTATTACGATCTTATTCCTGTTTCCCCCCTCTTCGTCTGTTTTGGCGGTTATAGTGAAAACATAGCATAAGTCATCCAGGTATTCATCCTGATCCAGGTCGTAATTATAAAGCCCGGCCATATCCTCATCAAAAATCGCGACCTTATTTCCTATAAGGGGAAGACCGGGTATAGCTTTACCCGGGTTGAAGAAAAGCATCTTCAACTGCTCTTTTCGTTTATTCATTCCTGATTTCCCTTTCACATCAATATCCATTCCCTTCACAATATTGGTTTCGCCGCAAACAGTATCAGGCGCAAAAAAAAGGCTGGCATACAGCTCCGGGGTGTAATAATTATAGTTCCCCTGCCTGTCGTAAATATCACCTGTAACCTGTTCCTCTTCCACTACGGTATGCCTGCAGCCTTTCTGCGCCCACTGTCTTGTACGGCTCAACAGCGAGCCCTTTACCTTACCCTTCTTATCCTGCATACGGATATCATTAAGAGAGGTGAACTGCAATACCCGCAGGTTACGGAAGGCTTTATAGAAAGTAGTATCATTCTTTATCCGTTCAATAAAAGACGGGACATCCACCTTATTACGGATAATGATTTCGGAGAGGGTGATCACTTTCTTATTGATCACTACAGTATCTTTCTGCTGCGCCGACACAGACAGAAGACTGCCTGTTGCTATCACTATTAAAAAGATATGGCGGCGCATAGCCCTTATCGCGGGAAGGTCATTTTATAATCTACCGACACTTTGCCTTTGGAAATATCCTCCAGTTTGCCTTTGATCAGCCGGCGTTTGAGAGGCTTGAGATAATCAATAAACAATTTTCCTTCAATATGATCATATTCGTGCAATATGACCCTTGCAGTGATGCCGTTGAAGGTTGTATTATGTGGCTGAAACTGTTCATCAATATAGCGGATAGTTACCTGTTCATTACGCTGAATATCTTCCCTGATCTTGGGAATGCTCAGGCAACCTTCGTTATAAGCCCATTCTTCCCCGTCCAGCGCTTCCACATGCGCATTTATGAATACCTGCTTTATACCGGGGGCATCAGGATATTTTTTCTTTTCATCCTCGTCCATGCCTGCAAAGATCTGTGTGCTGTCTATCACAAAAATGCGTATATCCTTATTCACCTGTGGCGCAGCAAGCCCTACCCCGCTGGAAGCATACATGGTCTCCCACATATCTTCAATAAATTTGCCGAGATGGGGATAATCGGGCTGGATATCTTTACAAACAGTCCGCAACACCGGGGCGCCGTAAGCTACAATCGGTAAAATCATTATACTATACTATTGATTATGAACTAAACAAGTTGCAAAAATAACTGAATTTATTCATTTGCAATGAACCGTGAAGACGGGAGCATTTCAGATTTTCGCAGGCGGAGCGTCAGTCATTGAAAGAAACAACACTGAATTTGTGGTGTATGCCAGCCGGTTTCCTCATTTCAATCCCGCCCGCAGGCTGTATTGATTTAAACGCATATTGTGGCGGGAGAGAAATCTGTTGGGCATTAGTGTAAATGACGCGTATACCATTTTTTCAGATTTTGGTCGCATTATAGTGGTTTTTAATATAAAATATTTAACTTTAAACAACTTCCGATATTTTATAAAACACCTCTCGCAGCTTACTCCTGTTCTGAATGGAATTAACGGTTATTACATCGGGCTTTTATTGAACATCTCACTGTGACCTTGTTACGGTATTATGAATTATCACCCCATGCCAGCCTGATACACTGCTCAACTTGTCAGTGTTTTAATTGATCTAAGCAAAGGAATGATTTACGCAAGGCAAAACAAAGTATGAAAAACTTAGTATATGCCTCTATATATGGATTTTCATCACATTGAAAATGTTACGGTAGAAGATGTGAAAAGAGCACATATGGCAGACGTTGCCATCCAGGATAAATATGGTGTGCGATATCTTCAATTTTGGGTAAACCAGGAGGCCGGTGCAGTATTTTGCCTGATTGAAGGTCCTGATCCGGAAACCTGTGAAAAGGTGCACCAGATGGCACATGGCAATATAGCCTGTGCATTAACAGAAGTTGAGACCGGGTTTTATGAAATGATGATGGGTACGGGGCATGCTGTAAATGACCATGGACTCGTTCAGAAAGAAAACGGTACGCTTGATACAGGTTACAGGACAATACTTGTAGTTTCTTTGTATGGCATCACCAAAGCCACTGCATCAAGCGATCTTTCAATGCTGCTCACGCCAAACTGGGCGAGAAAAATAGTCCGGGAGCAAATGGAAAGGTTCGCAGGGAGGCATTTAGCCTGGGATGCCGACGACAGCCTTATGGCGGCTTTTGATGATGCAACAGGTGCTGTTTATTGCGCTCTGGGTATCAAAAAAGCGCTTGAACAGTTTGAAGATAAACAACCGGATATTATTTTTAAAATGGGATTGAGCGCTTCACAGCCTGTAACAATGAAAGGTGATTTTTTTAGGGAAGCTATTAATTTAGGACATCGCTTAAGCTTAACTGCTCCGAACAATCAGATACTGGCTTGCGCTCTCATAAGAAAGATTTGCAAAAACGAAGATGTTTTTTCAGATAATTCTATAAAATCGCTGAATACAAAAGAGCAGGAGTTTATCTCTAATCTTATTTATGTAGCAGAGTCAAAGATATCAGACCAGCAGTTTGACCTGAATAAATTAAGCAATGAAATATGTATAAGCAGGCCACAATTGTATAGAAAAATAACAGCTTTAACCGGCCGTTCACCTAATGATTTTATTATTGATCTGCGCATGCAGAAAGCACTTTCCCTGCTTAGACAAAAAAAGCACGGAATAGCCGAAATAGCGTATGATTCAGGCTTTAACAGCCCTTCTTATTTTTCAAAATGTTTTGTTGAAAAATTTGGATGCACGCCGTCAACATTTTTAAAAAGGGTTTGATGCTTCTGTAAGCAGGTTTACCGGAAATTTTATTCCCCCGCATGTTATCCTTAGCATTACCAGTATACTTCTCTGGGTGCATGAACATATTTTACAAGTCTTTGAACAGTTTTTGCTAACATATGGCTTGCCTCCTCGTCTAATTTTGATACAGGAGAATTTTTAAGGTACACTTTTTCAATTCAGAAGTCTATGTCCAACTCATACATAAAACCGCGCAGGAAATTTCTGCAATCACTTACCCTGGGCGCCGCTGCATTAGGAACCACGGGCCTCACAATATCTATAAATGCGTCAGCCGGTAATACAGGTGGAAAGCACAACACTGATCCTGAAGCATGGATGAAGAAAATCACCGGTAAACACCGTATCGTGTATGATGTAACCGAACCGCACCATCAGTTTCCCTTTGCATGGCCGCGTGTGTTTCTTTTGACCAATGAGGCTACAGGCACACCGCCAAATGAATGCAGTGTAGTAGTTATCCTCAGACACAATGCCATCCCATTTGCTATGGATAATCGTCTCTGGGAAAAATACAAATTCGGTGAAATGTTTCATGTAACTGATTTGAACACTAATGAAACTGCGATGAAAAATCCTTTCTGGAAGCCGGCCCCCGGTACATATAAATTTCCCGGTTTCGGAGCAGTATCCATTGGCATCAATGAATTGCAGGAAAGTGGTGTACAGTTTCTGGCTTGCGATGCTGCTTTAACAGTTTACAGTGCCGTAGCTGCAGGCGAAAATGGAAATGCCGCAGAGGTGAAAAAAGAATGGACTGAAGGCATATTACCCGGTATACATATCGTTCCATCTGGTGTTTGGGCTGTAGGACGGGCACAGGAAAAAGGATGTGGTTACTGTTTTGTAAGGTAAAGCACAAGCAAGAACCCCCATGTTTACTCTTAGGCAGCATTCGTCATGAACCCATTTAAGAAATTAGTCCTGATAATCCTGGCGGGTGAAATGTCAGGCGGGGTATCCTGCAGATCGAATATTGGCACCGGGGCCGGAAACAGTATAACACTAACGGACACTCTAAAATCAGTATTATACCTCTCACCAGATACTTCAGAAATACGACAATCGCCACAAGCGGATCTAATCTGGTATGGAAGAGAGCTGGTAGCTAATACACGAAAATATCTCGGTCCTGCAGGTATTGTAGCGCAGGTTTCGAACCAGCTAAACTGTCAGAACTGCCATCTGGAAGCAGGCACAAAAGCTGCAGCATACAGTGTCAATTTTTTGGGAGTAGCGGCAAACTATCCTCTGTACAGGTATAGAAGCGGCATGCTGGAAACGATACAATTCAGAATTAATGATTGCATGATGCGTAGCATGAATGGAAAGTCACTCGACACTGCAGGACGGGAAATGAAAGCGATTGTTGCATACATATTGTGGATTGGCAAAGATATCCCAGCCAAAATAAAACCTATCAATTCACAGATTGAACAACTGCCGTATCTGCAAAGAGCAGCAGACACAATAAATGGTAAAAAAGTTTATACTGCTAAATGCCAGTTATGTCATGGTGTAAACGGCGATGGCGGCTACAGTGTAGATGCTGCAATATATTATCCGCCGCTGTGGGGAGCAGGCAGCTATAATACAGGAGCTGGTATGTATCGTTTAAGTAGTTTAGCCGGATTTGTTAAAAACAACATGCCCTTTGGCGTTAATCATGGCCAAAGCCAACTGAGCAATGAGGAATGCTGGGATGTGGCGGCATTTATTAATGCTAAACCCAGGCCTTATAAAAATTTTCCGGGCGATTGGCCGGATATAAGTAAAAAAGCTATTGATCATCCCTTTGGCCCTTACGCTGACAGCTTTTCAGAGCTACAGCACAAATACGGGCCATTTGAACCTATCGCAATTAAAAGAAAAAAGAAATTCAATTAAAAATACTATCATGAAAAAGAAAATTTTAGCATTTCTTACTGTACTCTTTTTGTTATTACACATACAAAATTCAATAGCACAAACCAATGAATACAAAGTAGTATTTGATCTTACAAGTTCAGATACTACCGATCATCAAAGCCTCATCAGGTGGTTAGCCGGGATAAGTAAAGCCAATCCCAATGCCCAAATGGAAGTTGTGCTTTATGGCCAGTCCTTGTCTATGATAACAAAAGGACAATCTATTGCCGCGAATGAAGTTGAAGCGCTGGCAAAAAATAAAAACATTGCTTTCCGGGTATGCGAAATAGCGTTAAAAAAACATGCTCTTACAAAGTCAGATCTACTGGCGGGTGTAGAAACGGTGCCAGATGGCATTTCCGAAATTGTGCAAAAACAAGGTCAGGGCTGGGGCTATATAAAAGCCGGCAGATAGTTATAAATTAATTTGTTTATCGGGAGCTAAATATTTTTTATGTCAAAAGAAATAATAGGACTATTGGAAAAAAAGCTGCAAGGCAATGTTATTCTTCCATCAGATCCCTCCTACGATGAGTCCCGCAAAGTCTATAATGGTATGATAGATAAACATCCTGCCGCTATTGCATATTGTAAGGATGTGGACGATGTAATTACCTGTGTAAACTTCGCCAGGGAAAACAACATGCTGCTGGCTGTTCGCAGTGGAGGCCACAATGCAGGCGGACTGGGTATTGCAGATGATGCACTGGTAATTGATCTTTCCCTGATGAAAGAGATCAGGACAGATAAAAATTCAGAAACAGTTAAGGTACAGGGTGGCTGTTTGCTGAAAGACCTGGATGCGGCAACACATCAAATTGGCATGACCGTTCCTTCAGGAATATTCGGCACTACAGGCGTAGCAGGCCTTACATTAGGTGGTGGGCTCGGCAATCTTACCCGTTCTTTCGGGCTTAGCATTGATAATTTACTTGAAGCTGAAGTGGTACTTGCAAACGGCAAGCCTGTAAAAGCTTCTGCAAAGGAAAATCCTGACCTGTTTTGGGCTTTGCGCGGCGGCGGCGGCAATTTCGGTGTAGTGGTTTCCTTCACGTTTAAGCTATGCCCTGTACATACTGTATATGCAGGCCCCATGCTATGGGAGCTGGATGATACTGAGGAGATGATGACCTGGCATCATGAATTCATTAATAAAGCACCCAATGAGTTAAGCGGGTATTTTGCCATATTAACTGTTCCGCCGGTTACTCCTTTCCCTGAACATCTTCATCTAAAAAAAATGTGCGGAGTAGTCTGGTGCTATGCCGGCGATATGGAAGAGGCTGAAGAAGTATTCAAACCCATACGAGCAAAGAAAACCCCTTCCCTGGATTTTGTTGGACCTATGCCTGTGCCGGTGCTTCAAACATTGTTTGATGCGTTGTATCCACCGGGATTATTATGGTACTGGAAAGCCGATTATGTAAAAGATCTGAGTGCCGAAGCTATAAAACTGCATGTTAAATATGGAAGGCAACTTCCTACTCCTTTCAGCACTATGCACATGTATAATATCAGCGGCGTAGCGGCTGAAGTTGGTAAAAATGAAACCGCATGGAACTACCGCGGTGCAAATTATGCAATGGTAATTGTGGGGATAACGAATGACGCGGCTGAGAAGGAAAAAGTGACCAATTGGGCAAAGGAGTATTGGTCGGTCATGCATCCTTATTCGATGGGAGGAGCTTATGTGAACTTTATGATGGATGAAGGCGCGGATCGTGTAAAAGCAAGCTATGGAGATAATTACAAAAAACTGGCAGAAGTAAAAGCAAAATACGATCCCGGTAATTTATTCAGGGTTAATCAGAATATAAAACCAGCAGTAGTGTAAAAGAATATCCCGCTTTTATCATCAACACATCAAAATGTAAAATTCATTGATATAAGCCCTGATAGTAAGTTCATACCGGTAATGGATCATCTTGCAAAGAATATGGCGGAGGCAGCTTCCAGATAAAGTTATGTTTCCGGGGTTTCAGGTTTATCGTTTCACGTTTATCGTTTCACGTTTGTCGTTTCACGTTTGTCGTTTATCGTTTGTCGTTTTCCCCTTACCACATTTTAATATATCTTCACTCCCAAATAATATCCTGCCATGGCTCATATTCTTTCAGAAAAATGGGGTGAAAGAGACGAAAAAGAAGTGCTGCATTTTACATTGACCAATAATAACGGTGTGGAGCTTAGTATCACCAATTATGGAGGTACCATCACCGGCATCAAAACTCCCGACAGGAATAATATATTTAAAAATGTAACTCTCGCCTTTAATTCACTTGAAGGATACCTGCAGCCGGGCAACCCATGCTTTGGATGTCTTGTAGGAAGGTTTGCCAACAGAATTGCCGGTGGAAGGTTCAGCCTTGACGGTAAGGAGTACACACTGGCAAAAAATAATAATGGCAACAGCCTGCATGGCGGCATAAAAGGTTTTGATAAAGTGGTATGGGATGCAACGCCTCTTGCTGACAGGAATGGATTGAGACTTACCTATGCCAGTAAGGACGGAGAAGAAGGATTTCCGGGGAACCTGAACGTGACAGTGGAATACAGCCTGAGCGACGATAATGCAGTAATGATAATTTACAGTGCGGTAACAGATGCCCCCACGCCGGTAAACCTTACCAATCACACTTATTTTAATTTATCTGGCGGAACGGATGCTATGATACTGGATCATGAGCTTCAACTGTCTGCCGAGACTTATACAGTCTCCGACGATTCGCTTATTCCCACGGGAGAAATTGCTCCGGTAGCCAAAACTCCTCTTGATTTCAGAAAATCTAAAAAAGTAGGACAAGATATTGCTGCCATCTCGCCGGGATACGATCACAACTTTGTGCTTAATAATCCGGCAGGTGCATTGCAACATACAGGAACACTATATCACCCCGCCAGCGGCAGGTATATGGAAACAGCCACTACACAACCGGGTGTGCAGCTCTATACCGGCAACTTCCTGGACGGCAGCCTGAAAGACACAACAGACGGGATAAAATATAATAAGCATGCAGGGCTTTGCCTTGAGACGCAGCACTACCCCGATTCGCCTAATCAGCCTTCGTTCCCGGATACCATACTCCGCCCCGGGCAGCCATTCCATCATACCACAGTATATACTTTTGGAGTAAGGTAGCGCTATGTCAAACGACAAACGATAAACGACAAACGTGAAACGATAAACGATAAACGCGAAATAAATATACAGGATGATAAAAAATTACAGGGTATTCCTGCTGTTGATCGCAGCCGTTTTATTGGGCAGCGGGATACATGCACAACAGCGACCCAACATCATTTTTGTGCTTACCGACGATATGGGTTATTCCGATCTGAGCGCTTATGGCAACCCGGTGATACGTACGCCTTTCCTTGATTCAATAGCAGGCATAGGCATCAGGGCAACCAACTATGTAGTTACAAGCCCCTCCTGCACGCCATCACGGGCTTCACTGCTGACAGGAAGATATGCTTCCCGCTATAACCTGCCCTACCCCATCCCGCCCGGCTCGCCTTTAGGCCTCGCCGATGCAGAAGTTACCATTGCTGAAATGCTCAAAAAGGTTGGATATACCACTGCCATGATAGGTAAATGGCACCTGGGCGACAAGCATGACTATAACTATCCTACTGCACAGGGATTTGATTCTTATTACGGGCTTTTATACAGCCATGATTACCGTTTTCCTTATGTAAAAACCGATACAACGATAAAAATTTATCGCAATCGCACTCCTGAGATTTTACACCCTGCCGATTCATTGCTTACTCCATTGTACACCAAAGAAGCCGTTTCGGTGATTGATAAGCAACAGAAAGGCAAACCCTTTTTCCTGTACTTAGCCTATAATATGCCGCATCTCCCGGTGGCTTTTGCGGCGGCGGCAAGTTCTTTAAAGGATAAGCAGGAAGGCGGGCCTTTAGGCGCGGTAGTGGAAGAAATGGACTCCTGCCTTGCTGTAATATGGAAAAAGCTGGCTGAGAAAAAATTGCAGGATAATACCATTTTTATTTTTTCCAGCGACAATGGCCCTTGGATAGAATTTCCTGTAAGAATGTCTGGCGATAGTGTTACCAAACGCTGGCATGCCGGTACCGCCGGGGTGTTCCGGGGATCCAAAGGGCAATCTTATGAAGGCGGTATCCGTGAACCGTTTATCGTTTACTGGAAAAACCATACGCCTTCCGGCCTTGTACTGACCAACCCTCTCAGCAATGTTGATATCTTACCCACACTGGCCCGCTGGGCGAATGCACCGCTGCCGGAAGGACGCACGCTGGACGGGCAGGATATCAGCGACCTGCTAACCGGCAGGGCTAACCGGAAAAATTATGTTCACCGGCCTATTTATATTGTGAACAACGGAAAGCTTGAAGTCGTGCGCGCAGGGGACTGGAAATACAGGGAAGTGCCTGCAGGCGTTAACAGCTCTTCCGGTAAACCACAGGAAGGGGTAAAAGAACTGTATAACCTGAGCTATGATCCCGGCGAAAGGACAAATGTCATAGACGAGTTCCCTGAAAAAGCAAAAGAGCTAAAATCATTGTTTGATGCATTTACCGGTTACAGGGAAAATTGAAGCCCTTCCCGGCCTCCCCGAAGCTCGCCTGAACTGCCGAACGGCAGGCAGGGGGAGGAGACCTAAGCACAGCCCTTACTTTTCAAAGAGTGATCACAAAACACAATCTTTGTACAACTTTGTGTCTCCGTGCCTCCGTGGTTCAAAGGGTTCATGTAAACAAAGCCGCAACAAAAATCCTGAAAATCAAACTTTGCTGCTTTGCCCTCTTTGCCGCTTTGCGTGAAATAAACCCCGCCTTTCGCCGCAGCGCCAGATGTATCAAAATCATACTTGAAGTGTATCAAAACCGGACAATGCTACAAAAGCGATCCTTTTCAACATATTGATTTTCAAATATTTTTATGAATGGCACTGAATTTATGATAAGAAGTGTGCCGGGGAAGGTAGTCTTTATTTAAAAAAACAACACAATGATAGAGCTTAAAAGTATTTCCAAATCTGTAAACGCCGGCGGTAATAAGACCTATATTCTCAAGGACGTTGACCTGAAGATCAACGAAGGAGAATTTGTTTCCGTGATGGGTCCTTCCGGCTCGGGAAAATCCACTTTACTGAACATTATAGGGATGCTCGATGATCCCACGGAAGGATACCATTATTTTATGGGACAGGCAGTGCATCTCTTAAAGGAAAAACAAAGATCACAACTATATAAAAAGTACATCGGTTTTGTATTCCAGGCTTACCATCTTATAGACGAGCTTACCGTATATGAAAACATAGAAACACCACTGATATACCAGGATATGAAATCCTCTGAAAGGAAGGCTGTGGTAGCGGATATCCTTGACCGCTTCCGGATAGTGGGCAAAAAAGACCTTTTTCCTACACAATTATCAGGTGGACAGCAGCAACTGGTAGGCATAGCCCGTGCACTGGTAGCCAATCCCAAACTCATTTTAGCAGATGAGCCCACCGGTAACCTCAACTCCAAGCAGGGAGAAGAGATCATGACCTTGTTTAAAAAACTTAATCAGGAAGATGGAGTTACGATCATACAGGTGACTCATTCTGAAAAAAATGCAGAATATGGTTCGCGTATCATTAACCTGCTGGATGGCAAAATAGAAGAAGCAGCGGAAATAAGACGCTGATATAGTGTATTGAAAAATATATCTGAAGAAAAACAAGATGAAAATGCAAAAGATGAAACAGGGAGTGATAGTGTGGTTTTGTACCTGCTTTTTTAGTGCGCATTGCCTTGCGCAAACGGATAGCCTGAAGGGAAAAATATTCTCACTTAAAGAATGTGTGGAAACAGGTCTTGAAAACAATATCCCCGTAAGACAGAATGAGCTGGCAGCCCAATCTTATAAAGCAGACTGGCAACAGGCGAAAGCAAACCTGTTGCCTAATGTGAATGGAAGCTGGGGCTACGGATGGAACCAGGGGCGTGCCATTGATCCATTTACAAACGGTTATATTGACCAGCGTTTTTCTTCTTCCAACATCGGGCTGAACGCCGGCATTACCCTCTTTAGCGGACTGCAGCTGCAAAATCTTATCCGGCAAACCGGGTATGCCTATCATGCCAGCGAAATGGAATGGCAGCAATCGAAAGACAAACTTGCGCTCGATATTATACTTGCCTATCTTACCGTATTGAATGCGGAAGATACCTGGCGCATCATGTCTGAACAGGCAGAGGTAACCCGCAAGCAGGTAGAAAGACTGAATGTATTGGTAGAAAAAGGGGCTATCGGCAGTTACCTGCTTTCAGATATGAAAGGACAGCTTGCCAGCGATGAAATGAGCGCTGTCAATAATTACAATGCCTTACAGACCGCCAGGCTCAATCTTGCCCAGTTGATGAACATTCCTTACAACAAAAACATGCAACTGCAACGGCTATCCGAAGGGGAATTGCTGGAGATGTACCCCGCTACTGCGCAACAGGTATATGCAACCGCCCTTCAGCATCTTGCACAGGTAAAAGCAGTAGAGCTCCGCGCCAAAAGCGCTGAGAAGGCAGTAAGTGTTGCCAAAGGGGGATATTTCCCTTCTCTCAGCCTCAATGGCAGCCTGGGAAGCAACTACTCAAGTGTTTCTGAATCACGTACCCCTACTACCATTACTGAAATACCCACAGGAGGTTATGTAACTATAGACAACAACAAAACATTCGTATACCAGGAGCAACAGAATTATGATTACAAAAAGATATCCTACAATAGCCAGTTTAAAAACAACCTTGGAAGTTATATAGGACTAAGCCTTTCCGTGCCTATATTCAACAACCTGCGGGTAAATACCAACGTAAAAAAAGCCAGCCTGAATGCCAAATATGCAAAGCTCGAATCGGAAAATACAAAACTCCTGCTCAGGCAAACCATAGAAAAAGCTCATGTAGACATGACTTCTGCTTACGAGCGTTATAAAGCCCTGCTGGAGCAGGTTACACAATATAAGGAATCTTTCAGGTCTGCCGAGATACGCTTCAATCTCGGCACCATTGTTTCCACAGAATACCTGATCACCAAAAACAATTATGACAGGGCAAGGCTCAACCTTACCCAAACCTGGTATGAATATATATTCCGTACGAGGATATTGGATTTCTACCAGGGAAGGCTGTCTTTTTGAGCAGAGATGACTTTGGCATAATTTAAAGTATAAGCGGTAGATGCTGTGTAAGGTATTTCAATACTTTTGCACAAAATGAAACCTATGCTTAAAAAGCTTGTATCCCAACGTCTCTTCCTGCTTGCGCTGTTAATTGTGCATCTTGCTACCGGGCAGGCACAAATCAATCTCAATGAA
Source organism: Sphingobacteriales bacterium 44-15 (assembly GCA_001899685.1). GTDB lineage: Bacteria > Bacteroidota > Bacteroidia > Chitinophagales > Chitinophagaceae > Agriterribacter. The sequence continues at coordinate 303,737 of MKWG01000037.1, forward strand.
AAACTGCCCTTAGACACCAGCGTTACCATAGGAAAGCTGGCCAACGGTCTTACCTATTATATCAGGCACAATGCAAAGCCGGAACAGAAAGTAGAGCTGCGGCTGGTGGTAAATGCGGGTTCTATCAATGAAGACGATGATCAGCAGGGACTGGCGCACATGGCAGAGCACATGGCTTTCAACGGCACCAAAAATTTCAGGAAAAATGATATCGTTTCCTTCCTCCAGGAAATAGGCGTAGGATTTGGCAATGACCTTAATGCCAATACCGGCTTCAATCAGACCATTTATATACTTCCCATTCCCACGGATAAACCCGCTAATATCGAAAAAGGTTTCCGCGTACTCGAAGACTGGGCGCACAACGTTACTTACCTTGACGATGATATAGACGGCGAACGCCCCATCATATTGGAAGAGAGCCGGTTAGGCAAGGGCGCTGAAGAAAGGATGTTCAAAAAAATACTTCCCGGGCTGCTTAAAGGTTCATTATATGCAGAGCGTCTTCCTATCGGCAAAGACAGTATTATCAAAACATTCCAGTACGATGCCATCCGCAGGTTTTACCGCGACTGGTACCGCCCCGACCTGATGGCAGTGATCGTGGTGGGTGATATTTCAAAAAGTGTTGCGGAAGACATGATCAAAAAGCATTTCGGCGGTCTTGCCAATCCTGCCAATGAAAGAGAACGCAAAACAGCAACAGTTCCTCCCTATACTGAGAACGATGCATTAATAGTAACGGATAAAGAAGCCACCAGCTATGATGCAGTAGTTGAATTCCCGGCATATAAAGTCGAGCCGCCGGCTACCTATGGGGCATACAGGCAGGATATGGTAAAATCCCTGTTTACCACTATGCTCAATAAGCGTATGCAGGAGCTTACCCAGCAGGAAAACCCGCCCTTTGTATATGGTGGCGTAATGTTCAACAGCTTTACAAGAGGTTATGAGAACCTGGAAGTATATGCTTCGTCCGGCGATAAAGAACCATCAAAAGCGATCACTGCCGCGATGGAAGAAATAGAGAAAGTAAAAAGGTTTGGCTTTACTGCTCCGGAGCTGGAGAGAGCCAAAAAGAATGTCCTGGCTTCTTATGAGAAAGCTTATAATGACCGCAACAAGATGGAATCATCCGGCTTTGTGCAGGAATATATCCAGCATTTCCTTGAGCAATCTCCTGTACCTGGCATAGCTGCCGAATACAATATGGTAAAGGATCTGCTGCCCGGTATTGCAATAGAGGATGTCAACAAAGTGGCAGACAGGATCAGGGGAGACCAGCATATTTTCGCGTATATCATGGGACCAGAAAAGAATGATATAAAGCTTCCTTCTCCTGAAAACTTATTGCAAACCATAGCAATGGCAGAAAAAGCCGATGTAAAACCGTATGAAGAAAAAGCGATCGCTGCCGACCTTCTGGAAAAGAAACCCATAGCTGGAAAGATAGTGCGTAAAACAACCAACACCGCGCTGGGCACAACGGACCTCCTGCTTTCCAACGGCGCCACGGTCACCCTCAAGCCAACAGATTTTAAAAATGATGAAATACTGATGGGAGCATCACGTTATGGAGGCACAAGCAACTACGGCGCTGCAGACCGTTATAATGCCACATACGCGCTGTCGGCTATCAATGCAATGGGCTTTGGCAGCTTCTCCCCTACCGACCTGCAAAAAGTGCTTGCGGGAAAATCAGTGTCCGCTTCGCCAACACTCAGCGGAACAACAGAAGGCATGAGTGGAAACTCAACGGTTAAAGATCTTGAAACAATGTTCCAGCTTGCCTACCTTAAACTGACGGAGCCCCGGAAAGACACTTCTCTTTTCAAATCGTATGTGCAGAAAAATAAGGCGCAGCTTACTATGCTTGGCGCCAACCCACAGGCTGTATTTTTTGATACCGTTATGAGAACACTGTATCACAACAGCCCTCTTGCCCCGATAAATGTGCCCAAAGCAAGCTATTTTGACAGCATCAGCACAGACAGGATCATACAGATATACCGCGAAAGATTTGGCGACGCTGCAGGAATGCATTTTGTATTTACCGGGAGCTTCAGCAGTGAACAGATCATCCCTTTAATAGCAACGTATATAGCAAGCCTCCCCTCCAAAGGGAAAAAATCAGGCTATGCAGACAGGAAACTCCGCCCCATTACCGGCAAAAAAGACCTGACCGTTTATAAGGGAGAGGAACAAAAAAGCATGATCATCACTTTTGACTATGGTGAGATACCCTACAGTGAAGACCTCGACTTCAGAGCCAGCGCCATTACGGAAGTGCTGAATATCCGTATCATTGAAGAATTAAGAGAAAAAATACAGGGCATTTATGGCGGTGGTATTTTCGGAGGATTGCACAGGGCGCCTTATCCCTACTACCAGTTTATAGTGCAGCTTCCCTGTGGCCCGGAAAAAGTAGACACTTTGATAAAAGCAATGCGTAATGAAATAGCATTGCTTGTAAAGAACGGGCCTTCACAGCAAAACCTCGACAAAGTAAAACAGCAGTGGCGGGAATCCCATAAAGAGCAGCTCAAGCAAAACGGGCCATGGCTTTCTAACCTGCTGGCGATGAAAACCGAGGGAGAAAACATTGACCGCTTTGTGCATTTTGAAAATTATGTAAACAAGCTTACTGCCAAAGAAGTCCAGGACGCGGCAAAATTATTGTTCAACGGAAAAAATCACTTTACAGCCGTATTGATGCCGGGCGATAAGGAAAAGAAATAAATCCTATTCTGTAACTGTCATAGCCACCAATGCACGAATAAAGAAATCAAAATGCATTATCTATTCGTGCATTGGTGGCTATTTTTTTTACCGCAGAAAAATAAATATAGCCCCGATCAGTGTCATTGCAATTACAATTTTCCTGTAGCCGTCGTCGTGTATCATCGCCACAACTTTAATCCCTGCCCAAAAGCCGAGCAATAACGCAGGTATCAGCACAAGATCAGTGCTTAATGTTGAAGCGTTGATATTGTTCCAGAAGAAAAACTGAAACGGCAGTTTAAATAAATTAACACAAAAAAACAGCCACGCTGCCGTACCGATAAAACCATTCTTCGGAACACGCATGGCAAGGAAATAGATATTGGCAAATGAGCCGCCAAGATTGCCGAGCATGGTAGTGATGCCCGCCACGAGTCCCAAAGTGGCTGCAAATAATTTATTGGACGGCAGCACCAAAGACTTGCGCACTTCTAAAAAGATCATAATGATGACGGCAAGCACAATAATTACTGCCATTACTTTTTTGAAATACAATTCATTCATATCCTGTCCCAGTAATACACCTATCAATATACCGGCTGTGATCCAGGGCGCCAGCTTCCTGAAATGCGACCAGTTGACATGGCGGCGATAATACACAACAGCAAGAAAGTCGGCCACACAAAGCAGGGGTAGCACCACACCGGTAGATGACTTGCTGCCTAATACTATAGCCATTATGGTAATATTGAGCATGTCAACGCCTTTTAAGCCCGCCTTTGACATACCTATGCAGAAACCTGCAAGCGAAAGCAGCATCCAGTTGGCTATGGAATAATCGGGGAGTAGATCCATTAAATATATAGGTAGGCCTGAAGGTAAGACTAATCAAAGAAAATTTTTGTATTAGAGTGCCGAATCGTGAAACGGCAGAAGTCAGGCGTGAAAAAATTGCCGATTTTCTCACTTCTCACTTCTCACCTCTCACAATAGTCTTGATTTAACACTACAACCTGGGAGAAGGTGGCTTTATAGGTTGTTCAAATGAATTGGCGCCACGGACGCGGAGCTTACGGCGAAAGATCTTACCGTCGCAGGAAACATACAGGATATCAAAATTTTTACCTCCGAAACAGCAATTTGAAGGCTGCCCGGCAGGCAAAGGCAAAACAGCGTTTACTCTTCCCGGTTGGTCGAGCACCTGTATCCCCATTCGTGTGGCAACATATATACGCCCTGCTGTATCACATTTCAGCCCATCCGGCCACGCATCATCTTTATCGTCCGGAGTATGGAGCCAGCCATACCTTTGCTTATTGGTCAATGTACCGTCTTCAGCAATAGTATATGCCCAGATCCAGTGTGATGCGGATTCCGCCACGTATAATTGTGTCTGATCGGGAGAAAGTGTTGCCCCGTTAGGAAATTTCAGTCCTTCATCCACTACTGTCTTTTTACCTCCTGGCTTTATTAAAAATATCCTGCCCGGCTTCTCTTTCCCTTCAGGTGAAGTCACATATATATTTCCATTCCGGGTAATTGCCAGGTCGTTACCCGGAATTCCTTCCGCTATTATACCCGGCTTTCCGTCAGCGCCGTAAGCAATGATCTGTTTTGTTGCGCCGGCAACAACATACCGCCTGCCATCTGCTCCAAATGCCGTGCCGCTGCTTTTATGCGCATCAATATTAAGCATGGTAATTGCGTTATACTGCGCATCAATTTTATACGTTTTCGAACCAGGTATATCCTGGAAGTATATATCTCCTGACGCATTGGCGGCAATACCTTCTGTAAATCCATACCCTTCTGCTACCAGCTCCCAGTTTTCACCAGAGATCAATATATCTGACAATACCTGGTTTTGAGTTTTTCCCGGTGTCACAGCTTTTGGCCAATCTTTCCACAGCCATCGCATCGCTTCGGGAAATACAGCGGTTCCCTGCCGGCCGTTGTGCCCGCCTTCACCCCATACATGCCGCACTTCATATCCTGCAAATACAAGCGCCCGTTCCATCATTTCATTAGCTTTCCACCAATCACCGCCATAAATATTTAAATCACCGGAGCCATCCTGCAAAAAAACACGGATCGGCCTGGGTTCATATTTCCTGATAAGAGTAGGATACCTGTCGGCGCCCCGTAATCCAACATAAGTGCCAACAGCGCTAAATACTCTCGAAAATACTTGCGGACGTTCCCAGGCAGCCGTAAAAGCGCAGACTGCGCCGCTGCTCGATCCGCCAATAGCCCTGTCATTCCCGCTCTTCGACAAATGAATGGCTCTTCCGTCGCTTGTGCTGTGCTTTTCTACATCCGGCAATATTTCTTCCGTTATGAATTTTACATACGCATCTCCTAATCCATCATATTCAAAGCTCCTGTTAAACCTGTCAATGGCATGTTGCTGATCCCTTGCCACGATCCTTCCGTGCATCACAAATACGCCAATGGTTACCGGCATTTCACCGTTATGAATAAGGTTGTCAAATACAACAGGGGCATTCCATTGAATACCATCCTGGTTGACGTATACACACGCGGGCTTATCCGGGTTGTATTGTTTTGGCACATATATCCAGTATTCCCGCCAGGTACCCGGGTATATGGCAGACTTATCAAACACACATTTTATTATTTCGCCCTTAGGCACTCCGGCATGTTCAACAGAGGCTGAATCCACGGCATAATTTTCCTGTGGCTGTTGTGCCATCAGTGAATATGAGCATAACAATAGCAGTAATATAATCCGGTACATAGTATGAAGCTTTTATGATAGATATGGTGCGGTATGATAAGCACGATATTCAGTGATCTTTTTATGTACCGAACTGCAATGCTACTATCAGCTTCGTTGCGTCGCACCCTTCAGGTTCCTGTTCACTACTCAGCAACGATTCCTTATCACTCGGGGTGCAACCTGTCCAACCTCATAAAAAAACAACCTATCAGAAAGGTAGGTTATTTTTGAAAAAGTATCGGGGCATTTCAATTTTTCGCAGGTGGGTAGTGACCTTCCTAACGATCAGGCAGGCACCGCCTGTAGAACCCGCTACGGGTCGGTGCCCGCCCGACTGAACATCGTTCGGGCGGGTCTCACCGGGCGAAAAGTTGTGCAAGAAGCGAAAAATTGAAATGCGCCCCAAACTTCCCGGGCAGGCGCATCTGCAAAACAAATGATATACCCATAAGGCTTCGGAATGGATTATTTGTAACCCTGAATTATCGAAGGTCACAAAATCATCAGCCCTTTGTACGTCATTTCAACTGAGCTAACACGACTTCTATAGTTAAACGACTCTTACGCGAAGGAGAAATCTGCCGGGCTTTTGTACCAATGCTCAACTGTTGCACTACTGCCCGGCAGATTTCTCTCCCGCCGTAATATACATTTAGATCATACAGCATGAAGGCGGGATCGAAATGACGATGCAGGAGTGTTTTGTTTTTGTAACTGGCATTTTTTGCATGGAGGAGCATATGATTTGTATTGTGCCCGGGCATAATCTCTTCTTCATTCTACCGGGGCAATACTAAAATGCTCATGGAACCATTGCTGCGCAAGATGCAGGTCTTCCTGTGTAAGCCCATGCCCCGACGGCAGGGAATAAGCGGCAACATCAAAGCCTGCATTCTCCAGCAACTGCACATACCGCTGTGTTGCTGCAGGATCGATAGTAGGATCAACAGCGCCGTTGGTCATGAGTATGGGCGTTCTCCCGATGGCAGCAAATGGCTCCGGGCTGACAAAAGGCTGCATCGGGCGGAAAAGGATCGCACCGGCAAAAAAATCAGGATACATCAGCAAAGCGCTACCGGCAATATTAGCACCGTTGGAATAGCCGAGCGCAATCAGCTTACCTGCATCAAAACTCTCTTTTCCGGAGATCGTTGTAATATTATGCAGCAATTCATTTGTTCTGAATCTTAAGTCATCTTCATCAAATATTCCCATACCTATCCTTTTGAAAAACCGGGGCATCCCGTGCTCACTCACATTCCCTCTTAAACTTAATATGTTCACTCCGTCGCCAAACTGCCTGCCAATGGGCAGCAGGTCCGCTTCATTGCCACCGGTGCCATGCAGCAGCAATAAAGTATATCCTGTGGGGTTCGCGGCAGGCTGGTATATGTATTTCATCTCCTGGTAGTTCATATATGATCCGTTTAATATTGTTCATTAATCAAGTTTCACCAGGTGCTTTTCAATAGCTTCCCTGTGCGGTTCAAACTGGGTGGGTAATTTCAGGTGAGTGCCTAATGCTTCGAGCGGTTCATCCACCATGAACCCGGGATTGTCTGTAGCTATTTCAAAAAGCACACCGCCGGGCTCCCGGAAATATAAAGAATGAAAATAATTCCTGTCTATCTGCGGCGTAATATTCAATCCTTTCGCCAGTATCTTTTCCCGCATTTCCATTTGCGCTTTATCATCTTTCACCCGGAAGGCCACGTGATGCACTGTTCCACCGGCAACTATACCTCTTTGTTCGGCAGGCAGCTCTACCAGGTCAATTATATTAGCTGTTTCACTGGCTGTTGTTGCATACCTATAGCGGTTTAGCTGCTTATCAATGAGCGCATATCCAAAAACATCAGTGAGGATACCTGCAGTCGGCTTAATATCATTCAGGGTAAGTGTAGCATTATAAAATCCTTTGGTAGCTACATCTTCTTTCACCTCTCCTGTTTCATATCCTTTGCGTGGATCAGGCTGATTCGTTTCTATCAGTTCCAGCTTCAGTCCGTCGGGATCAAGGAAAGTAAGATATTTCTCCCCGAATTTCTCAGCGGGATTATTGTAAATAATGTTATGTGCCCTGAAACGCTCCAGCCAGAAACCAAGGCTTCCTTTCGGTACGGCATAGCCGATCTCCGTAGCCATTGATGCTCCTCTCCGACCCTGCCTTACTGCGTTCCCCCACGGGAAAAAAGTAAGTATAGTGCCGGGAGTGCCCTGCCTGTCGCCAAAATAAAAATGATAGGTCTGGGGGTCATCAAAATTAACCGTTCTTTTCACAAAACGCAGCCCCAGCACTTTGGTATAAAAATCAAAATTGCGTTTGGCATCACCGGCAATAGCGGTGATATGATGTATGCCTTTGATCATTGTTGCCATAATGTTGTTTTTTGTACAGCAAAGGTCAGAAGGGTTTCATTCCTGAACATTGAACCAGTTCAATAAATTGGGCAACAGCGGGTATTATTCGTGAACATCCTGGCCTTTCGAAAGCCTTGTGCGAACCTTACTGAGAAATTCAGGTGAAAACCCAAGGTAAGAGGCAATATAATGCTGTGGCACCCGCTGGGGTATGGTGGGATAACGGTCTATAAAATCAAGATATTTTTCGACAGCAGTAGTAGTAACGGTTTGCAGGAACCTGTCCTGCAGGCGGGTGAGATTTTTTTGTATCATCAGGCGAAAGACCCGTTCAAACTTCGGGATCTCATGCAGCAGCTTTTCCTTGGTTTCGGGGGAAAGCAGCAGCACTTCCGATGGCTCCAGTGTTTGAATGAACAGCTTTGAGGCTTTCCGTTCGTGGAAGCTCCCGATATCGCTCACCCACCAGTCTTCAATTGCAAACTGCAATGTTATTTCTACGCCTTTGGGATCAATATAATATGTACGGATGCATCCTTTATTGATATACGCTTCAAAATTGCACACTTCTCCTTCCTGCAGCATTAAAGTTTTTTTGGGGATATGCTTTACCACCAGCAGCTCATTGAAGCGTTGTATTTCCGCTCCGGTAAAATCCACGCACCTGTTGATATGTTCGTTGATGAGGGAGAACATGCTGCAATGGCTATTGTTCAAATACTATAGCTTCGGGGGACGCGCCAAGCGGTCTCAGGTCATTGCTTATTGACTCAACCATTTTATCCGGACCGCATACATAGAACGGTTTAGAAAAATCGCTCACGTTCTTCTGCAAAAATTCTTTATCAATATAGCCTTTTTCAATCCCCGGGGCGGAAGATCTCGTCAGGATAAAACGGGCGTTGTCTCCCAGCATGGTGGTCAGCTCATCGCGGAGTATGATATCGCTTTCCGTTTTGTTGGAAAAATAAAGCCGGTTGCCATCAATTTTCTTACTCTTGTGAAGCTGCCTGAAGATCGCCAGGAAAGGAGTAATACCGGCTCCCCCCGCAATAAAACATCCTTCACCTTTATATGCTATCGCTCCCCATACATCACGGATGATCAGCTCATCCCCTGCACGAAGGTTGTCCAGCGCATGAGTTACGCCATCATGATCGCGGTATGATTTTATAGTAAACTCCAAAAAGGGCCATTCATTCAGGCTGGTAAAGGTAAACGGGCGTCTTTCTTCCTTCCATTTTTCCTGGTTAATAGAAACTTCTGTAGCCTGCCCTGGCTCAAAATGATAGCCTTTGGGCTTTTCAAAACGATATCGTTTAACATCATGCGTCAGTTGCTCAATGCTTAATATTTTTACTACTTCTTCCATCTTATTTTGTTTTTGCCTTATAAATGTAAAAATAATATGCCAGTTTCAATATACCCTGATATTTGCAGCATGGCATCACCATTATTATATGTAGCATTTGCGCCGGTGTATATACATCCATTGCCTGAAGGTCACCGTTTTCCCATGCTGAAATATGATCTGATCCCCGGTCAGTTACTGCATGAAGGAGCCATCAGTAATGAAAACATCTTTGCGCCAACAATATGCGAGGACAAGTGGATATTGCTCACGCACACGGAAGCCTACCTGAAAAAGCTTAAAGAGCAGACACTAAGTGACAGAGAACAAAGAAAGATCGGTTTCCCCCAGTCTCCCCGCCTTACCGAAAGAGAGCTTGTTATAACACAGGGTACCATCAACTGCTGCCACGCTTCGCTCCGGGCAGGTATAGCTTTAAATGTTGCAGGAGGAACGCACCATGCTTTCAGCGACAGAGGCGAAGGTTTCTGCCTGCTGAATGATTTTGCGGTTGCCGCCAACTACATGCTCCATCATCAACTGGCGAAAAAGATTCTGATCATTGATCTGGATGTGCACCAGGGCAACGGTACAGCGAAAATATTTGAAAAAGAAGACCGCGTATTTACATTCAGCATGCATGGAGATCATAACTATCCTTTTCAAAAAGAGCAAAGCGATCTTGACATTCCCCTGAAAGATGGCACGGGAGATGAGGAATACCTGTTGCTGCTTGACCAGGCATTGGACAGGCTGCTGCAACAGGCAAACCCTGATATGGCGTTTTTCCTTTCCGGCGTGGATATACTGGAGACCGATAAATTCGGAAAGCTTCGCATAACCATGAATGGTTGCAGGCAACGCGACGAAATGGTATTTACAAAGCTCAAAACCTTACATATCCCCTGTGTGGCAGCGATGGGCGGAGGATATTCTGCGGATATAAGGATCATTACCGAAGCGCACTGCAATACGTTCAGGGCAGCCAAAGCTATATATGACCTCAATTAATGGATTAAACACAGCAGAAAACAGCAGACATTTTATTTTCCCGGCTTACTGAATAAAATGACCCCCTGTTTCACTTCTCACATTTCACGTTTGCCATGAGAGTAGTATGCACATACTGTATTCATAAGGCATATCTCACATTTAGGCTGGGGGCGGCATATTTCCCTGCCCAGGAAACTCATTGCCATGCCTGCATCCCACTCCTTCTTCGGAAGCGTTTCCATTATCTGCTTTTCAATTTTTTTCGGGTCACTACCGGACGCAATACCCAGCCGCGGGGCAACACGCACAACGTGCAGATCCACAATAACACCTTCTGCCGGCTTCCCGGATTCACGCAGTATCACGTTCGCAGATTTTCTTCCGATGCCCGGCAATGCAGTAAGCTCCTCTAAAGTACCGGGAATATTCGCATCCTTTTTAACGGTCTGCGAAATTTCCATCAGCCATTTTATTTTGTTCCCGAAATTCCTGACGCTGCCTATAAATGGCTGCAGGGTCTCAGGTGTAGCTTTCGAAAGAGCCTGCATACCAGGATAAGCTTTGAACAGCTCTGGCGCCAGTTGATTGATATGACGGTCTGAGTCCTGCGCAGACAATACTACCATTACTACCAACTGGTACAGGTTACCATACTCAAGCGGATGTTTCGTGTCTTTATATTTTTTGAGCAATGGCTTAATGGCTTCCGGCCAATTTACGACAGCAGGCATAGTGGAAAAATTGAAAGTAAATGTACTATAAAATAAGCCCGGGAGGACAGGGAATTTTTCTCTTAACAGCGGGGGGAAATCACGGAAATATTTGTACCGGCGCCTGTTCTGCTTTTGATGATCAGTTGCCCGTTGAATGAGGTGACCCGGCTTTTGATATGGATAAGTCCTTTCCCCATGACCGTGTTATCCGGGTCGAAGCCTTTCCCGTCATCAGTAACGCTGAGTATTATCTGATCCTTAATATTTTTAATAATGACCTTTGCCTTATTCGCGTTGGCATGCCTGATCACATTAGCAAGCAGTTCCTGGCATATCCTGAAAAAATCCACCCTCATCTCAGGAGTAAGCTCTGATTCGGTATATGAGCTTTCGAATGAGCAGGCAATACCACTCAGGAGAGACAGTTCTTCACAATACAGGCTGATCGTTTCGTTCAGACCAAAATCGTCAAGCATGTGAGGTCTGATGGAAAAGGAAAGCCGTCTCATAGCATTGATAAGCGTTTCAGCAACATCCAGCGCATGGTGCATCCTCCTTTTGGATATCTCGTCCAGCCGGGGATCATTAACTGTTATCCAGTCTATGTCCAGTTTTACTACAGATACAAGCTGAGCGATCTCATCATGAAGCTCCTCTGCAACAGATTTCATGCGTTGCTCAAGACTGGTCTTGAAATGAAGTGTTAAGTCTCTTAACTGTTTGCATTTTTCTTCCGCTACCAGCTCAAGTCTTTTTTTCTCTGAGATGTCCCTCGCAATGGCAAATACCACTTCCCTGTCGGGTAAATAAACAGATGTCCATTCTAACCACAGGATATCGCCATCTTTGGTAACATAGCGATTCTGAAAATGCTGCAGCGGCTTACCCAACAGGAGCGCCTGCCGGCGCTGATGTGTAATCTCCTTGTCCCCGGTATAAATAAAATGTGATATGGGCGTTGAAAACAGCTCTTCCCTGCTGTACTTCAGCTTATTGATCGCTGAAGCATTGATTTCCTTAAAATATCCCTCCCTGTCGGCAATGCATACCATGTCCGGTGTCCGTTCGAAGTAATCGAACATTCCCGGGGATAGATCACCTGAAAAAAACATAACCGAAATATTAAAAGTATTTTCATGTAACGTTAAATACAGAACTTATTGCATTTATCTCCTCATTATTTGCAAAAAACCCGGCAAATCGCTAAGTTGTACCATTAAAACGAACGGTCATTCATGAAAAGAACAGTCTTCATTCTTTTTGTTGCTGCCTGCATATATGGCTTTACCCAAAAAGAAACAACCTGGGTTGCCATTGGAGATTCCATCACTTATCTCAATGATCACCGGGACGAAACCGGCAACCGCCTGAAAAAAGGGTATCTTACACGAACAGCAGAAAAAGTTCCGGGATTAAAATATATCAACCAGGGACACAACGGATGGACATCCGGAGGCATAGCAAAAGAAATTGAAAACCTTGGCCTGGTTAAAGCAGATATGTATACCGTCTTCCTTGGCACTAATGACTGGTGGCAGGGTCGCCCCATTGGTGAGCTTTCAGATTACAGTAACAATACAGGCAACCATACTGTATTCGGCTCTTTCCGCATCATCACCGATAAGCTCAGAAGCCTTAACAAAGACGCAAAAATCATTCTTATTACCCCGATGCAGCGTTCGGATTTTGTGTACATCAATGATATGACCAATAATGCTTACGGATCATATAAGAAAAAGAACGACCAGTCACTGGCACAGTTTGCTGATGCAATTAAAGCTATAGGAAACCTTGAACACTTCCCGGTAATTGACCTTTACTATAAAAGCGGGATGACCCAGAAAAACCTGGTTAAATTTAAACGCCTTAAAGATCCTGCAACTGAAGGATTGTATAAAAATTATCGCTACCCGGATTTTACAGATATCCCGTTTGACCCCAAACAGAATGAATATCCTTATCCTCCCGAAGCCATTGATATGACCTATGATGGCTTACACCCTTCAGACAGGGGCTGTGAAGTGATCGCAAAAATGCTGGCAAAGGCAATAAAGCAATTATAGGCTGCTACTTCACTTTCGCAAAATCCAGATCCTGAAAATCGAAGCTGAAATCCGTCAATGGCGAAATGGCTTCCATCTTCATGCCTGCCGCTTTTCCTTCCGCGTCAAGGGAGAATACCACAAACGCATCTGCATCCATGCTGCGGTCGTTCCATTTAGCCACAAATGTGTTGCCCTTATAGTACAGCAGTTGCCCGCTGAGCTTCGGAGAACGTTTCGAGTCAAACCAGGGTGTACCGTTCCTGTTCGTTATCTCTACATCACCAAACCACGGATCACGGTAAGTACCTGCATAAGTATTAAAATCAATTGTAGCAGTATTGTTTTTTTGCTGTGCGTTAATCTTTGCCAATACTTCATCTGTAATTTTTTTTGCTTCAGCTACCGCTTTATCCATGCGGTCTTTCTGCTCCTTTATCCTGTCAATCCCTTTTACACCCAGGTAGCTGTCTTTAATAGTGGCAGTAACAGCATTGAATGCCGCGCCGGATTGCTGGTTGGTAAACACAATGATGCCCAGCTTCAGTTCAGGGATCAGCGTTACCTGCGTTACAATGCCTGCAAGCCCGCCGGTATGTGTTACCTGCTTGTATCCTTTCACATCACTCAGGAACCAGCCCAATCCATACGCTGCGAAATGAGTGTTATAGGATGATGTCCCGTGAACAGGAATGATTGTCTGGGGCGTCCACATTTCTTCATGCACTTCTTCACTGAACAATTGTTTTTCCAGCCCTTCCCCGTATTTGCCGTTGTTCATCTGCATAATGATCCATTTGCACATATCTTCAAGATTGCTCCATATTCCTCCGGCGGCATTGGCAGTTTCACTCCAGTCGTTGTGTATCACCTGCACTTTGTCGTTTACCGGTGCATGGGGATCTATCATATCCGAGCCATCTTTTATCCCCCTGATCGAGGTATAGCTTCCTGTCATTCCAAGTGGCTGCATGATCCGCTGCTCAATAAAGCTTTCCCAGCTCATACCTGATATGCGTGCTACTACTTCTCCTGCCACGATATACAGGTTATTATCATAATCGTATTTAGTACGGAAGCCTGACACCGGCTTTAAGTATCTCAGGTTGTGAATAATATCTTTTCTTGTAAAATTGCTGCTGTCAGGCCATATCATCAGGTCGCCTGCGCCAAGCCCGAGGCCACTCCGGTGTGTAAGAAGGTCTTTAATAGTGAACTCTTCCGTTACATAAGGGCTGTACAACCGGAATTCGGGGATAATATCCGTAATTTTGGTATCCCATGCCAGTTTACCTTCATCCACCAGCATACCCAGCGCCGCAGTGGTAAAGGCCTTGCTGTTGGAGGCAATACCAAAAATAGTTTTGGCATCTACTTTTTTCATGGTATTCAGCGAACGCACGCCATAGCCTCTGGCATGGGTCACTTTACCATCCTTCACTACTGCTACAGCCATACCCGGCACATCAAATGTTTTGAGCACTACGTTCACCACTGAATCAATCCTTGCAGAAGAAATAGGTTGAGACCGCAGTGCTATAGTGCATGCAATAAAAAAGAATGTGAAGGATATATGCAATGATCTTTTCATAATCCGTGTATTTTGTACAACCAAAGAAAATATAGCTACGGATACACAAATGTTTTTGACATATTTATTCGTGCATTAGTGGCTTACTTTGAATTAATAGCAATTTATCCTTTTACTACCATATAACCGCTATCTCAAAAGATCAGAAAACTGCTGAAATGCAGACATGAACATCTTATAACGGTTATCCGTATCCTTCCATTCAATATCATGATGCTCAAAAATATCCTTCATGATATCATTTGCCTTCCGGCAATCTTCCTCATCGTAAAAATAGGTTTTCCAGGCTGCAGGCAGATCTTCATAAGGACGCAGCTTAAAACCATTCCGGTAAATCTTGATAAGAGAAGGAGTGCTTCTGACATCCACTGCAGGCAGCCCGTCTGTAATACCCCAGTTAAAATATTTTACGAAAAAGCTGCAATGATCCCTGAGGCGCTTTTTCAATTGTTCTTCATTCTCTTTGGCTTTAGCCGGTATACGCCATTGATTGTTTATTCCTGCAAAGGGATTATCTGCGACGCTGACAAATTTCCCGGGCATCCTGGCAAAACTAACAATAACCCTGTCATTCACCTGCAGATCCAGCCCATCCTCTGCAAAGTTTATAATATCTATATTAACAGCACTTCTGTGACTGGGCTTAAGAATTAAAATAGAATCTTTCCGCTGCCAGTGGCCGGTATCAAACATTCCAAAGTCCCGGGTATAGCTGCCATCAACATGGAGGTCAAGAAAGCTGGCAGCAGTCACACTGCTGTCTGCGGGCAGTATCATGTCTGTCCGCCCGGAAAAAAACCAAAGCCCCGGCAGCTCCTGCTTCTTCGGCATACAGGCATTCATGGCCAGGAACATACAAAAAACGCCGGGTAAGATCAGTCGGTTCATATCGCGTTATTGTCTAAATAATCCCGTTTATATTCCAGCGGATGTTTACCGGTAATAGATTTGAACTGGTGATTGAAATGAGAAATATTATTATACCCGCAGGCATAACTTATTTCCGTCACATTGTTTTCATCCTCTACCAGCAACCGGCATGCAGCACCGATCCTTACCTCCATCAAAAAACGAATATAGGTTTTATTCGTCCGGCTTTTAAAATACCTGCAAAACGATTGCCGGGTCATGTGCAGCAACTGCGCAACATCGTCAATAGTTATTTTTTCGCTGTACCTGCTGAAGGTATAATCAAATACCAGCTTGATACGCTGCCGGTCTGCATCGTCGTGCAATTGCATAAACCCGTTGGAAGAAAGCAGTGCGGTATGCTTATGCCCTCCTATTTCTTCGAGTATGGAGAGCAGCAATACTAACCTTCTGCCGGGTACGGCTTCCCATATACGCTCTATTAGCGCTGCGATCTTTGCTCTGTGCCTGCCCTTCAGTTGCAACCCGCAGCCACATCGAGCTATGGCAGACCGCAGGTGAAAAGCTTCAGGAAGCTGTAATAAAGCATTGCCTAAAATATCCGGTTCAAACTTTATACAAATAGTTTCCCCTGCATTGCTCCCATCCGAGACATATGCGGGCTCATGCCTGAAGCAATGCGGCAGGTTCGCCCCGATCATCACAATATCACCGTTTTGAAAATGCCCTATATGATCGCCCACCAGCCAGGTGCCTGAGCTTTTTTTGATATACAAAATTTCAATCTCAGGATGGTAATGCCAGTTGTTGATCATACAACTCCCCTTGTCTTTTCTTACCAGGAAGGAACTTGTTGGGGTGGCAGTGATCTGGCGGAGCGCCGGCTTCATGACTATACAAATTTCAATGATGTTAATATAGCACAATAATTTGGAAAAATCCAGAAAGCCCGTATTGAGCGTAAAAAGTAGGTTTACAAATAGTATTATATAATCATACAAAGCGACGGCTAAAGTTTAAACGATTAAACCATAACATACTAATGAAAAGATTGCTTGTTAGTTTTTCAGCTATACTAATGCTGCTTGTTTCATCCCCTGCCTCACATGCCCAGGAAAAATACCAGGCAACATGGGAATCTTTAAAAACATACCAGATCCCGGATTGGTTCCGCGACGCGAAATTCGGCATCTTCATTCATTGGGGCGTATATTCCGTACCGGCATTCGGCTCTGAGTGGTACCCAAGAAATATGTATGAGCAGGGCTCCAAAGAATTTAAGCATCATATTGAGACCTACGGGCCGCAAAAGAAATTCGGGTATAAAGATTTCATACCTATGTTCAAAGCAGAAAAATTTGATCCTGCGGCCTGGGTGGCGCTCTTTAAAAAAGCAGGCGCTAAATACGTAGTGCCGGTAGCAGAGCACCATGATGGCTTCCAGATGTATAAGTCTGCGCTTTCCAAATGGAATGCATTTGAAATGGGACCGCGCAGAGATGTATTGGGAGAACTTGCCGCTGAGATTAAAAAACAGGGACTGATCTTCGGGTTGTCTTCACACAGAATTGAACACTGGTTTTTTATGAATGGAGGAAAGCATTTTGATTCTGACGTGCTGGATCCTGCCAATGCAACATTGTATGGTCCTGCCAGGGAAGAAAATGAAACACCTTCTCCTGAATTTATGAACAACTGGCTGCTGCGCTGCACCGAGCTTGTTGACAACTACAAACCGCAGCTCTTCTGGTTTGACTGGTGGATTGAACAGCCTGCCATGGATCCTTACCGCAAATCCTTCGCATCCTATTACTACAACAAAGGACTGGAATGGAACAAAGGTGTGGTACTGAATTACAAAAATGTTTCCTTCCCCGAAAAAGCCGCCGTGCTTGACCTGGAAAGAGGTAAGCTGGGCGGCATCCGCGAGCCGGCATGGCAGACAGATGATGCCATCGGCAACGAATCGTGGGGATATGCCGCCGGTAATACTTTTAAATCAGCACAGTATGTGATCACCAACCTGATTGATATCGTAAGTAAAAACGGTAATCTTCTCTTAAATATCGGGCCACGCTCCGATGGCACTATCACAGAAGAAGAAACACAGACATTGCTCGGCACAGGAAAATGGCTCGACATCAACGGCGAGGCAATATATGGCACACGTCCCTGGAAAATATATGGCGAAGGCCCCACACAGTCAGCAAGCGGAAGCTTTGCCGACCAGAAAGTGCCTTTTACGGCAAAGGATATACGCTTCACTACCAAAGGAAATATATTATATGCTATAGCCATGGGCCAGCCGGCAACCAATACTACCATCAAAACGCTTGGCGCCAAAGCAGGCAATGGCGTGATCGCTTCTGTTGAAATAATTGGCAGTGATGAAAAAATATCCTGGAAGCAGGAAGCTGATGCATTAGTTATAAAACCATCAAAAAGCTACCCGTCTGAAAACGCGGTAGTATATAAAATAAGCTTTAAGAAATAGCAGCCCCTTATGGACGCACTCGTATGCGAAAAACCCGGATCATTTGAGTATAAGACTATAGCAGCCCCGGTAATGGAGCCGGGGCATGCTATTTTAAAGATCAGGCGTATCGGCATCTGCGGTACCGATCTGCATGCTTTCCAGGGTACACAGCCCTATTTCAATTATCCGCGCATACTCGGTCATGAGCTGGCAGCAGACCTTGTGGAGGCAGACGGCGTCAATGAATTTGTACCGGGCGAGGCACTGACCTTCATCCCTTATTTTAGTTGTGGCAAGTGTATCGCCTGCCGTAACGGAAAGCCCAATTGCTGTACCAGCATTAAAGTGAGCGGCGTTCATATTGACGGGGGTATGGCTACTTATTTTAAAGTGCCCGTAACAAGCCTACTCAGGAGTAAAGGGCTCTCCTACGATGAACTGGCTTTGGTAGAGCCCTTGTCAATAGGAGCTCATGCCATACGCAGGGCGCAGATAACTCCCGGCGAATATGTGCTGGTAACCGGCGCCGGACCGATAGGACTGGCCACTATGGAATTTGCACGCATTGCAGGGGCAAAGGTCATAGCGCTTGATGTAAATGACAACCGGCTCTCCTTTTGCAAACAACAGCTTGGTATACCATATACTATTAATCCTGCCACCCAAAATGCAGTTGCCCTGCTGGCAGAAATCACTAACGGCGATATGCCCGGAGTGGTCATGGATGCGACAGGAAATCTAAAAGCCATCAATACGGCATTCGAATATATGTCGCATGGCGGAAGGTATATACTGGTAGGCCTGCAACGCGATAATATCACCTTCAGCCACCCCGAATTTCACAAGAGGGAAGGCACACTGATGAGCAGCCGCAATGCCATACGCGAGGATTTTGAATTTGTAATTGATTGCATACATACAAAGATGGTAGATCCGAAAACATATATTACTCATCGCGTTCAATTTAGCGAAGTAAAAGATATATTTCCTTCCTGGCTCGATCCTTCTTCAAAGCTGATAAAGGCAATTGTGGAGATGGATTAATTTCTGCAGGTATTATACAGAAAATTGCCGTGCTTTAAATAAATTACAGGACAAAACATTAACGATATGTATGCGAAGCATTATTTTAATCAGAGGATGCTGTTACCGGCAATAAAAACATGCGCTGTGATGCTCATGCTTGTATCAGGCGCCGGCCTTGCATATTGTCAGAACGATCTGTCTGAGATCAAAGTAATAAAGCCCGGGGCCGCCCTGCACAAAATATCGGGACAGTTTACTTTTACTGAAGGACCTGCTGCTGATAAGACCGGCAATATTTATTTCACCGACCAGCCCAATAATAAAATATGGAAATACGACACAGCCGGTAAGCTTTCTGTGTTTATGGATCCTGCGGGCCGCGCCAATGGAATGTATTTTGACCAGCAGGGTAACCTCATAGCCTGTGCCGATGAAAAAGATGAGCTCTGGTCCATTGCTCCCGGCAAAAAAGTGAAAGTATTGCTCAAAGACTTTAATGGTATCCGTTTTAACGGTCCCAACGACCTGTGGATTGATAAAAAAGGCGGCATTTATTTTACCGACCCATATTACCAGCGCGATTACTGGACAAGAACAAAGCCCGATATGAAAGGACAGTATATATATTATCTGGCTAAAGGAAAAAAGAAAGCCGTGATCGCAGACAGTACACTTGTGAAACCCAATGGCATCATCGGAGAACCAGGAGGCAGGCGCCTGTATGTAGCGGATATAGGAGATAATAAAACCTATCGCTATGATATCAATCCCGACGGCTCGTTGAGCAATCGTATGCTTTTTGCGCCAATGGGTTCTGACGGAATGACCATAGACAATGAGGGTAATATTTACCTCTCAGGCAAAGGGGTAACGATATTTGATAAGGAGGGTAGCAGGCTGGGCAATATCCCTGTTCCGTCTAACTGGGTAGGTAATGTATGTTTTGGAGGCAAACACCATGATGAGCTGTTCATTACCGCCTCCGAATCAGTATATGTGCTGAAAATGCAGGTGCATGGAGTGAGGTAATATTGTGTTAACCATAATATGCCGCATCACTTTGTGAATGGTGAATGGGCAATGGTGAATAATTCACTATTCCCCATTGCCCATTCACCCGGATTAAACTCAGCACTAATATATATTTCACCCCCTTAAGCGCTTCAAATTATTGCAATGTTGAAAAGAATATTATCTATTATCATTTCATGCTGCAGCTATGCATTAGCGTTATATAGCCAGCCTTTACCCAGGCACGATTTAAATTTCACTCATCTTGCCGCCACCTGGGATGAAGGCGTTCCACTTGGCAACGGGACTATCGGGGCATTGATATGGCAAAAAGGCGATCACCTGCGGTTTTCCCTCGACAGGGCAGATATATGGGATATGCGGCCCATGAAGGGATTACACCGGGAAGAATTCAGCTATGACTGGATATACCGGCAGGTACAGAAAAAAGAGTATAAAGTAGTGCAGCAATATTTTGATGCGCCTTACGACAGGGAACCGGCGCCGTCAAAAATCCCCGCAGGCGCACTGGAATTTAACCTGCCCAAAAGCGGAATAAGATCGGTTCATCTTTCACTGCAAAAAGCCCTCTGCGAAGTGGAATGGGATAACGGGATGAAGCTCTCAACATTTGTGCATGCTACAATGCCCGTTGGCTGGTTCAGGTTCGAGCACACAGATATTAATATGCTTCCTCAACTGATTGCACCACCCTACGAAGCGAAAATAAAAGAAGGCGGGGAAGTCAACTCCCTGGTGGGTGATGATCTTGCCAGGCTTGGATATAAACAGGGAACTATAGAAAAAAAAGGCACTACTATCACTTACCACCAGCAGGGATGGAATGGATTTACTTATGAAATCAATGTGCGATGGAAGAAAACAGGAAAAAATACGCTGGAAGGCGTTTGGAGCATATCTTCCCAATACCCGGATAAAGAAAAAACGCCTTCTGCAGGTACCCTTACCCGCTCGGCTGAGCAGCGGGGATATCGCGCAGATATTGAAGCTCACCTGGAGTGGTGGGATCATTTCTGGCATCAGTCAGCCATTCACATTCCGGATACATTGCTCGAGAAGCAGTGGTATCTTGAACAATATAAATTCGGCGCTGCAGCAAGGCGCGGCGCCCCACCCATTTCCCTGCAGGCAGTATGGACTGCCGACAATGGACGCATACCACCATGGAAAGGCGATTTCCATCATGACCTGAATACCCAGCTTAGCTATTGGCCGGCTTACAGCGCCAATCACCTGGAGGAAGCTATGGGATACATTGATCATCTCCAGGCAAACAGAACTAACTATGAACGCTATACGAACATGTTTTTTGGAAAGAGTGGTCTGGCTGTTCCCGGCGTCACTACTCTAGACGGTACAGAAATGGGCGGCTGGGTGCAGTATTCCCTCTCTCCTACCGTTTCATCCTGGCTGGCACAGCATTACTATCTCCAATGGAGATACAGCATGGACAGCGCATTCCTCAGGGATGAGGCATATCCCTGGTTCAAATCAGTATGCACTTTCCTGGAGGCTATGACAGTGATGGATGAAAACCGGCATAGAAAATTGCCCATGAGTTCCAGCCCGGAGATCAATGACAACAGCATCAATGCATGGTTCCCCCAAAATACCAACTATGATCTTGCACTTATGAAATATGCTTTCAGCAAGGCCTCAGAGCTTGCAGGAGATTTAAACCGTGCAGAGGAGGCAACGCACTGGAAAAAACTGTTAAGTGAATTTGGCGGCTTCGCGCTTTCCCCAGATCATGAGCTCATGTTTGCACCTTCGCTGCCCTATAATGTATCTCATCGCCATTTTTCTCACATGATGGCAATACATCCGCTCGGGCTTATAAAATGGGAAGATGGCCCGGAAGCACAAACCATCATCAAAAACTCTATCACATTATTGGAAAGAATAGGCCCCGATTACTGGTGCGGTTACTCCTATGCCTGGCTCGGGAATATGCAGGCAAGAGCCAAGAACGGGGAAGGGGCCGCGAAGGCGCTCTCTGTTTTTGCCAAAGCATTTTGTTTGCCGAATAGTTTTCATGCCAACGGCGACCAGACAAAATCAGGATTGTCAAAATTCACGTACCGCCCCTTTACACTTGAAGGAAATTTTGCATTTGCGGCAGGGATACAGGAGATGCTGCTGCAAAGTTACGCCGGCTTTATAGAAATAATGCCCGCAGTGCCTGCCGGGTGGAAAGATATTTCATTTACTAACTTAAGAGCGGAAGGAGCATTTCTAATAGATGCCCGAAAAGAGAACGGCATAATGACACAGGTAAAAATAGTTGCAGAGAAAGGAGGAAATACCATGCTTAAACTACCCTTTGAAAAATGGAAGATCATTTCCTCAAAAGGAGTAACGGTAAATAATACGGGGAAAGGCTATATTGAATTGCATTGTACGCCTGGCGGAGATATTGTTCTGGGCAATCAGCTTTGACACAATGCGGGCGGGTAACGTTCTCTCCTGAGCAGGATACGCTAACCTTATGACCTTCATAACAAGACCAGTTTACATAATATCAACCTTATTAGCTTATCATGTCAAACGAGAAATGTGAAAAGTGAAACAACATCATTTCACCTTTATCTTCTCACTTTTCACGATACATACAGGCATAATTGGTTTGGCATAGCGCTATGAATAACTATACTGCAATTTGTCAAGCTTTATGCCATTAAAAGTAAAAAGCTGGTGCTGGCTGGCAGTATGTATATCTCTCCATATCCGGTTAATATCAGCAGAGGGATCTGCACCTGTCATGCCGGTATAAGGATACAGCTCATCAACCGACTTCAATGCCGTTTTCACTAATGCTTTACAAACCATGCTCAGGTCTTCCAGAACAGAAACGTTCCAGTTTCCCTGTGTCATTCCTTTTTCCCATAGCTGCGCCACAGTCTCATGAAAAAATTTTCTTCTCCCTTCAAGCATGCTAGACATTCTTCCCAGCACTTCAAGCATTTCCCCGGCCTTAATTACAGAATAGCCCCGTTTCATTATTTTTTCCTCAAACAATGCCCGGCATTCCTCAGAAAAGTGAAGCGCCATCCCCGAGAAATTTGCCGCAAGCGTGACTTCTGCAAACTGCAAAAAAGGAACCTTATAGACAAGTCCGGGCAGGATGGCATGTGAAGCGTCTATCATAAATACCCTGTCAGCAGCTACAAAAATATGGTCAACCTCAAAAGAATGGCTGGAAGTGGCATTCATTCCCAGGCTGTTCCAGTCCTCCACTATTTTTACCTCATTTCTCTCAAATACAAAGCTCCTGATCATATCTGAACCATTATCTTCTTTCAGCACAGTCCCGTCTTTATGAACAATACAATTGGCAGTAAATGCAGTAGCATGCTTTGCACCGGTTGCATATCGCCATCTGCCATCTACAATAAAGCCTCCTTCTACCATTTCGGCTATACCGGTAGCGGCCCCGCTGCCGGCAAAACATACTTTGGGATCTGAAAAGAACCTGCTTCTCACCGCTTCTTCAAGAAAACCTGCAAACCAGTTGGCCCCGCTACATAGCGTTATAGTCCAGCCAAAACTACCATCGGCCCAGGCCAGACTCTCCTGCAGGCGGGCCCCTTCCGGCAATGACAATTCAAGCCCGCCAATATGCCGGGGAACAAATATATTGAACCAGTTTTGCCGGTAAATAATATCCAACTGTGCGGGAGTAAGGCTGCCTGACTTTTCTGCAGCAAAGGATTCCTTTCTTATTCCATCAACTTGCCCGAGACAGGGTCCTGACATCATAATTCCTGATTTTTGGAAATAGTCTTTCTTAAGGTTATTAATGTCTTCCACAAGTATAACCGGCAATATAGTGATAATGTGAGACGTGAAAAGAGAAAAGTGAGAGGTCGAAGACCAGTCGTTGAGACCCTACCACTTATCACTTACCACTTACCACTTTTTCATTCACCACCTATCACTTTTTCATCTGCTCATCCACCGAAAGCGGCCCGCTGCCTGTAATAAGAAAGAACACCAATAGCAGTAATACGATAACAGAAAGCCACAGCACATCATACGGCGCCAGTATGCCCGCACTGGAGTTAATAAAAAATACAGCGCCGATCAGAATAGGGATCTGTACCAGACAGGCAAGCCGGGTAAGCAGCCCGGCCGCAATAAGAGCGCCGCCCACCAGATGTGCAAAAACAATATAATGCGCCAACAGTCCGAGAGAAAGAGATCCTAAAAACCTGCTGCGGCCCATCAGGTCGGTAAGCCGATCCATGTGGTTAATAAAATCAATGCCTTTAAAAACAAGAAAGATCCCTAATACAACCCTTATAATATCAAGCCATTTAGGGTGATGCGCATCACCCCACTTCTCCACACTATGAAGTAAATTCATACGGCAAAATTTTAATGATGATAGGATTACCTAATCTAATAAAATTTTATCACAATTGCAACAAAACAAGAGGAGTTAACAAACACGTTACGCTGCAGGCTTTAAACCGTTCTTATTTGCCAGTGCGCTATTACGATATCCATACAGGAAATAAATGAAAAGGCCGAGTATGAGCCAACCGATAAACCATGCCCAATTGCTCCTGGTCATTCCTGTAAGCAGATACATACATGTGGTCAATCCCATAAGCGGGATGAGGTTATATTTTTTTACAAAAGCAATAATGCTCAATACAATTGCCGCGCACCAGAAAACGATCAAAGATATTTTTGGAGTAGCTGCATCCATGAAGCTAATCCGGCCTTCAACATAATCGCTGTTGCCGGAAAAGTCAAAGTTGAATATATCACGAAAATAGCCTTTTACGAAAATGGCAATAATAATTATAGCGATAAGAATGATCAGAGGGAACAGGTATTGCCCGTTAATATACGGCAGATGGAACTTTCCTTTTTCCTTCTGCTTTGGCGGTATCAGCAATACGCCTCCGCAAACCAGCACAAAAGCGAAGAGGGTGGCTATGCTGGTAAAATCAAGCACAAAAGTCTTATCTGTAAAAATGATAGGCAGACCTACAACTATGCCGGTCAGTATGGTAGCAAAAGAAGGCGTCTTGAACCTGGAATGAATACGCTGAAAAACCGGTGGCAATAAGCCATCGCGGCTCATCCCCATCCATATTCTCGGTTGCCCCATCTGGAATACAAGCAATACGCTGGTCATAGCAATTACTGCACATATAGCTACAAGGAACTGCATCCACCCGATATTCAGGTTTTGCGCTTCAAAAATAAACGCAAGCGGGTCGCCCACACCTGCAAATTTACTATAGGCAACAGCCCCGGTAAGCACCAGCGACAGCAATATATATACCACAGTACAAATGATCAGCGAAAGGATCATGCCTCTTGGCAGGTCTCGCTGGGGGTTTTTGCTTTCTTCGGCAAGCACGCTCACCGCATCAAACCCGATATACGCGAAGAACACCCCGCTCACTGCCGACATCACCCCGCTGAAGCCATTGGGCATGAACAGATGTTGTCCTTCCTCATTGGCAGGCAGCCAGTTGTAAGTAAGCCCTTTTGAAAAGATCATATACCCGCCTGCAATAATGACGAGCAGCACTACAATCAGTTTCAAAATGACCATTGCATTGCTGAAATTCCGGCTTTCTTTAATGCCCCTGTACACCAGGTAAGTGATCAGGATATTGATGGCCAATGCAGGAATATCCAGGATGATACGCAGCCCGCCTATCGCAGGAGCTGTATTCCAGGCAGCGAGCAACTCAGCATTAGGCGTTTTCTCAAGCAGGTTTTTTTTGGCTTCAAGATAGCTGCAGGACAGGTATTCAGGAATGTGGATATCCAGCTTATGCATAAGCGAAGTAAAATAGTCGCTCCAGCTATATGCCACATATATATTACCAATAGAATACTCCATGATCAGCGCCCAGCCTATGATCCAGGCAAACAATTCTCCGAATGAGGCATACGCATACGTATATGCGCTGCCTGCTACCGGTATACGACTGGCAAATTCCGAATAGCACAAAGCGGTAAAGCTGCAGGCTATGCCACAGATCACAAACAGGAAGACCACTCCGGGACCACCATTGGCAACAGCCGCGCCAAGGCTGCTGAAGCTTCCTGCGCCTATAATGGCAGCAATGCCGAAAAAGGTGAGGTCACGCATGGTAAGCACTCTTCTCAGGTTGCCTGCACCATGTATATCATCACTCCCTTCAGAGAGAATAGCAGAGATCTTTTTTGTACGGAACAAGGAATTAAGCATCCGCGGTAGTTTCGTGAAACATTTGTATAGCTCAAAATAATCTAAAAATGCAGCCCGGCAAAACAGCAGCCTGCAAAATAAAAGATCAGTATTAATACTGTCGCCTGATCAGGAAATGAGCCAGGTCTCTCAACGGCTCTTTCCGGATGGTAGTGACTGCAGCTTCATCAAGATGAAAAAGTGCAGTGTCAAGATATTTGTTTTTTAGTTCCTGCGCCCAGTGGTCTATTTTACAATCTCTGAAAAGCTGCAATACCTGCTCTACTTTATCGGGCTTATTCCCGCTAAAATGAGCAAGCAATGCCGCTTTCTGTGCAGCATCCGCAACCTCAAGCGCTTTAATCACCAGGAATGTTTTTTTATTCGCAAGAATATCTCCGCCCGGTTGTTTGCCAAATTTCTCAGGTTCTCCAAAAGCATCCAGGTAATCATCCTGTAGCTGAAAAGCTATGCCCAGGTTTTTTCCAAACGCATACAGGTGCTCCTGGTTGCCCTCCCCGCTTCCCCCGAGCAATGCTCCCATCTGCAGGCTTGCGGCAAGTAATACGGAAGTTTTCAGGGTGATCATGTGGATATATTCATCAAGCGTTACATCACTGCGCTTTTCAAACTCCATATCCAGTTGCTGCCCTTCACATATCTCCTTTGCCATTTTATTAAATATGGCAAGGAGTTTATGAAGGTATACCGGGCTTACTTTACTAAGATATTCATACGCCATGATCATCATCACATCACCGGAAAGCAGGGCCGTGGGTTCACCATATTTTGCGTGCACGGTGGGTTTCCCGCGCCTTATTACCGCCTTATCCATAATATCGTCATGAATAAGCGTAAAATTATGGAACAGCTCTACGGCATTGGCAACATGCCAGGCATCGGGATGTATTTGCCCAAACAATTCATTCCCCATCAGGCACAATACCGGGCGGACTCTCTTGCCACCCAAGCTCAGGAAATATTCTGCCGGCTCGTATAAGGATGGCACGGCGCCGGAAAAACGCTTGTCCCTGAATTTTTCTGCAAACAGCTTTGTTAACGCTTCAAAAGAATACATGACAGGGTAAAATATTATGCTGGAAAAATATCAGCGGCGAATAAAAAAATATTCAACGCAGTTATTTTCTCTTGCTTTTAGAATGTTTACTCCCGGACTTTTTTGCTCTGTGCGGCACCTGTTCGGGCATATTTATATCCCCGTTCTGTATTATCCACTCATAGTCCAGTTGCCGCTTACCAAGATTAGCCGCCACTACTTTTATCCACACTTTATCTCCCATCCTGAAAGTCCTTCCGCTCCTTCTTCCCGCAAGGCAATACTCAGTCTCTATCAGGCGGAAATCATCATAATCAAGCAGGCTTTGTATGCTCACCAGCCCTTCACATTTATGCTGCACCGTTTCTACCCAAAACCCGAAAGCAGCCACACCGCTGATCACACCCTCAAATTCCTCACCAAGATATTGCTGCATGAACTCTACCTGCTTGTATTTATTTGCTGCACGTTCGGCGTCCATGGCAGCTCTTTCACGCTCACTGCTATGGCGGCATTTTTCCTCCATTTTTTTGTCAGCTTTCAGATGCCCTTCCAGCACCTGCTGCAGGATCCTGTGCACCATAATATCCGGGTAACGGCGGATAGGCGAAGTAAAATGACAATAATGCTCAAAGCCTAACCCATAGTGCCCGATATTTTCAGTGGCATATATGGCTTTTGCCATAGTGCGTATGCCTAACTGCTCAAGCACATGCTGCTCGGGCTTGCCCTGCACTTCTGCCAGCATTTTATTAAAAGAAGCAGCGATGCCCTGCGGGGTCTTTGTATCAAACTTATGCCCGAACTTCTTGGCAAAATCTGCAAAAGGCAACAGCTTTTCCTCCCCGGGCGTGTCGTGTATCCGGTAAGGGAATGGAATAGGCTGTTTATTGATCTTTACTTTTCCTACGTCTTCGGCAACAGTTTTATTAGCCAGCAGCATAAACTCCTCGATCAACTGGTGCGCCTCTTTACTTTCTTTTATAATTATCCCGACAGGTTTCCCGTCGCTGTCAAGCTTAAATCTTACTTCCTCGGAAGAAAAATTAATAGCTCCGTTTTTAAACCGCTGCTTTCTGAATTTCTGTGCAAGCTCATTGAGCAATAATATCTCATCGTGGAAGATACCCTCCTTCTTCTCAATGATCTCCTGCACTTCTTCATAAGTAAAGCGGTGATCTGAATGAATAACGGTTTTTCCCAGCCAGTGTGATTTTATTTCACCCTTAGCGTTTACCTCGAAAACTGCAGAAAAGGTCAGCTTATCTTCTTTAGGGCGAAGCGAACAAAGCTCATTGGAAATATGCTCGGGCAGCATGGGCAATACCCTGTCGGGCAGGTACACAGAAGTCGCCCTTTCATAAGCATTTTCGTCAAGCGGGCCGCCGGGTTGCATATAGTGGCTTACATCAGCAATATGAACGCCGATCTCATATAAGCCCGCTTTTCTTTTCCTGAGGCTGATAGCATCATCAAAATCTTTTGCATCTTCCGGGTCAATGGTAAAAGTCAGTATATCACGAAAATCTTTTCTTTTGCTTATTTCGGTTGCAGAGATAGTATCCGGTATTCTTGCCGCTTCTTCCAGTGCATCATCATCAAACGCCAGTGCAAATCCGGCATCAACAAGGATCTCTTTCATTGCCAGGTCATTTTCATCCGAAGCGTTCAGTATCGCCATAACTTCACCTTCCGGGTTTTTCTTATTCCATTCTGTGATCTTCACTACTACCCTGTCATTGTTTTTTGCGCCGTTGATCTTATCTCCCGGTATATACATATCCGGAGTACCCTTTGATTTATCAGGGATAAAAAAAGCAAAATTTTTGTTTATTTCAATACGACCGA
This sequence comes from Sphingobacteriales bacterium 44-15, assembly GCA_001899685.1. Classification (GTDB taxonomy): domain Bacteria; phylum Bacteroidota; class Bacteroidia; order Chitinophagales; family Chitinophagaceae; genus Agriterribacter. Next base: position 332,757 of record MKWG01000037.1, read on the forward strand.
TAAACTCACTCTGTTTTCTTTCAAGCACCTGCACTATCTCTCCTTCCATTCTCCCGGATCGCCCGTGCCTGTTTATTTTCACACTTACCCTGTCGCCATTCAGCGCCTGGTTAAAATGTTGCGGACGAACAAAGATATCTTTCTCCTGTCCTTCTACGATAACGTAGCCGATACCCGACCGGGTAATATCAAGCGTACCGGTAGCAATATGCTGATGCGTTTTTGATTTTGCGTGTTTGTGTTGTTTTTTATTCATAAATTAGTTATGATTCTTTTCTTTAAAATTTTCTATAAATGTCTTCACCTGTTGATCAAACTCAGCGGCGCCGTCAAAGAGAAAGCCTGTTTCGATAGGTAAAACGAAAAGAGGAATATCTTTAAGCATACTATCGAATTTCACAAGCCGCACCGCATCTTTTTCTGTCACTATTATCATCTTGTCGTTTCCCTCCATGCACTCAAGTTTTTTTACTATCTGCCTGAGGTCATCTATCCTGAAGATATAATGGTCCCGGTAATACAAAGTTTCGCAATGTGACGCTGATTCTAATATAAATTTTTTTAACGGGCGGGGATTAGCTATACCACAAACCAGCAATACGGATGTTTGTTTATTCAAAACCCTTTTTTCACGGGTAATGATATGATAAGGTTCCCTATAATGTATAGCCGAAAAAAAAACGTGCTGATGCTGCAATGGCTTAATCTCTGCAATTATTCTATCTTTTGCTGCATCATTCATGCCGGGATCACATTTGGTTACCACAATAATGCCGGCTCGCCGGTAACTGCTCCTCGAATCTCTAAGGCTGCCCACAGGCAACAAATAATCCCTGCAGAAAAGCTTATTACATTCCGTAAGCAATATATACAACCCCGCTTTCACTGCCCTGTGCTGGAAAGCATCATCCAGGACGATCACTTCGGTATCGGGACGGTCGAAGAGGATCTGCGGAATAGCGATCGCCCTTTCTTCGCCAACGGCTACGGCTACCTGCGGATACTTCAGGTGAAACTGCATCGGCTCATCACCAATATCTATTGCAGTGGTCTTATCGTTTGCCAATACATATCCTCTTGTTTTTCTTTTATATCCCCGGCTCAGTGTGGCTGTTTTAAACCAGGGCGAAAGTAGCCTGAGCAGGTATTCCACCATGGGTGATTTGCCCGTACCGCCAACAGAAAGATTGCCTACAGCAATTACCGGGAAATTGAAAGAAGTGAACTGAATAATGTTCTTATCGTACAAATAATTCCTGAGTTTTACGATCATCCCGTACAGCACCGCAAACGGAAACAGCAACACCCTGAAGAACCTTAACCATCCAAACTTAGAATTCATATATTTTACCTGGTGTTATGCAATATGTTAAAGGTATATCAAATTCATCAGTATCATCTATGCGCTTTTCGGCATCAAAGAAAGATAACCCTATTTTTATCACGTCTTCTCTGCAACGGCTCAGGAATCTGTCATAAAAACCTTTACCATAGCCAACCCTGTTGCCCTTCTCGTCAAAGACGAGCAACGGCACTATTACCACATCAATCTGATCTTCGGAAACCGGTTTACCTCCTGCAGGCTCCATAATATCATACTTGTTGGGGCTCAGTATGGTATCATCATCGTATATATAATGCTGCATTGTCCTGTCTTCCGGATGTATTTTAGGAATAACAACCTGCAAGCCAGGATTAGTAAATTTGAGGTATTCCATTACCGGGAAAGTATCCACTTCCACATGCGCATGCGCCGGCAGGTAAATATGCAGGTACTCAAAAAAAGGCAGCGGCAATTGCTGGAAGTTGATCAGAATAAGATCCTGCATTTTCTCCACCTCACCTGGTTGCAAAGCAGCCCTTTTTTCCCTGTATATAGCTCTCAGCTCTTTTTTAGTCATGCATCATATTACGTTGTTGTCACAATACACATCTTTTCTATAGGCGTTCATACTACTGTTATGTCAAATGTGAAACGGCAGACTTGCCTACCGGCAGGCAGGCGATAAAGGTGAGATACTCACATTTATCGTCTCACTTCTCACAAAGAAATACGACAAATCATTGTTGGCATAACACTACTTTTTATTCAGGAATATGGAAAATACCGTTGTCCCATAGTTGCGCGATGTTTTATAAAAAGGAAACTTTTCATAATTATTTCTCGGTGTATGCTCAAGCACAAACCAGCCGGCTTCCTGCAAAAGCCCGTGTCTGAACACCTGTACCGGTAGATCATCTATGTTGCCCAATGCATAAGGAGGTCCTGCAAAAATAAAGTCGAATTGCTCCCGGCACTGCTGTATGAAACTAAAAACGTCCATCTTTACAATGCCCATGATATTATCAAAGCCGAGAAGCGCCGCATTTTTCTGAATGAACGCGTACATATTGGGATCTTTTTCCACTATGGTAAGGTCTTGCGCCCCACGGGAGGCAAGCTCATAACTGATACTGCCTGTCCCTCCAAACAGATCAAGGGTTTTTAGTGAAGCTATATCAAGATTGTTTTCAATAATATTAAAGAGTCCCTCTTTTGCTATATCTGTGGTAGGCCTGGTATATGGCATTTTAGCAGGCGGATTGATTCTCCTGCCCCCGGCCGTCCCGCCTATTATTCGCATAATGCGAGATTGAATAACGGGGTAAAGAAATGCGGAGGGTACTCATCAAATACCGGGTCATATATAAAAGTATCCGGGCGGCATTCCAGCGCTACATTAAGAAAATATTTTTTCAGCTCCGTGAATAAGGCGGAATGATCGTCCAATAAACCGGAAGCGCTTATTTGCACGGTTTCGCAATTAATGCCGAAGCGACCGGCTGTATTCAAAAGGTGGTAAGATACATCCTCGGCGGCTTCGTATTCAAAAGTCTGCATCATAAGCAGCTTTGCATCGCGGAGAGCGCAGCATATCAGTTTGTTGTTGTAAAAGGCAAGGGATATCTCGTCTCCGGTACCGGCAAAGCCCCGGGCTTTTTTTCCGTGCAGCAGCAGGGAATATATGTGAAAAAAACTGCCATTTACAAAATGTGCCTTCAGCACCTCGTGAAGATATGCCGGTACCCGGTAGGTATTATATACCCCCCAATCCGGCAGATGGTCGGCAAATACTTCGCCTTTATGCAGGTCGCCAAAAATAAGGCTGAGCGCCGGGGTAGAGATATCCGGTGTGTATATCCCTTCGGGCAACAGGATACTGCCTGAAAAATTATAGGAAATATTGACCCTGCTATAGGTCTTCATAAACCACTCATTGTGATATACTATCTCCCTGCACTGGTTAAATGCATTATATTTATCAAGGTTAAAATACTGAAGAACAATGAATTCCTTCCGGTCATGGTGTAAGATAGTATGCAGCAGGTGTTCCGGTCCTATATCTATGTACAATGTACAACGCTCTGTATCAACAGGCTCTGTCACAGGTACTTGTATTTGATAAGCTACGCTCACTGGTAATATTAAGCCAGCAATAATAACACTTTTGGATTATATTTCTACCTTTTGCGCTTTGTAACATAATCTTATCCTCTAAAATCGTAATTTTGCGAACTGATAAATGTAATATTATGATTACAGTTTCGGCTTCCGCAAAGGACTATATCACTAACCTGATGGCACAGGAAAACAGTGCTGCAAACAGCTTTGTGAGGGTAGGTGTCAAGGGAGGGGGATGTTCGGGTTTGGAGTATAAATTAAGCTTTGATAATGAGATAAAAGCGGGCGATGAGGTATATGAAGATAAAGGTATAAAGATCGTGGTGGATATGAAAAGTTTACTCTATCTCTACGGCACCGAACTGGATTATTCAGGGGGATTAAATGGTAAAGGACTGACATTTAAGAACCCTAATGCTACCAGAACCTGTAGCTGCGGCGAAAGTTTTTCGGTATAGTTTTGTGAGATCTGGTCCAAAGTATAAAATTAATTATGGCGAATAAGAGTGACGACATACTGGAGGAATACAGTAGCAAAGAATATGAGTTTGGATTTGTGACAGATATTGAAATGGAGATTGCTCCCAAAGGATTAAGTGAAGAAACAATTCATTATATATCTGCCAAAAAGCAGGAGCCTCAGTGGCTGCTGGACTGGCGTCTCAAAGGCTACCATTCTTTTTTAAAGGCTGAAGATCCGCATTGGCAGAATTTTGAGCTTCCTAAAGTAGATTTTCAGGGTATTTCCTATTATGCTGCGCCTAAATCCCGTGCTAAATATAAAAGTATTGACGAAGTAGATCCTGAGCTGATCGCTACCTTCGAAAAGCTGGGCATTCCCTTATCTGAGCAAAAGGTACTCGCGGGCGTTGCAGTGGATGCGGTATTCGACAGCGTGTCTGTAGCCACTACCTTCAAGGAGACTTTAAAAGAGCACGGCATTATTTTCTGCTCTGTCAGCGAAGCAGTACAGGAACATCCCGAACTGGTGCAGAAATACCTGGGGTCTGTTGTTCCCCATTCAGATAATATCTATGCATCACTGAATTCGGCGGTATTTTCCGATGGGTCTTTCGTATATATTCCCAAAGGTGTCCGCTGCCCGATGGAATTGTCTACTTATTTCCGTATCAACACCGAAAATACCGGGCAGTTTGAGCGCACACTGATCATTGCTGATGAAGGGAGCTATGTCAGCTATCTTGAAGGCTGCACAGCTCCTAAAAGAGATGAAAACCAGTTACATGCGGCAGTAGTAGAGCTTATAGCGCTGGAAAACGCCGAGATCAAATACAGCACAGTGCAAAACTGGTATCCCGGCGATAAAGAAGGCAATGGCGGTATTTATAATTTTGTGACCAAACGCGGTGTTTGCCGCGGGGCGAATGCAAAGATATCCTGGACCCAGGTGGAAACCGGCTCTGCCATTACCTGGAAATATCCCAGCGTTATTTTGCAGGGCGATCATTCAACCGGGGAATTTTACTCTGTTGCAGTGACCAAGGGTAAACAAATCGCCGATACCGGCACCAAAATGTTCCATATCGGTAAAAACACCAAAAGCCGTATTATTTCCAAAGGAATATCTGCCGGAGAAGGACAGAACAGCTACAGAGGTTTGGTGCAGGTGGGCAGTAAGGCGGAAAATGCCAGGAATTTCACCCAGTGCGATTCCCTGCTGATCGGTAACCGGTGTGGCGCTCATACGTTCCCTTATATTGAATCCAAAAACAATACTGCTACTATTGAGCACGAGGCCACCACCTCTAAAATAGGGGAAGACCAGATCTTTTATCTGAATCAAAGGGGTATTGATACAGAAAAAGCGGTTGCTCTAATTGTAAATGGCTACGCCAAAGAGGTATTGAATCAACTGCCTATGGAGTTTGCAGTTGAAGCTCAAAAATTACTTTCCATCTCACTTGAGGGTAGTGTTGGATAAGCTGCGATAATAAGAAAGAAACACTCTCAAGTACAAAAACAGAAACACAGACCAGAATATGTTATTAAGCATTAAAAATCTACAGGCGGCAGTTGAGGACAAGCAGATATTAAAAGGAATTAACCTGCAGGTAAATGCCGGTGAAGTGCATGCTATTATGGGACCTAATGGTTCCGGCAAAAGCTCGCTGGCTTCAGTTTTAGCGGGCAGGGAAAATTATGAAGTTACCGGGGGAGAAGTGCTCTTTGACGGTAAAGACCTGCTGGAGCTCTCTCCCGAAGACAGGGCGAGAGAAGGGCTTTTCCTGGCCTTTCAGTATCCCGTTGAGATACCGGGCGTATCCAATATAAATTTTTTACGCACAGCATTGAATGAGATCAGGGCATATCACAATCAACCACCACTGGAAGCCAAAGAATTTCTGAAGCTCACCCGCGAAAACCAGAAGCTGGTGGAGTTCGATGCCAAATTGACCAATCGTTCGCTCAATGAAGGCTTTTCGGGAGGAGAAAAGAAAAGGAATGAGATATTCCAGTTGGCAATGCTCAATCCCAAACTTTCCATCCTTGATGAAACAGACTCAGGGCTTGATATTGACGCCCTGAGAATTGTTGCCAATGGCGTGAATAAGTTGCGCTCTGAAAAGAATGCCTTTATTGTAATTACCCACTATCAGCGCCTGCTTGAATATATTGTTCCTGACTTTGTGCATGTATTGTACGATGGCAGGATAGTTAAGTCGGGCACAAAAGAACTGGCGCTCGAACTGGAAGAAAAGGGTTACGACTGGATAAAAGAGCCTGTTACTTCAGAATCCATTTGACGAATAAAGCAATCGGGGAATAATGATCACCACTACTTCACTATACGACCAGTTAATATCTTTTTATAATAATACCGCCGGCAGCGGGCAACAATGGTTGTCGGACCTGCGATCCCGTGCTTTTGAAGCATTTTCCACACAGGGATTTCCTACCACCAAAAATGAGGAGTGGCGATTTACGAATATTGCCGCTTTTTTAAAAGAAGACTATTCGCTGCAGCCGGGCGCTGCGACATTGCAGGACATAAAAAAGTCAAATGGTATTCCTTCTTTCGATGCGCATGAAATAGTATTGAAAAATGGCATGCTGAATGAAGATGTAAATATCCGGGGCATTACAGTTACGCCCTTCCGTGCAGCGCTTAAGGATGACCGTCTTAAATCCTATTTATCCAAATATATTTCCCTTGAAAAAAATGCTTTTGCAGCCCTCAATACTGCATTATTTCAAAATGGGGTGGTGATAGAGACAGCAAAAAATATAATCGCAGATAAGCCGCTTCATCTGATCCACGTATACAATGCGGAAGATCCTGTCTTTGTAAACCCAAGAATATTGGTGATAGCTAATAAAGGCAGTAAAACAGAAGTAGTAGAATCAATATATGTAAAAGGGAAAAGCCCGTTATTCATTAACAATGTTACGGAAGCTTATATTGCAGAAAATGCCCGGCTTGACCAGTATTACCTGCAAACCACTGCGCCTAATGTCCGCCTTGTGAATTTTACTCAATGCGTCCAAAGCAGCGACAGCTTATATAACAACTACACCTATACCCTGCCGGGAGCAGACTTTGTACGCAATACCCTGCACCTTGATCTCAACGGAACGAATACGGAAAGCCATTTATACGGGCTTTACCTTACAGGGGCCAATCAGTTGGTTGACAATCACACATCCGTTCACCATCTTTTTCCAAATTGTATGAGCAACGAACTGTACAAAGGTGTGCTGATGGATAATTCAAGAGCTGTATTCAATGGTAAAATTTACGTGCACCAGGATGCTCAAAAAACCAATGCCTTTCAGCAGAACAACAATATGCTGCTCAGCAATAAGGCGGTCATAGACTCCAAGCCGCAGCTTGAAATATTTGCTGATGACGTAAAATGCAGTCATGGCTCTACGGTGGGCAGCTTCAACAATGAAGCGCTGTTCTATCTCAAAGCAAGAGGCATCGGTGAGATCGCGGCACGTAATCTGCTTGTGAACGCTTTTGCATTTGACGTGACCAACAAGATACAAATTCCTGCAGTGAGAGAATATGTAGAAAAGCTCATCACAAAAAAAATGTCAGAAGCGTATGACTACCAGTGATACGATACCCACACATGCACTTGATATAGAGAAAATAAGAAAAGATTTCCCGATCCTGCAGACTAAAGTTTATGGTAAGCCGCTGGTATATTTTGACAATGCGGCTACTACCCAGAAGCCTTTACCGGTTTTAAAAAGCCTGGAAGAATATTACAAAACTTACAACAGCAATGTGCATCGTGGCGTGCATTTCCTGAGCCAGCAGGCAACGGATGCTTATGAGCAGGCAAGAAAAAAAGTCGCCGCTTACATTAACGCCGCTTACGATCACGAAATAATATTTACCAAAGGCACTACCAACAGTATCAACCTTGTAGCTTCTTCGTTCGGAAGAACGTTCCTTACTTCAGGCGATGAAGTATTGATCTCCGGGATGGAGCATCATTCCAATATTGTACCCTGGCAACTGATCTGCGAACAAAGGAACGCTTCTCTGAAAGTCATCCCTGTTGATGATAATGGTGAACTGATCATGGATGCATTTGAAAAATTGCTGACTGATAAAGTGAAGATCGTTGCAGTTACTTATGTTTCAAACACCTTAGGTACAGTAAATCCTGTAAGGGATATTATCGGCAGGGCACACGCCAAAAACATTCCTGTGTTACTTGATGCCGCACAGGCGATTCAGCATATGCCGGTAGATGTACAGGAACTTGATGTGGATTTTATAGCGTTTTCTTCCCACAAAATGTATGGTCCAACCGGCATAGGCATATTATATGGTAAAGAAAACTGGCTGAATGAAATCCCCCCCTATGAAGGTGGTGGCGACATGATAAAAAACGTAACCTTCGCTAAAACAACATACAACGAGCTTCCTTTCAAGTTTGAAGCGGGCACCCCTGATATGTCGGGAGCCATTGCCCTGGGCGCTGCTATTGATTATATACAGCAGACAGGCATCAACAATATGCAACATGCAGAAGAGGAATTGATTGCCTATGCCTATGATAAGCTTTCAGCCATCCCATCGCTCCGGTTCATAGGTAATGCAAAACACCGTGCAGGAGCAATTTCTTTTCTTGTAGGCAATATACACCCTTTTGATATGGGAGAGATTCTCGATAAACAGGGAATAGCTGTAAGAACCGGTCACCACTGCACTCAGCCTCTAATGGAACGCTTCAATATTCCCGGCACTGTTCGTGCTTCCTTCTCTGTGTACAACACAAGGGAAGAAGTAGATGAGCTGATAAAGGGGATAGCAAAAGCAAAGAAAATGCTGGAATAGCAAAATTGGTAACTCAAAGTTGTAGAACTTTGCAGTATGACAATCAAAGAACAACAGGACGCTATCATTGAAGAATTCAGTTTTTTTAACGACTGGACGGAGAAATATGAATATATTATTCAGTTAGGTAAGGAACTCCCCCTGATTGATGAGCAATACAAAAAAGAAGAAAACCTCATCAGGGGATGCCAGTCGAAAGTGTGGCTGCATGCAGCACTCAAAGATGGTAAAGTATACTTTACGGCAGACAGTGATGCGCTTATCACCAAGGGATTGGTGAGTATGATGGTGCGGGTGCTCTCAGGTCAATCGCCTAAAGATATTGCTGATGCACCTATATATTTTATTGACGAGATCGGTTTAAAAAGTCATTTATCAATGACGCGTTCTAACGGTCTGCTATCTATGTTGAAACAAATGAAACTATATAGCGTAGCTTTTCAGAATAATAAATGTATATAATGGAATCGCTCAGAGATAAAACAGAAGAAGTTTTAAAAACAGTTTTTGACCCCGAGATTCCTGTGAATATATGGGAGTTGGGTTTGGTATATGAGCTGCAGGTGGAAGAGGCGGAAGGAAAAGTAAAGATCATTATGACCCTTACCGCGCCGGCCTGCCCTGTGGCCGGAGATATTATTGCCGAAGTGCAGCAAAAAACAGAAGCCATTGAAGGTGTAAAAGATGTGCATGTTCATCTCACTTTTGATCCTCCATGGACTAAAGAGATGATGAGCGAAGAAGCCAGGCTGGAACTGGGATTCCTATAAATATCGCTCTCCGTATCCCTTTCCTACAGGAAGCTTTAATATCCTTGGCACTCTTTATCCCACAGAAAGTACTGTTATCAGAATATCGGCTTTTTAGCCGATAATTCAGAATATCGGCTTTTTAGCCGATAATTCAAAATATCGGCTTTTTAGCCGATATTCATATTTTTAGTATTTTAGCTTAGCGAAATATAAATTAAAGATCACTACAGGAATGACAAGCGTAATAACAGGAGATATTATTAATTCAAGAAAAAGCAAAACGACTAAAGCATGGTTAAATACACTCAAGTCGGAACTAAATGAGTATGGTAAAACACCACGTAGTTGGGAGATATTCAGGGGAGACAGCTTTCAACTCGAAATAAAGAAACCGGAAGCGGCCGTGATGGCGGTTCTAAAAATAAAGTCCAGGATAGCTGCCATCAAAAATCTGAATGTTCGGATATCTGTTGGCATAGGAGAAAAAACATATAATGCTTCTAAGATCACCGAAGCCAATGGCGATGTATTTGTACGATCCGGTGAGGCTTTCGAAAAATTGAAAACATCCAGGCAAACCATAATGATCGCTTCTCCATGGTCCGAGTTTGACTATACTATGAACACTATGCTTTCGCTTGCCTGCATAACAATAGATACGTGGTCTGTAACATCTGCTTCATTTATTGCAACTATGCTTAAATATCCCAACCTGCCGCAGAAAGATATCGGGAGAAAAATGAAGATCACACAATCATCGGTAAGTGAACGGCGTAAAAGAGCAAGATATGATGAGATAATGGATATGGAAGCCTTTTACCGGTATATGCTAACACAAACAATGAAAATACCATGACCTTTTTATTACAGCTATTGCTTGCACACTTTATCGGAGATTTCTTTCTACAGTCATACAGATGGATTATTGATAAAGAAAAACATAAATGGAGATCGGTATACCTGTACCTCCACTGCATCATTCATGGCATACTGGTGCTCCTGATTACGACAAGCTGGCTGTACTGGAAGCAGGCAGCTTTTATTGCAGTCACTCATTGCATTATTGACGGGATCAAGCTTCAGTTCCAGAAGGAACATACTAAAAGAGCATGGTTTTTTGCAGACCAGGCCTTACATCTTGCCGTTATAGGAATAGTATGGAAATATACAACAGGTAGTATGATCAGCATAGCATTCCTGAGCAATACAAAGTGCCTCGCTATACTTACCGGAATACTTGTGTTATTGCATCCAGCTTCTTTTTTTATCAAAAATTTTATTTCAAAATGGATACCGGCGCCTGTTCAAAAAGGTTCAACAGAAATCATTAATAGCGCCGGTCAGGATACGCTCGAAAAGGCAGGAAGGATAATCGGTATGATGGAGCGGATTTTAATTTTTATCTTCATCCTGATACAACAATGGGAAGCGATCGGATTTTTACTGGCAGCAAAATCTGTTTTCAGGTTTGGCGAGCTTAATACGGCACGGGACAGAAGGCTTACCGAATATGTACTCATCGGCACGCTGGTGAGCTTTTTTGCAGCTATCGCTACAGGGCTTCTGGTGCTGCAAATAATTTCTTAAACTATGCTCCTGGTCTACCTGCAGACCACTTACTCCAGCTTTTCAAACCTGAAAGTATACACGAAAGCAGGGAGTATAAGCCCATAAGATAATTCAACTGGCTTTCCTGAGCTCACCGATATAGCTGCCGTATTTTTACCAGTGAAGCGAAGCGAAACAGTCCCTCGTATTGATTTATTTGACCCGGCGCTCATTACAGTATCACCTGCTTTTCCCACACCCGGTTTATCCTGCTTTAGTATGCTATAGGTCTGAGAACCTACGGCAATATCTTCAGGCTTTAACTTCATCTCACCTTGCGGCGTGCACGAAGTACAATTTGCAATAACATTAAACACGCTCAGGAAGGAAGTATCGTTGGTTTTAGTATAATAGAACTGGGAAGTAGTTTTGATATCAATTTTATCACCGTCTAAAGCGTCAATTTTCAGGTATCCGCGCCGGGAAGCAACCTTGGGCTCAACACTTACCAGCCGCCAATCACCTTCTAAAACTTCTTTCCTTAAAATCCCTTCATCTCCGATATTATTGTCTTTCCCAAGGCCTTTAGTTACTTGTTTTTGGAGTGAGTGTTCAATAGTATTAGTTGCCTCATCAGTCGCTATCCGGCTTTGTTCTCTGTAGAGAGTTGTATCTTTTTCTATACTTTCCTTATCAGTAAAGTGAGATTCACCGATAGAGACACGATCGCTTTTCTTCAAAAACAACAATACCAGCGCTACTGCAGCTATAAGGAAGAGTCCGCCTGCAAAATAAATATACTTTACCCTTTGAGGTGATGAAGATACGGGCGCTGTACTTAATACAGGTTGTAATCGAAAATTTCCTTTTAATTCCCTGATCAGGGATGCCAGCCCCTCATCATAATTTTTGCTGAAATCCACATGCTGCAGTCTCTGCAGCCGGTAGGGAGTTTTACTGTCGTGGTAAATCACCGGGATAACCTTTTTCTGGTGATCCAGGGCATAATACACTTCGTCCAGAACATTATTAGATACTACCGATTTCTCAGACTCAATAAAAAGAAGGCAGTCGCAGGTTTCAAGCGCTTTTTCTATTTCGAGATCCCATTCACTCCCTGCCCTGATATCCTGCTGGTCTATCCATACATTGAAGCCGGCATTTTTAAGGTCTTGCGCCAGCCGCAACGAAAAGTCGGCGCCATCAACCCTTGAATAGCTGAAAAAAATTTTCTTTAGCGTCATCAGCAAACTTAGTTAGCCGAAAAGTACAGTTTATACATGAAAAATGAAAGCAGTATTTTATTTTTGAGCGCTTAATGCCTTCAGGCATCGCCATTATTCATTTTCATTTTCTTGGTATGAACGACGATCAGGTGTATTGTATCCCGGCAAAATTCAGGCGTATTGAAAATCTGCATATTCTCCTATGGCTGCTGAAAGATATTTGCTGGGCGCTGAACCTCAGAGTTGCCGGGTTAATTATGATTGTGCCCACCCTTACCGTAGCTATCCTTATTACCTGGCAAACCAGGAGAATTACTGCAGAACTGCTGCACAATCTTGCCGTAGTATTGTGGATAACCGCCAACTGCCTCTGGATGATTGGGGAATTTTATGGCTGGGATGAAGGAAAATTCGGTACCCGTCGCCTGGCATTGATCCCTTTTGGCACAGGCTTAATGATCCTTGCTTACTATTATATTTTTCTCGCACCGAGTAAAAGATTCAGGCAAAAAATGCAAAGGGAAATGGAAGTTGCGGTAAAGCAGGTGCAGGAAGCGCCCCGGAGCTAAGCAAGCGTCTATATTCTATCTCCCCAATCAACACATTTCATTTACCTTTGCGTTCCTTAAAAAACACAGCAATGTACAGGACACATACCTGCGGAGCATTAAGACTACAGGACAGCGGCATACAAACCACCCTTGCCGGCTGGGTGCAAACTATCAGGAAATTCGGTGCCATTACTTTTGTTGACCTGCGCGACCGCTATGGCATTACTCAGTTGCTTTTGGGAGAAGCATTAACAAAACAACTGGAAGAAAATCCTCTGGGGAGAGAATTTGTGCTGCAGGTTACCGGCACTGTACAGGAGCGCAGCAGCAAAAATCCCGCATTAGCCACCGGCGATATTGAAGTGAATGCGACCTCTTACACTGTGCTCAACAAATCTGCAACTCCTCCTTTCACTATACAGGATGATACAGATGGCGGAGATGATATCCGCATGAAATACAGGTATCTTGACCTGCGCCGCAATGCGGTAAAGAAGAATCTTGAGCTTCGCTATGCTGTTAACCGGGCCGCCAGGAACTACCTGCACGGTCAGGGCTTTATGGATATTGAAACGCCATTCCTCATCAAGTCCACGCCTGAAGGAGCACGCGACTTTGTAGTGCCCTCCCGTATGAATGAAGGACAGTTCTATGCCCTTCCCCAAAGCCCGCAAACATTTAAGCAACTGCTGATGGTAAGCGGTTACGACAGGTATTACCAGATCGTAAAATGTTTTCGCGATGAAGATCTGCGCGCCGACCGCCAACCTGAGTTTACACAGATAGACTGCGAAATGAGCTTTGTGGAGCAGGAAGATATCCTTGAAATGTTTGAAGGGCTTATCAAATATATTTTTGAAGAAGTAAAAGGCATTGCATATACCGAAAAAGTAGAGCGCATGTCTTGGGAGGATGCCATGTGGCAATATGGTAATGATAAGCCCGACATTCGCTTTGGCATGAAAATAGCCAACCTTAAGTTTCCCGGCTATGCTTTTCCTTCCAAACAACCGGATTTAGCCGAAGGCTTACCTCAGGGCTTCAAAGTATTTGATGATGCAGAAACTGTAGTAGCTATATCCGTTCCGGGATGCAGTGAATATAGCCGTAAACAAACCGATGAGCTAACAGACTGGGTTAAGCGCCCGCAGATCGGCATGAAGGGACTTGCCTTTATCAAATATGCTGCCGACGGCACTGTAAAAAGCAGCTTTGATAAGTTTTATAACGAGGCACAGCTCAAAAGTATACTTAATGCTGCTGCAGCGTCGCCCGGAGACCTGGTGCTTATCCTTGCCGGTACAGAAGAACGCACCCGTAAGGCGATGAGTGAGCTGAGGCTTGAAATGGGAAAAAGACTCGGGTTAAGAAAAGACAATGAATTTAAACTGCTTTGGGTGCTCGATTTCCCGCTTTTCGAATACAGCGAAGAAGACAACCGGTGGGTAGCAAGGCACCATCCGTTCACTTCACCCAAACCGTCTGATATTGACATCATGATAAGCACGTCGCCCGAAATAAAAGATGCTGCCAGTTACCTTGCACATCCTTATGCTTCCATAAAAGCCAATGCGTATGATATGGTGCTCAATGGGAATGAAATAGGAGGTGGTTCTATCAGGATATTCCAGCGCAGCCTGCAGGAAAAAATGTTCACCGCGCTTGGCATGAGCCATGACGAAGCATTACATAAATTCGGCTTCCTGCTGGGTGCTTTTGAATACGGCGCTCCGCCTCATGGCGGTATTGCCTTTGGCTTCGACAGGCTCTGCGCTATCCTGGGAGGGAGTGAAAGTATCCGTGATTTTATTGCCTTCCCCAAAAACAACAGCGGGCGCGATGTGATGCTCGACGCGCCATCTTCTATTGATGTAAAACAACTGGAAGAGCTGTCGCTTATTTTAAAAGATCAGTAACGCAAATATATTTTCATGAAAACAGCCTTAAAAACAGCGACCATACTATCATGGATCAATCTTATCATCGGAGGCATTCTGGTGTTAGGCGGGTTGTTCAGTATGCTGATAGCGCCTAATGTTATGCTCATGCTGATATCAGTTGTGCTTACCGGCTCAATAGTGCTGCACAGCTATGCAACCCTTCAATTAAAAAAAAGCATCACAAACCCTGATATTCCCTTAAGCTCGCAAACCTCATCAGGCATCCGGCTCGTAGGTTTTATGGCGCTGTTTTTTGCAATGCTGAATATAGGCAACGCGGCAGTTATCATTCAAAATGCGGAAGAGGCCATAAAGCAGGTAGAGCTTCCCTTCAAGCCCGAAGGCTTTAACCTTGTCAAAGCGGTACGGATCGTTGGAGTAATTTCTTTGATCTTCAGTATAGGGATCGTGATCAATGTAGTGCTGAGCTTCCGGTTGTTGCGACGGTATTTGATATCACAGCAGGAAAAAAATGGTGAGAACTGAAACGTGAGAAGTGAATGTCAATGTGAAACGAAAGACGTCAAACGTGAAAACAACCTGTAACCGAAGCCTCTTGTCTTGTAACCTGAAACCTTTTCAAGCTTTTCCCAGGTCAACAGTAGCGCCCAGCCAGGCCATCATACCTGCTCCCAGCTCAAGCGCCTTCTCATCTATATTAAAAGTAGGAGTATGCACGCCTGAGGTTATCCCTTTGGCAACATTACCTGCACCAAGGCGATAGAAGCATCCCGGGATCACCTGGGAATAATATCCAAAATCTTCAGCGCCCATTCTCAATTCTGATTCTTCTATATTATCAGCACCGGCAAATTCAGCGGCGCCGGATGCTGCCAGATCATTAAGCTTTTCATTGTTGTATACGCAGGGATACCCTACGTCAATGGTGAGGTCAATTTCTGCACCCATACTGTGCACCAGTTCTGTAGAGAGCTTACGGATAAGCTCATGCGCTTCAAACCGCCAGGTTTCATCCATTGCCCTGAAGGTACCCATAAGCTTCACTTCACTGGGAATGACATTTGTAGTATAGCCACCCTGGAATGAAGTAATGGATAGTACAGACGGATTAAAAGGATTGCGGTTGCGGCTGATGATCTGCTGTAATGCCACTACAAGCTGCGAAGCGATCAGTATAGTATCCACAGCCTGCTGCGGCGCAGCGGCATGCCCGCCTTTGCCTTTGATAGTGATATAAATTTCGTCGGCGCTGGCCATGATCTTCCCGCCCCTGAAACGGTATTTTCCTACCTCCAGTTGGGGGTGAACATGCAGCCCAAGTATAGCCGAAGGGCGGGGATTCTCCAAAGCGCCTTCTTTGATCAGCAGGCTTGCGCCTCCGGGATTTTTTTCTTCTCCCGGCTGGAATATCAATTTAACCGTTCCCTCCCATTCATCCTTCAGTTGATGAAGGATCCTGGTAGCACCCAGCAAACAGGTGGTATGGGCATCGTGCCCGCAGGCATGCATCACACCCGCATTTTGAGATTTATAGGGAATGTCATTCTCTTCCTGTATAGGTAAAGCATCCATATCAGCCCGCAGGGCAACTATCCTTTTGCCCGGGTTTTTACCTTCGAGCAGGCCTACTACTCCTGTAGTGGCTTTCACTTCGTAGGGAATACCCAAAGCAGACAGGTGCTTCTGTACCAGCGCTGAAGTTTCAAATTCTTTATAGCTCAGCTCCGGATGGGCATGAATATGACGACGCATCTCTACCAGTTCGGGACTGTACTCTGCCGCAAGCGCTTTTATCTTTTCTTTAAGCATGGCGCAAAGATAATGAGGAAAGCTGTTGTAAAGTGAATGGGGAAAAGACAAACATGAGAAGTGAGACGTGAAAGGCACTTACCTCTCACGTCTCACGATAACCCGGAGATATAATTTGACAGATCTGGCACTAATACAACATCCGCGCCTTGATAGTTTCCTTAATTCCTTTCAGTAGCTCCAGCGCTTCTTTCGACAAATGCTTATCTACATCCAGTACCACATAACCTATATTGTCATTTGTTTTCAGGTATTGACCCAGGATATTGATATTATGCCCCGACAGCAGTGTATTGATCTGAGACAATACGCCAGGCACATTTTTGTGAATATGCAGGATACGGTGTGTCCCTTCCTGTAAAGGCAATGCCAGCTCAGGAACAGTATGGGACCCGGTGGTAGAGCCTGTTTCAAGAAAGTTAATCAGCTTTACACTTACATCTTCACCAATATTTGCCTGCGCTTCTTCCGTAGAGCCTCCTATATGCGGAGTAAGAATAACATTAGGCAATCCCTGCAGCGGAGAGGTAAAAACGTCGCCATTCTTTTCCGGCTCTACAGGAAATACATCAATAGCGGCACCGGATAACTGCCCGCTTTGTAGCACATTGCGCAATGCATCAAGATCTACGACTTCTCCCCTGGCATAATTGATAAGTATGCTTCCTTTCTTAAAGTTTTTGAGGACTGCTGCGTTGATCATATTCTTTGTCTGGCTGGTTTCAGGCACATGAAGCGTTATAATATCAGCTTCCGCTACAACCTCTTTAATGGTTTTACATTGATGTGCATTACCCAATGGCAATTTGGTAACGATGTCATAGTAGATCACTTTCATCCCGAATGCCTCCGCCAGCACGCTCACCTGGGCTCCAATATTACCATAACCGATGATCCCGAGGGTTTTGCCTCTCAGCTCATAACTACCTTTGGATTCCTTCATCCATTTTCCTTCCTGGGCAGCTTTATTTTTATCCGGTATACGGCGTATGAGCATCACTGAAAGCGCTATTACCAGCTCTGCTACCGAGCGCGTGTTGGAATATGGGGCGTTGAATACTGTTACCCCCTGGCGAGTTGCTTCCTTCAGATCTACCTGGTTTACGCCTATACAGAAACATCCTATAGCCTGTAATTTGGAAGCCGCCTGCAATATAGTTGGGGTGATCTGGGACTTGGAGCGAATACCTAATAAATGCACATTCTTCACCTGCTTTGCCAGCTCTTCTTCGGGCATTGCACCGGTAATTTTCCTGACTGAGCTATATCCTGCTTTTTTAAAATTCTCTACCGCGAGATCGCTGATATTTTCCAATAACAGGATATTAATTTTCTCTTTTGGATAACTGGTCCGTTTTTTGTCGCTCATAATTTTATTGTAAAATTGGCGCAAAAATAATAAGTAATTGCGTTTCAGCGTTCTTTTGCAATTAAATCCAATATGAGAAAGTTATTATATCCTGTATTGTTAGTAGCGCTGTATACGTCCGGGTGCTACTATTCCACTATTAAAAAAAAGGACAAAACAGTACCGGCAACAAAAGTTGACTCTGCTGCACAACCGCTTTCTGCCGTGCCCAAAGCTGAATTTGAGCATTATTACAATACTGCTGCCGCCTTTTACGAGAATGTGCTGGAAAAAAGCCATTTCAGCGGAGAATTTCTCGTAGCAAAAAAAGGAGAGGTCATTTTTGAAAAATATGCAGGACATGCCCACATCGGTACGGAAGACGCTATTACCGCCGACAGCCCCTTGCACCTGGCTTCAGTTTCCAAGACATTTACAGCTATGGCAACCCTGAAATTATGGGAGGAAGGCAAGCTTGATATTCATGACGAAGTATCCAAATACCTTATCGGTTTCCCCTATAAAGGCGTAACCATAAAAACACTGCTGAACCACCGCAGCGGTCTTCCCAACTATGTGCATGTAATGGAACAACTGGGCTGGAGCAGGAACAAGATAGTATATAATACGGATGTGCTGCAGTTCCTGGTTCAAAACAAAAAAAGGCTGCAGGTAGCGGCGCCGGACCGTTCATTCCACTATTGCAATACCAATTATGCATTGCTTGCGCTTATTATTGAAAAAGTGAGCGGCATACCTTACCCCCAATTCATTTATGAAAATTTCTTTGCCCCAATTGGCATGACCAATAGCTATGTTTTTACTATGGCTGATTCCGCAAGGTCGCTCCCCTCCTACAATTACAAGAACAAACAGGAACAATTTACTTTTCTTGACGCAGTGTATGGTGATAAGAACGTATATAGTACTGTGCGCGACCTCCTGAAATGGGAGTCAGCGCTCAGCTATGGCAATATGTTCAAACCGGAAACCCTTGATTCAGCGTATACCGGCTACAGCCATGAGAAAAAAGGAATAAAAAATTACGGGCTGGGCTGGCGCATGCTGGAATATCCCAATAAAGATAAAATCATCTACCACAACGGCTGGTGGCATGGCAACAATACGGTATTCGCTCGCCTCATACAGGATTCAGCTACTGTCATTATCCTCGGCAACAGATACAACCGCAATATTTACCAGGCTAAAAAGCTTTTCAATGCTTTTGGCGATTATGAGACCGACGAGGATACGGATGAATAATCCTTTTGTGATTTTCCTTTTGAATATGTAACCTTGCACCCACAATGGAGAGATGCCAGAGTGGTTGAATGGGACGGTCTCGAAAACCGTTGTACGGGCAACTGTACCCAGGGTTCGAATCCCTGTCTCTCCGCCCTTATCGTTTACTTAAGCAAAACAAGATAAAAAACATTGAGAATCAACAAGTTGCCCACTTCTGGTCATTTTGATAACTGATCTTCAACTTTTTCAACCGTGGCTGAATGCTTTTCAGCCAGCAGCTCTAATGCTTTAACGACCTCAGGATGCTTTGATGCAATGTTGTTCGATTCTGAAATATCTTCATCAAGATTAAACAATGCAGGCGTATCCAGCTTTTTAAAGTCCGCAGGATATCCGATAGAGTTGGAGCTATAGAATAATAACTTATAAGGTCCCTTTCTAACGCCCGCCAGAACATCTGCATGATAGTAGTAAAATTCATCTCTCGGGCTTTTCTCCTGTTTACCTCTTAATACACCGCTAAGATCATAGCCGTCCAAAATACGGTCCTGCGGCAATTTACCTCCGGCAAGAGATAAAAAGGTTGGTAAAATATCGAGTGTACTTCCAGGCTCGGCAACAAATCGTGGCGCCACAAGCCCCCTGCCCCAGAATATGGCAGGGACCCTCACTCCTCCTTCATAACTGTTGCCCTTTGCTCCAAACAAGGGACCGGAAGATCCTCCCAGTTCTTTAAAAAGCTTCCAGGGACCGTTATCGCTTATGAAAACAACACAGGTGTTTTTATCCAGCCCGTTATCTTTTAAAGCCTTCAATACCTGGCCAACGCTCCAGTCAATTTCCTCTATAATATCACCATAAGTGCCCCTTTTGCTCCTGCCTTTGAACCTGGCATTGGGAAACAAAGGAACATGAGGCATATTATGAGCAAAATATAAAAAGAACGGGCGGTTCTTATTTTTTTCAATAACCGAAACGGCTTCCCTGGTATAGCGTTCTGTTAATGTGTTTTGTACAGCAGGCCGCTCAATTACAGATTCATTACGCATTAAAGGCACCCGGAAATACTCATTTTTGGGCTCGGCAATCGCCTTTGGGTAAGGTACCGAATCTATAAGATCCATATCGTTGCTATAGGGAATACCAAAGTAATAATCAAATCCGTTGTGGGTTGGCAGGTATTGCGGCTGGCTGCCCAGGTGCCATTTTCCAATATGGGCTGTATAATAGCCGTTCTGTTTTAACAGCTCTGCAATTGTCAGCTCGTTTGCCGGTAATCCTCCCTTTGAACCAGGGAATAATACACGGTGATTTGCAGTCCCCGCCATCCCGCTTCTGATAGGCAGCCTGCCGGTCAGTAACCCTGCCCGTGAAGGGGTGCAAACGTTAGCAGCAACATAAAAGTTTGTCCACTTTTGCCCTTCAGCCGCCATCCGGTCTATATTTGGTGTATGAATGGTTGGATTGCCATAAGTGCTCAGATCTCCATAGCCCTGATCATCGGTCAGGATAATAATAAAATTAGGTTTGGCGCTATTTATCTGCTGAGCGTTTAATTTAATAAGCTGTAAAAAAACAGTTGTTACAGTCAAAAAGAAAAGTTTATAGTATTCTTTTTTCATTTGTGTGTCCTTTAAAAATCCCGGTAAAGATAGGTCTCCTGATCCTGCCTGCGGCATATTGTTCCCATCCCTCCGGGAAAACCGGTGAACAACTGCAATTAGATGATATATTCATATCCGGACGGGCTCTTATAGCAGTGAGTTTTGGTTTCAGCTCCAGTTTCTACAGGGGCTGATTTTTTTGTAATCGCGTGTAATGATCTTTTAAGAAAAACCGGTAAGCTTATGCTATATTATTCCCTGCCTGGTGGCTTTGCTGATGAGGATCGCGGTATTTTTCGCATCAAATTTTTCGAGCAGGCTTTTACGATGGGTATTGACTGTAGGAATGCTGATAAAAAGCCGCTCTGCTATTTCTGTATTGGTTAATCCTCCGGCGATCAGTTGCAATACTTCTTTTTCCCGCCTTGTGATCAAAGGCATTTCCTGAGTGGCTTCGCTGAGCGCAGCCGCTGCCTCCTGGCTAAAATAAGTTTTGCCTGCCAGTACGGTAGTGATAGCATTCATTAACTCAGCCTTATCTGCGTTCTTCAATACATAGCCCGATGCACCATTGTCCGTCATATTGCGGATAACAGCCTGCTGGTTGAACGTGCTTAATCCCAGCACAAACACCGAAGGGTATTGCTGCCTTACGGCTTTACACAGATCAATGCCGCTCATATCAGGCAGGTTGATATCCATCAGTATAATATCAGGCTGTTGTTGTTTCAGAAAACTGAGGCAGGATATGGCAGTGGTGGCATGGCCCATCCATTCAATACCCTTTTCATTTTGCAATAATGAGCGAATACCTTCAATCACCATATAATGGTCATCTACTATAAATACGCTTGCTTTCATTAAGAAATCAAAAATGCAAAAAAATTACATACCTATTTCAATAAGTACAGAAGTGCCCTTACCAGGAGCTGATTTAATGTCAATTTTTCCTTTTAAAAACTCCACCCTGTTCCGGATATTGCTCCACCCAATCCCATCCGATCGTTCCAGCATCACAGCATCAAAGCCCTTGCCATCGTCCTCCACCGTAACAGCTAATAATTTTTCCTGTCCGGAATAATGCAATTGCACCAGCGCAGTTTTTGCCCGGGCATGTTTAATAACGTTATTCACCAGTTCCTGCACAATGCGGTAGATGGTAACAGATGCAGTTTGTTCTAATTCTACTTTGTCCATGCCTATAGACTGGTAACTGGTACGGATCACGCCGCTACGGTCAATTTCATTGCAAAAATCCTTCAATGCGGTATCCAGCCCGTATCGTACCAGTATCTCCGGCATCATATTGTGTGCCACACGGCGCATTTCTTTAATAGAGCTGTCCAGCATGTCAATGCTGCGCTCAAAAGCCTGTGCATTATCAGGCGTCATAATTAGATTTCCCTTCATGTTGCTTAGTGAGTATTTAATGCCACTCAGCATGCCTCCTAATCCGTCATGCAGATCTTTTGCCAGGCGGGTACGTTCCTGCTCTTCGCCTTTCAGCACTGCTTCCGTAGCGGTGAGTTGTTTTTCAGTTTCCAATTCATCTATCCTTGCCTGCTGCAGCTTTTGCCGGCTCCTATAGTTCCGGAAGCTTAGCCCCAGAATGGCAAGCAATGCAATGGCACTTCCAATCAAAAAATAATTAAGGAGAGATTTTTGTTTAAGCTGCGACTGCTGTAGTCTTATTTGCGCTTCTTTTTTTGGGGTTTCATATTTTTTTTCAATACTAATAGTGTTTTTAATAATAGATTCATTTCGGACGCTATCATTCAATAATTCGTATTGGTCGAAATAATAATACCCCATTTTGCTGTCCCGCATCGCATAATATAAGGCGGATTGTACTGCATATATCTTTTGCTTTACATCGCGCATATTATATTTATCCACTAACAGGATTGCTGAATCCACCATCAATTTTGCCTTAGTGTAATCTTTTTTAAATAGATAATAATACGCCTCACCATAATAAGCCAATCCTTTATACTCGCCTGCATTATATGTACGGGAAAGATTCATCGCCTTATCTAAGTATACTTTTAAACTGTCAACCTTGTATTGCTTAAGCGCTATTAATGCATAATTCAGATTGGTTGTGATGAGCACCTGGTTGTCATTTAATTCGCTTGCGAGTATTCCGGCTTTATTCAAAAAGTATTTGGCGGAATCGTATTTGAGTAACTGGATATAATTCAAACCTAAATTGTTGTATGTTTGTTGCAGGTGGGTTTTGTCCTGTGATTTTTCAAAAATAGATACAGCTTCTAAACCGGCATTTACCCCCTTGCGATATTGGTGCATAGAATGATACAAATATTGGAGAAGATTTAAAGTGTGAGCCTCAAATTCATAAACGCCGTTTCTGTTTAAAATATCTTTCGCCTCTTCAATATAGCTCAAGGCATTTTCCTGATCTTGCAAATGAAGGTAAGCTACACCAACATTTAGCATGGTACGGCCTATTTCTGCAGAGTCTGCATAATGTTTAGCATAATTCAATGCTTCCATATCAATAACAAGTGTAGAGTCAAAATCGCCTTTGATATTTAAAATATTGGAATAATTGGTATAATAGTCTAAAACACCCTGGTGGTATTTTATTTTTTTGCTTAAAGCTAAACCCAGCAAGCCATATTTTTCAGATAGTGCCAGGTCTTGCTTGAAGTATTGTTCGGCAAGCTTATAATATAAATTTACTTTCGTGCTGTCATCCTTTGCTGTATCTATTTTTTTTAGCAGACTGTCTTTATTTAAAAGCGCCTGTGCTTTAGCACAAAGACTAAAAAATAACAAACACGCAAATGGTATGAATATCCTTTTGATCATCAGTTGCAAATTAAACGCGACAGTCACTGTTTTTTCTCATCTTTTTTAATGATTTTTTGAGCAATCAATTGTTTTTCTATGATTGCGGGGATCTGTCTCTAAATATACTTTTATTTCGCTGTCCCCCTTTTATAAAGACCGCCAGCTTTTTACTTTGTAATGAAATTACACGAATTCTATTGATAAATTTGCGCGGTTATTATTGATGAGTTTACACGATTCCTAAAATACAGGCATTTCAAAATCATCTTTTTTAATGATTGCCACGGTCTTCAGCCTAATCTACTTTTATATCGTAATATTTCTTTCAAAGTGAAAAGTTTCAACCTGTATGAGAACAACAAAATACAACATCTTTAGGACAGCAATGAATATAGCATTTATGCTGTTTCTGCTTGTATTGTCTTCCTGCAAAAAAGATAATAGCGCTCCCGTTGATGATCCGACACCGAAGGATACCGCGCTTAAAGTAAGCTCTTTATCTAACACCACGTTGCATTATGGCGACACCCTTATCATCAAGGGCAGCAATTTTTCCGCTACAACCCTCAATAATACAGTTACTATTAATGGTGTGGCTGCCACCGTGCAATCAGCTACCACTTCAGAACTGAAGGTAATTGTTCCTGCCGTGGGAGCATCCAGGGGAGAAGTAAAAATAAAAACAGGCAGCCAGGCTATAACCGGCGGCAACATTATTTATGTACCCGATGTATTTGTGGCCGGCTCCCAAAATAATAGTGCCTACGCTTTAGCTACTTATTGGAAAAACAGCGCCGCTGTTACGCTAAGCACAGAAGAATCGGCGTTGACTTCCATTTTTGTAAATGGCGATGACATATATGCAGCAGGAAAGGAAAGGATCAACAACTTACAATTGGCTAACTACTGGAAAAACGGCACTAAAACCACCCTTGGCGCCAATGAATCTGCTGCCAATACCATTTCTGTAAACGGCAATGATGTGCATGTTGGCGGTTGGGAAATTATCAATGGATTCGACCTTCCCCGATACTGGAAAGACGGAACGGGTACAACTGTAGACGTCAATGACCCCATTATATCAAAAATTGTTACCGGTAATGGCTCCTGCACAGGTATTTATGTAAATGACAACAATATTCATGCTGTTGGAAGTTATCGCAACTCCCAGGGAAGATTTTCGCCCTGGGAATTTACAAACGGGATAATACCGGCCAATACCATACCCAATAATGATAAGCATTGTTTTGCCAACGCTGTTTTCATAAATGGTAACGATGAGTATGTGGCAGGCTCTCAAAACAATGCAACATCCGGGTTGGCTATGGCTACCATCTGGAAAAACGGAAATGCTGCAACATTAACCGAAGGTACTGCTTCAGTAGGCGTTGGCACAGCCGTTTTCGTGGCAGGAAGCGATGTATATGTGGCAGGATATGAACAAGAGGATTATTATGGTGGCGGGTTAACTTTTGCTAAATACTGGAAAAACGGGGAGCCTGTAAAATTATCAACAGCATCATCTGGCGCTACAGGCATTGCAGTTTTTGACAATGATGTGTATGTATCGGGATGGGAAAGCAATGGGACCTATAATGTAGCCAAATACTGGAAAAACGGAGTGCCTGTTACTTTAGGCAATACAGTACTTAATTCGTCAGGCAATGCTATTGTTGTGCGGTAAATAAAGCGGGTAGTTAAAACAAACCAATGGGGAAGCCACCGGAATCAGAAGCTGTTACTTGCACATTCGGAAGTTTTCCGGGCGATTATCTGAAATGATCCTTTTATAAAGAACCATACTACAAAGTCACTGACGATCGAAACGGGCAAAGCGGGATCTATGGCACAGGTGTATTTGCAAAGGACTATTTCAAACCGGGCGATATTATTGAAAAAGCGCCGCTGATAATGCAGGACGTTACGGAGAGAGAAACTTTGCAAAACACCGTGCTTTTTGATTATTCCTTATAAAAAATAACTACGCCTTAGTTTTTCAGGCTCGACATATCAATGACAAAGCGATATTTTACATCGCCTTTCAGCAGGCGGTCGTAAGCGTTGTTAATATCCTGTATCCTGATCAGTTCAATATCTGCGGTTATATTATGCTTACCGCAAAAATCAAGCATTTCCTGTGTTTCTGCAATGCTTCCGATAGTGGAACCTGCAAAATTTTTACGGGCAGGGATGAGGCTGAACGGTGCAACAGGCAGCGGGTGCTCCGGGGCGCCCACTAATGCCAGCGTGCCATCTACTTTCAGGAGCTTCAGATATGCATTCACGTCGTGCTGCGCCGATACACAATCCACTATAAAATGCAGGGTGTTAGCCGCCGCTTTCATTTGCGCTTTATCGGTTGACAGGATCACTTCATCGGCTCCCAGCCGTTTTGCATCATCTGCTTTTGACGGGGAGGTGGTAAGCACTACCACATAAGCGCCCATTGCTTTAGCCAGCTTCACGCCCATGTGTCCCAGACCACCAATGCCTACAATACCTACCTTCATTCCCGGGCCGGCGTTCCAGTGCTTCAACGGCGACCAGGTAGTAATGCCAGCGCAAAGCAACGGCGCTACGGCTGACAACTCCAGGTTTTCCGGAACGCGTAAAACAAAATCTTCGTCCACAACAACACGCTCGGAGTACCCTCCAAAAGTCTGCCTGTTCAAGTGCTTATCCCTCCCGTTATAGGTCTGGATATTCCCTTTTTCACAGTATTGCTCGCTGCCTTTTCTGCATTGCTCGCATTCACGACAACTGTCTACCATGCAACCAACGGCTGCCAGATCGCCCGCTTTAAATTTAGTAACGCCATTACCTGCTTTGGTAATCCTCCCTACTATTTCGTGCCCGGGAACATTCGGGTAGAGGGTTCCATGCCATTCGTTTCTCGCCGTGTGCAGGTCGGAATGGCAGACGCCGCAATACAGGATATCAATCTCAACGTCTTTTTCAGTTACTTCACGGCGATCAATATTCATTTGCTTTAAAGCTGCCTCGGGGGCTTCCGTGCCAAATGCTTTTACTATATATGTACCCATATTTCTTATTTTAAATTCCGGAAGGATTTTACTTCATTCGGGTTAAACTTCTTCTTTACGGATTATCATTCATGAATGCAACAAAATTACACAAATATTCCAGGCAGGTTTTAAGGGGGCGCATTTCAAATTGACCGGACAGGCGCGCCTCAATCATGGCGGCGATGACGTTGAATTTGCAATATATACCAATTTGTCCCTACTCCTCATCCTATTTCGTCCGGGGTCGCTTAGGCCCTTCATAATTTACCTCAGCAGAAGGCTTCAATAGCAATAAGAGCAGCGCCGACTCTCACGTCTGACACTTCACTTTTCACAACGCATAAAAAAATCCCCTCTGGTGTGAGGGGATCTTACAATTGTTTAATACCTGGAAATTTATTCTTCTGCAATCTGGAATGTAACAGGCTGCTTACGGTAAGCTTTTACTTTACGTCCATTCTGCTCTGCAGGGGTCCATTTGGGACCTTTCCTGATCGCATTTACACAGATCTCAGCCAGCTTTGTTCCTTTCATGGTTAGCGCTTCCACGTCACTGATATTTCCTTCTTTATCCACGATAAACTGTACCAGGCAGGTACCCGCTTTACCGGCTTCCTGCAGCTCGTCAATATACCTGTTGATTTCCCTGGAAATATATTTTGTCCATGCTTTTTCACCACCGGGGAACTGGGCTTCAATTTCCACTTTCTGGAATACCTTATCTTCATCATCCTGCTTGGGCGCTGCTACCACACCACCCTTATCTTCTACCGGCGGAGCAACTATACCAAGGTCTTTTTGTCCTTCCTGGTTTACAGTGCTGATGGCAACATCCTTAAGTTCTTCTACTTCCTTCATTTCTTCCTCGGGTTTTACTTCCTCATCTTTCACTACTTTGGGAGGAGTAAATTTCGCCATTTCTATCTTTGGCGGATCTGGTGGCTTGGGGGGCGGAGGCGGAGGCGGCTCAACAGGTTGTTCCTGCTTCACATCAACCATCTCTACTTCCTTCACCTGTATCTGCTTGGCATTCCTGGGTCCTTCCAGCTTTGCAGACAAAACTGAAATGATCATGATCAGAAGGGCCAAAGCAGCGGTGATAAGCAATGCCCGCCAAAGCCGTGATGTGTACTTTGAGCGAAGCTCATAAGCACCATACGTCTTGTTACGACCATCAAAGATGATGTCGAGAAGACTGGCATTTAATATTTTATTTCCTTCCATAATAACTTTTTTGATTATGACATAAGATGCGGAACCGGCAATGATTCCACAAATTATTTATTAGATTCCGTTGGCCTTTTCTGTAGCTACCAACAGCTCGTTTTCAACCGGTGAAATATTTACCATTGCAAATTTCTTCACCTCATTAATAGACATTTCGTCAAGAATAGCTACCACATTCTGATAATTCGACTCGTCATTGGGCTTAATTACCACCACAAAGTCTTCAGGTTTGGTATTTTTCTTTTTCTGTATGATCACGTCCCTGATCTTTTTATAATCAGTAGCCTGTATCTTGGTAGGATCATCTCCCTCATAATAATACAGTCCATCCTTTTTTCCAAGCATGATAGTCAGTGCTCCTGAGGCCTTTACTTTAGTCTGCTCTTCCGGTTTCTCAGTATCTTTCGGCATGATCAATTGCATTGCCGTAGGCTGAGCCATGGTTGTGGAGAAGATAAAGAAAGTGATCAACAGAAAGCCAAGATCCACCATTGGGGTCATATCCACCCTGGTAGAGAGTTTTTTGGCTTTTTTGACGCCCGGGCCTTTATGACCACCACCACCGCCTTCTTCTATCGCTGCCATATGATTATGTTTTTGATATTAACAAAATAAAATTTACTGTTAAACTAACTGATAAGCTACTTTTTGCCTGCTCCTATCTGGTTTTGCCTTGTATTCCACAATGGCGTCCCTATAGGGGCATCACGGAATTTTGTTACCAACTGGAATTTGTTGATATCATTACGTTTAAAGGCTTCAAGCACATTCTTGATTACAGGATACTTGGTAGCATCATCCGCTTTGATCAACCAGGAAACCTTTTTACCGGCATAGGTAGATTTTGCATCTCTGATCCAATAATAAAGCTCACCGCCTGTAGAATCAGGAACCGGGATACCCGGTTGTCTTACATTTTTCTGCTGCTCAGGTTCCATGGCCAACAGATTTTTTAAGCCTGCGAATGGCACGCCAATACTGGGAGAGTTTGTAAACGACTTAATATTAGCCGGGGTAAGTCCCAGGTTACGTGTTTCATTCAGGTTTTCGGCGATAGATTTTCTTGCGTTGGGATCATCCATCTGTACGAAAACCCTGCCGTCTTTATCAATAGTTATCAAGAATGCATCCATTTCAGGGATCTTATCGGCCGACACGGAGCTGGGGAACTTAACCTCCACAGGCTCATCAGGCTTGAACTTGGTAGCAAGAATGAAAAAGGTAAGGATCAGAAATGACACATCCACAAAAGCTGTCATATCTACCCACGTACTTTTTTTGGCTACTTTTACTTTTGGCATCTTGTAATTGTTTTAATTGACTTATTAGATTCAATACTCCCGACTTTCCACAAATGCTGCCTGTATTTTTATTTATACAGGGAAGCAAAGCTTTGAGTCAGCGTAAAACCTGATTCATCAATGCCGTAAGTGATAGCGTCAATCTTGGTAGTGAAAACGTTGTACATGATAAGGGCAAAAGCAGAAGTTGCAATACCCACTGCCGTATTATACAGGGCTTCCGAGATACCTACCGCAAGCTCGGATGCAGCGCCGGCGCCACCGCCTTCGCCCAAAGAGCTGAATGAACGGATCATACCCATAACCGTACCCAACAGGGCGATCAGCGTACCTACGGAAGTGATGGTAGACAGGAAAACCAGGTTTTTCTGCAGCATAGGAAGCTCAAGTGCTGTAGCTTCTTCCACTTCTTTCTGTATAGCCAAAACTTTTTGTTCTGTTGTCAGTTCAGCGTCTGATATCAGCTCTTTATATTTACGAAGACCGGCTTTCATTACATTACCAACAGATCCCTGCTGTTTGTCGCACTCAGAAAGTGCAGCGTCCACATTTTTGTTGGCAAGATGATATTGCACTTTTCTTACAAATTCAGAAATAGCGCCTTTACCGGTTGCTTTTGAAATAGTAAGAAACCTTTCAATAGAAAATACAATTACCATTAAAAACATCCCGATGAGGATCGGCACAATGATACCGCCTTCATACATACGATACCACGGACCGAGAGGACCTTTGTGGTCAGGCCAAAAGCCACCATTAGGATCAGGCTTGGTGAAACCCGAATCGCTTCCTAATATAAATCTCCAGAACAAATAACCCGCAATAATACAAACAACAGGAGCCAGCCATGATATAATATTGCTGCCCCCTTTAGGTTGAACAGATGTCGACGCCTTCACAGAGGAAGCGGTTGCGGTTGGTTTAGTTTCAGCCATAATTCTTGATTTTTTGAATTAAAAATTTACAAATTTTAAAGTGTGGTTTTGATTTACAATTCTAATAAAAAAAAAAATTAAATTTTTTAAATAATTGAAGAAAAAATTCGTTGGGAGGGCAATTTAGTAAATTTCTTATACCAAACACACTCCGGGATTTTGTTTTTTTTAATCTCCCTGCTATCTGAAACCAACTCCCCTTCGCTGCTGGAGCAGTTTCGGCGAAGGAATACCATCCCTGTAAAAAGAAATATGATTTTTATGTTATCGCTATTTTCGTTGATCAAAATCAAATATTATTCACATGCTCACCAGGTTTTTATCCTTCTTAATGCTGATCATAATCCTGTCTTCTGCAGCAACGGCTCAAAAGAAGCAGCCGGCGCAGCCCTCACCACCGGCGCCGGTTGCGCCAAAAGCACCGGCTGCTCCAAAATCAGGTCCCAAACCCTATAATGAAGTAATAACCGGTAAGTCCAGGACAGATTCAGGACTGTTCCTTGTTCACAGGCTTGAAGACAAATATTATCTCGAAATCCCTGATTCTCTTATGAACAGGGATATCCTGGTAGTCAACCGCATCGCCAAAGCAGCGGCAGGCATGCGCAATTCCTTTTTTGGTTATGCCGGCGACCTGATCGGAAGCAATGTGATACGCTTCGAAAAGGGACCAAACCATAAATTATTTCTTAAAAAAGTATCTTTTGATGAAATATCCAAAGACTCTTCCCAGCCAATGTTCAGGTCAGTCAACAACTCTAATGTATTGCCTATAGTTGCTTCATTTGATATACAATCACTTGCAACAGATTCTACGGGCACTGTCATTGACTTTACCAGCTATGTTGACGGAGACAATGATGTCCTGTTTTTTTCCTCCTCTGCTAAAACAGCTTTCCAGGTAGGATCTTACCAGTCCGATAAGTCTTATATATTAAATGTGAAAAGCTACCCGCTGAATGTGGAGATCAAAACCGTAAAAACCTACAGCAAAGGAGGAAGCTCTTCTTCCCTTTCGGGTAGACCGGCTACAGGCAGCAGCAGCGGCCAAAATGTGCTATACACGGTAGAGCTTAACAGTTCAATGGTATTACTGCCCCGGACGCCGGCCCGGCAGCGGTTTTTTGACCCGAGAATAGGGTATTTTGCCCGGAATTATACAGACTTCGATGCTAACCCCCAGGGGATTAAAGATGTATCCATTATAGTACGCTGGAAACTTGAGCCCAAAGAAGAAGATATTGAAAAATACCTCCGGGGAGAGCTGGTGGAGCCTAAAAAGCAGATTGTATATTATATTGACCCGGCCACCCCAAAAAAATGGGTACCCTACCTGATCCGGGGGGTGAACGACTGGCAGGCAGCTTTTGAAAAAGCGGGATTTAAAAATGCCATCGTGGCCAAAATGGCACCCACAGCACAGGAAGACTCTACCTGGAGCCTTGAAGATGCCCGCTATTCGGCTATAGTATACAAGCCCTCCACCATTCCCAATGCCAGCGGACCCAATGTGCACGACCCGCGGTCGGGCGAGATCCTGGAAAGCCATATCAACTGGTACCATAATGTAATGACCCTCCTGCGCAACTGGTATTTTATACAGTGTTCCCCCGTGGACCCCCGCGCCAGGAAAATGAAATTTGACGATGAGCTCATGGGGCAGTTGATACGCTTTGTTTCATCCCATGAAGTAGGGCATACGCTGGGGCTGCGACACAATTTTGGTTCAAGCTCTACCGTGCCTGTTGAAAAGCTACGCGATAAGCAATGGGTGGAAGCACATGGTCATACTCCTTCTATCATGGATTATGCCCGTTTCAATTATGTTGCCCAGCCGGAAGATCATATTGATGAAGCCGGCTTATTTCCCCGGATAGGCGATTACGACAAATGGGCCATTGAGTGGGGATACCGCTGGTATCCTGAAGCTAAAACGCCTGAAGAAGAATTGCCAATACTCAATAAGCTGACCATTGAAAAGCTGAAAGACAAAAGGCTTTGGTTCGGAACGGAAAACAATCCCGACGATCCCCGCTCTCAAAATGAAGACCTAGGGGATAATGCCATGCTTGCAGGTGCTTATGGCATTAAAAACCTGCAAAGAATTGTCCCCCATCTCCTGGAATGGACAAAAGAACCGGACAGGGATTATGAAAATCTCTCTGAGATATATAATGAGGTGACTACCCAGTTTGGACGGTATATGAACCACGCAGCCAAAAACATCGGCGGTATCTATGAAACGCCTAAAACAGTGGAGCAGCCAGGCGTAGTATATGAATATGTACCGGCGGCCAGGCAAAAAGAAGCCATGGTGTTTCTGAACAGGCAATTGTTCACTACACCCACATGGTTGATTGACAATGAGATACTTGACCGCATAGGAAATACCGGTATTTCAGTGATAAGCCAGCGGCAAGAAGCCATATTGAACAGGCTTATCAGCACCACTACCATCAGCAAACTGCTAAGCATGGAAGCCGAACAAAACAGCAAAGCCTACCATGCAACAGATATGCTTACCGATCTGAAAAAAGGTATATGGAGCGAGCTTGCATCAAAAAAACCTATAGATATGTATCGCCGCAACCTGCAGAAGGCATATATTGAAAGAATACGCCTGATCGTAAACCCGCCGAATACCTCCTTTGGCGGGATATTTTTCAGTATAGGCGCTCCTGCAGCCATGACCGACACCCGGAAAAGTGATATTATCTCTGTATTAAAAGGAAATCTGCGGGAGATAAGGGCAGAGATCAAAGCAGCATACCCGTCGATCGCCGATAAAATGACCCGGTATCACCTGCAGGACCTGGCCGACAGGATTGACCAGATACTTGATCCCAAAGACTGATACCCTGGGTAATGGTGAAACGTGAAACGGCAAACGTCAGGTACTACCTTTCACGTTTGTCGCCACCATTCACTATTCTTTGCTGCACAGGTCAGTGCTTATACCGCGGATCATTTTCGAGGTTCAGCAGCTCGACCTTCCGGAAGTCAATCTCCTGACCTTCACTTTGCAGGGCAACATATCCTGACTTCAGCAGCTTCCCGTCAATCTTGACGGCAGGATCATAGTTGTTGACCACACCGCCACCAATCTGGGGTTTGGAATACTGCAATACCGTATCTCCATTGATGATATGCGTGATCAGGGAATCGCCCAGCACAATGGCTTCAGCCCTTACCCATTGCTCTCCTTCATAAGTTTTTGAGCTGGATTCTATACAATGTCTTGGGTCAATCACCCCTTTATATATCACATCTGTTCCGGGTGAGCACATATTACCTGTAGGACGGGGATTGCCGTCTCCCAGCCCCGCCAGCAGTTGCAGCTCTACTGAAATAGGCCAGTCCTGGTCCTTCAGCATAGTACGCGGGTCCTGAGAATGGAGCATTACACCGCTGTTTTTCAACGTATATTCCGGCGCATCTTTACGCCATATACCTGTGAAGCGGTATTCCACCACTATGTGATAATAAGAAAACGGAGTTTTGAAATATAAATGCCCGAACTGGTTGTTGAAAGTATCATATTGATCATATCTTACTTTGATCAGGCTGTCTTCCACCCGGAAGGTATTGCCGTAGTTTTCCCCCACCTCATGGTGATTGATCTTTACGATCCAGTCATTAATATCTTTTCCGTTGAACAGGGAAATCCATTTTTCTTTTTGTAACTCCTTCTTAGCGGGCGCTTCACCACATGAGCAGAATACAAAAATACCGGCGAGCAGTAAAAATGAAACGATCGTTTTAAACATAACAATACTTTGGTTATAGCCGCCAAATGTAAGGATTGAAAGGAAACATGCGGCTATTCTTTTGCCGGGCCGTATACTACCATTCCATTACGCAGCCCGGTATGTTTTCACCCATCTACCGTAATCCTTCTGCCAGCAGTCCCCGGTTGCACAACTGAAATTCATGAGCAGGCAGCGATGTCATTCTTCTCACCGCTTATTCCAGGGTGATCTGTTTTTCTTCGCGCACATATTTGCCCGGCACCCTCGCATTGGTGGCATATCTTCTCGGATGAGGCATACCTTCGTTCCATACCCGTATGGAAGCATCTCAACCAAACATGTTGAAGGGATATTGCATGATCCGTTCCACATCTTCTTCGCTCATACCATGAAAAACGGCTGGGGCTCCGCCATTCATTATAATATCAATCACCATTTTTGCTTCATCTTTCATTTTGTGCTTTCTTCCGTTCATGAGATTGATCTGCCCCAGGCTATAGCAGGAGCTTATTCATCATTATATCATAATGAAGTTATAAAGAAGGTGAATGGGCAATAGTGAATTCACGCCTCACTTTTGACGTCTCAACTTACTACTTATCACTTACCACTTATCACTGTATTTCATCCAGCCTGAAAAAATCTTTCGGGCGAATGCCTTTTTCCGTCATGGCAAGCGTGCAGCACTCATACACAGGATCGTGCTCAAAAAATAAAATAAAATCATTTTGCAATGCCTCCTGCAAAAACGCTTTCTTCTCCTGCAGTGTGGTCAGCGGGAACATATCATAAGCCATCACGTAAGGGATAGGTATATGCCCTGCCGAAGGCAGCAGGTCAGCCATATATACAATGGTCTTCTCTTTATAATTATTGATCTGCGGCAGCATCATAGCCCGGGTATGCCCGTTCACAAACCGGATGGTAATATCATCCATAAAAGCAATATCTTCCTTCACTTCTATCATGCACAACCTGCCGCTGTCCTGTATGGGCTGAATATTTTCTTTAAGGAAAGAGGCTTTCTCCCGGTCGTTGGGCTTGATGGCCCATTGCCAGTGCTGTTCGTTGCTCCAGAACACGGCATTCCTGAATGCCGGCACCATTTTATTATTCTCAATAACTATAGCCCCTCCCACATGATCAAAGTGGAGGTGCGTAAGGAATACATCGGTAATATCATTGCGGTGAAACCCATATTTTGCAAGTGACCTGTCGAGCGTATCATCGCCGTGCAGGTAATAATGCCCGAAGAATTTAGCATCCTGCTTATTACCCAATCCGGTATCTATAAGTATCAGCCTGTCGCCGTGCTCAATGAGCAGGGAACGCATAGCCCAGGAGCACAGGTTATTCTCATCGGCAGGGTTCAGTTTATTCCACATGCTCTTAGGTACCACGCCAAACATAGCACCGCCATCCAATTTAAAATAACCTGTATTGACAGAATATAGCTTCATTGCATACTATTTATTGCCGGTTAAAGCTGCTAATTTAAATTTTATTTGGATTGATAAGAGAAGGTGAAAGAGAGTGTTTTATTTTTATAACCGGCACATACTGCTCATATCTGCCATAAAAATGCTTATTTGTGCAATAGATCTGCTTCAAAACAACATTAGCATTGTTGAGATTTAGGTTTATATTTTGCGCTCTATCTTTGATCCCTGTCAAATGACATTACAGTCCCCGGAAAATATCGTAGAAGAAAGTAAAGCAAAGAAGCTAAAGGAAATTGCCTTGTCCTGCTTAAAGCTGGGCACTATAGGGTTTGGCGGCATTGCAGGTATGGTAGCCACCATAGAAAATGAAATGGTGGTGAGGCGTAAATGGATAGACCACCAGCATTTCATGGATGTGCTGAGTGCTTCTTATATCATCCCGGGGCCAAATGCCGTTGAAGTGGTGATGCATTGCGGAAAGGAGCGTGGCGGCCGTCTGGGACTGGTGGTTGCCGGCATGTGTTATATACTGCCTGCCATGCTGATCTGCCTGGTTTTCGGTTATTTTTACCAGCGGTACAGCTCGCTGCCGGATGTGCAGGATTTTATTTTCGGTATCCGGCCTGCCACCACCGCACTGGTCATCGGCACTGTCTTCCGGCTGTCGGGCAAAACCCTGAAGAACAATACAACCCTTATCGTACTCTGCCTTTTGATTTTTGCCGGCTCACTGTATGGCATGAACGAAGTACTGCTGATCATAGCGGCAGGCGCCCTCAATTATATTACTTACCGCGCAAAAGATAAATTACCGGTGCTGGCGGGCTTATTTTTTTCTCCGCTGTTGCTGCAAATAAATACCCGCTTTTCCGACAGCAGACTGTTCCTGATCTTCCTCAAGATCGGCGCGGTACTGTATGGCAGTGGCTATGTGCTGTTTGCATATATGGATGAATCGCTGGTACGGAATAACCACTGGCTGACCCGTCAGCAACTGATGGACGCCATTGCCGTAGGGCAGATCACTCCCGGTCCCATACTGTCGAGCGCCACATTTGCCGGGTATCTTATCGG
Organism: Sphingobacteriales bacterium 44-15; assembly: GCA_001899685.1. GTDB lineage: Bacteria > Bacteroidota > Bacteroidia > Chitinophagales > Chitinophagaceae > Agriterribacter. The sequence continues at coordinate 369,068 of MKWG01000037.1, forward strand.
CGGAACAATGGGCGGCGTGACCGCTACCGTTGGCATTTTCCTGCCTTCGTTTTTCATTTCCTTTTTTTTGCACCGGTTGCTTTCCTCCGCCAGGAAAAGCCAGGAGCTGAGGATCTTTTTAGACGGATTAAGCGCCGCTTCCATTTCAATAATAGCTGTGGTAGGGCTTCACCTGTTTACCTCATCGGTACAGCAATGGCAGGGTGCGGTGATCCTGGCTGTATGTCTTGCGCTGATGCTTTTTGCTAAAAGGCTGAACACGGTTGTGATCATATTGACAGGCAGCATTGGTGGCTTTTTGTTGCTGAGAATATGATGGGATATACTCTGGTTTGGCAAAAGCTATAGCGCTACGAAGCAACTGTTGCCGCAGTTTATCCCGCTCCTAAAATGGCTCATTCTTTGTACGTTTTGCATGAAATATTAGGGATATTGTACTTTGCATCAAGAGCCATCTTAGTATATGTAATGAATAAACCTGTTGTAATGAAACATATTCTTCACCTGTTCCTGCTTTTCATAATGAGTTCCGCAAAAGCGTTTGCTGCAGTCCCGCCAGTCATTACTTTTTATGTGTCTCCTTCGGGAAATGACGCATGGTCCGGCAGGTTGGCTGATGCCAATGCTACGGGCACTGACGGCCCTTTCAGGACTTTAGAAAAAGCAAGAGAACAAATAGAACAGCTCAATGCACAAAAGCAAATGCCCGGCAAAGGCATTGAGATCATTATCCGCGGCGGCGACTATACCATCAATAAGACATTCATATTATCCCGAGAAAGCAGCGGAAATGCTAATGTGAAGATCACCTGGAAGAATTATCCCGGGGAGAAAGTGCAATTGACAGGCGATAAAGAGATCTCAGGATTTCATTCTATAACGGATACGGACATCCTGAAAAGGATAGATCCCGCTTTCAGAAATAATATTATGGAAGTTGATCTGAAAGCAATGGGAATAACAGACTATGGAAATATTACCAATCGTGGCGGGCCGGGCACAGAGCTTTTTTTCAACGGTAAAAAAATGCCTTTGTCAAGATGGCCTAATGAAGGATGGGCAAAAATAGCCGATGTGCCTCAAACAGGCGAACTGGTATTTGAGGGCGATCTGCCGCATAAGCGGTTTGGCATTCCGGTAGGGAGGCACTATGGAAAATTTACTTATAGTGAAGACCGGCCCGCCAGATGGTCTGATATCAGCAATATTTTCCTGCATGGCTACTGGACATGGGACTGGTATGATGAGCTGCTGCATATTCAATCCATAGATACCGCTGCCAAAACGATTTATATCAAGCCCCCGCACTCCCATTATGGTCTGTCAAAAGACCAACGTTACTATGCGCAGAATATACTGGAGGAGCTTGATATGCCGGGAGAATGGTATCTTGACCGCACCCGGGGAAAATTATATTTCTGGCCACCCGCCTCCCTGACTGGTGCTAAGGTTTTTATTTCCCTGCTCGATCAGCCCTTGATGCAGTTAGACCAGGTAGAGAACACACATATAGAGAGCGTCCTCTTTGAGTTTTCGCGCGGCAACGGGCTGGTAATAAATGGTGGAAGGAACAATACGGTCAGCGGTTGCACTTTTGACAATCTGGGTAATAATGCTGTGCTGATCAATGGCGGAGAAAAAAACGGGGTTTCCTCCTGCAATATATATGATGTGGCCTGCGGTGGCATTATATTAATTGGCGGCGACCGGAAGACGCTTACACCGGCAGGGAATTTTGCCATCAATAATGATATACATGATATCAGCCAGTGGATAAGAACTTACCAGCCTGCCGTTAACATTACCGGTGTGGGCAATTATATTGCGCACAACCGCATTCATGAAGGCCCGGGCGCCGGCATATTGCTCAATGGCAACGAGCATATCATAGAGTATAATGAGCTGTTTGACCTGGCGCTGGAGACCGGCGATGTGGGCGGGTTTTATATGGGGCGCGACTGGACGGAGCGGGGAAATATTATCCGCTACAACTATTTCCATGATCTTACCGGGCCGGGAGCGCATGATGTAAATGCAGTATATCTTGACGACTGGGCGAGCGGAACTACTGTAACAGGCAATATATTTTCAAATTGCGCAAGAGGCATTATGATCGGAGGTGGCCGGGATAATATGGTAGACAATAATATTTTTGTCAATTGCAATCTTGCGGTACATGTGGATTCACGTGGATTGGGCTGGGCAGCTTATTATTTTAACGGCACCACCAATACCCTGTTTGAAAGAATGGATGCTATGAACTATAAACAACCTCCGTATTCTGAAAAATACCCGGCATTACTTTCCCTGTATGCAGATGAGCCTGCTGTGGCAAAGCACAATAACATCATGCATAATATAGCTTACGGAGGTCGCTGGCTTGACCTGCACGACGGGCTTGATCTGAAAATTGTACATGTGCACGATAACCTGTTATCTGATGTAACAAAGACCTACAGCAACGACAGTGATATAGTAGCTAACGGCAACCCGTGGATATATAATATCGGGGATAAGGATTTCAGGGTAAAGCCTGAAGCAAACCGGAAAGGATTTAAAGCCATTCCCTATAATAAGATTGGCTTACAGAAGGATGCATTCAGGGTGCAGCCTCAAAAATCTTTTGCTTACAAAAACTAGTGTTATGTCAACAATTATTTTTCGTATTTCTTTGTGAGAGGTGAGACTTGCCTACCGGCAGGCAGGCGATAAATGTGAGGACCTCACATTTGTCGTCTGTCGTTTCACGTTTGACATAACATTAGTGTTGCATTAACCATAATATACCGCATAATTTTGTGAATGGTGAATAGTCAATAAATTCACGATTGCGCATTCACCCGGACAATTATCATTAATTCCAGCAATATGCTCATCCTTTGCCCTGTACATTAATATCATTATTGTCAATCCGCTTTAGTTCTTTTCGCTGTCTTTGCGCTCCGCCAAACTCCCAGTTTACGGTAAGCTTAACTGCCCGGTTGTAATAGCGGTTGTCTACTGAGGATATAAATGTGGGGCGTTGCTTCTCATCTGCCTGAGACACATATTTGGTAAACAGGTTAACGGCCGCCAGTGTAACCGTGAGCCTTGCTTTTTTAATTTCCTTTTTAGCGGCCAGGCTGTAATAATACCTGCGGCCAAGCGTACCCAATAAGGTTACCTGCCTGGTATCATATTCGCCAAAAGCCTGAACGGAAAAGCTACGCGGGAGCTTATAGGTGCTGTTCAGGTTGATCTCCGCCCCCCAACCGGAGCGGAGTATGCTAAGCGCCGTGCTGTTATAATCAAAATAGTTGATGTTCACATTTCCGTTGGCAGTCCATCGTTCGGAAAGCTGGGCTGTTGACGACAGGTTAAGGCCAAACTGCCTGTTGGCAGCCAGATTTTGCTTGCTGGTGAATGATATGCCTTCAGCATTGGTCTCCATAAATTCAACAATAGCGTTGTTCGTTTGCTTCCAGAAGACGGAGGTATTCAAAAAAAAGGCTTTACCGGTATTCAAGCCGTAGGCAAGTTCTGCCTGGTGGGCGATCTCCGGCTGAAGCTCCGGATTACCGGATTGAATATTTTTCGGGTCACTGGCATTTACATTAGGATTGAGATCCCATATATAGGGCCGGGTCAGCCGCTTGGTATAGCTAAGCGTGAAAGTGCTGCTTTCATCCAGCTTTTTGGAAAGCGTGGCAGTGGGCACTACATTGAGGAACCGGTTGTCGAAGGCATTGCCGCTATATACAAAATTGCCTTTGATATAAGTAGCTTCCAGCCTTGCCCCTGATTCTACGAACCAGTTGCGTTGCAGGTTCAGCCTCAGCATAGCATAACCGGCCATTACATCCTGGCTGTACCTGAAATGGTCTGAACGATCAGGCTGGGGCGCCAGCGCATGTACATCCGATGGATCACTTGCTGATACGGCATAGCGGTTGCCTACATTACGCAGGATAAGCTTGGCTCCCGTTTCAAGGTGGAAAGTTCCCTTTGCATTGAGCGGGTGAACATAATCTGCCTGGAAGGTCCATTCCCTGTTTTGTGTTTTGCTGTTGTTGATCTCCCGGTAGAGCAGGTCTTTGCCGGCAGATGTCTGTACCGCATCATAGTCCGACAGATCTCTTGAAGGGGAATTTTGCACCTGCAGTGTAACCTGTTGTCCTGCTCTTTTAAAATGCCTGTTATAAGCAAGGTTAATATCTGCTCCGAGGTAATTGCCGGCGCTGGCAATGTCCTGGAGGTATTGCTCGGTAATGCTGCCATCGGGCATGCTCACGATAGTCCCGGCATGTCTGTAGTCGGGCCATTTGCCTGTCCACGCGTTGATGCCGAGACTTAGTTCGCTGGCATCATTGATGATATATTCAACGGTGAGATCGGCAGAGCCATGTGGCGCCGCATTATCTTTTTCAATGGACTGCTGCAGCCGGTTAGTAACGGTAGTGCCGGAAAGGGTGTTCCTGTCTGTTATTTCTGCTGATTTCCGGCGCAGGCGATGCAGGTGACCGGCAAAGTTGATATTCCATTTTGCGCCGGATAATGACAGGCGGGGATTAAGCATTTGCTCCATATTGCTTACCGATGCTTCCAGGGTACCGCTCACGTCGCTTGTTCCCTTTTTGGTGAGGATATTGATAACGCCTGCGGCTCCTTCCGCGTCATACTTGGCCGAAGGCGTTGTAATGATCTCTACGGATTTGATCATATCCGCAGGCATCATGTTCAGGGCATCTGCTGCGCTGCGGGCCATCTGTCCGGAATATTTTCCATTCACGAGTATCTTAAGATTGCTGCTGCCCCGCATACTTACATTGCCCTGGGCATCCACGCTCAGCACCGGAGCTTTCCGCAGCACGTCGGCGGCAGTACCTCCTTTATTGCTGATATCATTTTCCGCATTATATACCAGCATACCGGGTTTCTGATCCACCAGTCTTTTGCGGGAGGTAATGCGTACTTCCTGCAGGTAATCATTCCCGGGCGCAAGAAGAAGAACACCGAGATCCGCGAGCGTCGAGCCGATAGTTATCTCAAGCTCCCTGGTTTTGTACCCTACAAAACTTATTTCAAGCCTGTATTGCCCTTGTTGGGGAAGAGCGGTTTTAAAGGTCCCGTTTTCAAGAGAATAGGTAGAAGCAATATTGTTGTCAGCAGTATCAAACAGGCTGATGGTGGCATAGGCAACTGCCCTGGCAGTAGCAGAATCCCGGATAGTGCCCGTCGCAATATATGAAGAAGCGGTTTGCTGCGCTTCTGCTTGTAGTGTCCAGCCGGCAATTATCCATAGTAACCATCCCTTTCGTTTAATATGCATGTTCTGCTGTTTTTAGTCGCAAAGGCATTATACAGTATAAAATATTATTATCCCAGCCTCCGGTTTCCGGTTGGGTTTGCAAACATAGTATGAGTTGAATAATTCGAAGGACCTCTCAGGAAAAACAATTTATGCAATCGGGAATTAATGATGTGTGAGCCCGTAGGAGCGTTTTTGACTGTGTTACACCATTCGCGGAGGTGTTATCAATACGGGTATGGTGGCATGACGAATAATATATTCCGCAAGAGAGCCGGTGAGCATTCTCTCCAGCCCTGAACGGCCGTGCGTTCCCATAACGATCACATCTGCCTCCCATTCCTTCGCTATATTAAGGATCTCTTTTTCGGGAAACCCTTCCGGTGTAAAACGGTCTATGTGTTCCACCCCGTTGTACAACCGTATGAATTGCTCTATCGTTTTTTCGGCTTCGTTCAGCAAAACCATCTTGCTTTGTTCCGGCGTTATTCCCAGGTCGGCATTTACTACTTCTTTGGATTTGTTTACCACATACAACAGCCCGATGCTCGCTCTTAATTCATGCGCAAGTGAAAAGCCTGTCCTTGCGGCCTTCATGGAATAAGCACTGTTGTCAATAGTTATCAGTATTCTTTTGTATTTCGCTTCCATACAAAATAGTATTTACTTAACGATATTCATTCCCCCTATGGTAGAGAATAAGCCTATGACCACGCTCAGCACGGTATACAAAATGAAATAAGTATAATTTCCCTGCCTGAATAAGCTGATGCTTTCATACGAAAAGCTGGAAAAAGTGGTATAGCCGCCGCAAAGACCGGTGATAAGAAAAAGCCTCCATTCCGATGTCAATGCAGCATACCTGCCGGAAAGGCCATACAGCAGCCCGATAACAAAACACCCGGTAATATTTACCAGGAATGTGCCTGCGGGAAAAGTAACGGTTACGAGCTTACTTATTCCAAGTTGCACCAGGTAGCGAAGTACGCTCCCTATGCCGCCGCCCAGCCATATGATCAGTATTGCTTTCACCTTTGATTATTCTACGTCCCAGAATTCGACTTCTTTGTAAATAACGACTTTTTCCCGTAATGAATCCCTGTGCCGTAAAAAAAATCTTTCCAGCTTCTCTCTTTTATCTACCAGCTCCACGCACATCGCCAGCTTTGAATTGTCTCCTTCCGCACTGAAAGAAATGATCTTCCCGTCTGTGGTAAAGCTGGTGTGCGTGCTATGCGCAGCAGCATTGATGATGCCATCTTTCCTGGCTTCTTCAATGAGGTGCATATAGGTGGATTTTGGGAACAGCTTTCGGAAAAGGCTCTTACTGCCATGTTGTACTTTGTGTGCCGGCGCTATGTAGATCTCCAACTTCCCTAACGAATGATGTTTGACTTTCTGGACCATGATTTTTTGTTTTTAATACGTTCCTGTCTTACTTTATGCAATGTCTCATTGGTATGATGATTTAGTTTGCTCACCTTGGAAACGCCGATGCGTTGTGCATGATAAATGCCTGAATGCCCGCTGAAATAGTAAGCGGTAAAGCACGCTACCGCGTAATACAGCACATTATCTGCGCCGAAGAGTTCAATACCCATGAAGGTGCAGGCGATGGGCGTATTGGTAGCCCCGGCAAATACAGCAATAAATCCCAGCCCTGCCATCAGATCAACCGGTGCCCCTGTTACTGTTGCAATAGTATTGCCGAGTGCTGCGCCAATAAAAAACAAAGGCGTTACTTCACCTCCTTTAAAACCTGTGCCGAGGGTAATAGCAGTAAACAGCAGCTTCCACAACCAGCTAAAATAAGTAGCGCCTCCTTCCTTAAAGCAGGATACAATCGAAACTGCTTTTGGATCAGGATTGGTTACCCCCAGGCTTAAATAATCCTGTGTGCCGAGGATATAGGTAAATGCTATAATGGCAAGCCCGCCAATGGCAGGGATCAGCCATTTAATGCTGATCCACCGGTTGCAGTAATTTTTTATGGTATGAGAAATTTCAGCGAACATGTATCCTGCAAGGCCGAAGGTCACACCGGCAATGATCGCCGTAATGAGCAGGAAAAAGTTGAAATGAAAAAAGCGCAGAAATACAGTACCTGTTTCGGTAAAATCAATGTGGTATTGGGTGTGATGGATGCCCCATGCAGCGCATACAATATCTGCCAGCACACTGGCGATAAAGCAGGGCATCAGCGCATCATGCTTTATCCTGCCCAATGCCAGCACTTCCAATGCAAAGATGACTCCTGTGATCGGCGTACCAAATACGGCGCCGAACCCTGCAGCTATACCGGTCATGAGCAGCGTCCTGATATCCTCTTTCGATAATTTAAGCTTTTTGGCAAAAAACTGGGCAATGCTGCCGCCGATCTGCACTGCCGTACCTTCCCTGCCGGCAGAGCCGCCAAACAGATGCGTAATAACGGTAGTGAGCAATACCAGCGGCGCCATCCTGAATGGCACGCCGCCGCCAGGCTCGTGGATCTCATCCATGATGAGATTATTGCCGCCTTCGGCATTCTTGCCTGAAACTTTGTATAAAAAGTAAATCAGTATCCCCGCCAGCGGCAGGAGGAGCAACAGCCACGGATTAGCGAACCGCAGGTTCATGGCTTTGTCAAGCAGCCATAAAAAAAGAGCAACAAGCGAACCCACCGTAACAGATACGGGTAATACTAATACCGTCCATTTTACGAGATACGAAACAATAAAGAGATGTTCAAGAGAAGTCTTTAGCTTTTGCATTCCTACAAATTATAACGTGAATGTTAATACAATATCGTATAACCTGCAGGCGCCATCAGCCCAAAAAGATGAGCGGTTCAATTAGGAAGACACCATTTCCTTTTAGCAAAGTGCAAAAATAGATATTTTATCATTGTTGTCCGATTAAAAATATTTTGAAATCACTCAAACCCTTTGCAATAGAAGGAGGTGCTCCCTCTCCGCGAGGAGAGGGCTGGGGTGAGGCGATTAGCTGAAATTCAAACGCTTATTACAATTTGTCGGACAATAGTGATATTTTATATCACTAAATCGAGCGTATTTCAATTTTTCGCAAACGGAAACACGCAACGGATTGAAATCCGTTGGAACAACCGGAGGGTTCTTATCTTTGGCGGCTATGGCGGTCAGCTTATTATTATAAGCTATTATTGATAAATATGAATATGCAAAAACCAGGGAATGGCATTTTAGAAACCAGACAACACTTTGAGATCCTTGATGGCTTAAGAGGAGTAGCAGCACTATCTGTGGTAATTTTCCATTTTATGGAAATAGTATATACCGACTATACTAAAAATTTTATAGGGCATGGTTTCCTGGCAGTGGATTTCTTTTTTTGTCTTTCCGGTTTTGTCATTGCCTATGCCTATGACAACAGGATAAAGAAGATAGGTACATGGGAGTTTTTTAAATCAAGGCTGATACGGTTGCATCCCCTGATAGTATTGGGCACTGCGCTGGGGGTGCTGGCGCTCTTCTTTGATCCCTTTGGCGGGCAGGCGGATACCTACAGTGCCGGGAGGATCGTGTTATTATGCCTGGCTTCCCTTTTACTGATCCCTTTCCCGGTTATGCCGGACCGCGCTTTTAACCTGTTTGGATTCAATGCTCCTGCATGGTCATTGTTTTGGGAATATATAGCCAATATCGCGTATGCCCTTATATTGTCTAAAATGAGTAAACGCTTTATGCTCCTCCTGCTGCTGGTTGCGGCGGCATCGCTTTGCTATACAGGGTATAGTGCCGGCAACCTGATGGGAGGATGGGGAAAGGATAGCTTTTGGGATGGCGGCGTCCGCGTCGCTTATTCTTTCTCTGCCGGGATGCTGGTATATCGTATGGGGCTTATTATCAAAACAAAGCTGGGATTCCTGTCAATGACGGTATTGCTGGCACTACCTTTTATTATGCCCTGGTTTTCTTTGAACTGGCTGATCGAAGCGCTGGTCGTGCTGCTCTATTTTCCATTGATGGTGTCATTGGGAGCAGGAGCGCAGCTGAGCTCCCGGCTGCGGAAGATCTGTGTGTTTTCAGGAAAGATATCCTACCCGTTGTATATGACTCATTATGCCGTGATGTGGATGTGGGGTAATTATTACAATAATCATAAGCCTGCTGCAGATCAGCTCTTCCTGATCATAATCCCGGCAGCATTGCTGCTGACAGGTTTTGCTTATATCGCAATGAAGTGGTATGACGAACCGGTGCGGAAATATCTGACGAGGAAGAGGGGTAAGGTATAAGGGGTAAGGATCAGCGGAGTAAAGTATAACCTTGAAAACCTGAGACCTGCAACCTGTAACTTTCTCACGTCTCACTTTTCACGTTTGACCTTTCGCCTTTCACTATTCACCATTGCCTGTTCACCTCCCTATCACAATTAGCCCCGCACTTATTATATTTGCCGCTATAAGCAAATAAACAATGAAGCACGCATTTGTATTTCCAGGTCAGGGCTCACAATTTCCCGGGATGGGGAAAGCGCTTTTCGACAGCAATCCTGTGGCAAAAGATATGTTTGAGCAGGGCAATGCTATAGCCGGTTTCCGCATCTCAGATATTATGTTTAATGGGACAGAAGATGATCTCAAGCAAACAAAAGTTACACAACCTGCAATTTTTTTACATTCCGTTATTTTATATAAAACGCTGAATGATGTGAAGCCTGATATGGTGGCAGGTCATTCTTTGGGAGAATTTTCGGCGCTGGTGGCTAACGGCGTTTTGTCTTTTGAAGACGGGTTACGATTAGTGAGAGTGAGAGCCAATGCCATGCAGAAAGCCTGCGAATCAAATCCGTCTTCTATGGCGGCGGTGCTTGCGCTCAATGATGCTAAAGTAGAAGAGGTATGTGCCGCTATACAGGAAGAAACCGGGGAAATAGTGGTGCCCGCCAACTATAATTGCCCGGGACAATTAGTAATAAGCGGTTCCACCAAAGGCATTGAAATCGCCATACAACGTATGAAGGAAGCAGGTGCTAAAAGAGCATTGGCTTTACCTGTCGGCGGCGCCTTCCATTCTCCGTTGATGGCGCCGGCTAAGGTTGAGCTGGCGGCGGCTGTTGAAGCAACGGCTTTTAATACGCCTTCCTGCCCGGTATACCAGAATTTTACTGCTTCTGCAGTAACCGATCCCGTCTCTATCAAAAAGAATATCATCGATCAGTTGACCGGCGCCGTTAGATGGACGCAAAGCGTGCAACAAATGATAGCCGATGGCGCGGCGACCTTTACGGAAGTGGGCCCCGGGAAAGTATTGCAGGGGCTGATAGCAAAGATTGATAAGAATGTAACTGTGGAAGGAGTGTAAACAATTATTATTATATAGCTGGCCGGAAAATATGAATATGGTATTAAACTCGAACCGTGCTATAACGGCAGGTATCACCTCAACCCGGCCAAAGCGGAGCTTATATATTTTCCTACTTTTGGGGAAGAAATGAAATGAAAAAGATTTCGGTCAGAAATTAAGTTTGGAACGGGATGCGCTATTATTGATTACCCACTTTCCTCTTGTATACTGTCCATACAGGCCGACAGTATGATCATACCGGCATAACTGCAATATCTTTGTATTTGTTTTTAACCAATTTCAGGATATGCAAAAGATAAAGCTCGGTATACTGGATCAATCTATCGTACACCATGGGAAAACAGCCCGGGAAGCATTACAGGAAACTATTGCTACTGCAAAGCTTGCAGAACAGCTTGGCTACAGCCGTTTCTGGGTATCGGAACATCACAACTCCACTTTTATTGCGGGCACAGCACCGGAAGTGATGATGGTAAAGCTCGCTGATGAAACAAAGCGTATCCGTATCGGATCAGGCGGCATTATGTTGCCGAACCACAGTGCATTCAAGATGGCAGAGAATTTCAGAACACTGGAAGCACTGTTCCCCGGTCGCATTGACATGGGCATTGGAAGAGCCCCCGGCGGCGACCGGATCACTGCAGCTATCCTTAACCCTTCCAATACCTTCAGCGAAGAAAGCTATATACGGCAGCTCGAACACCTGCAGCATTTTTTCAGCGATACTGCCGGGACACAGCATGGGCCTGTTATTGCAGCCCCGCAGGTATCGTCGGTCCCTGAGCAATGGATACTGAGCTCAAGCGGTGGCAGCAGCCTTATTGCAGCGAGGTTTGGAGCAGGGCTTGCCGTAGCTAACTTTATTAATGGTACGGTTCAGCCGGAAGTAGTGGAAATATATATAAATAATTTTCAGCCTTCCCCGCAATTCCCCCGGCCCAAAGCGCTGATCGCTATCGGCGTGCTATGCGCAGCAACAGAAGAAAAAGCGCGCGATATGCGCAAGTTTATTGATTTCGTGCATCTCCAGTTTGAGAAGGGGAATTTTCAACATTTCGGCGATTATGACTCTATCAGGAAATATCAGTTCTCTCCTGCTGAAACAGAGCGTATTCAACAAAACAGCGGGCGTATCGTATCCGGCACTCCCGACTACATAAAAGAAAAGCTTACCGCTCTTGCGGGGCAGTTTGATGTGGATGAGATCATAGTAACTACTATGGCAGACAGATCCGACGACCGGAGGCATTCTTTTGAACTGCTGGCAGAGGCATTTGAATTGAATATCGGGAATTCCTGATTAAAGCAAGCTGTTTTTAAAGGCGAATGATAATTAAAAAGGCTGTTGATTTAGTCAACAGCCTTTTTAATATTTTGCTATAGTTATAAAAACGCTTACTTCATCCACCATACTTTTATGTCAGAAGTATTACCGCCGATTTTCTCTATCTGTGTATTAAAATTGTCAGTATTATTTACAGCTTCATCCTGTGCATAAGGTAAGCGGTAGAATGTTTTATAAGTAGCTGATGGATTGCTTGCAGGATCTATTGGAGTGGCGCCTGTTCTTCTCCATAAATTAAATGCCAGCCATGGCTGTCTGAAAAAGGATAGCCATTCCTGCGCATAGATCTTTTTAACAGCATCTTCAGCCGTGCCGGAAAATTTTACTTTGGGATTGCTGAACAAAGTATTCATTTGTGTATTGGTTGGTAGTGCAGGCGCTACCGCCGACCAGTTCTCGGTGGCATCCTTGGTATTATGCGCAATATTATACCAGAAGTTTACAGAAGCACTAATACCTGCCTTATATTCTGTTTCCGCTGTGCTGAGATTTTGAGTAACTCCCAAACCTCTTGCGTACGCTTCCGCCTTTAAAAAATGTACCTCGCTCGCTGACAACATTTCTTCAGGTATGTACCAGTTATCTCTTATCAGGTACCAGTTAAAGGGAGAATAAATACAATTGTTTTTCAGGGAAGGATCTGTAGCGGAAATATAGGCATTAACATTATCCCCGGTGCTGACACCAATGGTATAAGGCGCCCATTTCCCGGCCTGGTTTGGCTCCACAAACAACTTAGCCCGCGGATCGAATATTCCTGCGTCTGTATTATTGTCTGATACCATGTTCCACATAGTGCTGCTCATACGGGCAAATCCTGTACCGCCGGAAGAAAAGCTCCACCATCTTCCACCCAGGTCAACACCGCCAAGTGATGCGGGCCACATTGCAATATCTTCACCATTTTCCACCAGGGGCTTTCCCCCGGTTATGGCATCCTGTATAACAGGCGTTGCAGTGGCCGGATCTTTTTCTACCATTAGCATAGCCTGGCGTAAACGCAGAGTATTGGCAAACTTTAACCATTGGGTCATATTACCTTTAAAGAAGGTATCAAAAGTGCCTAATGATTCATAAGGATTACCTGCGCCGGTCGTCGGGTTTGCATCGGTCTTTATGTTGTCAACAGCCCATTTGAGATCAGTAAGCAAAGAATCATATATAGCTTGCTGCGAGTCATAAACAACTCTGAAGTCAACAGCATCTCCATGATAGGCTTTTCCCGCGTTAAAATAGGGAATATCGCCAAACTGATCTGTAACTCTGAACGTTTTATAAGCCTTTAGTATGTATAATATCGCCTGAATATTATTCATAGCTTCTTTATCTGTTGCTGCATTAATTTTATCCTGAACAAGGTTAATATTTTGCAGTGTGGAATAATAATCATTCCATATATCGTTTACGCCATTTGACAGAACATAGCCTGAAAGACTACTGGCAGCCGCCAATTGAGTAGCTACATAATAGTAATCGTTGTGTACAGAAGCCTGCTCCTGCCATTTGAGAAAAAGCGTATTAAAAATGCCGTTTACCAAAGGGGCTATAGTAGTTGACGAAGGATTATCATGTGTAGCATTCAGCTCCTGGTAATCTTTTGTACAGGAACTCATCAACAATGCTACAGGCAATATATTGGCAAATATTTTCTTTAAAGGAATCATATTGTTAAGATTTTTCTGTAAATGAATTGCTTGACAGTTCTTTAGAACGACAATCGTACCTGAAAACCCAGAGAGCGAACACCTGGTAAAGATGCAAACTCAATTCCCTGCGCGTTCCCTGCACCATTTGATCCTTCGGGATTAATGTTATTGGGTAAAGAACTATACAAGTAAAAAAGATCTCTGCCCACCAGAGAAACAGAAGCCGCCTGGAAGGCACGTGTCTTTTTTACAATATTGCCTGGAATAGCATAGTTGATAGATATTTCCCTCATTTTAACCCATGTATCTTTAAATATCCCTGTGCTATGTATCCACTGGCTATTGTTGGGACCACTGCTCCATACACCATACTGCATATATTTGTAGTAATAATGCACTACCGTGTTGTTAACTGTGCCATCGGGAAACACACCGGGCAGAATTACACCTATATTAGATGTAGTACCATCGGGTGAAGTATAAGGCAATCCGCCGCCATCTCTTTCTTTTAAGGTTTGAGGTGCTGTACCCTGTTGCATGGTAGATGCATACGTACCAGACCACATATCTCCACCAATCTTTGCATCAATTAAGGTACTAATAGATAACCCGCCTTTAAATGAGAAAGTATTGGTGATACCACCTCTTAATTTAGGTGTAGCGTTTCCGATAGGTACAGGATTGGTAGTCGCCTGGTAAACTGTTCCCTTCATTTTTGCAGCAGTCTCCGCACTTACACCAAAATTCTGCATAATCATTGCTTGATCCTGTAGGAGCGGCAGGTGCGATTTGGGATCGTATACATAATCATAGCTTAAGATGGCTCCGAACTCCTGTCCGACAATAGCCGAAATATACACCCCGCTTCCGCCCCATATATTATTCATGTCCACTCTTGTTGCACCGGGCGTTAATGACAATAACTTATTATAATTGGCCGATAAGTTCAATGCAGCATCCCATGTAAAGTTTGGCTGATCAATTATCTTTCCCCTGATAATGGTTTCCCAACCTGAATTTTCCAGCACACCGGTATTTACTGTTATGCTTGTTACGCCAGAGGTAATTGGCAGCGGGGAATTCAGCAACTGCTGTATAGCTCGTCCATGATAATACCTAAAATCAATATCCAGACGGCTATTGAAGAAGCCAAGGTCAATACCAAAGTCTGCGGTTTTGTTAATCTGCGGCTTGTAATGTATTGCTGGCAATGAGCCTGGCAAACTGGATGTAGGAGAACCTGCAAAGCTTCCGGATGTATAAATGGTATTAATTACATAGGGAGGCACATCGGTAGATCCCTGCGCATAAGCAGCCCTTAATTTACCAAAACTGAGTATAGAAGGATCAATATGCAAGGCATCAGAAAATACAAAGCTAGCAGAAACTGAAGGGAAAAAGTATGACCATTCTCCTTTTGGTAAAGTAGATGACCAGTCATTGCGTCCTGTAACATCGAGGTACAAATAGTTTTTGTAAGAGAGGTTAAGAAACGCATATGCTGAATTTAGTTCCTTATCATTCCATGTCTCAGTGGGTACCTGGCTTGTTTGAACATTTCCAGAGTAGTTACGGAAGTATGTAAGAAAAGGTACAGAATAAGTAGAAGAATTTGTAGCAGAAATACCATATAATGATCTTTTGTAGGATGTTCCGCCTACTGAAAACTTAGCATTGATGTTAGATTTTGCTATATTATCCTTATGAAAGGTTGCCAGAAAATCGTAGTTATTGGCAATATCCCTGGTAAGCCCGTTAGCATATTTGCCGCCAATAGTCCCGGTAATATCAGTAGGATCGTTAACCGCCTTGTCTTCATTATTGTTGGCATCTACACTTGCCCTGAGCATAAAATTCAGGAAACTCGTGGCATCATAATTCAATTGAACTGATCCTATAAGCTTTCTGCGGGTAACTGTTTCATTATTTGCATAAGTGTTCCAGTAAAGATACTGGGCGTTCCCATTCCCTCCCCAGGGGAATCCGGTGAATTTATTTTGAGTGCCGTCCGCAAGCCGGTAATTGCCATTATCTGCCGCACCTCTGTAATTTCTTCCATACGCGTATATAAGGTTGGACTGTAATCCGCTTTCTGTATTTCCCAATGCAGGAGCATTATGATAAATATTGTTATAGTAGGATGCATTGACCAGGATATTTACTTTTGGCGTGAGCTTAACGCTGCTTCCAATATTGAAAGAGTTTTGCCTGTAGTTGGAATTGGGAATAATGGCGGTATTATTTAAATTGGTGTAAGAAGCCCTGATCGTTCCCCACTCGTTGCCGCCGGATACAGCTACATTATTGGTGAACTGGTTGCCGTTTCTGTAATAAGATTTAAGATTATCAGGTTGGGGAACATCAGCTTTCATTGTTCCGTCCCACCATTTGATCATTGTACCATCCATCTTATGCCCCCAGGAAACACCGCTGCCCGGCCAGCTCACCTGGTTCCAGGTTGCAATGTCATAAGGACCTGATCCTGTTTTGGGATCTACAAATAAACCATCCCAACCATCTGTCAAAACAGGATTGCCATCTGCATCTGTATTATATTGAGGAGCATTTAAAGAAACCATCCCGCCGGCGCCGTATTCATTCTGCATTTTTACAAAACGGTAAGGATCTACTGTTTTATATCCCAGGTTATAATCCACGCCCAATCCTTCTCTTTTAGTACCTTTCTTGGTAGTGATTAAGATTACCCCATTGGCCCCGCGTCCGCCGTACGCTGCCGCCGCTGCCGGACCTTTTAAAACACTGATGTCTTCTATATCCTGAGGATTAATAAGATTTATAGCGCTCCCCCAGTCTTTGGGAGCCGTTACATCCTGGGCGTCCGCGGGGATGGTATTATCCATCGGCATCCCGTCTATAATAATCAAAGGTTGATTATCGCCGGAAATAGTATTATTACCTCCAATTATAATTCTTGTGCTTCCTCCATCTACACCATTGGGTGTTGTAATATTCACTCCGGCCATTTTACCGCTTAATGCATTGATCACGTTGGGTGCGTTTGAACGTGCCACTTCACTGCCTCCGATAGCTTCGGAAGAATATCCTAATGAGCGTTTTTCCCTCTTGATACCAAGAGCGGTTACCACAACTTCACGCATGGAATTTTGTCCTTCTTTCATCACAACATTGATAGTTGATGATGAACCTACTTTTACGCTCATTTCTATAAACCCTACAGAAGAAAATATTAATACATCTCCTTCATTCGCCTCTATTTGAAACTGCCCTTTTGCATCTGTAACTTCTCCTCTCGTGGTTCCGGAAATATTTATACTTACTCCCTGTAATGGAACACCATCTGCGGAAGTTACAGTACCGGTGATAATTTTAGCAAGCCCTTCATTGCCTTCTCCGGAGGATAAAGCTGATATCAGTATTTCACTCTTTCTTAATACAATATGGTTATTAATGACTTCAAAATTGATATTAAGCGGTGTCAATAGCCGGGTGAGTATATCTCCCAGCCTTTCCCTGTTAGCTGTCAGTGTGATTTTTTTTGTCCCGGGAAGGATAGTGCTGGCATAAGTGAATCCTACTTCGGCAACAGAGGAAATTTTTCTTAACACTGATTTCATTTCCTCGCCGGAAACGGAAATAGAGACTTTTTTCTCTAATATTTCCTGTCCGTGTAAACCGCCGGCAAAAGTGTATGTAAGCAGGCTCGTGGTCAATAATAATTGAAGCAGTGTAATTCTCATAACAAATACAACCGCGCCGCTGAATTTCAGGGTTTTGTTCATAACTTTAAAACAGTTTTGTCATTTAATGAATGATGGCAGACTATGCATTTCCTGCAACTGATTGTTTCGGGGAAATGCTTTTAAAGGGCGTTGTGTTGGCTCACAACGCTCTTATTTTCATAAATAATTATGTTTTAATGATCATATCTTGAGGATTTTATTTGAGTTTAACAATTACTTTATTGTCCCCTATTGAATAGGTAGCATTTATAGCTGCACAAATGATTTCAAGCTTATCCCTGAAAGATTCATCGCTCATATATGAAGTAACCTTATATCCTGCTAATCTTTTTTTATTGTATTCTATAGGAATGCCATAGGCTTTCTCCATAACAGAGAAAATATCAGATGCAGGTGTTTCTTCAAATCTGAACAATTGATCGTTGTCATGATGCGTATATTTCGGAGGAGATAATGCTGTTTCAAAAGTTGATTTGATAAGTTTTTGTGTGTGGGCTTCGTATATTATTTGCTGGTTAGGTGCCAGGATAACATTTTTTTGTTCAGGATTTTCCCCTTTTTTATAAACAGTTACTTTTCCCGTGTGAACGAGCACCCGTATCTCACTATTGTGGGAGCCGGTGGTCACATTAAAACTGGTTCCAAGCACCCGTAAAACAATATTATTCACATATACATAAAAAGGTCTCTGGGCATCTTTGGCGATATCAAAGAAAGCGCTGCCCTGTAATTCCACTTCTCTTTTATCCTTTTGAAGAAAGGTGGTATGTTTAATAGAAGATCCTGGCTGCAAAGTAATTTTTGAGCCGTCTACCAGGTACACCACTTTGCTTGCTGTACCGGTATTAGTCCGGAGCATATTGTTGCCGGCAAAGTTTGATTCTATGACAGCTTTATCTGTATTTTGCTGTGCAGGACTTTTGCCCGAAAAGAGGTAATAACCTCCAATAGATATAAGGAGCCCGGCAACAGAAGCTGCCATGAAATACCAGTTATTTTTTTTTACAGGCTGTTGTGATGTTGCCTTATTATCCTGCATTTCAATCTGTGCGTCAACCGCCTTCCATATATCTGTTGCAGTTTTTTGGACCAAATGCGGCGGCGAAGATAAAGGAAGGCTGGAAAGCCACTCTTTGGCTTGCAACAGGCTGCTTACCTGGCTTGGGTTCTCCTCCATCCATTGTTGCCAGTAAGCATTTGTTTCTTCGTCGGGATGGGTGACCCAGGCGATGAACCTGTCATCATTCAGAAATCTGTCCAACTGGTCATCAAAATGCTCCATTGCAGTATACAATTTGTGATGGTATGGAGGAATGCTTATTTAAAGAAATGACATGCCTTCATGTTTTATACCCGATAAAAACAGATTTTTTTGATAATGATCCGGAATAGCATTTTATGGACAGGGTGCAATGCCCTTTACAGGAATGCTGTCAAAAAATATGGAATAATAATAGCAGATGCGGAGGGATCTGCAACGAGTTAGCGCGTCTGTTCCTGCATTAATAGCGGAGCTTTAAGTATATCCCGCATCCTCTCTATAGCAATATATAATAAATTGCTGACCGATTGATAGCTTAATTGCATTAGCTCAGCAATTTGTTCGTGGGTAAAGCCATGGTAAAACCTCAATACTATGGCTTCTCTTTGCCTCAGGGTAAGGCAGGCAACAGCCTTTTGTAAAGTCTTGCTTAAAAATGCCCATCCTTCTTCAATAATGATCTTGTCTTCAATGGAAGCATCAGTATTGTTTTCTTTTTTTAGCAGGAACGCGGAAAGGTCACCTGAAACAACCTTCCTTTTCCCTGTCCTTATTAATTTAAAACGCAGGGCTTTAAATAAATAGAACTTAATTGAATCTACATCCGAAAGATTAAGACGGGAATTCCACAAGTCCACAAAAAGATCCTGGATTGTGTCTCTCAGTATCGTGGTATCGTCACATATTTTTAGACCATAATTAATTAATGCAGCAATGTTCTGCTGATAGATCAGGGAAAAGCTTTGCCGGTCTCCTTTTTTAAACTGGGACCAAAGCAGCCCTTCTTCTGTATCATTTTTTCTCATAATCGCATTATTTAATAAGACCTCATGACTTTTTTAAATTTTGCATTAAGATTTAATTATTTAAATTAAGTTATTTCAGAGGAGTTAGTCGTTAACGAATTCCTAATGGAGTTAGAAAATTTAGTTTATACTATAAACTAATTTACGTTTGAAACAAATCTAACAAAATTGAGACTTATATATTGGCTGAAACTTTCTTCTTTAAGCTGTATTTCAGGGAATGGCATAAACGAAAGTATCAGGCAGCGTAGCACAATGGTTGCCTTACTATTACGCTGCGCTCTTCCTGTCGCATATAGGATGGACAGACCAAACCATAGATAAAGACGCCAATGCGGAAAAAACGAAGCCGTTATATCCGCATTGAGGGTAAAAGCAGGTAGAAGATATGCTGGCAGGCTATAAATAATAATATTTGAACCAAAGAGACAAACAGGATGTTTAAAGATCTCGATCCCATACTCCATTCCCAGCTAAGGCTTGCCGTAATTTCACTTCTTATGAGTGTAAAAGAGTCCGGGTTTACCGTCCTGAGAGAAAAGACGAATGCTACTGCAGGCAATCTCAGTGTGCAGATCCAGAAGTTAAAAGAAGTGGGGTATATTGATATAATAAAAAACTTCAAAGACAATTATCCTCAGACAGTTTGCAGGATCACACCAAAAGGTATAGGTGCATTTCAGGAGTACGTGAAAAACCTGCAGGATTACGTTGGGAAAAAAAATAGCGCAGAGAATAATCTGCGCTTTAGGGATATTTGGGAAAACGGGGTAAGGTTATTGCCTGAGACCAGATCAGCTCTTGATCAAAGGCATTGATAGTAGATCCGAGCTATTTACGAGCACTTCCAAAGAATAATTGCCAGGTTTCATATTGCCAGTTCCTTCCAGTTCGAAACTGTTAAAACCTTCATCACCTGTTTTCTTCTTTTTAAAGATCTCCCGGCCTTTCTCATCTGTAATTTTCATAACGATAACCGCTCTGTTTTTGAGCTGTACATTGATATGAAGATTATTCAGCAGCGTATTAGGTGTTACGCTCACCATTGATAATGTTTCGGTATCATACAATTGTACTACCATGAGCTTGGAATAACTGATGTTGCCCCTGCTGTCAATTATCTTCAGGCGATAAAAATTGGTGTTACGCAATGGTGATTCATCCGACAGCGTATATTCTGCCAGTATCTTATTGTCAGAAAAAACGCCGATAGGATTAAAGCGTTTCCCGTTCCTGCTGCGTTCTACTATAATATTATAGCAGCAGTTGCTTTTTACCTTACAGGCCAGGTCTATGCGGTTGGCTGTAGACTGCCCTGTAAATGAAACGATCTCTACTGCAGCAACAGAATCTTCTGCGGATACAGTATTTGTTTTCTTTTCTCTCCCTTCTCCTGCAAAGGAAGCGCAGGGGGTTGCGACTGCCCATACGGAAATGAGGGCAATGGCACTGATGGTACCGATAATACTTTTCATTGTCTCGTGTTTTTGTTGATTGGTCGGGTACGGACAATGATTGTGTTCGAATTAATTACCGGTTTTTAGCAAAGGAAATTAAATAGTATTGGGGATGGATGGTGCTTTAAAGTTATTACTATTTAAGGGGATGGAATAATTTTAATTTTAATGAAAGGCCCCTTAGACAAGGGGCCTTTTTCCGATTAGGAATTCACAACCTCTATATAAACTTTAATAAGATCTTTTTTGTTACAGGTAACTTAATGTCAAATCGTTACGTCAATTACTTTGCTGTATGCACATTTGTTGTTCAGGTCTACCAGCTTTATCCTGTAGCTTAATTTTCCGCCGCCAACGCCTTTCAGCTCATCTTTAAAATTATAATCTTTTGTTTTGAAGCTGTCTTCAAGTGTAAAGAATATGGCAATGGTCTTAAAGGCTTCTCCCCTGCTGCTCCGCTGGATTTCAAATTGTTTATTGTTATGCTCATTTGCCGTGCTCCAGCTTATCTCTGCTTTATTATTGATGATTTTTACACTCAGCCCTTCAAAAATTTCGCTGCTATGCTGAGTGGCAATGATGATTACCGGCGCCTGTTTTACTTCTTCGGCTTTTGCATACCCAAAGAGAATAGTAGCGGCTGCTATGTAAATCAATGCGATCAACTTTTTCATTTTTTCAATTTTAGAGGTGTATGAACTGTGCTGCTGCACAAACAAAATCGTGATGTCTTTTGCTGTACTATTGAAAATGCCATACAAAAAGACAAAGTAGATTTACAACAGGAATTGGAGATGTGTCTACGGTTGAAAGAATGGTTATATCAGATGCCCGGTTCGCCGCTTTAGGATTTAAAAAGGCTTTATGTAGGAGTTGCACTGAAAGAGATGGTGAAGTATCTCGTAGTGCGGATTTGTTTGACAAAAATAGAAGATGCTTTCACAACCGCGAAAAATTATTGTGTTTTTTTTGTTGATATATATCAATAAAAAAAAGCGCTTCCATAAAGCGCTTTTTGAAACAATCAATATGATCGCACTGATACTATACGTAGCTGGTAACACCCGGAACGGCCACCGGGTAGAAGCCATCGCTGTTGGGCAGAACAGGGGGCATTGCGGCAAAGTCATATTCCTTAGGATGAAGATCCAGCCCTGAATTAAGCGCTTTATCCCATTCAATTACCTGCCCGCTGTAGGTAGCCATGCGTCCCAGGATGGCTGTCATGGTACTTTTGGCGCCATACTCTGCATTGTCAAATTTGTATTGACCTTTGGCAATAGCTTCAAACAGCTCATCATGCTCTGTTTGATAAGGATTGTTTTCCGTCTTCCTGTCAAACTGGTATAATACTCTTCCTTTGTGATCTACAATGTTGGCGTCTCCTGCAAATATTTTTCCTTTAGTGCCAACGAGCAGTTCATCCACCTTGTTCATTGTTTTAGGCTGGTGCCTGCACTGGCTGTTCAGGATGGAACCATCGGCATAGTGAAATTCCACGTAGTGATGATCGAATATCTCACCGTAGTCTTTCCCTTTTCTTACTTCTCTTCCACCCATGCCCTGCGCTTTTACAGGATAGGCGCCTTTAAACCAGTTGATCACATCAATATTGTGGATATGCTGCTCATTGATATGGTCGCCGCAAAGCCATACAAAATAATACCAGTTACGCATCTGGTATTCCATTTCGGTTTGGCCCGGTTGCCTGGGATGCACCCACACGCCATCATTATTCCACCATGCCTGCGCTGATGTAATATCGCCGATCAGATCTTTGCGCTTGAGCAGTTCCCTGTATGAGTTTTGGTAATGCCTTTGCAGCCCCACCACTACATTCAGCTTTTTCTTTTTAGCCGTCTCTGCTGCAGCCAGCACTCTCTTCACACCAGCAGGGTCTGTTGCCACTGGCTTTTCCATAAAAATATGTTTCCCTTGCTTCACAGCTTCTTCAAAATGGATCGGGCGAAAACCCGGAGGAGTAGCCAGGATCACCACATCTGCCAGCGGAATAGCTTTCAGGTAAGCGTCAAAGCCCACGAATTTATTTTCCTCAGGCACATCAATGCGTTTGGCATCAATCTCACCGGAAGTAAGTGATTTGTACGAATTGTCAAGCCTGTCGCGGAAAGCATCAGCCATCGCCACGATCTTTACATTTTGTTTTGTTGATAATGCCTGGGTGGCTGCTCCTGTGCCGCGACCGCCGCAACCTATCAATGCTATTTTTATGACATCATCTGCCCCGGAAAAATAATTGGCCTTTGAAAGTAAGGGTGCTGCCAAAATACCTCCGGCAAGAAGAGATGAGTTTTTTACAAACTCCCTTCTTGTAGATGAATTGTTATTGGAATTTTGCTTTTTCATAAACCTTATTTTATATTAAATTTTATATGAGCAATCATTTTTTCAAATACTTATCAAAGAATGCGTTGGCTTCTTCTGCAGTTGGCTGTTGTAATGGGCGGATAATACGGAATCCTACAAACATGGCATCTGTGAGCCACCACCTGCTCCTGGGGATCTGGGGATCTCTTTTATTCCATGAAGGCTCCGAATGTTCGCGGTCTGCACTGCGCAGCTTTTCCGGCCCGTCTAAATAGCTGCCGCCGCGCACGCTCTTCGGATAGCGTTTGCCGGGCTCCACTACAGTTGCATTACTATTGTCGGTGATCTTTTCAAAATATTTCTCATCGTATTGATCAAGCGTCCATTCTGCTACATTGCCCAGCATATCATACAATCCCCAGGCATTCGGCAGTTTCTGACCTACTTTCTGGTATTTGTTTTTACTGTTCCCTTTATACCAGGCATATTTATCAAGGTCTTTAGGATTGTTTCCAAACGGGTAGACCGTTGCAGAACCTGCCCGGCAGGCATATTCCCATTCCGCCTCGCTCGGCAGTCTGTAGAATACGCCGGTCTTTTTGTAAAGCCAGCGGCAAAACATGAGCGCTGCATCCTGGCTCATACTGTTGACAGGATATCCGCCGGTTTTTCCCATGCCCCAGCTCAGATCTATGTATTGTGGCGTAGGGCGGGTAACCGCATCTACTTCCGAGCCCACAGAAGTGGCTTCATCCCTGAAAAATGCATCGAAGATATCATGAGTAACCTCGTAAGTGCTCATCCAGAATGCTGCCACTTTTACATGGCGCGCCGGTGTCTCATCGGGCTTTTTCTGCGCATCGGCATCAGCGCTGCCCATGAGAAAGCTGCCTGCGGGTATGGGCGCCATTTTGATATCAAACTTAGTCCCGGGGACTTTTTCACTGTATGCTTCAAATTTCTGGCTGCCTGACTGCGCGATAGAATGGAACGTTACGGATAGGAGAAATAAAACGGAAAGTCCTGCCTTTTTCACTCTTAAAAACTTTTTTATTGAGGGGGAAAGATAAGAAAAGAAACAATATTGTCTGCCTTTTTTATCGTTTTTGAAATAGTTTCCTTTACTTTAAAGGCTAAAAGATATTCTATATGCAAAGAAGGAAATTTTTACAGAACGGGGTGCTGGCAGGCGCTTCGGCGATGGTGGGCTCCTCTGTATGGGCAGGTAACCAGGCTGGCAGGGCAACAAAGAGTAATACTGCTGAAAAGACATTTAACCTTAATTATGCCCCGCACGATGGCATGTTCAAAAACAATGGCGGCAGCGATTTTATTGACCAGATAAAATTTATGTACGACCAGGGATTTCGTGCTATAGAAGATAACGGGATGACGGGAAGAAGCACAGATCAGCAAACCAAAATAGGAGAAACGCTTGCAAAGCTTGGGATGATGATGGGCGTATTTGTAGTGCCTAAGGGTGGTAATGGTGCAAATACACTGACCGCGGGAAAGCAGGAATATCTTGATATATTTTTAAAGGGATGCCGTACCTCGGTAGAGGTTGCCAAACGCGTAAATGCAAAATGGGTAACTGTTGTGCCGGGCGATTTTGAGCGCCACCTGCCCCTCGGGATACAAACGGGCAATGTGATAGATGCGCTTAAACGGGGGGCTGAGATATTGGAGCCGCATGGAATAGTAATGGTGCTGGAACCCCTGAGCGATACGCCGGATCTTTTCTTGCGGACTTCTTCTCAAACTTACGAGATATGCAGGGGCGTGAACAGCCCGAGCTGTAAGATATTGTACGATATTTACCACATGCAGAAAAATGAAGGCAACCTTATAAAGCATATTGAGCTGGCATGGAATGAGATCGCTTATTTCCAGATCGGCGATAACCCCGGCAGAAATGAACCGACTACCGGTGAGATCAATTATAAAAATATATTCAAATATATCCACAGCCGCGGCTATAAAGGCGTTATGGGAATGGAGCATGGAAATTCAAAGCCGGGGAAAGACGGAGAGATGACTGTAATAAAAGCATACAGGGAAAGTGACAGCTTCCTGTAAAGACTGGCTAATAAAACGATTTAAAATAGGTGAAGAGTAGTGTTATGTCAAACGTGAAACGACAGACTTGCCTACCGGCAGGCAGGCGATAAATGTGAGAATCTCACATTTATCGTCTCACCTCTCACAAAGAAACACGAAAAATTATTATTGACATAACAGTAGGATACAATTGTATCTTACCCTTCTTCATTCTGTGTAGTATCTTCTATCTTTTCGTCCTCCGCATTAGTTAAAACCACGTCTGACATCCGTTTCATCGGGTTAGACCGGTTTTGAGCATACTCACTTCTTTGCTTCAGGATCTCTATAGTGGTAAATATGGATTGACGGAATGATGATTCATCCGCTTTATTTTTACCGGCGATATCAAATGCAGTGCCGTGATCGGGAGAAGTGCGCACTGCAGACAGTCCCGCGGTGTAATTCACTCCCTCCCCTTTTGATAAAGATTTGAAAGGAATAAGCCCCTGGTCGTGATACATTGCCAGTACGGCATCAAACTTTTCGTAGCTGCCTCTTGCAAAAAAAGCGTCGGCGCTGTAAGGGCCAAAAGCGAGGATATTATTATGCCTGGCTTCTTTGATAACAGGTTTGATCTGTTCCTCTTCTTCCGTGCCTATCAGTCCTTCATCGCCTGCATGAGGGTTTAATCCAAGCACGGCAATGCGGGGCTTATCAATCCCAAAGTCTTTCTGAAGGCTTTCTTTAAGTATTTGTAATTTTTTGAGTATTGCCTGCCTGGTAATGAACCGGGCTATATCTTTTACAGGCACGTGCTCTGTAACAAGGCCTACCCGCATATTATCCGAGCACATCAGCATCAGCACATCATCAGCCCCGAAATAAGATTTCAGGAAAGGCGTATGCCCGCTGAAATTAAAATCGGGAGACTGCACATTCTTTTTGTGGATAGGACAGGTGATCAGCCCCTGTACCTGCCCTGCTTTTAATGCATTTACAGCAGCCTGCAGCGATTTTACAGCGTACTTACCGCCTGTTTCGTTCATCAACCCGGGTGTAACGTTCACTTCTTCTTCCCAGCAGTTGTATATATTCACCTGCTTTGGATATATCCTGTTGATATCCTTAAGGTTCTGGAAACTGAAATTGACATCAGGAATAGTTTTACGATAAAAATTTATCAGCTTGTTCGACCCGAAAATGACCGGGGTGCACAGATCCAGTATCCTGCTGTCGGAAAACGTTTTTATAATGATCTCTATGCCGATGCCATTAATATCTCCGCATGAAATGCCTATAGACGGCTTGTCATTTTGATTTGACATATATTATTACCTGTTGAGCAGCGAAAGTACGGTTTTGTTGGGGTTTTCGTACTTTTAGCGGGCTGATGTATACATTAAAAAAATCGCTGGGCCAGCATTTCCTCCGGGATGAAAATATAGTGGCAAAGATCATCGCTGCCCTGCAGGAGCGGGCTTTTACCCAATTGCTTGAGATAGGACCGGGAGGAGGAGCGCTTACCAGGCACCTCGTGGGGATCCCGGGCATCGTATTTAAAGCAGTAGAGCTTGATGAAGAGAAAGTGCGCTTTCTTGAAAATACCTATCCTGCGCTCAAAGGCAAAATTATTCACGACAGCATTCTGGATATCAGCCGCCCTTTTGAAGGCGCTTTTACCGTGATAGGTAATTTCCCCTATAATATTTCTTCGCAGATCCTTTTTAAAATACTGGAATGGAAGGATGATGTGGAAGCTGTAACAGGCATGTTCCAGAAAGAAGTGGCGCAGCGGGTAGCGGCAAAACATGGAAATAAGACGTATGGCATTCTAAGTGTCCTTATACAGGCTTATTTTGAAGTGGAATATCTTTTTGAAGTACATGAACAATGTTTTAATCCTCCGCCCAAAGTAAAAAGCGCGGTGATCAGGCTCATACCCAGGACCGAACCGTTACCTATCCGCAATGAAGCTTTTTTCTTCACCCTGGTGAAAACAGCATTTAACCAGCGGCGTAAGATGCTGAGAAATGCAGTCAGGAATTTATTTGACGATACAATGCTTAAAAATCCGATTTTTGACAAACGTGCGGAGCAGCTTAGTGTGGAAGATTTTGTTGAGTTGGGCAATAGAGGGGAAGGGAGAAGGTATGAGGCATGAGGTATGAGGGGTAAGGCCAGGAATGTAGACGCAAGGCAAGGCATGCCCTGCCGCCTGGTGTAAACGAGAAACGAGAAATGAGAAAAGTGAGCGGTTGACCTTTCACGTCTCACCTTTCACCTCTCACATATTCACTATTCACAATAACAATAACATTCAATCAAAACAAACCCATTCCCGGTTATATGAAAAAAGCGATCGTGACCGCTAAAGTGCATCAATACCTTATAGATACCTTAGAGAAAAAAGAGTATACAGTTGTTTACCGTCCCCAGATCACTTATGAGGAACTGGGAGAAGAAATAGCAGATGCCGAAGGGCTTATTGTGACCACACGGCTTAAAATTGACCGGGCGATGATAGACCGTGCGCCGGCGCTGAAATGGATCGGCAGGCTGGGGAGCGGGATGGAACTGATTGATGTGGAGTATGCTGCTACTAAAGGGATAATTTGCGAAAGCAGCCCCGAAGGCAACCGGAATGCCGTAGGAGAACAAACACTCGGCGTATTACTTTGTCTCCTGAATAAGATCTGCAGCAGCAGCCGCGAAGTGGCGGAAGGCAAATGGATACGGGACGCTAACCGCGGTACGGAGCTGAGCGGCAAAACAGTGGGCATCATAGGCTTTGGAAATGCAGGCGGGGCTTTTGCAAAAGTGCTGTCCTCCTTCGACGTAGAGATACTGGCTTACGACAAATACAAGTTTGGTTTTGCTTCGGGCAACGTACATGAAGCAGAGCCGGAACAGATCGCCAGGTATGCAGATGTGATAAGCCTGCATGTACCGCTGACGGATGAGACCTTTCACATGGCAAACCATGACTTTTTTAACCGCCTTCAGCGAAAGCCGTATTTCTTAAATGCCTGCAGGGGAAAAGTGCATGATACTGCTGCTGTAATAGAGGCATTACAATCAGGAAAAATTGCGGGCGCCGGGCTTGACGTGCTGGAAAATGAGAAGCTTGATACCTATAATGAAACCGAGCATGAGCAATTGCGCTGGCTTGTCAGCCAGCCTAATGTTATTATTACACCGCATATAGCGGGGTATAGCCATGAAGCTTTTTATAAAATGGCGAAGATTGTGCTTGAAAAATTGAAAATCTGATTTTTCACACAATAT
The DNA here is from genome assembly GCA_001899685.1 of Sphingobacteriales bacterium 44-15. Taxonomy (GTDB): domain Bacteria; phylum Bacteroidota; class Bacteroidia; order Chitinophagales; family Chitinophagaceae; genus Agriterribacter. The sequence continues at coordinate 397,578 of MKWG01000037.1, forward strand.
TTCTCGCTTTTTTGACTTCTTTTTATTAGTTTTGTATTCATACTTAATTGCAACGCTTCGGGTAATCCCCGAGGCGTTGTTATTTTTTTATTTTTTATTATCTAAAAACGAAGAAGCCATGAGTGAAGTAATGTATGTTACCTTCGAAACTTTGGAGCAATTGAAAGCCGAGCTTCAGCACATGAAAGGCGTGGAAAGGCCTGCTGCTTCAAGAGCTATTGCAGAAGCCCGCGAAAAAGGAGATTTGAAAGAAAATGCTGAATATGATGCGGCCAAAGAGGCTCAGGGGATCCTGGAAGCCAGGATCGCCAAACTGGAAGGTGATATAGCCAATGCGAGGATCATTGAAATAGATACCATTGATACCAGTAAAGTAAGCATTCTCACTAAAGTGACACTTACTAATATGAAAACCAGCAAAAAGGTAACCTACCAGATCGTTTCTGAAAAAGAAGCCGATCTGAAAGTGGGTAAAATTTCAGTAACCTCGCCTATCGGTCAGGGAGTACTGGGCAAGCAGGTGGGAGAGATAGCTGAAGTAAAGGCGCCGGCAGGTTTGCTGAAGTTCAAAATAGAAGGGATAGCTATTTAACTTTTAAACCATTTTCACGAGGGCTGCCCCGGAACGGGCAGCCTTTTTTTATATAATTTTGCGCCATGACCATTTTTTCTAAAATAATAGCCGGGGAAATTCCCTCCTATAAAATTGCTGAGAACGAAAAATGCTATGCTTTTCTTGATATTTTCCCTCTTGTGGAAGGACATACGCTGGTAATACCTAAAACAGAGGTGGACAATCTTTTTGATTTGCCGCCTGCTTACCTGAGCGAGCTGGTATTATTTGCGCAACCCATTGCAAAAGCCATAGAAAGATCCTTTAACTGTAACCGCTGTGGCATAAGTGTAGTAGGACTTGAAGTGCCGCATGCGCATATTCATCTTATCCCGATCAATAGTATAGGCGATCTGAATTTCAGCCGCCCCAAGCTGAAGCTTTCGCCCGAAGCGCTGAAACAGATACAGGAAAAAATTATTGCCAATATATAGTGCTATGTCAAACGTGAGAGGCTGAAGCATTCACTATTCACCATTCACTATTGCCCTGCTCACCTTTATCGTCTCACTTTTCACGATAGACATAATTGGCTTGATTTAGCACTAGCTGGCTTTACCGGCTTACTTCCGGAGGATGCGATCAGGATTTTGTGCCACGAAGCTTTCCCAGGAAGTTTTTTTCTTTCCCGGCAGCACGGTTGCCTGCTTATCACTTTTTAATGGAGAACTTAGCTGGAAATGGTGGCATACGGCCACGGCGAGGGCGTCGGAAGCATCATAATATTCTGGCTCTCCGGCTATGGCAGTTATCCGGCGCAGCATCTCCCAAACCTGCAGCTTATCTGCATTTCCATTGCCGGTAATAGATTGTTTTACTTTTCTCGGGGAATACTCCGTAACAGGAATGCCGCATTGCATGGCTACCGCTATAGCCACGCCCTGGGCCCGGCCAAGCTTAAGCATACTTTGTACATTTTTCCCAAAAAAAGGTGCTTCAATGGCAAACTCATGGGGCTTGTATTTCGCGATCAGTGATTGTACCTGGCTGTGGATGATCATCAGTCTTTCATAATTATTCTTTTTGGAAGACAGCTTAACGATATCCATTTCCAATAATTCAATGCTTCTGCCGTTAACACAAATGATACCGTACCCCATTACCAGTGTTCCGGGGTCAATGCCTAAAATGATCTGACCTGTTTGCAATGCGAAACTTATTTTTGAGATGAAGCTACCTGGCAAAAGTATCAAAATTTTACTGAGCTTTTGTTCATCAGGATGTAAGGCTAAGCAGCATGTTACAATTTTGTTAAGAGTGCCGGATTTTCAAGGTAACAGATGTCTGCGCTTCGTCTATGCATATATATTGCTGTTGCTACAGGGACGACTGCTGATACCATATCGCTGTATGTACTGGTCAATAAACATTTTATATCTTATATTAGCACTGGTACCTGTAACTGCATTGCCCAGAGCCAGGTTAAAAAAAATAATACGAAGAGATGAAGCTAAAATTATTCATATCGTTGGCATTGGTAATGACGAGCATCCGCCTGAATGCGGATAGCGACTTCTGCGGGATAACAAATGCCTGCTTTTCTTCAGGGGAAAGAATTATACTGAAAGTATATTATAACGTTGTAGGATTATATGTTGACGCGGGCACCGCTATTTTCAGCGCCCAGGTAGAAAGCTATAATGGCAAACCTGTATACCACGCAGTTGGCGAAGGCTATTCAAATTCGTCTTATGACTGGATCTTCAAGGTAAGGGACCGGTATGAAACCTATATGGATACTACCAATCTTAAGCCTTACCGGTTTATCAGGAATATAGATGAGGGAGGATATAAAAAATATGAAAATGCGAGCTTTAACCATGAAGCTAAAAGCGTGGTCACTACCGCAGGCGTATACAAAACTCCTGATTGTATACACGATGTCATAAGTGCTGTATATTATGCGAGAAACATCAATTTTGATAATTATAAAGTAGGCGACAAAATTTATCTCAGTCTTTTCCTTGATAATGAAGTGCATGATATCTACATCCGGTATATGGGAAAAGAAACCATAAAAACACGCTATGGCAAGTTCCGCACTATAAAATTCAAGCCGCTGCTTATTAAGGGCTCTATGTTTGAGGGAGGGGAAAAAATGACCGTATGGGTGAGCGATGACGCCAACCATCTTCCGCTCCGTATTGAGAGCCCGATAGTGGTGGGCAACGTAAAGGTAGATATGATGGGCTACCGGAATCTCCGTTATCCGCTCAGCTCAATGATAAAATTCAGGTAGAAGTTTTGCAGGACTGACTATTCGTAGCGCAACGCAACAATAGGATCTAATTTGGAAGCCTTCCATGCAGGGTAAATGCCGGCAGCAAGCCCTACGGCGGAGCAGATCACAATAGCGATAAGGATCAGGGCCCAGGGTATGAAAAAAGGCACTTTCATGAGAGAGCCTATAATATTACCTACTGCTATTCCCAGCACTATACCGATGGCAGCGCCTGTCAGGCTGATAAGAACAGATTCAAATAAAAATTGCTGGCGTATATTTTTTTTCTTGCCGCCGAGCGCTTTCACCAGCCCTACTTCCTTGGTGCGTTCCGCTACCGCCACCAGCATAATATTCATAAGCCCTATGGCTGCGCCGGCAAGCGTAATAAAGCCAATACCACCCGCTGCCATAGAAATATCACTTAACAGGCTGATAAATTTTTCAGCAATAACATCGCTTTTATCTATGTAGAAATTATTCTGCTCGGTTACATTCAGTTTTCTGACATTCCTGAATACGCCTTCTGCCTCACCAATGGCCTGCTCAAGCTGGTTTACATTATTCACCTGTATACCTATATAAAAGGAGGAACCATTTACATCAAACAGGCGTCTCAATGTATTGTAGGTGGTAAATACGGCATTATCGGCCTGCATAAAGGAACTGCTGCCACGGCTTTTCAAAACACCGATGATCCTGAATTTATTTGACCCGACCCGGATAACATTGTCTATAGCCCTTTCTACATGATCTCCCCAGAAAATTTTTGCCACATCATATCCCAGCACACATACATTTCGCGCCGATTCCACATCAAGGTTATTGAGGTCCCGGCCATACAGTATTTCATAGCCGTTAAGGGAAAGGTAATTTTCATCACCTCCCGATACTCTTACATTAGGATTAGTTTTTTTATCCTTAAAAAAAACTACCTGGCTTCCCACACCGCCCAGCCCTATGCTTACTTTGGCAGGATAATGATATCTTTCTTTAAATGCCTCTGCCTGTTCAAGGGTGATCGGGCGTCCTTCATTTGATTTCCTGACCTTCCTGCTGCTGTTGGCGCTTGTTTTGGTAACGCTGCTGCCCCCGAGGCGGATCTGTATTTCCCGGAAGCGGATGCTGAAAGAGTTTGCACCCATCATGGCAAAGCTTTCCTTAAGGCTGGCATTCATCGCCTGTATAGCAGTAATAATACCTACCAGCGCCATAATACCGAATGCCATAATGGCAACGGTAATCCCTGTTCTAAGCCTGTTTCCTTTTACTGTTTTATAGGCCAGTGCAATGGTATCGGCAAAAGTCATAAAGAAGAAATGAAAGATAAAATTAAGGATTGGAGCCGGCATTTACAAACAGGCGGGCGCATTCCGGTTTTTCGCTTCAAAAACAAGAATACAATAACAGACTACTTGCGGGATGGTGAAAAGATTTTGATGCTATTGTCAGCATGAATGTATGATGCAGATTATAGTGTTAAGTCTAGTAAATTATGTCTGTGGATTATTGTGAAAAGTGAAAAGATAAAGGTGAAAAATATTTTATAATTCTTTATCCATTGGCACCAACACTATTTTCCGCAAATCCAGCAGTGCTTTTTGGCGATCAAAATTTTTACCGGGCTTAAATATGATCCTTTGGTTGCCTGCATTTAGTTTCAATGTTCCTATTGGAGCAGAAGTAAAAGTTTCCCAGGAGCCGCTTTTTCCCACATTACCTGTTATTGTACCTGCACTGCTCTCAAGCATAAAAGGTTGCCCTGAATGGTCATCAGCAACAGACCATTCGATGATAACGAGGTATTCCTTATTTTCTTTTGGATTAATCTCCCACTCCACCTTATCCTTATGCGTGAACCATCCGAATGCCTTCCACTCCGGCATATATTTAATATCCGGTCCTGTGGCTTTTCCTTTTTCTGCAGATAACACAAGCACTCCTGCTTCGTCCGGTTCAACAAGTGAAGGCCGGTTTACCGGCAGGCGTTCAGCCGATATTTTACTTTTCATATCTCCCTGCAGATAATTTAACACAACATCCTTTACATCTTTTTCCACATCAGGGGTATATGGGCAAACGGTCTCCACTTCGTAACCGCCATGCTTAAACTCACTGGCTGATGGTAAATATCCAAGCCAGCCGTTCGTGTAGCCATAATAGAAAGTATAAGCGTAAGGAGACCGGTCGCGTACCCCGTTGGATATCTCGCAGAATAATTCCACCGGCAGGCTCCATACAGCAATATCATCATTGATCTTCAGGAACCTGGCAGGCAGTTTTATTAAATGCTTACCGTTGCCAAGGTCGCGGGTATAATTTCCCATATCCGATGGCCATCCTAAACTGTCTTTTCTTGGTGTTTCGATGATCGTTTTACCGGCAAATAACCGCACCTTGTCTGTGGTGGCGGTTATCTGCCTGTTAGCGTCCAGAATCTTATCACCCAGCAATACCCTGAACTGGGACAGATGCGCCGAAGACGGGTTGGGATAAGTGCTGTATATCGGGGCAAGGTTTCCTGCAGCCCCGTTTATAAAAAGCATCGGTGCTCCGGTTTTTTCTTCTACATATTCCGATACGATCCCCGGCACGTCGGCGCTGATCTGAAGATTGGCGGCGTTTAATGCTGTGCCGTGAACTGCGTAATTGGAAAGTAATACGAGCGGCGTTCCGTCCTCCTTATCTATCCTGATAAGACCAATCCTCCTGTCCACAGGCCCATCGGGATCCATACCAAGGGACGCTTTACCATTCACATCAATTCCCCGCCTGTTGATATTGGCGTTGGAATGCCCCCATCCTGCGCCCAGCCTTGCCTTTACCAGGTTCTTCCGGGCCTGCTCCACTCCTTCCACCAGGCGCTGCTCTACAAAAGAAGTATAGACCGTATCTACCGGGTGCTTGTACCTGTCACCCATGAACACTTCCGGTAAACCGGGCACGCCTACTTCAGGTGCAGAATGGGTATGCGTCAGCGACCACCAGAAATTTTCGGGAGCAATGCCAAACCTGTGCAGCAGCAGTGATGCCACATGGTCATACTCTGAAGGAGAGATCACGCAGATATCAGATGATACAAGCACAAACTGGGTGATACCGTCATCCAGCACCACAATGCGGTGATAGATATGATCGTGCACGCCTTTGGACTGGCGGGCATTATACCCCAGCAGCATCTTGGGCTGATCAGGTGTAATATCCGTTTTGACAACGGCGGCGCGAAAAATACCGGCATTATTTGCAGCAGGATCTCCCGGAGATTTTGCAAAGCCTGCCTGTGTTATGAGGCAATGAGTAATAAGCATTACAATCCTATACATAATATGAGAACGCTTATATTGGAATATTGCCATGTGTAATTTCATGTATACTGTTTTAATAGATTTAAAGAAGTGAATGGTGAATGGTTAATAGGCAATCGTGCATTCACCGTTCACCATTGCCCATTCACTCTTTGTATATGTTTAACGTTTATCGTTTGTCGTTTCACTTTTCTCGTCTTCACCTCTTCACCATTCACTATTGCCCATTCACCCTCCTAATTCTGCCGCAAGAAAGCGACAAGATCCGCCATTTGCTCCTTGCTGATATTTTTTTCCAACCCTACGGGCATGGCGGAAATACTAAGTGATTTCAACGATTTAATATCCTGCCGGCTGATCGTCTTTTCAAAGTTGCCCATGTTTTTGATGGTGATCGCCGAGGCGGTTTCACCGGCAATGATCCCCTGCAGCGATTCGCCGTTGTTTAATATGATCTCCCAAAGGTCATACCCCGCCATGATGGAAAGATTGGGATCGAGAATGTTGGCCAGGATATCTTCCTTTTTCCAGTTATGAATAGTACCAAGGTCGGGGCCGAAGGCAACGCCATACTGACCTTTTACCTGGTGGCATACCGCACAGTTCTGCATATATACCGTTTTGCCTTTTTCCGCATCTGCCTGCTGTTCAAGGGCTGCCTGGTAAGCTTTGGCTATTCTTTTGGCTTCTTCCGCATTTTTGGAGAATACAGCCCTGGCACGATCGCGGAGCTTATCATCGCCCACCTGCATCAGGGCAATGCCGGTCCAGAAGCTTACACTATTCGTAGGGATCTTATTTTGTTCCATCGCGGTGATCAATACCCTCATCCTGGCAGTATCGCTCATGAATACACGAACTGCTGCGTCTCTTATTTCTTTGGTAAACCCGGGCCAATGTTCCACTATGTATTCGCTTACAGCAGTAGAGGGGATCAGGCTCAGCACCCTGAGCGCTGCCAATTTTACAACCGGTTGTTCCTGTGGGGTAAGTAATCCCTGGAGCATGGATTGATATTCGGGCGGGTTACCAAATGCAAGGAAGTCTATGGCATCAGCTCTTTTCACATCTGAAACGGTGGTGTCCTGCGCAACAGCTACAGCCTTTGTAACTGCCGGTAAGCGTAATGCATCATCTGCAATTTTCGAGGCCCGCAAAAATTGTAATACCGATTTCCGCAACCCGTCTGAAGGGGTGTCGAAAAAAGTTGTAAGCAGCAACTGCTGATCGGTCTGGCTGACGGCTAACTTATCTTTACGGTTGCGCAGTCCCTGTGCCAGTCCTTTAAGCATGGCTGTGTGCGACTGCCGTTCACCTGCTGACCGCGGCACAATAGCGCTTTGAATACGCTGATGAACGGCGGGCTCATCTGAGGTCGCCGCGATCATTCCTGCAAGCCGTTCTACCATTGAACCGTATGCCGGCGCATCGGCTTTGTATTTTGCCAGCACCAGGTTAAGCAGCGTACCCGCATCCAGCGGGGAAGCTGAAAGAGCGGCAACCTGGAACCACTTGTTTTCCATATTGTCAAACAGCAGGCGGTTACGTACCTCAGACGCCCCGGCTGAACTTACAGATCCCAGTGTGAGCAGGAGTTGAAAACGCACTTTTATATCTTTATCATATTGTAAATCCATCAGGGCGTTACCCAATGCAGGATCATCTTTCAAATGCAGCTCAACCAGTTTAACAGCATTCTCTCTTATCCCTGCAACACTGTCTTTTAACGCGTTTTTGATAAGCGGGGATTGAAGCGCATTCATCCCTTCCAGTGTCCACAAAGCATGCAGCCTGCCCATAACATTGCTGCCGGAAGCCATCTTCTCCAATGCCGGCACTGCATTTTTATCCGCCCTGTCCACCAATAACCTTTGGGCATTAATGCGCCACCAGCCGTTGTTGTTGGATAATTCTGCTACCAGGTCATCGCTGGAAGCATCGCCAAGTTGTAAGCCCTTCATCCAGTCGGCTTTTTTTCCATTCACAGGGGTGATACGGAATATTCTTCCTTTATCAATACCGTCATATAAATTACCTGCTTTAATGGCTTCTTCCGACATCCATTCCGGCGATTCAATGACCCTGCGGTAATAATCCAGGATATACAAAGCACCGTCGGGGCCAACATACATATTTACCGGGCGCGACCAGGCATCGGTGGAACTAAAAAATTCTTTATTGGGAAATACACGGCCCGCAGCATAGCTCACACCACTGTCTCTGAGCATATCCACATGCACCAGGTTGCTTACCGGCTCTGCGATGAAGGTGGCATTGCTGTAAGGAGCAGGAAAGGCATCGCCGAGATATGCAGTAAGCCCACTCCCCGAGGTCATTGTACCAACATCTGTAAATATCTGCCGGTCAGGATTAGCAGTGGTGGGGAAAAGTTCGGGGGCATCCAAATGGTCAGACATGGGCTGTACAGGATCTGTGGGAGGAAGCTGCGGATTACGGGTCAGGTAACGATCCGCAATGATCTCCTGGTAGCCCTGGTTGGAATTGTTGCAGCCAAACCAGTGCCCCCATTTATCAAAAGTGTGACCAAACTGGCAACGGCTTGCAAGCTCTTCCAGCGCAAGCTGGTCGGGGCGAAAACGTACGGAACGACCGCTTGCATTCTGAGGCAGCCGCACCCCATCCGGCGTTGAAGGATAGTAGATCCCGGTGCCTTCATCTCCAAACTCCTTCACATAGTCCCTTGACTTTACAACACCTTCATGCGCTGCATATATCCAGTTATCCAATCCATATACCGGGTTGTTTAAGTTATGCTGGGGGTTGGTCAATGCAAAGCCTGTCAGCACAGTGTCCATGATATCGGCTTTACCATCGCCATCAGAATCTTCCAGGTAATAAATATTGGGTGAGTCTGTTACCAGTAATCCTTTCTTCCACCGGAGTATGCCCGTAGGCAGCACCAGTCCCTCCTTAAAAACAGTTCGCTTATCCATAATACCATCTCCGTTGGTATCGGACAGCAATACAATATTGCCGCTGCCGCTTTTATCCAGCGGGTAGCCGTGCATTTCAACTACATACATCCTGCCATATTCGTCTATCTCCATATCTACGGGAGAAGTGATCTGGGGCTCCGAAGCGATCATTTCTATTTTAAACCCGTCTGCCACCTGTAAGGTTGCCAATGCATCCTTAGCTGCAATACCACCACCGGATAAGCCGGGTGATGATTTTTTCTGATCACAGCTCATCCCGGTCAAAAGCAGGACAGCAATAATATAGCATGTGTACGGTTTGAATAAATGAAGCTTCATATAAATTTCAAAAATTAATTTGTGTTTTTATACGTCAAATTTTTCTACATGGAAGTTTCTCGCAGCGAACGCAACGGAGCAACGACACTTTCTCTGCGACCGCCGCCCCTTTGCGTTCGCTGCGTGAAAGAAATATCCCGCTATTTATTTTTTCGCTTAGGCTTTCCCGTTACCGCTTCCGGCGCCCGCATTTTGCCCTGCAGGTAATCCACTACCGACTCCGTAAGATCACCTGCCGCCTTCGGAGTGAACGGCGATACCACATCCACTTCATAGCCACCGTGCGGCCATTCCGCCTCAGTAGGCATATAGCCAAACCATCCGTTGGTATACCCGAAATAAAAAGTATATGGAAAGGGAGAGCGGCTGCGTACTTCGTTGGAGACTTCGCAAAACAATTCTATAGGAGCGCTCCATATAGCAATATCCCTGTTGATCTTAAGCAGTCGCACAGGAAGCCTTACTAACGTATCGCCCGGCTTTTTGATCACAGTGTACCTGCTCAGATCATCTGTCCAGCCCAACCCCGGCTTGCGTGGCGTTTCCACAATAATTTCATCCGGGATCAGTTTTACTTCATCTACCGGGTATTTGATCTTACTGTTCGCTTCCAGTATTTTATCACCCAGCAATACCCTGAACTCACCCATATGCCCGGCAGCGGCGTTGGGATATACACTGTAGAGGGGGGCAAGGTTGCCCGCAGCGCCATTGAGGTATAGCATGGGCGCCCCAATTTTTTCTTCTACATATTCAGCCACTATACCTGGAGCATCCCCGCTTATTTTGAGATTGGCGCCGCTCATTACCGTACCATGCATAGGATAATTGGCGATCAGCGCCAGGGGACTTCCGTCTTTTTTATCAATGCGTAACAATCCTATCCGCCTGTCTACAGGTCCGTCGGGATTCATGCCCAGGGAAGCTTTACCATCCACATCTATCGCACGACGATTCATGTTAGCCTGTGAAAAGCCCCAACCTACACTTAGTGTGGCATCGGCGAGCTTGCTGCGTACCTCTGCTATGCCGTCCACTATTTTTTGCTCGACCATTGCCGTATAGGCACTATCCACCTTATGTTTGATCCGGTCGCCCATATACACGCCATATAACCCGAACGCTCCAACCTCAGGCGCAGCATGCGTATGCGTTACACTCCACCATACATTCAAAGGATTGATCCCATAGCGCTTCTGCAGTATGGCAGCCACCTTATCATATTCTGAAGGGGAATAAAGGCATACATCCGATGAAATAATAAAAAACTGCGTCTTCCCGTCATCCAAAGCAAGTATCTTATGATAGATATGATCCCGGACACCTGTAGATTGCCGCTCCTGGTAGCCCAGCAGGTATTGGGCGTCGGATGGCGTAATGTCTATTTTTACCATCGCGGCTTTGAGCTGTGCGTGCGCAGCATTTGAAAAGAATATCAATGAGCAGCCTGTCATTATGAAAAAGAGCATAAAGTATGCTCTTTTCCCTTTATTATGTTGATCAAACTTTTTTGCTGCAGAAAAAACAAGGTGAACAGGATTCATAATGCTTTTAATTGTGTTTGTTTCAGGGACATCAATATTAACCTAAATTCTGCATAATTCCGGAACTACAATCAATCACTTTCTCTCCAGGACAATGGCTGTACCCAAATGAGTCTTAATCAATAATTATTTCCATACATCAGTTTGTTCCAGATTTTGATTTGCATCAATCTGCGCCTGAGGTATAGGATAGATTTCATACTTAGGCGCATACGGATTCAGGTCCTTATTCACGATCTGATCGGGTGTCATGGCAGTAATTTCTTCCTGCAGCGTCCCCCAGCGCCTGATATCATATACTGTAGTAAACTCACCTGCCAGCTTCAGGCGTCTTTCCAGTCTTACCACAGCCCGCATTTCTGTCTGGCCGGATGCAAGGGATAAAGAAGCATGTGCGCGCTGTCTCACACGGTTCAAATAGGGTAATGCCTCTCCGGGTCTGCCATCTTCCGTAAGCGCTTCGGCAAGACGCAACAATACATCTGAAAATCTCAATTCAATCAAATCGGTACTATAGCCCGTAGTTGAAGCGCCGGCAGGACGGGCTACCCGCGCCAGCTCACCATAGGCCAGTCCGGCACGTACGCTACCTTTTCCAAATACAACACTAGTACATTGATTGATATAATGCTTTTCAGCAGGGTTAAAGATAATGCTGTCTCCGGTGGGCAGCCTCAAGCGCTCCACGTTCATTGGCAACAATAGCCGGTAATGTTGTTGCTGTGCTGGTTACATCAAGCCGTTGTATTACCTCGCGTGTATCCACTATGAGGAGAATAGCATTGGGAGAAACAAAGTTCCCGAAATCAATAGTATCAAAGCCGATTTTCAGCGGGCTGCTGAGCTCTTCCACTTTTTCCGTTGGGATAAAATGCGGTCATCCCTGCATAGCATCACGAGTAACTGGGGGAGTCTGACCTGTCCATTTTTATTGTATGCTCTTAACCTATTGCCTGTTCAGCTATAATATGAATGAAGGTCTTCAAAATCGTTAATATAAAAAGCATTGATCTTTCTCAGCTTCATGATTCAATTGTTTTAGTGTTTAAATCCCCGCCATATTATTACCCGCACCGATCAGCACAACGGAAAGTATTAATGCGAGAATACCCAGC
>MKWG01000038.1 GCA_001899685.1 Sphingobacteriales bacterium 44-15
AGAAGTAGACAAACTGGTTGGATTTAACTTTCACGTAGAGAGTAATAATGGTCTGGCGGCAGAAAAAGATCTCACGGTCAATACGACTACTTCAGGACAGCAGATCATGTACAGCAGGAAATGGAAGCTGCTCTCAAGAATGTGGATCTCCATAACTCCTCCTGCAGAGGATATGAAAGATTGTGAAAAAGATAATGTCTACTCCTGGAACGAAGACAGCACCTATAATATTAATTTCGGAAGCAATGCCTGTACCTTCGACGGATTTAATGTGTTTGACCGCTGGGAGCTGAGCGAAGATGAAAAAACACTGACACAGGTATACCATTCCCTGTTTGATCCTTCTGCCATCACTACGGAAACCTATACGATCAAAACGTTGACAAGCACAAAGATCGTCATGTCGCAGTTGATTGACCTCACAGTATTCGGCTTAACAGACCATGAAGAATTTGAATCCACTTTTGAACCGGCGCCATAAAACAAACAGCATGAAAAATTGTAAAGAGACAGCCTTTATCGCGGCAGCGTTCGCCATAATGTCCTGCAACAATAATGACATAAGCAGTAAGGCTGAAGAAGACAGCCTCTCCTTAACACACCTGCAGTTCAGCGTGGAACGCGCAGATGACTGGTCGGGCATGTTCCTGCGCAGGCACGGATGGTTTGGAGGAGACGGCATATTTGCAACAACTGCAAACGGTGTGGAAAAGGAAGGATCGGCAAAAGAAAGCGAAACAATCATCTGGTTCAGCGACACCATGTTTGGCGATATTGTCAATGATTCTTTGCAGACCGGCTATGGAATGATCAACAATTCCGTTGCCTGCCTGCAGGGAGGAAAACCTGATACGGCCGCCATAAGATTTTACTGGGATCAAACCCCGGAAGGAAAGCCCAGGTCTGTTTTTATTCCCCACACACCCGCTGCTAAAGAGAAAGAATATTACTGGCTGGGGGATGGCTTTACGAACCAGGAAAAAAACAATGATATCTATATTTTCGGGCACCGTATCAGCAATATTCCGGGCGTAGCTGTTTTCGGATTCAGGGAAGAGGGCAATACGCTCATCACTATCCCGGCCAACGAAAAGCCGCCATACAAAAACATGCGCCAGTTGGATATTCCCTTTTTCCAGAACCAGCAGGTGGATGCAGTAGGATCGTTTGGAGCAGGCATACTGGTAAATACTGCCAATGCCGGAGCGCCAAAGCCAGACGGGTATGTGTATATATACGGCGTGAGAGGTAAAGCAAAAGAAGTGATGGTGGCACGGGTGAAGCCTGCCGATATTGAGACCTTTAGCGAATGGAGATTCTGGAACGGCACAGACTGGACTGCTGATGTGAACAATATTAAACCTATAGCCGACAGGGCATCCAATGAGTTAAGCGTTACACCGCTGGCCGATGGCAGATTCCTGATGGTCTTTCAAAAAGACGGGCTGGGAAAATTTGTAGGCATGCGGTTGGGGTCTTCGCCTGCAGGTCCATTCGGGCCTATAATAGATGTATATGATGTAAGTGAAGACCTTAAAGAGAGTAAAAATCTTTTTCCCTATAACGCCAAGGCGCACCCTGTGCTCTCTGCACCGGGAGAACTGCTGATCAGCTATAATATCAATTCTTTCGATTTTGACAAAGACATAAAATTATTTCCCAATCTCTACCGGCCGAGGTTTATACGAATGAAGTACCAATTAGGTAAAGAGTAAGTCTGGTTTCAGGTTACAGGTTTCAAGTTAGTATGCACCTAAAACCTGTTGTTGAATTTGCAATCTGCAACCTGTAACCTGAAACCTGTAACCTCCCCCATCCACCAAAGTTCACACATGAAAATACGTTCCTCCTTCTTTACTATTATACTGCTGGCAGGCTGCTATACCATGCAGGCCGGAACAGGGAATATTGCGGGTAAAGCAACCATAACGGTATCTACCCAGCTGGGTGATGCTTATTCCGGCAATAATGCTGCTGACGGGATAATCGGGGTTGACGGCAAAGGAGAATGGGCCTGTGAAGGTAAGACTACCGACTGGGGATATATCCGTTTTCCATGGATACAGCTTACATGGAATGAGCCTCAGCTGATCAACAAGATCGTGCTGTACGATCGCCCTTCTCCTGTGGATAATATCGCCGGAGGCAAGCTTGTTTTCAGCGACGGGTCTGAACTATGGGTCAACCAGATCCCGGCAGACGGAACAGGCAAGGCAATACAATTCCCTGCAAAAAAAGTTACCTGGGTAAAATTTGTGGTTACCGATGGCAGCGGCGCTGATCTCGGTTTTTCTGAAATAGAAGTATTCCCCTCTCCCACGCAAATGAATGATTATGTATCATGGGTAGATCCTTATATAGAAACCAACAGGGGAAGGTATTTTTTCTTTATAACCGGCAGTGTGCCGTTCGGCATGGCCACCAGCGCCCCGCTTACCAGGAATAAAAATCAGAACGGGGGAGGATACAACTATAATGAAACAGAAATACTGGGGTTTGAACAGATCCATACCTGGATGATATCAGGGGTTGAAATAATGCCCGCAACCTTAAAAGAAAATCCTGCTGCCGGTCAGCAGGGATGGAAATCCGCTTTTAATCATGATGATGAAATTGTACAGCCGGGCTATCACCGTGTGATGCTGCAGAACAATAAAATATGGGTGGAGCAAACCGCAACGGAGCGCGTAAACTTTTACAGGTTCACTTATACAAAAGATACAGACGCCCGTATCATCATTAACCTGGGCGGCTATGTAGCTAACAGCACAATGGAAAATGCGCATATCACCAAAGTGAATAATACCGAAATAGAAGGCTGGTTCAGCTCGGTGAAAAGATACTGGGGCGGCCCCAAAGAGGTGAAGATATTTTTCGTCATTCAGTTTGATAAATCCTTTGATCACCTGGATGCCTGGCAGGGAACAAAGGAGCAACAAAATATTGCCACGGCTTCCGGCGACAGCCTTACGCTGAGCGCTGCCTATACCCTCAAAAAAGGAGATAGGCTTCAAATGAAAATAGGGCTTTCTTATACCACCGTTGCTAATGCGAGGAATAATCTCAATACAGAATGCACTACCTGGGATTTTGAATCGGTGAAAGATAATACACAACAGGTATGGAATGATTGGTTAGGAAAGATCGCGGTAAAAGGAGGAACTGAAAAAAATAAAATAAAGTTCTATACCGATCTCTGGCATGTACTGCTGGGCAGGCAAAAGATCACGGATGTATCCGGCGATTACCCGGACAGGACCACCGGGAAAAGAGAAGGCAACTTCACCGATGCCGTTTTCAGGATCAAAACCGTTCCCAAAGATGCCAAGGGCAAGCCTGCATTCCAGATGTATAATTCCGATGCATGGTGGCTCACACAATGGAACCTGAACATTCTCTGGGGATTGGCCTGGCCGGAAATGATGGATGAGCTTTCCGCATCCATGATCGAGTATGCCAATAACGGTTATTTATTGCCACGGGGGCCTTGTGGCGGCGGATATTCCTATATTATGACGAGCTGTCCTGCATCCAATCTTATCATCAGCACTTATATGAAGGGTCTGCTGACCAAAGTGGATGCCCGTCATGCTTATGATGTAGTGAAACGGAATCATTTACCCGGTGGCATGCTTGGCTCAAAAGAAGACATTAATTTTTATACTCAAAAAGGATGGTGGCCGGATAACGCCGGGATCACTATAGAAGCTGCTTTCCAGGATTGGGGCATTGCGCAGATGGCATATACATTAGGAAAGAAAAAAGACTATAACTTTTTCAATGACCGCTCCCGGGGATGGACAAAATGTTTTGACAATGAGACAAAATGGTTGCTGCCCAAAAATAGAAAAGGGGAGTTTATTCATAAAGACCCGTTGAGCGGCAATGGCTGGATTGAAGCCAATGCATGGCAGGCTACCTGGGGCTTATCGCACGCATTGCCGGAGCTTATCACGAAGATGGGAGGAGCGGATACTTTTTGCCAGCGGCTCAATTATGCATTTGAGCAATCGAGAGCCAGCAATTTTGTATTCGGCTATACCGAAGGATATGTCAGCTATGCCAACCAGCCGGGCTGCTCCAACGCACATGTGTTCAGCTATGCCGGCAAGCCCTGGCTCACACAATACTGGGTGCGCCGGGTAAAGGAACAGGCTTATGGCGACATCACACCTGATATGGGATATGGAGGACATGATGAAGACCAGGGGCAAATGGGAGCAGTGAGCGCCCTGATGTCTATCGGGCTATTCAGTATCACCGGCAATGAGTCTGTTAACCCTGTATATGAAATTACCTCTCCTGTATTTGATGAAGTGGTCATCAAGTTAGACAGGCGCTACTATAGCGGGGATACATTTACCATCATCACTCACAACAACAGCAGCAGTAATGATTATATACAAAAGGCAAGCCTGAACGGGCAGCGCTATGATAATTTCTGGTTTACGCATGACCTTTTTTCAAAAGGCGGCAGGCTCGAGTTATGGCTGGGAGATAAGCCCAATGAAAAATGGGGTGTAAAACAATTACCTTCGCTGCAACCTAATACAAAATAATTCGGGTATGAACTTAGTTGCCGGGGCAGATATCGGAGGATCGCATATTACCGCCGGGCTGGTTGATATAGACAACAGGAAGCTGATTGATTCGTCTATGGTAAGAAAACATATTGACCCGGCTGCGGATAGTGATACTATTATCCGGGAATGGTGTGAAGCCATACTGGATTGTCATACAACTGCCGGTATTGACATTCAAAAGATAGGTATTGCCATGCCGGGACCGTTTGATTATGCAAACGGCATCAGCTATATCAAAGGGTTGCACAAATATGAGAACCTGTATGGGCTGAATATAAAAAATAAGATGGCAAAACAGTTGCAGGTAGATCCGGCGCAGATCAGCTTTAAGAATGACGCGCAGGCCTTCCTGGCGGGAGAATTATTTTGCGGTTGTGCAACGGGGTATAGTAATGTGGTTGGCATTACACTGGGTACAGGACTTGGTTCTGCCACTTATTATAATAATGAGCAGCGGGAAGGCGACCTGTATTGTATGCCGTTCAGGGCAGGGAAAGCGGAAGATTATATTTCCTCCCGCTGGTTCGTTTTTGAATATGAAAAGCTGACCGGCAATACAATAAAAGGTGTAAAAGAGCTTGCCGACAGCATGCATACCGACCCGCATGCGGCTCACTTGTTCGACACCTTTGGCGCCACGCTGGCGGAAGTGCTGCTGCTTCGCTACAAGGATCAAAATCCAGAGATCATTTTTATCGGCGGCAATATTGCACATGCCTGGGATTGCTTTATTCCTTCTGCGATCAAATACATGGAAGAGCAACACAGTACCATCAAATTAATAAAAGCCATACTGGGCGAAAGAGCCGCTTTAATCGGCGCATGTTGTGAGTGAACCTTATTGCACTTTATCCACCCATATCCTGTTAAAGAGAAGCTTTTCTCCTGCTGCAGGATCAGCTTTTAATTTCACTTCGTAAAATCCTGCTTTAGGAAAGTTAAAAGTGCCGATATGGTCGTTTACAAATTCTTCGGTATAGCTGTCGTGAGGCTCTACTACTACTTTTCCTGTCGGCTTCAATTGCTGGTGGATCATCTGTCTGTCGGCGGATACATCCACTGCCATGTCAATGCCGGAGGAATTATGAAAAGAAAGATCTACTTTATAGCTTCCCGCTTCCGGTATATACAATCTCCATACCAGCACACCGGGATGATCCACTACCAGGTGAGTTGGTCTTAATCCATCATACTTCACCAGCTTAAATGCTACTGAATTATCGGCAGTATTTTCTCCGCTGAGCGCAAAGCCGCCGAAAGTGGATTCTGCCGCTACCTGCCTGTCAGGATCAATGGGCTGATTGTAGTGCAAAACAATTGTAGAAACAAAATGATCACCCGGCTGGTCAGGCAATTGAATATGCATCAATGGACCCTGCTGTGAAAATGGCAACAGCTTTTTACCTGATGAAGTGATCAGCGCTATGCTTTGAGGTTTTGATATGATACCTGTCACGCGCAGGATATGATCAAGCGGCCAATTATATACCTGGAGGTATACATCCTGTTTGTTATTCCTAGTAAGCTTTGTAGTGATCCTTCCCCAGTCATATTGTCCTGCTCTTAATGCAAGTCCTGTACTGCCATATACAGACTCCCCGTTTTTTGACATCCATGCACCTATATCTTCCAGCCGCCTTATACCCTCGTAAGGAACAGAGCCGTCTGCCCGCGGACCTATATTGAGGGTATAACCACCGTTGAGGCTTACATTGTCAATAAGCGATTCCAGCAACTGGGTGGTGGATTTCCATTGGTTTTCCAGCGCATTATATCCCCAGGAATGCGCGATCGTGCCGGGAGTTTCCCAGGGATGATCGTTGTACACCGTACCGAATTGATTATCGCCCAAAGTCTGGAAGTCAATGCCGGGCGTATCTGCCGGAAGTCCCAGGCGGGAATTGATAAGACAATTGGGCTGCAGTTTTCGTACCAGTTCAATCACCTGTTCCAGTTGCTCCTTCTTCACAATAGTCGTTTTATGATCCACCCACATATCAAACCACAGCATGGCAACATCGCCGTAGTTGGTAAGCAGCTCTCTCAGTTGCGGCAATACCTTTTCCTGCCAGTAAATATTGTATTGCTCATCCGTAATGCGGCCGGTGAGTTCCTGGTTGTGATCCCATCCGTACAGATGTTCCCAGTCGAGCCAGTGCGAATAATAAAATCCCAGCTTGATGCCATGCTTTTTACAGGCTGCTGCCAGTTCTTTAAGCACATCACGGTGAGTGCCGCTCAGCTTGCTCAGGTTATAATCGCTTACCCTGGAATTCCATATAGCGCAGCCGTCATGATGTTTGGCGGTAATGATGATATATTTCATCCCGGCCTTCTTTGCCAGCAATACCCATTCTTCTGGGTTGATCTTGTTCCAGTCAAAACGTTTCGCTAAAGAAGCATATTCTTCTTTCGATATCCTGTTGCGGTAGCGTATCCATTCCGCATAATTATTGGTATTCCGCAATCTTTCTCCTTCCCAGATGCCTTCAGCAGCGCTATACAATCCCCAATGGATAAACATCCCGAAACGGGCTTCCTTAAACCATTGCACGCGCGCTTCAGGGCTCTTTGCCTGCTGCGCCAGAAGGGAAGATGAAAAAAGAAAAGCAAAAACGGGCAACAACAGATAGTTGGCTTTATTCAAATCCATAAGCAATATATGATGATGGTTGCTAAGATACAAAACTTAGGTATTGACAGCAGGGGCATCTGTTCATCTTCGGGAGACTGCTTCTCCGCAGTGAAGTACATCTTTACATGAGGTGTCCCGCATGCGGCTCGCAGTGACGGGTAAGAGTGTTATCATTTGCATGCTTTCATTATCCTAAAGTTACAGTATCATCATTCACTCGATACTCTTTAATTCAAGCCTTCTCTCTGATTTTTATTGTAACTTTATAAAGCATCCTATTGGGCATTAAAAGAATGATAATATGGAAAATTGGAAAATAATCATGAGTTCTGATGCGACTATGCCCTTTGAAGTATACCTCGCAAAAAACTATCTGGAGTCAGAGGGGATAGAAACACAATTGCAAAATGAACTGGCAGCACAGGTGTATTCAAGTGCTGCTGACGAGGCAAAACTCTTAGTTAAAGAAAGTGACTGGGAGCAGGGAATACAAATATTGACGAAGGGAGGGTATATAAAAATGTAAAAGCTTCTTTTGACGGTGGTATCGGGGAAAGTCTAAAGGGCTTGAATTTAAATAGCCCTCAACAAAGTTGGGGGAGGGTAAAAGACAAATGAACGACACAGGCTGAATGACGCAGTTTAAAGCAGGTATTTTACTAACCCCCCGAGACAGTTCCCTTCCATCCAACCACTGGTAGCTATTTTTATGCCTTTGCGATGCTGGTGCCCAAAAACGATCCGGCAAAAAAATCTAACGGTAGTTCATAGTGATTAATTCATTGGATATAACAGGTTGACAGTAGTGAAAATTGAGCCGTTAGCATCTACATAAAAGCGAGCAAACGAAATAAATATCTATACATCGCAATTGCTTTTCAGGCTGAACTTATATATCAAAATCCCGCACAAAGCCCCGCTTATAAGTCCGCCTATATGAGCGGCATTATCTATTCCGCCCGTCAATCCCAATAGCAGGTTTATTGCCACATAAATGCTAATCATTATAAATATGCCTCTTTTGTGTTCTTTTGGAAAAGCATTTGTCAACAACAATCCCAATATAGCGCCATATAATCCAAAAATAGCCCCTGAAGCGCCTACACTTATGGTATTATGATACCACCAGATACTTGCAAGGCTTCCAGATAATCCTGATAAAACATAAAGTATAAAATATCCATTTCTTCCAAAAGCAGGTTCAACAAACATGCCTCCTAATACAAGCCCATAGATATTCAGGAACAGGTGCATAAATCCTCCGTGCACAAACATGCTGGTAAAAAGCCTCCACCATTCGCCACCAAGCACTTCAGCACGCCGGTTCGCTCCCCACTGCAAAAGTTCATAACCATTTGCTGAAACAGGGTTAATACCTGAAAAAAACATCAGCAAATAAACCAGAATATTTATATCCAGGATAATTGAAGTAGCAAAATGACCGCCCGCAGGGATGAGATATCTAAACATGTCAACAAGATCGTCAGGCCTCGGCTTTTTACCCGACAAAAATCGTTTTCTTTCCTTTTCGCTATACCCGGGCCAGATAAGCGCAAATAAAAAAAACGATAAACCAATGGCAAAAGCACCAAATATCCATGCCAGCTTATGCCCGTTCCGCTTTTCATAAGATCTCTGCACCGGCGTCAAAAGAATAAAGTCATCACCGGCGACGGGTTGTTTTATTCTTGCTTCAATAGCTTTTAAAAAACCGACTCTGTCATCAGACGTGGGAGCTCTCTCAAAGTGATCCAGATCATGATACCTGTACTGCTTCAGCTTTTCTAAGCATTCTTTTCTAAATGTTTCGTATGCCTCTTCTTTTTTATCATCACTGATCCTGTTACTGATTTGCCTTCCAAACTTTATCCCATACCAGTTTTTGGGGATCGCTTCTGTTGTTTCCAAAGAATCGTTTATTATCGGCACAACAAAGTAGGTGGTAAAATCCAGGTGCTCATTGTACTTTCCACTGGTGCGCACATCAGTAAAGCCACCGCGGAACGAGGGCTGAACGGAAAATTTTTGTAACGAATAATATCTTGCCTTTTTATATTTATTGATTTGGTCAATATTTGTTATTGCCTGGAGCTTCCCTGTAGCTGTAGTCAAATATTCCTGGGAAATCAGCAGCATCGCTGTCAAAGTGAGCCACGCAATAAACTGGAAGAACAAGCTTCCCTTTTCCCTGTCTTTCTTAAAAACCAGTACCCGCAATCGTTGCCTTAACCAAAGCGTGATGGGAATCCATGGGAAAATAAGCGGGATCCACATACCCCAGATCTCTTCCCTGATGTTGAGAACTGAAAATTGAATGGACAATATCCATCTCAGTAAAGCCAACCCGACTACAGATATGAAGATTATACCTAAAAAGACAGGCAGAATATGTTTTAATTTCTTCAGGTATGTTTTCATAGCAATGCTATCAGAATTTAAATCCCTCTTCGGTTTTTATCATTACATTATGTACCGGCCTCGCTCTTGGGGTAACTAATCAATTCCTAAATCATCTGCAATTCTCTGATGTGGTTGTATCTGCTCGGGATCAATCCCCATCATATCCGAGATAATATGATTGATCACAGATTCTATTTCCTTTCTGTTTGCAGCTTCATCCGCAACAATAGTCCCGTAATTTAGCGCTAATACATGCATAGTAAATGACCTGAACGTCTGCGATCCGATTTTCGTACGCTTTGGTTCAAGCAATTTTGAAAAAAGACTGGTCAAGCAAAAGCCCCCGGCAGGGATAAGAAGCGCCCATTTTGAACAGTCAAAAAAGATGATAAGGACAAGCGAAACAACGAGCCCTCCCAGGATGGTAAGAAGCCCAAATGTATTTAGAAACATAGCCCAGGGTTTTGTAAGCACAAGAGGAGGCAATTCCAGGTTTAATGCCCGGGCAAGATCCAAATAAGACCGCCTACGACGATATTTTGGGAAAATTTCTTCCGGCGGCGTATCCGGGCGCAATTGAGCGGGCGGAAAATTAAACTTTTCTGAGAAGGTCTTTCTGAGCCTGTAAAAAAGCGCCTGCGATGTACACCTGTCGTTATACCTGCCGGCAAGCTGCTTCCATACGGCATTATGGAAATCTCCTATAGTTACAATCTTCTCTGCATCTCTGCCGGGAATTTGAATCCCGAAAGTGGTTTCCACCTTCATCAAAATTTCTACGCTGTCTAATCCCATGATATCACCAATAACTTATCCGGTTCCGGGTTAATTATGATATGTCGTATTGTCCGGGTGAATGGGCAATAGTGCATGGTGAATTTATTCACTATTCACCATTCACTATTCACAAAAATGATGCGGCATATTATGGTTAACACAACACTCTATCCTTTCTATTTCAACAACCCCTTGATCTCATTCAGCTTCAGCAGCGCCTCCACAGGCGTGAGGCGGTTGATATCTGTGCTCTCCAGCATTTTACGAATATCGTCAAACACTTCGGTATGGGCATCGAAGATCGAGAGCTGCATCTGCGGCACAGCTAACTGCTTTACTGCTTTGGATACTTCACTACCATCGCTGTCGGCATGCTTGTCTTCCAACTGCTTTAAGATGGCATTGGCACGGCTGATGAGCGCAGGCGGCATACCGGCCATCTTTGCTACGTGT
This sequence comes from Sphingobacteriales bacterium 44-15, assembly GCA_001899685.1. Classification (GTDB taxonomy): domain Bacteria; phylum Bacteroidota; class Bacteroidia; order Chitinophagales; family Chitinophagaceae; genus Agriterribacter. The sequence continues at coordinate 10,849 of MKWG01000038.1, forward strand.
ATACCAAAGCTGTGGGTGCTGCCACCCGGTGCCAGCTTGCGGAGAAAAATAATTTTGTTGCCAGATTCTTTATTGGTAACATGATAATTCTTCACCCGCTGCAATTTATTTTCCAGCTCATTGAGCTCATGGTAATGCGTGGCGAATAATGTCTTGGGACGATGCGGGGAATCGTGCAGAAATTCAGCGATGCTCCATGCAATGGAAATCCCGTCGTAAGTAGAAGTGCCCCTGCCGATCTCATCCAGCAGTATCAGGCTGCCGGGAGAAATATTATTGATAATGCTGGCGGTTTCATTCATCTCTACCATGAAAGTAGATTCACCGCCGCTCAGGTTGTCAGAGGCGCCGACACGGGTAAATATTTTATCCGTCAGCGGGATGCTGGCAGATGCTGCCGGCACAAAGCTCCCTATATGCGCCATCAGCGTGATAAGGGCGGTCTGGCGGAGCAGGGCGCTCTTACCGCTCATATTGGGACCGGTGAGGATTATGATCTGCTGTCCCGATGGATCCAGCGTAATGTCGTTGGTAATATATTGCTCACCCGGAGGCAGGTAACGTTCTATTACCGGGTGGCGGCTTTCTTTCAGCTCAAGCGCGGTACCGTCATGCAGTCCGGGTTTTTTATAGCCGTATTGCAGGGCATTATTCGAGAAGCAGGTAAGACAGTCGAGTATTGCGAGGATATTGCCGTTCACCTGCATCGGCGCTATATAGTCCTGCAGCTCCAGCAGCAGCTTATCATAAAGCTCCAGTTCTATTTGTAGTATCTTTTCTTCCGCGCCGGTGATCTTTTCTTCATAATGTTTCAGCTCGGGGGTGATATACCGTTCCGCGTTGGCCAGCGTCTGTTTCCGGATCCAGCTCTCCGGCACCTTGGATTTGTGTGAATTGGTTACTTCGAGGTAATAACCGAACACATTATTAAAGCCTACTTTGAGCGAAGATATGCCCGTTGCCTGCGTTTCCTTCTGCTGCAATGCTACCAGGTATTCCTTCCCGCCGGTGGCAATGCTTCTCAGCTCGTCCAGCTCTGCATGTATGCCCGCGGCGATCATGCCTCCCTTGTTAGACTGCGCCGGAGGATTGTCAACGATTTCTTTATTGATCTTATCGGCAATATACTGGCAGGGATTCAGCGCATCGGCCAGCCTTTTCAGGTAATCGTTGCTGCTGTTTGCACAAATATTTTTTATCTCCTGTATATGCTGCAGGCCCCTTGCTATATGTTTTATTTCACGCGGGTTGATCTTCTTCAAAGGTATTTTGCTCACCAGTCTTTCCACGTCGCCGCATTGCCTGATATGCTGTACAACAGCTAAGCGAAGATCTGTTTCCTTTATAAAATATTCCACAAGGTTTAACCGCTCGTTAATGCGTCCGGTATCTTTCAATGGCAATACCAGCCAGCGCTTCAATAATCTGGCGCCCATGGGAGAAACGGTATTGTCCATCACCTTCTGCAGTGTATTACCGCTTTCCGCACTCATGCCCAGCAGCTCCAGGTTGCGTATAGTGAAGCGGTCCATCCACAGGTGCTCCTCCCTGTCAATCCGCTGGATGGAAGTGATATGCTGCAGGTTGGGATGCTCGGTGTCTTTGAGATAATGCAATACCGCCCCGGCAGCGATGATACCTGCACGCATGTTCTCCACGCCATATCCTTTGAGGGAATGCGTGCCGAAATGCTTCAGGAGGCTTTCGGTAGCATACCCTTCTTCAAACAGCCAGCTTTCCAGTGTATAAGTATAAAACCTGGTACCGAAAGTTTCCTTGAACTGCTTCTGGTAATTACGCTGAAAAACCACTTCCGCAGGGCGAAGGCTCTGCAGCAGCTTATCTATATACTCTGTATTACCTTCCGCTGCAAAAAATTCACCCGTGGAAATATCAAGGAAAGCAGCGCCTACTACATCCTCCCCCATATACACGCCTGCCAAAAAGTTATTGCTGTTATGCTCCAGCAATTTATCGTTTGTTGCTACTCCGGGGGTCACCATTTCAGTTACCCCGCGCTTTACAATACCTTTTGCCGATTTAGGGTCTTCGAGCTGGTCGCAGATAGCCACGCGGTAGCCCGCCTTCACCAGCTTGTGAAGATAGGTATCCAGCGCATGATGCGGGAAGCCCGCCAGTTCGGACGATGATGCCGCTCCATTATTTCTTTTGGTAAGCGTGATACCCAATACCTGCGATGCCTTGATGGCGTCTTCGCCGAATGTCTCATAAAAATCTCCTACCCTGAAAAGCAGTATAGCATCCGGGTATCTCTGCTTGATAGCCCGGTGTTGCTGCATCAGGGGGGTGTCTGTGTTTGCTTTCGCCATAAGGGAGGCCAAAAATAAGGAATTGGGGCGGATAGGCTGTCGGGTTTCAGGTTTCCTCAAGATCACTTACTACTCACCACTTATCACTTTCTCACCCTCACCTCATCCTTCCCCGGAAAATCCTTTGGGAGCGGCTGTGTCACTTTTCCCGTAGCTACCCACTCCACGCCTCTTTGCAGGAACGTGATAAAACCCGTGCACTGCTGCGACTCATTAGCATGCCCCAGCGTGGTATGAAATATCCTTCCTTTTCCGTAAGAGATCACCATCATAATAGGTTCATCTCTTCCTGTTCCCCGTTCCTCTTTAGCGCTGTAGGCGCTCGCCAGTATCGTCATGTGCTCTGCCGGTCCGCGCAGGCGGTCATACAACTCATCTTTATTATGCATCCAGCTATCAGGCACGCCGCGGGTAATGGGATGATCTTTGTCGCGTATATCTATTCTAAATGCATGGAAAGTTCCATGACTACCTCCTACCCCGGAGCTATTGTCCCGCAATATTTTACCGGTACTGTCATAATATACATAAGGGCCATCCTTCTCGTTGCGGCCTCCCCAGCCGCCAAGCCCGATCATCTTGTTATATTCCACCCACTCCGGGAAAGCGTTGTCTGCAGCATGTACGCTCACCATACCCCCGCCGGAACGCATATATTTTTCAAACGCCTCTTTTGTAGATTGCGGCCATGCATCTCCGTTATAGTTCATTACCACTGCCTTGTATTGCTCAAAATCCGGCTTAAACCCTTCCATTGATCCGCCATGAGAAGGTGTGGTGGCAATATCCACCGTAAAAAGGCCTGTTGCCTCCAGCCAGCCTTTCATCATTTTGGAGGTCTGCGGCCAGTTATCATGATTATTCTGCCCGTCAATGATAAGCACTTTTATTTTCCTGTCTTTCTGGGCCGGTACAGATACTGAGAATATCCCCAGCATTGCTACAATCATCAACGCTTTGCTATAAATTCTGCGCATAGAAAAGATGTTTTATAATTTAGGTATAAGGCATAGGGGGTAAGGTGTAGGGCTTATCACTTACCACCTATCATTATCTCCCCTCACCTCGTCACCACCAACACTCCCCGCATCGCCAGGTAATGCCCGGGAAAAGTGCATATATAAGGATACTCCCCGGGTTGATCCGGTGCGGTGAAATATATCGTTTCCGACTTTGTAGGCTCTAATAATCTTGTATGAAAAAGCACATCCTGCATCGCCGGCACATACGATACTCTTTCTCCCGCCAGCCCCAGCCTGGTGGCCGCCTCTCCTACACTGTTGGCAGCACCCGGGCGCGTGATCACCATATTATGCATCATATCATCATTATTGTTAAACACCAGCTTTACATGCTCTCCTGCCTTTACGGTAAGCGTTGTTTTGTCAAATTTCAGTCCCGGCTTTGTACCCATTGTAAGAGTACGGTCTACTTTATTCTTCCAGGAAGCCGGCATCCGGGTGAGATATTTGGCGTTTGCCGCAACTGCAGAAGGCGATGCTTTACCGGCATTATTCATCACGTGATGGTGACTCATTGACTGCACTTTGTTAGCATCTGTAATAGCCAGCTTGCCACCATCCGGTATCTGGTTGAGCGTATAGTATCCAAAATTATGCAGCAGCGTATTACGGTCAGCAGACAATACGCCTTCTGCTTTGATCTCATGAATATATCCCAGCTTCAGACTGTCTATCACCAGCCTTACCTTCATACGGTCCGGAGATACTTCTATCGCTCTTACAGGACAGGCGCCTGAATTAATGATAGGACTGCCGTAATTGTGATGATACTGATAAGTAAATCTGGTAACGGCATAAGAAGCGCCATCCCGCGCTGCAACAGCATCCACAGGCTGGGTAAATGTAATTTCAAATCCATCCGGTCTTGCTTCCACGCTCTTCATTTCAAAAGGTGTTTTCCCGTTCCAGGATAATCTTTGCAGGCCGTACGGCGCTCTGCCGGTTGCCCCCCAGCCCCTGGATGTCATTCCTACAAACATGCTGCCGTCCGATCCCCAGTTCATACGCAGTATACCCGAAGAAAATCCCTCACGGAAAGGGAATACGATACCCTGGTATACGCCTTTTACTTTCTCAAGAAATACCCGCATGATCTTACTCTGACCCTGGTCGCCTACAAAAAGCTGTCCTTCAAAAGGCCCCATCTTTCCTTTATTATCATAATTGAGTATACCCGAAGTGGATATCCCCAGGATGGTATGCGGGAACCAGACAGAAGGCGGCTTAAGCCCCGGCACTCTTTGCGCCACATCATACTTTGGTTCATTGGTATCAGGTATATCCTCTTTCTTAAGTTTTACATTCGATTCCGGCAATCCCGACCACACAAGGCTTGCAGGGTTCCCCACAAAATCTCCTTCGGCTACATGTGTTATGCTCCCCGACCCCACCCAGTCGCCCTGGTTTTCCGAATAAAAAATATCTCCTTTGTCATTGAGCGCAAAAGCTGCCGGAGAACGCATCCCTGCTGCATAGGGCTTCATCTTCCCGTCGGGCGATATCTTGATCATCCAGCCATGCCATTTGGATAAGCTCTCGCCATGATCGCCTACCCAGGCAAGGTTGAGCGTAATGATCATATTGCCGTCTTTGTCCAGCACTGGTCCATACGCAAACTCATGGTAGTTGCCGGCAAGCGGCCAACTGTAAACAGTTTCATACTCATCCGCTTCCCCGTCGCCATTCAGGTCGCGCAGGCGGGTAAGCTCGGAACGCTGCACAGCATAGATATCTCCCCTGATATAGTTAAGCCCCAGCACTTCATGCATTCCCTGCGCAAAGAGGCGATAGCGCGGCATAGCGCCGTTCTTCATGTAGGGATTACTGATGATCCATACTTCTCCGCGGCGTGTGGAAACAGCAAGCTCATCATTGGGAAGAAAGGTCATTCCGCCAACTTCCAGTAAAATATCGTCGGGGATCGGCACAGAAAGAATTTTATAAAAATCTTCCTCTTTCTGCACATGTACTGTAGTGTCCTTTTGAGCGTAAGCACCGGTTATCCCCAGCACACAGGTACAAAGAAGTGCAGCAACCGCATACTTAACAATTTCATTCAGCTTTTTATATATGATGATCATGATGTTCGAAAATTACCAGATAAGAGAATAAGTTACAGGATCATTAGATTTTACCGGGATGAGCAATTCCCGGCTGTCGCCTATCTGCCGGATAAGCGGTTTTAATTTATCGCTCACCGCGATGTAGTACTGCTTTCCGTCCACAGCATACATGTCCTTACCCGAAGGCTCAATTTTATTTCCTGCAACAACGCGTATATACAATCCTGCCGGCGCATTGGCAACAGTAATGGTTCGTGTCAATCCTTTAGTATCCGGTACGGATATCTTGTCGGTAACATTTATGTTATTAAAGCTGTACCTGAATGAAGGCGATCTTGCAGCATCAAGCACATACCCTTTATTATGCATATCATCAAACGCAAGCGTTTCCGGCCATCGGGTAGCATTTACGTCAGGCAAGACCGCAAGAGAAGGCGCGTCAGATAAAACGATCACGCTGCCCAACGGTACAATACGCTGATATGGCTCGCCCCTCCCGTGCCACAAATCGGTAGCATCGGCAAACTGTCCGCGCCATACCTGGAACAATGCGCCCTGCTTCATATCATAAGAATAGTTCACTTCCTTTGGATCGCCTACAGAAATACCGTGCGTAAGCAATTTGTCTTTATAGCTGATAAAGCTTCTCAATAAATAAGGACTTCCCTTTGCTTTGATCAATATAGGATCATCAAGGTCGATATCCGCCGGTGTTGAGTTGTCGCCCGTCAACGAACGGTATGAAATATTCCTGAAAGCCACATTCCCGTGATCCCCCTGCAGCAGCAGCGGTCCTTCAGACTTTTCGTCCTGGAATGCTGCAGAACGTGTAGGGCCTGTCACTTCCGCCTGTTGCTGCACCAATACGCCGTTAAGGTATACTGCCTCAAAACGTGCATTTTCTGTTTTCTTTCCCTGGCTGTCAAACCTGGGAGCGCGGAACCTGATGCGCATATGCTGCCATAAGCCGGGCGCTTTGGCTGTATTCATCAGCGGCGCCATACCCTCATAGCCTTTTTTATCTCCCGGGCGCTTATCATCCCAGCGCTGGTAGATGCCTCCGCAGTCAGCATAACCGGGATCGGTATTACCCCAGCTGTCAAACAACTGGACTTCATAACGCCCTTCCAGATAAATACCCGAATTAGACCCCTTCGGCATCATAAAATCTAATTCCAGCTCTATATCACCAAAATTTTGTTTGGTCACTAAGTGAGTATTGTCTTTCTGCGAAATAAGATTTACCACGATGCCCGTTCCCGGGAGCGCGCTCATTATGCCTTCGGTATTGAGATCCGCCACTGCATCGCCGGCTACAGACCAGTTGGAACCGGGACTGTCAAATGCATCGAGGTTGTTAAGTGGTATGGAAGTAAATGCTGTCTGCGCCTGGGCATAACCGTGCAACATACACGCAGCGCATAAAAAGAAAAAGAGATAGCTGCTTTTGCTCATTTGCCTGTTGGATTTTATTGGGTAAAAGGTGGATACAAGTGGAAGTGAAGGTATGTTTTACATAACTATTTTACAAATGAGTTTTTGTGCTAAGCGGCAACACTGCCCTTAAGCGCCGCCTGGTCACAGTTTATTCCTGTTTTAGCCGATGAGGCAATGAGATTACCTGCCAAAAAAAAATCTCAAATAAATAGTCTATAAATTTTGTAGACTAAAAAATAATGCTGACTTTTGTGTCATGACATTGATCCCGGTACATAAGATGCGCTATTGTTGCCGCCCGGCAACATACTCATAGCAAAGGCTTTGCTGCCTTATACTTCCAATACATGAACATCTATCCGAACACTATAAAGCCCGGGGTATGCTTTCATCTGCAGTTAGTTGTATTCATTAGGCATCCACCAGGCACAAACTAATCCATTGTTTATCCGCAATATGATTTCATGGGCAAGCAATCGTTAAGACAGGCGTCTCGTTTCTACGGGACGCTTACTATCCGATCATCAATAATACAGATAGGGCATTTATTCTTAAAAGCGCCTTCTGCATTATATTCCCGGCAATGACCGTTGGGAACAGCCAGATCTTATTATAGCATCAGAATAAAATAAAAACAAATATAGTCTATAATTTTTGTAGACTATACACATTATACTACTTTTGCAGCGATTTGCTTAAAACAGATAGCTGCATTCAGCAAGTAAATAGTGAATGGGCAATAGTGAATGGTGAATTTATTCGCTATTCACCATTTACCCGGACAATACGACTTATTATAATATAATTAACTCAGCACTAGTTCATACTAATGCGTAACATTGAAAACACCTGTATAACAGCAGGCTGAATTTCCCCGGGCATACCGCCCGATGTTGGGAAGCGCAGCCGGCAATTTTTTTTAACTTATTAGTCTATAAAATAAATAGACTAATAAAAACTCATCAAAACAAGTTTATGAAAGGACTTCTCGTAATGCTCCCTGTACTATTGCCGGCGCTGTTATTTGCTCAATTTACCGGGCGGATTGTTAATGAAAACAATGAAGGCATTCCTTATGCCAGTATCGCCGTTAAAAAAAGCACCGTTGGCACCGTAACAGACACCGCTGGGAACTTTGTCTTACCACTTAAAGACCTGCAGTTCCCCTTTACCCTGCTGGTTACATCTGCCGGCTTTGAATCGCGCCAGCTGTTTGTACGCGATCAAACCATAAACAACCTGTTGATACAACTGCAACCGCTTTTTCAAACCGATACTATTGTAGTTACTTCGCGCAGGAGGCGTGAAGTATTGCAGAATGTACCGGTATCTGTGTCGGTGGTCACCGGCGCACTGATCAATGATGCAGGTGCTTTTAACGTAAACCGTTTAAAGGAGCTGGTGCCTTCCGTACAGTTATATTCTTCCAACCCCAGGAACACAGCCTTAAATATAAGAGGGCAGGGAACAACTTTTGGTCTCACCAATGATGGTATTGAACCGGGAGTAGGATTTTATGTAGATGGCGTATACTATGCCCGCCCTGCAGCCGCAACACTCGATTTTATTGATGTGGAGCGCATTGAAGTGCTGCGCGGACCACAGGGCACATTATTTGGAAAGAACACTACTGCCGGTGCATTTAATATAGTAACAAAAAAACCTTCTTTTAAGCCGGGCGCAAATGCCGAGATAAGCTATGGCAACTATGGATACATCCAGGCCAAAGCCTCTGTAACGGGAGGGTTGGGAAAAAATTTCGCAGCCCGTCTTTCTTTCTCCGGCACACAACGGGATGGTGTGCTCGATAATGTAATTACCGGAGAAAAGATAAATGACATCAATAACCTTGGTTTCAGGGGACAGTTGTTATACAGCCCTTCAAGCAAAGTGGAGATCACGCTCTCCGGCGATGCTTCCAGTCAGCGCCCCAACGGCTATGCCCAGGTGTTCGCGGGTGTGGTTCCCACGCAAAGAGCAGCTTACAGGCAGTTTGAGCAGATCATTGCCGACCTGCATTATCAATTACCCAGCCGCAATCCGTTTGACAGAAAAATTGATCAGAATACCCCCTGGCGTTCCGATAATGACCTTGGAGGTGTTTCGCTGAATGCCGACATCAAGATTGGTTCAGGCACCCTTACCTCTACTACTGCCTGGCGCTACTGGAAGTGGAACCCTTCCAATGACCGTGATTTCACCAGCCTGTCGGTGCTGAATCTTTCCCAGGCTCCTTCCAAACACCAGCAATGGTCGCAGGAGATCCGGTATGCAGGCAATTTTTCTTCGAGGCTCAACGGCGTAGTGGGTGTCTTTGCTATAGGGCAGGATCTTAAAACCGATCCCTATCATACGGAAGAATCCGGTTCGGCACAATGGCGCTTTTCACAGAGCAGCACCAGTCCCAAATGGAGCACGCCGGGATTATTTGAAGGGTATGGCATACACACTGTATCAACGCTCAATACTTTCAGCGGTGCAGTTTTCGGGCAACTGGATTTTGCACTTACCGACCGTCTGCACATTTTAGGAGGGCTGCGTTATAATTATGACTGGAAAAAAGTTGACTTCAACCGCAAAACGTACGGAGGATTAGATACGAACGACCCGGACCTGATTGCAATGAAGAAATCAGTATACAGCGACCAGGTCTTTAAAACCAATACCGACAATACAAACCTTTCAGGCCTGCTCACGCTTAACTATAAAGCAGGTAACCAGATCAACACCTATGCTACTTTCTCCACCAGCTACAAATCGGTAGGGCTTAACCTCGGCGGCTTACCTACTGCCGATGGAGAGGTGATGACAGATCTTGCAGTGATCAAACCGGAATATGTGCAGCATATCGAAGCCGGCATTAAGACCACTCCTGCTCCCGGCTCCACGCTCAACCTTACTATTTACAATACCGGCATAAAAGATTACCAGGCCCAGGTACAGACTGCAGAGCCGGGCGTCAACCGTGGATACCTTGCCAATGCTGAGAAGGTTCGGATACGCGGTGCAGAGCTCGAAGGCAGCTCCCGGATAGGAAGACATTTCTCTGTAGGTGGCGGCGTGGCTTATACGGAAGGAATATATGTATCATTTAAAAATGCACCTGTACCGCTGGAAGAAACCGGAGCGCCATCTGCATATAAAGATATTTCAGGTGGTGATTTGCCGGGTATTTCAAAATGGGCAGTATCGCTGAACGGCGAATACAGTACCCCTGCCAGCTTTTTTGGTAATCCATCCAGATTCTTTATTGCTGCAGACGGATATTACCGCTCAGCATTCTCTTCAAGTGCTTCCCCTTCTATATACATGAACATTGACGGGTATGCGCTGCTGAACGCCCGGGTAGGTTTTCGCACTGCGAAAAAAGGATTTTCAGCTTTTGTGTGGGGAAGGAACCTGCTGAACAAAAATTATTTTGAACAATTGTTGCCTGCCTCCGGGGGCTCAGGCTATTATGCGGCTGTACTGGGTGATCCTGCCACTTATGGCATTACGTTGAGATACGCCCTGTAACCCGCCGTCGTTATTGCCGGAAAGTTGGTTTCGGTACATACCACAAGGTTAGATGCTTTGCAGTTATATTTTGCGCACAGGATAAAAGTGAAATAAAGAACCCGTCAATACTTTATTGACGGGTTTTGCAATACAATGATGATAATACTTACTGCGGTGAGGGCGGAATTCGAACTTGCAGGACTCGTTAAGATCCATACAAATTTACTTTTAAAGTATACGCATTTTCTATCAGAACAAACTTCCATCTAAAGTTTCAGGTAACCATGCACGTTTGAATTAATATTTAGGTAAGCATTTTTAAATTGAATTATTCATACTTTGAAGCAACGCGGTTGTTATTAAGAGATGTAAGCTCTATCTTTCTAAAAACTATTTCTGCTCCTTCCGATTGTAATTGAATACGTCCACTGGACGGATTTACATTGTATGCATAATTAACAAGTACTCCATTAAGATAAATAGCAATTGTGTTATCTCTTACATAACATTCTATTCTATTCCATTGTCCGATTGCCTTTTCTTTATCGTTTTCTCCACGAAAGCCCTTTAAGTCTTTCCATTGCGGATCTCTTCCATACCAGTTTACTCTTCCCGACAGAACTGTGACAGGTTTTCCAGCAGGATCAAATACATAACAATTGTCCTGTTTTTCGGGACCTACTGTAACAGTAATTTTAAAATTGTCTGTTCCATCACCTACCACAAGAATATCTCCGGTTCCCCCTTCAATAATTTGACATTCGATTGAATGCATCCATATTCCTCCAACTTCTCCATCACTTCCTTTTGAATGCAGTAAAATTCCACCATCCATAGCTTTATTTTCCCGGGGATGATATGCCTTTCCCGTCCATTTATATTCTGCTAAAAGTTTATAATTGTCGTATTCTTCATTAGTAGTTAAACATCCCAGCTCCTCTCCTGAAATGTGTAGTAATTTGTTTTTTACAGTGAATACTTGCTTAGGGTCGTTATTACGACCCTTATTTTTCAAAAAAGTATACCATCCTTCGAGATTCTCTCCGTTAAACAATTGGATAGATTTATTTTTCTTAGGAATTTTTCTGAAAACTGTCTGTTGGCCAAAAATGCTGTTTAAAGAGCTATACCAAAGGTTTATTAGTATAAGCATACCTATCAATCTTATTATTGCCATATTTTATCATATTTATTATAAATAACAATAGTACTTATTTTAACTTCTTAGCCACGCCGATATATTATGAAACACCCGCCTGTTTATTGCCATAAAACCTCAACGATTTAAACAACAATTACCCTAAAGACACGCTCGTTTCGCACCTTGATGTTCACTCTCTTCACAATCGCTTTATATTACCTTTTTGAAATAATAATAATCAGATCATTTTTAGGTTCTATAGTCAATGTCTCCGACATATTTATCTCTCTGCTTCGCTGATAGCCTTCAATTTCAGGTGATCTCAATTTTACTTTATTAGGTTCAAGCCCAAGCCTTTTCCAATCCAATTGGAGCTTCACCTTTTCCTTTTGATTGCTCCAGCTACCTAAAACAATCAACACACTCCCTGATTTTACATATGAAGTTGCCTTTATTTGTTCATTATTTGTTTGCACCAACGGATGTGCATCCCAATATCCTACCATCTTTGAATCAGAAATACCAAATTCATCCCAAAGTTTCCATATAGGATAAAACCCGCGATGAGTCATTGCGTAAATCATTCCTCTCTTATTATTTACACTCATATGCATTAAAATATCATTGGGTATACCGAAAGGAATACCACTCACTTCTGTTAGCCAAAAATCGGCTGGCATCAAATCAAAGTTGAAGCCTTCACCGAACCAGGTCTTATCGATATAAGGAAACATTTCCATATTTTGATTAGCGGAGCCTAATGAAAATGCTGTATTGGAATGCAGATCGATCATACAACCAGGCTTAGTCATCTCCATCACTCTTCGCATCCTTTGAATAATATGACGATCAAACGAAACATCATCCAGGTACAGTCCATCAATATCCATATTTTTCATTAGCCAATTCAAACCTTCGATATAATAGTTGTACCAGCGTGATTCACTTCCGTTTAATATAGCTGCATCTACCATACCATTTCCAATATGCGTATACCACTGGGGCGTATAGCCAGTTACAAGGTGCTCCTGCAACCATTGATAGCCCCCACCCCGTCCACCAGCCAATACTTCATTACCAAGGCTCCTGAGTGCCCAGATTTCCGTTAGATGATTGCTTAATTCTCTTACAGTATAATAAATTTTCACCTTCCAGTTTTTTTTATGCCATTCTTCAACGATCTCTTTCATTTTCTTTTGTGCAATGAAAGGATAGTTGATATACGGATTGAACTCAGTGGCATGGTGGATGTTCATCACGTTGCCACCATTAGCTATAACTTCCGGCGTAGGAAATGTACCGTGATAATAGCGATTAAAGAACTGCTTTTTTGTATCGAAAGGTTTTACAGGTGTGATCAGTAATGCAAATTCATATTCAACTGATTGACCTGCTTGCATATCTCTGGCACCACTATAAGCACTGGCAGTTACAACGCTATCGTTTGAATCTACACGAAAACCTCCATTCATACCATTGTACCAACTGGCCGGAGGATTAGGTTGGTAAAGATTCAATAATGGTCCATGATATTGTCCGCCTCTTAATTCACATTGAACTCCTCCTAATGTATTGCCTATCCAGAAACTATCCTCAGTTTTAATCCAACGTGAAATGTGACTGGGAGGTGTGTATCCTCCCATACGCCCCATGCCCACCATATAAGTAGCAAATTCTTTTTTAAAAGGCAGCTCCAACCGGATATCCTGGATGTAAATGGATTTTTTTGCTGTTAACTTGTACCGATAATGCATTCTTCCATCAAACTCCATTTTAGCAATGCACTCCACAAAAAAGCTATCACTTTCAGAGCTTGTACTCCAGGAAACTGAACCAGGTTTCTGCTCTACAAACTCCAGCGGCTTATATTTAAGCAGGTGGATTTTATTATTTACTTCAACAGTAAAACGTATTGGCGTTGCAAGAATGTTATTTGCCAACGGAGTCTGTATCAATGCCGGTAATCCTGTAGAAGATAATTGAACTGTTTTACCGGTTGCCACAATGGACTCATTATGTAACTTCAAACTTTCGTAATCAAGCGTAGGCTGATCAGCAATTCCTAAGGAGGAATTGAGCCAACGCAACCGGGAGTGCCTCCAGGTTTCTCCGTCGCCACGATCAGCTAATAACTTATCTTCAATTTGCAAGCGCACTGGAATAACTTGTTGCCCGGCATTTTGTGTTTGTACTCCAATATTGCCTTCATAAATTCCGGGTATGGCATTGGAAGGAATATCCACACCTATCCATAATGGCTGGATACCTTCTTTCGCTAGATCTATTTTTTTAGTAAAAGGCTTTCCCCGGGTATCTACCCCGTTTGTATTGAAACAAGTAAAAGCACTGGCGGGAATCTCGTTCCCATTTTTATCTTTTATATCAGAAAATATCAGCCTTATATCGCGCAGATTTTTTTGTGCTGCATAAACACCAATCTGAAGTGTATAATATTCATTTTTTTGAGCAACACCTTTAAATATGCTGCCTGGCGATCGCTTTATCCACCGAAGCGGCAACACATCCAACATCCTGATGGGATAGACGCGATCTTCCGGGAAAAGCAGGAAATCCGATTGGTGCTTTTGAAGGTAATTACTCACTTCCATAACTGTAGCAGTGACTTCCATTGGATAGAAAGAGTGAAATGCCCTCCTTGCCTGAATCTCTTCTACTTTTACCTCTTTAACATCAACAAACTGTCTGCCTGTTTTGTAAAGATTATGTCTACTTGTCCAATCTTTATCAGGCGCCTCTTCCGGAGTAAGATAAGGACCTGGCGCATATTGTTTGAGTTCCGGCTGATAAGGCAAATAATAAAAATAATAAACACCTGTTGCTGCAACCGGGCCAAAAACGATCTCGCATCTTTCCTGATCGATTTGTATTCTGTAAATATTTTTAATAATTTCACCGGTTTTTGCATTTATAATGATCAATCGATGATTTTCGGGCTTCAAATCGTGGCGCCGCCACAAAAAATCAAGATGTACCGCATCCGAAGATTGTTCAACATTAATGATGGCTCTGTGATTGCCAAAATTTTCGTCCCACGGTTCATCAGGAACGGAGTACCTGACCTCTGCCTGTTGAGTATATCCGGAATAATGCCACAGCAAATTCACCAATAGAAAAGTTAATATTGATTTGTAGTTCATAAACTGTCTAAATCTTTTCAGTTATTATCTGTAGGCTTTAATTTATCTGTCGTTTCAAAAATTTTATTTAACCTGAATAGAATAAAGTTTGGCATTGCTCATTTTTATGCGGAATACTATTTTTTTTCCTTTAATGCTTTGTAATCCTCTTTGATTCTGCCACTGTACTTTAGTAGCTACTGCATCAGAAGATACAGGAATGCATTTCTCGAATGAGAAACCTTTTAAAGGTTTAAAATTTTTAGCATCGAGTAACTCCACCAGAACTTCTCCGCCAGCAGCATCAAGGTTTAACCAGATATTATCACCGGTAAAGTCAATAACTTTAGTTGTAAGCAATCCAGGTTTATTTCCGGCATCAATCGAAATAAAGCCATCCAACCGTAATTTGGATAATCCTATTCCACCATTAACTCGCGACAAACGGCTAATTCCACCATCGTGTGTTTCTGGCTGTCCTAAATAGTAAAACCAAACCTGTTCATCTTTAATGATAGGATGTGCTGCCATCAAAATATTTCCGCCGTCAAAGTCTTCCTTGCTTCCCAGTGATAGAAAGATATCTCTATTTCCAGCCCGGTTCCATTTGTACCCATCTCTGCTAGTTGCCAATTCAGGATATAATAGTCCTGCAGAGTTATTACGCAGGCTCCCTGTTTGGTCAAACATGCATGGCATACCTATATATATTCCTTCATAGTTAAATACCGCCATGCTATAGATATCTGTATAATACTGATTAGGATTATCGTACTGCGCAGTAGGGTAAAGTCTGTTTGAATCAGCTTTGGCAGATACATTACGTTTAGCTCCGATTTTTTGGTCGAGTTCATCAGCATGAAATACTAATTCGGGTATAGTCCACTTAATGAAATCTTTGCTCGTGGATAAATAAACACAACGATGATTATTTGGTTGAATTGGTCTGCCATCAATCAGTTTTTCCCGTATTTTACCCGGCAGAAATCCCTTACAATAAAATCGATATTCTTTAGAAATTTCATCATAAAGCAATTGAGTTTCATCGCTGGCTTTAACTCCTTCCTCTACAGGATTGCTCCAATGAACCCCGTCAGAAGAAAAAATAGGATGCCAACTCATTACGCCATTTTTATACTGGTTAAGCATTGCTTTATATCTCCGATCTGCAACAGGTTCATTTCTATCATATATGGGTCCGCTGATTAAGCCATTAAGCACTATATTGTTTTCTTTAGATCCATAATAAGATATCGTTCTTGTGAAAGGTTTTTCCCAATTAATTAAATCACGAGAAGTAGCAAGACATATAGCCATGCCAAAATTATACTCCTCTACTCCCCCACTCCCCTTCGGACCTAATTTGCCTGCAGCGTTATACCAGATTTTCCATATTCTTTCTTCGTCTATCCATTGTGGGCCCCGTCTGGTCTGCACCATGTTGTTTTCCCAGGGATAGCTGCCTGCAAGTACCGGATAATTTGAATATTTTTTTGGTTGATGAAGCGTACGATGTAAATTTTCTAATGTATCAATCCAGTAGTCATCTACAAATAAGATTTTGTTTATCGTATTCCCGGTTTGAGAAAACGTCCGATCAGCATTCATTAAAAAGAGAATTAACAATGAATATGTTTTCAAAAAATGAGACTTTGTAAAAAAAGAATGGAGTATGGAAGTAGTTATCATTATTCAGATAATTTTAAGCAAATAGCGCAATTAGAAGCAGAAAGGCAAGAAGCCTTTCTGCAGAATGTGTTTAAATAGAAGAAATTATTTAGCCAATATAATTTTTAGGGTCCAAATTCTTTCGACTTGTCCGTCAGCGGCGATAACTTTATATTGCTGAGGGAATGAAAAGTCGCCAGGCGTACCCATTTTAGGAGCAGTAGCTACCGGTTCTATCCTGGCAGCAGTGGATATATTTGTTTTACATACCAAATATGATGCGGTCACTTTATCCCGTTCTGTTTGAGGAGTAAATTTGTCTGAAGATGGCACTGTAACAGTTGCTATTATAGAATCTGTTGATGCTCCTGGAGCACTTTCTTTTAACTTGAACTGTTTGTTGGATACAGGCAATTGAACTACTCTTACCAAATTACTTCCATCAGATGAATGACTGTCTGAATCAAGATAACGATATTCGAAAAAAACATCTGTAATTTTCGCATCAGCAAACGCAGGTAATTCTTTATCCAACCCGCTTTTAAGACAGGAAGATAATACGAACATAAGCATCAATGCTATTAATCTATTTATTTTAAGCTCATTTTTCATATACAAATTTTTATAAATAATACTTTACCAGTTTTCGTTCTGAGCTAACATTTCGTTGCGCTCTATTTGTCCCTGAGGAATTGGGAATAGGTAACGTCTGTTCGCAGTAAATTTTCTTTGATTCTGATTAAGAAACACCAGATGCTGCACGCTATAGCCGGTACGGTTTTCATTGATTTCTATAAAAGTAGCAGGTTCAGTTAACTCAGGAATATCTCCGGAAGGGGCTATACCATGATTAGCATCCCCACCATATTTTCCCCAACGGAGTAGGCTCCAGTAATAATCAAATTCTTTAGCAAGGTCAACCCTCCGTTCCCTTTTGTAGTCAATCCAGGCCTCTGTAGCGGAACCGGCAGTGGATGGTGGTAGCTGACCATGCACCGTACGAGTAACATTAAGAGACTGAACTGCTTCAGCTATTTTTCCCTGTCTTAATAAAGCCTCAGCCTTATTAAGGTAAACCCGGCCTAATCTAAATACCACCCAATGATAGTCTGTTGGCACGCCTGCGGCCACTCTGGGACTAACATTATAAACTCCTTTACGCCAGAGATAATTAGAAGGGCTCATGTGCGGCCCCAATGCACCATTGGTGAGCCTATATAAATTACCTTTCACTTTCATTGAAATGGATTCACCAAACCATGTACATGAATCGTAAACGACACTAGCGTAAAATCTTTTGTCACGATGCTGATACATTAAAGCGCTTACATCACTGTTGCCGGTTAAGCGACCTGTGTCTTCAATTATACTACTGGCAGGACTGATTCTGGTAACATTGTTTGTAAATTGTGAAGTCTCATTCCACTTCACGGCTTTCAGGGGATCAGATTGGTCTATTACCAGATAATCATCTACCAGGTTCTGTGAAACACCCCACCAGGTCCACCCAAGAAAAATACCATCAACTTTAAAAAATGGATAACCCCCACGAGCCGCCACAGCTCCATTATTAGTATTAGGCATTACGTTCTGTAAATCACTTATGTTTTCACAATTCGTATTAACCTTGCTGCGATAGATAGCAAAAATAATTTCAGGTGAATTTTTTTTTGTTTCATTGAACATACCCTCGTAATCACTCTCCATTGAATATTTACCACTGTTAATGATGGTATCAGCTGCGGCTATCGCTTTGTCATAATAAGCATCATTGCCAGTATAAGCTGCTGCTTGCAAGGCAACCTCACTCTTTAATGCGAGGGCAGCATAACAACTGGCCTTCCCCGCTTTGGCAGTCTTTGGAAGTCCGGGAATCGCAGCATCAAGCAGTTGTATAATCTTGTCATAGGTTTCTCCCACGCTTGAAGTAAGGGGTAGCTTAAAATTATCATCAGGTGTTAGTAATGTATCTATCCACATTACTCTTCCAAACTTTCTGGCAAGATCAAAATAAGCCATAGCCTTCAGGAACCGTGCTTCAGCAACTAACTCCTTTTTATCTGAATCTGTTAATCCTGCAGAAGACGGGGCTTTATTTAACACGAGATTGCAACGTCTGATATTGCTGAAGCGGTTGAAACCAAAATCGGAATACCTATCAAAAGTTTCAAGTGCCACATTGCTGCCATTACCCGCTGCATTCACGACACTGTTGGTAGTATACGCATCGAACTGCACATGCGAAGGAGATGTTGAATAAACGCCCAGGATACTTGCATAAGCTCCATTAATAAATGCATCTGCTGTAGCACGTGAGTTCCAGACAGTATTTTCATCAAATTTGTCAAATGGCTCTGTATCCAGAATGTTTTTTTTACAAGACAAACACAACAGAACGTTAATTGTAAGTACAGTATAAATTATAACCGACGTTTTCATTGTAATGTTTTTTACAGTCAATAATTAAAACCCTACATTAATAGAAGCAGAATATACACGTTGAGTAGGATAGTCGTAATTGTTTGTGCTCCCGGTTTCTGCATCCATGTAGTACTTATTGAGAGGAGAGAAAGTGAGCAGATTTGTGCCACT
Organism: Sphingobacteriales bacterium 44-15; assembly: GCA_001899685.1. Lineage (GTDB taxonomy): Bacteria > Bacteroidota > Bacteroidia > Chitinophagales > Chitinophagaceae > Agriterribacter. Next base: position 29,737 of record MKWG01000038.1, read on the forward strand.
TAAAATAAGGCGTAGATCTGAAATAAACCTGGCATTCTTCAATAAGCTCTTCTTGAAATCATAACCAATTTGAAGAGCTTTCAGCCGCAGGTATCTTCCGTCGACAATCCAGAAATCACTTGTTGCTACATTATTGCTTCCATTGCTTGCGACAGAGACAGGACGAGGGAACTGAGCGCCCTGATTTGCAGGAGTCCAGTAATCCAGTTGGAAGGGATATATCTGCGAAATTTGAATTCTGTCACCAAGATAGACGCTACGGCTACCGCTTCCCTGCCACAACATGTTGAGCATCCAGCTACGATATTTCAGGTCCAGAGTAAACCCGTAGTTAATTCTCGGGAAAGTATTCGAACCTATTCTTCTATAGTCCGCTTCATCTATTTTACCATCTCCATTGGTGTCTTCATACCAAAGGTCGCCAGGTCTAAGTAAGCCTGATGCATTACTAAGTGTAGGATTCAGAAGTATATCCTGAGCACTTTGATAATATCCATAGGTATGTAATCCAGCACCGTAATAGCCTGTTTGGTGAGTAGTACGTGTAGAAGGGTTTTTCAATGTAGCGCTATCTTCGTTGGGATTCACTTCCCATAATTGGTCAAATTTCACAAAATTTACACCTGCATTATATTCTAAATTGCCAATCCGGTTGTTATAGCGGAGGCTAAATTCATAGCCAGCCCGCCTGAATGCGCCGTTCGAGTTGACTGTGGGCAGATTTGTGCCTAAAGGATCCGTGTAGCTGACACCGGAAGGAGAAGCCAGGTAATTGATGGTTCTATTATAGAAGTAATCAAAGGTTCCACTTAGCCGGCTGTTTAAACTGGCAAAGTCGGCTCCTATATTGAATGATTCCTGGGAAAACCAGGTGATATCCGGGCTTGCAAAACCCGGATTACCAAACCCTGGAACCAACTGCCCATCTATTACGTACGCCTGTGTATTAATACTGTACCCTGGTATATAGTCGAAGTTTCCAGCATTGCTGTTTTGGCCAACGGTACCATAAGAGGTTCTTAATTTTAAGTAATTAAGTATGTTTTCCTGGTTAAATAAATCAAAGAATTCCTCTTTAGAGATTATCCATGCCAAAGAGGCCGAAGGAAAGAAACCCCATCTTTTATCCTTGGGGAAAAGATTACCATTACCATCGTATCTGAAGCTTCCCTCCAAAAAATATTTGCTGAGATAATCATATTTGAGACGTCCAAGATAGGCAGCTCTCGCATTTTCAGATGCCGATCCATTATTTTGTATACCTGCATTGGGCCCTGCAAACAATTGATCGATATTAAACAGATAACTGGTTCGGGAAGCGCTCAGATTTTCAGAATAGCCATAATTCTCCTCATACCCGCCAAGAACTGAAATTGTGTGTTTTTTAAGAAAAGTACGGTCATATCCTAATAGAGCCTGTAATGTATAAGAATAACCGCTACCTGCGCCAGCAGAAAGATTGGGAGTATTTTGAGCTAATGGAACATCGCTGCCTACGCTGTATTGAGGCGCTGTAGCAGACCAGCTTTTATTCCAGCTTTGATCCTGCCTGAAATTACCATTTACTCTAACCTCAAGCCCTTCAATTTTGGGAACAGACCAGGTAATATTTAATAAACCGTTCAGATTTCTATTTTCAGTACGATTATAGCCAGAACGGGGATCCATCTCTACAAGTGGATTATCGGCGCCTGCTGCATACCTGGTTTGTGCTTCATCAGCAAAAGCAGACTCCATAGGACTACGATTCTGTATATGCCCCCAAATAAAATAATACCCCGACCCGTATTGGCTGCTTGGTATTCTCAATTCTTCAGATACTCCATAAATACCTAATGTTGTTTTCAAACCAATTTTTTCAAAGCTTCCGGTTATATTCATCCTATAGTTATACCGTTTAAGCCAGTTAGTGTTAAACGTGAATAGAGTTCCCTGGTCAAAATAGCCGATCGAACCATAAAACTGTAATTGCTTGTTGCCTGCACTAATAGAAAGGTTATGCCTTTTTTGTGGTGCGAATTTTTTAAGTGTAAGTCCTTGCCAGTCCGTGTTTGGATAATTTAAAGGATCTGTTTGATCACGGTATTTCTGAAGTACTTCCTCGGAAAAAGGGAGAAGCTCACCTGCATTAGCAGCTCGCTGATTTATGGCTAAAGCAACTTCATAGCTTGTTATTTTCTTACTTAAAATTGTAGGCTGACTCAAATCGTAAGAGAAGTCATATCTTGCTGACATTTTACCAGCACTCCCTCTTTTGGTAGTAACTAAAACCACACCTCCTCCGGCTACCAGCCCATAAATACCGGCAGCCCCTGCATCTTTAAGAAAACTGATATTTTCAATATCATTGATATTCAGTGTTCGAAAATCGAACTCACTTAAGATAATATCATCAATTACATAAACAGGCGTTTCGCCGCCACGAATTGAAATAGTAGGCACTTTACCCGGTCCACCGCCACTGCTTGTTACAATTAAACCGGGTACTCTGCCAGCCAAACCATCTCCCAATGTAGGAAGAGGAAGGTTAGAGAGGCTTTCACCTCTGAGGGTTGACACTGCAGCCGTATTTTTTCGAACGCTTGTTTTACCATAACCTATGATCACAGTTTCATCAAGATTTTGTCTTGCTATTTTCATTACAATATTGATGTTATTCCGTTCTCCAATCAATACTTCCTGCATCTCAAAGCCGACAAAAGAAAACACTAGCCTATCGCCTTTATCAGCAGCAATGACGAACCTTCCATTTTCATCTGCTATTGCAGTCTCATTCCTTCCTTTTACTTTAATGGTCGCCCCAGCCAGAACATTACCATTCTCATCCATAATCTTACCGCTAATCTCTGTAGGAGGCTGCGGATACTCCATAATCACATCCGTGCTAACATTTTCCTTTTTTGTTATTACTATTGTTTTTTTTATGATAGCATAATTGAATGGTTGATCTTTGAAGCATGCATACAGTGCCTGCTCAATGGTAGAATTTTCCAACTCAACAGAAATTTTTTTAGCGTCTTTCAACAATCGTTCATTAAAAAAAAACTGATACCCACTTTGCTTACCAATTTCTAAACAGACCTGTTCGAGTGACTTTTTTTTGACCTTCAAGGTAATTTGCTGACTGAATCCTATAGCACTTACCTGGAGGCATGCTGACAGAAGAAGAATAGCAGTTAACTTCATAATCAACAGCGTTTTGGTTAATTTTCCCGGGGAGGCCGTCAATTTACTGACATAATTTGGCCACCCAAAGGGAATAGGAAAATTTAATTCCATACCTTTGTTTTGTTTTGGGTTAAATGAATAAAACAGTTTTACCAATTGTCTAAAAAATTGACCCAAACTCACGCCAGTAGTGCTTCACCACTCCTGGCTTTTTTGTGTCAATTCAAATGCTTTATATAAATGCCAGCACTTGCCGTTCTGTCTTACAGTGTTTTCTGATTAGGGTTAACAACAAGAACCTTCCCGGATATCTCTGCCTCCACATCACTGTACTGGAGAATCTTTACAAACTCTGAAAGGTTTACTTCGCGTGATATTTCACCGGTAAATATATCTGCCGGCACACCATTAGGGTATGTCACTTTTATGTCATACCAACGTTCGGCCTGGCGCATCATAGACTTAATGTCCATTTTATTAAACTTGAAAAGCCCGTTCTTCCAGGACATTACGACCTCCATATCGACATTATCCTTTACTTCTATGATATTTGTAACTATAGCTTGCTGGCCAGGACGTATAATTGCAGATTCTCTTTGTTCTCCGGAGACCTTGACAGAACCTTCCAGCAAACTCACTTTAACAGCGGGCTCATCATCATAAGCATTTATGTTAAAATGTGTTCCTAAAACAGACACTACTGTTTTACCCTTGGCCACCTGAAATGGCATTGACGCGTTATGCGCTACTTCAAAATATGCTTCTCCGCTAATGGTTACTTTTCTTTCGCTTCCTCTAAACGAAACCGGATAGGATATAGACGAACCCGCATTCAGCCATACATGAGAACCATCGCTCATCATCATATCTATTACCTTGCTTCCTCTGGGATTAGTGAGAGTATTGTATACAATTTGATCCGTATTGCCGGAATAAACAATCTTTCCATCAAGTGTTCTTGAAAGTTGTACGGCACCTTGTGGGATAGCGGTCAGGCTATCAACGGAAATAGTTTTGCCATCAGCTAATGTAATAGTTGCTTTTGTACCTTTTGGTGCTTCAACATCATTTGCTTTACGCTCTTTAACAATTTCAATATTCCTGGCTGGTCCGTTAGAGAACCTGAGCCAATAGGTCAATCCGACCATGAGCAAAACAGAAGCTACCGCAGCCACACGAAACCAGGAACGCCGGTATAGGGGAATGATCTGCAGCTCCGGGATTTGATGCAATACCTTCGCATAAATCCTTTCTTCAACGTCCTGCAACCTATCTGGATGATCTTCAGCAATCCACCGGCTGAGTTGATCCTCATGTTGCAATGCATCAAGAAACCGCTGATTGGTGTCAGATTGCCGTTTCCACTGTTCCAGAAGCCGGGCATCTGTTTCACTAAGCGATCCCTGCAGGTACTTATTTAAAAGCAGAGCTATTCGTTGCTGTTCAGTCATGATAAATTGTTGATCAGGATAAAATTTGCATTCGGAAACGCAGCCTAATATAAACTACAGCGAAAGAAGTCAATCCAACTAAAAAATTAATAAAAAAATTACGACGGCTTCCAACTTTGTTCATCAGGCAAGTCCGCTATACCCTGATTCCAGCCAGATCAAAAGTGCTAAAAGGAGTGATTTGTCAGCAAGCGCTATCTTCAAAAGCCGGATAGCATTGGCTTTCTGGTTCTGGATAGTCTGTACACTAAGGTTCAGCCGCAGGGCAATTTCGGATGGCTTTAATCCCTCCGCATACGACAACAGGAAAATTTCCTTCATCTTTTTGGGCATCTGCTCTACTTCAGCATATACCAGCTTCATCAGTTCCTGCCTGATCTCATGGACAACAAAATCAGGCTCTGTATTAATGGTCAGTTGTTTTTCCAGTTCTTTCTGCCGGGAGGTTTTTGCCCGTAGTTGTTTCAGAAAGTTAATGCAAGCGTTCCTGGCAGTAACATGCAGAAAAGCCCGGATATAATCCAGGGTTTCAAACCTGTCGCGGTTATTCCACAACTTTACAAATGTGTCGGCAGTCAATTCCTCGGCATCTTCTATATTGTTGACCCATTGCTGTACAAACCGGAAAACAGGGAGATAAAGCTGCTTGTATATGGCGCGGAAGGCAGCAGGCTCACCTGTCGCAAAACGCTGTATTAGTTCAGGCTCACTATAATATGTAAAATGTGATTTCAAAATGTCGGTGGGTTAAAAATAAGGAAAACTCGTTAGATGATTTTTACCAAATCTTTCTGCTGATAAATTAAAATGCTTTGATATTGGCAAAAATTATCTTATTCTATCGAAATAAAATCCCTGATGCAATTATCAGACCGCCTGACTATTTCCTGCCATAAAAGGTCTGATTGCCTGCTGAGAAAAAAGGAATCCACCAACATTTCGTTGACGGGTTTTTGCAATAAAGTAATGATCATCACCAGGTCCTGATGCTTCTGGCTTATTATTCATTGCCCCTCTTTTTCCTGTATTTGCCCTGACCACAATCATCGAACTATTTGAGCCTGTTCATTGCCCCGGGATGAATACAGGACTACCTTGCCTGCAAAGGCGGTTCTCAATATGAACGTTCTAAAATTACCAGCGTGGTGGATGCTTTGTCTTACTATACCATGTGCTCAGGTATCAGTCGGGCAAAATAGTACTCAAAAAGAAATTCCTGTGCTATGCTACCATAATGTATGCTCAAAAGTATCCGTAGCCGGCGATCTGTGGATTGACGCTGCCAGTTTTGAAAGCCAGATACGTTCTTTAAAGGATAGTGGATACATGAGCATACTCCCGGACGATCTTTATAGCTATTTAACAATGAGTGAGCCATTACCGCCAAAGCCTGTTATTATCAGCTTTGATGACTCGCATGCCGAACAGGCTACCATCGCCGCTCCGATTTTATACCGGTACGGGTTCAAAGCTGTTTTTTTTATCATGACTGTTACTATTGGTAAAGCAGGCTATTTATCGGCTTCACAAATCCAGGAGCTTTCGGATGAAGGGAATTGCATTGGTTCGCACTCCTATGATCATCCTCTGGTAACAGGAATAGAGGGTACTGCACTAAAATGGCAGTTTTATCAATCAAAAATAACATTGGAAAAGCTGACCGGGAAACAGGTACTTTACGCAGCTTATCCGTATGGAGTTTGGAACCGGCAGGCAGTGGATACATTAAGAAGACTGGGCTATAAAGCCGCATTTCAGTTAAACGGTCCTAAAGACATGCTTGAGCCGTTATTTACGCTTCGGCGTATTATAACATCAGGTAAATGGTCGGGTAATACCCTGCAAAGTCATATCCGTAAAAGCTTTAAATCTCTGTGATTGGCATCCTTCATGCCTGCTTCGTATACCGCGGTACGCGAAGAGCTCAGGTCATATACTATAACAGCCGCTATACAGAAGAAATAGCATACCCTTTTGTTATCCTGATAACCATCAGTAAACCGGATGGCTATCGTCATCGGACTGAGATCAGACAACATATATTTTTGATATGAAATCAGCAATATGAAAAGAATCCTATTGACACTTAATCCGGCAAATGCCAAAATCAATACGCTTGACTTTGCATGTTTTATTGCAAGATTAACAGGGTCTGAGTTAACTGTGCTTTCCTTCGAGCCACTACCAGCTGCAAAAGCACCAGCCATAAAAGCTGAAAGAGAAATACTACATTTCGAAAAGAAAAAAAATGAATACATTTCCGACCATCTATACGAACATAACAAAGCATTGTTTTCAAATGCCTGTCAGTCCAGGGAAGTAAATTTTTCTTTTTGTGTATTTACAACCCGTTCACCCGAAGCAGTAATTGTCGAAACGCGTTTTGCAGACCTGTTGATCGTTGACCCGGAAATTAAATTTTCCGGCGACCAGCAAGGCCTGCCAACGGAATTTGCAAAAGAACTTCTTTTAAAAAGCGAATGCGCTGCTATACTTGCACCTTATAGCTTTGAAGGAATTGATGAGATTATATTGGCTTACGACGGCAGCAAATCGTGCGTGTTTGCTATTAAACAATTTACCTTTCTTTTTCCTGAGCTGGCAGATAAAAAAGTGACCGTGGTCCAGGTCAACAATGACGAGCCGGACAAACCAATTGTGCAGGAACAAAGGATCCGGCAGCTTTTAAATACCCATTATGACAAGGTACACTTTGAAACGCTCAACGGACAGCCGGCGTTTGAATTAGTGAGATACCTCATTGATAAGCGGAAAACATTTGTAGTGCTTGGTGCATTTGGCCGCAATATGCTGAGCAACTTTTTAAAAGAAAGCACAGCTAATAAAGTTGTAAGCACAGCGAATTTACCTTTCTTTATTTCCCATTGACAGCCTGTCCTTATATTTTTTGCATTTAGAGATATTTAAATTCGAAAAAATGATAACCCTGAAGCTAGAACAACTGGTTTTTGAAAGCGACACCTGGAAAAGGAATCTTGCCTTTATGACAGAAGAAAATATACGCCTGAAAAGCCGCCTGTCTGAGATACTGCAGAAAAAAATGGATAAAACACTGCTCCCAAGGGCAGAAGAATTCCATAACAGCTTTTTAAAACATGATGATCTTATTAAAGTGCTAAGGAACGACATCTCAGGCTTTGATAAATTACTTACCAGAGAACTGTTTGAAGACGGGGCAATAATCAATACAGTAGAATCGAGATTAGAGATCATAAGAAAAAATATACAAAAGACAGAAGAAAGATTTAATACCATGAAGCTCGACTTTTATAATCAGATGCAATTTCCTTCATAAATAGCCAGGCGCCTGTTCTGACATTGAGTCGTAAGCTGCTACTGACTGCTCTCATTGATTTTGCTGATGACGGTCGTTTGATGGATATTTCTTCAATAATAGATTTGTTCTTCAATTAATAACAATCAAAAATCAAAAATTATGGCAACGCAAGCACTTACAAGATTATCCGAGAGGATGCCTTCATTCTTTGATGATTTTTTAAAACCCTGGAATGAATGGATAAGCAAAGAAAATGGCTGGAACACATTAATGAACCTTCCTGCCGTAAACATTTCTGAACACAAAAATGAATATCAGCTGTCGGTAGCCGTACCGGGAATGAAGAAAGGCGATTTTAAGCTGGATGTAGACGGTAATATTCTTACCATCAGCTCTGAAAAAGAAGAGAACAGAGAAGAAAAGGACAAGAAATTTACAAGAAAGGAATATAACTATTCTTCATTCAGCCGCAGTTTTACCCTGCCTGATGATGTTGAGAAGGAAAAAGTAGAAGCAAGTTATGAAGAAGGGATATTAAAGGTAAGTTTACCGAGAAAGGAAGCCGTAAAAAATTCACACGCAAAGCATATAGCCGTGAAATAGGTCTGCTTATTTTTATTGCAAGGCTCTCCGCCCCGTCAACATTAAAAGACGGGGCAATTTATATATTGACATCAACTAGCGTTATGTCAAACGTGAAACGGCAGACTTACCTGCCGTAGGCATGGCAGGCAGGCGATAAATGTGAGATCCTCACATTTATCGCCTCACTTCTCACAAAGAAACACGAAAAATTATTGTTGACATGGTACTAATTAAATAATTTTTCCAGTTTAGACTGATTGAGGATCCTGATAAGTCCGTCATGTATTTCTATCAGCTTTTCATTTTTGAAATCACCAAGCGTTCTTATCAGCGATTCAGTAGCAGTGCCGGCAACCGTGGCGAGATTTTCACGGCTGATATCTATAGTGAATGGTTCTTCTTTATTCTTCCTGTATTTATCCTGGATCATTAATAGTGCGTTAGCTACTTTCTTCCTTAATGAGTTGTACGCAAGGTTTAAAAGCTGATCCTCCTTTTCAGAAATATTTTTAGCAAGGAGCTGTATGAATTTCCTGGCTATCTGCTGGTTCTTGTCAACCAATTCATCAAAGTCTTCCCTGGGTATGACTGCCAGTTCTGTATCTTCCAAAGCCTCTGTGGTGTCTTTATAGGCGGTATTTTCAAGAAGGGCTATATGTCCCACAAAATCACCGGCGCTGAAAAGCTCCGTTATCAGCTCTTTTCCATCTTCATTGATCTTAAATGCTTTAACTTTTCCGCGTAATACATAATAAAGACGGTTAGGATGATTTCCCTCTGAATAAATGACCTGCTTCTTTTTATAACGGTTGACATTCCGGTTTTCAGTGAGCTCCTGTAATTCACTTTTCCCGGATGAAGCTTCGAGCAGTTGGTGCACTCCATTTAAATCCGACTGAAGATCCTGCTTTAACAATTCCAGCTTTTTCAGGCGGCTGCCTACAGCATTGAGCAGCTCGGTCCCGTCAAACGGTTTGGTAAGATAATCGTCTGCTCCGAGATCCATTGCCTTACGCATATCATTGCGTTCCGTCTTTGCAGTGAGAAATATGAAAGGAATATTTTTTGTTGCGTCATTTCTTTGTAAGGCGTGAAGCACTCCGTAACCATCCAGTTCCGGCATCATGATATCGCAAATCACCAGGTCGGGCAAATTCTCCAGGGCTTTGGATACGCCTGCTTTCCCATTCTCCGCTACAGTTACTTTATAATTTGACAGCTCCAGTATTTCTGCTGTATTACTTCTGATATCTTCGTTATCCTCAATGATCAAGATTTTTTTCATAATGCGTATTGTTTTTAGAGAAGGCTATAATAAACTCTGTTCCCTTTTGCAGTGCACTCCTGCATTGAATAGTTCCATTCATCAGCTCAGCGTATTTGGAAATAATATGTAATCCCAACCCGGTTCCCTGGATGTTAGTGGCGTTGGTGCCGCGGAAGAATCGCTCCATCAAATGTTTTTGATCCTCTTCCGATATTCCGATCCCCTCATCTCTTATAGAGAAAATATACTGCGTTTCATTGGTAATCGTGTGAATGATTATCCGGCTGGACTCGGGAGAAAACTTGCTGGCGTTAGATATCAGGTTCATTACAATGTGCTTTAGCAAGGAAGCATCAAGGAATACTTCGGCTGTACCTTCGTGGCGGTAATGGATGGTTTGTTCTTTCTTAAGATTATTCTTGATTTCTTCAGCCACCGAAGTAATGAACTTTTGCACATCAAACCTAGTGTACTTAACATGTATCCTCCCCTCTTCGATTTTCCCAACACTGAGAAAATCGTTCAGGATATCAGTTAGCATATTTACCGATGAAATAATTCGTTTTAAATGTCTTTCCCGCTTTAGCTGCTCCTCTCCGGTATTGTATTGCTCCAGCAGGTAGGCAGAAGATAACACAGTGCTCAGGGGCGTTCTGAACTCATGAGAAGCCATTGAAACAAATCTCGATTTTAATTCGCCGAGCTCCTTTTCCTTTTCCAGGGATCTGGAAAGCTCCTCCTTGGAAATCTGCAATTGTTGTATGGCATTCTTCAGTTCTCTTGTTCGTTGCTCCACAGTTTCCTCAAGCTCATCATTCAGCTTTTTTATCTCCAGCTCAGCTTTTTTTCTGATGGAAATGTCGTTTATAAAAGCTATTACATATTGTTGTTCGTTCCTTGTGTAGACGCTCAGGCTAATTTCCACGGGAAATTCCGTTCCATCCTTTTTTACAGCAAACAGATCCATTCCCAGACCCATGGGCCTGTTTTGGGGGTGCGCCGTATATTTCTCCCTGTGATGTAAATGTTTTAAATGAAATCTTTCCGGAATTAATACTTCAATCTTCCTGTTTATAATTTCCTCCTTTTTGTACCCAAATAATGTTAAGCCGAAACGGTTAATACTTACGATCTCAGCTTCTTTATTTATTTCCAAAATGCCCATGCAGGTATGTTCCAGCACAGCCTCTAGCCGTTGTTTCTCCTGAGCTATCCTTTGTTCATTTTCTTTCATGGTATCTATTCTGTCAATCACAGCCAGGTAATATGATCTGTTGTTGTTGGTAAATGCCCTGAAGATCAGTTCTCCCCAAAATAGTTTTCCATTTTTTGACACATATTCTACCTGTTCATGGAAAGAACCTTCTTCGGCTACTCTTATACGATATAAAAGCTGCTTATCAGTCAGCTTTTTTTTTCTTGATGCAAAAACAGGTAACAGGCTGATATTATCAGATGGATTGACATCAAATACTTCGCTCCAGGCGCTATTACAAAAAATGATTTTTCCCGATATTTTCTCAATTATAGCCGCACCTTCCTTAATGCCGTTGCACAAAGCCACTAAAAAGTCTTTTTTTAATACGTCTGCAAGATTGTGTGCAGTATCCATAGCAGGATATTTAGTACTATTGGCAGGAAACCTCTCCTACAAGGTAAAAATAAATCTGAATTAAGAAAACGGTGCAAATCTAGTAGCTCCCGAATACAATTCAAATGATCCAGGTCATCAGAAGAGGTAACAACCATCAATGAGCTGCCGCTGATATGGATAATGGTTGTGTGTGCTATTACCGGTGCGTAGTCTCTAATGTATGGATATTCCTGCTTTTAAGGGCTTGTTCTGCTTTCTGAATATTTTCAATTCCCTTAAACAGCGCGTCGGGATTAAAAGATATGCTGTCAATGCCCTGCTCTACAAGGAATCTGGCAAACTCAGGAAAATCACTAGGTGCCTGCCCACACAATCCTATATGCGCGCCTGCTGCTTTCGCTTTTTTGATCATCGTCGCAATCATTTCTTTAACCGCATCGTCCTGCTCATTAAACATACTGCTGAGAATAGTGGAGTCTCTGTCAAGCCCTAAAGTAAGTTGCGTAAGATCATTAGAGCCAATGGAAAATCCATCGAAAATCCGGGCGAATTTTTCAGCTAATATCACATTACTGGGGATTTCCGCCATCACGTATACCTGCAGGTTGTTCATTCCCCGCTGCAATCCCGATTGCTGCATTTCAAGCAACACTTTGTTCCCTTCTTCTATAGTTCTGCAAAAAGGTATCATTATTTTAACGTTATCCAATCCCATGTCATTTCTCACTTTCTTAATGGCTTCGCATTCCAGCCTGAAACCATCCCGGTAAAGATCATTGCAATACCGTGAAGCGCCGCGGAATCCTATCATAGGGTTTTCTTCTTCAGGTTCAAAATCCTTCCCACCGATAAGATCAGCATATTCATTTGTTTTGAAATCGCTCATACGCACGATCACATCTTTTGGATAGAAAGCTGCTGCTATAGTACTTATGCCTTCAGCCAGCTTATCGGTAAAATATTTTTTCTTATCAGGAAAAGAATGCGTTATATGCTCAATGGACTGCTTTGCCGCACCATCTTTCAGATCATTGAAATGCACAAGCGCCATAGGGTGAATACGGATAAAATGCGTTATAATAAATTCCATTCGCATGAGCCCAACACCATCATTTGGATAAAAGGAGAGCCTGAATGACTGCTCAGGATCAGCTACGATCAGCATCGCCTTTGTAGCGGTTTTTTTTATTGTTGAAATATCCAGTGCGGTTTCGGTGAATGATGCCTGTCCTTTGTAAACAAACCCCGTTTTTCCCTCACAGCACGAAACTGTGATCAGTTCGCCGTCTGATATCTTCCCTTCAATATCGCCGCATCCAACAATGGCAGGCACACCTAATTCCCTGGCAACAATAGAAGCATGGCTGGTTCTGCCGCCTTTGCTGGTAATAATTGCAGAAGCGTTTTTTAAAATCGGATCCCAGTCCGGACTGGTCAGAGCGGTCACCAATATTTCCCCGGGTTTTAACTTATACGATTCTTCCGGCGAATCCAGCAGCCTGGCAGGGCCTGTCACTATTTTCGATCCTATGGCTTCACCCTGAACTAACGTATCGCCTTTCCCGGACAACCGGTATTCTTTTATAATAAGTGGATTTTTTTGTGCATGCACTGTTTCAGGCCTTGCCTGAATGATAAACAAATCACCGGTAATGCCATCTTTAGCCCACTCTATATCCATGGGTTTTTGATAATGCGCTTCAATAGACACCGACCAATGTGCAAGCTTGCTCACTTCTTCATCACTGAGCACAAACTGGTTTTGTTTTTCCTTTGAGGTAATGGTATTGACGACGGTTGTATCTCCGCTGTCGCTGTAGATCATCGTCTTTGCCTTTTCACCAAGCTTTCTCTGCACAATAGCATCTTTCCCCAGCAGCAATGTGGGCTTGAAAACAAAAAATTCATCGGGTATAACGGTACCCTGTACAATATTTTCGCCAAGCCCCCAAACGCCGCTAATGTGTACAATGTTGCGAAATCCTGATTCGGGTTCCAATGTAAAAGCTACACCGGAAGAGCCCTTATCGGAACGCACCATTTTTTGTATACCTGCCGAAAGCGATACCTTTTCGTGGGGGAAGTCATTGTCTTGCCGGTACTTTATAGCCCTGTCTGTATATAGCGATGCAAAACATTTTTGAACGGCTTTTACTAACTGCTCTTCTCCTTTAATATTAAGATAGGATTCGTGCTGGCCTGCAAAGCTGGCATTGGGCAGATCCTCAGCAGTGGCGCTGCTGCGAACAGCTACCGCAATATCGTCTTTGCCAATCAACTGCCTGTATGCGCCGATAATATCTTCCCTGAATTCAGGAGGCATCTCCCCCTTCATAATTAATTCCCTTGCCTGCATTCCTGTTTGCGCCAGGTTTGAAAAATCAGAAATATCGAGTTGGCTCATCAGGTTATGCAATGGTAAATGAAGAGCGTTGTGGGTGAGAAATTCCTCGAAAGCAAAGCAGGTGGTAGCAAATCCATCAGGCACCTGTATACCATTGGAAGAAAGTTGGGTGAACATTTCTCCCAAAGACGCATTTTTTCCACCTACTATCTGGGTGTCGGCTATACCGATTTCACTAAACTTCTTTATATAAGCATTCATTCTCATGATCAATTGTATTATTCGTGAAGAGATATTACAGGAACCTGTGTGTGAAGTACTAACCGCAGCGAATGGCTGGGGTGGAATAATTTACTGAAAAGCTTGTGTTTTTTAGGAATGACAATAAGCAGATCCAGTTTCTTTTTTTTCGCAAATTCAACAATCCCGTGTTCCATATCGGGATCATTAATAAAATGATATTTAGGATGCAACTCACCCAACATTGCCTTCAGCCAATCCGATTCTCCTGCTGCTTCGGCGCTAACCGTATCCTGAAAATTGTCTCTTATATTCAATACATGCAATTCAGCCTCAAATTCATTTACCAGTTCCCTGATCTCCCGGGCACGCACTGTTTCAATAACCTTCTTAAGATCGCAGGCAAGACCTATTTTAGCGATACGTTTAAATTTTGCAGTTGCCGGCACAATAAATAAGGGTGACTCCAGCCGTTCAACCGCTCCTGTTGTTTTGCCGCCTAATATAAACCGTTCCAGACCGCCCAGGCTTTCTGCGCCCATTACTACTGCATAAGGCATTACTTCTGCACAATATCCAGTTAAATTTGATAGCACGTCGCCGGCTCTTAATTCGTTATGAATAATGATCCTTTCGCCAGTGCGATCAAGCAAATCTTCTTTTAAAGCATTGATTTTTCTTTTGGCATCAGATTCCATCTGCTCGATGCTGTATTCAGTTATTGGTACCTCACTCACCGGTTGCGGTATCGGGTACACATGAAAAAGCGTTAAATTGGCTCTGAGCATGCACGCCATATCTGCTGCATAATTCACAGCATTTATCGAAACAGGAGAAAAGTCGGTTGGAGCTATAATCGTTCTCATAAATTTATTTTTTACTGCGGGTAAATAATCAGCTCCGGGCTGGACCATCTTTGGCGCCATAGCTGTCGTTCATTTAGATATCAATCAAAAGTAGATCAGGTATTAGTAGGAAAGACTGACCACCATCAATGAAATATTTGATAGTCCTCAAACAATATTTATCCCGTTTCTCTTTAGTATAGAATAATCTCTGCGTAATGATCGGGATCATCCGAGCGGCCATATACGGTCAGCTTTTTTGGCGTAGTGCCATAATAGTTTTGAGCAATTAAAATTATTGTTATGCAAAAAACATTAGTTGCTTTTGACTGCACACGATATCCGAGATCTCTTTTAAAATCCGGGAGCAGATGAGTGTGTATCGTCCTTCATTTAAAACAAAAAATGTTATGAATAAAGACAAATTTTGCCAAAGCTGTAGTATGCCGCTGAAGGGCACCCATCTGTATGGAACTGAAAAAGATGGCTCTCCCAGTCTTGATTATTGCATATACTGTTATAAGAACGGAGCTTTCACCGATCCTGATCTTACACTCGACCAAATGAGGCATTGCATGATCAGAAAAATGGATTCAGCCATGGTCCCGGAAGATATTATCGAAGCTGCTATCAATCGGCTTCCGGGCCTAAAACGATGGGCTGATACAACAAAGCAGCCAAAAAGATAAAAGCGTTGTGATAAAAAAAACAACTGTCTGTCCTGTTTTGGTAAAGCAAGGAGTTCTTTAGATCCGTATTGTGATAAGCTTTCCACGTTGAAGAACAAGCAGTTTGAGAGGTAGGGGAAAAAGTCCATTTCCATAGTAAGATGTTTATAAACCTTGTATGGATGCCGGGTTTTATCTCCTTAAATAAAAATTAATCCTTGAAATACCCGCGTCAGGATTGGCCTGATACCAGACGTTTCCATATTCCAACAAATACAACATTCCATCAGGGCCGAGTTGCATATCAATAATTCGTGAAAAATGCCCTTCCGGCATAAACTCTTCCATTGCCGTATAGTTTCCATTAGTATCCATGCGGACCACTTTAATCCAATTCCTAACCCAATCATAAATGAATAGTCCACCATTATAATATTCAGGTAGCCTTTGGTCAGACAGTAAAGAGTCATTAACATAATAATATACTGGCCCAGTCATGGCTGTCCTGCCTCCTGATTCAACCCACGGAAACTCCTGGGATTCTGCATAAGGATACCATATGAATGCGTTTTGCACGGGAGGGAGAATTTTCAGACCGGTATTTCGCGGGCTATTGTTCTGAGGGGCTTGGGGGTCAAATAAATTACCGACTTTTTTATTGCTAAAGTCAACTTCTGCATAGGGTTTGTTGTTGCCAACAAAGAAGGGCCAGCCAAAATTACCTGCTCTTCTTGCCTGGTTTACTTCATCATAACCTCTGGGCCCTTCTAAACTGTCTTTATGGGCATCCGGGCCCACATCCCCCCAATACAGGAAATTGGTGCGAGGATCTATTGAAATACTAAATGGGTTTCTGCATCCCATAACATATATCTCCGGTCTGGTCTTGGCCATTCCCCGGGGAAAAAGATTTCCTTCGGGGATAGTATAGGAGCCATCCGGTTCAGGATGGATACGAAGAATTTTTCCCCGTAAATCATTTGTATTTCCCGAGCTCCTTGCTGCATCATACTCAGTTCTGCCTGCCCGCTGATCAATAGGAGCATAGCCCTTAGAAGCAAACGGGATGGTATTGTCTCCCACGGTGATAAACAGGTTCCCCTGTTTATCAAAGCAAAGACGGCCTCCTGTGTGATTACTATATGCATGTTCCTGGTGGATCTTTAAAACAACGATCTCAGTAGTGTCAATCAGGTGATTAGTTTCCGGATCATACCTAAACCGTGAAAGATGATAATTAAACTGATTGCAGGGAGCAGAATAAAATAAATATATCCAGTGGTTTTGGCTGAAACCTGGATCAAGTGCGATACCCAACAACCCGTCTTCATGTTCAGAATAAACCGGCACAGTGCCAATAATGCTCGTTTGTTTTCTATCGATATCGTATACTCTTACATTCCCTCTTCTTTCAATATAAAAAATTCTTCCGTCATCCGAAATAGACAATCCCATAGGCTCCTGGACAGAAGCATTATCTACTAACATTTCCTTTCTAAAAGCATTTTGCTCAGGGGGAGCCGGAGTCTTTACACGGGAATAGTCTAACCCTGTATCATTACAAACATAATTTATCCCGTCATGAACCAGCCCAATGAACTTCGGGTCGGAATATGATTCCGTAGTATGCCCTAATGCCATATAAAAAGACTTTCCTCCACCGTATTCATGATACCATACCAATGGATGTATTTTGCCATGTTCACCTCCGTGATAAGATGCTTCGTCTACGCTTACCAATACGTTAACGTTCTCGGGTATTGCCTCCCAATTATACCATTCATCTTCAAAAATCCAGGGTACCTGAAGTGACTTGGTGACCGGGAACTTTTTATCTTTATGTACAATTAATCTGGCTTTTTGTATCGTTGAATGATTTTTAAAATAAGCACCTACGAGCCCTCTATACCAATCCGAATGAGATAAAGATGCGCTGGATCCATGAATCCCCATAAATCCTCCTCCTGCTTCAATATATCTCTTAAAACACAATTGCTGCCTGTAATTCAGGATCTCCCCGGTTGTACTTAAAAATACAACAGCATTAAATTGCTTAAGGCTGTCATCGTTGAATATTGAAGGGTCTTCAGATACAGTAAGGGACAGGTTATTTTCATGCCCGAGTTTTTCAAACATTTTAATTCCGTCGTCAATGGATGTATGATGAAATTCTACCGTCTTTGTAAATACAAGTACTTTCCTGGAACTCCGGACAGCATTAATATTACAGCTAATGGCAAAAGAACTTAGCCAGAGAAAAAAATATATTTTAATAATGTGTGTATTCATGAGCGTATTTGCTTTAAGTTGTCAAAATCAATTATCTTATTGTTCCGGTAGTGTTTAAATACCGGCCATATTATTACCCGCACCGATCAGCACAACGGAAAGTATTAATGCGAGAATACCCAGCCACAGGCAGAACCGTGTTTTTTTGCCGACAGCCTTCCATTCTTTCAATACTACCCCCCACAGGTTACTGAAAATGATGATGGAAGCCATATGAATGCTCCAG
>MKWG01000039.1 GCA_001899685.1 Sphingobacteriales bacterium 44-15
AACGTCGCAAGACAGTTCGGTCCCTATCTGTGGTGGGCGTTAGTAAATTGAGTGGACATGACCTTAGTACGAGAGGACCGGGTCGTACGTACCGCTGGTGTATCTGTTGTGCCGCCAGGTGCAATGCAGAGTAGCTATGTACGGACAGGATAAACGCTGAAAGCATCTAAGCGTGAAACCTTCCACAAGATGAGTTTACTTTTAAGGGTCGTCGCAGACTACGACGTTGATAGGCTACAGGTCTAAAGGTGGTAACATCAAAGCCGAGTAGTACTAATTGCCCGTAAGCTTTAATTTTTTTAATTAATATTCAATCTGTTATTCGTTATTTCCCAATATGTACATTATTTGAGTAGTAAGTGATAAGTGATAAGTAGTAAGTACTTATTACCTACCACTAAACACTTACCACTTATAACCTTCTTATGGTGCTTTTGCCGAGGGTGTTCACCTCTTCCCATACCGAACAGAGAAGTTAAGCCCCTTATGGCCGATGGTACTGCACAGAAATGCGGGAGAGTAGGTAGGTGCCATATTTATTGAACCCGGTCAGTTTACTGACCGGGTTTTTTTATGCCCGGAAATGATCCAATGACTTTTTTTATAAGACAATATATCGTTTGTCCTTTCTTGCCTTTTTATTCTCGCCACTTGTGTCAATTGCGACGGGAAGCGCCATCAGGCAATATGAGCGTCGTATCCCCGTTTCATTGCTGTTACCTAGTGTTCGGGTTTGCTATATACGAACAAGCAGGCTATAAATTATCCATGATTGCTTAAAGTGTCTGAGAAATGAACCATTTGCTGTCGATCACTTCCTCCTGTTTAATCCTGCTCTGTATTGTATCCTGTAGGAAAGATGAACGCTTCGAAGAGGAAAAGAGAATACAACTGACAAAAATAACAACCGAATGGGGTGCTTTATCTTATACTTATGATGCTTCAGGAAAGTTGACCATAGAAGAATGTACGGGTGGGGATGAAGCTTATAAAACAATATACAATAACTACGGCAGCCAGGGCGAACTGCTTGGTTTTACCATAACGTATGGGCGTGAGGAGGAGACAGATCTCCGTTGTGAGAATGTGTACGATGAGGTAGGAAGACTTATAAAAATGAGCAGGTATGATTTAATTGCCGGTGTGTTGCTATCTTATTGTACAATAGAATATGGAGACGAAAAAATTATAAGGCGTCAGTATAACCCGCCAACAACCCTTTGGGGAACGGATGAATATATACTCACTGCAGATAAAAAAAATATTGCCAAATATTTTTTTTATTTAGGAGGATCAACAACGCCTAATTCTACCGTTACCTATGGGGAATATGATGATAGAAAGAATCCCAATACCTTGCTTCCTTCCGGCTATAGCCTTGAAAGAATGGTGCTTTCGCAAAATAATCCGCTTAGTGCAGTGTGGGTAACGGAGAGCATGCCCCCTGATGTGGAAATATCATACCGCTACACCTACGAGTACAACAGCAATGGATGTCCGGTTAAGTTTAGCACGACAAGTGAATTGCATAACAGCAATGTCTTTTATGAGTATAATGTAAACTGATCAGGCAATATTTACAGCAGAGTTAAACCGGTAAAAACTATACGTAAGGCGATCAAGCATTTCATTATATGTATAAATATTATTCAGCAAAAATTTTCGCTGCCTGCTTATGGGAACGGATAAATTGTTTTCCATTAATAGCGAGCCGCCATCCTCCTTTTATAGGCAACTATTTTATTGTCAAGGGTGAGAAGGAAGAAGCTGCGAATAATTTATATGCATGCTTTTTCACCGTTATCTGCTATTCCCTAAGCTTACTGACTATCCACCCGTTCAGTTTCTCTCCCTGCTCCGGAAATGCCCAGTGCCCTGTTTCAGGAACAACGAATAGTTCTTTGGGCGCCGTAATTACATTATAAGCGGCGTACATGGATGTGGGTGGGCAGGTTTCATCATTAAAGCCCATGGTATATATTCCGGGCACTTTTAATTGCCTCGCAAAGTTCACTACGTCATAATATCCTGCAGTATTGACCTTTTCTTTGGTATTGTTGAAGGCAATATTGTTCTTGTCAAACAGGTGCGGCCAACCTCCTGCCCGGCCTTTTAAATATCCTGTTACGTCGGATAAGGCAGGGTACAATGCAGCGAGGAACTTAACGCGGGGATCAAGCGCAGCCGTCACAATGGATAGAGCGCCTCCCTGGCTGCCGCCCATTACAGCAAGATGCTCTCCGTCGTACTGGGGTAAGCTGGTGAGGAAATCATTGGCACGTACACAACCGAGGTAAACACGTTTGTAGTAATAACGGTCTTTATCATCCAGGTTATAATTCCAGTAACCCGCAAGCGCGCCTGTAGCAAGGCTGTTGTATATGGAAACATCCATATTAACCGGTATGCCGTGGATGCCTATTTGAAAGGTGATGATCCCCTTTTCAGCGTTTGCTATATCACCCGAATAAGGTCTTACCCCTGCGCCGGGCACCTGCAGTAATGCCGGATATTTCCCTTCCTTTTTAGGCACACACAAAATACCATACAGCCTTGTGCCGACCTTGTAATTCTGAAGGTTTACATGATATACATTTACATTTTCAGTGCAGCGCTCTGGGATCAGGGTCATTCTCGCATCAATAGGTATTGTGGCCAGCTCAGCTTTGGCATTATTCCAGTAAATGTTGAAATCCGAAGGATCCTGGATAGTTGGCGCTATCTGCAATGGATTGAAAGCTGCTGTAGCCAATCCTCTGTATACTTTGCCGTTTACTGTGGCAGTAGCTGTACAGCGTAAGAATCCGGGCGTTTTCATGGTGCCACCGTCTATGCTTAGTATGCCGTTTGCTATGGAGAGCGAATCTTTTTTGATTGCTTCCATCCTTTCAGGGCCAATTTCATATTTTATCACTGCGTTCTTTAATGCATTACCGCTTTGTAAAACTGTAATGGTAAACTTTACTTTTTCACCCGGCTTATATGTCCAGTCGGTGTGGTCGGGAGCTACCACTACTTTTATCAGTTGCTCGGCAGGCTGCCCCTGGCTGTATCCAATAAAAAAGGAAAGTATCAGTAGCAGAACAATACGGCGGGCGCTTGTAAATGTTATGGCAGGCATTATTATTAAATTTTAATGGAAAAATAAGCATATTTTTTATTCCTGTAATTTTGCCGCCAAACTTAAAGTATTATGGCAGCCGGAGTGGCTATTTCAAAGGAGGATATCATACTGGTAACCGGCGCTGCCGGATTTATTGGCAGTTGCTTAACCAGTTACCTGAATAAGCAGGGGTTTCATAATCTTATACTGGCAGATGAGTTTGAAAGAAGCGATAAGGAGGGCAATCTTGAGGGAAAAAAGTATATGCATAAAGTAGAAAGAGATGTGTTGCCGGAATGGCTGGAAGAAAACAAGCCGGAAGTAAAGTTTGTATTTCATCTGGGTGCAAGAACAGATACCACGGAGTTTGATTATACTGTGCTTGAGAGGCTGAACGTAGAATATTCCCAGGACATCTGGAATTATTGTGTTGTTCATGATGTACCATTAGTATATGCTTCGTCTGCGGCTACCTATGGAGATGGTAAACTCGGCTATAGCGACGGTATTCCTCCGCAGAAGCTGCACCCGCTTAATCCATACGGAGTATCAAAAAATGAGTTTGATAAATGGGCAACATACCAGGCCAGCAAACCTCCTTTTTGGGCCGGGCTGAAATTCTTCAATGTATATGGTCCTAATGAATATCATAAAGGACGTATGGCAAGCGTGATATTCCATTCATTCAACCAGATCCGGCAGGATGGTTTTGTAAAACTATTCAAATCACACCGCCCGGATTTTGAAGACGGGCAGCAATTGCGGGATTTTGTATATGTAAAAGATGTTTTGAAAGTTTGTATCTGGCTGATGAAGAACCAGCCGAGATCTACTATATATAACTTAGGCACTGGCCAGGCCAGAAGCTTTTATGATCTTGCAAAGGCTACATTTGCAGGGCTGGATAAGGAGCCTGATATCAGGTTTGTTGATATGCCGGAAGATATCAGGGATAAGTACCAGTATTTTACAGAAGCAGAAATGTTTAAACTGCGGGCTGCGGGCTATAAAGAAGAATTCTATACACTTGAAAGGGGCGTTAATGATTATGTGCGCAATTATTTAATTACAAAAAAGTATTACTGATATGAACAAAAGAATTGCCATTATTGGCGGAGGAAACCTGGGCGCTGCCATTGCAGAGGGATTGATCCAGAGTGGATTTATCCTGCCCGGGCATCTGTTGATCACCAAGCGGAATATTAGTACACTTAAATCTCTTGAAGAGCAAGGAGTATTAGTAAGCAATGACAACGCAGAGGCGGTGAAGTTCGCGGACATGGTGATCCTGGCAGTCAAGCCTTTCCAGGTAGATGATGTACTGGATAAGCTTCGACCCTTGTTTGACGAAAACAGGCATGTATTGGTTTCCGTCATAACGGGAATATCCACCAGCCATATCCATGATGTGCTGAAGAGAAAAATATCTACTGTGAGGGCGATGCCCAATACCGCTATAGCCATCCAGGAAAGCATGACCTGCATTAGTGCAAGAGATGTCACCAGCGATCAGCTTAGTTATGTTACGGATGTATTTAATCAATTAGGGAAAGTGGTGGTAATAGAGGAGAAACTGATGGATGCAGCCACTGTGCTTGCTGCCTGCGGCACTGCTTATGCCATGCGTTATATCAGGGCCAACATACAAGGCGGAATACAGATAGGCTTTGATGCCGCTACGGCGAGTCTTATAGCTGCCCAAACCGTGAAAGGCGCTGCAGAATTGCTGCTTCGGAAAAATACACATCCCGAGCATGAAATTGATAAGGTGACCACGCCAAAAGGATGTACGATAGCAGGGTTGAATGAAATGGAACACCAGGGCTTTAGCTCTTCTTTAATTAAAGGTATTGTGGCAAGCTATGATAAGATAGCGGGTGAGCAGTGATTAATTTGAAAATGGGGAATTGAACCACGGAGGCACAGAGAACAGGGAGGGGCACAGGGTATGAATTTGAAAATATGAAAACGCGCAAATGCGGAAACGTTTGCCTGGTTGTATTATATAGCTGATGTGGTAGAGATGTAGTTTGGAATTGTTCGGTAGCACCGCTCCTTTTCCTCAGGAAAGGGAGAAGGAGGGATAGGCTGCTTACCTGCTTATCAAGTTCACCGGCATAATAAATTCCCACCTGTTAGCTATAGCTGGTCCCCCGGAATTATTGTCCAGCAGGCGGCTATAACGGAATCCGAAGGTAACAGGTTGCTGGTTCCACCATTTGGTGTCGAAATATAATTCTGCTCCTGTGCTGCGAAAAGAAAAAATATTCTTTGTACGCAGGCTCTGCAACTGTGCATAATCAAAAAAGAGGTTGGCTCTTATACGCGTAAAGTAGACAATTTGCCCGAACCCCCAATCCGGGTATATAAGCGGGATATGATAATTGGCAGCCCATTTCCACATTCTTGCTCCATCCAGACCATCATATCCTCTTGCAAAAGGGAAACCGTTGGAAAAGCGATATTGATCTGCAGTATCCCTTTGCTGGAATGCTCCGGTGAATACCAGGCTGTGATTTACTCCTATGCCGGGGAAATATACGCTGCCCGAGGCAAGCAACTGGCGTGCAGTATATTTATCTATAATAGTCCTGTATCGTATATACAGCGTTTGTGCAAAGCGGGGATTAATGTGCTGGACTGCTTTTTGAATCTGGCTTGTCCAGCTTGCTGAAGCCTGTATATACTGAAATAGTGGCGATCGTATGCTGTCTTTGTATCTGCCGGTTACATTTAGCTGGTTAATATTATAATTTGAATTTATTGTAAGATTTTTATACCACCTGCCTTTACTAAAGTTCAGTGGTATGGTAAGACCAATATTGGTATTGAGCTCATCCCAGTGAATAGTCCGTATACTGTCGCTTTGCTTCCGGTCGAAAATATAAGATGCACCGATGCTTATCCATGGGAATAAAGCCCCGTAAGTTTCGCTGATGCCTACCTGATGTGTTCTTTCATTTTCATTGTAGATATAATACAGGTTGGATTCGAGCGTATTGAGGATGTTTTGCCCGTATACGTTGAAGCTCCATTCAGGTTGTTCGTAATAAGGCCGCCAGCTATGGAAGTTGAAAGGGCGGCTGAGCTTGCTGTATCCCGATACATTGTATTTTGCTGCAGGTACTTTCTGTAATGCATTACCACCTGTTTGTTGCAATACCTGTGGCACGTAAAGGTCTTGCTGGTTCACGGTGGAAGTCTGTATCAGGGGCTCCCAGTCCTCTGCCGTCAGTTGTTTTTCTTTCAACTGAAAACCATAAGCTGAAAAATTGCTGTATACCAGTTTCCCGTCTTCGTTTACGGTGGGTTGGTAGGCGCCGGTACTTTCATGGGTAAGCCTGAATATATTTTTGGTTTTCATATCCACGGCAAAAATATCATCGTAGTATCCCATCGTACCAGAAAAATAAACAGTATTTTTTTTAATGAACGGGAACCCGTTTACACGATAGCTCCAGGGTAGCAGGAAATCTGTTTTATTGTGGACTATATCAATAGTTGCGATATTCATCATCCCTTTCCTGTTTCTCACGGATACCACAATTACACTATCACTGCAGAATCTCGGGAAGCTGAACATATCTATTGTCTCTGAAGCCGGAATGCGTTGAAGTACGGCGCCGGTAGCTGCATCCAATATATGAAGTGAAGCTTGCTGGCTGGGCAGATACTCCACTGCAACGATTTTTTTCCCATCATCAGAAATGCCGGGAGTAAAATATTTGCTTTTTGTGGAGATCTGCCTGGATTGCCTTGTAGCTATATCAAGTATTTTGATAACACTGTATTCCCGCTGCCCCCAGCGTATATCGGGTATTAATGCTGTATATACTATCCTGCCGTTGGCATAACCGTAATCATCGTCCTGGCTGATGTCGCGGGTATATATTTTCTGTTCACCTTTTTTTGTAAGCCAATACCAGGCTGCACGCTGGCGATAAGTTTGTTTTAACACCAATATGGAATCCCTCCCCGTCTGGTAAGGCATCAGGTAATTGGACACAAAATGATCATTGCCCCTGGTGATAAACACTCCCGATGAATCAGGCGTTTCCTGGTCTTTGTAATATTTAAATGCGTTGGCTATAAAGTCATGGTAAGGCATTCCGCTGTATTTTTTTACTGCCTTCTGAAAAGGATAGAACAAGCCGCGGTATCTTACGGCGTCATCCGTGACTTTTGCCCAAAATTGTTCTCCGAACTTTTCCCTGCCATAAGCGGTAAGCAAATATCCCAGGGGGTAATGATCGGGGACAAAATTTTTCAGTGAGCCATTGCGCAGTTTCATAAAGCTATAGTCTTTATGCGCCTGCCACAGTGAGCGATAACCGTTAAAAAAATAAGGTAGCCTTCCCCGCCCCTGTTCGCTTACTGCTGTTTCCTGGAAGACGGCATCTCCCTCAAAGAACCAGTTGGGTATAGCGCCGGTATTGCCTACAGCCTGCCCTTCTTCCCCCAATAAAATATATAACAGCTTTGAAACTCCTTTCCTGTAATTCATATACTGCTGCACGTGGCGGTATTCATGTATGGCAAGATTATCCACCCAGGGCAGGCTGCCCAGCTCAAAGCTGTTAAAGGAGGGTGTCATGAAAAACTCGCTGCGCCAGGGGGCAAGCCCTACATAGCCATTTGAATTGGTGGTTTGATTTTGTAATACAATATTGATCTTGCGATGGTCTCTGCCTGCAGTTGCAGAAGTGTGCCGGTTGAGATAATGAGCGATGGCGGCAGCACGCATACCTGCGGGTTCAAGCCCGGTGGGAAATATAACCTTCACTTCCGGAGTATTTACCTGCTTCCATTTCAATGAAGGCGGGTTACCGCCAAATTCCTGGCCGGAGGCATTCAGTGCTGCTAAAAGGATACAGGAAAGAAGGGCATAAATCTTCATTTGTGTAGAATTACATCCTAAATATACGTTCAAAAAAAGCCTCGTATACCATGACAGCACATGATGGCTTACTGATAGTCATATTTTATTTTTGAAGCACGGTTGAGTCCCTTAATGAAAAAAATAACGAATGCAGGTAATCCTTGGAATTATTTATCATTTTATAGGCGGTTTTGCATCAGGTAGCTTTTATATTCCTTTCAAAAAAGTCAGGGGCTGGGCCTGGGAAAGTTATTGGATCGTTGGTGGCCTTTTTTCATGGCTCATCGTTCCGCCTCTGGCGGCTTATTTGACCATACCTGATTTCTCCGCGATCATAAAAAGCACCGGTGGAAGCATACTTGCGTTGACCTATTTATTTGGTGTACTGTGGGGTATAGGAGGGCTTACCTACGGATTGGGAGTAAGATATCTTGGGGTATCGCTTGGGAGCAGCATTATCCTTGGGCTGTGTATGGTATTCGGTGCGCTTATTCCTTCCATATTCTATAATTTTTTCCCAAAAGAAGGAAAGGATACCTTCAGCATGCTTATTCACTCCCAATGGGGGTTGACAGTAATAGGAGGTCTGCTGATATGCGTGTTTGGAATTGTACTATGTGGCAAGGCCGGTATGATGAAGGAAAAAGAACTGAAAATCATAGGCACTGATCCTCATGGCGTCGAGGCAAGCACAGAATATAAATTTGGGCTGGGGCTATTTGTTTCGATCATTTCGGGAATCCTGAGCGCATGTTTCAATTTTGGCATAGAGGCAGGTAAATCGATGGCCGATGTGGCAAACAATTTATGGAAAGCAGGGCATCCGGGGCAGGGAGAATTTCTTTTCCAGAACAACATTATCTATATTGTTATTCTCTGGGGTGGGTTGACCACCAACTTTATATGGTGCATGATCCTGAATTCCCGGAATAAAACATTTGGAGATTATACTAATAAGAAGACCCCGCTATTCTCTAATTATATTTTTTCTGCTTTGGCAGGGATCACCTGGTTTCTCCAGTTTTTCTTCTACGGGATGGGTGAGAGCAAAATGGGTAATGGCGCCAGTTCCTGGATACTGCACATGGCTTTTATCATCCTGGTGGCTAATGCATGGGGAATTGTTTTAAAAGAATGGAAGGGGGTAAGCAACAAAACAAAAACAACTATTATATCCGGTATTCTTGTGATCATTATTGCCGTGCTGGTAGTGGGGTACGGCAACTCATTGAAATAAATTAATTGATACATTTAAATAATGTTTTATGGCATCTGCTGTTACAAAGAATTTTAAGCACGTAAGTTATTTGTGGGATGAAGCGAAAGCTGCAGCCCTGGCCGGCGACGAAGTGGCATTGTTGATTTACCGTTCCAATTTGCTGGGAGCTGATCTCCGGCTCACTAATTACGGAGGGGGAAATACTTCCTGCAAAGTGATCAGCAAAGATCCACTGACAGGGAATGAGACCGAAGTAATGTGGGTGAAAGGATCCGGCGGCGACCTTGGCACGTTAAAGAAATCGGGACTGGCTGCATTATACGTAGAGAGGCTCAGGAGCCTGAAAAATGTTTACCGTGGTGTGGAGCATGAAGACGAAATGGTAGAATTGTTTAATCATTGCATTTTCGATCTTGCATCCAAGGCGCCTTCTATTGATACGCCATTGCACGGTTTCCTGCCTTTTAAGCATATAGATCATTTGCACCCTGATGCAGCTATAGCCATTGCGGCTGCTAAGGATGGCAAGCGTATTACTAAGGAGTTGTTTGATGGTAAAATCGGCTGGGTAGAATGGAAGCGTCCGGGTTTTGAGCTTGGCTTAAAAATGAAAGAGTGCCTCGATGAAAATCCCGGGATACGTGGTATAATGCTGGGCTCGCATGGTTTGTTTACCTGGGGAGATACGGCTTACGAAAGCTATGTAAATACGCTTGAAGTCATTGAAACCTGTGCAGACTATCTTGAAAAAAACATAAAGAACAAACCGGTATTTGGTGGGGCAAAAATACAGTCTTTGCCTAAACAGGAGCGGTTGGACAAAGCCGCCGCACTTGCGCCAACATTAAGAGGTTTCTGCTCTTCCGCAGTTAAAATGATTGGTCATTTTACAGATGACGACCGGGTGCTGGAATTTATCAACTCAAAAGACCTTGACCGGCTGGCGCCGATGGGTACAAGCTGCCCCGATCATTTTTTGAGAACAAAGATCAGTCCGCTGGTGCTGAATCTTGCTCCTGAAGAATCTGTGGCTGACATCGCCGCAGTGAAGTCCAAACTTGCACCCCAGTTTGAAGCATATCGTAAAATGTATGCTGAGTATTACGAAACGTGCAAGCATCCCAATAGCCCGGCAATGCGTGATGCAAATCCCGTGGTGATCCTGTATCCCGGCGTAGGTATGTTTACCTTTTCAAAAGACAAGCAAACGGCAAGAGTTGCTGCTGAGTTTTATATCAATGCCATTAATGTAATGAAAGGCGCTGAGGCAGTCTCCGAATATACTTCGCTTCCCCGCCAGGAGGCATTTAATATTGAATACTGGTTGCTGGAAGAGGCAAAGTTGCAACGTATGCCAAAACCAAAGCCATTGAGCGGGCGCATTGCACTGATAACAGGCAGCGCCGGTGGTATAGGTAAAGCTATAGCGCAAAAATTTGCTGATGAGGGCGCCTGTGTTATTCTTTCTGATAATAATCCTGAAAGGCTGGAAGAAGCAAAGGGCGAGTTCAACAAAAAATACGGCAAGGATGTATTTACCGGCGATATATTAGATGTAACAAATGCCGCTACTATTGCGAAAACCATTCATACAGCCGTGCTGGCATTTGGAGGTTTGGATATTGTGGTCAACAATGCAGGCTTATCTATTTCAAAAGCGCTCGAAGATCATACTGAAAAAGACTGGGATCTGTTATATGATGTGCTGGTAAAAGGTCAGTATCTCGTTACCCAGCAAAGTGTTGAGGTGATGCGCAAGCAAAATATGGGTGGAGATGTATTGAATATCGTAAGCAAAAATGCATTGGTAAGCGGGCCAAATAATGCCGGGTATGGTTCTGCAAAAGCAGCGCAGTTGCACCTTTCTAGGCTCAACGCTGCTGAATTAGGCAAAGACAGGATACGCGTGAACGTTGTAAATCCGGATGCTGTGATCTCAGGAAGTAATATATGGAGCGGAGGCTGGGCTGAAGGTAGAGCGAAAGCTTACGGGATCACCGTTGAGGAGCTGCCTAAATATTATGCAGGCCGCACATTGCTTAATGAAATAATTTTGCCTGAAGATATAGCCAATGCCTGCTTTGCTTTTGTAGGAGGATTATTGAATAAATCAACGGGTAATGTACTAAATGTGGATGGTGGGGTAGCGATGGCGTTTGTGAGGTAATAGTGGTAAGTGATAAGTCGTAAGGGGTAAGGTATAGGGTGTAAGGTATGAGGAGTAAGGTGGTAAGGCGATAAGGATTTTTTGAACTGAGCGGTAATACTACTATTGGGCTGCTGTTGCGTCGCACTCTTCTACTTTCTGTTCGTTATTGAGCCTATCGGTGGGTGTCTTCACCCACTGAAAAAGTCTGGTGGGCGAAGACACCACCAGTAAAGAATAAACATTACTGTTTTTCTTTGCGGGCTTTGCTCGTTGCGCACTTTGCGTGAAAAAAAATAGAATCACAATATGCAACGCAGGGCTTTCATAATGAAATTGTATAAAGGCTTTGAGGCAGAATATAAAAGGCGCCATGATGAAATATGGCCTGAATTGCAGGCATTATTAAAGCAAACGGGCATTCAGGAGTATTCTATCTTCCTGGACGAACGTACCAATAATCTGTTCGGATACCTGCAGATAGATGATACGCTGGCGATAGATGAACTGCCAAAGCATCCTGTTATGCAACGCTGGTGGAACTATATGAAAGACATCATGGAAACTAATGCCGACGCTTCGCCAGTAAGTATTCCATTGAAAGAAGTATTTTATATGCCATAAAAATTATCACGATATGCAGGTAGAAAAATATACTACAGACAGCCATAATGAAGCATTACTGAAGGAGCATAAACGCAGGCTGGACTATATTACAGCAGCCGTAAATGATGCGGAAAAGATCATCCAAAAGCTCACAGCATTCCAGGTAGCTATTCCCAGTTGGGCGTTGGGTACCGGCGGCACGCGTTTCGGACGGTTTTCCGGGGGCGGTGAACCGCGCAACCTGGAAGAGAAAATTGAAGATATCGGTTTGCTGCACAAGTTAAATCAATCCAGCGGGGCTATATCACTACATATTCCCTGGGATATTCCTGAGAATGCGTCGCATATTAAAGCGCTGGCAGCCCAGAACGGACTGCGTTTTGATGCAATGAATTCCAATACTTTCCAGGATCAGCCGGGACAGGAGCTGAGCTATAAATTCGGCTCTTTGCAAAACGTAAATAAGGCTATCCGTCAGCAGGCCATTGACCACAATATTGAAGTGATAAAATACGGCATTGAATTAGGCTCTAACTCATTGACCGTATGGTTGTCGGATGGTTCATGTTTCCCGGGTCAGTTGAATTTCAGGGAAGCATTCCAGCATACGTTGAGTGGATTGCAGGAGATATATAAGGCGCTTCCTGCCGATTGGAAAATATTTGTAGAATATAAAGCTTACGAGCCTAATTTCTATTCCACCACCGTTGGCGATTGGGGACAATCATATTTGTATTCAAGCAAGCTTGGACCGAAAGCATATACGCTGGTTGACCTTGGTCATCATTTGCCCAATGCAAATATCGAACAGATCGTTGCGCTGTTGCTGATGGAAGGAAAGCTGGGCGGTTTTCATTTCAATGATTCCAAATACGGAGATGATGATCTGACAACCGGTAGCATTAAGCCGTATCAGCTATTCCTCATCTTTAACGAGCTTGTAGAAGGCATGGATGCCAAAGGTATGGATCATGTGTCGGATATGGGTTGGATGATAGACGCCTCGCATAATGTAAAAGATCCGCTGGAAGATCTGCTGCAATCTGTAGAGGCTATTATGTTAGCTTATGCGCAGGCACTGTATGTTGACAGAAAAGCATTAAAAGATGCGCAGCAAAATAATGATGTAGTGGCAGCACAGGAAATATTGCAAAATACTTTCCGTACTGATTTGCGGGTTCTTGTGGCCGAAGCAAGATTACGTGCAGGCGGCGTACTTGATCCTTTAGCGTTCTTCCGTAAAGAAAAAATACGGGAAAAGCTGATTAAGAGCCGCGGATCCAAAACAGTGGCAACAGGACTATGATAGTGGTGAGTGGTAAGTGATAAGTGGTAAGTAGACGCAAGGCATGTTTTGCGCCTATAGGGAATAAGGTATAAATATCCTGACACGCATTTTTAATCTAAAATTTCAAATCTCAAATTTTGTATCTTCCCGACATGAGAGACGCTTTGCCTGTTATAGCTGTATATGATATTGGAAAAACCAACAAAAAAGTTTTTCTGTTTAATGAAGATTACGAGATAGTGTATGAAAAAAGTACAAATCTGGAAGAGATAACAGATGAAGATGGTGACGCCTGCGAAGACGTATATGCGCTTACAGACTGGGTGAAAGAATCGTTTGAAGCAATACAGCAGTTAAAAGAGTTTGATATAGTTGCGGTAAACGTAACGGCTTATGGTGCCAGCCTTGTGCACGTAGATGCCGCAGGCAAACCAGTGGCGCCTTTGTATAATTATCTTAAACCCTATCCTGAAAATTTGCAAAAGACATTTTACGAAAAATACGGAGGCGTAGTTAAAGTGTCTCAGCATACGGCTTCACCTGTGCTTGGCAGCTTAAATTCCGGCATGCTGCTGTACAACATTATGAAAAACAAGCCGCAGATTTTTGAGAAAATAAAATATTCGCTTCATTTACCGCAGTATATCAGTTCATTGCTCACGGGTAAATTCTGTTCAGATATTACGAGTATTGGCTGCCATACCATGTTGTGGGATTTTACAAAGATGGCATACCATGACTGGGTATACCAGGAAGGCATAGCCGGAAAGTTAGCGCCTGTACAATCGGCCGATGATACTATTGATGTGATAATACGAAAAGGAAAGGTAAGGATGGGGATAGGATTGCATGACAGCTCTGCCGCGCTGATACCTTACCTGCTAAATTTTAAAGAACCATTTGTGCTATTGTCAACGGGCACGTGGTCAATCAGTTTAAATCCGTTTAATGACAGTCCTTTAACCGAAGATCAGTTGAAACAGGATTGCCTGTGCTATCTTACTTATAAAAAACAACCTGTTAAAGCCTCCCGTTTATTTGCGGGTTATGAACATGAGCAACAGGTAAAACGACTTGCTGAACATTTTGACAAGCCTGCTAATTATTATACCACTGTTAAGTTTGATAGTCGTATTGCTTCAGGCCTGCAGGCTGATCAACAAGAGCTATTACGGGCAGACGGGCAGATCACAGCATTTTCTTCAAGAGATATTGCATCTTTCTCCGGCTATGAAGAGGCCTATTACCAGTTGATCGCGGATATTATCAGCCGGCAGATCATGTCTACCAAACTGGTATTAGAAGGAAGCCGTGATATAAAGCGCATTTTTGTAGATGGCGGGTTTGGTAAGAATCCGGTATATATGCATATGCTGGCTGATGCCTTTCCCGATATAGAAGTATATGCCGCATCAGTAGCGCAGGCTACGGCAATGGGCACGGCTTTATCTATACATGATCATTGGAACAACAAAGCGCTTCCAGCGAATATTATTGATTTGATGTACTACCATAGTAATAAATAGATATTGGGGATTAAGTCCCCTAAGAACATAGCCTGTACGAAGTCAGAGACTTCGTACAGCAGACTGCAGAGATAAATAATCATACCTGTAGAACATGGGATATATCAATGGGGCTCCAGCGAAAGAATGGATTATTTGTAAACTGAATCGAGAGGAACGAAGCGATCTGTTTCACCAGGAGACTGTTTCACCGCAGTAATGTACCTCTTCGTGTGAAGTGTCCTGCATGCGGCTCGCAGTGATGTCGCAAGAGTGCAGCGTATTCGCAGGCTTGTTTCGCTTAGAGTTGCCAACCCCGGAGATGGGCATTCTCAGACTGATACGATCTTATTAAAGGTTAGCAGCCTTGCGGAAATCTGAAATGTATCCAAATGAACGAGGAGCAAAAAAGCGTTGATCCTGCTTATTGAATATAATTCCTGTAAAGCACCTGTGCTGCGCCTTTTAAAAGTGGGTTCCATCCGTCTACCTGCTCCTTATTGCATCCATTTGTTATTAATACAAGCCCGAATTTTTCTTCAGGGCTGAAAAACATAGCACTGTACAATCCATACGCAGATCCGGTATGTCCTTTGAGCACTTTACCGGGAATGAATGTATCCGTAGTCCACAATGCCAATCCGTATTTTTCATTCAGGCTGACTGCAGTTTGCATCTGTTGCGCGCTTTCCCTGCCAATGATCTTTATGCCATTGCAGGTGCCCATATTCATGTGCATCTGCATATACAGGGCAAGATCATGTGCAGAAATCTTCATCCCACCGGTGGGCGAAAATACAGGTGTGGAGTAGCCGGCTTTGTAATGCTTTATCTCTTCCCGTCTCGGGTTGTACGCTTCTGTAGCGAGTATATAGGTTTGAGTAGCAGAATCATATTCATATAAACCGGCAAATAAAGATTTATCCAGTGAGTCGATACAATAGCCGCCATATAAGTGTAAAGGCTCCAGAATATGGTTTATCACGTATTGATCAAACCGCTCGCCGCTTATTTTTTCAATTACAGCTCCTGCCATATTGAAATTAAGATTGCAATATCTGTAGCCGCCTCCGGGAGGATAGTCGCTATAACATGCTGCATAATTGGGATTAGTATCGGGATTAATTACGTCCAGGTTAAAGTATCCCTGGCTGTCATTAATGCTCGAGGTATGGGAAAGCACCATTTTTAAAGTGATCACAATACCAGGGTATTTTGGATTGCGCACGGTAAAGCCTATCAGCCTGCTGAAGTCGTCATCAAGAGAGAGCTTGCCGGCTTCTGCCAGTTGCATGATGCTTGTTGCCGAAAAAGATTTGGAGATAGAAGCGATCCGGAAAATGTCCCGG
The DNA here is from genome assembly GCA_001899685.1 of Sphingobacteriales bacterium 44-15. Classification (GTDB taxonomy): domain Bacteria; phylum Bacteroidota; class Bacteroidia; order Chitinophagales; family Chitinophagaceae; genus Agriterribacter. The sequence continues at coordinate 16,096 of MKWG01000039.1, forward strand.
GTTTTTAGCTTTTTCCTATTCTGCAGGTCCTTCCATCCAAATGCGTGGGTATATACGATTTCATTGTTTTTTACTACTGCTACAGAGAGCCCGACAGCATTATATTCCTTCATCAGTTTTTTAATTTCTCTTTTGGGATGAGAATGCTGGGCATATATTTCAGACTGTCCTGCTGCCAGCAGCCAGCACATGAGGAACGTTGCTTTACATATTATTGCTTTCATACCGGAATAGTACTATTGATGATCTCGGGAAAGAATCTTAACTTGCAGGCTCTTTCTCAAGGGTTTAGGGTTGAAACTAAAGGGGCTCCATTTCTATGGAGCTCAATTTTTTGGTGATCGGTTACTCTAAAATACAATTTTTAAAAGTATGCTATGGCTAAAGCCAAAAGTACCAAGCCTCAGAAAGGGGTAAAAGAAATTGCAAGAAGGGCAAATGTTGCTCTGGCAACAGTTGACAGGGTAATACACGGACGTCCCGGAGTTTCCCAAAAGACACTGGAGAAGGTGAAGAAGGTAATTGAAGAAATGAATTACCAGCCGAATATCATCGGGCGAAGGCTTGCTTCAATGAAAGAGTATCATTTCGCGGTGCTTATTCCTGAAATCACTGAAGAGTCCGGTTTTTTTTGGCAGGCGCCTGCCGATGGTGTGCAACAGGCAGCTGAGGAGATCAGGTCAATGGGGGTGAGCGTGACTACTTTTTTCTTTGATCAAAATGATAAGCGCTCCTTTGCCGGTAGTGCCCGCAGAATATTGCGGGGCGGCTTTGACGGGATATTGCTGGCTCCTTTTTTTATGGAAGAATCGCTGGCTTTTACAAAAGCCTGCGAAACAAAGAACATTCCTTACGTTTTTATTAACTCAGATATTCCTGACCAGAAAAGCCTGACCTATATCGGTCCCGACCTGTATGCCAGCGGCTATCTTGGCGGGCAACTGATCAGCTATCTAATAAAACCTAAAGATCAGGTATTGATCGTAAACATTTCCCGGGAAATCAAGAATGTAAAACAGAACCGCCTGTTACGGAAAGAAGAAGGCGTTCGCTCTTATTTCACGGGTAATAAGATTAAAAATGAAATTTTGAAGATAGATATCACGAACGTTGATGAAAAAGCAGTGGAGAAAAAAATACTGGAAATGCTGGCACAGTATCCACGCACAGGAGTGATTTTCGTTACCAACTCCCGTGTGGTAAGTGTTGCCAAATGCCTGAAAAAGCACTTTATTGATCATGTGCGTGTTATAGGGTATGACCTTTTGGAGTCCGGTATGGAATACCTTAAAAATGGTGTGATTGATTTCCTTATCTGTCAAAAGCCACAGGAACAGGGGTACCGGGGCATCATGGCTTTATATCATCATCTGATCCTTAACCTTAAAGTGGCCGATCGTTATTACATGCCTATTGATATTGTAACTAGGGAGAATTGTGCCTATTATAAAAATTAAAATAATTTTTTTGCAAAATAACCTGTAAAGTGTACTTTCGATGATATGGGTACGTACCCGGAATTAAACTGCCTGCTATGAAATATGCCTCTGATTTTGGTACCGATTTTTTATAAAATAATAGAAGAATGTCTGATGTGCTAAAAAAATATACCAGCCTGCTGCTGCCCTCTGAAAGGCTGGTGAAGGATATTGCTGCTTTGGATGGTGATATTATCATACTGGGTGTTGGAGGAAAGATGGGACCCGACCTGGCAAGGTTGTGCAAAGCAGCTATAGTAAAAGCAGGTGTAGAAAAGAAAGTGACAGGGATAGCAAGATTTTCAGAGCCCGGGCTGAGGGAAGAACTGGAAAAGGAGGGTATAGTCACTATAAAAGCGGATCTTTTGGATAATGCGGTCTGGGATACGCTGCCAAAGGCAAAAAATGTATTATACCTGGCCGGTACTAAATTCGGTACAAAAGGTAACGAGCCGTTTACGTGGGCAATGAATACTTATTTGCCTTCAAAAGTGGCTGAACATTACAAAGATTCCCGTATTGTTGTATTCTCTACCGGTAATGTATACCCTCTTACAGAAGTATATAAGGGAGGAGCTGCGGAAGACATCCGCCCGGAACCTATTGGCGAATATGGACAGTCATGCCTGGGAAGGGAACGGATATTTCAATACTTTTCAGCTAAATACGAAACCCCTGTTCTTATCTATCGCCTTAATTATGCCAACGATGTAAAATATGGCGTGCTGCTTGAAATAGCGAAAGCTGTTTTAAATGAAAAGACAGTCGATCTTACCATGGGAAACGTGAATGTGATATGGCAGGGAGATGCAAATGAATTTGCTATAAGAAGTTTATTACACTGCGCAGTCCCTTATAAGATATTAAACATTACAGGACCGGAAAACGTATCTGTTCGCTGGGTAGCAGAATGGTATGGCGCATATTTTAATAAGAAGCCGGTTTTCAGTGGCGAAGAAGCGCATACTGCCCTGCTGAGCAATGCTACCGAAAGCTTCAGACTGTTTGGTTATCCTAATACCACACTTAAAGTAATGATGGAAATGATAGGAGAGTGGTTGCTGAATGCCGGGGAGACAATTAATAAACCAACACATTTTCAGGAAAGAGATGGAAACTACTAAGCATACACCTACTGCATTGCCGGAAGGGATAAAAGCATTGCTGCACCGTGGCGTTGTTATTCCCGCGCATCCATTGGTATTACAACCAGGGAAAAAAAGTATTGATGAGGAAGCGCAAAAAGCTTTAACGCGTTATTATGTAAACAGCGGTGCAGGCGGTGTTGCGGTAGGGGTGCACACTACACAATTTGAGATACGGGATAAGACATTCAGCTTGTTTGAACCGGTATTAAAAACAGTAGCTGAAGCTATAGACGAATTAGCTTTGCCGGCGCCGTTCATAAAGATCGCGGGAATATGCGGGGATACCCGGCAGGCAGTTTCCGAAGCAGAGACTGCTTTGAAATACGGGTATCATATGGGGCTGCTGAGCATGGGAGGATTATCCGGTTATTCGGAAGAACAATTGCTGGACAGGGTAAGAGCTGTGGCGGCTGTAATACCGGTATTCGGGTTTTATTTACAGCCTGCGGTAGGCGGCAGGATACTATCCTATGATTTCTGGCGGCAATTCGCTGAAATACCCGGAGTGCTTGCTATAAAGATCGCCGCCTTCAACCGCTATCATACCATTGATGTGGTTAAGGCTGTTTGTCATTCCTCAAGGCGGGATGAAATCGCGTTGTATACAGGTAATGATGATAATATTATTCCTGACCTGTTAACGCCATACCGGTTTACTATTGATGGAGCAGTAGTAGAAAAGGTTTTTGTCGGCGGCTTATTGGGGCATTGGGCATTTTGTACCGAGCATGCGGTTCAGGTTTTAAAAGAAGTAAAGCAATGTGTGGATAGTGGTTATAAAGGCGTGGAGAATTTACTGGCGAAAGGTATAGAAGTTACGGATACGAATGCCGCGGTATTTGATGTTGCCAATAATTTTCACGGGTGCATCGCGGGTATTCATGAAATGCTACGGAGAGAGGGCTTAATGACAAACACAGCCTGTTTGCTGGAGAAAGAAGTGTTGTCGCCCGGTCAGCTTAAAAAGATTGATGATATTTGCACCAGGTATTTTCCTTTACTAATGTCATAACTTTACCTGTGTTGTTGAAATACGCCCTGCCGATGATAGAATATGGCTTTCTGATTAAATATTTTAATTGATGCAACTTTCTAAAAATGTCTTTCGTGTTTTGTTTGCCGGCGGGGTATCTGTGCTGGTTTCCTGTAATCAGGGGTCAAAAGGGGCAGGAGCGGATGGCTTTTCAACGGACACTACTATAATAGCTGCCGGGGAAGCTTCTTTCGGGAAAAATTGTAAAAGCTGTCATGGCTTCCTGCAGGATGGCATTGGCCCGCAGTTAGGCGGTATCACCGAAAAATTTTCTGCAGAATGGCTTATCCGGTTTATTAAAAATCCTGCGGAAGTCATTGCTTCCGGCGACAAAGATGCCCAACAGTTGCATGAGAAATATAAAGCAATAATGCCTTCGTTCCAGGCAATGGATGAAGCTGAGTTAAATGCAATCGTCTCTTTTCTGCATACCAAAAAGAATACTGCCGTTGCGGCGGATAATGACAGCACGGCAATTGCCAATCCTTTTCCGAAGCCCATTCCTTTCTCTGATATAACCATCAACCTTAAGCCGCTGATGCAGATACCGGCTTCAGCAAAAACTGCACCGCTGGCAAGGATCACCAAGCTGGTTGCCCAGCCGGGAACCGGTGATCTGTGCATCCTGGATTTACGCGGTAAGCTGTATAAGGTCATAAACAACCAGCCTGTTGTTTATATGGATATATCAAAGCTCAGACCCCGTTTCATTGAGCAGCCCGGTCTGGGATCCGGATTCGGCAGCTTTGCTTTTCATCCCGACTTTCAAAAGAATGGGTTGTTATATACCTCGCATACCGAGGCGGCAGGATCAGCTAACGCGGATTTTAAGTATAATGATTCCATTAAAGTCGCTTTGCAATGGGTGCTTACCGAATGGAAAACGAGTGATCCTAAGGCTCCTGTTTTTTCAGGGACAGGCAGAGAAATATTGCGGGTGAATTTCGTAAGCGTTATCCATGGCATGCAGGAGATCGTTTTCAATCCCTATGCAAAACCGGGTGATAAGGATTACGGGATGCTGTATGCATGTATTGGAGACGGAGGAAGCGTAGAGCAGGGGTATCCCCTGATCCCGCACAATACCTCGCATATATGGGGAACCGTTATCCGCATTGACCCCCGTGGAAATAACAGTAAAAACAAACAGTATGGTATTCCCGGAGACAATCCGTTTGTGAACAGCACGGATGACTCCCGGCTGAAAGAGATATACTGCTATGGTTTCAGGAATCCCCATCGTATTTCCTGGACTAAAGCCCGGGAAATGCTTGTATTCAATATCGGTCAGCATGAGATAGAATCTATTTATATGGTTAAGCCTGGGCAGGATTGCGGATGGCCGATAAGGGAAGGGATTTTTTCCATTAATCCTTATGGTAACATAAATGCAGTTCATCCGCTTCCTGCAGATGATAGTGTATATCATATTACTTATCCCATTGCCTCCTTTGATCATGACGAAGGGAATGCAATTTCCGGCGGGTATGAATATACCGGTTCTTCTATAGCTATGCTTAAAGGGAAGATTGTATTTGGAGATATACCCAGCGGCAGGGTTTTTTATATAGAAAGCAATGATAATAAACCCGGTAAGATGGCGGCTATTAAAGAATTGCATATAGCGATAAACGGGAAGCCTGAGACCCTTGATAAGGCCTGTGGCAATAAAAGAGTGGAAATAAGGTTTGGCGAGGATACCGCAGGAGAATTATACGTACTTACAAAAGCTGACGGTAAAGTGTACAAGGTAGCTAGCGCTACGGCTACTCAATAATAATAACAAGCGGCAACATTCAACCAGATATCCCCGGCGGTGAAATTACCGGTAATATTGAAAATACCCTTTAGAAATTTTCTTTTATTACAAAAACATTATAGCTTTATCTCTGTATTTGCAATCCGCACCCTTTCAGAATATTTATAAGATCCTTATTCTTTGCCGCTGTTTTATTACTTATAAAGCTTTTATTATGAAATTGCAATCCTTGTTGACTGCTGTATTCGTTATCTGCGGGCTGGCTTATGTGCCCTCCCTGTTTGCGCAGACATTGCTTGTAGATGTAGAGGTGCCAATTGACGGCGGTGTCAGCCTGCTGGTGGCTGCCGGAGTTGCTTATGGCGCTAAAAAGGCTTATGATAAAAGGAAAAATCAAAAAGATGCCGAGGCGGTAGAAGCTGAAAGCAAATAGCACTAGGCCATTGTATATTATTCGTGAAAAGTGAGATGTGAGATGTGAAAAGAACTTTCACATTTACGTTTCATGTTTCACGTCTCTCTGAAACTCTCTGGTATCATGATGGCAAAATCCGTGATAAAACAGCTTAATTATTACCTCGATCTGCGTTTTCTCATAAAGTTCATTGCTCTTTTCCTGGTATTATATTATGTCAATATTTTTTTTGTACAACTGACATTGCCGGGAAAATGGCATAATGATTTTTTTGTGGAACATTTTAACTATATCGGTTGGCTGACCGGTTCTCTCACACATACTGCCAACCTTATTACGCATACTTTAGGATTAGATACTATTGTGGAAAGTAATGATACGCTTGCCCTGGCGCAGGGACCAAGAGTAGTTGTAAGATGGCAGTGTATAGGGCTTGGTATTATCAGCTTCTGGTTGGCATTTATACTGGCCCAGGATATGCGGCTCAAAAGAAAGATATTTCTTGGGCTGGGCGGTGTGCTGGTAGTTTGGTTTATGAATTGCTGCAGGATCGCGCTGTTGGTCTTTGCCCTCGATCGAAACCTCAAGCCATGGAAAAAAAAGCTTACCCTTATAGGAGGTATCAATCACCACGACCTTTTTAATTACGCCTGTTATGCCGTAATACTTCTTTCGATTTTTATATACTATAAAGTAAGCGCTAAAAAGGCTCAGCCGGGAGAATCTGCCGGTACTATGTCAGACGTGAAAGAAAAGTGAGATGTGAGACGGTAAACGTGAACAGACAATGGGAATAGTGAATTCTCACCCTTTGCAATAATTAAATAGCCTCTTAAATTTGCCAGATCAAACCTCATGGTTATTTTAGCGTATGGATAATAACATATTCCCAAAGCAAACCGCTTTTTATAAAGGGAAAGTCCGTGATGTATATACTATCGGCAACGATTACCTGGTGATGATCGCCAGTGACCGTATTTCGGCATTTGATGTGATACTGCCCAGGCCTATTCCTTTTAAAGGACAGGTATTGAACCAGATTGCCGCTATGATGCTGGGAGCAACAGCCGACATTTGCCCTAACTGGCTGCTTTCTACCCCTGCGCCTAATGCTGCCATAGGAAGAAAATGCATTCCTTTTAAGCTTGAAATGGTGGTGCGCGGACATCTTGTCGGGCATGCCTGGCGTACCTACAGCAGTGGTAAACGGGTATTGTGCGGCGTATCCATGCCTGAAGGATTGAAGGAAAATGACCCGTTCCCTTCTCCGATCATTACGCCGGCTACTAAAGCCGAAGAAGGTCATGATGAAGATATTTCCCGGGAAGAAATACTGGAAAAAGGGCTGGCAACGGAAAAAGACTGGGAAATACTTTCCCGCTATACCCTGCAACTGTTTGAACGGGGAAAAGCCATTGCAGCAAAGCACGGTCTGATCCTGGCCGATACAAAATATGAATTTGGTAAGATCGGCGATACCATTTACCTGATGGACGAAATACATACGCCGGATTCCTCGCGCTATTTTTATGCGGACGGTTTTGAAGAACGGCAAAAAAAAGGAGAACGGCAAAAACAGCTAAGCAAGGAGTTTGTGAGGGAATGGCTTATCGCGAACAACTTTATGGGCAAGGAAGGACAGATCGTCCCGGAAATGAGCGAAGACTGGGTAAAGACCATCAGTGAAAGATACATTGAGCTGTTTGAAAGAGTGACCGGCGAGACATTTAAACCGGAACCACTGTCACGGGAAGAGACCATTCAGCGCATTACTTCGGCATTATACAACCTGAATATCTAAATCATGTACAAGCTCATTCTTATTTTCATCGGTATGGTTACCTTATTTTCCTGTAAAGAAAAAAAAGAAGACGGGCATCAATATATGATCGTAGGCACTTATACTTCAGGTAAAAGCGAAGGCATATATGTATATGATTTTAACAGCGCCGATGGCACCTACAAAGAGCTCAGCCATGTAAAGACTTCTAATCCTTCGTATATAGCGGTTTCGCCGGATGAGAAATATGTTTTTGCAGTAAATGAAAACTCAAATAATGATAACGGCGGAGAGGTAAGCTCTTTTTCCTTTGATAAAACGACGGGCGCCCTCACAGCCCTCAACAAACAATTAACAGGAGGGGATAGTCCCTGCTATGTAGATGTAGATCATACCGGCAAATGGATATTTGTTGCCAATTACAGCAGCGGCACGCTTTCTGTATTGCCTGTAGATGCCAATGGGATGATCAGGAAAGCAACCGCTATCATAAAGCATGAAGGTAGCGGCGTGAACAAAGCACGCCAGGAAAAGCCGCATGTGCATTGCACTTATATTTCCGACGACAATAAATGGCTTTTTGTGTCGGATCTCGGCATAGACAAAATAATGGTATATGCTTTTGATGCCTCCAACGGCTCGCTCACTCCCGCTCCACAGCCTTTTTTTGTGAAGATACCGGATGGCGGGGGACCGCGACATATTGCGTTTCACCCCAACAAAAAATATGCATACCTGGTAGAAGAAATGGGAGGGGCTGTAGATGTATTCGGCTATAGTGACGGTAAGTTCGATTCGCTCCAGCATATTGCTTCTGTTGAACCTAATGATACCGGCTTTATCGGCAGCGCAGATATCCACATATCTTCTGACGGTAAATTCCTGTACGCGTCAAACCGGGGAGGATTTAACACTATTGCGATGTACAGCATCAACCAGGATAACGGCACCCTTCAACTTCTCGGTCATCAGCCTTCGGGGGGCGAAATACCCCGCGGTTTTTCCATTGATCCTTCAGGCAAATACCTGCTTGCTGCCAACCAGTCGAGCGATGATATTGTGATCTTTGAACGGAATGCCGAGACCGGACTGCTCAGGGATACGGGCAAACGGATACCTGTGGGCACACCGGTTTGTATTAAATGGATATCGAAGGAATAAAGCATTGCTGCCGGCAGCAGGCTGAAAGATGTTTTTGGGGCGCTGTTGAAGCAGGTGCGACAGGTGTTTTCCGAAAGCCATATTTTACTTTCATCCTGACAGTTAATTTGTTTGTCGACACATTTTTTTAATAAGCTTATTAATGTGTTTATTGCATAAATGTACAGGCGGTCTTTCAGAATAGCTGCGCATATTATTGGCTGGGTACTCTTTTTTACCCTTGTTATAGGGTTTGTTTTCAGGAGATCAAACGCCGGGGATATAGCTGCTTTTGTTTTGTCGCTATCTTTTTTGCGATTCGCGCTTCTTTTCATTGCTCTTTTCTATCTCAACCTGTATGTACTGGCCCCGGGACTGTTTTTACAGCGAAAATATATCTTATATCTCATTTGTTGCCTGCTGCTGTTTGCTGGTATATTTTATTTGAAGCCTTACGAAAGAGTGTTGGGATTTCATCGTCCGGGCACAGAAGAAAAACGGGGTCCGGGGGCGAGGGAAAGAGACAAGCCACCACCAGAGCCTGAGAATGATAGCCATGACAGAAGACCGCGGGAGCCGGGTCCCGGAGCAAGGAAAGGTGATCTGCATGTTGATATTACCAGCGTTATTCTTTTTATTGCATGTATGTCGGTGAGCAGTGGATTGTGCATAACAAAACGGTGGAGAATAACAGAGCAACGGGCTGTGAAGGCAGAAGCGGACAAAGCGAATGCGGAACTTTCATTTTTAAAAACACAGATCAACCCTCATTTCTTATTTAATACGCTCAACAATATTTATTTATTGGCTGTTGTAAAAAGCGATAATACGGCGTCCAGTATTTTGAAATTATCCAATATGATGCGCTATTTTACTGATGAAGTGCATGAAGATTTTGTAACACTGGAAGACGAGGTAGATTGTATGAAAGACTATATTGATCTGCAATCGTTGCGATTAGGCAGCTCAACCAAAGTTAATTTTACTATTGAAGGCAGGGTACAGGACAGGAAGATAGCTCCCCTGGTTTTGATGACCTTTGTCGAAAACGCGTTTAAACATGGTGTGAGCAAACATGAGCAGTCTTTTATAGATATTCAATTGAACGTGAATGATAGCCATATTAAATTTACGTGCAGCAACAGGCTGTTTGCTAATAATAAAAATGCGGAGCGCACGGGCATAGGGCTGACGAATGTGCAGCAGCGGCTGGATTATTTGTATCCCGACAGGTACAGGTTATCAATGAATACAGATAATGGAAATTATACCGTTAACTTATTAATACAGTTATAGGCAAAATGCAGCTACGATGTGTTGCCATAGATGATGAACCGCTGAGTCTCCTGCTCATAAAGGAATGGATATCCAAATTCCCGGAGCTGAAGCTTATTGAAACTTTTGAAGACGCTATTTCCGGAGCTGAATTCATCAGGCATACTCCCGTTGATCTTCTTTTTATAGATATACAGATGCCGGATATCACAGGGCTTGATATTGTGCGTTCGCTTGAGGAAAGACCCATGGTAATTTTTACTACTGCGCATAAAAAATTCGCCCTTGAAGGCTTTGAGCTCGATGCCATTGATTACCTGCTGAAGCCTATTGCCCTTGAACGCTTTACAAAAGCTGTTACCAAAGCAATAGAGTACGATGCATTTAAAAAAAGCAGGAATGAAACCCCGCCTGAAAACCTTTTTGTTTATTCAGAATACCGCCTGATCAGGATCGGCATTGACGATATTATATTCATAGAGAGCCTGCAGGATTATATTAAGATACACCTGGCGGATAAAAAGGAAATCATGACCCTGATGCCACTGAAAAAAGTCCTGGAAAAGCTGCCTGGAACGAGGTTTAAAAGAATACACAGAAGCTATGTGGTGGCTGTGAATAAAGTGGCTTCTGTCATAAGCCGTAAGGTACAGCTTGTTAATGGAACGGAGCTTCCTTTAAGCAATTCATACCTTGATTTTCTCGAAACCTGGAGAAACCCCTGAGCTTTATCTCAATTTCATTTATCGGCTCACTTCCCGCAAATAAGTAAGATAAAATATTGTTAACATAATACTATCTGTAAGATCATCGATTCAATTGCTGTTTTTATCCGGTCATGCTTGGTGCAGGCTATTGTGAGCCCGATGTTTGTAATATGGATCCGATAAACCATACCATCTTTAAAAGAAGTATATGAATTACAGAAAAATGTATACCCACTTTGTGGTTATTCTACTGGTAGTAGCTGTAGTTGTTATTGCCTGCAAAAAAAATGATGACACAGACTCATCCGGTTCCGGAAGCGCCTCTGTCAGCACGCTTACCTGCGCTTCTGTTACATACAGCGCTACGGCTACGGTAAATGTTGCTTATTCAGGTACTGCTACTGTGCCCTACACAGGAGGGAACGGGGCTACTTATTCTGCCGGAAGCGCTATTTCATCAACCGGGGTCACCGGGCTCACCGCTACGCTTGTAGCAAATACCCTGGCCTCGGGAGCCGGAAGTATCGTATATAATATATCAGGTACGCCTGCATCGGCGGGCACAGCTTCTTTCGCTATCAGCTTTGGCAGCCAGAGCTGCACCTTATCCCTCACTGTAAATTCCGCGTCAACTTCTGCAACAGATTGCAGCAGCCTGACGGGGATTGCCAAAGTAGTATGCGCCGCTAATAACTTCCTGTCTACGCTTAGCTCAAGTCAACAATCCTCCGTGATCCTTACGCTGAATCTCACCAATGCAAAACGCTGGTCAAATCTTCCCTGCGCGTTAAGCTGCAGGAACGGCTTGTTGTTCAGCAGCCTTAGCAGCGCCCAGCTGGAAGCGGCAAAAGCAGTAATACAGGCGGCAGCCGGCACGGCATCCGGCGAAGGATATGATGAGTTTTTAACGATTACTGCTGCAGATGATTACCTGGGGCTTTCTGCAAACGGGTATTCTTCAGGCAACTATATTATAGCTTTCCTGGGAACACCCAGCACTACCGGAAAATGGATGCTGCAATATGGGGGCCATCATTTCGCGGCAAATATCACCTATGATGCAGGTAAAGTAGTAAGCATTACACCTTTGCATGAAGGGGTTGAGCCGCACGGGTCATTTACACTGAATGGCACTATTTATCCGTCTCCCCTGGCCTCAGAATTAGAGGTAATGCAGAATATGCTCGGTGCCTTATCCAGCACGGAATTATCGGGGGCGAAAATTTCAGGATCTTTTTCTGATGTATTAATGGTGCCCGGCTCCACTACCAACACCTTCCCCTCTACCAAGCAGGGCATTAAGGTAGGGACGCTCAGCGCTGATGTGCAGGCAAAAGTAAAAGCCGCTATAGCTGCATGGGTAAATGATGTGGACGATTCCTCAGCCACAGCTTACCTGGCAACTTATGAGAGCGAGCTGGCGAACACTTATATTTGCTATGCCAGCAACACCTCGGCAAAAGCCGGTGACGCCTCATCCTTTTTTACTTCCAATACAGATTATGTTCGTATTGACGGACCAAGTGTATGGATTGAATTTATTTGCCAGAATGGTGTGGTGATCTCCAATCAGATACATTATCACACTGTTATGAGGGATCATAATCGTGATTATATCGGTTTATAATAATGCATACCGGCATGATACATAATCATTCCCTTACCAGCCGGCCGGTGAATAACCGGCGGCTGGTTTTGATTTTTCTTGCAGCGGGGTTACTGTTTTCCTTCACAGGACGGCTATATGCTCACCAGGCGCCTACCACTATCGCCCTGCTGGATATCAGTCCGGGTAAAGCAAATCTTGAATTGCAATTGCCCATACCCGAGCTGGAGCTGGCTTTCGGGAACGATATCAGCAAAGATCCGGCAACTATCATTGATCGTTTCGGGCCGCAGCTAAAAGAATATCTCAAAGCTCATATTCACGCCTACACGAAAAGGGACGCTCCCTGGCAGGTGGAAGTGAGCAGCTTGCGCATGGATAAAGGCTATTATCCCGAAAACGGATTTCCTTATTGGGAATTGATCGCTGAAGTGGAAATGAAACCCAATGCCGGGGAAAGCACACGTAAATTTTTGTTAGACTACGATGTGATCATGCACCAGGTGATCAATCATCTGGCATTTGTATCTGTGCGTAACGACTGGGAAGCAGGCACAACAGATGGACCACCTGCAGAAATGGGAGTTATTTCATGGAATTTGAAAGACAATGTGATCTATCCGCTCGAAATCAATCTCTCAAAAAAAGGAAGCTGGTTTACAGGCTTTAGAAGCATGGTAGGTTTGGGGATGAAGCATATTAAAGAAGGCACCGATCACCTGCTGTTCCTGCTGGTATTGCTGTTGCCTTCTATGTTGTTGATGAATGGAAAACGTTGGGGCGCTTTTGGAGGTACACGGTACAGCGTTGGCCGGTTGTTTAAAATCGTTACGGCATTTACTATCGGTCATTCTATCACATTACTGATCGGGTCATTAGGATGGTTACATATTTCCCCGCAACCCATTGAAGTGCTGATCGCGGTGTCTATTTTGATCTCTGCCATTCATGCGGTTACTCCTGTATTTTATGGTAAGGAAACTTTTCTTGCCGGTGGTTTTGGGTTAATTCATGGAATGGCCTTTGCCTCAGTATTGAGTGATCTGCACCTTGCTCCCGGCCCTATGGCTTTAACTATATTGGGTTTTAATACAGGCATTGAGCTCATGCAGTTGTTGGTAGTGCTGCTCATCGTCCCCTGGTTGATCATATTGAGTAAAACATGTTTATATGACTCCGTTAGAATAACAGGCGCAGCTTTAGCTGCAGTTGCCGCCCTGGGCTGGATATTAGAACGACTTTCAGGGAAAGCAAATTTTATCAGCCGGTTTATTCAAAACAACGCCATACTTTTATACTGGCTTATTCCGGCTTTGGCTGTGTTTTCTGTTGTTGGTTATTGTTTTTTTAAAGTGAAAAAGCAAAAGTCTTTTTCTGTATTGAAAGCAATTGCCCGATGATCCTCTTTCTTTTACCATGAAAATCTACATATTGATATGCTCAGCGTTTTTTTGTTCTGTAAGCGTGTCAGCGCAAACGGCAAAAGGACGTGTAATAGATGAATTATCGAAACCCCTGGAAGGCGCTTATATAGCAAACCTTCGTTCAGGCACGCATGCACACGTGGATGAGACCGGTTTTTTCATCATTGCCAATACTGCTCCCGGCGACAGTATCATTGTCAGTCATATTGGTTACCAAAGCAGGATACTACGATATGAGGACAGTAGTTTTAATCCTGTAAAACTATTTCTTTCGCCATTTGAGCTGAGCGAAGTCGTCATTAATTCCGGCATAAGGCATTTGAATATCATTTCTTCCATTGACCTGAATACGTCGCCTGTTAATTCATCGCAGGAGCTTTTACGGAAAGTGCCGGGCTTGTTTATTGGTCAGCATGCAGGTGGAGGGAAGGCGGAACAAATCTTCCTGCGTGGTTTTGATTGTGATCACGGCACCGATATTAACATATCTGTAGATGGTATGCCGGTAAATATGGTAAGTCATGCTCACGGGCAGGGATATGCTGACCTTCATTTTCTGATCCCTGAAACAGTAGATAAAATTGACTTTGACAAAGGACCCTATTTTGCCGACAAAGGCAATCTGGCTACGGCGGGATATGTGGCTTTTAAAACCAAAGAAAGACTGGAGAGCAGCTCTGTTTCACTGGAAGCGGGGCGTTTTAACACATTCAGGGTTTTGGGTCTCCTGGATGTACTGAATACTGATCATCAATCGGCCTACATTGCATCGGAGCTGTATATGACGAATGGTCCGTTTATAGCCCCGCAAAATTTTAAGCGCATCAACCTGATGGGTAAATATACTGCCTGGCTGACCAATAATGATAAGCTTTCATTTAGCCTCTCACATTTCGCCGGCAAATGGAATGCAAGCGGGCAGATACCACAACGTGCAGTTGACGAAGGATTGATCACCCGTTTTGGTTCAATAGATAGTACAGAAGGCGGCCATACTTCAAGAACCAATGTGAACCTGCAATATATTCATCATGTTAATCCCTATACTTTTATAAAGAATACCGCTTATTACAGCCACTACAATTTTGAGCTGTATTCTAATTTCACTTTCTGGCTGAACGATCCTGTTAACGGCGACCAGATCAGGCAAAAGGAAGGCCGTAATACGACAGGCTTTGAAACTGAGCTGAACAAGTCCCTGCTCATCGGCAATGCGACAGTTACAATGCAGGCTGCTGCCGGGTTCCGCTCAGATGCAGTGCATAATATAGAATTATCGCATACGGTTGACCGTAAGACAACATTGCAAAATATAATGCTGGGCGATATTGATGAGACAAATATATACAGTTATATCAATACGGAGTTCAGGACTGGTAAATGGCTGATCAACCCGGCTATACGGTTTGATCATCTTCAGTTTAATTATGAAGACCGGTTGGCTGCAGGCTTCAGTACGCAATCGCAATCTACATCTATTATAAGCCCCAAGCTGAATTTCCTGTATGCTCAAAGTAAGGATCTTCAATATTTTATCAAGCTGGGTAAAGGCTTTCACAGTAATGATACGCGGGTAGTCGTTGCACAATCGGGCAGGCAGATCCTTCCTGCTGCTTATGGCGCTGATATCGGGTTGATATGGAAGCCCCTGCCAAGAGTGGTGGTAAATACAGCGCTTTGGTATTTATATCTTCAACAGGAATTTGTATATGTGGGGGATGAAGGGGTAGTTGAGCCCGGCGGAAGAACAGCAAGGAAAGGTATAGATATTGGATTACGCTGGCAGTTGAACAACTGGCTGTTTTTTAATGGTGATCTTACATATACCCACGGCAGAAGTCTCGACGATCCCAAAGGAGAGAACTATATTCCTCTCGCTCCCATCACCACATTTACCGGTGGTTTTAGCGTAAAAGACAAATCAGGATTTTCCGGAAGCATAAAAAGCAGGTGTATAGGCGACAGACCTGCAAATGAAGATAACAGCATCGCCGCGAAAGGATATTTTGTTACCGATATGAATATAAATTATCAATGGCACAATATCCGTTTTGGTATCATCACTGAAAATATATTCAATGCCCGGTGGAATGAAACACAGTTCGCAACTACTTCCCGTTTGTATAATGAACCTCAGGCAGTAACGGAAATTCATTTTACTCCCGGAACACCTTTTAATATCAGGGCTGCTGTCACTTTTTCGTTTTAGGGGGAGGGTGTAAGGTGTTGGGCAGTTACAGGTTGCAGGTTACAGGTTGTGGTAACCTGTAACTGCTTCTTTCACCTTTCACGTCTCACATTGGCGCCACGCTAAAATATATTATATGCGAAGCTCACATAGTACAATCCTCCGATTTGAGGATTGCCAAACGCATTCAGGTAATATTTGTTGAGGACATTGGTAGCCCCCAGCTTAAACAGCGACTTGATCTCGGGAAATTTATATCCCACCATTGCATCAAGAGTGAAGAAGGACGGCACGGTGCCGGTAGCAAAATCCGCATCCCACATAAAGGCGCTTTGCCAGCGGCCATTGATGCCGGCTACTACACGTTTGGTCTTTCCAAAGCCTGAGTGTGATACTCCAAAATTTATCCTGTGCTTAGGCGTATTGAATTGAGCGCTGAAGTCTGAAGGAACATTGCCTAACTCATCGTGGTAATAATTAGCGAACACTGAAAAGCCGCCGGTAAGCCTGTAATCCAATCCCAAACCATATCCCGAGGTCTTGACTTTTATAGGATCCACTTTAACGGAGCCATCTGTCTGGGAAGACATGGTGGCTGCATTTTCCACAATGGAATATATCTGGTTTTGGGTAGGAGATACAGGTTTGGCAACCAGTGTCCGGCCAAGAAAATTTTCATATTGGCCGGTATAGTAATATACATCTATCAAAAGTTTTTTTGCAATAAGCCCTTTATAGCCTATTTCATAAGAGACCACGCTTTCAGGTTTCAGCTCCCGGGGCTCGTAGGCGCCGATCACTGCAGCTGAATTGTTGAGGCGGTATACCGGTTGTGTGCCAAGATTAGGTCCTGACTTGCCGCCCGGTAATTGGGAGCCAAGTATCCAGGGTAATCCTCCTACAAGGAACTGCCCTCCACCGATCTCAAGATTGATGTATTGCTGCTGTGTGGATGGGAAGCGGTAAGCGGTTTGATAGCTAAGCCTGAGGTTGTGATCTTCTGCAAGCTTTACAAGCGCTGTGGCGCGGGGTGTAAAGCGCCCTTTGAAGTTTTCATTCTTGTCGTATCGTCCTGAAAGACTAAGGGTGAGCCTGTCGTTGATAAGATGCTTGGTGAGCTGGGCATAAGCGCCATACTCGTTGATCTTTATTGGCCCATCATAATCTATAAATAATGTTCCCTTTGAGTTCAATACATACTGTTTCCAGGAACCTCCTACAATCAATTCAACAAAAGGAATTATATCCTTGAAATTGTATTGGCCTTCGGTTACCCACAGGTCGCTGCGATCGAGAAAGAGACCTCCATTAGGAATGGGGGTAGAACGAACCTGGTCAAATAAACTTTTGAATGCACTTGTTCCCGGCAGGGGACGGCCCTGGTCTGCAAAAGCGCGTGCTGCGTTATGGGCGGTCTGGTCATCCGCTCCCTGCAGCCTTGCCTGAGAATAAGCTGCCACATACTGGGGAAACCAGTCTGTGCTCGATTTCCAGGCCTCATTCAGCCTTCTTGCCGTAATAGTGGCATTATATGCTTCACCGGCATTTTCCTGCGTGGTATAGCCGCGGATAAACCAGCTCTTACTGCGCAGCTCCAGCTTATACTGACCAATCTTGGCATCTTTGAGCGCATAGCGGTCGCTACCGGTATAGACGGTGCTTCCTGTGCCAAAATAGCCTGCAAACAACGCTTCCAGCCTTGAATTAAACTTGTAGTGAAGGCTACCGCTCAATTTAAAATTCACCGTATTGGGATTCACCATATCGCTCTCTGCATAGCCCGTACGTGAAGCGCTTTGCTCGGGGATGATATTATTTCTGAGCCCGAAATAAAAAGGTACGAGATTGGTAACCGAAGGCTGCAGCTGCGCGGGAAGGCTGCCTATGAATGCACCTATCTGGTCAGGTGTGGCATTGGCCGGCAACAGCGCATTCATCATTTGCACAATATCCACCGTTCCTCCTGTTGCGCCGAGAATACCGGACTGGGTTGTTGTCTGCACTAATTGCGCCAGGCTCTTCATTGTATAACCATTATCGCGCATATTGGTCTCATCGCCATATACATTTACGCCGTCGTAATTGGGATCAGTCTGGCGGGTTTTATCAGATAATGTTTTGGTGAGACGGTCATAATCCTGTGTATTATTGGCTATCCAGTCTTTTGCCTGTATCAGCTCGAACCCTATTTTAAAAGCAAATTTATTATTGAAAGCTTTGGCCCAGCGTGCAGACCAGTCGTTGTACCAGCCCGGGCTGGACCGTTGTTCGCTCGCGTCGGTATGATTCATTCCTGTTTTGATCTGGAAGCTGAGCCCCTGGTATTTGAAAGGGTCTTTACTGTTGATCAACAGCGTACCATTAATGCCTCCCTGCCCGTATAATGCGGAAGATGCGCCCGGCAGGAGCTCCATATTGTCTACATCGAGCTCGGTAAGCCCTACAAAGTTGCCAAGAGAAAAATTCAGCCCCGGCGCCTGGTTGTCCATACCATCCACCAACTGGTTAAACCTTGTATTGCCGGAGAAATTGAATCCCCTGGTACTTGGCGTTTTGAAAGTAAGAGAAGAAGTAGTGATATCAACACCTTTCAGTTGCCCTATCATATCATAATAGCTTGTGGCAGGAGTTGTACGGATACTTGCATTACTCACTCTTTCGATGGAAACAGGTGATTCCATTACCCGTGTAGCCGTGCGGGTGGCGGCAACCACTACTTCTTCGCCAAGCGTTGCCGATGGGGTAAGCGTTATTTTTACCGGCTCAGCGCTGCTAATTTCCAGCTCTTTTGTTTCAAACCCTATCGAAGAAAATACCAGCGTGAGTGGCAGTGCCCGGGAAGTAGTAAGCTTAAAAAAGCCTTTGCTGTCTGTAAATGTTCCTTCTGTTGATCCTTTGATTGTTACGGAAACAGCGCTGATGAAATTCATATCGCTGCTATTCTTTACGGTTCCGGTAATGGCAGAGGTCTGGGCAGACACAAACAGGGAGTGGCATACTAAGAATGCAACTGTAACATAAAGGGTGAGTCTTTTCATAACAAGCAAATATTAGTTAGTGTTATACCAAATTAACAATTGTTAGTTTATAATAAAAATTTTACTTTATGAATACAATTTTCTATGCCACGAATTCCAGCGTTCTGCGCGGCAGGATGATTTTTAGGTACAACAATTTATCTTACAGAGTAAAGTAAGTCACTAATGCACGAATGGGCACGAAGGCATTAGTGTAAATTCGTGCATTAGCGGCTATCTCTTAAAAATGCTATAACAGGAATGGTTTGTTGTACAGAATGCACGAATGAGGTTTTTTCAATTAAAGAAAGCTCAAAAAAAAGCCGGTACAAACTGTACCGGCAATGACGTTATATATTACAAAAGGCGAAGCTTATGAAGCCGTCCTCAGGTATGAATTGTTCAATCCGAAATTGGCATCACGATGCCTGAAGCCGGAACGAATGCGGCTTAAGCTCTCTTTGGTGATCCCGAGAAAAGAAGCCAGGTAGGTGAGTGGTATACGCTGCAGGGCCTCAGGCTGCTTTTGGGTAAAATAATGATAGCGGTCTGCTGCTTCCATGAAGCGCGTTGCAAAAAGATTTTCCTGCATTTCCATGATGAACTTGCTCATGATAGTGCGGTGCAGCTTATCAATAGAAGCATGCTGGCGGCTCAGACTGAGCAGCTCCTGGTAAGGTATTACGCCTATCACTGTTTCTTCCAGGATGTGCATGGTCTCTTTTGCAGGTGTATTAAACAAAATGCTGTGTAATGAGGAGATGATGTGGTCATCATATCCCAGCCAGGTGGTATGCTCTTTCTGGGATGTTTTGTGAAAAAGGCGGTAAGAGCCTTTTACGATCACAAAAAGATCACCACAAAACTGATCCTGCTCAAAAACATAATCATTTTTCCGGTATTCTCTCAGCGTGATAATACTTTGCAGGGCCTGCTGGCTTGCTTCGTCCAGCGGAGCATACTGCTGGCAGATGGCTACAACCTTCTCCATAGTTCCAGGTTCAATTAATGATATTTTTTTCACGGGGGTAGAAATTAAATTCGATAAAATGGAATTATCATACATTAAACGGGGCGGGAGAGGGATTATTATGAATTTCCTTATTTTCTCATAAGGCATTACCCTATGCTAATCCTGCGCGGGAGAAACGGGCTGTATTCTTTCTTTTCTCAGAAATATCCTTCGGAAAAATACCCGGCGCAACAGGTAAATTACTAATAGCATTATATCAAACGTGAAACGGTAGACTTGCCTACCGGCAGACAGGCGATAAATGAGAAATCCTCGCATCTATCGTCTCACCTCTCACAAAGAAATACGAAAAATTATTGTTGACATAGCGCTGGTATCCAATGGTTTACAGATGCTTAAACCGGCTTATTACAGATTTGGGGTCTGCAGCCTTAAAAATGGTAGTGCCTATGACCAGGCTGTGGGCGCCGGCTTCAAGGATGGTTTTGGCATTTTCGAGCGTTACGCCGCCGTCTACTTCAATGATGGTATTTAATTGCATTTCATCAATCCGCTGTCGCAGCATTTGTATTTTGCTTAAGGAATGGGGAATGAACTGCTGTCCGCCAAAACCGGGGCTCACGCTCATTATCAGTACAATATCCAGGTCATGGAGAATGTCCTGTAAGAGCTGTACGGGTGTATGCGGGTTAATGGCCACCCCGGCTTTCATACCCAGGTTTTTAATCTGCTGGATATTACGATGAAGGTGAGGGCATACTTCGTAATGCACAATCAGGTGATCTGCTCCCGCCAGCTTGAAATCAGCGGCATATTTACCCGGCTCCTCGATCATAAGATGCACATCGAAGGGTTTGGTAGTAGCCTCTCTCATTTGGGCAATCACAGGTAATCCAAAGCTGATATTGGGCACAAAACGGCCATCCATTACATCAAGGTGATACCAGTCTGCTTCACTTTCATTAAGCATACTGCACTCCCCCCGGAGATCCAGGAAATTGCTGGCTAATAAGGATGGCGCTACAATTGGCATAGTAGCGAAGATATGGAATAAAAGAGTATCACCTCTTATCCCTCTCCTCGTAGAGAGGGACGGCACTGCAGAATGTTTACAAACTATATAACTACCACATCATCTATAAATGATATCCAAGCAAGACGTTGAGTATTTACCACTCTTTTACATTCACAATCTGCCGTCCACTGCATTTTATCAGTCTGATCTGAATTTAGACATCCCTCTCCACGGAGTGGAGAGAGGCGGGGGTGAGGTTACTTCAAACTCTTATCCAACCCATGTGCCTTTTCATAATACAATTTAGCTTCCTCCTTATTGCCTAATGCTTCCTCGCACCTGCCCGCATTATAGTAACCCTCGGCAAAAGTGTTGCTCACCTGGATGGTCTGCTCAAACACAGCCAGTGCAGCTTTGTAATCTTTTGAATCATACAACAATAATCCCTTCTCCACATACGCATCCAAAAAAGTATAATCATTCTTTATACACTCATCAAAGCTGGCTAATGCCCTGGCTTTATCGTTAATATTAGAGTAATATAAACCCTGTATAAACTTTGCCTGAGATTTAATGCGGGGGTCAGTAGCGATCCGGATGACTTTATTCGTGGTAGTTATTGCATTACTGTCAGACCGCGCTGCATATACCGATGCAATATCCAGCAGCGGCTCCATGAACATCGGCTCTTTTTGCACGGCCGTTTGCATAGAGGCAATAGCCGTATTAGTATCGCCATGTTGTAATTGAATAACGCCGCGCCTGTACCAGAAAACAGCATTAGCGCTATCTTCCTTTAGCAAAGTATCATTCTGCGCTATCGCTTCAGCATATAAATTGTTTTTCAGGAGTTCATTCATCAACTGATAGCGTAATCCCACGGAATCCGGGCGTGCTGCTACCTGCTTTTCCAATAGCATTAGTTCAGCCGTTTTGCCGGACTGGTTGTTGGTTTTGCCAGCATTACCATTGCATGCAAGAAGCAATACTGTTATAGCTGTAACAACTCCGGGTATATAATTTTTAGCCATAATCTTGTTGATAGCAGGAACAGTTGCAGGGTGAAACTTAAAATGTGAGAAGTGAAACGCTGTTCTCACATTTCACGTTTCACTTCTCACGATAACATATGCTGCTCCTCACGTTGCATATATTTTTCAATAGCTGTATCATATTTTTCCTTCCAGTCAGTAATATCACCCCATGATGCATCATCTACAATCACCTCACCATCCGTAACCTCACCCACCTTAACAAACGGCACACCGCTTTCCTTCACTATCCTTTCAAACGCCGCAATATTATCCGCACTCACGCTCACCGCTATACGACTCTGCGATTCCCCGAACCAGAAAGCATCCGGCCTCACTTTAGTTGAAGTAGTTGATTTAAATCCTAAATCATTATTAAACCCGCTTTCACACAATGTAACAAACAAACCACCCTCGCTAAGGTCATGCGCGGAAGCAATCACTTTGCTGCCGATCAGCTTACTAACGGTCTGCTGTAAACGATATTCCTCTTCCAGGCCAAAATGCGGCACAGGAGAATATTCCACCTTGTGCAGCTTATGTATGTATTCACTCGAATTGATATCATCATTTACTTCACCCAGCAAATAAATAGCATCACCCGACTGCTTGAAATCAAGCGTCATCTTTGTATCAATATCTTCCAGCAAACCCACCATGCCGATAGTAGGAGTGGGGTATACCGCTCCGCCCGGATGCTGGTTATAAAAGCTCACATTACCACCCGTAACAGGCGTATCGAATTTTTTACAAGCCTCACTCATGCCCTTAATAGCATATACAAACTGATAATATACTTCCGGGTCGTAAGGGTTACCGAAGTTCAGGCAGTTGGTCACACCCAACGGAACACCGCCGCTGACCACAATATTCCTTGCCGCTTCACTCACCGCGATCATACAACCCACAAACGGGTCGGCAAATACATAACGACTGTTACAGTCAACCGTAACCGCCAAACCCTTTTTCGTGCCCTTCACTTTCACGATCTGCGCATCGCTGGGCGCATTGGTGCTTGTATTGCCCGTACCCACCATGCTGTCGTACTGCGTATATATCCAGCGCTTGGAAGCGATATTCGGGATAGTGATTATTTTCTCCGCCACCGCTTTCAGATCCTTTGGCACAGGTATGCCTGCCGGGTCAAACTTTTTGATCTCCGCAAAATATTTCGGTTCCCTGTATTCCCTTTCATATACCGGTGCGCCGCCGCCCAGCACCAGGCTCTCTGCCGGCACTTCCGCTTCCAGCTCACCGTGCATATAAAACTGCAGCATGCCGCCGTCCGTCACCTCGCCGATCTGCGAGCAGGGCAGATCCCATTTTTCAAACACTTCCAGCACTTCTTTTTCGCGACCCTTCTTCACGATCATCAGCATACGCTCCTGGCTTTCGCTCAGCAGCAGTTCCCATGCTTTCATGTTTTGCTGGCGCATCGGCACTTTATCTAAGTCAATGCGCATACCCACGCCGCCTTTGGCGCTGGTCTCCGCGGTAGAGCATATAATGCCCGCAGCACCCATATCCTGCATGCCCACCAGTGCGCCTTTTGGTATGAGTTCTAAACAAGCTTCTAATAATTTTTTCTCCTGGAAAGGGTCACCCACCTGCACCGCAGGCAGGTCTTCCACACTGCTTTCCGTAATATCCGCCGACGCAAATGCCGCGCCGCCCATGCCATCCTTACCCGTTGCAGAACCCACGATAAACACCGGGTTGCCTTTGCCTTCGGCGGTAGCGCTCACGGTCTGACCCGCTTTCACCACACCCACGCTCATGGCGTTCACCAGCGGGTTGGTATGATAGCAGTCTTCAAAATAAATTTCGCCGCCCACGGTAGGCACGCCAAAGCAGTTGCCGTAATGACCAATGCCATGCACAATACCATTCATCAGGTGCTGCGTTTTCTCTTCGCTGAGGTTGCCGAAGCGCAGCGAATTCAGCGCCGCTATCGGGCGTGCGCCCATCGTAAAAATATCGCGGTGAATACCCCCCACGCCGGTTGCCGCACCCTGGAAAGGCTCAATGGCAGATGGGTGGTTATGGCTTTCAATTTTAAACACCACGCCCCAGCCGTCGCCGATATCGGCAAGCCCCGCGTTTTCCTCGCCGGCTTT
>MKWG01000040.1 GCA_001899685.1 Sphingobacteriales bacterium 44-15
GGGGGCTCTCTTGTCATGGTATTACAGATTTTTTTGTTATAAATCTGTCTACTTATATCAGGACATGACAGAGCTGTCAGCAGCCACACAGCCCATAGCTTATAGCTGACACCCCATACCTCATCGCCGATAGCCTTATCTCAGAATAATCTTACCACTGTTGAATCACTTGTCTCCGTAGTATCCCCTGATTTAGGTGGTGTCTGTTTTTTTCTTTTTAAATATTCGGGGTCAAATTCGGTGCGGAAAGAAATGCTCCCTCCTGCGCGGTTACGCTTACCTGTAGTTGATAATGCGTCAAAATTGCTCCTGTAAAAACAGCTTACCCTGAATTTTCCATCCGGGGTGATCTTATATTCGGCGGTAACGTCGGGAAGGAACAGGAAGTTGGTGCTTTGCGCATTCAATGCAGCCTGGGACCCGCTGCTTACAAAATTAAAATCGCTGCCAAAAGTTATTACAAGCTTATCGTTGAGTAACGATTTGATGAATTGCAGGCTTACATTATCACGGGTAAGGTTCACTGTATTCCCCAGACCGGCGCCGGTCCCTGTAGGGTCAATAGAGGCGCGGGTATAATTAAAGGTTACGCTAAGGGACGGGTCTTTGAATATCCCGTACAATAGGGTTTTCAGAGAACTGGTGAGATAACCTGAGATGTATTCCGAAATAGTGTTGAATGCGAAGGTAGTAGCGTCAGTTTGCTGCACATTATATTGCCCGATCGGAGCAAAGCTCCTGAATACGATCAGGTACGCCACCTGCTTATTTTTTTCGTTATCGTCGTTATTGATACGTTGCAGGTCGCCAAGCAAACGCTGACTGTTTTTTACATCACTGTTGGGCGGAAGCGAGATGTCAAAAAGTATATCCGGTTTTACGAGCGATCCGGTGAGTGTGCACAGCACATCTATATCTGTGCGCTCTCCCTTCAGCCTGCTTAATTCCGGGTCAGAAGTCTGACCCTGCTCGGCATATAGCGAGCTGAGCTTGACATCATTAGCCACATATTTGGCTTTCAGGTTGATCTCAGCTTTATAAGGATCTCCATCCCAGCGTATATAGCTTCCTTCATCGGGCATAAGCACAAAAGGCTTTTTAAAGATTTCCTGGAAGCTGAACCGGTAATATCCCCGATCAATGGAATATTTGCCGTTTATGGTAAAAGGAGCATTAGTGCCGGTACGCATGCGGATATTGCCGCTTCCTGTTGCTTCAATAATATCACCGGTAATTTCGTCGAGCACCATATACATGCGCGTGAGGCTGTTGGCTGTAAGGTTAAGATCAATATTCAGATCGGACGATAACCTGCCGAGCGAATCGAGGTTCATCTCCCTGCCGTATTGTTTCCAGATGATATAGTCAGCATTTGCACTTTCCTTGGAAGAAGCAGATGTAATATAGATGCTTGAGCTGTCTACAGGTTCCCCGGTTATAGACATCCGCATATCATTATCAGGTCCTCTCAGCCTGAAGTTCGCTTTTCCGATAGCTTTGCCATAGAAGGTGCTGTTGTCATTGCGCGTGGTATTCAGCAGGAGCAGCCGGTTGGTATTGATACTGATATTGTAAACAAAATCCCTGAAGTTGTTGTGCTCAATATCGCCGGTAAGAATGGCGGAGTTGCGTGCCGCTTTGTTGGCCGCGCTGAGCGTATCATTGATCGTTATAGTCCCAAAATCTATTTTTCCCGGTGTAAATACAAAGCTGGCAGTGTCAAACCTGTAGGTACATTGTGTATATAGTACTTTGAGGCTGCCATTGTCTACATGAATGTTGCCGGTATAGGAAGGGCTGCTTACGTTGCCGGCTACCCGCAGGTTACCGGTAGCCACCCCTTTGATATTACCAAATATTGATCCTAAATATTCTTCAAGAAAGTGAATGCTGGTATGGTCAAAATTAGCATTGGCGTTCACCTGCTGATTCAGGGAGTCGGATGCATCATAAGAGCCTGCAATGCTGAACTTGTAATTTTTGTTATTGGAAATAGCCTCGTAAATGGCTTTTTTATTACGATCATCCCAGGCTCCCGTAACATCCACAGTGCCCACCGAATCGTTCTCAAGCCGCAACTGTTCGGTTTTAAGGTCTGCAGATATATACATGTTCCGGAAAGCATCTTCGAAAGTGATGCTGCCCGTAGCCAGCCCTTCTATGCGAGGCTGCTTTATTACCAGGGGGAGGAAATCTCCTATATTCAGCTTTTTTATCTCCACTACAATATCATCCCAGGTGCCTACATCTGAGTGTCTGGTAACTACTGATATTTCCTGGTCGCCGTTAGTGAATTTTACATTCCTGGCATCCACGTAAGTTCTGCTCAGGGTCAGCTCACCTCCATCGTTTATCTTCCATGTCTTATCATTCAGTACGATGCTGGATGGATCAAAATGGATTTTCACACCATCCTCAAGATTGGTGATCTCTGCGGAAAGCCTCGCGTCGTTTATAGTTTGCGTAGCGGCAGTAACTATGCTGAGCCGGGATACATTATTGGCAGAGGCAATGGCTATTTTGCTGCCAGGGAATTGAAGACTGTCGTTGACAATAGTATTACCTATAACACTGGTTAATTTAAGACTATCCATATTGCCCTGGCCGGTGAGCCTGAAATCCTGCACGCCTATATTTTTGTAAGCGGCGTAAGGGATCATTGCGCTGACCGCCATAAGATTGGTTTCCGAATTGAGCGACCCAACGATTGTGCTATTGTTAAAGCCTTTCAGCCCCGGGTCAATGAGCGTCAGGTACTGGTCAATATTCTTTACATCGAGCTGAAAAAGAAAATTCTGGTTCCTGATAACCTTAGCCGGCGGTGGTATATAAGCAGGGTAATATTTATTTAAAAATTGCTTTACTGCATCAGGCAGTTCATGAATATTGAAGTTACCCATCAGGAAAGCGGACGCTTCCGTATTTCTTAGTTGTAATATCTTCTGCTGATCAATAACATGAGAGGATAAGGTAAGCGTATCAAATACAAAGGTCTGATCGTTGCGGGTAACAGCTACATCATACAATGCAACCGTTCCCAGGAAGTTATCAATATTGTCGCCGTTGAAGTTCATATCAAACTTCCCGATCACATTCATATCGGATTTTGAAAAATGTAAGGCTTTGAGGTTGCTTCTCTGCAGATCTGCGAAGAAATTAAATTCGGGCTTTGACCCGTTAAAATCTATGTCCCCATCCAGTGAAGCAATGACATTCGGATCATTGATTTTAACAAAACCATTGAAGAGCTTTTTATCCATCATTCCGTTCACAGTAATATTCTGGTAATTGTAGTTGTTATATTCCAGTGCTGTGAATTTCCCGTCAAGCGCAGTGCTCAGGGTTGCTGAACTGAACCCCTTACCTTTAATATGGCCTTCAAAGGAGACGGCTCCAAGTGCATCTTCCTCAAGCAACCTGCCAAGCTGAAAATCAGCGGTGGCTATTTTGCCTGAATATACAGGAGCGCCACGTGAAGGGATTTTCATATTGATATCCGACACAATCGTTCCAAGATTGGTCTGGATGGTTCCATAAGTAACAAAATCCCGGAGAAACCCCGTAAAGCTTCCCCTGAACTGGAGATAATTTATGGTGCTCAGTTTAGGGGATGTGATGTCTTTCAGATCAGGAAAAAACGTAACAGCATCTGTATAACTTGTCCTGAAATCATTAGCCCTGAAATCTATATACGTTGAATCAATGTCCGGTAACCCGATCATTTTAATGTCCCCGTTCAGGCGACTCTCTTTTCCTGATTCTACTACAAAATTCTTTGCGCTCAGGTTTTCAATGGTACCTTTTACGTCTCCTGATATCGTTATCAGCTTATTCCAGCTTTTGAGCGCCGGCGCAAAATAAGCGATATCCCTGCTGTGTAAAGTGCTGTTCTTAAACTTACCTTCCAGCCTCACTTTCGAGATGAAATCATTCATGTCGTCATCAAAATCGTCGTAGCGCATGGAATAATAACGGCTGAGATGACTGTAAGGCGTACGGATATCCAGGTTGTCAAATATCATTGCTCCGGGCTCCATCCTGAACTTAGAAGTGAGTGCGTTGACAACAAAACCTGACCGCTCTTTTGTGCTCAGCTTCATGTCGGCTGTTAAGGTGTCTTTTTGCAGCATCACTCTTTTCAGGCTGCCGTTAATGGCATAAAAGTGAATATGGCCGTCGTCAAAATAATCGTATACTTTCCTGTTAATTTTTTTATCGCTTTTAAATGCACCGTTGTTCATGATCAGGTCAGCGATCGCGAGGTCCCATCCGTCTGCGTTGAAGGGTTTTTGGAGTGAATCCTGTTTTTGCCGGAAGGCGGCGAGCGCAGCGCTCCGGGGTCTTTTTGCGGGATAATCGTATATGCTGAACACCGGGTCATCTATACGGAGGGTCTTGATATGTACCCTTTTTTCAGGCAGGTTAATATCGTCTGCTGTTAGCGAAAGCTCACCCACCATGAGCTCAAGGTCCTGTCCGCGCCACTCATCCCTTTGCCGGAAACGCACGTTCTTCATGTCCATCCGGTCAAGGAGCAGTGTGATCTCCTTTTTCTTTTTTGCCGAAGGAGAAGGAGATGTAAAATAGTCCGCTATGAACTGGTAGTTCCATACAGAGTCAATCCGGTGCAGGTCAACAATGGCATTTTCCAGCCCTATATATTTCAGTTCTGTCTTGTCTTTCAGGAAAAACCAGTCCGTGATATTTACTTTTATTTTACCTGCATACAGCAGCGTGTCTTTTTTAATTTGATCTTCTATATACACGCCGTCAAGGTTCATGGTATTGAACAGCGTAAAATCTACATGCCGGATGGCAACCTTTGTTTTAAGCCCTTTGGATAATTGTCCGGTTACGATGCGGACAAGAAAGTTTTGAAAAGGAGTTGTATTCACTAAAATTGCTGTCAATACTATGATAAACAGCAGCGATAGCACGGCGATTTTTAATATTTTGAATACAGTTTTCAGGCTGGAGCGTTAATTTGTAAAATTACTTAAACCAAAGCTATGCGCAAATTCAGGGCCAGGATAAATCATAACTTTTACATTTTTGAAACAACGGCCTTACACAGGTGCCATAGTGTTATCTTATGTCAAATGGGGTGCATAGAGTTGGGCAGGCTTATTGTTTTGGGTTTTCCGACATCATGCGGTTATAGTCATCAGATTTCCCTTTTGCTATGGAAAGGCTTTGCCATTTGTTGCCCCGCAATAATTTCCCGATATATACAATTTGTCCTACATGGTAGGGATAATGTGCAATCTGCCGGTTAATGGCATCTAGAGCAATAAGGGACTCCGTACGGATATGGATGGTTTTGAGCAGGTCTTCTTCTTTCAGGCTCTGCAGCGCATCAATAAAACAATTCCACCCTTTCTCCCATATTTCCATCAGTTGCGCCCTGCTAAACTCCCGGCTATTAAATTCTTTATCACGGTTACGCCAGTTTTTTTCCCCATCTTCCGTAAGAAAGCCGGTCCACCTGCTCAGCATGTTCCCGCTCATGTGCTGTATGATAATGGCAATACTGTTGGATTGAGGATCAGGCTGATAGTGAAAATCCCGGTCTTCCAACTGGCCAAAAGTTTTTTCTGCAAGGATCTTATAGTACTTTACCCTTGAAATGGCAGATGCAAGAAAAATATTGCCTAAGGAATCCATAATGCACTTATTAAAAGATGAATGTTGTGAGAAATTAAAATTAATGGAATACAACGTTTATCTTTAAAAAAGCGACTTTTTGTGTAAAATAAAATTTAAAAATATGCTTGAAAATCTATTAGACCTGGTGAAGCAGCAGGCGGGTGAAGCCATTGTTAATAATCCTGCCATCCCCAACCACCAGAATGATGCAGCTATTGCTGAAGCGTCCGGCTCCATTGCAGGCGGTTTACAGGACTTATTCTCCCAGCAGGGAGGATTAAAAGACATTATGAAAATGTTCGGCGGTCAGGATCAGGGAGCTGCCACTAATAATATTACGCAGCATCTTTCCGGCGGGCTTGTTCAAAACCTGATGTCTAAATTCGGGCTCGACAGCCAGTCGGCAGGTAGTATTGCCGGTAGCCTTATACCTGGTGTATTAAGCAATCTCGTAAGTAAAACAAATGACCCCAATGACAGTAGTTTTTCCCTACAGAATATTTTCAACAGCTTTTCCGGCGGGCAAACCTCCGGTATGGATATTGCCGGTTTGATGTCTAAGCTGAAAAGCGGTGCGCTTGATCTTGACGGCGATGGGGATACCGATCTGCAGGATATTATGCTGATGATGAGTAAATCCGGCGGAGCAGGCGGAATACTTAATAAGCTGAAAGGATTTTTTGGCAACTGATCTTTCAGGTATATAATGGTGAAAGAGGGGAAATTGTCTCCTCTCTTTCTCTGAATGTCTTTTTGTATTTATCTTCCCGCCAAATATTATAGTATATGGCGTGGCTTATCCTGGTTCTTGCCGGTTTTTTTGAGATTGCTTTTACTACCTGTTTAAAAATGAGCGATAATTTTAAGCACCTGGGATGGAGCATTGGCTTCTTTATCTCTATCACGATGAGCTTTCTTTTGCTCAATAAAGCAATTCAGACCATACCCTTAGGTACAAGCTATGCAGTATGGACAGGTATTGGCGCCGTAGGTTCCGTGATAATGGGAATACTGGTTTTCAGGGAGCCGGCAACTTTCTGGCGATTGTTCTTTATCTTTTTGCTTATTGCTTCTATAGTGGGATTGAAACTTTCTTCGACAGAAACAGCATGATCAAAGGGGCAGTTGTGAGAAGAGAAAAGTGAGACGTGAGACACTCCTTTCACATCTATCTTCTCACGTTTCACGATAATATAAAAACATTAATTGATTGATGCAGCATTACAGTCTTATTCCGGGTTACTCAATCGTTTTATCTTTTCAAGGTATTCCACGTCAATCTGGTCTTTGCTTCTGTTAAAAGCTTTTTTGTTCCTGATGAGATGATTGATATGAAGGAAGGGTACAATAACGTCTTCAATCTGAGTGTGGGCAGCAAGGGTATAGCATTCATCAAAAGACTGGTCTTCCAGTCCTTTCATTGTTGTCATTATATCTAATACAATCCCTGCCGCATAAAAACTGGTCCATCCCGGCACAAACTGCATGGTTTCTATTGACGGGAAGTCTCCGTACTCCAGTTGATCAAATGCCTTTCGTAAGTTTTGACGATTTTCGAGTGTATCATCAATCCACATATCCAGGTCTTCCGTAATACGGCTATACCCATGAAAACGGGTAGCAAGCCCGCCCACCATTATAAACCGTACATTGTTCTGGTTGAGCTTCCGCCAAAAGTCCAGCAGGTCTTCATCCATCACATCCATAGGCTAAATTATATAGCATTAAATGTTATTCCGCTTTAACATCCTGCTTCGCCTGATCATCCTGGTAAAGCTTTTCAGTTTTTCGAGGGGGGGAAGAGATGCGTCTCTGAGAAGCCTGTCTTCTTCAGATTCGAAGACAAAACCTGCATTCTTGCCATAAGGGGCCTGAGGTTCGTGTACCTCGCCGGAAGATATATTGGGCTTATATTTTTTCGGGGCAGCCATACCCAAAAATACGCTTTTCCCGGGCGTATTTCAAATTTTCGCACCATTTTTTGAACCACCAAGGCACGGAGACACCAAGGTTCACAAAGGGTTTTCTTTGCACCCTTTGCTTCCCTTGCGTCTTTGCGTGAAAATATCCCATGTTTTGCAGGCGCGCCTGCTTTTCCTGTTAATACGCTTCCGCGTCATCGTCGCCGCGCTTGTCTGCAATGGCTTCAAACATAAAAGTGGAATCGGTTTTCCCTTCTCCTATCCTGATCAGCTCAGTCCTTCCTATATGGCCTCTTTTGTGAATGGTATACCCCATCTGCTGAAGTGAATCTGTTATAGTCTGTGGAAAGTCTTCCTCTACATCTATCACATCGGGCAGCCACTGGTGGTGAAACTTTGGCTTGTTAACGGCATCTTCAGGGCTGAGTCCAAAGTCTATAATATTAACGATGGATTGGAAAACCGAAGTGGGTATGGTAGTGCCGCCGGGTGTTCCCACTACCATAAATGGTTTACCGTCATGGAGTAGTACGGTGGGCGTCATAGAGCTCAGCATTCTTTTCCCCGGCTGAATAGCATTGGCTTCTGTGCCCAGGGCTCCGTACATATTAGGTACGCCGGGCTTTACACTAAAATCGTCCATCTCATCATTCAGGAAAAAACCTGCACCGGCAACCACGGTTTTGCTGCCGTATCCTGCA
Source organism: Sphingobacteriales bacterium 44-15 (assembly GCA_001899685.1). Classification (GTDB taxonomy): domain Bacteria; phylum Bacteroidota; class Bacteroidia; order Chitinophagales; family Chitinophagaceae; genus Agriterribacter. Next base: position 8,270 of record MKWG01000040.1, read on the forward strand.
TTGAGAGTGGTAGTTACGGCAACCATATTTCCCCATCTGTCCGCAACGGAAAGATGGGTCGTTTCCTCACTTTCCTTTTTTACTTCCCCGGCCTTTGTTATTTCACTGTTTCCTGCTTTCCCCGGCACAAAATCTTTCATTCTTTCATCCAGGTATGTCTGGCGTGTCAGTTGCTGTACGGGCACTTTCACAAAATCCGGGTCTCCCAGGAATGCTGCCCTGTCAGCAAAAGATCGTCTTTCCGCTTCGGTCATCAACTGGATAGCTTTCACGGAATGAAATCCCATTTTTTCTATGCCTTTATTTTCAGTCATTTTGAGACATTGCTCCAGGATAATACCACCGCTGCTTGGCAGCGGCATTGAAATAACAGTATATCCTTTATAACTAAAAGTAACCGGTTCCCTTTCTTTTGCCTGGTATTGCTTTAAATCTTCGGGGGAAATAATGCCATTCGCCCTTTTCATTTCTTCCACGATGAGCCTTGCGGTTTCACCTTCGTAAAATCCTTTCTGCCCTTCATTCTGAATGCGCTGTAATGTTTTGGCAAGTTCCGGCTGATGTAGCGTATCTCCCGCTTTCCATGGGGATTCTTTTTGAAAGGCCGTTTTTACAGCATTGTATTGCTGCAGGTCTTTTTGAATGCTGTTAAGGCTGCTTGCTTCTGCCGCTGTGATGGGGAATCCATTTTCTGCAAGCTCAATAGCGGGCTGTATCAGCGCGGCAAAAGGAAGCAATGCATATTTGTGAGCAGCAAAAAGCCCTGCCACAGTGCCGGGCACGCCTGAAGACAGGTGACCGTTTTGGCTGAGTGCCATCACAGGATTTTTAGCGCTGTCAAGATACATATCCCTGTACGCCTTTCCCGGCGCTTTCTCACGGTAGTCGAGCACTATGGTTTTGCCGTTTTTCAGGTATGCTACCATAAAACCCCCGCCTCCGATATTGCCCGCACCGGGGTAAACAACAGCAAGTGCTAACTGGGTGGCAATGGCAGCGTCTACCGCATTTCCTCCTTTTTTCAGCATCATCAGCCCTGCCTGGCTCGCCAGCGGATGAGCAGAAACTACAGCCCCGTTCCCGCCGGTGGCTTTCTTTTGAATAATATAGGACCCGGCTGGTTCTGCTGACTGCTGTTTTGTGGAAGTGGTATTGCATGATAACGCCAGTAGCAGAAAAACTGTAATAGCAGGAATATATTTCATTTGCCTGTGGGTTAGATCTGAAAGGTACAGAAAGAATTTTTACGCCGGTTGCTTTTAACCACCGGTTTATTTTATATTGCCCTGTATAAAAAAGCTGTTTCATGTTAAGGCAGGTATCCTTTTTCTTTGTGCTCTCCGTTTTTTTTCAGTACAAGGGACTGTCTCAGGTACAATCGCCGGATGCATTCCTTGGCTATGCGCTTGGTGAACAATATACCCCTCACTACAGGATCATAAGCTACTTTCAATACCTCGCAGCAAATGATCCCTCTGCTGTAAAATTGCAGCAATACGGAACAACCAGCGAAGGCAGGCCCTTAGTGGTGGCATTTGTCTCATCGCCGGAGAATATTGCCCGGCTGGAGGATATCCGGACAAACAACTTGAGACTGGCTGATGCAGCAACAGATAAAACAGCGCCTGTGGAGACAGGTCCGGTCATTGTTTGGTTAAGCTATAACGTTCATGGTAATGAAGCTTCCTCTTCTGAAGCAGCTATGCGTACCATATTTGAACTCGTAGATCCCGGCAATGCAAAAACAAAAGAGTGGCTTAAGAATACCCTTGTGGTCATTGACCCCTGCATTAATCCCGACGGAAGAGACCGGTATGTAAACTGGTTCAATAGTATTGCAGGCAAAAATTTTAACCCGGAGATTTATGCCCGCGAGCACCGGGAACCCTGGCCCGGAGGTCGCACCAACCATTATTATTTTGATCTGAACCGCGATTGGGCCTGGCAGGCACAGGCAGAAACGCAGCAAAGAATGAAGCTATACCGCCAATGGCTTCCCCAGATACACGTTGATTATCATGAACAGGGCATCAACAGCCCCTATTATTTTGCTCCTGCCGCACAGCCGTTTCATGAGCTGATAACGCCCTGGCAACGGGAATTCCAGGAAAAAATAGGGAGAAATAATGCAAAATACTTTGACAGTAATGGCTGGTTGTTTTTTACAAAGGAAGAGTTTGACCTTTATTATCCATCTTACGGCGATACCTATCCTATATATAACGGAGCCATAGGTATGACCTATGAGCAGGGAGGCGGTCCTTCGGGGGGATTAGGCGTTTACAAAAAAGAAGGGGATACCCTTACGCTTACAGACCGTATCAATCACCATTTTACCACTGCTATGAGCACACTGGAAATATCCTCACAGCATGCCTCACAACTGGTCAGTGAATTCAGGAAATTTTTTAACAATGCACAGACCCGCGGATCCGGGAAGTACAGGGCTTACGTTATTAAAAATGAAGAAGGAAAAGGACAGTATATAAAAGCTTTGACCACGCTGCTGGATAAGAACGGAATACAATATAGCACAGGCAGCGGTGCGGGCAGGGGATACAATTATTTTACAGGCAGGGAAGAGGCATTTACTATAAATAAGGGAGATATAGTTGTAAGTAACATGCAGCCCCAGTCCACGCTCGTAAATGTATTATTCGAGCCCAATACTTTGCTGGTAGACTCAAATACCTATGACATCACTGCGTGGTCGCTGCCTTATATTTATGGATTAAAAGCTTATGCGATAAAAGAAAAGCTTACAAATACTACGGAATACAATGCAGTGGCGCCACCTCAGAATAGTGCGGCTGAAACTTATGGATATGTCATTCCCTGGGAAGGAATGCAAAGCGCCCGCGCGCTTGCAAAGCTGATCCGGGTGGGGGTAAAGCTAAGGTTTGCAGCCAAGCCGTTTGAAGTGAACGGAAAGCAGTTTAACGCCGGTTCCGTCATCGTGCTGAAAAATACTAACAATGCCTTAAAGAATAGTTTATGGAATACCGTTGCGGATATTTGTAATGCTGAACAAATAAAGGCTTATCCCGTATCTACAGGATTTGTAGACAGGGGATATGATTTCGGGAGCAGCAATATACATTATATCAAACCTCCCCAAATAATACTGGCAACGGGCGAAGGCACCAGCCCAAATGCTGTAGGTGAAATATGGTTTTTTCTTGAGCAGGAACTGGGTTATCCGGTTACGCTTGTCAACCTGGCTGATCTGGCATCGGTGAACTGGGGTGAAGTGAATGTTTTGATCCTTCCCGATGGCAGTTATCCCGGTCTTAAAGACCAGAAAAGCCAGGAAGAACTGAAAAGCTGGATACAAAAAGGGGGTAAATTAATTGCGCTGCAAAATGCAGTGGCGGAACTGGCTAAGCTGGATTTTGGCATTCATTTCAAAAAGGATGATGATTCATCAGATACCAAAGATGAATATGTGCTCCTGAAAAAATTCGGGGATTATGAACGGGACTATATTTCCCGCACCACACCCGGCTCTATTTATAAAGTGGAACTGGATAACACGCACCCGCTTGCCTTTGGCTACCCCGGCTATTATTATACCCTGAAACTGGATGATAATGTTTACGAATTCATTGATGAAGGCTGGAATGTTGGCGTAATAAAAAAGGACTATCTGGTGGCGGGCTTTGTAGGCTCAAAATTGAAAAAAAAGCTGAATGACGGGCTGGTATTTGGCGTGGAAGATATTGGCAAAGGAAATATTGTGTTCCTGGCAGATGATATATTGTTCAGGGATTTCTGGCAAAATGGGAAATTATTATTCTGCAATGCCTTATTTATGGTAGGGCAATAACCGACATATTATTACCTTTGCGCCCCGATGAAATATACAGCAGAGATCAGCAGGCGGAAGACTTTCGCTATCATTTCGCACCCCGATGCAGGTAAAACCACCCTGACGGAAAAGCTATTGCTTTTTGGAGGCGCCATTCAAACCGCAGGCGCTGTTAAAAGCAATAAGATAAAGAAACATGCTACCAGCGACTTCATGGAAATTGAAAAGCAGCGTGGTATTTCCGTGGCCACCAGCGTAATGACTTTTGAATATAAAGATAACCTGATCAACCTGCTTGATACACCCGGTCACAAAGATTTTGCAGAAGATACTTACCGTACGCTCACCGCTGTGGACAGTGTGATACTGGTAATTGATAGTGTGAATGGAGTGGAGGAGCAGACCCGCAGGCTCATGGAAGTATGCCGCATGCGCGATACACCGGTCATTGTTTTTATCAATAAAATGGACCGCGATGGTAAAATGCCGTTCGATCTGCTGGAAGAAATAGAAAAAGAATTGGGTATCCTGCTCCATCCTATGACCTGGCCAATCAACAATGGGAAAGATTTTAAGGGGGTGTATAATCTTCATGATAAAAATCTCCTTTTATTTGCGGCGCATACCAAGGCTAATGATGAAGATGTGGTGCATATTACCAACCTGACAGATGCAAGCCTGGTGAGCAGGGTAGGGGATCGTGATGCTGCACAGCTGAGAGAAGATGTAGAGCTAATAGATGGAGTATACGGGGAACTGGATGTGGATGCCTACCTGCACGGGAAAACAGCCCCGGTATTTTTTGGAAGTGCAGTGAACAACTTTGGTGTGAAGGAGATGCTGGATACTTTCATACGGATCGCTCCTTCGCCGTTGTGCCGGCCTACGTCCAATGGCGAAGTTTGTCCCGATGAGGATAAATTCAGCGGGTTTGTATTTAAGATACATGCCAATCTTGATCCCAAGCACAGGGACCGAATTGCTTTTTTGAGGGTTTGCTCGGGCAGGTTTGAGCGCAATAAATATTATCATCACGTGCGCCTGGATAAAGATATCCGTTTCAGCAACCCTTATTCATTCCTTGCACGGCAGAAAGATGTGATAGAGGAGGCTTATCCCGGTGATGTGGTAGGCTTGTTTGATACCGGCAATTTTAAGATAGGGGATACGCTTACGGAAGGGGCGGACTTCTATTTTACGGGTATCCCCAGTTTCTCACCGGAATTGTTTAAAGAGGTGATAAACAAGGACCCGATGAAGACCAAGCAACTCGAAAAAGGCCTGTTGCAGCTTACCGATGAAGGGGTGGCGCAATTATTTACCCAACATGGCGGCAACAGGAAAATTATCGGTTGTGTGGGAGACCTTCAGTTTGAAGTAATTCAATACCGGCTGCTGAATGAATACGGCGCTTCCCTTCAGTTCAATACATTGCCATTTTATAAAGCCTGCTGGATCACATCAAACGACAAAAAGAAACTGGATGATTTCATCCGTTTCAAAACAGGGAATGTGGTAATGGATAAGGACGGGCATCTTGTATATCTTGCCCAGAGTGAGTGGTTCCTGAATACCGAGATCGCCAATAACCCGGATATCACTTTTCATTTCACAAGCGAAATACATAAAGCGGGGTAATAGTGCTCCCTGTGTAAAATGTCCCTATGTTATCGTGAAAAGTGAGAGCCCGCCCGGCTGAATGCCATTCGGACGGGGATAGAGGTGAAATATTTCACTTCTCACATTTATCATTTCTCGTCTATCATTTCCCGTTAGTCGTCCCTGGCTCATCTGAATGCAATATTTTTTCAGTATTACTGCGAAGACCATTAACTTAGCCGGACATCTTTCACTCAAAAATAGTATGATATGCCTGTCCATGACCACAATACTTCCCGTCGTTCGTTCCTGAAAAAAGGGTCAATTGCCTCTGTGGGGCTGCTCGTTGCCGGTCCCGCTGCCTGGTCGGGGTCGCTGCTTCCCGGAAAGCCTGATTCTAAATTTTACGGGGTACAGGTGGGAGTGATCACCTATAGCTACCGCAGTATGCCCGCAGATATCAACCAGTTGCTGCAATATGTTGTAGACAGCGGCATCAGCGCTATTGAGCTGATGGGTGACCAGGCAGAAGCCTATGCAGGAAAGCCTGCTGATAAAAGCCAGGTAGCCGGTTGGCGCGCCAGTGTATCTATGGATAAATTCAGGGAAATAAAAAAAATGTTTAATAAAGCCGGTGTGAGCATTTATGCCTTCAAGCCTGATGCGCTCGGCATGAAGAATACAGATGCAGAAATTGAATATGCCATGAAGGCTGCAAAAGCGCTGGGAGCAAAATCTGTGACAGTGGAGCTTCCCAAAGATCCTGAGCATTCCCAGCGGTTGGGAGCGTTGGCAGCAAAGCATAAAGTATATGTAGGTTATCACGCACATACTCAGGCTACAGACACTGCATGGGATGTGGCCCTGAGCCAGTCGCCTTACAATTCTATGAACCTGGATTGTGGTCATTATATCGCAGGCGGTGGCAATAATACAGACACTTCACTCCTTGCATTGATTGAGGCGAGACATGACCGCATTACTTCCATGCATTTGAAGGACAGGAAAACTAAAGACAATGGCGGGAAAAATATGCCATGGGGCGAAGGTGATACGCCCATACCTGCCATTCTCAATCTGCTAAAGGCAAAAAAATATGATATCCCTGTTTCAATAGAGCTGGAATATGATATTCCCGAAGGTTCTGATGCGGTGAAAGAAGTGCAGAAATGCCTTGATTTTGCAAAAAGAGCCCTGGGAGCTTCCTGATATTCCTGCGCTTATTGTTGATATTTCATCGTCAATGGTTGTTGTTCCGTACGTATTAAAATTAATGATTTGAGTTTTTGCCTCTCCAGATGGGTCTCTGTATGTACGTTGCTGCTTGCTATGACAGTGCCGGCAAAAGCGCAGTTCAGCGACAGCGCACATCATTACATTAAATATGCGGCAACAGGTATCATAAACCGGACGAATGCTGCCAGGTCATTCGTAGTAAATAATGCGCTTTCCTTTAGTATAAGCAGAAAAAATGTGAGCTTTAACAGTAATGGCTCTTATATCTACGGTGAGCAGGATAGTAAGCTTACTAATAATGATTTTATCGCCGGGTTTAATTTTGATCTTTTTAAAACTACCCGGAAATGGTATTACTGGGGGCTTGCTAATTATACCAGCAGCTATTCGCTCAATGTCAATAACCAGTTCCAAACAGGAGTCGGCCCCGGATATAATTTTATCAATAAGAAAGAAGCAGAGCTGGTGATCAGCGATGGTATATTGTTTGAAGCCAGCGATCTGCAGATAGACAGCACGCACAAAGAAATTTATAACACCTTCAGAAATTCGCTGCGCATAAAGCACCGGTGGGTGATCAGCAATATGCTGTCATGGGATGGTACGCATTTCTGGCAACCGTCGTTGTCTCACTTTGATGATTATATATTGAAGCTTTCCACCAGTCTCAATATCAGGCTGCGGAAATGGCTTAGCATAAGCTCGGCCCTTACTTACAATAAAATTACCCGCACCAACCGAGAGAACCTGTTAATAACATTCGGTCTAACGGTTGAAAACTATTTTTAGACGGTTCTGGTCCTTATTTCCCTTTGAAAAAGACAGATAGTAATTTTTCGATGATGTCATTTTTTGTATTACAGCATAATCATACGTGCAACTATTTTTTATAAGCCTGCATCTTTCTTTCTTTGTGTTATAATTATACAACGAACACAATTCATAATACTAAGCCTTAAACCCCTTAAGCTACCTCTGAAAGAGACGCTCTAACCCAGAAAGACAGTTGGCCCGTTAGCCGTTTGCTCCTTGAAACAAAGCCCCAACTATTCATACCCTTAATCCCTGATCCCTACCCTGAAAACCAATGTCCTGAAAACCGATTATAAGACATTGTGTAAGGCAACAGAAGTAATCCCTTTATTTTCTGTTGCCTTGCTTTTTTTGCCTGCAGCGATACCCGGTAAACGAGCAAAAGAAGAATGCTGTTTTATGGCAATGCAAAAGTTATATAGCTGTCCCCTCCTTTTTTGCCAAGCTTACCTCCGCCACAGGCTATCACGATATATTGTTTTCCATTCACTGCATATACGGCAGGAGTTGCAAAGCCCGGCGCCGGCAGATCGCTTTCCCAGAGCAGCTTCCCGCTTTTCTTATTAAATGCGCGGAATTTACTGTCGCTGGTAGCAGCGATGAACACCAATCCCCCGGCAGTAACTACGGGCCCTCCATAGTTTTCGGTACCTGTATGGTATCCCTTTGCTTTTAGTTCGGGATAATCTCCCAACACCTGCTTCCATACCAATTGTCCGGTATTGAGATCAATGGCGTTGAGCGTTCCCCATGGAGGAGCCACAGCAGGATAGCCTTCTTTGGTAAGGAATTTATGGTAGCCTGTAGAATTGTAAGGCAGTTGACGGTATGCATCTGCTTCGGTTGCAGTTTTTATATAGGGTTGACGCTGTGAAGAAACATTATCAAGGATATAAGAGGCAAGCGCTTTTTTATCATTTTCCGGTAATTGCTGGAAAGAAGGCATCATCCTCCTGCCGCTGTTCAACAGGTCCAGGAATTGTTGCTCATTGTATTTTTTATTAACAGCTTTCAGCGAAGGATAGTTGCCTGCACCCTGCCGGTCGCTGCCATGACAACTCATGCAGGTAGAGGCATATATTCTTTTTGCTGCTTCGAGATTGGTTTCATTGTTATTATTTTCCTTTTTTACATCCACCATTGTCAGTACCCAGGGCATTTCACTGGCATTTACATACAGTATCCCGGTCGCCGGGTCATAAGCGGGACCGCCCCATTCTGCCCCGCCGTCAAACCCCGGGAAGATCACCGTGCCTTCTTTAGAAGGAGGATTGAACATATTGCCTGTTTTGTATCCAGCCAACCGTTCTTTTATATCCCGGTAAGAAGAATCCGGTACGAGGGTATTCAGATCTTTTTCAGTAAGGATCTGCCTAACGAATGGCGCCGGTAAGGAAGGTACAGGCTGTGTCGGGGAAAGTTTTTCACCGGCTAAGCCGCTTGTTGACGGTACAGGTATTTCTTCTATAGGATAAACAGGTTTACCTGTTGATCTTTCAAACAGGAACACATAACCGCTTTTAGTTACCTGTGCAACAGCAGGTGTTCTTGTCCCGTTTTTGGTAATCGTAACTAAAACCGGTGCAGTGGGCAGGTCCCTGTCCCATACATCGTGGTGTACTGTTTGAAAATGCCATATCCGACTGCCTGTTGCAGCGTCAAGCGCAAGCACGCAGTTGGCATAGAGATCATTGCCTGTTCTTTTACCGCCATAAAAATCAAATGAGGCAGAGCCTGTAGGAACAAATACAATTCCTTTTTCTTCATCAAGGCTAAACCCGGACCATGCATTTGCGCCTCCGATATGTTTGTAAGCGAGACTGTCATCCCAGGTTTCAAATCCCGGCTCGCCCGGTTGCGGGATGGTATGAAATATCCAGCGGAGCTTTCCGGTATGCACATCATAGGCACGCACATGACCCGGTGCAGCTGCCGCGCCCTCATCCACACGTGTGCCTACAATGATCATATCCCTGTAGACCATTCCCGGAGTAGTACATGCAACGTAAAGATCTTTTGTCTCTCTTCCCAGGTCCTTATGCAGATCAATTTTACCATTATTACCAAAATCAGCTACAGGCTTCCCGGTAATGGCATCTATACAATACAGTTTGGCATTGGCGGAGTAGAACAGCCGCCTATGGCCTGATTCATCAGTATAGCAGCTTATTCCCCGGTGCACATTATACATAAAATGTCCGGAATTATTTGATGCTCCAGCAGTATCTTTTACCGGGTCGTATACCCATTTTTGCTTTCCGGTAGCCGCATCAAGCGCTATAAGCTTTAAATGCGGGGAAATTACAAACATCGTGCTGTCCAGGATCAACGGGTTTACCTGCATCTGCGTCATGCTGTCCCCGTCGCCGGTGCGGTATTCCCAGGCTGTCTGCAACCGGTTTACGTTTGAAGTGTCTATCTGTTCAAGTGGGGAATAATGGGTGCTTTCTTTACTGCCGCCATATACTGTCCATCCTGTGGATCTGTTTTTTTGCGTACAGGAAAAAAATGCGCATAGCGGGATCAGAACAAACAATCGAAGCTGCATGCGAAACTTTTAAGGAGGAATATTACATATTTTTCTCCATAAAAGCGCTTTTTACGATAAAACCTTCTTTGCTTCTTCTTCAATGAGATTGCTTATCTGCTTCGAAAACATGGAAGCAAAGAAGGGGAGATCAATATTTACTTCAACATCGGAGGGATGAACATCAATTATCCCGGAAGCCGAAAAGCTGCCCAGCGACATGCTGAAATTTCCCCTGTCGCCTTCCCAGGTTTCCTGCACATTCCGGATCCTGTCGGCATATTTGGTTTTAAGTTCGGTGAGTAAACTTTTAATGCGAAGTACAGCTTCTTCTTTAGTGTGGCTGTGAGGAATAGTTACTTTCATTTTGCCCAGCTATTATTCATTTCATTTACATCCGGAAAAATGTGATCCGGATCCAATACTACTTTTGTCAGCTCTTCATTAGTGTTTAATTTGAATATCCAGGAGATATTGTTTTGCCAGATCTCAACAGGCAGTTCTTTTCTTCCGGTTTTGCCGCTTGCCGTAGTATATTCCGCAATAACAGGCATGGCCATTTGTCCTTCATTTTCAATGGTCACCAAAGCGCCCTGTTTAGGATCTCCATTCACATACTCTACTTTGGTCACTGCCTGGTCGAGCGCATAAGAGTTCAGGAACATTCCGCGCCAGAACCACGAGAGGTCTTCACCGGCAGAATTTTCAATGCTTCTGAAAAAATCCCAGGGGGTTGGGTGTTTAAATGCCCAGTCGCTGGTGTATTTCCTGAAAGCATAATCAAACCTGTTCTGCCCCAGAATATACTCACGCAACAACCCTAGTGCATAGCCGGGTTTTGCATACAGCAGGTTGCCTATATTTCTTTCCTTCATGGCGTCAGGCGTATTGAAAATAGATTCATACTGCGGGCCATACATATATCCTGTTTTGTGAGCATCTTTCGCGGCGGATTTATATTCACCGTTATTAAAATCACCGGAAGAAATATTATTGATAAATGTATTGAACCCTTCATCCATCCAGCCATACCTTCTTTCATTGCTGCCAACGATCATCGGGTACCAGGTATGACCAAATTCGTGATCTGTTACTCCCCACAACCCTCCGTTTTTCGCTCTGGCGCCACAGAATACAATGCCGGGATATTCCATGCCGCCTACGTTGCTGGCTACATTTACGGCTGCATAATAAGGGAATTCATACCATCTCTTTGAATAGTTTTCGATAGAGGCTTTGGTATACTCTGTTGAACGGCCCCATGCATCTTTACCATCTGATTCCACGGGATATACAGACATTGCCAGTGCTTTTTTGCCACTGGGCAGATTGATCCTGGCAGCATCCCATATAAATGCATTGGAAGCTGCCCATGCAAAATCCCGGGAACTGGTAATACGGAATTTCCAGGTCAGTGAAGGTTTCTGGGGTCGCGACTTCGGATCTGTTACTTCCTTACTGCTGCGGATGATCACGGTTTTGTCGCTTGACTTTGCCTGGTTGTAACGCTGCAGTTGCTGGGCAGTAAGCACTTCTTCAGGATTGAGCAATTCTCCCGACCCTACTACGATCATTGACGCAGGAGTAGTGATATGCACATCAAAATCGCCGTATTCAAGGTAAAACTCGCTGGCGCCAAGATAAGGATCGGTATTCCATCCGCGTACATCGTCAAATACACATAAGCGTGGATACCACTGGGCTACGGAAAAAATATTGCCGTTTTTAGTTTCAAGGATACCGGTCCTGTCAGAGCCATATTTAGGTATGATAAACGAGTAATCTATTTTGAAGGTAAGCTCCCCGCCTTTTGCCGCAACAGCTTTGGGCAAACGTATCTGCATACGTGTATCGTTCACTATATAGTCTGCATTGGTCTCTGTTCCGCCGTTGACCAGTTTAACCGAATTCAATTTAAATCCCCCTTTAAAAGTACTGTTGGCATCACCATAACGGCTATAGCCTGTTGGCGGCATTTTTGCCTGGCCGCGCGAAGAATCATTAAAAAGATTCTGATCCAACTGCAGCCATATATAAGGCAACTGCTGGGGGCTGTTGTTTTTATAGGTTACAGTTACGGTAGCGCTCACTTCGTTCTTGCTGTCGTCAAGGCGTGCATTGATCTTATAATCCGCTTTATTTTGCCAGTAAGCCGGTCCCGGTTCTCCATTGGCAGCACGGTATTCATTACCGTTATGAGTATAAAACAAGGGAGAGAATAAAGCGTGATAGTCGTATTGTGATGAAGTTGTCTGAGACATTCCCTGCAAAGCGATCACGATAAAACTATATACGAGAGAAAATCTTTTCATGAGTCTGTTTTTTGTTTTCTGATTGTCGCATGAAAAATAGAGACGAAAATAAAGAAAGCGGGCTTCTGTTTATTTTTTATTTTATGAACGGCTTGTTATTGTTACTGAAGAGAGGCAAGCAGCGCTTTGCCCTCAGCCTTATAAGAAGGATCGTCTTCTGTTCTCGGGGGAAGCTTCATCATTTTATTGAGCACTTCAATTGCCTTATCTGTTTGATGAAATTTCACATAGGCTTTGGCAAGCTCAAGGTAATCAATCATCAGGAAGATGTCGGCAGCTCTTGCTTTTTCAAAATATTGAATGGCATCTTCAAGGGAAGCTTTGGGCATACCACCAAAGAGTACTTTCAGGGCGGCTTTATCACCTGCCCCCATTCCGGTAATATCAAAATTCCATTTACCCAGGATATATAATGCGCGGGCATGTGCAGGATTGATCATGAGCGCAGAGTCTGCATAATATTTCATATCTCTCAGGAATCTTGCCCTTTCCCGGCTTTTACTAATGGCAGCATAGCGCATAGCCGTTGCAGCAACAACATAATTGGCATCGGCATCATTGTGAGCAGCCTTTAATGCAGCTTCTGCATATTGCTTTGCCTGCTCCATGTAGCCAGCTTTCTGGTCTTCGTTTTTAAGGCGGCTCCCGATCCTTCCGGTTAATTCTGCTGATCTCCAAAGCGCTTTCACATTCGCCGGCTGGATCATTAACGCTTCCTTGTATTTGTTCAATGCGTCTGTTTCTTTAAGATCGCGCTCCGATTTTTCTGCATCTGCCATAATAGCCTCTACATCCTGTGCATATACCATACACGCAAACACTAGCGCCATCACAGATAATATCCCGTATTTCATTCGTTATATTTTTTATGAAAACTTACTACAGTCTGCCCCTGAAAATTAAATATAGGCGGGTTAACTTTCCTTACAGAAACGTTAATTTCGAGGATAAAGGGAAAATGAGCTTTGGACTGCTGGGCTATATCCATCGCCACTGTTTCCAGCAGGGGCTCAGGAATATTCATCCGGTCTTTTATCAATTGGTATAATACTGCATAATTGACTGTCTGGCTGAGATGGGTTACGGGGTCGGCTGTTTCGTTAAAGCTCACATCAAGATTAACTTCAAAATCGTTACCTGTTTTTTTCTCTTCTTCATACAAACCATGAAAAGCATGAAATTTTAAATGATGAAGAGAAATGGTAAGCATATGTGATCAATAAAAAAATTATAAAGAGAGCACCTGCATATAACAGTGAAATACTGTTAATCAGTGGAGACCTTTCTCACCGAGATACCTTTCTGCGTCCAGCGCTGCCATACAGCCGCTGCCTGCAGCAGTCACAGCCTGCCGGTATATCTTGTCCTGCACATCGCCTGCCGCAAATACCCCTTCTATATTGGTTTTGGAAGTGCCTGGCCTGGTCTTGATATAACCTGCTTCATCCATATCAAGCCATTCTTTGAAGATGGCAGAATTAGGCTCATGGCCTATCGCTACAAAAAAGCCGCTTACAGGGATCGTTTGTGTTTCGCCGGTTTGATTGTTTTTTATTCTTACGGCTTCAGTTTTCTTTTCCCCGATGATCTCTTCGGTTTCCGTATTCCAGTATATTTTGATATTGGGTGTTGCCTGCACTCTTTCCTGCATTACTTTGGACGCCCGCATTTCACCACGCCGCACAAACATGTGCACTGTTGTACAGAGTTTGGACAAATACAAAGCTTCTTCGGCAGCAGTATCGCCGGCGCCTACTATCGCTACTTCTTTGCCCCTGAAGAAAAAACCGTCACATACTGCGCAGGCGCTTACGCCAAAGCCATTCAGCTTTTGCTCACTCTCCAGCCCGAGCCACTTTGCGGAAGCTCCTGTTGCAATGATAACGGCATCTGCCTCAATCAGTTTTTCATCGTCTATCCACACTTTGTAGGGCTGTTGCGAAAAATCAACCTTAGTCGCCAGGCCAAAGCGGATATCCGCGCCCATTCTCGACGCCTGCTTTTCAAAATGCACCATCATATCAGGACCCTGCACACCATCCGGATAGCCGGGGTAATTCTCTACTTCTGTAGTAATGGTCAGCTGGCCTCCGGGTTGTATGCCCTGGTAAAGCACCGGCTTAAGATTTGCTCTTGAAGCATATATAGCGGCAGTGTATCCTGCCGGTCCTGAACCTATGATCAAACAATGTACTCTTTCACTTGCTGTAGTATCCATATGATTCCTTTGTCTTATGTAAGATATCCGCTAATGCCTGTGCCTTTTCGGATGAAACCGTGCAAAATTACGTGTAATCGGGCAAATTGAGAAAGCAGGGTAATGGCGGCACTTCAATCTTTCGCTCTATGTACGACTTTCCGGTCGGTGAGACAGTATCGCCGTCAACGTAAGCAAAAAAATCCTGGCGATATAGCATTATCGGTTAAACTTTTATATATTGAATACACCCTTTCTGCTGCGTTGCTTTTGCTCCCGGGCCGGTCCCGCCACCGGGCGGGATAACCGGAACACCGCTGCTTTTTGTCTTTTGAAAAAATATGCTTCGCATTTTTTCAATCCCGCCTTTGGGGAACCAGACAAAAAGAGGCGGCTTATCCGGTTACTGGTAAAAATTAAACCCCCAATGGAGTTGGGCATAACATTTTATTACATTTTGTATACATTGTATACAGTATACGTTCTCTGAAGATGTTATACAAAAAAATCCCGGCAACAGCATTACACTGCTACCGGGATTCATTTATCAAAAATAAACGATTCAGAAGACCGCTTATCCCAAATAAGCTTTCAACGAGCTGCTGTAGCGTGCTTTCTGCAGGCGCTTGATGGCTCTTTCCTTGATCTGGCGGATACGCTCTTTCGTTAAATCATATTTCTGACCGATTTGCTCAATGGTCACACCATTTTCGCCATCCAGCCCGAAATAAGCGTTTACGATCTCCGCTTCGCGTGGGCTTAGTGATTTTAATACCCGGCGGATCTCATTGCGGAGAGAATCCTTCATTACGTCATCATCGGTCTCTGCGCCGCCTTCCAGGAGGTCTCCCATAGCCACATCTTCTGCCTCATGCACAGGAGCATCCAGGGAAGTATGACGGGTATTGCTCTGGAAAATATTGTTGATCTCTGTCTCACTCATTTCAAGAAGCTCTGCCAGCTCTTCTGTGCTCGGCTCACGCTCATGCTCCTGCTCAAAAGCCATATAAGCTTTATTCGCTTTGTTGTAGGTGCCAATCTTGTTTTGCGGCAGGCGAACGAGACGTCCCTGTTCTGCCAATGCCTGCAGGATAGACTGGCGGATCCACCATACTGCGTAAGAGATGAATTTAAAACCTTTGGTTTCATCGAAGCGCTGGGCAGCCTTGATCAAACCAAGATTCCCTTCATTGATAAGGTCGCTGAGCGATAACCCCTGGTGCTGATATTGTTTAGCAACGGAAACAACGAACCTGAGGTTAGCCTGCACCAGTTTATCCAAAGCTCTCTGATCCCCCATTTTAATGCGCTGTGCCAGCACTGTTTCCTCTTCAGGAGTGATCATTGATATTTTGGAGATTTCCTGCAGATATTTCTCAACCGCCTGCGAGTCGCGGTTAGTGATTTGTGTTGCTATTTTTAACTGTCTCATATCTTATAGTTGTTCAAAAAAATTAATAGTAGAGAGAAGCCGGAAATTCCTGTAAAACAACCCGCCTTATGGAGACAGTAATTGAGGACTGGTGCGTTGCAAGTCAAATGCAAACTCTATGTTATTTCTTTCCCGAAACTGTGCCTGAGACGATTGACAAAAGTAACACTCATTTCCCGTATCACATAATCTTTACGTAAAAAAGTGAAATGTTTTTGTGAAAAAAATTATAAAAAAGCATTGCAAACGATTGCAGTGATAGTGGCGGGAATTATCATTAGTCATAACTATGGTTTTTAAACGGGCTGTTTGGGCTTTGCAGTATATTCGTTCTATGACTATTGATTTTCGTTCGGATACGGTTACCCGCCCATCACCCGCGATGATGGAAGTGGTTAAAAATGCGCGGGTAGGGGATGATGTGTTTGGTGAAGATCCTTCCATAAACGATCTGGAAGCCTTTACCGCTGATATGTTTGGTATGGAGTCGGCTGTTTTTTGCCCCAGCGGTACCATGACCAATCAGATCGCCATTAAATGCCATACCCAACCTGCAGAAGAAGTGATCTGTGAGCGGCAGTCCCATATTTATCAGTATGAAGGGGGAGGTATTGCCTATAATTCAGGTTGCCAGGTAAAACTGATTGAAGGCAACCGGGGACGTATAACCGCTGAACAGGTTACTGCAGCCATTAACCCGGACGATATTCATAAAGCCAAATCCACGCTGGTAAGCCTTGAAAATACGGCCAACCGTGGTGGCGGCAGTTGCTATGAGATGGATGATATCCGTAAGATCAGGAAGGTTTGCGACGATAACAGGCTGAACCTGCATCTTGACGGTGCAAGGCTGTTTAATGCTATCGTAGCAAAAAAGCAGCAACCGAAAGATTTCGGCAGCCTGTTTGACAGTATTTCCATCTGCCTGAGCAAAGGCCTTGGCGCCCCGGTGGGCAGTGTTTTACTGGGTAAGAAAGATTTTATCAAAAAAGCAAGGCGTTTCAGGAAAGTGATGGGTGGCGGCATGCGGCAGTCCGGTATCATTGGCGCTGCGGGGCTATATGCGCTTCAGCATAATATTGACCGGCTTGCCATTGATCATGAGCATGCCCGGCAAATTGCTGAGGCATTAAGTAAAAAATCATTTATAAAAGATATCTTTCCTGTCGAGACCAATATCATTATCTTCAGCGTGACGCCGGTCTACGCTGCAAAAAGGCTTGTGGCTGAGCTTAAAAAGCACGAGATACTGGCAATTGCCATTGCCGAAAACCAGGTACGCATAGTGACTCATCTTGATATTACAACCGATATGGTACGGACAACCTGTGAGGTGATAAGGGAACTGTAAGGAGAGGCGGGGATGAAGGGAGACGACGAGGTAAAAAGATGAAATAGAGTAAGTGCTATGTGGTAAGAAATGGAATGTGGACCCCTGTACTTCATAATGACCGGTAGATAATGCAAAATTTTATTGATGAGGGTTTTGTTGATTGGTTAATACATAATCTGTCTTTTATTTAATGATAAATTATGCGAAAAATTTAAATGCACGCCAGGACAACTCTTAATAACCTTTTCAATAAGTTATTTCCTATCTTTATTACAGTCTATATAAACTGAATGCATAATTTGCTTTTATTGCATTTTTATGAAAACCTGTATTGATCCTGAACAACAGCTTGTGCGAGACTTAAAAAACGGTGATCCGTCAGCGTTTGATAGATTGTATTGGAAATATTATAAGGCAGTTTATGCAAATATCTTTAAGCTTATAAAAGACCCGGATATTTCAAAGGATATCCTCCAGGAAGTATTTATTGCCCTGTGGATAAAAAGAGCAACATTGAAACCTGACGGGAGCATTGCAGGATGGATGTTCACTACAAGCTATCACAAATGCATTGATCATTTAAGACTTATCCCCGCAGTTCCTCTTTGCCATAGTGAAATAAATATTGCTGATGAATGGGTTGACTACAGAAAACAAAAGGAGCAGGAGAACCGCCTGCAACTGATACAACAGGCAGTGAACAACTTATCTCCCCAAAAGAAGGAAGTATTTGAATTATGTAAGCTCAAAGGTAAAAGCTATGAAGAAACGGCGGAAGCATTGAATATTTCAAAGCACACCGTTAAAGAATACCTCTCTGCAGCGATTATACATATTAAAAATTATATCCACCGGCAGTCACAATCGCCCGTCTCGGTTTTACTTATTTTATCTGCTTTCTATCCCCCCTTTTTTTGAAGATCCCCGTATTGACTGTGGTGAACAGGCAATGGGCAATAATGAATTCATCATGCATCCTTGACATGGCGTTAAGAAAAACACTTTGACAACTTAGGATACAGGATCTTTATGAGCTCTGTTGCTGGAATGAACGGTGGAGGGAAATTCCCGGGAAACGGTAGTTGACAATAATGTATTGACAGATGAAGAGATAATCAGTTCCGGTATATTTTCTGTATATTCAACCGGTCATCCTGATAATGATTATTTTGACCTCTTTGTTCAGTATGACTTAAAGGGAAACCCTAAAGGGATAATGGTTTAACGCTATATTATAAATGTACGTATGCATAATAATGTTCGTCAGCCTGGTGAACCATGTACGGGGTACAATCAGGGTTTGGTACAATCCTATGACAGCGTACCTATTTCACTTAGTCCCTTATATAAGGAGATGCAGTGCTTTAGCGATGCCTTTGAGAGCAGCGACATTCACAAGAAGCAATCGATATACAATACAATATAATATCGCAGATAATGGGGCTATTTATTATAAGGTCATGTCGGAGTTTCAGAGTAATTATTGTTTTACCAGCTACTTTATTATTAAAGGATGACCGGTATCGGCAAAGAATGTATTAAACCAGGATAATATTATGAAAACCAGGAACACGATTGACCGGCGAAGTTTTATCGGAACTACTACCACAGCGGCTGCGGGTCTCATTTTGCCGAAGCCCGGTATTTTTAATATCATAAGAAAGGACGATTATCCGTCTACGAAAGATTTTTGGTACAGACGGGTAACGGATGGTCCTTACATTGACACTCAGCTTGGAAATCTTGCCTTTGGCTTTACGGATGATCAAATGCTGTTGTCGCATGATAACTGCCTTACCTGGTCTGACCGGTTAAATTTCTGGGATGCGAAGAATATTACTTTCAGCCATATATTCAGGAATGGCAATCTTTTGATCGGAACGAGGAACAGGCTGTACCTGAGCACAGATAACCTTAAGACAATAAAGGAAATTGCTGTTAAGAATCCTGATGGTTCCGATTACCTGCCCCACGTATCTAAGCACCCGGATTATCCCGGATGGTATTTTTTTACTTTACCCGGGGAGAACTCCTGGATGATAAACGGGAAAGAAATGCTGATCTGGGGAAATTATTCTAATGTGGAAGGAGGAGCGGTACCTGTAAATATTTATTATTCCATAGATAACGGGCACACTGTAAAAATTGCTTATTCCTTTGGTCAGAATCCCCGTTTTAAAGACAGTGGCGATGGTAAGGACACCCCCGAAGGAATCCTCCTCGGGAATCCCGGGAATCCTAAATTTTGCCGCCATGTACATTGTGTGACCTACAACCCAGGGGAAGATGCTTTTTATGCCTGCACGGGTGACGGGCGACCCAGTGATGGCGCTCAACAGGAATGCAAATGGTTAAAAGGAAGATATAATGCAGCTAAAGATGAATGGACCTGGGAGGTGCTTATTGAAGTTGATTTTAATTCGAGGTATAAAAGCGGGGGAATAAATTTTGTAGATAATAAATTATATTTCACCAGTGATGCTAATGGTAAAGAACCTTATGACAGGGGGATCTTTCGTTGTAATCCTGCGGATTTTTTAAACAAAGAAAAACATGAATTATTGTTCCAGCCGGAATATGAGGTAGGACACATGCTTATCCAGGACGGTATTATTATATCGGGATACTATGCTGTTGCTTCACCCTATCAACTTGGCGTTATATATTCGTCCGATTTAGGAAAAACCTGGCGGAAATATGATCTAAAAGAATATGGGCCAAGATCAATTGCCAGGCTGAACTATAAAAACTCCGAAGGCTGGTTCAGGATGGATCTAAGATCCGGCTGGATACACCGTGGAGAGGTACTGTTTATAAAACCCAAATAGTCCCGGTGTGTATGTCAAATGACAAACGTCAAACGACAAATGTGAGATGTGAGTTTTACAGGTTACAGGCATTCACCATTCACTATTGCCCATTTACCTATTAACTGAAAAAAATAATACTAATGAAGTCTTGTGCAACATTTTTTATTGCCTGTTTATTTTTTACGGCAGCTTTTGCATCAGCAGGCCAGGATGCTGCTCCTGTTTTCAAGGCTGGTTTTTGCGAACGGGATATCACACCTGATATTGGTATGGAACAGCCGGGCAATTATGGCAAGAGTTATCATCGTACATTTCATGATCCCTGTAAAGTCCGCGCCGTGGTTTTTGATGACGGGAAAAAACGGGTAGCGCTTGTAGGACTGGATTTGCTTTTTGTAACGAGATATGTAGTACAGGAAGCAAGGGCAGAGATCCAAAAGCGCTGTGGTATCAGCCCGGATGCGGTAATGATAGGCGCTTCACATTCTCATTCTTCCGGTCCGATCGGGATGGCAGAACCGGGTGATTATGATAATGCTTCACCATTAGTGAAGGATCTGGTGAATAACAAATCTATTGTTTCGGATCCAGGGTTTATTCAATACCTGAAGCAGCAGATCGTTGAAGCGGTGGTGCTGGCAGACGCAAACCGTGTGGATGCGAAGATGGCCGTAGGCGTGGGACATGAGGATAAGGTATCTTTTAACCGGCGGCAGCGCATGAAAAACGGGCTGAGCTATTCTCATGCCGGTGTGGGTAATCCTGATATTATTGACTATGCCGGTCCTATTGATCCCGATGTCGGCACTGTTGGCGTTTGGGATTTGAAAGGGAATTTACTTGGAGTGGTAGTGAACTTTGCCTGTCATAACACAACGAATCCCGGTGGCATTTCGGCTAATTGGGTGGGAGCTATGGAAAAAACGTTGCGTGGCGCTACGGGCAATGCTGCATTGCCGGTTGTTTTCATGCAGGGCGCCTGTGGCGATATCACCCAGGTTGACAATCTTACAAAATATGCAAATCCTGGTGCGGAGGAATGGTGGGAGATCGTTGGCGGACGCGTAGGCGCGGAAGCTTATAAGACATTGTTGCTGATCCGCCGTGGCGCCGGGAGCGACATACCATTGGATGTCCGGCAGAAAATATGGAAAGTAAAGCGAAGAGTGCCTTCACCTGCAAAAGTGAAACGTGCTCTTGAGCTGGTAAACCAGGGCCCCGAAAAGGCAGGTACAGTGGAATGGACTTTTGCGAAAGAGACTTTAATGCTGGATGCTATGCTGAAAGCGCGGCCTGCAGCTGAAGTAGAAGTACAGGCTATACAGGTTGGCCCGGCAGTGTTTGTTTCAAATCCTGCAGAATACTTTGTGCAATACAGTCTTGATATTAAGAAAGCCAGTAAGTTCCCATTCACATTTGTTGTTGAGTTAGCCAATGGTTGTGTTGGTTATGTACCTACGGAGGAGGCTTTTGGCCCCCATGGAGGCGGTTATGAAACCAGGCTGACGTCTTACAGTAATCTTGAAATTTCCGCCGGCAGGCAATTTGCCGATACGGGCATTGGGCTGGCTAATGAAATGATACCGGGTAAAACTCCTGTACCGCCACCGCCGCCGCCTTTCAGCAGTCCATGGAGCTATGGTAATCTTCCCCCGGAGCTGAACTGAGATGAAAGAAAATTTCAGAACATCGAAATTATTTCAAATGAAAGCTTGTGTATGTAAGCCTTTAGCCCGGTTATTTATTTTATCGCTCATCAATTCAGATGTATTTTGGGATGTTTTAGGAGTTGGCGCCGCTGTTGTAAAGGCTACGCCGCCAATAGGGGTGCCTATAGCCGGATATTACTATGAAAGAGGCGTAACAGGTGTTCATATCTAAATAATATGAGAAGAAGAATTTTGAATATTAACGCTATGCTTTCTTACATGCTTGCTGCATTTGGGCTGCCTGCAGTAAGCGCCCAAACCAAAACCGCTGCGATAGCAGACAGGATTTTTCGCGCAGGGGCTTCTATAAGCAATATCACGCCAATGCTGGGGGAGCCTATTGTTGGAAATTTTAACGAGCCTCCTGCAGAAAATATTCATGATGATCTTCATGCCCGCTGCCTGGTGCTGGATGATGGAACTACCCGGTTGGCTATTATCCTTTTAGACAATGTTGGAGTTGATCAGGCTGTGCTCGATGAAGCCAAAAACTTAATTTATAAAAAGACCGGTTTGCCAAAGCACCATGTGCTGATTGCATCTGTGCATGATCATTCTGCTACAAGCGCGGGAGGACGGGGAATGAAACGAAGAGGCTGGCAGTTTGGAAAGCCTTTGGATGAATACCAGACCTTTCTTATCAGGCGTATTGCCGACGGAGTACAGGTAGCAATAAATCATCTTGAGCCGGCTCGTATCGGCTGGGGTACAGGAAAAGTTCCGCAGCACCTGTTTAACCGCCGCTACAGGATGAAAAGCCCGGTGATGAATCCCTTCGGTGGCTGGGATGCAGTAAAGATGAACCCCGGCGTTGGAAACCCGGATGTTGTGGAGCCAGCCGGGGGAACAGATCCTGAAGTGTCATTTATCTCTGTTCAGTCTACAGCCGGCCGGCCTATTGCCCTGCTTGCAAATTATTCTTTACATTATGTAGGAGGAGTGCCGGCAAATGATATATCCGGAGATTATTTTGCAGTATTTGCCGACCGTGTTCAACAATTACTACAGGCTGACAGGCAGGATCCGCCGTTTGTAGGTATTATGTCTAATGGCACTTCCGGCGATGTGAATAATATTGATGTTATAGGGGGAGATGCTAAGAGGTATCCACCCTATGCAAAAATGCGGATCGTAGCCGATGATGTGGCTAAGGAAGTGCTCCGCGTTTATAAGAATATAAAACATAAGGATTGGGTAAAGTTGCAGGCAGTACAGTCTGATTTGCCGCTTAAGGTACGTCGCGCCACTCCCGAAATGCTTGCAAATATTGCTAAAGTGATTGCCAGAGCTGATACAGCCAAACCGCTATATCATCCCCTGGAGAAAATATATGCTGCAAGGGTATTGCAAATGGAACAGGAATGGCCAAATGAGATAAATATTCCTTTGCAGGCTTTTCGTATAGGGGATCTGGGAATTGCCGCCGTTCCCTTTGAAGTTTTTACAAAAACAGGGCTGGACATAAAAGCGAAAAGTCCTTTTAAGCCGACTTTTACCATTGAAATTGCAAACGGGTACTATGGATATCTGCCAACGCCGGATCAGCATAAGCTGGGCGGATATGAAACATGGCTTAGTACCAACAGGGTGGAAGTTGATGCATCTGAAAAGATCGTAAAAGAATTAATGTCCCTATTTTCAACATTAAAATAATGCATTCAGCTTGGTCTTTATAAGAATATCACGCTAAAAATATTATCAATATGAAATGTAATCGAAGGAATGTGTTATCGCTTGTGCTTATAGTAACTATTCTAATGACAATAGCGGCCTGTGATCAGGAGTCATCCCGGCAACCCCCTTATTCGCCCAAAAACGCACTGTCTACCTTCCAACTGCCGGAAGGATACCGCATTGAACTGGCAGCTTCGGAACCGTTGGTGACCGACCCGGTAGAAGTGGCTTTTGATGAAGATGGTAAGATGTATGTGGTGCAGATGGATGATTATCCCTCCGAAAAGATGGATGATTATGGTGAAGGCAAAGAACCAAAAAGCAAAATAATGTTGCTTGAAGATAAGGATGGCGACGGCTTCTATGAAACGGGGACTGTATTTGCAGACGGGTTGCAATATGCCAATGGCGTCATGCCCTGGAAAGGAGGCGTTTTAGTTACTTCAGCACCGGATATCTTGTTCTTAAAAGATACGGATGGCGACGGGAAGGCTGATGTTAAAAATGTGCTGCTTACAGGCTTTGCATTTACCAATCCCCAATTGAGAATGGGCAGCCTCCGGTATGGGCTGGACAACTGGATCTATGGCGCTTACTCACGCGCAGGCGGCGGAAAATGGCGTAAAGAATTTGAGGGCAAGGGAAACCCGCTGCAATTTCCCGAAAAACCCGGGCAGGAATTAGCCAAAATATTTCCGGGAACTAATTTCCGGGTTATGCCTGATCAGTTTAAAATAGAGCCATCCGGTGGTATGTCTCAGTTTGGTTTATCTTTTGATGCTTCCAACAATCAATTTACCGATTGGAATAATGTGCATATCAGGCATGTGGTGATTAATGAAAAATATTTATCCAATAATCCCTTTTTTAGCATAGGCGCCACCATGTCCGATATATCCGATCACGGCAATGCTGCCCCGGTATATTCCATTACAAAGGACATGCTGAACCTTCATGAATCTGAAATGGGGCACTTTACTTCTGCCTGCGGCATTTGCGAATACACCGGTGATCTTTTTAAGGGGAAATATGCAAGTGCATCTTTTGTCTGCGAACCGGTTTCCAATTTAGTGCATGCAGATATTTTAAGCCCTGACGGTCCGACTTTCAAAGCGGAAAGGGCAGAAAAGGAAAAAGAATTCCTGGCATCCACAGACAGTTGGTTCCGTCCCGTAAACTTAACAGTAGGTCCTGACGGAGCTTTGTATGTTGTAGATTTTTACCGGAAGCTGGTAGAGCATCCCGATTGGCTGGCGATGGCTGATTCAAGCGGATTTTATACCCATGCCGGTAAAATAAAAGAATCCGACTTCCTGGAAGGTAACGATCGTGGCAGGATCTATAGAATTGTTCCCAAAGATTTTAAAGCTGATAAAAAGGAAGTGCCGGCGTTGAGCAGGGCAGGTATAAAAGAACTGGTGGCTTATCTGAACCATCCTAATAAGTGGTGGAGAATAAATGCACAGCGGTTATTGGTAGATCATAAGGATGAGAACGCTGTTCCGCTGATCAAAGATTTACTGTCAAAAGATATAAGCCCTGAAGGGAAGATCCATGCTCTCTGGACTCTTGAAGGATTAAATGCCTTGACAGATACCTTATTGGAAAAATCCTTGCAGGATGCCGATCCGGTAGTAAAAAAGCAGGCGGTATTGCTTGCAGAAAAGAGGATGGATAAAAAGAATATTCTTGAGGGAGTGATCAATGCCGCTTCAGACCGGGATGCAGGAGTGCAGTTCCAGGCAGCCCTCACTTTAAGTAATGTTGCGAATTCCAATACACAGGTTTTCCAGGCTTTAAACAAAATTATTTCAGCTCATATCAATGATAAATGGTTCCAGGATGCAGTGCTGCTGAGCGCGTCGGGGAATGCAGTACAGTGGTATGAAACTTTTAAAGATTTTGGAACGGACAGTGATTCGGGAAATGTCGGAAAAAAAGATTTTCTGAGAAAGATCGCTTCTATCGTCGGAGCTAAGTATAAAGCAAGTGAATTGTCTTCGTTTGTAAAAATGATATCGGGAGTAAAAGATACCGGCGTGATAGTATCAGGCTTACAGGGCGTGGTAACCGGGATGAAAAGGAACAATGATAAGATCAGGCTGAGCGCCGAAGGACAAAAAGGACTGATCGGATTAATCTCAGGTCAGCCCGGTAATGTCAGGGCCGCTGCTATAGAAATGGCTTCACGGGTACAACTGGCCCGTTCAAATGACCTGGCAAATATTATCAGCAGTTCCAAAACAATTGCTGCAGAAGTAAGTCAGCCGGACGAAAGCCGCATTCTTGCCATTAAAGTGCTGGGACTGGATCCGGCAGGAATTCCTTTTCCTCTGTTGGAAAGGTTGCTTCAGTCCGACCAGCCTTCCGACATTCAGCTTGCAGTGGTGAATGTGCTTTTAAGAAACCAGCAGGATGCATCTACCAATATATTACTGGATAAATGGAATACATTTAATCCTAAAGTTCAT
This sequence comes from Sphingobacteriales bacterium 44-15, assembly GCA_001899685.1. Taxonomy (GTDB): domain Bacteria; phylum Bacteroidota; class Bacteroidia; order Chitinophagales; family Chitinophagaceae; genus Agriterribacter. The sequence continues at coordinate 34,191 of MKWG01000040.1, forward strand.
GAGGTGACAGAAACAGGATTTTTAGCTCGTACAGACAGGGTACAATCCCTGGTTAAAGCTATTGAAAGTGATAAGATCAAACCGGCATGGATCAGCAGGAATACGCAAAACAGGCTATTGAAATATTCAGATACAACGATACAGGAAATCGCAAAAAAAATATTTAAAGATACAGGTGAAGGAAACAGGGAACAGGTGATCCTGGATTATAATGTTTCTACTACCCGCAACGGGGATCCTGCCAAAGGTAAAGTGGTATTTAAAACAGTTTGCAGTGTTTGTCATTCCCTGGAAGGTGCAGGCGTTAATTTTGGACCGGACCTGCATAGTATAAGCCATCAGACAAAGATCAATCTTTTGACGATGATCCTGAATCCTAACCATGATATAGCTGCCGGCTACGAAGGCTATACCGTTGAGACTACAGATGGCAGGGCTTTCGCCGGTATCATAGAGAACGAAAGCGATAATAATATCATTCTTAAAAGCCCTGGCGGTGTTGTGCAAACTATTTTGAAAAGCGATATAAAATCTATGTCGCCTATGTCGGTTTCATTAATGCCCGAAGGTCTGGAAACATCTATTAATAAAGAAGATATGGCCGACCTGTTGGAATATATCAAGACATTGAAGTGAGCTGGCAATGGGCAATGAGCAATGGGCGATGAGCGATGAGCTATGAGCAGTGAGCTATCAGCTGATAGCTCACTGCTCATACCTGATAGCTGAAACCTGAACATAAAACAACAAACAATGAAAAAAAACTTTCTACTCCTTCTTATTGGAGCTTTGATGATCGCGGGAAAAATGGAGAGGACCTTTGCTCAGGTGGTTACGGGGCAGCAGCATACGGTCCGTCTTTTTAACGGAAAGAATCTTGACGGGTGGTATACGTTTATCAAAGACCGTGGTCGCGACAATGATCCCCAAAAAGTGTTTAAGGTAGAGAACGGTGTGATCCATATTTCCGGGGAGGAATGGGGCTGCATTACTACTAATAAGGAGTATAAAAATTACAAGCTGGTTGTTGAGTATAAATGGGGAGATAAGACCTATGGTACCCGATTGGGTAAAGCCCGCGATAACGGCGTTCTTTTTCATTCGAAGGGAGAAGACGGGGCATATTCCGGCATCTGGATGCATTCCATAGAATGTAATGTGATCGAAGGCGGCACAGGAGATTTTATTGTTGTTGGCGATAAAAGCAATGATTTTTTGCTGACCAGCCCGGTGGCGGCAGAAAAGCAGAACGGCTCCTATATCTACCAGCCCGGAGGGGATCCTGTAACAGTGAACAGCGGTCGTATCAACTGGTATGGCCGCGATCCGGAGTGGAAGGATGAAAAAGACTTTAGAGGAAAAAATGATATAGAAAATCCTGTAGGGGAATGGAACAGGCTGGAATGTATAGCCAGGGGGAAGGAGCTTTTTATTTATCTTAACGGCACGCTTGTGAATTATGCGATACATTCCAAGCCTGATGAAGGTCGCATACAAATTCAATCAGAGGGTGCCGAAATATTTTACAGGCGGGTAGAGCTGACGCCTTTGCCTGCTATGCCTTCCTATGTTCCCGAAGGTTATAGCAGTCTTTTTAATGGAAGAGATCTATCGGGATGGAAAATTCACGGTACGGAAAAATGGTATGTTGATGAAGGAGAGCTGGTATGCGAAAGTGGTCCCGACAGGAAATACGGATATCTTTCCACCGCCAAAGCGTATAAGAATTTTATACTTGATCTTGATTTCAAACAGGAAGCAAATGGCAATAGCGGAGTATTTGTGCGCTCCGATATAAAGGGCACGGCTATAGCAGGCTGGCAGGTGGAAGTTGCTCCTTTAAACCTCCATACGGGAGGAGTGTATGAGTCCGGTGCAGGTGGTAGGGGCTGGCTGATACAGCCGGCTGAGGAGAATGAAAAAATACTAAAGCAGGGCGAGTGGAATCACATGCGCATCAGGGTAACAGGAGATGAAATAACGTCCTGGCTCAACGGAGTGGAGATGGTTCATCTTAAGGATGCTAAATTCGGAGCGGGAAAAGGGTTTATCGCTCTCCAGATCCACAGCGGGGGAGGCATTAAAGTACGGTGGAAAGATCTGCATATAAAAGAATTATAAACATTATAGACCTCCAAATCGTTTTACTATGCAAACGCAACTTAAAATCAAGCTTGGATTTTTTATGTTCCTCCAGTACTTTGTCTGGGGTACCTGGTACGTAAGCATGGCAACTTATCTTAGCAGGACGCTTCATTTTGGAGGCGAACAGATCGGGCTTGCCTATGGTGCATTTGCAATAGGGGCAATGATCTCTCCTTTTTTTGTAGGATTGATTGCCGACCGTTATTTTCCATCCGAAAGGATACTGGCATTCCTGGCCTTTGTGGGTGGCATTCTGCTTTTCGTTCTTTCAAAGCTGACTACCTTCAGTTCATTCTATCCTGTACTCATCATTTATTGTACCACTTACGTTCCGACACTTGCCTTAGGTACTTCTCTCTCTCTTCATCATCTCAGCAATCCCAAACGGGATCTCCCTCCGGTCAAGGCGCTTACAGCAGTAGGGTGGATAGCCAGCGGGGTGACGGTAAGTATTATATTTGAAGCCGAGCAGTCAGCTGTTCAGTTTCAGATTGCTGCGGTGACGTCTGTACTGCTTGGATTATTTTCGCTGACTTTGCCCCATACTCCTCCCAGGAAAACAGGAAAGGATGTTCGTCTCGGAGAGATCCTGGGCCTTGATGCGCTGGCGCTTCTGAAAAAAACTTCGTTTGCTATCTTCATTGTATGTATGTTCCTTATTTGTATTCCCCTTTATTTCTATTTCGTTAATATGAATTTGTATGTTACCGAATTAGGCTGGAAGTATACGGTAGCAAAGATGTCATTGGCCCAGGTGTCTGATTTTATTTTCCTGATTTTATTGCCGGTCATGCTTAGGTATATGGGATATAAGAGAACTATTTTTGTTGGTATCCTTGCCTGGGCGGTACGCTACTTTTTGCTGGCGGGAAGTGTGGATACTATTGCTATGCAATCCTTTTTCGTATTTACAGCTATCCTGCTTCACGGAGTATGTTATGATTTTCTCTTTATTACGGGACAGCTTTACGTGGATGAGGAAGCGAATGAACGCATACGCGGCGCCGCGCAAGGTTTTATAGCTTTTATTCTATGGGGAGTCGGAGCTTTTGTGGGTACTCAACTGGCCGGTATTTCCCTGGCATCGCATACTTTTGACACTCCTGTTGGCAGCTTTGTGCATGACTGGAAAGGAATATGGAGTTATCCGGCATGGGGTGCCCTGGTTGTACTGATTATTTTCCTGATTTTTTTTCGTGATAAACAGAAGGGAGTCAACGTTCCTGAAAAAACGGTTGAAGAAAATACTTAGGATTGTATTCATTCACTACATTCATAGCGCTTAAAAAATTATTATGTCAGAAAAAACAAACAAATTACGTGTGCTGGTGGTTGGCTGTGGCAATATGGGTGCATCACATGCGACGGCATACCATATCCTGGAAGGT
>MKWG01000041.1 GCA_001899685.1 Sphingobacteriales bacterium 44-15
AACGGGTGACAGTCACTACAATGGACAAATTACTCATTATCCGGCTGGACGAACAACAGTAAGACTTAAAGCCGTCAGTTCAAAACGAATTGGCGGCTTTACTCACCTTGACACAGTACTTTATATTTTGACTGGAAGCTCTCAAATGCCCTGCCTATAACATGTGCATTTGTGTTATGTCGGCGGACAGATAACGCCGCTTCAGCTTCACCTATCTATCATCTGTAGTTCCAGCCGGACGTTATAAATTGAGCTATAGAATTAACAATGAGCTTTGTATCTTTAATCAGCATTTGTTCCCAGCGGGACGTTTTCCAAATTCCGCCACAAACACAAATGCTCAACTGTAAAGCACTGGACTGCCAGCGGGATGAAATTCTGGAATATGTAAATGATGAAAAGCGAACAATGAACCGCTAACATAAGGCTTGCTGACAAGGCTGTTCAACAAAATATTACATCCTCAACTTCATAACTTTAGTGACATTCTTTCGGTTTAAAATTGCTCATGATGAAATATACACTCTTATTGTTTTTCTTATCATTTTTTGTATTGGGAGTGAAGGCACAGCTCAAGGGTGCGTCTGAATATGTAGTGATCACATCCGAAAAGGGAAAAACCCGTGTAAAGGTTGATGAGAAAGGAGAATTACAGGTGAATGTATCGCCGGGAGATGCGCGGAAATTTAAAGCTGCCGGTATGGTGCGCTATAGTGATTTCGGCGCCAGGGGCGATGGTAAAACAGATGATATAGACGCTATCGCTGCAGCTCATGCATTTGCCAACCAAAACGGGCTTTCAGTGAAAGCCGATGAGGGGGCCACATACTACGTCGGGGGGAAGGAGCGCACAGCAGTTATCCGGACAGACACCGATTTTGGGACGGCCGCCTTCATTATTGACGATACCCGGGTACAAAACCGTAATGCATCTGTATTTACAGTCACTTCCGGTTTGCTGCCTTTCATACCCGAACCGTTATCTTCGCTGAGGAGAAACCAGGAGAAAATCAATGTCGCATTTTCCGCGCCCTGCCTTATCAGTGTAACCAACGCTCATGTAAAACGTTATATCCGCTTTGGGCTGAACCAGAATAACGGATCACCCCAAACAGATATCTTTGTTGTAGACCGGAACGGCAAAGTAGATATGAATGCGCCGATCATCTGGGACTTTGATCAGATCACAGACATCACTGCGCTTCCCATAAACAGGGATACCCTGCGCATCACGGGAGGCCGTTTTACCACCATTGCCAATGAAGCGACATCGGAGTACACCTATTACAGCCGTAATATTGCGATCAGGCGTTCCAATGTAATTGTGGATGGGCTTGCGCATTGTGTTACCGGCGAGGGAGACCATGGTGCGCCCTATGGCGGCTTCATTAATATCAGCGACTGCGCTTATGTAACGGTTAAGAATTGCATTTTTACCGGGCATAAAACATACAGCACCATCGGCGCGGCAGGGAAGCCCGTTTCCATGGGCACTTACGACATTTCGGTAAACCGTGCGGTCAATATATCATTCGTGAACTGCAGCCAGACAAATGATATCAACGACAGGACCTACTGGGGGATCTTTGGTTCCAACTACTGCAAAAATCTTCTTTACGACAAATGCACGCTTTCGCGGTTTGATGCCCACATGGGCGTTGCCAATGCCACTATCCGGAACTCCACCCTGGGGCACATGGGTATCAATGCCATCGGCAGCGGGATTTTGACCGTGGAGAACTCAACAATTAACGGCAGAACGCTTATCAACCTGCGCAGCGATTATGGCAGTACCTGGCAGGGAGAATTTTTTATCCGCAACTGTGTTTTTGTACCTGAAGGCGGCAAACCGGTCAGCGCGGCCCTGATAGGCGGCTCTTATTCCGGTGAGCATGATTTTGGTTACACCTGTTATATGCCGGAAAGGATCACCATTGAAAATCTCCGGATCAACGACGCTGATCATCCGGAGGATTACCGTGGCCCCGCCATTTTTTCAAATTTCAACCCGCAAATGACCGACGATTCCTACCGGGAGAAGTTTCCCTATGTGAAAACCAGGGAAGTCATACTCAAAAATGTAACCACTGCGAGTGGCAGAAGCCTAAGGATCAGCGATAATCCATTTATGTTCAAAGATGTGAAGATGGTTGTTAATTAAAGTTGTGCTGCGCCGGTATATTCATAAAGGTGATTGTGCAGGCAATAGAATAAACAATGCACTTTTATAGGTGGCCCCCCCTTTCTGCTTAGCGGGAATTGAGACAACAATAAACTTTCTTGACAAGATTGATTATATTAGAGCAGGTAAGAATGGTAGCCTTGAACTTACCTGCGGAATACAGGAAGTTTAAAAGGAAATAAAGATGAGTTTCCGATCTGTAGCGGCGTATTCCAAATTTTAGCACCATTTTCTCCCCTCGCCGTTGCGCGCAGGGGGGATTGCAGGGGTAAGGGAAAGATATGCAGCGAAAATTTGGAATGTGCCCATCTGTAGTGTATTCACTTTTTTACATATTTTCATTTCCCTGTTAAAAAAAATATTGATGCACACGCTGTTACCCCTCATTTTGGCAATGATTGTTGTTATTGTGCTGCTGGAGATGTGGGCTGCCAGGCTGAGGATCGCTTATCCTATATTTTTAGTGGTTGCCGGCTTGCTGATCAGCTTTATTCCCGGTCTGCCCGTGATAAAAATAAATCCGGACCTGATATTTTTTATTTTCCTTCCCCCTCTGTTATGTGAGGCCGCATGGTCTGTTTCCTATAAGGAAATGAAGAAATGGTGGCGTATCATCGGGAGCTTTGCCTTCCTGGTAGTATTTTTTTCAGCGTTATCTGTAGCCGTTGTTACCAGCTATTTTATTCCCGGATTTACCATTGCATTAGGATTTTTATTAGGCGGGATTGTATCGCCGCCTGATGCGGTGAGTACGGGGGCGATCACAAAATTTGTAAAGATCCCGAAGTCCACTTCCGCTATTCTTGAAGGAGAAAGTTTGCTCAACGATGCTTCTTCCCTTATTATTTTCCGGTTTGCATTGGCTGCAGTGGTTACCGGCCAGTTTGTGTGGCATGAAGCAACATTGTCTTTTTTATGGATGATAATCGGGGGTGTTGGTATCGGTTTATTACTGGGGGGGATATTTGTTCAGGCGCATAAACGCCTGCCAACAAATGCGCCCTCAGATATCACCCTAACATTAATAGAGCCCTACTTTATGTACTGGATAGCAGAGCAATTCCACAGCTCTGGTGTTTTAGCGGTGGTGGCAGGAGGGCTGTTTATGTCTGCCCGGCGGTTGACATTTCTGAATAGCGCAAGCAGGGTAAGAGGATATAGCGTATGGGAGAGCTTTGTTTTTGTACTGAACGGCATCGTGTTTTTTATTATCGGGCTGGATCTGCCTGAGATTGTAGGCGGATTACGATCAAAAGGGATTCCCCTGCATACAGCTATCGGATATGGGGTGCTGGTGAGCATTGTTTTGATTGTTGCAAGGATCATAAGCTCTTATGCTGCATTAATAACAACGCTTATTTTCCGCCCCGGTGTTGCACCACGCTTTAATTCCAACAGGCGGCGTTGGCTGATGCCGCTCCTGCTGGGGTGGACGGGCATGCGGGGTGTAGTATCGCTAGCGGCGGCATTATCCATCCCGGTAATGCTTAAAGATGATATAGCTTTTCCCCACAGGAACCTGATATTATTCATCACTTTTATTGTGATATTACTTACGCTGGTTGTCCAGGGACTTACGCTTCCTTATTTCATCAGGAGCAGCCGGCTGTTTGATACGATTAATAACCGGGAATCAGAAGAAGAAATGAAACAGAAAATGAAAAAGGGATTGAAAGAACATGTTTACCGGTTCCTGAAAAATAAGTATGATGAGGACCTTATCAGTCAGTTAGGGATGGAAAAATTTTTGAAGCAATGGGAAGAACGATCAAAGGCTACTGACGGCATCGTAATGAATAAAAAAACAAAAACTATTTTTGTGGAAGTGCTTGAGATACAAAGGCAATACCTGACCGAGCTCAATAAAGACCCAAAAATTGATGAGGAAATCATTCGCCAGCAATTGTATCAGATAGACCTGGAGGAAGAGCGGCTGAAGGTAATTTAATGATGTGCCGGGATGACCAGTATTCCCTTTTGCAGTAACCGGGGAAAATATATGTTGATCTTTAAAGCGAAATTAGAAATCATAGGTATCAATCCTTTTGTGTTCGTACCCCCGCAGATACTGGCGCAAATTTTTGAGGAGGCAAAAAAAGACAGAGGTACTATCCCTGTCTGTGGAACGGTAAGTGGCAAAAGTTATACACAAACACTTCTGAAATATAAAGGCGAGTGGCGGCTCTATATCAACACCGTAATGCTAAAAAAATCCCCAAAACGGGTTGGCGAAACAATTGAAATAACCATTGCTTATGACCCGGATGACAGGACTATACACCCTCATCCAAGGCTTGTATCGGCTTTAAGCAAAAGCCCAAAAGCAAAAAAAAAGTTTGAGAGCCTCTCCTCCTCTTTACAAAAAGAGATCATACGCTATATAGCGCAGCTTAAAACTGATGAAAGCATCATAAGAAATGTGCAGAAAGCTATTGATTTTCTTAATGGGAAAACGAGATTCATAGGAAGAGATCCTATTCGATAAACAATATAAAGCATGAAAACGAAACAAGACAGCCCGGGTGTTTACATTCCTCCGCCTTTGATTTACGTTTTAATCTTTATTGCCGCGATCTTTATCCAAAAAAGAGTTCACATTGATGATGCCCTGTTCCGGTTACGATTGACCAGGGGGATCTGTATTTTGTTCCTCATAGCGGCATTTTTCTTTCTGTCAACCAGCCTGGCTAAGTTTTTTAAAACCAGGAATACTGTTATTCTGGTAAAGCCGGCATCCTCTCTTCAGACGGATGGAGTATATGCCATTTCGCGGAATCCCATGTATGTCGGGCTTCTTTTTATCTATCTCGGCATAACCTGCTTTATCGGCAACTGGTGGAATATTATCCTGGTACCTTTGCTCATTTTCATCATGCAGGCTTATGTTATTAAAAGCGAGGAAAAATACCTGGAAAGGGCCTTTGGCGATGAATTTATTGAATATAAGAAACGTGTAAGAAGATGGCTGTAGCAATGGACAACCTGTTAAAATACATTCGTTCGCTAACGGCATTCTCCGATGAAAGCTGGGAACTGCTAAAAATTGCTTTGACAGAACGGGAGTTTAAAAAGAATGAATTTCTTCTGAAAGAAGGAGAAGTCTGCAGCTCGCTTTTTTATATTGACAAAGGATATTGCAAAAGTTATTATGATATTGACGGGGTAGTAAAGAACACCGGCTTTTTCTTTGAAAACGAAATTGCAACAAATATCAGCAGCTTTGGCGGCGGGAAGAGATCGGAATTTAATATCATTGCCTGCGAACCGTTGACCGGTATAGTTTTTGACAAGGATAAATTGTTCCGGTTAGCGGGGCAGATCTCCGAAATAGACAGCCTGGGACGGAACTGTATCCGCCTGTTTGCTACGAAGCAGGAAGAATTTTCAAACCTGTTCAAGCTTTATTCCGCACAGGAGCGGTTGCAGTATCTGGAAACCCGGTATCCTGAGATCCTGCAAAGGGTTTCACTTTCCCAATTGTCGTCATTCCTGGGCGTAGCAAGAGAAACGTTAAGCCGCATTAGAAAACGGAGAATTTTGCTGTAATTATGTGACGATCGTCACAGGGTAAATACTACTGCTTTTGTGAGCTTTGCAGAAAATATAGAAGTATGCAAAAGCTGAAAAAAATTGATGAGCAGACCAACGTTTTGACCTGGTTTGAAATTCCTGTATCAGACATTGACAGGGCGAAGACATTTTACGAAACCATTTTAGATATCCGGATGGTTAAGCGGGCAGACGGAAATGATGAAGCTGTTTTCTTTCCGTTTGATCCCAGTGTTGTCCAGGCAACCTCGGGACGTGTAACCGGTGTATTGTCAAAAACCATGAGAAACAATCCTTCAGGTAATGGCACACTGGTATATATCAACGCAAGCCCGGCTATCCAGGCTGTCCTTGACAGGGTAGAACAGGCCGGCGGGAAAATTGTTGCACCGGTAACGAAAATCCCGGCGGGATATATTGCTGTGATCATTGATACGGAAGGAAACAAAGTAGGATTGCACGCCGAACAATAAATACTGCACCGGCACTATTTAGATTGGCTATTATAGAGGAGAAAGGCATACCTGTTGTCAAATACTTATATAGGGACTGCTGAATAACTGGAGATACCTCATAGATTTTTGGATACAACAAAGTCACGTATGCACAAATGGATTTTAATGTATTTATTCGTACATTCTTTACAACTAAATTTCATTTCTTTAAATGATTGATCGTCCGATGAATGAAATTTAGTTGTATCCCAAAATCATTAGTGGCTATTTCTTCCTTGATTTCCGGTTCATACCTCTTTAATTCGCCAGCTTAACTTTGAACCTTCCCTGCGCCGTGGTTACCGAGGTGAGGTTATCGCCATATCCTGCTTCCGTTACATTGAAAGTGCCTTCTGCTTTCCCGCCGCTCGCCTTTGTTACATTTACGCTGCCGCCGCTTGGCAAAAGATCGCTATGGGCATCAGTCCTGTACATGCTTATATAATTGGTATTGGTAGACAGCCAGTGAAAATAGGTGCCCTCGTTACCTGTTGTAAAGGGATGTATGCCGATACCGTCTGTCCACTGCAGCAGGAAATATCCGCCGCCGGTATTGTCGGGATTGGCAAGTATGTATTTGTTACCCGCATGCACTGCAGGTGAGGCTTCAAAAGTGAAAGGTCCGCTACCGTTAATGCTGAGCTCTATCCAACTGCCGCTGCGGATATTAATATTTGATACCAGCAGGTATTGACCCTTTGCCGTATCGGGTGGATTCAGTTCGAGGGATATGGCAGCCATGGCAAAGCCGCTTATCGAAGAAGGCGCTTCGTATTTTACTGATGCACCTGATATCGGTGTTATTTTACCCGGTCCTGCCAGGTTCCATTTTTTTATATATTTTCCGGGCAGATCTACAGGGGTACCTACAGGGTATCCCGGCTCAGTCTCTGTATTGGTGGTACCGGGCAATGGTACAAACAGATCATCACCAGGCTCCATGGCTACAAAGAGATTGGCATATATATTTTCCTGCTCACCCGGATCTATATCTGCCCGGTGGGGTACCAATGATATTTCATTCATTAAAGACCAGTCGCTGAAGTGGTTGGTAGCATAGCTTACTGTTTTCTGAGCCGGGTCAAGATAGCGGGCGCCAACAAATCTCCAGATGCCGTCCTGTTGCTGGTAGGCCAGTCCGAGTGTTTGCAGCATGCCTATAGTGTCGGCGCCTGCCTCCCAGGAAAAGGTAATGGTTACAGGCTTGCTGAACTGTTGTCCATGAGGTGTCAGGCGAAAGGCATTGCCTATTCCGGCGACATTGGTATTGCTGACAGGCTCGATGCCAATGGTAGTTGTCGCGCTTAAAGCTCCGGCAGGGATAGTTACTTTGATGGTTTTATCAACAGACTCAAGCATACCGCCGTCGACACCAATTTCTTTGGTCATGGCAGCACCAAGCGATGTACCGGCAGGTGTTACTAATGGCGTTACTTTTTGGTTGTTGTATATAATTTGCCCGTTATCAGTATCTTTTTTGCATGCAGCAGCCGAAATAAAAATATATAGTGCACTGAGTAAGTATTGCAGGGCGTTCTTATACTTTGCCGTCATATCTTTTTTTGAGCACGCAAGATGAGCTCATTCTTTGACCTGCACTGACAGAATATGTACGAACTGAGCAAATGCTGTCATGAACCGGGATCGGCGCTTTCATTTCAATAATAAAACCATGTTAGCATAGGGCGCTTATGCTGTTCGTCAATCTTTTTCCCGGAGCTGTATGGTTTGGTTACGGCTGGGTGGTTGAGGACGGTGAAGGTTCTGGCGGGGAAGCCTTCCCGGAACATTTGCCATACTTTACCGCAACAGTAATGGCATCTGCCTTGCTGCCGCTGCCAACAGCCGTAAGCAACCTTCGCCCGAAAATACGCCATACGATTTTATCGGCATGCTCAATTTTGTGGCCACAGATAATAGCATCCCGTGGCAGGATATTGACCAGGTTTGAGTTATTTAAAGAAGATCTCCGGCTGTATCCTGACCATCAGGTAGGCCCAGTTGTTGTTCTTCTGTGCATTGTCCACATGCTTTACTTCAACTGAAGACAGGGTCGCGGTGCTGAAAAAATGTGAATATCCTGCTTCAAGCGAGATAATGCTGGTAAGCGAATAACCGGCAACCAGATCAGCTTCCATGCCAAACTGCCGGCTGAGTGCTGCTCCATCAATATCCTTCACAGCGCTTGCGCTTGAAAAATGATGGAGTTCAGCGGAAAGCTGTAGTTTACCCGTTGCCTTGTATTTGCTTTTAATATAAATATCTGCCAACCCTTTATTACCGAAAGTGCTGCCGGCATAAAAATAATCCATCAGCCCCCAAAACTTATGAGGAGTGCCATACAGCGGGTCAAATGCACGAGTGGTATTCCCTGAATTACCGCCGGTAGTAAAATCAATACCGGGCCCCACGCTGAAATGATCACTGGTGGCGATCATGGCATTCAGCGACAGGAGGGCTGCAGAAAGCTTTTGTCCTGCAGGTGTTTTTCCAAACTGGTAGTATGCTTCAGCGGTAACCTGCGCTTTACCCAGTGTATGAGAGCTATACATTCCTGTGGTGAACCGCTGCCATGCGCCGTTATCCCAAATTTTTACAGGAATATTATTTTCTATACCGGTATGGTATTTATTGAACTGGTCCGCAAAGAAAAGAAAGGAAGTGTTTCCCCCTGCATATTTTCTTTGTGCATACAGGTATTCAAAACTTTTATAGGTGGAGCTGCCGTTGGTATTCGCAGCGTAGTTCCCTGCCGGGTTCTGGATGTATTTGGTGCCGGCTGCGCTTTCTTTATTTTGATTATAGGCAAATCCTGCATGTATCATCCCACCTGTTGTATTAAACTGTAATACTGCAGCGTCGTGTCTTCGCGCCTGCAACGGCCAGTCAAGATTGCCTATCAGGCGTTGATCGTCGTAGCTAAGCTCCTGGCGGCCCAGCTTTACGGAAAGTGCATAATGCTTTTGGGTTGTATCTGTGATGCCGATCTCCGCCCAGGCTTCATGTAGCATCAGTCCGTTATTGTCCTGCGTGGTAGTACGGTTTACCGTAGAAACGTCCTGTCCCCACACCCTGACATCCTGGAGCGATACTGCCAGCTTCAGGCGGTAAGTGCTGTATCCTAAGCGCAGCCTTGTGCGTTGCCCGGTAAAGAATGCAGGATCAGCATTCTTTGCTGCCGGCGCTCCCAGCCCGTCGCGCAGCTCTGTCCTTGTCCGGAGCTGTGCAGATAAGCTGAGCTGCGCATATACGTTATTGTTGATAATTAAAATGATCAATAAAAGAATAATGGCTGATGGTAACAGTTTCATATTTGAATGGTTGGGGTAAAAAGTGCTTTACATATCTGTTGATATGCGATGTCAAACAAAAAATGGCAAAGAAAATTTATGCAGCCTGCTGGAGTGCGGGTCTGTCCTGCTCCTGTTGCTTGCTATGGGTATAATAAATGGCTGCTCCGGTAAACAGCAGTCCGCCGACGATATTGCCCAGTGTTACGATCAACTGGTTATACAGCCACCAGTCGCTCAAAGAAACCTTAGCGCCGAACAGCATACCTGCCGGTATTACAAACATATTGACTACTGCGTGCTCGTACCCTAAGGCAAAAAATATGAAAATAGGCATTCCTGCTCCCAGGATCTTACCCAGGGTAGACTTGGTGGTCATTGCCATCACCACTCCCATGCAGACCATCCAGTTGCATAGCATTGCTTTTATAAAAGCGCTTAAGAAGCCGGCAACTCCATGTTGGGCATATACAATAGTTTTCTTTTCTGCAATGGTTACCATCATTTGCTCTACAGCGCCGGTAGATGCCAGGGTTCCCATTTCTGAGCTTGCCGCCCAGTATAGCAGGGCGAACAGCAGGCTTCCGATGAGATTGCCTGTGAACACCCAGAACAGGTTTTTCAGCATCAGTCCCGCAGAGATCTTTTTTTCAAGATAGGCCAGAGGGATGAGCGAAAAGCTGCCGGTAACCAGCTCAAGTCCCAGTATGAAGATGATGACAAAACCTACGGGGAATACAATGGCTCCGGTAAGCGGGACTTTGGTTTGAGTAACTGCAGCACAGGCAAGGACAACCGATATGGCAAGCAGGGCGCCGGAAAGGCAGCCTCTTATCAGCAGGTCTTTGACCGGGAGAGCAGATTTGGTGAGCGCAGCATTCATCATGTTGCCTGCAACTTCTTTAGGAGATACGTAATCCATACAATACAATTTTAAGTGTTAACAGTTTGAGTTTTGATATACCGCAGTTCGGTCAGGAATAGTGCGTGTAAAAAGATAATTATGAAAATTGTTCTTCCGGCGGATCGTCTACACCTATGTATACTATTCCGTCTTCTACTTTCACCGGGTATGTTTTTATATTGCATTCGTCGCCGTTCAGACATTCGCCTGTCAGCAGCGAAAATGTTTTTTTGTGAAACGGACAGGCAACTTTCGGTACATTGTTCCGGGTGCCTATCATGCCCCTGCTAAGCGCCATTTGTTTTTTGTGCGGGCATTCATTTTGAGTGGCATACCACTCATTGCGGCGGGTAAAATAAAAAATTGCGATTTGCTGATCGCCGAGTTTCACACACACGCCGCCGTTCTCTGCAACGTCTTCTGCCCTGCATGCCGTTATCCATTGCGGGGTTTTTACCAGCGTTTCATTTTCATGGACCATAGTCGTGATTTTAGTGTTAAGAAAGAGAAGCTTATTTCCAGTTGCCGGCCTTTTTTTGTCCTCTCAGCGTTTCAAATGTTACGGTGGGATCTTTTTCTTCAGGTGCATTCACAAAATGCGCAAAACGTTTCCTGATCTCAGGCGTTTCAATGGCAGTCTTCCATTCACATTGATAGGCATTTACCAGTTGCTGCATATCCTGTTCCCATTGAGCTGCCATACCGAGGCTGTCATTTACTACCACGTTGCGGAGATAATTAATACCTCCTTCCATTTTGTTGAGCCAGGTGGCAGTGCGGGTGAGCGGATCAGCAGTGCGTATGTAAAACATTAAGAACCGGTCTATATAGCGCAGGCAGGTTTCGCTGTCGAGATCTGCGGCCAACAGCAGGGCATGCTGGGGTTTGCTGCCGCCGTTGCCACATACATACAGGTTCCAGCCTTTTTCGGTGGCGATGATGCCGAAGTCTTTGCTTTGGGCTTCTGCGCATTCGCGTATGCATCCCGATACTGCGGATTTGATCTTGTGAGGGGCGCGCAGGCCACGGTAACGTTCCTCCACCCGTATGGCAAAGCTTACACTGTCGTGCAGTCCAAAGCGGCACCATGTGCTGCCCACGCAACTTTTAACCGTGCGCAGCGCCTTGCCGTAAGCATGACCGCTTTCGAACCCTGCAGCGATCAGCTCACTCCATATTAACGGCAGATCGCTAACGTGAGCGCCAAACATGTCAATGCGCTGGCCGCCGGTGATCTTTGTATATAAGCTATATTTCTGTGCAATATTCCCTATTGCTATCAGCTTTTCGGGCGTTATCTCGCCGCCCGGTATGCGTGGCACCACGGAATAAGTGCCGCCGCGCTGGATATTGGCAAGAAAGCGGTCGTTGCTGTCCTGCGCCGTGTCATTTCCTTTTTGCAATATCATCTCATTCCAAAGGCTTGAGAGGATGGAGGAGATAGCGGGCTTACACAGCTCGCATCCATCTCCCTTACCGAGACGGTCGAGGACGGTATCATAGGTTTTTAACTCATGCAGTTTTATGAGATCAAAAAGCTCCTGCCGGCTATAATCGAAATGTTCACATAATATATTCCTGATGTATTTTCCCTGCTGCTTCATGGTATATACCATAAGATCTTTGACCATCGGCAGGCAGCCTCCGCAACCGGTGCCGGCCTTTGTACATTTTTTAATGGCATCTACGGTCTCGCATCCCTGTTCCGTTACTGACTGGCAAATGGCAGCTTTGGTTACGCTTTCACAACTGCAGATCAGCGCATCGCCGGGAAGCGCTGCCAGGCCGCCGCCCTCTTCTTTTTTAGCTTCACGCGCCGGCAATATGATGTCTTCGGGATGGGGAGGAAGCAATATCCTGTTCCGGGAAGTCTGTAAAAGAATATTGTAGTGCGACGCATCTCCTACCAGGATGCCGCCCAGCAGGTATTTACCATCTGCCGAAACATTGATACGTTTATAAACACCTTTGTTGGTATCTTTCAGCACGATATTACGGATGTTGTCCCCCTCTGCAAAAGGATCTCCGAAGCTGGCAACATCGGTACCTACCAGCTTCAGTTTGGTGCTCATGTCAAAGCCGGTGAACAATTTGGAGCTTGTCGTTGCACCCGTATGTAAATGCTGTATCTCACCTGCAGCCACTTCGGCCATTTCGTAGCCGGGCGCTATCAGTCCATAAGTCATTTCGTTGTAAAGAGCGCATTCCCCGATCGCGTAAATAAAAGGATCGGAGGTCTGCATGTGCTCATTTACAACAATCCCGCCATTCATGCCTGTTTCCAGTCCGCAGTCTGCCGCAAGCTCTCCCCTCGGCCTGATGCCTGCAGAAACGATGAGGATATCCGTATCAAGCGTGCTGCCATCGGTAAAAGCCAAACCGGTGACCGATTCTCCGCCAAGGATATGAGCCGTATTTTTTTGCGTATGAATAGTAAGCCCGAGTGAGGAGAGGGTAGACTGCAGCATGGCTGAGCCTGTTTCATCCAATTGGCGGGGCATAAGGCGCGGGGCAAATTCGATAATATGTGTTTCGCTGATGCCAAGATCGAGGAGCGCTTTTGCGGCTTCGAGCCCCAGCAATCCTCCGCCGATCACGGTGCCTTTCTGTGCCCGGGAAGCATAAGACTTTATCAGGTGAAGATCTTCAATGGTGCGGTAAAGGAATACACCGTCTTTTTCCATCCCGTTGATCTTTGGCACAAATGCCGAGGAACCTGTAGCCAGTACAAGAACATCATAATGCTTTACATATCCTTTAAAGGTTTGCAGCAGCTTTACCGAAGGAGTGATATATTGCACCGGGTCGCCGAGATGCAGGTCAATCCTGTTGTCTTTATACCAGGATACAGGGGCAAGACAGAGATCGTCTGTGCTTTTGCCGTTGAAGAGCTCGCTGAGGTGCACCCTGTCGTAGGCAGGATATTGCTCTTCTCCGAAAACGGTTATGCTAAGGTCTGGCAGACGCCTGGTCAGAAGCTTTTCGCAGAATTTATAGCTAACCATGCCATTACCAACAACAACTACTTTCATATACAGATCTTAAGTGTTAGAAATGGCAAACAATCGTATATTAAAAAATAAAATATTACATTTTTTGATAAATATTCATTAAAAATATAGTAATAATTAAAATAATATTGTAAATATAATAGTATAATTTCAAAATTTTTATATTTTTGATTGAAAAATATTACATATTATTATTTATAATTTGAATGCCTACACTGTATCTTGTTGGTGCTGGTCCCGGTGATCCTGAATTAATAACCCTGAAAGCAGTCAAATGTTTGCAGGTGGCCGACGTAATATTATATGATGCGCTGGTGAATGTATCGCTGTTGAGTCATGCTTCCAAAACCTGTAAAAAAGTATTTGTGGGTAAGCGCTATGGTTGTCATTCCCTGAGCCAGTCGGAGATCAATGCTTTGATCATGGAATATGGCTCAGCGCACGAAAACATCGTTCGCCTGAAGGGTGGCGATCCGTTCGTTTTCGGCAGGGCGCAGGAAGAAATAGAAGCGGCAGTACAATACGGAATGAACGTGGCTGTTGTGCCCGGTATTTCCAGTGCCATGGCAGTACCGGCTTCACAAATGATTCCTGTTACCTGCAGGGGAGTGAGTGAAAGCTTCTGGGTGCTCACGGGCACCACCCGTAACGGCGAGATCTCCGGGGATATGATCTTGGCCGCACAATCCTCCGCAACAGTCATTATTTTAATGGCAATGAGCAGGCTCGAAGCAATAACAGAAGTTTTTAAACGCTATGGCAAAGGAAATACTCCCGCTGCCGTTATTCAAAACGGCACTACATTGCAATGCTGCATGGTGAAAGGAAAAGTAAATGATATCTTCTTTAAAGCAGCGCATGCCGGGCTTGCCAATCCTGCAGTTATTATAATAGGAGAAGTGGTAAACCTGCATCACAGCCAGGTATTGCAACAGGTCTCCCCATTTCTTAAGAAAACCTGCCTTAATGGTTGATATAGCTATTCCTTTTATCTTTAACAATATGAAGAAAGAGAAAGGGGATTTTGATGCCAGCCGCACTTTTTTATATGAGCATTGCCTGAAGGAATGGTGGCCGGCGCTGGATGCCAACCGCCAGGTATTCCGCTATAAAAGAGGAGAGATCGTTTTCAATGAAGGAGATGAAGTAAAAGGTGTTTTCTTCCTGGCGGAAGGGGTAGTAAAGATCCATAAGCGATGGGCAGACGGCAAAGACCTGGTGGTGCGGTTTGCGCGTCAGAGAGATATTATAGGCCACAGGGGCTTATCTACCTACACTCATATTTACCCCATTACGGCAACCGTGCTTGCCGATACCACGGTATGCTATATCAGCATTGATTTTTTTCATACCACATTAAAAGTGAATCCCGGGTTTGCAAATGCGTTCCTGATGTTCATGGCAGATGAGCTGATGCTCTCGGAACAGCGCATGAGGGATATGGCACACATGCAGGTGAAGGGCAGAGTAGCCAAAGCCATACTTGCTATTGAAGATACATTTGGCACGGATGCCAACGGATTTCTATCGTTTGCCATAAGCCGGCAGGATATTGCTTCCTATACAGGCGCTGCATACGAAACAGTGTATAAGCTGCTGATGGAATTCAGCGAAGCCGGCATGATAAAGACCATCGGAAAGGATATTGCAATCACAGACAGGGATGCGCTTGAAATGCTTACACATCAGCCCGGACAATAAGGGTATCCTGATTTTAAATCTACGTTAAAGCAATGTTGTTTTAAGCTGCCACGATCGGGCTGGCACAATTTCTTCTATAGTAACAGTCCAAACATACAATAACCATTATTTGAATGTATCATGAGCATTAAAAGAACTGCAACTGTTGCCGTTATCGCATTACCCGGTATTTTATCTTATCCCCGTGCCTTGTGGGATGAATTACGGAATAAACTCAATCGTTTGTTGAACAGGATACCCGGAGACTAAATGAAAGGAGCCTGCAATAACATTTTATTAGGAAGCTCCTGTGTTACTATTTTACCTTTTGTCGTCTTACCTGTTCTGTGAGTTCATTTTTTTCATTATTACAAATGCCCGGTCTTATGTATAACAATAGTTTATTACTTTCTTATCCCCTGGATGATATGACAGGTGATATATTAACTGTAGCGGATAAAGAGAAAGATACTACTCCCCTAATAAGATATCTGAAAAATGCTGAACGATTCCACATCGCTTCTCCAAAGGAAGAGGATATTGTAATTGTACTTCCGGCAGCCGGAGAAAGAAAGCCTGCTGACACAGGTACCCCGCGGTCCGTCTACCCTCCTGTTTTAATGCCTCCACAGCCAGAAGGGTATTTAAAGGCCGGGAAATATGATTGTTTTTAAAATAGCGAAGCTATGAGCGATCCGCCGGAGGTTAAGAAGCTGGAGCGAATACCGGAAGGAAAATGGAGCTCACCGGCCAAAAGCTTTATTTCGCCGGCATGAAAAAAGAAGAATCACTTCAGTATCAGAAGTGTAAATAGCTTTATTGTTCATATAGTTGTTGCATTTCTTCCTCGGCTATCGGGGAATATTTTTCTGAGGAAGGTACAATATGGTTAAGAAATGAACAGATACCCTAACGATCTCAAGGCAACGCCATGGCATGTTTGTTGTGCTTTTATTTTTAAAAATATGCTATGGCAAAGTATTCAAAAAAATCACAGGACAAGGTAGAGAAAACTATGCACGAACTAAAGCATGGCAAACTGAAGAGTGGGAGCGGCAGGAAAGTAACCAGCAGGAAACAGGCTATTGCTATAGGACTTTCGGAGGCGCGGAAGGAGGGAGCCAAGGTGCCTGCTAAAAAATCTGCATCAAAGAAATCAGCCCCCAGGAAAAGCGCCACAAAAAAATCTGCGTCTAAAAAATCAGTCCCCGGGAAGAGTGCTTCTAAAAAATCTGCTTCGAAGAAAAAATCTCCTGCCAGGAAGAGTATGCGAAAAAAAAGTAGTTGATGAGCAAAAGGAAGACAAAGCCACGGAATCCAGCGCCCTGCGGAACGCGGGCTGATTTTTAGAAACAATAATTTGCAAAGCAACGTAAGCCACTAATGCACGAATGAATTTTAATGTATTTATTCGTGCATTAGTGGCTATTTCTTCCTCTGTTGTGCAGAATGCACGAATAAATAACCCTATTTATTGCTCAGTAATTGTTGCAGTTCAAGTAGCAGTGGCTGTTGGCTTTCCAGGATCTTTTCCATGGCTGTAGGAATATTAAACCATGCTGCTTTATCAATTTCGGGAAAGGATTGCATTCGCCCGGACCTTGGTGGCCATTCGATATCGAAGGTGTTGCTTTTAATTTTTTCGACATCTGTATCCTGGAGGCAGGCCCAGGCAAAAACTTTTTTACCTCCTTTCTGCTTAACCGGTGTGAGCGCTGTCAGCGTTCCTGTTATAGTTATGCCTGTTTCTTCTGCTATCTCTCTCCGGGCGGCAGCAAGCGGGGTTTCGTTTTCCTGTATTTCTCCTTTAGGGACAGACCAAGCTCCCTTATCTTTTTTCGACCAGAAAGGTCCACCCGGATGAACCAGCAATACTTCCGGAAGCGTATCGCTATGCCGGTAAAATAAAACGCCTGCGCTTTGTAATGCCATTGTACAACGTAATGTTAAGTCAAACGTGAAACGGCAGACTTGCCTACCGGAAGGCAGGCGATAAATATGAGTATCTCACATTTATCGCCTTACTTCTCACAAAAAATACGACAAATTATTGTTGACACAACACTGATCCTTTTCCGGCCGGTTATTCCACCTGTCCCCGGGATGCATTATATAATGCATACCAGTCCTGGTGATCCAGATCAATGTTAAAGGCGCTTGCAATATTCCTGATCCTGCCTGCATTAGTAGTGCCTATCAGCGGGAGCGCACCAAGCTTAACCAGCCATGCCACTGCTATGGATTCAGCATTTGCATTGTATTTAGGCGCCAGATCTTCCAGCTTTTTTCTTACCAGCGAAGGCAGCTTTTCCGCGCTGTGGGCTATTTGCCCGCCTGCAAGAGGAGAAGTGGCGAGTGGCCGCATGTATTTTTGTTTGATATAATCTAACTGCCCGTTATCTAATGCAGCAGTATTAAGCAGGTTGAGCTCAATGTGATTGGTGACAATAGGCGCGCGCAGGTATGCACTCAGTAGTTGGTGCTGGAAAACAGAAAAGTTGACAATGCCGATATTCTTTATTTTCCCGCTCTCCCGGAGCTTTTGCAGGGTAAAAGCGGTTTCTTCCAGGTTGGAGATCGGGTCAAGATGGTTGAGCAGGAATACATCAATATAATCGGTATGCAGCCTGCGCAGTGAATGGTCTATACTTTCGAGTATATGTTTCCGTGAGGTATCATAATGCCTTACCCTGATCTCAGGCTGCGAAGGATGAGGCAGATTGACGCCGCATTTGGTGAACAACACTATCTGATCACGCCGGATATTTTTCTTCCTGATCAGGTTGCCAAAAAGCTCTTCGCAGCTATAATCCCCATAAATATCTGCATGATCAAAAGTGTTAATGCCGAGCTCCAGGCAGAGATTAACGATATTTTCCATGTTTTTTTCATGAAGATCGTTGCCGGTCCACCGGTAAAATCCATATATGGCGGGTGATACTTTAGGTCCTGAGTCGCTGAGATAGATCTTTTCCATATGCTATAAAGCTTTATCAGGAGCTAAAATATAAAAAAGGATCCAGGATGAGCTTCAAATTTTACTAAAGTGAATAGTGAATGGACAATGGTGAACAGACAACATCAGACATCAAAATCTCACATCTGTCGTCTCACATTTCACCATTCACCATTGCCCATTCACATGATGCTACCCGCTATACTTTGACAGCCCGCAGCAATGGCTTATATTTAGCCTATGAAAACCATGCTCCTGCTGATGATCGCCTGCATCGCTGTATGCACAACGGAAGCGCAGACGGATAGTTTGCCTTCCACAGTGTACCATATTAAGCAACTTGCTGTGCAAAAAGATTCCAGCCGCAACAGGATACAGATCATGGACGGAGCTACGCCTTATCTTACCAACCTGGAAGTACATATAACCATACTTGAGCCCGGTATGTCTGCCCATCCCCCGCATACCCATGCGGCAACAGAAGAGCTGATCATTGTAAAAGAAGGATTGCTGAAAGTGACTATCGCCGGTAAATCCAAAACGATTGGTCCCGGTGGCGTTGCAATGGCGATGGCCGGCGATGAGCATGGAGCAGTGAACACAGGCAAAGAGAAAGCGGTGTACTATCTGCTCAAGTATACAACGGGTAAGCCACCGGATAATGAGTCGGCTGCCAAAGCAGGAGGCTCTGTTATTGTTGACTGGAAGGATGTGGCAGTAAACAAGACAGACCGTGGCGCGCGGCGTCAGCAGTATAACCGGTCTACCTCATTGTTTGAAAAATTTGATATGCATGCCACCACGCTCGACAAGGACAGAGACAGTCATTTGCCACATACACATCGCGAAGAAGAGATCATTCTTGTAAAGAAAGGTACTATTAAGATGCATATCGGCGATGTATTTTATGATGCCGCTCCCGGCGATCTTGTTTTTTTGAATGCTTTTGTTGCCCATGCCCTGATCAATACTACTGACGGGCAATGCGAGTATTTCGCTTTCCAGTGGAGATAAAGATATTTCACGCAGAGATCGCAAAGGAGCAACGAACGCAAAGAAAGCACCTCTGTGCCTCCGTGGTTCGAATCAAGACCTCCTCATTTCATACCAGGCTTACAGCCTGCCCGGTAGCTGCTGATCTCAGGATGGCTTCTACAATACGGATATCCCGTTGACCTTCTTCTCCCGGCACCAGCATTGGCTTTCCCTGCATAATGGAAAGCGCATCATCATCCATCTGGTTGGCCTGTTGCCAGGGCACTTCATAGGACGTGTTGATCTCTCCAAGCGGGCTGCTTCCCTTGAGTCCTGCGTACCCGGAATAGGGTTCCATTTTGATATCTCCTTTTTCACAGTATATATTGAGAAAGTTGATGTTCTCGCCAAAGCTGGTTTTAATATTGGCCATTACTCCTCCCGGGAATTCGAGGGTTGCTATTGCTGTTTCCGCCAATCCGTCTTTGTATATTTCCGGGCGGGTAGTGGATGTTTGGGCAGATACTACCGATAATGGTTCCATGCCGGTGCCCAGTCTCGCACCCTGTATGGCATATACGCCCATGTCAAGCATTACACCGCCACCCATTTCCCTTTTTTGCTTCCAGTGATCTGTCCTGCCGTCAAAATAGCCTGCTGCGTCTTCCAGTTGCTTTACACTGCCCAGTAATTTGTTTTTCACAATGGCGCGGTAGGCATTGGTGTTAGGTTCATGCTGCAGGCGGTAGCCGATAGCCAGGGAGCGCTTGTTTTTATAGCACGCTGCGATCATGCGTACACATGCATCTTCTGTCATTGCCATGGGCTTCTCGCACCATACATGCTTGCCGGCATTTACTGCTCTTACCACATATTCTTCATGCATGGATGGCGGCAGCACTACATACACTACATCTATATCAGGGTTATTGGCGATATCATCAAAGTTCTGGTAGTTGTAAATATTCTTATCAGGGATATTGTATTTCTTTTTCCAGGCTTCTGCTTTGGACGGCGTGCCGGTAACTATGCCCGCAAGATAACAGCGCCTGGTTTGCTGCAGGGCCGGCGCAAGCAGGTCGGTACTATAATAGCCCAGTCCTACCAACGCTACTCCAAGCCGGTCTTTTTTGTTACGTGTACATGATAGCAGTGTGTTGGGTGAAAACACCATGGAAGCGCCGCTGAATGCGAGCGTTTTCAACAGTTTCCTGCGGGAGATGCTCATGATAAAAGTTTACATCATTAAAAATTAAAATTATTTCTCAAAGGGAGTTAAGGCGAAATGTATGGCATATATTGGATGTTGTGTTATAGCCGGGATACAGAAAGAAAATTAAGCAAAATATATAAGAGATGAAAGGATTAGTAAGAATAAAATAATGCGTAGCATCCTTTGCCAGGGCATTTTGTGGTTTTGTTTGGGCGCATTCCAAATTTTCGCTGCTTATTTTTCCCTCATCCCTGCAATCCCCTCGCCGCGCAGCGGAGAGGGGAGAAAATGGCGCTAAAATTTGGAATACGCCCGTTTTGTTTTTATGAAGTATGCTTAATATTGTTCCTTTGTAAATATGAATAACCTGGCTTTGTTTTTTCTTTTTGCCGCAATACTGCTATTGCTGTTATTCCTTTTTTCCAGGAAAAACAAAAAGGATAAACTCTTTGCAGATCTGCCTGATGCTTACCTGAGGCTGCTTAAGGAAAATGTTGCCTATTATAACAGGCTCAGTGAGCCGGCACGCATCCGGTTTGAACAGCGGGTGCAGCATTTTCTTTCTTCTGTACGTATCACAGGTGTGAACACTACAGTAGAAGATCTTGACCGTGTGCTGATAGGAGCCAGTGCCATTATACCTATATTCGGCTTCCCCGACTGGGAATATATCAACCTGCATGAAGTATTGCTCTATCCTGAAACTTTTAATGAAGCCTTTGAACAAACCGGCAACCAAAGACCGGTGATGGGAATGGTAGGGAGTGGTCCTATGAACCATATTATGATATTATCTAAACACGCACTGCGGGATGGATTTGAAAATAAGACCGATAAAAATAACACGGCTATACACGAATTCGTTCATCTCATTGACAAGACCGATGGCGATACGGATGGTATACCCGAAGTCTTGCTGCAGCACCGGTATGTGCTTCCCTGGGTGAATATGATACATAAAAATATACAGGACATCCTGAAAAATGAGTCTGATATTGATCCTTATGGCGCCAGCAGCCAGGCGGAATTTTTTGCAGTGGTGTCTGAATATTTTTTTGAACGTCCCGACCTGCTGCAAAGAAAGCACCCCGAACTGTATGAGATGCTGGAGCAGATTTTCAGGCAGGGTGAGCCATGAATGCATGAATGAAAAGCCGTCTCCATTGTCAGGCAGATTGCTTCGTTCCCCAAAATGACGCCTTTTCCCGAGGAGACGTCTTTCCTTCTGGAGCGTCACTGCGAGCCGCATGCAGGATGCTTCATGTGAGAGGTACGTTGCAGCGGAGAAGCAGTCTCTGTTGTGAAGCAGTCTTCTATAGTATTAACAATGCGAAAAGGGTTTCCAACCTTCAAAAGGTTGGAAACCTGAAAAAACAGTTGCCCAAAGCAACACACTCCCATACCCTCTCTTTAAATCAATTTATTTTATCTTCTTCTTACTAATTCCTCTTCCCCGGGCTTTTGTTTTTTAGCTATACTGTTGGCTTTCTGTACCAACTGAATAAATTCTTTGCGGTATCCTTCTTTATCATCGGCAATGGCAGAGTTGGCTAAAGCCAGCACATTGCCATAAGATGATTGCTGCATAAATTCAGACTGGCGCAGCAGCATTCCAAATTGTGCAACGGCGGTGGCAAAACGGAAATTGTCTGAAGTGTTGTCAAGAGCTATATGGTCATCAGTGACAGGATGTTCCAGCAGCCGGCTTTTATCGGCATCCGGAGCTTTATACCGCAATTTTATTGTCATCAGCTCTTCAGCAGTGTTGCCGGAAGTAGTGGAACTGCCTGCTGACTGGTATTTCAGAGAATCTGTATTTTCAATAAAATCACTCTTCACACCCACAGGAATGATCTCATACAGTGCCGTTACGGCATGACCGCTGCCAAGATCGCCGGCATCTTTTTTATCATTGTTAAAATCTTCTTTGTTCAGTACCCTGTTCTCATAGCCGATAAGGCGGTATGCCTGCACTTTGGCAGGATTAAATTCTACCTGCAGCTTAACGTCCTTTGCAATAGTGAACAGCGTTCCTCCAAATTCGCTTACCAGCACTTTTTTAGCTTCATTCAGGTTGTCAATATAGGCATGATTGCCATTGCCTTTATCTGCAAGCTTCTGCATTTTGTTGTCTTTGTAGTTGCCCATGCCGTAGCCCAGTACGGTAAGGAATACACCGCTTTTTCTTTCCTGTTCTATCAGCCGCTCCATATCGTCATCACTGCTGGGTCCTACGTTAAAATCACCATCCGTGCAGAGGATCACCCTGTTGTTGCCTTCTTTCACAAATTGCTGCAGGGCTACTTTATAAGCGAGCTGAATGCCTTCGCCTCCTGCAGTAGAGCCGCCTGCTTCCAGCCGGTCAATAGCGTCTTTTATGGTCTGAATATTAGCGCCGCTTGTGGAAGGCAGCACCAGCCCTGCGTTGCCTGCGTATACCACTATAGCTACTTTATCCTTCGGGCGCAACTGGTCGGCCAGCATTTTCATAGATTGCTTCACCAGCGGCAGCTTGTTTTCATCTTCCATAGAACCTGATACATCAATCAGGAATACGAGATTGGACGCCGGAATTTTTTCAGTAGCCACTTTTTTACCCTGCAGGCTTACCAGCACCAGCCGGTTATTTTTGTTCCAGGGCGCTATTGACATTTCTGTGTGCATGGCAAAAGGCGCTTCACCGGTGGGTTGGGGATAGTTATAATGGAAATAGTTGATCATTTCTTCAATACGCACTGCACCGGCGGGCGGCAGTTGCCCCTGGTTGAGGAGCCTGCGTATATTACTATAAGAAGCGGCATCCACATCAATGGAAAAAGTAGAGAGCGGATTGTCTTTGGCGGTTTTGAAGCGGTTTTCTACAATGCCGTCATAATCTTCTGTATCAAAATCAGTATTCTTGTTATAATATCCGGAAGGCTGTGCTTCTCTTCTTATATAAGGCGCAGGAGCAGCAATGCTATTGGCTTTCCTGGCCATATCAGCCTGTACTCCATTGGCTGCTGCCGGAAATGTTTTCCTTTTAGCTCCGTACCCGACAACTACCACCTCTTCAAGCTTGTCTGCAGCATCAGTCAACATTACATTCACTATTGCCTGTCCGGCAATTTTCACTTCTTTTGCTTCATAGCCGGGGGCGGTAAATATAAGCGTGGCTCTACTGCTTTTTACAATGATCTGAAAAGCGCCTGAGGCATCGGCTTGTACAATGTTGCCTGTGTTTTTTTCTATCACACCTGCATAGGGCAGCGCTTTCCCTGAGCTGTCAGTAATTTTTCCTTTAACGGTAAACGGGGCATCGGGTAAGAAGGCTGCCAGTGAGGCCATAATAATGGCACAGCAAAAAATAATGTACTTCATAAAAATTATTTTAAGTTCAGTTGTAGCTTCTGGATGCTTTTCTGGGAGAGATTACATAAATAGGATGGTGTTGATGAAAATATTTTAACTTGCCTTCAGCACATTGCCCCTTGGAGTTTATTAAGAACATATCACCTGCTGCGGAAAATAGTGACCAGGATCTGATAGCGCTGTATAAGCGATCAAAAGACCTTTCCGTTTTGTCAGCGCTATATCAGCGGTATATGGAGTTGGTATACGGGGTTTGCCTTAAATATTTTAAAGAGCAGGAACGCAGCAAAGATGCCGTAATGAATATTTTTGAGGAATTGGTACAAAAACTGCAGGTACATGAAGTAAGTAATTTTAAAAGCTGGCTGCATACGCTTACCCGCAATCACTGCCTGATGCAGCTGCGTACGCCTAAAAACCTTAAAACCACAAGCTTTAGCTCGGACTATATGCAATCAGAAGAAATGGTGCATCTTAACGGGATATTTGAAAAAGAAGAACAGTTTGCCCGGCTGGAGAAATGTATGGACAGGCTGCCTGAGCAGCAAAAGCGGTCGGTAGCGCTTTTTTATATAGAGCAAAAATGCTATGAAGAAATTGTGGAGATCACCGGCTATGAATGGAATAAGGTGAGAAGCTATATACAGAATGCAAGAAGAAATTTGAAGATTTGTATGGAGAAAGAAAAACAAACCTGAGCAAACGAGTATATATTAAATGTCAGCAGACAACAAAAATACCGGTACTTACACAGCAGCAGATATTGAACGCTATCTGAACGGGCAGATGACTGCCGCTGAGAAGCATGCGCTGGAAAAGGCTGCCCTGGAAGATCCTTTTCTTGCAGAAGCCATGGAAGGCTATGCCGGCGTGCCTGATCTGCCCGTGGAGTCGGATATTGCAGCGCTGAAGCAGCGCCTGGGTGAAAAGAATGCAGTTAATAAGATCATACCAATGCGTAAGTACCGCGTTTGGTGGAGCGCCGCTGCAGCTATATTGCTGGTAGCAGGTACTGCCACCACCTGGTATTTGTTTAACCAGCTGCCGGGGCATGAGATAGCTCAAAAAACCAAAGAGATCCACCCCCCCGCTGCTCAAAGCGCTACGGTGCCGGACTCATCAACTGAAAATAAGGAGAAAGACAAAACCGTTTCGCAGGATGAGCCAAAAGCTTCCGTACCGGAAGAAAAAAAGCAAAGTATCATCAAACCCAATAAAAATAATATAAGTATTGACACTGTATCTAAGCTATCCGATAATATAGCCACAGAGGCGGTTCCTGCACCACAGCCTGTAAAGACACAGCCGCCACCCGGTAATCCGCTGAAAAATGAGGTAGAAGCGAAAGCCGGGGATGTTGCTGCGGATAAGCAGGATATTACCCGGTCTGCCGCGCAGGCGCCCACAATACAACGGGAAAGGGCAAATGCCTATATTCCTTCTCATATCTTTAAAGGAAAGATTACTGATAGCAATGACAAGCCATTGCCCTTTGTAAATATCACCGCCGCCGGCATGCATACCTATACTGATGCACAGGGCAATTTTACTATCCTAAGCGGGGACTCCATTGTAAGCGCTTCTGTAAGGTCTGTGGGCTATGAGCCTAAAAATGCAGTGCTTGCCTCCGATATTCCTTTAAATAATATTAAGCTCTTTCCCGGGAATAACGAGTTGTCGGAAGTAGTGGTAACAGGATATGCCCTTAAGAAAGCAAAAGAAATGAGAAAGCAGGCTGAGGCACAGGATGAAGCAACAGCAGCCGAGCCGGTGGATGGGTGGGGTAATTATGATATCTATCTCAGCAATAACAAAAGACTTCCTTCCGAAAAAAATAAGACTACAGGCGGATTTGTAGAAGTATCTTTTACAGTTAATAAAGCAGGTATGCTATATGATTTTAAAATAGAAAGATCTACCTGCAGCGCCTGCAATAAAGAAGCCGTCAGGCTGATTAAAGAAGGCCCTAAATGGCGGTTGACAGAGAGTGATCAACCAGGGAAAATAACAGTTGCTATCCAGTTTTAGAAAATATGATTTTGGAATACAGATATTCCTTTTTACGTAATTATTCTTACTGTCTTATCTGTTATCTTCGTCTTTGGAAAAATCATTTATGCGTATAAAATGTTTTTCCTTTTTTGATACCGATTAATCAATAAAAACGACTACACATGAAAAAAATCATTTTACTTGCTGCTTGTGCCGGGATATTCTGTTTTGCCCAGGCCCAGTTGAAAACGCCTGCGCCCTCACCGGGACAGTATATAAAGCAGGACTTCGGATTGTCTTCCATTGAGGTTTCTTATTCAAGGCCTGCAGTGAAGGGAAGAACGATATTCGGCGATCTTGTTCCCTGGAATAAAGTATGGCGTACAGGAGCCAATGCCGCTACCACTATCACCTTTGGTGATGAGGTGACCTTTGGCGGTCAAAAAGTGCCGGCAGGTAAATACGGATTGCTGACCATTCCCAATCCAACAGAATGGACAGTAATATTGACCAAACAGTTGGATGTAACAAGCCCTGCCGCTTATAAGCAGGACCAGGACGTGGCCCGTGTGAAAGTAACAGTAGATGACCTCCCTTTCTCGCTTGAATCTTTCCTGATCTCATTTAATTCGGTACACCCGTCTTCAATGGAGTTGCTGATCGGCTGGGATCAAACCATTGTGAGGATCCCTATTACTACGGATATTGATAAAAAGATCAACGCCCAGATTGAAAGCCTGAAGGGAAAGGAAAACTTTCCTTATTTCAATGCCGCTGTTTATTATCTTGAAAACGGCAAAGACCTGAATACTGCATTAGGATGGTTTAATAAAGCTGCACAGCAAAGCCCCGATGCTTACTGGGTGCTGTACCAGAAAGCAAAATGCGAAGCTAAACTGGGTAAGAACAAAGAGGCTGTTGCTACTGCCAATAAATCTATTGCATTGGCAACCACAGCAAAAAACGATGATTATGTTACCCTCAATCAAAAGCTGATTGCGATGCTAAAATAAGCGGTTCTGATAATGACGTTTTGTTGACAGCCACGAATTTCAGTGGACTGTTCGATAGGGTTATTTTGGATATAACAAAGCCACGAATGCACTAATGTTTTTTAATATTTATTAGTGCATTTGCGGCTATCTTTTTTAAAAGCTATTCATGCCTTTCTGAAGCACTTTTTGCAGATACCTGCTTCTCTGAAGCATTGATCTTATACAGGTAACTTGCCAGCACCAGTACCAGCGCCGGCAGCGTGATCAGTAGCAGGAAAAGCTTTAATTTTTTTAAAGTGGTACCTGTCATAATAAAGCTGTGATGATTTGATTTTTTTCAAACGCAGGTATTTCTTTTGAAGTATTGATAAATATTCACTTTAAGAGACCTTTGAAAGGGTTAATATCATATATCAACCATAGCAGCAACGTCGGGGCGCTAATCTATTATAATGATCAATGTATCCTCCAGTCCTAACCTTTCCTGGTCTTCTGCTGCCTGTTTTAAAACCTCATTGATATGCTCCTGGTTTTCGGGAGGGCAGGTGAAAGTATAGTTAGGGCCCGTAATACCAAAATGGCGTGCAATATAACCACAGGCGCTGTTGGCCAATGTCCAGGGAAATAATTCCGGATTAGCAAATGCCGCCCCGTTTTTTATTACGTCTTTCCAGAAAGCAAGTGAGGCATTGGCGCCGGTATGGTTCGAGATCACATAAAGACCGGTCGCATCCGGCCGGCGCGGCCTGCCAAATTCTTTTTCTATGCTGTCTACAATACCCGGCATTGCTTCTTTTTCGAGTGTATCTCCTATATGAACATGGCAGATCATATAATGAATGAAAGTTTTAAGATAAACAGGAGCCCAGCACTAAAGAGGCATTCAACCCTCCAAACGCAGAGGCATTATTTATGGCTATACGGATCTTTTTTTGAACAACTGCAGTGGTGCAACCCAGCCCGATCGCAGTATCCTGCACAGTAAAACCGGCTGTAGGCGGAATGGTTTGAGTGGCTATTCCCTGTGCGCATATCGCGAGCTCAAGCGCTGAGGCTGCTCCCAGCGCATGACCAATAGCACCTTTGCTGCCGCTGAGCACCGGCATGCCGGTTGTAAAAACGCTTTTTAAAGCAAGGGCTTCTGCAGTGTCCGACACTTTGGTGCCGCTGCCGTGTATGTTCACCCAGTCCACTTCATCTTTGCTGATACCAGCCTGCTGTAATGCCGCCATCATGGCCCTGCTCAGCCCCCTGCCGTCGGGATGCGGAGAAGTGGGATGATAGGCATCGCAGCTCAATCCTAATGCATATACTTTTGCCAATGGCGTTGCGCCGCGTTGTACGGCATCGTTCATCCGCTCCAGGATAAATATCGCAGCCCCTTCGCCTAATATCATACCGCTCCTTTGTGCGTCAAATGGCTTACATGCATCAGATGCCATTGCCCTGGATCTGCTGAAGCCCACCATCGCAATTCTTGAAAACGGTTCTGCACCGCCTGCTATAGCAACGGAGATATCGCCACGCTGCAGCGCATGCATTGCCATACCCACGGCATAGTTGCCGGCAGTACAGGCGGTAGACAAAGCCTGCACAGGACCTGTCAGCCGGTATGCACCTGCTATTGCTTTGGCAATAGAAAAAGTATTGTACTGTCCGGGGTCAATAGCCGCACCTTCCGCCGCCATCTCGTATGCCATGCTTTCTCCCAGGGTGCTTCCTAAAAAGACACCGGTATTTTCAGGCAGTTGAATACGGGATTGAGCTATTGCCTGCTTTGTGGCATCTAAAGCCATATAAGTGCCACGGTGCACAGGAGGAGCTTCAAAATCCTGTACTCTGCATGCATGGGTATTCCGGTATCCTGCTGCTTCAAGATCGGCAAAATGTTTCAGCGAAGTTTTACCTGCCAGCAGATTGTTCCACAGCATATCCATCCCGATGCCCAACGGAGATACAACACCTATACCGGTGATCACGATACTGTTGTTCATGCCGCTATCATTTTGCCCTGCAGGTAGACAGCGGTAGCGCTGAGGGAATGAAGTTCCTGCAGGTCTTTGTCAGGTATCATTATCCTGAAGGTCTGCTCGATCCGTGCTACAAATTCCACCAGCTCTAATGAATCCAGCCCCCAGTCGTCGCGGAAGCTGTCGGTATCCCTGATGTCATTTGTGACCTGTGGCTTTACAATGCCAAGCTCAAGCCGTAATTGTTGTATAATATCGTATTCCTGCATATCCAATGTTTATTAAATTGATTTAATTAAAGACAGCTACAGCGCTCGCCTTTTGTATACTGCCTGCGTCCGAATATAACGGCGCAAACGGATCCCCGATAATACGGTAATGTTGTACCGCTTCCATATTCGGGGGCTGGGCTTGCAGGAGCAGATCTCCTAAATTATCTATACCATTATTCAGGGCAGTACAGATCCTTATCGCCCATTTCATGTTGTCTGTATGTTTCGTTTCCCGCACGGCGCCAAAAGCAGCAGCCGATACACCCATTAGAGGAAGGGATTCTGTATAGGAGACCCCCGTTCTCCTGCGGCTTGCAGTCCTGCAGCATAGCGATAACACGCATCCCATAGGCTTACCGCTGAAATCTTTAAAATGGTGGGAACGCATACCGTAATATCCAACCCATCCTACCGGCCTGCCATGACCGAAATATATGCCCATCCCCAGTCCCGTTCCTAATGCTCCCACTACATTTTCCCTTGTAATGATATCCCCCGTCCATCTGAAAACCTTTATCTGCTCTTCAAGCAGCTCCGACATACGGTCAGAAAGTTTTAAATACCGGGGATGCCACTGTGCGAGCAATGCCATCCCCGGAGTAGCGTGGTTGCGTTGGTGCACTGTCTTCAGTGTACGTACAAATGTCAGCACATCATTTTCCTTTTGTAGCGGCAGCCATGCCGCAGGTATCTTTCTTCCTTTTTTTGTAAAGAGAAAAGGACCCGGTAAAACGGTAGAAGGCGCATAAGATTTTTTGCCCGTCACCAACACAGCATTGATATCTTCTGTAAGTAAAGCGCTATAAAAATGTTCCTCCGGCGGACGCCCGCTATAAGGCACACATACGCAGCGTATGTGAAGCTGCTTATAGGCTTCCGACAGGCATGCGCCTGCAAAGGGCATGTCTGCCGGATAAGCCAATAACAAATTCCTGTTTGCTTTATGCCGCATCTGGTCTGTTTTCCTGTACATAATCCACATAAGGCTGCCATGCTGCATATTCAGCCGCAGGTCTCATTTCCAGATACCGCCTTACAAAATAATGCATGGTTATTTGCCCCTGTTGCTCGGGATTGAACGACAAGAAATTGCCGTTCGCATTATTCAATGCGGTCTCACCGCCCTGTCCGTCTATCCGTCCCGACAGGTCAGTGATGGGATTACCCGCATAATCGCCGTTGGGTATGGTGATAGCCGCGCCCTCTGTGTAACCGTAGTTATAGCCTGCACCTGCCTGGCTTGCGATGGCCTCCGCCATATAGATCGGCCCTATATTTTGATTTTGCCATACATGTGTCATTTCATGTATCAGCGAAGACCTGCGGATAGGACCATCATCGGCGTCAAAGTTGATAAGGTTGCCTGTAACGAATGCCCGTGACTGGGGATTGCCGGTAAAGAAATCCTGGATACCGAAAATAATGCTGTTGGTAGGATTTTCTGTAGCAATATACACCTTGTCAAGATCAATGATATCTTCAAAGATCAACGAAATATCTGCTCTTTCCGCAGCAGTAAGATGGCGGAAGCTGTTCAGCATTTCCATCAGGATAAATATTGCTGTATCCAACAAACCGCTTGCTATTTCCAGTATCCCTTCAAGCATTGTTACAATATCTTCTCCAATGGCAACCATTGCGTGTATACATTCATCTAAAAACTCTTCGCCTGCATCTACTACCGCCTGCACCACCTGGTTCATGGTTTGCCCCAACTGGCGTGCGGCTTTGATCAGATTATTCATCGCCTGATCCGGGTGGATAGCTGTTTCAACAATGAGTTGCGCCAGGGTGATACCTGCTTCAAATGCACCACGTACTACTTCAAGCGCTACTTCAAACGCTTTGCCCACTGTCCATACTACCAGTTTTGCCAGTGTGAACCCTGCGCTCAACGCGCCCTTCACGAATTTTGCAAGACCCGGTATAAAATCTTTTTCAAGATAGTTCAATGCATATACCACTGAATTGCCAAGGCGTTCCCACATGCCGGCAAGCTGTTCCAGCATCTCATCCCCGATGGTAATTGCCCAGTCAATGATCTCGGTAACTGCTGCGCCTACACTTTCCACCAGTTGAATGATCTTCTCAAATACCGCCCTTGTCTGCTGGGCAGCCCAGGTGAGCACTTCGGAAACGCTTTTCTTTACAAACCTGCAGGCTAATATTGCCTCGCGCCATAAAGCTGAAGCCAGATCTTCGCCACGGCTTATCAGCCAGTCAAGCACTTCGCCAACAGGACCCAGCGCCTGCAATATGCCATTGACTATCTTACGGAAGATATAATAAGTAGTGCCGACTACCGATTCTAGTATTTCTGCAACGGTGGCGCCCACCTGTATAGCGGCATCTATCAGCCTTGCGGCAGCCCTGTAGGTAAATTCCACCAGCGTTTTTGTAAATTCAAGAATGGTCTTGCCAAGGTCAAAAGCAGCTTTGATCACCTGTTTCAGCAGGTTCATGGCAATGTTAAATACATCTTTAATAAGGTTGAGCAAAGTTTTACCGAGGTTAAAGAATGCCTGCACTACTTTTTTAATAGCGCTTAAGGCGTGCGTGGCAATGGTTTCAATTACCTCAAACAAGGTGCGCCCTGCCTGCAGCAATCCGTCAAGTACTTTGGTGGCAATATCTATTGCAGCGGTGGCAAGGTATTTGGTAAACTCAATGATCGCCGTGCCGATACGGACCGCTGCGCTTACCACTTCACGCACCAGGTTTACGGCAGCTGTCGCCACACTATCTATAATGTTAGCCAGCGTTTTGCCAAGATCCATGAAGGAGCGAATGATGGTGTCGAACAATGCAGAAGGGCGTGTAATGGCCGTTACCAGTATTTCCGCAATTGTTTTTCCCAGCTCCAGGAATGCCTGCACAAAACCCTTTACCAGCGCCAGTCCAAACTGGAAGGCTTTCTCCAGGATATTCCCGATGCTCTTGCCAATTTCCAGCAGCGCTTCAGTAGCTTTTTTAACAACGTCATACGTTTTGGTAGCGATCCATGATACAAACTCTATCAACTGGCGCCCTAACTGGTCGATGGCGCGCAATACTGTAATGAAAGCGTCTTTGGCGAGATTGACCGCAGCATCCAGCACATCAAACATGGCTTTCCCGATAGCGGTAATACCGGTTATTATTTTCTTCAGTAATTCATACCCGTTTGCCAGAGCGGCGGACAAAAGATCAAGAATAGTTTTGCCGGCCTCCATCAATGCTTTTACCAGCCCGGCAACGGCGTCGGCAGCCCAGTTAATTACATCTGTGATAGCCGCGGCAAGTGATTTTGCTGCATCAACCACAGCATCCACAACGGAATTAATAGCGTTGACAATATCGTCTGCCAGGTCGCCGAAAAAATCTACTACCGCTTCGTCCATATCTTCATGCTGTGGATCGGCGGGCTTTTTTTCTTTATCTTCAAGACGCATGAGCTCAAGCCCTGCATCTCTGAGCCAAAAAAGCACTTCGTCAACTGCCGACCTGTCGAGGTTTTTCTCTTCTCCCACAAAATCTTTCATGATCACGCGGCCATATCCTCTCGGCAACTGGCTGATGGCATGCACTACGCCTCTTGCCTGACCGGCTTTCCTGTAACCGCTGATCAATGCTTTTCTTTCTGCTTTCTTCAGGTGCACTGCCTCCTGGAAAAGCTCCCGGTGCTGTTGGTGCTCCGGTAAGCTTATGGCGTATGATTCAGCTAATCTTATAGCATCCTGGGGTGATTTTTTGTATACCTGGCTGAAAGCCGGAGCCAGCTCCACTGCCCTGAAATTTCCTTTTTTGAGCGTAGTCTGCAGCGCCTTTTTGTTGCGGAAAGATGTTTTTTGAAGCGACTGCATGAGCCTGTTGTTGCCTGGTACCATCTTTGTAATGTCAGGCAAAGCTTTTACAGATTTTTTTGACCGTGATACAGCAGTTGTCTTTTTGGCTGCTTTAGATCGGGGTTTACCCTTTTCAACTTTTGATCTGGTAATTCGTTTACTTTTCATAAAAACTTATTTAAAGAAATGAGGTATTGGTGCTTTCAAAGATTTGAGTTATGCAATAGTACCCTGTAAATTTGCCGGAGGGCAATTGTCTTTATGGCTTATCTGCACCGGATTGACAAAACATTTTTGATGGATCATAAAACCTGTATTGTAATAGTTGGACCGACCGCCTCAGGCAAAACAAGGCTTTCGCTTGAGCTTGCGGAACACTTTAACACAGAGATTATATCCGCAGACTCACGACAATGTTACCGGGAACTGGAGATAGGAGTGGCCAAACCGGACAAAAAAGAGTTGCAGCAGGTAAAACATCATTTTATTAACTCCCATTCCATACATGAGGAAGTAAATGCGGCTGTTTTTGAGTCGTATGCTTTAGATGCTGTCCATACCATTTTTGAAAAAAGTGATTATGCAATAGTAGTTGGCGGAACAGGATTGTATATAAAAGCATTTTGTGAAGGAATGGATGAAATACCTCCTGTTGATGAAATGGTCCGGCTATCGGTGAGAAAAGAGTATGAGCAAAAGGGAATGGACTGGCTGGATAGTGCTGTTAAATCCGAAGACCCGCTTTTTTATAGCCGGGGTGAAATATATAATCCCCACCGGATGCTCAGGGCGCTGGAAGTAAAAAGGTCAACAGGCGTTTCAATTATTGATCTGCATGCGGCGATCAAAAAAGAACGTCCTTTTTCGATCATTAAAGCAGGCATCAGCATCCCGAGAGAAAAAATGTATGAGCAGATCAATGATCGCGTAGATGACATGATCCGGAGAGGGTTGGTGGAGGAAGCCCGGGCATTATATCCTTTCAAATCACTGTCTGCGCTTCAAACAGTGGGCTACCAGGAAATATTTCAATATATGGATGGGGAAATTACATTAGAGCAAGCCGTGGAGGAGATCAAAAAAAATACACGCCGCTATGCAAAACGCCAGATGACCTGGTTCAGGAAAGACCCGGAAATACATTGGGTGGAGAAAGGGCAGCATGATATTTTTTCGCAGATGACAAGAGAAGTGAGAGGTGAGTGGTAAGTGGTAAGTGATAAGTAGTGAGACGTGAAACGATAGACGTGAGATGACTGTCATGTCCTGATATAAGTAGACAGATTTATAACAAAAAAATCTGTAATACCATGACAAGAGAGCCCCCAACAGTG
>MKWG01000042.1 GCA_001899685.1 Sphingobacteriales bacterium 44-15
GTGTTATTGGGTATTGGTTTGCTGGTACTGGTAATCTATGGTCTTGATCACTTTGCCGTCCTGGTCTCTGATCGTCTTCAGGCGATTAAAGGAGTCGTATTCGTAGTAGGTCGTCCGGCCGGCGGGGTCAGTCTGTGAAGTCATCCCGATAAGCGGCTCATAAGTAAAAGTTGTGACTAACGCCTTTGTATTGGTCAACCCAATGCGGATTTTATTGAGCTCGTTTCTTATCTGAGTAGCTGTACTTAAAGGATCATCCAACAGTGCTTGATTCACAAAACTGCTCGCAGTTACATAATCAGTATTGATTATCTTAGCCACTATGTATTGACCGCCATAGCCCCACAAATACACCTCCTTGGTATCATTTTGTTTCCACTGCGTTATTAAATTGCCTGCCGAGTTATAATCATTATTTATAGTAATCTTGTCATTAGTATGAATAAAGTAAAAAGTCTCAAATTTTTCAGGCTTAATTATACCTGAATAAAATTGTTTAAAATTAGTATTGATAGTCTTAATATTTGTTTCGGTGCTACCTCTGATATTATATACTTTTTGCTCCAAAACAGGGTTAATAATATTCCTTTGTATCATTTGAGTATAAGGACTTATATTAACATAGTCAGGCGATAGCACGTATTTATTGCGTTTCTCTATTATCTCTCCGGTGCTTTTAGTGTTTGTTTCACGGGTTGGCTGCAAATAATTAGGTATATCATATATATAGTTAACCTTGTTTGCAATTAGACCGACAGAAGTATTTAAAGTATCCGTTGTAGACGTTAGGTTGCTATACCCTGTACTTATGGAATAAGAGTAATATTTGAAAAGAGATTTTTCAAATAAAAGATCCAAATAATTATCTCTAAAAGAGATAAAAGTGGTAAAGTCAATATAGTTCCCCTCATGGAGGGTTGCCGAAGGAAAGCAAGTATGAAAGAGATAATAATTCATCGGCAAGTCAAGTATCTTATCCACTATCAACCCATCTACTTTCTCCTTTGTGATGAAAGCGTATTCATTAGTAATTTTATTAACGGTTTCCCATGATCCGTCCTCTTTCTTCTTTTCAATAATTTTCTCCAAAAGATTTCCCCCTCTAAAATTTGCCCAGTTTGAAAAGTAGTTGATAAAACAGTTATCCCTACTATAGCCGCTATACCCATTACTATAATAATCATATTTATATGTTGTTCTACCATTGTTTTCGGTTTCTGTACCATTGTATTCAACAACTTCCCTATAGTATACCTGGTTTCCTCCACCAAGTGTGAGGGTGCTGTTCATATCGCAACCATAATATCTGATTCGATAAGAATAATCTCTGATATCGCAACCATTAGCTACCTGCCCCCAGTTTCTGCTTACCCTCAGATAATTGTTAGGGTCATCTGGATTGAGCTCCATTATGCCATTTCCATATTTATATGTTTTAGTCGTCTTATTCCCCATTCCGTCGTCATTAACTATTTTACTAATCCTTAAACCTCCGCCTAATTTATTATTCGGGCCATATCGATTTGCTTCATATGTAAATTCAGTAAATCCACCCGTAGGATAGGTTATCTTCTTAAGGCTATATGCCTGCATGAGCGTTTCATTGACTTGTCTACTACAAGTATCGGGGGCGCTATATATAAGTCTGTCAAATGGGACGTGACTATTATCATATCTAAAAGAGATCAAAAAATCAGGTACCAGAGTTTTATTTCCTAATTGCCCATTATAATATCCCCAATAATCTATAGCATTGGTCCGCTGGACAGCTGGAAAGCGCCCGGCATCGTAGGTGAATTCATACTTCGCCTCAGTATTATTATTAGCGTCTTTGAATTCCAAAGAGTTTAAGGCATATCTCTTCTGCATACTTTCAAAATCGGCAGTGTTAAATTTTATCGTCTTTATTATTCCATGGTCATTGTAAATATCCATCTGGAATATCCTAAGACCGCCTGGATCAGAAGTAAAAACAATCTTGCCATTGGGAAATATTATTTCCTTAATTATTTTTGTACTATAGCTAGACATGGATTCTTGCGTAAACGTTCCACATAATGTTGGATCTATAGTTGGTGATGTACCAAGCCTGTAATCCACCACCTTTCCGAAATGGGTCGGCAATAACCTATAGCCGGCGTCAGAATCTTTGTAAGTATATTTAATTCTTTTACCGTTAGGAGTCTCGATATCCGTTAGCAGAAGAGATGACGTTCCGGACGAACTTGTTTCGCAGTATTTAATGTCTTCGTCGATACTATACCCAAATCTGTATTGAATGCCCTCTTCGTCGTATGCATCAATATGATGGAACAGATTATTGCTTGTAAATCCAAACCTAAAGTCAATAGAATTATATGGGAATTTTATAACCTCGCCTTCCTTATTATATATGAATCTGCCGGACCTTCCACAGAAATCGTAATTATAAATATCGTATTGTCCATCTAATTCATTTGAGAGGTTCAGGTCATAGTAAATCTTTTGCAGAGTATCGAAATCGCCGCTAAGGTTCTCTGTAAAATAAAGAACGGAATGATCACTAAAGGCATGATCCATATCCTTTTTCCCCAGTTTCGTGATGGAAATAAGTCCTCCATATTCTATTTGCCAACCAGTTGCCACATTTGATTGTTCGGTCTCGTAAAATTTAATGCCTGAATGATGATAGCGTAATGTTATAGGAAATTTTTTACCATCAACTTCTATAGTGTATAACGGGATAGAAATATCTGCTAATCCTCTGGAGAGATTTACTGGGTATGTTCCGTAAATATGGAAAGCCGAAGCCTTTGGTGAAGGCGGTACAATATCCTGCATAACAACTTGAGCAAGTGAATAACTTGGAATAAATACAACGTAAATGCTTAATACTTTCAAAATCTCATTCACAGCTGAGATCGTGCTTAAGGGTAATCCTATTTTCATAAATATTAATATTGTGTGTTAAAACTCATACCCCACCCTCCACACCAATGCCGGCGTAGGCGGTATATGTTTGTTATACAAAAAATCATACAATACACTCATCGTTCCCTGCACTTTCTTACCTTTCTTCAGCGGTGAACTCATACTGTATTTTTTTGTAAGACCTGCAAGCCCACTCTTGTTCCAGTTTGTATAGTTCTTAAATACAGCAAGACTTTCTACCCTGCGGGTATAGTTCATT
>MKWG01000043.1:0-329929 GCA_001899685.1 Sphingobacteriales bacterium 44-15
AAAAGTAAAACAGAGCTTATCTTATTCGCTCTTGAACATAAACTTGTGAAGCTGGGAAATTAACTTCCCGGGAGTGTGCGTTAATTTTTTCAGCCGCTGCGATTGAGAGAAGAGAAAATGATCGAATGTATCTTACACAAGTTTATTGTCCTGCCGCCCATATCAAAAAATCAGGCAGAACTGCTCTCCAGGCATCTGCACTGTTTGTTTGTCCTTTTACAAACACTATATCACCGTCGGCTGTAAACTTTTTACTGTCCAGCAACTGAGCAAGGGCAGCAGTGCATGCTGTTATATTTGTTGCGTTATCATTACTGGTACCGGCATTACCGTTCATACCGGCATACAACCAGAACTTTGTTGGAGGGCGTTTTCGCGACGACTTTAATTTTTGATACATTAACCCTGCCGTCGAATCCTGTCCTGCCGTTGGAGTGGTACAAAATGCGCCGGAAAATACGCCTGCCTTACCTATTTTATCTGCATGATTCCATGCTATATCCAATGCCGATATGCCTCCCGCTCCAAAACCGGCTACAGTAACAGCACTGAATTTTCTCACGCCTGCCTTTTTCTTCACAAAGGGATATAATTCATTATTGAAAAAGCTGTCATAATGATCGGCTCTGCCCGTTTCCCCTGCAACACCATATTCCGTGAGCCTGTCGCCTGCATGCACACCAACTATCACTACGGGAGCAAGCGATTTCTTTTTGTACAGGCTGTCAACAATATCTTTTATGTGGAGACGCTCAAACTCCTGTCCGTCATTGAAAACAATAAGCTGCAGGGCAGACTTGTCGCCAGATACCGGCGTATGGATTATGCTAAGCTTTACCTGACGCTGCAGGTGCCGGGAATATAGCTGATCTTCCTGCTGCTTTATGCC
The DNA here is from genome assembly GCA_001899685.1 of Sphingobacteriales bacterium 44-15. Taxonomy (GTDB): domain Bacteria; phylum Bacteroidota; class Bacteroidia; order Chitinophagales; family Chitinophagaceae; genus Agriterribacter. Next base: position 890 of record MKWG01000043.1, read on the forward strand.
TTTGCACGAAAACAGCAGGCAACATAATGCCATTGCAAATGCCGGGGTATCAGGGCAAAAAAATATTTTCATTACATAGTCTTTATAAACTAAAAAAACGAAAGAACAATATCCTTTCGTTTTACATAAGAAAAAATATTATGCTGTCAGGCGCTTACTGCTTTGTTCACCAGGAATGCAGCCTCACTGAGCAGTATGGCAGACTGTACTTTCAGCCCGCTGTCTTCGATAAGCTGCTTCGCTTCTGCTGCATTGGTACCCTGCAATCTAACAATAATGGGCACTGTGATATCGCCAATGGAATTGTATGCATCAATCACCCCCTGGGCTACCCGGTCGCAACGTACAATACCGCCGAATATATTGATCAGTATCGCTTTTACCTTAGGGTCTTTTAATATGATACGGAAGCCGGCTTCTACGGTCTGTGCGTTTGCAGTACCGCCTACATCCAGGAAATTAGCAGGCTCACCACCGCTCAGCTTGATCATATCCATAGTAGCCATAGCCAGTCCCGCGCCATTTACCATACAGCCCACATTCCCGTCGAGCTTTATAAAATTGAGGTTGTATTTGTGAGCTTCTACTTCCGTAGGATCTTCTTCACTGATATCACGCAGCGCTTCAAGATCCGGGTGACGCATAAGGGCATTGTCATCAAGATTCATCTTGCAGTCTACTGCTATTATTTTGTCGTCGCTGGTCTTGAAGAGCGGGTTGATCTCAAGCATGCTGCAATCAAGGTCTACATAAGCTTTGTAGAGATTTGTCACAAACTTCACGCAGTTCTTGAACGACTCGCCTTTCAACCCAAGATTAAAAGCGATCTTTCTTGCCTGGAATCCCAACAGTCCGCCTGAAGGGTGTACCCATTCCTTAAATATTTTATCAGGAGTATCGTGCGCTACCTGCTCAATATCCATCCCGCCCTCTGTACTGTACATGATCACGTTTTCACCACGGCTGCGGTCCAGGAGAATGGAAAGGTAAAATTCTTTAACCGGGTTTGGACCGGGATAATACACATCCTGCGCTACCAATACCTTGCTTACTAATTTCCCTGCCGCTCCTGTCTGCACTGTTACAAGCGTATGCCCAATGATATTACCGGCAATGGTCTTGATTTCTTCCGCGCTTTTTCCTACCGCTACGCCTCTCTGCTCCGAGCCCTGTATCTTCCCTTTACCGCGACCGCCTGCATGTATCTGGGCTTTTACTACCGCAAAGTTATTCCCGTATAATACCTTCAACTGCTTATAAGCTTCTTCCGCTTTTTCTGCCGTATCAACCGGTATCCCGTCCTGAACAGGAACACCATATTTTTTCAATAGCTCCTTGGCCTGGTATTCGTGCAAATTCATGTAGTAAAAAGTTTCGGCGAAAATAACGTAGAATGACTGAATAGAAAAATCCTAATACTTCCGGGACATGAAACAAGAAACCGGGGCAAATAACTGTTCCTTAAATTCCACAATCGCAGCAATATTTTCACTTAACAATCAAAAAACATCTTTTCAGATACTGGGTAAGGTTTTTGTAGTTTTGCTCCCTGTATCAGTAAATCAAAAACCAATAATATCATGAAAATGTTCATCAACAGCAGATCATTGCTACAAAGCCTGGCTATCATCTCCGCAACAGCATTCTTATTTTCCTGTGACGGTTCTCAAAATAATACTGAGCCGGCTGTAGATTCCCTTATTACTAACCCCGACTCCGGTATGGCAAAGGCGGAGGCTGCCGTGCCGCTGGTGCAACATGCGGAAGCTACTATAGCCAATACTTATCCGGATACTGCGGTTTCAGGCACTGTAAAATTTGATGCAACAGACGGGGGCAAGGTAAAGATGGTGCTGGAACTTACTGTACCGTCCAAAGCAGGTAAAAATGTAGCTGTTCATATTCACGACCACGGCGATTGCGGAGATTCCGGCATGGCATCTCACGGCCACTGGAACCCGACCAATGCACAGCATGGGAAATGGGGAACCGGCAGCTTTCACCTGGGCGATATCGGCAACGTAAAACTTGACAGTAAAGGAAAAGGCAGCCTGACTATGGAAACTGACTTGTGGAGCCTTGGTGGAACGCCCGACAAGAATATCATCGGCCACGCCATCATCGTGCACGGCGGTGAAGATGATTACAAATCACAGCCTGCAGGCAATGCCGGTGCAAGGATCGGATGTGGGATAATACAGTAGGTGAGTTGGTGAATGGTGAATAGGCAATAGTGAATGCCCGCCCGGCCGACGCCAGTCGGCCAGGGTGAAACAAACGTGAGACGATAGACGTGAGACGTGAAAACGGCAGACCCGGAACACCAAAGGCAGGTGGTAAGCCATTGCCTATTCATCTTTGGTGTTTTAAGTCTGCCGTTTTTATCTCCCTCACATTTGTCATTTCACTGTTACAAGTTTCCGGCTGCCTCTCACGTCTCACCCCTGACTTTTGACATCTTACCACTTACCACTTATCACTTACCACTATTGACTATATATATTCCACGTCCATCAGCCCCGTACAGGGAATGGTTCTTTTTTCGTGGCTGCTTTGCTCAGCCAGCTCAATCATCCTGATGGTATTATAGCCATGTGCAGCAGTTTGCCTTACAGGCTTTTCATGCACTATTGACTCATAGAGATCGAGATAATAATCTGCATAGCTTCCTTTAAGCGAGGGATATCTTTCTTTAATGATCTTTCCGTCTTTTTCCGTATGGAGCAATCCATAGATATTTTCCGGTTCTTTCCCCCAATCCTCCCCCACCGGCAGGTCGCCGGCGCGAAGCCTTGCCTCCTGGGGATCTTCGCCATATTTAATAAATGAACCTTGGGTGCCATGCACCATATACCGGGGGCCCGGCTCTCTTATCAGCATACCGGCGTGGAGTATCACCTTGTTGAACCCATAGTCAAGCCAGATATTAAAAAAATCATCTACCCTTGCATGCGGGCGCTGCAGGCGTATATCAGCGGTAATATGCGCCGGCATTCCGAAGAAATACAAAGCCTGGTCAATAATATGTGCGCCAAGATCATATAAAATACCGCTGCCGGGCAATGGCGCTTCTCTCCAGGCTGTGGGTCTTGCTTCTGCCCTGTACCTGTCGTAATGCGCTTCAAACTCATGAATATCCCCGAGCAATTGCCGGTCGAGTATTTCCTTTATCGTCCTGAAATCACTTACATATCTCCGGTTTTGATATACGCTTAATACTTTCCCGGAGCGGGATGCTATTTCCACCAAAGCTTTCGCTTCTTCGGTAGTATTGGCAAAAGGCTTTTCCAACACCACGTGCTTGCCGGCTTCAAGCGCTTTTTTTGTATAGGGGAAATGCGTATCATTAGGTGTAGTGATCACCACGAGGTCAATAGCATTGCCGCTCAGCATCTCTTCTAGGGTACGCACTATTCGTGCCTGCGGATAAGCAGCCTTTGCTTCATCGCCTTTACGCTGTAATATGCTTGCCAGCTCAAAGTGATCCGGCAGGGTTGTAATAAACGGCAAATGAAAAACTTTCGCAGAAATACCAAACCCGACTACTCCCACTTTTATTTTTTGTGATGCCATGATAATATGTTTTGCCGTGAAGATAAGGCAGATCATTTTTAATGCATTACTTTCATCTCATAAAAATCGTTTATGCGCCGCTATCATATACTGATGATCATTACAATAATGATGTTTCACTATACCTCCGCCCAGGAGCAACAAAACAATAGCAATTACATTATTTATGATGCAGCGCAACATACGGCAATTACGCTTGCTGCTCTTACAGACCACATTCCTTCCGGCAGCATACTCATTTTTGGTGAACAGCATGATGACTCAACAGGGCATGTACTCGAAAGCCGGATCTTTGAAATGCTCAGTCAAAAATTCAACAATGATATAGTGCTTACCATGGAAATGCTGGAGAGCGATATACAGCCTGTTGTAGACGAATATCTCTCCGGGTTGATCAGTGAGAAAAATTTCCGGAAAGAAGCGCGTACCTGGAACAACTACGATGACTACCGCCCGCTGATTGAATATGCCAGGCAACAGGGCATCAGGGTAATTGCAGCAAATGCGCCTGCCAGGTATGTTAACCTGGTTACGCGACGAGGATTATCTGCGCTGCATGAGCTCAGCCGGCCGGGCAAAAAATATATAGCGCCATTACCTGTAGACACTTTGAACGGTGACTACCACACAAGGTTCCTCGAGGCCATGGGCGGGCATGCTATTCCCGGAATGCATCTTTATGAGTCTCAGAATTTGTGGGACGCCACTATGGCGTATTTCATTCATAAAGCACGAAAGAAATATAAGCCGGCTGTAGTGATGCAATTGAACGGGCGTTTTCACAGCGATTATCATTCAGGTGTTGCGGAGCGATTGAATCAAAGCAAAAACAAAGTCATCACCATCAGTTGCTTTCCCTCTGCAGATCTTAAACAGGAAGACCAGGCACAATATGAGTCACTGGCTGATTATATAATTTTGACAAAGCAGTAAATACAATAGCCACGAATTCCAGGGGGTCCGCAAGCGGACTGATTTATGAATACAACAAAGCCTCGAATACACGAATGAGGCTTTTTTCAATTGATCATCCATTCGTTCATCCGTGGCTATCTCTTTTTGTTGTACAGAATGCACGAATAAATATATTAAAATACATTCGTGGCTTTGTTGTATCCATTATTTTTCCACGACGTCCTTTACCCACGAAAGCGCTTGCTGCAGTTGTTCATCTATAGTGAGGTTACTGTTGTCCAGCACTATGGCATCTTCTGCCTGGCGCAGCGGGCTTACTTCACGATGCGAATCAATATAGTCCCTCATCTCAAGGTTATTCTTGACCTCTTCAATAGTGATATTCGGATTTTTAGCATAGAGTTCTTTAAACCTTCTTTCCACTCTCACGGCGTTGTCTGCTGTCATAAATATCTTAAGCTCCGCCCCGGGAAAGACTACAGTACCGATATCGCGCCCGTCCATCACGATCCCTTTCTTCTCTCCCATTTTGCGTTGCTGCGCTACTGCAAACACCCGCACTTCTTTTATGGCAGCCACCTCGCTTACTTTTTCCGCTATGATCAGATCTCTTATGAGATATTCCACGTTTTCATCGTTCATGTATATTTCGGTCTGTCCTGTCGCTTCATTGGTGGCAAAATGCAACTCAATATCAGCAAGAGCGTCCTTTACGGACTTGTCATTTTTCCAGTCAACGTTATTACGCAGGAAATATAATGTTATCGCACGGTACATTGCACCGCTGTCTACATATACATAATGCAGCGCTTTGGCCAACTGTTTGGCCAGCGTGCTCTTGCCGCAGGAAGACCAGCCGTCTATCGTAATAATTATTTTCTTCATGAAATTATATGATGCAAATTAGGTTTTTTCACGCAATGACCGCTACGGAGCAAAGTCCGCAACGAGCAAGACTCGTCACGAAAACTTCGCTGCGTCGCTGCCTCTCCGCGAGCGCCGCGAGAAAAATCAGCTCTCACAGGATATGCTTTCTTTATGATCTAAAAATAAAAAAGGCTGCCCTTTTGAGGCAGCCTCTGCATTGCTATTAAGTTTTCTTATTACGCTTTTGACGCTTCTTTTTTACTTTCTTCTTTAAGCGTGAATTTCAGCTCCGATTTTTCCTTATCAAGATCAGCGATCAGCACATCGCCTGCTTTCACATGCATATTCAGTATCTCTTCCGCCAGAGGATCTTCCAGGTATTTCTGGATGGCCCTGTGCAACGGCCGGGCTCCGAATTGCTGATCATATCCTTTTTCGGCAATGAACTTCTTCGCCTCTTCTGTCAGCTCAAGTGAGAAGCCGAGGTTGCTGAGCCTTTTCATCACACCTTTCATCAGGATATCAATGATCTCAAAGATATGTTCCTGTGTCAGCGAGTTAAAGATGACCACATCATCAATCCTGTTCAAAAACTCAGGGCTGAATGTGCGCTTCAATGCTTTTTCAATTACAGCCTTGTTGTTTTCTTCAGAGCTCTGCTGGCGTGCTGCAGTAGCAAAGCCAACTCCTTCCCCGAAATCCTTCAGTTGCCGCACCCCGATATTGGAGGTCATGATGATCAGCGTATTCTTAAAGTCTACTTTTCTTCCAAGACCATCTGTCAGTTGTCCATCGTCCAGTACCTGGAGCAATATGTTATAGATGTCAGGATGCGCTTTTTCTATTTCATCGAGCAATACTACGGAGTAAGGCTTACGGCGCACTCTTTCTGTCAGCTGACCGCCTTCTTCATAACCCACATAGCCGGGAGGCGCACCGATCAGTCGGCTCACTGTAAATTTCTCCATGTATTCACTCATATCAATACGGATCAGCGCATCGTCTGAATCAAACATATATCTCGCCAGCGAACGTGCCAGCTCGGTTTTACCCACACCTGTAGGACCAAGGAAAATGAAAGTACCGATAGGCTTTTTCGGATCTTTCAATCCTACCCTGTTACGCTGAATGGCTTTTACAATTTTCTGGATAGCTTCTTCCTGTCCTACTACAGCGCCTTTCAGGTCTTCGGCCATGCGGCGCAGCTTTTCAGTTTCCGCCTGCACCATTCTCTTCACGGGAATACCGGTCATCATGCTCACTACTTCGGCAATAGCTTCTTCATCTATCGGGTAACGTTTATGCTTGCTTTCCTCCTCCCAATGGGCTTTTGCTTTTTCCAGGTCTTCCTGCAGGCGTTTTTCATTATCTCGCAGCGAAGCAGCTTCTTCAAAGCGCTGGCTTTTTACCACCTTGTTTTTTTCCTGCTTGATATCTTCTATCTTCTTTTCAAGCTCTACGATCTCGTTGGGCACATTGATATTCTTAAGGTGTACTCTTGCTCCCACTTCATCCATCACATCAATAGCCTTATCGGGAAGCAGGCGGTCCGTAACATAACGGTCGCTCAGCTTCACACAGGCGTCAATGGCATCCTCTGAATATATCACATTGTGATAATCTTCGTATTTAGGTTTAATGTTCTGCAGTATCTGTATGGTTTCCTCCACGCTCGGGGGGTCAACCAGCACCTTCTGGAATCTCCTGTCGAGGGCGCCGTCTTTTTCGATATACATACGGTACTCATCAAGCGTGGAAGCGCCAATGCACTGGAGCTCACCGCGTGCAAGAGCAGGCTTGAATATATTGGAAGCATCCAGCGAGCCGCTGGCGCCGCCTGCACCTACTATAGTGTGAATCTCATCTATGAACAGGATCACATCGCGGTTCTTTTCCAGCTCATTCATGATCGCCTTCATTCTTTCTTCAAACTGACCGCGGTATTTGGTGCCGGCTACAAGCGCTGCAAGATCAAGGGATACTACTCTTTTATCAAATAACACCCTGGATACCTTACGCTGCACGATACGGAGCGCGAGCCCTTCCACGATGGCTGTTTTACCAACGCCCGGCTCACCAATAAGTATGGGGTTATTCTTTTTGCGGCGCGACAATATCTGGGATACACGCTCAATTTCTTCTTCCCTCCCCACAATGGGGTCTAATGTACCCATTTCCGCAAGGCGGGTGATATCGCGCCCGAAATTATCCAATACGGGTGTTTTGCTTTTTGTATTTGCAGCCTGGGCTTTTGACTTCTGCTGATAGCTCTTTTTTTCATCATCAAAATCATCATCAGCATCATCGGTATACTCGCTGCGGACATCATTACTTTTAACCATGCCCAGCTCATTTCTGAAAAGATCGTAATCCACGTCGAACTGATTTAAAATTTGCGTAGCAATATTTTCTTTATTCTTCAGTATGGAAAGCATCAGGTGCTCTGTTTCCACAGTAGGGCTTTTAAGGGCTTTAGCTTCAAGAACGGTAACGCGAATTACCTTTTCCGCCTGCTTGGTAAGCGGCAGGCTATTGATGTTCGCAATATTTTTTCCCGTCTTATCCTTCACTGCCAGCTCTACCTCTTTGCGGAGCTCATACAGGTCAACATTAAGATTTTTAAGGATCTTAACGGCCATATTTTCTCCTTCCCTTATCAAGCCTAATAACAGATGCTCTGTTCCTATGAAATCATTTCCCAGTCTCAATGCTTCTTCCCTGCTGAACGAAATAATTTCCTTTACCTGGGTAGAAAAATTATTATCCATTTAATAAATTTTAAAATGATCTGTACAATAATAACGAATAATTTTGACTTCTGATAAATAGAACACTGAAGGTGAGTGAATTATTGCGTGGTGGAAATCATTAATTTACCACCGGGATTTTGTTAATTTCAACACCGGCTTTACTTATTCAGGCAAGATGAACAGCGGTAAATTCTGCTCTTACAAATCAAACCATCAAAAGAACTCATTTATGAATGTCAAAATAGATACCAAGGAGAAATTTCATGTCATAACGGTTAATGAACCTGTTTTCTCTGCTAATATGACAGCATATCTACGTAAAAGTCTTGATGAAGTTACACAAAATCCTGTTAAACATATCATTCTCAACCTGCAGGGGGTAAGCGAAATTGCACCGGATATGGCGGGTTTCATCGCCGAACAGCAGCAGTTGGCCAACGAAGAAGGACGTTCTTTTGTAGTGTGCGGAATGCAGCCCGGAGTAAAAGACCTCTTTAAAAAAGAAGATCTCCTGGATATGATCAACCACACCCCTACCGAAAGCGAAGCCTGGGATATAGTGCAGATGGAGGAAATTGAGAGGGAATTGCTGAATGGCGGAGAGCTTTGAGCTGTGGGCTATCGACCACAAAGGCACGAGCACACCAGGGTTCACAATGAAATACAACTCTTTCTTAGCGCGCTTTGCTCTCTTTGCCTGCCCGCCCGGTCAGGCGGGCGTGAGGCCCGCTGACCTACAACTCCATCCCCCTTGCATTCACATACCTTCTCCATTTTTCTATCACTTCCCGCATATCTTCCGGGAGCTCACTGTCAAACTGCATCGGCTTTTTTGTTAAAGGATGTATAAAGCCCAGTGTTTTAGCGTGCAGGGCATGGCGGGGACACAGTTCAAAACAATTTTCAACGAACTGTCTGTATTTGGTAAAAACAGTGCCTTTTACGATCCTGTCGCCACCATAGGTTTCATCATTGAAGAGGGGATGACCAATATGCTTCATGTGCACCCTGATCTGGTGGGTGCGCCCTGTCTCCAGGCGGCATTCCACAAGGCTTACATATCCAAAACGCTCCAACACAGTATAATGCGTTACAGCGTCTTTGCCATGATCGCCTTCCGGATAGGCGTCCATTATTTTGCGGAACCGCTGGTGCCGGCCGATATGTGCCGAGATGGTGCCGGTATCTTCTTCAAAATCGCCCCAAACCAAGGCAATATACCTCCGGTGCACCGTATGCGCTGCAAACTGCGATGCCAGTCCCAGCGAAGCCTTTTCGTTTTTGGCAAGCACCAGCAGCCCGCTGGTATTCTTATCAATCCTGTGCACCAGCCCAAAACGGGGAAGAGCAGCTTCTGAAAGCTCAGGATGCTGCTGTTGCAGGTACCATGCCATGCCGTTCACTACCGTGCCGCTGTAATTGCCGCAGCCCGGGTGCACCACCATACCGGCAGGCTTGTTGATCACCATGATATCATCATCTTCATATACTATATTGAGCGGTAGCTCTTCAGGAATGATCTCGGTGGCATCAGGCGCTGTATCGGAATAAAGCATTACCGCATCTCCCGGCTTTACTTTGTAGTTGGATTTAACAGCCTGACCGTTCACAATAACAAATCCCTTTTCTATAGCCTGCTGGAGCTTATTGCGGGTGCCACCTTCTATGCGGTTGATGAGGAACTTGTCAATGCGCAAAGGTTCCTGCCCCTTGTCTACGGTAAAGGACATGCGCTCATACCGCTCTTCTTCGCCGTCGCCATTCTCCAGTTCCAGTTCGCTGTCTTCAGTAGTGGATTGCATACCTTCGATTTTTGCAAAGATACAGGAGGAGGGAGTATTATATACTCCTTAACCCGGCTTTGCACCCCTTTGCCTGCCCGAATGATTCGGTCAGGCGGGCGTAATTCCTTTGCGCTTTTGCGGTTAAATTTTACCGCAAAGGAAATACAAAGCCTGCCTGACGGCAGTCAGGTTTTACGCCCGCCTGAATGATCGTCAGATCGGGTAGGCAAAGACCGCAGAGAAAATACATCCGTTGCTACATTCCTGCCATATCCTCTGCAACTGCTATCAATGATGGGTAGACGGCATCGGTATAAGGATCGGGTAAGCCGGGAGCAGGGCGATTGCTTGGAATAAAAATAGTTTGTGCGCCTATATTTTTGCCAAACTGCATATCGCCCATAGTATTACCGATCATCAGTGTTTTTGCAAAATCAATTTCCGGGAAGTCCCGTTTGGCCATGTAGCCCATACCGGGATTAGGCTTACGGTTGGGGCTGTCATTGTGCATGTCCAGGCAATAATATATCCCGTCTATTCTTCCGCCCGCTGCTGTTATTGCCTCCACCATATTTGTATGGATATCGAGCAGGTCATCCTCGGTCATCAGTCCCTTGCTCACGCCGCGCTGGTTGGTAATGATAATAATGCGCCCGAACCTGGAAGCAAATATTTTCAACGCTTCTTTCACACCTTCATAAAACCGGAAATCCTTCCAGGCGGTAATATAATCGCCTACGGTTTCGTGATTGATGACGCCGTCCCTGTCAAGAAAAAGCGTCCAGCTTCGGTCTATAGCTTTGAAGTCTGTCATAATTCGGGTTTCAGGTCTCAGGTTTCAGACTCTCACGTCTCACCTCTCACCTCTCACGTTTGTCTATTCACCCTGTCCGACTTTCACCAGGAAGGCATTCACCGTTCACACCAAACTGCTACCACTTCAATTCCAGCCTGGCCTTTTCATAATCTTCAGGAATGCCAATGTCTATAAAATAACCATCCTGCGGCAGTCCGTAAAATGTTTGCTCTGCAGTATATTTTTCAAGAAACTCCTTTTCAAAAGAAAACTTTCCGGGAAGATCATGTGCCCTGAATTTTGCTGTATTGAGCGCATACATACCGCCATTTATCAACCCTTCGCTGCATTGTTGCTTCTCCCTGAACTGCTGTATCACTCCATCCTTATCCAGCACCACAGCACCATACCTGCTGAAATTTATCATCGGCTTCAAAGCCAGGGTACATGCTGCCTGATGCCGGTGATGAAAATTCGCTAACGCCGCCACATCTGCCTCGAAGATGGTATCGCCGTTGGCGACAAGCACATTTTCAGAAAGGGCTTTATCACAGGCAAGCCTTATGGCGCCGCCAGTGCCCAACGGCTCCTCTTCTATAGAAACGGTGTACTGGTCTTCTTTAAAAAAAGATCGCAGGAAAGCATCAAAATCATTGTGCTTATAGCCAAGTGCAAATATAAAACGACGGATCCCCTGCTGCTGCAGGTACCTGACTACATACGCCAAAAACGGTTTGCCATTCACAGGCGCCATGCATTTGGGCAGTTCCGGAACGGCAGACCTCAGCCTTGTGCCCAGTCCGCCCGCAAGTAGTATAGCTTCGTTTATGAAGGTCAATTGCTGAAATATTTTGCTTCCACGAGTTGGCAAATAATATGCCCCAGGAGTATATGCGATTCCTGTATGCGCGGCGTATCTGCGGAAGGAACATTAATAAGATAGTCGCTCAGTTCTTTCATCTTTCCGCCGGAGGCGCCTGTAAAGCCAACAGTAACCATACCGTTTGCCTTAGCCTGTTCAAAAGCCAGCACAATATTTTTTGAATTTCCGGAAGTAGACAATCCCACCAGCACATCCCCTTTATTGCCCAATCCTTTTATGAGCCTTGCATAAATTACATCATAGCTGTAGTCGTTGGCTACCGCCGTGAGATAAGAAGTATTGGTATGCAGCGCTTCTGCAGGCAGGGCATCCCGGTCTATATAAAACCGCCCGCTGAACTCAGCGGCAAGATGCTGGGCATCGGCTGCGCTCCCGCCATTACCGCAGAACAATACTTTATTACCGTTGCGGAAAGCTTCAGTTACCATATTTGTTACATCAGCCACCGTTTGCAGCAACTTTTCATCCGACAATACCTGCTGCTTTACTGCAATCGAGGCACTGATAATATCTTTAATAATATTCATTTGCTTCTTTTTACACTGACCAGGTGGTCAATCCGTATTTTGTAAAATTATACTGCTTTACCTCACCGCCAAAACTGTGCAGGGTTTCGATCACATCATACCTTGTATTGCCCGGGCAGTAAAAGCTCATAAAGCCGCCGCCGCCCGCTCCTGAGATTTTCCCCCCCGTAGCGCCGGCTTTTTTTGCCGCATCATATATTTCTTCGATCCTGCTGTTGGAAATATTGGCAGCCATTTTACGCTTCTGCCGGAACCCGAAATCAAGTATCTCGCCCACTTCATCCAGCCTGCCTCTCAGGAGGGCTTCCTTCATCATACGGCTCTGCTCCTTCAACTGGTGCATCGCTTCAATGGAGCTGTCATTTTTTTCTTTCACGTTTTTCTGCTGCTCTTTTATGATCGTTGCAGACTCCCTGCTGGTAGCCGTAAAAAACAGCACCAGGTTGTTTTCCAACTCACGAAGGTACTCAGGCTTTATGCGCAGCGGGTTCACGATCACCTTGTCATTTTCATAAAACTCCATATAATTGACGCCACCAAATGTAGCGGCATACTGATCCTGCCTGCCGCCTGCAAGCCTGAGATATTCCCTTTCTATAGTATAGGCATAATGTGCAATATCGTATTCTCCCATAGGCAGCTTCAGCATTTCTGCAAAAGCGCCTACAATAGCTACCACCAGCGTAGAAGAAGTCCCGAGACCTGAACCCGCAGGCGCATCTACAAAAGTATGGAGGCTAAAGCCGGTATCAGGAAAGCCATAATCTTCGGCTATACGGTTGTACACACCTTTAAGCAGGTCGAGCTTACCGTCCAGCGGTAACTGCTTCGCAAGATCAAAGCTCAGTGCTTCTTCCCGGTCAACAGCCTTTAATACTATCTTCCTGTCGGTAGCCGGCTGGATATTGGCATACGCGTATAAAGACACCGTTGCATTCAGGATAGCTCCACCAAAGAGATCGCAATAGGGACTGACGTCAGTGCCGCCACCTGCCAGTCCTATCCGCAAAGGCGCTTTACTTCTGTATATCATATTGATGCACAACGGGATTTGGCGGCAAAGGTAAAGGATTGTTTTGAGGTGGAAGGCAGGATGAATTACGCTGCATCGAATTTTTGAACAAGTGTACCATATATATAAGAAAAGCCCACCATAAATCTTCGAATTATGATGGGCTTAAGTCGGGAAGACAAGATTCGAACTTGAGACCCTCCCGCTCCAAGCGGGATGCGCTACCGGGCTGCGCCACTTCCCCATTAATACCGGATTGGAGAATATACAAAAACAAAAACCGCAATCTTTTTAAGAATGCGGTTTTGCGTTTAGTCGGGAAGACAAGATTCGAACTTGCGACCCCTTGCACCCCATACAAGTGCGCTACCGGGCTGCGCCACTTCCCGAACTCTTTGCAGCATTAATATCCTGCAAATATCTTTTTATTCCTCGTTTTTTGATTTTAAGCTCAAGCTGAACAGCTTCACTCCGGGTAGCAAAATCAAAAGTGATTATCAAAATCCAGGGAATTCCTTTTGAACTAAAATTTCCTTTTCCCATATTATGTTCTACCAGCCTTCTAGTCACATCTTCAGTACTTCCAACATAATATTTATCCAAAGAACTACTATATAAAATATATACAAAATACACTTTTGGTGTTTTCATCTGCGATCCTCCCGCCCAGGGCGGGATGCGCTACCGGGCTGCGCCACTTCCCGAACTCTTTTTGAATTGTATTAGTGTATCATAAAATACCCTCATACTTTATTCAGGGGCGGCAAAAGTAATTCAAAATTCCAATTTTAAAAAATCAGTTATTACTCAAAGCACATAGCTGATACCTGATACCTGACAGCTAATAATACACCGGATAAAACTTAGCCTTCCCCCTGGAATTGATCTCGAAGGTTGGAGAAGGGAATTTGAACGGTTTAAGCATATAGGTTGCCGCATCCACCGGTGCTGCGGAATGCACCCTGAACAGATCGGCGTCTGCTGAAAGCATGAACCGCCGTGTACGCTCAAAAGGAGGCACAGGCTTATCCTTTATCATTGCAGGATTGTAATGTCCGCCGATCATTCCATCTGCGCCATATCCCAGGGATAATGCCGGCCAGGCAGGAAACCGGGAAGAAGACGGCAAAAATGATCTTATATTCAATGAGAGCCAGTAGCTCTGCCCGTTATAATCTTTTAATATACGGGACATAAAGCTGTTTCCCAGTTCCCCGCTGTGATATTGTGCATAAGGTGATAAATGCGCAGAAAATTTCATGGTGATCCGTTGCTGATCCCACCATCGCTGCTGTGAAGCGAAGATGGCGGTGCCTACGAGGTTCGCCAGCATATCTCCTTTTGAAAACCCCCAGTGCGTGGAAAAACCATCGAGCAGCTCAATGATGGTAAGCCCACCCAATGCCGTTGCCGAGCCGATGAGGATAGCATCATTTTTCTTTACACCGCACCACCGCATCATATCATATTGCAGGACCCCCACATTATAGGCAGTGGTAGCATGGCCTGCTTTATCCATCTGCAGCCATTCAAGGTTATCATTAAAAAAATGAAACCTGCTCCTGGGAAATTTTTTATACCAGAGAAAATATAATCCCACACTCAATGCCGTAGTAACCGCCGCTTCCGTGATCACCACCTTTTTAAGCCTGTCCTGCCTGTATACGTCTGAAGGAGGAAGGAAATGCTGCGCCTCAGCAAGCTGCACAACGATACATAAAAAGGCCAGTAAAAACGACTTATAAAGAGAGCAGCCTTTTAGGTACATGGCAAATATTTGTATAGCATTTTACTGCAATACAAACGAAATAACAAAAACTTTATGAGATCAGGCTTCCTGATTTATTTAACAGTTGATAAAACTCCCTCCAATACATATTAAAACATACAATTACAAAGAATGAGTCCCGTTTAACAGGCTGCATCGCAAAAAGTAATGGTGCAACAACTAAAACCCAAGATCAATGAAAAAAACAATCGTTGTTATGAGCGCGCTTATAATTGGCTGCGCAACGGTAAAAGCTCAGAAGACATCGTTTGGCATTAAAGCTGGAGCACAGCAAAACAATCTCACGATGAGATATGAAAGTGATGGCGACTGGCAGAGAAATAATATCACAGGCGCCGGTTTTCATGTTGGCGGTCTGGCCGACATTTCACTTGCAGACCATATCTCTGTTCAACCTGCAGTGCTTTTTAACTCGAAAGGGTCAGTTTACAGCTCAGATGCAAAGATCAAAATGCTCGCCATTGACATTCCGGTTAACTTTCTCTACAAAACAGGCGGTTTCTTTTTAGGATTAGGTCCAAACCTTTCTTATGGTATATCGGCAAAAACTACCGGAGAAGGTGAGGCCCAGGATTGGTATAAAAAATACCCTGTAGGAGAAGGCGATGAAGAAAAAAGCATGCTGAAAAGGTTCGAAATTGGCGCTAACCTGACCATGGGGTACCAATTCAAAAACAATATCCTGATCAGCACCAACTATACCCAGGGCGTTGGTAATATCAGCAATATTGAAGAAAGTGGACCTGGAAAGATACGCACAAGGCAGGTAGGGATTTCCATCGGCTATATGTTTGGAAAATAAAACTGTTTACAGATAAGAATACGGCAAGGCGTTGATACAACCGGTTATAACGGTAACGTATCAACGCCTTTTTATTTATCGTGCCGCAGACGAAGCTTTCGCAATAGCGGACTCCACAATAGTCACAGCTTCTTTTAATTGCTGCCGTGTGATAATAAGTGGAGGAGAAAGCTGCAGTACATTACCCTGGGAAATTTTGAAGCTCAATCCATTGCTGAGGCAGTCGTACAATATAAACTCCGATTCCTCTATCGCTTTTTCTTTTGTATTCCTGTCTTTCACCAGTTCTATGCCCCATAAAAGCCCTATCCCCCTGACATCCCCGATAAGGGAATATTTCTCCTTCATATCATTTAAGACAGATTGCATAAAAGCTGCATCATCATTTACCTTTTGCAGGATATTGTGCTGTTCAATATACTCCAGCATGGCGGTTGCAGCAACACATCCCAGCGGGCTTTTTTCATGCGTATAATGCCCCAGCGACACGTCAGCGGCAACATTATAGTCGTCCCTGGCGATCATAGCCGCAACAGGCATGATCCCCGCTCCCAGCCCTTTCCCTACACATACGATATCCGGCTCTATATCGTAATGCTCAAAAGCAAACATCTTACCGGTACGGCCAAACGCAATGGGGATCTCATCCAGAATGAGCAACACACCATGGCGGGTGCATATCTCCCTTATCTTTTTCCAGTATGCTTTTGACGGCAATTGTACATCGGTATTGCGAACGGTTTCCGCTATGAAAGCACCTATCTCCCCTTCTTTTTCAATAACATACTCCAGGTATTCAGCATATTTCACATCATTGCCGTCATCGCCAAAAATGCCGCGATACGTTGTCGGCGGCGGAATGCGCTCTACGCCCGGCATCAGCGGCCCCATACCCTTCCGGAATACCTGCTCTCCCCCTGCCGCAATAGCATCAAGAGAGGCGCCGTGAAAAGAGTCCCAGAGAGAAACCACTTTATGTCTTCCCGTAACCACCCTCGCAAGCTTCAGCGCCATGCCTATGGCTGAAGTGCCCCCGGGAGCAAACAAAACCCTGTTGAGATTGCCCGGGAATAGTCCTGCAAGCTTTTCAGCCAGCGCTATTGCCGGTATATTGGTATAACGGCGGGGGCTAAACGGCAAAACATCCATCTGCTTTTTTACCTGCTCTACCACATAGGGATTGCGGTATCCTACCTGGTGCACATTATTACCGTGAAAATCCATATAGCGCTTCCCGGTCAGGTCGGTGATATATATTCCTTCGCAGGACTGAAGCACATCAAGGCAGGGGGTAGACATAGACTGATGCAGGAAATACTTTGCATCTGCATCTAAATAATGTTGTGTAGCGGTATCGCTGATCACAGCATACCAGGCTCTACGGGAATCAGACAGGTTAATATCTCCCTCTGTACGGTGAAATGAATCTTTCATGGGGTAAAAATAAATGTTTAGTAATATTAAACATCAAAAAATATGGCTGCGTTTAAAATTTTCCGGAAGATGATAAACGTGAAAGGTGAGAGATGAGACGGTTCCAAACGTAAGCAAGGTATCCCTTGCGCCTACATACCTTATGCCTTACACCCTCCCCCCTTATCCTTCACATTATTGCTCACTTACCATCACTTTTCTGATCTTTGCTCATCTTTTGCCTGATGACATCATTTAAAGATCATTATAAAACGCTTGGACTTCCCTTCAATGCCTCGCAGGAAGACGTTAAAAAGAAATTCAGGAAAATGGCTTTGCAATATCACCCTGATACCAATGAAGGGAAGGCTTTTGCGCATAGCCGTTTCCGTGAAATACAGGAAGCATACGAAATACTGTCGCACCCGCAGTCACGGAGCGATTACAACCGGGAATGGCGGCTGCATTTCCCCGCTTTGGCCGCCTCAGCAGTGCGGCATCATACACCCGAATCAATTTTATCAGATACTGTACTACTTCAGCGAAAGGTATTGAACATGGATAGATTCCGGTTCAATAAGGATGGGGCATTCCTGCAGTTAAAGGAGATTCTTTCTGAAGATAATATTATGCTGCTCAGGCAGGAAGCCTCTCCCGCCATTAAGGAAGAGATCATCAGCGCTGTAATGACAACAGGCGCCCGGCTGAACACGAAGCATATCCTCTCTCTTTCCGGGATGCTGATTTCACTTGTAAACCCCGGAGAACCATTGTACTCAACTATACTGAGCTGGCAAAAAGAGGCCAAGCAACAGGCACTCTGGGAAAAATATAAGCCACTGCTTGCCCTGCTGATCGCCGTGGCCTTGTGCGTATTAATATACCTGATTACATAGCCGGCCAAATTGTGAGAAGAGAAACGTGAGACGTGAAAGACCGCTCACATTCAGTATCGTCTCACTTCTCACGTTCGCCCCCTCTATTCTTCCACCAAATGATTGACGATACGGTAAAAATCTTCTTTCTGCTTTTCGTAGTCTTCTCCCGTGCCCGGGCCATTGAAGCCGGCATGCACTTCTTTTATGGTCCCGTCCCTGCCTACAAATACAGTAGTGGGAAATGCAGTTATTTTTTTAAGCTGCGGAATTGTTTTTTCCGTTCGCTGAGGATCAGATACAGCCACCGGAGGTATTAAAACGGGATAGGTTATTCCCAGCCTTTTCATGAAATTTTTAACAGCCGGCGCTGAACGCGAAAAATCTGCCGTCCGTTCATACGAAAGCCCCATCATTTCCACTCCCTTATGCTTATATTCACTGTATAACTTATTGATGAACCCTGTTTCATCCATGCAATTCGGGCACCAGCTCCCCATGATCTGGATGATCACGATTTTATTCCTGAACCGTTCATCAGTAAAAGCAACCATGTTCCCATCCGCATCCTTGAAAGCAAAGTTCAATTTCGGGGAAATGTCCGTATTTAAAAGCTCCCGCAAAGATGCCTCCTCCAGTTGTGCGTTATCGTTCCTGGATGCTGTCCAGACCTGTGTAGCGGGACCGCTACCTGAGAAGAAATGCCCCCCGCTGATCGTATTATTATTGTCAATCTTTGCAGAAAAATACTGCGCATAGCCTCCGTCAAAACCGGATATTTTAAGCGAGTCGCCATCTACCACTCCCTCAAGAAAGCGGTAGTCGCCGCTCCGGGTAAGAAAAGATCCCGTAAGATGATTACCGTTTTGCTCAAATACCCCTACCAGTGAAGAGGTCTTCCCTGTAACGGTATCCCTGAAAGCAGCCGACCAGCGCCCGCTGATATTTGCGGTAATAGCTTTATGGGTTATTATAAACCTGTAGTTCTCATTCCGCCTCGCTGTAAAAGGAATAACAACATCCCTGTCTGCCAGATGCTTTACCCAGCGGCCAGTCAGCTCATTATCACCAGCACGCCTTACCCTGAATTCCGAATCAAAAAACGGCAGCCTGATGATCACCGAATCTCCCTTCTGATCCATATTGTCAACGGCAAGACGATTGCCGGCATTCATAATATACACCAGCTTCCTGCCGGCAGTATCCGTCACCTTAAAATTAAATACGATGCCCACCCCGTCATTTCTCTGCAGCACACCCCTCCATACGCCATTTGCAATAACAGCAGCCCGCTGGGCATAACATGAATATATCCCCGGCATCATTGCAATAAAGAGTACTATTTTTTTCATACGTTTTTAAAAAATAAATATCCCTGAATGTAAGCATTCAGGCAGTGCAAAAAACTTTATCGCGGTACAATGCTTAAGATTGCAAATTGTTTAACATATCAGCAGTTATACGGGGAAGGTCATATTCATGCTTCCATCCCCAGTCTTTCCGGGCTACGCTATCGTCTATGCTCTGCGGCCAGCTTTCTGCAATTTGCTGGCGGTAGTCCGGCTTATACGCTATGGTAAAGTCAGGGATATGCTTTTTTATTTCAGCGGCGATATCTCCGGGAGAGAAACTAATGGCAGCTACATTATAAGAAGTACGTATGGATATTTTCTTCGCATCTGACTCCATCAGCTCAATGGTGGCGCGGATAGCATCCGGCATATACATCATAGGTAAATAGGTATCGGCGCCGAGGAAAGAAGTATAGCTCTTTTCCTCAATTGCTTCCTGAAATATTTCAACAGCATAATCAGTAGTGCCGCCTCCCGGCGAAGATTTATAGCTGATCAGCCCGGGGTAACGGATGCTCCTCACATCTACGCCAAAACGCTGGTGATAATATTTACACCAGAATTCGCCGGCATATTTGCTGATGCCATACACAGTAGTGGGTTCAATGATAGTTTGCTGGGGACAGTTGTTTTTGGGAGAAGTAGGACCAAACACCGCTATGCTGCTTGGCCAGTATACTTTCTGCAACTGCTCCTCTCTTGCTATATCCAGTACATTCAGCAGGCTTTGCGTATTGAGGTGCCATGCAAGCCCGGGATTCTTTTCACCGGTGGCAGAGAGAATAGCGGCGAGCAGATATATTTGTGTAACGTTTTGCCGGATCACCTGTACATGCAGCATTTCCTTGTTCATGACATCCAGCGATACATACGGCCCCGTGCCTTTCAGTAAATTATTTTCTTCCCTGAGGTCTGAGGCTACCACCTGCGCTTCTCCATATATTTTTCTTAATGCAAGCGTCAGTTCCACGCCAATCTGGCCGGAAGCCCCGATTACCAGTATCTTTTCTTTTGCCATAATGTATTCCTTATTGAGTGGTAAGAGATAAGTGGTAAGTCGTAAGTATTCAATACTTATCACTTATCAGAGGATACAAAAAAAATAAAATTGGGGCATAATGAAGAAATTTTTATTTTAACGTTTAAATTCCACTTCTATGCTTCAAATGCACAAACGTAAATGTTTTACGATCTTATCTATTTGCGCAATACTGCTTATCGGTGTTGCCGCCACCACCAAAGACGAAAAGCCCAAGCCCAATCTTAAAGTATTACCAAAGAACATAGATCATGAAGAGCTGATGAAAATAATGAAAGGCTTTAATGTTTCTCTTGGTGTAAAATGTAATTTCTGCCATGCACAATCAAAGACAGAGCAAAGGAAGCTTGATTTTGCCAGTGATGAAAAAGAAACCAAGCAGGTAGCAAGAAGCATGATGAAGATGACTGCAAAGATCAACAAAAAGTATTTCAACTTCAATAAGGAAGAAGAAGGAAAGTCTTTTGCCGTTACCTGCAAAACCTGCCACAATGGTAAGGAACATCCTGACAGCAGGATAGTATTGCCGGAAGAATAATCTCAGGACATCATTATTTTTGATATCATCTCTTTCATAAGAGATGCGTCTTCTGTTCCTGCATCATTTACTCCTAAGCTTCTCAGGTTATATTGATGCAGGAGCAACAGGGCGCTTTCCACTCCCGCATAACCGTAGTTGCGCGCTGCAAGTTTATAGTCTTTAATAAAAAAAGGGTTGACCCCTATAGCCGCTGCTGCGCTCTTATCGTCTGAAGCCGGCGCCCCGAAAAGCATATATACTTTACTGAAAAAATTGTAAAGAGCGGGTAAGATCAACTGTACCGGGGCCGCCTTGGGGTTAGATTCAAAATATTGTATGATCCGTATTGCCTTTGCCATATCCTTTCGCTGCAGGGCTTCCTGCAATTCAAAAACATTATATTCTTTACTTATCCCCACATACCGCTCTATATCATCTTCGGTTATATCCCGGCGGTTGGCAAGGTTCACCAGAAGCTTGTCGATCTCATTATTGATGCGGTTCATATCATTGCCAATATGATCCACCAGCAACAATACAGCCTTCTGCGAAATAGAATATCCTTTTTCCACTACCTGCTGGCTTGCCCATTCCGGCAACTGGCTGTCATATAGCTTTTTGGTGGAAAGCACTACGGCATGCTGCTTCAGGTATTTTGCCAGCTTGCTTCGCCCGTCCAGCTTTTTTTCTTTGTGCGCCACTACCAGGATAGTGGAAGATAACGGGTTTGCAATATAGGCTTCCAGCTTTTCGATATCCCTCATTTGCTGCGCTTCCTTCAGCAATACTACCTGCCGCTCTGCAAACATCGGGTAACGGCGGCAG
Source organism: Sphingobacteriales bacterium 44-15 (assembly GCA_001899685.1). Taxonomy (GTDB): domain Bacteria; phylum Bacteroidota; class Bacteroidia; order Chitinophagales; family Chitinophagaceae; genus Agriterribacter. The sequence continues at coordinate 22,612 of MKWG01000043.1, forward strand.
GCATTTATGATATCCGCCCAATTAGCGTCCTTCCCATAAAAAACAGAAAGGTTGAAGGACGCTTCCGATTCAGGCAATAAAGAATGTTCTGCAAATTCAACCACCTGGTCTATATAAAAGCTTTCCTCCCCTTCCAGCCAGTATACCGGCTTATATATTTTTTTCTTCCAGTCGGAAATGATTTTTTCAGCGCTCATATCGAAGGCAAGATAGTGGATTTGAGATTTTAAATTTGAGATTTAGGACCTCAACTTATAACAATATGCTCCTTATCAAGCAGGGGGAGGCTTTTGAAGCGCAGGATGATATTGGCCACCGTCACTACATCTTTCTGGCAATACACTGCGATCCGCTGCAGGTCATGCTCCCTGTAATATACATCCCGCACCATGCTCCCGTCAATATCATCTTTAGGAGTCTCTATGCCCAATACCGCTGCCAGCAAGTTAAGAGAAATGTAATTTTTATAGTCCCCGAATTTCCAGAGCTCCATTGTATCAAGCATATTGGTTTCCCATGGTTTTTTAGCGCTTAATTGCAGCATTTCAGGCAGTGCAACATGGTGTATCATCAGCCTGCGGCATATATAGGGAATATCAAATTCCTTGATGTTATGCCCGGCCAGTATAACGGTATTTCTTTTATCCCTGAACGTATGCAGGATACCCAGGAAATCAAGCAGCAGCTTTTTTTCATCATCACCGCTCAAAGATTTTAAGCGGAAGCCTGTTTCACCGTTTGCATCCTGGTAAAAACAGCCCGTAGAGATACAAATTATTTTGCCAAATTCAGCAAGAATACCAGCGCGTTGCGCATACCATTCGGTATGCGAAAAATTTTCTGGCATGGTTTTGGACATCTTGTCCTCCCAGAGCCCCTTCCAGTAGTCCGGTAAGTGTTGAAAATCAGGCGATGCGGGCACTGTTTCGATATCAAGCACTAATAAATTCGCAAGGTTAACGTTATATACCATAACCAGTTATTTTTGTTTAAAATCAAAAAAAGAAACATATATGAGTGCATCAAATTATCCCTCCGCAACAAGCTCTTCTCAACCACCAAAAAAAGATAATCGCGGCATTATCTATGGTGTGTTAATAGCAGCATTATTGGGTACCTGGGGTTACATCATTTTTGATAAAAGTAAAACCAAGGAAGTTATCCAGCAAAAGGATGTTCAGTACGCTTCACTGGATTCTGTAAGGAACCAGTTGCTTACCGACTACCAGGCAGCAGAAATAAGGCTGGATAAAATGACTTCTGAGAACGCAAAACTCGACAGTCTTGTTAAAACACGCGACAAGGATGTATCAACAATGCGTTCCAGGATCAAAACGCTTATTACCAAGCAAAATGCCAGCGCTGCCGACCTCGCAGAAGCCCGTAAGCTGATCAACTCACTTAACGGAAAGATCGAAGAATATGTGAAAGAAATTGAAAGGCTGCAGGGGGAGAACCAGCAGTTGACCGCTGACAAACAGCAGCTTACTACAGAAAAGCAGCAACTGACTGATACTTTAAACACCAAGATCACAGAAAACAAGGATCTGACCAGCAAAGTAGATGTTGGCTCTACATTAAATGCATCCAACTTCCATATTGCAGCTATCAACGAAAAGAAGAACGGTAAAGAGTCTGAAACATCCAAAGCAAAAAGGGCTGATAAATTCAGGGTGTCTTTTGATGTGGAAAACAGGCTGTCTACTACCGGCACAAAAGATCTTTACGTGATCGTAAGCAGCCCCGAAGGAACAGTGATCAAGGAGGACGGGCTTGGCTCCGGTACTGTGACTACCAGGGAAGAAGGTGAAAAAGATTTTACCAATAAAGTATCTATTGATTACGAACAGGGCAAGCGCAAAAACGTAAGCTTTGATCTTAAGCAGACCGATAAATACAAACCGGGTACTTACAAAGTGGAAGTATACCAGAACGGCTTCAAGATCGGCGAAGGATCAGTAACACTGAAGAAAGGCGGACTGTTCGGATAGTTTTCAATCACTACTATTATTTCATATATACCCGGGGATCATCTCTCCGGGTTTTTATTTTAGAACAAGGCCCGCAACGCCGCCCTGCCTATATGAACGGCATGTGATGTGCCAGCCTTCCGCCCTTCATACTGGAAGTTGAGCTCGAGATAAGAAGTAAGCCTTTTGGTAAGATCGAGCGTCCATAAAAAATTTTTTCCCGGCAATAACGCATCCAGCATGATATAGGAAACTGCCGTATTTGCCACATTTGCATTTGCCGGATCAGTATACTTTATCCGGCTGAACGTAAAGCGCCCCGTAACAGAAGTGCTGGACAATACATTGTATTTTGCTTCGCCGGTGATGGAATGAATGGAGGCCTTTTGTACAGAGTCCGTATTTTTTTTATCATCAAAACGGTAGCCTGCAGAAACCCTGAAATCAGTGCCGCGCACAAATGATATCCTGGGTTCTATACCCACAGATTTAATAGCATAATTCTGGTTATCAAAGTTAGGAGTCATAAGCCTGCTGCTGCCATTTTTCCCTGTCAGTTCCAGCATCAGGGAACGGTTGATATTAAACCTGCTTTTGAAGTTCCAGTCGTTCACCCTACGGCTTTCATAGCCATAGGTCAAAAAGGCTTTATTACCGCTCCTGATATTATTCAGGTCCATTCCCCACACGCTGCTCGACCTGTTGAAAGAAAAAGAATTGCTGAATACCTGGTTCAGGATGATCAAAGAAGTGTCTGACAGGGCAGTGGAAAAAGGATTAAAGCTCAGGTTTCCCGACATTTCCTTTTTATACACCTGCAGGGAGCTTTGAAAATATAACCGTGTAAGAAATTTTTCAAAATGATTCGCTTTCGCTTTATCAATAGCAGCAGCAGGATTGATGATAAAGCTATAATTAAACTGGAGATAATTTGCCCTGATAAATTCATTGGTAGGCGTAAATATCCTTATATATTTCGCCTGGTCCCTGAACTGTGCCGTCTCAAATTCGTTCAGCTCCTGCATACCGTTGCCATTATAATCAATCCATGTATACTCTCCCTGCCCTGCAGGCACTTCCACGTAAGTAAAATTCCTTTTTTGCTCCTGTCCCGTGCCCACTTCATACAGCAGATTGCCATTAATCATCCCTTTCCATTCATTGATCAGGTATTCTGCCCTTCCCAGGATAGTCTCTTCCGGCTTTTGAGTGGTGATCTTTTCGTCGGGAACTTTCAGATTGCGGTAGGTTACGTTCAGCCGGAACTGGTGCTTTTCATTTTTAAGTAATTCAGTATAGGCATTGATATTGTTACTACGATCTGTAGTCAATAGTTTTCCTCCGTAAGGATAGCTATTCGCTCTTGTAAAATAGGTAATGCCCCATTTGTTGGGCTTGTTCATCGGCGACTTTATGTACAACTGCCATATATCAAAAGAGAAGCTCCCGGTATTAAGGGAATCAAACATTTTGTACTTAATAACATTACGCTCCATGCTATATCCTGCACCGATAGTATGATCGCCCAGCTTTGGAAAACCGCGCGACACATCAATGGAGGGCTTAAGAAAATACCCCCGCTGGTCACTCATGGAAAAACCGGAGACCATCAACTGGTTGTTGAGATGCCAGTTGCCATAATCCGCCTTTTGAACAATACTGTTGCGGACACCATTATATCCATCATTTCGGGTGTAGGTATCAAACGAATATTGCAGGCTGTTGCCCGACTTGCCTATCAATTGGGCGCCCGCATGAAAAAGCTGTTCTGTGGCTGTATTCACGCTGAGCGGTAAGCCCCACTGCCTGTAAAACTCAACAGTGCGCAACCGCTCCACAGGACGGAAACGGTCCTGTACCCATTCATAGCTCATCTGCGATTTCAACGCACTACCGGATGTTCCTTTCAGCTTTCTCAGGTCATTAATAAGCAACCGTACCGCATATCCTTTATCATCCGCCTTATCCTTTGTGGAGAAGCTGTTGATATTATAACTGCTTACCGCAGCCTCTGTGCTGACTGTAGTATGGTCTGAAAGGGTATAGTCGGCACCGATAGTGAGCACCTGCTGCTTTTTGGGGGCCACGAGCAGTATGACAGGCTCATAGTTACCACGGGGGAGGTTATCAGCGTCGGGCGATACCCATTTAAACACTTTCCCGTTGGCCGCATTGGTTTCATCAGCTACATAATTTCCCCTGCCCTGCCCTACTTCCGTAAAAGCCAGCCCGTACAGCACATCTTCTTTTTGCGGGGCATATACAAACACAGAATCATGCACGCTGCTGTTGTATACCGTATCTATTTTCTTATATAATATTTTGCCTGTCGAAAAAGTATCCAGCGATTGTGAGGGATACAATGCATTCCGGATACTGTCGCCTATATCAGCCAGAAACTGCTTTTGGTTGGGGTCAAGCGTCTGGTTGATCGGTGAATTCTTCGCATCTGCATTGGAATATGCAGCTACCTTCAGCTTTAGCCTGGAGCCTATGGCAGCTTCATCCAGCACATACAACTGGGAGTTTAGATAGTTCCTGTCGGCATAGCCAAATTCCACCTGTATGCGTGAGTCCTTTGATATCATGCGTTTAGGCGTAAACGTTATTTCCGCGGTATTATAATTGATCACGTAATCCTGGTCTTCGCCGCGCTGCATCTGCTCGCCGTCAATATATACTCTTTCCGTACCGGCAAGCACTATAAAGAAAAGCTCATTATTGGGACCCTGCAGGCGGTAAGGTCCCTGGTTGCCTTCTGTGCCCTGGAAAATATTCCTTGTATATTTTCCTTTGGCTATGGCGCCGCTGAATAAAAAATGGTTTTTTATATTCGGGCTTATCTTATTTTCCTGTTCAAAAGCGGCGCCCTGCAAACGGGAATAATAGTTTAAAAAGTAGTTCTGCTGCTGCCGGATATCTATATCACCGATATCAAAATGCCAGCCGTTTTTCTTGAACTGGATAAAGACACGGTCAAATTCATTCAGGTTTTGCGTATTGCCATCGGGCTGTATGGGAATATTACTGTCGGTGATGGCCGCTGCGATCTGGATGCTGTCGGCAAGGTAGCCGCTCATCTGCAGGTTCAGCGTGGAATTGAGCACCACGTCCTGCTGGTTACCAAAAGAAAGACCTCTTCCAAAGCTGCCGTTATAATTGATATTACCAAAATCAAAAATAGAGTTTTGATTAAAATCATTTCCGCTGATAGTGGGTCCGGCCAAAAAATTATTACTGATACTGTCGAACCGCATCCTTTGGTACACCGTGCGGAACCTGCCGGGGAATACCCGGTATAATATGAGCGCGCTGTCTGCCGGAGGTCTTTTATTCCAGGTGAGGATAGCTTTTATATCATCGAGCCTGTAATACGCGGGATCAATATTGATCATTTTAAAAGTGCCCGGCACAATGCTTAAAGAATCGAGCCACAGGGTATCCTGCCTGGTACTGATGATCTTTTTCCGGAGATTGGAGAGCGAGGGATTTTGCTGGGCCTGTACCTGGTAAGCACCCCAAAAACACATCAATATCAAAAGCAGCAGGTTTTTCAATCCATCATTTTTAACAACAATGCTTAAAGTTAGAAATTATTGTATATCAATGAAAAAAACCGGTTAATGCCACGAATTCCAGCGTCCCTCGAAACGCGGGATGATTTATGAATACAACAAAGCCACGAATGCACGAATGTATTTTATTATTATTTATTCGTGCATCCGTGGCTTTGCTGTCCTTTGTTGTATCCATCAGCAGCTCCTAAATATGGGTAATCTTTGAATGCTTTCTGGTATCCTTCATAGTAAGATATACCAGGAGCGAAATAAAAATACAGGCGGTCACATACCAGTAAAACCAGGCTTCATGCCCGATCTGTTTGAACCATAGTGCCACCACTTCTGCCGTGCCTCCAAAAACAGCGGCAGTAACCGCATAAGGCAGCCCCACACCAAGCGCCCTGATCTCGGCAGGAAACAACTCTGCCTTCACCACCGCATTGATGGAAGTATAGCCGCTCACGATCAGCAATCCCAGCATCACCAGCACAAAGGCGCCGCCTGCGCCACGCACTGCCCCTATAGAAGACAATAAAGGAACAGTGCATAAGGTACCTAAAATACCGAAGCCCATCAGCAAAGGCTTCCTGCCGATCTTATCGGATAGCAGACCGAAGGCAGGCTGCAGCAATGCAAAAAGCAGCAATGAACAAAATGATATCAGTGTGCTTTGGTCAATGCTCAGGTGAACGGTATTTACCAAAAATTTTTGCATGTAGATGGAATAGGTATAAAACGCGATCGTGCCGCCTAAGGTGAGCCCTATTACCGTAGCCACAGCCTTTGGATGCTTCAACAGCTCGGCTACCGATCCTCGTATGCGTTTATCTTTATCCGTCATAGTGAAAGCAGCAGGCTCATCTAAATGTGAACGGATATAAAACGCCACTACGGCAAGACCTGCGCCAATAAAAAAAGGTACTCTCCATCCCCATTCGTGTAGTTGTGCATCCGTGAGCAAGAGCTTCTGCAGCACCAGTTGAACTCCCAGCGCGACCAGTTGTCCTCCTATCAGCGTCACATACTGGAAGCTGGAATAAAACCCGCGGCGGTTGCCTGCAGCCATCTCGCTGAGATAAGTTGCCGAAGTGCCATATTCCCCGCCTACACTGAGCCCCTGCAGCAACCGGGCCAGGAACAGCAATACAGGAGCGGCAACGCCTATGGTTGCATACCCCGGCGAACAGGCTATGACAAGCGAGCCCACCGACATCAGGAGAATAGAAAGCGTCATCCCCTTTTTCCTGCCGGCTTTATCGGCAATGCGTCCAAAAAGCCAACCGCCTATCGGGCGCATTAAAAAGCCTACGGCAAAGATGCCCGCGGTATTCAGCAACTGCGCTGTACGGTCGCCATGAGGAAAGAACACGGGAGAAAAATACAGCGCAAAAGCAGAATAAGCATACCAGTCGTACCATTCCACCAAGTTGCCTATCGAACCACCGGTAATGGCTTTAATCCTGCGCTTTGTGTCGGAAATGTCGGAGGCAGTGCTTTGTTGATGGGGCATAGCGTCAAAAATAAAGAAATGATTTTTATGTTACCGGCCGTAGCAACTCCGGTAATCGTCCCTTGCGTCGCACCCTTCAACGTTCTTATCGCTATTGTGCTGCTGAAAGCTGATGCGGCGGCGGGTAAAGATATAAATTACGGCGGGAGAGAACTTTTCTCACCAAAGGTAAATCTGCTGAACAATAGTGCAGAGGGTTGAGCATTAGTACATTTGCCCGGCAGATTTCTCCCTCGTAAAAACCTGCATTAAACTGCTCCGGCCGTTGGCTCGGTCGAAATGACGGGAGCCGTAATACGTCTACACCGGTATCGTCAATACAAATATTGTTCTTGTTTTCAGGTCTATCACTTCCAGCCTGGCATTCACCGCAGCAAGCTTATCGGTGAGCTCCTGTCGCTGGCGAAGACTGAGCAGTTGCTGCATATCGCTATGTATTGTCTCAAACTCAAGGGTATACTGCAGGGCTGATTTTTCGTATACTATATGTAGCAGGCAATTGCTCCCGCCCGTATGCACCACATTGGTAATACCGCCCTTCAGGAACCAGAATACTTCTTTACGCTGCTTCATATTCAACTGCAACGTTTTCACTTTCTCGTCTACCAGCAGGTCTATATTTACACCATAACGGTTTTTGAGCGACTCAATCAGCTCGCGCAGCCGCGCAATGGTTTTTTCCATACTGTCATTCTCAGGGCTGATGCTCCACAGCATATCATCCATCGCTGCAATCATGTTATTGCTTCTTGCGCTTATCTGCTCTATAAACTCCTTCGACTTCTGTGGTTCGGTATCGGCTTTGATGCGCGCCATTTCGCTGAGAATATTGATATTGTTCAAAGCCGTATTTATTTCCTCGTGCAGGTCGTCAGCTATAGCCGCCCGCATAGTGTGTATTGCTTCTTTTCTCGACATACGTTCCCTGTCGAGCCAGTATAAGACCATGCCGGCCAATACCGCTATCATGATATAAAACCACCATGTTTTCCAGAAGGGACCGCTTACATCAATTTTCAGCATTATCAGGCCAGGCAGCTCATTGCCCATATCATCCGAAGGCTGAATGATAAAACTATACCTGCCGGGCGGCAGGTAATTATATACCGCCTGGTAGGTACGGTAAGACTGGCTCCAGTCTTTATCAAGCCCTTCCATTTTATATTTCAGCATGTGGGGACTGCTGTATAGAAAAGGAGAAAACTCGATCACCAGCGGATTATCATCATATTCCAGCCTCAGCTCCTGCAATGCCAAAACAGAATCCTTATTAAGCGCCTCATTTTTAAGCCGGATATCTGTAATGCCTACGACAGGGATATAATGGCTACTTTTTATTTCCGCTGGCAGAAAGGAAATAAAGTTGTGCGTGGCGCCGAATACTATTCTTTCGTCGGGCAATACATACGAGGCCGACTGCACAAAATGTTCGTTATCCAGTCCGTCCGTACGGTCATAGATGATAAATATACCCTTTTGAATGTCCACCTGGTACAACCCGCTTGTAGAAGTGATCCACGCATAGCCATTCCTGTCTTTTTCAACGGCGGTGATAAATCCTGAAATAAGCCCCGCCCCTCCAACCGGCTTCAACTTTTTAGTGAACACATTATATTTTACCAGCCTTGTAGCAGTAGTGATCAACATTATACTGTCGTTATATTCCAGCACCGATGATATACCTCTTTCCGGTAATTGCAGATCACCTGGTTCCCTGTCGCCAAAATGCATCAGTAGCTTACCGGTAGCCGCATTCACTATATACAACCCGTTTTCCGGTGTGCCCACCCAAACCTGCCCTCTGCTATCTATCGTGATCTTATTTACCTGTACAGGGGGAATATCTGCAACAGCAACTATACTTTCAATGCCACGACGCAATCCATCCGGCGCAACAATAAACACTCCTTTATTATGCGTGCCCAGCCAGAGCCTGCCCTGCTTATCTTCTGCGATCTGCCTTACGGTGACATTGCCGAGCGCCGGGGGATTAAAATATTTCGCCTCCCGTGTCAGCTGGTCAACGGCATAGAAACCGGGTTCAGCGCCCATCCATAAGGTATTGCTGTCCCGGGAGACCGCCATGCTCCAGATAAAAGGCTTTTGTCCGTTCCCCATCCCTTTGATGCTAAACGCAACCGGGTTCAGCCTATCATCATACTCATACAGCCCGTCATTCCAGGCGCCGGTAAGCAGGGTATTCCACCTGGTATATGCAAATGACAGCACCTGCCCGTCGCCCCGTTTACTGCCATTCTTCCTGTCGTGATAAATATTTGTAAAAAACTCTTTGGAAGGATTGAAACGGTATAACCCGTTATTATCGGTACAAACCCAAATATTATTCTCCCGGTCTTCGTACAGGCAATGCACCATTTCATAGGCAATGCTCCGCTCATTGGTATAACCGTTGTGCACTATTTCCAGACGGTTGTCATTTTCCCTGAAATGAGCAAGCAATAACATGCCATATATCCAAACAGATCCATCGCGCTGCTGCATAAACCGTTTGACATTATAATAAGAACTTACCTGTTCTCCGGGCGAATAGTCTTTTACGACAAACTTATTGTTCAGGAGACTATAGCAGCTCACCAGGTCATGTCCATTATTGCTTACGCTCCACAATCGTTTTTGTGCATCAAAAAAAAGATTAGTGTATGTTCCGGCTTTATCAAAAGCGCTGATGGCCGGTTCTTGTTCTGTATTGTTGTCGCTCCTGCTTAATATGCCGGTGGTTTTATTATAAACGGCTATGCCGCCATTTTCAATAGCCAGCCAGTATTTCCGGGTACCCGGCTGAGGCACAAAATCACTGATGCGCCAGTCCTTATCCTGTTTGAAAAAATTATACTCGTAAGAAAAAGCGTTGCGCTGTTCATTATAGGTAATTACCTCGCTGCCCGATATCAGGTAAAAAACATTTCCCTCTTCATCGCATACCAGTCTTTTCAAAGTTGTGACCGGCGATACCGGCAGCCTGAAGGTGGCAGGCACTTCTCTGAAAACAAAATGGCGGGTGTCGAAAATACCGGCCCTGCCATCGGCGAGGAGAACCCAGAGATTCTTTTTTTTATCTATTATTACCTGCCATACCGGATTGGAAGGCAGAGAGCCCGCATCGCCGTCGAGGTGCCCGAAGGTTTTGAAACGTATACCGTCAAAGCGCTGTAATCCCTGGGTGCCACCCATCCAGATATAGCCCTGCTCATCCTGCACAGCGGTATTGACCTGGTTTGAAGCAATCCCGGACTCAGGCGGGTAATGAATAAAATTATAATGTTTTTCTTCCTGTCCGTAACCAACCAGGAAGATCAATTGTATAAGGGAAAAAATAATACAGCGATGCAAAGCAGGGTTTAATTAGTACCGTCAAATGTAGGATTCGTTTACCAAAAAGCCAACCGGTTGATACAACGATCCCGGCAATTGATGCTGCATAATCAGCAATTCATCCGGAGCCTTCCGCTTTGGGATCTTTGCGACACTTCGTGACTCCGAGTAGCTCAAAAGGTTTCACGCAGCGGGCGCAAAGGAGCGGCGACGCAAAGGAAAATATCGCTGCGCTCTTTGCACCGTAGCGACTGCTGCGAGAATTGTATGGCTCAAAGGGTTTCACGCAGCGGGAGTAAAGGAGCGGCGACGCAAGGAAAAATATCGCTGCGCTCTTTGCACTGTAGCGATCGCTGCGAGAATTGTATGGCTCAAAGGGTTTCACGCAGCGAGCGCAAAGGAGCGGCGACGCAAAGAAAAGCATCGTTGCGTTCATTGCACCGTGGCGACTGCTGCGAGAATTGTATTTCAGAATAAGCGGCAACTCCTCAATAATTTACGGGGAGAAGCTTCATATATGCATTCAGTTCAATATGATCCATTTTTTTAAAAGGCAGCCCCGTATCAGATAACCCAAGGATACGCGATACCCGGAAATCCCTGTAGTCATTCCTGTGCCAGCACCAGGCAATGAGGTGCCAGTTAAGCGCGTAAAATACAAGCCCTATAGGCTCTACTGCTCTGGAGGTCACTTCATCCCGGTTATTCCTGTACTCAATATTGAGGATAGTTTGAGAGGCTATGGTGTCCTGTATATTAGTGAGATAGGCAAAATCGTTTTGTGTATACCCGCAACTGACTGATCTTATCTGCCCCTGTAATTGCTCAAGCTTATCTTTCTGTGAGCCGCGCAATACAGCCTTAACCTTGTGGAGAGCAGTCCCGTAATGCTTTTGAATAGACCTGTCGCCAAAGCGGGCAGCTATGCTTTCCATCAGCAGCAGCGCATTGGCTTCTTCATTGGTAAAAGAAACCGGCGGCAGAAAATATCCCTGCACCACAAAATAGCCCCTGCCGGTTTCAAAACTAACGGGAACGCCTATCTCTACCAGGGCTTTAATATCCCTGTATACAGTGCGCATGCTTACGGAAAATTTTTCCGCGATACGCTCTGCCGGCAAAAACCTACGGGACTGGAGCATGGTCACCACACCCATTAACCGGTCTATCCTGTTCATTATAAATAAGTAGATTTAATAAAGCAATAAAAAAGTTGTCCGGCATACGCAAAATATATAGGATTTTCTTATTCCGGCAAATATTTTTTCATTAAAAAATTTCTTCTTTTTTCAATATAACTTTGAAAAATTTTCATAATTATCACAAAAATATTTGCAATTCAGAAGCATTCCCTTAATTTTGATGAATTTTTTAATCCAAAAAAGATAAATAATCGCATTATGTGTGGCATAGTAGGTGTGTTTGATTGTAAAACGGACACAGAATCATTAAGACCAAAGCTGTTAACAATGTCTAAAAAGATCCGGCACCGCGGTCCGGACTGGTCGGGTATTTACAGCGACGACAATATTGTATTGGCCCATGAGCGCCTGGCTATTGTGGACCCCCAGTCGGGCGGTCAGCCTTTATATACCAAAGACAGAACGCTTGTGCTTGCGGTAAACGGGGAGATCTATAATCACCAGGAGATCAGGAAAACTTTGCCTGACTATGAGTTTCTCACCCAGTCGGACTGCGAGGTAATACTTGCGCTGTACCGCAAAAAGGGGATCAGTTTCCTTGAAGATCTGAACGGTATTTTTGCTTTTGCGCTGTATGATAAAGCCAACAACAGCTATTTTATAGCCAGGGATCATATCGGCATTATCCCGTTTTATATGGGATGGGATGAATGGGGCAACTTTTACGTGGCTTCAGAACTCAAAGCGCTTGAAGGCACCTGCAACAATATCAAAGAATTTTTGCCGGGGCATTATTTATACAGCAAAGATGGCGGTTACGAACTGAAAAAGTGGTACAAGAGAGAATGGGAAAGCTACGACAATGTAAAGGACAATGTCTCCGATATCGCAGTGCTTCGCAAAGGATTGGAAGATGCAGTGCACCGTCAGCTGATGTCCGACGTGCCTTATGGCGTATTGCTTTCCGGCGGGCTGGATTCTTCGATCATTGCGGCAGTCACTAAAAAATTTGCTTCAAAGCGTATTGAATCAGGAGATACACAGGCAGCATGGTACCCGCAGTTGCATTCCTTTGCCGTAGGGTTAAAAGGATCCCCTGATCTTGCAGCAGCCAGGAAAGCAGCAGATCATATCGGCACGGTGCATCATGAAATTCATTTTACCATACAGGAAGGACTGGACGCCATACGTGATGTGATCTATCATCTCGAAACCTATGATGTAACAACAGTACGCGCTTCCACTCCTATGTATTTGATGGCAAGGATCATCAAATCAATGGGTATAAAAATGGTATTGTCGGGTGAAGGCTCAGACGAGTTGTTTGGAGGATACCTGTACTTCCATAAAGCGCCCGATGCAAGAAGCTTTCATGAAGAAACAGTGCGCAAGCTCGGGAAGCTCCATCTCTACGATTGTCTTCGCGCCAATAAATCACTTGCGGCATGGGGCATAGAAGGGCGTGTGCCGTTCCTTGACAAAGAATTTATGGATATTGCCATGCGCCTCAATCCCGAAGACAAGATGGCGAAGAACGGCAGAATTGAAAAATGGATATTACGTAAAGCATTTGAAGATTACCTGCCGGAAAGTATTGCATGGCGCCAGAAAGAGCAGTTCTCTGATGGTGTAGGCTATAGCTGGATTGATACCCTCAAAGCAGTGGCCGCCGAAAAAGTAAGCGACGAGCAACTGGCAAATGCCAGGTACCGCTTCCCCATCAACCCGCCTATGTCGAAAGAAGAATATCATTACCGTTCCATCTTCAGCGAGCATTTCCCTTCAGATGCGGCGGCAGCCTGTGTACCTTCCGTACCATCGGTGGCCTGCAGCACGCCCGAAGCGCTTGCATGGGATAAATCGTTCCAGAACCTCAACGATCCTTCCGGCCGTGCCGTAGCCAACGTGCATAACATGGCCTACGAAGAGCAGGAACTGGTAAAATAATATTCTTTTTGACCGGCATATAGTGATATGTTAATTGTGAAACGACAAAGGTGAGACGTGAAAGCATCTCTACCCTTTGTCGTTTCTCTTTTAACGACCCGGCTTTGCGCCCCTTTGCGTGAAACTCATTGAACCACAAAGACACAGAGACACAAAGGTTCACAAAGGATTTTCTTTGCTTCCTTTGCGTAATTTCTTAGCGTTCTTTGCGGTAAAAATAACCGCAATGGTAGAATTCAATACCCACTTGTATTTTTGCAGACATGAAACAGGTAATCATCATCGGCGGAGGCATTATTGGATTAAGCTCCGCTTATTATCTACAGCAGGCAGGTCACAGGGTGACAGTAATAGATAAAGAAGATTTTCATCATAATTGCTCTTACGGCAACGCCGGGTATGTATGCCCCAGTCATTTTGTGCCGCTTGCCACGCCCGGCATTATATGGAAAGGGCTTAAGTGGATGTTCAACAGCAAAAGCCCCTTTTATGTACAGCCGTCGCTTAATGGCGCACTTATAGACTGGGGCGTAAAATTTGCAAAAAGCGCCACCGGCAAACATGTGAAAACCTCGGCTATACCCTTGCGTGATATTGCCCTGCTGAGCCAGAAAGAATATGAGCAGTGGGCAACCGTTCCCGGTTTTGATTTTGCATACGAGCACAAAGGATTATTAGAGATCTTTCAGACAGCGCCGGTAGCGGAACATGCCCGTCATCTGGTAGAAAAAGCCCACAGATTAGGGCTGGATACCGTTTTACTGGACACTGCTGCGTTGCAGCAGCTTGAGCCCCACACAGAAATAAACGCGCTTGGCGCTATATTATTCAGATGCGATGCTCACCTCTACCCGCAAAAACTGATGCAGGGATTACTAAAGATACTCAGGGAAAAAGAAGTACAGTTGCTGGGCAATGAAGAAGTAGTGCGGTTTGAAAAGGCTGGAAACAGCATTCAAAAAGTGATCACAGCCAAAAATGCTTACGAGGCAGAGGAAGTAGTGATCGCTACCGGCGCCTGGAGCAGGAATATGGCAGCTATGGTAAATACCAAAATACCCATGATGCCGGGGAGGGGTTATTCTGTAACCTTGCAGGATTCGCCCTACCGCGTCAATTATCCGGCAGTACTTGCCGAAGGAAGGGTAGCCATCACCCCAATGGACGGTAATAAAATACGGTTTGGCGGCACCATGGAGATAGTACCCACTTCTGCCCCACCCCGCTACCATCGCATAGAAGGGATTCTCAATGCCGTAAAAAGGTATTACCCTGCATTCGACATCCCCATGCCTCCCACAGAGCAGCTATGGTATGGGTTCCGTCCCTGTTCTGCAGATGGTTTGCCATATATAGGAAGGATCAGGAATTATAAGAATGTCACTATCGCCACAGGACATTCCATGCTCGGACTGAGCCTGGGCGCCGGCACCGGCAGGCTGGTAAGGGAGATCATCAACGGCGAAAAAACAAGCATGGACATAACGCCTTTTGCGGTAGAGCGGTTTGCGTAGAAAGGGAGAGGGTGAAGGGAGTAAGGCGTAGGGTATAGGGCCTTACACAATTATACCTTACACCTTATACCCTATACCTTACCCCTTAATTCCTTATATTTAATGCAAACTCACCACCATGGAATATCCCCATTTCAGGTTTTATAAGCGGCAGGACATTCTCAACCTCACACGCCTGCGTCGCTTCGAGACAAAAATAGGCGAGTGCCTGCAAACCATTAATGGCGCTCTGCTTACAGAAGCCATCGCCAGTTCCAGAGCCAAATTTGTATTGCTCGGTATACCTGAAGACATTGGCGTTGCAGGCAACTATGGCACAGGCGGGGCTGATACTGCATGGCTGCCTTTTCTGCAATCTTTCTGCAATGTGCAAAGCACCGATATCTTCACCGGTGAAGAAGTGCTGGTGCTTGGACATTTCGACTTCACCGATATAAAGGCGCTGATCATGGCCAATGCAAAAAACCAGGACGAGATGATTGACGCCTGCAGACATGCCGTTGCCAACATCATTGATACCGAAGTAGAAGCGCTGATAAAACAGATCGCCGCTACCGGCAAAACACCCATCGTCATTGGCGGGGGGCACAACAACGCTTACCCGCTGATCAAAGGCACGGCCAAAGGACTGCATAAGGCAGGTATGATGAATAACTCACAGATCAACGTTATCAATGCCGACGCGCAGGGAGGATACCTGCATACAGAAGGCAGGCATAGCGGCAACAGCTTCCGGTATGCCATGGAAGAAGGTTTTTTGAAAAAATATGCCATCGTGGGGCTGCAGGAAAACTACAACAGCCAGCGCATGCTCGACGAGCTTTACAGCAATATCAACATACAGTATGCCTTCTTTGAAGATATAAGCGTGCGCGAAAAATTCAATTTCCGGCAGGCAGTAGTGCAGGCGATCGGCTTCACCGAAGAAAGCTTTACCGGCATTGAGCTATCGCTGAATTGTATTGAGCAGGCATTAACCGGCAGCGGCGGTAAATGCGGCTTTACTGCATTACAGGCACGCCAGTATATCAGCTTCGCCGCCAGCTATTCTCAGGTTGTTTATCTTCATATCTGCGAAGGCGCTACACAGCTCACCAACGGTCAATCCGATGCTTATACCGGCAGGCTTATCAGCGACCTGGTAAGCGACTTCATCAAAGCGGGCAATACATAACTCCCCCGCAAATAGGCGTTATTTATTTATTTGCCGGGAAACCGGCTTCAAATGTTACCACGCAACCAGAAATCATACAACTTGCGTATATTAGGCGATGTTTCTCTCCCTGCGATCATATCAGAAAGAGCTGCTCGACAATGACAATATTCCGTTTGAAGACCTCAGGCAGAATATGGAGGAGCTCGACTTTATCAATACATGGCTGGGGGGGCATCATATTACCATAGAAGGAGTCAGTAAGCTGTTATCTTCTTCTCCTTCGCCGGGCAAAACATTCAGTATATGCGAAATAGGCTGCGGCGGAGGCGACAACCTCAGGGCAATTGATACATGGGCAACAAAACAACATATTGCAGTGCGGCTTACCGGCATTGATAAAAAAAAGGAATGCATTGATCTTGCAGCAGAAAAAAACAGCGATGCAAAGTATTCATGGATTTGTTCTGCATACGAGACAGCAGACATTGCTGCCATTGCGCCGGATATCATTTTTTCATCCCTGTTCTGTCACCATTTTACGGATGATGAAATGGTGATCATGCTGCAATGGATGCAATACAACAGCAGGAGCGGCTTTTTTATTAACGACCTGCACAGGCATGTGATAGCGTATGCATCCATAAAAGCATTGACGGGTCTCTTTTCAAAAAGCTACCTGGTAAAAAATGACGCTCCGCTATCGGTGAAACGGGGCTTTAGAAGAAAAGACTGGCAGGGCTTCATGCAACGTGCAGACATACAGGATTACTCAATTCACTGGAAATGGGCCTTCCGGTGGCTGATCATTGGGAAATGAATGAGCAAAAAACATATGACGTTGCCATAATTGGCGGTGGTCTTGCCGGCTTATGTTTATCCATACAATTATCCCGGGCAGGATACAGCGTTATTTTGTTTGAAAAAGAAAAATATCCTTTTCATAAAGTTTGCGGCGAATATATCAGCTTTGAATGCTGGAACTTCCTGGAAGAAATGGGTGTGCCGCTCAGCGACTGGAACCTGCCCCATATCAGGCAGCTCCTGGTATCCGCACCCTCCGGGAAAACCATCCGGCACAGTCTCCCTCTTGGAGGATTCGGAATCAGCCGCTATAAGCTTGATGCTTATCTTGCATCCCTCGCCAGGAAATTCGGGACAACAGTGATGGAAGCTACCCGTGTAGACAATATCTGGTTCAGCAAATCACATTTTCATATCCAGTATGGCGACGATATGTGCAAGGCAAGGCTCGCGGCAGGTACTTTTGGGAAAAGGAGCAACCTTGATATAAAAATGAAACGACCCTTTGCATTGAAAAGACCAGGAAAACTCAACAACTATATCGGGGTAAAATACCATATCAAAGCTGATTTCCCGCCTGATCATATCGCACTCCACAATTTCGAGAACGGCTATTGCGGTATTTCACGAATAGAAGATGACAAGTACTGCCTCTGCTATCTTACCACTGCCAGGAATCTTAAGCATTGCAACAACTCCATCCCCGAGCTGGAGCAGAAAGTGCTGAGAAAAAATCCTTATCTTGATAAAATATTTTCTTCTTCAGTATTTTTATATGATACACCGGAAACCATTGCGCAGATCAGCTTTGAGAAGAAATCACAGGTAGAGCATCACCTGCTTATGATAGGGGATGCAGCCGGCATGATCGCACCGCTATGTGGCAATGGCATGAGCATGGCCATGCACGGCAGCAAGATCGCTTTTTCGAAAATTATCCCGTTTCTGCAGGGGAAGATCAGCCGGGATGAAATGGAAGCAGAATACCAGGCAGCCTGGAACAGCCACTTCAAAAGAAGAGTGACCGCAGGAAGGATCATACAGGGATTATTTGGCAAAGGATGGATCACCAATACTTTCATCAGGGCATTATACCCCTTCCCCTCGCTGGTGGAAAAGCTGATCCGCCAGACGCACGGGGAGCCATTCTAAGAGAAAGGTATAAGATATAAGGGGGAAGGTATAGGGTCAGCCTTACACCTTATGCCTTATGCCTTACGCCTTCCCCCTTTCTATGATCCCCATTTGCTTCATAAGAAAAGAAGCATTTTTATTTTTGGCAATACCTTTTTGCAGCTTGTAATCAAAATACAGTTCATTGTTACGGATCACGCTTTCAAAGCAATAGTTCCTGATCACGCCTTTATAGGTTTCTTCCATTGTTGCCAGTGCCAGGTCGTGGGTAGCAAATAAAGTGATGCAGTTGTATTTGATCAGTTGCATGATATATTGTTCCGACCCGTAGGTTTTGTCTTCGGAATTTGTCCCCCGCAATATCTCATCAATCAGTACCAGCGCAGGTTGCCCGCCCTTCAGTGTTTCGATAATATACTGGAGCCGTTTCAACTCTGCCATAAAGTAAGAAGTATGTTCCTGCAGCGAATCGCTTACCCTTATGGAAGTGAGTAGCTGCATGGGAGAAAACTCAAATGAAGCAGCGCATACCGGTGCACCGCATTGCGCCAGCACAAGGTTTACCCCAAGCGTCCTGAGAAAAGTAGTTTTACCCGACATATTGGATCCGGTCACCAGCAAAAGCTTTGTTGCAGCACCAGGATCAAAATCATTGGATACACGCTCTCCCTGCCCTATCAGCGGATGCCCCATCTGTTCCGCCCTGATGATTATTGCTGGTCCCTGTGCAATTGCAGGGAAAACAAACGAAGGATTATTAAAGGCAAAAGATGCCAGGGCATTTAAACATTCAATATCCCCTACCACCTGTAGCCATTGTGGAAAATCTTTGCTGTGCTTCCTTTTCCATTGCTCAAGCGCAATGATGCAATGCAGGTCGTACAACAGTATACTGTTGAGGAAAAGATTGACCAAAAGATTCAGCCGCTGGTCAAAGAAAGAAGAGAGTTTTGCGAGAGATCCTATTGACTTATAAGCATTCCCCGCGGTCTGCCGCAGTTGCTGCACCAGGAATGCCTTACCTGCATCTGCAGCAGCAAAAGTTTTTAGAATATCAGCATACTGATCAAGCACTTCCTGTTTTTTCCCGATCAACTGGTGCTGCTGATGAATATATTTCAGGTGCCGCCCCGTTATAAGCCAGCCGAGAGCAACTCCCGCCAGCAGGTATATAAAGTTACCGGTAGCAATATAGATAAACAGGCAGGGAATATTATATAATGGCAAAATCCATCGTATTGCCTGCAGGAGGCGGTTTTTATCCAGTTGTTCCCCGGATCCGAGCCATTGCCCGACACTATACAGGTTGCCTTCCTCTTCTTTGTGCAGCAGCCCGTATGCGGCGATCAATTGCCTCAGATCTGCCTGGGGAACGAGCTGAGCTACAGCAGCCTGCCTTTGTATAATTTCATCCCGGGCAAACAACGGTTGTTTCAAAACAGCAGCAAGGCGTTCCCGCCCATGGGAAGTGGAACAGCGGTTTAACAAATGATATAAAGAACGCTGCCCGAATATATCAAGGTCATCGCCATAGTGCATGTCTCCGGCAAATACTTTACCCTCCTCAAAGCGGTTCAACCCGCCATTGAGTATCTGCAATTCATTTTCATTTACAAATAATAGCTGCTTCAGCAACGCCCTGCGTTCGTTAAGCTTTACGGCATGCTTAACCAGCATAACAAAACTGACAAGAAAAACTATAGCAAGCGGCGCAAAAAGTAATGATGCTTTGGTAAAAGCGTAATAAGCACAAAGAACGCAAAGAACAAATACAACCAGGCGCAATATTCCGAATAAAGATATCCGGGTTTTTATAGCCGCAACAGCAGCATTATACCCCCTGATCTTTTCTTCGTAAAATGCCAGGTTTACCATTCACAAAGCAACTATATAATATCAAGCGCCTTAACGAAAAAGAAACCGACAAAAGGGATGGTAAGTGTAATAAAATTGCCCGCGGGAGAAGCGTATACCACAAAAAAAGCCACAACAGAAAGCAGAAAAAGTATCCAGTATAAACCCTTGGACTTATTGTTGGCTGTATCCATACCTGTAATAAATTTGAGCAAATATAGGAATGATTTGCTTTCTTTGGCGTAAGTAAATGAAAATTCAGATATGAAAGCTCATTTACGCTGCTTATTGATTATTGACTGTTTAATCCTGATATGGCTACCATTCACTTTTATATCCGCTTCAGCACACAATTCGGACAGGGACTGCTGCTTTCAGGCAATATTGCACCATTGGGCAATGGCGATACAGCCCGGGCGGTAAATATGCAATACCTGAACGATAGTTTCTGGCACTATGAGCTGCAGTTGGACAACGACCTTGCAGCGCTGAAGCCACTCATTGAATACAGGTATTTGCTCAGGGAAAAAAACGGCAGCATACAGGAGGAATGGCCCGACGGCAAATGCATTGATATTACAAAGATCACTGCGGAAGAGATTTGTGTAACAGATACCTGGAATTTTGCAGGGCAGAACGAAAACGCATTATATACCGATCCCTTTCAACAAGTACTTTTGCCAGCAGCAACCTCCCCGGTTAAACCCCGGCCCTATCGTGGCAACACGCATATATTTAAAGTCAAAGCGCCCCTGTTGCAGAAGGATGAGGTAATATGCCTGCTCGGATCTTCACCGGCGCTGGGATCCTGGATTGCCGCCAAAGCAGTATGGATGAGCAAAGAAGGTATCTGGTGGACAGTAAAGCTGAACCTGGGCCACGACACATTCCCGGTAGCCTATAAGTATGCCGTATTTAATGCAGCAACAAAGGCATTTGTACGCTACGAGGATGGAGACAACCGTTTGCTGCATGACAACAATAGTAAAAAGAAAGTAACCATCCTGCACGATGGATTTGTTCATTTCTCCAACAATACATGGCGGGGTGCAGGCGTATCTATTCCTGTATTCAGCCTCCGAAGCAGCAGGGGATCAGGAGTTGGAGAGTTTACCGATATAAAGCTGCTGGCAGACTGGGCTAAAAAAGCAGGTTTGCGGCTGATACAGTTGTTGCCCGTAAACGACACTATACACACTAAAACCTGGCGGGACTCCTATCCTTATAATGCCATTTCCGCGTTTGCGCTTCATCCGTTGTACCTTGATCTTGAAGAAGTGGCGCGTACAGAAGACAAAGCCATTCTTGAACAATATTCAAAAAAGAAAAAGGAACTGAATGAATTGCCTGAAGTGGATTATGAAAAAGTGATGTTATACAAATGGAATATCATTAAAAAACTATATCGTCAACAAAAAAGATCTTTTCTTAAAGACCCTTCTTATCTTGATTTTTTTGAAAAAAGCCGGTCATGGCTGGTGCCCTATGCCGCATACAGCTATCTCCGCGATAAGAACAAGACTGCCGATTTCAGTGCATGGGAAGAGTATGCCATCTTCAATGCAGCAGCTGTTGAAGAACTATGCAGCCCTTCACAAAAAGATTTTGACCAGGCAGGCATTTATTTTTTCATACAATACCATTTGCATAAGCAGTTAAAGTCGGCGGCCGATTATGCGCATAAAAAAGGGATCATTCTGAAAGGGGATATTCCTATCGGTGTAAACCGCCATAGCTGTGATGCATGGATGGAACCGAAGCTGTTTCACATGGATATGCAGGCAGGCGCTCCCCCGGATGATTTTGCGGACAAAGGGCAAAACTGGGGATTTCCTACTTATAACTGGGAAATGATGGAGCATGACCATTTTGAATGGTGGAAACGGCGGTTTGAGCAGATGAGCTGTTATTTTGATGCCTTTCGCATAGATCATATACTCGGCTTTTTCAGGATATGGAGCATACCTGCACATGCTGTAGAGGGGGTGATGGGGCTTTTTGTTCCCGCTGTTCCGGTGCACATCAACGAATTTGCCAGGAAAGGAATTACATTCGAGTATGCAAGGTTTTGCCGGCCTTTTATCAACGATGACGTGCTGCGGGAACTGCTGGGAGAAAACACAGCGCCTCTAATGGATTTTTTAACGCCGCATGATGACGGGACATACAGTCTTAAAGAGGCATTCGCCACGCAACGCCAGGTAGAGGCGTATTTTGCCACGCAGGAAATAACAGATGAAAACGTGCAGTTACAGTCCGTGCTCTATGACCTGGTATCCAATGTCATTGTATTTGAAGCAGAGCAGTCGCCGGCACAGCATTTTCATTTCAGGATAGATATTGATAAAACCAGCTCGTTCAGGCATCTTGATGCACATACACAATACCTGCTGAAGGAATTATATGTAGATTATTTTTACCGGCGCCAGGATGATCACTGGGCATCCAATGCCATGCGAAAACTGCCGGCATTGAAAAGATCCACTAATATGCTGATCTGCGGGGAAGACCTGGGAATGGTTCCCTCCTGTGTGCCCGGGATCATGCGCGTACTCGGCATACTGAGCCTTGATATCCAAAGGATGCCCAAGCAACCCGGCGTTGAATTTTTTAACCCGGCTACTGCCCGCTATTTGTCGGTGATCACTCCCTCCACGCACGACATGAGCACTATACGCGCATGGTGGGAAGAGAACAGGGAAAAGACGCAGCGTTTCTTTAATAACGAAATGCAGCATCCGGGCCTCGCGCCTTTTTATTGTGAGCCATGGATCAATAAATTCATCATCATACAACACCTGTATTCCCCGGCAATGTGGAGCATTTTCCAGTTGCAGGACATTATGGGAATAGACAGTAAACTGAGAAGAGAAGACCCTGCTGAAGAGCGGATCAATATACCTGCCATACCCCGCTATTACTGGCGGTACCGCATGCATATACCGCTGGAGCAACTTTTGAAAGAAGCTGATTTCAATAAAGAATTGCTGAGCTATATTACACTCAGCGGAAGAGCAAAGACTAAGGAGCTGAAAGCTGATGCATAAAGCACCTATGATAAATACGGTTGCTCGCGGCGATCGCGGCGGTGCAATGACGCAGCGACCTTTTTTTTCGTCCTCGCTCCTTTGTAACCGCTGCGTGAAACCTTTTGAACCGCAAAGAGCAGTAAAAAAGAAAAGACAACAGAATTCCTGTTTTGAAAAAAAATTCCAATGGGCTTACACATTAAATACCGGCAGAGCAATCTTACATTCCGTTATCCTTTCACCATATCCAAAGGCACCAAAACACACCAGCCTGCGCTGCTGGTGGAGCTGCAGTTTAATAGCATCCGCGGTTATGGAGAAGCGCCGGCCATTGCCTACTATAATATCCCGGTAGAAAAAATGATATCGGATATAGAAAGCAAAAAAAGGTTCATTGAGCAATTTTCCTTTACACACCCCGACCGTTACTGGCATTACCTGCATCACCTTTTTCCCGGCAATCCTTTTTTGGTAGCTGCCCTGGATATTGCCGCATGGGATATTTATGGCAAGCTGCAACAACAACCTTTATACAGGATATGGAATACAGATATAGCTGCTGCTCCGCTTACAGACTATACCATTGGCATTGACACTATCGAAAAAATGATCGCAAAGATGCAGGAAAACCCATGGCCGGTATACAAGATCAAGCTGGGCACCAAAGAAGATATACCTATTATGGAGGCACTCAGGAAAAATTCCGGTGCGGCTTTCAGGGTAGACGCCAATGCCGGCTGGGGCCTGCAGGAAGCGCTTGAGATATTGCCTGTGCTCAAAGATCTTGGCGTAGAGCTCGTGGAACAGCCCCTGGCAAAAGATGACTGGGACGGAATGAAAATATTATACGAAAAGTCTCCTTTGCCGCTCATCGCCGATGAAAGCTGTGTGTCGGAAGACGACGTACAAAAATGCAGGGGATTTTTTCACGGCATCAATATCAAGCTCACCAAATGCAGCGGCATCACACCGGCACTGCGCATGATAAAAGAAGCACGCAGCGCAGGCATGAAGATCATGCTGGGCTGCATGAATGAGAGCACTATCGGATCGGCAGCCATTGTGCACCTGGCGCCGCAGGTTGATTACTTAGATGCCGACGGGCCGCTGCTGTTGCAGGAAGACACAGCATCAGGGCTACAGTATGATCACGGAAAGGTAACACCTTCCTCCTATCCAGGATTGGGTATTACAACAACGGCATTCTGATCAATATTAATACTAATAGCGTTAAGTCAGGCAAATTATGTCTGTTCATTTTCGTGAAACGTGAAATGTGAAACGTGAACCGAGCTTTCACATTTCACGTTTGATATAGCATTAGTTTATGATCTGCTTTTGCGAAAGCTTTATGCTGTTTTTGAAATCGGTAGGCGCAATGCCGGTATTGGTTTTAAAGAAGCGGCTGAAATTAGCTGCATCCTCGAACCCAAGCCGGTCTGCAATTTCCTTTGCCGACTGATCAGTATAATACAAATACCTTTTGGCTTCCATAATGATCCTTTTATGAATGACCTTCAATGGGGATTCATGGTTAAGCATCAGGAAAATATTGGCAAGTGTTTTGGGAGAACGGTTGAGCAGCCCTGCATAAAACCGCACTTCGTGCTCTGAGGTAAAATGCTGCTCCACCAGCAGGTTGTACTGACGAACAAGATCCAATTTATCCTGGGAAAAATGCTCTGTTGTACGGGCATATTTTTTCCTTGCCTCGGTAGTTACCTTTACAATAAGCCTTTTTAATAACACCAGCAGCATTTCGTGCTGTATATTATCTTTGGTATTGAACTCCTCCACGAACATTTTAAAAACAACATCAAGGCTCTGCCTTTGCCCGGGAGGCATCTCCACCAGCAACAGCGTATTGGCATAAAATAAAAAGCCGGCGCATCCCACTTCAGCGTCATGTCTTGCAATACAATAAAAATCCCTGTTGAACTGCCAGGCAACAATATCCTTTGGACATTCGAAACAAAACTGCTGGTCGGATACAAGAGGCACGATCGTATGCGCCGGAATAGGTACCGGCGCGTCGTCAATATAAGCGGTCTGCGCTTTTCCCCTGTTCCATGCGATGGTCAAAAAAGGAAGAGCGCGCTGCTCGGCAGGCCTGATGCTGTTCCGGAATTCGGTTTCATGAAAAATCAACCGGAGCGTTCCCCCGGTTGATCTCTCCTCAAAAGATAAATGCATGCTGCAAAAATATATGTACTAATTTTTATTCATTATGGAAACACGGATAATATCTTTCACCGCGGGTACGGGATAGGTGTCGCTGATCGCGTCAACCGGCTTGCTTTCCGGAGTTGACGCCGCACCGCCAAATGCTGCCTGGCTGTTGCCGGCTCCGGGGAATTGATCCACAGCCGTACCATCATCAAAAAGCATGACCTTATCACTCAGATCTCCCGTTGTGCCTGCATCCACTCCATCGCCGCCAAATGAAAAGAACCAGTCGTTGGAATAACCGAACATAGTGGCAAAGCTGATCTTATCGCCAGGCTTAACGTCAATTTTCTGCTCTATCTGCCCTGCTTCATTTCCCGCAAGGGCAGGAAGTAATACAGTAGTGCCCTGGGCGGCTGCTACATATACATTTCTTACACCCGGCATATTTTCCAAAGCTGCGGCAAGCACGGAAGCATCTCCTTTTTGTGCGATGTTGGAAAGCCCTTTCCCAAAATCATTTTCACCTGTTTGGAACAATGGATTGGTTTTTCCGTTGTACACTACGATCAATACCGGGGAAAGCGGTGTAAATATCTTCGTATTGGCACTGGCATAATTCCACAACTCGCTGTTGTCTCCTCTTTCCGCAATAGCCGTTACCCCATTGGCAGTAGGCTTTCCGCTTTCAAAAAACGGGGCAGGACTAAGCAGGTTGCCGGCAAGAATATTGGAAACGGCCCATACTCCGGGACTGAACGGTGTTTCATTTTGAGTGCCTCCCGAAGTATTTTCAATAGTAAAGGTAAACACGGAATTGCCATCATATTTCAGGGTAGCCTTCAGGAGCTTACCGGCAGCAAGGTAGGCATTACCCTGGTCGTCTGTACCCATTACTTCTTTGATGGCTTTATTATCCGGATCTCCGGGATGCATTACATTCATGCCCGGCTGCTGGTTGATACGCGTACCATTATCCCAAAGCTTTATCTGATCCGACATATCTCCTTCTACAGGGTTGCCGTTACCATCAAAGAGCGTAATGCCCGGATTGGCAGGGGCAAAGAATAAATCATTTGACCAGCCATACATAGTAGTAAACATCAGCGCTTGTCCTTTGCCTGCGGAAAAGCTGAAGCTTACTTTCTGCCCCGGGAATATCACCGGCGGAACGGGATCTGTTCCTGCGCCTTTAAAGGTCCCGGATTCCGCGAGTTTCTTTGCATCCAGCACATTTTCTACCTTAAAATAAACACCTTTCCTATAAGGGTTGTCATGTTTTTTGCAAGCAATCAAAAACATAGAGCAACCCGCAGTAAGTAATGCGAACAAAAAGAATTGTTTAACTGGTTTCATAACAATTTGTTTTAGGAGTAATGAAAGATCAATAATGTGAATAGCATTTTGCAGGTGTAAATATGAGCCAGGCAAAAAGTAAACGGGATATCAATTTTTCCCAATGTCTTGTCAATAATTCCCCTGGATGAAATATTAATGCACAAATGTTATGATTAATATAAAGCTGTATCCCAGTTTCCTGCAAATGCTCGTTCTATAATGTACATATCCACACATATTCCCGGGCAGGCGCCAGTACAAGATTTTTTATTCTTGCAGGAAAGCAGGGAATTTTTATACCCACTTTTATCATTGCGGAGAAATTTCCTTCCCACTCATTCCGGTATTATGTAGCGCTGCAGGCGAATGACGACAGGGTTAACAAATATCCCGGTGGTGTTTCCCCTGCATGTTAACCATAAAGCACCTTAAAATAATTTTTTCAATGTGCATAACTGTTGGCATGGCATAGCCTTTGAAGTACCGTGCATTGATATAGTGCTAAGTCTCGCAGATTATTGTTATCGTGAAAAGTGAGAGGAGAGACGTGAAATGTTTGTCGTCTGACGTTTCTCGTTTGACGTTTGTCATTCAGCCTCTTGCTTTTCACTTCTCACGTCTCACGTTTGACAGCGCACTATATATCTTATTTTCTCAATTTAAAACTTATCTACTATGGCAAACGGTAAACCAGCCACTACAAGAGGTACCAACAGTGGCATGAAACAGGACAGTGAATTGTATAAATTCTTCGTGGATGCAGTGAAGGACATCTATTGGGCGGAAAAACACCTTACCAAGGCATTACCCAAAATGATCAAAGCTGCTTCTTCGGAACAATTGCAAACTGCAATTGAAGATCACCTGGAACAGACCAAAGGGCATGTGACGCGCCTGGAAAATGTATTTGAAATGCTGGGGCAAAGAGCGCAGGCAAAAAAATGTGAGGCAATGGAAGGGCTTCTGAAGGAATGCGACAGTATTGTGGAAGAGACAGAAGAAGGAACAGCCACCCGTGACGCTGCCGTTATCATGGCCGCACAAAAAGTAGAACACTACGAGATTGCCACCTACGGTGGACTGGTAACTTTTGCAAAAACATTAGGCTATGCTGATGCGGCAAATGTGCTTGCAGAAACACTGGAAGAAGAAAAAAATGCAGATACAGGGTTAACAGAAATAGCTGAAAATGCCATTAACTGGGAAGCTGCTGAAGAGCATGCCTGATAAGCTCAGCTATGTTTCTTTTTTCTGTTAATGCAGGAAGAGCCGTATAACAATTGCGAATGCGGCTCCTTTTTTAATTTCCCAAACGCTTAAGTGCGATATAAGCCATCAGTCCTGTGCTGATCCGCAATGCATCCTCATCAATATTGAAAGTGGGCGTATGCAGCGAAGACGATATTCCTTTTTGCTCATTACCTACGCCCAATAAGTAAAAGCAGGAGGGAGCCACCTGGGAATAGTAAGAGAAATCTTCCGATGCCATCCATATATCGGCATCTATCACATTTTCTTTGCCCAGGTAAGCACAGGCATGGTCGTGCAGCTCCCGGGTAAGCACTTCGTTATTGATGAGAAAAGGATATCCTTTGTGAATATCAAATTCGCAGCGCCCCCCCATGCTTTCTGCGATATTCTCTGCCATCTTCTTCATACGCCCGTGCGCTTCCTCACGCCAGTCCTCATCCATAGTGCGGAAAGTACCCTCCATATACACTTCATCGGGGATCACATTGATGGCGCCATCTGCGATTACTTTTCCAAAAGACAGCACAGTAGGTACATAAGGTTTTGCCATACGGCTTACTATCTGCTGCAATGCGATCACAATATGCGAGGCAATCACCACAGGATCAATATTGAGGTGCGGCTGTGCGCCATGCCCTCCCCTGCCGATCACCCTTACTATGATCTCATCCATTGACGCCATATACTTTCCCGGTCGTATAGCAATTTTACCGGCAGGCAGGGAAGGCATTACATGCTGCCCGACCACTGCGGAAGGCGACGGGTTTTTCAGCACGCCGTCTTTTATCATCAGGCTGGCACCTCCCGGCAATTTTTCTTCACCCGGCTGGAAGATCAGCTTCACCGTGCCGCCAAATTCATTTTTCAGCGATTGCAGTATCTGTGCAGTACCCAGCAGCGAAGCCGTATGGGCATCATGACCGCAGGCATGCATCACCCCTTTATGCTTTGATACATAAGAAATGTCATTGGCTTCAGTAATAGGAAGCGCGTCCATATCAGCGCGGAGCGCTATAATGTTATCAGAAGGCAATGCACCCTTTATAACAGCTACAATGCCGGTAGCAGCTATTGGCGCCGCAGCGATACCCATAGCCTCCAATCGTGCCTTTACAAAAGCGGCGGTCTCATGCTCTGAAAAAGACAATTCGGGATGCGCATGCAGATGGCGGCGGTTGGCAATAACATCATCACTTATTTTTTCCGCCAGCTCCCTGAAATGACTTATATCCATAATACCTTTCAATTGAATATTTAGCAGTGAAAGGTATTGCTTTTTAGTTATACTTACTCTTTACGATGCATCATCATTTGCCAGGGCGCGCTGCTCAGTATCAGGCTGAAGTAAAACTGGCTGATACCATCGCGCGGGGCATTATTCAGTTCCTGCCCGTCTTTTGACCGCCATGCATTTTTTCTGAAGCTGCCTGTATAGCCCGCCTGCAGCCCGATAGCATTGGAAGGATAACGCACAGATTTTAACTGTATCCCTATACCCGCGCGGTACACAAAGAAATCGTTGTTGAATTTTACAGGGCTGATGGTCTCCTGAATTCCGGGCAGACCCAGCACACTATTAAAATCCACCCCGGTATTATCACGGTAAAAGACAGCCTGGTACATCTGGTATCCTAACCCGACAAAAGGGTAAAGTGTCACCATTTTTTTATTCAGTACATCATATCCCATATTGGCATTGAAACCGATATAATGGATCGTACTGCTTTTACGGTCCCTGTGGGCGCTGAGGCTGCTGCCTATATTGATATTCATCTCAGATACCACCCGGTTCATCTCATGCATCATACCAAGACCGAGTGTAGCCGTATATCCTTTAAGCGATTCATATTGGGGTAAATTTGCTACACGCCCATTCAGTTTATCAAATTGCTGAAAGCTGCCGCCGAGAGAACGGGTCATGGAGGGTACATACTTTTCCATATCCTTCCAGTCATGTTTTTTATGCATAGGCTTATCCTGTGCTGCAGCGGAACACGCTGCAAGAAGCATCAGGGATGTAATGAACATTTTCATAACAATATATTTTATGGTGAAAAGAACGAAGTCATATCGTAGAGCTAGTGTTATGTCAAACGTGAAACGGCAGATGATAAATGTGAGATCCTCACATTTATCGCCTGCCTGCCATGCCTACGGCAGGTAAACCGGTAGGCAAGTCTCACCTCTCACAAATACGAACAATTATTGTTGACATAGCACTATGCTCAGTTGCACAAAGTTAATTACAGTAATTATGTCATCCTGTAATACTTTGTACTTTCCCATAACAAACGAAGTGCCCGGAATGCGGGTTTTAAAGGAATGAAATTTAGGCCTATCTTCCTCTGGGAATAACACAAGCTTAACAGGGACAATCAAAAAGATGCCCGGAATGAGTACCCGGAAACTATTGAAAGATTTATAATAAATTACAGCCCCTATAGTTTTAACCGATTAAACCAAACTACATGAAGTATTGTTTTTCTACAATCACTGTGCCCGCTATTGCATTGCTGCAGCTCCTGTCATCATGCAGCCACCCGCCCTCCACAACCTATACCGGGCTGGACAACCACTTGATACATGCGGTCAAAGACAGCATTACCGGCGAACGCTTATACCTTACAAGAGATTCATCATTGAGTTACCATAATGTACGTACAGACCAGGATGGCGGCATACTGCCCTGGTATGCTGCAGACATGGGAGCTTCTTATGATACCGTTATCAGGCTTGTCTGGCATTTCTGGGACAGGATGGAAACCGACTCCAATGGTGAAAAATATTATATGAATCACCAGGTATGGCGCCCGCAGCATGACAAAAGAGGGCTTGGCGGTGATCAGTTGATGATGGCACTTTCGTCCTGGGATCTATTGTACAACTATACAGGCAATGCCGCTATAGTGGACAATATGAAATATATGGCAGATTATTATTTATCGCACGGATTTACAACACCGGGTGATGCCTGGCCCAATATACCCTACCCTTATAATACCGTTTTGCATTCCGGCAGGTATGATGGCGACATGATACTGGGAAAGGACTATACACAACCGGATAAGGCCGGATCGTTTGGCTACGAGCTTGTGCATTTATACAAAAAAACAGGCGACAGCAAATACCTGGATGCCGCCGTAAAGATTGCCAACACGCTGGCGGCTAAAGTGCAGCCCGGAGATGAATTCCATTCCCCATGGCCTTTTAAAGTGAACGCTACGACGGGCGAAGTGGGTAAACTGATCAATCATCCCAAGATCAACAAACCTGAGCCTGGTACTTCTTTTACAACAGAGCAGCCTTCTATATATACAACCAACTGGACGCCGACACTCCGGCTGTTCACTGAGCTTGCCACATTGAAAAAAGGCGACAGTGCAGCATACAGCAAAGCCTATGATATTGCACTTAACTGGATGAAAACATTCCCGGCAAAGAACAACAAATGGGGACCTTTCTTTGAAGATATCCTGGGCTGGTCTGACTGCCAGATCAATGCTATTACGTACGCAATGTACCTGATGGATAATGAGCAGGCCGATCCCGGGTGGAAACAAACGGTGAAAAATATTTTCAACTGGGTGCACTCCGCTTTAGATGATACCGAATTTCAGAAATTCGGCGTCATCACCACAGACGAGCAAACCATATACCGCACTCCCGGCAACAGCCACTCCTCGCGGCAGGCGTCTATGGAGCTGCGCTACCGGGAAAAGACCGGCGACACTTCCCGGCTGCAAAACGCCATCAGGGAGCTCAACTGGGCAACCTATATGGTGAACACCGATGGAAGGAATTATTATCTCCGCGACGATATCTGGCTGACAGACGGGTATGGCGATTATGTAAGGCATTATATCCGTGCCATGGCGGCTGCACCGGAGCTGGCGCCTTCCGGTACAAATCACCTCCTGCGCACGTCTTCCATAGTTTCGCATATTGATTATCGTGATAACGAGATAAGCTATGCAACTTTTGACGATGTATCAGGAGAAAAATTCAGATTAAAAAGTAAACCGTCAGTCATAACGGTTGATGGAAATATATTAAAAGAAGTTAACAACCCCAATGCAGAAGGATATGTTTGGCAAAGCATCAGCAGCAACGGGGATGGCATACTTATCGTTCATAAAACTGCCGGCAAACAAGTAAGGATACAGTTATAAAGACTATTTCACGCAAAGCGGCAAAGAATGCAAAGCAGCAAAGTTTTATTTTCAATATTTCTCATCGCGTACTTTGCTTTCCCGGCTGGCTTTGCGTGAAATAAACTCAGCCCTCAGCAATTAAAGCTGCAACTGTATGAACTTTGCCTCCGGGTTTCCATTTTCAGGAATCCTGCCGACAGGGGACCAGCCGGCATCCAGCTCAACCAGGGCAAAATTGATAGCTCCCTTTATACTTCCCAGTGCAGACTTTTTTATGGAAAATTCTATAATATTTTTCCCGCTCACTGTTTTAACAGCAGAAAAGTGCATATCTGTATCAAAACTGAAAACAGCGTTAAAGGACCAGTCTGCCGGAGCTCCCAAGTGCTCATATCCCGATCCCCAACTGGGGGATGTGGCGGGACCTTCCAGCAAATAGTCCATGCCTGATCCACCGGGATAATCCCCGACGATGTACCCTGTGGCCGGGTTGTTATCCGCATCTATGTACATATCTATCATGTCCAGCTTCATGGCAGTAGTGCCTTCCACCAGGAAATTAATATCCTGTGCGGTGGCAAAAGACTTGATAGCGCGGATATTCCCTCCAAAATCTTCGCTGTTGGTATGAAGGTATTCTACGTACTCCCAGTCTGTAAAGTCGCCGTCAATTTTAATATTGGGACCCAATATGCTTACGGTATCCGTAAATATATCTGTTTGAGCCCCGTTGGTAGCCGTAAGCGACACGAGAAAATCTCCCTTCCTGGAAAAAATATGCTGGGGCGACTTAAGTGATGAGCTGTCACCGGGCTTGTCGTTAAAATCCCAGTGATAGGTTTTAGCGCCGGAGGAAAAATTGGTGAAGGTCACTTTAAATCCGTCCGCCACATAGCTGAATACAGATTTAAGGCTACCGTTGTCTTTATCCTTTTTACAGGCAGCGGCGGTGATAATGATCAGCCACCAGGCTATTATATAAATGAGATTCCGTTTCATATTTTTTATTTTTACGACCAGTTCCTGATCGTTATAGTTAATTATTGGATAGTGATCTGCTTGTTCAGCCGGTTTATGCCATTATGCTCCGTAAGCCAGCCATTGTTATTAGCCAGTTGTACTGCATATTCGATCCTGTCAGCAAGTGCAGGATCCTGGTCTGTAATACGAAGAAACAGCTCATACCCGCCCCCGGGGATGCCGGCAAGGCTTACTGATCCCCCGATATTTTGTGTAACAGCAGGTTTGCACAACCGCAGATCTGCAGACAGTTCTTTGTCATAGAAATCACCTGTGGCAATGTTTTTGAATACCAGGTATATTTTCTTTTTGTTGTACAAAGGCGCATATCCTTTATTAGTGATATTAATGTCAGCCGGCATATTACTATTTGCTGCTGCTTTATCCGGCAATAAGGCATCCACTAACGCCAGCCTGTAACCGAGATACCGTTGGAACTCGTCAAAGCACCCGGAGTTCTTCCAGGCATTGATGGTGGGCTGGTACCAGTCGAGGTTGAGATAAGTCCATTTCAGGAATGCCATTTCCTTACGCCCTTCCGCACAGGTAGGATCATAGCCATCGGTTGGCGGGCAGGTTTCTCCGCCTGTAGGCACATACAGCGCTTCCGTGCTGATGTATTGCTTTTCCGCTTCCACGTTATTATAGGTGCCGTAATCTGTACCTCCTGTCAGAAAGCAGTCATTATGATGCCCTACCCTTGCGCGGTTTTCTCCTGTATAGGCCAGCTCGGCAGTCAGTGGAGAAGTGGTATTGAATATCTGTTGCTTTGCAGATGGCGTTCTCACCTGCACCATGATATCTGCCGGCAGCACGCTCAGCAACTTGTTCAGCACCAGTCTTTCATTATCCACCGTTGCCAGCCCGTTGCTGGAATCATGCCATTCTCCCCAGGCGCCGATAAATCCTGCCTGCACAAATGCTATGACATCTTTGTTATTTTCAAATACCGTTTTCAACTGGTCAAGATGCTGCTCAATAATGGCGTACGGGGCATCCGTTCCCTGCATATCATCGGTATAGGCAAAACGCAGGATTACTTTTAAACCTGCTTTCCTTATGGTTTCAAGATCACTTTCTATGAGGGAGAGCTCTGCGTTGCTGATAGCTTGGTCTTTAAATGCATCAAGATAAAAGACCCGCAGGATCATTGTTACATTCTGGCTTCTCAGCAGGTTGACATCGCCTGCGCCAAGCTTGCTGCCTTCGGAAAATACATTCATTGTTTTGATGAACCCGCGTTCCGGGTTTGGGAATATTGCATTGGAAACCTCGTATTGTATACGGTCTTCCGTCGTGTCTTTACCTGCCTCTGAGCGCTTGCACCCGCAAAAACCGGTGGCAGCCAGCAGCCAGAAACAAAATGTATATATGTTTTTTAGTGCCATGTCTGTTCTTTTTAATGAAATTTTGTGTTTACTGGTAGCCGGGATTTTGAATAAATTTTCCCTTTCCTTCGCTTACGGTTTGCAGTGAGAACGGGAACAGCACTTTATTGGGATTGGTGTAGGTGGATTGTGTTACTTCCTGGCAACGGCTGACAAATTTTCCATGGCGGATAAGATCTGCACGATACTGGCCATTTTCACACCAGAACTCATGGCTTCTCTCCAGCAGGATCAGGTCATTGAATGCATCAAGGGAAGCATAATCAGACAGCTTTTTATCTTCCAGACCGGCTCTTCTTCTTACCACATTCACCAGTTCCATCGCTTCTTCGGTAGGAGCGCCGGCATTGGCGATCGCTTCCGCTTTGGAGAGCAGCACATCCGGGTAACGGTACATTACAATATCCACCGTAGTGAGGCTGGTAGTGCGATCAGCATCTTCATTGATCTTTAAAGGAATAGGTCCCCAGTCCAGGATAGCCCCGGGATTAGCCCTGTTGTAAGTGATGCCATCGCTGCCGGTATACTCTGCAATAAGCATTTTTTTTCGCTTGTCATCCGGCTCAAACCTGTCGTAAAACCACCAGGTACTGGATATGGTGCCCCATCCGCCTTTGGGCTTATAATTGGATGGCAATACCATTAGCTGCCACTGGTTTTCACTAGTGCCTGCATAATCGCAGGGAATGGCCCAAATCACTTCCCTGCTGTTCTTCGCGCCTTCAAGATCCCATATTGCGGCATAATCATTATCAAGCGTGTAGGCATTATAGGCTATAATATCATCGCACAGGGTCTTTACTTTATCCCATCTTTTTTCATGCAGGTTTAGTCTTATATCAATCATTTTAGCCAACGCTTTGCTGAAACGGCCATACTCTGCATCCTGCGGCAAAGGCAGATCCGCAGCGGCAGCTTCCAGGTCTGCTTCAATAAAATCTACCATTTCATTATAATCCATCCGTGCCAAAGGCGCTTCCTGCAAAGGATTCTTCAATACTTCCAGCGGCGCTATTACAAGAGGTCCATACAGGTCAAAAAGCGTATATGCCAGCAATCCCCTTGCACACCTCACCTCTGCAATTGCCTTTTTCTTCAGGTCTTCGCTTACGGCTGACTGTGAAATGAGGTCAATAGTCATTGTCATACGGCTGATCTTATTATAAAAATCATCATAATAGCGGGTAAACCCCGGGCTGTTTGACTGGTAATTCTGCAACGAGGCTATATTCTGATCGCCATACTTACCATATAATATTTCAGTGGTCGCATCGCTCAGAAACATTACGCCTCTTTCTGAAGTGGAAAAAATGCCATCACTCCATGCGCCCCGCAATGGGTAATAGCAGGCGTTGACCATTGCTTCCAGGTCTGATGCTGATTTGGGAAATATATTCGGGTTGATCTCAGAATAATCTATGGGCACCAGGTCTTTGGTACAACTGTTCAGCCATACCGCAAACACTAAGAAAATAAAGCTGATATATTTTTTCATATACTGCACAGTTAATTCGGTTTAGAAATTAAGATTTAAGCCTATGGTATATGTCCTGATATAAGGATAGGCGGCGGTGTAAGAATCTGTTTCAGGATCTACTCCGCTATAGGGTGTAATCACAAACAGGTTCTGTGCGTCAGCGTGTATACGTGCGGACCTGAGCACTTTCCCAAACCACTTGTGCGGGAGATCATATCCCAGCGAAACATTCTGCAGCCGGATGAACCATGCGTCCTCTACAAAGAAATCACCTACACCATATGGCGACCACCCGTAAAACGAGCTGGGATGTATGGTAGAAGGGTTTTCAGGTGTCCACCTTTCTTTAACAGTTCTTAATGCATTATACCCGTTGGAATATACACCGGCGGCACTGACGCCGTAAGTGGTGTAATTAGGATCGGCAAACCTTCTCCCGAACAATGCATTGAAATCAAAATTCAGGCTGAAATTTTTGTACATAAATATATTGGTAAGCCCTGCCATAAAGCTGGGATCAGAAGTGCCCATCAGCTTTGTATCTGCCTCATCAATCCTCCCGTCAGGCTTGCCCAGGCGTATAAACCTGCCATTGGCATCTACCAGAGGATTC
Organism: Sphingobacteriales bacterium 44-15; assembly: GCA_001899685.1. GTDB lineage: Bacteria > Bacteroidota > Bacteroidia > Chitinophagales > Chitinophagaceae > Agriterribacter. The sequence goes on from MKWG01000043.1 coordinate 58,966, forward strand.
CCGCTACCGTCTCTTTCAAACCCGTCAATGTCTTTTATTTTGATCATGCCCGGCTTAAGCTCCGGTTGTGATGCAGGCACCTGCTCGCCTACCTGCAGAATACCATCCGCTTCCCGGCTGTATGTAGCACGTATGGGATCATTGGCATTTTCATATACTGCAGGCTTCCAGTCGGGAGCTCTTTCCTTCCAGGTGTCCTTATAACGGGAAATCACAAACATCGTCCGCCATTGAAAGTCCTTGTTTTGTATGTTGCGGCTATTGACAGTGATCTCAAATCCCTTGCTCTGTGTCTTTCCTATATTGGCAATAATAGTATTCACTTCCTGGTAGGAGTTCAGGGATTTTGTTGCCAACAGATCCGAGATAATATTATTGAACAGCTCTATTGACCCGTCAACCCGGCCATTAAGAATAGAGAAATCGAGCCCCAGGTTAGCGCCGGTAGTGGTTTCCCATTTCAGGTCAGGATTTTCCAGCCTTGCCAGCGATACGCCGATCATGCGGGCATCGCTTCCGCTCAGCCATGCAGGATAAGCGGCATAGGCGGCAAAAGCATTGCTGTTGATGGTAGCATTCCCTGTTTGCCCGTAGCTCAACCTCAGCTTCAATTGTGAAAAAGTATTTTTCAGGAATCCCAGGAAAGGTTCTTCTGCCATGTTCCATGCCACAGCCGCTGAAGGGAAAGTACCCCATTTATGATTAGCGGCAAATACACTGGCGCCGTCAGTACGCACTGTTGCGGTAACATAATACCGCCGTTTGAAATTGTAGTTAACCCTTCCGAAATAAGAAGCGATCATATTTTTGGAGCCAGCGGAATTGGTGGGCAACTGTACGCTGCCCGCGCCAAGGTTATTCCATAAAAATGCATCGGTAATAAATCCTGACGCGCCTTCACTATGCGTGCCGGTAACGAATTTTTGTTGCGACACGCCGCCCAGCAGGTCTATATTATGCGCTGCAATGCTGGTGTTGTAATTGGCAGTGGCTTCCAGCAGGTAGGAATTGTTATCTACACTTGATATAAAAGCCCTGCCATGCTCCAGCGCGCCGTGAAGTGTGGTTGTGGGGAGATAGTTTTGTCGTATGGAGCTCCCGCGGTCTATGCCTGCTTTCAGTTTAACGGTAAGCCCTTTCAGCGGCGTGATGTCTACAAAAAAGTTACCCAGGAAACGTTCTATCCTGCCCTCGTCGCTTATGGTGAGCAGCGAATAGGGGTTAGGCTGCAAAGCCAGTTGGGGGTTCAAAGGATAATCCCCGTTTTCATCAATTGCCGGGATATGCGGTCCCTGCTGTATGGCAGCGCGTATGATACCGGAGTTCTCATACTGGTCTGCACCGAGCTGGCTGTTTTTGTTATCAATCCTGCTGGCGGTAAAATTCACGCCGGTTTTTATGAACCTGTTGATCTCCTGGTCAATATTTGCCCTTACCGAGTATCTTTTAAAAGAAGCATTTTTTATGATACCGTCCTGGTCGTAATAGTTGCCGGATATAAGGTACTTTGTATATTTTGTTCCTCCTGATAAAGAAATATTGTGCTGCATGGTTTTGCCGTCGCGGGTAACGAGACCAAACCAGTCAGTACCGCGCCCTACGTTGTTGATGGCATTTTGTGTATATAATTTCCTGAAAGGGCCGTTTACGGGATTAGCTTCTGCTTCTTCTTGCGTACGGTTGCCATAAGGATATACATTATTATCAAACTGCCACTGCTCCCATGCGGCTTCATTACGCACCTGCATCCATTCATTCAGCGGAAGCACGTCAAAAGGGTTATTATATTTCTGGAAGGAGAAATCATTGGAATATTGCACTTTTAATGCGCCTTCGCTTCCCCGTTTGGTGGTAATGAGGATCACCCCGTTGGCAGCTCTCGATCCATAGATAGATGTAGCGCTGGCATCTTTTAAGACCTCCACGGATTCAATATCGTTGGGGTTAAAAGAATTGAGAATGCTTTGTGTACCTGCATTATACCTACCGCCGCTTTCCGGCTGCTCAAGGTCAACAATAGGGAATCCGTCTACCACAAACAATGGTGCATTACTTGCATTCACAGAGCCTGCGCCGCGCACCAGTATGTCCAGTCCGCCACCCGGCTGGGCGCTGTTCTGGCGGATGGTGAGCCCAGCCACTTTGCCTTTCAGCATATTGCCTATTTCAGGGCCGGAAGACAACACGAGATCCTTGGTTTTTACAGAAGAGACAGCACCGGTAAGGTCACGTTTCTTTTGAGTGCCGTATCCTATCACCACCACTTCATCCGTCTGCGTTTCCATCGCCTTCAGGGCAATATTTACACTGGCATTTGCCCTGGAAACCCGTAGTTCGGCAGTCTGGTATCCCACATAGGAAATAACAAGGATCGCCTGCTCACCTGGTATTTGTAAGGAAAATTCTCCGTTGGCATCGGTGCTTGTTCCTGCGTCCGAGCCTTTTATTCTAACGGATGCTCCTTCGAGGGGCTGACCCGGGTTGTTTTCAGCAGTTATCTTTCCTTTTATTTCCACCGGAGGCAGCGGCGGGGATTCGCTTTGGGGTATAGCAGGCGCCGGGGCCGGCTTAGGAGCGATCACAATAAACCCGTCGCGTATGGTATAGGATAATGACTGGTTCCTGAATACCAGTGCCAGCGCATCTTCCAGCGAAGCGTTGGTAACATCAATATCAACTCTTGAGGCTTTGGCTATCTCGTTTTTGCCATAAATAATACGATAGCCGGTTTGTTTCGTGATCTTATTCAACACTACTTCAATGCTCGCATTGTTCATCTTCAGTGTAATGCCTTGCGCGTAACCACCGGCATTGGCCTCCAAAAGGCAGCTGAAGAGTAAAATGACAGTAAGTCTCATAACTAAGCAGATTTTTCGCAAAAAAGTATTACAGTTTCGGTACCTGCACAGCAGTGCTTGGCGATAAGCAATGAATCGCATAGCTTTGTTTTGTTTGGGTTATTTAATTAAATGATCGTTTGCGGATTGTTTAACAGTAGCCTGCACATTCTGCCGGGAGTGCTTCCAACGCTTCCGGTTTTTAATGCCTGCTCCTCATAAAAATTATACCTCGGTATTTGTATACATGTGCTAATGATTTAAGTGGTTATAAAATAGTGTTATGTCAAACGTGAAATGTGAGATGTGAGACATTCTTTCACCTTTATCCCCGTCCGAATGGCATTCAGCCGGGCGGGTTCTCACTTTTCACGATAACACACAGACATAATTTGCCTGACTTAACAGTAGTTATCATCTGGTAACGGTAATAGTCCTGTTATTAATAATAAAATGTACCTGTTTTGTCAGCTCCAGCAGTTCGAGCAGCTTGGATACTTTTACGCTTCTCGGGATCTCGGCAACAAACTGCTCACTGATCTTATCCTTATATATTACCTCCACATTATACCATCTCGCCACCTGCCGCATGATGGTCTCAATATCAGTACCGTTGAAGCGGAACAGTCCGTCTTTCCATGCCAGTGTTTCTTCCATATCAGGATGATTGATCAAAGACAGGCGCCCACTCCTGTTGTTTTGCGCCTGCTGCCCGGGTTGAAGGAGCATCGTTTTATCCTTATCCGTTACTTTTACTTTGCCTTCCGCCAAAGTTGTTTTTACCGTACTTTCATTATCGTATGCGTTTACATTGAAGTGTGTTCCCAGCACTTCGATCGTTTGTTCACTGGTTTTTACTTTAAAGGGCATGGCGGCATTTTTAGTTACCTCAAAGTATACTTCACCCGTAACCGATACATTTCTTTCGCTGCCGGAAAAAGCCGTGGGATAGGTAATGGAAGAAGCCGCATTAAGCCATACGCCGGTGCCATCCGGCAATACCAAGTGATACTGGCCACCCGCAGGAGTGGCCATCGTATTGTAAAATATCCTGCCCGCATTTTTACTATGCTCATATTTTATTTCCCCGTTTCCCAGCTTCAGCACTTTTGTATTTCCCTGCCGGGCAACAACTCCATCTATAGAACTGTCGAGCACTACCCGGCTGCCATCTCCGAGTGTGAGCGTAGCAAAATTGCCGCCCGGTGCAATATCCTGTTTCGGAAAAAGCGCTGCAACGGCTTCTTTTGGTTTACCGGTATCTTTTCTTATAAAAATATAGGTGAGCGTACCGGTGAGCGCGATAAGCAATATAGCAGCTATACTAAGCCAGGGGCGGGCAAATATAGCGCTGCCGTGATAAGACCGCACGCTATCTTCATCCATTGCACCGGCAGTCGCCATAATAGAACCAAAATATTGTTCTGCTTCTTCTTCCGGCAGCTTTTCCTCCGTAGAAAATGAACGCCATTTCTCATGCATCCATTCTTCCAGCGCAGCATCATGTTGCAGGCCAGACATCATTCGCGAAAGCTCCTGCCGCTCTGCAAATGATATCGTTTCCTGAAAATGTTTTTCCAGTAAGTATAAAAACCTTTCTTTATCCATAAACCTTCTTTTGTGCTACCGGTTAATAATTGGTAGTGCTGAGGGTGAATGGGCAATTGTCAATGGTGAATTCATTCACCATTCACCATTCACCATTCACCATTCACCATAGACAATCGGCCGATAAAAAAGGAGTAGCAGCAGATAAAAATTATTCAAAAAATTTTTAAGAATATGACCAGCAAAGAAACAGGAATGCTGGTTTGCTTGGCAAGAAGAATGCGGATAGCCTGGGAAGCCTGTGCAATATGCTTTTTAACAGTAAGCGGAGAGATATTCAGTTTACTTGCAATTTCGTCATTCTTTAGCCCCTGCTCACGACGCAGGCGGTAAACGATCTTTTGCTGGGGAGGGAGCTGTTCTATGGCAGTTTGCAGCGCTCTTTTTATCTCGTTGTAATCCACAACCTGGGTAGTAGCGTCTACGGGCTCTTCCATATTACCAGCTATTTCGGCAATAACAGTATGTTCCAGGGAAAGCCGTTTAAAACCATTGATGATCTTATATTTTGCCAGGGTGAACAACCATGCATCAAAGCTGCGGATATCCTTCATCTTATCCCTGCCCACCCACACTTTAATGAAGACTTCCTGTAATATATCTTCTGCCAACTGCCTTGAGCCCGTGAAGCGTAATATGTAAAAGAATACTTTGTTATGGTAATTGTCATACAACAGGCGAAATGCAGCAAGGTCTCCGTCAGCCAGTTGACCAAGAAGATAGCGTTCATCTATTGCTTCCTTGCTATTCACGCAGCAGGTTTTGATAATAATTACTTAACAGATCAATGATATTCTCTTCATCAATCCCACAGTTAAAAATACATAAATTCCCGATTGCCTTTCTTAAAAACTATGCAATCGTATGCATCCCGGGCTGAAATACACTACAAAAAAACAAATAATGCCCGAAGACTTATCGAAGCAGAGAGGCAAATATCCCACCTCATCTTCCATTAGTACAGGCTATCCTCAGTATGTCATTGTCCGGGTATAGTCTGAAAACATATTGCTTGTCCTGCGGGCCTTTTTCAATATGCCCTTTTGTGCAATACAGGCTATAGCTGAAATTATCAGCGGTGGCCTCAATTTGTTGCTGACCAATTGTTCTGAACGGCAATACGACGCCTGGCGCAGTATGCAATTCCAGTGCCCATTTAAAACCTTTGGAAACGGGCCGGCAACTGATATCAAAATGATCTTCAGAAAAGGTAAAACGAAATGTATTGCCCCGCAGATCTTTCCATTCCACTTCCAGGCGGTTCCCGGGCAATGCTTTCACGGCAGGCGCTCCGCTTTTAACTACAGCAGCTTTACCGCTTTTGTCGAATTGCACTATCCGGATGCCGGCCAGGTCTTTCTCTGTGCTCCAGGAGAACCCGTCAAGCACAGGAAGCGTTTTATAAATGCATTGCGTGGAAGTGCCCGCTTTATCGAGATAGGCAGATTTGTATGCTTCATCAAACAAATGCAGATCGCGGAACCTGAATTCGGGACCTTCCCAATATAGGTTGGTACGGTAAAACCTGCTGTTGTACCAGACCGTTTTGTGCTCTTCATTCCTGTAATCATGCATTGCCGTTACAGCCGTTGGTGGCGTTACCGGGAATTTGTCTCTAAACCATGTTCCGCTTTCCGCCAGGGTTTCCACCGTAACTTTTCCTGCGCGACGCAATGAATCAATTATGGTTACCTGCATTTCTAAACCGGGTTTGATAGCTTTCCACGTAAAGCTGTTTTCCTGCCCGGCCTGTGCATAAGCAAAGCTTAAGCAGGGCTCCTCAGATAATGACCGTAAGAACCATTCCACCCAGCTTTTATCGCCACCTCCTTTTTCATACACAGGTTCCAGGGTAATAACGTGAGACATGCCGGTGCCTATGCCGCTTTCATATTGATAGATGGGGTCGCTGCCCAGCATGCGGAAAACAGGCACTCCTATCTGCATCGCTGTGGTCTGCGCTGGCATATAGGCATTCAGACGGCTGGGATAATATGCCTGGTTCCAGTAGCCGCCCCAAAGGGTATAGCCGTCGGTACCTATCTGGTCTTTGCAATTGCAGGATGCCACGATATGATACTTATCATACAGGTAAGCCAGCGTATGCGCATCTATAAACCATGAGCCTACGGAAGCAGGGTACTTGCCGAAAACGGATTTGAATTTATCCATATACACATCCACCAGCTTCTCCCTTTCTTCAGGCGTATACCCGGTAGCAAAGCCCACATTCGCATGCCAGTCCCACGAATACCGCCCGCGCCATTGCAGTCCTGCAGCTTCCACATGCGGCTGCGTGATCTCCCACCAGGCGCCCACTTCAGATCCGGGGTTCAGCTCTTCTTTCAGCAGTTGCTGGTAACGCGGGTTGATCAATGCATCATACTGCAACAAAAATGTTCCCGGCAGATTATGCTTTTTGAGCAATATCACTTCCTCTTTCACCGTCTGGAATAAAACATCTTCTGTTACGGCCGCATCCCGCGGTTCCGACTGCCGTATAAAATTGACAAAATTGATAATGTGGCGCGACGTATCCTTGTATTCGTCATTGCAGTTGCGGGCCCTTGACTGAAACGATAATAAGCCTGCAAACAACAATAATAAAAAGCAGGGAAGTATTTTCATGATATAAAAATTAGAAAAGTTATATATGCCTGCAAATTAAGATCATTAATTCTAATGATACATTATATAGTCTGCAATGGGCGCATTTCAATTTTTCGCAGGTGAGGCATCAATCATTGAAAAAAATGACGCTGAATTTGTGGTATATGCCGGTCAGTTTCGTCATTTCATCCCGCCCGCGGGCTGTATAGTTTAAATAGCTAATCACCGATTGCTTCTCCGGGCCTTCGGTTGGGATCGCAATACAGCGAATGGTTGAGTTAGTGTATCCTTTGATGCTGGTTTTAAAACCAGAATACTTTTGCCGTATTGCGAGCCGCCATATGCATTTTAAAAATCAGGACCGATGCGCGGCGCAGCAATCTATACATTTACCGCTGTTGTTAAATCAACGTTATTCACTTATGATTCCCCCCAATTGTTAACCCGAAACGATGCGTATATTCAACTATCCTTTCGGGTTGTTAATCGGTGGAATTAAATAAAATCACAAAATTGTTCTGCATATCAATGATAAGTTATATTAAAAATTGAAATACACTCGTCTGCAGTTTTCAATGAGCTGCAATCCAGGCTTTATAATATATGTTAGTGGTAGGGTTATGGAAACTTCTCTTATATTGCATCCTGACTAAAAAAATCATGACAAGACTGTTTCTTTTAGCATTTTTATCTGTTTCACTTTTTTCTGGTGGGCAGAACAACTACAGCGCAAATATTGATTCGGTATTAGTCCAGGACTCGATTGTTTATGTAAAAAAATGTATTGCTTTTATCAAGGAAATAATGCCACAGGAGCTGTCTGACACGACTTTTATTTTGGCTGATAAACCTTTTTCATTTGAATATTTTGAGTGTATTGAAGAATTATTATCCGATACTACCTCATATACAAAAGAAGAACTATCATTTATCAAAGAAAAACAATATCCCTCATTGACAAAATGGACAAAAGAGTTTTTCAGAAATACAAGATTAGTAAGCAGCGACACCATAAATGCAATTTTCAAAGACAACTCAAAATGGTGGACATACTTTAATAAACATATCGGACGTGCATTTAACACATTTTCTATTCCAATATTTTTGAGAAATGACACCTATTGCCTTTTTTACTCAGACCATAGCTGTGGCGGACTTTGTGGTAGTGGACGATTAACTCTTTATAAAAAAGAAAATAACAAGTGGACAAAAGTCAAATCTTATTGCGACTGGGTAAGCTAAGATGTAGATTGTAACCTATGGATCGTAAACTTATTAAAAAATCATTAAGTGAAATTTTAATATACCTCTGCACCCTGTAATTTTGCAGGTTCAAATTATACATTTATGGAATTAGGGATCGGTATGTTTGGCGACCTGGCCTTTGATGCTCAAACCAGAAAGCCCGGAGACCCGGCATTGAAGCTAAAAGAAATACTGGAAGAAATAAAGCTGGCGGATGAACTTGGGCTGGATGTATTCGGGTTAGGCGAGCATCACCGCCCTGACTATGCGGTCTCTTCTCCTGAAATTGTTTTGGCAGCAGCGGCTGCCATTACCAAAAATATCAAATTGATGAGCACGGTCACTGTGCTCAGTTCTGCTGAACCGGTAAAAGTATACCAGGACTTTGCCACTATTGACCTGATCTCCGGCGGAAGAGCTGAGATAGGTGTAGGGCGCGGCAGCTTTATTGAGTCATTTCCATTGTTTGGCTACGACCTTAAGGATTACGACCAGTTGTTTGAAGAAAAGCTTGACCTGCTCCTTAATATCAATAACAATGTGGTAGTGAACTGGAAAGGTAAGCTCAGGGCGCCGGTGATACAACAGACCGTATATCCCCGCGCTACCAATGGCGGAAAACTGCCGGTATGGGTAGCCGTTGGAGGAACACCTCAATCCGTATTACGTGCCGCAAAGCTGGGCTTACCGCTGATCGTGGCGATCATCGGTGGGGTACCAAGACAGTTTCAGCCGCTGGTTGAATATTACAAACAGGAGTATGTTAGGCATGGTCATAATGTGCAGCAAATGCAGTTGGGCATACACTCCCATACGTTTGTAAGCGACAATCCCCGGACAGCGGAAGGATATTATTTCAACTATGCGGCCCAGATGAACCGTATAGGTGCTGAACGGGGCTGGGGACCCTACTCAAAAGCGCAGTACGATGGCGGCCGCTCCCGCGAAGGCGCCCTGTTTATCGGAGATCATTCTGAAGTAACGGATAAAATATTATACATGCATGAGCTTTTCGGCATCACCCGCTTCATTGCCCACATGGACGTCGGAGCGCCTTCTCATGCAGATATGATGAAGTCTATAGAGCTTTTCGGAACAAAAGTGGCTCCGGCTGTAAGGAAAAGCTTGTTGCAGTGAAGTAAGCAATAGCCAAAGAATACAATACTGAAGAAACTATACAATGGAGCAAATCTTTGTGTCCTTTGCCTGCCCGACTAGTCATTCAGGCGGGCGCAATTCCTTAGTGTTTTCTGCGGTAAAAAAAGTCATTGCCTCAAACAGCTTCTGAATTTCAATGAGCATTTATCATTACCTGTACCCCCTCAAAAAATCAGCTACCGGTATTCTCTTTTTACCTTCTATCTGAAGGTCTGTGATATCAATATATCCGTCGCCTGCAAAAAACCGGAGGAAAGTTTTGCTATCTGTAGTATGACTGCCTGCAGGTTGCGTGGGCTGCTGGTGTGATTTTTTACAGCCGAATATCTTTACGGTTTTACCATCCAGCATGGTGAAAGCCGCAGGATAGGGAGAGAGCCCCCGGATAAGATCATAGATGCGATCAACAGGCTGGTTCCAGTCTATACGGCAGGTTTCGGTAAAGATCTTGGGGGCATGCTTAAGTACAGTCTTGTCCGCATCAGAATGCATTAAACCTGACTGCGACCTTTCTTCAAGCGTATCACGGAGCAACCCGTCCACTGTTTTCACAAGCAACGCAGCACCAATATCCTTCATGCGGTCGTGAAGCTGCCCTGCCGTCTCATCATCGCCTATAGGTATGCGGCCCTGCAAAAGGATATCACCCGTATCAATATCATGCTGCAGCTTAAATGTCGTGACGCCTGTTTCTTTTTCCCCGTTGATTATTGCCCAGTTGATAGGAGCTGCACCACGGTACTGCGGCAGCAGCGATCCATGCACGTTGATGGTGCCCATCGGCGGCATGTTCCATACCACTTCCGGCAGCATCCTGAATGCCACCACGATCTGCAGGTTGGCATGAAAGGATTTTAATGCTGATAAGAATTCCGGGTTTCTCAGCTTTTCCGGTTGCAGCACAGACAAGCCATGCTCCACAGCATATTTTTTGACAGCGCTTTCATTGAGCTTCATACCTCTCCCTGAAGGTTTATCGGGAGCCGTGATCACGGCAACAACATTATACCCGTTTTTTATTAATGCATCGAGGGAAGCTACTGCAAACTCCGGTGTACCCATAAAAATAATTCTCAATGCTTTTTTATCGCGTATCCTGCCTCCGTGTGATTCCATCATAATATTTGGTAAATGTGAGTTTCTCACGTTTATCGTTTGTCGTTTCACGTTTATCGTCTATCCTTTCACATTTGACATAACAGTAGTATTGTTTGGATTAATTATCGTTAGAAAAATCTTTATATAGCAGGTATTTTTTCCTTATCTGCTTAAATTCACTTAACTGAGGCGCCCAGCTTTTGCGTATAGCTTCTTCCGGAACGCCATCCCTGAGCTGCTGCCACAGGTCATTATTGCCTGCCAGCTTGTTAAAGAAAGACTGCTTCATCATTCCTGACCTGGGCAGAATAAAAAAGCTGTCTTTCACGGGGAACAGCTTATAAGCTTCCATCAGCCATTTCAGTTGAACTTTATGATCTACTTTCTGTAATACCTGTTCTGCTGTGCCACCGAGATCCCATCCATAACATTTTTGTCCATAACATTTTGAGCTTTTAGCGCCCTCTGTAGGATTTGGAATAAATGAGAAAAGATTTTCAGGCAATGAAGGATGACCAAATAGCTGGAAAGGTCTTGCGGTTCCCCTTCCTTCACTCAACACTGTACCTTCGAAGAAGCAGGTAGAGGGGTAAAGGTATACCGACTGCATATCAGGCAGGTTGGGAGAAGGGCGAACGGGCAGTTCGTATTTACTGTCATGTGTATATCCCGAACAGCGGATAATGGTAACGCTGCATTTATCCAATGCAATGTTTTTGTTATTACCATCAGTATATACCGGCGGCGCAGGCATTTTGGTATCCAGCCATTTTTCTTTTATAAGCATGTTGGCGTATTCGCCAATGGTCATGCCGTATACTACTGGCACTCTTTGCATGCCCACATGAGATCTGTAGGTAAGGTCAAGCACAGGTCCATCCACATAAAAACCATTGGGATTGGGACGGTCGAGCACTATTACCGGCTTGCGATAAGCAATAGCCGCTTCGATATATTCCTGCAGCGAAGCAAGATAGGTGTAAAACCTTACACCAACATCCTGCATATCAAACAGCAGGATATCCACATCTTTCAGATCCTCCGCCGAGGGTTTGGATTTGCTGCCATAAAGGGAGACAATAGGAATACCGGTGGTCTTATCTGTATAACTGCCTACTTTCTCTCCGGCATCCGCCGTACCCCTGAAGCCATGCTCGGGGGAAAATATTTTTACGGGAACGATGCCAAGCTTTTTAAGCGTATCCACAAGATGGGTATGCCCTACTATGGAGGTTTGGTTGGCAAACAGTGCGACAGACCTGCCTTTGATCAAAGGAAGATACTGATCAAACCGGTATGCCCCGGGAAGTATATTTTCCGCCGGCTTCTTTTCATCCGCAACAGGCTCTATATTTTTAGCGACCGGCACCCGCTGCTGGCAGGCCAGCAGAGGCAGGATTGAAAAATAAAACAGGCGGTATATTGTCATTATGATCATATTATCTTAATGGTTGCTTTAATGATAATTAATGATTTTCAAATATCCTTATTCTTTTTGTATAATCAGTGAGAATCATATACCTTTCCGAGTTTATATCATCAAAAAATATATTTTATGCAACAGGCAAAAAAGGGAGATGTGGTACGTGTACATTATACAGGCCGTTTAAGCAGCGGTGAGCAGTTTGATTCTTCTGCGGGACGTGAGCCCCTGGAATTTACTGTTGGCGCAGGTCAGATGATCAGGGGATTTGATGCGGGCGTTGAAGGCATGTCAATCGGAGAAAAGAAAATTATCAACATAGCATTCCAGGATGGTTATGGACCACGCAATGAAGAAGCGGTTATTGAATTCCCGATGGAACAGGTGCCTGCCGGCATGAAGCTGGAACCCGGCATGCAACTGACATTACAAAACCAGCAAGGACACCCTGTTCCCGTGGTTGTATCGGAAGTAAGGGAGGATATTGTAGTGTTGGATGCCAACCATTCACTCGCAGGGAAAGACCTGGTATTTGATGTAGAGCTGGTGGAGATAGTGTGATCAACGCACACGATTTTTTTTCTTAGCCACGAATGCACTAATAAATACAATTAAAATATATTCGTGCATTCGTGGCTTTGTCTATACCATCCATTCAAAGCTCTCTGCCTTTGGGATCTTATCGAATACCGCAGCAAATGCTTCAGTGGGTGTAGCCAGTCGCCTTCGTTCAGTATTGATCCATGCACCATCAACGGTAATAATGGCAGCAAGCGTATCGCCGTTTATGGTGATATGGTGCTGCATGGTCCAGCGGGAACCGTCTTTGCGTGCCTTAAGCATGTGAAGGCTGATCTCTACGCTGTCGCCAAATTTTATTTCTCTTTTAAAAATGCATTCTTCGCGAAAAAGGATCGGACCCAGCTTTTCATCAGCCATTGCCTGTACGGTAAGCCCATGCTCTGAAAGAAAGCTCATCCTGATATACGCTCCGAGGTCGTAATAACGGGAATGCAGCATGTGAAAATTAGGGTCAAGATCTGCCCAGCGTACTTCTGCCGTTTTAGTATAGGTATCCATATCAGGCGTTATATAACAACCGGTAATATTCATCAGCCATTCTTCCCGACTCAAAACGATAACGAACATCTCTCATCCCGTTCTTCATGATCTGCCTCCACACCTCAGGACGCTCATAGTATAACGGGAGAATATCATTTTCAAGAATTTCATACAGTTTGTGCAGGTCGTATTCATCCTGGTCGTGCACGCTCATATTGGCATAATCCGCCTTGGGTATCACAAAGCCATTATGCCCCTGGTGAATAAATTCCGGTATCCAGCCATCATCCGTAGAAAAATTAACCGCACCATTCATTGCCGCTGTCATCCCGCTGGTGCCCGAAGCTTCCCTCGGCACACGGGGATTATTCAGCCATATATCGGCAGCCTGCTTCAGCCTCTTGCTCAAGGTGAGCTCGTATCCTATACAAACCGCTACATTACGGTAGTTCTTGCTCAGGTTAACAAGATAATTAAAGTCGCTGATAGCAGGATAATCCACAGGGTACGGCTTACCTGCCCAAATGATCTGGACAGGGTATTTAGTATTGTTCAATAATGCTTCGAAGCGATGTTTGTCGCGGGTGATCAGCTCTGCCCGTTTATACCCTGCAAACCTTCTCGCCCAGACAATTGTCAGCACATTTGGATCAAGCAGCTTACCTGTTTGGTCGGCAACCACATCAAAAGATCTTTTTTTCAGGAACCATTTACGGTCAATAAAATTATCGTCGGTTGGTTCCTCTGCTGCCGCATACAATTGCTTATCTGCCCAGTACCGCCAGTTTTGCGCATTGGTGATATGAATAATCGGGCATATACCTTCATATTTTCCCCACATGGCCCTGCTTACGTGACCATGCAGCTCACTAACGCCATTGGCTATGCGCGCAAACCTCAACGCAGCCAAAGAATGGTTGAACTGATCGTCTGTAATACCGGTCAGCCTTCGTATTTCACTAAGAGGAATACCGCAGAAATAGCTCATTTTCTCACAGAGATAAATATCATGCTTTTCATTACCTGCCTCTTCAGGCGTATGGGTGGTAAATACAAGGCGTTTTTTTACTTCTTCCTTGCTTCCATATTTTTTGTACAGGTAAAAGGCAGCGGAAAATCCATGCGCTTCATTGAGATGGTATACATCAGGATTGAAGCCTATCTCATCCATCAGCTTGGCGCCGGCCACCCCCAGCAAAATGAACTGCGCCACTTTGGTAGCCACATTGGCATCATATAAACGATGAGTGATGGTTTGGGAGATATAGTCGTTCTCGGGAAGATCAGTGCTTAATAAAAACACCGGCGCAGATTTAAAAGTTTCAGGGTTAAGGTAATAAGCCTTTACCCACACCGGGTGATCGTGGATGTTGATCTGGAATTTTATATTATGATCTTCGAGAAAGTTATAAATCTTTTCATTCCACTGCACCTGCAGGGTCTGATCCTGGTTGCGGGCCTGGTCGTAATAGCCGTATTTCCATAAAATACCAATACCAACAAGATTCTGCCTGAGCTCATAAGCGCTTCGCATATGCGAGCCTGCGAGAAAGCCTAACCCTCCGCTGTAGATCTTGAGAGGCTGGTGAATAGCAAATTCCATTGAAAAATAAGCTACTTTCCTGGTGTATCTTTCATCAATTGAGTTATAGGGCACTTTGAAATTTGTAAATGACGTCATAAGTGAAAAATCTCTTAAAAAATTCGCCGCAATATAAAAGGATTTTTTTTAACCAAAAGATATTATTACTACTTAGCCACGTTATACCGGGATACCTTTTGTATAATATTACATAGAAATGAATATATTTACTCCTGCTTCAGAGCAGGTACTGCTTCTGTGAAGATCAGCTTACGCACAGGGAAGATTTACCATTTTGTCGTTTTCCGTTTCTTATTATTACGCTTTGCATAGCAGGGACAATGAGTAGTATTACTTACTATCGGGAAGGTCAGGATTGGCTTCTCCTTCCTTTGGGGAGACCGGGAGAGCCTTGTCCTGCCGGTCATTTTACGATCATCAACGGTTTTCCGCCTGTTACCGCACCTTTGAAGCGTCTTGCATCAAATTTTATGTTACCGGCATCCGTCGCCGCATCCTGTGTGCCACGTGCAGAAATATTAGAAAACACTCCATCGCTGACATAATGTAATGCGCTTGCCAGGCAGCTCTCATTTACATCCCCCCATTGCTTATCCAGCCCGTCGCTTACTCCGGCATCAGGTTGCAGCCCGTCAAAATAATTTCCTTCACCATTCTTGTTCACACTTCTGAAGGAAACCGGGAAGATATACCAGTCGCCGTCGGGAATATTGAAAAAGCCAACCGGCTTGCCATGTGTAGCTCTTCCGACCAACTTTACATCCATATAAGGCTTAAGGCTGTTGATAAGCAGTTCACTTGCCGATGCCGTATTTTTTGCAGTGATAAAAAATATACGGGAAAGGTTTAGCGATCCTTTCTTGGCGTAGTTGATGGTGGTATCATAATACTGGCTGTACTTATCATTGAATTTCTCCTGCAGCATTACGCTTCCGTTACCTGCAGCAGGTACAAGATAGTTGGCAAGTTCATTCTGCAATTCCACGTATCCTCCGCCGTTATACCTCAGATCCACAATAAGATCCTGTATACCGGCACTGCTGAAACTGCTGAACAGGGAGCTGAAATCATTTTTTATGACGGTAACATCTCCCAAAAAGGAATTATATACCATATATCCTACCTTTTCAGCACCAACAGTATAAATAGTATCCAGTAAGAGGGGTTGCTCCTGGTAAGAAGCGGCAGTAAGTGTTATAGCGGTATCTGTATTGTCCGGCCGTCTGAAAACAAAACCGGTGGATGCACTATTAAACACGGCTGCCGAGATACGTGATATTGTAGCATCATCCGTATTGATAGTAGCATCATTATTGATGGACATGATACGCCAGCTCCGGGTAATGCCTGCGGCACCCGCAGGCGAAGCAGGCTCTACATAAGATACCCGGAGATCATTGGTGCTGTTAAAAAATATGCTTAAGCCGAAGTCGCCGCTGATGCCAGAGCTTACATCATCCCATTCGGATTGCTTTATTCCAAAGCTCCACCTGTCTACCGGACCGGAGAAACCCGGTTCTATGCTGTACGCCCGGATGGCTTCCATAATGGCATTGGGATCGCTATAGCTTTGAGGATCGAATGAACGGGGTAACTGATCATACCACAAATACAATTCCTGCGCATACGTCCAGGCAGTGTCTTTTACTTTATCAATCAAATCCAGGGAATCCAAAGAAGTATTTCCATTGCTAGTATCTTTTTTACAGGAAGGCAGCAGGAACAAAGATGTTCCCAGCAAAAGAAGCAACAGCAGCACACATTGTCTGTATTTCATACAGGTTAATTATGAAGTTAAAATTATGTCAGATAATCCTAATAGTACGGTGGAATGACCTCCCAGGTTAGAAAAAACAGAAACATTAACCAATAGTTTACTTTTAGCAGAAATACATATTATACATCAACGGCACAGTTGATCCACTCTCCGTCAAAGGCAGCGTTATATTTTTTATAAAAGCTGATCGCAGGCTCATTCCAGTCGAGCACCTGCCAGCATACACGCCTGAACCCTCTTTCCCTGGCTTCCTCAAACAGTTTCTCAAGCAACAGCCCGCCAATACCTTTTCCGCGCATCGCTTTCGTGACCAGTATATCCTCTAAGTACATCGTCTGCCCTTTCCAGGTGGAATAGCGGATATAATAGAGGGCAAAGCCCGCGATAATACCTCCTGCCTCTGCCACCAATGCCCACCATACCGGTTTTTCACTGAAACCGCTTTCTATAAAATGCTCAAGTGTTACGGTTACTTCCTGCGGCGCTTTTTCATATAATGCCAGTTCATTCACCAGCTCCATGAGCCGTTCACAATCTTCTTTTACAGCTTTTCTGATTTGTATAGTCATATCATATCTGTTAACAGGGGTTTCAAAAATAAAGGAAAGGCATTAGCTGAAATGCGCTCCAATATTCGCTCTTCTTCAGGCAAAGAATTACCTTAGTTGCATGAGATCATTATTATTATTTATCTGTTGTATCGCCTCGCTCGGAAAAGCAGACGCACAGAAAACCGATAAAAAGCTTGAACGGGAAATCCAAAACCTTGTAAGCGGCTTTCATGGCTCCGTGGGCATATATGTGCACGACCTTAAGCGTGACCGCATCGTTGCCATCAATGCAGATACCGTATTCCCTACTGCCAGCATTGTAAAGATACCGATACTACTGGGCATAATGCAGAAGATCAGCACCGGCGAGCTGGATTATCACCAGCGCCTTACGTATACCAACGATCTTTTCTACGATGAAGGCGACGATATACTCTCCCGGTTCAAAGACAGCGCTACCATTGAGCTCAGCAAGGTAATAATGCTGATGCTGACCATCAGCGACAACTGCGCCAGCCTCTGGCTGCAGCAGCTTGCAGGCGGCGGCACAAGGATCAACCAGGTGCTGGACAGCCTGGGATACAGCACCACCCGCGTGAACAGCCGCACTGCCGGAAGAGAAGCCGGCAGGGCGCAATATGGCTGGGGGCAGTCTTCGCCGGCAGAAATTGCTGCACTCATGGAAAAGATCGTAAAAGGGGAAATATTCAACAGGGAGGCCAGTGCGAAAATGCTGCGCCTGCTGGGGAGGCAATATTGGGACGAGCAGGCACTCTCTGCCATCCCTGCGGGCATATTTGCAGCAGATAAAAACGGAGCTGTAGATGGAAGCCGCAATGAAGTAGTATACGTGAATGGCCCAAAGCGCCCGTATATATTCAGCATCTTTACCAAAAATAACCAGGATCAAAGCTGGGAAAAGAATAATGAAGCCTGGGTGATGACAAGAAAGCTTTCCGCGCTTTTGTGGGAGTATTTTGAGTAAGGCGGGGGATAAAGTCAAAAACCCCTGCAAGCAGAGGTTTTCCAGACAAAACAGATAGCATTGGCTACAACATAGTAAAGCTTTCAAGAAATTTAGTGGTGAAGTTACCTTTCCGGAAGTCTTCATTCCGCATGAGTTGCTGGTGAAACGGGATTGTGGTTTTTACCCCTTCCACAACATACTCACTCAGCGCCCGGCTCATGGTATTGATGGCTTCTTCACGGGTGCGGGCGATTGCGATTATTTTTCCTATCATTGAATCATAATATGGTGGGATAATATAACCGGCATAAGTATGAGAATCGATCCTTACGCCATGCCCGCCAGGTTGATGCAATACAGTTATTTTACCGGGAGAAGGGCGAAAATCATTATAAGGATCCTCCGCGTTGATCCTGCACTCAATTGCGTGCATCTCAGGATAATAATTCCGCCCGGAAATAGATTCCCCCGAAGCGATTTTTATCTGTTCTTTGATAAGATCGAAATTAGTAACCTCTTCCGTAACGCAATGTTCTACCTGTATACGGGTATTCATCTCCATAAAATAAAAATTCTTGTGCTTGTCCACAAGAAATTCTATCGTTCCCACACTTTCATAGTTAATGGCAGATGCGGCTTTAACTGCAGCTTCCCCCATTTTTTCACGAAGATCATTGGTCATGAATGGGGAGGGAGATTCTTCTACCAGCTTTTGGTGGCGGCGTTGAATAGAACAATCTCGTTCGCTCATGTGACATACTTTCCCATACCTGTCGCCGGCGATCTGTATTTCTATATGCCTGGGTTCTTCCACAAATTTTTCCATATACACGCCATCATTTTTAAATGAGGCGCCTGCTTCAGCTTTTGCAGTAGTATATGCTCTTTCCATTTCGCTTTCTTCCCATACTACACGCATCCCTTTTCCCCCGCCCCCGGCAGTGGCCTTGAGTATAACAGGATACCCGATATCCTTTGCCAGGCCCTTGGCCTCTTCAACACTGGAAAGCAGTCCTTCTCCGCCAGGTACTACCGGCACTCCGGCTTTGATCATGGTTTCCTTGGCAGTGATCTTGTCTCCCATAGCATTGATCATCTCTGGCGTTGGCCCTATGAATTTTATGCCGTGCTCGCCGCATATCTGGGCAAACCTTGCATTTTCGGCCAGGAACCCATACCCCGGATGAATAGCATCTGCAGCAGTAATTTCTGCAGCCGCCATCAAATGAGGAATGTTTAAATAAGAATCAGCGCTTTGTGGTCTGCCAATGCATACCGCTTCATCCGCAAATTTTACATGCAGGCTGTCTTTATCGGCAGTAGAATATACTGCAACGGTTTTGATACCCATTTCCCTGCAGGTGCGGATAATGCGCAATGCAATTTCGCCGCGGTTGGCAATCAGTATTTTTTTGAACATGCAGTCAATTTGAAAATTCGGGAACTTGAAATCTGAAAATTACCGGGAACTTAAAAATGAGCAGGACTCATTTTCAAATCAGCATATTTTCAAATTTTCAAATTAATTAGGTTCTACCAAAAACAATGGCTGGTCGTATTCTACGGGGCTGGCATCTTCTACCAGCACTTTCACTAACCTGCCGCTGATCTCACTTTCAATCTCGTTGAAAAGCTTCATGGCCTCAATAATACAAACCACCTTGCCGGGAGTTACTTCATCTCCAACTTCAACTAATATAGGTTTGTCCGGGGAGGGACGGCGATAAAATGTGCCGATCATCGGACTTTTTATAGTAATCAGGTTATCTGTTTTGGGAGGTGCTGACGCCTTTGACTTTTCTCCTGCCGCCTCAGCAGTAGTAACAGAGGCTACAGGCAATTGGGGTGCATAAGCAGCAGCAGGCATTGCGGGCGAAACGAGCTGGGTAACGTGGTCTTCTTTCTGCTTTATGGTAATCTTGAAATCTTTTTCTTCTAAAGTAAGTTCCCCGATATTGGATTTGTTGATAATCTTTATCAACTCCTGAATTTGTTTAAAATCCATGTGTGGTTTTTATTTAAGGTTTTAACCGCAAATAATAAGAAAAACAGACGACTAAGATAATGATTCAGTCCAAAAATACCCAAATCAGTTTTTTACTCTTTCTACGTATTCTCCCGTTTTGGTATTAATCCTTATCAATTCACCTTCCTCAACAAACAGGGGAACCATTACAGTGGCACCGGTTTCTACAGTAGCAGCCTTAAGCGTACGGGTAGCAGTATCACCTTTTACACCAGGCTCGCTGTATGTTACCAATACCACTATTTTATCCGGCAATTCAACGCTCATCGGTTGTTCTGTCTCGGTATTTATCAATACACCCACTTCCTGCCCTTCCTTCAAAAATTGAGGGGCGTCTATCAATTGCTCCTGTATGGCGATCTGCTCAAATGTTTCATTATCCATGAAATTATAGCCGGAATCATCTTTATACAGAAACTGGAAACTCTTTTTTTCTACTCTCACCGGGTATATATTATCGCCGGAATTCCAGGTTTTTTCAATGCTTCTGTTATTATCAACGCCCTTCAGCTTTGCCCAAACCTTAGCTGCTGCGCGGGCTGTTTTATTTTCACCAAATTCTACGACACTGTACAGGCTGCCGTCTAATTTAAGGATCATGCCCCTGCTGATATCTGCTGTATTAGCCATATTTCAATTTTTTAAAAAGTGGCGCAAAGATAAGTGGATTTTGTATTTCCCTGTCAATAAACTGGTATAACCAATATCTCTACTCCACTACAGCCTCTTCGCCATACATCTGGTCTTTATATTGCAGCGAAGGAGAGCTGATGAAAGGACCGATATTAAGCTGGTTCCATTTGTTATCAACTGACCTGATGGTAGCGTCATCTGCCACTATAATATTGGGCCAATCCCTTTCAAACCCGTCAAACTCCCTGGTTTTCCTGGTGCCGTCAAGCCCCATACATGCAAATACTTTCCCGGTATAGTTTTTTGAAGCGGCCTCATACAGCACATGATCCCTTTTAGGATCAAGATTATTGCACAGCCTCCACAACGCAGCACCAAAATTAAACGGGTTAACAGTTTGCTCAACATATAGTATCATTTTTACCTGCTCTATCCCGGGTACTGCTTCGCAAATGCTTTTGTGAAGTTCTTTTATATGACCATTCCTGTTTTTCTGTACTGAAATAATTATACAGGGGATATTCAATGTACTTGATAATACGTTAGCTTTAATTACTTCCGGAAAAGCAGCTACTATATCATTTTCTTTTATTTCAACAGCATTCTCCGGCATTATATATCGTTCGTCCACTTCTTCTTCGAACTGCTGCGTACCGTCAATGCACATTTTTCCACCAAAACCTAATTTACTGCAACTATGATCCAATACATCCATCGGACCGGTAGTGAAAAAAATATTAGCAGCAACATTCATATTTTTGAATATGGTTTGTGCAAGCCGGTGATAATTCTTGATATCAGCATGCGCATCAGCAACCACAAGAATCTTATTAAACATCATTTGCCCCGCACCCCACATAGCATTCATTACTTTCTGTGCCTGTCCTGCGTATTCTTTTTTGATCTGGGCGATCACCAGGTTGTGAAAAACGCCTTCTACCGGCATATCCATATCAATAATTTCCGGCACCATCATCATTTTAATAGGCGCCAGGAATATTCGTTCAGTAGCTTTTCCCAGCCATGCATCTTCCTGAGGAGGAATGCCAACGATAGTCGCCGGATATACAGGATTCTTTTTGTGTGTAATGCAGGTAACATGAAATCTAGGATACCAGTCGGGCAGAGAATAATAGCCGGTATGATCGCCAAAAGGCCCTTCCCATATAAGCTCATCGCCGGGATCAACATAACCTTCAATAACAAAATCAGCGTCTGCAGGCACTTCCAGCTCAGGCTGCGTTATGCATTTTACAAGTTCTACTTTCTTCTTTCTTAAAAACCCTGCAAGCATATATTCGTCTACATTTTCAGGCAGAGGAGCAGTAGCAGAATACGCATATACAGGATCCCCGCCCAATGCCACAGCAACCGGCATTCTTTTTCCGGCTTCTTTATAGCCATTATAATGCCGGGCAGAAACCTTATGCTTGTGCCAGTGCATGCCTGTAGTAGCCGGGCTCAATATCTGCATCCGGTACATTCCTACATTACGGATTCCGGTATAGATATCCTTGGTATGAATAATTGGCAGGGTAATAAAAGGACCGCCATCTTTTGGCCAACAGGTGATGACAGGCAGCTTTGATAAATCAGGATCACTAAGTATTATTTCCTGGCATGCCCCTCTGCCCTTTTTAACCTTAGGCATCCATGAAGCAAACTCGCCAAGCTTGGGAAGTAGCCCAAGCTTATCAAGGATACTTTCTTTGGGCTTTGTCAGTAATTTAAAAAGCTGTTCTATTTCAAAAGCCACATCATCCAGGCGATCCACGCCGAGCGCCATGCACATGCGTTTTTCGCTTCCGTATGCATTCATCAGCACGGGAAAATCAAAACCGGTATTTTCAAACAGCAGGGCTTTACCGCCGCCGCCACTTTTACTTATACGGTCTGTTATTTCGGCTATTTCAAGCCTGGGATCAACAAAGGTCTTTATTCTTAACAGCTCGCCCTCCCTTTCGAGGGCGTTGATAAAATCATCCTGATTTCGGTAAGCCATACTTTACTTCTCTCCGGGAAGCAAAGATAGCGTCAAATATTAATAAACATTTTTAGGGCAGTCAAGGCTTCGAAGACTTCCGTGTTTACCAGACGTACTTTCTTTAGGGAATAAAGTATATGTTAGTGTAATACCGGAAAAGTAATACCAGTCTTTGGTTTTAGGATTTCCTCTTTTAGTGCCGGCAGCAGGGTATACCTGGCTTCCTCCTTTTAGTTCATCTCCACGATAAGCCAGTTCTGCAGATTTAAGCCCCTGTCCACCTGTTATCAGGATATTGTAATCTGCGTATGTGGTGCTAACATCGTCCAAATAATCTGTAAAAGTTTTATTGAACCGGAACTCCCAACCTATAGCTACACTTTTATTAACTGCAAATTTTATTCCTGCTCCAAAAGGAAGGGAAAGCTGATTGAGCTTATACATTTTGCGATCGGGGTACTGTGGAAGTCCCTGACCTTCCGTCCTGTACGACACAAGCCAACGTATTGTACCAGATGAATCATAGGTATACGGAGCAAAATGGAACACAGAGATACCTCCAAAAACATAGGGAGTATACCTCTTTTCGGAAAGATTAAATATCTCATATACAATGGTGGCGCTGGCATCATATATTTTTGAGCTAAAATCAAGATTTCGTTCGCGCCTGAAAGAGTTGCTGCTGTACTTATCGGATGCACTTATGCTCCCATAAGTGGCAAGCCCCCTCAAAAAAACCTTATCCACAAGTTCAATTCTGCCGCCTAAAGAAAAAGCAGCCTTAGACTGGGAAAAGGTATAGGGACTCTCCTGCAATTCTCCCTGGTAATTTGCAAATCCCCCAAATCCCTCGAAACTAAAACGTTCTATTACCCGGTGTAAAAGATTTTGAGAATGGGACACGGCTGACGTGAATAGTAATGAGACGCCAAATAAAATCTGTTTCACTGTTTTGTTTTTAAATGAATGTGTTAACAACGGAACAGGATATTAAGATCTCTACTATGACAAATTCATTGCCATAAGTCCAAAATACGGCTATTTACCGCAATTCAAAGCAAACTTTCACAATAATTACACAATTTTGATCTATGGCAAATTATATGCTTACCATAAGCGTTCGGGATATTCGCCCCTGGATATCAACGCATTAATATTGTTTTTAACATCCGGCGCATCTTCTTTATAAGTCACTCCAAACCATTTGGCGGCAGTAGGTACCACCTTCAGGATATTGTCGGGCATAGTGATAAACCTGGCCGCAACATCCACTACGTATATTTCCGCTTTAGGCTGATGAAGATTATTTTTCAAAAAAGTATCAAACAATTCTTTACAGATACTGAATACATAAGGGGTAAAACACCAGAAATTCATAGACACCTTTGAATCAGCAGGGACTTCAACCTTTGTATCACCTTCTTCATATACTATGCGATCACCTTCTGCATATATCTTGGTACGCTCTGCTATTTCAATAAGATTTCCCGCCTGGTCCACCTTACAAACACCGCGGCTTACTGAGCCATTGTCTGAGAGGGTTTTTATAAGCTCATAACCAATAAGCCCAAAAGTATGATCATTGGCTTCTTTGCTTAAAAACTGATATGCTTTTTCAAATGCATCTCTTCCATAAAAATCATCGGCATTAATTACTATGAATGGTTCATGAACAGCTTCTGACGCACATAACACTGCATGAGCTGTGCCCCACGGTTTGGTTCTGTCCTGCGGAATATCATATCCTTCCACAAACGATTGTAAGTCCTGGAAAACATATTCAATATCAATTTTGCCCTTGAGCTTTGCTTCAAATATCTCCTTAAAATCTTCTACAAAGTCTTTACGGATAATAAATACTACTTTGCTAAATCCGGCTTTTATGGCATCATAAATTGAATAGTCCATGATCGTTTCACCGGATGGCCCAAAACGTTGTATCTGTTTTAAGCTCCCGTAGCGCGATGCCATTCCGGCAGCCATAATAACTAGTGTAGGTTTCATATACGTATGATATTGATGTACAATTTTATTTTTGTGCGCTGCGAAAATAAACAAACTAACCTAAATAGGAATTAGCTTACGGTCTGCGATGCTTAAAACACCACAGAATTTGATATTAATTATATCTTAAGACGGTATATTAGCCTGATTTACGGCTCTACAAAGCTGAAAATATTGTTGTATGAAAAAAAACCTGACAGCCTCACTTGAAATTGATGCAAAAGCAACTTTAGGAGAAGGCACTATATGGCACCCTCTGGAAAATCGTTTATACTGGGTAGACATAGAAGGACAAAAGCTTCATATATATGATCCGGAGACCCGTACAGACAGGGAGTTTGCAACCAATCAAAGAACAGGCACAGTAGTGCCGGTAGCAGGAGGAGGAGCACTGCTGGCATTACAAAATGGAATATATTTTTTCGATACTGGCACAGGCTCATTTCATTTTATTAATAATCCGCTCCCTGACAAAGCTATCCGGTTCAATGATGGCAAATGTGATCCGTCAGGAAGATTTTGGGTAGGAAGCATGCACCTGGATCAAACAACCGGCGCCGCAGCTCTTTACCGCATGGATAAAGATGCCTCTGTACATGAGGTACTGAAAGGTATAACCGTCTCCAACGGGATTACCTGGTCGCACGACAAAAAAACCATGTATTACATAGATTCTCCGCTGAGGACCATTGATGCTTTCGATTATGATGATACTTCCGGCGCAATCAATAACCGGCGAATGGTTGCCGCTATCCCGGATGGCTTAGGTGATCCTGATGGCATGGCTATTGATACGGAAGGAAAACTGTGGGTTGCTCTCTGGGGTGGTTATTGTGTCGGCAGGTTTGATCCTCTTACCGGTGACCTGTTACAAAAAATAGAAGTGCCTGCGCCGCATGTAGCTTCCTGTGCTTTTGGCGGCAAAAATCTTGATATTTTATTTATTTCAACTGCAAGAGAAGGCATGTCTGCAAAGCAGTTAAACGAGTATCCTTTCAGCGGAGGTATATTCTCTGTGAGGACTGGCATCACAGGCGTCGCGGCAAATTTCTTCCAGAGCAGCGCTATAACCAACCTTAAATATTGTTGGGAAAAATAAGTTTCCTTGTGCAGGGGATACGCTCATCTGATTTTTTATTGAATAGCCCTAATATTCCAGTTCTTTTTGCATTAATATTTAAACATATCATCAATAATAATAAGTATAAAAAAATATACATATTTCTACTTACTTAATATTCAAAATTTTAACAAAAATAACCACAAAAGGGTATTGACTTTGGGTAATAGATTTTCTAATTTTAAGTCAACATTTAAACCCATTTTATTTTTCCATATCAGGGAAATATTTAACGTAATCATCTAAATGTGGTGGGTTAGTGTCAATCAACTTCAAGAACAACCTCCTATACGGAGGTTGTATCTTTTTGGGGCAATATGTTCAGCGATATAAGTATTGATTTTCCATTTCGCCATTTGTTGGATGAAATAATTAATTTGCCGCTTAATCACGGCGATGATAATGAACTATTCAGCTCAATGGATCAGCTATAGGAGTACGAATGCCTTTTCTGCTTTAGCAACAGATTATATCAGTCAGGATGATTTCCCGGCAACTTTTCAGCAACACCCTCCTTCCCTGCAGGGAATAGCAGCTGCGATCAAACAAAGGTCGCTCAGACCGGGCAACAGGAAATTATTAGTAGAGGCTCTACAGCAACAATACAGGCTTCTCAGCAGTTCGGAAAGAGTGATGACCAATATTACCAAATTAAATGCTGCTTCAACCTTTACCGTTTGCACTGCTCACCAGCCTAATTTATTTACCGGATACCTTTATTTTATTTACAAAATTCTCCATGCCATAAAAGTGGCAGATGAATTGAAAGTTGCATTTCCAGAATATGAATTTGTGCCGGTATATTATATGGGCAGCGAGGACAATGACCTGGAAGAGCTGAACCGGATTTATTTAGACGGAGAGCGGTTAGTGTGGCAAACCGATCAAAGGGGTGCAGTAGGCAGAATGCGGACCAGCGGGCTTGAAGCAGTGATTAAACAGATAAAAGGACAATTGATCATAGATAAGTATGGAACAGAGTTAATTAGTTTGCTGGAAAGATCTTACCTCGAAGCTTCCACTATCCAGGAAGGAACGTTCCGGTTTGTTGACAGCCTTTTTAACAGCTTTGGGCTGGTAGTATTGATTGCAGATACTCCCCAGCTTAAAAAAGAGATGATCACTGTATTTGAAGATGACCTTTTCAGGCATACTCCTTCAGATATTGTAACCAATACCACAGCGGCACTTTCAAACCGTTATCATATCCAGGTAAACCCCAGGGAAATCAACCTTTTCTATATGAAAGACGATATACGGGAAAGGATCGTTGCTGAAAATGAAGTATTCAGGGTTAATAATACTGATATTACTTTTTCCAGGGAGGAGATCACAGCCGAGCTGAATGATTTTCCTGAAAGATTCAGCCCGAATGTGGTGCTGCGAGGCTTATTCCAGGAAACCATACTGCCTAATATAGCCTTCATTGGCGGTGGCTCTGAGATCGGCTATTGGCTCGAATTGAAAGATCTGTTCAGGCATTATAACATTCCTTATCCTGTGCTTTTATTGCGCAATTCATTCCTGATAGTGGAAGAAAAAGCAGCTAAGCTGATGAAGAAGCTAAATATTACCGTGGATCAGCTTTTTGCCGGAGAATCAGAAGTGCTGAATGAACTGACCAGAAAAAACAGCAGCTTACAGCTAACACTCGAAGCTGAAAAAAAACAGTTATCAGCGTTGTATGACCATTTGAAAACCATCACCACTCCTATTGATCCAACTTTATCCATCCATGTAGATGCCTTGCAAAAAAAAGCGGGAAACGCTATTGAGCAACTGGAAAAAAAAATGATCCGGGCTGAAAAAAGAAAACATACCGAAAAGACACAACAATTCTTAAAGCTGAAATCAATATTGTTCCCCAATGATAAGCTCCAGGAAAGAGTTGAGAATATCCTGCCCTATTATGCCCGTTACGGAAAAGATTTCATTCGCCTTCTTTACGAAAACTCCCTGACCTTTGAACAGCAGTTCACTGTGCTGGTGGAGCAATAGCCCTGCGTGCACGTAAATTATACAATGCTATTTTTCCATTCTCCCACACACATATACTTTATGCCCCCATGCATTAAGCTGAAACATTTCTTTACCGGTAAAGGTTCTTTTTTCTTCAGTGAACAATTCTGTAAAGGAAGCTTTAAAAGCCGTTCCGGAAATATTAAAAGCAGAAGGATACGGCGAGAAATTTAATAATACCAGTACAATATCGTTTCCACTTTTTCTATAAAAAGCCAATATATGATTGTCGGAAGCAACCGTCAATATTTTCGTCTCATTATCTTTTCCCCAAAAGGCAAGTGCAGGATTTATTGAATGAAGACATAATAACTTTTTAAAGAAGCCGGACAATTCGTACCGTCCATTCCAGGGTATAACATCCTTATCGAAAAACTGTAAGCGTTTTGTATTAGGTAATTCCTGACCGCTATACAGCAACGGAACGCCTGCCCAGGTAAAACTAAATACGGCCAGCGTCATAGCCATCTCTCCATATTTTTCGAACTCTGTGCCATTCCAGCTATTTTCATCATGATTTGAAGTAAAATACAAACCGGTGGTCTGCGGCGGATAATTATCAGCATAATTTTTCAGCAACTCCTTTAATACATCTACATTTCTCTGTGTTTTGTAAAATGCTTCCGTTGTGTGCATCCATCGCCATGCATAAGCCACATCAAACACCTGCATATAATCCGGGTTTTCCAGTACATCAAATTCACCGAGCCAGAACAGTGGTTTTATTTTTTCCAACTCTGGTCTTGCCGCTTTCCAGAAATGCAATTCTACCCATGCGGCAAGATCGCACCTGAAGCCATCAATATCGCAGGTCTCTACCCAAAACTTCATTGCTGCGGTCATCGCTCCTGTAAGTTCGGGGTTATTATAATCCAGTTCAATAATATCATCCATGCCTGAAGCAGCTTTAAAATTCCCTTTTTCATCTCTCTCAAAATATTCAGGGTGTTGGGTTGTCCAGACATGATCCCAGCCGGTATGATTGGCCACCCAATCAAGAATGACCTTAAATCCAAGCTCATGACACCTGTTCACCAGTTTTTTAAAATCGTCAAGTGAGCCAAATTCAGGATTTACTGCGGTATAGTCTGAGCAGGCATAATAACTCCCCATAGTTCCTTTCATCATTGCTTTGGCAATAGGCATTACAGGCATGAACCATAAGGTTTCGACTCCCATTTCCCTCAGCCGTGGCAATTCCGGTAAAAAGGCGTTAAAGGTTCCTTCCCGGGTATACTGCCGGAAGTTCACTTCATATATATTGGTGTGATACATCCATTCCACACTTCTTTTTAATGTACCGTTAGCATTACTCATGTATTGTAATTTATTTGAGGGAAGATAGCACATTTTTGCACTGTGCCACGTTCATATTACATAGCTCAATCTTCGTACCTTTGCAGGGTTGAATTAACAGGCATGAAACAATTTGATGTTCCGGTATTTTACCGCAGCCCGCTTATCTCTGCAATAAAAAAATACAGGAAAGCACAGGATAAAATGAAAAGAGATTTTACTCCTACGCTGCTTGACTTCGGCCCCCTGCAAATATACCTGGCAAGGCATTTCGGATTTTGTTACGGTGTGGAAAATGCCATCGAGATCGCTTTCAGGGCAGTAGAGGAAAATCCGGGTAAACGAATTTTTCTTTTGAGCGAAATGATCCACAACCCTAGGGTAAATGAAGATCTGGTAACGCAGGGGATCCGTTTTCTTCAGGATACACATGGGAAAGTGATCATCCCGCTCGACACACTAACAAGTGATGATATCGTGCTCATCCCGGCGTTCGGCACTACACTTGCCATAGAAGATCAGTTACGGAAAAAGGGCATCGATGTCATTAATTATAATACCACCTGTCCTTTTGTAGAAAAGGTATGGAACAGGGCCGGGCAGATTGCAAAAAAAGGATACAGCATTGTTATTCATGGTAAACCGGGGCATGAAGAAACAAGGGCAACATTTTCACATAGCGCAGCCGGAGCTCCCGCTGTTATTGTAAACGATATGGAAGAAGCTATCCGCCTTGGGGAGTATATTACAGGAGCCCGGGATTTCTCAGGCTTTGCAGAAGATTTCAAAGGAAAATTTTCCGACGACTTTGATCCTGAAAAAGATCTCAGGCGTATAGGCATCGTTAACCAGACAACAATGCTTGCCAGCGATACACAGGCTATTGCTGATTATTTTAAATCATTGATGATCCGGCATTATCATTTAACAGACCAGACCATTGCCGAGCATTTTGCCGACACAAGAGATACATTGTGTTATGCTACCAATGATAATCAGACTGCTGTAAGCGGGATGCTGACAACGAATGCGGATATTGCCATAGTAGTGGGAGGATACAACAGTTCCAACACTTCGCACCTTGTAGAACTATGCGAAGAACTGCTTCCAACATATTTTATAGCCAATGAAAATATGATATTGTCAAAAACGGAGATCCTTCATTACGATCTGCATACCAAAACGGAGCAACTGACCTCCGGCTATTTACCGGAGAAGGACCCGGTAAAGATCCTTCTCACCAGCGGCGCTTCCTGCCCCGATGCGATAGTAGAAAATATCATACAAAAGCTGTCCGTGCAATATGGCGTCGAAAAGAAGATAGCTCTTCTTGTAAATGAATTTGAACAACAGGCTATTTCAGAGTAACATTCTCTGTAGCAATATAGATTTCTCCGCTGTATACCTCATATATAGCTTTTACCAACTGATCAGCCACTACGTGCTTAAATACATAACCACGTGCGCCTGCCCCTATCATCCTTTCCACATATACGGGAGCAGTATGAAAAGAAACTCCGATTACTTTTACACGGGGGAAGTGGGCAACAATCTCTCTGGTAGCTTCAATCCCCGACATATCAGTCATATTAATATCCATCAATATGATATCAGGGGAGAGCTCTGCCGCTTTATTTATAGCATCTCTGCCATTGCCACACTCAGCAAGCACCTGTATGTTTTTGTGAGCGCTCAGAAAAATATTCCAGGCGTTTCTTACGGCAGGGTGGTCGTCAGCAATAATAATTTTAATCATTTTCTCAAAGGGTTTCACGAATTATGAACAAAACTCGTAAAAATACGTGGTAAAAACCCTTAGAAACAGATAGAAATTCAGAAATGAAGCAGGTTTATTAACATATATCAACAGCTTAGAGAAGCGCTGTATCTAATACCTGTTGCATAGTCTTTACATAATAGAATTTTATGCCTTTAATAAAGCCAGAATTAATTTCCTGAACATCTTTTTCATTTTGCCAGCATAAGATCACTTCTTTCATGCCGGCCCGCTTGGCGGCAAGTATTTTTTCTTTGATCCCGCCTACAGGCAAAACCTGGCCCCTGAGCGTTATCTCACCTGTCATTGCCAGATATGGCTTAACCTTCCTGCCGGTAAGGGCAGATGCAATGGAAGTCATCATTGTTATACCGGCACTCGGACCATCTTTGGGAACAGCGCCTTCAGGCACATGCACATGTATATTTTGTTTTTTAAAAAGTTCACTGTCAATCCCATATTTTTTTGCATTCGACTGCAGGTAGGTTAACGCTGTAACAGCACTCTCTTTCATCACATTACCAAGATTGCCCGTAAGTTTCAATTCGCCTTTACCATCGCTGCAGGAAGTTTCAATAAACAATATATCCCCGCCAACATAGGTCCAGGCCAGTCCTATCGCCACTCCAGGCATATTGGCTGTTTTATATATTTCATTACTATATCTTGCCTTGCCCAGAATTTTCTCTATATCTTTTATAGTTACCTGTGGCTTGAGCTTTCCCCGTATAGCGTATTCTTTTGCAAGCGCCCTCATAATAGATGCCAGTTGGCGGTCCAATTCCCTCACACCACTTTCTCTTGTATAATCTTCAACCACTTTTTCCAACACCGCATCGCTCATTTTTAAAGGAATATCTTTCAAGCCGTGAAGCTCTTGTTGCTTGGGCAAAAGATGCCGTTTGGCGATTTCGACCTTTTCCTCAACTGCATAACCGTTCAGATCAATAATTTCCAGCCTGTCTCTGAGCGCAGGCTGAATATGCTGCAGGTCGTTTGCAGTAGCAATAAAAAGTACTTTGCTCAAGTCATATTC
Organism: Sphingobacteriales bacterium 44-15; assembly: GCA_001899685.1. Lineage (GTDB taxonomy): Bacteria > Bacteroidota > Bacteroidia > Chitinophagales > Chitinophagaceae > Agriterribacter. The sequence continues at coordinate 90,800 of MKWG01000043.1, forward strand.
GAGCTCAAGATAATTATCGTAAAAAGCATGATTTTGCTCTGGATCCAGCACTTCCAGTAAAGCAGAGGAAGGATCGCCATGAAAATCCTTTCCTACCTTATCAACTTCATCAAGAATAATAACCGGGTTGCAGGATTTTACTTTGCGAATAGATTGAATAATGCGTCCCGGCATGGCGCCGATATATGTTTTACGGTGCCCTCTTATTTCACTTTCATCGTGCATACCACCAAGGCTTATCCTGACATATTTCCGGCCAAGCGCGGAAGCTATGCTGCGCCCCAGAGAAGTTTTGCCTATACCCGGAGGCCCTACAAAACAGAGGATAGGGCTTTTCATGTCTCCTTTGAGCTTCAGCACAGCCAGGTATTCCAAAAGCCTTTCCTTGATCTTGTTCATCCCGTAATGATCCCGATCAAGAATTTTTTTGGCTTTATTAAGGTCATACAGATCCTCGGTGCCTTCTTTCCAGGGGAGCTCAAGCATCAAATCAAGATGGTTATATACAACGGAATAATCAGGTGTGGACACATGCATACGCTCAAGCTTTTCTATACCTTTCTTGAACATTTCCTTTGCTGTTTCCGGCCATTTTTTAGTTTCTGCTTTTTTCTGCATTTCCCGGATCTCCCTTTCATTAGAATCTCCTCCCAACTCTTCCTTAATGCTTTTTAACTGCTGCTGCAGAAAATATTCTTTCTGCTGTTTGTCCAGTTCCGTCTTGGTCTTGTTCGTAAGCTGATTCTTTAATTCAGCAAACTGCAGCTCCCTGTTGAGCAAATGCATCAGCTTCTCAGCCCGTACTTTAATATCATTTTCTTCAAGAAGGCCCTGCTTTTCCTTTAGATCTGTATTGATATTGCTGCTGACGAAATGAATGAGGAAAGACGGGTTCTCTATATTTTTCAGAATTACGGATGCTTCAGAGGGCATATTGGGCGACAGTAGAATAATTTGTGAAGCCAGGTCTTTAATAGAGCTTACTGTTGCAGCAAAATGCTGATCACTATCGAGACTGATCTTTTCATCTTCCAGCAGCTCAATATGGGCCTTAAAATAGGGATCTTCTGTTGTAATCCTGCTTATCACAAACCGCTTCCTGCCCTGGATAATGATGGTGGTTCCCCCATCAGGCATTTTGATGAGCTTAATAATTTTTGCTACGGTTCCTACAGTTTCAAGATCCTTCACAAGGGGCTCTTCAACAGAACTGTCTTTTTGGGCCACCACACCTACCAATTTGTCAGCTTTATATGCATCATTTACAGCTTTAATAGAACGGTCCCTGCCAACGGTGATCGGTAAAACCACTCCCGGGAACAGCACGGTATTGCGCAAGGGTAAAAGGGCAATTTCTGAAGGAATGTCAAGCTCCTCGTTCTTTTCAGAGTCTTCTTCATTCAAAGGTATTATGGGCATGAACTCCATTTCGTCTTCTGGTCTAAAAAATAAATCCCTGGTTTTCATAATCTTATATTCTAAGTCAATTTGGCACTTTCTCAAAGATAATATGGCCTTGAAAAGGTAGCCCCTACATTGGTCAAGTTTGGTGCCAGTAAAATAAAAAATCCGGATCTGCTGACCCGGATTAATATTATGATATGAGAACACCCGAAAATGTTATAAGGCAAAACCGACTCCCACCTGTATCGTCTGACCTTTCCACTTATCCTGGTTATCAATATCGTTGATATTACTCAGACCTACAACATACCTTCCATATACCCTTAACCTCAATATATTGATCTGCGCTCCGCCAACCATTGAAAAATCACCGTTGCTGAAAGCCTCTTTTCCGTTTTCCAGGAAGGTTTTGTGATCATTCATCAAAATACTGAACTGGGGACCGGCCTGAAATGTAAAAAAAGATACCGGGCGGAAAGATAACAAAAGGGGAATACTTAAATAATTCAGCTTTACATCCTTCAATTCTTTAGATGAGACCTTATACAGATCTTCAAATGTTGTAGTGGTGGTGGTATTGGTTTGGTTGAACATTAGTTCCGGCTGGATTCCCCATTTTTTTGAGAACATAATTTCGGGGGCAACAGCCAGGTGGTAACCAAGCTTATATTCATCTTTAAACGACTTACCATCAATTTTACCCATATTGCCTCCGGCGTGGAGGGCCAAGCGGAGCCCCTGGGCGGAACAAGAAGAAACAATCAGGAAGGTAACTGCAAAGAGAGCAGAAGATAACAAGATACGTTTCATGCTTAGAGGTTTTAATTACCTGAAATTATAACAAGTTTAATACCGCTTGTTACCGCCATTCACAGTATTTTGTTAAGCAAAAGTCATAAAAATGTTATTTGTCTCAAAACTTAAATCCAAGTGTCAATAATATATTTCCAACATTGCTTTTCACCTTGGCAGCATTGAATACATTGCCTTCCAGATCATAAGGGAAATACACATCACTGAGTATCTGATGAAGGTAAGTGAGATCAACAAACATACCTTTATTGCGCCATCCCAGTCCTCCGCTTATATTCATTTTACTGCCCCTGGTAACATCCGTTACACTATTGCCAAAGTAGTTGCCGGTATAGGGGTTGCCATAATATCCAAAACCGGCACGCACCATTATCGTTTCAAATTTCAATTCGCCGCCCATTCTGAAGTTAACCGCGCTTTTAAATACATTATCAATAGTATTGTTCAACGTATTGAAATATTCTTTGTCGGATTGATTTGATCTGTCCTGCGCATTAAAAGCCGAACCCTTGTAACTTATATACTCAACATCGGCAGTTAAAAATCCTTTCTGTGCTTTTACATCCCCTTCTGTGCCGAATATATAAGCCAGTCCCGCTGCTAAACGAACCGGTGTCCTGAAACGGTAATTGTATTCACCGGGATAGCCATCTGTGAGATCGGTTGAACTTTGCGTTTGCTCCCCTGCATATCCTTCGGTATCAGTGGTGAGCAAAGATGTGTAAGTATCTTTAACGGAATACCAGGTAGGGCTATGAAAGCTGAGCCCTACTCTTAAAGCTTCTACCGGTTTGATTAAAATACCAATATTTACAGAGGCCCCAACACCTTCTGTTTTTAAATATTCTTCGGATTCAAAATAATTAAAGTCGTTGTTTGCATTATTAGTAGCATCCGATTCCCTAAAAGTACTGGTGCGGGTGTAGTTGAGTGTACTGATATTCAAAGAGCCTCCTAAATAAAACACATCATTATAGTTGGCGCCCAAACCAATGCTAAAATCTGAAATACCTCCTTTAGAAGAAATGGTCTGTTGCTGCTTTACACCTGTGCTTACTGTTGCATTACTGAAATATCCATAACTGCCACTGGCTGTAGTAGTATCTACAAGATAGGTATTAAAAGCAAGGCTTGCTCCATAGGGAAAATTATTAGCTGCATCATTGGGATTCGTAGCATTTCCATCAATCAATTGTTCAAGATATTTTTCTGAATAGGAGCTCTGATTGTTATTACCTTCCAAAAAAGTTCGGTTAGTAAAATTTGCGGTTTTGCTGATCGCCAACCCTACACTTACGTTTTTCCATTTGCTGTTATTATAAGAAGGGATCCCCCATACTATACCTATCGGCCCGTAGTTAAAGCTACTTTTGGCATCAGAAGCTGAAGAACCTCTATAAGTAGTGTTGTTATTATAAAAAGAAATACCGGGAGTAAGCACAAATTCACTTGTTTTATATAATCCCAACCCTGCCGGATTGGAATACAAAGACGTTATATCTCCCCCGAGCGCTGTTGTTGCTCCACCGATAGCTTGCGCGCGTGCAGTTCCCTGGGGTGTGGTCCATGAATACCTGATGGCATCCAAAGGCTCCTGTGCAAATAAAATTGTAGCTGAAAGAACAAATACGACCATTATTATTACTCTCATTCCTGGTATATTAAATTTAATCAAACCAATATTGTGCTTTATACCAAAAAGAGCGGAATTCCGCTCTTTTTGGTGCAAATTTCAAATATCTAACTATTAATACTACAGGTAAAATTCATTTTATCTGCCGCCTCTGCCCGGAGAACGGGATGGAGCGCTACCTCCGCCACCGCTGCTTCTGCTGCCAGATGAACTGGGGGTATAACTTGGCGACGAACTGCTGCTCCTGCTGGGTTGATCAAATGTCCTTACAGGCCTGCTGTCGCTACCGGAATTATTAAATGACTGTCTACGGCTGGTATTGCCTGAAGAATTACCGGGATTGACGTATGTATTATTATTGTTACGGAATACCCGTACAGGAGCGTTCCGTCCACTGGTTATTTCACTATTGGCAGGACGTGAACCATACCTGCTTAAATTATATGTTCTCGGGGCATAAGAATTTGCCGGTCTTGTAGTATTGTTACCTTTACCTCCATATATCACTCCGGGATAATAGTAACCGCCATACCCGTAGTAAGGGTTATAAAAATAGGGGTTGTAAAAGCTGTTATAACCACCATATAAACCACCCCATCCCAGGGCTCCGTAATAGGAGTAAGGAGAATAGTATAAAGATGAAAAAGGACTATAGAAACTGTATGGATTATATCCGAAGCCTAACCCTAATCCGAAGCTGCTACCATAATAAGGTGAATACATGGCATCATACATAGCATAATCATCGAAAGCAGACCACATCGTGCGGTTCCTGACTTTCATCCTTAAATAATTATCATCGCCGTTGTATGCAGTACGATCCTGGTCTGTCTGCACATTTACATATTCCTGGTTACTCTGATTATCAGGATAGCTATCGTCATTGTCATTATTATTTGCAATGCGTTGCTGTGGTGCAGGAGAATAATACAGATCGTCAGGAGTTTGTCCTGATTTATACATCGTAGAACAGCTACTTACACCAATTGCCACGGCTGCTAAAAGTAGAATTCTTGACTTCATGATTAGAGGGATTTAAAATTTACAGAATGAAGTTACTACATTTGCGGGATTTTCCATGTTAATGTATTCAAAATAGTTGATCATATACATTTTAAAAATATCATATGAAAACATTTGAAGGCATATTGATCAGATTAAGCTTGATAATTAATTAATAAGTTGGTAAAAAGTTATGAGTAAAGAAATTACTTCAAGAGCGCAGGATTATTCTCAATGGTATAACGATCTTATAATAAAGGGAGACCTGGCTGATTATTCAGCGGTAAGGGGATGCATGGTAATAAAACCGTATGGGTTTGCTCTTTGGGAGAACATGAGAGATCAGTTGGATAGGATGTTTAAAGCAACCGGTCATGTAAATGCCTATTTCCCTCTGTTTGTCCCCAAAAGTTTGTTTGAGGCTGAAGAAAAAAATGCTGAAGGGTTTGCAAAAGAATGTGCAATAGTAACCCATTACCGTCTCAAGACCGACCCGGATAAAAAGGGAAAACTGATGGTAGACCCTGAAGCAAAACTGGAAGAAGAACTTGTGGTTCGCCCCACAAGTGAGGCGATCATCTGGAATACTTATAAGACCTGGATCCAATCGTATCGTGATCTGCCTATTCTTGTAAACCAATGGGCAAATGTTGTAAGATGGGAAATGCGCACCAGGCTTTTTTTGCGAACGGCGGAGTTTTTGTGGCAGGAAGGACATACAGCTCACGCTACTTCTGAAGAAGCAGTGGAAGAAACAGTTAAAATGCTGAATGTTTATGCTGAATTTGTGGAAACCTGGATGGCGCTGCCTGTAATAAAGGGTATAAAAACTCCCAATGAAAGGTTTGCCGGCGCTGTAGACACCTATTGCATCGAAGCATTAATGCAGGACGGGAAGGCGCTTCAGGCAGGTACATCCCATTTTCTGGGGCAAAATTTCGCCAAAGCCTTCGATGTGCAGTTCCTAAATAAAGACAATAAGCAGGAGTTTGTATGGGCAACCTCCTGGGGCGTATCCACCAGGCTGATCGGCGCACTGGTAATGGCCCACAGCGATGATGAGGGGCTGGTTTTACCTCCTAAAATAGCCCCACTGCAGGTAGTGATCATCCCGATATATAAAGGCGAAGAACAAAAAATAGTTATCGACACCAAAGTAAACAGCCTGATACAGGAGCTTAAAATCAAGGGAGTGCGTGTAAAATATGATGACAGCGATAATTCCCGACCAGGCTGGAAATTTGCAGAATATGAGAAAAAAGGAGTTCCGGTGCGCATTGCCATAGGCGCCAGGGATATTGCTAATAATACTGCTGAAATAGCAAGAAGAGATACACGGGAAAAGCAAACAGTGTCTATTGACGATTTACCGGGGCAGGTGATCAGACTACTTGACCAAATACAACAGGACATGTTTGAGCGTGCAAAAGTGTACCAGCAGGAACATATTACACCTGCCGATAGCTGGGATGAGTTTGTAAAACTATTAAATGAAAAAGGCGGCTTTGTGGCAGCTCATTGGGACGGGACTGATGAAACCGAGCTGAAAATTAAAGAACTAACAAAAGCTACCATAAGATGTATACCTTTAGAGAGCACCGAAGAAGAAGGGAAATGCATCTTAACAGGTAACCCAAGCCTGAGAAGAGTATTGTTTGCCCAGGCGTATTAGGTGAGAAGTGAGAGGATAAATGTGAGGGTCTCACATTTATCCTCTGCCGTTTCACGCTTAACTTAACACCAGCGTCCGCCATCAGATAATTTACCGCTTATGCTTCTTGTCCATTACATATTATGGGGTGACTGGCTCGAAAAGCATATGCTTCAATGCCCATTTGTAAAATACTTACATATAGAATGCCCCGGCTGCGGTATGCAACGAAGCCTTATTGCATTATGCAGGGGTGATATTGCCTCTTCGCTTACGCTATACCCTGCCTTAATTCCCCTTATAATGCTTCTGGCATATACTACGCTGCATCTTTTCTACAAATTTGCCAACGGTCCAAAAATTATCATATCTGCACAGATAATTGTAGTATCCACTGTTGTAGTTCATTATATTTATAAAATAATAATTCATCACACCATTTTTCATTAATACATTATGCAGGAAGAAACCTCCATATTTGCGTCGCAATCCCAGCGTCCCCTTCCCAATGCTTCAGCCGTATTAGCCTTAGGGATCATTTCAATTGTAGGCTGCTGCTGCTATGGCCTGCCGGGACTTATATGCGCCATAGTAGCGCTTATCCTGTATGCCCAGGATGCAAAATTGTATACAGCCAACCCGGAATTATATACCCCGTCCTCTTACAGCAATTTAAAAGCAGGAAGAATATGCGCCATGATAGGCCTAATCCCTTCCATACTCCTGGTACTCTTCATAATATTCATCATGATCACCGCCGGTTTTGGGATGCTATCCAACCCTCAGGACTTTTTTAATAAAATTTAGAGAAAAAATTAGAAAACCCGGACAAATGACCGTAATTTTGGGACATAAGACAGAAAGGAAAAATTATGGCATATTCCAAAAAGACACCCAGGCATACAGAAAACAATATGGTTGAAGAACCAGCAGCTATATACTATACTTCAGGAATTACGGCTGCTCTTCAAAATTTCATAACACGTTCCATTCATTTACTCGGCATGAATGGCATGCCTTCCTTTTCCAATGTAAGAAGCACTTCAGATTTTATTGCCGTGATCAGAAACGGAGTTCCTAAAAAAGCACTTGACAACCTGATAGATAATACCGGTATCACTATTCCGGAAATATCAAATATCATCAGAACTTCAGACCGAACGCTCAGAAGATATACTCCATCGCAAAAGCTCAACCCTGAGCAATCTGAAAGGATCATAGAATTGGCCAAGCTTTACAGCCGGGGTGAAGAAGTATTCGGTAATATGGATTCATTTAAAACCTGGATGAATAGTTCTGTAATGGCGCTCGGCAATAAAAAGCCAAAAGAGTTTCTTGATACTTCAATAGGTATTGATCTGCTGATGAATGAGCTTGGTAAAATAGAACATGGAATTTTTGCATAATGACGGACGTTTACCGCATCAGCAAATGCCAGTATATAGATGATTTGAAAGGCACCGGATCTGCAGCCTATACCGGAAGATGGCACAGTAAAGGAACTTATATTTTATATACTGCAGCCAGTCCCTCACTGGCATTGCTTGAAAGTGTTGTGCATCTTGCTGCCATTCCGCTTCTCGATTACTGTATGATATCTTTAAAGATACCGGATGATAATGTATTGATAATGGATATCGCTTCCCTTCCACCCTATTGGGCAGACAATCCTGCACATTCCTCTTTAGGTATGATCGGTGATAAGTTCGTGAAAGCAAACAAATATCTCGCCATGCGGGTTCCTTCAGTCATTATGCCGGAAGAATACAACGTGCTCATTAATCCCAATCACAAGGATTTTGAAAAAGTGACAATCAATTACAGGAGGAAAATACCTATTGACAGGCGATTCTTCAAAACAGTATAGTTCTCTATTTCAGGATTTCATGTCCCAACTTATCGCGTTTTGTTTGCAGATATTTTTCATTGTGCGGATTGGGACAAATACGCAATGGAACATTTTCCACCACGTCCAGACCATACCCCTGCAACCCAACCCGTTTACGTGGGTTATTGCTGATCAGGCGCATTTTATTAACACCAAGGTATCGTAAAATCTGGGCACCTACGCCATAATCTCTTTCATCCATTTTAAATCCCAAATGAAGATTAGCTTCAACGGTGTCCATGCCTTCTTCCTGCAGCTTATAAGCTTTTAGTTTATTTACCAATCCTATGCCCCTGCCCTCCTGGTTCATATACAATACCACTCCTTTTCCTTCCTTTTCTACCATCTTCATTGCTTCATGCAATTGTTCACCGCAATCACAGCGGAGTGATCCTAATATATCACCGGTAAAGCACGAAGAGTGCACCCTTACAAGCACCGGTTCATCTTTTTGCCATTCTCCCTTTATCAATGCCATGTGCTCTCCGCTGGAAAGATTGTTCCTTTCCTTAAAAATCACCAGTTTAAAATCTCCGAACTTTGTAGGCATATTTACCCGAACGATCTCTTCAATAAGCGAATCCGCTTTAAGCCTGTATTCGATCAGGTCTTTAATGGTAATGAGCTTAAGATCAAATTTTTTTGCGATCTCCTGCAGTTGAGGTAATCTCGCCATAGTGCCGTCATCATTCATAATTTCCACAAGTACCCCGCCATAGGGCGCATCAAATCCGGCCAAACGGGCTAAATCAATGGTGGCTTCTGTATGCCCGGTTCTTCTCAGCACTCCGCCCGCTTTTGCTTTTAAGGGAAAAACATGGCCGGGACGTCCTAATTCTTCGGGTTTGGTTTTTGGATTAATCAAAGCCAGTATAGTTTTTGACCGGTCATGAGCAGAGATGCCGGTCGTACATCCATGCCCCAGCAGATCAACGGAGACGGTAAAAGGCGTCTCATGAAGAGAGGTATTGCTGTTTACCATCATGTCGAGGTGCAATTCCGCACACCGTTCCTCGGTAAGTGGGGCACATACAAGGCCTCTGCCGTATTTTGTCATGAAATTAATAACCTCCGGAGTTGCATTTTGCGCCGCAGTAATAAAATCACCTTCATTTTCACGGTCTTCGTCGTCCACCACAATTACTAATTTTCCGTTCTTTATATCTTCTATCGCACTCTCAATGCTGTCAAACATTCTGCAATTTTTTGCAAAGTTACGGATTCAACCAGTAGTGAGCAGCATTTGAAAAATAGTAGCAGGGGAATACATTACCTTATTTTAAAATGTGTCAAAAATCATAATAATATGTTAACCTTTTCGACGTCATTTTCGTCCAGTTTGATTTTTCTTTGTGCTGAGAAAAAACATCTGTTATGCAAACACTGAGAAAACTTTTAATCACATTATTTACATTATTTTTTGCCCACACCCTGCTGGGGCAGGTTACCACCAGCAGCATGAGTGGCGTTGTTTCGGATGAGCAAAATGCACCTCTTGTTGGAGCCACTGTAGTAATTATCCATACGCCAACGGGGTCAAAGTATACTACGTCGAGCCAGACCGGAGGATACTTCAGCTTCCCGAATATTGTTCCCGGAGGACCCTATACTATAACAGTTTCTTATGTGGGTCTGGCTGAATATAAAAGAACAGATATCAATGTTCCGCTGGGCGATAAATATGACATTTCGGTACAACTGACTTCTGCAGCAAAAGAACTTGAAGCAGTGGTAATAAGCGGGCGCAAATCGAATGTAATCAAAACCGGGGCTGCCACCAGCATAACAAGGACCCAGATATTAAATACTCCCAATATAAGCCGCAGCCTTACAGGCCTTACAAAACTCACCCCTCAAAGCAACGGAAACAGCTTTGCAGGTATGAATAACCGCTATAACAATATAACTATTGACGGCTCTGTATTCAATAATAATTTCGGCAGATCGGGAGACGGAATGGTACCCGGCGGCGGTTTATCCATATCGCTTGACGCCATTGACCAGATACAGGTAAACCTGTCTCCTTTTGATGTCAGGCAGGCCGGTTTTGTTGGGGGAGGTATTAACGCTGTTACCAGGAGAGGCACGAATGATTTTTATGCTACGGCATATACCTTTCAAAGGTTTAAAAGCTTTTACGGCACTAAGGTTGCCGATGGAACGGCTGATAATTCCAACCTTTCCAGTAAAGTATACGGAGGCAGCATAGGCGGCGCAATTATAAAAAACAAGCTTTTCTTCTTTGTAAATGCTGAAAAAGAAAACAGTACAAGACCGGGACAAATATGGCTTGCCAACAGGGCTGAAACCGCTAACAACCCGATGGTTACCCCGGTGCTTGCTTCCGATCTTGACAAACTGAGCCAGTTCCTGAAATCAGAATATAATTATGAAACCGGCCCCTATGAGAAATATAATTTTGGTCTTGACAATTATAAACTTCTGGGACGTATTGACTGGAATATATCCGACAAGCACCGTTTAACATTACGCTATACGCAATCCAAGACAGAGGATGATGAGCAGGTAAATAATTCCAGTACAATAGGAAGTTCTTTTGGAAATGGCAGAAGGGCGGGCAGCACAGGCGGTATGGCATACGCCAATTCAAACTTCAAGAACAATACCACTGTTAAATCCGGAGTAGCAGAGCTAAATTCAAATTTCAGTAAAAAAATATCTAACCAGATACTGGCCTCTTATACCGACAACCGGCCTACAAGAGTACCCCCAAGCATTGTTCCTTTTGTTGATATTATGAAGGATCCCAATACCGTTTATATTTCTTTCGGTACCGATCTGTTTTCTTATAAAAACTATATTGTGGATAAGGCATTCAACGCCGCTGAAAACCTCACTTTTAATTTCAGCAAACACATCTTAACGGTGGGCGGCAGCTTTGATCACATGGAGTTCCAGAATTCATTTACCAGCGGTTCCGGCGGAGGCTATTACAGGTACGCTTCCCTCCAGGATTTTCTTGATAAGAAGCAGCCTGTTGTATTTGCTGTTTCCTACGATCCCAGTAACCCTAAAGGAATAGCTGTACCTGCAGCAAAATTCAACCAGTTAGGCGTATATATTCAGGATGTATGGTCACCCAACAGTTATTTTAAACTTACTTACGGGCTGAGGGTGGATAAGCCTTCTTATCCTTATACCCCACCCAGGAACCCTGCTCTGGAAGAGGTAACATTTAAAGATGAAAACGGGAATGATGAACATTTCGATGTAAGCCAGTTTCCCAAATCAAGATTCCTTGTTTCGCCAAGAGTTGGATTTACCTACGATGTGGAGCACGACAAATCAGTTATCATCCGCGGAGGAACAGGCGTTTTCACCGGGCGTATTCCTTTCATCTGGCTGGTAAACCAGGTGGGAGATAACGGGGTCATACGTGCACAATACCAGGCTTCTAATACGGAGCTGGCTAATATCACTTATAATACAGACAGAACAACATATATTCCTACGAATCCGCCCCCAGTAGGCCAAAGTATTCCCAGTGGTTCAAGCTATAGTGCAACTGCCAGAGATTTTAAAATGCCCCAGGTATGGAGAACAAACCTCGCTTTCGACAAAAAAATCGCGCCGAACACGCTGCTTAGTTTTGAATTTATATACACCAAAATGATCAACAATGTATATTACAGGAATGATAATCTTGGACCGCAGTCGGGAACGCTGGGCGGCGTCGGAGATAACAGACCGATCTATACTACAAGATTGAACCCGGACATTAACAGGCTGGCAGTATTAGACAATATTAACAAGGGGTCGAGCTTCTCTTTTACCCCCATGATACAGAAATCTTTTGCTAACGGATGGGAAGCCAGCCTCGCCTATACGTACACTTTTGCACAGGATGTTGCCATAGGCTCCAGCGACCAGGCAGCAAGCGGATGGACCACTAATAATATAGTAGCAAATCCCAATAAGCCGGAATTGGGATATTCAAATTTTGCCGTACCACACCGCATCGTTGGCTCAGCATCATATAAATTGAATTATCTGAGCCAAAAGATGGCAACAACCTTTGGCATATATTACAGTGCCAGCAGCCAGGAACGGTTCAGCTACAGGTATAGCGGAGATATCAATGGCGACGGTGCGTCAAATGATATTATCTATATTCCGAAAGATCCTTCTGAAATACAATTCCAGGAAGGATATAAAGCCGGTGGTGTTACTTACACCGCCAAACAACAAAGCGATGCATTCTTTACCTTTATTGAAAATGATAAATACCTGCGTAAACATAAAGGACAGTATATGGACAGGTACGGAGCAACGCTGCCGTGGAATCATCTTGTAGATTTAAGAATTCTCCAGGACTTTTATGTAAGAACAGGAAATAAAACTCATACTATCCGTATCAGCGCCGATGTAACTAATTTCCTTAATCTTTTAAACAAGGACTGGGGTTATAAGTATAATTACGGCTTCGGTACATTCCAGGACCAGGCGCTCCTCGGTCTTGCTTCAGGCTTTAATAAAGCTAACCCGGTATATACTTTTAACCCGGCAGGACCATCCAGAGTATATCAGCCTAATTACTCTACCGCAAGCACGTGGGGATTGGTACTGGGATTAAGATATATTTTCAACTGATGTAGTGCCATATAGAACGTGAGACGACAAATGTAAAACGTGAGAAATGTGAAAGGAACTTATATTCAACCAGGACAATAAATTTGTCACCAGGGGCCGGTCAAAAGATCAGCCCCTGTTTTTATTCAGGTATTGCCGTCGGCGCCGGTGTTTTCCCCAGCTTATATCCTTTAACAGCGTAAAATGCGATCATAATATAACAGGGCACTACTAACCAGTACGCCTGGTGAAAAGAATATTTGTCAGCAAGCCTTCCATAAATAAGCGGCAAAATAGCTCCTCCGCCTATTGCCATGATCAGCAGGGATGAACCAATTTTAGTAAATTTTCCAAGGCCATCTATCGCCAGGGGCCAGATAGAAGGCCACATCAATGAATTGGCCAGCCCCAGTAAGGCTACAAAGCTGATAGAAGTATATCCCTGGGTAAACAAAGCTCCCAAAGCAAAAATAATAGCACAAAATGCCGAGATCTTCAATGCCTGCCGTTGTGAGATATATTTGGGTATGCATATTATGCCCACAATATAACCTATAAGCATTCCAACAAGTGTGAGACTGGTAAAAAATTTTGCTGTTGACATGGGAATCCCCTGTGATGCACCATAGTTAATAATAGTATCCCCGGCAATTACTTCCACACCTACATATAAGAATAAAGTAATGACCCCAATGATCAGGTGCGGAAACTGGAAAATATTTGTTTTATGCTTATTGCTGATGCCAGTGGCTTCGTCTTCCAGTTCCGTATCTATTTCAGGCAGTGAAGAAAAGTAAACCAAAGCGGCCAACAGCACAAGCAATACGGTCATAACAGTATAAGGCAAGATCACCCGATGGGCAAGCGCATTTAGCGCCGCTATTTTTTCATCGCCAGTTATCTTATCTATTTTACTTTGCAGTTTATCAGCATCTCCAAGCACAATTGCACCAAGAATAAGAGGTGCTACAGCGCCTGCCACCCCGTTACATATCCCTACAATACTGATCCTTTTAGCTGCGCTTTCTTTTGGACCAAGAATAGTCACATAAGGATTTGACGCCGTTTGAAGAATAGACAACCCCGTTCCCTGAACAAATAACCCCAGCAGAAAAACACTGTATGTCCGTGAAAGTGCTGCAGGAATAAAAAGCAGAGCTCCGGCAGCCATGATCAATAAGCCCAGTGCCATTCCCTTTTTAAATCCTGTATATTTCAGCACTACAGAGGAAGGAAGGGCCATAATAAAGTAGGAGATGTAAAAGGCAAAAGCTACAAGGTAAGAGGAAACAACATCCTCCAACTGACAGGCGATCTTCAGGTAGGGGATCAGCACAGAGCCCAGCCAGGTAACAAAGCCAAATACAAAAAACAGTACACCAATAATTACAAGAGGGTGAAGACCTTGTTTTTTTGAAACTGCGGAGCCGGAGTATACATTCATATAATGCTGGAAATTTTAATCCGGGGGATTCCACACCGGGTATATGTAGCCAGAGGAAAAATTAAAGCTGACATACCTGCAAACGGGAAAAATACTTCCACCGTTGAAAAGAACCTTACTTTGTAAGGGATTGGGCTACCGGGCCCGGAAGAAATGCAGTGGCATCTCCCCCATTTCTGATAACATCCCTTACCAGCGTTGAGGCAACAGAAGTATATTGAGGCAGGCAGGTAAGGAATATCGTTTCAATATCCGGGGATAAGCTCCTGTTCATATCAGCTATAGCCTTTTCATATTCAAAATCATTTACATAGCGTATGCCCCTTAAAATAAAATTTGCATTGATCTTCTTGCAGCAATCTACTGTCAATCCTTCATATACCAGAGCCGTTACTTTAGCTTTGTCTTTAAAGATCTCATTGATCCATTGTAGCCTCTGCTCTTCAGAAAACATAGCTACTTTGCTGGCATTCCTGCCAATGCCTATAACGAGTTTATCAAATAAGGATAGTGAGCGGTTGATAATATCAAGATGACCGATAGTAATGGGATCAAAGGTACCGGGAAACAAGGCAATTCGCTGCATAACAATTATTTATAAGCGGTTATTCCGAATGTGATCTTCTCACCAGGATGAAAATTACTATAGCATCCCTCCCGGTGTAATGTTAAATATGAAACGGCAGACGTGAAATGTGAGACGTGAAACGTGAAGGTTCGTTTCTCTTCTCATTTCTCACTTGCCTGTTCTCTCCCTCCTGCCAGGAGGTATAGCACTGCCATACGTGTTGCCACCCCGTTTTCCACCTGCTGTAAAATGATAGACTGCTTTGAATCTGCGGCATCACTGTCGAGCTCTACTCCGCGGTTAATGGGTCCGGGATGCATTACCAATATTTCCTTATCCAGTGCATCAAGCATCTTCTTATTAATACCATAAGCAAGATTATACTCTCTCAGAGAAGAGAAAAGTACCTGGTTCTGTCTTTCAAGCTGAATCCTCAATACATTTGCCACATCACACCATTTCAGCGCTTTAGTGATATTATATTCAACCCTGATATCAAAAGCCTGGGTAATATGCGGGGGGATGAGTGTTGGCGGCCCGGCTACCATTACGTCGGCTCCCATTTTCTTCAGCAGATAGATATTGCTTAACGCCACCCTCGAATGCATAATGTCGCCGATAATGGCAATTTTAAGTCCCTCCAGTTTGCCTTTCTTTTCCCTTATGGAAAAAGCATCCAGGAGTGCCTGGGTAGGGTGCTCATTAATGCCATCGCCGGCATTTACAATAGCGGCCGGAATATGCTTTGCAAGAAAATGGGGCGCTCCGCTGGCGCTATGGCGCATCACTACCATATCCACTTTCATGGATAAGATATTATTGACGGTATCCAGCAGCGTTTCGCCCTTTGACACCGAAGAGCCGCTTGCAGTAAAATTAATGGTATCGGCACTAAGCCTTTTTTCCGCCAGCTCAAAAGAAATACGGGTGCGGGTGGAACTTTCATAAAAAAGATTTACAATAGTTACATCGCGCAAGGTAGGTACCTTCTTAATCGGGCGTTGCAATACTTCTTTAAACTGTGTAGCGGTATCTAAAATAAGAGTAATATCCTGTGGAGTGAGGTCTCTAATGCCTAACAGATGTTTTGAGCTGAGTTGCATTAGGATGCGAAATTAGCAGATCGAAGCAGAAATCCAAAAAGAGAATAAAAATGTTTTAATAAATAGTTTTTATTACCTTTGCGACCCCAATCCAGGGGGAGTCCAGAGCTTTTCAGCCTGGATCCAGATTGCCCCAAGGCTCCATAAGCGTTTCGTCTGTTCGGAACCGCCCCACGGGTGTCACGAAAATACAACATTAATATGCCAAAGGTTAAAACCAATTCCAGTGCCAAGAAAAGGTTTAAAGTGACCGGCACAGGCAAGATCACCCACCAGAAATCTTTCCGCCGTCACCTGTTGACAAAAAAATCAAAAAAACGTAAGCGCGCCATGAACATTCCCGGCGAAGTGCACCAATCCAACATGAATTTTGTAAAACGCCTGCTTCGTTTAAAATAGGGATCTGACTTAACCGGAAGTTCCGGTACTTAACAAAAATCAAAACAGTTGTCCGGCGCCGGAAGGTGTTTACAACTTAAAACTTAATAATATGCCTCGTTCAGTAAATGCAGTTGCTTCAAAAGCACGCAGGAAAAGAATATTAAAAGCCGCAAAAGGCTATTACGGAAAGCGTAAGAATGTGTTGACCGTAGCCAAAAATGTAGTGGAAAAAGGGTTAACCTACAAATATGTTGGCCGTAAACTGAAGAAGAGAGAATATCGCGCATTGTGGATTGTGCGTATTAATGCCGCTGTCCGTGAAGAAGGGCTTACTTATTCGGAGTTTATCCACAAACTGAATCAAAAGGGTATCAGTCTTGACCGTAAAATACTGGCAGACCTTGCAATGAATGAACCTGAGAGCTTTAAAAAGCTGGTAGCTTCGGTAAAATAATGAAAGAAATCAGATAATTATAAGATACGGAAAAGCCGGCAGTGAAAAATCACTACCGGTTTTTTTATTGCATATATTGCAAAAAACTACATTTGCAAATCATTAATTGCTCACCCTTATAACTGGTATCGTTTAACAATATGAATAAATCATATACCGATCTTGTAAAACAAACCTTTTACTTTCCCCAGGAAGGCTTTGATGTACAGGATGGCTACCTCCGTTTCAATGGTCTTGACCTGAAAGCGCTGATTGATAAATACGGAACGCCGCTTAAGCTGACCTATCTGCCAAAAATCGGAAAGCAGATCAATAAGGCAAAGCAGATGTTTAGAGAGGCTTTTAAGAAGCATCGCTACGAGGGAAAATATTTCTATTGTTATTGTACCAAAAGCTCTCATTTTTCCTTTGTGGTGGAAGAAGCGCTTAAGCACGACATCCATCTGGAGACTTCTTATGCCTACGATATTGAAATCATCAACAGGCTTTACGAAAAGAAGAAGATCAATAAAGATATTCATATCATCTGTAACGGGTATAAGCAAAAGGGCTATACTACCCGCATAGCCAGGCTGCTGAACTCTGGGTTTAAAAACGTGACGCCAATTCTTGATAATAAAGATGAGCTCGAAGCTTACCGCAAATCCGTAAAAGTCCCGTTCAAGCTGGGCATACGGGTAGCTGCGGAAGAAGAGCCTACTTTCCCTTTTTATACTTCACGGCTGGGCATACGTGCCAGGGATATACTGGAATTTTATGTAGATAAAATTGAGGGCAATGAGCATAAATTCCAGTTGAAGATGCTCCATATTTTCCTTAATAAAGGCATTAAGGACGACATTTACTACTGGAGTGAATTGAACAAGATCATTCACCTGTATTGCCAGCTCAAAAAAATATGCCCTGAGCTTGATTCAATTAATATCGGCGGCGGTTTTCCTATCAAGCATTCACTGGGATTTGAATATGATTACCAGTTTATGATCAATGAGATCGTTCGCAATATTAAAAATGCCTGTAAAAAGGCAAAAGTGCCTATGCCGAACATTTATACGGAGTTTGGGAGCTATACTGTTGGTGAAAGCATGGCGCATATCTATAGCGTTCTGGGACAGAAAGTGCAGAATGATCGTGAAACATGGTATATGATTGATTCATCTTTCATCACCACGCTTCCGGATACCTGGGGCATCGGAGAACGCTTTTTGCTATTGCCGATCAATAAATGGGACGAAGAATATCAGCGTGTGGTGCTTGGAGGGATCACCTGCGACAGCCATGACTATTATGATTCTGAAGAACATATCAATGAGGTCTTTCTCCCCAAAATTGTGAATGGTGAACCATTATATCTTGGGTTTTTCCACACCGGCGCCTACCAGGATCAAATCAGCGGCTATGGAGGTATAAAGCACTGCCTGATACCTTCACCCAAACACGTGATTGTAGAATATGATAAAAATGGTAAACTGGTTGACTGGCTGTATGCAAAAGAACAATCAGCTCAAAGCATGCTGAAGATACTTGGTTACATAAAGTAACCTTTGCAGGAACTACTCTTTTTTATCAGCCTCAGGATGAAGATTGATCTTCAGCACAATGTCGTCTGCTGTTACGAACAGTACGTCTTTTGTTTCATTAAACACACAGTTTGAAGAAGAGCGACCGGGGATTCTTATAAGCCCGATCCTTGTCCCTTCAGGGGAGATGATATTTATGCCATCGGGCCCGGCGCTGAAAATATTTCCAAATTTGTCAATCTTAAACCCATCCGGACCTTGCTTTACTGTTGCTGTTTTCCTGAGCAGCGTGGCATCAAGCAATACTCCTCCGAAAACGATATCTCTATTTTTGTTAAGATGATAAGCATACCAGGCAGGTCTGTTTTCATCGCTGCTAGCCAGATACAATATATCTTCAGCAGGCGAAAGGGCGAGCCCGTTTGGCCGGGATATAGAATCAATCAAAAGGCTTAATTTCCCGTTTACATCAATTTTGTATACCCCTTCAAATTTTAATTCCCGCTCCGGATCATTTGCACCTTTTGGTAACCCGTAAATCGGGTCTGTAAAATAGATATTGCCCTTACTGTCTGTTATCAGATCATTGGGGCTATTAAATTTTCTTCCTTTGTATCGGCCCGCCAGCGAAGTATATTTAGGTACCGGTGAAGCCAAACTGCCCTCCATCCGGGCCACCTGCCTGTTTCCCGACTGGCAGAGCAGCAGCCGCCCTTTATTATCCAGCGCTAACCCGTTTGATCCGATTTCGCCACCCCGTGGTAAGGTGCCGGTATAACCAGAAGGCATGAGATATACTTTGGCGCTGTCTCCTTCCTTCCATTGGAAAATTTTATTTTCCGGAACATCTGAAAAGATCAGCGTTTGCCGGCCGGCTATCCATACCGGTCCTTCTGTCCAGTTGTATCCCCTTCCTATAACCTGTGCAGTTGCATTCACATCTATTACGGGTAAACCAACAAACCAGGAAACCTGGATCCTGCTACCTTCATCGGACTTTGCAGAAGCTGAGCTATGATGTGTAGAAGATTGATGGCAACTAACTATCAAGAATAATAAGAATATAAATAATATATTTTTCATTACAGTACAGTTACTGAAAACAGATTATTATTATCGGTATATTTTATTTCGAAGGTCTTACCATTCTGCCACACTCCCATCTTTATGCCGCCAAACCGGATTACGCCAACGGTGACCTTCCCCTGCCATTTTCTCAACATGAGCTTCATTAATTGTAATACCCAGCCCAGCGCCGGAGGGGATACTGACATACCCGTCTTTATAATGAAAAACTGATCTGTCTTCAAGGTAATCAAGGAGGTCGCTACCGGTATTATAGTGTATTCCGAGGCTTTGTTCCTGTATAAAAGCATTGTGGCAAGTAGCGTCTACCTGCAGGCATGAGGCAAGAGCAATTGGTCCCAGCGGGCAATGAGGCGCCGCTGCTACATCATAGGCCTCCGCCATCGAAAGTATTTTTTTACATTCTGTAATACCTCCGGCATGAGAAAGATCAGGCTGTATAATATCCACATAGCCGCCCTGGAGCAATGGCTTAAACTGCCACCTGCTAAACATCCGCTCTCCCGTAGCTATGGGAACTGAGCTGTATTGTGCTATTTCTTTCAGCGCCTCATTATTTTCAGGTAATACAGGCTCTTCAATAAACATAGGGTGCAGCGCATCCAGCTCGCGAGCCATTATTTTGGCCATCGGCTTATGAATACGACCATGAAAGTCCACCCCTATTCCAATGTCAGTTCCAACAGCATCTTTTACATTTTGCACTCTTTCCAGCACAGCCTCTACTTTGGTAAAGGAATCAATATACTGCATTTCTTCAGAAGCATTCATCTTAACAGCAGTGAAACCAGCTGCTACAGCCTGTCGTGCGGCGGCGGCAACTTCAGACGGGCGGTCGCCACCTATCCATGAATATACCCTGATGGCTTCCCTTGCTTTTCCACCTATCAACTGCCAAACCGGTGCATTGAAATATTTTCCTTTAATATCCCATAAGGCCTGATCAATACCGGATATGGCGCTCATTAAAATCGGCCCACCCCGGTAAAAACCGCCCCGGTACATTGTATTCCAATGATCCTCAATATTCATCGGATCCTTTCCCACCAGGTTATCCATCAATTCATTCACTGCTGCTTTAACAGTATCTGCTTTGCCTTCAATCACCGGTTCCCCCCAGCCAGTGATACCTTCATCTGTGTCAATTTTTAAAAAGAGCCACCTTGGAGGCACCTGGTACAAAGTATAGCTTCTGATTTTCATGCGGGAAATATACGTTAGAGTTAAATTTTAGCAATAAAATCAGGCAAAATTCAGGGTTATAGTAAATGTAGTGCCCTCCCCCAAACTGCTTTCGACATTAATACTTCCCTTGTGGCTCAAAATTATGTTTTCGGTATTGGTCATCCCAAGCCCGGTGCCTTTATTTTTCCTGCTATAATATGGCTCAAATAATTTATTGAGCGCTTCTTCATCCATTCCGCTCCCATTATCACGGATTTCAATAAAACATTTTTCATTCCGTGAATATGTTTTGATGACCAGTTTCCCTCCTTCTCCTTCCATAGCTTCTATAGCATTGACAATAATGTTAAGAAAAGCAATTTTCATCTTTTCCTTATCTACCGCCACATCACAAATACCTCTGCTATACTCTTTTATTACCTGTATATCTTTCAGCTTAATCCTGTCTGCTGCGAGTAGCAGCGTTTCATCAAGAAGTGTATTTACAGGCAATGGTCCCGGTCTGACTTCCACAAACTTTGTAGAATCGAGCAACTCTGTTATCAGCGTATTAATGCGCTGACTATTGCGCAGTATCATATCATAAAAAACCTGTCGCTCTTCTTCGCCACCCTCCATCCCGGATTTAAGCTGATCCACAGACAGGTTAATATTGGTAAGCGGATTACGTACTTCGTGGGCAATGGTCCTTGCTATCCTGCCTGTTGCGGTGAATTTTTCAAGCCTCCGCATTTCCAGCAGTTCTTTATTAGCTTTGTCCAGTTGCTTCACCCGCTCTTCCAATTCCTGCCTGTATTCCTCAGCCCGTATATCAGCCAGTCGCCTGGCACGATTTTCTGTAATATACGTGATAAACCCAAACACAAACAGCAGCAGTGCAACAATAAGAGATATCACAATGATAACATTCACCAGGTGAAAGCTTTCACCCAGTTTTTCAGTTCGCCGGGCCAATACATCTTTTTCTGTATTCTGCATCTCCGTGACCACCGCCCGCAGGCTGTCCATGATAGCTTTACCATTACTTTCCGTTGCAAGGAGGCTGTCGGTAAACCGGTAGCCATTATGATCAAAGGTGTTGATAGTACTGTCAATAATCTCATATTTTTTATCAAGCAGTTTCTTTGCCTTTTTCATCCGGGCTATCTGATCCGGGCTGCTCATAAGCTCCGCATGCAGTTCATAAAAAGAAGGTCCCGACTTCATCCGGCTTTTGTAATAAGAATCAAGCACCGTTTTATCCCGTGTCAGGAAATACCCCCGGGAGCCGATTTCAGCGTCTTTCATCAGCGAAAGAAAGTTATCCAGGCGGGTGATCAGGTCGTTGGTATGCTTGATACTCGTTCCCTCTTCCGCCATTTTCTTATTGGAATAGAGCGTAAGCAGGTAAGATAAAAGAAGGATAAGAAAAGCTGACCCGTAACCAGCCCTGATCCGTTTATCTATTCTGAATTTTTTAATAATTCGTTTCATCAGCACTACGGTAATAATGCAATATATTCCATTCCTGCAATTAAACTTTAGTTTTCCCTGTTTGATTATTGGATAAGGCGGCCGGAATGGCACAACAATTGTTTACAAAAGGTTAAGCAGCACAACAACTATATTTTATCTGCCACATTATGTAACTTCGTATAAACCTTCCTGCCATGATAAAAGCCACCTCTTTTAAAGTTCCGCAATATATCGTGGAGCGCTTATCCCAACTGATGGATATTTTAAGACATGAAAAGGAAAAATACGAGCAGGCATCTTTGACGATACATGATAAGCAGTTCAAACAAAACATAAGCATTCTGGCCCAGGAGAACAGTCAATACGTGTCGGAGCTGACCTCGCAATTAAAATCACTAGGGGTTTATGACTGTATTGATGCACCTGAAAAAGCATCTGCTGCAGATAAGCAACCTTTGGCGCCGGTTATCGGCAGCGACGAGGCCAATATTAATGTAACCATACTCCAGTTTTGTAAAGACAGTGAGAAAAAAATGATCAGCGCCTACAGGGATGTCTTAAATGAGCCCTATCTTTTCGAGGGATTGAGAACCATTATTCGCCGCCAGTTGAATGGTATTATGTATGCTTTTCTGCAGCTAAAGCTGCTTGAAGGAACGAAATATTAGTGCTAAATCAAGCCAATTATGCCTGTATGTTATCGTGAAAGTGAGCGGATAAAGGTAAAAGAAATGTCTCACCTCCCACACCAGCCTGCCGGCTGGCAGGTTGCTTGTTTAACACAGCATTAGTATTTAGTATGGGGCTTTATTTTATTGTATTATTTTATCAAATCCATTTTGCCATCCGTCTTGTTTCAATTTATCCGCTTTTTTCAAGACCTCAGCCTCAAGGTCTTTTTTGTAGGCAATAATTTTGTCGGCTGTCTGTTTGTCAAAAGCGCCTATAATGGAAGCAGCAAGTATTCCGGCATTTTTAGAGGCATTTAAGGCAACTGTGGCAACAGGTATACCATTCGGCATCTGCAAAATAGACAATATGGAATCCCATCCGTCAATAGAATTGGAGGATTTTACCGGCACTCCTATGACCGGGAGGGAAGTAAGAGATGCCACCATACCAGGCAGATGAGCAGCACCACCGGCGCCGGCAATAATCACTTTTATCCCCCTCTCTCTCGCCTTTGAAGCATAAGCTACCATTCGCATAGGAGTACGATGGGCAGATACCACTGTTAGTTCAAATGAGATACCGAAGTTTGTTAATACATCGGCAGCGCCCTGCATTACCTGCAGATCAGAATCGCTGCCCATTATAATACCTACCAAAGGTTCTGTCGGGGACATAAAAATTTGCGTTTTTGTTTACCGGTACAAGGTATGTTAATTATGTTATGCTGCGTCTCATTGTTAGACGTGAAACGTGAGCATTTCACGTCTAACGTTTGTCATCTCACAATTAACGTAAGAGAACAGCTAATATCATAGCTCTATTCCTTCTCCCTGCTGATCACCTTCAATGTATTCTTTATACGGTTCTTTTTAAAAATCAGGTCCTGCCTGTCTTTGCTGATTATGGTTACATGTCCCATTTTCCTGCCGGGTTTCGTTTGCGCTTTGCCATAAATATGCACGAATACATTATCCATCCTCAACACCTCTTCCAGTCCGTCATATTCAGCATTGCCACTATAGCCGTCTTCTCCCAAAAGATTAACAATTGCCGCAGGCAGTATAGCAGCAGTATTCCCGAGAGGATAATTCAGTATGATCCGCCAAAGCATATCAAACTGTGAGCTGTAACTGGCTTCTATGGTATGATGACCACTGTTGTGCACCCGCGGCGCAGTTTCATTCACATACACTTCGCCTTCCTTATCAATAAAAAGCTCAACTGCAAAGATGCCGGGACTTTTCAGTTCCTTCACTACTTTTAAGGCAATCGCCTCTGTTTTCCACAATACATTTTCGGAAAGCTCCGCCGGGCTTATCTGGTAATCAAGCAGATTGAGGGAAGGATCGAAAACCATATCAACAGGGGGATATAGCGTAGTTTGTGCCGTATCATTTACAGCAACAATCATTGCAATCTCCTTGTGTATATTGATTTGCTTTTCCAGCACACCGGGCTTATCAAAGCCTTTAGGTATATCTTCCCGGTTTTTTATGATCTGTACTCCTCTCCCATCATATCCCCCGGTACCTAATTTATGTACAGCAGGAAGAAAATCCAAATGCGCTGTTATATCCTCTCTTGACTGAGTTACTATAAATGGGGCGGTTGGAATAGAAAAAGACTCGTAAAATTTTTTTTGCTTCACCTTATCCTTTATCACCTTCAATGCTTCCGGTTTGGGATAAATGCGCACTCCTTCCTCTTCAAGCTTAGCAAGGGCATCTTCATTCACCGATTCTATTTCTATCGTAATAGCCTCAAGGTTCTTGCCAAAATTGTACACGTCGTCAAAATCCCCGATATCTCCTTTAACAAAATGATGGCAAAGATGTGCAGCAGGGCATTGAGGATCATTTTCCATCACGAAAGTCTCTACAGGGTAATTGGCAGCAGCCTGCAAAAGCATACGGCCTAATTGTCCGCCTCCTAATATTCCCGCTTTTACCATAAGTTTATTATAAATGCGGCGTGAAGATAATAAAGAGCAGGAAATAACCCGGCGAAAATGAAAAACTGCGCAAAATACATTCCCGGATTTGCCGTTAAAAGAGTTACAAAAACGCAGAGAAAGATATCTTGTTAAGATTTTTGGAAATATCTTCGCATAATATGCATGATATTTGCAAAATAAATGCCGGCCGGATGAAAAACGAGGGGATGGCTAAGTTATAACAACATCCAATGAATATATTTAAATCCATTTCTATAACCATCATTTCTATTGGTATTACCGGCTCTATCTACGGGCAATATTCTTTTGTAGATTATCAAAAATCATTTGCGAAAGTTGCTGATGTTTTCAGGCGCAAAGAAGATACCCTGCGCAGGCAATTCGAGACAAAAGGTTTGCAATGGCCCGCAAAATATGTGTATATCCGTTCATTTAAGTATGACAGCCAGATGGAGGTATGGGTAAAGAACAGTGTAAAAGAGCCCTTCAAACTTTTTAAAACATATAAGATCTGCGCCATGGCCGGATCACTCGGCCCCAAGAGAATGCAGGGAGACTACCAGGTGCCGGAAGGATTTTATTATATCAATGAATTCAATCCAAACAGCGCCTATTATCTTTCACTTGGATTAAATTATCCTAATGCTTCAGACCGCATGCTGAGCGACTCTCTTGCCCCCGGAGGGGATATTTACATACACGGTTCCTGTGTAACAGAAGGATGTATTCCTATCAATAACGACCAGATTGAAGACCTTTACATTATTACAAGCTATGCCAGAGCAATGGGGCAGGAATATATTCCTGTGCACATCTTCCCCGTGCAATTCAATAATCCAAGAAGTGTAGGATATCTTGATCGTTTTTTGCAGATATATAAAAGTTACCGCCCGCTCGTGACCAAGCTTGAAGCGGCATACAACTTTTTTGAAAAGAATCACCAGATACCTGTTGTAATGGTGAACAGCTACGGGCAGTACGTTATTGAAGATGTCCAAAAAACAAATGTAAATCCCCCAATAACTGCTAAGGCTAAAACTGCGCGCACAGAAAAGAAGATACCGATCCCTGAAGAAGAAATTGCCAAAGTAGTAAACAATCTTCCTGTTTTCCCCGGAGGCACTAAAGCCTTCCAGGCATTCCTGGATAAAACGGGTAATGACCTTGTACCATTGTTAAATGAAGGACAAAGGGCGGCATATATTGTGGTAGAATATATCATTGATAAAGAAGGCAAACCGGTATATGCACATGTAGCAAAAGGGGGTAATGACGATCTGAATGAAACGCTGGAAAAGAAATTTGAAAGCATGCCTCAGTGGAAACCTGCTATAAGACAGGAACAACCCGTGGCAATGAGGCTCAAGCAGACCGTTGTGGTAGAAGCGGCGCCCTAAAATCAGACTAATCAAAAATCATTCTTCCCCCATAGCAGCCTTTTTCATTTGCCGGGCTGTTTCATGGCCTACATAAGCTTCTATCTTTTTTTCAGCAAAATAGATTACCGGAGTGAGCAATACGGCAACTGTTGCTTTGTAGATATAATTCATGATACCTACGGAGATCACCTGCGTCCATGTCCAGTTGCCTCCCCATTTAAAGGCAATGGTCAGAACAATGAAGCTGTCAATCAACTGGGATACCAGAGTTGAGCCGGTAGCCCGCAGCCATACCTTCTTCTCCCCTGTCACTTTTTTTATCCGGTGAAAAATGAACACGTCAACCAACTGGCTTACCAAAAAAGCTACAAGGCTGCCGAGAATAATAGACATGCCCTGTCCAAAAATACCGCCGAAAGCGACCTGCAGATCAGGAATACCATCCTCTGCTTTAGAAGCCGGCCACCAGTCGGCTGCCGGTATATGAATACTTGCATAAAACATAATAAAAGCATAGGAGATGAGTGCGACGGCAGTATAGCTGATACGCTTCACGGCCTTCGGCCCGTAGTATTCATTTACAATATCAGTCATCACAAATTCAAGTGGCCATAGCAAGACACCACAGGTAAGGCTAAACGATAACCCGCTATGACCTAAAATAGTGAAGTTTGCCGGCTGCAGTCCGAACAGCTTTTCCAGCGAAAAAATTTTACCGCCGATACACTCAGCGATGAGGGCATTGGCTACAAAAAAAGCGGTAAATCCTATAAATAATTTAGCGGGCTTGTCTCTGAGAATCTGGTGGATCATCCTGAACATTAAAATTAAAGGGAAGACTAAAAATAATATTAATTTGCCGCCTTAAAACGCTATAAGTGAAAAATTTCAATTTTAAGGCACTTATTCCTCACCTGATTGCCATAGGTATCTTTCTGGTGGTAGCCATTATTTACTGCCATCCCGCTATCCAGGGAAAGGTATTGGAGCAGAGTGATAATGTGCAGTGGAAAGCGGCGGCACACAGTTCCTTTGAATATAAGGAAAAGAACGGACACTTTCCTTTATGGAACACTCACCTGTTTAGCGGTATGCCCGCCTACCAGGTCGCGATGGAAGCTAAATCCTATATACCCGATTTTCATACCATACTTACATTAGGTCTGCCCAAACCAGCAGGCTTCTTTTTTTTAGCCTGTCTTTGTTTTTACCTGCTTTGTTGCGTGCTGGGGATAAGAACGGCTATCGGCGTTTTGGGAAGCCTTGGGTTTGCCTATGCCACTTATAACGCATTGATCGTAGCCGGTGGCCATGATACAAAAATGTGGACCATTTCCTATATGCCTGCAGTGTTGGCAGGCATGCTGCTCATTTACCAGAAGAAATACTGGGCAGGAATGGTAGTTACACTCATCGCCGCTACGTGGGAAATTGCCTTTAACCATGCACAGATCACTTACTACTTTCTTATTGCAGCAGGACTTATTACTATCGGTTACATCATTCAATGGATAAGGCAAAAAGAATGGAAACATTTGGCTATATCGCTGGCGCTTGCGGCAATAGCAGGAGCTGCGGCAATAGCGAATTCCGCAATGACACTGCTTACTACCGCTGAATATGCCAAATACACTATGCGTGGCGGGAAAACTATTGAAGCCACAGGGGCTGAAATAAAAAAAGCTGATACCCAAGGCCTGGATAAAGATTATGCATTTCAATACAGTATTGGCAAAAGCGAAATATTGACCGCTTTTATGCCAGGAGTTTTCGGAGAAAGTTCTTCCTCTCATTTTCCTGAAGATTCAAAATTTGTATCGGAACTGACAGAAAAGAATGTCCCTGAAAACCAGGCGGTACAGCTTGCAGCATTCATCCCTAAATATTGGGGGGGGATGCTGGAAGGCACCGGAGGTACACTCTACTACGGTGCTATTATTTGTTTTCTTGCGTTGATAGGAATGGTCATAATAAGAAATCCCATAAAATGGTGGATGGCTGCGGCTATCATTTTCACTGTTTTCATGGCCTGGGGCAGAAATTTTGACGGTTTTAATTCATTCCTGCTTGATCACTTCCCCTTATACAATAAATTCCGTTCGCCTAACACTGCCCTGGTAATCCCTCAATTCTTATTGCCATTGCTGGCAGCAATGGGATTACAGCGCATCATTTTTGAGCCTGACGGTAAAGAACAACTAAAGGCTTCTTTCAAAAAGATATTATATGTATTGGGAGGGCTGTTTGGAGTAACGCTGCTCATCTATCTTTTCAACGACTTTACAAGCCCGTTTGATGACAGGTGGCTTCCAGCTATTTTCAACCCCGAGCATGATAATACTGAAATGAAAAGGGTGCTGATGAATGCACTTAAGTCTGAGCGAAAGGCTATGTTTTTGAATAGTGTATTCAGGGCATTACTTTTTGCAGGGCTGGTGCTTGGGTTATTGTATTTATATGTAAAAAACCAGCTTAAACCGGTCGCTGTTGTGGTGATCTTTACCGTGATAAATACTATTGACCTGCTAGTGCTCGACAGCCATTACCTCAACAGTGATAATTATAAGGATACAGACAGCTATGAGTCAGAAAATTTTGCAGCTTCAGCAATAGACAACCAGATCATGCAGGACAAAGACCCGCATTACCGTGTGTTTAATCTTGCCGGTGATACTTATAATGATGCCATGACATCCTATCATCACCGGTCGGTAGGCGGCTACCATCCTGCCAAGCTGAGGATATACCAGGACCTGATAGAAACGCAGCTAACCAAGCAGCCGGTCAATATGGATGTTCTGGATATGCTGGACACACGGTATATCATCTTCCCGTCGCAACAACAGCAGGGGCAGCCCATGGTATATAAAAACGACGGAGCGCTGGGTGCAGCGTGGTTTGTAAAACATATAAAATATGTAAACGGGCCGGTTGAAGAAATAAAATCGCTGGACAAGTTTGGTCCGAAGGATACGGTGATCATTGATCAAAGCGCAAAAAATATTGCAGGTAATGACCCTATACCGGATTCAACAGCTACTATAAAGCTTGAAAGCTATGATAATGATGAAATAAAATACAGTACCCAGGCCGCATCTCCCCAGTTTGCCGTATTCAGCGAAGTGTATTATCCGGCCGGTTGGAATGCCTATTTAGATGGAAAGAAAACAGCGTATCTCAAAGCAGATTATCTGCTTAGAGGCATGCCCGTGCCTGCAGGCAAGCATGAGATTGTGTTTAAATTTGAACCCACGTCATACAGCACAGGGCAGAAGTTTATCTATTTCGGGAATATATTATTTTATATTGGGCTGGCTGGCGCGGCCTTTGGCTTGTGGAGAAAATCAAAACAAAATGGGGTTTAATCTTTGTTGAGCAAACGATGATAAATGTTTTAGGCATTGCTTCTTACAGGTTCCTGCCCGCTAATACAGGAGGGCAGAAATATATTGCATTGTTTTATAAATATTTTTCAGAATTTATAAACCTCTATTGTGTTTCCGTTAAGGATATTCCGGTTGAAAAGAAAGAGGGACGATATGAAATACTACCTGTTTTTTCAAAAAGCCCGCTGAGGTATATCAACATTTTGTATTATTTCACATTGAAGCGTATTATCAGTGATAAATCCATCACGTATGTTCTGCTGGAACACCCCTACTACGGATGGCTGGGGTACTTGTTAAAAAAATTTTTAAAGGTTAAGCTGATCATTCATTCTCACAATATTGAAGGACTACGTTTCAAAAGCCTTGGAAAATGGTGGTGGCGTATATTATTATACTATGAGAAAAAGGTACATCGCTTTGCCGACATGAATTTTTTCATTACTGAAGAAGACAGATTATATGCCATCCGGAATTTTGAACTGAATGAGAACAAATGCATTACAATTACTTACGGCACTGAACTGGAGCACCCATACAGTGCAGAACAGAAAGCAACTGCCAAAAAAGCGATTTGTCGAACATACAGTATCAATACAAAAAATCTGCTGCTCCTTTTTAGCGCAGCGCTTAGCTATACCCCCAATCAAAAAGCGCTGGACAGCATTCTGCTTGATATCAATCCATTATTGCTTAAAGCTGGTGCTCCGTACCACATTCTAATCTGTGGCCCGGATCTGCCGGATCAATACCAGCAGTTATCGGGCTATAAAAATAAAAACATTACTTATGCCGGATTTGTAGACGATATCAACCTTTACTTCCGCGCTGCCGACATTTTTATTAATCCGGTAAGCGAAGGCGGCGGCATAAAGACCAAAGTGGTAGAAGCATTGGCTGCCAGCTGCTCGGTAGTCTCGTATAAAAGTGGTGCTTTTGGCATCCCTGCAGAAGTAGCAGGAAGGAAATTATCCATAACAGATGATAAAAACGCAGATGCTTTTACAGAATGTCTATTAAAAGAGTTAATCGTGGCCCCCACAGCTATACCTGAAGAATTCTTTAACTATTTTAGCTGGAAAGGGATTGCACATAAAGCAGCAACTGCTATTAGCCTATTCAGCGGCGACGTGCGGTAGCGGTCAATGCATACAAGACAATATATATCTTACGCCTTACCCGCTATGCCTCTCTCAAAAAATAAGCCCCGATGCTTCATCATGTTTTTGGCACCGGGGCTCGTGTTTTAATTTGTTTTTTCTTTAACGCGATTGAAGGATAAACATTGTTTTGTGCAAACAAAAAGTGAGGTATGTTAACATGATAACTATTGTTAAGTCAGGCAAAATATATCTGTGTATTATCGTGAAAAATGAGACTTGCCCACCGGTTTGCCTGCCGTAGGCATGGCAGGCAGGAGATAAAGGTGAGAGAACGTTTCGCTTTTCACGTCTCACGTTTGACATAACACTATGATTTATTATGGACCCGCGGCCTCAGTCTTGCCTTTGCCTTGTTAAAGATATGCTGTCCTTTATCTGTTCCTTTGCGCAATGCTTTTTGCTGCTCTTCGGAGAGCAATGATATTTCATAACATTCCTCACTGCAACAACCATTATATTTTTCTGCACAGGCTGCACACTGGATAAACAGCAGGTGGCATCCTTCATTTTTGCAGTTGGTATGGGTATCGCAGGGCTCGCCACACTGGTGACAGTGGGCTATAATATCTTCGGTTATCCGTTCTCCAAGCCTGTTGTCAAATACAAAATTCTTCCCTATAAATTTATTCTCAAGTTCCTTTTCTTTCACAATACGTGCATAATTGATAATACCGCCTTCAAGATGATACACATTTTGAAAACCGTTGTGCAGCATATATGCGCTCGCCTTTTCGCAGCGTATACCACCGGTGCAGTACATAATTATATTTTTATCTCTATGCTCCTGCATCATCTCCACTGCCATCGGCAATTGTTCCCTGAAGGTATCGCTGGGAATTTCAATGGCATTATCAAAATGTCCTACTTCATATTCATAATGATTGCGCATATCAATCACGATAGTGCCGGGATCTTTGGTAAGCCGGTTAAAACCTTCGGCATCTACATATTTACCCTTTTTGCCCATATCAAAACCGGGATCCGCGATACCATCGGCAACGATTTTATCCCTGATCTTTATTTTAAGCACCCAGAATGATTTGCCGTCATCATCTACTGCTATGTTAAGCCTCAGCCCATCAAGCGCAGGTATACCATAGAGATATGTTTTCAGCTTTTCATAATTTGACGACGGCACACTTACCTGCGCATTAATGCCTTCCGAAGCAATATATATCCTTCCGAATACCCTGAGCACGTGCAGGTTCCTGTACAGCTCATCCCTGAAAAGCCTTGGGTCATCAATGTGGAAGTACCGGTAAAATGAAATTGTAGTGCGGGGCTCTTTTTCCTGCAGCAATAGCTGCTTCAGTTCCTTCTGGGAAACACGGTTATGTAATACTGCCATAATTTTTGAAATTTTATGCCTGTTAAGGACGGGTCGTTTGCATGACGAACAAAATTTCTAAAGAGCAAAAATAAGGAATTTGAAATTTAAGATTTGAAATGCGCCCGAGATTACTTCGACGCATAATTGCTGAGAAAATGTGAAAGGGATGAAACTCGTGGTTTTCCCGAAAAAATATCGCCGGGATGGTAAATACCTATTTTTCAGCAAAACAGCACCTGATCAATCTCAAATTTCAAATCTCAAATCAATTAAACCCCCGGAACCCGATGCGTATGCCCTGGTCTTTAAATCCCTGGTTGCCATAGCCGCGTACATAATCCACCCTGAATACCTTCAATATATTTTCTATGCCGGCAAACACTTCATAGTAATAGTTGCTTTTATCCACTACGAATCCGTTGCCTCCCCCAATCAGGTGAATATTAAGCGTTTTAATAAACGGGATCTTATTGGTAAGGGCGCCGTTAAAATGATGCTCAATATGCAAAGTGCTGTAAAAACGCGCAGTAGTGCTCCGTTCATAATAAGGCGCTAATTGAAAACTGTTAAGATACGCTGTCGCCACAAGCAATTGGTTACCGTTGAAATGCTGGTAGTCGGGCAGTTCTACATGCTTCCTATTCAAAAAGCCCCCGGCAGCAATATGATAATTGAACAGTCCCCATAGCTTCAGGTTAACTTCATCTCTCACAGAGAATTTCCACCGGTCATAATCCTCGTCGCTTCCCAACAGGTTTTTAAACCCTTTGGAATAGCTGACGCTGAACAAAGGATATACTGATCCCATGTTGATCTTGCGCTCCGGCAACTGGATGAATTTTGTACCGGGCCGGTAGCTCACTGTAAAAGACCCTATCAATGCCTGGTGCCTTGAGAAATTCTGAGATACCAGTTCTGTGGGATAATTAGGCGTTCTTTTATCCAGGTTCTTGCTTTTTCCCCAGAACGTGTTATCCCGGTTTTCCTGTGGTAGCCGGTCCTGGTAGCTGAGGTCTGCTTTTATGGTAACTGCCTCTCCTACTCCTCTTACATATTCCAGGTTCCCGAACCATGCTTCATAGATCTTTAAATAGTTAGTACCGTTAAACAAAGTGTTATAAGTGTTCACTATCGGGCGAACAGGATTTTCATTATTCAGTTGAAAAACTCGTTTGCCGCCCGCAATGTTTATGGCATTGATAACTCTACGGCCAAAAAAATAAGAAGCAGAAAGATCAGCATTAAAATGCCTGTTGGTAAACCCATACCGTACCGTAGGTGTGATCTCAACAGATCTTATTCCGGAAAATTTTCTGCCATACGAGGGACTAAGATTAAGATTAAACCCTTCTACAGTATTAAAGTTGGCTACATCGATCAATGGCTTATAGGAAAAAGAAGATTTTTTGCTTTGCCTTGTAAACGTTTGGCCAAACAATAATACACCTCCCACGGTAAGCTTATTTCTTTTCCGGTCTACGGAATCAAGATAATGCGGATCCCTGCGAACGATCTCCATGCTGTCTTTCTTTATATAGTCCAGCACCTCATCGTTCAGCAACGGCACGGGTCGTACATCATTCCAATAGTCTCTTGGCTTTTTATTAGAGCCGGAATCGTATTTAACAATAATATTATTGAACAGCTTTTTATCCAATTCAGGATTGAGCTTATAATTATTATATACTGAAACGAAGCTTCCCTTTGCATCAAAACCCAGTATCTTTACGGATGGATATAATACCTGGCTCTGTATCATCCACACATCTTTATCAACAGGCACATACAACTGCTCTATTTTCAGCGTATCCGCCAGCTCCATCTGGGATGATTTGGTAAGCATGAGATCAATGCTGTATATTCTCCAGTCGTCTTCAATAATATTAATGAGCCCGCTGAACAAGGGCTCATACTGCCGCCTGGGTATCACCATTACCCGGTTGACCGTTTTACCGTTCTCTGTAAAGCTCCCAAGGTACCGGTACCGGTAAAAGCTAAGTGCATTATCTGCTATGGGTGAAATAAAACCTCTCGGGTTGAGCGCTTTGCTGACCTGGATATTATTATCATAAAAAGTCAGGAACCGGGGATCGCTGAACCCAAAACTTTCACCCTGGCCGCTTACCCTGGTGGAGGTAACAATTACTTTTTCGCGATCGGGTTTTTGATAGTAATAACTTGCAATGGTTTCAGAGAGATAGATCATCTTATTCTTAGCGGTATCGCCATCACCAAAATCAATTTTCTGCCCGAAGATGGTACCGGGATAATCATTGAGCCGTAGTTGCCCTTTAATATATACCTGGCATTGAAAAGCATCTACCTGGTTTTTGTAATAAGGTCTTTTCTTTATAGCCTGCCTGATGATCTCGTACGCCGGGTCTTCAGCATTGTTACCAATCACGATCTCCTTTAGCGTGATCTGCTGCAAATGCAAAACAAAATCAAGATGAACAGGTTCGCTGCCGACAGTTATGGTCTGTTCCGAAGCGGCATACCCCACATGCATGCACTGGATAGTATAGCTGCCTCCCGGAAGGTTAATAATATAGCGTCCTTCATTATTGGCCGTGGTGCCCGTTGAAATACCTTTTATCACGATGGAGGCAAAGGGCAGTGCTTCTCCCATATCGTTTTTGACAATACCAGTAACCGGTACAGCCATGGCTTTCAAAAAGATCAGTAAAAGCGCCTGTGAAAGTTGCAGTTTTCTTTTCATGAAACGGACATTCCCCAACGAAATAAATCAAACCTATGATTGTGCTCTTTTCTCAAGAGTGCTTCTGAGCAGTGACCCGCTGAGCGCCGCAAAGCCTGCTGTAAGTCCGCCAATTAGGGCAGTGATAATGATCAGGAACATAGGATCATCCCTGTTGAGGATGAGCGGAGATATCCTGTGTGCCAGCAGATCGTCATTCTGCGCACTGATATACCATGCCAGCCCGCCCCACAACAACAGCAATGACAAAAACCCGGTAATAAATGACAGGTAGGGCTTCTGGTTTATGATGGCGCTAACGGCAAAAGCAACTATGGCAATGCTCCACCAGGGCATATACAAACAAAGCGTAAAGCTTAGCAATGCCATTAATAACAGGGATACAATAAATTTGATCATGTTAGTATTTTTTTGCTATGGGCGGTGAGCTATGGGCTATCAGCTATCAGCAAACCCCGAATCCTTGTGCGTGCCTAATCACGGTATTATTCAGCGAATTGAAATCCTTTGGAACAAAACACAACTGAGCTTCAGCTCTTGTTGAGCGTAGGAGTCACGGCTCATAGCTCACTGCTGATAGCTGATACCTCACAAACCACTTATCACTTACCACTAAACACTATCTTCCACACCAGCCGGTTCCCTTCATTTTCTCCTCTTTGCATAAACCAGGCCTTATAATAGCCTCCTGCCGCCCACTTATCTACAAAACTATCATAATAAATACTTCCCGGGTTACCAGACTGTCCGCCTGGATATACTACATAAGCTTCCGTTTCCTGTGTCAGTTGCACGATCATCCGCCAGCTCGGCCCGTGATCGTGCTGCATGGCATTGATAACATGCGTTCCGCCGCCAACGGGGAGACCTGTTCTTGCAAAAGGCATTAATTTGCCCTTGAGCAGATGATAGATAGTGGTGTTCTTATAAGCGCCCCAGGTAAGCTTATGTATCGCTTCCAGTGAATCTGCAAGCAAAGCAGCTTTTTTAAAAGACGACTGTATAACATCTGCAGGCGTTTCCACCTGCGGGGTATTTATATTATCTGCATAGCGAAAAGCGCTGTCGCGGAGCAGGGCTTCTGTCAGTGTAGCTTCAGAGGGGCGCAAATGCTCAACGCCCGCTTTTTCAAATTCATCATCCCATACCTGCTTTTCCAGGTTGTCAAACCATAAGTTGAAAAGCGTGGGTCCTCTCAGCTCAATATTGTTATACAACGACCAGTTGGCAACTGTGTCAAGATATTTTTTTTCATTATCGCCAAGCGTCCCTTCATTAATATACTTCAGCAGCAATGGTCTTGCTGTTTCGGCAAATACATTATAATTATCCGTCTGCAGCTTCATCATATCTTCAGGAGTAATGCCCTGCATTGCTGAAAGCTTACGGTTGATGGCAATGCCACGGTACAGGTCATAAGACCCGGGGATGAAATAAGGATAGCTGCTGTCAGCAGCTCTTTGATTAGCGCTGCTGATAAACCCTCTCTCGGGATTTTTTATATGCGGGTTTTCACCTTGCGGGATAAAGCCCTGCCACATATAGCTGCTGTCCTCCCCGGGCATTACATACAATCCCTGGCGGTTCCATCTTGCGGGAAATATGCCCTGCTGCCAGATCGCAATATCACCCGACTTGGAAGCGAATGCCACATTATGACCGGGACAGGTGAAATACTGCAATGCATCCAGGTAGTCATCATAATTCTTTGCCCGGTCAAGGTAGTACCACATCAGCAGTTCGTTAGAAGTATCATGCGCTTTCCATCTTGTTGCTAAAGGAGTATTGGGCATAGAAGCCTCGGGGAAACTATTGTCGTATGTAACGGGACCAAAGACCGTATAGGCCACAGTGTCATAAAATGCAGGCTTTCCTTTGATCTTAATTTCTTCGATCCTCGCATCTGTCTGCTTCCATTCATTGTTGAATTTGTATTGCGATTTAGAGTCGTCTTTGAACTGAACAGCATAATAATCCAGTACATCACGCTCCGAGCTGGTAAAGCCGAAA
This sequence comes from Sphingobacteriales bacterium 44-15, assembly GCA_001899685.1. Lineage (GTDB taxonomy): Bacteria > Bacteroidota > Bacteroidia > Chitinophagales > Chitinophagaceae > Agriterribacter. The sequence continues at coordinate 127,590 of MKWG01000043.1, forward strand.
GCTATACTATCGTTGAACCCAATGATCACTCCCGGCGCTCCCGGGAAGCTTACGCCATAGGCATTCATCGTGGGAGTCGTCATCTGCAATTCATACCAAATGGAAGGAAGTGACAGCGTAAGATGCGGGTCATTGCAAAGTATAGGTGCACCGCTCTGGGTTTTAGCGCCGCTCACCGCCCAGTTGTTGCTGCCATTGTGCGGGTTGGGCTTTTCTATTTCTTTGAGCGTTCCTGCAATGGAGTCAAGCCCCAGGTACAGCGAATCCTTCGAGGCAGGTGCTGCCGGCACTACGGATGCAGCAGGGAACGGCGTTCCTTTGGGAATAACAGGATCCAATGAATCTGCCACCTGCGGGAACAATATACGCAATGCCTTATCACCAAAAAAAGCTTTGGCTTTGGTCATCGGCAGGTCGTCTGATGCGCCGGCAAGCGTTTGCGACATCTGCTTTACGAATAACGCAGTCTTAAGATCGGTCCATTGCTCGGGACTGTAGCCAAGCAGTTTATATTCCACCGGCAACCGACTTTCCGGCAGAGTACTGATATAAGCATTCACGCCCGCTGTATAGCTGTCTATCAGTTTTTTTGTCAGAGGGTTTGCCTCCATTTCTCGCAGCATATTTTCCGCTGCATATACCATTCCCAGCCTTCGTTTCCCCCTGTCGTAATCCAACGCCACATCGCCTACGATCTCACTCAGCCTGCCCGCCGCCGCATAGGTCTGGAACTCCATTTGCCATAAACGGAATCTTGCATGCAGATAGCCCTGTATAAAATATGCATCTTCATCATTATCGGCTACAATATGAGGCACCAGCCGGTCATCGAGGTATACGGTAGCAGTTCCCTGCAACTGCGGGAAGCTGAGATGCTCATTAAAATCCTGCTTAACAGGCTCGGCATTTTGCCAGATACCATGCTGCGGGCTCAGGAACCTTCCAAGCGGCAACGGTAGCCACGCGGACGAGCCAAGACAAATGATCAGCAAAACAGTTATAGCCAACGAAATGAAAAAGAACAGCCATCTCATGGCTTAAAATTACAGGGTTGCCGTAAAAAAGAAAAATATTTAAAAATCCCGCTACGATAGCAACAAATGCTGCAAAGAAGAATGATTATTTTCAGGAGACCAGCTGCAGTACTGCCATGAAGCGACAGTGGCGACGCTCCGTTCATCTGCAGATCCCTTAGCAGCAAATCAAATCACCGAAGATATCTTCGCGAACTTTGCGCAATCCTTAGTGTTCTTTGCGGTTCCACGCACTGGCGCGGGTCTGATGCCCTGCCTTATGCCAGGCCAGACCTGCTGCCTTGCTTTTACTTATCTTAATTTCTTAAACGGACAAGACATAAATACAACCATAAACTTACACCTGCCACCATTGCAAAACAAGTAACGCCCAGGCAGAATTCCCCTCAATATGTCTTTTGCCTGAAAACCTTTCTGCCTCTACTGCCGGTTCCTGCATTTCTGAGGCTGTTGACATGACTTGTTGAAGGTACTTTATGCATGTTGCTATTAACAAAACCTGGTTCAAAAGGATGACCATTAACCACAGGAATGGTTCTCCGGTTGAGCTTTTGAATATCCTTCAATAAAGGCTTTTCGTTAGCGTCGCAAAAAGAAATGGCAACACCACCCGCACCTGCTCTTCCTGTGCGTCCAATGCGATGTACATAGGTTTCAGGTACATTCGGCAGGTCAAAGTTAATGACGTGGGTGAGTTCTTCAATGTCTATACCACGTGCGGCAATATCGGTTGCCACCAGTACACGGGTCTTCCTGCTTTTGAAATTTTCAAGCGCCCTTTGACGCGAGTGCTGCGATTTGTCGCCATGAATAGCCTCGGCACGGATGCCCGCATTATTAAGTTTATACGCCAGCTTATCCGCAGCATGCTTCATTTGGGTAAATACCAATACGGTTTCAATTTGCCTGTCCTGCAATAAATGGATCAACAAAGATTGCTTATTTTTCTTCTCTGTAAAATAAACGGATTGCTCTATGATTTCTACCACGGAAGAAACAGGGGTAACTTCAACTTTTACCGGATCTTTCAGTAACATGGAGGCTAGCTTATTAATTGCCGGAGGCATGGTTGCCGAGAAAAAAAGTGTTTGGCGCCGGCCGGGCAATTGAGCAATGATGCGTTTTACATCATGTATAAATCCCATATCAAGCATACGATCTGCTTCATCCAGTACAAAATATTGAATATGGTTAAGCGATAGGATTTTCTGTTGCATCAGGTCCAGCAAGCGACCTGGCGTAGCCACTACAAGGTCTACCCCTCTGCGGATAGCCTGCACCTGGCTGTGCTGCGGAAGCCCACCAAAGATCACAGTGTGTTTTACATTTAAAAACCTGCCGTAAGCTTCAATACTTTCACCAATCTGTACAGCCAGTTCCCTGGTAGGCGTAAGAATTAAAGCCTGTGGCTGCTGCAAAAATTGAGTTGTTTTTTTCTGCTCATGGATCAGTTGTAAAACAGGAATGGTAAAGGCGGCGGTTTTCCCGGTACCCGTTTGGGCACAACCCAGCAGGTCTCTTTTTTGTAAAATAGAAGGAATTGATTTTTCCTGGATGGGGGTGGGTTTGGTATACCCTTCTTTGCTCAGGGCCTGTAATACAGGTTCTATAAGCTGCAAATTGTTAAATGACACTTGTAATTTTTATTAGTATTAAAAAAGTGATAAGGCTATCAAAAAACTGATACTTTATCTGCCTTAGGTTAAGCGCTCACTATAATGGAGAAGGATGAACTACTACACAAACGGAGAAAGCAATAACATTAAGAGCAGCAAAGGTACTATAAATAAATCAGAGAAGTGGATTTTTTTCCAGGGATTTCGCTTTTAACAAAACAGTCTTATATCTGATGATATCATCCTTCTAAGACATCATAATTACATTTTCAAAAGATGCCTGCCAATGAGGTATTTGATTTTATAACGAGCATCCAAACGAAATATACCATTGATCACGCACCTGTTACCGTCATCTCAATCCGCGCCAACACGAACATATGAGTTTAATCACTGGTTTGCACGGGAGAGATCTGCCGGGCATTGGCAATAATGCTCATCTTTTACACTACTGCCAAGCAGATTTCTCTCCCGCCGTAATAGTTGTTTAATTCATTACACCCTGAGGGCGGGATCGAATACGGCGAGGTGTTCGTAATTTTTGGACCACACGGTCATTATGTTACGTAACTATGGGAAACGGAATCTCAATTCCCTCATCAACTTGCTTTTATTGTAATATTCTTTGCGGTTCCACTCAATGGCGCGGGTTTGGTGCCCTGCCTTTTGTCCAGGCCAGACCGGCTTGCCTTATTTTTACTTGTCTTAGTTTTTCAAACCGACAAGGCATAAACCAATATAGCCATGAACTTACATTTTTTACTATTGCAAAGCAAGTAATGCCCGGGAAGCAGGTCGCTATCATACAACGCCGGAGCTACATATCTACGCCAACCGCGGTCATAAATAGTCATAAAATAAGCAGTAAAGCATGCCGCCTGTTGAAAATACTACAGTTTACTACCTGAAAGGCGATCTATGAGTGGAGTAAACAGCAATGATGGTAACGATCCCCTGGCTTTCATCAATATGATAATGCACCAGGTAAGGAAACTTTTTTACCTGTGCACATCGAATATTATCATAGCGCACAGTAGCAAAAAAAGGATTACGTTTAATAGCGGTAAAGGAAAGATATACTTGTTGAGAAAACCGTTTACCCATTCCCGGCTGTAGTTGGTTATAATAATCCACAGCCTGCTCTATATCATCAAGGGCAAAGGGAGAGAATGCAACGGTAAAGCTTTTCATTTAGCCAGTTGCTTTATTTTCCTGGAAGCCTCATTCCAGCTAACAGCTTTGGAGGGATTTTTCTGCAGGTCTTTAAGCCGTTTGCGGACTTCCTTTTTCTGCCATTCCGGGATGGGCGGTTCTTCTAAAAGCTCCACAGCATCCAGTTTTTGCAGATCTTTGATCACATCAGCAGCATAGTTTTTTTTAATGCGGATATATAATGTATTGTCCATAACTTTTTTGATTAAGAGATGATTTTTTCAATAGGATTAATATAACAGGTCAAATATAACATTTTTATGCTTTTTTTCCCAGCCGGATCTCTGCTTTAGCTCGCAATGGAGAAGTTGGCAGGCCCCGGCGTAATGTAATGATCAAAGTATTTGCCGAGCTTGCGCAGGTTTGGTAGCCCAGCAACCTGCGGGGTCTTGTGTCAGGCCAGATCCGCCGCTTTGCTTTTACTTATCTTAATTTCTTAAACGGACAGGACACAAATAATACAACCATGAACTTATACCTGTTGCTATTACAAAACAAGTAACGCTCAGGCAACAGGTCGGCTATCATGCAACGCCTGTGTTACAGACCTGCGCCAGCTCTGACCAGTTCTGACTTCCACACAAACTATTCTTTATGTTAAGCAACACTCTTCAAAGAATTGTTGTCAAAAAGCTAAATCATGTATCATGAAAACACTAATAGTATTATTTCTTTCCCTGTTATTCTGTACGTTCGGGTCAACAGCATGTAAAAAAGGAGGAGTAAAATCTAATGATTCTGATACTTCAGGAATCGTTCTTTTAAGGGATAAATCTGTAACGGAAGTAAAATCTATATTAAAGGGCAATTGGAAGATCCATTATAGATATGGTGGATTTACAGGAAATCAGAAGCAAGCTTTACCCAATTCTTATCTTAGATTTCCTTATAGCGATAGTATATATGTAATGCTTTTTGACCAGCCTTACGCTGCCGACAAAGCAGTATTTACCAGAAGAAAAAACGAATTCGGATACACAGCATGTAGTATGGAATTTTCACTATTCCTTCCCAGCCGAGTCTCTGCATCGGCTCAATAATTACAGGCTGGCAGGACTCGGCGTAAGGTTGTGATCAAAGTTACTATAAAGTCTTTCTTCGTTACTTTGCACCACACGTACAAATACCACCTGATGAACGAAGCAGATGTAAAAAATATCCTGGGACTGCAGTTGCCAACTGACCCGAGATGGTCAGACCTGGCAGGCCTCAGCCTTGAAGAAATTCTTACCGATCATGCCTATTGCGAACAAAAAGCAGCTACCAGTTGCATATCCCTTATTCAAAAATATTCCGATAAAGAAAAGCTGGTCACAGAACTCTCTCCTGTTGTAACGGAAGAATGGGGGCATTTCCGCCTGGTGCTGGCCGAACTGCAAAAAAGAGGATTGCCGCTTGGCAAACAACGAAAAGATATTTATGTAAATAAATTGCTGGAATTTCAGAAAAAAGGCGGCAGCCCTGAAGACCGCTTTCTCGATCAGTTGCTGATAATGGCGCTGATAGAAGCAAGAAGCTGTGAACGCTTCAAACGGTTGAGCGAAGGACTTGATGACGATTACCTGCAAAAATTTTACCGCCGTTTTATGGAAAGCGAAGCCGGTCATTATACATTATTCATAGACCTTGCCGAAACCTATATTGATAAAACTAAAGTGCGCAACCGGTGGAATGAATGGCTCAGCTACGAAGCCGCAATAATGAAAGCAATGGAGCTAAGAGGAGACAGGATCCATTAATTGTACCCCGTGATATTTTACCACCAATGCATTTACAAAAACAGCTCTGTTGTAAAGCTGTAATTCTTTAACAAACCGTCTGTATAATAAACGCTACTTTGCAATCGTTTTATTGTTTTATATTATTATATCTAACATACGCACATGAAAAAAGCTCTTTTGTTTTTATCTCTGGTTTGCGCTATACAATTGTTTGCGCAGGATAAAAGCAAAAAGCCTGCTGCGCCTGCTGCCACAGTACCTAAGATCACGGTCTCTATCGGAAGTGTCAGGGGAGGCGAAATCTCAGCCGAATCATTATCCAGGATCATTGACTCCGCCGTAACAGCCAAAGATGCAAACGGAAACACTTACCCCATTGTCCGCTTCAGGGTGTTGTATAAATTCAAAAGCACTTACCAGGACCAGGACACCGGCGAGAAGAAAAACAGCGACGACATGCGCACTACCGATTTCTCCAATACATCAGTAATGTCTCAACTCTGGCGCCAAAGCATTAAAGACAATATCAAGCCCGGCGATGAAATGATCATAGACAATATCATCGTGAAATTAAAAAACGGTAACAAGCTGATGACCCCTTCTATGACGTTTAAGGTAAGATAGGCGGAAGGGATAGGGTATAAGAAGTAAGGTACTTACCACTTACCACCTACTACTACTCCAACTTCCAATCCCCTCTGTATGTTCTTTTCACAAACTGGTTGGCAGGCTCAAAATTGGTGATCCGCATATGCTCTCCGTCCCACAGCAGTTGCTTTCTTCCGTTAAATATTTTGTCTCCTTTGGCATTTGTCTCATAATAGTTGTAGCTGAGCACGGCAAGGTTGCCCATCAGCACTGTTTCCGTGAGCGGACCTGATTTGTCGAACGAGGAACTGGTATATGCGCCCCACCCTTTCTTGCAGGCTTTCACCCATTGCTGCTGGTGCCCTTCCGTTCCGCCTTCCACGAGTTCAAACTTAGAAGGCGGCAGTGTTTCTTCTTTCATTCTCCGTGTAGGCAGCAATGTTGGGTTACGTCCAAACAATCCGGCCATGATCTTTCCCTTTGTGCCTTCAAAAATGATCCCCCCGTCAATTTCGCCCATCGGCTCGTCAGGCAATAGCTCTGCAGGTCGCTTGGGGCGGATGCCGCCATCATACCATATCATCTCCACGGCAGACATGCCTTCCCGTTCGGGGAACTGTATATGCGTTTTGGCTGAAGGCGGATAGCTGTCTTTGTAAATCGCTTCCTGGAAAAAACCTGTATATACCGAACCCACGCTGGTTTCCACCGACACAGGATACCTGAGTTTTAATGCACGATATGGTACATCCATAAAATGACAGCCCATATCGCCCAGTGAACCTGACCCGAAATCGACCCATCCGCGCCATATTGCCGGAAGATAAGCAGGGTTATATCCCCGTTGCGGAGCGGTGCCCAGCCAAAGCTCCCAATCTAACTCCTTTGGAACAGCAAACGTCCCGGATGGAGTTGGAACGCCCTGCGGCCATGTCGGGCGGTTCGTCCACACATGCACTGTATGCACATCCCCTATTACGCCAGCCTGCACCCAGGTTTCTATTTTCCGGGTATCATCGCCACTGCTGCCCTGGTTGCCCATTTGAGTAACTACTTTGTATTTTTCCGCAGCCCTGGTGAGCATGCGGGCTTCATATATATCATGCGTCAAAGGTTTTTCGCAGTATACGTGTTTGCCCAGTTGCATGGCAGCCATCGCCATCACGGCATGCATGTGGTCGGGAGTAGTGACGATCACTGCATCAATGTTCTTATGCTCCTTGTCAAGCATTTTCCTGAAATCTTTATAATAAGGAGCTTTCGGCCATTTCTTTCTTCCGTTCACCGACTGGCGGTCATCTACATCGCAAAGAGCTACTATATTATCAGAGCCCTTATTATATGCGTATGGGAGATTTACTTCTGCTTTGCCGCCTACACCTATGCCGGCAATATTCAGCTTATCGCTGGGCGCAATATGTCCTTTTCCCAACACATAGCGCGGAACGATAAAAAAGCCGGCACCAGTCGTGGAAGCATCTGTAATGAACTTTCTACGCGAGATTTTCTTTTTTGCCATAACTGTATTATTTAATAATGGAAGAATAACCTGAAGCCTGCGGGCTTACAGTTACAAGTTCTCCATACCTTATGTCTTATCACTTACCACCTACCACTTATCACTTACCACCCCTACTCCACCGTTACGCTTTTAGCCAGGTTCCGGGGCTTATCCACATCGTAGCCTTTGGCTATTCCTATATAGTAAGCAAACAATTGAAGCGGCACCACACTGATAATGGGAGCGATCACCTCATCAGCTTCGGGAACAGGAAGTATATCATCCGCCATACCGGTAATAGTTTCATCGCTCTCTGTTATCACGGCAATTACTTTACCTTTCCGGGCTTTAATTTCCTGGATATTGCTCACGATCTTTTCGTGGTAAGCATCTTTAGTAGCTACAAATACTACCGGAAGGGATTCGTCCACTAACGCTATCGGACCGTGCTTCATTTCTGCTGCAGGATATCCTTCTGCATGAATATACGAGATCTCCTTCAACTTCAGCGCACCCTCAAGTGCCACGGGGAAATTATATCCCCTGCCCAGGAACAAGGCATTGATCACATCTTTGTATTTAACGGCTACGGCTTTAATATGCTCCGCGCTATCCAGCACTTTTTTTACTTTTTCAGGCACATCATTAAGTTCTTCCAGCAGGTGAAGATAACGGTCATGACCGATCGTATTTCGTTCTATGGCAATTTTAAGTGCCACCATGGCCAGCACGGTCAGTTGTGCTGTGAATGCCTTGGTGCTTGCCACACCGATCTCCGGCCCGGCATGCGTATACGCCCCTGCATGGGAGATACGGGAGATAGAAGAGCCCACCACATTGACAATGCCCAGGATAGTGGCGCCCTGCTCTTTCGCCCGTTCAATAGCCACAAGGGTGTCTGCCGTTTCACCGCTTTGCGATATAGCGATGATCATATCACCTTTGTGCACTATGGGATTGCGGTAACGGAATTCTGAAGCATATTCCACCTCTACCGGGATACGGCACAACTCTTCAATGATATATTCTGCAATGAGGCCCGCATGCCAGGAAGTGCCGCATGCCACTATAAGTATACGGCTGGCATTTTTGATCTGCTCTATATTGTTTTGGATCCCCGACATGGTAATGGTACCCTGCTGCACATCCAACCTGCCACGCAGGCAATCGCGGATAGTATCCGGCTGTTCGAATATTTCCTTCAGCATGAAATGATCATAACCGCCTTTTTCAATAGCTGCAAGCTCCAGGTCAAGCTTTTGTATAAAAGGTGTTTGCCGCTCATTACCCAGGTTCTTCAATATCAGCTCGTCCGATTTTATAATGGCGATCTGGTAATCGTTTACATACACCACTTCCTTGGTATATTCCACAATAGGCGAAGCATCGCTGGCTAAAAAATGTTCATTCTTGCCAATGCCGATCACCAGCGGGCTTCCTTTCCTTGCCGCGATCAGGGTATCAGGATTATCTTTATCAATCAGCACAACAACATAGGCGCCCACCACTCTCCTGAGAGCAATACGCAACGCTTCTTCAAGCGTGCTGCCATTATTCTCCTGTATATCTTCAATAAAATTCAGCAGCACTTCTGTATCAGTATCGCTATGGAAAACATACCCTTTTTTAATAAGCTCGGCTTTCAGCGCGGCATAGTTTTCAATAATGCCGTTGTGTATCATGGCCAGCCTGCCATTCGACGACTGGTGCGGGTGGGCATTGCGGTCGCTCGGCTCTCCGTGGGTGGCCCAGCGTGTATGACCAATACCAATATGCCCGTCAAGATCTTTGCCTACCGTCATTTCTTCCAGCGCAGCCACTTTGCCTTTTTTCTTGTATAATTTTAATCCGTGATTGAGCAGGGCCACACCTGCGCTGTCATACCCCCTGTATTCTAATCTTTTAAGTCCCTTTATAATAACAGGGTAAGCCTGCCGGTACCCGATATATGCTACTATGCCACACATTTTTTTATTGATTTTAATGAATCTCTTTTTAACGCAAACGATTGCGCAATATTATTAAAAAAACCTCAATCACTTATTGTTATCCTGCAAACGCTATAATGGATTCAGGGCTTATCGTCGCGCCCGGCAAAAACACTCTCTTCAAGTATTTGCTCAGGCTTCTTCTTGTAAAAGATCATACCCGCTGTCATAATAATGCTGGTGGTAAGAATGATGAAGAAAAGAATGCCTTCGTTGAAGGCTGTAAGCTTGAATTTTTCGGGGATCTTATAGAACAGGACAATGGTAATTAACCCGCGCGGTAGAAAAAAAGACTCCGGGAAAACATTTGTCTTCACAAAAAAGCGCAGGTATAGCAACCGTACAATAAATAAAGCAGCCACGACCGAGCCGCCTACGGCAAGCACTTCATTTTCGGTAAGGAAATCAAGCCGGATGGAATACCCAAAAAGTATAAAAAAGAAAGTGCGGATCAGGAAAGACGATTCGGCCGTAATAGAATGCAGCAATGCACGTATAGATTCTACCTCCTTTACAGGGAAAAGTCGCTGAATGCGGGGCGCCCGTATCAATTCCCAGTTGTTGATCATCATACCGAAAATAAGAATGATGATCAGGGAAGGAAGATGCAATATTTTTCCCGAAGCATATATCAGTATGAGCAAGGAAAATATCAGGAAAAATTTAATATTAAGCCTGGTTTTTGCCATAATAAGAAACAGCACAAATGACAGCACAAACGACAGCAGCACAGATACTATAATATTGCCACCGAAAAAAGCAACTGATTTTAAAGTAAGCGTTTCTTCTCCCGTAAAATAATTAAACAGCAAAATGCCGATGATATCCGAAAAGGAAGCTTCATACACAAGGAATTCCTTTTTCTCTTCGGTAAGGGAATGTATGCTCGGTATAACAATGGAGCTGCTGATAATAGACAGAGGTATTGAATACACCATACAGTTTATCACATCTTCATGCAGCCAGTAATGGAGAATAGCTGTAATAAGACCTGCAGAACATATAAAAATGATCAGCGCAGAAAAAAAGGAGTCCCGTATCAGCTTTAATTTTGAGCGGGAAAGTGTGAGATCCAGCCCGGCTTCAAGCACTATCATAATCAGTCCTACCACACCCAACGCCTCCACTATCTGTGAAGGTATAGTTATGCTCATATTATTTACATCGCTGAACCATCTGAAGAAAACACCTCCGAAAAGCAACAGTAATACTGAAGGTACCCGGATATACCGGCTGATAATGGAAAAGAAATAAGATAAAATGACAACGGTGCAGATGATGATCAGCAGGTATTCTGCATCAATTTTATTCATGACACAAAATACATTATTATTACATATTACTTATACCGTCGGGTACTCCTCAATTTTTTCGCGGTACGTGAGTTTCAGTCTAACGTCCGTCCTCTCCTCTCTCATCTAAAAACTCCCTGATCACCTCCATTGTCAGCTTTACTATGTTGCTTCCTGTCTCAGGTGTTTCTATTTCTCCCATATAGGCGCCATGACTGCCTGGCAATATCATCAGTCTTGAATTTTTGATCAGCTCCGACATAGCTACTGCATGTGCATTGGTAACCACATCCCGGTCGCCGTTAATGATCAGCGCCGGAGCTGTGACAGATTGCAGCATTTCATCCGGCCAATCCTTAAAATGCAGCATCCGGTCGCGGTCTTTAGTAAACATATTAAGCAGCTTACTGCGATCAGGGTTGATCTTCAAAAAAGCATCCTGCAGCTCTTTGGGCATATTATCCAGCGTGGCATGCTCCATACCCTCAAAAAAGCCGGGAGGCAACCCCGATCTTTTATAAATGGCTGATGCTATTACCAGCTTGTTTACTATCGCCGGATGCCGCACAGCGATCTGCATGGCAGTGCTGCCGCCATTGCTAAAGCCGAAAAAGGATGCTTTGGCAATATGCAGATGGCTCAGTAAAGCCGCTACATCATCCGCATCCTGCTCAAAGCTTTCCGGCGCATCACGGTCGCCGGTATGCCCGTGTGCCTGCAGCTCTACGGCAACCACCCGGTAATGATCAGCAAGCATCGGAAGTATCTTTCCAAACGTAGTACCGATGGTAGAGCCGCCCCCGTGTATAAGCACAAGATATTCCCCTTTATCTCCGTGCAGCTCGTAATACATGTTAATGCCGTTCACTTCGGCATAGCCCGTCCGGAAAGCCGTGCTATCCCCGCTTGTTTGAGATTTCATATTATGTTGTTTACTGTTTTGATGGCAAGCTGCAGCTACAAAGATCAGCAGTATACAAAAAATATAGTTCCTTTTCATACCATGAAATTTAAGGTTCAGAAGTATCGAAGCATTTCTCCCGATCATTTACGCTAAATATGCAAGTATTTGCTTGCAAATATATATGCAAGCATTTGATTGCACAAGCTTTTTTTTATTTTTTTAAAAAAGAATAATTTGCTTCAATGATGCAACAACCAGAAGCTAATATGCATAATACCATATATATTAAACCTGTCTGGCCTTACCGGCCGGCTAAAAATGAGAAGTGAGACAACAAATGTGGGATACTCACATTTATCGTCTCACCTCTCACAAAGAAATACGAAAAATCATTATTGTCGTGACACTATATCACTTTCCGAATTTCTTCTTCAATGCGCTCAATGCATCGTTCATAGAAGCAGAAGAAAGATCAGGCTCTCTTTTTGTATGACCGCCTCCCGGTCTGTTACGCCGTTCCCCCCCGCGCAGCGGAGCTTCCTGGGTTTGCTTTATAGAGAGCGCTATACGTTTGCGCAGCTTATCCACTTCCAGCACTTTTACCGTTACCTTATCGTTGAGCTTCAGCACCTCATTAGGATCTTCAATATACTTATGCGCTATCTCAGATACATGCACAAGCCCGTCCTGCTTTACGCCTATATCTACAAAAGCGCCGAATCGTGTAATGTTGGTTACAATGCCCGGCACTACCATTCCTGTTTCCACATCATCAATACTATATATCTGGGCAAATTCAAACTGCTGCACTTCACTGCGCGGGTCAAGCCCCGGTTTGCGAAGCTCCCGGAGAATGTCCTGCACTGTATGTTCTCCAAACGCCTCCGTTACATATTTCTTAACAGGAATATCCTTTATCAATGCCTCGTTGCCGATAAGATCTTTTACTCCCACATTACGGTCTGCTGCCATCTGCTCCACTATAGTATATGCTTCCGGGTGCACGGCGCTTTTGTCGAGCGGGTTGCTGCCGTCCGTGATCCGCAGGAACCCTGCACACTGCTCATACACTTTTCCTCCCAGTCTCGGCACTTTCAGCAACTGGCTCCTGTTGGTAAAGCCTCCCGTTTCTGAACGGTATTTAATAATATTATCTGCCAGTGTGGCGCCGATACCGCTCACATAAGCCAGCAAATGCTTACTTGCCGTATTAAGATTCACGCCTACCTGGTTCACGCAGCTTACTACTGTCTGGTCCAACCGCTCTTTTAACCTGAACTGGTTTACATCATGCTGGTATTGACCTACGCCAATGCTCTTAGGATCAATCTTTACCAGCTCTGCGAGGGGATCCATCAATCTGCGGCCTATACTAACGGCGCCGCGTACCGTAATATCCTGCTCCGGGAATTCCTCTCTTGCTGTTTCAGAAGCAGAATACACGGAGGCGCCGTCTTCGTTTACCAAAAATACGGGCAATCCCAGGCTGAGCTTTTTAATGAACTGTTCGGTTTCCCTCCCGGCAGTACCATCGCCAATAGCGATCGCTTCGATGTGGTAGTGGTCCACAAGGTACCTTATCGTATGCTCTGCACTTACCAGCTTTCCGGGCTCATGCACATAAATGAGATCATTCTTTTTTAATGCGCCGTTTTCATCGAGGCATACCACTTTACAGCCTGTTCTGTATCCCGGGTCAATCGCCAGCACTCTTTTACCGCCCAGCGGGGAGCTAAGCAACAACTGCCTGAGGTTCTCGGCAAAAACAGTGATAGCCTCTTCATCTGAACGTTGTTTGATCAGTGTGCGGAACTCGGTTTCCAGCGCCGGCTGCAGCAGCCTGCGATAGGCATCTTTTACTGCTTTTTTTACCTGTGCGCTGCAGTCATTTGTTCCCTTTACATATACGGCTTCTATCATCTCCAGCGCCTGCTCTTCGTCAGGCGCTATGGATATTCGCACTACTCCTTCCACAAAACCGCGCAATACCGCCAGCGCCCTGTGCGAAGGCACTTTCATCACCGGCTCATTGTAATCAAAATAATCTTTGAACTTAATGCCTTCTGCTTCTTTTTCAGCAATTACTTTACTATGCAGCAAAGCCTTATCTTCAAAAAGCTTACGCATTTTAGCTCGCAGTCCGGCATCTTCATTGATCAGCTCTGCTATGATATCCCGTGCGCCTTGCAGCGCTTCTTCTGCAGTTTTTATTTTATCATTGATAAATGTTTCAGCCAGGGCTGACAGGTCTGGCTGCTTTTGTTCCAGGACAGTTGTTGCCAGTGGTTCCAAACCATTCTCCCGTGCAGTCTGCGCTTTTGTTTTCCGCTTTGGCTTATAGGGCAGGTAAATATCTTCCAGCGCTGCAAGCGTAGTTGCAGCATCCAGTTTTCGCTGCAGCTCATCACTCATTTTTCCCTGCTCGGTTATAGATTTTTCAATAGCAGCTTTTCTCTCTTCAAAAGCTTTGAGCGCTTTAGCTTCGTCCTGTATCTGCTGGATCACAACCTCATCGAGCGCTCCTGTTTTATCTTTTCGATACCGTGCAATAAAAGGTATAGTAGCGCCTTCTTCCAGTAAGGATAATACTGTCTCCGCCTGCTGTGCGCGTATATTGAGCTTCGTAGCAATTTCTGATGCAAAATTTTTCATAAGGCTGCGAAACTAACAGCTTATTTTGAAATAAAAACTTGGAAAAATAACCTGGTTTAAGTAAGGTTTATCCTTTGCATTGGATATGCCTGTGCATGGCGATATATCATATCACGTATAAAATCATTATCGGGATAAGGGGTAAGATGTTTTTTGATGCGGCTGATATCATCCAGCTTCATGGAATCCGGGATATACCCCATACCAAAAAACTTTCCCTTCTCCATAAGCAAACAACTGTATTGATTTTCCTCTATGCCATCTCCCAGCACTGCAAAGCTCGGCAATGCATCATGCAGGGCACAGAGCGCTTTTTCCACACGCTGGTTGTAGGTACCGGGATCATCATATTGTATAAAGTATTCTCCCTCATATTTTGTTTTATCTACAAAACACAGTTCGGGAGACAGTTGATGCCGTTCGATCATGTTCCACAAAATGCGGTACCCTTCCCATAGCAGTCCAAAGGTATGCACCGGCTGCAGGTGTTTCCGCTTCTTCTCTATAGCCAGCCTTGCATAGCCTCTCTGGTCTTCAAATACATACAGTCCGTATTGCGTAGCCACCTGCTTACGGCTGGTATTATACACCGGCCAAAGTCTTTTTATTTCCGTTTCCTCCAGTATAGCTGCCATCAGCTCCGTGCCGCAACGCTGGTAGCTGATATCATGCACATTGCGGATAAATTCCTGCTTTTGCCTGCCGGCACCGTTATGTGTAAAATGACTGCTCACCCGCTGCTTCAGGCTTTTGGCTTTTCCTACATACACCACTTTGCCTTTCTGGTTCCTGAAATAATATACACCCGGTGTACGCGGAAGCTGCTCAATCTGCTCTTTGGACAAATGCAACGGGAGGTACTGCTCCTTAGATGATTTCTTAAGGAATTGCTGAATATGATTTTGAGTATCATTACACAGGAGCTTTTCAAAAAGTAACACCGTCGCCTGCGCATCTCCTCCTGCCCGGTGCCTGTTTTGAATGGGTATATCAAGCGAACGGCAAATATTGCCAAGACTATAAGAGGGTAATCCGCTGAAAATTTTCCTCGTCAGCCTGACGGTACATAATTTTTTTACGTTCAACTGATAACCGCACAACTGCAAAGCATGGTTCAGGAAAGAAAAATCAAAATTCACACTATGCGCTACAAATACTTTATCGTTGAGCAAATCGTACACTTCTGCCGCAACAGCTTCAAATACCGGAGCGTCCGCCACCATTTCGTTGGTGATCCCCGTCATGGTCTGGATAAAAAGGGGAATAGGCTGCAATGGTTTTACAAGCGAGTGATACTGATCTATTATACGGTGACCGTCATGCACAAATATGGCAATTTCTGTTATGCTTCCCGCCGCAGCATAACCGCCGGTTGTCTCAATATCAACAATAGCGTAGATCAATTTTCAGGAAATATTTTTTAGTTATCTAAAGTTAAAATCCTTTATCCAATGTATACATTTTGATTTTTAATACACTGATTATCATATTTTAACGTAGTGATTTCACAAGTTATATACAAATTTTCCTTTTCCTGCACAATAAAACGAAAGGTATTACCGGAAAATCATTAACTTTGATGTAATCACTGGTTAAGATATAGGGACGGTTTTGTGAAATGACATTTTTTTTCGTTCGTCTTAATGAGTTGAGCAATATCCCATTCTCCTTTGAAAGCTTTGATAGTCCGGTCCTGATTTTTTTAACACAAAAATCATCTGTTATGAAGCTTCTGAGTTCCTTGCACATTGGAGAAACAGCGAAAATCGCTTTGATAGTAATTGCAGCTTACGCTACAATTGCCGTTGTCACATACCTCTCCTGGTAAAAAATTATTGTACTTCTGGACGGAACACTTTTTCGCATAATGTGGAAAAGTGTTTTTTATTTATATGTAATTTTGCAGCCCGCAATAATATAATATATGGAACTCAGTAAAAATTACCTGCCCGGAGCTGTTGAAGAAAAATGGAACCAACACTGGAAAACAAAAGCTTATTTTAAAAGTGAACCTGACAGCAGGCCTGCTTTTACTGTAGTCATTCCCCCTCCCAATGTAACCGGTGTGCTGCACATGGGGCATACGCTCAACGAAACAGTACAGGATATACTCGTAAGGCGTGCACGTATGAGCGGCTATAACGCCTGCTGGATTCCCGGCAGCGATCATGCTTCTATTGCCACCGAAGCCAAAGTAGTGGCAATGCTTAAAGAAAAGGGGATTGATAAAAATACACTGACCCGTGAGGAATTCCTGAAATACGCCTATGAATGGAAGGAAAAATACGGGGGTATCATTTATCACCAGATAGAAAAACTGGGCTGTAGCGTTGATTGGGACAGGGTGAGCTTTACCATGGATCCCGAATACTATAAAGCGGTAATGAAAGTGTTTGTAACACTGTATGATAAAGGGCTGATATACCGCGGCGCCAGGATGATCAACTGGGACCCCGCTGCCCAAACAGCATTGAGCGACGAAGAAGTAGAATACAAAGATGTAAACGGGAGGCTATATTATATTAATTACGAAGTAGATATCCCCGGTTCTTCTGAAAAGCAACATATTACCATTGCCACGCAGCGCCCTGAAACCATTATGGGTGATACCGCAGTATGTGTGAATCCTAATGACGAGCGGTATGCGCACCTGAAAGATGCCTTTGCCATAGTGCCCCTGATTGACAGGAAGATCCCCATCATCTTTGATGAATATGTTGATACATCTTTTGGCACAGGGGCATTGAAAGTGACTCCGGCGCATGATATTAATGACTACAATCTCGGGCTGAAGCACAATCTTGATGTGATAGATACGCTCAACCCTGATGGTACCCTCAGCGCAGCAGCACAGATATATATTGGGGAAGACCGCTTCAAAGCACGCAAAAAAATTATCGCTGAGCTGCAGGAAAAAGGATTTATTCAAAAAGAAGAAGCATATCAAACCAGGCTGGGCTACAGCCAACGCTCAGGGGCCGTGGTAGAGCCCCGTATTTCTACCCAGTGGTTCCTTAAGATGAAGGAACTGGCAGAGCCTGCATTGCAGGCAGTGCTGAAAGGCGAGATAAAGATCCATCCGGGAGACAAATTCCTGGCGACCTACAAATACTGGCTGGAAAACGTAAAGGACTGGTGTATCAGCCGGCAGCTCTGGTGGGGACAGCAAATACCGGCGTGGTACGATGATAAAGGCAACTGCATTGTAGCCGAAAACAAAGACGAGGCTATACAAAAATGGAGATCTTTATACGGCAGCAGCGCCAATGCCGGGGAAGCAATGACGCTTACGCAGGATGAAGATGTATTGGATACCTGGTTTTCTTCCTGGCTGTGGCCGATACAGGTATTCAATGGTATCACTCAACCGGGCAACAAAGACTTACGATACTATTATCCCACTTCCGTGCTGGTAACCGGTCAGGATATCATTTTCTTCTGGGTGGCCAGGATGATCATGGCAGGCATGGAATTTGAAAAAGAAATCCCCTTCAGGGATGTGTATTTCACAGGGATGGTCCGCGATAAGCTGGGCAGGAAGATGAGTAAAAGCCTTGGCAATTCTCCCGATCTGCTTGAATTGATAGAACAGTTTGGCGCCGATGCTGTCCGTTTCGGTATTATGATCTCTTCACCTGCGGGTAACGACCTGCTGTTCGACACCGCATCGCTTGAGCAGGGCAGGTTCTTTAACAATAAAATGTGGAATGCGCTGAAGCTGGTAAAAATGCTGGAACAGAAGACCGGAGCGGATGCCGCAAAAGAAGACTTTGCTGTAGCATGGTTTCAAAGCAGGCTGAGCGAAGTGACCGGGCAGGTAAACAGGCTGATCGCAGAATTCAAATTAAGCGAAGCTTTAAAAACTATTTATTCCCTGGTATGGGACGATTTCTGCAGTTGGTATCTTGAATGGATCAAGCCTGAAGCTGATCAGCAGATATCACAGCAGGTATATGATAAAACTGTTGATTATTTTTCTGAGCTGCTTCACCTGCTTCATCCGTTTATGCCATTTATTACAGAAGAGTTGTATCATTTACTGGATGAAAAAAGGAAAGATGATCTCTGCATCAGGCAATATAAGACGGTAGCGTCGTCCAACCCTTCTGCAATCGAAGCCGGGGAACTGCTGAAGCAAACCATTACCGCAGTTAGAGATGCCAAAGTAAAGAACCAGCTTAAGCCCAAAGAAGAAATAGAATTGTTTATACAAACGGAAACACCCTCACGTTACAGTAACATATTACAGATACTTGCCCGGCAGGTAAAAGCAGCGACAGCAGAGACCGTTAATGAGCCGGTTGCCGCACCACTTACAATAGTTGTAGGTACAGACAAGCTCTTTGTGCAATGCGGTGCGCTTGCCGGTAGCGACTCCCAGAAAGAGCAGTTGCAAAAAGATCTTGACTATCAAAAAGGGTTTTTGACTGCAGTAGAAAAGAAGCTGTCGAATGAACGTTTTGTGCAGAACGCAAAACCTGAAGTAGTGGCGCTCGAAAGAAAAAAGAAAGCAGATACCGAAGCTAAGATCAGGGTTATTGAAGAAAGCCTTGCACAATTGAATTAGGGTTAAATTAAGACCATCGTATTATAAACAATTGTGAAAGGTGAGACGTGAGATTTTCACGTTTCACTTCTCACGTTTCACGATTAATATAGCATTAAGTTTCTTCCATTCGTGGCACAGAAAAAGCCCCCCATAGACATGGGAGGCTCTAACGATTGCTTGCCCTATGAAAAAGTTGAAAATTTAAAAGCTGTACACCGCCGCCAGCACAAATGTCCCTGTACTTTTAGCGGTAGGAGATATTTTATCGGCGTTTTTATAAAAGAGCGGATCTTTCGAGGAATCAAGCCTGAATTCGGGTATGATCATAAAATTTTCCGCAGGCTTAATATTCAAAGAAAGTGTGGCGTCAAACAGTGATGTGCCAAATCCGGCTACTCCTTTTTTGTCATCAAAAACTTCACCGCGCAGGGTAAACCCAAATTTGTCGGTAGGATCAACATTTACATAAAGCGCCGATCCCCACCAGGAATTACTGCTGCCATCGTATTTAGCAGCTTTGACAGAGCCATTATAACCAAGAGAAAATTTATCCGACAGCTTACCGGTAAGCACGAGATCAACCTGGTTGGAGGCAACGCCATCCATATCTTTTCCACCAACATAATTAAGAAAAGCGCTGAAATTTTCTGTGCCGCCATGCACCTGGGCCAGGAAGAATTTTTTTGCAAAAGGGGCCGAAATATAATCCGACGGATTAGCCACTCCCAGCATAAACCCGAAATGATCGCTCAGGTTCACATCTGCTTTTAAGCCGGTGTGGGAAAAAGGACCATAGGAGAACATATAGTCCATGCTATAGTTCCTGTTGAGCTGCGGGTCCAGCACTTCATAGCCCACATGGGTGCCGAATTTCCCGAGTGTAAAAGTAATTTTATCCGAAGGGGAATAAGTAATATAAGCCTGCTTGATGGCAGCCATTGCTCCCGATTCGGCATAGGCAAATTCGGTGGCGCGGGTACCAAAGCCAAGATCAGCCACCAATCCTACTTTCCCGGTATTATACCCCAGTTTCACAGAAGCCATGCCCAGTTCAAAGGAGTTTTGTGAGTTAGTGAAGCTGGTGTAATTATTAGTGCGCCCGGAATCTTTGGCATTAGCAAAATTGTACCGGTAATACGCATCGACGCTCCCGCTGATCGTGAATTTCTTTTCTTCAGGCGGGGCGGTTATCGCAGTATCCTGGGAAAAACCACGGGAAAAAGGAGCCCCGATAATGAACATAGCCAGAAATTTTCTTAACATTGCAGTTGATTTTAAGTGTTAAATGAAAAGGTACTGTTTTAGGCCTGGTCAGAGGTTATTAAAACTGTACCTTTTCTTTTTATGAAATTTGCGAGAGCATATAAATAGGATTAGATATAACAGCTATTTCTATTTGGTATAATCTGTAGGAATTTCTTCTTTGATCTGCCCGTTGTGCTCTACCAGCAAAGTTCCCTGTATGTATTTCTCGTTATGTTGTGTGGCGTCAAGCCCTATTTCTTCTTCTTCTGCGGTTACACGTAACGGTAAGATAAAGTTGATAAACTTGAATATGACAAAAGACATGACAAAACTGTACCCGACAGCAATAAGCATGGCTTTGAGCTGTACAAAGAAGAAGGCAGCATTGCCATAAAAAAGACCATCATTGCCCGCTGCATTTACTGTCTTTGTTGCAAAGATGCCGGTGAGAAGCATACCAACCATACCACCGATACCATGGCAGGGAAATACATCCAGCGTATCATCCAGCGTGGATTTTTGCTTATAATATACTGCCACATTGGAAATAATTGCAGCTATCACACCAATAAAGATGCTCTGGGGAATAGCTACAAAACCTGCAGCCGGCGTGATGGCCACAAGGCCAACTACAGCGCCGATGCAAAAACCTGTAACGGAAGGCTTTTTACCCCTCAGCACATCAAAAAACATCCATCCCAATCCGGCGGCAGCGGCAGCAGTATTGGTAGTGGCAAAGGCAGAAACAGCCAGTGCATTGGCACCAAGCGCCGAGCCTGCGTTAAAGCCAAACCAGCCAAACCATAATAAACCGGTGCCAATCAGCACATAAGGTATATTGGCAGGCGGAATTTCTTTGTGCTCTATATGAGCCCTCCTTCTCTTCAATACCAGTGCACCGGCCAGGGCAGCGCAGCCTGCGGAAATATGTACTACTGTACCTCCTGCAAAATCAAGAGCGCCCATTTTAGCCAGGAACCCGTCGGGGTGCCAGCTCCAGTGCGCGAGCGGAGCGTATACAAGTAAGCTGAAAAGCGCTATGAAAAGAATATAGGATGTGAAACGTATGCGTTCTGCAACGGCTCCCACTACAAGTCCGGGCGTTATTATCGCAAACATTAGCTGGAACAAAGAAAACAGGGTCTTGGGTATTGTAGGAGCACCACCCCAGGGCTCTCCTGAGTTTACATCTTTAAAAAACAAATGTGTCATCGGGTTCCCGATGAACCCGCCGATATCGCTTCCAAAACAAAGGCTGTATCCAACCAAAACCCACAATACGCTCACCACCCCGGCGGCTACCACGCTTTTCATCATAGTAGAAATAACATTCTTCCTGTGCACCATTCCCCCGTAAAAAAAACCGAGCCCGGGAGTCATAAGGAACACCAGTGCCGTCGCGACCAAAATCCATGTAATATCTGCAGTGTTATATTTACTAGCGTCAGCGAAGTCTGTTGTTGGCTTAATAAAAACGGATAGGATAGCAATTAAGGCCAAAACCAGGAAGGGTGCGATCTGTTTAATTGTTGACTTAGCCATTTGGTTGTTTTTTAATTAAAAAATAAATTAATTAATAATTATTCAACAAATGTATTAGATTATTGAATATAATTTCACATATAAATCAAATATTATTTTTTATAATTTATTATATCCTAAGTAATATTGTTAGTAAAATCATATAAACAAGATATAAACACAAAAATTATGATCATTTATACCAAAATTGTTAAATAATGCACTCATTATTTATTTTAAATTGAATATATGCTAAATAATACAAACATATTTATATTTATAATATTATTAATAATACATTATAAATAAAATTATATTTATACCTTCTTCAAAGTATAATAATTATGCTATTATATCCCGCCAATGACGTATTATCTAAATAGTAGGTACGAAATTGATTGCTCGTGATAATAACATTGCTGAAGTATCCGCTAACAGGATTGAAACCCTGATAGCAGCCGCCCCAGACAATCTTTGGCATCAGCCTTATAAAAAAAGCCGGCTTTCGCCGGCTCCCACACTATAAAAACCAGGGATATACCTGAACCTATACGTAATCAAATAATGTCTTTATGTTATCGTGAAACGTGAGAGGATAAAGTGAATAGGCAAGCGTGAAATGTGAGTAATGAACACCAAATGCCATACATAAAAAGACAAAGTTGCTGGTTATCTCATTTTTCACATTTCGCTTCTCACGCTCCTCCTTCTCACTTCTCTCTTCTCACGTTTGACACAGCATCAGCTTTCAGTTCAGTAATTTCTGCCTTAAGCTTTTCAATTTCCGCATGCAACTCATGGATAGAGGCCACCAATACAGGTATCAGCCCTGCATCGTTAACGGTAAGCATACTGCGCTTACGATAAAGGTTTTTTCCCACCCTGTCGGCAACAGTAGTCTGTGACACCAGCGCGGGGAACACTTCTCTCATATTTTCAAGCGCAAAACCGTACGGCTGCCGCACTATGGAACCTTCATGCCTACCTTTATTTGCCGCGTAATCAAAAGTTTTTGGCTCTAGTTGTGCAACTTTCAGCAACGCATGGTCAATATCGCGATATGTGACCTTTGTTTCCTCCGGAACATGTTGTGCAAAAGAAAATCCACATATAACAAATGAAAGGACAATAAACTGAATACGTTTGCCTGTATATTTAGCACTCATTGTTGTTAATTTAATAATGTAAATAGCATGCTGCAAAATTCGCAGCATGTGAATCCTTTGTGAGAAAGCAAAGAAAAGGTCAGTTTATTTCAGGAGGAGGTGTAGGCACTTCAGGTAATGCATCTGAATAAAAAGTAAACTGCCTGTGCATTTTTGTTATGATCGCTGCTGCAGACATTGAAGCAATGATACCGGCACGATGATATAAGGGTACAAATTCGTATTGACATTCTTTTTCCCCGTTATTTTTCTTTTCAGGGAATTCGGGCAGGTCGTCCTCTGCGGATGCAGCTACCGCAGCTATTTGCTTACAATCAAGCAGGCAAACAGAAATATCCTTCAGCGGGAAAAGCAAAAGCAGGAAAACAGTTGCAATATGGTATAATACGGGATGCATTGAATGCTTTAAAAATAGTTCAATGCCGGCAGACAATGTTACTGTGCAGTTTTTTTTACATTTATTTATACAAAAAGCGAGGGCAATGAAGCAGTACACGGAATACTTCACTGCTGATACTCACTTTGTCTTCTACCAGTGCTGTCAGGTTGCTACTTGGCCGGAGGCTACAGGTCGGGAAGCGTAGTTACACCCAATGCAGCGCTTACACTGTTCACTTTTTCAAAAAACTCTTTGCTGGGTGCGGCGGTTGGTACAGGAGGAAGCTGCATACCTAATGCAGGACGGCTGCATTGAATAAACATATTTTCAAAACCGCCTGGCGTAATAATAAGCAGTAATGTTACCGTGTCGCTGATCAATGTAAAATGATGCGGTATCAATCGCGGCAGATGCACATAATCCCCCGCTTTTGCGCGTATGCTCTGCTCGCCGGCCTCGTATATGATCTCGCCATCTAAAATAAAATAGCTTTCTTCTTCCCTGCTGTGCACATGCCGTGGAGGTTCAAATCCTTTCCGCAATGTAACTTTCGTTAAGGAAAATGCACCGCGCGTTTCTTCAGCGGTAGCAAGCATTGTAAATAAATTAGGACCGTACCAGCGTGAACGCTCAAGCATTTGGTCATCCGTTACGTGTTTTGCTGAAACAGCAGATAATTGATTGTTCATAACAGTAAAATGAATTTGTTTGTACAAAAGTAGAAACGGTATTATCCTCTGCATTCAGCCAAATGGTGGATTTTAGCTGATCAGCCCAAATTCTTTTGCTTTCAGTATAGCCTGTGTCCGGTTGGCCGCATCAAGTTTCTGGTAAATATTTAATGTGTGTGTTTTTACCGTGCTTGCAGAAATAAAAAGAGCCTCAGCGATATTTTTATTGGCATACCCTCTTGATAAAAGATCAAGCACTTCAAGCTCGCGGGCAGAAAGCGGGTTTAAGGAATACCCGCCGGGAAGCGGTTTCCGAATATGTGCTTTTGCAGATTTTGCATTTTCCAAAGCCCTGCCTATAAATACTGCCATCATTTTAAGCACTTCAAGGCTTTGAACGGTGTATGCATTTCTAACCGGCGTTCTTACAGATAATATACCAATGATCTCTTTGTTGGAAAGGATGGGCACATACATGAGAGAGGCTGGCTCAAGTCCCTGTAAAGCCCTGATTGATCCGGGCAGATAATGCCGGTGCTCTTTTTCAAAATCATTGATCAGTATCTCTTTTTTATTGGCAAAAACCCAACCTGAAAAACGTTCATCGCTATGCGCATAAATAGAAAAAGGGGGCACCAGCCGGTCATTCTCTCTTGCACCCGTGTAATCAAAAAAGCCGGACGCCGGATTATATACCCCTATTGCAAAAGAATAAGCATCCATCAATTGATTCACATAGTGATACACTGTCTCAACGATCTGCGCTGTTGTATGTTCCGATAAAATGGAAGCGCCTATCTGGTTCAGTATGCGAAGGTTCTTTAATAATTCACTGGTATTAATTGGGGCAGGTTCCATTGCTTATGTCCCTGCAATTTAAAAAAAACGCAATAAAATTTAAAAGGGCAATTCTAAAAGGGCGTATTTCAATTTTTCGCTCCTGCACAACTTTCCGGTCGGCGAGACACCGACCGGTAGCGGTTCTACGGGCGGATGTTGCCACCCACCTGCGAAAAATTGAAATGCGCCTATTCCAAAAAGGTGCATTAGTTACTTCAATGCTTTTTCAGCAGAAACTTCTCTGTTGGGCGTTTTCTTTTTCCTGGCGATCTGCAACTGCGTTTTGCGGATACGAAGCCTTCTTTTAGCACCTTCGGCAGCTTTAAGTATAGCATCTTCAAAAATAGCTGAAGAAGCTTTGATATACTCATCTTTGCCCGGTACTCTTATATTGAGCGTACAGTTAACGACTTCCTTAGCGCCTTTCGTTTCATTTATCAACGTCACTTCTATCTCCTGGATATCTTTATAATACCTGCCGAGGTTACTTAATTTAAGCGTAGCAAATTCTTTTAAAGACGGGCTAAGCTTATGCCCTGCAGATTCAATACGAAATTTCATAAATTTTAATTTTAAGTTCTCCGGCAAAATACACTGCCAAAATAATTGAAATGCTGATTAAGCGGAGTACCGGAAATGATTTTGCTCAGTATTGTGCAATTACAAAAAGGCTGTTCATCAAAGAAAAATCCGCTTTTTCGAAATGAAGCACAGTGTAATGATGAGATCATTTTAAATATTTTGTAACCTTTCCGCTTTTTGTTTACTCCAATGAAGCAGTAACACATTAAAAATAAAAAAATGGAAAGTAACAATTCACAACAGACGCTGACACAGGCGTTCAGGCTGTTAAAGTTCACATTCGTCATTGTCCCTATCGTTGCCGGTGCAGATAAATTTACAAACCTGCTTACGCATTGGGAGCAATACCTGAATCCCTCAATAGCAGGCGTGCTTCCTTTTTCCGCCTCGGCTTTCATGATGATCGTAGGCGTTATTGAAATAATTGCAGGCATTATTGTATTGAAAAAAGCCGAAATTGGAGGATATATTGTTGCAGCGTGGCTTACGGTCATTGCCCTGACCCTGCTGCTCGGCTTCAGGTATGTGGATGTAGCTGTGCGGGACCTTGTAATGGCGATTTCGGCTTTTGCTATGGCAAGAATATCTAAAATCATTGCATAAACCATGGTTCAGTTTGAAAAGTATACCGAATCAGAGATCATACAACGCATTGCAGGCGGGGAAAAATCGCTTTATGAAATTATTGTCAGGCGGTTTAATGCTTACCTGTACAAAGTGGGAAGGTCGTATAATTATAGCCATGAAGACACGCAGGATTTAATGCAGGAAACCTTCATTGATGCCTATAAAAATTTATCTGCATTTGAAGGGCGTTCCGGCTTTGGCACCTGGATCATCCGCATCATGCTGAACAACTGTTACAGGAAAAAACAGAAAGCAGGCTTTAAAAACGAGATAATGCAGGATGTAAGCGAAAATTCAAAACCAATGTTTACCCGGTCGAATAATGATACGGACAAAATGGTTCAAAGCCGGGAGCTGGGACATATTATCGAAAATACTCTGGCCAAAATTCCTCTCGGCTACCGGATGGCATTTTCATTGCGGGAGATTAATGGGCTTAGCGTATCGGAAACAGCAAGCCTGCTTCATATCAGCGAAGTCAATGTAAAAGTGCGGGTGAACAGGGCAAAGACAATGCTAAGAACCGAGATAGAAAAAACATATTCTCCGGGCGAGCTGTTTGAGTTTAATTTAATCTATTGTGATGCGATGGTACAAAATGTGATGAAAAAAATAAATGAGCTGTAAGTACAATAGCCACGAATGCACTAATGTATTTTATATATTTATTACTGCATTCTGTACAACAAAAGGAGATATAGCCACAAATGCACGAATGGATGGTCAATTGAAAAAAACCTCATTCGTGCATTCGTGGCTTTGTTGTATTCATAAATCAGTCCGCTTGCAGACCTATGGAATTCGTGGCTTACTTTGCTCTGCACAGCAAATTGTTGTATCCAAAAATCATTCGAGGCAAAGGAAGAACATATATGGCCGTAAAAAATCCCGGCTATGTTGTCTTCGCAACATACTGCACACAATGGCCTTCCGCGCGTACCGGGCCTTTAAAAAGCAGGCACCTTCCGCATTCCGTATCATTGGCAGGAGGTATATACAGCCCGCAATTGCCGCAGGAATTCCCCGGCACCGTAGATTGGTCTACATAACCCAGGTTCTTTCGTTTATCAAGCTCCTCAGCGCTTACACCGCTGAAATCACTGCAGGGATCTGCCGGCTTATCAGCAGCTTCTTTCTTAGCAGCCGGCTCTGCAGGTTTCTCATTGCCTCCGCAACTGTTGAACAGAAACAATGTTCCCAAAAGCGCTGCGCCGGATCCCGCACACTGGTGAATAAATTTTCTTCTTGAATATTCCTTTTGTTCCATTGCTTTCCTGTTTTATTTTCCCGTCAGTCCGGAATATAATGTTTTAATATCTTCCAAAGCTTTTGCAGCATCACTGCCGGCAGCGCCTGTAATAGCTTTTAATTTTCCCTTTATCTCATCATTCACACCTTCAATATGCTGCAGCCCTGCAACAAGCCCTTTTACTATGGCAGCCTGTGCACCCGGCATTTTGGTTACAGCAGCCTGTGCTGCACGCTGCAACAGATTCATGACCTGCGTTTTTTGATTGCGTGCGCCGATCGTTTCAGCAAGCTCTTCATAAAAATCAGTTTTCCAGTCCTCAGCCTTATCAGCAAAGCCGTTCTTTGTCAATGCATCCAGCAACTCCACCGAAGAACCCGCTTCCGAGCTCAGCACCGCAGCCCTGAACCATTTGCTCTGGCCATGCCGGAGGATCGTTTTTGCAAGCCAGGGAATGATGGCTTTATCTTTATATTCCCCGAGACTAAGGGTCGCCTGGTACGCCACTCTTATTGCACTGTCCTCCGTAAGCTGTTCCAGCGAGGCAAGGCAGGCAGGGAATTTTTCTGCCAGTATTGCGGCATTTTCCCTGATGCCTGCAGCAGGATCTTTGAGCGCTTCCTTCACTATACCGGCATCCAGCGCGTCCATACCTTCCAGCACATACAATGCGTGCAGCCGCGTACGCGGGTCGCTGCTTTCGGCAAATAATTTCTTTACCTGGGGGATCACTGTTTTATCCTGCCGTTCGAGCAGCAGCCGTTGTGCAGTGATGCGCCACCATTGGTTTTTGTGAGATAAGGCAGCTACAAGCTGTTCACCTGTCGCATTCTTCAGATCAGGTTTCACCCATTTGGTTCCATTACTGCTTTGAGGCACGATCCTGTAAATGCGCCCCATAGTATTGCCTGCATTAAAATCCATATCGGTTTCAAGATCATCGGGAATAGAAACCGGTGTTTCAATATGCTGGCGGTACATATCTATCACGTAAAGATTACCATCGGGGCCTACTGAAAAATTCGCTGGGCGGAACCATGTATCGGTAGTAACAAGAAACTCTTTGCTCTTTTCCTGCTCAGCGCGTTGCGCAATATAGTAAGGCGTGCTGTCGGTTGCAACAAGAATATCCCTGTGCACAAGATTCCCGGAAACATCGCCGGTAAAGATATTCCCGTAATATTCCTCAGGAAAAGCATCTCCGCCATAAAAAGTGCCTCCGGAGGCAGCGGTAAAATGATCTCTTGCATACTCTACCCTGTCGAGATGGTTTTCCTGGTAGTCTTTATTACGCCTGTCTGTACGCACCTGCCGCCAGTAAGGGGTTTCAGATATCTGGTACATCAAAGGGTCGTGATCGGAAATATTAAAGACGGCGGCCCTGAGATCGGAAGGCAAGTAGGGATTCCTGTCTAAATATCTTCGCGCCGCTACCACTTCCCGGATATGAAGAGAATTAGCAGTGAAAAAACGATGCCCCCAATCGTCAATGGCAAGCCCAAACTGGCCAGGACCAGTGGTAAGCTCAAACTGGTTGCGGTCGAGCCTGAAACGGAAATCAGAGCCCTGCATTTTTAACCTGGGAGCGCCCGGCATACGGTTAAAGGTCACTTCGCCTGCCTGCCCGGTATTGTTGGCATATATCCAGTTATCCACGCCAAAAGTAAGATTGGTGATCTGCGCTTCTTCATTGCCCGTGAAAAACCCGGAGAAAATAATTTCCTTCTGATCAGCCCTGCCATCACCATCCGTGTCCTTATAGTACATAATATTAGGAGCGGCGGCTATCAGCAGCCCGCCCTTCCATGGCAGGATACTTGACGCTTCCCTGAGACTGTCTGCAAACACGATAGCCGTATCTGCACGACCGTCATTGTTAAGGTCTTTCAGCATCACTATCTTCCCCTTTCCTTTTACGGAATCGGGCTTATAGGCGTCGAGCATTCCTACAACATAGGCATTGCCTTCCTCATCAAACTGCATAGTTACGGGATCTACTACCAGCGGTTCGGCAGCAAATATCTCTGCCTTGAAATTTTCAGCGAACTGAAAAGTCTTCATGGATTCTTCAGGAGACAGAGGCCCCGGATATTTTGATTTTTGTCCACAGGATGAAATAAGAACAATCAGTGCTGTGGCAGTTGTTGCATATAAGCATTTCTTTAATACGCCTCTGAAAGAATTGATCATCATATTATAGTTTAAATAGTTTTTTTGCATTTTCATAAAGAAGTTTTCGTTCCATTTGTTTATTGCTGGAAAATTTCCTGATGGTCTGTATATCCATGGCGCCGGAACATTTGCCCGATGCCACTGTTCCGAAAGGATCTTCACAATCACTGCCGTATACCAGCTTATCCTGGTGCTTTTCCAGGAAAGCCCTGGCATGCGCTTCATCACGGGTAAGGGCATTCAATCCTGAGCCTGCAGAAAGGTCGCCATACATATTTGGATAATCGCTCAGGTAGCGGTCTGTAGTACCGCCGGGAGTAACCTCTCCCTTAGGGTACAATACCGACTGATCAGCATGATTTTTATCAATATTAGCCCACCAGGTTTGTGCATGACCGATAAAATTCACTTTGGGATATTGTTCCAGTATTTTGTAAAAACGGTCGAAGCCGTAATTGTACATCCCGTGCTGCCAGTGCATTAATACAGGGACATCATACTGCTGCGCCAACTGGTATATCTTATGCATTTCAGGGGAGTCGCATTCCACGCCAAATTTCAATTCACCTATTACCACAGCGCCCATCTTCAGATATTTTTCAATCTCGTAAGCAGCATCAGTTGCATCCGGCACGGCACAGGCGCCAAACCTGTAATGTTTCTTATGCTCTTTGGCAAATAAATAACATTCTGCATTACCTCCCGCCTGCGCCTGCAATCCATTGGATACTCCCTGGTGGGTGGAAGCAGTATTGGCAGGCCTGCCCGAAGGAAGCAGGATAGTAGTGGTGACCCCCATCGCCTCCTGGTGCGCTACCATCTGTTCGTCTGTCCGTGAGTGATAGTGAATATGCTGATGGATATCAATGATCGGCTCTTTTTTCTTTGCCGCAGCATCAGCAATAATGTCAAAGGGCATAGCGCTTCCGATAGCGAGAATGCCTGTACGTGCCAGGAACCTGCGGCGGGAACTGCTATGGGATATGTTACTCATTAATTAATTTATTTTAAAAATGAACAATCTGTTTCAAGCTCCGTCAAACGTGAGAGGTGAGACGTGAGATGTTGTGCATCATGTCTCGCTTTTCACTTTTTCACGTTTGACATTTCACGTTTCACCTATTCTCCATTGCCCCCTGCCAGCCTTCCGGTAATTGCAGCGACCATACATCATTTACCAATGGCGGCGTCATCCCTCCGGCTATCCATATTTTGTCTTTAAATACAAAGGCAGAAGGCTCATGGCGCTCTTTCCATACCGGGAACGAAGCATATTGCTTCCATTCTTTTCCGTCTTCCGTGTACCACAGGTCAGACCAGTTTTTATAAGGATTGCCCGACCAGCCGCCCATTACCCATATCCGGTTGCGATACACTACACTGGAAAACCAGACACGCTCATGCCAGGGCGCCGCATCACAAACCTTTGTCCAGTGCACACCATCTTCAGAGCTCCATACATCGTTGAGCGCAAAATACCCCGGAACGTAATTGCCTCCACCAAACACATATATTTTTCCATTCAGCACTGCAGCCTGGTGATATGCGCGTGGCGGCCACCCGGCATCTGCTGTCGCCAGCTTCCAATCCTTACCATCCGACGTATACCATACATCGTTTTTTAAACTTTTCTGATCACCGAAATAATAATCTTCCGTTCCTCCGAGCAGCCACAGCTTTCCTTTAAATACCACCACGGCGGCGGCGACCCTCGGCGACCATGCCGCTGCACTGGTTGCCGCTTTCCATTTTTTTCCATCTTCAGACGACCATACCTGGTTGCTTGCCGAATGTCCTTCAAGCCTTCCCCTGTACCAGCCGCCCATCATCCACATCTTATTTTTAAATACCACAGACATAGCCAGATCGCTGTGAAGCCACGGTGCATTATCCGTCACTTTCTCCCAGTCTTTTCCATTGGCAGAGCTCCATACATCCCGTGGCGGCGCTTCATAAGAATTGAACCAGCCGCCAAGTATCCACATCTTATTCTTAAAGACAACTTCTCCCTGCGAATCCCGGGGTTGCCAGGCTGCACTCGGCTGCTCCAACACCCAGCCGCCATGTTCCGGCTGTAATATTTTCATAATTTCCTTTGCCCATAATGCATAGGTTCCGGCTGTATAATGGATACCGTCCCCGACAGCGTATTGCTTCAAAAGGTATTCTCCGTCAGTGATCTTTCTATTCAGATCAATCAGCAGTACATTCTTCTCTTTTGCCAAAGCACCGATAGCAATATTCAGATCTTTAATGTTGCTGTTAAATGTTTTCGGATCAATCGCCCTGTAATTGTCAGCAACATAAGTCACTGCATTCAACACCGGTATTATACCTTCGCTGCGCAAAGTATCCACCAGGATAGCAAGATTACTGATAATAGTTTCCCGGAGAATATTACGGGCCAGGTCATTCACTCCTCCTTCAATGAAACAAATTTTTGGTTTCAGATCAAAAACATCATTCACCCTGTTGATATAGCCTTCCGTAACATCACTTCCGATACCTCTGTTGGCTACATCCGTTCTTTTTAATATGGTATCCCAATGACCGCCCTCTGTCAGTGAATTACCAAGCATCACAATATTTTTCTGATCCTTTTGCAAGGCAAACAGTTCCATCCTTTTGAAATAATGCGGGTTGTTTAAGAAAGAATAGCTCGCCTTTGGTTGGGGAGCCAGCCCAAATACACTGTCGATGAAATGATAGGCCTGCCACCTGGTCTCAAGTGGAAAATCATGTTCACTATCCGGGTATCGTACCCGGATATTTCCGGGCACATTCAGGAAACCGTACACTTCCGCTATACGGGCTATCCCTTTTTTTACACCGGATAGATTGAAGTTGGCATCATTTACAGGAGAATTAGAAAAGAAGGCTCTCGGGGCCAGCGTCGCTATCACTTCATCAAAGTCAAAAGGGACCTTATCCGGGTCAAGACTATATTTATCCCTTATCAGCGGCATATATCTGTCCTGCGCCCAGGGCCATAATTTGCCGCCGTACTTTTGAGCGGCAGCGGCATCCCCGTTAAAATAATCATGCATTAAAGTCCACCCGCAACTGGACACGATCACTTTTAAGCGGGTATCAAAAGCGCCAACGAAAATTGCATTATGGCCTCCCAGGGAATGACCGATCACACCAATCCTGCCGGGATCAACATCCGGTCTTGACTGAAGCAGGTCAATACAGCGCATATTGTCGAATATGCTTTTCATGGTACCCGATTGATAACGGTCAGCCTTAAAATCATAATCTTTCAGATCGCCGAAGCTTGGGTAATCCGGGGCTATCACCACATATCCTCTTTCAGCAAGCTCTTTGGCATAAGCCCTGTTGGATAAGGATCCCTGGCCATCCACTATTCTTTTCCCCAGTTCCCCGGTAGGATGCAGGGCAAGCATGGCGGGCAGCTTTTTCTGCGCGCCCCGCTGCACAGGAACGTATAAAAAAGCAGGAAGCGTTTCGTTGACCGCTACCGTAAACCGGATATTATAGCGGGTATAATTTTTTGTGCTCAGGCTGTCGAGTACCTGTATATTGAAGGGAGGTAAATGTTCTCTTTCGGGCAACCTGCCCATAGCCTCCTGCATGCTATCCAGTATCTGCAGGCGCCTGGTCTCCCATTCCGCTGCAGTACGAACATGAGCTGTCTTACCGGTTTTATCTATATAAGAAAGCAAAGCGGCGCCCGGTAAGCTGTCTGTTTTCTCTTTTATATTTCCAAGAGACAGAGCCGGTATCAGCAATATCATAGCAAATGCGCTCATAAACATTATACCGGTGAACCCCCATCTGTTAAAATTGCTTATGCTCATGTTTCTGGAAATTTAAATTTTTATTTCTACCACCTCATATTCCTCAATAACCGGCAAGATAAAAGAAACTGAGTTTGTTTTCCGGTCAAATGTTATACTCTTTTCAAGCCAGAGGGCCTTTATACTTTTTACTTTTCCCTCCAATAATAATTCAATTTTTATATTGGTACAGGGAATGATTTTCTGAATAGGTCTCACCATGCCGGCAGTAAAATTGATCAGGTAAATAAAAAAAGTATTCCCGTTTCTTCTTACGTTCACTTCTATGGAAGAAGGAGCATTCTCTACCCTGACAACCGGCCTGCTTAACCGGGCTGCAAGATTTAAAACAAGCTGATAGTATTCAGGAAAATGAAATTTATCCAAAGATCCACCAAATGTGCCCGCAAGATAAACGGATCTTCCTTTACCGTAATTATTTTCAATGATGAAAGGAACATCAGAAGCTTCCGGTTTGCCGGCATAGCTTCCTGCGAGGGGCTTACAGAAAACGGCAGGCGTTTTTGCTTTTTCCTGTGCTTTTAATTTCAAGCCATAGGTGGGAGCATAAGTAAAGCTTTGACGGATTGCTGCAAGCGAAAAATGTTCAGCATCTTTCAGGGAAACATAATCGTAATTAAGGGGCCCGAAAACATCTCCGGTATTTTCTATCCCGAAAACATCTTTCAGCCGGAAATTATCAAGCTTCTCCCCGTTCTCATCATACAGAGATGTTTCAAAAGAGGCAATGATGTTACCGCCATTGCTTACAAAATCCTTTACTTTATCCGCTTCTTCTTTAGTAAAACAGGGGGCATTGGGAAAAATGATGAGGTCATATTTATGCAGGTCGTTTTGCAGAGAAGCTTCATCAAGCACATCAAAAGGAAAATGATTCCTGGAAAGCCCGTCGTAAAATCCATAAAATTCCTCTTCGAGGTTGCCGCCTCTTTCTGCGCTCATCGCTTTGGTAAAGTCGGTGAGGGGAACAGAAGAACCTTTATAATAATTACTTGCCTGCTGCGGCCAGAGGAGCGCGATCCTTGCTGCTGATGTTGTTTTGAAAAAAGGTCCTGGATTTTTTTTGATAAAAGCATTATACTTTTTGATTATACCCATCTCTTCTTTATGCAAGCGCGGTTCATCGCATACTGCGAGCCATACGTTTGCCTGGTGGGTAATGGTCTGGCTGTAAAGTATACTGATCTCCCCGGGGGCAAGCGTTGACCGCGCCCAGGGACCCTGTTTTGCCGCGTTGAATATCACCGTTGGCTTTCCTCCTGCCTGGGTCTCGAGCAGCTTGGCAACGGCGCCCGGCTTATAAATTGGCTCTGATAATGCTCCGTATAAGAATCCTCCTTCTGCTCCCAGTATATCGCTCTCCTTAATAATTTTCCGGTTATCTCTTCCCGTAGGCCAGGTAGCGCCCAGCGTACTGCTGTTCATATAAAACAGGAGCTGCGGATCAGCTTCCTTCAGGATAGCATCCGAATCTTTTAAGAAACGCACAATGCTGTCTGACTGGAATTCAATGAGGTCTTTCCAGTCGGCCCCGGTACGGAGGGCAGATAATTTTGTCTTGGGGCGGATCTCCTTTTTATATTTCTCCTTAAATAACCTTTTACAATGGTCGCAATAACAGGTATTAGAAAAAAATATGGGACCATCAAAGAAAACTCCGTCAATGCCGCAGGAAGCCAGCTTTTTTAAGGTGGTGAACACTTCATCCCTCCAGGGGCTGTTGATACAAAAGGAAGAATCTATGCCGTAAACATGCTCAATGGGCCCTCCATCATCCTGGATCTGCTGCCACTCCGGATGCTGATCCGCATAAGAAGACGCGATGGCATGCACATTATAGTAAATGATTACTTTGATGTTTTTTTTATGCGCTTCATTAAGGTAATCTCTTAAAGTATCAAAATTGACTTCTTTACCTGTGAAAAGATTGTGGTTAGACAAAAAAGACGTCCCCGGTGAAGTGCCGGTAAACGTGGTAAGGTGTTCCATATTGGCACCCAGATCACTCAATAGTTCCGCCTTCTCTGCAAATGCATATCCTTCTTCCAGTTCAACGATCCTCAGAGGCTCTCTTTCCCACCACCGCTCTCCGGTCTTGTTTGCGGAAAATTGATCACCGGCAGCTTTTTCAAATCCGCTGATAAAGGTAGCCGGAACAATAGCCCAACCTGCCGCCACAGTGCCTGCAGTTCCTATAAACGACCGGCGGTTTATATGTTGAAGCTCCTTTTCCATTCTCCGGGCATTAGCTTTAAAATAATTGAATAGATTACTTTACAGGTACCAGCCTCACTTCTCTCAGATCAAACACTGAGCCGCTCTCCTTCCCGGAGTCTGCTCCCAAAACAAAATCCACTGTTCCTGCAGGCAAACGAAGCGTACCTGCTTTCTTGGTTTTATAAGTAAACCACGATCCGGTCTTATCTGTTTGAGCTTTTAGTTTTTTATTGCCATATTGCAACGTAAAAGTTTTGCCTGCTTCTTTATCCGATACGGAATATTCGATATATACATCATACTTGCCTGCCTTTTCTATGTTCGCTTTCCACAACGCCTGGTCCTTTGCATCAAACCAGCCGAATGCTTTCCACTCCGGCATATATTTGATACGCTCCCCTGCCGTGCCAGCCAACCAGGAAACCAGGCGATAGGATCCGTCGGCTTCTTTTTGAATGGTCTCCTGGCGATTGACGGCAGGTCTTTCTTCTTTAAATGCGGAAGGCATCAGCTCGCCTGCAGCATTCACAATAAGGTCTTCCACTTCAGGTGCAAAAGGCGATGGCTTATTGTACCAGTACATACTGGTCTCGCCTTCGTAACCACCTTCCTTTATTACACGGCGGGAAGCAATATAACAGGGGACATCATTGGAATAGCCGTTGACCCAAAGCTGCTCCGCGCCATATTCATCTTTCAGCCGGATGGAATAATCCACTACCACTTCGCCGCCCAGGTTCACCATCGCCATCTTATTATCGAAATTCCACACCTGAACGGGATAGTCGAGCGTTGAAGGGATCGTTTCTCCCCTTTCCACTCTTTCCAGTGCAAGACGGGCATTATATCCTTTTATAGATTCATCTTTTGTCTGTGCTATCAGCTCATTCACATCCGGTACTTTTGAAAACGGCAGCCTGATCCATTTCATTTTTCCCACGGGGGGAGCATTCAATGGCTGCAACTGAGCTGTCAGTAATTTATCTACGTTATCTGCAATTTCTTTACCATGCTGCTGAACATTCTCCAGCGTTCCCCTTGGCGAAGGGTTGGCATCGCCTGCGCAGCCCAGTGCGATCAAAGCTGTTGCGCCGGGATGCCTGGCTTCAATGACCCTGTGCGCTTCAGCGATCCAGTCACCGTGAATTTTATGCATATCTCCGCCGAGCGTTGTCCCATGACAGGCATAATTAACGAAAACGCCTCTCAAAGTACCATCCGGGTCAGTAATTTTCAGGATAGGCAGGGCTACATCCACGGGGCCTCCTTTTGTGCGGCGGTTAGCTGCAAACAGCGCCTGTCCCTGTCCCCAGGCTACAAGGGCAGGTTTCCTGTTATTTAAAGCAGCCACCGCCACGTCTTTTAATTTTTGGGTAAGCTGCTCTGTATATTGCGTAATATGGATCAGTTGGCTGAGCGCTAAAAGCGAATCAGTGAAATTACCATTCCGGTATTGTAATATATTGATCAGGTTGCCTACTTCCGGCCCGCCGTGTGTATGAGAAGCGCAGATGGCGACCTGGGCAGGATCAATTCCTTTTTCTTTGGAAAGAAAATCAACAACCTCTTTTGTAATGCGCCAGGGTATCCCTACCAGGTCTACCGTGATCAGCAGGGAAGGATGCTGCCCGTCCCTGCCAAGCGCAAGCGCTTTTGCCGATATAGGCTGCAATACGCTGTCGGCTTCTGTGCTCAGCCTGGCTGCATAGCCGGCCATGCGGATAGGAAACCCGGGTGTGATGTCTATACTCGCAACACCTGCATCCACCGTTGACGGCTTATTTATTTTTTCCTGGGAAAAAGAAAATTTTCCCGGCAGGAAAACGGCTGCAAAAGTTAAAGCAATGCACAGGCTATAAACACTTTTCCGGGTTAAGGCAATCATTAATGCTGGCTTCATGCTAATATGGTTTGTTAAATGATCATTGTTGTTAAGTAATAGGTTTAGGCTATGGGCTATGGGCTGTCAGGTTTATCGTTTGTCGTTTCACCATTCACCTGCCAATTGCCCACGGCTGATAGCTAATAGCTGACTGCTCTCTCCCATCACTCTCCCTGCTTCAAAAATGCCAGCAGGTCGGCCATCTGCTGCTTACTGATCTTTTCCTCCAGCCCAACAGGCATTGCCGAAATGCCAAGCGCCTTCAAAGACTTTATATCCTGCCGCGCTATATTGGTTGTTTTAAAATTAGCATCGCTTACCGTAACAGCAGTAGGCGTTTCATTAGAAATGATCCCCTGTACGGTTTCGCCATTGTTCATCGTAACTTCCCAGGTATCATAGCCATGTGCAATAGAGCGGTTGGGATCCAGGATATTGCTCATAATATCTGCAGCCGCCCAGGCATGCACCGTTCCGAGATCAGGGCCATAAGCCCTGCCTGCTTTGCCTCCTACTTGGTGGCACACAGCACAATTAGCCACGAAGATATCTTTACCTTTTGATGCATCTCCCTGCAAGGTAAGGGCCGCCTGGTAATCCTGCATGACAGGTTTCAGCTTATCATCTTTTTTTGCAAAGATCTCTCTTGCCCGCATCCGGAGCTCCATATTTTTCAGCGACCGCAACCGCACGCTTTGAGACCAGTTCACATCTCCCCTGGTTATTTTCCCTGCTTCAATAGCATCCAGCAACAACTTCGTTCTTTCGTCAGTCATCATGCAGGCAGTAATGGCAGCGCCCCTTACTCCCGGGGATAAAGCATTCCATTTTGAAAGAAAAAATTCAGCCATCCCCGTGCCGGGGATCTGCTGCAATGCATTTATCGCAGACAATTGTATCTGTGTTGGCTCACGGGGGTCAACCAGTCCTTTAAGAAAAGAAAGATAAGGAAGAGGATTTTGCAGCGCAAGCAGGTCAATAGCGCATGCTCTCTGGTCTTCCGGCAAATGTAGATCTTTTGCCAGTTGAAGGGCTTTCTGCATAGCCATGTTCTTTTGACTGCCTTCTCCGGGACCCACGGTCTGCAGCAACTGCAGGGAAGCTTTCCTGGCAGCTATTGAAGGACTTTCCAAACAATTTTGTAAAAGTATTCCCCGGCTTTCCTGCATACCTGCCGGTAATGAGGCCCGGCTCTTCAGCCCCTGCGATACGCCTTCCAGCAGCGCGGCCTGCCACTTCTCCTGCTGCGAGGCAGCGCTGGAAGCTTTCCGGATACAATACAGAATAGTATCAGACTGGTAGCTTGAGCCAACAATAGTGCCCAGCCGCTGCACCAGCGAGGCATAAGCTGCATTGCCCGGCTCAAATTTGCCCAGCACCGCATCTAACAATGCCATCGCCTGTGAGGAAGACGCGCTTAAAGCGGCAACCTGTATCCATTTGTCATTAATATCTTTGAACAGCAGTGCCTGACGTGCCTTATCTGCTTCAGGACTGTGTAAATATCCCAATGTAAGTAACAACTGGAACCTTACCCTCATATCTCCGTCATGCTGCAATGGCAGCAAAGCCGCGGTCAGCCCCGGGTCATCGTCTATATGAAGCTCGGCAAGCTGGATGGCATTTTCCCTGATACCCGGCTCAGAGTCCTTCAATGCATGCTCAATCATTCCCGGACTAAGCTTATGCATACCTTCTAATGTCCACAGCGCATGTAATCTTCCCAACGGAGATGAAGTGTTTTGTATCATTTTTTCCAGGGCAGGCACTGCATTTTTATCATTCCTGTCCACCAGCAAACGCTGGGCGTTCAGCCGCCACCATATATTTTTATCTGCCAGCTTTTCTACCAGTTGATCACTTGCAGCCCCGCCAAGCTGCAGCCCTTTGGTCCATTCCGGGGAGGCTGCGTCCTTAGCGCTTATGCGGTAGATCCGTCCCTTGTTTGTGCCGTTATAAAGATCTACCGTATCCAGCACTTCTTTTGCCATAAACTCAGGGCCTTCTATTACCTGCCGGTAAAAATCCACCACATATAATGCACCATCAGGACCAATATAAGTATTTACAGGTCGTGAATAAGGATCTGTGGAAGTCAGGAAATCTTTCCGCTCCAATACGCGCTCTGCTTTGGGAGTGATGCCGTTAGGTCTGAGACGGTCTGCATGAACGAGATTGCTGACAGGCTCACAAACGAAAGTCACGCCGTCATTATATTCTTTGGGAAAAGCACCCCCAAGATAAGTCGAAATACCACAGGCTGAAGTGAATATACCGATGTTTGTAAGCATCTGGTATTCCGGGTTTTTTGTTGTGGGAAACACGTCTTTGTGATCTGCAAGCGTTTCTATGGCGCTTGTTATTGCCATGCCGGGATTACGCTGGAGGTAGCGGGCAGGTATTACGTCCATAAAAATATGGTTGCTGTTATTCACCATAAGGAGACGCCCCCAGGCATCAAACGTCAATCCGAACTGTGTTTGCCCTGATAAGGCTTCCATCCGGCGATTACCGGGCTGGAAGCGGAGACCGCTTTCCGGTAAATGAGCCCCTGAAGAATCATCAGGATAATGAATATCACCTTTTGCTACCGGGAGGTCGGCAAGATATATCCAGTTGTCCGGCCCGTATTCAGGGTTGTTCACATTCGCTTCGAGGTTGGACGTATCGAAGCCGGTGAGCATTATTTTCTTTATGTCGGCTTTCCCGTCATTATTGGTGTCTTCCATATAATACACATCAGGCGCGTCTGTCACGATCACTCCTTTTTTCCAGCGCATGATCCCTGAAGGCAGGATAAGCGAATCTGCAAACACAGTAGCGGAATCCATTTTACCATCTCCGTTCTGGTCGGAAAGCAGCATTATTTTTCCCACACCGGATTTATTAAATGGTACACCCGCCATTTCTACCACATACATGCGACCTTCTTCATCTATCATCATGTCCACCGGGTCGTGCACCAGCGGCTCGCTGGCTATTAATTCTACTTTAAAGCCATCCGCTACCTGGAAAGTGGACAGATCATTAATGGCAGAGGCGCTGAACGGCGAAGGAGACTCCGGATGACAGCCGGTGATCATTATGCTGCATAATGAGATAAAGCAAATGAGCAATAAGAGATTTTTTTTTCTTTCCTGCATGATAGTAATGAACATCTTTTGATCTTACAAGCGATGATTAGTAAATAGTGAGCGCCCACGGCTGATAGCTCATAGCTGATACCTGACAGCTCATACCCTTCAGCATCATTCCAATACTTTAATACGGATATCCCGGAACTGTACTTTCAGCGGTTTATCCGTTGAGCTCTGGTGCACCTGAAGACCGATAAATCCATTTGAGTCCAGCGAATCAACCAGGGTGGCAACAGGGGTATTATTGATCCAGGTTTTGATGGTATCCCCATTTGCATATATCCGGTAATGATTCCATGCTTCATTTCTGAACGCCTTCTGAGCTTCGGGCTTATCTTTCAGATCTGCTATCCATCCCCTGCGGCGTGAATCATAAATACCCCCGCTCCAGGCACGACTTGACGGGTCAACTTCTACCTGGTAGCCATATACTTCCTTATTACCTTTTACATCCATAGTGTGGCTTCGGATCTGTATGCCAGAATTCAATGCCGTGTCTACTTTCACATCCAGTTCTAATATGAAGTTGCTAAAAGTATCTTTCGTACATAAGATACCATTGGGGTTATTGGGAACAGTAGTGCCTGTGATCTCCCCGTTCTCAACTGCATATTTTGCAGTACCCTCAATCTGGTCCCATCCAGTAAGGTCTTTACCGTTAAACAGGTTAACCCATCCGCTGTCGGGAGAATCCGGCGGAACGGATGTTGATACCTCTTTTGATGATGCAGCAGTTGACCCTTCGGAACAGGAGATGCCATTTAAAATAGCAAGAAGATAAATAGCTAAAAGTAATTCTGATCTTTTCATTTGATACGGTTTTCTATTTCAGACCAATACAATGATTTTAAATGATTAATTTATTTTTGATCCCGGTATGGGAACTTCCGATTGTTTTGCCAGTTGCAGTACCTCCTGCAGAATTAATGTTTCAATATCCGCTCTCCAGGGAGAGGGCAGGCCATATACCATTTGCGATGATGCCCCCTCATAACCTCCTTCTCTCAGTATAGCTGCCGTAGGTATATAAGCCATCACATCATTTGAGTATCCCAAAACAAATACATCCTGACCAAAGATCCGCTTCAATTCAACCGCATACCCTACTACCACTTCGCCTCCTAAAATGATCACCGGCTGGTCGCCGATCTTCCATACTTCAACCGGATATGGATAGGAGGCGCTGAGCGCCTGCCCGTTATTCATCCGGGCGACCAGGTTATCTGCCCATCGCTTTTTATATCCGGAGGAAGTCTCCGCAATAGCAGACAATTCAGCTTTGGTGGGGAGAGCAGACAACGGCAATGCTATCTCCGAATAGGAAGTGGTTAGCCTGGCAGGCAACGGCTTCATATCTTCACTGAGCATCCTGCCGACAGCGGCGGCTAATTCTTTTCCATATTGCTGAGCCAGCTCCACTGTCCGCCGCGGCAAAGGGTTCTGGTCAGCGCCACATCCCTGCAAAAAAAGTGCGGTAATACCCGGGTAGTTTTTCTCAAGCTCTGCCTGTGCAAACCCGGCATAATCGCCTGACCATTTATATCCTGCAAGCACCGTATTGTGACAGGCATATCCAAATGCCACCGCCATTAGTTTTCCATTCTTATCTGTAACTTTTATAACAGGAACAGCATAATCGTTAGGACCATTCAGATCAACAACTGAAGACAATGTTGCTTCAGCATTATTCCTCCTGTTCACCTGAAAGCGCGTCACCCCGTTCCCGGAATAGAGCTGCGCAGGTTGCATAGAACGAAGAGCCTTGCCTACTAAGCTCACCAGCTTTTCACCTAACTGATCAGTGTATTGATCAATATCCTTTTGCTGGCGGGCATTTACCGGATAAATGCTCACAAGGGCATCGGATAATACCGGGCCGGTATGCGTATGAGAAGTGTTGATGGCAATCTGCGACCTGGATAAATTATATTTTGCTTTTAACTGGTCCCTCACGTGATCAGACAGCCTTTTTGGAATGCCCACCAGGTCTGCAGTCACCAGTACAGCCTGCCGGCCATCAGCATCCTGTAAAGCCAGGGCTTTAGCCCATATGTCCATTATTTTTCCTTCCGACGGACGATCCCTGTCTCCATATCCTGCCATCCAGATTGGCTGGTCAGGCGTAATTACCACGCTTGCCACTCCTGCTTTCCAATCCTTGTAATTTCCTTCCTGGCCATAAACAGTTGTACTCAGTAAAGTCAGTATCCAAAAAGATGCTATAACTGTAAATTGTCGGGACCGTTTCATCATAAAATCTTTTATAACCTGTCTGATTGCCGTGAGCTAATTATAATATGAGGTGAATGGGCAATAGTGAATGGTGAATAAATTCACCATTCACATCAGGGCGTAATAGTAATATTCACCTCCCTTGCTATTGATTTAGTTTCATCAATGGTATTGTTGGAACCAACAAAAT
The DNA here is from genome assembly GCA_001899685.1 of Sphingobacteriales bacterium 44-15. Lineage (GTDB taxonomy): Bacteria > Bacteroidota > Bacteroidia > Chitinophagales > Chitinophagaceae > Agriterribacter. The sequence continues at coordinate 170,578 of MKWG01000043.1, forward strand.
AAGCTTTATAAGTTCCCGGCGTATTATAAGTATATTTATATACAGTAGGGTTTGCAAGATAAATCCCGGAAGTAACGCTAACGGGTTTATCAATCCCATAATCCACTTTATCTGCCATTACGGGTCCCGATACCGCCCAGTTTTCGCTCTGCGGATCATTATAGGGACTGTTTTGATCATAAGGTATGTATTCCGGCACCTGTGCACCCAAAACATATTGAGGACTTGTAGGGTCGTAAATCGGATTTTTAGGATCAAAGATCGGGTTATTCTCATCATAAATCGGGTCATTAGGATCTTTATAAACCGGCCCGTAAAGCGTCACCCTGGTAGTGGTTATAGTAGATCTTGCAGGTGCGTTCACGGGATTTTCGTCCACGATCCTGAAGCCTGTATGCACCTGGTCGGATATGACGACAGGCGCATTGTTCAATGAATCGTTACTGGTCAATGTAAAGCTCTCCACCATCCACTGGCGTGCAAATCCATTATCAAGTTGCGGTCTGTTAATATATTTGAGCGCAAAATAAATGGGCTTTCCCGCCACCAGCAGATCAGAGACATCCTGTGTACCGGAAGCGACGAATGTGGCGGAGGTGCCCAATGTAAAACGGCTGGTAATATCCGTCCATGTGGCAGATTTTACACTGGCCAGATCATTATAATTACCGTTAAAGTCTGTAGACGCGAGGATAGAGAACTGGTTTGCCTGTGTGCCGGCGGGTGTGCCGGGAGCCACTGCGCTCCTGAAACCCAGGTTAAGCCCATGCCCTGCCACATCTACTTCCCTTCCTTCTCTGAAAGTGTAATCACGAAATATTTCCCCCGAATAAAACGAAATGACATCCGCGTTCCCCTCCAGGTTAAAGACAACAGGATCTCCCGCTTTATACGTTGTAGCTGCATCAACAGCTACTGTAAAGTCAGGAGCATTTTTAACAACGAGGTTTTTCTGGCAAGATACCATTGCGAATAATCCGAACAGTAAAAGATGATATCTCAATTTCATATAAGTAATAATTTAATTTTAAAAATTCATGAGCCCGGCGTTTTGGTGAATGGTGAATAGGCAATAGTGAATAGTGAGACGTGAGACGATAAACGTGAAATTGCCCACGCTGATAGCTGATCGCCCATTGCTCATTACCCACCGCCTGTTCACTTTACCAACCTGGATTTTGCGTCATCAACTGGTTATTGGTCATTTCGGCATCCGGTATGGGCATCAGCACATCCCTGTCGGACACTCTTGAAAAAGAAAGCACAAAGGCTGATCCGGGAGAATCCTGTTGTGCAGTATTTCCCACATCCTGGTTCACTTTCAGGAAGATACCCCATCTCAACAGATCAGCTTTGCGCTGCCCTTCCATATTGAACTCTCTCATTCTTTCGTTCTGGATCAAAGAGAGAAAGGCTTCTTTTGATGCAGATTGCGCAGGGGTAACATCGCCGTCCTGGACGCTGTAGATGGTAGCCGTAGCTTCAGCGCCACTCCCGTCGCCGCCACTGATGGTTATTGTGGGCGGATTAGTATACTTACCTTCATTATAAAAGGTAACGCCTGTAGTATCACGGTCCAAAACGATGGCAGTTACCTGTCCGCCGGATATGGTAGCTTTCCCCGTTGCCGTACTACCGTTGCCTGCAGAAAAAGCGACCGTGGGCGCAACGGTATACCCTGATCCGCCGTTGGTTATTTCTATACTTTTAACTCCTGTTGACCAGGCTCTTTCCCGGACTTTATTAACAGCTGCGATCGCCTCAGCAGTAGGTCCGTTGATCGCGTTCTCCGCTTCGGCAAACATAAGCAGGACATCGGAGTATCTTAACAACGGATGATTCGTTGCATTATAGGTGGGTGAATTAGGATACCTTGAGGATGCAGGCTCATATTCTCTTCTGAATTTCGCAGGCTGGAAAACCCATTTATCCTTTTCATTGGTAGGGATAGCCTTCATCAGCTTCAACCCGTTTTTGGCTGGGTCTGTGACGGTAACATAAGTAAAATGAGCAATAGACCACCATTTTCTCAAATCACCATCTTCAAACACGTTGTAAAACGGCGCGGTTATAGACATATAGGCATCTCCTCGGCCAGTAATGGATCCTGTTGCAGAAGTAACGCCATTGATCCAGCCGGTACTGGTATATTCAGCATAACTCTTTGAATCATCCACATTATTTCCATAATACTCTGCTTCCCATATATTTTCGCCTATATCATATTTGTTCTGGGCAAGCTCAATAAAGATGTCGGGATAGCTCGGGGTGAGTTTGTGTCCTGCTTCCACATCATCCATTACTTTTTTGGCCCAGGTTTTAGCATCCTGATATTTGGAAACATCTTTCAGCGGCGATCCTGCCATTGTCAGGCAAACCCTTGCCAGCATACCCCGTACGGCGGATTTGCTGATAGCGCCACCAAAACCGAGTTCTTTTATACCCGGCACCAAAGGTTCGGCAGCTGTCATATCCGCCAGTATCTGGTCGTATACTTCTTTTACTGAGGACCGTGCAATATTCACATCAGTTACAGAAGCGGTAGGCGTGGTTTTTATAGGCACTCCGCCCCAGTATTGTACCAGCAGGAAATAATAATACCCCCTGAGAAAAAGGCATTCTCCCCGTATTTTATCCCTGAAGGACTGTGCGATCGCCTGATTTTTGTCCAGGTTGGCCAGCAGTACATTAGCGCGGTTAACGCCTTCCCACAGTGCGTTCCAGCAACCGTTCATATAAGGATCGGCCCCCGAATAATTATAGTTGAACGGGCCATTCAACGTAAGCCTGTTCATATAGGATTCATCAGCCTGCCAGCCCAGCAAATAGTTGGCATAATGCCCCCACACAGCAGCGGTAGCTACTTTGTCGTATACGCCTGCCCTTGCCGAAAGCAACTCTCCTTCAGTATTATAATAAGTAGAAGTACTGAGAAAGTCTGTAGGCTTGGTGTCCAGGAATTTCTCGCAGGAACCGGCGCCCAGCAAGAAAACCGCAATTGGTAAATAATATATTCTTTTCATTTTATTAATACAATAAGGTGAACAGATCTGGTTTAAAATGATGCCTTTATTCCAATCACTATTGTCTTAGCCTGGGGGTATCCCGAAAAATCATAGCCGGGCTGAAGCACATTATTCGCAGTAGAGACTTCGGGGTCTAACCCTGAATATTTCGTCCAGGTGAGCAGGTTCTGCGCTGATACATCCAATGCGAGGTCGGTCAGGTACATCTTTTTGATAAGGCGGGCCGGAAGCGCATACGACAATTGAATGGTTTTCAGCCTCAGGTATGATCCGTCTTCCAGGTTTTTGGAGGAAAAGTAACCTATGAAGCCCTGTCCGCCTGCCCTGTAATTCTCATTAGTCTGGTTGTCCGGGGTCCAGCGGTTGGCATAGCTCGCATATTGATTAATGCTATGGAACTTATTGCTGTTGCCTTCCAGCAAAAGGCGGTTGGCATTGTAAAGATTGTTCCCGTAAGACCACTGGAAAAACAGGTTAAGGCTAAATCCTTTATAGGTAAAATTGTTGGAGAAGCCACCGATATGTTTCGGCTGTCCGCGGCCAATAATGGTCAGATCAGCGGCATTAATGGTACCATCGCCATTGATATCTTTCAGTTTAATATCCCCGGGCTGTACGGTATTCCTTCCGCTGCCATTGTCCGGTACGGAAGGCTTGAGCACATATACCCCCGGAGCAGGATTATCAAAATCAGGATATTGATAATTGCCTTCCCACACATAGCCGATCATCATACCAATAGGCTGCTCTACTTTATGGAGATACAAAGGCTGCCCGAACTGGGATAAATAGGTAACAGTAGAGCTTAAAGACGGCTGGCCTTCATTCAATGCCATGATCTTATTCCTGTTAAAGCTGATATTAAAGCTGCTTGTCCACCTAAAATCTCCGGAAGTAACATTCACTGTATTGAGGGTAAATTCTATACCGTCATTTCTTAATTTACCCACGTTCTTTGTAGCACTGCTAAATCCTGAGCTGGTTGGTAACTGGGCATTTAACAACAGGTTCTCGGTAGTTCTGCGATACAGATCCACTTCAAGCGAGATCCTGTTGTCCAGGACTCCAAATTCATACCCGATATCCATCTGCTTTGTTTTTTCCCACTGCAATGCAGCATTTCCAAGCGTAGATAAATACGCTCCTGCAGTAGGAACGCCATTATTAAAACTATACCCACCGCCGGTGTTATTCAATACCAGCGTTGGCAGCGCCGCAAAGTCGCCCACACGATTATTTCCTGTTTCGCCATAGCTTACTCTCAGCTTTGAGTTAGAAATAAAAGGCAACGCATTTTTGAAGAAATCTTCATTATCCATATTCCAGGCTACAGCCCCGCTGGGAAAATAGCCCCAGTGCTGCAGGAATTTGGATGATCCGTCGGCCCTGAAATTGACAGTAAGGAGATATTTGGATCTGTAATTATAGTCAATCCTTCCGCCATAAGAGGCCATAGTGTTGATGGTGTTGGATATGGCCGGACTTGTAAAAGAAGAAGTGGTAGATTCATCTAATCCGTCCATTCCTTTCGATTCATTGGGCAGATTAGTACCCCTGAAGCTGGTAGAGAAAGTTTTAAAACTGTTCACACCAAAGAGCAACAACCCGCTGAGGGTATGTCCCCCGAATGACTGCTTATAGTTAAGGGTATTTTCATTAGAATAGCTGTTGGCATCAGTAATTCCCAGGTATCCCCATACCCCGTTTGTATTGGCAGGATTGATAGGGCTGCCCTGCGAGGTCTTGGAGTTATAAAACTGCTCATTGCGGGTTTTTATCTGCATGATGCCTCCCTGTGACCTGAAATTAAGCGTTGGGGTAATATCGTAGCTAACATAAGCATTTGCCTTTAAGACGCCTGTGATGGTATGCTGGTATTGATTCTGGAGGTCAATTACCGGGTTGATCCTGAAATCACTGGGCGTGATATTGTCCTGGTCACCCTGCTCTGCCAAAAGATCTTCATCGGGGTCGTATGAAATAGGGCGGTACATCCATGCCCGCACCAGCGCCGTAGAAGTAGCATTGCCTCCTCCATAGATGGACCGGATCACCTGCCCCGACATATTGGTTTGGGTATAGTCAGTTATAATGCCCACTTTTATCTTATCGCTGACCGCCTGGTCTATGCTCACCCGGCCTGCATAGCGGGAGAGCCCGGTATTCAGGATCACCCCTTTCTGATCAAAAATATTACCGGATATGGAATACCTTGTTTTTTCGGTACCCCCTCTTATTGCCAGGTTGTAGGTCTGCAAAACCCCTGTCTGAAGCACCTGGTCCTGCCAGTTGATGCCTTCTGCATTCTTATAATCATCTAAAGTCTTACCTCCTGCAAAATACTTTGGAGTGATCCAGGCATTGGGTTCAAGCTCCTGTTGGTATTTAATAAATTCGTAAGGGCTCATCATGGGTATTGCTTTGGGAGGGAGCTGAAATCCAAGGGAACCGGTAAGCGTGGTAACCGCTTTGCCCACTTTCCCTTTTTTGGTTTGGATAAGCACTACCCCATTGGCCCCCCTGGAGCCGTAAATGGCGGTGGAAGAAGCGTCTTTCAGGATACTGATGGACTCTATATCTTCCGGGTTGATAGTGGAAGGATCAAGATTTTCTATAGGGAAACCATCCAGCACATACAGCGGAGTAGTGCTTTGCGTTAATGAACCAGCCCCGCGGATCATAATGTTGACGCCGCCGCCGGGCTGTCCGTCAACGCTGTTGACCTGTACCCCTGCAACCCTTCCTGCCAGCGCCTGGGCAAAGGAGCTCACCGGCGCTTTTTGCATATCGGTTACATTCACCGTACCTACGGATCCTGTTAAATCAACTTTTTTGACAGATCCATATCCTACCACCACTACATTGCTCAGGCTGGAGGCTTCTATCTCCAATACCACATTAATATTTGTCTGTTTTCCTACAGCTACTTTTTTGCTCTGGTATCCCACGCTGGACACTTCCAGCACGATGTTATTGTTGCCGGGAGCTGTAATCGTAAAATAACCGTCGGCATTAGTATAAGTGCCCGTTTTAGTTCCTGCGATCACTACCGATACATTTTGTAAAGGCTCGCCCTGTGCGTTCACCACTCTTCCGCGGATCTCTACCGGAGGAGGTATTGCCGCTGCTTCGCCCGGAGTTTCCTGCTGTCTCCTTATAATAACAGTTCGTTCCGAAATAGCGTATGTCAGTTGCTGGTCTTTAAAAGCAGCATCCAGCACCTGCTCTATGTTGCCATTCGTCACATTCATGTTTACCTTACGGGCATTGGCAAGCACTTCATCGGCATAAAAGAATTTGTATCCTGTCTGCGTTCTTATCTTTTCGAATAATTGCTGCAGCGAAATATTATTCTCCTGAAGGGTTATTTTTTGAGAATATCCCTTTGCAGAAACCTGAATGAAGGCGGCGATTATTAAAACTATGGTTAGTTTCATAATTCTGACCGTTTTTAATAAAACCCTGCGGCTTTCAATACAGGGTTTTAAAAGCGTTAATAAATACATAGCTTTGTGCCATTTGGGTGAAATAATGATTTGTCGCGGTAACGATGAATATATTATGTAATCCAGAATGTTTACCCGGATTTCGCTGCAAACGAAGTCCGGTTTTTATTTGGTATACATAGTGGCCGGGCTCAGCCGTCGGTTACGTACCCTGGTCTTAATGTGAAGCGCATCATGCGTGAAGTTTTGGTTATTATAAAACAAATACTATTTATCCCTTCTGTGTTAATAGTCAGATTTTCTCTATGTGCAGCGCCATATCTTCAGCAATAAGCATATAGCTTAAGTCTGTTAAAAGGAGGATATCCCCTACTATTGCAATAAAAAAATCACAAAAAGTTATTGAGAAGTTTCGGGTTTCAGGTTACAAATTGTACCTTCTCACATTTCACGTCTCACATCTCACGCTTACCACTTACAACTGATCACTGATCACTTATCCCTACTTCCTCACCCGTTTCACTACCCTGCGCACTCCTTTGGCGATACGATCCTCCACATTCTCCGCCCATCGCCATGCCGGGTGACCGTACTCATCAAGATGCGGACCTCCTTCATACCCCCCTTCTTCCCATACCCGCTTTGAAGGGATATAGGCTACCATTGTATTGGTATACCCGAGAACCCAGGTAGATCCTTCTCCAAATTCACGCTTGAACCTAAGCGAATAATCTACCACAGATTCTCCGCCCATCCCGATCAGCAGCAATTCCCTGCCAAGCTGCCATGCCTGTACCGGATAGTAATGGTAGGAGCCGGGAAATTGAATATCCTTATCAAGCATCTCGAGCATACGCCTAGCCCAGCGGGCATGTATGTCATTGCTCCCGGTAGTAAGGGGAAGTAATTTTTCTTTGGTCGCTACCTCTTCATAATCCAGCTCTACAAATCTGAACGCAGTCCGCAACCCGGGTGGTACGGGTTGCATGGGTCTGGCTATCACTTCTTCTACTGCATCCGATAACATTTTTCCATATTTTTCGCAGAGCTCTACCGTGCGGCGGGGCAAGGGGTTCTGGTCACCCCCGCATGCATTAAAAAACATTGCAGTAACACCGGGATGCTGTTCTTCCAGGTTGACCTGTGCAAAACCCGGATAATCACCCGACCATAGATTGCCGGATAAAGTAGTGGGATGACAGGCATAACCAAACAGTACCGCTATAAGCGCCCCTTTTGTATTCTTCACTGATAAAACGGGAACATAGTGATCTGTAGCTCCATTGAGGGGTTTCCCTGCTTCCAGCATTGCCGGCACTTCCGATTCAATATTATCGCGCCGGTTGACCGCAAAGCTGCATAGCCCTTCCCCTTTGAAAATCTGTGCAGGCTGAAGGTTTTTCAACGCTTCGTCCGTTGCATCAATAATTTGTCTTTCCATCCAGTCGGAATATTCATCCACAAGTTTTCTTTGCTGATCATCGCCCGGATAATAATCAACAAGATCACCACGGAGACATGGACCGGAATGATTATGGGAAAATGTCAGCATGAATTCCGAGCGGTCAAGCCGAAAGCGCTCATATATTTTCTGGTAAAGGCTCTCATAGATCGTCCTGGACATGCCCTGATTGTCGGTAGTGACCATAACAGCCCGCTTGCCATTCCCGCTTTTAAGCGCCAGGACTTTAACCCATATATCGTGTATTTTCCCTTCTGCCGGGCGTTTTACACCGTACCCGGCTAACCATACATCCGTGGAGGGGGTAATAATACGCCGTGCAATCCCAACCATCCAGGCCGTATCTCCGGCTGACAATACGTTTTTACAGCCGTCCTTTTTGATGCTCCTGCTGAGATCATTTGTTTTTATATAAGAAGAAAGGACTGCCGGAAGTATAACGATACCGGACCATATTACTATCTTATAAAATTTGAAAAGTCTTTTTTGCATTGAAACAAGTACATGTTGCGGAAGCTGCATACACTATAGTATACCGGATAGCCCGGATCACCTATGCAATAAAAAAATTTTATCCTGCAAGCACGTTACTGTCCATCAACACCTCTCCCGCCTTTTTTTAAAAGATTGTTGTAATTATCAAAAAATATTTTCTGCTTTTGCCGCTCATTCAGGTTAGCGGCAAGTATCTTTCCCACGCTTTGGTAATAGCTGTTATCAGATGCAAAAAATAAACGGTCTTCACCAAGGTGCTCCACAGCAAAATCAATCATGTTCTCAGCATTATTGCTCCCGGAAGTATCCACATATATATTCGGGTAATCCCTGAACATCTTGCACTCATATTCCCAATCGCCCCCCATGCCAATATGTGCATATTGAAATATCCCTTCAGGATAACGCCTGGCGATATCTACAAAATCTTCGGGTATGGATGTATTGGGCTGCTTATAACCGTTGTATTTCATCCGGTACCCTCCTACCCCGAGCTGGCACTCTGCATGAGAATGTATGATCATCTTCAGGTCTATCAGTTTTTCAATGATCGGATAATACCTCGGGTCATTGATCTTTACCTGGTAGTAAAGCTCCCCGGTGCCTATCATTCCGGCGTCAGCGCATCTTTTGATCTCGTCTAATGATTCCTGCTTATAGGCAGGATTGAGCACGAAGCCCCCCAACAGGTGGTCCGGGTAGTGCTTGATCGCCTTTATCGTAAGATCATTGAACTTCCTGAACTGATCAGGTGTACCCGGCATCACATCCAGGTATCTTGAGATGACCTGCTTTTCTATGCCCAGTCTCCTTCCATAATCGAGCTGTGTCCCGGGACTGTCTTCCGTCCAGTATATATGTGCATGTGTATCTATTTTCCGGTATTTCATTACCTCTTTCATCAGATCATATTTCCCGGGTTTAGTGTACAGGACATCTTCCTGTTCTTCCGGCCGGACTGGCGCTGACATACCCTTTAAGCGGCTTCCCATTAAGATTCCTGCCGCACCGGCAGCGCTCCGCGCAACAAATTTTCTTCTATCAATGTTCATGAGTTATTATCAGAATGTTATTTATAAAATTAGTAGCATTGAGTTAATTTGAAATGCGCCTTGTCACTTGCCTAAAGCCTCAGCCCTTTTTTTCCGGGAACGGGTGAAATATGGATCAATACATTCAATATCAAATTCCTTTAAGATTTTATCAATATTATACTCACTGACCTCAGATGATACCAATACGGGGCCGAGCCTGCCCGGATCGGTAATGCTCACAGCATTGCCATACTTTTTTTTCAAGGCATCCAATTTACCAAAATTATATCCAAGATGCACCACACGGAAGTCAAGATTGATAGTAGTTACAGTAAAATCAAAATAATTGGTGCTGGCGGCCACTACCTCGCCAAGAGGATTCCGTATTTCAGAAGGCGTACCACCACCATTGATAGAGCCTACAAAAAAGGATCTGCACAAATAAGCCCATGCCTGCTGCATAATACCTCCATGATAATTGGAAGGGAACAGAATGATATCAGGTTTTTCTGCCTCATATTGCTCAAGTAACTCTCCGAAATTTAAATCAAAGCAAATTGCAAACGCTACCCGCCCGAAATCACATTCAAAAACAGGGGCTTCATCCCCGGGTTTGATCCCATCTTCTATCTCTCCGATAGTCGGAAAATTCTTATTGTAAATGCCTGTTAGTTTTCCTTTTCTGTCCAGCAATACGCCTGAATTCCGGAAATTTCCTTCTTCATCTAAACGTAACGTCCCAAAAGCGATATAACAATGATTCGCTTTCGCTATTAACGAAAACTGGTTCGTTATCTGAGTACTTCTTACCTGAAGATATTCCTTCCACTCACCCGGCTGCAAATTATTAGGCACGTCGCAGAGTTCAGGTAAAAGGATCAGATCGGGCTTATCGGGAAGCACCTGGTCAATCTGACCTTTCCAAAATGCGATCAACTGATCCACCGAACTTTGACTCCCTTTGCTCTTATCAAAAGAAAAAGAAGGTCTGCCACCGATGGTAGCTACTCTTACAAACTTAGATGCTGCTGCATCATTTATCATACATACAGATATCAAGGCAGATATTACAATACGGATGTAAATTTTTTTTTGATTTGCTTTTATTTTCATGTTTGTTGGTTGCAGGTTTGCCGTTTCACGTTTGTCGTTTGTCGTTATTGCGTAGAGACAAGGCATGCCTTGTCTCTACGCATGCCTTGTCTCTACAACGCATACAACCTGGATTTTACAGAAAAATAAATCCTGCCCTTCTGATCGATCATTGCAGCGCTTACGGTATCGGGAAGGTCGCACAAAATTGTTTTTGTTCCGGCAAAAATATCCACCTTATAGAATGTCTTCCCGGCAAAAGCGCCAATGTGCTTTTTATCTAATGGGATCAACCAACTGCATCCTTTTCCTTCCAGTGATATCGTTCTTACAAAATCTTCTTTACCGGGATCGTATATCCGTATCTCTTTGTTCACCACCAGCGCTACTACATTACTGTGCGCTAAAACCCCGAAACCAGGTGTTTCTCCTTTTTGCAAAATAATATCTTTGATGATACCGGCTCCCGGTTTCCAGACCGCAAAATGGCAATTGATATCATTATTATAACTCAGCCCGCTGGCGCCGCCATTGGTTGTAAAATACAAATATTTATCATCTGCCGTTAATCCGGCAACCTGCTGATTGGGAACAGGATCATACCAATACTCCATTTTTAAGGTTTCAGGCTGCACCCGCGACAGTCCTCCCCCATACACTCCATAGGCAGCAGACCAGCCGGTCCATATCCCACCATCCGGTCCCATTACAGTTCTTCCTACCGGGCGGATCAGCCTGGGCTTAACGCTCGCAAACATTTTGGGATTTATATTATCAAATGCATTCCACGGCTGAGAGGGATCATACACAGAATGCTCACCCCCGCTATACGCTGTAGTAAAAAGCTTTCCTTCATGAAAAACCATTCCGTACACTTCGCCTCCTGTGTTGCTCAATGTAGCTGAATTCCAGTATTTTTTACGCTTCGGATCATAGTTGAATATGGTCATTCCAAAACCACATGCTCCCCAAATTGTTCCTTTTTTATCTGACGTTAAGTAAAAAATTTCAGTTGGAGTTGCATCTACGGGAATCCGCTTCAGATCTTCTGCTCTCAGCGCTCTTTGTTTTTCTAAAACATAATATTCCTGACCTTTTACACCGGCTATCCTGCCATCTGACAACAGGTTCGGGTTTCTTTGCGAAGAACCAAGCTGTTGCTTTAGCGCTCCGTCTGTATCTTCCATCAGAGACAGGTCCTTTGCCGAATAAAAGCTGAGTGCTCCTTTATTTTCCAGGCAAACAAATGCAGCATTTGCTTCTTTAATGGTATCTCCCGGGTTTCCTAATTTTCCCAGCGTATCATTTTTTATATCGTAGTAAGCAACACCCGGTTCCTCAAAGCCATAAGTAATGAACACATATCCCGGCGTTCCTGCCAGCACTGTCCTGCTGTATAAGTTCTTCGGATTTTCAGAGACCTTTCCGAGGTTCCTGAAGGTATTTGTTTTTGGATCAAACTGAGTAAGGGTGCAGCCGGGATAGGTGCCCCCGTATACTTTGTCATCTGAAGCTATGACCATCTGCCAGAAATAAGTTTCCCCCGCGGATACCACTGGCTTTGCAAATGTTCTTGTCTTTAAATCGAAAACATGAAGGTATGCCTGCTCTGTACAGGTGCCGACGATGATCTTTTCATTATGCCAGTTGACGAGGCCCCAGGCGCCGGCTCCAACAGGCAGAGCAAAGCTTTCGCCCGTATTATTTTGAGGATCTATAAAAATAATATTACCCGTTTCGCCTGCTGCAAAATTGGACAGCACAAATTTTTCCCTGCCATCAACAGGGTCGGTGATCACCGTAGTGGCCAGGATATTGAAATTGCGGCAGGGCTGCCCCAGGTATTTCCAGTTTTTGTCCTTAGCAGCAAAAACGCTGTTTCCCGAAGCAAATAATGACAGGGACATTATCCCTGTAGCTTTCAAAAATTCCTTTCTTTGCATAATATTAATGGTATGGTGAATAGTGAATGGTGAACAGGCAAACGTGAAACGTCAAAGGTAAGAGGTGAAATTCACCATTGCCTACTGCCCACTACCCCATGCAACATGAGACGCTATCTTAAACGATGCCCCTTCTTCAAAATCATAAAAATATGCCTGAGGGGTACTTCCCGGTGCAGTTGCGCTTCCTTCCTTTTCTTTCGCGGATCCGCTTACAAATGTTACAGGGCCACAAAAGATCTTTGTCAGCTTGCCTTCCTTTTGGACATCATGGATCCTGTAGCTTGCATCACGCTCTCCTTTGGTTTCAATAGTGATCTGTTCTCCTATAGAGCGCTTGTCTACAGGCAGCTTTGCATCCACTAACAGCCAGCCTTCACCACTAAATCCCTTATCCATTTTGATGATCTTACCTTCAATTGTGCCGGCAGATCTTAATTTCATTTTACCATATATAAGTGATGAGCCATTGATCAGGATCGCCTTATCAGCTTTATTATCTTTCTCTTCTATGTAGCCAATGGTTCCATTCATTACCACACCATTTGGCAGCTTAACCACATTTTCGGATGATGGATTGTACAACAGGTAATCAGTATGCCCATCCGTTTTCTCCACCTTAATTATAATGGCTGCTCCGTCGCCTTTATCCAGGCGCTGCACAGATGTAATAAAAGGCTTACCCCGGTAAGGTTCAAAAACGGAAACGAAACTGCTGTTCAGGTCAGCGCCGGAACGATGCATCAATACATAGCTAAGCGTCTTTGGATTGCCGGGTTTATTTTGCGGGGGATCACCGTCTGCAAGCGCTACATCATTGCAGGAAGTCATCGCATGCATACGAAGATGAATATCGTCTTTCCCTGTTATTCCCCGGTATCCATCCTCTGCCTTCCAGTCTATCACAAATGCAGAAGGAGGAGCCGCATCTTTTTTTACATTGTATAAAAAAGAATATCCTACAGGAAAATCCCTGGCGGCTGTACCTTTTGAAACATCTACGCCGGCATACGTGCCTTTATCCTGATCCTGTAATTTCAGCCCGTTAGCAGTGACCTCACCCGGGGGTCCATGAAAGCTGAAAACATGATCATGTCCTCCCTTTATGCTGAAAACGTCTATAACATAAGCATTGCTGTCAATGCTATTACTATTAGAACTACCTACCAGGAACATGGTACGGGTGTATTCTTTTATACCCGGGTAAGCCTTTTTCCCATCCAGTTCAAATACGCCAAAACCTTTCAGTTGGGTAAAGAGCCGTGTATACCCGCCCCAGACAGACACCTGCGGCTGTTGATCAACCATGACGGTATTATGTGAAATGGTGCTCCTCGTCCATTCTGTGGTACTGGGAATATTAGTCGCAAACTCGGGATAGCCCTGGTCCGGAGCCAGCCAGTGTCCGAAAGCAAACAGGTCAAAATTGAGAAGATCGCGGTGCGCATGCATTTTGGTACGCCCGTAATTATTGGCGATGGCAATGCCTGACGCGCCGTTGCCTGATTCGAGCAGGGCCAAGCCGAAGCCACTCATAAGATAACCTGCTGCCGGCCGTGGTCCCGCGCTTTCTCCAATTTGTTGTATCTCCCGGTTCACTGCTTCCGGGTCTTTAGAAAAGATATCCAAGCCAAGTCCTTTTGCCGAATAACCATTGGCGCGGTAGGCTGCAACAGCAATAGCCGGATCGCGGGTATACAGGTAACCCGTCGCCATAAAACCCGGATCGGCAGCCTGCATATTTACTAACCCTGTTGATCCGGCATCCCCGATATTAGGAATAGCTTTACCCAGGGCTGCCATACGATAGGCGACTGTATAGGCATTTTTAAATTGTGGAAAATCACGGAAAATATTGTGGTTAGTATAAGCCGGGTAATCCCTGAGAAGAGCTGCCAGCGTGGAAACCTGTCTTCCCCAGATAAATGCATACCCCGGCGCGCCCTCATCGGAAGTACCATCCCTGTCAAAACGATTGATCATTAATTCCGTAATGGCTCCCCCGTCGGGAGCAAACAGCCAGTCGAGCCATTGCGTGGTCAAAGGATCTGTATTTAACGCAATAGCGCAGGTTGCCAGAGTAAGCTGGTGCATACCCTGGTTGCCGCGGATCTGCAGGGACAGCACCGCTTTAAATGCAGTCTTCAGTATACCGTCATCCACATTGGCTACAAACAAGTCTCTCGTGCCTTTGGGGTCAGGTAACTTATATTTTTCCGACTGATGCTTCAGGAATGCATACAGCGAAGGATCATTTTGGGTCCCGCTCAGTATCTTATCATAAGCATCTGCAAATTTTTGCACCACACCAGTTTCCCAGATTGACCCTTCTATTTTTCCACGTCCCGAACCTCCGTCCGAATGATACCATCCACGGTCAGCATAAGGCTTCCAATCCATAGAAGGGTAAACATCGGCGATCCTGTCTAACAGGATCGCGGCTTTATGTGCATACCGCTGGTCGCCGGTATAAAGAAAGGCATCTGCAAGCGCAGCCAGCCCGTCGTTGATATACATCCAGTATTTCCATGTATAGTATCCTATATATTTATAAGCTCGGCCGTTGTGAACATAGCCAAAGCCGTTGTCCACACCAAATTTGTGCAAAGGATCTTTAGGATCGGGATGGGCGGTATTGAACAATAAGCTGGTATCGCCCTTTGCAGGGTTGAACAATCCATACCCGTCAATAGCGCTTTGATAATATTTACCAAAATCATTGGTGGGAAAAACAGATCCGCAGGAAGGACAGGTCAATTTCCAGGGTTTATTTTCGAAGTCGGGATCATAGGGATAATTTCCGTATTTGAAAATCTTATCACCGCAAACAATACATCCGACAAACTTAGGACCGGCAGCAAATTTATCGTACGCTACATCTATAGTCCTCGGCAGATCCTGGCCCGGGACCATCATCCACAGCGCTTCATCCGTTCTGGCCAGCCATGGCTTTGCTTTTTCAACAGCCGCATTTAATTGCTGCTTCGCCCATTCATATTTACGGCAATTATTCCTGAGATTGGTAATACGCTCTTCTGAATAATGACCTCCATATATACGGGTCGCATATACATTACCGGCTGCAGATACCAACAATAACCCTACCCATATTAACCTTAATATATACACTCTTTTAGTCATTGTATAACTATGGTTTTTTTGATTTTGTTACGAATAAAGTATAACGTAATGGCCCGTCGTGCTGGTCCTGCGGGAAAGTATAAAACCGCACATTGCCATTCTCATCCAATGTAAATCCGGGATCATCTTTTAATTCCAACCTATTTGCATGAACCGAATTAACAGGACAATAATAAGTTCCTCCATCTGAAAAATCCAACCGGATATAATTCACTTCAGGCACTGGTTTATCTAACCACAGACTCCATTTTCCCTCTCTATTATCCAATGATTTTATCTTTCCGGTAAGCGTTGTGCCTGATGCATATTTCCAGCCGGCAGATGAAGTAACTGCAACCGCTTCTTCATTCAGGCTAATATGATCTTCAATGGTCTTCCCGTTCAGCTTATAGCGTACTACTATCACTTTGCCTTCCATCTTTACCGATTCAATCCAGGGAGCATTGCGAAAGGGTTCATGAACTGCTATAAAAGCAGATGAGCCGCCTGAATGACGTTGCATGATCCCGTTGCTCATATAGTCATCCAGCTTGTTGTCATCTTCATTAGCACGCCGCACAGACGGTGCACGGAAGCGGAAGACTTCAGTTCCGGGTTCAGACAGGATATGAGAACATAATCCTGCGCTGTCATAGCGCCAGGTTGCTGTCCAAGACGCTATAGCCGCACCCTTTTTTATATCCCGGAGATACGCATAAGCATGAAAGCGTTTCGGGTTTGTGTCGGATTGTGTTTTAGGCGCTTCCCTGCCACCCCATGCCGGCACTAAAGTCTCCAATGGCTGATCCAGCGCAATACTGGTATGAAGCGTCCCTTCCTCCTCACACATTCCATGCAAAAACCAGTCATGCTGCTGCCCGCCTTTTACATCAAAGCAGTCCACTACATAATCAAAACCGGCAGATGCATGCACCATTACCAATCTTCTCCGGTATACATCAGCAATTGCATAGGCCGGAGAGGCATCTATATCTACTACCTTAACATGAGGATCTTTGTCGTCATAAAATTTCAATCTTCCGGTTACCGGCTTTTTCATTGAGCCTGCGTCCTGGACCTTCTGGTCAATCACAACAGTATTATGGGATGCCGTATGAATAGTCCACCCCCTGTATTTTGAATGGGTATACCCGATATCAGAAAGCAGCTCACGGCCTGCGGCATACAAAATAATAGCGCCATTGTCATAATGCGAATGGCCATAGTTACCGCTCCAGTTCACATTCAGCATCACCTGGTTTTCTCCCTGTCCTGTGCCTGTTGCTGCATTGCCTAAAGCAGGCCAAAGCCTTGATATTGTACTGTCCGCCTTTTTGCCCCTGGTATATCCAAACTTCCAATCGTATCCCCATGTATCGTTAACAGGGATTTTCCGCCCATTGGGCAACACATCTTCACTGTTGACCCGGAGGGCTTTCTCATAGAGAGCGGTTTCTTTACTTAAATCCGGGTGATCAAAGCGCTCCCCTTTCCAGTCAGCAGGGTCCACATAGCCTTCAAGCGCTTTCACTACCATTTCCAGGCTCTTTATCGTCATGTCGTGATAGGAAGGCGTTCCTTCTTTCCACCATCCGTCGGCAAAAAATCCTTTGGGAAAAAATTCCCTGAAACGCTTCACCGCTTCATGCACCATTACAGGATTCTCCAAAATGCGGCCCACCCGTATCATCTCAGCATACATGCCGGGAGATTTATTAGAATATTCTTCCGGATTGGCGGTAGTGAAGTCATAACCCAATTGCAGCAGATCACGGGCTATCCGTTCATCCGTTCCGGGGCCAATGAGCGCATCCATTCTTTTCCAGTCATACCCCGATCTTAAAATATCATATACATTCGCCAGGTGGGTAGGTATATCATCATATCCCCACCATCTCCATTTCGCACCACGGTAGGGAGTCAATCCCTCATAGGGCCATTTCTGATCAGCAGGGAAAAAACGTACCGGGGCATCAGGATAATCATAGCGGACTGCATAATCAGGAAATACCTGCGCAAAACGGCCGGCAATGGCTGCTGCCCGGTCACCATACGCATTGTCTCCCGTTATATACCAGATCTGTGCAAGCTTTTCAGCCAGAGGTCTGATCCACAGCCATCTCTCGTACCATGCATGTGCCTCAAAATAATAAGGATAACCAGTACTGTCCTCATAATAACGGTATACCTGCCTGGCGCCGCCCGGCGCTATAATCACTTTTTCACGATTGTTGGGGAATTTTTGATTAGGGAATATCATCCCGCAATAATTGCAGCGAACCTTTGAGCCCATACCGGGCTTCCATCCCAACACGTTCATCTCTTCCGCACCACTATGGCAATTGGGGCAGCCTATAAAAAAGATACCTGACGCTTCGGGCACCTCAGCAACCACGTCTTTCAATGACATCTGCATCAATGGCTCCACGGCCTTTTTCAACGCTTCAACATTCAGATCTTCCGGCATATACACCGGATGATTGCCGGGGCGCGTGGTATCTGTGTTTTTAGAAAAAACGGCGCCGGTCAATAACAGCAAAAAAATACATTGCAATAAAGCGAATTTCATCAGATACCTTTAAATTTTTTGTTTTGAAAAGAGGGTGATCATATAGGCGCACATTTCAAATTTTCGCTTATGCACCACTTTCGGGTCGGTGAGACACCAACCGGTAGCGGGTGCCCGCCTGTGAACAAACGGATTGATAATTTGGCATAATGCTTAATAGTTAATTACCTATGCTATCAGGAGACTGCTTCTCCCGACCTTCGGTTGGGATCGCAGTGACAAAAGTGTTTTTTGTTACAATCTTGCACTAAAGCAAAGTATACATTTACTCAGCCCCTCTCCCGTCTTTGCGAGCCGCCATACGCATTTTAAATATCAGGACTGATACGCGGCGAAGCAATCTCCAGGTAGCATTGGGGCATATTACGTCGGGAGAGAAATGACGGCAACAAGCTGATAATCTTGTATCTTTCACGATAGTTCAGGTTGTCAATAAATTCATGCGCTCACTGTATATCCGCCGGTAATTGGAATTGCCTGTTTATCGTTTGTCGTCTCCCGTTTATCGTCTCTCGTCTCTCACTTATCAGCTCTCCTGTGATCTCTTTATCGCTTCTGCATTTTTATGGATCTTTTCTATGGCTGCAACAATATAATCCATGTCTGACCGGGAGCCAAGCAATATGTTCTGCGTGAACCATACCGCTTCCTCATTACACAGTATATCATTTTGAGGGCAGCGGTTCCTTTCCATATATTTATTGTAATCCAACTGTTTCGGTGAATACATTTTCTTAAAGTTCTTCGATTGAAAAGCATTGGCTATGAACGGTTGGGTATTCAGAGTGACATAACCGCTGGAACAGGGAACGCCCTCTGCCGACAGTGCTTTTAAAAATGCTGCGCGCGTCAATCCCCTGAATGCTTCTTTCTTATAACGGAAAGGAAAAAGATGGAATGACACTCTTGTTACATGATCATATAATTTATAAGGAATAATCCCCGGGATGGATTCCAGCCTGGATTTTAAATAAGCTGCATTTTCAGCGCGGATGGTAGTTTGTGCTTCCAGCCGCTTTAACTGAACCAGTCCTATAGCTGCCTGGTATTCCGTGAGGCGCAGCTTGGTTCCAAACATTGAAAGCCCCGCCCCGTGTTTGGCAACCATGCTGCCATGGGCAATACCATAGTTATGATAAGAATAGCACCGGTCTATCAATTGTTCATCATCACTTACAATAGCGCCACCTTCACCCATCGGGATATTCTTTGAGTTCTGAAAGCTGAAGCATCCGGCATTGCCGAAAGTCCCTACTTTTTTATGACTTACTTCGGAAAGCCATGCCTGGCAGGCATCTTCCACTACCACCAGGTTGTGCTTCCGGGCAATCTTCATGATACCTTCTATATCGCAGGGTATTCCTGCAATATGCACAGGAAGAATAGCGCGGGTGCGGGGAGTGATCTTTTCTTCTATTTTATTTACATCTATCTGAAAGGTTTCAGGATCGGTATCCACAAAAACGGGCATCGCACCGGTTTGCAATACGGCCTGTGGTGTAGCGATAAAAGTATAAGGCGGTATGATCACTTCATCGCCTCCTCCCACTTCCAGGCCGGCAAGCGCGCAGATCATCGCATTAGTACCGTTGACAGTGGTAACACAACCTTTAGTGCCAATGGTTTTTGCCCAGGCTGCTTCAAACTGTTCCACCACTTTGGCCCGCGACCATACGCCGCTCCTTAACACTTCCACCACCGGCGGCTCATCCGTAGCAACATCCCATACCGGCCACTTCACCCATTGGGGTTTTTGTTGCCCTGATAAAGAGCTGCCTTCCTGTGCAGCCTGAATATTAATACCCTTCGGTGATTCGTTGCCAAGTAATGACGAAACCGAATGCATACCCAGCATAGTGCCGGCGCCGGTCAGTAAATTTTGTTTGATGAATTTACGCCGCGTGTTTTTTTTATTGGATTGCTTCATCTCTGTAAGTTAAGTTTTGAAATTATTCTTTACACAAAGGAAAGCATCTGTCATGTGAGACGTGAATGATCGCTTTCACGCCTATCCTCTCACGTCTGTCTTCTCACGTCTGTCTTCTCACGTCTCACTATATCCCCAGCATCCCTTTCACATTCCCGGCTCTTAAAAGCTCCTTTGCCTGCTCATCGGCTTCGCTTTCTCTAAGCGATTCGATGCGCAACAGACCTGTACAATAATCCAGGATAGGGGATTGTGTACCGAAGCAAAATTTGCCCGCCCCGAAGCGTTTAAACAGATCTCCCCAGTCTGTTATATTTCTTCCTGATGTATCCATCAATATATCCGTTTTTTTAAATAGTGCTGTATCTTCTTCATTCAAAACTGTGCTGTTCGCAACATTCACAACCATATACTTTGCATCAGGTACTGCTTTTATTACCGGCATTATATCTTTGAGCGACCATTCTTTCTCAATGTCCAGCCACGAGCTGGTGCGGTTGTCTACCATTCTCAGGCAGAAAACAACAGGCAGTCCCTTATCCCGGCACAGCTTCACCAGCTCAACACAGAATGGATTAGTAATATCATACCTGTGGTATTGGGGATACAGCCGGACGCCCTTGCATCCATACCTGCTGATGCAGGTGTTGAGATCATCGCGCCAGCCCCCATACACCGGGTTGATCACAGCAAACGGGATAAACCTGTCTTTATACACTCTTTTACTGTTGATCCATTCAAATAACTCTTCATTGGCATGCTGTGTGTTTTTGTAAAAAATGCCATTAAGGTTACTGACTATTGAAACATCTGTACCAAACTCTTTCATTCTCTCCGAAAGTGCCTCAGGCGTATTATATTCAAATTGCCTGAAGGGCCAGTGGCCTACATAAGCATTACTGTCAATCAACATCTTTACCTCCTTTTTTCAACCGTTTACTGATATTCTCAAAAAAGATCTTTTTCCGTTGTATATCTGTCAGCTTTGCAGAAAATATTTGACCCACTCCCTGGTAAAAACTGTAATCGCATCCAAACACCAGCCTGTCTTCACCTATATACTTCATTGCAAAATCGATCATATTAGCCTCGTTATTGCTACCCGATGTTTCTACAAATACATTCGGCACATCTTTTAATATCTTGCAGGCATTCTCCCAGTCAATACCTCCTCCTATATGCGCAAACTGGAACATGGCTTCGGGGTATCGCCTGGCAACGTCTGCAAAATCTTCGGGCAGGGAAATGTTTTCAGGTTCGTGCAGGTTGAGGGCAACCCTGGAATACCCGATAGCAGAGTGCATCATAATATTCCAGTTGATATCAATGCATTTTTCAATAATGGGGTAATATAAAGGATCATTGATCTTTACCTGGTTATAAAGCTCACCCAGCCCGATCATACCTGCATCACGACAACGGTCTATTTCTTCAAGCGATGCTTTTCCGTATTTAGGATTCAGCACTACCGTTCCGATAAACCGGTCGGGGCGCTCCTTTATACATTTTATTACAAAATTATTTCTTGCCCTGAAATCATCCGGGGTTCCTTCGGTGTGAGGCCTTATGAAATCAGAGATCATTAATTTTTCAATACCCAGCCTGTCGGCGAAATCTAAATTGACCTCCGGTCTGTAGCTGCCTTCATCTACATGGGCATGCGTATCTATCTTCCGGTATTTCAAAACCTCCTGCATGAGGTTCCTTTTTTTCTCTCCGGCATCAGAAAATATTTCCTCCTTATGGGTCAATCCCATCAGGCGGCTGCCCAGCACCAGACCGGCGCCGGAGCTAACCGTGTTGGCTACAAACTTTCGGCGATTTATTTTCAGCATATAACAACAAGTTCATTATTAAAAAAATAAAGCAAAACAGCATCAGATATTTGATCACTTAACTTATGTACATCCCCTTAATTCATTGCTTTTGCCTCCGAGCCGGTCCCGCCACCTGGCGGGATAACCGGAACGCTGCAGCTTTTTGTCCTTTGAAAAAATATGCTTCGCATTTTTTTCAATCCCGCCTGCGGCGGAACCGGGCAAAAAGAGGCGGCTTATCCGGTTACTGGTAAAGATTAAAACCGCTCTTACTATTATCATAATCATTTCAACGCTGCATTTTAAAATACCTAATTCTATAAACAAAACAACATTCTCTATTGATTTCTCATTTATCCGGATCAATAAAAGGAAGCTCTACCATATCCGATAAAAAAGAAAGGTTTTGAATTGATTTTTTGAAAGTATCATCTGAGCGTTTGCCCGAGAACCCCTGATAATACTGCGAGATAAAAGATTTTGCTTTAGCATCATC
Organism: Sphingobacteriales bacterium 44-15; assembly: GCA_001899685.1. Classification (GTDB taxonomy): domain Bacteria; phylum Bacteroidota; class Bacteroidia; order Chitinophagales; family Chitinophagaceae; genus Agriterribacter. Next base: position 193,005 of record MKWG01000043.1, read on the forward strand.
ACTTTGTGTTAAGGCAAAAATATTCCTGAAAACAATTCTTAAAGTTGGTTGAAAAGCTCCCCAAACCGCATACCCGCCATCAGGCATAGAAGTATTCAATCCATACGGAGGATACCCAACGAACTGTCTTCCCGTTTGATTGGCATAAGCCACCCTGTACCAACCATTATCCCCGCTCCAGAAATTGGAAAATAAAGGATAATCTATATTACCATTCCATATTTTTTCAGCTACCTGGTTGGCATAAGCCAAACGAAGCGCTACCGGGTCAAAAGCAGGATTATCATAGCCCCATACTTTCTTTATGTTTTCCCGGTTTCTTACGAAAGTTTCAAAAGCTGGAACCAGTCTTCTTGAATGACTGATATCCCATGCCACATTCTGTGCAAGGTAAGCGCTATCCCATGTAACCAGCGTTTTAATTTCCGATTTTCCATCGCTGTTTTTCTCCCAGCTAACAGGGCTTATAGCACCACTATAACCGGCATACCTGTTATCAAAATGATACTTCCAGAATCCTTTATCCAGTTCAGCTCTTACTCCTTTGGAAGATTTGGTAAGAGAAGTTCTGGCCAGGAATAAGTCAAATATGCTTTTTATGCCGTCTTTTTTGTTTTGCAAATCATTAAAAGCTTTTTTTCCATCCTCTGCAACTGGTTGCGTACCGGCCTGATGTAATTCAGACAGATCAGAAAGCACAGTAAGACACCAAAGATCTTTGTCGGAAAAAAAATATCTTGAGCTTCCATCTGTAATATCAGCAACAGTAACATGAAGTCTTTTATCAACCGAAGTGAAATAGCCTGCCGTAAACCAGCGGTTCAACTGGACAGCCATAGTGTTGAAAGCCTCGGTAAGAAAAGTCTTCTCTGCTATTGTTTGCTGATGAGGAGGAATATTCCCGGATATATTAGTAGCAAGCGCGCCCAGCAGGCCCAAAAACTGCACACTGCAAAGAGGCACTTCCTTTCCAAGAAAACCATAGGCTGTACATATATTCCCACCGGAGCAGACCCAACCCTTGCTATTGTCGGCATCAGGGATAGGTGCTAATGCAGAAAAGACAGGACTTAACAGATCTACCAGCTCAGCAATTTGGGGGGTATCCTTACATCTCCGGGTCATCTCTACAAAAGACTGTAATCCCCCGATCTGAACGTCGTATAAAACATAGACATCGCTATCCTGGAATAACCTCCTCTTAATTTCTGAAGCAAAATAATCACGGTAATGAGTGTTCCAGGAATGGATCACCTGGTCATGAATGGCGCCTTTTTTTGAAAAATCAAATGTATCCTGCGATGAAACAGGTTGAATGAATTGAATTAAACAGAATAGCAGCAGATATTCTGATCGTATACTCCCTCTTTTTAGCGGGTTGCTTTTGCTTCCGCAGCGGGTCCCGCCACTTAGCGGGATAACCGGAACGTCGTTCCTTTTTATCCTTTGAAAAAATATGCTTCGCATTTTTTCAATTCCGCCTTTGGCCGAACCGGGCAAAAAGAGGTGGCTTATCCGGTTGATGGTAAAAATTAAAACCGATAGTACTACTGCCATCTTAATTATTTTAATTCGTATTGAGATTAAAATTGCTAACCATTATAAAATAAAACAGATGTTGTGATTTTTGAAATTTTCCTCCACAAACATATCATCAGGCTTTTCCAGGCAGCCCTTTTATTATTTCATCCGACGCCACGGAATATTGCCCAAACATCTCCAGCAAAAGAATAGCGCCGGTGGTCTGGCTCAAATTCGCCTGCGTATATTTTGATTCCATGCCGGTAGTACAATCCCTTACCAGCATGACCTGGTATCCACGGTCGCTCATCCGGAGCGTTCCGTAATCGCGACTGAGGATACAGGCATTGGTATTGAAACCCGCAAAAAATAAAAAGAGTATCTCCTGCTGTTTACAATACCGGTGCAGCTCTTCACCGGTAGCTACTACAGCTTCTTTACCAACCGGTACTATCTTGGGATGAAAGGTCAGTGGCGGCAAACCTTGCCTCTCTGCTTCGCGGGGTTCTTCCGGGCGGCTGTATGCCTGGTAAGGTCCGCTTAAACTCCTGAATGTCGCCGGAGGCCAGCTATCATGCTTTATATTCATTTCAGATGCCGGCACCAGCTTCACCCGGTTGGGATGCAACTTTGCCACCGGTGGAGAAGGAGCATGAATGACCTGCAAACCGGATTTACGGCATGCTGCTATCAAAGGCACCAGGTTATTATTGATGATCGCTTCGGCGCGTGCTTCCGTGTCTTTGATATAGTGCCGCTGCCATACATCAACAAGCACAAGCGCTGCCTGCGAAACAGGAATATTCCAGTTGAGGGTTGCATAATCAGTATTGGTTTCAAGCCATTCTACTCCCTGATCTACATACCAGCGGTAATACCGCGGATGCACAGACAGCGTGCGCTCTGCCGGCATATCTTCTGCTTTGGCAAACAGAGAAGGCGTACCAAGCAGGGCGCCCAATCCTCCAAGAGAACTCTTTCTCAAAAATTCACGTCTTGAGTTATCTTTTCTTTTCATTGTGTGAGTTATTTAGTTGCAGGTTTCAGCTATCTCACGTCTCACCTCTGACGTTTGTCGTTTCACTATTCACTATTGACCATTCACCTCTCTCACCTCTTCAGGATTATTTTAATTGCTTTCATCAGCACCGGTTCAGCTTCAGGACCTACGTTTGAAGCTCGCTCACTGACTTCGTATCCGCCTTTTTCGTAAGCCTTTGCAGTGCCAACATATCCCATGCCCAGGTCGCCGTAAGCAGCCATGGCTACAAACGAGCCGGGGCGTTCCGCTTTAGCGGCAAGCTGGTATTCTACAAACAATTCTCCCGGCATATATAAGATCCTTGCATTGTTGATCTTCAGGCATCCGATATCAATCTGCTTACCTGCTTCACATCTTTTCAGCCAGGCCATTTTACGGGCTATGCCGCTGTTCTTTATCAATAAAGCGTTGCTGGTTTTAAGTTCTTCCTGCATGGCATATAAATATTTAGCCGGCGGGATGGATACGGGTTCCGTGATCCAGTCCACGCCGTCTGCGGTAACCGGTTCTTTTTTCGTGGATTCCCATGCCCTTTTCATACCATCTGCCAGCCGTTCTGCCAATATCAAACGATTTTCGTGTGAGCCGTCATTGTATTTTCCTGCCGCAACATTACCGCCTGCACCATTAAAGTGGACATGCAGCGCATCCGGCACCGCCAACTGGCGGAAAAACCGCGCAATGCCCGGGAAATCAGGATTGGCAATGCCGGTGCGGTAATAACTTTGCGGATGTGTAGCATAATAAGTCAATACCGCTATGGGCTTATCCCCATTCCAGAAGCTCACCATAGATAATACAGGATCAATCAGTCCTTCAGGCTCTGCACGCAGCGAAGCGTCTTTAGTGGATGACATCCTGGTTGCCCGTACTTTCCCGTCAGCGCCATAGATATTCCTGTTGGAAGCCACCTGGCTTACTTTTGCCGTTCCAAAACCAACATGCGTTACCGGAGAGGTATTTTTGAGGCTGCCTCTAACAGCAACGGACAAACGACGTATTGTTTCCCTGCCAAAAGCGCCGTCAAAACTTACCGGGTTATTAGGAACGGGATCTATACCATTTTCGAGCAGTATTTGCTCCGCCCCGGCATCATACCTGGGCGCATCATGCTGGTGCAGCACATTCACGGAAACACGCTGAGGAGTAGTGCCTGCTGCAGCCGCAAGCGCATTTTTAAATTCATCCATTCCTTCATTACCTATGCCTAACCAATCCACAGCACATAACACGATAGGTTTACCCGGGCCTGTTAATACAATACCCCGGGCACGCAATCCCAGATCCCAGGTATTGATCATCTTATCATAAGTCAGTGAGCTGCCTACCGGAGGAGTAGCATCAATGTCAAATGTGGATAAGCGCAATCCTGCAGGAATTGAATCCCGTTTTACCTGATTAATATTATATGTCCCTGCAAGAGATCCATTGTAAAATAAAATCAGCAAAACCACGACGACCAACTGCATTATTGCCGAACGGGAATTGCCGATTTTATTTTTTATCATGGCTATTGTGTTTGGGTTTCAGGTTACAAGTTTCAGGTTCGCCTCACACCTTATGCCTTACACCTTATACCTGGATACAACCTGAAACATCTTACTACTTATCACTTATCACTCATCAGTACCCCGTATTCTGCGGGAACTCCGCCCCTACATTCAGGTCAATCTGCGTTTGCGGAATAGGCCAATGAATATTACGTTCCTCAATATTTGCACCAGGGCAGAGTGGGTTATCGTTGTATTTACGCACTCTTTCAATAAGCTTGCCTGTACGACGCAGGATAATGAGACGCCATTCTTCGCCATACAGCTCTCTTGCTCTTTCATCCAGTACATAATCAATATCTACGTCGGCGGGATCTACGGGAGTGGCATGCGATCTTTCTCTCACTTTGTTGATATCTGCTGCTGCAAGATCCGGCTTGCCCAGATCAATGTAAGCTTCGGCACGCAGCAATAAGGTCTCAGCAAAACGTAAAGCATACCAGTCTTTATGGGTAATGCCACCACCCGACCTGTTGGGCTGTAAAAAATAATGCAAAGGATCAGTAAACTTGATATGAATCGGGAAAATGATCTTACAGGTATCCGCTATGGGATCGGGACGTGCCGGGTTATAAAGGCTGAAATCAATTTTATGATGATCATAAGCCGATCCGGGGCTGTCATAATAGAAATTCCGCTTCAGGTTATGCTCTTTATTACGATCATCCGTATTCCAGTCGCTCGCCCATATATGGTAATACACCAGGCTGGTACCACGGCAGTTGGCAGTGGGCCGTCCCAATGTATCCGAATAGCCTGTATATACGCCATTATATAATTCTCCCCGGAACCCTTTCTTGCCATCGGGAGTAAGACCAATATCAAAATAACGGGGACCAAAAATATAAGCGCTTGCTATCTGCCCGCCGCCGGTGGTTGGAGGAGGTTCCACCTGGATCACCCACATCGCTTCTGTATTTTCTGCCAGGTTATGGTTGCCAAAATGGAAAAGGTCGTAATATGCATCACCTGATCCAAAAACATCATTACCCAGACCTGTTCCAAAACGATTGGTCATCAATGCATACCCGTAATCATTGATCACATGCGAGGCTGCGTCAACTGCCAGTTGTGCTTCCCCCTGTTCCAGGTAAGTTTCAGCAAGGTAGTGCCATGCCGGCCCCTGGGTAATTCTTCCGGGAGCATCTTCCGCACCACGCCTGGGCAAATGCTCTGCAGCAAATTTGAAATCCTCTACCATCAGGTTGTGGATATCGGCAACAGGATCCCTGTGAAAGTCGTCCTTGGCAGAGTTTACCGGTTCCTTTAAGAGCGGGATATCTCCATAAGTAGAAACAAGATACCTGTATGACCATGCCCTGAAGAACCTGGCTTCGGCGATATATTTATTTTTGCCTGCATCACCACCCTGGAAGGCTGTTGAATCTGCCTGCTGTACTTTATCGATCAACACATTCGCCCATTGAATGACCTCGAAGCCTGCCTTCCATGTATCCACGTCCATTCTCGCTACCGGTGTCAGATCATCTTTGTACGAGTTGATATATCCTGATCCGGGTCCGGGCACTTCACCATTGTATCCAAGGTCAGACCCATGCGTAGCCCAGTTCATTACGCCAAACTCCCCGAACGAATAATAAGCAGAACGGACACGGTCGTGTATGGCTGTAATGCCCTGCAATGCCCCGGCTTCAGTAAGGTAAGCATTATCCGGTGAAAGAAAATCAAGCGGATGCTCATCCAGAACGCTCTTGCCGCAGGAGCTGAATATGCATAGCGCCATCGCCGCTATTATTAAATATTTTTGACCGAATATTTTTCTATTCTTATCCATAATTTACTTTTTAAAATTTATCATCATCAATTATGATCCGTAGCCTGCATTTATAAGCTAAGCCGCAGACCTGCAATAAAGTTTCTCATCAGCGGCGTATCGCTCACACCGATCTCCGGATCCCATCCCTGCCACTTTGTCCACACGTATGGGTTCTTGCTTGATACATATACCTGGGCTGACTGCAGCCTTAATTTATTCAGCACGCTCTTTCCTAAAGTATAGGTAAGCGAAACATCCTGCAGCCGTACAAAGCTCCTGTTCTGGTAAATCCCGCTCTGACGAAGAGGAATATTATAAATACCGGTCGTATTAGTGGTAGGAGCATCGGGTCTCCAATATGGATTAATGGCAGAATTGTTCTTTCTTTCAGGGAATTCATAAAGAGGATTGATCATAACGGCATTATCTGCCAGGTAATGATCTTTGCCTCCCTGTATGGAATTGATAAATACGGAAAGGGCGAAATTTTTATAGGTCAATGTATTTCCGATGCTGAACCTGTAGCTTGGTGCGCTATACCCCACCACCTTCCTGTCGTTGGTAGGATCTATAGCCCCATCCTTGTTCAAATCGGCATACCTGAATTGTCCCGGGTACCATCCGCTGAGCACTTTACCATTGAAAAATTCATCTTCCGTCCATACTCCTCCTGTCATCTGGTAATCGTATATCGCGCTGATAGATTCGCCTACGAACCACGCGTTACCAATATCATTATCCTTATCTCCACCGTATAATTTTGTGATCTTATCCCTGTTCAGGGCAAATGTAAAACTGCTTTCCCACCTGAGCTGCCCATCAAGGTTGATGGATCTCAGGTTAAGCTCGATGCCCTTGTTGCGGATCCCCCCGATATTGGTCCACACGCTCGCATACCCTGCAGTCATTGGCAGTTGCCTTTGTACCAGCACATCGCTGGTGTTGGCAGTATAAAGATCCAGCGATCCTGTGATGCGGTTTTTCAGGAAGCCAAAGTCTGCGCCTGCATTGTAAGATGCAGTTTTTTCCCAGGCAAGATCTGCATTGCCCAACGTGCTTGGATACAGGCCAATAGCAGTAGAGGAGCCGTATACATAATAGCGCGTGCCCATCCTCGACAGGCTTGCATAACGGCCTATACCCTGGTTGCCATTCTCACCATACGAAAGCCTGAGCTTTAAAGAAAATCCTCTATCTCTTAAAAATGACTCGTCAGAAGCTACCCAGGCTACAGAGGCAGAAGGAAATGTTGCAAACTTTTTATCTGCGCCAAACCCTGAAAATCCATCGCGGCGCACGGTAGCGGTAAACATATAGCGCGACAGGTAACTGTAATTTATACGCCCCATATAGGCAAGACTGTTTTCTTCATAAGCGGTAGAAACAGCAGTTGCCCCTTCTCCAAGCCCCAGGTTATTATAGCCCAGCACTTCATTATCAAATCCCTGTGCGGTAGCCGTCGTGGAATTTCCTTTATTCTGTTCCCTGCTGAAAAGTAAGGTAGCGTTTATAGAGTGCTCACCAAATGCCCGTGAATAGGTAATGATATTATTGATATTCCAGTTCCGTGATTCAGAGGGGTTTTTCACTGCCAGCCCGTGGTTGTTCACACCCGAAGGCGTAGCGCTTGAATTAAAGGTGTTATTGTTAGTATTGGCGTACACATGAGAATAATTGAATTCATATTTCAACCCTTTAATCCATGGCACATTTATTTTGGCGCTTCCCACCGCAAACAGCTCATTGCTTATATCTGAATTATCAATATAGAGATTTACAAGAGGATAAGGCTGGTACAGCTCACCTCCAAGATAAATATCATAATTAGGCTTGCCTATATAATTATTAGCCAGGGGACTTGCTACCCTTGCGTTTGCCAGGCTGGCAGCTATACCTGAATTATCCCTGTAGCTGTAGGAAAAATTCACTCCTAATGTAAGCCAGTCATTTACTTCGTTTTCCAAATTACTACGCAGCGTGATTCTCCGGAAATTGTCATTCCGCTGGAGTCCATCAATCCTGGAATAGGAGCCTGATAAATAATAAGATGTTTTATTAGCATTTCCCTGCAGGCTGACATTGTAATTCTGCATTGGAGCAGACTTCCGCAAAACCTCTTTTACCCAGTCAATTTCATTGCCTGCAAGATAGTTTTGCTGCTCCTCGTATGTTTTTAAATAAGTAGATACCAGGTTACGATCAGTAACATCAGGTCTTACCGGTCTGCCCGCAGCGCTGGTAGGATTGGTTTTATACCAGGCATATACTTTATTTTCCCAATCATAGTCCACCAGCCTGATGGCAAATTCATCGGCATTCATTACTCTCATGGGATTATTGGTCATATCCTGGAATCCGGTGTACGCACTGGCTGAAACCGTTTGTTTTTTGGCTTTGCCTTTTTTGGTAGTGATGAGCAGCACGCCATTGGCGGATCTTGACCCGTATACGGCTGCAGCGCTGGCATCCTTTAGCACATCTATTGTTTCCACATCACTGATATTAATATTAGATATGCTTCCGTTATAGATCACGCCGTCCAGTACGATCAAAGGTCTGTCGGAAGCCGAAAGTGATGTCTGCCCCCTGATAGACAATGTAGGTTCGCCCGATGCACCGCCTCTTTCTTCAAGGTTTACCCCCGCAGAAGTCCCCACCAGCGCCTGCAGCAGATTTACATTTGCCTGGTTGGCTTTCTCAGCCATATTCACACGAACAACAGCCCCGGTCAGGTCTTTTTTCTTTTGTGTGCCATATCCCACTACAAGGACTTCGTTGTCTTCCAGGATATCCGGCTTCAGCGTGATCGAAATATTCGTTTGGCTACCGAGCTTTATTTCAAATGTTTCCATGCCAACATGTGAAATGACCAGCACATCTCCGGGCACGGCATTAATAGAAAAATTACCTTCTGCATCTGTTTTTGTTCCGTTGCTGGTCCCTTTTATCAAAACAGTAGCACCTTCCAGTGGCTGTCCCTGTTCATTGGCAACCTTTCCTCTGATGGGAGCAGTATCCGGTGATAAATTATTTTCCTTAAGAGCGATCCTTTCGGAAGGCTCATTTGCAGCAGCTTGCAAAACGGCAGCCATTATTAAAACTATTGTTAGTTTCATAGCCCTGACCGTGTTCAATACAATCCTGCGCCTTACAATACCAGGTTTTAAAAGCATTAATAAATACATAGCTCTGTGCCGTTTGAGTGAATAATGATTTGTCGGGATAACGATAAGTATATTATATAGCTTAGTCTATTGAAAAGGTATTGTCCCCTATCCCGGGATAAATAAAATTTAGCTGCATTAAGATATTACAGCGCTGGAGTAAAATCCGGAGTGATCAATCTTTGAACCTGAGCCTCCGGTTGCGTTTTGTGTGGAAGACTGCGAAGACAACAATTTCTGTTTTGATGATCTCGTATACAATTACATAAGAAAACCGCTTTAACGCAGCCTGGCGAAAGTTCTTTTTTATTTTTCCGAAGTGTTCGGGATGGGATTTCAGTTTTGTAAAGCAACCGTCTAATTCCGATAAAAATTCTTCTCCCAGTCCCTGTTTCTGTTATTCATACCATCTGTAGGCATCCTGCATCATTCTGACAGCACGGGGCTTTACTAAGAGTGCGTGCATTTACGACTTTCTTTTGCTTCTAATAATTTGCTTAGCTTCATTCCAATTATAAGATTTACTTTTTCCCTTAACATGTTTTTCCCTTTCCTGCTCCACTATTTTTAGATGCTCACCGGATAACTTAAATTTTTCGCTGCTGATGATCTCATCTTCCACTAACATGTATAGCCCCTTTACTTTTTTATCATCCGCATCAGCTATATAGGTCATCAGTTTCTTGCGTATTGCTGTTGATGTCATAAATTCCGGGTTTGTCGCAAATTTGCTTTTAATTGATTACAATTTGGAGGAAATGATGATTTGTTATGGTGATACAATTATTTTCCTGCCTTCAATCCTGAAATGCACTTCGCCGGTCAGCGCCAGGTTTTCAAACAGGGTGGACGCATTTTCACTCCGTGGCAATTGACCGGTAAAATGCAGGTCTACATTCCCCTTATATTCTATATCCACATCATACCATCGCGATACCTGCCGCAATACCGCGCGCAGATCGGCGCTCCTGAATTGAAAGTTGCCCTGCATCCATGCAACCGCCTCTTCGGTATCAACATTTGAGCTCACACTTATCTCTCCATTTTTACGGATGTCGGATTGCTGCCCCTGCAATAAGATTTTTTGAAGGGTCCCATCCTTTGTGGTTTGTTTTATCTTTCCTTCCAGCAAAGTGGTTCTGACCGTTGCTTCATCTTCGTATGCGTTTACATTAAAGTGTGTGCCCAGCACTTCAATCTCACTGTTATTGATCTGTACTTTGAAGGGTCTGTGCCTGTCGTGGGCAACTTCAAAATATGCTTCGCCGGTAACGGATACGCTGCGCCCTGTAGCTGTGAAAGCCACAGGAAAGCTGATAGAAGAAGCCGCATTCAGCCAAACTTTTGTGCCGTCTGATAATGTAACCTGGTATTGTCCGCCACGGGGTGTGCTTATGGTATTGAAGACCGTTTCATTATTTGCACTCTTTTTCATTCCCTGCCCGGTATAGCTTAATGAGCCATTATCTAATTTCAGGACTTTAATATTCCCCTGCCGGCTGAGCATTCCGTTGGAAGCGCTGTCCAGTACGATGGTTGATCCATCGGCAAGAGTAAGCAATGCCCGGTTGCCCCCGGGAACAATACCGGCTGCAGCAGGAACGGGTACTTGTTGAGCTAAGGAAACTTCCGTCAATGTACCGGAATGCATGTAATAGTATACTGTAATAGATACCAGTATCAGTATAACCGATGCGGCGATAACAGGCAGTTGCCATCCCCGGAAAAAGAACCGGCGTGTATGGTTCCTGTAAAGTGTTGTAATAGTATTAAATATCCTGCGCTGAAGCCTTTCGTTAATATCCTTTTCATCTTCGCTGCTCACGGGTAATGCCGCTTCATCATCTGCCAATGAGCTATACCATTGATCCAGTTGCAAGCGTTCTTCTGCGCTGATGGCACCGTTAAGATACTTTTCTATGAGCACAGCTATGTCTTCAGGAAGATGCATATAGTCTAAGTCTGTTGAAAAAACTCCTTCCCCTATTTACGCGGGTAAAATTTTATAAAAATAAGTTGAAATGCAGGTAATAAGGAATTAGCAGATAAAAATTTCCCGCGGCGTTCACAACGAAGCAGCGCCCGCAACGAATTTTTCTTTGCGGACTTCGGCCCTTTGCGTGCGCTGCGTGAAATAATACTTTGCAAAATAGTTGCGATCCAAACAGTACAGATCTTTCCATCATTTTTTCCTCATAATATAGGTAAAGAGATCCCGGAGTTGCTTGTCAGACATTTTATCCATCAGGCGCTCGGGCATAATGGATGCAGGGCCTGCACTGATCTCCCTGGCCACCACCGTGGTTTCCCTTCCGCCCATAGCAGGCTGAATGGTAATATTGCTACCGTTACGGGCTACGATCCTTCCTTCCAGCGTACGGCCATCCACGGTAACGATCCGCTGCACTTCATAACCCTCACGGATATCCGCATTGGGATCCACAATATTAATTAATAAGGTGTTGATATTATCTCTCTCATATCCTGTAAGATCGGGTCCTATGCTTCCGCCTTCATTATAGAGCTTATGGCAGCCTCCGCAGGTGCTTAAAAAAAGCAACCGGCCCTGCCCTGCATCTCCTTTTGGAGAAGACTTAACCAGATCTAAGATTTTATTCATCCGTGTGATCTTCTCAGACGAAGTCAAGGCCCTTGTATCCGGCCACAATTGATCAACTGTTTTATTGATACCCGGATCATTAAGCAGCTTCAGGCTCCGGACAATATCTTCCGGAATATCTCCTTTACTGATCCGTTTACTTTCCACGATTGTTGTAAGCAATACATGCGACCATGCAGCACGGGTAGCCAGCAAACGCAAAGCCGCCATGCGATCCCTGTAATCAGAATGGAACATAGGATACGATTTCACCACCCGGTCGCCGATCTCCGCCTTATCATATCGGGATAGCGCTTCCAGCGCAGCTTCCCTGAGCGCGCCTGAAGTACTGCCGTTCTCCACGATCTTTAATAGTACAGGAACAGACCGGGGCAGATCAATCTCTCCCATAGTGTAAGTATAAGACAACCTGTGGCCGATATCGGCTTTATCATCTGCTATGACAGTCAGCGCCTGGTCTACGGCCTGCTCTTCTCCTGTTTTTAAAGCCAGGGTTAAGGGAGCATCGCCAAACTCAGCATGAAAAGGCTTGAGCAGCTTCAATAAATCCTGGGGAAGCTCCTCCATATTCCGACCGCCCAATCCTTCCTGTAAACCGCTCACCAGCAATTTGGATAATCTAATCGACGGAGATAATTTTAAGAGCCGGGCAGCAGAGGCATAGTTTTCAGTTCCACCGGCCATGACATACCGCTGCATAAGCCGTTTCAGGATCACGTTTTGCGCGACCGGGTCAGTCCAAATGCTACGATCTTTAAAGACAGCAAGTACCGCCTCCCTATCCTGCTCTGCTTTTGATTCCAGCGCCCACCAGATCAATAAAGGTATATCGGGATCATCCGTATCATCATGACTTTTGAGCAGGTTCCTGATAACAGGAATAGCATCTTTGGCAGGAAGCCGCCGCGCAGTAGAAGCAAGCTGACTTCTCACTTCGGGGTGAAGCTCATGCAGAGCTAACCCGGAAAGCTGATCGGCAATAACAGGCGAAACTGTATTGGCATCACCCAACAGCCTGACACCCCACATTCTTACAAACGGGTCTTTGTGATGAAGTGCCGCTGTGGCTATTTCATCCGTAAAACCTCCGCTGAGATTAATAGCCCAAAGCGCTTCCAGGGCAATCTGGCCATCGCCGGACTGCAACAGCCTTATCAACTGCGGAATAATGGTCTTGTCTTTCCTGTCTCCTAAAAGAAGCAATGCCTGCTTGCGGAACCATTCATTCTTATTTGAAAACAATGCTATCAACTGTTCGCCTGAGTAGGTATTCAGATCAAATGCAGGATGAGGCGCATAGCCCGCTTTCGAACGAAGCCGCCAGATGCGCCCGCTGGTCTTATCCCAGTTATCCCGCGGATCCACATGCGATAAACGGCTGTCACACCAGTCGGCCAGGTATACCGCTCCATCGGGGCCGGTTTGTATATCTACCGGTCTGAACCAACGATCATTGGTTTGGACAATTTGTTCTTCATCAATATTTTTAAAGGAAGATCCATTTTGTTCAAAGCGCCCCAGTTCCACATAGTTCAGTAAAGGATTGATGGCAATCATTTTACCTTCATATCGTGCCGGCAAGCTCCCTCCTTCGTATTTAATAAAAGCATGCGTGAACCGCTTTTTATCTCCCTGGTAAGCCATATTAGGCAAAAATCCAAAGGCATAAGGATTACTGAGCGGTCCGTGTTTACCCCAGCTCTTGATATAATACCCTCCCTGTTTATAATAGGGTCCGCGATCCGTACCATTACTCCCGGAATACAGGCGTCCTTTTTCATCTGTCTCAATATTGAAAGGGTTATTGCCTCCTCCTTCTGCAAACCTTTCCACAACATGCGTCTGGGGATGGTATCTCCAGATAGCCTGTCCCTGTAAGAACAGATCCTTAACGACTGAAGAGCTGATGGTAGAAGTAGTTGTGCTGCCCTGGGCGCCATACAGCCAGCCGTCGGGTCCCCAGGTCAGGCTATTGGCTACAGCATGCGTATCCTGCATTCCAAAGCCGCTTACATGCACCACAGGCGGGCCATCCGGGATACCGTCATCATTCGGATCGGGATAGGCCAAAAGATAAGGCGGGTTCAGCACCCATATATTCCCGCGACCTATCGCTACGCTGGTCGCTATATTCAGCCCGCTGATGGCATCAGTAGATTTGTCATAAATGCCATCGCCGTTGGTATCTTCAAAAAATGTGATCTTATCCGCTCCTTTTATTCCTTCGGGAGGAGCCTGAGGTACCTTATCAAATGTGACCCTCAGGTAATTGTCAACACTCATTATCTTAAGCCCTTTCGGGTAAGGATACTGGTTATACTGCACTACCCAAAGCCTTCCCCGATGATCAAAGCTGATCTCTACAGGCTGGTTTATTTCAGGTTCCGATAAAACCAGGTCAACAGCAAGATCACCGGCAATTTTAAAGCTGTCCAGCATTTCCCTGGGCGCAGGCGCTGCAGAAGCATCTGAAAGTGCTCCCAGACCTTTAAACGATTTCAGGTACCGCGCCACATCTTCATTACCTGCTACCGAATCTATTGGGGAAGCAGTGCTGCTTTTATTTTTGTCCCGGTTCCCTTTACATCCCGGCAGTACAATTGTAGCAAGGATCGCTATTAAACAGGCGCCTGAAATTTGCAGGGCTTTTAAAAAAAGTCTCAATGATTTATAATTTAAAAAATTAACCTTATAACCTTTATAACAGAACTGTAACTAAGATACTACCTTATTAGTTTATTGGCTTACCCAGTCTCATTTCAATGTTTTCCGATAGTGTTTTCAAAACCTTTTACTTCGAGCTTGCGCAACAATAGAGGGCAATATTTCATCAGGATAAAATGCATGTAAAGATCGTAACACTAAATTTCATGGTTTGCCGAGGGTAATAAGGTTATTTAACTGGCGATTTGCAGGTTATTAAGGTAATAAGGTTTTGCAATACAATGTCATCGTTAACACATCAAATCATTAATTAACCCAAAAAACATTTATCCTGCTGTAAAAATTAAAGTTTATAATTAACATCCATATTTCTATTTCAGATCAGGTGATATCAGATTTTTCACCGTATAGCAAATGATCTTATTCTCCAAACTATCTCCTGACAGAGTCTTGATACTGCCTACATTCAACTGATACACATACCCGGATTGCAGGCTGTCTAATGCCAACGATACTTTCCTGTGATCGCCGGATATTTTAATATCAGTAACAGGGATCATCCTTTCATCCATGCGCGCAGAGCCGTACTTTTTATGATACTCGTAATAATAACGCTGAAACTTATAATGATCCGGGTTCAGTGCGGATGCATCATCAAGCGGTTGAGTAAAAGTCAGGTCAAAACCCTGAGCCGTCAAATGCATACTATATATATCCGCCGGTTGTTTACCGGTAAAAACGATCCGTTGAATACCATTGTCCCCACCCCATCCGTATGCAGCATGACCTGTCCACAGGCTGCCATCGGGCGCAAATGCCAGTCGGTTATTTCCTTTCTTCAATCCTTTGCCGTCTATGAAAGGAATACAGGCGCCCTGCAGCTCCCCGGCTACACGCTCTAACATCACCCTTACAATGCGTCCGGAGTTCATCTCGCCTACGAACAATTGCCCTTTGAAAGGTCCGAATTTCCCATTCGTAGTATCACAGAGCGGCTGCGTGGGTGAATTGGCAATAATGTCCTGCGGAAACAAAACGGCTGCTTCAGTGCGCATACTATCCAAAGCCTGTACAGAGAGATTAAACGGATTTCCTTTATTCCAGCCTTTTCTCCATATAAGACTGCCCGGATGCCCGTAAAAATTCCCTTCCTGCACATGATATAATTTGCTTGTACCCACCCAGTCGCCCTGGTTGTCGGTAGCCAGCAAATTGCCCTGCTGATCAAAGCCAAGCCCGTTGGGCGAGCGAAAGCCCATGGCATAAGGCAGCAGCTTCCCTCCCGGTGTCAGTTTCATGATCCATCCCCGGTAAGGCACAACAGAGAACATTTCTTTGCCGGCGCTGCGCCCCGTAGTATCCAGCCGGCCTCTTACTTCCGGCCTTACACCACCACCGCCCGAAGCCGAGTTCAATGCTATAAATAAATTGCCTTCCTTATCGCGCACAGGACCATAATTAAATTCATGGTAATTGCCCGTTACTCCAAAATCATCAGTCACCGTTTCATAAAGATCTGCCTGCCCGTCGCCATCTGTGTCTTTTATACGGGTAAGCTCCGGGCGTTGCATCACCAGCATTTCAGATGCGCTGATCGCTAAAATACCGAGAGGATCGTGCAATCCCTGAGCAAAAAGACTCCATTGCTTTGTCTTAGGATCATATATCATCACCTCTCCCCGCAAAAAGCAAGCTACCAGCCGGCCATCAGGCAAAAAATCAAGCCCGCCGGTTTCAGCCGTCAGCCCTTCGGGCATGGTAATAGATTCCACCCTGTAAGATTCCGCAGAAGCAGTACCTTTTTCTTTTGTTGAACAATTTGAAAATATGCATAGCCCTGATAGTAAAAGGCCGGCAACATACAGTTTCATGGTTTATTTTTAGTCATAGTGATCGTAAACCGGCCGGCTTCCCCCGGCAGTATCTTTAATTTTCCATTGATCCATTTTCCACCGGAAGACTGGTAGCTTACTCCATCTCCGGGGTCTGCTACAAACCAGATCGTTCTGTCCGTTTTGGGGATCCTGAAAGTCCGGATCAAACCCATTCCGTCTTCTTTGGGTTTTATTAATTCATATACATCTATACCGTTGATGGTATAATGAAATTCAGGGTATCTTTTGAGCAACTGGTAGCCTTTAAATGCAACAACAGGAATATTGCCCGGTTTATCCACCTGGAGCGGGTAATCGGTTTTATCATAAAAAAAAACAGTTCCCAGGATCACTCCATAAGCATCATGATGCCCTTTCCATATATCAGCATTATCCAGGAAACCTCCCTGCCAGGCATATCGCAGGTGGCAGGTCCCGGCATCCCAGCAATAGGATAATTCGTGAGGCAGCCTTACCGCAATAGCGGCAGGGCTTGCATCGGGAATAAAAATGCGGCATACATAGGGCGGCTCTTCCTGGTAGGCGTGCGCTATCTTTGGTGTCATGTGATCATGATGCGCACTATCATCTTCACCTGCATCAGTTTTTTTGTTAGGCGGGATATTGGGATCATCTTTAATGGCAGGCATCTCCCCGTTGGTAACGTACATGGCGCCATACATTACAACGCCATGGCCCGGGTAAGTGCATACATAGGGGTAAATACCGGCTGCCCCAGGAGCAATAAAAGAAACCGTCTTTGTTTCCCCGGGACCAAGTATGGGTAAAGACCATAATACTGCAGGAACATGAGGAATATAATTTATTTTCTGTCCGTCATTTCCTAAACTCAGCGCAGCATTCACCACCTCCAACCTTGCACCTGGTTTCGTGATCACCAGGTTATGGCTCATATCATCTTTATTGGTAAAGATAATCCTGACCTTAGCGCCGGGTTTTACTTTGAATCTTGTCACATCATACTGCAACCCGCCCACTGCATTTATAGTAATGGTGGTGATGGTATCTTTAGTAGGATGAGCCTTTGCCTGTATCACGAAAAGGAAAATAAATACCGTTAAAAGCAGTCTTGTCTGCATACACATAGTTATTGATTAAAGCCCCTGTCAATCGCCAGTTTCTAACAAACTTTTTTCTGTAAGCGTTACGCCTGGTTTTTTATTTCTGAGCGCCCTGATTTCGTCCGGACTGACGGGCGGGCGGCCATAAGAAAGCTTCGGATCAGCAGGAGCAAAGGAATTATGCAAATAATCCATGATACCCGCGATTTCCACATCAGAGTATATATCCCGGAATTTGGGCATCGCGCCGTTGAACGTGTACAGCTTTCCGTTGATATGAACAGGTCCTTCCAGTCCGTTTAAAATGATCATTCCCAACCTCGCATTTGAGCCCATCACATATTCAGACGAGATGAGCGGAGGAGCCATGTGCTCAATACCTTCACCATCCGGACCATGACAGCCGGCACAGGTGCTGCGATAGATCACCAGCCCTTTCTGCAAGCCGGGCACCGGTATTTTTCTCTGTACAAAAATTGAATTCTTCTTATCCTCCTGTTTGTTTTTAATGGTCTGGTCCAGCATTGTATTGATGATCTCGCCGGCATGCTTATCTTCATCAGATTGCAGGGCATAAGCCCTGAAGCGTTCTTCCAGCCCGCTCAGGCTGCTTACCACTGCTTCCTGGAAAACTGCGCTTTCCGGGTAGGTACGGGAGAGTTGTACCAGCAAGGGCAAAAATGTATCAGGTGATACTGCAGCCCAGGGTCCGAGGGAAAGAGCCAGGTAAAGATCAGTGACCGTATCATGCTTCGCTTTTAGATCAGCGGCTGATTTTTCCATGGCAGCAACATGGTCAGTAGTATTATATTGCTTCAAAAGCAGCAGGGCATGTGCAGACAACATAGGCGCCCCGGAAGCTGCAACTTTTTGCAGCAGCTCAAAAGACAAAGCGTCCAGACCATCCAGGGTATGTAAAGCATGTATCGCCGCTATGGTATCTTTATCACTTTGTGCTAACTTTTCTAAATCAGGGATCTCAGCCCGCTGCTGTGTAAAGATCAGCAACTGTTGCGCCCTGTCTCTTATCCAGCCGTTTTCGCTTTTCAGCATGGAAACCAGTTCCGGGCCCGAAGCCTTATCAAATTCAGGAATTGCCCCCGGCTTTTTATATTTATATTTTACCCGTAATATGCGACCGGCATTCAAAAGGGTATCCAGCTTTTTACGGGTAATGCCATTGCGGTAATAGGGAGTTGCAGATACCCTGTGCTGCATGACACCGCGGTGCATATCTACGACATACATCGCCCCATCGGGACCATTCAATAAATTTACCGGGCGGAAACCTTCATCTGTTGAAGCGATGAATTCCTTATTATCCCAGGCTTGTGTGGCCGTTGTTTTAAGGCTTTCAAAGCCAAGCACGTTACGTTTGATAAGGTTGGCTTCCGGCTCACAAACAAAAGCATTTTGGCTATACCCGGCGGGGAACTGGTCTCCGCGGTAAATCAGCGGCCCGCATGCTGCCGTAAATCTTATCAAAATACTGTCTTTATTCAATATCCCTGCCACATACCCCCGGTTCACCGTTGTGGGATGTAAAGGATATATATGCTGATTTTCGGTGAGCGCCTTATTGAGCGTCTCTTTAGGTTTCATATAGGGATTAGCGATCACGGTATTAGGTAATACGTAATCTCCTGCCAGTTGTAGTTCATTATAATTGTAATACAACCGGCCGACATTATCTTTTGTAATGCCGAATTGCCCGCGGAAGGAAGTGGGCTCATGTATCCATTTGCCATCTTTACGCTGGTACCGGGTAGTGGAATAAGCGCTGTATATCCAGTTATCAATATCCATCATCAGCCCGTTGGCCTGGTTTTCAGGATTGGAATACGCGTCTGCGTACAGGGAATCCACAAGTACCCGCTTACCGGGTTTGTCGTTCTGTATTTCTACAAACCAGAGATTGGGAGGCGCGGCATACAATACCCCTCCGTAAACAAGCGCTATGGCACGTGGAAGCACCAGGCTGTCCAGGAATACCCTGGCATGCTGCGCTCTGCCCTGCTTATCAAACCCGTCTACAATGCTGATCCTCCCGTTGGGAACATCTTCTCCTGTTCCGGCGATATTGGGCATAAAACCACGCATTTCCACAACCCACATCCTGCCCCTGTTGTCAAAATCCATGGCAACAGGCGCCTGGATCAGCGGTTCCGCAGCGGCCGGCTGTATCTCAAAACTATCAGCAATCGTATACTGGTCAAAAGAAACACCGGCATCTTTATCAGCACCCGTCATACAGGCAGCCATAAGCAACATTGCGCAAAAGAATATTAAAGCCAGCCTCCTGTTGCCTGTAAACATACTTTGATTTTTATACTATTACTATGTCAATAATAATTTTGTCATATTTCTTTGTGAAGCGGCAGGCGATAAATGTGAGATACTCACATTTATCGCCTGCCGCTTCACGTTTGACATAACACTATTTACTATAATGAATAATTCAATGTCCTCCGGAACGACCTCTGTTGAACAATTCCATATAGTGTTCTGAATCCGACAAAACACCACCGCTTTCATCATAAAACGATTTATCCAGGTTAAAAATTCCACGCGATGCTTTTGTCCATCCCGCTGCGGGATATGGATGGTAACTTTCCATAGTAGTCCAGTCAGCATAGTTCTGCCCACCGTTACTTTCAAGCAAACCTGTGTCAAGACCCGGGAACGGTGCTATCCTCGCCGCCACATTTTTATTCCAGTCCACTAAAATAGGATTTACCGTGAGATCTGCACAAAGGCAGGGAATATTATGTGCTTTTGCAGTCTTTATCATACCCAGCGTCATGCTCAGGGTCTTGGCTATAGGCTTTAATGCAATGGCGCTATAGCCCATCTGGATGCGCTCTTCAACATTTTTCTGCGTATGAGCGCTTTCATCGGCTGCTATGCGTAATGGAATATCGCCTACACTTATGCCGGCATCTTCGGGAAAAGGTTCCTCTATGATAGCCACCTGGTCGAAAGCCCCTATCTTCCTGATATAGTCGATCAGCTTCAGCAGGCTGTCTTTTTTTTCATAGCGACCATTTGCATCAAAATAATACAACAGCCTGCCCTTAGCCGTATTGGCTGTGGAATAATCACGCAGCGCTTTGTGGATCATAGAGATCCTTTCCATATCCTTCGACAGCATCTCTGCCTGTGTGCCCGGCTGTCCTAATTTGATCTTTAAGAAAAAATACCCTTCCTCTGCTATCTGCTTTATTTCGGCAACAGGGTTGCTATAAGATATCAGCGGGATGCCCGCCACCCTGCTGTGGTGATAAGACAAAGCAGGGCGGTATTGCTCCGGGATCATTTCATCGAAAGAGATCAGCCCGTTCTCCGCTGCGTACAGCATCCAGGCGGCATTATCAAGGCTTACCAGCGCGTTTAAAACAAAGGTCATTCTCAGGTCCGGGTTCCCGGTGATCTTTTTTCCGTACTGGTATACTTCTTCCAGTATATGATCCTGCAACGCAACCGGGTCTTCAAATGTTTGTCCTTTCACTAACTGCAATGCATATTCGGTCAACGCATACATGAGTGTGTTACCTCCGCTTTCAGAATGATGTGTGTATACCTGGGGGTCAGACCATAAAACGCTTTGGGTGGCTAATCCTACTTTCCTGGCGCCGGATTCCGATTGTAGAAGACTGGCCGTCTGCCATAGCTCTGTTACATAGCCGCCCTTAAATCCGAACGGGCGGATCAGGGGCTCCCGTTCAAAATTACAGTCAACGGATGTTATCCTGATCTTCTTCATATTCTTCTTGTTTAAAGAGTGCCGGCTGGGTTTGGATCCTAAATAGGTACCGGGAAAGCCGGCAGCTCCCGTTAAAATCAATGTCTTTAATAAATCTCTTCGTGTAAACAATGCTTCTTTTAATTTAGTGAATGGGCAATAGTGAATGGTGAATTTCACCTCTCACATTTGATGTTTCATGTTTTACGTTTCATGTTTCACCTGTACAGGCGCAAGGCATGCCTTGCGCCTACGATATACACGCTGCATGTCTCTCGTCTCACCTCTCACATTTATCATTTCACGCCTCACGTTTGACGTTTCACTATTCACTATTGCCCATTCACTATTCACCACCCAAAAGCTTATTAAGCGTATAACAAATAAGATTATTCCCAAGAGGCTTGCCTGCCGGGCTTTTAATATCGCCTAATTTAAGCTCATATATAAAGCCGGGCTTAAGATCATCAAGGGTTAAGGTAACCTTTTTTCCATCTTCGGCAAGTTGAATACCTGTCACGGCAATATCCCTGAGATCTGCCTGGTTGGCTACATCCACTCCTTCATTAATATCCTTTTTTTTATATTCATAGCGGTAACGCCTTATCTTATAATTATTGGGATTGGTAGCTGTAGCTAGGTCAACAGGCTGGGTAAACGTCAAGTCGAAACCTTTGCCGGTAAGCTTCATGGTATGCACTTCCATTGGCTGCTCCCCGGTAAACACAATTCTTTGTATCCCGGATTCCCCTACCCATCCTCCAAAACCTATCTGCCCTATCCATAAGCTGCCGTCCGGCGCAAATGCCAGCCGGTTATTTCCCACTCTTAATCCATGCCCGTCAATAAAAGGAATGCAGGCGCCCTGTAATTCCCCTCCTACTTCTTCCAGCATTACACGCAAAATACGGTCCCGGTTCATTTCCCCCACAAATAATTGTCCCGCAAACGGTCCGAATTTACCCCCGGTTATATCTGTAAGCGGCTGAGACGGGGAATTAGCCATGATGCCCTGGGGAAATTGTACAACAGGAAGGGTCCTTATTTTTTCCAGTTCTTCCACAGGAACATTAAAAGGATCTTTGTTCTCCCACCCTTTTTGCCACACAAGGCTAGCAGGATGTCCATAAAAATGATGCTCATGCACATCATACAGCGCGCTGGTGGGCACCCAGTCACTTTGATTATCCGTTACAAATAAATGCCCGTCGGGACTGTACCCTATACCATTGGGCGACCTGAACCCTGAGGCAAAAGGATGCAGTTTGCCGTCAGTAGTAAGCTCCATTACCCATCCCCGGTAAGGCACTACCGAAAACATCTCCTTATGCCCGTCTATACCATCTCTACCCAGTTTGTTGAACCTGCCCCTGACAACAGACCTGATCCCGTTCGCCGACGAAGCCGTATTCAGCGCTATATACAGGTTGCCGCCTTTATCTTTTACAGGACCATAGTTGAATTCATGATAGTTCCCCGACATTCCAAAATCATTAGTAGCACTCTCATATACATCGGCATTCCCATCCCCGTTAGTATCCTTTATCCGTGTCAGCTCTGAAAGCTGCATTACAAGCACCTCGGAATTGCTCATGGCAAGAATGCCTAACGGCAACTGCAATCCTCTTGCAAACATCTTCCATTCCCCTGTGTGTAAATTATAAGTCATGACTTCTCCCCGCATGAAACAGGCGACAAGACGCCCGTCCGGCAGAAAATCTATTCCCCCGGTTTGGGCAGTTAAACCTGCAGGCATCTTAATAGTATCCACACGGTAGGAGTCCTTAAACGCATTTTGAGCCGGAAGAGACAAACAGGATAATGAAAAAAGCAAGAAAGCACCCAACATTTTATTTAGTCTCCTACTGTTCATTACATTTCTTTTTTATAATTCTACCAAAATATCACTTCCGGAAGCAGTTATTTCGCGTGAAATCTTCGTCCATCTTCACAGTTAAAAAATAAGTCAGCCAAGCCCACACCCCGATCTTTTCAGTATATTATTATAGTTATCAAAAAATATTTTTCTCTTCTGTATTTCTGTTAATCCTGAAGCCAGTACTTTCCCCACGCCCTGGTAAAAAGAGCTGTCGCATCCAAAGAACACCCTGTCTTCCCCCAGGTTTTCAACAGCAAAATCAACCATGTTTTCATCATTATTACTCCCCCCGGTATCTACATAAATGTTAGGATAGCCCCTGAATGATTTACAGGCATATTCCCAATCGCCGCCACCACCGATATGCGCATACTGGAACATCGCTTCGGGATATCGTTTTGCTATGTCCATAAAATCTTCCGGCACAGATATGGCAGGCGTATTATCAACATCGTACTTCATTCTGTATCCTCCAACCCCTAACTGGCTCTCACCATGCACATGGATGATCATCTTATAGTGTATAAACTGCTCTATAACGGGATAGACCACGGGATCATTAATTTTAAACTGGTTATACAACTTCATACCGGTCATCCCTTCGCCAGTACACCGTTTTATTTCTTCGAGGGATTCTTTCAGGTAAGCCGGATGTAAAGTGAGCTGCCCTGCCAGGCGATGCGGGTACCGTTTGACGGCAAGGATCACCAGATCATTATATGCCTTGAATTCCACGGGCGTTTTTCCCATCTGCTTTGCAACGGGCACGGAAAGTATAAGCCGCTCTATCCCCAGTCTGTCGGCATAGGCTATCTGCCCTGCCGCTAATTTATCATCAGCATAGGCATTGCCATAAGCATCTATTTTCCGGTATTTCATGACATCCTTCATGACATCATATGTTGAATCAGGCATACTGTTGTAATATAGGGTGTAAGGTGTGAGGCATAGGGTATAGGGCTTAAATACAGTTTTTCTCCATCCGCAACTGCTGTAAAGTAATGGGCCCTCATACCTTACACCTTACTCCCTATACCTTACTTCTTTTTATACGCCAAATAATAACTCGTCATAGTTATAGTAAATGCCCTGGCTTCGGCAGGCGACAGTTCCAGCTTCCCGTCTTTCCATCTGCCGGCGGAGAACTCATACTCAATAGCATCTTCTTCCGGGTTAGCAAAAAACCACACTGCCTGCATTGCCTCCGGGATTCGAAAACTGCGCACCAGACCATTACCATCTGCCTTTTCCCGGATCATCTCGTATATATCCATCCCGTTGAGTGTATAGTGGAATTCAGGATATTCGTCAACGAGGCGATAACCCTTGTACTGAACATCGGTGGGCACTATCGCTTTTTCTCCCAGTCTGATGGGGAAATCTGTATGGTCTCTGAAAAAAACATCACCGAGGATCTCTGCCGAAGCATTAAAATGCCCTTTCCAAAGATCCGACATATCCAGGAAGTCCCCCTTCCACGCAAGACCCAGTCGGCAGGCTTCATCATCCCAGCAATAGGAAAGCTGCTGGGGAAGCCGCACAGCAATGGCAGCCGGACTTACCCCGTCAATAAAAGCGTGATAGAGATAAGGAGGATTCAGGGTATATGGATGCGGGCTTTCTTCCATCTGGTGATTGCCGGCATGCATCTCTTTTTTTACCTGGCTTTTATCATTCTTGTTTTTTGTGTCTTCCTGCCTGCGCGAGTCGGGAATGTTTATATCTTTTTTAATATCCGGCATATTTCCTTCCTGCATCACATACATCGCCCCATACATTACAAAACCATGTCCCGGGAAGGTGCATACATAGGGATAAATACCTGGTTTGACAGGAGCCGTAAATGTAACCGATTTACTCTGCCCGGGAGAAATCAAAGGAATAGACCACAGGACGGCGCTGATCTTCGGGATATAATTCATCTGCGGTCCCTTTTCTGCCAGTTGCATCGCAGCATTCACCACTTCCAAACGGGTTCCTGGTTTTACAATAAGAAGGTTGTGCGCCATATCACTCACATTATTCAATGTTATCTTTACCTTCTCACCGGGCTTTACTTTAAACCTTACCACATCATACTGCAGGCTGGTAAGCGTTTTTATAACTACAGGAGCAGGAATATTTTTTGCAGCTTGCGCTCGTAACCCCGGAGTACATAATAATACCAAAAACAGTAAAAACAGATCTCTACATTGGAGCATACTTTCTTAGGGTTTAATATTCAGCTATAATCCAAGAAATTTCTTTGCGTTACCCGACCGTAATAATTCTTTGGTAGCGGCGTCGGCTTCATTCTCTCTCAGGGCCTCTATGCGCAACATGCCTGTGAGGTAATCCAGTATCGGCGAATGCGTGCCAAATGCAAAACGCTCTTTGCCCTGTGTTTTCAAAAGGCTTCCCATATCTGTGAGGGTTCTTCCGGAAGTATCCATCAGTACATTGGCCTTATTGAACAAAGCAGCATCTGCTTCATTAAGCTGCATGCTGTTGGTCACATTCAGTATCATATATCTGGCATCAGGAACTTCTTTGATGATGGGAAAAATATTTTTTAAGGTCCATTCCGGCCTGGGGGTATAGGCTACATAATCAATATCCATCCAGGAACGCTGGCGGCTGTCTACCATTTTGTAATTAAAAGCCACCGGTAAATTCATATCCCGTGCTTTCTTTACCAATTCAATAAGCGAAGGATCGTTTATTTCGTAATCATGGTATTTAGGATATACCCGAATGCCTTTCATTCCAAATTTTCTCACACACTCTTCCAGATCATATTGCCATCCTGCATAGATCGGGTTGATCACGGCAAAGGGCACAAAACGATCCCTGTAGCGCTTTGAAGCTTTGATCTCTTCATAAAGCTCTTTGTTAGCCGATTGGGTATTCTTATAAAATATCCCGTTAAGGTTGCTGATCAATGAAACATCTACTCCGAATCTGTCCATCCGCTGCCCAAGCGCCTCGCAGGTATTGTATTTTAGCTGCATGAACGGCCAGTGACCTACATACGCATTAATATCAATCAACATTTCTTCCTCCTTTTTTTAGTAGATTATTGTAATTGTCAAAAAAGACTTTTTTCTTTTGTGCTTCCGTCAGGTTTGACGCCAATATCTTGCCGATGCTTTGATGATAACTGTTGTCGGAAGCAAAGAACAGCCTGTCTTCTCCCAACAGCTCCACCGCAAAGTCAATCATGTTCTCTGCGTTATTGCTGCCTGATGTATCTACATATACGTTAGGGCTGTGCTGTAATGTTTTGCACATATATTCCCAGTCTCCCCCGCCTCCTATATGAGCGTACTGGAATATGCCTTCGGGATATCTTCTTGCAATATCCACAAAATC
The DNA here is from genome assembly GCA_001899685.1 of Sphingobacteriales bacterium 44-15. Taxonomy (GTDB): domain Bacteria; phylum Bacteroidota; class Bacteroidia; order Chitinophagales; family Chitinophagaceae; genus Agriterribacter. Next base: position 219,271 of record MKWG01000043.1, read on the forward strand.
TTCCGGGATAGAAGTATTAGGCTCCTTGTATCCGTTGTATTTCATGCGGTATCCTCCTACTCCAAGCTGGCACTCGGCATGTGAAAAAATGATCATCTTCAGCTCAATGAGTTTTTCAATGATGGGATAGTACAACGGGTCATTGATCTTTACCTGGTAATACAATTCTCCCGGACCGATCATCCCTGCATCAGTACAGCGTTTGATCTCTTCCAGCGATTCCTTTTTATAAGCAGGGTTCAGCACGAATCCTCCCAGCAGGTGGTCAGGATATTTTTTGATCGCTTTTATGGTCAGGTCATTATATTCCCTGAACTGCTCCGGCGTACCCGGCATGATGCTGAGATATCTCGAGATCACCTGCTTTTCTATGCCCAGCCTTTCCCCGAAATCCAATTGCTCCCGGGGGCTGTTATCTGCAAAATAAATGTGGGCGTGGGCATCTATCTTCCGGTATTTCATTACTTCCCTCATCAGGTCATACTTCTCCGGCTTAGAGGAAAGGGCTTCTTCCTGTTTCGCTGTCAGCCTGCCCGGTGCAGACAGTCCTTTTAAGTGGCTCCCTGCTAAAATCCCTGCCGCACCGGCAAAGCTCCGGCTAACAAATTTTCTTCGATCAATGTTCATGGGCGAGTTATCAGAATATTATTAGTGAAATGTAAAACGTGAGTAGTGAAACGTGAGAGGTGAACTTTCACGTCTGACCTCTCACATCTCACGATAATATACAGATATAATTGATTTAACACTGGCATTATAAAGTCTTCAGCTGTTCCCTGTTTTCATACACTTTCATGATAGCGTTGATGATATTATCCATTTCATCCCGGCCCGCCAGCAATGCGCCTGAACCTGCGAAAGAGACCATCGTTTCATCGGATATTCTATCACAATTAGGCAGGTGCATCCCCGCTTTATATTCCTTTAATCTCGCCGGCGAATACATCGCTTTATAACTCTTCAATCCTAATATATGATCTACCCATGGCTCACGATGTAATCCTGTTTTGATATATGCTCCCAGACCTACCCCTTCTGCCGCTACTGCCTTCAGGAATCTGGCACGCTCCACGCCCCAGTGCTCTTTATGATAAGTCATACCATAATGATAATACGCTCCGCTTTCGGTGCCGGGGTAATGCCTTTGAGGCACCAGCGCCGCAAATCCTTTTAACTTTGAAGTGAGATAATCGGCATTGGCATTGCGGGTCTCAAACCGCTCCCTGACACCGGGAAGCTGCCCTGTTAGAATAGCCCCTTCAAACTCATTCATCCGGTATTTGGGACCTATCGTAGTATTACTTCCTTTGCGGGTGGTGCCATGGTTTTGCACCGTATAGCATTGATCCATCAGTGCCTCATCATTCCCTACCACTGCACCGCCCTCACCGCAGGCTATCGGCTTGCTGGCCTGAAAGCTGAAGCAGCCAAGATCACCTATCGTACCCAGCCCCTTGCCCCGGTAACGCGCCAAAGGACCCTGGCAGGCATCTTCTATCACTTTTAAGTTATGCTTCGCAGCTATTGACATGATCCGCTCCATATTAGCCGCTACACCAAAAATATGTACCGGCATAATGGCTTTGGTATTCTTATTAATGCTTTTTTCCACCTTGTCAGGATCCAACTGGTAAGTGTCTGGTTCCACATCCACCAATACCGGGAGCGCACGGCTCGTGAGGATGGACGAGATCGTACCCATATCAGTATAAGGTGAAGTAATTACTTCATCACCCGGTCCTATGCCCAGGGCTTCCACGCAGGTACTTAATGCCTGCGTACCTGAACCTGTACCTACACTATATTTAGCGCCTATTAAGGCTGCAAAGGATTCTTCAAACGTAGGCACCGTGCCATGAGGCGACTGTATCCTGCTCCATACCCGGCTGCGCGTGGTCTTTACGATGGCGTCTACCATCTGCTCGTCAACATAGGGCCATGGCGGCCCTATAGGTCCTGAAGGGCGTACCGGAGCGCCGCCCAAAAGCGCTAATTTATTATGACGCTTATGCAGCAGCGTCAGCCCTGAAGACGCAAACGGGCTGCTTACCGCTGTGGTGATCGCCGCTGTAGTAGCAGTAGCCAGGAACTTGCGCCGCGTAAATCCTTTCTTTTTCATTATTGTGAATTTTAATTCAGGTTTCAGATCACAACTTACCACTTATCACTTATCACTTATCACTTATCACTTATCACTTATCACTTATCACTTAATTATATCCCTCATTTTGCGTCAGTACTCCCGGCGCTGCAAGCTGGATCTGTTCATAAGGAATAGGAAAGTATTTCATGTAAGGTTTGGCGCTCATTGTCATAATTGTAGCCCCGCCTGTTTTTGAAGTATATTCTCCTTCTATGTGCTGTATCACTGTGGTATACCGTCCTGTACGCACCAGATCAAACCAGCGATCGTTTTCAACAGCCAGTTCCAGCCGGCGCTCCAGCAAAAGCTTATCATAAAAAATCTCTTCCGTAGCTATATCGGAAAGCTCATAATCGTGCGATGCATTACCAAAAGCCCTTTCTCGTACTTTGTTAATTGCTGCTAAGGCCAGATCAGGTTTATTCAGATTATAAAGCGTTTCAGCATTCAGCAATATCAGATCTGCCAGGCGGAGCACCGGGATATCCAGTCCTGAACTGGCAGGATCAGAAGGTACCAGCCACTTATTGATATAAGGATAAAAGATAGCGGGATCGCCCTGCTTATAGGCAAACGGATACCAGTCTTCGGCTATTGTTACCGGGAAGCGGCTATCATCTTCTTCAAAAGCTTTACGTAAATCCCATGATGGTCTGATCACCCTGTTTCCATTATTTACTACATTGTATACCCCGCCAATAGGTGCGAGATCATAGGTGAGTGATTGCCCGTTGGTACCTGCTGCATAAGCCACAGAAAAAATAGCCTCGCTGTTCTTTTCTGTCGCCACTTTAAAAAGATCTGCATAATTGGTTAGCAGACTATAGGAAAACTCGCCCGAGAAAAGTTCATCAAGATAGGTTTTGGCATTGTTCCAGTCTTTAAGATATACATATACCTTGGCCAGTAAAGCCACGGCTGCTCCTTTGGAAGCTCTTCCCCAGTCGGCGGACGAAGGCGCCGGCAAACCCGCTATAGCATCTTTTAAATCCGCTACAATTAAAGCATAAATATCCTGTTCAGAGGCCCTACCGGTATTTCTTGATTCATTTGCAGTTATCACAGTAGTAACAGCAGGTACACCTCCAAAAATCCGTACCAGGTCAAAATAAAACCAGGCTCTCAAAAACTTGGCTTCCCCGGTAAGCTGCTCCTTTTTAGAAGTTGCATAATCAGTAGGCTTGTCAATATTGGCCAATACCAGGTTGGCACGAAAAATGCCGTTATAAGTAGTCTTCCAGAAACTGTTAAGCTTATCATTCTGCGGACTTACAGTCAAAGTACTGATCTCATCAATGCCGGGCGCTGTAGCAAAATATTGTACCCATACATTACCCGAAGGCACCTCCATAAGTTCAAAATCTTTCGGCACTCTCGACTGGAGGCTGTTATATATTCCTAACACAGCAAGATCCATGTCTTTAGCTGTATTATAGGCATTGGCAGTAGTTAATACTGATTCGGGAACAGGGCGTAACAAACTTTTCTCACAAGACCCTAAAAGGAAAGCGGCAGACAATAATATAAGAATTGTTATATTAAATTTATTTTTTTGCATATTGTTGCTTTTAAATAAGTACGAAACTTAAAATCCAATATTTACACCTAAAACAATGATACGGCTAAGAGGTTCCGAGCCGAAATTTACTCCCGGTGTACTATTGATGCCGGACACACTACCTTCAGTAGTACCTTCAGGATTATAAGCGTGGTTATTCTTGCTTTTGATGATCAGTAAATTACTCATGGAAGTATATACTCTCAGGCTTTTAAAACCTTTACCCTTAACGAGGTCTGACAGGTTATAGCCGAGATTGAGATTTCTAAAGTTGAAGAAGGAAGCATCTTCAATATAAAAATCAGTATTCGTATTAAAGGCAAAAAGCTGAGAGAGCGCCGCTGCGGGAGTTTTGCCATCGCCGGGATCACTTTCAGACCACCATTGTCTTTCAGCTAATGAGCGGCGCATAGCGCCTAAAGTGTTCCCTTCATAATACTGATTTTCCGCATTGAATATTTTGGCGCCGAAGGCAGCCTGCCAGGTAATACTCAGATCAAATTTTTTATAAGAAAATGAATTAGCCATACCGAATACAACCTTGGGCATTGCATTGCCCAATATAACCCTGTCATTATCCGGGTCAATCTTACCATCATCATTCACATCAAGGAGGATGGGGTTACCCGGCTTGGTACCTGCCAAATGGGGTAACTTTGATATTTGTTCATCATTTTGAAATACACCGATCATTTTATACCCATAGTAAGAGAACATAGGCACGCCTTTTCTTAATAAGAAGCCCATTGACCACAAGGTGTTGATCCTTTCATCTACTCCTCCCAGGTCTACCACTTCATTTTTATTACGGGAAACATTGAACGAAGTATTCCATTTAAAAGCTCCTACTAAATTCCTTGTATACAGCTCAACATCTACCCCGCGGTTCCTGACCACGCCAATATTTTCAATGGTGCTGGTAAACCCGGTGATTGCCGGCACGTTTACAGCATACAGCATACCATCTGTGCGCTTGTCATAGTAATCAACATTCAGGTTTACCCTGTTGTTGAATAACCCAAGCTCAATTCCCAGATCATATCCTTTTACTTTTTCCCACGACAGGTTCTGATTATCTATTGACGTTTGGGCAGTGCCTTTTACAGTGGAGCTATTGGGAGAATAAAGCACACTTCCCACTGCACCTAAATACTGGAAATCGCCAATATTAAAGTTGCCGGTGACGCCATAGCTTCCTCTCAGCTTCAGCTCACTGATCACTGCAACATTGCGCATAAAATTTTCTTTTGATACTCTCCAGGCAGCAGATACGGAAGGGAAATCACCCCACTTGTTATCCGCGCCAAAACGCGAGCTTCCGTCAGTTCTGAAAGATGCAGCAAACAGGTACCTGTCTTTATATGCATAATTAATCCTGGCAAAATAAGAGATCAGCCCCCACTGGGATTTAGACTGTGAGGCGCTGGAAGGATTAATAATGGCATTATTCAGGGTTTGAACGATCTCATTATTAAATGAATTGGCAGTAGCGGCCATCCCTATGCTCTGGGAATAATTTTTCTGATAAGAAGCGCCTAATATACCACTGAAATCATGTACTTCATGCAGGGTCTTGTTATAGCTCAATACATTTTCATTCACCAGATTAACGGACTGGCTCTGACTTACACTACCATTGGTAGTAACCTGGGCATCCCCTATCCCACCGGAGAAAGAATTATAGGTGTTGTAAATAATATTAGTACCAAGTGATGTTTTGAAGCTTAATCCATCCATGAGATTAAGGTTAACAAAGGCTCTTCCCACATTCGCAAAATTGTTATTATAGTTCTTCGTTCCATAAAGGAATGTATATGGGCTTGCCTGCCCGGAATGTCCCGTAGGAATATAATCAAATGTCCTGGGATATTTGCCGTTTAGCTTTTCGGGGCTTACAAAAGGAGGATATTTCACAAGGCTCACCATATTACTGCCCGCTACACGCTGTTTGGTAAAATGCGGACTAAGCTCAAATCCGAAATTAACCACCTTATTGACTTTGACATCAAGATTTGCCCGGAAGCCGTAAGTTTCATATTTAGCGGTCTTAACTGCGCCCCCTTCATTACCGTAAGTTCCCGAAACATAATATTTTACATTTTCGCTCCCGCCTTTTACAGACAGGTTGTAATTCTGCACCGGCGCGGTTTGAATGATCTCATCCTGCCAGATGGTTTGCGGCAGGTCCTTAGCCAGGGGATTGACCTGGTAGCTGACAGGTCGTCTCGAATCTCCAAATATCGGGATGGTAGTGTCTCCGCCTATCCATGCATATTCCCTGTTCTGGTACTTTACCAGGTAATTATACCATTCTTCTCCCGTCATCCAGTCATCAAATACCATAGGTTTTGCGAAGCCCGTATAAGCATTCAGGTTCAGTGCAGATTTACCGCTTGTTCCTCTTTTGGTGGTCACCAGTACCACGCCACCCGCACCCCGTGAGCCATAAATGGCGGCAGAAGAAGCATCCTTCAGCACTTCAATGGACTCCACGTCATTCATATCAAGCTGCGCTAAATCTCCCCCGGGAAATCCATCAATTACGATCAACGGGTTATTAGTGGCGCTGATAGATCCTGTACCGCGTATACTGATATTAGGAGCAGCTCCCGGAATATTGCGACGCTGGGATATATCCACACCGGCCATCCGGCCAATAAGTGCCGTTTCAGGGCGACCCGAAGGCACCTCGTCTAAATTGTCATTCTGGATTTTTGAAATAGCGGCCGTAACAGAGCTTCTTTTCTGAGTGCCATAGCCTACTACTACAATATCACTCAAATCAGAAGCATTCACTTCTAAGGTAACATTAATCACAGTTTGCTTTCCCACATTCACACTCTTTTTTTGATACCCGACTATTGTAAACTCAAGTACATCACCCACATTAGCATCAATAGAAAAACTTCCATCTGTACCGGAGCTGGTTCCTTTCCTGGTTCCCTTTACTATTACCGATACACCTGCAAGAGGATTACCCTGGACATCTTTGATAGTCCCGTTGATAATACTGAGTGGAGCATTTGACAATTCGGTGGAAGCAGGTATCGCCTTCGTATAAAGCTTCTTTGCTTTTACCACAATGATATTATCCAGAATAGTATAAGACAACGGCTGCTCTTTAAAGCACAGGTCCAGTATCTCTTCGACAGAAGCGTCTTTAAGATTTACGCTCACGCTCTCCGTCTGCTTTAATAACTTGTCTTTGTAAAAAAACTGATACTTGCTTTGACGCTCGATTTCTTTAAAAATTTTTTTCAAAGAAACGTTGGTTTGTGAAAGTGATATCTTTTGTGCATAGCCCGATGCACTTACCTGCAGGCAGACGGCAAAAAGGAAGAAAGCAGTCAGCTTCATGATCAGAAATGTTTTTTTGAAATACCTTTTCGGGTAAAAAGGTGAATGGCGCATTGATTTTAAAAACATAACTTTGTTTGGTTTTTAGGTTTAAAAATAAGCAGTTCACGATCCGCTTTTTTATTACTGCCTTCCGGGCAGAAATAAGCCTGAATACCTGCCGGCAGTGTTCCCGCACTACCGGCTTTTTTACGGCTTTATTTTAAAATTTTCACTCTTTCTTTAAGGTACAATAATGATTTTCCGCCCTGCTACCTTTACGTTAACATCATTCAATTCAAGCACTTTTAAAAATTTTGACAGGGGCACATCTCTTGAAACCTTGCCGGTAAAGCCTTCTGAGAGAATTTTACCTTCAAAGTCTACTTCTATATCATACCATCTCGCTACCTGCCGCATGATCATTTTTATATCTGAATCATTAAACATAAAAAAACCATCTTTCCACGCCATAACCTGAGATAGCACTACATCATTTTTTAAAGTTATATCACCCGGTGTGATCCTGGCCTGCTGGCCCGGAGCAAGCATTTTTATATTGCTTCCCTTCTTAATTTTCACAGAGCCCTCAATTAAGGTCGTTTTGACATCTTCTTCCTCCGGATAAGCGTTCACATTAAAGTGGGTGCCAAGCACTTCTATTTCTCCTTTTTCCCCCGACTGGCTGTTAAATTCAACCCTGAAAGGTTTGGCAGCATCTTTAGCCACTTCAAAATAGGCTTCGCCGGTTATTTCCACTTTCCTTTCATTACCCGCAAAATAAGAGGGAAAACGAATAGAAGAGGCAGCATTGAGCCAAACCTTTGTTCCGTCTGCCAATACAACCTGGTATTGATTGCCTCTTGCAGTAGTGATCGTACTGTACACCGGCAGGGCCTGCAGATTTGCGTTTTCTGTTTTGTCGTAAGCTATTTGACCGTTTATTTTAAGTACTTTAATACCGCCCTGCTGAGCCAAAGTGCCGTTAGCTGCACTATCAAGCACAATCTTTGTTCCATTATCAAAAGTCAGTACCGCCCTATTAGTGCCGGGAGGTATATCCTCAATCAGTTGAGAAGGGTTTTGTGCCTGAGCAGTAAGTCCGTCATTATCCTGACGCAGAAAATAAAACACCATAACTGATATAAAAACAACAACAGCCGCTACTGCACTTATCCTAAACCATAATCGATGGTACAAAGACACTATAGCCGCCTCAGGAGGCCCGATATCTTTTGTAATGGCGCTGGATATATTATCATAAGCAACCTCTAATAAAGGTCTTAATGATTCCAGGGAAAGTGATGTACCGCTAATAGCCTCCGATTGTTCTCTTATCAGGTCTCTCAATAAAAGCTCATTCTCGCCGGCATCAAAATATTGCAATAATATCTTCACTTCAGATGGAGTGCAGCTATTATCAAGAAAGCGCCGGAATAAAGCTTTTATATTTTCATTGTTGTCCAAGTACAATTATTTGACAGCTAATACGCTTAAAAAGTACTTATCATCTGCCCGGTATTAAAAAAATTTGAGAACACTTTGGAAGAAACAGAGAGGATTAAGAGATCCAATAAAAAAACATGATACCAATAACTGTAATATGATATCGTTCAAGATTTTCGCGTATAGATTTGGTTGCCTTTACAATATGGTCATTAACTGTAGAGACTGACACATCAAGCATGTGACTTACTTCTTCATAAGAACGTTCTTCCATTTTTACCAATTGAAAAACCTGGCGCCGCTTTGGTGGTAATGCATCTATGGCTTCCCGGAGAAGCTGGTTCCATTCTTTCACGCAAACAGCTTCTTCAACCGGGTTATAAGCTTTATAAGCAGCTTGAATTAATACTGCCCGCAATTTTTTATCACGCGCTCCCTTACGAAAAACATCATAGACGCGGTTTTCAGCAATACGAAATAAATAAGAACGGAAAGCTTGCTCTGCATCAATATGCTGCCGGTTATTCCATACCTGAATAAATACATCCTGCAGTACTTCACAGGCAATGTATTCTGACTTTAACAGTTTGATGAGATAGGCTAATAAACGCCCGCTGTATAAGCGATACAATTTTTCAAATGCCGCTTCATCACCTTCAATAAGAAGACTGACCAAATCCTTTTCATTTGAAGTAATGGTATACAAGCAGAACAGTTTTGATACTTTTGATAGCGAATCTAATATTTTTTGGCCTTTAAATAAAAGACCTTCCAAATACATTAAAATTGTTATAAGAAAATACTGATTCAGTCATCAACCCGTTATCCTGTACCCCGCCTCAAAGCCATATTTTAAGGAAGATGCCTGCAATTTATGTCTGTTAAAAAGGCATCTTCCCCTATTTCTGTTGAAAAATTTTATAGGGGAATAAAGCGTTACGTATATTTCTCCCGCAAAAAACAAGCTACCCGGGATGTGTAAGCTGCAACCAGCCCTGTTCTTGGTCTCAAACCGCTCTGTGCTAATAGCTTTATTTAATGCGGAGATACCTGCTGGGCATCTGTTGGTGACACCGGAGCCTGCCAATTCAAATATTTATGGAGAAAATTAAAAGTTCCCACTCCATTGATTTCATGTCCTCCCATAAAAAATTCCAGGTCTGCCCGATCGCCAATTCCCATAACATCATAGAGGCGCTTAACCTTGGCAAATTCAGAAGCCACTTTTTCCGGTGCAGCAACACCATCTAAATAACCCGCTTCTACCATAAATGGACGTGGGGCTATCAGAGATGCTAATTCCGCATGACCAAAGGTATTTCCCATATTCCACACATAGATCCCTGGAGACCCCTCAAAGAAGTAGGAATTCCTGAAATGAACACTAACTGCCTTATCAACCCAGTCGTTAAAATACGCCGAGCAAATGCTTACCTTATAATCGCTAAGAACAATAGGCACCATCAGGGCCGTCCGCCCTCCCCAACTTTTTCCATAAAGTGCTATTCGATCGGGATCAACATAATTTAATGACTTGAGAAAATTTAAAATTTGTTTATGCTGAGGAATGATCACGGAAAAAACACTCTTTTTTATTGCATTCGCTTTACGAACGCTAAATTGATAAGGATTGTGCGGTGAGAAAACTATAAATCCCCTGTTTACTAATGCAGGAAGCACTCTGTTATAGCTCTTTACATCAATGGAAGTTGATGGAAGCCCGCCGATCCCATGCTGCAGTACTACAACCGGCCGGCGCTCACCGGGCTTTATATCATTGGGAACAGCTAAAATTCCCCAGGCAAAAACATTTGACCAAACATCCAATACCACCTCATAGCCTTTCCACCCCGGCTCATCATAGATCTTCCGCATCTTTGTATTCATAGGCAACAAGGGTTGGTCAATTTTGCCTACCAACTCTTTATAAAACAGCTCCCTATAAGCCTCCATATCTTTGTCCCATGTTTTTGGGGAAGACATATCTCCCTTCAAAAAGGCATAGCGGGTACGATCAGAGGTAGGGATCAAGTCCTGAATATATTGAACCATATTGTCAAATACCCTGTGCTGGCGTTCCTGATCTTCGGAACTGTTTCCATTATTTCTTAAAATATCTTTTGTGATTGGAGCAGGAGTCACTTTTAAGTATTTAGCAAAGGAAGATAAAGCGGCAGCTGAACCATAATGGTTTGCAAAAGGGGCTAAGAAAAAATCAGGATTGATATTCCCGGATTTTTTAAAGAATTCGAGCAGCCTGTTATATTCACTTTTTATTTCAGCTATTGAAGGGGTCTCCAACCTTCCGGGAAGCCCAAAATTCCGTTGTTCCTTTTCAGGCGCCCGGGGTTCTTCTACCTTCGGTACAGGACAGGGCTCTATCACCAGGTTTCTCGGCACAATTAAACCGGCAATCTCAGCATCCCCGAACTCAGCCAAAAGCCCCCAAATATTCCGGTAAACGGGCTCTTTCCATAATTCTTCTCTGGGTCCAAAATATCCACTTACCCATGCAACATCAATACGGGTATCTAAGGCAGCAGCATAGAGTGCAAGCAGTCCGCCCTCTCCATATCCCATCACACCTGTTTTTACTTCAGGAGTCTCCTGCTTCAGCCAGTCTACGGCTGATGAAATTTTTTGAATTTCCATTCCAATGATATGCCGCCCCATAATATATCCCTGGCGATAGATCCATTCTCTATGCGTTTCATTGGTCCAAACAGAGGCTGAATCCGGGTCTGTATGTTTCCTCCATATGTTGGAAGGTACGAGGTCATCGCTCCCGGAATATCGCGTGTCACGATCTACCAAAACAGGAACGAGCACCTGGGCGCCGCTTTCAGCAAGCTGCAGAGCCAAACCAGATCCCTTAGCTAACCCGGAGTAAGATTCGGGTGACTCATCAGCGTCCGGAATAATCACTATGGATGCCCTGATCTTTTCCTTTGGTTTTAACAGCAGGCCTTCCGACTTAAGGCTCCCCATAACATTCCACTCTACCCGATAGATAACACATTTATTTGTTTCAGCAATTTTTCCACCTTGCCCGGGTTCGCCTCTAACAGTCATATTCGGAATAGATCTCGGGTCAATTGCACCAACGATCTGGCGGAGATGATTTCGGTTGTTTATGACTGAAGTCTCATAAGCCGCAGGTGATGTTAATATCCGGTTCCATAATTGCCCTCGTTCTTTGACTACCTTTCGAGTGTAGGTTGTCAAAAAATTGTCTATGCCATCCTTCATGCGACCGGCCATAGCAACTTCATAATCGTGTCCATACGGTTGTTTAAAAAAGCCTGTGTCCTGGGCCTGTAGCATAGTGCTAAACAAAACACTTATCGGCAGCAGCACCTGCATAAGGACTGTTGCTGCCCTTTTTGAGTTATTTCTAATTTTCATTTTGACATTCAAATATTTTATTATCATATACTCTGATTTTATACTTATTAACAGGAACCTCATTAGCTCCTCCAAAAACAATATTTACTTTGCCAAACCCTGCCCGTCCCCGTCCGAATGGCTTGTCCGGGCAGGCATTGAGAAGTTAAGAATAGTTAAGTCCTAATGTTCTTTATTAGTTATTATAAGAAGTAACAATGTTCCCGGGCAACATAACAGAAAGGAACTGGGCATATCACTTTACATCCTTAAGATGCCGGTCTAAAAAATCATAAGCCCAATTTCGTATCTCCCGGGGAAAATCGTGCCCGCCGGGTCCAATCGAATACTGAAAACTGTCAGCATGCCCCAACCACTCATAAAGCTTATAAACATCATTAAGTGCTTCACCAATACTTTGCCAATGCGGGAAAATGAGATCATTCTGGGCGGCATAAAAGAACATAGGAGTTGGCGCCGAAAGCGCTACAATTTCGTTGAACTCAAAAGGCACGTTGTCATTATTCAAGCCGGCAGTTATTGTAGGGAAATGGGTATACCAGTCACGTATTCCCCAGCGATTGGGATTAGGGTCGCCGGTAAAGGGACTTAGACCGCATATAGACACAACTGCTTTTATTCTTGGGTCAACTGATGATAGAAAAAAGGAATTGTACGCACCAAAGGAAACGCCTATTGCGGCAATATGATCTGCCGCTACATGATCCAACTGCGACAACAGGTCTAGCGCCTGCATATGGTCCACGAGCGTCTTGGCCATAATCGTCCAGCCTGGATACTTTTTATAAAAAGGCGCACTCTGAAATGGCTTTTCTCCGGGATATACTCTTTCTCCGGAAGTAAGATCATCGGGCGCAAGTACAATATAGCCGCGTGAAACAAGCTCATACCCATAGTAACGATTTCTGTTGCCCTCCTTAAAGGGGGTGGCAACTGCTAACTTCCCTGTCTCATTAGTAGGCTGCAATGCTAATATCGCAGGATATTTTCTTTTACCGGTCTTTGCAGCATTTGGTATTAATAAAAATGCGCTGACCGAATCATCATAAATAGTATTAAAGATTATCTTTTGACGTACATGATCGCTCATTTGAGTTTCAGAAATAATCCTGTATCGTACTTCAGGTCTTTTAGGCAACTCTCCAACTAATTCAATCCAGGCCTTACGGATATCATCTTTTTTGTCCGCCCATTGTTCAGGTGTGGTGATGCTGTCGAGTAAACGAGGTATTCCTTTTTCGTTTAATGCTGAAAGTCTGTATGGTCGCTGTTGACCATACGTTACGGTATAAATAAGGATAAACCCCAAAAAACTTAATATAACTTTTTGCATATTAACGTCATTATTAGCAGGCTATGGCAACTATTCTACCGCCAATTCACCATTTTGCATCTTCTTGGTTACTTATAGGCATCACTTCTGCAATGCTTCAGCCCGTTTTTTACGGGAACGGTTAAAATATGGATCAATCAATTCAATATCAAACTCCTTAATGATTTTGTCAATATTATAATCATCGGCTTCATATGAAAGCAAAACCGGCCCCAGTCTGCCCGGATCTGTAATGTTCACCGCCCGGCCATACTTTCTTTTTATGGTATCCAGTTTGCCGAAATTGTTGTCCAGATGCACTACACGGGAGTCAAGATTTATAGTAGCTACAGCAAAATCAAAATAGTTGGTGCTGCTGGCAATCACATCACCGAGAGGATTACGTATTTCAGACGGTGTACCGCCACCATTGATACTGCCCACAAAAAAAGAGCTGCACCAATATGCCCACAACTGCTGCATAAAGTTTCCATGATAATTTGAAGAAAAAAGGATTATATCAGGCTTTTCCGCTTCATACTTCGCAAGCAGCTCTTTAAAATTTAAATCAAAGCAAATGGCAAACGCAACTCTCCCAAAATCACACTGGAAAACAGGAACCTCATTTCCGGGCTTGATCCCATCTTCTATCTCTCCGATAGTTGGAAAATTCTTATTATAGATACCCGTTACTTTTCCATTTCTGTCCAGCAATACACCAGAGTTCCGGAAATTCCCTTCTTTGTCTATACGCATAGTCCCAAAGGCTATATAACAATGGTTTGCTCTTGCAATTGAAGAAAACAGGTCTGTTACCTGGTTATTTCGCACCTGAAGGTATTCTTTCCACTCTCCTGCCTTTAAATTAGTAGGGATGTCACATATTTCGGGCAAAAGAATCAGATCGGGTTTATCCGCAAGTACCTGGTCAATTTGATCCCTCCAAAATACCATTATCCGGTCAATAAAATTTTGACTCCCTTTGTTCTTATCGAAAAAAAACGAAGGTCTGCCGCCAATAGTAGCCACTTTCACAAACCTGGAAGCCCATACATTGCTCATTATAAATATGGACAGAAGGGCTGAAACTACAATACGTCGATAATATTTTGTTTCATTAACTTTTATCTTCATGTTCGCAGCATTATATTTTACCTTCAGATTTTTATACAGTGTACGATATCCTCCCCGTAAAATCTGCCAATTAAAATCGGTTGTTTGTTATTTCTTTTTACTAGACCTTCAGTTTGTCCCTGTTTTCGTACACCTTCATTATTGCGTCAACAATATTTTTCATTTCATCACGGCCAGCCAGTAAAGAGCCCGAACCGGCGAAGGATACCATTGTCTCCTTTATTATCCGGTCACAGTTAGGCAGATCCATTCCTTGCCTGTATTCTTTCAGCCTGGACGGCGAATACATTGCCTTATAACTTTTAAGCCCTAATATATGATCTACCCAGGGCTCATGGTGCAGCTGATATGGAATATAAGAGCCTAAAGAAACGCCCTCTGCAGCAACCGCTTTTAGAAATACACTTCGATCTACGCCCCATTCTTTCCTGTCGTAGGTCATGCCAAAATGATAATAAGCGCCACTCTCTGTTCCCGGATAATGGCGCTGTGGCTTCAAAGCATTAAAACCTTTCAATTCAGATCTTAAATAATTTGCATTGGCATTGCGCGTCTCAAAGCGTTCTCTTATCCCCGGAAACTGTCCCATAAGAATGGCCCCCTCAAATTCATTCATCCGGTATTTAGGTCCTATGGTTGCATTACTGCCTTTGCGGTTAGCGCCGCGGTTCTGAACGGTATAGCATTCATCCATTAACTGCTCATCATTTCCCACTACTGCTCCCCCTTCGCCACACGCTATGGGCTTGCTGGCCTGGAAACTGAAACAACCTACATCTCCTATTGTGCCCAATCCCTTTCCCTGGTACCTTGCTAAAGGCGCCTGGCATGCATCTTCGATCACTTTAAGGTTATATTGTTTTGCTATAGCCATGATACGTTCCATATTACATGCCACACCAAATATGTGTACCGGCATGATTGCCTTTGTGTTCTTATTGATCCGTTTTTCTACTTCAGCAGGATCCAGTTGATATGTATCAGGTTCAAGGTCTGCCAGCACAGGAAGGGCACGGCTGGTAAGTATGGATGAGATAGTACCAAAATCCGTATAGGGAGATGTGATCACTTCATCTCCCGGACCTATGCCCAATGCTTCCACGCAGGTGCTTAACGCCTGCGTACCCGAGCCCGTACCCACACTGTATTTTGTACCTATTAATTTTGCAAAAGATTCTTCAAAGGTGGGCACTGTTCCATTGCGCGATTGTATCCGGCTCCACACCCCGCTGCGTGTAGTCTTCACAACGGAATCCACTACCAGCTCATCAACATAAGGCCATGGCGGCCCTATAGGTCCTGAAGGTCTCACCGGAGCGCCGCCTAAAAGCGCTAATCTGTTATGACGTCTGTTCAGGATCCCTACTCCGGAGGCTGAAGATTCAAAGGGGCTGCTCACCGCAGTTGTGATCGCCGCAGTCGTGATCGTATTCAAAAAACGACGGCGTGAAAATCCTTTCTTTTTCATCGTTGTAAATTGTTTTAAATTCAGGTTACAGGTTTCAGGCTGTACCTCAAACCTGTAACGCCCTATACCACTTACGACTTACCACTTACCACTTATGACTTACCACTTAACACTGTCCCCCCTACTCCCATCCCGGATTCTGCACCAGCGACGGGTTCAATAAAAGCTGATCTTTCGGTATCGCATTCAGGTAATCACGCCCGATCTTAAAGCCATAACCCGAAGGTAGCTTTTGCTGGTAAGGATCAAGAAAGCCGTCAGCACCAACAGGATAAGGGTTAACGGATAACTGAGCAGCTTTAAAGCCATGAGGTCTTTTACCAACAATTAATTCATCTGCGGCAGCCCAGCGCATAATATCATCAAACCGGAACCCCTCTGACGCAAGTTCAACCCGTCTTTCACGCCTTACTTCATTAATAATCGGAGTGAGGGCCGGGAAATCCCATGCAGGATCAGCGGCAATAGCTGAAAGTGTGAGGTTAGGCATACCCACTCTGTCTCTCAGTAGTTTTATGGACTTATCAATATCATCCTGTGTTATCGTACCCAGTTCGGCCTTAGCCTCAGCAAAGTTCAGCAATACTTCCCCATACCTGTAAATAATACCAGGCGTTTCTTCGTATTGGGGTATCTGATATTGCACACGGGCGTCATAGCCCTTTCTGAGCACATAACCGCTGGGAGAATAGTTTTGCACGCCCTGATTGAGGATAGCGTATAATGCCTCATAATTTGTAACTGTACCATCTAATTCAATTTTATACGGTTGACCCGGCATGCCGAAGGTTTGGAAATACCTCGGATCACGGTTTTGCATTTCAAGGCCAATATTGGTATATCCTTTAAAAAGCGGGTTACCTGAAATGGGCTTGCCATCCGTGCACAGGTAGCAATCAGCCAGCTCTTTTGTTTGCGAATGTTCATAAGGATTACGCTGCGTATAATTCACTTCCCTTCTAAACGCTTCTTCCCCCTTTCCCAGGCCATTATCAAACCTTTTCCAAAACATTACTTCGGTATTGGATGCATAAGTTCTCTGCTTGGAAAACAGCTCATAATAATCCGTATTGGGTGAACCGGTAGAATGAAGGGTATATACCCCTGATTCCATGACTTTTGTTGCAGCCTCAACCGCCTTATTGAAATATTTTTCCGGCTGCGGGCTGGCTACACCAAAAGGATCGCCGGCATGATATTTCTCCCATGTACCTTCATACAGCGCTATCCTGCTTTGAATAAGAAGCGCTATCCATTTGTTAATACGGGAAGCGCCATCCGTTTTCGCCCCCTGGAGATATAAAGCTGCAGAATCCAGGTCCTTGATAATATTGTCTGCAACAATATTGCGGGGATCTCTTTGCTGGAGCAATTCCGGAGATTCCGTTCCCGGCACCGAGGTAAACCATTGAATATCTCCCCATCCCTTTAAAAGATCAAAATATGCAAGCGCCCTGAAAAAGAAAGCTTCGCCTACATATTGCTTATAATCGTCAAAGGCGGCATAGTCTTCAATTCGTTTGTAATTATCAAAAAAATAGTTGGCGCTTCTCACCCTGCTGAAACTGATCCCGCCGGCTCCATCCAGCGTACGGGTCCCTGCCAACCTTCCGTCAAAATTGGTTGCAACTGCGTTATCTGAATTATAATCCAGGCCATACCCGCTGGATATCGGAAATGAAGTACTATTATAAAATTGATTTACATACGCTTCAAGGTCTTTGGGAGTCTTAAAATAATCTGATGCTAACACCAGCTCCAACGGCTTTCGGTCTAAAAAGTTTTTCTCACACGCACTTAGCATTAAAAACGTAAGCGCTCCTATAATTATTTTTATATTTTTCATCTGAAAAATTTTTTTGTGTTAGAATGTTAGGTTTACGCCAATAGTTAAAGTTGCTGACATCGGATAAAAATACCCGTTGTTATTATAGCTCCTCTCACCGACACTTGTCTGCTCGGGATCAACATCTTTTGGCAGGTTTTTTATTGTTATCAGGTTCCCACCGGAAACAAATACCCTTGCTTTTTGGACGAATGCTTTTTTGGAGATATCTTTAGGGAGCGTATATCCTAACTGGATATTTCTTAACCGTAAATAGGCTGCATTAAGCACATACTTTGACTGGGCCTCTCTGTTTTTTAAAGTTTCATTGCTGAAATAAGGCTTCGGGAAATACGCATTGGTATTAGGTCCGAGTATATTGGTTTCATCTGCAGGACGCCAATAGTCTAAAACAGGCGCATCCTTAAATACTGCGGAATTAGCCCAGGAATTAGTCAGCCCCCAAAAGGAATTCACATTAAACCCGGGAAGATAATCCTGCTTCAGGCTGCCGGACCAGTTCATACTGAAATCGAGGCCCTTATAGCTAAACCCACCAGCAATGCCAATATTATACCTGGGAGTGGTATTGCCGATAATTTTTAGATCGCCATGGTCATTCAGCGTCCTCGTTCCTTCCGTTATTTTACCATCGCCGTTAAGATCCATATATTTCATATCTCCTGGTCCCCAGGTGGGATACAGCGCTGTTTGATCCGGCATCTTTTCATTTGGAGCCTGGATCAATCCATCAGTAGCAAATCCCCAGATTTCACCGGCATTTTTTCCTTTATACCAGTTATCAATAAAACCGCTTGTATCCTTATATTGCAAAATCTTTGACTTGCTATCGCCTATACTTAACTGCACGTTATAAGAAAATGCTGATCCGATCCTGTCATTCCAGTCCAGTACCAGCTCAAACCCTTTGGTAGATAAAGAAGCATTATTAGCCCGGGGAGTAGCTGCCCCTAATGTATAGGGCAGCGTTTGCTGAGGTCCAAACATTTTTGTTGTTTTCCTGTTGAACATATCAAAAGTCAAACCTAAACGGTTATCAAGAAATGCTGCATCAATACCAAAATTAGTCATCGTTATCGTTTCCCATGTCAGGTTATCGCCGATAATCTCAGGAATATTCGCGTATGGAGGTCGTGCATTATTTATGATCCACGGAGTTTCTGGATCAACTTTTATTGTGGAAAAGTAGAAATATTTGGCGGCAGTGGAATTATTGGCAACACTTTGGTTCCCCAGCGAACCGTAAGAGCCTCTTATTTTTAACCTGTTGACAACAGGTTTAATCGTTTCCCAGAAATCTTCATTAGATATCTGGTAGCCTGCTGAAGCAGAAGGAAAGAATCCCCACCTGGAAGCAACATCAAACCTGGATGACCCGTTATACCGCGCACTGAATTCCAGCAGGTACTTTTCGTTGAAATTATAATTGATGCGCCCGAAAAAACCCTGCGTTGTCCAGTCATACCTGGAATCCTGTAGTGTAGATGCTCCAAGCGCAGTGCTGATGGAGGGTACATCCTCTTTGATTAAATTTTCTTTTCTTCCGTATAATGAGTTAAAGCTTCTTTTCTCCTGTTCATAGCCGGCCAATACCTTAACATAATGACCACCCAGTTTTCTTTCATAAGAAGTCACTACGTTAGCCAATGCATAGGGAGAATGAGAAAGATACGATTCATATGCACTGTTTGGTTTGCCCACATTACCCAACTTGCCGTTTCCAAGCGCTACCCAAACCGGCAAAGACACTTTGCCCTCGTTTACCTCCGTAATGTTATAATTATAGGAGAAATTAGTTTTCCACCCCTTTACCGGTTCTATCTCGGCGCTCAATGTTACCAACAGATCATTCCCGCTTGTTTTATCTCTCCCCGAACCTTCCAGGTACCTGATTATTGGATTGGCTATGCTCCCATCAGGATTATACATAGGAGTATTAGGCCCAAAAGAAAACAGGCTGTTCCCTATATATCTTCTTTCAACTGTAGTTATTCCGATGGGATAGTCAGTATATGTATTAGCATATTTGGTGCTTAAATTAAACTTAAGCCATTGGGTAGCCTGTGTGGACAGGTTTGCCAGAAGATCATACCTCTTGTATGCGTCATAGCCAAAGCCGTAAAAGCCGCCCTGGTCGAAATACCCTAATGAAATATAATACTGGGTTTTATCGTTACCGCCACTTACGGCTACATTATGTCTTTGATCAAATTTATGGTCTTTAAATAAAATATGGGGCCAGTCATAATTAGCATTCCCAAAACGGCGCCCATCCCATATTGAAGTAGTAGGATTATCTGGATTAAATTCGGTTGTATAAGTCCCCGCCATAAATCCTTTGATCCGTTCGATCTGTTCGTCAGGGAACATTGGAGGGCTGCCCGCATTAACGGACGCCTGGTTATACACTGTGGCAAAAACCAGGGAATTGTCCATATGCGGTATTCCGATGGGTTTGCCAAATATCAGGTTGTTGTTATACTGAATGGTAATCCGTTCGTTTTTCTTTCCTTTTTTAGTAGTGATCAGGATCACTCCGAAAGGAGCGCGGGAACCGTAGATAGCAGAAGAAGAAGCATCTTTTAATACAGAAACACTTTCTATGGTGCCGGGGTCTAAATTATTAATGTTCATCTCAACGCCGTCTACCAAAATAAGTGGTGTAGCATTGCCCTCAATTGATCCCATTCCTCTGATATTAAAACCAAGCACAGCACCGGGCTCAGCGCCATAAGCGCCTAGGCTAATATTCAGGTTTGGAGAAACGCCACGCAATACCTCGCCTATATTCGGAAGCGGCTTATTTGCAAGCGCCTCGCCCGAAATGGAAGCCACTGCCCCGGTCAGATTCGCTTTCTTCTGCGTGCCATACCCCACCACTACCACATCACTCAGGTTGGAGGCTTCCACTTCTAATACCACGTTGATCTCTGTTTGTTTTCCTACACTCACCCTTTTCTCCTGGTATCCCACACTTGAAATCGCCAGTGAAATATTCTTATTATCAGGAGCGGTTAGCTTAAAATAGCCATTGTCGTCTGTAACTGTTCCGACTTTAGTACCTACGATCAATACCGATACATTGGAAAGGGGTTCCCCTTCTCTATTGACAACCCTTCCCCGTATTTCAACCGGTGGAGGCAGCGCCGTCACAGCACCATCTGCGACAATATTGACTGCAGCAGCTTCCCGCGGCTGCACTACCACTGTTTTGTCAATAATATTGTAAGTGAAGGGCTGTTCGGCAAAGCAGATGGCAAGTACTTCCTGGAGGGAAGCATTCCTCACCTGCATGCTCACTTTCCTGGATGCTTTGAGCATCGTTTCGGTATACATGAATGTGTAGCCGGTTTGTTCCCTGATCTCCCGGAACACCTTGTCTAAAGGGGCTTTTTTAATATTCAGCGTGACCCCCTGTGAACTGACATGCGCGCTGATCTGCAGGCAGCATGCAAGAAGCAGAATAGTTAGGAAATTCATAATTCGCAGCGTTTTGATAACAGATCGCTGCCTGAAAAATAGCGATCCATGAAAAGCATTTGGCATAACTTTGCTTAGTTTGAGTTGATGAAATAGTAAAACAGTACCGATTGTTCTATACTAATATTGAGTCAGCTCAGATTTCCGGCCAGCTCCTGTTCCAGAGGATCTGGCCTTTTTTTCTTAAAGTGATCTCAATAATGTTAAAATATTTGTGGAGGTGTAGGGGGTAAGGGATAGGGCCCGCCCTATACCTTAATCCTTACTCCCTCTCCCTCACAGCGTCACCCTTATCGTTTTCCCTTCAATACTAAACTGTACCGCTTTTGTAGCCTCCAGCATTTTCAGCAGGGTAGAGACATTTGTAGCCTTGGAAACCTCAGCATAAAATTTCTCTGTGACCTGCTTTTCAAAAACCACATCCACATCATACCACCGCGATACCTGCCGCATAATACCTTCAATACCGGCTCCTTTAAAAGAAAATAAATCATTCTTCCAGGCCATCACCTCATCAAGATCAACTGAATTTACCAGTTCAATATCCCCGCTTTTTCCTACCTGCGCCTGCTGTCCCGGTATGATCACTTGGGGAGGCGCACCGGCGATAGAACCCACGCTCACGCGCCCTTCCAGTAAAGTAACGTTCAGGGAACGCTCATCATCATACGCATTGATATTGAAATGAGTGCCCAGCACGCGCACTGTAGTGCCGCCTTTGCTCACCACAAAAGGCATAGCGGGATTATGCGCTACTTCAAAATAAGCCTCGCCGGTGATCTCTACTTTTCTCTCTTTACCTGTAAAAGCAGTGGGATATCTTAACGAGCTTGCCGCATTCAGCCATACTTTACTGCCGTCAGCCAGGGTTAGCCCAACGACCCGGCTGCCTCTCGGGTTATTCAGCGTATTGTATTGTACATCCTTTCCTGTTCCATGATAAGCGATCTGCCCGTCCGGCAATTTCATCACCTTCACCGCTCCCTGCATCGCCAGCATTCCATTGCCCGTACTATCCAGAATGATGCGCTGACCGTTAGCCAGGGTAAGCACTGCATTTACTGCGGCAGGCGGTGCCACATCATCCTTATTTAGTTGTTCAATATTTACCAGATCTTTCCGGTCTTTTCTCACCGGGAGGGACATAAAAAAATAATAGCCCGTTCCCAGCAATAATGCTATTGCGGCTGCGGCCCAGTATGACCACATTATTCTTCTCACCAGCGGAATATTCTTCGTGCTTTTTTCTTCTACTATGCGCTGGTATAGCTGCTCCCAGTCTACCGGTAAAACCGCTTCACCGGAAGAATAAGAAGATACCAGTTTTTCAATATGTTCCTTTACAGGCTTTTCTTCTCCTTTTGCTACCCAGTTAAAGAGTTCCTGCTCCTCCTCTGCTGTAGCTTTGCCCTCCGAATAAACCTCTAACAAGTAAACAACCCTGTCCTCTGAAAGTTTCATATTGATTTTTTAAGTTGAAATATCCCTTCCTTCATCTCTATGATGAAACGAAAAACAAAAATGTACCAGTGAAGTAAAAAAAATTACAGATGCATCCAGATAAGAGCCCAAATAAGAGCAGAGGCATTCTTTTTAAGGGAGTTCCGCAGGTGTACGACTGCGGCAGCGAGATGATTTCTTACTGTGTTGGGAGAAATATTCAATTGCCTGGCGATCTCTTCCCTGCTCATTCCTTCCTGCTTGGCTAATTTATATATGATCTTCTGCTGGGGAGGGAGCCGGCTGATCACATTTTCAATGATGCCCCTGTGCTCTTTTTCGAGCAATAAGGATTCTACGGGATTTTCGCTCTCTTCTTCCCCCTGCCCTATCTTTGATCTTAATAGTCTTTCCTGCGCCAGCTTTCTGAAATAAGCGTAAATGCAGTTATGGAGAATGGTGAAAACATATCCTTCAGGATTTTTTGCCCGGGCTGCCAGCTTTCGTTTGACCCATAGCTTTACAAAAACTTCCTGCACGATTTCTTCAGCAGTGCCTGCAGCATGCGTAATCTTAAAGGCCGTCGCATAAAAAGGAGCTTTGTAATGATCAAAGACCTTACGAAAGGCTTCTTCATTGTCTTGCGACACCTGCTCCAGCAAAGTTGTAATATCGTACGGCAAAGTTCCCGGCATGTCAGTTTGGTGAATAAAGCTAACAAAAATTGCGATTAATGCTTTATTTCTTAAAAGAATGTTTTTGTAACAAGCCTTAGGTGTTTTATTGCTTTGCCCAGTTGGTTCTCAACTGTTTTGGGAGAGAGACTCAGTTGTTTTGCGATTTGTTTTACAGGCATCCCCTCATGACGGCTGCACTTGAATATGAGCCTGCATTTTTCAGGAAGCTCTTCTATGCCGCTGTTCACCGTTTCCAGCATCTGCTTATTATGCATGGCATTTTCTATAAGCCATTCATCAGAAGCAGAATGCTTTACAGACCGGCAATATTTACGCTGATGCTCTTTCTTTTTTAGTTTTGTCAGCACCATATACTTTACCGCAGTAGCCAGGTACTGCTCCAGCGATTTGATCCTGATCTTGTCCCTGTTGACCCAGAGACTCACGAACACATCATGAACAACATCTTCTGCCTCCTGCTTTTCATTCAGCCTGCTGTATGCTATGGAAAAAAGCTTTTTCCAAAACATGGCATAAATTTCTTTAAAGGCAGTTTCGCTACCCAAAGCCTGCCGTCCCCAGGTGGTATCAGTAGCAGGCACATGACAATCTTGCATCTGTAGCATTAGTTTGGCGATTTTGGATTAAAAAAACTGTTATCAATAAACAATGGTGTTTCACAACTTCAGTTCCGATGCACTGTCTTTATCAAGATAAAGTGTAGCATTGCCATGTTTTCTCAGGATAGTGGAAGGGCACTGCTCCCCTATTTCACCATGAAGTGTGTGATATACTGCCCGGGACTTGGTAGCACCCGGCACCATACAATACAGAAAATTTGCGTTCACAAGGGTTGGGATAGTAAGCGTGATAGCGGCGGCAGGCACTTCGTCAATAGCTGCAAAACATTCATCATGCACCTGCTGATGCCGGGAAGCTTCTGAAAGCTTTACTACCTTGACCGCCAGGGGGTCGTTGAAATCCGCCACGTGCGGGTCATTGAAAGCAATATGGCCGTTTTCACCAATGCCCATGCACACGATATCTGCAGGATATTTTTTTAATAATGCACTATACCTGCTGCATTCTTCCAACGGGTGAAGGGTACTCCCATTGATATAAAACACTTCCCTGAAAGGAACCTTATCAAAAAGACGCTCTCTTAGGAACTGCCCGAAACGCTGCGGCGCATTTTCATCCAGCCCGATATATTCATCCATGTGAAAAGCATTAACTTTCTCCCAGGCTATATCTTTCGCAACCGACAAAGCTGCCAGGAACTCATTTTGGGAAGGCGCAGCCGCAAAGATCATATTGACGGTCTCCTGCCCGGACAACAGATCCCGGAGTCGCTCTGCCACATCATTAGCAGCATGCTTTCCCATCTCCAGCCTTGTATCATATATTCTTACTTTCAGCTTATTCGCTGTCAGTTCTTTTGTATGGCTCATAGTAGTATATTACATTTTTTTATCAAACACTATTTTCCCTCCTTTTACCACGCATCGCACTATTACGGACCCTTCGTCTTCTTCAAAAACAACCAGGTCATTCTTTCCCGCTGCTACAGGTACATTATGTACTGCAAGGAATGCGGCAATATTCACCGAAGCCATTTGCCATGCTTCACCGAGAGTACAAAGGCCGTGTCCGACCAAAGCCTCTATGTTTTCGGGCAATGTTTTGGCAGCCCCTGCCAATAAGCCCGGTGAAGATTTAAGCGATATCCTTTTATTCCCGTCAAGTACTACGGTACCCCCGATATGACTCTCATACTCTCCCGGCTGCATACCCGCAAAGCAGGTAGCATCGCTCACTATCATCAGCGATCTGCCTTTTACTTTCATCGCTACTTTAATAAAACTATCGGGTATATGTATCCCGTCTGCTATTATACAGGCATACAGCGCATCTGCTGCCAACTGATCCCATACAATATTCGGATGCCGTTGCAACATGAGGGGAATGCCGTTCCCAAGATGTGTTGACATGCTTGCGCCTGCCGCCACTGCATCGCTGATATGCTGCGTATTGGCAAGAGAATGACCAATAGAAACAATGATTCCCTCACGCCTGCAACCGGATATGAATGCAGGGGCATTTTCCCATTCCGGCGCCAGCGTAACGATCCTTATCCTTCCGCCGGACGCTTCCCTGAATTTTTTGAACAGTTCCCAATCGGGCGCCTTGATATATTTTTCGCTATGCGCCCCTCTTGCTCCTTCAAGCGGTGAAAGAAACGGACCTTCCAGGTGAATGCCGGTTATACAGGCATTGACAAGCGCATCGCTTTTGCAGGCTTCATCAATGGTCCGGAGAATAGTGATGATATTTTCGTCCGAATTGGTAATGACGGTAGGGAAATAGCTGGTTACACCACAGCTCAGCAGGTAATGCGTTGCATTAATAATATCTGCAATGGTGAGTGTAGGAAGATTGAAGTCTATCCCGTTGACGCCATTGATCTGCAGGTCAATCAGGCCGGGGCCGACAAAGCCTTTCGCGCTGCCTGCTTTCCCTTC
The DNA here is from genome assembly GCA_001899685.1 of Sphingobacteriales bacterium 44-15. Lineage (GTDB taxonomy): Bacteria > Bacteroidota > Bacteroidia > Chitinophagales > Chitinophagaceae > Agriterribacter. The sequence goes on from MKWG01000043.1 coordinate 245,038, forward strand.
GGCAACGGATAACAGCTTTTCTCCTGCAAAGACCAGTTCTTCCGTTTTACCTGTTATACAGTTGCTGCAGGTCATTATGTTTTCTATATGTTCCTTTGCTTCCAAATCTTTTAGTATTAAGTTGTTCAGATTAGGTCTACATGTTTTCGTGAAACGTGAGACGAAAAACGTGAAACTGCCATCTCACCTCTCACGTTTCACCTTTCACGTAGCATTAAGTCGTTCTTTTCAATGCGGCTATCAGGTTGTTAACCTTGTCAGGCACAGACCTGGTCATCATTCCAACGCCAACATATATCAAGGCAGATACCATTGTAGGCAATCCTACCTCCAGAGCCAGGCTGTCAAGCTGCATATTTTTAGTAATGACAAAAGTGATGATCCCGGCCGCAATAGATGCAATGGCTGCGGCCGGACCGCTGGATTTAAAAACGGGAAGCAAACCCAATAACAATGGAAGCGCCGTAGGTCCCAACAATGCCCCAAACCAGTTAACGATCAGCCCCAATACACCGCCAAACCGTTCATAGTTCAAAGCCACCACTATGGTGGCAAGCGTGAAGAAGAAGGTGGTGATACGCGCCGTACGCAACGGATGTTTATCATTTACAAATTTCTTTGATACCACAGGAAGAATATCACGGGTGATCACTGCTGCAATGGTATTGACATCAGAAGAGGTCATACCCATAGTAGCGGCAAACAAAGATGCAATGACAAGTCCTATCATACCCTGCGGCAATATTTCCAGCATCAGCCTTCCGTAAGAGGTATTGGGAGCATCAAGTCCCGGGATGATCAGCGGCGCCGCCCACATGGGGAAGAACAATATCAGCGGCCAGACCAGATACAGGATGCCCGACAGCCGGGCCGCCTTGGATGCTTCTTTTTCAGAAGGAGAAGAAATATATCTGGTAGCAAGGCTCCAGCCTCCGCCGTTATAGCTCAAAAAGTACAGGAAGAACATAACGCCCACAAAGGCCGCAGTATAGGGACTATTGAACAACTGGCTGTGCTCCGGCGGCAGTTGCTTCCATATACCGGTTATCGAGTCCACCCCGCCCAGCCTTTTTACCACAAGCACAAACATCACTATACTACCCAGCACCTGAACGATAAATTGTATGAGGTCGGTAATGATTACTCCCCACAGCCCGCCAAAAGTAACGTATATCAAAGTAACGATGCCTGATACCAGAATGCCCGGCGCCATGGGTATGCCGCCCACTACGTTGAGCAGCACTCCTATCGCCGCCCATTTGGCGCCTACGTCAAAAACTTTTAAAGCAACCCCGCTCCATGCCATGATCTGCTGGGTAGTAAGGTCATAACGGGTTTTGAGGTATTCCAGCGGAGATTGTATCAGGAAATTTTTCCTTAACCGTACCCAGTATACCGGGAAAACCCTGGCGCTTGCTATAATGACAACTCCTACCGGAAAGGCCCACCACATATACATGGTGAACCCATGCGTATAAGCAACCGCAGCATACGCTACAAACACAGCGCCGCTATGTCCTGATACGTGATGCGAGATACCGGCCAGCCACCAGGGCAGCTTTCCCCCGGCTACAAAATAGTCCTCCGAGCTTTTGCTCCTGAAATAGGACCACACTCCCACCAGCAACATGCTTAAAAAGAAAAGAATAATAACGGCTAAGTCCAGTATATTAAAATTCATGCGCTGACGGTTTATCTATATAAATTTTTATTTACCCCCGGATGCTGTTCCGGGGTATGATTTGTTCGCTTCGTTGTATGCTAGAAAATGTTCAAAAAATAAATACGCTATTTCATTCGATGCTTCTGTTGGCGAATGTGCAGGGCGGTTTGTCATGCCCACGCGGTTGTTGTATCCCAACAGGCGGTTCACTTTAATGGTATGGTTTAGCGGGATCCATCTTGCGGGAGTATCTTCTGATCCTCCCGACACAAGAAAAGGACGTGGCGCCATCAGCGCATGCAATTCCTGGAGATCGTATCCTTCCGCCACCAGCCTTGGATATAATCCTTTAGCCGGATTTTGCTCCGTGATCATTCCCCTTTTACGCCATGGGCGCGGATACCAGCCCAGGTACCAGGGCTCCCAGTAATTGACTGCCTCACGCGATTTATCAAATACAATTCCCGGATCGGACCACACCGCGCAGGCGAATTTTTCAAAAAGGCAGGAAGCGAACATGGCCCATTTGCCGCCGAAAGAATGCCCCATAATACCGATCCGTGCTGAGTCTACCTCAGGTCTTTTGGAAAGCGCATACCAGGCATTGGCCGCTGCACAGGCCAGCATGGAAAGAGGCGCTACCGTTGCATGATCAATGTCGGGATAATAGATTGAAAAAGTCTTTGCTTTCGTGGCTGCTGCAGTACCCAGCGAAAGAGTCACAAATCCTCTTTTTGCCAACTGGTAAGCAAAATCGCGGTAGGGATGATCAGCTTCTCCCATTCCAATGGCAGTTTCAGGTTCATAATAAACGGTAATAACAGCCGGTCTTTTTCCTTTCCCGGCGGGGATCAGTAAATACCCTTCTGTTGCTTCATTAGGTGTCCAGAAAAATTGTATACGATATTGCGTAAATCCATCCCTGTTTAGCGAATCAATGACCTTCATTTCCTGGTTTTCCAGCAATGGCGGCCATTCGCCCATCAACTGATGCCAGCGTGTAAGTATCTCTTTGCGACGCGGCTTCCAGTCGCCGGGTGTTTTTACGCTGCGCCCGTCATAAAACTTCAAAGGCGAGCGGTATGATCCGTATCTTCCCGCCCACTCCTTTGGAGTAGTGAAGAAAGGAGCTAATTTTTCCCGGGCTTCCGTTTTAAAATTGTCCTGACCAATTAAACAGGTAGAACAATAAACGGTAAGAAAAAGCAATATAACAGCTCTTTTTGGAAATTTCATTTCAGTCTCGTTTTGGTCCTGCCGCCTGCACAGCAGGTTAGATCCTGGGTTCCCAGCCCGGTTCGTAAGTTCTTTTCCAGTAAGCGCCGGCTGCAGCATTGTCAAGGATATGCCCGTTGGTTTGATCTATCTTCAGTTCCGACCCGGTGCGCAGCGCTATATTACCAAGCTGTGTCAGCAAGGTGCTCTTAAAGCCTGTTTCTATCTCTGCGTTCAATGCTGTTCCCTTCCTGATACCGTCAAAGAAATTTTGAATATGGATGGCATCAAGCGCCTGGGATGGGCTTACCACGCTTTGAGTGTCAATTTGAATGTCGTTCTTAACTTCTTTTATAAGTTTGTTTTTCAGATCATAGATCTTATATGTATTACCACCGCCAATGACCAGGGTTCCTTTTTCACCATAAAATGCCACGCCCACGCTGGTATCTTCCACATTACGCCCGTTGCAGCTTCTGCCTTCCCAGTCTATCATGGAATTGTTGGCAAACTTCCATGATACTACCTGCGTATCGGGCGTTTCCCAATCGTCATCATACCGGAAACGGCCACCCGAAGAATTTACGCTTACCGGGTATTCCACTCCCATACCCCAGCGCAGCAGGTCTACCATGTGTGTGCCATTATTGCCTCCTTCACCGGTGCCCCAGTTCCAGAACCAGTGCCAGTTGTAATGCAGTATATTATCCTTATAAGCGCTGCGGGGAGCGGGTCCCTGCCAGAGATCATAATTAAGCCATGAGGGCACTTCCGCAGGCTTACCCTTTCCTATAGACTCGCGGTTATTTGCATACCATCCTTTTCCATAATAAGGTCTGCCGATCACGCCTTCCTTTACCTCCTGTATAGCGGCAATTACATTAGGCCACGACCTTCGCTGAGAGCCCATCTGTACCTTCCGGTTGTATTTCCTTGCCGCCGCTACCAGCAGCTCACCTTCATGCGGGTTATGGGAACAGGGCTTTTCTACATATACATGTTTGCCTGCCTTGCAGGCAAGTATGGCTGCAGGAGCATGCCAGTGATCCGGGGTAGCTATCACCATTGCTTCCAGCGCCTTATCCTCCAGCGCTTTCCGGAAATCCGGTGTGCCCTTAGGCGCAGTACCCTGTATTTTATTTACAACGCCGATACATTTGTCCATAGACTGGCTGTCTACATCACAGATATGTATGATCTCGCAGTTTTTCTGTTGTGCGTAATTCTGCGCCAGTGCCAGCCCCCTGGCATGTACACCCATGATCCCCACTTTGATCCTTTCATTTGCCCCGGGAATACGGACATAGCTTTTTGCACTGAAGCCGGGCAGTATTCCGCCAATCGTGACCGCTGCGGAAGCTCCGATTGAATTCCTGAGAAAGCTTCTTCTAGAATTTTTCATGAAATATTTTTAAGATTACCGGAATACCTGAATCAAAGGAAATTGATCAGAGCAGTTTCTTTAATGTACGTTGCGCCTCGGCATTAGCTTTTTTCCATACGCCTTCAAGCTTCACGGGTATGCCATTTTTCTTTTTACTCTCATCTGCCGCTTCCATGAATGCCAGCATCTCAAGTGTGTCCTCCGCCTTTACGGGAGGGATGCCGGTTTGAAAGAATTTCACGATCTCAGCCAGCAGCGCTTCATATCCCTGCACCGGGCCTAATATCGCATCGCCGTTCTCGCCGTAAGCAGTGCCTCCGTAAGTATGCTTTCCTGTGCGCGTTCCCCTGAATGAGCCTATCCTCCCGTCTTCCCAGGTGCCCGTGGCTACGTCGGTACTATCCGTATGCACCCTTACTACTTCCTTACAGCCTGTTCCCATTACTGTATATAATATCTCTACCCCATGAATGCCGTACCAGAAAAAATCAGGATGCGTTTTTTCCAGGGAACAGGGGCTGTAAGTATCTGCACCCAGCACTTTTCCGATCTTGCCTTTTACTACTTCCTGTGCCGAGGACATAAACCTCAGGGTTGACGAAGAAAAAACGGGCACCTTATAATGTTTGGCCAATTCAAAAATGATAATGCCATCTGCCAGGGAAGCAGATATGGGCTTATCAATAAACATGGTTTTACCGGCCTTCAGCACGGGAATAGCCTGTTCAAGATGCCTTCTCCCGTCATTGGTCTCCAGCAATACCACATCCACCTTTGTCAGTAAATCGTCAATGCTGTCCACGATCTCAACACCCATGCCTTTCACCTTCTCAATATAGTCCGGGATGCGGCTTACGGAAGATTCGATATCCAGACTGCCCTTGGGATAAGCTGCAACGACTTTATAGCCTTCATAGATACCGGGGGCGTTACCGCTGTTCAGCACTCTTGTAAATTCAATGCTGTGGGAAGTGTCCAGTCCAATGATCCCCACTCTTTTTCCGGTAGCGGGAAGGCTCCTGCCAAACAAGGGCAGCATGGTGCCGGCGAGGGAAAGCCCGGCACCCGTCATTGCAGAGATTTTGATAAATTTCCGGCGGTTGTAAGATTGTTTCACTTTCTATTAGATTAAATGAGCAATAGCGGTTGCAACTGTATAGTATGATATTGTATCAGCGCCTATCTAAATTATATCCAGGCAACCCCAGCCTATAAAAAACTGTCCCTCTTTACATTTACTGCCCTGATTAATTTCCGTGTACGTACCCAAATTTAATTTCTTTTCATTTAGAAAAAAATTTTATTCCAGGTATTTTTTAAAAAAATCTTTTTTTCAGCTCATATTCATACGTATAGCGCTCTCAGAGCAAGCCGGGAAATACTATACCAGCCATAGTAATACTATTTCCGGAAATAGTTACGAAAGCAATACCTGCTGTATATTATAATAAAAGACTAAATGCTGCAGCATAAGGAGTATTATATTGTTATTGTATATACAATTATGCCTGTAACTCCCTACAGATAAGGGTTTAAGAACGACACAACAAACAATAAGTGTTCCTGCTGCTGCCAACGAGAGCAGGATTTTTTCCGGTTACGTAAACGATCCGGTATGCAATTAGTTTTATAAAAAGCCTGATATATATTACTTTCGCTTGTGCTATACAGACCTGACAGTAAAAAGCATTCGATGTTTACGTACCCGAAATATTGCAGCCATTTTTAAGTATTTTGGAAATATCAATATGAAAAAAAAGAATAACGAGCTGACAGGAGTAAGAGAGATTGCAAGAAGAGCTAATGTTTCGATCGCTACTGTTGACAGGGTGCTCCACGGGAGAGATGGCGTGTCGCCCAAAACAAAGGCCAGGATTGACGACATCATCAAAGAATTGAATTACCAGCCGAATATTCTGGCCAGCAGGCTTGCATCCAAAAAAGTGTATCGCTTTGCAGTGCTTATACCTAAAGTGTCGAATGAAACCGATTTCTGGAAAGCGCCGCTCGCCGGCATTCAAAGGGCGGAAGCCGCTATCAGTGAATACGGCATCAAAACGAGTTATTATTTATTTGATCTCAACGACAGGAGATCTTTTGACATACAGACCCGGCAGATCCTTAAAAGCGGCGCCGACGGCATATTGCTTGCACCTTCCTTTATCAATGAAGCCGCTGCCTTTACCGACTTATGCAAAGAAAGGCATATTCCATACGTATTGATTGATTCCAACATCCCTAACCAGGAAAGCCTCTGTTATGTAGGTCCTCATTTGTTCAGAAGCGGTTATTTAGGCGCGCATCTCATGAACTTCAGCCTTAATGGCAAAGGGACCATTCTGGTGCTGAATATTTCCAAGGAAGTGGACGACCACAATTACCTTATCCAGATTGAAGAGGGCTTTCGCGCTTACAATAAATATCACAGCCTTCAAAACGACATCATAAAGATCGATGTTACCTCGGCGGGCTATACCGCGGTAGAAAAAGAGCTGACAGCAGCATTTAATGAAGAGGAAGAAATAAAAGCAATCTTTGTAACCAACTCCAGGGTTTTCTTAGTGGCGCAATACCTGGAACGGTCGCGGAAAAGAGACATTTTGCTTATAGGGTACGACTTTATTGAAAAAAATATTGAATACCTGAAAAAGGATGTCATTGACATCCTGATCTGCCACAGGCCCGGTGAGCAGGGCTACCAGGGACTGATGAAATTATATCAGCATTTTATCCTGGGAAAAACTTTTGAGAACATCTCCTTCATGCCGATAGATATTCTCACCAAGGAAAACTATGAGTTTTACAACAATTATATGAGTGTCTGAGTTTGAACCACGGAGGCAGGGAGAACAGGGAGTTGCACAGAGATGTTTTCTTTACGCTCTGAACCACAAAGACACCAAGGCACAAAGTTGCACAAAGAATTTTCTTTGCTGCTTTGCTTTCTTTGCCCCTTTGCGTGCAACCTTTCTGCTACAGTGAGGCAGACTGGTTGAGCCAGAATTCATCGGGGTAAATATCTATGAACACATCCCGGTTGTGATCATGAAGTTTCTCCCCTATTACATCTAACTGGCCTGCAGGAAGTACCTGCTCAAGATGCGGGAACAATGTTCTTTCTTCAAACCGGATATGCTCGTCCAGTTTATCTGCCAGCCGGCCGAGTTGTTCGGGTTTTACTGTACCGGCACTGTTCAGCAGGCTTTCTATCTCGCGGCAAAGCGCAATATGGTGACTGATAGCAGCCTGTACAAGGGTGTCGGCACGATCCGTAAATAAAAGACGCTCTTCATCCGCAAAATGTTCCTTTAAGTGCCCGTCAAAGAAAAACTTCAGATATTTGAGCATTCTTTCAACAGCTATTGATTTCTTAATGCCCTGCCGGATCTTCCAGCAAAACAATAGCCCGAAATGATGCTCTCTTGATACAGGCAGGAGCTGGGAAGTGCGCTTGATCGGTTTGGGATCCATAATAGTTTTTTTAACATTCAAAGGCTTGTCGCCCGAAAATTACAACCTGTTAAGATCGTTTTCCATAGCGATAGCTCCCGGGAACAGGATATTATTTTCCAGATGAATATGGCGGTGCAGGTCTTTTTCAAAATCATGCAGCAGCCCCATGGTAATGCGGTAAGTGTTGCACCCGTCGGCAGGCACGCTGTAATCATGTGTCAGTGCTCTTATTTTACTGAAGCGCTCCCCCTCCTGCTCATGTTCTTCCGTCATTTTCTGCACAACAGCACTTATAGCAGGACCCTGGCGTTGCGGCCCGCTATTACCGGCGGCAACCATTCTGCGGATCATGGGAAAAAGCATTAATTCTTCTTTCTTCATGTGCATGGCAAGCTCTCCCACGCTTTGGTTGAACAGATCTCTTACCTCTGCAAGTTCAGGATGATTAGTTCCGTGCACCCTGCACAATTTCTCAAGGTAAGTTTGCAGTACGGGAGATTGGGCAGCTACATAACGGTGATGCTTTTTTTCAATATAATCCGCTATCAGGTCGAGCGGCCACGAAGTAAAATCTATGGCAGCGCCGGAGCTCTCTGTTTTCGCCGTGAGCGCTTCAATGTCGTTTTTCACTGCAGCTACATCGGCGCCGGCCTGCTTCACAGCATCAGCAAGGGTATGATCGCCATGACAGCAATAATCAATACCATATTTTTCAAATATAGCAGCCAGGCGTTCATCTTTGGCAACTAACTGCCCTATTCCGGTGGCTTCAATAGTTTCATTTTCCATAATTTTTATTTTTTTCCAGGAAAAGTATTCCTGTTATAGTGAGACAAATCAATTTCAAAGATTCAGCGGCAACAAAATAAATGTGCAAAGACGACGGACCGGGCGTTTGCCCGTTTATATATATATCCGCCCTCTTGTCGAGCGCAGGCAGCAGCCAGAACGTTTGAAGCGCAAGCACAAGCAGCACAATACCCATGAGGGACTGCCGCACCATATTTTTTTTGCCAAACAACATGCCTGCCGTAACGACCACTGCCAGCACCCACTCCACGCGGTTGAGCGCTCCGAATACCAGCCGTCCTATACCCAGCCCTATGGGAAGCGTAACACCCGGCGCACGGAACTTCAGCCATGCCTCCATAAAGCTGATCGCAGTGATCATTCCTACCCAGATAAACACGCTGATAATACCCAGCGGCTGTTCTACTTTTACCATTATCTCAAAGGTTTTTCAGTACTGTTCCTGTAGTGCTCAATTCTTGTATGAAACATCGTCGCCATTTTTCCTGCACGCCATTTGGCCTCTTCCGCCCTCTCCCCTTCAAACAATTCATCTACCGCAGCATACCACAAGCCAAGCCATGTTTCAAAATGCTCGAGGTGCACGGGCAATGTGGCATGGGGTAAAAAAGGAGCGCCGGTATAACTATGCGCATCCAGCAATACGGTCTCCCAGAAGCGGTACATTTTTTCAAGATGCGCCGGCCACCGGTCCTGAATGACCGCATTAAACACAGGAGAAAGCAGGCTGTCCTGTTTCACCCTTTCATAAAAAACATCTACCAGCAGTTCAATATCTTTCCTGGTAGCAATATCTTTCCGTTGCTGCATATCTATCCGTTTATTCTATCTATTTCCTTTAGTTTTTTTTCTGTGGTGACAATTATAAAAATTGATGATATTATCATAAGTAAAAGGCTTACGATTACTCGAACAGCAATTTTTGATGGAAAGCTTATAAGCAGCATAAAATCAATGAGTACATTTAAGCACCCGCTAAGGATAAAAAGTTTAGCAGACAGCTTGTTGCTTTCCTTCCAGTTTCGTTCGCTTTTTAGCGAAAGTGGTGTCCGGTATCCATACAGGCTTCTTGATTTGGGCGGAAAAAATTTTAATACAGCCCCGGTAAAAATAAATAAACCGCCTATGACCATTTCTGTTGAAAAGAAAGCCATTATTTATCGCTTTAAAAAAGACAGGTTGTTATCCAATTGCTCAGCGAATTCCCCCAGCCTCGCGTTGCACAGCATATCATGCATTTCATTCCGGATCTTCTTGAACTCTTTATGTATAGGACAGGGCTTTATTTCAGAGCATTGCGCCAGGCCCAGGCCGCACCCCGAAAAGATCTTATCGCCGTCTACAGCTCTCACCACATCGGCAAGCGTATATTTCAACTGTGTTTTTTCCATGTAAAAGCCTCCGTTCGGACCTTTAATAGAAAGCAACAATCCTCTTTTGACCATCTCCTGCAGGATCTTTGCGATAAAATGTTCCGGGCAGTCAATACCCTGCACTACCTGCTTAATCCCAGTTCTTTCTCCCTTCATGGATTGCTGCCCTATAAAGATCATTGCGCGTATGGCATATTCGCAGGTTTTTGAAAACATTTTATCCTGAAGTTTATAGCACAAAGATATACAAGGGGAGAACAATAAAAGATGTTTTTATCTTTTATTTTTTTATCTTCGTCTTTGCGTGAGCTAAAAAAGATATTTATGTCACCCCGGATATTAATTAAACGGGCTTATGAAAAGCCTTCTCCCCAGGACGGGTTTCGAGTGCTGGCAGACCGGCTTTGGCCCAGAGGGCTGCGTAAGGAAGATGCCGCCGTCAAAGAATGGTGCAAAGACCTCGCTCCTACTTCTGCGCTGCGTACATGGTTTGGTCATGACCCCGAAAGATGGAATGCATTCAGTGTAAAGTATCTTCATGAACTGAAGCAAAATCCTGCAGTGGAAGATTTTGTGGCAACACATGCCTCGAAAAAGATCATCACCCTCGTATACGCAGCAAAAGATACGGAGCACAACCAGGCGCTTGTATTACAGCAATACCTCACAGAATGTTTTAAAAATGCCGGCTGAAAAAAGTACGATATGCTTCTCTCTTGTATACAAAGGCCAGGATTACCGGGTGCACACTTACCGCAATCAATATTACAGCGTGATGACGCTGATTGCCGATCACCTTGCGATAGATGGTTTTGGAATATGCTGCGGCATGGGCAGTTGCGGCACCTGCCGGGTGAATATCCGTGAACATCATTCCCCTGCCGCCCGGAGTGTTTTAGCCTGCGACCTGCGTGTGGACGACAGCCTTTCGCATTGCACTATTGAGATACCCGCCAATCTGTACACTTATTAATAATCCCCGGCACATGAGATACCTTGTTCCCCTGCTCCTGTTTTTGTTCACCGGCATATTGCTGATAAACGCATGCCACTCACCGGAAGAAAAAGAAGTTCCGGTTAAACAAAAGCCTAAATTACCCCCCCCTGGCACCATCTCAGCCCTGCCGCCTGAGTACGCCTCTCCGGCAAATAATCCTTCTACTCCCGAAAAAATAGAACTGGGGCGTTTGTTGTTTTATGATCCTATTTTATCCGGTGGTAAAGATGTAGCCTGTGCCAGTTGCCATCATCCTGAATTCGGATATGCCGAAAGCCTGGAGCTGCCTGTTGGCGTTAATGGAAGAGGGCTGGGTGAGCGGAGGAGCTTCAACAAGAACAATGATATTCCTTTTACCAAACGCAATGCGCCCTCCCTGCTCAACGTGGCTTTTAACGGCATTGATGAAAAAGGTAAATATACGCCGGAGGATGCACCGATGTTTTGGGATATGCGCGCCAAAAGCCTGGAGCAGCAGGCAATGATGCCGGTAAGCACTTTCGAAGAAATGCGGGGACATGGGTTCACAGAAAATAATATAAAGGAAGAGGTCAGTAAAAGGGTCAGCAATATACCGCTTTACCGCAAACTGTTCAAAGAGGCATTCCCCGACAATACCACCATTACAGATACTCTCATCAGCCGGGCGCTTGCAGCTTTTCAGCGATCGCTTATTGCAAACAACTCCCGGTTTGACCGCTACATGCGTGGAGAAAAGACAGCATTATCCAGCAGGGAGATCAATGGCATGAACCTGTTCATCAAAACCGGGTGCGCGCGCTGCCACAACGGTCCTATGCTGTCGGACTATAAACCGCATGTGCTTGGTGTAGTGGACAATGAAAAATTGCCGTTCTCCGATTCAGGGTATCATCAAACCTATGCCTTCCGCACTCCCACGCTCAGGAACCTGCGCTTCACCCGTCCCTATATGCACAATGGCAAGATAGCTACACTCGACAATGTAATGTTCTTTTATGAAGACCTGAAAGGAAAGCCCCTTCCTAACCCTCATGTGCACAAGGAACAACTGGATTCCCTCGCCGTTTTAATGACCGTGGAATTTAAAGACCTTGATAATATTGTAGAATTCCTGAACACGCTGAACGACGATCAGTATGACAGGAAGATCCCTGCTGCCGTGCCCAGCGGATTGCCCGTGGGAGGGAATATCAAAAACTGAAAGGCGCATTTGCAAAACATAAAATATACCTGTTGGGCTTCGGCGAGAGAATAGGTTATTTATAACCCTGAATTACTGAGAAAGTTACGGAATCATTAGCATGTTGCCGTATTTGCGATCCCAACCGAAGGTCGGGAGAAGCGATCTTCACATTTACCAACTGCAGAGACTGCTTCACCACTTTGGCAGCCCCTCTCTCGATGAAGCGTTCTATACGTGGTTCGCAGAGAATACGGGTAAGAGTGTTTTGTTTTTGTAACTGCGCTTTCTACATGGGGTATATATAATTTTCGATGGGATTGAAATCCCGCGCGGGAATATGTGATCAAGCCGATAGCTCTGGAACGCAGAACAAGGAGCCGCAGGATCGGTAGCATATTGTTCCAACGGGTTTCAATCATTGCACATTTCCGCTTGCGAAAAATTGAAGTACCCCCCTTTTGATATTCCTATCTTTAACTTTGCAGATGCGCCGGCAAATAATTCTTACGCAGGATGGATCGCACACTATTGCAATACCTGAGCTGCAGGTAACTTATCATTCTACATTTGGAGCTGTGCAGGAGTCGAAGCATGTTTTTATAGAAGGCGGGCTTATACCATTACTGCAATTGCACAACCGTATACACATTCTTGAAGTTGGCTTTGGAACGGGATTAAATGCTTTATTATCTCTGGGTGAAACAGAAAAAACCGGCAGTGAAATTATGTATACCGCTATAGAACCATTTCCTTTGGCAAAAGAAGAAATTCAGGCGCTGAACTATTGCGATCAGTTGCTTCAACCGGGCTGGAAAACCTATTTCCGGCAAATGCATGCCTGCAGATGGGAAAAAGAAGAACTTATTACTCCGCGTTTTTCCTTATATAAAACAATGAGCATACTACGGGAATACAACCTAAAGCATAAGCAGCAGCTTATATTTTTCGACGCTTTTGCCCCGGCGGCACAACCGGAATTGTGGGACAGGACGGTGTTTGATCAGTTATATCAACTGCTGGAACCCGGTGGTATTCTGGTCACTTACTGCAGTAAAGGATCGGTACGCCGGACCATGCAGGGCTCAGGCTTTATCATAGAGAAGCTTCCCGGGCCTCCGGGGAAGAGAGAGATGATAAGAGCGGTGAAAGGATCAGAAATGTACAGATAGCCCCGCCTTAAGAATACCCTCATACCCAAATCCAAGCTCTGCAAATACGCCTACCGTAGCGCCAAAACGCAGACCAATGACCCTTGCCTGGAAAGCTATTGCATCATGATGGTCTTTTATTCCCGCTTTTCGGGTCCAGCTGCCTGCATATCCTGCCGAAAGCCCTGAATACATGTGAAATCTTGCATCAAAGACATAATTATATTTTGCATTCAGCAGCAACCCGAATACATACCAATTCCTTGCCTCCTGCACATTATTGTAATTGATCGTTGCTTTATCATAAAACACAGAAGCGCCCCAGTAGAACCTTTCTTTAACCGAACGATTATAGCTGATGGCAGCGCTGCCTGTGCCCGTGACCTTTTCCACTGCTTTGGAGTCAGTACCGCTCCGGTAAAAATCTCCTGCTATTGTTTTGATCTCCATAACAGGGAAAATGCCGTAGGCAGATTCCAGCTCATTGGCGGATACATTCCGCTGAGCCAGCACCCGGAACCCGCTAAGAAGAAATACAATTTGAAAAAACAGTAAACAGCCAGGCCGCATACAAGTTTGTATTAACGCCGCAAAGTTAGGTAATAAACATCAGGTATGTTGAAGTAAGGAGTATGGGATAAGCTGTAAGGCCAAACTTACCTTACTTTATTTCTTACCCTATAATCAGGGAAGAGATATCTGCTAAATCTTAGCGGTTTGCTTCATTGCTTTTTTAGCTATCACCTCTGCCATTGTTTTACCGATATCAGCAGGACTGTCCACCACGGTTATACCGCATTCTCTCATGATTTTCATTTTAGCTGCGGCAGTATCATCAGCGCCTCCGACAATAGCGCCGGCATGTCCCATTCTGCGACCGGGAGGAGCGGTTTGCCCGGCGATAAAACCAACCACAGGCTTGGTGCCGTTTTCTTTAACCCAGCGGGCAGCCTCTGCTTCCATACCACCACCAATTTCGCCTATCATTACTATGCCGGTCGTTTCATCATCATTCATAAATAATTCTACAGCTTCCCGGGTGGTAGTGCCAATAATGGGATCCCCACCGATACCTATAGCGGTAGAAATGCCCAACCCTGCTTTGGCTACCTGGTCGGCAGCTTCATAAGTAAGCGTGCCTGATTTTGAAACTATGCCGATCTTGCCTTTTTTGAAAATGAACCCCGGCATAATGCCTACCTTACATTCTTCAGCCGTAATTACACCAGGACAGTTGGGACCTATAAGCCTTGATGCAGTACCGGCCAGGTAATGCTTGGCCTTTATCATATCCTGCACAGGGATACCTTCGGTAATGCAAATGATCAAACCAATGCCGGCTTCAGCAGCTTCCATTATGGCATCTGCCGCAAATGCAGGTGGTACGAATATAATGGATACGTCAGCTCCAGTCGACTTTACCGCGTCTGCCACCGTATTAAATACAGGCAGATCAAGATGCTTCTGACCGCCTTTTCCGGGCGTTACACCGCCAACAACCTTTGTACCGTACTCAATCATCTGGGTCGCGTGAAATGTCCCTTCTGTTCCCGTAAAGCCCTGTACAATTATTTTGGAATCCTTATTTACTAAAACCGACATGGTGGAATAGTTTGTTGTTGGTATTAAATGAGCAGCGCAAAAATAAGGGAATTTCAGCTATCCGTAACAGAGGAGTTCCGAAGGAAAATATTAGCTTCTGATTTGTAAAATTTTCCCGGTTTCTTCTTTTCCATACAAGACAATAATGAAAAGCACATCATCCGGTTTTCGCTGTTCAAACAGGTGCAAGAATAAACGTTATATCCAAAAAAATTTAAATTATAAAATTAAAAATGTATTTCGTCTGCCTGCATTGTTGATTTATTTACCGCCACAAGCACAATAAGAAAATAAAATACACAATGGACGGCTTACCGGTGAAGTTTAATGAAAATAGCGTCACTAAACTCTGGACTTTCGGGGTTAAGGAAGGAAGTGTCAGGCTCAGGGTATCGCCAGTCTAAGAATATTAGTCCTTCAAGGCCTGCTATACAGTTCAGAGTGGTTTATATGACAGCAAAAACGGTAGCTGCGGTAAGGCAGAGGGGAATTAACCTGAGTAATTATAGTGAAGTACAACGGTTTGGCGGATTATAGCATAGCCAACGTTATGTCAAGCGTGAAACGGCAGGCGATAAACGTGAAGTACTCACATTTATCATCTCACTTTTTACAAAGAAATACGACAAATTATTGTTGACGTAGCGCTAATATATCCCTTCCCCCGTTTTACCGCCGGCATGCTTTATATTCGCAATACAATTTCAATACGTATGAAAAAATATATTGCGATCCTTTGCTGCCTCGTGATGCATGCCGGGCTCCACGCTCAAATGGTTAACCAGGTAACAGATCCTGTAGACTGGGTAAACCCGCTGATGGGCACCGATTCAAAGCCCAGTCTCTCTAACGGTAATACCTACCCTGCAATAGCCCTTCCCTGGGGCATGAATATGTGGACGCCGCAAACAGGGAAGATGGGTGATGGATGGCAGTATCAATATACCGCTGAGAAGATCAGAGGATTTAAGCAGACACACCAGCCTTCTCCCTGGATGAACGACTATGGACAATTCAGCATTATGCCTGTAGCGGGCAGGCTGGCATTCAGGGAAGAGGACAGAGCCAGTTGGTTCAGCCATAAGGCCGAGGTTGCCAAGCCTTATTATTATAGCGTATACCTTGCCGATCACGATATTACCGCCGAGATCACACCCACAGAGCGCGCCGCGGCTTTCCGGTTTACCTTTCCGCAAACAGACAGCGCTTTTGTTGTGGTGGATGCTTTTGACAAAGGCTCGTATGTAAAGATCATCCCGCAAGAAAGAAAAATTATCGGCTACTCCACCAGGAACAGCAAAGGCGTGCCTGACAATTTTAAAAATTATTTTGTCATTGTATTCGACAAGCCGTTTGCAAATGCAGGCATATTTGAAGGGGATAAGCTTGACCTTACCAGACTCGAAACACAAGCCGGTCATACAGGCGCTGTGGTGAAGTTTAAAATATTTAACCGTGGCGACCAGGTAAATGCAAGAGTGGCTTCTTCATTTATCAGTCCCGCGCAGGCAGAGATCAATCTCAGAGAGACCGGTGCTGACAGCTTTGAAATGATCGAGAAAAAAGGACGGGATATATGGAACAACACGCTGGGGCGCATTCTTGTAGAAGGCGGTACCATTGACCAGGTAAGGACTTTCTATTCTACCTTATACAGAATGGTGTTTTTTCCCAATAAATTATATGAAAAAGATGCTGCCGGGGCAATCGTGCACTACAGCCCTTACACAGGTAAAGTGCTGCCTGGATATATGTTTGGCGGCACCGGCTTTTGGGATACCTTCCGCGCCTTATACCCGTTCCTGAATCTTGTGTATCCTTCCATAAATAAAGAGATGCAGGAAGGGTTGATCAACGATTATAAAGAAGGAGGCTATTTGCCCGAGTGGAGCAGTCCCGGCTATCGTGCTGTAATGGTAGGCAACAATTCTGCTTCTATAGTGGCAGACGCTTATATCAAAGGACTCCGCGATTATGATATTGAAACGCTGTATGAAGCGCTGAAGCATGGCGCCAATACAGAAGGTCCGCAAGGCACAGGGCGCAAGGGAGTTGAATACTATAACAAACTCGGCTATGTGCCCTATGATGTGAAGATCAATGAAAGTGCGGCAAGAACGCTGGAGTATGCCTACGATGATTTCTGTATTTACCAGTTGGGAAAAGCATTGAACCGCCCTGCGGAAGAGCTCAGGTTATATGCCACGCGCAGCCGGAATTACAAAAATCTTTTTGACAGATCCACCCGCCTGATGCGCGGTAAAAACCAGGACGGGAGCTTTCAACAGCCCTTCAATCCTTTCAAATGGGGCGACGCCTTTACGGAAGGTAACAGCTGGCATTACTCGTGGAGTGTTTTTCACGATATAAAAGGATTGTCTGACCTGATGGGAGGAAGAGAACAGTTCACAAAAATGCTGGATTCCGTTTTTGTAATGCCTCCGGTTTTCGATGATAGCTATTATGGATCCACTATTCATGAAATAAGAGAAATGCAGATAGCCGGCATGGGACAATACGCTCACGGCAATCAGCCTATCCAGCACATGGCCTATTTATATAATTATGCCGGGCAGCCCTGGAAAACACAATACTGGGTCCGAGAGATCATGAACAGGATGTATAAGCCCACACCCGACGGCTATTGCGGAGATGAGGATAACGGGCAGACTTCAGCATGGTACGTATTCTCGGCATTGGGCTTTTATCCTGTGTGTCCTGCAACAGATCAGTATGTGCTGGGAGCGCCGCTTTTTAAAAAAGCCACTATACAACTGGAGAATGGAAAACAATTTGTAATTGCTGCACCTGCCAACAGCGACCAGGCAAGATATATACAGTCGGCACAACTGAACGGGAAAAACCATGATAAAAACTGGATCGGTCAGCCGGATATCCAAAAGGGCGGAATATTTGAGCTGGGCATGGGCATCCGTCCCAATACTGTCAGGTGCACCAAAGAAGAATCGTCGCCGTATTCGTTCTCAGCTTCGGCAGATGAGGTGAAATAGCTATGGGCTATGGGCGGTGGGCTATCAGCTATGAGTGTCTGCTAACAGCCCAATGCTCGCGGCTCACAGCCGACAGCTCACCGCTTTAAATCTATTTACATTTCATTTGAACAGATATACTTACCTTAATGCAAAATTTTAAAGAACGATGAGCCAAAAATCAAAATCAAACAATTCTCGCAGGAAGTTTATACAAAGTACTTCCCTCGCGGCAGCAGGGTATTTCATTGTGCCCCGCCATGTATTGGGCAAAGGGTATGTTGCCCCAAGTGATAAATTAAATATTGCCGGTATTGGTGCAGGAGGAAAAGGAGAAAGCGACCTTCATGAGTTTTCCAAGAGCCCTAAGGTTAACATCGTTGCAATGGCGGATGTGGATGACCGCCAATCGGTAAAATCCCGTAAGCGTTTCCCTAAAGCAAAATATTATAAAGATTTCAGGGAAATGCTTGCCAAAGAAAAAAACAATATAGACGCCTGCTCTATCTCTACTCCCGATCACACCCACGCCGTTGCTACAATGGCTGCCATGCAATTAGGCAAGCATGTATATACACAAAAGCCGCTTACTCATGATATATGGGAAGCACGCATGCTTACACAGGCTGCTAAAAAATATAAAGTAGTTACACAAATGGGTAACCAGGGTGGCTCCGGCGACGGTGTAAGAAGGATGAAAGAATTATATGACTCCGGACTGATCGGCGACGTATATAAAGTAGAATCATGGACCAACCGTCCGGTATGGCCACAGGGTATAGCTTCTCCTACCGGCAAGTTTGATGTACCTAAAGAGCTCGACTGGAATCTCTGGCTGGGCACTGCGCCTGCAATGGATTATAATCCCGGCTACCTGCCTTTTAACTGGAGAGGCTGGTGGCGCTTCGGTACAGGCGCATTGGGAGATATGGCCTGCCATATCATGGATCCTATTTACCGGATACTGCCTATAGACTTCCCTGACTCAGTAGAATGCAGCGTGGCAAACAGTTGGAGCGGGTTCTTCCAGGAAACGGATAACCCTGAAAGCGCTCCCGCAGCTTCAGCCATTCACCTCAACTATCCCCGCAAAGATGGAAAGGGAACGATCAAAGTAAGCTGGTATGACGGCGGTATAATGCCGGAAAGACCAGATGAGCTTCAGCCCGGAGAACCTTTTGGCAACTGGGATGGCGGCGTATTATTTATCGGCACAAAAGGAAAGCTGCTGGCAGACTGCTATGGAGCCAACCCGAGATTATTACCGCTTACAAGAGCAGAAGAAGCAAAGGTTGTTCCTGAAACTATTAAGCGTGTACCTGAAGGACACTATATTCAGTGGGTAAATGCCTGCATCGCCGGCTACGGCAATGCAGAGACCAGCTCCAACTTCGACTATGCGGGTCCGTTCGTTGAAAGCATATTGATCTCCAACCTGGCTATCCGCAGCTATGCATTGAAAAATCCAAGTGGCAAAGACTGGGAAGATAAGTATCTCGGGCGCAAAAAGCTGTTGTGGGATGCCAAAAATATGAGGATCACCAACTTTGAAGATGCCAACCAGTTTGTGAAACGACAATACAGGGCTCCGTGGAGTCTTAATGTATAATGATCAGTTTTAACAGATCAGGAAAGGCGGTGTAAAAGACCGCCTTTTTTTATGCAAATGAGTATGCCGGCTTCATTTCATTCTCAGCCTGTTATTCATACGCTCCTGTAATCTTATTTAGTTCAGACCAAATAAAAAAAAATGAATAAGAAGATCAAAAGCAGGCAGGCAGATTCCCGCAGGAAATTTCTCAGGAACACTTCAGTTGCCGCCGCCGGTTATTTTATTGTACCCCGCCATGTGCTGGGCAGGGGGTATATCGCTCCGAGCGATAAATTAAATATCGCGGGCATTGGAGCAGGAGGAAAGGGAGGAGGCGATCTCAAAAATTTCTCTCAAAGCCCCAAAGTAAATATAGTAGCGCTTTGTGATGTAGACGACAGGCGTTCTGCAGAATCAAGAAAGCGTTTTCCGAAAGCCAGGTACTACAAGGATTTCCGGGAGATGCTGGAGAAGGAAAAGAACAATATAGATGCCTGTTCCATATCCACTCCTGATAATACGCATGCAGTAGCCACGATGGCAGCCATGCAATTAGGCAAGCATGTGTATACTCAAAAACCTTTAACCCACGATATTTACGAGGCCCGCATGCTGACGGAAGCGGCCAAGCGATATAAAGTAATTACCCAAATGGGCAACCAGGGAGGATCCGGTGATGGCGTACGCCGTATGAAAGAGCTTGTAGATGCAGGGCTGATAGGAGAAGTACATACCGTGCACACCTGGACCAACCGCCCGGTATGGCCGCAAGGGCTGCCCACCCCCACGGGAAAGTTTGATGTTCCTAAAGAGCTGGACTGGAATTTATGGATCGGTCCGGCGAAGATGATTGATTACAACCCCGCTTACCTGCCCGGTAAATGGCGTGGATGGTATGCTTTCGGCACCGGCTCACTGGGCGATATGGCCTGTCATATCATGGACCCGGTATACCGTATCCTGCCGATTGATTACCCTTCAGATTTTGAATGCAGCGTCACCGGCAACTGGGCTGGTATGTGGGATGAAGGCAATTTTGCCGACAGTTTCCCTACATCCTGTATCATTCGTTTAACCTATCCCCGCAAAGACGGGAAAGGCGTGATAAAAGTAAACTGGATGGACGGAGGTCTCCTTCCTGCCCGTCCCGATGAATTATTACCTGGAGAACCAATGGGCAACTGGGATGGCGGTGTAATATTTGAAGGTACCAAAGGCAAGGTAATGTGTGACTGTTACGGCGCCAACCCCAGGCTCCTGCCCACACGGCTGATGAAAGAGGCGACCCTTCCTCCCGAAACTATTGAACGTGTACCCGGGGGCGAAGATGGCCACTACCTGCAATGGGTAAACGCATGCATAGATGGCTACAGCAAAGGAAAAACCAGCTCGCCATTTGAGTATGCCGGCCCTTTTGCAGAAAGTATACTGATCGGTAATCTTGCCATCCGCAGCTGGTGGCTGAAAAATCCCTCTTTAAAAGACTGGGACGACAAATATCTCGGCAGGAAGAAACTGCTTTGGGATGCTAAAAATATGAAGGTCACTAATTTTGATGAGGCCAACCAGTTTGTAAGGCGTGAATACAGGAATGGGTGGAGCCTCGGTGTTTAAAAAAGATATGGCCGTATAAAACAGCAGGGATGATATTTCGCAGAAAATATCATCCCTTTTTATTGCCTTTCGACTTACCACTTATCACTTATCACTTATCACTTTATTACTCCCCATAAACGGTATGGTAAGCTCCAGCTTTTCTCCTTTTTGCTTTACGGCGATCTTTATTTCCTCCTCATTTTCGGACAGCAGCTTTGCCTTGATTTTTGGCGTTTCTCCTTCGGATGGCAGCAGCAGCCAGACCAGGGTAGCGGCATTACCGATCTTTGTTTGGTAGACAGCGACGGTATTGGGTTCATATTTGTTGTACTCCGGACTGTACCAACCCTGTATCTCAGGAGTTTCCTGTCCTTTTACCAGTGTAATATCAAACTTTTGCCTGCTTAGAGGTATTACTGCAAGGTTTCCCCGTTTATTGGCGGTTTTAGTGATCAGCCCCTCAAGGATCACCTTGTTATCGGGATGCCAGTGCCACAACTCCTCAATTGTTCTTGGTCTGTCGGAAACTATCCTGTCTATAACTATCCAAAATTGTCCGCGCATATACAGCACAGCGCGGGTATGCGTTGCTGCCCCGGTTATATCTGCAAAGTGGCTGAAGGAGCCGGAAGCATAATCAAATGCCGGGGTTATTTTAAAGCTGCTGTCACTCAAAGGCTGGCTGACAAGAGTTGGACCTGCACTTTGACCTTTATGATCAATCAGCAGGATATTATGTCCCTGGCTGCCTCTCGCATACTTTCCGAATTTATCCGCAACGGCCCCGGTATAGGCAAAACGGCCGGCGTCAACAAGCAGGTCCCTGCCATAAGCAGCAACAGAAATATGCAGTTTGTCATTGTGCTGGTGACCGCTTCCCCACGGACCGATATCAAAGAATGACCATTGCGCGTCTGCATCAAATCCGCTACGGGATACGAAATGCCCGGCCCAGGGATAGCAATACGAAGGACCGTCGGCTGGTTGGGTTCCTGAAACGCCATTGGTGGCAATATATTCCCATCCGGGACGATCAAATTTTTTTGCGGCCGCAAGTATAAACTCACGGTCACTGCCCCTGTCGCCGTCATTGTTCAATGGCCGGTAGCCGGAAGGGCGTACCACATGTGCGAGGTAGCCGCTCATTTTTTCAAGGGTCTCATTATAATAGGCAGGCAGTTGCCGGCCGGCTTTATCACAGATCTCTTTGAAGAGCGTGAAATTGGATAAAGCCACCTGGTGATAATGCGAAGAAAGCTCGGTTTGCACGCCATCCTTATACACCTGTTCTTTCATACTGTTGGTCATAGTCTCAATAGCATAAGACATCCATTCACCCGATGCCTTGTACTCGGGGAAATAAGCGGCGACCGTTGCCAGCGCCGAGATCTCCATAGTAAGCCAGTTATTACTGCCGTGAAAGTTCCTGTTGTAATGCGCATGATCCGGGAGGCTGCTTAACATCAACAGTCCGGTAGCCGGGGAGAGATACGGATCGTTGATGAGCCCGTAAAAGATACGGGTCCAGTACTTGGCACGTGCAGCCACTTCCAGTCCCCGCCAGATAGATTCCGAAGACTTTACCGCCGGGTAAGGCATGCTTTTGATAATAAAATCGCGCAGAAAGAGGTCAATATATTTTGCATACTTAGGATTGCCTGTTTCAAAATAGGTGTTGAATACAGTGTAGAGCTGGCTGTGACGGTTAGACAGCCATGCCCATTCCCGGTCGTTGTTGGGGCCTTTATAGTACCAGTCGCGGTGGCCATCAGAGCCGTAAGCCACCTGTCCCCGGACATTCTGAATGACAAATACATTATTGAGAATTGTATCCGATTCTGCATCAGTTTTATCTGTCTTTACCGGCGATGACCGCCTCAGGTCCGGGGCAGTATTGGAATGCCTGTAGTAGCTCAACAGGTATTTGCAGGCATCAACGATATTGCTGTCAGCGCAGGCAGTTTTCACTTTTTCCAATCCCGGCTGGTCAAGATCAAACTGCGAAAGCATTCTTTTCATTATACCGGGATAGTATTCGCATATATCTTCCACCGACACAATGTCTTTCCAGCTTTTTTGAGCGAATGTTAATTCACAGGTGGAAAGTAAAAGATATGCAAGCAGGAGCATCCTTTTTTTCAACATGGCAATTCCGATTTTTATTTAAAGTTAGGAGATCAGAAAAGATAATAGCTTAAACGACAAATACACACCCGGGGAGAGGAAATCTTATTCTCATCCTCCCCGTCTCCTTATCTTTTCCACTACATTTGTATCCGGGCAGCAGCGCGGAGTGTTGCATTGGCGTGAGAGGTGAAAGGCCAAACGTGAGAAGTGAAACGATAAACGTGAAAAATGAGAAAGCCCTGAAACCTTTAACAAGGCGTGGGAAGTGAAAAGTCAAAAGTGAATTCCTTACGCCTTATACCTTATCCCTCATATTACCATCATGAAAATATTTTCAGCCGCACAGATCAAAGCATGGGATGCATATACCATGGAACATGAGCCGGTAGCTTCTGCTGACCTGATGGAGAGAGCGGCGCGACGCTGTGCAGCCTGGATGATGTCTCACACGGAAAGCGACAGGCATATCTGCATTTTTTGCGGACCGGGCAATAATGGCGGCGATGGGCTTGCAATAGCAAGACTGCTTGCAGCACAACAACGAAAAGTATCGGTTTACCTTGCCGGAACGGACGCTCACCGCTCACCTGACAATTCCCTTAATCTTTCGCGGCTGCAGCAGGAAAAGCAGGAGACCATTTATATAAACAGTGAAAAAGATTTTCCTCCCATACCGGAAGGCAGCATCATTGTGGATGCGCTATACGGATATGGACTGAATCGTCGCCTGGAGGGTATGACTGCAGCGTTGGTAGAGCATTTAAATGCTTCAGGCAATACCATCATTGCGGTGGATATGCCCAGCGGTTTGTTCGCCGATCAATCGTCATCCGGCAATGCTGTCATTAAAGCCACATATACTCTCAGCTTCCAGGTAATGAAGCTGGCTTTTCTGTTGCCTGAAAATGCTCCCTTTACCGGCAGCATACATATAATTGATATCGGGCTCGACAGCAGGTTTTATGAAAATACCCATACTGACCTTGAGATCGTAACACCTCAGTTGATCCACTCTTTTTATAAACCCCGTCAAAAGTTTTCGCACAAAGGCAGCTATGGCAATGCAGCGCTTATAGGTGGCAGTTATGGTATGATGGGCGCCATGGTGCTGGGCGCCGGAGCCTGTCTCCGCAGCGGGGCAGGCAAACTTACCTGCTATATACCTGCCTGTGGCTACACTATTTTGCAGTCCTCAGTACCGGAAGCAATGTGCGTTGCAGGAAATGGGGAACAGCATCTCGCAACACTTCAGTTGGAGACACGCTATGATGCCATAGCTGCAGGTCCCGGCATGGGGCAGCGGCCGGGAAGCCTTGCCGTGCTTAAGCATATACTTGATGCCAGCCCTGAAAGATCTATCATTGACGCCGACGGGTTAAACCTGCTGGCATCGCGGCCTGACTGGTATAACAGCCTGCCCGCCAATACTATACTTACCCCTCACCCCAAAGAATTTGAGCGACTCTTCGGCCCCAGCCCCGATCAATTTTCGCGGTTGCAACTGGCTTTGGAGAAAGCAAAACAATTCAATATATATATAGTCATCAAGGGCAACTATTCTTTTATAGCTACACCCGCCGGCAAAGGCTATTTCAATCCTACCGGCAACCCTGGTATGGCCACTGCCGGAAGCGGCGACGTTTTGACCGGCATATTGCTGGGATTATATGCCCAGTCTGGAGAGACCGAAAAAGTAGTGTTGACCGGGGTATACCTCCACGGGCTGGCAGGGGATAAAGCTGCAGCGGTGCAAACAGAAGAAGCCATGATATCCGGCGACATTATAAATTATCTTCCGCAGGCATTTGCGGCCATCAAAAAAGCCTGATTATTTTGACTGATGGCTTTAATTAGCATTGAATCCCCTATTTTTGCCCCCCTAAAACTTAACATACTAGAACTTAACGATTATGGACAAATTGTTCTACCTCGTGCCCGTAATGGGACTCCTCGGATTACTCTATACATATCTGAAATTCAACTGGGTATCTAAGCAGGATGCCGGTTCAGACCGTATGAAAGAGATCAGCAATTATATTGCTGAAGGCGCTATGGCTTTCCTCAAAGCCGAGTGGAAGATACTGGGTTATTTTGTAGTGATAGTAGCAATACTCCTTGGGGTAATGGCGCAGGCCAATCCTCATTCTCACTGGTCAATTGCCATTTCGTTCATAGCAGGCGCTGTATTCAGCGCAACCGCCGGCTATATCGGTATGCGGATAGCTACCAAAAGCAATGTACGCACTGCACAGGCTGCCAAAACAAGCCTGAGCAAAGCCCTGTCTGTCTCCTTCACCGGCGGCTCTGTAATGGGGCTTGGCGTAGCGGGACTGGCAGTTTTAGGCTTAGGTACCGTGTTTATCATATTATACATGCAATTTGCGGGCGGGCTTACTGCCGGCACTCCTGAATATGCGGAGGGTATGCTCAAAGCTATAGAAGTGCTTACCGGCTTTTCGCTTGGCGCTGAAAGTATAGCATTGTTTGCACGCGTAGG
The DNA here is from genome assembly GCA_001899685.1 of Sphingobacteriales bacterium 44-15. Taxonomy (GTDB): domain Bacteria; phylum Bacteroidota; class Bacteroidia; order Chitinophagales; family Chitinophagaceae; genus Agriterribacter. Next base: position 270,649 of record MKWG01000043.1, read on the forward strand.
CGGCGGTATCTATACCAAAGCTGCCGACGTGGGCGCCGACCTGGTAGGAAAAGTGGAAGCCGGCATTCCTGAAGACGATCCGCGCAACCCTGCAACCATAGCAGATAATGTCGGTGACAATGTAGGCGATGTGGCCGGCATGGGCGCCGACCTTTTTGGCTCTTATGTGGCAACAGTACTGGCAACCATGGTGCTGGGACAGGAAACAAAGTCGACAGATAATTTCGGCGGGCTCGCTCCGGTATTACTTCCCATGCTCATAGCCGGTGCAGGTATCCTGTTTTCCATTGTAGGCACATGGTTTGTGAAAGTGAGCGACAGCGCAGGTATCAATACCAACAATGTGCAAAAAGCGCTTAACATGGGCAACTGGGGTTCTATTATTTTAACAGCGGTCGTTTCCATAGGACTGGTATATTACATATTACCCGAGACAATGACCCTTCGCGGGCACGACTTCACCAAATGGGGCGTGCTCGGCGCTATAGCAGTAGGATTGGTTGTAGGCGCTTTGATGTCCATCATCACCGAATACTATACGGCAATGGGCAAGCGCCCGGTGCTTTCCATTATCCAGCAGTCTTCCACCGGTCATGCTACCAATGTGATCGGGGGACTGGCGGTAGGTATGGAATCTACCTTCCTCCCTATCCTTGTGCTGGCAGGCGGAATTTACGGTTCTTATGAATTTGCAGGATTATACGGCGTGGCGATAGCAGCGGCAGGCATGATGGCCACTACTGCCATGCAGCTGGCAATAGACGCTTTTGGACCAATTGCAGATAATGCCGGCGGTATAGCGGAGATGAGTGAATTACCCAAAGAAGTAAGGGAAAAAACCGACGTGCTTGATGCTGTTGGTAACACCACTGCCGCTACAGGTAAAGGTTTTGCGATAGCTTCGGCAGCCCTCACCGCCCTGGCGCTTTTTGCGGCATTTGTTGGCGTGGCAGGTATTGAAGGCATTGATATATATAAAGCAAAAGTGCTGGCATCCCTCTTTGTGGGCGGTATGATCCCCTTTATTTTCTCCTCGCTCGCCATACGTGCAGTGGGGGAAGCAGCCATGAGCATGGTAGAAGAAGTACGTCGCCAGTTCCGCACTATTCCCGGTATTATGGAAGGCACAGGCAAGCCCGAATATGATAAATGCGTGGCAATCTCTACCGATGCCTCTATCAAAAAAATGATGCTTCCCGGCGCCATAGCTATTGTAGCGCCATTGATTATAGGCTTCTTACTTGGTCCCGAAGCGCTCGGCGGATTCCTTGCAGGCGCTACCGTAAGCGGTGTACTGATGGGTATGTTCCAGAACAATGCCGGCGGCGCATGGGACAATGCCAAGAAATCCTTTGAAAAAGGCGTTGAGATCAACGGGCAGATGTACTACAAAAAATCAGAGCCGCACAAAGCATCCGTAAGCGGCGATACCGTGGGAGACCCTTTTAAAGACACTTCCGGTCCTTCCATGAATATTCTTATCAAACTTATGTCTATAGTATCGCTTGTTATCGCACCAACCCTGGCGCAGGTCTTCGGCACCAAGGCACACACCGATATGACAACACAGCGGAACATTCAAAAGACGGAGATAGTAAAGAGCAAATGAGGCATAAGGAGGAAGGGATAAAGCATGATCTAAAAATATTACAGGTTACAGGCTTCAGGTAACCTCACTTTTACCGTTTGACGTTTCCTTTACCCCTTATGCCTTCCTCCTTATACCTTACCCCTTCATCTTTATTGATCTATATCAACCAACATCTTTATACACTGATTTCCAGGGGGCAGCAATCAAATTGCTGTCCTTTTTTTCTGCCCGGCAGCCCCTGTTCTGCTTTTCAGCGGTAAATATTTCGATAAATACTTTTATTGGTGATATAAGATTTACTATCTTCGGCGGTAATTATTCTAAAGCCTATATCCCCTGTTACTGAAATTCCCCTTATCCTAAATTCAACGTCTTTCTGTAAAACATTTCAGGCATTCTATTTCCATTATTCAATGATAATACCGCAGCATTCATTTGCCTGCTGAGCTTATATGCAACACCGGTTATAATTGCCTAAAATCACAAAAGCATGAAATGTATTTTATACCTGCTTATTGCCCTGCTTCCACTTGGGACATTGTATTCCCAGGTAACATACACAGACTACTCTTCTCCAGCAACTTGGGATGCAGCAGTAAGAGATGATGGCTCAAACGGAGGGATTACCACTGTGAATACCGTGATAACACGTATTAACGGCACGGTATATACTCATAACAACCAGACCTTTATTATAAGCGATCAAAATACCGGCTGGATCACCCAATTTAATGATCTTTTTAATATGGGGCAGGTTGGCTCCAATATAGATTATTTTGTGTACCAGGGTACCAACGAAATTACCACTTCTAATACACTGGCGGGAAATCCCCCTTATGTGACCGGGGGTAATATTGTTTTTGACGAGGTGTATTTTAATATCGGTGGAAGCAACACCATGCACATTTCAAATATTTTACGTGCTTATACTATCGGCAATGGAGATACTTACTTTGGCACTCCTCCTGGTGGCATAACTGTAGCAAAGACCCTGCATTTCAACAACGGGATCACTACCACCAACAGGGATTATCCCATTCGTGGCGCCATCGTTTTTGTGAACAGCGCGAATTATACCAACACTACGGCACCTACCGATGCCCAGCACGTGGACGGGTATGTTACAGAATATAATTCTACCAATTCCTCCACAGGCGCAGCAGGTCACGGTGGAACCTTTACTTTCCCTGTCGGTAATGGCACCTCCATCTACCCGTTGCAGCGCTCGGGTACCTATGCAGATGTCGGATACCTGTTAACGGTAGGCTGGGTAGACGGGGATCCGGGCACTACTAAAGACCTGACAGACGCTGACCCTATAACTTTCCCCCCACCCGGCGGTTCTGAAGACGGTACTATTAACTCCACAGACCAATTGGGTTCGGGTATCAACTCAGTAATCCCGGTAGGATTCTGGGACTGGCATTACCAGGATGAAGTAGATATTAATAACATTGCTACTGCTATGACGGAAGACCAGACCATTACGGTTTCTATTCCCGACCTCCAGGAATATGGCGATGTTACAGCGTCAGACTTAAGGCTTGTCGGATGGGATGCAGGTAATGGAAAATGGATTAATCTCAGCTCGCTGACTCCGGGCGCTACAGGGCTCACCAAAGGGTCTACGCTGACAGGAGTTATTGAAGGCGGCACTACTATTACTGCCCTGGCTATAGGCAGTATCAGCAGGGTGCTGCCAGTTACCTTCAGCGACTTCACAGTTAAAACAGATGGCTGTAAAGCAAAACTGCAGTGGAAAACTTCTTTTGAACAAAACAACAGCCATTTCCTGGTAGAGCACAGCACCGATGGCATCCGGTTCTCCACCATCGGCCAGGTGTCTGCAACAGGCAACAGCACTACAATACAAACATATAATTATACCGATAATACACCTGCCGCCGGGGCAAATTATTACCGCGTTACCCAGATAGATTTTGATGGTAAGCAAAGGAGCACACCTATTGTGCTCGTAAAAATAAAATGCGATGCCTCCCCTGTAGTGAAGATATATCCCAATCCAGCCTCCAACACGCTGTATATCCAAAGCAGCAAAACCGTGATGCAGGTAAATGTTCTTAACAGCGGCGGACAGCCGGTATTGAAATATGCTCCGTCTACTCACGGCAGCGGTATATTCGACATGAATATTCAACAGCTCCCCGCCGGGATCTATATGCTGCAGATCATCAATAAAGACGGTACTATTGATGTAAGCAAACTGATGAAAAAATAAAATAGCATTAAACCCACTTCAATAATTTACCGGAGCGGCTGAAGCCGCTCCTTTTTTATGCCATATAATTTTTCTTAAAAAACGAAAATGAGTTGGACGGATACGAATCAAATCGTATATTCGTTTTACGAATAAAATCGTAAATATGGCACAACAAAAAAATGTAAAGCCCACAGAAAGTGAACTGGAGATCCTGCGGGTACTATGGTCGAAGGAAAGCGCTACCGTAAGAGAAGTGCATGAAGCGCTTGCCGCCAGCAAAGATGTTGGGTATACTACAACGCTTAAGCTCATGCAGATCATGCATGAAAAAGGACTTGTAAGCCGCGACGATTCTTCCAAAACACATATCTACAAGGCACTGGTGAGCAGGGAAAAGACCCAGAAGCACCTGCTGGGCAAAATGATCGACAATCTCTTCGCCGGCTCACCGGCACAGTTGGTGATGCAGGCACTTGGCAATCATAAAACAAGCAGGGATGAGCTCGACGAAATACAGGATCTGTTAAATACGCTCAAAAAACAGTAAGCTTCAAAACCATATACAAATGACTGCGCTGTACAACTCACCATTTCTGATAGCACTGGGATGGACGATCGCTTCCAGCTTATGGCAGACGGCATTGCTGTGGCTGATCTGCCAGTTGGCAGGTAATATAGATAAACGTAATAATCCTTCCTTCAGGCATGCTTTGGCAGCGCTCGCAACGGGCATATCATTTTGCTGGTTTACAGTCACACTGGCACAGAACTATTCAGCGATCATCCACCTTACCCAATCCATAGCAGGGCTTTCCACGCTCAACGAAGATGCGGCAAAAGCGCTTTTTGCCGTGGAAGCCGGCGCATCGCGCAGCAGTTTTTTTGAATTGCTGAGCACCTATCTTCCCTATTTCTCCACCGCTTATCTCATCGTATTGCTCATACTGCTTATCAAACTGGTAAATGCCTATCTTTTTTCGCGGAAACTGAGAACAGAAGGATTGTATGCAGCCGAACCGGGGTGGGTAAACTACGTAAACCGGTATGCGGCATGTCTTGGCATCACACGAAAAGTAAAGCTATTTTTCAGTGAATATGTAAGTGTTCCTGCCACGCTTGATTTCTTTAAGCCGGTTATCCTGATCCCGGTTGCCGCTTTTAATCATCTCACGCCGCAGCAGATTGAATCCATACTACTGCATGAGCTGGCCCATATCAGGCGCAACGACTATCTTATCAACATCATAGTATCTGTGATAGAAACCATTCTTTTCTTTAATCCTTTTGTGCATTTGCTTGGCAAAACCATACGAAAAGAAAGGGAACATTGCTGCGATGACATGGTGCTTCACTATAATACAGACGCTCACAGCTACGCTTCGGCCCTGCTGTCGCTGGAGAAAATGCGCATAGGAGTGCCTTCCATTGCCGTGGCTGCCACAGGGAACGACAACCAACTGCTTGGGAGGGTAAAACGGATCATGAATGTAAAAACGACTAATTTTAATTACGGTCAGAAATTATTCGCCTTTGTATTTATCGCATTCCTCCTGATATCAATAGCATGGTTGTCGCCGGATCAGCATATCAATAACGCTAAGCAACGCAATGAGCAGCCCGCTGCAAAGAGCAGTACCGGGGAAAATAATAAGTACACCATCAATAGTAATAAAAAAATAATTGGCACAGAAAAAGACATAGCAATAGTATCCGCACGCGCTCAAAAGACCGTTACCATCTCCAGAAGAGTCATCAACGGTAAGGACACCCTGCACATTACCACCACGAGGAATGCTTCCATACCATTGTCATTCCCTGCAGCGCCAAAAGCAGCTTTGCCTCCCATTCCCCCTCCTCCGCCTGCTCCTGCTTTTTTCAACAATCCGGATCAACCCGGGATAGCATATCATTTTGAAATGCCTGAATTTACTGCCCCGGAACTGATACAGGATAACCTTACTCCTTACTCCCTATCCCTTACCCCTAACACAGCATGGATAACAATACAGGACAATTTCAGCAAAGCGCTGTCGGCAGAGCAAACGGCTACTCAGAAAAAGCTGGACAGGCAGTTATTATTATTGAATGACAGGCTCAGGGTATTTGACACCGCATCCTCAAAAGCACTTTCACTCCTGCTTAAGCAGGCAAACGATCAACGGATGCTGAATAATCGTCAACTGGAACTCCTGGTACAGCAGCAGCTCCGCACAGCATCACTCTTCAGTCAAAAGCAATCTCCTGATCACGACCGTGCAGCAAACAGGAAAAGTATTATCGCCGAAAACCAGCGCAGGATGGACAGCGTCATGCAAAAACAGGAAAGGAAAAGAAAGAAAGCTGAAAGACCTTCTCTATGGATATACAACAATCAGGAGAAAAAAGTTGCCCGTGACCAGGGAGAATGGCTGGTATACACCGATAATGCCGATAGCTACAAAGGTATAGCACCTGTATATGATGCAGGATACGCTCAGCCCACTACTTTAAAAACAGCTCCTTCGCCGGGCATAGTTTCCGTAACCACCGCAAAAATTGGGTTCGCTTCAGGAAAAGCTTATGCTTCGCAAACTGATTATGCTGTTTGCAGCAATAAAGAAGACAGTTTTGAAAAAAAGCTTACCATAACGGATGAGTCAGGCTCCGGCACGCTGATCATCACTATTCAATAAATAAGCATTCGACATCCGCTGCTGTTACGTTATTAATTGAGCTTATTTCAATATAAGATTTTATTTTTGCGGCTTTAAGCAAGAACTATGGCAATACTCAATGTAGGGCTGGTGCAGATGACATGTTCTGCAAACAAGGCTGAAAACCTCGATAAAGCTGTTGAAAAAATAAAGGAAGCTGCAGACAAAGGCGCACAGGTGGTGTGCCTCCAGGAGCTCTTCACCTCACTGTACTTTTGCGATGTGGAAGACTACTGCAATTTTGAGCTGGCAGAGCCGATACCCGGCCCCTCAACAGATACGCTCAGCAAAACAGCCAAAGAAAAGAACATCGTTATTATAGCTTCCCTCTTTGAAAAAAGAGCGGAAGGACTGTATCACAATACCACCGCAGTAATAGATGCCGACGGGACCTATCTCGGCAAATACAGGAAAATGCATATCCCTGATGATCCTGCTTATTACGAGAAATTCTATTTTACCCCCGGTGATCTCGGGTATAAAGTTTTCAGAACAAAATATGCTGCCATCGGGGTGCTTATTTGCTGGGACCAGTGGTATCCCGAAGCAGCGCGTATTACCGCTTTGATGGGCGCAGAGATACTGTTCTATCCTACCGCTATCGGGTGGGCCGTTTCACAGGACGAAGCTACCAATACAGAGCAATACAACGCATGGCAAACCATCCAGCGCAGCCATGCGGTAGCGAATGGCGTGCATGTAGTAAGTGTTAACCGCACAGGATTTGAACAGGAAGGCGCCATGAAGTTCTGGGGCGGGTCATTCGTAGCCAACCCGTTTGGCAGTGTAATTTACCAGGCGCCACACGACAAAGAAGAGGTAGCAATCGTGAAAATAGATACTAAAAAAACAGACCAGTACAGAACACATTGGCCATTCCTGAGAGACAGGCGGATAGACAGCTACCAGCCCATTACCAAAAGATATATAGACGAAGGATAAATTACCGGGCCGCATACAGGTATACTTTCACGCTTTATTTCAGCTTTATCAAAAACATCTACAGGTGAGCAGCGAGCGCAACAAAACGAATAAGCAGCAACAAGAGCCGGAAAAAACTTTTTCCTATCCGCCTCCTTTTGATTTCAAAACGCCTAAAAAGCTGGGATATTATTTCCCTGCCGAATTTGCGCCGCACACCGCCACATGGCTAAGCTGGCCGCACAAAGAAGCATCCTGGCCCGGCAAGATCAATACCATATTTGCCCCTTATGCAGCATTTATCAAAGCAGTGTCTGCGGGGGAAAGCGTTCATATCAATGTAAACAATGAAGCAATGAAAGCCGCCGCAACAGCTCACCTGGAAGAAGCCGGCGTGGATATGAATACCATTGCATTCTACCTGCACCCCACCAATGATGCCTGGTGCCGGGATCATGGTCCTGCATTTCTCATTAACCCGCAGGCAGCGCAAAAAAAGATCATCGTTGACTGGGGATACAATGCCTGGGGAGATAAATATCCCCCCTACGACCTCGACGACATTATACCCTCCCTCATCGGGGGAGACTATAATATCCCGGTGTTCAGCCCCGGCATTGTAATGGAAGGCGGTTCCGTGGAATTTAACGGGAAAGGAACACTGCTTACCTCAACGGCATGCCTGCTCAACCCCAACCGCAACCCACAGCTCAGCCGGGAACAGATTGAAACCTATTTACAGCATTATTACGGCGTGGACCAGATACTGTGGGTAAGCGAAGGTATAGTGGGAGATGATACAGACGGTCATATTGACGACACGGTAAGATTTGTAAACGAAGATACCGTGCTGACGGTGGTAGAGGAAAATAAACATGATGAAAACTATGCACTGCTTCAAACCAACCTGAGAGAGCTGGAACAGATGCGCCTGCCCAACGGAAAGCAACTAAATATCATAGAGCTTCCCATGCCTTCTGCAGTAGTGTATGAAGGACAGCGGCTACCGGCCTCTTACGCTAACTTCTATATCAGCAATGCCGCTGTGGTAGTGCCTACCTATCGCTGTAAGAATGATGATAAGGCATTGCAGATCATACAGGATTGTTTTCCCTCCAGGAAAGTGACGGGGATTGACTCCACGGACATTATATGGGGACTGGGGAGCTTTCATTGCCTGAGCCAGCAGGAGCCGATGGCGTGAAAGCAGTGGGCTGTGAGCTGTCAGCAGTGTGCTCACAGTTCACAGCTCATTGCTCATTTCTCACAGCTCATTGCCCATAGCTGTCTCTCATTTTATCAAAACTTTAAACACTAAGCCCTGATATTTGCCGTTGATAACCTGCATTGTTAGTATTTTCGTAACCGGTTACATCACATGAGACGCATCCTGCCGTATATATATTTGTTTTGCCTGGATCTTATTGTAATAAGCGGGGCAGCACAATCTGCAAAAAGCCCCTTTGCTGCTTTCATGCAGGCCCATGAGGATTCCATGAAAAAATACTCCTTTGATATAGTAAACGCAAGGGAAGCAGGCGACCGTTTCAGGGCAGACAGCATATTCACCAGGATGCTCGTGAGAGCCCTCAAAGAACCTTATTCCTTCTCCTACCCTTTCGATTCGCTGAGAACCATCTCCCGCCTCTACGCTCCCGACAGCAGTTTCCGCATCTTTACCTGGCAGGTAGTGAAAGATGAAAACACTTTTCGCAGACATGGGGCTATACAGATCAATACAAAAGACGGCTCCCTGAAGCTCTATCCTCTTTTAGATAAAACCACCCTGCTTGAAAACACCAATCACATCACCACCACTAATGGAGACTGGATCGGAGCGATCTATTACCGGATAGTAGAAACCAGCTTTAACGGGCGTAAATATTATACGCTCTTCGGCTATGATGAAAATAATTTCAGGAGCACTAAAAAACGCATAGAAGTATTACGCTTTGATGAACAGGGCAGACCTGTATTCGGGGGACCTTTTTTCAGCTTTGAGAAAGATGAAACACCTAAGCCGGTACAAACCCGGTTTTCAATCGAATATAAAAAAGACGGTAATGCAAGTATCCGCTACGACGATGAAATGAAGATGATCATTTACGATCACCTTATTTCAGAAAACAATCAACCCGATAAAAAATACACTTTTGTACCGGATGGCGACTACGAAGGGTTTAAATGGGAAAACGGGAAATGGGTACATGTAGACAAAGTATTTACCTTCAAGCTCCAGGACGGCCAGGCGCCTGTAGAAAAGCCTGTGAAAGAAAGCAAGCTCGATATCAGGAAAGAGCCCGGCCAATAAGGTATAAAGAGTAAGGTATAGGGCCTTACAGCTTACTCCTTCCCAAAAATTATTTCTCTCAAAAAATCACGCTGACATAGGGCTGTCAGTAGCGCATTGTTGCTTTGTGTAACAAAAAACAAACAACTATGCAAATTATTCCAATGTTATTAAAGGAAATGGACCTGGAGGCTGCAACTACAAGAAAAATGCTGTCCCGCGTACCGGATGATAAATACGACTGGAAGCCTCATCCCAAAAGCATGTCTGTCCGTCAACTCGCCACGCATATTGCAGAGCTTCCCACCTGGGTAAGCATGACGCTTGACACGGAAGAGCTTGATTTTGCAACGTCGCCATACCAGCCTGTACAAATTGACTCCACAAAGCAACTGATGGAACACTTTGAGCAATCGCTCAAAGAAGGCAGAACACGGCTCGCCGCGGCAAAAGAAGAAGACCTGCTTCCTGTATGGACTTTAAGAAACGGTGCTGAAATTTATAGCACAACTTCCAAAGCAGAGGTCATCCGCATGACTTATTGCCAGATTGTGCATCACAGGGCACAGCTCGGCGTATTTCTCCGGCTCCTTGATATTCCCATCCCCGGCAGCTATGGACCAAGCGCGGATGAAATGAACTTTTCTTAATAAAATAGCCACGAATTCCTGCGGTCCGCAAGCGGACTGATTTATAAACGCAACAAAGCCACGAATGCACGAATGTTTTTAATATATTTATTCGTGCATTCGTGGCTTTGTTGTATCCCAAAAATCATCATGCCGCACAGTCCGCTGGAATTCGTGGCATGCTTTGCTCCAGATCATTTGCTTTTCTTTGGTTTAATATTCTTCTCATATACTGCAATCCATTCTTTCACTGTTATTTTTTTCATCAGCGCTCCAATAAGCTCATACGGAATATGTTCTGCTTTTTTGAACCGGATACAACTTTTTCCCATATCAGGTTTTACGGTACTGTATTGCGGGTAAGCTTCCACAAACCACTTATAAAGTTCGGGAACAATATACATGCCCATGTGATATACGGCTATACAGTTTTTCTGAGATGCAATATTCAAAAAAGGCAGTGGGAGAGCGGGGTCGCAATGATATCCCTGGGGATATAGGCTGTGCGGGACCATATAGCCCAGCATACCGTAAGACATCTGTTCCTCAAAACCTTCAGGAATGTTTTTTAACACTGTTTCCCTCAGCTTTATCACTGCCTGCTTCCGGTCTTCAGGCAGTTCCCTGATATATTGTTCAGGAGTAGTGGCTTTGGACTGCATGGAAAAACTTTTTATAAAAATAATACATTTCCCGTTTGATGTTAAGGTATCAGCTATCAGCCACTACGTTCAGCAAGAGCTGCTTGGGTTATGCTTTGTTCCAACGGGTTTCAATTCGCTGAATGATGCCGTGATTGAATGATAAACAGTAAATAATAATAATAATATCAATCTATTTTAGCCACACACATTTAGCAACTTACCACTTATCCCTCATCACTTTCTCACCACTTATCCCTTATCTTGCATGCATGAAAGCAACAAATGTAATTTTTGACATGGACGGATTACTGATAGACTCCGAGCCGCTTTGGGAAGAAGCAGGTGCGGAGCTATTGCAGTCTTATGGAGTTGAACTGACATCCGAACAATACCAAAGCTCTACAGGCTTGCGCACAAGGGAATGGATCACCCACTGGTTCAATCATTTTCATATTGACAATAAATATGTGGAATCTGCCACGGCACAGATCATCAATGCCGCAATAGAAAAGATTGGAGCCAGGGGCGCAGGTATGCCGGGCGTGTCTCAGATATTTTCCTTTTTACAGGAGGAAGGGATCACTATGGCTATTGCTACTTCTTCTCCGCTACAGCTCGTAGATATCGTGGTGGAAAAGCTCAATATTGGTCAATACCTCACCTGCATGGTCTCTGCGGAAGATCTGCCTTACGGCAAGCCTCATCCTGCGGTATACCTTGACTGCGCCGCCCGCCTCGGGGTAACTCCCTCACAGTGTATCTGTTTTGAAGATTCATTTAACGGCATGATCGCAGTGAAAGCGGCAAGGATGAAATGTGTTGTTATACCGGCGCCCCATGTGCATCACCAAAACCGTTGGGATGCTGCCGATCTCAAGCTCCGGAGCCTGCTTGATTTTGGAGCGAAAGAGCTGGAGCTATGTGAACAATAATTTGTCTCACTTCTTTGTGAGAAGTGAGAAGATAAGCGTGAGGAGCTCACATTTGTCGTCTGTCGTCTCACGTTTGACATAATACCAGAAGATTTGAGAAAATAAAAATCCGCTGCTGATCAGATCAGCAGCGGATTTAAGCTTTATAAAAAGACAGTGGGATTATTCAGCAGACTTTTCTCCGCTATCACCCTGTTCCATCTTCTTCTTAAGTTCTGCAAGCACGCCCAGATCTCCAAGCGTGGTTTTTTCTACCTTGCCCTGGATATCCTTCACTGCTTTTTTGGTTTTAGCAGCTTCGGCTTTTCTCTCTTTGTTTACAGCTTCTTTTTCATCAGCTTTTGCCTGTTCCCAGATACGTGTATGGCTCAGTAATATGCGTTTTTCATTTCTGTCAAACTCAATTACCACAAACTGCGCGGTTTCATCAGCACCAACAGTTTTCCCGTCTTCTTTAAACAAATGACGGTTGGGGGCAAAGCCTTCCAATCCATAAGACAACTGAACAATAGCTCCTTTTTCATCTTTCCTGATCACGGTGCCTTCGTGAACGCTACCTATAGCAAAAGTGTCCTGCAGCGCATTCCAGGGATCTTCTTCCAGTTGCTTATGCCCAAGCTGGAGCTTGCGGTTGTCTTTATCAATGCCGAGGATCACCACATCAATTTCATTTCCGACTTTAGTATATTCACTTGGGTGATTGAAACGTTTCAGCCAGCTCAGATCGCTGATATGGATCATACCGCCAATACCAGGCTCAAGCTCAACAAACACACCATAAGGAGTGATATTTTTCACCAGTCCTTTATGACGGCTGTCAACCGGGTATTTGTTCTCAATTTCATTCCAGGGATCAGGTGTGAGCTGCTTGATGGAAAGGCTCATCTTGCGGGCATCCTTGTCGAGCGTTACCACTTTAGCTTCATGCTCGTCGCCCAGTTTGAAAAACTCTTTCGCATTAATAGGGGTATTAGCCCAGGTGATTTCGCTGACATGCACAAGCCCTTCCACTCCCGGAAGAATTTCAAGGAATGCACCATAATCTTCGATATTCACCACTTTGCCTTTTACTACTTTGCCTTCAGCAATGGTTTCAGGCAGGGTATCCCACGGATGAGGCGTAAGTTGTTTCAGACCAAGGCTGATACGTTTTTTGTCATCATCAAAATCCAGCACCACCACATTCAGTTTCTGGTCCATTTTCAGCACCTCAGCAGGGTGGCTGATCCTGCCCCAGCTGATATCAGTGATATACAGCAACCCGTCGAGCCCGCCGAGATCAAGGAATGCACCAAAGTCAGTGATATTTTTGATGGTTCCTTCCAGTACCTGGCCTTTCTCAAGCTTGCTGATGATCTCAGCACGCTGTGCTTCTATATCGCTTTCAATAAGCGCTTTGTGAGAAACAACAGCATTTTTGATAGTTTCGTTGATCTTAACCACTTTGAATTCCATGGTTTTACCCACAAACTGGTCGTAGTCGGTTACAGGCTTCACATCAATCTGTGATCCGGGTAGGAAGGTTTCCATACCAAACACATCCACGATAAGACCGCCTTTTGTTTTGCTGGTAACCAGCCCTGTAACCACTTCGCCGGTTTTATGCACTTCCACGATCCGTTCCCAGGCGCGTGTAATGCGGGCCTGTTTGCGGCTGAGGTGCAGATGACCCTCACGGTCTTCCTTCTCTACAACCATCACTTCTACGACATCCCCTACTTTTAAGCCCGAAAGATCGCGGAATTCGTTGAGCGAAACCAGACCATCGCTCTTGAAACCTATGTTTATTACAACATCAGTTTTAGTTAATCCTACTACAATTCCTTCAATCATCTCATTATCAGAGATGGTTTTGAAAGTACCTTCATATACTGCATCGTACTTCTCTTTTTCATCTTTGCTGTAAGAAGATACATTGCGTTTGTCAATGCTCCAGTCGAAATCGTCGTGAGCAGTTTCCGGTTCGGCCGGCGCCAGTACAGGTTCTGTTGTTGTCGCTGCAGGTGCCTGGGCATCCTCCTGTACATCAGCGTTTGAGTTAACAATTTGATTTTCAGACATGATAAATATCCCCAATGGTTTTAAAAATTGGGAGTGCAAAGGTAACCCCAAAATCACTAAAAGCCAAGCAAACCGTAATATTTTATGCAGATACAAAAAAACTTTTTTTATAATTTAAATCCAGATATTGCGTTCCTTAATTTCCATTTATTCAATGTAAAAAAATCATGATCACATTACATCTGATCCCTCTGTTCCAGAAAGACCTTGACAAACTGAAAGAAGAGATAACCCTTTATCCAAAAGATGAGCAACTTTGGCAGGTACGCGAAGGTATAAGCAATAGCGGCGGTAATCTTTGCCTTCACCTCACAGGAAGCCTGCAGCATTTCATCGGCGCCGTGCTTGGAGACTCCGGCTATGTGCGCAACAGAGATGCTGAATTCCGACTTAAAAATGTTCCCCGCAGCAAACTTTTAGAAGATATAGACATTACCCGCAATGTTGTAACCGACACGCTCGAACAACTCTCTAAAAACGAGCTGCAGAAAGATTATCCCCTGCCGGTGCTCAATGAAGAAAAGACAAATACATCTTATTTCCTCCTGCACCTGCTGAGCCACCTGAATTATCATATCGGGCAGATCAATTATCACAGGAGAATTATTGCAGGAAGCCCGGCCGAATAGCTGCGCTCCGGAATATGTCAAATGTGAGAGGTGGGATGTGAATGTCTTGTCGTTTCACCTTTCACGTCTCACGACAATTAGTTCCCCATACTGTGCTGAACGGGCACGGTGTCCTCATACGCTGAAGGATCAATATTGCCACGAAGAGTCCCTACCAATCTTTTCCAGAAGCTATCGCGTTGTGTAATGGAGATAAAATTTGCTTTAAAGGCCTTATCATAAGCAATGTCTGGATCAGTCATGGAAGGCTGGATCTTTTTCAAAGTATCTGTTACCATCGGGATGATCCGGATATCCGGGCTTACCCTCCTGAAAGCATAGCTCCGGAGCAGCCTCGACTGGAAAGGGTCTGAGGCCAGCGCTACTTTATTAAATCCTAACTGCAATGCTTTTTTATAACCATAGTAGATATTTTCGGTGCTGTGCTCTGCTCTTGTTTCTGTAAAAACATGTTCCTGCGGAATGCCCAGCGCTTCCGCATACATAGCCATGATCTCTGCTTCATAATAAGGGCTATATACTGCACTTCCCGAATAGATAATATTCCTGGCAATTCCCCGGTCATAAAGATATTTTGACCAGTAGACCCTGCCCTTCATAATAGTATCCCATCTTCCGTTTTGAAAGGGCACACCCGGAACAACAATGGCATCAAACGGACCGGACTGCTCCGCTTCTTTTAAAAGCCGGCTGGCAGATTTGTTGGAAAAAGCACAGGACACAATGCTCAGGATTAAAAGCAGCCACATGCAATGACAATAGTTATAACGCATAGCTATAGTTACAAAAATTGTGGCGCCGCTTGTGCCTGTTCAATCTTTTTTCTTCCCGCCAAATAATCTTTTAAAAAAGCCCTTTTTCTTTTCTCCTTCAACAGGATCATTTTTGGATTTATCATCTTTTTTCCTGCCCTGGGCTTCCTGCTTTATTACTTCTTCTTCAGGAGTCAGCTTTGATTCTGTTGAGACCTTCTCTCTTCCGTCGCTTACGGGCACATCTATATACTGGCTTGCATCGCCTGAGCTGTAATTATCTCCTTCCACAACGGGTGTGTCAGAAGCGGGTATCTCATTCCACCCCTGCAGCATTTCATTTTTCACGCTGGAAGGCTGCACAAACCTTGCCCTGGGATCAATGCCCAGGGTCTTATCCTTGTATATTTCCTGGAAAAAATAAGCCCAGATAGGCATCGCCATCTGTGCACCCTGGCCGATATAATTGTTTAATATCCTCAGTGCGGGGTCATCTGCGCCTACCCACACTCCGCCAAGCAACTGGGGTGTAAAACCCATAAACCAGCCATCAGCATTATTGTTGGTAGTCCCTGTTTTGCCTGCCACTTCGCTGGTAATACCATATGTGCTGCGCATAGCCCTGGCGGTGCCAAAGTCCACTACTCCTTCCATCATTTTTGTCATGATGAAAGCATCGGCTTCGCTGATCACTTCCTTATGGGAGCTGGCGTATTGTTCCAGTACATTACCGTTACGGTCCTCAATACGGGTGATGTAATACGGAGTAGTATGCATGCCTCCGCCGGGGAACATACTATATACGCCCACCATCTCCATCAGCGACAGATCTGCTGCGCCCAGGGCTATAGAGGGATATGGCGGTATTTTGCTGGTGATACCGGACTCATGTGCAAAATCAACAGTCCTGCTCACTCCAATGTCATTCATCAGCTTTGCTGCTGCAGTGTTGATGGACGCTGCAAGACAGTAACTTAACGGACGGGTACCGGTATATTTTTTATCAGCGATCATTTTACCGCCCAGGTCTACAGGGTCCATGGGTATCTGGGTGTCCGGCGTATACCCGTTCATAATAGCCAGCGTATAGAGTATAGGCTTAAAGGTAGATCCTACCTGGCGTTTGGTATTATAATTGGCATGATCATATTTATAAGTCTTGAAATCTATTCCTCCCACCCATGCCTTTACCTCTCCTGTAAGAGGGTCTGTTACAACAAATGCCGCCTGGAGCATCTGCCGGTGATACTTGATAGAATCAAGCGGCGACATTATGGTGTCTGTCTCCCTTTTGCTGTTCCATGCGAACACTTTCATGGGCGTCTTTACATTGAATGCCTTCCGTATATCTGCTTCCTTAATATCGTCGGCCGCCATATTGCGCCAGCGATCGCTGCCTTTCATGGCTTTTTCAAGGATTGCCTTACCGTCTTTGGTCTTCCATACACTTCCGTCTTTTATATTCTTCTGGTTGTTAAATACTTTCTGCAGGTTAGGCATATGCCGTGCCACTGCCATTTCAGCATAAATCTGCATCCTCGGATCTATGGTCGTATAAATTTTCAGTCCGTCTTTGTATATGTTATAAGGCTCGCCTGTTTTAGGATTTTTATGTTCCTTGCACCATTGTTTTATATCATCTCTCAGGACATCTATAAAATATGGTGCGGAATTATTGTTCTCCGTCATTTTCTCATAATTGAGCTTAATAGGCTTGAGCTTCAGCGTTGCGCCCTCAGCTTCGGAAATGAAATTATTGCGCACCATCTGTTGTATCACCAGGTTCCGGCTTTCCATGGAAGCTTTCGGGTTAGTACGTGGATTATACAGCCCGGTTGCACGCAGCATACCGATCAGCACTGCCGCTTCATCAATGGTCAGGCGATCAGGGTCTTTCTGGAAAAAAGTACGCGACGCATTTTTGATACCGTATACATGATCACTATATTCCACGGTATTCAGGTATAATGCAATGATCTCTTCTTTGGTAAAATTCCGCTCAAGCTTTATAGCAACAATATTTTCTTTCAGTTTTTCAATGATCCTGCGAAAAATATTTTTACTTCCCTGCCCGAGCATGTTCTTGGCAAGCTGCTGCGTAATAGTGCTGGCCCCGCCATCCCTGCCCAGATGTACCAGCGCCCGTACCAGTCCCCGGCCGTCAATGCCGGAATGATCATAAAACCGCTCGTCCTCCCTGGCAACAAGCGCATGTATGACATTGGGAGAAATATCCCTGTACGAAACATTTGTGCGATCGGTAATATAATACCGGCCTATGACACGCCCGGTAGAAGCATATACTTCAGATGCGGAAAGGATAGAGGGGTTTTCAAGCTCTGCCAGGGAAGGGAGCTTTCCAAAAACACCCCAGCTGATCAGCAGAATGAACAGGATACTACCTCCTACGCAGGTAAAAAAAACAATCCACAGGTATTTCTTGGCTTTTGTCATGCAGTATTACAATTATAATTTATTAAAGAGGTAGTTGGTTATAAAAGCTTTTACTTATCATTTTTGTATTGCTTTTGCCTCCGCCCCCGAGACAAATGGGGGCGTAACCGGAACGCCGCTGCTTTTTGTCGTTTGAAAAAATATGCTCCGCATAGCTCTTTTGCAAATTTCGTGCAGATTAATATACATAAATATGCATTTATAATCAGATGTGTTAAAATTCTCCGGGATAGTTTTGTTTTACAAAATTTTTATACGCATCCACATCTTTTTGTGTCTTCAATACTTCGAGATTACCCTGAGAAATAACAGTAAAGGAATATTTATCTGCGGCCAGCCAGGGCACCACCTGCGCTCCTGCCACCGGGCGGGTGCGTTTTACATAATCCATTGCCGATGCAGCATCTGCAAATCCCGACATAAGGATCACCTTATACCGGTCATTGAGCGGCAGGATTTCCATCGCTATCTGCTGGCTGTAAAAAGACTCCCTGTTATAACGGGTGAATGCATTCTTCGCTTCGTTTATATATACAGCATCCACCTTGTCCAGCAGCAGCGCCACAAAATGCGGCTCATTTGGATTGAACATGTAAGCAGACTGTTTGGGGATCTCTTTTTTAAACTGTGCAGAATCAATAACTACATTATTTAGCCGCTTTTCGGGCGCTTTTATTTCAGCGGCCCTGTTTTTTTCAGGAGCAGCAGCCACCTGTTGCTGCTCACCTTTTTTCTGTATCTCCGGTACTTCAACAGCGGAGTCTTCTGCGGTACGTTCCACTTTCAGATCGGTGAGGTATTTTTCAATTTCTTTCCTTCGTTTTAATACACTGATGATATTCTCCGCTTTTTTAGAAATGCCCGCTTCACGGTCAATACGGATCAGGTTTTGCAATGTGCTGACAGCAATGCTGTCTTCTCTCTGCCGGATATGATATATAGCTTCAATATACAGTAATTGCTGTGTCCAGTATACATTGCCATAAAGGCTGTCTGCTTTGGCTTTTTGCTTAACGGCTTCCCCGAACTGCCCCTCAATAAATAAATTATAGATCTTCTCATACTGGCGCGTAGCATCATGCTTCAGCTTCGACTTCCGTTCTTCCATGCCCCTGGGATCATTAATATACTCAAGGTATTTGCTCTGCTTGAAATTTTGCGCCAGTATATCCCTGTATTGCTTTGCTTTTACAGGCATATTAAGCTTGCTGTAGCAGTACTGCAGATCAAAGATTGCCTCTTCCCGGTTGGGTGTATCGGGATAGCGGTTGAGCAGATCTTCATATTTCTTAACTGCTTCACCGTAATCCTCAAACTTATCTTTGAATATTTTGCCCAGCTTAAACAGGGCAGTCTGTATAGAATCATCCGATGCAGCCCGCATCTCGGGAGTGAGCGGAATTGTTTTCAATAATCCTTCATAGCTGATATCCGCAGGCGCTGCCTTTTCATTTTTTTGTAATTCCTGCGGTCCGGAAGGCACGGGTATTCCCGGCGCCTGCGGTCTTGCCTGGGCTGCTATATCTGTTTGCCGCCGCCAGTTATCTACATTAGGCCGGTTGCCCCAGGTATTTTTAAAATTGGAAAAGCCGCCTGATTTAAGTGCATTATTATAGAAGTACCACTCCCCCTTTCCCTGGTTGCCTGCAAATATATCTGCAGCAGCCTTATTTGCAAATGGATTATTAGGATTATACCCCAGCGAATCTGCTTCTTTCAGCCCTTTTTCCTTCCTCAGTCTTTTTACAGCGGACTTCAGGTATTTTTCCCGATCTGCTTCCGGCATATCTGCTATATGCTGCAGCGAATCTTCTATCTTTATTGTTTCAAGATAACGGATCACCCCCGACAACGCCTGCTTTCTTTCCGTTACCTGCGCCGCATCATCAGCAACCTCCGGGCTGTTTATATCAAGGCTGTCATACGCACTATAGGCGAGTGTATAGTCTTTCTTTTCATAAGCAAGGTTGCCAAGATATAAATACGACCGGTTGCGTTGGGTAAGATCTTCAGGGTTATACTGCACACTCTTCAGCAACATGGCTTTAGCGCCATTAAAATTATTCCGCTGCATTTCCATATGCGCTGCGGTATAATAAATAATGCTGCGATAATTATAATACTTATCCCGCTTTGCCATTTTCAGCAGGGCAGCCAGGTTCTCTTCGATGATTTTTTCATCGTTCTCCCCCTGCGCCAGCCTTATCTGGTCAAGCCTTGCATACACTTCCATCACGGGGTCAACCGTATGCTTTATACAAAGGTCATAATAGGTATTTGCATCCGCAGTTCTTTTGCCAAGCGCGAACAATTGTGCAATAAGAAATTCCCTGCGTGCTTTTTCAAGATTGTTTTCCACATTATCCAGCGCCGGTATCAAGTGCAGCGCGCAACTGTCCCACATTTCTTTTTTGTAAAAAAAATATGCCTGCATTTCTTCCAGTTGGGGCTTCAGCCTGCCGGGAAAGAAGCGGTCGCGCCGCAGGGTTTGAATAAGACCTGCAGCTTCACCATAAGCACTGTCTTCAATATACGATCGCAGCAGCCAGGTCAGCGCCTCATTTCGCACGGGAGGCTGGCTGAATGCTTTTTGTACCACACCACGTTTTTCGGGGGTAGAAATGGAATAGACATTTCCTTCATCGTTAAGATTGCTGCCTATATATTTTTTGTATCCCAGCTCATCTTCATCTTTGGGCTGGAAATAATAGTTGATATACTGGAAAACCAAAGCCGCAGAATCAATATCTTTTTTAAAAAAATAAGCTTTGCCCATAAGCAGGTACATATCATCAATCCATTCATTGCGAAGGTCGTGCAGGAGAATGCCTGCATTACATTTCATCAATACGGAGTCAAGCTCTGTTTTTTGTGCAGCTGTGGCGTCAAGCGTGTAGTTATAAAAAGGCAGCAATTGTGTAAAATCGTCCTTAAAAGCCATTTTGGCGCCGGCCACCACATCGTTGATCTTAATATTCGCATTAAAGAAAAAATTATAATGTGTGCTCATGCTCTGCAGCACTCTTCGTGGATACTTGTATTTGGTGGTATAGGTTTTATCAGAGCCCAATATCCTGTTCTCGTATTTTTCAGGCTTTTTTATGTCGAGAGTAACATCTTTCTGAGCTACAGCAGATGAAAAATACCCACAGCAAAATAAAAGCAGGAGTATAGCCGTTAAAGTGTATTTACCGTTGGGCATGAAGTTGTAGTTCGTAAAAGCTAATAAACTAATTTTCAGCGAAATTATTTTAATTGTTTATTTTTTCAGGGTTAAGTTCTTTCAACTACGCCAAAGTGGTTATTTTTAACAGAAATAATGGAGAATGGCAAAGATTTTTGACGCAGATACCACTCTGCAGCGTTTAAGGAACAGGTACAGGCTGGTTGTAATGAATGATGATACCTATGAGGAGGTTGTTACAGTGCGGTTGTCGAGGCTCAGTGTTTATATCACCTTGTGCACGATATTTGTAGTATTGGTAGGGTTAACTGTGGCGCTTCTTGTTTTTACCCCTTTGCGCTATTATGTACCCGGATATGGCAGCGGATCCGACAGAAGGGAAATGATAACCCTGAAATTGCAGGTGGATTCCCTGGAGCAACAAATGAAATACAGGGATAAATATTTAGAAAACATACAAAACGTGCTCAGGGGGACTACAGCTACCGTATCACTTGATACAACACAACTGAATATTCCAAAAGAGGATAAAACCGAAGATTAATTATTTATTAAAAACCAATAACTTATGTTCTCAACAAAATCCAAATCTGAAATAGAAATCAACCCTTCCGCCACCAGCACAAGCCTTATCGGTGCAGGCACTACCATCAAAGGAGATATAGTAAGCCATGGGGATATCCGCATTGACGGTATACTGAAAGGGAATATTTTTGGTTCTGCAAAAGTACTTATCGGAGCCGAAGGAAGCGTGGAAGGAGATGTTGAAGGACAGCAGGCTGATATCCTGGGCAAAGTAACCGGTAAAATTGTAATTAAAGATCTGCTCAACCTTCGCGGTAAAGCAAATATAAAAGGTAATATCAGCGCCGGTAAGCTGCAGGTAGAACCTACAGTAACCTTAAAAGGCCAGTGCCATATTGGCGAAGGAACAGTGGCCGATGTGGTAGCCATGAAAGGAGAGGAAGAACAAAAACATGCCATAGCAAAATAGCCGCCGATCAATATTTTATACCAAGCGATCTCAGCGCTGCGAAACTTTTTTCTGCTTTCTGTCATCCCTGCGTAGTTGTATATTATTACAATTGTGCAGGGATTTGTTTTTGCAACAAATTGCAGGTTCGTGAAGGTGAGAAGTAACAATTATGCCATACACCTTATGCCTTACCTGCGGGCGCATTTCAAATTTTCGCACCATTTCTCCCCTCTCTGCTGCGCGGAGAGAGGATTGCAGGGGTGAAGGAAATATGTGCCGCGAAAATTTGAAATGCGCCCCTTACCTCCTTCCCCATGCTTGTTTCCAACGCTTTCTGTATTTTTGACCGGTTTCATATTGTGATAAAAAATGTATATGATAAAACCGGTTATAATTGTTTTGCTCCAGTTGATGCTGCTGACGCCTTCCGGGGTACTCTTTGCCCAGCATGCTTCGCAAAAGCCCAATATCATTTTTATCCTTGCCGACGACCTGGGGTATGGCGATACAGAGCCTTACGGACAGGCAAAGATCAAAACGCCGTTTTTATCCCGGCTCGCGGAGGAAGGCATGCTGTTTACACAATTCTATGCGGGCACTTCGGTATGTGCGCCTTCAAGATCGGCACTGATGACCGGTCAGCATACAGGGCATACTTTTATCCGCGGCAATAAAGAGATAAAGCCGGAAGGACAGTATCCTATCGCCGATACTGTATTTACCATAGCAGAAGCCCTGAAGAAAGCAGGGTACGCTACGGGGCTTTTCGGGAAATGGGGGCTTGGCCCGGCAGAAAGCAGCGGCGACCCGATGGCGCATGGCATTGACAGGTTTTACGGATATAACTGCCAGCGGCAGTCACATCGCTATTATCCCACGCATCTCTGGGATAACGACAAAAAAGTGGCGCTTTCAGAAAATGGTAACCTGGAATATACAAAGTCTTATGCCCCGGACCTGATACAGGAGCAGGCACTGCAGTTTATTGAGCAGCATGCGCAGCAACCCTTTCTTTTGTTCCTTACCTATACGCTGCCGCACGCAGAATTGCTCGTGCCCGACGACAGCATCTACCGGCAATACCTGGGAAAATTTGAAGAACAGCCGTACAAAGGCAATGATTATGGAGATGGGGCAACAGATGGCGGTTATACCTCCCAGTTGCATCCGCACGCTACATTTGCCGCGATGGTAACAAGGCTTGACAAATATGTGGGCGAAGTGATGGACCGGTTGGAACGGTTAGGGATAGACGATAATACGTTTGTCATATTTACCAGTGATAATGGACCTCACACGGAAGGTGGCGCTGATCCCACCTTCTTTCGCAGCAGCGGTGGGTTGAGAGGAGTTAAAAGGGATCTTTATGAAGGGGGTATACGCGAGCCTTTTATTGCCAGGTGGCCCGGTAAAATAAAGGCAGGTATGCAAAATAACTATGTCGGCGCTTTCTGGGATATCTTTCCCACTTTTACGAGCATTGCCGGCGTTGCAGCTCCGCCTCATACCGACGGGATATCCCTGCTGCCCACTTTGCTGGGAAAAAAAGGGCAAAAGGAGCATTCCTGGCTGTACTGGGAATTTCATGAAGGCGGCGGCAGGCAGGCGGTGAGAAAAGGAAAATGGAAAGCCGTGAGACTGAATGTATTTAAAGACCCCAATGGACCGGTAGAGCTGTATGATCTTGACAAAGACAGGACGGAGACAAAAAATCTTGCTGCTCAGTATCCCCGGATAGCCAAACAAATGGCTGACATTATGCAGCAGGCGCATGTGGAATCTGCCGTGTTCCCTTTTGCAAAAGGGGAGTAATATGGAGTGTTGAAGACTCATATAAAAAAGAAGAGAGTGTTTCGTGAGATACGAACCACGGCGATGAGAGGCAAAAGCAACGCAGCAGAAAGGGTGTGTTCAATATATACTATACATTAAACCTGAAATGCATGATATCCCCGTCTTCCACCACATAATCTTTACCCTGTACCGCTAATTTTCCAGCATCGCGGCAGGCGGCTTCCGATTTGTAGTGGATGAAGTCATTATACTTTATCACTTCGGCGCGTATAAAGCCTTTTTCAAAATCTGTATGGATCACCCCTGCAGCCTGCGGCGCCAGCATGCCTCGGGTAATGGTCCATGCCCTTACTTCCTGTACGCCGGCGGTGAAATAGGTGATCAGATGCAGGAGATGATAGGTAGAGCGGATCAGCCTTGCCACACCGCTTTCTTTTAAGCCCATATCTTCGAGGAACATCTGCCGGTCTTCGTAACTGTCCATTACGGCGATCTCACTTTCTATGGCTGCGCTGATCAGCAGTATCTCCGCATCTTCATCTTTTACCAGCGCTTTTACCGCTTCGGTATGCCTGTTGCCGTTTACCACGCTTTTCTCATCCACATTGCATACATAGATCACGGGTTTGATCGTGAGCAGGAAAAGATCGCCGACAAATTTTTCCTTATCTTCTTTGCTTATGGGAAATGAGCGGGCATTTTTTCCCTGCTCCAGGTGCTTTTTTAGCTCCTGCAATATTTCTAATCCCCTTATCTGCTCTTTATCGCCACTGGTGCGGGTGGCTTTTTCAGATTTGCTGATCTTTTTATCAATGCTGTCAAGGTCTTTCAACTGCAGTTCCGTATCAATAATTTCTTTGTCCCTCACCGGGTTTACTGCGCCGTCCACATGTATTACATTGTCGTCGTCAAAGCAACGTAATACATGAATAACAGCATCCGTGGCGCGTATATTTCCCAAAAACTGGTTGCCCAGGCCCTCGCCCTTGCTGGCGCCTTTCACCAATCCTGCTATGTCTACAATTTCAACTGTTGTAGGCACCACTTTTTGAGGCTTTACCAGCTTTTCCAGCTCGATCAGCCTGTCGTCGGGCACAGTGATCACCCCTATATTAGGCTCAATGGTGCAGAACGGAAAATTCGCTGCCTGCGCTTTGGCGCTGCTGAGCGCATTAAATAAAGTTGATTTTCCTACATTGGGCAATCCCACAATACCTGCTTGTAATGCCATATTTTTTAAAATTAACTGCTCTGCGTACCGGAGCTTTTTTTGAGGCGGCAAAGGTAGCATTACCGGGACAGATTTTAAAAACAATGCGGAAACATTTTGCGCGTTTACTTTTTACCGTTTATCTTCAAGTATGACACTGACATATATCTGGATGTCCTTTTTCCTGCTGTCTTTTATAGTAGCCTTCATAAAGTGGGCCTTTTTAGGTGATCATCAGATCCTTCCTGCGCTGGTGGAAGGGATCTTTAAGGCCGCCAATGACGGCTTTGATATTTCCCTGAAGCTGGTAGGGGTGATGGCGCTTTTCCTGGGATTTATGAATATAGGGGAGCGGGCGGGAGCGATCAGGTTCCTTTCGAGAATTGTAGGTCCGTTTTTTTCGCGGTTATTTCCCGATATACCGAAGCATCACCCGGCTACCGGCCAGATGATGATGAATTTTTCCGCTAACCTGCTGGGGCTGGACAATGCCGCTACTCCTTTTGGTATAAAGGCCATGGAAAGCCTGCAGGAACTGAATCAAAATAAAGATGTCGCCAGCAATGCGCAGCTCATGTTCATGGCATTGCACGCCAGCGGGCTGACGCTTATCCCCGTAAGCACTATCGCCATGAGAGCTTCTGTTAAAATGCCCGCGGCTAACCCAACAGATATTTTTGTGCCCTGCATGATCGTAACCTTTGCCGCCACTCTTGCAGCATTATGTATAATGGCTTATAAGCAAAAAATAAACCTGCTCCAGCCTGTGCTGCTTGCCTGGGTAGGCGGGCTTTCTGCCGGTGTGGGATTGTTGGTGTGGTATCTGACCACGCTTGACCAGCACAGCATCCAGCTTTTTTCCAACACGCTGAGCAGCGGGCTGATATTGTTAATATTCCTGGCCTTTCTCCTCGGCGGATGGAGAAAGAAGGTGAATATGTTTGAAGCTTTTGTGGAAGGCGCTAAAGGCGGCTTTGAAATTGCCATTCGTATAATACCCTATCTCATTGCTATGCTGGTAGCCATAAGTGTATTGCGTAATTCCGGTATTTTCAGCTATCTCATTGACGGATTAAGACATCTGTTTGGGTTGACAGGGATGAATACGGATTTTGTAGAGTCCCTGCCTACGGCAATAATGAAGCCTCTCAGCGGCGCCGGCGCCAGGGGAATGATGGTGGAGGCAATGAATACTTATGGAACGGATTCCTTTATCGGGCGGCTGTCCAGTATTTTCCAGGGCACGAACGATACCACTTTCTATGTAGTAGCAGTTTATTTCGGCGCTATTTCGGTAAAGAATACACGTTACGCCATACCTGCTATGTTGCTGGCTGATCTTGTTGGTATCATTACAGCTATACTGGTGGGGTATTTGTTTTTTCATTAAAGTGAATGGTGAATGCATACCCGCTGCCAATTGGACGAGGTGAATAGACAAACGTGAGAGGTGAAACGTGAGATAGCCTGTAACTTGAAACCTCTTCCTGTCTTACCACTTATCCCTTACCCCTTACCACTAATATCTCACCTCCTGGTGCTCTTTAAACAAAGGCGCAAGGCTTTCTCTCAGCTTTTTGAAGAACCGGTATTGTTTATCACGAATGTCTACTGCCTTCTTATCGGGTTCTATCCTTTCACCGGATCTCAACATGGAGAATGAGGCTTCATTAAAATCCTTAAATATCCCTCCCGCCGTGAAAGCCAGCATAGCATTACCCACCAGGGCCATTTCATTACCGGGGGGCAGCGTTACCGGCACGCCTAATACATCGGCGAATATTTGCGGCCAGGCTTTAATATTAACACCACCGCCACCCATCCTGATCTCCTTTACGGGCATATTATTTTCCCGAAGGGCATCATAAAGATAACGCATGGAATAAGCAACTCCTTCCAGAACCGAACGGGCAAAATCTGTTTTGGAGTGGTTGCGGCGAATGCCAAAGAACACTCCTGAAGCATAAGGTCCCGTTTGAGAATCCCGCTCTCCTGTAAGGTAAGGTAAAGAGATCAGGGGCGGCTCATGACTGATCTGCAACAGGTCAGGATCATTGGGATTGATATCAAATAAATTATTCCTCATCCAGTCTAATGGAAGAGCGGCATTATTAAGAGCGCCTCCGTTCAGAAAAAATCTTTCCTTAATGGCATAGGCCTGAATGCGCTTATTTTCATCCTGGTCCAGCACTGCATTATCACCGGGGATACGAAGCATTGCGGTAGTTCCGATATTAATGATGCCTACATTGGGCTCAAACCCGCTGAGTCCCATTCCTAAAGCGGCGCCATCATATATTCCCAGCACTACTTCTACCTTCTCTTTCAACCCTAGCATTTCCGCGACCTCTTTTTTTAGCGGCGCGCTGTATTGTGTTCCGTCTGCAACTGCAGGAAACTGTTCTCCGGAAAGATGAAGCTTCGAAAGCAGCCCCTCATCCCATTGATAATCCTGTAGATTGTAAAATTGAGTGGCGCCTGCTGTGCTCATATCTGTTACCCATTCCCCGGTCAGCCATTCAAACAGGAACGATTTGCTATCGGTAAAATATTTTGCTTTTTTATAAAGCTCAGGCCGTTCCCTGAAGAAATAAAACAAGCGTGGCAGCACGTATTGGCTGATAAGAGGACAACCTGTTTTCCGGTAAATATCTTCATCTGCATAGAAAGATATAAAATCAGAAAAAGTGGTTTGGGAACGGGTATCCGTAAGCAGGGTTAAGCCGGTGAGCGGTTTCCTTTGCTCATCCATCATCATCAGTCCAAACTGGTAGCCTGACGAAACGATATATTTCACCTGGCCTTTATCATTGTCCTTCAGCACTTTTTTGCATAAGGAGATCACCATATCCCTGAGCTGCTCGGGGTCATGCTCCGCAGCTCCGGCCTCATTGCTGACGGTAGGTACACCCGAGGAGTATAACAACAATATTTCGCCCAGTTCATTAACCAGTCCTACCTTCAGGTTGGTTGTGCCGAGGTCAATCGCCAACGTTAACTCCATTTTCTGTATTCTTTTTGTAGTACTTCAGGATTGGCAAGCTCACCTGCAGTGCCGCCATTCTGAAATACGGCAACCATATCATCTACACAGGTCTGCCCCATACCATGCAGCGACTCCCAGGAATAGCCGCCGAGATGAGGCGTAATTATTACATTATCCAGTTTCGCCAAACGATGGTTGCCATCAATAGGTTCTCCTTCTACCACATCTGTTGCATAAGCGCCTAAGGGTCCGTGTTGCAAAGCTTCATACAGGGCATCCTCATCCACGAGCTCACCCCTGCAGGTATTGACCAGTACCGCGCCCTTTTGCATGGACGCGAACTGTGCTTTACCTAACATCCGTTGTGTTTCTGAAGTAAGCGGGCAGTGAAATAAGATAGCATTGGAGGTGTCTATCAGCTCTTCCAGGCTCACCGATCTGGCATTGAACTGCCTGAATCTTTCCTGGTCAATATACGGGTCGGAAGCAATAATATTAGCGCCAAATCCATTTGACAGGATCTCTGCGGAACGCGAGCCAATATTACCTAACCCGATTATGCCTACTGTTTTTCCCTTCAGCTCCATTCCGATCATGCGAAAGCGGCTCTCCCATTTACTGTTCTTCACAGCCAGCAAGCCCTGGGGTACCTGCCGCGATGCGGCCATCAGCAATGTAACGGCATATTCCGCTACCGCCTCTCTTTCTACCACTCCTTTTACGCGGGACACTGCTATGCCAAGCGAAGTGGCAGCTTCCAGGTCAACATTATCACAGCCAATACCATGACGCGACAGCAGGATAAGTTTAGTACACTGTTCCAGGGTCTTCCGTGGAAATTTAGGTGTTACACTGGCAATGATACCGTCTGCGTCCCTGATCTTTTCAGCGAGGGCGTCGCCATCAATGTCGGACGGAACGGTAATATGTTTAATGTCGGCAAACGCTTCCAGCGTTTTTATATGCGCTGCAAAATGTTTACCGAAAGTGCTTGAGTTGACAATAGCAATAAGAGGTCTGTTCATGTTCGTATAAATATATTCGTCAAATATCCGTTTTTTTTTGCTGACCTAATTCAAATTGATCACCCTGTCTTTTGCATATTTCACGCTGTAAGCAAACCTTATCTTCCTGCTTTCCCCGGGGGCAAGCTTTAATTTCCAGGTAAGGACACCGGTTTCTTTGTTTACATCAGCTCCGCCATCATTTGTTAATTCCGCTTCTATCTCTTTTGTGGAAGATATGGGGTATTGGTCTTTCAACAGCATATCCACCGAATCTTTCTTATTATTTTTTACGGTGATCTCGTAGGTTATTTTTTGCAGTGTGTTGCTGCCAAGGAATTTCACACTGCTGTAATCAACCAGCTTCTCTTTTTTGACTACTACCCGTTTATCACGGCCGAGCGTAAGATTCAATGTATCAAAAGTTGAATTGGGGTCAATGAACGATTTGCCTACATAAGTGCCTTCAAATATTATATTGGCATCACCCGGCAGCAGGTTCAGCCTTTCCCATTCAGGCACTTCTGCCAGTAAATATGCGTCTTTATCAAGCCTGGGCGCCGAATAAAATTTATAATGCGCATCCACTTTGTATTCTTTCAGCATTGCCGTTTGTTCTTTGCCGTTAGTGGGCACGTCAAAAGGAATGTCGATATCAAAAGTTACATTCAGCTCATTGTCGCTGACAGATACATAATCTCCCAGCCCTTCTTTTAAAGTAACCACAACAGCTCCGCCTGCTGCCCTGGAGCCATACAGCGCGGTAGCGGCATCCGCTTTTAATACCTGCATATCTTTTATCGCCACTTTGTTAATTTTTTGAAACTCCTGTTTACTCATTTCCGCACCGTTTACAATGTATACCGGAAGCAGCCCGGTGTTATCCGCTTCTTCTTTTTTTGCGTTTCCATATCCTACCACTACTACATCACTTAAGCTATTCGTTCCTCTTAGTGTTATACCTGCTGCTTTTCCAGAAAGAGATTGCTCCATTACATTCACCGGGTTAATATAAGCCAGGAACCATGTATTTAATACCGGTGCATTGCCCCATTGATTGGGAACGGAAGTAGAGAGCGATAATTTTACTTTCTTCCAGTCTATCCCCGTGGTTTGAGTGATCTTTGATTTGTACACCACTTTTAACGGGCTTTTTATATCGTCCACGCGAATATCATAATAAGGGGTCCAGTAGGCATTGGGGGTAATATAAGCAATCGTAAAATCATATTTACCGCTTACGGCTGCGGATAGCTGCAGGGTGATGCGTCCCGTATTCCGGGTATTCTTTTTTTCTTCTTCTGCGACCTGGTCATTCACTCTCAGCAGTAATTCATTCCATTTTTTCTTTTTTTCATTTTGCTGCTTCAGCTCCTGCTGCAGTTCTGCGGATTTTGCTTTATAATAATCCATCAGCTTCATCAATTCAGCTACGCTCAGCCCGGTTTGCGAGCCTTTAATGTCTTTATTGGTTTTTAATACATCAAGCAGGTCGGTAATAGTGGTAACCTGTGCCTGTATCTTCTGTAGTTCATCCGAAATTTTTTCAGCGGAATCCTTTAATTGCTGAATGGTTTGATTTGCCTGCGGCGTAACAAGGAAATTATTAGAAAACTCAACGCCCATAAGTGTTACGGCAGCGGGGCAACTGATCTGAATACTGTTGATGTCCACGGTATTACTTATACCTTCAATGATCAGCTCACTGGCTCCCTGCTGAAGCTGGACACCGGCACTGTGCGTCATTTCCGCCCCATTGCGGTAAACGGTAACTGTTTTAAGCGAGGAGTTCACTTTCAATGGTGCATCGCCTGCCAGTACAAACAATGAGCACGATAAAGAGGCTAAAATGAATATTGTTGTTTTACACATAAAAAAGGCTTTCCACACCAGATGCGGAAAGCCTTTTTATTACATAAGGCTGAAAATTTTATTTATGAGTTACAGGTTTCAGGCTATCCCTGCAACATGTAACCTGTAACTTGCAACCTCCCATTCCCTAATCAAAAATCTTTTTCATCCCGTCAATGATCACTTTCAACCTTTCCCTCTCTCCACCCGGTACTTCTGCGGAAGCCCAGCCGTTGTACCCTATTTTCCCCAGGGCTTCCACAATTACAGGCCAGTTATTATCTCCTTCCATGAGCTCCACATCAAAACCTTTCCACAGTCCCTCGTCATTTTGCTTTTTGCGGCTGTATTCTTTTACATCTAATTTCATGATCCTTTTGTTCAGTATCTCGATCCACTGTTCCGGCCAGCCATAGCGGAGGATATTGCCGATATCAAAATACCAGCCTACCAGCGGGTGGTTGATCTCATCCACATATCTTGCCGCTTCCAGCGGGCTGATCAGGAAATTATTCCATACATTTTCGATGGCTATCTTAATGCCTGTTTTTTCGGCATACGGAATGAGATTACGGATCTCTTTTTGCGTGCGGGTATATGCGTCGGCATAGCTGATCTTGTCGTTCACCACTCCTGCCACCAGCAGCACCGTGGTACCGCCATACATCTTACAATCATTGAGCGACTGTATTACAGTATTGAAACATTTTTGTCTTACAGCCGGATCAGGAGAGGACAGCGGAGATTTCCAGTGCTCGGAGTTGACCACGCCGGGGATAAGCAGCCCTGTCTTATCACGCGCTGCAAGAATTTCTTTATGATCATAATTGTGCGGTGAGCTGAACTCCACGCCATCATACCCCAATTCTTTAAGCATCTTAAATTTATCCATCAGCGGCATATCACCCTTCACCATTTCTATCTTTAAGCTCTTTTTTATTTTAGGCTTGAAAGCTTTTTGCTGCACTGCTGCTGCTGACGGGAAACCAATACCTGCCCCTGCGGCAATAAGGCTGCTGTTTTTAATGAATGCTCGTCTTTGCATATTGTTTATTTGAAGGGAGTGATGCCCGGCATTGCCACCGGGGTCACAGGAATGTTCAGGTTGAAATTATAGTTATCAATGGATGGTCCCAGTTGTTCGGTAGAATTCATTGCTTCTTCCCAGGTGATCTTTTTGCCGGTATAGGCAACCATTCTCCCGAGTATCGCTATCATGGTGCTCAGCGCCTCGTCTTCACCCTGGCTGATGGTTTTACCTTTCCTGATAGCAGCAAACAATTCATCATGCTCTGTCTGGTACATATCATTTTGTTTCCCGTCATAAGTCCATATTTTGCTGCCGGTAGTGATCGTATGCACATTGGAGGAGCAGTTTACCATTGCCCTTCCTTTAGTGCCCAGGGATTCTACTGCATAGCTGTTTTCGCAACCCGCCTGCTGCCTGGAAAGATGAAATCCCTTCGCCCCGTCTGCAAACTCGTAGGTGATGGCAAAATGATCATAGATATTACCGTTCTTATCTCCCGTTCTTACCTGCCTTCCACCCGTACCTACAGCACTTATGGGTAGCTGATCACCATAAGCCCAGCGCATCATATCCACGCTGTGCACGGCCTGTTCTACTATATGATCTCCCGACAGCCAGTTGAAGAAAGGCCAGTTGCGGAGCTGCCATTCTGCATTATCAAGCTGCGGGTGCTCAGGCTGGTAGCTGCGATAGGTGGCGCCTGTATTATATGTGTTGTATACTGCCATTATCTTTCCTATGGCGCCATCATTGATCTTTCCGAAAGTGGCCCGCTTGGGCTCATGAAAGCGCCAGCAAAAGCCGGAAAGAATGCTTACGTTTTTTGCTTTGGCTTTTTTTGCCGCATCTAAGAAACGCTTTAGTCCCGGAGTGTCAACAGCTACAGGTTTTTCACAAAAGACATGCTTACCCGCTTCTACGGCAGCCTCAATATGAAGCGGTCTGAAACAGGGCGTGGTAGCCAGTATCACCACGTCTACTCCCGATGCCAGTACTTTTTTATAGGCATCAAACCCGATATACTGATGCTCCGGGCTCACATTGGCTTTATCACCGTGAAGCTCTTTCAGGTTGGCCAATGATTTTTGTAAATGATCGTCAAACAGGTCTGCCATAGCATGCAGTACTACATTGGGATCTGCATTTAATGCCTGGTTGGCGGCCCCTGAACCCCTGCCACCGCAGCCTATAAGGCCTACTTTCAACGTATCTGCATTTGTTTTCCGGGAGGCAGGATGGGCATGAATAATGTTAAAAGGCAGTGCTCCTGCTGTAACTGCCATGCCGGATAGTTTAAGGAATGTCCTTCTTTTTTGTTTATTCATCTGCAACAAGCATTTTATGAGAAACGCAATTTAGAATTTATTTGCGGAAATACTGGATGGTTTGGGAGAAAAAGGGGAAGAAGGAAGGGGTAAGGGGTAGGGTGAACCCCTGTAACTTGAAACCTGTAACCCGCATTTACAAAGTTCTCAAATCTCAAATTCCTTTTATCTTCGCAACCGGCAGCAGCACTAAATCTTACTACAATGAAACATTTATCCATCACTGCAGTTTCCCTGGTACTGTCTTTAAGCGTATTAGCCCAGCATAAGAAATATGTGGCGCCTACTGATACCGCTGTACTTGGCAGCTTAGACAAATGGCAGGATATGAAATTTGGACTGTTTATGCATTGGGGCACTTACAGCCAGTGGGGAATTGTGGAGAGCTGGAGCATTTGCCCGGAAGATGAGGGATGGACGCAGCGGAAGGGTCCCTATTCTCAGAATTATTTTGAATACGTAAAGGCATACGAAAATTTACAAACAACATTCAACCCGGTAAAATTCAATCCTGAAAAATGGGCTGAAGCCGCTAAAGCAGCCGGAATGAAATATGTGATCTTTACCACAAAGCATCATGACGGGTTTTGCATGTTTGATACCAAACAAACAGATTATAAGATCACCGGCAGCAAAACACCGTTTTCTTCAGATCCCAGGAGCAATGTGACCAAAGAGATCTTTAATACCTTCCGCAAGGATGGATTTTCTGTTGGCGCATACTTTTCAAAGCCCGACTGGCATAGTAACGATTATTGGTGGTCTTATTTCCCGCCCAAAGACCGTAATGTGAATTATGACCCTGAAAAATATCCCAAACGCTGGCAGGCATTTAAAGATTTTACCTACAACCAGATAAAAGAGCTGATGAGCGAATATGGAAAGGTAGATATACTCTGGCTTGACGGCGGCTGGGTAAGACCGTTAGAGACAGTAGACAGATCTGTTGAATGGCAGCGCGGTATAAAAACCAACCAGGATATTGACATGAAGCATATAGCGGAAATGGCAAGAGGCTACCAGCCGGGGTTGCTTATTGTAGACCGTACTGTTACCGGTCCTTATGAGAACTACACCACACCGGAGCAGGAGATCCCTCATGAGCTTTTGCCTTATCCCTGGGAAAGCTGTATCACCATGGGCAATTCGTGGAGCTATGTGCCCAACGATCATTATAAGTCGGCTCAAAAGATTGTACAAATGCTCATCAGGATCGTATCCCGTGGCGGCAACCTGCTGCTTAATATCGGCCCGGGTCCCGATGGGGACTGGGATCCCGTAGCTTATAGCAGGTTGCAGGAGATAGGGGCATGGATGAAAATAAACGGCGGGGCGATACACAGATCAAAGCCGCTTGAGCCATACGAACAGGGCAATATTCATTTTACCCAATCCAAAGACGGTAAAACAAAATATGTTTTTTATCTCTCCGAACAGGATGATGTAAAGCTGCCATCAGAAGTGATTATCAAAAATTTTCCTGTTGCCAAAGGAAGCACAATCAGCCTGCTGGGAACAGGAGCCAAACTAAAATGGAAATCAGAAAATGATGCTGTAACAATTATGATACCCGCGCTGGTACAAACTAAATGGCAGGGGAAATATGCGGCAGTATTTAAGATTGATTGAGGGATAAGGGGGGTAAGGGATAAGGCGGAAGGCCTTACCCCTTACCCCCGACTCCCCACACCTCTTCCCGCTATCCAGCCGCTTGTCCAGGCGTGCTGAAAATTAAAGCCGCCGGTAATACCGTCTACATCCAGCACTTCCCCGGCAAAGTAAATACCGGGTTGCTTTTTACTTTGCATGGTATGCACGTCCACTTCCGATAATGCTACTCCACCGCAGGTAACAAATTCTTCTTTGAAAGTCGTTTTCCCTTTTACTTCAAATTCCTGCATGGTAAGCAACCGCATCAGTTCATTTTGCTGTTTGCCCGGAAGGCTGCTCCATCGCTGTTCCTTATCAATACCTGCCTGGTCAAGCAAATACTGCCATAGCCTTGCCGGCAAGGCAAAAGGATTGCCTGCATGCATTTTCCGGGCGGCGTGCTGTAGCCGCAGGTCATTCCATTCCTGCCTCAGTAAATGTTCAGTATACCGGGGCAGCCAGTTTACAGCTATCTCAAAATGATAATGCCGTTCGGATAATTCTTTTGCGCCCCATGCGCTCAGCCGGAGTATAACAGGACCACTCATACCCCAATGAGTGATCAACAGCGGGCCCTGTTCTTTTAAGTTTGTGCCCTTTATTTTTACAACAGCATCGGGTACGCTTATCCCCATCAGCGCCGTAACAGCGTTCCCTGGCATATTAAAAGTGAATAAGGAAGGCAATGGTGAATGAATGGTATGTCCCAATGCTCTTATCCATTCAAACCGGGCGTCTTTGGGATAGCCGCCGCAGGCAACGCAAACAAAATCGGCAAAGAGCTTTTCGCGTCCGGCTATGTGCAGGTAAAACCCTGTATTACCATCACCGGCAGCAGCTTCTACAGCGCTTACGCCTGCATTGGTAACAATCTCCACATGATGTAAGGCAGCTTCTTTAAGCAGGCATTCCACAATAGTTGACGAGGTATCGGTAACAGGGAACATTCTCCCGTCGTCCTCAGTTTTCAATGCTACGCCACGCTCCAGGAACCAGGCAATAGTATCCCGGGTAAAGAACCGGTGAAAAGCTTTTCTCACAAAATGCATACCCCTCGGGTATTTCCTGATCATCTCCTCAATATCAAAGCATGCATGTGTAACATTGCACCTGCCTCCTCCGCTGACGCTGACCTTTGATAACAGCTTACTGCTTTTTTCCAGTATCGTTACTTTCAGACCGGGACTCATCGCTGAAGCATTGATCGCCGTAAAAAATCCGGCAGCTCCTCCGCCTATGACCACCAAATGTTTTTGCTTCATCTTATTTTTATTAATTTACCCTCAGGAGGCATTTTAAATTAAAACTATCATTTTTGTTTTATCACTGTATAAAATTTCTTGCCCGGTGTTGCATGCTGTTTTTTTTCAGGAAAAAAATGGTATGCGGCGATTCACTTCGTTCGCTGCGCGGACCGGCTATTATCGCAGCCAATCACCCCAACTCAATGATGGATGCCATTGCGATCGGCTGCTCGTGCAGGCAACCGGTCCATTTTACGATCCGGAGCGATATGTTCAACAATAAACTGTTCAATTTTTTGCTGAAACGCCTGAACGGAATTCCAATATACCGGGTATCGGAAGAAAAAGGCAGAATGCGGGATAATTTTTCTACTATAGCATATTGCAAATCTGTTTTACAGCAAAACGGGATCATCATCATTTTCGCCGAGGGTGTTACACTGCACGACTGGGAATTAAAACCGGTCAAAAGCGGACCTTCAAAGATCATATTGCATGCCTTAACAGATGCCCGGCTGAAAGAAACCCTGCAGGTGCTACCCGCAGGAATTACCTACAGCAGCTACAGCCATTCTTCCAAAACTATCATTATACAGGCAGGGAACATTATTTACCCCGGCCGGATCACTGCCGCCACCGCAGGGAAATGGAAACTTTCTTTTAATGATATGCTTCAAAAAAGCTTACAACCACTGATCCCGGAAATGACTTCGGGCAATGCAGCAAACATAGCATTATGGGAAAGTATGCTCACACAGGCACCCCGGTATATTGACTGTTCAAAAAATGTGCGGCTTCTGCATAGCGCAGGGAAAAAGATCTCTCAGCCCGGCTTTCATTCACCTGTAACACCCATGCCCACACGAAGATACTGGTCGGACGGCAGAGCGGGTCTTATTAAGGACATCATTACTGCTGTTATCCTTTTTATCCCGGCGCTGGCCGGCCTTGTGCTAAACGGGGCATTTTATTTTCCGCTCCGAAACCGGACCCGTGCCAAAACAAAGAACACTATCTTCTATGACTCTTTATTGTTTGGATTGCTCACTATACTTTACCCGTTATACATCTTGCTGCTGTCGCTGGTATTGTATTTCACAGTACATATACCAGTATGGATATGGATAATTGCCATCCCGGTGACCGCATTGTGCACTGCCCGATGGTGGGTATTGCTGCAGAAGATCAGCAGCTATTCTATAATGAAAAAAGAAGAGATTGTTTTTTTAAAAGGATTTTTTAGCTGATGACACAAATTCCATTGCTTCATCCGTCTATTCTGTACAACAAGATAGCCACAAATTCCGGCGGTCCACAAGCGGACTGATTTATAAATACAATAGCCACGAATGCACAAATATATAATGCATTTTGATTCCTTTATTCGTGCATCCGTGGCCGTATCTTCTTCTCTTGTACAGAATGCACGAATGAGTTTTTTCTGTTGACCATAATTCGTGCATTTGTGACTATCCTTTTCTAAGATACCGCATATTCCGGTAGAACAGCGACAGGCTATTTTATCTCTGCTTTCTTTCGTTTTACGGGCATATTGTCCTTCCACTGCCACAGATACAGGCAGGCATAGGTTCTGTAAGGGCTCCACCTGAACGAGATCTTCAGCAGGTCTTCCCTGAATTTTTTCTTATCGGCCCTGTCAAGCTTATATATGTGGATCATTGCATTTTGTATGCCCAGGTCGTCTATGGAAAAAACGTCTTCACGACCAAGGGCAAACATCAGGAGCATCTCCACTGTCCAGCGGCCTACCCCTTTTATTTCCGTGAGATAGCTGATGACTGTTTCATTATCCATCCGGCTCAGCTTTTTGTGATCCATGCCTTGCTCTGTTTCAAACTGCGCTACATTTTTCACATAGTTCGCTTTGGCATTGGACAACCCTATGCCCCGCAGCGTTTCGGAGGGGGTATCCAGTATCTGCTGAGGGGAAGGTTCATTGCCGCCGTATAAACCAAGAAAGCGCTGAAAAATCACATCAGCCACTTTTACGGAAAGCTGCTGGCTCATGATGGAGGCGCACAGATAGATACAGATATTTTTACGTTTGATCAGCTTGTGCGCAGGGCTGTTTGCGATCAGCCTGTTCAGCTTTTTATCTTTTGAAAGATGAGTGATATAATGCATGAAAGGAGAAAAGACAATAGTAATAAAATAAAAGATACAATGTAAAATTAGCAATTGCCGGCTAATTATTTTGTTTTGAGATACCCGCATAAACCTGTTCCGTTATCAACGACTCCTTTTGCCCTTTCGCCGATTATCGCTTTCTGCCGCTTAGTCAGCATCATAGCTTTGTGCCAACAATCGTGAGAAGAGAAACGTGAGAGGAGAAATGTGAGAATTGAGAGTGAAATTTTCACGTCTGACGTTTCACATCTCACGTTTCACGATCAAAAGTATCATAAACTCAAAATCATTCAAGATGAAAAAGCTCGTATTACTTTCAGCCGTTGCATTAACCATCACCGTTGCTAATGCGCAGAACGAAACAGCAGCTATCAAGAAAAATGAAAAATCACTTGCCCGACAGGAAGCTGTTATCCGCAAAGAAAAAAAGGCAGACAGGGAAGCCATGAGAAAACTTGAAGGTGAAGAAGTGAGCCCGCTGGCTAAAGACGCTTTCTATGCCGACTTTGGGGATATCAGCCCTGTAGCATGGCAGCGCACAGATGTGTATGACAAAGCTACTTTTACCCAAAAAGGACAGGAGATGTCAGCCTATTATGATGCCGATGCTCAATTAATAGGCACCACCGCTATCAAAACTTTCAGCGATATCCCGGCAAACGCCCGGAAATACATCCTGAAAAGATATGCAGGATATACTCCCGGAAAAGTGATCTTCTTTGATGACAATGAGCACAACGACAATGACATGATGCTCTACGGTATCCAGTTTGAAGACGAAGACAATTATTTCGTGGAGCTCAGCAAGGACAACAAGCAGATTGTTTTGCAGGTCAATCCGGAAGGGAATGTATTTTTCTTCACCGAACTGAAATAAGGGAGAAACACGGGAAACACCAATATTGGACTAGTATCATGTCAAACGTGAAACGGCAGACGATAAATTATAGTTGACATGACACTAGCAGTACCTGCAGAATATGTTGCGGGGACTTTTAGTTGAAGGTTCGATCCTTCCCCTCGCAACATTTTTCTCATTCTACCACTGTACGGTTAAGAGATAGTCTCTATTCGCTTTTATTTAATTCAATATATATCTGCTCCCGCACATGCCTTTCATACGCCACGTTTTTAAAAGCAAACCGCTCCTCCCGGTAAAACAGGGTCATTTTTCCCGGATACAATAGGCTTTTCTTTTCCGGCTTTTGCCATGCGACGGGCTTTTATCTCCATTTTGGCAGAGATAAGTTCAAATTATGTGATTTTTTCCAGGTTTTTTTGGACTTATTGTGAAAGTCAGGGATAAACTATCCCCGATTGGTTTTTTTTATCCAACCCGATCCTTTCATCTTTACTTTCTCCCCAGGGTAATATCCGCAGGCGCCTTTCGGGAAGCAGCATCCGCAACTGCCTTCCTCATTCATTTCATGCGTGGGATTTCAACCCCATGCAAAAAATTGAAATGCGGGAAGAGAAACATGCCTCTCACTTTTCTCGAATATCTGGCCCCCTCACCTCGCAAGATATCCTCCATCCACGGGATAATAGCTGCCGGTGACAAAAGAAGCTTTATCCGAGCTCAGCCATGCTACCAGCTCGGCTACCTCATTGGCTTCACCCAGGCGCCCGATGGGGTGCAACGACACCAGCATTTGCTTGGTTGCCGCATCCATATTGTCCAGCAAAGGCGTATTGATAAATGCTGGACCAACAGCGTTGATACGTATACCTTTTGCGGCATATTCTATAGCAGCGTTCTGTGTTAATCCAACCACTCCGTGCTTTGCAGCCACATATCCTGATGCTGTGGCAAAACCCACCTGTCCTAAAATGGATGCCATATTCACAATAGCACCCCTGCCCTGCTTCAGCATTTGCTGCAGCTCGTACTTCATACAGTAAAATACACTGCTCAGGTTAACGGCTATTACTTTATCCCATCCATTGATGCTCATATCGCCGGCAAGGTTTGCTTCTCCGCCAATGCCTGCATTATTTACTGCAATATCAAGGCTGCCGTATTGCTTTACCGCACCTGCGATCAACGCTTCGCAGGCTGCGGCATCGCTTACATCAGCTTTAATAAATACGGCATCACCGCCGTTTGCTTTTATCTGCGTTACCACTTCCTCACCATGCGCTTCATTGATATCGCTCACCACTACCTTGGCCCCAAGCTGAGCATACAATTCAGCAATAGCCTTTCCTATACCTGAGCCTGCGCCTGTCACCAGTGCTACTTTGTTCTTTAAATATTCCATAATTGTAAAATTTTAGGAGATCTAAGCTAAGGATCTTTGCAATAAAAATATGGCGACCAGGTCATTTAGCAGGATGATATTCGTCAGGGCAGTGGGTGGTATGTCGGGTGAATGGGCAATAGTCAATAGTGAATTGATTCACCATTCACAAAATGATGCGGTATATTATGATCAACGTAACACTATGATAGTTACATTGAAAGCGCCTGCTACGCCATTTTCGCTTTCAGTCTTTTAACGGGCATTCTTCTGACAGCTTTTTTCATTTCGCCCACAATAATTTTTCGTATTTCTTTGTGAGAGGTGAGACTTGCCTACCGGTTTACCTGCCGTAGGCATGGCAGGCAAGTCTGTCGTTTCACGTTTGACATAACACTAGGTATATACCAGGCAAACAGGTTATCCTGTCAATTAAAATGTAATAACAACAAAAAATAAGTCTCTGAATATTTTACTTTCCCAAAAGGAAAGAATAAATTTATATAGCTGTAAAAATTTGCTTCTCTCAATATATTCCTTACCCTTCGTTCTTATTTCTCCTTCTTTCGTTATCCGCTACCCCGTGGCGATGGTTTGAACAATAACCCATGATTTCCACTTTCCCGGCTTGTGAAATCCCTGTACATATTATTACCTGAAGCCTTCCTTAAAAATAAAAGACGATGTAATTGCGTGACATACGGAACAGTTCCAAAGGATACCCTGAAACAAAATTTAAAATTCATAAGCTATGTATAATTTACTATTCAACAATTGTACAGGCAGGCACAAAGCCCTTGTTCTCTGTATAGCCCTGATGCTTAACAGTATTTCACTTTTGTTAGCTCAACAAACATCGCCGGATGTTATGTCAAAAGAAACGGAACAGAAAATGACTGACCAGGAACGGTTCTCGATGATTACAAGTGTTATAGGAAGTGTTCCGGGTCTTGGTTTTCCCCGTGATAAACGTATCCCGGAGGGAGTGTCTATGAGCGCGGGGTATACGCCGGGTGTACCACGCCTTGGTGTCCCTGCAATACAGAGCAGCGATGCCAGTATGGGTATTACCAACCCGGGTTATCGGCCCGATGATAAAGGTGCAACGGCCCTGCCAGCGTCCATATTGGTGGGAGCAAGCTTCAATCCCGAATTGGCCTACCAGGGAGGTATTGTGATCGGGAAAGAAGCAAGAGTGAGAGGTTTCAATGTGATGCTTGCCGGCGGTATTAACCTGACCCGTGATCCCCGGAACGGGCGTAATTTCGAATATTATGCTGAAGATCCGCTGGTAAGCGCATTGTTTGCTGCCGGCGCAGTCAATGGTATTCAAAGCCAGCATGTCATCTCCACGC
The DNA here is from genome assembly GCA_001899685.1 of Sphingobacteriales bacterium 44-15. GTDB lineage: Bacteria > Bacteroidota > Bacteroidia > Chitinophagales > Chitinophagaceae > Agriterribacter. The sequence goes on from MKWG01000043.1 coordinate 312,463, forward strand.
TAAAGCATTATGCGCTCAATTGTAATGAAACCAACCGCCATTGGTTAGATGCTATTATTGATCCCGCTGCCGACCGGGAATCTGATCTGTTGGCATTCCAGATGGCGATAGAAAAATCAAACCCGGGCTCCATCATGAGCGGCTACAATAAAGTCAACGGCGAATATGCAAGTGGCAATGATTACCTGCTGAATAAATTATTAAAAGATACATGGGGGTATAAAGGTTGGGTGATGTCTGATTGGGGAGCCGTTCCCAGCTGGACTTATGCTTTAAATGGACTTGACCAGGAATCGGGCCTACAGGTAGACAAGCTAACGTGGGGGGCAGAAGCATTTACGGATTCATTGCAGAACGCGTACAAGGCGGGTAATTTTCCCAAAGAACGTTTATCCGGTATGGTCCAACGTATCCTCAGGTCCGTGTATGCTGTAGGGGTGGACAAATGGGAAGGCACACCAACCGTAGATATGAGCAGGCACAATGAAATAGCATTGGCAACAGCCCGCCAGGGAATAGTACTATTGAAAAATGAGGGAGTGCTGCCATTGGCTGCAGGCGGGCCCGTTAAGATTGCTATAATCGGAGGTTATGCCAACAAAGGAGTACCTACCGGCACAGGCTCAGGAGCCGTGCTTCCCGTAGGAGGCTATGCGGGTTCTATCAGTATCGGCGGCCCGGGCCTTATGGGTAACGCCCGCAGTCTTTACCTGTTACCTTCATCCCCATTGGCGGAGTTGAAAAAATCAATGCCAAATGCAACCATAGATTATGACCCTGGATATACCGTGGCAGAATCAAAACTATTGGCGAAGCGGTCCGATATAGTAATAATTTTTGGTATCCGGGTAGAAGGCGAAGGCTTTGACCTGGCCGATCTATCCCTGCCCTGGGGACAGGATAACCTTATCAGTGAAGTTGCCTCAACTAATCCGAATACAATTGTGGTATTGGAAACGGGTAACCCATCATCCATGCCATGGCGGGATAAAGTAAAAGCCATTTTGCAGGCCTGGTATCCCGGCCAGACCGGTGGCACTGCCATCGCAGAAATCCTTACGGGTAAAGTAAACCCTTCGGGTAGATTGCCCATAACTTTTCCTGAAAGTTTGGAACAAACACCGAGACCTGAATTATCCGGACTGGGAACACCCTGGGGAACGCCCACCACTATTGTTTACAATGAAGGATCTGATGTAGGATACCGCTGGTACGCTAAAAAAAATATTAAACCCATGTATGCATTTGGATATGGCTTGAGCTATACCGTTTTTTCGTATAGTGAGCTTAATCTGCAGGGAGGAAAGACAGTAACTGCGAGCTTTACAGTTACGAATACCGGGAAAAGGGCAGGTGCTGATGTGCCACAGTTATATCTCACAAACGCAGCAGGTGAAAATAATATGCGTTTATTAGGATTTGAAAGAATAGAACTTGCACCCGGAGAAAGTAAACGGGTAACGCTGACAGTTGACCCGCGTTTATTAGCACATTTTAATTGGGAAAAACAAAAATGGCAGATCAAAGCAGGGAGCTACAATATTGCACTTGGGAAGTCTGCCGCTGACCTGTCACTCCATTCTTCGATTAAATTATCAGCGCAATCGTTCGGAAAGTAAACATCGTTTATGAAAAGTGTATTCAGCGTATTAATAGTCATTATTAACGTTATTGCGCTGCTTATTTTTGCTTCAGGTCTTGTGATGACAATTTTAGGCGGGTACGATTTTGTAATGGTATTTTCCCATTTTAGCGCAGACCAGCATGAAACGGCCGGACTGATGGCAGTTGATTTGCTAAATGCGGTTGATATATTTCTGGTTGCTATCGTGTTTTATGTGCTTTCAATAGGAATTATGATATTATTTAATAATTCCAATGCAACATTCCCGGTCAAATTACCTGAATGGCTCAGAATTAAAAATTTTCTTCACCTGAAAATAATTCTGTGGGAAGCTATATTAACAACCCTCGTTGTATCTTACCTTGCCGCCCTTGCAGAAAAAAAGATCAACGGTGTTGAAATAACGTGGCAACACCTGATAGTCCCGGTAGCTGTTCTGCTTATCTCTTTAAGCTTGTTTCTTGTAAGGAGGGGTGAAAAATAGCGAAGAAAAAAAATAAGAATTGTGGCCACCTGTAAGTGTTTTCCTTCGCCGCCCGTCTCCCGCAAGGCTATCTGGAGAAGTTGTGGCGAAGTGAGATCACTATTCTTCTGACAGGGTCATGACTTTCAGGCTTAAACAAGGATCCCCGCGGCATCAGCCGCGGGGATCAATTTGCATGCCTTATTGCTATGTCAACAATAATTTGTCGCATTTCTTTGTGAGAAGTGAGACGACAAATGTGAGATACTCACATTTGTCGTCTCCCGTTTCACGTTTGACATAGCTTTACTTCAGCAGCCACATTACCTGGGTCACATCGTCATTGCCGCCGTATTGCGACTGAATAGCGGTCTTATAATTATCACCGTTATTATTCAGCTCCACCTGCGGATATTTCCACCTTACCGGGAACTCGGTACTCGGCGTGTTCAGATTGGTATTGGGGTTCAGTTTAAATTCAGGATAACCGGTCCTCCTGAACTCATACCAGGCATTATAATCAGTGCCATGCAAATATCCGGCGATGTATTTTTGGGTAATGATCTGCTTAACCTGGTTGTCTTCTGCTCCGGCAAGCGCAACAATTGCAGGGTAACTATTGATATAACTATCATCCATAGCCATCCCATGCGTATACGTTTCCGGGGTATGGTCCGCCAGGAAATTCATAGAGCTTTGGATGCCTGATGCATAATAATCCTGTGCGGGAGTGCCGGTGATCCAGCCTCTTACTGCCGCCTCAGCCAATATGAATTGCTGATCCCAATAGCTGAGCAGACTTACAGGCTCTGCATTATACAGGTCAACATACCGCTTGTTCACATCCGAGAAAATACCGGCCGAGTGTGCCGAAGTAGTGCTGGAATAAGCATCGGAGGGCTCAACGCCTATATAGGCATTAAAGTTATTTGCCGTCAGCCCGCCGTTGATAGCCGATGCTGCAGGCTCCGCATAATAAAACAATCTCCTGTCGTTATACGTCTTCAAAAGATCTATCAGCGTGGTAGACACCATGGGATAGATAGTGAACTGGTTTTTCTGAACAGGAGTGCTGCTCCAGGGATAGCAATAGCTTGCCGAGTTGATATAAGTAATAGCAAAGTTATCCGTATAGTCGCGCATCAGCGGGCGGTTGGCGACAATGTCCTTGAACCTCTCCACTACATTCAGATCCGCATCCGTCGTTTTGCGATACAGGTTTATCAAAACGTAAAGCTCAAAAGTATTGGTCACCCGGCGCCATTTATCCACGCTACCTTTATATACAATATCACCGCTGAAATCTTTTCCTGTACTGAAAAGTACATTAGCCGAATCCAACTCACTCAAAATCCCCTTGAACACATCCTTCTGGCTGTCATATTTGGGCTTAATGTTGCCTTCTGACTTTCCTTTTAAGGCCTCGGAGTAAGGAATATCACCCACCTGCATGGTCAACTGGTAAAACTGCCAGGCCCGTATAAAATGAGCCAGCCCGCGGTATGAGGGATAGGTGTCCGGATCCGAAGCGGCATATTCCAGCATAGGATCAATATTTCTTAAAACATTGTACCTGCCCCAGGATCCGGTCTGACCGAGAGAATTGTATTGATAGCCTTCCTGGAGCTCTGTCCACAAAATGTATTTAGACAGCATAAAGGGTTGCATGAAAGCTTTCTGGTCGCTTATATCACCATCGGTGGAATTTGCAATAATGGAGGTAGCCAGCCAGTCAGCCCGGGATGATGTGGACTTGTCGGGATTTGTGTTGATGGTATCAAACTTCTTCGTGCAGCTCATAATACCCAACGCTGCCAAAGTAATAGTATATTTATATATCCTGAAATTCATGTTATCAGTTTAACTTGTTATAAAATGGAGCGTCTCTTATAAGCCCAGCCTGATGTTGACACCCACCATGCGTTGTGAAGGAGCATTCAGGTTTTCTGTATCCACATCCGGATCAGAGAACTTGAACTTGGTAATCAACAGCAGGTTTTGTCCTGTTACGGAAACCGACGCTGTCTTTATGCCTCCGGTATGCTTCAGCACACTTGCGGGTATATTGTACCCTATAGAAAGCTGCCTTAATTTCACAAAAGATTCGCTCATGACACCATGAATGGTTGAGTTTAATGAACGGGCGTAAGCCTGGTAACCGATGGGAACATCATTGGTAACGAATTTCCTGGTATCGCTTAAAACATTACCATACTTATCATAGCTTACTGTTCCCGATTCAATTTTCACGCCGGGAGCCACAAAGCTGTTATCCCCGTTAACCACCTGGTTGTAGCGGTACTGGTTATCCGTTTCGGGGTTAGTGCCTGTATCGAACATTTTATCCCAGATATAGTCATACATCAGCCCGCCAATCCTGCCGTCTATATTAAGCCCGAATACGAAATTCCCAAATGAAAAGTTGTTAATGAAGCCGAATGAGAAGTTAGGGTCGCCATAGCCGATCTGGCTGCTGAAAGGATTACGCTGAGGTTTTCCGCCCACATTCACAATATTCCCGCTGGGATCCCTTGTCCAGTCAGCCGCAGTATAGGCGTCTAACCTTTCCCCCACTTTTGTCCAGAGATTGTCTGCCGAATAAACGGGATCCAGCTTTACATAATACTTATGATTGTAAGAGTAGTTGATCAGGGAGCTCCAGGTAAAATTCCTGTTCCTGATCACTGTTCCGTCCACGGTGATCTCCAGCCCTCTGCGGGAATAGGTCTCCTCTGTATTTTTAAGCACTGAGGAAAAGCCCGATGAGTTGGATATAGGCACTGATACCTGCTGGTTGTAGTAGTATTTATCAAAATAGGCCACATCTACATGCAGGCGGCTTTTAAAGAAGTAAGCTGCAGTACCGACTTCCCATGTGCGGGCGGCAGAAGGTTTCAGGTTGTCGCCGAGCAGGTTGTCGGGAGAATTAGAAGTCAGCATGCCGAAAGAAGAGCCGGGAGAGTAAGTAAGGTTGTTGCTGTATATCCCTGCAGGTTTTTTATCCACTGTCCACGATCCCCTTACTTTCCACATGCTTACCCATTGCGGCATGGGAATATATTCCGAAAGGATCACACTGCTCGCCACAGACGGGTAGAAATAGGATCTTTCCGATACCTGCTGGGTAGAGCTCCAGTCGTTGCGTCCGGTAACATCCACAAATACACCGCTGCCATAAGACAAAGTGACTTTCCCATATACACTATTCACCTGCGACTGCCATGTGGAGTAATAGTTGTTGATCGAATTTACACCGGCAGCGGTAGACGGAGTGGCATTTGCCAGCGAATACCAACCCGGAACGTTCAGTCCGTTAGCGGTTTGTGCGCCCAGCTCCTTGTCTATGAAATAATAAATGCTTCCCCCGGCCAAAGCGTCGATGCCGAATTTGCTGATCTTGGTATTGTAGGTTAAGATCAGGTCATTGTTGGTACTTAATCCCCAGGTTTCATCCTCTCCAAATAAGCCTGCTGCGTTCCAGTCCCAGCCAAAGCTTCCACTTGGGCTGCCATCCACATCAGGTTTAAATTTACCGATCGAGCTGCCTCTTGTGGAGTTAATGCCTGCCGGATTACGGACAGTCAGCTCATTTTTGTAGTAGTCGAAGCCGGTACGTAACATCAGCTTGAGGTCCTTTGTAAACTTATAGTTTGCCGTAAAGCTTGCATTGATTTTATTATTGTCTATACCCTGTAATTTTTCGTTGGCTATCAGATAAGGATTGTCATACCAGGCATTGTACAGCCAGTTTTGCTTTTGATCACGGGTAACCCAGTAATCCCTGTATTGCCGGATATCATAATCCGGGCCTGTCCACATCAGTATCTGGTACAAATACCCCTGGGGTCCGTATCCCTGACCCCATACCTGTGGAGCGGTTTGACGGGTATAGCCCATGTGGCTTTCGATATCAAATTTATCGCCGACCTTCAATTGCCCGGTCATGGTATAATTAATGATCTTCAGTGTTGCATTCGGCCATTGCCCTTTGTTATAAATATAGTTGAGACCCGCGCGGAAAAAGCCGTTATCGCCGCTTTGGGTTACACTGATATTATTGTTGCTGATAATACCCGCCTGCATGAAGCTTTGCAGGTTATCCTTCCCGCTCGACACCAATGGCATTACTTCTAACTGCTTGCTGACAGGGTTCCACTGCATAGTATCTTTACCTATATCCAGTTTTGGGCCCCATACGTAATCGTCGTCAAGCCTGCCATTAAGCCCATGCCCGTAAGAAGTCTGGATCTTGGGAATAGCAATAAAGCCTGCAGCCATCATGTTGTTGCTGTTGATATCAATAGACAATCCCTTGCCTTTGCCTTTTTTAGTGGTGATCATTACCGCGCCGTTGGCGCCCCTGTTGCCATACAAAGCCGCCGCGGTAGGGCCTTTCAACATATCAATGCTTTCAATATCATCGGTAGGAATATCGCGCAGCGTCATATTGCCGTAGGGCACCCCGTCAATTACCAGCAACGGGGTCTCGCCGCGCATTTCAAGTGCAGGGCGCGCGTTAAATTCCGTAGAGTTTTTAACCGTAAGCCCCGAGACCATACCCGTCAGCGAGGTACCTACATCTACTCCTTTTACCGTTTCCAAAGCAGCGCCGCCTACTTTCTGTGTGGCATAGCCCAGCGCTTTTTCCTGCCGTTTGATGCCGAGCGCTGTCACCACCACCTCTTCCATTGCCCGGTCGGCCTCTTCAAAAACAACGTTAATGGACTGACGGCTGTTTACCCTTATAACCTGCGAGGTATAGCCTACATAGCTAAAGGTAAGCTCATCGTATTCGTCTACTTCAATGCTGTATTCTCCTTTGTCATTGGTGATAGTAGCCCTGCCTTTGTTGGAGGAAACAGTAGCTCCGGATACCGGCTCTCCTTTCTGGTTGGTCACCACTCCTTTCACAAGGATGTTCTTTTTAATATTTGCCTTTTCCCTGATCACGATCAGGTTATTGCTCATTTGCTGAAACTCAAGGCTTGTCCCGGTGAGGATACGGGGCAACAATGTGAGTACCGGAGTGTTCTGTACTTTTATATTCACCTCCCCTATATCGTCCACTAGCTTATTGCTGAACACAAACCGGTAGCTGGTTTTGTTCTGGATGGTTTTCAAAACGGTAGAAAGCCGGGCATTCTCCATCTGAAGGGAGACTGCTTCCTGGCCGAATCCTGTGTGTGCCGCAACATGCGATGCGGTTACAAGCACCAGGGCGAAACATAATTTCATAAACAGTAGTTTTTTGAGCAGCCGCTGTGGTCGCTCTCTCAAATAAGCGCTTTTTTTCATACTTTTATTTTAGTTTATTATTAAACAGTGGAAGGCTTTACTCCCTTCCATTATCATGAAGGAGGAAAGGACGGCAATCCTTTTCTCCTCTTTTTTGCTGTTGTTTTATTGCTGCATGGTATTATTTATACAGTGTGATCTGGTTCCCTTCTTTTTTATAAAGGAAGGGGAGCGACAACTGTAGCGCTTTTAATACTTCGTCAATATCTTCATGCTGAAAAGTTGCTGTATAATGATAGCTTGCCACGCTGTCGCTGGCTATAGCAATGGTTACCCTGTATTTCCGCTCCAGAATATTTTTAATCTGGGAAAGTGGCTGGTCTTCAAAGATCAGCAGGTCATCTACCCAGGCTGTTTCTACATTCTGATGCTTATCGTCGTAGGAAAGCGGAAGCACCTCAGTTTTCACAGGAGCTTTACGGACAAGACTGTCGGCAGTATTTAAAATAAATTTCTGGTTCACCTGCAGGGTCTTGTACACCACATCGCTGCTGCCATTGGGGAGCAGTATCTCCACCTTTCCTTCCAGCAGGGAAGTTTCACTGAACCGGTCATTGGAATAAGCTTTTACATTGAATTTGGTTCCTACTGCTTTTATTTTATATTTCGCAACATGCACAATAAAAGGAAGCGCCTTGTTATGCGCCACATCAAAAAACGCTTCTCCCGTGAGGTATACATTCCGGTCTTTTATATCAAAGGTTTCCGAAACTTCCAGCCGGGAGCCGGCATTGAGGGTCACTTTTGTGTTGTCGGGCAGCACCATTATCCTGTGCTCACCCGGCTGTGATAAAACGGCATCCCCGGAACGCGGCGCTGTAGCAGTTGCCTGTGACAAGGTTGCTGATGATTGCCACAAGTGATTGTATTTGTAATAATAAGCAGCACTTAATACAATGGTTACTGAGGCAGCTACAGCCACCCATTTTTTCCAGGCAACCCGGTGGGGAACGCCTGTTTCCGCTTCAGGTGAAGGCTGATCGGGGACAACATACAATGCATGCTCGGAAGAATCCTCTTCCGCAGACAGCTCATTTTGTTTTTGCTGAAGCATTAACCTCAGCCCCAGCACCAACTTACGCGCTTCTTCCATCGTCAGCAGCTCTTCCGGGTGACGGGATAAATAATCATTCCAGAAAGCTATGGCTTCCGGCTGCTGCCGGATGCAGAAAGCAATAAAGGAGTCGTTGACAACAAGCTCTTCAACCGTATACGCCATGTGAGTAAGGCATGTTTCTGTTGTAGACGATGCACCTGGAAAAACCTAACCGCTTTTTTTTAACTTTTTTTAAGGAAAGAGAAATAGCAGGAAGCCGGCGAGCCTGGTGAGCACTTTTTCTTTGCGCAGGTTTTGCCTTAACTGCTGTATGCCCTTTGACAGGTTATTGTAAACGGTCTGGTGGGTGAAGCCGGTCACAGCCACGATCTTTTCCGTGGAATATCCCTGGTAATATTTCATGTAGATCACGCGGCGCAGGCGGGCGGGCAATTTTTTGTAGGCATCAGCTATATGATTGATCAGCTCCTCATCTGTTTCCAGCCTTTCAATGATCTCCTGTGCAGAAGGGATATTAAACAGCTCAATGTCGCGGTAATCTCCTTTACGCTGCTGGCTCCGGTGCAGATCAATCAGCCTTCTTTTGAAAGCGGTGACTACATAAGCTTCAGGATCCCGTATCTCGGTGGCGAGATCTTTTTGCAGCAGGTCGAGAAAGAACTGCTGCACAATGTCTTCAGCTTCTTCCACGGTATACCCAAAATGACAGGCAATGGCCTGCAGCTTGGCTTTGAAATCAGTATACCAGGAATCCGGGAGCATATTATCAAACTTATGGAATGATCGTTTACCGCTACAATAGCTTTTCAGCCGCAAATGTAGATTAAATCCGTTGAGCGGAGATGTATTATTCGAAAAGGGAGTTCAGGGTCAGTTCGTTTTGTATCAGGTTGGTCTTATGCATTTTTTTCTTAACACTATAAAAGGTTATCATAGTTAGGGAGTATTTCAAATTTTCGCACCATTTCTCCCCTCTCTGCTGCGCGGAGAGGGGATTGCAGGGGTGAGGGAAATATGTGCCGCGAAAATTTGAAATGCGCCCCATAGTTAGAAATCTGTTTTAAATTTATGCGCGGCGTTGCCATTTGTAATTTGCTTTTACAACAGCAACAGTTTCCTCCACGATAATGGGTGCATTCCAAATTTTTGCAGTAAGCCATTTTATCAGTTCACTCATTAAATATTACGTTTTAACCCTGCCCGCCCGGGCAGGCGGGCTTATAACCTTAGTAAAAAAGCTAATTGTTAACTCAACCTTATTATATTATTTCTCCCGGCAGAAGGTAATAATGTTCCTGGGGTACATGGTAAACCTTAGAAAGCGAACATTATCTGTATTCCTGTTTTGAAACGAAAATTTGAAATACGCCAGTATCTTTGTTACGACCATATTGAGAGTTATAATTTTTATTATTTAAAAAATACGGAATGACTGTACAACGCGGCTTTTTTATCTTTCTTATTATTTTCGGGATCAGCGGTTGTGGAACCGGCAAAAAAGCACAACGGCAGCAGGTCTCCTTTGACGAAGGGATCCGTCAGATCAATCACCTGGTGGTTGTGTACATGGAAAACCATAGTTTCGATAACCTGTATGGTGAGTTCAAAGGAGTGAATGGTATTAAAAATGCCCGAAAAGGCAACTTTGTTCAGGTTGATGAGGATGGGAAACCTTATCAATACCTGCCGGAGATCCCCAGGAATAATGCTTTCCCAACCAACCTCCCTAATAAACTTTTTAATATAGACCAATATGTCCCGTCCGACAAAAAAACGCCGGATGTTACGCATCGTTTTTTTCACAACCAGCTACAGATCAACGGAGGAAAGATGGACAAATTTGCGGCGTACAACGATTCTAAAGGACTGGCAATGGGCTATTACAGCACTAAAAAATTGCCGCTGTATCCGTTGGCAAAAAGATACACCTTGTGCGACAACTTTTTTCAGAGCGTTTTTGGCGGTTCCTATTTTAACCATGTTTATCTGATCTCTGCTGCCGTGCCGGTTTGGCCGGGTGCCCCTGAAGCATTGATCGCGAAAGTGGATGATAGTGGGCGGATGATCAAAGATGGTATAGTTACTCCTGATGGCTATGTTGTCAATCATGTTCTTTCAAGAAACAAACCATACCCTCCTAAATCAGATACTGCTCAGTTGTTGCCTTCGCAGACGATGCCGACCATCGGCGACCGGCTGAGCGAAAAAGGTATATCCTGGGCATGGTATTCGGAGGGATGGGACGACGCAGTGGCCGAAAGAAAAAATAATTTTGCCTATAACCATGAACCTTTCCTGTATTTTGCCAACTACGAAGAAGGGACAGAGGGCAGAAAGCACATGAAGGATCAAAATGATTTTATTAATGCTGCGAAAGAGGGCACGCTTCCCAGCGTTTCTTTTGTGAAGCCGGGTGGAGGGAATGACGAACATCCGGGCAGCTCTGATGTATATTCGTCGGAACAACTGGCGGTGAAACTGATCAATGCAGTGCTGGAGGGACCTAATGCAAAAGATGCGCTGGTTATCCTGACCTATGATGAGTTTGGCGGATATTTCGATCATGTGCCCCCGCCGGTTGTTGACAGATGGGGCCCGGGCAGCCGTATTCCGGCTATTATTATCGGGCCATTTGCTAAAACAGCTACTGTTGATCATACTCAATATGAAACCGTCAGCATTCTTTCTTTTATAGAGCATAGATGGGGAATAGCGCCATTGGCTGACCGGGATAAAAATGCAAACCCGTTCAGGAATGCCCTGATTTTTAAATAATCACAGTGAACAATGGGAGGACATCTGTTATGCAGAAGAAGACGGGAGTGGTGGTCATTGTGCTTGCAGGACTATTTATTGCGAGCTTCACTCCTTTTCATACAGATCATACAGCGCAAATAACATCCAGCCGGCGCGAACGGAAAATCCGGCATGAGGTCTTCAGCCAGATCGTATCTTTTCGTGATTATGTAAAAGATACCTTCTTTGTAGAAGTCAGTAAAAAGAAAGTGGACACACAAAGGGTGCGCCAGACCTTCCTGAGATCAAGATTACTGTTCAAGGAATTTGAATGGGCCGCAGCGTATTTTGCTGCCGATCTTACTGAAAGATTAAATGGCCCGCCTGTACAGGAGATCGAGAATGCTGATCTGTTATCCCCTTCTTTAGCAAGAGGCATTGACCCAATGGGCCTGCAGGTGATTGAACAATTGATCTACCCGGGGTATGATACTGCCCGTAAAGAAGCGCTGATCAGTGAAGCGGGGCATTTAATAACAAATACGGAATACCTGATTGCTTATTTTGCTGATCATGAGCTTGCCGACTGGCGGATACTGGATGCTGCCAAATTGGAAGTATTCAGGATAATCGCTTTGGGTATTACCGGGTTCGATAACGGGCTTTCTCTGAACAGCATGGAAGAATCTGCCGCATCTTTGAAAAGCCTGCGGGATATGCTCTCTTATTATATAAGTAAAAGCAGGAAAACGTTTTTATTACAGGACCTGGACACGGCCACCGGATACCTGCATCATCATCCAGATTTTGTCTCTTTTGACAGAGCCGCATTCATCACCCGTTTCGCAAATAAGATCAGCAGCGGTATAGCACAAATGGAACAAACCTTACCCGGCCCGGACATTAAATACAACCGGATGCTGAGGCAGGAAGCAAGCACATTGTTTGATCCGGGCGCATTCAATGTGGATGCATTCTCTCCCGGTCCAGCATTTCATATTACAGCAGCTAAGGTGGAGCTGGGAGAAAAACTTTTTTATGACGCATCACTATCCGGCACCGGCACAAGAAGCTGCGCCTCTTGTCACCAGCCTGACCTGGCATTTACGGACGGGCTCGCTAAAAATACAGCCATTCATGATCCCGTAAAGCTATTGGAAAGAAATACGCCAACATTACTGGACGCTGCTTTACAATCAAATTATTTCTATGATATGCGGGCATTAACGCTGGAGGACCAGGTGCGTGATGTGATCAGCAATAAAGCGGAGATGGATGGTTCTATGGATGCGATCATACAATATGTTTCTGCAGACGGATCATACAGGTCGTTATTCGCAAAGGCTTTTCCAAAAGCTGAAAATGAAATCAGCCCGGATGAAGTGACCAATGCGCTTGCGTCCTATGTACGCAGTCTTACAAAACTCAATAGCCGGTTTGATGAATATATGCAGGGTAATGAACAGGCATTATCACGTCAGGAATTGAAAGGCTTCAATTTGTTTATGGGAAAAGCGAAATGTGCTACCTGTCACTTTATTCCCTTATTTAATGGTATCACTCCTCCAAAATATGTTATGAGCGAAACAGAGGTATTAGGTGTCCCGCCATCCCTGGCAGACTCTACGCTGGATCCGGATCCGGGTTATTACAGTGTGATAGGGGTGGATGCCTATAAATATGCTTTTAAGATCCCCTCCGTCCGCAATAGTGAAAAGACAGCTCCCTACATGCACAACGGCGTATACCAGACCTTAGACCAGGTAATGGAGTTTTATAACAACGGAGGCGCTGCAGGTTTAGGGATCAATCTTCCCAATCAGACACTTCCCGCGGAACCACTTAACCTCACCGGGAATGAAAAAGAGGATATCATAGCTTTTATTAAGAGTCTGGAGAGTAAAAAATAAAAGCAGGCAATGCTCTTGTTGATTTTTTTTCACTCTTGAATGGCGTCACCTCATCCAGGCGCAGGTTTAGCAGCCTTGTTCTGTGCTTAGCCAGACCTGCTGCCTTGCTTTTACTCATCTTAATTTCTTAAACGGGCAGAGCACAAATAATACAACCATGGACTTATACCTGTTACCATTGCAAAACAAGTAACACGCCGGCAACAGGTCAGCCATCACACAACACCTCCGCTACAAACCTGCGCCAGCTCTGCGCCAGAAGCTCCGGCCATAGTTGATGGCTTTGTGATCGTCATTAAAATAACAGAGGGATTATTTTTATGTACTTAGCTGCAGCGCTGCTATTGAACTTCTGTTGCCACGCCCGCCTGTACCATTCTGGCAGGCTCGCCTGTGCTTCAACAATATTAGCAGGGTGTTTTTATTTTCCTACTTTTTCACTTGCCTCGCCACCAATATTGAAGATCATACCTAACCTTACGGTGTTAGACAAAGGATTTCTGTTCACCCCATTTCCGGAAGAAAGCAGGTAAGAAAAGTTTAATCCAAACATGCTGTAGTTAATCCCTGCGCCCATAGTAAAATAACTCCTCTTACCCATACTACGGCTGTCTGTATAATAACCGGCACGTAAAGCAAATTGCTCATTGTAAAGATATTCTGCACCTGCTGAATATGCCATTGCTTTGTTGTTGAGCGATTTCATCCAGCCACTTACTACACCATCGCTATTGTATTTGGCATAGTCTTCCGGGGCGGCATTGGCACCAGGCGCTAAGGGCACCAGTAATTTATTTATTTCACCATTCAAGGATATTTTATGCACTTCGTTGGTAAGCCATGTGTGCCCCGCGCCAATGCCAATATTGGCAGGGATAAAATTTTTCTGTGTGGCATCTGTCGTATACGCAATTTTCGATCCCAGGTTGCTCATCACCAGCCCTGCTGTCCAGCCCTGGCCCTGATCGTTCAATCCCTGGTAATATAAACCTACGTCGCCTGCATAAGCATTACCTGCTTTGTAAGTTCCTCCATAAGGAGATGGAGAACCTGAAGCCAGGTTACTGTAAATATAACGAAGCGCTACGCCCAGGGAGAACTGGTCTGACAGCTTACGTGAGTATCCAAAATCAAACGAGAATTCACGCGGATTGCCTTTATTAAGGTCGTTACCGGAAGCATCTGTAAATTGGATACTGCCGAGATTAAAATAACGTAGTGATCCCGAGATCACTTGTTGCTCATCCATCTTATAATGAGCCGCCAAGGAAGCGAGATATACATCTTTTAAGTTTAAATCCTTTAACCATGGTGTATAAGTTGCGCCAATGCCCCATTGGTTTTTAATAAAAGGATATTTAGCTACGTTGTAAAACTGAGCATTCGCATCTGCCGATGTAGAGATCCCCTGGTCACCCATACCACCGGCCCTCGCATCGGGTGATAGACGCAAAAAAGGAACGGAAGTAGTGACGATATTAATGGGATCTGCGCTTTGTGCAACAGCCCCGCTTATTATGGAACCTGCCAGGGTAGCTGAGACCAATAAATGTTTGTAAGAAGTTTTCATTTGAACAATTGGAATAATGAGGTGAATGGGATTGAAATAGTATAAACATGCTGCCCTTTACCGGGCAGCATGTCAGGATAAGATTTATTTAACTTTTACTTTCTGAGCGTCTTTGAACTGTTCAGCATTCACACTTAAGATGTAGGTGCTGGAAGACAGGTGAGCCACTGACATAGTAAAGCTATTCACTCCTGCCGCCAGTTGCTGTTGTTGTAACACCACCTGTTGACCAGTTTCCGTGTAAAGGATGATCGCCGCTTTTTGAGCCTTCTCAGTATAGATCTTAATTTGTAACTGATTAGGGTTCGGGCTCCATACTTTCACACTATAGGTTGCATCGGTGGCGGGCGTAACAGTCAGTTTACCTTTTACATAACTGATCTCATAGTTAGCAGATGCCGCACCAGACACTTCGATATCATAATAACCCATTTGTGAGCTGGTGGTTGCAGTTGTCACTGCTATCGGCTGTGTTTCCAGATCAGATGGCTGATCCCCTGTGGCAAGTCCATCATAACTGATGGTCAATACGGGGTTAGGGGTACCTTGTTTTTTGGTTTTGTCTTCAGCAGTGATCGTTAAAGCTTTAGGTGTAATAGTAAAGCTGGCGTCCTGAAACCATTCGATCACATAATCATCTCCGCCATCCAGGCTACCTTGTTCCACCTTGTACTCACCCACGTTTTTGCCTCCGGTTCTTGTTAACTCACCCGGCAATACGTCACCTTCTAACTTCCCTTCTGTTACATACGTCAGCTCAGGATCCGGCTGACCATATACTTTGGTTTTAGCATCGGCGGTTACTCCGATCACCTTGCGGGTAATGGTACCGATATTCGCGCTGACTGTAGTAGCTGCAAGTGTATAGTTATCCGCGTCTTCACCAGAGATCTGTAGTCCATTTACGGTTACCTTTTTGTCTTCACCACCATGTTTGTTATCATAGGTAGCCTGGGTTGGACTGTTCAACACCACATCATCCTCCCCTGCAATACCCGTTACTACATAGTTATCTGATTGCAGAATGGCATCAGTGGTACCATCGTATTCTTTTCTTACCGCTGTCCCGGCATCTACCACGGTTACTGTGAGCGTAGCTTTTTCAATGCTGCCGGTGGCTGACAGTTCGGTTGTGCTTAAGTGATAGTTAGCCGCATCTTCACCTTCTAATATTAACGCTCCCACTGTTACTGCTTTTTCTTCACCAGCTTTTTTGTTGTTATATACTGCCGTTCCTTTCACTGATACATCATCACCTGTTACAACTGCATCCAACTGGTATTTTGCTGCAGGAACAGAAGCCTCGTCTGAACCATCGTATACTTTGCTGATGGCAGGCGCAGCAGCCAGGCTTACCGCGATGTCTTTTATTTTAATATCACCCACAGTAACAGCAGAGCTGTTCTCTATGGTATAATTATCTTTTTGCTCACCACCCAACACAAAGTCGGTTACGGTGATCTCTTTTTCAACACCTGCTTTCTTATCGCTATACACTCCTTTGCCGGATGCAATATTCACTTCATCCTCACCTAACACACCATTCAGTATAAAGTTACCTGATGACAAGCTTGCCTCATCCAAACCATTATAGGTCTTGCTGATGAGCGGGCTCGCCTGCAGGCTCACTATGATCTTAGCAGGCTCAATCACACCCTTCACTTCTGCAACGGTGGTAGCGAGCGCATAATTTGATGCAGCTTCACCGCCCAGTACAAAGTTGCTTACATTGATCGTTTTGTTCTCACCTGCTTTGTTGTTCTCAAAAGCAGCTTCACCCGTCACGCTGATATCATCGCCTTCTTCCACGCCTTTCAATTGATAGTTAGCAGCATCCAGGCTGATACCTGTATACGTATCATATACTTTGCTGATAACCGGCGTTGCGCTCAGTAATAAAGTGATCGTCTTTTTAGAAATCGTCAGCACCTGATCTACTGATGTTGCCGGCTTGTAACTGTCGTTACCAGGCTGGCTGGCGGTAATCGTTACCTGACCCGCTTTTTTGATATGGATTTTTCCATTCTCAATAGAAGCTATAGATCCATCGCTACTGCTGTATTCCGGTTGCAGTCCTGCATCGCTTGTTGCAGCGGGCATATAGTCTTCGTCGCCATATATTTTGGTATCGGCGCCGGCAAAACTGATCGTTTGTTGCGCTCTTACCGTTACAGTTAATTTAGCGCTGTTTGAGTAAGCAGATGCACAATTACCGGAGGCTACACAACGGAACAAATATCCATTCATTTCACCGGTGGCATTGCTCACTGTCAAAAGATAAGTGTTGGCGCCATTATAATGCGCATCGTCTGATATATCGGCAAATCCACTCCCCTTGTTTACCTGCCACTGGTAGGTATCAGCGTTGTTGGCTTCAACCGAAAACCCGGCCGTCTCTTCGTCATAGACCGATTTATCAGAAGGATGTATCCCGAAGCTTGTGAGTGCGTTAATGGTGATCAATACTTCTTTGATTGAACCTGAACAGATACTGCTGGCTGGCGTTATAGTATATTTTACCACACCCTGACCGGTTAATTCCTGTTCTATCGAGGAGCCATTGCCTGAAGTGGCGCCCGATACGCTGCCGCTCACAGTACTTACCGTCCAGGTAAAGTCTGATCCCGCAGGCACAGAGCTCAACGCAATACTGGTTTGTCCACCACTACATATAGTTTGACCTGCCGGAGTGGCTGTAACAGCAACCGCTGCCGGCTGGGTGATAGTTACGGATTGTGTTTTAGTACAAGCATTAGCATCAGTGATAGTAACGGTATAAGGACCGGCGGCCAGACCTGTTGCTGTTGCAGCA
>MKWG01000043.1:329941-597497 GCA_001899685.1 Sphingobacteriales bacterium 44-15
TGCAGAACCGTTGGAACCACCATTGCAGGAAACATTAGTTTGAGATGAAACGCTTGATGTAATGACAGAAGGTTGTGTGATAGTTACGGATTGTGTTTTAGTACAAGCATTAGCATCAGTGATAGTAACGGTATAAGGACCGGCAGCCAGACCTGTTGCTGTTGCAGCAGTGCCGCCGCTTGGCGCCCAACTGTATATATAAGGACCGGTGCCACCACTTGCAGTAATCGTTGCAGAACCGTTGGAACCACCATTGCAGGAAACATTTGTTTGAGATGAAACGCTTGATGTAATGACAGAAGGTTGCGTGATAGTTACGGATTGTGTTTTAGTGCAGCTATTGGCATCGGTAATAGTACAAGTCCAGGTACCGGCTGGCAATCCGGATACGGAAGCTGTGCCGTCGCCTGTAGGGTTGCCCGGCGTCCAGTTATAAGTCAATGTTCCGGTTCCACCGCTTGCTGTAATTGTAGCTGCGCCGGTTGAGCCGCCATTACAGGCAATGTTGGTTTGAGATACAATACTTGATGTGATCGCAGCAGGTTGAGTTATATTTACCGTTTGTGTTTTTGTACACCCGATATTGTCGGTAATAGTAACAGTATAAGACCCTGCGGCCAACCCTGTCGCCGTTGCAGCAGTGCCGCCGCTTGGCGCCCAACTGTATGTATAAGGGGCAGCTCCACCTGAGGCACTAACAGTGGCTGAACCATTGCTTCCTCCACTGCAGCTAACATTGATTTGAGAAGAAATACCTGATGTTATATTACAGGCAGCCGATTCATACAAACGGAAATTATCAATACCCAACTCCTGTACTGTGGCATTGGTAGAAACATTGAAACGCAGATCCAAAGTGGTTCCGGATCCTGCAATATTTGCGGATATTTCGCTAAGCGCATACGTTAAAGGTGTTCCGTCTCCGATAAGGTCATTATTGTTATCAAGCGCCATTGGACCCCCGACGGCATCACCGCTATTGGCATAAATCCCAATAATTTTAGTCCAGGCGCCGCCATCGATCCTGTAATAGACCTCCATATAATCATAGTTGGTGGGAAAGACTGGAGCACTTTGAAATGATATGGGATCGGCGCCAAACAAACCCTTAAATGATAAACCGGTTTTACCGGCAATATTGATTCCCGACCATGAAATTGTTTGAGCGAAACCAATAGAAGCGTTAGTACAGGTAGGTCCGAAATCTATGTCTTCAAAAGCATACATTTTAGAACCACTATAATTTGAGTAGGAGCCATTCTGAAGTGAAAAAGTGGCCGGTGTATTCCTTGCAAAATAATGTTGGTTGGTACAATTAAAGTCTGGAATAGAACTGACCCTGCTGCCTGCAGAAGGCGAACCTGCGTCTTCGAAGTCATCGCTCCAGAACTGGGTTTGCGCAAATGTCGTTGTTGCTGTTAACAACTGAACCAGTACAAACCCAAGCAAAGAAAAAATAAACTTCGAATTAATTGCAGGTTGTACGGATCTTTTGTGTGCATAAAATGAACAAGCAATGTGTTGCGTAGTAAAATGATCTTTCATCTAATCTGGGATTCGTGATTGAAACTTGTGTAAGTGGTTTTTCTCGAATCCATTAACTTGAACTACATCTTTTTATTTCATTTGCCATACACTAAATCTTATTTTTCTTAACTATAAGATTATCTCTGCCGGCTCAATGAGTAGTAACACTTAATAAAGTATACGCAACTTGTATTTTTAGTAGCAGTTTTATTACGTACCCAACTTTTTATTGCTATAAACAGGTAATGGAGTTTTTAGCGCATAAAAAAACTTTACTATTATCGCTGCCTGAGATATCCGGGGGAACTTAACTGCGATCACGCAGCAAGGAAGCAAAAAATTTGCTTTTGGATCGGATGTACGTACCGGAAACTTCCGTTCCATTAGTTTTACGCCATCTAAAAAAGATTTGATCATTATCACAATGAGATTTCTGACAATGACCAGTCATTAGAATCCCGTTCTTTGAGGCAACTATTATCCAGTATTTTGTTCCCCGTTCCATAGAGCGCAGTTATTTTGTTTCTAAAAAAGTAAGTTTAAATCCATCCGGATCTTTTACATGGAATACCTTCCCGAACCAAAGAGAAACAACTACAGTGTTATGTGATTAAATTTCTCTTTTTTCGTAATTTTGCAACGTGAAAAAGGTTATATCTATATTTTTCCTGACAATTTACCTGTTCTCCACAACGGAGGCGGTTGAATTGTTCAAACTGCCCGTGGTTTTCCAGCATTACCACGAGCATAAGGCAATAGATAAGGATCTGTCTTTTCTTAGCTTTTTGGATATACACTATATGCACGGCTCACCACGTGATGCCGATTATGACAGGGATATGCAGCTACCGTTTAAAACACCTGTACATCCGACTATCATTGCTACGGGTTATATAAGTCCCACACCAATTTCCTTCATTGCACTCAAAGTTTTTTTCATCGAAAAAAAACAGCACCTGATTTATAACACCACAGGTTATTCTTTCAATTACCATTCTTCCGTCTGGCAACCTCCCAGAACTTGTTAAAATTTTCTGAAAGAGAAAAATCCCGCTGCTGATGCTGTACATCAGGCAGTTACGTTATTGGACAATATTTCCTATAAGGGATATTATGCAATAGCTACATGACTGCGTTGTCAGCGCAATGTTTTCCAGTTTGCCGGACTGCTCCGTTTGCAAAAATGTCCCCTTGTGGATAATCGCAATGGCATGTCCTAAACTATAAAAACAGGCGTATGTACCACCTCTATGGCTACGGCTGCCTCTTGTATCCGGCAGGGGCATAACATGCCTCTTTCCTTTTTCCCTTTTAACAAGTAAAGAATTATTATGCTGAACAAAATTATTGAGTTCTCTATCAAGAACAAACTCATTATAGGGCTGTTTATGCTTGCCCTTATCGGTTATGGCGTTTACGAGGTAAAGCGTCTGCCAATTGATGCCGTGCCTGACATTACCAACAACCAGGTGCAGGTCATTACCACAGCTCCGGCACTCGGAGCGCCGGACATGGAACGGTTGATTACATTCCCCATCGAACAGGTCAACAACAATATTCCCGGTCTTCTCGAACTCCGCAGTTTTTCCCGTTTCGGGTTGTCAGTAGTTACGATTGTTTTTGACGACAACACGGATATTTATTGGGCAAGACAACAGGTTGCCGAACGGCTGCAGCAGGCGCAGGAGCAGATACCCAAAGGGTTCGGTACTCCTGTGCTGGCTCCGGTAACGACCGGCTTGGGCGAAATTTACCAATACACCGTCCGTCCCAAAAAGGGCTACGAAAATAAATACAACGCTATGGAGCTGCGCACCATTCAGGACTGGATAGTCCGCAGGCAGCTATTGGGAGTGAAGGGCGTAGCGGAAGTGAGCAGCTTTGGTGGTCTGCTGAAACAGTATGAGATAGCCGTAACACCTGAAAAGCTGATGGCATACAACATTACTATTGGCGATGTATTCAGCGCACTCGAAAAAAACAACCAAAATACAGGTGGTGCATACATAGAAAAAGGGCCCACCATTTTGTTTATCCGAAGCGAGGGGCTTGTGGGTAATATGGATGACATTCAGAACATCGTGGTTAAAAACCTACCCAACGGCGCACCACTCCTAATCCGTGACGTTGCAGAAGTGCACTACGGCAATGCACCACGCTATGGGGCGATGACCTACAACGGGCAGCAACAGGTTTCGGGCGCAGTAGTGATGATGCTGAAGGGAGCCAACAGCAACGAGGTTATCAAAAACATCAAACAACGGATTGCGCAGATAGAAAAAACGTTGCCTGAAGGAGTTACGATAGACCCGTTTCTCGACCGTACCAAAATGGTGAACAACGCCATCAGCACCGTAACCAGAAACCTGATGGAAGGTGCGCTGATTGTGATTTTTGTACTGGTGCTGTTTCTCGGTAATCTCCGTGCGGGGCTGCTCGTAGCCTCGGTTATCCCGCTGTCCATGCTGTTTGCCATTATCCTGATGAACACCTTTGGCGTGAGCGGCAACCTGATGAGCCTGGGTGCTTTGGACTTTGGGTTGATTGTGGACGGTGCGGTCATTATCGTGGAAGCCGTCATGCACAAGCTGTCACACAGTAAGCGGTTCAGGAATGTAAACAACCTTTCCCAGCCCGAAATGGACAAAGAAGTACAGGTTTCCGCATCGGGAATGATGAACAGTGCTGTTTTCGGGCAAATCATCATTCTCATCGTTTACCTGCCCATTTTTACGCTGGAGGGTATTGAGGGCAAAATGTTCAAGCCAATGGCGCAGACAGTAGCCTTTGCCCTGCTCGGTGCATTCATCCTTTCGCTCACCTATATCCCTATGATGAGCACCTTGTTTTTGAGTAAGAAAATCACGCACAAACAAACGCTTTCGGACAGAATGATGAACCGTTTGGAACGGTTCTTTCAAAAATACTTGTCCAAAGTACTGCGCTACCAAAAAGTGGTGCTTGCAGCCGTTTTGGGCTTGTTTGCGACGGCGGTTTTTGTGCTGACCACACTCGGCGGCGAGTTTATCCCGTCTTTGCCCGAAGGCGATTTTGCCGTGGACACAAGGGTGTTGCCGGGCAGCAACCTGAACACGTCCATTGAGGCGGTTTCCAAAGCATCCAAAATCCTCCTTAAAAAATTTCCTGAAGTGGAAAAAGTGGTAGGCAAAACCGGGAGCAGCGAAGTGCCTACCGACCCGATGGCAGTAGATGCCTCGGACATGATGGTCATCCTGAACCCCCGCAGGGGATGGACCTCCGCAAAAACCTATTCCGAACTGGAAGCCAAAATGTCAAAAGCGTTAGAAGACGTTCCGGGCGTTTCGTTCGGCTTTCAGTATCCCGTAGCAATGCGTTTCAACGAGCTGATTTCGGGGGCAAGGCAGGATGTAGTCTGTAAGATATTTGGTGAGAATTTGGACACGCTGGCGGTATATGCCAATAAACTTGGCAAAATCTGCAACACAGTAACCGGAAGCGAGGCCTTGTATGTGGAAGCCGTAACGGGTATGCCGCAGATTGTAGTAAAATACAACCGTGCCGCCATTGCCCAATATGGCATGAACATCAGCGACATTAACCGTGTAGTGAATGCTGCATTTGCAGGCGAAAGCAGCGGTATGGTGTACGAGGGCGAAAAACGGTTTGACCTGGTGGTGCGGCTGGCGGGCGACAAAAGGAAAAAACTGGAAGACGTGCGGAACCTTTTGGTGGCAGCCCCGCAGGGTACGCAAATCCCTTTAAGCACCGTAGCTGCCGTGAACATTATTGAAGGCCCCAACCAGATACAGCGTGAAAATTCGCAACGCCGGATTATTGTGGGCTTCAACGTCCGTGGCAGGGACATCCAAAGCTCTGTCCACGAATTGCAGCAGAAAGTAGAGCAGCAGATAAAACTGCCGCCGGGTTATTACATCACTTACGGTGGTGCTTTTGAAAACCTGGAAGCAGCCAAACAGCGTTTGTACGTGGCGGTTCCGGTTTCATTAGCGCTGATTTTCCTGTTGTTGTTCTTTGCGTTCCGTTCTATTAAGCAGGGCTTGCTTATTTACACGTCCATACCGCTTTCGGCTATCGGGGGCATTTTCGCATTGGCGATAAGGGGTATTTCGTTCAGTGTGAGTGCAGGTATCGGCTTTATCGCTTTGTTTGGTGTAGCCGTGCTGAACGGCATTGTACTGTTGAGCGAATTTAACCGCCTGAGGAAAGAGGGCTACACCGATTTGAAACGTATCGTCATTATGGGAACCCAAACCCGCCTGCGTCCTGTACTTATGACGGCGTTCGTGGCTTCTTTGGGATTTTTACCGATGGCATTGAGCCACGGCGAGGGTGCGGAAGTGCAAAGACCGTTGGCAACGGTGGTGATTGGCGGTTTACTGATTGCTACATTCCTAACGCTTTTTGTGCTGCCTATCCTGTATATGACGTTCAACAAAGGCATTTCCGTTCCTAAAAAGGCGGCAGGTGTTGTTTCCGTCCTGTTGTTTATGCTGATGGCTACAAACGCAAACGCCCAAACCCCGATAACATTGCATCAGGCGATTGATACGGCTTTTACGAACAACCTGTCCGTAAAAAACGAACGGTTAAAAACCGAGTACCGGCAAAAACTTATCCGGTCAGGAACGAGTATTCCGGCAACGCAGGTTTTTGGCGAATACGGACAAATCAACAGTTTTTACAAAGACACAAGGCTGGGCATTTCTCAGACCGTCAATTTTCCGACTGTTTATAAACGACAAAAGGAACTGCTGAACGAGGAATGGAAAAGCAGCGTGCTGAACGTAGGCGTACAGGAAACACAGCTTAAAAGACAGGTAACACAAGTGTTTTACACGCTCTTCTACCTGCAACAGAAAAAAACCTTACTGCAAAAGAACGACACCCTTTTTGCGGAGTTTCTCGATAAAGCCATGCTCCGTTTCAACAAGGGCGAAAGCAATATACTCGAAAAGACCACCGCTGAAAACCAGCGTGGGCAAATCGGGTTGCAGCTTTCGCAATTAGAAAAAGACATGGAACTGTTGCAATTGCAGCTCCAGTTGTTGCTGAATACCGAAACGGTTTTTGTCCCGTCTGAAAATGAAACATTGGAAAATAATATTGCAGGCATAGATACTACGGCACTGGTTGTACATCCTGCCATGCAGTTTTTGAAACAGCAGCAGCAAATTGCGCAAGCTGCCACAAAAATGGAACGCTCCAAATTGTCACCCGACATAACATTAGGCTACAACATTACCGGAATGAAAGGAATGGGTGCGGACGAAAAGCTCTACAACAGCACGCCCCGTTTTCAGGCGGTGCAGGTAGGTTTGGGGATCCCGATTTTTGCGGGAGGGCAGAAAGCAAAAATCAATGCGGCGAAAATCAACGAGGAAGTAGCCGCAAAAGGCTATGAACTCAACCTGAAAAATTTTGAAATTGCTTTTACCTCGGCTTTGAAGCAGTACCAGAAATATCAGGAAGCGGTCGCTTATTTTGAGAACACCGCATTGAAAAATGCCGAAACCATTACCGTCACAGCCAACAAGCAGTTCCTGAATGGCGACATCAATTACCTGGAATGGGCGTTGCTCATAAACCAGTCGGTCAGCATCAAAAGTGATTACATAGAAGCGGTAAAAAGCAGGAACAGTGCCATTGCCGAACTTAATTTTTACCTCAATAAATAATAACAGTAAATAAATGAAAAAATTAATCGTCCTTATAAATGCTTTGGTGCTGCTTGCATCCTGTGGTAACAAAAAAGCCGGTGAACAGCAGGAGCAGCCGCCCGCAGGCAAAGTGGAAAATGTGGTTACCCTTACCGATGCACAGTATAAAAACGCAGGTATAGAAACAGGCAACATCGAAAACAAAACCATTTCATCGGTGCTGAAGCTGAACGGGAAAATAGATGTGCCACCACAAAATATGGTGTCCGTCAGCGTTCCCCTGGGTGGCTATTTAAAGTCCACGAAATTACTGCCCGGTTTACACGTGCGCAAAGGTGAAGTGCTGGCTGTAATGGAAGACCCGCAGTACATACAGTTACAGCAGGATTACCTTACCGCCAAGGCACAATTTGCATTCAACGAAAGCGAATACAAAAGACAAAAAGACCTGAACGAAAGTAAAGCCGCAAGCGACAAAGTATATGAGCAGACAAAGGCCACCTACCAGACCCAATACGTGCTGATAAAATCACTGGAACAAAAGTTAAGGCTGACAGGCTTAAACCCTGCAAACATAACCGCAGGCAATATTTCAAAAAGCATCAACATCTATTCGCCTATCTCCGGTTTTGTGTCGGCAGTAAACGTCAATATCGGCAAATACGTCAATCCGAGTGATGTGCTATTTGAGCTGGTCAACCCGGACGACATTCATCTGGCATTGACGGTTTTTGACAAAGACCTGAACAAGCTGGCAGTGGGACAGCATTTGTCGGCTTATACGAACACTCATCCCGAAAAGAAATATCCCTGTGAAGTTATTTTAATCAGCAAGAACCTTTCCGGCGACAATGCCGCACAAGTCCATTGCCATTTTGAGCAGTACGACAAAAGTTTGCTGCCCGGAATGTTTATGAACGCAGACGTGGAAATTTCGGGAACAAATACCGCTGTATTGCCTGATGACGCTATTGTCCGTTTTGAAAACAAGAACTACGCTTTCGTGGTGAAAGACAACAGGCAGTTTGAAATGACGGAAGTTCAGACCGGAAACTCCGAAAACGGATTTACGGAAGTTATTGACGGAGCTAAATACGCAGGGCAGGCATTTGTTATCAACGGAGCCTACAATCTTTTAATGGTTTTGAAAAATACGGCAGATGATTAGTATGAAATCTGTATTGCTTTTTATAACCTTAATACTTTCATTGGGCTTAAAAGCCCAAACCAAAAGTATGGATACGCTGAGCCTTAATGACAATGCGTATAAATTTTCGGCAAAAAAGCTGATAATCCCCTCCATGCTGATTTCCTATGGTGTGTTGAGTTTGACGGTGGACGGTCTGAAAACGCTTAACAAGTCCACCCGCTATGAAAGCAGCGAACACATTACGCCCGGAGCTAAAATTGACAACTATATGCAGTATGCTCCAGCCGTAGCGGTCTATGGTCTTAACCTCGCTGGGGTAAAAGGAAAACACAATTTTAAGGACAGAACGATTATCTATACTACGTCCCAACTGGTTTCCGCAGCCCTAATACTGCCTACGAAGCATTTGGTACACGAAGAACGTCCCGATGGTTCCAATAACCTGTCTTTCCCGTCAGGGCATACGGCTACGGCATTTTCGTCCGCTCATTTCATGTTCAGGGAGTACAAGGATAGTAATTTATGGTTAAGCGTTTCGGGTTATCCCATTGCTGCAATGACCGGCATTTACAGGGTTTTCAACGACAAGCATTGGGTGGGCGATGTAGTTGCCGGAGCCGGGATAGGTATTCTGTCCACCGAAATCGCCTACTGGCTGTTTCCCGTTACCTCAAAATGGTTTGCCTCGAAAAAAGATAGAGAAGCTATTTCTTTTGCCCCTTTTTACCAGTCTAAAAATATAGGTCTAACAATTATTAAAACATTTTAAACAATGAAACAACAAAAAAAATCAACAGTAAAAAAAATCCTGGTTGCACTTGTTGCCATTTTTGCGCTTATGCAACTGTACCACCCGGCAAAGAACATTTCCAGCGAAGTGTCAGCGAATGCGATTGAAAGACACTACAATATACCGCAGAACGTTGGCACGTTGCTAAGAACCAGTTGTTATGACTGCCATTCCAACAATACCAAATATCCCTGGTACAATAACATTGAGCCGGTAGCTCTTTGGCTCAACAGCCACATCAACGATGGAAAAAGGCATTTGAATTTTGATGAGTTCAACACTTACCCTACAGAAAAGAAAAGTAAAAAATTGCAGGAGATAGCAAAAACTGTTGAAAAGGACGAAATGCCTTTGTCTTCCTATACCTTAATCCACGGCGATGCCCGGCTTAGTGCAGAAGACAAAAAAGTACTGATAGATTGGGCTACCGCCTCGTCCAAAGCACAATAACACCAATTGAATTAACTAAACAAGAAAAAATGAAAAAGATAATTTTTTCCATTGCCCTGCTTTTTTTGCTGGCAATGGCACACGGGCAGACCATTTTTGAGCAGGCTCAAAACAAGGCGAAACAAACCCACAAACTCATTCTATTGAGCTTTTCTGGTTCCGACTGGTGCGTACCCTGTATTAAAATGCACAAGTCCTTTTTTGAAAACCCGGACTTCAAAAAGACCGCTGACAGCCTGTTGGTACTGGTAAATGCCGATTTTCCGAGGAACAAAAAAAAACAGTTGGATGGCAACATCAAAAAGCAAAACGAGGCACTGGCAGACAAATACAATCCGCAGGGAGCATTCCCTTACACACTGCTGCTGGATGAAAACGGAACGCCGCTCAAAACATGGAGTGGTATGCCTGACGAACCCGTTGCGGACTGGATAAAGGAAATAGTTACCGTTTACGACAAAAAATACCGGAATGAGTAGGTTACAAGAGTTTCGCAGAGGCGAAAAGCTGATGGGCAATGCTTTTGAAATTACGGTTGTGGGCGAAGACAAATCGTGGGCGGAAGAAAGGATTGATGCTGCCATCGGCGAAATCAGGCGGATAGAAAAACTGCTCACTACTTTCAGCGAAGACAGCGAAACCAACCGTGTCAATGCCAATGCGGGTGTACAGCCTGTACAGGTAAGCCGGGAAACGTTCGGACTGATTGAGCGTAGCCTGCGCATCAGCGTCGTTACGGACGGTGCTTTTGACATTACCTACGGTTCGGTAGATAAGCGTTTATGGAACTTTGACCGGAACATGACCAGCCTACCCGATGCAGAAATAGCCAGGTCAATGGTTCGGCTTATCAATTACCGCAATGTACTGCTCGACAGCAACGAATGTACCGTGTTCCTAAAGGAAGCCGGAATGCGTATTGGCTTTGGCGGTATTGGTAAAGGCTATGCCGCTGAAATGGCTAAGCGGCAGCTGCAACAACAAGGGGTTGTCAACGGTGTAGTAAATGCTTCCGGCGACATTAGCACCTGGGGAAACCAGGCTGACGGAAGACCCTGGACGATTGGTATTGCCGACCCCGATCACGCAGGGCGACCGTTTTCCTACCTCAATATCAGCAATACGGCAATTGCCACATCGGGTAACTACGAGAAGTACGTTATTATCGGTGGCAAAAAGTATTCGCACACCATCAACCCCAAGACCGGGCTTCCGGTAACAGGCATCAAAAGCGTAACCATAATATGCCCCAATGCGGAAATAGCTGATGCAATGGCAACACCCGTTACGATTATGGGTGCCAGGGCCGGGCTGGACATGGTCAACCAGATAGACCACCTGGCTTGCATCATCATAGATGACAACAACAAAATTCACTCATCCAGAAACATACATTTAAAATGAAAAAGTACCATAACCTCAAACTGTTCCTGTGCGGCATAAGCCTATCCGCACTTGCACTGTGTTCTTCCTGCACTACCGTAAAGGAATACCAGAAAAACAGGCTCAACGATGCCGAAATGGTATTGGGTAACCGCAAAATCGAAAAAACAGAACTCAACTTTCAGTCGTACCGGGAAGGGGCTTCCGGCGCAAACGCAGGAAAAAGCGGCGGTGGCTGCGGTTGCAACTAATCATTCAAAACAAAAAATAAAATGAAAAGAATATATCTCACTGCAGCCGCCCTTATGGCAATGCTGCATTCCTACGCACAAAGCAGCCTTCCAGACACCGGCTATGCTGCCCGTAAACTGAAAGTGGAGGAGGTAAACCTCGTATCCAGCTACTATCACCAAGACGGGGACAACGCCGCCGTAACCGGAGGTATTGGCTCCGAGAAACTGACAGACATTTCCAACTCAATTGACGTGAAGCTCATCCGGTATGACAGGAAGAACCGCAAGCACAGCTATTTGCTGGACGTGGGCATTGACCACTATACTTCCGCATCATCGGATATGATTGACCTGAAAGCCAATAGTTCCGCATCCCACGCCGACACAAGGATTTACCCATCGATTGGCTGGACAATGGAAAATGAAGCCAAAGGTTCAACCATTGGAGCTGGTGTTTCCGCCTCCAAAGAGTTCGACTACCTTTCACTTGGCGGCAATGTTATGTTTGCACAGAAAACCAAAAACCGTATGGGCGAATTTACTGCCAGGTTGCAGGTATATCTCGACCAGGTGAGTTTTGTAACGCCCATAGAATTACGGGCATCGACGGGCAGGGAACATGATGATTACCCAACAACATCACGAAACACGATCGCCGGTTCATTCTCCTATTCGCAGATTATCAACGAACGGTTGCAGGTGATGTTTCTTGCCGATGTGGTACAGCAGAATGGTTATTTAAGCCTGCCTTTCCACCGGGTCTATTTTACGGACGGCAGCGTGCATCAGGAGCAACTGCCGGGCAACAGGTTTAAGCTGCCTGTTGGTTTCAGGGGAAGCTATTTTATAGGCGACCGTTTTATCCTGCGTGGCTATTACCGCTATTATACCGACAACTGGAGTGTACATGCACATACTGCCGAACTGGAAGTTCCCGTAAAAATATCGCCATTCTTCTCCGTTAGCCCTTTTTACAGGTATTACCAGCAAAGTGCCGCCAAATATTTTGCAGGCTACCAGACCCATCAGGCAGGCGAGGACTATTATACCAGCAATTATGACCTGTCGCAGTTTACCAGCCAGTTCATAGGGGCAGGTATTCATTTCACACCGCCGGGCGGCGTATTTGGTATCAAGCAACTGAACACGCTTGAACTGCGCTACGGGCATTATTACAGGTCAACAAAAATGAACTCTAATATTATTTCACTGAATTTAAAATTCAAATAACAAAATCCAAGGCGATGACAAACAAAAAGGAAAAAGTAAATGAAATTACGATTGACAACTATTGGAAAAACCATTACATCAATCGTAGCAACTGGTTGAGAGCCGCAGTGCTGGGAGCCAATGACGGTATTATATCCGTGTCCAGCCTGGCTATCGGCATAGCTGCAGCAAGCACAACAAGAGAACCCGTATTGCTGGCTACCATTGCCTCGCTTGTTGCCGGAGCCTTGTCAATGGCGGCAGGCGAATACGTGTCTGTAAGTTCACAGACTGACATAGAAAAAGCTGACATAGAAAGGGAGGCAAAAGAACTCCGTGATATGCCGGAAACAGAACGCAACATATTGGCAGAAATCTATGAAAGGCGTGGACTGAAAAAAGAAACCGCCATGCAGGTAGCAAATGAGCTGATGGAAAAAGATGCTTTGGCTGCCCATGTTAGAGATGAGTTGGGGATTAACGAAATCAGCAAGGCAAACCCCATGCAGGCGGCACTGGCTTCAGGGGCATCTTTCACGGCAGGCGGGATATTGCCTTTAGCAGTAACACTGCTGGCTCCTGTTGCGGGAATGGAATACTGGCTCTACTGTTTTACGCTTGTCTTTCTCATTTTGTTGGGAATAGTATCAGCAAAAACAGGTGGTGCGGGCATCGGTAAAGCCATTGTAAGGATTGCTATCTGGGGAACGATCGCAATGGGATTGTCTGCATTAGTAGGGCATCTCTTTGGCGTGAATGTGTAATGATAATCTTTTTGGCAAATATTATTATCACGCTCCGGTATTATGCCTCTACCTGAAAGTAAAGAAGATTAATTCATTTACACACCTAAACATGGTAGTTGGCTTAATATGGCTGAGATAGAAATTAATGTTATGGATAGACAATGTACCGGAGGACAAATAAACAATCAAGAGCAGTTGACCTCGTCTGTTATGGTTTGGTCAAAAAGGTGAAATGATAACAGATGTTGTATAGAATGGAAGTTTACCAGGCAAGATGCTGATAAAAACTTTCAAAACAAAATGTTGCATGATTAAATAATCATTACACTAGTTCATAAAAAAACTTCGCTATTATCGATGCCTCAAATGTCCTGGGGTTAGCTTAAATGCAACAACTATTCAACAATCACGTAGAAAGGTTCAAGCGATTTGTTCCTGGATTTATTAAATAAGCTGAGTATGCTCCAAACCTCCATTCCATTGATTTTACTTCAGCTTAAAAAAAGTTCGATCATTATCAAAAAGGTATTTCCGGAAGCGATCAATCGTTAGAGTCCCGCGCAAAAGAATTGGAGAAAAAAGAAAAAGAACTGACAATCCATCACGGGTTAGGTGAGATAGATCGCGCAACCTACGAACTCACGTTAGAGCATTTAACCGATCAAATGGAGGGAGTTGATAAAGAATTGAACACGGTTCCACAAAAAATATCTAACCTTGAATGCTTTCTTAAAAATTCATTACAAAAGCTGGCAAATATCTGTTTATGTGGAGTTCCAGCGGTCTCGATTATAAAAGAAAGACCCCAAAAACGTTGTTTCCAGAAGGTATCTTTTATGATGCAAAAAATCATGAATATTTAACCAGGAAAATAAATGTTTTCTTGCTTATAACTATTCGACCTTCAAATATGGTTTAAATAAAAAGGAGATTTTCAATAAAAATTGAAAATCTCCTGAATGTAGCCCGTACGAGAATCGAACTCGTGATTCATCCGTGAAAGGGATGCGTCTTAACCCCTTGACCAACGGGCCTTTTTGTTTTTGGGAGTGCAAAGATATAGTGACGAATATATCCTGCCAAAACTTTTTTAAAAGTAGTTCAACTGCTTTTAACAGGTAAGCATACAGGGCATTTCTTTACTCATTTATTGAGCGGGATGCTGTACCTTTGCATCCTAATTTTAAAAGCCTAAAACAATTGTACAATGAGCACTGTAAAAGTTGCAATTAATGGTTTCGGAAGAATAGGCCGGTTAGTATACCGCCAGATATACGATATGAAGGGAATAGATGTAGTAGCGATCAATGATCTTACCAGCCCCAGGGTGCTGGCGCATCTGTTGAAATACGATACCGCGCAGGGCCGCTTCAATGCAGACGTGAAGGCTACTGACAGCTCAATAGTAGTGAACGGTGATGATATAAAGATCTATGCGCAGAAAGATCCTGCGCTGATCCCCTGGGGACAGCACGATGTTGACGTAGTGCTGGAGTGCACTGGATTTTTTACCGATAAGGAGAAAGCTTCCGCACACCTCAAAGCCGGCGCTAAAAAAGTGGTAATATCCGCTCCTGCTACCGGCGATCTTAAAACTATTGTATTCAATGTAAACCACAATATTCTCGATGGCTCTGAAACCATCATCAGTTGTGCTTCCTGCACTACCAACTGCCTTGCTCCCATGGCAGATGTGCTGGATAAGCAGTTTGGACTGGTTTCGGGAATAATGACAACCATTCACGCCTATACCAACGACCAGAATACACAGGACGCCCCTCATCCTAAAGGCGATCTTCGCCGGGCAAGGGCAGCCGCTCAGAACATTGTGCCCAACAGCACAGGCGCTGCAAAAGCAATAGGTCTGGTGCTGCCCAACCTGAAAGGAAAGCTCGACGGAAGCGCACAGCGCGTTCCTACGCTCACCGGGTCTCTTACTGAACTGGTATCCATACTGTCGAAGAAAGTAACCGCCGAAGAGATCAATGCAGCCATGAAAGCCGTATCCAACGAATCGTTTGGCTACAACGAAGACGAGATCGTAAGCAGCGATATTATCGGCACACATTATGGCTCTCTTTTTGATGCTACTCAGACCAAAGTGATAACAGTGGGCGATACCCAACTGGTAAAAACAGTGAGCTGGTACGATAATGAAATGAGTTATGTAAGCCAGCTGGTAAGAAGTGTAAACTATTTTGCCAAGCTGATCAGCAAATAATATCAGGATGTTGCGGGCGGCAGCTTTGGTTGCGCCTGCTCCTATAAATATCGTGGGCCGCACATTTCGAAGCCCGGCTCATTATTCAGCAAGACGCACATGAAGCAACCTGTACTATTGCAATATTGGCAGTAGTACAGGTTCTAAAATATAACCCTTAATCAACCAGCTCAATAAACCCTTACCGCTTATAGTTAAAATCTTTTAAGCTATGTCTAAATTCTCTTCCTCCAATTTCAAAGACCAGAAAGTTTTGATCCGGGTAGACTTCAATGTGCCGCTCAACAGTAAATTTGAAATTACCGACGATACCCGTATGAGGGCCGCAATCCCTACCATCAAAAAAATACTCAATGATGGCGGCATGGTCATACTGATGAGCCATTTAGGCAGACCCAAAGGAGGCCCGGAAGAGAAATATTCTTTGCGCCCCCTGATAAAGCACCTGAGCGAATTGCTTGGAGGCGTAACCGTGTTGTTTGCCAACGACTGTATAGGTGAGCAGGCTTATACCACTGCAGGCATGATGCGTCCGGGAGAAGTATTGCTGCTGGAGAATCTCCGCTTTCACCCTGAAGAAGAAAAGGGAGATGAAGATTTTGCCCGCAAGCTCGCGAGGCTGGCAGATGTATATGTGAATGATGCATTCGGCACAGCTCACCGCGCACATGCTTCTACTGCCGTGATCGCCAAATTTTTCCCTGTAGAGAAAAGAATGTTTGGTTTATTGATGGAAAGTGAGGTAAAGAGCGCGGAAAAAGTATTGCATCAGTCACAGCGGCCTTTCACTGCCATTATAGGCGGCGCCAAGGTTTCGGATAAGATACTCATTATAGAAAACCTGCTGAAAAAAGCCACAGATATCATTATAGGCGGTGGCATGGCTTATACTTTTATGAAGGCACAGGGAGGAAAAATCGGCAACTCACTTTGTGAAGAAGACCGCCTCGATATAGCAAGAGATCTTTTAAAGCGCGCCGAAGAGCAGGGCGTCTGTATTCATCTGCCCTCCGACTCTATTATTGCAGATAAATTTGATAACAACGCCAATATCTCCACGGCGCCCAGCAACGATATTCCTGACGGATGGCTGGGTCTGGATATTGGAGAAAATGCCAGGTCCCAGTTTGCCAACGTTATCAAGCGCTCCAAAACCATTTTGTGGAATGGTCCTATGGGGGTATTTGAAATGAACAATTTTCAGCTCGGCACAAAAGCCGTGGCCGAAGCCGTGGCCGAAGCTACACAAAACGGAGCCTTCTCTCTTGTGGGAGGCGGTGATTCCGTGGCTGCGGTCAACCAGTTTGGCTTTGCCGACAAAGTCAGCTATGTGTCTACCGGCGGCGGTGCTATGCTGGAATATTTTGAAGGAAAAACACTGCCCGGAATAGCGGCAGTATCTGCTTTGTAAATCTGCGGGGAATTATCCCAATAATTCATTTAATATGCGGGCAAGCCTGAGCCCGCCTTTGAGCAGCTGATCATTCAGATCCTGCATAAACAGGTAATTATAGCGGTAGCTTAATTTGCTGTCAGCCTTTATATTATCATAGATCCTGTCGGACAAAATATGTGATTCATACAACCAGTCTGCCAGGTTCCCGCTTTGCAATTGGGAAACAGTAGCTTTGTCTGCCACATCAAGTACCGTTGCATATTCGGTATAGCTCCATTGTTGAAAGTCTACCAGCAATTCATCCCATACTATATGGAGGTTGGAAGGTTTACCAAACCAGGTTACGCTTATTTTATTCCCACCCTGGTCTTCATCCCGGCCCACATGCAGCGGCTGATGTGCATCCCCTATGAGATGGATAAGATATTTAAGTGCAAATTGCCTTTGGTCGTGCGAAAGGCTTTTGTCTTTTACCTGATCTTCCAGCACCGGGATCCGGGAGAACAGATTTTCTCCCGGCAACGCTTTTAACGCTGCAACAAAAGCATCTTTTTCCAAATGCGCCGGCAGATCAACATAATGCCAGCGGCTGGCATACCGGTATGTGGAATCAGACTTTACAAAATCAGCCCAGTTGGCCCAGTAAGCAAGGGACTGATCACCGATCAGCTCCTTCAGCGCCTTACGGGCTCTGCTGCTGAGATGCCTTTGTGCAATTTCCGCCACTACCCTATGGCCTGTAACTCCCCAGGCAAAACCGGATTGGGAGCATACCAGTAAGACAAAAAAAATGACGGCAAATACACAACGGCGGCAAATAGTCATAAAAAATGAATTTAATACACTCCAAAAATAAACGCCGTAATTTAAATAAAGGTTAAGACATTAAGGAAGGGTTCGGAACCACTGAAAGATTCCGAACCCAATTTACCTGCAACAATCTTTTTTTATAAAAAGATTCTTTACAAACTGTAAGATTGATGATAAAATTTTACCTACTGTCATTTCTTATGCTTTGAAAATGTGTTCAGAAAATCATATTCATAACGCAGCAGCCAGGTAGTGGTATTGTACCGGCTCATAGTGCCAGCCAGTTGTGTCCGCCATGCAATATCTATTCTTGATATGCTGTTAAGGATAAACTGTATACCCGGTGCAATATCTATATAATTCCCCCTGATATCAAGCCCCGACGAACCTAAAAATTCTGCATACAAATTTACATTGGTTTGCCGGTAATTCTTATATGCTCTCGGAAAAAGAAGGTAGCCCGCCGATAATGAATAGTTAATGGCATTATTATTAAGACCGGGAACTTTTTCATACCTGGTATTCCTCTGGCGGTTGATATAAGATGCAGAACCTGAAATGGCTAATTTATGAAGCAGTTGCGTTGCCACAATACCGCCGGCTATTCCCGAATGATTGCCGTCCGGGTCAGGCTCATTGCTGTATACAGGTTGCGCTTCCTCATGAATGATACCTCCGCCCATATCATGCCGAACAGTATGCATAATATAGGGCGGGTTATCAATATAGCTCAGCTTACCAAAAGCAGCCATCCTGAAATGTGTGTGCAGCCCGTCTGTAGAAAGGAACCGGTACTTTGCATATATGGAGCCGCCTTCCGGCCTGAACTTTTCTTTGAACATGTTGGAAGCATAAAAAGCAGCATGTACCATCAGGTGCTTATTGATGCCAAACATGATCTCCGGCTCAATGCGGTAGCCGGTCTTATTATCATACTGCATAGGCATGAACCTGCCGGTAAGCCGTATGCCCAGGCTGTGCGCCGGCATATTACTCGCCGGCTCTGTCATAATATATAGCTCCTGTCCGTTGCCGGGAAGAAAACTCCCCGCTATAATTACGGATAATATATATCGACGCATAGTGTTTAATTAAATAGTGACATGATAAATGCGGTGCGCCGGCGCCGTAGCATTTGTTTTTTGGCAGCACGATGTCATCATTCCCGTTTTAAAACATTCCATGGCTGTAAATGCAGCAAGGCTTTTGTACTTTTTGCCCGGCACAAAATCCTTATCTACAAGCTGTATTTTCTTTTCACCATTGAGCTCCTGCTGCTTTACGTGAAGAAAATGCAGGTTCAGCCCGTTCATATTGAGATGCGTATCGTTGGTTACCTGCTGCTGGTTGAAACGGGCATATATCCAAAAACCCGCAACAGAAAACCCTGCATCTTCTACTTTTTTCTTTACCAGGTCGAAGTCGGGTTGTATGCCCGGCTTGAAGGTGACGCTGAACAGGTTGTTGTTGATATCAGTTTCAACAGATGCTATAAAAATGATATTCTTTAATGCTGTGCTGATGGACTTGCTGCACATAGAGCAGGTAAGCCCGCCGGCCTGTATCTCTGCTTTTTGTATCTGGCTTTGAGCGGCCAGCGTTATACAAACGGCAGATATAATAAACAATATTTTTTTCATGACAGATTGCTTTTAAGGTGATAATCAATAATACGTTGATGCGATATGTTTTTTGAACGTGGATATTTGTTATTGCAGCAGTAAAGTACAGTGTTGCATGTTACACAATGCCCCGTAGTGAACAGGACGTACAAGAGTGCGACGCAACACGGCCTAATAGCAGCAATGCAGCCGGGCACACTATAAAAATAAGTACGGGCACATTACATGCAGGCCGCTGCAACACAGAAAGCAAATCAAATTCTGAAGACGCAATGAAGGACAGACAACGCCACAGCGCTGCTTCGCGGAGGAGGATTATGAAGAATGCTGCCGGCATCCGGAAGCGCAGCTATAGCAGTATGCGCAAATGCTGCGACAGGCAGTGTTGCCTGGAGACCGGGCAACTTATAGCTGAAGTATGCAACAGCCTGTTGATCATTGCTGAGCTTTATAAGCTGCACATCATCATGGCAGCAGCCGGAATTGTCCATACCGCATTTACCGCAATGGCTCGTAGCGGCAGCATGATAGCTAACCCCCGAGAGCTTACCCATGCAGTAATGCATATTGATAATAATACCGCTTGAAACAGCGAAATATATCAACGACAACGCTATGGTCAACAATTTCTTCATCTGTATATTGCAAAGATAGAAACGAAAAATCATCCCTGCAAGTATAACAATCAATTGGGCGCATTTCAGTTTTTCGCAGGCGGGTGGTGACACCCGCCTGTAGAACCGCTACCGGTCGGTGCCTCATCATAGCCGTCAACTTAGAGGATCTGAACACTCAAATACCCCGAAAGGGGTTTAATTTGAATAGTCCCCAACGCTGTTGGGGATGTAACTGGTGGTATATTTGCGGCAATTTTACATTGAACCCCGACGGGGTTCAACAAAAACTTCGACATTTTTACCCCCAAATTCAAGCCCTCCGGGCTTAAGTTGACGGCTATGGTGCCCGCCCGACTGAACATCGTTCGGGCGGGTCCCATCGACCGGAAAGTTGAAGCGAAAAATTAAAATGTGCCCCAATCAATTCACAAAATTCCAGAATATGCCCACCCTGAAGATAAGCCCTTCATAAGGATAGAGAGGAGCTGCAAAGTTGTTCTTGGTAAAGGTAAAGCCATTAAGATCAACGGTGTTCAGGTTCTCCAGCCGCACATAAGAGGTAAAGCTCCTGATGCGAAAATGCAGGAACGCTGCAATATCGGGCTTATTGGATATCCTGATGCTGTCCTGCGGGAAAAACTGGCCGGTAAGCGGTGAGTAATTGTCTGGAGTATAGGCGGTATAGTACCGGCTGTCAAGGCCCGTGGCAATAACAAGATTCTTGAAAAATCTTCCCTGGAATACCAGCCTGTTCCTGGTATAGAGCAGGGGTATGTTGACAGGAGAATTGCCCGCAGTTTTCTGAACAACCACATCTGTATACAAATGCCAGTGCCGGCCCAATTGAAAGTCTTTACTTGCTTTGACCTGCAATACATTGAAAGGTGAGGACTGCTGTTCCGCTTCAAAAAAGTTTTTGAGATAGGTGTAGTTAGTGAGAAGATAGTAATGCCCGCTCAGATCCATTTTCAGCACCGGGAGCCGGAGCGTTGCAAATAAATGAGTGATATTTTCCTTATTGGTACCATCGGGCGGAATAGTAACAGGAAAGCTGCTGCTGTTGCGGAAAATATAAGAAGGCGTCCTGTTTGCATTCTGAAAGCCAAGCTGGAGAGCGCCAAGCTTTTTGCCGAGCACACGCGCAAGGCTGATATAGGCACTGTAGTCCCCCGCATTAAAACCGGTAAGGTACAACTGTCCGGACGCTTCTATATCCCATTTTTTATTCTTGGTGCGGTTCCGGTATTCTCCATGCAGGAAAATATTATATAAATCAGCCGACGTGCTGTCAATAGATTTTCTTGACAGGTTTTGCAGGCTGGCCCCCACTTTCAGGAACTGCTCCTGGTTCTTTATATCAGGATATTGATATATGGAAAAATCATTCACTATTTCCTTCCAGCTATCGCGGTATTGCAGCGTATCTGTAAAATCTATATCCGTGATATTATAATTGACGGAGAGAAAGACAGAGTCCGGGGCAATACCCTGGAAAAGATATTTATAGGTGTTGTATTGCAAAGTGTGCTCTATACGAAACCGGGGATAAAATAATTTTATCACGGAAGAGTCGGTAACAAGCGAATCCTTCTTCCCAAAATCATATTGCTGCCGGAGCAGCAGCTTCAGCTGGCTATATTTAGTGCCGGTTTTCAGCGCTGCATTAAACAGGTCGCTGGAGTAGGTAGCGCCGGAGGTAAGGTTGATGGGAATGTTGAACCGGGAATTGTACACCCCTGATTTACTGGTCATAAAAGTATCGCTTACTATACCGCCATTCTCTGCCGCCTGGAGACTGTTCCTGAGGGCTATCAGGTATATATTATATCTCTTATTGGGAGACTGATAATTAGTATTGAAGCGGAGGTTGGAATGGTTGCCGCTTTCGCTTTTAAAAAAACCGGGAGCATTCAGCAGCCTGAACTGGAATGCAAAATTCCAGTTACGCTTTATATTCTGGGTATGCAATACCTGTATAAACTGCTCTGATCCGCTGCCGATCTGGTAATCCAGCTCCGTGAACGGGCGGGTAGTATTGAAAAAACGGGTTGCCTCCGTAGTGAATGCAAAGGGATCCAATGCATGAAATCCTGCATCCCATCCCGGCCGCATCACAGGATTGAAGAGAAGGGAAGAGACCGGTCTGCCGTTATTGCCCAGCCATACATAGTCCGGCTTAAGCGAAACGCGGGTGTAGTAATCAGTAAGTGAAGAGTCGAAAACATATGACCGTACA
This sequence comes from Sphingobacteriales bacterium 44-15, assembly GCA_001899685.1. Taxonomy (GTDB): domain Bacteria; phylum Bacteroidota; class Bacteroidia; order Chitinophagales; family Chitinophagaceae; genus Agriterribacter. The sequence continues at coordinate 351,992 of MKWG01000043.1, forward strand.
GAATCAATATATTTAAACCTGATACTCACCGAATCGAGAAAGGGATCGCGGTGCTCAAATTTTATAGAATCACTACCGCCGGCCCGCCCGCCGCCGCCACCGCCGCCGATATTGCGAAGATTGTTGAGCCTTCCGGGTAATTGCGCCACAGACGGTAACACCGAAAGTGTAAAAAAAACAAGCAGTATATATGTTTCAATTTTCTTCAACACCAATAACTTGTATCCATTGACCGGCGAAAATACCTGAAATCATTGCTCGGCAGGCAAAAAAAATAAGAAATCATACAGCTTTAACTAACTCTTTGAATATAGCAGTAAGCTTAGGTTCGGCCGCTGCCGCTGCATGCAGCACTTCTTCATGAGAGATAACGTTATCGTCTTCCCTGATCCCTATGTCTGTGATAACGCTTATGCCAAAGACGTTCATGCCGGCATGTTTTGCTACAATTACTTCCTGCACAGTGCTCATACCTACCGCATCCCCTCCCAGCGCCCTGATCATTGTATATTCGGCTCTTGTTTCGAAGGTAGGACCTGTTACCCCAAAATATACGCCTTCTTTCACGGGAATATTCAGCCGCCCGGCAATCAGCCTGCCTTTCTCTATCAATGCCCTGCTATAAGGCTCGCTCATGTCGGGGAAGCGCGTTCCCAGCGCATCTATATTTTTACCGATAAGCGGGTTTACAGTGGCAAAACTGATATGATCTTTGATGATCATAAGATCTCCTACTTCAAAAGAAGCGTTTACCCCGCCGGCAGCATTGCTGAGCAGCAGGGTCTGTACTCCCAGCAGCTTCATAACGCGTACAGGAAATGCCACTTCCGCCGCAGTATAACCTTCATAGAAATGAATACGCCCGGACATTACCACTATTTTTCTTCCTGCGATCTCTCCAAAGATCAAACGCCCCGAATGCCCTTCTACTGTTGAAACAGGAAAATGCGGTATTTCAGTATACCCTATCTCCTTTTCAATGGTCATCTCACTGATAAAATTTCCCAGCCCGCTCCCGAGCACCATACCTGTTTTGATAACATTATTATAACTGCCCCGGATATACGATACAGCTTCCTGCAAATTTTCGGGCAATGCGCTCATGTAATAAAATTTATGGCGGCAAAGATAAGTATTGCATTAAAGTGTTTCACGCAAAGTACACAGAGGAAGCAAAGACGCGGAGGAAAGCAATACATTACAGATCTCCGTGAAACTCCATGTTCTCCGTGCCTATGTGGTTCAAAGAGTTTCACGCAGAGCCCGCAAAGGAGCAACGAACGCAAAGAAATATCGCCGCGCCACCGCACCGCTGCAATCGCTGCGAGAAACTGGTTTCAAAGGACATGATAGTTGCCTCCCAGCATTAATGATTTACTATCAAATGCTGAAGAGCAGGATCTGTATAATCCCTGATAAAAGCAGCTACGTTAGGGTAACCGGCAAATTCATCTTTACCGTGCATGGTAGTAAGCACTACCGCCGCCATTCCTGCGCGGTCAGCAGCCTCCACGCCTTTGGGCGCGTCTTCAAACACGATGCAATGCTCCGGCGCTATTTTCATCAATGAGGCTGCTTTCAAAAATGTTTCCGGGTCGGGCTTGCTGTGCTTTACATCATCCGCACTGACAATAGCAGAAAAATATTTGCGGATGTGCAGGTTATCCAGCACGAAGTCTATATTAAATGGAATGGCTGCCGTGCCTATTGCCACCGGTATCTCCAGCCGGTGCAGGTGCTCCAGATAGCCATGCAGACCTTCTATCAGCCTGAGATGAGGCTTATACGCCCGCTGGTAGCGCTTTTCCTTTTCAAGCGACAGCCTGTCGGATGCTTCCTCCGTAAAATGCCCCTTCCCGAAGATCCTGTCGAGCACCTCGCCGTTTTTCCCATACATTTGCCGCTTCACTTCCGCCTCCGTAAGACCGGCATTAAGATCATCATTCAATATATCAGACCATGCGACTACATGAAAAGCCATATCATCTATCATGGTACCATTCATATCAAATATTACAGCTCTTATATCTTTTTCTTTCATAACAGGGAGCAAAGGTGAGGCTTTAATTTCATTTTGACACGAAGATCCGGAAGGTGGTGAGAGGTGAAACGAGAGACGTGAAAAAGTTGCAGATACGCAGACTTAATTCGTGCACCTGCAACATTTTCTGTGTATGACAGCATATATAATTTTTATAGAGCTAAACTGAAAGAACTCTTACTTGTCAAAACGCCTTAATATATATAATAAAAAATATTTATAATATATTATAAATCAAATCCTGTTTTAATTTTTTGTAAAATTCCGGCATCGGGCTGTAACCGGGTAGATTACCCCGGATAATTCCTGTAAATTTGCAGTGCACCGGTCATCAATACATTATCCTTGTTATACCGGCCGCTCACTAAACCATTAATTCTAAGTACTTACAGCCTCAGTACATTACTACACCCGTTAAATCTGTATTTGATCAGATTTAAAATTTAAATGTTATGTATTCGTATGCTTTGTTGGAAAAGGGATGTTACTATCTTATCCAGGAGAAAGAAAAATCTCCTATTGTGATGATCAGGATTATGCTCGAATCTGATCATTGTATGTTCATTTCAAAATATGTGGAAACGGAGGTTACAGAATGGAAAAGAAAAACCGACCCGATTTTTGAGATCATTGAATTGCTTGACGACCAGGCAGTGAAAGAATGGGAATCTTCATATTATAACAATGAAGATGCATATTATGAAGATGAAGATTAAGAGCGATTTTAAAAACAAATCTATAATTTCAGCCATTGTAAATGTAAAGAACAATGGCTGATTTTTTTTTGAAATTAGATGGATTAACGGTAAGGGCAGGCGGGAAAGAGATCTTAAAAAATATACACTTAACTATCAGGGAAAATGAGCAATGGGCAATTGCCGGAGCTTCGGGCAGCGGCAAAACAACACTGGCGCATACCCTCGCCGGAAAACATTTTTATACCGGCACACTGCAGTACGGTACCGGCATTTCTGTTGCCGGTATTGTAGTAGTGGAGCAGCAGCACCGCTTTAAAAACCTTTCCAATACCTCGGATTTTTATTACCAGCAACGCTACAATGCATCTGATTCCGAAGACGCCATAACAGTACAAACCCTGTTGCAGCAGTATAACTCCGGCAGCAAAACCACCGTTTGCGGGATTGAAACCGCTGCCATCCCGGGGATCCTTCATATTGATCAGTTAATGCAAAAGCCCCTGATACAGCTCTCTAACGGGGAAAATAAGAGGCTCCAGATCGCGGCGGCTATTTTGCAGGAGCCTAAACTGCTCATTCTTGATAATCCCTTTGTGGGACTTGATGTGGAGGGCAGAAAAATACTTTCTGATATTCTTAATACATTGTCTGCAGCAGGCGTTAAAATACTGCTGATCACTTCCACCGCCGATATGCCCGGATGCATCACTCATATATCGCTGCTCGAAAAGGGAACGCTTACAGCAATCAACAGGAAAGCGTATACTCCGGGAGCATGGAACGATCACAAAGTATTCAATATAGATCATGCATTACTGCATCAGCTCAGACCCGGCAGCAGCCCATCGTTTGAATTTGCCATCAGGATGCAGCATGTGGAAATAGCCTATGGCGCGAAAAAGATACTGGATGATGTGAATTGGGAAGTAAGGCGGGGAGAAAGATGGAGCATCTCAGGGCCTAACGGCGCCGGCAAATCCACCCTGCTCAGCCTGATTACAGGCGACAATACAAAAGCATATTCCAACGAAATATATCTTTTTGATAAAAGAAGAGGCAGCGGCGAAAGCATCTGGGATATTAAAAAAAATATCGGCTATGTATCTCCGGAGATGCATCTGTTTTTTGATTATACCGCAACAGTATTTGAGACAGTAGCCTCGGGTATTTTCGATTCCATTGGTCTCTTCCGGCAGGTAACAGATGAGCAGCGGGAGCAGGTGATGCAATGGCTGCGCCTGTTCCAGCTGCAAAAGCTGGAGCGCAATCTGCTCTCCCGGCTGTCTGCCGGCGAGCAGCGCCTGGTATTGCTTGCAAGAGCGCTGGTAAAAAACCCGCCCCTGCTGATACTTGACGAACCCTGCCAGGGGCTGGACGCAGCACATATACAGCAGTTCAGGGAGATCATTGATGACATCTGCAATGGCTTCCATACCACGCTGCTGTACGTAAGCCACTATAAAGAAGAGATACCATCCTGCGTAACAAAATTTCTCAAAATAAAAAACGGCAGGGCGCAGGTGGCTGATGGTCTGCTTTAATATGCCCGGTTTTCAATGGCTTGCCTGCGAGGTTGCTTTTTTCCCGTTCTTCCATACTTCTTCAATGGTTTCAGTATTATGGATATCTGTAAGCGGGTTCTGTCCCAATACAACGAAATCCGCCTTTTTGCCGGCTTCAAGCGTGCCGTAATCCTTATCGCAACGCAGCAATTGCGCAGCATTCTTAGTGCTTACAGTGATCGCTTCAAGCGGGGTAAGCCCTGCCTGCACCATGAGCTGCAGCTCAAGGTGCTCTGCAAAGCCTTCTGCCCGGGTAGGCGTTGCCCCTGAATCTGTTCCCATCACTACGGTGATGCCCGCGTCATGGATCTTTTTGAGGTTGCGCAGCGCAGTGGCTAAGCCGGCTTTGATCGTGCCATAGGACGGAGCGTTTCGCATTTTATCCTGAAACGCTTTGGAGCTCACCATTTCATATACTCCCGGTTCAAGTGAAGCTTTGAAAAAATCATCGTGCAGCCATGCCGGGTTATCTGCATACATAAATTCAAATGCATCCCGCGACAGTGTGGGTATATACATGATATGCTTTTCTTTCATCTTTTTAAGTGTGCTTTCGTCTATATCCATGTCGCGTATGCTATGGGCAATGATATCTATACCCGCATCAATGAGCTTACCGGCATCAGCGAGATAATAGAGATGTGCTGCCACGCGGAGATGATGCTTATGCGCCTCCCGTATAATGGCACGGTATACCGGCTCGGGCATCTTTGGGTTGGAGCCGCCAAAATCGTCCACCCATATTTTTACTACTTCAGGCTTTAATTTTGCCAGCGCATTGATCTGCTTTGCGATCTCCGGGTCATCACCCGAAGTAAAGGTTTTGTCAAATCCAAAAGCCGCAGCCGGCGGGTTGCCGGGCATACCAAAACCAAACCCGGCTGAATACAGGCGGGCGCCGGGCAACAGGCCCGCACGGGAAGAATCCCTGAAGCCGCTGAAAATAAGCGGCCGGTCTGTACCCATACAAAGCAAAGCGCCAACGCCATAACGCTCATAGCGATCCAACTGCAGCAACAGGTTGTCTCTTGTATAATTTGCCGGGCTGCTGCCGTTCCCCTTTACATAACCTATATGGCTATGCGCGCTTATCAGCGCCGGCATAATGGTCTTGCCACTCATATCCACAATAGTGGCGTCTTTGGCTTGTAGATTGGAGCCGATAGCTGCAATCCTGTCTCCCCTGAGCAGCATATCCACATTTTCTGCCGGCCGGCCGCCATTGCCGTCAATAATACGGGCATGCCTGAGCAACACCGGGGTTTCCTGCGCATTGCAAGAAAAAGACAATGCGAGAGAGGCTATAAAAAAACAGGCTGTTCTTTTCATCCTGTAAGATTTTATTGATCATGAAAAAAATCATCCAAAAGGTACGACTTCATCGTTAATAGTGTTATGTAGAGACGTGAAACCTGCCAGCCGGCAGGCTGGTGTGAGACGTGAAACGATAGACGTGAGATATGAGACATCTTTCACCTTTATCTTCTCACCTCTCACTTCTCACGAATACCGTTTATCCATCCCTGAAAGAGGTTCATTCATCGAAAAAAATTGGCAGACTAAGTGCATATTGATATTTTCGATCAATGTTAATCCGTAGCACAACCTATGAGTTATTTATTATACAGATTCAGCAAAAACCCAAGGGAAAACTCACTTCAATATGTAAGGGAAGTGAAAAACGGAAAGATTGTGTTTACCAGGCATCCTTCTGAAGCCCTGCGTTTCTTCTTCTTCAAAGCTGTTATTTTAGCCATCCGCTATCGCGTTTCATGGATACCTGAAAAATATATTGGGAGGCGCAGAAAGCAGTAAACGACAGATGTGAAACGACAGACGACAAACCATCTCATCTCCCCGGAACTGTTTCGTGAGATACAAACCAGGGCGAAGTGAAACGATAAACGTGAAACGACAAACAAAACTCTGTGCAACTTCGTGCCTCCCTGTCTCCGTGGTTCCTGATCATTTCAACTTGTCTCTTCTCTCCTTCAGCTCTTTCCAGGTAGTAAATATGATGCCTTCTTTTTCAATAAACTTTTTCAACTCGGGATTAAGCATTGCCATGAAATCGCCCCTGCGGGTAATGCCGGAATCTGATATATAGGGAAACACTTCAGTAGTATTGGTACAATGCATAATGATCATAGTAACACCCGGCCTGAGAGATTTCAATACCTCTTCGTATTTTTTTGTTTTGAAATCACGGATATTTTCATCGGTGGGCGCTGTGCCCGGAGGTAATTTCCAGCTATAGCTGTCATTGTACAGGTCGTCCAGCACCGGCAGCCCTGCAGCCCATAATTTTTTCCCGACTGCGCGGGTCATCTCCATATCCGCTCCGGTATTTTTCATCTCTTCTGCGATCAGCGTATTGTGACCGCCAGGGAACATCACAGGTATCTGGTATGCTATGCCGACTTTTATATAACGCTCAATAAATGCCGGCGTGGCAAACAATGTGCCCATGTGTGAATCTATATGAGTAGGTTCAAAACCCATGGTTTTAGCCCTGTCTATCTGCGCCCTGATCTCCGTTTCTACTTCATCGGCAGAAGCATGGGCTACTACGTCCTTAACTCCTCTCCACATCGCCCCTTCACTGTCTGTCAGTCCCGGCGTTTGTGTTTTCCCGCTCAGCGGTCCCCACCGGTAATCTTTCCATTCCGAAGTGAGGGTAAGGTGCAGTCCTGCATCAAGTCCAGGATGTTCTTTCAGGTAGTGAACAAAGCCCGGCACCCAGGGGCAGGGCATCATTACACTGCAGGAGTTGGCTGCGCCTTTTGTCATGGCCTCAATACCACCTATATTGGAATCATACGACATTCCCATATCATCCACATGCATGATGATCACCCTGGCGCCTTTGGGGTATCCTAATTTTTCAGCGAACGTTGTTCCCGTCTGCCCGTTTGAGAAAGCAACTGTCAGTAAAAGCACCCAAAGAGAAATTATATATTTCATGAAAACCTTTTTTATACATGATCAACCAATATAAGAAGACATCTCAAACCTCTGCATACTCACCAAACGTGAGAAGTGAAATGATAAATGCGAAATGCTCACCTTTATCGCCTGCCTGCCATGCCTACGGCAGGTAAACCGGTAGGCAAGTCTCCCTTCCCACAAAGAAATACGACAAATTACGGTCAACACAACATTATATTATTTATTTGTTGCTTTCATATTTCCAGTTTCTCTGCTTCCCCTCTCCTACCCATTCTATCATAGCTGTGATCCTTTTATCCCGCGTGGCATCTGTTTTGGCTTCACTGATCCATTCAATATATTCTCTTTTGTGGCTTGGGCTGAAAACTTCAAATGTTTTGCGGGCCTTAGCATTTTTCTTTAAAGCCTTTGTTACATAATCAGGCACTTCTACAGGACTTGAAGCAGCAGTGCTTTTTTGTTTGGGAGGAAGCTTAATGCCGGCTTCATTGAGCTGTGCAGCCTGCCTGATATAGCTTTTCAATATTTTATCCGGCGGCAGGTCTTCGGGAGCAGTTATCCTTCCGAGATGCCCTATGGATGCACGGTCTTTTACCGTGAGAATATGATCCGCATCCTTCATTAGGGATACTTTCCAGAAGCCGAACACACAATGCTGCTTAAATGCGGCCATGCTGCATAGTATCGCACCATACGCTTCAAAATGCGGGAATCCCCATTTGATAGTTTCCTGAACACCGGGACAGGCAGCATGCACAAGCTGCCTCAGATGTTGGAGAATGGGCCGTGCAAAAGAGGCTGATTTTGCTATATAAGCATCTACACGTTTGTCTGCGGGCATACAGTTTTATTTAAAAGGAAGAAAACATTTTCACGCAAGACCGTAAATGCAAAGTACATAAAGAAAATATTGCAAATCAAACTTTTCCTCCATCAAAAATATTTCCCCTATTTTTGCCGCCTATGACACAGGAGCAACTAAAAGATATGAGACAATCCCTCGGGGTGTTGGGGAGGTTTCTTTGACGTCGCTAACAGGCGAGATAAAATAGCAAGCGACAAGCAACTGACCCTTTCTCCCGGCTTTTGGGACGACAATGCAAGGGCAACGCAAATTCTCAAGAACATCAAGCTGAATGAATACTGGGTAAACCTGTATGAAAGTGTTCATACGGCAATTGAGGACTTTGCCGTTCTTTTCGAATTCTGGAAAGAAGGAGAAGGAACAGAAGAAGAGGTAAAAGCCGCCTTTGGGCATGCGAAATCCCTTATTGAAGAAGCGGAGTTTAAGAGCACGCTCAACCAGCCGGAAGACGAGCTGCCCGCCGTATTGCAGATCAACAGCGGCGCCGGCGGTACGGAAAGCCAGGACTGGGCGGAGATGCTGGCGCGCATGTACCGTATGTACGGCGAAAAGCAGGGCTGGAATGTAACAGAGCTCGACTGGCAGGAAGGCGATGGCGCCGGGGTAAAATCCGCAACACTGCAATTCGAAGGACCTTTTGCCTACGGGTTCCTGAAAGCAGAGAATGGCGTGCACCGCCTTGTGCGCATATCACCTTTTGACAGTAATGCGAGAAGACATACTTCTTTTGCCTCCGTATATGTTTATCCCCTGGTAGACGATTCTATTGAAATTGAAGTAAGTCCCGCCGACCTGGAGTGGGAGTTTTACCGGAGCGGTGGTAAAGGAGGACAGAACGTAAACAAAGTGGAAACTGCCGTGCGCCTGAAACATATACCTTCCGGCATTATTGTAGAATGCCAGCAATCGCGCACCCAGGGCGAAAACCGAGAAAAAGCATTGAAAATGCTGAAGAGCCGCCTGTATGAAGAAGAGATGCGCCGGCGGGAAGAACTGAAAAATGCCAATAATGCCAGCAAGAAAAAAATTGAGTGGGGAAGCCAGATCAGGTCGTATGTATTTCACCCGTATAAAATGATAAAAGACCACCGCACTGATTACGAGGTGGGAAATGTGCAGCCTGTAATGGACGGTGAGCTTGACGGCTTTATCAAAGCTTACCTGATGATGGAAAAAGAAGCGGAAGCCGGCTCCTGATAGCAATGCATAATGTAAATTTTGCTTTTATACAGCTTTTTGCACCATCGTTAAGGTTATTAATTCCTGCCAGAGATAAATAAAAAATATCTACCATCAGTTAAATCTTATTAAATAAAATAAAACATCTTAGTCGTAATATTAAATTTTGTCAAAAACAAAAAACGGTTTAATTTCATTTCTTACAGTTTGCTACTGCCCTATCTGCGTATTCCCTGGCGATAAATGCTTATGCAATGTCTGTTGCAATTATGTAACGGCATCGTAATTCCAGGCTATGCGTAAGGATGCCCGTCATCCGCTTTAATCAACAGCAATATGGCAATACCTGTAGCAATCCATCACAAAAACAAATACACCTGCGATAAGCCGGTGAACTGCCTTCCTGCTATAGCTTGTCATCGGCTGGCATGTATTGCACGCATCTCCGTTGAAGCCTGTTTATTTTTTTGTGACCATAAAACCAATTTGCAACTATGAGCCTTGAAGCCCTGTTAAAAGACTATACCTGTTCTCCCGGAGTATGGGATGAAATGTGCGATTCAGGAAATATCCGCCACCAGTACAGTAAATTAGTTTCATCTTTTCAGCATTTAAATGTTCCCGACCTGCAGCATAAGGACCGGCTTGCCGGGGAGATGTTCATGAACCAGGGAATTACATTTACCGTATACAGCGACAACAGGGGCATTGAGCGCATTTTTCCTTTTGACATCATCCCACGTATCATCACCAGCAAAGAATGGGAAACCGTGGAGAAAGGGATTCAGCAACGCCTGAAAGCGCTCAACATGTTCCTGAAAGATGTATATAATGAACAGCAGATATTGAAGGATAATATCATCCCGCAGCAGCTTATTGCATCATGCCCCCATTATCTGAGAGAAGTGCAGGGCATTAAAGTGCCTCATGATATTTATATTCATATTTCCGGCATTGACCTGATCAGAGGGGAAGACGGGAAATTCTATATACTGGAAGATAACCTGCGCACCCCTTCCGGCGTCAGCTATATGCTGGAGAACAGGGAAGTCACTAAAAGAATTTTCCCCGATATGTTTGCCGCCAGTAATGTAAGGGTCATTGGTAAATACCCGTTGATCCTGTATGATATCCTGCTTCAACTGGCGCCCACGCAGATATCTAACCCTGTTGTAGTGCTGCTTACCCCGGGCATGTACAACTCCGCCTATTATGAGCACACTTTTCTCGCCCGGCAAATGGGAATTTCACTGGTAGAAGGCCGCGATCTGGTAATTGACGATCATAAAGTGTATATGAAAACCACCAATGGCCTGGAGCAGGTGCATGTAATATACAGGAGGGTTGATGATGAATTCCTTGATCCGCTGGCGTTCAACCCGGCGAGCGTACTGGGTGTTCCCGGCTTACTGACAGCCTACAGGAAAGGAAACGTTTCTATTGTAAATGCAATAGGCAATGGCGTGGCAGATGATAAAGCAGTATATGCCTATGTGCCGGCAATGATAAAATATTATCTCAACGAAGCGCCTATATTGGGCAATATACCCACTTACGAGCTCGGGGAGGCCGATGCAAGGGAGCATGTATTTAAGCACATTGACAATATGGTAATTAAACGCACCAATCAGTCCGGCGGCTATGGCATGATCATGGGCAATTCCGTTCCTGAAGAAGAATGGAAAAAAGCACGAATGGAAATTGAGAAAGATCCCAGGAGCTTTATTGCGCAGCCGATCATAAAGCTTTCTACCGTACCCTGTTTTATAGATGGCCGGCTTCAGCCCAGGCATGTTGATCTGAGACCTTATGCATTGTGCGGGCCCAATGGCGTACAAATTGTGCCGGGGGGATTGACAAGGGTAGCATTAAAACAAGGTTCGCTAATCGTAAATTCCTCGCAGGGCGGAGGTAGCAAGGATACGTGGATCGTAGATATATAATTTCCCTTGAAAGATATGACAGACAGCCTGGAGATATTTCAAATAAATAATTAAAAATTCAAAGGCTCAAAATATTTTTGCCAACTAATAAAACCCAAAAAATGCTAAGCAGAATTGCAGATTCCCTGTTTTGGCTGAGCCGCTATATGGAAAGGGCAGATGGTCTCATCAGGGCAACGACCACCCGTTATGTGCTGTCGCTCGACGGGGTGACGATAGGGCATACTACCTGGCGCCCTATTCTCGAAACCTTTTCCATGGCGGATGAAGCAACGGTCAGTGCGCTGGAAAATGACACCAATGGAACGTTAGGTATACTGATGTGCGACCAGCAAAACCAAAGCTCATTAAAAGTCATTATTACAAGAGCCCGCGAAAATGCGCGCGGCGCCCAGGATCATATCACCAAGGAAGCGTGGGAAGAAGTAAATGCGTTATACCATCTCGTCAACCAGTTTACAGCCGGCGACGGGTTCGGGCAACAGGATATTATACAAACCCTGCAATTATTTTCGCATCACAGCCTGTTGTATACCGGTATTGCAGACGTAACTATGCCGCGTGGGCTTGGGTGGAGCTTTATGAATCTCGGCAAATTTATAGAGCGCTGTTTTGAGATCATTACAGAATCAGACCAGCATTACAAACAGATCAATTATAATCTTGGCGCGGAAAATGCTATCATTCAATGGAGAGAACTGTTATTTGCCCTGTCAGGCTATGAGCTGCACCTGAAAACATACCGTGGCTCCAACTATAACAAAAATGTACTTCACCAGGTGATCTTCAACGAAGATTTCCCTCATTCGGTAATGTATACGCTTGAAAGAATAGAAAAATACCTGAATGATATCGTATTGGAAAACCAGTCGCCCGACAATATGGAACTGATGTGCAGCTTCAGAAGATTGTACAGCCGTTTAAAATATATGGACAGGTCAACAATCAATAGCGGCAACCTCCGGCTTTTTTTTGATGATATAAGAACGGAAATGCTGCAGATAAGCCGGCAGCTCAACCAAAATTTCTTCTCCTATCAATAACTATTGTTATACGATGCCTGTATATAAAATTCATCATATCACACGATATGAGTATGACAGCCCTGTGAAAGAAAGCATTAGCGAAATAAAGCTGTATCCTTATTCCTGTCCCGAACAACAAACGCTGCAACAGGATATAATGATCACCGGCTCGCCGCGCATAGAAATATATACCGACTACTGGGGAAATAATGCCGGCGTATTCAACCTGCTTGCACCCCATCAGTCCATGACTATCGAAAGCAGGTTGCTGGTCAATACCATTGGCAAAGCCTCTCCGGAGCATATAAGCATAGGATTTGATGAGCTTCAACAAGAAGTCAGTACAAACATAAGGCTGTGGGAATTGTCTGTGCCGGAAGAGATCGGGGCGCAGCAAATGATCAGTGAGATCATTGCGCCGGTATACAGAGAAAAAAAATCTGTTGCGGAAACCATCAGCTACTTTTCTTCCTATGTTTTTCAACACTTCCGCTATATAAAAGATGTTACGGATATAGAGACTACTGTAGATGAGATCTTCCGTCACCGCTCGGGAGTTTGCCAGGATTTTGCGCATGTGCTGCTGCAACTGCTGCGCACCGTACATATACCGGCGAGATATGTGAGCGGGTATATATGCCCCAATAAAAACGGCATGCGTGGTGAAGGCGCCACACACGCATGGGTAGAAGCATGGGTACCGGGATATGGATGGGCCGGCATAGATCCTACAAATAATATGTGGGTCACTGATACGCATGTAAAATTATCGGTAGGCAGATATTTTAAAGATTGCACGCCCGTAAAAGGTACCTTCAAAGGAACTGCACAACAAACACTTTCATTATATGTTTCTGTAGGCCATGAAGACGGAAGCGGGTTTGAACAACCGGACAATATAAAAATGGAAGTACAGCCCTCCGGAAAAACAGCGGAAAAGATCCGGGAGCCTGCCAAAGGACAGCAGCAGCAGCAATAGTACTAAGTCATGTCAATTATGTCTGTATTATCGTGAAAATCGAGAGCCCGCCCGGCTGAATGCCATTCGGACGGGGATAAAGGTGAAAGGCATGTTTCACTTCTCACACCAGCCTGCCGGCCGGGAGGTTTCACGTTTGAAATAGTAATAGTATTATCTTTAAAGCCATGAGGCGCAATAATCTTATCAGTACTGTATTAATTAACCCGCTGCAAAGAATTGTCGGCGACAGCCGTTCGGTGGGCATCATACTTTTTGCCTGCAGTATTGTTTCCATAATGCTGGCAAATACTTCGTTTGGCGAACAGTATATTGATTCCTGGAGCTTTTCTTTTCATTTTCCCGGCAGTATACATTTACCTCATTCGCTGCTGCACTGGATAAACGACGGTGCGATGGCAGTTTTCTTTTTCCTGGTTGGTATGGAGATCAAAAGAGAACTGCTGGAAGGAGAGCTGTCGTCTGTTCAGCAATCGTTGCTGCCCGTGTTTGCAGCCATAGGCGGTATGGTAGTGCCCGCTATACTGTATACCCTGTTCAACAAGGAAACTGTTTACCAGCATGGCTGGGGAATTCCTATGGCAACGGATATAGCATTTTCCCTCGGGGTAGCCTCCATGCTTGGGAAAAGGGTACCCGGATCGCTGAAGGTTTTCTTAACTGCCCTTGCCATCATTGATGACCTCGGCGCCATACTTGTTATCGCCCTTTTTTACGGGGCAGCGGTGAACTGGCTTTACCTGCTTGCCGGCGGTATTGCCTTTACAGTGCTCCTGCTTTTGCCGCGGCTTAAGATCAGGTTCGGCTGGTGGAATTACCTGTTGGGCATTTTATTATGGTACTGCATATACAACTCAGGGATACATGCTACTATTGCCGGGGTATTATTTGCATTCACTATCCCGGTCAGCCAGTTAAGCAAACAGGAACACCGGCTGCATGTGCCCGTTAACTTTATCATATTGCCTGTTTTTGCACTTGCCAACACAGCCATAGCTATACCTTCTGATTTTGCCGTAGCATTTGGCAGCTCGCTCAGCTATGGGATAATAGCAGGATTATTTTTAGGAAAACCTTTGGGTATTTTATTGGCCTGCTGGTGTATCACCAGGTTAAAATGGGGCCGGCTCCCGGAAGGTGTCAGCTGGATGCAAATGGCAGGTATTGGTATACTGGCCGGGATAGGCTTTACTATGTCTATATTCATATCCATGCTTGCCTTTACCGATCAGTCCATGCAGGATATGGCAAAAGTGGGTGTGCTGTTGGCCTCTCTTCTGGCAATAGTTACGGGCTACTTGTGGTTGATGGTTTACAAAGGCAAAGAATAGACATTTATTACAGACTATCTTTACTTTTGCTCATGTCAGAAAAACAACAATACGAAGTATGGCTGCGCGGCCCGCTTCCGGGAATTAACGCATACCTGCAACCCGCAGCCCATGCCTTGTTGCAGGCGCGTGAAGAGCTTAATGCATTCATGAAGGATTTTCCTTCGGATCTTTTGTGGGAAAAACCGGGTGGCGTTGCTTCTCCCGGCTTTCACCTGCAGCACCTTAGGGGAGTATTGGACCGCCTGTTCACCTACGCCAGGGGCGAAATGCTCACCGAAGCGCAATTAAACTACCTGCGCAATGAACAACACCCTCCTGCCACATCATGTACAACAGAAGAACTGGTGCAACGGTTCAATGAACAGGTGGATAAAGCCATTGAGCAGCTTTCCGCAACCGATCCTGCAACACTGACAGACATAAGAGGCGTGGGACGGGCGCAAATTCCATCAACCGTTCTCGGGTTGCTGTTCCATGCGGCTGAACATACCCAGCGACATATCGGTCAGTTGCTGGTAACTACAAGGATATTACAATTGCGGGACGTGAAAGGCGAATCCTGAGATTTTTACGTTTGGCTTCCGGTATTTCACGATTAAACATAGCCCTGGCAACCCCTGCATCTGAAAGTCTGTATATTATTCCGGGTCACTGAAAAACCTTACCTTACAAAGGCAGATTATACAACTATAACCACTTTATGCCCGGCAGATCATCCACAATACTACGTCCTTCCACCCTGCAGTTGCTCAGGTTTCATTTTTCCTTTTTTTTAATGCCGGTGTTCTGGTTTGCCCTGAGCCAGTTGGTATATATTAATGGCTTTCATGCCATAATGGTATTTGCAATATTGCACCTGCTGGTATATCCGGCGAGCAACGGGTACAACAGCTATATGGACCGCGATACAGAAAGTATCGGAGGCGTAAAGAAACCCTTACAGCCAACACGGCAATTATTATACGTCACCATACTGCTGGACGGACTTGCCATACTGCTGGGCATATTCATCAGCCTGTATTTTGCTGCAGGTATTCTTGCCTATATACTTGCTTCCAAAGCTTACAGCTACAGGGGCATACGCCTGAAGCAATACCCGGTGGCAGGCTATCTTACGGTGGCAGTATTCCAGGGTGCAGTTACTTTCGCCCTGGTGTATCATGGCTGCAGTTTTGATAAGACACTTGATATCCCTGTGCTCCCGATGATCGCAGCCAGCCTGCTCGTTGGCGGCTTTTACCCGCTTACGCAAATATACCAGCATGAGGCAGATGCAAAGGATGGCGTGAAAACTTTAAGCTATATGTTGGGCTATCGCGGCACATTTATTTACTGTGGCATAATTTACTCACTTGCATTTGCAGTATTGGCATACTATTTCTTTTCTTCACTACAAACACAGGCATTTTACGTGTTTACACTATGCATGCTACCAGTGATTATCTATTTTCTGTGGTGGGCCTTTAAAGCCTGGCACAATAATTTGAATGCCAGTTATACTCATACTATGCGGATGAACCTCATAGCATCCTTTTGTACCAATATTTCGTTTATTATCATTTTTATACAAAACTACTTTGAGTAAAATTATCGCTATAGGAACCGCATTACCGCAATACCGGCATAACCAGGAAGACATCCTGCAGTTCATGCAGCGCGTATATGCCGCCAACGCCATTGAGCAGCGAAAGATGAAGTTCCTGTACCACCAAAGCGGTATACATTCCCGTTATTCTGTTATTGCAGATTACAGCCGGCCGGCCCAGGAATGGAAATTTTACCCGAGAACAGAGAACCTGGAGCCCTTCCCATCACTGGAACAACGCATGGCGGTATACAACAAGTATGCAGCACCGTTATCCGTAGACGCCATACGCAATTGCATGAAACAAGTCATCTCTTCCGGCGAGATCACTCATCTCATAACAGTAAGCTGCACCGGTATGAGTGCTCCGGGTCTTGATCTGCACGTAATGGAGCTTATGGAATTGCAGAATACCATCTTCAGAACATCTGTCAACTTTATGGGCTGCTATGCAGCCATCCACGCTCTCAAACTGGCAGATGCTGTTTGCAAAAATGATAACAGCGCCAGAGTAATGATCGTATGTACCGAGCTTTGTACCCTTCATTTTCAGCGGGAAGCCACTATGGACAATATTACTTCCGGTATGCTGTTTGCCGACGGCTCAGCCGCTGCGTTGGTTACTCATAACGATTTCCCGGCAACCGGTCTTAAAATAGAAAACTTTTATTCGGAGATCATTCCCAAAGGGCGGAAAGATATGGCATGGGAATTATCTTCCTCCGGTTTTCTGATGACGCTGAGCGGATATATCCCCGACCTTATAGAAGAGGATTTTGAAGCGTTGGTGAACAGGTCTTTAAAACGATCAGGCATCACCAGGGATGCGGTAAATTACTGGTGCATACACCCCGGCGGGAAACGGATCCTCGAAGCAGTAGCTAAGAGCCTGCGCATAGATGCCCCGGCCCTGCATCACAGCTACCAGGTGCTGGAAAAATATGGCAACATGTCCTCTCCTACTATTTTATTCGTATTGAAGCAAATCCTGGGCTCTTCTCCGGCAGCCGGCGAAAAAATACTGGCGGCTGCATTTGGCCCCGGGCTTACCATGGAAACTTTTATGGCAATAAAAGAAGCATAATTTTCAAAGGTCATGGCAATCCCGAAAGCCGGGAAAAGCCATCTCCGGTACAGAAAAGATAACTACCACAAGGGGGGCTGCTTCATCGTCCTGGCAGTTTTTTACAGGAACTTTGACCCCTTTGTGCAACTTTGCGCCTTCGTGCCTTTGTGGTTCAGCCTCTTCAAACATAAAAAAATATTCTCCTGCATTTTTCGTTAATGGTGCAAACGAACCGATGAAAAAAATACTGATCATTGCTATTTGCAGCATGGTAAGCACCTGCTACTCCCAGGAACACAAGTTCCAATTCAAAATGGGCTCGGAATATGGATTGCCCAGGAAAGCGGAAGATCTCTCCTTTTTTGGCAACGAAACGGATGGCGTCGTTAATCTTTCCCTCAAAAAAGAAGCTTTATACATAACCCGCTTTAACCCTAAAACGCTTTCTCAAACCGATGAGCGAATTATAGAAGTACCCGAAGCCACCAGGGATATGGTAAGTGAAATACTGGTTGATTTCAACAAAAATTATTTCTGGCTGAGAAGCGACTGGAATAAGGAAGCTCAGAAAGAATTGCTGTACGCCACTAAGGTAGATGTAAAAAAAGGAAGGCTGGACGCCAATAATCAAAAGCTCATTGAGGCAGAGAAGATGGGAGCCTCCGGGTACCAGACTATCGGTTTATACAGCTATAAAAAAATAGGCAAATATGATTTCAATTTTGATGCGAACCATACAAAGTTATTGGTCAGCTACCGTCGTGTCCCGGAATCAAGAAAAGATAAAAACAGTTACGACAAATTAGGCATTCATGTTTTTGATGAGAATATGCAAAAGATCTGGGGCAACGAATTCACTATGCCTTATACGGAAAAGAGAATGGATAATGAGGATTTTGCCCTTGACATCAACGGAAATGCTTATTTACTGGCTAAAGTGTATAATTCCGACGACCGCAAAGAAGTGGATAAAGCTACAGGCAATCCGGGATATCATCTGGAAGTATTTAAATTCACCAAAGATAATCAGCAGGTGATCCAGGCAACTATTTCCCTTGATGAATATTTTATCCAGGAATCTTCACTGATCGAAAACAGTATGCACGATATGATCATCGCATGTACCTATAGTAAAAATGCAAAAAACAAAGGCACGGAAGGTATATTTTTAGGCATATTGGATACCAATGGTAATATCTCAAACTATAAAAAAGGATATTACAAATTTCCTGCTGCCGAATTGCAGAAATTTGAATCGCGCCGGAAAAAAAGAAAAATAGAAAAGGATGAGGACTATGAAGCGCCAAACCTTAAAGTGAGAAATGTGGTAGTGGAAAATGATGGCAGCGTGCTGATCGCCTGCGAAGAATATTTTATTGAAGTACGCCAACATTACAGTTCCGGTATGGGAAGTATGCCGGGAAGATATTCCACCAGTGATGTCTATCACTACGATGACATATTAGCCTCTAAGATCGACGCTTCAGGTAATTTTTTATGGATGAGAAAAATACCCAAACGCCAGCAGGGATCAAGGGGCAGAGGTACAATGAGCTTTAAACTTATCAGCGATGAAACAGGGTATTACTTCCTGTATCTCGACAATAAAAAGAATGAGCGCATGGAAGCAGACGATACCCCGGCAAAGCATGTAGACGGAGCCGGAGGACAGGTTATGGTGAGCAAAATTGATAACAGTGGCAATGAAACAAAGGAAATTGTTTTTGACACAAGGGATGAAGATATTATGATCTTTCCAACAGAGTTTACGAAAATTAATAAGAACCAGTTTATAGGCAGGGCAAGGATCAAAAAAACACTGTTTAAGCCTGTTGTGATCACAATGAAATAATAAGCAACCAGATCTAACCTCACGCCACAAATGCACAAATGGGCACACAGGTATTGGCATAAATGGTATACAACAAAGTAAGAAATAGCCACTGATGCACGAATAAATACATTCGTGCATCAGTGGCTTTGTTAAATTGTATTCATAAATCCGGCCGCTTGCGGACTGCTGGAATTCGTGGCTTTGTTGTATCCTGCAAATAAAGCCGACCTTTACCGCAAAAAGATGAAGCCTTTAATAGTATTGCTCTGTGCTTTCCTTATTGCAATAGTTGTTACAAAAATCATCTCTAACAATTATGACTTTGCTTTATCGGGAAGGATAGCCATGTCTGTCATGCTCTCATTTACAGCAATAGCACATTTTGCATTTACCAAAGGCATGGCAATGATGCTCCCCGGCTTTATTCCATACAAAACCACAACCGTTTACCTGACGGGGATCATCGAGATCGCCGCAGCCACCGGGCTTTTAATCCCCGGCACTACTGTTATCGCAGCACGGCTGCTGATCGCATTTTTTATACTTATACTTCCCGCAAATATTTATGCCGCGGCAAAGCACATTGACTACAGGAAAGGTACTCCTGATGGAAACGGCCCGGCTTATTTGTGGTTCAGAATACCCTTACAGATCTTTTTCATTATATGGGTATACCTATCGTCTGTCAAAGGCTGACTGACTACCGGGATGACAAAGCAGGATATATTTTGTAAGAACTATCGTTGCCGCCAATATTTTTACGATCGTAAAAAGGAAAAACTCAGCATAGCTACGGCATATACCAAGTGTATCCTTTGTTTTATGTCGGCGAATTGATAATGCTGCTTCGACTTCGTCTCGTCATCACCAGCACTTCCGGCTGAATATTATAAATTGAAGAATAAGATTAACAATGAACTTCTATATCTTTAATTGGCGTTTGTTTCTTCTTTACATTATTTAAAATCCACTATGAGAAATATTGTCAGAAAGCAGAAAGCAGAAAACACAAATTCTTATCCGTTGTAAATAACTCTAAATCGACACTTTCCAATGGCATATTATATCAGAGTTTTAGGTACACAAGACCCTTTTGATGTCTTAAACGACATCTATGAACTTCAGCAACTAAATGACAGGACATACAGGCTTCACCTATACAGCTATTTCAAACTGACAACAACTTTTAATTTTTATGCAAGCTGGTGGGCCAGGTGGATCATGAAAGACATACAGTACAACATCCTGCAGATTGAAAAAGAACGTGCAGAAAACGAATGAGTATAACAAACGGCAAGCCGTCATAAAGCCATGATTTTAAACATTCCCGTTCTTATTTTTGGGAAAAGAAGGCAGGTTCCAGTGATAACGAAGCGCCAGGATGCGTAAGGTAAAACATATAATCAGGCCAATGATGGCGATCCAATCGCCGGGCAGCACATTCTGATAATTCCCTGCAACCACGATCAGGGCGCCTGCAAGCGCCGCCGATGCATAAATTTCTTTTTCAAGTATAACGGGGATGCGGTTGAGCAAAATATCCCTTAATACACCGCCACCTACGGCCGTAATAATCCCTAAAAGAACTGCCACCTGTCCATTATGGCCATAAGAAAGTGCTTTTTGCGCACCGGTAACTGCAAACAACGACAAGCCCGCAGCATCAAAGAGCAATACCGGCCGGTTGAGCCTTTGTACAACAGGATACAAACCAATGGTCATGCCCGCAGCAAAGATTGCAGTAGCAAGATAGTACCAGGTGGTCAGTCCTGCCGGCGGGATAGCCCCGATACAAACATCCCGTATTATACCGCCGCCACATGCCACCGTAAATGCAATAGCACATATACCAAAGAGGTCAAGACCGCGCTGCCTGGCTGCTGTTGCGCCGCTAACGGCAAAGGCAAAAGTGCCCGCCAGATCAAGAAAATAATAAACAGTATGCAGCTTATCCATTTTTTATGGCAGTTAAAAGTTTGATTGACCCAGGCAACAGTTATGATCACTGCCCATACCTGCTTTTTAAATTAATCAAAGATTTCTCAATACCGGATCGTATTTATGTAAATCTCAAATTACTATTTTTTCTACTCATACCTGAGGCGCATTTCAATTTTTCGCAGGCGGGTGGTGACACCCGCCTGTAGAACCCGCTACCTGTCGGTGAGACACCATAGCCATCAACTTAAGCAAAAAAGAATTCCTGGTGATATAGCATTATCGGTTAAACTTTTATATATTGAACGTCCCCTTTGTGTTGCGTTGCTTTTGCCTCCGGGCCGGTAAAAATTAAACCCGATCATATACCTACCATCATAGCTTCGATAGAAACACCGCACGTCAATCTTTTATCATTGGGCTGGGGGTGCTATTTCTTATTAACTGATTTGCACCTGAGTGAAATGCGGTATTTTTTAATATATTCTCCGGTAAATTATTTTTATAGAAAAAATATTGTAATTTTTGGGGATATATTAATCAAAAACAAGCCATATGCAAGTCGGCAAATTATGTATTTTGCTATTTACCGGGTCAATATTATTATTGAGTTGTAAAAAGAGCGACAACGGACCGGACTCTAATGTACAGTATTCTGATTGGTTTACACCTGATATTTTTAAGGTAACTACCAGGTTCGGTACAATCAGTTTGGATTATACCAAAGCTGCCCCTGCGATAACCCAGGAGATATTAGATAAGGGAACCGTTTTGGTTTACGGAAAGCTAAATGGTTACTCCACATCATTATGGACTGCCGACCAAACTGCGCAACTGCCTATACAAATATATTACTAGATTGGCGCTGCTACCAATATTGATACATGGTCAGCATTGCCCACAGTAGGAAACCTGCGTATAAGCCTTGTCAGCAGCGCTAATGCATACACCAATGACCAGGCAATCAGTCATAGTCATTCATTTCGTTATGTAATTATTCCGGGAGGTGTAAAACTTGGTTTGGCAAACAGAAGTTCTGTCAGCACGCTGGGTTATGCTGAGCTTTGTGATGTACTGAAAATACCCCAATAAAACGCTGCCTTAAAAAAGTTAAAAACTAAAGGGACTGATTTCATGATGAAATCAATCCCTTTTTAAATTTTATAAGTTTTAATCCGCCAGGATCAGCAAATTAAAAACCACTACTATTTCCTTTAACTTAAATTATCCCCCTCCTTTTTTAAAATGACTTCCCCTGCCTGTTTTGAAATTACGCTTCCATCCAGCCATAGCAATGCATCCATGATCAGCCTGTTTTGTACAGCATTTGCAAACCGGAAAGACAGTTCCCTGTTGGTACCATGATCATAATCCATATCATTATACCCCATTATGTGCAAGATCGTTTTTAGCGGTATAAAATACTATGGCTTTAAACGCAGTTTTTGCCTGTTTCTACGCTACAGGAGGAACATATCACCGAAAAGAAAAAAAGCAAAAATATACTGATCGCTGTGTATTAAGTACGTAAAGGTAGCTATCAGCAACAAAAATCAAAATGCATAGCATTGACCGGTGCCGGAGGATTTGATATCTTTGAAACTTTTACAACCAGAAAAGGATTTAACCCAAAGGATGGATAGCAGCATTGTTTTGTTACTGACCGGTTTCGCAATAGGTACGATAGGGACATTAATAGGAGCCGGTGGCGGCTTTTTATTGGTGCCATTGCTTATATTTACCCACCCGGCGCTTTCCCCCGAGATCATTACAGCGATCTCCATCGTAATCGTGGCATGTAATGCAGTGTCGGGCTCCATAGCATATGCGCGTTCAGGAAGGATTGATTTCAGGGCCGGGCTTTTATTCGCCGGCTTTACCATTCCCGGGTCAATATTAGGCGTTCTGGCAACCAGGTATATTCCCGCCACTGCATTTAATATTGCTTTTGGCATTATTCTTATCCTGCTTTCCGCTTTTCTTTTTTTCAAAAAGAAAGAACAGGATACTGATAACGGCTCCGACAGGAAAACAGACAGCGCCCTGACGCATCAAACGCTGACGGATAGCGCCAATACAATATATTCTTATTCTTATAACAAATATATAGGTATTGCAGTGAGTGTTGCAGTCGGTTTTCTATCCCCGTTGCTTGGCATTGGCGGCGGGATCATTCATGTGCCGGCGATGGTGCACTGGCTTAATTTCCCGGTGTACATAGCCACTGCCACCTCGCATTTTATACTGGCCGTGATGGCTACGGTGAGCGTGGTGGTGCATGCTGTAAAAGGCAATTACTCCGATCCCTATATCTTTCACATGATCCTGTGGCTGAGCATAGGTGTGATCGCGGGCGCACAATTGGGCGCGCTTTTATCTCATAAAATAAAGACTTCTGCTATAGTGAAAGCGCTGGCGGTATGTCTCGGGCTTGTGGGATTGAGATTACTGATCGGTGTGCTCTGAAGCTGCAGGCAACGGGGTGACGCCCCTTGTTGTTTTTCATATTCTGATTGTGCATAATGTGAGCATAAGGCATAGCTTTCCCTGTTCCCTATTTGGGTAGCAATACTTATCTTTGAACTCAACGATAATTCAAAAAATGTATGGCGATAGTAGACCTGGTAATGCCTAAGCTGGGAGAGAGTATCATGGAAGCTACCATTCTGCGCTGGAATAAAAAGCCCGGTGACCATGTGAAAATGGACGAAACTGTTTTAGAAATTGCCACCGACAAGGTAGACAGTGAAGTTCCTTCATCAGTGGAGGGCACTATTGTAGAATTGCTGTATAATGAAAATGATGTCGTTCCTATTGATGCTGTTATCGCCCGTATTCAGTCGGACGACGGGGCGCATGGCAGTAATGGTGTGGCAGAGCATCCTGTAGCTGCTGAAAAACTGCAGGAACCTGAACGGGTTTCAGCTTCCGGTACCGAAGACGAAGCCGCAGCTGCGGAAGTACCCTATCAGCCGGCACATGTGGTAATGCCCCAAAGCGGCGGAGCCCGCTTTTACTCACCCCTCGTGCTTAATATTGCTGCAAACGAAGGCATCAGCCTTGCCGAACTCGAAAAAATCCCCGGCAGCGGCAATGAAGGACGAGTGACTAAAAAAGATGTCCTGCAGTGGATCGCTGCCCGCAAAGAGCAGCCGGCTACTGCAACACCATCCATAGCGGCTGCCGGGACTGCAGTTCCGGCAAAGGCTGCCGAAGCTGCACCTGCTCTTTCCGTTCCTGCATCATCCTCTCCTGAAGAGGAAGCAACGCCTGAATATACCGGCAATGTAGAAATAGTGGAAATGGACCGCATGCGCAAGATGATCGCCAAACACATGGTTGAAAGCAGGCATACCAGCGCGCATGTTACCAGCTTTACCGAATGCGACGTAACAGGGATGGTGCAATGGCGTGAAAAGATAAAAGCGGAGTTTGAAAAAAGAGAAGGAGAGAAGATCACTTTTATGCCTCTTTTCATTGAAGCTATTATTAAATGTATTAAAAAATTCCCGTGGGTCAATTCCAGTGTGGATGGAGATAAGATCATAATAAGGAAAGATATTAATATCGGTATGGCAGCAGCCCTGCCTAATGGTAACCTGATAGTGCCGGTAATTAAAGACGCCGACTATCTTAACCTCACCGGTCTTACAAAAAAAATAAACGGGCTGGCTAATGCCGCCCGTAACAACAGGCTGAAACCGGACGATACACAGGGCGGAACATTTACCGTTACCAATGTTGGCACTTTTGGAAGCCTTATGGGCACACCTATCATCAACCAGCCGCAGGTGGCCATTCTCGCCATAGGAGCAATCAAAAAAAGACCCGTTGTAGTGGAAACAGAGCAGGGCGACAGCATCGCCATCCGCCACATGATGTACCTTTCTATGTCTTACGATCACCGCATCGTAGACGGCGCGCTGGGATCAAATTTTCTTACTGCGGTAGCTAAAGAGATGGAAGGTTTTGATACGTCAAGAACGATATAGCAATGTGGTGAATGGGCAATAGTGAATGATAAATGACACGTGAGACGTAAACACTGTAGAGGCAAGGCATGCCTTGCCTCTACAGTTGCCTCTTACCCCTTACCACTCTCTTCTTCAGCGCCTCCGGCATATTATCAACACTGTTCGTGGCAAATACCGCAATTCCCTTAAAATTTTCCAATCGTTGCAACAGGTAAGCAATTTCCTGGTTGGCATATTTATCGTGTGCATCTTTTACGTCGGTACGCTTACCAAATAAGGCATCCGCTTCGTCAAAAAATAATATCCAGTCTTTGCTCTCTGCCTCATCAAAGATCTTATTGAGTTGTTTTTCCGTTTCACCGGTGTATTTTGAAATGACCTGTGAAAGATCAACACGGAATATCTCCTTTTGCCCGTTGCCGGAGAGCTGTTGGAGGGCGGACAGCTTCTCCGCTTTGCTCATACCTGAAAATGCTGTGATCACACTACATACTATTTTGTAAACAAAATAGTTATTATCTTATTAAAAGTGAACAGTTTTTCTCATTTTTCCTTATATTCGGAATAATAACCCTTACAGTTATGAAGACGCTGTCACACACCTGGTTTGCAGAAGGATATATTGATTTTGAATTGAAAAAGTATACGCTGCTGGCGTACCTGCAACAAATTCATAAGGAATTTAACCAGAACAAGCTTTACCCCCAGCTTTCCGACATCATATTCCATCACAATAATATCCTGCATTTCAAGCACAGCAAACAATTATTGCAGGACCAGTTTCCCAAACGTTTTTCGCATGTGGACATGTCGAAGCTGCAGATCCTCTACGAAAAAATAATAGAAGACGATGAAATGATGAAAGAGCTGGAAGACATTATCCAGTTTGCCATTAATAAGATGAGCGCCACCATTAAGGATGGCGCCGAGATATACGAGTTTGTAGAAGAAAAATTAAGTATCCTTCCCGTGGGCATCATCCCGCTGGAGAACAGGGAAGGATATTTCTTCCTTTGCGACGGTGATTATGCAGAGACCAGGGTGTATCACTATCACCTTAGCATTTTTGAAAAACATGACGAGAAATACAGGAGCATCAAAACCTCTTTTATAGCGCAGTGGGAACGTAATATAGTGAACACATACGAAAGCATCAAGACAGAGCTGATACGGAACCAGGCAATGCTGCCCAACCCCGCGGTATACAGCATAGAAACCGATCTAAGCTTCCCCCTCGAAGAAACCCTCCTTCCCATTGCCAAAAGATGCCTGGTGAAATATATTACCGGCAATGCAGCAGCCTAACAGCGGATAAGGTGAGAGGCAGGTCGAGCGCCAATGATAAATGAATATGAAAAGTGAAACGTGAGATGTGAAAAGGTAGACGTGAGAACTTTGCCGGGGATCTCACAGATCATGCCTTCGTTTTCTTTTTTTGGAAGGCTGATAAATTTTCTTGCTTTTTGTTACCAGCTCAAGAAACTCTGTCTGCAAGGGATCTGTGCTGTCCATTGATGCTTTGGTAAGACTGATCAGATCATCCCAGGAAGCATTTTTAACATAAGGGGAGCTATGCAGGAAACCGCCAAACAAGCATACGCTTGCTGCAAACCGGAGCTGGCTGTTAAGGCTGTCGAGCGGTTTATAATTATAGTTGCATTCATGCTCATGCTGCATTTTTGTTTTCTTTCCCGGATCACAATAATTGATCGTTACGGTAGCCACTGATTTTTGCCCGGGGATTGGGGATATCCCGTCATTTTCATGTACAGGCGTCAGCTCAAACACAGCCATTACGCTATGCCCCGATCCGATCTCTCCGCCTTCAAGGGTACTTGTGGTATCGGATAAAGCGCTCCGCTTATTATCAAAACCTATAAGCCGGTATTCCTTCACTACATTGGCGTTGAAGCGCACATGCATGGAAACATTATCGGCAACAGCATATAGTGTCTGGGTCAGCTCTTTTACAAGCACTTTTTCACCTTCCCGCTCATCATCAAGATAGGCGAAATTACCATTCCCTTTTTTGGCCAGCACTTCAATTTTTGAATCTTTGTAATTGCCCATTCCTACCCCGAGGCAGGTAAGATAAATGCCTCCCCGCTTCATTTCCGTGATCAGCGCTTCGAGCTCTTTTTCACCGGTCTCTCCCACATTAAAATCCCCGTCAGTTGCAAGGATCACCCTGTTGTTGCCGTCTTTGATAAAGCTGTTATGCGCCAGCCGGTAGGCCTGTCTTATACCAGCCTCTCCCGGTGTAAAACCACCTGCACTCAGGTCTTCAATCGCCTGGAGTATCTTCTCTTTATCGCCACCGCTGGTTGGAGGAAGCATTACACCTGTAACTCCGCCGTATACCACTATGGAAACGGTATCCACGGCACGGAGGTTCTCCACCAGCTTACGGAAGGAGGATTTGAGCAACGGCAACCTGTTTGGCATATCCATTGACCCGGATACATCCACGAGGAAAACAAGATTGCTGGGGGGCACATTATCAAGATTAAGCTTTTTGGATGCCACCTGCACAAAAAGTAATTCATTACCGGCATTCCAGGGACAGGAGCTCAATTGGGAACGTAGTGTAAAGATGCTGTCGCCGCCGGGAGGCGTATAATTAAAGTTGAAATAATTCAGCATTTCTTCTATCCGTACCGCATCCTCGGGCACCGGGCTGTTCATATTAATAAAGCGGCGGATATTGCTGTAAGACGCCCTGTTGATATTCAGGGTAATGCCCGTAACAGGACTGTCATCTGTTTTTACAAATCCATTCTCTACCAGCGGGCTATAGGTTTCATCCGCTACGAACATTTTCCGGGTAATCATGCCTGAAAGGCTGGTAGTAAAAGAAACGAGGTATTGCTTTTGAATGCTTGCCGTATAAGGCAGCATTTTCATAACTATCTTCTGGTATTCGGTAGTTTTTACCATTACCGAGAGCGGCTCGTAGCCTTCCAGCGTAAGGTCAAGGCTATCCACTTTATTGGATGTAGTAATGCCGAAAGCGCCACCCATACCACTGGCATGAGGATAACCCGTAGAGCGTAATACAATACGTACATTCTGCAGAGGAGTATTGTTTTCGTCCCTTATTTCACCCCGCAGGTAATACTGGGCAGACGCTGTAGTAAAAAGGCAGAGCAACCCTATCAGTAAAGCAGTCTGTTTTAGAGGGCGTTGCATGAATCAAAAGCAATTTAGTACATCTAACGATATCATATACAATATATTGCTTCACAGGCGCTTATACCAGCGTTATGTCAAACGTGAAACGGCGGCTATAAATGTGATATCCTCACATTTATCACCTGCCTGCCATGCCTACGGCAGGTAAACCGGCAGGCAAGTCTCACCTCTCACAAAAAATACGAAAAATTATTGTTGACACAGCACTAATCTATCCACTGGTATATTTCTTTGATATTCCTTCCAAGCCCGTCATAATCTAATCCATAGCCTACTACAAATTTATCAGGAATGCTAAAACCACAATAGTCAATGATCAAAGGGAACTTTGCAGCCTCAGGCTTATGCAGCAATGCACATATTTTCAGGGAAGCAGGCTGCTGGTGGAAAAGCTGGGGCAAAAACTCATGCATGGTTTTACCGGTATCAATAATATCCTCCAGGATAATAACATGCTTTCCAAAAAGATCTATATCAAGCCCAATGGAAGTAATTACCGTGCCGGAAGATTTGGTGCCTTTATAAGAAGCCAGCTTTATAAAACATATTTCTGCCGGTATATTCAGCATCTTGAACAGGTCTGCGGCAAACATAAAGGATCCGTTCAGAATGGCAATAAATACAGGTGTTTTCCCCTCATAATCTGTTTCCAGCTTTCGCGCTATCTCTTCTATCTTCTCCCTGATCTGCTCAGAAGAGATATATGGTCTGAAAAATTTATCATGTATCTGTATAACAGACATGCTTTAATTTTTATAGATAACCAATTCCTGCCCGGTACGGATATCGTCTTTTTCCAGGCTGTTCCAGGTTTTTAGTTGCTCCACATTTACCTCATACTTTTTTGCGATGCTGAACAGTGTTTCTTTACTGGTGACCACATGGGTCAGCTTCGCCCGGCTTATCTCCCGGGGGGACTGTACGCTGGCTACTTCGTTGCCTGCAAGCACAGCTTCTCTTTCTGCAGGCGCCTCTTTCTGCAAATATATTTTCTGTCCTTCCCCCGGCATGGTGGCTTCCGAAGTATGATTATAGCTCAGTACTGTTTCCAGCCGCACCCCTTCCCGCTGGGCTATGTCATAAAATGTTTCACCGGTCAATGCCACATGATATTCTTTCTGTCCCTGTTTTCTCTTGCGTTGCAGGTATACCAGTTGGTCTGAAGGAAGTATATCTTCATTTGGAGATAGTTCATTAAAATCCAGCAGGTGGTTATACCTGATACCATATTGCTCTGCAATGGCAAGCAATGAGCTGCCCTGCTTTGCATACAGCACCCTGGTATTATTGATCTCAAACATTTCTTCAGGATAGCTGGTTTCGGGCAGGGGTCCGCCGCTACGGGATGCCGTTGCTACCGGATTCCGTGTTGTATTCTGTGCAATGGGCGCCTGAGTGTCAGCTGCATTATCCTCTGCCACATACATGGAGGCTTCATCTCCGATTGATTTTTTACCCTGCGCAATTAAAGTGTACAGTTGAAGATCGTAGTCTTCAATATATTTAATAAGCTGCTGCGGATACTTAGGATTGGTAGCATACCCGGCCTTTTTCAAGCCTTTTGCCCAGTCCTGGTAATCTTCGGGAGCTATCTTAAAGAGAAATGCGTAACGCGGGCTGTTCTTTAAAAAATCGGAGTGGTCCCGGTAAGAATCTTCCGCGTTGGAATAAGCCCTGAAGCATTCTCCTTTCTCATCGTCATCATGGTATACCTTATCCCCCAGCCAGGTATTTTTACATTTAATGCCAAAATGATTGTTGGAACTTTTCACAAGGTCGCTGCAGCCGGCCTGTGTTTCCAGTATACCCTGGGCCAGGGTAATAGAAGCCGGTATACCCGTGCGCTGCATTTCCTTTATTGCAATAAATTTATAGGAATTAATGTATTGGATAATAACCGGGCTTTGGGCAGTTGTATGCTGCCACAATATCAACCCGCAGAGCGCTGTAATACTTAGTTTTCTTAACATTGGATTATAGATTCATTTTTTACGTATTATCATCAAACCATCTCTTACTGTCAATAATACGTGTTCTACTCTTGTATCCTGCTTTATATGTTCATTAAAAGCATGTATGGCCTTTGCATTTTTACCCTGCTTTTTTTCTTCCAGCACTTCACCATGAAAAAGCACATTATCCGCCACTATATAACCACCCGGCTTAACCGCTGGCAATACCATTTCGTAATAATTGATATAATTTACCTTGTCGGCATCTATAAAGACAATATCCCAGCCTTCATTCAGCGTTTTGAGAATATCTTCCGCATTTCCCACCTGCAATATTATCTTATCTTTTAGTGCGCTTTTGTTAAAAAACGATTGTGCACTGTCAGCATCAGATGCTCTTAATTCAATGGTATACAGCCTGCCGCCTTCTTTCAATCCCCTGGCAAGACATAAAGCGCTGTAACCGGTAAATGTACCTATCTCAAGGATCCTTTCAGGTTGTATCATCCGGCTCAGCAGTTCAAGCAGCTTGCCCTGCACCGCACCGCTCAGCATGTGCGCATGTGCATGTGTTTCATTGGTATAGCCGGCAACTTCCTGCAACAACTCATCTTCAGCAGTAGTATATGCCAGGGCATAAGCATCTGCCATGGGGTGAAGTATCTCCAATGTATAAACCTTTATGCAAAGGTAACACAAGAAAAAGCAATTAAAAATTGGGCGCCAGTTGCCGGGTACGGTAGTATTCCAGCATATAATGCACCCCTTCAGCTGCAGTATCCACCACTTCAAACAAAGCAAGGTCTTCGGGATTGATATTGCCTTCCACCAGCATTACATCTTCCAGCCACTGCAACAAGCCGCGCCAGTAGCTCCTGCCTACCAGCACCATTGGCATCTGCTTGAATTTTTCTGTCTGTATAAGCGTAGCCACTTCAAAAAACTCATCCAGCGTACCAAAGCCGCCGGGCATCATTACAAAGCCCTGCGAGTATTTGGTGAACATCACTTTCCGTACAAAGAAATAGTCAAAATTCAGCAGCTTGTCCTTATCAATGTAATCATTGTTGTGCTGCTCAAAAGGCAGGTCAATATTGAGCCCCACGCTCTTGCCGTTTGCCAGTGCAGCGCCTTTGTTACCGGCTTCCATTATTCCCGGGCCACCACCGGTAATGATACCAAATCCCTCTTCCGCCAGCCGTTGGCCTATTTCCGCCGATAATTCATAATACGGCGTTCCGGGTTTTGTTCTTGCAGAGCCGAAAATAGAAATACAGGGACCGATCTTGGACAGGGCTTCAAAACCATCCACAAATTCTGCCATGATCTTGAATATCTGCCAGCTGCTGTGGGCCATGCTTTCCTTCCAGTGCCGTTCTTTCAGGGTCTTTAGGGTTGCGTTCATTTCAGGTTACAAGTTACAGGTTTCGGGTTTCGGGTTTTAGGCTTCAGGTCCCAGGTCTTCAAGTTGTACCTCAAGCCTGTAGCGCCCTATACCACTTACGTCTTACCACTTATCACTTACCATTTACCACTCTCCCCTCTCACAACGCTGATAAATTGATTTTAGTTTACAGAACCGCTTCTTTTTGAGATCAAAAGCAACCCGAGCCAGGTAAGCAGCCCGTTGAGCAACAACAGCTCAATACCGATCTGGAAGCCGCCAAACCAGTGAGCGGCATTCCTGCTGATGATGTAACACAATACAGGCGCCACAAGGGAAATGGCAGTAATAGCATAGCTGTTTGGCAACTGCCTCCGGGTAAATATGCCAAAGGCAAATAAGCCAAGCAATGGCCCATAGGTATACCCGGCAAGATCCAGTATGACGTCTATGATGCTATTGTTGTTAATAATATGAAAAATAATAATGCATATCAGGAAGACAAATGCAAAGGAGAAATGAACCGATAGCCTTGTACGCTTTTTTGCCTTTTCGTTCATATCGGTCCTTTTCTGCAGCCCGAGGATATCAATGCAGAAGGAAGAGGTCAATGCGGTAAGGGCGCCATCCGCGCTGGGAAAAAGGGCGGAGATGAGGGCTATGATGAAAATGATGGTGATGGAAGACGGCAGAAAGTTCATAGCAACAGAAGGAAATATTTTGTCGCCTATGACATGGAGCATCTGTCCGGCATGCGCAGGATCAGGTACAAGCAATTCTTTTACCACACCTGCTTCACCGGTTATATCTGTGTAAGCTCCGCCTTTGGATAATACAAACATATACAGCAGCCCTCCCAGCATCAGGAAGAGGAACAGCACGCCAAACATCACGACGGCCATTGTCATCACGTTTTTTTGTGAATCGCCCAGCCGTTTCACACTGATATTTTTTTGCATCATTTCCTGGTCGAGCCCCGTCATGGCAATGGTGATAAACGCACCGCCTACGATCTGCTTCAGGAAAAAACCCTTGCTGTTGACGTCTGTATTGAACACATTCAGATAGCCTTTTTCCCTCATTTGCGAAAGCGCCTCCACGCCGCCTATATGAAGATGATGCAGGATATAGATCACACAAACGATCAGCCCGCCAACCATAAGGGTGGTCTGAAGGGTATCTGTATACACAATTGTTTTTACTCCTCCTTCGAAAGTATACAGCAATATCATCAGCAAAATAAGCGCCGTGGTAACAATGAACGGCACCCCCATTTTATCAAGAATAAAAAACTGTAAAATATTTATCACTAAGTACAGGCGCGCCGTAGCTCCGGCAGTACGGCTGATAATAAAAAACAGCGCACCTGTTTTATAGGCAATATTCCCGAACCTGTGCTGAAGATAATTGTAGATGGAAGTAAGGTTGAGGCGGTAATACAGCGGCAGCAGCACGAATGCAATCACCGCATAACCGATAAGGTATCCTATCGCCACCTGCATATAAGCAAATCCCTTAAAGCTGCCACCGGCAAAATCCCCTACCCCGCCCGGTACACTTACGAATGTTACGCCCGACAATGAGGTACCTATCATACCGAAGGCCACCAGCATCCAGTTGCTGTTCTTGTTACCGATAAAGAAGGTATCGTTATTGGAATTGCGGGAGGTATAATATGCTACTGCCAGCAGCAAAGCAAAATACCCTACCACAAAAGCAAAAAGTATCCAGGGAGACATAGTGTAATAATGTAATTATTGAGGCGGGAAGATAAAACATTTATTCTTTCTCTGTACTCTACCTGCAGCATATACGCGGCAAAGAGAAAATGCTTTCCCTAATACAAGTCTTTAAAATTGTATTTTTTTCAGATCAACTGTTCAAAGCCACAATATACTTATCAATATACTCCTGCTTCTGCCTCGACTTGTACTGCTGGATAAAACGGGGATGCTCCAATACCGTCAGGCGGTCAAAAAGTTTCGCTTCCCTGTTCAGCTTATGGATAAAATCTGCATTTTTCTTTCCCAGCACAAAAGCTTCGGAAGTATCTAATCCTAAGCTGATATGTTTTTTTAAAGAGGATATCATAAATGCTTTTACCATTTCAAAAAGATCAGGCTCATCATAATAATTGGCATTCAGCCATTTCCCGTCTTTTGTTTGTCGTGTAATAGCCAATGGAAAAGGTGAATTGATATAAAAGCGCCGGTAGAAATCTTCAGCTCCCCCGTACCCGTCTATCATTTCGTACATAAAAACAGAAGACACTTCGTGAGTATGCGCCGATTTCATTTCTATACCACAAATACTTTTCAGCCGTTTTGTGTCTGTAAACGGCACACCGGTAACACCCGCGCCGTGCCGGCTCGGGTTGATCCCGATTATAAACCTGCGCTGCGACGTGTCGTTGTAGTATTTATGATAAAACCGCTGCATCACCTCCATTGTTTCCGGGTTGTCCACATAAGGATTCATCACCTGGAACCCTGCCGGCAGCTTTCCCGGATAATGCAGATGACGGTTGAAATCAATAACTTTTTCGCCGAAGGTTTTTGTCATTGTATTGAAGGTAATAAGGTTATTTGTGTAACGACTTGCGGGTTACTAAGGTAAGAAGGTTTTTGAATTGCTACCTGTAAAAGGATGTATTTCAATTTTTCGCAAGCGGAAATGTGCAACGGATTGAAATCCGTTGAAACAAGATGCTACCAGGTTGACGGCTCTTGCAGTTCCGCATTCCAGAGCCATTGGCTCGATCACATATTACCGCGCGGGATTTCAATCCAATGCAAAAATCAAAATGCATTCCCCTGTAAATATGCATTTTAAACTCACCATTCAATAATCCCACAACACTCTATTGCTATGTCAACAATAATCTTTTGTATTTCTTTGTGAGAGGTGAGACTTGCCTACAGGTTTACCTGCCGTAGGCATGGCAGGCAGGCGATAAACGTAAGGATTTCACATTTATCATCTGTCGTTTCACGTTTGACATAACACTACTTGGTTTAATACCTGGCGTCCCATGTTTTGCTCAGAAAATCCGGAATGCATCTGTGGCAAACGCCCTGCATTCAGCTTATAATAATTCACAGCATTATATTCTTTGAACGATTGCAAATTTGTGATCACAGCCGCATAGCGGCTGCCCTATGGAATAGGAAAATAAATTGACAGATATGGATTCTCATTATTATTTCATTATCCAATCCTATAAATCTTCGTGCACAACGACAGCACTGCAAACATTACAGCTTTTTGATGAGACGCTGCAGTGTGCTCTGATTACCGGATGGTTTGATAGCAACGGCAATGCCTCTGTCAAGTGAGAGCGTAAGCTGGCGCCTGTCAACAGCCACATCTTTCTGCAACACTTTATCACCTAGGGATGTAATAAGATAAATATCCACTTTTCTAACATCGCTCCATTCTTCAGGCAGTAGCCACTGGCAGCGGTCATAACCGTCTTCACTATAGGCAATGATAGCAGGGGTTTTACTCCAGAGAGCAGGCACAAATACATCATTATTGTCGCGCAGCAGGAAGCTCCCGCGTCGTATGATCTTATGACCGTTCTCTACAGCGGCGCGTATGCCATCGGAATAATACAGCGTATCTTGCACAAGCGCGAGACGCTGGTGGCGGCTGAGATAATACCATACCAGCGTGGTACGGCAAAACTGCCCGAGAAAACCGGAAGGGCTCATGAGGTTTTGTATAAATAACTCTTCTCCATGCATGCTGGAGCCGAAGCGGAAATCGCCGTCATCGGTCCTGCTGGTCATGCCGCGTGCGGAGAGGCATTCGGGTGTCTGCATCTGGTAACTGATATCGGAAGGATACCACCAGCTCATGGGTTGCAGCCCGTAGAATCCTTCACCGGGAGGATGCGCCCAGAAGATGCCTTCGCCGGTAACATCAAAACCTTTCTGCCGCCAGTAACCGAATATCTTGCGCTGGGTTTCCACCTCTTTATATATGTCAATGCCACCATGTTCTTTTTTTGCATGCCAGGGGCTGATAGTGGGATAATGCTCGGGCTTTGCAATGAACACATCCACGTGTATGGTATGCCCTTCGAGCAGCTCGGGTATCATGGCAATAAGCCCATCAATTCTTTTCTGCGCCAGCCCTTCCTCCCATTCTCGGGTATAGCTCACTTTGTACATGGAGTCGCCCCGCATCTGTATACCGCTTACCAGCAGGCTACCGTTTTCCTCCCTCGCAATGATGTCTTTGCGCATGTATTCTTCCCACAGCGGGCTATGCCTGTAGGCATCCACCATATTGATATGCAGGCTGACAGTAGTATTATATTTCCTGCCTTCGCGTATAAGCCACCGTAAGCTTTCGAGGGCAGTGGCATCCTGCGGGCGTTTGAGATTTTCATTGACGGGAAACCAGGCGGGGTACCAGTGATCATGACCTCCCGCCTGCCAGCCCACCAGATAGATGATCTTGGGAATGCCCTGGGTGAGGTTGTCGGTGCGCCTGATCACTTCCAGCGCCTGCTCAAAAGTGCAGAGCACATCATGCGGCTTTTGGAACAGCAGTTCATTTTTTAACCGCTCCACCGGCTCTCCTTCCATGCCCAGGAAAAGCTTGAGAACGAGCGCCTGGTGGTACTCCCGGTAATAAGGCCGTACCACGATATCTGTAGTGGCAGTTAGCGTTTGCCCATCGCGCATATACACTACCGTTATAGTAGCTACGCCGCCAGCACTGGCAAAGGCGGTATCGCCTTTTATATTGACTACCGCATCGTTGCCGCTGATCAGCTTGCTGGCAGCGGTGAAACGCAACTGGTCGCGGGGAATGGTCACAGTGCTGCCATTGCTGCGTATAGCAGTTACCGTGAGTACGGCGTGGTCGTTTGACTGCAGCACGGGATTTAATATGGTTTTGCTAGAATGGAGGATGATGGAGCTAATAGCAGGCGGATTGGCGGATATGGTACACGTGGAGAACAGGAATAAGGTGATTAATGATAAACGTAAGCAATGTTGGAGAGTAAATGCCATGGCATAAAGAATTTAATGATGTTGTTATATTCAAATACTTCCCTCTATGAGTGCTGCAGCATAACTCCAGGAAGATAAGCTTTCTGTTTTATTCCTTTCCCGGATCCCTGTCTGTTTCCAGCAGCCATCCCTGTTGCGGCGCTATAAGGAGAATATCTCCCTCTTTCCATTGAGCGGAGGGCTGAAAGTTTTGTATCGGCGTAGCCCTGAAGAGTACCTGCGAGGGCTTCCAACCCACACGTTCCCAATCAATATTTAAATGTACACCCACAGTATCCTTTGCCCAACTTGCTACCGATACCAGCAGCTTATTATTCTTCCGATAGGCTGTTACCAGGACATCCGGATTAGAGCTTGTCACCAACGGGCGTTCTGACCAGTAGCCCACCATGTCAGCATCGGCTATCCCGAAATCATCCCACAGTTTCCAGATATTTTGCGGCTCGCAGATGACACCATCGGTCTTCCAGGGGTAACGGGAAGTCATACCGTATATCATACCACGCCAGGGGTTACCGCCTCCCTGCAACATATCACCCATTAACCCGAAAGGTATACCTGAAGTTTCTACCAGCCAGTTGGCAGGTGACATTTTGTTGTACTGAAAGCTTTCTCCAAACCACAGTTTGTCTATATAGGGAAAGTATTCCGTATACTGTGTGGCAGGTCCTTTGGAGAAACCGGTATTGGAATGCAAATCTATAAGGCAACCGGGCTTCACTTCATTCATCACCCTGCGCATACGTTTCAGCATCTCCCTGTCAAACGCTACATCATCAAGATACAGTCCGTCAATGCCGGTATGTTTGACCAGCCAGTACAAGCCTTCGATATAATAATTGTACCAGCGTGAGTCACCAGATGTCAGCAGGGCAGCATCAGATTCAGGATACCCGATAATATTAGTAAACCATTGTGGGGTATAATTATCCTGCAAATGTTCACGCAGCCAGGTATACCCACCTCCCCTTCCGCCGGCAAATATTTCAGTGCCCAGGCTACGCAAAGCCCACAGTTCAGTAACCTGGTTGGTGAGTTCGCGAATGGTATAATATAGTTTCACCTTTATGCCGAGCCGGTGAAAATGATCCGTCACCGCCCTGATGGTATCAGCAGTGGTGAAAGGATAGTTGATATAAGGATTAACGGCATTGGCGTGGTGGATATTGATGATCTTAATACCTTTTTCAAGATCTTCGGGGCCGGGCAGCGGTAAGCCTCCATTATGATAATAGCGGTTGACAAACTGCGGGCGGGGGTCAAGTGGCTTCACCGGCGTAATCAGCAATACAAATTCAAAGCGGAGAGAATCGCCGGCTTTCAGCTCACGGGTGCCGCTATAGGTAGTATGGGTGACCGTCTGTCCTTCTGTGCGGATCGTAAATCCTCCGTTGTCATTGTTATACCATGCGGCCGGCGGTGCGGGATGGTAGAGGTTGAGCAGCGGTCCGCTATAAGTGGCTCCACGAAGCTCGCAATAGATGCCTGCATGGGTATTGCCCGTCCAGTAAGCATCCTGTGGACCTTTCCACTTCCAGTCGTACCGGTCAGGTTCATTCATGCCCGGCAGCCCCATACCCATAAAGTATTGAGCTATGTCTTTTTTCACCGGAAGCTCCATGCGTATATCCTTCACCGTTATATCCTTTTTGAAGCTGCAACTCAGGTTATAATGAAGATACCCGTCGGACTCCATTGTGCCTTCGCATACCACGGCAATTGATGGTGACTCAGCAGAGGCCTTCCAGGAAACCTTTCCACCGGCTGTATGGGTGAAAGTAAACCCGGAGGGCAGCAGCGATTGTATCCCCTCACCTGTCTCTACAACGAAGGCCACAGGCTGATTGAGTATGGCCGTGCCACGCGCTGTGATAGACCGGGGCAAACCATCATCGCCTAACATCACTGCCCCGCTGACACCGCTGACGGATCTTGACTGTACCTTCAATGCGGTGTATGGAGCAATGGGTGCATCCTCTATACCCCGTGTTGAATTCAGCCAGCGCAACCTTGAATGCCTCCATCGTTCATCATCTCCCCTGTCGGCAATAACATTGCCGGTCACCCGCAGGCGAACCCTGATCGCTTGTACAGGAATACCATCGGCTGAGAGCTGTATGGTAAAATTATAGTTACCCGCTTTTGCATTTTCCGGTATATCCACGCCAAACCACAGCGCCTGCACATCGCCTTTGGCAATATCTATCTGTTTCCGGAAATATTTTCCCCGGGAGTCTTTCCCTTCTGCATTAATGCAGGTTACCGGGAAAGGCGCATTATCATAAGTGATTTTCAGCCGTTGTACCTCTTTCACCGGCGCCCAGGCGCCCACCTGAAAAGTATAGTACTCGTTCCGGTCTGCCGTACCGGTAAATGCATTGGCTGCCTCCCGGCTGACCCACCGGTAAGGTATATCGTGCTGCATCCGTATAGGATAACGTCTGTCTTCGGGGAAAAGCATCACTACATTTTTATGCTTTTGCAAAAGCAATCTCTCCTCGGCCTTCGTTGCGATCACTTCCATCGGGTAAAAGCTGTCGAAAGCGGTGCGGGATTCGATAGCAATAACTTTAGCATAAGGCAGCTTTGGCTTTTGGCTACCTGATCGCAAAGCACCAAGGTTGTTGGCCTCAACCCATGCTGCCTCAGGCGTATTCTCCGGCTTAAGATAATCTCCTTCAAACCATCCGCTGTTCTTTTTTCCCTGCCAGGGCATGTAATACACATAGTAAAGACCGGGTCCATACCGGGGACGAAAAACAAATATGCCTTCCTCCCTGTCTGTCTTTACACGAAAAATATCACTGATCTCTCTGCCAGCACTATCGGTAACGATCAGCCGCTTCTGGTCAGGATGATCATCATGCCTGCGCCAGGGTACCTGCGCCAGCACTGCTTCTCCGTTTTCTTTTACCACTATCACTACACGATGATTGCCCAGGGTCTCTGTCCAGGGCTCGCGGGCAACCCGATAAGGAAGGATAGTCTGTGCATGCTGTTGAATGGAGAAAAGCAGGAGTACTATTGAAAGGCAGATTCTCATCAAAATCGTTTTATGTATTTAAAATAGAAGTATTATTCTACTACAGGTCATATACTGCATTATTTCATTTCGGGAACATGCATTGTCATTATTGGTTTGTAGTTATAAGCAATGGTACCCCTCTTTCCAGGTGTATATTCATCTGCCTGTTTTTTAGTGTTATTTTCCTTTTCCATGACAAACCGTTTTTTGTAATTACAAAAACTTTTACCTGCTCCACGTGCTTCCACTCATCAGGTAAAAGAAAACTAAAGTCAGTAGCTGTGTCGCTGTAAGCCACCCAGCTATTATCGTTTCGCCAGAGGACCGGCAAACACACTGTATTGCCCCGGCGAAGCAGCCTGTTCCCTTCCAAAATAGTACTGTCAGAAAGGGACACACGAACATTTCCGGAAAAATAAGCTGTCCTGGTTTGCTTTTCCCCTTCTATCCTGAGCCGTTGAAGGCGATTGAGAAAATAATAGGGTAAAAAGTTCAGATAAAACTCCCTTGTGAAAAGGCTATCCCAGGATCTGTCATCAACATGATTCCTGGCATTGGGAAAAAGGTCTTCCCCGTACATGCTGGTACCGAAAAGGAACTCCAGTCCAAAGTCGCTGTATCTCAAATCAGGATTCATATGACTACCAGTATAAATGCTTGCAGGTATATGCAGATAGTCAGCCTGCGTACGGGCATTGAAATGCCAGGCAAAAGGCACAAGGCCTGTCATATAGTCCATCACCCATTCGCTGGTAGGATCTATACCTTTTTGCAGCCAATAATGGCATACTTTTTTTTGATATTCCGACTCCACCACTACCGATTCCGCATGGCCTTTACTTTCGCGCGGTATCCATGCATCAAGATGAATGGTAGCGGCGGTTCTCAATAGTGGTAAAACTGATATTAGAGAATCAATCCTTTTTTGCGCATAGCCCCGCTCCCATTCATTCCTGTAATTGATCTGGTATGCTTTCCTATGATTGTAATTACCAATCACCATCAGGCTGCCATCTGCATTTTTTGATATCATATCGTTGTCCACATATTCCTTCCACAAAGGACTGTCTTCGTAAGCATCAGTCATATTAATATGAAGGCTGACAGTAGTATGGTAGCGCCGGGCTTCATACATTAGCCAGGTGAGGCTTTGCCTTGCATCGCTGTCCTGTGGGCGTTTTAAAGCCCTGTTTACTTCAAAAAAAGCAGGATACTTATCGTCATGCCCGTTATATTGCCATCCTACCAGGTAAATTATTTTAGGTGTCTCCAGCGTAATCCGGTCAACCTGTTTAATGAGCGACAATGCTTTATCAAGATCACAGTACACTATACTCCCACCCTGCCCGTCTGGTATACTCAATAACAGCTTCATCACCAAGGTCTGATGGTAGGCATGATTCCAGTGCGGTAAACTGTCTGCGACCACATTACTTCCATTTGCATCTGATGCCTGCACACACTGATACCGGATCGTAAAGAAGAATAAGAATGAAAAAAACAATTTCATAAAAGATACCTGAAAAAATGCAGGTACATTAATAAGGATTAATGACCTGCATATATACGACTAAAACTGACTGTTATAGATAGTGTTATTTAACCAGGTTAATGCTTATACTCCACACCTTGCTGGTCTTTCCGTCTGCTGCAGTCACTTTATATTTCTGCAACTTAGAAAAATCTCCGGGCATACCGAGTTTAGGAGCGCCCTCAAGCGGTTCAATGCTGGCGCCCGTAGAAATATTGCACATCATTACAATATTTGTAGCGGAAACTTTGTCTCTTTCGCCGGGCACTGTAAAGCTGCTTGCATCAGGTACTGTTACTGTAGCAGAAGCTGTCCCATTACTAAAACTTTTATCAGATACAGAGAGTGTAACGATCCGTACAATATTACTTCCATCAGGATATTGCTCTGTATCAAGATAACGGTATTGTGAATAGAGCTCTGTAATATCCGCATCGGAATAAGCGGGCAGATCGGGCAGATTCCCTTTAAGGCATGAACTCAAACCGAATATCAAAGCTAAAAGACCTGCCAGTATATTTATTTTGTTATGCATATATGAAATGTTTTCATGTTAAAGATGATCAATATCCAGGATTCTGGTCCAACCCCGGGCCATGGCGAACGATCTGGTTGTTGGGAATAGGCAGCAGGTACCGGCGCGTTTCATCAAAACTACGCTGATCTGCCGAGCCATAATTTACCACCTCTATGCGGTAACCGGTACGGTTGACATTGATCTCAATCGTGGAAGGTTTTTCCAAAAGCTCCGGAATCTTTCCACCCGGAGCCGCCCCGTGATTGGCTTCTCCGCCGTATTTGCCCCAGCGCAGCAGGCTCCAGTAGTAGTCCAGCTCCTTTGCCAGGTCTACTCTTCTTTCCCGTTTATAATCGGTCCAGGCATCTGCAGCATCATAAGCAGTGGAGGCAGGTAGCCCGCCATGTACTGTACGTGTTTTATTATATGCCTGAACAGCCTCAGGAATCTTATTCTGCTTTAATAAAGCTTCTGCAAGATTAAGATATACACGACCAAGACGGAAGATCACCCAATGATAGTCAGATGGTATTCCATAAAACACACGTGGAGTAACATTATAAACACCTTTCCGCCACATATAGTTGGTAACCGATATACATCCTCCAATATCAGCAACTCCTTTGCAATAACGGTTCAGGTTGCCATTGGTATTAGTAGTTACGGTTTCATCAAACCAGGTACAGGAGTCGTATGCCACAGTTGCATAAAATCTTTTATCCCGGTTTTCATACATGAGCCTGCTTATACTGCCGCCACCGGTAAGGTGTGCGCTGTCTACATATGAGGAAGCTACTTTAGTAACATGCGACATGAACTGGCTTGTGGCATCCCATCTAACCGCTTTAGAGGGATCAGCACCATCAACTACCAGGTAATCATTCACCAGGTTTTGTGATACACCATAAGACGCCCAGGCTTCAAATATCTTATCTACTTTAAAAAGAGGCTCCAGACCAAATTTAGTAACATTGTCATTATTCTGGTTGGGTACCACATGCTGCATATCATCAATATTATCACAATTGGTATTAGCTTTATCGCGGTATACTGCAAAGATAATCTCACTGGAATACCTGTTTTCCCCGTTGAACATTCCCTCATAATCTTCATCCATAGTATATTTCCCGCTGCTGGTAATGGCATTTGCCGCATCTACCACCTGCTTATAATAATTATCGTCGCCTGTATATGCTGCAGCCTGTAAGCCGACTTCTGTTTTAAGCGCAAGAGCTGCATATTTATTGGCCTTACCGGATGGTGTGCTTTCAGGCATACCTGCTATCGCATCATCAATGTCTTTCATGATAAGCGAATAAGTTTCAGCAACACTCTGTGTGGAAGGGATCTTGAAATCATCGTCTGGTGTAAGTAACTCGCCTACCCATATTACCCTGCCAAATCTTCTTGCCAGCCAGAAATAGGTCATAGCTCTTAAAAATTTCGCTTCTGCAGTCAACTCTTTCTTATCTGTATCTGTAAGAGCCGGAGAATTGTTGGCCTTATCAATAATTAAATTACACAAGCGAATTTTGGAAAACT
Organism: Sphingobacteriales bacterium 44-15; assembly: GCA_001899685.1. Classification (GTDB taxonomy): domain Bacteria; phylum Bacteroidota; class Bacteroidia; order Chitinophagales; family Chitinophagaceae; genus Agriterribacter. Next base: position 395,134 of record MKWG01000043.1, read on the forward strand.
GATTAAATCCATAATCATCGTCTCTTGTAAGCAAATCGGCCCATAAGTTAAAATAACTCACCTGCCCGCAGCCGCCTGTTACCGCATTTGTTGTCCAGGTATCCTGTTGCACATGACTTGTGGCAGAAGTATAAAGAGACATTACCTGTGCATAAGTATTATTTACAAAAGCATCAGCACCGGCACGGGAGCTCCATACCGCAGTTTCATCAAATTTGTCATATGGTTTGGTATCCAGTATATTCCTTTTGCATGCAAATACTATGATCATGCAAACAAAAACGACACCCAAAACCTTTATTTTTTTTGTCATAACAGATTTTTTGATAGTGATTAAAAGCCCACATTAACAGAAATAGAATAGACGCGCTGGCTCGGGTAGTCGTAATTATTTGTGCTGCCTGTTTCCGGATCCATATAATACTTCTTGGCCGGCGAAAAAGTGAGCAGGTTTGCACCGCTTAGCGTAACTCTCAGATTAGTAATAAAATTTACCCTGGAGAGCAGACCACCTTTAAAATCGTATCCAAGCTGCAATGCTTTTAGACGGAGATAGCGTCCATTGGCAAGCCAATAATCGCTGGTAACCGTATTGTTATTACCGTTCACTGAAACCGTGGTGGTAGCTCTTGGTAATAATGCATTGCTGTTTTGCATCGTCCAGTAATCAAGCTGAAAGGGGTAGATGATATTGGTACCATCTGTTATGATATTGCTCAAATAAATATCTCTTTTACTCGCCCCCTGCCAAAGCATATTAAAAAACCATGCGTGCCAGGAAAGGTCTACAGTCAATCCGTAATTGATACGGGGAAAAGGATTGCTTCCTACCCTTCTCTGATCATCTCCATCAAGTTTGCCGTCTCCATTTTCATCGCTGTACCGGATATCACCGGGACGCAAATTTGTTGAGGAGAGCCTTGTAGGACTGTTAAGGATATCTTCCGGAGTTTGGTATAATCCCTCTGCATAGTACCCGATGGTATTGTAACCAATAACCTGGGAAGAGCGCTTATACGGATTTTTCAACGTGGCGCTGTCTTCGTCAGGATTGACCTCCCACATCTGATCAAATTTGGTAAAATTCATTCCGATAGCATACTTCAGATCACCTATGTGATTATTATAAGCCAGATGAAATTCGAAGCCTGCTCTTCTGAATGCACCGGTGGGTGAATTAATAAGCGGCAGCGATGTCCCCAGAGGGTCTGTATATCCTGCGCCGGAAGGGCTGGTAAGATAGTTTTTGGTCCTGTAGTAAAAATAATCTACAGAACCGCTTAGTGCATTGTTCAGTACCGTGAAGTCAACACCGGTATTAAAAGACTGCTGCGAATACCAGGTTATATTAGTACTTGGAAACCCGGGATCGCCAAACCCTGGCACAAAGCTTCCGCCGATAACATATGCCTGGCTGTTGAGCGAGTATCCCGGTAGGTAAGCAAAATTACCTGCATTGGCATTCTGTCCCACCACACCATAGGATATTCTGTATTTCAGGAAATTTAAAAAATGCCTCTTATCAATAAGGTCCATAAATTTTTCCCGGCTGATCACCCATCCTGCAGAAGCAGCGGGAAAGAATCCCCAGCGTTTCCCCTCGGGAAAAAGATTGCCATTGCCATCATACCTGAACGTGCCTTCAAGAAGATATTTATCTGCATATTCATACTTCAGTTTGCCCAGATAAGCCGCTCTCGCGTTTTCCGCAGCGGATCCATTATTTTGTGCGCTGGCGCTTGGACCTGCAAACAACTGATCAACCGTGTTGAATTGATATCCTGTCCTGGCAGCACTGAAATTTTCACCGTAATTATAGTATTCCTCATACCCCAGCAGCAGGTTCAGGGTATGATCACCAAAATTCCTCGCGTAATCAGTTAATGCCTGGAGCGTATATTCATATCCGTTAGAAGCAGATGCGCTCAGATTGGGAGGACTCTGCTGGGCTGGTACATCACTGCCAATAGCATACTGTGGAGCCGTGGTTTGCCAGGCCTTATTCCAGGAGTTATTTTGCCGGTAGTTGGCATTGATCCTGAAATCCCATCCTTTCACCCCGGGAACATCCCACTGCACATTTAACAGTCCGTTGGTACCCCGGTTTTGTGTTTTGTAATATCCCGAACGAGGATCCATTTCAACTATAGGGTGATCACCACCATTTGCATACCGTGTTTGGGCCAGATCACTATATGCCGGGCTCATGGAGCTTTGATTCTGTATATGCCCCCATATAAAGTAGTAAATACTGCCGCCACCGCCGTCGTAACCACTATAGGGCTCCCGGTAATCTTCATTTACTCCATAAATGCCCAGTGTAGCTTTTAAGCCTATTTTATCAAAATTGCCCGTTACATGCAGGCGGTAATTATACCGCTTAAGATCATTAGTATTGAACTTAAAGAGCGTTCCCTGGTCAAAATACCCTATAGAGCCATAATACTGGAACTTATTATCGCCACCTGTGATGGAAAGATTGTGATGCATCTGCGGTGCAAATTTTTTCAATGACAGCGCCTGCCAGTCTGTATTGGGATAATTCAGCGGATCCGTCTGGTTACGGTATTTTTGAATCGCGTCATCAGGATAGGCTTTCGGTTTGTCTTCACTTGCTGCAATTGCGTTTTTAGTCACGGCTACTTCATAAGAACTTAGTTTTTTAGGAAGAATAGTAGGCTGGCTCAGATCATATCCAAAATCATACTTCACCGACACCTTGCCTTTCGCTCCTCTTTTGGTAGTAACCAGTACCACACCATTTCCTGCAACCAATCCATAAATACCTGTTGCAGCAGCATCCTTCAGGAAAGAAATATTGTCAATGTCATTGATATTAAGAGTCCTGAAATCAAATTCAGAAGATATAATGTTGTCAATAACATATACAGGAGTACCTCCCCCGCGAATGGAAACAGTAGGCACCTTTCCGGGGCCACCACCACTGGAGGTAACGATAACACCGGACACACGCCCTGCCAGGCCATCTCCTACGGTCGGTAATGGCAGGTTGGCAAGATTATCCCCTTTGAGGGTGGAAATAGCCGACACATTTTTTGATTGTGTGGTCTTTCCATATCCAACCACGATAACTTCATTAAGTCCCGATGCAGTTTCTTTAAGCGTTATAGTAAGATTGTTTTCATTACTAACAGTATAACTCACACTTTCATATCCTACAAATGAAACCGTTAATACTACCTGGCCGCTTTCATTCACGTCAAGTGAAAATTCGCCATCATTATTAGTCGTGGTTCCGTTTTGCGTTCCTTTTTCGATCACGGAAGCGCCTGCTACCGGGTCGCCTGTCGTATTAATAACGCGTCCGCGCAACCGGCGTTTTTGCTGAAGCTCTTTAAAAGGATCTGCTACAATGATCACTACAGACTGATCTACAATCTTATAATTTAATGGCGTATTGGCAAGTATCCTTGTCAGGACATTAGTAACCTCTTCATCTTTAGCCTGCACAGATACATTATTCCCTTTGGGGATAATATCATTATTAAAAAGAAAACGATAGCTGGTTTTCTTCTCAATAGCAAGAAATACATCGGTAAGAGAAGCATCCTTCATACGCATTGTCAGCCGTGTCTGGGAATGCAGATTGGCTGATAGCTGAAGGCAACACAACACCGAAAACACAAAAGTCAACTTCATACACTGAAGAATTGGCCGCAATTCATTTTCAGGCATGAAAATGCATCGCAGTAGTTTTTTTTGCATAACTTGAGTTTGAATTGTTAAATAACAAGCGACCTGTCCGTCTTGCGTAGGCGACAGCCGCTGATTTGTTTAATGAGTTTGCGGGAGATGTAGCAGCATTTCCCGCTTTTGTTTTCAAAACATTGTTAGGTAATTCTGTTCATTGTTGCAGTCGTTTGGGTGATGAAATGAAATTTATAACTAATAAATAATATACACATTACGGCTTGGATCGAACCGGTAAGAGAACCTGTAAGAAAAAGACAACCATTGAAGGGCCTGTTCTACATTTTCCCGCTCAAATGTTCCTGTAAACCGTTTACCTTTCAGGCTACTGTTCTCAAACTCAATGGCTACGTTATACCATCTGCTCATATCTCCTGCCACATCTTCAAATGGCTTGTTTCGAAATACAAGCCTGTTGGACACCCACGAAGTCTCAACAATAGAGCTGTCTGTCGGTTGATAAGTTACACTGCTTACCACCGGCATTTTACTATCTTTAATCTTGATGCTGTCATTTCCCGGAGATGGCTTCTGGTCTCCCAAAACATAGTATCCCCGGCTACCGACAGATACTTTCTCATTGGGTTTAAGAATGATATTTCTACCGGTTCTTCCCGGGAAAGAAACCTCCAGGCTTCCGCGGATAAGTGAAGCCTCCGCCGACTTTTCTTCAGGGTAGGCGCGTACGTTGAAAGCAGTACCGAGCACTTTCAGATCCATTGATGTGGTATGAATGACGAAGGGAACCTTAGCATTGTGCGTTACATCAAAAAAAGCTTCTCCACTCAGCAGCACCGCCCTCACTTTTTTTCCAAAGTCATCACCATATTCCAACCTGCTGCCTGCGTTAAGCCATACGTGCGTCCCATCCGGGAGATCTACTATGGAACGCAACCCTTTTTGTGTGGAAACAATATGTTTATCTTCTTTCTTTTCCGGAACACCCGGACTGTTGCTGCGCAGCAGCCACCAAACGCTCACTCCCAGCAAAACTATGCTTGCTGCAGCTATGTATCTTAATATCCTAAAGTAGTTAGAGCGGCGGGGCGGAATATATGAACTCACCGGGTCACCTGCTGAATCATCATAATCCGCAGAAAGGACCGACGTCAGTATCCTTTTGGAAATATCTTCCGGCATAAGCCTGTCGGGCTGATAAATCCGCCAGGCATTTTCCAGGGCATCCCGGATATCATTATCATCAGCAGACCGGCCGATCCATTCAAGCAGTTCAACACGTTCAGCTACTGTGCAAGTGCCGTTAATATATTTTTCTACAAGGACAGCTATATGCCTTCTTTCCATATATGATTTTAAGAATACCGGGAACTGGTTCATTCCTTCAGATATCTTTATAAAGACAAACAGAACAGAAAACAGGTCTAGTGAAAGATGAAATTATTTTTCCAGCAATAAAAAAAGCGGAGCAAGCAGTAAGATACATCCTACTAGGTCCGGATATGATTTAAAATATTCCCTAAGTTTTTTTAACGCCTGTATCATATGGTTCCTGACGGTTGCCGGAGAAATACCAAGACGGGTAGCAATATCTTCATATTTAAGCCCATATTCCCTGCTTAAAACATATACCTGCTTTTGCTGTGGTGACAACTGGGACAGAATATGTTGCATAGCCTTATCGATTTCCTTGCTACTTATATATTTATCAATATTATATTCCAGCATTTCTTCGGAGGAGGCATCCTCGTTTTGGCTTAAGGAAGCCTCTCCCAGTACCTCCCGCGACAACTTCCTAAAAGCCTCTATACAATGATTTTTTGCCATACGAAAAACATAACTATCGAAATGCTGTATTTCCGTCATCATTGAATTACGTTGCCATAATTTTAGAAAAATATCCTGAATGATGTCTTCTGTTACGGACTCGGAAGCTGTAATACGGAGAAGGAAACTATATAGCTTGTGCTTATACCTGTGAAACAATTCAGTAAATGCCAGGGAATCTCCCAGCGAGCATTGCTGTAAAAGATCGTCTTCTGAAAACGCGTTATAGTCCGGGCTCATACAAACGTTAGTTTTGGGCACTCACATATGTAAATGTAAGAAAACTTGAATTTCCGCTATATACTTTTTGGGTTTTATACAAACGGCTGAAAATTTTTTCGACACTCCACCCTTACATAAAGTATATATCATCAATCAGAAAACCCATTTAACTTTATATTCGCCTAAATGGCTTACATATATGTTCGATTTTCGTCTCCGGGTTTTTCATACTGTTGCCAGGCGGCTTAATTTCACTAAGACCGCCGAAGAGTTATTTATCACCCAACCTGCGGTGAGCAAGCACATACAGGAAATTGAGCATTATTTCAAAGTAAAGCTGTTTGAACGCAACGGCACAAAAATAAAGCTGACCGCCGCAGGGGAAGTACTGCTGCAATACACAGAGCAATTGTTTGATATATACCGTCATCTCGAATTTGACCTCAACACTTTCTCACAAAAGCATTCCGGTATGTTGCGGATCGGCGCCAGCACTACAGCAGCCCAATACGTGCTTCCGCCGGTGCTCTCCGCCTTTCACAAAAAATTTAAAGACACCAAAATCACATTAACCACCGGCAATACCGAGCAGATAGAGCATGCCCTGCAGCAGCATGATATTGACCTTGGCATTGTGGAAGGCAGGTCGAAAAACAATCTTTTCAAATACACCGCATTCGTGAAAGATGAGCTGGTACTGGTAGCCGGTAGCAATCATCCCCTCGCAAAGAAGGGCAGCATCAAACCCGCAGAGCTGCTCAAAATCCCACTGCTGCTGAGAGAGCCCGGATCAGGAACGCTGGAAGTGATCGCACATGCGCTCAAACCCCTGGGTATAAAAATCTCACAATTGCAGGTAGAAATGCAACTGGACAGCACCGAAAGCATGAAGCGCTACCTGCTCAATGCCAATGTTATGGCTTTTCTTTCTATACACGCTGTACTGAATGAACTCAAAAACAAGGAATGCGCTATCATAGAAGTAAAAGGTCTGGATATTGAAAGAAGCTTTTATTTTATACAGCAGCACGGGCAGGCAGCATCGCTTGCCGGTTTATTTATGAAATTTGCTTCTCATTATAACTTCAGGTAATGGCAGATCACCAATAGCAATTTCCTGCTCATTTTTCCATAAAGCAACTTTGCAGCATCAAAAGCAAAGGCATGTTAATGGAAGAACAACAACTAAGGGGGACTGACCGGGACAGGTTATCACATCTGAAAGCAAACTGGTTTCCCCTCGTGCTGATTACCATCGTTGCGATAGTAATAGCTGTCAATTGCATCACCGGACATAACGAAAGCAAAAGCATAGTCCGCAGGCTGGCAACATATACGGCAACGCAGGCTACAGATACCGTATGGCGCGGCTGGAGCAAATACCATATACCCGTGGGTACTGCCGACGGAGACCTGGTATGGTATGGACATGAGCTGATCTCCAATACTTCTTTTTACCTGGGTCCAAATGGCACGGTAGCGCAGATCACCAATGGCATGAACTGCCAGAACTGCCATCTTGATGGAGGCACCCTCCCCTATGGAAATAATTTCGGGAAAGTATATGCTACCTATCCAAAATACCGTGCAAGGAACAACGGCATACAAAATATTTATGATCGCATCAACGATTGCCTGGAACGCAGCCTGAATGGAAAAACAATGGACACCGCTACACGCGAAATGCAGGCAATATATGCCTACTTTAAATGGCTGGGAGAAGATGTTCCGAAAGGCGTGGCGAAGGGAGGCACCAGCCTGATGAAGCTGCCTTATTTAGACCGGGCTGCAGATCCCCTTGCAGGAAAACAGGTATATACAGCCTATTGCCAAAGCTGCCATGGTGCTAACGGTGAGGGACAGATGAAGTCCGACAGCACCGGCTACACCTATCCGCCGCTATGGGGAGCCCATAGCTACAATGACGGCGCGGGGCTCCACCGTCTCAGCAGTTTTGCAGCATTTGTGAAAAATAACATGCCCTTTGGGACAGATTATCACAACCCGAAGCTCAGTAATGAAGAAGCCTGGGATGTGGCAGCTTATGTTAACAGTCAGCCCAGACCGCATAAGGACCAGGTTGCCGACTGGCAGGATCTTGCAAAGAAACCTGTTGACTTTCCTTTCGGACCCTATGCAGATACTTTTTCAGAGCGCAGGCACAAATATGGACCTTTTAAAAGCATTAAAAATGTACAACAATAACAACAAAAACATAAGCACATGAAAAATTTATCCTTTCTTCTCATCAGCATTGCATCCTTTACTATTACGGCTACGGCACAAACCGGCAGTAATGCACTTCAAAAAAATGCAGTATTTGCGGGGGCAAAAGCCACTCAGAAAGCGTACCATGCCATTTACCAGTTAGACAAAAACGATCCGAAAGTCATAGAAAAAGCCATCCGCAATATTAATAATGCGCTCAGTGATCCCAGGCTTTCCGGTAAAATCCAGGTTGAATTAGTAGCTTTCAGCGGCGGAACCGATGCCTTTATAAAAGGCGGCAAATATGAAGAAGACCTGAAAGCATTGGTGGAAAAAGGGGTAATAGTAGCGCAATGCAATAACACACTGCACGAAAGAAAGATCAGCCGCGACCAGTTGTATGACTTTATTGCCATAGTGCCCAGCGGTAATGGCGAGCTCATCATCAGGCAGACGGAAGGATGGGCTGTCATTAAACCATAATAATATTAATTTGCAGAGCTGCTAAAATCATACAAATGAAAAGAACTATCGCATTTATGATCATCATTATGGCTACTACAGCCGTATACGCACAGGATCACCGTTTCGACCCTCCCTGGAATACAGCACCGGAAAGTAAGGTAATGTTTACCATTCCCGGGGTCGACAATGTACCCGACCTGTACGGCGACATCAATGACCCGCAGCTGGTGGTCTTTTTTGCAGGCAACCAGTTCATGTGCATTGACGACCTGCTGGCAGCTTTCAAAAAAGCATACCCGCAGTACCAGCGTATTTTTGCGGAGACCTTACCTCCCGGCATACTTGCCAAACAAATTGACGGAGGCAGCATTACTATCGGTAATATGCGCATTACCCTCCGGCCCGATGTATATACTGCGGGCAAATCCCGGATCGTACAAATGACTGACCTCTTCAGCGATACTGCTGCGTATGCCTATAACAAACTGGCAATAATGGTGCAAAAGGGCAATCCGAAAAACGTCAGAGGATTAAAAGACCTTGGCAGGAAAGATATAAAGGTAAGCATGCCTAATCCTGCCTGGGAGGGCATTGCAAAACGTATAGAAGAAGCTTATGTAAAAGCGGGCAGCGAAGCATTGAAAAACTCGATCATGCAGACCAAGGTAAAAGACAGCAGCACTTATCTCACACAGATCCACCACCGGCAAACGCCCATGCGCATTCTCTATCACCAGAGCGATGCCGGTCCCGTGTGGTATTCTGAAGCCTATTACCAGCAGATGATCGGCCATCCCATAGAGATGATAGCTATTCCTGATAAAGAAAATATAACGGCAATCTATATGGCCGGGCTAATGAAGAACGCGCCACACCCGGAAGCGGCAAAGGATTTCATGCACTTCCTGCAAAGCGCAACGGCAAAGACGATCTACCGAAAATATGGCTTTACTACGGAGTAGCTGGTGATATGTCAAACGTGAAACGGCAGGCAAGTCTCACCTCTCACAAAAAATACGAAAAATTATTGTTGACATAGCACTGGTTACTTTACCATAAGCGGCGCATATTGTACCCCGACACCCCCTTTCAGATCAATGCCCTGTATAAGCATGATGTAGTTGCTGTGGCTTTCAGAAGTATAAAAATTCAATACAGCTTCTCCCCGGTCATTGGTAACGATATTCGGGTCCCAATACACAGTAGAACGGAAATCGGGATAAGGAGTGATCTCATCCGGGGACGTGTATTTAGGACTGTAGAATTGTTTGGCAATGAACGGGAACACAGGCTTATATAAGTATATTCCAGGTGTTTTTCGCATAAAAGGACCTGAGCCTGTCTGTGTAGTGATCTCCACAAAAGAATAATCAACAGTGACGGGATTGCTGTTCATCAATTCGCTGATAGTCAAAAAATGTGTACGATAGGCGCTGTTATAACGGGGAGTGTTCATCACCTCTATCCCTTTTATATCTTCTGCCGAAAAGTACATCAGTTGGCTTTTATAATAATTCAGGTAATCCATACTGGAAGCAGCAGAAGCAGGATCATAAAAAAATTCCAGGTCTACTCCGTCAATAATGAACCTTACCATATTGGAGTTGATCATATAACGATAGACTGTGCTTTTGCGTAATGTGCCCATGCGAAAACCTTTTACCTGCTTTTGCAGCACATCCAACAGGGTCTCTTTTGGGGTTTTCGCCAGCACACTTTCACTTATTACCTGGTCTGCTCCGCCACCCTCATTCAGGTTTTTCGAACCGGGAATGGTAGCCTTGCCTTTAATGATCACTTCCTTCAGATAAGTGCCGTCTTTTTTCATTTGCGTTACCAGGCTATCCTGTGCGGCAATATATTTCTTTACAGTAGTATCCAACAGCACATTGAAAAGGGGTGATACAAAAGCTTTGCCTGTATAGGGCGGGTAGTCCGGCTCATCCAGGGTGATGCCCACATTGAATGCCTTTCCCCTCCGGTTAAGCGCCCTGAACACCATGCTGATGCTGTCTGTTTCATACAGCGGAAAATGAGTAAAGTTAAAAGCGCCCTTATCGTTGGTAATGGTGTCGAGCAGAAAGGCGTTTTCTTTACCGGCTTTTCCAAACAAAGTAATGCTAGTGCCTGCCAAAGGCTTATTGAATATATTGGTTGCTTTACCACTAATGCTGAAACCATCTTCATAGCTGTAGGGAAAAGGCTGCGCTGAACGTTCATAGCTTACCCATCCCTGGGTCAGCATTAATGCATCCGTAGCTTCGGATGCCGGGTGCTTAAAATAATAATACGGCTCTTCTATATGCCCCCGGATATCTGAGCTGAGCAACATATAGCTAAGCAGGTTTTCCTGGTTTGGCGATGATATCGCTACCTGACCGGTATCTATGACCGAGATCGAAAAGCTGCCCATAACCGGCTTATTGTCTTTATCAAGCACTTTTACCGTAAGAGATACACTATCTTTTTGGGAATATACAGGTTTGTGAGGGGTCAAAGCAATTTTCAGATCATCATTTTGCCATGCAAAGAATGCCCGCTCATTTACAGGCTGCAATTGTTCATTATATACCGTGCAAGTCATTACACCAGATGGCAGATCACTCCTTTTCAGCTTTAACTGATAGGGCATTTCTTTAAGCAGTATCCTGCCTCTTGCAAATACGAGTCCCCGGCAGGCGGCAGTAAACCAGAGCATGCTGCCCCGCTTGTCCGGACTACCATCTATACTTATGATCACACTATCCTGTAAGCGGGCATTCTGTACAGAAAGTATAATACCGGATTTTTCCGCCGCCGGCAGCGGTACTAAACGTCCGTCTTTCAAAACGGCAGTATATGTTTCTCCGTCTGCAGGAGTGATCTCTATTATCCCCATGCCATGATGCAAAGAAGAGAAACCTGTAACTGTTGTTCCTTTATTATTCTTTATAATACCTGCTACGGCAATGCCCCGTCCACTATTGTCAATTGCTTTGAATCCCAGTCTCTGCGCTTTCCCCACAATAAAGCTACCCCCTTCCGGAAAGAACTGAAGGTCAATAGTGCCCTGCTCCGGCACAATGGGAACAGTTAACTTCAGGTTATCCGCTCCTGTTATTTCCATAGCCAGGTTCTGATACCTGGTCTCATTGATAAGCGTATCTATTTTAACTTCTCCGGCAGCATTGGGAATGACGACAGCTTTGAAAAGACTCCTGTTTTTCGATCGCAGGCGGATGGTCACCGGGTTTTGAACTGCCGGGGATGATCTTGCTGCCGAAACTTTAGCAGATAATTTCAACCTGTTATCAACCAGGCTAAGTTGTTGCATAGTCGCTTTCCATACCTCATCTGCAGGATTGATGATAGTAAAAGGCAGCTCATAAAAAAGTGAATCGCCAAAGTTGCGCATATAACGGGTATAGGATCGCAGGAGATATTGCCCCTGTGAAAAATCGACATCCGACAAAGCAATATAGCTGGTAAACATACCCAGCCCGCACGGAGGATTTACTCTTTTGACTATTGTGCCTGCCGCATCTATAATTTCTATATAGGCGATTTTGCTGCTATCGTTGGGAGCATGATCCGAAGCGGTAAGAATATATCCTTTCAGCCAGAGCGTATCCCTGAGGCGGTAATATGGCTTGTCAATATAAATAAACAGTTTTTCCCTGGGATTGTTGTAACTGGCACTATCCATGGCAGATATCCTGCGTTCAAAAGCAGCAGTCTGCGCTTCAGCGACAAAACAGTACAATAGGCAGGCTGTTATAAATATTATCTTTTTCAGAATAGCACTAAAATAAGTAAAATCATTTGATAATAACCCCGTGATGGGTGTATTTCAATTTTTCGCGCCTGCACAACTTTTCGGTCGGTGAGACCCGCCCGAACGATGTTCAGTCGGGCGGGCACCGACCAGTAGCGGGTTCTACAGGCGGGTGTCGCCACCCGCCTGCGAAAAACCGGAATGCGCTCCCCGTGATGCTATAATGATCTCCTGCGGACATACCTGAAATATAACAGCAGCCCGATACATACCATTGCCACCTGCATGGCAGCGCCAAACATAGTGCTGATATCCCTGGCCATTTTGCCGGCCCAGTCCATAAAATGGTGTTTGTGCAAAAATGCAAAGCTGTATCCTTCCGCAAGATCCTTATCCCGTACTCTCGTTGAAAGCACACCCGTTGAAGTTTCTATGTAATACCGCTCATTGTCATTGGTCGCATAACTCACTTTCCACACCGGCAACCGCTTATTTACAAAACCATATTCATCTGTAAATGTTGTAACCGGAACAATGCCCGATGGCGCCTGCCGGCTGAAGCCGGAAGCAAGCCATACCGCATATTGCCTGTCGCCATCATTCAATATCCTGTAATCACCGGATGATATATACAGGACCTCCTGTTGCGGCGCCGACATACTTTTCATCAGATCTGTCCTGCCGTCTGCTTTCGACATATTCATTTTAGGATACACCTGCCGGTAAGTCTTTCCATTCATCCTGCATAACGATATCTTTTGTATTTTCCTGCTACCTGCTAATGAGTCAATTTCAGCAAAATCAATATCCGCATCTTCACCTGAAAACTTTTGTGGTATATAAGAATGCAACGCATCCTGTGGCAATACTTTCTCCAGTGCATGGAATCCGCCGCTGAAGGTGAACATCAGCGTGAACAAAGAAGCGATCAGCGAGGTATAGCGATGATTGCGCCGGGCCTTCATCACCGGCTTATCCGACCTTTTTGTCTTTGTTGTAAAAAATATATACAGTCCCAAAACAGTAGTCAGGAAGGCTGCTGATGTGAGCGCTATCATGAAATAATACTTCGTATCTCCCAATGCATCCATCCATTGCCAGGTATGACATATACCAAAAAAAGTATCGAATGCAGATCTTTTGTTGTCTACTGCGTATCCAAACCTCCCGGAAAACGTCTCTACATATATCCGTATACCGTCGCCCCTGTCAAATGAAACCTTATACGCCGGCAGCAAACGGTTAATGTATTTATACTCGTCATCAAAATGAGTGATCTGCTCTACGCCGGCGATCTTCGCACCATGGCTGTTCATGACATTCATGGTAGCTATCATACAGCAATCGTGCACCGGCATAGCCATGGAAGCCGTAAATACAGGCTGTTGTTCAGCCCTGTCCTTTCCTGTATTACCTTCAAGAAATGTTTTGGCAAGAAAGCGTGCATAGAGCTGGTCTCCGCCTTTTAACAGCTTTCCGTCACGGGTGCTGAAATAACGGATATCCAGGTGTTCATCATCAAGCGCTACCTGGTAAAACTGCTGCCCTCCCATCTGCACAATATGCATGTTGCTGAACGAATCAATATGATGCTGTTGCAGACACACCTTCAATGAAATATTCAATTGTGCAGGATCAATCCCCGGAGCAGCCAGGAATTGTGTTGCTATGGATGGTCTGATATTGGTCATGACCGGATGCATAAACCCGCTGATCGCCCATAATGATACCGGTAAGGCAATAACGAGCGAAAGCACCCTGTGCCATTTATAGATTTTCTTTCGCATATAATGTGAGTTAAAGAAAGCAGGCGTGCCGCGACACACCTGCCTTTATCTTACTTTTTTCCAAAATGGTATGCAAGCCCGAATGTTATTTCTCTCGGATCGCCGAGATTATAGGAATATGCAGCATTCCCGTTAGTGGTGGCATTTTTGGAAGCGAGTACCGCATAATAAAGATTGGTGGCATTCAGCGCGTTTATCCATATCTCAAAGCCTTTTATACGATAGCCGGTTCTCAGGTTCAGGATATCAAAACCACCATAGCTGTAATTATCCAGGTCATCCATAAAGTACCTGCCCTGGTGCTGCCATTCGGCGCTGATCCTGAATCCCTGTAAAAAAGAAGGCTTGTACATTATTTCGGCATTTGCCATAAATCTTGGGGCTGCGCTCATTTCTTTGCCGTTGTAGTCAACGCCTTTCACAATATTGTCAACAAATACATGTTTGGCATTGGTGGCGCTGAAATGTACAGAAAGGTCAGGAACCGGTTTGTAAGTAATACCGTATTCAATGCCGGTATGCCTTGTGGATCCCGCATTTTGATTGATATAGGAGTTGTCGGGCTGCTTTACCGAAATGATCTCATTGGTGCCATTCAGGCGATAAAGGCTCCAGTCGAGATATATTTTATTTTCCACCAGCGAAGCCCAGCCACCTATCTCATAATTGAAAAACGACTGCGGCAGCAGGTAAGGCGCCTCCTTGATACTGCTGTATAGATCGGTAAGCTGCGGTGGAACATAGCCCTGGCTGTAATTAGCGTAAAACCCGGTACTCTTCAAATTATAGGTAAGCCCGAGTTTGGGAGTAACCCTTCCAAATGAATTGATGGTTGATGCCGTGCTTACACTGGTCGAAGCAGGCGCATTATTGATAAAATAATATTTAAATGCATCATAGCGCAACGCAGCAACAACTTTCAGGTTGCGCAGGGGAGAAAATTCATAATCAATATAGCTTGCCAGGTTGACAATCCCGGTATTGTATTTGCTCAAAAACGAATCTACTGCAGGAGCATCGTAGCTTACAAACTTACCGGACGGCAGGTCTTTATGTATTGAAATGAATTTTGCATAATAGTTTTGCGGGCTGTAGTCAACGCTTGCTCCTGCTATGAGTTTGCTTTTTGCCCAGGGTATTTTTTGTGAATGGGTCACAAACAATGCGTAGGTGCTGAAGGCATTCTCGTTGATCTGTCCCCTGTATTTCTCCGGATCGGGCGTGCTTGCTATAGAATAAGAAGGGTTTTGTTCTACGGAATTATTACGATAGAGCAGGGCGATATTGGTATTGCTGTTATCATTCCACTGGTGATTGAGCATTGATTTGTAGCGCAGCGCATATACATTACGATAAGTAAACGTCTGTAGGGAAGTATAATCTTTTTTTGCAAATTTTATACTATCTATTGATCCCGACATATCGCTGGAGTAATCAACCAGCGCAAGCGTATTGGTCCAGCTCGTATGCTCGCCGGCACGATAATCAGTCCTGACAGTGATCGCCTTTTTATCAAAATCACTGTATTCAATCGGCCCGTTTTTCTTATCGGCATAGTAGCCGCTTACAATAACACCCCATTTTCCTATAGGCGTTCCGGCCTGCAGGTCAACGCGCCTGTACCCTTTATCATTCATCTGCAGGCTAACCGTTCCACCGGCAAGTGCGGGGGAACTTTGTGTGATAACATTCACCGCCCCGCCAATAGCTTCTGCACCGTACATGGCTGAAGAAGGTCCTTTAATGACTTCTATTGATCTGGCTGCCGGAAGATTCATCTCCAGCAATGCATTATGATTATATACTCCCGAAGTACGGATGGGAATACCATCTTCCATGTATAAAAAAAGGCTTTTCGTGGTCATGGGCTGGCGGATGCTCATCTCATGCTGCTCATTGCCCAAGTTTACCATAAATACCCCGCTTACTTTATTGAGCAGGTTATCGAGCCGCTGCGCTTTGGTATCTTCCATTGCCTGCTTATTAATGGTGGCAATGGCAACAGGAGCCTCCCTCCTTTTCTGTGCCGTGCGGTTAGCGCTCACAACCACCTCCTGCATATTATTGTTATTTCTTTTCAGAGCGATATTGAGATGATCCGGTTGAACTTTCTGTGAAAAATACCCGGTAAAGCTTATTTCTATTTCACCAATGCCGGCCGGTACCGAAAAAGATCCGTCAGCCTCCGACACTGAAGTATGATTGCCGGCTTTAATTGTCGCGCCGGGCAATGGTTCCCTGGTATCCGCATCGTATACCCTGCCTTTTCCGGATTGCCCAAATAAGGCGGAGCAGCATACCATACCAAGAAACAGTACAAAAACCTGTTTCATATATATTCAGTTATGTAAAGTAATGATGACTGAAATATGCGGCGATTTTTCCATTATACTGTTACGCCTGCATACCTGTCAGTTAGAAATGAAATGATACGCTATGCAGCAATAGTGGGCGGATGGAACACGGAAGAAGGCTGATCAACCGGACCGCCTGTATCGGATGGTATACGGTAGTAAGTATCTTTAATTATTTGCAGTGAGAACGGCTGCACAAAGAAAGATTTTGAGGAGAGCACTTCTATTTTACCGGCATATTTCATTTCAGGCGCCTGGCCATTCTCCTTTTTTTCCTGCGCTTCTATTTTTTTCATCAGCAGGCATTTACCATCGCAGTGCATCTCCGGCCGGTACCTGTTAATACATTGCTTCATATATTCCTTTTGTTGTACCAGATAACCGATACAATACCAGCCCTGGTTAAAGGTCTGTCCCAAAAAAGCAAGTAGTAATATTGAAGCAAGGATCTTTTTCACCGTATTGCAAAAGTAGAGCATTTTTATTATTCATATAAATCTTCGTGTAAGTATCGGAAATATTTGGAAATTCAAAAATCAGTTATATATTTGTAGTGTACTAATACAATAGTACACTAAATCACTAAATATGATTTCGATAAAAGATCTTCAATTTGCTTACAAGCGTAAAAAAATTTTTACCGGCTTAAGCTTAGAGCTGCAACCTGGTTATATATACGGGTTGTTAGGCAGAAACGGCACGGGTAAGTCAACACTTCTCAGGAATATTTCCGGGCACCTGTTCCCGGATAGCGGCAGCATTACCGTTTCCGGAGAGATCCCCGGTAACCGTCGTCCCTCTTTTTTGCAGGAAGTATTCCTGGTAGCAGAAGAGTTTTACCTGCCCAATATTTCTGTAGATAATCTGGTTAAACATAATGCCCCGTTCTACCCCAAATTCAGCCATGAGCAGTTCAGGAAATATATCGGAGAGTTTGATATTCCATCTGACAATACCATACAGGATATGAGCTACGGGCAAAAGAAAAAAGTATTGATCAGCTTCGGGCTTGCATGCAATACCTCTCTCCTGCTGATGGATGAGCCCACCAACGGGCTTGACATCATGAGCAAAAGCCAGTTCCGGAGAGTGATTGCCGGATCGCTCAATGAAAATAAGTGCATTGTTATCAGCACACACCAGGTAAAAGACCTGGAAAACCTGATTGATCGCATTACCATTATTGATGAAGGCAAAATACTGTTCGATCAGACCATTGCGCAAATCACCCAGAGACTTCAGTTTAAAATTTCCTTCGACCAGCATGAAATCCAGGAAGCATTATATAGTGAAAGCTCACTGAAAGGCCACACTATTATTACCCGTAATACCGATGGAGAAGAAACCAGGCTTGACCTGGAAATGCTATACAAAGGAATTATTACAAACAGGGCAAACATTCAATCAGCTTTTAACTAAAGAATTTCTTATGAATAATACATTCAGCTTTTCGCGACTTGGGCTGCTCATAAAAAAACAATGGTTCGATAACAGCAGGCTATATATCTTATCAGCGCTGGCGCTCATCGGTTTGCTTACTCTCATCTTTACCATATGGTGGCTTGCCAATAGATACGACTACCGATTTAGCGAAGCATCTACCAATATTATTTTTCTCATAGTATTATTTGTATCGGGATTGGTGTTTGCAAGTACCACATTTGGTATGCTGGGCGATAAAGCTAAAGGCATTTACTGGCTTAATGTTCCGGCAACCGCATTGGAAAAACTGGTTTGCGGATTTTTCTATTCCTGCTTTGTTTTCATGATCTTGTATATAACAAGCTTCTGGCTTATAAAGCATATCACCTTCTTTTTAATTGAACTGAATCCCAAAAACGAGTTAATAAGAACAACCCACAATGACATTTTTGAAAGGGTGGTAAAGCCTAATCTTCTCTATACCTTCTTCGCACTACAGGCTTTGTTTATGCTGGGATCGGTTTATTTTGAAAAATTCTCTTTTATTAAAACCATACTTATTATACTATTTATCAGCTTCCTGTTCGTAATGTTTTGTATGTTTTTAGGAAATAACCTTTTACCACCCAATTTTGGCGTAAAAGGGTTTTCAGAATTCCGGGTATATGATGATAATTATCAGGGGACCAAAATATATCACCTGGCAAGCTGGATAGGCGATCTGATAGAATCACTGGCCAAATTCATTTGGGTTCCTGTGTTTTTAACAGTCGCTTATTTCAGGCTGAAAGAAAAAGAGATTTAGTGTAACACACAAACTTTTTACATTATGCAGTTTAAAGATAATCAATCTATATATCTCCAGATCGCAGACTATCTCTGCGAGAAGATACTGCTGAAAGAATGGAAATCAGAAGATCGCATTCCATCAGTAAGAGAGCTGGCAATATCGCTGGAGGTAAATCCTAATACTGTAATGCGCACCTTTGATTTTCTACAACAGCAGGAAATCATTTATAACCAGCGCGGCATCGGGTACTTTGTTGCGCCAAAAGCATATGCCAATGCGCTTAACTATCGTAAAGAAGAATTCCTCCAAAAAGATTTACCCGGCGTATTCAGAAATATGTACCTGCTTGGAATGAATATGGAAGAATTAAAACTTCGTTTTGAAAAGTTCGTTAAACAAAATTTTTCGTAGCATCAATAACAGCATTATGAAAACAAGCAATAAAATATTACTCGCCTTATTTCTTTTGCCTTTTATTACGGTTCTTTTTATTATGCTCACCTTACATGCCAAAATAAAAAACGGCGACTATATTACAGACCAGCAGCTTGAAGAAAAGAACAACAACCGGTATACTGTACAGCCTTTTACCGAAATATACCTGCAAAACTTCCGCTACGGCAATGTAACCATTACTAAAGCTGACAGCTTCTCGATTAAATATAGCAAAGAAATAAAGGATAATATTGAATACAGGCTGAATGGCAACAGGCTATTTGTAAAATCGCTTGGCAACAATTATTATAACAGGGTGGTGATCTATTGCCCTTCCTTTAATAGTATTGAAGCAGATTCATCCGCTGTATCTGTAGATTCCATGTCACTGTACAATTGCCGGATTGCTGTCGGGGCATCCTCAAGCCTGTCATTTGGCGCACAGGCAGATACATTAAGCCTCAACCTGAAAGATCACAGCGATCTGTCGTTTACATCCACCGCTAAAGTAAATGTGCTCGGGCTGGCAATGGGAAATCATGCTACGCTCAATCAAACTGAAGGTACCATAAAAAACAGAGGAGAAATGCTCCTTGCCGACAGCGCCACATTAAATATAGATGGCAGAACGATGCAAAAATTCATAAACTCTCCTCAGGCTGTCCAACCATAATAATTCAGTTCAAATTTTATTACAATGAAAAACAGAACTCCTTCTGCCATAATGCTGATCGTACTGATCATCTTTGTCATCATGCTTCATCATCAATTACATTCAGAGCCCACGCTTCAGGGTGAGGAGCATACATTTAATCACACAAATACATTAAAACCACGGGCGACAGAATATTTACCGGTTTCTTTGCTCCGGCTTGCAGAATAAAAAGAGGAGCCTTACCATATCAAAATGGTGCAAAAATTTGAACTGCGCCCTTCTCTCTATCAGATTGAACTATCGCTTAAATTTGCCGGACTATGGCAATTCCATTAGCAGAGCGATTAAGACCGGCTTCGCTGGACGAACTGACCGGGCAGGAGCACCTCACGGGAAAAGGAAGCGTGTTGCGAAAAGCAATAGAGCAGGGGAAAATCCCTTCCATGATCTTGTGGGGACCTCCGGGTGTTGGCAAAACAACTATTGCCAATATTATTGCCCATACATTAAATATTCCATTCTACACCCTCAGCGCCATCAGCGCAGGCGTAAAGGAAGTAAGGGAAGTTATAGAAAAAGCAAAGCTTCAGCCGGAAAGTATTTTATTCATTGATGAGATCCATCGCTTCAACAAAGGGCAGCAGGATGCATTGCTGGGAGCAGTGGAAAAGGGTACTATTACACTTATAGGCGCCACTACCGAAAACCCGTCTTTCGAGGTCAATGCTGCCCTGTTAAGCCGTTGCCTGGTATATGTATTAAAGCCGCTTGATGAAGAAGCGCTTAACGGGCTGCTGCAGTTTGCCATACAGCATGATGAGGTATTAAGCAAAAGAAATATTGTGCTGAAGGAAACAGCCGCCCTGATCAATATCTCCGGTGGAGATGCCAGGAAATTGCTGAACCTGCTGGAGATCGTGGCAGATGCCATACCCGATAGAGAAGAGGCAGTCATCACCGACGATGTGGTGATGGATATTGCGCAAAAGCGGATTGCGCTTTACGACAAAAGCGGGGAGCAGCATTATGATATCATATCTGCATTCATAAAATCAATTCGCGGCAGCGATCCCAATGCCGCCGTATACTGGCTGGCGCGAATGATTGAAGGCGGCGAAGATGTAAAATTTATTGCAAGAAGGCTGGTGATATTAGCAAGTGAAGATATTGGTAACGCTAATGCCAATGCTCTTTTATTAGCCAATGCCACTTTTGAAGCAGTAAATAAAATAGGTTATCCCGAAGCAAGGATCATATTAGCGCAATGTGCCACGTATCTCGCATCATCTCCCAAAAGCAATGCTTCTTATATGGCTATCAGTAACGCGCTTGCGGCCGTAAAAGCGCACGGCGATCTGCCTGTGCCGCTTCACATAAGGAACGCACCCACCCGCCTGATGAAAAATCTTGACTATGGAAAAGGCTATCAGTATTCGCATGACTTCAATAATAACTTTTCACCGCAGGAATACCTGCCCGACGCCATAAAGGGAACAACGTTTTACGAACCCGGGAAAAATGCGAGAGAAGAGGAATTGAGGAAATGGCTGAAAGCCCTGTGGCGAGATAAATACGGGTATTGATGAAAAAGTGGTAAGACATACGTGGTAAGTGATAAGACTGACCCCCTCTTACTTCTTACCACTTACCACTTACTACTTACCACTCATAAATTATCATACATCAACTATATGTCATTACGCTGGACACTTATACCTTTTAATGAACTTACCATAGATCAATTGTATAAAATACTGCAATTACGCATTGCTGTTTTTGTAGTGGAGCAACATTGTATTTTTCAGGATGCAGATGATAAGGACCGTGAGGCCTGGCATCTGTGCGGATGGGATGGCGACAACCTTGTAGCCTATACACGCATCCTGCCTCCGGGAGTATCTTATACGGAAGCTTCAATAGGAAGAGTGCTGACTGCCGGGAGCGTAAGAGGTAAACATACCGGAAAAGAATTGATGCAACGATCCATTGAAGCAGCATATCAGTTATTTGGAAAAACACCGATACAGATCGGCGCACAGCTTTACCTCCGGAAATTTTATGAAGGCTTTGGTTTCAAAAAGAACAGCGACGTATATTTTGAAGATGATATTCCCCATATCAAAATGATCCTGTTGTAATTTTTATCATTTATCAATGCCGTTTCCCGTTTACAGCAAGGCAAATCCTTGATGGTTGATAATATTTTGCATTATCCTCCGTTAATTGTGGAGTCCAATACTTTTTGAAAGCATAAAAAAATCCGGTCTCATGAATAAAAGTATACCTATCCAACTTGTGCGCTGTTGCATAATAACCGTAGCCGGTTTATTATCCCTGCAATCATCTTACAGTCAATATAACTTTTTTGGTAAGCCTGTGTACGAAATCGGCATAAGCGCAGGGCCGGCAAACCTGCTGGGAGACCTTGGCGGTAATGCGGGTGTAGGCACAACTTTTATAAAAGACAATAATTTTCAAATGACCAAGCTCATGAAAGGAGTCAACATCACCGTTCGTCCCAGTGAGTTTATAGGGTTTACGTTGTCAGCCGGTTTCGTTACGCTCGAAGGCGCTGACAGCATTATAAAAAATAAAGGAGGTGCTGAAGTTGCGAGAAAGAACAGGAACCTTTCCGTGAGCACTCCTATAAAAGAAGCTACTCTAACAGCAGAAATATATCCCTCTGTTCTGTTCGAAGATGATGACAAGGACCTCTGGCATAAATTCCGCCCATACGGCGTGATAGGCATAGGTGTTTTTCATTACAACCCACGCGGGGAATATACCGCTCCTGACGGTTCTACAATGATGGTAGACCTACAGCCCCTGAGAACTGAAGGACAGGGAATGCCGCAATATCCCGGCAGTAAACCATACAGCCTCACCCAAATCAATATTCCATACGGGGTAGGTATCAGGTATTATTTTTCAGATGTGGTAAGCGCTTCATTTGAGCTGGTGAACCGGAAAACATTTACCGACTATATTGATGATATCAGTAAGAACTATATACCCGACGCAGATTTTGACAATTATTTTGGCGCAGGATCCACTACAGCCGCCATTGCGAAACAAATGGCCAACAAGGCTCAGCAGGTGAGCCCGGGCGTGAGGATACCATATTATAATGCAGGTAATAAAAGAGGTACAGGTACAAGGAACGACTCTTATTACTCAGGTATCATTAAGTTAAGTATTCGCCTGGGAAGAGGTCATTCCGGGGAAATTGCATGTCCTATGAGATTCTAACATTCATGGGCACACTTATATAACTTTTGCGACACTTAAAATACAATCCATATGAAAACTCTCAGAAAAAACCTTACTTCTCATATCGTTGCCGTCAGGATCATCATCCTTGCCATATTAGTTGTTTATACCCTGATCGCCAACGCATAGGAAACACAATATTATATACCCTTATCTATTACAGAGACTGCTATTGCTGCAGTCTCTTTTTATTTAAACTGTTCCATCAGTCTATCTGAAAATCAAACTGGTCATAAACTTCTGTTCTCCATGCCAGCTCCTGCGTGGAAGGAGATATGGCAAATAAAGGCGAAAAGGTTTTTACTTTTACGGTCTTATCATCCGGCTGAAATTCCAGTATCCTGAGCCATCCGTCTCCCCCATTCCCATTCCATCCGCCGCCCATAGCCTGGGCATTGAATACCATCTGGCTTACTTTTTTCCCGGCTGCATTTTTATCCTGCCTGAACCCGACATGTTCTCTTGCATTATCAGGAGCGCCGATATGACCCGAAAATACCATTTGTATATTTGGAGAAGGCTGGATAAGCTTACGCCAGATATCTTCCCCGTAATTACCATCAGTCACAGGGTAATTCTCCTTTGCTATCCGTTCATTCTTTGCATTCAGGTAAGCATGCGTAAGAACAATGCCGGTATGATCTTTATACTTTTCTCTGCCAGCCATCCTCTTAGCCCATCTCAAAACAGTATCGCGTGGTGCAAACTCAAGATTGAACAGCAAAAATTTCCTGCCCCGGGGTGAACTAAATTCAAAAGCAGCATTTTCCATCGTGGGAATACCTTCTGCATTCAACGAAGCTTCCCGTAACAGCTCCTGGGTTTTAAAATTTTTATCTACCGGGAAATATTTATTGTAGTTAGAATGCCGGATCGAAATATTCCTGTATCCATAATCATGATTTCCTGTGGTAAGGATATACGGTATGCGCCCGTCAAGACAATTGAATGCATGCGACACAGCCTCCCATTGCGATTTGCTGGGCTGGTCGCCGTCAATGCCGTCGGGATCTATCATATTATTTTGATTGACAAGATCGCCGGTACATATCACCAGCCTGATATGCAGTCGCTCAATATTATCCTTTATCCACGCTGTCATCAGTTCAAAAATGGGCTGATTGCGGGCAAATTTCCCATAGCTCTGAGGATCGGGGAGCATAACAACAGTCCATGCATTGGGATCTGAAAGTGCCGGCGGCTGATATTTTTTTTGCTGCGCAAATGCCAGAGAAACAAAGACAATCGCAGTCAGTAAGCTATATGCCAGGCTTTTGAAGATACGATGCATAAATAAAATCATTTTTGGTTCAAACAAATATACTATACCCGGGATCACAATTTTCAAGGTAATGATTTTTAAAACAGCACCCGCAATAGCCGAAGTTCTGTAACTTTAAGCAAATGCTTAGCTGGAGTGAAATATTGATACGTTTGTCCTTAGCTTCTTTATTCGGAGCGCTTATCGGCCTGGAGAGGGAAAGGAAAGACTGGACGGCAGGCTTGAGAACGCACATGATGGTTTGCGTGGGATCCTGCCTTACAATGATGGTTTCAGCATTCGGGTTTTCTGACATCCTGGGAACAGAGCACGTTGTGCTCGATCCTTCCAGAATAGCGGCACAGGTGATCAGCGGGATAGGGTTTATTGGCGCAGGGACGATCTTGTTTTTAAAGCAGGGAACCATTCGTGGCCTGACTACCGCTTCCGGCTTATGGACCGTTGCTGCCATAGGACTGGCAACAGGCAGCGGATTATATTTTGCCGCAGGCACCACAACCATTGTGGCGCTGATCATTCTTTGGGCATTGCAGCCGTTAGAACAGATCTATTCTAAAAAATTCAAGCAAAAGACCCTGAGAATTGTTACCAGGCCGGATGCAAATAATACGGCACTGCTTAATAACCTGCTTAATAAGCCTGACCTGAAAATTCAAACTTTTACACTTGACAAAAGCGATGATGAATTTGTTTTTCAACTGAAGTTTGACCCGGCAGACATCACCAAATTTGAAGACATAATAAGCGAACTTAAAAATGACCCGGCAATTAAGGAGATCTTCTGGGCACAATGATTCAATCCATTAATAGTAAACAATGTTAGCGGGAAGAACCAGCGATCAGAAATCCACTTCGTATAGTTTACGAAGCTGGCGTTCATTTACTTTTGCAGGCAAAGACCGCAGGATGAAATTTCTTACGCCTGCAAGGAAAGGGTTTTCTAACTGAGCCATCTTCCCTATTTTCCAGGAAACGTTTACAATATCATGGGTGCGTTTTATGCGCCTTTTTTCAAAATTCCTGAATGCCGGCACAGCGTCTGCATGCTGCACCAGTTCATCGGCCAGTATAACGGCGTCTTCAATAGCCTGGCAGGCGCCCTGTCCCAGATTGGGTGTAGTGGCATGTGCGGCGTCACCTATCAGCAGGATATTGCCAAAAGCATACCTGCTGACAGGCTTCAGGTCAATAATATCATTCCATACCAGTTGCTCATTTTGCGTAGCGTTCAAAACCTGTGGTACAGGATAATGAAAATTGGCAAAATGGCGGTACAGGTCACCGGTAGTAAAATACTTCATCCTTTTATCCTCCTGCGGAGCATTGATGCAGGCGAACCAGTATAGCTTATTTTCTTTTAAAGGCACCAGGCCAAAACGCCCGCGCCTGCCCCAGGTTTCAGAGGTCTCGTTAAGATTGAACAGCCTGTTGTCAATGACAGCTCTCCAGCAGGTATAGCCGGCATACCGGGGAATAGCAGCCGGCAATATTTTTTGTCTTACAGCAGAATGTATACCGTCTGCAGCAATCAGGTAACCGGCTGTATGCATGCTTCCATCCTCAAAATACAATACTACACAGTCTTCTTTCTGCTCAATATCAGTAAGCCGTTTCCCGGTATGAATATGCTTCGGATTAATTTTGCTCAGTAAAACTTCATGCAATGCCGCACGGTGAATAGTGAGATTATCCAGCCCATACTTTTCACCGAGTGATGTGCTGTCTGTCGTATTGATGATCTTGCCATTGGCATCATAGATCGTAAACGAAGGCAGCAGGGAGCCGGCTTTAATCACATCCCCTGCAATACCGATCTTTTGAAGCGCCTTTATTGCATTGGCAGCAAGCGCAACACCTGCACCTATACTCTTAATTTCAGGTGCAGCTTCAAATATCACTGTATCTATGCCTCTTTGTTTAAGTGCAATGGCTGTAGTTAACCCTGCAATACCTGCTCCGACAATAGTAAATGTTCCCTTCATTTTTAATGTCTGAAAATCCGTTATATAAAAGTAAAAGCCCGTAAAGAATACTACTGCAAATTGAGGCTATTAGCGGTACATTCAGTATCTTTTTTTCCGGAATGGCAAATAAGCAGCATAACCTGCAATATTGCCCGGATCAGTTGTTCCAACTGCTAAGGAATACGCTGTAAATTGCTTTTGTCTGAAATTATTCCATACCTTAATATCATGAATATGATAAGATATCTTTCCATCATAATTATAACCTGTGGTTTAATGTACCTTCCCGCTGCTGCACAACCAAAACCCGGCGGAGCAGGCAGCCGCCCCAACATCCTCTTCATCATGGCAGATGATCATACTTCCCAGTCGTGGGGAATATATGGTGGCGTTTTAAAAAATTATGTAAAGAATGAGAATATTCAAAAGCTGGCAAAAAAAGGAGCCGTGCTCAACAATGCTTTTTGCACTAATTCTTTATGCGTACCGAGCCGGGCTACTATCATGACAGGACAATACAGCCAGCTCAATGCTGTATATACCTTAGCCGATGCTTTGGATCCCGGTAAAATGAATATTGCCAAAGTAATGCAGCAGTCCGGCTATCAAACTGCGCTCATAGGAAAATGGCATCTCAAAAAAAGACCTTCGGGCTTTGATCACTTTATGGTCATGCCTGATCAGGGTGTATATTTCGATCCTGTTTTCAAAACAGAAGACGACTGGCAGGATGACGGCACTCCCGCCGGGAAAAAATACCCGGGGTATAACACAGATGTGGTAACAGACTATTCTATTGACTGGATCAAACACCGCAAAAAGGAGAAACCCTTTTTCCTGATGATGCATTTCAAAGCCACGCATGAACCCTTTGAGTACCCCGACCGGCTGAAAGACCTGTATAACGATACCACGCTCCCCGAACCGGAGTCTATACTTGATTTTGGGCCGGAGACTAACGGAAGATCCTTTAGGGGGCAGCCCATAGAAGATATGGAAGCCCGGTGGGAAACGTACCAGAAGCATCCCGACACCTACTGGACGACCTATCCCGGCATGCCTTTTTCCATAGCGGGACTGGACAGCATACAGGCGAGGAGAAAGATATACCAGAAATTCGTAAAAGACTATCTCCGCTGCGCTGCCGCTATTGATGAAAATATAGGGCGGGTGCTCGACTATCTTCAGCAATCAGGACTGGCAAACAATACCGTAGTGATCTATACTTCGGATCAGGGCTATTTCTTGGGAGAACATGGATTCTTTGATAAAAGGATGATGTATGAAGAATCGCTCCGCATGCCTTTCGTGATCTGCTATCCCGGGGAGATCAAAGGAGGCACGCGAATAGACGATATCATTCTCAACATAGATTTTCCCGCTTTGTTTGCAGATTATGCGGGACTGAAGAAACCTGATTTTATCCAGGGCAGGAGCTTCAGGCAAAACCTGCAGGGCAAAACACCCAAAGACTGGCGGCGATCAATGTATTATCGTTACTGGGAACATTATCCTGAAATACCCGCGCATTTTGGTATAAGGAATGATACCTATAAGCTGGTATTTTATTACGGGCAGCCGCTTGATATGACAAATGTTTCCGGGAAGACCAGCCCGCCCGCGTGGGAATTTTATAATATACGGGAAGATCCTCATGAGCTGCATAATGCCATCAATGATCCGCAATACCAGTCCATCATTAAAAAGATGAAAGCTGAGCTGAGAACAGAAAAAGCAAAAGCAGGAGATAACGATGACAAATACCAGCAGATGCAGGAAATATTCAAAACATACTGGAAAGAAAATTAGATCAGAATTGCGGGAATTACAAAAAGCTAAAAATTGCTTACTGCATAAAAGCATTTAATATGAGAAGGCTCTTTGCCCTTGTCTTAAGTTTCACGCTGCTGTTTTCATTTGCAGGCTTATGCACGCTGCAGGCACAATCAGACAATCCCAATATCATATATGTGCTCGCTGATGATATGGGATATGGTGATGCAAGCTGCCTGAATGAAAGATCAAAAATACATACCACATATATTGACCAGCTTGCAGCAGGCGGTATGAAATTTACCGATGCGCATAGCAGTTCTTCCGTATGTACGCCTACACGATATGGGATACTGACAGGAAGGTATAACTGGCGTTCCTCATTGCAGAGCGGCGTATTATGGAGTTATGATACAGCGCTTATACCTCACAGCCGTTTAACAGTTGCAGGCATGCTTAAAGAAAAGGGTTACCATACTGCCTGCATCGGCAAATGGCATCTGGGATTGGGCTGGGCTAAAGACACTGCCGGGAAAATAGATTTTAAACAACCCATCGCGAACGGACCTGTTACGCTCGGCTTCGATTATTTTTACGGCATCACGGCATCATTAGATATACCTCCTTATTTTTATATTCAGAATGACAGGATCACGGCAACCGGCATTGATACTATAGCCGGAACTACAGGCAAAGGCTTCTGGCGGGAAGGTCCGATCGGCAATGACTTCAGGCATATAGAAGTGCTGCCGCGCATGGCACAGAAAGCTGTAGCGTACATAACAGAACAATCCAAGCAAGCCACACCCTTTTTTCTCTACCTGCCGCTACCCGCACCACACACCCCTATCCTGCCCACAGCAGTCTTTCAGGGCAAAAGCAAAACCAATGCTTACGGAGATTTTGTATTGATGGTGGATGATGTGGTGGGGCAGGTGATGGAAGCTGTAAAGAAAAACGGTATTGAAAAAAATACTATCATCATTTTTGCAAGTGATAATGGATTTGCACCAATGGCCGGCTTAAAGGAACTGCAGGATCTCGGACATGAGCCGGGCTATGTATTCCGGGGAACCAAGGCTGATATTTATGACGGCGGACACCGTATACCATTTATAGTGCGTTGGCCCGGTAAAATACAAGCCGGATCCACATGCAATACTACCATTTGCCTGACCGACTTTATGGCGACTTGTGCTGCTATTTTACATTTTCCTTTACCTGAAAACGCCGGGGAAGACAGTTTTTCTCTCCTTCCTTTATTAATACCCGGCTCAAAAACCAATTATGGCAGGCATTTTACCATACACCACTCTGTTTTTGGTTCATTCTCCATCCGTCAGGGAAAATGGAAACTTGATATTTGTCCCGGATCGGGGGGATGGAGCCATCCTACCCCGTTTGAAGCAAGAGAACAGGCACTCCCTTCAGTGCAATTATATAACATGGAAAAAGATATCTCTGAGCTGCACAATGAAGCAAAGCAACGCCCTGAAATTGTAAAAAAATTGCTCGCGCTAACGCAGGAATGCATTAATAATGGCAGGAGCACAGAAGGCGTGAAGCAAAAAAATGATGCAGTGGTTACCTTATTCAAATAAAGAGAACCGCAATTGAGTATATACCGGCTTTCGCTTTAACGGCATACAACCTTCTTCCTCAATTTTAAATACGGGCGTCTCTTTGTACCGGGAGGCGACAGTAATATCTGTATTTCCTGCTTTATCACGAAACAACTGCTCTACGAGTGCGGGATCATTATTATTTTTAGAAAGATGGCAAAGTAAAAGGTGGCGCAATTTCGTTGAGCTATGTTGCAAAAACAACTGTAGTGCTTCCTGGTTGCTCAAATGCCCGTTGCCCCCGCTGATACGTTTTTTTAAATGATAGGGATAACTGCCCTTCATCAGCATATCAGGGCAATAATTTGATTCAAGAAATACAGCATGACATTGTTTAAAATACCGGATCACTGTAGCGCATACGTTGCCTATATCAGTAAATACACCCACGTTTATCCCGGAACAGGATACCATAAAGCTATGCGGATCGCTGGCATCATGCGATTTTGAAAACGCCCTGACAGAGAGATCGCCGATCTGTATATCCCGCTCTGCCTCAAAATTGGTGACCAGTTGCTCTTCTACAGGTATGCCTGCAGACCGGAAAGTCGCTTTTGTTATATACACCGGCAAGCGGAATTTTTTTGACAGCGCAGGAATGCCCGTAATATGATCCGAATGCTCATGCGAAACAAAGATGGCTTTCACCATTTCCATGCTCAATCCAAGCCTTTTCATTCTTTTCTCCACCTCCCGGCAGGATATGCCGGCGTCTACAAGTATCGCTCCTTCGGCATTACCTATATAATAACAGTTCCCGTTGCTGCCTGAA
This sequence comes from Sphingobacteriales bacterium 44-15, assembly GCA_001899685.1. Taxonomy (GTDB): domain Bacteria; phylum Bacteroidota; class Bacteroidia; order Chitinophagales; family Chitinophagaceae; genus Agriterribacter. Next base: position 425,405 of record MKWG01000043.1, read on the forward strand.
TTAAGAGATGCAAAAAATACCGGCATGATCTCCCAAAAATAGAGAAACTCTAACAATTGTAAGGAGGATTCTATTTATTAAGTACATTTAACGCCGGTAAAATGATCTGTATGAAAAAATATAACTATCGTGCGACAGCATGGCTAATTACTTCTATGGTAATATTCGCTTTCCTGACCGTAGTTCCTTTTTATGTAAAAGCAAAAGATCCTGCTTCAATATCTTATTATGCTTCTCCTCTCGAAGGCAGATGGGATCTGACGCTTCATATCAATGGAAAAGATTTCCCGTCATGGCTGGAAGTGAGCCATTCCGGAACAAGCACGCTTGTGGGACAATATGTTGGCATTGTAGGCAGTGCGAGACCCATATCGAAAATAAATTTTGAAGACGGCAAAATGAGTTTCGCCATTCCACCGCAATGGGACAGGGGCACCGAAGACCTGCGTGTGGAAGGCATGCTGGAAGGAGATAAGCTATCAGGCAGCATGATCTCCTGCGAAGGAGAAACGTTTACATGGACGGGGGTAAGAGCGCCGCTGTTGCACAGAACCGTACAGCCGGTATGGGGAACGCCTGTACGGCTGTTTAACGGCAAGGACCTGAGCGGATGGCATACCACCGGCGATAACCAATGGGTTGTAGAGCCGGGGGGCATTCTCAAAAGCCCGCATTCAGGATCTAATCTTGTATCAGATAAAACCTTTACCGATTTTAAGCTGCATATTGAATTTCGTTATCCCAAAGAAAGCAATAGCGGTGTATACCTGAGAGGGCGTTATGAAGTGCAGGTAACAGACAGCAAGGGAATGGAGCCGAAGAAAGACCTGCTTGGCGCTATATACGGGTTCATTGAACCATCGGAAATACCGGCAAAAGATGCAGGTGAATGGCAGGCTTACGATATTACACTGGCAGGCAGGATGATCACAGTGGTTTGCAATGGCAAAACTGTCATTTGCAACAGGGAAATCCCCGGCATTACCGGCGGCGCTATCAACAGCAATGAAGGAGATCCCGGGCCGCTGCTTATCCAGGGAGATCATGGGCCGATAGCCTACAGGAATATCATCATCACTCCGGCAAAATAAGATACAACTAAGCTACGAATGCACTAATCTATATTCATTAGTGCATTCGTAGCTTAGCTTTCATCTGCGGCTACTTCTGTTATTTGAGCAAATGCTGTTTATATATTTATATTGTATACAGGAAGTGAAAAATAAAATACGGAGCCTTTGCCGGGTTCGCTCATCACTCCTATTTTCCCATTGTGCCGCCTTATGATCTCTGAAGCAATAAAAAGCCCGATACCAAACCCCGGAAAAGTCTTTTCACTTTTTCCCTCCACCCTGTAAAATCTTTCAAATATTCTTTCCTGGTTTTTCCTGCTGATCCCCACACCATAATCCTCAATAGATACAACAGCCCATCCTTTATCAAGCACTGTCTCCACTTTTATCTTATCCGCACCCGGAGAATATTTTACGGCATTCGTAAGTAAATTAACCAATACCTGCTCAATACGTTCGCGGTCGGCGGATACCGGCACATTCTCCCCTTTTATAAAACTGATCTTATGAGAAGGATAAATCTGGCTTATCTGCTCAATAGTTTCTTCCACCAGGTGGTTTATATAAAATTGTTGTTCACTAAATGAAAGGCTGCCGGATTTAATCTTCGAAAGATCAAGCAGGTCGGAGATCAGCAGGGTAAGGCGGTCTACCTGCCGGTGTATGATGCTGAGCGCACTTTTCAGGAAAGCATCTCCGGCGGATTCATATTTATCCTGCAAAAGCTGTACATATCCTTTGATGGAAGTGACAGGTGTCTTTAATTCGTGGCTCGCCACACTGATAAAATAATCTTTTTGCTGATCAAGCTCTTTGATCTCATCTATATCAGTGCTTGCGCCCACCCACATTTCGATATTGCCTGCCGCATCTTTCTGTGGAACCGCCCTGGTAAGTTGCCAGCGGTACGCTCCGTCAGAACGACGAAAACGATGTTCTGTAATAAAATCCTGTCCACTTTTCAGAGCAGCCTCCCATTGCTGCCGGTCGGCTTCCCGTTCATCGGGATGCACAATTTGCAACCATCCTTTCTCACGGAGCTCATCGTCGTTAAGTCCTGCATAACCATAGAGCGACCGGTTAAAATAATCCAGATTCCCGTATTTATCGCAGGTCCATATCATCTGAGGCATAGCATCAGCAAGCAGGCGGAATTTCTTTTCCCTTTCCCGGAGCTTTTCCTGGTAATTTTTTTCTGCAGAAATATCACGGAGCGTTCCGATCAGCTTTTTGGGCCCGCCGGTTTCATCATAAAAAACTTTTCCTCTTTTTTCTATCCATTTCACAGTATTATCCTGTGATATGATCCTTACCTCATAGTGAATCATCCCATGCTTCAGCCCCTCCCGGAATGCCTCGTTTCTTTGGGCAAGATCGTCAGGGAATATCTGCCTGGAAATTTGTGTATATGTCAGGGGAATGCCTTTGGGATAGCCAAAAATATCTGTATACCGTTCCGAACAAATAATGGTATCGGTTGCCATATCCAGTTCCCATGTTCCAAGTTCTCCTGCTTCAATGGCAATATTCAGCCTTTCTTCATTTTCCCTGAGAGCCGTCTGCGATAAAAGTTCATCGTGAATATCCATACATGCACCTATATACCCTTCAAATACACCATCATTGGTAAATCTCGGTACGCCATGATCGGATACCCAGCGATATAAACCATCATACCGCCGGAGACGATAATCTATATGAAACTCTTCGCGTTTGTCAAAAGAAGCCCGGTAGGTATCTCTATAACGTTCTCTGTCTTCCGGGTGAATGCCTTCAATCCATCTGTTATCCAATTCTTCTTTCATGGTTCTTCCCGTAAAATTCAGCCATGCTGTATTAAAAAAACTGAAGTGCCTGTCTGTTCCTGCCATCCATATTAGTACCGGCACCCTGTCGGCAATGTTCCGGAATCTCAACTCGCTGTCTTCTGCTTTTTTCCTGGCAAGCACTTTTTCCGTAACATCATTTACTGTCACCATTATGCCTGACACTGCACCTCCCGGATCAAAAAGAGGAGCATACTCAAAATCCAGGTAAAACTTTTTTATACCATCATTACCTTTCACAAGTGCAACGGACTCGCTTTCGCGATACGGTTGCGCAGAGTTATATACTTTATCCAGCAGCTCAGGGTATTTTTGTCCCTTTAATTCCGGGAATACGTCTACAACTCTCCTGCCAATTACTTCCGATTCTTTTTTACGCCATATCCTTTCAAACATTATGGTATTGGCCATTTCAATAACATGATCCTTCCCCCTGAATATTGTCATAGGAATGGGAGACTGCATGATCATATTCCTGAATTGCTTTTCACTTTCAGCTACTGCCTGTTTTGCCCTTACGGAAGAGGTAACTTCTGAGGCTACAACCATTATAGCATACACAGCACCATCGGGTTCCTTTAACGGGTGATATACAAAATTGAAATAAGACGCTTCCCTGCGCCCATGCCTGATAATATCCACAGGAAACTCCACGCCATAAAAGGGATTACCTGTTTCTCTTACTTTTGTCAGTAAAGGACTCACCGCTTCCTCTACTTCCGGCAATACATCAAACAGCTTTTTACCAATATGTTCTGTTCCCCTGCGGTCTACAATATCAAGATAGGCCTGGTTAGCCATCTCGATCACAAAATCAGGGCCTTTTAATATGGCAATACCAAGAGGAGCCTGCTGAACAATATTGCGGAAACGTTCTTCAGAACACTCAAGCATCTGCACGGTTCGCATGAAACGGGTAGTTTCCTGGCAGATGACCAACACTCCCGCAATCGCTCCGCTATCATCATGTATGGGACTATAGCTGAAAGTCCAGTATACATCTTCCAGCCTGTTATTACGATAGATAGGGATCAACTGGTTTTCGCTCCAGGTGGCTTCTCCTCCGGCAAGTACCTGGTCAATAAGCGGTTTGATCACCGGCCATATTTCAGCCCACGCCTCCTGTGCCGGCATACCAAGTATTGAGGGATGTTTACCATTTATACCGAGACTTGGGCGATACGCATCATTGTAAAAGCAGATCAGTTCGGGGCCCCACCATATAAACATAGGGAATTGGGAATGCAGGATCACATTCAGCATAGTGCGGAGACTCTGCGGCCACTGCTCCGGACATCCTAAAGCGGTATTGCTCCAGTCTTTGTTCCGGATCAGTTCTCCCATTTCTCCTCCTCCCGAAAAAAAATGTGTAGGGTTTTGACTAAGTGTAGTATTCATTTACGCTGGTTGATCACTGTACAGAGACGTTTACATTAAGCAAGCTGCTTAAAAAACGACAGGATAATTTATACACAAAAAGTATGCTGTTTATATATCAACTATATATATGCACATTGACAGCCTTGTAAAACAGTAAAAACTTCAAAAATGGGGAAAATTTCCTACACTTCTTAAAGATATGTTTGCAGGATCAGGCTGACGCTATAAGCTTACGCACCATATTGAGCGCATAAATAGCCGCCATTTCAATATTCCTGGAACGATCATACCTGAAATGAAAACATTCGGCAATCGTTTGACCGCTGCTGGCGGCAGCTATCCATACAGTACCTACAGGCTTTTCCTCTGAGCCCCCGTCCGGTCCCATAATGCCTGAGGTAGCTACTGCATAATCTGTTTTCAATACAGACATAGCCCCTTGCACCATTTGCCGCACTGTTTCTTCACTTACCGCTCCCTTAGATACTAATGCTTCATGGGATACGCCAAGCACCTGTTCTTTCACCTCGTTGGCATAGCTTATCACACTGCCTTTGAAATATTCCGATGATCCCGCCACCGAAGTGATAAGATGTGCAATATATCCGCCGGTACAACTTTCAGCCGTAGACAAAGTAGCATTTTTTTCCTTCAAAAGTTTACCGACAACCTGTGGTATCGGCATGTCTTCATCTGTTATCATCCATTCTTTCACCAACAGCTTTAATTGCCCGAACTGCGCATCTAAAACAGCCTGCAGGCGTCCGCTGTCAGTATCACTTCCGGTAATGCGAAGCCGCACCATTCCATAATTGGGCAAATAGGCGAGCTTGAGGTTTGAAGGAAGCACACTTTCCCATTCTATTATTTTCTCTGCAATAAAAGACTCGCCGATGCCGGCAGTGAGCAAAGTACGGTGATCTATAAAGGGGAAAGTAAAATGTCCCTGCAATTTTGGAATGACATAATTCGTCATCATGCCCTTCATTTCGTGGGGCACTCCCGGCATGCTTACAAATACCTTACCATCCCTTTCAAACCACATTCCCGGAGCTGTCCCTCTCTTATTAGGAATTACAGTACAGGTATCCGGCACTTCCGCCTGTTTCCTGTTACGTTCTATCATGGGACGGTTAAGCCTGGCAAAAATGGACTCCACGTTAGCCAAAGCGCCTTCATCTATCACCAGTTTGCCATTGAAGTATTCACACAGTACAGGCTTGGTAATATCATCAGCTGTTGGGCCTAAGCCGCCCGTTATCAGTATTATGGAAGCATACCTGCTCTCTTCATTCAGTGCCTGTATAATCTCTTCCCTGTTATCTCCAACGGCTACCCTGCGCCGTAGCCATATACCTGCTTTGTTGAGCTCCTGCGCCATCCAGGCGCTGTTAGTATCTACCACCTGCCCTATCAGCAATTCATCGCCAATGGTAATAATGGATGCGAATATTTGAGGGATACCGTTTGTAGTCTCAGAGACCTGTGCCATCATATATTTCCTGGAAGGTTATAGTAAAATTAATAGTTTGAATAGTGAGGACGCCCTGGCTGTCGTCAATATTCTCAAACAACCAGGAATTATCACTTTGCCTGCGGGCGGCAATAATGTATCTCCGCGTGCTACCAATCATGATATACTCCTTCAGGGAAGGGATCTCCCTGTAAAAGAAAAATTTTCTGCCTTTATCGACCCCTGCAGCAGATGGTGACAGCAGCTCAAAAATTACCGAGGGGTTGGTAAGCGTATCAAATTTGTCGTCTTCGAGTTTAGGTTCATCACACACAATGCTGGCGTCAGGGTACACATAGGCATCCTGCGATGGATTGGTAACACGCATGTTTGCAGGCAGCACCTGGCATTTTTTTCCACTAAGGAATGAGAATAAACTTCCGGTAATATTCCTTTCGATCTGATTATGCCTGAGACTGGCGCCCGACATGGCAATAATATGACCGTCAAAATACTCGTGCCTCAGATCAGATGCGCGCTCCCGCAGCAGGTATTCCTGGGGGGAAATATAATTGTATTTGGGCGCAGGTTCCCTAACTTCATTTTCCATGCTGTAAATTTACCTAATTCAAATAAGTGGATAAAAATAATTTAATGATGCATCTGTCTACAATGCTGTGCAGGCTGTACCGTAATACCTGTGTCGTTTTACCGTTCCTGTTATACTGCAGCAGCCTGCAGGCACAAACTATATCCCGGAAGCTTTCCGACGCTTTTAAGACCTTCGAAAATGATCCCCAGTTAAAATACGCTATCAGTTCCCTGTATGTAATAGATGCCGCTACCGGCAATACAGTATTTGAAAAAAACAGCCGTATCGGGCTTGCACCTGCTTCCACACAAAAAGTAATCACCAGTGTCACAGCATTTGAATTGTTGGGCAAAACATACCGCTATAATACAGCTTTCAGCATCATCAAAAACAAAGAACTTCCCGTCGGGGGAACCCTGGTGATCACTCCTTCAGGCGACCCTTCTTTCGGCAGCCCCAGGTGGGAGAACACTACAGCAGACAATATGCTTAAACAGATCATTGCCTCACTTCCGGAGGATATAAAACAGTATAACAACATTATAGTGGATAACAGCGGGTGGCAGCAGCGGGATATACCGGACGGGTGGATATGGCAGGACCTTGGCAATTATTATGGGGCTGGCGCAGAGAAAATGAACTGGCGGGAAAACCAGTATGATATCATCCTGCGGTCAGGAAACCGGTTGGGCAGCCATGTACCTATTGCAGGCACTCGCCCCAAACTGCTCAATAGTTATTCCCTGAGATCTGAAGTACAGTCCGCACGCTCCGGGAGCGGAGACAATGCCTATATCTATTTCCCGTTGTCGGGCAATACGGGCGCGATCAAAGGGACAATTCCCGTAAACCAGGAGCATTTTGTTATATCAGGCGCCTTCCCTTCCGGCGCAGCCCAGTTTATAAACGAGTTGCAGGACACGCTTATACAAATTGGTAAAGGAAGCCATTCTATGAGTTTAATTTTCAGAGACAGCAGCACAGCTAACGATAGCAGTATCCTGTTCTTTACACATCAATCACCGTCGCTTGATTCACTGATATACTGGTTCAATAAAAAAAGCATTAATCTCTATGGAGAAGCCCTGATAAAAACCATGGCGTTTGGGCAAAAAAGTTATGGCGTCACCGATACAGGAGTGGTAGTAGTAAAAGATTTCTGGAAAAGCAAAGGCATTGACCCGGATGAGCTGAATATCGTAGACGGATCGGGACTTTCACCCCTCAACAGGGTAACTACGCATGCGCAGGCAGAAGTGCTGAAGTTTGCAAAGCAACAACCCTGGTTCTCTTCGTTTTTTGACGCGCTCCCCATTTATAATAACATGCACATGAAAAGCGGAACGATCAGGAACGTAAAAGGATTTGCAGGCTATCATACAGCGAAGAACGGGAAAACCTACATCTTCTCTTTCCTTGTCAACAACTATAACGGGTCCGCCAATGGCCTCGTAAGAAAGATATATAAAGTGCTGGATGTATTGAAATAGTAGATATTAACTAGCGCTGTGTCAGCAATAATTTTTCATATTTCTTTGTGAGAAGTGAGACTTGCCTACCGGTTTGCCTGCCGTAGGCATGGCAGGCAGGCGATAAATGTAAGTATCTCACATTTACAGACTGCTGTTTCACTATCGTCTGCCGTTTCACGTTTGACATAGCACAGGTACACAGTCATTATAAATCAGTACGCTATTCTCCTTTATTTTCCCATCATGCCGTCCACGCTGGCTTTACCCGGCCCTACCAATAAAACACAGAAGAATATGGCAAAATACAGCGCTGCTTTTTCACCGGCGCCAAAGATGGTGCCCTGGTGACCTTTAAACAAAGCTACTCCCATCGCAATAACAAGCGGCAATACGGAAAACCTTGTAAATAGGCCCATGATAACAAATATGGAACAGAAAAATTCGGCGAAAATGATGAGACAAAGGGACACCGTGCTTCCCAGGCCCAGAAAGTCAATAAAGGCATTTTTCTTCTGGGCAAAATGAATAAGCTTATCATACCCGTGGGGCAGTATCATCAATGCTCCCGAAACGCGTAAAACAAATAATGCAGTATTGAAAGCCCAGTCAGTATAGCCCGTTGATAACAGTTTTCTCATTTTTGTGGTTTAACCTGCAAAATTAAGCGATACCAACCTTTTATCCACATACGATCTGGAATGGTTATTGTAAAAAAGAGTAACAGCGTATCTTGCGGGTGTTTCTACTTTAAGAAATTTGTAACAAAAGACAGGAGAACTTCGTGCCATGTCAACAGTCACAGCAACATTGCAGGAGAACCATTACATACCTATGCGTATACAATCTATTTTTTTAGCATGCACGCTGGCTTGTATTGCAACGGCAGCAATGGCTCAGCAATCCGCTATTTATACCGACCCGCAGGCGACATACAAGCAGGCAAAAGAGTTTTTTCAAAATGAGCAGTTCAGCCTTGCCTATCCGTTGTTCAGGTCGCTGCGGCAGGCTTCGCGCTCTACCGACCGTACGAACGATGCCATCGCCCACGATGACATCAATTTTTATGCATTAGCCTGCGGCCTGCAGCAAAATGAAAGCTTTTCGGCAGAAGATGCAAAGCAATTTATTGAGCTCAACTATAACCCTTCTCTTACCGAAAGGTTAAGCTTCTATCTTGCAGAATATTATTTCAGAAAAAATGATTTAAGGAATGCCCTTGCCTACTATGAACAAACAAGCGTCCAAAACCTGAGCAACAGGCAGATAGCGGACATGAAATTTCACCAGGGGTATGCCTACTTCAGCATGCAGAAATACGATCAGGCTGCCCCCCTGCTGGAGAGCATTGCCAAAAATCCTTCGGATCCTAATTATAAGGACGCCAATTACTACTACGGTGTAATTACCTACGCTAAGAAAAATTATAAAGGAGCTTTACCCTCTTTTCAAAAAATAGAGAATGACCCGAACTATAAATCAGTAGTGCCTTTTTACATAGCCAATATTTATTATGCGCAGGGGCAAAAAGAAAAGGCCGTAGATTATGGAGAAGCAGCTCTGAAAAAAAATAAGGGACAAAATGACGTGCAGATGGGAGAGCTGATGGGGCATGCCCTTTTTGAAAAAAGAGAATATGCAAAAGCGCTCCCTTATCTCGAAAATTTTGTCAATAAATCCAAAAAGGTAAGCCGCGAGACGCTATATGAGCTTGCCTATTGCTACTATCAGACCAATGATCTTCGGAACGCTGTAGAAAATCTTAAGCAGCTTAGCGGCGGTGAAGATTCGCTGAGCCAGAATGCCATGTATATCCTTGGGGATGCCTACCTGAAATTAGGCGATAAGGCAAATGCAAGAAATGCATTTTCTTTCGGAGCTACCAATAATGTAAACCTTTCCCAGCGGGAAGTATCAAAATTCAACTATGCCAAATTATCCTACGAGCTCGGCTACCAGGATATAGCGCTTACTGAATTTAAAAAATTCCTCGACGAATATCCCAGCTCGGCTTACCAGAAGGAAGCAGCGGAAATAGCGGCCGGCTTACTTGCCAATACCAACAACTACCGGGAAGCGCTCAATACGCTCGAAAAAATACAATCGCCTTCTGAATCGGTAAAGAAGATGTTTCCCAGGATGATGTATGGAAGAGCTATGGAGCTCATCAACGATCAAAACCTGGATGCCGCAAAAACATTGCTTGATAAAGCAGCCAAAGACCCCTATAATGCCTCAGTGGCACCAATGGTGAGCTTCTGGCAGGGAGAGATCGCTTACAGGCAAAACCGTATTGATGACGCCATCCGTTATTATTATGATTACCTGAGCCATCCGGGCACGCCTGAAGGCGAGGTGTCGCCGGCAAATGCAAAATATAATCTTGGCTATTGCTATTATAAAAAAGAGAATTACAACCTGGCGCTGCCACTCTTTGAACAGGTAGGCAAAAATCCTCCGGTCAGTGCCCAGCCCCTTGTGCAGGATGCTTTTATGCGCGCCGCGGATTGTTACTATATGGGTAAGAACTTCAGCCGGGCGAAGTCCATGTACAATACTGTTATCAACAATTCCTGGCCGGCAGCAGACTATGCTACTTACCAGAATGCAATGATCACCGGTGTGAGCAGCCTCAATGAAAAGATCAATCTTTTAAAGAGCTTTGACAGGAAATTCCCGGGATCGCCTTTAAGCGCAGACGTAAATCTTGAAATTGCAAAAACATACCTTGCGGACGAAAAGTACCGCGATGCCGTACCCTATTTAAACAACGTGATCAGCTCTCCCATGGGCGGCAATCTGAAGCCGGAAGCACAACTGAAGCTCGGGCTGTGTTATTACAACCTGAACAATAATGCCGATGCGCTTACTCAGTTTAAAAAACTGGTAGCGCAATACCCTAATGCTCCAGAAGCCAATGAAGCCATTGACAATGTAAAAGCTATTTATTCAGCGGGAGGAAATACAGATGAGTACATCAGCTTTATGAACAGTATCGGCAGGTCAGTGACGGTAAATGAAGAAGACAACCTCACTTATAAAGCGGCAGAGAATAAATATGTAGACAAAGATTTCAACAGCGCCCTCACCGCCTTTAATAATTACCTCGCCAAATTCCCCGAAGGTCAGCATGCGCTGGATGCATGGTTCCTGCGCAGTGAGATATACAACCAGAGAAAAGACTGGCAGAATGCAGCGGGAGGATATGCCGCTGTAGCAGATAAAGGACAGAGCAAATACGCGGAAATGGCAGCATCACAGGCCGGAAGGATCTATTATTTTGAATTACAGGATTATCCAAAAGCAGAGCAATATTTCATCAAACTAAAAGAGTTGTCTGCCGGCGGGGAAAGCCGCCTGGAAGCCATGCGCGGCTTATTGCGCAGCCAGTACCAGCAAAAGAAATGGGCAGATGCAGTATCCAACGCGCAGGAACTGTTGAAAGAAAAAAATACCAGCGTAGATGATAAGGTTCTGGCTTATATGGTCACCGCAAGAGCATTGCAGGATAAAGGGCAATACAGCGAAGCCATCCAAAACTTCAGAAATGTGGTCAACATCAATAAAGCGTCTTTCGGTGCGGAAGCCAGGTATGAAATAGCGAGTTGCTATTATGCATTGAATGATCTGAAAAATGCGGATAAGGCGGCATTCGAAACCATCAACAAATCCGGCTCTTACGATTACTGGATCACCAAAGCCTATATCCTGCTGGGAGATATTTTCCTGAAAGAAAAAGACTACTTCAATGCCAAAGCCACTTTGCAAAGCGTAGTAGACAACAGTAAGATCACCGAGCTTAAAGATGAAGCAAACGGGAAGCTGCAGCAGGTGATAGCAGCAGAAAAAACAGACAGCAAAATAGGCGGGTAAGATATTTAACCCCAGTATAGAGATACAGGCTTTAACAGAGAAAGCATTCAACGTTTTATAAAAGGACATTACTCAACAGGGATAACAATGCAAAACAAGATAACCTCCAGGCGTATTTCAATTATTTGCTTCATGCACAATTTTCCGGTCGGAGAGACCTGCCCGACTGTGTCATTAAGGCGGGCACCGGCCGGTAGCAGGTTCTACAGGCAGGTGTCACCACCCGCCTGCGAAATATTGAAATGCACCTCAACTTTCAGGCATTTTGCTTTTCTAACCATATTATCATTATGCATTGCTGCGGGCAGTAATGCGCAGGAGGGACTGAAAAAGGAAACTATTGATATTACTTCCTCTTTCAAACCATCGCTGAAGGAAGCAGCCAAGATCAATTTTAATGCAGCACCGCCGGTGCCGGATTCATCAAGACCTGTTTTTAAATACAATATCCCCGTCAACAGCCTTGCGCTGGTATACCAGCCGGCAACAGTGAGCGCTGTAGCTTTGAATATTGACTCTGCCGCAAAATGGTCCGCGTCCAATTTTGTAAAGCTGGGATACGGCAATTTCCAGACTCCTTTTGCCCAGGCGGGATTGACATTTACCAACGGTTATAATTCTACGCTGAACATACTGGGCAACTTTATTTCCTCCAAAGGCAGCGCAACAGAATACCAGCAATATACTAAAGCCGGCGCTGATGTATACGGCAGTACCACCAATGCAAGCAAGCAGGAATTGTATGGGCGCCTCGGCTTCAGCAATGAGGCATATTATATGTATGGCTATGATCACAATGCATTTGAGCACACCAAAAGTGACTTACTGAGAAGATACCTGGGCTTTGATGCCAACGTAGGATTCAGGAATACCGAGCTCACCGGCTTCGGACTCAAATATAATCCTAACGTAAAAGTCGGGTTCTTTAATGATAACCACAGCGCCCGTGAATTTAATGCAGTGGCAGATGTGCCCCTGGAAAAAGTTATTAATGATGAGCTTAGTATCCATCTCGGGCTGCATGGCGACTATACGCAACTTTCAAGAAAATCTTTAAAATCAATAAATAATACACTCTTTACAGTGCCTGTAGCCATACAGTACAAAAATGATATGATAGACGTTCATGGCGGCGCAATCCCTTCATGGGACAATTCATCTTTCAAGCTGCTGCCCGATCTGATGGCTGATGTAAAACTAAGCGGTGAAGAAGCCATACTTCAATTTGGGTGGCTGATGCACTACGACAAAGGTTCTTACCAGCGTTGGGCGGCGATGAACCCGTATATAGATCAGCCTGACACCTTGTTTAACACCCGTATACACGAAACATACGGAGGGATCAAAGGTACCTTCCTGGAACGCTTTTTCTATAATGTAAAAGCAGGGCTGGTACAGTTTTACAATATGCCGTTGTTTGTAAATAATTATGGTATTACAGGCTTCCAGGACGGCAAGAGCTTTGCCACGCTAAGGGAAGAAAAGCTTAATGCATTCCAGCTTCACGGGGAAGCCGGTGTGGTGCAGGCTGAAGATTTTTCGCTGACCGCTAAGTTCAACTGGCTGCTGTTCAATAAACACGAAATTTATCCGGCGTGGGGCGTCATACCGAGAGAATTTGATGCATCGCTGAGATGGAAGATACTGAAAGACCTCTGGTTCAAAAGTGATCTCTTCTTTTTTGAAGGAGCAAAATACAGGACACAGGATGGCAGTACGGAAAGACTGAGAAGCCCCGTAGACCTGAATGCAGGACTTGAATTCAGGATAACAAAGCAGTTTAACCTATGGCTTCAGGCTAACAATATCTTCAACAATACCTACCAGCGCTGGAACCAGTATAATGTATACGGATTTAATATACTTGGAGGGATAGTGTTTAATTTCTCCAAGTAGCTGTGGGCTATGGGCTGTGGGCTATCAGCAGATGCTCATGGCTCAAAGCCCATCGCTCAAAGCTCATACCCATAAATTATCTATCTTAGCAAATTACCAAATCATCTAAAGGCAGCATGCTGGAAATATTGCATCAATACCTGATACAAAATAAATCACTGAGCCTGCCGGGGCTTGGCACACTGCAACTGCAGTATATTCCTGCTATCAGCAATTTTTCCGACCACGTGATCCTTCCTCCCATGCATAAGGTAATATTTGATGACATGCAGGATACCCCCGGTAAAAGCCTGTTCCAGTATGTGGCATCAAAAATGTGCATTGAAGAATGGGAAGCCATTAAAAAGATAAATGATTTTTCATACGAGCTGAAAAGCCGGTTGAAGGAAAAAAAATCCTTTGAGTGGCATAAGATCGGTATATTATCTTATGATGAGGCGGGCAATATAGTATTAGATTCCCAAACTATATCTTACGGTTTTATGCAGCCCGTCCATGCTGTTCGTGTGATACGGGCAGATGCCAGCCATCTTATATTAAGAGGAGATACGGAAGTGAGCGGGAGTTTCCTGCCGGCAAATATCGCTGAAGAAATTACTGTCTCCGGCAATAATGTATTTCACAAATGGTGGTTTTGGGCCGCGGTGCTCGCTATTGTATCCTTTGTGCTCCTGGCCTTTCATTTTTATAATAATGGCTTCAGCGTCAACAGCCTCCACAATATGCTAAAAACTCCGTTCAAAAACGGCGCTGCCGAATATAAACAGATGTAAAGCCAGTCTCATTTGTTTTTCAGTCTCAGGAAAAGCGTTTCTACACTATTCTCTCCCGGCCAGTTACCGAAAAATTCCGTTTTGCGCAATATTTTTCCCGATCAGGTAAGCCGTCCGGAGGGTGTTCAGATAATTTTGCGCAAACTTAAAAAACGGTATGTTGATGAAACGTTTTCTACACTTATTAATGTATTTTTTTGCTCCCGCACTGTTACTGGCACAGTCCGGCCAACTGCAGGGCACCATTACTACTTCCGACGGCAAGGCCGCGGATAATATCAGCATTGTGCTGGAAGGCTCCAAATATGCTACAGTCAGCGATGCAAACGGGAATTATATCATAAAAAATATTAAGCCCGGCCGCTGGGCGCTTGCTGTTTCAGCAGTAGGCACTGCCTCCCAAACACGTGAGATCACCATAAAAACAGGGGAAATAATTACGGAAGATTTTGTGATCGCTGAAACTACCAAGGAACTTGAAGAAGTACTGATCCAATCAAAAAAGAATACAGAGCATGCATCGGTGAGCCTGCGCTTAAAAACACCGCTCCTGGAAGTGCCTCAAAATATCCAGGTGGTAGATGACAATGCTTTGAGATCGCAACAGGTCATCAGCATGAGCGACGGACTGATACGCAATGTAAGCGGCGCTGTAAGAATAGAGCACTGGGGCGACCTGTATACTAATATTACCGCCCGGGGTTCCCAGATACAGGCTTTTCGTAATGGGTTTAATGTGGTAGCTTCTTACTGGGGTCCGTTGACAGAAGATATGAGCTTCGTAGACAGGATTGAATTTGTAAAAGGACCTGCAGGCTTCATGTTATCCAACGGCGATCCGAGCGGCCTATACAATGTAGTTACCAAGAAACCAACAGGAGTAAATAAGGGAGAAGTAGCTCTCACTCTCGGCAGCTTCGGGCTATACCGGGGAAGCCTCGACCTGGACGGAGCGCTTACCAAAAATAAAAAGTTATTGTTCCGCCTGAACGTAGCAGCGCAAAACAAAGGCTCACACCGGGATTACGAATATAATAACCGTTATGTGGTCGCGCCGGTTCTATCCTATCAACTGGATGATAAAACAAAGGTCACCCTCGAATACAACGGGCAGTTTGCAAACATGACGGAAGTAGGATCCTACTATATCTTTTCTAAATTTGGATATGGTACCTATCCCCGCAACCTTACGCTTACCAATCCAGGGTTGCCACCAACTAAAATAAACGACAACAGTGCATATCTCACATTTGAGCATTCTTTTAATCCTGAGTGGAAGCTTACAGCACAGGTTTCCCGTTTCAACTACAAACAAATAGGAATGAGCTCATGGCTTTCGGCTATGGATTCTGTAACAGGTAATTTTATCAGGAATGTAGGCATCTGGGATGCTAAAAGCATAATGACACTCGGGCAGGTCTTCCTGAATGGTGAATTTTATACAGGCGGTATCAGGCACCGCGTGCTGGCCGGCCTGGATGCTGCCAATAAAGAATATTATGCAGACTGGGGACAATCGCACGATCTTGATACGCCTGATGCAATGTTTGATCCCAGTAATCCTACTTATGGAGTGCCCCCAAACGGCTACCCGGTGTTTGACCGCAGCACTCCCATCGAAGAAAGAGCGGCAATAGGCTGGGGCGTAATCAAACAACGCTATTCAAGCCTGTATGTACAGGATGAAATTGCATTTTTACAGGATAAATTAAGGCTTACCCTGGCCGGAAGGTATACAGATGTAAAGCAGGTATATGGTGTGGATGTGCCTTATGATGCAGCAAAACATGTAACCCCAAGGCTCGGATTAAGCTATTCTGTTGATAAAACGCTTTCAGTGTATGGCTTGTATGACCAGGCATTTATCCCTCAGACAGGCATCTTAACCGGCGGCGGGAAGATCAAACCTATCACAGGGAGCAACCTGGAATTCGGCCTCAAGAAAAACTGGTTTAACAGCAAATGGTATACTACATTATCCGTATACCGTATCTTAAAACAAAACGAACTGACCGCTGATCCTGCTTCCAATCCCAATACCCCGACAAGTATTGTATTAGGCGAAAAACAAGCCAGGGGCATTGAGCTGGATGTAAGAGGAACAGTAGTCCGCGGCTTTACGGTAATGGCAAACTATGCACTTACAGAAGCAAAAATCACTAAAGTTGCCCATGGCATAACAGCTTATAAAGAAGGAGATATTGTTCCCGGTTATGCCAAACACACCACCAATGCATGGCTTTCGTATGAGCTGCAGGGTGGCGCTTTAAAAGGACTGGGAATATCAGGAGGCTTTACCTGGCTGAAAGACAGGTATACAGCCTGGGAAATTAAAGGGCAGATGCTGCCCGACTATTTTAAAATGGACGGAGGTATTTTCTATGCTAAGGACAAATACCGTATAACACTGAATGTTTTTAATATACTGGATGAATACCTGTACAGCGGCTCTTATTACGAACAGCCTGCAATATTGGGAGACTGGGATTCTTTGAAACCCGCTTATTACTACCAGACAGAACCACCGCGCAATATAAGGCTGAGCATCAGCTACAGGTTCTGAGAAAGACGTGAGAGGTGAAAGGTGAGACGTGAGAAGTTAAACGTGAAAGTTCATTTCACCTCTCACCTTTCACCTCTCACGATCACCCACAGACATAATTGATTGACACTATAACAAATGTGCAATCAGGTCTACATTTGTTCTCTTTTCTCTACACCTGCGGCAGTAAGATAACAAGCGATTGCAATTATTTTCCCGGCAGATCTTCCGGGTTTTCTGGAGAAGAGAATACTTTTTCCACGGTATGCATAAAGCTTGATACAGGCCCATGCATTTTATTTGTCCGGTCGTCCAGGCTGTCATCATCAAGAAATCCGCCTATGCCAATTGCGGCAGGCAGGTGCGTCAGGATATTATTCCGCTGCCCGGTAAACAAACCCGCGATCATATTTGCATCCGGGTTGCCCATACTGCTTTTTATAACATCCACCGCCTGGGAGAAGACCTCTTTAAGCTTTGCATCAGCCTCGCCTCTTGATACATCAGCATAAGATGCTACTTCTGCTATGATCAGTTCCCGGCTTTCTCCAAAAAGCTGATCCTGCCATTGTCTGTTAAAATTTTCATCAATAAGCTGATCAGCCTGGTGTATATCCCTGCTGTACTTATACATCCCTGTCAGGACTACCGGGATAGCAGCCTGCACCAGTTTATCTGTATAAGTGCCTGAAGCAGCAGATATATCCTGTGTATTCGGGTCAACCGGGGGCAAGTCCGGCATTTCTTGTTTTTGGGCTAGTGCTTTAATTAAATTGATTGACATATACAATGGTTTTGTAAGCATTAATTACAAAACCATACCAGAAAGATAAATTACCGCTAAAATTACTTCCCGCTGCTTACAGCAGCAATCTTCTCATCCACTACCCGGCCGGCGCTCACAAAATTCCTGCTCCAGTAAGGTTCTTTCAGGCTGCTGATCATCACTCCATTGGAAGAAGAGGCATGCACAAACTGGTCATCCTGCAGGTATATGCCCACATGAGTGATCTCACGGCCTTTGCGGGTCTTAAAAAAAATAAGATCGCCTTCATGCAGATCATTAAGGTCAACCAGGCTGCAAAAATCTTTTTGCCCCTGCGCCGTACGTGGAATGTCCTGCCCGTAGATCACAGACATCAGGGTTTGCGTAAATGCCGAGCAATCTACTCCTTGTTGTGTAGCGCCGCCCATCCTGTAGGGCGTGCCCCACCAGTTGTCGATGAAACGATACAGATCAGCGTTCACCAACCGCTCTACCTCTACATTCATCTTTATAGCATATTTAAACTGGAGCGGGTCTCCCTTTTCAATATTAAAAGGCCTGAAAAAAATTATTTTAGGAGCATTTTTTACATCAGGTATCGCGGGAAGCGCTTCATTTTTACGCTGTGATCCGGAGCCAACCGCGTTAGCATTCGACAGGGCCACACCAGGAGAAGCGGATTTTCCGGAGCGTGTAGTAGATTTCAGGCTGCTGCAACTGCTCACCATTGCAGCCATTCCAAAAAGAAAAAAGAAATAGCGCAAACCTTTCAGAATTTTTTAGCGCAAGATAACCCGCAAAAACCAGACCAGCAAGCTACTTCCAAATCTTCAGCCAGAGGTATACAGGAATCTTAACGATAAGTTGTGGAAAATTGCCTGCCTCAATCTTGGCTCAACTTCCGAAATTTGCAGCATGTCTACATTTTCCCACCTGCACGTTCACACGCAATATTCATTGCTGGATGGCGCCGCCCCTATCGGCAGCCTTTACCAAAAAGCGATCAAAGACGGTATGCCTGCCTTGGCTATTACAGATCACGGTAATATGTTCGGCGTATTTTCTTTTGTAGCGGAAGCGTATAAGCATAAAGTAAATCCTGATGATAAGAAAAGCCCTTTAAAAGTAAAGCCGGTCGTGGGCTGTGAATTTTATATCACCGAAAGCCGTCACCGGAAAGTGTTTTCCAAGGAAGAAAAAGATCCCCGCCATCACCAGGTGCTGCTGGCAAAAAATGAGACCGGCTATCGCAATCTTGTGAAGCTGACATCCATGGGCTTCATTGAAGGTATGTACAGTAAATATCCGCGTATAGATAAAGAGCTCATCCATAAATACCATGAAGGATTGATCGCCACTACCTGCTGCCTCGGTGCGCTGGTGCCGCAAACCATATTGAAAAAAGGTGAAGAGGAAGGAGAAAATGAATTTAAATGGTGGCTGAATATCTTCCAGGAGGATTATTACGTGGAGCTGCAACGGCATGGCATACCCGAACAGGAAAAAGTGAATGATATACTTCTGAAATTTTCAAAAAAATATAATGTCAAAGTCATTGCCTCCAATGACTCCCACTATGTAGACCAGCAGGATTTCAATGCGCATGATATCCTGCTCTGCATCAATACCGGCGAAAAACAGGCCACGCCTGCGCTGCGGGAATTTTCGGATGATGATATATCTGTCAGGAATAAGCGCTTTGCCTTCCCCAACGACCAGTTTTATTTCAAGACCACACAGGAAATGAAGCAGGTATTTCACGACCTGCCGGAAGCCATTGACAATACCAATGAAATAGTAGATAAAATTGAGCTCCTTGACCTGAAGCGGGATATTTTACTGCCCAACTTTCCCATACCCAAAGCATTCCAGGTGCATGAGGACAATAACCTGAACCAATGGGAGTACCTGAAGCACCTGACTTTTGAGGGTGCGCATCGCCGTTATGACCCTTTTACACCGGAAATTGAAGAGCGGCTCAACTTTGAGCTGTTTACCATCAAGTCCATGGGCTTTGCCGGGTACTTCCTGATCGTAAGTGATTTCATCAAAGCAGGCAGGGATATCGGGGTATTCGTTGGACCGGGGCGTGGTTCCGCTGCAGGATCGGTAGTAGCATACTGCATTGGCATCACCAATATAGACCCGGTAAAATACAACCTGCTTTTTGAAAGATTCCTGAATCCCGACCGTAAGAGCATGCCTGATATTGATACGGATTTTGATGATGAAGGAAGGCAAAAAGTAATTGACTATGTGGTAGAAAAATATGGGAAGAACCAGGTGGCGCAGATCATTACCTACGGCACCATGGCCGCTAAAATGAGCATTAAAGATGTGGCGCGGGTAATGGATCTGCCGCTTGCCGATTCCAATTTCCTGGCCAAGCTGGTGCCTGAGAAGCCCGGTATTTCTCTCAAACGGGTTTTGCATGCACCGCTGACTTCGAAAGAAGGAGAAAAATCGCTCGAAGAAAAAGAAGGGCTTACACCCGATGACCTGGAAAATGTAAAACGATTAAGACAATATTACGATGGCACCGACATGCAGGCAAAAGTGCTGCATGAAGCCGAAATACTGGAAGGGTCGGTACGCAATACCGGTATACACGCTGCGGGCATTATCATTGCCCCCAAAGACCTTACAGAGCTCTTACCGGTGGCAACAGCGAAAGACTCCGACCTGTGGGTCACCCAGATTGAAGGAAGTGTGATAGAGGAGGCCGGTGTTATCAAGATGGACTTCCTGGGACTGAAAACGCTGAGCATTTTAAAGACAGCGCTGCAGCTCATCAAACAAAACCACAATGATGATATTGACCTCGACAATATCCCTTTGGATGATGAAGCAGCTTACCAGTTATATCAAAGAGGCGACACCAATGGCACATTCCAGTTTGAAAGTGTGGGTATGCAAAAATACCTGCGCGAGCTTAAACCGGATAAGTTTGACGACCTTATAGCGATGAACGCGCTGTACCGCCCGGGTCCGCTGGCGTATATCCCCAACTTTATTGACCGTAAGCATGGGCGGGAGCCTATCTCCTACGATCTGCCTGAGATGGAAGACATACTTGCAGAAACGTATGGCATCACCGTATACCAGGAGCAGGTGATGCTGCTGTCGCAGAAGCTGGCAAATTTCAGTAAAGGCGATGCTGATATACTGAGAAAGGCAATGGGTAAAAAGCAAAAGGCTGTGCTGGATAAAATGAAAACACAGTTCATTACCGGCGCAACAAAGAATGGTCATGATGCAGCCATCCTCGAGAAAATATGGACAGACTGGGAGGCATTCGCCCAGTATGCATTCAATAAATCACATTCCACCTGTTATGCATTTGTAGCTTACCAGACGGCTTATCTTAAAGCGCATTATCCTTCGGAGTATATGGCAGCGGTGCTCAATCATGCCGGCGCCATTGAAAAGATCACTTTCTTTATGGAGGAATGTAAGCGTATGGGACTGCCGGTATTGGGACCTGATATCAATGAATCCCAGAAAGGGTTTGCAGTGAACAGCAAAGGAGAGATACGCTTCGGATTAGGGGGATTAAAAGGCGTGGGTGAAGCGGCCATTGAAGCCATTGTGGAAGAACGTAAGAAAGGAGCATATACTTCTATCTTCGACCTTATCAAAAGGGTGAATCAACGTGCAGTGAATAAGAAGTCGCTTGAATGTCTTGCCTATTCCGGCGCCTTCGATTGCTTTACAGATATACACCGTGCACAGTATTTTTTCACACCTCCGGGCGATACATCCACCGGCATGGAGAAGATCGTAAGATTTGGAAATATCTATCAAAACCAGGCAGCAAGCACCAGCAACACTTTGTTTGGCGATCTGCAGATGCCTGAAATAACCGTTCCCAAACTGCCTGATTGCCCGCCGTGGACGCTCACCGAGTTACTGGATCATGAAAAAGACATCACCGGTATCTTTTTAAGCGGCCACCCATTGGATCATTTCAGGTTTGAGATGAGGCATTACGGCATCAACACTATTGCGGAATTTAATGAGCTCAAAGAGAATGTTACCGGCCAGCCCAATCCTTTCCGCACGCTCAAAATAGCGGGTCTGGTCGCTGATGCCCAGCATCGTACCACACGCAATGGAAAGCAGTTTGGCGTGTTTCATATTGAAGATTATTCCGGTAAGACCGAAATAGCATTATTTGGTGAAGACTATGTTAAATTCAAAGATCACTTCAGCCTCGGAAATGTATTATTTGTTACCGGCAACTTCAAAGCAAGATGGAACAGTACAACGGATTTTGAATTCAAGCTGTCGGGAGTAATGCTGCTGGAAACAGTGAAAAGAGTGTTAACGCGCCAGGTGCAGATCGGGCTGCATCCAAAACTGGTAAATGAAGCGCTGGTGACGTTCGTAGATAATAATGTACGTGGCAACCCCGGGAAATCAAGTATTAAATTTGTGCTGTATGAACCCAGGTCAAATTACAAAGTAAGCATGTATACGCTGGAAAAAGGGTTTGAAATGAATGACGAAATGACTGCCTTTCTTGAAGAAAATCCTGATATGGAAGTGAATGTGACCACTTTATGATCATTCGCCTAAAGTCAATTTGTCTAATGCACATCTGTGGATAATGCCAGATAGGCTTATTTCGCTGAATGGGCTTAAATTTGCAGGTTACACAGCAAGTTTTTCAATTTTCAACTTTAGTTTGAAGATTACTATTCAAAAACAATAAATAAAATTTTAACTATGGCAATTGAATTTACAGATGCGAACTTCCAGGAAAAGGTTCTGTCTTCCGATAAGCTTACAGTAGTGGATTTTTGGGCAGAATGGTGCGGACCCTGCCGCGCGATCGGACCGGTAATCGAAGAATTAAGCAAAGAATATGATGGTAAAGTGAATGTTGGTAAAGTGAATGTTGACCACAACCCCCAGCTGTCTATTAATTATGGCGTTACTTCTATCCCTGCGATATTGTTCGTAAAAGGCGGACAGGTAGTTGACAAACTGGTAGGCGCCCAGCCCAAAGGGAACTTTGTAAAAAAGATTGAGCAACATCTCTGATAATTTATGAATTTTAAGAGCAGGTCAATAACCTGC
Organism: Sphingobacteriales bacterium 44-15; assembly: GCA_001899685.1. Lineage (GTDB taxonomy): Bacteria > Bacteroidota > Bacteroidia > Chitinophagales > Chitinophagaceae > Agriterribacter. The sequence goes on from MKWG01000043.1 coordinate 448,130, forward strand.
TCTTTTTGGCTGATCACTACCGGCGCCTTTTTATAAAAACAAACCTGCATATAATCAATAGCGGAATACTCAAAGCTACCCACGCCGCCACCCGCCATATTCCTGTTCCTAAAAGGGCCGACAACAATCCGGATAACGTAAGTACCGATAAAAGCAAAGGAGTTTGCCAGACATATTTAAATTTATTTGCTGTTTCAGACATTTTTGTCAGACCGAAGTTTGATTTTGTAAAATTTGCTTCAACCATTCGTCTTTTACTTTACCTTTTGCAAGCCACAGATAAAGCCCGCTAATCAAAACAGCAATAGCGGCAATATCAAATGCTGCCCATAAAATTTTGAGCGGCATGCCCCCGTAATCGCCGAAATGTAATGGCCGCGATATTTCAAGCGAACGTAAATATACCGGCATCTTTACAATAGCGCTCACCTTACCGCTTACACCTTCTACCAAAACAGGTGTAAACAACTGCGATGTCAGTGGTTTATTGCCGTGCGACCAAAGCAGGTAATGATAAGGGCTGCCAAATTCATATCCGGGAAAAACAATACTGGCAACGGCCATACCAGGTGCTGCCTGTTGTGCATTATTGTATGCAGCCTGCACGCTGCTTAGCTGAGATTGTCCCGGCGTTGGCTGATTACCGTAAGATTGCAGCAGTTGCTTTACATCTGTGTTTTGCCAAAGCGCGAACAGCGGGGTAGACAGCTCATTTATAAACCCTGTAATACTCACTACCAGCAACCATGCGGCTATAGCTATCCCCAAAAGATTATGCAGGTCGAGCCACTTAATTCTTTTTGAACGCTCATATCTTATAGTTCCGAATTTCAATTTTTTCATAAATGGCCCATACAGTACAATGCCTGAAATGATGGCGAGTATAATAAGCGCTCCCATCAGCGCAAGAAATATTTCTCCCGGCAAATCCAGGAACAGATCAGCATGTAATGCCAGCATAAAGCCAATAAAAGTCTGTGGTTGTTGAGAAAAAGGAAGCTCATCCTTTAAAAGCTTACCTGTTCTGCTGTCAAAAGCCAGCGAATGTACCCGCTCATCAGTTGCTTTTAGTGTCGGCGACATGGTCACAAAAACCTGAGGAGCATCATCATCAAAGAAAACAGCATTTACCAGTTCTTCAGGATAGCGCTGTTGTGAGATTTTTACTATATTATCCAGGTTTGTCAGTGGAGCATCCGACGGTAATACTTCAAAAGGACCTTCAGGGTTCAACAAGCTGTCTATTTCATCGGCAAATATCAATGGTAAGCCGGTAACGCATAGGTTAAGTAAAAAAATGGTGCAAACAAGACTTGTCCATTTATGAATAAAATACCAGCGCTTTATGTTTTTTATTTTGATCAATCCAACAAAAATATATTGTCTTGTAAAGATGAGCAAAGATTTTAAATAGCAACTAAAATCCCAGCCACACGATGATAAATTACCCGAAAAATTGAAATGTCCCCTATCCTGTTCGGGTGCAGTTCAATCTTACACATTGTTGTATATTGCTGTATAAATGCGGTGAACACTAAATAAAGGCTTATGTCGTCACACCTGGAAAATATCAGCAGAGGCATCCTTGGAATGTTATTTCTGATCCTGGTTTGTTACCTGCTGAGCAATAACAAAAAAGCAATCAACTGGAAACTGGTTGGTCTCGGCATTTTTGCGCAGGTAATGTTTGCCATAGGCGTGTTAAACACCAAAGTTTCCGGGCAACCTGTATTCTGGCTGTGTACAGGGGTCATCCTTCTCTATAATATAATAAATAAGATCATAAAAATCAGGAGTGGTGAAGCAACCGCCATATCCACTGCTCCGATGGCACTATTCTTTGCAGCTGCGTGGCAATGTATTTTCTTCTTCGGGATGATCAGGAGCACAGCCTTTGGTAATCCCGGTATAGCCATCCTGGTCAGCATTATACTGATTACGTTTATTATTAAATGGCTTTCGCCAAAATACACTGAGCTCATCAAATGGAGTATCCGTGCCACCCTTGCCATACTTTGCCTCTCTATCTATGCTAAAATCTGCAGCCCGGATATATTCAAGACATTTCTTGAAGGTGTATCTGCAGCATTCGTAGAATTGCTTAACCTGAGCCATAAAGGCACGGAATTTCTTTTTGGCAGTCTTGCAGATGATAAGCAAACCTGGGCATATATTTTTGCAGTGCAGGTGCTGCCTAATATTATCTTTTTTGCTGCTTTGTCTTCTGTACTGTATTATCTCGGCATCCTGCAAAAAATAGTATATGTATTTGCCTATCTCCTCAATAAGATGAATATCTCCGGGGCAGAAAGTCTTTCCACAGCAGCTAATATTTTCCTCGGGCAAACAGAGGCCCCCCTGATGATCAGGCCCTATCTCGAAAAAATGACGCGCAGTGAAATATTATGTATCATGGTGGGTGGGATGGCCAATACTGCCGGCAGCGTACTGGCAGCGTATGTGGGCTTCCTCGGCGGCTCTGATCCGGTACAGCAAAACTATTTTGCACTGCACATGCTGAGCCAGTCCATCATGAGCGCGCCCGCAGCTATTGTATGCTCCAAGCTGCTTTTTCCTGAAACAGATCACCATTTAATCTCCAAAGAGCTTACTATACCAAAGGAGAAGCTCGGTGATAATTTCCTGGATGCCTTATCGCTGGGCACCACCGACGGGCTAAAGCTCGCAGTAAATGTAGGTGCAATGCTGATAGTATTTACGGCTATGATGTGGGTAGTAAATGCACTGCTTGGCTGGGCAGGGAATATTACACATATCAACAGCGAGATCGCTGCGATTACCAATGGCCGTTACAGTGAGCTTTCCCTGCAGATGATATTCGGTTATGTATTTGCTCCTGTTGCCTGGCTTATCGGGGTGGCCGGCAGCGATATAATCTCCATCGGGCAACTGCTCGGCGAAAAAACAATACTCAATGAGTTCGTTGCCTACATTTCCCTGGGAAAAATGAAATCGGCAAATGTAATAACCGACCCCAAATCGCTGCTTATAGCTACTTATGCCTTATGTGGCTTTGCCAATTTTGCTTCCATTGGCATCCAGATCGGCGGCATCAGCCAGTTGGCCCCTAACCAGCGCAGAAACCTTACGGAACTGGGAATAAAGGCGCTCATAGGCGGAACCATAGCCTGCCTGATGTGCGGGTGCATAGCCGGTATGCTGATGGACCAGTAAAAGCTGCCTGTTCAATAGTATCCTTCAAACCAAATTACAGGCTAACACGTATACCTTAGAGAGCCGGTTTACGTTTTCTTTGTGTTATAACTGGCTACGTGAATAAAAGTGTTTATTTTACCATCAGTTTCTCTTAAAGTTATATATGCCTGGTGCACGTCTAAACTTATTACTTGTGAACATGCCATTATTTTTGCGCAGCGGTCTGCTGCTGTCTTTTTTCCTGTACAATGCTGTATCATTTGCCCAACAAAATAGTACCGGGGTACGCCCCGAACGATGTGCCACCGGAAGCGTAATGGAAAAGTTCTTCCGGGACCATCCTTTTCAGAAAGCGGCATTTGATCAGCGGCAACTCGAATTTCAAAAGCGGTATGAGTTGGTGAGAAGACAGCGGCGGGGCATTCCGGTGCAGCAACGGCTCAACAGCATCGTAACTATACCTGTAGTAGTGCATATTGTGCTGCCGGATCCTTCCATAGTTACCAACGACCAGGTGCAAAGCCAGATAGATGTGCTGAATGCTGACTATGCCGGTATGAATGCAGATTCTGTTAAAATACCTGCAGCATTTAAGTCGGTATTCGGTAAAAGTCAGTTGCGGTTTTGCCTGGCGCAACGCACTCCTCAAAACAACCCTACCAATGGGATCACCCGTCTTGCTTCTTCTACCACTTCTGTAGCCGGAGAGGACGATCCTGTTAAGTATGCTTCCCAGGGTGGCGCAGACGCCTGGGACGTAACAAAATACCTGAATATCTGGGTATGCAAAATGAGCAGTTCTACAGACCTCGGATATACCTTTATGCCCGGACTTGGCATTGCTTCTGCTGAAATAGGATTCGTTAATGCCTATCATGCATTTGGCACTACCGGCACTGCCACGGCGCCTTTCAACAAAGGAAGAACGGCAACCCATGAAATAGGGCATTATTTTAACCTGCAGCATGTATGGGGAGCAAATGACTGTATCTCTTCCTGCGCAGATTCTGATAACGTTGACGATACTCCCAACCAGGATAAATGTTTTTTTGGAATACCAACATTCCCTCAGACAGATGCCTGTACAACAGTTGCGCCAGGTGTAATGTTCATGAATTTCATGGATTATACAGATGATGCAACGATGTGCATGTTTACGGAAGGGCAGGCCGACCGTATGGAAACAGCGATCGCTTCTTTTTCAGAACTTATCCCCCTTCTGTCTTCCAACGGATGTGTGCCCCTCACTTTCTATACAAATGATGTGGAAGTACAGAAAGCGGCTAACCCATCCAACAATATTTTTTATTGTCCCGGGACTATCACTCCTCAGTTGCTGATCAAAAATATCGGCACGCAACCACTGAATAGTGTGCGCCTTAACGTTAGTATAGATGGAGGTGCAGTGGCTTCAACTACGGTCAGCCTGTCCTTGCCTTCCCTGGAATCCGCCACCATTTCGGGCGATGTTATCAATATTACCCCGGGTTATCACTCGATAAAAATGTATACCTCCCTCCCCAATGGCGTTGCAGATGAACATCCTGCCAATGACACTGTTAATACGATATTCTCTGCTACGGGAACAGCCTCCGCACCTTTGACCGAAGGATTTGAAAACAGCATTTTCCCTCCGGCAGGCTGGGGAATAGCCAATACCAGCGACATCAGTGAGTATAACCCGGTAAGAACAACAGCTGCTGCACACACCGGTACAGCCTCTCTTAAATTTGATAATCATAACTATCAGTTATTTGGCAAATATGCGTTGCTGAGCACTCCCGCCACAAGCATTCCCATCAATGCCGACTCCGTTAAAGTGATATTCTGGAGGGCTGCGGCGCAGGCTACCGCCAATGTAGCCGATACATTGCAGGTCCTGTATTCTGTTGATTGCGGGCAGACCTTTACATCTGCTTATAAAAAAGGAGGCGTATCGTTACGCACTACGGAAACACTCACCGCCTCCGAATTTATACCATCCGCCAGTCAATGGGTTGCAGATACTGCCGACCTTACTGGATATGTGGCGGGGAAATACGATAATATCATTGTACAATTCCGTAATATCAACGGCTTCGGCAACAATGTCTATCTTGATGATATCAATATTAAAACAATAACGCTTCCCCCTGCCCTTAAAGACAAGGGATACCTCCTTACGCCCAACCCTACCACCGGTTACCTCACATTGCAGCATTATCCCTCTGCAGCGTCGTTAAAAGGTATCTCTATATTCAACAGTATAGGACAAATGGTATGGAAAAGTGATTATGGTACCACACCGGCTATGACCAATATCCGTATTGATCTGTCCTATATACCACCGGGCATTTATTTCGTGAGGTTATTGTATACTAATAAAATTTTGACCGAGAAGATATTGAAGGTAAACTGACGGACATTGCCAGCGACACAAATAGGGGTGCTCGTTTTCTAAGGTTAAAACGTAATATTAATGAGTGGGCTGATAAATAGCTGCGCCTGCTGGGCTAATTATATATACCCCTAAGTAGAAAACGCCAGTTACAAAAAACAAAACACACTCGCACGTCTCTGCTTCTCCCAACCAAAGGTCGGGAGAAGCAGTCTCTGCAGTTGGTAAATCTGGAGATTGCTTCGCCGCGCATCAGTCCTGATCTTTAAAAAAAGTATGGCGGCTCGCAATACGTGCGAGACTGTTGATAATTTTTTAACTTTCGTGATAATTCAGGTTTACAAATAACCTATTCTCGCCGAAATCCAATGGGTATATTTCATGTTTTGCAGGCACGCCTGTTGGACCAATCTGAAATGCACTGTATAAATAGTATTAAAACCGTGAAAAGTATATATTTGATAAAACTAAGGATTGACTTGTATGAAAAATGGACTGCTTTTTCCCGACTACCTGGTGTTCTTTATTTATTTTGTTGTAGTGGCTTCCTATGGTTATTGGATCTACCGCAAAAAAAAGAAAGCGCAAACCGACACGCATGATTTCTTCCTGGCAGAAGGGTCGCTTACCTGGTGGGCAATAGGTGCTTCACTGATCGCTTCCAATATTTCGGCCGAACAATTTATAGGGATGAGCGGTGATGGTTTTTTTGCAGGCGTGGCAGTAGCGGCCTATGAGTGGATCGCAGCGCTGGCGCTGATCATCATAGCCGTGTGGTTTATGCCGGTATACCTGAAGAACAAGATATACACGATGCCTCAGTTCCTGAAAACCCGGTATAATGAAAGCGTTTCGCTTATCATGGCCGTTTTCTGGCTGTTCCTCTACGTATTCGTAAATCTTACGTCGATCCTTTACCTTGGCGCACTGGCGATAAATGGCCTGCTGGGGGGTGAATATCTCCACGTGACGATGATAGCATTGTCTGTTTTTGCCATTATCATCACCCTGGGAGGAATGAAGGTAATCGGGTATACCGATGTGATCCAGGTATCTGTGCTGATCATCGGGGGGCTGGCAACCACTATACTGGCGCTGAACATAGTAAGCGATAAAGTAGGCATGGGCACCGGCGCTATTGATGGCTTCAAGACATTGCTCAAAGATGCGCCTGATCATTTTCACATGATCTTTAAGAAACCGACACCGGATTCCCCGCAAATAGAAATTGATAAATACCTTATCCTTCCGGGCATCGCGATGTATTTTGTCGGACAGTGGATCGTTAATCTTAATTATTGGGGATGTAACCAGTATATCACGCAACGTGCCCTGGGTGCTAATCTCCAAACAGCGCGTACCGGTATTTTATTCGCAGGATTTATCAAACTGATGATGCCCATTATCGTAATGCTTCCCGGTATTGCCGCTTACGTATTACATAAAAACGGGCATCTTCCGCAGTTGCATGGCGGCAAGGATGGCGCTTATGCAGCAGTATTAAGCTTCCTTCCCAATGGGCTTAAAGGATTGTCAATAGCAGCGCTGACAGCTGCTATAGTAGCATCTCTTGCAGGAAAAGCAAATAGTATTTCCACCATTTTCACGCTTGATATTTACAAAAAGTATATCGGCAAAGAGGCTGATGAAAAGAAACTGGTTTGGACTGGCAGGGTTACCATTATCATCGCCATGCTGGTAGCGATACTTTTCACCTGGAACGATCTGCTGGGGATCAGTGGTGAAGGTGGCTTTACCTTCATCCAGAAATATACCGGGTTTATCAGCCCCGGTGTTTTTGCCATGTTCATCCTCGGGATGTTCTGGAAGCGTACTACAGGCACTGCAGCAATAGCAGGGTTGATCACCGGGTTGGTAATGGCCGTTATATTCAACAACTATGCTCCCTCATGGTTTGGACATGAAACCCTGTTGTATACTGCCTTCCCTACTATGGAAGGCGACCGGCAGGTGTGGCGGATACCCTTCCTGATATGCATGGGATGGTCATTTATATTCACCGTTGCCGTGATGGTAGCGCTGAGCCTTGCCGGTCCCAGGATCAATCCGAAGGCGTTTATGCTTGATAAAGAAATGTTCAGGCTAAAGCCCGCAACACTGACTTTAATAGTGATCATGCTGATGATACTGGTAGCTATATATGTGAGGTTCTGGTAAAATTGCGGACAGATATTTGATGTTTCACGCAAAGTAGGGGCAAAAGAAGGCAAAGTCCGCAAAGGAGGTTATACAGGTAAATTGGCCTGACTTAAACCGGCCATTCGTCATAGCAGCTTCGGGTATAATCCTTTTAAAAGATTTTTCTCTGTGATCATCCCTTATTTCAGGTATTTGTCAAACCATCTGACCATTTCAATCTTCATATCGTCTGTATAAACATGCCCGGTCTGCGGATAAATAATGCTCTTGAACTGCTCTTTCCTTTTATATAATGAATAAACAATATCCAGTTTTTTCTCTAATGTTTTCATGCCGCTGACAGGCGAGCCCGGGTCACTGTCGCCTGTCAGCACAAGAAAAGGCCTCGGGGCTATCATTCCCATTACGGCTTCCGTATCAAAATGCTGAAGCATACCGGGAACAAAGTAATAGATGCCATGGGCTGACAGTTGTCTTTGCTGGATAAGCTCTTCATAACGCGTAAAGCAAGCCACTCCAACCACAGCTTTTATACGGCTATCCATTGCGGCGAGCCACCAGGCGCGGGTGCTTCCCATGCTCATGCCCTGGGCGCCGATTTTTGCTGTATCTATTTCGGGGCGCGTAGCGAGGTAATCCAACGCAATCTGTTCATCGCGGAGCTGCATGCCCCATAAAGTGCGTCCGAACCAAAGGTTAATCTTGAATTGCGAAAGCTCCTGATCAGCCGACTTATCCTGCATTTCGTTATCGCCTGCCGGACCTGTACCGCGTCTTTCACCGTTAAAATAACTGTCGATAGCTATCACAGCGTATCCCCTGGAGATCAGCACAGCCAATACATCCTGGGCGGTATTGGAATCAGATCCGAATATATTATCCTTACTGCTGCTATGCCCATGCATTCCCAAGATAACGGGTACCCTGCTTTTTATATTGGAAGGGATAGCGATATAGCCGGGGATCCAGCCGTCCACTTCATTATCAATCAAAAACTTTTCGAGCGTATACCCATTCATGTTCTTTTTATAAACGGTCTTTACTTTCAATTGCCTGGGGCGTACAGGCAGATCGCCCAGCAAATGTTTCAGGGTCTCGCCCACTTTCACCCTTTCTTTTGTCCAGCCTGCTAAAGTAGCGGGAAACTGAAAATCTGGAAATTTCCATTGCTGATAATATTCAGGAACACCTTCCCATGGTTTTTGTTCTGTCCAAAGCTTTTCCTGCGCATTGGTCGTCTGCGTATAAAAACAATATACTGCAAAACACAGGCAACCCTTTATAAAAGAAAAGGAATATTTATTCATGATCAAATGATTCAGAAAATGGAATATTCATCAGCGAAGCAATTCTTTCAAACAGTTCTTTCCCATTATACAGAGGCTGAAGAAATATAGTCCTGAAGGTACACCAATAATGGAACAAACAAACGCCTCCGGGCAGGCCGCGCATATAAGTGCGATGAAAGAATTAAAAGGATTGGAACAAGTATAATATTTTATATCCTGACAGGATCTCCTGCCAACTATATTTTGCAATGGTATCCGCATGGAAAATAAAAACAGATAAGGTGTCTCCTGGTAATTGACCAAATAACTCTGACCAATTCTTTTTACTGATTCGGCAAAGAAAGATTTATCACATGCCATATTAACAAACAACATAATAGAGCAGGTAAATATTATTCTTTTCATTTTTCAATTTTTACCTTATCAATAACCACCAAGCAAATTCAGGTTAAGGAAGCGAAAAGATAGCTGCGGGTTTCTATGACATCATATTCGGACTGATTTTTTATGATTATATCAGCATGGCAATGTTTCTTTCCTGCAAGTTGCAGCAATGAAAATATTGCAAATCATTAGAAGGATAAGCCGCTTCATGCCATGAATTAAAAGTTATTTAAATGCAGACTACTCCGGCTCAATTATGCTTCGCTCTCAAATTTAAAAGATTGATATTCCATCCGGCAGCTACCAATACAGGAAGCGCATCTCTTTCGATAGTTCCGCCTCTCGAAATTAAATTTCGCCTTGCATCATAAAAAGTCCTGTCCCGTATAGGGACGAGGATCATAAAATTCACTTTCTGATTTTTCCTCCTGCCGAACTTAATATCAAATCCTCCTCCGACAGTACCGCCTGCATATTGCCCACGGCTTTCCCCGGCAGTGGTTGTGCCGTCATAACTGTATTTGGTAATAATAGTTCCGTTAATACCGCCCATAGCAATAAGTACCGGGGTGAAATTTTTATCCGGCAGTATATTATATATAAAACCAAGGTTACCGCTTGGCCCTGCAAAATCGTATCCTAATCCCAGAAAAATGCCCAGGTATTTAAAAGGCTGGTATTCGGTTTTTACACCAATACCGCCATGATCAAGCCCTACACCGGCTCCTACAAATAATGCCTGTTTTTTTTGTGCTGTTCCTGCAATGGCTACAATCAGGCATAGCCAGAGGATGATGGAGTGTTTCATTATAATGCTGAGTTTAGAGGTTTTAATAAATGAGTTTTATTTCCTGATATACCAGGAATGGAATGCTCCGGTGAGGAAGACACCTCCCGGCAGAATGAATGACAAAGTGTATTGAATATTATGTAGCTTTTGGAGAAGATGCCCCTGTTTCAGGTAATGGAAACAAGTCGTTGCACATTTGGAAAGCAGAAAACTTTTTCCTGGTAAAGAGAGGTCCTTTTAAATGGCTTAGCATTGCCGGTGAGGTTTGGTCAGGTTATTAAAGTAATAGATCAGGCAGCCATAAAGTTTGTTATTTAATTGTAAATGGGGAATTTTTTCACCAGTATTAACAAAAAATTCTTTATTGGTGTTAAAAGTGAAAGAATGCTTCACGTCTCACGTTTCACGTTTCACGTTTGACATTATTGCCTGATCCTTCCCGACATGATCGTAGTACCCAGCCCCAGCAGGGCGATCAATGCAAAAGATACCCGCAGGTTGCTCAGCTCTGAAATAAACCCGATGATGGGAGGACCAATAAGAAATCCCAGGAAGCCGATAGAAGAAACCGATGCCAGCGCCACACCCGGCAGCATTTTCTTCGACCTGCCGGCAAGGCTATACGCCATTGGCACCACCGATGAAGTGCCGATGCCTACAATGAGAAAGCCAAGCGTAGCCGTGGATACATAAGGAAATAAGATGGCGAACATCATACCCGTAATAATAAAAAGCCCGCTCATTCTCAGTATACGGTGCACACCAAACCGGGTTACCAGATAGTCGGCGGTAAAACGCCCTGCTGTCATAGTAAACATAAAAGCCACATACCCAAGCCGTGTCATATCTTTTGGCGCCTGCACTATTTTTTCAAAATAAATACCGCTCCAGTCAAACATAGTGCCTTCGCAGATCATACAGGCAAAAGCTATAATGCCGAGCGTAACAATATACCTGTCGGGCTTTACAAACACTTTCTTTTTTTCTTTCCGGCCGGAATGAGCGTCCCGAGGCAACATAAACTTTCTTGCAAACAGCATCAGCAGGAAAGCTATGGCATAAATAATGCAGAAATGGGTGAACGGCGGTATATGTTTGGCTACCATGTAAGTGCTGACCACTCCGCCGGCAAACCCTGCCATGCTCCACACGCCATGGAAAGATGCCATGATGCTACGCCTGTAAAGCCGCTCCACACCTACGCCCTGGGTATTGAGCGATATATTGGAAAGATTACCACAAATACCAAAGAACAGCAATGCCAGTCCCAGTTGCCACGCTGTGGTAACGCTGCCAAGCAGCAAAAGCACTGCGGGATACAGGCAGGCGGCGATAGACAATATCCTGCGGCTGCCGAACCGGCTCACCAAGAAACCTGAAAGCGCCATAGCCGCCAACTGCCCCAGGGGCAGCGCGAAAAGTATGGACCCCAGCGCTCCGTCGCTGAGATGCAGGACGTCCTTAATATCGGGAATACGGCTTGCCCAGGTGGCAAAGCTTAGCCCCTGTATAAAGTAAAAAGTACTTACTCCTATGCGGTAATAGCGTTGTGTAGGAAAGGAAAGCGTAAGATTCATCTCGTTTGCTGTTTGTCATTACCAATAGTAATGGCAGCAATCATGATTTTTATAAATGCAAAGATAAAATATTATTAGTGACCGCTAAAATTTGAAATTCGCCGTATTTATTGGAATTTTAAGCTACACTTACATATCATGCAGGAAAGTACGCTCACCGTTTGTTATATTATTGCTTCTGTTACGTTTATTCTCGGGCTTAAAATGTTGTCGCATCCTGCCACTGCGCGCCGGGGCAACCTGATAGCGGCAGGAGGCATGTCGCTGGCAGTCCTTGCAACTATTTTTTTGTACCATGATGAAAACGGGAATGCGTTGCACAACTACGGCTGGATATTCGGGGGAATAGCTATCGGGGGAATAGTAGGAGTGTTTGTTGCTAAAAAGGTGAAGATGACCGCCATGCCGGAAATGGTAAGCCTCTTCAACGGTATGGGAGGCGCCTGCGCTGCGTTGATCAGTATAGTGGAATACAATCATCTTGTACACCGTGCAGCAGATAGCGTGATCGCAACAGGGGAACTGTTGATCATATTATCGGGGCTTATTATCGGAACCATATCTTTCACCGGCAGCATGATAGCCTGGGCAAAGCTGAATGGGCGTATAAAAGATTTTGCGTTTAAAGGTCAGCATGTTCTTAACCTGCTGTTGTTGCTGATCATAGCCTGTACGGCAGCCTGGCTGGTATACAGTTCCCGGGAAGGAGAAGCTGGTACTTCAGGTCACCCTTTAATGATCTTTTATTTTATCCTGTTGCTGTCTGTCACTTACGGTGTGTTCTTCGTCCTTCCCATCGGTGGCGCAGATATGCCGGTGGTGATCTCGCTGCTCAATTCCTTTACAGGCGTTGCCGCTGCCTGCGGCGGCTTCCTGTACGATAATAAGGCAATGCTTACCGGTGGCATCCTGGTAGGCGCGGCGGGCACACTGCTCACTATACTTATGTGCAAGGCCATGAACCGTTCCCTGCTGAATGTATTGATAGGATCATTTGGCGGAAATGCGCAAAGCGGTACAGCCGGCAAACAACAGGGCGCTTATAAAGAGATATCTCTCAGCGATGCGGCGGTAGTGATGAATTACGCCAATAAGGTGCTTATTGTTCCCGGCTACGGACTGGCGGTAGCACAGGCGCAGCATGCCTGTCATGAACTGGAAAAGCTGCTGACGGAAAGAGGGGTCGACGTAAAATATGCCATTCACCCGGTAGCCGGCCGCATGCCCGGGCACATGAATGTGCTGCTGGCAGAAGCAGATGTAAGCTACGACCAACTGCTGGAAATGGAGCAGGCAAACGAAGAGTTCCCCAGCACCGACGTAGTGCTGGTGCTGGGCGCTAATGATGTGGTAAATCCTGCTGCCAAAACCGATCCTTCTTCACCCATATATGGCATGCCGGTACTGAATGTGGAGCTTGCCAAAACCGTTATTGTCAACAAACGCAGTATGAAGCCGGGATACGCCGGTATAGAGAATGAGTTGTTTTTTCAACCTAAAACATCCATGCTTTTCGGTGATGCCAAAAAGGTGCTGCAGGAGCTGATCGCCGAGATAAAATCGTTATAAATTACCTTCACAGAAAAACTGAGGTCAACGTTGAAAATTCCCGAAGCATTACTGGACGCATTACAGGAACTGGAAGATTTCGATCGTGAGGCATTCATAGCTGTCCATACCGCCGGCGAACAGGTCACTTCCATCCGGCTGAACCCCTTCAAAAAAAAGTGGACAGGTGGTGAATGGACGCCGGCAAAGCAGGAAGATGTATGCGCAGGCTTCCCGGGATGTGAACAGATGCCCTGGTGCACTAATGGCTTTTACCTGCCTGAGCGTCCTTCATTTACGCTCGATCCGTTGTTCCATGCCGGATGTTATTACGTGCAGGAAGCTTCCTCCATGTTCCTGGAGCAGGCGGTCAAAACCAGCTTCCCCGACCATTCGGTTATGCCTTACCGTGTGCTGGACCTTTGCGCTGCTCCAGGGGGCAAATCCACCCATCTTTCAGCCCTGTTCCCACAGGGGCTTGTTGTTGCCAATGAAGTGATCAAAACACGTTCTGGCATACTTACTGAAAATGCCATCAAATGGGGACAGGATAATATAGTGGTAACAAGCAATGACGCGGCGGATTTCAAAAAGCTTTCAGGATACTTTGATATGGTGCTCGTGGATGCGCCTTGCAGCGGGAGCGGTATGTTCAGGAAAGATCCTGACGCCATCGCAGAATGGTCGCCGGAGCATGTAGCGCATTGCAGCAGGCGCCAGCGGCGGATACTGGAAGATGCATGGACCTGCCTCAAAGAAAATGGTATCCTCATATATTGCACCTGCTCTTATTCAAAAGAAGAAGACGAAGCCATTATAGACTGGCTTGCCGGCGAATATGATGTGGAGAGCATAGACCTGCAGCCCGGCGAAGATTGGGGCATAATGGAAACTTTTACTGCAAACAGGCATTGCCGGGGATACAGATTTTATCCTGACAAAGTATATGGGGAAGGGTTTTATATCAGTTGCCTGCGGAAGAAAAACGCGGCAGCAACACATGCCATGAAACCTAAAAAATTCATGTATGCCCCTGTAGCAGCCGTCAACATTATTGCAGGTTTCGTTCAAAACATCAAACTGCATTCTGCTATACATACGGAAGATACCATAACGCTTATTGACAGCAGGTGGCAGGAAGACCTGTCCGTCATTTTTTCGGCATTATATGTAAAAAAAATGGGAATTAATGCAGGAAAGCTTATTCGGGACGAACTGGCGCCCTCGCACGATCTCGCGCTCAGCGGTATGCTGTCAACCGGGATACGCACACTCGAGCTTCCCCGGGAAGCCGCGTTGCAATACCTGCGCAAAGCTGATTTTCCCTTTCAGCACACACAGAGAGGCTGGTTGCTGGTCACTTACAAAGGCTTTCCACTTGGATGGGTCAAGGCATTACCCAACAGGATGAACAACTATTATCCCCAGGCGCTCCGTATATTAAAACATTGATTTTCACGTTATATACCCGATCCGCATTTTTTACTTATTTTCGTAAGTGCTGAAAATAAATGATATCTGATGAAAAAATTGGGATATATACTGATTTCATTGCTTATCACAACCGGTCTTGCCGCGCAGACTTCCGATCTTACCATTCATAGTGAAAACGGGAAGCTATATCTTAATCATACCGTGGAAGCAAAGGAAAACTGGTATAGCATTGGTCGTTTATATAACATAAGCCCAAGGGAAATAGCCCCTCTGAACGGGCTGACCCTGAACAGCGGGCTGGAAATAGGGCAACAACTAAGGATCCCTTTGACAAAAACTAATTTTGCGCAATTGGGTGTGGCACCTGCTGATGAGGTTTTCGTTCCCCTGTATCATACTGTAGAGCAGAAGGAAGGACTGTTCAGGATAGGTCAGAATTTCAATAAAGTCCCGGCAACCGATTTAAAGAAATGGAACAACCTGAGCGCTGAAAGTATCAGTGTGGGGCAGCAATTAGTGGTAGGATTTCTAAAAGTAAAGAAAAATCAGTCGGCGCTTGCGGCAAATGGCATCAGGCGTATAGGCGATCCTGTAAAGACTGCTCCACCGGTGGTAAAAACAGCAACCACGGAACCGCCGGTTACAGAAGAGCCTTCAAAGCCTGTAGCAGTATCCACTGCGCCTTCCCAGCAAAATGCGGCAGAGATCAATACGGCAAAATCTTCCCCTGAAGGGTCAGGCTTTTTTAAAAATCTGTATAAGCAACAGGCATTATCAAACAGCGCTTTCAGAAGCGAAATGGGCTCTGCTTCCATATTCAAAAGCACAAGCGGATGGCAGGACGCCAAATATTACGTACTGATGAATAATATTTCACCGGGAACCATTGTACGTATTACCAACCCGATAAACAGCAGGATAATTTTTGCAAAAGTTCTGGGAGAATTACCCCCGGGAAAAGAAAACGACGGACTGCTGATCCGTATCAGCAATGCCGCAGCCGCAGAACTGAAGGTCAATGAAAAAGACCCTAAGTTCCCCGCTGAGGTGTCTTATGCAAAAAGCTGACAGGTACGAATATTAATCTGCCGGATACCGCAATCCCGCCTTCTTCCTGATATCATCAAGCGTTTCCATCAGCAGGAGTGTATCTGCATGTGTTATAACGGGGCTTTCGGTTAAGCCTTTACGTAAGCATTCGCCTGCATGGGCAATTTCGTAATGATATCCCCACCCTTTTACTTTTTCTACTTCTACTATTTGTTTGGTATCATATCGTCCGGGGTAATATTCAAGCGTGCTCTCCGGAGCATAGAACCTGTGCCCCAGCAAGAGCCTTCCCTTATCACCGCTGATATTGGCTTCGGTAGGGAGATGGGACGAAAAAGAAGAAAAAAGCTGGGCAATGGCTCCGTTGTCATAGCGGAATAGAATAGCGCATTGCTCATCTACTCCGGTAACTGCAGATGTCATAGATGCTTCTATACTATGGGGTTTCCCCAAAGCAGAAAGCGCAAAGAATACATTATATACGCCTATATCAAGCAAGGCGCCTCCGCCCAATGCAGGATCGAAAATACGGGGCGCAACAGGAGCCTGGGGAATAAATCCGAAGTTGATCAGTACATTATTTATTTTTCCCAGCTTTCCTTCTTCAATCATCTGTATCATCTTTTGATAGGAAGGAAGGAATTTGGACCAGAGGGCTTCCATCAAAAACAGGTTTTTCTTTCGTGCTGTTTCAATCATAATGTTTGCCTGCTTTGCATTGATGGCAAAAGCTTTTTCACATAATACCGCTTTATCATGCTGCAGGCAAAGCATCACATGCTCGAAATGCAGTCCATGCGGGGTGGCCACATATATAATGTCTACATCTTTTGAATTTGCGAGGTCTTCATAATTATAATATACCTGGTCTGCGCCGGACTCCCTGCCAAAGTTGTCGGCATTCAACTTATCCCTCGAAGCAACAGCAGCAGGCACCGCATTTTTCACCAACCGGAGGTCAGATGCAAATTTCCTGGCAATACGACCGCAGCCTAATATTCCCCACCTGATTGTTTTATTCATCACCTGAAATTTTATGTATTAAAGGCTTGGATCCGGTCATATTCATACATATTGCTGCCACTATTATCAGTCAGCGATGCTTTAAGCATAGCGCGGGCAACGGCCTCCGCCTGTACGGGCTTATATTTTCGCCATCCGCCGGCAAATAAAAATGAAATAACGGGAAAAATGATCTGCGCTGCACGCTCCCCTCCTCTTTCCTCCCGCCTGTCTCCTAATAAAAGAGAAGGGCGAAAAATGTCAACTGATTTATACCCTGCCGACCGGATCTTATCTTCTGCTTCTCCTTTCAGCCGGAGATAAAAATTAGATGATTTACTGTCTGCACCAATTGCCGAAACAAAAGAATAATGGCTGAATCCTTTTTCTGTTCCCCATTTCGCAGCATTTACCGGTATATCATAATCTATGGTACGATAAAGCGCTTTGTTACCGTTTACCTTTTTCATAGTGGTACCGATGCAGCAAAATATGACATCACCTGTCCCCAATGCATTATAGTAATTGTCGGCATTACTGAAGTCTGTAATATGTATATCCAGTTTAGGATGAGCGATATTAATGGGTTTTCTAACAAGTATATTCACCCTGCCATACTCATCACTATCCAAAAGCATTTGCAAAAGCTTACTGCCTGTGAGTCCGGTAGCTCCGAGTAATACTGCTGTTTTTCCTTGCATGTTTTTTGTTATTTTGTGCAGGAGATTGACCCATGCAAGTTCAGGAAAATATTTCGCTAAAGCAATATAATACCTTCGGTATTGATGCCCGGGCAAGGTATTTTGGAAAATTTTCCACAATGGAAGCGCTGGCAACATTGCTGGATAATTCAAAAGTGCCTGCTGCTTTTATACTTGGCGGCGGCAGCAATATACTGCTCACCAAAGATATTGACGGACTGGTATTGAAAAACGAGGTAAAGGGCATTGAAGAAGTCGGCGAAGATGAACGTTATATATATGTGGAAGCCGGAGCAGGTGAGAACTGGCACCAGTTCGTGCAATATTGTATATCGCGCAACTGGGCAGGACTGGAAAATCTTTCGCTGATCCCAGGCAATGTAGGCGCTTCACCAATGCAGAATATCGGAGCCTATGGTGTGGAAGTAAAAGAAGTATTCAACAGCCTTACTGCGTTTCATATTCATGACAAAACTATTCACACATTTACCCCGGGCGACTGTGCATTTGGCTACAGGGAAAGCGTCTTCAAAAGAAAATACAGGAACCAGTTCGTCATCATGCGGGTATGCTTTCGTTTACGCAAAGATCCTGTGTTCCATACCGGGTATGGCGCTATTCGCGAAGAACTGGAAAGAATGGGAGTCACCACGCTCAACATCAAAGCTATTGCCCAGGCAGTCATCAATATCCGTTCTTCCAAATTGCCTGATCCGGCAGTGATAGGGAATGCAGGCAGCTTTTTTAAAAACCCTTCCATAGAGAAGAGTACTTACCTGAAGCTCAAAGAAAAATTCCCCGTAATAGTTGGATACGACAATCCTGACGGCACAGTAAAACTTGCGGCAGGATGGCTGATAGAGCACAGCGGTCCGAAGGTAGGTGTAAGCTGGAAAGGATACCGTGTGGGAGATACTGGCTGCCATGCCAGGCAGGCGCTTGTGCTGGTAAACTATGGACATGCTTCCGGAAAAGAGATCTATGCGCTGAGCGAAGCAATAATGCGAAGTGTAGAGAATAAGTTTGGAGTGCGCCTGGAACGGGAGGTGAATATATATTAGCAACGGATAGAAAAACCTGTAAAAAGCAAATTATTATCACCGGTTACGGATGCTTATTGTTACGATATTTAATTGACGTATCAAGAGAAAAGAATTTATTTATTAAACCGGCAATCACTATACCTCTCATTTGTGATAAGCCAACCTGTATTGCACAATCCTAAAAATCGGCTTCCTGATTTCCGTAGTCAAAAATATTATTGTTTACGGAGTTGTTGAATACAATATTCTTCACAACAAAAGTAAGCAAAGGCGGACCGGTAACACCGGAAATGTGTTGAGTATATGCCACGCAATATCCTTCAGGTGTTTTCCTGTAATCTTCGAAAATGGTGGTTGACAGCTCTGTTAGTACCCCGTCTTTTTTTACATACCGCGTTTCTTTATGAATATAGTAAGTTTTTGAATCAATCAGGTAACGGGCTTCAATGCCGTCAGGGTTAGTGTATAGTATAATATAATTGTCGTCTTCTTTACCCACTAACTTTAAAGTTCCCCCTCTTTGTTTGTAAAGCGCAAGAGGATGGATATACAACTTGTCTTTCATTAATTTATTTTCACTATCCGACAGCTTTTTTAACCCGGTATACCACAGGGAATTCAGTACCCATCCTTCATTCTTTGTATAGCATTCTATTATTTTACGGCCGGAAACAGACAATTCGACCTTATATGCCCTGCCTTCAACGATGGCCAGTTGTCCGGGCGTTTCGGAGCTTATTTCTTTTAGAGCAAAATGAGCGATAATTGATTTTATCGAACTGATTTTTTCCAAACCGCCCATTGCCAGAACATATTTGTCAACAATCTGCCCGGCTGTTTGCGCCTGGCATGTTGCTAATAGCAGGGAGAAACATGACAACAATAAAATTTGTTTTTTCATATAACCCGTTTTTGTTTGCAAGATTTATAATAAATATAGTTTTCGCGGGGTGGAGGCGTAGTGTTAAAAAACAGCGCTGGTGCGCTACCGGCAAAATCTTTAAAGTCACGGACCAGGTGCATCGTATCATGGTAATGAAACCGTGAAGCAATATCTGACCACACAGAAGAAGGGTTTGAAAGTTTGTACTGAATTACTTTATTGAACCGGAGCATGCGGCAGAAGAGTTTCGGAGTAGTTCCGACTTGTTGGGAAAAACGCCTTTCAAAATTACGCATGCTCATATTCGCCTCCCTTGCATAATAGCTTATATTGACCATACCATTTAGCTGCAGCATATTTGAGGAAATTTTTGCGATGCCATCATAGCCATGCCCCGTTGTTCGTTTGCTAAGTCGGGAGCGGAAAAATTTGTCGGCCACAAGCCGCATAGCGCTGATATTGGGCGCTTCCTGCAGCTCCTCCCGTAGCAATTTTCCGGTTGTGCCCAAATAAGCGTCTGCATTAAATATCCTGTTAGCTAGCTCGGGAAGCGGAGGAAGGCTGAATAGCCTGTGAAAGCCATTCGGCATAAAAATAATCTCGAACTGAAGATAGCTCCCATTTAACAACATCATGCCATTGAACCTGTCTGACAGGCCCAACACGGCAATATCATGATCACCTTCCACATAATATCCGGTTGCTTCATCTTTGCACCATATAGGCCGGCCTTGCAGAAATAAGATTAACTCTGTTTCCGGTATGGCATACCATGGAACAAGTAGATCCATGCCGTGAGTAGAAAATGTACGCAACCTGTAGTAATAAATATACGCTGCCAAATCCGGCGCAGGTAATATGCGAAGATGCTCGATCATATTCAAGAATTTAAATGAAGGCATACAGGGACGGCAAGCTTTGGAGCAGCTATCCCACCGGAGCGACGGCGACTATATCAAATCTTACGTCCAATTAATATCAGGTGGTTATATTGATTCTCCCGATCCTGGATAAGCTCATTCAAATCCCTTTCTTTTCGGGGAGAAGTTTAAACCCCTATAAAATTATACAAGGTATCTCACAATTTAATAGTAAAAAAACGACAAACTTTCATTATCAGGACACCTGAAGATAAGGGAATAGTAAAAAATCAACCTGACAGGTACTCGCCGGTATAATAATCAGAGGCAAGAAAACACACTGTACCATTCGTAATTCTTCAACCAAACTGTGCTTTTTACCCGGGTATAATATTGCTTTTACCTTCTCTTTCATTGTATAAACCCTGCATCAATGCCTGCAATTTTCAACCCGCAATTTCCACTGAGGAAATTAAGTACTTTCTTCCTGATCGGTTTATCGCTATCCATTGGCTGGGGCATCCGGGGCAACTTCGGGCATGAATACGGAGCCGCCTTTGCCGGGAGCCTTGCCGCCATAGCAGTAGCTGTTTTGTCGGGACGGGCAGACTGGAGAAATAAAGTGCATTATTTCGCCCTCTTCGGTGCCATAGGCTGGGGCTTTGGCGCATCCATGTCTTACATGCAGGTCATTGCCTATACGCAAAGTGGCCATGCCCTGTCGCAATGGTATGGTTTTGTTTGCCTCTTTATCATTGGTTTTTTATGGGCAGCTATCGGCGGTATCGGCACGGCATTGCCTGCTGCAATGGACAGGGAAAGGATAGTAAAATTATTTGTACCGCTGCTCTTTGTGCTGGGCGCAAGGATAGTGCTCGGTATCATTGAAGATCCGGTGGCCCGCTGGATGGAAGCAGGCATCCATTTTGACCAGACAGCATCGAGACATAAAAATCCCTTGTACTGGTTTGACGCATACTACCTGCCTGCATTTTCAGCGCTGGTCGGTATCGGATTGTATGATCTCTGGCAACGCCGCGGGGAAAAAAACCTCAGGCTGCTTCCTTTATTTTTAATTATAGGATCACTGGCCGGTTTTCTTATTCAATTGTTGATGAAGAAAGCAGGCATTGAGGAAAGCTTTGCTGCCTCGCTTACTTACCTGCAGGGCGATCCTTCTTATATCAATCCTGATACCGGCTTACCGGCATACGAAGCAACAAATCTCCTGAACAATTGGCCGCAATGGTTTGGTGATTATCCGCAGCATGTAGGCTGGGTAGCAGGCGGCATCCTGGGAGCAACGGTTTACTTTTTCAGATACGGAAAGTTTAAGAACGGGGCTTCATTAATTGTATATATGGCAACAGGATGGCTGATCGCCTTTCTTGCCTTCCCTGTGTTGGGTAGTAAATTGTTTACTTCGTACGGGGGTATCCGTATGACGCCGCCACGCAGTGATGACTGGGCAGGCATACTGGGATTGTTTATCGGCGCAATGATCTGGCTTTGGAAAAACAACCTGCGTGCCGTGGCAATGGCTGCGGTTGTATGCGGTACTATCGGAGGGCTGGGCTTTTCAGGCGTGCAGTGGATAAAAACGATGTTGATGTCTTTCGGGAACCCCGATATACTTACGAACAAAGGCATGCTGCCGGGGTCTGCTCAATTTATTGCGATTACCACAAGATGGGCCGAATGGCAGGCGCAGAACTGGCATAGCTTCCTGGAGCAGACCTATGGATTTGTAAATGGTATTGCGATTGCGGTGGCAATGGCTTTGCTGGCTTCACGGATAAAGAATGAAAATGTAAACAGCAATGAAAATAAAATTGTTTTATCGGGAAGGTGGACAAGGGCGCTGGCTACTCTTTCCATATTATTCGGACTGACTTATTTTAATATTGTCAAAAATGTAGAGGAATGGTCAAACCAGCTTGATCCCGCTGTATGGAAAGAAAAAATAATGCAGCCGGACGGCACTGAAACAACCATACCGGCACAATGGGATCTTCCCTATTTAGGCAGGTTGCCCGGGTTGGATTTTTTACATCTTTCTCCCGAAGGCTGGTTTACATTGACATGGATATTACTTGTCATTGCCATGGTATTCATAGTACGCAAACACTTTCGCACACCTGTTGCGCTCATACCTTCCGGTGATACGGGAAAAGGGCAACTGATCTTCCTGCTATTGCTGTGGATAATGA
The DNA here is from genome assembly GCA_001899685.1 of Sphingobacteriales bacterium 44-15. Taxonomy (GTDB): domain Bacteria; phylum Bacteroidota; class Bacteroidia; order Chitinophagales; family Chitinophagaceae; genus Agriterribacter. The sequence continues at coordinate 470,615 of MKWG01000043.1, forward strand.
CGATCGCTAATTTTGAAAGAGCATTGGTCGGCTGGCATCCTGCCCGCATGCTGACCGAATGGGTCATCTTTGTCAACGCCATTCTCGCTACGGCGCTTATCCTTATTTTACCTTCGGAAAATGTATCACCTGTACCGGTTGTGGAAGAAAACTACAAGCCACTTTTAAGAAAGCGTTTGGGAATAATGGTAGCCTCTATGCTTATAGCAGGCACATTATTTACTTTTACCAACCGATGGATATATCGTTATCCCAAATACAACCAACTGGATCTTAAAAGAAAAAATATACATACCCGTTTTGGTCCTGAAGCTGACTGGCGGGCGAAACCTAATTTAAAAAATGCGGAGCATAAGTAGGACTGTGCTTATTATAACAAGTCGTTCAGAGGCGAATGGTGAATAGGCAATGGTGAATGAGTGAGAGCATCTCACGTTTGACATTTCACGTCTCACAGAAAAAGTGAGATGTGAAATGTGAGATATTCACTATTACCTATTCACCATTCGCCCCTCAATATCCCTCCTGTCCGAACCCTTCTTCATCTTCAAAGGAAGAAGTTTCCCTGCCCATATTCAGCATGGAGCCCATCAGGTCTTTAAATTCAATTTTACCGTCCAGCACTTTTTTGCTGATGAGGGAATAACTGGATAAGCCATGCAGTATCAATTCCATCAACAACGCATTCTCTTTTTCGTTGGCATGAGGGAAGGTCTTTTTAACCAAACCATACAATCCCTCTACTTTATAAAGTAGTTGTATCTTATCCTTATCCTTTACATTAAACAATATGTCCAGTGCATTACCACTATCAAACCAGGTGATGACCGGGCGATAGGGATTGTGAGGTGCGGCAGCTTCTTTTTGTGATGTCTTTCTTTTTTTCAGTCCATCGGGATTGGGAAAATATTGCACGAACAATGTGCGGATAGCCTTGTTGAGCAGATTGAAAGCCACCTGGTAGGGACCTTCCTGTTCGCCTTCATATACAAGCTCCACCTTGCCGGTAACGGAAGGAATGATGCCGGTAAGATCGGAGATCCATACCTGCGTGTCTTTTTCTTTATTGATGATCGCCCTCCTTTCTGCTGCGCTTACCGCATTTTCAAAAGCAGCTATGGGAAGCCTTGCAGACACACCGCTTTTCTGATCCACCAGCTCGCTGGCGCGGGCTTCAAAAGCTACCTGCTCTATCAATCTCTTTACCAGATCGCTGATCTTCACTTTTTCTGTCTGCTCTTCAATTATATCAGCTTCCTGCTCAGTGATGGCAAGAGCGTCTTCAATATTTTTTGGATAGTGGGTTAATATCTGGCTTTCTATCCTGTCTTTCAGCGGCGTTACTATGGATCCCCTGTTGGTATAGTCTTCCGGGTTGGCTGTAAATACAAACATAATGTCCAGCGGCATTCTCAATTTAAAGCCGCGTATCTGTATATCGCCTTCCTGTAATATATTGAATAGCGCCACCTGTATCCTCGCCTGCAGGTCGGGCAGTTCGTTAATAACAAAAATACCACGGTTGCTTCTTGGTATAATGCCGTAATGGATCACGCGTTCGTCTGCAAAATTGAGCCGGAGATTAGCGGCTTTAATAGGATCTATGTCGCCGATAAGATCGGCAACGCTCACATCCGGCGTGGCAAGCTTTTCCCCATAGCGATCGCTGCGGTGTATCCATTCAACAGGCGTATCGTCGCCCTTTTCTGCGATCAGTTGCCTGGCATATCCCGACAAAGGCTTAAGCGGATCGTCGTTGACATCACTTCCCGCAATGACCGGGATGTATTCATCAAGCAGGCTGATCATCTGCCGCGCCATACGCGTTTTTGCCTGCCCGCGCAAACCAAGGAATAATATATTGTGCCTGGAAAGCAATGCCCTCTCCGTATCCGGCACAACAGTGTCTTCATAACCAACAATGCCCGGAAAAGTTGCTTCGCCTGCCTTAAGCTTTTGAATAAGATTATACCTGATCTCTTCTTTTACCGTTTTGCTTTTATACCCCGAAGCCTTTAATTCACCTAGTGTGGTTATATGCTTTATATCCATTGTATTACTACTCTTTTGTACAACTTTTTTAAATTATTTTCTGCACTTCATTCATTTCTTTCCCGCAACGAAAGCAAGCCATGAACATCTTCCCTCCCTTACCACTTATCACTTACCCCTCTAATACACCGTCTTTCTCTTCCCTGATTCAAAATCCTTGAAGATAAAGCTCCCCAGATCATCAAGCGATGCAAAATAAGCCTTGCCGTGATTGGTTTCTGTGAACTCTTGCACAAACTGCTGCAGGTAAGGATCTGTGGCGATCATAAAAGTAGTGATCGGTATCTTCAGCTTCTTGCATTGCGCTGCCAGGTTGATACAGCGATTGATCACTTTCCGGTCGAGACCGAAACTGTTCTTATAATATTTCCTGCCGATCTTCAAACAGGTGGGTTTGCCATCCGTTATCATGAAGATCTGCTTATTGGGATTTTTTCTTCTTCTCAGCAGGTCCATGGCCAGCTCCAGCCCGGCTACGGTATTGGTGTGATAAGGCCCTACCTGCAGGTAAGGGATATCTTTAATTTCTATAGGCCAGGCATCGTTCCCGAATACTACAATATCCAGCGTATCTTTCGGGTATTTTGTAGTAATGAGCTCGCTCAGCGCCATTGCAACTTTTTTGGCAGGAGTGATCCTGTCCTCTCCATAAAGGATCATGGAATGCGATATATCTATCATCAGCACGGTGGAGGTCTGCGACTTGAAATCTGTTTCCCTGATCTCCAGGTCTTCTTCATCCATCTGCAACTGATCTACACCGTGACTGATCTGTGCATTGCGGATAGAGCTTACAAAATCTATCTGCTCCAGCATGTCCCCAAACTGGAATGGTCTCGTTTCAGGATTGATCTCATCTCCCTGTCCGGGTTTATACGTACGGTGCTCGCCCTGTTTTGTTTTTTTCAGCTTACCGAAAATTTCCTCAAGGCTCCGTTTGCGGATGCCTTTCTCCGTTTTGGGTGTGATGCGGATCTCACCGGTTTGGTTATTTTCATCCAAATAACCTTTTTCTTTCAGCTCATCAATAAAATCTCCCAGCCCATAGTCTTCACCGGTGAGCTGGTATTGCTTATCCAACTGGGTCAGCCAGTTCAAAGCTTCGCTCACATCACCGCTGGTATAGGTGAGCAGTTGCATAAATAAGTCGAGCAACTGTTCAAACTTAGACCTGCCGTTTTGTGCCGGATCAAATAAAGAAAAGCGATACCCTAACATAACTACTCCTTTTCAAGATACACAATGCCGGAGGTAAAATTATTGAAGCGGGGAACAGGGGATTCTTAACAACCGTTGAAGCATATCAATAGCTCATCCCTCCTTGTATTACCTGCAATTTAAGCAATTTTTTATACAACCATCAGGTTGCGGCAAACCGTATTGCTGAATATTGTTTTTTGTTTGTTATTCAGCTTTACGCCCATGGATTTATCAAATTCCTGTATTTCTTTTATCTCTATGGTGGCGCCAAGTGTAAGATGCAGTGCGTCGAGAAACTGGAGAAAAGACGGGTCATGATTAGCTACCCCTGCCAGCTTATACTGTTTATTGAGCTGCCCTTCCGAAAGCGGTATCGACTTATATACAGGGAGCTTGCCATTAGAGTCCGGGATAGGCTCTCCATGAGGATCGAATTGCGGATGCCCGAGCATTTCATCCACACGATCAAAAAAACGATCGGATTGTATATGTTCTATCTGCTCGGCTATATCGTGCACTTCTTCCCAGCCCAGGTCCATCACCTTAGTTAAAAACAGCTCTGTCAGGCGGTGCTTGCGGAGTATAGTAAGCGCCTGCTTCCGCCCTTTATCCGTCAGCTCTATGGCTTTGTACTTTTCATATTTAATGAATTTTTTTTCGGCCAGCTTTTTCACCATGCTGTTCACCGTCGGCATTTTAATGCTGAGGCTGTCGGCAATATCCTTTACCACTATCTCCTGCTTCTCCTGGGATAACCTGTACAGGGCTTTCAGGTAATTTTCTTCTGTAAGTGAGATCATCCGGCAAAAATATCAAATCATTTAGTTTCTGCAACAAAGGGATTGCTTCAATTGCAGACACGACTGACCGGATAATTATATATCCCCCTCCTGCAAAAAGCGTCAGCTACAAAAACAAAGACGCTCTTGTGTCATTTCGATCCCGCCAGCAGGCAGTATTGACTTAAACAATTACAGCGGGAGAGAAATCCGTCCGGCAGTAGTGCAACAGTTGAGCATTGGTACAAAAGCCAAACAGGTTTCTCCCGCGCAAGTCAGCAATTAGTTCTAGTGTTCGTGTTGGCTTGGTCGAAATACGGTAACAAACTGATGATTTTGTAACCTTCGTGATAATTCAGGGTTTACAAAGGACTTCCAACCATCGGAGAATTGGAAACCTCATTGCCCGATAAGTTGCTTAAAGGCGGTGCTGGCACTATCAGCTATGCTGCCATCATTTTTCTTATAAATAAAATATGCTGCCATGTCCTTCCTTCCCTCTACGAATTGCAGTCCTTTTTCAAGCCCCATGGTCATCAGCACATTATCATAGGCATCGGCAGTCATGGCATCGGCAGCATACACGGTTACGCTGATCAGCTCATTTTGTGAAGGGTAACCCGTGCGCGGATCAATATTATGACTGAATTTTTTACCATTGCTTTCATGATATTGTCTGTAACTTCCTGAAGTGGTAATACCGCCGCTGTCGAGGGTGATCACTTTTTGTATAACAGGTATGTCTACCGTATAATCGCCGGGCGCCTCTATGCCGATCTTCATCTTTTCATTCCCGGGTTTTCTCCCCCTTACCCTGATCTCCCCGCCGATCTCTACGAGGTAATCAGTGATTTGCCTGCTTTCCAGGAAATCCGCTACCACATCCACGCTATAGCCCTGCGCAATACCATTCACATCAATAGAGACAGAGGGTATTTTTTTAAAAAGACGATTCCCGTCAAGCCGCAGCTTGTCAGTACCTACACAACGCAGCAGTGTCCTGACTTTTGCCGCATCGGGGTATTGACTGACTTTTTTGGCGCCAAATCCCCAGGCTTCTACAAGCGGCATTACAGTTATATCAAATAATCCTCCCGACTCCTTCCATACTTCAATGGATTTTGCAATTACCTTTTCAAAATGTTTGTCAAGAGCGATCCCATTTTGCGCATGGTTGAACCTGCTGATCAGCGAGTAGGGTTTGTAGATAGACATAGAACTGTCCAGCACCGATAGTATGCTGTCAATGGAATATTTTTTGACGGTGCTGTCTGCCGCATAATAAGTAATATGCCAGGTAGTGCCCTGCGCATAACCGGATAACTGTATCTTTTGTACCGGAGAAGGATGAAAAAACGCGAATACGCTTATGAAAGTATATATCCCGTACGGCAGAAGCAAAGAGAGAAAAGTAGTCATAGTTACTGGTGAAAGCTCTTGCCAATAAATGCTAACGCATCGGTGATACCCGTACGCCAGTATTCCCAATTATGCGCGCCGTCTCTTACACGGTATTCGTGGTTTACCAGCTTTTTGCGTAAAGCTATATGCAACAGCGCATTTCCATTGAATAAAAAGTCATCATCGCCGCAATCAATCCAATAACGCACTTTGTTGAGCTCAGCGCCTGATTTTTTTTCAACAAGATGTAAAACAGAATTATCGTACCATGCTTTATTCAGGCGGTCTTTGTCTTTAAGATCCTTCCCAAATAAAGGAGCGAAAATGGTATTCCATTGCCCATCGGGCATCATCAGCATTTCTTCATCGCTGAAAATGCCGGCGCTCAGCGGCGCGGCTGCAGCAAAAAGCTCAGGATATTTCAAAGCATAGATCATAGTGCCATAACCTCCCATTGATAACCCGGCGATGCCCCTGAACTGTTTCTCACTTTTTATGCGGTATTTTTTTTCAACAGCGGGAATAAATTCTTTCACAAAAAAATCTTCGTAGCTTTCCTTACCGTCATAAGCATTAATATACCAGCTTGAATCGCCGTTGGGCATTACAATGATCATCGGCGGGATTATTCCTTCGGCAATAGCTTTGTCTGCATAGCGGTTTACTTCTCCAAACTGGAACCATGCCGTATTATCATCGGTATAGCCATGCAGCAGGTATACTACAGGGTATGAGCGTTGTGAATGGTCATAATCCGGCGGGAAATACATACTGTACTTTACATCCCTTTTTAATATTTTGCTTGCTACCGTGTTTTGCTCAATTATTTTTCCATGCGATTGGGCTGGAGCATCCGGTATAACCAATAGTCCCGGAATAAAGAATAACAGTAAAACTTTTATCATAAAATAAATTCTAAACCATACATTTTCAAATCCAACAATTCTTTTTATTTGCCATCAGCTTATTGTTGGTTCAAAGCTAATCTTCCAGTTAATTCCGAATTTGTCCGTAACAATTCCATAATAGGATCCCCAAAATGTTTCATTCATCGGTAATTTTATTTCCCCACCAACAGAAAGATCTTGAAATAGCCTGTCTGCCTCTTCCTTTTTGCTGGTATTAAGCGCCAAAGAGAAATTATTAGTTCCTACTCCTTGTTTGAACAGCGCTGCATTGTCAGAGCCCATCAATGTTGTTTCAGCGCTGATAGGGAGAGAAACATGCATGATTTTATTGTCCTGATCCGAAAATATTCCCCGGTCTGTTTGTGGGGCATCTTTATAACGCCCGATATATTTGAACTGTGAATTAAAAACGGATTTATAGAAAATAAAAGCTTCCTCGCAATTACCGTTAAAATACAGATACGGGTTTACTGTTGTCATAAAGTATTGAGCCTGATTTTTAGAAATTGATTCCTTCATCAAATGACATCCAACAACTTCCCCGTGTAACTCCGTGCCTTTGCGTCTCCGTGGTTCAACTCCCGGCCTAATGCTTCGGCTCAAAGCTGTAGCTCAGTACCCTCTCTTCGTAATTGGCAAGTGTATACACCACCAGCGTCCCGTTCCTCCGGTCGAAAGTATACCGGTTCCTGTTCGTACCGGTTTCTTTCTTATTGGCAGGTCCAAACCATTTTTCCAGCGTGAACTTCGAAGTGTTGTACACCTCTATCTTTTTTACCCTGCTTTCTTTAATACGTTTGGTGATGTTGTCGGGATTGCCTGATACCGGTGTAAATATTTCAGGACGGTATAAAAAGCTGCCTACGGTCTTTGAGCTGTCAAAATTCACAGTAAGGGTATCACCAAGATAGCCATATACATATCTCTCTCCCTTATCGCTGATGCTGTTCTTGGCCGGATCGCCAAACAGTTTTACAACATCCGCCGGCGTGGTAATGCCTTTTTCCAGTTTGCGCACATTGTCTTCAGATATAGGATGATAAATAGCAAAAGGTGTGTTTGCAGGGTTATATTTCCTGCTGCATGCCGCTGACAGGATGATCAGTATTCCTATAGGCAGCGAAAAATATTTTAACATAGAAGAAACAGGTTTTACTTAACAATTCAATCCGTACGCTACAACAATTAATAGCTGGCGCACTCTTTCATTTCCTTTTCAGTATAGGCGATACCATATTGCTTCAATACATCATCCGGCACCCCGTTCCACTGGTTAGGCTGGTTACCCGCATACCCGATATCTTCTATGCCCATCTTAGAGGTATAAAAGCCGGTACAGGTCAGGTCGCGCATGGTGGAGAAAAAGGAAACACCCTGCGACATGGAAGGCTTTGCCTTGCGTGGATAGGCTATATCATCAACCACCTGTATGCGCTCTTCATGGCTGCAGTCTTTGAAATTCTTTTGAAATCTCAGTTGTGTTTCACGGTCCAGCCATCTCAATCCTCCTCGCACCGGTATCTGGTAATCCGGCATATCTTTCACAATAAACTCTATGAAGTCAGGCACTTTGGCATCTGTTGCGCTGCCGCTCACTTCGTCTTTAGGAATAATAATATCTGTCAGGACAGCAATAGTAGCCATTTCATGCGCAGTGAAAAAAGTAGTGGAAATTACATTTTTATAATGCTCAATCTCTTGCGGTTGTCTCGCAGGCCCTGCTGCTGCATCCGCAGAGGACGGGGTTGCAGCAGGAGTTGCTTCCTCCGTTTTCTTATCGGACAATTTACAGGCATCCAGTAAAATGGAGGAGGATACTGATCCTACGCCTATGATCTTTAAATATTTTCTTCTGTCCATAGTATGTTGTGTTTTTGAGCTCCCGGCATTGTACGCCGGAAGCGGTTATGCAATAGCGTTAGATATTCTGTTTTTTCAGCTCATCAATGATATATTCAGAGGCGCGCATGGAAAGTGCCAGTATGGTCCAGGTGATATTTTTATCTGCCTGCGAAGTGAAAGCTGCGCCGTCCACCACGAAAAGGTTTTTACAATCATGGGCCTGATTCCATTTGTTAAGCGCTGATGTTTTGGGGTCGCTGCCCATCCTGGCAGTGCCTCCTTCATGTATGATGCGTCCCGGCGCTTCCAGCCCGTATTTGCTTTCAGGCCCGTCATTGCCGCCCCAGGTGATCACTGCGCCCATATTGTGCATGATCTCTTTGAAGGTTTCTTTCATGTGCTTCGCCTGCTTTACTTCATAGTCGCTCCATTTTACATTAAAGCGAAGCACGGGTATGCCATATTTATCCACAACGTTGGGATCTATTTCACAATAGTTATCCCGCCGGGGCACTGCTTCCCCTCTGCCGGCCATTCCCACACCTGCCCCATAGAAGAAGCGCTGATCTTCTTTCAGTGATGCGCCATAGCCTCCGGCTTCTTTCTTTTTGCCATTAACAGGATAATCACCGTTCTGGCTTTCTATGCCCATGCCAAAACCGTATGCCGGCATATCCATTCCCCCCCAGTATTCAACATGATAGCCACGCGGGAAATCCAGCTTTTTATTATCACCCCACCAGGGTGAGTATACATGCATACCTCCCACGCCATCCTCATTATAGCGTTTCCTGCCAAATAATTTCGGGAGATACCCGCCGAGTGCTGCACCGGTAGAATCATGCAGATAGCGACCCACCACATCGCTCGAATTGGCAAGACCGTTGGGATGCGCCTTTGATTTGGAATTGAGCATCAGCCGGGCCGTTTCGCAGGCGCTGGCCGCAAGGATCACCACCTTCCCGTTCACCTGGTATTCATCCATATCTTCTTTGCTTACATACGATACGCCGGTAGCTTTGCCGCTGTCATCTGTAAGCACTTCACGTGCCATGGCATTAGCGATAACATCAATATTACCTGTGGCTATGGCAGGATTCACTAAAACCGATCCGCTGGAAAAATCTGCATAAAACTGGCAGGACCTGCCGCATTGCCCGCAATACACGCAGGTTCCCCTTTCGTCATTGATTGGCTTCGTGAGCATGGAAAGACGGCCGGGGATCACCCTTACACCCGTTTTGGTAGCGGCATCTTTAATAAATAATTCGTGAAGACGGGGCTTGGGCGGCGGAAGAAAAAACCCGTCGGGGTCATTCTCCAGTCCTTCATTAGTGCCAAATACACCGATCAGTTTATCTACCCTGTCATAAAAAGGCCTGATATCATCATAACTTATCGGCCAGTTCTCACCAAGCCCGTCAATATCTTTTCTCTTAAAATCATGGGGACCGAAACGAAGGGATATCCTTCCCCAGTGATTGGTGCGTCCACCCATCATACGGGCACGAAACCAATCCCATTCTGTGCCTGAAGTTTTGGTATACGGTTCCCCATCTATCTCCCAGCCACCATAGCAGGCGTCAAAATCACCGAAGGGCCGGTAGCGGGTGCCTGAGCCACGACGGGGTGATTCATAAGGCCACTTGAACTGGGTAACATTTTTCTTGGGATCGAAGAGCACCCCGGCTTCCAGAAGACAGACTTTTAAGCCGGCCTTTGCCAGGATATAGGAAGCCATCCCACCTCCTGCTCCCGAGCCAACAATAACTACATCATAATTCTTTGGGTTCTTTTTGATCTGGAAATCTCCCATAGCAAAAATTAAATTAAAAGTTCTTTAAAAGTGTGCCCTAAATGTAGTACTTTCTGCAGTAATGCAATGCTGTTTTTACCATTTAAAACATAATCGTTATAAACTCATCTGCCGCATAATAACATTCACATTTTTCTTAAAGGCTTTCAGCGCTTTCTCCTGCATAAGAATAAAGCTATTGTCTTCCAGCCTTCCCCAAACTTTCTCCATTTCTTCTTTATTGTCAAATACCATCAACCGGAATGGATTGCTGTAATCCTTTGCGCGGGATTCGTAAATACCTTCCGTAAGCCACTCTTTGGTATCAATAGACTTCCGGAGCATTGCTGCGAAATGGTCTTTTGAAAATTTGGATACGGGAACGCCGTTCAATATACGCCAGGCAACCATGGCATGCTCAAATTTCAATTTGTCATACTGCTCTCCCTGTTCCCTGTAAAATGCATGCACATCGTCCCAGCTACTGATCTTTCCTGTATGGATTTGCTTCCTGAATTTCATCAGCTCCGGTGCAGCTATCAGTTGCCCACCAACATTTATCCACGCTACAACGCTGCCCGCCCGCGGGATCTTTTTTAAGAAAGCGGGAAAATTCTTTATAGCGTTGGCAGTAATGAATTGTATGCTCTGCACTGCTGCATAATAGTTGACCAGTTCTTTAAAAATGATATATGCCTGCTGCGCTTTAAGGATAACACATTTCCTGTCGCTGTTCTCTATGCCCTCTGCCAGAATTTCCAACCGCTCAGTCAATCCATCATTTTTCTCCAGCAGCTTTTTACCTATCCGCACATATTGTTCATCAGGTAATGCCTGCTGCATTTTTTCATACCGGGCATACGCCTTCCCTGTATACAGGCAAAGCAACCGCAGCGCCTTTAATATTTCGTTGATGGTATCGGGAGCGAGGGAATCAAATTCTATCCGCTGCACTTTTTCAATTCTTGCGTCCCTGTCGTTATACTTCCATTCATTCCTGGCTATGGCATAGATATTATACATAAACCAGTAGGCCGGCATCAAAAGCAACTGATCATTTGCCACGTCATTGCTGATCAGTGTAAAAGGGAAAGGCATATCCAGCTCCGCAGGATAATCGCCTTTGGCGATTATATTGAAAGAGGCAAAGCGGGAATTGTGCTTAAGGCTTACACACAGCCCCGGCCAGAAGCCACGCCCTGCGATCAGCTCACCGTCAGGGCTACGCGAATTATGATTAGAACCGATAGTAGCGCCCGCTGCCATATTGCTTTGCCCTAACACGGTTGCCGCACACAGGAAAGAGTTATTATGATGCTGCTCATGCGAAGGAAATATCAAAGAATTCAATACTTCACAACATGATATCGTAGAATTGTTCCCCAGGTAAGCATTAATCAGCCTGGCGCCATATTTTAATTGTGAATGACTTGCCATAATGAACCTTACAGCCTTCACTCCATAAAATGCTTTACATCCCAGTCCCATCACACCATTTACCATTTCACACCCCTCTCCTATCTGTGAGGGCGCTTCAGGAGAGGAATTGACCGTAATATTTTTCAGCTTGTTCGCGCCTTTGATATAGGCATCAGTACCGATCCACGCATCTTTGATGATACTTGTATTCTTGATGATAGTACGATCTCCGATCTTTCCATAGTAGCCTCTTTGCACATCATATTCTTTCTGAGTAAACTGCTTGAACTTTTCCAGCATCACATCGTCATCCCTGTACTTCGACCATAGCCATGCATCCCCCGGCAGCATCCGTGTGAACGGGACGACTTTCCGTCCCCCGTTTTCATTACATATTTCCAGCCATATCCTTATGTCTTCTGCTTCGCCTTCCTTAATGATCCCGTTCCCGAATTTGGCAGTGCTTGTGGTGGCCAGTTCATTGATATTCACCAGTATCACTTCGCTGCCGATGATATAATGAGAAAGATAATTAACATTATCCACCACCACATTATCGCCAAAATCGCAACTGATAATAGTACTGTTGTACAAACCCACAGGCATCCGCAGGTTATGATATTCTAAAAAACAGGATTCCAGCTTACCTATACGGACCAGCCCGAAGAATTTGCAGTTCTTTACCAGTTCGGGATTAAAATCATCCCCTACCAGGATCTTATTCCAGTTATCAGAAGTATTGCGGTTGCGCACCAGCACCTCTATTTCCCAGGCAGTTAATCCGCGATACTGAATACCGCTCCGGTTTTGAATATTGCGCAGATGATATTCGTCTTTGTCTTCCGGTAGGTATTCGGCAGCGATAAAATTATATCCCAGCGAGTCAATGCTTTTTTTGGTGATATGGTTCATAAGAGATTTGAAATATACACTGTTTTCAAATGGCTTATATGAAGGTTGCAGTTTACAGGTTGCCTCACAGACGCAAGACATGCCTTGCGTCTGTAGCATACTTATGCATGAGACCTTATACCTTCCTCCTTTACCTTATACCTCACCCCTCACACCTTATATCCTCTACTATTTCGCCAACAGTTCTATACTAACAACCCCTACCTGGTTCTTCGCCGATGCATCTTTGGCCCGGCTCACTATATAAAGATCCTGTTTGCCCTTTTCCTGTATCGTATTAAAAAGCATACGAAGCTTTGCTGTTTTTTGACTGGAATTGCCGGGAGCATTCAGCACCGCCTCGCCTAATTTCTTCCCGTCAGGAGCGCCCAGCCGCAACTCAAATATATAAGCGCCTGCAGGTGCATCCCTCCAGCCAATTGTCAATTCTGCTCCGGTTACATCCTGCAGGTCAAGGCTGTCTATAGCAAACCAGGCATTTTCTGCCGGGGCTACCATCACCTGATTCCCTCCCAGCTTAACCTTACTGTATTTTTCCATACGGGTAACATCGCTGAGGTTAAACTTACTGCTGAACAATACGGCAGCGCCGCTACCAGTAAGCGCTTTTATACCACTGCCACCCTTGTCAGCATAGGTAGCCGATATATATAAGGCTTCGTCTGTCTTCGCTTCTTTAACGGGAATACTGCCCCTGGCAGGAAGTGATTTTTTCAGGGATGACTGATCAGCAAGGGTAAGTATCCACTGCACTATTTGTTTGGCATCGCTTTCCGCAAGATCAGGATGAGCAGCCATTGCCGTTTCACCCCATACACCGCCGCCGCCTTTTATGATCTTATTAGTAAGGTAGCCCGTCGCCTTCTGATCTTTCTGGTATCGTTTCGCCACTTCGGTAAAAGCAGGCCCGATAGATTTTTCATCAATCTTGTGGCAGGTCTTGCAATCGAGCGAGAGCATGGTTGTCTTGCCATTCATAGCGGCAACCGCAGTCTGATGCCCCTGCGGCATGGAAGCTTTATCCTTACCTTCCATATAATCTGCAGTAACATACAGATTCCTGTCATCTACATTTTCGCCATCTTCCTTGTCATGGATCATCACCGTATAGCTGACCGGCCGGCCGGCAAAATAAAATTGCTGGTTGCCTGATACCTGCACCGACACCTGTGGCGCCGTATTGCCGGCATATACATTCACCACATCACTTTTAGCTGAAGCACCTTTATCATCTTTTACCTCCACGGAAACAGCATAATCACCTGCTTTATCAAGCGCCAGCTCTACAGCAGGCTCCGCGGTTTCTTTCGTTTGCCCGCTACCGGTAGTCCATACATAAGTAAGCTTATCGTTTTCAGGATCTTTTGCTTCAACGGAAGCTTTTATCGTCAATGGCGTCGGGCCGGAAGTTTGATCCACCTTTATACCCGTTACTTTAGGCGGACGGTTGCCCCCGTTATAATCAATGCGGCTCAACCCTGCGTCATCATTTTTGGCAAACCAGCCGGAGCCGTATTCCAGTACATAGAGCCGTCCATCGGGCCCTACTTCCACATCAATAGCATTATGGAATTTAGTATGCTCCATAAAAGGCTCCATCATATCAAAGTCGCCGTTGGGCAGCATAGTAATTACTTTCATCCAGCCGCGTATCCAGTCGTAGATAAACAGCTTATCATTATAATAATCAGGATAACGTGTTTCTTTGGGGAACATGTCGGTATAATATACCGGGCCTGCCATGGCATTGCGCCCGCCCGTGCCTACCTGGGGAAAATCGGCAGAAGGGGCATAAGGATACCAGATGAATGCGGGAGCTACCGGGGGCAGATTCCTCAAACCCGTATTATTCCTCGATTCATTAACAGGATGCTCCGGGTCAAAAGTGGGACCCGACTGGCCGGTCGCATAGTCGTACCTGTTATAAGGATAATTATTCCCTACGAAAAGCGGCCATCCGAAATAACCGGCTTTACGCGCCTGGTTCAGCTCATCATAACCGCGGGGACCCCGCACGCCTATGCTGTCTTCACCGGCATCCGGTCCTACTTCTCCCCAATACAGGAAACTGTTCTTTTGATCCACAGAGATGCGGTAGGGATTCCTGTTACCCATTACATATATCTCCGGGCGAGTGCTGTCCATGCCTTTCGGGAAAAGATTACCATCGGGGATCTCATAAGTGCCGTCGTCTTTAATACGTATACGCAATATCTTACCCCTGAGGTCATTGGTATTCCCCGAGCTCCTGCGGGCGTCGTACTGCAAATGACCGGGACGGTCATCTATTGGCCCATAGCCTTTGCTGGTGTAGGTCTGCCCGGGCTCATTGAAAGGAGTGGTATTATCCCCTGCCGATACATACAACAAACCATCCGGTCCGAATGCCACAGAACCGCCCGTATGGCAGCAGATCTCACGCTGGGAATAGAACTGAAGAACTACTTTTTCACTCTTTACATCAATCGTATCGTTTTCAAAAGTAAAACGCGACAACCTGTTCACCGATGTATCAATAGGACTGTAAAAAATATATACCCAATGGTTCTTGCTGAAGTTGGGATCTTTGGAAATACCCAGCACCCCTTCTTCGGCGTTGGCTTTGCCATCGGATGTTTTGAAATAAGCATGCAGAAAACCTACCTGCTTTAATGTCTTTGTTTCATTTTTATACAGCATGATCTCCCCTCTCCGCTGCGTGATCAGGATATCAAAATTGGGAAGAATGGTCATTTCAGTGGGCTCAAAAAATTCTCCCTGGATAAGCGGCGTTTTTGTAAACCTGTCCTCATCCGGGGGATATTGCGCGGTAGCCTTGCTGTAATTGAGATTATTATTATCACCTATTGCATATTGAATGCCGCCGAGTATGTGCTGTAAATACAGCGGGTCGCTATAAGATTCGTCCGTATGCCCCAGCTCTGTATAAAAAGCCCGCCCGCCATCATAATCGTGGTACCATGTCATAGGGTGATCATCACCGTTCTTTCCTCCCTCATAGCTTTTTTCATCAATGCTGATCAGCACATGCACGTCCTTATTGAGCTTTTTAAAATTATACCATTCGTCTTTGCGGGTCCAAACATCAGGCAGGTGTTTGGTAGAAGGATGCGTTTTGTCTTTCACTATCAGCTTCGCTTCCTGCTGGCGGGGGTGGCTCAGGAAATAGGCGCCTACCAGCCTGTTGTACCATCCCCAGTCATATTCAGCATCTGCAGCGGCATGTATCCCCATATACCCGCCACCGGACTGTATATACCGTTCAAGTGCAATGCGCTCATGCGTATTGAGCAAAGGCCCCGTAGTATTGAGAAAAACAACCGCGGAGTATTTTTTAAGGGTGTCTTCGTTGAACATGGATGCGTCAGTAGTGCTGTCTACGTCAAAACCATTTTCCTGTCCAAGCTTTTGAATGGCCGGGATGCCCACGGCAATGGACTCATGGTGAAAACCAGCCGTCTTGGCAAAAACAAGCACCCGCGGGTTGCCGCTTCGCTTGTTGCAGGAAAATAAAAACAGGATCAGAATAACAGGGAAGAGTTGAAGAAGTAATTTTTTCATTTGTGGAATCGTTAACCGTTTTAAACAAGATCGTAAATGTAAGGTCATTTCCGTTAATATATGTAACAGCAGGAAAATTTTCACCGTAGGTTTGCAATATGCCAGCCACCTGCAAGCCTCCGTTAGTATCCATAACCATAATAAAATATCCTAAGCAGTATATTTTTTTCGCACTGCTCGCGATGGCAATACACCGGCTGCCACTGTTGGTCAACCGGGGTATTTACTTTTGGAAATTACTGGGCTGCGGAAAGGGAGGCGGCTTCAGCAGGCAGCCCGACTGGCGGCAATGGGCTGTACTCACATCAGGGGATCAGATTGATTTCAGCAAAATATCGCATGAACAGTTGTTAAAAAAATTATATGGAAATTTTATTGCCGGCTGGTATCGTTTCTTTCGCTGCGGGGTCAGTACGATATTGCTGGAGCCTGTATCAGGCCATGGCTGTTGGGATGGCAAACAGCCATTCGGGTCATTGGCACCAGGAGCTGTTCCGGTGGCCCCGGTCGCGGTGCTCACGAGGGCCACTATCAGGGCTGGCAAAATAAAGCGCTTCTGGGAACATATGGATGAAGTTTCACACCAGCTCCACCGGGTACCGGGACTTATAAGCTCACTGAGCATTGGTGAAATACCATTTCTGAAACAGGCGACCTTCAGTATATGGAACTCATCAGAAGACATGCATGCATTTGCATATGGTACAGTCCGGCACATCAACGTTGTGCAAAAAACAAGGGAGGAAAAATGGTACACGGAAGAGCTGTTTGTAAGATTCAAAGTGCTGGTGGAATATAGGAGCGTACTATAATTTTTCTTTACTCCGCTGAAGATAAGTTTACAGTAAAAAGGCTGCCCCGTATTGAGCAGCCTTTAATATAATTATAACAGTACTATCAGACTCTTCCGCCCGTTATGGCATCATCAATAGCCTGCTGCCTTGCCGCCTCTTCCTGCAAACGCCTCAGTTTTCTGCCATAGGAAATCCTGGTGATCAGCACAAATAATACCGGCACAACAAATATAGCCAACGTTGTTGCGGCAAGCATACCTCCAAATACCGTCCACCCGATCGTTTTACGGCTTTCGGCAGCCGCACCTTCTGCAAAGGCAAGAGGCAATACACCAAGTATGAATGCGAGCGAAGTCATAACGATAGGCCTTAACCTCAACCGTACTGCCTGCAGGGTGGCATGACTGATATCAATGCCCGCGTCTACCCTTTCTTTGGCAAATTCCACGATCAATATCGCATTCTTGGCTGCCAGACCGATCAGCGTGATCAAACCGATCTGCGCATAAATGTTATTGGAAAGTGCCGGGATGAATGTCAGCGTCAATATAGAACCGAAAGCACCGATCGGCACAGCAAACAACACGGAGAACGGGATAGACCAGCTTTCATACAAAGCAGCCAGGAACAGGAACACGAATATGATCGAAATAGCAAAAATGACCATCTGCTGATTACCCGCTGCTATTTCTTCCCTGCTCATCCCCGAGAACTCATATCCATATCCTGCAGGCAGGGTTTTGGCAACTTCCCTCAGGGCCTCAATGGCCTGACCGCTGCTGTAGCCCGGCTTGGGCGATCCGTTGATCTCTATGGAGCGGTAAATATTATAGTGCGAGACCACTGCAGGCGCTTCAATCACTTTTGTAGTGATCAGAGAACCGAGGGGGATCATATTGCCCTGGCTGTTGCGTACATAAAATTTCTGAAGCCCGGCAAGAGAGCTCCTGTAGCTGCTGTCCGCCTGCGACATCACACGGAAGTTCCTGCCGTATATATTGAAATCATTAATATAGCTGCTTCCCAGAAAAGTGGAAAGCGTGCTGTATACATCTGATACCAGGACGCCCATTTTTTTCGCCTGTTCCCTGTCTACATCTACCTGGTAGCTGGGGGTACGGGCATTGAAGAAGGTATATGCCATGGCGATCTCCGGCCGCTGGTTCAGCTTCATTAAAAAGCTTTGCGCTACTTTTTCAAAAGTTTTAATATCATCGGTGCTGCTGGTTTGCTGCAGCTCAAATGTAAAACCGGAGGTAGCGCCAAGACCCGGGATCGCGGGGGGAGCAATTACCAATATCCTTGCCTCTTTTATATCAGCCACCGCAGCCTGGATCTTCCTCATCACATCCTGCGCCTGCTGCCCTTTGCCCTTACGGTCATCCCATGGGTTCAAGCTGATAAACAAAGTACCTGCATTAGCCTTACTGGAAAAGCTCACTATATTCAGACCGGCTAAGCCACCTGACACCTTTACTTCGGGAATCTGGCGTATACGGTCAGCAATGGTTCTCAGCATCTCCACGCTCCGGGTAGTAGAAGTGGCTTCCGGCATCTCATAGGCTACCAGCAACCGGCCCTCATCTTCCGTAGGAATGAACCCTGTAGGCTTATTCTCAAACAGGAAGAACAAACCAACAAACAATACAACGAGCATGATAAGCACATAAGGCGTTCTTCTTATCCAGCCCCCTACGCCTCTTGTATAACCCGCAGTTAGTTTGCCAAAACCTTTATTAAACCACACAAAGAATTTTTCAAGTAGGTTCTTTTTTGCATCTTCCGGCTTGGACGGTTTGAGCATAATAGTACATAAAGCCGGGGTAAGTGAAAGCGCTACAAAAGCCGATATGATCACCGATACCGCAATGGTAATGGCAAACTGCTGGTACAACCTGCCCACAATGCCCGGTATAAACCCTACGGGAACAAACACTGCCGCCAGTATCAGGGCAATAGCTATTACCGGGCCAGATATATCTTTCATCGCCTTTCTCGTCGCTTCTTTGGGCGACATCCGTTCCTGGTCAATATTATGCTGTACGGCTTCCACCACCACAATAGCATCATCCACCACAATACCGATGGCCAGCACAAACGCAAATAAGGTAAGCGTATTAATGGTAAAGCCTAATGGCCCGAACAAAATGAATGTGCCTATCAAAGAAACAGGAATCGCCAGCACGGGAATTAAAGTAGCGCGCCAGTTCTGCAAAAACAGGAATACTACTAATACTACGAGTATCAGCGCTTCTACCAGTGTATGCACAACTTCTTTAATAGAAGCCTTCACCACAGAAACCGTTTCGAGCGGCACCAGGAAATCAATATCCTTGGGAAAGGATGGTCTCATGTTGTTCAGCACCTTCGTAATACCCTCGTATGTTTCCAGTGCATTGGCCCCCGGCGCCTGGTAAATAAGCAGGAACGCCGCGGGTTTCCCGTTCACAAAAGAATTGATGCTATAGTCAAAACGATCCAGCTCCACTCTTGCCACATCTTTGAGGTAAACGATACTTCCGTCAGCAGGTCTTGACCTGACCACAATATTTTCAAAATCCTCCTGCTTATTCAGGCGGCTGTTGGTAAGCACGCTGTATTCAAATACCTGCTTACCGGGCTGCGGATTACCGCCTACCGTGCCCGCCGCTACCTGCAGGTTCTGTTCCTGCAAAGCCGCATTTACTTCAGCGGGCGTCATGCCAAGCGCTGCAAGCTTTTCAGGGTTCAGCCAAACGCGCATACTGAAATCATCAGCCCTTGAGAACACGTCTCCCACTCCTTTTACGCGCAGGATGGCATCTTTTACATAAAGGTTTACGTAGTTGCCGATAAACTTGGAATCGTGTGTTCCATTAGGTGAATAAAAGGCCATCGCCACCATGATAGCCGGGTTACGCTTTCTAACAGTAAGCCCTAAACGCTTTACGGCATCCGGCAAAGTAGGCTCCGCCACGCTCACCCTGTTTTGCACATCAAGCGTGGCAATATTAATATCCGTGCCCACCTCAAAGTTCACCGTAATGCTGCTCTGCCCGCTGCTGGTGCTGTTGCTGCTCATATAGGTCATGCCCGGCGTCCCGTTCACCTGGGTTTCAATGGCCGTGGTGGTGGTCTGCTCTACCGTTTGCGCATCCGCACCGGTAAAATTACCTGCGATGGAAACCGTTGGCGGGGAAATATCGGGGTATTGTGCAACAGGAAGATTGATCAGAGAAATAATTCCTACCAGAACGATCACAATTGATATAACGATCGCCGTAACGGGTCTTTTTATAAAAACATCTGCTATCATATAATGAATGGAGAAAGAAAGTACTTTCTTTCACTTGCTTATTTAAATGTATTATTTCTTCGGTGCTGCGGTATTGGGCGCTCCCCCGGGGGCTGCGGTAGTAATAACCGACCCTTCACGGAGATTTTGCACGCCCTGCACCGCAATAACCTGTCCTGCCTTTAACCCGCTATTGATGATCACATCGGTCCCGATCTGTTTGCCGGGCACTACTTTTTGCTGCGATACCTTGCTGCTGTCGCCTACCACATACACAAAAAATTCACCCAGTTGTTCGGTTATCGCTTTATAAGGGATGATCACTGCTTTTTCAGAAGCTGTATTCAACACCCTCACCGTAGTGCTCATGCCCGCTTTAAGAAGATGCTGATCATTAGGGAATACCAGCCTTGTTTTAATCGTTCCGGTTTGAGGATCTACTGCACGGTCAATAAAGCTGATATGACCAGATTTGGGATAGATCTCGGTACCGAAAGCAATGGAAAAAGTAGAATCAGCAGCTTTTTTCCCCTGCTGCTGCAAACCTGCAAAGCGGTATACTTCCCTCTGGTCTACCGTAAAATCAACAGCCATCGGATTATCTGTTGATATAGTGTTCAATACGGTTTGCCCTGCCACTACCGAAGTCCCGTTACGCACCTGCGATATACCAATGGTACCGTCAAACGGTGCGTAGATGGTTGCAAACCTCACATTTGCTTTTACCGCATCCACATTTGCTTTTGCAGCATCCAGTTGTTTTTTAGCGGCTTCCAGCGCAGCATCTGCATAATCTACCTGTTGTTTGGCAATGGCGTCTTTCTTGTCCAGCTCATGATAGCGGTCGGCATCTTTCTGAGCTTTGATCAAATTGGTTTCCTGCACCATCTGGTTGGCAACGGCTTGCTGATAGTTGGCGTTATACAATTGCTGATCAATGGTATACAATTTTTGTCCTTTCTTTACTTTATCTCCGTCTTTAAAATAGATGCCTGTAACATAACCGGTCACCTGTGCACGGATATCAACCTGGTTAAGCGCCACTGTAGTGCCCGGGTACTCATCATAATATACGGCATTAGTCGTTTTCGCAGTGTCCGTAGTAACAGGCATTGCAGGAGGAGGTCCCTGTTGCTGTTGCGTCTGCTTTGCACCGCAGGCGGATAATAACAATAATAAAGCCCCTATGGCATAAAACTCAAGTCTTCTGAATAGCATATATATATTAGTTCAAGTTCAATGATCGAATTAAAGAAGGTATTACGGATTAATCTGTCCCAGGCTTTTCTGCACATCAATTTTGCTGCTCAGCACACCATACAATGCGTCAAAATAATTGATCTGGGCTGTGCGGAGATCTGTTTCCGCGGTGATCACCTCAAGATAAGTTTTCACTCCTGAGCGATACTGCAACTGAATGACCTCATATACTTCTTTTGCCAGCTCCACGTTTTCTTTTACGGCAAGATAATTGGCAAGATTGGCTTTATAGTTGGCAAGCGCTGCACTGTATTCGCTGTTCACTTCGTTTTTGAGATTCACTATATCAAGGTCTGTTCTTTTCAGCTCCCATTCTGCCTGCTTAATATTATAATGCCGCTTGCCGCCCTGGAATATGGGAAAGCTAAGGGTGAGCCCTGCATACGAATTGGGATAGGAGGTATTATACAATTTCCCGAAACTGTTATTAAGATAGTTGAGATTGTATGCGCCGTTTGCCGAAAGAGAAGGAATATATGCCCATTTATTATACTGCACATTTGCTTCCTGCAGGCTGCGCTGGGTTTCAAGTATCCGGTATTCTATCCTTTTTGAATAATCTGCCCCCTGCACTGTGTCTACCGCTATTTCCCCTTCGAGCGTGGCGCTGTCATAAATGATATTCAGATCAGCGCTCACAGGATAATTCATCAACTGCTTCAGGTATGCTTTCTTTGCTTTCAGCACTTCTTCATTGCTCTTTCTGGCAGCCAGCGCATTGTTCAGCGCAATAGTGGCACGTTTGTAATCTGTTTTGTCTACCACGCCGGCGTCATACTGGTTCTTTGCATCATTCAGGCTCTTTTGCAGCCGTGTGATGTTCTCATCCGTTACCTTTATCTGCTGTTCCGTTGCCAGCACGTCATAAAAAGCTTTCGACACATTTGCCACCACATCAATCTTAGTACCTGCTGTTTGCTGCTGAGCCTGCTGTCTTACCATACTGCCTGTTCTTTTTGCCAGTAAAACATCACGATTGAAAATAGCCTGAGAAGCACCGAACTGCAATGCAGATGTGTTATGAAACCCCATGCCTATGATGTTTGTTTGCACCTGGAAATTATGCTGGTAGAGGTAATTAAAATTCACCTGCGGGAACCAGTCTGCCAGTTTCGACTTCACCTGCATATCGGTGATCCGTTCATCAATCTGCGCCTGTTGTACCACAGGCTGCTGCTTTAACGCATACGATATAACGTTGGGTAATGTTGCATCGGCAAGCAGCGAATCCTGCTGCTGTGCAGCACTGTGTAAGGAGGAAAATATAAAACAAATGCTAACTGCTAATGCGCCGTATCTCATAAATTAAGTTAATAAGCCTAAAAATCTTTCTGTAGCATCAAAAGCCATGCCTTGCAGAACGGTCGGTCATTCATTTATAACAAGCAAAAGAAAAAATATTCCAGGGATCGAAAATTGAAGTGCGAAGGTATGGATTAATTCATCAATAAATCAAACGTTTGTTTAATTATTTTGTTAACAGATCATTAATAGCGCACATTATCTTTAATTTAGCTCCGCATAACAGGGGGATATATATTTGTAATTATATGGTGTCCGGCCAGTCTTAAAATTGTAAATATCGGATGAAAAGATTTCTTTCACTGTTCATTATCGCGGGCAGTTTCCTGTTTGTACATGCACAGGATTCAACATGGATACGCAACAACTATTACAAGAAAGAAGTATATATCACGATGCGTGACGGCATCAGGCTGTTCACCTCTGTATATATACCCAACGACAGCAGTGCAGCCCATCCTATCCTTATGACCCGCACACCTTATTCATGTGCGCCTTATGGTGAAGATAAATTCAGGAGCTTCTGGACTAATCACTACCGTGAATATTTTAAGGACGGCTATATTATGGTGATACAGGATGTGCGCGGCCGCTGGATGAGTGAAGGGCAGTTTGAGGATGTACGCCCGTTCAATGCAAACAAAACATCAAAAAAAGATATTGACGAGGCAAGCGATACCTATGATACCATTGACTGGCTTGTAAAAAATATTGCTCACAACAACGGGAAGGTTGGTGTGTTCGGCATTTCTTACCCCGGATTTTATTCTACTATGGCTGCTGCGTCCAACCACCCTGCATTGAAGGCGGTATCGCCGCAGGCGCCCGTAACCGAATGGTTCCTCGGCGATGACTTTCATCACAACGGCGCGTTTTCCCTGATGGACGCTTTCAGCTTCTATTCTTCATTCGGGAAACCAAGACCGAAGCCAACTACTGTCGGGCCTTCCGGTTTTATCTTTCCTGTTCAGGACAACTATACTTTTTTCCTGAGAACGGGCGCATTACCCAATTTCTCAACATTAATGGGCGATAGCATTGCCTTCTGGAAAGATCTGTATGCCCACCCCAATTATGACAACTGGTGGCAGGCACGTAATGCAGAAAAGGCAATGTATAATATAAAACCTGCACTGCTTGTGGCAGGAGGGACATTTGATGCGGAAGATTGCTATGGGGCATGGAATCTTTTTAAAGCCATAAAAAGACAAACACCGCAAACCAGCAGCAGCCTGATCATGGGACCGTGGTTTCACGGGCAATGGTCGCGCGGCACGGGCACAAGCCTCGGGAATATCCGGTTTAGCGACAGCACTTCTGTATATTATGCAGAACAGTTTGAACATCCTTTCTTCAACTATTACCTGAAAGGTGAAGGCAGTATAGCGAATATCAAAACCGCAACCGTTTTCTTCAGCGGGGAAAATAAATGGCGGCAGTTCGATACATGGCCGGCGGCCGGCATGCAGCTGATACCGTATTATCTCCAGGCAGGCGGCGGCATCAGCACAGCCCGCCCTGTACAGGCAAACAGCTATACGCAGTATACCAGCGATCCAAACAAACCTGTTCCTTATGCGGATGGTATACATCTGGAACGCACAAGGGAATATATGACAGATGATCAGCGCTTCGCCTCCAGGAGAACGGATGTAGCCGTATTCCGGACAGAAATATTAAAGGAAGATATTACGTTGGGAGGACCTGTAGTGGCAGATCTTAAAACAAGTATCAGCACCACCGACGCCGATTTTGTAGTGAAGCTGATTGACGTTTTCCCCGATGATTTTAAATATGACAACCCGGAAAGTGACTACCCCATGGGCGGCTACCAGATGCTGGTACGCGGGGAGATCATGCGCGGTAAATTCAGGAAGAGCTTTGAGCATCCCGAGCCTTTTGTGCCAGGCAAACCTGCGGAAGTAAAGTTCACGCTGCCTGATGTGGCGCATACCTTTAAAAAAGGGCATCGCCTGATGATACAGGTGCAGAGCTCATGGTTCCCGCTGATGGACCGCAACCCTCAAAAATTTGTTGATATTTATAAAGCAAAGGACAGCGATTTCCAGCCGTCTGTTATAAGGATATATCACGCTGCCGGCAATGCCTCAGCGATTTATTTACCGGTCATAAAATAAATTTTGAATGAAAAAATTATTCATTGCATTTTTTTGTTTCACTGCTTTTCAAATACAGGCGCAAACAAAGCTGCCCATTATCCCTGCCCCTGTAAAAGCACAAAGCAAAGCGGGCAGCTTTACCATCAGTGAAAAGACAGTGATCGTAGTGCATGGTAATACGGAAAAAAAGACCGTCGACTTTTTTAATAATTATCTCCGGAAGTATTATGGCTTCTCGCTGAAAACAGCCGCCAAAGCCTCAAAGAATTTCATAAGCTTCGGCACCCGCACTTTTGTAAAAGCTCCTGATAAACCGGAAAGATATACAGTGGAAATTTCTCCTGCATCCGTGCAGATCACCGGCGACGCGGACCAGGGCACATTTTATGGTATGCAGACATTGATACAGCTATTGCCGGTGGAGCAATCCGCTGCGCTGAAAGTGCCGGCAGCTTCCATTGAAGATTACCCCCGCTTTGCTTACCGTGGCGCCATGCTTGATGTAGGGCGTCATTTCTTTGATGTGAATTTTGTAAAAGAATATCTTGACCTGCTGGCATTGCATAAGATCAATACTTTTCACTGGCATCTTACAGATGACCAGGGGTGGCGTATTGAAATAAAAAAATACCCCAGGCTTACAGAAGTGGGCGGCTGCAGGAACGGCACCATCATTGGTCATCACCCGGGTACCGGAAATGATGAAACAAAATACTGCGGCTACTATACACAGGAACAAATAAAAGAAGTGATCCAATATGCCGCCGACCGTTTTATCACCGTTATTCCCGAAATAGAATTACCGGGGCATTCTTCTGCAGCTATAGCAGCATACCCGCAACTGAGCTGCTTTCCCGGCGAATCTACCAGTCCGGCCAAAGGAGTAGTATGGTACGGAGATACTACAGGCAAGCAGGTACAGCAATCATGGGGGATATACCGGGATGTATACTGCCCGAGTGAATATACGTTCAAATTCCTCGAAGATGTGCTGGATGAAGTAACAGCACTATTCCCTTCAAAATATGTGCATATCGGCGGCGATGAATGCCCGAAGGACAACTGGAAAAGGTCAGCATTCTGCCAGGAGCTCATCAAAGAAAAAGGATTGAAAGATGAGCATGGCCTGCAAAGCTATTTTGTGAGCCGCATTGAAAAATATCTCAACAGCAAAGGAAAAGCCATAATTGGCTGGGATGAAATACTGGAAGGCGGACTGGCGCCCAATGCTACCGTGATGAGCTGGCGGGGTGAGAAAGGAGGTATTGAAGCAGCAAAGCAAAAGCACAACGTGATCATGACACCCGGCACCTATGCTTATATAGATCATTCACAGAAGAAAAATGAAGATTCTCTTACTATCGGGGGTTACCTTCCCTTACAAACCACATACAACTACAACCCCATCCCCAAAGAACTGCAGCCGGATGAATATCATTATGTATTGGGAGCGCAGGCCAACCTGTGGACAGAATACGTCACCAACCCGGCAAAGGTGGAATATATGGCGTTCCCCCGTTTGAGCGCATTAAGCGAAGCATTCTGGAGTCCTGTAGAAAACAAGAACTGGGAAAATTTCAAACAGCGCATATCACAACAATTCAAGCGGTATGACAGGTGGGGCGTCACCTATTATCCCGGACTGGATGAGCCGGTAAAATAGCGATAATCGTGAGGGAGGTGAGAGGATAGAGGTGAACAGGCAATAGTGAATAGGGAATGTACCACTCACCTTTGACGTCCATCTTCTCCCGTTTCTCATCTCACTATTCACCATTCACTATTCACCATGAACATTTCCGAAAGCCACCGTTACCTGCGCGATGCATTGACAGCGTTATACGATCAGCGTGAAGCAGGTAACATAGCTGATATGGTCATGGAAAAGATCTCCGGGCTGAAACGAATTGACCGGGTCCTGAACAAGGGTCATGAGCTGGACCCAGCGCAAACCCAATTGCTACATCGGTATGCCGACAACCTTTTGCAGCATCAGCCGGTGCAATATGTGCTGCAGGAAGCATGGTTTTATGGTATGCGACTATACGTGGATGAGCGCGTATTGATACCCCGTCCTGAAACAGAAGAGCTGGCAGAATGGATCATTAAAGAAGAAATAAAAAAGACAACCATAATTGATATCGGTACCGGCAGCGGATGCATTGCCATTGCCCTGAAAAAAAATGTACCGGCAGCAGATATATGGGCTATAGATATCAGTGAGGCGGCCCTGGAAGTAGCCCAAAAGCACGCCGGGATGCAACACACTGATATTACGTTCCTCAAAGCGGATATACTACAGGAAGCCGCACAAAGCAGCCTGCCGCCATTCGATATCATTGTAAGCAACCCGCCGTATATCCCAGCTTCAGGAGAAAAAGAAATGAGCAAAAATGTAACACAATACGAACCCCATAATGCCTTATTTGTTCCCGACAATGACCCATTGATGTTTTACAGCGCGATCGCGGCATTTGCATCAGGCAATTTAAATGCCAACGGCCACGTATATATGGAAATACATGAAGCGATGGGAGAAGCGGTAAAAGACATCTTTGAGAAGCACGGGCTGTCAGACATCATCATCCGCAAAGACCTGCAGGGAAAAGAGAGGATGATAAGAGCGGGGAAGCGGTAAGTTTCAGGCTGCAACCTCTGCCTGTTTTCCAAAGGTGCATTACTGAAAGATACTTACAAACAAAAATCCTTCAGCTATAAGCCAAAGGATCTTTTGTTTGTAGTGAACGGACCGTGATTATCTCAGGAATAACATTTCACGATATTTGGGCAACAGCCAATATTGATCGTCAACCAACAATTCCAGCTTATCAACATGATAACGGATCTTATCAAAGAAAGCATCTTTCACCTGGCTTTGGTAAGCTATGGCTTTGGTGCGGGTATCTGTCATCTTGTTTACCACTTTCCTGGCTTCAATCATCTTTTCCACTCCATCAGCTACCTGGCCAATATGTTCAGATATCTTTTCAAGGATCTGTAACTGGTTGGCGTAAGCAGATTCAGGGAGACCAAGCTCTTTCAGTCCTTTAATGTTATTGATAAGGATATTCTGGTACTTTACGGAACTGGGAAGGATATGGCTTGTACAAAGCTCACCCATGATGCGGCTTTCGATCTGCACTTTCTTTATATATGCTTCCAGCTCAATTTCGTGACGTGCTTCCAGCTCAGTATGACTAAAAACGCCTGTTTCTTCGAACAGCTTTTTTGCCTTATCTGTTACCATTGCATCCAGGGCGATAGGCGTAGTTTTCAGGTTGGGCAACCCTCTTCTTTCTGCTTCATGATGCCATTCTTCGCTATAGCCATCCCCTTCAAACAATACCTTTTCAGAGCTGGTAATATATTCCCTGATAACATGCATGATAGCGATCTCTTTTTTGTCTCCTTTTTCGATCAGGGCGTCTACTTCATTTTTGAAGTTGGTAAGCGTAGCTGCCATGATAGCGTTCAGTGTTGTCATCGGGATAGCGCAGTTGGCGGTAGAGCCTACTGCACGGAATTCAAATTTATTCCCGGTGAAGGCAAAAGGAGAAGTACGGTTGCGGTCTGTATTGTCCAGCAACAGTTCCGGGATATTTTTATGAATATCAAGCTTCAGCAGAATTTCATCCTGTTCGCTAAAGTTATCACCTACTCTTGTTTTGATCTCACTGAGTACTTCGCTGAGATATTTACCTACGAATACTGAAATAATAGCCGGTGGCGCTTCATTGGCGCCAAGGCGATGGTCATTACCTGCCGATGCGATAGAAGCGCGCAGAAGGTCTGCATAGTCATCCACAGCTTTTATTACATTCACAAAGAAAGTAAGGAACATCAGGTTGGTCTTGGGTGTTTTACCGGGAGCCAGCAGGTTTACACCTGTATCTGTAGACATGCTCCAGTTGTTGTGCTTGCCGCTTCCGTTGATGCCGGCAAAAGGTTTTTCGTGCAATAAAGTGGTAAGGTTATGGCGTCTTGCTATACGATTCATGATATCCATAACCAGCATGTTGTGGTCTACGGCAAGATTGGCTTCTTCATAAATAGGCGCACATTCAAACTGTGCCGGCGCTACCTCATTGTGACGGGTTCTTAAAGGAATACCAAGCCGGTATGCAGCTTCTTCAAAATCTTTCATGAAGGCATAGATCCTCTCCGGTATAGACCCGAAATAATGATCTTCCAACTGCTGTCCTTTGGCAGGTGCATGCCCAAACACTGTGCGCCCGGTCATAGTAATATCAGGGCGTGCATTAGCTAATCCTGCGTCAATAACAAAATATTCCTGTTCCCATCCAAGCGTGGCAATTACTTTAGTGACATTCTTATCAAAATAATGACATACATCTACTGCGGCTTTGTTCAGCGCTTCGATAGACCGCAGCAACGGGGTTTTGGTATCAAGCGATTCCCCGGTATAGGAAACAAATATGGTAGGGATACAAAGTGTGTTGGCATCTCCGATATTCATAATAAAGATCGGGGAGGTAGGATCCCAGGCGGTATAACCTCTTGCTTCAAAAGTTGCCCGTAATCCTCCTGAAGGAAAAGAGGAGGCATCGGGTTCCTGCTGTATCAGCGCTGCTCCGTCAAATTCTTCTATCGGTGTACCATCACCTTTTAATGTAAAAAAGGAATCATGCTTTTCGGCGGCAGTACCTGTCAAAGGCTGAAACCAGTGTGTAAAGTGAGTAACACCCTTGCTTTCTGCCCAATGTCTTAACCCTGCACCAATCTGGTTGCCCATGTTGCGGTCAATCTTCTTTCCCGTTTTAATAGATGCGACCAGGCTTTTATAAGCTTCGTCACTAAGATGCTCCCGCGCTGTTTTGAGAGTGAAGACATTCTCACCGAAAATTTTGGTTACCTTATCCGCTCCTTCTACGCTGATCTCTTTTCCGAGACCGGATAGATGATTGATTGCATTAAACCTAAGTGATTCCATTTAATAAAATTTTAATATAATTGATTTTGTGTCGGGTTGGTAATTTTTTTTCAAAATTATTGCTTTTTTTGAATAGAAAAACAATTTATCTAAAAAAAATTGCTATTGTCTCAAAGAAATAACTCTTTTTGTTGAAAATTAACAAGCATCTATTATATGTAATTTATTTTTATTTAATTGTTGCTGCTTTGTTAATAGAACCAACAAAAGGCAATAAAAAGATCATGGTATAAAATGCCTTATAACGGATGATCGCGCCGGGAAACGGTACAATATAGCCGATAAGCAGCAAGCCGGAAAGAGAAAAAGAGCAGAGAAACAGATTAAATGGTTTTGCTAAATGGCTTACAGCATATTTATTCCTGGACAGGCTAAAAAATATAATACAAATGAATATAATATTCTCTCCGCACATCATAGCATGAAACGGTGAAGTGATCTCGGTAATATAAGGGCGGAAGAAAATATGATTGACAGCTTCAGGAAACACTTTTATATAGCTGATTAAAGTGGGTTCAAGAGACGTAAGCGGTAGCCTGGTACTTGCCTCAAGAGATAAAAACTGGTGCTGCCTGCCTGCAAACTGCTGCGGCAGGTTGAAAGAAGAACTCCTTAATCCTGATAAAAAAAATACCAGGATGGTAACACCATAAACCACTGCAAAGATCACCCAGTATCTCCTGTATATCTTCGATGTTATCCACCATGCTATTATTGCAGGAACGAATATAAGCGCATTGACATTCCGCATTAATAAAATACCGGCAAAGCTTACAACAGCAAGCAGCAGGGAAAGGGCTGCTTTTTTTCTTATACTATAATTATGTGCGCTGCTTAT
Source organism: Sphingobacteriales bacterium 44-15 (assembly GCA_001899685.1). Taxonomy (GTDB): domain Bacteria; phylum Bacteroidota; class Bacteroidia; order Chitinophagales; family Chitinophagaceae; genus Agriterribacter. The sequence goes on from MKWG01000043.1 coordinate 501,023, forward strand.
TAAAATACCAGTAAAATATATCATCAATCCGTCTTTGTCGATGGCGCTGTTCCAGAAAAGACAGGATGGCCAAAAGAATATCAGCAGGTAAATCCATCCATTATTTCCCGGCAGATGATAAACGGCTACTCTATAAATAAGATAAAGCCCCCAAAACGAAAAGGCATTGAAGAGAATAACATCAATATAATAATTGCCATTGCTGAATACATTCAGCATGCCAAGTAGTTTGATCAGTATATTTTCACCGGCATTGCTCCAGAATGCATCATCGGAAGTCGAAAAAAGACCGGTAAAATGGCGAAAATCGCTGTTGATCGAGAAAAAATGCGCAGGGTCATGTATAAGATCATGATAATCACCGAGCGATTCTTTGAAATATACCCAACTGTCGCTTATGGTATAATAGTGGGAATATATATACCCGTATACCATACCCGCCGCTGCTTTTGCAAGGAAAGCTATGGCAATCCATTGCCAGGGAAGAAGATTCCCCTTTTTACGGTTGACGCGGCAGAATATGAAAATGAGCATCCCCGCATACAGGGCAGCCAGTAAGATATACAATGTTTTTTGCAATACAGTAGATATAAGTATGACAGGCAAATATCAGAGTATTTAGAATAAATTTTCAATGTTTTGGTATGAACGCTTATTTTTATTGATATGCCCAAAATATTAATAGGAGTATCCAGTTCGTACTGCGCCAGTTTCCTTAAAGGCCAGGTAGCATTTTTGGTAGCGAATGGTTTCAAAGTAGTTATTGTAAGCGCTCCGGGGGAAGAGATCAGCATGCTGGCAAAAAAAGAGAATGCCGAACTTATCACGGTTCCGTTCACTAAAAAAATATCTCCTTTTACAGATCTTGTACAATTGCTTCGTATTATTCGTATCATCCGCAGGGAAAAGCCTGATATAATCAATGCAGGCAATCCCAAGTCAGGCTTTTTAATCATGCTTGCCTGCCGGCTTACCGGGTTCAGGCACACGGTCTTTACTTTGCATGGCCTGTTGTCAGACAATAAGAAAGGACTGCTCCGGAGCATTATTACCCTTACCGAGAAAATATCCTGCCGTATCCCCGGGGTAGTAGTGGTAGTCAGTCATTCGCTGAAAGCACACGCCATTCAAAGAAAGATCCTTGATCCCGCTAAAGCCGTTGTAATTGCAAAAGGAAGCAGTAATGGTATTGACCTTGCTTTATTTTCAAAAACCGATGAGCTGGAGAGCCAGGCAAAAGAGCTGAAGAAAAAATTCGGGTTGACAGATAAAAATACCGTGATAGGGTTTATCGGCAGGCTGTCGAAAGATAAAGGGATAGACATATTGTTCAGCGCTTTTAATGTTTTGGTAAATAAATACCCTATGCTGAGATTGGTTATTGCAGGTCCTTTAATACCGGAGCATCCTTTTTCTCCCCGGTATCTCGACCAGTTATACCATGATGAAAGAGTCATTTATTTGGGAAAGCTGCTTGACGTAAGACCTGTTTACGGGATGATTGATATGCTGGTATTGCCTTCCTACCGCGAGGGGTTTCCGAATGTGCTGATTGAGGCGGCTGCAATGGAACTGCCTGTGATCGCAACCGACATTGCAGGTTGTAAAGATGCGGTGCTGCAACATGCAAGCGGTGAGCTTTTTACCAAAGGAAATGCCGAGCAGTTAGCCGCCGCTATAGTGAAGCTGACAGATGACCCTGGTTTGCGGAGACAATACGGGTCAGCCGGGAGAGCATTCGTGGAAGAAAATTTCGCCGGTGAAAAAATATGGGAGGGACAGTTGGGGTTATACAGGGAGATGCTTGAGGAAGTGGTAAGTGATAAGTGGTAAGTGATAAGGAGGTGCAGGTTACAGGTTTTCACTTCTCACCTTTCACATCTCACGTTATTCACTATTCCCTCCCACTCCCCTCATCTCAGGAAATTTTTCCTGCAGGAAATCCAATACTCCCGATCGTTCAATCTGGTTGTTCCATGTATAATGCTGTAATTCCGGCCGGACATAATGGAAGTCGTTAATATTATCCCAGGTAAAGTTTTGCAGATTATCCGACAGGTAAAAATATTCTCCCCCGTTTTTTTTCTGAAAATCCCTGATCCACGCATAGTCGGATGAAATGATCTTTGCACCGCAGGCGGTATAGTCTATGAACTTTGCGGATACCTGCTGATTATAAGGCAGCTTGTCCGGCATGAAGTTTATTGCAAACCGGCTTTGCCTGATATAGCCGTATACTTCGGCATAGGGAACCGGACCTTTAAAAATAATATTAGGATAGTTCTTCAGTGCTTCGGCAACAGCCTGGTAATTTTTGCTGAGTACCAGTAATGTTTTGTCCCGCATGTTTCCCGTGGTGAAGTTGCCGAACAATGTGGAAAGTTCTCTTTGCTTATCTACGGAACCAACATAAATAAAGTCATATTTTTTATCGGCGCCTGTATGCATCTCCCGGCCATCCATGACACCATGGCTGCGGTATCCGAAGGGTATATTATCCCTGAAATTAAATTGTTCTTTTACATATTCGCTGTAGAAAAGCCTGTAGTCGGGCCGGCAGTTGAGCGCTTTTTTCAACCGGTTTTTCAGGGAGGCAAATGGTGGTACTGAGGCTGATGCATATTCATGTATAGTAATTGCATTGTTATTCCTTCGTCTGTGCATGCCCATAAAATACCATTCCACATCGGACTGTACATGGTGCCTTGTTGTTGTAAAAACCATCTTGGTGTGAACGCAGGGATATCGCGAAAAGAATGATATATAGGCATCGATCTCAGGCAGAATAGCGTTATCTCCGGTGATAAACAAAATAGTCATGGGCTGTAAAGTTACAGGTTTTAGGGATGAGGGGATAAGGCGTAAGGGATAAGGAGCAAGGTGTAAGGAACAAATCTCATCGGCTAAAATAGTTACAGGTTGCGGGTTTCACGTTTGTCGTCTCACGTTTGTCGTCTCACGTTTATCGTCTCACATTTATCGTCTATCCTTTCCTGTTTCCCGAAACTCACAACACTCTTCGAAAAGCGAGGGCTGTGTATAGATCTCATTCCCCTGGGGAAGGCCGGGATGGGCTGTACTTATTTCAGTTGTACATCATCTATATAAAATACTGCTTTTTCCACACGCTCATCTGCACCCGGGAGGGGCGGCGCCGGCGTTTCATTAGGCGTGGTACGCGATGGAAGATCGCGGTATGATCCTGTGCGGAAGGATATGCGCTCTACAGATCGTACTGCTTCCGCTAAAGGTGCTTTCGTAATAACATGCTCGCCGTTTACCCACGCATCGTATGAGCCTCCGTTCAGGGTAGCCTTCACCGTTATGTGAAAATCATACCATTTTTGTGCAGTATAGCTTTTCACTGCTTTTTCCTTTCCCCCGTCGTTCATCATTATCATCCCTTTATTATTCAGCACCAGCCTTACCGGGCGGTTGCCATACTGGTCAGTTATATCTACAGAAAGCTGTCCGGATACATTTTGATCAACATATACCCGGAACCTGAGATCGGCATTTGAAGTTTCCCGGAATACCCGTACTGCTCTTGCATAATCGTAAGGATCTTCATCCCGGAGTTGCAATACGTTGTTGGCTGTGCCCTTAAAAGTGCTGACCGTAACCGGCGCCCATTTCGGTGAATAGGTATTCCAGTCAGGGATCCTGCCGCCGGGAGTAAGATGATCAAAATTATCATTTACAGGTTGCTCTGTTTTAAAGGTAACGGGCACCTGTATCCTGCTGATCCATATATCCTCTTTATTCATGCTGTAAGCAAGCCACATATCATCACCGGGAGGATTGCCATTACCTTCCACAATCCCACGCATATAGCATGGTCCGAAATCTTTCCAGCGCCCGTAAAAGCGCCGCGGTGGCACTTCGCCCTGTACCAGCAGCATATTATCGAAGATAATGCCGTCGTCGCCGGTAACAATGATCAATGGATAGCGGTATTCTGAATTTTCGATCGGGTTGTAGCACATGGCATACCTGCCATCTTCAATACGCTGTCCCCAGTTTTTGCCCCCCGACATCAACAGCGTAGGCATTTTAACAGGATAGGAAAAAGTTTTCCCTTCGTCAGCCGACAGGGCAGCTTTTGATTCTTTCCACAACATTACCACTTTACCGTCTTTACGGTGAAAATAAGAGAGCGCGGAAAGATGATCGCCATCCCTGTTGCCGGCATATAAGGTATCGCTTTCATCATCCTCATCGCGCCATTGCAGGGTTTTAAGGCGATCATTCAACAGCGCATTACATGCAGCTACAAATCCTGTATCACCCGATGTGGAATAAAAGGGATAGGCAGTATTGGAAGCATTCCATTGGGAATGGCTTTCGTATTTAATGAAATATATGGGACCAAAGCTGCCATCCTTATATATTTCCCTTACAACTCTTCCGATACCGCCTTCCTGGAAGGGATCTTCGGTATGACCATAAAATGCAAGCGTGAGTAAACGACCGCCGGGAGCTACATAAAATCCCATCCGCTGGTGCATCATATACCCGTGGTATCCTGCAGGTATTTTTACGCCGGGAGGCGCTTTGTAAGGCGGGAAAATAATTTTGGGATCGCTCCAGTGCCGTCCGTCACGTGAGGTTGCCAGCAGCGTTTGTCCGGGAGCGATATGCTCATCTACAGGATTGCTCAGGTATTGCAGGTAAAAATTCCCGTTCCAGTAAGCCAGGTTCGGTGCATGATTATAAGTCCAGCCTGAATCGGCATCAATGCCTCCATGCTTCCTGTTGGCACGCATTACCTGTATGCTTTCCGTGCCTGTGGCCCACCGGAGCCTGCCTTCATGAACCGAAGGATCAATAGTGACACCACCAACATATCTTACCGGTTCCTCACCCGTGCCTGTCTGGGCTTTTATACCTCTATATTCTACTGATACAATCAGCAGGACAATACAAAAAACAGTTTTTTGTGATCGCATGGCTTTACTTTTGTCTGAGAGAGGTTAAATATAGTGTATTCAGGTGAGGGAATGGTGAAAAGTGAATGGTGAATGATAGACGTTGAACGTGAGATGATAAACGTGAGACGTGAAACCACCTGAAACTTGTAACCTGAAATCTTTATGGATATAGAACGGATCCGAACATATTGTCTTTCTAAAGCAGGCGCAGAAGAAACTATGCCTTTTGGCCCGGATGTGGTAGTCTTTAAGACGTCCGGTAAAATTTTTTTATTGCTTTCTTTGGATACAGAACAAACGCAGTTCAATGTAAAATGCGATCCTGAGAAAGCGGAAGAACTGCGGGAGGCTTATTCCTGTGTGCTTCCGGGATATCACATGAATAAAAAGCACTGGAATACCATTATTGTTGACGGAACGGTACCTGCACGTACATTACAATCTTGGATAGATCACTCGTATGATCTTGTGAGCAGGAAGAAAAAATAAGGATCAGGCAATTATCCTGTACGTAGGCCTGGGATAGCCGGGCTGAAATGCGGTGGTGGTATATTCAGTGATCTTAGATGCTGTTGTATTTTCTGTTTCAACAATAGCCTCCGTAATAATATCCTGCAATACCTGTGGTGCGGTTTGTACCCGCGCATTTACGAGCAATACAGCCTTTGCAGATTCTTCCATAGTATGTTGTTCCATGCTGTTAGTATCTCCAAAAGGGCTGAAGCTGATCTTCGTTTGAGAGCGCCCGTTATCCAGCAGGAATTTGAGGTGCCCGATAGGATAGTTCCCGGCTTTTATTTTGTTGTATACAGTATCAGCCAGGAGCAATGCCGCTTTAACTGCATTTTTATCTTCTGATACTATGCCCACTTCCTCATCCAGCCAGGCCAGTTCAGCTTCGCCGGCGCCGTACTTATCATAGTCAATATTGAGCGCGGGACGGAGCGTTGCATTGTGGAAATTTTCACAGGCATCCAGCCAGTGTTGTATCCCTTTTTCCGAAAGTGAATTTTGATAGAGGATAATTTTATCAGGGAATGCATCAGATATTACTGCTTTTGCATGATCCAGTTCCGGGACGGATAAGAGATCTATCTTATTAGCTACGATGATATCAGCTTCGTCCAGTTGCTTTTGGTAGATATAGCTGACATTCTCATGAAAAACAGGTTGCTCATTTTTCAAAAATGCTACCAGCAGCCTGATGTCAGCAAATACAGACAGCACGATATTATAGCGGTCCGGCTGCAGGGTAAGCAGGGGATTGATTATTGTAGCTGCAAGGTCGGCACATGACCCTACAGATTCTGCGAAAATGATATCAGGCTGAATGTCTTCATGCAATCTCTGTATACCTCCAGACATAGCATTGAAATTACAGCAAAAGCAACTGCCCGCTACTTCTTCATTAGGAAATCCCTTGCCACGGATGAACCCGGTATCCACCTGTTGTTTTCCCTGGTCGTTGGTAAGAATACCCGCTTTGCGCCCCGATGCTTTTAAGAGCTTAGCTGCACTATAGATGGCTGTTGTTTTTCCGCTTGCGAGAAATCCCCCCACTAATAATAATTTCATACGGGTCATAATTTTACAGTGGTTTAAATAATTGTGATGTAGAGTGTCTCATTTTCTGGGATCACCTGTTTTTGCTTAAAGCTGATCACACATTGCGACCCGGAATGAGAGAAGCTGGCCGCGATAGCCCGCCCTTCGATCAACACTTCAACGCTGCCTGCTTTGTGGCTGCTGGCAAGAGATGCAGTAAATTGTTGTATGCTTAGCGATCCGTATACCATTTTCAGTTGGGCCCTGAGAGAATTTTCGGTTTGCTGCTGGCTATACGTACCCCATCCTTCTGCGGCAGTAAATGGGGATTTAAAAGCTTCAGGATTTAATTTAGGAGAAAATCCAATTTGCCCTTTCGGTCCATGGTAAGTAAAACCGCAGGCACTGATAAAAGTGCCATAACTCGCCATTGCACGCCCATAATGGTCACTGCATTCTATTTCATTAAAAGGATTGCGTTTATAAGCATGATAGCGATCGTGTATTGATCTTGTAAGCACCAGTGATTCTTCGATCATCCCTTCTGCCATCATGTGGGCGGCAACCTGGTGCTCAAAGCCGCTCATACATTCACTAAAATAAGCAACCTGCCAGGCCCTGGCATTGCCATACGGGTTTTCTTCATTCCCGGGATTGGTGTTCATCACCATACCTCCATCGCCTGCCAGTGCATAAAACCGTCCGCCGGTATGTTTTTTTATGTAAGGACCCACATCCGGCATATAATTATATTTCCAGAGCGCTTTCAAAGCGCTCATGGTTTTCTCTTTACTTAGAATGCGGCCAAGATTTACCTGCCACGCCCAGCTCTGACCGTATACCTGGTCAATATGACAGGTGTTGAAAGAACCGATTTCCTTTTTGCCTATTTCCGGGTCGGCCCTGTGAATAAAATACTCCCCGTTGAAGAGTTGTTCTTCCATGTTGCGGCTCCCCTTGACCACATAGTCAGCACACCGTTTGGCAAAAGCTTTATCCTCCATTTCTTCGGCCATGGCCTGTCCTGCACGCACTCCTGCAATGCATAACCCAACGATCCAGGCGATCTCGCCGTGCCATTGTGCGTCAAGTGTATTCTCCATAGGCGTATCTTCCATGCCGTCATTATTCTTATCAAGATTCATAATGAAGATCACCGCTTTTTTGATCTTCGGCCAGTTCTTTTTCAGAAAAATATCATCCCTGCTCATCTGGTGTTCGCGATAGATACGTAATATAGTGCCCGCCTGCCCGTCTACGGAAGGGCCTGTGGCCTCTCCTCTTATGCGGATCATTCCATCTTTCTCATTATATCCTATGCCAAGATCAACCCTTTCGCGCGTATCTCTTTCCAGCTCGGGAAAAATGCGTGATACGGCGTGCGCATACTGGTATACGTGAGTACAGTTGCCGTGACAGCATCCTATCCCTTCCCAGGCATAATAGCGCCCCGACCTGAAACGGTGGGTTGTAGTAGTAGCGAGCGTTGAAATATTTACAAAAGTCCTTTCCAGGAACCACCAGGGAAGACTGCTGTCGTACCATGTATCTTTCCAGAGGAAAGTTTTGCTTTTCAGCTTATCATAGTGCTTTGCTATATATGCAGCTACATCTGCGGAGCTTTTAAACTGTGTGGTATAGAAATGTGTATCTGCACCTTTCACGGTCATTCCTTTCAGGTTTCCCGGTTTGCTGTCTTCCGGGGCGCAGTCAAAGCATATATTAGGGGTGAACCACGAAAGGATGAAGTCTGCGTTGATCTCCATTTGCGATTGCATGTGGTAAGACTGTATGATACCGCCAACGGGGTCGTTGCCGGTATTGCCAAGCATGCCTTTGATCCTGTAAGCATTCTCTTCTTTCCCGGAAATGACATCTGCCATGCATGTGGCGTCGCCTGCCAGGGTGCCAAGGAACATATCTCCGAAGTCGGGCGCTTTTTGAAGCGTTTCTTTGCCGGTATGGCAGCGCAGGTGAATGCCCCGGATATGCTCTTCTTTTACTACTGCATTAACCCGTGAAAAATCTTTATCTGTCTTTTCGGAGTAGCATAACATTTTATTTTCAAGCCAGCCCATGATATCCACCTCAATGGCGTCGCCGGATATGTTTTTTACAGCTATGGACTGGATGGTAGCCGGGAGCCCGCTTTCAAGCGCATTGCCCGGTATAAACGGAGAAAAGGCCCGCAACGTGACCTCTACCGGAAACCCCGGATCACTGTAAGTGATGGTTGCTACAGGATATGTAGCTTCAAAGCTTATCTCTGCCCAGTCTGTTTCCTTCAGCTTTTTAATGTAAGTGGCATCGTTGAGGGTTACGGCAATAGCAAAGCCCTGCTGCAGAGGTGTAATCTGTGTAGATGGATCAAGATAGAGCGTACCTTCAATATTGTCTATTTGTTTGATGTTAAAGCTCTTTAATGGTATGGGAAGCACTTTAGGTATAGCTCCCATCTGGTTTTGGTTGAAAATATCCCAGAGCCATAATCTTCCGTCGCCACCCACATATACACCTCCGGCGCAAATACCGCCTGCAGGCATCCCGATATATTGCAACTCGTTCCTGCTTTTTTTGTAAGTGGTGGCACTCCCCCGTTCATATAGCTGCTTCAGCCAGAGGTGATCTAATTTTTTATTGAAAGGAAAATAAGTACCGGTAAATTCCTCCTGTGTAAAAGGCCCTGCTACGAGCGGAAGCCCGGGTGAAAAAAATCCTGCGGCAGCAAGCATGCTTCCTGATCTTAAAAAATTGCGCCTTTTCATGAGCTATGGGGTTGGGTGAACATTGCAGCTAAGTTAAAAAACCTCGTCTTCTCAGTTGAGAAATATTTAAAACAGTTTATAGATTACTGCTGGCATGACACGGGATTTAAATGCCTTAGAGGTTCTCATATTCCTCTTGAATTTGGGAGGCGCAATAGTAAATAATAAAAACAGAGGCTGCCTTTAAAAGACAGCCTCGCCTTTCACTACTATTGGATTAAACGGGCCTGAAACAATAATGACAATGGAAACGTAGGGTTACTTTCTCAATACAATGAGAATATCCTGAGCTTCATATCATTATGATCATTACAAAGTTTATAAATTTTTGTGACACTTACCACAAAGAATGCCTTAACGCCAAGGGTTTCCAACTTTTCAAAAGCAGGAAACCCTTGTATAAACCTTGAGGCGTGAAACGTGAAAGGAGAGGTCTTTTCATGTTTGTCGTTTCACATTTGTCGTTCCTTACCCCTCATTTCCCCAGATCAAAACGATCGAGGTTCATTACCTTATTCCAGGCTGCCACAAAGTCTTTTACAAATTTTCCCTGTGCGTCTGCGCTGGCGTACACTTCGGCTAATGCTCTCAATTCTGCATTGGACCCAAACACAAGGTCGGCACGTGTGGCAGTCCACTTAACATCGCCGGATGCACGATCGAATCCCTGGTATAGCTCCCTGTCATCTGTTGCAGCCTTCCATACGGTACGCATGTCGAGGAGATTTACGAAGAAATCATTGCTGAGCTGTCCCGGGCGTTCGGTAAATATCCCATGTGCGGAACCATCATAGTTGGCGTTTAATGCACGCATCCCACCGATCAGCACTGTAAGCTCAGGTGCGGTAAGCGTCAATAATTGCGTTTTATCTATAAGCAATGCTTCTGTTGGTATAGCAGCTCCCGGGTTGCGGTAGTTGCGGAAACCATCGGCAACAGGCTCCAGCAGACCTATGGACGCTACGTCAGTTTGTTCCTGTGAAGCATCCATGCGACCGGGGGTAAAAGGTACATTGATATTATGTCCTGCATCTTTTGCAGCTTTTTCAACAGCGGCACAACCAGCCAGTACGATCAGATCAGCCAGTGAAACCTTTTTACCGGCTGTCTGCGCTTCATTAAATCCCTTTTGAATGCCTTCCAGGATACTTAATGTCTTTGCCAGTTGTACAGGGTTGTTTACCATCCATTGTTTTTGAGGAGCGAGGCGGATACGTGTGCCATTAGCGCCCCCGCGCTTGTCAGACCCGCGGAAGGTAGAAGCCGAAGCCCATGCAACAGATACCAATTGTGAAACGCTGAGTCCTGATGATAAAATTTTTGTCTTCAACGCTGCAATATCGCCGGCGTCAATCAATACATGATCAACTTCCGGTATTGGGTCCTGCCAGATAAATGTTTCTGCAGGCACATCAGGTCCCAGGTAGCGGGTAGACGGTCCCATATCACGATGAGTGAGCTTAAACCACGCCCGTGCAAACGCGTCTGCAAACTGGTCAGGATTTTCAAGGAAACGTTTTGAAATTTTGCCGTATACCGGATCAAGTCTTAAGGAAAGGTCTGTGGTCAGCATGGTAGGTTTGTGCTTTTTGCCGGCATCAAATGCATCGGGGATAATATCCTCCGCATCTTTTGCCACCCACTGGTGCGCACCGGCTGGGCTTTTGGTAAGTTCCCACTCGTAACCAAACAGGTTCTCAAAAAAGTTATTGCTCCATTGGGTTGGGGTTTTTGTCCAGGTAACTTCCAGTCCGCTTGCTATAGTATCAGTACCAGCACCGGAGCGATAGCTGCTTTTCCAGCCCAGTCCCTGCAGCTCCATATCTGCAGCTTCAGGCTCTTTACCTACGTGATCAGCAGGGGCTGCGCCATGGGTTTTTCCAAAGCTGTGCCCGCCTGCTATCAATGCTACTGTTTCCTCGTCATTCATTGCCATACGCCCAAAAGTATCACGGATATCTTTTGCCGCAGCAATGGGATCGGGATTACCATCGGGACCTTCGGGATTTACGTAGATCAGTCCCATCTGAACGGCAGCAAGGGGATTTTCCAGGTTGCGGGAATGGATATTTCCATCTGCGTTGTCATCCGACACTAATACAGCTCCCGCCTTATTCACGCCTTCAGAACCGTGTGCGTAGCGGATATCGCCGCCAAGCCATGTGTTTTCAGCGCCCCAGTATACCAGTTCATCGGCTTCCCACACATCTTCGCGACCACCTGCAAATCCCAATGTTTTAAAACCCATTGATTCCAATGCCACGTTCCCTGTAAGTATGAGCAGGTCGGCCCATGAAATTTTGTTGCCATATTTTTGCTTGATGGGCCAGAGCAGTCTGCGGGCCTTATCAAGGCTCACGTTATCGGGCCAACTGTTTAATGGCGCAAAACGCTGCAATCCCTGCCCGGCGCCTCCGCGCCCGTCGCCTACCCGGTAAGTTCCCGCGCTATGCCATGCCATGCGTATAAACAAACCGCCATAATGACCAAAGTCGGCAGGCCACCAGGGTTGCGAATCTGTCATCAGCGCATGAAGGTCTTTTTTTACTGCCTCAAGATCAAGGCTTTTAAAAGCTTCTGCATAGTTAAAATCTTTGTCCATCGGGTTGGATAAAGAAGAATGCTGGCGAAGGATATCTACCCTTAATTGGTTTGGCCACCAATCCCGGTTTTTGGTTCCCCCACCGCCAACATTACCCTTCATGCTCCCATTATGAAATGGGCATTTGCTGATGTCATTTGAATCATTTGCCATTGTTAAAAATTTATCTGATTAAGTATTGTTTATAAGTCACGCTGCTAAAAGTGTTTATCGAAAGAAATATTACCCAGCTTATTTAACCGCCGAACATTTCCTGACAAACTTATGACATTTGAAGTATAAATAGAATTGATTAATTCTATAAGTATATAGAATTGATCTATTATCCAGCTATGGTGTTTATCTGAAACAAATTATAGAGATAAGTTAATGTGAAAGAACGGAAGGTTTAGAAGATGCATATTTTAAATTATATGCCTTAATTAATTCAGGTACCATTTTATACTCAAAATTATCTGCATCTATAATATTGGTAAACTCCTCATCAGTGATATATTTTTTTAATATTTCTTTATACTTGTTCTTCTTCAGTTTCAGCCTGGTATTTCCATATTTAATGCAAAAATTGCTTGCTCGTCCAATTCCTGCGATTCCCCAACCACTTATATTATAATAATACACTTCTATTGTGCCATTCACTATTCTTGGAATCATAATCAGCACATTTCCGGTGGGTCCGGGTAAAGTACCGAATGTTTCCATGTGCAAGCTGTCGGAGTCAAAAGCTTCATATTCACGGGACTGAAACTTTTTATCATGCCTTTTAGCATTAATATCAGCTTTATACCACACAGTTTGCCCGTTAGAATTGATTTCTGTATCAAATTCAAAATAACCTACAAGGGTATCTCCCGGATTATACATTTTTCCGAAAATATATTTTTGCTTTTTATTTTGAGCATAACTGTGGGTATTGAAAAAGAGCAGCAGAACCAGAAAGTACAAGCAACAAATAGTGTGTCTCATAATATCGTATTGCCGGGTAGATTTAGTGGTAAGTTAAGACTATTGTACCGTAAACAATTGTAAGAGGTGAGATTTTCACGCCCGCCTGTCGGCAGACAGGTTTGACTTCTGACGTTTCACGATTAACATAGCATTAGTAATTAATACATTAAAAGTGATAATAGCGCTTTATACAAAGGCACTAAATCCCGTAATAGCCCTGCCCACAATCAGCGAATTAATTTCCTTTGTTCCTTCATAAGAGTATATCGCTTCCGCGTCTGCCACAAACCGGGCAACATTATGATCAAGCAGTATACCATTGCCGCCCATCACTTCTCTTGCCCTGCTCACAATATCACGCGTGCGCAAGGAACAAAATACTTTCGCCAGCGAAGCATGTTCATCTTTCAGCAAGCCTTCATCCTGCAATTCAGACAGGCGGTATACCATTGACTGCATAGCCGTAAGATTTGATAACATTTCCACCAAATGATTTTGAATAAGCTGAAAAGAAGCAATAGGTTTGCCAAACTGTTTACGTTTGCGTGTGTAATCCAATGCGTTTTCATACGCGCCCCTGGCACAACCAACCGCCATCCAGGCTACACCGGCCCGGGTCATCTGTAATATCTTAGCCGTATCCTTAAATGAATTAGCGCCGGGCAGCCTGTCGTTTTCCTGCACAACGCAACCGGTAAGCGTTATCAGCCCGTTCTGCACAATGCGCAGCGCCATTTTGCCTTTTATCTTTTCAACCGACATGCCGGGCGTATCTTTCCTCACAATAAACCCCTTTACTTCTCCATCATCCACATCTCTTGCCCAAATAATAATCAGGTCGGCAAAAGTGGCATTGCCAATCCATTTCTTTTGCCCGTTCAGCACCCAGCCGTTTTCCGTTCGTTTAACCGTAGTAGTTAGTCCTCCGGCAGCGCCGGAGCCTACTTCAGGTTCTGTCAATCCGAATGCGCCAATCTTTTTCAGTTCATGCATGGCAGGCAACCATTCCTGCTTTTGTTCCTCTGAGCCGCACATATAAATAGAGCCCATTGCCAGTCCGCTCTGCACACCAAAAAAAGTAGCGATAGACGCATCTATCCTTCCCATTTCCATTGCAATAATTCCCTCCATTAAAAAAGATTTACCAGGACAACCATACCCCCGGTAGGTTACACCGCATAAACCCAGCTCAGCAAATTTGGGTATCACTTCAAACGGAAAATCATCGTGCAGCCAGTAATTATTTACAATAGGTTTGATCTCTCTTTCCATAAATTCACGCACCCGCAGTTGCAAAGCTTTATCTTCATCACCCAGGCGAAGGTGCAGCTCATAAAAATCGCCATTTATTTCAGGCAATTCTTTTTTCTTTCTGCTACCGCCATTCATCATATTCATCAGCATTTTCAATTGCTTATCATCCAGTTTCGAAAAACCTTCCATCACCTTTTGCAGGTCGACTTTTTGTGAAAGTTTTGCTAACTGATCAAAATCTATACTCTTCAAAAGATTGAATGTGCTTTTGATCTTTGAAAAAGTTCCTGACATAGTATATCGTTTTCAGTTATCTATTAAAGATAAGACCTGAATTGTTTACACTTTTATTTTTTGTTCAAGCCGATTGTAAGCAAGATGAGTTTAAATGCAAAATAAGCAAGGGTGAATGAATTTGCACCAGGAAGCTTTCGTACCTGTAAGTACTACTGCTTATTTTTTTAAAAATTACCCTTACGAATAACCGCAGTTTTGAGAATACTTATTAGATTAATATGCAAGTCCTGAATTATTCTTACATAATGACTGTACTTTTTGGTATATTTACTGGTATGTACCCCCGATAGTGTCAGGTTAACCGTAATGCACTGTATCATTTTGTGATAAGGGGTAAGGGATAAGGAGTAAGGGAAGATGTTTCACTATTGACCATTTACCATTCACTTCTAACCTCAAGGACATGTCACAATTAACTCAGCACTATTTCAGGGATACGTAATCATTATGTTCTGCCATTCCGTATTTTATGAAAGCAAAAAAGATCCGTGCCGGTATTTTTTTGAATAAACCATTGCCGTATGGGATTGATGCCAATCCATTCACAAAAGAAAAGCTGGATATCCTTTAAAAACCTGTCGCTTCAGAAAAGGCTGCCTTTATTTGTATGCCTGTTGCTGATAGGGGTAGTTTCGTGCTTCAGCATAATATCTTACCTGAGCATTAAAAATCTTGAATTGCGCGCCGGCAGGCAACGGTTATTAAGCCTTACCCTTCAGGTGGCCAACATGTTTTCGGAGTCTATACACGAAGATTATAAAAATACCGCACAGATAGCCGCTGCCGCTCCCATATCGGACTTTATACATTATCGTGATGAAGCTGCCAAAAAGAAAGCTCTGGATTTACTACGGCAGATAGGCTCGGGAGGCACCTCAATGTTTGCAGAAATACTTGACACGGGGCATCATCCGCTGCTCAGCGCCGGCAACCCATTGTACCTGCCGACGCCCCGGTATCATCACAGTCGTGAAGATAGTACTATAGCCGGGCGTGTTTATAGTTTTCATGATTCTGTTTTTTACAGTATTACTATACCGGTACTGGAATCGGGTATACGAACGGGGTATGTTCGCCGCTACCGGTTTGTTAAGATCACGTCTAAAATGATTGCCCAGTTCTCTAAGCTTGCGGGGCAGGGAGCAAAATTGTATGTTGGTAACAGGAACGACAGTTTCTATACGGATCTGTTCAAACCTGTGCACTACCGGTTGCCTGTAAACGAGAGCCTTGTTGGTAAGAGTTATAATTATACTGATGACGGGGGTACTGATTTGATAGGCGCTTTCAGGTTTGTGCCTGATACACCATGGCTGGTTTCCCTGGAATTTCCTTATAATGTTGTTGTGCAGGGCTCTTCCCGGTTTCTTTTCTGGCTGGTACTGCTGGGCACTTTTTTGGTAGCAGTGGGGCTGGTAGTAGCCTGGATCATCAGTAAAAATCTTATCCGGCCGCTCAATCAGTTAACTAATGCGGTAGATACATTATCGTCGGGTGAGTTTGCAGAAGTGCCGGTCAGCCGCCGGGAGGATGAGGTAGGCAGGCTGGCCCGGTCCTTTAATGAAATGTCTTTGAACCTGCGGGATGCAAGAAGTAAGATGGAGGAAAAGATCAGCGAAGCTGAGTATTTGAATATCCAATTGAGAAAGCTTACCGCGCATCTGCAGAATATACGGGAAGAAGAGCGCAAGCTGATAGCAAGGGAAATGCATGATGAACTGGGGCAATTGCTCACAGGCTTCAAAATGGATATCCAGCTTCTGAAAAATCAATTGCCCGCATATGACAGAGGACGGGTGGCAGAGCATATCCAGTCAATGACAGGTCTTATTGATGACGCCATCAGGTTTGTAAGGCGGCTGTCGTCACAGTTGAGAGAAGGCCCGCTGGAAGATCTTGGACTGATTGCAGCTATTCAATGGTATATTAAAGAGTTTACCAGGCGATATAATATTCCTGTAACATTTAACTGCTCACATGCTGAACTGAAATTGCTTCCTGCAGTGAAAACGGGATTGTTCAGGATCTGCCAGGAGTCGCTGACCAATATAGCAAGGCATTCACATGCCACACAGGTGCAGATTGATCTTGAAGTAAATAATGATGAACTGTCGCTGACAGTAACCGATAATGGGAAAGGCTTCACAACAGGCGCTCACGGTAATACCGATTCACTGGGACTGCTGGGAATGAATGAACGTGCGCTTATGATAGGAGCTACGCTTTCTCTCCGGTCTGCTGTCGGGAAAGGTACCACGATCAAAGTGGCTTTTCCCATCGGCAAAGAACAGGAAGCGTCTTCATGAAAAGTGAGACGTCAAACGTGAAACACACAAGTGATAAGTGGTAAGTGATAAGAAGTAAGTATGCAAGCGATGGGTGGGATATGAAAAGTGAAATGAACGCCATACATGCAGCATGCCTTGCGCCCATACTCCTTATCCCATATTCCTTACCCCCTTCACCCAGTATAATAGCTAACTTAAAAGTATTATTGCAATGAATGAGTATAAAAGAAGCAATTTTTTTCTCATATATCTCTTTTCACATTTTACGTTTGACACCCTACTACTTTATTACTTAAAAATTTACTTATGCAGGAAAAAAGGAGTAACACCCGCAGGAGCTTTATTAAGAGTACAGCTCTTGGTGCGGCCGGTTTTATGATTGTGCCCCGCAATGTATTGGGAAAAGGATTTGTGGCGCCCAGCGATAAATTGATCATTGCCACCGTAGGCGCCGGTGGTAAAGGGCGTTCCGATATCGACCATTTCTACAAAAGCGGGAAAGCTGAAATTGGTTTCTTATGCGATGTGGATGACCGTATGTCGGCAGAATCGCGTAAAAATTTCCCAAAAGCCAAATACTATAAAGACTGGCGGGAACTGATGGATAAAGAAGCCAAATCATTTGACGCGGTTTCTGTATCCACACCTGATCATACGCATGCCGTGGTGGCTATGGCTGCTATGCGCAGGAAAAAGCATGTATACGTTCAAAAGCCTTTGACACACGATATATGGGAGGCCCGTATGCTCACCGAAGCTGCCGATAAATACAAGGTGGTTACGCAGATGGGCAACCAGGGGTCTTCGGGTGATGGGGTACGGCAGATGCAGGAGTGGTTCAATGCTGGCATCATTGGCGATGTGGATACTGTATATATATTTACCAACCGCCCGGTATGGCCGCAGGGTATTCCCTGGCCTACAGCAAAGCCACCTGTACCCTCGGAACTGAACTGGGATCTGTGGCTGGGCACTGCTCCGTACAAAGATTATGTAGATAATCTTATACCGGGTAGCTGGCGCGGATGGTGGGATTATGGTACCGGCGCACTGGGCGATCTCGGCTGCCATCTTATGGAAGCTCCTTTCAGGATATTAGGCATAGAGTATGCGCTGGATGTGCAGGCATCTGTAACCAGCGTATTTACTGCTTTTGGCAAACGCGGGTATTTCCCCGAAAGCTTTCCGCCTTCAAGTCATGCCACCCTCACTTATCCCAAGACGCCAAAAACGAAGGGTCAGGTGATCATGCACTGGATGGATGGCGGTATAAAACCTGAGCGTCCGCAGGAACTGGGGCCTGATGAAGTATTTGGCGACGGCAACAGCGGTATTTTGTTTGTAGGTACCAAAGGCAAGATGATGGCGAGCGAATATGCCGCCAACCCGCGCCTGTTGCCATTGTCGAGAAATGCGGAGGTAAAAGTGCCGCAAACACAGCCACGTGTTCCGGGAGGTTCTGAGGGCCATTATGCGCAATGGGTGGAAGGATGCATAGCCGGATATGGTAATATGGAGCTGAGCTCTCCTTTTAAAAAGGCAGGGCCCCTTACCGAAGCGATACTGATGGCGAACCTTGCTATCAGGGCTGCCGATACGCCCAAGCCGCGGGCTAACGGGAAAGGTAATGATTATCCAGGTGCTAACATGAAACTGCTGTGGGATTATAAAAATATGCGCGTTACCAACCTGGAGGATGTAAACCGGTTTGTAAAACGCGAATACCGCAAAGGGTGGACAATAGATTTTTAATTACATGGCGGCCGCAGATGGTTTTTTGCGGCCGCTTTGTTACCTTTCACCTAAATTTATACCGTGAAAAAAAATATTTTCTTTCTTGCGGCGATAGTTTTGCTTGCCGCCTGCAGCAGCCAGAATAAAATTAAAGGTACCGCTGATAGTAATGCTAACAACAATAAGGGAAAATGGATCACCCTGTATGACGGTAAGTCATTAGACGGGTGGAAAGAGAGCGAAGGACCTTCCTTTAGCATAGAAGACGGCGCTATTAAGGTTGCCGGTAAACGTTCTCATTTGTACTATGACGGTCCGGTAAATAACCATGATTTTAAGAATTTTGAGCTTAAGCTCCAGGTAATGACAAAACCCGGTTCTAACTCCGGCGTTTATTTTCATACGGCCTTCCAGCAAAGGGGATTTCCCGATAAAGGTTTTGAGGTACAGGTAAATAATTCTCATACCGACTGGAAAAGAACTGCGGGGTTGTATGATATTAAAGATACGGCTGCAACCTTTGTTAAAGACGATGAATGGTTTGAGCTGTACATTAAAGTAGAAGGCAAGCATGTGATCACAAAAATAAACGGGCAAACCATTATTGACTGGACTGAGCCGGATGGTGCTGTTGCCCCAAAAGGACATCCGGCCCGTTTAATATCAAGCGGCACATTCGCACTCCAGGCGCATGACCCCAAAAGCGTGGTATATTACAAGGATATTATGGTGAAGCCCCTGCCGTAATATGGCTATGAGCTATAGGCTATGGGCTATCAGCAGATGCTCATGGCTCATAGCTCCCCGCCATTAATGTGCCTGCCTGTAATGTTCCAGCAGTTCATCCCCGCCGAAGTCATTCTTCAGGTCCCTCACAACAGTGTGAATATGATTTGCATTGTTCTGGGTGTTATCATATTCAATAATAATGGTTGGCCCCTGTATACGATAGTAACAGGGGTTACCGATTTTTTTCTCGGTATGTCCCTCCCACGTAAACCAGAGATTGTTTAAACCTGCAGCTTTTATATCTTTCAGCATATCATCTGCAAATAATTTGGTGTAGCGATGTATATAAAGCTGCAGCAATGCAAGCATTTCCCGTTGTGCGGCACCGTTCATTTCGCTATATCTTATTCCCTGGGGGTGCTCAATCATTGCTTTTCTGCCGGCGCCTGTAATGATGTCGCCTGGCACGTTTGTATCAATTACGGCTTTTGTTCGCTCCTGTTGTGAAAACGCGTGTAATAACGCGAAAGCCATGTTGGTTTCTTCTTTCAGCACTTCCTTATTCTTTTGAGGGCCTTCCTGTACTATTGCCGGGTTAGCACCCAGAAAAGAAGGTGTTCCGGCTGCAATGGTATCATTGTTCACAGAAAAGTTGAAGGAAATATGGTGCCCTTCAAACCGCAGCCCCCAGATCGTATTGGTTTCAGGTTGCCCGAAAATGGTCAGGAAGTATTTGCCGGGGTCACGGTAATGGTCATCTGCAGAACGCCCTTCCAATGTTCTTAATACCATTTCCAGTTGCATGATATCCTGCATTTTCTTTATTGTTTCGCTGGCTATCCCCATTCGCAGCAAATGAAAGGCTTCCTGCTTTTGCCGTTCATCCAGCTCATTCATACTGATGCCTTTCCTGTTGTCTTTTGGGATATAATGAAAATTATATCTTTCTTCCATATCAAAAGGAAGGACAGCTTTTACTTTCTGATCATCGTTGAGCAGCTCAACAAAAGTTTTGGCAGCGGCAGCAAAAGATTGCCCCCTGAGCACAGGAGATAATAACAGGCATACAACAGTATACAGGCAGGGACGATAAACAGAGGACATAACTGAATGCTTTATCTCCCTAAGATAGCCAGAATTGCTGATATCTGTACAGGGGGCGATCAGCTTTGAGCCCTGAGCGGTCAGCTATCAACGATTGGGGAGTTAGCTGACACCGCCCTACCCGTTTTTCAATTCCTGCAAAATATCCATTACGCCGTTCTGTATGCGAATGACTTTAGAGAGGTTTTTGTACTGGATACTCACCACGAAAGTAATAATATCGTTCCGGTAAGTTTTTACTTCCTTCACGTAGCTGATGCTATAATCATAATAATTCCGCTTTACCAGGTCCCGCAGCTCAAAAGACATTTTATCTTCATTATACCCTTTTACCGTTGCGAGCCACCGTCCTTTTTTATCATAATATACTATATAGCTGATATCGTCTTTCATGAAGCTGGCAACATATTCACCATTGGAGTGCACCCGCCATGTTTCATTGTCTGCATCTTTAAAGGTTTCCCTGAGATGAGTGAGGGCTCTGATATTAATATCATTCAGGCGCACCTTCTTCCCCTCTTCTGTGAAGGCTGTTATGTGCCCTGTCGCGTACCCCTGCGGGCTGCTACTGTCAAAATTGACAGGGACAAGATTGTTTTTCTGTGCGAACATTCGCAGAGGCAATACACTGCAATATATTACCGTAGCAATAAGAAAAAATCTCATTTTCATACCGATTTAAGTTGTTAGGTTAAGAAATAGCAGCTGCCCGTTGTGTAGATTAATATAATAGACCAGCAGTATATAAGAATGTTGCACTGTTGCGTGTATGGTTTTCTTAAGATATTGTTAGATGAAAAATTTCTCGATAAGTTGGGATATTTTAACCTTAATTAACAGTGGCGACTAGTACTTTATGGCTGTTTAAGCGTCTTATATATACAGGCAATCAACAATAATGATTTTCTCATAAGCAGTTAGTTTTGGTTACGGTCCCTATTTCTATAGGGACCATTTTTTGCCCCCTCACATTTGTCAAAAACCCCGGAAAATTTTTTCGTCCGCCCGGATATCTTTACTTTGGGAATATTTATCAAAGTATATAATGAAGCAAAATTTTATCTTTTTTGTTGCTGTCTTCCTCTTTATGACGGCATGTAATAGTAATGTACAGGATAGTTGTGAGCCACAGGAGCGTAATAAGGCGCTCGAATCCATTGATTCTTTATCTGCAAGCCTGAAATGGCCGGAAGATCTTCAGATCACAGGCTTTGCCGGCCCGGATCTTACTCCCAGCCCGGCCTGCCTGGCAGTTGCCGCCACAGGAGAAGTATTTGTTGGTGTTGATATGATAGGCTCTCTGGGAAAAACTCCCGGGAAGGGAATGATCGTAAAGCTGGTAGATTGCAATAATGACGGGATCATAGACAGGCACAGCACGTTTGCTATGGTAGACGATCCGAGGGGTATTATGGCTGTTGGCGATAAGGTATATGTGCTGCATACTGTTTTTACAGACAGTGTAGCCACCGGCATGGACCTGGTGGTTTTTGAGGACAAAGATCATGACGGGGTGGCTGACGGACCTTCAAGCCCCCTTGTTGAGCATATAAGTAATCCCAACTATTTGCGCAGCAGGGGCACAGACCATGCTACGAATGGAATAAGAATGGGTATTGACGGCTGGATATATATAGCTGTAGGTGATTTTGGGTTTCATGATGCGGTAGACCGTGATGGTAAAAAGCTGACCATGCTTGGAGGGGGTATAGTGCGGGTGCGGCCGGACGGTACTGAGCTGGAAATATATACCCATGGTACGCGCAATATCTATGATGTTGCCATAGATCCCTATATGAATACATTTACCCGGGACAATACTAATGATGGCGGTGGCTGGAATATCCGATTTTCTCACCAGCTTCAGTCCGGCGAGTATGGTTACCCGGTACTGTTCAAGCATTTTACCGAAGAAATCATTCCTGCCCTGGTTGACCTGGGCGGAGGATCAGGTACCGGGGCCTTATATATGGATGATGCCAGCTGGTCGGCAAAGTATAATCATGTGCCTATGATGGCCGACTGGGGACGGAATGAGCTGTACATTCACAGGCTTACACCCGATAACGGCAGCTATACCCAGGAACAGGAAGATTTTATAAGCCTGCCCCAGATAACTGATGTGGATGTGGATGCTTCGGGACGTATGTATCTTTCCGCATGGAACGGCGCCGGGTATTCCGGTGATTCTACCAAAGGATTTGTAGTAAGGGTTGTCCCCAAAAGCTGGGAATATAAACCATATCCCAGCCTGGGAAATGCTTCCGTTAATGAATTGGCTGATCTGCTGAAAGGCGGGAGCGCGGCAGGAAGATTATACGCGCAGCAGGAACTGATCAGCCGCCCTGCAAATGAAGCGACTGATGCTGCATGGACGCTCGCTGCCGATAAATCGCAGCCCCTGTATGCGAGGGTGGCCGCCATGTATGCCTATGCCCAGCTTGCCAAAACAGCTGCAGTGAAAAACCTGCTGCAACTCGCTGCGGAAGAAGATATGAAAGCATTTGCCCTGAGGGCGCTTGCAGACAGGAGACCTTTTCTTAAGGACGTGCCCGTGGCGCCGTTTATCAATGCCCTGAAAGACTCTTCAAAGCATGTGCAGCTTACAGCTATCATTGCCCTGGGAAGACTGGGAAACCCCGAGGCCATTGAGTCCCTGCTCGAAATACCGGTGCCGGCTTCGTTTGTGTCGCCTGCAAAGGGAACGGAAGGTCCGCATGCAACACCTGATGCAGCTATCATTCCCGCACACCTGGCGGTAAGGGGCCTGGTAGCCCTGCATGCAACAGACGCCTGTGTGAAAGCCATTGGGACGCCGCATACCACGCTGGCTTTATGGGCGCTCAGGTATATGCACGATCCCAAAGCCGTGGAAGGATTAATGTCCGCATATCACCAAACCGGCGATGAAAAGCTTAAAGCTGAGATATTATCCACGCTTGCACGATTATATAAAGAAGAAGCACCTTATGACGGGTCATGGTGGTGGAGCACCCGCCCCGACTCACACGGACCTTATTACAAGCCCGTTACCTGGGAGGCTTCGGATGGTATTAAATCGCTTCTTGTTGCCGAATGGAATAAAGCCGGCGCTTCGGGAAAGCAGTTTTTCGCTGATCTTAATGGCAGGCTGCGGCTCGGTATTACACAATTTGGCGGACAGGAGGAAGAGGAAGAATCGAAAGAAGAAGCCCCCAAAGTTGATCTCAATAAGATCAGAAATAAGAAAGGGCAGATCGGCGCCTCTTCCATAGAAGATATAATGCTGGCGATGGATAAAATAAAAGGGAACCCGGCAGACGGCAGGCGGTTGTTTACCCAACAGGGGTGTATTGCCTGTCACACGCTCGACAGGAGCCAGCCTTTGAAAGGCCCGTATATGGGGCAGATCGGGTCTATTATGACAAGAAAACAGATCGCGGAATCTATTCTTAAACCTGATGCCTCCATCTCCCAGGGATTTGCCACCGTTCAGATCCAGACCAAAGACGGGAAGACACATATCGGGTTTGTGAGTGGGGAATCTGCCGATAAAGTTATGCTGAGAGATATTACAGGCGCCGTTCACACGGTATATACCAAGGACATACAAAAGCGTGAGGAGCTTAAAACTTCAATAATGCCTGCCGGGCTTGCCAACGCCCTGTCGTATGAAGAATTTGCGTCCCTGATCACTTTCCTGTCGCAGCAGAAGAAATAGAAATCCCCAAGTTATTCTACTATGGTGGATAACTGCATTTTTAGATATTGTTCAATTGGATTACTTTGTAAAAAAAATATTATTAAACTATTAAATCAAAGCACATGCCTGCCAAACCAAAAAAAGCAGCAAAGAAAGCGGCGCCTAAAGCAGCCAAGAAAGCCGCTAAAAAATCCCCTGCAAAAGCTGCTAAAAAAGCAGTAAAGAAAGCTGCACCTAAAAAGGCTAAACGTACGCCAAATGCAGCTTTCATGGCTCCATTGACAGCCAGTCCGGCATTGGCGGAGGTGGTAGGTTCCAAGCCATTGCCTAGAACAGAAGTCATTAAAAAGATCTGGGAATATATCAAGAAAAATAAATTACAGGATAGCACAAACAAGCGGATGATCAATGCAGACGCCAAGCTCAAAGTCCTATTCGACGGAAAATCCCAGATTTCCATGTTTGATCTTGCAAAAATTGTAAGCAAGCATCTTAAGTAATCTTCTTCTGTATTACGCACAAGCCCCCCGGTAAATATGGGGGGCTTTGTGTTTTTAGAATATCGCAATTGCATCCTTCCTCTAAACGCTTCGGCCTGCTACCTGAACACAGATCGTTTTCGATAATAAATTTCATAAGCAACGCCAGGTTGCCGGGATGCAATTTGTGCGTGATATTCTTTCTGAAATAAATTAGTTTTGCGTAATCTTATACACGCATGAAAGTTGTAATATTTGCAGGCGGGCTCGGCACCAGAATAGCTGAAGAAACAGATGCACGTCCCAAACCAATGGTTGAGATCGGAGGTAAACCCATCCTTTGGCATATAATGAAGATCTACAGTCATTATGGATTTAATGATTTCATTATTTGTCTGGGATATAAGGGTTATGTAATTAAGGAATATTTCATGAATTATTTCCTGCACAACTCTGATATTACTATTGATATAGCCAATAACAAAATGGAAGTGCTCGGCACTCATTCCGAAGCATTCAAAGTTACACTTATAGAAACAGGCAGCTCTACCAAAACAGCAGGTCGCCTAAAGCAGGTTCAGCAATATACAGGCAACGAAGATTTTATGCTTACTTATGGAGACGGAGTAGCGGACATAAACATTAATAACCTGCTTGCTTTTCACAAATCACATAACAAAATAGTCACCGTTACGGCCGTGCAGTTAGAGGCCCGCTTTGGCGGAATGGATATTGGCAGCAACAGCGATGTTGTTTCCTTCAGGGAAAAAGCAAAAGATGAAAGTAAATGGATCAACGCAGGTTTTTTTGTATTAAAGCCGGAGGTCTTTAAATATCTGCAGGGAAATATGAATGAGATGATGTGGGAAGATGAGCCTCTCGAAAACCTTACCAATGACAATCAACTGGTAGCTTTTAAACACCAGGGATTCTGGAAGTGTATGGACGCCATGCGTGATAAGCTGGAATTGGAGGCAATGTGGCAAAGCAATAATGCAAAATGGAAAAAATGGTAAGTAAACAGGCTCTTGCACATTTTTATAAAAACAAAAAAGTATTTGTAACAGGGCATACCGGTTTTAAAGGTAGCTGGCTATTACTGCTTTTGCAGGAATTGGGCGCTCATACAAAAGGTTATGCTTTAGCGCCCGAATTTGAGCATTCTTTATTCAATATCATTAATGGAAAAAATATAACCGAAAGTATTATTGCAGATATTCGTGATGCTGATCGCCTGAAAAGAGAAATTGAAACTTTCCAGCCGGATTATGTTTTCCATATGGCGGCGCAACCATTGGTAAGGCGTTCTTACCAAATTCCCGCCGAAACATTCGATATCAATGTAACAGGCACGGCAAACCTGCTTCAGTCCGTTAATACCCTGCCGGACAAATGTACAGTTGTTGTTATCACAACAGATAAAGTATACGAAAACAAAGAACAACATATTTTATATAAGGAAGACGATACGCTGGGAGGATATGATCCTTATAGTGCGAGTAAAGCCTGTACAGAGCTGGTGGTCAGCTCTTTCAGAAACAGCTTTTTTAACACAGGCACATTTGATGAACATCAGAAGGCAATTGCAAGTGCCAGAGCTGGCAATGTAATTGGCGGCGGCGACTGGAACACCGACAGGATCATTCCTGACATCATCCGTTCGTTACAGGCTGGCCGGGAAATAATAGTGCGCAATCCAAATGCAGTTCGTCCCTGGCAGCATGTACTTGAGCCATTGGCAGGTTATTTGGTATTAGGCGGTTTACTCAACCAGGATCACCACAAATTTTCAAAGGCATTTAATTTTGGACCATTACCAGATGATCACCTTACCGTAAAAGCATTGGTTGAAAAAGCCATCAAAAGCTGGGGAAATGGAAAGTGGACAGATGCTTCTACCGCAGGTCAACCCCACGAAGCAGGCTTACTGCAACTGGATATCACACGTGCCAAAGAAGAACTGCAATGGACGCCTAAGTTAAACGCAGCTTCGTCTGTTAACTGGACGATCAACTGGTACAAACAACCTGCCGAAGAGAAAAGAAATTTTACCATTCAGCAAATCAATACATACCTGTCTTTATGATCTTCTCTCCTACCCCATTGCAGGGCAGCTATATTATTGAGCCTGAACAATTCAGTGACAGCCGGGGTTGGTTTTCAAGGTATTTTTGCAAAAATGAATTTCTTACAATAAATCATACAAAAGAATGGGTACAGATGAATCATTCATTTACTATCCATAAAGGAACAATACGCGGCATGCACTACCAGGTCGCACCTTACAAAGAAATTAAAATGATCCGGTGTATTGCGGGAGTGGTATTTGATGTAATTATTGACATAAGGCAGGATTCTCCAACATTTTTACAATGGTTTGGCACAGAACTGTCTGCCGTAAATAAAAAGATGCTATATATCCCGGAAGGGTTTGCGCACGGGTTTCAGTCTTTGGCAGATAATACAGAACTGCTCTATCATCATTCGGAGTTTTATACTCCCGGTTCTGAGGGAGGCATCAGATATGATGATGAAAAAACAGCCATCAAATGGCCTCTGCCTTTAAGTATCGTATCTGAGAGAGACGCAAATCATCCTTATATTGACAAAAACTTTAAAGGAATATAAATTATGCAATGCAGGTTTTGCAAGACTGAGCTCACACATGTTTTCATTGACCTTATCAATTCCCCTGCTTCAAATTCTTTTCTTTCAAAAGAACAACTGAATGAGCCGGAAACATTCTATCCGCTTAAAATATACACCTGTCATCATTGCTTTTTGGTTCAGGTAGATGAATACAAAAAGTCAGATGCGATCTTCAATAACGAATATGTATACTTTTCATCGTATTCCACAAGCTGGTTGAAACATGCCAAAGCCTATACAGAAAAAATGACTGAAAGATTTGCACTGAACAAGGCATCCAAAGTAATAGAAATAGCATCCAACGATGGTTACCTGCTGCAATACTTCCACGAAAAGAACATACCTGTTCTGGGAATCGAACCTACTGCCAACACTGCGGCAGTTGCTCAAAAAAAGGGGATAGAAACGCTTGTGGACTTTTTTGGAGTAAGACTTGCCGGAGAACTTGCCGCGAAAAACATATTTGCAGACCTGTTGCTGGGCAATAATGTACTGGCGCATGTACCGGATATTAATGATTTTGTAGGTGGCATGAAGATCGTCCTTGCGCCACAGGGAGTAATTACCATGGAATTCCCGCACCTTATGCAACTGATTGACAACAACCAGTTCGACACTATTTACCACGAACATTTTTCGTATTTATCTTTTGGTACTGTACAAAAGATATTTGCTTCACAAGGTCTGGAATTATTTGATGTGGAAGAAATTTCCACGCACGGCGGGTCATTGCGCATATATGCAAAGCATAAAGAGGATACCTCAAAAGAGGTAACAGGGAATGTTTCCGCATTACTGAAAAAAGAAGCCGATAAAGGACTGAACAATCCTGAATACTACAACGGCTTTCAGCCGAAGGCATTAAAAGTAAAAATCGGCCTGATTGAATTTTTGATCAATTGTAAAAAAGCAGGGAAAAAAGTAGCAGCTTACGGGGCAGCGGCAAAGGGTAATACCTTATTAAATTACTGCGGCATTAAGAATGATTTGATCGATTATGTTGTTGATGCCAACCCGCATAAACAAAACAAATGGCTGCCTGCCAGCCACATTCCTGTTGTGAATGAAGATCATCTGAAAAATGACCAGCCCGATTATATTATAATCTTACCGTGGAACCTGAAAGACGAGATAACGCAGCAACTTTCCTATATTAAACAATGGGGTGGGCAGTTTATAGTACCTATACCACAACTACAGGTAATACAATAACACATGCAAAAAGTGCTGGTAACCGGAGCAACAGGTTTTATAGGAAATTATGTAGTAGAAGAGCTATTGCAACGAAATTATACTGTTATAACCAGTTCAGCCAAGGAAGCCCTGGCAAGACAAAAAAGCTGGTTTGCGAAAACAACGTACATCCCTCTTGATCTTGAATTTCTGAATACTGATGAGAACTATTTTGACTTTTTTGGTAAGCCGGATATATTAATCCATCTTACGTGGGAAGGTCTGCCTAATTACAAAGACAACTTCCATATTGAAAAGAATCTGCCACGGCATAAAGTATTTCTTGAAAACATGATAAGTAACGGGTTGAAGAACGTAAATATAACCGGCACATGCTTTGAGTATGGTATGCAGGAAGGCAAACTGAAAGAAGACATGCCGTCTTTGCCTGACAATCCTTATGCGATAGCAAAAAACAATCTCAGGTTGTATATAGAAAGCTTAAAAAGCAGGTTTTTCTTTACCTGCAAGTGGATCAGGCTGTTTTATATGTTTGGAAAGGGCCAAAGTGCAAAATCCTTACTTTCGCAACTGCAACAGGCGCTTGACAATAAAGAGGATATATTCAATATGAGCGGAGGTGAACAAACCAGGGATTTTTTGCCTGTCGAAAAAGTGGCAAAATATATTGTTGATATAGCAGCACAGACAGAGGTAACAGGAGTAATAAATTGTTGCAGTGGTATACCTGTTACGGTAAAACAACTGGTGCAGGAATATTTAAAAGAAAATAATCAGTCAATTAAATTAAATCTTGGCTATTATCCTTACCCGGATTATGAACCAATGCATTTTTGGGGAGATAATAACAAATTAAAAACAATAATACATGAGTAATCCTGTACAGGAATTTATACAAGAAAGAACAGAACGTATAGCAAAAAACGGAGAAAACAAGGCGCTACAGGAAGCTGCTTGTTCCTTCAATACAGAGTCAAATAAATCTCAATATTCTTATAATTTTTCCTGGATGGGTCGGCCAATAATTCAATATCCGCAGGATATGATTGCTATGCAGGAGATTATCTGGCAAATTAAACCTGACCTGATTATAGAAACAGGTATTGCTCATGGAGGGTCTCTAATTTATTATGCCTCTTTGCTTGAATTAATAGGTCATGGTGAAGTATTGGGTATTGACATTGATATAAGAAAACATAACAGGGCAGAAATTGAAAAACATCCGATGGTTAAGCGCATCCATATGATTGAGGGGTCTTCTATAAGTAATGACACGGTTGAGAAAGTGAAGGAATATGCGAAAGGCAAACAAAAAGTAATTGTATGTCTTGATTCAAACCACACGCATGAACATGTATTGTCCGAGCTTAACCTATATGCTCCTTTAGTAAGCCCCGGCTCTTACATCGTAGCATTTGATACAATAGTCGAAAACCTGCCGGAAGGATACTTTTCTCAAAAAAGACCCTGGGGAATCGGGAATAATCCGATGACGGCAGTTGAAGAATTTGTCAGAACAAATGATCGCTTTATTATTGATAAAGAGATTGATAACAAACTTCTAATAAGCGTAGCCCCTAAAGGATATTTAAAAAGAATTAAATAACCCAAGCCTAATGTCGAAAAAGATTGAATATCCATGGGTGAGTTTTTGTATCAGTACATTTAAAAGACCTGATTTTCTACATCAACAATTAACTTCTTTACTCAAACAAACATTCCTATATTTTGAAATCATAATTTCAGACAATGATCCTGCAGGCTCAGCAGAAGCTGTATGCAACTCTATGAAAGATCCCCGAATACGTTATTTCCGGAATACAGAGAACCTCGGAATGATCAAAAGTTTCAACAAAAGCATTGATAGGAGTACAACAGAATATATAGTTATGGTAACGGATGACGACCCTGTAGATGTTGATTTTTTATCTTTCGCGTATTCTATTTCAAAAGACAATCCGGGCTATGGAATATATGGTGGCTTTGAAAGAAAAAATAGAGCAATAGGGGAAATAGAATGTATAGAAAAAGAAAATTTCATACCTGAAATCCTGAATTGGAATAAAACAACTCGTATATTATGGTCCAGTTGTGTATTAAAAAAAGAAATCGCTATGAATGTCGGAAAAATTCCTGATTACGGAAGTCCTCATTTGGCCGACCACGCTCTCATTGCTTTAATAGGAGATCGCAAAGGTGGGGTCATAGTGAACAAAATGTATAGCAGTCTCACCTCACATAGTACTAATTATTCAAAGCTTAATTTTCAAACATATTTAAGCGGATGCCAGGGATTTTATACTGTCATGAGGTTAAATATGCAAAAAGAAAATCAACGAGAAAAATTCAAGACAATTGACCAGCATTTAAAAGGCTGGCTTATATCCAGCATTTATAGTTTAAAAAAATACTACTCTGTTGTTGTAGCAGATAAGGCAAAAATGAAAGAAATAGAATCTTTTGAAAGACAGATATTGCTTCTCCCGTATATGAAAAAAAACAGGGGTATTCTACTTATAAAAGAAGTAATTTTCAAAATAAAATTGTTCCTGGGATTTTTAAAACCTGTTAAATAACAATTTGAAAAAATTTACTGTCATACTTCCGGTGAAAAATGGAGGAGTCCTTATAAAAGAATGTATCCAAAGTATTCTTTCGCAATCAAACAAAGATTTTGATTTAGCTATTCTCGAAAACTGCAGTACTGATGGCACAAGAGAATGGCTACAATCTTTAAATGATGAAAAAATAAAAATTTTTCCATCAGATACCCCCCTGACAATCGAAGAAAACTGGGGAAGAATAAAATATATTCCCAAAAATAAATTTATAACGCTCATCGGGCATGATGATCTGTTACAGGCAGATTATCTGGCTGAAATGAATAGTTTAATTGAAAAATGTCCTGATGCCAGTCTTTACCAGACACATTTCAGGTTTATCAATGCTGAAGGCAATTATATAAAACAATGCCGTAAAATGGCTGAAAAATATACCCAGTCTGAGTATTTACATGCAATGCTTAAAGACGAGCTTGACAGTACCGGCACCGGGTATATGATGAGATCTGCAGATTACGACAAATTGGGCGGTATTCCCTCTTACCCTAACCTTTTATTTGCTGATCATGCATTATGGATTCAGCTAACCGGACTTTCATATATGGCTGTATCGGAAAAAGAGTGTTTTTCATACAGGCTTAATCAAAGCACATCAAAACTATCCGGGGCATCCCGATATATTGACGCATTCTTCTGTTTTCTTGATTTTCTGGAAAGACTAAAAAAAAAGGATAAAACAACAAGTAACGTCATCTCTTCCGCAGCACCAGGATTCATTAAGTATTACTGTACCTCATTATCACACCGACTTTTGAAAACGCCTGAAAAACAGAGAGGAGGAAAAACAGTGGACTCTTTTATTACTGCCTGTGCAACAAAAGCTAATATACTTTCGCCGGACAATACTTTTACCCCATTACGTTACTTTACTATACGCTTAGCTCATATAGTTGATAGTAATCTTTTGACGAGAAATCTATACCTGCTGTTCAGAAAAATGTATTCAAAACCATTTTATTCTTAATTTCAATTACATCTGGTTTCAATGAAAATAGCCGTAAATACACGTCTCCTCAGGAAAAATAAGATGGATGGCATCGGCTGGTTTACTTATAATACACTGAAAAAAATAACCGTTGAGCACCCGGAAATTGAATTTCATTTCTTTTTTGATTCGGGGGTAGATAATTCGTTTATCTTTTCTGATAATATAATACCTCACAATTTATTTCCTCCTGCCAAACATGCCATTTTAAATATTGCATGGTTTGAAGTAAGCGTGAAAACAAGACTGAAACATATTAATCCGGACCTGTTTCTTTCTCCTGATGGAATTCTTTGCCTCGGCTGGGCAGGTAGGCAATATGGAGTGATCCATGATCTGAATTTCTATCACATGCCCGAAGTCTTAAAATTCAGCAATCGCAAATATTACAATTATTACTTCCCTAAATTCGCAGAAAAGGCCGCACGGATTGGTACAGTCTCTAATTTTAGCAAAGAAGATATAACACAGAACTTCGGTATTGATCAGGCGAAAATAGATGTCTTATATAATGGCATTAATGATTTCTTTACGCCCTGTGATGATGAAACCATCAAAAAAACGAGATTGCATATTACTAATGGTGAACCCTACTTTGTATTTACAGGTTCACTTAGTCCCCGGAAGAATATATTGCGTTTAATGCAAGCATTTGATCTGTATAAGCAAATAACCAAGAGCAGTGAAAAGCTGGTTATTGCCGGAAGTAATCTTTACAGGGCAAAAGCCCTACGCGGCTTTAAAGAAAAAATGCTGTTTGGAAAAGATGTATTATTTACCGGGCATATTTCCAATGCAGAAATGAATAATATTGTAGGCTCTGCTCTTGCAATGGTCTTTGTTCCGGTTTTTGAGGGCTTTGGTATTCCTCCGCTCGAAGCCATGCAATGTAATATTCCTGTAATTGCATCCAATACTACATCTGTGCCCGAAATAACCGGGGATGCAGCGTTATTGGTTGACCCCTACAATATTGACGACATTGCGCGGGCAATGATCAGCATCAAAACTGATGAAGCGTTGCGCGATGCATTAATTCTTAGGGGAAATCTCAGAAAAAGTTATTTTTCCTGGGACAAAACATCAGATTTACTTTGGGATAGCTTTAATAAGATAATGTAAGGATAATACCTGTTACAGCATAAGTAAAACTAATCGGCAAAACTTTACTTTACTTTTTGATGGTAAAGATTCCATGATCTGATGTGTCGGTAAGATTTTTAAATTCGCCGCTAATCGTTGTTCTGTTATCTAATAATTTTCCTTGCAGAAGATAATAACAATGATTTTCGAGATAGTAGACCGACAAAAATACACTATCACAGGTATTTCTATACCCTCCAAAGGTCACTGCTTCCCCTTTAGGAGTAAGACTTCCTATGGCAAAGTTATTGTCTTCTAATTGATAAGTGAGTACCGAGGAAGCCCCTGTAGATGCAACACTGGTACCGGAATAAGTACCTTTAACGTCGCAATTAGTAGCTTCAGAAGGTGTAGTATTTTCCTTTTTGCAACCAGTAGCCTGTATTACTGCTATAGTAACAACAACTGTTACAAGAGTGATTGAAGCAATAAATGTTTTTTTCATTTTTTTTATTATTTAGGGTAAATACCAAACAGAAAAACTTAAGTCTTATTTCTAACTTTACTATTTTATAAAATATTTTGAGATTTGAATTACTTTAATAAATGTTTAAAATATTGAAATTATAACGTCCGTACCTATATCACAAGATATAGCACTAAGGTAATAAAAAAAATATTCTCAGTAATATTACGAACGCCGGCGGCAAACCCTGTTTACTACTCAGCTATAACAACCTTATCACCCCCCAATAATCAAGCAGCAGCACCGAACAAAAAAAGAAAATGAAGAGTATCAGCGCTATTTCAAATGTTTTCTTCATTACATTTCTCATTGCTGATCTCAGGAGTATTCCTGCCGTGACATGTATAAGAATACCTAATGAGATAACCGATAGACCCAGGAATAAAAACTGACTTAGAGAAAAGGTCGCTATCGCCATACCGGCCAATATCAATAATGAGCCGGTTGCTTTCAAAGGGGAGTTTAGATACTTAACCATAGGATACGTTCTCTTTAGATTAATTGAGTTGAATATTCAAAATTATTCAACCTTTATTCTACTTTCGCCGGAGCAGAACAATCTTTGGCAGAATTTTATCCTACGCTAAAGAACAGAAAAAGAAATCAGAAAAAAATTTACATAAGTTAACCGGGAAGAGAGAAGGTTACAGGTTTCACCTCTCACATTTGACGTTTCACTTATTCACTATTCACAACCGCCACTACTATTTCGCAAATTCACCGGTCCACTCGCCATCTTTGTTGAAAATATTCATCCCGCTATCGGAATCTGTACAGGCAAAGGCTCCGGTCCATTCATCTTTCAGGTCAAAGAAATTATACGTCTTGGAATCTGTCAGCACCATATATCCCACCCATTTCCCTTTCACATCAAAATTGAGCATGACCATCTGGTCTGCCATAACGCAATACCCTTTATGATTACCTTCTTTATCGAACATATAGTACCCCAACCAATTGCCGTTTATCAATGGATTGAGACTTAATGAACGAAGCGGGTTAAGCACTTCATTAAAATGGGGATTGATCTTTGTGTTCAGCTTGGGGTTGATCAGTGCATTGCTTGCCGGATTGATCGCTGCGTTTGAATAAGGGTTGAGATTCCAGTTAAAAAGCGGGTTGATCTTAAGATTTTTTTCGGGAGAGATACGTTCGTTTTCAACAGGGCTCAACGTTTTGTTGAGTAACGGATTCCTGTTTGCAGGAAGCTGAGCATATCCCGCAATACAACCTAATATCATTAATGCCGTAAATAAAATTAATTTCATAATAGGGTAATTTAATTGCAATACACCAAACAATAAGAGGTTATAAATTACAGGGATGGCCTATAATGATATTGGATCGTACTTTTCTAACAGAAAACATCAGGGAATACTGACTAAGATCGCCGGTTTTTCCTTATAAGGCAAAACTAAACACCAGGCAATATCCCCCGATGAAAATATATTGATTATGTAGTCGCAATTTTTATCAAATACGCTGCACTGACTATCAAATAATAATGTTCTTTATAAAGTTTTTAAGACATTATTCATATTCCTTACCGCATCGGCGGATTTTGCAAATAAGGCTTTTTCTTCATCGTTAAGGTCAAAATCCACTATTTTTTCCCAGCCATTTCTTCCTATTATCACGGGAACACCAAGGCATATATCTTTTTGCCCGTATTCCCCTTCAAGATAAACACAACAGGGCAACAAACGTTTCTCATCCCTCACGATCGCCTTTACAAGGTCTGCGCCTGAAGCACCCGGGGCATACCATGCAGAAGTGCCCAGCAAACGGGTAAGGGTAGCGCCGCCAACCATTGTATCTGCAGCTACTTTTTGGAGTGCTTCCGCAGACAGGTATTTGCTGACGGGAGTACTGTTATAAGTAGCCAGCCTTGTCAGCGGTATCATCGTTGTATCACCATGTCCGCCGATCACAACACCCTGCAGGTCATTCGGGGAAGCCGGAATAGCCTGGCTCAGGTAATATTTAAACCTTGAGCTGTCTAATATACCGCCCATACCGATCACCCTGTTTTTGGGCAGGCCACTTGATGTAAGTGCCAGGTAGGTCATGGTATCCATGGGGTTGCTGATAATAATTATAATAGCATCCGGAGAGTGCTGGAGTATATTCTGTGTAACATTTTTTACTATTCCTGCATTTATCCCGATCAGTTCTTCCCGTGTCATTCCCGGTTTGCGGGGAATCCCGGAGGTGATCAGTACCACATCACTGTTTTTTGTTTTTGCATAATCATTGGTGCTTCCCACTATTCTTGTATCAAAACGCAGCAATGCTGCTGTCTGCATCATATCAATAGCCTTTCCTTCTGCCAGTCCTTCTTTAATATCAAGCAAAACCAATTCATCGCATAAGGCAGTTCTCGCAATATTATCAGCGCATGTGGCGCCTACAGCGCCAGCACCTACTACAGTTACTTTCATTTGTAAATTTTATTTTTTAATGACCGATTAAATTATGGGCAAAATAAACTATTTAACATACTTCAACAAATCCTCAATAGGCGGCGAGCCTTCAAATGTCTTGAGCAAAGCATATTTTTTATCATAAATGGCTATAAAAGGAAACACTTTCATTTTGAAATAACCGGTGAAAAAGAACTTCGGATCATAACCCACTGTTATATTTTTATACTGGCTGAGCCCGTATTTTTCATAAAAATCACGCATCTTTTCAAAGGCCAGTGGTGTTACCATCAGCAACTGGCTATGCTTAAACCCTGATATATGCTGCCTGATCAACTCCGTTTCGTGCTGGCAGTGCTCACAATCCGGGCTGAAAACCATTACTACAGTTTTTTTGTTTTTTGGAAGGTCCTTCTTGGTATACCAGGTAGCACTGTCGGGCAAAAGCACGGAAAATTGAGGTAGCGGATAAAGCGTATAAGCCGGCGGGGGCACAGTATCCTGTTGTGCAAAGCCGGTTGCTCCTAAAAAGCACAATATAATCAGTGCCGGTAAATGCTTCATATCTAGTGTTTTTTCTTTAAAAGTACACAATCATCAGATAAACCGCTCTTGTTAAAAAAATGTCAGTATAAACATCACATTAACATTGTTTGTCAACAATATGTAGATTTGCAGGAGCGTTGTACCCGGGTTATGATGACTATTGCTATGTTAATCGTGAAACGTCAGAAGTCAAAAGTGAAAACCTCACATCTCACCCCTGCCTCGCCGGCAGGCAGGTTTCACGTCTCACAATTGTTTACGGCACAATAGTCTTAACTTAACACTATAATATGAAGAAAGTATACTGCCTCTTACTGGTTCTTGGTACCGGCTGCATGACTTTTGCCCAGGTAAATGCAAACAGTGCTCCCGCAAAAGAAATACTGGTATTAAAAGAAACCAAATTCGATTTCGGGAAAATCCCCCAGGGTAAGCCGGTTACACATATCTTTGAAGTAGTAAATACAGGCAGTGAGCCGTTACAGATAGAAAACGTACAGGCTTCCTGCGGCTGTACTACCCCACAGTGGGATCATGACCCGATTGCACCGGGCGCCGCAAAGAAAATCACCGTAGGATATAATGCGGCCGCAAATGGTCCCTTTGAAAAGACGATAACGATATTCTATGATTCCGGTAAAACAAAACAGCTCTTTATTAAAGGCGAAGTGTGGCAAACTCCTGCCGAGCCGGCGCCCGCTAATGCAAGTGTTCAATTATTAAAAAATATAAACCGTTAAATAATGAAAAAAATACTATTCACCTTAGCGGCTTTTGCCGTAACCTCATGGGCTGTAGCTCAGGACAACCAGGCGAAACCTAAAGCTGAAGACTTTATAAGCTTTAAAGAAAAAAAACATGACTTTGGAAAGATAAAGCAGGGGACGCCTGTCAATTACGAGTTCGCTTTTACAAATATAACCGACAAGCCGGTGATCATTGAAAATGCGTGGGCTTCCTGTGGTTGCACCACCCCTACAAAGCCTGAACAGCCTATAGCAAAAGGAAAGAACAATGTGATCAAGGCCGGTTTTAATGCAGCCGCTGCAGGTCCCTTCGATAAAACGGTATATGTAAAGGTACAGGGTGTTGATATCCCCCTGGAGCTGAAAATATCCGGTGAAGTATTGAATGCCGACGCCTACGCAAAATATGAAGCTGAGAAAAAAGATAATAAAGGGGGGAAATAGGAGATATTAGTGGTAAGGGATAAGTAGTAAGTAGTAAGTGGTAGGCGTTAAAGTCGCCATCACTTTTTGACCCTTCACTTTTCACCTTTCACGTCTCACATCCCCCGAGAGCATATTCCAAATTAACACAAACATTCTTGGTAAAAGAGCCCGGTACCGGGCTCTTTGCTTTTAATCGCAGTTCAGCCTGAGGTTTGCAATATTGCCTCTATTGTTTCCTGTATGTTTCTTCCACCAGGTTGTCACAAGGATCCCGGTAAGTCACAACCAGAGAGAATAAGCCAATAAATAATACACTAAATGAAAGGAATATTTGCTTCATACAGTTTGTTTTGACGTTTTAAGATGTTATAGAAGACCTGTATTCTTTCATCGGGAAACAGCAAAAATATCATCAATAAATTTTTTAAAAGTGTTTTAAGAGTTATCTTGAACACTCACCTGCTACAATCAGTATGGAACGGGTAAATATTAAACAGCTTGCAGCAATGCTTAACTTGTCAATAGCTACCGTATCCAAAGCCCTGCGGGATAGTTACGACATCAGTAAAGCAACCAAGGAAAAAGTCATTGAGCTGGCTGCCCGGCTCAATTATGAGCCCAATCCCCATGCCAGCAGTTTAAGAAGGAACAAAAGCAAAACGATTGCTGTCATCGTCCCGGAGATAGCTAATAATTATTTTGCACTCGCCATCAATGGCATTGAATCCGTGGCGGAGGAAAATAGCTTTCATGTGCTGATATACCTTACACACGAGGATTTTGAAAAAGAAAAAATGTTTGCCCGGCACCTGCTCAGCGGCAGGGTAGATGGGGTGCTTGTATCAATATCAGGCGCTACCACCGACTATGCCCACCTGAGAGCATTGGAACAAAAAGACATCCCGGTCGTGTACTTTGACCGCGTTTCGGAAGCGGAAGATGCAAAACGTATAACCACCGACGATTTTGAGAGCAGCAGGCTCGCAACCTCCCATCTTATAACAAAGGGATGCACCAGGATTGCCCATCTTGCCATATCACAACACACGTCTATTGGTAAAAAAAGAAAAGGAGGTTACCTGCAGGCGCTGGCAGATCACAATATCCCGGTTGATGACTCTCTTATAATATA
This sequence comes from Sphingobacteriales bacterium 44-15, assembly GCA_001899685.1. Lineage (GTDB taxonomy): Bacteria > Bacteroidota > Bacteroidia > Chitinophagales > Chitinophagaceae > Agriterribacter. Next base: position 539,712 of record MKWG01000043.1, read on the forward strand.
TTGCGGTAATTATGATGAGAAAAATGCAGCTTCCATAGCAGATTTGCTGCTGTATAAAAAGTGCGACGGCATATTTGCAGCTGTAGAAAAATATGCGATCACTACTTATGAACAATGCAGCGCGCTCAATATATCTATACCGCAACAGGTGAAAGTAATAGCCTTTTCCAATCTGCAAACAGCCTCCCTGCTCAATCCTCCGCTTACCACTATTACCCAGCCTGCCTTTGATATCGGAAGAGAGGCGGCCAGTATACTTTTCAACACACTCAATAAAAAAATTCCGCCCGGCGATCCGGAGAATATTATATTGAAATCATTGCTGATAGAGCGGGACTCTACCAGTGGTGAATGGTGAAAAGTGAGCGGCGAGAGCCTTTCACGCCTGCCTGTCGGCAGACAGGTTTGTCATCTCACGTTTATCGTGTGTCGCTATTCACCATTCACTATTGCCCATTCACCCTCTATCCTTTATAAACCATTCTTTATACCTGCACAATGCTTCTACAAAATAATAGTCGGCATAGGTAAGCGGTACATCTATTTCAGAGTGATTAGGAAAATGCCCGACATTATGTTCCAATATAAATCCCCCGTTCGTTCCCAATTTTGCGCGATAAGCAGGAGAGCTTAAGGAACGCAGCATGACTTCAGCAGCATTTTTATATATCCTGCTTTTTTTAGAGTCAGTATATCTCGAAAGCTCCAGCAAAGCAGACGCCATTATTGCACCGGCAGAAGCGTCTCTTCTGGCATTAGGAATATCGGGCGCATTAAAATCCCAATACGGTATCTTGTCTGCAGGAAGATTAGGATGATTAAGCAGGAAGTCTGCGATATGGGTTGCCTGTGACAGATATGCTGCATCCTTTGTAAACCTGTACATCAGGGTGAAGCCGTATAATCCCCAGGCCTGCCCCCTCGCCCATGCAGATTCGTCTGCATATCCCTGGTGAGTGGCTTTTTTAATTATTTTTCCTGTTTCCAGGTCATAATCCACTACGTGATAAGAGCTGTAATCCGGGCGGTAATGATTTTTGATGGTAGTGTTGGCATGATTAACCGCAATTTCATTGAATTTCTGATCGCCGCCATTTTTTGCAACCCACTCCAGCAACTCAAGGTTCATCATATTATCTATGATCACCGGGCAATTGAAGTTACTGTTTTTATTCCAGGATTGTATGGAAGCTATTGAAGGGCGGTACCTTGTAGATAAAGAGGCAGCAGCAGTAAATATTACATCTTTATAATGCTGGTCGCCCGTGATCTTATATGCATTCCCAAAGCTGCAAAAGATCATGAAGCCCAGGTCATGTGTACCCGTGTTCAGCTTCTCCTTCTCCAGTATACCCAGCCTTTTTTCCGCCTCGGCTTTTAAAGCCTCGTCTTTTGTTGCTTTATACAACAACCATAATGTTCCGGGATAAAAGCCGCTGCACCACCAGGAGGTTTTACTGGTAATAAGATGCTTTGAGGAATCATTATATGTCCTCGGCATCACATCAGGAGGCAGGTCTTTCATCAGGTATTTGTACTGCTCGGCGGCAAACCTGAGATTATCGTCGGCAAGTTGCCGCATGGATTGCTTACGTGTTTGTGCTATCCCGGCCAATGCGAGTATGGTACAAATAATCGTCAGTTTGATTTTGGAGATCATCATCAGTTTGATATTTAAAAATGCAGGTTTATGTTGACATACGCCGGATCAGCTCTACCGGCGTGATAATAGGCAATTGATCTACCATAGTCTGCTGAGTTCCTTTCAGGAGCTTAAGCAGCTCCCGTACAATGACCTTTCCCGTACGCCCCGGAAACTGGTCTATCGTCGTAATGGAAGGCGAAGCTATCGAAGTTCTCGGATCATTGGAATAACCTACGATACGTAATTTTTTAGGTACTGTAATGCCAATTTCCTTGGCAAACTGCAGCGCAGCAAGCGCCGTAAGGTCATTAGCCGCAAATATAGCATCAGGATAAGGAGGCTTGTTAAAAAGCGCATGCAGCGATTTACGGGCATTCTCCTCATTCAGTTCCTGGTAAAAAATATATTCTTTAAGAACAGGTACATTGTGTTGTATCATGGCTTTCTCAAACCCTGCATACCGGTCAACATACAGATTACAGCTCAGCGGACCATTAATGAAAGCAACCCTTTTTGCACCCAGCTCCAGCAGGTGAGAAACAGCAAGATAGGCTCCCCTGAAATCATCGCCTTTTATAATGCAGGCCGGATAGGGCTTCATGGGAACACGATCATAAAATATCACGGGAATATTGTTCTGGCTGAGTATGTCAAAGTGGTCAAAGCTGGTTGTAAACAACGTGCAGGACGCTATTACCCCATCCACCCTTGAAGCATATAGAGTACGTGTTAAGTCTTTCTCCATTTCAAGCTGGTCGTTCGACTGGCAGATGATAAGGTTGTATCCCTGCGCATGCAACTGGTTCTGAATGGTAGTAATGACTTCGGTATGAAAGAACATAGATATGCGGGGAACGATCAATCCAATGGTATGTGTTTTATTGGTTCGCAAACCCGATGCCATCACATTACGCTTATACCCCTTTTCTTCTATCATCGTCATCACTTTGGTTCTTGTAGCCTCATGAACGTGCGGATGATTATTAAGCACACGGGAAATAGTCGCCGGTGATAAGTGCAGCGCCTCTGCAATATCGTGTATGGAATTTTTCCCTTTTTTTTTCTTCTTCTTTGTTTCCATATTCCTGTTCTGCAATGAAACTTTTATCAGTATTTTGTTTATTATTCGGGCCTGATCACCAACTTTACGGCGCTCTTTCCTGCAGTGCTTCCTGAAAGATTGATACGGTAAATATTATCACCCCATTTTTCTTCTATGCCTTTATCTTCCATCGTGACAAGCGGAATTTTCTCCACCGTCACTTTCATCTGCACCGGGTTGTATTGCACTAGAAAATTTTTGCCTTCCCCGTTTTCCTGTTTATAATAAATGGCCACCTCCCCTTCCTTTTTCAGCTTTGCAGGGTAACAGGTCATCAGATGCTCTGTAAATGTTCCTGCTGCCTGCAGGGATATTTTATCTGTCACTTCCACATTTTTTGTCCTGTTAAGCCTCACGGAACGCTGCCATTGATCAATCCCTGCATTGGCAGGATATGCCCCGGCAATATCCAGCGTCAGCTCAGAGAATTTTTTATTTTTCTGATAAGAAACACCAGTTGCCTTAAAATTGACGCCCGCCGGTTGGGTGAATCCCTTAATGGTAGGCAGGTTATGATAATCCGAGCAGTTGGACCATATTTCATATCGCTTGTTGCTAAAAGTTTTCCCGGTATAGGTTCCTCTCCCCACATCAATAATCACAGGCAGTCCGTCATAATATACGATATAGTTACCAATATCATTGTGATTATGGCTTTCATCATTGTTGCCTCCTTTGGCAGCCACAAAAAGTCCCCTGTCGCTGCCTTCCCTGTCTCTTGCGATCATCACCTGAATGCCGGGCAGCCATACATCAGCGGGCAATGGCAGCGCCTGTGGAGCGCTCCTGTACTCGTCCTGGATAAACAACTCAAAAAGATTCCTGAAATACTGAAAGCTGCCGATCTCTCCATTCTTTGGTTTGCGGTAAAAAGCGCCGAACTGCATCATACCCGGATCTCCGATATCTTTCCCGAACCGGTAGATCATGCCGGCAGCCATTCCCGGCTTAGGATCCGCATCAGCAAAATCAATAAAATATTCTTTACCGATCTGCGCCCTGTAAATAAACCGCGCCATATTCTTTATTTTCTCATTGTCATATACATACCGGAAAGCATCTTTGGTAGCAAGATTGAGCATAGCAATGTTGTCGTATAACGAAGCTGCTGCCGCTCCCCAATACCCCGGGCCTTCATCACACCCGCCATCTTCAGGATATGGATTTAGAAACTGGTCTAACACATGTAAAATCTTATATACCATATCAGCCCTCTTAGCGTTATCTTTTTCCAGCAACAGTGCGGTATTGAGCCAGTTGGAGCATATCCACGGGTTCCAGTTGTTCGGCGGCCTGCCATTGGCGTTAGCAGCCATCCAGCCGTGCTGCTTTGTCATCAGCGGCTCGAATATCCTGTTGTTAACCTCATAATAGATCCTTTTGCGTATTTGCGGTGATACAGCATCAAGCTTATCTCCGACAAAATAATCTACCCATGCCAAAAAGGTAGCCGTCTCTGCGCTGAACAATTCCACAAACGGCTTTGATACATCCATCAGCCCGGAATATTCTTTTGTACGGGGCAGATGTGCAGAAGCGCCCCAAAAAGATTCTTCGCAAATAGACCATACGCCATTTATGATAGGATCAATAAATCTTCCCTTGTCCTCATATACTTCTGCCAGCAGCAAAGTGCCAAGCACCCTCCTCTTCTGAAAGCTTATTTTTTCATAACCGGCCCTTTCTCCTGTTCGCTCTATCAACAGCGAAGTAGTGGCAGGAATAGCGGGCCATTCGTAGTGAATATACGACTCCGCTTTTTCCAGGTATGCTTTCATAATAGTATCATCCGCCCTGCTCCAGGCTGTCCTGTCTGTAATATGCGGGAAAGGTGTCCATTGTTGTTGTGAGATCAGTAGCCGCTGCAACTCTTCCCGGGAATATTTGCCGCTCAATAAATTTGATTCCTGCGCCTTAGCCTGCACCAAAAAAGCCAACCCAAAGACAAATGCGAATATTTTCATATAGCTCTTTTATACGCCTGACAATGCTTATTTATATTTTAAAAGAAGTTCAGGTTTCTCCTGGTCATGCTGCATAGTATAGGGAAGCCGCCATACCTTATCTCCATTTTCATTGCAGAAATAAAGGTAAGATATGGATAAGCTGTCCGGGTTGCCATCAGCCCAGAATGCATAAAAATCAGGATGGGCATTCAGCGGTCTCCTGGCATAAGAATGATTGCGGGTACTGTTTGATGTCAGATCGCGTTTTTTTATCCAGGTCTTCCCTTCATCTGCACTTTCCCAAAGCGCTATCTCCCCTCCTGTTCCATATCGTTGCGGCCCCGGCTCCGTAGGTCCTATGATCTGCCATTTATTTTTTCCAATATATAATGATCCCATGTCATAATTATGCGTGGAAGTACATACCGGATCAAAGCTCCATTTTTTATCCCTGCGGTGGATAACAGTCCACACACGCGGGTCACCTGACGGTCCCGGCTGGAAACCTTTACTTATTACCGCAAGGATCACAGGATCGCCATGCTTGTCAAAATTCAAATCATTCAGGTATACCAGCTTTCCTTCAGCCTGATAGTCTTTAATGAGCGCATTATTTTGCGGATCGCTCAATGGCGGTTGGATAGCTTTACCATCCATGGTTGTCCAGGTCTTTCCCATGTCGCTTGTCTGAACGAGGTAAACATTTGTTCTTTTATCTACATTTCCCCCCGGATGATAGTTAAAAACAGAAACCAGTTTGTCGCCACGAAGATTGCTTACCTGGTAATGTCCTCCCATACCCGACAACTTCTGATCTTCCGTCCAGTTGATCCCATCGGCGCTTGTTTTCCAATACAATTCCCTTCCTTTTGTATATTTTGTAAAGAGATATAAAAATCCTTTGCCGGGTACCCACCAGGGCTGGGGATAAGTCATTTCACCGCTCAGAATTTCATCAAAACGGTCAATGCTGTAAGGCTCATGACTTTTAAAAAGAATACCCGGGCGACTGGTATTCCGTCCGCTGACAAACACCCACAGATATCCTTTACCGTCTATTGACAGCGAAGCGTTATCGTGGGGATCATCCACTCCTTTTTTATCGTATACGATAACCGGCTTGGGCACGGTTTTCTTTTTATGATCGAAATAAGAGATCATGATCAGCAAATGTCTTTCATCCTGCGCTGTGGTTCCTCCATATACAAAAAAAGTTTTGTGAACCTGTCTGGAATAGATAGCAACAGGCACATGACTTGAAGTATAAGTGCCGAGCCCGCCTGAATATTTATCGCCATAAGTGGAAAACTGTCCTAATGTGAACCAGATACCTTTATAGCCATCCGCCTTTGCATTCTGCGCAGAAGCGGTATTATACAACAGGCATATACAACAACAAGTCTGGTATATCATCATCCTGAAAAACTTACTTATATCGCGCAGCCTTTTTTTATTCATACCACATTCATGAATCATTTGCCCAATGGCCATTTGCTTAAAGAAAAGGTAGTGATCTTCCCGGAATAATTTCCCGGTATCAGGCTCACCGCAGTAAAAGCTTTAGTATGCGCAGGAACAGTAAGCTCAAATCCTACCAATACTGTTCCCGGGTTAGGCGCATCATACTCCTGCGGCGGGTCAGTGCTCCATGTCTTCATTATGATATTTCCTGACGCTTCCACCTTCAGCAAAAGCTGTTTTCCTTTTTGTGTGAGCAATATAGTGTTCTTTCCCGTGATCTTCGCATCTGCGGGAGTCAGCATTGTCCATCTTATAGTTGCAGCCGTATCTGCCGTTTCCATCTCATCGCGAACCACCACGTATTTTTTATCTACTACTGCAATTCCCCTCAAAGCTTTCGACAATGACCCTTTATATATTTCGCTAAGGTCAGCAGTAGCATTAAGAAATGATGGTGCTGAGGAATAACCCGTAATGGGTGCATATCCTTTCACCAACTGATGCTGATCGTTACGGTTAGCGTATTATGCACCTGGTTGGTATAGCGGAATACCGTCCATCGCTGGGCATCCTGTGTTCGGCCAAATATCTGCAGTCCTTTTGATTCGAGCGATTCGTAATTCTGCGCCCCGAAATCCATAGCCCAGCGAACGCCTTCCGCATCCATGACAAAAGAGCCAATATCCATGTGCGCATGATTTACAGACGCCGAGCCGCCTTTCATGCCTACAAAAATCGCTGAAGTATCTGTCCATGAAGTACGCATGAGCGCTACAGGAGTTCTGCCGTGGCCTACCCATACCAGGTTTTTGGGTACAGTAATGGTATTCATCTTAGCGCCGTCATTCCACAACATGATCCCGGGGAGCAGGCGGTCGTTTACAAATGCAGAAAAATTATTTTCACGCAACCGGTCGCACTCCACCCACAACACAGACGGATCATGAAGCCTGGATGCCAGCCAGAACATGGCAGGCTGTAACCCGCCGCCTTTTTCTCCTGCATCCGAATAGTTGAACGGTCTTCCCGTTGGCCCGGTCATGTTTTCCAAAAAAACAGCAGTCTGTAAAAACCCGGGGCTTTTACTCAGCCCGAAGTCCCTGCCGAAACGTTTTTCCACAGCAGATAAAAACATCACATTAAAGCTTGTACCGTATCCCCAATAACCGTATCCTTCGGGATAGGCGCCATCGGGGGCATATTCCTGCATGGGCTTTACAACAGATCTTATAGCACGGTTGACTATACTTCTGCAAAGTGCAGGATCATCTTCATATACTGCCATTGCACCGTATGTCATGCCGGCATTGCATACCTGGTTCCAGTTGTGCTCTGCCCGCAGCCAGCCATTATTTTTCGGGTCGAGCGAAGGAGTAAGCCCTTTTTGAATAATAGCGGTTTTGATGACAGCCCTCGACGCTGCAGAAAGATCTTTATACAACCAGTCATACCCTATGGATAAGGCCATTGTCATTTCAGCAACATCAAGAAAATGAGAAGGGTTCCAGTCGCTGAAAGCTGAAATAGCCAACATTTCTTTTTCAGCGCGATCAAAATATTTTTTCTCCTGTGTCATACGATAAGCATACGACAGGAAGAAAAGGCGTCTCAACGCTTCCCGTGACTTTCCCAGTAACCTGCGCCCGATCTTTATGCGTTCTACCGGCGGCTGAGGCAGGATATTATCGCACTCCGCCAGAATAGCTTTATGCATTTGCTCCCACACAGGATCTGCGGCAATATTATTCCTGACATTTCTCTCCTCACCTTCCAACAACAATATCCTCGGATGATCGCCGAAAGATTCTGTTGGTGCTATAGAATCAGCCTGGGAAAATAAATTTGCAGTAACGCTGCATTGCAGCAACAATACAATAAGTGCCGAAGAGAAGCATTTTCTCTGAAGTAATCGTCCTGAAATATTCATACGGCAATATTTATTATAAATGATATATTCCTTCAGTGCATAAGCACTGACTTTTCCTGTGATATTTTCTCCTGCAAAGGCATATTCCTGTTGCCTTCGTACATATTATCCTCATACCGGCTGTCGTGTGCAGCATACGATTCCAATCCGAAGCCGCCATTATAATGTATGAGGTTATGATCCACCAGGACTTTTTTGGAGCCTTTGTATAAAAAAGAAACCAGTATGCCGCTACGGTCGTTACCTTCAATAAGATTGTTATGTATGCGGATATCTTCGCTTTCACTGACCAATACACCATAGTAACCGTTTCTTGCCACTTCACAATGATCCAGCGAAGCCTGCTTACAATGCTCCAATGCAACACCGCTCCCGTATGGAGAGGTGACAAGTCTGCTATTGCTTACCGTTATTTTTTTGCAATGGGTCAGCAGAAGATTGTGCTGTAAAGCTGCTCCGGGTATGACATTTCCTCCGTTTTCATTAAGATCACATCCCGATATATGTACGGAATCTGCACCACTGATCAGCACCCCGTTGAATGTGCAGTTCCTTACGGTAATATTTTCCAGCGTGATATTATGCATACCGCCATCTGTGGAAGAACGGAATACGATGCCGCCCCTGTTGTAGCGTCCTTTAAAGGAACGGTTACTGTTGGGATCTGTTCCGGGGTTTGTAGCATTAGCGCCTTCGACCACGATATTCCGGATGGCTATGTCGTGCATGCCTTCCTCTTTATTCACCATGGCATCTCTCATGCCGGAAGCTGGATCAAGGAATAAAACCGAAGCCGCTCCTTCTCCATATATACTCACGCCGGAAGGTATCAGAAGTGTTGCCGGCAGGATATGTATACCCGCCTTTATCAATACCTTCCCGCCGGATACAGCAGCTTTATCCAAGGCTCCCTGCACAGATTGCCCCGGCGAGACTACCACAGCGTCACCAGTATCCGCGTTCCGGTATGCAATACCGGCGCCTGCCACAGACTGCAGGGAGTATTGCCGGAGGAGTTTTGGTTTTTCAATTATTTTACTTTTAAACAGTCTTACAGAAGTCAGTATGCTCCGGGCAGCTTTAGTCCTCACCGAATCCGCTGCTCTCTTTACAAACGGCAGCTCCACTCCCATAGCTTTATAATGACGATATACATATTCATAATCGTCTCTCAGGTTTTTCTCACGTTCTGATATTATGCAATAGCATTGCTGCTCTTTTCCCAGTAAAAAGCCTGCGGTATATTCAAAGCCCGCGCCTATCCTGTTGTTGCCAATGGAAAACAGATCAACGCCCTGCGTGTATGCCACCTGTGCAGCGCCGGCAAATTCTCCCAGGCCTAACTGTACATGTCCCTGGTCGCGGGGGCTTTCCTGGCACTGTCCATTGGGATAGATATACTTAAAAATACTGCCATTTACAGGCCCGTGCAGGAAATGATCAACCGCATTATCAAACATAGCCCGGTTGTCTGTAAAAACAGCTATCGCCATTATGCTGTGAATGATAGCGCCGTCCCAATTACCATTGGCTTCAGGAAAATAATACCGCAGCAACGGGTAATAGACCGTCATCAGCATATTTTCAAATCCGTCGATGTCTTTCTGCTCCCACCCGGCGCCGGTATATCTCAACAGCTCTGCGGCATTACAAAGCAGGTGCCCGGTCCATGCAGCCAGGAGCTTTGCATCATTATAATCAAAATCCCATAGTACCGGCGACCACGCATTTAATATATCCATTGCTTTACGCGCATATTTCCTGTCGGAAGTAATATACCATACCAATGCATAGCTGTAAGCCATTTCAGCGCTCCGCGATAATTCATTGCCGCCGATATTAGGGCGTCCGTAAGGTCCGCGAAGCACATGCGCGAATGGCTTTACAACAAAAGGAGTATCGGCTATAGCCTTAAGCCTGTCGAAAGCTCCTTTCCAGGGCGCTTCACCTGCCATTACCTTCCGCTTCATTTCGGCAAGGTCTGCAGCATTTTGATTGATGCCGGGATGCATCATTTTTTGTGCATGCAGTGAAGAAGAAAATAATACCGTTATATATAACAACAGCAGACGGATAGTATACTTCATATAAACCCCTTTTTATTTGCCGCTCATGGTATACCGTTTCATGCTGATCACTGCGCTCTTACTGCCATTGTTTACAGAATTGAAATAAATATAAGCCCGGTATTTTCCATCGCTGGTTTCCGCCCAGACTCCTGCTTCCGCTTTTAAATTAATAGCAAAGTCGGGGGCGTTGGAAAGGTCGAGCTTTTCAAAATCAAGGTCATCAATATAAATACCATATTGAGATTGCGCCAGGTTATAATCCTGCAGGTTGAACACCTTCTGTACTTTAGTGCTTTTATTCACACCGGCAGGCAGATCCACTCCCGGCAGGTATTGCGCATCTGCAGCGGGAGACACCAATGCATGGTTAAAAATGACATCCGGATCTGCATAGTAAACGTATACAAGGTCGATCTTATCCGGATTGGCAGCAGCGCCTGCCTCATCATATACCTTCATATCGGCGATAGAAATATAGGCTGCGGCTCCATTGCTTACATTGAGCTTGCGTACCATATCCATAGTGGCAATAGTATAGGGCCCCATTTTGTAGGAAACGGTCTCGCCATCATCGCTTTTAGCAGAAAATGTAAACGACACCTGCTTACCACGGGCTTCTTCAGGAATGACATAATAATAACGAAGCGTCGCAGCGAAGGTATCCACATTATAAGTTACCGATGTAGTATTCCCGCTGGTAACGGAAGGTTCCGCTACCGGCACACCAACATCCTGCCCGCTGCCATTGGTATAGTAGGCATTGTTTTCGAGATAAGTGCCGTTTGCACCTGCAATAGAAGCTTCCACCTGGGCAGAGACCAGCTTACCTTTTTCAGGCAGGATCGCCATAGCATAAGCAAACTCTATCTGCTGTCCCACAATATTGGGCCCCAGCGTACGCTTGATCACATCATTCTGCAAAACATCTTTGGGAACAGGAAGTGCATACTCTTCTTTTTTACAACCGGCAAGAAACAACCCTGCTGCCAGCGCCGGTAATATTGATTTGCGGAATATTTTTGTATGTAGCATCACAATAATTTTTTGAATTGATTAAGAATTCTTTTACCTCGGTTGCACTGTTATGTAAACGGTATAAGGCTTTCTTACCTTACGGTTGCCTGAAACCACCGTATATATTTTTGGATGATCAAGGTCTGAAAAATCCACTTTGCCGGTGATCTTTGGATCAAGCTTGGCATCGGTAACCAGCGTAAACTGCGGGTAAAGATTTTTCAGATCAGTTCCATACAATACTTCAACATTTATAGTTTGTGCTACCGTATCTATTACAGCAGCTCCATTCCGTACAGTAACAAAGTCAGTGCCCAGCAATTCAAAATTGCTCACATAACATTCCGCACGTGTAGTGATCAACAAACCATCTTCATCAACAGGATAATCTTTTTTACAACCGGCAAGCGCGAGCAAACTAACAGCAATTGTTATGATATATGTTTTCATTGTAATCATTTTGGTTAATGTCAGGTTTTATCTCCAGGGAGTATTTTGGGTAAGATTGGAATTTCTGTCTCTTTCGCTCGGCGGTATTCTGAATATATAATCCTGCTGGTATTCACGTTCAGAAGTGTTCTGAAAATAGCGCTGCTGATTGGCTCCCCAGGTATCTTTACGCCATACCCCTTCACTGCCGGGAGCTCCCCAAACTCTTTCCAATGCCCTCCAGCGGCGGAGATCAAATCCACGCATGCCCTCTCCGAGCAATTCAATAATTCTTTCCTGCTCTATGGCATTGAAGAAATTTTCTTTATTGTCTGTTTTATCTGCAGCAAGCGGCGGAAGGTTTCCGCGGTGACGAACACGATTGACAAGGGCGATGGCATCTGCCTGTGGTCCGCTAAGCTCATTGGTGGCTTCCGCATACATCAGGAATACATCTGCCAGCCGCATTACCGGCCATGCAAAGTCACCGTCGCTCCTTCCCTGCCCTGCATAATCACGAACAAATTTCCGGAAAACATATCCAGAATTGGTACCATCTGTATTATAGGTAGTATACTTTACGCCATCAATAGTTACCGGTTGCGCCCATGTTTTATAAATAAACGGAACCCAACCTATTGACTTAAGAGAAGCCATCCCTATGCTCATTTCATAATCCCATTCAATAGTTGCCTTCATCCTGTAATCACGATCTGCATAGCTGTCGGGGTTGACCGCTGAATTAGGAGTTGTACGCGCTGTCGCATCGGAAGAAGGATTCATAGGAATGAGCGGTGCAGCAAAATCTCCGGTGGTCAGCGACTGGTAGCGGTCGGCAATTTCATAACGCGGAGATACCCAGCATTGCGAACCTTCATGAGAGCGTCCTGCAAAATCACGCATGAGCTCCTCTCCCTGCCCTGTGCCGGTACCGCCATGGGTAAAGACCATGATCATCTCTGAATTGCCATTGGCTTTCGGTGTGAACAGGTAATAATAATTGGGCAGCTCATCTGCTTTCCCCGGTTCAGATATATCACCGGGCTCACCACCCATATAGAGATCAAGCCCATAATTGTTAATAACATCATTGAAATCTGCTGCGGCTGCTGCATAGGCGGCATCCGCTTCCTGCTGACTGGCAGTAAAGCCTTCCAGCTCCGGCCAGCCAAAATGGTTCCATGATGCCCAGTACAATTCGAGCTTACCCCTGAAAGCAAGGGCGGCGGGTTTGGATGCCCTGCCCAGCTCACTGGCGTGATCGGGAAGCTTCTCATAAGCATAAGTAAAGTCGGCCATGATAGAATCCTTTACCTGGCCGATGGGCAGGCGCGATATATCTGCCACTTCGGAATTATCGTTGATCACACGCCCGATATAAGGAACGTCTCCCCACATAGAAATCAGCCTGAAATATACCATACCACGCAGCAGGCGTGCCTCACCTACAATTCTTTCCAATCCTTCAACAGAAGAAGGGCTGGCAGTTTCAAGCATCCGGTTCACATTATCAATAACGTAGTTGGTACGGTTCACGGCTCCATAGAGGTAGCGGAACATTTTATCAAAGCCTGATGCATAACCCGTAGGATTATAATTGCCGCCATTATATGCATCGCCTTTGGAAAGGTTGCCGCTGGTAGTGCTGGTACCTCTTGTCCGTACATATTCAGATTGCCCGTCAAGGTAATAATCCCTGTCAAAGCAGGGTCTCACTGCTGAATAGGCACCCATTAAGGCAGTAGTAGCATCATCCTCAGACGTCCAGAAATTTGCCGCAGCAAGCTCGGTAGTTGGTTCCCTGTCGAGCAGATCTTTCCTGCAGGAAGTTTGCATCAATACCAGTAATGCCACGGAAGGCACTAATAATGTATTTCGTATCAGTTTTGTTTTCGTCATGGCAAATAGTTTTTAGAAACCCAGTTGAATTACGAGGGAATAAGATTTTACAATGGGATACATATTGTTGGCATTGCCTTCTTTTTCAGGATCAAGTCCCCTGTAGGAAGTGATCGTTGCCAGGTTTTCAGCAGAACCGGCTATACGTAAGCTTGCAATATGTGCCCTGCGCAATAAAGACTGTGGGAGCGAATAACCTAACTGCAGGTTTTTTACACGCAGGTAGCTCATATCATCGAGCCAGAAAGAAGATGCGATAGTATTATTGCCGCTTCCGCCGAGCCTGGGCCATGCCCCGTCCCGATTCTCCACAGACCATGGATTGTACCAGTGATCCCAGGTGGAAGCATACCTGGAGGTACCGAAGTTGACATTGTTGAATGCATTCAGCCAGAAGTCCTTCCTGCCGGTAGAACCCTGCACCATGAACGTAAGATCAATCCCTTTCCAGGAAATATAACCATTCAAAGCGCCATAAGTGGAAGGTCTTGTCTGGTTGATCTTGGGATCTGCTTTCCGGTCATTCTCATCTACCCTGCCGTCTCCGTTAATATCCTTACGCAATATATCGCCCGGCTGTGCTCCCTGGGGAGTGGCATTGTAAACATCCTGCCATGTTTGCGCAATGCCAATGGCATCGTAATAATAAAGATAATCATAAGGCATATCTATGAACACATTGTTGCCACTATAGGTAGCGCCCCGCGTCAGCAGCTCATTCCATTTCTCCAGTGTGTTTGAATTGTAGCTTCCATTCAGGCTTAAGCCATAAGTAATATCTTTTCCTATCCTGTCTTTCCATGAGATGGTAGCTTCTATCCCCCTGTTGCGCATATCGCCTATATTGGATTCAGGAGCATTGTATGCACCGGTAAGAAGAAGAGACATTTGTGAAGGGCGAAGCATTCCTGTGGTAAGCCTGTCATAATAATCCAGTTCTGCTGTCAGGCGGTTATCCAGGAATCCAAGATCCAGGCCTATATTAAGGACTGAAGTTTTTTCCCAGGTCAGCGCCTGGTTAATGATCTTCGCATTTACAAATCCTGAAGTCACTCCATTGGCTATGATATAATTGCTTGTGGCCAGTGTGGGCTGTTGTTCATAACGCCCGATACCGCTATTGTTCCCCAGTCCTCCATAAGATACACGAAGCTTACCCTGTGTAAGAAATTTACTGGTGAAGCTGTTGATAAATCCTTCTTCCGTAAAGCGCCAGCCGAGGGCTACGGAGGGAAAGAATCCATAGCGATGCCCCGGCAGGAATTTTGAAGAACCATCCACGCGGAAGTTCCCTTCAAACAGGTACTTATTATATGCCGTATAGTTCAACCTGCCGATATAGGAGCGAAGCCCTTCCGTGCTGGAACTCCCACCCGTTGACTGTATATCGGTAAGCGCAGCATCTATCTCGTGCAATGTAGGATACAGCCTGTCATTTCTTGAACTGCCCTGGAACCTGTCGTACCAGTATTCTTCACTGTATACAAACAGTGCGCTGATATCATGATTTCTCGCAATAGTTGTATGATAATTCAGGCGCCCGTTAAGTATGGTCTTGTATCCTGTATTGGTATTGTTGCTTACGCCGGCATTTGCGCCCACATACACACGGCTGCCATACGCATTGTTTTGAAAATTAAAAGCCTGGTTAGGCATATTAGCTGTGTAAGCAAACTGGTTGTAATAGTTCAGTGAATAATCCACTCTTGCTGTCAATCCTTTCACAGGTGTCCAGTCCCAATACATGCTGGCATTAGCTTCCTGCCTGCTCTGCCGGTTCAATTGATTCTGGTAAAGCGTATAGGGATTATACGCCTGCGGGTCTTCCCCGTAGGCCATTACACCTCCGTAATGACCTGATACCGGGTCATAAGGTGTAATACCGGCAATAGCGTATTGCATGTCGAATCCCGCAGTATTTGTGGGAGCAGGATCTGTAAAGCCTTCCGCAAGCGCATAGGTATACTTCGACCAGTTACCGTTGAACCGTATTCCCGTATTCATATTGGACTTCAGCTTGTAATCAAAATTGAAGCGGGCGTTGTACTGATTATAATTATTATTGATCTGCAGTCCCTTTTCATCAAGCATGCCTACCGAAGAAAAAAAGTTCGACTTGTCGTTTCCCCCGGAAGCTGACACATTATAGTTTTGATAAGCGCCGTTCCTCAGGATAATATCCCACCAGTCGGTATTGGGGTAGCGCAGCGGATCCACCATACCCAATGCCATCCACTGGTCAATAGTGCCGTTTTTAAAAAGCTGGTTGGCGGGCAGGGTATTGGTAGCAGACCTCACCTGCTCCAGGGTAAGCGCCCTGGGATAATCCGCCATGAAATCATAGGCTTTTCTCGGCACTTCGAGGGTCATATTGCTCGTGATGTTAAAGGCTGTTTTATCAGCGCCTCTACCGGACTTGGTGGTGATCAGTATAACACCGTTTGCCGCCCTGGATCCATATACCGAGGCGGAAGTAGCATCTTTCAAAACAGAAATGCTTTCTATATCATTAAGATTAACCCGGTTAATATCCACATCCGGCATACCGTCTACCACCACCAGCGGCGAACTGTTGTTGGCTGTGCCCAAACCACGGATAACGAGCTGGGCGCCGTTGGCTCCGGCCATACCGGAGTTTTGCGTAGCCGACAGGCCGGGAACCATTCCGCTCAGGGCGGAGGATACATTAGGCAAAGCGCGGCCGGTGGTTTTTTCATCAATCTTTACCATGGAAACAGCCCCCACCAAGTTTACTTTTTTCTGTCTTCCGTAGCCTACCACCACCACATCGGCCAGATCGGCAGCACCGGTGGTCTTAAGCACCACATCATAGTTCGTGCGGCTGTCCACCACCATGGTATAAGGTTCGAAACCCACAGATGAAAAAACCAGCGTGGCACCCTGCGCGGCGGAAATGCTGAAATGCCCGGAGGCATTTGTCGTGGTGCCTGTATTAGTTTTGCCAACCACTACAGAAACATCCGGCAGAGGATTATCGGATTCGTCTTTAACAGTACCTGAAATCGTTTTCAGTTGTGCAGCAGAAAAAAGAGGAAGAATAAACAGTGACAAAATCAGCCAAAGAACATTCAAACCGTTCTTTATCCGCAGATTTGACATCTTAGACATAAGCAATCGTTTTGATTTTAAAAAATTATCATGTTCAAGATCGAAAAAAAATATGAAATCGTTTTCATAAATGATCAAAAAAATTTACGAAAACGTTTTAGTAAAGTAACGGGACTAAGGGTTAATGTATATAAAAACAGCAGAATAAGCTCCCGAAGATGGTGTTGTAATAAGTTTTTGAGAATTAAAACCGCGCCCTTACTTTTGCGCCGGAGAGATGGCAGAGCGGTCGAATGCGGCGGTCTTGAAAACCGTTGACTGTCACAGGTCCGGGGGTTCGAATCCCTCTCTCTCCGCCAGTATCAATACAAAAAAGTACAAAACGCTGTAAAATCAAGGTTTTATAGCGTTTTTTGTTTTGTGGCTATACCAAAATAGGGCAACAATTCTTATTTCTTCAGTGACCTGTTTCTAAAAATTAAAAACAGATCACTGGAAATCGTAAGCCCTTGTACAGCAAGCAGTTCAGCATTTGAACATCTTGTTTGCAGGCGGTCACAAAACATCCCTGAAACACACCGTTGATTTCCTGCAGTGGAAATACAACGTTTCGGATATAGACATAAAAAAGATAGACCACGCTTTTGTAGCCGACTATGAATTTTTACCTGCGGAGTGTTCGCAAGTGCAACAACAATACCGCCGTTAAGTCAGGGCTTGCCTATATTGACGCCCAAAACCTTACCCGTAATAATATCGGCATAAGTATTGACGGGCAGAAATGGATTTTTACCAGCAGGCAAAAGACAGACACGGATAGTAATATTCCTTTATTGCCAATGGCAGAAGAAATACTGAATAAGTATAGCCGCCATCCTCAATGCCTGAACGAAGGCAGACTTTTGCCAATACTAAGTAATCAAATATCAATATTAAAGATTTCAATAACATCTCTATATCCTCTTCCAATAGGGATAGATACTCCATTCACTTCAACCGATTCTGCCGTGTAGGATTCCAGTTTATGAATTGAAATGATAAATGAGCGGTGAATACGTTTAAAAATAATGCCGGGCAAAAGGTCCTCTATTTCATGCGTACTCATTCGTGATATAAATTCATTATTTTCAGTGACCACTTTTATATATTCCCGTTGACTTTCTACATACAAAATTTCAGAAAATAAAATCTTCACTTTTTTCTTTTGTACTGTAAGAAACAAATAATCTTTTGCTCCATTCATTTCAGATATAGGTTGAATACTGCTGTTAGTAGGTTTTACTTTATTTATAGCAATTAAGAAGCGTTCAAATTCAATAGGCTTCAGGAGATAATCTGTTACATCCAGGTCAAATCCCTCTACGGCATATTGGTGATAAGCAGTAGTAATGATAACTGCAGGTTTTTTAGCAAGTGTCTTTAAAAAGGTCATTCCTTTTAGTTTTGGCAGGTGAATGTCTAAAAACATCAATTGCACTTCATTGGTGCGTAACCATTCTGTTGCAAGTATGGCATCCTTAAAGGTGCCCTCTAATTCCAGAAAAGGTACTTGCGCAACATAGTCCGATAGTACTTTAACGGCAAGCGGTTCATCTTCTATTATTATGCATTTTATTCTGGATTCCAATCTTGCTATATTTGTTTTTCTACCAGTATATTGGTTTATGAGTTATTTTTTTGTCACTGGCATTTCGATTTCATTATTTCTGGCTGTAATCCTGTTAACAAAGAAAAGGAAGTATACTGCTGATTTTATTCTTTCAGGGCTTTTAATTTTTGCGGCTCAAACTATTTTTCATTCATTTTTATTGGAAACGGGATTGTATTTAACTTGTCCAGACTTATTTGTGTTGGGCTTTCCCAGTCCCATAATAGTCGCCGTATTTTTATATTTATATACAAGGTACCAAACCCACAATATTCAGTTTCAATGGCGGGAGCTTTGGCATTTCCTGCCTGCTGCAGTTATCTTCCTCATCTATACCAATTTTTTCTTTTTAAGCCATTCTAGAAAGCTGGCTGTTATGCAATCAGAAGGGGCAGGTTATGAATTTGAAAATTTATTAAGAATAGGCGTAATCTATATTTCTGGCATCGTGTATAGTTTTTTGTCGCTCCGGATTCTATTTAAATATCGTAGAAATATCAAAAATGAATTTTCGAATACAGAAAGGATCGAATTCAACTGGCTGGTGTTTCTGATAATCGGGATATTAACAATTTGGTTGATAGTTCTGTTTGGACAAAGCGAAAAACTAATTTCGACATCATCTACCATTTTTGTGATTTTGCTTGGTTATTTCGGTATCACACAGGTAAATGTTTTCGGGTCAAAAGTCGCTGCCGTCTCCACTGTGATTTTAATAAATGATGAAAAACAGAAAGGTCCCGATATACTATACCGTCCGGTCAAATACCAATATTCCAATTTAAGTGAGGACGAATCTTTGCAAATACATGAGCAGTTATTGAAAATTTTAGAAAGGGAAAAGCCATTTTTAAATTCGGAGCTAACCCTGGCGGAACTGGCAAAGCTTATTCCTACCCATCCCAATAAATTATCTGAGGTTATCAACAAATATGAGCAAAAGAATTTTTATGACCTCATCAATGAGCGGCGTATTCAGGAATTTTTCAGACTTTTAAATATGCCCGAAAACAAGCAATATACCCTTATGTCGCTTGCCTTTGATTGTGGCTTCAATTCAAAAGCTTCGTTCAACCGGAATTTTAAAAAATATACCGGAAAAACACCCACCGAATATCAGAACAGCCAGGGATGATAAAAATAGCAATCGTATCAATCCTCATCTAAGGAGTATCAACGCTCACTGTATGCTCATTATCAACACCTTATAACGGACAAATCATTTGTGTCATGGTAGCCGTTGAGACCTTGCATTAATATTGCCCGGCTATTTTTGTTTTGTATTTATTCCTATACTTCAAGGTATGAGCGCAAATAAAAACACAGCAAGAGTGGCAGGTTTTATTTATTTGGTTGTAGTAATTACGGGAATGTTCAGCCTAGCCTATATTCCTCAAAAACTTATCGACTGGAATAATAGCAGGTTAACATTCAATAATATCACTAATTCACCTACTTTATTCAGATTTGGCCTTTACAGCAGTGTGATTTGCTACGTGGGGTTTACCTTTTTGCCACTTTTTTTATACAAACTTTTAAGAAGTGTTAATAAATCTCATGCAAAGGCAATGGTGATATTAGCTTTAGTAAGTGTGCCTTTGTCGTTTAACAATTTGCAACATAAATATGCAGCACTAACGCTGACTGAAAAAGAATCTTTTTTACAAGATATTTTAGTAGAAGACTTACAAAGCAAACTGATGTTTTCTCTTCATCAGTATAATGATGGGATTTTGCTTGCAACAGTGTTTTGGGGTCTTTGGCTTTTCCCGTTTGGGTTGCTGGTTTACAGGTCAGGCTTTATGCCGAAATTTTTAGGCGTTTTATTGATGCTGGGCTGCATTGGTTATTTAATAAATTTTACCGGAAATACTTTACTTGAAAATTACTCCCAAATCGGGATAGGAAAATATATGAGTATGCTTCCGGCAGTTGCAGAAATCGCTACCTGTTTTTGGCTGTTGTTTTTGGGTTTACAAATAAAGAGAAATGAAAAGTAAAAAATATCAATACGAAGATTTCAAAATCAATGTCAAACTGGTGCTTTCAGCACTTTGGGCTTCCGTGATGTTTCTTTACATCTATGGTGACTATTTTGAATTATACGTTCCGGAAAAAGTTGCAGCTCTGCTGAACGGACAAAACATATTGAATACGCCTTACAAATTACTTTTTGCAACCATTATTTTGACTCTTCCTTCACTAATGATTTTTCTTTCACTTTTGATGAAGCCAAAATGGAATAAAGTTTTAAATATTTCAATTGGCATATTTCTAACGCTGTTCACTTTGCTTGTGGGAGTTTCTTCTTTTACTGAATGGAGAATATTTTATGTGATGCTATCTTTTTTAGAAAGCATTATTACATCAATTATCGTGTGGAAGGCTTGGCACTGGTCGAAGGATTAATTATTCAGCTTGATAAAGAATACAACTAAATGAATTTAAACAATCAATGAATTTAAAAACAATTATCCTCAATATAACATATCTAAAACTTAAAAAAATGAAACTACTTAAAACATCTCTTTTTATTGGATTAATCGTTTTACTTGTAGCCTCTTGCAGAAAATCAGATTCAGACACTGATAATACTTATCCTAAACAAGTGAGTATCACCTACAGGGTTAGCAGCACAACAACTAATAGCCTGGTATCAATAACGTATGATAATGAAACCGGAGGGCAGACTACTGCTAATAACCCAACATTACCATTCACGAAAACCATCACTAAAACTGTAAACAAAAATAACATTGTAACTCTTGGATATTTCGTTAATCCTGCTCATACTGTAAAGCTGGAAATTTTAGTCAACAATACGGTTGTAAAGTCTCAGGAATATACCTCACCCAACGCTGCAATGTCATATACTTTTCAATAAAAAGCTTAGAATATTAAAAGCAAAAAAAGTACATATCATGAAAAAATCGTTCATAATTTATTTACCCTTCATCATCTTTGCATTATTCTCTTTTTCCTGCACGAAAGAAAGGTATATTGATGAGCCTGGAAACTTAGTATCAAAAACAGTTGTTCAGGATTCTACACTACCTTCTATTTTAGTTAACGGTGCGTTACTACATTCCGAAGCTTTTGGCTCGGAGGACAACACATTAATTATATGTATTCATGGCGGCCCCGGCGGCGACTACCGTTACATGCTTAATTGCAAAACCCTCGCAACAAAAGGTTACAGAGTTGTATTTTACGACCAAAGAGGAGCCGGGCTTTCCCAAAGATTTCCCAAAAGATGGTATAAATCTCAAGGCGGTGATGCCATTAATAAAATTTTTTATGATGAATTAAAAGGCGTGATAGCTCATTATAAAACATCTGCTTCGCAAAAAGTAATTCTATTAGGGCAATCTTGGGGGGCTATGTTAGCTACCGGATACACTGGTAAATATCCAAATGAGGTAAATGGTTTAATTGTAGCTGAGCCGGGTGGGTTGAAATGGGATGATGTGGTTGATTATATTTCTGAATCCAGGTCTTTCAAGTTATGGAGCGAAAGCTTAAATGATGCTACCTATATAGACCAGTTTATGACTGGCAAAGAAGACCAGCACGAAATTTTAGATTATAAAGCTGGCTTAATTGGTTCTGTAAATACAATAGTTGGCGACGTAGGTTCTGATTTAGGTAATAATGCACCTTCTTATGTTGCTTCCCGAAGCGGTGCAGTTGTTAATGCTGCATCGTATGAATTGGGACAAGATTTCAAGCCCGATTTTTCGGCCGGTATCAATAATTTTTCTACCAAAACACTTTTTATATATAGCTCTAACAATAAAGCTTATCCCGATAGTTGGGCGGAAAAGATTTCATCCGCTTATCCCAACAAAGAGATTTTTAAAGCACAGGGAGTAGGTCACTCAGGAATGTTCGACCAGGTAAATTTCTGGACAACAACTATGGAACCTAAGATTATTTCTTATATACAATCATTATAACAACAGATATGAAGGCTATTACTCTAAAATCTATTATAGCAATTATCGCTATTTCATTTTTTCAAAATGAAATATACGCACAGGCTGTTAATTGGGAAAAAACGTCTAAACAAAACAAAAACCTGTTACATGCTAATATAGGAGCAGAATATGGCATAACGGCTGGTTTGGGCTATCATCGCTTAATACCGGTTAAAAGGTTCCCCTTATGGATTGGAGGCGAATTTTCTATGCCATTAGGAAATCAATTAGCAGATGATTTTAAGGTGAAGTTAGGTGCACAAATAAGGATTGCTGCATATAATTATTTTCAATTTTCGGCAAGGGTACAGGGTATAGCAAGGCGGTATCATAATCAGTCGGTTACACTTTTCAATTTTGGAAGTGATTTTGCCGGAACGCTGGGCTATTATCGAAAACATTGGTTTTGGGGAGCTGAAGCTGGTTTTGATAAAGCCATTGTTACACACTTTAAACACAGTGATTGGTACAAAAATAATATCTATGATAATGTGCAGGATGGCTGGTATGAGCCTGCAACCGGGGGCGATTTTTATTATGGATTGCAAGGCGGATTTTGTATGAAAAAAACGGATTTTACGCTGAAAGCCGGAAGAGTTTTACAGCAGGATTTTAAATCACAGCCATTACTTCCTTTTTATGGGCACTTAGGAGTAAATTTTAATTTTTGAAACGATAGATGAGTTAGGATAAAGGTTCATTAAACATTCTAAAATCTGATAAAAGGTTAAAAAGTATTTCGTGAAAATATTTCTATTAGCAAATTTCTTATTTTTTTCAGCCTTCTGCTTTGCACAAAAAGGAAGCAAAGCATTACAATTAACTGGAGAAGCAATAATTCCAACCTTGCAAAAACCTTCAGGCTTTGGATTGTCACTAAAAGGATTGTATGGGGTTACTAAAAATGGGCTATTGACTTTTACGGGCGGTTTCTCTAAATACAACTTGAAAAATGAGGACGGTGCTAAAGAAGTTAAAGTTCGTCTTGTTCCATATCATCTAAAAAGGTTAAAAGGGGAATAAGGTGTTCGACTGTAATCCCTCTCAGCCCGCCACCTATCGTTTAATTAGGTAAACTTAAATAAGAAAAGACTGCAAATCAACAAGTTGCAGGCTTTATTCTTTTCCAACCTGCCTTACAATTAAACGGATTTATGACTTTTCAGGGTAAGATTCCCTGTCATTGTCATTCACCGATGTCCGGCTATTATCAGGGATGCAGAAGGTATCAGCACCCCGGTATTCAAACAGTGGCACAATTGCATATATATCACCCCTGTGAAACGGGTCGCTGATCCCAACCACCCGGAGCTTACCGCCCGGTTGGCTGCCCCGGGAATTTATATCGCCCGAACCATTTATAATACCTGCCTCTACCCCTTTGCTCATCATCATACTCCTGCACCTGTCAGCAACATATAGAAAAAATTGCGATAAGCAGTAGAAATTCTAATGTCCTTTTTATTTGTAGCACGCAATATATGCAACCATGAAGATTTACATTTACTACATCCGGCATTTTAACCTGAAGAAAAAGATTATGCCTCACACCCTTTCAGGAGAGGCTCAGCATCTATTCACAATTTACTTTTTCCTGCCGTGTAGGGTTATCATTTAGATGCTACTTAATAAACTTGAAAAAATCTATTTCCCGGCACTGTCTGTACCAGATTGAAGATGATCTCAGAGCACCTGATATGATCGAATTAGGATAGTGAAAATTTACTTTATGCAATAATATATAAAGCCATTACCCGGACACCGCTCGTGTACAGGGTATGTTGGGCTCCGGTTGACTGTATATTGTTGCCGGTCGCCGGAGGTAGTCCAAACCCCTGGCTTTACATAACTATAGCCGGATTTAGTTATGCTTAAAATATTTTTATTCAGGAAATAACCCGGTGGTTCTAAAGAAGAAGGCAGCAAGCCTTAATCATAATGTTTATTCTTTACACACCTGAAGCCGGTGTGTTCCAGTCCGGTGTCCGGGCTGCTCTTCATGCGGCGCGCTGCACGATAACCACTGCAGTAACCGTCGTTACATAAAAAGCTACCGCCCCGCAGGCTGCGTTTTAATGTGTAGGGTTCCTGCGAATCGTATGACTCTTCAGGTCCCTGCGGGTTTACAATCAGCTTTCCTTCCAGTTGTTTATAATAGTTGCTATTGTATAAGTCGCTGCACCACTCCCATACATTGCCTGCCATATCGTATAAGCCATAGCCGTTGGGCCGGAACGATCTTACAGGAGCCAGTTTCAGGAAACCATCTTTACGGGTGTTCAGGTAGGGAAATTTTCCCTCCCAGCTATTGGCTTTGGGGGTTCCTTCATTTATATGCTCGTTGCCCCAGGGATAAATATTATTGACCAGTCCGCCGCGGGCGGCAAACTCCCATTCAGCTTCTGTTGGCAGCCGTTTGCCGGCCCATTTGCAATAGGCCTGTGCATCGTACCAGCTTACCTGCACCACCGGGTAGTTATCTTTCCCTTCGATGCTGCTGCCGGGACCTTCGGGGTGCTTCCAGTCGGCGCCTTTTACCCAGCTCCACCACTGGCTGTAATCATTTAGGTCAACAGGTCTGTTTGATTGCCTGAATACCAGTGAGGCAGCCACAAGCAGGCTGTCAGGCGGTTTAGGAGTACCTGGCGGTAATGTTTTTTTCAGCTCGTCCCAATCAGGCTTTTTTTCGGCAGTAGTTACATAACCTGTGGCTTCAACAAATTTCCTGAATTGAGCATTGGTCACTTCGGTGACATCAAGATAAAAAGGAGAAATCCGCACCTTATGTTTGGGATACTCATCAGGAGCGGCCTGGTCATTATCGCCGCCCATATCAAACTCTCCGCCGGGTATCAGCACCATACCCGCCACAGTGCTGTCCCGTCCGGATGCTACCGGAGAAATATCGGCAGGGGCAAAGCGTGCAGGTGTTTTCATGCAGGAATGAATGGTATCCGGCTGGGGAGAATCAGTCCTGACCGGAGCCGGGTGTGCATTACCGGAACAGTTAAGAAGATCAGCCAGGAAAAAAAAGGAAAGGATTTTTACGGACAAAAACAGCAATTTCTTCTTTTTAAAATGCTCCCGGATATTGTGAATCTTACTCATTAAATAATTCTAATAGTTACGATTAATCAGATGATTATTACCCTGATGCAGGTATAAGGTAAGGTGCCGACTGGAATTGAACCAGTGTAACAGCTTTTGCAGAGCTGCGCCTTACCGCTCGACCACGACACCTTATTTTTTATCAGCACGATAAACTGCATCGAAATTTATATGGTTGTACAAAACCATTTACCTTTTTATAGCAGGAGGAATGGTATACAAAAAACAGGCCCTCATAGATATGAAGGCCGCTACCAAAACTAACTGCTTATGAAATCGTTTTTTACAATATGGTGAGAAATATCATCTCAGCGTATCCAGTGCAAATGTAAATCAATACTATTAGTCTACAAAATTTATAGACTATATATTTTTTACACGTACATTTGTAAAACTTCAAACGATATATATGCGATCCATCATTAAAAATATATTTTGGGTATTGCTCACCACAGTGCTCCCCGCAAATGGTGAGAGATCTTTTCAGGGACACGCTGTAATATCAGGCACGGTGCTGCAGGAAAACCTGAAGCCGGTTGAAAAATGTTACCTGTACATCATCCCCGGAGAAGAAGAGGCTATCAGCGATAAAGATGGGAAATTTACTATAAACACCTGGCAGCCCTTTCCCCTGACGATTAATGCAGAGCATATCCGGTATAAAAAACAGGACATAAAAATTGACAAACCTGCAAAGGATATTATTGTGAAGCTTGAACTCAAATGACCAAAGCGGGTTTGCCTGCTACAGGCTCAGGTAAACAGCAGGATGATGCATAAACAACGGAGTTGATGTATTTGAGAATATAATAATAAAATTAATTGTCTATAAATTTGATAGACTAATAACACCTATATATATTTGCACATCTTTTTAATCCAGGTACTTTCTTTTAATTACTATTATGACCGAAAGGATAACATACGATTTCCATTCAACAGCGACTATCCCGGGCGTTATTGACAGCCTGGTGTCAGGCAGCGAACGATGTCCCATGCATGGGACCAAATAACAAAACAAATAATGAATTGTGTAGTCAAATCACACTGGCAGCTTTTACTGACCATCAGTCCGGTTGAGTTGTAAGCACTAATAAAGCATAGCTAATATAATAATAAAAAAAATGACCGGCATCGTTGCACCGATGCCGGTCTGGAAAAATAAAAGGCTTTAGTTGGATATACAGTTTGCAATGCAAACTGCAGGGCCTATTTTTTAACCATAACACAAATATCATGAAAAAAGTACTATATATTAGTTTAGTACTAACAATAATAACACCTTTTTACAGTAAGGGACAGAATGAACCTAAACCTGTCATTAACTCTATAGTAAAAGGCCATGTGGCCGATTCAGTAAGTAAGCTTCCTTTGGCCAAAGTGTCTGTTCAGATCAAAGGAATAACCAATGGTACCGCAAGTGATAATAACGGTGCATTCACTTTGTATACGGCTCAAAGATTTCCGTTTACCGTAGTGATAACCAGCGTTGGCTATGAAGCGAAAGAAGTAATAGTCTCAGGCTCTCCGATTAATGTATTGCTGAAGCCGGTTTCCGGCCAGTTGGAGGATGTGGTGGTAGTGGGGTACGGTACGCAAAAGCGGAGTGATCTCACCGGCGCCGTTGCGTCCATTCCTACCCAGGCATTGACCCAACAGGTCAGCTCTTTTGAACGTGTTCTTCAGGGCTCGGTATCAGGGGTACAGGTAACCCAGGTCTCCGGGCAACCGGGAGCGGCTGTAAGTATCCGCATACGGGGTGGCAATTCCATTACTGCCGGTAATGAGCCTCTGTACGTTATTGACGGGTTTCCCATTTATAACGATAATAATGATGCCAGCGCCGGCGTAGCCAGTGGCCCAAACATCAATGCGCTGGCCGGTATAAATCCAAGCGACATTGAATCAATAGATATCCTAAAGGACGCATCGGCTACCGCCATTTACGGCTCCAGGGGAGCCAACGGCGTGGTAATAGTAACTACCAAACGTGGTAAAGCCGGCAGAAATGTTGTAAGCTACGATGGTTCTTATGGCGTGCAACAGGTTAGCAATACCGTTGATGTGCTTACAGATTCCAAACAGTGGGCGTTGTTAAAGAATGATGCCCGTGTAAATGCCGGAAAAGCGCCCTACTATACCGATGAACAGATAGCGCAGCTTTCCGGGGGAACAGATTGGCAAAGCGCCGCCTTTAGAACCGCTCCTGCTCAAAATCATCAGCTAACGATATCGGGAGGCGATGATAAAACCCATTATGCTGTTTCAGGAAATTACTTTAAACAGGAAGGCGTATTGCTGAACACGAATTTTGAGCGTTTTTCCGGCCGTTTAAATTTTGACCGCCAGGTATCATCTGCCTTCAAAGTAAGCGCCAATTTTACGGCAAGCAAAACAAGCGCCAAAATAGCCGACAACAGTCTTGTGAGCTTTTTACTGCTAATGCCTCCAACCGTATCCATAAGAGATGCTAACGGTGAATATACCTATCAGAGCGAGTTTGAAACACCATTAGGTAACCCTATTGCCACTCTGGCAGAAGAAACCAATCAAAGCAACACCAACAGGATATTAGGCAATGTATTCGGAGAATACCAGATCATAGACGGCCTCACAGCCAAAGTTTCCATTGGGGCGGATATTATTAATAATAAAGAGAACCGGTATATCCCGACTACGGTATACCAGGGCGCCAACACCAATCAAACCGGGACGGCAGCCGTTGGAGCCAAGGTAGCATCGTCATGGCTTAATGAAAACACTTTAACATATATAAAGAAGCTTGGAGAAAATCATCTCCTTAATGCCGTGGTAGGTTTCACACAGCAGGCATTCCGGGCCGAATATGTTACTGCCGGTTCACAAGGCTTTAGCACAGAGCAGTTAACTTATAATGACCTTGGCGCCGGTGTTGTTTACACGAAACCCACTTCAGGCTCATCCGAGTGGGCGTTGAAATCATTCCTTGGAAGGGTTAACTATACGCTTAATGATAAATATTTATTTACCATTACTGCCCGTGCAGATGGCTCATCCCGGTTTGGGGAGGATCATAAATGGGGCTATTTTCCATCAGCAGCTTTTGCCTGGAATCTCAGTAAAGAAAACTTCATAAAACTGCCTGAAGCTGTTAACAGTTTAAAACTTCGCATAAGTGCGGGATTGACAGGCAACCAGGAGATCGGGGTATACCAGTCGTTAGCTACACTTGCAAATAACAACTATTTTTTTGGAGGCAATGCAGTGATCGGCTACTCTCCTAACCGTATTGGCAACTCCGGTTTGGGCTGGGAAACTACGGCGCAATATGATGCAGGTATTGATATTTCTCTGTTCAATAATCGTGTTACGCTAACGGTAGACGGATACTACAAAAAGACCACAGACCTATTGCTGGATGTGCCTCTCCCCTATACTACAGGGCAGGCCACCGCCTTACAAAACTATGGAACAGTCTCCAACAAAGGACTGGAATTTGCGCTGAATACCCGGAATATCCGCGGGGTTTTTAACTGGAATTCAGGACTGGTTTTGTCATTGAACCGAAACAGGATACTGAGCCTGGGCGATGGTGTTGAAAATATTATTTCGGGTGTGAGCATTGCCCAGGTTGGCCAGCCGTTAGGCTCATTTTATGGTTTAAAAACCAATGGGATCTTCCAACTGACTGATGACATTGCCCACCTGCCGGTATATTTAACCAAAAATCAGCCCGGCGACCAACGTTACATAGACAAAGATGGCGACGGTACTATTACCGCTACAGGCGACCGTTTTCTTATAGGCAATGCCCAACCCGGGTTCCTCGGAGGGTTTACCAATAATTTTTCATACAGGAGTTTTGACCTGAATATCTTTTTCCAGGGGTCGTACGGCAGCAGGATATTTAACCAGAATAAACAGCAGCTGGAAATATTGAGCGGGCAGCAAAATGCATCGGTAACCGCTTTGGACCGGTGGACACCGCAAAACCAGGAGAATGTAATACCCCGGGCTTATGAAGATCCGGCGGCAGTAAATTCAGACCGTTATATTGAAGACGGCTCTTACCTGCGCCTGAAAACCCTGGTGCTCGGTTATACGCTTCCATTAAGATTTGTGTCAAGAGCCTATGATACCAGGATCCGGTTTTATTTCTCTGCGCAAAACCTGGTAACCTGGACCAAGTATACCGGTTACGACCCCGAGGTAAGCAGGAACGGTCAAAGCACATTGACACAGGGCATTGACTATGCAGTTTACCCCAATGCTAAATTATTTACGGGAGGCGTAAATATCACATTTTAACTATCGCATTAATAATCTTTATTATCATGAAGAAGCTATTTTATTTATTCGCTGTTACGTTGATCCTGGTGTCCTGCACTAAGCTGGAGGAAACCCCAGATTCAATTTTAACAACCGGACAATTCTATAAAACCCAGGCAGATGCCATCGCTGCGGTAAACAGTATTTACCAGGCTGCATTAAACCCCGGCGGACTTAAAATGTATAACCGCCTTTTCCTCCAGGTAATCGAATACCCGACCGATGACGTTATTGCCGGGCAACGGGTTACCGAAATAGCCGCCAGGGAATTGTCTGCCATGACACAATCCACTTCAAATCTCCGGATCGAACAATTATGGCAGCAGCATTATACTGCCATTGACCGTGCCAATATTGCTATCGACAACATTCCATCTATTGATATGGATCCCACACTGCGTACCAGGCTTGTGAACGAAGCTAAGTTCCTGCGTGGCTTACTCTATTTTAATCTGGTAAGACTGTGGGGAGAAGTGCCTTTGATCCTGCACCAAACCACATCGCTGGGCAAGGATGCCATACAGGTAAAAAGAGATTTGACGGAAAATGTGTATGCACAGGTCATTGCCGACCTGACCGATGCTGAAAAACTGCCGGCAACGTACGGAGCAGCAGATGCCGGCCGGGCCACCGGTGGCGCCGCTAAAGCCATTTTGGCAAAATTATATCTTACCAGAGAAGAATGGGGGAAGGCATCTTCCAAAAGCCTGGAAGTAATACAAGGCCCGTATGGATATGCGTTATTTGACAAGTACGCAGATGTATTTAATGTAGCCACTAAAAACGGCAGGGAGCATATTTTTTCAGCCCAGTGCCAGGGCGAGGGAGGCAATGATCAGGGTAACCGTATGGGCACTTCCTGCACACCTGTAGGTATTCCCGGTATTGCCGCCGCCGGAACGGATGAGCCTACTGAAGACGCTTACAACATTTTTGATGCCAATGATACCCGCCGGGATGTTACGTTTTTCACCTCCCTGGTAAGTCCCAAAGATGGTAAAACTTATACATTCGCTCCGCATTTCCGTAAATACTGGGATCAATCAACCATTACCAACCCTACCAAATCAAACCAGAATGTTCCGGTGATACGCTTTGCGGAAGTATTATTGATTTACGCAGAAGCCCTGAATGAGGAAAATCATGGTCCTACCCCGGAAGCTTACAATGCTATTAACCAAGTGATCAGAAGAGCCTATGGCAAGCCGGTCAATATACCGGATCCTACGGTTGACCTGGCTGCTTTGGATTACAGTAGTTTCAAAGAGGCGGTTTACTTACAGCGACGTAAAGAGCTGATGCTTGAATTCCAGCGATGGTTTGACCTGGTCAGGACTGGGCGCATGATCACCGAAACGCATAAAGTAGGCAAAAGCAACGCATCAGAAAGAAATTACCTGTTGCCTGTGCCGCAACATGACATTGATCTGAACCCGGCATTGCTTCCCAATAACAAGGGATGGTAGCGCAATATCATACATACAATATGAACGGATGCTTCATCAAACAATATCAGGAAAAAAAACAGGAGCAACCAGGAGCGCCGGAAAAATGGGTAGCTGCATTAAAAGCCCCGGTTCCTGGTGTTATGTCAAACGTGAAACGGCAGGCAAGTCTCACCTTTCACAAAAAAATACGAAAAATTATCGTTGACATAGCACTACGGCGCCAAACCCATAATATAATCCCTGAACATTATAATAATTATCATAATGAAAACAAAAGCGATAGTTCTGTATAGCCTGCTTATTCTTGCAGGATATGCACGGGTAAATGCCCAGGCTTCAGCACCACAGCGGCCGCCCAATATTATTCTCATCCTGGCAGACGACATGGGCAAAGAATGTATCGGCGCTTACGGAAGCACCTATAACACGCCCAATATAGATCAGCTTGCGCGGGAGGGACTGAAATTTAATTACGGATTTTCTCAACCATTATGCACTCCTTCACGGGTACAATTAATGACCGGGCAATACAACTATAAAAATTATGTAGAATTTGGATACCTGGATCCCTACCAGAATACCTTCGCCCATTTAGCAAAAAAGGCGGGCTACGTAACCGCTATTGCCGGGAAATGGCAATTAGGTTTCAACAATAAACTGCCTGCACATTTTGGGTTTGATCATTATTGCCTCTGGCAGTTGTCTTACAAACGAAGTGACGGAGAGCGTTATGCCAAACCGCTTATTGAACGAGATGGTGTAACACTCCCATCGTCCAATGACGATTATGGCCCGGATATTTTTACAGATTACCTGCTGAACTTTATTGAACAGAACAAAGACAAAAAGTTCCTGGCTTACTATCCTATGGCCCTGGTACATGATCCATTCCAATCTACTCCCGACAGTAAACGCTGGAACGATGATGTCCCGGGAAGATTTAAGAATGACACCGCTAACTTCAGGGATATGGTGGCTTACAGTGATAAAAATGTGGGCCGGATCATCGGGAAACTAAAGGCCCTGGATTTATACGAGAATACCATTATCATTTTCACCGGCGATAACGGTACCGGCAGGGCTATTATCACCCCATTAAAAGACGGAACTACCATTAAGGGCGGCAAAGGGCTCACGGTAGACCGCGGAGACCGTGTCCCCCTGATCGTGAACTGGGGAACAGGACGGTATGTCCGGCATGAAACAGATGATCTGGTGGATTTTACAGATTTCCTGCCTACCATCGCCGACGCTATCGGGCAGCAGATCCCTAAAGCGTGGGATGCAGACGGCAACAGTATCTACCCACAGATAAAAGGTGAAAAAGGACATCCACGGAAATGGATCTTTACGCACTATAATCCGCTTCATTCTGAAGAGATCAATAAGCAGGCTGCCCGCTTTTTCCGCGATCACCGCTATAAGCTCTACCAGGATGGACGGTTTTACGACCTGGTAAAAGATCCGGAAGAAACCAACCCGGTTGCTGAAGGCAATGGTACACCGGAGGCCGAGCTGGTACGCAAAACATTTAAACGGGAATTTGCCAAACTGCCCGCATGGAAACCCGGCGACCCGGGTAAGCCAAAGCGGGAATACCCCGGGCTGGAAATTAAAAAGTAATAATATAACTGCCCGCTGTAACTACATTCGGTTGTCGCAGCAACTCTGGTGCAGAGTAAATGTATATGACAATATCTAAAACACGCATTATGGAATCGAAACTAAGGTTCACTACGAAAAAAGTATATACATCGCTTATAATTATAATAGCGGTAATTCAGGCAGGCTACGCACAATACAGTCCGCAGCAACCGTTTAAAGGCGTTATGGGCAAAACGCTTGAAGAATCTGTTCCTTACAAAATTGAATACAATAAAAAGGCGGCGCCCGGAGCTCCCAATGTGGTATGGATACTGATTGACGATGCCGGTTTTGGCGCTACCAGCGCATTTGGCGGATTAGTAGAAACACCTAATATCGAAAAGCTGGCCAATAACGGGATACGTTTCAGTAATTTTCATACAACAGCTATCTGCTCGCCAACAAGGGCGGCCTTATTAACCGGCCGCAATCATCATTCGGTTCACGTAGGTATGTTAACTCCCGCTGCAAAAGATTTTCCCGGATACGACACACGGATGCCTTTTGAAAAAGCAACCATCGCGGAGATACTTCGCGAAAACGGGTACAATACCTTTGCCGTTGGGAAATGGCATTTAACACCGGTAGCAGAGAATTCGCAGGCCGGGCCGTTTAACCGCTGGCCCACAGGCAGGGGGTTTGATCACTTTTACGGTTTTCTGCCGGGAGCCACAGACCAATGGCATCCTGAATTATGGGAAGACCAGACCAGGCTGGATATTGAGCCTAATACCACTCACCTGAACCAATTGCTGGCGGATAAAGCTATAAAGTACATTGCCAATCAAAAATCAGCAGCTCCCGATAAGCCTTTCTTCCTGTACCTGGCAACCGGCGCCACTCATTCGCCGCACCAGGTGGCTAAAGAATGGATCGATAAATACAAGGGCAAATTTGATTTTGGTTGGGATAAGTACCGCGAATCAGTTCTTGAGCGCCAGAAAAAGCTCGGTGTTATTCCCGCCAATGCCATATTGCCTCCAAGGAACCCGGGCGTTAAGGCATGGGATTCCCTGTCGGCCAAAGAGAAACAGGCATTTGCTCATTTCATGGAAGTATATGCGGCCTTCTATTCCTATACCGATCATGAAATTGGCCGTATCGTAAACTATCTCGACCAGATTGACCAGTTGGACAATACGCTGATCGTATTAGTGCTGGGCGATAACGGAGCAAGCAAAGGCGGCACCCAAACCGGAACTGTTAACGAAGCCATCAACCAGCTAAAAGGCGAAGCAAAGATAGATGCTATTCTAAAGTCCCGCGATATCATCGGCACAGATGAGTCAAACACCGATTATCCCGTGGGATGGGCAATGGCCGCAAACACACCTTTTAAATACTGGAAAACAGATGCTAATTCCGAAGGCGGTACACACAGCCCGCTGATCATTTACTATCCAAAAGTAATTAAAGATAAAGGCAGCGTGAGGAACCAGTATGGCCACGTAATTGATATTTTGCCAACTACACTGGAACTGGTACACGGGCAGATCCCCGAAGTGATCAATGGCTACAGGCAGGATTCCGTTGAAGGAACGAGCCTTGCTTATGCGGTCAGTCAGCCCGCGGCTTCATCGCGGCATACTGTACAGTACTACGAAATTTCCGGGTCAAGGGCAATCTACAAGGACGGGTGGAAAGCTGAGACCTGGCATACCCAGGGTGCAGGTTTTGATAAAGACGTATGGGAGCTTTACAACCTGGATAAAGATTTTAACGAGCTGCACGACCTGGCGTCCGGCCGGCCTGAAAAGCTGCAGGAGCTGCAACATGTATTTGACGAAGAAGCCCGTAAATACAACGTTTACCCGTTAAAGGACTTTACAACGGCTAAGCTGGCCCAGGGCCGCAGCATTTACAGCTATCAATCAGATATTACACTTTATCCCGGAGTAGATAACCTGGTAGGCGTAAGCACACCGGTCTATAACGGAAAATCATTTGTTGTAACGGCAGAAACAGTCATCCAATCAGGAAAAGAAGAAGGTGTTCTGTTTGCTATAGGCGGAGAAAAAAGCGGTATCAGTCTCTTTATCAAGGATGGCAAATTCCAGTATGCCCACAAGGCCGACAACAAAACTGACTACCTCATTGCCGATAAACCCATCCCCACAGGAAGGGTCAGCTTTAAGCTGGAATATAATTTTACCAATGCAGGCGGGCCAAACGATATTGCCGGAACAGAAACCATTTTTATCAATGATCAGAAAGTCGGGCAAAGAAGTCTCACCAAAAAGCAGGCCCGTATTGTAAGCTCCAATCGCACTGATGGAACAGATGTGGGCCGTGATCTGCACAGCGTTGTATCTGATAAATATCAAAGCCCGTTCAACTTTACCGGGAAGATCAGGAAAGTAACCATCAAATTTTTGCATGACTCAGAAAGCGCAGCTTCTGACGATTGATTAAAAAACTTTTAAAAATAAACAAATGAGAGAACAACTGACACTACACAGCACATGGATCAAATTGTTGCTTTTTGCCTTTGTTGTACTAAGTACGCAGCAAAGCTATGCACAGGATGACCAGCCATACCAGGGCGTAGCGGGGAAGACCCTGGCCGAATCAAAGGAATGGTGGCCTAAACAAGTAAAAGCGCCAAAAGGGGCTCCCAATATTGTATGGATCTTATTAGACGATGTAGGCTTCGGCGCCTCCGGTACTTTTGGCGGGCTGATCAACACTCCTGTTTTCGACAGCCTGGCCAACAACGGGATCCGGTACACCGATTTCCACGATGCCGGCATATGCGCTCCCACGCGGGCAGCTTTGCTTACCGGCCGTAACCACCACTTTGTAACTGAAGGCGGATTTTCACATAAAAGCAATTCTGCCGGTTTCCCGGGATGGTTCGGGCGCATACCGGCCAAAGATGGTACTATCGCAGAAATACTGCGTTCATACGGTTACAATACCTTTGCCGTTGGCAAGTACGGTTTAACACCGGATGAGGAAGCTACAGATGCAGGGCCCTTTGATCGCTGGCCTACCGGGAAAGGCTTTGAGCATTTTTTTGGATTTCTGGAATCGGCCACAGATCAGTATAAGCCAAACCTGGTTGAGGACAACACGCACATTAAGCCCGACGGCAGGCATTTAAATGCCCAGATAACCGATAAGGCCATTGAGTATATCAGCAAACAAAAAAAAGCGGCCCCGGACAAACCGTTCTTCCTGTATTATGCTCCGGGAGCAACCCACACTCCTCACCAGGTAGGTAAAGAATGGAGCGACCTTTATAAAGGAAAATTTGACGAAGGATGGGATGTGTACCGGGAAAAAACATTAGCCAATCAAATTAAACTGGGACTTGTACCGGCAAATGCCAAACTGCCCGACAGAAACCCGAACGTGAAAGCATGGAATACCCTGAGCGCTGATGAAAAACGTCTCTATGCCAGGTTTATGGAAGTTTATGCCGGATATTTAACGTATACCGATCATGAGATAGGCCGGGTGATCAACTACCTGAAAAGTATTAACCAGTTAAACAACACGCTCATATTCCTCATTATTGGCGATAACGGCGCTACCAAGGAAGGCGGCTTTTATGGGGCTATTAACAAAAATCCCATCCGCAACTATTCCGGCGATTATTTCAAAGAGAATCTGGCTGATATTGATGTAATAGGCACCCCTGAAGGTCATCATACCAGTTACCCTATCGGGTGGTCGCAAGCTGCCAATACACCGTTTAAATACTGGAAAAATGATGCCAATGCCGAGGGCGCTACACATACACCACTGGTTGTCTTCTATCCCGATAAGATCAGGGAAAAAGGCGGTATACGTAATCAATATGGCCATGTTATAGATCTGCTGCCCACCACGCTGGACTTTATCGGACTGAAAGCACCGGCAGAAATACGTTCGGTAAAGCAGGATACCCTGCAGGGCATTTCCTTATACTATTCGGTATTTAATAAGGATGCTTCTTCCCGGCATAATACCCAATATTACAGCATATTCGGATCCAGGGCCATCTATCACAACGGCTGGAAGGCGGGTGTTTTTTATCATCCCACTCAAATTGATTTCCTAAGAGATCATGACGCGGCGCTTACTAATAAATATGATAACGACCAGTGGGAATTATATAATCTCAATAGCGACTTTAATGAGCGGACAGATCTAGCAAAAAAATATCCTCAAAAGCTGGAAGAGCTTAAAAAAGTTTTCGAAGAAGAGGCAAAGAAAAATAACATCTATCCCCTGATCGGTTGGGATGATATTTACCAGGGCAAGGTTCACAAAAACTTTGCGGACTAATGTTATATCAAACGTGAAACGGCGGGCAAGTCTCACCTCTCACAAAGCAACACGAAAAATTATTGTTGACATTGCACCAGATTATCTGCATGATCTCTTTTGCATCAACCTTCTACGCATCCCATCTGAATGTAATTGCTTGAGAAGATACAGCAATAAGTCTCTTTTATCCGGAATTACGCCACGGCACGCCAATCAGCGATCCCTGGGCATGAACTATTTATGCATTCAATAAACTTAAAAAATTTACGTTGAATATCAAATATTTAGGATTTAAGCGGTATTATAATAATTATTAATCAAAACAAAAATCCTGGCTTAGCTTGCGGATCACTTTCAATTTCACAATGAGCAGGTATTTTATAATCTATGTAACTATTATCTTGTTTAGCTGCAACATAGCACATGCGCAGGTAGTTTTAAGCGATACCGTCAAAAGCCTTGAGGAAATCATTATTATTAAAGAAAAGCAAACCAAGGATTCAAGATCAGGAGCTGTAAAGCTGAGCCACTCGGATATTTTATTAATTCCAAGTTTGCTTGGATCAAATGACCCTTTAAAAGCATTGCAAACCCTGCCCGGGATTATTAATGGCGGAGATGGTAATGCAGGACTGTATGTGAGAGGCAGTGATCCCGGGCAAACGCAAATATTATATAACGGCATACCGGTATATAACCCCAATCATTTATTCGGGCTGTACTCTGTTTTTAATCCCAATAGCATTGGCAGCATAAGTATATACAAATCTGCCCCGCCGGCATGGTACGGAGATCGCCTGGCAGCTTTTGTGGACGTAGAGAGTAACTGGAAAAGACCAGACTCGGTGCGGCTTAATCTTGATATAGGATTACTGGCAAGTAGTATAGGACTCAAAACCCCGGTCTCAAAAAAAACATTTGCAGACCTGCAGATACGAAAATCATACATGAATTACACTGTCTGGCCTATAGTAAGCTCCATGACTAAAAAAGGGCGGAGCTATGATAAGATCAGGTATGACTTTTATGATCTTAACATAGGTATAAAGCACCAGCTTAATGATAACAACAGCCTGTCATTATCATTATATAACGGTGAAGACCGGTTTCACCTTGCCATTTCAGACAGCAGTAACCACCATGCCATGCAATGGGGCAACCTGCTTGCCGGTCTGCAATGGAATGGTTATTTTAAAAACCAGGTATCGCTGGTAAGTAAACTTTACTATACCGGATACAAGTTTAGCTTCGGAGTGACTCTTGGAGATATTTATGCCAGGATCATTAACCGCATTCAAACAACTGGGTTTGAAAATAAATTGACAAAGCAATGGAAAGATCACGTTCTTAATGCAGGTATTTCTTTTAAATATCATACTATAAGTCCGTACAACACCACCTCAGATATAAACGGAGAGCCCAACACCGGGGATAATATACTGACACAACATGCTTTTGAAACAAATTTCTTTATAAATGATGGTATAACGTTCTCACGAAAGTGGTTTACCAATATAGGGATCAGGTATACGCAGTTTAATTATAAAGGAGACAGGGACAGTACTATCAACAGGAAGGCTTATCGCTGGATAGCTCCTTCTTTAAGCCTCCGTTATACAATTACCAACGAGCTGTTTTTAAGGCTTGGCGCCAATATTAGCTATCAGCCACTGCATTTAATTCCCGTAAGCACGAATGCTTTACCTATTGATTTCTGGATTGCAGACAATGAATTAATGAAACCTTCAACAGCAAAACAATTTTCATTAGGCATATATACACAGCACAAAAAATCATACGAAGCCTATCTTGATTTGTTTTACAAACGCATGGACCATCTAATGGAATACACCGGTTACTTTTCACAGGAACAGCATGATGATATTACCCGCCAGTTTTATTACGGTAAAGGAAACAGTTATGGCGCCGAAATATTATTAAAGAAAACCAGCGGAAAGCTTACCGGTAGCATTTCATATACATTCTCACGCAGCTTACGGCAATTTGCAATGATCAATGATGGTAAGCAATTCCCATTTAAGTATGACCGTCCCAATCAGCTCGTCATTACCGCTCATTACACTTTAACAGAAAAGGTAAGCTTAAGCGCTTTATTTACATTTTGCGACGGCAGCACCTACACGCCGGAAATGGCAAGATATATGATAAGGGATAATGTAATAACCGAATACGGAGATTATAACAGTAACAGAATTGCAGCATATCACCGGCTGGATCTTTCCCTGGTGTATAAAATGAAGCCTCTCGGGAAGTTTAAGCAGGAAATGAATTTCTCTGTTATAAATGTATACAACCACAAAAATGTTTTGTACAACTATTATAAATATTCAGGAGAATTATCAGGCAGCCACCCTTATATAAAAAGCGAGATGAGAGATATATCTGTGCTTCCGATTATACCGAGCGTGGTGTACAAATTAAGTTTATGATGAAAATATTGTTTTCTCTGCTGATCATAATATGCTGTACCGCCTGTAACAAAGCGGTAAACACCAAAACCTTCGCGCCTAAGTTTGTTGTTGAAGGCTGGATTGAAAATGATGATTTTCCCGTGGTCAAGCTTACTCATAATCTTCCTGTTGATGCGGTACTTGATTCCGCCCAGTTAGAGGAAATTGTTATTCGTTGGGCGAAAGTAGAAGTACAAACAGACGACGCCTCCGAAATATTGACCCTTGTAAGAGATAAAAATATATTTCCATACTACATTTACAAAGGCACACAATTAAGGGGAAAAACCGGCAAAAAGTATAAGCTGATCGTGACGTATGCGGAAAATGTATTAACAGCAGAGACCAGCATACCCGGTAAGCCACTCATTGATAATGTAAACTTTTATAAGGTAGACGACAGCTCTTACCAGGTAAATCTTTCCTTTACCGATAATGCCGGCAGCAAAGATTATTATCGCTTTTACACAAAACCAGACAGCTCAGCACTATATAGCCCTACTACTCCCGGCGGTTTCAGCGATGCGTTATTTAATGGCAGGAGTGTTTCCTTTCAGTTGTTCCGCAACCGTTATTCCAATATCTCGCCTTATACCGGAGCTTATTTTCATTACGGTGATAAAGTGAATGTAAAGCTGACAAACATGGACAGTATAAGCTTTACCTGCTGGGAAGCAATAAGCAGGGAAACCGCACGAATACCTTTTTTGAACAGTGGCGGCGATATACCATCCAATATCAGGGGAGCGGCTTTAGGAATATGGTATGGCGCAGCTTCCAGCGTTCATACAGCCATTGCATATTAAAAAAGGCAGTCCGGGGACTGCCTTTCAGATCAAAAAAATCTTCTTATTTAAACTTGTCAGTGAAATCTTCGTAATCTGCCTTCAGCTCTTCAAACCCGCTGTCACTAAAAGTTTCAAAATCAATTTTAGAGCCATCTCCAAATACTAATATCGCGTCTACGTAAGGATCAAGCTCACAGTATTCGCTTCCGTCAGACAGTGGCAAGCAATATTCTTCTCCGTATTTAACGGCATAT
The DNA here is from genome assembly GCA_001899685.1 of Sphingobacteriales bacterium 44-15. GTDB lineage: Bacteria > Bacteroidota > Bacteroidia > Chitinophagales > Chitinophagaceae > Agriterribacter. Next base: position 580,173 of record MKWG01000043.1, read on the forward strand.
TCCAGAGAAGAAATAATTTCACTGGTCTGTGTATTCACTACTACCGCTTTCGTGTATTTCTGCATCACCTCCGCTTCATTTCGTGCATCGCGCACGTTCGCAGTATCCTGGGCCTGGTAGTATTGTTTTTCAGCTGCAAAGTATGCCGGAGTGTCATACTCCACATTGCCAAAATAATCATACCAGTCAGGATATTCAATATCCTGCCTGTTGGCAACATATTGGTCAATATCCGCCCACATAGCAATTTTTATATTCCCAATAGTAATAAGCGAATTGGCTGAGCTCAAAATATCATTTACTTCTTCTGCATCCTGCAACTGCTGAAGATTAAAATTTTTGTTGTTGCTGTTAACTGCAAATTCAAAGATCTGGGCATCTGCCTTCTTTATGCTCAATACTTCGTCAACGATATTATTTTCATTTTTAAACACATTGCTGAAACTATATTCGTCCATCGTTATTTTAGTATCGGTAGTTTTAGGCAGCCCATCGCTATAATATGCATGGGTAGAAGAAAGCGTTAATACGGTTGCCGACCCTACTTTTAAATCGCCTGAGATTTCAGAAGGAAGCTCATAAGTATCCTCACCGTTAGCGGATGTTGCCTGTATACCACTGCTTTTATAAGTAAGCGTTAAATTAGCGTCGTTAACCGTGCCATTTTTCGCAGAAGGGAATATGAAACTCAGCCTGTCTGATGAGGCAGCCTTATCCCATTCTTTGGTTGAGGAATTATAAGTAAAAATGCCGTAAAGCTCATTTAATCCTTTTTGCCGCTTTGAAGGCTTGTTGATCTCTGCTACGGCTTTTAACACTGCGCCAACTTTTTTTGATTTCCTGCTTATATTCAGCATCTGCCTTGCTTCGTAGTTTATGTCCGGGGTATTTAAATCGCCTAACGCCTCCAACACTGTTACAGCCTGCAAATCAGGAACATTTTCAATTTTTTTGATAAAATCCCTGCCTTCTTTCTCTAAAAATGCCTTATTATTTTCAACAGAGGCTTTGTTATAGGGAAGTTCAAACAAATCGGTAGTGTCTGTGGTTTCATCTTTGCTTTTTTTACAACTGAAAGCAAACAGACATACACCAAGCACTAACACTAACTGGTAGATTTTCATTGAATGTCAATTTAAAGATTACAAATAAGTACAAAAATAACTAACGCCGTAACGTTAATATAATTATATACATATTTTATTTTTTGATACTATTTCGGAATAAATAAGAGCTCCTGCCTAAAGCCTTCCTGGTAAGCTTTTCTACCTGTCCGCCGTTTCTGATGTACAGGGTAATTTTTCCATTGAAGCGGAAAGAGGATCCACCATTGAGTTTTCTTATGTAGGCTATGCCAAGCAAACCATAAAAGTGGGAGCGCAAACCAGTATCGATATTGTAATGCAGACTGCGGAAAACAAGCTGAATGAGGTGGTTGTAGTAGGTTGTAATACGCAAACCAGGCACAACCTTAATAGCGTATGGAATTGCCAGCTTCAAGATAACCTGCAGCCGCCCCAAAGCGATTATAGCTTTACACCCGGAAAAATTACAGGTATCCGGCTAAAATGTATTAAACATTATATAGTAAGATGGTGACAATTATTAAAGTTTTTATTTCAGCCTAAGCTCTATATCCACTATTTGTTGATTACGAATAATACTAAGCGACATTTGACCTTTCCAGTTTAGTGACTGGTAAATATCTATTAGTGCATGTATATCTGAAACGAGTTTTCCGCCCGCTTCCCGGATAACGTCTTTTGCTCTAAGCCCCGACATGAACAGCAAACTTTTTTCAGGGGCATTCATGACCACCACACCTTTTTCATCAGGCAATCCATACGCAGAGCGGTCCCCGAGCCCATCTACTGATTTTACTTTTCCTCCCAGAAAATCTACTATGATTGATCTGTCAGCCAGCCCGGCGTCTATAATCAGCAAAGGGATCTGCGGTTGCATAGCAAGTCTTTTCAATTCCGGGCTTTGAACCCCAAACTTATCCATTGGAAAATTTTTGAAGCCCAATATAAGAGCAGGCGACCTGTTGCTCACCCTGTAATCCCCATTTGCAGGATCTACGAATAACGGATCTCCTGCCATACTATGTGCATCAGTGCCATTTTTCCTGGCATTTTGCAGGGCAGTTGTATCGGGAAAGAGATTATAATCTACTTCCTTTCCCCAATCGGTTATTTGTATGGGAGCGTATTTCTTCATTACTATATTTTTTCTGAAAACATCACCGCTATTTTTGAACCAGACATGGGGGTGAAAAGAATTGTTGATCATAATATTGTTTTCTACAATCCTGTAAAAACCTTCTCTCAATTTCAACCCGCCATTAAGGCAAAGATTATTGTAAATATGGTAATTGGAGGATCCGTCGTCCAGATCAACATCCCAGCCATGATCGCACCTGAAACGATTATTCCTGATAATGGTTTGCTTCCGGGCATCCAGCAGTATAAGTTCCGGGTGTACTGCCACAAGGCTATCCATGTACCTTCTGTCCGGCGCCCAGTAACGGTCACGCCCCCACGAATTAAAAGAGCCATGGTCTCCTGTTTCACGTACCGTATTGAACACGTCATTGTATTCGAGCAAATGCCCCCCAAAACACCCGTCGCCGATATTAATGCCTGCACGGGAAGTATTGTAAATTGTATTATGACTTACCGTAATTGAAGAAGCAATTTCAATTTCTACTCCGGTAGCCTGCTTTTCAATTTCTCCCAGATCATGCAGCAAGTTGTCGGAAACGACACAATCCTGCGGATAATTATCCGTTTTGGGGCCCGGCGTTTTATCCAGCGAAGGGTAGGGAATATAATTTTCATACCCGAATGAAGCGGAACGAACTGCTTTTACATCCCCGATAAAGCAAACGGCATTGGCGCCGGTATTGTAAATATGGCAACCTGTAATAGTATCTTTTTTATTATAATTACTCAGCATAACTGCATTTCCACCAATACCTTCAAATATGCAATCTGCTATTTTACAACCTTCCGTACCATCCATTAGTATTGCCCCTCCGCGATAAATCGTCCAGTCACTGCGCAGCAAAGGCTCTTTTGTATCCATAAAGGTTCTTTCATTATGAGCAAAACGGATACCTTCAATCTTAACGTTCTTTAAAGGCCTAACCGCCGTACCATGCAGCTCAATACTGTTTTTCAGATGAGATACTTCAATAACAGCATTATATAGCCTGGTATCATCATGGGGATAATAATAGAGCACATGTTGTTCCCCATCAAGATACCATTCTCCCGGCGCATCCAGCTCCTCAAAAATATTTTCTACAAAACGATATTTTTTATGCATTTTATTCGGACGGTTATTTTGCCAGCCGCCTTCCAACTGCACATTCCCGGCTGTGTCTGCACCGGTTATCCGGTAATGAAAGCCACCCCATTCGTAAGCATGCAATGCATGCACATATCCTCCTTCAGGATGTTTCCACTCCTTCACCCGCTGTTGCGACAATGCATCAGCAGCAGTGCCATGAAATACCCGTGCCGTGGAGTCGTAATCAGGATAGCGGGCAAGCACCTGCAATTTACCATCCACATACAGCCGTTCGAATACTATACCTTCCGGGACAACAGCTTTAAAAATACCGCCCCGATAAGGTTGCCACTGCAACTGCAGGCGACGCCCTGCACTTATGGTAACCTTTTCACTTTTATAAGCCTGAATGCTTAGAGCAATGCCGTGAAATGATGCTGCATCAAGATTAATTGTTGCAGGCAAATAATACACACCTTCTCTTAACTCAATACTCACTTTCTTATCAGCTTTATTCCTGGCATATTCCAATGCATGCGATAAACTTAAAAAGGGCTTAGCTATGGAGCCGTCATTTTTATCAGTGCCCTGAGGCGATACAAACAATCTCAACTGCGCCATAGCAGATATACCGGGAATAAAAAAGCTTAGAATCAGAAAAAGAACTCTTGTGATGATGTGCATATACATGTCTTTTTTGTGCCCAAATACTAATGCTATGTCAAACGTGAAATGTGAGGCGTGAAACATTCTTTCACCTTTATCTCCTGCCTGCCATGCCTACGGCAGGTAAACCAGTAGGCAAGTCTCACTTTTCACGATAACACGCAGACATAGTTGGCTTGACTTAACACTATTTTTCTTTCTTTACATTTTTATTCAATTGCTTTAGCAGCAACTGTGTCTTTGGAGAAATGCTGCCGTCCTGGTAAATCTGCACATTCATAATGGGAAGGTTTTTTCTTTCAATCGCCATTCGAACAATATGTGTTAAATCATCAACAGAAAGCAACGGATCGGGAATATCTTCATTCGGTTGCGTGTGCGTCCAGTCCCCGGGCTCCAGCAGCCCACAAAATGTCGCCCTGAGCCCTTTTTGCGGACCTGCAGTAAAATAGCCATCTCCACCTATAGTAAGGTATTTAGGTGTAGCTGCATTGGGAGTGATGCCTAACTCTCCTCCATAAAAATCCTGGAAATCTGTAAATCCCGGATAGATCCAGGAATTGTATCCTACAACAATATTCTTATTCTTCTGCTTCAAAACAGCGGTCATCTTTTCAAAGGGCGCATTATACGGGTAAAGCGTCATCCCGTCATCTATCCACACTCCTGCAATCTTGCCGCCATAGCGTTCTCCTATCTCTTTATAAATGGAAATTAAGCTATTGAAATAGCCTGTTGATTTGACTGAAGACAACATAGTTTCTTTTCGCCAGCCTAACCGGTCAATTCTGAAATTGCAGTAGATAATTAAATGTATGCCATATACCTCCAAAGCATCTGCCAGATCAGCTATCAGATCTCTTTGTGTGGTATTTCCAGGCAGCAGGCTGTCGAGTGCCGCCAGCGGCCCGGGAAAAGTCTGCAGCGCCCAGCTTGTAGTGAAAACAATAAAATCTGCACCTGTTGATTTTACCATTGCGGCAAAAGCATTTACATTAAAGTCATCAACTGCTTGTTCATAAGATTTTGCACTACCTCTTCGGGGCTGGCTACGGGCATTCCAATGAATAAACAGACCATACTTTGCTTCGTTTAGCCATAAGGGTTCGCCCCGCAGGGACTCCGCTTTAAGATGCTCTTGTTCCCATACCGGGACCCTGGCAAGTTCAAGAGAATACAGGCTGATCGCAGCGCTTGTATCGGGGAATTCGGCTGTAAGGTGAAGCTGTTGTATCCCTGTATCCAATGCTAAGGTTGAAGCGAAAAACAACTTATCCCAACCCTCGCTCTCCCTCTGCAATTTTACGCTTCCCCGGGAAGAAGATAGCACAAAGGTCACTTCATGATGGCTGGCAACCTTCAGGGATCGCTTAATTTCCATTAGCATGGCAAATTTGTAATTGCCCTGCCCGGAAATATGCACTGTCCATGTAAACGACTGCTGCGAATTTCTCCAATTTTCTACGGCAAATATCTTGGGGTTTTTATCAAGATCCTGGTAAGGGTGGCTGGCTAATCCACCGCTAAGCATAGCCATGGCAGCAGGCAGCTCGCATACCTGGTCTTTTTGAGAAAATATAATTTTTTGCCCTGTAGCATGATGGTATCCAAGCAGAACCAATACAAGGAATACATTCCTCTTCATATAGTTTGAAGATTATTGTAAAAACATCATATTGATTGATCACCGGCAAATGAACAGCCGGTGATCAATCAATAGTATCATATTACTGGTAGGTAGGATTCTGGGGAATATTATTATTGGTAATCTCATTATCCGGAATATACCACGTATTATTATAAGCGCCTATGGGGTGCACAAGATCGTCTCCCCGGATATCCTGTATCCTGCTGAGGGTATTCGTTCTTTTTAAATCATACCAGGTACTTCCTTCAAGATGTAGTTCCCATTTTCTTTCCATCAGCACAGCGGCTCTGAACTCATCTTTTGACAGTCCCGACAAATCGGGAACTGCCGCGGGATCTGATTTGTTGATCCTTGCCCGCCACCTTATTTTATTGATATACTGATATGCATTACCGGGTCCGTTAATTTCATTTTCGGCTTCAGCAGCGATCAGGTACATCTCTCCCAATCGCAGAAGGGGTATGGTATATTCAAGCTTCCCGGCATTACTGGTTATTACTCCCTGATCTATCCAGTCGAGGTTGACAAACTTTTGGAAGAATGGGGCAAGTGTACCGCTTGGTGCGGCATAATTTTCCTTTATTCCCCATGCTTTCCTCTGATCGCCGTTTGGAAAGCTATTGATGAACCATGCAGCAGGAGTGAGAATATACGTGTATCCCGGCGCCGTTGCGCTATTCGACATCAAAGGATTTCCTCCTACACCCGGCTGATAGGTTTGTTCCCAAATACTTTCTGACGTATACGAAGTGTGATGGAAAACATCTGCATAATCATCTTTTAGTGTGAAGGTGCCTGAATTGATTACTTCCAGGGCCTTGTCTCTTGCATCTGCATAGTGCGCTGTTTGGTTAAGAGGATTGCCTGCCATAGTTAAATATACTTTGGCTAGCAGCGCTGTAGCCACGAGCTTGTATACCCTTCCTATAGTTGGAGCATCCTTCGGTAAATTGGTTTCAGCAAATTTCAGATCATCAATGATCAGGTTGTATACATCCTGTTGTGGACTTCTTCCAATCTGTACATTTGTCAGATCTTCAAGCGGATCGGTACGTAAAGACACATCACCAAACAATTGCACCAGTTGAAAATAAGCATAGGCTCTTAAAAAACGGGCTTCCGCTGTATAACTATTCTTTTGCGCATCCGTCAGAATGGTGGCGTTTTCAATTTTCTTAATAATAAAGTTCGCATCCTTCACGATTGCATAATGATTGGACCATAAGGCTCTGACATTATAAAAGAAAGGCTGATGATTGTTCTGGTAAACCGGCAGTCCCTGCTCATACGCCCCGGAAACAGTACCGATAATATCGCTGAAGCTTTCGCGGGACAACCAATTGTTCGCACCAAGCGTTGAAGGGATTGTCCTGTAGATGCCTATCACCGTCAACTCATAGGCAGACGGACTGGTATAAAATGCATCAGGACTGACGAAGGTCTTTGGTTTTTCCTCCAGTATTTTTTTGCACCCCGAAAGTAGGGCTATGAAAGGAATGAAGCAAATAAGTATATGAAAAACAAGTTTCATTGTAATCAGTTTATCAATTAGAAATTAATTTTCACACCTCCTGTCACAGCTTTTGTAGCAGGATAGTTCCCACGATCCCATCCGTTTATGGTCGCACTTTGCCATGCCGCTTCCGGATCATAACCGGAATACTTCGTAATGGTTATAAAATTCTGTGCACTGATATAAAGCTCCAGCGAAGCTATCTTCATGCGGTTGGTAAAGGAAACCGGGACATTGTATGACAGCGTAATATCTCTCAAGCGGACATAGGAGCCATTTTCCACCCACAGGCTGTTGGCATAATCACGAATATCATTCCCGCTGTTAGCGCTCGGCTTATCAAACATATTTGTACCTTTTCCTGCCTGCCACCGGTTGTCATAAGCTTCCTGAGTAGGCGTCCATTTACCGTTGAGTGTGATATTATATTTCCTGAATTCATTAGCAATATCATTACCATAAGAACCCACAAACAAAAAAGATAAACCAAAGTTTTTATAAGAGAAGCTATTTCCAAATCCAAAAGTGAACTTAGGTTCAAAATGGGTGAGCACAATCCTGTCATTACCATCTACCACGCCGTTGCCGTCTGTATCCTGGAATTTATAGTTGCCGGCTTTTTTTGTCGGTTCACCATTAGCTACTGCATCAGCATCACTTTGGTATACGCCTATCACTTTATATCCATACAATTGCTGCATAGAGTTACCTATCAGCATAGGGAACCAGTTTCCCCCGGTACCTACTTCCTTGTAGGTAATGGGATTACCCAATGCATCTTTTCCGAGATCAATCAACCGGGTCTTATTACTGGTAAGGTTGAATGTGGAGTTCCAATTCAAACCATTACCGGTAAGTATTGCCCCGTTCAGCAAAAATTCAAAACCTCTGTTACCGGTTTCGCCCACATTTTGCAATACACTTCCGAAGCCTGTATTAGGCGGCAGAGTTACATCAAGCAGCAGATCAGTGGTTTTTTTGCTGTAATAGTCTGCCGTAAGTTGCAATCGCTCATTAAATAACCCCAGGTCAAGCCCTATATCAAACTGGCTGGTGGTTTCCCATCGCAGGGATTTATTTTCCAGGCGGCTTGAATAATAGGTTGTCGTAGCAGTATTGTTAAACGTAACGCTGGTCGTGGATAGTTGCCCCAGTGTCTGGTAAGGTGAAATAGCCTGGTTACCCGATTTGCCATAGCTCACCCTGAGTTTGAGATTTGAAACAGCCCTAGCATTTTCCATAAATGACTCCTTTGAGATCCTCCATGCTACAGCCCCTGAAGGGAAAAATGCGTATTTATTGTTCTCGCTGAATTTTGATGAGCCATCATACCTGCCGGTCAGTGTGAGCAGGTATTTCCCGTCGTAAGCATAGTTGATACGCCCGAGATAAGATAATAATTTCGAATCGGAATAAGTGGAATTAGTATTAGACGGTTTCACACTGGCTGCTGCCAGATTATTATCCAGGTAGATATCAGTAAGGAATCCGGAAAAAGTACCGCTATTCAAACCCTCTGATCTGTTTTGCTGATAAGTAATCCCGGCCAGGGCGTCGATATTATGTTTACCTAATTGCTTCTTATAGGTGAGGAGGTTTTCATTAACAAATGCTGAGGTATTACCATAATTCTTATACGCCCCTCCATTGACATATAGACTCAGAGTGCTCGGCGCATAATAGTCTGATTTGTTCCAGCTATTATCCACACCGGCGCTAAGTCTTACTTTGAGATCAGAAGTTATAGCATAAGTCAGCACGGCATTTCCTATCACCCTGAAAGAGCTGTTAGGCCGATATTCTTCTTTTGACATGGCATAGGGATTGGTTTGCCCCCAGGACACACCGGTAAAGATGGTATATTTCCCAGTGGCATCATATACGCCTTGTGTAGGCGGCATGACCATTGTGGTAAAAGGAACACCTCCTCCACCATCGGCATTGAAATAATTATTCTGAAAATAGTCGGACTGCTGTAAAGAGAGGCTAATATTCGCTACAAGCTTTTCGCTGATCTTCTGATCAAGATTCCCCCGGAAAGAAAAACGCTTAAACTTAGAGTTTTGTATAATCCCATCCTGATCGTAGTAGCCAACTGAAGTATAGAATTTTGTACCGGCAGTACCACCCGACAATGAAATATCATGATTTTGCACCGGTGCGCTCCGGTACACAAGATCCTGCCAGTCTGTGCCTTTTCCTTTGAGCGAATCAATTTGTGCATCCGTCCATACCGCAGGCATTCCGTCATTTGCAGCTACCTCATTTTGCAGTGTGGCAAATTCCTGCGCATTAATAAGATCCAGTTTCTTTCTCAGCGACTGTACACCATAATAACCGCCGTAAGATACCCTTACTTTCCCTTCATTCCCCTTTTTGGTGGTGATCATAATGACGCCGTTCGCACCTCTTGATCCGTATATAGCCGTTGAGGAAGCATCCTTTAATACTTCCACTGTTTCTATATCGTTGGGATTAAGCTGGGCGGTCAAACCATCCAAAGGAAGACCATCAACTACGTACAAAGGATCATTGCCTGCCTGTATAGAATTCGTACCCCGGATTTTTATGGATACTCCCTCTCCTGGCTGACCTGAACGTTGTATCACCTGCACTCCCGAGGCCTGTCCCTGGAGGGCTCCGGCTACATTAGAGACGCCTTTTACCTGTGTAACTTTCTCGGCCGATACCGAGGATACAGCGCCGGTGAGATCGGACTTTTTTACCGATCCGTAGGCAATTACCACGACTTCGTCTGTCTGCTTATCTTCAGATTTAAGAACAATATTCAAATCTGCAGTTCCTTCTGCAACTACCTCCCGGGTAATATATCCTACAAATGAGATTATCAATGTACCCCTGTTGCCAGGAATATTAAGCGTAAATCTGCCATTTATATCCGTACTTGTGCCCGTATTCGACCCTTTCAGCCTGACCGAAGCACCGGCAAGGGGCTCTCCGGCAGTGTTGCCGACTCGTCCCCGTACCTGGATGGTCATTTCTGCAGACGGCTGTAGCGGGGAAGGAACATCAATCTTTTTGGCTGATATTACTACAGTCTGAGCCACAATGGAATATTCAACGGGAATATTCTGGAAACACTGATCCAATATTTGGCGGAGAGTGGCATTTTTAACGGAAAGATTGACCCTGGGCACATCACGCAGCAAAGCAGTTTTATAGAAGAAGCTGTACCCTGTTTGCTTCCTGATTTCTTTGAGCACTTTTGGGATTGTAGTGTTTTCTACAGAGAGTGTTATATTCTGCGAAAAGCCCGTTGCACTTACATGCAGGCATAAAGCAAACAATATAATCGCAGTTAATTTCATAATCCTTAGGATTAGTACAGGTGGAAGCATCCGCTTGCCCCACTTGTGGGCATCGTTAAATTGCATAGTTTTGTGTGAGTTTTTGGTTAAACAATAAGCGTTTCTATCAATGTATGTTTACTTGTTTTTCCAGACTTTCAGCGGGAGCGTTCCCATCGCTCCCGTTTTTTTTTGAAAACCCAAGTTTGTTCCAATATTTAATAGCCTGAGACTTTATGCGCTTGTAATAACTACTCTTTTATTATCAAGCCAGTATTTCACACCTGCAAGCCTTAATATCTCCATTACCTCAGATAAGGTTGCTTTACGCGGAATAGAGCCATTATAAGTTCCCTTAGGCACGTCTCCTTCAAAACTCACTTCTACATCATACCAGCGGGACAATTGCCGCATGATATAAGGAAGTTCATCGTCATTAAACTCTATAATACCGTTTTTCCACGCGATCTCCTTATCAATATCCACTTCCTTTACAAGGAGCTTCCTGGTATTCTTTTGCAACGCAGCCTGCTGGGAAGGAACAAGAAGAGCATTTTCTTCTCTGCTCTTTACTTTAACGCTGCCTTCTATAAGCGTGGTTCTAATCCAGCTTTCATCCTCATACGCCATGATATTGAAATGAGTGCCCATCACTTCAACCTCCATATTATCATCCGTTTTTACCTTAAAAGGTTTAGCAGGATTTTTTGCAACTTCAAAATAAGCCTCTCCGGTAAGGTATACGATGCGCTCTTTGCCAGTAAACCTTGTAGGGAAGCGCAGGGAAGACGCAGCATTCATCCAGACTTTGCTGCCATCGGCCAATACCAGCCTGTATTCTGCCCCACGGGGAATATTAAGAGTATTGTATAATACCGGGCTATTGCTCTCCGATAAGGTATGATAAACCAACTGCCCGCTCTGCGTATTGATTTTTGTCCCATCTGCTTCTTTAAGCTCTCCCGTGCCGGTTGAGTCCAGCGTAACGACAGAGCCATTTGCCATTACAAGCAAAGCCTTGCTGATCCCCGGTAAGAAATCGTTAACTTTTACACTGTCTTTTGCCACCGAAACAGCAACCGTTTGAACCGGTTTATGACGCATCCATACGGGGACGAAACAAGCGATCAACAGAGCCGCCGCTGCGCCATAATACCACCATTTTCTTTTGAATGCACTTTTTCCTGACAGCCGGGTATTCTCCCCTGGAGACTGATACCCACTTTGACGGAGATTGTTCCAGGTATCTTCTTTTAACTTTTGTAATTGTATACTGGAAATATCATCCATCTTGCTCCATTCAAAAGAGAGATACCACTGTTCCAGCCATAGCTTTTCTTCAGGAGTACATTTTCCGGCATTGTATTTTTTCAGGAGTGATTTCAGGTATTCTGTTTTCAATGCTTTTTATAAACATAAACAGCTCAAAGCGCGGGAGGTACTATATATTTTTAAAAAATATCAGAAAAAAAGAGCAGACATAACGTTGAATAATGAAAATTGCTGTCAGCCAGGCTTTTTCTAAGCCTGCTTAATGCATTGTGAAGTTGATTCTTAATGGTTTGATGCGATAGCCCAAGCAGCGTAGCGATTTCTGCGTTAGTCATATGTTCTTCTCTGCTTAAAAGATAGATCTGACGCATTTTTTCAGGCATAGATGACACCTGGAGGGCGATAAATTGCCGCAATTCTTTACTGCAATAATTATCAAAAAGATTCTGCTCTTGTTCAGAAGGATGAAACGGCATTTTCATGAGCTTTATAAGACGATTATTATCCTTCTCAAGGAAATTAAAAATCTTATTTCTCAAAGCCGTGTACAGATATCCTCCTATGGATTCATTAATCCAGACCGCTTCTCTGTTATTCCAAAGTGATAAAAAAACATCCTGTACAACATCCTTTGCATCTTCTGTTGAGCGAAGCCGGCGATAAGCAATCCTGAACAAATCATCCCAATATTTGTCAAACAAATGACGAAACGCCATTTCATCGCCCTCTTTTGAAGCAGCAAGCAGTTGACCATCGTTTTGATATTCGCTTATCATAACACAGCTCTCATAAAGGTAGATATTCTTTTGCTACAATAAATGAAATGTGATAAACCTGATTGCAAATTCCATCGTTGCCGGGTATCCTGTAATCTTCCCTTGCATAGTCCCCGCGTGTCAGGCGCCGGCCCTATCAGATAACGTAGATAGTAGTGTTGTCCCGGTAGCAAGAAGTCCCATTCCTGAAAGCCATTGCTGCCCGGTAGCGACAAGAACATACCGCCAATATTCTCCAGAGTGCTTCATAAACGGTTGAATAGTGATGCCCTGCATTGCCCTTTGTACCGGCAACAGACCGGCTAACTCATCTCTCCACTGCTCAGCTCCGGCAGCACCATGCTTTTAAACCGATGAAAGCTTTTTTCTATCCCGCTCCTCTTTCCTTTTTCAATACATTTGCCCTAAACTTCTCCGGATTGAAGCATTTAAAAGCAGTTAATAAGTATTTCAGGAAATATAAGTGGCGTTTTTTGCTGGGCATCCTGTTCGTGATCGTTTCAAATTATTTCGGTATACTGGCGCCGCAGGTTACGGGGTATGTGATGGATAAGGTGCAGGACAAGATGCAGCCGCTGGCAGGGGTGGCATCAGGGTATAATAAAGCCGCTGCGCAGGAGTATGATCCGCTGGTAAAGCTTTTCATCAAACAACTGGAAGAACAGATCAGCGCGCACAGCTTCACCTGGCTGGTGATGATCTGCGGGCTGACCTTACTGGCATTTGCCCTCCTGAGAGGATTATTCATGTTCTTTATGCGGCAGACCATCATCGTGATGAGCCGGCTGATAGAATATGATCAGAAGAATGAAGTATACCGGCATTACCAGCAACTGGATACCTCTTTCTACAAAGTACACAGCACCGGCGACCTGATGAGCCGTATGGCTGAAGATGTAAGCCGCGTGCGCATGTATACCGGACCGGCAATGATGTACTTCTTTAATCTTGTGGCACTGATAGGGCTGAGCCTCTTTTACATGGTAAGAAAAAACCCCGAACTAACCTTATATGTGCTGGCGCCTCTGCCCATACTTGCCGTAACTATTTATATTGTCAATACCATCATTCATAAAAAAAGTGAAAACATACAGGCACAGCTCAGCAGTCTTACCACCAACGCGCAGGAGTCTTACTCCGGCATAAGGGTCATTAAATCATTTGTGCAGGAGAAGGCTATGGAGCAGTTTTTTGAAAGCAACAGTGAAGCTTACAAAAAAAGCGCAGTAAACCTTGCTAAGATCGAAGCTATTTATTTTCCTTCCATCGGGCTGCTGATAGGGTTAAGCACACTGCTTACCATTATGATCGGCGGGTTGTATCATATCCGAAACCCTGAGCAGATCACTATCGGGACCATTGCCGAGTTTGTAGTGTATATCAATATGCTTACATTTCCCGTAAGCTCTATAGGATGGGTGGCAAGCATGATCCAGCGTGCTTCCGCTTCCCAAAAAAGGCTGAACGAGTTTTTGGAAACAAAGCCTGCTATACTCAATCCCCCTGCCCCGGTAAAAGCAACACTGAAAGGGCATATTCATTTTGATAAAGTAAATTTCACTTACTCCCATACCGGCATTAAAGCATTAACTGATTTTACCCTCGACATACCCCGCGGCAATAAAATTGCGGTGATAGGAAAAACCGGGAGCGGTAAGTCTACCATTGCCCAGTTGCTTTTAAGAATGTACGACCCGGACAACGGCAATATTTTTATCGACGGCATAGATCTGAAAACAATGGACATCCGTGAACTGCGCAGGCAGATCAGCTATGTACCCCAGGATGTATTTCTTTTCAGTGATACCATTTCCGGCAATATCCGTTTCGGGCTGGATGCCGCTACAGACGAAATGATCCGTAAAGCAGCCCGGCAGGCCAGCGTGGAAAAAGAGATCAATCACTTTCCCAACGGCTTTGAAACGCTGGTTGGGGAGAGAGGAGTAACGTTAAGCGGCGGGCAGAAGCAGCGGATATCCATTGCCCGGGCAATGATAAAAGACCCGGGGATCGTGATATTCGACGACTGCCTGAGCGCCGTGGATGCGCGTACGGAAAAGGAGATCATCGCTAACCTGTATGAATACCTGCAGCATAAAACCGCGGTGATCATCACCCACCGCATATTCAGCCTTTTCAATTTCGATACCATAATCGTCATGGAAGAAGGGCGGATAGTGGAGCAGGGGACGCACGAAAGCCTGCTGGCGCTCAATGGCCGGTATACCGAAATGTACCTCCGCCAGCAGGAACAGGAGGAAAAAGAGGGCTAAATCCTTTGCCTGTAGCGAATTATAAGAGTTTTGGTTAAAATTTTGTCAATTCAAAAACAATTTTATCTTTGTCAATCATAAAAACGGATAAGTTAAACTATTAAAAAAAATTACTGTGGCGTACGACAACAATGACAAAAGAATGGAAAGTGTGTATAGCAAAAGAATCCGTGCCGGCAAAAGACGGACCTATTTTTTTGATGTTAGAAGCACACGCAACCAGGACTACTATCTGACGATTACTGAAAGCCGTAAACGCTTTAATGACAATGGTTACGACAGACATAAGATTTTCCTTTACAAGGAAGACTTTAACAAGTTCATTAAGGCGCTGAATGAAGCAGTAGATCATGTAAAAACAGAACTGATGCCTGACTTCGACTTTGACGCGTTTAATCATGACACACCTTTAGCGGAAGGCGAGGATATTGAGGCGGGAGAAATCGAGGAAGTAGATGCTGTGACCGACTCTGAAGTGAATGCAGGCCCGGCTCCTTCGGCAGTTGCCCAGGATAACGGCGCTGATGAAGAAGTGGATAAATGGTAACTCGAATCTGATCCGTCAGCTTTATAAATAATAAACAAAGACCCCGGCAATACCGGGGTCTTTTAGTTAAGACATTCTCACGTTTGTCATTTATCGTCTGTCGCCTCACGTTTATCATTTGGTACACCCTACCCGGCTATCATACTTTTATACTTATTGATCAGCCCGTTGGTAGACGAATCATGGGAGGAAACTTCAGTTTCTGCTTTTAATTCAGGCAATATCCTGTTGGCCAATTGTTTGCCAAGCTCCACTCCCCACTGGTCAAAGCTGAAGATATTCCAGATCACCCCCTGAACAAATATTTTATGCTCGTACAGGGCGATCAGTTGCCCCAACGTATATGGCGTGATCTTTTTGATAAGGAAGGAATTGGTAGGCTTGTTGCCTTCAAAGACTTTAAAGGGAGCTACCTTTTCTTTCTCTGCAGCGCTCATGCCCGAAAGCTCTGCATCCACCTCTTCCCTTGTCTTGCCATTCATAAGCGCTTCCGTTTGTGCAAAAAAATTGGACAACAGCTTTTGATGATGATCGCCTATCGGGTTGTGAGAAATGGCAGGGGCAATAAAATCGCAGGGTATCAACACAGTTCCCTGGTGGATCAATTGGTAAAACGCGTGCTGACCGTTAGTGCCGGGCTCTCCCCATATCACCGGGCCGGTAGCATAGTCCGTATCAATACCATTGCGGTCTACATGCTTGCCATTGCTTTCCATATTACCCTGCTGAAAATATGCAGGGAAACGGTGCATGTATTGATCGTATGGCAAAATTGCCTCCGTTTGCGTTCCAAAGAAATTGGTGTACCAAAGCCCCACAAGCGCCATGATCACAGGAATATTTTTTTCAAAGCTTTCATAACGGAAATGATTATCCGTAGCATGCGCGCCCTGCAGCAGTTTCTCGAAATTATCGTACCCAATGGTAAGCACTATAGACAGGCCAATGGCGCTCCACAGGCTGTAGCGGCCGCCTACCCAATCCCAGAACTCAAACATATTGGCTTTATCAATGCCAAAAGCTACTACTTCCTTTTCATTGGTGGATAGGGCTACGAAATGCTTTGCTACAGCTTTTTCGTCTTTGGCAGTATCCAGGAACCAGCGTCTTGCCGTATGTGCATTTGTCATGGTTTCCTGGGTGGTAAATGTCTTGGAAGCAATAAGGAACAGGGTTTCCTCCGGTGTTACCAGCTTCAGCTTTTCTGCAATATGTGTACCGTCTACGTTGGAAACAAAATGTGCTTCTATGCCTTCTTTCCAGTAAGGCTTCAGCGCTTCAGACACCATTACCGGGCCGAGATCGCTCCCGCCAATCCCTATATTGACAATATACCTGATCTTTTTACCGCTGTATCCCTTCCATTCCCCGCTGTGCACCTTTCCTGCAAATGCGTTCATCTGGCTGAGCACTCTCTGCACCTCCGGCATCACGTCCTGCCCGTCTGTTATCACCGGCGATCCTGATACATTCCTCAACGCGGTATGCAGTACGGCCCTGTTTTCTGTCTGGTTGATCTTTTCACCGGAAAACATTGCCTCAATAGCCTCTTTCAGGCGGCATTCTTTGGCCAATGACAGCAAAGCTGCCAGCGTTTTATCATCAATAATATTTTTAGAGTAGTCAAACAGGATATCTTCAAGCCGGATAGCATGTTTGTCAAACCTCTGCGGATCGGATTTAAACAGATCTTTGATCTTTATGTCTTTCATTACCTGGTAACAGGCTGTCAGTTCTTTCCATGACTTTGTTGCTTGCGGGTTAACTGTTGGGAATGCCATAGCTGATGATTTATTTCAAAGATAGGGGTTTCAGTTTACCCCATAGACTCAAGGCATCTCTTGCATCTACAGCATACATACCCCATACCTTATGCCATATACACCTTATACCTCATGCCTTCCCCTTCATCCCTCACAACCGCACCACCTCACCCGTTCTCACAGATTCATCGCAGGCGAAGGCGATCCTCAGGCTGTTCACGGCATCTTCCATGTGATCGGTGAGATCCGCACCAGTGGTAATGGC
>MKWG01000044.1 GCA_001899685.1 Sphingobacteriales bacterium 44-15
CTTCAGCGGGCGAATTGTTTGATGCATTTGATCTGGTCAAGCGCAAAGGCAAATCCAACAGGTTAATTGAAAGATAGGGTTTTAAGTTCAGCGTTTGCGACCCGTAAGCGCCTCAATATTCTCTTTATACATTTCGCCTACAGGCAGCTCCGCATCACCCACGAATACGCTGCTTTTTTTTACCGAGCTGATGTGATCAACGGAAATGATATATGATTTGTGGATGCGGATAAATTTCGAAGGAGGCAGCTCGTCTTCAATGGCTTTCATGCTCAACCTTGCTACCAGCGGCTTTGCCGGAGGTGCCAGATGAATTTTTATATAATCGCGGAGTCCTTCTACCCATAAGATATCGGCAAACATCACTTTTATCAGGCTATAGTCTGCATTCAGGAAAAAATAATCCTGTGGCACAGTTTCCTGTTTATGTTTCAATTGGAACAGCTCATTTGCTTTGTTGCAGGCCTGGATGAAACGCGACAGCTCTACCGGCTTAAGCAAATAATCTACCACATTCAGATCATAGCTTTCGAGCGCAAATTTTTCATAGGCAGTGACCAGGATGAACATGGGTCTTTGGGCCAGACTCCTGATAAATTGCACACCCGTCAGTCCGGGCATTTGTATATCAATAAATACAAGATCTACCGGTTGTTCTTGCAAAATTTTATTGGCTTCAAACGCATCGCTGCAGGTAGCCACTAAGTGCAGGTAAGGCACTTTGCTGACATAGTCTTCCAGCAACTGCAGGGCGAGTGGTTCATCATCTACTGCTATACATCTCATCATTGTTGCAGGTTTATTTGTAAGGATACTACAAACCATCCATTTTCCTTTGTGATAAGGAGGTTGTGCTTATCGGGGTACAGGAGCTTTAATCTGCGCATCACATTGTTGAGCCCGATCCCCGCTGTTTTGTCTTTATGCTCATTGCTGTCAAGCGCGTCAAAGCGGTTGCGGATCACAAAATTAAGCTCATCGTTCACTACCTGCATGGTAATATCAATCTGTGCGTCCTTCACGTGGGCGGTGCCATGCTTAAAAGCATTTTCTATGAAAGGGATAAGCAGCATGGGTGCAATTTCGTAATGGCTCTCTGCCGGCAATATGTCAATGGATAACTTAACTTTCCCACCGATGCGCTGCTTCTGCAGATCAATGTAGCTGTTCAGGTAATCTATCTCTTTCTGCAGCAGCACTCTTTCTTCATCTGTCTCATACAGCATATAGCGCATTAAGGTGGAAAGCTTGAATATGGTAGGCTCAAGCTGATCGCTTTTAAGCCTTGCAAGCGCAAGGATATTATTCAAAACATTAAACATGAAATGCGGGCTGACCTGTGATCGCAGGAAGGACAATTCCGATTTCATTGTTTCTGCCTGCGTTTGCTGCAACAGCTTTTCTGTTTTATTCCTGTCCCGTATCATCCGGTATACAATACTCACTGCAATTGCCAGCAGGAACGGGAAAAGATTGGCTCCTATGGATCGTCTCAATATAAAAGGACGGTTATGGATCAGATGAGTAAAGAGGAAGAAATGGATGACCATTATCACCGAAAACAGGACGACAAGCGTTAGTATATAATAGATATTTTTTTTTGTATAAATGAAAAGAGGTGTAAATACCCTGGCATTCAGATAAAATGTTGCTATCCACAATAATCCTGTCAGATTGTTCATCAGGAAAAATCCGTTTTCGTCCGGATCCCTCCGGTCTTCATTTACAGGATACCTGATCAAAAGATAGGGAAGTGAAAAAACGATCAGCCATATCAATATATGCAGCAATACCGTCGCCCACTTTTTATTTAACCAGCTCACATTCACTTTTAATAAAATTATATAATTATAAAGATCAGCCATTTGAAATTTCAAATTTCAAATCACTCATATCTCAGCGCTTCAATCGGATCAAGCCTCGAAGCCTTTTGCGCCGGGTAATATCCAAAGAAGACCCCTGTAACAGCGCATACCAAAAATGAGAGCAATATGGAAGAGTCCGATATCAGTATCGGCCATTTTAAAAACATATTTACCAATTGGGAAGCGGAAATTCCCAATATTACACCAATGATACCTCCTGTGACGCTGATCAGTATGGCCTCAACAAGAAATTGTAATAATATATCAATGCCCCTTGCGCCGATAGACATTCTTAAGCCGATTTCTTTTGTCCGTTCTGTAACCGATACATACATGATATTCATGATGCCAATGCCGCCTACCACCAGCGATATACCTGCAATAGCAGCAAGTAATACCGTAAGCAATTCGCTGGTAGAGCTGATAGTGCTGATCAGCTCTGCCTGGGTGCGTATGCTGAAATCGTCTTCATCAGATCCTTTCAATTTATGCTGCTTACGCAGGATGGCCGTAACTTCTTTCGTAGCGGTATCAGAGCTTTTTTCGTCTATGGCAGAGGCATAAATGGTTTGCACATAAGGAATAGCGAGAATTCTTTTTTGCACCGTGGTATAAGGCGCGAGTATAACATCGTCCTGGTCCTGGCCAAAAGTATTTTCTCCTTTTTCAGTCAATATGCCAATGACTTTTAAAGGTATTTTTCCAAACCTGATGACTTTACCTATAGGGTTTTCCCCGTTGGTGAAAACATTCTCCACTATGGTTTGCCCTATCAGGCAGACCTTAGCAGCTGTTTTTACATCATTGTCTGTAAAGTTGATGCCGTCTTTTAGGCCCCATTCCCTGATGGAAAGATAATCAGGGCTTACTCCCTGTATGGAAGTAGGCCAGTTGAGCGCGCCGTTGATCACCTGCCCGTTGGAAGAAACCCCCGGTGATACGGCCGTAATGAAATGTGCATCGTTCTTAATGGCATTTACATCTTCTACTTTGAGTGTTTGCAAAGAAGATGCGCCTAATCTTGCACCGCCTCCTACAGTAAAGTTGCTGCTGGGGCGGATATTGATCATGTTGGAGCCCATGCCTGACAACTGGTCCCTGATGCTCTGCTTGGATCCTTCACCTATAGCTACCATGGTGATAACGGATGCAACACCGATGATGATCCCCAGCATGGTAAGGAATGCCCGGAGCTTATTTCTCAATAATGCCTTCCACGCTATCCTGAAAAGATTAAGTACGTTCATCTCACTTTGTTTTAATAGTCATCATTCACCGGGAGGCTTTCCAGCGCTTCCCTGGCGGAGCGCACATTCATGTTTTTAGCATCCCTTATTACCCTGCCATCCTTTAAAGTAACCGTGCGCTGGCTGAAGGCAGCGATATCCGGTTCATGGGTCACAAACACTATGGTCTTTCCCTGCTGCCTGTTCAGCTCCTGCAGCAATGACATGATCTCGTAAGAAGTCCTTGTATCAAGATTGCCGGTTGCCTCATCTGCAAGTATCATCACCGGTTCGTTTACCAAAGCCCGGGCAATAGCTACACGTTGCTGTTGTCCTCCCGAAAGCTGATTGGGCAGGTGGTCAAGCCTGTCTGAAAGCTTTACCGCTTCCAGCGCTCTGATGGCTTTCTCTTTTCTTTCCTCCGCCGATATGCCTGAATTATATAATAAAGGCAACTCTACATTCTCCAGCGCTGATGTGCGCGCCAGCAGGTTGTACGACTGGAACACAAACCCAATCTTCCGGTTGCGCAGGCGTGCCAGCTCATTGCGTGAAAGATGACGCACATTCACTCCGTCGAGCAGGTAATCGCCTTCTGTAGGCTGGTCAAGGCATCCTATTATATTCAGCAGGGTTGTTTTGCCGGAGCCGCTACTGCCCATTATTGTTACAAATTCCCCGGCTTCCACTGAAAATGAAATGCCTTTCAGCGCACGCACGGTTTCGCTCCCCATCTTAAATTCCCTTTTCAGGTGTTGTATATCAAGAATTGTATTTGCCATAATGTTGAGGTTTCAGGTTACAGGTTCAGGTTTTCACCTTTCACGTTTCTCATAATTCACCATTGCCTATTCACTACCAGCCCCTCTATCCTCCCGGCGGGGGTGGATTATTTCTCCTGTTGTTGCCTCCCGGACGTTTGGGCATAAAGGGACTGGCCCCGGTTGTCTTCTTCGCTTCTTTTGTAGATATCTGCTGATAACCTGTTATTACTTCATCTTCCGGTGTGAGCCCCGACACTACCTGCACTTCTGTTTCATCATTCATCCCGGTAGTGATTTTTTGTGCCACAATGCTGCTGTCTTTTTTCAGCCAGACAGTTGCCGTGGCTGTTGCCGGTGCAGTGCTGTCATATGCCGGCGCAGGAGGCATATTGTCTGTCTTCCTGTTTTGATGCATCCTGCCATTACTGTGGGGAACAGATCCTTCTATGCGATAGTATTGCCCGAGTATAGAATCCGGCTGGAACTGCAATGCCCTGGCAGGGATCGTCATTACATTGGGTACTTCTTTGGTATAAATGGTGATATTGGCTGTCATCCCCGGCTTCAGCTTCATCTTTTCGTTAGGTGCATTGATGATGGTAGTATAGTTTACCACGTTTGAGGAAGTAGTAGGTTTAAGCCTCACTTCCTGAACGGTTCCCTCAAAACTATCATCAGGGAAAGCATCTACGGTAAAGACTACACGCTGACCTTTGGTTACATTACCTATATCAGCTTCATCCACGGAAGCCTGCACCTGCATTTTGGTAAGATCTTTGGCAATGCTGAACAAGGTCGGCGTGCTGAAGCTTGCCGCTACAGTCTGGCCCTCGCTTACGCTCCTCGAAAGCACTGTTCCGTCTATCGGGGAGTAAATATCTGCAAAAGAAAGATTTCTTTTGGCCGAAGACAGTTGCGCCAGTATAGCTTTCACATTCTCATCGGAGGAGTTATACTGATACAATGCATTTTCGTAATCCGCTTTGCTTATAGCGCCGGCATTGTATAGCTGGGACTGCCTTTCAAAGTTGCTTTTCTGGTAAACGGCATTGGCCTTTGCCTGCTGCAGGTTGGCTGTGATCTGCTGCACCTGTGCTTCCAGCAACGACTTATCCAACTGTGCCAGCAACTGCCCTTTTTTTACGGTAGAGTTGAAATCTGCATATACGTTTTTGATGGTGCCCGATACCTGCGTACCCACCGCTACCGTATCAACAGGCTGTATCGTGCCGGTAGCTGTCACCGAGTTGCTTAATGTGCCCGTGTGGGGATGATCCGTCTGCAGTACAATTACAGTACCATTATCCCTGAATTTGAAATACCATATCAATGCGCCGGCTGCAACAACTATCCCGATCAATATTATCCAGGTTCTTTTTTTCATTGTGAACTGTTTTATGTCAAATAATTTTGTTTAAAATGATATGGGTACGCCTGTATAAAAGTTATATATTTTGTTATACAGCACCGCGCTGTATTTTGCCTGTATATAAGACTGCAATGCCTGCACATAGAGGTTTTTCTGCTGCAGCAGGTCTACCATATTTACGGCGCCCAGCCGCAACTGGGTATTGGTGATGTCGTAGCTCTCCTGTACTGCCTTTAATTGTTTGTCTGCAGCATCGTATTGAGCCTGGGCATTGCTCATATTAATATATGCCTGCTCCACCTGGCTGTTGAGCGTTGTTTTAGCGTCTGCGAGCGCAAGCTCGGCCTGCTGTATAGTTATTTTAGACTTTTCTATATTGGTCTTGTTCACCCGCCTGCTGTAAATAGGTATGCCTACCGTAAGGCCCAATGACTGGTAAAAGTTGTTGTTCAGTTGGGTAAAGTATTTATTGTCTGAGTTCAAATTGGCATAGCCGCTTGCAATACCGGCGCCAAGGCTTATGGTAGGCAACGTGCCCGCCCTGGCTTTCATCAGGTTAGCCTGGGCAAGATCAATATTGAGCGTGCTGTTTTTGATCTCAGGTCTCGTGGTTAATGCTGCCTGCTGCGCCTGCTCCAATGCGGGAGACAACTCTTTAACAGTAACTGTATCGGGAGCAGCAACCTGGAAATTAAAGCTGGTAGGCAGTTGCAGCATTTGCTTCAGCGTAATGACATTCTGTTTATAGTTGTTTTGTGCATTTACCAGGTTATACTCATCCCCTGACGTTTGCGCTTCAAATTGTAACAGGTCTTTTTTGGAAATGGCGCCTGCATCAAATCTCTGCCTTCCCTGTTCCAGTTGAGCGCGGGAGGTTGCCAGCACATCTTCAAGATATTTAATAGTTTCACCCTGCAGCAATATGTTGAGAAAAGATTGGGTAATATTCAATGTAATATCATTCTGTGTTTCTTCTACCGATAAGTTGGAGGATTGGAGCGAAAGCTGCTTTGCCAGGATATCGTTTTTAATATACCCGCCATTATATAAGGTCACGGAAGCATTTACGCCATAATTCCCTGAGAAATTGGCCTGCGACTGGAGTCCGCCTACCACTACATCGGTTTTCTTGCCATTTACCAGGTTTTGCGAGAGGGAGGCTGACACTGATGGCAGCCGGCTTGCCTTGGCCTGCAGCAGGTCCTGTTCTGCGCTGCTGCTGCTCAGGCGCAGGGTATTCAACTGTATATTGTTTTTCCTGGCATAATCAATACAGTCCTGTAATGTCCATTTTTCCGGCAGGGCGGGCAATGTGCTTACCTGTGCGCTTGCCTGGAACAGCCCTGAAGCCAAAGCGGAAAAAAATATGATCAAAAACTTCTTCATATCCTGTTCTTTTAAAGTGCAACTGATGCTGGTCAATTGCGGGTTCAAAATTATCTGCGGCTATGGGAAGGATATTTTTAAAAGCTGCAAAACGGGAATATTCTGCGACGAACTCCTTTTCCAGAGCGCAGATCGGTATTTTAGAGTAAAAGATCAGCTCAGCCGTCTTCTTTTAGAAAACAGGAGATACATTGAACTTTGCAATGCAAAAAGCCACGCAGCACAATATTATTTCAGTAGTCAGGGATTATGGCGGCAAGCTGTTCAATTTCATTCGTGGCAGGGTAGGGAGCAATGAGGATGCAGAAGACATTATGCAGGATATCTGGTACCAGGTAAGCAATATAATAGACATCAATGAAATAGAAAGCATGAGCGGCTGGCTCTTCAGGGTAGCGCGGAATAAGATCACAGACAGGTATCGCAAAAAGAAAGATCTGCTGGCAGAAGATATTTTGCCAGAGGGGTATGAAAGCGGCGAAAGGCTCCCTGACCTCTTTTCAGTTGTGGATGACAGCGCGGAAATGAAACAGTTTAAAGAATTGTTCTGGGAAGCATTGATGTCGGCCCTTGACGAACTTCCTGAAAATCAACGACAGGTTTTTATATGGAATGAACTGGAAGAAATGACGCTGCAGGAAATTGCCGATGCAACCAATGAAAAGCTGAAAACGATCATCAGCCGTAAAGGATATGCTGTAAAGCATTTACGAAAAAGGCTGGGAGATTTGTATGAAGAATTAAATACATTGTAGATATGGACGGTCGGAATCAATCATTCAGGAGAAGGCGCTTTGGCTTTATATTTGCGCCCATTTTTTTGGTGGCATTACTGGTGTTATCCGCAGTGGTGATGTGGCTGTGGAATGCCATATTACCGGATCTTGTGCATGTAGAGCGTATCTCCTACCGGAAAGCTGCGGGGCTGCTTGTACTGTGCAGGATATTGTTCGGCGGCTTCAGGTTTGGCCCTCCGCGCGGGATACCGCCCTTTGCCAACAGGGACTTCCGGGAAAAATGGATGAGCATGAGCGAGGAAGAGCGGAAACAATTCAAGGAACGATTGCGGCAACGCTGCGGCCCGCATAAATAGCGCAAAAAATATTTCCATGTGCTATAGCCATGGTTTGGGTTTTGCCAAATACCTCGTGAGTGGAAGTTTGCCGTTTATCATTTCTTGTTTCCCGCAATTTATAATCACGAAAAACAAGGACTATGCGTGAGTCTCCTTCCCTGCGTGAAGGACTGGGCGGTCTTTATGTTATTTTTTCCTTACATTCACGCCTACAAAAAAAATGCTCATGCAAGTAAAAAACCTTTTCTATCTTTCTGCTGCGGCAGTTTTGTCGTTGCAGGGCATCGGCTGTAACAACACGGGCGGCAGCAATACTGATGCAACAGGCGCTGCTGCTGTGGCAGACAGCACGCTCCCTCCCCTTGAAACCCAGGCTCCCAACAGTAATTATAAACCCGCTTTTGCCGGACAAACCCGCATAGGCGCCGTAAAGACCACCACTCCTTACCAGGTTGATCAGTTAGATACCGGCCTGCTAAGACCCTGGGCGGTTATCACCATGCCCGACGACCGGTTACTTGTTACCTCCAAATCGGGATATATGGAGATCCGTGGCACTGATGGCAAGCTTCAGAAAAAAATCACCGGCTTTCCCAAAGTAGACGACGCAGGCCAGGGAGGATTATTAGATGTGGCGCTGGATCCTGATTTCAGCAGCAATAAAATTATTTACTGGTCATTTTCAGAACCCTATAAACAGGGCAACCTCACTGCTGTAGGCAAGGGAATGCTGAATGAAGCTGCAGGACAGGTAGAGCATCCTGTAGTGATCTTCCGCGCCACCCCGGAACTCAATAACAGTAAACAGCATTACGGGTCGCGCCTGGTATTTGATAAAGACGGCAATCTTTTTGTCAGCGCAGGCGAGCGCTCCGTGCTAGAAGGCAGGGCGCAGGCGCAATTGCTGAGTGCAGGTCTTGGCAAAGTATTTAAGATCACAAAAGACGGCAAGCCGGCCCCGGGAAATCCTTTCCTCAATGATCCTAAGGCAATGCCGGAAATATACAGCTATGGCCATCGCAATCCGCAGGGGCTTGATATCAACCCGGCCACCGGCGAACTGTGGGAAGCGGAATTTGGACCCCGCGGCGGTGATGAAGTGAACAGGATCCTGCCCGGCAAAAACTATGGCTGGCCGGTGATCACCTACGGTATAGAATATGATGGAAGAAAGATCGGCGACTCCATCCAGCAGAAAGAAGGCATGGAGCAACCTGTTTATTATTGGGATCCTGTAACTTCCCCAAGCGGCATTACCTTTTACAAAGGCAATGATATTCCTGAATGGGAAAACAACCTGTTCATCGGCGGATTAAGCAGCATGCATATTGTACGTCTCGTGATCAAAGACAATAAAGTAACCGGTGAAGAATGGCTGCTCGGTGATAAGAAAGAACGCTTCCGCGATATTGCATACAACAAAGGCGCTTTATATGCGGTAACGGATAAGGGATCGCTGTATAAGATCAGCAGGAAATAATAAGGTATGAGCTATGAGCCTCCGGTTTGCAGCTCTCAAGCTCATTGCCCATAGCTCATTGCCCAAAGCCCACAAGACGCTGCTAAAGTTTGTGTTTATCGTTTGTTGTCTCACGCCCCCCGGAAGCGCTTTTATTGCACCGGTGCCACTGAGCCGCTGAAGCTGATAGCGCTTCTGCTGTTCATTTGCACATTCATTTGTGCAGAGCCGTTAGTGAATAAGGTGAAGGTATACGATTGTACTTCCCGGTGATCATTGGGCTTTATCGTGATATTCCACCGGCCTTTGTTGCCCTCGTTTTTAGTAAGCGTGAAGTCGGTGGAGGTAAAATCCAGGGGGCTGGTCGTTTCGCCGATAGGCGCTGTATAAGCCCTGCCAAAATAGGGGAGGGCAGATATTACAGAGTCCTTTTTACATAATACGGTATACCGTGTGTTCAATATCCTGGAACGCCCGCTCTGTGGCATTGCCTGGTTGGCAACAAATATCCAGCGGTCGCCGGCTATCGCCTGCTGTATGTCTCCCTCTGAAGCGCCCACTACTTCAGGATGTTTTGTAGTAGTGCATGCGGTGAGGCAGTATATGCAGAAAGATATAACAGCACCCGCCGCCATTAATCGGAAATAATGTTGCTGTTTCATATATAATAAGTTTTAATCTTTTAAAGTTACATCACTTCTGTGTTATGCCCAAGAGAGCTAAGGTGAAACGGCAAACGTGAGACGACAAACCATAAACATCCCTTCCTCTCCTGCAGAGAACACCCCGTATCATAAAGTAAACAGAAATTACGATATTTGGAAAGATTGCTATCGCTCACCATAAATCAATCTGTCAGTTATGGATACCCGAAGAGAGTTTCTCCGTAAATCAATGCTGCTGTCCGGCGCAGCCGGCTTGTCTTCTTTTGTCCCGGAATCAGTGCAAAGAGCTTTTGCCATAGATCCTGCTCCCGGCAGCACCTATCTTGACGCAGAACATATTATTGTCCTCATGCAGGAAAACAGGTCTTTTGATCATTGTTTCGGCACATTACAGGGCGTTAGAGGATATAATGATCCCAGGGCGGTGTCGCTGCCCGACAAAAACCCCGTGTGGCTTCAAACAAATGATAAGGGAGAAACCTATGCTCCCTTCAGGCTTGATATAAAAGATACCAAGGTTACATGGATGGGCGACCTGCCGCATTCGCGACCCACACAGGTAGACGCGTATAACAATGGCAAATACGACAAATGGCTTCAGGCTAAAAGATCAGGCAATAAAAAATATTCCGACATGCCTTTGACGCTCGGCCATTATACCCGCGCCGACCTTCCGTTTAACTATGGCATGGCTGATGCCTTTACTGTATGCGACCAGAATTTCTGCTCGGCGATGACAAGCACCACCCCCAACCGCTCTTTTTTCTGGACCGGCAAAATATCCGAACCGGAAAATGGTACAATGCAGGCAAATATCCGCAACGAAAACTTCAGCTACGGTAAGATGCCGTGGAAAACATTTCCTGAATTGCTGACGGAGAACAATATCCCATGGAAGTTTTACCAGAATGAGATAAGCTGCGGCGGCGGTTTCAAAGGCGAAGAGCGCGCATGGCTTGCCAACTTCGGGTGCAACCTGCTGGAGTTCTTTGCCGCCTACAATGTAAAGTTCAGCCCGCGTTATATACAGGGATTGCAAAAGCTGGCAGACGAGCTGCCCGGCGAGATCAATAAGCTGCAGGAAGCCAGCCCCTCTGATGAAGATACTGCACGTAAGATAAAGGCAGAAGTAGCCAAAAAACAGGAAGTGCTCGACAATGCATTGAGTGAGCTGAAAAAATGGAATAAAGAAAATTTCGAAAAACTGTCTCCGGCGGACAAGAAATTGTTCGAAAGCGCTTTCGTGGTAAACAATGGCGATCCGGACTATCGCTCTGTTTCCAAACTCAAATATAATGACGGCGGCAAAGAGCGTGAGCTCACCGTTCCTGCCGGCGATATCCTTCACCAGTTCAGGAAAGATGTCAGCGAGGGCAGCTTAGCCACCGTGTCCTGGTTTGCGGGCCCTCAGAATTTCTCTGATCATCCCAGCGCACCCTGGTATGGCGCCTGGTATGTTTCCGAAATACTGGATATCCTTACCCAAAACCCTGAAGTATGGAAAAAGACAATACTCATCCTCACCTATGATGAAAATGACGGCTATTACGATCATATACCGCCTTTTTCGATCCCCGACAACAATAAGCCCGGCACAGGAAAATGCTCGGCAGGTATTGATACCGAAATAGAGCATGTGCGCTATGAGCATGAGCTGAAACTGGGCGTTCCTCCAAAGCAGGCGCGTGAAGCGCCTATCGGCCTCGGCTTCAGGGTGCCGATGGTCATTGCGTCTCCCTGGAGCCGCGGCGGCAAAGTATGCTCACAGTTGTTTGATCATACTTCCACCCTGCAGTTCCTCGAAAAATTCCTTAACCAGAAACTCAATAAAAATATTCATCTCGACAATATAAGCGAGTGGCGGCGCACTATTTGCGGCGATCTCACCGCTGCCTTCAGCCCCTTTGAAGGCGCTCCGGTGGAAAAGATCCCCTTCCTGGAAAGAGATCCTTTTGTGGAGACCATTTACAGCGCTCAGTTCAGGGAAGAGCCCTCCGGCTATACCATGCTTACCGCTGCCCAGGTGGAAAAGATCACGAAAGATCCTGCCGGCTCAGGGTTGTTGCCGCGGCAGGAAGAAGGTATACGCAAGTCCCCGGCTATTCCTTATGAGCTATATGCCGACGGGCAGTTGTCGGCGGACAAAAAGCATTTTGAGATCAGGATGCAGGCCGGCAACAAAATATTCGGCAGCAGTGCATCAGGAACACCCTATACCGTATATACCCCGGGAAAATTCACTGCTGATAACAGGGCGGAGTTATGCAGGAACTGGGCGTTTGCCGTAAAGTCCGGCGACAGCTTCAGCTATGGTTGGCCGGTAGACGCTTTTGAAGGTGGTCATTATCACCTGAGATTGCATGGGCCCAATGGCTTTTACAGGGAATACCGGGGAGATAAAAACGATCCGGCGCTGGCCATAACCTGCAACTATGAAACCAGCCTGCTTCACAAAGCCTCCGGCAATATATTGCTGGAGCTGGTAAATAACAGCGCCTCACAGCCGCTTACCATAGAGGTGACCGACTACGCGTATGGCAATGCCCCTATCCATAAGAAATTAAATAAAGGTCAAAAGCAAAGCCTTGTGCTCAATCTGCAGAAAAGCGGGGGATGGTATGATTTCAGTGTGAAGGTCAACGGGATAGCCCTTTTTGAAAAGCGGTATGCCGGTCGTGTGGAAACAGGAAAGGAAAGCATTACCGATCCGTATATGGGGAGAGGAAACCTCTCTTAAGCTCCCCTGCAGAGAAGAATTCAACGCATAGTCCTTCAAGATCAGGCGATAGCTTTGGTAATTTTGTAAAATGTTTTACAGCAGTGTTACCAGGTAAGTGTTGCTACAGCACCCCCATTGAGAGACATAGTCATTATTTTTCCGTTGTGCCTGATATGGAAAACAGTGGCTTTGCCCGATTCATTGAGTACAATAAGCGCTATTTTTCCATCCGGCAACCGGAATGCAACATTGGGCAGCATTGCGGGCTCATCCGATGCTATCCGCAGCGCCCCGGGCCTGATGCACTTTGCCGCATGGGCTATAATATAATATGCAGGATTGCGCGTTATATTATTGCCATCACCATCAATAGTGACCGCCCCAAGACAAGCTGTACATCCGCCGGGCGTATGAGGTGTAAGGGATGTATTAGAAGATAAATTCCATTCCAGTGCGGTCTTACACCAATTGCGCATAGCGCCGATAATTACATTTTTAGTGTGCCATACCAGGTCTCCTTTTAAGTTGCCCGGAGCCCCGATCCACTGCTCGGTAAAATACAGGTTCTTGCCAGGATGGGCGTTGTGTACAGAAGAAAGGGTATCAATAGTGCCGCCATACAGGTGAAATGCCGACCCGTCTATGTATTGTGCGGCTTCGGGGTCGTTTAAAACAGTAAGCGGGTAATCCGGGTGATCTGCATTATGGTCATAAATAATGATCTTCGCCGTAATACCGGCAGCCTTAAATGCAGGACCGAGGCTCTTCCTGATGAAATCAGCCTGCTCTTTTGCGGCCATCAGCATGCTGGGATTATTTCCCGGGTGCAGCGGCTCATTTTGAATAGTTATTGCACCAATGATTATTCCCTCCGCCTGCATCGCCCGGATGTATTTCACAAAATACCTGGCGTAGGCATCATAATACTCAGGCTTCAGGCTTCCTCCGATACTGCTTTTGTTGGTTTTCATCCACACCGGCGGAGACCATGGCGATCCCAAAATTTTGATAGCAGGATTAATGGCAAGTATTTCTTTAAGCACAGGTATGAGACGGACTTTGTCAGGATCAATGCTGAATTTCTCCATTTTTTCGTCCGTTTCACCGGGTGGCAGATCATCGTATGAAAAGGGCGCCGCATCAAGATCAGAAGCGCCAATGCTAATGCGCAGATAGCTTACCCCAATGGCAGAATCATTTGTTGAAAACAATTCCCTGAGTAAGACAGCCCTTGCTGCCGTATCCATCCGGTGCAGATGAAGTGCACTTCCTCCGGTAAGCGTAAATCCAAACCCATCTATAGTTTGATATCTTTTATGCTCATCAATAATAATTTCCGGGACGCCTGCAGTGTCTTCTCCAAATGTCACCAGATCTTTTTGCTCTTTGAAAAGTATTCCGGCAGAAGGATCTGTCAGCCACATTGTAATACCGGGAGTTGCTGAAGCAGTATCTTTCCCGGAAGTCCTGGTATGCTTACACGATAATGCTACGATGATTATCAGCAAAGTGCAGGAAAGAAATTTGTATACGTTTTGGGTCATGGCAGTTGTTTTTTAGAAGTAAACGGGCAATGGAGAGAGGTGGAACGAGAGACGTGAGACGACAAACGTCAGGCGCCGCCTCTCACCTCTCACGTTCCTCTTCTCACGTCCCTATCCTCCTTGCAGCTTCGGATTGTCCCTGTGCCGGCTGGCATCCCGTATATTCTTTTTCTCAAAATTTTTTTGCAATGCTTCTGTGAGATCCACGCCGGTCTGGTTGGCAAGACATAATAGCACCCAAAGCACATCTGCCATTTCATCACCCAGATCCTTTCCCTTATCACTTTCTTTAAATGACTGCTCTCCATATACGCGAACCATTAGCCGCGACAGCTCTCCCACTTCTTCCATTAATATGCCCAGGTTGGTAAGCTCGCCAAAATAGCGCACGCCTGTTGTTTTTATCCATTCATCCACCCTCTGCTGGGCCTGTTCAATTGTTATGTCCATATTGAAGCTTTTTTGAGCTGTGAGCTGTGTGCAATGAGCTAAGGGCTAACAGCAAAGAGCAATGGGTTATCGGCTTAGGATATCTATTATTCGTACCCATCTCCCTCATCACCCTTCCTTCTACCCCTAACTGACCACATCCACAGCTCATAGCCCATAGCCCATAGCCCTTAGCTCATTGCTCACAGCCCCTTAAAACACTACCCTGAAGCTACCAAAGATCCCGAAATGTTGAAAAGTTTTTTCGGGTAACGGTCTTGGCAATACTCTCCAGATAAAATCCAGGCGGAATACCTTGAAGATATTGTCCACACCTGTCCCGATCTCCATATATGGCTTTCCGCCAAGAGATTTAAAGCTATGACCCGTAGGATCCGTATTATAGGCGATGTTTTCCGGGCTCAGCCCGCTCCATAATATTTTGGCGTTCCAGAATTGCCTGAATTTTAAAATACGCGTAAGAGGAATATACCGGAACAATCCATTCCCAAAATTATGCTCA
Organism: Sphingobacteriales bacterium 44-15; assembly: GCA_001899685.1. GTDB lineage: Bacteria > Bacteroidota > Bacteroidia > Chitinophagales > Chitinophagaceae > Agriterribacter. The sequence continues at coordinate 15,025 of MKWG01000044.1, forward strand.
ATGTTTATGCCCGAATACCAGTCGGCGAGAAATTCATAACGCGGCATCATATTGAATGCATATTTATTGTAGTACCAGGTATTATTGCCCGGAGGTATTTCCAGGAGGGTATATGGTAATGTGCCGAAGGTTTTGCCTGCATACAGGTTGTAGTAGATGCTGCCGTAAGGCGATATTTTTTTATAATCGGAAATACTGCCGCCAACTTTCTGATAATTGTAGCTACTGTGGAATATCCCCTGAATCCCTTTGGTATAATGCGCTTCAATGATAGGATAATCGCTCCCCAGGCTTATACGGTAAAAGTTGCCATCAAGGAATTTTTCGAGATAGGCAAACCGCAATTTAATTCCAGCCTCAAAAGTATTGAGCGGTTCACCACCATTTTCCGACGGGAACAATTCCTTTTCAGGAAGATTGGACAGGGGCAGAAATCTTCTTCGTTGCGCAGTGGTCGTAACAGAGAAGCCGCTGCTCCATTCTTTAAAATATTCCAGCTTTTGTTGTTCTATCTTCATATATCGCAAAGGAATATTAGGTTTTCTGAGCGCTATGGCAAACAAATTATCACTTCCCACTTCATCATAATAAACCTGGCCATTATCAATATCATTGAGGTATGAAGCCAAAAGTGTGGAACGGGGTGATTTATTGAACAGGTAAAGCGTTTGAAGCCTTCCTTTAAGCTTTTGATCGCCAAAGCCATAGGCCAGGTATCCTGTAAAATATATATGGCGGTTGAACCCGGTGTTGGTACCAAGATCAAAACGTATCCTTGGACCTTCATAGGCGTTAACAGTAAACCAGTTGTACCATGGGCCTATCTCGTAATTACCTACATTCTTATACCCTGTGCCCAGAAAATAAATAAGATCGGTAAATCTTTTAAAGCTCGGCATATCCATCAGCGTGTCAATCATTTTATATATGCCTTTCTCCGTGCTTGACAACGAATCGTGCCTGGCTTCCTGCCAGTATGCATCGGTATGATTGTGGGCAGAATCGGCCAGCACAACTTCTTCACGCAGCTTATTTTTATCCAGCTCTGTATGCAGGGAGCTGTCGTTGACCACAATATTCCTGTAGGTGCTCGTTTTTCTCCCGATGAAATTCAGCCTTTTTTTGTCCAGGAATACAAAATCCGCCACAAACTTATCTTTTGACAGGAACCAGACGGAATCATTTACCAGTGAATATTCCTGTACGAGGTCCAGCTTTTCAACAAAATTGATATTGGCAAGCTCGGATACCCGGAGATTCATTTTCATTACGGCAAAAGAGGAGTCAGCGATCCATGCATCTCCTTCAAAAGTGTTTTCTCCTTTATGCTTTGGGGTAAATATAAAGTGCATAAATCTTTTGCCGCCTATATACTGGGTATCGGGCACCCGGTAGTTGTAGTAGGCAGACCCGTTATCGCTGATCGGGCTCACAAAATCTTTATCGAATACCGGGATAAAATTTTTGTAGACGTTTATATTCTGATACATGCCGCCGAGCATTTTGCTGATGCTGGGACTGTTGAATCCCATTGTTTTTATCGCCTTGATCACTTCCCTCGTTTTTCTCGGGTTCCGCTGGTAATAATAGTCGGAGAGAGATTCGGTTAAGTATAAAGGGAGTATAGGCTTTGCTTCGGAAGTGGAATCAATATTTTCGTTGATAACTTTTTTAAACGGCTTTAATATCGTCAGGTTTATCAGCTTATTGTTTTTAGCGTCATTGAGATCAGCCTCCAGCTTGTTGTACAGCTCATAAGAGAAGTTATCAAAGCGCGCCCGGTCATTGTATGGCTTGTTGCGCACTATCTTCCGCCAGAGGATCATGCCCCTTCCGATCTTGCTTTTGATGACTACTTCATTATCTCTCTTTCCCCGTTCCAGGTTAACTACCAGGTGCATCTCTTCTGCGGTAGTATCAATAGCAACGTAAAAATCTTCAAAGCCAACATAAGTTACTTCCAGTGTATCGGAGGGCCAGTTGGGAAGAACAAAGGAAAAATTACCCGCAGAGTCGCTTAGTTTGCCAACAGAAGTGTTTTTGAATTGTATGGAAGCGAAAGGAATGCGTTCTTCGCTGTGCGCATCCTGTATATAGCCGTAAATCTTTCTTTGCTGTGCGTAAGCCGTATTGCCCCATAAGAGAAAAAAAAAGTATATCGCCAGGCTGATACAGGATGGTTTCCAAATCATAATGCAAAATTAACTACCTGATTACCATAACGTAAAACAGGAGCTTATAATTTATGGAACTGTTAAGAAAGATTTTTTTCTCAAAAAATTTGCAGAATTGAACGTTTCACACTTACTTTGAATTTCAAAGTGCTTTTATGACAGATAAAAATTCAGGTTTAGAGACGCTGAAAGATATCAGGCAGATGATGGAGCGCAGCAGCCGTTTCATCAGCTTAAGCGGTTTGAGCGGCATTGCAGCGGGAGTATGCGCACTGGCAGGTGCATGGTTTGCCTATGATGTTATCGGCAACAGCCCTTACAGCAACAGGGATACATTTTCTGAACGGTACCCTGATATCATTTCCCTCAGGGAGTTCATGGGCCACAAGCTGTTTGCCATAGCTGTGGGAACGCTTATTTCAGCCTTTCTCCTGGCACTGATATTTACCTGGATCAAAAGCAAAAAGAACAATATCCCTGTTTGGGGCACTTCCTCCAGGCGCCTTATATGGAATGTAGCTTTTCCGCTGGCAGCGGGTGGTCTGTTCCTCCTGCGCATGATCCAGTTAGGCTATTTTGGTTTAATAGCCCCGGGATGTCTTATTTTTTACGGGCTGGCGCTTATTAATGCGAGCAAATATACATTAGGCGAGATACGGTATCTTGGATATTGCCAGGTGCTGCTGGGTATAATCAATTGCTGGTTTATGGGTTATGGTTTATATTTTTGGGCGCTGGGGTTTGGGGTGCTTCATATTGTGTATGGGGCATCTATGTGGTGGAAGTATGAGAGAGTGATAAGTGGTGAGTGATAAGTGGTAAGTGGTTACAAGTTTCGGGTTTCAGGTAGTACCTCAAACCTGTAACGTCCTATATCTTAACACTTATCACCGCTGTCAGCTACGAGCTTTGAAGCCGGTATCTGATGGCTGACTGCTGATAGCTCATAGCCGATAGCTAACCCCTGACACCTCATAATAAAACACTGAATGAAAAATCCGATAGGAAATTTAAATAAAGTATTTGACAGCCGTATAAGGCTGGGTATCATGAGCTCCTTAATGGTGAACGAGGAGCTTAATTTCAACCAGTTGAAAGAAATAGTGGAAGTGACCGACGGAAATCTTGCTTCTCATCTCAAAAACCTGGAAGAGAACGGTTATATAAAAGTGCAAAAGGGCTTTATAGGCAGAAAGACGAACACAACATATATGGTAACCAAAGCAGGTGAAAAGGCATTTAAATCACATCTTGACGCACTGGAGCAAATGATACGATCCCTGGAATAGGAATTTTTTTTATCTATTTACTTTGAAATTCAAAGTACTTTTAAATATTTAAAATATAGAATCAATATGAATACAGAGAATCATTTATCTGCCAACAAACTAACCATTAAGGGTTGTATTGTAGGCTGCCTCATTCTTGTTATGCTCATACCCTCCCTGTTTATCATGAACCTTGTTACGGAAAGATCCGACCGGCAAAAGGAAGCAGCGGCTGAAGTAAGCGCGAAATGGGCGGAAAGCCAGGCTATTGCCGGACCTTTGCTGGTAATACCCTACCGCGAAGCTGTTCAGGATGCCGGTGGTAAAGTATCTGACCTCACCAGGTATGCTTATTTCCTGCCTGAACATCTAAAAATTGACGGAAAGCTGCTGCCTGAGATCCGGCACAGGAGTATCTACAAAATTGTGGTATACAGGAGCAATATTACACTGGAAGGAGATTTTGCCCCGCTGCACCCCGAAAATCTTAATATCGCTCCGGGGGCGTTAATACTGAACGAAGCCTATATCTGTTTTGGGCTGAATGATTTTCGTGGCATTGAAGACCAGTTGGCTGTCCGGTGGAATGATAGCGCTTATATCTTCAATGCAGGACTGCCCGACAAAAAGATAATTGCAACCGGCTTGAACGCCCCCGTAGCGCTTACGGTAGAAGATATCAGCAGGACCAACAAGTTTTTCATCCGGCTGAACTTAAGAGGCTCAGAGCGTTTGTCCTTTACCCCGGTGGGAAGAACCACCAATGTGCATTTTGCATCCGACTGGAAAAACCCTTCCTTCGACGGTAATTTCCTGCCTGTAACAACACCGGTGGTTAATAATAACGGCTTTACGGCTGACTGGAAGGTGCAGCATCTTAACCGTAACTTCCCTCAAAGCTGGAAAAACGAAAGCTTTGATCTCAAGCCTTCCCGGTTCGGCATTACACTGCTGCAGCCGGTAGACGCTTATTCCAAAACAGAACGGTCTGTGAAATATGCCATACTCTTTGTAGCGCTTACTTTCGGACTGTATTTTTTTATAGAGATCCTTCAGAAAAAGCAGGTGCATCCTATCCAGTATGTGCTTGTTGGTTTGGCGCTAAGTATTTTTTACACGCTGCTGCTTTCTGTTTCGGAATACCTTCCGTTTAATTTCTCTTACCTGGCAGCATCGCTGGCCACAGCCACACTGATCACTTTTTATACGAGAAGCATTTTCAATACCTGGCGTATAGCTTCCTTATTCGGGGGGCTGCTGACCATGCTGTACGGCTTCATCTTTATACTGATACAATTACAGGATGGCGCCTTGCTGTTCGGAAGCATCGGGTTGTTCATTTTACTGGCGGTGGTGATGTATTATTCGAGGAAGATAGATTGGTATGGGAGTAAGGGGTAAGGGATAAGTGGTAAGAAGTTACAGGTTGCAGGTTGCAAGTTTCAAGCCGCCTGTAACCTGCAACCTGTAACTTGTAACTTGCTCAGCTCATACCTTACAAAATTCACAAAGCATGAAAAGAATATACGCTTTTAAATACGCCATTGAGGGTATTGTTGCATTCTTCCGGTCGGAGCAGAATGCATGGATACATGCCCTGGCAGCGGTTTCCGCTATTACTCTTGGCTTTTGTTTACATATTACCCGGCATGAATGGATTGCCATACTGTTATGCATAAGCGCAGTTTTCTGTATGGAAATGATAAACACCGCTATGGAAAAGCTATGTAACATAGTTCACCCCGCATATCATTCTCAAATAAAGATGATAAAAGATATTGCCGCAGGGGCGGTATTACTGTCAGCCGTTGCAAGCCTCGTTACAGGAGCAATCATTTTTTTACCAGCATTTTTTTAAACACATGAAAAAAATACCTGCGATATACCGCATGATCTATATCTCGTTATCAGGCAGCGTGGTATTAATTGCTGCAAGAATGGCCTATAGCGGCAACTTGCACTATGCATCGTTGATCTGGAACCTGTTCCTTGCTTTCATACCGTTTGCCCTGAGCTCGTGGTTGCTGAAGCTTAAAAGCGATTCCCGGAGGTCACAATACACCACGCTTATGGCATGGCTGGTATTCTTTCCCAATGCGCCCTATATCATCACGGATTTTGTTCATCTTGAGCCCGGAAAGGTTGTGCCATTCTGGTATGATATTATTCTTCTTTTCTGGGCTTCATGGAATGGCCTGCTGCTTGGCTTTGTTTCGCTATGGAAGATAGAGCAATTCCTGTCAACCAGGCTCAGTAGGAAAATGGTCAGCCTGTGCATATACGTCTTTATTCTTCTGGGAGCATTTGGCGTATATGCGGGAAGATACCTGCGCTGGAATAGCTGGGATGTGGTGATGAGACCCTTCAGCATTATGCGCGACCTGAAATACATTGCGCTCAATCCTGAAGATAATCTGCGCACATGGGGGATGACCGTTACGTTTGCCCTGCTGATGACTACCTGCTATCTTACTGCAAAAAGCCTGAAACAGCTTGTAAAATGATCAGGCTGATAAAAAAGGGAAATATGACAGCTTCATATTTCCCTTTTTGCTTTTTATTAAAGAGTTTAAAAATCTAATCCGAGCGAGAAATACCATACAGGCTTGCCATAGAAAAATCCTGTCATCGGCCAGCCGGCATCAAGCCGCAGGAAATAACCCAGCAGGGTACTTCTTGCCCCAAAGCCATAGCCACCTACGAACGGACCTATACCCGGACTTTTGAGGGTGACTTGTATAGGAGGATTGTCATAACTAACAGAGGGGCGCTTAAGCCCGTTGTACGCACCATTCCACGCCGACCCGAGATCAATGAACTGTACGATCTGGAAATTCCTTACAAAAGCATTATTGATAGGCCGGCTGAGTAGCGTAGTAAATACAGGCAGCCTGAATTCGCTGTTTAAAACAATAGCATTATTGCCATTGGCTGCATTTTGCTTATACCCCCGCATGTTTACCGCCAGCGACTGGTATGTATAGGTATTATCGGGATCAGGCTTGTTACCATCATTGAACTTGGGCCACATCCAGCCATCGGTACCACCCAGGTAATATATGATCTTCTGGGTGCCCCAGGATATATCGGCAGCAGCACGTCCGGCCCATATAAAGTTGCGGTATATGGGATAATAATACCTGATGTCCGTACCTACATTCCAGGTGAGCTTGCCCTGCTTGTTTTTGGTAAGATCCGTATTGATATCCGTATATATTTTGTAGCGGAGCCCGTGCCAGATATTCAATGCAGGAGCAATGGTGTTATCATGCACATATTCCAGGTGTGTCAGTAAAGATTGCATAACAGTATCAGAGAACATGAGGGAAGAAATATCTCCGGGGTAGGTTTTAATAGTTCCCCTGTCATTGCGGTATGCAATGTTTGCCCGTACGCTGCGCACCCGGTCAAAAGGATAGGCAAGGTTGACCTGGTAAATATTGGTAAATAATTTATTGGGATAATAATTTTTCCCGGCTGGATCGTCCTGGGGGTATAGATCGTAATTGGTGACCGTAGACCTGTAATATGTTAAGCCCCAGTCTAACCGTTTCCGCAGATTGTAAAAACTAAATAACACATCCTTATCAATAAGGTTTAACCCCAGGCGGAACCCGCCGATGAACTTTATATCTTCAAACAGGTCAGAAACGCCGATACGGAAAATGCCATTAAGATTGGAATTGCCATTGGTAAGATAGATCGGCCCGCTTCCGCCGCCATAGGGTTGCCAGCGCGTCATTAATACCGAGTTATTAAAGCCGGTCACGGAATAATCGGTAGAGAATTTTAATCTGTAGTCATATAGTTTTGCCTGCGATAATGTCGTTTCTTCCGGCTCTTTCTGCTCCGGCTCCATTACTTTGCCGATCTCTGCCGTAGTATCATTGGCAAACTCACTCTGGAAAAAATCATTGGCCCTGACAACGCTGTCAACAGCAGCAGGCTGGTAAATAGTTGCGCCTCCTTTGGCAACTTTCTCCTCCTGCAGTACTTTCTTCATGTATTCGGTAGGGCGCACATTGATATTTCTTTTCTTTAAAGCGTCTTCGTTCACCTTCAGCTTGTACAGCATTTTGAGGTTGCCTTCCTGCCTTACCTCAGATACCTGCCCGCGGTCGCCCGCTATGCGCGTTTCCTGCAGTCCGCTCTGGTAGTTGGTAATGGGGAATGCATAAGCGGAATCGGTGGTTACCGCCATATAGCCTATGGAGTCCGGTTCTGTTTTATTCCAGACCTTCAGGATGGAATCAAGATCCTGGGGATCGGGATTTCTTAAAAGCTCATCGCCTACTTTGTAAATAGTATCAAGCCCTGCTCTCTTTGAGGTAAAGAAGCCTGCATAGCGGTTGGCAATACCCATTTCATCATTTACGAATGTAAAGTGATTGGTATTATACTGCATGGGATATCGCGCATTGCCGTGCTTAACATCCGTCAGCTTGGTGATCTGCCGGAACTCACTGTTGTTCCAGTTATTTACCATGAAGATATTGTACGGGTAGTCAGAAGGTAATACTGTATCCTTATTGGGCGCATTCCCCGAAGGGCGGTTGGAAGAAAAGATGATCCCTGTTTTTCCGGGAAATGCGGCGAAAGTAGGATCAAGATCATCATATACGTCATCTGTGATCTGCTGAAGTGTGCCCTCCTGTATCTTATATACAAAGATGTCGGAGTGCCCGTTCTTCACGGCGCTTAGTAAAAGCGTGTTCTGATCAAGCATATACTTAACATCATTCACCTGGTCAAGCTCTTCAGGCAATCCCTGTTTGGTAGTCTTGAGCCTTTTCACAAGATCATACACAAACATCTGCAGCGTGTTCTTCTTCATATATACCACTGCCAGTTTTTCCCCTTTGGGATCCCAGGCAAGCTGGGGATAATTAGGGTTGATCTCATTCTGGTTATCTAAAACGCCCGACTGCAGCAATATTTTTCTTTTGTAGCCAAAGTCTTCAAGCTCAATGCGGTAAATACCTTTTTTAAATCGCACTACTGCGTAGGTATTGTTTCTTGGATTAGGATTAGGCTGAAAACGATAATAATCGAGATTCTTTCCTACTTCTTCGAGCGCCACTATATTTCCTTTGGGAGTATTGCGTCGTCCTCTCAGGTCTTTATAATATTTATCAGACTCCTTATCCATAAATTCAGCCAGCACTTCCTTGAACTTCTTTTTTGTCACTTTCATGCTGGCGGAGTTCAGGCTTTTGTAGATCCTTGCGAGGTAAATAAAATATGTGACATTATCCTTCCGGTAGTTGTCTGCTATATAATGCCAGAAGGCGTGCCCTGCCAGCTCCGGTCTGTCGAATGCAAACTGGTAAAAGTTCCTGTAGTCGCCGGACAAGAGCGCCGACTTCAATTTATCATCCAGTTCCGGGCTCCAGTTTTCAGCGGCATACATGACATAGCCGTCTGTAAGCCATTTGGGCAGGTCGAGCAGCGCCTGGTTGCTGGCAAATTCACCCAGGTCGTCGCCAAACAGCAGGTTCTCTACCAGGGTTTTTGCGATACCCTGTCTTATCTGTTTTTTAAGATTTTCATGATCTCCGTTAAAGTAGACGATCATTTTGTTGTTGACAAACTTGGTTACGCCGCCGGTATTTTGCCAGTCTATGCCCAGCCCGATATTAGATTGCTGCAGGTCATTAAAATTATTGTACACAACGATATTGATCCTCCGCTGCGATCCGTATTCCACAAAATCTTCCAGTTGCGGCAATTCTTTTTCGGCAAGTTGCGCTGCATATTTTCCAAGCGCCAGCCCGTTTTGCGAAAAGTACACGTTGAAATTCCGCGTTTGATAGTAGCGCCATTTGAACTTCTCATATTGCACCCTGTTTTTCCCAAATTCCACGGCATTTACCTGGGCATCTGCGTTGCCGGCAAATAGAAACAGACAAGATATTATTGCGAGGATCCCAAAATAAGAGTGAAGCCTGTTCTTTAATATTCCCATAATTTCGTGCATTCTATAATAAAATTAGCGTTTTTAACATACAAAAGGTCAATATGTTCGCTGTTAAAGTTTTCATATTTAGCCCGGTGCAGGAGAACACCTATATCCTTTATAATGAGCGCAAAGATTGTATTATTATTGATCCCGGCTGTTATTATGATAATGAAAAAGATGAGTTGGCTTTTTTTGTAGAAAAAGATTAATATAGTCCAAAGTGACTAATAAAGAAGAGTTTACAAGAACCGGAAGTGCTATCGGTAACGATTTAGTAATGGTGCTTACTGCACTCGCTTTCATTTGATTGCCTTGTAAATCATTACTGCAAATCTAATAAAAAAAGGGTAAAGTAACAGCATACTTTACCCCTTTTTCGTTTTTTACCCTCCCTCAAAAAAAGGTATTTAAAATAAATCTTTCCCAATATGGGGACACTATGTGATAATGCTTTACATATTATTTCCAAGTTTTGGCAAATCAACGAAGATGTAGTTCCGAAACAAATAGTCCCAATATCTAAACGTCTAAGCTATGGAAATCGTATTGAACAAAGTATTATCGGAAATTCAGCATCAGGAAGATAAGCTATCTTCTCAAATGATGCAAACTGCGGATGAGGCTTATCAAATGACCTTATTCTTAAAGGAGATGCTGTTTTCTATAAAGATGAAAGTCTTACAGACCGGATTTAAGAACGAACAGCAGGAAATCAATTTTTTTAAGAACATCAAACCGCAGATTTTAGGAAAACTTATTTATTACAATAAAGTATTCCGCATTGAAACTACCTGCCCAGTGAGTACCGGGAGAATACATCAAAGCTATTTTGAAAACCAACTTAAAATCCTCAAATCCGAATATAAGGAAAGCATATCCAATGAGGATTTTTACAGGTACTATCGTGCAGGCAGAACTGACCGTGACCACAGTTATTTCAGGCTCGGAAAAATCAATTACCACGATGGTCTGAAAAGTAATGTATTTGAAATTGACCTTAGCTTTTCTACTTATTACGATAACAAAGTTGCCCATATTATAGCCAATGAATTACTTTATACTTTTTTACTTACCAAAATAAACCCTGAAAAAAATCCCGATGCCATTTCAATAAATGGTGATGGAAACAAAGACATTTCGTGGACGAACTCGCAAAATGCACTGATAGAATTAATTTACGCCTTGTATGCTTCCAAATCTATTGCATACGGTAAAATAGGCATCAGGAAGTTAGCATTGATTTTCCAAATCCTCTTCCGAACGCCCCTGAACGATATACATCATTCTTTCCACAGAATGAAAACAAGGGCAGGCTCCCGAACGGTATTTTTAGACCAACTCAAAATTTCCCTCGAAGAATATATGGATAAAGACCTTTAGCAATATCAGCACAAGGGTTTGGAAGCAGTACACAAAATGTACTGCTTTTTCTTTGCCCATATATGCCAATTGGCAAATGTTGGCAAAAGGCTACTACAAAATAACCGAAATACCCTAAAACCCTTATTAAACAAGGGTTTTTCTCACTGCAAAAAATTTGAAAAAAAGTGCCAAACCAATGGGTACGTATTGGCAGACAAACACTGCAACACTTCTGAATTTTGCTATGTGAACATTAAACAACAGTGCTATGAACATTATAACAGTTGACGAAGAAGTGTGGAAGCACCTCAACGAACGGTTGAAAGCCATTAGCGAATATAT
>MKWG01000045.1:0-46313 GCA_001899685.1 Sphingobacteriales bacterium 44-15
TGTATATTTACGTGAGCAACGAAAGTCCCGTTGACGTGTTCTTTGACAACCTGCAGGTGATCCATACGAGGGGAGCTATACTGGAGGAAACGCATTATTATCCGTTCGGACTGACAATGGCAGGGATATCATCCAAAGCACTAAATAACTCTCCAGCAAATAGATTTAAGTTTAGTGGAAAAGAACTACAGTCAAATGAGTTCAGTGATAATAGTGGCTTAGAATTATACGACTTTGGTGCAAGAAATTATGATCCACAAATAGGTAGATGGCATGCAATTGACCCATTGGCTGATGTAAATAGAAAGTGGAGCCCTTATGTTTATGGAGTAAATAACCCATTGAGGTTTATTGATCCGGATGGAATGGATGTAGAGGATATAAATGGTGGTGTTAGGTATACTGGAATTGATGCGCAGAATGCATTCCGCCAACTGCAATCAATGCAAAGATCGCGAGACGATGATAAAGATAATCCAGATAAAAATAAAAGGGTCTTAATGATTGGAGGTGCTGATTTATTTTTAACAGGACTATCTGATGAAACGAAAAAAATTATGGATGGAATAGATATGGATAACATATCGGAAAAGAAAGCATATAATTATCCATATTTTTTTGAAGGCGATAATGATTTCATTAAAAAAGTAGTTAAAGACATACAACAAAATTATACAGAAGGTCAGCAAATTGTATTATACGGATATAGTAAGGGCGGGGAACTCACATTAAAAATATCAAGGGAGTTAAAAAAATTAGGTATTCCGATAGAATTGCTAATTACAGTTGATGTTGCTAATGGCCCAAAATCTAAGAGTATTGATAGAAGTGTACCTGACAACGTAAAAGAAAATAGAAACTTTTATCAAACTGAAGCAGGGTCTTTCCCTAAACCACCATCTTTTGGTGCTCCTAATATGGGAGCTAATGTTTTTAACGTTAATCAAACGGGATTAGCCAATCATTCTGATATTGATGAGTATAATATCACTAACGTTATTAATCTTATTAATGCTGTAATAAATAGATAGGGATGCTAAAATATTTTTTCTTAAAATACTCAATATATGTAGCTACCTTAATGATAGCACAGGTTATATTATTTTTGATAATGCCTTTTTTTAATTTTAATCTCTACGAATGGACGAGAAGTAAATCGGAGGGAGCATTTAATTTTTTGAGTGCATTTATGTTTTATATATTTTTTTTTAGTGTTGTTAATATTCTTGTCATTGGAGGCTCAGGAGTTTATTTTCTTTTCTGGAAGAAGGATTATAAAATCGCGTTATTATGTATAATAGCTGCTATTGCTTATTTCTGTTATGCGCTTCAGGTAGGGAGAGATTTTTAGACCACAAGTAATCGCAAATGTCCTGTTTATGACGTGAGTTAGCAGAGTAATGATAAAACAAAGCCCGGCGCACATCGCCGGGCTTTAATATTTTACGATGCATACGCCTGTTTAGTTTTTACGTCACGAAGAAATCCCCCGATTACTCTAAGCAAAGCCAGTTTATCTTCCTGTGGCAGGTTGTCCACTTCTTTAAAATAGCGGAGCCCCTTCATCGCGCAAGCAAATGAGCTCAGGAAATAAGGCGTGTTAAAAATACTCAGGAACCAGGCGCAAGCGTCTCGCTTGTGTCGATAACTGTTAATACCTGTAATTAATTTCAGAGGCTGGTCAATAGTTTTTACATTTAATCATGAGTCGTAAATATAAGTTTGGCGATAATGATAAGCTTTATTTTATCAGCTTTGGCGATAGGAAAAGGATTTGGAAAGCAGAGGATTATCTTTATAGTGACACGAGAGGGTTTCACGAAAATAATTGATCGAGTTATGCTACCATAGGCGGCACAAGCGAGACGCTTGCGCCTGGGCGGGGGCAATACGGCTAAATCTGCTGCAGTTGCTTTTGCAAGAGCAAATGGCATGAAAACGCTAGATATGACTATTAAAGGCAGACTTTTGCAGGTGCTAGAAAAATATATACCGGAAAAATTAGCAAATAAGCTTTGGGAGAAAGCATCATCATCATTTGCAAAAGGAGCAGAAGGAACGGCTAATGTTTTTCATAATGCAACTGATGGTGTTAGATTAGAAAGTGTTTGGAGAAATGTCGAATACCCAGTATTGAAGGATAATGTTAATTTAATTTATCATGACGTTTTTAGATAATCTGAAATTATGATCACTGTAGAAAAATTAAAAGTATTCGAGAAGTATCGAGGAGATGATGATAGATTTACTCGTGCTTCAAAAAAAGAGTTAGCGATTTTAAGCGAAGACGAATTTTATACAATTCGACGGCTTATTAGCGATTTAAAGTTAATAGGAAATGGAGTTGCTGCAGCAAGCTATGAAGCACAAGTTTTTGAACAAATAAATAACTTAGTTGATAATAATCAGGCAAAGGAATATCTATTAAGATTGTCTAAAACATTGAGTTGAGGGATATGTATTCGCAGACACAATCCCCTTCATCGCGTAAGCATATGAGCTCAGGGAATAAGGCGTGTTAAAAATACTCAGGAACCAGGCGCAAGCGTCTCGCCACAAGTGTTCGAAACCTTTCAAGCAGAATTAAAGAGATGTGGAGCATTGTCGGGGTTACCACCGCAAAGAATAACTACGGCTTTCATAATTTGTGATATTTCAAGACATGTGAGACACTTTTGGTCTCAATTTGTGATAATACCATATACTACTTCTAGAGTGTATTTCCTCTTCTTTTTCCCAATATTTAGATGTTACATCCGGCTGAATTGGAACAAGATGTTCTACAGATAAAAGTTTTTCATGAGGAGTTTTGCCATTCAATGAAGCATGCGGTCTTTTATGGTTGTAAAAGTTTTGCCATTCAAGAAGCTTGTCAGTTAATTCAACTGTTCGTTCTTTTCGTGGAATGGTACTATAAAACTCTGCTTTATCAGTTAGTTGAGATCTTTCAACCTTGCCGTTTAAATGTGGGCTACGAGGCTTTATAGGTCGGAATTTAATAAAGTGTATCATAAGCTCTTCCTGAAAAGCATCGTTGAAAAATTCCGTACCCCAATCAGTCTGAATTCTATGGATGGGAAATTGAAAGGTGTCTAAAATGTGCCCAACAAAATCTACAGCAGATTCAGCCTTTTTATTTGGATACAATCTAAGTGTCCTCAACCTAGTGCAATCATCGATGGCCGTAAATTGATAGCATTTAGGTCCAACCTTAGTGACATCAATTTGGACTCTATCTTCTGGAATCGGTCTGTTGTAGCGAGTTATATCGTTATGCTTTTTGTACTTTTTTATGTTAGGAATATTATTCGCTTTCAGCACTCTCCAAACAGTAGGGCTAGAAATTTCAATGTTATAGACTCTTGAAAGATGAGTGCTGATACTTTGAGGTCCAAATCTAAATTCCAATCTGATAGATTTTATCAGTTCAATAATATCTTCTGTTATTTTTTGCTTAGCCAGGATTTTAGGTCTTTTGGATTGTCCTACTAAGCCAGCTCTACCGTCAGACTTGACCCTTTTAATCCATCGATATAATGTTGATCTGGGGATGCCACACTTTCGGGCAGCCTTACTCACAGAACCGAGTTCTTCATAACATTTTAACCAGGTCTCTCTGGCTTTAACAGCTCTCTTATTTGAACTCATAATACAAGTGTTCGCAGTAAATAAATCACTTCAGACCGATGAATATTTTATCCACAACAGCTCATTTCAATTTGAAAGGATTTCCATTCGCTGTTGTGGATAAAGCTATAGATAAAGTACTCAGCAGTTGATCTCTATTCAGCAATTAGTCCTCGAAGAAAGTGTCGCAATATAGAGAAAAGAAAAATGTAGCGAATGTCATGAAACTTCACACATAATTTCTGTTTCCGGTTCCAGTTCAAATTTCAACCTGGCAATCTTGAATCTTTTTATCCTGTTTATTTTTTTATAAGCAATAATAAGAATAGCCAGTATCATGGTCACATAAATCATTACTTTGATACCGTTAATATTTCTTGATACCAGATGATTTACGTTGAGATGTTGCTTGATAAATTTGAAGAACACTTCTATTTCCCAGCGTTGCTTATACCAGGCGGCTATGAGATAAGCCTCTTCATTTATTATATAAGTTACGAAACAAATAGGCGCTCCGCTTTTGTCTAACCTGTAAACGATTTGAATTGTGCCGATTGCAAAAAAGTCTCTATCACCCGCAAACTCGGCTTCGATGTATTCAACATTGAAAACAATATCAATTTGAATATGACTTCTCCTGATAATTTCTTGACTTGTGCATCTACCTTAGTCTCTGCTGATAGTTCTTCAAATATTCCTTCTGGTATCAATCCTATGATCTCTTTTGCCGTCATAAAGCAAAATTAATCCCCAAAAAGGTTTCGAACACCTGTGGGTCTGGCCCGGCACCGGGCAATGCTACCAAACCTCTGCCAGAACGGGCTTTGCTTGATCTGCTATAATAGCTGTAAATTCATACCTGTATTATTTATGCATTACCTGTTTAAGAATGAAAAGGACAGTAAGTATTTTAATAACAATTAAACCATATTATCATGAAACGTTCAGCAACTGCCGTATGGAAGGGCGCCGGCAAAGATGGCAATGGTGTAGTAAGCACACAGAGCAATGTGCTCAGCAAAACCCAGTATTCCTATAAGTCGCGCTTCGAGAATGGTACAGGTACCAATCCTGAAGAGCTGATCGCTGCCGCTCATGCCGGGTGCTTTAGCATGAAGCTGGCATTTGTGCTGGCTGAAGCCGGGTTTACTGCAGAAGAGATCAACACCGATTGTACGATCACGCTGGAAGGCACGGGCATTACCTCCTCGCACCTTGTGCTGAAAGCAAAAGTACCCGGTATTGATAAGGCAAAGTTTGATGCTGCTGCGGCTGATGCCAAAGCCAATTGCCCTGTCAGCCAATTGCTGAATACCAGTATTACGCTGGAAACAACATTGCTATAGAAAATGGATTTACTATATTCCCGGGCGTAGTCCCGGCGTGGGGAAAGTTTAATAAAAGACAACAGGTTTGTTGTGCGAGCCTGTGGTTACCGCTATGCTTCTTTAGCGTTTAACCCCATTATCCATTTATAACTTCTTTGGATAAAATGAACGGTCAGGATTACCAGCGCCACCAGAAAACCGTTACTGTGGGAGCCTTCAAATGCAGCAATGTAAAATATTCCCAGGAGAAAGGCCAGCCCGATCAATCTCGCCCCTTCAATCTTATCGGGAGCAATTTTGCCCGGATATCGGGTGCTCAAAAATATGTTAATGAAGAAAAGGGCAACAATAAATACAATAATCATTGTTAATTCCGGCACGCTCATGTCAATAACATTTACACTAAGATAACTCTTTTCTATACTATAAAATAGAAAAGCCATACCAGAATCAGATGAAAGAACAATAAAAGTATAATTCAGGACTGGGCGCCGGAGCGGGAGCTCATTCATAAATATATAATAGTACAGGATCTGCGGATGCTGCAATCTCTTCCTGCAGCTTTTTAAAAAAGCCATGAGCTACGGCAGGGCAGCCATCGCTCTGGCAGATAGGAAAAGGAAAAGTTTCTTCTTCGGGGATACAATCCATTTCATGCAGCACCACGAATCTCCTGAAAGCATTGTTGTTGGTGGAATCAAGCCCGTGAAGCTTATATGCCGGGCCGAACCTGCCGTTATATTTTGCACCCACTTTGTAAAGCCCCAGCGAGCTGCAGCCGCTTCCTTCGGTATTGCTGAATTTTCTGCCTTTCAGCCAGGGCTCATTACAGCGGCCATGCGTTACAAGCCCGGAGGCGATGCCTGTATTTTTTTCAATATCATATACAAAAAACCGTTTCTTTCCCGATGAAATGCTCATATCAATAAGAAAACAAACACGGCTGTTGCATTTGTTTGCTACGGCATAGTTTTTAAGACGACCGGTGAAATGCCGTTGCTTTTTCAGAAAGGAGCTGTCTTCTGCAACAAGATTGCTATCTGCTCCCTGCAGCCCGAGGCTATGAAATTTTGAATAATACCAGGCTCCGGCAGAAATGCCGGCAAGCAGTAAAACAAGTACCAGGAACAGAATTGATTTTCTCATGCAGGGAAGAAGCAGCATGGATTTTATTCCATACGAAAAATTACCTGCGCCGAGTTAAAGAAAATAAAAAACAAGCTCACGGCTCATAGCCCATAGCTAATTCTACAGCATTTTACGGATCGCTTCAGTCAGCTCGCTTTTTGTAATTGGCACTCCCATTATTTTATTATATCCCCTTGCATCTATGAGATATTTGTCGCGGATGATCTTTATCAGCTGGCCGTTATTGATCTCGGGGATAAGCACCTGGTCAAAATTTTTGATGATGTCGCCAAGGTTTTTTGGAAACGGGCGCAGGTAACGGATATGCGCATGCGCAACAGCAACTCCCTGTGACTGTAGCTCAGCAACCGTGCTTTTGATCACTCCATAAGTTGACCCCCATCCTAATACCAGCAATTGGCCTTTTTCCGGGCCGCTGTCCAGCTTTTGATCCGGGATACTGGTTGCGATTTTCTCCACTTTTTCCTCGCGGAGCTTTACCATCAACTGGTGATTTTCCGGATCATAACTCACATTGCCCGTAATATTTTGTTTTTCCAGGCCGCCGATACGATGTTCCAGTCCAGGTGTGCCGGGCACGGCCCAGGGTCTTACAAGGTTCTCGTCGCGCAGGTAAGGCTGGAATTTTTCTTCGCCATGACCAAGTGCTGTTTTGAACGCCACCTTCACGGCGGGGAGATCATCACTTTGGGGAAACCGCCATGGTTCGGCCCCGTTGGCTATATACCCGTCGCTGAGAAAAATAACAGGGGTCATGTGCTCTACGGAAATACGGCAGGCTTCATATATGGCATCAAAGCAGTCGCTGGGGGTGGCTGCTGCCACTACAGGCATCGGGCATTCACCGTTCCTGCCATAGTATGCCTGGAGCAGGTCGCTCTGTTCTGTTTTGGTTGGCAGGCCGGTAGAAGGACCGCCTCTTTGAACATCAACGATAATAAGCGGGATCTCCAGCATTACAGCCAGCCCCATGGCTTCCGTTTTAAGCGCCATGCCGGGGCCGGAGGTGGTAGTTACTCCGAGGCTGCCTCCGTAAGACGCGCCGATAGCAGAGGTGATACCGGCAATTTCATCTTCTGCCTGGAAGGTGCGGATACCAAAGCTTTTATGCCTGCTCAGCTCGTGCAGTATATCAGATGCGGGAGTGATAGGGTATGAACCAAGGAACATGGGCAGCTCACTCTTTTGTGAAAAGGCGATCAATCCATAGGCCAAAGCCTGGTTGCCCATAATGGAGCGGTAGACGCCCGGTGCCATTCTTGCCTTTGCAACGGTATAGGTAGTGCCGCTTGCTTCTGTGGTATCTCCGTAATTATAGCCGGCCTGTAATGCTCTTATATTGCTTTCATATATCTCTGGGCTCTTACCGAACTTCTCCTGCAGAAAGGCGATAGTACTGTCCATGTTACGGTTATACATCCAGTAAAGGAAGCCCAGGACGAACATGTTTTTTGCACGGTCTTTTTCCTTGGTTCCCATGGAAATATCTTTCAACGCCTCCCTGGTCATTTTTGTGACGTCCATTTTTATCACCTGATAGCTCTCAAGGCTGTTGTCTTCAAGCGGGTTAACGCCGTCCGGATAATTGGCCAATCTTAGATTCTTCACGTCAAAGCCATCGGTATTGGCAATGATCTTACCCCCTTTTTTCAAAAATTTCAGGTTTACCTTGAGCGCAGCGGCATTCATGGCAACCAGCACATCGCATTCGTCTCCCGGGGTATATACCATTTCGCTTGAAAAACGAAGCTGGTAACCGCTGACGCCCGGCAGCGTGCCCTGTGGCGCCCGGATCTCCGCGGGAAAATCGGGAAAGGTTGCAAGATCTATACCTAATAAGGCGGTATTATTAGTAAACTGGCTCCCGGTAAGTTGCATACCGTCACCACTGTCGCCGGCAAATTTTATCACTACTTCCTGTAAAACTTCTGTATGAGCAGCCATTTTTTTAATTTAAGATTAAACGTTGCAAAGTTAGGTCAACATTAACTCCGGTTGTCAAAATAAACCCTCAAAAAATTAGTTATCTTTACTGTCTAAAACACTCGATATGGAATTATTTAAATCTGGAAATCCTACCCTTACCGAAAAAATGTTTCAGTCTGCGCTCACGGGCGACAGGAGTGATGTAATGACGGTAAAAGGTACGCTTAATAAATTTGGGTTCATGTTCCTGATGGTGATGGCTTCCGCCTTCTTCAGCTGGTACAGCTTCAATAAAGGTGTGGATGTTACACCGTATATGTGGGGTGGCGCTATCGGAGGGTTGGTTGTAGCGCTCGTTATTGTATTCAAAAAGACCTGGGCGCCATACCTGGCTCCTGCTTATGCTTTGCTGGAGGGGCTTTTTGTGGGCGGCATATCTGCCTACTATAATTACGCTTTTGAGGCCAAGGCGCCTTTTATAATTGTGCAGGCAGTGGGGCTCACTTTCGGTGTTGCCATAGCCATGTTCATCCTGTACAATATGCGCATTATCCGTGCCACGGAAACCTTTAAGTCTGTGATCATCACTGCTACTGCGGGTATCGCTATTTTCTACCTTATCACCATTGTGCTCGGCTTTTTTGGTATAGATATTCCTTTCATTCACCAGGGCAGCACATTCGGCATTATTTTCTCGCTTGTGGTGGTAGGTATAGCAGCGCTCAATCTCATTCTTGATTTCGACATGATCGAAAAAGGATCTGATGCCGGCGCCCCGAAATATATGGAATGGTATGGTGCGTTTGGGCTGCTGGTAACTATAGTTTGGTTGTATCTTGAGATACTCAGGTTGTTAGCCAAAATGAACAGCAGGAAATAAAATGGGGAATGATAGCCACGAATGCACGAATATATGATGCATTTGATTTTTTATTCGTGCATTCGTGGCTATTGTATTCATAGATCATTCTTGCTTGCGGACCGCCGGAATTCGTAGCTATTCTTTTTTAAAATACTAATCTTTTATAATGTAGCTTCAGCTCTCCGAAATTCACAATCAATGCTAACCTGTTTCCCGATACTTTTAGATAATTGATCGCTTGTGCTATACTTTCTTCCGGAATTCCTGTTATTGCTTTTACTTCTAAAATAACGTTGCCAAAAGCTATAAAATCAGCGAAGAAGTTGTGTGGGAGAATAATGTCTTTATAATGTACATCATATCTTTTTTCTCTTTCATAAGGTATGCCGGCTTTTAAAAATTCATATTCTAAAGCATCTTTATATACAATCTCCAAAAAGCCAGGACCAAGGTTATTATGTACGTCCATGCAGATACCAATGATCTGATAGCTTTCGTCTTTAAAAAGAATTGCCGGCATTTTCTTAGGTTTTAGCTTGTATAAAAATAAGCTGAATGCCATAAAATGCAGGAATAAATTTTTTAGATACAACAAAGCCACGAATGCACGAATAAATATATTAAAAATACATTCGTGCATTCGTGGCTTATCTTCCCAGCAAAGCGGCGCCATCATTGTCTGTAAACCAGTGGAGTTCCCCGGAAGAAGGCTGTATCACCTGCGAAGGATAAAGGTCGGGGTTATATTTTCCTTCCAGCACTTCATAAAGCGCATGCGCTTTTGCTGCGCCGAAGGCCAGGAAGGCTACGCGTGCGGCCCTGTTTACTATGGGAGCCGTGAGCGTTATGCGAAACATTTGCTGCGGAGCAAGGTAAAATGCACTTACCCAGGCTTTCTTTTCGTGCACCACTGCTGTGCCAGGAAAAAGAGAAAGCGTATGCCCGTCGTCTCCCATTCCCGAAAGTACAAGATCAAAGCTTTGGCCTTCACCGGTAAAATAGGTTCTTAATACCTGCTCGTATTCCGCGGCAGCTTTGTCCGGATCAATATCTGTGCGCATGACATGCACCTGCGACGCTGCCACCGGCACTTTATTGAGAAGATGCTCATAAGTCATTTTTGCATTGTTCCTGTCGTCGTCGAAAGGAACAGCACGTTCATCTCCCCAGAAAAAATGCAGCTTTTCCCAGGCTATGCGGCTGCTGTAAGGAGCGCCTGCCAGCAAGTCGTATAACGCCTTTGGAGAGCTGCCGCCGGTTAATACCCAGGTAAACCGGTCTTTTTTTGAAAGGATGGATTCAATATAGGCTGTTATCCATTCTGCCAGCTCCTGGCTTACCGCCGCAGGGTCTTTTTGGATATGGAGCGTCATAATAAGTAGGAATTACTGTTTAGCGATCCAATATATTTTTTATGCCACGAATGCACGAATAAAGGAATCAAAATACTATTAAATATTCGTGCATTCGTCGCTGTATATTATTCCTCATGCGGCTGTGAAAGCGTCAGCCAGTTAAAGCCGTCTCTTGCTATAAGCGCTTCTGCATCTTCAGGTCCCCAGGAGGCCGGAAGGTAATTGGGAAAATCAACGGGTACTCTTGTTTCCCAGGTTTCCAGTATCGGCATAATGATCTTCCAGGCGGCCTCTACCTGGTCGGCACGCATAAACAGGGTTGCATTGCCTTCCATAACGTCAAGCAGGAGCGTTTCATAAGCTTCCGGCTCATGTTCATCGTAGGCTTCATCGTAATTAAAGATCATATCCACGGGGCTCAGCACAAGATTTTGCCCGGGTCGCTTGGCCTGGAAACGCAGGCGGATATCCATTTCAGGCTGAATGCTGATAGTAAGCCGGTTAGGCCGCCAGCTGTTTGCCGCCTCAGGCGGAAAAGCGAAGCTGGGGGCTTTTCTGAACTGGATAGTGATAATGGTGCTCTTGCTGTTCATCCGTTTGCCGGTACGCACATAAAAGGGAACACCCTGCCAGCGCCAGTTGTCTATATAAAATTTAACCGCTGCAAAGGTTTCCACGTTGGATTGCGGGCTCACATTTTTTTCCTGGCGGTACCCTGCTACTTTATCACCATGCATCCAGCCTTCGGCATACTGACCCCTTACGGCATAATCCTGCACTTCGCCCGGGTCAATGCGGCGGATGGCGTTCAGCACATCCACTTTTTTATTCCTGATCTCGTTGGCGTCAAAAGATACGGGAGCTTCCATGGCAACCATGCACAATAGCTGCAGCATGTGATTTTGCACCATATCGCGCAATGCGCCTGATTTCTCGTAATAAGCGCCGCGGTTTTCCGCGCCTACCGTTTCTGCGGCAGTGATCTGTATATTCTCAATGTAATTGCGGTTCCATATCGGTTCAAAAAGGGCGTTGGCAAAGCGCAGCGCCAGTATGTTCTGCACTGTTTCTTTTCCCAGGTAATGGTCAATGCGGAAGATCTGGTTTTCATCAAACATGGTGCCCAGCAGCCGGTTGAGCTCCTGTGCACTGGCAAGATCATGCCCAAACGGCTTTTCCACCACAATACGTGTACATTTGGTATCTGCACAGATATTAAGAGGACCGAGCTTGGAAGCAATATCAGGCACAAGCTGTGGTGCAACGGCCATGTAAAAGATAACATTCGGATGTTCTCCGTATTCCTTTTCCTTTGCTTTTACCAGGTCGCTGATCTTTGAGTATGAAGCCGCATCTTCTCCGTCCATCTGCAGGTAGCCGATGTGTTGGGAAAAAGCCTGCCATTCGCCGTTGGCCTCCTCTTTTCTTCTTGAAAATTTTTTGATCCCTTCGAGGAGGTGATTGCGGTAGGATTCATCTGTATATTCAGACCGGCCGATCCCCACAATACCGAACTTCTCAGGCATCCAGTCGTCTAAAAACAAATTATACAGGGCAGGCGTTAGTTTGCGGAGATTCAGGTCTCCGCTCCCGCCAAAAATAAAAATAAGAGAAGCGGGTGGGCGCTTATGATTTTGCATAATTAAGAAATGGTTCTGTCAAAATAATTATTGCCATTGTGCATGGAAAATCCCTTCTTCGTCCACGCGCTGAAAGGTATGCGCTCCAAAAAAGTCGCGCTGCGCCTGGATGAGGTTTGTTGGCATGGTCTCACTGCGGTAAGCATCATAATAACCAAGGGATACGCTCAATCCTGCCACGGGGATGCCGGACAGGGAAGCTTTGGAAACGAATTTCCTTGTATTGGCTTCCCGTGATTTTATCAGCTCTGCAATATTGGTATCGAGCAGTATATTGGAGAGAGAGGGGTTGGCAGTATATGCTTTATAATATACCTCAAGCAGCGTAGACCGGATGATGCAGCCGCCTCTCCATATTTTTACCACCTGCGGCAGCGGGATCTCCATGTCGTATTCTTTGGATGCCACATACAATAATGCAAGCCCCTGGGCATAGCTGATCAGTGTGCCGAAAAATAGCGCGGCCCTGGCTTCTGCTATGATCTCTTCTTTGGAAATACCGGTGATCTTTACCGGGCTGGTGTATATTTTAGAGGCTGCCACGCGTTCCGATTTCAGCGCGGACAGATTGCGCATGCTTACGGCGATATCTATTGTGGGAATGGCAATGCCAAGATCCATTGCATCCTGCGAAGTCCATTTGCCGGTACCTTTTGAGCCGGCTTTATCGAGGATAACATCTACCAGCCTTTTACCGGTCTTATCATCTTTTTTCAGGAAAATATCGCGGGTTATTTCCACCAGGAAGGACTGAAGCTCCCCTTCGTTCCATTGTTTAAATACTTCATGCAGCTCGTCGTTATCCAGCCCGTAGCCACGGTGCAGCACATCATATACTTCGCTGATCAGTTGCATGATGCCATATTCTATACCATTGTGCACCATTTTCACGTAATGACCGGCAGCGCCCTTACCAAGATGCGCTACACAGGGTTCCCCGTTTACTTTGGCGGAAACCGCTTCGAGCATAGGCTGTACATGAGGATATGCTTCAGGGTCGCCACCCGGCATGATACTTGGTCCTCTCCTGGCGCCTTCTTCTCCGCCGGAGACGCCGACCCCCATAAAATGGAAGCCTTTGTCCTGCATATATTTTACCCTCCGGAGGGTATCGGTATAGTGTGAATTTCCCCCGTCAATTATAATATCTCCTTTGCTGAGCAAAGGAATAAGCTCTTCCAGCACCTGGTCAACGGGATTACCCGCCTGCACCAGCATCATGATCCTTCTCGGGGATTTTAAAGCATTCACCATTTCTGCAAGATCCGAAGTGCCCTTAACTGTAGTGCCGGGAACTATTTCTGATTCCAGTTCAGTAACTTTTTGCGGAGACCTGTTGTAACCTATCACAGCAAAGCCGTGATCAGCCATGTTCAATAAGAGGTTGCGTCCCATAACGCCTAACCCGATCAATCCAAAGTCGAATAATTGATTTGCCATAATCTTAAAAATGAGGTGAAAAAGGATGGCAAATGTAGGTTATTTCACCTCTTCAAAATCAATATAATCTCCAACGGGAGTTTTGTCGGGGGATTTATTGTTGCTGCGGGGAGATGCAGCCTGCTGCTGGTCCATCTGCTCCTGCATTTGGCTGAACCGGGCTTTGATCTGCTTTCCTGTGCGGAAAACGGGGATCAGGAAACCTGTAAGGAAGCGATACAATACGTACCCGAGGAGCATATATGCGATAAATTTCCACATCGTGCGGCTACGAAGATAAGCATTTCCGGCAGCGGGAGCAGCTATGCCTTGTTAAAAACATCCCAATGGCCTAACTTCCTAACAATAAACGCTCTTTATATATATTTGCGATACGAAAATGTAAAGAGGTGCGTTAATATTTCACCCGGCCCTGTCTTCATGGGGCAAATCTAAAATAAAGTATTCTTCTATGGGTTATTTCGCGCATCCCACTGCAGTTATAGATGAAGGTTGTATCATTGGTGAGGGAACCAGGATCTGGCATTTTTCTCATATTATGCCCGATTGTATGATTGGCAATAATTGCAATATAGGGCAGAATGTAGTGATCTCCCCGCGGGTGGTTCTCGGCAATAATGTGAAAGTGCAGAATAATGTTTCCGTTTATACAGGGGTTATTTGTGAGAATGATGTCTTTTTAGGCCCATCAATGGTGTTCACCAATGTGTTCAACCCGCGGAGTGCTGTATCCAGGAAAGACGAGTACCGGCAGACAATCGTGAGAAAAGGAGCGAGCATCGGAGCCAACGCCACTATTGTATGTGGTTATGAAATCGGAGAATATGCTTTTATCGGGGCCGGGGCCGTGGTCACCAGGCCGGTACCGGCTTATGCGATGGTGGTGGGTAACCCGGCGAGGCAGACAGGCTGGATGAGCAAAAATGGCCATAAGCTGCATTTTGATGCGGACGGGGTAGCTTTTTGCCCCGAAACCAAAGAAAAATATATACTGAAAAATAAAACTGTAACAACAGCAATATGAAAGACGGAGAAAAAATAAAATTTGCTATAGCAGGTCTTGGGCATATAGGAAAGCGCCATGCTGCTATGGTAAGCCAGAACAGCGAATGTGCCTGGGTGGCAGGCTGCGATGTGCTTTCCAGGGAAAAGGTAAAAGTAGAAAATAACAGTATTGCATATTTCAATTCGGTAGAAGAGCTGCTGAAAAGCGACCTGGATTTTGATGTGCTGAGCATCGCTACTCCCAATGGGTTTCATGAGGAGCATGCGCTTCAGGGACTGAGAGCAGGAAAGCATGTGCTGATAGAAAAACCCATGGCGCTCACAAAAGCAGGCTGCGAGCGGATCATTTATGAGGCGCTGCATCAGCACAGGCAGGTGTTTTGTATTATGCAGAACAGGTATTCCCCCACTTCAGTATGGCTCAGGGATGTACTTATGAAGGGCATACTGGGGAAAATTTTTATGGTGCAGGTTAACTGCTACTGGAACCGGGATGAACGCTATTATACCCCCGGCAACTGGCATGGCACCAAAGCGCTGGACGGAGGAACGCTTTTTACCCAGTTCTCGCATTTTATTGATATTATGTTCTGGCTGTTTGGAGACATAAAAAATATTAGCGGGCGTTTTGCCAATTTCAATCACCAGGGGCTGACTGAATTTGAAGACTCCGGTTTTGTACAGTTTGATTTTGTTAACGGCGGGATGGGAAATTTCAGCTATTCCACCTCATGCTGGAACAAAAATCTCGAAAGCAGCATAACCGTTATAGCGGAAAATGGAATGGTAAAGGTTGGAGGCCAGTATATGAATGAGGTAGAGTTTTGCCATATTAAAGATTATACGATGCCGGAGCTGCCCCCGGCAAATCCGCCCAATGATTATGGCCCGTATAAAGGCTCGGCGGCCAATCATCATTATATTTTTGAAAATGTGGTTGATGTTTTAAAGGGGCGGTCTCCCATTACTACGAATGCACTGGAGGGGCTGAAAGTGGTAGAAATAATTGAAAGGATATATAATCAATTAGACAAATAGGAGATGATCATTACACTTATTGGCGCAAGACCGCAGTTTGTAAAGGCTGCCGTGGTTTCCAAAGCATTTATTGAGAAAGGGATACCGGAGACAATTGTCCATTCCGGGCAGCATTATGACGAGAGAATGAGCCAGATATTCTGGGAAGAGCTGGGTATTCCCCAACCGCGCTACAACCTGAATATCGGTTCAGGAAGCCATGCTGTGCAAACCGCCGGTATGATGACGGGGCTGGAAAGCA
Source organism: Sphingobacteriales bacterium 44-15 (assembly GCA_001899685.1). GTDB lineage: Bacteria > Bacteroidota > Bacteroidia > Chitinophagales > Chitinophagaceae > Agriterribacter. The sequence goes on from MKWG01000045.1 coordinate 15,612, forward strand.
TTATTAACAATTTGAATGAAACACCTAAGGCGGTACTATTATATGGAGATACCAATACAACAGTAGCCGGGTCTCTGGTAGCCTCTAAACTGCACATCCCGGTTATTCATATCGAAGCCGGGCTAAGAAGTTTTAACCGCACTATGCCTGAGGAAATAAACCGGGTGGTTACAGACCATTTGTCGGATTTACTTTTTTGCCCTTCCGAAAGTGCGGTAAGGCAACTGGCTACAGAGGGGATTGTATCCAATGTACATAATGTAGGGGACGTGATGTATGATTCTTTTTTAACATTCTCGACGCTTGCAAAAAAAATAAACCCGGTTATCAGCGGGATAGATATTGGGGCAGCATTTACTTTACTTACGCTTCATCGCCCTTCCAATACTGACAGTAAAGAACAATTATCTAAAATATTAACATCTTTGGGAGCGTTGCCTACCCGGATAATCTGGCCTGTGCATCCGAGGAACAGGGGTCATATCCGGGAATTGACGCTCCCGCCCAATGTAACGATAACAGAGCCTTTCTCCTATTTTCAGATGCTGCTGGTGTTGGAAAAGTGTCATTCCGTGATTACAGATTCCGGAGGATTGCAAAAAGAAGCATATTGGGCGAAAAAGCCCTGTATAACCCTCCGGGAAGAAACAGAATGGACAGAAACCCTGGAAGGGGGCTGGAATCAATTAGCCCCGCCTGCCGACAGTAATCTTTTGAATGCTTATAAAACCCACCCCGGGCTTCCCTGGAAACCACTGTACGGGGACGGAAAAGCTTCTGATAAAATTGCAGGGATAATAGCAGGTCGTTATTACAGGTAAGCAAAAGCGCGTATCAAATCAAAACATTTAAAATATATATTTGCGATACGAAAATTCAGATGCAGACGTTCCTGTAATTGCTTGAGTTTGTTCAAGTTCTTCCATTACCGGGTAATCCAGAATATCTACTGAAAAATGACAGGGATTTGTTGACGCTCCATGTATTCTTCTTTATTTCAGCATCAGATATGAAATGATTTTCCTCTAACTTTAGAACAGGCAGACAAAATAGCAGCAAAAGATAATCTAAAAATTCAGGAATGGGACTGAGGGAGGCGAAGCTGTGTAATGCCGGCAACAAATTTGTTTAAATAACTATCTTTAACCGTCAAAATTACAGTTGTTTAAAATTTATTCAGGTTGCCGTAACCAAACCGCTATGGGTCAGAAACATTGGTACGCGGTGTACACAAAGCCGCGGTGGGAAAAGAAAGTTTTTGCATTGCTTTCGGAAAAGGGGTTTACAACCTATTGTCCCCTCCATAAAGTAAGAAGAAGGTGGAGCGACAGGTATAAGGTGATAGAAGAGTCCGTGTTTAAATCGTATGTGTTTGTCAGTATCACGGAGGAAGAGATCAAAAAGGTAAGATCGGTGGATGGGGTGGTAAATTTTGTGTATTGGAATGACCGCCCCGCGATCATACGGAATGAAGAAATAGGGCTGATCAAGCGTTTTCTTAATGAATTTGATTTTATAGAAGCTTCTCCTGTTGAACTAAGGCCTGAACAGCGTGTTAAAATAATGAACGGTGTACTCATGGACGAAGAGGGTGTGGTTGTGAGGTCAGACAGGAATAAAGTGGAGGTAGTATTATATAGCCTGGGTTTCAGGCTTACAGCCCATTTGACCGGCAACGAAATCCGCCCGGTGAGCTAAAACCGGACAGTTTTTATTAGAACCAACACAATGAATATCCCCTGTAAAAAACCAGCACGGTATTTTCCTCGCAGCGCTGAATGGTGCATTTCAAATTGTCGCCGCATTTTTAATTGCCCCCACCCTTTTTATTCCCTCTCCGCGCAGCAGAGAGGGAAAAGCGGTGCGACATATTGGAATGCTCCCGTCATAGTATGGGTAATGTTGCTTTTTATATTTTCCTGTAAGGCGCCGCGGCAGGTACAATACCTGCAGGGGCCCATTGATACTGCAGCGCTGAGTAAAATAAATATTCCTGAACCTGTTATACAGAAAGGAGACCTTATCGGCATAACCGTTTATAGTGATAACCCGGAAGTAACAGCGGTATACAACCAGCAAATGGCGACCACCGCAATCTCCTCTGCTGCCACTTCTTCTGCAGGGTTAAGTGCAGCCACCGGGCAAACAAGTCCTTCCATGCCCGGATATCTGGTGGATGCCGGCGGAAATATCCGTTTTCAGTCATTAGGGTTATTGCATGTAGAAGGCATGACCCGCGCAGCGCTGGAGCAACTGCTGAAGGAAAAGCTCACGCCCTATCTCAAAAATCCCTATTGTAATATCCGGTTCCTCAATTATAAGTTTACCATGCTGGGGGAGGTGACCCGCCAGGGTGTTTATTCTATCCCCAATGAAAAGATCAGTATCCTGGAGGCGCTGGGCATGGCGGGAGATATTACTTTATACGGCGAAAAGGACAGTATCCTTATTGTAAGGGAGGTTAACGGTAAGCGAAGCTTCGGCTACCTTAATGTAAGCAAGCCGGACGTAATGCTTTCTCCATATTATTATTTGCGGCAAAATGATGTGGTGATTGTAAAGGCAAACCCGAAGAAGCCAAGTATTTCTGAGCAGACGGCAACAAGGAGATTGGCTACGGTAGCGACGATTACGTCGATACTGGTATCGGTGTCGTTGATATTCAGCCGGGTTTGGCAGTAGAACATTCTAACGAACAATATAATTCAGGACTAAGTAAAATCTTCCAGTTCATGTCTGACCGTTTTGAAGCAGGATTTGAGAGCAAGCAGCCGGTAAAAGAAATTCAGTTAAAGGAGTTTATTTTCAGGTATCTCCGTTATTGGCCGTTATTGTTTTCTTTTGTTCTGATCATGCTGACTCTCGCTTTCATTAAGCTGCGCTATGCTACCCCCATATACAATGTAACAGGTTCTCTTTTTATCAATAAAGAAACAGGGAACAAAAGCAATAATACTGAACTTCAAAATATATTCCGGCTCTCTGATAATGTGAACCTGAAGAATGAATTGGAAATATTGAAGTCAAAACCCCTTCTTAAGAGAGTTGTGCAGAACTTAGGATTACAGGTTGGCTATTATAATAAGGGAAAGGTTAGGACCTCAAATATATACGGCGCTAATCCGATAATGCTTGACATTATATCATTAAAGGACTCCTCCATGTCTTTTACTATTGATATTGAGGCCTCGGAAAAAGATTTTAAGTTTTCAAACACCAATAATGTCGTTTCGTATGGTACCGTCTTTCAGACGAGTGCCGGCGAGTTTAAGATTAGTAAAGTGCTTAACAGGTCCTTTTCCGGCTTCAACAGCGATAATTATATTATTACTTATACGCCATTGCTTCATGCTGCAGCCGCTCTTGCTTCCTCGCTTACTACTGCACAAACTATTGACCAGGCAACCATTTTGGACATTTCATTAGAAACGGATAATATCCAGTATGGCAAAGATGTAGTTAATGAACTTATGAATGAATACGGCAAAATGAATGTGGAAGACAAGAGAGAAACATCACAGGTGACCATGCAGTTTATAGATGAACGGCTGGATACTATAAAAAACGAGTTAGGCGGTGTGGAAAACGGTCTGTTGCATTTCAGGGAAAAAAATGAAGTAATTGATTTAACCACTCAGTCTCAGCAGTACTACGAGAATTTTTCAGAAGTAAACAAGCAACTCATTACGCAACAGGTCCGGATTGGCGTGGTGGAGTATTTGCAGCAGTATATAGGTAATCCTGCTAACCGGTATAAAATAGTGCCAACAGACCTTGGCATAGAAGAAGCTACACTTCTTCCATTGCTTACGCAATATAATGCCTTTCAACTGCAAAGAAGTACGCTTACTCAAACTACAGGTCCCTCAAATCCTGCATTAGCGAGCACAGAGCTTAATATTACAAAACTACGCGATCAAATACAGGAAGCATTAAAGAATGTAAGAAAAGCGTATGGTATTGCTGCCGATAAAATGCAGCAGCAGGCAAATAGTTTACAATCACATATTAAATCTGTTCCGTCAAAAGCCAAGGGTCTTTTAGATATTGAGCGGCAGCAGAAGATAAAACAGGACCTCTACCTTTTTCTGCTCCAGAAAAGAGAGGAGGCCGCGATCGCGGCCGCGGCTACCATTTCCAGCTCTAATCCATTGGAGGAGGCTTCATCCACAGGCGGCCCTGTAAAGCCCAATAAGAGAAATGTATATTTAATTGCGCTACTGATAGGTGTTTTGGTTCCGGTCATCATAATTTCCGTGATGGAAATGCTAAACGATAAGATCCGGGAACGGGAAGAAATTGTCCGGCATACACAAGCGCCTGTTATAGGAGAAATCGGCCATGCCGGGGACCAAACTTTAGTTGTGCGGGCCGGCAGCAGAAGCGTTGTTGCCGAGCAGTTCAGGATCATGCGTACAAATATTCAATACTTCATAAATAAAGTAGCTAATCCTGTGATATTGGTTACGTCTTCAGTAAGCGGAGAAGGTAAATCTTTCGTAGCAACAAATTTCGGAGCTGCCATTGCCCTCACCGGGAAAAAGACCGTTATCCTGGAATTTGATATCCGCAAACCCCGTTTGCTGAAAGGGCTGAATATGCATTCTGCGGAGGGATTGAGCAATTTTATGGTAGGTACCGTAACTGATATCGAAAAAATCATACAGCCGGTTGACGGCTTTCCGAATTTATATGTCATTGGTTGCGGACCGGTCCCTCCTAACCCATCGGAGCTCCTGTTAGATCCCCAGGTTCCCGTTTTATTTGATAAGCTAAAGAATACTTTTGATTGTATCATAATTGATAGCGCTCCTGTAGGCCTTGTAAGCGATGCTTTCACTCTGAGTAACTACGCAAATGCGAGCCTTTACATTGTCAGGCATGGATACACATTAAAGCGACAACTGGCCATGATAAATGATCTTTATATGCAAAAAAGGCTCTCTCAAATGGGGCTTGTCATAAATGATATCCAAACCCAGGGAAGATATAAAGGTTACTATGGTTATGGCGGAGGATCATATTATGGATACGGCTATGGGTACGGCTATGGGGGTGATTATTTTGAAGAACATAAAAGAGCAAAATCTATTGGTATTAATCTGTTAAGATTAAGAAAAAAATAAGCTGATAAATAACAGGTATTCAATAAAGGGGATATTAATGCTCTGCAATGAAATCTTTTGGAATATTTAAATCCGACTTTTTTAAAAACACGCTCTGGCTTACCTCCGGCACAACAATTGCCCAGGCGATTTCATTTTTAACGGCACCCGTTCTGACCAGGATTTATCTCCCCGAAGACTATGGAATGCTGGGTTTATACATGGTGTTCTGTACACTGGTTGGAACCTTTTCAACATTTCAGTACAGCAATGCGATAATTATTTCTGAAGATGATAATACGGCCGAGAATGTGCTACAGCTTTCCCTGCTTATTAATGTAATAGTTACGATAGTTAGTGCTGTCGGAATTTTTTTTACCCGGCACTGGATCAGCGAAGTTTACAAAAGTCCTCATCTGAAAGATTGGATACTTTTTGCACCCTTGTCGCTCTTTTTTGCCGGATTAAATAACATATTTTCAGCATGGGGTGTTAGAAAAAGAGCGTTTAAACTCCTGTCAAAAAATCGTATTTATACAGCCTTATTATCGCCGGTATTTTCCATCTCTATTGGTTACTTTCTCGGAGGACCGTTAGGTTTATTTGTCGGATTGCTTATTAGCCAGATACTGCCTACATTCAGAATGTCATATTTTTTTTTTCGACAAGACAATCTTCGTTTAAATATCCATCGTGAAAATATATTGATGGTAGTAAAAAGGTTTAGCAACTTCCCCAAATTCAGTTTACCCGCAGATTTCATCAACAACTTCTCCAACCAGATCCCTGTTATGATATTAAGCCAGGTGGCAGGACAAAGCGTTATCGGATGGTATGGCATCAGCGTTCGAATGTTAGTGATCCCGATAGCTTTAATTGCCACTTCAATCGGTGATGTATTCAGACAACGTGCAGCAAAAGATTATAATGAGTTTGGAAGTTGCAGGCCCATTTTTTTAAAAGTATTGAAAACATTGTTTTTAATTGCTATCGTTCCTTTTGGAATTTTAATACTTTTTGCCCCGGATATTTTCTCCTTTTTTTTCGGCTCAGTATGGAGAGGTGCCGGTGAGATAACCAGTATCTTAGGTGTTTTGTATTTATTCAAATTCGTAGTAAGCCCCCTTTCATATGTTACTTATATCGCTCAAAAACAATGGCTTTCTTTATTAATTGATATACTTCTTATTTGTGTAGTTTGTTTGATATATTTCATAGGAACCCATTGGCATATGAAATATACGTTGATCTTATTGATTTATGCATTAAGCTATTCTTTATTATACTTCATCACCTTATATTTTAGTTATAAATTTTCAAAGAATGAAAAGCATATTATCGCGAGTTAAAGAAACTATTTTTAGATCGAAATTCGATTCGAAAAACTATTGGGAAACAAGATATAAAGCTGGCGGAAATTCTGGTAGCGGTTCTTTTGGTCATCTTGCCGAATTTAAGGCGAGAACGTTAAATAATTTTGTTGAATTATACCAGATTAAAGATGTTATAGAATTTGGATGCGGTGATGGAAACCAGTTGACCCTTGCAAAATACCCCTCTTATATTGGGTTAGATGTTTCAATAACAACATTGAAAAGTTGCATCGAAAAGTTTAAGAGTGATACGACCAAGTCTTTTTATTTATACGATGGGCAAGTATTTAATGATAATAAGGGTATCTTTATTTGTGACCTCGCACTTTCTATAGATGTGATCTTTCATTTAGTTGAACAAGAGGTATATGATAAATATCTCTTTAATCTTTTTAGAACAGGTAAAAAATATGTCATTATATATTCGTCAAATTTTCACATGCCTCCGAACAGACCAGACTCACATGAATATCATAGACAGTTTACAAAAGATATACAAAATCGCTTCCAAAACTGGAAATTGAAGGAGATTATAAAAAATGAATATCCTTCAAAAAATTATGACGATGAAAAAGGATCGCTCGCTGATTTTTATATCTATGAAAGCACGCGATAAATGAAGCTGTTAATAATTTCTTCTGAACCGCTGAACCCGGATAATACTTTTAGCTCAATATTTGAATTAAACCAGGCAAAAGCGCTGCAAAAAAACGGATTTCAGGTTTCCATTTTAGCGGTAAAAAATGATTATTCTCTTGACAGAGTATTAAAATTAATTATTAGGAGATTATTCAAGAAAAAAAGCAATGATAAGAGTCTTTCAAAGGATAGTATATATCAATTGATAAAAAAATCTTTTATTGCCTGCCTGAATATTTTTCTAAAATACAAGTTACCGGTTGAAATCTATTGCATACAAAACATCCCCGTTTATGAAGCGAAGGTGCGGTATATAAAAGCAAAGGATAATTTTAGTAATCTTAAGCAATGGAAAAGAGCCGCTGCTGCTGGTTTTTTATCTTATTGTAAAGATGGGGGAGTGCCAGAGCTGATACACGCACACAATAGATATCTTTTTGCCGGCGCATTTGCATTTGATCTTTATAAAAAATATAAGCTTCCGTATGTTTTAACAGAGCATAGTTCATTTTATAGAAGGGGGCTTGTAAAACCTGCAGATATCCCGGTTTTAAAAGACTCTATAGAAAATAGTAGGAGATTCATCATAGTAAATCCCAATTTGAGAATTGATATTGAACAAATAATTGGAAAACCCTTAGCTCCGACAGAATATGTTCCGAATTTACTAGATGAGGTTTTTTTAAGTGAATTGCCCTCAAAGAGAATAAAGAAAGAATTTGTATTTATTAATGTTGCCAGCTTAGTACCGATTAAAGGGCATAAATATTTATTGGAGGCTTTTGCCCGTGTAATAAAAGTGAATCAATTAGCGAGACTGATTATAATAGGAGATGGTCCTCTTATTTACGATCTAAAAAACACGGTTGAAAAATTAAAGATAAATAAGAATGTGGAATTTTTGGGACAACTCAATACGCTGAATATTGTCAATTTTTTAGATTATGCTGATGTTTTTGTTTTGTCAAGCATATACGAAACATTTGGCGTTGTAGTTCTGGAAGCTTTGGTTAGAGGCAAGCCAATAGTTATTACTAAATGTGGGGGCTCAGAGATATTTTGGGATAAAGAAAATGGATTGATTGTAAACGTTGAAGACTCTAAGGCATTAGAGGTCGCAATGATTAAAATAATGAATGATATTGATAAGTATAATTCTGCTTCAATTAGAAATAATATTTTAAAAGAGTATAACCCCGATCTTATTTCAAAGAAGCTGGAAGGTATTTATCGGGGTTCTTTAACTACCAAACAGCATTAATTTTCTAATGATAATCATACTTGATTATGGTGTAGGTAACCTTACGTCCATTAAAAAAATGTTGACACGATGCGGCGCGGAGGCGATAATATCAAAATGCCCCAAACAAATAGCCGATGCCGATAAATATATTCTTCCGGGAGTGGGTTCGTTTGACCATGGTATATCTAATCTGAAATCTGCTGAATATTTTCAGATTTTAGAAAAAAAAATACTTGAAGAGAAGAAGCCAATTTTAGGTGTTTGTCTTGGAATGCAATTAATTGCAGGCTCCAGTGAAGAGGGAACGTTACCCGGATTAAATTGGTTGCCAGGTAATGTGATCCGATTCAAAAAAGAGAAAATAGGGGATAAATTAAAAATTCCGAACATGGGATGGTCAGATGTCAGCATCAAAAAGCCATCCCGAATTTTTACAGATATGGTTAACCAACCTCGTTTTTATTTTGTTCATTCTTACCATTGGGAATGCACTAATGTAGAAGACGAATTAGTTACTGCTGTGCACGGATATGAATTTACGGCGGGAGTAGAGCACAATAATATAATTGGAGTGCAATTTCACCCTGAAAAGAGCCACAGATTTGGTATGAAGTTATACGAAAATTTCATTAAATATTACTAATGCGAAGAGTAAGGATTATACCTGTTTTGCTGGTTAAGCAAGGAGGGCTTTATAAATCTATAAAGTTCAGTAATTATAAGTATGTAGGCGATCCTATTAACGCTGTTAAAATATTTAATGAAAAAGAAGTTGACGAAATAATTATTTTGGATATAGATGCAACATCATCAGGTAAATCTCCGAATCTAAAACTAATCAGTGAAATAGCTGGAGAGGCTTTCATGCCTTTGGCATATGGAGGTGGAATTTCTACCATCGATCAGGTAAAACAAATACTTTATGAAGGAGTTGAAAAGGTATCCTTTAACATGGCTGCATGGAAAACGCCTCAACTTATTTCAGAAGTCGCTCGCCAATTTGGCAGTTCGAGTGTGGTTGTCTCTATAGACGTCAGAAAAGATTGGTTAGGCCGGAAAAAAGTGTTTTGTTTGAACGGCAGTAAAAATACAACTTACTGCCCTGTGAAGTTTGCAAAAGAAATGGAGAATGCAGGTGCCGGTGAGATACTTTTAAATAGTATAGATCGTGACGGAACATTTCAGGGGTTTGATATAGAATTAATTCAAGAAGTATCAAAAAATGTAACCATTCCGGTTATAGCATGTGGAGGGGCTTCGTCTTTACATGATTTCAGAAATGCAATTATTCAAGGTGCATCTGCCGTAGCTGCGGGCAGTTATTTCGTTTTTCAAAGGCCCCATCGGGCTGTTTTGATTACGTATCCACCCCAACAAGAATTAATTGAAGAAATTTATTCACAAGTATAAGAGTCTTTGGAGCCTTTATCCGTAATAGATTTCACTGATTATAAGGATTAATAACCTTAAAGGTGATGTAAAATTGGGCAATACTATCCGGAAACAGCATTTTAATCGGGTATAATAATATTGTATATGAAATGGTATAATGAAGAAGTCTTAAAAAATGATATTCATGCGAATTTCGGCAGAACGTATCAACAATGCACCCTGAGCGTGATGGATACTATTGCAGATCCGGATATTACTTTTGATGAAAAAGGTATTTGCAATTATTACTATGATTATTTAGAGGCGGAGAAAAAAACTGTTTTTAATGGAGAAATTGGCGCGCAAAAATTTAGAGGAATAATCGAAGAGATAAAGAAAAAAGGGAAAGGACAACAGTATGATTGCATATTGGGTGTTAGTGGGGGCGTTGACAGCTCTTATCTTGCTTACTTGTGTAAACGCGAACAGCTAAGACCATTGTTGGTGCATTTTGATAATGGCTGGAATTCTGAACTTGCCGTCAATAATATTCAAAATCTTGTAAAAAAATGTGGATTCGACCTATATACTTATGTAATGGATTGGGAAGAATTTAAAGAAGTACAAAAAGCATATTTTCGTGCTTCTGTTTTAGACCTGGAAATTCCTACCGATCATTTTATATTTGGAGCTTTATTTGAAATCGCAAAGAAATATAAAATCAACACAATTCTTAGTGGCTGGAACACCCGTACCGAATTTGTGATGCCAAAGTCTTTTTTCTTTTCCCGGAAGTTTGATGCGCTAAATCTTTTGGATATCGTAAAGAAATATGGAAAATTAAAAAAAATAAGTAAGCTGCCTCTTTTATCGTTCTCTTCACAATTGTATAATTCACTTGTAAGAAAGACCCGGTTGGTTTCTTTGCTTAATTATATTGATTATAATAAAGCTGAGGTAAAGGAAGTATTAAAAAGCGAATTAGAATGGCGTGATTATGGAGGCAAACATTATGAATCTGTTTTTACGAGGTTTTATCAGGGATATATACTTCCCGTTAAATTCAATATAGACAAGCGAAAGTGTCATTTATCGAATCTGATATTTTCCGGTCAGCTATCACGACAAGAAGCCCTGGAAGAGCTGAAACAACCCCCATATGATCCGGCGCTGCAAAAGCTGGACTTTGAATACGTTGCAAAAAAATTAGATTTTACTTTAGAGGAATTTCAGGCTATTTTAGAAACTCCGCCACGAAGTCATTATGATTTCAAGACAACAGAAAAATATTGGAAAATGTATTTGAAGGTCGTTAAACTATTAAAACCACTACAATTAACTTTTAGTAAAAGAGCGGACGGAAGATCAAAACATAAAAAATAATTTTTTGTTTAAAACAAACAATCGAAGACTGTTATATCTTGCTCCTTCTTTAGGGCTGACCTTAGATCAATCCGGAGGGGCGGGTACGCATATGCGAGGTACAATTCTGGGTTTTCAAGAAAATGGATTCGATGTGTTACCCATTATCGGAGGCGATGTGATTAAAAATACCCGGACGCTCAATATCACGCCAACGTCGAATAGTAAAACATCAAAACAGAATGTTTTGAGAGAAAGAATAAAGTCATTTATTCCACGCCGATTACGACTATTTCTTCGAGACCTTAGAACAATATGGCAGGAAAGAAAACTACAACGACTTACTTATAACCAGATCTTTGATTATAAGCCAGATTTTATTTACGAACGTTCAGGGTATCTTTTATCTTATGGCAATCGTTTGTCAAAAAAACTAAAAGTTCCTCATTTCATAGAAACCGATGGGTGCATGGTGGAAATTATTAGTAAAGATTATGGAGTTTTTAGTGAATATATTGGAAATTGGATTGAGAAGAGAAAATTAAAAAATGCAGACTTTGTGGTTACCATGAGTAAGATGGGCGCTTCACAAGTAGCAAGAAAATTTTCGCTTAGGGCAGAGAATATATTGGTCAAAACGCTAGGCGTAGAATTCAGCAATTTTAAATATGACGAAGCCTCTTTTGCACAATTATTAGAAAAATATAGTACTAAAAATAAATTTGTTGTTGGTTTTGCCGGTGCGATTTCAACATATCATGGCGTTAAATATTTAATAGAGGCCGCAAGTTTTTTACATAAAAAAAATTGTAGTGAAATAATATTAATGATTGTAGGTTGGAGTAAGGAAGGAGAAAGATTAAAAAAAATAGTTGAGGAAAAAAATCTGGATAACGTAATTTTTACAGGAAGGGTGAATAAAAAGGATATTCCCAATTACTATAAATTGTTTACGGTTGGAGTGATTCCAAATGCTGAAGAAAATCTTTATCCTATAAAGGTGTTAGAATATGGAGTATTTAAGCTTTGCCCTATAGTCCCGGATTACCCGGTATTTAAAGATATTATTGTAGAGGGAGAAACCGGATATTATTTTCAGCCACAAAATAGTTTATCACTAAGTCAGATAATCCTGAATTTGTTCAACAATCAGGAAGGATGCAACCAGGCTGGGCAAAGGTGGCATGCCCATGTGAAAGAGTATTTTGAATGGAAAAACACAGTACGCCCGATAATTGATGCGCTCTCAAAATGACAAAGCAAGGTATAAATATTGCCCCTGTATTGATATCTACCTATTCAATTACGTCTAATTTTTAATTATAAGAATTCAAAAGTGTCTTCGATGCCTTGTAAGACCATAAGGGTTCTCCATCTTCATGATAAAACGAGTATTCATGGCGGTGCTGAGGTTTACATTAGCCAACTCCAGGAATTATTGCCGTTACATGGATGTGAAACTTTTTGGATAGGGATTACCGAATTGAGAGGATGTTATGTTATAACGGAATTCGGAAGGGGAGTTATAAAGGAAGCAAAAAATGCAGGTGATCTATTTCACTTTTTGACTTTGTACTGCGAGAAGGAAGATATACACCTCATTAATATCCACAATATTTTTAATCCTGCTATTGTCAGATTTTGCTTCCAGCTAAGACCTGTTGTTAAACATGTCCATAGTCCGGTAATGGTTTGCCCGGGAAAAGATAAATTCTGGAGATATTCTGAGAAGCCCTGTAATATTTCTTATGGACTGCATTGTTTCTGGCATATTTATTCCCAGGGGTGTGCTAACCGCCACCCCAAAAGGGTATGGAATGCCTGGAATTATGTGAAGTTTGAAATAAATGATGCAGCAAACAGATATAAGAAAATCATTGTAATGTCTGACTTTATTAAGCAGGGAATGATGGAATGCGGAGTCAGAGAAGAACAAATGATCTGTAATCCCTATTTTACTAATAAAATTGATTTTGTTAGTGATAATAGCGACCAGCCCATTAAAAAGATTCTATTTGTTGGTCGTTTGATATCGTCAAAAGGTCCGCATATTATGCTTGGAGCATTGACCAAGCTCCTATCAGAAAGAAATGATATTCAGCTTGAAATTATAGGAGACGGTATAATGAGGGCATCATTGGCACAAGTCATTACTGACAAAGAGTTAAATAAGAAAGTCTTTTTCAGGGGATGGTTAAAAAAAGAAGAGATTGATAAGGCAATAGGAGAAAGCTATATGATAATTTTTCCTTCTATATATCCGGAAGCTTTTGGCATAGTAGGTATCGAAGCGATGATGCAGGGTAAGCCGGTTGTGGGCTTTAATGTTGGGGGGGTAAGCACATGGCTTAAAAATGAGATAACCGGTTTTTTGACTAAGCCTGGAGATACTGAAATGCTTAGGGAAAAAGCAGAATTGCTTTTAAATGATGCAGAAATATATAATAGAATGAGCCGGAATGCCAGAAGTGAAGCTCTGAAGAAATTTGTTCCGGCCGTACATATAGGCAAATTGATAGAAATATACAGAGGAAGTATAGAAAAATAAGCGTTTGCTTTATAATTTATTAAGTAAAAAATGACGATTTAATGCCAGGATGAGAAAAAGAATATTTAAGACCAAAGAAGTTGTCTATTGGTGTGTATGAACTGTGTTTGATGAAGATACTAGAACATGACACAATGAAACATTAAAATAAATAATCTTAGCTGATTTAAGAATTGTTTTATGACGAAAATCACACTTTTTTTAATGACTCAAAAAGGGTTTTGTGTATTGGAGTCGCTAATTCAAAATGACTTTATAGATTTAATAGACAAGGTTGTAATTGGTCAGGATGTAAATTTAGCAGATGATTTTTCTTTAAAGATTGAACAATTATGCAAGAAAACGGAGATTAATTATTTTTATAGAACCGAAGCCACTATAATTGACTCTGGTTTTGCTATTGCGATTTCATGGAGATGGTTAATTTCCCTTACTCATACACGGCTAATTGTAATCCATGACGCTCTCCTGCCTAAATATCGTGGATTCGCACCGTTACCTAATCAATTGATAAAAGGAGAAAAAGAGATAGGAATAACCGCTTTGTTTGCTACCCAGGAGTATGACAAAGGAGATATTATTACTCAGGAAAAGGCGGCAGTTACTTACCCGCTGAAAATACAAAATGCAATTGAAATAGTTAGCACATTATATTCAAGAGCAGTCTGCAAAATAATGTACCAGATCCGGATTGGACAAGAAATCACAGGCGAAACACAAGACGAAAAAGCGGCCACATATAGCCTATGGCGTGATGAAGATGATTATAAAATAAACTGGATGGAAACGGCAGAAAATATAGTGAGGTTTATTGATGCAGTGGGTTACCCTTATAAAGGCGCTACTACAACTATAGATGGCGAAATAATTAAAATACTGGAAGCAGAAGTTTTTCCTGATGTTAATATAGAGATCAGGCAAACAGGTAAGGTCATATTTATTGAGAACGGTTTCCCTGTCGTGGTATGTGGCAAGGGGCTCTTAAAAATCATTAAACTGCAGAGTAAACAAGGTGAAAGCCTGTTGCCACTTAAAAAGTTCAGAACAAGATTTGTTTGACATAATTATTTCTATATAAAAGCGTTACAATTAACCCATGTTAATTCCGAAAACGTATAGCTACAATAAAAAAACTGCATGATCCCATTTAATAAACCATATTTGAGTGGAAAGGAAACTGAATATATAAAGCAGGCAGTGGAGTCCGGGAAGATTTCCGGAGACGGTGTATTTACGAAAAAGTGCCATTCTTTTTTTGAAGAAAAATATGGTTTCAGAAAATGTTTACTTACGACATCATGTACCGATGCACTGGAAATGGCTGCCATATTGTTAAATATCCAGCCAGATGATGAAGTGATTATTCCTTCATATACGTTTGTATCAACAGCAAATGCATTTGTGTTAAGAGGAGCAAAAGTAAAATTTGCGGATAGCAATCCCCTTAACCCTAATGTTGATCCGGATTCAATTGAAAAGTTAATTACACCAAAGACGAAAGCAATTGTTCCGGTTCATTATGCTGGTATCGCATGCGAAATGAACAACATCCTGGCGTTGGCAAATAAATATTCCTTGTGGGTAGTGGAGGATGCAGCTCAAGCGATAGATTCATTGTATTGTGGTAAGCCTTTAGGAAGCTTTGGCCATCTTGCTGCTTTTTCTTTTCATGAAACTAAAAACGTTATTTCCGGCGAGGGGGGAATGCTGGTAATAAATGACGAAAGATTTGTAGAAAGAGCGGAAATAATAAGGGAAAAAGGAACAAACCGCTCTGCATTTTTTAGAGGAGAGATTGATAAATATGGATGGGTGGATATCGGGTCATCCTATCTGCCATCTGAAATAAATGCTGCTTTTCTTTTTGCTCAGCTTGAGCATCTTGATCAGATACAAATACAAAGAATAAGCATTTGGAATAAATATTGGGATCGGTTATATGAGCCATTGTCTCAGCATGGCATACGCTTTCCTTACCTGATCGAGGGCGCGACGAATAATGCCCACATGTTTTACATAGTATGCAGAGATCTTGAACAAAGAACACGGCTTTTGAAATTGCTAAAGAATGCGGGTATATTAGCTGTTTTTCATTACTTAAGTCTGCATAAGAGCCCTTATTTCAAGAATCAATATGATGGTTCCGATCTTCCCTGGAGTGACTTTTATTCCGATTGCCTGATAAGGTTACCAATGTTCTTTGAGTTGGGAGAGGATGCTCAGGAACACATCATTTCTACCTTGATTAAAGGACTTGAGGATTAGTTAAAAAGTGTTAAGATAAATAAGGAACAACGATAAAGTTCAAGCGATGAATAACAGTACTCCATATTTTTCAATAATTAGCCCTGTATACAAAGCTGAGCAGATTGTTTCAAAACTGGTAGAATCTATTCAATCAATAATGAAAGAAATAGATGTACCATATGAAATTATCTTAGTGGATGACCGGAGCCCGGATAATTCCTGGAGTGTAATAAAAAAGTTGAGTAATAATTATCCGGAAGTCAAATCAGTTAGGTTGAGTAAAAATTTTGGGCAGCATCCTGCAATAATGGCCGGTTTAAGTCTGGCAAAAGGTGAATGGACTGTAGTAATGGACTGTGATTTACAGGATCAGCCTAAAGAAATTATAAAACTTTATAATAAGACTAAAGAAGGGTATGATCTAGTGTTGGCAAGAAGAGAAAACAGAAAAGACAGCTACCTAAAAAAATTATCTTCAAAATTGTTCTCTAAAGCGTATGGTTTTTTTACTGACTCTTCATTTGACAATCAAATTGCAAATTTCGGGATATATAATAGAAAAGTTGTTGACTCAATTTTGAGTATTCAAGATTATATCAAATTCTTTCCGCTGTTTGTTCAGTGGGTTGGATTTAATGCTGCAAATGTAACAGTAGAACACTCAAAAAGGGATTCGGGTAAGTCGAGCTATAATTTAAAAAAACTACTACATTTAGCAATAAACTCTTTGGTATCCTTTTCTGACAAACCATTGAGATTAGTCGTAAAATTCGGGCTGTTAATTTCCTTCGGATCTTTTATGTCCGGAATATATTTAGTATACCGGTATCTGGAAGGAAAAATAGAAGTGGCGGGGTATAGTTCAATTATTGTTTCTATCTGGTTTCTTTCAGGGGTTATTATAACTACAATTGGAATAACTGGCATTTATGTCGGTAAAATTTTTGATCAGTCTAAAAAAAGGCCGGTATTTGTTATTGATGAAATCGTTTAACAGCAAGGATTTCAGACTTATTAACTCTCTGTGGGTTTGGTAATAAATGACAATATAAGACGACCAAAATCTTTGCAATTGCCGAAAGAGAGTTATTTCCTGAGCTATTTTCTGCATTCCAAACATTATAACCAACATTTATGCTGGTAAAGAAGTCTTCCCTGCTCCTTTTCCTTCTGTCGATCTTTTTATTAGCATATCATCTAATAACGCTATCCTTAAGTCCTTTGCCATGGTTTGACGAGGTTTTCTTCGCAAGCATTTCTCATTCAGTAATGAGTGGTAAAGGGTTGATCCTGGAGGCTGCATCTTTCTATACGCATGATAAGCCCGTTCTTATTTATGGTCCCGTTTATTTTTATATTCAGGCGTTTATTATGAAGATATTAGGCTTCTCCGAATGGGTATTTAGGCTGGTCAATTTCTTTTCTGCAATAGGTATTTTGTTTTTCATGAATCATGTAATGAGAAAAAGAGTTTCAAAGAAAATCAGGATTTCCATTTTGATCCTTTTATCTTTTGACACAATTTTTTTACAAAATGCTCATAGCGGTCGTATGGACCTTTTGGCGCTTTTATTCATTATGATTTCTTATATACCGCTCATTAATATCCGACATTCTTTTAGAGACTCCGTATTTTCTGCCGTTTTTGCTTTGCTCGCCTTGCTCACTACTCCCAGGTCTGCCATATTCTTGTTACCAATTGCTTTTTGGCTGATAAATAAAATTTTTAAGGAAAAAAGAATACTTCCTTCTTTATCCTTTATTGCCATTGTTCTATGTGGTTATTTTATTTGGATCGTCCTGGGTTTTGGCGGTGTTAAGGAATTCTTTTCATACTATACAAGTACCAGTGTACGAGAAGGCAGTAATAATCTTTTTGATTCTTTTGTCGGGGGTAATTTAAATATCCGCCCCTTTCAGATCCCTTTGATCTTTTTTACTTTAATTACATTTTTTCTTTCAAAAAAAAGGGAATGGACCTGGCTTACGGTCATTTGTATTACAAATATTGTTGTATTTTATCTAACAGTGAAAGATACGGGTCTCTATTCGGCGCTTATCATACCTTTCTGGCTTCTCTTGCTCGCTGAAAATATTAATTCAATGAGTAGCAGTCTTTCCCGACTGAAATTCTTACCTATTTTAATTCCTGCATTTGTGAGTATAAGCATTTTCACTATAAAGGCTGTTATTATTTGGGGAAGTTTGGAAGAGAGAAAACCCGGGAACATTTATGAATGGGTAAAAAGTAACATTCCTGCCGGCTCAAGGGTTGTTGGCGATTATAAGTATTATTATGCTGTTATAAAGAGTGAGAGTGATTTTCAATTCATTGAATTAGGAGAGACCGTGAAGGACAGGCTTCAATACCATTTGAATGCTTACCACGCAGATTATATACTTACATCTGCTGAGACCCAAAAGGAAACACTGGAAACTTATCTTGCAGGAATTGGTTCATACAATGAAATTGATATCAAACTACATCAAAGCACAGGAAAAATTCCTCAGCTTATAAAAAGAGTAGCATTAAAATTACCAGTTACCTTTAGCAATACCTACGAAGGAAAAATGTATAAAATTGTTAGATAAAGCTTTGTGATAAGTATATAACTTTTCGACTTATGGATAATGCCTTGTCAGTAGCCTTACTTACGGATGGAATTTGGCCCTATGTGATAGGTGGCATGCAGAAGCATTCTTATTTTTTATGTAAATATCTTGCTAAGAACAAGATCAAAGTCTTACTGGTACACAGTGCTTCCGAAATAAATGAAGAAATAAACGAATTAGATTGTTTTACTCCGGAGGAAAAGGCATTCATAACATCAATAATTATAAAAAAGCCTAAGCTACCCTGGTTCCCTGGTCATTACATTGTACAATCCTATTTATACTCAAAAGAAATATATAAGCATGTCAGCGAATTACAAAAAGTGGATTTTATTATTGCAAAAGGACTGACGGGTTGGTACTTTTTAAATAAAAAACGGAAAAAACATCCTCCGATAGCTATAAACATTCATGGATATGAGTTTATGCAAAGAAAAGCTTCAATTAAAATGACGCTTGAATCATTGATGTTGCGCTTTCCTTTCAGGTTTGTTAATTTAAAGGCAGACTATGTATTTTCATATGGAGGTAAAATCAGTGATTATATTAGAGACCTTGGTGTTTGCCCTGCTAAAATAATCGAGATACCCTCAGGCATTGAAGAGGAGTGGATGGGCAATAATGATTTTGCTCCAGGTCAGCATGTACGTTTTGTATTTATTGGCCGCTATGAGAGAAGAAAAGGGGTTGAAGAATTAAACTACGTAATAAAAGGGCTTTCATCAAAGTATAATTTTTCATTTACGTTTGTTGGCCCTATTCCGGAAAAGAAAAGGTTGTTAACCGAAGGAGTAGAGTACAAAGGTGTACTTCGAACCAAAGAGGAATTGCAAAAAATATTGAGCCAATCTGATGTGCTTGTTTGTCCAAGCTATTCCGAAGGGATGCCTAATGTAATCTTAGAAGGAATGGCTAATTATTGCGCAGTAATAGCTACCGATGTAGGTGCCGTATCTTTATTAGTAAATGATCAGAATGGTTGGCTAATACCGCCTGCGAGTACTACTGCCCTAAAGGATGCCTTGACAAAAGCCATTGCCTGTAGTGAATCAGAGCTGAGATACAAAAAACAGGCTGCGTATGATACCATTTCAACACAATTTTTGTGGAAAGATGTAATTCAGAGGCTTATTTTAAGTATCAGAAATGTAGTTTAGGTAATTATGAGTTTACAATTTTATTTTCCGGACTATAAATTTTCTGAAATCCGTAAAAAAAGGAATACTGCTTTTTTGATAAAGTAATATTTTATACACGCGATAATGTTAGCATACTTTAAAACGATTACATCGCCTAATAAATTAGTCTATGAAGCATCTTTCCCGGAGCTGATGTTAATAATATCAATTTTTTCAAAGGAAATAGGATCTCGAAGAATTTTAGGAATCGATTTTGATTTTATAGCCTACCCATTTGCTATTTTATATTTTTTGTTTTACCTGAAAGAGATTTTCTTGTCTGAGACCTTTCCCTGGAAATTGTATTTATATCTGATTAGCACAAGTTTATTTTCAATTCTTACTTTGAACTTACTGTATAGTGGCTTCTTCAAACAAATTGTACCAATTATCATTATTCTTTCTGTTAATTTTTTTATTCTCACTTATTATGATTGGAGGAAAGTTTTCAGGATGTATGTAAAATTTGCTTTTTTAACTGCTTTATTTGGCATTTTCCAGGTATTGCTGTCATATACCGGTGTTAAGATTCTTACCGAACAAGTAGGGCGATTGGATTCTGTAGCTTACGAGCCATCCCATTATGCTACAATTTTGGTTCCTGCATTAGTGTTTTGTTTTTTTTATTTTCAACATTATAAGCTTTATTTTGCCGTAATGCTTACTGCATTGATATTGACATACAATCTTACAGGATATATGTCCTTTTTAGTTGTAATAAGCATAGCATATATCAATCCTTTATACCTGATAATTTCAATTCCTGTATTGTACTATTTAGTTTTCCATGTTTTAATACATTTTAACTCAAACTTTAATGTCCGGATTTTAGATACACTTGCTGTTTTTAAGGGAGACATAAATGTCCTAAATAAGAATGTAGACGCTAATGGTACTACTGTATCGTTGTACTCAAACTTAATGGTAGCAGACGATAATTTAAAAAAGGGTAATCTTATAGGGAGTGGACTAGGTGGCCATGAAGAAATGTATCATCGGTTTTATAAAAATTCCACTTTCAAGTATAATTGGTTTTATGGAATAAACGCCGTTTCAGCACATTCATTAACTATAAGGATTTTTTCCGAGTTAGGAATAGTGGGTTTGATATGTTACATAATTACTATTATACGATCGGTTATTTTGCTTGATAACGGCATATACCGCACAATTTCCCTTGCTTGTCTTAGTCACTTTATATGTAAGTCATTCAAACTGGCCGGATTTATTGATTACGGTACTCCATTTTTCTTTGCCATGCTTTTAATTAATTTCAAAAGGTATTCTCAACATATTGAGAAATAACGTACAAGATGCACCCTCAAAAACTTCGCTTCCTGTTCCTGTATTCAAGATTGCCTGATTATTTTTATCGTTGCGTGGAATATCTCGTAAGCGTGGAATATCCGGATGCTTTAGCCTGGATAGTATGTCATGAAGGAGAGGATGATGCTCCTTACCGATTTGAAGGAATAACCCCCAATATCCGGATCAGTTCAAAAGCTGAGCTGCAGGAAATTGATAGCTGGAACCCTGATCTTATTTATGTAGCGGGTTGGGCAGATAAAAAGTACAATAAAATTGCCGGAAGATGGAAAGCCAAAGTACCCGTGATCCTGGGAGTTGATAATCCCTGGAAGGGTACTATTAAACAGAGGATAGCGACGATTTTTGCAGGTAATTTTTTAAATAATATTGCTACACATGTGTGGGTACCTGGCTGCCGGCAATACGAATTTGTAAGAAGGCTTGGGTTTTCTCCTTCAAAAATTTTATTTCATTTGTATTGTGCAGACAGCCGGAAATTCTATAGAACAGATATGCCTTTCCGAAAAAGAATTATCTACGCCGGAAGGATGGTGGCGTACAAACGACCGGATTGGCTTACAGAAGTATTTGCATCCCTGATAACAACTTTTCCTGAACTGGGTGACTGGGAGTTATTAATGGTGGGAAACGGGCCACTGTATGAACCGCTGAAGCAACAGTACGGCGGTTTTTCCCAGATCAGTATGATGCCATTTACCCAGCCGGAAAAACTTGTTGAATTGTATCATGATTCCTGCATATTCTGTATGCCCAGTTTGAATGAGCATTGGGGAGTAGTTGCTCATGAAGCGGCTGCGGCAGGACTGGCATTATTACTATCGGATTCTTACGGCGCCGCATCAGCTTTTCTCATACATGGATTTAATGGTTATGTTTTTCGGTCGAAAGAAAAGTATCATTTCCAGCAACAGCTTTTGAATTTAATGCGCTTAGAGGAACAGGATCTGACAACAATGGGGAAAAGGAGTCGGCAGCTATCTGCAACAATAAATCATACTACCTGGTCGGCCAATTTGACAAGTGTGCTTAATGATGCTTAATCCTAAGATCCTGCTCTTTACCGATTGGTATGCCCCAGGCTTCAAAGGCGGAGGCCCTATACGCTCTGCCGTCAATTTTGCGAGGGAAATGAGCAGCGATTATGATATTTATATTTTTACTGCAGACAGAGATCTTGGCGATACGAAACCTTATGATGACATCGAGGCGGATACATGGATCCGGAAGGAAAATATGCATATATTTTATGCATCCCCGCAATGGCTGGGCTGGCGGAATATCAAAAATTTGATCCGCACCACTGGGCCTGATTTTATTTACCTCAACAGCATGTACTCACGGTATTTTACTATTTATCCGCTGCTGCTTTATAGCCTGGGTAAGGTGTCTTCTCAAATCATACTGGCGCCGCGGGGAATGCTGCAGGAGGGTGCTATGCAATACAAAACCGGAAAGAAGAAATTATTTCTGGGGGTACTAAGGAATATACGGATATTAAAAAATGTGCACGCTCATGCTACTGACGAACAGGAAAAAAAAGATATATCTATTCAGCTTTCCGGTATCAGCAGCGTAAAAGTAATACCTAATTTCTCTGCTCCTGTGCAGACTTACCAGGCGACAATGAAAAACATGGGCGAAATAAATCTTATATTCATTTCGCGTATTTCATCCAAAAAAAATCTCATATTCCTATTGACTGTGCTCGGCCGGGTTACCGGTTCAATAACAGCGAAGCTGACAATAAGAGGCACTATTGAGGACGATAGCTATTGGGAGGAATGCAAAACCCTTATTAATAAACTCCCGGGCAATGTAAGGGTAAATTATGATGGACCGGTGAGTAATGAAAGAGTATGTTCTCTCATTCAGCAATACCATCTCTTTGTGCTGCCTACTTTTGGTGAAAATTTTGGGCATGCTATTTTTGAAGCGCTTGCGGCCGGGCGACCGGTATTGATAAGCGACCAGACACCCTGGCGGCATCTTGAACAACAGCATGCAGGCTGGGATCTCCCCCTTGATGACTCCCGTAGGTTCATCAATGTAATTGAAAACATTGCCGAAATGGACAATACCGCTTTTGAACAATGGAGCCGTGGAGCATGGGAATATGCAAAAGCACATTCAGAGAATACCAAACTCAGGGAGCAATATAAAGACCTGTTCAGTTAATATCGTTTAATGAAACGCACAGACCATAGTATATACAATAACGACTGGTATAAGAAAGAGATCGGGGCAGGCCGATTTAAACAGGTCTGCTGGTATTTTATTAACGTGTTGTTTTTTATAAACCCGCTCAATCCATCGTCGGGATTGAAATGTATGCTGCTCAAATGGTTTGGAGCAAAGCTGGGAAAAGCTGTAATGATCAAGCCGGGGGTTAATATCAAGTATCCATGGAAGCTTGTCTGCGGCGATTATGTGTGGTTAGGCGAAAAAGTATGGATAGATAATCTTGCCGTTATAAAAATAGGTAACAATGTTTGTGTATCTCAGGGCGCCATGCTGCTTACAGGCAATCATAACTATAAGAAAAGCAGCTTTGATCTTATTGTAAAAGAAATAGTTTTGGAAGAAGGTGTTTGGCTAGGAGCGGGAACCCTTGTTTGCCCGGGTGTAACCGCTCATTCTCATGCTATGCTTACAGCGGGATCGGTGGCGACAACTTCCCTTGACGCATATATTATTTACTCCGGAAACCCGGCAGGGGCTGTAAAGCAGCGCGTAATTATGTAATTTTCCGGTTTCGGGTATGAAAATCTCCATCATCACAACAACCTTCAACAGCGCTGCTACCATCCGCGATACACTGGAATGTATCAGCAGCCAGGACTATGACGATGTGGAACATATCATAGTAGACGGAGGCTCTACGGATGATACGCTGGACATTGTGCGCGGGTTCCCCCATGTACAGAAAATAATATCGGAAAAAGATGAAGGGATATATGATGCCATGAACAAAGGCATCACCGCCTCTACCGGAGATGTTATCGGGATTCTTAACTCAGACGATATATATGCAGACCGGCAGGTGCTCGCTCTGATTGCTGCAACCTTTAGCCAGCCGGGGATTATGGCCTGCTATGCAGATTTACAGTTTGTGCAACGCGATGATATCCGAAAAGTGGTACGTACCTGGAAAGCAGGCAGCTATACCAAAAGAAGCTTTTATTACGGGTGGATGCCGCCCCACCCTACTTTTTTTGTTCGCAGGGAAGTATATGACCGCACCGGGGTCTTTAATAATAACCTGCAGTCGGCTGCTGATTATGAGCTTATACTTCGTATCTTACTTAAACATGCGATCCCTGCTTATTATATTAATAAAGTGATTATAAAAATGCGGGTGGGCGGTATGAGCACCGCGTCTTTCAGGAACAGGATAAAAGCTAATATGCAGGACAGGATGGCCTGGAAGATCAATAACCTGTCCCCTCATCCGTTTACTTTATACCTGAAACCCATGCGTAAGCTGGGCCAGTTTTTTAAAAAGTAATTAACCTTACCTTTAGCCCAGATATAATTTATTTATGTTCTCCTTCTTCAAAAAAAAGCAACCTCCGTTTGAGGGCGACCTCAGCATCCTTGGCACCGATATGCATTCCCACCTTATTCCCGGGATTGATGACGGCTCACCTGATCTTGATACCTCTGTAGAATTAATACAGGGCATGATAGCGCTTGGCTACAAAAAGCTGATCACCACGCCGCACCTTATGATAGATCTTTATCCCAACAACCGGCAAACGATCGCCAAAGGATTTGAAACGCTCAAAGCGGAGCTGAAAAAAAGGAAGATAAACATTGAAATACAGGCGGCTGCCGAATATTTTCTTGACGATCATTTTGACAGCCTGCTGGAAAAAAAAGAACCGCTGCTTACCCTTAAAGACAACCTGGTGCTGGTTGAGTTTTCTTTTGCCAGTCTTCCTTTGGATTATAAAGAAAAAATATTTGCCATTCAGTTAAATGGCTACAAGCCGGTACTGGCGCATCCCGAGCGCTATACCTACCTTCATAACAAACCGGATATATATGAAACGCTCCGCGATGTGGGCTGCCTGTTCCAGGTGAACCTGCTTTCGCTGACCGGCTATTATGGTAAAAGCGTGGCACAGGTTGCCGACAGGTTCTTCAAAAAGCAACAGATAGAGCTCCTGGGCTCTGATCTTCATCACGACCGCCATATGCAGAACCTCCAAAGCCCGCAGCTTCGCCAAAGAGCTAATGAAGTGGCTAATGCGCTTCCTTTGCTCAATAGCCAGTTGTGATAAGCAGGCCTGATGTTGATCGTGAAATGTCAGAAGTGAGACGTGAAAATCTCACATCTCACCTTTCACGTCTCACAATTTTCAGATATTCCTCCAGCCGCGGAAAAGCTATAAGAAACCAGGCGGTATATTTTTCCGGCGAAGCGGAAAGCTCCTTTCTGATATCTTCCACCGGCTTATAACAATAGTCCATCACCTCCGCCGGATCAGGCACGATAACCCCATTGTATTCCCCCGTAAACACATGGTCAAATTCATTTTCCGTGAGCCCGTTATCAAAGGCAGCCTTGTACACAAATTCAAAGGCCTCCGTGAGGGGAACTGCAAACCCCAGCTCTTCTTTTAGTCTTCGCTGCGCTCCAGCAATACTGGTTTCGCCGGGGCGGGGATGACTGCAGCAGGCATTGGTCCATAAGCCGCCGCTGTGATACTTGGTCATCGCCCTACGCTGCAGCAGCATTTCTCCCTGATTATTGAAAATAAACACGCTGAAAGCCCTGTGCAGCAGCGCTTTATAGTGAACATCCATCTTTTCCCCCGTTCCGGTTTCCTCGTCTTTTTCATTCACCAGGATAATATCATGTTGGCTCATATTGACAAATTATCTTCCTGCAAACCTATATATTTCCCCGACCTCTTCTTCAACCGCAATGATTTTTTTTCGTTTATGTAACATTCCTGCCGTCCGACCGTATAATATATACAATCACACATTAGGGACGTAATTTTATCGGGATTTAACTGACTGTATGACGGAAAAAGAATATAATGAATGTGTCACCCATTATGCTGATAATGTGTTCAGGTTCATTTTTAAGAATCTCAGGAATGAAGAAGATGCGAGGGATGTAGTGCAATCGGCTTTTGAAAAACTGTGGCGCAACAGGGAAGATGTACTGTGGGAAAAGAGTAAATCTTACCTCTTTACTGTTGCCTACCGCCAGATGATTGATCATATACGCAAAGGAAAAAGGGTAAGCCTTAAGGAAGAATTTAATGAAACATCCAAAACAGAGGAGCCCAGGCATAGTTTAAGAAAAGTGCTGGAAACAGCATTAGGCAGGCTGAATGAAACACAGCGCTCCCTGGTAATGCTGAAGGATTATGAAGGGTATTCTTATGATGAAATTGGTAAGATCATGGGACTCAGCGAAAGCCAGGTAAAAGTGTACCTCCACAGGGCAAGGCTGCAACTGAAAGAATACCTGGTGAAAATAGAATATGTGGTGTAATAAAAAACTGCAAAATGACAATCAACAGTAATAATTACGAAGAATTTTTCCTGCTTTACGTGGATAATGAGCTTGAAGCAGCGCAAAGGGCCGAGGTAGAAGCTTTTGCTGCAGCGCATCCTGGTCTTCAGGGAGAGCTGAATGCATTGCTTCAGACAAAGCTTTCTTCGGCGGAAGAGATCTCTTTTGAAGGGAAAGCATTACTTTATAAGCAGGAAATGCCCGGGCTGATCACTGCGGATAACTATGAAACTTTCTTCCTGTTATATGCAGATAATGAGCTGCCTGCAGCACAGCGCGCCGCAGTAGAAAGATTTATAGAAGAACACCCGGCAAAAAAACAGGAATGGGTATTGCTGCAACATACCAGATTACAGGCAGATGAGTCAATTATGTGTCCTGATAAGGAAAGTCTTTATAACATTGGCAAAAAGCCTTCCCGTATCATACCCTTTGCATGGGTGCGTGCTGCTGTGGCCGCTGCTGTTATCATCACCGGGGGATTATTGTGGATGAATGAAGGAAATAAAACGGAATTGACGGATGGCGCACAACGGCAAATTGCTGCCACATCCCGGCCCGTCGCCCAAACCGGCAGGAATATTTCCCTGGACACGGCAGTCACAGACCGTGAAAATGTTTCCTCTTCCGGGAAAACAGTTGTGAAACAGGAAGCAAGCTATAGGAGTGGCCCGGAAAGAGATATTATAAAAGCAACGTCAAAAAAGCCGGTGCAAGCGCCTGAGATAGTACCTGCTGTTGATGCTCAGCCTGTACTGCAGGAATCATCGGTAGCTATTGTCCGGAGCGCCACACAACAGCCGGTAAAAACCCAGCCTGTGTATGAGTCCGCCCCGACACCTCAGGAAGACACAAAGACGAAGGAGCCGGCTCCGCCGGTAAAACCGGTAATCCTGGATGCTGCTGCGTTCAACGGAGACCGTGATATAACGGCTGCCGGGCAAAGGGAAGCAGAGGATATGCATTATCTCAGTGCAAACAATGATGATAAAAGATCAAAAGGTAAATTCCGGGGTTTGTTCAGAAAGGCATCCCGCCTGATTGACCGGGTTACCAATGCCGGAACTGAAGATGAAAAATCAATCGTCAGGGTCGCCAGTTTTGAGATCGTAAAAAAATAACAACAACAATTTAAAGCAGGAAAAATGAAGAAAGCACATCTTATGATGACGGGGAGCGTTTTGCTATGCCTGGGCGCCATGGCTCAAACAGATACCACCGGCTCGCCGGTAAAGTCGCCGGATACCCTCCGGGTCGGCAGCATCCTGATAGTAAAGGATGGTAAGGAATCCGGAACCGCAGAAGATAGCCGGCGTAATTATCATCATCCCAGCCGCTGGAAAAACAATGTCTCCACCAATTGGTTTGTGGTAGACATCGGCTTTGCCAACCAGGATGACAAAACCAATTACAATTCAGCAGAAGCCCAGAATTTTGTGCATGGGCAAACAGCAGGGCATCCGGCAGCACAGAGCGATTTTAAGGTAAAGACCGGTTCTTATAATTTCAACCTCTGGCTTTTTATGCAGCGCATGAGCCTCGTGAAAAGAGTGGTGAACCTGAAATATGGTGTGGGCATAGAGCTGTATAAATATTTTTACAAATCAGATATACGGTATATTGACGGAGCGGATCCTTATGTGGAAAGACAGGATGTTGACTTTACCTGCAATAAGCTGGCGCTTGATTATGTAACTGTTCCTTTGATGATCAATATCAATCCTAATGGCAACCACAGGAGCGGTGGGCTCAATATCAGCTTCGGCGCCAGTGCGGGCTACCTTTACGGCGCCAGGAACAAGCAGCGCAGCGATGACTTTGGAAAGCAGAAATTTAGCGGCGACTTTAACCTGGAGCGTTGGAAGCTTGCTTATATAGGAGAGCTTGGATTAGGTCCCGTAAGATTATATGGTTCTTATGCTATTACTCCGCTGCATCAGTACGGTGTTGATCAGCATCCGTATACGGTGGGCATACGTTTTAGCAGTTGGTAAATTGCGGCTGATTCTTTCTTTTATGGATACAACAAAGCCACGAATGCACGAATGTATTTTTATTAGTGCATTCGTGGCGATGTTTTTCGTGGCTATATCTTCATGGTATAAATAGATATTTGGCTATTTTTGACAGAAATTGATTGAGTCGTGCTTTGTTTGGCATGAATTTTTTATTTCTGGTAAAAAAATCTACACATGAAATTTATCCAATTATCTTTTGCAGCATTATTGTTTGTTTCCATCTTAAGCTCCTGCGTTTCAAAGAAAAAATTTCTGGAAGCCACCAATACCATCTCCGCCCTGAAGCAGGATAGCCTGAGGCTTGAGAATGATCTGGCTTCCAGCAGGGATAACCTGAAAAGCAGCAGGGATCAAAATGCCGATCTTCAGAAAAAATATGATGACCTGGCTAATGCTGCCCGGCAAAAGGAGCAGGCCCTGAATTCCACAAAGGAAGTGCTTAACTCTACCCAGGAAATGCTTAACTCGGCGAAGGAAAAATTATCAAGCAGCAATCTTACTATTGAAGAGCAGCAAAAACGCCTTGAAGCGCTTCAAAAGCTTATAGACCAGCAGCGTGCAGTAGTGGAAAACCTCCATAAAACCATAGATGCTGCATTGGGTCAGTATAAAGCGGAAGACCTTGATGTATACGTAAAAAATGGTAAAGTGTATGTATCGCTCCAGGAAAAGCTGTTGTTTAAATCGGGCAGTGCGGTTGTAGGAAAAGAAGGTGTGGAAGCATTGGGAAAAATAGCCAATGTGTTGAATGCTGATCCCAAAATACAGATACTGGTGGAAGGGCATACAGACAGTATCCCTATCCGTCGCACCTTTGAAGATAACTGGGCATTGAGTGTGGCAAGAGCGGTCTCTATAGTGCGTATTCTTACCAAAGACTATAATGTTGATCCTGCAAGGGTCATCGCTTCCGGGCACAGCTATTTTGACCCGCGGGATACTAATTCAACTACGGAAGGAAGAGCGCTGAACAGGAGAACAGAGATCATTCTTTCACCCAATCTTGATGAGCTTTACCGCCTGATGCAATAATGAAACAATTTCTGATATTCCTGTCTTTCCTTGCCGTTTGCTTCACTACCGGCAGGGCACAAACGCCGCCGTCTGCAGACCAGGTGCTGCAGGCGGCGTATACTAAAGCTGCCCGGGAGCATAAGAAAGTATTCCTGATCTTTCACGCCTCATGGTGTGGCTGGTGCCGCAAGATGGACAGCTCTATGAATGATGTATCCTGTAAGAAATTTTTCGATGACAATTTTGTTATAACGCATCTCGTGGTTATGGAATCCAAAGGAAAGGAGAACCTTGAAAACCCGGGCGCACTGGATTTGCTCAAAAAATATAAGGCCGACAGATCCGGTATTCCGTTCTGGGTGGTTTTTGATGCGGAAGGCAACATTCTTGCTGATGCAAAAATGCCTCCGCAAAACAGTAATACAGGCTGCCCGGCAAAGGAAGAAGAGGTTGAATATTTTATTGATGTGTTAAAAAAGGTTACCAACCCCACCGAAGGGGAACTGAATGCAATAAGAACCAGGTTCAGGAAAAATGAATACAGGCGGCCTGCATGAGTTCCGGCTTCTTAAACCGGATTTTGGGCAAAATAACGGTCAAGCGAAAGCAGTCCTCCGCCCCTTTTCAGAAAGAAAACAAGCAATATTAAAATTGCCAGCGCAAATACAAATTCTCCCATATCCACTCCGGGCCGGTTTATAAATATAAGCGCCCCGAGCAGGATAGGGATCTGCAATACTACGGCAGGACGGGTAAACAGGCCGATGGCAACCAGAAAGCCGCCAAGAAAATGCGCCCAGGTGATCACTATAGCCAACCACGAAGAATACGGCGCCAAACTGCTTTTGGTAAGCAGGGCTTCCAGCTCGCCCATATTACGCATAAATGAAATTCCTTTGATAAATAAGCAAAAGCCCAGGGCAACGCGTAAGACAAAAAACAGTGCAGGCAAATTATCAGTCCGCTTTTTTTGAATATGCTGTATCGTTTCCATGATAATTGTTTTTTGTACAGCAATAAGGATGACATACAAAGTTTACTAAAATTATTGCCAATATCCAAATCAACCGGTGCATTTCAATTTTTCGCAGGCGGGGTGGTGACACCCGCCTGTAGAATCGCTACCGGT
>MKWG01000045.1:46330-312193 GCA_001899685.1 Sphingobacteriales bacterium 44-15
GGCTGATAAGTTATAACATTAAGAAGTAATAATTTTGCCGCCATATCATTAAAGCATTCATTCTGTTTCACATATAATTTATCAATGGCAAAGTCACGCAGGGATAATAATGAAAATAAGGGTACGCCTAAAGCAAAGATCACACGGGAGAATATTTCGCAGGCGCTCATTCTTTTTAAATACCTGAAACCATACCGGGCAAAATTTGTTTTGGCGTTAATCTTTATAGGCTTATCCGCATTTACTACCAGCCTGTTCCCGCTGTTTTTAGGGAAGATGATTGATGCTGCTGTTCCCGGCACGGCATTGCAGGGAGGTCCTGGTACTATGAGCGGTAATTTTGGACTTGATCTTAAAACCATTCACTGGAGCCTTAATACCACCTTATTGCTGATCTTTCTGCAGCTCGCCGCACAAACAGTATTCTCATATATGCGTGTATACCTGCTTACAGAGGTAGGTGAAAAATCGCTGGCGAATATGCGCCGCGATGTATACACGAGACTGCTTAGCATGCCGATGTCGTTCTTTGCGGAAAAAAGAGTTGGCGACCTGAGCAACAGGATCTCTTCCGACCTGTCGCAGATACAGGATGCGGTTTCGTTTACGCTTGCAGAATTTCTGCGGGGTGTATTTACTTTGATCATGGGGCTGATCTTTATTTTCTGGATAAAGACAAAGCTTGCATTGGTAATGCTTGCAGTAGTGCCGGTGATCGCCGTGCTCGGGGTAATATTTGGTGCGCGCATCCGGAAGATGGCTGCGAGGGCGCAGGACCAGCTGGCGGAAAGCGGTACAATAGTACAGGAGACATTCCAGGGCATTGCCATTGTAAAGGCATTCACCAATGAATACTTTGAAATTGCGCGCTATGTAAAAAGCATTCACGCAGTAGTGCAAACTGCGATCACTAATGCCCGTTACCGCGGCGCTTTCATTTCTTTCATGATCTTCAGCGTGTTTGGCGGAATAGCTTTCGTGATGTGGTATGGCGCTACCCTGGTGCAGGGGGGGCAGCTTACTATCGGATCTCTCACCATGTTTGTGATCTTTTCGGTCCTGGTAGGCTCTACTTTCGCAGGCTTTGCAGACATGTTCAGCCAGTTGCAGAAAACGCTGGGCGCCACGCAAAGCATACGGGAGATATTACGTACCGGTGGAGAAGCAATTGAGCCTGTACAACCTCCTGTTACACCTGAATATTTATTAAAAGGCAATGTCCGGTTTGACCATATATCATTCAGCTATCCCGGGAGGAAGGATGTTGAAGTATTAAAAGATGTTTCACTTTCTGTAGCTAACGGAGAACAGGTAGCGATCGTGGGTCCCAGCGGAGCGGGAAAAAGCACGATAGCCTCCTTGTTGCTGCGGTTTTATGAACCGGACAGTGGGCAATTGTTGTTTGATGAACGCCCCGCAAAAGATTTTCCGCTTTCCGTGTTAAGAAGTCAAATGGCGCTGGTTCCGCAGGATGTAATATTATTTGGCGGCACAATTAAGGAAAACATTGCGTATGGAAAACCGGGAGCAGCAGATGAAGAAATCATCGCTGCCGCAAAAAAAGCAAATGCGCATGATTTCATATCGGCCTTCCCTGAAAAATATGATACCATCGTGGGAGAGCATGGAATGAAGCTCAGCGGCGGGCAGCGCCAGCGTATTGCTATTGCAAGAGCTATTCTCAGGGATCCCGCCATACTTATTCTTGATGAAGCCACCTCTTCGCTCGACAGCGAAAGTGAGCAACTGGTACAGGAAGCGCTGGATAACCTGATGAAGGGAAGGACGTCTTTTGTCATTGCGCACAGGCTGTCCACTATTCGCAATGCCGATAAAATAGTGGTGATAGATAAAGGAGTGGTGGGTGAAATGGGAACGCATACCGAACTGATGAACAATAACGGGTTATACCGCAAGCTAAATGAGCTGCAATTTGAGTTTGGAGAAAGTGTTGCTGTAAAGGAAGAGGAATAAACATTGCCCGGCTATTTTTTTTGTGAAACGTGAGACGATAAAGGTGATGATTTCTCTTCTCACGTCTCACCTTTCACGTCTCAAAAACACACAGTATATTTTAAACAGCACAACAGCAACGAATGTCTTCAACATCTCCCGAAACGGTTTTGATACTTGGCGCCAATTCCGATGTGGCTAAGGCGGCAATACCCATGTACATTGCCAGAGGGTATTATGTAATAGCTGCATCAAGAAGCACGGATGCATTACAGGCGTTTGCCCTGCAGCAGCAATTGTCTTCCGAAAAGTTGCTCATCTCCTATTTTGATGCGACTGACTTTGACAATCATCAGCAATTCTATAACGACCTTCCTGTAAAGCCCTCCATTGTATTATATGCAGCAGGCTTTCTGGTACAGAATGAGGAAGCGATCCCGGATTTTGAAAAAACATTCACCATGATGAAAGTGCATTATTGCGGGGCGTTATCCATGCTGAATATTATAGTGATGGACTATGAAAATACCAGGCTCAGGAAAATCATAGGACTGTCTTCCCTGTCGGGAGTGCGTGGACGGAAAAGCAATTTCATTTATGGTAGCACTAAGGCAGCTTTCACCCAGTATCTTGCCGGCTTACGGCAATATTTATTTCCCCGGAAGGTCACGGTGAATGTTATTGTTGCCGGCTATATCCGCAGCAAAATGACCGCAGGGCTTGGCCTTACAGAATCGCTAATGCTTGAGCCTGTTTTTATTGCCAAAGCGGTAGTAAATGCCGGAAGCAGGTTTACCATCGTGCCCGGCTTCAAATGGAAGATCATTTACAATATGCTGCGGATAATGCCGGAAGGATTGGTGGCAAAGCTGCCGTAGAAAATAATTTGTGATAGCCATTAAATACAAATATCTTGTGATTGAAAGATGAATCAGCGATAATAATAATAATTACAAATCCAGCAAACAAACGAATTGTTCTATCAGAGATGATATGATTGACGCCAATCTTCATACCATATGCCAGAAAATAACAAAAGGCGACGATCAGGGAGCTTTTGGCGAACTCTTTTCTCTGTTGTATCCGAAGCTTTTACCTTTTGCGGTTTCCATTCTCAATAGCCGCGAATCAGGAGAAGAAGTAGTGGAAGATGTTTTTGTGAAACTTTGGCAAAACAGGAAAATGTTAGATGCCATTAAAAATATCAAGTATTACCTGTTGGTTGCGGTGAAACATACGTCTCTTGACTACCTTAACAGAGAAAAGAAAACACAACATGAAAGCCTTGAAAATATTGATTTAGAGTTTGGAGATTTTGAGCTGAACCCTGAGAACGCGCTGATTTCAAGAGAAAACATAGTTGCAATTCAAAAAGAGATCGAATCCCTTCCCAACAGATGTAAATTAATTTTCCGCCTTGTAAAGGAAAATGGACTGAAATACAAAGAAGTGGGTGAGTTGCTCAATATAAGTACAAAAACTGTTGAAACTCAAATGACGATTGCCCTAAGCCGGATAGGGTCTGCCTTAAGAAAACAACTTGCCGCAGAAGGTACCACCGATTTAAAAAAGTTAAAAGAAGGGTAGCGGGCGCTTTTGTTTAAGCTACTCCCGGACATTCATTAAAAAATTTTTTTAGCCTTTCAGGGTCTAGCGTTCTTTTTCCCGTCTTTGTCATTAACAGAACGTTTTATATGGACACAGACAGGTTTTGGTACTTATTGTCAAAATTAAAATCAGTGGAAGCTTCCCCCGAGGAGCAACTTGAATTAAGCCAGTATCTGTCCGAACACCCCGCCGACATTGAATTGCTTAAGATGGTGGATATATTCTGGAATATCCCTTTTCGCACTAAAACCGGCTCTGATGCAGATGGAACGGATGAAGCGTGGAGTAAATTTCAAAAAAGAATATTACAGGAAGCTGTACAGGAGAGCCCCGCGCCGGTTGGAGTCATCGGTATCAGGCGAATCACAAAATTCCTGATGAAAGCTTCTGCAGTATTTTTGATAATCTTTACCGGGTACTATTTATGGAAGGAATTCAATTTGTCAAAGCCGGCGCAAAAAAATACAGTATCAACAAAAAACGGTTCCAGGTCAAAAATTGATATGCCGGATGGTACACAGATCTGGCTGAACGGCGGCACCCGGATCGAATACGATGAAAACTACGGCAAGCAAAACCGGGAGATTACACTCAACGGCGAGGCATATTTTGATGTGGTACACAATGAAAGAAGTCCCTTTATCATTCATACCAAAAAACTGAATATAAAGGTACTCGGTACTGTTTTTAATGTGAAGGCTTATCCCGAAGATAGCATGACGGAAGCCTCACTTGTCAAAGGTCGCATTGAAGTTACTTTTCCAGATCGCCCCCAGGAAAAGCTGATCCTGAAACCATCTGAAAAAATAGCTGTTGCCAATAATCCTTTTGAATACAGCAAGAATAGCACCGGCGTGAAAGAAAAAAGAAAAAGCACAAATCCGGAGATCGTTTTTTCTGCGTTAAATTACCAGGTGAGGGACAGCACAATAGTTGAAACAGCCTGGGTAAAAAACAAGTTAATTTTCCGCAGTAAAAAATTTGATGAATTATCCAGGGAGATGGAGCGCTGGTATGGTATCACCATCCAGGTACAGGATTCCGCGATCCTGAATGAAAGATTTACAGGCACATTCAATAACGAAAGCCTTGACAAGGCATTGGATGCGCTAATGTTATCTTACCCTTTTCAATATAAGTATGAAAAAAACAATACTATCATCATCTATAAAAAATAGTCATCCATTTAATTAACCCAAAACGATTGCTTATATGCCTGTAAACAAACCATAATCCATCAAATAAAACGGGAAATGCGACTACATTTCCCGATGAAAAGAAAATAACGACATACGCATACACTTGGGAAGGGGCATGCAGTATTGCGTCTAATTATTTAACTAATCACAACGAAATTATGAGAATATTTCAACTTACGGGTAAATTTATGCCCGGGAGTAACAGCGGGAAAATTTTACTTATCATGAAACTAACTGCAGTTTTTACCTGCCTGCTGACGCTGAATCTTTCAGCAAAAGTCCATTCACAAACCTCTGTAACGCTCCGGCTAAAACAAGTTTCTTTAAACCAGGTATTTTTAGAAATAGAAAAGAAGACATCCTTTCGTTTCCTGTACAATGATAAGATAGTACATGATGAGGCTAAAGTAACCCTGGACGTTAAAGATGAAGGGGTGCTGGATGTGATGAAGATCCTGTTAAAGCAGACATCGCTTGATTTTATTGTAAGAGACGACGATCTTATTGTAATAGTAGATAAAGTGAAGACGAACGTGGGCATTCCGGTGCATGGCATCATAAAAAATTCTAAAGGCCAGCCGGCAGAAGGTGTTTCCGTTGTGGAAAAAGGAACTCAAAACGGAACGACTACCAATGCAAAAGGTGAATTCAGTCTTTCGGTTGCCAATACTGATGCTGTTTTGGTTGTATCATCCGTAGGATTTGTCACCCAGGAGGTTGAATTAAAAGGCAATACAAATATTGTTGTACAATTAACAGAAGATTTTTCAAAAATGAATGATGTTGTAGTGATCGGGTACGGTACGGCAAGAAAAAAAGATCTCACCGGTGCGGTAACCACCATTTCTGAAAAAGATATCCAAAGTCGCCCTGTAACTAATTTCGCAGATGCATTGCAGGGCAGGGCAAGCGGTGTGCAAGTCGCCCAAACAGGAGGTAACCTGGATGGCCGCTTTTCCATAAAAATAAGGGGAGCGGGCTCTGTAAACCAGAGCATATCACCATTAATTGTTGTGGATGGAGTTCCATTAGCAAATGACCAGTTCTCTACTATCAATCCGCAGGATATAGAATCTATGACCATTCTGAAAGATGCGTCAGCAACTGCTATTTATGGTGCAAGGGCATCTAATGGCGTAGTTATTATAACAACCAAACGCGGAGCGGCCGGTGAGACCAAAATCAACTTCACTGCCAGTACGGGCGTTGATAAAGTTCAAAAATATTTTGACGTATTAACGACAGACCAGCAGCGGAGGCTGTTCATTGCTGCTTATGCTAACACAGGCGGGGACTCAACAACATTTAAAGACCTGACTAATCCTGCCTGGAGCGTTAACACCAATTGGCAGAAATTAGCTACAAGGCCCGGCTGGCGCCAGAGCTATAACGTCTCCATAACAGGAGGGAAACCGAATAATAGTTTTGCCGTTTCTGCAGGGTATCTGAAAAGGCAGGGTGTAATAATCAATACCGATATTACAGATTATTTTGCAAGAGCCAATAATAATATGGCCATCGGTAAAAAACTGAAAATCTCGTCATCGCTGGCGGCAACCTACCAGGTATTCAATAACCCCTCCAGTGCCGATGCGTTTAATGGTGGTGCAACTTTTGAACAACTTGTTTCTGCACATTCTTATACGCGGCCATACGATAGCCTGGGAAATTTAACCTCGGCGCCTAACACTGCGCTCCCTTAT
Source organism: Sphingobacteriales bacterium 44-15 (assembly GCA_001899685.1). GTDB lineage: Bacteria > Bacteroidota > Bacteroidia > Chitinophagales > Chitinophagaceae > Agriterribacter. The sequence goes on from MKWG01000045.1 coordinate 52,794, forward strand.
TTTGGCAACAATACTAATCCTTTGATCGGATTAACTTTAAATACGGTATCAACCAAACAAACACGGATTTCCGGTGTTATCAAAGCAGATTATGAGATCATCAGAGGACTTACATTATCGGGTAATTTGGGAACCGATATTTTGCTGCAGTCGAATCATAATTTTTACCCTAATTATTCCATAGGGAACACTGCAATTAACCCGACCGGATCTGTAAATTTCTTCTCAACAACAAACAGAAACTGGGTAGGAGATATCACGCTTACCTATAGAAAATTGCTTGGGTTGCATTCCATCACTGCTCTGGCCGGTTATTCCGCGCAGCAAACTACCAGTGAATATTACCAGGTGAACGGCTCCGGCACTACCAACACTATGCTTAACCAAATTCCAAATCAGACTAATATTACCGGTAACAGTTCAGAGGGGAGTTCAGGCCTGATAGGTTCATTTGTAAGGATACAGTATATCTATAACGACAGGTATCTGCTCACAGGTACAGTCAGGCGTGATGGTTCCTCAAAATTTGGACCAAACAATCAATATGGTGTATTTCCTACTGCCGCCGCTGCATGGAATATATCCAAAGAAGAATTTTTTAAAGTTTCCTGGATAAATGAATTAAAGTTAAGGATTGGCTATGGACTGACGGGAAACCAGAACATCGCTGATTTTGGCTTTTTGACAAAAGCGGGGTCTTCTCCCTATGCTTTTGGCAATACCGCAGTTTTAGGAAATGGTATATCAAATGCAGGTCAGCCAAATTTGCAATGGGAAGCAGCCAAACAGCTTGATGCAGGGTTTGACATTGTTGTTCTAAACGGCAGGATCAATTCCACAATTGACTATTATAAAAAAACCTCCAGTAAATTGCTGGTGTCTATCCCTGTACCGCTGACTACCGGTGTGGGAACCAATAATCCGGTGGTCAATCTTGGCTCGGTGCTGAATGAAGGATTTGAGTTTGCTATTAATACTCAAAACCTAATTGGAAAGTTTAACTGGACTACCAGCTTTAATATCAGTACCAATAAAAACAAGGTGCTGGATATTGGCGCTAATGCTGCTGGTGTACCGGCAGTAATAAACGGAACGTTATTGGGATCGCCGGTAAACGATTTTATCAATCAGACGCAGGCAGGTCAGCCTATAGGCGCATTTTATATGTACAGATACCTGGGCGTTTGGCAGCTTGACGAAGCCGGGGAGGCGGCCGCAACAAAATACAACAACCTTCCTTTCACACCGGGTGATGCCAGGTACGCCGATCTCAATGGCGATCATGTAATAGATGCCCAGGACAAACAGTTTGTTGGCAGTCCGCAGCCAACTTATTATGGAGGGATGAACAATACTTTTTCTTACGCCGACTTTTCACTTGGAGTATTAATGAGCTTTTCCGGCGGCAATAAAATCTACAACGTGATCAGGAACCTTGATGCGAGGGGCGTCCCATTCAATCAACAACTTGCTGAAGTAGCCAACTGGTGGACGCCTTCCAATCCTTCCAATATTCCAAAGCCGGCGCAAGGAGGAAATACCACCACGTTCACCGGACGGGTTTCTGACAGGTTTCTTGAAGATGGGAGTTATCTGAGACTGAGCAATGTCAGCCTTTCATATAATATCCCGGTAGTAAAAACATCCAGGTTACAGGAAGTCAGGTTCACATTGGCTGCAAACAACCTGTTTACCCTCACAAAATACAAGGGAATGGATCCGGCATCGGCCAGCGCGGGAGACCAGATTTCGGGTGGATTGGATCTGACGCCGTATCCGGTAACCAGGTACTATTATATCTCTATTGCAATTGGCTTCTAATTTTCTCCGATATTAAAAATTAGTATATGAAAATATTTATCATAAAAAGGGTGGTCGGGATTTTATTTTTACTGTTGATCATTTCAAATGGTTGTAAAAAAATACTATCACCGGAATTACAGGGGCAGATTTCGGTAAGCAACCTGGTAACAACGCAGTCTGGCATAATGACCCTGGTTAACGGTGTATACAATCCTTTGATTGACATGTATAATGGCACATTATCGAGATTGACTGACCTGGCAAGTAATGACGGATGGACGCCAAGAGTTGAAAACGATCCTGATTACCTGGCTGTTGGACCGGGCTTTAATTTTACTACAAATTTTTGGTCAGGCTCATACAAAGGGATTGTAAATGCTAATGCCGTATTAGCAAATGCGGATGCCGTTCCGGATTTTTCCAGTGTAGCCATAAAAAACAGTGTGAAAGGGCAGTCTTATTTCCTACGTGCATTTTATTATTTTAATCTGGTAAGATTGTTTGGGGGTGTTCCTTTGATCCTTAATCAGGTAAACAGCCAGGACGATGCCCAGCAACCCAGGGCAAGCATGGAAGATGTTTACGCACAAATAAAAAATGATTTGGATAGTGCAATTGCATTGCTGCCGCCATCTTACAACGGATCAATGAACCAGGAAGTGGGAAGAGCAACCAGTTATAGCGCCATTGCATTAAAAACCCTTGTTTATCTGGAAACAAACGAGTGGGCCAATGCTGCGGCTGCGGCAAACAGTATCATTTCCTCGAATAAATTTAGCTTGCAAGGGATATATGCAAATAATTTTAATGGCAGTGCAGAAAACGGTTCTCAATCTTTGTTTGAAGTGCAATACAGCGCAACTGCCGGTTCCTACGGAAACCTTTACCAGCTTTTTGCACCTGCGGCAGCGCCTTATTCATCGGGCTTTACCATTGCACCAACAGATGATTCTCTGGTCATTGGCGGCGTTGGCGGCCCAAATCGCGGCGGACAAAGCTTTGTACAGGCATTCGAATCGGGAGATTTGAGAAAAAACACTATTATAACCGCATACAATATTCCCAATGTGCTTCAGAGCGGAAGAGCCGCCGGTACGTTGTATTATGTCAACAAGTACCTGAATATAACCACTCCTGCGGGTCAAAGCCCCTGGAATGTACCTGTTATCAGATATGCGGAGATACTGCTTGCAGGCGCGGAGGCACTGAACGAAACCAGCTATGTGGCGGATGGGCCCGCTTTTAATATGCTAAATGAAGTGCGGCAAAAAGCAGGATTGCCCGGCTTAACCAGCGCAACGGTTACAACACAGTCCGAATTTCGCACAGCCCTGCAGCATGAAAGGAGAATAGAACTTGCCTTTGAATGCAAAAGTTTCTTTGATCTGAACCGCTGGGGAATTTTAAGCGCTGCCATTCAACCCCAACTGGATAATATTGCTGCGCCCTTTCCCGCGTCAAAACAGATTACAAATCCTTTTACAAAAATGCCTTATTATTTATACCCGTTACCGGCATACGAACTTGCCAACAATGCAAAAATAGGAAGTCAAAACCCGGGCTACTGATCAAATAAATCGGAAAAGAATTAAAAATGATAAGTTATGCGCATAAAAAGGATCATTGTAGTTATATTTTTACTGCTGATAATTAAAGCTAATGCTCAGCAATCGAAGCCAAACATCATCTATATTTTGTGCGACGATCTGGGCATTGGAGATATAAAAACGTATAATCCGCAGGGAAAAATTGCAACGCCAAATGTAGATAAAATGGCTGCGGATGGAATAAAATTTACAGATGCTCACTCAAGCTCGTCGGTTTGTACGCCTTCAAGATATAGCATTATGACCGGAAGGTATAACTGGCGATCTGTTTTGCAGAGCAGCGTGCTTGTCTCCTATTCCAAACCGTTAATCGAGGATACCACCTATACGCAACCGCAAATGTTGAAAGAGAACGGATATAAAACGGCCTGCATAGGCAAATGGCATTTAGGTATGACCTGGTCTACCAAATCCGGCGGCTATAGCAATGATACAACCTCCGAGAGCGACATAGATTTTTCCGGGCCTATAAGAAATACACCTGTACATTACGGGTTCGATTATTATTTTGGCATTGCAGCCTCATTAGATATGTCGCCTTATTTGTATATTGAAAACGACAGAGCAACAAACCCTAAAACAGAAGCCGTTCCGGGAGATAAGGCCATGCATTACCGGAAAGGAGTAAAAGCATCTGATTTTGATTTTTATAAAACGCTTGAAACACTTTCCGCAAAGGCTGATAATTATATAACCGAAAACAGCGGCGCTCCCTTTTTCCTGTACTTTGCATTACCCTCACCTCACACGCCTTTGGTTCCCGGTAAAAACTTCCAGGGCAAAAGCGGCATTAATACCTACGCTGATTATGTGATGGAAACCGACTGGGTGGTGGGAGAGATCATGAAGTCATTAGAAAAAAATGGTATTACCAACAATACCATGGTCATTTTTACCAGCGACAATGGCTATGCTCCATATGCCGATTCTGCCACCTTATTTGCACATGGGCATGACCCCAGCTATATTTATCGTGGTTATAAAGCTGATATTTGGGATGGTGGACATCGCATCCCCTTTATAGTGAAGTGGCCGACAGTAATAAAGCCCGGTGTTGTTGAAAATAAAACTATTAGCCTGGTGGATTTGATGGCCACCACGGCTGATATATTACAAACCCCATTACCTGAAACCGCTGCGCCGGACAGCTATAGTTTTTTACCGTTATTAAAGCAAAAAGGAAAGTCATTTGACAGACCGGCTATTGTACACCACTCTATAAACGGGAATTTTGCTATTCGGCAAGGTAAATGGAAGTTGATATTAGGAGGAGGATCCGGCGGATGGGCAAAACCAAGCAATGAGGAAGCCGCACACAACAATCTGCCAAAATTTCAACTATACAATATGGATGCCGATCCTTCTGAAAAGAATAACCTGCAGGCTTCCTTCCCGGCGAAAGTAAAAGAACTATATGCCTTACTGGAAAAAATAGTAAGAGACGGGCGAAGCACAGCAGGCAAAAAATTAGAGAATGATGTTCCGGTTGATTTATGGAAAACAAAAGATGGAATGCCATCTAAAATAAAAACATTAGAATTGAAAGATGATAAAAATCATTTATAATCATTATTTGTCCTGATAAGATGTCATCGGGTGTATTTCAAATTTTCGCGGCACATATTTCCCTAACCCCCGCAATCCCCTCTCCGCGCAGCAGGGAGGGGAGAAGTGGTGCGAAAATTTGAAATGCGCCCGACATCAGCCCTGGCTGTAAAGGAAGAGGAAAAATAATTTTACGTAATGAACGGGCTGCCTGTATCTAAAGAAGCCTTCTGGGATATACACTTCACCACATTAGATCCCGAACGCTCTGCACTCTTTATTATGCAGAAAGTGTTTAACTATGGACCCTGGGAGGGCCAAATAGCTTTGTTGCGCTATTACGGAGCAGAACGTATCAAACAAGAGATCGCTCACGCCACTTATTTAAGAGAGCCTGTTATCAGTTTTTTTTATGTACTGTGTTACAGTTACAAAAAACAGATTTTGAATGCTATTCAAAGAAACAGCCACACCCGTTACCTCGGCCTTATTAAAAAAGCTGTGTCACGAGCCTCTATTGCAGACTTTGGCTTCATAAAAGTGTGATTCCGCCCTTTTTCTTACAAGTTAATCTGGCAAAGAAACTTTCCATTTGTCTGTCCATTGCATGGTTTGAATATCTCCATCTGCATCAAACACGAGCGGAGCACCCCAATATTGATGATCATGCCCCTTAATGTTGTCTTCAGAAGAACCCCAAATGTCACCCATCCAGATATATTCTACCCCCTTGGTTGTTTGTAAGGGCATTACGAAAGTCTGCTGTGCCGGAATAATGGGCAGGATATTTTGCGACTGCCCATCCCTTATATAAGCCGCAATCCCTTTTTGAGAGGCATTAATTTTTACTCCCTGATCAAAGAATAATACTTCGTTTAAATAGATCTCATTATACGGATAATTCTTTGAAAGTTTTAGGCTAATGGACCCGTTTACGGCTGTCTCACAGGAAATTGTGATTATATTGTATAAAGCATTTTTTTCTGTGCTCTGCCTGGTATGTACTTTCACCCATCCTTCCTTTTTCTTTACCAATAGATCAATATCTATTACAGCTCTCTCATCATTAGCTTTTTTTGCCAGGGTATCTCCACAAACGCCACTACGGTTTCCGGTAAACTGGTAAATTTTAAATATATTGACCTTTTGCTCATCAGGAATATTACATTCGATAACATCAAACGAGCTGTCGGACCGCCTTTTTAGCGTTTCATATACATTTGGAGTTAACAGGCCATCAACCAGTATAGAAGTGGGTCTGCCAGGAATGCGGTTGATATTATTTCTCAGTTCATAACCCCTTGTAGGGCTATCGGAAACATATACCCGGACGCCGGTCCCCTGTGTACAAAAGCAACAGGTATAGTCAGTTAATAAATAATATTTTCCATTTCTTTTGAACATGGCTCCTGCTTCGCATCCTTCCGTAATAAAGCCCCCATTCTCCAATGTAGACTGCAAATAGTCGGCACTTAATTTTTCTATGGAACCTTTGTGCCCGTCTATAGTATTATAAGCAATATAAGCTGCTTTGTCATCATCTATGAATAACCCAAAATCACCTACTCCGTAAGCAGAATTTTTCATTTTTACATCAGTATTTACAATCCGGAAAGGACCCGTCGGTCGGTCTGCGACTGCCACGCCGTATCTTCCCTCCCATAATTTCGGATACCAATTATACCAAAGTACATATTGCCTGGTAACAGCATTATAAATCACATGGGGCCGGTAATATACACCCGAAGGAAAATCAATTAACAACTTTCCTTCTTTTTTCCAGGTTGTCAGATCCGGAGAACTATAACATTGGAAATAATTGCTTCGTAAGTAGCCTGAAGTATTACCATAGGCGGTACCATACCAGTAAAAGCGATTGCCGTATTTTACGATGCGGCCGTCATGCGCATCAATAATGTTTCCTTCTGTATCAACACGTGGAATAATATTATTTATAACAATTTCTTTCTGGGCTAAGACCGGTATTACTAATGATATAAATAATATCGTGATTAAAAACTGTTTCATCAGAATATATAATTTCCAGGTTCATAAATATATTAAACAGATTGTCCTGAATGCGGTTGTCTGTTGTATAAAAGGTTGAAACAGGTCTGGATTAAAAGAATCATCGATGTGATCATGAGTTATGGTTTTAGAGATTAAGGAGTACCTTGCAGATCAAAAAAGGTTAAATCGGTCAGATTATATTTGTATGTTATTGTGAGACGTGAAGGTTTATTTCACGTCTCACATTTCACGTTTGACACCACATTGGCAGGAGTGCAAAGATCTTATAGATCAACCCTACTGCGCTCCCTGCCCGGCAACAGTTGGCCATCCCGGATTCTGATAAATCGGAGAGGTAGAAATATCCGCGCCGTTGTCTGATGTGATCAGAAAATGCTGCACGGCTATCGGGTTTAAATAATGCGCCATATTCCACCTGTAACCGTCATACACTATGGATGTTGGTGTTAGTTCGAAAGACCGCAGGTAAAGGCTTCGCGAGGGATCTGAAACCGTACTGGCATCACCGGCTCCGTATACCAGGGAGCCCGAAGGATATGTATATTGAATATGCGGCCCCCACAGTTTGAATCCTTCTATATGATAAGGAGTGGTGATCATCTGGTCCATTGCCCTCCACCGGCGCAGATCCATGAATCGCAATGCTTCGGCCATCAGCTCACAGCGGCGCTCCCGGCGGATATTGTACAGGGTGGCATCTATCAGTTGCCCCCCGGAATAGGCGCCCCAGTCGTTCAGCGCTTCCCTGGACACATTGGTGGCGGCGATCGTTTTATCAAAATCCGGGTCAACTCCCGCCCTGGTCCTTATTGCCCTCCAGTAAGCCTGGGCAGCAGCATCAAGAGTTCCATTCTTTTCATAAGAAGCCTCCATATAATTGAGATAAGCTTCAACAGCCCTGAAGACCAGCGTTCCGGTAGTGTTCCTGTTGTTCACACATGTTCCATCATCAAAGTTCAATCCTTTACGGATGTCGTACCCGGTAGGAGAATTTTTCTGAACGCCACCGTAAGAAACAATAGGGGAGCGAGGTTCAACGGGAACGGCGCTGGTAGCCTGGCCAGAAAAGTACAGCACATTTTTTTGACCGGGTTCTTTCAAAAACAGCTGCAAACGTTCATCTCTGTCCTTCCTAACCAATCTGGTGGAATCATCGCCGGCGTATCCCGACGAAGGCGCGTAAATAGGAAGCCCGTTTTTCATAAGGAAGCCGTCAACCAGCCCCCTGGTTATGTTCACCCGGCTGTTCTGCAATACTTCATTATTACCATTGACTACGTTCTTTCCCAGGTCATATGCTCTCCATAAAAGCACTTCCGGGTAAATGGACATGTCAGTCTGGGCGAACATGTCATAGTAGGGGTTGATGGCTTCGGAAGGCGACTGCTGCAGGTACCCCGTGTTGGTTACCAATGCAGGCACAGCATCGGCAACCAACTTTGAATTGGTCATCGCTTTGTCGAGGAAAAAGCTGATCTCTCCTTCAATGCTTCCGGAGGGAAATGCATAACCGGCATTATACGCTTTATCCTTGCCGGGCCAACCGGGACCATTGGGAACAAACGCGGTGCCATTAAAATATTTAAGCCAGGTGGCTTCGTAAAGCGCCACACGCGAACTGAACAACTGGGCGCAAAGTTTTGATATCCTGTTTTTCCGGCCATCGGGAGAAACCGTCTGAAGCAACGCGATCGCCGAGTCGAGATCTCCCAGAATAAACCGGGCGACCTCATTTCTTGGCGAACGCTCACTGGCTTCGGTAAGCACTTCTTTGTTATCGGGCAGGGTTGTTTTTACGATCGGGAAATCACCTATGCTCTGCAACCGCTTGAAATAGGCATAGGCTCTCAGAAAATACATTTCACCTATATAGTGATCAATGTTGGTTGTATTGCCGGAAATTTTCCCTTCTTTCCATTTGGGCAAGACATTTTCCAGGAAGTAATTGCAATTGTAAATCTCGGTAAAATCCCAGTCCCCTCCGGTCTGGCCCACTTTAAACTGACCGGGGGCATACCGGAGATTATCGGCGTAGATGGATGCCTGGTTATCTGTATTATCATCAAAGTTGGCGTACGACTCCTGTTGGAACCCGGGCGTTTCAAAAAAACTATAAGAAGTTGTTGCATAAGCGCCCAGTTGTGATTCATCATTCAGATAGTTTTCCGGAGTAACATTTGATAAAGGTGTCTGATCCAAAAAGTCTTTATTGCATGAATTAAATATTAACAGGACAATGGCACTTATGCCTATCCCCGTTAAACGTATATGTGAATTTTTCATTCGTATATTTTTTAGTTTGCCGCTTTCAGCGGCTGATATTTTTACCGGACAGAACGCCTGTATATTCCCTCTGTGAAGAATTTACCCGGGCGTTTCCTGTTCGTAGATCTTAGAAGAATACATTAACACCGAAAGAGAGGACTTTCGATAACGGATAAGCGTTGCCGGTTGGATTATCTACCAGCTCAGGGTCATATATCTTCGTCAGCTTTGTACCCGTCCAAATATTTTCCCCCGAGAAATATATCCTCAACCGGCTAATACCTATTTTACGCGTAGTTGCCTGTGGCAGGGTATAGCCGATATTAATATTTTTCAGCCTCACGTATGCAGCGTTTTGGAGATACCTTGTCTGGACAAATTTATTCTTGCCCATGTAGCCGTCCCACCTTTCGGGGGTCTCCGGCCTGGGATAATACGAATCAATATTCAGCCCGAGCGGATTATTTGGATCATCCCGGAAATAATCCAGATGCTGTTTCAATACTGTAGATTCCCACATGGAACGACCTGCCCCCCAGAACATATAACCGTTATTGAAGTAGTCTCTTTTCATTACTCCCTGGAAAAAAACCGAAAAATCAAAACCCCTGAAGTCCGCTCCCAGGTTGAATCCGAAAGAGTACCGGGGGGTAATATTGCCGATAACTGACAGATCACCGTGATCGTTGATCGTATTTGCCCCGGCATCAATTTTACCGTCGCCGTTCAGATCCTGGTACATGATATCTCCTGCGCTCCAGTTCGTTCCCAGCGCCGTTTGGGCTCCGTTGGTCAGTTTTGCCAGGTGGGCATCCATTTCCGCCTGGGTTTTAGCGATCCCAATAGTTGTATATCCCCATATATCCCCATACCGCTCTCCCGGATGGTAGGCGGTATACCTTATATAACCCATTCCGTCGTTCGTATAGCCGATATTCCCGGTGGGGTTGGGATATTCGAGGATGGTAGTCCTTGAATCGGCCAGGTTGAAGCGTACATTATAGCCTAAGCCGTTCGATAAGCGATCTTCCCAGTTAAGTTCCAATTCAACCCCATAAGTCTTAAGGTTAGTATTATTTGTTTTTGGAACTGCAATGCCAAGGATCACGGGAAGCTCGGGCGCGGGGCCCACCATATCGTCGGTATACCTGACAAAATGATCAAAGGAAGCTGTAAGCCGGTTTTTTAGAAAACTTAAATCCACACCAATATTATATGTCCTTACTTTCTCCCAGGTAAGGGATGAACTGATAAGCGCGGGCGGGTATACCGTATTGGGTAGCGTGCCATTGATCAGCCAACTGCCGTTAGCCGTTCCGATCCCCATTACGGAGTAGGTCGGGTAAAAGCTCGACGTATTCTGGTTACCAAGCTCGCCATAAGAGCCCCTGATCTTAAAATTGTTTATATACTGTTCGAGATCTTTCCAGAATGCTTCGTGCGAAATATTCCATCCTGCCGATACTGAAGGGAACAGTCCCCATCTCCTGTCGGAACGAAACCTTGAAGTACCGTCGTAACGGAGATTAGCTTCAAAAAGGTACTTTTCATTATAGTTGTAGTTCAGGCGTCCGAAGAATCCCTGGGTTGACCAGTTCAGGTAATCACCCGAGATCGTAGGAGAAACCGGGTTGCCGTTGTTATCAGACCCGGAAGTGGTATTAATTGTCGGCAACGAAGGTACAATGATACCATTGCGCCTGGCAGCGATACTTCGGTATTTATATATTTCAGACTGGTAGCCAGCCATCAACTTGAAATTATGGTCGCCGGCCGACCTGGAATACTCCGTGTAAATATTGGGGCTGAAATAATTTGCGCGGTTCATATCTTCAGATACCGAGGAGTTGCCGTCGTAAAGCAGTGGATCGCCATTTATGTCATGGTTATACAATTTCTGTACATCAATGTGATTGAAAACGTCGGTCATGCTATAGTTAAAATCTGCGAAGATCTTCCAGTCTTTAAGCGGTTCAATGGTAAGTTTGAGCTGCTGGTATATTTTGTCATTCATCTGATTCTGTCGTCCGCCATCCACGATAAACAAAGCTGCCGAGGGGGCTGATAATAAATAGCCGTTGGGATCATACAGCGGCAGCATAGGCCATGCCTGCTCTGCAAACCAGAAGTCATTCCTGCCCCGGTAGGTCTGCGGCTTGTCAAAAGTTGCCCTCGTGAACCTGCCGATATAGGAGAGTGATGCTATTTTGGACAGCCTGGCATTGATCTTTGCGGTTCCGGCAATGCGGTCATAGTGATCTCCTCCCATCTTCATTAACCCTGGCCCGCCAAGATAATTTACCGACGCATAGTAGGTAGTATTTTCGGTGCCGCCGCTTACACTCAGCGAATGTTCGTGCGCCAGCGTGGATGACTTGTACAGGGCGTCATACCAGTCCACATTATCGTTGCCTCCATCGTAAGTCGCCCATTCATTGCTGCCGGGTCGCTGAACGGCCGTCATCGGGTATTGCTTCCCGTTATAGGTATTCATAGGTAAATTTCCATCCTTGAAGTCCTTGATGCGCTGCAGCCATACCTGGTCAAAATAAGGGGCTTTTCCGCTGTTCATCATCATGTCATTAAAGTACAGTGCAAACGTGTACGAATCAACCATGTCAGGAACCAGTATAGGAGAGCTGGAACGGACATTGCCGTTATAATTGATCGTGGCCCGCCCGGTGCTGCCTTTTTTTGTTGTTACAAGGATCACTCCGAACGGAGCGCGTGAACCATAAATGGAGGAGGCGGCGGCATCTTTCAGCACAGAAATGCTTTTTATGTCCTGGGGGTTGATGGTGTTCAGGTCTGCTTCCATTCCATCTATAAGGATCAGGGGAGCGCCACTCGAACCTTCGCCGATAGTGGCTATACCGCGGATGTTGATGTTGGGGGTTAGTCCCACCTCCCCGCTCACCTGCGAAATGTTCAGTCCCGGCACCACGCCCTGCAGCGCCTGTACGGCATTTTGCACCGGGCGCGATTCAAATGTTTTGGCGTCCACCGTGCTGACCGCCCCCGTGAGATTGACCTTCTTTTGTGTACCATACCCTACAACCACCACTCCTTCCAGGTCGCTCACGAACTCTTTCAACACAATGTTTATGGTATTGGAGGCGCCGATGGTGCTTTCCTGAGGCGAATATCCCACGCTGGTGAAAACCAGTACGGCTACCTCATTCGGAATGGTCAGGCGGTAATACCCCTGCGTGTTTGTTGTGGAGGCTGCTGTCCTGCCTTTCACTGCTACAGTCACACCTGCCAGCGGCTCTCCGCGGGTGTTTGTTACCCGTCCCGTAACCTCGCGGTCCTGTACTTCCGGTTCAGCTTCATCCTCGCTTTTGTCGGAGCGGGGCGCCATCTTTTTTGTTACCAGTATAGTCGTGTTTTCGATCTGATAATCTAACGGCTGATCAGCAAAGCAAGCTTTCAGCACTGTGAGCAATTCTACATTGCGGACATTAAGGCTGATAAGTTTGGCATCTCTGAGATGTGCACTGTTGTAAAGAAAATCGTACCCGGTTTGCTGCTGGATACTTTCAAAAATTTGTTCAATGGAGGCATTCTTTACATTGATCGTCACCCGCTGTGCATACCCCTCTGCTCCGGCCTGAAGAAAGGTGGTAGTCAACAATATGATGACAAGCTTCATAATTAACAGTGATTTGAGTAAAAATCGCCTCCTGCAAGAGGCAAAATGCAAGATAAGTTTATACATTTGGCAAAATGTTTTGGTTTACAATCGGTTCTTTTCCTAGTACTTGATACAGTGACCAACATTCCGGCCGGGAGCGCCACTAACGCCTCCGGCTTTTTTGTGGACTGTGTAAATGGGTTTATGGTGTATCTAACGCATGACAATTACCCTCCTTTCTTTTATTTCAAACCGGACGGGCGCCAGTTTTTCTAAGTGAGAAAATAATTGTGATACTCCTTTGGACCGGTGGAATGTGCCCGTAAACCGGTCGCTGAACTGCCCCTGGTATTCCACTTCCTCAATATCGTACCAGCGGGATATCTTCGTAATAATGCTTTTGATCGTTTCATCGTCAAACCGGAAATAGCCGTTCTTCCAGGCCAGTACCGAACGGATATCGGCATCAGATTGGGTGATCCGGCCGGTTTCACTGTGTACAACCGCCTGCCGCCCCGGCTTAAGTGTAACTGTTTCCTTGTTTTTCGACACGTTAACAGAACCCTCTATCAGGGTAGTAGTAACCTGAGCTTCATCCTGGTATGCCGACACGTTGAAATGTGTGCCCGTTACCTCGACGGTGCTTCCGTTCGCCTCCACATGAAACGTTTTTCCCGTAACTTTAGCTACCTCAAAATAGGCTTCGCCGGTGAGCGTTACACGGCGCTCCTTACCTGTGAAAGCTACCGGAAAGCGAAGAGAAGAACTGCTGTTAAGCCATACTTCAGTGCCATCGGGCAGCGAAAGTTCATAGGATTGCCCCTTGGGTGTGCTGAACGTATTGTAGGAGACTTTTCCACGCTCTATTGTTGAAGATCCTGCGTCGTATTCAATCTTTCCGCCTGTAGTGTGCCGGATGGCTACACCGTCCTCCGATGCAAGAGTCCCGTTAATGCTGTCATTCACAATAATTGTCCGGCCATTTGCAAGAGTCAGGATCGCTTTATGCCCTTCAGGCAATACGATATCCATAACCGGTTCTTTTTTAGCGATCTGCAGATGTTCATTTGAAAACGATAGTGTATTGCGATAGATAAGCAAAGCCAATGAAATGGTCACTATTAGTATGGCTGCTACATGAATCCATCTGATCCGGCGGACCTTAGGTATATTAACTGCTGATCTCCGGTTAATATCTGTGATGAGCTTTTCATACACCTGTTCGCGGCGCTCCTGACTGAAAGCTGCTTTTGCCGGTATGGCGCTGAGACACTCATCAATAAGCGGGGGAATATCACCGGAGTCTCCTACCATTTCATCCAGGTATTGTAATAACTCTTCACAATCCTCTCTTTCGATCGTATTGTTAAAATAAAGGGCCAGTAACTGCCGCAAACGATTATTGTCCATCTGATAATAAGTTGCCTCCTGAGAGGCGATTTATATAGAGAACACCAAATAGTGGCAGCAAGACTAATGGATAAAGGAAATTTTTTTAAGGGAATAACAAATATCTCTCGGAATACTCACAGGAGGTTTCTAATGAAAAGCAATACCAGGAGGCAGCTATGGCTTATATGACTAAGCGATATTCTTAGTTTTTTTAATGCCTGCACCAGATGATTTTTTACCGTATTGGGAGAAATTTGCAATTTCTGAGCGATCTCTGTGTAAGAGAGTCCTTGTTCACGGCTCAATTTAAATACAATTTGTTGCTGCGCAGGAAGCGTAGCTATGACACCTTCGGCGAGCCGCTCAATATCGGAGGCGAACAATTGCTCCTCGATAGGATTACGGGAGCGTTCAATGTTTTCCATTAACCGGCTCCTCAATACGGCTGATCTTTTGATCTCGCGCAGCCGGTTAAGGCATAACCGCTTGGTAATTACGTAGAGATACAACCAGATATTACCGGATTCATCCAGGCCTTCCCGGCTGATCCAGAGCTTCAGAAAAACATCCTGTACGATCTCTTCGCTCCAGTCCTCGTCTTTTAGAAAATGAAATGCGAATTGATATACATGTTCCCCGTGACAGTCGTACACTTTTCTCAGCGCAGACTCGTCACCCTCCATCAGCAGCCTGATATCCTTGGCACTTATGGGAGAAATGTAGTACACAGCAAGCTAGTCGGTATTCTTAAAATGTTAAACAAACATAAAGAGAATATTAGAAAATTGAAAATAATCGCCATCCGGCAACCAAAATATGCTCCTCCTCTCTGAGTTACAATAAACAATCTACACCAGGACCTTTTTGTGATCCCGGCAGCTTCAAAAGACTTGTTGTAATCAAGCGGCAGAGGGTTGTGTATATAACCGGTATTGCGGATATCCTCCTTTAGTTGCTCATCAACTTGAGCAAACAACAAACTGCAGGAACAAATCAATAACAAAGCTGATGTAAATATTTTTTTCATGTTGCAGAAATGATAAGTAAAGCAGCTAAGAAAATAGTTTTTTGTAAATATATTGAATTCAGATGCGCTTGCCCTGGCCAGGAATTTACTTTATCAAATAGCCTCCTTTGCACTTTCTTCGCGTAAAATCTTTGCGCATCTTTGCGGTTATGTTTTTATCGCAAAGCCAGGCTGAAGGAGTTATATAATTCCCCACGCATTATCTTTACCGTATGAAATCATTGAGCGTAATAATATTATCCGTCATTCTTACTTTCACAGGCTTTGCGCAGCAGCATCCTGACACTTTGCAACAGGCTGGCCGCGAATATATGCGCAGGGGCGACTGGGGAAATGCCATCATTGTGTTTAACCGCGCCATCCAACTGCAGCCGGAGAATGTGGATCTGCTGAACGACCTCGCCTATACCTACTTCCTGCAGCGGGATTTTACCCATGCGCTTGAAACGATAAAACCCGTGGTGGCAGGCGACAAGGCAGATGTGCGCAGCTTCCAGATAGCAGGCACCGTATACCGCGCTATTGAGGAAGTTAAAGATGCAGATAAGGTATACACCAAAGGCTTAAAAAAGTTTCCCGGAAGCGGTGTGCTCTACAGCGAGTACGGGGAACTGCTGTGGCAGAAAAATGATTACAACGCCATCAGGCAATGGGAAAAAGGTATTGAAACCGACCCGGATTATCCCGGCAATTATTATAATGCCTGCCGCTATTACTATCTTACTTTCGACAAAATATGGAGCCTGCTCTACGGTGAAATTTTTGTCAACCTCGAGAGTTATACCATGCGTACTGCCGAAGTAAAGAATATACTCTATGACGGGTATAAAAAGCTTTTCGCAGACGCCGACCTCGTAAAAGCGTATAAGCCTAAAAAGAGCAATGCATTTGAACTGGATTTTTTACGGGCAATGAACGCTCAGTCGTATCTCGCTGCTACCGGCATTACTCCTGCAAAGCTGATCGAGATCAGGCGCGGGTTTATCAAAACCTGGTTTGAAACCTATGCCAGACAATTCCCCTTCCGCCTCTTTGAATACCAAAAGCAGCTCATTTCCCTGAGGATGTTTGACGCCTACAATCAATGGATCTTCGGATCGGGGATAGATCCTGCTGATTACCAGGCATGGATAAAAAATAATAAAGAAGCCTATGATGCCTTCAATAATTTTCAGCGGGGAAGGGTGTTTAAATTACCCAAAGCTCAATATTATCAAAATAGATAGGTTATTGTTCTGTAATTCATTAACTTGAACGCTACAGATGTAAAACGATTATCGCCATGACTCAACCCACAAGATTGTTTGATTGCCTGGATTACCAGTTGGAGAAATTTCCTAAAAAAGATATGCTTGCCGCCAAAGAAAACGGGGTGTGGAAGCCATACAGCACACAGGAAATTAAAGATAGTTCCCTTCGGCTTGCAGCAGGTTTGCGCGCGCTTGGCGTTTCCGGCAATGACATGACCACTGAAAAAAGAGATAAAATAGCTATCATATCCAACAACCGCCCGGAATGGCTGATCACCGACCTGGCAGTGCAGCAAACCGGAGCTATACTGGTGCCTGTATATCCTACTACCAACCCACTGGAAATAGAATTTATTTTCAATGATGCTGAAGTGAAATATGTTTTTGTAAGCAGCGAAGAGCTGTTTCAGAAAATTAAAAATATCCAGCCATCCATACCAAGCCTGAAAGGGATTTACAGCTTCAATACTATTGAAAACGTAAACCACTGGAGTGAGATCTCCGCGCTCTCCGGCGATGACCACCTTGCGGCGATTGAAACGGTTAAAGCCGGCATTAAAAAGGACGACCTGGCAACTATCATCTATACTTCAGGCACAACAGGCACGCCCAAAGGAGTGATGCTGAGCCACAATAATATTGTGCAGAATGTATTTTTCTCCAAAGAAAGCTTTCCTTTTGATGATCAGCCGGGATACAAAGCGCTGAGCTTTTTGCCGCTTAACCATATTTTTGAAAAAATGGTCAGCTATATCTATTTATTCAGCGGTATCAGCATTTATTATGCAGAAAGCCTTGATACCATTGGCGCCAACCTGCAGGAAGTAAAGCCGGATGTGTTTACCACGGTGCCGCGCCTTCTTGAAAAAGTATATGAGCGCATCATGGGAAGGGGTGCAGCATTAACAGGATTTAAAAAAGGACTGTTTTTCTGGGCAGTAGAGCTTGGAAAAAAATATGACAACCTTATTGACGGGGGAGTGCTGTATAATATGAAGCTTGCTATTGCGAATAAGCTCATTTTCAGCAAATGGCGTGAAGCGCTCGGTGGTAATATCAAATATATCATCACCGGCGGAGCTGCCTGCCAGGAAAGGCTGATACGGATATTCAATGCGGCTAAAATTCCGCTGTATGAGGGATACGGGCCTACCGAGAACTCTCCGGTAATTGCAGTGAACAGCCGTGGTGCAGGAAGGACCAAGTTCGGCACCGTAGGTCCTGTAATAAAGGGAGTGGAGCTTAAGCTAATGGAAGACGGGGAAATATGTGTGAAAGGGCCTTCCGTGATGGTGGGCTATTATAAAAGACCGGATCTTACTGCAGAGGCTATCATTGACGGGTGGCTGCATACGGGAGATATAGGTGTGCTGGAAGACAATATTTTTTTAAGGATCACCGACCGCAAAAAAGAGCTCTTCAAAACCAGCGGTGGTAAATATGTAGCACCTTCCGCCATAGAAAATAAATTAAAAGAATCACGCTTTATAGAGCAGGTGCTGGTTACCGGCGCAGGCGAAAAATTTGTAGGAGCGCTGATCGTACCTTCGTTTGCCAATTTAAAAGACTGGTGCGAGAAAAATGATATCCCTTTCGGATCGAATGAAAGCGCTGTTAAAGACCCCCGCGTATTGGCCCATTACAAAGAAATAGTGGAAAGCATGAACCAGTTCTTCAATCATGTGGAGCAGATAAAACGTTTCGAGCTGCTGCCCCGCGAGTGGACCATTGATTCAGGTGAAATAACGCCTAAAATGAGCCTCAAGCGCAAAGTGATCATGGAAAGGCATAAAGATGCAGTGGAAAGGATCTACAGGCAGGATGGGGCGGTATCGTAGAAGCAGTAACAAATATCTCTAATGAGTATATTTGTACAATACGATGCATAGCGAACGATTGTCATACCTGGTATATGCTATTGCTGAAAATGGCGATGAACACGCTTTTGATGAGCTTTTCAGGATATACTATCCCGCGCTGCTGTCTTATGCCTATTCCATATTGAAAGATAAGCAGGATGCAGAAGAGATCTGTCTGGATGTGATGTTTAAACTGTGGCAGAACAGGAAAATATTACCTACCGTCAAAAACCTTTCTCATTATTTATACATTGCCGTCAAGCATTCCTCTATCAGCTATATGCGTACCAAAGGATACAGGGCGTTGCAGAAAAAAATAGGGCTGGAGGAAGCCGGCGAGAGCTTTATCTATGAGTTAGGTAATCATGAGCTGAGAATGATAAATAAGGAAACGCTTGAACGTATCAATACCGCTATCAATACATTGCCCTCACGGTGCAGGCTTATTTTTAAGCTGATCAAGGAAGACGGGCTTAAATATTCAGAAGTAGCGCAACTACTCGAAATATCTGCAAAAACAGTAGAAAACCAGATGACAATCGCCATGAAAAAGCTAACGGCGATCATTGCCGGAATGATGAAGGACCAGGAGAAAAATATTTCTTAGCCATCTTTTAAAAATTTCCTGTTTTTCTTTGGGGGGTGGGAACAAGATCCTGCGTCTATGTGCTATATACCCCTAACGCATGGATGACGAAAGGCTCATATATTTACTGGTAAGAAAAAAGTCAGGCGAAATAACTTTAGAAGAGCAACTGGAATTATCAGAAATACTTAAAAATGATTATTCCAGACTGTCCCTCAGCGAGGGTATAGACGAAGTATTTGAGAGTAGCCTGCATTACGGAAAGAGCATCAGCAGCAACACGGTAAATGACGCGCTTAATCTGCTGCATAAAAAAATGGCAAGGACAGAGCAGGAGCCGGTTTATTTTAATAAATACAAACGCATTCAGTTTTGGAGTATAGCCGCCTCGGTCTTACTCATAGCGGGTGCCGCGATTTTTTATTTATTAGCTCCCCGGCAGCGCCCGTTGCAAGCCAGCAATAATATTATTACCACGCAAAAAGGCTCTAAAACCAATCTCGTATTACCCGATGGCACTAAGGTGTGGGTAAACGCCGATACCAAATTGGTGTACGACAAGGAGTTTGGCAACGGCACCCGCGAGGTAACACTTACGGGTGAAGCATATTTTGATGTGGTTAAAGACCATACCAGGCCGTTTATAATTCACACCAGCGCAGTACAGGTAAGGGTGCTGGGCACCGCGCTTAATGTACGCTCCTATCCTACGGAGAAAACTACGGAAACGACCCTGATAAGAGGTTCTGTAGAAGTCGCGCTGAATACCAACCCCGACAAAAAAGTAATACTTAAGCCTAATGAAAAAGTCGTGATTGAAAATGCAGGCGCTCTGCTGCCGGCACAAACTGCCGATACCGCCAGCGTTCGCAAGCCCAAACTGCCCATGGTAATAAATCCTGTGCATTTTGATAAGAAAGATCAGGAAATATATGAAACCATGTGGGTAAAAAATAAGCTGGCTTTTGATGAAACGCCTTTTGATAAGATGATCGCAGAGCTTGAGCGATGGTATAATGTACAGATCATTGTTAAAAACAAGGCGCTCGGCGCCAGTACATACACCGTTACTTTTGAGAATAAATCATTAGATGAAGTACTGGAAGGGTTGCAGTTCTCTGCACATTTTCAATACCAGGCAAAAGACGGCATAGTTACTATCTGGTAGAATAAAACATAAAAACGATTGATAACCAAACTGAATAAATCTTATGAGTAAAGTCACATAAAACCCATACAAAAAAAGAACGGAGTATGTTCGCAGCATACCCCGTTGGTTAAATTCAGAAATTAAACGTCTCAGGCGAGACTTTTCATCCTTTAACATTTCAACAGTAAATTATGAAAAAAATTGGATGCGGGGGCTATTATTATGCTCCTGCCTCAGTAATCAAATGCCTGCTGCTCATGAAAATGGTAATCCTGCTTACTTGTGTGTTTTCCATGCAATCCTTTGCCAATGAAGGTATGGCGCAAGGCAATATTACTATTAAACTTGAAAATGTTTCTCTGAAAAAGGCATTTAAAACCATCGAGAAACAAACAGATTACCACTTTTTATACAATGATGGTATTCTGCCCTCCGAGCCAAAAGTAAATCTCATTGTAAAAGACATGCCGGCCAATGAATTAATGGAAAGATTGCTTGTCAATACCAGCCTTACTTTCAAGATCATCGGTTACGACCTGATCGTAATATCCAATCAGAATGACCAAAGGGAATCCCCGCTGGCGCTTATTACCGGGCGGGTGGTTAGTTCTGATAACCAGCCGATCGCCAACGTAAGTGTGGTGGAAAAGGGTACCAATAATGGTACCGTTACAAAAGAAGATGGTACATTCTCCCTGAATGTGGCTAATTCCAGCGCTATCCTTGTGATCAGTTATGTGGGCTTTACCACCGAGGAAGTCTCAATAAGCGGTCGCAATAATATATTGATACAACTGAAAGAAAATGCCAAAGACCTGAGCGATGTAGTGGTAATCGGGTATGGTACGTCTAAAAGAAAAGATTTCACCGGCGCTGTTTCCTCAGTAAAAATGGAAAATTCACCCCTGGCACTGATGTCTAATCTGAATGTGCTTGAGGCCCTTAAAGGCAGTGTAACCGGACTGAATGTAGGTGCAGTAAATTCTGCAGGCGGGCAGCCTTCCATACAGATACGGGGGCAGCGTTCTATCAGCGGCTCCAACGACCCGCTGATCCTGCTGGATGGCGTTGTTTATCTGGGTTCGCTCAGCGATATCAATCCGAATGATATTGCCAGCTACGACGTGCTGAAAGATGCGGTTTCTGCAGCGGCCTATGGTTCCAGATCAGCCAATGGCATCATTGCGATCAATACCAAAAAAGGCAAGATCGGCAAACCTGTTATTGCTATCAGGACAGAGGCGGGTATTCAAAAATGGCAGAACCGCCCGGTGATGCTGAAGGGAGCTGAATGGATAGAAATGGTGAACGCGAGAAATCAATATGATCCGGGTACTACCAGTTGGCTCAAGCCGGGGGAACTGGCAAACCTGAACGCAGGAAAAGAAACAGTGTGGTTAGACGAAGTAATCCAAACCGGTATAATGCAAAATTACCAGGCTTCTATTTCAGGCGCAGCGCAGAATGTGAATTATTACCTGTCTTCTTCTTTTGACAAGAACCGAGGACTGGTGGCAGGAGATAAGTACAAACATATCTCTGTAATGGGAAAGGTTAATACTAAGGTTACGCCCTGGCTTGAGCTGGGTTTGGATGGCAGTTATTCTAAAAGAGATTATTCGGGCGTTGCAGCCAGCGTGAGCGGCGCCGAGGTCGTGTCACCCTATGGCGTTATGTTTCGCGATTCACTCGGGAATCTTGAAAAATATCCCTATACTCAATCACAGGTAAATCCATTATGGGGAGTAAATGACGGGACGGTAAAGAACCTGGATGTATACAATGACTTTCGCCTGAATGCATACGCCGTTGTAAAAATCCCGTTTATTAAAGGGCTGAGCTATCGTGCGAACCTGCTTTCTAATTACCAAAGGCGGCTAAGCGGGAATTTCTACTACGAAACCTATTATATTAAGGAAGGAACGGGCATTGAGGGACGTTATGATCCTGCCAGCGTGCAGGCGCTGTTGTCTAATGCCAATGGCAACCTTAATAACACCAACACTAACAGCTATGTGCTCGACAACATTGTTACTTACGATAATACATTTGGCAAGCACCAGGTTACAGCTACTCTTGTAGCTACCCGGGATCATTTAAAGACAGATACGATCAATACCACCGGGAGCAATTTCGCTGCCAATGGTAATACAGCCCTGGGTATTTACGGCTTATCCAAGGCAGATGTGCAAAAGGTGATTCTCAACAACACGGAACGTTCCAATGTTGGCTACCTGGCACGTATCAATTATGATTATGACAGCAAATATTACTTGACCGCTTCTTTACGTCGCGACGGCGCATCTGTTTTTGGTGAAGATAAGCGGTATGCCAATTTCGCTGCGGTAGGTGTGGCCTGGAGAATTTCAGACGAGTCTTTCCTGAAAGATTTTCACCCGCTGAATAACCTGAAATTAAAATTCTCCTGGGGGCAGAATGGTAACCAGGGACTCAGCCCCTATGCTACTTTATCACAGGTGCTTAATGGCGCTGCAGGTAATGCACGGTATCAGTTTTCTGACGCTCAGGGCAAGATATACTACGGGCTGGTACAAAGCACGTTGGGAAATCCAAGCCTTGGATGGGAAAAAACAACGGCTGTCAATATCGGTTTTGAGTCTGCCTGGTTGCTGAACCGCCTTTTTGTAGATGTGGATTACTATACTTCAAGTACCACCGACCAGATCTTTGTACGGAATATTCCTATCATGACCGGCTTTGCCACACAGCTTGCTTCATTAGGAGAGGTGAGTAACAAGGGCGTTGAAATAACCGTGAGAACAGTAAACATTGATCAGAAGAATTTCAACTGGGGCTCGACCCTCACCTTCTGGAAGAACAATAACAAACTGACGCATCTTTACCGTGAAGATAAAGATGGTGACGGAAAGGAAGACGATGATATAGCCAATAACTTTTTTATCGGTAAATCGCTGGGCGCTATTTATGGGTATATGCAGGATGGTATTGTGCAGACAGGAGATGCAGACTATATTAATATGACAGGTGCAGCACCGGGGGCTCCGAAATACAGGGATTTGAATAAAGACGGAAAGATTGATGCCGACGACAGGACTATATTAGGATATAATAAAGAAAATTTCAGATTGAACCTGAGCAATACGTTGCGTTACAAAAACTTTGAATTGTACGTTATGGTATCAGGCATTTTTGGTGGTAACAATATGTACATGAAAAGCAACACTTCCGCCTATATGACTTCCGGAACAGGCCGTTTTAATGATAACACCATCTATAAGCCCTACTGGACTCCAGAAAACCCCAGCAATGTCTACCCGTCAGCCTATTTTTCAGGAGACAGCCGTTTCCTCGGATTGCAGTCCCAACAGTTTATAAGAATACAGGATCTGTCGCTCTCTTATACTATTGATGCCGCATGGGTGAAAAGGAGTCATATCAATGGCATAAGGGTATTTGCAGCAGGAAGAAACCTGGCCACATTTACCAAATGGATAGGTGGTGATCCTGAAACCGGTACTACAGTACAATCAAATACCTTCCCCGTACCGTCTTCGTATTCTATAGGTGCAAATTTTAGTTTCTAAGCCATTAAAATAAACTGAAATGAAAACATTAAAATATATAAGTGGTATTTACTTTTGTGTATTACTCCTCAATAGCTGGGGTTGTAAGAAAATTGATGATAAGTTCCTTCAAACAACCCCCGAAACATTTTATACAGTAGATAATATATTTTCCACTTCCCAGCAGGTAGATCAGGCGGTAGTAGCCATTTATTCCATATTGAGGGATATGTGGGCTAATCCTACCGAGCAAAACTGGACTTTTGTATTCCGGGGCAATGGCACAGATATGTTTGACGTGCCGAGCATCAGGCGGGGTAATACCTTTAATAATTATGGTCTTATCAATTCTAATAACAGTAATTTTAACAGTGTATTCGGAGCATGGTACCAGATCATTGCAAAAGCAAATCTAGCCATTTACAGCGCAGAACTACCCAACATCAGTTGGGCTTCCGCTTCCGAAAAAGCCTATACCGTCGCACAAGCCAGATTCTTCCGTGCGTTTGCATACCGCAACCTGGCAGAGTTATTTGGTGGGGTACCCATTGTAACCGATATTACAAAAGAAGCCCGCTATGATTATACCCGGGCGACACGTGCAGAAGTCTATCAGTTTGCTATAGACGAACTACTTGCTATTGAAAATGATTTGCCTGATGTGACTGCGCAGGGCGGAAGATTAGTGAAAGGTGCCGCCCAGCACAATTTATGCGAGCTTTATCTGGCGCTTGGCACGCAGTTGCAGGCTAATGGTGATGCCGGAGGAGCTTCCAATGCTTTTACACAATCCATTGCTTATGCGAACAAGGTGATTGACGGCGGCATCTATTCTCTGATGACTTCACGCTACGGCGCCCGTAAAACAGAATCCCAGGGTAATGTGTACTGGGATCTCTTCCAGGAAAATAGCGTCAATTATCAGGATGGCAACAAAGAATGTATTTGGGCCATCCAGATTGACTATACAGCATATCGTGCGGAAGATCCTAGGTCAAAATTACCCTATTCGCGTACTTACGGTCCTGTTCTCCGCGATGGCTCCCCGGCTAACCTTACCGGCACAGGTGCTGATGTAGGCGGCCGTGGGATTGCGCAGGTAATACCTACTATGTATACCCGGGATAGTATTTACGGCGGGGTTTTTGCCGATGATATGCGTAATTCGGATATAGTATTTCGCAGGAACATTCTTGGTAATGTAGCGACATCCCCTTACTATCAACAGCCTGTACCCTGGTCTGTACTATACGATACAAAAGATCATCAGAGCCTCAATTATCCCATATCGTGCAAAATAGCCACCGACAAGTATACCGGTATAGCCGATGGTGAGAATTTAAGCAACCTCTTCCGGGATGACTACTTTATCCGGCTGCCCGAAACTATTTTGTTGCGTGCCGAAGCCAAACAACGCAGCGGTGATAAAGAAGGTGCTGCTGCAGACGTCAACCTGCTACGCGCCCGTGCCAACTGCAGTTACCTGGTAACCTCGGCAGATATGGATGATCAGTTCAGCATGATACTGGACGAACGGGCAAGGGAACTGGTATATGAAGAATGCCGGTGGAATACGCTGTTGCGGATGGGGGGTACTATTGCAGCGGATCGTATCAGGAAATATGCCTACTGGCCGGAAGCGGCAGCTACGCTTACCTTTAACTACAATCTCTGGCCAATTCCGCAGCTTGTTATTGACGCTAACAAAGATGTAAAGCTTGATCAAAATCCCGGCTGGTAAACATCAGAAAAGAAAAATATAAAGACCAATACTTATCATGCTGAAATGTAAGTTTACCCTACCGGTATTGTTTTGTTGTTCTGCGCTGGCAGCGCAAAACATAAACTATTCTCTTCGTTCTTCTAACGATATTGAGTATACGCAGTTGCGGTCGGGATTTATGCAACCGCCGGCAGAGTCCCGCCTGCGCTGCTACTGGTGGTGGCTCAACAGTATGGCGACCAAAGCCTCTATTACGCGCGACCTGGAGGAAATGAAGAAAAAAGGTTATGGTGGCGCTTCTATCGTAGATGCCGGCAGCTCCAGCTATAATGTGGCTGCTAAAACGCCGGCCGGCCCGTTATTTATGAGCCCGGCCTGGATGGAATTGTATAAACATGCGGTAAAAGAGGCCGAACGGCTCGGTATAGAATTGAGCGTGAATACACAAAGCGGCTGGAATCCCGGTGGACCGACGATCACTCCCGAACTGGCACAGAAAAAAATAGTCTTTTCCGAAACCAAAGTACAGGGCGGGAAAAAGATAACGATCTCCCTGCCACAACCGGCCTCGAAACTGATGTACTGGGATATTATAGTACAGGCTTTTCCCGAGCCGGCAGATGCACCTGTAAAAGATGATGCTATCAAAAACTGGAAGCTGAAATCTTTTAATGAAAGTTTTGGCGCAAAGGGAACCTATCCTCTTTATAAGTTAAGAGAAGAAAAACCAGATGCAGAAAAAATACGGGGGATTAAAACGTCTTCGATCATTAACCTCACGGATAAATTTGTAAATGGTGTGCTGACCTGGGATGCACCGGAAGGAGAATGGACTATTATCCGCTACGGCTGGACCTGCACCGGCGCTGTTACCTCCACCAATAGCGATGGCTGGAGCGGGCTGTCGGTAGATCATCTTAACCCGGATGCATTCCGGGTTTTCAGCAAGGATGTAATACTGCCGTTGATCACCAATGCACAGTCGGCGGGTAATAGTCTTCATTTTTTACAAACAGACAGTTGGGAAATGGGAACGGTAGGATGGACAAATGCATTCCCGGAAGAATTTAAAAAACGCAGGGGCTATGATATCACGCCTTATCTTCCTGTACTGGCTGGCAGGATTGTGGGCAACCTGGACATGACTAACCGCTTCCTGCACGACTACCGGGTAACCATAGGCGATTGCGTTGCAGATAATCATTACCAGCTATTCAGCAACCTGGCGCATCAGTACGGGCTGGGATTTCACCCCGAGTCCGGAGGTCCCCATTCAGCGCCGGTAGATGCCTTAAAAGTAATGGCGATCAATGATTTCCCGCAGGGTGAATTTTGGGCAATGTCCAATACACATCGTGTGAAAGATGATGAGCGGCTGGCAGTAAAACAAAGCGCCAGTGTGGCGCATACCAATGGCAAAAGATTTGTGGGCGCTGAAGGGCCTACGTCTATAGGTCCGCAATGGGAAAGGTCGCCAAAAGACCTGAAAAGTAATATTGACCGCGTATTCTGCTCGGGCGTGAATAGGATTGTATGGCATACCTTCACTTCTTCACCAAAGGAATTCGGGCTTCCCGGTAATGAATATTTTGCGGGCACACACATGAACCCCAATGTTACCTGGTGGAAACAGGCGGGTAATTTTATCAGTTACCTCAACCGTTGTTCCTGGATGTTGTCAAAAGGTGTATTCGCTGGAGATGTGTTGTATTACTACGGGGATGATGTTCCTGATTTTGTTTTCCTGAAAGAAGATATCAAAGACCTGGCTCCCGGGTATGACTGGGATAAATGTTCAAAAGAAACGTTGCTTAAAAATGCATCGGTAAAAAACAACCGGTTGGTCTTCCCGGACGGAACTACCTACAGGCTGTTGGTTTTGCCCAATGAAAGTGCTATTGATGTAACACTGCTGCGCAAACTTGAAACGATGGTACAGCAGGGGCTCACCCTTGTTGGCCCCAAGCCTGCTAAGGATGGCAGCCTGAGCAATTATCCGCAAAATGACCGGGAACTTACTGAGATAGCAGACCGGATGTGGGGGACAACAGATGGCATAACCCATACTGAAAATAAATATGGGAAAGGAAGGGTAGTATGGGGAAAGGATGTCAATACCGTATTGCATGACATGAAAGTAGCTCCTGATTTCAGCTTTACAAGCTCAGACAACGCTACAGCGCTTGATTATATACACCGGACAGGCAAGGGAGCGGAAATTTATTTCGTCGCTAACCGTTTTGGCAGGAAGGGCATCAGTGATTTTGAATACCGCTATATCACTGCTTTGCCTGACAGGTACGAAAACGCGGAATGCTCTTTTCGTGTAAGCGGTATGGTGCCGGAACTATGGGACCCCGTAACCGGAGAAACCAGTGAAATAGTAGTATACCGTGAAGAAAATGGTCAAACCATTATTCCTTTACACTTTAACCCGGATGGTTCGCAGTTTATTATTTTCAGAAAAGAGCCGGTTCTTCCACATATTGTCAAAATAGAGAAGGACGGTGGCTTGCTTTTCCCCGGAGTGCAGTTAAATAAAACGGGTAAGCCATTTATTGAAGTGCTGAGAAAATCGGGAAAGACCACCACCTCTTTACTGGAGCCCGGTAATTACAAGCTGTACTGGTCTGACGGAAAGACAACGAGCCATAGCCTTTCAAAGCCCAATGCAGTTGTTGCGTTGACCGGAGCCTGGGATCTCAGCTTTGATACTGCGTGGGGAGGCCCTGCGCATATTACAACAGATGCATTGAAATCGTGGACAGATTTTGAAGACAGCGGGATAAAATATTATTCCGGTACTGCTGTATACAGGAAAAGCTTTGCTGTGAACCCTGTTCAACTGAAACAATCTAAAGTAATACTTGATCTGGGCAATGTATTGGAACTGTCCACTGTAAAGATCAACGGGTATAGTTTGCCTGTCGTATGGGCGCCGCCTTTTACTGCAGATATCACAGCATTTGTAAAGCCAGGTGATAACATGCTGGAAGTGGAAGTGACCAATTTATGGCCCAACCGGCTGATAGGGGACAGCAAACTGCCACAAGAGCAAAGACGCACTAAAACAAATGTTATGAAGTTCAATGCCCCTGATGCAGAGAAGCTGCTGAGAGCCTCCGGGTTATTGGGGCCGGTTACGCTTGATTTTATTCGCTGTGAAGAGTGATTGCTGATAAAACAGGAAGGCTATACCGCAGTGATCAATTCGTAAGGATTAGCTATGGTCTTTTTGCCAAAGCGTTTTAACAGCGCAGCTTCATTTGCCTGATCTATATTTTCATTTTTTATTATTTCCTGTATTGCCGGCTGTTTTAACCCCGGAATACGGATTTGAAAAAAAGGCCAAAGCGATTCGCTTTTATACGTTTTATTTAAGTCTGGGAAACCTACGATACGATGGTATTCACCAGAATGTTTTTTAAAATCATCAGTATATTTAAAATACCATTCACCATTCTCGCATTGTAAAGTGGCTATTCGAATGCCATCTACCCTTAAAATGAATTTTGCTGCTTCATTTTTGGGCAAAACGAGCTGATCCTCAAGGTCATCTTCACTTTTATTAAACCAATTTATGAATTTGCGTATCATATCTAACTATCTCTCATTTTTTTAAATCTTGCTTTCATAATCGTTTTTATCAATTCTATTCGTTCATGAATAAAAAATTGAAAAAATTCGGCTTCCAGCATATTCAACACTTTTTCTTCATTTTCAGTACTGCTTAATTTACTAACGATCTTATTATAATCTGTATTATATCTTTTAATGAAATCAATGAGCTGGAAATGATTGGCTTGCTTATTTTCCTCAATACTTATTCTTGGGCAGGCATCTTCAACGTAAGATACTATTTTATTGCCTCCTTGTTTATATATCTTTTTAATGTTTTCATCACTATGATTCCATAGCAAACCTCTTGCCGAATCATAAATGGGCGCAAATGTAGGCGATTTTGTCGTTTTTTTCTTAGTTCCAATTACTCCCCAATTATAAAAATGGCGATCGTTATTGCCCGCCAAGGCGTCGAATGCAATCATTTTAACCAACTCAACAAGCAGATTTTCAAAGCATTGTGGAAAAACCAGTCTGATTGCATCCTGAATAAATTCAAATGTAAAAAGTTCACGAGAAGATAGTTTATGATCGGCAATCTGTTTTGCCATAATCATGTCGCCTAAATGTTCCCCGCATATTTCTGCACCATGAATTAACTTTTCATTTTCCTTTAAAAAATACCGGCTTAAAAATCTAATTTGTCCATTCGCCCGCACCAGTTTTATATTGTTCATATTTAGCCCCAGCACCTGCCCAATACGATTCATCATGTATTCAACGATAGACTCGTGAGGATACCATTTCGCAGCAGTTTTAGCAATATAGGACTGCCAGGAGCCGGAAGAAGATTTTCTAACTGAACTATTTTCAGTATAGAAGTATGCTTTTATAAATTGCTTTGGCGCATCTCCATCCAAATTAAAACATTTAACAACATATTCATCTTCCTTCAATAGCGGAATAGAATTATTTAGGAATATGTTTCCCGAAGAACTGATAGAAGTTTCAATGCGTAATCCTCCCCGACTGTTCATTATTCCTTGTATTTAGTTGTATAGGAATATTTAAATCAACTCTTAGCTTTTTAACAATTTCATACGAGCCGAGTTAGGGAAATTAATAAAAAAAGAGAAATTGCTAAAATCGGGCAATCTCTCTTGTTAAAACAGGTATAAAAATTCTTTAGCTACTCACATCGCAATTTCCGTCTCTTCCGTATGCACTTTCTCCAGCTCATGAATGAAAGTTTTGCCCCAGTCGTCTATATCATAATGATTCACCACATCAAAAAGCCTTTCCATGCGGAGCTTCTTTTCGATATCGTCTATGGAAAAAGCCTGCTCAAGCCCATGCACAAGATCTTTGCTGTCATAGGGGTTGGTCCTGATAGCATAAGGCAGTTCCACCGATACCCCTGCAAATTCTGATACGATGAGGGTACCATGCCCTTCTTCTGTAAGTCCCTGCACTGCCACATATTCTTTTGCTACAAGATTCAGCCCGTCTCTCAATGGCGTTATCCATGCCACGTCTGCCACAGCATAATAGGTCACGACTTCTTCAAAAGGAACAGACCGGAAGAAAAAACGTATGGGAACCCAGTCAAGATTTGCGTATTTCCCGTTGATCTTTCCTATAGCCTGCTCCAGCTCTGCCAGCACCTTATCATATATTTTCATGCCCGAAGCAGGTGGCGTACAAATATTGATCAACTCTACCTTCCCGTGATATTCAGGATGCTGCTCCAGAAAAGACTGGAAGGCATAGATCTTTTCAAGCGGGCCTTTTACATAATCAAGCCGCTCTACCGACAGCACGATCTTCTTCCCTTTCACCTGTGCTTTCATTTCCTTTATCCGCTGTTGCGTAGAGGGTTGTTCGTATATATTCCGGATATTGGTCATATTAACTCCTACGGGATGAGCTCCCAGCCGCACTATCCTCCCCACCGCTTCTATTTCACGGGTCATTTTGTCTACGCCCAACGCACAGCTATACGTCAGGAAACGCTCTGCGCAGGATTGCCTGGAACGGATCTTAACAGGCGTATGGCTCTTCAGCACATCCACGAAATTTTCTACATAACGGGGGATATGAAAACCGATATAATCGCACTGCAGCATGCTGCCGATGATATCCCTTCTCCAGGGAATAATATTGAATATATCCGCCGGCGGAAAAGCGGTATGATGAAAGAACCCGATCTTCACATCAGGACGCAGTTGCCTGAGCATGCCGGGTACCATCCATAAATTATATTCATGTACCCACACCGTTGCGCCCCTGTCGGCTTCCGCTGCAGCTTTCTCAGCAAATAAGCGGTTCACTTTTACATATTGTTCCCAATGCTCATGGTTGAATTTTACCTTATCGGCAAAAGAAAAGATCACCGGCCAAAAAGCTTCTTTTGAAAATAATTTATAAAATATATCAATTTCTTTCTTCGTCAGGGCAACCGGGGATGCAATAAGGTTGGGATATTTCTCTTCATCAATATACCTGTCTGCAGGCCGGCTCCCGTATTTATCTCTTACTTCTTCCCAGGCAATCCAGGAGCCGGTGCGGCCATTGCTGAAAAAGCCAAGCAGGGAGGGGATAATGCCGTTGGGACTTTTAGGGGATACTTTTTGCTGCTTGCCGTCTACCTCCTTTATTTCATAAGGAAACCGGTGGTAGAGCAGCAGCAATTGTGTATCGCCCGACCTGTCCTGCGGTAATACATAGGATGTTGTTTTAGCATAATCCCTGAATGCAGGAAAATGCCTCATTGATTCTAATATGCCCCCGGCGCCTTTTGCCTTTGCATGCAATACATGGTCCATTCCCCGTGTATATTCCAGTAACCCCTGCTCGGCATCACCTACCACAACTCCTTTAAACCCGGTCTCGTACAAGGATCTGTCGTTGAGCGTATCGCCTGCTACCAGTATCTCATCAACAGGAAATTCCATTTGCGCCGCGAGTTTTTTAAGTGTAGAGCCTTTATTCACTCCTTTGGGAAGAATATCAAGAAATTTACCTGCCGACAGTAATACATCCAGCTCCATCTCATCTGCTATTTTTTTTACTGCATCAATATCAGTAGTCTCATCAAAAAAATAAGAACAGCGCCTTTCCTGCGATACCTGCTGTAATTTTAAGCCTTTCACTTTTTTAAGCTTCTTCTTTATAAGCAGCATTCCGGGCCAGCGGCTTTCAATGTCTGTCTGTAATGGCTGTATTGGCTCAAGTGTTTGCCCGTCCAGTACGGTAGCGCCCACATCGCAAATAATATAATTGGGATTAGGAACAACGGGGTTGGATAATAATGGCATTACACTTTCTATTCCCCTGCCCGTCACAAATAAAAGTCTGATATTTTTTTCTTCTCCGATCAGGCGGTAAAGTTTTAACCGGTCTGATTGCCTGCCTCCCAGAAATGTCCCGTCCAGGTCTGTAGCTAATAACATAGAATAAATTTAATGCTCTTAAAAAAGAGCGCGTAAAAAAATATTTTTCCCGTTTTGCAACAGGGAAAAGCTTTTAAGTATGGTTTTAATTATTTCCGCCCGATGGTGGACGAAGAAATATTACTATTATCAAGTCAAGAGCAGCACACAAGAAAGATGTGTACAAAATTGAGTTTAACAATGTGTTGTGCGATGCAAAAATAACACATTATGCTGAGAGGGGCAAACCGTAAATCTCGGAAACTGACAGATAGTACTATGTTAATCGTGAAACGTCAGAGGTCAAATGTGAAAATCTCACGTCTCTCCCCTGCCTCGCCGGCAGGCAGGTTTCACATCTCACAATTGTTTGCGGCACAATAGTCTTAATTTAACAATAGTGTAAGTCTGCCGGTTTGCCGCCTGCCTGCCTCCCTGTTTTACAGCCTGTTCCTCTTATCTTTGCGCAAAGCCGGGTATGGAAAAATCAAATTTTGTTGATCAGATCAGGATATTTTGCAGGAGCGGGCATGGCGGTGCCGGCAGCAGGCATTTTATGCGCACCAAATATAATCCCCAGGCTGGTCCCGATGGTGGTGATGGCGGACGCGGAGGGCATATTATATTGAAAGGCAATAAAAACTTATGGACCTTACTTCATCTCCGTTACTATAAGAATGTGTTAGCCGAAAATGGTGAAGGCGGGTCGGGGAATAACTGTACCGGTAAAAACGGCAGGGATATCATTATTGAAGTGCCGCTGGGCACTATTGCAATGGATGAAGCTACAGGTATAAAAGAAGCTGAAATACTGGAAGACGGGCAGGAGATCGTGTGGATAAAGGGGGGGCGCGGCGGACTTGGTAATGCCAGCTTTGCCACGGCTACCAACCAGGCGCCCGAATATGCCCAGCCCGGCGAGCCCGGGGAAGAAGCCTGGAAAATACTTGAGCTGAAAGTGCTGGCAGATGTAGGGCTGGTAGGCTTTCCCAATGCCGGTAAATCCACACTGTTGTCTGTGCTGACCGCTGCAAAACCCAGGATCGCTGATTATGCATTTACTACCATTACTCCTAATCTGGGCATGGTGGAATATCGCGATGGGAAAAGCTTTTGCATCGCAGACCTGCCGGGGATCATTGAAGGTGCAGCCGAAGGCCGGGGGCTTGGGCATCGTTTCCTGCGGCATATAGAACGCAACCCGGCATTATTATTCTTAATACCTGCAGACAGTCCTAACCACCGGAAAGAGTTTGAGATACTTGTAAATGAACTGGAACAATACAATCCCGAGCTGCTGCACAAAGATTTTATTATCGCTATCAGTAAAAGCGATATGCTGGATGAGGAGCTGAAAGCAGCTATTGAAAAAGAATTACCTCCCGGAGTGCCCCACCTGTTTATTTCTTCCCTGGCTCAAAAAGGTCTTGCAGCGCTGAAGGATACATTATGGGAGACCTTAAATAAAAAATAAGCATAAAACAGGTGATTGAAGTATAAAAGATGTAATATTACGGCACCTACGATTGCTTGCCATTTTTGCCTAAAAAAGCGAAGTTCATATGAACTTCGCTTTTTTATTGAATAGCCATCTTCATTTTCTTAACTTTATAGGTGTTGGTTTTCCCTGTTTGTCATAATCGAAAACTTCAGCTATGTCTTCACTTCCCTGGCGCAAAGGAATTGTTACCCGTATTAAGGAAGAAGCGCCCCAAACGCGACGGTACTGGATTGAAGCAACCGATACCAATAATTTTGATTTTAAGCCCGGACAATTTGTAACCCTTGACCTGCCTGTCAGCGATAAGCCGGCCAAAAGATGGCGCAGCTATTCTATAGCTTCCTGGCCGGACGGCTCCAACGTATTTGAGCTGGTGATAGTATTGCTGGAAGGCGGCGCCGGCACTACCTATATTTTTAATGAAGTAAATGTGGGGCATGAATTTACCTTCAGGGGGGCGCTGGGTGTATTTACTTTGCCCGATCCTGTTGATAAAGATCTCTTTTTTATCTGCACCGGCACCGGTATTGCCCCCTTCCGGAGTATGGTGCAATATATTAACCTGCATAATATCCCTCACAAAAACATCTACCTGATATTTGGCTGCAGGCAAAAATGCAACCTGCTCTATTATGATGAAATGCGGGAGCTCTCCATTAAGGTCCCCCAGTTCCACTATATACCTACACTCTCAAGGGAAGAATGGGAAGGGAAAACAGGTTATGTGCATTCCATTTATGAGGAAATTGTGGAGAACAAACCGGATGCCCTGTTTTTTCTTTGCGGCTGGAAAAATATGATTGATGAGGCCAAGCAAAGAATTACCGCTATCGGCTACGACAGGAAAGCTATTCACCAGGAGTTGTATGGGTAGACGGGGGCGGCTGTGAGCTATGGGCTATCAGTGTGAAACGTGAGACGTGAAATGTGAAAGGCGGCGCCTGACGTCTCTCGTCTCACATTTGACGTTTATCTTTTTCACCATTAACTATTCATCTCTCACTCCTGCCCTATTCCCTGAACAAATCCTTACCTTAGAGCAAGGTGCAAATGGTAATTGTTATTTTTCCAAACTCATATCATGAAAAAACTCCTGTGTATCATTGGTGCTGCATGCACTGTGTCGGCATATGCCCAGCATCCGTCTATGGATTTTGAAAAATATGATCCTGTGTCCACGCTGGTCGTTCCGGAACATATAGTGACCAAAGCAAAATATCCCTTTATAGATGTGCACAACCACCAGTGGAATCTTTCGGAACAAAGCATACCGGGGGTGGTGAAAGACATGGATAAGATGAACATGGCGGTAATGGTCAATCTCAGCGGCGGCAATGGCAGCAGATTGCAACGCATGACGGAAGCTGTAAAAGCCGTGGCGCCTAAAAGATTCATCGTATTTGCCAATATTGATTTTGACGGGATAGGTAAACCGGGATGGACAGAAAAAGCCGTACAGCAATTGAAAGATGATGTGCAACACGGCGCAAATGGTTTAAAAATATTTAAGAATCTCGGATTTTCTGTAAAAGATAATAGTGGTAAAAGAGTGCCTGTAGATGATCCGCGCCTTGATGCGATATGGGAAGCATGCGGCAGTCTGAAGATCCCTGTGCTTATCCATACCGCAGACCCTAAGCCTTTTTGGGACCCGGCAGATGAGCATAACGAACGCTGGCTGGAAATAGTTACCCACCCCGGCAGGAAACGCGGACCGGATGATCCGGAACCCTGGGAACAGCTTATAGAAGAGCAGCACAGGATGTTTAAGAAACACCCCCATACTACTTTCATTGCTGCACATTTCGGATGGTACCCCAATGATCTTGGCAAATTGGGCGCATTGCTTGATGCCATGCCTAATGTGATGGTAGAGTTTGGCGCGGTGATTGCGGAACTTGGAAGACAACCACGGGCCGCAAGGCAGTTTTTTGAAAAATACCAGGACAGGATAATGTTTGGCAAAGACAGTTGGGTACCGGAAGAATATGTTACCTACTTCAGAACATTGGAAACCGAAGATGAATATTTCCCCTATCACAAAAAATATCATGCCTTCTGGCGTATGTACGGGATGGGGCTGCCGGACGGCATTCTTAAGAAGGTATATTATAAGAATGCACTGCGCATTATTCCCAATATTGACAAAACTGCTTTCCCCGATTAACATTCGGAAATTCCTTTTATCTTGCACCTCCTTAAAATGTTATGACTGATATGGAATACAGTAAAATTATTTCTGTAACCGGCTTCGGCGGTCTGTTTGAATTGCTAAGCTCTAAAAGCGACGGGGCTATTGTGCGTTCGCTGGATGATAAGACTACGCGCTTTGTTTCTTCGCGCCAGCACAATTTCTCTCATCTGGAGAGCATAGAAATTTTCACCGTCAGAGACAATGTAAACCTGGCGGAGGTCTTTCTTGAAATGCAAAAAAACAGCACCCCGTTACCGGATACCAAAGACAATGCGGCAGTTAAGAAATATTTTGAAGCAGTGTATCCAGATATAGATTTTGAAAGAGTATACACGAGCGATATGAAAAAGATGGTAAAATGGCTCGAAATACTCTCTGCCAATAATATTGAGATAAAAGCGCCGGAAGCCGGAGAAGAAGCGGAAAGCACGCCGGCTGCAGCGGAAGTGCAGGAAGAAGCTGTAGAGGAAGAGAAACCCAAAAAAGCTGCAAAGAAAAAGGCTGAGCCTGCAGCAGAAAAAGCAGCTGCAACAGCTGAGGATGCCCCAAAGAAAAAAGCCGCCGCAAAAAAGACTGCTGCAGCAACTACCAAAGAAGAAGCGCCTAAAAAGAAGGCTGCAAAGAAAAAGACGGATTCTAAATGATACAGGCAAGCACCGATATAAAGAAGAAGGAAAGGCAGTTCTTACCCGAAGATTTTGAAGTTACTACCTGGGGTAAGCTTGAACCCTATTTGAAAGACCTGGCTGAGCGTAGTATTACTTCAAAAGAAGTGCTGGAAAAATGGCTGGAGGATGTGAGCGAGTTTGAGGCTGTTATTTCGGAAGACGCCTGCTGGAGACAGGTAAGAATGACCTGCGATACCGAAAATTCAGGATTGCGGGAAGCTTTCAATTATTTTTATACCGATATTCAGCCGCATATTCAGCCATACAGCGATCTCATCAACAAGAAGCTGGTCAATTGTGAATACACAAAAGAGCTGGACCGGGAAAAGTATTTTACTTACCTGAGAAGCGTCAAAAAAAGCATTGATCTTTTCAGAGAAGAAAATATCCCGCTGCTGTCGGAGCTGAACGTAATGCAACAGCAATACGGCGGTATAGTGGGTAAGATGACCGTTGAAGTGGAGGGGAAAGAATATACGCTGCAGCAGGCCTCAAAATTCCTTGAAAGCCACGATCGCGCTCTCCGCGAATCCGTATACCGTAAAATAAATGAAAGGCGCCTGCAGGACAAAGATCAGTTGGATGAGTTGTTCACCCGGCTGGTGCACCTACGCCACCAGGTGGCATTGAATGCAGGATTTACTAATTACCGCGATTATATCTTTGTAGAAAAGGGCAGGTTTGATTATACCAAAGAAGACTGCTTCAACTTTCACGAAGGAGTAAAAGAACATGTATTGCCCCTGCTCAATCTTATCAACAGGAAGAAAAGAGAAAAGCTGAAGCTGGATACGCTACGCCCGTGGGATACCGAGGCGGAGCCGGAAGGCATAGAGCCTTTGCGCCCGTTTTCTGGCGGTGAAGAGCTGCTTCAGAAAACGATCGCCTGCTTTGAAAGGCTGCGCCCGTTTTTTGCCGGCTGCCTTCGCAGGATGAATGAGCTGAAGCATCTTGATCTTGACAGCAGGAAGGGAAAAGCTCCCGGGGGCTACAATATGCCGCTCTCCGAAAGCGGCGCTCCGTTCATTTTTATGAATGCTGCCGGGCAGATGCACGATGTGACCACCATGGTGCACGAGGGCGGGCATGCCGTTCACTCTTTCCTGGCGCACCCGCTGGAGCTAAGTGCTTTTAAGGAATATCCTATAGAAATGGCTGAAGTTGCCAGCATGTCTATGGAATTGTTCACCATGGATTACTGGGACAGCTTTTTTAATAATAAAGCCGACCTTGAACGGGCCAAAGCGCATCAACTGGAGAGGGTTATCAGTGTAATGCCCTGGATAGCCACTATAGATAAATTCCAGCACTGGATATACGAAAATCCATTCCATACTGTTGAAGAAAGAACAGCAAACTGGATGAAGATCCTGGACGAGTTTTCTTCTACTGAAATAGATTTCAATGGGTTAGAAAACTATCGCCGGTCTGCATGGCAGCGGCAGCTCCATCTTTTTGAAGTGCCATTCTACTATATTGAGTATGGCATTGCCCAGTTAGGCGCTATCGGCATGTGGAAACAATTCAAAGAAAATAAAGAAATTGCTTTGGATAATTACATGAAAGCATTAAGTTTGGGGGGCACAAAAACCTTACCTGAATTATATAGCGCGGCAGGCCTACAGTTTAATTTTTCACCTGCATATATCAAAGTATTAATGGAGTTTGTTCATGCTGAAATGAAAGCATAGAACAAATTTTAAAATAGCTACTAATCAGAGCCTTAACCAAAAGTCCCGATGTTTCCACATCGGGGCTTTTGCATTTATCAAAACCAAAACCTACCTGAATCTCTAATCCTTCCGCCTTTATTTTATCTCGTTTATCCATTGCTGTACAAATACCCTTGCGGGCTCAATCACTTCTTTTCCTGCACGGAACGCCATCTTCCACCTGTTGCTTTTGCGTTCATACGCAGGATTCACAAATACTGTTTTATTATTCTTTTCGATGGTCTGTGCAGCAAAATCAATATCTTTTGTTTCTTCCATGAACTGCTGCAGCCTTTGTTTTACAAAAAGCAGCTGATTTTCCGGGTATTCGCTTTCCCATTCCTGCAACCTTGTTTCGTTGGATGCAGCAAAAGATTTTTTCAGCGCTTCGTAATTTTCTGCATATGATTTGATACCGGGGTTTTGCGGATCCTGGGCCTGCTTAAGATTTTCTTTGGCAGCTTTAAGAGCCTCTTCAAAAATAGGCCTGAACTCCGGGCTCGCTTTCTTCAAATTCTCTTCTGTTGAAGCAATACTTTCTTTAGCATACTTTATCATGTTGTTGCGCATCTCTTCAGGTGTTTCCGGCGCTTTCACCGGTTCAGGCTTATTGCTTTCCCTGAGTGAAGTATACGCTTTAGCAAATTCAGCCCCATTCACATATTCTTTGGTATACTGCAAAAGGTCTTTCATCACCGCGCTGCGGTTGCCTGATGCAATATTTCTTGCATTTTTTAACCCGTAGGCATCTATAAACCCACCCAGCAAACTGTTGCTGATCTTTTGATTGGCATCTGCCTTTGTAATGCCTAACTGACCCAGGAAATCTCCCCAGGTTTTATGCGCTCTGAAAGAAAAAAACGTTGCTGATACCAGTACTGCTGCTATACACAGCAAACCTGCCTGCCCATATTTTTTAAGCCGGGACTGAAACTGCCTTTTCATGTTGTTTGTTTTTAAGATCAAAAATTGGTTCAATGATATCCTGCGAAGCGTCGGGATGTAACAAACGGGCGATATGACCGGCACTGATGCTGAAAGGATCAAAGCGGGTGAACTCTTCTGAAAGGTTTGACACATTGTATTTAAAATGCTCATCACCGGAAACTTTCATCACAGCTTTCTTTATTTTCTTGGCCCGCGGCTTTTCCGTTCTCAGGTTTATGCCCAGGCCAAAATATCCCACTCTGGCACAGATCTCATTCTTTCCCTCATGTACTCCCGCCACAACCATCGGCAGGTTGTTTTCAATCGCCAGCATCACTCCGCCATAACCGCCATTGGTGACATATACATCAGCATAAGGCATTATATCGGCAAAGGGTATAAAATCTTCAATGATTATATTTTTATAAGGATACCGCTCACGTAAGCTTTCTGTTTCGGAGCCTCCTGTTGTGGCAATGACCAGTGTATCCTCATCCTTGAATGCCTCAAGCGTTGGCACAAGCAGCTTATTGATATCTTTCTCTACTGTTCCCTGGGTTACGAGCACAACCCTGCCATACTGATTGATCCTCCTGTCAAACCAGCCATTGCGCTGCTTTTCCCCGGTATAAGGAAGTATTGCACCGGCAAAGCGCACATTGGCGCTAAGATCGCTGCGGTAATATTCAAAGCCGGGCGTACCGCTCTGCAGCAATACATCAGACTTAACAATATTCACGTCAAATAATGATTTCCCTCCGTGCCGGATATTATATTTATCCAGCATGCTGTGCATTACCCGGTTGGGTTCATTGAAAATAAACCTGTTGGTTGCCCACCTGAGCAATCTTTGCTTCAGCCTGCCTCCCGCTGAATAAGAGGGCGTCAGTCCCAGGCCGGAAGGCGGGAGATCCTTAGATGTTTCCGGGAGCGGGAGAACACCAATAGCCACGACCGGTTTTTTCATCAGGTCTTTTATAAATGGTATCGCCGAAAAAGCGCAGTCTGCCACCACCAGGTCAAACGGGAAGGACTTATAGATTTCACATATATCCTCATAGTACTCCGGCGCGCGCAAAATGAAAGCGTGGATAATATCAAACTTCAGGCGGCTGACCTGGCTTTTATATTTCAGCCTTTCAGGAAAAGCCTTATCGAAATTATTATTGGATACATCCTTTGCTTTGCGGAACGGCTGATGCTTTATGCCCAGCCTTTCGATCTTCGCAGCAAAGGTCGACGAAGTATACCATTCTATTTCGCAGCCCTGCTCTTTTAAATGAACAGCCAGCCCTGTTAACGGGTTGAAGTGCCCGTCTGCGGGAAAATTGGCAAACAATATTTTTTTCCCTTTTAAAGCTTTTGTTGTCATAGCATTTAATTATGACACAATGCTACAATCCAAATAGTGCGTCTAAAAGCAGGGAATGCATGAACAGTACAATCTCCCGCATGAATTGATAAAAAGTCATATTTACAATGCACAGGAGAATAAAATCTTCCTTCTCCCTTTTGCGGTTTACTTTTGCTGATCATCCATCATTCAATCCATAAGCTGCATGAAAAAGATGCTGGTATGTGTATCGTTCATTGCATTCCAATATGCTGTTGCACAATCACCTGTGTATACAGGGATCGTTCCTGCACCGGCTTCCCTTGAGGTGGCTGAAGGTGTCTTTGTGCTTAGCAAAACAACACCCGTATTCAGTGATCCGGCCTTTACTGAAGCGGCTGAGCTGTATGTACAATCCTCCTCTCTTGCCGAGCCTAAGACTTACCGGGCAAGATCAACAGCTTCAACAACCAAAGGAATATATTTTCTGAAACAAGCCGGGAATAATAAAGAAGCATACCGGCTGTTGGTCAGCCCATCCGTTGTGCAGATCATAGCTTCCGGCAAATCAGGCGCTATACACGGAATGGAAACCCTGCTTCAGTTGCAACTGCTGCAGCCTGACCGTAAAACGCTTCCCTGCCTGAAGATAGCTGATACACCGGCTTTTGCTTACAGGGGATTAATGCTTGATGTGTCAAGACATTTTTATTCCGCAGGCACTGTGGAAAAGATCATTGATATGATGGCGCTGTATAAGCTGAATATGCTGCACCTGCACCTGACCGATGCTGCCGGCTGGCGTATTGAGATAAAGCAATATCCCGGGCTTACACACACCGCGGCCTGGAGAACAGAACAAAACTGGAAAGACTGGTGGAACGGCAACAGGCACTATGCTACCGAAGGCGCTCCCGGTGCATACGGAGGGTATTACACACAGGAGGAAGCAAAACAACTTGTGAAATATGCCGCAGAAAGAAATATTAACATTATACCGGAGATTGAAATGCCGGGTCATTCAGAAGAAGTGATGGCGGTATTTCCTCAACTGGCCTGTTCGGGAAAACCTTATACACAGGGAGAACTGTGCCTCGGCAACGACAGCACCTTTATCGTGTTTCAAAACATATTGCTGGAGATCATGAATATTTTTCCTTCTTCGTATATCCATATCGGCGGTGATGAAGCAGGGAAGGCTGCCTGGAAAAAATGCCCTAAATGCCAGGCAAGGATCAGGGCGGAGCATCTTGCAGATGAGCATGAGCTGCAGAGCTACGGCATTAGGAGAATGGAGAAATTTCTTTCTGCCCATGGCAGGCACCTGCTCGGTTGGGATGAAATACTGGAAGGAGGACTGGCGCCGGGAGCTACTGTGATGTCGTGGCGTGGAGAAAGCGGAGGCATTAAAGCGGCAAAGGCAGGGCATGATGTGATCATGTCGCCCGGCGGCTACTGTTATTTTGATGCCTACCAGGCAAACCCAATCACTCAGCCTGAAGCGATCGGAGGTTTTCTGCCTTTATCAAAGGTATATAGCTACAATCCCGTTCCCGGAGCGCTTAATCATTCAGAAGCAAAACATATCCTCGGCGTGCAGGCAAATGTGTGGGCAGAGTATATACCTACTTCTGAACACCTCGAATACATGATATTTCCAAGATTGCTCGCGCTGGCAGAAACAGGATGGACAAAAAATGAAAATAAAAGCTGGAAGTCTTTCGAAGACCGGCTGCAGCAGCAATATCTTTTACTGCAGCGCCGCAACATCAATTATTATCGTCCTGTAGCGGACCTTGAAATAAAAGCCATCGCTGATACGGATCAGCATTCAAGCCTCGTGCGTATCATTTCGGAACAATATAACCCGGATATCCGCTATACCACAGACGGTTCAACGCCTGCAACAGGGAGCGCCCGGTATACTGCTCCTTTTTATGTAAAAGACACTGCTACTGTAAAAGCTGCGCTTGTGTTGCCGCAACATGATAAAACAGGTCCCGTCGCTTCTTTGACTACTTCTTATCATAAAGCGGTCGGTGCAAAAGTGGTCTATAATCAGCCTTACAGCAGGAGCTATCCTGCGCAAAAAGAGTATACGCTGGTGAATGGAGAGAAAGGTTCATTTTCTTACGGCGATGGTCAGTGGCAGGGATTCGACAGCGGAGATATGGATGTGACGATTGAACTTAAAACATTGTCAGAAATAAATAATATAAGTGTATCATTCATGCAGCTTACTGGTCCCGGTGTGTTCATGCCGGGATATGTTGAGTTCAGCTGGTCGGCAGATGGTAAAACATTCAGTAAGCCGGT
The DNA here is from genome assembly GCA_001899685.1 of Sphingobacteriales bacterium 44-15. GTDB lineage: Bacteria > Bacteroidota > Bacteroidia > Chitinophagales > Chitinophagaceae > Agriterribacter. The sequence continues at coordinate 95,854 of MKWG01000045.1, forward strand.
CAGCGTTAGCAATAGCGTGCCTTCAACAATATCCACGCTTGTAATAAAACCGTTCGCTGCAGCAATCGGTGCAAAGGCAAAATATATCAGGGTGTTTGCCCGCAATGATAAAAAAGGTTTTTTGTTTGCTGATGAAATAATGGTTTTTTAAAGAGCTTTGTTGCAGTGCAACGGATTGGCAACATTGTTGCTCATAGTAATGCGTTTGCCTGCCGGGCTTTGAATACATAAAATTTTATAGCCAAAAGAAAGGATACATGATTAAAGCAATAAGGCTCACGCTGATACTTATCACAGCAGTTGTTAACAGCTTCGCGCAGCAAAAATTCACGGTCAGCGGAACGGTGCGCTCACAAAGAACGGGAGAAACCCTTATTGGCGCTACCATCAGGGTGGGCGCTGCAGGCACTTCCAGCAACGACTATGGTTTTTTCTCCCTTACGCTTGAGAAGGGCAAATACAATATTGAGGCTACTGCAGTAGGGATGCAAACCAAAAACATTCCCGTGACGCTGGATAAGGATATCACACTGAACCTTGCGCTGGAAGATGAACAAAAGACACTTGATAACATTACTATCATCGCCTCCTCCAAGAGCCGCAGTCTCAGCAGCCCGCAAATGGGCATAGAGCGGCTGACATCCAAAGAAATCAAGAATATTCCTGCTTTGCTGGGAGAAAGAGATGTGCTTAAAACCGTGCAACTGCTGCCGGGCATAAAATCGGCAGGTGATGGCAACAGTGGCTTTTATGTAAGGGGCGGCGCTGCCGATCAAAACCTTATCATGCTAGATGAGGCCACGGTATATAATGCCTCTCACCTGCTTGGCTTTTTTTCTACTTTCAATTCCGATGCCATTAAAGATGTAACGGTATATAAGGGCGGTATGCCCGCGCAGTACGGCGGAAGGCTTTCTTCTGTGCTCGATATCAAAATGAACGATGGCAACAACCAGGATTACAGCGTAAGCGGCGGTATAGGATTAATATCCGCCAAGCTTAATGTGGAAGGACCCATACAGAAAGACAAATCCTCTTTCCTGGTTACCGGCAGAAGAACGTATGCAGACATGTTCCTGAAGCTGGCTAAGGATTCTTCGCTGAGAGATAACACGCTTTACTTCTATGATCTCAATGCTAAGCTCAACTATAGTATCGGCAGCAAAGACAGGATATATCTTTCCGGCTATTTCGGGAAAGACCGGCTTGCCGCGGGAGAGACCTTTGGTATGGACTGGGGGAATTCCACAGGAACCTTCCGCTGGAATCATATTTTCAGCAATAAGCTTTTTTCCAATACTTCTGCAATATTCAGCAACTACGATTACAATATTTCCATACGCAGCGGTGCTAACGATTTTGATATTTTTTCCCAGATCCGCGACTGGAATCTGAAGCAGGAATTTCAATGGTATCTTACCAACCGAAATAATATACGTTTTGGATTCAACACTATCTATCATACTATTCGCCCGGGCGAAGTCCGCCCCGTCTCTGATAAATCCAGCATCAACGAGGCACTGCTTCAGAAAAGATATTCCTGGGAAAATGCCATCTACGCTACGAATACCTGGAAAGCTTCTGATAAGCTGCAGATCACTTACGGGCTGAGGCTCACGCTCTTCAGCATTCTGGGTAAAGGCGATTTTTATAACATCACTCCCGAAGGAGAAATAAGCGATACACTTAGCTATGAAAAAGGGAAGTTTGTAAAAACTTATGTAAACCCCGAACCAAGGCTGGCAGCAAGTTACCAGCTTAATGCTGTCTCTTCGGTAAAAGCATCTTATGTAAGGAATGTGCAGAACCTGCATCTCATTTCCAATTCCACCACTTCAAGCCCTACGGATAAATGGGTTGCCACCACGAACATTATCAGGCCGGAAGTCTCGGACCTTTTTGCTGTGGGTTATTACAGGAACTTGTGGGATAATACATACGAGCTCACCGCAGAAACCTATTACAAGACCATGCAGCACCAGATAGATTACCGCGATGGAGCCAATGTATATATTAATTCCGACGCCATAGAAACCCAATTGCTCTTTGGCAAGGGTAGAGCTTATGGTATAGAATGGCAGTTTAAAAAGAAAGCCGGCAAGCTTACCGGATGGCTGAGCTATACCTTATCAAAAACAGAAAAGAAAATAAACGGCATCAATAATAATAACTGGTATAATGCGCGCCAGGACAGAACACATGATATTGCACTGGTAGTATCTTACCAGCTTAATAAAAAATGGACCATTTCTGCAAACTGGATCTTCTATACCGGCAATGCCGTTACTTTCCCGGCAGGTAAATACAAAGTAGATGACCAGGTAGTATTCTACTATACGGAAAGGAACGGGTATCGCATGCCTGATTATCACCGCCTCGATATTGGGGCTACCTGGCTCCTGAAGCAAAAGAAAAGGTTTTCTTCGGAGCTTAATTTCAGCTTATACAATGCTTACGGAAGGGAAAATGCTTATACGATCACTTTCCGCGAAAGCAAGGATGATCCCGAAAGGACAGAAGCAGTACAACTGGCATTATTCAGATTTATCCCGTCCGTATCCTACAACTTCAAATTTTAAGCAATGAAGCATACTACTATATATCTTCTTTTATCTGTGATAATTATTTTTTCTTCCTGCGAAAAAGTAATCGACCTGCCACTGGATGCTGCGGCAAAAAAATACGTGATAGAAGGCGCCATTACTGATATGAAGGGCGGCTGCAGGGTATTGATTTCTCAAACCAAAAACTTTAATGAGGACAATAGCTTTGAAAGCGTTAGCGGTGCAGCAGTAAGCATAACAGATGGGAATAATAATACCATATCCCTTCCCGAAACATCACCTGGAATATATGCAGACAGCTTGATAAAAGGTATGCCGGGAAGAACCTATGCCATGCATGTAAACATTAATGGAACAGCCTTCGAATCTTCATCTACAATGCCTTTTAAGGTCAATATGGATTCGCTGTATGTAACAGATGATTTTCTTTTTGGGGAAGTAAGAAAAACGCCTAATGTGGAGTTTCGTGACCCCCGGGGAACTGGCAATAACTACCGGTTTATACTATATGTAAATGGGGTGAAAAGAAAGAATATTTACATAAGCAACGACAGCTATTCAGATGGGAACTTTTCATCTGTAAAACTATTCCTCTTCGGTGATGGCGATGACGACGATGACAAAAAAATAAAAAGCGGCGACAAAATAGGCGTTGATATGCTTTGTATTTCACCTGATGTATATAAGTACTGGTATAGCCTTGATGCCGGCGCAACCGGTAATAATAGTTCCGCTTCGCCTGCCAATCCTGTAAGCAATATTTCCGGTGGAGCGCTTGGCTATTTCAGTGCCCATACTGTTCAGTCCAGGTTCGCAGATGTACCTTAAGCAGCAGCTTTCAAAAAAAAGAGGCAGGTGATCCTGCAGCATAGAACAATATTATTAAATCAAGAAGCTCTTTGCCTCTTTGCATTCTTTCTTTGCGCCTCTGCCTGAAAACCTTCTTGATAAACGGTAAAAAAATATGATGGAAACTTTGGTAACAAAAAAAGTTTCCTTAGTTTTGTGCCGATTTTGAAGATTATGGAGATACAGGAAAGAATTGCGGTTAAGGCACATGATTTGTTCTTAAAATACGGCATCCGCAGCGTAAGCATGGACGAAATAGCCACCCAGCTTGGCATCAGCAAAAAAACGATTTACCAGTTTTATGCAGATAAGGATGCCCTGGTGGACAGCGTGATAGATATAGTGGTGAATGAAAATGCAGCAGAATGTTGTATGCAAAAGGAAAGCAGTGAAAATCCTGTGCACGAGATATTTGTGGCGATGAACATGGTACAGGAGATGCTGCGGACAATGAACCCTACCATTGTGTACGACCTGGAAAAGTATCATCCTGCAGCTCACCGGAAGCTCAACGATCACAAAAACAAATTTCTGTATAGGCAGATTACAGAAAACCTGGAAAAAGGTATAGCTATGCAGCTCTACCGGCCGGATATCAATGTAGAAATTATTGCACGATTCAGGCTTGCCTCAGTATTTCTCTTGTTCAGCCCCGATATATTCCCCTCCGGAAGGTATAACCTTAGTACTATTATGGAAGAAGGTACCATACTTTTTTTATATGGTATAACTACTTCCAAAGGACAAAAACTGATTCAGAAATATCAACAACAACGACAAAAAGATCATATATGAATTTGAAAGATTGGACATCAGTAAAGTGGGTGTTCCTGCTAAGTGGACTACTGTGCGCAGGCGGGGTATACGCCCAGCAGGATACCGCAATCCACCAGCATGCTTTTTCGCTCCAGCAGGCGCTCGACTATGCAAAGCAGCATAATGTGCAGGTGAAGAACGCATTGTTGGATATACAGGTACAGCAGCAGGTAAACCGGGAAGTGACAGGACGGGCATATCCGCAAATCAGTGCCAGCGCGTCTACCACCTATAATCCTGCCGTTGCTACACAGGTGATCCCTAATTTTATATCTCCTGCAATGTACCAGGTATTAATAGCTGAAGGTGTTAAAGACGGGAATGGAAATCCCATCCAGATGCCGGGGGATTTTGGTTTTATCGCCGCGCAATTTGGTACAAAGTTCGGAGCCAGCGCCGGTGTCTCTTTAAGCCAGATATTATTTGACGGCCAGGTATTTGTTGGACTGCAGGCCAGGAAAACGCTTATTAAGTTTTCAGAGAAACAAGCCGAGATCACAGAAGAAACCATACGTGCAAATATTGCTAAAATATATTACCAACTGGTAGCAGGCAAAACGCAGATCGGGTTGATTGACGCTAACATTGCACTGCTTGAAAAATTACAGCACGATACAAAAGTGATGTATGAAAACGGTTTTGCCGAGCAGTTGGATATGGACAAAATTTCCGTGCAGTTGGCCAACCTCCATACCGAAAAGGAAAGTGCTTTAACGCAGATACAGAACGGCTTCCTTGGATTGAAAGCGCTGATGGGCATGCCGGTGAAAGACGCCCTTACACTTACAGATGAAATTACAGATGATAAGATAAAAGAAGGGATCCTGGATACCGGGGGATTCGATTACACACAACGCAGGGATTTCCAGTATGCAGACCTTGGAATAAAGCTCGGTGAATATGACCTGAAACGTTATAAGCTGGCTAAGCTTCCCACATTGTCGCTCAACGGGTATTACAACAAAAATGCCCAACGTAACAAATTTGACTTTTTCGGCAAAGGCGAGTGGTTTGATATTTCGGCAATAACACTTCAACTGCAGATACCGATCTTCACAGGCTTTTCTGCCAACGCACGGATAGCGCAGGCTAACCTGGCCCTGCAAAAAAGCATTAACCAGCGGGAAGCGCTTAAGATCAGCATTGACAGCGAAATTGAAACGGCAAGAAATACTTTCACTACAGCCATAAAAACACTTGACTATCAAAAAAAGAACATGGCGCTTGCACAAACCGTATTTGACCAGACCCAAAAGAAATTTGAAATCGGTACCGGATCCAATACGGAAATAACACAGGCTCAAACAGACCTGAAAGCTGCCCAAACTAATTATATCACGGCATTATACAATGCTATAATTGCTAAAATAGATTATACAAAAGCTACTGGTAAACTATAATCAACTATTATATCTATACAAACAATTTGAATGATTTATAAAAAACGGAATATGCAAAATTTATTTAGAACTGCCGCTGTAATAACCACACTGGTGCTACTGGCAGCATGCGGTGCAAAAAATTCCAACAGCGATGGGAACAAAGGCATTGCAGAAAAGAAAGCGCAGTTGGAAAAGCTGAAAGTCCAGCAAAAAGAGATCAATGATAAAGTAACATCATTGGAAGAGGAGCTTATCAAGCTTGACCCTTCCCTGAAAAAGGAAAACAAGAAGCTCGTGGCTATTACTGCTCTCGAGCCGGGCAGCTTTACACACTATATTGACCTGCAGGGCCGTGTTGATGCAAACAATATTGCCTATGTGGCTCCCCGCGGACAGGGCGGACTCGTTAAAGCTGTATACGTAAAGCAGGGGCAATATGTTAACAAAGGACAACTGCTGCTGAAGCTTGATGACGCCATTGCGCAAAAACAAATTGACCAGTTAAATACACAGCTCGCTTATGCCAAAGATCTTTTGCAAAGACAGCAAAATCTCTGGGATCAGAAGATAGGAACGGAAGTGCAGTTGCTTAATGCAAAAAACAATGTTGTCAATATAGAGAAGCAACTGGCAACAGCCAGAGAGCAGCTTTCTTTTTCGAACGTGTATGCAGAGATGAGCGGGGTGGCCGAGACGGTGAACATTAAAGTAGGGGAAGCATTTATGGGTGGTCAGCAGATCCGTATTGTCAACACGAATGACCTGAAGCTGATGGTGCAGGTTCCGGAAAACTATATGGAGGCCGTAAACGTAGGGACACCTGTAGTAATAACGTTGCCGGAAGCCAATAATAAAACGATCAATACCAAAGTATCCGTAGCCGGCAAGCTCATTGATCCCAACAGCCGTTCCTTCTATGTTGAAGCAAAATTACCTGCCGATAAATCATTGCGCCCTAACCAGATCGCGCTGGTGAAGCTGCAGGATTATACTGCCAAGAGTGTCATCTCTGTGCCTGTAGGTACGCTCCAGAACGATGATAAAGGGAAGTTTGTGATGGCAGCTGTCCAGGAAAACGGAAAACTGGTGGCAAGAAAAAAACCGGTTACCATAGGCGAGTTATATGGCGATAAAGTAGAGATCAAAGAAGGATTGAAGGAAGGCGATCGGATCATTACCGACGGCTTCCAGGGATTATATGACGGTCAGGCGATCACCACTTCGATGGAATAAGTCGTTTGGTTCACAGATAAACCCATATTTTTTGTTGATATACAACAATACATTTTTATGAGTGCTTTAGAAAATTTGACAGGAAAATTCAAGCAGTTCAAACCAACTACGTGGAGCATAAAGAACAAGACATCTATCTACCTCATGATGATCTTTGTGAGCCTTATGGGAATAGTACAGTTTGTAACATTGCCGAAAGAACAGTTTCCCGATGTAGTTATCCCCACTGTATATATCCAGACCATATATGTGGGCAATTCTCCCAGGGATATTGAGAACCTGGTAAGCCAGCCTATTGAGAAACAGATCAAGGCCATCACCGGTGTAAAAATTCAAAAGACTACCAGCACATCCGTGCAGGATTATTCGGCAATAGTGGTGGAGTTTGATGCAAATGTGGATATAGATGTTGCCGTACAGAAAGTGAAAGATGCGGTAGATAAAGCCAAAACAGACCTGCCGACAGATCTTACCGAAGAGCCAAGCGTAATGGAAGTGAGCCTGTCGGAGATTCCCATCATGTATGTGAACATCAGCGGCGACTATGATAACATGAAGCTGAAGAAGTATGCTGATGACCTGCAGGATAAGCTGGAAGAGCTATCTCAGATCACCCGCGTGGATATTGTGGGCGCTCCTGAACGTGAGTTCCAGATCAACGTTGACAATTACCGTATGCGCAGCGCCAACATCACTTTTGACGATATTGCGAATGCAGTAGCCCGCGAAAATATGGATATCACAGGCGGCTTGCTGGAAGTAGGTCATAATAAACGAACGCTGCAGCTTAAAGGGCAGTTCCATACTGCAGGCGATATAGAAAAAGTGGTGGTGAGAAGCCCTACAGGCGCATCTATCTACCTGAAAGATATTGCAAATATTAAAGATACTACCAAAGAACGGGAAAGCTACGCACGGCTCGACGGGAAGAATGTGATCACGCTTAATATCGTGAAGCGTTCGGGCGAAAATCTTATTGAGACTGCAGAGAACGTGAAGAAAGTGGTAGCAGAAATGCAGGAAAGCGAGTTCCCCAAAGATCTTTCCGTAGTGATCACCGGCGACCAGAGTAAAAATGCGAAGCATTCTTTTGATGAACTGGTAAACTCTATCGTCATCGGGTTTATCCTGGTGCTGGTGATCCTGATGTTCTTCATGGGTGTAACGAATGCATTCTTTGTGGCGCTGTCTGTGCCATTGAGCATGTTTGTAGCCTTCCTGTTTTTACCTGTGGCAGATATCATTATCGGCACAAGTGTTACGCTCAACTTTATGGTGCTTTTTGCCCTGTTGTTCGGGCTTGGGATAATAGTGGATGATGCTATCGTCGTCATTGAGAATACCCACAGGATATTTATGCAGGGCGGAGGAAAGATCACTTCGGAGAAATCCGCGATAATGGCGGCAGGAGAAATTTTCATCCCGGTACTGGCAGGTACGCTTACTACACTGGCGCCGTTCTTCCCGCTGTTGTTTTGGCCGGGGATCATCGGTAAGTTCATGATCTACCTTCCGGTAATGCTGATCTTCACACTTACCGCTTCGCTTATAGTGGCGTTCATTATGAACCCGGTGTTTGCAGTAGACTTCATGAACCATCCGGAAGGAGAAACAAAGGCTCCCAAATCGGCGATTTTCAAAAAGCCTGCATTCTGGATCGCCGTTGCGGCAGGGATTGTGCTGGATCTCAGCGGCGCGACTTTCCTCGGTAACATCATCCTGTTGCTGATGATATTGATCGTCCTCAACCGGTACTTCATCAATGATATTATCCATGCTTTTCAGAACAGGATCCTCCCCTGGATCATGGGACATTATGAGTCTTTGCTGAAATGGTCGCTGAAAGGATGGCGGCCTGTGCACCTGCTGCTCGGCACTATCGGGCTGCTTATCATTAGCTTTATGATTTTTGGTGCGTCTGTGAGCAGCCAGCGTGTACCGATTGTGTTCTTTCCAAAAGCCGATCCCAACTTTATATATGTATACCTGAAGCTCCCTGTGGGTACAGACGTGGAATATACAGACTCCATTACAAAAACGCTTGAAGGGCGTGTATATAAGGTGCTGGGTATGGAGAATGGTAAAAAGAATTCCATGGTAGAAAGTGTGATCTCAAATGTGGCAGTAGGCGCCAGTGATCCCAACAGCGGCGACAGAAGTACAAGGCCGGAGCTGGGAAGGGTACAGGTATCGTTTGTTGAGTTTGAAAAGAGGCACGGAAGGTCTACCGCACTAATACTTGATTCCATACGAAGCGCCATAAAAGGGATACCCGGTGCGGAGATATCCGTAGACCAGGAATCGAGCGGTCCTCCTACTGATCCTCCTATCAACATAGAAATAGCAAGTGAAGATTTTGATAAGCTGATCAAAACCGGCGTTGGATTAAAAAACTACCTGGACTCCATACAGGTGCCGGGAGTGGAAGAGCTGAAAATGGATGTTGACCTTACCAACCCTGAAATTAGCCTTACGGTCAACCGCCAGCGGGCGCTCATAGAAGGCGTTTCCTCTGCACAGATCGGGCAGGAAATACGTACAGCATTATTTGGGCGTGAAGTATCCAAGATAAAAGATGGTGAAGATGAATATAAGATACAACTGCGCAACAATGAAGTGCAGCGCAAAAGCCTCCCTGACCTGCTGAACATGAACATCACTTTCCGGGATATGGCAAGCGGTGGCGCTATCAAGAATGTACCTATCAGCTCGCTGGTAACGGTAGATTATACCAGCACATTAGGCAGTGTAAAAAGAAAAGATCAAAAGCGGGTGATCACATTGCGCTCCAATGTGCTGACCTCGCAGGGCTTTACACCTACTGCAGTGAATGCGCAGATCAAAAATTATATTGACGCATTTCCGGGCATAGCGCAGGGAGTGACCATTAAGCAGACCGGTGAAGGTGAGCAGCAGGCAGAAACAGGTGCTTTCCTTATGAAGGCGTTGGTAATAGCCCTGATGCTTATCCTGTTCATACTCGTGTTGCAGTTCAACTCGGTAAGCAGGCCGGTGATCATATTAACGGAAATCATCTTCAGTATTATCGGGGTGCTGCTTGGCTTCAGTATTACAGGAATGGAAGTTTCAGTGGCGTTTACCGGGTTGGGCATTGTGGGGCTGGCTGGTATCGTGGTGAAGAATGGTATCCTCGTGATTGAGTTTGCGGATGAATTAAGATCGAGAGGATTAAAGACGCGTGAAGCGGTTATCGAAGCAGGAAAAACCCGTATCATACCCGTATTGCTTACGGCGCTTGCCGCTATATTTGGGCTGATCCCGCTGGCTGTTGGTTTTAATATTGACTTTGTGGGACTGTTCTCCACGCTTGATCCGCATATTTTCTTTGGCGGCGACAGCGCCCGTTTCTGGAAACCGCTGGCATGGACGATCATATTCGGGCTGATGTTCGCCTTTTTCATGACACTGTTCATCGTGCCGAGCATGTACCTGATAGCCGAGCGGCTGAAGCGACCGATGCGCCGTCATTTCGGTGGTAAATGGGTTTCTATGATGGGTATACCGCCGCTGACATTTATCTTCCTGCTGCTAATGCTGCCTTATAGCATGATCCGTCACTTTATTGACAATGCACGTCGCAGGAGAAAACTGGCAGGGGTAAGCACAGTAAATGAGAAATGGATAAAGAGCTGGTTTTGATATCAGTCAGGTTTTGTGAGATGCCCCGGTGATACCGCCGGGGCATTTTATTTTTTGGTTGCCGGCTGCAGTGCTGCTACTTATGCGCCTGGTAAAACTCGCCTGCCTTCTTTTCCTGAAGGAATACCTGCCAATATACTTTTTTGAAAAAGCATATCCGGTAATCACTATGATATCATTTTAAAAGACGGCAGGAGAAATGGGCGTATTAAAAAAGTGAATGAACGCTGCAAAGGAGTTCAAAAAGTCCTTACTTTTCCCGGTATACCTTATATACATTTTCCAGAGCCTGATCATATCCTTTCCTGTCTGCAAATACCCACGGGTTGTAGGGGTCTCCGGGTATATGTTTCTTATGCAGGTTGAACTGACTGGCATGAGATGCCACCCATATATCAAATTCCAGATGCTTCATTGCATTGAGCGTATATGCATAATCTTCTCTGATGGACGGATATTCCTTTACTTCTGCAAACCTTCTTTCAGTAATGATAGTTGGAATATTTGCAATGAGCACTTTGTAAGTTCGGCTGCTATCTTTTACATCAAGCAGATAACTGCACGAGCCTTTTGTATGCCCGGGATGATGCAATAGGACTAATCTGGTGTCGCCCAACGCAATAACGTCTTTATCCTTTAATAGCCTGTCTGGTGCAATAGGTGCAAAGCTTACTCCCAGACGGCTCAACTCGTAATCGGATGATCCGCCATCCTTTGCTACCTGTGCATCTGCGGCGTCTATCCAAAATTGGGCGCCGGTTTCTTTTTTTATGGCAGCAAGGGCGCCAAGGTGGTCAAAATGCGCCTGCGTAGTGAGCAATATTTTGATATCACTGTATCTGAATCCCAGCTTTTCAATATTCTTCTTTATGGTAGTATATGAATCAGCGAGCCCGGTATTTATCAGGATATTTCCCCGGCTGGTAACTACGAGATAAGAGGCCAGGTCATAAGTGCCAATATAATACAGATTGCCGGCAATCCGGAAAGGCTCATAAGGCTTCGACCAGTCTGCAGGATTATTCCCCGGCTCTGTAACTTTTTGAGCATACAGGATGGAGGCAACATGCATGCCGATGATTACAAAAATATATGGGATAAATTTCTTCATGTGCGTTCAGTTCGCTACCCTGCACTGAGTGTAGCGGTAAAATTAATTATTAGTTTTGACAGAGACAGCATCTCTGGAGAACATGATGTATATGGATCTATGGCGAATCCGGGCTGTTCTGAACAGGTGGTTTTTTCTTATTCAGGGCAAGTCTGATCTTAAGTTTTTTAGGCTTGATCGTATCTTCCTCTTCTTCACCCAATAAATAGCCCCATACCTTCAGGTCTTGTACGCGGTCAAACACAATTTTAATGATAGCGATGACGGGGATAGACAAAAACATGCCCGAGATCCCCCAAAGCAGCTCACCAATTACCAGCCCCAACAATGCTATTAAGGAATTGATCTGCACTTTTGATCCTACCACCCTGGGCATAATAAAATTGCTGTCTATAAGATGAATGATCACGATAGCGACTATTACGAATAATACTCCCGACCCCGGCGCAGTTGCGAATGTAATAAGACAGGTAATCGAGGCAGCACTGGCAATGCCAATGTATGGAATGATATTGAAGATGCCGGTTATCAGCGCCAGCATTATTGCATACTTGATCCCCAGCCAGCTGTATGCTATAAAAGCCATAACTGACACCAGGGCTATCTGTAAAAATAAGCCGGTCATGTATTTTTTAACAATAAACCGCACCTGCTCAAATACATCTAAAACAACAGGCTTGTAATTATCCCGGAACAGGCGGACAAAGAAGGTTGAAATATGTGTTCTGTAATACAGGAGAAAAAAGGTGTATAAGAGCGTAAATACAAATAGCAATGCAGTAGACGATATGGATAAAATGGTTTGACCCACAATACTTGTCCCTGCACCCAGTGAATCCGTTACCGCCTTATTAAAATAGCCCACCTGCTCTTTATATTTTATACCGTATTCAGTAGTGATCCATTTTTGCAACGCTTTTATCGAATCCTGCAATTGTTGCTGAAAAGCCGGCCAATCTTCACTAAGTCTTGATAACTGGGAGCCGATGATAAAAAACAAGAGTATGACAGACAATAAAAAAAGCAGGATAGCAATAATGCAGGACAATGAACGGGGAAAATTCATCCGGTTCTCAATGAACTTTGCCACGGGCAGCAATATGGTGGAAACAAGCAATGCAAACAGCAGGGGTTCCAGCACCGTTTGCCCGATGACAGCAAGGTAACCCAGGCAAATAAGAATAAGTAATACGCTCAGTAGTTTTAAATAAAAAGGAAGCACCAGCTTGCTGATCATAGCATGTATTTAAGTGTATAATATAAGCCGCCCTACTAAATTAGTGTATTTGAAGGGTTCACGCAATGTTGCGAAAGAAGAGAAAAGCGCAAAGAGAAATGATATGACAGAAGAGAAACGTCAAACAATAAATCTCTTTGTACACGTCCTGCCTGCGGGTCATGGTACTTATACGCCCGCGTTCTAAAAGTCAATTCCTTCTATCTGCACTTCATAGATGTTCCAGTAGCCCCGCTCTTCATCCCATTCAAACTTTACGGACCAATTGCCTTTAAGTATGATTGGCTGATGATCGCTTGTGGCGTTCACAGTATATGTACCGGTTACCACATAAATACCTTCATTAATATCGCAGGCCGTCTCTTCATCCGTTGCAGCGTCTAGCGTATCATAGCTGTTTTTAAAGGACAAAGTTTTTGTTTTAAACGCTTCAATGGTAAGCGGAAAATGATTATTAAGCCTTAGCTTTTCTTTGCGGAAATCATGAGCCCATTCCAAAGGCTCCTGAATAAGCATTTGCCGGATACAGTCACGGGCCGTACGGCTATTATCATATACCGGATCAGGATGAAACTCATCATAAATAAAACCTGTCGTCATAACGGGTACATCCATATCGTCCATTTCGTGTTCAAACAATTCCTCCACGGTAAACCTGTACAGTTCCCTTACCGGTATATTAGGGCTGCACACATCCAGTGTAATCTGATATTTGTGTAAATGATCCTGAAGCATTTCCCATTCCGCTTCTATTTCTGCATCAGGGATTTCAGTTGCCGGCTTAAAATGTGCAGGGCGTTCAATGCGGTCAAATATCCTGATATATTTCGGATGTTTTGCTTGCTCTTCGAAGGCGATAATGTAGTGTAGAAATTCGTTTTCGACGGCAGGCATGAGCGGTGGCAGATCGGGATCGGGGCTTGAAAATTTAGCTTCATGCTCCGGCATGAGCTTCATTTTCAAAAAATCATTTTCAGCCTGTAATTTTTGTTCCTCGTTTAAATGAAGGTTTTCATTGTTCATAGATCAGCTTTTAAGGTGGTAAAATTGTTGTTAGAAAGGCATTATATACGCGTGGTGCTTAGTAAATATAATAAAATGCGCGGCATTTCAAAATATTTATTAACCTGTCATTGTATGTTTACTATCAAACAATGCTTAATTTTATGTGTCAAGCATAGCATCATGCGTTTTATCGGAGCTGTCGTTATATTATTTTTTTCTTTTTGCTTGCAGGCGCAAACACCTTTACCTGCAAGTATGATGGGGTATCACAACCCTTTTTCAATGGGCAACAACGGGCTAGGGATCAACGGTGTTTCAAATAAGAAATGGTTTTTCAGCAGGTACAGTGAGCTTTCGGCAGGGTATATGTTTTTTAAAGGAGGAAGCGCCAATTATATTTCTGCTCCCATAGGACTTCAGTTAAATAGAAGATTGAACAATAACCTGTATGCTTTTGGCGGGGTATCTGTCAATCCTACTTACTTTAACTTCAGCCAACCCCTGCCACTTTCGGGTATGAGCAAAGGGTATTATACTAATGGTATGTTTGGCGCCAATAATTTTGGAATATATCCAAAGGCGGAGCTCGGACTTATGTATATGAATGATGAAAAAACATTTTCCATCTCAGGAAGCATAAGCGTTCAGAGAGGCGGCTATACGGCTTTCCCATACCAGCCGGTGACCGGCAACAATACGAATCCGGTGATCCGGCGTAATAACTAGCGCTGTGTTGATCGTGAAACGTCAGAAATCTCACGTCTCCCCTTTCACGTCTCATTTTTCACTGGTGAAATATCAATCCTGAGCTATTCTCCATTGCAGTACCTGGCGCACCCGGCGCGGGAATATTGAATATACTTCTGCCTGTCTTATAAGCCGTGGAAAAACACCACTGCAATACGGGAGGGTTGAACTACAGAAAAACTGAATTAGGTTCTTTTTACGGTAAATCACCGCCTGCGGTAAACTGAATTTTCTCTTACCACTTACCACTTATCCCTTACCACTTACCTCTCTCTACATCCCATACTCATTCAAAAACTTTATCCGCATGATCTTCAGCTGTTCCCAGGTAAAATTGCCATCGCTCAACTCCTGCTGCGCCACCTGCAGTGATGAAGTTTCGCAGCCTTTGAAGTATTCAAGGATGTCATCCTGGTCATATTCATCTACCATCTCATCAATGGCATAATCAAGATTGAGCTTGGTGCCGCTGGCGGCAATCGCTTCCATTTCTTCAAGCAGGGTATCCAGCCGGAGGTCTTTATTCTTGGCAATGGCTTCCAGCGGTATCTTTTTATCTGTTTGCTGAATGATATATACCTTCAGCCCGCTTTTGTTTACCACGCTCTTCATCACAAAATCATCCGGGCGTTCAATATTGTTTTCCTCCACATAGCGGGCTATCAGGTCCACAAAGGGCTTTCCATACCGCAGGGCTTTCCCCTTGCTCACCCCCTGGCATTTTTCCAGCTCAACAGTGGTCGTCGGGTATAGTGTGGCCATATCCTGCAGGGAGCTCTCGAGGAAGATAACAAAGGGCGGTAACCCTTTTTTCTTTGCTTCAGCCTGGCGCAGTTCTTTCAGCATTTCAAACAGCTTATCATCCGTGCCGCCGCCGGAAGCAGCTTCGGCGCCGCCTTCCTCATCGTCTTCATTGGCATCTTCAAACTGGTTGTTCAGCACAATTTTGAAAGAAACGGGCTTTTTAGCAAATTTCTCTCCTTTGGCGCTGAGCTTAAGCACCCCGTATTCTTCGATATCCTTTTCCAGCAACCCTTCGAGCAGCATCTGCCTTATCAGTGAGTTCCAGTAGTGAGCCGGCTGGTCATTACCGATAGCGAATTCGGGGATCCCGCCATGGCGATACATATTGATCTGTGGGGTAAGCCTGCCTATCAGTATATTCACTACATAATCCGTTGCAAAACGCTCATCCAGCTTTTTGATGACCTTTATTGCCTTTAATACATCCTCCCTGGCTTCCACTTTTTCCTTCGGATGGAGACAGTTGTCGCAGTTGCCGCAATTTTCATCGGGATATTCCTCTCCGAAATAGCTCATCAGTATCTTCCGCCTGCACACTCCTGCCTCGGCAAAAGCCACCGTCTCGTTAATAAGCTGCGCCCCCACTTCTCTTTCGCTCAGCGGCTTATCGCGCATCAGGTGTTCCAGCTTGGCTACATCCTTATGCGAATAATATAATATGCATTTTCCCTCAAGTCCGTCGCGGCCTGCACGCCCCGTTTCCTGGTAATAATTTTCGATTGACTTGGGAATATTATAGTGAATGACAAACCGGATATCCGGTTTATCAATACCCATTCCAAAAGCTATAGTGGCTACGATCACCTGTACATCTTCATTCAGGAACATGTCCTGCCTCTCGGCCCGGAGCTTGCCGTCGAACCCGGCATGATACGGAACGGCTTTAATACCATTGGCCTTCAGCACATCAGCCAGCTCTTCCGTGGTTTTCCTGTTCAGCGTGTAAATGATCCCGCTCTTACCCTTCATTTGAAGAATAAACCTGACCATACTTTTTATCGTCTGGTCTTTTTTGATCTTAGGCTGTATCTCGTAATAGAGGTTAGCGCGGTTAAAAGAGGAAATAAATATTTTGGGATCTCTCAGCCCTAAATTTTTTATAATATCACTCTGCACTTTAGGTGTGGCAGTGGCGGTGAGCGCAATTACAGGGATATCGGGGTTGATCTCATTCATCATCTCTTTAAGACGGCGGTATTCGGGTCTGAAATCATGCCCCCACTCTGAAATACAATGCGCTTCATCTACGGCAAAGAATGAAATATTAAGATCACGGAAAAATTCAAGGTTTTCCTGCTTGGTCAGTGTTTCCGGGGCTACATATAACAGCTTGGTGCGCCCGCCGAGAAGATCATCATGAACTTCTTTGATCTCCTTTTTATTAAGCGTAGAATTAAGAAAATGCGCCACATCATCATCGGCGCTGTATCCTCTTACGAGGTCAACCTGGTTTTTCATCAGCGCTATCAATGGCGATACGATGATAGCGCAGCCGGGGCTGAGCATTGCCGGAAGCTGGTAGCACAAACTTTTGCCACCGCCGGTAGGCTTTATTACAAAAGTATCTTTTCCTGCAAGCAGGCTCTCTATGACAGCTTTTTGGTTTCCTTTAAAAGCTTTGAACCCGAAATATTGCTTAAGTCCTGCATCAAGATCGAATTCTTTTTTTGCTGAGCCGCTTTTTGAAGCACTTGTGGTTTTGGCGGAAGTCTTTGTTTTTGAAGTAGTTTTTTTTGTAGCTGTAGGCATGTCTGTCTTTTTTCCTTCACACTTTGCATGACTTGTCCATGCATTAAAAAGTGAGCGAAGTTACTATAATAAAGATGTTTTTTAGCGTTAATGTCCTGTTTATTCCAATACGCCGGGTGTTAGTCTGCTGTTAGAAATATTAGCTATTAAGATATGAAATTATTATCATTTGATCAACCCTGTATTTGGACGCCGGCATAACAATCTGCCGCTAACACTTTGTTTCACAGTAATTTTCAGTTAGGTTTGCGGCCAATCTTATGGCTCCGATTGATATTCAGGCAATAGCCAGACGCACAATACTGATGGAGGCGCAATCCATTGCGCAACTGACGTCTTTTATTGATGAAGCGTTTGAAAAAACGGTACAGGCTATTGCATCCTGCAAAGGTAAAATAGTGATCAGCGGCATCGGCAAAAGCGCGGTGATTGCTCAAAAGATCGTAGCAACTTTCAATTCAACCGGCACGGCCGCTACTTTTTTGCATGCTGCAGACGCTATTCACGGTGATCTCGGGATCATCCAGAATGAAGATATTGTTTTGATCATCAGCAAAAGCGGAGAAAGCCCTGAAATTAAAGTATTGCTGCCGCTCATTAAAAACTTTGGGAATACTATTATAGGTATGACCGGCAATCTGCAGTCTTTTCTTGCAGCACATTCTGATTTTGTACTGAATACTACTGTGGCACAGGAAGCCTGCCCCAACAACCTGGCGCCTACTACCAGCACTACGGCACAACTGGCAATGGGAGATGCACTGGCGGTATGCCTGATAGAAAACAATGGTTTTACCAGCGAGGATTTTGCAAAATTCCACCCAGGGGGCATGCTGGGCAAGCGTCTTTACCTTAAAGTGAGCGACCTCATCGTAAAAGATGCCAGGCCGCAGGTAGCATATAACAGTAACCTGAAAGAGGTGATAGTGGCCATTACACAAAACCGTGTGGGCGCCACAGCAGTAATAAAGGATAATAAGATCATTGGTATTGTAACGGATGGAGACCTTCGCCGTATGTTGCAGAAAGAAGAAGATCTTGCCGGCATAACGGCGTCGGGGATCATGAGCAGCCATCCAAAATCTATTGAAGAGGATCAGTTGGCGGTAAACGCGCTGGACCTGATGCGGAAAAAC
Source organism: Sphingobacteriales bacterium 44-15 (assembly GCA_001899685.1). Taxonomy (GTDB): domain Bacteria; phylum Bacteroidota; class Bacteroidia; order Chitinophagales; family Chitinophagaceae; genus Agriterribacter. The sequence continues at coordinate 114,147 of MKWG01000045.1, forward strand.
AGTGTAAGCCAGTTGCTTGTTACGCAAAACGGGACATATACAGGTGTGCTGCACCTTCATGATCTTGTACGTGAAGGCATATTTTAGTACGGAAACCCTTTTTGCCAAAGAATGGACTTAATTTTGAAATTATCTCTGACCAACCATGAATAAAAATCATTACGTAGCAATTATGGCCGGCGGCATTGGCAGCCGGTTCTGGCCCATGAGCAGGACTTCTTTTCCCAAACAGTTCCTTGACATATTGGGAACAGGTAAAACATTGATCCAGCAGACTTTTGACAGGTTTGTAGATTTCATCCCTGTGGAAAACATCTATATTATTACTTCGGACGAATATATTTCCATTGTGCAGGAGCAGTTGCCCCGGGCCGTCACGTCAAATATCCTGGGAGAGCCTTCCCGGAAAAATACCGCCCCATGCATAGCATATATTGCTCACAAGCTGAACGTGCTTAATCCTGACGGCTGCCTCATCTGCGCGCCCGCCGACCACCTGGTGATGGAGCATATCGCTTTTAAAAAAGTATGCATCGAAGCGCTCAATTTTGTAAGACAGAATAATGCGCTTGTTACGCTGGGCATAAAACCTACCCATCCTAATACAGGGTATGGCTATATTCAGCATGAGCAATACGAAGTAAGCGATAATGTATATAAGGTAAAGACCTTTACAGAAAAGCCTACACTTGAAATAGCAAAAACTTTTTTAGCCAGCGGCGACTTCTTGTGGAATGCCGGCATTTTTGTGTGGAAAGTAAAAAGCATTGTACAGGCTTTTGAAAAATACCTGCCGGAGATAAATGAATTATTCGCAGCAGAAATGAAAGCACTGAACACATCTGGCGAAAAGCAGGCTATTGAAAAGATCTATCCGTTATGCACCAATATCTCCATTGATTACGGTATCATGGAAAAGGCGGACAATGTATATATCATTCCCTCCAGCTTCGGCTGGAGCGACCTCGGCACCTGGAACTCCGCTTATGAAAATATGGAGAAAGACGAAGCGCACAACGCAATTTCCGGCAACAATACTATGCTGATTGATGCCTCAGGCAATATGGTGCATGTGAATAAAGACAAACTGATCGTATTGCAGGGAATAAGCAACTACATAGTAATTGACACAGGCGATGTATTGCTGATCTGCAGCCGCGAAAAAGAGCAGGAGATAAAAGAGTATGTAGCTGAAATAAAACGAAGCAAAGGCGACCGGTTCCTCTGACAAGCTTATTTTACAAATTGCCGGCTGACCATATTACCATTCCGGATTAAAGTAAACACATACATTCCCGCGGTGATGCGATTGCCAGGTATAGTAATATCCTGCGATCCCCTGACCAGTGCAGCTTGCTGCTGATAAATGAGCCTGCCGTCAATGCCGCTCAGTAACAGCTTTGCAGGACCGCTATCTGCCGACGAAACCCTGGCGGTGATCTGCCCGTTCGTGCCGGAGATCTGGTTGATGGTTATGTTTGTATCCGAGGAGGCGGTTAATTTTACTATGTCTGAATAAACCTTTGCTCCGTTCAACTCTACCGATTTAATACGATAATACATGCTTCCGGGACCAGCGGGTAAGTGAGCGTCGGTATAGGTGAAGGTGGCAGCAGAAATATCATGCACATATACTTTCTCAATGGACGAGAATGAGCTGCCGTCTGCTGAACGTTCAATTTCAAAATAATCAAGGTTTTCTATTCCACCTGTCTGCCAGTTCAGCGTAACCGTATTGTTATGATTGAGAATGCCATTGAAAGCCGTAAAGCTGACGGGCAGTATGGATAATCCTTTGACAGTAATATTATCGAAGACAAACCTGTTGAGACCTCCCGAATTATTATACACATCATAGCCGTAAAGCCTGAATGTAATTGCGGAAGCAAGGTTGGTATAAGAGCTGTTCAGCGAAACCGTAAAAGCCGGCGTTGCATTAAGTGTGAGGGTACCTGTGGCAATGTTTGCTGCATAACCATCAAGGCTTGAACGAAGCGCCCATTGCCTGGGGCCTGACCCGGAAGGGCTGCCTGTTGTGCTCCGGCGCAGATTCATTTCTATTGAACTAAGATTTAATGTATACCCGGCTGTTGGCGTAAGCGTAAACTGGAGATACATGCTGGTATTAACGACAGTGCCGGTGGGCCAGCCATTTTCTCCAAAATATACTGTACCTCCATTGTAATCAGCAGAAGGTATGGAAGGGCTCAGCGATGCTGCACTTACGGTATTGTTGCCTCCGGTAGTTCCGTTAAGGGTATTATTGAAATTCCAGTTGCCCACGGTGATCTGTGCGTCGAGAAAAGCGGGAGAAATGACTACTGCCAGGAGAACAATACTTTTGCTTAACCAACTATAACTAATGATACGCATAAAAGAAATTAAAAAACCTGATTTAAATAGACCTGGCATTGCAGCCAGGTCTAGCGCATGATAGTAAGTAGCAAAATGATAGGTGTATACTCTTACGGACATTAAACGTATGTATTTATTGAAATAGTATAAACACTTATTATAAACGGGGAAATTTATTTGGGAATGGCCTTAAAATTGAGATATATCAATCGCGGTTGTACAACAAGCCTGACAGATAATATCAGCATTATCTCATTGGCTTCCTGCAATCTGTTTTCCTATATCTTCACCGTACAAATATCAGTATATGAAAGAATTAATTGACCGCCTGACAAATGAAGCGGGCTTAACGGAGGAACAGGCAATAAAGGCTATTACCATGATGAAAGACTTTGCCAAAGAGAAATTTCCATTGTTCTCAGGGGCTATAGAAAAGGTATTCAGTAAATATGCTCCGAAAGACGATGAGGATTTCCTGGCGTAATAGGAAGTGGTGAGTGGTAAGGGATAAGTGATAAGACGGTGAAACGTGAGACGATAGACGTGAGACTTCTTCACATTTGTCGCCTTTCACCTTTCACTTCTCACATTTGCCATGCAATAAGATAGCAGCCAATCAATCAAGCAATACTTCGCGTGCAATCACTATTTTTTGTATCTCGCTTGTGCCTTCTCCTATAGTACAAAGTTTGCTGTCTCTATAGAATTTTTCCACGGGGAAATCTTTTGTATAGCCATACCCCCCGAAGATCTGTACCGCATCATTGGAAACTTTTACGGCTACTTCACTGGCATAATATTTTGCCATAGCTGCCTCTTTTGTCATGGGCAGGCCCCTGTTCTTTTTATACGCTGCCTGGCAGACCAGCAGCTCTGCTGCCATGATCTCTGTAGCCATATCTGCCAGCTTGAATGATATCCCCTGGAACTGGGCAATAGGCTTACCAAATTGCTCTCTTTCTTTTGAATATTGCAGCGCCGCTTCATACGCGCCTTTTGCAATCCCCAATGCCAGTGCCGCTATAGAGATCCTGCCGCCGTCAAGCACTTTGAGCGATTGTTTAAACCCTTCGCCCACATTACCCAGTCTGTTGCTATCGGGTATCCTGCAGTTATCAAATATCATTTCTGCCGTTTCGCTGGCGCGCATTCCCAGCTTATTTTCCTTTTTACCGCTGCTGAAGCCCGGGGTGCCCCGTTCTACAATAAAGGCCGTAGCATTATTTTTCGCCCGTGGCTCCCCTGTTCTTGCGATCACTACAGCTATATCGCCTGATTTACCATGTGTTATCCAGCACTTGGTGCCATTCAGGATCCAGTCATCGCCCTCTTTTACCGCCGTGGTTTTCATATTGGCGGCATCACTGCCTGTGCCGGGCTCGGTAAGTCCCCAGGCGCCAATCCATTCTGCCGTTGCCAGCCTGGGCAAACAGGCAGCTTTCTGGCTTTCGTTGCCAAAAAGAAGTATATGCCCGGTGCATAAAGAGTTGTGTGCTGCAAGGCTCAGCCCTATTGAACCGCAAACCCTGGCTATCTCCTGTATGATAGTGATATATTCCAGATATCCCAGTCCCGCACCTCCATATTGTTCAGGTACCAAAACACCCATCAGCCCGAGCTTACCCATTTCTTTGAACACCTGCACCGGAAATTCCTGGCTTTCATCCCACTGCATTACATGCGGCTTTATATATTGCGCGGCAAAATTCCTTGTGGTCTCCCCGATCTGTCGTGTCAGTTCATCTGTTGCAAAATCCATATAGCTGAATTAAAATGTGTTGTAAAAATAACCTGAATTGCCGACGATCAGCTTATCAGTCTGCCATCAGGTATGGAGCGATTTTGTTAAATAATTCATCGGTAACCAACGCTACCCGCTTAAGGTCTTCCGGTGACTGAAAACTACCGTGCTGATTACGATATTGAATAACGGCATTGGCCAACTGATATTTTATATAAGGATGCGCTTTTAGTTCTTCGAAGCTCACTGTATTAATGTTGATCCGCTTTACGAGGGAAGGGTTGCATTGAAGCCTCGGATTGATTTTTGCAAAAACCGAATCTGCCAGTCCGTATACTTCTGCAATTTGTGCTACAGTATAAAAACCACCCATCTTTTCCCTGAATTTTACGATCCTTCCCGCAAGTTTGCTGCCAATACCCGGTAGTGCAATGAACACGGCAGTGTCTGCGCTGTTGATCTCTACCCTTTCGGGTGCAGCTTTTTGAATTGACAGTGAAGATAAGAGAACCTTTTCTTTTGGTTTTTCTTTTATCTCGCTGGTTATGCGCACAAAAGGCAGCAGCCTTTCATAATCTGTTTTTTTTATACCATATATTCTGCCAATATCTGCCGCTTTGTAAAACCTTCCGCCTTTGCTTATATAATGTTGTATGGTTTGAATGGTTTTTCTTTCTATTCCCAGCCGCGCCCACTCTTCCGGGGAAGCCGTGTTGGGATCAAAGTAAAATAATGTAATGGCCGTCCGTGATGCTGAGGATTGTGGTTGGTTGTATCTGACGGAAAGGTTTCCTGCAGTTGTATCTCCGGACTTTTCCTGTTGCTTTAGCTGTGCTATCTGCGCTTTAAATGATTCAAAATCCTGCTGATCAAAATGTGACGTAGGAGCGATAAGCCGGGGAAGTATCCATATTACCAGCACTAAAACAAGCAGTGCAATGATGCCTGTGCGCTCTTTTTTACTGAAATCAAAGTAATCCTTCAACCGGTTAGCATTCATACTGGTGCAATAACAGGGAAGATACGACAATTTATAACGGGAAGCAGCCAGGGAACAGCAAATTAATATTTTGAAGCGCCGGGGAAAGCCCGAAGGGTTTGAAATTGATCAGCCCCCAACAATGTTGGGGGTAAAAAGACAGATGAATGACACAACCCTGAAAGGGTTGAATGGAGCAGCGTAGGGCAGGCGTTTGGTTTACAATGCTCAAAGCGAAAGCTTCAGCCCGTCGTAAGCCAGGTATATTCCCTCGGGCAGTTCTTTGGATACATCTTCATGTTTTCCCAACTGGTGGCTGATATGTGTAAAATAAGCTGTGGGAACTCCAAGCTTCCTGATCAGCTCAATGGCTTCATCAAGGCTGAAATGTGAAATATGCTTTTCTTTCCGGAGCGCATTTAATACCAGCACCTCACTTCCCCTGATGAGCTCAAGGCTCTTGTCATCAATACGGTTGGCATCTGTGATATAAGTGAATTTGCCAAAGCGGAAACCCAGCACCGGCATGTGCAAATGCCATACCGGGACAGGCAGGATTGTCAGATCACCTATCCGAAACGCTTCTTCTTCCGAAAGGGTGTTGAGATTGATATCAGGTGCGCCGGGGTATTTTTTCTCGGTAAATGCATAAGGAAACTCCCTGATGATCACTTCCAGTGTCATTTCATTACCGTAAACCTCCATCGGCTTTTGCATGAAATAATTAAACCCTCTTACATCGTCAAGACCGGCCACATGATCTTTATGAGGATGGGTAAATACTATCGCATCGAGCTTTTTAGTATTTGTACGCAGCATCTGGCAGCGAAAATCCGGCCCGGAATCTACAACAACGCTGGTTGTTTTGCTCTGAACAAGTATACTGGAACGGAGGCGCTTATCTTTTTTATCCGGGGAAGTGCATACAGGACAGCTGCAACCGATCATAGGTACGCCGCTGCTTGTGCCAGTGCCAAGGAAAGTAATGCTGATATCAGGATAACTCACGCTTCAAAGCTAAAAGAAAATACAGAACAGTGAGCAATCATAAAAAATCAATGCCTTATTCCGGCACCGGCTTTACCATGATCTCCTCATATAATCTTTGCGACTCAAGTGTTAATGCATCAAACGGGATCTCTAACTGAGGCATAAGGTCTATAAGCGTATTGATCCTTCCTTCGAGCATAAGAAATTTATTGAGTACCACTACCTTCTTTTGCTGCAGGATGCAATACCCGCTCTGGAATGTACCTCTTTCATAGCGCACTACATACCCCCCTTCTTCCAGCAAGGCTTCAATTTTATGTAGAGTAGGCTGATTGATCTTCATTGAAAATGATTCTTTTACAAAATTACGGGTTACGTATAGCTTAGGGATTGGCTTTTTTCCACAGTTGTGGATAGCAGCCATCTCATTTGCTTATTATTTTGATCTCCACCCTGCGGTTGGCCGTTTGCTGCTCTTCATTGATCTCGTCAACATACAATTTACGGCTGGATCCAAAGCCCCTGTAGCTTAATCTTGCAGGATCTATGCCATTTTTGACAAGGTAATCACATACAAACTTTGCTCTTTGTACCGACAGGTCGCGGGTACCCGTATCATAGTCATACCCGTCGCCTCCGTTTCTCTCGCAACAGATATGTCCCTGCACTTCTATTTTGAGCTGCGGATGTTCTTTCATGGTTGCCAGCAGTTCGGTGAGCAAAGGCAGAGAATACTGCATGGGAAAATGCCTCCCGCCGATAAAGTTGAGGTTGCGCAGGATCAGTTGATCGCCGGTTTTGGTAGCAGGGTCTTTTACAAATTCTGTAATACTTTTCTGGATCTGCACCGTCCGTGGTGGACGTGGAGTTGCTGTAATGCCCGGCTTAAGCCTGCTTTTTATAACAATCTCTACCCTCCTGTTATATGCCCTGTTTTCATCCGTATTGTTGTCATAGGCCGGTTGACGCTTGCCCCAGCCGATGATACCGTCGAGCATCCGGTCTGTACCTCCTTTTGCATACAGGTATGCTCTCACTGTATTTACCCTGGAAAGCGAGAGGCTGTCATTGTAATTGTTATTGCCTATGCTGTCGCAGTGGCCTGAGAGGGTGATGTTTTGGATATATCCACGCTGCAATATTTGGGAAAAAAAGCTGTCAATAGATTGTTTTGCCTCAGGCAGCAGATCATATTTATTAAATTCAAAATGCACGACAAGGGTATCAAGCTGCTGTGCGCTTACTGTATTTATCCAAAAGCAGCAGCCGGCAATGAAAAGAAACAGGGGTGAAACATAGAGGCGTTTCGACATGGCAGAATAAAATTATTAAACGTGAAAGGTGAAACGTGAGAAGTGAAACATTCTCTCACTTTTATCTCCTGCCTGCCGGTAGGCAAGTCTCACTTTTCACGGTAACACCTACTTATTCGTCATTCTTACCACGGGCACGATCATCTCTTCTATGCTTACTCCACCGTGCTGGAAGGTATTTTTATAATAATTCGCATAATAGCTATAATTATTGGGATAACAGAGATACCCGTCCTCTTTGGCAAAAATAAATGAAGAGTTCACTGTCGGCACCGGCAGACCTGCTTCCCGGGGATCCCTGAAAGCCAATACTTCTTTAGGCTCATAATTCAGGTTGCGCCCATGCTTATACCTGAGGTTGGTGGTGGTTTGCTTATCGCCGATTACTTTGCAGGGGGTCTTTACACGCACGCTGCCATGATCGGTAGCCACTATTACGGTGACCTGCTTTTCCGCTATTTTCTTAAGGGCCTGGTGCAGCGGGGAGTGCTCAAACCAGCTTGCCGTGATGCTGCGATAGCTGGCTTCGTCGCTGGCCAGCTCTTTAAGTACTTCCATTTCCGTGCGGGCATGGCTGAGCATATCTACAAAATTGTATACGATGACATTAATGTCATTCTGCAAGAGATTATGAATATTATCTACCAGCTTCTGCCCGTCCTGGTGATTGGTAACCTTGGTATAAGAGAATTTAAGCTCTCCTTTATGCAAACGTTTCAGTTGTGCCTTTAAAAGCTCCTCTTCATGCAGGTTTTTCCCGCCTTCTTCATCATCATTTTTCCACTGTGCGGGAAAATGTTTTTCAATATCCACCGGCATCATGCCGGCAAATACGGCATTGCGCGCATATTGGGTAGCGGTAGGCAATATGGAGTAAAAAGTTTCTTCTTCCTGTATGCGGAAGCTCTCCGCAAAGATGGGTTGGACGGCCTTCCACTGATCATAACGCAGGTTGTCAATAAGCGCCACAAACAATGGTCTGCCTTTTTCTATATGAGGCAGTACTTTATAGCGGAACAAAGTATGGCTCATAATAGGTGCGTCGGCGCTTTTAGGATTTACCCATGAGGCATAGTTTCTGCTGATAAATTTAAAAAACTCGGTATTGGCCTCATTCTTCTGCGCTTGAAATACTTCCCGCATTTCCGGGCTGTCGCTTTTTTCCATCTCAAGCTCCCAGTATACCAGCTTTTTATACAGGTCCATCCATTCATTATAGTTGGGACTGCTGTTCAGCGCCATGAAGAGGTTGCGGAATTCCTGCTGGTAAGCGCTGGTGGTTTTTTCGGCAACCAGCCGCCTGTTGTCAATGATCTTTTTCAGGCTGAGCAGCACCTGGCTCGGGTTTACCGGCTTGATGAGGTAGTCGCTGATCTGTGAGCCGATGGCATCATCCATCAGGTTTTCCGTTTCATTTTTTGTGATGAGCACTACCGGGAGCTGCTGGTGCAGCTCCTTGATCTTTGCCAGTGTTTCCAGTCCTGTTATGCCCGGCATTGTTTCGTCGAGCAATACCACATCTACAATATTATCCTTTACGTAATCCAGCGCATCATAGCCATTGGTAAGTGTGGTTACTTCATATCCTTTGTTCTCGAGGAAGAGCTTCTGCGATTGCAGGCTTTCTATTTCATCGTCTACCCAAAGTATTTTTGCCAATGCCATGAATATTTTATTTTTTGTTTATCCCTTCAAATGTACTTATTCATTCCCCGCTTTTTACCTTTGCCCACAATTCGTTTATTGTTTTTAACATTTTATGCAGCGCTTCCGTAAGATCATCAACGACCCGGTGTATGGCTTTATTACCATAGACAATCCGTTGATATTTGATATCGTTTCACATCCCTGGTATCAGCGCCTGCGCCGCATCAAGCAGATGGCGCTTGCGCACCTGGTATACCCGGGTGCAGTTCATACAAGGCTGCACCATTCACTGGGCGCATATCACCTGATGTGCAATGCGCTGGCAGAACTGAAAAGCAAAGGCATTGACATAACAGCGGAAGAAAATACCGGTGCAAAAATTGCGATACTGTTGCATGATATCGGGCACGGGCCTTTCTCACACGCACTGGAAAGCGTGCTGATGGAAAATATTCATCATGAAGAATTATCTCTTTTACTGATGAAGCAGCTGAATGAGCAGTTTCGCGGTCAGTTGGAGACAGCAATTGATATTTTCACCAATGCTTATCCCAAAAAGTTTTTACACCAGCTGGTAAGCGGCCAACTGGATGTAGACAGAATGGACTACCTGACCCGCGACAGCTTTTTTACCGGTGTGAGCGAAGGCGTGATCGGGTACGACAGGATCATAAAAATGCTGACGGTATATAACGGGGAGCTGATGGTGGAAGAAAAAGCCATTTATTCCATAGAGAAATTTTTGGTAGCCCGCAGGCTGATGTACTGGCAGGTTTACCTGCATAAAACAGTACTGGGCGCCGAAATGATACTGGTAAAGATCCTGGAAAGAGCAAGAGAAATAGGTTTGCAGGATGAAAGCAGCATTGAGAACAGTGTGCTGAAAAAGTTTCTCTTGCACCAGCACAAAATCAATATAGCGGATAATCTTGATGATTTCTGCAGTCTCGACGATACGGATGTGAGCTACGCTATAAAGCAATGGTGCCGGCATACAGACAAAGTGCTGTCAAGGCTCTGCAGGGGAGTAATGGACAGGAAATTGTTCAGGGTAAAAATACAAAATGAGCCTATTGCGTTGTCCGACCTGGAGGCTGCGCATAAATACGCAATGGAAAAGACGGGAGTAGACGAAGCCGGCGCTGCCCATTTTGGCTTTACGGGGGTGGCAGAAAACAGGACATATAATCCTTATAATGAGAAGATCAATATCCTTTTTAAAGACGGAACGGTCAGGAATATCTCGGAAGTAGACAATGCCCTGATACAAACCAATCTTTCTACGCCTGTTAAAAAATTCTACATTTGTTATCTTAAATAATAAGACTATATGATGTTCACAGCCGCTCAGGTCGCTGCGCTTATCCATGCAAAAATTGAGGGGGATCCGGAAGCCCGGGTGGGTTCATTCAGCAAAATTGAGGAAGCAAAGGAAGGGCAGCTTGCTTTTCTGGCAAATCCAAAATACGAAGAATACCTGTACACTACCGGAGCTTCCGTCATTATAGTGAATGATGCGCTTGAGCTGAAGGAAAAAGTGAAGGGCACATTATTGCGTGTTCCTGATGCCTATACCGCTTTTGCTTCGCTGCTGGCGAAATACCAGGAGATGGTGGCGCAACAGCTCACAGGCATACAGCAGCCCTCCTACATTGCCGCTACGGCAACCATAGGCGAAAATGTTTTTATAGGCGCATTTGCGTATATAGGCGAAAATGCTGTTATAGGCAATGGCGCTAAAATATATCCCAATGCCTATATTGGTAATAATGTCAGCATTGGTGAAAACACGGTTATTCACCCGTCGGTTACTATTTATCATCAATGTAAGGTTGGCAAAAAAGTTACCATACATGCGGGAACGGTTATAGGAGGCGATGGTTTTGGTTTTGCGCCACAACCCGATGGCAGCTTTGCCAAAGTACCGCAAATAGGTAATGTGGAAATTGAAGATGATGTGGAAATAGGGGCAAATGCTACGATAGACCGCGCCACTATCGGGTCAACCATTATAAGAGCCGGCGCCAAATTAGATAATCTTATACAGGTAGCGCACAATGTGGAAGTGGGCAATAACACCGTAATTGCAGCGCAGGCAGGCGTAAGCGGCAGTACAAAGGTCGGCAGGAATGTAATGATAGGCGGGCAGGCCGGGATAGTAGGTCATATTACCATAGCAGATGGTGCAAAAATTAATGCACAGAGCGGTGTAAGCAAATCTATTAAGCAACCTAATACTGCTGTAACAGGCTCTCCGGCGCATGATTATACCAGTGCGCTGCGCAGCCAGGCAATAACCCGCAAATTGCCGGAGCTGGAAAAAAGGATCAAAGAACTGGAGAGCCTGATTAAGCAGTTGGCGGCGGAAAAGGTATAATGGCGCTTCAATAAAATTATTATTGTATGTGAGAAGTGAGACGTGAGATTTTGCCTCTGCTGAAAGCTGACAGCCCATGGCTCATAGCTCACCGCTATCTCTTATTCCTTATCTTTGCCGCTCATCAAAAAAGGGATATGGTCGCTAATTTTAACCCCGATAAACAACATACGCTAAAGTCTGCGGTATCTATTTCAGGAACAGGATTACACACCGGCGTAAATGTGGATATGGAGCTCAAACCGGCCAACGCAGGCTTTGGTATCCAGTTCCAGCGCATTGATCTGCCCGGACGACCTGTTATTAAAGCCGACTGCGACCTGGTAACCGATACCTCAAGGGGCACTACACTGGAAGAAAAAGGTGCTAAGGTAAGTACCGTAGAACATATCCTTGCCGCACTTGTGGGCATGGGCATTGACAACTGCCTTATCGAGATCAATGGCCCGGAAATCCCCATCATTGACGGGAGCTCCGCTCCGTTTGTAGAAATAATAGAAGAAGCCGGCGTAGCCGAGCAGGAAGCAGCCAAACTATGGTATACCCTTGATACCAATATCAGCTATTATGATGAGGAAAAAAGGGTAGACATGGTGGCGATGCCCTCTATAGAATATAAGATCACCACCCTTATTGATTTCAACAGCCCGGTGCTGGGGACCCAGCATGCAGGACTGAAACACATGTCGGAGTTCAAAGGCGAGATCGCGCCCTGTCGTACTTTTTGTTTTTTGCACGAGCTGGAAATGCTCCTGGACAATAACCTTATTAAAGGCGGCGATATCAATAATGCCATTGTAGTGGTAGACAAGCCCATTACCGATAAGGAAATGGAGCGGCTTGAAAAAGCTTTTGGAAGAAGTAAAATGGAGGTGAAAAGCGGGGGGTATCTTAACAATCTTGAGCTTCGCTTTCCTAATGAGCCGGCAAGGCATAAGCTGCTTGATATTATCGGCGATCTTGCATTGATAGGCACTCCCGTAAAAGCGCATATTATTGCCAACCGCCCGGGGCACTCTTCTAATGTAAGCTTTGCAAGAAAAATAAAGCAGCACATCAAGAAGAACAAACAAATGCTTGATGTGCCTGTATATGACCCTAACCAGGCGCCTGTATACAGCAGCCAGCAAATAGAAAAAACTTTGCCGCACAGGTATCCTTTTCTGCTGGTAGATAAGATCATTGAGCTTACAGATACTTGTATAGTCGGGATCAAAAACGTAACGTTTAACGAACCTTTTTTTGTCGGGCATTTTCCGGGTAATCCTGTCATGCCGGGCGTACTGCAGATCGAAGCGCTGGCGCAAACCGGGGGTATACTGGCTATAAATGCATTACCGCCGGGTGAATATGATACGTATTTTGTGAAGATGGATGATGCGAGGTTCAGGCAAAAAGTAGTGCCCGGAGATACCATGATCCTGAAAATGGAGCTGTTGGGGCCTATACGCCGGGGAATGTGTGAAATGAAAGGAACGGTATATGTAGGAAATAAGATTGCAACCGAAGCTGTCCTGATGGCCCAATTGGTGAAACGGTAACAATAATAATATTATCTTTTTCTTACTTTTGCTTCCGTCAGGAAAAAGCCTGACGTTTTTTGTATATATAAACAGGCTTTTATAATAAGCCTCATTAGAAAAAGTCTTAAATGATTCATCCCCATACGTATATTCATCCCAACGCAAAGTTGGCGACCAATGTAAAAGTAGACCCGTTTACAGTCATTCATCACAATGTTGAAATTGGAGAAGGTACCTGGATCGGCAGCAATGTGACCATTATGGAAGGGGCGCGCATCGGCAGGAACTGCCGCATTTTCCCCGGCGCCGTGATCTCCGCTATTCCCCAGGACCTGAAGTTTGAAGGAGAAGATTCGCTGGTGGAAATAGGAGATAATACCACTATAAGAGAGTTTGTGACAGTGAACAGGGGAACAAAGGAACGCGGGAAAACAAGTGTCGGCGACAACTGCCTGCTGCAGGCTTACAGTCATATCGCGCACGACTGCATCATCGGTAATAACTGTATCATTACCAATAATACCCAAATGGCCGGTCATGTTACTATGGGCGATTGGTCAATACTCGGGGGTATGTGCGCGGTGCACCAGTTTGTAAAGATCGGCGCTCATGCCTATATCGGTGGCGGATCACTGGTGGGTAAAGATGTGCCGCCATACATAAAAGCTGCACGCCAGCCGCTGAGCTATGCAGGCGTTAACTCTATCGGCTTAAAACGCAGAGGATTTACTGTTGATAAGATCAACCATATACTGGATATTTACAGAACGATATACAATAAAGGATTAAATACTTCCCAGGCTATAGAGATACTGGAAGAAGAGTTCCCCGCCACAGATGAGCGCGACGAGATCGTGACGTTCATCCGTGAAAGCGGGAGAGGTATCATTAAACGCTATACCAAAAACAGCGTGGATGACGATATCGCTGACTAATACCGGCAAGCGGTTCAACAGGGACTGGATCTTCCGCCACCTCAATTACCGGTTTGTATCGGGCACATCTTATGCCATCACGGGGTCCAACGGCTCAGGCAAATCAACATTACTGCAGGTGATAGCCGGCGCTATTTCGCCGAACCAGGGAAAAGTAGAGTATTATCCTGCCGGCACTCAGGAAGCAAAAGCGGCTTCTCCGGAAAATATCTTTCAATATATATCTATCGCAGCTCCTTATCTTGAGCTGATCGAGGAAATGACGCTGGAAGAATTCCTGCAGTTTCACAGCCGGTTCAAGCCCTTCCTGCCTTCGCTCAGCATACAAAAAATAATTTCCACGGCAGGCTTGTCCGGAGCTGCATCAAAACAGATCCGCTATTTCAGCAGCGGGATGAAGCAACGGGTAAAGCTGGCGCAGTCTTTTTTTTCTGATACGCCGGTCCTGCTGTTGGATGAGCCCTGTACCAATCTTGATGCCGACGGCTTCGCATTATACCAGGAGCTGGTTGCTGAATATTGTAATGGCCGGCTCGTTATCATCAGCAGCAATGACCCTGCTGAATATTCTTTTTGCGGGGAAGTGATACGGATGGCGGATTATAAAGAGAAGGCGTAAGGTGTAGGGTATAAGGTGGCCCCTATACCCTACTCCTTATCCCTTACTCCTCCTCGGGGTAATAATCATAAGGAAGAAAATCTCCCATTTTTTCCCAGGCCCAGTAGCCCAGTGTGAGCACGTCCTTCTGATCAAAGTAATAGCCGTTCTCTTCAATAACAATGCCCTCACCAAGATCAAGTATAGAGATCTGAACGGGTGTGCCTGCCGGTAATTTATTGGCAGCAAGATAGGCCGGGTCAGGTTTTTCCTTATTATACACAACCCTTAGCCTGCCAGGGAAAAACAGGTTGACTTTATTATAATCCACGACATCATAATAAGCGGTATCGTAGGGATTGTAGATAGGAGATGCCTGGTCTGAATGGTCTCCGATCAGTTCCACTTTAAATCCATCACTATTCAGCGTACTGTCGTGATAAGCACGCATGAATTGCAAAACAGAACCATCATACGCATTTTCCCGCGCCTGTTTCCATGCCGCCATTTCCTCTTCAGTACCGCTCATCTGTTCGTAAAAAGGATAGCCGGTATAAATGGTTTTGCTGCCGGTATATTCATGTACAAAAGAATCCAGCGTATACCGGATGGTGTATCCCAGCGCTTTGTTTTGGATCACCAGCAGGGAGTCGGCAGTCACTTTAAGCCTGTTGCGCTTTTTGCTGAAGAAAAAATGTAGTACTTCCGGGTTTTCGATGAGACATTGTTGCGCATTGGCCGTTTTACCAAGAAAATTGTCCAAAAGGAATTTCCCGTATTTCTCCCACCCGTTCTTCACTTCGTTGGTGGCAATAATAGCTACTTCTTCCAGGCTTTTTTCTTTAGGGGCCAGCTCAACAGACAGGTTGGCGGTCTCCGGCATGGTATTATTGATACGGAGCGATTGTGTTTCAAACCCGCTGAACGAAATGACAAGATCATAGCCCCCATTATTCAATGTGAGGCTAAACATCCCCTCTTCATTGGTCACTGTCCCGATAGTAGTGTTCTGGCAAAAAACGGAAGCTCCCTGCAACGGTTGTTTTGTGGAAACGTCTGTTACCTTCCCCGTCACCCGGAAACTACCCTGCGCCAGGGAAAATAATGGCAACCAGATCAGCAAAGACAGATAATGTTTTTTAAGCATAAGAATGTGAGTTAAGAATTTTCTCTGCAGGAACTATCCATATATTGACTCGTTTGTCAAATCTCCTGCCATTATTGCCACGGCAGGATAAGTCTATAATAACAGTTACCCGGTTTAATTATTGCCTGCCGCATATTCCCGGCAATAGGCTTCAATAGTTTGTTGTACAGGAGTATAGCAAAAGCCGGGAAGTAATTTTAACAGTTTGGTATTATCATATATCACCATTCGTTGAGCAGTATCAGCAGTCTCTTTTGTAATAACGGGTTCGCTTCCCGAAAAAAAGCATCTCATTTTTTCCAGTCTCCACAACAATGCAATGATTGCCGGCGGCGCTTTTTTGTGTGGCGGCCTCTTCCCAAAAGCTTCGGCCATTTGGGTAAATAACTTTCTGAAAGGCCAGTTTTCCGCATTGATGATAAACCGCTCACCGGCAATATCAGTTTCCATCAGTGCAGTCATGGCATTCACTACATCTTTTACATCCACAAAGCCGCCGCCACCCTCTGAATACCAGGGAAATTCCTCCCATGCTTTTTTAAATATTGCTGAGGAGCCATCATTCCAGTTGCCTGCGCCGAGTATAAGGCTGGGGTTGATGATCGCGGCATCCAGCCCTTCGCTTGCGGCGCGCCATACTTCCATTTCCGCAAAATATTTACTGCGGCCATAATGAGAATGATATTTCTCCTCCTCCCATTTCGATGCTTCCGATACAGGTTCCCCATTATACTTACGCCCGAGTGCCGACACGGAGCTTACATAAAGGAGCCTGGGCTTACCATTTTCCAAAGCGGTATTTACTATATTGGCGGTTCCTTCCACATTCACTTTCATCATCTCCCGCCTCTTGCGCGGGTTAAAAGATACTACTGCTGCACAATGATACACCTGTTGCACATCCCGCATGGATTCTGCAAGTAAACCGGGGTCGAGTATATCCCCCTGTATCCACTCTACGGATTTGGCCCAGGCAGCCGGAGGAATGACAGTGCGGTATAAAGCACGCACTTTTTCGCCACGGGCAACCAGGTCGCGTAGAAGATAACTGCCCAATAAACCGGTACCACCCGTAACAAATATCATAAATGAAGTATGCGCTTACCAAATCAATGCTAATACCCGTCAAATGTGAAACGTGAGAAGTGAAGCATTGCTTTCACCCTTATCCCCGTCCGAATGGCATTTAGCCGGGCGGGCTTTCACTTTTCCCGATAACCCCCTCTATACTATTCCGGTAAACTGTTTCAAAAACCTCACATCGTTTTCGCTGAACAGCCTGATATCATTAATGCCGTATTTCAGGAGCGCTGGTCTTTCCACGCCCATCCCGAAGGCAAAGCCGGTATACTTTTCAGGGTCAATATTGCAATGCTCAAGCACTTTGGGATGCACCATACCGCAGCCGAGGATTTCCAGCCAGCCGGTATGCTTACAAACATTGCATCCTGCGCCCTTGCACAGCAGGCAACTGATGTCCATC
Source organism: Sphingobacteriales bacterium 44-15 (assembly GCA_001899685.1). Taxonomy (GTDB): domain Bacteria; phylum Bacteroidota; class Bacteroidia; order Chitinophagales; family Chitinophagaceae; genus Agriterribacter. The sequence goes on from MKWG01000045.1 coordinate 131,235, forward strand.
TCGGCGCTGGGCTCTGTAAAAGGAAAATAGCTGGGGCGGAAACGCACTTTCACATCATCACCATACATTTCCTTTACAAAAAAGTAAAGGGTCTGCTTCAGGTCGGCAAAGGATACATTTTCGTCAATATACAATCCTTCTACCTGGTGAAAGAAACAGTGGCTCCTGGCGCTGATGGTTTCATTGCGGTATACCCTTCCCGGGCAAACGATACGCAACGGCAGCCTCCCTTTTTCCATTTCCCTTATTTGGATATTGCTCGTGTGAGTACGCAGCAGCCAGGCGGGATCGGTGGATATATAGAAAGTATCCTGCATGTCCCTTGCCGGGTGATGCTCGGGAAGGTTGAGCGCAGTGAAATTATGCCAGTCATCTTCGATTTCAGGCCCTTCGGCAACAGAAAAACCGAGGCGCTGAAAGATGGAAACGATCCTGTTGCGCATCATGCTTATAGGGTGACGGCTGCCTACCGGTATATCATCTCCCGGGAGGCTGATGTCTATAGCCGGCGCAGCGCTGTCCGGGGTTTCCGTGGCAGCTTCTTTGAGGCTGCTGTATTTAGCTTCAGTAAACTGTTTGAAGTCATTGAGTATTTGGCCGAACTCCTTCTTCCTGTCTGCAGGCGCCTGCTTCATTTCGCCCATAAGGTTTTTTACCAATCCCTTAGAGCCCAGGTAAGTGATCCTGAACTGCTCTGCGCCCTCCGGTCCCGGCGTATTATATGCTTCTATTTCGCGGCGGTATGCTTCAAGCTGTTGTAACAATTGCTCCATTGCGCGAAGATAAGAAAGGAAAACCTTTAATAAAGATCATCCAGCTTCATCTTCAGGTATTTGGTGACGCTGCGGTGTGTGCTTATAAAAGTGATGAAGATGCCTACAACAATGATCGAAATAAACAGCAGTGCCAGCAGCCAGTAATCCCGCAGCACCTTGATCTCCGGCAGCCATTTTTCCACCGAAAAGATAAATATCAGTAGTACGGCAATAGCAATGAGCGCGCTGATAAAGCCGTTGATAACTGCTTTGGCATCGAATGGTTTGGAAATAAACCAGCGGGTGGCGCCTACCATCTGCATGGTTTTGATAAGGAAACGGTTGCTGAACATGGCCAGTTTAATGGTATTGTCAATGAGCACAAGCACCAGGATGCCCAAAAGGGTAACCGCACCAAGCAGCACCAGCCCTATTTTTTTTACCACCGTATTCAGGTTGCTCACTACTTCGGTAGGATATCGTATTTCACTGACGATAATATTTTGAGAAAGATCTGCCGTAATATTTTGAAGGCTGTCTTTATTTACATATTCAGACTTGAGATTAAAATCAATACTGGCGGGCAGCGGGTTATAGTCAAGCACTTTATTCCAGTCTTCGCTGTTCTCCTGCAAAAATTTTTCTTTTGCCATATCCTTGGTGATATGCTGGGCCGAAGTAGTATAGGGCTTTGATTTTATATACGACATCAGAGAATCAATATCATTTTGCGGAGCATTTTCCCTGAGGTATACCTGCACCTGCACACTGCCGCGGAAATACCGTTCGAGCTTGGAGCCGTTAATAACGAACCAACCTAATATGCCGATCAAAATAAGTAATGAAGCTACCCCCAGTATGCTGAAAAAATAGGAAGGTTTGCTTCTCCTCATAGAGCTTTTGCTGATTTCATTCATTACACTATAGCTTTTGGGATGTGGCAAAAATAACGGTTTTATGCCTGCTTTCCGTAATTTTGCTGCCCTCTTAACGCAGGTTCACATTGAATATTTTTCGTTGAGACATTTTACTTCAAGACTATAAGACAGCTTTAACAATATGGAATATAATTTCAGGGAGATAGAAAAGCGCTGGCAGGCCGAATGGGAAAAAAATAATGCCTATAAAGTGAGCAACGATTCGCTGAAGCCAAAGTACTATGTGCTGGACATGTTCCCCTATCCCAGCGGCGCAGGATTGCACGTGGGGCATCCGCTGGGATATATTGCCAGCGATATCTTTGCCCGTTACAAACGGTTGAAGGGCTTCAACGTGCTGCACCCGATGGGCTACGATGCCTTTGGTCTTCCGGCAGAGCAATACGCCATAGATCACGGCATTCATCCTGCAGTATCTACTGCGAAGAATATTGATACTTTCAGAAAACAGTTAGACAATATCGGGTTCTGCTACGACTGGAGCCGTGAAGTACGCACCAGCGATCCCAAATATTACAAATGGACACAATGGATCTTCCTGCAGTTGTTCAGGAGCTGGTATAACCATAGCACCAATAAAGCGGAAAGCATAGAAGGACTTATAAAAATTTTTGAATCAGAAGGAAATGTTAATCATCCTGTTCCCGATCAAAAATTTCAAATTTTAAATCTCAGATCTCAAATATTCTCTTCCTCGGACTGGCTTTCATTTGATGAGTTCACACAGCAGGCGATATTGATGGAGTACAGGCTTGCCTACTGTGGCTTTGGTGAGGTAAACTGGTGCGAGGCGCTCGGAACAGTATTGGCCAATGATGAAGTAATTAATGGCGTAAGTGAGCGCGGGGGGTATCCTGTTGTAAAAAAGAAGCTGCGCCAGTGGTATCTCCGCATTACGGAATATGCCGACCGGCTGCAAAGCGACCTTGATACCCTGGAATGGAGCGATGCCATGAAGGAAATGCAGACCAACTGGATTGGGAGAAGTAGTGGAGCGGAGATCTTGTTTAGAGTAGCCTCACCCCCGACCCCTCTCCGGCCGGAGAGGGGGGAAGCGAAGACTCCTGAATCCGGCAGGTTCTATAAAACGGCAGATAACAGTTGGCATATTTTAAAAGAATATAGCAGACACAACAGGAAAAATCAAACTCCTGCGGAAAATTTATTGTGGCAAAATATCCGTAATAATAAGCTTGGTATTAAAGTAAGACGGCAACATTCTGTAAAAGGATATATTGTAGATTTTGCTCTTTTGGAAGCACGCCTGATTGTTGAATTGGATGGTGAATACCATAATGAAGAGCAACAAAGAACTTATGATGATGCCAGAACAAAATTTCTAAATGAATTTGATTTAAAACTAATAAGGTTTACAAATGAGGAAGTGCTGAATGATATCAGCACTGTTATTGAAAAAATAAAAGCCGCTATAGCGGAACAGAAGCAAAATAGCGGTTCGAACGCTGGGGTTCCTCTTCTCCGCGAGGAGAAGGGGTTAGGGGATGAGGCGACATCGGGGGTGAGGGTGTATACCACCCGCCCCGACACCATCTTCGGAGTGGATTTTATGGTGCTGGCGCCGGAGCATGAGCTGGTAGCAGAGATCACCACGCCGGAGCAGAAGGCTGCTGTGGAAGAATACGTAGCCTATGTAAAAAGCCGCAGCGAACGGGAACGCATGGCCGAAAAAAAGATCTCCGGCTGCTTCACCGGCGCTTATGCGGTAAACCCGCTGACCGGAAGGGATATCCCTATCTGGATCAGTGAGTATGTTCTCGCAGGCTATGGCACCGGCGCTATCATGGCGGTGCCCAGCGGTGATGAGCGCGACCATAAATTTGCCCGCTTCTTTAATATACCGGTGACCAATATATTCGGCGACCTGTATACAGGCGAAGAAGCTATCCCTGATAAGAATGTAACACTATATGACAGCGGCTTCATCACAGGACTCAAAGTTAAAGATGCCGCAGAAGAAGTGATAACCTGGCTGGAAGACAACGGTATTGGCGAGCGCAAGGTGAATTATAAGATGCGCGATGCTGCCTTCAGCCGGCAGCGCTACTGGGGAGAGCCTTTCCCGATAGTATGGAAAGATGGCATTGCTTATCCTTTAAAAGAATCTGAGCTTCCGCTGGAGCTTCCGCATGTGGATTCGTATAAGCCCGGACCGGAGGGAGAAGGTCCACTGGCAAATATTTTATCCTGGGCAGATATCCCTTCTTCAGATGGTGATCCCACAGGTTTAAGGAGGGAAACCAACACCATGCCCGGTTATGCCGGCAGCAGTTGGTATTTCCTGCGCTATATGGACCCACATAATGACAAAGCTTTCTGCAGCCGTAGCGCCTCCGACTACTGGAACCAGGTGGATCTGTATATCGGCGGTACTGAGCATGCCGTAGGTCATTTGCTGTACAGCCGCATGTGGACAAAAGTATTGTATGACCTGGGATATATAGGGTTTAATGAACCGTTTAAAAGGTTGGTGAACCAGGGGATGATACAGGGAAGCAGCAGGTTTGTATACAGGATAAGAGGTACAAATTCTTTTGTTTCTTTTGGATTAAAAGAACAATATGAATTTGATGAAATTCACGTTGACGTAAATATTGTTGACGGGGTTGAGCTGGATATAACCGCTTTCAGAAATTGGAGACCGGAATTTGAAAATGCAGATTTTATTTTAGAAAATGATAAGTATATCTGTGGTACAGAGGTTGAGAAAATGTCCAAATCCAAGTTCAACACTGTTAACCCGGATAATCTTGTAAACAAATACGGCGCCGACACTTTCCGCATGTACGAAATGTTCCTCGGTCCGGTAGAGCAAAGCAAGCCCTGGGATACCAAGGGCATAGAGGGAGTGCACCGCTTCCTCAAAAAATTCTGGCGGCTGTTTTATGACGAGGAGAAAGGCCAGGTATGGATTGAAGAACAACCTGCGGCAGAAGAGCTGAAAGTGTTGCACCGTACTATCAAAAAGATCGAAGACGATACAGAACGTTTTTCCTTCAACACAGCAGTAAGCGCATTTATGATCGCAGTGAATGAATTAACTGATCTGGGCTGCCGTAAAAAAGCGATCCTGGAAAAAATGCTGGTATTGCTCACCCCGTATGCCCCGCACATAGCGGAAGAGCTCTGGCGCAAGCTCGGCAACAGCGGCAGTATCTTAGATGCTGTATACCCGGCGTTTGAAGAAAAATATGTTACCGAAACCTCAAAGTCCTACCCCGTGGCCATCAACGGCAAAACCCGTACGGAGATCAATATAGCGCTGGATGCCACGCAACAGCAGGTAGAAGCTATTGTGCTCGCCGACGGCATTGTGCAAAAATGGCTGGAGGGTAAGCCGCCAAAGAAGGTTATTTATGTAAAAAACAGGATGATCAACGTGGTGATGTAAATTAGGTAAACCAATATGGATTACGTATTTTCGGTTAAAGCATTTTTATTATCTCTTCACAAACATTCAATAAAACTTTCCGGTCATGATCTCTTCAAAAATAGAAAAAGCGCTTAACCAGCAGGTACAGCTCGAAGCCGAATCTTCACAGATATACCTGGCAATGGCCAGTTGGGCAGAAGTAGAAGGGTATAACGGCATCTCAGATTTCCTGTACAAACATTCCGATGAAGAACGCATTCACATGCTGAAGCTGGTGAAGTTCCTCAACGAAAGAGGCGGTCACGGCGTCATTCCCGCCCTGCCCCAGCCTGCACTTAAGTACAAAGGAATACGCCCCTTGTTTGAACAGGTATTGAGCCACGAAATTCATGTGAGCGAAGAGATCAACAAGCTGGTGGATATCTGCCTGAAAGAAAAAGATTATACCACGCACAATTTCCTGCAATGGTATGTAAGCGAGCAGATAGAAGAGGAAGCGCTGGCAAGGCGCGTAATAGATAAGCTGAAGCTCATCGGCGATGACAAAGGCGGTTTATACCTGCTCGACCGCGACATACTTTCACTGGAAGCTGCGGTGAGCTCTACCAAGGGCAAATAATAAAACGGTTGACCGGCTTGCCGGACATATTCTTTACTGTCCGTATCATCATCAACAACGCTAACAGATGATCAGAAAAAAAATTCTGCAGTATATACCGTTGGGGTCTTTATTCGGAACCCAGAGAACAAGAGAGCTGTTCCAGGTAAATCCTACCGTACTGCCCGTACGTGAAGAAGCCGCCGATGTAAAGATCTATGTGTACGATTACGATGCAACGTCTTTCAATGAGGTGATGCTCACCCGCGTGGAGCAATGTGCTGCTTATAAGGATAATCATCATATTACCTGGATCAATATTGACGGGCTGCGAAAGGAAGATGTGGAAACGGTCTGCACAAAGTTTGGCATTCACTACCTTTTAATGGAAGATATCCTGAGTGTGGGGCAACGTCCTAAAATGGACGATGTGGAAGGTATATTGTTTTGCCTTTTAAACATGCTGTATTTCAATACCGCCAGCCGCACCGTGGAAACAGAGCAGATCAGCATTGCCGTGGGACAGGATTTCGTCATTTCTTTCCAGGAAGATGGTTCAAGAGATGTGTTTGACCCTTTGCGCAATAAGCTCAAGATGGCTAACAGCAAGATACGGCAGCGCGGAGCAGACTACCTGTGCTATGCAATGCTCGATATGATAGTGGACAATTATTTCGTGGTGATGGAAAAGCTTGGGGAAGAAATTGAGCTGCTTGAGGAAGAAGTCATTCGCAGGAGCAACACCCGGTCGCTGGCGCGTATCAACCAACTGAGAAAGGAGCTGATCGTAATGAAGCGCAATATTGCGCCGGTACGCGAGCTTGTTAACGGCTTTATAAGAAGTGAAAGCGATCTGCTTGATGACCGCACCACAAAATATTTCAAAGATGTATACGATCATATAGTGCAGGCTTATGATTTCACCGAGAACTATCGCGATATGATGATGAGCATGCAGGATATCTATATCAATAATGTGAACCTTCGCATGAACGAAGTGATGAAAGTGATGGCTATAGTGACCTGCCTGATGGCGCCGGCTACGGTCATCGGCGGCATATTCGGAATGAACTTTGAAGCCATTCCGCTCCTGCATAATAAATGGGGCTTCTATATTTCCGTAGCTGCCATGCTGTTCATTCCGCTTATTATGTTGTATATCTTCCGTAAGCGGGGATGGTATTGAGGCGCCGTTAATAGAAGATACCGCATTTTACCAATAGCGTTGTATTGTGTCAAACGTGAAACGTCAGATGTGAGAAACACTGCTCATATTTATCATTTCACCTCTCACGTTTCACCCACTTATCACCTACCACTTCCTCTCACGGCTCCACCCATGCATCGTTTTCCTTCAGCAGGTTGATCAGCTCTTCCACGGCTATATCGCTGCTTACAGAACGTTTTACTACCTCTTTGCCTTTGTACAGGGTGATTTTCCCCGGGCCGCTGCCTACATAGCCGAAGTCGGCATCTGCCATTTCCCCCGGCCCGTTTACAATACATCCCATAATAGCGATCTTGACACCCTTGAGATGGTGGGTCACTGCGCGGATCTTTGCAGTGGTCTCCTGCAGGTCAAACAATGTCCTGCCGCAGGAAGGGCAGGAGATATATTCTGTTTTGGAGATGCGGGTGCGTGTGGCCTGCAGTATGGAAAATGCAGTGCTGTTGATAAATTGCTCCACACTCTTATTGTTAATATAGTTCCGCCCGCTGGCATTCAATTGTGCATAGCTGCCGCTATAGGCTGCCGTGGTCATTCCGAGGCAAATGCCATCCCCAAAACCATCGAGCAGTAGCGCCCCTGTTTCTGTGGCAAAATGAATGAGATGCTCATCAGGAGTGGTTTTATTGCTGTCTGTAATCAGGATGGCGGGATTGCGTACGCCCAGGTTCTCCAGCGTCAGGAACATGAGCCGTACCGATTGCATGGCATTGGTATTGGCGCTGCTCAGGCAAAGGACTGCTGAACCATCATTTTTGAGCGCTGCTATTTCGTTTTCATCTGCAACAGCACCCTGGCTGTAGCAATCAATCATCACAAAATTGATTGCCTTACTTTTATTTTCAGCAGCTGTATTTGTGTATTCCTTTAGCCTGTAAATGGGAAAATATTTTTCCTTATCCTTACAATCTTTCCACTGGCTGGCAGGCAGTATCACTTTGAGCGTTCCCGGCAGCGCAAAGTTCAATGCGCCATTTTCTATATAAATATAATCTGCGGCCTGGTCGCCGATATTCCATTTGTCCGGTATTTCATCATAGCTGTATCCTACCCGCTGCAGCGTTTCAGGAGTGATATCACCAGCTTTGCTCAGGTCTGCCACTACTACCGGCACATGATGCCCGCCGATATTATCAATCACGAAAGTTTCGCGGCGGCGATATTCAAAGGGGCTGTGGGCTGTGAGCTGTGAGCTGTGAGCACTCTCCGCAGAAGGCTCATTGCTGATAGCTGATAGCTGATAGCTGATAACTTCATACCTCTTCACAATATCCTTACACACCGGTATTTCAAATTCCGGGTCCTCGGTCAGGGATACCCGTATGGTATCGCCCACGCCGTCTTCAAGCAATGTGCCGATGCCGATAGCAGATTTTATCCTGCCGTCTTCTCCATCTCCGGCTTCCGTTACGCCGAGGTGGAGCGGGTAATTTTCCCCGAACTCTTCCGTCATCTGGTGCACGAGCAGCCGGTAGGCCTGAACCATTACCTGTGGGTTGCTCGACTTCATGCTTAATATAATATTATGATAGTTCTCATCGCGGGCAATACGGAGGAACTCCATAGCGCTTTCCACCATTCCCACAGGCGTATCGCCGTAGCGGCTCATGATGCGGTCGCTGAGTGAGCCGTGGTTGGTGCCGATACGCATCGCCGTACCATATTCTTTGCAGATCTTTACCAGGGGGGTGAATCTTGTCCTGATGCGCTCTATTTCGGCATTGTATTCGGCATCGGTATATTCAATGAATTCAAATTTCTTTTTGTCAATATAGTTGCCGGGGTTTACGCGAACTTTCTCCACGATCCTGGCAGCAATTTCCGCGGCATTTGGCGTAAAATGAATATCTGCAATGAGCGGTGTTTTGTATCTCCGCTTATGCAGCTCGTTCCTGATATTCAAAAGATTTTCAGCTTCTTTTTTACTGGGAGCGGTTATGCGCACCAGTTCAGCGCCCGCTTCAATACAACGGATAGTCTGCTCCACGGTGGCAATGGTGTCCATAGTATCCGTGGTGGTCATAGTTTGCACCCGGATTGGGTTGAAATTGCCTATCAGCAATCCGCCGACATTTACTTCCCTGGTTTTTAGCCTTTTATATTCTGTTAAAGATTCACAATACCATTGCATAAAAGAATGTATAAGACAACAGGAAGCAAAGGTAAACAAAGAAATGTGGTAAACAGTCAGGCAAATAATGTCTGTATGTTATCGTGAAAAGAGCGGGCAAAAGTGAGAGGAGAGACGTGAGACATGAAATATTTCACGTTTGTCGTTTCACGTTTGACCCAACCCTAATACTCCACCTTATATTCCGCGGCCTCCGGGCGGTTGAGCATATCGGTAAGTGAAGTAGTAAATGTGAGCGTTTTTTTATCGGCAGAAGCCTGCACTTCTTTACCGTTATATTTTTTAGCAGGCTTTGGCAGTATAATTATGGTCTTATAGGTCATGTCTCCCATCATCAAAGACATTTGCTGCAGCATCTGCATCGTGGAGTCATTTTGCAGTTTGTCGGTGATCAGTTGTTTATTGACCAGGGTATTGGATATTTTACCGGGAGCTGCTGCAAAAGCAAATGCCTGCTCTGCAGGGTTCAGCATATTTTTATTTTTAGAAAGATCTGCATCTGCCTGTTCTATAGCGCTGCTGTCATTTTTACCCAGCTTATTGGATATGCCCAGTTTGTCAATGACCGAGAGATAAGAAGATTTCATTTCCGGGAGGTCGGAGATATTTTTAAAAGGAAAATGGATGATCACTTTCATTTCCTTTTCGGCTTCATCCACCTGCATGCGGATGCTGCCATCGCGAAACAGCGCTTTTTCTCTTGCGGAAAGCGCGGCAGAAGTGTCTATATAAGGCTTAAAAAAAACAGTAGAGTCCTTTTTCTCCTTTTCTTTTGTGGAATCCTGCCCGCCAAACTGATCCATCATCGCAAGCATTTTGCTCATATCAAGCGTGAGCGTGTAATCACCGCTATTATTTTTGTTGATCACGATTTTTTCTTCAGTATCCAGACAGGCAGTAAGAAAAACAGCAGAAAATATAGTGCAGACAAGAAGGAATTTCTTTATCATGAAGTTGTTTTAAATGTTTGCTTTACGGGGTTCCCAACCTTCCGGAAGGTTGGGAACCCCGTAAAATTAGTGAAAGCCTGCGGATAATAATTTTAGCCCAGCCCATCCCGGTTTTTCTTTTGCCGCAATATGCTCCAGTCATCTTCTTCGGCAACGATATTATTGCGAAGCAGTCCCAGACCGGTTACTTCCAGCGCTATAGTATCGCCTTCTTTCAGCCATTGCTCCGTATAGTCAGGATCATTGCGCCTGCCGGTACTATTCAGCTCAAGAAAGCATCCCGTACCAACTGTACCGCTGCCGATAACATCGCCGGGTACAAGATCTACGCCATAGGATGCCCTTTCTATGATTTCTGCAAAAGTCCAGTCCATATCTCCCAGGTTGCCGCTGCTCACCGCTATTCCATTCACCAGGCATTTCATGGGCATGTTCCAGCTCTTGCCAATATGATTTTCTTTAGGCGGGATCTCAAATTGCTCCAGTTCATCAAGTGTTACCAATGCCGGGCCCAGCGCAGTGGCAAAATCCATTCCTTTAGCCGGAGCCGGCAGCATTTCTTCTCCCTGGAGAGCACGCGCACTGAGATTATTCATGATCATCAGCCCTCCTATATATTTATCGGCATGCTCTGCTCTTATATTCCGGCCATGCCTGCATATCACTACAGCCGCTTCCAGCTCAAAATCAAGCTGCGCCAAATGATCCGGCATACAACGGATATCCCCCGCACCCTGCACGCTATGATGATTGGAAAAGCGGAAAACAGGGCTTTGGTCAAAGCCGGGGAGCATGGCTTCTCCCTTGTTTTTTTGAAGCGTCTCTATATGCCGGCGAAATGCATAAGCATCTCTTAGAGCGTTCGGGAAGACTACGGGAGAAAGCATTTGTACTTCTTCATAAGGAATGCCCCTGTTTTGTAAAAAGCGTTTTTCCTTAATAGCTTTTTCTACGGCCGCGGCCTGGGGACAGGTTTCTTCCCAATAGGTTAAAAACATGCCAATGCTGCCCGGCAGCTCGGGATGCAGGTTGTCCATATTATATAGAAAACCGTCTACGAGTAAAGCCAGCTGATCATGCCCGTCGCTCAGGTAAGAAACTAATTTCATATTAGGGATTTAGACATGCAATATATGAGAATGTAAGCAAAGCTTATAAGGTTTGCAGCGCTGCAAATCCGCCCGGCAAACTTTTATAGGTTTAAGAGCATATTCCATCCATTCCATCTCATTTCGTATCTTTTGCCTGTGAACAGAACATTGTTATTTTTATATTTTTTATTTTTCTACAGTATGGCACATGCCCAGGACAGAACGGATCAATGGCTGGAGGATCTGCTCCGGGCAAAAGCGTCCCCGCTGCTGAAAATGATATTGAATAATCCAGACAGCTTTCACTACCAGCTTATTTATACCAAAATTGACCGCGATAAGCATAATATACCTTCTTTTCATCATTACTACCTGCATGTGGACAGGGAACAATACTTTAATCCCGCTTCTACCGTTAAAATGCCCCTTGCTTTTCTTGCACTGGAAAAGCTGCATAAAATAAATGTGCCGGGCGTAGATAAGTTCACCACTATGCTCACCGACAGCGGCTACAACGGGCAAACCACCGTACTGTATGACAGCAGCGCCGAAAATAATATGCCTTCTGTAGCGCAGTATATCCGTAAAATATTCCTGGTAAGCGATAACGATGCTTATAACCGTTTGTATGAGTTTATAGGGCAGCAGGCTATCAACGAACGGCTGTGGCAGATGGGCTATAAAGATATTCGTATCACGCGCCGCTTTGTGCGGGCAACAGAGGAAGAAAACCGTCATACCAACCCGGAAAGATTTGTGGATAACGATGGAAAGGTGTTATACAGCCAGCCGGCAGCATATAGCGATCTTCAGTTTGATTTCAGTAAAAAAGTATTGATCGGCAATGCTCATTACGACCGTGATGAAAACCTGGTACAGGCCCCGATGGATTTCACCACGCATAACAATGCGCCGCTGGAAGATCTTCAGCAGATCATGCAGTCCGTATTATTCCCGGAACAGGCTTCATCCAGGCAGCGGTTTAAGCTGACCGGAGACGATTATCGTTTTCTCTACCGGTATATGTCGGAGCTGCCATGCGAAAGCGCTTATCCCAAATACGATACCACCGAATTTTTTGACAGCTACACCAAGTTCTTTTTGTTCAAAGCCGGCAAACAAAAGATCCCCGAATATATACGGGTGTTCAACAAGACAGGCTGGAGCTACGGGTTTTTAACTGATATTGCCTATATAGTAGATTTTAAGCATAATGTAGAATTTATGCTGACAGGTAATATTTATGTGAACAGGGACGGTGTACTGAATGATGATAAATATGAGTATGAAGAGCTGGGATACCCTTTCTTTAAAGAGGTAGGGAATATTATATACGACTATGAGCTGAAAAGAAAAAGAGCGCACCGGCCTGACCTGGGGAAATTTAAAACAGAGTACCGGTAGCAGAACCTGATTTCCTGAACCGCCAGGTCTCAAAGGCACTAAGAAGCGCAAGGAATAGCCTTAAAGATCAAAAGACAATTCATTAATCATTGATATATCTGTTACAAAATGCGTAAGCCTTCCCATCTGGTTATTCTACTCCTTTTCCTGTCGGGCCAAGCTTTTGCGCAGGAAAGCTGGATACGCATCAACCAGCTTGGCTATATCCCGGAAGGGATTAAAGCTGCGGTGTGGTGCAGCAAAGGGAATGCTGCATTGGCGGACTGGTCGCTGGTAGATGCTGCATCCGGAAAGGTTGTTTTCAAAGGAAAAGCAGGAAAAGATTTTGGCGCTTATGGGCCCTTCAGCAAAACTTCGAGGCTTGATTTTTCTGCCTGTAAAAAACCGGGGAAATACTTTTTAAAGGCAGGTAATACAATTTCTCCCCCCTTTGAGATCGGTAGTGAAGTATATAAGGGCGCCGCCGATTTTTGCCTTCGTTATATGCGGGAGCAACGCAGCGGGTTCAATCCTGTTTTAAAAGACAGTTGCCATACCAGCGACGGCTACACGCTGTATGGCCCGATGCCCGACAGCAGCTTTATTGACGTGAGCGGCGGCTGGCATGATGCTACGGATTATTTGCAGTACAGCTCCACTTCCGCCAATGCTGTTTATATGCTGCTGGCTGCTTACAGGGATTTCCCGGAAGTATTTCCTGATCATTACCGGGCTAACGGGCTGGAAGGATCCAATCAGACGCCGGATGTGCTTGATGAAGCCCGCTGGGGGTTAGACTGGTTATTAAAAATGCATCCAGGGGATGACTGGATGTTTAACCAGATCGGAGATGACAGGGATCATATGGGCTTCAGGATGCCGCAGGGCGAAAAAGCCTATGGACGGGGATTTGAGCGTCCTGTATATTTTGTGAGCGGCGAGCCGCAGATCAGGGGAAAGTACATGAATACCACCACCGGCACTTCTTCTATTGCAGGGAAATTCAGCACTGCGTTTTCTCTGGGCGCCGAAGTTTACGGTCAGAAAGATGCAGCGCTGGCTGCGCTGTACGCCCAAAAAGCAGGGTCTGCTTTTGTCTATGGTTTAAAAAAACCGGGCTATACCCAAACCGCATCTGTAAAAGCGCCTTATATATACGGAGAAGAAAACTGGATGGATGACATGGAGCTTGCGGCTGCCATGCTGAAAGGCAGCGACAAGCTGGATTATGCTTTTGAACTGGCGCAGAAAGAGCCGCTGACTCCCTGGATGAAAGATGATACTGCGGCGCATTATCAATGGTATCCTTTTATCAATGCGGGGCATTATGAATTGTCGAAAAGAGCAGGCGATAAAAGAAAGGCAGCGCTCATTGACTTTTATAAGCAGGGTATTGAAACCATTTGGAGCAAAGCAAGCCACAATGCTTTCTACAGGGGAATACCGTTTATATGGTGCAGCAATAACTTTACCACTGCTTTTGCCATACAATGCTACTGGTACAGGCAAATGAGCGGGGATAATAGATATAGCCCGCTGGAGCAGGCAAATTTTGACTGGCTGTTTGGATGCAACCCCTGGGGTACCGGCATGGTATACGGACTGCCTGCCTGGGGTGATACCCCTATTGATCCTCATGCTTCTTTTTTAAAGATCGGGCATTATCCTGTTGACGGTGGGCTTGTAGACGGCCCGGTAAGGGGAAGCATCTTCAACAGCCTGCTGGGCATCACGCTTACTAAACCTGATGAGTATGCGCAGTTCCAGAGCGATCTGGCAGTATACCATGATGACGCCGGCGATTTCAGCACCAATGAGCCTACTATGGACGGTACGGCTACGCTGATCTATCTTCTGGCAGCTAAAGAAAATGAAGCGGGAAATCCCCTGCCGGTAACTGACAGCCGCAAAAGTATATCCCCACGGGAAAATGTACAGTACAGCTATGGTGGCATTATACGTGGCGACAGCCTTGGCAAAAAGATCGCCCTCGTTTTTACCGCGGATGAATTCGGCGACGGTGGAAATTTTATTGCCGGAATACTGGAAAAGAAAAAAGTGAATGCTTCTTTTTTCTTCAGTGGTAATTTTTACCGGGCTGCCGCATTTAAAAATATCATCAGGAAATTAAAGACGCAGGGCAATTATCTTGGCGCACATTCCGACCGCCATCTTTTGTACTGCGACTGGACAAACCGCGACCGCCTGCTGGTCACAAAAGAAATCTTTGAAAAAGACCTGCTGGACAATTATAAAGAAATGGCGTGCTTTGGTATCGGCAAAAGCGATGCGCCTTATTTTTTGCCTGCCTATGAATGGGACAACGACAGTATAGCTGCATGGACAGCAGGAGTGGGCCTGCAGCTCATCAATTTCACGCCGGGTACGCTCAGTAATGCAGACTATACTACTCCTGATATGAAAAAGTATAAAAGCTCTGCAACGGTGATGAGCTCTATAAAAACTTTTGAACAATCGCAGCGCAAGGGGCTGAACGGTTTCATCCTCCTGCTCCACTTTGGGACTGATCCTAAACGGACCGATAAAATGTATTATAAACTCCCGGAGCTGATTGACTGGCTGAGAGGGAAACATTATGCACTGGTAAGAGTGGATGAACTGCTGCAATAATCCTCCATAAATTAAAGGAAGAAGAGCTCAGATTTAGCACGTATCTTTGCACCGCTTTATCCATGCCGGTATAATTATCGTGTCATGGACCCGATCTGACAGATGAATTTGAATGTGTTGCTGGACGAATTTTTGCACGACACCCGCACTTTCCAGGTTGCGGACAGGATCGTATTGTCTGCCCCCCAGCGTATTTACCTGAAAAGCCTGTATGGCAGCGCAGCACAGTTTGTATTTACGGGCATATTCCGGCATGAGCTCGCTTCCCAGCTTAATCACCTGGTTATTTTAAATGATGCGGAAGAAGCGGCCTATTTTCATAATTCGCTCGAAAACCTCACCAGCGCTTTAAATGTATTTTATTTCCCTTCGTCTTTTAAAAACAGGAAGAACTACCGGCAGTTGAACGCCTCCCACGTGATGCTGCGCACGGAAATGCTTACCCGCTTTTCTACAGCTACCGGCAACAGGGTGGGCGCTATCATTACCTATCCCGAGGCATTGTTTGAAAAGGTGGTGTTGCCCAATACCCTGTCGGGAAATATGATAAGGATAAAGACCGGCGACAGCATTGATGTAAGCGCCCTGCTTGCACAGTTTGTGGACTATGGCTTTGAGCGCACCGACTTTGTATACGAGCCGGGGCAGTTTGCCTTACGGGGAGGCATACTCGATATATATTCTTTTGGTAATGAAAAACCTTACCGTGTAGAGCTGTTTGGCAACGATGTGGATTCCATCCGCATTTTCGACCCCGAAACACAGCTCAGTGAAAGAAAGCTCCTGCAGGTGACGATTATCCCCAATGTGGAAACCCAGTTTGATTCGGGGGAGAAAGTTTCGTTGCTGGAATTCCTGCCGGAAAATACAGTAGTATGGATGCAGGACTGGGATGTGATAAAGGAGAAGCTGCATACACAGGAGGAAGACCTCGAAATATTTTTCAGGGTGCAGGAAACATCCGTAAAGTCTTTGCAGGAGGAAGAGGATAATCTTGAAAAGAAAGATGTAAGCCCAGACGATTTTGTTCAGACAGCCATTATTGAGGAGCAGTTGCACAGCAGGCATATTGTAGAATTTGGGTATACTCCTCATTTCAGTGGTCTTGAAATTGCTTACGACAGCAGGGAGCAGCCTGCTTTCAACAGGCAGTTTGATATGCTTATCAAAGACCTGAAGAACTGGGAATCCAAAAAATATAATATTTATCTTTTTGCAGACAATCCCCGTCAACTGGAGCGGCTGCACAGCATATTTGCAGATCTCAAAGCGGAGATCCCTTTCACCCCGATACCGGTAGCCATCAACGCGGGGTTCATTGACCACAGCCTTAAGATCGTTTGTTATACCGATCACCAGGTATTTCAACGCTATCATAAGTACCGTGTAAAGCAGGCGTATAACAAAAACAAGGCGCTTACGCTGCGTTCCCTGCGCGAGCTCCAGCCGGGGGATTATGTTACACATATTGATCATGGTGTGGGAATATACAGCGGCTTGCAAAAGATTGAAGTGGGAGGCAAGCTGCAGGAGGCTGTCCGTATTATTTACAAAGACACCGATATCCTCTATGTCAATATCAACTCGCTGCATAAGATCGCCAAGTATACCGGTAAGGAAGGAACAACACCTAAGGTAAACAAGCTGGGCAGCGACGCGTGGCAGAAACTGAAAGAGAAGACCAAGGCTAAAGTAAAAGAAATAGCCTTTGACCTGATAAAGCTGTATGCGCAACGTAAGGCGCAGCATGGCTTTGAGCATAGCCCCGATAACTATATGCAGACAGAGCTTGAGGCTTCCTTTATTTATGAAGATACCCCCGACCAGAGCAAGGCCTCCGCAGATGTGAAGAAAGATATGCAGTCGCCTGCTCCCATGGACAGGCTGGTTTGCGGGGATGTGGGTTTTGGTAAAACAGAGATCGCTGTGCGGGGGGCATTCAAAACATGCTGTGACAATAAGCAGGCAGCCATACTGGTACCTACTACCATTCTTGCCTTCCAGCATTACAAAACTTTCAAGGACAGGTTGAAGGATTTTCCCGTAACGGTAGATTATATCAACAGGTTCAAGTCGTCGAAAGAAAAGAAAGAAACGCTTGAAAAGCTGAAGGAAGGGAAAATAGATATTATTGTCGGTACGCATGCACTGGTTGGAAAAGAAGTGAAGTTCAAAGACCTTGGACTACTGATCATTGATGAAGAGCAGAAATTTGGTGTAGGGCATAAAGAAAAGATCAAAACACTGAAGACCAATGTAGATTGCCTAACGCTCACGGCAACGCCTATACCGAGAACGCTCCAGTTCAGCCTGATGGGCGCCAGGGACCTGAGCATCATCAATACACCGCCGCCTAACCGGCAGCCTATACAAACGGAGGTGCAGGTCTTCAACGAAGACATCATACGGGATACGATTTATTTCGAAACGGAAAGAGGCGGACAGGTATTTTTTATCCATAACCGGGTGCTGGGCTTAAATGAAATGGCTGATATTATCCAGGGACTTTGTCCCGACCTGAGCATTGGTGTAGCCCACGGCCAACTGGAAGGGCATGTGCTGGAAGAGCGCATCCTTGATTTTATTGAAAAGAAATATGATGTGCTGGTTTGTACCAATATTGTAGAGAGCGGGGTGGATATTCCTAATGTAAACACCATCATAGTAAACAATGCGCATCAGTTTGGCCTCAGCGATCTGCACCAGTTGCGTGGCCGTGTGGGGCGTAGCAATAAAAAAGCATTTTGCTACCTGCTTGCCCCTCCCCTGAGCACACTGCCCGACGATTCCCGCAAGCGGTTGCAGACGCTGGAACAGCACAGCGAACTGGGCAGCGGGTTCCAGATCGCCATGCGCGACCTTGATATCCGCGGCGCAGGTAACCTGCTGGGCGGCGAGCAGAGCGGCTTCATGGCGGAGATAGGATTTGAAATGTACCAGAAGATCCTCGATGAAGCGATACGCGAGCTGAAACGGACTTCCTTCCGCGAAGTATTCAAAGAAGAGATCCAGCAGCAGGAAAACTATGTGCAGGATTGTACCATTGATACAGATCTTGAGATACTTATTCCCGACGACTATGTAGAAAGCATTAATGAACGCCTGTCATTATATACCCGGCTGGATAATGCGGATACGGAACAGGATCTGCTCGACTTCCATACGGAAATGACAGACCGTTTCGGACCTGTGCCTCACCAGGTAGAAGACCTCTTTACTACCGTTCGATGCCGTAAAATGGCGCTGGAGCTCGGTTTCGAAAAGATGGTATTGAAAGAGGAAACGCTGAGATGCTACTTCGTCAATAATCCTGATTCCCCGTATTTTGAATCGGACACATTTAATAAGATGCTGCAGTTTGTACAGACGCAGACCAACAAGGCCAGGCTGAAACAAACCGGCAGGAACTTTCTCCTCGTGCATGAAGACATCAGGGGAATGGAGCAACTGCAGCATTTTCTTTCCCGCCTTCACAAATATGTGCATGAAGCGGCTGAATGTAAGGTATAGGGGGTAGGGTATAAGGAGTAAGGCAAAGGCATAAGGTGTACGGCCTTACACCCTATCCCTTTCACAAGTATTTTCCCGAATGCTATGAAATATCTCCGATTTGTAATATATTTCCATACTAAACTTCACTACAAATATGGAACAGCAAAACGATTTACTCGGAACAGAAGAACAGCCCATTGTACCGCCTACGAGCGATGAAAAAACAATGGCTATTTTATCACATATTCTTACGCTGGTTGTTGGATTTATTGCGCCGCTTGTGATTTATCTCATTAAAAAGGATGAGTCTTCTTTTATTGCTGCCCATGCCAAAGAATCGCTGAATTTCCAGATCACGATCACAATTGCATGTATAGTGCTTGCCATTACCATTATAGGGATATTGCTGATCTGGGTTGTTCTCCTGGCTGCACTTATACTGGTGATCATTGCTACAATAAGAGCGAGTGAAGGTAAGCTTTACCGTTATCCGCTTACAATCCGGCTGATCAAGTAATTTTTTTGCATGATCTATAGCTTTTCCAGCATTTCAACCACCTTCTCGCTTTTCAGGATGAAATAGCCGAGCCGGTCGTTGCTGATACCGTCTTTCAACTGGTAGGTAAATTCCAGCTTGTCGTTGTTGATATTTGTTTCAAAGTATTTGAAGGAGATATTCGAATGCTCATTTATTTCTTCCCCAATTTCATATAAATGTGTGGACAGCACAAATAATGAGCTTTTAATGCGGATCAATCCATTGATCACTGCCAGCGAGCACCGCATGGCGTCCTGCACATTGGTACCCTTAAACAGCTCATCTATCAGCACCAGCCATTTTTTGCCATTATTAATAGTGAGAATGGTATTCTTTATCCTTTGCACCTCGTTGAAAAAATAACTTTCCCCTTTAATAATATTGTCTTCCACGTTGATGTTGCTGAGCACGCCGTCAAAAAGGGAAAGCTCAAGATGTTTTGCGGGAACGCCCATGCCAAGATGTGCAAGGTATACTGCTATGCCAAGCGATTTGATGAAAGTGCTTTTCCCCGCCATATTTGCGCCGGTAAGGAACAGGAAATTGCTGCTGGGAGATAATTGTATATCATAAGCCACCGGCTCTCGGAGCAGGATGTGAAATATTTTATCGGCTTTGATGTAAGGTTCCCCGGATTCAACAAACTCGGGAAAGGTCAGCTGGTACTTTTGAACGGCTGTTGCCATGCTGTACCAGGCATCCAGCTGGTAAAAGATATCTGCCAGCTCCTCATACCGGCTTTTGAACCCGGCGAGAAAATAAAAGCCGAAATAGAGGTTTTCCTTAACAGAAAACTTTTCTCCCTTTTTCTTTTGAAGTATTTCTTCCAGTTGGCTGTGCTGCAGCAGCGAGCGGATGCGGGAGGCGAACGATTGCAGCTTTGCCGGCGCTTCGGGAGAATCTATGATCATGGCTATCTGGTGAAGCCCGGAGATAAAGTCACGGAAATGGGTGACCGAAAAGCGGATCAGCCCGTAATCCGAGCTGTGAAAGGTTTTATACAGTCTTGTGCTCAGGAAATCTTTGGAAGAAGGTATCGGGTCAATCCGCGAATCATAAAAGCGGTCTATCATGGTCATTGTGCCGTTGGTAATAACGGAGGGCCAATGATCCAGATGGGTAATAACAAGCCGGATGATGGTTTGGGTGTCTTTTATTTTTTTAATATCTCCTGAGGGCTCCTTCATCATCCATCTCAGCCATTCCTTGCCGCCATTTGTTCTGGTAAAATTGATCTTGTGAAAAACGGAAAACTCCTCCTCTTGGCTGAAGACGGAAAGGTCGTTGTATGTGGTTTTGTCTATCTGCATCTTAGAATGTCTTCCGGGCTGGTGAGAGGATAAAGGTGAATAGTGAATGGTGAATAGACAATAGTGAATGGCTCACCTTTGGCGGTTTCATTTCTCACATTTATCGTTTCACATTTCACGTCTCACACACCCACCCCACGGGATGCCCTACCTGTCAAAAGCCAATCGCATGCCTCTATGAGATTCATTCCACCGTCCATTTCCATAATTTTCATATACCAGGGTTCCGTTCATAAAAGTATGGGTAATGGCGGCCGGGAATGAAAACCCTTCCAGGGGGCTCCACCCGCATTTGTATGCAATATTATCTGCGCTGACAACGGTGCTTTTATTCAGATCCGCCATCACAAGGTCGGCCCAATATCCTTCCCTGATATATCCCCTGTCTCTTATCCGGTAAATATCTGCCACCGAATGGCTCATTTTCCGGACGATCTTTTCCAGCGGGATTTTCCCTTCCTTATAATAATGCAGCAGCAGCAGCAGCGGGTGTTGCACAAGCGGTAAGCCGGCATGCGCCTGTTCATACGAAATGCCCTCTTTTATGATAAGGCTCCCGTCTGCATCTCTCGTATATCCTTTTTCTTCAAGGGTATGGGGCGCATGATCTGTGGCGATCACATCAATGCGGTCATCATTCAGCGCCTGCCACAGCGCAGCGCGGTTATGCGGCGCCTTTATGGCCGGATTGCATTTTATCAGGTAGCCGAGCCTGTTATAGTCTTCGCTGCTGAAATGCAGGTGGTGCACACATACTTCGCAGGTGATCCGCTTATCGCTGAGCGGCATCATATTGGTAAAGAGCTGTAACTCCTTTTCGGTGGAAATATGCAGGATATGCAGCCTGCTGTTGTACTTTTTGGCAAACTGTATGGCGGTGAACGAAGATTCAAAGCAGGCATCCTCATTACGGATCAGCGGGTGATCTGCCGGTGATAATGCGCCTTTTTCTTTTTTGATCTTTTCGTAATTGGCTTTGATGATCTTCTCGTCCTCGCAATGAGTGGCAATAAGCACTTCGCTCTCCCTGAAAAGCCTATCCAGCGTGAGGTAATTGTCTACCAGCATATTGCCCGTGCTGGATCCCATGAATATCTTTACGCCGCATATACTGTCGCGGTAGTTATTTACCTTAAGCACTTCCTCCGCATTGCTGTTGGAAGTTCCCATAAAAAAGGAGTAGTTGGCAAGAGCGCTCCGGGAAGCGATGGCATATTTTTCTTCCAGCAGGTCAATAGTAAGGGCATTGGGAATGGTATTGGGCATTTCCATAAAAGAGGTAACGCCTCCTGCAACCGCCGCTTTCGACTCTGTATATATAGTAGCCTTGTGTGTCAGCCCCGGTTCCCTGAAATGCACCTGGTCGTCAATCACCCCGGGAAGCAGGTGTTTCCCTTCACCGTTGATCTCCTGTACGGATGAACCGGGTTGAATATTACCTGCTATTTTTTCTATCCGCCCGTTTTTTAATAAAACATCTTTTACAGAGATGTTTTCTTCATTAACAACGGTAATATTTTTAAGTAAATAATTCTGCATGCGGGTCAATTAATATAAAGCAACACAATATCATGCAATTTAATTGAATACCTGTATTTTTACCCCGGTAATATCCATCGGGTGTATTCCGGTTTTTCGAAGGCGGGTGGAAACACCCACCTGTAGCGTCCACTACTGGCCGGTGTCTCACCGTCCGGAAAGTTGCCTGTAGAGCGAAAATTTGAAATACATCCTGTCTCCCTGATCCTGGCCTTTATTTTATCAATAATGCTACAAAATGAAGAAACTGGTTATCTGCACGTTTGTTGTTTTTCCGGCATTCTTTGGCTTTTCCCAGTCAAAGCCAAAAATGAGCTTCGACCTGGAAAAGATCTGGAGCGGCTATTTTGACGAAAGGAAGTATGTGGTGCACCTGATGAACCAGTCTCCGCATTTTGCATGGATACAAACAGATACCGGCACAGGCCCACAGGTGATCCTGGCGCTCGACTTTAATACCACACGTATTGTGGATACCTTGTTTTCAAACCAGATAAAAAGAGATACCGACTCTCTGCCAACCACTTTCACTTATTTCCAGGATTTCGGGTTTTCTCCTGATGATAGCAAGATACTGATACAGACCCAGATTGAGCCTTTCAATATGCTTTCGGAAAAGTCCTTTAATTATATATGGGATACGCAGAAAAAGATCCTTCGGGTAGTATCGGCCAACGGGAAGCAATTGTATCCCTCCTTTTCGCCCGATAGTAAGCTGCTTTCTTATGTGCTGGACGGTAACCTGTACCTGATGAATATTGATAAAAACGAAACTACTCCCATCACTGTGGACGGAGCGCCCGGCCAGTTTTTATATGGCATGGCCGACGGATTATATGAAACCGGCTTTGGAATGACAAAGGCATACGAGTGGAGCCCTGACGGGAAATATATAGCTATGCTGCGATTCAATGAAAATACCGTTAAGCAATATCCTATTACCACTTATGAAAGATCTTATCCTGATATCCGTAACCAGCGCTATCCCCTTGCCGGAGAAATGGTGCCTGATGTGAAAGTATTTATTTACGACATTTCAAATAAGCTTTTTGTGCCGGTGGATGTGGGAGTCAACCCCGATCAATACATTACAGGTATCCGCTGGTCGCCGGATAACAAAACGCTGATCGTTCAAAAGCTGACCAGGGACCAGAAAAAGCTTGAGGTATTAAAAGCGGATGCCGTAACCGGTAAAACTTCACCGCTGTATAGTGAAGAAAGCCGCGCGGATTATGTAACAGTGCACCCCGGGAATGGGTGGTTTATTGACGGAGGAAGATCTCTTTTGTGGATGAGCGAAAAAGACGGCTATAATCATCTGTACAATATAATGGCCGATTCCGGCACCGTAATACCGGTTACACAGGGCAAATGGGAAGTGATGGACATTAAAGCAACCGATGATGAAAAAAAGGAGATCTTCTATACTTCTAATGAAGCCAATTCGCGGGAGAAGCAGCTCTATAAGATTAGCTACGACGGTAAGAACAGAACGCGCATTACAACAGGCCGCGGATACCACGATGTGTGGATCAGCAATGATAAAAGATTCATTTTTGATGAGTTTTCTTCTGTCAACACACCGCCCGTATACCAGTCAATGTCTGTAACCGGTAAGGATCAGCGAAAGCTTATTGAAAATAAGGAGCTGAAAGACAGGCTGCAAGATTTTCCCGTACCTGATGTTAATTTCTTTACCGTAAGGGCAAATGATAGCATGACAATGAACGGGTGGATCATCAGGCCATATCAAAACCCGAGAGCGCAGCTTCCGCTGCTATTGTATGTGTACGGAGGAAGCACCAAACAGGAGGCGCAGGATCGCTGGACCGACAGGTTTACTCTTACGATGCGCTGGCTTGCCAACCAGGGCTATGCAGTGGCCTGTATTGATCCGCGCGGAACGCCGGGAAAAGGCGCGGCCTTCAGGAAATGCACTTATAAAGCGCCGGGGGATGTTGAAATATCAGACCTGCTTACTGTAAAAAGCTATCTTTCCCGTAATTATCGCATAGACTCTTCGCAGGTTGCAGTCATGGGCTGGAGCTATGGCGGGTATCTTGCAGCTTTGGCTCAAACCAAGTATGCCGGTAAATTCAAATCCGGCGTGGCAATAGCGCCTGTTACCAACTGGCGTTACTACGAGAATATTTATTCGGAGCGCCTGCTTTCGCTCCCGAGTGAGAATGCAGAAGGCTACAAAAAATCATCTCCCATAAATTATACAGATGATTATAAAGGAGGATTGTTTATTGTTCATGGCACGGCTGACGACAATGTGCATTTGCAGAACAGCCTTGAGCTCAGCAAGCAGCTTACCAATAGCAGGAAAACAAATTTTGAGCAGCATTTTTATCCTGACAAAACACATAACCTGAGCGACGGCACACCCAATATCCTGAGGGTGAGCCTTTATACGAGAATAAACGAATTTTTAAAAAGAGAGCTGAAATAATATGTGATGAGTCTTTGGGGATGAAATATGAGAAGCGAAACGTAAGAAACTGCTTACTACATACCCTTGTTCCTATCCCTTAAAATGCATGTATACAATAGGTCACTACCCCCCATATTGCAAAATCAGCGCCGGAGCAATCAACATCTATAGGTGAAAGGTTTTTGCAGTCAGGGATCAGCCTTGTTTTATTGAAGTTTTTTTCAAGCCTGCGTATAAGCATTTCTCCATTCAGTACAGCAATCACAATTTTACCATTAATAGCTTTAACAGAGCGGTCAACAATTACAATATCGCCGTTTGCAATCCCCGCGTCAATCATGGCATCACCACTTACCCGCATAATAAATGTGGCAGGTTTGTTACGGATCAGCTGCTCATTCAGATCAATGCCTCTTTCCATATAATCATCGGCAGCGGCAGCAAAGCCCGTGGCATCAGTATGATCCACATTCCACTGGCTGAAATGTTTTGTTCCGTTATAGCTGCTTTTGTAAAAAAGTTCCTTATCCATATCATTAAAATTTTGATATTGCTAAATATTTTAGTAAATTTATACTAAATAAATTACCTTTCAAAATCGTTTATATGCAAAAGATAGTTCAGTCGCTGCCCGGGTATAACGTAAATGAATACCTGCTGGTGCTAAGCCCGCCGGAGGAGCTGTGGCATAAAATAATGAAGGTCAAAGAAGAGTTTTCCAATACCTATGCATCTGATCATGCAAGGTGGGGCAGACCTCATATCACACTGGTGAATTTTGTACAGTATGAGTTGATGGAACCGAGGATCCTTCACCGCCTTAAGGCAACGGCTATGGGCTCACCGGCATTTAAGCTGGAGCTCAAAGATTACGGAAGCTTTCCCTCTCACACTATATACATAAATGTATTGTCTAAAATACCGGTGCAAAACCTGGTGAAGGCAATACGCACGGAAACGCAACGGCTGATGAAGCCGGACGAAGATCATAAGCCACATTTTATGCCGGAGCCTCATCTTACTATCGCAAGAAAACTGGCGCCCTGGCAATATGAAAAAGCATGGCTGGAGTATAGCAACAGGCATTTTACCGGCCGCTTTATTGCAGACAGCATGCTCCTGCTGAAACGGCGAGCCGGAGAAAAAGCTTACCAGATAGCAGAACGGTTTGAGTTCCGGAATTTACCGGTGATGACAAGGCAGGGGGAGTTGTTCTGAACCACGGAGGCAGGGAGAACACAGAGGTTCACAGAGTGTTGTTAATTAAATAAAAATATCATGGAACAGCGCATAGCACAGTTGCATCAACCGCTTTCAGATAAAGAAAAGCAATTGGCTCCTCAAATTATAGACATCGCTATCACTATTCACAAATCGCTTGGTCCCGGCTTGTTAGAAAGTGTATATGAGAAATGTTTTTGTTACGAATTGAAGAAAAGAAGGATTACTTATATGAAACAACAATGTGTAGATATCTTCTATGATGATTTGGTTATAGGTGATGGATTGAGGATAGATATTCTGGTAGATGACCTTGTAATTATTGAATTAAAGGCGCAGGAGAACCCTCATCCTGTTTGGGAAGCGCAACTGTTAAGCTATCTCAAACTAACCGGTAAGCGATTAGGCTATGTTTTAAACTTTCATATGCCCTTAATGAAAGACGGAATTAAAAGAATAATATTATAAATCCGGGAGAAAGTCTCCGTGTACCTCTGTGCCGCCCTGCCTCCGTGGTTCAAAAAAAATCTTATGCCCAACAAACTACAACAAGACCATTATAAAGTATCAGCCGCCAAAAAGCAGGAAGAAGATCAGTACCTGCATGGCCGCGGCGCGCAGATCAATACCAAAAACAGGTTCCTGACGGATGAGATCACCCGGGAGCACAGCGAAGGTATTGACGACTGGACAGAGCCCAACGTTGCCACTCAATATATAGAACAGCAAAGCAAAACCATCGTAAATAAAGTAGACAGCCCTGATGTGGGCATGGCTTACAGCATGAATGCCTATGCAGGCTGCGAGCATGGCTGCATATATTGCTATGCCCGCAACGTGCATGAATACTGGGGCTACAGCGCCGGGCTTGATTTTGAAAGAAAGATCATTGTAAAAATGAATGCGCCGCAATTGCTGCGCAAACAATTCATGCATCCCAAATGGGAAGTAATGCCTATTATGGTAAGCGGCAACACCGATTGCTATCAGCCGGCGGAGCAGAAGTATCGTTTAACAAGAGGTTTATTGCAGGTGTGCAATGAGTTCAATCACCCTGTAGGCATACTCACCAAAAATGCCTGGATCATAAAAGACAAAGATGTATTACAGGAGCTTGCGCAAAAAAACCTGGTTACGGCAATGGTATCCATCACTTCTTTTAATGAAGAGCTGCGCCGCGTAATGGAGCCGAGAACGGCAACCGTCACACAACGGTTGCGGGTGATTGAAGAACTAAGCAATGCAGGCATCAAAATGGGCATCATGATGGGACCGATGATACCAGGACTGAATGACCACGAAATGCAGCGTATTATGAAAGCTGCGGCAGACGCCGGCGCAACATTTACAGCTTATACCTTTATCCGCCTGAACGGAGCGATCAAATTTTTATTCCATGACTGGCTGTATAAAAATTTTCCCGATCGTGCGGATAAGGTCTGGCACCTGATAGAGCAAAGTCATGACGGCAAAGTGAATGATACCCGCTGGGGATTGCGCATGCGTGGTGAAGGCCCTGTAGCGCAGATTATTGCCCAGCAATATAAAAAATACGGTAAACTCTATCACATGAATGAAGGAAGGCAGGGATTAGATACCTCTATTTTCCGGAGGCCGGCGGAACAGGGAAGGTTGTTTTGAGATGCAAAAAAGGTACCGCGGTGATGAAAAAATTTCAGTGCTTTTGCGAAGACACTTTCCTCGCGCTGAAAGGATCTGACAATGTAATACGGCACCCCTTGCCAGGGCAATCATTCAATTCACAGGCGCTTTCGCGATACCTTGCTTCCGGCTTTGAGCCTCCAAAAGCATACCTTTATGATTACTTTTAAAAGTAAATACCCGCAGATGATATAAACGCCCGGATGGAGAACTGAAGGGAACAATAGTATCCAAATGAAACCATCTCCCAAACATATTATCTATACCATCGGGCATTCTACTCACAGTATGGATGATTTCATTGCAATGCTGCAATCCTTCGGCATCAGCGCTTTGGCTGATATCCGCCATTTTCCCGGCTCAGGAAAATATCCTCATTTTAATAAGGAAAACCTGTCTGTGGCATTAAAAGGGAATGGTATAAATTATGTCCACCTGGAAGATCTCGGCGGAAGAAGAAAAGTGCGCAAGGATTCAAAAAATACCCGCTGGCGCAATGAATCTTTCCGCGGCTATGCAGACTATATGGAAACCGAAGCGTTTGAAAAAGGCATTGAAAAGCTTGAAGCCATCGCTTTGGAGCAACCGACAGCATACATGTGCTCTGAAGCAGTATGGTGGCGCTGCCACCGCTCTATGGTATCCGATTATTTAAAAGCAAAAGGATGGACGGTATGGCATATCATGGCTGTGGGTAAAGCAGAAGAGCATCCTTATACCTCTCCTGCACGCATCAGCCACAACCGGGTATATTATTATGATGAAAATTTGTTTGATCAATAAAAAATCTGATCATGGCAACGAGGTTCAAAATAGGAGATAAGGTAAGCTGGAACTCTGAAGCGGGAAGGGTCTCTGGCACGATCATTAAAATACATACCCGGGACTTCAACTATAAAGGCTATACGCATCATGCTTCCGGGGACGACCCGCAGTATGAGATCAAAAGTGATAAATCCGACCATATTGCGGCCCACAAAGGATCGGCGCTTACCAGGAGATGAAAGGCGCTTAACGCTATGTGAAACGTCAGGTGTGAAACGTGAAATCTCACCTCTCACGTCAGACGTCTTACAATTGTTTACGCATCTCTTAACCTGACACCTATTTCCCTTTGTTCCTGTCGGGTCTGAAGTTTGGCCTCCCGGGATTTCCCTGCTGGGGTGGAGTGTTCCGCGGATTATTATTTTTAGAAATTTTGCTTTGCTGAGGTGAGGATGTTTTCTGATCCCGCTGCTCTCTTGGCGGCCTTTGGTCTTTTTGGTCTCTTCCCCTCTGATGCTTTTTCTTTTTGCTGTTTTTATCAAGGCTGCGGAGACTGATCTGCCCTACCACATCTACAAATTCAGGTTCCACTTCTTTAGGTTTGGAGCCGACGACTTCTTCTGTCTCCAATGTGTCAGGCCTTATGCCTTTGGCATTCATGGATTTAATGCTACGTACGGTGGCTATGGAGAGAGGATATTGCTTACTGCTTTCGGGCAGGGTATACCACATCAGGTTCCTGAAAATATCTTTCTTTATCAGCAGCGCATTCCCTTTCGTAGTTTCCAGCATGTCCGCATTATCGGGAAAGCCCTGTAAAGCATCCAGATAAGTATCCAGTTCATAATTGAGGCAGCATTTAAGCCTGCCACACTGCCCGCTCAACTTTGTTTGATTGATGCTCAGGTTCTGGTACCGGGCTGCAATAGTGGTCACACTTTTAAAGCTGGTAAGCCAGGTGCTGCAGCACAATTCTCTCCCACAACTGCCAATCCCTCCTACTTTAGCCGCTTCCTGCCTTGCCCCGATCTGCTTCATTTCCACCTTTACCCTGAACTCAGAGGCGTACGCCTTGATCAGCTCACGAAAATCCACTCGACCGTCTGCCGTGTAATAAAAGGTTGCTTTTCTGCCGTCTGCCTGGAATTCCACCTCGCAGAGCTTCATTTCAAGCCTTATTTGCCTTGCAATTGATCTTGCTCTGGTAAGCGCCTGTGGTTCCCGCGCCTTATTTTGTTTCAGGATCTCAATATCCCGGTCGCCGGATTTGCGTAACACCTTCTTCATATCCGGGTTATGCTCCTCTACGGCCTTCTTCTTCAATTGCAACCGCACAAGCTCTCCTGTCATGCTCACCTCTCCTACATCAAAGCCGCTTACTCCTTCCACGGTGATGAGATCTCCTTTTTCAAATATATGAACGGTGCCATTCCTGAAAAACTCCTTTCTGCTTCCTTTATTAAAGGAAACTTCAATGACCCTGCAGGCGCTTTCCGCATCAGATATAGGAAGATTAGTCAGCCAGTCGTATACGTTCATACGATTACAGCTGCCGGTTGAGCATCCTCCATTGCTTTTGCAACCATTTGGTTTACCTCCGGTTTGTGAACTGCAGCCACTGCAACTCATATTTGAGCATTACATTAAATAGTTAATAAATAGTCCTGAAGAAGAGGGCAATTGTTATCAGTAGCGTAAAGACACACTATTATCCTGCAGAAATACCTGGGTAAGCACTCAGGTAGTAATATCTATGAAACTGTTGTCCCTGTAAAACGGGGATACAGCCGGAATCAGAATAATCTATATTGAAATAAAAACACTTTTTCTTCAATACTTCCCATGCTCCTCAAAACACAATAACAATATATATAGAATCCTTTTCAGGACAATTGCTTCCAAAAGTAATAAAATGTTACCAATTTTATGCTAAAACTTCCTGCAGCACGGCAAGCGATCTCATTGCCCCGAAATCATGAATGTGCAGGCTGTAAAACTGTATAAGCGCCTCCAGGGTTTCCCTTCTCTCAAGCTTATTCAATATCATTTCGGGAAGCTCAACAGGCTGCATAATTTTTAACAGGTGGGCAATAATAGATGCCACCCGGGCAGATGTGCATAAAGCATGAACCGGGGGAACTGCGGTAAAAGTACCCTCCCGGAGGTCCAGCAGGTCGGTAGGCGCTGTATGATTGTCCTGGATCTTTGATCCAAAAAAAGAAGTGAGATGTATGGCAAAGTATAGCGGAAAGTTGGCAACTATCTTATCGTCTGCCTTATCAAGGGTAATATAGGCATCTTCAATAAACTCATACAGATCGGCGTTGGACTCCGGCTGGCGCACTACCTTTTGCAGCAACTCCGTGATAAACAAAGCCACGGCATTTTTATATACGTTAAAAAAAACCTGGTTGTACAGGTAATGCCATTTCACTTCCTTTATACGCTGAAGATTTTTGAGCTCATTATGGTACACTTCCATATCAAGAATGGAAGCCGGCTGGAACAGGTTTCCTTTGGAGTTTGTCTTTCTCCCTGTCCTTACGCCATTCAAAATATATGACTGCAGCCCGAAAGCCTGGGTATAGCATGATACGATCACAGATGTTTCTCCATAAGGAACAGTACGCAATACAATAGCTTTTGTGGAAAATACCATACTGGTGCTATGTCAACAATAATTTAGTATTTCTTTGTGAGAAGTGAGACGATAAACGTGAGCAGCTTACATTTATCGTCTCACTTCTCACGTTTGACATAACAGCCCGGAAAGACCTGTTAGAGACGCTTAAGCCACCTTTAAAAGGCTCATCCTGCTGTTGCTGAATTTATGCTGGGCGTAGTCCAGCGTGAGGTTGAATTCCTTCACTCCGGATGATGGCATTTCAAACATCGCATCGGTAAGAATGTTCTCACAAATGCTTCTCAGTCCTCTTGCACCCAGCTTGTATTCAAGCGCCTTATTCACCAGGAAGTCAAGAACTGTATCTTCCACTTTTAACTTTATCCCTTCCATTTCAAAAAGACGGGTATATTGCTTGATGAGCGCGTTCTTAGGCTCTGTGAGAATAGACCGCAGGGTTTCCGCATCCAGGGGGTCCAGGTGGGTAACCACAGGCAAACGCCCAAGCAATTCGGGGATCAACCCAAAAGATTTCAGATCCTGAGGATTGATGTATTGAAGCAGGTTCTTCTTCATCAGCTCCTGCTGGTCTTTATTCACATTGAAACCAATGGCATTGGTATTCACTCTCCTGGCAATGACTTTATCAATACCATCGAATGCGCCGCCACATATAAATAATATATTCTGGGTGTTTACTTTTACCAGCTTTTGTTCGGGATGCTTACGTCCGCCCTGGGGAGGCACCAGCACTTCCGTGCCTTCCAGTAATTTAAGGAGCCCCTGCTGCACACCTTCCCCGCTCACATCCCTGGTAATAGAAGGATTATCCCCTTTGCGGGCTATCTTATCGATCTCATCTATATATACTATACCTTTTTCTGCTGCCGCCACATCATAGTTACAAACCTGCAACAAGCGGGTAAGGATACTTTCCACATCTTCTCCCACATAACCGGATTCCGTAAAAACGGTAGCATCTACAATAGCAAACGGCACATTGAGCATCCGGGCGATAGTTTTGGCAAGAAGAGTTTTACCGGTCCCGGTTTCTCCTACCATCACAATATTGCTCTTGTCAATTTCCACCTCGTTCTCAGCAGTTTTTTGCTGCAGCCGCTTATAGTGATTATATACCGCAACCGCCAGCACTTTTTTTGCTTCGTCCTGCCCGATGACATACTCATCCATAAACTTCTTGATCTCAAGAGGCTTCTTAATGGTAAGCTTAAATTGGGGGTGAGAGGACTCATGTTTCAGAACAAGCTCCTGCTCTATGATATCCCGTGCGTGATCCACGCAATTTTCGCATATATGCCCTTCCTGCCCCGCAATTAATATTTTAACTTCATCCCTGCTCCTTCCGCAAAAAGAACAATGTAATATTGATTTAGCCATTCCTGTTTAATAAATTAATGTGCAAAAAAACTTCAGGCTTACAAAGGATAGGAATTATTGCGGCGTTTTTGATAGCGATAAGTGCAGACTGCAAAAATCCGAAACTTTTTTGTAAAAATCCAGTTTAAAAGGCATACATATATCAATTTCTGCTGCATGAAAAAGCCGCTTACAGGTAAGCGGCTTGCCAAAACGCTTAATTTTTTAACATTTACAGCTTTTCAATCACCTTATCTACAATGCCGTATGCCACTGACTCCTTAGCGTCCATCCAGTGATCGCGGTCAAAATCTTTCAAAATTTTTTCCACCGGCTGACCGCAATTGTCCGCCAGGATCTTTGCGCTCATATCTTTCACTTTTGTTATTTGTTCTGCCATGATTTCCAGGTCAGCAGAGGTTCCCTGCCCTCCTCCGCTTGGCTGATGGATCATCACTTCCCCGTGCGGGAAAATATACCTCTTCCCCTTCTTTCCCCCGCTCAGCAGCAGGGAGCCCATAGAAGCCGCCATGCCCATACATACCGTTGCCACAGGCGACTTTATCATTTGCATAGTATCATACACTACCATGCCGCTGGTTACTATGCCTCCGGGGCTGTTAATATAAAAAGTGATCTCTTTACCGGGGTCAATTGCGTCAAGATAAAGCAGCCTGCTGGTTATATCCTTCGCGCTTTTATCATCCACAGCACCCCACAGAAATACTTTTCTTTGTTCTATGAATTTTTTGTCAAACTGCCATCCACTCATCATTTTCTCCATAGAGGGCATTTCCGGCGTTTCAGGGTTTTCTTCATCGTCCAGGATAAAAGAAAGTCTTTTGCTGTTTATATACATAATCAATTTTTGTTTTTATGTTAAAGCCAGGCTGTTATTTATCTTTTTGTTTTTTAGGGTTGATCAGCAGCACTTCATCTACCAGACCATATTCTTTCGCTTCCGTAGCAGTCATCCAGTAATCCCTGTCAAAATCTTTTTCAATTCTGCCAACATCCTGGCCACAGTGGTAGGATACCACTTCGTATAATTCCTTTTTAAGCTTTTTTACTTCGTTTACCGTGATCAGTACATCGCTGGCCTGGCCGCCGGCGCCTGCACTGGGCTGGTGCATCATGATACGGGAATGCTTCAGCGCTGTGCGTTTGCCCTTTGCACCAGCACACATCAGCACGGCTCCCATGCTGGCAGCCATCCCGGTACAAATAGTGGCAATATCAGGATTAATATATTGCATGGTGTCGTATACGCCCATCCCGGCATATACAGAACCTCCCGGGCTGTTGATATACATCTGTATATCCCGCGTGCGGTCGGTACTTTCGAGGAATAATAGCTGGGCAGTAACAATATTGCCCACTTCTTCTGATATGGGATAACCAAGGAAGATGATGCGGTCCATCATTAAGCGGCTGTAGACATCCATTACCGCAATATTCATAGGACGCTCCTCGATAATATTGGGAGTTAAATTGGTAACCGAGTGTTTTGTATAGCTATCTAATGTATTGCTGGAAATGCCCTTATGCTTCACAGCATATTTTTCGAATTCTTTTCCAATATTCATGATTTCGGTTCTGTTTTAGAATGAGCAATTTATGGCTTTTATAGACCCAAATATCATGCGAAACAAAAAAAGCGACAAAATGCCATGCTCCTAACTGCAATGACTTTCTGCAAACAGTGCTAAGCCGGGCAAAGGATGCCTGAGCGTTATCGTGAGAAGTGAGAAGATAAAGGTGAACGTCTTGCATCTCACGTCTCACGTTTCACATCTCACGTTTGACAAGGTATATCCCTACGCAATAAAAATCCACAGGGTTTGTCCTGTGGATCCGGAAAAAATATCATATCTCAACTGTTGCCCGGCCGCTTAGTGCGTATGATGGGCATGTTCTGACTGGAGCTTCTGAAATTCTTCTACAGTGATAGGCTTTTCTGCAGGCGTAACCTGGCTTTCTGCTTTTTCAAATACCTTCCGGGAAAGTACTTTACGGTAAGCGCTTTCTACCTGCTGCTTATCCCTGGTAAGACGGTCAATATAGCTGTCGAGCCACGACATATCCCCGCCCTGCAACCCGGATGCGCCAAAATACCCCAGCACTTCCTGTGCAATATGATCTTTTATTTCATCTGGCGTAACATCTATCTGGTTGTCTTTGACAATCTTGTCGGAGATCAGCGTCCACTTCAACTGGTTTTTAAATACAGGAAACTCCTCTTCTATCTGTTCCGGTGTTTTGGGGCTCTCGCCATTGCCGCTTTCCAGCCATTTTTTCAGGAAGCTTTCAGGAAATTCAATAGTTGTATTATCAAGCAGGGCGTGGTACAATTCATGATGGAGATAATTCCGGGTTTGACCTTCCCATGCTGTTGCAATCTCAGATTTTATCTCTTTTCTGAAATCTTCTTCAGAAGTAATGTTTTCTTTATTGGGGTAAACTTCTTTATAGAATTCTTCGGAGAGCTCTCTCTTTTCAACCAGCCCGATTTTGAGAATTGTCATTTTGAAATACTTATCCAGCGCTTCCGGGTTATCTTTATCCAACCCGAGGTCACTGATAAGCCAGTCTCTTTCTTTATCATCAAAAGCCGATTTCAACTGCAGTATAACAGTATCATCTTTTTGCTTACCCGATAATTTTTGCTTAAAATCCGCATTAAAATATTTCAGCAGCAGAGAATTGTCTTTAACTATACCATTTTCGATAAGGTTTCCTTCTGCATCACATTCTTCAAATTTTACGTTCAGCACGTCTTCGTCTGTGGCAATGGTTTCAGGCTCGGTCATCTTGCCATACCTTTGCTTTAAACGATCAATCTCTTCGTCAATCATTTTATCGTCTACTTCAATAGTATACCTGGTAATATGGGATGCATTGAGGTCAGGAAGCTCGAAGCCGGGCTTTAACCCTACTTCGAAATGGAATGAGTAGGCGCCCGGGTTGTTCATATCCATGTTGCCTGCATCATTGTCGCTTCCGGGTAAAGGCTGGGCAAAAATGTCAAGCTTTTCCTGGTCGAGATAGTCCATCAGGCCCTTTTCGATGCTTTTCAGTACTTCTTCGGTATATACTGCCGGCCCGTGCATTTTTTTGATTACGCCTGCAGGCACCATCCCCTTCCGAAAGCCGGGAATAGTGGCGGCTTTGGCATATTTCTTTAAAGCCTTTTCAAAAGGCGGAAAGTAATCCTCTTTATCCACCGTAACCGTTATCTTATCATTAAGCGGTCCGATATTCTCTCTGGTAACCGTTGCCATATATTTTTTGTATATTATTTTATTAAAAAATCAGAATAAGCCTGATATCAACAGGCATTTATTTTTTTGCAGTTTATAGGGAGCGCAAAAGTAATGTTTTTGCTGCTTTTATAATCTTTTTGCAAACCCATCAATTGTTTATTTGTGAGAGCACGCCTTAAAGCCAGAACTGATGTTTTAATTTATACAACTTCAGCTTTCTATATTATTTATGATAATTAAACGTTTGTTTCTTGAATGTGTACCAGGAGGAGATTAAATTTGCGCTTTATTTCAATATATTAAACATCAGATCATATTGAATTACAATGTTTTAATGTAGCATTTAGCAATATTGAAAACACGAAAGAAGCACAGCGAAATTAAAATACATTGTAAATTATTCTCAAGTATTATTTTTTCAGTGGTCCACTGAAAAAATAACATTAGAGTGTAAGAAAATGTGGCTAAGGCATAAAATACTTACTTGTTAATACTTTGAGTTCAAGCAATAATAAACGGATAGCTAAAAATACCCTGGTACTGTATTTCAGGATGCTGCTTATAATGGGAGTATCCTTATATTCAGTCAGGATAGTTTTAAATTCCCTGGGACCATCTGATTACGGGATTTATAGTGTGGTTGGCGGAATTATTGTCATGTTTTCTTTTCTAAGTTCTACAATGGCTGCCGCGTCGCAGCGTTTCTTTTCTTTTGCACTTGGCAGGGGTGATTTTGATCAACTAAAAAAGCTGTTCAGTTTGACCATGACAATTTATGTGATCATTGGGATAATAATAGTGGTTTTGGCTGAGACTATAGGCCTATGGTTTTTAAATTCAAAAATGAACATCCCTGCCGGGCGTATTCACGCTGCTAACTGGGTTTATCAGTTTGCGATATTGTCGTTTATGATGACGATGTTTACGATTCCTTATAATGCACTGATCATTGCCCATGAGCAAATGGAAGCGTTTGCATATATCAGTATCATTGAAGCGGTACTTAAACTACTGATTGTTTTATTATTAGATTTTTTTCACTTTGACAAGTTAAAGTTGTACGCTTTGCTTGTTTTTTGTGTTACCACGATAGTGACTTTACTGAATCGGACTTATTGCAGAAAACGATTTTCAGAATCCAAGCTCTCGTTTTATTGGGATTCAGGTATGTTTAAGGAAGTTATTGGCTATTCAGGATGGAATCTGATGGGAACGATCGCAGTTTTGATCAGAGATCAGGGGACAAATATATTGCTGAACCTATTTTTTGGCACTCTTATTAACGCAGCAAGGGGTATAGCTTTTCAGGTTAATAGTGTTATAAGTCAGTTCTCTAATAACTTTTTAGTTTCCGTTAATCCTCAAATTGTAAAATATTATGCCGGAGGAAAAAGAGAAGAAATGTTCAGCCTCGTTTTCAGAAGTTCAAAATTTGCTTTCTTTCTTTTATTTACGCTTTCATTACCTGTCTTACTGGAAACAAAATTTATTTTATCTGTGTGGTTGAAAAGCCTCCCCGACCAGGTTGTTTTATTTACAAGATTAATTATTATAAATGCACTGATAGATTCTGTGTCAATTCCATTAATAACGTCTGCCCTGGCTACAGGTAAAATAAGGCGTTATCAAATCATTGTTGGAGGAATAATGCTGCTGAATCTTCCCATTTCTCTACTTTTATTGAAATTAGGGTTCCCCGCATACATTACAATTTGCGTTGCTATTTTTATTTCAGTTATTAATTTATTTTCACGTTTATGGATGTTGAAAGAAATGATCCAATTTCCTGTAATTGAATATCTAAAAAAAGTCATTATAAGAATTTTAATAATTGCTTTTTTTGCCTACTTTATTATCTGGACTTTGCAGGTCAGGCTGCCCGCCGGCTTTGGTAAGCTGGTAATTATTACAATAGCAGACATCTTAATAATAACAATTTTAGTTTATTTTCTCGGCATGTCGAAAATTGAAAGACATAAGGTTAAACAAATGGTGGCAGGTAAATTAACACAAGCGAGGCTTTCCAAGAAAAACAATAAACACAACAGATAGTTATGCATATTCAGGATTTATTTAAGACTGTGGTAAATGGAGGCTATTGTATTGGCTGTGGAGCTTGTGCATCACTTAGCGACTCTCCAATCGAAATTAGATTTGATGAAGATAAAAAGCTGCAACCTTATATCAAACAAGACGATACTGAAGACAATATGACCGTATCTGCTTTACTTGTTTGCCCCTTCTCCGGAAAAAGTAAAAATGAAGACGAAATTGGTGAAGAACTATACAGTAAGATCGGGAATAAAAATGATAAACTGGGATACGCAGCAGCAACATATGCAGGCTTTGTAAAAGAAGCTTCTTTTAGAGAAAATGGCAGCTCCGGAGGGATGGGATCCTGGATCATGGCTGAATTATTCCGGGAAGGATATATTGATAGTGTAATACATATTCATAGTAATACCCCTGATGAAAATAACCCCAAATTATTTCAATATACCATTTCCTCTACTCTTGAGGATATATATGCCGGCGCCAAATCCAGGTATTATCCTATTGAACTATCTGCAGTCATTAAAGAAGTGAAAGAAAGACCAGGGAGATATGCTTTTGTGGGTTTGCCCTGCTTTGTAAAATCTGTCAGATTATTAATGATGCAGGACCCAATTTTAAAAGAACGTATACTCTTTTGTATGGGGCTGGTATGCGGGCATTTAAAAAGTGCTCATTTTGCCAGTATGTGGGCCTGGCAGGTAGGAATATTTCCTGATAATCTAATATCAATTGACTTCAGAACAAAACTAAAAGATTACGGTGCAAATCAGTACGGAATTACAGCAAAAGGTTTAGTAGAAGGGAAGGCTATTACAAGAGTAAGCCCTCCATTAAAAGAGCTTTTTGGGGCAGACTGGGGCTGGGGGTTGTTTAAGTATAAAGCTTGCGATTACTGTGATGATGTTGTTGCTGAAACGGCAGATGTGACCATTGGAGATGCATGGCTACCGCAGTATGTAAAGGATGCAGAAGGCACAAATGTAATTATAATAAGGGATGAACGGATTAATAATATTTTAAATAAAGCAAAATCTCAAAATAGGATACATCTTGATAAGTTAACACCAGATCAGGTAATAAGTTCTCAAAGTTCTGGTTTTGCACATAGACGTGAGGGGCTTTCTTACAGGCTATCTCTATTAGAAAAAGCCTCGCAGTGGTATCCCCCCAAAAGAGTTCAACCTTCAGATAAAGCAGTAGACAATAAAACCAAAAGAAAACTGGACTTGAGAATTATTTTATCAGAAAAAAGCCACGAATATTTTAAAGAAGCCTTGGCAAAGAAATCTTTTGATCTATTAAAGACTAAGCTAATGCCATTCATAAATGAATACTATCAATTGTATAAAACGAGCTATGTAAAAAAAATTTTTACCAGATTAAAGAAACGCTTTTTATAGAATATGAAAATTTGCATTTTTACCTTGCCTCTACACACTAATTATGGTGGTATTATTCAGGCAACTGCGTTAAAAACCTATTTGGAAAGCAAGGGGCACGAAGTTTGGCTGCTGGATAGAAAAAAGGGGAATCTAAATATTATCTCACATATCTTTTTTGTAATAAAAAAAGGAGTTAGGCGCTTTGTATTGCGCGAGAAAAATATCTCGTTTAAAAAAAAGACTTTGAGCCCGGAGGAAGTTGCAATAAATAGAAATAGCCAGGCTTTTATTGACAAGTATTTAAATAAAAAAACTGAACCGTTCTACTCTTCTCATCAACTAACAACAAAGTTCGATTCTTATAATTTTGATTTATGTATTGTAGGGAGCGATCAGGTTTGGAGACCGGCCTATACACCACAAATAACCGATTACTTTGGATGTTTTTTAAAGAAAAACACTAAAACACGGATTATAAGTTATGCGGCATCATTTGGGACTGACAAACCGGAGCTGTCTAAATCGCGGTTAAACATTTGTAAGTCAGGAATACAAAAATTTACTGCTGTCTCTGTTAGAGAAAGCAGTGGAGTTGTATTTTGTAAGAATGAACTAAGCGTAGACGCAACTCACGTATTAGATCCTACAATGCTTTTGAATAAATCAGATTATATAAAAATAATTGAAAGCTCAAAAGTAAAAAAACATAGCGGACAGTTAATGACTTATATTCTAGATTATTCGGAAGAAAAGAAGAAAGTGATTGATTTATTGTCCGATACATTGAAATATGAAGTTTTTTCAACTATTCCTAAATATGGCGACAAACATAATATCCAGCCATTGGACGAAGATCAGTTTAAGCTTGAATTTTGGTTAAGAGGCTTTTACGATGCTTCATTAATTGTCACAGATTCCTTTCATGCATGTGTGTTTTCTATTATATTTAATAAGCCTTTTATTGTGTATGGTAATAAACAAAGAGGTGTTGCCAGGTTTCAATCTTTATTACAAATGTTTAACCTTGAAGACCAATATATTGAATCGGGTAATGAGTTAATAAATGTTGATAAATTTTTTACTATTGATTGGGTAAGGGTCAATAACATTTGGGAAGAAAAGAAATTGTTGTCCGAAAAGTTTCTTCATCACCAATTGAAACAATTATGAATTTAGTTTCAGTCATTGTTCCGGTTTATAATGCAGAAAAATGGCTACCCCGATGTATTGAAAGTATACTTCATCAAACTTATGAGGATTTTGAAATTATTTTGGTAAATGATGGAAGTAAAGATAATTCCTTACAAGTATGCCAACAATATCAACAAAAAGACAAAAGAATAAAAGTTTTAAGTCAGCCTAATCAGGGAGTCACTGCAGCTCGCAAAGCAGGCTTATCATATTCACGGGGAAAGTGGATAGTTTTTGCAGATGCCGATGATTATTTAGAAAACAGTTCAATCACAATTCTAGTAGATGCCGCTGTTGCTAACCAATGCGATCTGGTTAAAGGCTCTTTTGTAGGTACCGGCAGCGGAAGGCTTTGGGTACATAAAAAATTGGGTGTAATGAACCATAGTGAATATTTACATTCTTATGCTGAGTTTAAAACATACGGGGTTGTATATGCATCCATTTATTCTAAACATTTATTCCAGGATTCTACTTTTTCATTTGGCAGAGATATTAAAATCGGGGAAGATGTATTGATGAATATTGATATAGCCTTGCGAACAGAAAAAGCTGTGAATATTGATAATATCATCTATAATTATTTTGACAATGAAGAATCTGTAATGAGAACAAAACTCAAGCATCCATCCTACATACACAGATTCTATGATTTATTCCTTGGATTGTTAGGCAGGTCGTTGCCTGTGGAATCTCTAATAACATCCATAAATCATATAGAAAACATTGAGCTGCTAAATGCTTTTTTTTCTCCATATATTGAATATACCGAAACAGACTTCAGATTTATTAAGAGCCGAATTTTAAAGGACAGGAACGCTTTTCATGGAAAGCCGTTTTTTTATAGCATTCTAATTCAAAGTAACATACTAACAAGGCTCTTTAAGCTAAGCTCTAAAGCGGTGGCGGGTATTTTGTTTAATAAGAACGTTGATATTTTAAAATAAAAAACCAGCGAATTCCCGCTTCGGTACCTTGAAGCGATAAAGAATTGAAAGTGCGGGTGGAGGGACTCGAACCCCCATGCCTCGCGGCGCCAGATCCTAAGTCTGGTACGTCTGCCAATTTCGCCACACCCGCTGTTGGTCTTTCCATTATAGTAAGACCCGCCCATTTTTGGGGAGGGCAAAGGTAATAGATTTTACTTAAATTTGGTTTATATTTATTATGGAGACAGCAGTAAAAACGCCCCACTACAACCTTAGTGAAGAAGAAGAAAAGAAGGAGATTGTAAGACAATACCGGGCGTTGTTGAGATGCCTTAAACCCAAATTAAAGCATGGCGACAGGGAATTATTAAGGCTTGCATTTGAGATGGCGGCAGACGCTCATAAAACCATGCGCCGCAAGAGCGGGGAGCCTTATATATTGCATCCTATAGCCGTTGCCAGGATCTGCGTGGAAGAAATAGGATTGGGTGTGCGATCTACCATTTGCGCCCTGCTGCACGATACCGTTGAAGATACTGATCTGACACTGGAAGATATTGAACGGGCTTTCGGCGCCGAAATAGCCCGCATCATTGACGGGCTTACCAAGATCGCCAATGTGGTGGATACCAATACCACGCAGCAGGCCGAGAATTTCAAGAAAATATTGCTGACGCTTACAGATGACCCCCGTGTTATTCTCATCAAGCTGGCAGACAGGCTGCACAACATGCGAACGCTCGACAGCATGAAGCGGGAAAAGCAGCTCAAGATCTCCAGTGAAACGGTATATGTATATGCTCCTTTGGCCCACAGAATGGGCTTGTATACGATCAAAACGGAAATGGAAGACCTGGCCATGAAATACCTGGAACCTGATATTTACCGTGAAATAGCCAGGAAGCTTGCAGAAACCAAACGGGAAAGGACCAGGTACATCAATGAATTCATCAAGCCCATAAAGGAGGGATTGGAGAAAGCCGGGCTGAAGGTAGAAGTATTTGGCCGCCCCAAGTCTATACATTCCATCTGGAATAAGATGAAGAAAAAAGCAGTGGCATTTGAAGAAGTATATGATCTCTTTGCTATCCGGGTCATCCTGGATTCGGCTCCCGAGAGAGAGAAAGAAGATTGCTGGAAGGCGTATTCCATGATAACGGATATGTATATCCCTTCTCCTGAAAGATTGCGCGACTGGCTGAGCAATCCAAAATCGAACGGATATGAGGCCTTGCATACTACCGTAATGGGCGCCCAGGGAAAATGGGTAGAGGTGCAGATCAGGACCAAAAGGATGAACGAGATTGCAGAAAAAGGACTGGCCGCACACTGGAAGTATAAAGAAGGCGCTTCCGAAGAAAGCCGGTTTGACAAATGGTTTACCCAGATACGCGAAGCGCTGAGCCAGGATGTAAATTCGATAGATTTCCTGCAGGATTTCAAGACCTCTTTTTTGACCGAAGATATCTATGTGTATACGCCTAAGGGTGATGTAAAAATGCTTCCTATAGGGGCAACAGCGCTTGATTTTGCTTTTTCAGTACATAGTGCTGTGGGTTCAAAATGTATTGGCGCCAAGGTAAATCACAAACTGGTGCCTATAAGCCACAAGCTCAGAAGCGGCGACCAGATTGAAATTATTACCAGCAGCAAGCAAAAACCACACGAAGACTGGCTGAATTTTGTAGTGACCACCAAGGCAAAAACCAAAATAAAAGATGCCTTAAAAGAAGAAAAGCGCAAGATCGGGGAAGAGGGGAAGTATGCCCTGCAGAAAAAGCTGGAAGGCATGGGGGTGTCGGTGAGCCAGGCAAATATTGAAGAGGTCATGAACTTTTATAAACAGCCTTCGCCACTGGACCTTTATTATCAGATCGCTGTTAAAAACATTGATCTTAAAGACCTGAAAGAGGAATTTCAGGTTTCAGGTGATAAGCTTATTGTACCTAAGCCGCAAAAAACAGAGCCGGAAGTTAAACCTCAGGAAGCT
Source organism: Sphingobacteriales bacterium 44-15 (assembly GCA_001899685.1). Classification (GTDB taxonomy): domain Bacteria; phylum Bacteroidota; class Bacteroidia; order Chitinophagales; family Chitinophagaceae; genus Agriterribacter. Next base: position 174,105 of record MKWG01000045.1, read on the forward strand.
GACCATGTTCGCGCAAACCAGAAAAAAGACAATGAGCTGATCATTTTCGGTGAAAGCAGCGATAGAATTGTATATACGTTAGCCAACTGCTGCAAGCCCATTCCCGGAGACGATGTTTTTGGCTTTGTAAGCACAGGAAAGGGATTAATAATTCACCGTACCAATTGTCCCAACGCGGCCAGGCTGATGTCTAATTTCGGGCACCGGGTGGTCAAAACAAAGTGGGCGAAAAACAAAGAGATATCTTTCCTTACCGGGGTTAAAATATTAGGACTTGATGATGTAGGGGTCATCCATAAGATCACCAACCTTATTTCAGGTGAGATGAAGATCAATATTGCCGCTTTAACAGTAGAGGCCAAAGAGGGGCTGTTTGAAGGCAATGTAAAGCTCTTCGTTCATGATAAGGAAGAGCTTGACGAACTGGTAACAAGATTAAAAAAATTACCTGGTATTGAAGGTGTAGAGAGGTATGATATGGAGCTGGTGTAAGGGGCTAAGTCTTATTTATTTTTCGAACCAATTGATCTTTAATATATTGAATAATTTTTAATGTATGCTAAATTCTCCCGGAAAATTCATTAGTTGCCGCTAAAAGATATATCTTCGCTGTCCTAACTACCCGGAAATGAGAATTTAAATATTAAATTTAATTCCTATTAAAATCCGCAATTATTCCAGTATTTCTTGCCAGGCATAATTAATTAAATATTAAGTTATAAGCTTTCAGCGTTTACATAATGGCTACTCAGGCAGAGATGAGCACAAGTATGGCATTATATTTTATTGAAACTGGTATAATTTTTTTAAATGATCAAACTGTTTAAACACACTTTTTACGGATGTATTGCTGTTTTTTTCTTTCTCGGCACAGTTTCCTGTGTAAATACTAAAAAAGCGGCTTATTTCTACGGTATAGGAGATACCACTATCAGCGCTTCTTACAGTAAAATCCCGGAACCTGTTATTTACCGGAATGATATATTAACTATTTCGGTCAGCAGTCCTAACCCAGAGGCAGATATAATTTTTAATGCCCCCAATATGCTGGGTACCCAGGGAGGAGGAATGGGAGGAGTTGGAGCGATTGCTTCCCAAACCACCGGTTATCTGGTTAGCCCGGAAGGTAATATCCAGTTCCCCGTGATAGGAAATATAAAAGTTGCAGGACTAACAAAAACAGAAATTAAAGACCTTATAACAAAGGAACTGGTAGATCGCAAGCTGCTTATAGATCCGGTAGTGAATATAAGGATCATCAATTTCAGGATAACTATTATGGGAGAAGTCAGAAATCCTACGGTGGTTTCCGTCCCCAGCGAAAAAATATCAATACTCGAGGCGCTCGGGATGGCCGGGGATCTGACTGTATTCGCCAAACGGGATAATATCCTTCTTATACGTGAGATAAACGGTGAAAAGACGGTGAGGCGGTTGAATCTGAATTCAAAAAGCTTATTGGAGTCGCCCTACTATTATTTGAAATCGAATGATGTAATATATGTGGAGTCTAATGCTGCAAGGCTCAGTAGCGGTGAGCGTTCCATGCAGATATGGCCATTAGTGTTGAGCACAGTTTCGGTGCTTGCAGTAGTAACGGCATTGCTTGTGAGGTAAGACATTTTTTTGAATGTAATTCATAATATATGCAACAGCAGGTTGATTTAAACACTGACAGCTATGGCGCCAACAAAGAAGAGAACCTTCTGCAGGATATTTTAAACAGGTACCTGCCATGGTGGCCTTTGTTTGCTATCCTGGTTGTTATAAGCTTAACCTGCGCCTGGATTTACCTGAGATATGCCACACCCATTTATGAAGCTTCCGCCAGCTTACTGATCAAAGACGAGAAAAAGGGACTGGATGATTCAAATCTTATGGAATCCTTAAACCTTTTTGGGTCTAAAAAGATAGTGGAGAATGAAATTGAAGTGCTTCGTTCCAGGTCAATTGCAAAAGAAGTCGTAAAAAATTTAAGACTATACGCACCGATAATTCAGGAAGGAAGAATTCATAATCTTTCTGCATATGAGATATCTCCTGTGTGGGTGGAGGCGAATAATCTTGATTCTATTGTTCCGGTAAAGGATGCATCTTTTAAATACGATGTCAATACAGGTAAAATACATTTTAATGATAGCACTTACTCGCTGAATGAGTGGATACGGTCGCCGTATGGAGTTATCCGCTTTTTGGCAAATCCCTATTTTAAAGGGGGGGAACTGAATAACCCGTTTCATTTTTCTTTGATCAGCGTCAGAGGGTCGGTAGCACAATTATTAGGTAAGCTGCAGGTGTCTGCAAGCAGCAAGCAGTCTACCGTAATTAACCTTACTTACAGGGATGATGTGCCTCAAAGAGCAGAAAATATACTCAATGAATTAGTTGCTGCTTATAACAGGGCTGCCGTAAATGACAAAAACCTTCTTGCCTCCAATACATTAGCTTTTGTGGATGAGCGTTTAAAAAACGTATTTGGTGAGCTGGATTCTGTTGAGCACAGCCTGGAACATTTCAGAACAAAAAACCGCCTGGTAGATATCAGCGAGCAGGGAAAACAATTCCTTTCGAATGTAGGGACTAATGACCAAAAATTAGGAGAGCTGAATATGCAGCTGGCTGTTTTAAAGCAGGTTGAAACATACGTTACCAGTAAAGAAAAGAAAGGTGCAATTGTTCCTTCCACATTAGGAGTTACCGACCCGGTGCTTTCAAATCTCTTGGAGCAGTTGTATGCCCTGGAAATGCAGTATGAAAAGATGAAGCTTACTACGGCTGAAAGCAATCCCCTGATGCTGTCGATCTCCGACCAAATGGCTCATCTGCGCCCGCGCATTTTGGAGAGCATTCACAACCAGATCAAGAGTATTGAAGTGGGGCGTAAGGATGTAAGTAATACCAACAACCAGTACTCCGCCATGCTGCAAAGGCTGCCTAACAAGGAAAGAGAATTACTGGATATAAGCCGGCAACAGTCCATTAAAAACAGCATTTATACTTTCCTGTTGCAGAAAAAAGAAGAGACCGCACTATCTTATTTTTCTACAGTTGCTGACAGCAGGGTAATTGACGTTGCGGAGACGGATAGTCATCCGGTAAGCCCAAGGAAAACGATGATCCTGGCAATCGCTTTCGGGGTAGCATTGCTTCTTGGGGCAGGATATGTTGAGATCAAAGAAATGCTGAACAGGAATGTGATGTACAGATCAGAGATTGAAAAGTATACCAGAGTACCCATCCTCGGCGAAGTTGCTTTTGACCAATCTAATAAACCGCTTGTGATTGCTGAAGGGAAGAGAAGCTTTATCGCAGAACAATTCCGGCAGTTAAGAACATCCCTCGGTTACCTGGGCATTAATTCGAGGAAGAAAAAAATATTGCTTACATCCTCTGTTTCGGGAGAGGGTAAAAGCTTTATCACCGCTAATCTCGGTGTGAGCCTTGCGCTGATCGGGAAAAAGGTCGTAATTGTTGAGCTTGACCTACGTAAGCCTAAACTGAGCGATGCCTTCAATATTTCCCGTACAAAAGGCATCTCAAATTATTTTATTGGCGATATGGAAGCAGAGGAGATCATTAAAAGCACAGAAACCTCCAATTTGTTTTTGATCCCTTCCGGTCCGATCCCTCCAAACCCTTCTGAACTGATCCTTAACGGGCGGATGGCGGAACTGCTGACCTACCTTGAATCGCATTTTGATTATATTATTATTGATACAGCGCCTGTTAACCCGGTAACAGATGCCTATATTATTTCACCCATGTGCGATGCAACGCTTTTCGTTATGCGTCATGGATATACACCCCGTTTTTATTTACAGAAACTGGATGAGCAGAACAGGGTACGGGAATTGAAAAACATGGCAATTATTTTTAACGGTGTTAAAAATAAAGGATATGGCAATTACGGGTATGGATATGGATACGGGTATGGGTACACAGAGGAACACGAGACAAAACAAAAAAGCTGGAAAAAGTATAGAAAAACAAATACACAGTCTTAGAGCCCAACTATTTGAACAATAGATGCGTTCTCACTAATACAAAGGTTCCTGTAAGGATTCTGACTACAATGCACCAGACATATTGTCTTTGGGATAACCGGTAAGGCTGTTAAAGCCGGACTAAAAAGAATGGCAGAAGATTTAAAGCCAAGTCCAATGAAAAGCTTTTGAATCATCAATGGTACTGGGAAAAGCGAAGCTGTGTCCTACCATGAAATTTAGCATTGGATAACTATTAAATCCTGACCGTTAATGAACAGCGAACAAAACACTTTTTGGTATGTTGTGTATACCAAACCAAATTGGGAAAAAAAGGTTGCAGATCAGCTTGAAAAAAAAGGTATAAAGCAATATTGTCCCCTGAATAAGCTTTATAAACAGTGGCATGACAGGAAAAAGGCTGTGTGGGAACCTCTGTTTAAATCGTACGTTTTTGTATGGACTGATGAGCAGTCTCATAGCCGTGTAAAGGCGGTATCCGGAGTTGTAAATTTTGTGTACTGGCTCGGAAAACCTGCCGTAGTGAAAAATGAGGAAATTGAAGCCATCCGGGATTTTTTACTGGAACATAAAACAGTTGAGCTGGAAAAAGTTGATGTAAACGTGAATGATATGGTTAAAGTGGTGAGCGGCCCGCTTATTCACAGGGAAGGGAAAATCGTACAGGTAAATAATAATGCAGTTAAAATAGCGTTGCCCTCAATAGGATATGCATTGATTGCACAGGTAAACAGAAATAATATTGAAGTTGTTGCTCCTCATACAACGTTTGGTGGTTTCAACATCCAGCAGGAAAAAAAGGTTCGGGGTATAGTATAATAAGCTTGTAATTTTGCCATTTTTCATTTTAGCCAAATAAGTAATGCAGTTAAACGAAAAGATATATATAGCAGGTCACCGGGGTATGGTAGGCAGCGCTATTCTGAGAAGTTTAAAACAAAAGGGATTTAAAAATATTATTTACAGAAGCTCTTCTGCGCTTGACCTCAGGAATCAGCAGGCCGTGGAAGATTTTTTTGAAGAAGAGAAGCCTGCTTATGTTTTTGTAGCGGCGGCCAAGGTAGGGGGAATTATTGCTAATAATACTTACCGGGCGGATTTTTTGTATGATAACCTGATGATGGAATCCAATATTATTCATTCCGCATATAAAAACAATGTCAGCAAGCTGATGTTTTTAGGCAGCAGTTGCATATATCCCAAACTTGCACCGCAGCCTTTAAAGGAAGAATACCTTTTGACAGGTTTGCTGGAATCAACCAACGAACCTTATGCCATTGCAAAAATTGCAGGCATTAAGCTTTGCGAGGCCTACCGCGACCAGTATGGATGCAACTTTATTAGCGTAATGCCCACTAATCTCTATGGAACAGGGGATAATTATCACCCGCAAAATTCTCATGTCTTGCCCGCCCTGATACGCAAAGTACATGAAGCAAAAGAAAATAATAGCTCCAAAGTTGTCGTTTGGGGAACAGGTAATCCACGCCGGGAATTTATGTTTGCCGATGACCTTGCAGACGCATGTGTTTTCCTGATGGAAAATTACAGCGAAAAGGCATTTGTCAATATTGGGGTTGGCACGGATATTTCTATCCGGGAGCTGGCCGAACTGGTGAAAGAGGTAATAGGTTACAACGGAAGCTTTGTTTTTGATACTTCCAGGCCTGATGGAACGCCGCAAAAGCTTATGGATGTAAGCAGACTTCATGCACTGGGCTGGAAACATACTATCTCCCTGAGAGAGGGCATACAACTGGCGTATAAAGATTTTTTAAAAAGAGAAGTAGTCGAGGGATAATCTTTGACCGGGTTGATCCGGTTAAAAAATATTGCAAAGCACAGCACAAAAATTCAAACTACATATTTATGAAAACAGCATTGATCACGGGAGTGAATGGACAGGACGGTGCATATTTGTCAGAGCTTTTATTGGAGAAGGGTTATATGGTACATGGAATAAAACGCCGCTCTTCATTAATAAATACCGACCGGATTGATCATTTATACCAGGATCCGCATAATAGCAATGTGAAGTTCAGGCTGCATTATGGCGATATGACCGATAGTACTAACCTGATCAGGATCATACAGGAAACACAGCCTGACGAGATATACAATCTTGCTGCAATGAGCCACGTAAAAGTTAGTTTCGATACGCCGGAATATACTGCAAATGCCGACGGCATTGGCACACTGCGCATTCTTGAGGCGATACGCATTCTTGGGCTGGAGAAGAAGACCCGCATTTACCAGGCATCTACTTCCGAGCTCTATGGATTGGTGCAGGAAGTGCCTCAAAAAGAAACGACGCCATTTTATCCACGCAGCCCTTATGCGGTTGCAAAATTATATGCCTACTGGATCACTGTAAATTATCGGGAAGCGTACGATATCTATGCCTGTAATGGCATTTTGTTTAACCACGAAAGCCCGTTACGCGGGGAAACATTTGTTACCCGGAAAATCACCAGAGCCGTAGCTGCCATAGCCTTAGGGCTACAGGACAAGCTGTACCTTGGAAATCTTGATGCCAGGCGCGACTGGGGACACGCTAAAGATTATGTAAAAGCAATGTGGCTGATCCTGCAACAGGAAAAGCCTGAAGATTACGTAATAGCGACCGGGGTCACTACACCTGTAAGAGAATTTGTTAAGATGGCGTTTGCCGAGGTAGGAGTGGAAGTTGCATTTAAAGGAGAGGGCGTTAAAGAAAAGGGGTATGTGGTATCCAGCAGTAATTCTGAATTCCAAATAGAGTCAGGCAAAGAAATAGTAGCCGTTGATCCTGCTTATTTTCGCCCGACTGAAGTTGAGCTGCTCATCGGCGATCCCACAAAATCCAAAACCAGACTGGGATGGGTGCCGGAATATGATCTGCCAGCATTAGTAAAAGAAATGGTGGCTGCCGACGTTGAAATATTTAAAAAAGACAGCAAGACTCAATGGGAGCATTTGGCCGGATAGCCGATACAATATGCATTAGTCAACAGAAAATCTTTTAAGACTAAACAACAATATCGTGAATGCTGTAAGCAGGGTTATATTGAAAGGAATGCGCAAACTTTACCTGGCTTTCAATCCTGACGCTGTGGGCGGCGGTCGCAATTGGAAAATGTTCTCACAGAAGGAGTATGCCAATAATCTAATATGTGAGTTGTTGCAGAAGGATGAGCCTTGCATGATTGCCCGGTTTGGCTCTACAGAGATGTTATGCCTTATAAATTATTTAGGGATAAAGCAAAACAACAGGAATTGGGGAGAGTATATAAAAGGCAAAACACCGGAATGGTGGTGGGAAACGAATGTCATTGATCAACTGCAAAAATGGAGTGGTTTTTTCCCGGGAGGTATTGATAAAGTAGAGCAATTTTGCGAATTAATAATAAAAGATATCCCTCAGGTAGATTTATTGGGGTCCTGGTTGTTGCACGAGAAATATTTCAAAAATGAATTGACAGGTTGTAAAAAAGTAGTTCTCGAAGATTTAGAACCTTTTTTTGCAACTAATCCCTGGACAAGGGCTTTAGCCGGGAAGAAAGTACTGGTTGTTCACCCTTTTGCAGAAACGATCAGGATGCAGTACAAAAAAAGAGAGCTTTTATTCGACAATGATCTTTTACCTGCTTTTGACCTGAAAATTATCCAGGCAGTGCAGAGCATTGCGGGAGAAAAGACAGCGCATGCAGACTGGTTTGCTGCGCTGAAGTGGATGGAAGATGAAATTGATAAAGTTGATTACGACATCGCTATAGTTGGCTGTGGCGCCTATGGGTTCCCTTTGGCAGCACATATAAAGAGATCCGGTAAAAAGGCCATTCATCTTGCCGGGGTTACACAATTATTATTTGGTATAAAGGGGAAGCGTTGGGAAGAGTTTATTGTTTGGCCATATACCAATTTATTTAACGAACACTGGGTATATCCGGGAGAAAAGGAAAAGCCCAAAAATGCAGTCATTGTCGAGGGCGCCTGTTATTGGTAAAAATACTTTATGAAAGGAATGGATACCATAATACGCATATTTCGAATACCCATCGAAATAGTTGCTTATTTGATAAATGCCGGTAATAATTACGCACGGGATGCCGAAAACAAACACAGGTTCCCCCACGCGATTATTGACAGAAGCTGCTCTTTCTCCCGGAATGTGACTATTGGTGGACATTCTCATATTCTCGAAAGTTGTATTGTTAATGACTCTCATATAGGTTCCTATTCTTATTTAGGAAGAAACAGCTTAGTGCAGCATACCACGATTGGAAATTATTGTTCAATTTCACACGATGTAATCATAGGTTTAGGAACTCACCCGCTGGATATGTTTTCAACATCTCCTTTGTTTTATAAGGCTAATAATACTATGAAAATAAAGTTGGTGGACTCTGACAGAGATTTTCAGGAATATAAATCCATTACAATAGGAAGTGACGTTTGGATCGGTGCACGCGTGATTGTTTTAGACGGGGTAACGGTTGGGCATGGAGCTGTTCTTGCTGCGGGAGCGGTTGTGACAAAAGATGTCCCCCCGTATGCCATAGTAGGCGGCGTTCCTGCAAAGGTGATCAGTTATAGATACCAGGAAGATACCAGGAGTAAATTGCTTGAAACTAAATGGTGGGACAATAATGCTGGGGAAGTGTTTAAACAATTCGATCAGCTAATGGCAATCTGCAGACAAGATTAATATTTAAAGATTATAAATGAATGCAATCCATTTGTAATTGGCTTTTTAGAGCGTTTAGAAGGCTTTTCAATATTCTGCACAATAAATTTGACTATTTGATATGCAGGATATTATTTTATATACAAAAGGTTCAGGTGGGTAAATTCAGCACACGTGGGCGCCCTTATATTTTAATTGCTGCAAAAGGCAAATGTATCATAGGGAATGGTTTTTCTATGAATAATACAATTTCCAGCAATCCTATCGGGCTTACCCAGCCCTGCATATTTTTTGTTGATAACGGCGCCACACTCGAAATCCGGGATAATGTTGGAATCAGCCAGGCGTCCATAATATGCCATACCAGCATAACAATTGGGAATCATGTAAAGATAGGTGGAGGCGTTTGTATTTATGATACAGATTTTCATTCTTTAGATCCGGCATTAAGAAAAGACAGGAAATTTGATTTTGCAAACAAAAAGAAAAAACCGGTAATCATTAAAGATAACGCCTTCATAGGAGCTCATTCTATAATTCTAAAAGGAGTTATTATAGGCGAGAATTCAGTTGTAGGGGCTGGTTCAGTTGTTACTAAGAATATTCCTGATAATGAGATTTGGGCAGGTAATCCTGCGTGCAAAGTGAGAGAATTAATAATAAGCACTGATAATGACCCTCAATACAGATAAGCTTCTCAACATATCAGTTTTAGCCATTACTATTTCTTCGGTAAATCAGTGGTCCGATTTGCCTTTGGGTAGTACTTCCTTTTGGTGGATTATCAATGGTATTATATTATATAGTTTTTTCAGATCACGAAAGCTATTTTATGATAAATCAAATGAAATCTATTTAAAAACACTAAGATGGTATTTGTATTGGAATGTTATCTGCATTATCAGGGGGTGTTTTGTTGCTGACAACTATTGGGAATGGAAAAGCCTTATAGGCACATCCTTGGTAATGCTGCTTCCTGTATCCATCAATATTTCCACCAATGCAGAAAGGGTGCAAAGAATTACCTCTTTTTGGCTTAAATACGCATTGCCCTTTTTTGTAATCATTTTTCCTTTTTTACAGGGAGAAGCGATTGGGCGTTATTTAATACCCATAAGCTTTTTATTATTATTCCTTCCCTGTTTCAGCAGGAGGTGGAAAATAGCGCTTCTCCTTATCACAGTATTTGTAATAGTAAGCTATCTCGGTGCAAGAAGCAATGTTATTAAGTTCGGGGTACCAATTGCAATAAGTATTTTATATTATTTCAGACGCTTTTTTTCAGTAAAGGCTTTGAATATTATTCGTCTTGTCTTGTTGATTTTGCCATTTGTTACCCTCATACTTGCGGCTTTGGGTATTTTTAATATATTCAAAATAGGAGATTATTTGTCTAACGACTATAGTACAAATGTAATTGTCAACGGACAGAGGACTGAAGAGAGTTTGATGACAGATACCCGAACTCCTTTATACATTGATGTTATAAATTCTGCATTAAAGTATGATTACGTATGGTTTGGCCGCACACCTGCCCGGGGAAATGAAACTACTTTATTCGACTTTTTTCTGCCCGACGATAACACATATCCTACAACAGAAAGATTCAGCAATGAAGTATCCATACTTAATATATTTACCTGGACGGGACTAATAGGCGTGGTACTCTATTTTTTTGTTTTTTATCAATGCAGTTATCTCGCTATAAAAAGGTCAAAAAATAGCTTTATGCCATTCATTGGCTTGTATATTGCGTTTAGATGGTGTTATGCCTGGGTTGAAGATTTTAATAGAATTGATTTATCTAATTTGTACTTGTGGATTATAATTGGAATGTGTTATTCCAGATCTTTTCGCGAAATGTCGGATCAGGATATAACGCTATGGGCCAATGGAATTTTGAAACAAAGCGCAAGAAAATTATACATACACAGAAAAAAAATCGCTTCAGGGAATGCATAAAAATCCTACCCATATAGCAGTTCTATTAACTTGTTACAATAGAAAGAAGAAGACCTTATCGTGTCTTGATGATTTATTTAAATGTATTCTGCCGGAGGCCTATAAATTAAGCGTATTCCTGGTAGATGATAGTTCTACAGACGGTACTGCCGAAGCAGTTAAACAGCAATTTCCCCGGGTTCAGTTAATATATGGTAATGGTTCACTCTATTGGAACCGCGGAATGCACCTTGCATGGCAAAAAGCAAAAGAAAAGGCAGATTTTGATTATTATCTCTGGTTAAATGATGACACAGATCTTATGCCGGACGCTTTGATCGAAATGTTGGAATGCGCTGCATTGCAGCAGAACTCTGCCATCATTTGTGGCGCTATTTGTTCCAGGATTACTCATTCTTTTAGTTATGGAGGGCGGGACGCAGATGGCAAAGAAGTATTGCCGGACAATGATATGCCTGAGTGCAACGTTATTAACGGGAACTGTGTTTTGGTGAGCAGGGAGATATGTAACAGGGTTGGGATGCTTGACCCGGTATATCCTCATGCTATCGGGGATCATGAATATGGCTTAAGGGCGGCGAAGAACGGGTTTACCAGCGTTACCACCAGAAAATTTATTGGCTACTGCGAGCGCAACGACGCTTTACCTGCCTGGTGCTATAGTAAAGTGCCCCTGAAAAAGAGGATCAGCGCGCTGTATTCACCTTTAGGCAATAGCCATCCCTATTATTTCTTTCTCTTTGAAAGGAAATATTACGGGTTGCCGAAAGCAGTAAAACACTATCTAACCATTCATTTACGATTATTACTGCCTTCATTATGGAAGTAGCTGCACCCTTCGTCTTTCAGTCCGATGCCGGGATCGTGAATGACGTTTTTGCTAATCAATCCAACTATCTGATTGAGTATGATGAAAGTGTGCCCAAGGAATATTGTATTGTGTATTTTAGCAGCAATGACCTTTACTATCCTAATAATGAAACCGCTTTTACAGAAAGTATACTAAGGCGGAACCGTTTTGAATGGTATCAGACAAGGATTACATACGGGCATAAACACATTTTTGTAAGAGACATTAAAAAGCAGTGGTACATCGGTGGTATAAATGCGGAGATAAATACACCTCAGAAGATGCTGGAGTTTTTGAAAAGAGAGTGTTCCGGATATAAACCTGTTTTTTTAGGAAGCTCGGCAGGTGGTTTTATTGCTGTGATAATGGGGCAACTGATACATGCAGTCCGCATTTATACTTTTAATGGACAGTTTGAAATACTATCATTATTAAAAGAAGAAAATGCAGTATTGATCGAGCCCATCCTGTATCGCAACCGTAACAATGCACAATTGCTGCCTTATTATAAAGCGGTGGATTTTATCATAAACCCCGACAGCATCTTTTATTTTCACTCCAATAAAAGCCAATGGGATATAGAACAGTCTGCGTTGATCAATCATTTGCCTGTTCACAAATTGAGCTTCGACACAAGTAATCATGGGGTTCCTTTTCTGAAATCTAATCTTCCTGCCGTGATCAATCTGCCGGAAACAGAGCTAAGGAAATTGTCTGGCCGAAAGATGCATCCCCTGACTTTTTCTTTAAAAATGGTCGGCTTGTTAAAAACAATAGAAGGGATGAAGGGAATATTCCGGTTCGTATTGAACAAAATCTATATCCATACCATCCAGCGTTGGAAAAATAAAGCCTCCGGTAAAATATGAAAAGACTTTTACTTTCTGCTTTTGCCTGCGATCCCACAAAAGGATCAGAACCCGGCTACGGATGGAACTGGGCTGTTGGCCTGGCGGCAGAAGGATATGAAGTACATTGCGTAACAAGGGAAATAGGAAAAAACGCGATTGAAGCAACCGTAAAGCCTCCGAATGTTCACTTCCATTATGTCAGGTTGCCTTTGGGTTTGGAAAGAATATACTTTGCTTCACAACCTACCATGTATTTATATTATATACTGTGGCAATGGAAGGCCTATAAAACAATGCTACGGTTGCATAAACAAGCTCCTTTTGATCTTGCTCATCACGTTACCTGGGGCAGTTTGCAGTTGGGGTCCTTTCTTTACAAGCTGGGTATTCCCTTTATTTTTGGGCCGGCAGGAGGCGGGCAAAAAGCACCGGAGGCATTTAAGGATTATTTTGGCGGATACTGGCCTGCAGAACAAAAACGGGAAGCGGTATCAAAGTGGATGCTGAAGTTTAACCCCGCATGCCGGGAGGTGTTGAAAAAAGCAAATATGCTGCTTGTTGCTAATGATGAAACGCTTGCTATGGCCAAGGCAAACGGCGCCTTAAATGCCAGTATGGTATTAGATGTTGCCCTGCCTGAATCATTCTATCCTCAGTACCATGTCGTGAAAATGCCATCCGGGAACCAACTGCGGCTTTTGTGGACAGGGCGGTTCCTGCCCCGGAAAGGAATATTGCTTTTGCTGGATGTAATGAAGGAATTAAAGGCATACCCGGGAATTACACTGACGGTGGTAGGCGACGGAGAGATGAGGGATGCATTTTTAAATAAATTAAGTGAATATAAGCTGGACAAAACGGTTGACTGGAAAGGAAGGGTATCTTATGAAGCCATCCGCGATCATTATGCCGGTCATGACGTATTTTTTTATACTTCTCTCAGAGATTCCGGTTCCCTGCAACTACTGGAGGCTATGGCTTTCGGATTACCTGTCGTTTGCCTCCACTTGCATGGGCAGGCGATCATTGTTGACAATACTACCGGGATCCGCTGTAACTGTGACACACCGGAAACGGCTATTGAAAACCTGAAACAGGCAATCCTTTATTTATATAATCATCCCGGTCAGGTCAGAAATATGAGTGAGGCGGCATATAATTTTGCCGTTAAACTAAAATGGCAATATAAGATCGGGGCTATTGTTGACAAATATTATCCCAAATAATGAATACCGCGCCTATTCTTTTATTTACGTATAAAAGGCTTGATACATTAAAACAGGCGGTTGCTGCTTTGGAGAAAAACGATATGGCAGTATTGTCAGATCTGTTTATTTTTTCTGATGCGGCCAGGAAAGAGGAAGATAAAGGTATTGTAGACCAGGTACGGGCATATCTTAAAACAATAGCAGGCTTCCGGTCAATACAGATTGTAGAAAGGGACAAAAATCTTGGGCTCGCCAGGTCTATTATTTCCGGAACGTCATGGGTGCTATCTATCCGCGACAGGGTTATTGTACTGGAGGACGATCTGATCACTACCCCCAACTTCCTCACTTTTATGAATGCGGCTCTTGAAAGATACAAAACGGAAACCAGTGTTTTTAGTATATCGGGATATTCATTTAATCTAAAATCATCCTTGCCAGAATACGACCAGGATGCCTATTTTTTAAACAGGGGCTGGTCATGGGGATGGGCTACCTGGAAAGACCGCTGGGATGAGGTTGACTGGGCGGTTCGCAGCTATGCTTCATTTGAAAAAAGCAAGGCGCTCCGCAATGCATTTTCGGCAGGAGGGTCAGATTTAAACAAAATGTTGCGTGAGCAGATGCAGGGAAGAATTGACTCCTGGGCAATCCGTTGGTTTTATCACCAGTTTTGCGTAGGAGGGCTCACACTTTATCCGGTATACTCCAAAGTGTATAATGCCGGCTTTGACGAATTTGCTACCCATACTACAGGATCACAGAAAAGATATATTCCGGATATTGATGTCAAAGGCAAAACCTCATTTTATTTTCCGGCAAAAGTTTCAATAACAGCGGAATTCCAGACGTTATTTAGAAAAAGAATGGGAGTGATGGCAAGAGTTCGTTCAAAATTACAAACCATTTTATTGAAAGTCTTTAAGGCAGGAGCGTGATCAGCATAATTAAGAAACTCAGAGATATTTACCTTGTTGCGGTAAAGTGGCGTAAGTATGAGATTGGCCCGGGGTTCCATGCCGGAAGAAGGGTAAGGATCTGGGCAAAACACACTATTAAGATAGGCCGGGATTTTTATATAGGCCGGGATTCCCAAATTGAATCAGATTGTATTATTGGTGATTTTGTAATATTTGGCAACAAAGTAGCAGTAGTAGGCAGGTATGATCACCATTACCAGCAGGTAGGAGTGCCCATAAGGCATGCCATGGAGATCCGGGACCAGGATTATAACTGGAAAGGAGTTGAATCTGGGCCTACAATGATCGGGGATGATGTTTGGGTTGGATATGGATCCATCATTATGAGTGGCGTGCACATAGGTAATGGAGCAATAATTGCAGCAGGGTCGCTGGTTGTTAAAGATGTTGAACCCTATGCTATATATGGCGGTGTACCCGCAAAAAAGCTGAAAGACCGTTTTAGCACCCTGGAGGATCAGGTAGAGCACGCCCGGATATTATCTGAGCGTGATGGCAGAAAAATTGTCAAGAAACAGAAGGAACATTAAATTTCTGAATTAAAAATGCAGCAACCTGGTATAATTAAGGCTGGTGAAACGGGAAAATTTTCTCTTTTCCTTGCAGCAATAGCATTAGGTACTCCTTTTGTTATTGTATTCCTTTATACAAAAGGATTGTCCGGCGGACTGAATACTGCATTTTCATATGATGAATCGGAGTATCATTATCCCGTAATCCTCCAGTTTGCAAGAGAGCTGCCTTTCCCTGATTTTACCAATTACAACTCTGCTACCACTCCGCTCTTTCATCTTTTATTTGCTGTGTTGAGCAGGATCGTGGGAACTGATATTCAGCATCTCAGGATGATCAATTTTTTTATCACGGTTTTTTCAACGATCCTGTTATTCAAATTATTAATAAAGCAGTTTAACCTGCCTTATTTCTCAGCACTTCTGTCTACTTCCCTTTTTGCGCTGTCACCCTATTTTTTCAGGGAAGCTTTTGTAGTGATGACGGATAATTTGCCTGTACTTTGGCTGCTACTTTTTTTTCAGTATTATCTCAGATTCAAGGAAGATGGAGTTTTCCGTAATTACCTGTACAGCATATTCTTTATTATGCTCTTATGTTTAACGCGGCAAACATATTTATATATCGTGCTCCCGATTGCCGCAGATATATACATGAGTAAAGGGTTGAAGCAATCGCGATCGGTGTATATGCTTCTTATCGTAGCGGCAGTCATTCCTACGCTTTTGCTTTTTTTTATCTGGAAAGGATTAACGCCTCCGCAGTTCCAGGAAAGACATACAGAATCTTCATTGCTGAACATAAAGCCGGCGCTATATGGATTGGGTGTACTGGGTTTTTATTCCCTGTTTATTACCGGTGATAAGATATACCGCACTTTTTTAAGTATACGCAAACAGAAAGTGCTTGTAGCAGTACTAATCGGCTGGGCATTACTCTTCTTTTTCCCGTTGACAAAGGCAAATCATGATTTCGGGTACTTGTGGTATATTGCAGATGAGCTCCCTTCTGTACATGGCACACCTGTCCTTTTTTATATTTTAGTTGCCATAGGCATTTGTGTATGCAGTAGTATTTGGCGATTAGAAACACCACCATTTTATCTTTTATTCATCATTGGGCTGTTTGTGTCGGAGATCCCCAATAAATATTTTTTTCAAAGGTATTATGACAGCAGTATTCTTATTTTCCTGCTTCTTCTGGATGCCAGGTATGATAAATCGGATAGATTTCAGGCGGCCCGTATTGGATTACTTACCTGTCTTTTTATCACATATTTTATTGTGTGTATAATTCGTTGAATAAAAAAAATCCTGATTATTGTGAAATTCGGCACGCATATATGCAACTCCCTTAACCCGGTCGCAGCTGTTTGGAAAGCCTTTATATATTAAGCATGAAAATACAGGTTCTCTCTTTATTAGTTACTACAGGGAAGTATACAAAAGTTGTTGAAGATATTTCCACGCTGGCTCAGCAGGGCAGGGGCTCGTATGTATGCGTGGCAAATGTGCATATGCTTGCAGAAGCAAATAAAGACGCTGATTTTAAAGAAATTGTTTGTAACGCTGATATTGTAACTCCTGACGGCATGCCTCTTGTGTGGGCTATCAGGCTGTTATATGGTATAAAGCAGGATCGTGTAGCAGGTATGGATATACTCCCGGCGCTTCTTACCAAAGCAGAAGCGCATCAATTACCGGTTTACTTTTACGGAGGCACTCCCGGAATGCTGCAATTAACCAGGACATCCATACAATCGCAATTCCCCAACCTCATGCTTGCCGGATTGTACAGCCCGCCGTTTAGAGAATTGTCTTCGCAGGAAGAAAGCGACATTATAAAAGAAATAAATGCCAGCGGGGCGCGTATGGTTTTTGTAATATTAGGTTGCCCCAAGCAGGAGCGTTGGATGGCTTCGATGAAACCTCATATCAATGCCTGTATGATCGGAATCGGGGGAGCCCTTCCCGTAATGGTGGGGCTACAGAGAAGAGCACCCTTATGGATGCAAAGATCAGGGATGGAATGGCTGTACAGGCTTCTTCAGGAACCAAAGCGCCTTTTTAAAAGGTATCTTGTGACCAACAGCATTTTTCTATGGCTCTTTTTAAAAAAATGGGCCAGCCAGGGGTTTGCTCCTACACGCGTTCCAAACCATAACCAAGAGGATTCCTGCATCAGCTGACCAGATTTCGCTATTCAGGGAATAATATTTTAACTCAAACCGTTTTAATAACAAGTTTTTTATTTTCTTCAGGAAAATCATGATGTTATGAACAAACATCTTTCAAATCTTATACGGATAGTCTTCCTCCTGCTGGATTTACTAGCGCTGAATACTGTTTATTTCAGCTGTAAATTCTTCTTCAGGGATTATATTTCCCCTGATTTATTTATGCAATATACCTATTTGTGGATGGCTTGTAATATTGCCTGGCTCGTGATAAGCTGGGCAAATAATACTTACCGTAATTCCGATATGTTTTCTTTCGAGAAATTTTCCAGGAACAGCATGCATGCGTATGGATACTTTTTAGGACTGGTTACTTTATACCTGTTCATGTATAAGCAGGGGGATGTGTCACGCGTGTTCTTTTTGAGTGTTTTAATTTCATTCGGCTTAGGTTTGATAACCAACAGGATCATTCATCTCGGGCTGTATCACTACTTTAGAAATAAAGCATACATTTCCCGGAAAGTGGTGATCATCGGCTACAACCAGCGTGCTCAAAGGCTGGCAGATTATCTTGAGCAACAGCCTATCAATACTGAAATATTAGGTTTTTGTGAAGACGAAAGCAATGTTCATGAACTTACACACTACCCTATTATAACAGACAGGAAAAATATTATCGCGATATCTCTTAAAGAACAGGTTACAGAAATTTTTTCCACTATTTCTCCTGAGGAAGACAAATATATTTATACCCTCATGAACCAGGCAGACCAGGCTTGTATAAGGTTTAAGATATTACCTAATCTTGACCATTTCATAAGGCGTCCGGTGCATATAGAGTATATAGACGATATGCCTGTGCTGTCGCCCAGAAATGAGCCGCTGGATGATGTTGGCAACAGGATCAAGAAAAGGTTTTTCGACCTGATAGTGAGCAGCATTGCCATTATCTTCATTTTGTCGTGGCTGGTACCTCTCATTGCTTTGTTAATTAAGCTGGAATCGCGGGGCCCCGTATTTTTTGTACAAAAACGCAACGGGAAAGACGGAAAACCATTTAACTGCCTGAAATTCAGGAGTATGCGCCAAAATGCCGATGCCGATGCAAAGCAAGCCACCAAAGGAGACAACAGGATAACCCGGCTGGGTCATTTTATGCGTAAGACAAGTATTGACGAGCTTCCCCAGTTTTTTAATGTGCTGATGAGCGATATGAGTGTTGTGGGCCCGAGACCTCACATGCTCAAACATACCCAGGACTATTCAAGACTGATAAACCAGTTTATGATCCGCCATTTCTTAAAACCCGGTATTACCGGCTGGGCACAGGTAAACGGGTTTAGGGGTGAAACCAAAACTACTGAAGATATGGCGAACAGGGTAACCTATGATATATGGTATCTTGAAAACTGGAGCCTCTGGCTGGATGCCCGTATCGTATTTATGACTGTATTCAATATTTTCAGAGGGGAGAAAAATGCTTATTAAGCCTCTGATACAGTGTCCAAAATAAATATTTTGGCTCTTGCCGGCAAAAAAATATGCCCACCTGCAATATTTTTTTTCACATTAAGATTTCTGGTTTATTTTTTGTTATTTTTAAAGACCAATTGCCCATTGATTAAGCCAAAAAAGGGTATTTCATGACCACGCCGCAGCAAAGCATTGATAATACATTGGAGGTATACTTTACTGATATCTTCAAAAAACATGAATACAGGTTGTATACCCTTGTATCACATCTCACCAAGTCTGATCAATATGCCAAAGATGTAGTGCAGGAGGTCTTCTTAAAGTTGTGGATACAAAGATCAAACCTTCATACTATTGATAATATAGAAGCCTGGCTTTATAAACTTACCGAAAACAGAGTTATTGATTTTCTCAAAAAAACCGCTTCGGAACGCAAACTGCGGGATGCTTTATGGATAAATATACACCATATGGCAGGCGATGCTGAGGAAACAATTTCCTCGAAAGAGTATAACAAAATCATTGACAAAGCCATTGATCAATTGCCGCCGCAACGCAAACGGATTTACCGGCTATCCAAAGAGGATGGTCTTAATTATAATGAAATGGCCAGGCATCTCAACTTTTCAAGAAAGACCATCAACAATTACTTCCTGAAGGCTTCCGTATATCTGAAAAACCTGATTATTAAAGATTAATCTTCTTATTCCGGCGTTTCCCCGGTGTTTCTATATTTGCCAATAACGGGTAATTTAAATTAGTGTGGAAGACAGAATAGAATATCTGCTTCGTCAATATGAAAAGAACAACTGTTCCCGTGAAGAGCTGGAAGAGTTATTTTCTTACATAAACAAGCTTCGTAATAATGACCAGCCTTTAAAGAAGATGGTCAAGCATATTTATGAAGACATCAAAAAAAACCACCCTTCTTTTACCTATGTTGATGAGGAAGGAAAGCTGATCCTTACAGAGCCGGAAGATACTCATTTCTTTTCCGAAAGGATATCTCTGTCTAAAGGAGCGCGGGGCAAACTCCTCGCAGTAGTTATTATTTCCTGCATTGTCGGGCTGGTCTCCCTGGGATGGCTGATCAAAACCAACCTTTCTGCCGACAGCTTTTTAAAAAAACACATTAACGGAGCGCTGATCAAAAAATTCAGCAACCGTGCCGAGCAGACTTTTATCCCATTGCCCGACAGCAGCATGGTATGGCTGAACGCAGCCAGCGCCCTCCAGTATTCAGATCACTTTTCAGATGATGAAAAGGAAGAAGTGATATTAAGCGGGGAAGGGTTGTTTAAAGTAAGTGATGCCCGATCAGGGCCATTTTTAATCAGATCAGATAAAGCGGTCATTACTGTTTTACCAGGCACAAAGCTGGATGTAAAAAATTATCCTGATGAAAGAAGCATAGTACTGTATGTGGCAGAAGGGATGGTAAAGGTGAGCTGGGACAAAAAGCTTTTACCTACAGTTGCTGCGGGTCAAATGCTTGCTATAAACAAAGCAGACGGGCAACTGACCCAGGAAAAAGCAGATATACAAATGATTGCTGCCTGGCAGCAGGGGAATATGTATTATAAAGATATGCGCCTTATTGATATAATAAGAGATATGCAAAGGGTTTACAATATTGATATCACACTGGCGAGACATGAGCTTGAGCAAAAGAAAATTACTACCTTCTTCCGGAGAGATATCGGCCCGCGCGCAGCCCTGGATACTATTTGCACCATAACTAACTCCCAGTTAGATGCAGATAGCAGCAGGCGGTTTATTATTTTGTGAAAAGCGGGACGCCAAACGTGAGCTCCTCATCATTCACCTTTCACGCCTCTCTTCTCACTTCTGCCGACAGTACAATATATTCCAATTAATCGAGCATCAGCATTGATCGCAAAAGGAATCCTGCACCGGGGTTCCTTTTTTTATTGAAAAAATTTTCAATCCTTTAGGGGTAACCTGCCCCCGGAGTTGTTATACTTAAAGCTGCTCCATATTAAATAACTGCTTGTCCATGACCGTTGACCGCATCTGGTATATTTTAGGAAAGAAGCTTACGGGAGAGGCCTCCGAAGAAGAGCTGAACGACCTGGAGGATTTGCTTTGTCATCACCCCGAATTACATTACCCTATTCAGCATATTATTGAACTTTGGCGGCTGGACAAAAAAAATGATCACCAGGAGGCGATCCAGGCGCTGCAACGGCACCTGCTCAGAATTGCCGATCAGGATGGAAAAATAGCGTATGAAGATGAAAAAGACCAGGAAGATCCCGCATTGACGGATGAAGACGACCGGCAGACCGGAACAATACCATCACGCAAAGCAGCAAAAATAATCGTATATATTGCCGCAGCCTCTCTTATCACCATTGCGTTTCTATTTTTCAGGCAAAGCTCATCGTCTCCAAAAGCAACTATATCTGCCCATATACCCGGCAAAAACGATACCCCCAACGAAATTTCTACAAGACCCGGCTCTCACTCTCATATTACACTGCCAGATGGCTCACAGGTTGTGCTGAATGGCAATAGCACGCTAACCTATGATAAATACTTTGACAAAGAGATCAGAGAAGTACAGCTTAACGGAGAAGCTTTTTTTGATGTTACCAAAAACCCTGACAGGCCTTTTATCATTCATACACGCCAGATGGATATAAAAGTGCTGGGCACTTCCTTTAATGTTAAGTCGTACGACAATGATAAACGCTCGGAAACAAGCCTGATCCGCGGTTCCATTGAAGTTACCATGAAGAACGATCCGGCAAAAAAAATAATCCTGAAGCCGGCCGATAAGCTGGTGATCGTAAATAATGCTGCTGCAGTGTCCGCCCCGCGACATGCGCTTACAACAGACGACCTGGACATCAGTATGAAAAAGATAAATTACCTGCCCGCAGACAGCACGGTAATAGAAACTTCCTGGGTTGATGACAGGCTGATCTTCCGCGATCTGCCTTTTTCAGATATGGCAATTGAGATAGAAAGAAAGTATGGCGTTGCTTTCCGGTTTAAAAATGAAAAAGTAAAACAACTGAGATTCAGCGGCAATTTCAAAAACGAGACCATTGACCAGGTGCTGAATGCCCTGCAGATGGCAAATCATTTTTCTTATCAAAAAATCAACGGCATGATCATAATAACCAACTAAAATAAAATACATGGAGAAACGCAATACCTCGTAAAAAAAATAAAAACGGGAAATGTTGGCGCATTCCCCGTCCAGGCTAAAAAACTTGTCTTGTGGCTTAAACAAAGATTCAAGTTTTCTTTTTATTTAACCTTTAACGATAAATATATGAAAAAAAGACGGCTCTATTATAATGGCCATTTCCCGAGCGGTTTTATAAAAGTATTGATGGTTATGAAACTAACGGTTTTATTGATATTGGTCAATGTTTACCAGGTGGCCGCAAAAGTCAATGCGCAAACCACCGTTACGCTTAAATTAAGTAAAGCCTCCATCTCTGCTGCGCTGGACAAGATTGAAAAGCAAGGCACATACCGGTTCGTATACAACAGCAACCTTAAAGTGCTGCGTCAAAAGATATCTATCGGAGTTGAAAATGCTGCTATCGGGGATGTGTTGAACTATATTCTTGCGGGAACGCAGCTTACCTATAATATGCTTGCCGATAATCTGATTGTGGTAAGAGAGCAGCCCGCTGATGGCAATGTGCAGCAAATGGATAAAATCATAACGGGACATGTGCTGGATGAAAATGGCAAACCGGTTCCCGGCGCTTCCGTAGTGGTAAAAGGCACCAACAATGGCACCACCACCAAAGAAGACGGAAGTTTCTCTCTCAGCATACCGGACAATGCACCTGATGTTGTATTGGTAGTTACTTCCGTAGGATATGAGAAAAATGAAGTTCCGCTCGAAGGTAAAGACGATATTACCATAGCCATTGTTGCCCAGGCGAAGGAAATGAATGAAGTAGTGGTGATAGGCTATGGCACTTCTACCAAAAAAGACCTCACTGCCCCGGTCTCCACAGTAAACATAGACGATCTGAATAAAAGAACTACCTCAAGCCCGATGGCCGGGCTGCAGGGCAGCATAGCCGGTGTGCAGGTTACTAATTCCGGCGCTCCGGGCTCAACGCCCAGTGTGCGTATAAGAGGCGTAGGATCATTAAACAATGAAAATCCACTGTACGTAGTAGACGGGATGTTTGTGGATAATATTGACTTCCTGAACCCTTCCGATATTGAAGACATGTCTATCCTCAAAGATGCGTCCGGCGCTGCTATTTATGGTGTACGTGCTGCAAACGGGGTAGTGCTGATCACCACCAAAAAAGGCCGTATGAACATGAAACCCCGGGTGACCTACAATGGTTATGTAGGCTTTCAAACCCCGGTAAACATGCTGAAGATGGCAAACGGACAGCAATACGCTGCCATGGAGCTGGGAAAGGGCTTCGCTTCGGATTCTGCAAAAGTAACCCTGTCAGTCGCAAAATTCGGGGGTTCCGGTCTCAATCCTTCTACCAGCACAGACTGGTATGGCGAACTGCTGAGAAAGAACGCGTTTATGCAAAACCACGGCATAGATATTGCCGGCGGTACCGAAAAAGTGAATTATGCTTTTGGTGTAAATTATTTATACCAAAATGGTATAATGGATGCAGAGAACAGCTACAATCGTTATAATATCAAGCTGCAAACAGAAGCAAAGCCCTTTAGCTGGCTGAAAGCAGGATATACGGTTCATCTCAGTAATTCAACATTATTTTCTCCCGATAACGGGGCATTTACGCTGGCATATTACGCATCGCCGTTATACCCGGTATACGATCCTGCAAATGCTTTAGCCAGACCCGTAGATTTTGCTTCGTCTACCAGCATAGGGTTTAACAACGGCGTATTCAATAATCCTGTAGCGGATGCGTATTATCACTATGACCGCACAAAATCTTTCCAGGTGCTGCCTTCCGTATACGCAGAGTTGAATTTCTGGAAAAATAAATTAACCTTCAGGTCGCAGCTTAGCCAGCGACTGGCTTCTAATCAGAATTATAATTATCAGCCTGAGTATTATGTTGATAATAACCAGCATTCTGTATATGAGCAGACAACACTCCTCTCCCGTCTCACTTCTAAACAGGACAGATATACCAATTACGTGCTGGATAATTTGCTTACGTATAAAGATGCGGCAGGTGATCATCACTGGACCGTGCTCCTGGGGCATTCTGTAAGAGAAGAGCGATGGAGAAATACATCGGTTTCGGCAAATGACATTCCTGCAAACCAGGAATCATGGTATGTAGGTCTCGGCACTCGTAATGCAACAGATTATACGGAAGACGGATCACGCTTTGGCGGTATCTCCTATTTTGCCAGGGGCACTTATGATTATAAGGGCACATACCTGCTTACCGCCACTATCAGGGCAGACGGCAGTTCAAAATATCAAACCAAGTGGGGATATTTTCCTTCTGTGGGTTTAGGATGGGTATTGAGCAATGAGTCTTTCTTAAGTGATCAGAACCTCTTCGATTTTCTTAAAGTCCGTGCCAGTTGGGGAAGGCTGGGTAATGACGGGATAGCAGGTAATGCCGGCTATGCCAAGGTATACAGCGGGAACGATTATTCCGGCGTATTCGGAAGCACTGCATTTACTAATGGCGCCTTAATACCAGGCTACAGGGTAGATGCACGTTTTTCATCTTTAGGCTGGGAAGTTGTTGAAGAAACCGATGCCGGTATTGATTTCACTATGGCAGATCAGAAACTGAAAGGTACTATTGATTATTATCACCGTATTACCAATAACCTGGTATTTAACAGAGACAATGCTTCAGTGGGAGGAACTACCTATGGTAATTTCGGAAAGGTTGTAAATAGCGGGCTGGAATTCACCCTTAACTGGAATGATAAAATAGGGAATGTTGGATATAATATTGGTGCAAATCTAACAACGCTTAAAAACAAGGTATCTGACTTAAATTCTCTGGCATACCAAATGACAGGTATTTCAGAATATCCAACCAGAATGGAGATAGGTAAGCCGCTGAACTTTTTCTATGGCTACCAGGTAGCAGGCATTTATCAAACACAGGCAGAGGTGGATGCAGACCCAATAGCTGTGGCCAATGGTGCGGTGCCAGGATACTTTAAATTCAAAGATCAGAATGGAGACAAAGTACTGGATGCATCCGACAGGGTGGATTTAGGAAGCTACCTGCCAAAAGTAATCTATGGGTTAAATCTGGGACTGGAGTATAAAAGCTTTGATATAAGCGTAGTGTTACAAGGTCAGGGCGGTAATAAGATCCTGAACCTGAACAGGGCGCTCAGGTCAAAATATACAGATATGAACGGCGATGCAGAATTTGTGAGCAACCTGTGGAATGGCAAAGGCTCAACCAATAAATATCCTTCTGCATATGCCACCACGCAAAACTATAACAGCACGGCAAGCGCTTTTTATGTGGAAAACGGATCTTACCTGCGTATCCAGAATGTACAATTGGGATACACTTTTAAAGCGGGTAAAGATGATACCCGCATACGGCTTTATGTAACTGCTGACCGCCCTGCCATATTCACACGCTACAGCGGGTTCACACCAGAGGTAGGCAACAGCGATGTAACACAACAGTCAAATATTGGCTATGATACCAATATCTATCCTGTTTCTGCAACCTACAGTTTCGGTGTCAGGATTATTTATTAAAAAGCAAAAGCAAGCAATTATGAAACAGCTTAAAAATATAATATTTATTGCTTCACTTTCTGTGCTCACGGGTTGTTCTTCGTTTTTGGACAAGCCGCTGGAGAATACAGCCCAGACAGAAAGTATTAGCTATACAGATCTATCTATAATGTATCAACCTGTTTCCGGGGTATACCGTACGGCTGCCGGAGCTGCTCCGGGTTTTGTTCACTGGATGGACTACGGCATAAGGGGAGTAAGAGGAGATGACCTGGAAAAAGGCTCAACACCGGGAGACCAGGCCACCTTAACAGATATTAAAGAGTTCAAGAACAATTATGTTTCCGTTCAGACTTTTTGGGGCACCAATAACTGCTGGACTGATTATTACGGACTGATCTACTATTGCAACCAGGCTTTATCGGAGTTAGATAAGTTTGCCGCAAATATCGAAGCTTCAGATGCCAATAACCTGGCTTTGAACAAAAGATATAAGGCAGAAGTAAAAGTAATAAGGGCTTTTGCTCATTTGGTAGTATCCAGAGTATTTGGCGATATACCTATAATGGGAGACAGTGCTGATTACAATACCATGCACAAAAGTACTGTGGCTGATGTAAGAAAATATATCATAGACCAAATGGACGCCTCCGTTAATGACCTGGAGGACGCCAGGCCTAATGAATCTGCACACATAGGAGCAGTAACCAAATACACTGCCCTTTTGCTGAAAGCCAAAGCGGCTGCTGATCTGGCAGGCGCCGATAACTCAAGCCCTTACTGGGATGTAGTATTGGATTGCACTAACCAGATCGTCAATAGCGGGAGGTTCAGCCTCTATCCTGATTATTATCAATTATTCAAAAGGCCGGGAAAGCTCTGCAACGAATCATTGTACGAGATCCAGTACACTGATTTTGGCACCAGTTCCGGAACCGCTGTAGGACCCGACGCATTTTTTGCTTTCCAGGGGCCCAGAGGCGATCAAAGAGGCAGTCCCATCAGCGGTTGGGGGTTCTTAACGCCATCACAAAAAATTGTTGATTTTCTAACCAACCGGAATGATGATATAAGATTAAAAACTACCATACTGTTTTGCGGGGACACGGAAAATGATTTTGCAACTACTCCCAGCGGAGATAAGATCTACGGCAATGCCGACGGATTGAAATATTTTAACGGGAAAGTATACCTTCCTGTCAGCCAGATGACCGCCGGAAGAACGGATTATGGCTCTGACAACAATGTGAGAGTGATGCGATATGCCGAAGTGCTGTTGCTGAATGCTGAAGCTAAAGTTCGTAAAGGGCAGAATGGTGATGCTGAGCTTAACCTTGTGCGGGAAAGAGTGGGATTGCCGGATATTACGGGGGCTACTATTGAGAATATAATGGATGAACGCCGGGCAGAGTTTGCCTGTGAATGGTGGGGAGAAAGATATAATGACCTGTTGCGTACCGGTACTGCCGCATCTGTATTGAGTGATTACGGATTTGTAGCCGGGCAGAGCGATTATATTCCTATACCGCAAACACAGGTTGACCTGAATACAAATCTGCAGTAAGGGTGGTTTTCTTTTGATAAAATATTTAACCGGGATATGGGGGGCTGTTTATAGCAGCCCTTTCATATTATACCGGGAGATCCATTCAGCTAATAAGCCCGTATATGAAATACAACAAAATTCTCCTGTTTGTTTTTCTTTTCTTCAGCCTTTCTGTTGATGCCCAGAAAAAGAAAGACACACAGCCCGTTTTTAATGCTGCCGCACGTCCTAAAAACCTGTCTGATTCCGCATTGCTGGATATTGTGCAGAAGCAGACTTTCCGCTATTTCTGGGACTTTGCCCATCCTGTCAGCGGGATGGCGAGAGAAAGAAGCAATGAAGCCTATGATTATGGAAATGAAGTAGTAACAACCGGCGGTACCGGCTTTGGTATAATGGCTGTTATTGCAGCTACGGAGCGGAAATGGATTGCCCGGGATACGGCTGCAAGGTTTTTATTAAAGATGATAAAATTCCTGTCCAAAGCCGATTCATATCATGGCGTATTCCCGCACTGGCTGAATGGCGCAACAGGTAAGACCATTCCTTTCAGCCGGAAAGACGACGGGGCCGACCTGGTAGAAACTTCGTTCCTCTTTGAAGGGCTTTTATGTGCGCGGCAGTATTTTAATGGTGAAGATAGAACAGAAGCTGAGCTGCGCAACCGCATCAACTGGCTGTGGAATGATATCGAGTGGAACTGGTTTACCCGCGACGGACAGGAAGTGCTGTACTGGCACTGGAGCCCTAATAATGGCTGGGCAATGAATTTTCCACTGAGAGGGTTCAACGAATGCCTGATCACGTATGTGCTTGCCGCAAGCGCTGAACGATACCCGGTACCTGCAGCGGTATACCACAGGGGCTGGGTCCAAAGCAGTTTTTTTAAGAATGGCAAAACTTTTTATGGGTATTTACTCCCCCTTGGATTTGATTATGGCGGACCATTGTTCTTTTCCCACTATTCGTTCCTGGGGCTTAACCCAAAAGGATTGAAAGACCAATATGCAGATTACTGGCAGCAGAATGTAAACCACACGCTCATCAACCATGACTACTGTGTGGATAATCCTAAAAAATTTAAAGGATACGGCGAAGACTGCTGGGGGCTCACCGCAAGCGATACCTATGACGGCTACAATGCATTTTCCCCCGCAAATGATTTTGGTACGATAACACCGACAGCAGCATTGTCTGCATTTCCATACACTCCCGGATATTCAATGAAAGCGCTCAGGCATTTTTATTACGACCTGGGCGATAAAATATGGAGTGAATACGGATTTACAGATGCATTTAATGAAACAAAGGGCTGGTATGCAACGTCGCATCTTGCGATAGACCAGGGACCGATCATTGTGATGATCGAGAACTACCGCAGCGGCTTATTGTGGAAATTATTTATGAGCTGCCCGGAGGTACAGAGGGGCTTGAAAAAGCTGGGCTTTGAGAGGGATTAGGAAGAGAATCGCCAAAGGCGATAAGACAGAAGTACGCGGCGAAGACGCCATGTACGGCAGAGAATTATTTGGAAAAGCCCGCAGCTGTCAGACACAAAAAACAATAACACGAATTTGGTACACGAATACGCCGCAGGCGCATTCGTGTATTCTGTACAACAAACCATTTCTGTTTTAGCATTTTTAAGAGATAGCCACTAATCCACGAATTTACACTAATGCCTTCGTGCCCATTTGTGCATTAGTGGCTTGCATGGCTCTGCAAGACAAATTGTTGTCTTTAAAAATCATCCTGCCGCGCAGGGCGCGGGAATTCGTGGCATAGAAAAAATATGCGAGGTCGTTAAACAGCAAACCCCACATAGACTTAAAGAGAAAATTGTTAATATTAATTGTAAATTAAACAGCGAAAACTTGTTGTGCGGAGGGTGGCTGTGTGAGGCGTCTTCGCCTCATACCATCCTCTTGCTGTCTCTGGCGATATAACAACAATTATCAAACCTGTAAATACACTATTGTTATGAACTATGAATTCACCGGCGGGTATAAGATCCGCGATCAGTTTGGTTTGTTCTTTATGACCTTTACTGTGGTAGAATGGATTGACCTCTTCAGCAGAAAGCTATGCAAGGATATCCTGGTAAAAAACATGCAGCATTGCAGAATGCGAAAAGAACTTTTAGTGGGAGCATATGTAATAATGACAAATCATATGCATGTAATATGGCAATCAAAGTCAGGGCGATTGAGTGATACATTAAGAGATTATAAATCTTTTTGTACAAAAGAATTGATTAACGCAATAGAGAATAACCCCGAGAGCAGAAAGGATTGGTTGCTGAGGGCTTTTGAATTTCATGCAAAAGGTACAAATCAAAATAAGGATTATAAAATATGGACAGGCAATAATCACCCGGAACAGATATATACAGAAGAATTTTTGAGAACAAAACTGGATTATATCCATAACAACCCGGTTCGGGCAGGCTGGGTAGCAAAGCCGGAAGATTATTTGTATTCGTACGCATCTAACTATATTCTCGGAAAAGGAATAATGGAGATAGATTATTTGTTTTAAAAGTACGACACGGTCGCCAGGGGTAACAGGAAGTTTGTATGAGACGTATGCGTCTTATGCAGTGCCGGGAGGCGCTGTGCGTGGCGTCTTCGCCGCGCACTTTTGTCTTGTCGCCTCTGGCGACATATAATAAGAAAATAGCTTTCACAAGGGCTTTGGAACTTTCCCTCCGGGATTCCTGTCTTACGAAACACTCTCCCGCCATTTAGCTTTGCCGCCCTCCGGCAGCGGTATTAGCATAACTTTCACAGTATTCGTTAAATTATTAACAAAGTACCTGCTACAAAAGGAAGTTCTATTCGTTATTTTTAAACTGGCGCGATAATTAACCGTCCTAGTTATCATAAAAACTTCCTGATATGAAAGCTTTTTACACAATATTATCTTTAATGATAGCAGGGTTTATGTTACCTGCGGCGGCCATCTCCCAAAACGAATGGCCTAAGTCTTTTACTAATGCTAACGGAGACCTGGTAAAAGTATACCAGTTGCAGCCGGAAGCCTTTTCAAACGGAACGCTGGAAGCCAACGCGGCAATATCCGTACTTAAACAAGGACAAAGCGATCCGGTATTCGGGATGATCTGGTTAAATGCGGGTACGGTTACCCGCGGGCAACAGGTAGATCTGAATACAGTACAGGTGACCGCAATAAAATTGCCAAACGAAAATGACCAGGATGCCTTAACGGCGCTTCAGAATAATATCGCCGGGAGCATGAATAACTGGAATATCTCCATCCCCCAGAATGATATCAATACTGCCTTGCAGCTCAGCCGGCAGGAAACAAGCTTATCATCAGACCTGAATAACAATCCGCCTAAAATTTTATATGCCAACAAGCCATCTATACTGGTGGTAATTGACGGCGCGCCAAGGTTGCAGAACAACAGCAAGTGGAATGTGCAGACCGTGGTCAATACTCCCTTCATTATCCTGAAAGATGACAACCGGTTCTTTTTATATGGAGGCAGGCATTGGTATACTGCTCCCGCGGCCACCGGCCCTTATAGCCTGACCACTAATATATCCGGTAACCTGAGCAGGATACAGGAAGAAGTAGCCCAGGCAAATAAAGACAACAATGTGCAGCAGGAGCAAAAGGACTACGAAATATCCAATATCATAGTCACTACGGAGCCTGCAGAATTACTGCAATCTGACGGAGAGCCTAATTTTACACCCGTGCAGGGAACCAACCTGCTGTATGTCAGGAACTCCGACAATGATATCTTTATGGATGTATCCGGTCAGCAGTATTATGTATTGCTTTCCGGGCGCTGGTACAGGTCATCTTCTTTGGATGGCAACTGGCAATTTATCGGTGCTGACAGGCTTCCTGCTGATTTTGCCAAAATCCCGGCAGGCTCACCTAAAGACAATGTGCTCGCCAGCGTGGCCGGAACTCCCGCCGCCCGTGACGCGGTAATGGACGCCCAGGTGCCGCAAACGGCCAAGGTGGATCGTAAAACTGCTACTGCCGATATTGAATATGACGGCGATCCTCAATTTGATAATATCGCCGGGACCGACATGGATTATGCTATAAATACATCATCTTATGTTTTGCGTTGGAGAGGATCTTACTATGCCGTGGATAACGGAGTGTGGTTTGAATCGTATAGTCCTGCCGGACCGTGGAGAATAGCTACAGAGCGTCCTTATGCAGTGTCGCTTATTCCTCCCCGCTACCCGGTATATGCAATGAAATACGTATATATCTACGATGTAACTCCTGACTATATATATATGGGATATACCCCGGGCTATCTTAATACATTTGTGTATGGGCCGACTGTTGTATATGGTACAGGATATTACTATCGTCCCTGGTATGGCAGGTATTATTACCCACGTCCTTATACATGGGGGTTCAATATGCACTATAGCCCATGGACCGGCTGGGGATTCGGCTTCAATTTCAACTTTGGCTGGTTTAATTTCGGCATCGGCAATTACAGCCCGTGGTCCTACTATGGCGGCTGGTGGGGACCGGCTATCTATCGTCCCTCTTACAGTTGGGCGCCTTACCGCGGAGGGTATCATGGCGGCTATTATGGTGGGTACTATGGGCGCCGCAACACTGTAGTAATTAATAATAATATTAATATTTACCGCAATAATAATATTTACAACCGTCGTACAGGGGTAATTGGTACCCGCGACAACAGAAGAGTCGCTGCTGCATATCCCCGCAATGCTTCCCCATTGCCTTCAGGAAGATACGGGAATGCAAGGCCTGTTGAGAGAGGGGTAAGCCGTAACCCGGGTAATTATAATAACAACAGACCAACTGTTGGAAGAAATGCCCAGCCGGGGAATGCTTCTCCGCGAATTACACCGTCGGAAGGACGCAATCCGGCATCTTCCGGAAGCACAAGGCCAACAAGAACATTTGACCGCTTACCTCAAAATAACCAGACATCCCCTTCGCAGGCAGCATCTCCTTCCCGCAGAATAAACAACGAAAACACTCCCCAGGCAAGGCCACAGCCTTCCGGGCAAAACAGGAATTCCGGGCAGCAACCTGCACGCTCTTTTTCCAATATTGACAGGCAGCCCCGCACTATAGAGAGGACTGCTCCTGTACAGAGAAACGTTCAGGCAGCCCGCCAGCCTGTGCAAAGAGTGGAAAGATCAAGTGCTCCCACCCGGAGCTCTGGCGGGGCGGAAAGAGCTCCCCGGCAGGCCGGTGGAGAAAGAAGAGCCGGCAGGGGTTGATAAAAAACAGAAATTATAATCCCAAAAGAGAAATATACGCACATATATTTCTCTTTTTTTTATTAAAAATATAGCTTTGCCCCAAATTTTTAATAATCAACAACGCTGTAATTCAGCCCGATACTATATCTTTACCAACACATCTCAAAAACAACAGAAATGAAATTGAAGCATTTTTTACTATTGGCCATTGCTCCAGCTTTTCTTTTTTCCTGCGTAAGCAGCAAAAAATTTAAGGCCGCCCAGGCTCAGTTAGACTCCCTAAACCAGGCTCAGACAAAACTTCAGGGTGATTTAAAACTTTGCGAAGACAATAAATCTGAATTAGAGCGTCAGAAAGCATCTTACGAAGCTCAGCTTGCTGATTTGAACAAGCAGCTTGGTCTCGCCAAAGAAAATAATACTACGGCGCTGAAGCAACTGGAAGATCTGTCTGTGATCTCTGCTGCCCAGGCGGAAAGCATAAAAAAATCTCTTGATAATATCGGCGCAAAAGATGCTTATATACAGGATCTGCAGGCTGCAATGGCCCGCAAGGACTCATTAAATATGGCTCTTGTTATGAATCTTAAAGGAGCTATAGGAAATCTTGATGACCAGGATATCAATGTGAAAGTCGACAAAGGTGTTGTATTTATTGATATCTCCGACAAACTGTTATTCAGAAGCGGTAGCTATGATATCACTGATAAAGCAAAAGCAGTTCTTGGAAAAGTTGCAACAGTTTTAAAAGCGCAACCGGATATTGAATTTATGGTTGAAGGACATACCGATGATGTTTCTTACAGCAAAGGTGTGCTGCTTGATAACTGGGACCTGAGTGTGAAAAGAGCTACTGCTGTGGTAAGAGTATTACAAAAGCAATACGGCATTCCACCTGCTAAAATGGCTGCTGCAGGTCGTGGTGAATATATACCTGTTGCAGACAATAATACAGCCGAAGGAAGAGCTGCAAACCGCAGAACAAGGATCGTTATCCTGCCTCAGCTCGATCAGTTCTTCAAACTGCTTGAAAGGAAATAAACCTTACATAATTACAATAAAAAAGCCATTCAAATATTTGAATGGCTTTTTTATTGTCCTATCTCCTGCTTGCTATAAGCAGGTTCAGGTCTGTATACTTTAAATTAAACCGCTGGCTCAGGTAAATATTGGTAAGCGCTCCTTTAAATAAATATATACCGCTGCGGATATTAAACTTGTGCCAAACCAGCTTTTCCAGCCCGCCTTCGTCTCCTATTTCAAGGAGCAGGGGCATCAGCACATTGCTGATCGCCTGCGATGCTGTTCGTGCAAAACCTGAAGGGATATTAGGCACGCAATAATGTATTACCCCATGCTTAATAAATACAGGGCTCTCATGCGAAGTGATTTCAGAGGTTTCAAAACATCCGCCCCTGTCTATACATACATCAAGTATTACGCTTCCCGGGCGCATGATAGAAACCATCTCTTCAGTAGCTACAATGGGCGTTCGCCCACCGGAAGAAGACAAAGCCCCTACTGCCACATCGCAGGTTTTTAGCTGCTTGGCAAGTATCTTGGGCTCAATTACCGAGGTCCATATCCTCGCCCCGATATTGCCCTGCATTCTTTTTAACTTATAAATATTGTTGTCAAATACTTTCACGCTGCTGCCCATCGCCATAGCGGTGCGGGCTGCATATTCCCCCACAATACCTGCTCCTATGATCACAACTTTGGTAGGAGGAATGCCTGAAATACCGCCAAGCAGCATCCCCTTGCCGTTGTTGGCATTGCTCAGGTAATTGCCGGCCAGCAGCATCACCGCGCTGCCTGCAATTTCGCTCATGCTCCTCACAATAGGATTATGCCCGGAATCGTCCTTAAAGTTCTCAAACGATAATGCCGTAATGCGTTTCTCCATCATGCATTGCAGTATGGAGGTTTTCATTACGGGAAGATGTATAGGAGAAATAATGGTCTGATCCGTTTTCAGCAACGGCAGCTCTTCATCGTTTACAGGAGCCGATTTCATGATCATATCACACTGGAACACCTCCTTTTTATCATAAGTTATTTTTGCTCCCGCTTCACTGTAGTCCCTTTCCGAAAAATGGGCGCCTTCGCCGGCGCGGTGTTCCACAACTACCCTGTGGCCGTTATTTACCAGCACACTTAT
This sequence comes from Sphingobacteriales bacterium 44-15, assembly GCA_001899685.1. GTDB lineage: Bacteria > Bacteroidota > Bacteroidia > Chitinophagales > Chitinophagaceae > Agriterribacter. The sequence continues at coordinate 208,411 of MKWG01000045.1, forward strand.
GGCATCCGGGGTCAGGGCTATCCTGTTCTCCTGGAAAGTATTTTCACGGGGAATACCTATAAACAATTGCGCCTCGCGCGGCTTCACGTCTAAAGTCTCTTCCAGGGTCTCATAATTGAAAGAAGTGGCTACAAAAGGCTTTTCTGCCGGCATATACTGCAAAGGTTTGAGCGGACAATTTACTAAAATTTTACCGCGCTGTCAGCAATTTTTAGCAGACGGCTGGTTTCATTTATTACTGCAATAGAAACATGCACAGTATCCTCAGGCAAAAGCCCGGAGATCTTTTCGGGCCATTCTACAAAACATATATTACCGGAATATAAGCAGTCTTCTATGCCCGCGTTGACCGCTTCTGCCTCGTCTTTTATGCGATACAGATCAAGGTGGAAGATAGCATGGCTTTCACCGCCTTCAACAAATACATACTCATTTATAAGGGAAAAGGTAGGGCTGCCCATAGCAGAGCGAACACCTTTTGCTAAACATAACGCTGTAATAAATGTAGTTTTCCCTGCGCCCATTTCGCCATAAAATGCAAAGACCTTACCACCCGCTTTTTGCCAGAATATCCGGGCTGCTTCATGTATCTGGTCCAACGGTACAATTAATTCCATATTATATAAAAAGAGGGGTTAAACCGCTAATGACACTGTGTTGCAAAGATAATTGTCATTCGGGGCTTTTACTGATACACCGTTGCAAAGATATGCCTGTAGACTCCCGGTACTTTTGAAGAGCTGTATATAATTTTGCGGCATGGAAAATATACGGTGGAAAGTAGAAGGTATGGATTGCGCCAATTGCGCGCTTACGGTACGGAAATTCCTTGAAAAGGAAGGTGCAGGCGATATTAAAGTAAACTTTGTGGATGGCGATGTAGTCTTTCAGCTCAATGGGAACAGCTCTACAACAGAAGAAGTCCGGAAAGGCATTGAAGGACTGGGATATAAGGTCGCAGGTAAGCTTGAGCCGGGAGCGCTTCCCACAGCTGAAAAAAAATGGAATATCCATTTGAAATATATGCTCTTCTGCCTGCCATTCACCCTTGTACTTATGCTCCATATGTTTCACGGGCTGATAGGATGGCACTGGCTGGCAAATCCCTGGCTGCAACTGGCGCTCTGCCTTCCTGTATATATAGCCGGGATGAATTATTTTGGAAGGAGCGCTGTTAAAAGCCTCCGCAACGGGATGCCTAATATGAATGTGCTGATCGCTCTCGGCGCCACGGCTGCTTTTGCATACAGCCTTGCCGGCACCCTGATGAACCTGGGCGGGGATTACCTGTTTTATGAAACAACTGCTACTATCATCACGCTGGTATTCTTTGGCAACTACCTGGAAAGCGCTTCCATCCAGTCAACTCAAAAGGCGCTCAATGGTCTTGCAAAGTCCCGGAAAGCAGTAGCCAATATGATCGCTTTTGACGGAGACCACCAGGAAGTGATCATGCCCGTGGATAATGCTGATCTCAGACCCGGTGATCTTATATTGATCAGGAACGGTGAGCAGGTGCCGGCGGACTGTAAGATACTATGGGGGGATGCAAGTGTAAGTGAAGCGATCATCACCGGAGAAAGCCTTCCTGTTGAAAAAAAAGCAAAAGACATGCTCATAGGAGGCAGCCTGCTTATTGAGGGAATGGTGAAAGCACAGGTAACCACAGCAGCAAGTGATTCAGCATTGGCCAACATTGTAAACCTGGTAAAACAGGCGCAGGGAGAAAAGCCGCCGGTTCAGCAAATGGCGGATAAGATCAGTGCCATATTTGTTCCTGTTGTTATCAGCATTGCAGCGCTCACCTTTGTGATCAACTATATTGTTCTCCACGAATTTACTCCATCATTAATGCGCAGCATTGCAGTGCTGGTCATCGCCTGTCCCTGTGCGTTAGGACTGGCAACGCCTGCCGCTGTTGCAGTAGGGCTTGGTCGTGCAGCGCGCAACGGGGTGCTCTTCCGCAATGCCACTTCCCTGGAATTATTTAAAGATATACAGCAGGTGGTTTTTGATAAAACCGGCACCCTTACCACAGGAATGCTCTCTATAGATAAATGGCAGATCCTGGATAATAGTATGGATGAAAACCTCTTTAAAAGAATAGTGTTTTCCGTTGAAAAATATTCTAATCATCCTGTTGCCAAAAGCATCTCTTCAGAATGGAGATCTAAACCGGAGATCAGGTGGGAGAAGATTGAGGAGCTCAAAGGGCTGGGCATGAAGGCTACTGATAAAGAAGGCAATTCTTATATGGCAGGATCATACAAATTTGCCGCAGATTTTACACAGAACGACACACATAACATATACGTTATTAAAAACAGTGTGCTCATCGGATGGATAGATATGAAGGATGAAATACGCCCTGAAGCAAAACAGGTTGTACAATATCTTCACAGCCGTGGCATCAGTACTTTTTTGCTCAGTGGCGATAACGCAGCCAAATGCGAAAAGCTTGCCGCACTAATCGGCATTGACAGCATAATGGCCGAGCAGACCCCCGAACAAAAGCTCGCAACCATAGAGCAGCTATCCCGGCAAAAGCCTACTGCCATGATAGGCGATGGCATCAACGATGCTCCCGCCCTTGCAAAAGCTACCATTGGCATTTCTTTGAGCGACGCTTCGCAGATCGCAATGCAAACCGCAGATGTGGTATTGATGAATCATGGACTGAAGAACCTTCCCCTGTCGCTGGGGCTTGGAAAACATACTTTTCTCACTATTAAACAAAATCTTTTCTGGGCTTTCGCCTACAATGTAGTAGCGATCCCGCTCGCTGCGCTGGGCTTTCTTAATCCCATGTTCGGAGCATTGGTAATGGGCCTTAGCGATGTGGTGCTTGCCATAAATTCAGGAAGATTGTTCGTAAAGAAAGTAGTGTAATGTTAATAATGATTTGTCATATTTCTTTGTGGGAAGTGAGACGATAAATGTGAGCCTTTCACGTTTATCGTCTCACTTCTCACGTAACAGTGTACTACCTTCTATTCGCAATTTCTTCAAACAGGCGCTTTAGCTGATATTTGCTTTTCCTTTGTTCCATTGTGACAGCTATTGATTCCATATTACAGACCCACTGGGGATATACCTCCTTCCGGCCACAGCAGGAAGATATTATCTTATCCGTGCTCAGCGGGAATGACACGCTTGCCATTATGCCCACCGGCGGAGGAAAATCCATTTGTTTCCAGGTGCCTGCAATGGCATCGAAAGGTATTTGCCTCGTCATCACCCCACTGATCGCCCTGATGAAAGACCAGGTGGGAAACCTGAAGATTAAAGGTATTCCCGCGCTCGCTATCCACTCCGGAATGCCTTTTAACGAAGTGAAAAAAACACTGGACAATGCCCTTTACGGCAATTTCAAATTCCTGTATGTTTCTCCGGAAAGGCTTACTACCCGCCTTTTCAAAGAATATTTACCGGCGATGCCCATTAACCTGATAGCAGTTGATGAGGCGCACTGTATTTCGCAATGGGGCTATGATTTTCGTCCACCCTATTTAACCATTGCAGCTATCCGGGAAGAAAAGCCCGGTATACCGGTACTGGCATTGACAGCCTCCGCAACAAAAAAAGTACAGGAAGATATCTGTGATAAGCTTCATTTCAGCAACGCAAAAATTTTCAGGCAATCCTATGAGCGGCCAAATCTTTCCTATAGTGTGCAGGAGGTGGAAGTAAAGATCAATAAGCTGCTGGAGATCATCCAAAAAGTGCCGGGATGCGGTATTGTTTATTGTCGAAGCAGGAAAAGGACCAAAGAAATTGCGGACTTGTTGCAATTGCACCATATCAGCGCCGATTATTATCATGCAGGGCTTTCCCATGAAGACCGCAACGATAAGCAGGCCAAATGGCTGAATAACGAAACCCGGATAATGGTATGTACCAATGCGTTTGGCATGGGCATAGATAAGCCTGACGTAAGAACCGTAGTGCATGTGGATATACCTGATTGCCTCGAAAGCTATTACCAGGAAGCGGGAAGAGCCGGGCGCGACGGGAAAAGATCTTATGCTGTATTGCTCTTTAAAGAAACGGATATTGCCGACCTTCAGCAAATTCCCGAAACCCGCTTTCCTTCTATGGAGGAAATCAGGAAAATATACCAGGCACTGGTGAATTACCTGCAGTTGCCTGCCGGCGCAGGAGAAGATACCTGTTTTGATCTTGATCTTTCTGCATTTACAAAACAATTCGGACTCGATGTGCTTACCGCTACTTATGCTATTAAAGCCATGGAACAGGAGGGTATACTGGCTTATAGCGAGCAACTGTTTACTCCATCTACCATTATGTTTTGCTGCAGCAAATCCACGCTGGAAGAATTTGAAAAAGCGTATCCCGAAGCAGAACCTTACATTAAGCTTTTGTTGAGATCTTACGGAGGTATCATGGATGTACCCACTCCCATAAGCGAGAAACAAATTGCAAAGACGTTAAAAAAAGATACAGCGGTTATAAAAAAAGTGCTGACCCGCCTTTCCCAAAGAAGAATTATTGATTATCAGCCACAGAAAGATGTTCCGCAAATACAGTTTCTTTATAACCGGGTAGTTACCGAAAACCTTTATATAGATAATATCCGCTATGCAGAAAGAAAAAAAGTGCTGACAGACCAGATAACTGCCATAACCCATTATGTAAAAGATACAGGCAATTGCCGCTCAGGGATCATTGCGGAATATTTTAATGATTTTTCTACAAAGCCCTGTGGTATCTGTGATAACTGTGTTTCAAAGAAAAAAGCCGCTATTGCCGCAGAGGAGTTTAATATACTGCATAAAACCATTATTGCTTTGCTGGAACAGCAACCAATGACACTGCGGGAATTGACAGACAGGCTAAAAGAAGCAGACGGGCAAAAAACCTGGAGCATAGTTAAGCACCTTATGGAAGAGCGCTTGCTGGAAATGTCGGAAACCATGGAAGGAGGGAAAATAAGGATAAAAAAAAAGGGCCAGGATAAAAATCCAGCCCGTTTTTAAAATCCAATATCCTATGAAAAACCATGTCAAAGATAGTGACGATATTCATTCGGCCAATACCCTTTTAGTGGTATCTACTTAATTTTTTATACTATTTATGTTTTATTCTTTTGTTTTTAATTGAATATGTTTGGGGTTTTTGGAAGAATTTTATCCTAATTGCTTCAAAACCAGCCACTTTTCTTTTTTGAGCTGCTTCGCCCTCCCAATCCCAATGCTCCCAGCAGGCTTCTGGTGATGATGGAGGCGGCAGTACGTTCTACCTGCCGGGCAACAGGATTATTCAAAACCTTCTCCACTACAGAGGGCTCTTCTTTTTTGGTGGACGATTTATTATCCGTATCAGCAGATTTTCTCCCTGCTTCTTCCAGTTTAGCGGTTATAATTTCATAAGCGCTTTGGTTATCTATGGTTTCCTCATATTTTTTTACAAGCCTGGATTGCTTCACGAGCCCATCTATTTCAGCATCCGTTAATACGTCCATTCTTGATCTTGGTGAAGTGAGTATTGTATGCACCAGTGGTGTGGGAATGCCCTTTTCATTGAGCATGGTTATAAAAGCTTCACCAATGCCCAATTGTGTGAGCAGGTCGTCTACATCATAATAAGCCGTCTCAGGGTAGTTTTCCGCCGCCTGCTTAATGGTTTTCCGGTCGGCAGCGGTAAAAGCCCTCAAAGCATGCTGCACCTTTAAGCCAAGCTGGCTCAATACAGATGCAGGAACGTCCTGCGGGTTTTGGGTACAAAAGAAAATGCCTACTCCTTTTGAGCGTATCAGCTTTATCACTGTTTCTATCTGCTGCAGCAGCGCGGCAGTGGCTTCCTGGAATACCAGATGCGCCTCATCAATGAACATTACCAGCTTGGGCTTATCAAGATCGCCGGCCTCCGGCAGCACAGCATACAGCTCTGCCAGCAACTGCAATACAAAAGTGGAAAACAGCTTCGGGCGATTCTGCATGTCTGTTACACGCAGTATGTTGATCATTCCTCCTCCGTCGTCGCTTATCCTCATAAGATCTTCCACTTCAAATGAAGGTTCTCCAAAAAAAACATCCGCGCCCTGCTGCTGCAGCTCAATTACTTTTCTCAGTATCGTACCGGTGCTTGTGGTGGCTATTTTACCATACTCTTTTTCTATCTCTGCTTTGCCTTCATTGCTTATATACTGTAATGTTTTTGTAAAATCCTTAAGGTCAAGCAGCGGGATTTTATTGTCGTCGCAATATTTGAATATCATTGCCACAAGCCCCTGTTGCGTATCATTTAATCCAAGGATCTTGGATATCAATATCGGTCCGAATTCCGTAACGGTTGCCCTCAGGCGTACTCCTTTTTCATTGCTAAGGCTCAGCAGTTCGGCAGCATATGCTTTGGGGTCATAGGTAAGCCCTATTTTGGCATACCTTTCTTTGATCTTATCATTCATTACGCCGGGGGCTGCAATACCGCTCAGGTCACCTTTTATGTCCATCAGCAAAACAGGCACGCTTGCATCACTTAATCCTTCTGCGATCACCTGCAGCGTTTTCGTTTTGCCGGTACCGGTAGCCCCGGCAATAAGCCCGTGGCGGTTCATTGTTTTCAATGGCAGGTTTACTATAGTTCCGGTAAGCACCTCTCCGCCAAGCATGGCGCCACCTACGGGGATGCTTTCTCCTTTGAAGGTATAACCACTCTTGACCAGTTCAATAAAAGTGTCTTTATCAGGCATGGTAGTTTAATTTATAAGGAAAGATAACGGATTTTTTGCAGGCGAGCGGGGACACCTGCCTGCAGAAGTCACTACCTGTCGGTGAGATACCGGCCGGAAAGTTGCGTATGGAGCGATAACTAAAATATGCACCCGGGAAATCCAGTCTCATAATTCTTCCTCCCGCTCCAGCATAAGTATAGCGCTTTGCGGAACAATAAAATACTTTTCATTTTCATACATCACTTCGGTAGCGCCGCTCAGGAGAAAGATCGCAAGATCGCCTTCTTTGGCCTGCAGGGGAATATATTTTACCTGCTCCTCTTCTGCTTTCCAGCTCTCGTTCTCAACAGGCATGGGAATGGCATACCCCGGGCCATGCTTAATAACATATCCCTGTTGCACTTTTTCCTTTTCCTGTACACCGGGAGGAAGATATAAGCCGCTGGCTGTCCGCTCATTACCCTGCACCGGCTTGATCAATAGCCTGTCGCCGATCACAATTAATTTCTTGAACCTGTTGTCTGGTGTCAGATGCATGTTTTTTTGTGCAAAAATAATGATTCCCTGCACCTGAGATTTTGTATGGCAGGAGTGCCCTCCAAAAAGATGGTTTAACAAAAAATTATTAGCATTATCTTACAAAGCGGAAATGAATTATATTTATTTGTCAACTAAATGTTTGAATTATGGAAGCACAAAAGCACAAAATATTGTTATGTGAAGATGATCAGAACCTGGGGCTGGTGTTGAAGAATTATCTTGAGCTGAATGATTATGATGTTACCCTTGAGAGGGATGGCCGCCTTGGCCTGGCAGCATTTCAGCGGGAAAAGTTTGAGCTGTGCCTGCTGGATGTGATGATGCCTAATATGGACGGGTTCAAGCTTGCTGAAGAGATCAGGGACATCAATCCCGAGATACCGCTGTTTTTTCTCTCTGCAAAAACAATGAAGGAAGATATCATCCAGGGATATAAGCTTGGCGCCGATGATTATATTACCAAGCCGTTTGACAGTGAAGTATTGTTGCTAAAGATAAAAGCCATCCTTAAGCGCAATGACGACCTGAGCAAAGATGCTTCAAATATTGAATTTGATCTCGGCAATTACCACTTCAATCCCAAGCTCAGGGAATTAAGCGTTGGCGGAAAGACACAAACGCTTTCACCCAAAGAAAATGAGCTGCTGCGCATGCTTGCAGAATACAAAAATGATCTGCTTCCCCGCGAGATCGCCCTGAAAAGAATATGGGGCAGCGATACCTATTTCAATGGCAGGAGCATGGATGTATATATAGCCAAGCTGAGAAAATATCTTAAGGAAGATTCAAATATTGAGATAGTGAATATTCACGGCAATGGCTTCAGGCTGGTAGTGAATGGGGAGAAGGCGTAAGGAAAAAGGTATAGGGCATAGGGCTCGTACCTTATACCCTACACCATATACCTTCCCCCTCATCAATAATCAACTACCTGTTCTTCTATCGCCAGCGGAACCTCTCTCCATTCGTATTGCTGATTGCGGAGCTGCGGTTCAAACCCTGCTTCTTGTATAGCGTCCTGCATAGACCTGTAGGTAAACCTGTGGGGCGCTCCTGCGGCGCTCACCACATTTTCTTCGATCATAATGCTGCCAAAATCGTTTGCGCCTGCCCGTAAGCATATCTGCGCTGTCTTTTTGCCCACCGTAAGCCAGGAAGCCTGGATATTTTTTACATTGGGCAGCATGATGCGCGACAGTGCGATCATCCTGATATATTCTTCGGCAGTAGTGAGGTTATGAACCCCCCTGATGCGGGTAAGCAAGGTATCTACATCCTGGAAGGTCCAGGGAATGAATGCCAGGAAGCCTTTTGCATCTGCCGGTTTTCTGCTTTGTACCTCCCTTATTTTTATAAGATGCTCAAAACGTTCCTGTATAGTTTCCACATGGCCGAACATCATGGTGGCGCTGGTGGTCAGGTACAGTTTATGCGCTTCGTGCATGATATCAAGCCACTCCTGCGCGCCGCATTTTCCTTTGCTGATCAGGCGCCGCACCCTGTCTACCAGTATTTCCGCACCTGCGCCCGGCAGGGAGTCCATGCCTGCTTCTTTTAAGGCTTTCAGCACATCGTGATGGCTCATTTTTTCCAGCTTGCAGATATGAGCCACCTCGGGGGGGCCAAGCGCATGCAGCTTTATATCGGGAAATTCGTTTTTGATCTGCCTGAAGGTAGCAGTATAAAAATCCAGCCCTAATTGCGGGTGATGGCCGCCCTGGAGCAGCAACTGGTCTCCTCCGTATTTGATCGTTTCCCTTATCTTCCTGCGGTAGGTATCCATATCCGTTATATATGCTTCCGCATGTCCCGGGATACGGTAAAAGTTGCAAAACTTACAATTGGCTATACACACGTTGGTGGTATTAACATTGCGGTCTATCTGCCAGGTGACCTTTCCGTGCGGCACCCGTATTTTACGCATTTCATCCGCTACATACATAAGTTCCGCCAACGAAGCCCGGTGATACAAATGCTGCCCTTCTTCTGCTGTAAGAAATTCAAAGCTGAGCGCTTTCTGAAAGAGATCTGCCAAATTCATAATGGGCAAAATTACTAACAATATGAATGATGAGTGGTCTGTATTTTAAATCTTAAATGATTTAAATTTATACAGCCATATATGAAAAAAAAATCTACCTCTGTTTTATTCATAATCCCTTTACTGTTATCAGTTCTGGCGCTTGCGGGGCAGGAGATGTTCTCTGCCGAGCCTGCCAGGCTGATCACTACCTTCCGGTTTCAGCAGTTCAGCGGCGGAGTAATGGTATTAAAAGCCAGGGTGAACGAATATAAGGATACACTCAACTTTATCCTTGATACAGGGAGCGGTGGCATATCGCTCGACTCCACTACTGTAGTTGAGCTGAACATTCCCACTGAGCCCAGCACACGCACCATAAGAGGTATTGCCGGGGTAAGGCAGGTAAATTTTCTGTACAATGCTACATTACGTCTTCCCGGGCTTACTGTTGACAGTCTTAATTTTCATGTGAATGACTATGAGATCCTCAGCAGCGTATACGGTGTTAAGATTGATGGTATAATAGGGTTTAGCTTTCTGAGCCGTTATATTGTTCACCTTGATTATGACAGCCTTGTGGTTTCAGTATATTCAAAAGGAGACTTTAAATATAAAAAAGGAGGATATACCCTGAAGCCTCTGCTTACTTCCATTCCAATAATCTCCTCTAATTTCCGCGATGATGACAGGTTTTCTGCAAGGTTTTATTTTGACTCCGGCGCCGGCCTTTGCTTTTTATTATCTGAGGACTACGCTTCCGATAGCATGGTGATCAGCCCCAAAAAGAAACTTTATCTGACACAGGCCGAAGGGCTCGGCGGCAAAACCCAGATGCAGCTCACTACGGTAAAGGAAGTGCGGATAGGTCCTTACCGTTTCCGGAAAGTGCCTACCTATATTTTTGACGACACCTATAATATTACCGCATACCCTTACCTGGCCGGTCTGATTGGCAATGACCTGCTCCGGCGGTTTAATGTTACATTTAATTATCCCAAAAAAGAGATCCACCTTATACCCAACTCCCATTATTACAGCCCCTTTGATTATGCTTATACCGGCCTGGGTATTTATGACACCAACGGGAAAGTAATTGTAGAAGACGTTATCAAAGATTCGCCTGCAGAAAAAGCCGGCTTTAAAACAGGCGATATCTTAGTGGGAGTTGACAATAATTTTTCAGGCAATATACAGGCATACAAAAATATACTGCAATCAACAAACAGGAAGATGAAGGTTATTGTTAACCGTGACAATACGCTTATTATGCTTACGCTTAAGCCTGCGAGCATCCTGTAGCCTGCACTTTCCAATTTATTTCCCATATTTGTGGATTGATCCAGGGGATCACGCGGAATACCATTAAATATGATACATTTTGAACAGTTTGTCCTGCAGAACGGATTAAAAGTTATAGTGCATGAAGATCATTCCACACCCATGGCCGTTGTAGACGTGATGTACGATGTAGGCGCCAGGGATGAAGACCCTGAAAAAACAGGATTTGCCCATTTGTTTGAGCATCTGATGTTTGGTGGTTCGGTTAATATTCCCTCTTATGATGAACCACTCCAGGCGGCGGGGGGGGAGAACAATGCCTATACTACCAATGATCTTACCAATTATTATTGCCAGTTGCCGGCAGAAAATATTGAAACAGCGTTCTGGCTCGAAAGCGACAGGATGCTCAGTCTTGCCTTTGGAGAAAAAAGCCTTGAAGTACAGCGCAAAGTGGTCAGCGAGGAATTTAAAGAGCATTACCTGAACAAGCCCTATGGCGATGTTTGGCATAAAATGCGAACCCTCGCGTTTAAGGTACATCCTTATAAATGGATGACCATCGGAGCTGAGCTAAGTCATATTGAGCATGCCACATTGCATGATGTACAGCAATTCTTTTTTAAACATTATACTCCCGTAAATGCTATATTGGTAGTGGCAGGCCATGTAACGGTGGAACAGGTAAAGCAACTTGCTGAAAAATGGTTTGGGGATATTCCCTCCGGCGAAAAATATATCCGCACCCTCCCTCCGGAACCCCTGCAACGCACTGCGCGCCAACTGGAGGTGCATGCCAAAGTGCCTATAGATGCCATTTACAAGTCCTGGCATATCTACCCGCGGCTTGACCAGCGATATTATATTACAGACCTGCTTTCCGAAATTCTCGGGGGTGGCGCTTCTTCAAGACTGTTCCAGTCGCTGGTAAAAGAAAAGCAGTTGTTCAGCAATATTGAATGCTATCATTTTGGCACCATAGACGCCGGCCTGCTCACCATTGACGGCAAGCTGGTAAAAGGAGTAAGCATGCAGGATGCAGAAGCAGCAATAGAAGCGGAGCTTGAAAAATTAAAAGTATCAACTATAGAAGAAAAAGAATTGCAGAAGGTAAAAAACAAAACTGAAAGCCTGATCGCATTTGAAGACATGAGCCTGATGAACAGGGCTAACAGCCTTGCTTTTTATACCCTGCTCGGTGACACTTCAATGATCAATAATGAGCTGCAGAGATACAACAATGTTACTCCTGCTGATATTAAAGAAGATGCCGTCACCATTTTTGACCCCGGCAACAGTAATACCCTGTATTATTACGCCGGCAATTAAGACTTCTCATTTCCTAACCGTACAAACAGTTTTATACTTCGGAAAATGGTAAACAGAAAAATTGCCCCGGTAATAAAAGATGCGATTGATTATACGCTTGAGCTTAAGCCCTGTCAAAAGTTTCTATTGGATAATAATATACCTGTATACACTATAGATGCCGGCGCGGAAGATGTGATCCAGGTGGAGCTGGTATTTCATGCAGGAAGCTGGTATGAGACCGGCAATCTCTTAGCCGCGATGACTAATCACCTCCTGAAGAACGGCACTACCGCCCATTCCGCGTTTGCCATTAATGAGCATTTCGAATATTATGGCGCTTACCTGAACAGGAACTGCTACAGCGAAACTGCAACTATTAATCTTCACAGCCTTACCCGGCATTTGAAAGAGCTGCTTCCTATGATCAGGGAGATCATTACCACTGCCACATTCCCGCAGGAAGAGCTGGACATATACCGGCAGAACATGAAGCAGCGACTTGAAGTAAATCTTAAGAAATGCGATTTCGTTGCCAACCGCCTCATTGACGAATATCTCTACGGATTTGATCATCCCTATGGGCGGTATAGTTCTGCTGAAGCTTATGATGCGCTTCACAGGGATCAACTGGCAGGCTTCTTCAGGGACCATTATGTCAACGGGCAATGCCTGATCTTCGTTGCCGGCCGGCTTCCTGTAGATATAGCGGAATTACTTAATAAAAATTTTGGAGATCTTCCCCTGAATCAAAGCGCCATAGCAGAAATTGAGCATGCGATCGTTCCCGCTGTCAATCATAAATACCGTATTGCCAACGACAGCAAAGCCGTGCAGGGCGCCATACGCATTGCTTCTGATTTTCCCAACCGTCATCATCCCGACTTCACCGGGGCACAGGTGCTGAATACCATTTTTGGAGGTTATTTTGGTTCAAGGCTCATGAGCAATATCAGGGAAGACAAAGGCTATACTTATGGTATTCACAGCTATTTACAGAATCACGTGCAGCGCAGCGCATGGATGATCAGCACGGAAGCCGGAGCCGAAGTATGCGAAGCCACCATCACAGAAGTATACAGGGAAATGGAAAGGCTGAGAAACGAACCTGTTAGTGAAGAAGAATTGCTGTTGGTGAAAAACTACCTGATCGGCACGCTGCTCGGAGATCTTGACGGCCCATTTCATATTATCGGAAGATGGAAGAGCATGATCCTTAACGAACTGGGTGACGATTATTTTGATGAGTCGGTAGCCACCATAAAAAGCATTACCCCCGGCGATATTCAGTCGCTTGCCAATAAATACCTGCAGCCCGAAAAATTTTATGAACTGGTAGTGGTGTAAGAATGACTTTAAATGTTGCGGGGAAAATATGCTGATAGCGGTATGTCAAACATAAGAGGTGAAATGTGAGATAATTCTCCTCAATATGCTGAAGAAAGTGAATATCCTGTCAGCTTCAAATGACAAATCTGTGAGTCTGTAAAAAGCTTCATCCAGCCGGGAAAGGGTTTCCACCTTTCAGAACAGTGAAAACCTTTATATCCTTGACTTAGCACTATTTTACCTTTTTGTGGGTGCGTTTTGGTAACTTTATACCATGTCTTCAAAGCAAAAACCTGTTTTTCAGCGCCGGATCTTCTGGGATGTGGATTTCGACAAGCTGGATTATGATCGCAGGGTCAACTTTATCATAGAGCGGGTGTTTGAGCGGGGTGATGTAGAGGACATCCGTAACTGCCGGCGCTACTATGGAGATGAAAAAGTGGCCGATGCTTTGCTCAATGCAAAATTTTTACCACTTCATACTACTTATCTCGCGGCCGCTGTTATTGATCGTCCATTAACTGATTTCAGATGCTACAAACCCAGACAGTCGAACCCCGGACACTGGATATATTAAGAAGACTAATGAAGGTGGATTTTGTAAAATATCACCACTACCCAGCTATACAGGAACCTAAAGAAATACAAGGCATTCGATTTATGAGCGCCCCCGATATTATTGCCATGAAAGTAAATGCCGTCTTAAAACGTGGTGTAAAAAAGGACTTGTGGGATATAGCCGAGTTATTGCAACATTATTCCATTAAAGACTTTATAATATTTTACCAGCAAAAGTTTCGCTCACAACAGTTGCTTATTTCAATACCCCAGGCATTGACTTACTTTGACGATGCCGAAGAAACCGAAGATCCTGTCAGCCTCAAAGGGCAAACCTGGGAGTCTGTAAAAAACTTCATCCGGCAAAAAGTAAGGGACTATCTGCGCTAGGAGAAAGAAAGACAGCAAAAAAGGCAAAATAATTATAGATTTATTGTAATTATTGTTATTTGCGTTATGAAGACCTGATATATGCCTAACATTATTGATCAATACAAAATACACCTCCCTGCAATCCCCGGGCTTATCGAAATTTCGGGATATAAGAATGAGTATATAGCCCAGAAATTAGACATGACGCCTACTCATTTTTCAGCAAAAAAATCTAACGGCGACTGGACATGATGAAGTAGAAAAAATATTAAAAACTATTTTAAATGAAGAGGTTGAAGATTTTTTAGACGACATGGTTTTTGAAAAATGCTTCCCCGGAAAACTTATAAATTCAAAGCGGCTTGAAAAACGGATGGGGTAGGAATAATACCGGAACTATCTTACAATCGCTATTGCTGAAGCCGGAGCACATTTTACTCTCTCCACATAAACGGATTTATTTTTTTACCGTCTGACAAAGGGCTTCCAACCTTCAAAAGATTGGAGACCCTTATTCCTATCTCGCGGTTGAGATCATAGGAGGTATACACAGAACAGATACACAAAAAACGGTATCGGTTACACATTTCTCACTTTGAATAATAAGGTAGTTCCTGAATTTCGGCTGACTCGAAACCCAGCGCGGCAAAGCCCTTCTGGCGGGGGTGACTTAAATATAAAATGGATTTGCCCTGAATACGAATTCAGGTAAGCTACCAGTATTTCTTTACCATATCTCCCTCGAATTCCTTATCTTGTTTCCCTGTCTTTTTATTGTTGTTAACCTCAAAAACATCTACCGTGAACACCAAAGCTGCTATCCTTGCGGGCCTCTGCTGCTGCATGCTGCAATACGCTACCTCCCAGTATTATTATTACGATGATTCCTACTACGACAAAGACTTCCTTTTTGAAATAAATGCTTCCGGGGGCGCTATGAACGCCCTTACCGATATTGGCGGGCATAGCGGGCGGGGAAGGGGTTTTGTGAAAGACCTTAACCTGTCGGCTACCAGGCCATGCGGATCATTGGGCGCCGGTTTGTTGTACTGTTATATGCTCGGACTTAAGATCACCGGCACTTATGGCACCGTAACCGCTACTGACGCCGTTCTCCGGGGTGACCAGACAAATGCGAAATACCGGTACGAGAGAAATCTTAATTTCCAAAGTCCGGTGGCTGAGGTGGCTGTTTTGGGAGAGCTGTTCTTCCTGCAGGCGCTGGCAAATGTCTCAGGCGAAAAAAGGCTGCTTTGCTCGCCGTATATCCTTGGCGGTATAGGTATGTTTCATTTTAACCCGCAGGCAGAGCTCAATGGGGGCCTGGTTGCGCTTAAACCATTGCATACCGAAGGACAGGGCTTTGCTGAATATCCTGACCGTCCCGGGTACAGCTTAACTGCACTGGCTTTTCCCGTAGGCATCGGTCTCAGGTATGACCTGTCGGCAGCTTTCCATATCAGGTTTGAAGTGCTGCATAGAATTACAACTACGGATTATCTTGATGATGTAAGCACCGGATATATTGACCCCGCATTATTCAACAAATATCTTACTGCTGATAATGCGCAGCTGGCTATAGCATTGAGCGACAGGCAGGCTGCACTGAACGGACTTCATACTAACCAACCCGGATCAATAAGAGGACGAAGCAACAAAAGAGACAGCTATTTTACAGTGGAGCTGAAAATAGGCCTTACCCTGGGTAGGGAAAGGCGATAAAAAAAGGCAGCGGTATGATGCCGCTGCCTTTTAAAAACATCACAAAAGAATTCAGCTGCTATGAAATGCAGACAGCTCAAATTCATCAAGCATTATCTCATCTTGTTGTTGGACCCGCTTATGATCTTCGTAACGACTCTTTATCTTGGCTATATATCTCTGTTTCACAACCTCTCCGCGAAAAGCGCCGATAATAGTTCCTGCCATGATGGCTAAAGCCAATGCAATTTTTCTTTTCATCCCTTTCATAACATTACAATTTATAGGTTCAACAATACATATTAGTAGACAATATATAGACGAAAAACGCTGTATAATAGTTTGAAAATATTATGTTCTTTATCCTTTCAAATACAGCATTTCAAAGATTCTTATCATATATCAAACAAAACAAATAACAACAATACCACTAAGCGGGTATAGCTTTAAGCATCTTTCTATGGATCTCAAAGATTATTGGAGTTACACTTTCCAAAAACATTCAAAAAAAATGTGAAAGCAATATTCAGGGAGCAAGTTAACCGGTGATGATATTCTTTAAGGATAGCGTCATTTTGTATTTCTCAAAGAGAGTGCCAGAGTTTTCAAAAAGATGCTAATTATTGGTATTTTCAGAAAAAGCTTCCCTTTTTGATTTGCTCCTGCTCAAAACCGAAAATCATTTTATTGTTAAATCAATCGTGGGTAGATTTGTTACCTCACAAATATGAATTTGATTTATTAATGAGAGGTATTTTTTTTCTTCTTTTGACTACAGCAGCATCACAGGCTTTTTCTCAGAACTTTCCCGGTGAAAAATTTCCCAAAGGTTATTTCCGCAAGCCCCTTGATATCCCGGCCAGCCTTGCGGGTAATTTTGGTGAGCTCCGTCCCAACCATTATCACATGGGGCTCGATTTTAAAACAAACCGGGTAGAAAACCTGCCGGTACACGCTGCTGCAGACGGACATGTTGCCAGGATAAAAATAGAACCTTTCGGTTTTGGCAGGGCTATTTATATTGATCATCCCAATGGCTATACTACGGTGTATGCTCACCTCAACAGCTTTTTCCCGGCACTTGAAACTTATGTAAAGGAACAGCAGTATAAGCAGGAATCCTGGAGTGTATATCTCGAGATCCCGGCATGGCTTTTTCCCGTAAAAAAAGGAGATATTATTGCCCATAGCGGCAATACAGGCGGCTCCCAGGGGCCGCATCTCCATTTTGAGATCAGGGAGAGCGCTACCGATATAAATCTTAATCCCATGCTGTTTGGGTTGGATATCCCCGACAAAACAGCGCCTGCTATCTTACGGTTAGCCATATACGACCGCAACAAAAGCACGTATGAGCAGTCTCCGGTAATGATGCCGGTTAAAAAAGCAGCAAATGGCTACGTGGTTTCGGCCTCCCCGGTGATGGTACATACCGATAAAGTCAGCTTTGCCATGACCAGCTATGACACACAGTCAGGGTCTGCCAACCAGAATGGTATTTACGGAGGCATACTGTATGATAATGATGTTGAAATGACGAGGTTCGAAATGAAGGCGATCAGCTATGAATATACCAGGTATATCAATGCCCATATTGATTACAAAACCAAAGCAGGCAATGGACCTTACCTGCAGCATCTTTCTGAGCTTCCCGGGTATATCAACAGTATATATACAAAAGACAAAAGCAGTGGTGTGGTGGATCTTTCCGACAGGCAGGTGCATCATATCCGCATTGCATCAAAGGATGCTTACGGAAATGTATCTGAGGTAAAGTTTGCCGTAAAATATGTTCCCGGGGTCAGCCAGCCTGCAACCGGGAAAGGGAAAATGTTTTATCCGCTTATGGTAAATGTGGGCGAGGGTAGCGAAGACTGTGATTACTATATCGGCGAGAAGGGACTGTATGACTCTGTGCATATCCTGTACAGCAGGCAGCCGTCAAATAACCCGGCAGTAGTGTCTGCGGTACATACTATCGGCGCAGCATATATACCGGTACAGGAAGGGCTGGTGGTGAGAATAAAGCCGGTGCAGCCGCTTACGCCTGAAGCAAAAAACCGTGTGGTAATGCAACGCTTTACCGGCAGCAAAAAAGAAGTGGTAAAAGTAGAATGGCAGGGGGAATACGCGATGGCAAAATTCAGGGAGCTTGGTAATTTCCAGCTGGCACTCGACGAAACGCCGCCGGAGATCATTCCCGTAGGGTTTAAAGATTCCTCTGATGTAAGTAAGGCGGCAAAGCTTGTATTTACGGTAAAGGACAACTTTGACCAGTTCAGGCGCTTCAGGGCGGAGCTGGACGGCAAGTGGCTGTGCTTTTCCAATGATAAAGGCAGGAATTTCGTTTATGTTTTTGATGAGCAATGCCTTCCCGGCGCTCACCGGTTGAAAATAAGCGTATCAGATGAAGCAGGCAATATAGCCACCAGAGTATTTACCTTTACGCGATAATTAAAAACCCGGGTATCCGGTCTGTTAAGCAGTTTACCATATTTCACGCAGTTATGATTACATTAAAAGAAGGAGATAAGGCTCCATTGTTCACAGGCAAAGATCAGAATGGCAATAAGGTCTCACTTGGGAGCTATAAAGGGAAAAAAGTTGTATTGTATTTCTACCCGGCAGATGATACCCCTACCTGTACAATACAGGCCTGTAATCTCCGCGACAATTTTGCATTGTTGAAAAAACAGGAGTTCGAAGTAATAGGCGTCAGTCCCGACGAGACAGCCAAACATAAAAAATTCGAAACAAAATACAAGTTACCTTTTACCCTTATAGCCGACCCGGATCATACCATCATTGATAAATACGGCGTATGGGGCGAGAAGCAGCTTTACGGGAGAAAATATATGGGGCTGCACCGTACCACTTTCGTCATTGACGAAAAAGGGATCATCAGAAAAATATTCCTTCGTCCCAGAAGCAAACAGCATGCTGAAGAGATTGTAAAAGCATGGGAAACGATGTAATTGTGCTATGGATATACATGATATCAGGATAAAAGAAAGATCATGGAAGGCGCGTGTTGCCGCCCGTTGCCTTGGAGTAGACAATGTAGCTTTTACGCTGGGAAAGACCATTCACTTGCACAATGCCACCAAAACCGAATTCCTTCATGATGAAAGATGGGTGAAGCATGAACTGAAACATGTAGAGCAATTCAGGAGATACGGCTACATTAACTTCATAGTAAAATATACCATCGAAACCATTCGGAAAGGATATTACAATAATAAATATGAAGTGGAAGCGAGGCAGGCGGAACGCTGCTGAGAGGGCAATTGATACCTACTAATGTTTCGTGAAAGGTGAAACGTCAGTCGTGAAATGAGCCGCTCACGTTTCACATCTCACGTTTCACCTTTCACGTCTCACTTCTCATTTCTCACGTTCATCTCAGCCGCTTTGCCAGCACCACCGCTTTTTTGAACTGCTTTGTTTTCCCTTGCAGGTTGAATACCTCCGCGAACATAACGTATATGCCCATGCGAAGCGGCTGACCGTTCTCATCAAGCCCGTCCCATTTATAAAATCCCTGTGTACCGCAAATGCCGTTTCTTACAAGATGGCGGACAGCTCTCCCTGCGGCATCATATATAGTAATGTTGCACACATTACCGGTTTCGGGAAAGCGGTAACGGATCAGCAGGTAATCATCATGCCCGTCATTATCCGGAGAAAAAATATCCGGGTCGGGAGTTATTTCTCCCTGTATCTGCAGATCTGCCCTGTATTGCGAATTTTGATATCCTGGAGTACCATACCCGGTGCTGGCCGCAGCAGACTGCCAGTTGTGCTGATCCTGGGTAGCGGCATCAGCATTGATCCTTTCAAGTGCCACTCCTTTTTTATTGCTAATCAAAGGCAAATGCCAGCTTTCATGGTAGGTAAGCTCGTCAACTGTTTCGCCCTGCAGGTTCAGGAGTACGATGGTGCCGCCGGCATTTGCCAATACCGGCATTCCAGCAACTTCAATATACCCGCTGTAACCGGGGCTGGCATAGTGTCTTTTTACCGCCGCGGTATCGGTGGACAGTGCTTTGTATTCCCCGGGAAAGAGTAACAGGTTTTCAGGGGTAAGGGATTTCATTGTACCCAGCCCTCCTGAAGTATTTCGCGTGGCGATGAGAAGGTCTTTGCCATTTACGGTATGACTGCTCCTGTTATACAGCTCTATATATTCCGCTCCGTCATCAGGTGCATTAAACAATACTTCGTTAATAACAATGTCGTTTTTTGGGGGTGATGCTGCGAGCGCTGTCCTGGCAGAGGATCGTTCTGTCCTGTTCCCGCTGCAGTCTGTAATATTTTTTACGGAAACAGTATATACCTTTTCTTTCTGTTGCTCCCTGTTCAATGTGAGGGTCACTTTACTAAAAAGAGGCGCTTCTGCGATTGCCGTTACCGGCATTCCGATGTTTTCATTAATGTTATAATTGTAAGTATTTGCTGCCCCGGCGCTATCCAGCGGTTCGCTGAAGGAAAGGGTGATATGCCGATCATCCGGAGAAAAGGCAGAGAGCAGCTCCGGCGGGTGTTGGTCTGTATTTGTTGCGGCAACAGCGTTTTTTGTTCCCGGTGTTCCTCCCTTACTGCTGGTGCTTGCGCTCCAGTTGTCTGCGCCGGTACATGGATTTTTTGGATCAATCATCTCGAGCGACCAGCCTCCTGCCGCTTTCACCTCGTTGCCGTACCAGCTTCTGTCATACTGCACTGCATGGATAAGTATATGGTCTGCAGAATGCAGCATGATAAGATCTCCGTTCACCCGCAGTGTGGGAAAGTTGGTAACAGCAACCGTTCTGCCGGAATTGCTCAGGGCTGTCATTGCAGATGATGACCCGATAATAACAATGCTGTCGGGCTCCAGCAAAATATCTTCCTTAATGGTGGCGGTGCTTTTGTCATCGCTGATGGTCCACCCTTTCAGCATGCAGGCATACGCAGATGTGTTGTACAATTCAATATACTTTACTTCCGGTAGTCCCGGCGAAGGAGAAGGATTTGCCATGATCTCATTGATCACTATATCGTAGCGTTGTGGCGGCTGTGCATGTACAGACGACAGGGTCAAAAGCAGGCTGATGACCGGCATGGTGTTTTTCATAAACAACAAGATAGCCAAAATCCCCATATTTTCCTACCTTCAACCGATAGCACTTTACTGCTATATTAATCGTGAAACGACAGACCTCAGAGGTGAAACGTGAGACAAGCTTTCACCTCTCCCATTTCACGTTTGACATAGCAATAGTATATATAATATAGTCAACACAACACTACATGAGTTCAACCGGTCAGCAATCCCAAAACAACACACATCTTTCCCGAAATTTAGGACCACTGATGCTATGGGGGCTGGGAGTAGGTTATGTAATATCCGGCATGTATTTCGGCTGGAACCTCGGGCTCGCTGAAGGCGGTACTTACGGGCTGGCCTTAGCCACCCTGCTGATCATTATTTTATATATCACGTTTACTTTTTCCTATACGGAATTAGCCTGTGCCATTCCCAAAGCCGGCGGTGTTTTTGACTATGCGAGCAGGGCGCTCGGGAAAGAAGCGGGATTCATTGCCGGGCTGTCGCAGATCATTGAGTTTATTTTTGCACCCCCTGCCATAGCGGCGGCCATCGGGGCCTATTTCCATATCTTTTTTCCGCAGCTATCTGTTACCGGTATCGCCATAGCCGCTTATATAATATTTACGGCGCTGAATATTTATGGCGTAAAAGCGGCGGCACGCTTTGAGCTGATCATCACCATACTCGCCGTCGCAGAGCTGTTGATCTTTGCAGGCGCTACGCTGCCGCATTTCGATATCAAAAATATTCAGCACAATGCTTTTCCCAACGGGTGGAAAGGAGTGTGGGCTCCCATCCCTTTTGCTATCTGGTTCTTCCTTGCTATAGAAGGCGTAGCCAATGTTGCTGAAGAAACAGTCAACCCCCAGCGTAATGTATTGATCGGTTTTGGCTCAGCACTGCTTACCCTGATCATATTATGTATCCTCACCTTCCTGTCTTCCGTTGGTGTTGCAGGATGGGAAGCAATAGTATATCCCGCTCCCGGTGCGCCGCCTTCCGATTCGCCGCTCCCGCTGGCGCTGGCCAAAATAACGGGAAACAGCGCCTGGCTCTACCACCTGCTGATCACTATCGGGCTGATGGGATTGATAGCGTCCTTTCACGGGATCATTCTTGCTTCGGGCAGGGCAACCCTGGAGTTTGGCAGGGTAGGTTATATTCCCCCGGTATTCGGGAAGATCCATACCAAATTCAAAACTCCGGCCAATGCCCTGCTTATAAATATGGTGCTTGGCATCATTGCCCTGCTCACCGGTAAAACATCAGAGATCATAACTATCGCCTGTTTTGGTGCGCTCACCCTATACATTTTTTCAATGATCACCGTGCTGGCGCTGCGAAAAAAGGAGCCGGATATGCCACGCCCTTTCCGGGTACCTTTTTTTCCTGCTTTTCCTATCGTTGCTTTGGTAATTGCCATAATTTCGCTGATCGCAATGACGACCCTTAACCTTAGCCTTGCACTCATTTATTTTATGATCCTGCTGGCAGGATATGCCTGGTTTCATTTTTTTGTAAAAAAATAAAATATGCCTTCGGTTACATCAACTTCAGCCTTACTCAAACAGCTCGCTGACCAAAAAACGCAGAAAGTAAAACTGGCGATAACGGATATTGACGGCGTTTTGCGCGGTAAAGTGATCAGCTTTGAAAAATTTAAATCTATTGCCGAAAGTGGCTTTGGCTTTTGTGATGTGGTTTTTGGCTGGGATGCAGGCGATGTGGCCTATGATAATGCTGCCATTACCGGCTGGCATACCGGCTATCCCGATGCTACGGCTGTGGTGGATGTGAAAACCTACCGGCACATTCCCTGGGATAATGATATCGCTTTTTTCCTGGCCGATTTTGATACGGAGGAAGAGTCCTCTAAAATATGCCCGAGAAATTTATTGAAAAAGGTGAATGAGCAGGTGAAAAAGGCAGGATATCATGCGTACTGCTCGCAGGAGTTTGAATGGTTTAACCTGATAGATAATTCAACTGAGTTGTACGAAGGAAAATTCCGAGATATCAAACCGATGACCAATGGCATGTTTGGTTATTCCGTATTAAGGGCCTCTCAGCGCAATGCCTTCTTCAATGACCTGTTTGACCTGCTGAAAAAATTTGAAGTGCCGCTGGAAGGTATACATACGGAAACCGGGCCGGGCGTATATGAAGCTGCCATCACTTATTCCGGCTCGCTGGAAGCGGCTGACAGGGCTGTATTGTTCAAGAGCAGTGTAAAGGAGATTGGTTACCGCCACGGTGTGCTGCCGACTTTCATGGCAAAATTCAATGAGAACCTGCCGGGTTGCAGCGGCCACGTACACCAGAGCTTATGGTCTGCCGATTCAAAACAAAACCTGTTTTACGATAAAAAGAAAAAACATAATATCAGCGCATTGATGGAAAGCTATATAGCAGGACAACTGTATTGTCTTCCTTATATTCTGCCCATGTTCGCGCCTACGGTCAACAGCTATAAAAGGCTGGTGGAAGGCGCCTGGGCGCCGACAACCCTTACCTGGGCAGTAGATAACAGGACAACCGCTTTGCGCGCCTTACCCGGCGGTGAAAAATCAGCAAGGCTGGAAACACGTGTGGTAGGCTCTGATTCAAACCCGTACCTCGCTATAGCGGCATGCCTCGCATCAGGACTATATGGTGTGCGCAAAAAGCTGAAATTAGATACGCCTGTCACTATCGGCAATGGCTATGCGAATAAGACTAATGGTATATTACCATCAAACCTGTGGCAGGCAACACAGTCCATGAAAAATTCAGATCTCGCCAAAGAGCTTTTTGGCGAGGCTTTTGTAGCTCATTTTACGGCAACAAGAGAATGGGAATGGCGGCAGTTCTCAAAGGTGGTTACGGATTGGGAACTGAAGAGATACCTGGAGATCATTTAAAGGGGAAGGTGTAGGGTATAAGGAGTAAAGCATAAAGAGGGGAAGCCAATCCAAAAACAATGCTTACTAATTCAGATGAAAGACTAAACTCGCAGCATTTCAAATCTCAGATTTTAAATTTCAAATACACATGCTTTTCGAAAAAATCCATCAGTTTAATTTTCCTACCACTATACGTTTCGGTGCGAATGTAGTAAAGGAGTTGCCGGCGTATTTAAAAGCGAATAATTTAAAAGCGCCGTTGATTGTTACTGACCCTAATGTGGCGCAACTGCCTTTTTTTAAAGAGATAATGGATGATCTCCGCAAGAATAATATTGAAGCTGAAGTATTTTCAGATATTCATAAAAACCCGGTGAAGTCTGACGTATACAAAGGTGTGGATGTGTGGGATAAGACCGGCCGCGATAGTGTTGTAGGCATTGGCGGAGGCGCCGGGCTTGATGTGGCGCGTGCCATCCTGCTCCGTATCAATCACAGGGAAGACCTGTTTAAATATGATGATCTTATCGGAGGGGATATTTATGTCACCAACGATGTACCTCATTTCATCACCGTACCTACCACTTCAGGTACCGGCAGCGAAGTGGGCCGGAGTGCTATTATCGCCGATGATGAAACCCATCAGAAAAAGATCCTGTTCTCTCCAAAACTGATGGCGAAGATCGTTTTTGCCGACCCGGTGCTTACAATGGATATTCCCGCTCCTATCACTGCCGCTACCGGCATGGATGCATTAACGCATAATATGGAGGCTTTCCTGGCCAAGAACTACCACCCTATGTGCGATGGTATCGCCTTACAGGGGATGAAGCTGATACATGAATCCCTGGAAAAAGCGACTAACAAGCCCGACCTAGAATCAAGAAGCAAGATGCTGTTGGGCTCTATGATGGGAGCCATTGCTTTCCAGAAGGGACTGGGTGTAGTGCATTCCCTGGCACACCCACTTTCTTCCTTGCTTGATACACATCACGGATTAGCAAATGCCGTTAATATTCCTTACGGTATGGAATTTAATATCACGGGTTTTGAAGATAAGTTCAGAACGATCGCCAGGACATTGGAGCTGGAAAAAGAAAACGGGGAAGCAGTGGTGCAATATTTATTTGATCTTAACAGCAAGATCAGGATACCACATCACCTGAGAGATATCGGCGTGAAAATGGAACATGTGGAAACGCTGGCGGACCTCGCTTTTGCTGATTTTGCACATCCCAATAATCCCAAGCCGGTGTCGAGAGAAGATTTTAAGCAGTTGTATTTAAAAGCGTTATAGATGCAGAAGAAAAAGATCATTGGAGTTACCGATTGCAGTAAGTATGCCAATTACAGCAACTGGATACTGGAGCATGGCGATACGGTAGAGGTAGTCAAACTGAGTTATAAAACCCAAAACTTCACTGATATCCGGCAATGCGATGGCGTGCTGCTGACAGGTGGTGAAGATGTTCACCCTCGTTTTTACAACCAGCCGGAATTATACAAATACTGCTATGCAGATGATGTGAGTGAAGAAAGGGATGCATTTGAATGGAAAATACTGGAATACACTGAAAAGAACGCCCTGCCGGTACTTGGTATTTGCAGGGGGTTGCAGATAGCCAATGTATTTTTCGGGGGCACCCTGATCCCTGATATACCCCGCTGGGGAAAATTCAATCATTCCAAAATGCCGGATGATACAGACCGCTACCACGAGGTAGCCGTAGATCCAAACAGTTGGCTGTATGGGTTGATCAAATCGGAAAAGGGAGTGATAAACAGCAATCATCATCAGAGTGCAGACCGGATTGGGGAAGGGCTCATAGTATCGGCTTTCTCCCCTGACGGCGTTGTGGAAGCGCTTGACAGAAAAGACCCTGCTGGTAAATCATTTTTATGCCTTATTCAGTGGCATCCTGAACGAATGAACGATCCCGGAAGTAACTTTGTAAAAAATATTAAAACAGCTTTTGTGGAAGCAGCGGTAAGTAGTAAGACGTAAGTGATCAGTTCCAGGGCAGGTTTCAAGTTGCAGGTTACAGGTACTTAAACTAAAAACATCCTGCAAATTTGCAGCCAGTAACTTGTAACCTGTGCCGCTCTTACCACTTATCACCTACTACTTATCACTTAAATTTACCCATATGCAAATCATAAATCCGGCAACAGAAGAAATAATCCAGGAAGTAGCAGAAGATACCCCGGAAACCATACAGGAGAAATTCCAGCTTTTAAAAGAAGGGCAGAAGCAATGGGCTGCTGTGCCGTTGGCACAGAGGATCAGCGCTATTGAAAAGTTTTATACGTTGCTTGATGAGCGTAAGGATGAGCTGGCTGAAACACTGACAAGAGAAGTAGGCAAGCCCATTCAGCAATCGTATAATGAGCTGAACGGCGCAAGAAGGCGCATTGAATATTTCATAAAGAACTCCGCCAAATGGCTGGCAGAAGAATGGATAACTGAAGAAGATGCGACAAGAGAGAAAATAGTATATGAGCCGCTCGGCATCATTGCTAATATTTCTGCATGGAACTACCCTTATCTTGTTGGCGTAAACGTATTTATCCCGGCACTGATTGGCGGTAACGCTGTGCTGTATAAACCTTCTGAATATTCCACATTAACAGGTCTGCATATACAGCGCTTGTTATACCTGGCGGGTATACCCGAAAATGTGTTCAGCATTGTTATTGGTAAGTCCGCAGCAGGGCAGGCGTTGCTTGATCTGCCGCTGGATGGTTATTTCTTTACGGGCAGCTATCGCACCGGTAAATATATAGCGGAACAAACGGCAGGTAAGCTGGTGCCGGTGCAACTGGAATTGGGAGGTAAGGACCCTCTCTACATAATGGACGATGTGGATGATGTAAACGCTGTGGCCGAAGCCGCGCTGGAAGGAGCGGTATATAATGCAGGGCAGAGCTGCTGCGCAGTGGAAAGAATATATGTGCAGGAGAATATCTATGATAAGTTTGTGGATGCTTTTGTCGGGCAGGCAAAAAAGCTGGTGACCGGCAACCCTATGGATAAGAAAACGGATATCGGTCCTGTAAGCAGGAAGGAGCAATTGAAATTTCTGGCCGAGCAGGTGGAAGACGCCAGACAGAAGGGAGGGAATATAATGTCGGGCGGGACAACAGCTAAAGGGTCCGGCTATTTTTTTGAGCCTACAGTAGTTATTAATGCCAACCACCAGATGAAGCTGATGACGGATGAATCTTTTGGCCCGGTGATCGGGATACAAAAAGTGAAGGACGACAGTGAAGCGGTACAATTAATGAAGGATACGCCTTACGGGCTGACCGCTGCGGTATATTCAAAAAGCTACGACCGTGCCGAAAAAGTGATGAAGCAGATGAATACCGGCACCGTATACTGGAACTGCTGCGACAGGGTGAGTGCGGCGCTTCCCTGGTCGGGGCGCAAAAACTCCGGCTTGGGAGCAACATTATCTTATCTTGGCATCAGGGCATTTGTGCAGCCGAAAGCGTATCATTTGAGGGGGTAGTAGTATGCCGCCGGAGACGACAGGAAAGAGGTTCACAGCGGATCTGCCGTCAGGGACGTCGCGAACAGCATGCGATACCCGGCAAACAGGAAAATCCCCAAAACAATCCCATTACTTTTTAAATCCAATCCTTACCAGATCATCCCATTTACGTTGTGCTGCTTTTTCGTCCAGCAGGTTTTCAATGCTGTCGTAAATCTGGCTGAGCTGTGTATCGTGCTCGGTAATTCTTTGCTGTATTAACCGGAGCTGCTCTTTAATGTCGGTTTGTTGTAATAATACTCTCCTTACTTCTACAAAAGCACGCATAATAGCGATATTCATTTTAATCGCCCTGTCGCTGTTGAGTATACCGCTGAGCATAGCAACACCTTGTTCGGTAAAGACATAGGGCAACGCTTTTAACGGACGTTTATCCGGGTATGTCATCACAAATTGTGATGACATAGCTTGAGGCATAATGTTTAACCTTAATTCATCCCATTCCTTTCGAGAGAGTTGAAACATAAAGTCTTTGGGGAACCGTTTTATATTCCGCTTTACAGCCTGGTTAAATACCCGGGTTTCTACTTCATAAAGAGTGGCTAAATCGCGGTCGAGCATTACACGCTCGCCTCTTATTTCGTAAATTCTGTTTTGAATGGATTGGATGATGTGCATATAGTGTTTTTAGGTTTGCCGTAGCTAATATACTTAAAGGGGGATGCATTTCAATTTTTCGCATGGGATTGAAATCCCATGTGAGAATATGTGATCGAGCCTACGGCTCTGGAACGTGGAGCTGCAAGAGCCATCGGCCCGGTAGCATATTGGTCCAACGGATTTCAATCCGTTGCATATTTCCGCCTGCGAAAAATTGGAATACGCCCCTTAAAGGGTGCAATATTTTTCTTCCGCCTGTTCAATTGGAGATATAAACGCGCTCAAAATATCTCATAACTGCAAGATTACGCCAGACCTCTTTATTTCGGTGCGTAAACAAATACTTCCTTTTTATTGTTGGTAAGGTCTCTGTATAATGTAAGTACTCCCGCTGAACTTATAGACTCTATGAAAAGCTGCCTGTATATCATTGAGGGACTGCCTCCTTCTATTGATGCCGGGTCCCAGATGGGAAAGTTAAGTGTATTACTATTGTTATTTACGACTGATATATTGGTTGGTATCACTTCGGAGCTGCCATAGGAACATACGCTTTGATTCTTATCAATTGCTGATGTAAATATCAGGCGTTCAGGGTTAAAGTTCCCCAATTCCCCTGGATATGGAGTAAACCGGTATTCATCATTGTAGCTGCAGGAAAGTTGTACCCCTGAATTATCTGCCTGAACGCCATCTTCCACAAAATATCTTTCTTTAAGCAGATAAGGCCTGTTTATCAGGTTGTCGGCTGCCTGTTTCGCCTGTCCTGTTTTGAATTGCAAAAGATCCTTTTGGGGGTCGTTTAGAGCAAAGGCAATAAAATCCAATACTGCTGTATTTCCTGGCGAGGAGGGTATGCTTGTATAATATGCAATGCGGGTTCCTTTTGAATCGGTTACCTCATAGATGCAGGCGATCTTTGAAACAGTAAACTGCACGTATTCCCCTGCTGCAGCGCGGACATAGATCTTTGTCGTATTATTCCGTTCAACGATAAAACTTTTCTCTGGTTCAAGAGAAGTTTTTATAGTTAAAGGAATATCCTGGTCAACACTGAAGTTTGTGGCTGTTATAATATAGGTTTGATCATCTATTTTATCTTTTGCATCATTGGGTTTGGAACAGCCTGCAATGAAGAAAGTAAGGATCAGGGTCAGGTAGGTGTAATTCATTATTTTTTTCCTTGAATATACAAAAAAGGAAAGCGTTTTGACAAAAGAAAAGTAGCATTTGGGTGTATAAGCCCCGGTATCAGGAAAATTATGGTTAAACTAATAAAGAAAAATACACCTAAGGCAATCAGCATTCCCCAATTGCCAGTAAAAGAATCAATTCTTGACCATTCCGGCCGGAAAGCAAAATATTCAACCTGTATTTGCCTGGCAGTATCTTTCACGCCATTTCGCAAGAAAAAATCAGTATACTCCTTCTCACCCACAACGTAGGATACATTCATTACGTCTACTACATCATACTCGCTTTCCCCTTTGTCGAACCCAAGAACCTTCCCGGTAGTGGTCTTCGTAAAAAGCCAGAAAGACTGATATAAAAGGCAAAGTATTATAAAGCAGCCTGCCAGTAACAGATATAATTGAAATTTAGAAACCCTCATGGTGCAACGATCGGTGTAAGGCTTTGGTTATTTGATTTTCTTCATCAACGGATATTTTATATCATTGCTAAGGTATTTATTTGCTGCTTTATTTTAGGGCAACAATCAGCAAATTATGAGTATTTTTATACTGTGGATATGGAATTAAGAGAACCCACTGTTGCTTACGGCAAGCAAAAGTTCACCATCGAAGAATACCTGGCGATGGAAGAGGCTGCTGTTGAAAAGCATGAGTATTACAGGGGAGAGATTTTTGCCATGTCCGGATCCAAAGTACCGCATAACCGGATTTCAGGTAATTTGTATGCCATACTGCACCAAAAACTAAAAGGAAAGAAATGCAGACCCTATAATAGCGACCAGCGCATTCATATAGAGGCGAATACTTTGTTTACCTACCCGGATATATCTATTGTTTGCGGAGAAGATGTTACGCTGAATAACGATAACTGGAATATCTTAAATCCCGCCGTAATTGTTGAAATACTTTCTCCCTCAACCAAAAATTACGCCCGTGGTGAAAAATTCATGCTATACCGCGCTATACCCACACTGCAGGAATATATACTGGTTGATTCGGAAAGGGTACATATTGAGGTATTTCGTCTGAATACGCTCCGGCACTGGGAACTGGAAGAATATAATTCGCCGGAAGACCTGCTTCACATAAAAGCAATTAATGAAACAATTCCTGTTACGGAAATATATGATGAGGTGAAGATGCCCGGGCTATGATTGAGAAAGATCATAATCCTTTATATAATCAGCAAATCATAGTTCCGGCTTTTTAATGTAAAAAATTATTTAGATATTTGTCTAAATATATAAGCAACCGGGAAATAGTATGAATATTGTTTTCAAGGCGCTGAATGATGGTACCCGGCGGGAGATACTGGAATTGCTGCGGAAAAAAGATATGACTGCCGGCGAGATCGCACAGCAGTTTGATATGTCCTGGCCCAGCATATCGCATCATCTGGACCTGCTGCGGCAGGCAGGGCTGGTGTCTGCTAAAAAGAGCGGGCAGTTTATTTATTATTCGTTGGACACTACGGTTGTGGATGAGATACTGAAATGGCTGATACAGCTTAAAACCAAAAAGAAATGATATGAAAAAGCTTGTAAACTTCCTGGTATGGACGATACTGCTGGCGCCACCTGTTTTCCTGTGGATGATCTGGCAAAAATTGCCGGACAGCGTGCCAATGCATTATAATATTCATGGAGAAGCGGATCGGTACGGCAGTAAAAGCGAGCTGCTCACAGTTATTGGCGTTATGCTTATAGTGAATATCGGTGTCTACCTGCTGCTTTCCAACCTCCACCGCATTGATCCCAGAAAAAAATACACAAACGAAAACATGCCTGTTATGAAAAGGCTTGCGTTTATCGTCGTATTTTTTCTTTCGGTATTGTCGTGCTATATGATATATACTGCGCTGCATACCGGCAGCAACTTCAGCGGTAAATTTATGGTGGTTATCACAGGGCTGTTATTCGCTGCTTTAGGCAACTATATGTATAATATCAAGCCCAATTATTTTGCAGGCTTACGGTTGCCATGGACGCTGGAAAATGAGGACAACTGGAAATATACGCACCGGATCGCCGGCAGGATGTGGTTTGCCGGAGGTCTCATTTTGACTACGCTGGCATTCTTTCTTCCTGCAAAAGCCGGTTTTATTGCATTGATAATTATTACGGCTATCATAGTAATAGTGCCTTCAGTGTATTCTTACAGATTTTACAAACAACATCAGAAAGGGTAGCAGAGGTGAGAATAAAAGGTTCCTCGTTTCCGGTTTCAAGTTATTGATGTAGTTTGTAACAAGTTAAGGTTTGCTGTTTCACGTCTGATATCTTATCCCTACCCCTATTTTTTTCTCAGAAATAATTTCATACATTGGTAATCAAAATTCTATCATCTTACTGATAATCCTAAGGCGTAACCCTCTTGTTTATATCTGTTATAAAATCTAAACAACATGCAAATCAAGTATGGCTTTACGCTCATGAACATTGACGAATTTGAAGCATACATTTCAAATATAATGGTAGCAAGAACTATTATAACGCTTCAGGAACATCATACTTACAGCCCGGATTATGCTTTGTTTAACGGGAGCAATCATTTTGAGCTGCAAAGGGGCATGAAGAGCTATCATGTAAACAGTAACGGATGGGATGATATAGGCCAGCACTTTACTATTTTCCCGGATGGAATGGTAATGACAGGCAGAAATATTGAGAAATCACCTGCCTGTATCTATGGGCAGAATGCCAATGCTGTCTGCATAGAAAACCTGGGGAATTTTGATACAGGCGCCGATATAGTGAGGGACAGCCAGAAAAATACTATCATCAGGGCTGCAGCGGTAATATGCTTAAAATTTAATATCCCGGTAAGCACCGATGGTATTGTATACCATCACTGGTTCAGGTTGAGCGATGGAGTGAGAAATAACGGGAGCGGCGGCAACAAATCCTGCCCGGGAACGAATTTTTTCGGTGGTAATAAAGTCGGCGACTGCCAGCAAAACTTCCTGCCGCTGGTAAAAGCGGTACTCAGCGGGCAAACCAATAACAACACCAACACTATTATTAAGTATGTTTCAGTTACGGCCAGCGCTTTAAATATCCGCAAAAAGCCGGACAGCCAGTCTGCGAAAGCTACAGACCGTGATCCAGCCCTGTTTGGAGCTGTTTTAAGAATATACAAGGAACAAAATGGCTGGTATAAAATTTCCGGTTCTAAAAATCACTGGGTGTACGGCCGGTATACTGTTGATGTTACCAGGGCAACCGTCATTGCAGATGCCTTAAATGTAAGAAATCAACCTTCCGCATCCGGATTAAGGATAGCTTCCCTGCAAAGAGGAGAAGAAGTGTTTGTTTATGAAGAACAGAGCGGCTGGTGCAGGATAAGTACTGAACAAAAATGGGTGAGCAAAACATTCCTGCAATGATCTGAGGCAGGAAACTGCTTAAGCTATTGTTAAGTCAAGCAAATTATGTCTGTTCATTTTCGTGAAACGTGAGAGGTGAAACGTGAGGCAAGCTTTCACCTCTCACATTTCATGTTTGACATAGCGTCAGTCCGCTCTTATCTCTTCTCATACGCCGGCATTCCGGGTGCGTTGTATCCCTTTGTCTTTATCAGTTTTTTTATCTCTGTAATAGCGCGTTCCAGTTGAGGGTCGGTACCCTTGGCCATTGCCGTCAGGTCTTCGGGTACTTCTATATCGGGGTCTACACCATGGCCTTCTTTGAACCAGGTGCCGTCTATATTATACATGCGGAAGGTGGGTACGGTGATCCCGCCGCCGTCAATCAGCTGGGGGCAACCGCTTATGCCTATCAGGCCTCCCCAGGTTCTTGTTCCTATCAGGGGACCTAATCCCCGTTTCCGGAAGAAGTCGGGGAATGCGTCTCCGCCTGAACCGCTCCACCCGTTCATCAGCATTACCTTGGGTCCAAAATTGGCAGCGGGCGGCCATGGCCAGGCTTCGCCGTCACGGATCGCCCAGTATGCCAGGGGCTTGCGGTCGAGCATTTCTATAAAGCGATCAGGGATCTGTCCTCCATCGTTGAAGCGTTCATCAATAATCAGCGCTTTTTTATCGGTCTGCGCATTCAGTTGCCGGAGCAGTTCTGTCTGCCCGTCTATGCCTGTGCTTGGAACATATACATAGCCTGCTTCACCATTGGTAGCCTCCTCCACCTGTTTGCGCATGCCCTCTATCCATGCCAGGTTGCGCAGGCGGTATTCATCATCCATTGTTTTTACGACCACTGTTTTGGCGCCTGAAAAGGACGGGGTGTTGTTGTAAGTAAGCTCCACCGTTTTATTGGACAGGCCAAGAAAAGCCGTATAAGGCTCTGCCGCGGTGGTAACGGGTATACCGTTTACGGCAAGTATATAGTCACCTTCTTTTATTTTCAGACCGGTAGCATCAAGCGAAGAATGTTCCTCCGCATCCCAGGAAGCAGCCTTCAGGATCTTTTTGATCTTATAATAGTTGCCTTCCGCCTTCCAGTCAATGCCCAGGTACCCGCAGGAAGCGCGTTTTTTCTTCTCCATATCCCCGCCGCCGTGATAGGTGTGCGAAGCATTCAGCTCGCCTATCATTTCACCAATGATAAAATCAACATCTTCTCTTGTCAGTGCATTATCTATCATTTTCATATAGCGTTGCCTCACCAGGTTCCAGTCTACGCCATGCATATTCGGATCATAGAAGTAATCTCTTTCCAGCCGCCATGCGTCGGTGAAGATCTGCTTCCATTCCTGTACGGGATCTACTGTTATCATCATATCGCCAGCAGGCACTGTCTTTTCTGTCTTCTGATTTTCGGCGGGGTTTATTACTGCAAATGATGTAGCTTTTCTTACCAGTATTTTTTTGCCATCGGCAGAGAGCAGGTATTCGTCCACGCCATCCAGAATGGTTTTTTCTTCCCGCTTTTCTATATCGTAAAATCTGAGCGATGGCTGCCCTTCCGGTGCGCCTGTATTGGGACGCCGCAGGTAGATCAGTTTTCCTTTCACCGCGCTTAACCCGCGAAGGTTACCGGAAGAGGGCGGCAACAGGATCATTCTTTGCTCGAAACCCTCTAAGTCAATTTCTACAGGCTTTATTTTCTCTTCTTTGTCCTTATCATCATCTTTTTTGGAGTCATCTTTCTTCGCCTTCTCTTTTTTGCCGGGTGCTTCTTTTTGAGATGCTTCGGATTTTACAGCCACCGTGTCGTTCTGAGGCGCAAGCAATGAAGCAGTATCCTTTTTAAGCGCTATGCAGGCCAGTTGGGTAGCATTTGCATAAATAAAGGAATTATCAAAATCGCTATAGTAAGGCAGGAATTTTTGTGCGGTCAGCAGGAAGAGGTATTTCCCTTCGGGATCGAAAACCGGCTCTGCGGTGCTATAGTAACCACTTGTTGCCTGTATGCTTTTTTTGCTGAGAAGGTCGTAGATAAATATTGCGGTATGCGAGTTTTCCAGGTCGCGCTGGTAAGCAAGCCACCTGCTGTCGGGCGACCAACTGCAGGTAAAGGATTCAAAGTTGTCTTCTGTATATCTCAGCACATGATCTGCCTGCAGGGTTTGCCCAGAAGAGATGTCATATATTTTTATATCCCCGGCTTTATCAATAAAGGAAAGCTTTTTGCTGTCGGGGCTCCAGTAAAGCTTATACCTGAATCCCACACCATAACCGGTGAGCTTTCTTGCGCTGTTCTCTTTGCCGGTTTCCATTATCCATAGTTCGTATTCGCCCGACTGGTCGCTCCAGTAAGCGATCGTCCTGCCGTCGGGACTCCAGGAAGGATAACGTTCCGCCGCGCCTGCAGTCATAGTAAGATCTTTCACAAAACCTTCTTCAGCAGGCAGTGAAAAAATATCGCCTCTTGCTTCTGCCAGTACGCGTTTGCCATCGGGGCTGATATTGACATGCTGTATATAGGCTTCCGCTTTTTCGGTCTTAGGTTTAAGGGCAGTACGGTCCATGACCACATCAATCTTTACTTCGTTGTATTTCATCGCGGAAAAGGAATAGAGATAAAGCTTCCCGCCCTGTTCAAAAACAATATCATCGGGCCCCATGGAAGGATAGTGCACATCATAATCGGTAAACTTCGTAAGCTGTTCGAATGATTTAGTACTGATATTATACCGCCAGAGGTTCATCCTTTCTTCAGTGCCGCGATCGCTGAGGAAATAGATAAAATTTTCATGCCACATCGGGAATTCGTCGGCAGCGTCGCTGGAGGCTGATATGTTTTCAGAAGCGAGGGTCTCGAAATTAAAAATATGAATATCTGCATTCCAGCCGCCGCGGTAGCGCTTCCAGTTGCGCCCCACCTGTGATCGGAAATTAAGCGCCATTTGCTTACCGTCGGGAGAATAGCAACCATATTCTGCATAGGCTAAAGGCAGCTTGGCAGCAGCTCCGCCGGCTGCAGGAATAGTATAAAACTGGTTGAAACGGTATTTACCGCTTTCCCGTATGGAGGCAAACAAGATGGAACTCCCGTCATTGGTCCAGTCTATGATCCTGTCTGTGGAGCCATGGGTAGTGACGCGTCCCGGCACTCCGCCCGTTACAGACATGGTATATACATCATCATTACCGTCGTAGTTGCCGGTGAATGCAATGCGGCTTCCGTCGGGGGAAAATTTTGGGAAAACCTCCACGCCTGCCGGTGAGCTCAGCCTTACTGCCGTGCCGCCCTGCTTTGGCGCGATCCAGATATCGTTGGCATACGTAAAAACGATCTGTGTTTTAGATACATCGGGATACCTGAAAAGTCCGGCATCTACCTGGGCGTGGCCATATTGTATATATAGCGCCAGGAAAAATAATGAGGCAAATATTTTCTGCATGTTAGTGATTTAATTTTGTACCGGTGCTTCCGGGATGTGGGCGCATTTCAATCCGTTGCACATTTCCGCTTGCGAAAATCTGAAATGCGCTCCTTTAAAGATAAAATTTTTTTACCCGATCTTTATCAGATAAATCCTGTAACAACATGCCGGGTATTAAAGTAATTATCACCGGGGCTACCGGTATGGTGGGCGAGGGTGTTTTGTTTGAATGTTTGCAAAACCCGCTGGCCGCCGAAGTGCTGATCATTAACCGAAAACATTATGATATGCAGCATCCAAAGCTTAAAGAGCTGATCGTAAATGATTTTTCCCGGCTTGACGATCATGCCGGCCAGGTTGCCGGCTACGATGCATGCTTCTTCTGCGCCGGCGTCAGCTCGGTAGGCATGAAGGAAGATCAGTACAGGCATATAACGTATGACACCACGCTGGCTTTTGCACTATCGCTGCTGAAAGTGAACAATAACATGGTATTTACCTATGTATCAGGCGCCCATACCGACAGTACGGAAAAAGGTCGCCTGATGTGGGCAAGGGTAAAAGGAAAAACCGAAAATGACCTGGCGAAGCTGCCTTTCAAAGCGGAATATAATTTCCGGCCGGGCGCTATGCTGCCCCTCCCCGGCCAAAAAAACTGGAAGGCGGCCTATAAATGGATCGTAAAACTGATCAAAGTATTCGCTCCTAAACAGGTGCTTACCATGCAGCAGGTGGGACGGGCCATGCTTCATGCAGTGACAAAAGGATATTCTAAAAATATACTGGAAGTGGAGGATATAAGGGTGCTGGCGGAGGGTTAAAAGCCATGGTAAGTGCTTATAAATAAATAGCTGTAGGTGCTGCTACGTGAAACGTGAAACGAACATTCACGTCTCACGATAATTCATAATCCTGAGTTGATGTTGGATTGCCGGCATGTTAGCAGAAGCATTAATATGCCGGGAAATGAAATTCTATTGAAGAGCCACAAGAGCTTTTACCGACTCTTTTTGCCTGATCAACTATTCAGGTTTATGTATTCAATTAACGGTGAGCAGATTTGCATCGCACAATTAAACCACCGGAACGGAATATTTTAAATTATTTGTATGCCTGCTGAAAGGAGGTCTCCGCATATACTGAATACTTCAGCCAATTTGCTGGGGTTTTGCTTTGTAGTACTTACCTCTGTGCGCATATCAAAGTTCAGCGCGTCAACCAGCATTGATGAAGTAACAGGCGTTGCCTGCCTGTTATTAATGGCAAGTTGTATACTTTCTTTTTTAGCCATGCGGAATAAAGACACCCGTAAGTCGGACAGGCTTGAATATATCGCTGACATTATTTTTCTTTCTGCATTGCTTTTTGTAACTATTACTATTGCACTTGTTGCATTTAACCTGTTTGAAGTGCAGCCCGGTGGCTGATCTTGGTTTGTGAGAAGAGAGAGGTGAAAGGAAGCGATCTGCCAGCTAAAAAATTTAGTAATTATTGCTAAAAAAGTATATTTGCGGAATGACGCCCCCGACTACTTTTAAAAAAAAGGCAATTGCCCCGGAAACGGTTTCCCGGAAAACCGGATTGAAAGCAATCGTGGATTGCAATAGCTTCTACTGTTCCTGCGAAAGACTGTTCCGCCCCGACCTGCAGCATAAACCGGTGGTGGTATTGAGCAATAATGACGGATGTATTGTTTCCCGCAGTGATGAAGCAAAGCTGCTGGGCATCGCTATGGCAGGACCTTATTTCATGGCCAAACCTTTAATTGAACAACATGGCGTTACCGCATTCTCTTCCAATTATACACTCTACGGCGACCTGAGCTGGCGTGTGATGGAAACACTGAGAATGATCACCGGTAAAGATAAAGTTGAAGTATACTCTGTAGATGAGGCGTTCATTGATCTGCCGGAGATGACAGAGCAGGAGGCCGCAGATTATGCCCTGTATATTCGTAAAACAGTGGAAACCTGGACAGGCATCTCGGTATCGGTAGGCATTGCCCCTTCCAAAACGCTGGCCAAAGCGGCTAATTATATCGCTAAAAAGAACAAGCAGCATACCCAATGTGTGTATGTAATAATTTCAGAAGAAGAACAATACAGAGCGTTGAGCTCCATAAGGGTGATTCATCTCTGGGGTGTAGGAAGGGCGTATGCGGATAAGCTCATTAATATGGGGATCACCAGCGCCTGGGAACTGCGCAATATGTCTCCTGAGTGGGCTTATAAACAACTGGGTGGTGTGGTCGGTCTCCGGCTGATCAAGGAATTAAGAGGTATTCCCAGTATCGCTATGAGAGAACCGCTTGAGACAAAGCGAATGATCGCGTCTACCCGTATGTTCGGCTCACCGGTTGCTGATATAGGCTCTATCAAAGAGGCTATCGCTACTTATACATCTCTTGCAGCACAAAAGCTCAGACGACAATCCTGTGCCGCCAGAACGGTGAGCATATTCATCGTAGCGAAAGAGCAGGATCATTCGGCTGATTTTAGCTACGGTAATATTACCAGCATCCATACTACCCTGCCTGCGGCTACTGCTGTTACCAATGAGCTGATCAAGCCGGCCGTAGCACTGGTTGACCGGCTGTTTGAAGAAGGTAAGTCATATAAAAAAGCAGGCGTAATGCTCAGCGGACTCGTGCCTGATAATGCAATACAGGGTAACCTGTTTGTGCCTGAAGCGAGGCAGCAGGGAAGATTTCTTATGAGTGTGCTCGACAACATCAACTTCAGTATGCGCAATGATGTGGTAAAATTTGCAGCATCGGGTACTGCCCGCAACTGGAAGATGCGCCAGGAACTGCGCAGCCCCCGTTTTACCACCAGATGGGAAGAAATGTTTGAGGTGAAGTAAAATTTGTAGTATTGTCCCGTAAATGAGCTTCCGGAAATTTGTACAGCGCATACTTACGCCCCCGGTGATAAAACTGGCAAACAGGTTTTCTGCAAAACCTGATAAGAGAAGAGTGCATCTTGCGCTCACTAAATTGTATTACCACATACGAAGAAAGCCGGGTAAGAAAGGATTTACCATCCATCTTGATAAAAACCCGCAGAAGATCATTGTTTTTTCGGATCTGCATAAGGGCAATAAAAAAAACTCAGATGACTTTGCACCGGCAGAGCAAAATTACCTTGCCGCCCTCGACTACTATAACAGGGAAGGATATACGCTCATTATGCTGGGCGACAGCGAAGAGCTCTGGAAATTCAATCTCTTTACCGTGCACAAGCATAATCAGCCTTCCTTCGACAGGGAAAAATTATTTCTGGAGCGTAAGGCTTTTATCAAAATATATGGCAATCATGATATCTTCTGGAACAATGATCCTCTGGCAGGACTGCAGTTGATAAATATTTACGGACAGGCTGTGCGGATATATGAGGGAGTGATCCTGCAGTTTAATGCCGGTGGAAAGTCTGGGGAGATCTTCCTGACGCATGGTCACCAGGGCGACGGGCAGAGCGACGGCAACAAATTCAGCGCATGGTTTGTGGCTAAGATATGGGCTCCGCTCCAGGCTTTCCTTGAGCTGAATATTAATACCCCGGCTTTTAATGATATCCTGAAAACAGAGCATAACCAGTTTATGTACGAATGGAGCTCAGCGCAGGAAAACCTGCTGCTGATCACAGGGCATACGCACCAGCCTGTTTTTGAATCCATGACCCACCTCGAAAGATTATACAGGCAACTGCTGATCGCCCGCCAGCAGAACGATACCGGTACTATTGCCAGTCTGCAGGAGGAGATCCGCTTCCGCCGCCAGGAATATGACCATGTATCGGAAGATTATCTTCACCTGAAACCCACTTATTTCAACACAGGTTGCTGCTGCTTCAGCGATGGTGATATTACCGGTATCGAAATAGAAGATGGTGAGATCCGCCTTATCAGGTGGAAGAGGGACGGTGGTGCTCCCAGGCGGGATATACTCGAAAAAGCTACACTGGAAACACTGTTTTAACGACGGTAAGTTTCCTTATTTCGTAAATACAGCCATGCTTATTATTATAATATTGCAGTTTTTATAATAAAGATCTGGAAAGCTGAACATGTCCCACAAAGTAAATACCGGTAAAAAACCCGGCAAGTCTGTATGGAGGCGGGTGACGGGTAAGCTGCATTTATGGCTGGGGCTCGCGTCCGGGCTTATTGTTGTTTTTCTTGGCATCACAGGATGTATACTGGCTTTTGAGCAGGAGATCAGGAGTATTACCCAGCCTTATCTCTTTGTAGAAAAGCAGGAAGCGCCATATCTCCCGCCTTCCCGC
The DNA here is from genome assembly GCA_001899685.1 of Sphingobacteriales bacterium 44-15. Classification (GTDB taxonomy): domain Bacteria; phylum Bacteroidota; class Bacteroidia; order Chitinophagales; family Chitinophagaceae; genus Agriterribacter. The sequence continues at coordinate 248,598 of MKWG01000045.1, forward strand.
CTGAAAGCTGAAGCAGAAAAACGGCTGGACGGTAAAAAGGCATTGAGCATAGAATACCCGGGCAGGGACAGATCGGCAATTGTTTCTTACTATGATGAAGACAATTACCAGCTCATATTCCTTGATCCTTATTCAGGTAAAATACTGAAGGATAAGAACATGAACCGCGATTTTTTTCGCGTGGTGCTGATGGGACATTTCTATCTCTGGCTTCCTCCCAATATCGGGCAACCCATTGTGGCTTCTGCAACACTGATATTTTTAATCATGATGATCACCGGGCTTATACTGTGGTGGCCCAAAAACAAGGCTGCGCGTAAGCAACGATTCACCATCAGGTGGAATGCAAAATGGAAGCGGGTAAATTATGATATGCATAATGTGCTGGGCTTTTATATGACCTGGGTATGCATTTTTATTGCGATCACCGGGCTGGTAATGGGGTTTGAGTGGTTTGCAAAATCGGTATACTTTGTAAGCTCCGGCGGGAAAATATTACCGCCTCACGAACACCCGGTATCGGATACTACCAGGATCGCTGCAGCGGGAGCCGCTCCCGGCGACCAGGTGTATATGTATATGGCTGCTTTGGCAAAGCCCGGCGAGAGTTACGGTGTATATTATCCTTCTGCCGCTACTGACCCTATTGAAGGTTTTGTAAATCATCGTCCCGGCACTTATTATAATACGGATTATTATCATTACGATCGATACACGGTAAAGGAGCTTCCGGCTACCGGCGTATATGCAGGCTCTTTTAAAGATGCCGCTATTGAAGATAAGATCGCAAGGATGAATTACGATATACATGTGGGCGCTATACTGGGGCTGGCGGGAAAGATCATGGCATTTTTTGGATCGCTGATAGGAGCAAGCCTTCCTGTTACCGGCTTTATGATATGGCGGGGGAGAAAGAAGAAAAGCAAAAGCCGGCAGGTTCAGCCGGAATTTGCTGATACTGCGATACTGGCTCAGGCGTAGAAGAGGTCTCTTTTATCGTTTCACGCACTTCCTTTTACCTGCACACTTATTTTGGTGAACCCAGCGCTTCGTAAAAAATTTTCCATGAGCATTCTACTTCTTGCATCAGCCTTTTGCAAAATACCCTGTTTCAGCGCACGGGCTATCATCATATTGCGCGCTTTGATCTTTACTTTTGTTATCGCATCGCTGCTCCATTCTCCAACTTCAGAAAAAGTTTCAATATCGGAAGGATTCATAATGGCATCCAGGATCTCCGCAGGAGGCAATACCACGGCAACAGAATCTCCTTTAGCATATATGGATTGATCATTTAATTTTTTAAGGTCAGTTCCTGCAATTGTTTTACCACGACCAATAATTACAAGGCGTTTGCCTGTTACCGGCAGTCTTCCAAAACCGGACATATCAGGCAGGAGAGATTCGAGTGCAGATTTTTCTCTTATCTCCACGGAATCAGCTACTACTTCATCAAAGGCAGTGACGGTGCAAAGCTGTGCCAGCTCATGAATTTCTTTAATAAGGATAGGAGTATTGTCAATCATCACCGGTTGGGCTTTGAAAATGTTTTTCAATGAAGGCAGCCAGCGATCCTTCAGCAATAAGGCAATGATTATCGCCAGCCCAAGGATAATAGCATACCTGATCAGTCGTTTTACCATTGTCAGTTCAATTTTGGTACTACCGGGTTGTTACTGAATGTAACTATTACTTTTTCATAGCCCATATTTCGCAAAAAGTTACTTACGAAGAGACTGGCATTAGCTTCTGCTGTATGCAGCACGCCCAGCGAGTCGGCGCTGCTTTTGATTTGTTCCTGCGCCTGGGCTGCAAGCCGGTCTCTTTCTGCCGACGAGAAGCTGCTCCTGAATGCGTCCACTTCTTCATAGGCCACTTTTATATCTTCCGGTTTGATGCTGATAGAGAAAAGACTGGCAGGTGGGAGTGTGAGGGTAATATTTTTGCCGTCAATAACAATATTGTTCTCATTAATTTTAGAAAAATCAATACCGGCTTTCAGTGTGGCTTCGCAGGTCATCAGGATCTTCCTGTCGCCTACTTTATACCATGTCTTATCATCGCTGGCTTTTATTATTTTATTTACCACGTATTCTACCGTCACCAGTTCATTCATCTCGCGCAGGGCGAGCACTTCCTGCTGCTTTGGCGGCTTGACCGGACTGCAGGCAGTAAAGAGGATATATATACTGAACCAGCCGTATTTTTTGAACATATTGCAATTTACAAATCCTCTTTCAGGGTGAATGATTAATTTGCCGGCAAAAGGCTTCATGAAAAAATATGCCGTAATAGTTGCAGGTGGTTCGGGCAGCCGTATGGGCGCAAGCCGTCCCAAACAATTCCTGCTGCTGAATGGCAAACCTGTGCTGTGGCATACTTTAGAAGCCTTTTCGGCCGCATACAATGATATGCAGATCGTGCTGGTATTGCCGCCTGGTTTTCTGGAAGAGGGAAAACAGATTATCCAGACCACTTCAGCACCCTCCCGGGTAAAAATTGTTGCAGGCGGAGCAACGCGTTTTCATTCTGTGAAGAACGGACTGGAACACGCCGCAGATAATGCTATCATTTTTGTGCATGATGCGGTAAGGTGCCTCATCACGCCGGCACTCATCAGGAGATGTTATGAACAGGCTTTGCAGAAAGGCAGCGCCATACCTGCTATTGCTGTTACCGACAGTATACGTATGATCGCTGATGGAAAGACCCGCATCGTAGACAGGAATGCGCTGAGAGCTGTTCAAACACCGCAAACATTCAGGGCTGAAATTATTCTCTCGGCCTTTAAGCAGGAATACGATCCCCGTTTTACCGACGAAGCATCGGTGGTGGAAGCCGCCGGAGCGGATGTATTTCTGATAGAAGGAGAAAAAGAGAATATCAAAATAACGTTGCCTGCCGATATGCTGCTGGCAGAACAGGTATTGAAAAACAGGTCCGGGGCGCTATCCAGGGAAGAATGATTTTAATAACAGAGATTTTTAAACCGCAGAGAACACAAAGCTTTTCGCAAAGAAAGCGCAAAGGAGACAATTTGATCCGGGAAGTTCTTAGCGAACTTTGCGGTTAAAGAAGCTTACAGCATACTCATCATGATAAAAAGGCTCGCCGCCGCATTGAGCAAATTTTTTTTCTGCTATGCTATCAGCGCAGATCCTGGCTCCTTTTGCCGGTTGATCATAAACACAAAAAAATACAGCAGGAAAAAAACAGGTACAGTTCAGCGAAACAATGAGCAACCAGTTGCTTATCATCTGAAGCCTGGTGGTCATGAGAAAACAATTCAACTGAGAACATTCGCCGGAGACATTGAAATGTTTTACGAAATATTCTTGCAAAAAGTATACGAACATCCCATTTTGAAGGAGCACGAGATCAATACTATCGCAGACCTGGGAGCTAATATTGGAATGTCGTCACTATACTTCAGTCAACTGTTCTCAACTGCGATGATATATGCCGTAGAACCTGACCCTTCGAATTTTGATATCCTGACATCTAATCTTTCGGAAGAGATCCTTCAGTCCCGCCTTGTTCCTGTACAGGCTGCTATATATTCAACAGATGGAATAGTTAACCTGAAGCAAAGCGCAAAAGCGTATAATACCGGAATAGCAGAGGAAGATACGGGCATTACCGTCCGCGCCCTTACATTCCCGACGTTTATTAAAGAAATGATGATCACAGGGATTGATCTCCTGAAAATTGATATAGAAGGAGGTGAAGCGTATCTTTTCAATGCACCGGAAGAATGGCTGGATATAGTAAAGATCATCGTAATGGAATGTCATTCTCCCGCTATCAGGAAAAAAAGTGCTGCATTGCTCCGGGAAAAGGGATTCGAGATACTTCCCTCCATAGAGAAGGCAGGCGGTGCTGAACTGGTATGGGCCGTAAGATCAAACAACGATTGACCAGTGTATTTCCCGGGAAGTCAGATGAAAGGAACGTACGTCACTGATGCACGAATAAAAATACATTAGTGCATTCGTGGCTGTTCACTTCAGGAGGTTTACAGGAAAAGGAAGACGATTCATTTTTATATGCAGGTATGATACCGGCAAAGCGCCGAACTGCTGGTTGAAGAAGGCGATTCCCGGGATATCAGATCCTTCAAAACGAAAGCCCCTGTTACTGCCTGCCTGATCTGTGATGGCTGCATCGGTCAGCAAATAAAAAGCCCCGCTTTCTTTGCCGGCGGCGGTGCTGCCGCCTATTAAAGAATATACAAACTTGCTGCCCTGCAACACGCAATAAAATGCAACAGGTTCTTCCTCCGGAGATAATGCAAGATAGCTTTTCATATAACCCTTTTCTGAAGCCTGTATACATGCTTTAATAAGCGAAAGGTAGTCGGCAGCCTTAATATTTTTATGCCGCCGCTCATATTCGCTGCGGTACAGCTCCACAACATCCTGCACAGGGATGTCTCTTTTTATACGAAGCTTTGCTGCCGCTGCCCGGGCAAGCGAACGACGGGCAAGGCGGCTGTATCCTTCACGGATCTCGTCCCTGCTTTTAGCAAGGGAAAGCATTTGGTTGATACGGGATGAGGATTGAAAAAAATGCCTGTTGTTACTGACCTCTTTGTTCGCTTCATTCAGGTCAATATCCCAGAAACGGAACTGCTGGGGAATGGATTGTAAAAAGTCCGTGATTATTCCATGCTGCTCCGTATTCCCGAATACACCCAGGCAGGCAGTGAAAGGAGGCTGGTACAGATATTTAAAAGCATATTTTTCGCGCCATATCAAAGGCATAATAGCTTCATAATCGTTTAAAACCAATGCATCCCAGTTTTCCGCCATTTCATCAAGCCACCAGGAATAGCCATAGATCAACCCGTTGCCTGACATAGTTATACAGCGATCCCATTTTGAAATGTTTATCTTTTGACGCTGCAGATATTGAATTTGTCCGGTCATGATCGCAGGCTATAATGGGATGTGTGGATCTAATTTCTTAAAGCTAAGGTTTTGTATATCTATACTGAAAGATATTTTTTGAAAAAATGTATTTTCTGTATAAGAACGGAAATAATCCCGGTATACCTTGCTGTACAACACCGGTATATATATGTTCACTATATCCTTCAGCAAGGACAACCGGATACCTGCATCAAATAATATCCTTGAAGTTTCTGCATCCTTTTTCCATGCTTCGCTGTAAGTACCTATATCCACAAACAGCTTCAGAGGAACTTTTGGGTGAAAGGAAGAGCTGAAGTTCAATGCGCCAAGCCAGTCGTCCGTTTTTCCTACTTTATTGCTTAATAAATCAGTGCCTACTTTAAAGCCTCCATCGCGTATCATTACCTGCTGCGACAGGAACCCGTCATATTCATTCCGTCCGATAAAATAATTGCTGTAGGTATAATCTTCATCACCTTTGGGGGCGCTTAGATCCAGGCGATACATATACGTATTGGATCTTTTTAAAGAAGTTTCACCACCCAGGTAAATAAATTTTCCTGCAAAAGCGCGGACGTTCAGCCCGGCTTTGTTGGGATAGTTAAAGAAATAATTGCCGGTAAATGCGAGCCGCATAAAGTCTTTTGAATGTTCCGCCAGGATGTCCCAGCGATAGGGATATAGCGCCCGGCTGTTTTCAGTTACGAACCGCCATTGAAAAACAGTACGCCATTTCCCCGAAACAGCATACTGGTTTTTCATAGCAACAGTGTCCCGGTAAAAATATAATGCATCTTCATTGATAAAATAAGATTTTAACTGTAAGTATCTTGTCTGTTGGCTGCGGGGATCCGCATTGCGGAAGGTGAGCCTGATATGGGGAACCAGTTTTCTGTATCCAAGATAATTCTTTACCCCTGCCGGGTCTGTATATATATTCTCTGTAAATTTTGAAAATGACAGCCCTGCTTCAGCTTTGTAAACTATATTATCCGGGTACCAGGTATATGTTGCGCGGCCTATTGCATTGAATTGTTTGCTGCCGGTTGCATACATGGGCACAGCCACAAACTGCAGCTTCCTCAACGGCAGCGTATAATTGTGAATGATACCGCCTATCATTAGCCTGTCGTAATAATTATACCCTAATGCCGGTGCAAGGTTGAGGTGATGATATTGCTGTGCCGCATCGGGCTTTCCTATTAACCCGAAACGGAATGCCTTCTTGTGAGGAGACATGATGCTTCCTTTCGTTGTGAGAAGATCAAAAATGCTATCCTGGTTCTTCCCCGAAACAACTTCCACTATATGCTTAAAATCTCCCGGATAAGGATGTTTGAACTGCCATTCATTGTAATAACGGTGAATTGCCGAATCAAAAGCAGGAGCTCCCAGCGAAGTCTTTAATTGCTTCATCCATTCACCGGTTTTGTAATAGGCGGAGAGTTCGTAATTCAAAAGACTGAAGGCAGGCGCCGGTGTTTCTACCGGTTGATCTTTCTTTGCGGCTGCAACGGTTTCAAAGGCAATCCTTTCAATGCCTTCCATATCAGTGAATATATTGGCAGGCTTATTATCAGCACGGAAGATGCTTCCAAAATAACTGTTCATTCCTTCATCCATCCAGGGATGCTGCCGTTCATTGCTGGCCAAAATGCCATACAGCCAGTTATGCCCCACTTCATGCCCGATCACTTCTGCCAGCAACTGCTTTGGCACGCGGGAGGAAACAGCAGCAATAGTAGGATATTCCATACCCCCGTATTTTTTATCATCCACTTCCACCGCGCTTACAACCGGGTATGGATAGGAGCCGATAGCATTGGAATAATTTCTCAACGCTGCTTTAATATCATTAACGGTATTGCCCCAGTTATTTTTTGCAGCAGGCAGATAATAGGCGTATACCTCTGTAATCTTTCCTGTGGTGAGCATGCAGGTGTCCTGTTGTACAATAAACCGCTTATCCGCAAACCAGGCAAAGTCGTGTATATTATCCTGTGAATAATGGAGCGTTTTGGTAGCTGCGGACGACGGAGGAAAAAGCCGTCGGATGACCTTATAAGTTCCCGGTTTGATCTTTTTCCGGAAACGCTGCTCTTTCCAGTCAAAGGAGTTCCGGGTTTTCAGCCATTCTTTTTCTGCTTCGTTCTGTAAAACGCCTGTTGCGGCTACAACGTAGTTCTCCGGCACGGTAATAAATACATCATACTTTCCAAACTCGCTGTAAAATTCTCCCTGGTTAAGATAGGGCATCGGGTGCCAACCCTTCCGGTCATATACTGCCGGCTTGGGATACCATTGGGTAAGCTGATAAGACTGACCGATATGACCGCCACGCGAAAAATTTTGTGGTAATTGCAGGTGAAAAGGCGTTGTGATCAATATGGTTGCTCCCGGCAGCAGCGACTGTGATAATATCAGTTTGACCACATCAATATATTGCGGGTGGTTTTCAACGGTTGCATGTATGTCGTTTACCCTGAAGTCGAGCTGGTTGATATATCCCTTCTGTTCCGGCGTTGAAAAATAAAAATCCGTATTACCATTCTCTATTTGTTGCTCGCTGAATGCTGTCCGGTCATTTTTATATGCATTAGGCCACAGGTGAAGCCATATAAACGATAATGTATCCGGGGAGTTATTAGTATACTGCATTTTTACAAAGCCATCCACCACATGGTCCGTATCGTTCAGCACAGCCGTAATAGTGTAGTTCACCTGCTGTTGCCAGTAAATATCCTGGGCTTTGCTTCCTGCCAGGCAGCACCATAAACAGATTGTAAATGCCAGGTATTTCACGCGGTAAAAAGTTCGGTTCAAATGTAAAACAATTGTGAGACGTGAAAGGTGAAACGTGAGACTTTCACATCTCGTATCTCACGTCTGCCGTTTCACGATCAACATAGCAGTAGTAACAAACAATACCCGCTCACTTTCCCTTTCCCTTCAGTATTGTCCTGAGCGTATGGAGCATGATATTAAAATCAAGCCCGAGCGAAATATTTTCTATATATACCAGGTCGTACTGCATGCGTTCGATCATTTCCTCCACATTTTCTGCATAGCCGAATTTTATCATGCCCATGCTGGTAATGCCCGGCTTTACTTTCAGCAGGTAACGGAAATAGGGGGTGCGCCTGTTTATTTCATCAATATAAAACCGGCGTTCCGGCCGCGGGCCTACCAGGCTCATTTCATCTTTTATTACATTCCAGAATTGCGGTAACTCATCAATGCGCCATTTACGCATTGTTTTACCCCAGGGCGTAATGCGCTGGTCTTCATGCGACGAAAGCGCAGGTCCGTTCTTTTCGGCATCAGCATACATGGAGCGGAACTTGTACATTATAAACGGTTTGCCTTTGTAACCTACCCGTTCCTGTGCATAAAACACCGGGCCTGCGGAAGACAGTTTTACTCTTATGGCGGTATACAGCATCAGGGGGGAGAGCAATACCAGCCCTGATACCGATACCAGGATATCTGTTAATCTTTTCAGGTGTTGCTGCCATTCCGGTATCAGCCCCTTTCTTAAGTCAATCAATGGTGCATCCAGCACATTCCGGGTTCTCACCGACCCTGCCAGTATATCAAGATGGCTGGGGGCCATTTTTATATCTACATCTTTTTCGCTTAAGCGGTTAACGATATCCGTTATTTCACCCGCAGGTGCGCCTTCCATGGCAATGATCACCTGGTCTGCCCTGCTTTCTTCCAGTATCTCTTCCAGTTTTTCCGTGCCGCCAAGGCAGGGCATATATTTTTTTAAGCCGTTGCGGGAATGGGTGTCGTCTATAAATCCTGCGAACCTGTAGCCCAGGATCTCCTGGTTCTTTTTTATATCAAGATATACCTGCATGGCCGTAGTATTGTTGCCAATGATCACCGTATCAAACCATACTTTTTTCCTGATTAATTGTCTCCGGGCTGTTCCAAGGATAATGGACCGGGCTGTCCAGACCAGCAGGAGGTGGCATATAAACAGCGTAAAAAAGGCCTTGTAGTAATAAGGATAGTTCACCTGCCTGTCATCAAGCACAAGCATGAAGAAAAGCACCAGGCAGCCAAGCAGGGTACAGATGAATGTTGTGGTAAATTCCGACAGCCCTGACCTGACATACACCGGCCGGTGGTAGCTTCCTGCCAGGAGGAACAACATCAGCCAGCCGGCGGGGATAAGAAAAATGCTGATCTGCAGCAAAAGATTGGAGGAAAGCTCGCCGGCTATATCCATAGTAAAGCCGCCAAGCTGCTTGCGTATAAAAAATGCTACTGTCCATGCAAGCGCACAGGCAATATAATCGCCGGTCGCATACCAGGCTATGGATATTTTTTGCCGGTTCTTCATGGCATGGAAAATGTACCGCTTATTTTACAACGTAATTAGCAGACTGGATTTTCTGTAATATCTGGTGCGCCACATCCATAGCCATTAACCCGTCCACTTCCGACACAGGCGTGGGATTGTTGCCGGTCACTGCCTTCACGAAGGCTTCCAGCTCTAATAAAATAGCGTTGGCATCTGGCACCGGCGGATTGGCAATGGCGATCTCTTTTTTTCCTGAGGGCGTTTCAATATCAAAGGTGAAGGCATCCCTGTCGGAATCTTCTTTCAGCTTGATGATCTCTGTTTTCTTTTCCAGGAAGTCAATGCCGATATAGGCGTCTTTTTGAAACAGCCGCATCTTCCGCATTTTCTTCATAGAGATCCTGGAGGAAGTGAGGTTCGCTACACAGCCGTTGTTAAATTCAATGCGCACATTGGCAATATCGGGTGTATCGGTCATTACCGCTACCCCGCTCGCCGATATATGCTTTACCCCGCTTTTAACGATGCTCAGCACGATATCTATATCATGGATCATCAGGTCGAGGATCACACTTACCTCCGTGCCACGGGGGTTGAACTGGGAGAGCCGGTGCACTTCTATGAACATCGGCGCAAGCTGGTAGCCGCTGAGGGCAAGATACGCCGGATTGAAGCGCTCCACATGCCCTACCTGTACTTTGATGCCGGCCTCTTTGGCAAGCTTTACTATCTTATGCGCCTCCTCCATAGTATCTGCAAGCGGCTTCTCCACAAATACATGCCTGCTGTTGCGTATGGCTTTCTCACAAAGATCAAAATGAAAGGTGGTAGGAGCGATAATGTCCACCGCATCGCAGGCTGCTACAAGCTCGTCCTGGTTATCAAATCTTTTAAGCCCGTATTGTTTTGAAACCTCTGCTGCTGCAGTATCATCAGGATCATAGAATCCAACAAGCTTCGCACCTTTTATTTTCTGCCAGTTATTGATATGGAATTTGCCAAGGTGACCTACTCCAAAAATACCTACTTTAAGCATGTATTATCTTTTAGAATGATCAAAGATAAGCTATGCGGGTTTTACGGGGTTATTGAAGTGCTTTTCAAATTACCGGGCAGGCACGCCTGCCAAATATGGGGTATGCCCGTGGGGTTTCGGCGAGAGAATAGATTATTTGTAAACCTGAATTATCATGAGCGTTACAAAATCATCAACCACTTGCACGTCATTTCGACTGAGCCAACACGATCTCTATAGTTAAATCACTCTTACGCGAAGGAGAAATCTGCGGAGCTTTTGTACCAATGCTCAACTGTTGTACTCTTGCCCGGCAGATTTCTCTCCCGTCGTAATATGCGTTTACATCAATACGTCATTGGCAGCCGCCAAAGCAACCTCAAAATATTAAGAATGATGTGCGGCGAAGCAATCTCAGCGTCGCTGCCGCAATGATTGAAACGCCAGCTAATTGTTAACTCGAAATGACGAAACCGGCTGCACGTACCACAATTCAGTGTCTTTTTTTCAATGATTGATGCTCCGCTTGCGAAAATCTGAAATGTGCCAGTAGTAACAGGAACCTCATTTAGTTCGCACAGGAAAACAAAAATTTATCAAGCATAAAGGGATCGGGTATACTATTATAAGCTATATTTAATTCTTCAACACTTGTCATAAAATACAGAAGCATGCATAATTTTTCATTGAACCGCAGGAGATTTATCAAAAACGGTTCCAGGGCAGCCGCTGGTATTACTATTCTCTCCTCCTTATCGCAACCCGCTTTGTCTGCTACCCATAATGCGCCGAAGATCAGGTTCTCCGTTATTAATATCAATCATTCTCATATATATGGCATGGTAGATGCCGTAACGCGAGGCGGCGGCCAACTGGTTTCCTTTTACGCCAAAGAACCGGAGCTCGCAGCCGCTTTTTCTAAGAAATATCCGTCGGCAAAACCCGCACGCAGTCAAAAAGAGATACTCGAAGACAATACCATACAGGTGGTGCTCAGCTCCGGTATCCCGGTAGAGCGTGCGCCGCTTGGCATTGAAGTAATGAAACATGGCAAAGATTACCTGGTGGATAAGCCGGGCATTACCACATTAGAGCAACTGGAAGAAGTGCGCCGGGTGCAAAAGGAAACCAAACGCATGTACATCATCATGTACAGCGAACGGTTGGAAAATAAAGCGACCGTAAAAGCCGGGGAACTGGTGAAAGCGGGAGCCATCGGCAATGTGATCCAAACCATCGGTATGGGACCTCACCGAATGAACCCTGCAACCAGACCGGAATGGTTTTTTGATAAAAAATATTATGGAGGCATTATCACGGATATCGGTTCTCACCAGTTTGACCAGTTCCTTTTTTTTACTGGATCCACGCAGGCTGAGGTCGTTTGTTCCCAGGCAGGCAATGTCCATTACCCGCAATATCCCGCTTTTGAAGATTTTGGCGATGTAACGGTAAGAGGCAACCAGGGCACAGGGTATATACGCGTGGATTGGTTCACCCCGGACGGGCTGAAATCCTGGGGAGACGGCCGGCTGACCATCCTCGGCACTGACGGCTATATTGAAATACGCAAAAACATTGATATTGCCAGTCATGAAGGCGGCAATCACCTTTACCTGGTAAACCAGAAAGAAACAAAATATATGGATTGCAATAGCGAACCCCTGCCTTTTGGGGAACAATTTGTCAATGATGTCATCAACCGCACTGAAACGGCTATGACGCAGGAGCATTGCCTTCTGGCCACCGAGCTGGCGCTGAAAGCGCAGAAGAATGCGCAGGTCCTGAATATTAAAAAATAAACCCTGATACAAAAAGACAATATCACTTAAATGAATTGTCGAAGCATGCACCGTATGATGCTGCTTATAAACAGAAATTTTTCCCTAATTTGAACGCATGAATAATAACAATTACACTGCCGTATGCTTTGGTGAAATATTATGGGATATACTGCCTGATAAAATGTTGCCCGGCGGGGCGCCAATGAATGTGGCCTATCATCTTAACCAGTTGGGTGTTCCTGCCGCTATGATCAGCCGGGTAGGGAACGATGACCTGGGGCAACAATTATTAAGCTTTATCACTTCAAAAAATGTTACGGGCGATTTTGTGCAGGTAGACAACACCCATGAAACGAGCAGGGTGCTGGCAAAGCTCGACGGCAACAGCGTTACTTATGATATCGTCAGGCCCGTGGCCTGGGACTTTATAGAATACAACCGCCGGCTTCAGCAACTGATCGCAAATACGCCTTATTTTATTTTCGGGAGCCTGGGGGCCAGGAGCGAGGTTTCCCGGCAAACGCTCTTTGAGCTACTCGAAGTTGCAAGACATAAAGTGCTGGATATCAACTTGCGGCAACCGCATTATGAAAGATCTACCCTTGATTACCTGCTGCGGCATGCCGATGTGCTGAAACTGAACGAAGATGAGCTGCACCTGCTTTCCGGCTGGTTTGGCTTTGAAGGAGGTGATAAAGAACAAATTGTGGCTTTCCAGGATAAATTTCATCTTAATACGATCCTTACTACCCGAGGCGACAAAGGCGCCATCGTGCTGAATGACGGGCAGTTTTATGAGCATCCGGGCTGCAAAGTTGTGGTGGCGGATACCATTGGCAGCGGGGATTCCTTTCTGGCAGCTTTTCTCTCCAGGGTGATAAAAGGGTCGTCTACTGCCGAAGCGCTGGAATTTGCCTCGGGGATGGGCGCTTTTGTAGCCACAAAACATGGCGCATGCCCGGTATATGCTGCCGGGGAAGCGGAGGATGCGATCAGGTCATTTCCGGTGAACCGGTAAGAAGTTATCAACATTTTATTAAATGCGGGTTAAAGTTCAAAAAAAATTGTTCAGATATTATTATTCAGTACCTTTGCACTCCTTAAATTAGGCCTGATACAATTTGACTTTTCAATTGAATTTATAAGTGACTGATATGCAATATGTTTTGTTTTCCCAAAACAAAGCCTATATAGCATTTTTGTCATTAAACAAAAAAAGCGCTTTTTAAAACTATGTCTTCAACAAAAGTTGCTGCAAACAGCAGGATTGATTTCGGTAAAATCAAACATTTGGCTGAAACTCCTGACTTATTAGAGATCCAGATTCAGTCGTTCAAGGAATTTTTCCAGTTGGAAACCACTCCCGACAAGCGAAATATTGAAGGGCTTTTTAAAGTGTTCAAGGAAAACTTCCCGATCACTGATACGCGGAACATATTTGTGCTTGAGTTTTTGGATTACTTTATTGATCCGCCCCGCTATAGTATTGATGAGTGTATGGAAAGGGGGTTGACTTATGCTGTTCCCCTGAAGGCAAAGCTCAGGCTGAGCTGTAATGATGAGGAGCATGTAGACTTCCAGACGATCGTTCAGGATGTGTTTTTGGGCAATATTCCTTATATGACCCCCCGCGGCACGTTCGTGATCAACGGTGCTGAGCGTGTGGTGGTTTCACAGCTGCACCGCTCCCCCGGTGTATTTTTCGGGCAATCGCTCCACCCCAACGGGACTAAGATATATTCCGCAAGGGTGATCCCGTTCAAGGGCGCCTGGATGGAGTTTGCTACCGATATCAACAATGTAATGTACGCATACATTGACCGTAAGAAGAAATTCCCGGTAACTACCCTGCTCCGTTCTATCGGTTATGAGACCGATAAGGACATTCTTGAGCTGTTTGGTATGGCCGACGAGGTAAAAGGCGATAAGAAATCCTTAACTCCCTATATCGGGAAGCGCCTCGCTGCCCGCGTATTGAGAACATGGGTAGAAGATTTCGTGGATGAAGATACCGGAGAGGTAGTATCTATTGAAAGGAACGAAGTAGTCCTGGAGCGTGATACCGTGCTTGACGAAGAGGCTGTTGACCTGATTGTGGAGATGGATGTAAAGAGCGTGTTTATCCAGAAGGAAGAAGTGAGCGGAGATTTTGCTATCATTTACAATACGCTGAACAAAGACAGCGCCAACTCCGAGCTGGAAGCTGTGCAGCATATCTACCGCCAGTTGCGCGGCGCCGATGCCCCGGATAATGAAACAGCCCGCGGCATTATTGACAAGCTGTTCTTCTCTGACAAGAGATATGACCTGGGCGAAGTAGGAAGGTATAAGATCAACCGCAAGCTCAACCTGCACCAGCCGCTGGATCAGAAAACGCTTACAAAAGAGGATATTATTGAGATCATTAAATACCTGGTGAGGCTTACTAATGCCAAAGCGGAAATTGATGATATAGATCACCTGAGCAACCGCCGTGTACGCACAGTGGGTGAGCAGTTGTTTGCACAGTTTGGCGTTGGTCTGGCACGTATGGCCAGAACCATCCGTGAAAGAATGAACGTGCGCGACAACGAGGTATTTACCCCGGTAGACCTTATCAATGCAAGGACACTCTCTTCTGTGATCAACTCCTTCTTTGGAACTTCGCAGTTGTCGCAGTTCCTTGACCAGACAAACCCGCTGAGTGAGATCACCCACAAGCGTCGTATTTCCGCGCTCGGGCCCGGTGGTCTGAGCCGCGAACGTGCCGGCTTTGAGGTGCGCGACGTGCATTACTCCCACTATGGCCGTTTATGTACTATTGAAACTCCTGAAGGTCCGAACATTGGTCTGATATCCACGCTTTGCGTGCATGCCAAGATCAACGAAATGGGCTTTATAGAAACGCCTTACCGGAAAGTGGAACATGGGAAGGTGAATATGAAAAAGCTGTCTTACCTGAGCGCTGAAGAAGAGGATGAAGCCAAGATCGCGCAGGCCAACGCCCCGCTGGATACCAATGGCGCGTTTGTGGAAGAACTGGTAAGATCGCGGCAGACAGGTGATTTCCCGATACTGGAAAGAACAGAAGTAGAATATATGGATGTGGCGCCCAACCAGATCGTGGGGCTGAGCGCATCACTGATCCCGTTCCTTGAGCATGACGATGCCAACCGTGCGCTGATGGGATCAAACATGCAACGCCAGGCTGTTCCTTTGATCGTGCCGCAGGCGCCGTTTGTAGGCACCGGTCTTGAAGGAAAAGCGGCCCGTGATGCCCGTATACAGATACATGCAGACGGCGATGGCGTGATTGAATTTGTGGATGCCAACGAGATCCATGTGCGCTACGAAAGAGATGAAGCGCAAAAGCTGGTGAGCTTTGAAGATGACCTCAAGATATACAAGCTTACCAAGTTCATGAAAACGAACCAGGAAACCTGTATCAACCTGCGTCCCGCCGTGAAGAAAGGACAGCGGGTGAAGAACGGAGACTTTCTTACCGAAGGATATGCAACCAAAGATGGCGAGCTGGCGCTCGGGCGTAACCTTAAAGTGGCGTTCATGCCCTGGAAAGGATACAACTTTGAAGATGCGATCGTGATCAGCGAAAAGGTTGCCCGCGAAGATCTTTTTACTTCTATTCATATTTCAGAATACGAATTGGAAGTACGTGATACAAAACTGGGTGAAGAAGAGCTGACCCCCGATATTCCTAATGTGTCTGAAGAAGCTACCAAAGATCTTGATCAGAATGGTATCATCCGTATAGGTGCGCAGGTTAAGGAAGGCGATATCATCATCGGTAAGATCACTCCCAAAGGAGAGAGCGATCCTACCCCCGAAGAAAAACTGTTGCGTGCCATCTTTGGTGATAAAGCCGGGGATGCGAAAGACGCTTCGCTGAAAGCGCCGAGCGGAACAGAAGGTGTGGTGATCGGTAAAAAACTTTTCCAGCGCGCCAAAAAAGACAAGAATGCCAAAGTGCGTGAAAAAGCCGCTATTGATAAACTGGAAAAGATACACGAGCAGAATGAAAAAGAACTGCTTGATGTGCTGATCGGCAAGCTGCAGGTACTGCTGAAAGACAAAACTTCATCAGGCGTTACCAATAACTTTGGTGAAATGCAGATCGGCAGGAGCGCAAAGTTCAATGCTAAAAATCTTGCTGCATTAGATTACCAGAATATCAATCCTTTGGGATGGACCGGCGATGAACACATAGATCACCAGATCAATATTCTGCTGCACAACTATAATATCAAATACAACGAGGAGCTTGGCCGCTACAAAAGAGAGAAGTTCAATATCTCAATAGGTGATGAGCTGCCTGCCGGTGTATTGAAGCTTGCCAAAGTATACCTTGCGGTAAAGCGTAAGCTGAAAGTAGGTGATAAGATGGCGGGTCGCCACGGGAACAAAGGTATTGTAGCCAAGATCGTACGTGCGGAAGATATGCCTTTCCTTGAAGACGGAACGCCTGTTGATATTGTGCTGAACCCGCTGGGGGTACCAAGCCGTATGAACCTGGGTCAGATCTATGAAACTGTATTGGGCTGGGCTGCGGAAAAGCTGGGTGTGAAATTCGCCACGCCGATCTTCGATGGTGCTTCTACAGAAGAAATTGCCGATTATATCAATAAAGCAGGATTGCCTTCATTCGGTCACACTTATCTCCATGATGGGGAGACCGGTGAGCGGTTTGACCAGAAAGCTACCGTGGGTATCATTTACATGATCAAGCTGCACCACATGGTGGATGATAAGATGCACGCACGTTCTATCGGGCCGTACAGCTTAATTACACAGCAGCCGCTGGGTGGTAAAGCACAGTTTGGTGGTCAGCGTTTTGGTGAAATGGAGGTGTGGGCGCTCGAAGCTTACGGTGCATCTAACATCCTGCAGGAATTATTAACGCTTAAATCAGATGATATCATCGGTCGCGCCAAGACTTATGAATCAATTGTAAAAGGCGATAATATTCCAAGAGCCGGATTACCGGAATCCTTTAATGTATTGGTGCATGAGTTAAGAGGATTGGGATTAGAGCTGAAGTTTGAATAAAAAGGGTGAATGGTGAATAGTGAATGGGCAATATTCACTATTCACCATTGACTATTCACCCCTCACATAAAACCTGTTATAAAAAACCAAGAAATTTATATGGCTATCAAAAAAGACAATCGTCCAAGGTCAAATTTTTCTAAGATCACTATCAGCCTGGCTTCTCCGGATGCCATTCTTGAAAGGTCTTATGGTGAAGTTTTGAAGCCTGAAACCATCAACTACCGTACTTACAAACCGGAAAGAGACGGTTTGTTTTGCGAGAGGATCTTTGGTCCGGTAAAAGATTATGAATGTGCCTGCGGTAAGTACAAGCGTATCCGTTACAAGGGTATTGTGTGCGACCGTTGCGGTGTGGAAGTAACAGAGAAGAAAGTGCGTCGTGAGCGCATGGGGCATATTAAACTGGTTGTACCGGTTGTGCATATCTGGTATTTTAAAAGTCTTCCCAATAAAATTGGTTACCTGCTTGGTATCAGCTCCAAGAAAATGGAAACTATCGTGTATTATGAGCGTTATGTTGTAATACAGCCGGGAATAAGAGAAGACCGCAACCTGAAAATGGGCGATCTTTTAACAGAAGAAGAATATCTTGAAATTCTGGAAAATCTTCCGAAAGATAACCAGTACCTGCCTGATGATGATCCGCAGAAGTTCATCGCGAAGATGGGCGCTGAAGCTATACAGGCAATGCTGTCGAGAATTGATCTTGACCAGTTGAGTTATGATCTGAGAAATGCTGCGGCAACTGAGACCTCTCAGCAACGTAAGGCGGATGCGCTGAAGCGTTTGAGCGTGGTAGAATCTTTCCGCGATGCGAATGGCAGGATTGAGAACCGTCCTGAATGGATGGTAATGCAATATATACCGGTAATTCCGCCGGAATTGCGCCCGCTGGTACCACTGGATGGCGGTCGCTTTGCATCTTCTGACCTGAACGATCTGTACCGTCGTGTGATCATCCGCAACAACCGCCTGAAACGTCTGCTGGAGATCAAAGCGCCTGAAGTGATCCTGCGCAACGAAAAACGTATGCTCCAGGAAGCGATAGATTCTCTCTTTGATAACTCACGTAAGTCAAACGCCGTAAAAGCAGAAGGCGGGCGTGCGTTGAAATCACTGAGCGATGTGCTGAAAGGAAAACAGGGTCGTTTCCGCCAGAACCTGTTGGGTAAACGTGTTGACTACTCCGGTCGTTCCGTAATTGTGGTTGGTCCTGAATTGAAGCTGCATGAGTGTGGGTTACCGAAAGATATGGCTGCGGAATTGTTCAAGCCATTTATCATCCGCAAGCTCATTGAAAGAGGGATAGTGAAAACGGTGAAGAGCGCAAGAAAGCTTGTTGACCGTAAAGAAGCTATTGTTTGGGATATTCTTGAAAATATATTGAAAGGGCATCCGGTGATGTTAAACCGTGCCCCGACGCTGCACCGTTTGTCTATTCAGGCCTTCCAGCCAAGGCTGGTAGAGGGCAAGGCGATACAGTTGCACCCGCTCGTATGTTCTGCGTTCAACGCCGACTTCGATGGCGACCAGATGGCGGTGCACGTTCCGTTGAGCAGCGCTGCGATTCTTGAAGCGCAGTTGCTCATGCTTTCTTCCCACAACATTCTCAACCCGCAGAATGGTACACCGATCACCCTGCCTTCGCAGGACATGGTGTTGGGATTATATTATATTTCCAAAGGGAAAAAATCAACGGAGACTGAAAAGATAAAAGGAGAAGGCAAAGCTTTTTATAATGCAGAAGAGGTGATCATTGCTTACAATGAAGGAAAAGTTGATCTGCATGCACAAATCAAGGTGAAAGCAAACGTCCGTAAAGAAAACGGAGAATTGCAAAATAAATTAATTGAAACTACTGTTGGTCGTGTAATATTCAACCAGCATGTTCCTGCGGAAGTAGGCTTTGTGAATGCATTGCTTACCAAGAAATCATTGAGGGAGATCATTGGTGATATCATCAAGATCACAAATGTTCCTAAAACAGCTAAATTCCTTGATGATATCAAGCAGCTCGGTTTCCGTACTGCCTTCCGCGGAGGTCTTTCGTTCAACATCAATGACCTTGTGATCCCGGAATTAAAGCAGGAGCTGGTAGAGTCAGCATCTGAAGAAGTGAAGGAAGTATGGGATAACTATAACATGGGGCTGATCACCAATAATGAACGTTACAACCAGATCATTGATATATGGTCGCGTGTGGATACCCGTGTTACCGAAACGCTGATCCGGGAAATGGCGACAGATAAGCAGGGCTTCAACTCTGTATATATGATGCTTGATTCCGGGGCCCGTGGTAGTAAGCAGCAGGTAAAGCAGCTTGCCGGTATCAGGGGACTGATGGCGAAGCCCCGTAAGAGCGGTTCCACAGGATCTGAGATCATTGAAAACCCGATCCTTTCCAACTTTAAAGACGGGTTGAATGTATTGGAATACTTTATCTCCACGCACGGTGCCCGTAAAGGTCTTGCCGATACGGCACTGAAAACTGCCGATGCCGGTTATCTTACCCGCCGTTTGGTAGACGTAGCCCAGGATGTGGTAATAAATGATGAAGATTGCGGAACCCTGAGAGGTATTGCCATCAGTGCGCTGAAAGACAATGAAGATATTGTAGAGCCATTGTATGACAGGATACTGGGACGTACTTCCGTTCATGACGTATATGATCCGCAGACAGACAAATTAATTATTGCTGCCGGAGAGCTTATTACTGAAGATATAGCACGCGCGATTGAAGACAGCGGTATTGAAACGGTTGAGATCCGTTCCGTGCTCACCTGCGAAAGCAAACGCGGAGTGTGTGTAAAATGCTACGGGCTTAACCTCGCTACAGGTTATGTCGCTCAAAAAGGAGATGCAGTAGGAATTATAGCAGCACAATCTATCGGTGAACCTGGTACACAGTTGACACTTCGTACCTTCCACGTGGGTGGTGTTGCCGGTTCTGCAACCGTTGACTCGCAGCTTACAGCCAAATTTGACGGTACCGTTCAGTTCGACGGACTTCGTACTGTAGCTTCGGAAAATGCCGGCGGCGAGAAGACCCAGGTTGTTATCGGCCGTACCGGGGAGCTGCGTATCATTGATGTAAAAAATGACCGCTTGCTGATCACCAACAATATTCCTTACGGATCAATCCTGATGGTAAAAGACGGCCAGCAGGTAAGCAAGGGCGATGTGATCTGCACATGGGATCCGTTCAATAATGTAGTTATTTCCGAGCAGAGCGGTGTGGTTAAGTTTGAAAGCATCATAGAAGGTGTGACCTTCCGTGAAGAAGCGGATGAGCAGACCGGCCACCGTGAGAAAGTGGTTATTGAAACAAAAGACAAGACCAAGATCCCGATGCTCACCGTAGAAGGAAAAGAGCTAAAAACATATAATCTTCCGGTAGGCTCGCATATCTCTGTGGAAGAAGGAGAAGAGGTGCGTGCCGGCGAAGTAATGGTGAAGATACCGCGTGTGTTGGGTAAGCTGCGTGATATCACGGGTGGTTTGCCGCGTGTAACAGAATTATTTGAAGCGCGTAACCCCGGCAATCCTGCTGTTGTTTCCGAAATTGACGGTGTGGTAACCTTTGGCGCTGTTAAGCGTGGTAACCGCGAGATCATTATTGAAGCGAAAGACGGTGTGGTAAAAAAATACCTTGTTCCGCTGACCCGCCAGATCCTCGTGCAGGACGGCGACTTTGTAAGGGCAGGTACGCCAATGTCTGATGGTCAGACCGCACCGGCAGATATCCTTAATATCAAAGGACCTTACGCCGTGCAGGAATATGTAGTGAACGAGATCCAGGAAGTATACAGGTTACAGGGTGTACGTATCAACGATAAGCATATTGAAGTGATCGTGAGGCAGATGATGAAGAAAGTGGAGATCGTAGAGCCGGGAGATACCAAGTTCCTCGAAGAGGATCTTGAAGACAGGTTTGAGTTTATCGAGGAGAACGACTGGATATTCGATAAGAAAGTTGTTACAGATCCGGGTGATTCTGCCAAGATGCGCGCCGGCCAGATCGTAAGTCTGCGTGAACTGAGGGAAGAGAATTCCATTCTCCGCCGCAACGACAAGAAGCTGGTTGAGTTCCGTGATGCCAATACTGCCACTTCCAAGCCGGTATTGCTGGGTATCACCAAAGCATCGCTGGGTACGCATAGCTGGATATCTGCAGCGTCCTTCCAGGAAACTACAAAAGTGTTGAGCTCAGCAGCCATCCAGGGTAAAACCGATGATATGCTCGGGCTGAAGGAAAATGTAATTACCGGTCATCCGATACCGGCAGGTACAGGGCTTCGTGAGTTTGAGAACATGATCGTAGGCAGCAAGGAAGAGTACGAACTGTTGCAAACGGCCCGTGAAGCCATGAGCTTTGACGAAGAAGAATAGTTTTTTTAAATATTTATTAAGGAGTAGAGGTCATTGCCTCTGCTCCTTTTTTTTAAATTGTATCCCCGAATGAAATATTTTTCTATTATAATAAGCGCTGTTGCCCTGGTTATTTCAGGGATTGTTTTTTTCCGGAGCAACCCTGGCAGGCCCGGTAAAACCCCGGAACTAAGCATAAGCGATTCTGCCCGTCAGCCGGCAAGCCTTAAAGTAGCTTATGTAGATCTTGATTCCATAGATGCAAGATTTGAATTTTACAAGAGCAAGATGGAAGCATTTGAAAAGAAAAAAGACGGGCTGGACAGGCAGTTGAACGGGGCTTACCAGCAATTAGACAACAGGAGGATCGAATTCTTAAAGAAGGGGAATGCCATTACACAGGCGGAGGCGGACGCTTTTAAAAAAGAGTACGATCAGCAATTGCAATACCTGGAGAACCAGCGTAGAAAGACCGAGCAGGAAGTACAGCAGGAGGCGATGATCCTGCGTGATGATATCTTTAAGAAGATCAACGATTACCTGACCGGCTATAGTAAAGAGCGTGGTTACAGCTATATCTTTTCCTATTCCCGCAATGCAAACATTTTCCTTTACCAGGATCCGGCGTATGATATCACTAAAGAAGTTATTGAAGGGTTAAATGCGGCCTATCAAAAGCCGGAAGCAAAAAAATAGCGTTGCCGCTGTTAATCAGAGGCTGCTGGATCACTGAAAGTGCCTCAATGAGATTTTTGGGAAAAGAATAGTTAGCCACTAATGCACGAATATTTAATGGAAATGGCAAATGTGGTATAGAAAAAATATATTGAACTGTTAAACAGCAACCCCTAATTAAACCAGCAGAAATCATTCCTTTATACATCAATACAAGGTAATGGGCGACATCACAGCACTTTTCGGGTCTTTTGAGAATATTAAGGTTGGTATTGTAGGGGATGTAATGTTGGATGCTTATATGTGGGGAAAGGTAGACCGGATCTCTCCTGAAGCGCCTGTTCCCATTGTGGCAGTGCATAAAAAAGAATACCGGATAGGAGGGGCGGGAAATGTAGCATTGAATATATGCTCGCTGGGAGCAAAGGCTTCCGTGCTTTCAGTAATGGGAGATGATGATGAGGGGCAGTTGCTGAAAAAAATGTTTGAAGACCACCGCATTGATACAGGCTTTTTGCTTCAAAGCCATAAGCGTATCACTACCCATAAAACAAGGATCATCGCCCGCAACCAGCAGATGATGCGCCTTGACCAGGAGCTGACAGACGACCTCGGCTATGAGGATGAAAACAGGCTTATTCTTGCCGTACAGCATTACATCGCACAGGAAAAGCCCCAAATAATTATCCTGGAAGATTATAATAAAGGCGTGCTCACAGCGCTTGTTATCGAAAAGATAATTGACCTGTGCAGGCACAATGGTATCTTAACTGCAGTAGATCCCAAGCGTAAGCATTTCTTCTCTTATCGCGGAGTGGATATTTTTAAGCCCAACCTCAAAGAGGTCACCGACGGGCTGAATATGATGTTTACGGCGGTTGATGAAAAATTATTGACCGAAATTCATAATGCGCTCCACGAAAAACTGCAGCACCGTATTTCTTTCATAACATTATCCGAGAAAGGTGTTTTTTACCAGCAGCAGCATGAAGCTGCCCTTATTCCTTCGCATATAAGGAATATTGCTGACGTAAGCGGCGCCGGCGATACGGTCATCGCGGTAGCATCGCTTGTATATGCCGCCACACAAGAGGCAAAGCTGATGGCTGAAGTTGCCAATATCGCCGGGGGGCTCGTTTGCGAAGAAGTAGGCACAGCGGCTATTAATAAAGAGAAGCTGCTGGCAGAATGCAAAAAATTGCTCACCTGATCTTTATCCCGTATTCTCCTCACTATTCATATTTCAACGGAATATCAAAAAAGCTTCTTCCGCACTGATGACATTTTACCGGGTTTACAGGTATATATGTCAAATACGATTGACTTAAAAGGTTGAACCCAAATGTATGAGAGCTGAATAACTGGAGACGCCTCATAGATTTTGGAAAAAGGAGTATATCGCCACTAATGCACGAATATTTAGTGTGAATTCATAAAAAATCTTAAGAGAATTATCTGTTTTTGAAGTGTAAGATTTGATCTGGCGGCATCATTGCTGCAAGACTTTTGTGAGAATTATTTAAAAACTGCTGCAGTTATCAGGCACAGAATACATAACACGAATTTGATACACGAATACGCCGCAGGCGCATTCGTGTATTCGTGGCATAGAAAAAATAGACGTGGCCGTTAAACAGAAAGCCCTATTTATTTGTGTACACTTAAGTATATCCCTCGCAGGAGCGCGTACATTTTGTATGTAAAAAAATAATGTTGATATAGAAAGATAAAAAGATCAACTATAATAACAATATGCTAACAGTCCTGCATGATATTATTGTTGCATAAAATCAATGATCATGATGCAGGGTTTAAAGTGTACTATAGTTGTTGCATTATTATTTTCTTTTTGCGAAGCGCTCCAGGCCCAGAAATGGGAATATGGCGTAAATGTTGATCTCAATTATTCTTATGTGAATGGTAAGGGGATGTCTGCAAAAATGAATCTTGGTTACGGGGGAGGTGTGTGGGCTAACTATGCTATTACTAAAAAGTTTAAGTTTCAGCCTGAATTGTCGGGTGCGCAATATAATTATACAAAAGCCGGCGACTTTGATAAGTACTATAAAAATGATGTAGGCCGGGTTGATGCCGATACTAAAGTGAGGCTGGCATATTTTAATGTACCGCTGCTTCTGCGTTATGATATATTTCCCATGTTTTCCGTGCTCGCCGGGCCGCAGGCAGGTATCGTTTTTTTTGAAGATGAGAACCTGAGAAAAGATGGCATTAATGCTTTCAGGCACCCTGAGCTGAGTGCAACCGGGGGCGTCCAGTTTAATTTCGGATCTGCTTCCCTGTACGGACGCTTCAACCAGGGGCTTTCCAATATCAGTAATATGAGCACAAAATACAACTGGTATTCAAGCCATATCCAATTTGGGCTGGCTGTGAAAATAAAATAAAGCTGAGCCAGGCTCTTTTCTCCTTACAGGGTATATTTTTTCTCCGGGAAATAAATGCTGCCGGGAATGGTTCCGGTAAACCTGCGGATACGATTGTTCATCCTGTACTATCCTGCCATAAAAGTATCCGGGAAGAATTAAAAGGATATGTGTGAATTATCCTGAACAAAATCTTTGCGCTCTTTAATCTAAAGCGGATATTTTTATTATATTTCCAGAATGTTTTATAAGAACATATTCCTTTAACCATCTAAACTAATATTTTAATGAACGAAAACGTTAACAAGTCGGTCCTGTTTAACGGTAGCTGCTTCGCCCTGATCACGACTGCTTTTACCTTCTCCATAAGAGCGGGTATACTGCCACAGGTAGGAGAAAGTTTCGGACTCTCCGCCGAACAACTGGGTTTTATCAACCTGATGTTCTTTTTAGGTTTTCCTATTTCCATGATCCTCGGAGGACTGTTGTATTATAAGATCGGTCCCAAGCTGATCATGCAGATCGCTTTTGTGATGCACACCATTGGCATCTTAACCACCATTTTCGCCGGTAGTTATGCCATCCTGCTTGTCTCTACCTTATTTATTGGCTTTGGTAACGGTTGTACGGAAGCGGCATGTAATCCTATGATCGCGGATATGTATTCGGGTGATAAAATGAGCAAGATGCTTAACAGGTTCCACATGTGGTTCCCCGGCGGCATTGTGATCGGCAGCCTTATCTCCAAGTATATGACTGATCATAACATGAGCTGGCAGGCGCAAATGTGGATTACCATGGTGCCTACGATAATCTATGCTATTTTGTTTTTCGGAAAAATATTTCCCAAGCCAAAGGTTCAGGGGTCTACTTCCCTGGCTGAGAACCTGAAAGCTATGGCTACGCCTACGTACATTTTCCTCTTTGTATGTATGTCGCTTACCGCCATTTCGGAATTTGGACCACAGCAATGGGTGGGGCTGATCATGAGCAAAAGCGGGGCAAGCCCGATGCTCATTCTTGCCCTGGTTACCGGGCTGATGGCAGTGGGAAGGTTTTTCGGAGGTCCCGTTACCCATACTCTGGGACAGACGGGTGTGTTACTGATGGGGGCGATCTTTGCCGCTATCGGCATTTATCTTTTC
The DNA here is from genome assembly GCA_001899685.1 of Sphingobacteriales bacterium 44-15. Taxonomy (GTDB): domain Bacteria; phylum Bacteroidota; class Bacteroidia; order Chitinophagales; family Chitinophagaceae; genus Agriterribacter. The sequence continues at coordinate 274,240 of MKWG01000045.1, forward strand.
AGCACGGTTACCGGTACTATGGCTTATATAGCGGCAATATTTTTTGCTATAGGCGTTTGCTTTTTCTGGCCTACCATGGTGGGTGCGGTAGCGCAACGGGTTCCTTTAAGCGGCGCCCTGGGGATGTCCATTATCGGTGGTATAGGGATGTTCTCTACAGCGATATGGCAGCCTATTATCGGTGGCTGGATTGACAAAGACAAGGCGGTAGTTGCAGCTACAGGATTAACCGGCGACCAGTTGGACCTGGTTGCGGGTCAGGCTACCCTTGCCAAAATGGTTGCCTTTCCGGGTATACTGATCGTATTGTTCATTATATTTTTCTTCTGGCAAAAAAATATCAAGGCTGCAGGTGCACCTGCAGCGGCACATTGATATCATATACAGATCTGATAATAAGAAGAGGTTGCCAGTGAGGTGACCTCTTCTTATTATGTGCCAGGGGAAATCACAAAGAAAGGATAAGGGTAGCTCCTACGGCACAAAGGCTTTTTTTGCAATCATTTCTACAAATCTACAAACGGGTAGCTGGTCTGAGGCTATGATCACACATTTTGTAAGCCTTCCTTAATTGATGTGCCCGGGTTCCGATACATTTACAATATTTAAGACTTATTAAGGATCGGGGATTTTGCCTAAATTGCATAGTATGCCAACGCTATTGTTACTGAATGGTTTTAGATTCTTTTTTTATAGTAATGAGAATGATGAACCTATTCATGTGCATGTAATCAAGGGAAATGCTAAAGGTAAAATATGGCTGGACCCCGAAATTCTAATAGCTTATCTACATGGATTTAGTAGTAGGAAGAAAGTTTTATCATACAAATAGTGAATGACTATACTGAAATCTTTAAACAAAAATGGAATGAATACTTCGCTTAATAAATATGATGCTATTGAAAAGATTATCTTCGATACCAATCTGCGTATTCAAAATGTGGAGGTAAAGCCTGAAGTAAACAAGCTGCTTATTTTTTTAAGCACGAAACAGTTACTTGTACTTCCTCTTTCATTATACAAAACACTTGCTGGAGCTGATAATGCATCAGTCCTGCAATTTGAACTTATTGCAGACGGCACAGGTATTCACTGGCCAATACTGGATGAAGACTTAAGCTTAAAAGGCTTTCTTAAAGAAACACTACAACAATTGATAACCGAGAAACAGGTAATTATTACCTGAATTTCCATTTCCGCAACTGCTGTAAAAAAGCCTTCATATCCTTAGGGAGAGGAGATTCAATAATATGTTGCTGTTTTTGCAGGTCGGTAAAGACCAGCTTTTCGGCATGTAAGGCCAGGCGGTGAAATAAAGGTCTTTCCTCTTCTTCTTTTTTGGAGAGATTAAAATTCTTTTTGATAGAAGACAGCATCACAGGCTCGCCGTTACCATATATTGCATCACATACTATGGGGTGCCCGATATGCTTCATGTGCACACGGATCTGGTGTGTTCTGCCGGTATGAATACGGAATTGCATCACTGAATAATTCCCGAATGTTTCTACCAGGCGGTAGTCCGTGAGCGCAGGCTTTCCTTTTTTATTAGTGACCATTATCCCTTTTTTCACCGGGTGTTCCATCATGGCGGCATCTACTGACCCGCTTTCCTGCGGGGGGATGCCATGCACTATACCGCTGTAATATTTTTCTACTTCCCTGCTTTCAAATAATCCCGACAGGAACTTATGGGCATCTGCATTTTTGGCAAATACGATCACGCCGCTTGTATCTTTATCAAGCCGGTGCACGGTGTAGATCTCGCCATGCTGCCGCTTTAATATTTCTTTCAGCGAGACCTCATTTCCGGCTCTGTCGGGAACAGATAACAACCCGGAAGGCTTATTTATCGCAATAAAATCATTGTTCTCCTCAAGTATGTCGGTTTTTAGTCTTTGCAACATCTCAGGCGGGTTTTTTGTTGCGGAAAGAAGTATTCAGGTGCTTGAGCAGGCGTATTTCTTTCTCGGTAAGAAAGCGCCATTTGCCCCGGTCCACGTTTTTCTTGGTAAAGATGCCATACATTACCCGGTCGAGGTTTTTCACTTTAAAGCCCATGTGCTCAAAAATACGCCGTACGATACGGTTGCGCCCGCTGTGGATCTCAATGCCTATGACGCTTTTATCTTTGACATCGGCATACGCTACGGCATCGGGCTGGATAAACCCGTCTTCAAGAGTAATGCCTGATGCAATGGTATCTAACTGTTGTTTGGTCACGGGCTGGTCTACCTTTACCTCATATATTTTTTTTACTTCGTATTTGGGATGAGTAAGCCGCTGTGCAAGCTCGCCATCATTGGTGAGCAGCATCACTCCCGTGGTATTCCTGTCCAGCCTTCCTACGGGAAACACTCTTTCCGGGGTAGCTTTTTTAATTAAGTCCATTACTGTTTTTCTTCCTTCGGGATCATCGGTAGTGGTAATATAGTCTTTGGGCTTATTCAGCAGTATATATACCAGGTTTTTCTGCAGCGATATTTTTTTGCCGTTCAGCTTTACTACATCTTCCTCGCTTACCCTGAAAGGAGGATCCGTAATAAGCTTTCCATTCACCGTTACCTTGCCTGCTTTCACCAGGTCTGCAGCTTCCCTCCGGCCACATACGCCACTCCAGGAAATGAATTTGTTGAGGGGTAAGTCGGGGGTTTGAGATTTGAGATTTGAGGTTAGAGGTTGTCCGGATGCAGCTCCCGAACGCTGACGGCTGATTGCTGACGGCTGACCGCTGCCGGCTGATTGCTGCCGGTTGACCGCCGGTTTCCGGCTGCTGGTTTCCGGCTGCTGTTTCCGAACTGCCGGTCGTTGTCCATTGGCTGATGCCCTTCCACCGCTGCCGGCTGCCGGCTGCCGGCTCACCGCTGACCGCTCACTGCCGGCTGCTCGCTGCTGACCGCTGATAGCTGACCGCTCATTGCTCACCGCTGACCGCCCACCACTCTTCCGCTTCTCCGCGGCCAGGCGCTTCTGCTCGTCGAACCATGCATTTTTTTCGGCGCGTGCTTTTCTTTTCTCCTGGCGGATGCGCTCTTTTTTCTTTGCGCCGCTTTCCGGTTTATTAATGAACTTTTCGAAAGGTTTTTTGCTCATAAAAGTCTGATTAGGGATAGTACGAAAAATTATCAAAGGGCGTTAGAATGTTGGAGTTCCAGCTTATTTAAAGACACCTTAATTGTTAACTCCCAGAGCGAAGCAATGCTTAAATAACACCTGTTATTAATATTCTCAATTTTATCTTTTGCCCGGAGACTAAGCTCCGGGGAATTTTCTGCAAACCACAAAAATGAGTGTGTATCTAATAATAGATCCATTATTGATATGCTTTGAAATCTTCCAATGGATCATCAAAACCTTCTTTTATAGTAAACATATTTTTAGCAAAGCCTGCTTTCCGGGCTTTCACTATACCGGAAGGTTCTTTTACTTTTTGATTTAAAAAATCAATAAAATCTTCTACCTCTTTCCGGAGATCTTCCGGGAGCGACTGAATTTTTTTAATCAGATCACTGTTCATAACTGCCTCTTTTTATAAAAGTAGTAAAATTCAATGAGTATCCTTGTTTGCCAGCTGTCCGCAGGCGGCATCAATATCCTTGCCCCGGCTCCGGCGCAGCCTTGCATTTACATGATGCTTATCAAGGTATTCCATAAATCTTTCCGTAGTAGCCTCATCCGGCTTTGAGAAAGATGCCAGCGCTATCGGGTTATATTCAATGATATTTACCAGGTCGGCGGGTATCTGGCGATACAGCTTTACCAGCTCATCCGCATCTTTTAAGGTGTCGTTGAAATCCCTGAACAGGATATATTCAAGCGTGATCTCATTATGTGTTTTCCGGTAAAAATAATTGAGCGCATCTACCAGCGATTGAATATCATTGGTATTGTTGATCGGCATGATCTCATGCCGTTTTTTGTCGTTGGCGGCATGAAGTGAAAGCGCCAGCTTGAATTTTACTTCATCATCCCCCAGTTGCCTGATCATTTTTGCCACTCCTGCGGTAGATACGGTAATGCGTTTGGGGCTCATTCCCAGTCCGTCAGGAGAAGTGATGCGCTCTATTGCTTTTAATACATTTTTATAGTTCAGCAAGGGCTCGCCCATGCCCATGAATACGATATTGCTCAGCTTTTGCTGGTAGGTATTTTCTGCCTGTCGAAAGATATGCACCACCTCGTCGTATATTTCATCATAATGGAGATTGCGTTTGCGATCCATATAGCCGGTAGCGCAAAACTTGCAGCTCAGGCTGCAGCCGATCTGCGAGGAGACACAGGCGGTCTGCCGCGATTCGGTGGGTATCAATACTCCTTCCACAAGATGACCGTCAAAAGTTTTAAAACGGCTTTTAATAGTGCCGTCGGCAGAATACTGGGCGGTGTCAACGGTAAGCGCCGGAAGCTCAAAATCTGCTGAAAGCTTTGTTCTCAACGCTTTGCTCAGGTTGGTCATGGCATCAAAGCTGTGGGCATGCTTTTGCCACAGCCATTCGTATACCTGCATGGCCCTGAACTTTTTATCGCCTGAATTCTCGAAATACTCCTGCAATTCGGGCAGGCTTAAGTGCCTGATATTTCTCTTCTTTGCTTCCTGCATTGCCTGCAAAGATACACAAAGGACAGCGGTGAAAAGAAAGTATATACTTACTCCTTATCTCTCACCACTCACCACTTACCTCTTACCACTTATTCAGCCTGCTTCCACACAAACCAGCCTGTCGCAGCAACGGAGACTATAAAATAGCCTAATAAAGCTATTTGAAGCCCCGGCATTGCAGCGCCAAACCAGTTGCCATTATGCAGCACAATGCCCGTTCCCATGGCGCCTTTTAGTATTTCCCACACTATTGCATAGGGATTCCCGTCGGCAAGCTCCATAAATGCATATACATACAGGAAAATAAATCCGCCATATATAAATATGCCGGGGCTGCCTATCGCAGCAATATTCCCAAAGAAATAGGTGATAAAGCAAAACAAAAAAAGCAGTTGCAGGATAAGCCAGGCTTTCAGGGCGCCGGAAACCGCAGGGTCATACTTTTCGAAATAATAGACATCTTCAATTTTCCTCACCGGGTAGCGGGCTTCCACGTCCGGCGGCCGCCAGCCGGTAGGCATCAGCCATATCCTGAACTTATCTTTCCGGCTTTGGGTCCGCCAGGCATCCATAATAAGCAGCCGGAGGTGCTGGAAATTGATCCGTATGGGGTTCCAGGTGGCGGCAGGCCGGGTGATGCCATATACCGGTTGCACGGTAGCCAGCTCTTCCTGGAAACTGCCAAACCATTTATCCCAGAAAATAAATATCTGCCCGTAGTTTTTGTCAAGGTATTCTTTATTGATAGCGTGGTGCACCCGGTGATGCGAAGGAGTGACAATGATCTTTTCCAGGAACCCCATTTTGCCGATATGCCGGGTATGGTACCAGAACTGGGCAAAAAGATGGAGCGGCGCCACAATGGCAATTACTTTTTCCGGAACGCCGAGCAATGCGGCCGGTAAAAGCAGTATGGTAAACATTTTTACAAACCCTGAGATACTTTGGCGGAGGGCGCAGGCAAGGTTAAACTCTTCGCTGCTGTGATGAATGATATGGTTGTTCCAGAAAAAGTTATACTCGTGGGCAATCCGGTGTGTCCAGTAGCCGGCAAAATCAAGGACGAGAAAGGCAATGAGATAAGTGAAAAAGCCATGCGTTATATGTACTATTGCCAGGTGCCTGAGCATCCACCCATAGGAAAGGATAATGACGCTGAGCCCCAATACATCTTTGGTGACATTGGTGACCCCGCTGGTCAGGCTGCTTACCATGTCTATGGTGCGGACAGTATCATTGCCTTTTACCCAGCCGTACCATTTTTCAAAGAGCACGAGTGCTAAGAATACGGGCATGGCGACCAGCAATATTTTACCGTATGTTTCCATCTTTATGGATGTCCTTTTTAAAAGTACAAATCAGGCCGTATACCTGCAATGCCCGGCGGGCGCATTTCAATTTTTCGCGGGCGGGTAGCGACACCCGCCTTTAGGGCCTGCTACCGGTCGGTGTCTCACTATAGCCAACTTAAGCAAAAAGAATTCCTGGCGATATAGCATTGTCGGTTAAACTTATATATATTGAATACACTCTTTCTGCTGCGTTATTTTTGCCTCTGAGCCGGTCCCGCCACTTGGCGGGATAACCGGAACACCGCTGCTTTTTGTCTTTTGAAAAAATATGCTCCGCATTTTTTCAATTCCGCCTCCGGCGGAACCAGACAAAAAGAGGCGGCTTATCCGGTTACTGGTAAAAATTAAAACCCAATTTTACACTATCATCATAATTATTCTCACCACAGTGATTCGTCCCATGGTCGCCCCGGCACGTGTCTCCACGTACCGGAAAGATGAGACTGCGCTTCCTTCCTCTATATCCTAGAATACGGCTATGGTGCCCGCCCGACTGAACATCGTTCGGGCGGGTCTCACCGACCGGAAAGTTGTCCATGCAGCGAAAAATTGAAATGTACCACCGGCAGCTACATGTTTCTCCTGTATTGCCCGCCCACTTCATACAGCGCATGGGTGATCTGCCCGAGCGAACAATACTTCACGGTATGCATCAGTTCCGAAAATATATTTCGGTTACTCATAGCCGTTTCCTTCAGCTTTTGTAAAGCTTCGCAGGCCCTGCCTTCGTTTCTTTTATGAAAATGCAGCAGGTTCTCTATTTGTTGCTCCTTTTCTTCAGCAGTGCTTCTTATTACCTCGCCGGGGATCACGGTATGCGATTCTTTTTTATTAAGAAAAGTATTCACCCCCACTATCGGCAGTTCCCCGCTGTGCCTGAGCTGCTCATAGTGCAGGCTTTCTTCCTGTATCTTGTTGCGCTGGTACATTCTTTCCATTGCTCCCATCACCCCGCCCCTCTCGTTCAGCCGCTCAAATTCCATCATTACCGCTTCTTCCACAAGATCAGTTAAGGTCTCTATGGCAAAGCTGCCCTGGATGAAGTTCTCGGTTTTTGCCGAGCCCAGCTCCCGGTTGATGATAAGCTGTATAGCCATAGCCCTCCGCACACTTTCTTCGGTAGGGGTGGTTATGGCTTCGTCATAGGCATTGGTATGGAGCGAATTGCAATTGTCGTATATGGCATACAACGCCTGCAGGGTGGTGCGTATATCGTTAAAAGCTATTTCCTGCGAATGCAGGCTCCTGCCGCTGGTTTGAATATGATATTTCAGCTTTTGAGAACGCTCATTGCCCTTATACTTGTATTTTATGGCTTTTGCCCATATCCTCCTTGCCACTCTTCCTATTACACTGTATTCGGGATCTATGCCATTGCTGAAAAAGAAGGAAAGATTAGGAGCAAAATCATCAATATGCATACCACGGCTGAGATAATACTCCACATAAGTAAAACCGTTGGCAAGCGTAAATGCAAGCTGTGTAACAGGGTTGGCTCCCGCCTCTGCAATATGATAACCGCTGATACTTACGCTGTAAAAATTCCGGACTTTGTTTTCAATAAAATATTCCTGCACATCGCCCATCAGCTTCAATGCAAATTCGGTAGAGAAGATGCAGGTATTCTGTGCCTGGTCTTCTTTCAGGATATCAGCCTGCACCGTACCTCTCACCTGCTGAAGGGCTTTTGCTTTGAGGGATCTGTATACTTCAGGGGGAACAACCTCATCTCCTGATAATCCCAGCAATTGCAGCCCCAGACCATTGTTTCCTTCAGGTAATGCAGTGCCGTATTGTGGCGGCGCCTGCTCCTGATACCTGCTCTTTTTTACTGCTTCGGAGGTTGCCTGATACCTATGCTCTTTAATCCATTTTTCGCAAAGCTGATCTATGGCCGCATTCATAAAAAAGGCAAGGAGCACCGGAGCGGGCCCGTTGATGGTCATGCTTACAGATGTGGAAGGGTCGCAGAGGTCAAAGCCGCTGTACAGCTTTTTGGCATCGTCCACCGTGGCAATGCTTACGCCGGCATTCCCGATTTTCCCGTATATATCAGGGCGGCGGTCAGGATTTTCTCCATATAGTGTCACACTGTCAAAAGCTGTGGATAAGCGTTTTGCCGGTTCGTCTTTCGACACATAATGAAACCGTTTATTCGTTCTTTCGGGACCACCTTCTCCTGCAAACATTCTTGTAGGGTCTTCGCCCGTGCGCTTCAATTCAAAAACCCCTGCAGTATAGGGAAAAGAGCCGGGTACGTTTTCCTGCAACTGCCATTTCAATATATCGCCCCAGTCTTTGTATGCAGGCAATACAATTTTGGGAATGCCGATACCGCTCAATGATTGCGTGGATAATGGCTGCCGGATCACTTTGTCCCGTACATGGTATTCGAGATAGCCTGCTGTGTATTTCTTTTTAACTGTTTCCCAGCTTTCAATAAGCTTTTCGCATTCCGGGTCTAATTGTGTTTTGAGCTCCCGGTATTTTTCATCCAGGGATCCGGGAATATCATCCAGTATTTCCATTGCACCCTTTAGCCGGTACAGGCTGGTAGCGATGGCGCTTTGTTCATGCACCCGGCGATCATATTGCCGGATCGTTTCATTGATCTCTCCCAGGTAACGGATCCTGGCAGGTGGGATCACTGCAGGATGCTTCGCTTCAGCAGTTACCGCAGGGGAAGTATAGCGCCAGCCGGTATGTAGCTTGTTCTCAATTTTTTGTACCAGCAGATCAAACAAGGCATTTATTCCCGGGTCGTTGAACCTGCTGGCGCAAACGCCTGATACCGGGAGGTTTTCATCCTTTGCAGAGAACAGCAGGTGGTTTCTCTTATATTGCTTTCTCACATCTGCCAGCGCATCCAGGGCGCCGGGCTTGTCAAACTTGTTTACCGCGACGATATCTGCATAATCGAGCATATTGATCTTTTCCAATTGCGAAGCTGCGCCGTATTCCGGCGTCATTACATATATGCTCACATCACAGTGGTCTGTTATGCTTATATCACCCTGCCCCACACCAGCGGTTTCCAGGAGGATGCAGTCATAGCCTGATCGTTTGCAGACAGCAATGGCTTCCTTGGCGGCTTTACTCAGAGCGGTATTGTCTTCCCGTGTTGCCAGCGAGCGCATATATACGCGGGGATGCGCTACTGCGTTCATCCTGATGCGGTCGCCCAGCAATGCGCCTCCTGTTTTTCTCCTGCTGGGGTCTACCGATAATACCGCAATGATCTTTTCCGGGAAACTCCTGAGGTATCGTCTTACTATTTCATCGGTTACCGAAGACTTACCTGCCCCACCGGTTCCCGTTATCCCGATCACCGGCACAGTAGCGCGAATAAGTGTTGCAGGCAGCAGGGCATCATACGGCATATTGTTCTCTGCGAGCGTTATCGCTCTTGCAGTCTTTCTTATATCTGTTCTTTCACCTAAGGGAGGAATGCGCCATGAAGTATCTAATGGGCGCAGATATTGACTTATGTTTTGCTGAATTTTATCCAGTACATCCATTATCATCCCTTCCAGTCCCATCCGCCTGCCGTCGTCGGGGCTGTAGATCCTGGCTATACCATAGTCCTCCAGGAGCTTTGCCTCTTCGGGCAGGATAGTGCCGCCGCCACCGCCGAAGATCAGGATATGACCACAGCCGCTTTCCTGCAGCAGGTCTTTAATATATTTGAAAAATTCTATGTGACCTCCCTGGTAGCTGGTAACTGCTACTGCATTTGCATCTTCCTCAATGGCGCATTCCACAATTTCCTTCGCAGAGCGGTTATGCCCCAGGTGAATGACTTCCGCTCCTTTGCTCTGCAATATCCGGCGCATGATATTGATGGCAGCATCGTGCCCGTCGAATAAGCTGGCGGCAGTTACGATCCGTATTTTTGATATAGCATGGTCCATGGCAATCGGATACTGTAAAGGTAGGCAAAAACTAATGTGCGTTAGTTCCTGTTGTGATGTTAAGCGTGAAACGACAGACGATAAATGTGAGCACTTAACGTTTATCGTCTCTCTTCTCATAGAAAAATGCGCCCTGTTTTCCCTTATTCAGTCATTTATAAAAATCGTTTGGCACAGATAAAAAATGGGGGTAGCTTAGTCCGCACAAAAAAAGGATACAGCATGAAATTAATCAGATTCGGAAAAGCAGGCAAAGAAAAACCAGGCATCGAATTAGAAGGCGGAAAACGCATTGACGTTTCTTCATTTGGAGAAGATTATACAGAACAGTTTTTTGAAACGGACGGTATTCGCAGGTTAGCAGAATGGGTAGATACAAATAAAAATTCCTGCCCGGCGGTAAGTGATACTGAAAGACTGGGCTCTCCATTGTACAGGCCATCAAAGCTGATCTGTATAGGGCTGAACTATTCAGATCATGCGGCGGAAAGCAATATGCAGTTGCCTACGGAGCCTATTATTTTCTTCAAGGCCACCACCGCTATTATTGGTCCCAACGACAACGTGGTGATCCCCAGGGACAGTACCAAAACCGACTGGGAAGTGGAGCTGGCCGTAGTGATAGGGAAAAAAGCTTCTTATGTGGAAGAAAAAGATGCAGACGACTATATTGCCGGCTATGTGTTGCATAATGATTATAGCGAAAGAGCTTTTCAACTGGAAAGAGCAGGGCAATGGGTAAAGGGTAAAAGTTGCGATACTTTTGCGCCCCTGGGGCCCTGGCTGGTAACCAAAGATGAAATAAAGGATGTGAACAATCTGCGGTTATGGCTGACGGTGAATGGTAAAACTTTCCAGGACGGCAACAGCAAAAACCTTATCTTCAAAATCCCCTACCTGGTATCATACCTCAGCCAGTTTATGACCCTTTTACCGGGTGATATCATTACTACCGGAACACCTGCCGGCGTAGGATTGGGACAAAAGCCTGACCCTGTTTACCTGAAGGCCGGCGACGTTGTAGAACTGGGAATAGAAGGACTGGGTCAATCCCGGCAGCAACTGGTGGACTGGAGCAGATAGTTAAAATAGTGAGACGTGAGATGTGAAACGTGAGACGGACTTTCACGTTTCACATCTCACGTCTCACGAAAACAAACGGGCAGAATTTGATTGACTTAACAATTATTACCCATGACAAGATATTGCCTCACCTGCGATCTGAAGGACGATCCTGCCGTGATAGCAGAATACAAAAAGATCCATCAGAATGTTTGGCCGGAAATACTTCAGAGGATCAAAGCTGATGGTATTACGGTGATGGATATATACCTTTCGGGCAACCGGATGTTTATGATCATGGAGGTAAAAGACGGTTTTTCCTTTGAACGCAAAGCAGCTTCTGACGCTGCTGATCCCAAAGTGCAGGAATGGGAAAACTTTATGTGGTCTTTTCAGCAGGCCCTGCCCTGGGCCAAGCCGGGAGAAAAATGGGTAATTATGGAAAAGATTTTTGAATTAAAATAAAATTGCCTTTATGAAACGGATACTCCTGTTTGCCTCTCTTGTTATTATTCTTGCGATTGTCTCTGCCTTCAGGCTGATGCAAAAGAAAAAAGTGATTTTTTTCGGTGATTCTATTACGCAGGCAGGTGTGACACCGCATGGTTATATCACTCTCCTGCAGCAAATGCTTGCCAAGGAAGGCAGGGATAACGCCTTCGATCTTATCGGTGCAGGAATAGGAGGAAACAAAGTGTATGATCTTTACTTCCGGCTTGAAGATGACGTGTTATCCAAAAAGCCGGACATCGTTTTTATATACGTGGGAATAAATGATGTATGGCATAAGAAAAGCAATGGCACGGGTACAGACCCTGACAAATTTGAACGTTTTTACAATAAGATCATTGATAAGCTGCAGGCTGCAGGCGCTAAAGTGATCATTTGCACTCCTACGGTAATTGGTGAAAAGAAAAACTTTGTGAACGAGCTGGATGGCGACCTGAACAAATACGCAGCCATCATACGGAATATAGCAAAGAACAAAAACACCGGGCTGATCGACCTGCACAAAGCCATTCTTGAATATATTGACACCCACAACCCGGAAGATAAGGACAAAGGGGTGCTTACCACAGACGGAGTGCACATGAATGATACCGGGAATGAGTTTTTGGCGAAGCAGTTTTATCAGTATATAAAGTGATAAGTGGTTAGTGGTAAGGGGTAAGAACGCGGGATGTAGAGGCAAGGCATGCCTTGCCTCTGAAGTGATAAGTGATTAGTAGTAAGTGGTAAGAAATGCGAGACGTAGAGGCAAGGCATGCCTTGCTCTCAAGGCAGAGCCCCAAAAAACAGCTAACAATGCATACACCAATCGTAAAATTTGAGGATTTGATTGCCTGGCAAAAAGCGCAGGACCTGGCAGTGGAAGTATATCGGACATTTATGACGATAAGGGATTTTGGCTTCAGGGGTCAGATATGTTCCGCGGCAGTGTCGGTGTCAAATAATATTGCAGAAGGATTTGATTCGAGAAGCAAGAAGGACTTTGCAAGATTTTTAAATATTTCCCGTAATTCATGCAACGAAGTGAAATCCATGTGCTACCTGGCTGAACGATTAAACTATATAGCAGAAAGTAAAAAAGCGGACCTGATACTGACCTGCAGTGAAGTCTCTAAAATCATTACAGGATTAATACGCTCTATCGAAAAAAAACTAAATGCATAAATTTTCTAACCACTTATCACTAACCACTAACCACTTATCACTTATCACTAATTTTACCACTTATGACTATAGATACCCACGTTCACTTCTGGAAATACAACAGGCAGCGTGATGCCTGGATGGATGGTATGAAAATACTGCAGCAGGATTATACGCCTGAAAGTATTGCATTAACACTTAAGCGGAACGGAGTGGACGGCTGTGTTGCAGTGCAGGCAGACCAGTCGGAAGTGGAGACAAGGTTCCTGGTGGAGTTGGCAAAAACACATGCTTTCATAAAAGGCGTTGTAGGATGGGTAGATCTCCTGGCAAATGACCTTAATGAGCGCCTTGAACATTTTGCCCAATATGATATTATTAAAGGATACCGGCATATTGTGCAGGGCGAACCCAATGATTTTTTGCTCAGGAAAGACTTTCAGCAGGGAGTGGCAGCGCTTCAGCCGTTCAACTATACCTATGATGTGCTGATCTATCATTACCAGCTTGAAGCCGCCGCTGCGTTTGTAAAATTATTTCCCGATCAGAAGCTCGTTATTGATCATTGCGCCAAGCCGGACATTAAAAATAAAGAGATCTCTGCGTGGAGCAAATGGATGAAGGATATTGCAAAGCAGCCCAATGTATATTGCAAGCTGAGCGGCTTGTTTACCGAGGCAGCCTGGAAAGAATGGCATGCTGCGGATTTTTATCCTTATCTTGATACCGTGTTTGAAGCGTTTGGTACCGACAGGCTGATGTTTGGCAGCGACTGGCCGGTAATATTGGTTTCCGGAACTTATGTGCAGTGGAAAAGCCTTCTTGAAAAGTATATGGAAAACTATCCCGAGGAAGAACGGGAAAAGGTTTTCGGCGCCAATGCCGTCAGGTTCTATGGGCTTTGATAATAATGCAGGTTAAACAAACATTAACATCATATAAAAAGAAAAAATGGATCTGAATCTTTCGAACAAGGTTTTTATAGTGACAGGCGGGGCCAAAGGAATAGGCGCTGCCATAAGCAAAACAATTGCCGAAGAAGGCGGGATAGCAGTAGTGGTGGGAAGAGGCAAAGCAGATAATATTAAAATAACAGATGAAATTATAAAATCAGGCGGGAAGGCAAGCTATGTTACTGCTGAGCTGGGCACTCCTGCCGCCTGCAGGGAAGTAATTGATTTTACTTCGGAAAAATACGGGAGGATTGACGGGCTGGTAAATAATGCGGGGATCAATGATGGGGTAGGGCTGGAGAAAGGGTCGCCTGAAAAATTCTTTGAATCGCTGCACAAAAACCTGAGCCACTATTATAACCTCGCCCACTATGCGCTGCCCTTCCTGAAACAATCAAAGGGCAATATTGTGAATATAGGGTCGAAGGTGGCGGTTACCGGGCAGGGTAACACCTCGGGATATGCTGCTTCAAAAGGCGCTATCAATGCGTTGACGCGCGAATGGGCGGTAGAGCTGCTGCCTTATTCCATCAGGGTGAACACCGTGCTCCCGGCTGAAGTATGGACTCCCCTGTATGAAAACTGGATCAACAGCCTGCCCAATCCCAAAGAGAAGCTGGAGCAGATCGTGGCTAAGATCCCTTTTGAGAAGAGAATGACCACTGCTGAAGAGATTGCGGATATGACCGTTTTCCTGCTCAGCAGCAGGTCAAGCCATACTACAGGACAGATCTTGTTTGTGGACGGCGGATATACCCATCTCGACAGATCATTGTAAATTTTTATCAAATCATAAAACGATTGCATGGCGATCACGTCAACCACTACTGCTGCCGCAGCGCCCGCCAATGGTAAAGGGTATCTTTTCCCTCTTATTCTGGTAACAAGCCTTTTTCTTTTATGGGGACTTGCTTATGGACTGCTGGATGTGCTGAACAAACATTTCCAGGAAGCATTGAATGTAACGAAAGCAAGATCTACCCTGCTTCAGGCGGCGTATTTCGGCGCTTATTTTCTTATAGCATTGCCGGCGGGCATATTTATGAGTAAATATGGCTATAAAAAGGGCATTATCCTGGGGCTGCTGTTATACGCCACGGGCGCCTTTTTATTTTATCCGTCAGCGCAACTGATGAGCTTTAATTTCTTTCTGCTTGCCGTATTCATCCTGGCTTCAGGGCTCACCTGTCTTGAAACGGCAGCTAATCCCTATGTAACGGTTTTGGGTAAGCCGGAAACCTCGGAATTCCGGCTCAATCTTTCGCAGTGCTTTAACGGGGTGGGGTCTTTTATCGGGCCCATCATTGCAGCAAATGTTTTTTTCAACGAAAGCGGCAGCGGGTCGGGCAACCTTGATTCAGTGAGGATGGTTTATATAATCATTGCCATCGTGGTTTTGTTCGTGGCCTTTTTATTCTGGCGAACATATTTACCGGAGATAAAGGAAAGCGAGATGGTTTCCAGCAAAGTGCAGGACACCAAACCTCTTTTTCAGCACAGTCATTTTGTGTATGGCGTTATTGCCCAGTTTTTTTATGTTGCGGCACAGGTAGGTATAGCCGCCCTGTTCATCAATTATTGTACAGAAGCAAAGCATGAAATTGATAATGCCAAAGCATCCTACCTGCTTTCCATAAGCCTTTTATTATTTACTGTAGGACGGTTTGTGGGAACGGCGCTCATGAGAAAGATCGCGCCCAACACCTTATTGATGATCTTTGCGCTTATTAACATTTTACTCTGCGCAGTAGTGGTGTTCGGCAACGGCTGGCTCTCAGTATATGCCCTGATGACAGTATTTTTCTTTGAAAGCATAATGTTCCCTACCATTTTTGCACTTGGTGTAAAGGATCTGGGTCATCATACCAAAAAAGGTTCTTCTTTTCAGATCATGTCAATTGTTGGCGGAGCTTTAATGCCTTATTTCATGGGGCTTCTTTCAGAAAAAGCTACAGCTCAGGCATATATCATTCCTCTTTTTTGCTTTATAGTGGTGGCATGGTATGGCTGGAAAGGGTATAAGATCAAAACAGGCGCGGTAAGAAGCTAGGGTTATGTCAAACGTAAGAGGTGAGACTATAAGGTGAGAATTTCACATTTATCGTTTGTCGTCTCACCTCTCACGTCTGTCATTTCACCTCTCACGTCTGTCGTCTCACGTTTGTTACAGCACAAAGCCACGAATGCACGAATTTACTAATGCCTTCGTGGCATAGAAAAAATATGCGGCCGTTTAACGGCAGTCCCTATTTAGAGAGAATCTCAAAATTCCCCCCTCTGCGTTTCGGATTTTATGCGTCATCCCTTACCTTTGCCCGGTTTTTCCCGTGCCGATCGTGTATAGTGCATGAATTATTATCGGAAATACCCGCCAGATTTTTCAAAGCTTAATTAAGAAATGCCTAAAGACAACTCTATCAAGACCGTGCTGATTATTGGCTCCGGTCCTATTATCATCGGACAAGCATGTGAATTTGACTATTCAGGAACCCAGGCTGCCCGAAGCTTACGCGAAGAAGGGATCAAAGTCATCCTGATCAACAGCAATCCCGCTACCATTATGACCGACCCCATGATGGCCGACAGGGTATACCTGCTGCCGCTTACCGTGGAAAGCATTGAGCAGATACTGGAAGAAAACCAGATAGATGCCGTATTGCCCACCATGGGGGGACAAACCGCCCTTAACCTTGCGAAGGAAGCGCAGGAGCTGGGTGTTTGGGAAAAATATAACGTGCGCCTGATCGGCGTGGATATCAAGGCGATAGATAAAGCAGAAGACAGGGAGCGTTTCCGCCAGTGGATGATCCGGCTTGGCATACCGGTAGCTCCTGCCAAGACAGCCAACTCTTTCCTGGAAGGAAAGGAATTTGCCCAGGAAATTGGTTTCCCGCTGGTTATCCGCCCCTCCTATACGCTCGGCGGTACCGGCGGAGGGTTTGTGCATGGCAAAGAGCAACTGGATGAAGCGCTGAACAGGGGCCTATCCGCCTCTCCCATACATGAGGTGCTGGTAGAAAAAGCGGTGCTCGGATGGAAAGAATTTGAGCTGGAGCTGCTGCGCGATGCCGCCGACAATGTGGCTATCATCTGCACGGTAGAGAATTTTGACCCGATGGGCGTGCATACAGGCGACTCCATCACTGTAGCGCCCGCCATGACGCTCAGCGATACTGCTTTTCAGCTGATGCGCAATACCGCCATCCGCATGATGCGCGATCTCGGCAACTTCGCGGGCGGATGTAACGTGCAATTTGCGCTGAATCCTTCCACGGAGGAGATCATTGCAATAGAGATCAACCCGCGCGTGAGCCGCTCTTCCGCGCTGGCTTCCAAAGCAACGGGATACCCTATTGCCAAAATTGCCGCAAAGCTGGCGATTGGCTATAACCTAGATGAGCTTAAAAACCAGATCACACAATCCACTTCTGCATATTTTGAACCTACTTTAGACTATGTGATCGTAAAAGTGCCGAGATGGAATTTTGATAAATTCAAAGGCGCCAATGATACCCTGGGGCTCCAGATGAAATCCGTGGGAGAGGTAATGTCTATCGGGCGCAACTTTACGGAAGCGCTTCAAAAAGCATGTCAGAGCCTGGAAAACGAAGCGGTAGGATTAGGATATTATGGCAAAAGCATGATGCGTGCGGAAGAGATCGTGGAATATCTCAAAACACCGAAATGGGACAGGCTGTTCAGGATAAAAGACGCGCTTATGATGGGCGTAAGCGTTAAATCTATATGCGAGGCTACCCGTATTGACCGCTGGTTCATATACCAGATACAGGAGATCGCAAACCTGGAAAAGAAAATTGCGGAGTACAACCTGCAGACCCTGCCCGACCAGCTGCTCATTGAGGCAAAGCATAATGGTTTCAGCGATGAGCAGATATGCAGGATCATGAAAGACGGCTCAAAAGATGAGGATATATATGAGCGCAGGAAAAAGATAGGGCTCACACGCGTGTATAAGATGGTGGATACCTGCGCTGCCGAGTTCGAAGCCAAGACGCCTTATTTCTATTCCAGCTTTGAAGCGCCTTCTGTCCCCAACGCAGCTAAGGATGCTGTTGTACATAACGAAAGCATTGAATTCAACTCCAAAAAAGGAGACAGCTCCAAAGGCTCGGTCATCGTGCTCGGCTCGGGGCCTAACCGCATTGGGCAGGGCATTGAATTTGACTACTGCTGTGTGCACGGGCTGATGGCCATTAAAGAATCCGGTTATAAAGCCATCATGGTGAATTGTAACCCCGAAACGGTTTCCACCGACTTTGATATTGCCGATAAATTATATTTCGAACCGGTATTCTGGGAGCACCTGTGGGAGATCGTAGAACATGAAAAACCGGTTGGCGTAATTGTGCAGCTTGGCGGGCAAACCGCGTTGAAGCTTGCAAAGCGCCTCCACGAAAAAGGCATACGGATCATCGGCTCCTCTTTTGACAGCATGGACATCGCCGAAGACAGGGGGCGATTCAGCGACCTGCTGAGGGATCTGAATATTCCGTATCCCAAATACGGCACTGCATATAATACCGATGAGGCGATAGAAGTAGCCAAAGAAGTAGGCTATCCGGTTCTCGTCCGCCCGAGCTATGTACTGGGAGGGCAGCGGATGCGGATTGTGCTGAATGACGAAGAGCTGGAAAAAGGCGTATTAAGCCTGCTGAAGCATCTCCCGGGAAATAAAATACTGATCGATCATTTCCTCGACCGCTGCCAGGAAGCTGAGGTAGACGCTATCTATGATGGCGAGACCTTCCACGTGATGGGCGTGATGGAGCATATTGAGCCTGCGGGCATACACAGCGGCGACAGCAATGCGGTACTGCCTGCATTCAACCTTAGCCCCATGGAAGTGACCACTATGGAGTTTTACGCCGAAAAAATAGCCCGGGCCCTTGATATACGCGGGCTGATCAATGTCCAGTTTGCTATCAAAGACGGCACTGTATATGTAATTGAAGCCAATCCCAGGGCGTCCCGCACCACCCCGTTCATTGCAAAAGCATACCAGATCCCTTATCTCAATATTGCTACCAGGGTAATGCTGGGCGAGGTAAAATTAAAAGACCTCAGCTTTAAAAAGAACCTGAAAGGGTTTGCCATCAAAGAACCGGTATTCAGCTTTGACAAGTTCCCGGGAGTAAATAAGGAGCTGGGGCCTGAAATGAAGTCAACCGGCGAAGCCATACGGTTCATTAAAGACCTGCGTGATCCTTACTTCCGCACATTGTATAAGGAAAGAAGCATGCACCTGAGCAAATAAGGGTATACCGCACAGGTACGCCTCAGATCATAGTATTAAAACCAGATTTTTCAAGGGACTGCTTCGCCGCGGGGAGGTAGTTCTTCAAGTCAGATGTCCTGCTGGCGGCTCGCAGTGACGATGCAGGAAAGGCGTCATTGCGAGGAATGAAGCGATCTGCATCCGGCATACAACTGTTCGGACCCAATACCACGATTTCCGGGTATTTTGAAATAAACATCCCCCCGACCCGCCAAATGTTCGAATGATTTAATACATTCGCTGTGTTTTTTAAAATTTATTTAATGATTGCTACAGAATATTAAATGTATTCTGCAGCTAAGCCCTAAATAGTTGCTTATTCTTTATGAACGAGACGATCAATCAGTTCCTTGAAAAGGTTAAGACCAGGAGCGCAGGAGAACATGAATTTTTACAAGCCGTATCCGAAGTTGCGGAATCCATTATTCCTTTCATAAAGGAGATCCCCCAGTACAAAAATGCCAGGCTTTTAGAGCGCATTGTTGAGCCCGAAAGAGTCATCATTTTCAGGGTGCCCTGGCTCAACGATCAGGGTGATATTGAAGTGAACAGGGGATTCCGTGTCCAGATGAACAGCAGTATCGGCCCTTATAAAGGAGGGCTGCGGTTCCATCCTTCCGTTAATCTCAGCGTGTTGAAGTTCCTTGCTTTTGAGCAGGTATTTAAAAACAGCCTTACCGGGCTGCCCATGGGCGGCGGTAAGGGCGGGTCGGATTTTGATCCGAAAGGAAGATCCGACAATGAAGTAATGAAGTTCTGCCAGAGTTTTATGACCGAGCTGTACCGCCATGTAGGGGCCGATATAGATATCCCGGCGGGAGATATAGGGGTAGGCGGCAGGGAGATCGGATATTTATTTGGCCAGTACAAACGTATCCGCGGGGAGTTCAGCGGGGTATTGACGGGTAAAGGATTTGAGTGGGGAGGCAGCCTTATCCGCCCCGAAGCTACCGGTTACGGACTGGTATATTTTGTAGAAGAGATCCTGAAGTCGGCCGGGGAATCGCTGGTAGGGAAAAAAATAACTATTTCAGGTTCGGGGAATGTTGCCCAGTACGCTGCAGAAAAATGTATTGCCAAAGAAGCTATCGTATTGACCATGTCTGATTCGGAAGGCTTTATATACGACCCCGATGGTATTGACGCCCACAAGCTGGAGTATATTAAACACCTCAAGAATACGGAGCGGGGAAGGATAAAAAAATATGCGGAAAAATATAATTGCAGCTTCTTCGCGGGAGAACGTCCCTGGAAGATAAAATGCGATGTGGCGCTGCCCAATGCCACTCAGAATGAGCTGGATAATGATGATGCCATGCAGTTAGTAAAAAATGGCTGCATCTGTGTTGCCGAAGGCGCCAATATGCCCTGTACCCCGGAAGCGATAGCTGTTTTTCACAAATCCCATATCTTCTATGCTCCCGGCAAAGCTGCCAACGCGGGAGGTGTGGCAGTATCGGGGCTGGAAATGTCGCAAAATTCGCAAAGGTATGCCTGGACCAGGGATGAAGTGGATAGCAAGCTGAAAGCGATCATGAAGGACATCCATAAGATATGCCTCAAATACGGAAAGGAAAAAGACGGGCATGTGAATTACGGGAAAGGGGCTAATATAGGAGGATTTGTAAAAGTGGCGGATGCCATGCTGGCGCAGGGGATAGTATAATCAGTGGACTCTGAATAACTGAAGGCGGCTCATAAATTTGCGGGGAAAAGAATAGTTAGGGCTGCTGAATAACCGGGGATGCCTCATAGATTTGGGAAAAAGGAGTATATCGCCACTAATGCACGAATATGTAGTGTTAATTCATAAAAAATTCTGTACAACAAAAGGAGATATAGCCACAAATGCACGAATGGATGGTCAATTGAAAAAAACTTCACTGGTGCATTCGTGGCTTTGTTGTATTCAAAAATCATCCCGCGGGAGCCGCATAGCCTGCCTGTTTTAGAAAGAATGCCGGAAGTTTTATTCCCCCCGTCAGGGGCAACTATGGTGTCTCACCTGTCGTTTCCTGTTTCCCGCGGTTCACAATCATTCTTCAAATAGCGGCGACTGCTTTACCACACCCTGCTCACCCTGATCAATCCCCCTGCTGAATTATTCAATAATTTCCCCCGGTCTATTGCCAGCTCGAAACCGATGCGGTAATTGTTCTTCAGCGGACGGTCGGCTGCTATATAGCCTGAAAACTGTTGTACCTTCTCAAAATAAGGGGGCGGGTAAATGATCCATCCGTTCCTGCCGGTAGGGCCGCCTGCGGCGTTGGTGGCGTAAGTGCCGAAATTAGTTGAAAAAGAAAGTTTGGTCTGCCAGCTCCATTTGCCAAGGAATCCCTCCATTCCTATATGTAATAGCTGCACCCTGTTGTTCACAATATTCTCAAAGTCCCGCATCGCCTGCCCCGGTCGGGCATATTTACGCTGGGTCAGGAAGTTATTACCGATATTTTCACCTTCATAGGTCCATCCCTGCGCATAGGTATAGTTGTTATAGTAATCTTCGGCTCCCGAGATGGCCAGGCGGGGGGTATCCGGTTCACCGCCCTGGCTTTTGGAGCCAAAGTATTCCAGCAGTATCTTACACCAGCCGAAGGAAGCCTTCCCTTCCTCTTTCTTATTCCTGAATACTATCCCCCACAGTCCGTCTTTCAGGTTGCTGCCGTGATACAGCCCGCCTATATCATAAAAAAACTGGTGGTAGGCCATTATATTGAATGCATTAAAATCATACTGCACTCCCTGGTCAAGCGAGCCGAGATGATTACCTATTTTGGAAGTAGGCAAAACCCAGCTTCCGTATGCCTTGCCTCTTACCACGTACCAGAACGATTCCAGGGTAGACAGGCCAAAGTCAGGCTCTATCGACTTTTCGTGCCCCCACATCACTTGGTGGTTGATCCCCCCGTACAGCTTTAAGCGCCAGCCGGGCTTTCCTATACGGCCGTACAGGGAGGTCTGGTGATACCAGGAATGCACCGAAGAATCTTTGCGGGTATACCTCAGGTGGGTCTCTCCAAACCATCCGTGGGCAAAGCTGCCTTTTAGGGCGACCAGCTTACCGGTGAGAGGGATATACCAGTATGCCGGTATGCTCAGCTCTATTTTAGGGATCCCTAATGCATTGCCCGACACGCCGAAAGACCCGGCGGAGAGGCTGCTGTCTGCCAGCCCGTCAATGTCTTTGGATCTTCCTGCTTTCAACTGGAAGATGCTGAGCCTTCCCTTCATATAAGCTTCCGTGAGAAGAAATTGGGCCTTATTGCCGGCATTCAGCCTGCCTGAAAGGCCAAAGCCCCAGTCCGTCAGCCGCGGCTTTTCTTCATTTTTTATATAATCCCTGCCTGCATAAGCCAGCAGGCTGCCCGATACACCGCTCAGCGGGATGCTGCCAAAATGGTTGGTGCGCATCCAGAAAGGAACGGCATTTTCAGAGGTAGCGCCGGCCTGCAGCTCTATCCCGGCATGCCAGCCGCCGGAGCTGTCGCTGCGAATGGCAGGATCTTCCCCCTGGGCTTTTACCAGGCAGGGAAATAAAAGAAAAAAAAGAATATTGTTTATTACGGATCTCATAATCTGTTGGATAATGCTATTGCAGGAAATAATTATGCATTGCCGGGGCAAAAAATGTACCGTTTGGGATTTGAACCACGGAGGCAGGGAGAACAGGGAGGGGCACAGGGGGATATGGTTTGTCGTTTCCCGTTTGTTGTTTGTCGTCATTGCGAGCCCGCCAGCATGAAGATTTAAATTAGATGAATGTTGCGGCGGGAGAAGCAATCTCCTGATAGCATTGGTAATTAACTATTTGGATAATACGTCATTAGCAGCCTTGGGAACCACGAAGACACAAAGGTCTTATGTATGAGCAGGGCTTACAATTAAAAAGGGTCCTGTAAAAGTGTAACTTGAAGTTGAATAAAATTTCAATCACTTTAAAAAACAGAGACCCATGACACAAGTTAAACAATTAGATTTTAATGGCAGAACCATTTTTTGTGGTATAGACGTCCATAAGAAAAACTGGCGGGTAAATATCCAGGACACAGAATTTGAATTAGAAGATTTTTCCCAGGATCCGGATGCCAGAGTATTGTACAAGCATCTGATCCAGCGATATGCGGGAGCCACTTTTAAAGCTTGCTATGAGGCACAAAGTTTCACTAAGGGAGTTGGTTTCACAAATAAGATTGTAATGCATGCCTTTGAAAATATCGGGTAAGTGATTCAGGTAAAGGATAACGCATCCGCGAATAACAGGCTTGCCATGGTACGGTATTGTTTCGTGAGACACGAACCATGACGAAGGAAGTTTAGGTATTGGTTTTCGGTATGTGGGTACGATGGCGTTATATTTCATGAAAGGAGCTTAAGGCTTGTTGTGAGAAGCTCCGGACGTTCCAGCAAAGGTTAAAATTTACCTGAGATTTTATTGAAATCAAACGTGTCATCACCCACTCTTACATCATCAATAAAAAAAACGCGTTGAGTTACAGTCGATTCTTTAGATGGATTTTTCCAATCCCATTTATATATTCCAACTTTAAAATAAGGCCCGCTTTTATCATTGTAATAGTTGGGCCCGTGGTAATCAACAACTAATTCACCGTTTTTCCAAATTTGCACTAAACCATCTTCTTTATAAGAAAAATATAAATGAAATATCCATTCAGTCCATCTTCCTGTTTCGTATTCACCTAAGTCAATCATCTTTCTACCAGAAATAGTTTTGTTCGTATTTACTTTATCGGTTGCCCACATTATTAAAAACTTCCATTGTCCATTTTGAGTAAATAAAGACAAAGGCGGTGACCTCCAATCCTCGCCCAAATCCCAATCCGGTATCTCATGCCACTGCGCTAAAATTTCAGGTATTGAATCATTTTTATAATTATCAGGTAAAAAATAGCTGAACCGGTACCACCTTTCAACATTAGGACTGGCTTCAGCTTTGAGTTTTATTTCTGCTCTCTTACCATTTGCAACCAGTGAATCATCTTTTCTTAATTCAAATCTTAAAGAATAATTACCGCTTTTTGCAACTGAATCGGAACGTTGGATGGAATATGCACAACATTTTTCAATGCCGCCCCAATTGGTTATAAAATTTTCTTCCTCAAAAGAATCAGATAATTTATTGATTTTATTTTGGCTATAAGTTATATAGGCTATAAAGCAAAAAGAGACAGCAAGAATATTACCTTTGATCATACCAATTTAATGCTTACCAAATAGGCTTCGTAATTTGTCTTTTACTCGCTGTGGCACGTGTCTCACGTGCCGGAAAGCTTTTAAGAAGCAAAAACTTTTTCATAAAAATCAATCAGCTTCTTGCTCTCATACTCCCACGATAATTCATTAATAACCCTGTTGTAACCATAATTCCCCATGCTCTTCCGCTCTTCTTCATGGTCGAGCAACCATAATATTTTATGTGCAAAGTCTGTAGTGTCGGTGTTGGTAGCATATAACGCTGCCTCCCGGGCTGAATACCTGCCTTCCTTAAGATCATACTGAACAATGGGCTTCTTTAGGGCCATATACTCCATGATCTTGTTCATGGTAGAAAGATCGTTCATTTCCGTAGGCTTGTCAGGGTTTACACAAACATCAGCCGTGTTCAACACATCTACCATCGTCTTATCATCCACTCTTCCATAAAAATCAACATACTCCTCTATGTTCATATCCCCCGCCATTTTTTTCAATGCTTCGAGCTGCGTTCCCCCTCCCACGATCGCAAATTGCACATCGTTCCTGTTGTCAGTAATGTATTTTGCAGATTCCAACAGCAGGTCTATCCCTTCCTGCTCACCGATAACCCCTATATAGCCAATCAAAAACCTGCGCCCTTTTTTATACTTTTCGTCACCGGGGCCTAATGTCAGCCTGTCTAATTTAGGTCCGCTCCTTACGATCCGGACCCTGTCCTCCGGCATTTTACCTCTCTCAACGGCTATCCGTTTATAGCTTTCGTTCGTGGCAATACTGAAGTTTGCCGTCCGGAATGTCAGTCGCTCCACCGTGAGGAGGAACTTATAAAAAAAGCCCTTCTTACCGTATTTGGCTATATATAACTCGGGGTTTATGTCATGGTGATCAAAGACATATTTTACCCCGAATAGTTTAAACAACAGGGCGGGAATAAAGATCAGGTCAGGAGGGTTGCAGCCCTGTATTACCTGGAATCTTTTTTTGAAATAAATTTTCCAGCTTAACCAAAACTCCCAAAACAAAGCTGTGGAATATTCTACAAGATAACCCCATGCCCCGCTCCCCTCCACGGGCAGGGGATGGCGATAGATATCAATGCCATTTATGGTCTCAAATTTTTTGGTGAATCCCTTCATTTGCGGGCAGATGACAGAAACCTTTGCGCCGGCATCAGTCAGCGTGTTAGCCTCCTGCCACACCCTCCGGTCAAAAGGAAGCGGCAGGTTTTCAACTATAATTAAAATGTGCTTCCCTTTGAGACTCATAAACAGCGGATTTAGGTTTGTGCCAGTTAATTCCAATATAAGTATTGTTATCTTTCATTGAGGGAACGTCAATCCTGACCATATCAATAATGACCTTATCATATACTTTTTCCAGGGCCGACAGGAATTGTTGTTCATTATTAGAGATCACTATCACATCGCTGTCATCAATAAGTCCGTCGAGGTCTTCCACCAGCAAATTGGAGAGATGCGGGATCCTCCTTTCAATATATTCTTTGTTTTTACCGGTAAGCTGGGCGGTATGAATATTCCTGTCATAAATAGCAATATCAAACCCGCGACCGATCAATGTTTCCACCAGCTCAACGGCGGGGCTGTTCCTTAAATCATCTGTCCCGGCCTTAAAGCTCAGTCCCAGCACAGCGATCTTTTTACCATAATATTTGTCGAGCAGGTTAACCGCCCTTCTTTTTTGAATATCGTTTGATTTATCAATACCCTGGATAACAGGCGCCTGTACATAGAGGTCATGCGCTAAAGTTTGCAGCCCTTTCAGGTCTTTTGGCAGGCAGGATCCACCGTAAGCAAACCCCGGCTTTAAATAATACGGGGAAATATTCAGTTGCCTGTCTTTACAGAAAATATCCATCACCTCGTGGGAATCTATGCCCATCGCGCTGCAAATATTCCCGATCTCGTTGGCAAAAGATATTTTGAGCGCATGAAAAGTATTGTTTACATATTTCATCACTTCAGCCACCTTCACATCGGTAACGATTATTTCGGCAGGCAGTTGCTCATACAGCATTTTCATTTTATCGGTGGCTTCAGCGCAACGGCTTCCTATCAGCGTCAGGGGTGGATTATAATAATCGGCTACCGCAGTTCCTTCCCTTAAAAACTCGGGGTTATCCACTACTGCAAAGTCTATATCCTGGATTTTGCCCGTTCTGTCGCTTATCACCTGTGCAAATTCTTCACATGTCCCCGGCACCACGGTAGACCGTATGGCAATAACATGAAACTCGTTTTTCAGCTTCAGTGCTTCTGCGATGTCCTCCGCCACTTTAAAAATATAGTCGAGGTTCAAATGCCCGCGCTCTGTTGAGGGCGTGCCCACGGCAACAATGGAAATCTCGGAAGAAAGCACTGCGTCATGGATATCCTGTGTAGCCCTTATCCTCCCTGCTTTATGCTGCTCCGCTATGATCAGGTCAATGTCTTTTTCAACTATAGTAGATTGCCCCAGGTTGATCTGGTCTACTTTCAGCCCGCTGACATCAACGCCAATAACATTGTGCCCGTTTTGTGCCAGGCAGCCCAGGCTGACACAGCCAACATATCCTAATCCGAAAATGCTGATATTCATTATATAGTGGTTTAATTAATATTAATAGTGGATTTTATAATGATCTCTTTCAGTCCTTTGTTTTTTATCGTTCCGATAAGTGCCCGGGTGGGTGTTTTTTGCATAAAGGAAGGTGAATACCACCCCAAAACCGGGTCTGTTTGACCCGACACTGTATTCAGCGGAATATCACAAATTAAGGTGCAAAACCTGTCACAGGCTTCCGATCTCAGCTCATAAGCATTGTCTGATACCTTTAACACCTCAATACCCGGGGACAAATGCCATGGGAGAACTATTTCATGTTCCCCCTTAAAAACTGCAATATGGTCTTCAATGAGAAATTTGTCCTCATTTCTGAAAAAGCTGACTTTTCTTGTATGCTTACAACCTGATCTCAAATACCCGTTGTGACTGGCGGCCACAGCTTCAATATTTTCGTCCTTATGGATTTTTTCTACAGTCACTTTGTAATGATTGAGCCACATAGTGGGTCCGGCGTGCAGCGCCTGGTTTTTGTAGTCAATGCATACTGTATTATGTGCCAGGGTTGAAACAAAATAATTTCTCCATTGCTCTTCCGTATGATAGGTATATGTTCCCACATCCGTTATAAATGGAATTCCGTCCAAATGTAATGCAATTGACAATGCATCTGCGTGACCATGCGCTGCAATAGACAAAAATCCTAAGGGAGCTGCATCAAAGTGCAGGTAAATCTCCCTCACCGGCGTACTTGTATCTTCTTTTCTGAATATGAAATGACCTTCATCATACAACGAGGATGGACGCAGACGCCTGTCGGTTTTCAATGCATCAAATATTTTCCGGCCATTCTCACCCCACAGCAACCAGTTTTTCAGATCAAAATCACCACCTGCAAAGGATTTGAATCTATTATCCTTTAAAATTACAGAAGCTGACGCAAGTAGCGAAAAAAAATTATTAGAATGAGGATCTGCCGATGTGATCAATACTTTACCGTCATCCTCATCCCCGTATTTACAATAGCCTTTTTTTATGTCCATCAGGGCATAGATATACTCAAATATTGCCTTTAGCCGGTTTTCATATTCACCGGAAAAAATATAATTATGTTGCCGGCCGACGCTGAACGGCAACAAAAAAAAGTCGGTAATGAACTGGATATATTCTGCAGCTTCTTCTTTATTGATCCCGTTTGGCGAGTGTTGCGCCTGTATCTGTTTTTCAAGCCCTTTTGCAGCATAAGCTCTCCATTTCTTTGATGCATTAAAATCCCAGCAGCAGGAGGCAATAAACAACCCGGAATACTCAGCTATCAGGTGATTGTTGGCGGAAGAGTATTTAGAAGGGTTTGCATAGCTGTACACACAATGCTCATAAATGGCAGGCAGCCAGATATCTGTAGCAAATGAAACAAAATCCTTATTGTTTCTCACTTCTTCCATCGTGAACAATACCTGCCAGCAGTAATACCATACGATCAGGCGGATATTTACCTCTATGTTACTGTACCAGTTTACACCTAAAAGGTAGGAGTTGCCTGCTATCCAGCTCTGCAGAATATCTGTGAATAACTGCAGATCTCTTTTATCTTTTGACCCCCGGTATTTTATGGCGATGGGCAATAAAAACTGCAGCCGGTTGATCTCCCATACCACTTTTGCTGAGCCATATTTATCAGATCTGATATCTATGTCTTTGGAAAAAATGAGAGGAAACTTTTTGCCGGAGCTGATGTCCAGGTGCCAGTCAATGGGCTTATCCACATCTATCTGAAAAGTAAAAAAGCTAAATGTTGTATACTGTTGAAATTCTTTCAGATAACCGGCAGGGATCGTAAAACAACTTTTATTTGAGAGGGAAGCATCCAATGACCTCCTGAAAATTTCACACCAGTCTTTCGCGCCGGATAAGACATTCCTTTTTGATCTTTTCTCAGTTTTTTTTTGAAAAAACTGACCCGCTCTGTATCCCAATTCCGGAATAGACATAGTGCTTAGTCTCGCTAAATACCAATTCAATTTATGCATGCCCCTGTCATTTATTTATCTCAAAGTGAAGGCTTACCGGGATATCTCGTTCATAATTCATTTTTATACACTGATTCCAGTTGGTTTAGCACATTGGAGATCATATAGGGTTGAACTTTTATCAGGGAATCTCTGCCCATATCCTTTGTAAGGATTTTGTTGTTTATCAAATTACATATACCTTTTTCCAGTGACTCTTTATCACCAGGGGCAATAAGGAATCCATTCTCTCCATTTTTAACAACTTCAGGTATTCCGCCAACCGATGTAGCAATAATGGCTTTGCCATAGCTCATTGCTTCTAATACACAGATAGGTAATCCTTCATTATAAGAAGGTAAGATCAGTATATCACACCGGGAAAGTAGATCCTGTTTTTTTTTCCCGTCAACCCAGCCGGCATATTCAACTATCTCTTCCAGCTTATTTTCCTTTACAAACGAGAGTAACCGCTCTATTTCTCCATCTCCTCCGATAACCACTTTTATCTTGTTGCGCCATGCTTCTGCGTTTTTTGCGAGTACTGCTAATAAATCAAACACCCCTTTTCTTTCCCCTATTCTCCCCAAAAACAACATTACTAACTCTGATACATTACCAATCTGTGACTGGTCAGGCAAAGCCGGCATATCCACCGGATTATTAACAATACAAAGGTTCTTAATATGGAAATTGTCAGACAGATAGGTATACCAGGACGGCGAGAGGCAAATAACAATATCTGCTGCGGTCATTAAATGCTTAACGCCTCTTTTTGTTAATTGATTTGCCTTTTTATAAAAAATATGGAACTCCGAGCCATGCAGATGGTATACGATTTTTTTCTGAAAAATGGACTTAGCCATAAGAAACACCAGGTATTTTCGATAAAAGCTGCCCTTTGATGATCCGTGGATATGGACTATTTTGATCTTTCGGTCAAACAACAACTTAAAGAAAATTTTAAAATACGCCCCTGCAAAAAAGATACTGTTATTTATCACATTCAATTTGCCATCGTGAGTAGGAATAAATTTAAACTCATTAATATTTAGGGAATAAGTTTCTAAAACAGCGCCGATACCCCCACGGTGGTTTTTGTGTTGTGGCCCTATATGTAGCACTTCCTTAAATACGTCATTTTGATTCATACTTCTTACGTTCTTATAAATAGCTAGTGTATAGATTTAACATTACATAAAGCTCTATCGTAGATAATGCCAATGAATTGTCAGTCATTACATTTTCTGACTCTTACACCCTAACAAATAGAGAAGAATAAATTTGAGATAATCATGAATCAAGATACGAGAAAAGGAAATATTTCTTCTGCTACTCTGATAATTGCGATGCGCCTCTTCACGCTAAGAAGGCTTTAAGTTCATATAGTGATTCGCACACCCAAGGATACTAAGTTTGACGTATTGAAAAATATTTATATTTCCTCTAAGGAATATTTATTTTGTTTAATATTTCAAATTCCAATTTTTCAACAATTTTTTTCCATTCAAATTCCTCAACTGACTTTTGAATGCTCAAAGGATCGAGCTTGGGTAATTTACAAATCATTTTATTTAATCCATCAGCAAAGCTGTCCGAATTATCTTCGATTAAAACACCATTATTATCATTAACTACAAGCTTATTTTCATATGTAGAAGTAGCTAAGGTCGGAATACCCGCCAATAAATATTCAAATGTTTTTGTTGCTGGTTGAAATTGAAAATAACCAGTCATTGGTATATATGAAACACCAATATGCGCGTGCTTTAAAAAAGGAATCAAGTCTTTGCTCGGAACATATCCTTTTAAATCTATGATTTTTTCAAGATTGTATTTAGCAATTGCTTCTGCTATTAACTGCTCTGATGTATCATCTCCATTTCCAATTATTGTATAATTTAGATCAGCATCAGGATTTTTTTTTAGATACTTTGAAATACCTTCAATTGTCTGATGTAAGTTGCGGTTGTAAAATGTACCTACATATATCAGGTTAATTTGTTTTGAGTTTTTTTGAACGGGTGAAATTTTATTTGCACCTAAAGGTATTATTACAGCATTGCCAGATATTTTAAGCATTTGTTTTAATCCATTAGATATTATACTTTGATGAGCGAATAAAGATGCCTCTGATTTTATTATTGTGTTTTCTATATATCTCTTCCATCTGCTTCTTTTAACACTGCCTGTTCTTATATCAATATTTATCTTTGAACGTTGCCTGAATATGAATGGTAGCAATAATGAACAACCTTTAAAATAATTTGTAAAAACACAATCAAAGTCTGTTGTATTAATTGTTTTTACTATTGCTCTTATAAACACAACATTACGCTTAAATTTACTGCCTGCTCTCGAAATATAATTAATATCCACATTAGGTATGGTTAACTTTTCAAGCAGATAATCCCAGCACAGGTAGGTAATATCATATTTATTTGATAGAAAACAGGCATAATTGTAATAATCAATATGATATCCAAATTGTTTAGGAGTAATTATTAATAATTTCTTTTTTTTGACATAACCATTCATTGACATAGTTATTTCAATATATTTTGCTTAATGTATTTGATAATAAAACTAAACTGAGATGTTTGTAAACAGGTTTTTATGTTTAGCCGTAGCCAAGGTTTTCAATTAACCCCATTGGCATGCATCAAAACAATCAACGATTGGAGCAATGTATTACGAAATTGATCATCCTAAATGAATTGGGTCTCGACCTCAGAAAATAGTAGTTCGTTTAGTCATCCACCCGGCATTGCTACTATGGATGAACATTAGCCAATTTCTGTTCCTTTCTGATTGCCAATTTCCGTGCATTCTTAATCACTGATAGTAGTTTAATATTGTTTTTTGAAAATAAATATCCAAATATTATCAAAAGAAAGACATTTGGAGCACCCTTAAAATAGGTGCCACTATAGAATGTATTTGCTAAAAATTGTAATATCAGAATTGTTGCAAAACAGAAATAAGAAACATTTGTTTTTTTAACAAATTTATCTGGAACAGCAGATTTCCATAATTTCCAATAAAACAGCAGGTATAATAAGAACCCGATCAGCCCAAGTTCACCAAATACTTTAACAAAGCCAGATCTTGTTGCCATATATCTGTTTGTTGAATTTATTCTATTCCCCGAAACAGTTTCTGAATAATACAAATTACCTAATCCGACACCTGTATAAATATTTTCATTTCTTTGTAGAAAATCAATTGTAATCGGGACGATACTACCTCTGGAAATTGATCTGCCTTCATCAATAACACCTGCATCGTTATAAGTTGACATTTGCTCCTGATCAAAAAGAACTTCTTTGTCCCTTTCTGAGATCAATCCATTGAAAATGTAAAATGACAAATAAGCCATCAGCCCAAGCATGACAATCGCTTGTAAATTGAATTTAAAATTAAGTTGATACTTGGTGGTAAATAACAGGAAAATTAGCGGTAGCAGGATGATGCCTAATTTAGAGCTACCCACCACGATAGGTATTGATAATATTAGAATTAGGAAGACTTTTGGAAGGTTAAGATTTTTGTCAAATAATGATCTGTCGAGAATATAAGCGATAAGAGAAATTTGAAATAACATCAATTGATTCGTACCGCCCGAACCTAAACTGCCACCTGCCCAGTCCCCAGTACCTCCAAAATAGAGAAATTGCCCAAATGAAATCACTGATTCGAGAATTCCTATATAAATCATCCATTTGACGAGCAATTTAAAAAGTTTTGAGGTGATCCTGATTGTGGTAAAAATATAAACCAATAATAACGGGATGATTAAAATTCTTGCGCCCATTAAGAAAGCGTCTATAGGGGTTGCAAACACTAACATTGTCAGTAAAGAATAGATACAAATCAGCAGGATGATTTTAGACAAACTATTTTTTTCTTCATATTTAAAGTTTAACAAACGTAGAAAAAGACACAGGATCATAACATCGTATCCATGAAGAATAAGATTAGGCAAAATATTCCACGTTGTAAGTCCTATCAGCAAAAACTCATGTAAGATAATAGCTGGGATAATCCACTTGATTTTAGTTGCAAAAGCAAATATTATTATTGATATAAGATATAAAGCTGTCATTTAAAAAAGGGCAATAATTTGCTGATCTGATTTTCTATGGAATGATTTTCTGTTGAATACTGGCGACATTTCTGGGAGAAAAGAAACCATTTCTCTTTATCTGTAAACAAATTTTCAATAGCCGCAACCAGCGCCTGAAAATTTCCATAAGCACAAAAGCCTAAGCCCTTCTCTGATAAAAGCTTGTCCGGATCGGAGTTTAGACTATAAACAACCGTTCCCCTTAACCATGCCTGGATATACACGTTTGAGAAGCCCTCTAAGATACTTGTATTTACAACTAGGTATGATTCGGCTATGCTTCTGTTTACAAATTCCTGATCCTTCGGACCTAAGTACTGGATATTGTTTAGTGCAGAAATATCGGTTTCAATCATTTTTTGCTTATATTCATTATAAGGTCTTCCTATCATCAAAAAGGTGATCGGATATTTTTTTTCTTCAAAATATTTTGCTAATTCTACGAATATATGAGGTTGTTTGTTTCTTGAAAAGTTTGCAACCCAAATGATTTGAAATTGACCTTTTCGTTCAATCTTTTCACATGGAAGAGGATGGTAATTTTTTATCACTGCATCTGCTACAAGATTGTAGTTTTTTAATAGAAGGTCTCGTTGGTATTCAGCTTGCACAATAATTGTATCAGCCCTTTTCTGTCCATATCTTGCTAATAAATGATCAAGAAAATTGAAAAGTAAATTGTGTAACCTGTCTTTTTTAAATGGTTTAACATCTTCCTCGCCTGCTGCTGCCCATATAAACTTAATTTTGTTTTTGTGTGCATAGAGGCTAGCTGCATAAGTCCATGAGTGGCTCATTCTTTGGTATATGATGGATGGCCTTATTCGATTTATTATATTATAAACGTGCGGCAAGTACAAAAAAAAATTGTCACCTAATTTTCTTGTTAATTTTTTCTTCCTTATATATATTATTATCGTGTTTCCATCCCGATATATTTCATTTCGATCTCCGAGGGAAATAAAATAAACTTGATAGTTTTTTTTTTCGAGTTCGCTCTTCAGTAAGTAGTTTTGGTATTCAGCGCCACCTTGACTTTTTGCATTCAAATCAAAACGGTTAAAATAACCCGATAAAAAACATATTTTCCGCATTTAATTTAAGATTTATCTAAAGATAATTGGCACTAATTTTATATCTACAAAGCCTTAGAAAACAGCTCCTTACAAGAGTGGAGACGTATGCTTCAAAAGCACTATCATTTTCTCGCTTCATATTAAAAGTCATTCAAATCGTATTTATTATCGGAGAGGATTGTTTCTGTTTTATTGGAAACAACAGAATTTGCAGGTATATCAGTTTTAACAACCACATTTGCCCCTATTATAGTATTTTCACCAATAGTTATTCCTCCTAAGATTTTTGCACCGGTGTAAATAATGCAATTCTTTTCAATAATCGGGTATTCAGTTAGCTGCATTAATTTGCCCATTTTATCGTAAGAAAGCCTTCCACTAACACCTATAGTTACACCATTATATATTGTTACATTATCCCCAATTTTGGAAGTTCCTCCAATAACAATATCCTTGCCATGTGCAATTCGTATTCTACCAACTTTGGCATTAAAACTTAATTCAACGCCAGCACTTCTTTCAAGCTTTCTCAATATTAGTTTAGATAAGAAGTATAACCTTTTTGTTTTAAGCTTCTTGTACAATTGAATCAGGAATTCAGCCCTGTAAGATGTCTTGAAATAATATTTAGCAATGTTCATTTCGGGATATTAAAAATTCAACACATTCCTTGAAATTGCCATTACTTTGCTTAATAAGCACAGCTTTTGTTTTAGACAGTTCATCTCTTATTTTATCAAGTCTGCCAGGTGATTTTGAAAGTTCAGTTACAAGTGTTTCGATTGCTGCAGAATTTTTTAACGGAATGTAAAACGAATTAACACCATCCTTCAAAATATCAGTAATAGCAGGCAATGGCGTTAATATAATTGGTGTACAAGTTAAAATTGATTCAATCCATGTTTTTGCGAACCCTTCCGTATAAGTAGGAAAAACAATAACATCAGCATTCATCATTAACGTTCCTATTTCCAGATTCGAAAAACTTCCTAAAAGATGAATTTTAGAACTTACTTTTTCAAGGTCAATAATTCTTTTAATATTAAGTTGCTCTACACCGTCACCGGCAATATAGAATGTACAATTGTCATTTCTTTTTGAAACGGAAATTGCTGCTTCCAGAAACTCATAAATCCCTTTTTCTTTTATCAACCTGCCAGTAAACAATACTTTGAATGAACCTCCATTGAATACTGGAATTTCTCTGAACGTAAAAAAGCGTTCCGGATATTTTGGTTGACGTATTCTTATTGTCGTTTCAGATCCAATACCACTTGCCAACAGCTCGTTCTTATAGTATTTTCCAGGCACAATAAACTTGTTTAGTTTAAATAACTTGAATAATCTTATATACTTCTTACTGACATGATCAAGACGTGATAAATTAGGGATCACTTCTATTTTTAGCATCTTAGTAAAAAATAAAAACAAATCAAATCCGTGAGCATCAGCAGGGATAAAATGAGTAACTCGATTTTTTCTGAGTTTTTTAAATAGTTTTAACTTATAGTATATATTATTAAATAGTTTTCTTAAGATTCTATTTTTAATGTTTGGTATTATGATCAGATCTAAATTTCCTCTTCTGGAACTTTTACTTTCAAATCCATATTGAGAAATAACTAAACATCTGTTTTTTTTACTATATTCAGATATATCCCAGGTCAGCTCAACACAATTGTCTTTCCATTCATTCTGCAGCAAAGAATATTCCCTTATTATATCGCCGTGCTTGGTAAAACAAGTAATCATTATATCAGACTATATCTTTTCGTTCTTCAAAGTGTTGATTAGCCCAAACACATATTCGCTATGCCCCTCATTTTGTGCATTCCTATCTTTTTTTGAACTTATTCTGTATATTATTGATGAAATAAAAAAATGTGGCATTTTTACTTATATAATTGATAGAGAAAAAGATCACACCAAAGGTTATGAAATAAATGCCCAAATTCAAAAAGTTATTACTTCCTCCCCAATAATATATGCTTAAATATGAAGTTGCTGCGGCTAGCAAGGGAGAGTATACTTGTTTGAAAAATAACAAAAACTGAGTTGAAGGATAAAAAGACACATATTTGCCACAAATAAAAACATCAAGAATTGCAGATAAAATCCGGGCTACGATGAGACCAATCAAAATAATCTGCAAAGAATATCTGTATGTAATGAGCAAAGCAATAAATAGCAAACCATTTCTGATAAAAGTTAAGTTGCGATAAACATTTGTTTTATTTTCTATTTTAGTGATGTTTGCATTAACCGTAACTAATGGAGTTAGAATAAAGGATATAATGGTTAATTGTAACAATGGTGCAGTAGCCATCCATTTTGTACCAAACAGCAACTTTATAATAGAATAGGCAGACCCTATAGTAAAGAAACTAATTGATAAATGAATAAACAAAAACTTATCCAAAAGCTGATTGTATTTTTTACGCCTTTCATTACTGTCGTTTTCCTTCGCTAACAAGCTATAAGAAGTAGTCAAAACAATACTGTTCACACTTTGAAAGCTGATTTGGTTAACTCTTTCTGCCTGATAAAAATATCCAAGTGATAAAGGATTATGAAACTTACCAATAAATACAGAATACATATTAGCACCCAATTGATTGGTGAAAAAGGAAAGCAGGATATTATTTGCAAAACCACGCATTTGCTTGTAACGCTGCCAATTGAAATGGAAAACAGGTCGCCATTTATTTAGCAATATGATATACAGCACTTGTGAAAATGCAAGTATTACGGTTTGCCCAACCAAGGCCCAATAACCACAACCGTAAAATGCCATAAGATAACCAACAATCAGAGCAATAAGACTGCTACTCAATTGCATCAAAGCAATTTTCCTGAATTGCAGTTCTTTTCGCATTCGTGTAACTTCTGATATGCAAAGAGCCTTTAGAACGATACTCAACCCCAAAATCCTGGCAATAGATATGAGTTCTGTGCTTTTATAGAATTCTGCTATCCAAGGTGCTGAAACATAAAGTAATAGGTAACAGAAAACACCAAATGCAACATTATGCGTAAAAACAATAGCAAAATCTTCATTCGAAGAGTCTTGCTTGGAAATCAGAAAATCAGCAAACCCAGATTCTGTTAAATTCATGGCAATGCTCATAAAAATGGATAAAGCTGCGATGAGCCCATAATCCATAGGATTGAGTAACCGAGCAATAAGAACAGTGCCGGCAAATCCGATTGCTAATGATCCGAATTGTTGTAATCCACTCCAGATATAGTGTTTACTCATCTTTTCGATTTCCAATTATTCTGGCCGGAACGCCTCCAACAACTGAATAAGGAGGAACATCTTTGTTTACAACGGCACCTGCTGCAATTACAGCACCCATTCCGATTGTTACTCCATCCAATATGGTTGTATTTGCCGCAATCCAAACATCATCTTCAATTGTAATACCTAGAATGGTGGAGCCTTGTTCCTTAATTAAAATATTTTTATTGTTAAAATTGTGATTAGAACCTACAATGACACAATTAGGAGCTATAGAACAATACATCCCAATTTTTACTTTATCAAGAATACATGTATTTCTATTAATTGTAGTTCCAGCACCAATTTCAATTTCTACATTACCTCTAATGAAAACATTTTCATGAATAAAAACATCGTTATGTATTTTTACCTTTTTCCCCCTAATTTTAGAAAAATCTCCAACATTAATATTTTTACCAAGCTTAAGATTACCGCTTAATTGGACCATTCTACCAAACTTCACCCTATTAAAATCTCCGAATAAAAGAAAAGATCTGATTTTACTTTTAATCTTTAATAGTTCAACGGTTATTTTATTTTCAATTCTGATAGTTAACATGTTTGTTGCCCCTTCTTATTATATTAGATTATTCCAATACCATTTCACCGCTTCTTCTAAGCCTTTGTCAATCGCATGTGTGGGCTGATATCCTAATAATCTTTGAGCTTTT
Source organism: Sphingobacteriales bacterium 44-15 (assembly GCA_001899685.1). Taxonomy (GTDB): domain Bacteria; phylum Bacteroidota; class Bacteroidia; order Chitinophagales; family Chitinophagaceae; genus Agriterribacter. Next base: position 312,005 of record MKWG01000045.1, read on the forward strand.
TCAATAGACGCAAGGGAGTGAGGAATATCACCTAACCGGTTAGAGCCATGTATCACCTCCACTCCTGCAATTGCAGTATCATATTCTTTTAGAAATTCTTTAAGGTGTGCAACCAGCTCGTTCAGCGTGGTCCTGTCGCCTACGGCGGTATTATATACCGTATTAACGGCACCTTTATTTTGGGTGAGC
>MKWG01000046.1 GCA_001899685.1 Sphingobacteriales bacterium 44-15
GAGCCAGGGCCCCGTATCTGCTTCCCCGACACCAAAGATTCCCGAGTCTGTTGTAACAATGACCACAACATCATCTTGAGAAGAAGAAGTTGCATTGGTTTTTAAATCAGGAGCTACCAGAATATGGCATTCGACAGAAGTTATTCTCATAGTTATTATTTTAAAGTATTTATGACCGGTGCAGGCAATGGGGTAGCACCTCTGCTATGTCCCCAGGTTATACCATTTATGACACCCGTATTCATTAATAATTATTTCCTGGCCAGAGTATTTCTAATGGTTTTATTATTTATTAAAGGCTTAGCCCAAAAGGCCACGCTCAATACAATTAGCAAGGGTAGGTATATGTAGTGAAGTGAAAAATGAAGCCCCCAATAATCTCCGAGGCTTCCTATAATAAGAGGACCGAATGCCCCTCCAATTGAGGCGGTAAACATCAATCCTGTTAATGTTTCATGGTTCTGATTTACTGAATTTATAGCTAAAGACAGTATTATAGGCCACATAACAGACTCAAATAAACCCACTAATGGATAGGCTATCCTGGCAATTCCAACATTTGCATATATCCCCAGTGTAAAACTTATTATGGCAAGAATAGAAAAAACAGCCAAGACTCTTCGACTGTCGAAAAGTTTCAAACATAGCATTCCGATCAAACATCCGAAAGATAAAAGTATCCAGTACCACGAAAGAATGGAAGCCCCTGTTGTCGCCGGATTTAAGAGATGATAATCCTGAAAAAATTTGGACATCCAAACTGCATTTCCCTGTTCACAACTAGCATAGGCAACCAAAACTATGAAATAGAAAATAACATACTTATTTTTCAGCAATGCCCAGTAGGTATTTCTGTCTTCCTTTGATGCTCTGGCAGCTTGCTCTTTAAGTGGAAATTTTGTTAGCACAGTAATTAGTATAATCACAACAATGACCAAAGCAATAAACCAATATGCCGATACCCATTCATAGCCATCAGCTATGACCATAGACAAATAATAAAAGAAAAAGGGTTGCTTGGAGCCTTTATTTACAAAGTTTGTAGTTAAAAAAGAAAAAATGTGTGGACTTAAAAAAGCCCCAAGTCCATATACAAGCTGATTGAGAGTTGAATGAAATGCAAAATTATCCGGACCACAAACTCGCCTCAAAAGAGGAACACTGGAAACCTGGATAATAGCAACGGCACTTCCTATAATGAATAGAGATATTAGTGATGTTGAATAATTAAGAAAGATCACGAATAACAAGACACCCAGTAAAACTAAATACAGGGAGAAAAGAAGTATTTTTTTTGAAGAAAACCGTTCATTTGCTATACCTGCAGGAACAGACAGAAAGGTAAATGAAAGATAAAATGCAAATGGCAATGTGGCAGCAACAGTATAACTTATATGAAATCCTTCGATCATATCTGGAATAAGGGCGCTCATAATGGATACAAGCATACCAACCAGGAAGAACATCAAATTAATTAATGCTATTAACTTACCACGCTGAACGGTTGTCATATTCTAATTCGTATTTGTTTACTATGCATATTGGTCAATCCGGCTTGGCACCCCTGCTATTTTTGCAGGCTGCCTGGAATTACGATAGGTTTCCCGATTTTAGATTGGTAGACTTTACCGTTAACCTCAACGCTGAAACTGTCCTGATTGGCAATAATATTCATAGCAACTTTTCTAAGCTTAAGCGCGTATAGACTAATTTGGGGCGAAAAGGATGGGGGATAAGGATTAATGGTTATGTCGCCGTTGGAATTGACATTCACTCCAAACATACCAAAAATGATAGACTGCGCCCCGGCAATAGCACTGAAATCACCCTGTAAAGGTGTATCATCCCGGTATCCGATGTAGTTTGCGACGAATGAGTCTCCCCAATAAGGTACCCTTTCACCCCACCACAAAATTCTTTGTAATAAATCGTCAGCAGCAGCTCGGTTTCCACTAAGATAAAGGCGCTGACAGATCATCGGTACAAACGCGGTATAACATCCGCCGCCTCCGTTATCAATATCCACCTGGTCATAGGCAGGGTCAATCTTTGAAATACTATGTAAACCGTAGGAACCTAAAAATTCTTTGCTGTTCAGATGTGTCAATAATCCAGTCTCTTCTTCTTTATCTAATACGCCATTGTTGATTAACATGAACATAAGTCCTAACCACCTGGTATCTTTTTTGCCATTGATTTCAAAATCGAACCATTTATTCTCGGCATTCCATAATTGATTCTTAAGAAGTACTTTTAATTCCTGTGCTCTATTGGGTAAAAAAGAAGCCGTCCTGCCGGCAACTTCTGAAAGCTTGAACGCCCATAAATAGCTCTCATAGCGCCTTCCGTTGAGATCGGGCATAACTCCCTGATAAGGGAAACCCCGGCGCAGTTCGAGGTGGTGTTCTCCCTCCGCACCATAGTCATAAAGTGCTACAGGTTTATCTTTATCATCACCAAACATAGCACAGTTTATAGCATAATCAAGGACGGTTTTACCGTTTACTGTTTCATCTAAAAAAGCTGTATCACCTGTATGAAGCACATAAAAATAGATAAGTTTAATGATCAATGTCTGATTAATTGGATACCATGGCCCATCTGCTTTTCCGGTCATAGGTCCGAAAAGAAAATGCTTTGTTATATCTATTTTCATGAATTGCTTAATGTGCTCTTTAGCTGCCTTGGGATCATAGAGCGGAAAAAGCTCTGCCGGAATTCCAAATTCCCATAAATAATTAGCAACACAACCTCCTATCACAGAACCACTACCGTAATATGGTTGCAGGATAAATTCAGGTACTTCCCACTTAGTAAAAAACAAGTGGAGAAGAGACCTGTTATAAAACTTTTCTAATGACTTATTGCTGGCAGTGAATCTTGGGATTTTTGAAAAAACATCTTCTAATTGGGCCTCACATGCCTGACGGGCATTTTTGATTATTTCCTTTGGATTCTCCATTATTTCCTTACAGTTAATTACAGGATCATCATTTTTCCCTGTTGCCACTGTAACGTAATATGTTTTTTGCGCGCCTGCTGCCAATGTTATTTGAGAATCCCAGTGAGAAGCAAGGTCGAACCATTTCAACCCGGGAATATTTGTGCTGATTGCTATGCTACCTGCATCGTTTTTCCTGACTATCGTATTTGAATTTTCAACAGCATGTGTAACACTTGCAGTTATTGGCCGGCTAAAGCCCCACTCAGGCACATAGTCAATCCCCCCCCTTATATTGAACTGGATTGGTAGTACTTTGGTTTGTTTTGTCTTATTCTCAAGATTTATAGCAACAAGTCCTGCCCGTTCCCCCGGTACCAGGATGGTTGAGGTAGCTATTTCAACACCATGTATGCTACCGTGCCTGGTTACTTCATTGGGATACCATTTATAGTTCTGCAAGGTTGGTACCTTTTCTCCGAAAAAACGTATTTCCATTAAAAAATCTGAGCTGGCAAGCGGCGGTGCGTACAATCCACTGATAGTAGCTACATCCTGATAATTCACGCGGACTGTCATCCGGCCATTAACTATACCAAAATCATCTTCGTACAGAATGTTACGATTTCCATCAAGCGAAAATAATTCTGCTATGCCTGACCGGATAGGTTGAGATACTACCCTATTGGAAAAAGCAATTACCAGCACGAAACTGAATGATAGTAATAATTTATACAGTGCTATGAGAAGATAAATTTTGTAGCGGGTGAATTTTATGACTTTCATAGTTTTAATATTTCCGGTGGAAAAATTTTAAATTCTGATAAAAAACTACTTCCTACGTGATGTACTATTTAGTGCCCACGTAGGGTAAAGGCGGGACCTTTGCCCCTCTTTCATCTAACTGTGCATGCGGTTTTCCCGCACCCAACTTACCATGTGAGATTTAATTTTCTGCATACAACCGTGATTGCAGATGTAATCCTTTTTCACTACGTTTTTAATCACCTGCTTTAATTTCTTCTCCGATTTCATGGAAGGATAGATATTGTTTGCTAATAACCCGGGTTTTGTTTTAAGACAGGCTTGATTTGTATTTGATCCTCTGGGATCGGAAATAGTATATAATTATCCTTTATGACAATATCTCTGTTTCGCGGTAAATAAGCATTAGGCTTAAAATCGTTCATTACCTGTTTAAGGAAATCTATTCCTCGGAAACGAAGATCAAACCAACGATCTCCTTCTAAAAGGAATTCCATTTGTCTTTCATCTGCCAGGGCCTTAAACATCTGCATTTTTGAATACCCTGATGGCAGATCAGCTACACCTGCACGGCTCCTCACCTGGTTGATATATTGATAAGCCTGCCCGGTTTTGCCATTTTCATTGAGCGCTTCCGCATACATTAAAAGCACATCCGCATAACGGAGAATTATAGTGTTAGAAGCTGACAAATAGTTAAAAGTTGTAAGAGGATCAACGTACTTAAGCGAATAAATATTAGTATCCTTTATACCCAAATATGTAAATATTGCTGTGCCAATCAAAGATGATCTCCCATCAAATGACGAAAACTTTGAAGCCACATAGGGCTCGATCATACCAAATCCTGTCCCTGTAGGTACATTAATATTTGGGTATATGCCGGGAGGAGTATTATAAGGAATCAAAGAGCTTACAAAGGGACTCCCCAGACCAGTAGACCTGGCATAATTGACGCTGAAAATAATTTCTTTATTAAAAGGCTTATCCGGATTGTACAAAGTTGAAAAATCTTCCAATCCTATTCCAAGCGAAGTACTGTTTTCAACGATATCGCCAAGCGATGTTTCAGCATTTGGAAAGTCTTTTTGCCACAGATAAACCTTTCCTAATAGAGCTTTAGCTGCCACAGGAGTTACCCGCCCTCCTTTTTTTGCTAGTTCATCGGGAGTACGATATGAGTCAACTTTCTCAGCCTCTTTCAGGTCATCTATAACCAGTTTAAGAACATCTTCTGCTTTTGACTGGGGAACATCATAGACCTTACTAATATCCACAGGCCGATCATGCAATGGAACATCTCCAAATATTCTTACCAGATTAAAATAAGCATAGGCTCTGAGAAACTTGGCTTCAGCGATAACCCTATTACCTTCCTGTTCCTCAATGCCGGAGTTGGTTATTTTATCAATAAGAAAATTTACACGCTCAATTGTTTTATAATTGTCAGACCAATAACCGGACAATGTCCCATTTAAAGCACTGAACGATAACCTATCAAAATCCGGCAAGTCTCCCGTTGGGTTATATCTGGAAACATATACATTATCGCTGATTATATCACCAAGGTATACATTTGTAGTTGACGGTCCTTTTATCGCTTGATAGCATCCTGCTAAAGCTGCTTCAAAATCTTTTTGCGATTTATAGACTTTATCATAACTCAGGTCTCCGGGATTGTTTCGATCAAGAAAATCCTTGCCGCAACCTGTTGCCAGGATAATCAAACAAAAAACAACCGTTTTAGCGAATATATATTTCATATTTCATTTTATTAAGTTGAATACTAAAATGTCAGGCTTATACCTAAGGCGTAAGATTTTGCTAACGGATAACCGCCATAGTCCACTCCATATTGAGCAGTCCCGGCAGCTCCATTATAATAATTAGACTGTACATTATACCATGGATAGTGAGAAAAAGTGTAGAAATTTTCAGCGCTAAGAGTAAATCTCAATCCATGAACGAATAAAGACTTACATGCACGTTCAGATAGGTTAAAACCCAATGTAATGTTTTTAATTCTTAGATAAGATGCATCGAATACATCATAAGAATTTTGAGTGAGCCTGTTACCTGTATAGTCCAGGTTTGGCGAGCCATACACTGATCCTGCTCTGTCATAAATATATTTCGAAATATTTCCCTCTATAGGTGAAACCCAATTTTGATTCCTGAATGCAGGTACATATTTTGATGCACCGTTGCTACCATCAATTACTATTCTAAGTCCCCAATTTTTATAAGTAAAATCGTTGGACCATCCATAGGTGAAATCTGGTAATCCATTACCTAATTTTACAAAATCTTCAGAATTAATCACTCCATCTGAATTCACATCCTTAATTATCGGATCGCCTATTTTAGAACCGCTGGGTTTGGGATACTTTTGAAGGTCTTCGTCCGTTTTAAAAACACCAAGTGTTTTATATCCATAAATCTGGAACATTTCCTGCCCCTGAACAATCCAAACCATATCAAACGTACCACTTGCCAAACGAATGATACCATTGGGCGTATTTATTGTGGTCGCTTTGTTCCACACTTTATTAAAAATCCACTTGGTCGTCCATGTGAAATTGGATGTTGAAATATTAGTGGTATTTAATGCCAATTCAATGCCCTTATTCGTCACAGACCCTATATTATCCATTATGCTGTTGGCGATACCATTTTCACTGGGTAAAGGCTTCTGGAGCAATAAATCTTTAGTTTTTCTTAAGTAAAAATCTGCAACCAATTGAATCTTGTTATTCAGAATACTTACATCTATTCCAGTATTGTATTGCGTATTAGTTTCCCATTTCAGATTAAGGTTTTCAATTGTAGAAGGGTATTCTGTAGTGACAGCACCGTTGGATAGATCACCCGGACCAAACAGGTACTGCTCGCCATAATTAGCTTTGCCCTGCCATGCATAATTTCCTATTTGATCATTTCCTGAAACTCCGTAGCTGATCCTTAGCTTTAAATCATTAAATAATTGTTGATTGCGCATGAATGATTCTTCTGTAATGCGCCAGGCAGCAGAAACGGCTGGAAAAATTCCATATCGGTTGTTGGGAGCAAATTTTGATGACCCGTCCCGGCGAATAGATCCTGTAAGCAAATATTTGTCTTTATAACTATAATTCAATCTTCCAAATAAAGAAGTAAATGCCTGATCAAAAAAACCTCCGCTACCGGTTATATCATTAGCTCCGAAAATATTTGGTCTAAGATAATTATCAAAAGCAGGAATCGGATTCGCTGCATTCGTCCCTCTGTTGTTTATAGAGGCCGCCGCCGAAGTTTGCCTAAACCCGGAATATTCATTACTAAAACCCACAATTATACCAAAATTGTGATCATCGGAAAAAGTACGTTTATAATCCACGAAGCCTTCTGTAGTATACCTGCTGGCTGCATCATTACTCTGATTGGCCACAATTTGATCATACCTTGGATTTGAAAAATTAGCAGTCTGATCATGACCATTAGCAGCCATATAGGGACTTTCAAGGTACTCAGAATATCCTGAGATACTTGACCCGCTTAGACTTAAATTAATATTTAAATTATGAATGGGCTCATAATTGATGAAAGTTCGTGCTCTCCCCGAAAAAGCAGAACGGATATTACGAATTTCCTGAAGGCCGGCGACAGGATTCCCGTAACCTCCATATGCAACTGGCGTACCCCAATCCTCAGAATGTTGCTGTCCATAATCGCCATTAGGCATATAAACAGGAATGACAGGATATTGTACGATAGCATCTTCGAGGATGCCACCACTACTATGAGCCGCGCCTCCCAATTTAGGATTCGTCCTCTGCTTACCATAAGTCGCATCGAATGTGAGCCCTATTTTAAGTTTATCATTCAATCTAATATCAAACTTGCCATCCAGGGAATAACGCTTTTCATAAGTTGTTATAATAATCCCCTGGTTGTCAATATAGTTAAATGAGAGGTTGTACTTCAGGTCTTTATTACTTCCACTCGCCGACACCTGGTGGTTTTGATAAGGAGCTGTCCGGAATATTTCATCCTGCCAGTTCGTATTAGCAACGTCAGGACTAAAAACCGGCTCCGGTTGCCCCGATGCAGCATACGCTTTTTTTGAATAAGCAATATATTCCGGGCCGCTTAAAACAGGGATCATTTTTTCAACCTTGTCTAATCCCACGGTTAAATTATAATTGAATCGTACTTTACCTTCTCCGCTTTTAGTGGTCACGATCACTACGCCATTGCCAGCCCGAGAACCATAAATAGCGCCTGCAGCGGCATCTTTTAGAACGTTAATGCTCTCAATTGATTTCGGGCTTAGCAGTCCGAATTCATAACTTGTTACGATCATTCCGTCAATAACATATAATGGTTCACTTCCTGCATTAATAGACCCATAGCCTCTTACTCTTAGAACCGGTGCTGTTGCGGGACCACCTTGCTGTTCAACAGAAACCCCGGAGATATCACCGGTAAATGCATTGGCTACATTATTAATTGGCATTTCATTTACATCTTTCGCTTTTACAGTAGACACCGATGTAGTTAGTTTCTTAACACTGGATGTTCCATACCCTACCACCACCACATCGCTTAATCCTGCAACCTCTACCTCCAAAACAATATTCACTTCAGTTTGACTTCCTGCATTTACTCTTTTGGTTTGATACCCCACACTCGAAACCTCAAGCACAACATTCCTGCCATCCGGGGCGGTAAGAATAAAATAACCATTGTTATTCGTAGTAGTTCCTGTTTTAGTTCCTACTATTAATACTGATACATTTTGCAATGGCTCCCCTTTCTGATTTACCACCCTTCCTTTTATTTCAATCGGAGGCTGCGCCAATATCTCTGGAGTAACATGGGCACCGGTATTGTAGATATCCTCCTTTTTGAGTTGGATCACTATCGTCTTTTCAATAATAGTATAAGTAAGCGGCGTTCTTTTCAGGCATTCTTCGAGCGCTTTCTGTAGCGTTACGTTCCTCACATTTACGGTAACATTTCCCGCTTCCTTCATGACTTCATAGGTGGATACGAAATCATAGCCGCTTTGCTGTTGGATCTTTTGAAATACTTTTTGTAAAGGCGCATTATTCTCGGAAAGTGTGATCTGGGAATATCCCCGTGCGCTTACCTGGATGCATGCTGCAAATAATATGACGGCAGTCAGCTTCATAATTTTCAGCGTTAGTTTTGATATTTCCGGCAGGGGAAGCCGCCGGTAAATATGAATCTTTAAATCCATAACTTTGTTTAGTTTAGGTTAAGTAATAGTAGTCTTTAGCGATTTATTATAAGGTTAACCTGAACGCTTAGCCGGGTTGTGGTGCAAACACTTCCCGGTTTTTTTCAGTTAACTTAAAAAATATCTATAGCATCAGGTCAACTGGTGAATGGTGAATTCACAATCCCCTGTTTACCCTCAGTAGTAACTGCATCCTCAGGGTGTACCCGGCATGACCACGATCTTATTTCCTTCCATGCTGAATGTAACTCCCCCTGTAGCTTCCAGTATTTTCAATACCTGAGATACATTTACGTCTTTTGAGATGGAGCCCACGAAGCGATGGTGCACCGCTCCTTTGTATTCTATTTCAGCATTATACCAGCGGGAGATCTGGCGCATAATAGTGCCTATATCCATGCTCTCGCCAAACCGGAATTTACCGTCCCTCCATGCCATCACCTCCTCTAAGTTTACCTCTTTTAATACTTTGATATCGTTGGTCTCATCGTGGTTGATGCTTGCCTGCTGACCTGGTTCCAATAATTTTGAAACATTCTTTTTGTTGACCTGTACAGAACCTTCCAGCAGGGTGATCCGTTCTGCGGTTTCATCTTCATACGTATTCACATTGAAATGAGTGCCCAGCACGCTTATCGTTACATCATTATGCTGTACTCTGAACGGCATTGCGGCATTATGTGCTACTTCAAAGTAAGCCTCACCGGTTATTGTTACCCTTCTTTCCGTTTCGGTGAATGCCGTGGGATATGTAAGACTGGACCCTACATTAAGCCATACCTGGGTACCATCAGAAAGGGTGAGGCTTAACGGTTTGCTTCCCCTGGGAACACTGAATGTATTATATCCAACAGCTTTGGTCTCTTTACCTGCATAAGCTATCTCCCCACCGGATCCTTTGATGATGCTTACATTGCCCTGCATAGCGATAGTTCCTTTGGCGGAACCGTCTACTTCAATGCTGGTACCATCGGCTAAGGTGAGTACCGCTTTGCTCCCCGAAGGCGGGGCGATGTCTTTGAGCACCGGTTGTATGGCAGCGACGGAAGATCCTTTTGTTGAAGAGAAATAAAAATAAGACCCGGTAAATAATATGATCAGCACGGCTGCTGCTACAGCTCCCAACCTGAACTTCCTCATTCTCCTTATTTTGGCGGACTGCCGCATATTTCCAGGGGATTTCATAATGCGGTCGTACATGGTATCCCAGTCCTTGTTGGAAAGGTGCTGTACAGGATGCTGCTGATTCCAGATATTCAGAGCGAAGTCTCTTAGCTCAGCGTCTTCACCTGTTTCAAGGATCCATTCCATAAGCTCATCTTCCTCTGCAATGGTGGATCGTTTGGAGATATAAGCCTCCAATAAATAAAGGACCCGTTCTTTGGGTAGTAACATACCGGTTTGATTTTAAATCCTGTATCAGACAGATACATAAAGGAGGCATTTGTACTACTGGGGTTTGAAAATTATTTTGGAAGATGAGCTTAGGTGTAAGGTGTAGGGTAGAAAGGTCTCACCATTCCCCCCGCATTATTATGATCAGGATAAGGGAAGACTTGCGAAGGAAGGCGTGGATAAATTTGAGCGCATTGGAGAGATGGTTTTTAACCGTATTGGGTGATATTTCCAACTGGCGGGCAATATCTTCCCTGTTCATACCTTCTTCTTTGCTAAGCCTGAATACCAGTTGCTGCTGGGGCGGGAGCCGCGTTATTGCCTGGGATACCCATTCTTTGTATTCATGGGCAAGCACCATTTCATCAGTAGTATTTTCAGTTTCTTTTACTGCCGAAGCCGACTGTAAAAACTTTCTTTCGGAAGCCAGCCTCCGGTAATGATGATATACTTTCCTGTAAACGGCGGTAAAGAAATAGGAAGAAGGATGGTCAACTTTAAGCAGGTGCTCACGGTTTTTCCAGATGTTCATAAATACATCCTGTACAATATCTTCTGCAGCCTCATCCGATCGCGTCATCTTAAAGGCTACGGCATAAAAGCGCTCTTTATAACTATCGAATAATTTTCTAAATGCCTTCTCATTGCCGGAGGCAATCTCAGCAAGCAACTCTCTTTCATCATATTGTGAGCAGTTAGGCAAGTCGGAGTACTTAGTTTAAAGAAAAATCTGTCGCTGCTCAAATATAGAGAAATTTATATTGTATCGGAAATACAAGAATTAGTGGTAAGTAATAAGTGGTAAGAAGTAAGTAGCCACTTACCACTTACTTCTTACCACTTACGTCTTTCTCCCCTACGCCTCGCAGCTCTTACAGCTTACCAGATTTGTCACCATCTCTTTAGACACGCTCTGGCTACGCTGATAATAGAGCGTTTTTATCCCAAGCTTCCATGCTTCAATAAGTAATTTATTAACGTCTTTTACGGGAAGATCAGCAGGAATATTGAGGTTCAGGCTTTGCGACTGGTCAACATATTTCTGACGGATGGATGCCTGCTGAATAATTTCCAACTGGCTGATCTCTTTAAAAGTTTTGAATACTTCTTTTTCTTCGGCGCTCAATTCCTTCAGATGCTGTACACTTCCATGATTCAGCATGATGCTGCGCCATGTATCTTCATTGTCAATGCCTCTCTGCACCAGTAATTCTTTCAGGTATTTGTTCTTGCGCATAAAATTACCTTTCGACAATCCTGCTTTATAATAATTGCTGCTGAAGGGCTCAATCCCCGGAGAGGTTTGTCCCAGTATTGCTGAAGAAGAAGTAGTAGGAGCGATAGCGAGCAGTGTGGTATTTCTTTTGCCATATCCTTTCAGCAGTTCCGGTTCTCCATATATCCACGCAAGATCTTTGCTGGCCTTCATCGCTTTTTCCTGGATATCGCTAAAGATGGAAGCTGTGAGCTGCTTTGCCCTCATCCCTTCAAAAGGGATCATATTTTTTTGCAGGTAAGAGTGCCATCCTAATACGCCCAATCCCAGTGCCCTGTGCCTTTTGGCAAAAGTATTCGCCGCTTTCAGGTAATGGTTGTCTTCCGATTTGGCAATAAACTCCTGCAGCACCGCATCCAGGAAAAAGATAGCCAGCTTAATGGCGTTGGTATCTTTCCATTCATCATACAATTCGAGGTTCATGGACGACAGGCAACAGATAAACGATTCATCTTCTGTAGACGGCAGCATGATCTCAGAGCACAGGTTGCTGGCATGAATAGTGAGGTTCATATCCTTGTATACCTGTGGCTTATTCCTGTTCACATTGTCTGTAAAGAAAATATATGGTAGTCCTTTTTGCTGGCGGCTTTCCAGCACTTTAGCCCAGGTCTGTCTTTTCTTCATGTCCCCGTCTATCATATCCTGCATCCAGTAATCCGGCACACATACTCCGAAAAAAAGATTTTGAATGGGGTGACCGATATCTTTGATAGAAAGGAATTCATCAATATCTCCATGATCAATATCCATATAAGCGGCAAAAGCCCCTCTCCGTACGCCTCCCTGCGATATGGTATCCATAGCAGTATCAAAAAGCCGCATAAAGCTGACAGCTCCGCTGCTTTTACCATTATCTGTTACAGCGCTTCCTCTCTCGCGTAATGCTCCGAAATAAGCTGAAGTGCCTCCTCCCAGTTTTGTTTGCATGATCACCTCGCCCAGCTTATGTGTAATTCCCTCAATATAGTCGGGAACATGTACGTTGAAGCAGGAGATAGGCAAGCCTCTTTCTGTACCCATATTTGCCCAGACAGGAGAGCTCAGGCTCATCCAGCCACGTTCAACCATTTCTTTGAAAGCTTCTTTCAGCTCAGGCTTATACAGCCGCTGGGCGGCCGCAGAACATATCCGTTCAATAGCTCCTTCCACGGTTTCCCCTTTCAATAAATATCCCCTGTTAAGGATCTGCTCGCTTTCTTCGTTTTTCCACCATAATTTTTCCTGCTCGCAGCTGGTGTTAAAAAGCTGCTCGGCAGTTGCCGGTGCTGTTGCAAATAATGTCGTCATTTAAATTTTATTTTATAGGTAATGGATGGATTACAGTATAAGCCTAAAACAAATCGTATGCTGAGATACTCTTGTCGAATTTGGTATACTCCACCGGGCGTTTTGCAAAAAAGTCGTCAAGGCTGTTTGAAAAAACTTCTTCTTCAAACCACAGCATTGGCGCACTTTCTTCAGATCTGATATTAAAGATAGGAGCGCAGCCGATTTGCGTAAGGCTGTCATCGGCTCTTTTCTTCATAAAGTTGGTAAGATTGCGCCTGCTGATAATGTCTATATCTCCTGCATTAAAGATCCACTCCAGCATACGCTCCTCCGTTGCAATAGATTGCTCAACCACTGACCGCACATGCTCCATCATTGCGGGCGTGAATATTTCGGGATATTCTTCCTTTATTTTATTGACAAGAAAGATCCCGGCATTGGCGTGGATCTGCTCGTCCACCGAAGTCCACGCAATAATATTGCTGACGTTTTTCATCAGGCCTTTGAACCTGGTGAAGGCGAGGATGATGGCAAACTGGCTGAACAGGCTGACATTTTCGATCAGCAGGCTGAACAATATAAGCGAAACTGTATATTCCTTTTTATCTGTGGATTTTGCATTTTGCAAAGCAGAAGATAAATAATTAATACGCTCCTTAATCACAGGCACTTCAACCAGGCTTTCAAACTGGTTATTGTAGCCGAGCACTTCCAGCAGGCGGGAATATGCTTCCGAGTGCCTGAATTCACATTCAGCAAAGGTAGCGCCCAGCCCGTTCATCTCCGGCTTGGGAAAATGATGATATAAATTGCCCCAGAATGATTTCACGGCCACTTCAATCTGCGCAATGGACAGCAGGCTGTTTTTTATGGCATTCTGCTCCGCCGGGGTCAGATGAGCATGAAAATCCTGTATATCTGCCGTAAAATCCACCTCGGAATGCACCCAGAATGATTTATTGATAGCACCGGAGAACTGGAGGATCTCCGGGTATTCAAACGGTTTATACTGAACTCTTTTATCAAATAGACCCATAACAAATGAATTTTAGACAGGACAAAACCCCCTCCTCTTATCTCAATATGAAAGGTGCGATCAATATTAAATGATTGGAAGTCTTCCGTCCCGCGGTGGCGATAAAGTTCATAATTAATTAATTTTCCGGGTTTAAAAGAAATTAACAGGATGTGAATAAGTGATAAGAGGCAAGTGGGTAGGGGTAAGCGGGGAAATAGGCGGTAATGAATGGTGAATATTGTGCAATGTCAAACGGGAGAAGTGAGGGATGAAAAGTGAATAGTGAAATGTCAAATGTGAGAGGTCAAAACATGCACCCCTTAAACAGGTAAAACAGTACATTTACTTTATGAAACTGATTTTATCCTTCGCTGTTTTTACTGTTGCTGCCATTTTAAAAACTGATGCACAGACCATTGAAGTACATACTTCAGATACCGCTTATCTTGCCCCGCTGAAAGACCGGTTCACTGCCAGGTGGCCACACAACAAAACCATCAACCTGGTATTTCACGGGCATAGCGTGCCTGCAGGGTATTTTAAAACGCCGGCAATCCATACTATGGAAGCCTATCCTGAACTGACATTGAAATATTTGTCGGGAAAATACCCCTTTGCCGTGATCAACGTGATCAAAACCTGCATAGGCGGAGAGAACGCGGTGCAGGGTGCGGCAAGATTTGACAGTGAAGTGCTGACACATAAACCGGATATTCTCTTTATAGATTATGCGCTGAATGATCGTGGCGCCGGGCTTGAAAAATCCCGTATCGCATGGGAATCCATGATTGAAAAAGCATTAGCTGAACATGTAAAGGTTGTGCTTTTCACGCCTACGCCGGACACAACAGAAAATATTCTTGATACCAGCGCTCTCTTATACAAACATACTCAACAGATCATTGCGCTGGCAGACAAATACCATATTGCCGTAGTGGATTGCTACAATGCGTTCAGAGCACTTGCCGCAAAGGGAAGAGGTATCAGGCAGTATATGTCGCAGGTAAATCATCCCAATGCACGTGGGCATGAAGTAGTGCTCGGAGAGATCAGGAAAATATTTGGAGAGGAGAATAAGTGATAAGTGGTAAGTAATAAGTATCCTGAATCTTTGCATTCACTTCTTCTTCTTCCTGTATTCTTTCGACAGATCAATGATCTCCACTTTTCTGAATTCCACAGGATGGCTTTCGCTCTGCAGTGAAATATAGCCTGATGATAATAGCTGCCCGTCTTTCTTTTGGGCAGGGTCATAATTATTCACTGCGCCGCCCCCGATTTGAGGCTTTTCATATACCAGCACGGTATCGCCATTGGTAATATGCCTGATGATGGAATCTCCCAGCACGATCACTTCTGCCCGCACCCATTCTTCATTACGAAAAGTTTTAGAAGTAGAGTTTATACAATGTTGTGTGATCAGCTTACCATCCATTTCCACATTAGTGCCCGGCGTGCAAAGATTGCAGGTAGACCGTTCTCCGGTTGAATCTCCTCCCAGCAACTGGTCTTCAATGGAAATAGGGAAGTCCTGGTCTTTGAGCATGGTAGCAGGGTTCTGGCAATGCAGCATGATGCCACTGTTCTTGTAAGCCCAGCCTTCGCCTCCTTTTACCTGTTGCCCTACAAAACGATATTCTACTGCAAGTATATAATGGGAATATGGCCTTTTGTAAAAGATATGCCCATATTGCTGGTTGAAGCTGTCATAATGATCGTAAGACACTTTCATCACGCCGTTTTCCACGCGGAAAGTGTTTCCAAAATTATCTTTGTAATCATGTCCTTTGATCTTTACCGTCCAGCCTTTAAGGTTCTTCCCGTTAAACAATTGCTTCCATTTCCTGTGAGCAGTCTGCTGTGCATTGGCAGATACGGCTAAGAGCAAAAAGACACAGCAGATGGATATATTTCTCATATCATTTAATGTTTAATTACCGGAGGAGTTAAAAAATAAATATAGCATTGATGCAGCTTATTTATGAGCCAGCCTGAGATTGTTTATGGAAGATTGGAGATATGCCGGCAATGACTGCCCTAATTTTTTTACAGCTATAGCCAGTTGATTGCGCACCGTAAGTTCGGAAATATGAAGAATAGCGGCAACTTCTTTGTATCGCAGACCGTCTTCTTTTACCAACTGCAGGATGATCCTGCACTTGGGCGGCAATTCATTTATGGCAGCCTGGATCCTTTTTACAATATCAGCAGAAATGCATAACTCTTCGGGTGTGCCGAATGCAACATTTATTTCAAATGGGATAGCATCAAGGCTGGTTACAGGATTTTTATACTGCCTTGTAATATACTTCAGGCTAAGATTTTTGGTAACAGTATACAGGTAAACCCTTAGGTTGTCTATTTCCGCAATACGGGCACGCATCTGCCAAAGCTTGATAAACACATCAGATACGATCTCTTCCGCACTTTCTTTCGACCTGATAAAAGCAAAAGCGGTGCGGTAGAGCGGGTGGAAAAATAAATGGCACAGCTCCTTATATGCCTTCATATCATCATATAATGCAATCTTCTTTTGTAGTTCCGGTATTTGAGCAAGCTTATTCAAAACAGGTTGAAGTTTTTTATTCGCTTTCGAAAGTGAAGGTAGGTTATTTTTAAAAAAAATATTTTTTGTTTTGGTACATATTATAAGCAGCCGGGCTCCTTATAGTATTGATGTATTAATATGGATGAGGAAAAATTCTGGTTGCTGCTCAGCTTAAAACTTTCCGGTGAAGCCACGGAAGAGGAGCTTGAAGCGTTGGGAGACATGCTGCAAAACAACCCCGGGCTTGGATTACAGGCACAGATGCTGATGCAGATGTGGCATACCCCGGAAGAACAGGAGGAGCATACAGATGATTTCTTCGACCGCCATTTGCAACGGTTAAGCAACCGTCCTGATATTTATCCCTCTCCCACAACAACAGATATTCCTGTTGTCACCCTTGAAGAAGAAAAGACAGACTATCGCCGTAAATGGCTTTTACCGCTGGCTGGTGCAGCCGCAGGCATTGTGCTAATAATAGCCTTTTTCTATAGCGGAGTGTTCCATGCTGCTAAAAAAAAGGAGGGAACCTTCGCTAAAAACACCGTGACTACCCGCAAAGGTTCCAAATCCAATATACAACTGCCTGACGGGACTATGGTGTGGCTGAATGCCGACAGCAAAGTAACTTATGACGAAAATTTCAGGGGAGATTTCCGGGAAGTGACGCTGACAGGTGAAGCCTATTTTGATGTAGTAAAAGATCCGTCAAGACCCTTTATAATTCATACCCATACAATAGATATTAAAGTATTAGGCACGGCCTTCAACGTGAGAGCTTATGCTACGGAGAAGAATACGGAGACGGCATTGTTCAGGGGATCGGTGGAAGTGACTTTGCACAACAACCCCGAAAAGAAAATTATCCTGAAGCCTAATGAAAAACTCCTGGTAAATAATATTAACCCTGATCTGTTGCCGAAGGAAGGGAAGATGAACCGTAATGTACCTGCTGTAAGCATTGCCGTAGGAAAAGTGCATTTTGAGAAAAAGGACAGCAGCGCTCTGGAGACGTTGTGGATGAAGAATAAGCTGGTATTTGACGCCGAAACGCTGGAGCAGGTGGCGCAAAAAATTGAACGGTGGTACGATGTAAAAGTGATCATCAATGGGGGAGATGAAATGAAGCTGGCCGAGTATAGCGGCATATTTGATAATGAAGAGCTCGACCAGGTAATGGAGGCTTTAAAGATCAGCGGCAACTTCAGGTATACTATCAACAAAAATGTGGTTACTATCCAATGATCTTATTGTTGAGTCTGTCCATATACATAAAAAATTAAATCATTCATAACTAAAAAACGCTGCTGCTAATGAATAAAAACGAATAAAACAAAAAACAAAACGGAGAATGTTGCGACCATTCTCCGCTAATTAAAAGACAAAACTGCCCGCGGGCAGCTTTCATCATTTTTAAATCAAAGCCAAGATATGAAAAAAAATGAATACGGCGTATCATCCGGTATACGCCGTCTGTTAATCAAATGCCTGCTTATGACGAAGATGACCATATTGCTTGTTCTGATTTTCTCCACTCAAACTTTCGCTCACAGTTATGGACAAGGCATTAACCTGAATCTCGAAAGGGTCCAGATCAAAAGGGTGCTTAAATCCATTGAAGACCAGGGCAATTTTCGTTTTGTTTATAAAGATCAGTTGCTGAAAGGCAACCAGCTCGTAAGCATTGAGGTAAGAAATGCGAGCCTGGATGAAGTGCTCGGTAAAATATTCAGGAATACTAATCTTACTTACCGCAGGCTGAGCTCTCAATTAGTGGTAATCGTGGGTGATAAGGTTACAGAAAGCCAGTTGGCGGCGGCGGCTATCAGGATCACGGGAAGAGTGATCAACGACAAAGGAGAGCCGCTGACAGGTGTAAGCGTGGTAGAAAAAGGCACTAATAATGGTACGACTACCGCATCCGACGGCACATTCTCCATTGAAGTAAGCAGTCCGGCATCTGTACTGACATTCAGCTATGTAGGTTTTAAGAATAGGGAAATAGCCGTAAATAGCCCTTCCGCATTGGCGAATGTGGTATTGACCCCTGATGTGAGTAGCCTCAATGATATAGTAGTAATAGGCTATGGTACTGCCAAGAAATCAGACCTTACCGGAGCTGTGGCAGTGGTAAAGGCAGATAAGCTGATGGATATGCCGGTACCTAATATTACACAGGCGCTGCAGGGCAAGGTAGCCGGTGTGGATGTAAGTGTAAACAGCAATGCACCGGGCGCAGGGGCTAAAGTAAGGGTGCGCGGACTGGGCTCCATCAATTCCAGCCTTGATCCGTTGTATGTGGTAGACGGTGTTGCCGGAGTAGACGGGAATAGCATTAATCCCAATGATATCGCTTCTATTGAAGTATTAAAAGATGCTTCTTCCACGGCGATATACGGGGCAAGAGGCGCCAATGGTGTGATCATGATCACTACCAAACGCGGCAGGAGTGGTACTGCAACCGTTACTTATGAAGGCAATGTGAACGTTGCGCAGTTATACAGGCATTTGCCTGCGCTCAATTCCGATGAGTTTGTCCAGGTATATAATACAGCATTTGCCAACGGGCAAAAATTTGATCCTAACGGAGCTGTCTGGGCTCCTCCCAAAGCATTGAACCATATCAACTATCCATTGTTATTTGATGCCAATGACAAACCGATTTACAATACCAACTGGGAGAAAGAAGTATATAAGCCAGCCTTATCCCATAGCCACCAGCTGAATTTCCAGGGGGGGAATGATAAAACAGTATATAGTGTGTCCTTGGGCTATCTCAACCAGGATGGGATAATGACCACATCTAACTTCAACCGCTATTCTGCACGGTTTACCCTGGACACTGATATTAAAACCTGGCTTAAACTGGGCGGAAGCATCTCGGTAATAAAAAGCCAGCAGCGCATGGTGTCTGACGGGAATGGTGGTCTGAATGTTCCCAGGATGGTAACAGAAGAAGTGCCGTTGCTGCCTATAAAATACCCTGACGGCACCTGGGCCGGCAATAGCGATATAGACGGGCTGGAAGGTGGCGCAAACCCTGTGCATATTGCCGAGAACAGGTATACGCTTAACAATAATTTCCAGACGCTCGGCAACACTTACTTATTATTTAAGCTGGCAAAAGGGCTCGAATTCAAATCTGATTTTGGTTATAACCTGAATGACCAGAAAAACAATTTCTATTCCGCCGGCGACCTCCACAATTTATCGCAGGATCAGGGAGGAGTTGCCAACATTAACGCCTATAAGAACAGCTACTGGCAGTCAGAAAACTACCTGACATGGAACAAGCAGTTTATGAACGGGCACAAAATGACGGCATTGCTGGGAGCTTCCTGGCAGGAATATAATCAGGAAAGGGTCCGCTCAGAAACACAGAACTTCATAGATGATATTTTCCAGTGGTATTACCAGCAGGCTGGTTCTGTGCGTTCTGCCAATGAATCTCAGAATTACCAATGGGCAATGAACTCTTATTTTGCCCGTGTTACTTATAATATCAGCGACAAATATCTGTTTACAGCTACAGGCCGTTATGATGGCTCTTCAAAATTCGGTGCTAACAACAAATATGCGTTTTTCCCTTCTGTAGGAGCAGCGTGGAGAGTGTCGAAAGAAGACTTTATGCGTGATAATGACAATATCAGCGAGCTGAAGATCAGGGCAAGCTATGGCGCTTCGGGTAACCAGGAGATCGGGCAGTATCAATCCATAGCGCAGATACAGCCGAGCAGCACTGTATTAGGAGGGGCAAGTACTTCCACGCTTATCCCGAGCTACCTTGGTAATCCTGATCTGAAATGGGAGGTATCTCAACAATTTGATGCAGGGATAGAACTTGGGCTGTTCGACAACCGGATAATGTTGAATGCTGATTTTTATAACAGGGTTACCAAAGACTTATTATTACAGGCTCCTATTCCATGGTCTGCCGGCTTTGATAAAAACTATGTTTATATTAATGTAGGTTCGGTAAGGAACAGGGGTTTTGAGATTAATTTGACTACCACGAATATCCAGGCACGTAATTTTACCTGGACCACTAATTTCATCTTCTCCACAAACAATAATAAGATACTCAAGCTTAAAGACGGCAATGCCGATATATTCCCCGGGCCTAATTTCCTCGGTCAAACAAATATATTGCGCGTTGGTGAGCCTATCGGTGCTTTCTGGGGCAGGACCCGCCTGGGAACCTATAGTGAACATGAAGCCGATCTTGCCGCTACACAGGGCTTAAAGCCTGGCGACAGGAAATATTTACTGAACCCGGATGGCAGCGAAAATTACAGCATCATTGGCCGTGCTTATCCAAAATGGACAGGGACATTTTCCAGTACCATGAATTATAAGAACTGGGATTTCTCTTTTGATATCCGTTTTGTACAGGGCGTAAATACTGCAGCTACTTTTAAACATTCTACCGAAGACAGGCAAACCATTGCGAACAGCTTAAAAACAGTGCTGGATGCATGGACGCCCGACAATCAGAATACTATGATCTCCCAGGTAAGGAATTACAAGTTTGCGCAGGATTCAAAATTTGATACATGGTGGGTGGAAGACGGTTCTTTTATAAGAGGTCAAAACTTTATCCTTGGTTATTCTATTCCATCGGCAGCGCTTGACAGAATGAAAATAAATAAGCTCAGATTTTATGTAAGTGTTCAAAACCTGTTCATTATCACAAAATATACAGGTTATGATCCTGAGGTGGATACCTACAACACGAGCTATGGTAATAATGGATCATTCTCTCAAAATCTTGACTTTTTCTCTTATCCGCGCCCCCGTGTATGGAATTTGGGAGTGACGCTTAGTTTCTAATTTCAAAAGAATGAATTATGAAAAAAATAAAATACCACTATATATTATTGTTTGTTGCGGTAATAGTAGGCGCCTCCTGTAAAAAATTCCTGGAGGAGAAACCAACAAACTTTATTACAACTGAGTCATCGCTGTCCAGCCTGAAAGTAGCAAGAGCATTTACAAATGCCAGCTATCAGTTTCTCCAGAGTGCTATGCTGGGAGGACAGGCCTCTTCTTACGGAGGAAATACCTGGAATTTGATGGAGTTCATGACGGGTAAGTCAAACAGCGATCTCGGGCAAACCAATTTTAATCTTTTCCAGAATTTAAGCTATAATGCTACTTCTTTTTATGTTGATACCTGGTGGCAGAATTTATACAAGGGAGTAGGTGCTTGTAATCAGGCTATTGAGCAGTTGCCGACCATTACTGCACCGGGACTCACTGATGAGGTAAGAACAAATATGATTGCTGAAGCGCATACCATGCGGGCTTTGTACTATTTTTTTCTGGTAAGGATGTATGGGGCCGTGCCGGCGGTAACGGAAGTAGCCAAGGAAGTATCAGGGCTGAATTTGTCCAGGACTGCGGCAAAAGATATATATGACAATATCATTATCCCTGACCTTTTACTGGCAGAGCAATCCACACTTCCATGGAAAGACAATACAGGACTGGTGTCTATGGGATTTATTAAATCTCTTTTGGCTGATGTATATCTCACGTATGCCGGCGCCGCTATCAATGGAGGAGAACAATATTATGCGGAATCTGCTAAGAGATCATTGGATGTTATTAACAATGGAGGATATACACTTTTTCCTGAATATACAGATATGATCAGGCCGGGGAATAAGAACACGGGAGAATTTATCTTCCAGGTGCAGTATGCCGCTGCTGTTCCCTCAAACAACCCGCTTACCCCTTTAACCATTCCCAACTATTCGCGGATATCCAAGTATTCAGATGAATATGGTTCAGTGTACCCCACCGAAGAGTTTGTTGCCTCATTTCTTGCCGGGGATAAGAGAGCACAGGAACGCCAGTTTTTTTATACCAGTTATCCAAATGCGGAGACAGGGGCAATTGTTAATTTCAGCGGGCACTATATTTACAAGTGGTTTGATTCAACAGCCGTTGTTAACACGCTTAAATCTGATCTGAATTATACATTATACCGCCTCGCTGATGTAATGCTCATGTATGCTGAAGCTTCCAACCGCGCAGATGGCGCTCCCAATACGAAAGCCATTGAATGTGTAAATAAAATACGGGAAAGGGCAGACCTTGCCCCGGTTGGCTCTATGAGCCAGGATGCCTTTGAGAAAGAAGTATGGCTGCAACGCTATTTTGAGCTGTGCTTTGAAAATAAAATGTGGTTCGATATGCTGAGAACAAGAAAAGTGCATAATGATGTTACAGGCAACTGGGATGACTTTGTAGGTCATAAAACAGTATTCAATGCTACGTTTACTGAAAAGCAGCTGCTGTTCCCTGTACCCAAGCAGGAAATAGACGTTAATCCAAACCTGTTGCCTAATAATACAGGGTTTTAAGTGGTAAGTGATAAGTGGTAAGCGGTAAGTGGTGCAGGGTACACTTATCACTTACTACTGAGGGCTTGCTGTTTAACGGCCGCGTATATTTTTTTATGCCACGAATGCACGAATGTATTTTAATTATTATTTATTTGTGCATTCGTGGCTTTGTTGTGTTCATAAATCAGTCCGCTTACGGACCGCTGGAATAAGTGGTGGTATACTCCTTTTCCACAAATCTATGAGGCATCTACTTATCACTTACTACTTACCACTTATATCACAAATTGCAGCAGCTTTCTTTTTATACCTTTTCTCATGGGTACCTGCAACGATTCATGCCCCCAGTCATGGTTCCCTTCAATGAGTACCGGCCCGGCATTAGTAACCGCTATATCCCATCCTACTGATTTATTTTCGGGAGTAAGACGGGCAGCTTCTATTGCAAGATTTTTGCATGCTTCCCAATGGGGCACTCTGAAGCCAACAAGGTCAAGCCCTGTTAACGGGTGTGTTTTTATATCCTGTTTAGTAATATCGGCATAGCTGGCGCTATCGGTAGTGATGCCAGACTGCAGGTCAAGGGGTAACACGATATTGCCGGCGCCCATATTGTCAACGCTGTCGTAAATGCTGAGCCTGAGACCAACGCCAACAATTTGTATATCGGTATCGCTGATAAATTGTGTTACCACACGTATAGTGTTTAATCCTCTCGGGGCAATTCTCATAAGGTCGTCGTGCTGCACAACAAATGTTTCTATCAGATCAAACTTATTCTGCCGCATCAGATCCAGCAAATCTCTGCCGGTTATATTCCCGGTTTCAACTACGCGCACCTGTTGCCCGCATTGCCCCCTGGAATATTTTACCACTACTTTGCCTTTTTCATCTTCGAGAAAGCGCTGCAACAACGCGCTGTCCTGCTGAAGCATTTCAAACGTTGCCCACTCCCGGCCTGCCAGCTCCCTGAAATGTCCCAGGAATTTTATTTTATTTTCGAGCAGCTCTCTGCGATCTTTAGGGTTCATTTTCAACTGATATTCATACATGAAACCGACTCCTACATATTCTTCCCGTTCCCTGTGTGTTTTGTTAATGAAGCGCAGCTTAAAATAATCTATTATGGAGATGTTGTATTTAAAAGAGGAGTAGACGATATCTTTATAAAGCGCAAATGATGAAATATGCTTTTCTTTTTTTACAAAATTAAAGTATTTAAAAAACTGCTTCCTGGGAGTTTTTAAAATGTAATACCCAAAATACATGATCCTGTTTATCATACAAATTCATAGTTTAGGAGTAAAAAAGTTACTCCCTGAAATGATATCATTATGCAAATATTGACACTTTTTTTAAGATATATAAATAGAATCTAAAAGTTGATATATGGTAATTCTTCTCTGCGTGCAGGACAGATACTTAAGCTTCCCTTGCACGCAGCTCTTTCACGTCTTTTAAAAACTCCGAAGCAAAAATAAAATCATTGAGCTTTTTGTTCTTACTGTAGATGATCTCCTTATTACTGCCTTCCCACTCTTTTTCGCCCTGGTACATATAGATGATATGATCGCCTATTTCCATTACGCTGTTCATATCGTGGGTATTGATAACGGTTGTAATATTGAATTCTTTGGTTACTTCGTAAATAAGCTTATCTATTACCAGAGATGTTTGCGGGTCGAGCCCTGAGTTGGGCTCATCGCAAAAAAGATATTTGGGATTGAGAACGATAGCCCGCGCTATGCCCACTCTTTTTTTCATACCTCCGCTTATCTCGGCCGGAAATTTTTTATTGGCATCCTTAAGGTTAACACGATCGAGCACTTCATTGACCCTTTTCAGCTTTTCTGCGTATGATAGCGAAGTGAACATGCTCAATGGGAACATTACGTTCTGCTCTACCGTCTGGCTGTCAAACAAAGCTGAGCCCTGGAAGAGCATACCGATCTTTTGCCTCAGCTCTTTTCGCTGATCGTCTTCCATAGTGGTAAAATTTACACCATCGTACAGGATCTCCCCGCCGTCCGGGTCAAAAAGACCCACCAGGCATTTCATGAATACTGTTTTTCCGCTGCCGCTTGAGCCTATGATCAGGTTTGCCTTACCGGCTTCCATTACAGCGCTCACACCATTTATCACTACTTTTTCTCCAAATCTTTTATGCAGGTTTTTTATTTCGATCATAAGGATGATTTCGTATTACAACAATAAAGCAGCGAGTATGTAATCGGCAAACAGGATCATGATACAACTGGTAACCACTGCGGTAGTGCTTGCTTTACCGATTTCCAGCGCACCTCCCTGCACATAATAACCAAAATAGGCGGGGATGCTGGAAATGATGAACGCGAAGGTATAAGCTTTGTACAGGGAAAATACTACGTTGTAAGGCTGGAACCCGCTTAGCAGCCCATACTCAAATTCTTCGGGAGCTAAAATGCCTGAAAGTGTGCCGGCAAGGCGGCCGCCCCATATTCCT
This sequence comes from Sphingobacteriales bacterium 44-15, assembly GCA_001899685.1. GTDB lineage: Bacteria > Bacteroidota > Bacteroidia > Chitinophagales > Chitinophagaceae > Agriterribacter. Next base: position 25,290 of record MKWG01000046.1, read on the forward strand.
AATACGCCTGCTATGACCACCAGCACGGGGATCATAAGAAAGGATCCCAGTATTTTAGGCATAATGAGGTATGCCTTTGTATTGATACCCATGATCTCAAGGGCATCTATCTGCTCGCTTACCCGCATATTGCCCAGCTCACTTGCTATTTTACTGCCTACTACACCAGCAAGCACAATGCAGGTGATGGTTGGCGCAAACTCAAGTATTACGGTGTCTCTCACGATCTGGGCAATGGTAGACTTTGGGATCAGGTTGCTTACAAGCTGGTAAGCTGTCTGCAGCGTGGATACCGCGCCGATGAAGATGGCAACGATCACAACAATTCCCAGAGAGCCGATACCAATATCATAACACTGGTGCATCAGTTCTTTCCAGTACATTTTCAGGTTTTCCGGCCTGGTAAACATGCCCTTGATCATCAGGAGATAACGGCCAAAATGGTTAAAGAAAGTCATGCATTCAATTATATTCAAACAAAAATACCCGAAAATGCGGTATCATCTCTTATTTAAATGAATTACAACGAGTTCCCGGAGCTGAACCCGTAAAATTTCAGCCATACTGCTGCAGGAAAGAAATTTATTATTGCCGAAATACAATGCCAGCTCCCGCGCCAGTTGTGCCACTTTTTCGGGTGGCGCCAGTTCATTCTGGTCTACGGAGGCTTTCAGGTCTCCCAGCCGGTGCCGCTGCGCCTTTATACGCTTAAATAATTGCGCCCGTTCTTCCTGCTGGTATTGTTTGATCACTTCCGGGTTCAGATGCTTCAAAACCAGTTCTACAAAAACCCTGTTTTCCTTAAAAAATTGTGGCAGGTAAAAGTTTTTTCTACCCTCGTACGACTGCTGGTCAAAATCGATGGCACGTATGCAAAACTGGATATCATCGAAATCCGGGGTGATCTCGAATACAAAATTGTAGCTTCTCATATCCCCGAGCAATCTTGCAAAGCAGCGCTCATTGAATTTGACAAATTCTTTTGCGATGCGCTTGGGATTATAGTCGGGACGGTTAAGAAAATCAGTGATAAACATATCTCCCGGTACGCCGGCAATATGTTCCTCGATAAGCGTATTGTTGTCGGTGAGATAGTTAATAGAGTAGGGAGACAGCAGATGCTCAAGCTCAAGCCCCAGTATACGGGATGCATCTGCGATCTTGATATAGAGATAGCTGTATACATCATTGTAGTTGTTGACCACTTTAACCCGGAATGGTTGCGAATTGCCAAATGCGCAAAAGTCAATCTGCTCTACATGCAGGTGATCTTCCGCTTCATTGGCGCCTGCAGCTTTGATGAGAGAGTATATCCTGATGAGCGCATGGTGGATCTCTCTTGTTATCGTCGGATTATAAAAAACAGTTTCCCATAAAGTATCCCTGCCCTTCCTGTCGTAGCAGGGAATGGCATTGTCAAAATGCCTTAATGTTTCGTAAGAAAGCGGCAGGGGTAATTCCCGCCCATACCGTTTAAGGTATTTTTTAAACGATTTGCTGACAGCATAGATCTGCTTTTTTTTTGAAATATGATTAAGTTGTTCTTCGGTCATGCTCATACCATTTTTTTTCATGGGTATTTTCTTCAGGTTTGCGCGGGCATTTTTGCTGGGCATCCACTACTGCAATAAGCACCATGTTCACAATGCTCCTTACTGTGCTGCCTAATTGCAGCACATGCACCGGCTTTGCAAGCCCGAGCAAAACAGGGCCAATGGTATCGAACCCTCCGATTTCCTGCAGAAGGTTATACGCAATATTACCTGCGCTGAGGTTAGGAAATATCAGCGTATTTACATCCATATCTACCAGTTCACTAAATGGATAATTTTCTTTAAGCAGCTCTTTATTAAAAGCAAGAATACCCTGCATTTCCCCGTCTACGATCAGGTCAGGGCTTTTTTCTTTTACCAGTTGCCTTGCTGTTCTTACCACTATGGCTTCGGGAGTATTGCTTGTCCCGAAATTAGAATAGCTTAGCATGGCTATCCTCGGTACTATGCCGAAGGTCTTTATCTCTTTGGCTACCAGCAGCGTGATATCCGCCAGTTCTTCGGCTGTGGGATTGAAATTTACGGTGGTGTCTGCCAGGAAAACAGGACCCTTCTTGGTGATAATAATATACATGCCGGCTATCTTGTTGACCCCTTTCTCCGTACCTACTATTTCGAGGGCAGGACGAACGGTTTGAGGGTAATTGCGTGTCAGCCCGCTGATCACCGCGTCTGCATCCCCGGTATTCACCATCATACAGGCAAACCGGATGCGTTCTTTCATGTTCTTTAGGGCTTCATAGCGGTTTACGCCCCGGCGTTGTCTCTTCCTGAAATATAGCGACGCGTATTCATGCCTCTTTTTTTCCCATATTTCGCTGCGCGGGTCTATAATAGGAATATTATCCAGGTCAATGCCATTGTCGCGGGCTATTTTTAGTATTCTTTTTTCTTCGCCTAACAGTATAGGATAAGCGATATCTTCTTCGAGCACTGTTTGTGCGGCTTTCAGGATACGCGGGTTATCCGCTTCTGCAAATACTACTCTTCTTGGGTCCTGTCTTGCTTTATTGCCAATAACACGGAAGAGCTGGTTGTCGTTGCCTATGCGGCTGTCAAGCTCTATTTTATATTTTTCCCAATCCGTAATGCGATGATTGGCTACGCCGCTTTCTATAGCAGCCCTGGCCACAGCGGGCGATACCGTTGAAATCAATCTCGGATCGAGCGGCTTGGGAATGATATAATTGGGTCCGAAAGTAATATTGTTTTCCGTATAGGCAAGGTTTACAATATCCGGCACGGGGGTTTTGGCTAATTCTGCCAGCGCTTTTACTGCGGCCATTTTCATGGCTTCATTGATCTGAGTGGCTCTTACATCAAGCGCGCCCCTGAAAATGTAAGGGAAGCCTAATACATTATTCACCTGGTTGGGATAATCGCTTCTGCCGGTAGCCATGATAATATCCTTCCTGCAGGAGGTGGCAGCTTCCCAACTGATCTCAGGATCCGGGTTTGCCATAGCAAAAACTACAGGCTTTTTTGCCATTTGCTTTATCATGCCGGGGGTAACAATATTGCCTGCGCTGAGCCCTATAAAAATATCTGCCCCCTTCATTGCCTCTTCCAGCGTGAGCTTGCTGTTGACTGTGGTAGCAAATCTTTTTTGTACTTCATTAATGTCTGTCCTGTTTTTATGCAGCACGCCCTCTTTATCAAAAAGCACGAAATTGCTGCTCTGGGCCCCAAGCGCCTCGTACAGTTGAATACAGGCCATTGCTGCAGCGCCGGCGCCATTTACCACAAAGCGGGCATTACCGATTTTTTTCTTTTGTAACTCAAGGGCATTGAGCAGTGCAGCCGAACTGATGATAGCAGTGCCATGCTGATCGTCGTGCATCACCGGTATCTTCATCCGTTCTTTCAACTGCTTTTCTATATAAAAGCATTCGGGGGCTTTGATATCTTCTAAGTTAATGCCGCCAAAAGTGGGTTCAAGCGATTGTACGATCTGCACAAATTTTTCTGGATCTTTTTCGTTGATCTCAATATCAAATACATCAATATCGGCGAATATCTTAAACAATACTCCCTTGCCTTCCATTACAGGCTTGCCTGCTTCCGGGCCAATATCGCCCAACCCAAGCACGGCAGTTCCATTGCTGATGACGGCTACAAGATTCCCTTTGGCGGTGTATTTATAGGCGTTTTCAACATTGGCGTATATTTCCTTGCAGGGCGCTGCAACACCGGGAGAATATGCCAGCGAAAGATCTCTTTGTGTTTTTGCTTCTTTGGTGGGGATCACTTCTATCTTCCCCGGGCGGCCGGTGGAATGATAGTCCAGTGCATCCTGTTTTCTCAGCTCTTTAGCCATATATGGTCAATTGCATTACAAGGTAAGTAAAACATGATGATGCAAAAATAACATTACTATATTTGCTGCATTTATTTTGGGTACAGGTTGTAGCATGCATCGTCTGATTAAAAGATCATATCAATATCTTTCTCACCTGCTTCGCACAAGGCTGAGCAAAGTGCAATACATGATGGTGGTATCTGTTATGGTGGGCTTTGCTTCAGGCATAGCTGCTGTATTGATGAAGACGCTTGTGCATTACGTACATGGATGGATTGAGCTGATCCCCGATTTCAAATATTCCTATTTTTTATTGCCTGCGCTGGGACTCCTCATAACATTCATATTTGTGAAGTATTTTATGGATGGCAATATGGAAAGAGGCATCCCGATGGTATTGAAAGCCATTGCCCGGAAATCATCTTTCATCCCGTTAAAGCATACCTATGCTCATATCATTACAAGCTCTGTTACCGTAGCCACAGGAGGCTCAGTGGGTCTTGAGGCCCCGATTGTGGCAACGGGCTCTGCCGTTGGGTCAAATATTGCAAAGCTTAACGAAGTGAATTACCGGGAACGCACTTTAATGATAGCATGCGGGGCTGCTGCCGGTATAGCAGCAGTATTTAATGCACCTATTGCAGGAGTGATCTTTGCCATAGAAGTATTGCTCACAGAGACTATTGTAGTGAGCTACTTTATCCCGCTCATTACTGCAACCGTTACCGGAACGCTGGTTGCCAAGATCATACTGAAGGAATCTATTTTATTCAATTTCTCTTTGAAGCAAAACTTCAATTACCACAATACCCCTTTCTATATCCTGCTTGGTTTCTTATGCGGTTTTCTTTCGCTGTATTATGCAAGGGTTTTTAAAGCAACAGAGCATAAGATCCATTATGGTAAAATGAACGGGTACGGTAAAGCCATATTCTCCGGCTTACTGCTGGGAGGTATATATTTCATATTTCCCCCTTTGTTTGGAGAAGGATATGAAACGGTACGATTGATGGGGAACGACAGGTTTACTACCGTAGCGGATACCACCACGCTTTTTTCCTATCTGCCCGCTGACTGGGCGATGATTATTTTTACAGGGCTTATTATCCTGCTGAAACCTGTAGCAGCAGGTGTGACCATCGGTGGCGGCGGCAATGGCGGGAATTTTGCTCCATCATTATTTGCCGGCAGCTTTGTTGGTTTCTTCTTTTCCAGGCTCTGCAATATAACGGGCTTATTGCAACTGCCGGTAGGCAACTTTTCGCTGATAGGCATGGCTGGCATGCTGAGCGGTGTAATGTATTGTCCCCTTACCGGTATATTTCTCATTGCAGAAGTTACCAACGGATATGAATTGTTCATTCCACTGATGATAGTATCGTCCATCTCTTTTTTTATAGTAAAGCAGTATGAGGCTTACTCTATGGACACAAAGCAGTTGGCTAAGGAGGGTCAGATCTTTACCCACGAAAAAGAAAAGAATATCCTTACTACCATCCGCCTGGAACAGATGCTGCAAGGCAATTACGGCACTATCGGCATTGATAAAAAGCTGAAGCAGCTCATTGAAGTGATCAAGCGCAGTGAAAAAAATATTTATGCCGTGCTTGATCATAAGCAGAAATTTGCAGGCATCATTGAGCTGAATGATATTAAGCAGAAGTTGTTTGAACCTGCAAGCTTCAATACTGTATCGGTAAAATCTGTAATGAAAAAGCCGCCCGCTGTCCTGTTTGATGATGAAAATATGCTCACCGCTATGGAAAAGTTTGATATCAGCAATAGCTGGTACCTGCCCGTGCTGACCAGGGAACGGGATTTTGTAGGGTTTGTCTCCAAAACCAAGGTATTTAAAAAATACAGGGAAATACTGGCAGACCAGGGGGACCTGTATTGAGGAGTAAGGGATAAGACTAAAGGCACAACCTGTAACTTGTAACCCGCAAGAAGAACTTTGCTTATAGCTGAATAGCTGCCTTGATATCAAAATCAATCAGGCAAACTTCACTTAATTTAAAATGGAAGGGGGGAAAAATTTGTTTGTATTTATTATCAGTCAGCTCATATACCTCCATAGAAGCAGTATCGGGATCAGCCATTAAATAATATTTCACCCCGCAGAACTCATAAAGGCTGAACTTAGTATTCCTGTCTTTTAGCTGAGTGGATTTCGAAAATATTTCTACAATTAAGACCGGTGGCCGGGTAATATGTCCTTCGGGATCTAAATCACCGCATACAATTGAAATATCAGGTCGCACAACATTGGATTCATCTATTATCCAGTCCTGCTCAAATAAAACCCTGCAATTGCAGGATGGTTTGTTTTGTCGCACGACGTTGTTGAAATAGGTGTGTATATCCCCGCTCATCAACTGATGTTTGTTGAATGGTGATGGGCTCATGGCAACCGGCGTTCCTTTGATCAATTCCCATTCGCCTTCCCATATTTTCCAGTCATTGACGGTATAAGTTGGTATATACAGGTCGGGTATCATAGTTTGTCAAAGATAAATAAAAAGAGAGAATTTTATCCCCTTCCGGGGCCCTGCTTTTACCCTTCTACCTTATTCCGGGCGCCGGTTTTTGCTTTATATTTTGCGCGGATGATTTCCTGCACCGGCACGTTTTTGATCTTACTTTCCAGCCAGGAAATAATGTCGAGATACATAAAGGAACGGCTCTCCAGCGGATTGTCTTTATATTTTTCCAGTTTTTCTTTCAGGTGGATGAATGCTGCTTTTACCTGTTTTTTATTGAGGTGAAATGATTTGCGCAGAAAACGGAATATCTCCTCCTCCACCACGCTCAGGTTCTGCATTTTTGCCATAAAACGGTATACAGATTTGATGAGGTATTCAAGGATCTCATAATTTCCTAATTCATAATGGGCTATCAGGTGAAGCAGCCTGGAATAACATTGAAGGTCTGTACGCAGGTCAACTTTCCAGTTAATGATGCGGTTAAGGTATTCAATGGTCTTTTCATTGTCGCCGCTGCCAAAGTACAGGCACGCTATTTTGTAATAAAATACCAGTATCCTGTGCGGATCCATCTTCAGCCTGAAAGCGTTGATCTTTTCCTGTATCTCGGGCACCAGTGCGAGCCCTGTGGTAAAGCTGCCTTCCAGGAAATGCTTGTTGAGCTTTGCAGTATACAGGTAAATAAAAGACTGTACCCTGTTATTGTCATTACAATTTGCCTGCCTGGAATGATAAAACTGCTCAAATTTCTGAAGGTCTTTCTCAAACTTTTCATGATTCAGCAGCATGAAATGTGCATTCAGCAGGTTGTGCATCCCTTTTATATACCATTGGGTATCCACTTTGACCATTGAGGGATATTCTTCAAAAATATCTACCCATTTCTGGCAATAACGATAATACATCAGCAGATCCTGCAATATAAAACCATACCAGCAATAGCTCTGGTAGAGATATAAACGCTCATAAAACCCCTTGTATAATTTGGCATTTTGCGGGAGATTAGTTTCAAAAAAAGCTTTTATCGCCATCCGGTCTTTGTCGTCCCTCGCATGCCCCATGTTAATATACCAGCTATACAACTGCAAAGAAAGGTTGGATAGTTTACCAATCAGGGTTAAACGATCGTCTGCTTCTTCTACCTCTTTGGCCAGGAGCTCAGCCCGGTTTTCCATGCTCCGGGTAATGTATAGCGCTTCTATCTTCTTTTCAAAGATCATTGCCTGGAGGGAGTAAGTAAGCTGGTTATGCTCCCTGGCAAACGATTTTATGCGGTCAAGGGATTTAAGGCTTTGCAGGTATAATCCCTTGTCGTACAGTATACGGGCATAATCCATATACTCATGGATCTGGAGCTGGATATTGTTTTCGTCTCTCAGTATGCGCAGGCTGGCAAGTATCTGGCGGTAAAGATGCGATTTGAGGTTGGATAGCTGTTGTTTCTTTATATCGGGGTTTTTTTTCAGCAGGGCTTCTTCATCATAGTCGTCCAGCTTATCCAGGGCATCGAATAACTGTATGGTTTTCATATCGGGAGCGGTGGCATTGCGCTGCACAAATAGCTTGAAATTGCGCTTCTCTGCTTTTTCCAGCGATTTTATCAGTTGAAATAACTCATCTGTTGAGCGTTTGGGCATCGTAATCTGATTTCTTTAAAACTCCCTTCCAGAAAGGGTTTGGACTAAAAATAAGGGTCTTACACAGTGTAATATAGCGTTTAATTTGGTTTTTAACGGCTCGTGATGGTTGGTATATTCGCCTGGCAATCGCAAATATCTTAAAAAATTAAGAGATCCGGTGAAGCTAATGACCTTTCCTGAAGAGCTTTTGTAATCATCTAAAATCTATCTATGGCTCAACACAAGATATTTATTTTTGACACCACGTTACGCGACGGGGAGCAGGTTCCGGGCTGCAAATTGAATGCAGGAGAAAAGATTGAGCTGGCGCTGGCGCTCGAAAACCTGGGAGTGGATATTATTGAGGCGGGTTTTCCTGTTTCAAGTCCCGGTGATTTTGAATCGGTAGAGAATATATCAAAAGTTATAAAGAATGCAACCGTTTGCGGGCTTACGCGTGCCATAAAAAAAGATATTGAAGTAGCAGCTGCCGCACTGAAAAAAGCCAAACGCCCGCGTATACATACAGGTATCGGTGTGTCTGATCTGCATATAAAGACAAAATTCAACAGCAACAGGGATGAGATCCTTGAAAGAGCTGTAGAAGCGGTGACATACGCCCGCACATTTGTGGACGATGTGGAGTTTTACGGCGAGGACGCCGGCAGGGCTGACCTTGAATTTCTTGCCCGTGTAGTGGAAGCCGTTATTAAAGCAGGGGCTACCGTGGTAAATATACCGGATACCACCGGGTATTGCCTGCCGCACCAGTATGGCGAAAAAATAGCTTATCTTATCAATAATGTGCCTAACGTGGATAAGGCAATATTATCCTGCCATTGCCACAACGATCTGGGGCTGGCCACAGCCAATTCTATTGCCGGGGTAATGAACGGAGCCCGGCAGATTGAGTGTACTATTAACGGGCTTGGGGAAAGAGCGGGTAATACATCGCTGGAAGAAGTGGTAATGATCATAAAGCAGCATGAATCATTGGGATTATATACCGATATTAAAGCTGACCAGTTGAATCCTATCAGCCGCCTGGTGGCAGATACCATGCGTATGCCGGTACAGCCTAATAAAGCCATTGTAGGAAGCAACGCTTTTGCGCATTCCTCGGGCATTCACCAGGACGGATTCCTGAAAAACGCTGAGAACTACGAGATCATAAGACCTGAAGAGGTAGGTGCAGACAGTTCTAAAATTGTTTTAACCGCCAGGAGCGGGAGGGCAGCGCTGGCTCATCGTTTTCAGAAGTTGGGATACAACTTCGACAGGGATGGTATTGATAAACTGTACCAGGCCTTTTTAAAGGTAGCTGATGTAAAAAAGGAAGTGGGAGACGAGGATCTGAAAGCATTAGCCGCCAACAATCATCCGGAAGTAGCAATTGCATAATAAGCAGATGTTTTCTCATGATGCGTTAAGCACTCTGATTGGCGTGGCGCTCCGGCGTCACGCTTCATTTTAAAAAACTGCTTGCCTTTTAACTAGTATATGAAAAAAAATATCGCCGTTATTTTTGGAGATGGAATAGGTCCCGAGGTGACTCAGCAGTCCATTAATGTGCTCAATGCGGTGGCGAAGACCTTTTCCCACGAATTTGAGTACACTTATAGTCTTATGGGTGCTGATGCGATAGATAAAACAGGCGATCCGCTACCTGATGCAACAATAGAAGCCTGCCTGAACAGCGATGCTGTTTTATTTGGTGCGATAGGGGACCCCCGTTATGACAATGATCCGGCTGCAAGGGTACGCCCCGAGCAGGGACTGCTCAGACTGAGAAAGGCATTGCAACTGTTTGCCAATATCCGCCCTGTTGCAGCATACTCATCATTGCAACATTTATCGCCCCTGAAAGCAAAGCAGACCGAAGGGGTTGATTTTGTGATCTTCAGGGAGCTGACAGGCGGTATTTACTTCGGGAAAAAAGAATTGAGCGAAGATAAAACACAAGCCTCCGACGATTGTGTATATAACCGCAGTGAAATTGAACGCATAGCGCATCTTGCATTTAAGCTGGCACAGCAACGCCGTAAGCAACTGACGCTTGTAGATAAGGCCAATGTGCTGGAGACATCCCGGTTGTGGCGGCAGGTGGTCAGGGAGATGGCTGCGCAGTATGCAGAAGTGGAGACATCGTATATGTTTGTGGATAATGCTGCCATGCAGATCATTATCAACCCCCGGCAGTTTGATGTGATCCTGACAGAAAATATGTTTGGGGATATCATCAGCGATGAAGCAAGCGTAATCACCGGTTCACTGGGATTGCTGCCGTCTGCTTCCATAGGTAATGGCACTGCATTGTTTGAGCCCATACATGGCTCATATCCCCAGGCTGCAGGGAAAGATATTGCAAACCCTGTCGGGTCAATCCTGTCGGCAGCTATGATGCTCGATCATTTCGGGATGACGGCTGAGGCTGGTCTTGTACGGGAGGCAGTGGAATGGACGCTCAAGCACAATTTTGTGACTAAAGATATTGACCCGGTCAATTTTTACCTTACTACTACTATCGGGGAACTGATCGTGGAATATGTAAGCAATAAAGTGCCGGGAGAAGATCACGAAACCAATGTGGAATTAAGAAAATCAACAATAATATAAAGGAGGAAGGCCGAAGGCAGAAGGAGTAAGGCCAAAGCGAGAGCAGCCTGTATTTTCCTTTGCCCTATACCCTATACCTACACCTTAAAAATCAAACGATGAGCAATAACGGTAACACAGCATTAAACAGGTTTTCAAAAGTATTGACACAGGATGAGACACAGCCTGCTGCACAGGCAATGTTATATGGCATTGGATTAACGGAAAATGATCTGAAGAAAGCACAGGTGGGTATTGCCAGCATGGGGTATGATGGCAACACCTGCAATATGCACCTGAATGACCTGGCTAAGATTATAAAACAAGGTGTGTGGAATAATGATTTAGTGGGATTGATCTTTAACACGATCGGTATAAGCGATGGCATAAGCAATGGTACGGATGGAATGCGTTACTCATTGGTAAGCCGTGATTTGATTGCTGACAGTATAGAGTCTGTATGTGGTGGCTTTTATTATGACGGACTGATTGCAATACCCGGTTGCGATAAAAATATGCCCGGTTGTATCATGGCTATGGGGCGTTTGAACCGCCCTTCTATAATGGTATATGGTGGTACTATTGCTCCCGGACACTACAAGGGTCAGGAGTTGAATATTATTTCAGCGTTTGAAGCATTGGGACAAAAGATAGCCGGCAAGCTTGATGACGGCGATTTCAAAGAAATTGTAAAGCATTCCTGCCCCGGTGCAGGCGCCTGTGGGGGGATGTATACTGCTAATACTATGGCCAGCGCCATTGAAGCATTGGGTATGAGCCTGCCATATTCTTCAAGTAATCCTGCTATAAGCGATGATAAGAAGAAAGAATGCCTTGATGCAGGTAAAGCCATAAAAGTTTTGCTCGAAAAAGACATCAAGCCAAGGGATATCATGACGAGAAAAGCTTTTGAAAACGCGATCGTTGTAATAATGATTCTTGGAGGAAGTACAAATGCGGTATTGCATCTTATTGCAATGGCGAGAAGTGTGGGCATTGAATTAACGCAGGATGACTTCCAGGCAATCAGCGATAAGACGCCGGTGTTAGCTGATTTTAAGCCCAGTGGTAAATACCTGATGCAGGAACTGCACGCACATGGCGGTATACCCGCAGTAATGAAGTATTTACTGAAAAAAGGCTTATTGCATGGCGATTGCTTAACGGTTACTGGGAAAACATTAGCTGAAAATCTTGAAGACATCGCTGAGATCAGTTTTGAAACGCAGGACATTCTTTATCCGCTCGAAAAGCCTTTAAAGGCTACCGGGCATCTCCAGATATTGTATGGCAACCTTGCGGAAAAAGGAAGCGTTGCAAAAATATCGGGCAAGGAAGGTGAACGTTTTGTCGGTCCTGCAAGAGTATTTGACGGTGAAAAGAAGCTGATAGAAGGACTGGCTAATGGCAGGGTCAGGCATGGCGATGTGGTGGTTATAAAGAACGAAGGACCCAAAGGCGCACCCGGCATGCCGGAAATGCTGAAGCCCACCGGAGCGATCATCGGCGCCGGGCTGGGAAAATCCGTAGCGCTGATCACTGATGGGAGGTTTAGCGGAGGCACGCATGGTTTCGTTGTTGGGCATATCACACCCGAAGCCTTTGAAGGTGGGTTGATAGGCCTGGTGGAAGATGATGATATCATTGAACTGGATGCCATCAAAAATACCATCACACTTAATGTGCCGGATGAAGTAATAGCCGAAAGAAGAAAGCGCTGGAAGAAGCCGGAGCTGAAAGTGAAAAGCGGTGTATTGTATAAATATGCGAAGCTGGTTAAAGATGCGAGTGAAGGCTGTGTGACTGATGAATAAGAGTTGCTGTTAGCCTTTCAGCCGCCAGCTATCAGCTATGATTGTCACGATGTCCTGTGGCTGTATAGCTGATAAGGATTAATAATCAAAATATAAACTGGTCGCAAATTGGGACCAGTTTACAGCTACTAACTATTTTTCTTAACCATGAAACAACACCAATGCAAGTATAGGTCATACAGAATAAGATCTATGAAATACGCGGGCAGAAAGTAATGCTTGATTTTGATTTGGCAGAATTGTATAATGTAGAGACGAAGGTTTTTAATCAGGCTGTAAAAAGAAATATAGAAAGCTTTCCTGCCGAGTTTATGTTTCAATTGACAAGGACAGAATGGAGACTGATGAGGTCACAATTTGTGACCTCATATCCACAAGGTGCTGATAACCAAGTCAATGAATTGTCGCAGAACGTGAGGGTGACGCAAAAGAAGAGAAGAAAGGACTTACTTCCCTATGCCTTCACCGAGCACGGCGTAACGATGTTGGCAAGCGTATTGAAAAGCCCGATTGCAAGGAAGATGAACATCGCAATAATAAAAGCTTTTATTGCCATGCGGAAAATGGTGATACAGTATTCGGAAGTGATAAAGGTGATTGATGATTTGAAAGAACGCATAGAAGGGCATGACGCCCGGTTGAACCAGATCTATGATGCTTTGGAAAATATGCTGGACAAAAAAGCGGAAGAAGAAAAAAAGCTGAGAGCATGGAGTGAGCGGGAGAGAATCGGATTTAAAAAACAATGATAAATTATGTAATTCAAAATCGAAAGTACCATGAGTAGCGCAACAGAAACAATGAAAAAGAAAAAATCAGAGAGTAAAGAAACTACAGTACGTCCGCAGGGTAAAGTCAAAGCTGAAACTTCAATAAGTGGAAGTGTGGCTGTGCTGGAAGCATTGGTCGCTGAAGGGGTCACTGATTTTTTTGGTTATCCGGGTGGCGCTATCATGCCTATATATGACGCGTTATATGATTATACGGATACGCTCAATCATATACTCGTACGCCATGAGCAGGGAGGTATACATGCGGCACAGGGTTATGCACGCACGTCAGGCAAGGTAGGAGTAGTGTTTGCAACCAGCGGTCCGGGTGCAACAAATCTTGTAACAGGTCTGGCGGATGCACAAATTGACAGTACACCATTGGTTTGTATTACCGGGCAGGTGTTTGCTCATTTGCTTGGCACCGATGCTTTCCAGGAAACTGATGTGATCAATATTACCACGCCGGTTACCAAATGGAATTACCAGGTAACGGATGCCAATGAGATCCCCTCTGTACTGGCAAAGGCGTTTTATATAGCGCGTACCGGCAGACCGGGGCCTGTGTTGATTGATATCACCAAAAATGCGCAGGTTCAGAAATTCGACTACCAGGGTTATAAGCCCTGCTCGCATATCCGCAGCTATCGCCCCAAGCCAATTGTTCGTAAAGAATATATACAGGCGGCGGCTGAATTAATTAATAAAGCTGAAAAACCATTTGTGCTTTTAGGACAGGGCGTTATCCTTGGCGAAGCGGAAAAGGAGTTCAAGGCTTTTATTGAAAAGGGAGGAATACCCACTGCCGCTACAGTGCTTGGACTTAGTGCATTGCCAACTGATCACCCGTTGCATGTAGGTATGCTGGGTATGCATGGCAACTATGGCCCGAATGTGCTTACCAATGAATGTGATGTATTGATTGCCGTGGGGATGCGCTTTGATGATCGCGTAACCGGGCGTCTTGATAAATATGCCAAGCAGGCTAAAGTTATTCATCTTGATATTGATCCTGCGGAAATTGATAAGAATGTACCGGCAACAGTACCTGTTTGGGGAGATTGCAAAGAGACATTACCCCTGCTTACCGCACTGATTGATAAAAAAGATCACCCGGAATGGTTGAATACATTCAGGAAAATGCAGGCAGAGGAAGAGGATGTAGTGATCAATCCGGAACTGCATCCCAAAGGTGAAGTGATGACAATGGGAGAAGTGCTGGAGGTACTGAATGAGCTTACCGGGGGAGATGCTGTTGTAGTAACTGACGTTGGTCAGCACCAGATGGTAACCTGCCGGTATGCAAAATTCAACAAAACAAGAAGCAATGTTACTTCCGGCGGATTGGGCACAATGGGGTTTGCTTTGCCCGCGGCTATCGGCGCTAAGTTTGGGGCTAAAGACCGTCCTGTAGTTGCTGTCATCGGTGATGGTGGTTTCCAGATGACCTTGCAGGAGCTGGGCACTATTATGCAGTTTGATGTGAATGTAAAGATCATCATTCTTAACAACAACTTCCTTGGAATGGTACGTCAGTGGCAGCAATTATTCCATGACAGGCGGTATTCCTTTGTAAATATCACCAGCCCTGATTTTGTGACTGTGGCAAAAGGCTATGGTATTGCCGGAAAAAGCATTTCAAAACGGGAAGGGCTCAAAGCTGCGCTCAGCGAAATGCTTGAGCACAAAGGCGCCTACCTGCTCGAAATCATGGTAGGAAAAGAGAACAACGTATTCCCAATGGTGCCGCAGGGATGTGGCGTTGCAGAAATAAGGCTGAAATAATAAACTTGCCGGAATGCACCAAAAATCAACCATAGAAGAGATAAGGTCACGCTTTGATAATGATGTGGAGCGTTTCTCCAACCTGGATACAGGCCAGGTATCTACTATTGACGCTACTGTTTCATTGGAGCTGATCACCGAAGCTGCAAAAAGGATCATACCGGGCGCGACCGAGCTTTTAGATATTGGGTGCGGTGCGGGCAACTACACATTGATGATGCTGCAAAAGTTACCCGGTCTTAACTGTACTCTGGCAGACCTGAGCAAGCCTATGCTCGACAGAGCCTTTGCAAGAGTGTCGGAAAAGACGGATGGTATCGTAAAAACGGTGCAGGGAGATATCAGGAAAGTGGATTTACCGGAAGACCATTTTGATATCATACTCGCCGGTGCGGTATTGCATCATTTACGTGATGATAAAGACTGGGAATCCTTGTTCGGAAAATTGTACAGGTTGCTGAAGAAAGGAGGCTGCCTGATGATATCAGACCTGGTGATACAGGAAGCGGATGCTGTCAGCGATTATACCTGGGAGCGTTATGGCGATTATCTTGAAGGCGTGAATGGAAAGGCATACCGGCAAAAAGTAATGGAATATATTGAAAAGGAAGACAGCCCCAGATCTGTAACATACCAATTGGAGCTGATGAAAAAAACAGGGTTTCGCTCCACGGATATCCTGCACAAAAACATGTGCTTTGCAGCTTTTGGCGGTATAAAATAAATTCTATCAAATCAGGAAACTTAAAGAAATGAAAAAGGAATTTACCATAACAGTATATACTGAAAATCATATTGGGTTGCTAAACCGCATTGCCATTATGTTTTCACGCAGGAAGATCAATATTGAAAGCCTCAATACATCACCCTCAGAAATTGAGGGGATACACAGGTTTACTATAGTTATCCACGAAGTGGAAGACGTAGTTAAAAAGCTGGTGCGTCAGATAGAAAAGCAGGTGGAAGTGCTGAAAGCATACTATAATAACAACGATGAAATAGTATGGCAGGAGCTGGCGCTCTATAAAGTCTCTACCGATAAAGTGATCGAGGATGTGAAGGTGGAAAGGTTATTGCGCCAGTATGGCGCCAGAGCGGTGGTGATCCGCAGGGACTATACTGTTTTTGAAACAACCGGTCACCGGGAAGAAATAGATAAGCTGACCGAAGTGCTGGGTAACCTGGGATTGATAGAATTTGTGCGCAGTGCGAGAGTGGCTATCATTAACGCGAGCAGCGGCTTTTACGAAAAGCTGAAAGAATTTGAAGAGGAAAAACCGGGTGACGAGATCGTGGAAAACGAGTTCCTGGATAAGCAGGATGAGGTGTTTTCGATGTAGGGGCTATGAGCAGTGAGCTATGGGCAATGAGCAGCGGGCTGTGAGCCCATGGCTCATAGCTCACCGCTAAAAAATACAATCATGAACAAATTGTTCGATATCATATACGCCGGCAGAAGAAAGTTTATAGAGCTTATTGACAGGTTATCTGTTGAACAATTAAACGGGATCCTGCCAGGGTTCAATAATAATATCGCCTGGAATTTCGGACATATTGTGGTAAGCCAGCAAATGCTTTGTTATGTGCGTGCCGGACTTACACCGCATATAGAGGATCATTTTATTAAAAAATACCAGAAAGGAACAAGACCTGAAAGCTTTATCACTGAAAACGAAACAGCTGTCTTGAAGAGCTATGCTTTTTCACTGATAGAACAATTAAAAGCAGATTTGAAAGAGGATAAGTTTACAGGATATACTACTTTTGCGACCCAGTTTGGGGTTGAACTTACCGGTATTAGCGACGCAATAGCCTATTTTGCTACACATGACACCCTGCATCTTGGTTATTCAATGGCAATAGCCCGGCAATTTTCAACTGAAAACCAGTTTTCCAATTTTCAATATATCAAATCTTCAAACTAACAACATGGCAAAATTAAATTTCGGCGGCGTTGAAGAAAACGTAGTAACGCGTGAAGAATTTCCGTTAAGCAAGGCCCAGGAAGTGTTAAAAAATGAAACGATTGCTGTTATAGGTTATGGTGTTCAGGGCCCCGGACAGGCATTGAACCAGCGCGATAATGGGATCAACGTAATTGTTGGCCAGAGGAAAAATTCAAAGACCTGGGATAAGGCGGTAAAGGATGGTTTTGTACCCGGCGAAACTTTGTTTGAAATAGAAGAAGCATTACAGCGCGGCACCATCATCTGCTACCTGCTCAGCGATGCTGCACAGATTGAGCTTTGGCCAACGGTGAAGAAACACCTTACCGTAGGCAAAGCCCTGTATTTCTCTCACGGCTTTGGCATCACGTTCAATGAACAGACAGGTATCATTCCTCCCAAAGACGTAGATGTATTTCTCGTTGCGCCGAAAGGGTCAGGCACTTCTCTGCGCCGTATGTTCCTGCAGGGACGCGGGTTGAACAGCAGCTATGCCATTTTCCAGGATGCAACAGGCAAAGCCCGGGAAAGAGTGATCGCCCTCGGTATTGCTGTAGGCAGCGGTTACCTGTTTGAAACAGATTTCAAGAAAGAAGTATACAGCGATCTTACCGGTGAACGCGGTACGCTGATGGGAGCTATCCAGGGTATCTTTGCTGCACAGTACCAGGTGCTTCGCGACAAGGGGCATTCTCCTTCGGAAGCATTTAATGAAACCGTGGAAGAGCTTACACAATCGCTTATGCCGCTCGTGGCTGAAAATGGTATGGACTGGATGTATGCCAACTGCTCCACTACGGCACAGCGCGGAGCGCTCGACTGGTGGAAAAAATTCCGCGACGCTACAGCGCCTGTTTTTAAAGAACTGTATGAAAGCGTGGCTGCCGGCAAAGAATCCCAGCGTTCTATAGACAGCAACAGCAAACCGGATTATCGCGAAAAGCTGGAAGAAGAATTAAAAGAGCTTCGCGAAAGTGAAATGTGGCAGGCTGGCAAAACAGTAAGAAGCCTCCGCCCGGAAAATCAGAAATAGCGGACTAAAGCATACTACAGATGAGTGATGCAGTGAAGAAGAAAGAGACAGATAAGGATAACGATGTAAGCCTTCCCGGTCACCCGGGGAGGCTTAACTTTCATGAGGCGGCTTACCGGCTCAAAAAAGTGGTGCAGCATACTCCCCTGATGTATAATCACAACCTGTCGCGGAAGTATGACTGCGAGGTTTTCCTTAAGAGAGAAGACCTGCAGGTGGTGCGTTCCTACAAAATAAGAGGTGCTTATAATATGATGAGCGGGCTCAGTGAAGCACAGCGGCGCAGGGGAGTGGTATGTGCCAGCGCAGGCAATCATGCCCAGGGTTTTGCTTACAGTTGTAAAAAGCTGGATATAAAAGGAGTGGTATTCATGCCTGTAATAACGCCCCGGCAGAAGATCAACCAGACAAAAATGTTTGGTGAAGACCTGGTGGAGATCAGGCTGGTGGGCGATACTTTTGATGACTGCGCCGTTGCCGCCAAGGCATTTACCCGGGAAACCGGCAGCACTTTCATTCCTCCATTTGACGATTACAGTATAATAGAAGGCCAGGGTACGGTGGCAACAGAAATACTGGAGGATGTTAACGATATAGACTATGTTTTTGTACCTGTAGGCGGCGGCGGTCTGAGTGCAGGCATCGGGGCCTGCATGAAAAAGTTCAGCCCGCGAACGAAGATCATTGGAGCAGAGCCCGCGGGTGCACCTTCCATGAAAGCTGCACTGGAGGCCGGAGAGCCGGTTACCCTGCCGGGGATCGACCGTTTTGTGGACGGAGCGGCGGTAAAGCGGGTAGGGGATATCACTTTTAATATCTGTAAAGATGTGCTGGACGATATGCTGCTTGTGGAAGAAGGCATGATATGCACTTCCATATTGAAATTATACAATGAAGATGCTATTGTAGTGGAGCCTGCAGGAGCGCTCTCTATAGCTGCCCTTGAAAATTATGCTGACAGGATAAAAGGCTCCAAAGTAGTATGTATTATAAGCGGGGGGAATAACGATATTGACAGGATGCCGGAAATAAAGGAACGCTCTCTCCAGTTTGAGGGGTTAAAGCATTATTTCCTCATCAGCTTTGCCCAGCGTCCGGGCGCCTTAAAGGAATTTGTAAACAATATACTGGGGCCCAACGACGATATCACACGATTTGAGTATATGCAAAAGACCAATAAGGAAGCCGGCCCTGCCCTTGTAGGCATTGAATTGCAAAAACGGGAAGATTATACGCTTCTTATTGACAGGATGGATCAATCCCAGATCATCTATTCAGAGATCAACAGCGATGATAAGCTGTTTGGCTACCTCATATAGCCCGGTTATTCACATCCGGAAGCTATTTTTTAGACAGTTGTACTATTTTACAGGTTTCTTTTGTAATTTTAGGCTCTTGCCTGCCATGCGCTTAGAAAGATTTTAACTTTTTCTGACTTTTTTGACTTTTATCTAAAAATTCCTTTTATATGGTGAGTAAAGGTTTGTATAATGCGGAATTTGAACGCGATTCGTGTGGGGTGGGGTTTGTTGCCAGCATTAAAGGCAATAAATCGCACCAGATTGTGTCGGATGCCCTGACTATCCTGGAAAATATGGAACACCGCGGAGCCTGTGGCTGTGAATCCAATACGGGGGATGGCGCCGGGATCATGATCCAGATACCGCACGAGTTTTTCTTTGCGGAATGTGTAAAGCTGGGGGTTCACCTGCCTGCTTTCGGAAGGTACGGTGTGGGAGTCATTTTTTTCCCGAAGGAGATCAGGCTGCGGGAAGAATGCCGGGAGATATTTGCCCGTGCTGCCGAACGGCTGGGACTTGAAGTGCTAACCTACCGGAAAGTGCCTGTGAATACCGCGGATATCGGTACTACCGCGCTTTCTGTGGAGCCTGTGATCGAACAGGTTTTCATTGCCTGCCCCGACCATATACAGGATCCTGAAGAATTTGAAAGGAAGCTTTTCGTGTTGCGTAACTATGCTACCCACACTATAGAAAATACAGTTAAGAAAGACAGCATAGGCTTTTATATGCCTTCACTGTCATATAAAACAGTTACCTACAAAGGGCAACTTACCAGCATGCAGGTACGCGCTTATTTTACCGATCTTACCAACAAAAGGGTGGTAAGTGCCTTCGGACTGGTGCATTCCCGTTTTGCCACTAATACTTTCCCTTCCTGGAAACTGGCCCAGCCTTTCCGTTTTATAGCGCATAATGGCGAGATCAATACTCTGCAGGGTAATCTGAACTGGCTGAAAACCAGTGAAAACGGCTTTAAATCTCCTTATTTCACCAAAGAGGAAATGGAGATGCTGCTGCCCATCGTATCCGGAGGGCTATCGGATTCTGCCTGCCTGGATAATATGGTGGAGCTGCTTACTCTTTCAGGAAGGTCGCTGCCTCATGTGATGATGATGCTCATCCCCGAAGCATGGGATGGCAATGATAAAATGGATCCCGTCAAAAAAGCCTTTTACGAGTATCATGCCGCAGTTATGGAACCCTGGGATGGCCCGGCTTCCATATCCTTCACGGACGGTAAAATAATCGGCGCCACGCTCGACAGGAACGGGCTTCGCCCTTCAAGGTTTTGCGTTACGCATGATGACCGCGTGATCATGGCTTCCGAAACAGGCGCTCTGCCTGTTGACCCGCAGATAGTGAAGAGCTACGGCAGGCTGCAGCCGGGTAAAATGTTTGTAGTGGATATGGAGCAGGGAAGGATCATCAGCGACGAAGAGCTTAAGCAGGATATTTGTTCCCGCAAGCCTTACAGCGACTGGCTGAATCAATATAAGATCAGGCTGGAAGAGCTGGATTCTCCACGGGTAACCTTCACCCATCTCTCAGAAGAATCTGTATTCAAATATCAAAAGGCTTTCGGGTATAGTACCGAAGACGTTGAAAATATTATCCGCCCTATGGCCATAGACGGGAAAGAACCCATCGGGTCAATGGGTACTGATGTGCCGCTGGCAGTGCTTTCAGACCAGCCGCAGCATCTCAGCAGCTATTTTAAACAATTATTTGCACAGGTTACCAATCCGCCTATTGACCCTATCAGGGAACGACTCGTAATGAGCCTGGCTTCTTATGTGGGCAGTAATGGCAACACGCTGGAAGAAGATCCGCGGCATTGCCACGCGGTTGCCCTTAAGCAGCCGATACTTACCAGCACCGAGCTTGAAAAGCTGCGAAGCATAGATACAGGTATTTTCCAGGCAAAAACACTTCAATGCTATTTCAGGGCCGATGGCAGACCGGGTTCCTTAAAAGCCGGTATAGACAGGCTTTGCCGTTATGCCGTGGATGCGGTGCAGGATGGGTTTGAGGTGATCATTCTTTCAGACCGGGCGATAGATTCAGACCATGCGGCCATACCTTCCCTGCTGGCGGTTTCGTCAGTGCATCATCATCTTATCCGTAAGGGATTGCGGGGACAGGTTGGTATAGTGGTGGAAGCGGGTGATGTTTGGGAAGTGCATCATTTTGCATGCCTCATAGGTTTCGGGGCAACAGCTATTAATCCTTATCTCACACTGGCAACCATCCGTACCATGAAGAGCAACAACAGGTGGGAAACGGATCAGCCATGGGAACAACTACGTAAGAACTATGTGAAGGCGGTTTGTGATGGTTTGCTGAAAGTATTTTCCAAAATGGGCATCTCCACCCTCCAGTCTTACCAGGGCGCCCAGATATTTGAGATACTTGGTCTTAACCATGAAGTGGTGAACAAATGCTTTGCCGGAGCTGTAAGCCGTATCGAAGGTATGGGGTTGGATGAAATAGCCAAAGAGGCGCTGGCAAAACATATACTGGCATTTAACCAGAAGAAGATACCGGTTGACAGGCTGCCCGTTGGGGGAATATACCAGTGGAAAAGAAAGGGTGAATTTCATCTGTTCAACCCCCAAACCATCCACCTGCTGCAGTATTCTACCCGGATGAATGACTACAATATCTTTAAAAAATACAGTAAGACAGTAAATGAGCAGGGAGAAAAAGCATGTACCCTCAGGAGCCTTTTCCGCTTTAAGCGCAACCGTCCTTCTATTCCTATCGAGGAAGTAGAGCCTGCAGAAAATATTTATAAGCGTTTCGCCACCGGCGCTATGTCTTTCGGGTCTATTTCCTGGGAAGCGCATACTACGCTTGCCATTGCAATGAACCGCATCGGCGGTAAGAGCAATACCGGCGAGGGCGGCGAGGATGAAAGAAGGTATGAGCTTTTGCCTAATGGCGATTCCATGCGTTCTGCCATAAAGCAGGTGGCATCTGCGAGGTTCGGCGTAACGAGCCAGTACCTCACTGAAGCCGACGAACTGCAGATCAAGATGGCCCAGGGTGCTAAACCCGGCGAAGGCGGGCAGTTGCCCGGCGACAAGGTTGATGAGTGGATCGGAAAAGTGCGTCATTCCACGCCGGGAGTGGGTCTGATATCTCCTCCTCCGCATCACGATATATATTCCATTGAAGATCTTGCGCAACTGATATATGACCTGAAGAATGCAAACAGGGCTGCAAGGATCAATGTTAAGCTGGTGTCGAAAGCAGGTGTGGGCACTATAGCCGCCGGTGTTGCAAAAGCAAAGGCTGATGTAATATTGATCGCCGGCTTTGATGGTGGTACAGGCGCTTCCCCCGTAAGCTCCATTAAGCATGCCGGCCTCCCGTGGGAGCTTGGTTTGGCGGAAAGCCATCAGACACTTGTCAGGAATAAATTAAGAAGCCGCGTGGTGCTTCAGGCTGACGGGCAGATGAAGACAGCGCGTGATATAGCCATCGCTACGCTGTTAGGCGCAGAAGAGTGGGGCGTGGCTACCGCTGCACTGGTGGTAGAGGGTTGCATTATGATGCGTAAATGTCACATGAATACCTGTCCTGTGGGTGTGGCAACGCAGGATCCGGAGCTACGCAAGCGCTTTTCCGGAAATGCGGATCACGTGGTGAATTTCTTCAGATTCATTACCCAGGATCTCAGGGAAATTATGGCAGAGCTTGGTTTCCGTACCATTAACGAAATGGTAGGGCAGGCAGATTGTCTTGAAAGAAGAGATGATATTACCCATTGGAAATACAGTAAGCTTGACCTGTCTCCAATTCTCTACAGAGAGCCCGCTTCCGGGCAGGTAGGGCTATACCACCAGGAAGACCAGGATCACGGGCTTTCTGATGTTCTCGACTGGAAATTTCTTGAAGTAGCCAAACCGGCACTCGAAAAAAGAGAACGCGTATACGGTGAGTTCAGGATAAGAAACACAGACCGCACTGCGGGGACGATCCTCTCCAATGAAATCACAAAACGTTATAAAGCAGCCGGTCTTCCGGAAGATACCATACATCTTAAACTGACCGGTACGGCAGGTCAGAGTTTTGGCGCTTTCAATACTAAAGGAGTTACACTGGAGCTGGAAGGCGATGCCAATGATTATTTTGGTAAAGGATTGAGCGGCGCCAGGCTGATCGTTTATCCTTCCAAAGAAGCAGGCTTTGTCCCCGAGGAAAATATCATTATCGGTAATGTTGCTTTTTATGGCGCTACTTCCGGGGAAGCGTTTATCCGGGGCAAAGCAGGAGAGCGTTTCTGCGTAAGAAATTCAGGCGCCAATGCTGTAGTGGAAGGTGTGGGGGATCACGGCTGCGAATATATGACCGGAGGCAGGGTAGTGATACTCGGCGATACCGGAAGAAATTTTGCGGCAGGTATGAGCGGCGGTATAGCTTATGTATATGATGTGAAGGGGCAGTTTGCCGAAAACTGCAATATGGAAATGATTGACCTTGATCCGGTGATCAATGGTGAGTCGGAAGAGCTGTACGATATGATCACCAGGCATTATGCCTTTACCGGCAGCACTGTTGCCAAATTCATACTGGATGATTTTGAGAACCAGCTCAGGAATTTTGTAAAAGTGTATCCGAAAGACTATAAAAAAGCGGTACAGAAAGCAAAGCTTAAAGTGGAAGGACGATAGCCGCCAGTTTTATCTTACAATAATTAAATACCAGGTGTAGTAATATGGGAAAGCCAACAGGGTTTATAGAGTTTACGCGGGAACTACCTCATAAAAAGCCGGTAACCGATCGTTTGAAAAACTATGACGAGTTTGTAGAACGTTTTCCGGAGCAGGATCTAACAAAGCAGGCGGCACGCTGCATGAATTGCGGTGTTCCTTTTTGTCATAGCAACACGGGGTGTCCTTTGGGAAATGTCATCCCGGAATTCAATGATGCCGTATACCGTAAAAGCTGGCGCGAAGCGTATGATATTTTAACCTCTACCAATAATTTCCCGGAATTTACCGGTCGTATATGCCCCGCTCCCTGTGAGAGTGCCTGTGTGCTTGGCATTAACCAGCCGCCGGTTACCATCGAAGAAATAGAAAAACATATTATAGAGATCGCTTTTGAAAAGGGATTTGTTCAGCCGCGTACTCCCAATGTACGCACAGGAAAGAAAGTAGCGGTGGTGGGCTCAGGACCTGCAGGTCTTGCAGCGGCGGCACAGTTGAATTATGCAGGGCATAGTGTAACTGTTTTTGAAAGAGACGATGCTGCAGGCGGCTTGTTGCGCTATGGCATCCCCGATTTCAAGCTGGAAAAATGGGTAGTTGCGCGCAGGGTAGAGCTTTTGGAAAAGGAAGGAGTGGAATTTCGCTATAACGCCAATGTAGGCGTGAATGTCAGTATAAATGATCTCCTCCGTGAATATCATGCTATCGTTTTATCGGGAGGATCTACGGAGCCCAGGGATCTGCCTGTACCCGGACGGGAACTGAAAGGCGTTCATTATGCCATGCAGTTCCTTAAACAGCAGAATAAGCGCAATGCCAGGAAGAACCCGCTGGCCAATGCTGCCATTGAAAGTAACATCCTGCCGGAAGAAGTATTAGCCAAAGGAAAGAACGTAGTGGTAATAGGAGGGGGCGATACCGGTAGCGATTGCGTGGGAACATCTAACCGCCAGGGAGCTAAGTCAGTTACCCAGTTTGAGCTGATGCCCAAACCTCCAGGCGAACGTACTCCGTTTATGCCCTGGCCCACTTACCCGATGATATTAAAGACTTCTTCCTCTCATGATGAGGGTTGCGACCGTCGCTGGGCAATTGCTACTAAGGAATTTGTAGGCGATGGTAAAGGGAATCTGAAAGCGCTGAAAATAGTAGATCTGGAATGGAAGTTCGCTGATGATCTGCGTCCTTCGCGTTTTGAAGAAGTGCCTGGCTCCGAGAGGGAAATTCCCTGCGAGCTGGCGCTGCTTGCAATGGGTTTTGTTCACCCCCAGCATGCAGGGCTGCTTGATGAGCTTGAAGTGGAATATGATGAAAGAGGGAATGTAAAAGCTTCTGAAAAAGCCTATCAGACAAATATCCCTAAAATCTTTACAGCCGGTGATATGCGCAGGGGGCAGTCGCTTGTAGTATGGGCGATAAGTGAAGGAAGGGAATGCGCCCGTAAAGTAGATGAGTTTTTAATGGGCACCTCCCTGCTTGAAACAAAGGATGCTTCACTGCTCTCGCTTTTTGTATAAATGTAAAAAATTAGACGTGAGATTTTCACGCCTGCCTGTCGTCAAACAGGTTTGACTTCCGGCGTTTCACGATCAACATAGCACTACGGTCTCCATAACAGGAGCAAGGCCTTTTTTGCCGTTGCAGGTGTGCCGTTATTGGCTGTATTATGAATCAGGTTTGTTATAATGTTTGTTATCTGTGATTACATTCTTTATTAAAACTTCTTTCACATATTATTTTATGAATTGCAATGAGGAATGCACCATTCAGTATTGCCCATTCACTCAGAGGTAATTTTAATTACAGTGCCTGCCCGCCGGATACTTCAAGCCGTTGCCCGGTTATCCAATAGGCCTCCTCAGAACAGAGAAAAGCAACCACACCGCCAATATCATCCGGCAGACCAACACGTCCTAACGCTGTAATGCCTGCAATATGATCGTTTATATCTTTGTTATCTCTTACATGACCACCCCCAAAGTCGGTTTCAATAGCGCCGGGTGCAACCACATTCACCCGGATTTTCCTGCTGCCTAATTCTTTGGCTAAATAACGGGTAAGTGTTTCAACGGCCGATTTCAAAGAGCCATACACGGACGAACCGGGAATTATGATCCGTGTTAAGCCTGATGATATGTTCACAATACCGCCGCCGTCATTTATCAGCGGCAATGCTTTTTGAGTTAAAAAGAAAACTCCTTTGTAATGGATATGGTATATCCTGTCCATTTGTTCTTCCGTAACATCCCCTACAGGCGCGTATAACGCTGTTCCTGCATTGTTGATAAGAAAATCAAAATGAGGGCTGCCTTTTTTTTCCTGCAACAAAGCAGTAACCTCTTTAATGAAGTTGTCAAACTGTTTAATGTCAGTGGTGTCTAACTGCAGGGCAAATGCCTTTCTTCCAAGTGTCCGGACATCAGCAGCCACTTTATCGGCTGCTTCTTTGTTGCTGTTGTATGTTAATATAACGTCAATTCCTTTTTTAGCGAGTGCTATCGCCATATTCTTACCCAGTCCGCGGCTGCCGCCTGTAATTAGTGCAATCTTGTTTTTTGTGCTCATTTTATTCTGCTGTTTTATGATCGTGATTCAATGGTAATTGCCGCTAAATACCATTACAAACTTCTTACCAAAACCTTGAGCATTTCAGGTTTTTGCACCATTTTCTTCGTCTCTGCTGCGCGGAGAGATGTGTGCGGGGTGAGAAAAATATAAGCAGCGAAAATTTGAAATGCATCCCATGCGTCTTAGGCTCTCTATTAGCCTGGAACCTGTAAATGATAAAATAATTAAGAGAAATTACAAAATATGTATCGTGTATATGAAGGTCGACGGATTGCCGAAATAGAAAAAAGTTGAAATAATAAGAAATGATCCTGTCAACAGGAACAGGAAATATGGTTAGGTAATGAATGTTGTTTTTAATCTTGTCAACACGGTTAATTAAAGTGTCAGACTGGTACTGTGTTAAAAGTAATAGCCGTAAACGGTTAGCTTTATGTTTGGCTGTGCGTTTGAAAAAATGTACTGCCCGGTGCTGCTGCCGATGTAATATATAAAAGATGAAAATATATTTTATTGCTTAATTGTGTTTCGCCAGCCGGATATGTAGCTGATAGGAACACTAAGATGGGGTATTCGTTGCTCCCTGCTGATGCAAAACTGATTGGCGAAAGTTTTATTTCTTTTCAGTTATGTTCTTCATTTCTTTAACCGTTGTTGAAAAGTGATTTTCGCTTTTAAGATTGTCTTCTAAGAAGCTGACACATAAATTTAAAGCTGTATTGTAGCGTTGATTAATTGCACAATTGCCGGATCTTTTTACAATAAATGAAAAGCAATCAAAGTCTTCATGCTGCATTGAATCAATAGTAAAAATTTGGGCGTTGTTTACGTTGTTTGGATAGAATTGATAAACAGAATCTATTTTGTCTGGTTGCGTTGAAGGAGCACTTTCCAAACGTAAGTATGGAATAGTAAGATGTAAATTTTTAAATTTGTTGCTGCTTCTGATTATATTGAAATCTGCATTTTCATCTTTTGCCTCTCCATAATGATGAAACTCTGAACCTTCAAAAGAAACCAAACAATGGACATTGGGAATTTTACCAGCTAAAACAGCACCAGCTAAACCACCCCAGCTATAGCCTACGATTCCAATTTTACTAAAACCAATATTTGGATTCCGTTTCAAAGCATTTACAGCGATCATGGCATCACTAACCTGTTCCATTAGATCTTCTTTTTTCATTGTCATGTCGCCGGGAAAACGACCGATTGAACTTATCGAGACCACAATAAAACCTTTCTTTGATAGCTTCTCAAACAGCGAAAAGTTTTCATAACTCATTCCATTGAAAGCGGTCATATAAATTACCAGTGGAAATTTACCGTTTGCAGCATTAGCGTTTTTAGCGCTATTTGTTTTAAAATTTAATAACCGTGTTGAATCAGAACATTTAAAGCCATCGCAGAAAAATTTAGCCAATTGTCCGGCAATTCCATTCCCAACATTTGATCCGGAATAATAATTAGCACGTTGTTCTAATAATGATAATAAATCAAGCACGGCAATTATACTATCTGTTGTAGATCTGTCTGAAGGATACCAAACATCTAGGTCAATTGGTCTATAATGAAGATAGTCGGAAGTGTCAGTTTTAGGTTTATAGATTCTTGATGTATCAACTAAATGAATTGTCGTAAAACCTGCTTGGTAAGATTTCTCACTTTTACTTTTTATTTGTGAGCAGCCCACAAAAAACATCCATATAATAGGTGTAAACCATTTTGTCATACTTAATTTCTGTCCAATGTAATCATCTATGATTTGTGATATTGTTAGAATTGTTACAAAAAATTACCGGCAGGTTTTTTGTCAAATCTTATATTGGCTGTAGGCTTGTTATGAATCAATAAAGCCTTTGTACACCTTACGTTGAGTATAAATATTCCAACCCAAAAGCTTCCACTCAACTAAATCATTTACAACATAATTTATTGCCTTTCCCTCTGTGCTTGTTGTTATATTTTGTACTTTCCATCTATGTCCTGCTACAAGTCCGCTCATACTTGAATTTGCAGATGTCGGAGTTATCAAAGAGTCTCCGGCTTTTTTATAAATAATAGATAGATGAACAGAAAAAATCAGGTTGTTGTCCAAGGTTGCGCTTGCTATTCTTTTATCGTAATAGTCTTGGTCTTTCTCCTTGTCAAACTGAAAATTAAAGTTTTCACCTAATTTTTGATTGTTAGTATCACCGACAAAAGACAGCAACCCGAGTAAAAAAACAATAGAAGCAAAAAGCCCCAATTTTTCTCTGATAAGTTTTGTCGCTTTAAAACAGATAAAGACAAAAAAGAGGAATAGCCCGATATTTAATATTGTCCAAGTAAGATATATTATAAAGCTTACAGCCAATAACTGTATTTACGATAAAATACGTCATAATTTTTGCAGCGACAATACTTCTGCTGATAAGCGGTACTGCAGTACAAGAGCGTGCTCCACGATATTCATCGGGGCAGGCACAACGAATGGTGATCAGTGATCGAAAGCCAGCTGCAAAAACATATTTTTGCAGCTAAAGCATTACCCATCAGAACAGAGCAAACTATATTATCTAACCCGATAGAATACCTGAAAGGCGTTGGCCCGCTGAAGGGTGACCTGCTGAAAAAAGAGCTGGGTATTTTTACTTTCAAAGACTTGCTGGAGCATTTTCCCTACAGGCATATTGATAAAACAGAAATAAAAAAGATAAAAGACATTTCCCCCGCCACCGATTATATACAGGTTGCAGGAAGAATAATATCATGTGAAGTAATGGGCGAAAAACGCGGCAAAAGGCTGGTAGCGACGCTGAGGGATGATTCGGGCGAGCTTGAGCTTACCTGGTTCCAGGGTGTTCACTGGATACAAAAAAATATACAGCCTGGACAGGTGTATATTGTGTTTGGCAAAGTATCTTTTTATATGGGCAGCCCCCAGATCACTCATCCTGAGATGGACCTGTTCTCTCCGGAAAAAAGTGATGGCAGACCATTCCTGGAGCCTGTATACCCGGCTACCGAAAAACTCAAAGCCCGCGGGCTCAGCGGGCGCCAGATAGGAAAGCTGGTATATACCCTGATGGGGCTGCTGTCGGCAAAGGACCTTCCCGAAAATATCCCGGATACCCTGGTGCAGGAGCTGCAATTGCTGCCAAGATTTGATGCTTATGCCAACATTCATTTCCCTGCAGGCAACGATGTTTACCAGAAAGCATTATACCGCCTGAAATTTGAGGAGCTTTTCCTGGCACAGGTAAGGCTGGGACTGATAAGGTCTAACAGGCACCGTTATGCTAAGGGAATGGTGTTTGACCGGGTAGGAGAGCTGTTTAATAATTTTTACAGGGACTATCTTCCTTTCCCGCTCACCGGCGCACAAAAACGTGTGCTGAAGGAAATACGCCAGGACACTGTAAGGGGGTACCAGATGAACCGGCTACTGCAGGGAGATGTGGGCAGCGGGAAGACCATTGTTGCGCTGCTTGGCATGCTCCTTGCGGCGGATAATGGCTACCAGAGCTGCATGATGGCGCCAACAGAGATACTGGCGCAGCAGCACCATGCCGGTCTTAAAGACCTGTTGGCTGACATGCCGTTGGAGGTGGCGCTGCTTACGGGATCCACGAAACAGGCAGAACGTAAAAAGATACTGGCACGCATAGCGGAAGGAGACATACAAATAGTAACAGGCACACATGCTTTGATCGAAGATGCCGTGCAGTTCCGGAATCTCGGGCTGGCAGTAGTAGATGAGCAGCACCGTTTTGGCGTGGCGCAGCGGGCAAAGCTGTGGAGTAAAAATGAAATACCACCTCATGTGCTGGTAATGACGGCAACGCCTATCCCCAGAACGCTCGCAATGACTGCCTACGGCGATCTTGATTACAGCATCATGGATGAACTGCCGCCGGGGCGCCTGCCGGTAACTACAGTGCACCGCTATGAAAATGCACGCTCGCAGGTGATGGATTTTATTAAAGCGGAAATACAAAAAGGAAGACAGGCTTATATTATTTTTCCCTTAATTGAAGAAAGCGAAAAGCTGAACTATGAAAACCTGATGAAGGGTTATGAAAACGTGAAAGCTTATTTTCCCGAACCGCCATACTGGATAAGCATGGTGCATGGCAAAATGAACGCGGAGCAAAAAGAAGCGAACATGCAACGTTTTGTGTCGGGAGATACTCAGATCATGGTGTCTACAACAGTCATTGAAGTAGGTGTGAATGTGCCCAATGCTACCGTAATGGTAATAGAGAGCGCGGAAAAATTCGGGCTTTCACAATTGCACCAGTTGCGGGGAAGAGTAGGAAGAGGCGCAGAAAAGAGTTATTGCATTTTACTTACAGGTTCCAAGGTAACTACCGACGCCAGGGAAAGGCTGAAGATCATGTGCGCTACCAATGACGGCTTTGTTATTGCGGAAAAAGACCTGGAGCTGCGGGGACCCGGTGATATTGAAGGTACCCGTCAGAGTGGCATGCTCAATTTTAAGCTGGCAAGCATTGTGCAGGATAAACATTTGGTAGATTTGGCTAAACAGTTGGCAGAAAAGCTCTTATCGGAAGATCCTGACCTGTCTATGGCAGTTAATTTGAAGTTAAAAACCTATCTGCAGGCGCAAAAAGGACAAACCTCCTGGAGTAAGATATCGTAATAATAATTAGTAAGGGTAATTTCGCAGTAAACCCGTACATTTAAATGGAGAGCTATAATTTGAGATCTGTATTCCAAATATTTCTGATCCTGGTTTGCCTGACCGGCGCCCTTCAGTTATCTGCACAGGTGGTAGAATTTACAGAGAATAAAGGGCAGTGGGACAGATCCGTGTTGTTCAAGGGAGATATCAACAACGGTGCTTTTTTTCTTCAGCGCAGCGGCTTTACCGTGCTGCTGCATAATGCAGATGATATAACGCAAATTTCAGAAGAGCGGCATGCACATGCTGAAGCCTCTCCGTCTGCAAAGGAGGTCAGCAGCAGGACTGCCTACCCCCGGCCGGCGCATGGCAGTGATACAGGTATTGTACTCCGCTCCCATGCGTATTCCATGCGCTTTGCCGGAAGCAACGAGACCCCGGAGATCATCAAAGAAAAGCCTTTGGATTCTTATGAGAATTATTTCATAGGCAACGACCCTTCCCAATGGGGCTCCAATTGCAAAATATACCAGGCTGTAACGTACAAAAATATTTATCCCAATATTGACCTGCGGTATTATGCTTCGGGGCAGCAACTGAAATATGACATCATTATATATCCCGGCGGCGATCCCAACAAGATCGTAATGCAGTACGAAGGCGCGGATAAGCTGCAGATCAAAGACCAGGAGCTGTATATCAAAACATCGGTTGGCGATGTAAAGGAGCTTTCTCCTTATTCCTACCAGTTGAGCAATGATGGCAGGAACGAGATCAATGTAAAGTATATGGCAGAAGGCAAAAACACCATACGCTTTAAGGTTAAAAATTACGATCCTGCTAAAACACTGGTAATAGATCCTACCCTCATCTTTGCCACCTTCACCGGTAGCCGCGCCAGCCAGTGGGGGTATACAGCCACCTATGGCGCTGATGGCAGCCTCTATTCGGGCGGGATTGTTTTCGGTAACGGTTTTCCTGTTTCCACAGGCGCTTTTCAGTCCACATTCCAGGGCGGTGATTATGATATAGGTATCATGAAATTCAACCGTTCCGGGAAACAAAGATTATATGCCACCTATATCGGCAGCAATGGTGATGATCAGCCGCACAGTCTTTTTGAAGACAGCAAAGGCAACCTTGTTATACTGGGGAGAACCAGCGGCAGCGTAGGGCAGAGCAGAAGCTATCCTCTTTTCCCTGCCGGAAATACTTACGGGCCTTGTGGAGGCTTTGATCTCGTAGTGACCAAGCTCAATCAGGATGGCACCCAACTGGTCGGATCCATGAGGATTGGCGGAACAGGAGCTGACGGGGTAAATATCAAGACAACAAGAGAAGGACCGCGGGACCTGTATGTATTCTATGGAGATGATTCAAGAAGCGAAGTAATATTGGATGGCAGCGATAATATTTATATTACTGCCAGCACCCAGTCAAAAGATTTCCGTATCACTGCCAATGCATCACAAAAAGTGCTGAATGGTCCCCAGGACGGTATAGTGATGAAGATCAGCCCGAATGTAGACAATGTCCTTTTCAGCACCTTTTTTGGCGGTAGCAGTAACGATGGCACTTTTGTACTGGCTATAAATCCCCTGACCAGCGATGTGTATGTGGGAGGCTCTACCCAAAGTACGGATCTGCCCGGTGTACCTGCCTCGGGAGTCATTTCAAGCAGTTCCAACGGCGGTGTTTCAGATGCATTCATTGCCATATTTAACAGCGCCGGCGTATTACAAAAGGCAACCTATCTTGGGACCAACAGGATGGATGCCATTTACGGACTGAAATTTGACCGTAAAGGATTTCCCTATGTTACCGGTGTTACCCTTGGCGATTGGCCGGTTACTCCCGGGGTTTATAATAATCCCCGTTCAAAGCAATTTATTGTAAAGCTGAAGCCGGATCTTTCGGCAACGGAATACTCAACGGTATTTGGCAGCGGCAATACAAACTATAATATTTCTCCTGTAGCATTTTCGGTAGATATATGTGAGAATGTATATGTTTCGGGGTGGGGAGGTGCCGGGCCTCCGAATTCCGCGGATGCATTCCACACGGCGGGTACCAGGGGCATGCCTACCAAGGATTGTGATGCCCTGCCCAACGGGTGCAGTACAGACGGGCGCGATTTTTATTTTTTTGTATTAAAGAAAAATGCTGAAGATATACTTTTTGGTTCTTTCTACGGACTGAACGGCGGTTATGGCGATCACGTGGACGGCGGCACCAGCCGGTTTGATGCCAATGGTATTATTTACCAGGCTATATGTGCGGCCTGCTTTATACAGGGAACAGGGTTGACATATCCCACTTCTCCGGGAGTGTGGAGTCCTGTGTCGGGAGCGCCGGGGCAATGTAACCTGGCTGCATTAAAAATAGAAATGGACTTTTCGGGTGTGAACAGCGGGGTGCGTCCTTCTATTGGAGGTGTTCCTTATAAGACTTATGGATGTGCGCCGCTTGCTGTGGATTTCACGGATACCCTGAGGAAAGGAAGACAGTACTTCTGGGATTTTGGGGACGGGAAAAAAACTGTCACAACCACTCCTTCTGCTTCCAATGTGTATGAGCAGGTAGGGAACTATCTCGTGACCTTAATATCTGTTGACTCCAGCAAATGCATTATCGCAGATACTTCCTATACTACCATCAGGGTAAGACAGGATAAAGCTGATATAGCGGCAGACTTTACCAAACTGCCTCCCTGCGACAGCCTTAAGTTCAGGTTCTTTAATAATTCTACCGCACCTGCCGGGAAACCTTTCCTGAATAATTCCTTTTTGTGGGAATTTGATGACGGGAGCCCTGCGCAGGTAGCGGGGCTGGACAGTATAGAGCATGAGTTTCCTGCGCCCGGCACTTACAATGTAAAGCTCGTGCTCACGGACACTAACTATTGTAATGGACCGGATTCCATACCCATAACCATGCGTATCGCTTCTAATGTAAAAGCTGCATTTGAAACCGATCCCGATGGTTGTGCGCCCCATCTCGCCACCTTCAATAATGTTTCTGATGCAGGACGATCATTCTACTGGGACTTCGGGGACGGCGCTACGTCAAACGATTTTGCTCCTGAACACCTGTATACCGCTGAAGGTTCCTATACAATTAAATTGAAGGTAGTGGATTCAATGACCTGTAATATTGTTGACTCTACTTACTTTACTATCAGTGTGCATGGCAGCCCTACGGCGGGCTTCACCTACAGCCCTGTCACGCCACAGGAAAATACACCGGTGTCGTTTACCAATACTTCGTTTAATGCTATACGTTATATCTGGGAATTTGGAGATGGCGACACCTCTGTGCTGGTAAACCCGACTCACCAGTACAGGAAGACGCAGGAGTATAATGCATGTCTAATGGCCTTCAACCAGTTTAACTGCTCTGATACCACATGCCAGTTTGTATCTGCTCTTGTTTCGCCGCTGATCGCTGTGCCAAGCGCTTTTTCGCCTAATGGCGATGGTGTGAACGACATCGTATATGTAAGAGGATTCGGGATCGCAAAAATAATGTTCAGGATATATAACCGGTGGGGGCAACTGGTATTCCAGTCTGCCAGCGAGTCGCAGGGATGGGATGGGAAGTATAAGGGAGTATTGCAGCCTATGGACGCTTATGCCTATACACTGGAAGTAGAATTCACAGACGGGACAAAAGCAACGAAAAAAGGAGATATTACCCTGCTGAGGTAGCGGAGATGTCTCCCCGGAATATTATTAGTGTTATGACAAACGTGAAACGGCAGACCTGCCTGCCGGCGATAAATGTGAGATCCCCACATTTCCCGTTTGACACAAATAAAAGCAGAGATTGGCAGCGCGATCAAAACTACGGATGAGAGCATTGGAAATATAAAGGAGGTATATTGTGTCATTATTCAAAACAGCTTCAATAAGTAATATGCGGTTCTCATGGAGTGATCCTCTGCATACAGTCCTGGTTTTTTTGCGGCGTCGCGGGGTGAGGGCTTTTTATGTATGGCTGTCGCTTGCCGCTGTGGGAAGCTGGTATACCTCTGCTGTGCAGGGGCAGGATCTGCATTTCTCCCAGTTTTTCAATTCACCGCTTACAACAAATCCTGCCAATACAGGGTTTTTGCCGGAGCATGATTACAGGCTTGGCGCCAATTACAGGCAGCAATGGGCCAGTATTCCTGCACAGTTCAAAACCATGAGCATATTTGGTGATGCCCAGGCTTTCCGCGACCGCTTCGAATCGGGGTGGATGGGGCTTGGCGGGGTGATCCTCAGAGATGTGGCCGGGAGCGGTAATCTCACTTCTACGAAAGTATATGGATCGGCGGCCTACCACCAGATGCTCGGCACCACGGGATTGCTTTCTGTGGGTTTTAACATCGGCTGGGCCAATAAGCGCGTGGATGTAAACAAGTTCACTTACGACAATCAATGGAACGGGAAATACTTTGATGCCGGCGCTCCAAGTGGTGAAAATTTTTCCTCTACAAACATCAGCTATCTTGATGTACAGGCAGGGCTGAACTATGCTTATTTCCCCTCAGATAATGTTTACCTGCATGTGGGCGCCTCTGTGCATCATGTGAACTCACCACGGGAAACTTTTTTTTCCAATACTCCCGGGTATGATAATACCATAGCAAAGCGGTATATAGGATTTGCAGACGCAGTGATCAAATTAAATGACCGTGTGATCATCAGTCCGGGGGTATACTATACCACCCAGGCAAAATCAAATGAGTTCACACTCGGGCTCCATGGCAATTATAACCTTTCCGGCGATGGAGAAGTGCAGGTGATCGGAGGCTTGTATTACCGCGGCGGTGATGCAGTGATACCTATGCTGGGCTTTGAATGGAAATCAGTACGGCTTACTTTTACGTATGATGCCACTACTTCGTCGTTGAAGAATTACAACAACATGCAGGGAGCTTCTGAGTTTGCACTGATATACCAGGGATATTATAACCAGTTCAACCAGAACCTGCGGCAGACACAATGCCCGGTGCCGCGGTTCTGATGCAGGGAGAAGGCAGATCGCTTCGTTCCTCACAGCCTTTTCTTTGTGGTCACTGCAAGTCGCATACGAGACGCTTCATGTGAAGAGGTACATCACAGCGACGAAGCAGTCTCCGGAGAAAGCAGATCGCTTCATTTGAAAATGCTCCCACGTATAACAGGTCAAATCATATCAGCATCGTTGTGCGCTTCCTGCCTTTTATCTTCCAGCTTAAAGTTTTTTTCGCCGAACAGCTCCGGGTATTTTTCTTTGAATGTATTGTATACTGCATTTTTTTGCTTTTTGCCATTGATATATAATTTCCCTTCTTTGATTTCTATGCTGTAAGGTTTGCCCTTTTTGATCAGCCCCTCTGCTTCGAGATCGTTCTTAAAATCACGCAGTCGCTGTAATTGTTCCTTAGCCTTTTGCAGCTCAGCTTTTGCCTTCTGCAATCTCATATCAAGCCCGCTGCGCAATGCCAGTTCCATGCGTTTTCTTTCCTTTGCTATTGTCATCCTGTTCAGCTCCATATTCCGGGAAAGCTCAGCCAGCCTGAATTGTTGGGCAGCAGCGAGTTGCTTGTGCAGCATATCATTGTTCAGCTTTTGCTGCAATTGCAGTTGTGCTAATTGTACATTGCGTTGCGCATCCTGGCGATAAATATCCGCTGCATGTGCATATTGATCCTGTATATTGCCGAACCAGTTCCGTTCATTCAGCTCGGCGTTCAGCCTTTCAAGGCTTCGCTGTATATCCCGCAGAGCATCCTGTATGCCTTTACTTTCTATTCCGTCATCCGGAACGGACTCATCATTAATGGAACCGCTCTCTGATTTTTCTTTTCCGGGTAATGTGTCTGTCGCAGTGACCTGCAGCTTTTGAGGAAAGCGGCGAAAGGAGTATGCACCGCCGGTGCTGAACGAAAGGCTGCTGAAAGCAACCGCTGAAAAAATAATAAGGAACAGGACATTCCTGCAGCGGGAAACAGTATGTTTTTGCATGTCAGATCATTTTTGTGTTAAGAAATACGATGTTTGTCGTACAATACTACGATTTATTTCGTACAACAAAAATTTTTATTCACATCTGCGCGGCAGTAAAACCTTACAGGTTTTATGATCTGCCGCCGGGAATTTGAAATATATTCCCGGCGATATTTAACAAGCCGGAAAGATGTATAAGCCTTATTTTGCAGGCAAATTCTTATATCTCTACAAAATCTTCCCGCATGAAAAAATATGTGTTCGCTCTGGCAATGATGATCATTACAGGTGCACAATCGGCGCTGGCGCAGGATGATCCTGGTAACGGCGATGCCCCGGAAAAAAGAGGGTTTGATAAAAGCAGGCTTTTCTTTGGCGGCAATTTCGGACTGGGTTTCGGCACCAATACTTTTGTAAATGTTTCCCCGCAGGTAGGATACAGGTTCAACGATTATTTTGCAGCAGGCGTTGGGGTTAATTTTAATTACTATAGCTATAAGTATTATAATTATGATGGCTCTGATCTTTATAAGGAGAGTTTTGGGTACGCCGGATTTAATGTTTTTGGTCGTGTTTATCCGATCAAATTTATTTTACTGCAGGCTCAACCAGAACTAAATTATAGTTGGGGTTCCAGGAAGTTTTACGATGGAGCAGCCAAACAAAAGCTACCCGGGCAATTTGTTCCTTCCCTGCTTCTTGGCGGAGGCGCAGCTATCCCCACAGGCGGTCGTAATGGCGCCTTGCTCCTCATGATTCAGTATGACCTGGTACAGGATCAGCGCTCGCCCTACGGGAACCGGCCGTTCTTCTCGCTGGGCTATAATTTCTAAGGATGCCTCTTTTTGACCGGGCATGCTTCAATTAGCAATTATATCATTTACTTTGCAGGCGGAATGCCTGTATATTCCTTATGACAGGCGGTGACAAACCTTTAATATATTCATGGCAAAATCATTGACCAGGCAGATTTTTGAGAAACAGCAGCAACTGGAGGTAGTTCCCCCCAATGAAGTTATCGCTAAATGGGCTTCCAATGTGATCTGTGTATTGTACCCTGAGCTTTCCACCTGCGCATTTACATCAGAAGAGGAAATACAGCAGGCGCTTGCCGGGCTTCGGGAAGAGCTTATTAACATGCTGAAGGCTACAAAGCCCTGCTGCAATTGCAATATCGGGCAGGTAGCGGATGCTTTTTTTGAAGGAGTACCGGAGTTGTACCGGGTACTTAATACTGATGTAGAAGCTATCTTAAACGGCGATCCTGCTGCCAAAAGTGAATTTGAGGTGATCAGGGCATACCCGGGGTTTTATGCCCTTAGCTTTTATCGCATTGCTCACCTCTTACTATGGCTTGAAGTGCCCCTGCTGCCACGCATCCTTACGGAGCATGCGCATGCAAAGACAGGTATAGATATTCATCCGGGCGCTGTTATAGGAGAGCATTGCTACATGGATCATGGCACTGGTATCGTTATAGGAGAGACCGCTGTCATAGGCAATTATGTAAAAATATACCAGGGGGTAACCCTTGGAGCGCTGAGCGTGGATAAAAGTATGGCCGCTACCAAGCGGCACCCCAGCATTGAGGATCACGTCATCTTATACTCCAATGCAACTGTGCTGGGAGGAGATACCATTATAGGGCATAACAGCATCATAGGCGGGAATGTATGGCTCACCGGCAGCGTTCCCCCGGGCTCACTGGTATACCACAATTCTGAAATAATAATCGAACAACGAAAAGTACAAAACTATAGTTAATGGCTGGCGTAGCAGATCTTATCGGCAATACTCCCATGGTGGAGTTGCAGCAACTGAACAGGAATAATAAGGTTAAGATTTTTGCCAAGTTGGAAGGCAACAACCCCGGCGGAAGCGTAAAAGATCGTCCTGCTTTTAATATGATCCGGGCGGCAATAGAGCGCGGGGAGATCAAAGGCAGTTCAAAGCTTATCGAAGCTACCAGCGGCAATACAGGTATAGCGCTTGCGCTTGCCGCAAATCTTTTTGGTATAGAGGCAGAGCTGGCCATGCCTTCCAGCTCTACAAGAGAGCGTGTGCTTACTATGGAAGCTTACGGGGCAAAGGTGACCCTCCTCGACAGCATTGAGGCCTGTCGCGATTATGCAGATGCAAAAGCTGCATCAGGCGAGTGTATACAGCTCAACCAGTTTGCCAACCCGGATAATTATCTTGCGCATTACCATACTACCGGGCCGGAAATATGGCGTGATACCGCCGGGAGTGTCACTCATTTTGTGAGCGCTATGGGCACTACCGGTACTATCATGGGCTGCTCTATGTTCCTCAAAGAAAAAAATCCTGCCGTGCAGATCATAGGCTGCCAGCCCACTGAAAATGCTTCCATACCGGGTATCAGGCGGTGGCCCAAAGAGTATGTACCTAAAATTTTTGATGCTTCAAAAGTAGATGCTGTGATGGATGTGTCCCAGGAAGATGCTGTTGCGGTTACCCGGCAGCTTGCAAAAGCAGAAGGTATATTTGCCGGTATGAGCAGCGGCGGGGCAGCGTCTGCAGCGCTGAGGCTTAGCGAGCAGTTAAGTAGTGGCGTTATTGTCTTTATTGTCTGCGACAGGGGGGACCGTTACCTGAGCAGCGATCTTTTCGGATAATTGCTTTATTTCACGCAAAGATGCAAAGGAAGCAAAGTCCGCAAAGAAAACCTCTTTGTGAAACTTCGTGTCCTGGTGTCTTTGTAGTTCAAAGATTTCACATGCGCAAAGAAAACCACATTTTCAAATCTTCACATTTTCAAATTCACCA
Source organism: Sphingobacteriales bacterium 44-15 (assembly GCA_001899685.1). Classification (GTDB taxonomy): domain Bacteria; phylum Bacteroidota; class Bacteroidia; order Chitinophagales; family Chitinophagaceae; genus Agriterribacter. The sequence continues at coordinate 65,163 of MKWG01000046.1, forward strand.
CCCTGCTCTCCCTGCCTCTCTGGTTCAAACCTCCTGCGTCTCATTATGCATCATTTCGCATCATTCCCGTACATTTGCTTCCCGGTTTAACCTCTAAAGCTTTAATAATTTATTTATATCAATGGGAAGAATATTCGAAGTACGGAAATCTACTATGTTTGCCCGCTGGGATCGTATGGCCAAGCAGTTTACCCGCATTGGGAAAGAAATTGCGATTGCAGTAAAAGCCGGCGGCCCCGACCCAGCCACTAACCCTGCGCTCCGCAGGTGCATGCAAAATGCCAAGAGCGTGAATATGCCCAAGGACAGGGTGGAAGCTGCTATAAAGAGAGCGCAGGGCAAGGAGATGGATAACTATGATGAGATCCTGTATGAAGGCTACGCTCCCCATGGCGTGGCGGTATTGGTAGAAACAGCCACAGATAATCATGTGAGAACAGTGGCAAACGTAAAAAGTCATTTCAATAAAGGCGGCGGCGCACTGGGTAACAGCGGCAGTGTGGCTTTTCAGTTCAAGAAAATGGGAGTGTTTAAAGTGAAGCCTGAGGGACTGAATCCTGAAGAGCTGGAACTGGAGCTGATTGACTACGGGCTGGAAGAGTTAGGAGACAGCACCGGTGAAAATGGCGAAGATATCCTGGTGATCAGGTGCGGGTTTACTGATTTCGGCAATATGCAGAAAGCGCTTGAAGAAAAAAATATCACGCCGCTCAGCGCTGAAGTGGAATGGATACCGGCTACGACAGTGGAATTGCCTGAAGACCAGGCGCAGGAAGTGCTGAAGTTGGTAGACCGGCTTGAGCAGGACGAAGATGTGCAGAAGGTGTTTCACAATCTTCAGTAAGGAGAAAGATGAAAGAGGTAATTTCACGTCTCACCTTTCACGTTTCACATAGCACCAGTATTTTACAAACACTTTAAAAATATTATCCATTGCCCAGCTACGAAAAGATTTTTACGAATAACAAAGAATGGGTGCAGTCAAAGCTGAATGCGGATGCAGACTTCTTTGAAAAACTGGCAAAAGACCAGAACCCCGAATATCTCTACATTGGCTGCAGCGACAGCCGTGTGCCTGCCAATGAGATCATGGGGCTTGAGCCCGGAGATGTCTTTGTGCACAGGAACGTTGCCAACCTGGTATGTTCCATTGATTTGAATGTAATGGCCGTAATTAACTATGCGGTACGCCACCTTGAAGTAAAGCACGTGGTGGTATGCGGGCATTACAATTGCGGCGGCGTTAAGGCTGCCATGCAGCCCAAAGATCTGGGAATATTAAATCCCTGGCTCAGGAATATACGCGATGTATACCGCCTGCACAAAGAAGAGCTGAACAGTATTACCAGTGAAGGTGACCGCTACAACAGGCTGGTAGAGCTGAATGTGCAGGAGCAGTGTATCAATGTCATTAAGCTCGCCAGCGTGCAGCAGCAGTTTGTAAAGAACGGCTATCCCCGGGTGCATGGATGGGTATTTGACCTCAAAACAGGTTTACTGAAAGATCTGAACCTCGATTTTGAAAAAATACTGCATGATATCCAGGAGATATATAATCTTACCGATTCCAACTGGCAGTTAAAATAAAGTTATAAGCAAAAATATTCCTGCTTTTTGTCGGTCCATAGGCTTATATTTCCCTGATCAATACCGGGATAGCCTGAAGTATAAATGTGCTTTGGTGCATTGCAATAATAGAAGAATTGGTATATAGTGGCGCTATGTCAAATGTGAAAGGTGAGAAGTGAGATGTGGAATGAACTTTCACCTTTGACGTCTCACGATCATCTGCAGACATATATAGTATTACATGAAAAGAATCTTTACATTTCTTTTATTTACCTTTTATTTTTTAGCAGCCAGTGCCCGGCAGCCGCCGGTAGTGAGCAGTGCAGATATATTGCTGAAGCTTAAAAAGCTCAAAGTGCTCGGAAGTGTCCTGTATATAGCCGCCCACCCGGACGACGAGAATACCAGATTATTAGCTTACCTCGCCAATGGCAGGCTGTACCGTACGGGCTACCTGAGCCTCACCAGGGGCGATGGCGGTCAGAATCTGATAGGCGATGAGCAGGGCATAGAGCTCGGCCTGATCAGAACGCAGGAGCTGCTTGCCGCCAGGAAAATAGACGGCGCGGAACAATTTTTTAGCCGTGCGTATGATTTCGGATTTTGCAAACGCACTGAGGAAGCACTGGAGAAATGGAACAAAGACCTGATATTAAGCGATGTGGTTTGGGTGATCCGTAAGTTCAGGCCTGATGTGATCATTACACGTTTCCCCGAAGATTCCCGTGCAGGTCATGGTCATCATTCTGCATCAGCTGTACTGGCGCACCTGGCCTTTGAAGCGGCTGCCGACCCAACTAAATATCCCGAACAATTAAAAAATGGCGTTACCCCCTGGCAGGCAAAACGCATTTTGTGGAACACTTTTAATTTCGGCGGGCTTAATACGCAGGACGAAAAGCAATTAAAGATTGATGTGGGCGGCTATAATGCTTTGCTGGGTAAAAGCTATGGCGAAATAGCGGCGGAGAGCCGCAGCCAGCATAAGAGCCAGGGCTTTGGGGTAGCCGCACAACGCGGAGCTGCGCTGGAGTATTTCTCTCCCATAGAAGGAGCGCCTGCTACCGGAGATATAATGGATGGCGTAAATACCGGCTGGCAGCGTGCAGCGCCTGCAGATAAGATCGAAGCCATGACAGACAGCCTTATCGCAGGCTTTTCGTACGAGCATCCTGAAGGATCGGTAGCGGGGCTGGTAAAGTTGTACAGCATGCTGAAGTCGTCTTCTGTTGACGGGTACTGGAAGACCCAAAAGCTGAAGGAGATACATGATCTCATACAGTGGTGCTCGGGGTTGTATTTTGAAGCTACTACCAATGTGCCTTATATAGCGACAGGCGATTCATTGCAGGTAAATATAAATGTAGTGAACAGGGGAGGACTAAAAATAAGCGCAGCGGCTGTCAACCTGCTGAACAGGGAATTACCCTCTCCTTTACCTTTCGATCAGGCTGTCAATATCTCCGGTAAAATATTTGTTCCTGTGAATATGCCTTATTCACAGCCTTACTGGCTTGAAAAGGGATTAAATGGGGATCATTTTGCAGTAGACGACCAGGAGCTGATAGGCTTGCCTGAAAATCACCCCGCTTACAGTGTTGAGCTCACTCTTGAAATAGATAATCAATACCTGACTTATACCAAACCATTACTGTATAAGCATACAGACCCCGTAACCGGCGAGCAGTACCAGCCTTTTTATGTGGTGCCGGCCCTGTCTTTATATGAATCGCCCCGCTTTGTTTTCACGCATCTTAACAATAAGCCTCCTTCGCCTGTAACGTTGGGTGTTACCGCGTTCACAGATCTGAAAAAGGCCAAGGCTGCATTTTTTCAGTATGAGTATAGGGGTAAGGACCTTATCAAAAACAGCTTGCTGAAAGATACTTCCCTCTCATTATCCTTACATGATGCAGGCAGTTACCAGGTTCCGTCAACTACCATACTGAAAAATACCGGTGAAAAGGAATGGCAGTTCTATGCAGAGTTACGCACTCCCTATAAGGACCGCTATCAATCCTATACTATCCGGAATATTTCCTATCCTCATATTCCTTCCATTATGTATCTCTACCTGAATAAGGTGAAGGTTATCAGTGAAAATATCATTACTTCCGGTAAAAAGATAGGATATATCACAGGCGCAGGAGACAAAGTCCCTGAAGCGCTTAAAGATATGGGATATGATGTTGTTTTCCTTGATGATAAAAATATCCCTGTGCTTGATCTGAGCAGCTTTGATGCCATTATAACAGGAGTAAGGGCTTATAATGTGCATGAATGGCTGGGTAATGTATATGACAGGCTGATAAACTATGTGAAGAATGGTGGTAACCTGCTGGTGCAATACAATACAAGCAACTATATCGGGCCGGTAAAATCGAAGATCGGTCCATATCCTTTTGATATCTCCCGCGGAAGGGTAACAGATGAAAATGCCAAAGTGAATTTTCTCCTTCCTGACGATCCTGTGCTCAACTGGCCCAACAAGATCACCCAAAAAGATTTTGAAGGATGGATACAGGAGCGGGGAATATACTTTGCGGATAACCTTTCCAAATCTTACAGAACGATCCTGGGTATGAAAGACCCCGGGGAAGAGGAACAGAGCGGGAGTCTGGTTGTAGCTGATTATGGAAAAGGACGATTTATATATACCGGTCTTGTCTTTTTCAGGCAATTACCTGCAGGAACAGGCGGGGCTTACAGATTATTCGCTAATTTGGTCTCCAATCCTAATCAACGTAATTCTAATGGCTCAGCGAAAAGAAGATAATATAAACAAAGGCGGAGGTACCGGCATCATTGTAGGTGTAGGCATAGGCGTATTGGTAACATTGATATTTAAGAAAATAGGCATCGGGATCCTTATGGGAATTATCGTGGCGTTCTTATTGCGCCGTTCATTTAAATAAATTTCAACAATGCTGACACCGGAAGAGCGTCCGCCAATATTTAAAAGCTGGAATACCTGGTATATTCTGGTAGCGCTTGCGCTGGCATTGCAGATCGTTTTGTTTATTTATTTTACGAAATATTTCTCATGAGTTATTTCGACTGGGCAATACTGGTCATAACGCTTGCCGGTATCATTTTTTATGGTATTTACAAAAGCCGTACTACCCGCAATCTCGATGGCTACTTCCTGAGCAACCGGGAAATGCCCTGGTATATGGTGCTCTTTAGTGTGATGGGCACACAGGCCAGCGCGATCACCTTTTTGTCGGCGCCGGGACAGGCATATACCGACGGGATGCGTTTTGTGCAATATTATTTTGGCCTGCCTCTGGCCATGATCGTGGTGTGCATCAGTTTCGTACCGATCTTTCGTAATGCAAAATTTTATACCGCTTACGAGTTCCTTGAAAAAAGATTTGATCTTAAAACACGCACGCTTACTTCTTTCCTGTTCCTGTTGCAGAGAGGGCTTTCTACCGGTATCAGCATTTATGCTCCTGCTATCATCTTGTCTTCCCTTTTAGGCTGGAATATCTACTGGACCAATATTTTCATGGGGGGGCTTCTTATTATCTATACGGCGCTTGGAGGAGCCAGGTCTGTGGCTTATACGCAACAGCTCCAGATCGTGATCATATTTGCCAGCATGTTCATGGCCGGTTACCTGGTAGTAAAATATCTTCCGGAAGGAGTAGGCTTTTTCGATGCATTAAAAGTGGGTGGCGCGATGGGAAAGACCAATGTTATTACCACCGGTATAAAACCGGATGGCGGGTTTGACTGGAGAGATAAATATAATTTGCTTAGCGGCATCATCGGCGGCTTTTTTCTCGCATTGTCTTATTTTGGAACTGATCAAAGCCAGGTAGGAAGGTATCTCACTGCCAGGTCTTTGCGGGAGAGCCGGATGGGGCTGCTGATGAACGGGCTGGTAAAAGTGCCGATGCAATTCTTAATACTGCTTTTAGGGGTGCTTATTTTTGCTTTTTACCAGTATCACAATGCTCCTTTATTTTTTAACCAGTCGGAGATCAGCAAGGTGCATAACAGTCCCTACGGGGATTCGTTGCGGAGCGTGCAGCAGGCTTATGACCGCGTGGATGAGCAAAAAAAGGAATTAATGCAATCGCTCGTCGTTCAAAAAGGCGATATCAGTGCTGCAGATAAAGCCAGGCTTGCTGCGATCAATTACCAGCGCGACAGCCTCCGGACTGTTTTTAAATCAATAATAGCGAAGCCCGAAGTTGGCGGCGATTCTAATGATGCCAATTATATTTTTCTCCGCTTTGTATTGGATTACCTCCCGAAGGGATTGATAGGATTGCTGATCGCGGTAATATTTATTTCTTCCTGGGGAAGCATTGCTGCCGCGCTGAATTCCCTTGCTTCTACTACCATTGTAGATATCCATAAAAAATTTATTAATAAAAATATGGATGAAAAGGCTGACTATGCCGCTTCGCGCTGGTATACTGTAGCCTGGGGAATATTTTGCATAATAGTGGCACAGTTTGCTTACAACCTTGGCAACAGTCTTATTGAAGCAGTGAATATCCTTGGCTCTCTTTTTTATGGCGTGATCCTCGGAGTTTTCCTGATCGCTTTTTTTGCAAAGCCTGTAAAAGGTACCGCAGTATTTCTGAGCGCACTGCTGGGGGAATGCGTGGTGCTTACACTGTTCCTGCTCAACGAGCATAATATCATTGATCTGGGCTTCTTATGGCTCAATGCAGTAGGTGCAATTGTAGTATTCTCCCTTGGATGGCTGCTCCAGTTGACATTTCTCAACAGGAAACCTTTTTCTGCCCGGATATAGCCGCCGGCAGGCAGTTGATCGAATAAAAAAAACCATTCAGCGATTCCTCCTTTTTTGTTTCATGATACAGAGTAATTTCACACCAGCTAATTGAAACTACTTATTCATCCCTGTGAAATACACTAAAAAATCTGTAATCATGAAAACATATTTATTATTAAGAGACAATGTTGAAACCGGGCCTTATACCAGGGAACGTTTAGCACAAATGGAGCTCAGGTCTTTTGACCTGATATGGACCATAGACGAAAGCATCGTATGGAAATATCCGTCGGAGATCACTGAATTTAAACAATTTTCCGAACGTCATTCTGTTACCGATGCAACCCGTGTAAATGGCATTAAAGAAAGACAGATACGCTTTTTCAGAGAATATATAAGCGATATGGATTTCAGGAGTGTGCATATTGACGGAACGGATATCCCCGATGCATTGACAAATGATATCCCTGCCGGCTATGAATACCTGGTGATGGCGGATAATTATAACAGGTATGGGGGCAGTGTATATGTGGCATCAGAAGATAGCGCAGCAGCTGAACTGCAGGAAGAAAATGCAACGGCTGACGTAAAGAGATATCATATTCCCGGTAATGAATATTTCATTTTGGGAGAAAGGCAAAAAGTAGATACTGTTGAAGTCATGGCAGATCCCGGCAGCTTTACTTCTTATTTCACAAGCTCTGAAGGCGGGAAGGAAAAGCATTGGAATGATGCCGGAAAAGAACATCCGGGGAAACGACGGGATATCCTGTATTCACTGACGGGGCTGGGAATGCTGCTTGCATCGCTGGCCAGCTATGTGAAATGATAATAAAATGAAAAAAATGTGATTGTTTTTGAGAACTACTCATTAAAGTAGTAATTTGCTGAACAGTTTACCGACAGGTGGTAGGCTGTTTAGTTTTTTAGTTAAAACCCGGTACTGTAATAACCCTGCAACCTACGCTGTTGACATATATCAAATCCTAAGCTCCTCTGAATACCAATAGCTAAATCTGAATTTGTATCTTCCTTTGATATAAAAATATAGGGATGAAAGAGTATTTGCTATTGCGGAACAACAAACAATCCGGCCCTTACTCTGCTGAGGACCTCCGGTCTATGGGACTTAGAGCGTTTGACCTTGTTTGGGTAGAAAAAAAGAGCAGTTGCTGGCGGTATCCTTCCGAGATCAGGGAATTGGCTCCCTTTGCCCCGCCGGCAGAAGAGACAGGTACTATGCCGTCACAGCAGGACGGGAAAGTGATAAATATTGCTGAAAAAACTATATCCCCCTCAAAAACAAATACGCCTCCTGCCGGAGCAGGTGAAGTAAAACATACCAATCATATTGTAACGCTGAAGCCCCAGGTTGATCAGGTACGCGTTAAAACGATCAAATCTATAGGTCAGACCCGGATAGTAAATGTGCAGATGCGGGAGAATGACAGCATGGAGAAAAGCCCGGCATGGGTGAACAACTCTCCTGTAAGCACAGTAGCGGTCCCCGATAATACTTATCTTCCTGCAGAAAACAGGGGGCAGCAGGATTTCAGATCAACAGCAGCTTTACCGGTACCCGGCGGCACAAACAAATTTTTTAGCATTAAAACCTTCCAGGGAGATACTGATAATAAATTAGAGCTGATGGTATTGATGATAGGCGCCATATCATTGCTTGCCATTGCCTACCTGCTGATCACTTCTCCTTATTAAAGCAGCCCATCCCGGCCTTCCCAAAGGGAAGGAGACCCAAACACAGTCCCCGCTATGCGAAGATTGATTATGAGCAGAGAGGAACAGGAAACGTCAGACGAGAAATCTCTCACACCTTAAGTGTTAACATAGTCTTTCATTTAAGCCTTTACTCTTACCTTATTGTTAAAGACTTACCCGGAGAGCTCATTAGTGTTATTATTTGATATTATTGTGCTGATAGTAGGATTGATAGTAAAGGCCTGGGGGATATTTTTCTCCGGGCCTTTTTATTGGATAATTACACATTTACCTTTCTTTTTTCCTTTTCTACCTGTTTATCCAATTACCTGGAGGCATTTCATTTTTTAGCAATATTCTCTATTTATAGTATATTCATTATGGTTATATCCGGTTATGAATAGTTTTCTGAAGAAAAAAAAATGGATAAGACGGCTTTTGATTTTGCTGCTGATCGCGGGAACTTTGATCTTTGGCGTATACTATACTATCCTTTTCCGGTTTAAGGAAGCTGTCCAGTTTATTGTAGACCGCGAATCTGACGGCACATATTCCTTTGATGCATCTTCCATTAAAGTGTCACTGCTTAAAAAGACGATAAGGATCAGGAATGCTTTACTCACCTGTAAAGATACGCTGGGTCAGGCAACGCATTATGATATCAGCATCCCGAAGGCTTTTCTGTCAGTAGAATCATGGCACACCATTCTTGTTGAAGGAAAAATAGTGGTGGACAGCCTGGTAGTGGATTCTCCGGGGTTTAATGTGCATGAGCATACTGCGCACAGGCGTAGTAATATATCAATGCAGGTATCCAATGTGTTCGAGGTATTGCAAAAGGTAAAAACGTATCTCAGGATCGGTTCCTTTACATTGAATAATGCCGCTTTCACGTATGGTAACCGCTATGAGCCCGCATCTTTTGGCAGCAGCCACATCAATTTTTCAGTAAAAAATTTTTCAGGCGCCGGTGGTGAGGACAGATTTTTTTCATCAGATGATGTTGACCTGAAAATCAGCCGGCAGCACTGGGCGCTTCCCGACGGCAAGCATACTATTGATTTCAGTAAATTACACTTTTCCGGCTCAAAGCGTTTTTTTGAAGTGGATTCCTTTGCGTTCAGCGGCAGGGATTCCCTTGATAATTTCTTTGCAGTAAAGGCCGATAAGCTTTTCTTTAATTCAGAAGATCTTGCATCTGTATATACCAACGAGCAATTATTGCTCGACAGCGTTATTCTTTTTCGTCCCGTAATAACAATACCCCTTTCCCGGAAGGGCAATGCACAGGCGGCAGATACCACGCAGCTTATTACCCGTTCCCTTCAGAAAATGTTCCGTTCGGTTAACCTGAAGTATGTGGATGTAAGAGAAGGGCATGTAGCATTCAGCAGGGCAGATACTGTAAGGCAGCCTTATATTTCTGATGGCACGGATCTGAGAATATATAATCTTACCGTAAAGGGCGATACAAGCCGCATCACTACAGATAGCGTGGTGCTTTCCCAAAAGGGAATAATGTATGTTACCAACGACAGCCTCTTCAGGCTTACGATCGGGGAATTCTATCTTCGTAATGATGATGTGCTGCTGAAAAATGCAGTATACGGTCCTACTGAAAGGAACCGGAATCCCCGGTCCGTAACATTTAAAGCGCCGCTGCTCAGGCTTCATAATATTGGTATGGAAGACCTGATCGCTAAAAGACTGCGCGCTGAAGAAGCAGAGCTGATAGATCCTGAGATCATTTTTACCAATGCGCCAAAAATGCCCGGTAAAACAGCATCAAAGGAAAAACAGTTATCCTCTCCCCTGGATAGCGACAATAAATTCTATACTACCCTTCATGGTATACGAGAGCTGATATCGGTAGAAAAGTTTCGTATTCAGAAGGGGCGTCTCAGCTATACCACATCAGGCAAAGACCCGGTAAAAGCGAGGATGGATGGCGTGAATATGGTGATATTGCTCAATCAGTTTTTCTCAAGCGACTCACTGGTTGACATCAAACGATCCCTGCAGCAGGTAAATATCGGGAATATCATGCTTTCTACACCAAGGATGGATCTTTCTATTGCTGATTTTAATTTAAAAGGGGAATACAGACACAATACGTCAGCCTCTTTTCAGCTTACCTTCCATAATGGAATGGCAGTTGCAGGCAGCAATTTGTCGTGGATCATTTTTGACTGGGACAGGTTCCAGAGAGACAGGAGCATATTCGTAAATACGATGCATATCGGGGCATTGTCTGTAGAAACCGGGAATAACGGTAATGTTCATAGCGTTGATGTTACGGAAAAAGGGTTGCCGCCTATACATATTGACAGGCTGGATGTAGATACACTTTTATTTATGCAGGGTAATCCGGTCAAAGGCGTATCGCTCCAGGGGGCGGCTATTTGTCTTGATGGGCTGAGCTTTGATAAGCGCAAACTTTTATGGGGCAATATACAGGGAAGGCTGTCTGACATTACAGTACACCGGCCACATATAAGTGCCTGGATCAAAAGTATTCACATAGACAACCAGTCTGCAAGTGTGGCAGAACAGGTTGAAATTGAGTCTGTGTCCGGAAGCAGCAGGCTGCAGATGGCCATTCCGCGTTTAAAAATTGATCTCCCGCTGCATACTAATCATTTTTCAGATATGCACTTTAATTCATTATGGCTTGAACAGCCGGAGCTGAAATTAGTAAAACGGCAAAATGACGATCAGCGGCAAAACGGAACCCCTGTTTCCACAAAAGATGGAATGGCTGTTACTATCGATAAGCTGCATCTGGATAACGGGGATTTTCTTTATACAGACAGTACAGGCATCAGACCTGCAATGATGGATGCAAAGTTCGACCTTACAGCCGGCAATATAATATATAACGGCAGTAATGATGCCGTTGCTGTTTTTGACAGGATGGAAGCCGGTATTAAGCGCTTGCATTATCACAAAAGAGCCATTGCTGCGGAAGTACCTCAGATGGATATGGTAGCGGCTGACGGGAAAATACTAAAGGGCAGAGATGGCTTAGGGTTAAAGGCTGCTGTGAACATGCATTGGCAGGATGCTGACATTACTGCTCAAAATGCAGACAGCAACGGTATATTCATCAAACAGCTCTCGGGGAATTTTAATAATAATGTCTTTGTTCTATTACCCGGCGCAAAAATGCAGTGGCAGGATATTGTAAAGCACGCAAATATCAGGAGTGAGCATGCCGGTTATAAAAGCGCTTATATAAATGCAGAAGCGAACAGTGTAGTGTGGGATCGCTTTCACCGCAGCTTATCCGTTGGCGCCTTTAGGATAGATCCCACCCTCGATGCTGACAGTTATTTTAGCAAAAAGGGCTACCAGTCCGACTATATCACCTTAAAGGGAAAAAGCTTACAGGTAAGCGGCGTGCAATGGAGTAACCATGAAAAAGATGCTGCTGTATCAGCAGAGAAAATGGTGGTGTATAACCCCGCGCTCACTACTTTTAAAGACAAACGTCTTCCTGTGATGAAAGGCAGGGAGAAGATGATGTTTACACAACTGGTAAAGAAAATTAAATATCCTTTTACCGTAGATTCTGTTCAGGTAATGGATGCCACCGTAACAGTGAATGAAATTGTTGAAAAGACCAATCACAAGGCTGTTGTGCCCCTGGAAAACGTGAATGCCCTGATCACTGGCATCGGTAACAGGTACAGCAGGCAGGATAGCCTTACGCTAAGCGCTGATTTCCGCCTGTACGATATTCAGCTTCATCATCTTGCTTACAGAGAAGCTTATGCCGACTCCCTGTCCTCATTCAGCATGCAGCTCAATGCTTCCCCCATCGTACTGCCGCGGCTGAGCGCGCTCACTATACCTTTTGCCAATATCCGTATCGCCGGCGGTTATGCTGATACGTTATATGCCAGGTGGTATGGCAATACTTATGCGGCTGCAGGAGATATGCATTTATACTACAATAAGCTCAGGATAAATGTGCTTGGGGAAGATGATACTTCAAAAGCGGGCTTCTTTCGCCGCATGGGAAATGCAATAGCTAACGGGATAGCCCTGCACCAGAAAAATGATAAGGCAGCCTATATCTTTTTTGTGCGTGATAAGCAACGTTCCGTTTTTAATTTCTGGGTGAAATCATTATTGAACGGCGCTATGGGCAGCGCTACGCTTTTTCAAAGTAAAAAACATTACAGGAGCTATCTGAGAGACAGAGAAAAATACTCGCTTCCGGATATGGAGAGTGATATAAGTGATATAAGTGGTAAGTGATAAGTGGTAAGTCGTAAGGCAATGGTGAATGAAGTGTGAGAGGTGTGAGGTATGGGATATGGGGTGAAAGGTGAAAAGGCAAACGCCAAAGGTAACAGGCTGACCTGAAACCTGATACCTGTACCCTCCCTCTACAGATCCCCCTTTCTCAGCTCCCCAAATGCATAGTCAGCAGCCCGTGCAGAAAATGCCATATAAGTAAGCGACGGGTTTTGGGTGGAGGTGGATGTCATACATGCGCCGTCTGTGACAAATACGTTTTTACAGGCATGCAACTGGTGCCATTTATTGAGCAAAGATGTTTTAGGATCATGTCCCATGCGCACACCTCCCATTTCGTGTATATCAAGGCCGGGCGCTTTATCCGCCCTGGCGGGACGGATATCCGTAAAGCCTGCTGATCCGAACATTTCAGCCATCTGGTCAAGATAATCCTGCCGCATTTTTTCGTCATTATCATCGTATACGACCGCTATCTTTAATTGAGGGATCCCCCAGTCGTCTTTCTTTTCTTTATCAAGCGATACATGGTTGGTTTCCTTCGGAATGGTTTCTCCCATCATGTGCGAGCCTACTCTCCATTCTCCAAGGGAAGGATTGAGCAGGTGTTCTTTGAGCGCGACGCCTGTCCCTGAATGATCAGCGATTTCGCTTCGGTGTGCGCTGAAGCCGGCAGCATATCCACGCAGGAAATCTGTTTCCTGGCGGAATACATTTCTGAACCTTGGTATATAACCGCCCCCTACCGGGTTTCTTCCATCGGTACGGTATTGCTTCATCCCGTTGTAAACGGCACTGATCGTTGCACTATAATTATGAAAGGCGACATATTTCCCCAGGAGACCGTTGTCATTACCAAGTCCGTTCGGAAAACGGCCGGAAACAGAATTAAGGAGGATAAGATTTGTATTTAACGCCGATGCATTTACAAAAATAACTTTTGCATAATATTCTGTTTCCTTCCTGGTATTGGCGTCAATTACTTTTACACCTGTTGCCCTGCCTTTCTTTTCATCATAGATAACGGAATGTACTACTGAAAAAGGACGAAGCGTTAAATTCCCGGTTTTGGCCGCCCAGGGAATAGTAGAAGCATTGCTGCTGAAATATCCGCCGAACGGACAACCACGCTGGCAAAGCACCCTGTTCTGACATTGCCCTCTTCCCTGCTGGAAATGTATGGGTTGGGGCCGTGAGAGGTGAGCTCCTCTTGCACTGACAATATGCCTGCCAGGATATTTTTGATGTACATGTTCACGGAAATAATCTTCCACAGCATTCAGGGGGTATCCTGGCAGAAAGTCACCATCCGGTAGTTCTTTCAGCCCGTCCCTGTTACCTGATATGCCTGCAAATTTTTCCACATGGCTGTACCATGGGGCAATATCCTTATACCGTATTGGCCAATCTACCGCAAAACCATCTCTTGCAGGGCCTTCAAAATCATAATCGCTCCATCGTTGTGTCTGCCTTGCCCACAACAGTGATTTTCCGCCTACCTGGTAGCCGCGGATCCAGTCAAATGGTTTTTCCTGCACATAAGGATGCTCATTGTCTTTTACAAAGAAATGCATGGCATCTTCCCTGAAGGCATAGCAGCGGCTGACAACAGGCGCTGCTTTCTGAATAGCAAGAGGCATCTCCCCGCGATGCTCAAACTCGTAGGGCATCATGTTGGTGGTAGGATAGTCTTTAATATGCTCCACATTGCGCCCGCGTTCGAGCAGGAGCGTTTTCAGTCCTCTTTCAGTAAGTTCCTTTGCCGACCAGCCCCCGCTGATGCCGGAGCCTATAACGATGGCGTCGAAAGTTCTGTCTTTAATGCTGTCACCGGTAATTTCGGGCATGTGTTATCGTTAGAAAGTTCATTAAGATGTTTTGACAGGAAAATATCCGTTATATCTTCCGGGGACCAGCTCGTATTTTTTAAGATCAGTCATCACGTATTTTGAATTCATAAATCCCTGTATTACCCGGCGCTTTGTAATATTGATCATCGTTGTAAGCTGCTTATTGTCCTGCCTGCCGCCGGCAATATCATCCAGGAGTGTTGCCTTTTGCGTATCGCTGCATTGCACAAAAGCATTATTATATTTTTGCCTGGAAAACTGGTCAATGCTGTCCAGTCCTGCCATGAATACCTGCTGTTCTGCAGCGTCGCTGCAATCGTCTACCATTTTCAATGTAAACAGATGCAGGTTCATATCCCTGGCGCCGGGCATATCGTTTTTAGGAATGATGGTTTCCGCTACGGCTGCCAGCAGCGTTTCCTGATCCGCAGTTACAGGCAGGTTCTTCAGCGCTATCGAAGCTTTCCCGGGATCGCCTGAGCAGGAGGGAAGTATAGCGACACCCCCTGCAATGATCATCATCTGCTTTATTGCCGATCTTCTTTTCATGGCTTAAAGATAAAAATAAACCTCACAGGTCTTACATCAATCTCCCTTTTAAAATATGACCACAGCTCCTGAAGCCGGCTTTCTCAAGAGTAGCTTTTGAAATATGATTATGAATATTGCATCTTGCAGCGGGGATGCGCATCATAGACCAGGCTTCCCTTTTTAATTCCTGCACGATCAGGCTTCCATATCCTTTTTGCCTGAAAGGCTCTTTTACCTGCATATAAATATCGGCATAAGGCCAGTTGTAATTCAGCATAAGCCCACCTGATGCTACAAGCGCACCTTCTGCTTCCATAACAAATTCGCTGTCCTCTCCATTCCATTCATCTTCATTGCTGCGTTTCCTGAAGCGGGTACCGGGAATGACCAGGCTGGTAGTACGGTGATCTTCAAAAAGGATTGACTCTGCTGCAATATTACCCGTATATCGGAAAAGCAGGTCAATGATCATAGCGTCATTGCTCTGGCATTCGATATACTTTGCATTACAGGCGGAGCGCAATTTTTCAAAGCATCCTGTACTGTAGCGGGCAAACGGAGGAAGCAGATAAAATTCAAATATGGCATCTCTTTCTTCTCTTTTATCGCTGCCCCATACAGCACTGTAACCAATAGTATTGCCATCTACTGAAAAAATATAGTCGTCGCACCAATTGTAATCATGACATTTATTATAAACAAACTGGAATTTCCGCTCGTGCAAAAAATGCTCCCTGAGCACTTTAATATCCGGAGGCATACATTTTTTTATTTCAATGCTCACCCATCAAAGCTTTAGATTGTTATTTTCATCTAATTCCCAGAACGGGTTATACGCCACTTCAAACAGGTAGCCGTCTAAATCCCTGAAGTAACCGCTGTAACCACCCCAGTAAACTTTCTGTGCAGGCTTTACTATTGTTGCGCCCAGTTTTGCAACCTGCTTCAAAACCTCATCAACTTCCTCTTCCGATTTGGCGTTATATGAAATAGTCAGTCCTGAAAATGCTGACGGCTGATATTTTAATGTCGTATCTTCTGCAAGCTCATGCCGGGGATGCAAAGCCAGCACAATCCCGCCCAGGGGGAACAAAGCCAGCCCGTCCATACTTTTGTCCGACTTTTTCCAGCCAAGGCCTTTTTCGTAAAAGGCTAATGATCTTTCAAAGTCATCAACGCCAAGCGTTATTAAGTTCAGTTTTTGCCGCATTGTTTTATCGTTTTTGTAGGTGTGTGATGATAGTTGCTATCCTTCATTTATGCTGTCCTGTCGCCATTTTATAAGCCATCGCCGCATTGGAAAGCGGTGTTAAAGTATCTGATAAAATATTGTAAGTTCCTTTTTCAGCCAGTTCGCCGGCTATTTTTTTAATTAAAGCTAAAGTCGCTTTCATCAAACCGGAACCCATGCTTAAGCGGGCGACGCCTAAATCCTGCAGCTCCTGTACGGATGGAGGTAATCCTCCTCCAATTCCCGGGTTCGCAAGAATATTAATAGGGGCGTTGATTTCTTTAACCAGTGTCGAAATGGTTTCTTTATCCCATACAGGTTGCACAAATATGCAGTCTGCACCGGCTTCCCGGTATTTATTGCCGCGTCTAATTGATTCAGATAATTTTTCCCGTAGCGAGCCCGAAGAAGTATAAAATGAATCTGTTCTTGCATTAATGACCAAATGAAAGCCCAGTGAATCTGATAATGCACGGATGGCTGATATCCGTTCACAAAATTCCATTTCGTCAATTAATATCGGATTCAGATCAATGCTGTCTTCGATGTTTATTCCCACAATTCCTGTTGCAATTATCTTTTCAACAGCATCAATGATTTCACCTAAATTATTTCCGTATCCGGCTTCTATATCTACGGTCACCGGAACATGTACTGCATTTACGATTCCCGTAACAGCGTGAATCATTTCGGGCAACTGTATTACCTGGCAGTCGGGATATCCTAAAGATGCGGCTATTCCCATGCTTGTAGTTGCAACGGCTTTATAGCCGCTTGCTTCTATCAGCTTAGAGCTTCCCGTGTCCCAGGAGTTTGCCAGCACCAGGATTTCTGTATCGTGATGAAATTTGAGGAACAGCGTGGCTTTTTTTTTTTGAATGCTTGAAACCATCATAAGGTTCCTTTTTAATAAAAATACAAAAGTTCATTGTTGTTGCTTAGTTTGTAGGAACGCATTTCAAATTTTTTCACCTTTTTCTCCTGCGAGGAGATGGGATTGCAGGAGTGAGGGAAATATATGCAGCTAAAATTTAAAATGTGTCGCTCATAGTGGCCCGCCGGGGACAGAAGCTGGTAGCGGCGCTTTTTATTCTATGATTGTCCTGAATGTCAGGTTTACTCTTGCTGCAGTTATTTTTTACCCGGCGGCAGCTTGTGTAACCAACAGATCTGACTTTCTTTGAAATGTTGCATTCGGGAATTTTTCTTTGAACCCCTTCAAAGCCTTTTCTTCATTGCTAATGCTTTATCCTTTATACGTATTCTGCCCGGTAAGATCTTTATCCCTGCTTCTTTATTGCTTTGATCACATTGTCCACGTCAGGCCGGCTGGAGAATGCCTTTACCTGCTTTCCTTCTTTGTTGTAAAGCACAACGAAGGGAAACTGGGTAACATTATAGTAATTCCTTACAAGAAAAGTTTTACCCTCGGTACCTGCTATGACATTATGATAAGAAGACAGCTTGAACTCTTCTGAAAAATGCTTCACCTCGTCTGCAGGAAGAAAAGTGACCATCACGATCTGCTCCCCGGCAAAGCTTTTGTGCTTTTCCAGCATTTCCTGTGTAAAATGCCTGCAATGATCGCATTCCGGTGAGAAATACACCAGCATTACCGGGCCTTTCTTCAGTTGGGCGGCTTTAAAGCTGCTGCCATCTGCCAGCGTAATTTCAAAAGGCGCGATCCTGCCGTTGTTTTTTGCAGCTTGAGAAAATAATGAGAGCGATGCGAATGTCATTGCCAGTAACAGGAGAGATTTTCTATACATCATGCTTGCAATATTAGTTACCGAAGATAGTATATTGTTGCTTTGTAAAGCTCTGTTTATAATGCCGTATTTTTATCATACTTATTGTAAGGCCCATGCATATTAACTATTATTTAATTGCCATAACAGCAGCACTATTTACAGCTTTTGGTGCAGCGGAACGCAGCCCTTTCATTCAAAGCGGAAAGCTTCCTGCAGCCCGTCATCACTATGCTGCTTACGGGAACGGATATACGGAGTTTCAGGACGTACAATATGGTGATGCAGAAGGGAGATACAATCTGCTTGACGCTTACCTGCCAGATAACAGGACTGACAGCACGAAAGTGATTGTGTATATACATGGAGGCAGCTGGGTGAAGGGCGATAAAAAAGAGCTCCCCCGTCAATTCATAGACGAACTAGTGGGCAGGCAGGGATATGCCGTAGCTACTATCAACTACAGGCTGGTAAAGGAAGGGCGGAATATTTTCCCCGCACAAATAGAAGACATGCGGAAGGCGCTGGCTTTTATTTCAGCTAATGCACGGGAATACAGGTACTGCCCTGACCGGTTTGCCCTGATGGGCGCAAGCGCCGGGGCGCATCTTGCGTTGCTGTATGCTTATGCCTACGACAGCCTCCGTCAGGTGAAGACCGTAGTGGATATCTTTGGACCTACCGATCTGTCTGACCCTTCTGTACGGGCCGAGGGGTTGGAGAGCAATGACATCATCGTGAACTACCTGGGAACAAAAGATACCGTAGCAACTGTTGTAAAAAAAGCAAGCCCTTACTTTCAGTTAACTGCGTCAGGAGGAGTGCCCACAATCCTTTTTCATGGTACTGCTGATGAGTTGGTGAATGTGCGGCAGTCTGAAAAGCTGTATGAAAAGCTTAAGGCTTTACACGTACCGGCACAGTTGGAATTATATCCCGGAGGTAAGCATGACCTGCCGCCGCTTGTGGCAGTGGATGTGTTTGGTAAGATCATAGCATGGCTGAAACAATATTATCCGGCGTAATACAACCTGTCTCTTATGAGAGAGAATTTTTGCTGAAGCGTTTATTCATCAGTATAAAGTTGGTATCTTAACACTCTTTATTTTTCAATTGTCGCTATATGAGCATAAAATCTTTTTTTAGTTTACCGGTATTTACCTTAATCATTGTAGTTATGTCTTGCAACGAACCCCAGCCCGCGAAAGAAAATGAACCTGCCAAAGGAACTTATGGATATGATGCCGCTTTTTTGAAAAAACATTTAAAACAAACCATTGAACTGTTCAATGAAGAGGGTGCGAGAGTGCTGCTTACTCCCGACTACCAGGGGCGGGTAATGACAAGCTCTGCCGGTAAAGATACCGGCAACAGCTTTGGGTGGATCAATTATGACCTTATCGCTTCCGGAAAATTCAAGCCGCAGTTCAATGCAGTAGGAGGGGAGGAGAGGTTCTGGATAGGGCCGGAAGGTGGTCAGTATTCTTTTTATTTTAAGCAGGGGGATTCCTTTAATATCAGGCACTGGCAGGT
Organism: Sphingobacteriales bacterium 44-15; assembly: GCA_001899685.1. GTDB lineage: Bacteria > Bacteroidota > Bacteroidia > Chitinophagales > Chitinophagaceae > Agriterribacter. Next base: position 84,360 of record MKWG01000046.1, read on the forward strand.
GCCGCCGGTCGTTGATACTATACCCTATAATGTAGTGAAATCTGACAGCAACAGCGCTGTTTTCAGGCAAACAGCAACGGTTACCAACTATAGCGGAACACCGTTTTCCATTGAGATCACAAGAGGTGTAAAATTGCTGGATAAAGAGACGCTCAGCGGCCGGCTGCATGCGGGTATTCCCGCGGGAGTGAAATGGGTGGCTTATGAAACGGATAATGCAGTGAAAAATGTGGGAACCAACGAATGGAAAAAAGAAACCGGGCTGCTTTCTATCTGGCTCCTGGGTATGTTCACTCCTTCAGACGAGACGGTGACCATCGTGCCGTTTAAAAATATACCGGATGCAAAAAATTATGTGACCGATAATTATTTTGGCAAAATACCCGAAGACCGCCTGCTGACGAGCGATAGTACCCTATTGCTCAAATGTGATGGCAAACATCGCAGCAAGCTCGGTCTTTCGCCCGCGATCGCCCGCTCTGTTGCAGGCAGCTACGATTACAAGCGGAATGTGCTTACGCTTATCCTGTTTGAAGTAGATACTTCCGGCGCTTATGTGAACTCAAAATGGGAGTTACAAAAAGAGCCTTATAAAGGAGATGTGGTAAACGCGTATAATGATGGCCCGCTGGAAGATGGGTCGCAATTAGGACCTTTTTATGAAATCGAATCTTCTTCAGCAGCACAGGAACTGAAGCCCGGAGGCACACAACGGTACAGGCAGGTTACCTGCCATTTTGAAGGAGATTACACCGCATTGCAGGATATGGCGCTGAAGTTATTGGGCGTTAAGTTAGACAGTATCAAAATGTAAAAAGCTTCTCTGTACAGTGCCGGTATAGTACAATAAGGGCAAAGCAATTATTAAACTTAGTATTTAGCATGAAATTATTCAAAACCTCAAATGGTATAGTAGTAGAGCATGAGCAGCAATATTATGTTCCGGGGATGGATATTGATGAGCTGATCAACAGGGATAACCTCTACAATTATTTGTTGTCGTCCCTTCAGGGTTTTACAAAGCTTTCTTCAGAGGCAATTGATTCTTTCAAAGACACTCCTTTGCTGGCTCCAATAGGCAGCCAGGAAGTATGGGCTGCCGGGGTAACTTACCTCCGCAGCAGGGATGCCCGCATGGAAGAATCAAAGGAATCGGGAGGCGCTACTTTTTATGATAAAGTATATGTGGCGGAAAGGCCCGAGCTTTTTTTCAAGTCGCTGCCTCACCGTGTAGCCGGCAGCGGGCAGGAAGTATATATCAGGAAAGATTCCAAATGGGATGTCCCGGAGCCCGAGCTTACATTGTATATCAATTCCAAAGGAAATATCCAGGCATATACTGTGGGTAATGATATGAGCTCAAGAAGCATTGAAGGTGAGAACCCGTTATATCTTCCTCAGGCCAAGACCTACGAAAAAAGTGCGGCAATAGGACCCTGCCTGTATATCCCCGAAAAGCCTGTCAGCCCGGATACTAATATCCACATGGTGATCAGCCGTAGCAATGCTACCGTTTTTGAAGGCACCATACAGATCAGCCAGATGAAAAGGACGCTCCCCGAGCTTGCAGGATTCCTTTTCAGGGAGATGGATTTTCCGGCAGGCGCTTTCTTAATGACAGGTACCTGCCTGGTGCCTGATAATGATTTTACATTGCAGGTAGGCGATACCGTTAGTATTACTATTGATAATATCGGGACGCTGAGGAATGTGGTGAGGTATAAGGAGTAAGGTATAAGGAAAGCCACAAATTGTAATTATATAAATGCCCGGCAAGACTATTGCCGGGCATTTATTGTAAGGTGGTCCCTATACCCTTCCCCTTTAATTATACCCCGTATTCTGCAATATTGAGCCATTGCTGTTATCAATTTCCTGCTGGGGATAGGGCAGCAGGTTGTTTTTAGGAGCCACAAAAGTTCTTTTAGGTTTATACGTACCTTCTGCCGGTAAGGCATTATATACTTCAGCGGCCAGACCCCATCTTACCAAATCAAAATGCCTTTCGCCACCTTCAAATGCCAGCTCCATCTTTCTTTCATACATTAAATCGTTGAAAGTGGGAGCTGCAATCGGATCTAGGCCTGCCCTTTCCCTCACCTTGTTAAATGATTCGGCAGCAGCGGCTACTCCTGTCGTCCTGTTTTCAGGACCACCGCTATTCAGGTTCATAATAGCTTCTGCATGCAACAGCAGTATATCAGCATATCTTAATGCAGGAACATTTAACCCCGGAGCCCAGCCGGTATAGCTTTGCGCATAAGGCTGCATGAATTTTATACAAACCACATCCGATTGATTATTGGGCGCTATGAGCGTAGCCGTGATACCATTATAGGTAACTTTGTCTACATTCCGCTTGGCAACTGTGGCCTTTTTCCTTTTGTCTCCGGGTTGATACGTATCATAAAAAGCATTGGTAGCGCTTACCAGACGCCAGCCTTCGCCCACCGGCTCGTCATTGTCAGGCTGTGTTCCGCCCCATACATTGTTGGGCAGGTACAGGATAGGAGTAATAGGGTAAGAATCATACCTGGCTCCCAGTACCCACAGCATTTCACTTTCATTATCATGATCAAGTGTAAACAGGTCGGAGTATACAGGATATAAACTGTGCTTTCCGGAGCTGATCACTTTTTCTGCTGCATCTTTACATTCCTGCCATTTTTTGCGATGTGCATATACTTTTGCCAGCAGGCCCCAGGCTGCTCCCTGGCCGGGGCGACCTTCTTCATGGTCAAACGACAATTGGGTAGTAGCGTCTTTCAGGCTTGTTTCAATAGCATCCCATACCTGTTCTTCGGTAGCGCGTGTCAATGCCGACTCTGTATTGGAAGGATCATAGATAGGCACGCCGCCATACCTGATAACCTCCTCGAAATACGCGAAAGCCAGCAGGAAATTTGCCTCTCCCAATATCCGGTTTTTCTGTGTCTGGTCCATGTCAATATTGGGCACATTATACAATACGTCATTAGCTCTTTTAATTACCTGGTAATACTCTTTGTAACTGTTAAGGCTAAGGTCATTTTCTGTATTCTGCACGGCCCTGAATTCTGTCATTGCAATGAAATCAGAATAGTTATCATTCAGGTAACCGATATCGCTGAAAGCTTCCATACCGCACCATTCTTCACCGCCCAGCGCTTCTTCACCCTGCAGCGGGGAATATACGCCACCCAGCGCAGATTCAGCCTGATCCGCCGTTTTCCAGAAAACGGCATCGGTAAACTCATGTGGTTCCTTATCGAGAAAATCTTTGGAGCAGGCGCTTAAAAGGCTTGCCATCAATATATATACTGTATATTTTTTCATAGCGGGAAAATTAAAAATTAAAGTTTATGCCTAAGATGTATGCTTTGGCCTGCGGGTAGGCGCCCCTGTCAACACCATACATATTGGCGCTGTATCCGGCATCAGAGCCAATTTCAGGATCAAACCCGGAATATTTGGTGATGGTGATCAGGTTCTGGAAAGTAACGAATACCCTCAGCTTTGAAATATTGGGTCCCAGCAGCTTATTGTTAAAAGTATATCCGAAGGATAAATACTTCATGCGCAGAAAGCTTCCGTCTTCAATATAGAAAGTGCTGTATGTATGGTTGCTGTTAAGGTCTTTAATAGAAACCCTTGGAATATCTGTATCGGTATGATCCGGTGTCCATCTGTCTAATATATCCACACTATTGTTATAGCCGGCGCCCTGCATCAGTTTACCTCCAAGCGTTAAGCCGTTAAATATTTTATTACCCTGGCTGCCGCTCCACATCATATTTGCATCGAAATTACCATAGGTAAAGGCTGCATTCAGTGAGTATGTAAACTGCGGGAAGCTGTTACCGGCATTAATACGGTCATCGGAGCTTATCACCCCATCCAGGTTGGTATCCTGGAATTTCAGATCACCTGCAACTGCATTGGGTTGGATGATATTCCCGTTTTTATCTTTGTAATTATCCACTTCACTCTGGGACTGGAAAATGCCTAATGTTTTCAATACGTAAAAATGTCCCAGCGCTTCACCTTCAGCCATCCTGCCTACCTGGGTATTTTTATAATCGGAAGTGAATATTTGTTTAGCCCCCGTTACTCCCAGCGTCTCCAGTTTGTTTTTGACAGTGGCTATATTGGCTGTAATTTCATAGCCCAGTTTGTGTGCGCCAGCATCCCTGAAAGTAGCGCTGAAATCGAACCCTTTATTAGATACTACACCTGCATTCTGGAAAGGGGCTGTGTTCACACCATATGAAGATACCAGCGGTACCTGTACAAGGATGTCGGTAGTCTTTTTGTTGTAATAATCCGCGCTTATCAGCAACCTGTTGCTCATGAAGCCTGCATCAATGCCGATATCTGTTTGTGTAGTTACTTCCCATTTAATTGTCGTATTAGCCATGCGGTTCTGGGCTACTGAAGTATAGATTGCTCCATTTAAGGTAGGCGATTCAACACTGCTTACCGTGCTGTAGTATTGATAGTTGGGTATTTTATCATTACCTAACTGCCCCCAGCTTGCCCTGATCTTGAGATCGGATACTACATTGGTAGCCGGCTCAAAAAAGTTCTCTTTGGAAATTCTCCAGCCACCGGAAACTGAGGGGAAGGTACCCCAGCGGTATTCAGGCGCAAACTTTGAAGAGCCGTCCCTGCGGATATTGGCAGCCAGCAGATATTTATCCCGGAAAGCATAACTTACTCTTCCAAAATAGCCTACCAGTGAATAATCGTCAGCGCTGCCGGTTACATGGTCTGGAAATGTGCCTGCATTATTGAAGTAGCGTAAAGCTTCTTCCTGGTTACTGAAATCGTTAGCTGTTCCGCTCGATGTCCAGTCATTATACCCGGCTTCCGACGACATTCCTATAAGCGCTGAAACATGGTGATCGCCAAAGCTCTTGTCAAAAGTCAGGGTGTTGTTCCATATCCAGGTATTGTTAGTAGCAAAGTATTCCGATAATGAATTCTTTTTGTTGAATCCTCTGCCTGCTCCCTGCGCAATAGCAACAAAGTTTTTGTTTTTGCCATACCCGAGACTATACGCAAAATCTGTTTTTGCAGTGAACATGCCGAGGAACTTATATTCCAGGTATGCATTTCCTCCGAATCCTATTCCTTTATTCCGGTAAGTCCTGTTATTGAGCGATGCTACGGGGTTTGGAAAGTCACCGGAAGGAGTACCATAAACACCGTTAGCCTTGTCTGCCCATACAGGTATATTTCTAAAGTCGAAAAGTGCGGAGCTTAATACACCATCATAGGCGCCCCGGAATTCTCCGGACTTCTGATCGGTTATTACGGCGGAAATATTTTCACCAAACGTCAAATTTTTAAATAATTCATGCTGGCTGTTGAACCTGATATTGTAGCGTTTAAAATTGGTACCCATTACAATACCATTATTGTCTAAGTAGCCCAGGCTGAAAGAATAATTTGAGCGGCTGCTGCCTCCTCTGATAGCCAGGTCGTGCGTGGCTACATAAGCAGGTTTTAATACTTCTTTAAACCAGTCTGTCCGGGTAACGGCGTTGTCCGGGTCGTTGTAATAATCCCAGACAGCGTCTGTAGAAGGGGTGCCGTCATTTGTCAATGCTTCTTTATGGATCAGGTTCCTTTGTTCCGCATTTAAGGCTTTGGGCATCCTCCATGCCTGCTGTATGCCATGACTGGTATTGTAGGAGATCGTTGTTTTCTGATCTCTCCTGCCTTTTTTGGTAGTTACGATTACCACGCCGTTTGCACCACGGGAACCATATATGGCTGCGGATGCAGCGTCTTTCAATACGGAGATGCTTTCTATGTCGGCAGGATTCAACCCGCTTATCCCGCCGGAAATGATACCATCCACCACATAGAGCGGGCTGTTATCATTTATAGAGCCTGAGCCTCTTACTCTTATTTCAACGCCTTCGCCGGGAGCGCCGGAGTTTTGTATAACGGTAACACCCGAGGCCCTGCCCTGTAAAGCATGCGATACCGACTGGTTAATACCCTGGTTTACATCAGCAGCTTTTATGGTAGAAATAGCGCCTGTCACATCTACTTTCTTTTGTGTGCCATAGCCTATCACCACTATCTCTTCTGCGGTATTGTCTTTAGGAGAAAGCACAATATTCACCGGGCCGGCGCCGGTTACGGTAACCTCTTTTGTTTCGTAGCCGACAGACGATACTACCAGGGTAACCCTGCTCTGTGTGCTTTGCAACCTGAAATTGCCCGAAGCATCAGAACTGGTGCCTGCATTGCCGCCTTTTACCACTATCGAAGCGCCGGAAACAGGCTCGCCTTTTTCATTAAGGATCTTCCCGGTAATGTCTGCGGCAACGGGAACTGTGGGACTGGCAGGAATATTTTGTTTACGACGGATGATAATAGTCTTATCATCTATTACAAAATCCAAACCTTCTGACCCTAAGCATTTTTCCATGGCTTCGCGTATACTGGCTCCTTTCAGCATGAGGTCAATGCGTTTGCCGGCATCAAGTATTTCATCTGAATACAGGAACTGGTAAGCCGATTGTTTTTGTATGGCTTTAAGCACCTTTGAGATAGGAGCATTCTTCATGGAAAGATTTATTTCCTGTGCATAAACCTCTCCGTTTACTTTCAGGTAAACCGCAACAATCAGGAAGGCGGTAAACTTCATTATCCTTACAGTACGTAATATCCTGTTTCTGTAAGAACGAATCGGAACAGTAGGACGATCCATAACTTTGTTAGTTTTTTTTACAATTAATTTGGGTGAAACAATGTTTATAATGACTATGGCAAAACGGTTATTTTGCCTTTCTCAATCCTGAAATGTACTTCGTTGGTCAGCTCTAATTTTCGGAGCAGCTCTGATACATTTATGTACCGGCTGAGCTGTCCTGTAAAATGCAGGTCTGCTTCTCTTTCAAAACTTATATCTACATCATACCATCGCTCTATCTGCCGCATGATGGTATGGATATCTGCACTGTTAAAGACAAACTTTCCATTCTTCCATGCTACAGCTTCTTCCACATCTGCATTGGATACAAGCTGAAACGACCCGTTTTTGTGCAGTACTGCCTGCTGGCCCGGCGTTATAAGGGAAGCGCCTGTAGCATTGCTTACCCGCAGAGATCCCTCCAGCAATGTGGTTTTAATGGCGTTTTCATTGTCATAAGCCATCACGTCGAAGTGAGTGCCCAGTACATTCACCTGCATCTCTTTCACCTTTAACCGGAAAGGCTTTGATGCGTTATGCACTATTTCACAATAGGCTTCGCCGGTCACTTCTACTTCTCTTATCTTGTCCCGGAACTCTGTGGGGAACCGGAGCGACGAAGATGCATTCAGCCATATTTTTGACCCGTCGGCCAGCACTACCTGGTACTGCCCGCCCTTCGGAGTAGAGATGGTGTTATATATTGTACCTCCGGTCATTTGACCCTGTTTGCCTTTCAGGTATTTTAGCTGCCCGCTATTGAGCTTGATCACTTTGATATTTCCCTGGGTGCCTACCTGCCCGTTGGAGGCAGTGTCTAATACCATCGTTGAGCCATCCCCGAGTGTAAGTATCGCTTTGTTGGACCCGGGAATGATGTCTGTAACCGGCGCTGCAGCTGCGGTTTCCTGAACAATCTTTTCTCTTTCCCCGCGGCCGGCGGTGATATAATACAATAATAATGCAACGCCGGTTACGGAGAGTATAACTGCCGCCCGGATAAAGCCGGATCGTTTCCTGCTGCGATGCCTGCCTGTTTCATGAAGCACGTATTCATCCAGCCTGCTTTTGATTCTTCTGCCGATCGCCGCTTCGGTTTCATCCGAAAGAAAGCCGGGATCTTCAGGTGAAAAGTTGTAATACCATTCATCCAGCATCCTTTTTTCTTCAGGAGTACTGGTGCCGTCAAGACATTTCTGGATCAAAGCTTTTATATGATCAGGAATATGCTGCATTTCATACTATAGTGCCGCGGGAGAGGAGCAGCACCTATGTGGGATAAAAAAAAGTTTAGGATAGTTTCGGGTTACAGGTTTCAGGTTGGTTGAAATCTGTAACTCTCTTCAAAAAAACACCTGGAGCATTTTTTTCATCGAAAACCGCAGATGATGCAATGCCTTGTTGATTTGGTTTTCAACTGTTTTGGAGCTGATCTGCATTTCCATCGCAATTTCTTTGTTGCTCATGCCCCTTTCTCGGCTGTATTTAAAAATGGTGCGGCACCGGAGAGGCAGTGTGTCAATTTCTCTGGTCACAAATTCCAGGAGGCATTTGTTGTGCAGGCTGTCTTCAAGTTTAAATTCAACGTAAACGCTGTGCAGTGATTGTTGTGAATGTTGTTGAAGAGTGCTTTTACGTATAGCTTTAAATACCATATATCGCGTGGAGGAAGCCAGGTAATGCTGCAGCGACTGGATATATATGCTTTTGCGGTTTTTCCAGAGGCTGGCAAAAACATCATGTATAATATCTTCTGCAAGAAATGAACTTTTAAGCTTCACTGAAGCTATCCCGAAAAGTATTCTCCAATACCTCCGGTATATTTCATTGAATGCAAGTTCATCATCCTGAGCTAAAAGACAGAGCAATGCATCGTCGCTGTTTAGTGGATACCCTTTCATTAGCTTTGGTCAGACCCGGAAATTGCCGGTGTCAGCGCTTTTAATAATTTCTTTTTACAAAAGTAAACAGTTGAATCAGGTAACTTCCCGGATAATGTTATTTTATCATCAAATTTGTGTCATAGCAAAATGTCAGTAATAACCACTACAAAGTAGTGAACATTATCATTTTTCAAGTACAGATAAAATTTCAAACGTTTGCAATTCTTATAAGAGAGTGATATATGAAGCAAACAGGTATATTTCAATTATCGCTGCATATATTTCCTTGATTACTGTGATCCCGCCGGCAGAAAGATTTGGATCAAATGAATATTGTAGCGGGAGAGACAGTCTTCGGGGATCATATATATTATATTTGAACACTGAATTTCAAAAAAACTGGCGATGAGTTTGAAAATATTTTTATTTGCTGTTACGCTCTCAGGCACTGTCTCCGGCGTCCTTTACGGGCAATCTGCCCGTACTTATCAGCATCGCAATTATTTTTTGATTGCGCACAGGGGAGGCATTCTGGACAGCAGCAAAGCAGAAAACAGTCTTCCGGCGTTGCAGGCGGCGGTGAAAGGCGGATATGATATGGTAGAAGTGGATCTGCGCCTTACTAAAGACAGCGAGCTGATCATACAGCACGATCCTGATTTTAAGAAATACTATAATGTGAACCGCCAGGTTACAGATATGACATGGAATGAGATCAGCAAATTACGCAGCGACCGTGGCGGTAGTCGTGTATTACGGTTTGAAGAGGTGTTGCAATACTGTAGCGGTAAAATACAACTGATGATTGATAACAAAATCACAGGTGATGACACTGTGCTGTTTCAAAGAGTGGTTGACCTGATGGAAAAGTACGGTCTCCGGTCGCAGGCATTGATGATAGGTACGGAAGCATCCACGCCGTTTTTTACCGGAAAAGTCAAACTAAGCTGCACACGGCAACAGTTGGAAGAGAATATGTTGAAGCCCGGTTATGATCCGGCGCAGTATTATCTGTTTGGCGCTGACCTGACAAAAGATGATGTGGAATGGGCGAAGCTAAATAGTATTATGGCGGTAGGAGTAGTGAATGAATGGCGGTATAAAAGATCGAAAGCAACGGAAGAAGAAATTGTTCAGGATGTCCAACGATTAAAAGATACAGGGTTGAAATGTTTCCAGATTGATTCCATGTTTGGACATTTCTTTATGAAGGGTGAGAAGCGGTAGTGAAGACCATCCTGAAGACTCTCCCTGTTCTTCTACCCCCGTGCAAAATCAAGCAAACCATTTATATTACCCCTATCCGCCGCTTTTACCGCTTCAATATATATTTTTCGCGCTTCAGATGAATTGTGATAAGAAAGGTGGCCCCATGTAAATACCGGTAGCCGAAAAATTTTTTCAGCAATAATATCAGCCATTAAACGGCTGTGCCTGCCGTTGCCATTAGGAAAGCAATGAATGCTCACCAGACGATGCTTGAATTGAATGGCTGTTTCATCAGGGGGAAACGTACCATGTTGAATCCAGTACATGGTGTCGTCCAGCAATTGCCGCAAGGCAACAGGAATTCCAAAAGCCGGTACACCAATGTTTTTTGCCGTAGTTCGAAATGCGCCTGCCCACTTCCATACTTTCCCGTACATCCGGTGGTGCAGGTCGCAAGTAAAATTTTCTGTAAGGATTTTTTCAGCCTCCCATTTTTTACCTAATACCCATCGCAATGCATCTTCAATATTCATCCGCTCAAATTCATCCAATTCAGCTTTGGTGGAAATGGACGCGATCTTTAAACCTTCCATTTCCTCTTCCTCCAGGGGTGTTTGTCCATATTGATAATTCAGGTTCAATCCCATAAGGTCTTTGGATTATTTTGGATGATCTCCTGTTTGCGTTCTGCTACAGCTTCTTTCAACCGCTCATAGGGAACTTCCTGGTCTTCCAGGATCATTGTTTGAGCTGTACGTTGTACAAGGTCGTATGCCAGCGCTTCAGCTTTTCTTTCAATTAATGCATCCAATGTGTCGTCTTTAGGTATCAGGGCATACACCAACTGCATATCCATGGCATGGGCAACTGTTTCCAGGGATTTGAGAGAAATCGTTTTTTGTTTTTCTCTCATCTCCAGGCTTTGCACATTCTGCTTGCTTACCCCCAGTTTATGAGCCACCTGTTCCAGCGACATTCCCAGAGAAGTGCGCACGGCGTTCAACCAACCATTGGCAGGATTCACAATGGTTTTAGCAGAGCGGAAAGCTGCCTGTTTTGGGGCTAACTGTTTCCTTAATAAGTTAAATTTTTTCACTTTATCAATATTTACATTGACAAATATAGTTGTTTTATCAATATTTACATTGATAATAACAAATGTCTTGTCAATTTATAGATTGTTTTTATAATCGTTTGTTATTTGAAAGACATTTTGCTGAAAATCAATAATTATACTTTTCAAAACAGCTGCTTGCTGCTTCCTTACTGTATCTTATCTTGATGCTTAAAACAGACTATAATGAATCTGAAACATATTCTTTTCATTTTGACTCTCGCTATATATTCGCCCGCTATCAGCCAGAACACACTTTTTGAATTTGGACAAAGAAAGCATTTTGACAAACTGATTGTGGGGAATAATGCTGCTGAACCTTTACGCTGGGTAGACGTTAACACTACCGATACGACATGGCATAAAGAAGGAGATATACTCGTTGATAACGGATTGCCGATCGGCGTTGTGCGTTCGGAAAGGATGTATCAGAACTTTATAATGCAGGTAGAATGGAGACATATGGAAAAAGGAGGTAACTCCGGCATTTTTGTGTGGTGCGATGCACAACCGGAGGAGCATAGCCGGCTGCCCAGTGGTGTGGAAGTGCAAATGCTGGAACTGGACTGGGTGAACCAGAACAAACGCAATGGCGAAACGCCTCCTATTGCCTACGTTCATGGCGAGCTTTTTGGCGCCGGCAAAACCAAAACCATTCCCGATAATCCGCGTGGGGAAAGAAGCAAATCCATAGAGAACAGGTGCCTTGGGGTTGGTCAATGGAATAAATACACGGTTGTTTGTGTAGATGGAACCATAAAGCTGTCTGTCAACGGAAAATATGTCAACGGGATCCGGCAGTCTTCCCGGCGTAAAGGCTATTTATGCCTGGAGGCTGAAGGCGCCAGGATTGAATTCAGAAACCTTCAGATCATTGAACTGGATGAAGGGTATATTCTCCCGGAACAAATAGTGGAAAAATTATAGGGTTTGAACCACGAAGATATGGAGGCACGAAGTTGCACGAAGGCGGTTTTATCGTTTGTCGTTTACTGTTTATGATTGAATCATACCTAACGATAAACTCTAAACTACAAACCCAAAATCTCTTCACTTTTGCTACTTAAATCGTTTAGGCATATTTTTAGTACCTCAAACTCATCAACTCATTAATTGATATGCGTCTTTTGCTTTTTATTACCTGCATATGTTTTGGCGGGTATCTTTCAGCCCAATCCACAGATCCCACACATTTCGTTCCTCTGGATAAAAAACTGTCGGCGCAGTGGCAGCAATCGCTCTGGCAGAATGAAAGGAAAATATATAAAGGTAAAGAGCTTACCACTATCGGAATGCCCTGTGGTGGAATAGCGGCCGGTCAATTGTATGTTCGTGGTGATGGAACGCTTGCCAACTGGTGGATTGCTAATAATGCTTACAATACCGGTTACGGCATAGACTACCTTCTTAATTTTGAGACAGCGCTTGGTCCCTGGAAAGTATGTTACCAGACTTTTGAGCCCTTCAGCTATATTGACCAGGGATTTGCTATTACGGTCAGCCAGGGAGATAAACATATTACCAGGCAGCTCAGTAAAAAAGGTTTTGATGATATTTCTTTTATTGGTGAATACCCCATTGCTAAAATTAATTATGCCTCCACTAAAGACCCGCTCCCGGTGCAGGTGGATGCTACAGTGTTTTCACCTTTTATACCACTGAATGCAAAAGAATCTGCTACGCCGGGTACAGTACTCCGTTATACTGTAAAAAATATTTCGTCTGCACCGCTTACTATTGACCTTACCGGCTGGCTGCAAAATCTTGTATGTATTGATCTGAAGGATGAAGCAAATGGTACGCTTCGCAACCGGGTAATTAAAAAAGATGGAATGGTTTCCGTGATAATGGATCTGGTAAAAGCACACCATCTTCCCAAAGTTGAACGTCGCAGCACTATGTTCCAGGATTTTGAATCGGGCAGCTATGGCAAATGGAAAGTTGAAGGCACAGCGTTTGGTAAAATCCCTGTTACCAATGAAGCAGCAAAAAAGGATTTTGTTACCGGGCAGACAGGTAATTATCTTATCAATTCCAAGCTAACCCAATACGGCGACAGCGGCACCGGCAAGCTTACCTCTCCCGTTTTTGTAATTAAAGAAGACTATATCAATTTTAAGCTGGGTGGCGGTCCTTACCGTGGCAGGACCTGTATAAATCTTGTTGTAAAAGGAAATATTGAAAAAACGGCTACGGGAAACAGTGATGAAACATTAAAAGAGATAAGCTGGGATGTAAGTTCACTTAAAGGACAAAAAGCATATATCGAAATAGTAGATAATGAAACCGGTAGCTGGGGGCATATCAACGTGGATGAGATCGCATTCAGTAACCTGCCTGCCAAAGAAAAATATTTCCCGGAAAACCATCCTTATTTCGGGAATGTGGCATTAAGTATGTTAGACGGCAATGGCTTTGCTGCAAGCGACTATAACGGCGCCGGCCAAACGATAAGCAATGCTGTGCAGTCCACAAAACCTTTGGGAGAAAAGCTGCTGGGAGCAGCAGGGGCATCAGTAGCGCTTGCTCCGGGGGAATCAAAGGATCTCACATTTTTGCTTACCTGGTATTTTCCCAACCGCCCTATACAATACGGGGAGGGGGGCAACTGGAATATGCCGATCCCTACTGAAGGCCCCGCAATAGGGAATATGTATGCCAACTGGTATGATGATGCCCTTGACGTAGCAGGCTGGCTGCATACGAATATGGACAGGCTGGCAAAAGAGACCTTTCGTTTTCATGACAGCTATTACAATAATAGTTCCCTCCCGTACTGGCTGATACAGCGTATCATGATGCCGGTGTCCACGTTGGCTACCGAAACCTGCCAGTGGTGGGCAAATGATAAGTTCTGGGCCTGGGAAGGAGTAGGATCATGTGTGGGCACCTGCACGCATGTATGGAATTACGAGCAGGCGTTATCACATTTGTTCCCCGAACTGGAAAGGAATATCAGGGAAAAAACGGACTATGGTACTTCTTTCCAGGCGGATGGAGGCATACAGGCACGTAATGGATGGGGCGGTATACTCATTGACGGGCATGCAGGCGCTATATTAAAAGCTTACCGTGAGCATCTTGCTTCAAAGGATGACCTGTTGCTTTCGCGCAACTGGGATAAAATAAAAAGGGCAACTGAATTTATAATTAAAGAAGACGGTAATGCGGATGGGTTAATAGAAAAGGAGCAGTCGAATACATACGATATAGCGTTTTATGGAGCTAACACTTACGTAGGTGGCTTATATCTTGCTGCATTAAGAGCGGCGTCAAAAATGGCTATGCTGATGAAGGATACGACTTTTTCAAAACATTGCGACAGCATCTTTATCAGCGGAAGTAACAAAAGCGTCGAGAGGCTATGGAATGGAGAATATTTTGTGCAGGATGTGGATCTCATCAAACATCCGCTGTCGCAATATGCTGATGGCTGCCTGAGCGACCAGATGTTTGGGCAAACCTGGGCGCATTTAAACAATACCGGATATATATACCCGGAGGATAAGGTGAGAACAACCCTGCAATCTATCTGGAAATATAATTGGGCGCCTGATGTAAGTGTACAAACCAGAATGCACAAGCCGGAAAGAATATATGCCGATGCCGGCGAACCGGGACTTTTGGTAGCTACCTGGCCCAAAAGTAAGCATATGGGAGAAGATGGGGTGCGTTACCGTGATGAAGTATGGACCGGCATGGAATACCAGGTAGCCACTAATATGATCTATGAAGGCATGACAGATGAAGGACTTTCTATAGTTAAGGGTATCCATGAACGTTATAGTCCTGAAAAACATAATCCCTGGAATGAAATAGAATGCGGCGATCATTATGCAAGAGCGCTTGCCTCCTGGGGCGTATTACTGGCGCTTGAAAATTTTGTGTACGACGGACCTGCTAAAACGCTGGCATATATTCCTGCGGTTCAAAAGAAAAAATTCAAAGGTTTTTTTACAGCGGCGGAAGGCTGGGGAAATATTAGCCAGGAAAGAAGCACAGGACAACAGGTGAATACTATATCTTTAGAGTACGGAAAACTGCGGTTAAAACAATTATCCGTTGAATTGCCAGGCAAAGCAAAGAAAGTGCAATTAATACTTGATGGTAAACCGATCCCCTGTAGCTTTGCCCAACCTGAAAATAATATCACCCTTTCCTTTGATGAAACACAGGTAAATGCATCGCAGCAGCTAACGGCATTCATTGATTTTTAATATATCACAACGTAACCTTCTAAATGCTTTGGTATATGAAGGCAAAAAAAGACCGTCGTTTATTTTTAAAGCATGTAACACTGAGCGGGTTAGGAATCTCGGTAGTGCCGGGCATCGCTATCAGTAAGAATATTGCCGCAAATCCCGTGATGGCTAAAAACGAAAGATCCCCGGCACATGAAGCAGCAGCCCATACTTTTAACGGAGCTTATTCCGGTGATCATCTCCGCCGTATTGCTTTTCCGATAGGCGGTATCGGGGCAGGGATGTTTTGCCTTGAAGGCTGCGGCGCTATATCGCACATGTCTGTGCACCATCGTCCTCAGATGTTTAATGAGCCAACAATGTTTGCCGCAGTTTCGGTAAAAGGCATCATTAATGGTGCAAAGGTGATCGAGGGACCCGTCCCGGAATGGAAGATATTCGGCAGACCCGATACCGGCAATGGCGCTCCCATGACCACTTATGGACTGCCGCGGTTTCGTAATATTATGTTCAATACCAATTTCCCCTTTGGCACTATTACTCTTAAAGATGAAGACCTTCCACTGGCTGTGGAACTGAAAGGCTGGAGCCCTTTCATTCCCGGAGATGCAGATAACTCTAGCCTGCCTGTGGGCTCGCTGGAATATCATTTTACCAATACCTCTAATACAAAAGCGGAAGCTGTGTTTTCCTATAACTCCAGGAACTTCATGGTTACTGATGAACAGAAGGGAACCATAAAGAAAATGCGGAACGGCTTTGTACTGTCGCAAAACGGCACTACTGAAAAGCCACAATTACAGGGTGATTTCGCCGTCTTCACCGACGATACGAATGCGGTGGTGGATCATTGCTGGTTTCGTGGCGGGTGGTGGGACCCGCTTACTATGATATGGAATACTATCAGGGACGGCGAAATAAAAAACAACCCACCGGTCGAATCCGATGCTCCCGGCGCTTCTGTCTTTGTGCCTTTCTCTTTACTGCCGGGTGAAAAGAAGATCATCCGGGTATTAATGTCATGGTATATACCTTTTTCGGATATGCATATAGGTGATGTAAGCAGGGATAAAGAGAAATGCATCAGTCCGGGTTGCTGTAATACATCAGATGAGCTCGGCGACAAAATAGATACGCAGCAGGTCAATTACCACCCTTGGTACAGCAGCAGGTTTAAGGATATTGGGGATGTAACAGATTACTGGAGACAGCAGTATGATGCATTGCAGGAGAAAACAGCACTTTTTACCAAAGCTTTTTATGCCAGCACCCTTCCTGCAGAAGTGATGGAAGCCGTAACTGCCAATCTTACAATACTTAAAACGCCAACGGTAATGCGGCAGTATGACGGAAGGTTATGGAATTTTGAAGGTTGTGGCGATGAAGGAGGCTGCTGTCACGGGTCATGCACGCATGTATGGAATTATGCGCAGGCCATTGCGCATTTGTTTCCTTCCCTTGAGCGCACACTGAGACATACGGAATTTTGCGAAAGCCAGAATGAAGAAGGACATCAGAACTTTAGATCCAATATACCGATCAGCCCCGCCACCCATACTTTTTATGCTGCTGCAGACGGCCAGCTTGGCGGGATAATGAAAGTATACCGTGACTGGCGGATATCCGGGGATAACGAATGGTTAAAAAAATTATTCCCGCTGGTGAAGCAAAGCATGGATTATTGTATCCGCACCTGGGATCCCCGCGGTAAAGGACTGGTAGAAGAGCCTCATCATAATACCTACGACATAGAATTCTGGGGACCGGATGGAATGTGCACCAGCTTTTATCTTGGCGCCCTGGATGCTTTTTGCAGGATGGGCAAATTCATGAAGATAAATATATCCTCCTACCAGAAGCTGTATGAAAAAGGCAGGAAGTATATGGAGAGTGAATTGTATAATGGAGAATATTTCATTCAGCAGATTCAATATAAAGGGCTTAACGCGCCTGATCCTGTGGAAGCCGCCAGAAAATCTTTTGGGGGCGAATACTCAGCCGAAGCCATAGCCTTATTGCAGAAAGAAGGACCTAAATACCAGTATGGCAAAGGTTGTTTGTCAGACGGTATATTAGGCGGATGGATTGCCATGATGTGCGGGCTTGACAACCCTGTGGATGCAGCTAAAGTAAAATCTCATTTATTGTCCGTATATAAATATAACCTGAAGAAAAACCTCAGTGAGCATGCCAATCCCCAACGTCCTGCCTATGCGGTAGGAGAGGAGGGTGGATTATTGCTGTGCACCTGGCCTAAGGGTGGAAAACTGTCCCTGCCTTTTGTATACAGCGATGAGGTATGGACGGGCATAGAATATCAGGTGGCGTCGCATTTAATGCTGATGGGGAATGTAGAGGAGGGGGCGGAAATTGTACGTACCTGCCGCAATAGGTACAGCGGCAAGATCCGGAACCCTTTTAATGAATATGAATGCGGAAGCTGGTATGGAAGGGCATTGTCGAGCTACGGGCTGCTGCAAGGCCTCACCGGGGTAAGGTATGATGCTGTTGATAAAAAGTTATATGTTGATTCAAAGATAGGAGACTTTACATCCTTTATTGCTACGGAAACAGGTTTCGGGAACGTGTATTTCAGGAATGGCAAAGTGACGATGGATGTAATTTATGGTAAAATACCTGTGCAGAAAGTAATGCTTGCAGGTAAGGAAACTGCATTGTCCTCCTGATCATGAAATTGTATTTTTCGGGATTCATTATAAAAACAAGCATAAACATGAAACATTTTTTCAGTTGCTTCTTTGCATGCATTTGCTTACTGACTATTGCTTTTGCCCAAAAAAACAACTTTAACGGGCTCGATATGAATATGGGCAACCTGTTCCGCCTGTCTGACGCTAAAACGCGGTCTGTAAGCCCGGAGAACTTTACCGGTGAAAAGGGAAAAGGAGGTATGGCCAACCCTGCAGACAAGGACAAGCGTAACGTTGCCAATGCACATAATGCTGCCCGTGATCTCGGGCAGGGATGGAAAGTGAACCCGTTTGTAATTATAGAGCCCGGTGAAACGCTTACCCTGGCAAATATTGACGGCCCGGGAGCCATTCAGCATATATGGATGACGCCGACAGGAGTCTGGAGGAATTCTATTCTTCGCTTTTACTGGGATGACGAGAAAGAACCGTCCGTGGAATGCCCTGTGGGCGATTTTTTTGGTAACGGCTGGGGTGAGTATGCGCCGTTAGCCTCTCTTGCGGTTTGTGTGAATCCCGGGAGCGCCTTTAATTGTTACTGGGTAATGCCATTCCGGAAAAAATGCAGGATCACCATGGAGAATATTAATACGGAAAGAATGGTTTTATACTACCAGGTGGATTATACTTTAACAGAAGTGCCTGAGGATGCAGGTTATTTTCATGCACAGTTCCGTCGCGCCAATACCAATACGACATCCGACTATACTATTGTGGATGGCATTAAAGGGAAAGGTCAGTATGTAGGTGTATACCTTGCATGGGGCGTCAATAATAATGGATGGTGGGGCGAAGGAGAGATCAAGTTTTTTATTGACGGTGATACCAAATTCCCTACTATTTGCGGAACAGGCACAGAAGATTATTTCTGTGGCTCATATAATTTTGAGAACAGGATTACACATAACTATGAAGTGTTCAACCGTCCCTATTCGGGATTGTTGCAGGTCATCAAGCCGGATGGTATATATAAAACCCAGCAGCGCTTTGGTCTGTACCGCTGGCATATTATGGACCCGATACGGTTTGATAAAGATCTGAAAGTCACTATCCAGGATCTCGGCTGGCGCAGTGGCGGAAGGTATCTTGCCCAGCACTCAGATATTGCTTCCGTAGTGTTCTGGTACCAGCGCGACCCGCATGCCCCGTTCCCCAAGCTGCCATCTAAAGATGAGCTGGAGGTGAATTAGCTATAGACTGTGAGCTATCAGGTAACAAGTTGTGCCTGAGACCTGTAACCAGTAACCTTACCACAATGCTTCATTTTCGATTTTTAATTTGTTTTGTATCCTGCCTGTTGTGTTGTGCGGCTGTCACGGCGCAGGAGACGCCATTGCGCATAGCCGTAGCGGGCATCTCTCACGGGCATTCCGCATGGATCCTGGGGCGTAAACCCGACAATATTGTGGAGGTAGTTGGTATATATGAACCTGATAAAGGGCTTTCAGAAAGATCTGCCCAAGAGTATAAGCTGAACCGCGGCATTATGTTTGATGATCTTAATGCTATGCTGGACAAAGTAAAGCCGGAGGCGGTAGTGGCATTCGGTTCGATCTATGATCACCTGGCGGTTGTAAAAGCCTGTGCGCCGAGAGGGATACATGTGATGGTAGAAAAGCCTCTGGCAGTTAGTGTAAAGCATGCGTTGGAAATGGAGGCGCTTGCAAAAAAATATAATATTTTCCTGCTCACTGATTATGAAACTTCCTGGTATCCCGCTACGGCGAAAGCATATCAGCTGATATATGACAGCAGCTATATCGGTAATTTTCGAAAAGCGGTTTTTCATCACGGGCACCAGGGGCCGAGAGAGATCGGGGTGAGCGATGATTTCTTCAACTGGCTTACCGACCCCGTGAAAAACGGAGGAGGAGCGATAATTGACTTCGGGTGTTATGGGGCTAATTTAATGACCTGGCTTGCCAAGGGAGAGCGGCCATTGTCTGTTAGCGCGGTAACACGCCGGTTCAAGCCGGAGATATATCCAAGGGTAGATGATGAAGCCACCATAGTGATCTCTTATCCCCATTTTCAGGCTATCCTGCAGGCTTCCTGGAACTGGCCTTTCAATCGTAAGGATATGGAGCTGTATGGCACTACGGGATATGTGAAAACGGTAAATAACACCCTGATGCATATCCGCAGAAAAGATGATGAGACCGAGCAGACCCGGAAGTATACGGCTGCAGATATTCCTGTGTATGAAGACCCGTTCAAATATTTTGCCGATGTGGTAAAAGGAAAAATAAAGATGGCGCCTTACAGCCTCTATGCCCAAGACAATAATATGATGGTAGTAAGGATCCTTGAAGCGGCGAAAACATCAGCGGCAACGGGTAAGGCGGTGTCTTTTGGTGAAAAGTGAATAGTGAGAAGTGAGACGATAGAGGTGAGAGGCGAACCTGAAACCTGTAATCTGTAACTTCTTTTTAAGTTTAAAATTTACAATCAGAATGAAAAGAAAAATGTATCAATGGGCGATTGTCGCCATTTCTGTAGCTGCCGTATCATGTGGCGATGGCAGTAAAGCGCCTGAAGCGGACAGTACTGCATCCCCTGCTCCTGTACAAGAGCCTGCGGCATCCTCGGCAGCTGCCGCGGTAAGTCTCTTTGATGGCAGTACGCTGGCGGGCTGGCATGGATTCAATAAGACCGGAGCTGTAACCAACTGGAAGGTAGAAGATGGCGCTCTGGTTTGTCTTGGCGCTGCCAAAGATGCGCATGGCGGCGACCTGGTGAGTGATAGCTCTTACGACAATTTTGAACTGACCTGGGACTGGAAAGTAGACAAAGGGAGCAACAGCGGTGTAATGTATCATGTGATAGAAGATGCTAAATATAAAGCGCCTTATGAAACAGGACCGGAATACCAGGTGATTGACGATGTGGGTTTCCCTGCAAAGCTGGAAGAGTGGCAGAAAGCCGGGGCGGATTATGCGATGACCGTGCCGAATGATAAGAAACAATTAAAACCCGTAGGAGAATGGAACAGCAGTAAGATCATTTTTGATCACGGGCATGTAGAACATTGGCTGAACGGCGAAAAGATAGTGGAATTTGAAGCCTGGAGCGATGACTGGAATAAGAAAAGAACAGAAGGCAAGTGGAAAGATTATCCTGACTATGGCCTGGCAAAGATCGGCAAAATTGCATTGCAGGATCATGGCAATAAGGCCTATTATAAGAATATTATGATACGGCCGCTGTAATAGATAAGGAATTATATTTGAATTTATTTTTTGCCCGCTGTTTTGAGAAAAGCAGCGGGCATTATATTAACCAAATAATCTCTTCAAAATAAAACATAGCATTCATGAAACGCAGGCTGGTAATTGGTGATATACATGGCGGACTTCGTGCATTGCTTCAGGTGTTTGACCGGGCTGCTGTTACTACCGATGATATATTGATCTTTTTAGGTGATTATGTGGATGGCTGGAGTGAATCACCTCAGGTGATAGACTATCTGATTGAACTGTCTGCACGGCAGCAATGTATCATTCTTAAAGGCAATCACGACGAATGGTGTGAAGTCTGGCTTCGCACAGGAGATGCTGATAGCTCCTGGTTATTTCACGGAGGGCAGTCTACTGTAAACGGATATTCAACTGTAGCATCTTATTTACGGCGACAGCACCTGCATTTTTTTGAACAAATGCAATTATACTATATTGATGAAAACAACCGCCTTTTTGTACATGCGGGCTTTACTTCCATGCATGGACCGCAGCATGAATTGTATCCTTCCAATGTTGCGTGGGACAGAACGCTCTGGGAAACGGCGCGGAGCATGAGAGATATGCCCCGGGAGTCGCTGTTGTATCCAAAACGACTTAAACTGTTTGATGAGATATTTATCGGTCATACGCCAACTTTATACTACGATGTGGATGTACCCATGCGGGGAGGCAATGTATGGAATATTGATACCGGGGCAGCATTTAAAGGAAGGCTGACGGTAATGAATATCGCTTCAAAAGAATACTGGCAGAGCGATCCTTTGCCGGCGCTGTATCCGGGAGAAGCAGGGAGGAACAGGGATTAAATGTCGTTACCTGAAAACTGGCATTCTTTTGGATTTATCCTCTTCATTAAACTCAACAATAAACATGAAAAAAACACTTTTTTTGGCTGCGCTGGCGGCTATGTTTGCTTCTTGCGGTAATAATGATTCCACTGAAGTTACTACCTCAGATACTGAGGTTGCACTCTCTGATTCGGGAAAAGTTTCTACAGTTACTACCACCACAACAACAACTTATACTGCCGAAGATGGCGATGTAATGTGGAAGGACGGGAAGCTGATGGTATACAAAAACGGTGGCTGGGCTGTTGCGGAAAAAGATATTACCCTGGATGACGGCACTGTAATTTCAGTAAAGGGAAATGTTACCGGCAAAGACGGAAAGATGATCAGCATTAAAGAGGGAGAGTCGGTAAAGAAAACCGGTCAGTTTTTTGATAAGACCGGCAATGCCATTGCCAACGCCTGGGATGCAACGAAAGAAGGAGCGAAAGATGCCGGCGAAGCTGTAAAGGAAGGAGCAAAGGATGCTGCCCGTGCCGTAAAGGAAGGCGCTGAAGATGCCGGCAAAGCCATTAAGGAAGGCGCAAAGAAAGCAGGTGACAAAGCAAAAAAAGTGGTGGATTCCCTGAAGCACTGATATAGCACAAATAATGGTAAAAGCTGCTGTACGTATATGGATATGTGCAGTAGCTTTTTTATTTTAATTCTGTAATAATCCTTTAAATTAGTGCCAGATCAACCTTGTTTTTTAACCTCTTCAACGGTACGGATATGAAAAAAATTACAATAGTCCTTTGCTGCTGTTTTGCAATGTTTTTTTGCGGTAAGGCACAGGTAGAACTTTGCCAGGGCGCTTATTTCACAGAAGAGCAGGGGCAGGCATTTTTGGATCAACATATTCCTGCTTCATTAAGCGACTGGCAACAGCGCGCAGGAGAAATCCGCATGCATATACGTGAAGGTATGGAGATGGGAACCATTCCTCCGGGTCCCGGTACTGCACCAATCATCAATGAAAAAAAAGTGATGGATGGCTATACCATAGAAAATGTGGCATTTGAGAGCCTCCCGGGATTTTATGTAACAGGCAACCTGTATCGCCCTGTAAAAAAGCAAAAATCATATGCAGGTATTCTTTGTCCTCACGGGCATGGTGAAAATCCCACGGGAAGATTCAGGGAGCAGACACAGGTTCGCTGCGCTATGCTGGCAAAGATGGGCGCTGTTGTTTTTGCCTGGGACATGGTTGGTATGGGAGATTCCAAACAATGCGATCATCACATTGCTAAGGGAGTGAAGCTGCAGACCATTAACAGCATGCGTGCACTTGATTTTTTGCTTTCACTTCCCGGTGTTGATCCGCAAAGGATTGGTATGACAGGAGAGTCGGGAGGCGGCACCCAAACATTTTTACTTATGGCGCTTGATCAGCGGGTAAAGGTAGCTGTGCCGTGTGTGATGGTCTCTTCTTATTTCTTTGGGGGCTGTTCCTGCGAAAGCGGTATGCCCATCCATAAAAAGGGCAGCTATCAAACCAATAATGTGGAGATCGCTGCGCTTACTGCACCGAGACCTATGTTGTTGATATCTGACGGCGACGACTGGACAAAGCATACACCGGAATCGGAATATCCTTTTATGCAAAAGATATATGCGCTTTATGGCAGGAAAAATACAGTAGCATCTGTTCATCTGGCCGATGAGAAGCATGATTACGGCCCCTCCAAGCGCAAAGCGATGTATCCTTTTATGGCAAAGTACCTTAAGCTTGACATAAAAGCTGTGGAGGATGCTAATGGGAATATTGATGAAAGCAAAATAAAAGTACTGGAACCTTCCGCCCTGCAGGTGTTTACGGAAGCCCATCCCAGGCCGGCAAATGCGGTGCAGGGTGATGAAGCTGTGCTGAAGCTATTGTGAAGAAGGAAAATAGTGGATATATATTCTGACCTTTCCGACGAAAAATAGGGTATTTCATCACCGTTAATGTTTTGTCTGCCTGACCTGTTTTTTTAATGCGCAGGCAGCGGTTTCACCCGTGAACCATTTAGGAATAATAGCCAATTACAGTAGTTTTTCATATAGAACAGATAAGATAGACGAAGCTAACGGGGGTGTGAATGCCGGCGCTCATTTGGTAATGATGTACGAATAGATAGCGGTACCTATACCTATGCTAAGCCTGCGTTCATTGTAAGTACCGGGCTACAAGTTTGCAACATCAGGAGGTTTTGCAATATCCTTTATTGTAAATTTTATGGAACTATAGATTCAAACCCTTAGCCATCCGCGGAATCCTCTTGCTGCATAGTAAGATTCAGCGCCATTGTGATACACGAATACAGTATCATACCGCCGGTCACAAAACAATGCACCGCCGAGCTTCCGAATAGGAGAAGGAGTAAGTACCCAGCTTGAGGTCTTCAGGTCTAATGCTCCAAACTGCTGCAGTTCCCGGTACTGTTCTTCTGTCAACATCTCAATGCCCATTTCATCTGCCATACCGATGGCGCTGTGGGCAGGCTTATGTTCCTTCCTTGATTCCAGCGCTTCGGGGTCGTAGCATATACTGCGGCGGCCTTTGGGTGTTTCAGCGGAGCAATCGTAAAAAATATATTCGTTCGTTTTTTTATCAATACCCACCACATCCGGTTCTCCACCTGATATTTCCATTTCATTGAGCGACCACAGCTTTCCGGGACTGGCTTCCAGCTTCGCCTGCACTTTG
This sequence comes from Sphingobacteriales bacterium 44-15, assembly GCA_001899685.1. GTDB lineage: Bacteria > Bacteroidota > Bacteroidia > Chitinophagales > Chitinophagaceae > Agriterribacter. The sequence goes on from MKWG01000046.1 coordinate 108,922, forward strand.
TTCCATTCAATACCTTTATGACGGTTTTTGTTTTTTTCAAAACGGGTCTGCAGTATGCTGATCAGCTCTGCTGCCTGTGAAGCGGTGAGTTTGTTTTTACTGGTTTTCATGATGTATTTGTTTTTGTTTCCCGCGGCGGCCGCTGCGTGAAAAATTATTTCATTTTCAGTAAAGTTACAATGTCTTTTTCCAGCGCTGCCGGAGCGGTGGTAGGCGCATACCGTCTATAAGGATTGCCTTCCCGGTCAACGAGGAACTTGGTAAAATTCCATTTGATCCTGCTCCCGAAAAGCCCCCCGAGCCTGCTCTTAAGATATTTGAATACAGGATGCGTATTTTTCCCGTTAACATCGCATTTTTCTGTAAGGAGAAAAGTGACGCCATGATTGATCTTACAGACCTGCTCTACCGTTGCATTGGTTTCCGGCTCCTGCCCGGCAAACTGGTTGCAGGGAAAGCCAAGCACTACAAGCCCCTGGTCTTTATATTGTTGGTACAGCGTTTCCAGTCCTTCAAACTGTGGTGCAAGCCCGCATTTAGTGGCGGTATTTACAATTAATACCACTTTTCCCTGCAAATCTTTAAAGGGAAAAGGTTTGCCTCCGGGTGTCCTTGCTTCCATCTGATAAAAAAGATTATTCATGACCGCAAAAATAGCGCAGTATTACCGCTGCACTCTAATTTTTCTTCTCCCGAGCATTCTTCCGTTCTCCTCCGTATTTTTGCGCTCAATTTTACCGGGGAGACCGTTTTATGCAAAAAAAAGTTTTGGTAATAAAGCTCGGCACGGCAGTGATCACAGATAAGGAAGGAAAGATAGACCAGGCAGTAATAAAAAAAATTGCGGCTGAGGTGGCGGTATTGAGTCAGTCTTATCATGTGGTGCTGGTATCAAGCGGCGCAGTAGGCAGCGGAAAGTCTTTTTTTAAAAATTACAAAGGCTCTATTACAGAGCGGAAAGCTGCTGCTGCTGTGGGCAATCCTATGCTCATACAGTTGTATCATAAATATTTTTCCAAATACAATATCACGGTAGCGCAGGCTTTGTGTGAAAGGCATCATTTTTCCAACCGCAAACAATTTTTGCAGTTGAAAGAAACCTTCCATGAATTCTGGCAAAATGATATACTGCCCGTTGTCAATGAAAATGATCTTGTAAGCAATATAGAGCTCAAATTTTCCGACAATGATGAGCTGGCTACTTTGATCGCCATCGGTTTCGATGCCGATACGCTTATCATCTGCACTTCAGCCGGCGGGTTGCTCAATAATGATAAGCAGGTGATCCCGTATGTGGATAAAATTGACGCCACCATTTTAGGCTTTGTAAACAAAGAAAAGAGCAGCGTGGGGCTGGGGGGGATGCTTTCCAAGCTGACTTCCACTAAGCTGGCGGCTTCCTTAGGAATAAGAGTTGTTATCTGCGGGCTTGGAGGGACATTACCATTAGGGAATGCCCTGGAAGGCAGGGCAGGAAGCACTTTTGCCCCCAAGTCCTCGAATCTCAAAGCCCGTCAGAAATGGCTCGCCAGCGGCTCTATTACGATTGGCGGCATCGCTGTTGATAAAGGCGCATCAAAGGCATTGCACAACAGGAAGAGCCTGCTCACTGTCGGCATAAGAAAAGTAAATGGTAACTTCGTTGCAGGTGAAGTAGTTCAGTTGCTTAATGAAGAAGGGACAATCATGGGAGTGGCCAAAGCACGGATAAGCAGTGCGGAGATCAATCAACAGATTGCCCATAAAAATATAATTGCCGCCCATGCGGACGATATCGTGATCTTTTAATATTCTATATATAATGAGCAGTACGCTATCATTGATCAAAAAAGCATATAAAGCAGCGCCGGCGCTGAGGGCGGTGGAAGATAAGCTGTTGAAAAAGACCCTGCTGATGATCGCCGATGAACTGGAGAAACAGCAGGAGGCACTATTGAAAGCAAACCGCAAGGATGTGGCTAAGCAGGATCCTGCCAACCCCCGTACAGACAGGCTGAGGCTCGATCCGCAGCGCATAAAGAATATTGCCGCCAGTATCAGGAAAGTAAGCAGGCTTCCCAACCCTTCCAACCAGATCATTGAACGCAAAAAATTGCCTAACGGGTTGTTGCTCGAAAAAAGATCCGTTCCTCTTGGAGTAGTGGGAGCGGTATTTGAATCAAGACCTAATGTAGTATTTGATATAGCGGTGCTTTGTCTCCGCAGTGGTAATGCGTGCGTATTAAAAGGAAGCAGTGAAGCAGCGCATAGCAATATAGCTGCCGTAAGCATCATACATGCTGTGCTCAAAAAAAATAACCTGCCGCCGGAAGTGGTCACCCTGCTGTCGCCCGAACGCGAAACCGTGCAGGAACTATTTACCGCCACGCAGTATGTGGACGTGCTTATTCCCCGCGGCTCCGACAGCCTGATCAGCTATGTGAGAAAAAACAGTCTCGTTCCCGTAATTGAAACGGGCGCAGGCGTTTGCCATGTGTATGTGGAAGAAAAGGCAGATCTGCCTAAAGCGGAAAAAATTGTGGTAAATGCAAAAGTGTCTCGTCCTTCTGTATGCAATGCCATGGATGCGCTGCTGGTAGACAAAAAAGTAGCGCCTGCATTTCTCTCAATGCTGAAGCCTGATTTTGAAAAATACAAAGTGGAGGTTTTGGCCGATGATGCAGCGTATAAATTATTAAAGGGATATCCGTTCCTCAAAAAAGCGGCTCCTGCAGATTTCGGAAAAGAGTTTCTTGATCTGCGCTGCGCCGTTAAAGTGGTGGATAATATCGGCGAAGCGCTTGAGCATATCCGTGAACATTCCACCAAACACTCGGAAGCCATAGTGACAGAAGATAAAAAGCAGGCTGAATTATTTTTGCGGGAGGTAGATGCGGCCGCCGTATATCACAATGCATCTACGAGGTTTACCGACGGCGAGGAATTCGGACTTGGTGCAGAGATCGGTATTTCCACTCAGAAGCTGCATGCACGCGGGCCCTTCGCACTCGAAAAGCTGGTAACGGAGAAATGGGTATTGAGAGGTAACGGGCAGGTGAGATAAAGCATGAGGTACTGAAAAGGTCTGTTTAAAGCAAAGTGATAGCAGGTTAATGAAACAAACTTTGATTTTCAATTTTTTCATTGCATACCTTGCTTCCTTTGCGTGAAAAGTATTCATCCAAACTGTATATTCAATAATGATCTTAAGTAAAGCTACACTTCCCGACATTGCCGCGTCAACTGTTCAAAAGCCGGCGAAAGAATTGCTCAATTTACCTGAAAAAGTATTGCAGTTCGGAACAGGCGTGCTGCTGCGCGGGCTTCCCGATTTTTTTATTGACAAAGCCAATAAGCAGGGCGTTTTCAATGGCAGGGTAGTGGTGGTGAAGTCCACAGACTCCGGTGGCGCTGACGCTTTTGACAAGCAGGATGGATTGTATACCATCTGTGTGCAGGGGATAGACAAGGGCAAAAAAGTAGAAGAGAATATTATTGCCGGGGCCATCAGCCGAGTGCTGTCTGTCAGGCAGCACTGGAAAGATATTCTGCAAACGGCATATAACCCCGAAATGCAGATCATTATTTCCAATACTACCGAAGTGGGCATTACATTGTTAGAAGAAGATATTCACCAGCAGCCCCCGGCTTCGTTCCCGGCAAAGTTGCTGGCGTTTTTATACGAGCGCTATAAAGCCTGCCAGGGAAGCGCTGAAGGAGGCATGATCGTTATCCCCACAGAGCTGATCGTGGGTAATGGGGATAAACTGTTGACCATAGTGCTTCAACTGGCGGCTTACAACAAGCTGGATGCAGCTTTTACAGATTGGCTGAAATCGCATAACCATTTCTGCAATTCGCTGGTAGACCGTATTGTGCCGGGAAAACCAGATGCTGCTGCAAAATCTGCCATTGAGGCTGCGCTCGGTTACCAGGACGACCTGCTCATTATGTGTGAAGTATACCGGTTGTGGGCCATTGAAGGCGATGAAAAAGTGAAGCAGGTGCTGAGTTTTGCAAAATGCGACGATGGCGTTATCATCGCTCCTGATATTGAAATGTACCGTGAGCTTAAGCTGCGCCTGCTCAATGGCACGCATACCCTGAGCTGCGGGCTGGCTTTTCTTTCCGGCTTTCAAACCGTAAAGGAAGCCATGGCTGATCCTTTGTTTGGCAGCTTTGTGCAGGATATCATGTTGCATGAAATTGCACCTGCTATTCCTGCAAAGGTTGATCCTGTTACTGCAGAGCAATTTGGGATGCAGGTATTGGACCGGTTCAGGAATCCTTTTATCAATCACCAGTGGATCAGCATCACCATGCAGTACAGCTCAAAAATGAAGATGCGGGTAATACCGGTATTATTAAAGTATTATACGGAGTTTAATAAGACGCCTGCCGGTATAGCAAAGGGGTTCGCGGCTTTTCTTGCCTTTATGAAACCGGTGAAGAAAGACGGGAATGTTTTTTATGGCGAACGGAACGGGCAGCATTATCCCATCAATGATGATAATGCGGCTTATTTCTATGAGCAGTGGCAAAAGCATGAAGTATCAGGGCTGGTTCCCGCTGTTTTGTCCGATTTGACATTATGGGGGACCGATCTTACAAAACTGCCGGGTTTCGCTGGTGCAGTTTCAGATAATATGCTCCAAATAACAAAGAAATGATGCAATAGCATCACTTTCCGTTATTGTTCATTTTTATTATGCAGTTTCAATATATCCGTAAAATGTAACAGGCTGCCTGTCATTCCCTGTTACCTGCAATGTTGCATTACCATTATCCTGCACATTCAGGGTAAACTCTCTTACTGATCTTACATCTTTCGGTTTGATAGAGATAGTCCAGCCTTTTTTACGGTCTTCGCTGGCACTGTAAGTAAAGTCTTTTGAGGTAAATCTTAGGGGGCCTTCCATCGGGTCCAGCAGCGGCATATAAATCCTGCCCATATAAGGCAGAAAACTGGTTATCTCATTATCTGATATAGTCAGGTCATATACTCCGTTCAACTGCCTTGTGATACCGGTCATCGGCACCATGGATTGTGCCCTGAAAGTATAATTTTTTCCGTCTATTGCATTTTGGATCACCTCAACCTCTTTTGCCTTTTTCGCTTCCTTGCTGCTCTGCGCTTCTGTGTTTACCTGTATCGCTAACAGAAGTAGCCCGGTAAGCAGGTATTTCAATATATTTTTCATCTTGTATCTTGTTTTATGCACATTGGATATATTACGAGGGGCTTCGTTTAAAGCCTGTTGTTCAAAGAAATCTTAAAATTTCACTTCTGTTTACTCAGGGGTTAATAGCTAAAAAATAGCGGTAAAAACCAGAAATATGCACTCGGCTTTACTTCAATGACAGAATAAGACCGTCCCTTTGGCCGGTTTCTGAAATTTGCATTGTATTATTGCCGGATGTCAAACTTCCTGCTGATCGGATTATGCATCCTTGCCGGTTACCTGTTGCAGCGTTCGGGGAAATTGCCTGCAGACAGCTTTAAGGCGGTCAATGCCTGGATCATTAATCTTGCACTGCCGGGAGTGTCTTTCAAATTCCTTCCTCATATACATTGGGACAAGACACTGCTGCTGCCAGTGCTGATGCCTGTGGTAGTGTGGGTAACAGCATGGGTGTATATCACTGTGTATGCAGGTAAAAAAACTGACAAACGCACAAGAGCAGGGTTATTACTGACTACCGGTCTGTCAAATACTTCTTTTGTCGGCTTTCCGCTTGTGATAGCCTATTTTTCCAGCGCTGAATTGAGCATAGCGGTTATCTGCGACCAGGTTTCGTTTCTTTTATTGGCTACCGTAGGCGTTGTTACAGCCTTACGCGCTTCGGGCGAAGAAGGTATAGCTCCAGCGATGCTGGCCCGGCGCATCATCAGCTTTCCCCCCTTTATAGCATGTGTGCTGGCGCTTATTTTGCCGGCTTTTGCTGATCTTTCTTTTGTAGACCCGCTGTTTGATATACTGGCAGCGACTATTGCGCCACTTGCGTTATTCTCAATAGGCCTGCAGATCAGGTTTGAAGGATGGCAGGATGAGATCAAGCATATTAAATATGCCTTGTTTTTTAAGCTGCTTATTGCTCCGGCTATCATTTTTATGATCGCCTGGCTGGTCAATATGAAAAATATACAATCTCAGATCAGCATATTCGAGTCCGCCATGCCTCCTTTTCTTACCTCAGGGATTATTGCTTCACAGTATGATCTCAACCCGCGGCTGACAAATCTTGTTATTGGCCTAGGTATCCTGCTTTCTTTTCTTACCACCGGGGTATGGTACTGGCTGATACAGGTATGTTTTGCCTGAACTAATGTTGTGTTGACACTAATTTGTCGTATTTCCTTGTGAGAAGCGAGACTTGCCTACCGGCAGGCAGACGATAAATGTGAGACCCTCACATTTATCGTCTGCCGTTTCACATTTATAGTATTCAAATTCCACATTCTTCCCAATGTTGAGATTTTTTTTCTACAAAAGCCGCAAAGACAATGCCTTAAACATAGTGGCAGGAGATTTGTTTCATCATTATAAACCGATTGTAAAGATGAAAGCGCTGGGAATAATATTAATAGCAGCAGGAATATTGATGTTAATATTCCGGGGCTTTAGTTTCACAAAAAAGGAAAAGGTACTGGATGTAGGCCCTGTTGAGGTAAATGCCGACAAAAAGAAAAATGTGAGTTGGCCTATGTATGCGGGTGGTATTGCGGTGGCGGCGGGTGTAGTGGTGTTATTGACCGGCAGAAAAAAAGTATAAATGTAATAATGCAATTGCGAAATACAGATTTCCTACCCTATGGAAAATACTTTTCTGATTTAATATCTCTTTAAATATATTTCGGGTAGCAGGATCACATAGAGGGAGCATCATTGCTCCCTTTCCTCTTTTATTTCCGTGAAGCCTTAATATTTTTTCAAAGCCTGCTATATTTGTAGCTGTTAAGTTCTGAAGAGGTTTATTCCTTTTTAAATTTTTGTATGACCTGGAATGAGTTTTTGCAGTTTTCTATTTATACTGGTTGTGGTATAGTGCTGGGCTTTCTTATCCAAAAGTTGCTAATGCCTGTTTTGCACAAAATGGCCGATCGCAGTAAATGGGCGGGAGATGACTTAATTATAAGCAGTATCTCCAAATGGGTAACGTCATGGTTTGTAGCCCTGGGTATATTCCTGGGCTGGAGAAGAGTGCAGATGGATGAAAAATATCATCATTGGCTGGAAAACGGGTTGCTGATCTTTTATATTTTTTCTGTAACCTGGATATTGGCTACCGTATTTGCAGGGTTAACGTCTATAAAGCCTAAGGGCAGCGATAAAGTACCCGCTTCCTCGTCCATTGTCGGCAATATTATTAAAGTAATTGTGTATTGTATCGGGCTGCTGGTTATTTTGCAATCCCTTGGTATACAAATTACACCTATCCTCACAGCCCTTGGAGTAGGAGGTTTGGCCGTAGCGCTTGCCCTCCAGGATACCCTGTCTAATCTTTTTGCGGGCATACAACTTATTGCAACCAAGAAGATCAACCCGGGAGATTATATAAGGCTTGAGTCGGGGCCGGAGGGGTTTGTAGAAGATGTCAGCTGGCGTTATACCTCTCTCCGGGTAGGGGTGAACAGCATTTTTATCGTACCCAATTCCAAGCTTGCCGGCCTGATAGTTTCTAATTTCGATTACCCCGGCAGAGATTTTATTATGGATGTATCCGTGAGCGTGGATTATAACAGCAACCTCGACAATGTTGAAAAAATAACTATAGAAGTGATCAAACAGATGCAGGATGAGGTGGAAGAATGTGTGTCCAACTTTGAACCTTTTGTCCGTTTTCAGCAGTTTGGCGAGAGCAGTATTGATCTGAAAGCCTATATTAAGATCAGGGATTATGTCAGCCAGGCTGTTGTAAAGCACAAATTTATAAAAGAGCTTAAGGAACGGTTCGATAAAGAAGGGATCAATATACCATTCCCCGTAAGGACTGTTTATATCAATAAGGAGTAAGGGATAAGGTATAGAGTGTAATGCAGTTCACCATTCACTATTGCCTGTTCACTTCCGGCAACCGCTGGTAATGCTTACCGGTTTTTATAGTAATATTGCCGCATTCAAAAAAAATTAGCTCAATGGAAATCCAGCTTGCTGAACAATTCTCTCATTTTTTCGGGCATCCTCATACTAAAACCTGTTTTGCGCCGGGGCGTGTTAACCTGATAGGAGAACACATAGATTATAACGGAGGACTGGTGATGCCCTGTGCCATTACCCATGGAACATATTTGCTGCTGGCTCCGAATGATGACCGGGTGTATCGTTTTCGCAGCCTGAACTTTGAGGCATCGCTGGAGATTGACATAAAAAAGGAGGGGTATAGTAAAATGGGCGCCAACTGGTACAATTATCCTCTGGGAGTCATCGACCGGCTCATTAAAGCCGGGCATATACCGGGAGGCGTGGATATGATGTTTTGGGGCAATATTCCTATCGGGTCGGGTTTATCTTCTTCCGCTTCTATTGAAGTGGTTACAGCCTTCGCATTAAATGAGCTGATGGGCGCCGGTATCTCCAGGCTTGATCTTGTTAAGCATACCAAGGATGTAGAAAATATTTTTATCGGGTTAAACTCAGGCATTATGGATCAGTTTGCCGTAGCTTTTGGTGAAAAGAACAAGGCTATACAACTGAACTGTGATACACTGGACTATACCCTGGTAGACTGCGATCTTGGTGATTACCTGCTTGCCATTATCAATACCAACAAATTAAGAGCGCTGGCAGAGTCGAAATACAATGAGCGGGTAATGGAATGCAATGAAGCGCTTAAGGCGTTACAATCTGCGCTTACGGTGCAGTATCTCTGCGATATAGATGCAGATGCTTTTGCCCGCCATCAGCACCTTATCAGCAATGATATTGTTCGTAAACGGGCAAAGCATGTTGTAGAAGAAAATGCCCGTGTACAGCAGGCTGCTAAAGCGCTTGCAGGTGGCGACCTTACTGCGTTCGGGAGGCTGATGTATGCTTCGCATGCTTCCCTGCGGTATTTGTATGAGGTGTCAGGTAAAGAGCTTGATGCAATTGTAGACTATTGTAGTACCAATAAGCAGGTTGCCGGGGCACGTATGACAGGCGCCGGTTTTGGCGGCTGTGCCATTGCGTTAGTGCGAAAAGATAGTTTTGATGCATTTTCCGAAGGGCTGATCCAATATTATCAGGAAAAGATCGGTTATGTTCCTTCGGTGTACAGCTCTTCCATCGGAGACGGCGTGAAAGCGCTGGATTGAATTTTACTGGTTCAGCACTACCGTTTCAATAGTGTGATTGAGCCTGCTTTTTTCCGCCGCAAAGGCCATCAGGTGGCTGACTACGGATACATCAATGGTGGATGAGAGAATATCGGGGTTGTGATGTCCTACTGCCTGTACCCAGTCCTGCACCAGCCTGTGATCGCCTCCGCCGTGAAAGTCTGTCTTCAGGCTCCAGCTGGTTTTTCGGCCCGTACGGAAATCGGTAATAGTATATGTTTCCATATCTCCCACAATATCTCCTGTAGTGCCCATGATGCGGGTGCATCTGCCTTCATAAGAAGTAAGCCCTTCCATTGAAAATACGGCTGTAATATTATTTCCAAACCGCATATTTACGGTAAGATGATCGGGCTGATCGTTATCCATATCAAAAACGCAACGTCCGTAATCCGTGGTTTTTAATTTTTTTAAAATAAAATAATCCCAGTTCCGCCTGTTTTCCGGGAGGTCAAACACATACAGCCGTTTCCTGTCGCGGTAATAGATCTGCAAGGCAGAATAAGGACAGGTAGCTTCTACAGCACACCCGTCTGTACAGCGCGGAGTGCTTCCGTCCGGCGCATTTTCTTTGGTAAATAATTTAAGGTTACCAAAGCATTGCACATCTTCAACAGGCTCATTGATCAGCCAGCGCAGTATATCTGTATCGTGACATGATTTTGCCAGTATAATAGGAGATGTCTTTTTGCTGTTATGCCAGTTGCCCCGCACATACGAATGACACATGTGGGAGAAGCCTATAGGCTCCATATGCTGCACAGACACAATATCCCCGATCGTTTTGGCATTGATGATTTCCTTCAATTGCCGGAAATAAGGAGAATAGCGCAGCACGTGGCACACACCTACTATTCTTCCCGTTGCCCTGGCTTTTTCAAGAATGGCCCTGCATTCTTCCTCCGTAAGTCCTATGGGTTTTTCCAGCAGCACATCATATCCCGCTTCCAGGGCCTGCAGGCAGGTGGGTGCATGGAGCTGATCTGGCGTAGCAATAATAACAGCATCCGCAAATTTTTCTCTTTTGAATACATTTTCCCATTGATAAAAACGATTCGCCGCCGGGATATTATGTTTGCGGGAAAACCGCCCGTTGCGCACGGCATCCTGGTCGGCAACACCTACCATTTTCAGTTCATCTGGGTGTATCAGTGCATAATCGGCATATATATTGCCCCTGTTGCCTGCACCTATAAGGATGGCTGTAACAGGCCGGAGGAGCGGTTTATGCAGCGGGTTCTTATAAAAATCGTGCTTAAGCCCAAATAACGATGAGATCTCTTTCCAGGTAAGCATCAGCGATTCTGTAGCCTGATTTAAAGTTTCTGTGGCAATATTCCTGAAAGAAAAATTTTTTAACGGCATCTTCTTTACGGTTTTATGTTCGTCTTATCTGCCCGGATGGCGTAATTTAAAAAACATCAGGCAAACAGGGACCGATTAACCGCACTTATTTCCATTCTGTAAAAAATGCTTACCTTGACTGGCGATATATAAATACATACATCATGCCATCAAGAAGAAAATTCATTCAATCCTCAGCCATAGCGTTGTCCATTCCTTCATTGCTGCCCATTTCCGGAGCTGCAAAAAATATCGGCCCTGATAAGAATTATAAAAAAGCGTTTTTAAAACTGGGCATGGCAGGGTATACATTTGTAAACTATTCCATAGATCAGACGATCGCTATGATGAACAGGGTGGCAATTGATAATTTGTCTGTTAAAGAGTTTCACCTGCCTTTAGACAGTTCCCAGGAAAAGATCAATGAAGTGCTTGCAAAGTTTAAGGGAGGCGGCATCAATGTATATGCTGTTGGGGTGATATATATGAAATCGCAGGCTGAGGTGGATCGCGCCTTTGATTATGCAAAGCGGGTAGGTGTTGAGCTCATTGTAGGCGTTCCCACCTATGATCTTCTTAATTATACTGAAAAGAAAGTGAAGTCATACAATATCCGCATTGCCATTCACAATCACGGGCCTGAAGATAAATTGTACCCCGGACCAAAAGATGTATATGACCGTATTCATAAGATGGATAAGCGTGTAGGGCTTTGCCTTGATATTGGCCATGCTTTCAGGGCGGGGGCTGATCTTGAAAAGGTAGTAACAGACTATGCGCCCAGGATCTTTGACCTGCACATGAAGGATGTAACCGGCGCAAGGGCTGATGCAAAAGCCATAGAGATAGGAAGAGGCGCTATTGATTTCAACGCCTTCATAGCCGCATTGCGGAAAATAGGGTATAACGGAAGCTGCAGTATAGAGTTTGAAAAAGATATGAAAGATTCGCTGCCGGGCATTGCCGAGTCGGCAGGTTATCTGAGGGGCGTGATGAGCTAGGGGTGAAGTAGTAAGTGGTAAGTAGTAAGTGGTAAGGTTTCACTTCTCACATCTCACGTTTGACGTTTGATACGGCATTAGTTGGATTTCAGCTTTTCAACCAGCTTGATATATTCCTGCATTGCCTCTTCCCGGGATTTGCCTTTCAGGGCTGTCCATGCTTCATATTTGGCTTTTGCTACAAAATCGAATGGATTAGAAGGTGGTTCTGTGCTGTTATCTCCTTCAACAGACTGCTTATAAAGAGAATATAACTGGAGCAATGTTTCATTACTGGGTTTTTCGGTAAGGAGCTTACTGTCGGTGGCAGCCTGCTCGAATAATGCTTTCAACTCCATAAGCTTTGTAATTTTGTGTGAAAATAGCAAGTATCCGGCTAACCTGAAAGCTTTTTATTTTTAACTCGTATGAATCCTAAATATTGATGCCATGCTGCACTTTTTGAATATGATCTATGATGAAATTGTAGGCTTTTTCGGATTGCATTCCCTCATTGACATGTACAGGTCGGGAGACTATAGCAAACTGCTTACGCTTGACGGGATACTTGGTGCGATCTCACCTTTTATCCCGCTTTTGCTCATTATTGAAATAATACGCGCCTTTACGTACAAGAGATTTCGCATAGAGGATTATAAAGTGCCCTTTTTAATTTTCATCTTCAACAGGTTTGTGTCGAGATTTATTTCAATTGCGGCGGTAGCTTTTTGTATTGGCGTGTTTGAAAAATATGCCATATTCAAAACAAATTTTACCTGGTACTGGCTGATCTATGGGTATATTATCTGGGAGTTTTCGCATTTTGTATATCATTTCCTGGCGCACAAGGTAAGGATATTATGGTGCCTGCATTCCACGCATCACGCTCCCCAAACGATGAACCTTTCTGTAACATATACTCATTTTTTTCTTGAAGCGCCTTATGCGGATATTATCAGAACGACGATATGTATACTTGCCGGTGTGAACCCGCCGCTGTTGTTTTTTATTATGTTTATTGACGGCACCTGGGGCGCGTTCATACATGTAGGCGAGAATATCATGAGAGACGGACGAATGGGATTCCTTAATAAAATCATACTCACGCCTTCTCATCACAGGGTGCATCACGCAAGAAATCCATTGTATATGGATACTAATTTTTGCAACCTGCTGAATATCTGGGACAAGCTGTTTAAAACATATGAGCCGGAGAGAAAAGACATCCCGATTGAGTATGGCATCACACGTGAAATGAACGCCAATAGTTTTGTAGATGTGAACTTCGGCGAGATCGGCGCTTTATGGAAAGATGTGCGTAGTGCGCCAGGCTTAAAAAATAAGCTGCTCTACCTCATCATGCCGCCGGGATGGAGCCATACCGGTGAGCATAAAACTGCAAAAGTAGCGCGTAAGAAATTCCTTTATGAGCTTACAGGAGAAGAAAGCTGAGTGATGCTTCACCAACAAGAACTGTACCGGAGAGCGAAGCATCGCTACTAACGCTTCATATAAGTACTGCAGTTATATATATTTTTTCTATATTCTGAAAACAGGTTAGCCTCTGCAACCCTACTAAAATAATCATATGATAAATTAAGCTGCATATATTTTTTACCTGCAACACTATGTAAGTCAGTAATTCATATCATCATTTTTTTTATCTGCTCTATTAAAGAGACCTTAAAATTAAATATTGCACGAAAATTGCTGATAAACGTTTTTTGAAATCAGGGACCTGGGCTTTCATTATAAAAGCCTTTGTCAGTCAATATCGTATGAGTTGCTAAATTCAATCTTTTTATGAGAGAGTACCCTTCTCGTGTAATGCGCATACCCAATTTAATTTTCAGGCGGGCGCTGTGTATTTTATTTTGTTTGGTTTTTATATGCACTGCATATAGCCAACCTGACCTGGAGACTTCTGTTCCATCCAATTTTACTGCGGTCAAGGGCACTTTATCCATAAGCAACAGGCATTTCAGGCTTGGTCAACAATCGCTTCGCTGGGACTGGCAGCCTGGCGACACGCTGCATATTGAACTGAGCAGCTCCGAAACCAATGCTATCAATCAAGATCTGGATAACTGGCGCAAAGGTCATTTTGGAGTATGGGTACACAATGAGGCGGCTTCAAAAGATACTTTTGAATTTCAGTTCCTGAACAATGCCGGAATAGACAGGTACAGGTTCCGGTTTAATATCAATTATCATGGCTGGCGCAGGTTACTTCACGGTTACTTAAACGATATGTTGCAGGGGACCGGCAACAAGAATATGGGACATACGATTTACCTGCTGGCTCCCAAAACGGGGAGTGGCTCTATTTACTTGGATAACCTGGAATATATGCGGGATTATGATTTTAAACAGTCGGATGATGTGATGCCCGATTTGTATGAGGCAGCTCCAATAAAAGATTTTATTACCAGTGATTTTTATTATAAAGCGTATTATGCAACGCCTCTTGATAAAACAGATAACCCGACAGCAACAGAATTGGAAGGGGTGGCTTTAATAAGGCAGAGAATAAAGAGCTCCGGATTAGGTGTTGCCCCGACAGCTTCGGAACTGAGTGCTGCCAACAGCGCTTACAGCAACTATAATATTGTAGTTACAGGTAATACAATAAAAGGGAAGATCATTACTAATCCAAAGGAAATAGGAGACATGATGTCAACCTTTACCAGGAGTTATGTACACAATAACAATACAGATAGCAGGGATAAAGCTATTAACCTGCTAAAGCTTCTTATTGATTGTGGCTTTGCAGGGGGCAGCGGATTATGGTTTGCAGGAGGGAGCTCCGGTTACGATCAGATGAAATTCTTTACTTCTTTAATAAATGCTGATTTCATTACCGATACCGATCTTAGATATGATCTATGGCATTGGCTTAGCTGGTGCACAGGTACGGGACTGGCATGGGAAGATGAAACCAACGGGCTTTTTGACACTGATAATATAGCTACATTACAGGATGCCTATTTTGCTATGTTTTTATTTAGCCCTGATGATGTGACTGCCGTTAATGATCTAAAGCGGTTTAAAGCTTATCTTGAAAAATATCTTCAGAACCAAAAGGGTACAGCTGATGGAATAAAAGTTGATGGTACATCTTTTCATCACGGTACGCATTACAATGCTTACATGTATTCTATGGAGATTTTGATTACTCCTATTTTGTCCACCCTGCGGCAGACGCCATTCCAAATTAACAAACAGGCTTATGATAACCTTGTAAAGGCAGCCTATGCGGAGAGTATTATGTCCAATATAATATATTATGCAAACAGTCTTACCGGCAGGCATCCATTCGAAACAATTACTTATTATAATGAACCCGCTTTTAGTGAACTGACCTATATAGGAGGAGAAATTCAGAATACTGAATTTGACCCCGTAGTTTCGGGTATTCATTCGCGCATGTACAGTTATGGGAAAAAGATCGGAGGTATTGGCGCAGAGCCTTTCCCATCGGGGTTCTGGCAGATGAACTATAGCCCGTTAGCTATGTATAGGAGAGATAACTGGGCTGCCTGTATAAAAGGGATCAACAATGCCTTTTGGGCAACAGAAACATATACTTCCGACAATCGTTACGGACGGTACCAGGGATATGGCGCACTGGAGATCTTATATTCCAGTGAGTGGCCGAATGAACTTAAACCCAGTGGAATGACAGCTACCGGCTGGGACTGGAATAAAGTACCGGGAACAACTTCGATAGTATACCCTTTTGATTCTCTAAATCTGTCTGCTTCTGTAAATAATCTTGAAGAACGGAGTATGCTGAATTTTGCCGGTGGTGTAAAATTTGGTGTTCCTTCGGAAACCGCGCCTTCAGATGTTATTCTGCAGGACCTTCATGGGGATTATGGGCTATACGGGTTGAACTTCAGGCAGTCCGATCTTTCGATTACCCATAGTTCTTCCTTTGTTTTTCGCAAATCCTATTTTTGCTTCGGCAGGAGAATTGTGTGTGTGGGCAGTAATATTAACAACAACAGATCCTGGAGAAATACCATTACTACTTTATTTCAGGTAACCCTTCCGGAGACTTCTTCTGCCGTCACAGTAGACGGATCGGCAAAGACCGGTTTTCCCTTCGCACAAACATTAAGCAAAACCAGTGCCCACTGGCTGAGGGATACCTATAGCACCGGCTATTATGTGCTTGCGGGCAATACTATTCAGGTGGAAAAGAAATCCCAAACCAGCCCGGATCAATCCGGAAACGGGGTAACAACTACTGCCAATTATACCAACGCTTATATTGATCACGACGTTGCGCCGAAAGATGGAAAATATGCATACGTTGTAATTCCAAAAACGACAGATGCAGCAATGGCTCAGTTTGCAAGCAATATGAGCTCCCCTTCCACGAGGGAATTCGATATCCTGCAGCAGGATGCATCAGCGCATATTATCAGGGAAAATGCCACGGGGGTGACAGGATACAGCTTGTTTGAAGTGAATACTAACCTTACCGGCAATGATTATATAAAAGGAAATACTGTGCCCTGCGTTGCTATGCTGCGGGTGAAAGACGATACAATGACAATATCAGTTGTAAATCCTGATATAAATCTTGTCAATAATGTAAGCACGGCTGTTCCAATTACTATTCATTTATACGGGGGATGGCTTAAAGCCAACAACAAACCTGCAAAATATGCGTCGCTGGTTTCCTCAGGCAGTGAAGAAACGCTGGTGCAGTTCACCGCTGCAGACGGTCTCCCTGCTGAAATTGTATTGGTAAGAACATTTGCAGTATTGCCCCTGAGGTCTCTTTCTCTTTCGGGCCGCCTCAATGAGGCTGCACATCAGAATGAGCTTACCATGAAATTGGAGAATGATGAGCCTGCCACTTATTATCTTGAAAATAAGACCGGGGAAAATGGAGAATGGCAGGTGATAGATGAAAAACAACTGCCGGGAGCAGCAACGGAGCAATCGTATATTTTTTACCATCATAATCCTCTTCCTGCCACAAATTTCTACCGTATCAAATGGCAGGAGAATGCCGGGGGCTGGAAGTATTCCAATATAGTACAGCTTAAAAATGCGCAGGTCAATGCGGTAACGGTTGCGCCTAACCCGGCCCGGGACTTTTTCTCCGTTATGCTGAAGCAAAAGCCTTCAACTCCTATACTATGGACACTGGCTGATGCCGGCGGCAAAGTGGTGCAGCGGGGGAAAATATCAGATAACCGTGCAGATATTGCGGTAAATGAATTTCCTGCAGGGGTATATTTCTTCAGCATGGATAACGCTCAAAGCTTCAGGATTGCAGTGATTAAATAAATAAACGCTTACCTTTGCGCATCCTAAAAACGACGGGAACCGTTCATGAAGCATATCCGGAATTTTTGTATCATCGCGCATATTGACCATGGTAAAAGCACCCTGGCAGATCGTCTTTTGCAGGCAACCAATACCATCTCCGACAGGGAAATGATGGACCAGGTGCTGGACGATATGGACCTCGAAAGAGAAAAAGGCATCACTATCAAGAGCCACGCCATCCAGATTAATTACAAGCACTCCGACGGGCAGGAATATATACTTAATCTTATTGACACCCCCGGTCACGTGGATTTTAGCTATGAAGTGAGCCGGGCGCTTGCTGCCTGTGAAGGAGCTTTGCTGCTGGTTGACGCTACACAGGGCATACAGGCACAAACGATCAGCAACCTTTATCTCGCGCTGGATAATGACCTGGAGATCATTCCGGTGATCAATAAAATAGATATGGACGGCGCGATGATCGAAGAAGTGAAAGACCAGATCATAGAGCTGATAGGTTGTAAGCCGGAAGAGATACTGCTTGCCAGCGGCCGCACCGGGCTGGGAGTAGACGGCATACTTGAAGCTATCGTCAACAGGATACCTCCGCCCGCAGGCAAACCGGGTGCGCCTTTACAGGCATTGATCTTCGATAGTGTTTTTAACAGCTTCCGCGGCATTATAGTGTATTATCGTATTATCAACGGGGCAATTAAAAAAGGCGATAAGGTAAAATTTGTATCCACCGGCCAGGAATACGAAGCAGACGAAGTAGGTATACTGAAATTGAAAATGACCGAAAAAACTGAAGTGAAGTGTGGGGATGTGGGTTATATCATTACAGGTATAAAAAATGCCAAAGAAGTAAAAGTAGGGGATACCATCACTACTTCTGCCAATCCGACTACTGAAATGATCAAAGGCTTCCAGGAAGTCAAGCCAATGGTATTTGCAGGGATATTTCCTGTGAATACGGATGAGTTTGAAGAGCTGAGGGACTGTATGGATAAGCTTCAGCTGAATGACGCCTCCCTGACTTTTGAGCTGGAAACCTCACAGGCGCTCGGGTTCGGCTTCCGTTGCGGTTTTCTCGGTATGCTCCACATGGAGATCATCCAGGAACGCCTGGAACGTGAATTTAATCAAACGGTGATCACTACCGTTCCCAACGTGAGCTTTATAGCTTATACTACAAGAGGAGAAAAAATAATCGTCAATAATCCTACCGAATTCCCCGACCCTGTAAAAACAGAGCGGATTGAAGAACCTTATATTAAAGCGCAGATCATTACCAAACCGGAATATATTGGCAATATTATGACGCTATGCCTGGGAAAAAGAGGGATGCTCATCAACCAGAGCTATCTTACCACCACCAGGGTTGAGCTGGTTTTCGAAATGCCGCTTACCGAAATTGTGTTTGATTTCTACGACAAGCTGAAGAGCCAGACCCGCGGCTATGCATCATTCGACTATAATCCTATTGGCTATCGCGAAGCGGATATTGTAAAGATGGATATATTGCTGAACGGTGATAAAGTGGATGCACTAAGTGCGCTCATCCATCGCAGCAAGGGACAGGAATTTGGACGCAAACTTTGTGAAAAGCTGAAAGAGCTGGTTCCCCGCCAGCAGTTCCAGATCGCCATCCAGGCGGCTATTGGCGCAAAAATATTAGCAAGGGAAAATATCTCAGCCATGCGAAAAGATGTTACTGCCAAGTGTTATGGCGGAGATATCAGCCGTAAGAGAAAATTGCTTGAAAAGCAAAAGGAAGGTAAAAAGCGTATGCGCCAGATCGGTAATGTAGAAGTACCCCAGGAAGCGTTCCTTGCAGTGTTGAAGCTGGATGATTAAAATGGCATTACGTTGACCATAATATACAGCATCGTTTTTTGTGAATAGTGAATGGTGAAACGTGAAACGATAAACGTGGTGTTTCGGATATCCCGCCAGGTGGCGGGACCGGCTTGAGGCAATCAATAACTTACCCTTAAAAACGCTATGCTTTCTTAAGAAAACGGCATTGAATGGTGAAGACATTTACGATTCATTTCGGGGTAATATGAGATATTTAATTAACCGGCACTAAAAAACCTCCTGGAATACCAGGAGGTTTTTTAAGTTCAGTCATATAATATCATTTATTTCGCAAACTGTTGCCTGATCAGGTTCAGCGCGCCACCTTCCCTGAACCATTGTATCTGCTGCTCGTTGTAGGTATGATTTACCTCTATGTTTTCCGTATTGCCATTGGCATGGTGCAGCACAACAGTAAGCGGCTTGCCGGGAGTAAAGGTTTCCAGTCCAATGATATCGATGGTATCATCTTCCTGTATTTTGTCATAGTCTTCTTTATTGGCAAATGTAAGCGCAAGCATACCCTGCTTTTTCAGGTTGGTTTCGTGAATACGGGCAAAGCTTCTTACTATTATGGCGCGCACACCAAGGTGGCGGGGCTCCATGGCCGCGTGCTCACGGCTTGATCCTTCCCCATAGTTTTCATCTCCTACTACCACACTGCCGATGCCTGCAGCTTTATAAGCCCTGGCAGTTGCCGGCACGGGGCCATATTCACCGGTTAACTGGTTCTTTACAGTATCGGTTTTTTCGTTGAAATAATTGATAGCGCCTATCAGCATATTATTGCTGATATTGTCCAGGTGACCGCGGAACTTTAACCAGGGGCCTGCCATAGAGATGTGATCAGTAGTGCATTTCCCTTTTGCCTTAATGAGCAGCTTAAGCCCTTTAAGATCGGTGCCCTCCCACGGGGTGAAAGGAGATAATAGTTGCAGGCGCTGTGAATCCGGCTTTACGATCACTTCCACCTTGCTGCCATCCTTTGCAGGTGCCTGGTAGCCGGGGTCGTCTACCGAAAACCCTTTCGGAGGTAATTCCACTCCTGTTGGCTCATCAAGCATTACTTCTTCGCCGCTTTCGTTCTTCAGCTTATCCTTCAGCGGGTTGAAAGTGAGATCGCCCGCAATGGCAAAAGCAGTTACAATTTCAGGTGAAGCCACAAAAGCGTGTGTGCTTGCGAGGCCGTCATTGCGTTTTGCAAAATTTCTGTTGAAGGAAGTGATGATAGAGTTCTTACGGTTGGGGTCGTCAATATGCCTTGCCCATTGCCCTATACAGGGACCGCAGGCATTGGCTAATACAACACCGCCTATTTTATCAAATGTTTTAAGGAAGCCATCTTTTTCAATAGTATGCCTTACCAGCTCGCTGCCCGGGGTGATGGTAAATTCTGCCCTGGTCTTTAACTTTTTGTCTATAGCCTGTTGTGCCAATGATGCAGAGCGGCTGATATCTTCATAAGAAGAGTTGGTACATGATCCGATCAACGCCACTTCAAGACGCTCCGGCCACTGGTTGGCCCTTACTGCTTCGGCAAATTTGCTGATGGGCCATGCAAGATCGGGTGTGAACGGCCCGTTTACATAAGGCTCAAGCTCATCCAGGTTGATCTCTATCAACTGGTCATAGTATTTGGAAGGATCGGCATATACTTCAGGGTCGGGGCGGAGATGTTCTCTGATACCATCTGCCAGGGCGGCTACTTCTTCTCTTTGGGTAGCTTTGAGATAAGACGACATTTTTTCGTCATAGGCAAATAATGAACAGGTGGCGCCGATCTCTGCTCCCATATTACATATAGTGCCTTTGCCTGTGGCGCTCAGGTTGTCTGCCCCTTCTCCGAAATATTCCACAATGGCGCCTGTGCCTCCTTTTACGGTGAGTATACCCGCAACTTTCAGGATGATATCTTTGGGAGAAGCCCAGCCATTCAGCCTTCCTGTGAGCTTTATACCGATAAGCTTAGGCATTTTAAGCTCCCATGCCAACCCGGCCATTACATCCACCGCATCAGCTCCACCAACGCCTATGGCCACCATCCCTAACCCGCCGGCATTGGGTGTATGGGAATCTGTGCCAATCATCATACCACCGGGAAATGCATAGTTTTCCAGCACTACCTGGTGAATGATCCCTGCACCCGCTTTCCAGAAGCCAATACCATATTTATTAGAAATAGAGGAGAGGAAGTCATATACTTCTTTATTTACGTCTATTGCAACGGCAAGGTCCTTTTCCGCCCCTACTTTTGCCTGTATCAGGTGATCGCAATGCACGGTAGAAGGCACAGCTACCTTGTCCCTGCCACAGGTCATAAATTGCAGCAGCGCCATCTGGGCGGTGGCATCCTGCATGGCAACACGGTCGGGTGCAAAATCTACATAATCTTTACCGCGCTGGTAGGCCTTTGTCGCCGGTTCGTAAAGGTGGGCATACAATATTTTTTCAGCAAGTGTAAGAGGCGTTCCTGTCAGTTTGCGTGCCGCAGCTACTTTGCCGGGCATTTCTGAGTAAATTTTTTTGATGAGGTCGAGATCGAAAACCATAAATATTAGTTTTTTAGTTTGCCGTATGCCGGTAAAGCATCAGTGTAGTGGACAGGCGATTTATTACCTGATTTGTAAAAAGCCCTGCGAAATTACCGAAAAAATGCAGTTTTCATAACAAGCGTTTCACATTCACGTTATTAATTTTTTTTAATTTAGCATTATGAACAGGTTCAAGCACTTTATCGAATGGCAGGTGTTTGGCGTTTGCGCCTACATAGGTGAAAAAGTGGGGATCGCAGGTTCCGTCATCCGCAAGCATTTTATCTACATTTCCCTGCTCACCATGGGCTCGCCCATTATTATATATATGTTTGTCGCTTTCTGGATGAATGTAAAAAACTATATCTGGAAAAACAGAAGGAACCCGCTGAATGAGTAGAATGGGTAAGAGACAATGAGCAATAGTGAATAGGCAATCGGGCTGCCCTCTATTATAACTCACCTGACGTTTATCGTTTGACGTTTCACCATTCACTCACCAGGAAAGGTTACTAAGTAATTCTACCTGCTTTCTATAGGAAAAATAATCATTTCATTAAAAAATGTAAAGTTGAAAGCAATTTATATTTTAATCTGCGTTATATACCTGTAACTTATTCAACGAAAGAATCTTAATAAAGTACGGCAAACCTTATCAGTGAAACACTAATTATTTATTCTGTGGAAAACCAAATAAGAAATCCAAGATCCTGTAAGTAAAAACCGAAATTATCCAATCATCCTTTGAAGTAACATCCTATGAAAGCTCCTGATCCTCTATCCTAATGTAGATCCGGGAGCTTTTCTTTTTTTTTACAGCAACACCTCAAAATAGATCCAGCTTTTCTTTCTGCTCATAATTGACCGGTCGTGTTATAAAAATCCCCGATCTTCCCACTCTGATCTTTCCTGCCAGCCTTACCAAAACAGAATCTTTTAAACCCATTGAAAGCGCATTTCCTATCACGTTGGAGATATCCAGCTTTACTACGAGAGGAATGCTGAAGGTGTCCAGCCGGGGAATATTAATAGTGGAATCCAGCTCCGTATGTCCCAATTTCCTGTTATCAACAAATATATCAAGGCTGCCTGATTTGAAGGTAAGATTTGACCTGTTAGGATTATACAACTGCACATCAGCCGACAGGGTAGTGTTGGTAAAACTGCTGGCGCCCAACTGCAGATTTTCCACACCCACATATTCCGGAGCGACAATTTGTCGGCAGGAGAATAACGTAATTACCAGGACACAAGCGAGTAGGGGAGCAAAGCTTTTCTTCATCATATAGGATTATAAGTAATGCAATATAATCCGCTGTTTAAAAATTGTAAAGAAAATGAGGGTTAAAAATTAGCCAAAGCCCAACTAAGAACATTAGTTTTAGATACTGCAATTTTGTCAAAAGCGGTTAAATTACACAGCTAATTATTTTAGCTATAATTATATTGATATAATTTATTGATATAAAATTATTTATATTATTTGTTTCGTGTTTATTTAAAAGTAAAAAAGACTTTTTTTAGCGAAAAAGTATTACAATTGGCCGATTTAACTTTCAAATAAAATATATGTATATATAATGATACTATTAACTGAATTACAATATTTTGCACCAATTATTTCATATAAAAATTCAATTAATAATAAATATATAAAACTTGAACAATATGAACGGTGGCAAAAAATGAGTTTCCGGAACCGGTGTATCATTGCCGGGGCAAACGGATTGATAGATCTTAGTATTCCCATTGAAGGAAGCAGGAATACCGCAGCATTTATACGCGATGTAAAAATTGATAATGTGCTAAAATGGCAGATGATCCACTGGAGGGGAATCACCTCTGCTTACAACAGGGCACCCTGGTTTGAATTTTATGCCGACGAGCTTTTACAGTTTTATGAAACCAGGTACACCTATCTTTGGGACTGGAATCTTGATCTCATGTATTGGGTGCTGAAGCAATTGAAGGTGGAGGTGAAAGTGGACTTTACGGATCGTTACGAAAAGCAAATTACGGATGAAGATATAGCGGATTATCGTAATAAAATATTGCCTAAAAACAGTATCAGGTATGCCGGTGAGTGTCCGGTATACAGCCAGGTTTTTGAGCATCGCCTGGGATTCCACCCTAACCTGAGCATCATTGATTTGCTTTTTTGTGAAGGAAATAATGCCGCCGGTTTACTGAGATCCTGAAAGATATTATAATATTTTCAGCTATTTTATGCAGGTAATAGAGAACGATTTTTTAAAGGTCACTATCAAAACCAAAGGCGCGGAATTATCAGGCCTTCAGCACAAACAAACCGGTATTGAATACATGTGGCAGGCCGATCCGGCTTTTTGGGGTAAGCATTCTCCTGTATTGTTTCCTGTAGTCGGGGCGCTTAAAAATAACGGTTTTCTTTTTCAGGGTAAAGAATACCCTCTCGGAAGGCATGGTTTTGCAAGAGATATGGATTTTTCAGTGGCAGAAGCCAATGGGAACAGCGTAACTTTCCGTCTGGAAGCTTCGGATGCTACGCTTTCTATATTCCCCTTTGCATTCAGGTTCGACATCACTTACCTGCTCAATGCAGATATGCTAACGGTAACCTACGATGTTATTAATACCGGCGGGAAAGAACTGTTTTTTTCAGTGGGAGGGCATCCTGCTTTCCGGGTTCCGCTGGAAGCAGGATTGGCGTATGAAAATTATTACCTTGAATTTGACGAGGAAGAAAATGTGGGGCGGTGGCCAATATCTCCGGAAGGCTTGATTGAAAAAGCTCCTCTTCCTTTTTTCAACCATTACGGAAGGGTACCGCTTACCAAATCATTGTTTTACCGGGATGCCCTGGTATTTAAGTATCTCCGTTCATCTTCGGTGAGCCTCCGGTCTGATAAAGGTAGCGCAGGCATTACTGTGGATATTGGGGAATTTCCTTACCTGGGTATATGGGCGGCCAAAAATGCCGATTTTGTTTGTATTGAGCCCTGGTGCGGTATTGCAGATAGTGTGGAGGCAGACCGGCAGATTATCCATAAAGAGGGCATCAACAGGCTGATGCCGGGCAATACTTTCAACCGGGCCTGGAGCGTGCATTGCTTTTAATGCAGGATATTTACAAACAGCAAATGAAGAAACTGATCAACCGGCTCAATGCCTTTTTCAAAGGACTATCTATTATGCTCCGTCCGCATATTTACCTGGGATGGTTGAGACGCCCGGTACAGCTCTTTGTTAATACACTATCCTTGTCCAAATGGGCGGCAGCAAACGGAAAGTCGGCCACAATGAATGATTTTTATACTCCCTCACGCGATTATCAAAAGCGGTATGCATTGTATGCACATATAGTGGAGACCGGGCGCCTGAAGGATACTGCTTTTGATTATCTTGAATTTGGTGTGAGCGGAGGGGTTTCTTTCAGGTGGTGGGTGGCTGCCAATACGCATCCCGGGAGCAGGTTTTACGGGTTTGATACTTTTGAAGGGCTGCCTGAAAGCTGGGGCACCTATAGTAAAGGGGATATGATTGCCTCCATTCCCGGTATAGAGGATAGCCGGGCCTCTTTTTATAAAGGACTTTTCCAGGATACATTACCGGGGTTTTTGAAAGCAAATACCATAGACCGCTCAAAGCTGAAGATCATACACCTTGATGCCGATCTTTTTTCTTCCACATTGTTTACGCTTACCAGCCTCGCTCCGTATCTCCGGAAAGGAGATATCCTGTTGTTTGATGAGTTCAACGTGCCCAATCATGAGTTTGCAGCCTTTAAAATCTTTTGCGACAGCTATTATATAAAGACCAGGCTGTTGGCGGCAGTGAACAATTATTACCAGGTTGCCCTGGAAATTGAGTAGTATCTTTTGAAAATCTTACATTCGCTCAATTATTATAGTAGTTATAACATGTCCTATTTACTCAGCAACGCTTTTCAACCCCCGGAGAAAATACGAAAGATGCAGGAGGACAAGCTGGGTGAATTGCTGCAATACCTTCAACTGCACTCTCCATATTACAAAGAAGCTTTCCGGTCCAGGAGCATAGATATTAATAGCGTAAGATCTTTGGATGACCTGGAGATGCTGCCCGTAACACAGAAAGAAGATCTGCAGCAGCGCAACGACGATTTTTTGTGCGTAGGGAAACATAAAATAATAGAATATACTTCTACTTCGGGAACCCTCGGCAGCCCAGTGACCATCGCTCTTACGGAAAGTGATCTGGACCGCCTGGCTTATAATGAGTGCGCCTCTTTTGCCTGCGCAGATGGCGGCAGCGAAGATATTTTCCAGCTTATGCTTACTCTTGACCGGCAGTTCATGGCAGGCATGGCTTATTATTCCGGTATCAGAAAACTGGGCGGGGGGATAATACGGGTTGGTCCCGGGGTGCCGTCGGTGCAGTGGGAAACCATATTCCGCCTTAAGCCTACCGCTATAGTAGCTGTTCCTTCTTTTATTGTAAAGCTGTTGCACTACGCAGAAGAGCATGGTATCCATCCCGATGATACTTCAGTTAAAAAAGCTATTTGTATCGGGGAAAATATAAGAAACCCGGATCTTTCGCTGAACGTATTAGGCAAAAAGATCATGGAAAAATGGAATATCAGGTTATATTCCACCTATGCTTCCACCGAGATGCAGACTGCTTTTACGGAATGCGGTGAAGGCAAGGGCGGGCATCTGCAGCCGGATCTGCTGATTGCAGAGCTTCTGGATGAGAACAATCAGCCTGTGAAAACCGGCGAGCCGGGAGAAGTGACCATCACTACCCTGGGCATAGAAGGAATGCCCCTGCTCCGGTATAAGACCGGCGATATCTGTATTGCTTATCATGATAAGTGCGGTTGCGGAAGGAACACCATGCGGCTATCTCCGGTCATAGGCAGAAAGAAGCAGATGATCAAATTCAAAGGGACTACGCTTTTCGCGCCTGCGCTTTTCGATCTGCTCAATGGCATGGAAGATGTCAAAGACTATGTTGCCGAAGTCTATTCCAATGAAATAGGCACAGATGAGGTATTGCTGCATGTGTGCACAGCCGGCGCCAATGAAGAAACAGACCATCGTATCAGGGCTTATCTCCAGGCTAAGCTAAGAGTTACACCGCAGATAAGATATATCACCGAGGATGATCTCAGGAAGATACAATTTCCTGAAACAAGCCGTAAGCCTGTAAAGTTTATAGACAGGAGAGGTAGAAATATTTGATACATTTACTATTATTTATTTTTTTTGCCGTGCTTGTACGTTAACAGAAATATAATTTTGTGCAATGATAAATGTTGGAGCCAGAACGCTTTCCTTAGATGATTTTTCAAATATTGTTTTAAAAGACAGGAAAATTGAAATTAATCCCCTGACGCTTGAGAAAATGGAAGCCAATTTTCGTTTCCTTACTCATTTCTCGGATCAGAAGCTCATTTACGGTATCAATACAGGATTTGGTCCCATGGCTCAATACAAAGTGAGCCAGGAAAATGTATTGCAGCTCCAGTATAATCTTATAAGAAGTCATTGCTCGGGAAGCGGCAACTATCTTTCACCTGCTTTGGCAAAAGCGCTGATGGTAGCACGGTTAAACAGCATTGCCCAGGCATATTCCGGCGTACATACCGATGTGGCGGTTGTATTGCGTTCGCTTATTAATAATAATATCACTCCCTGCATATTTGAGCATGGTGGTGTAGGCGCCAGCGGCGATCTTGTGCAGCTTGCTCATCTTGCTCTTGTGCTTATCGGAGAAGGCGAGGTACTGGTAGATGGAAAACCGCGACCCACGGCAGAAGTATTTAAAGAATATAGTATCACACCGCTTTCCATTCATATCCGTGAAGGCCTGGCGATACTCAACGGCACTTCGGCTATGACAGGTATAGGACTACTTAATATTATATATGCCAAAAAGCTGTTGCAGTATTCGGTATTGCTTTCTGCCATGACCAATGAAGTGGTTGAAGCATACGATGACCATTTCTCCTACGAATTGAATATTGTAAAAAAACATAAGGGGCAAAATGAGGTGGCTGCCATGCTTCGCGATGTGCTGAAAGACAGCAGGCTCATCAGGAGCAGGTCTGAGCATTTATACAACCCGGAGAACATTAAGCACGACGTGTTTGAAGACAAGGTGCAGGAATATTATTCCCTGCGTTGTGTTACCCAGGTATTGGGGCCTATTTATGATACCATAGCCCATGCGGAAAGAGTGCTGACCGATGAACTGAATTCGGTAAATGATAATCCCGTTATAGATCATGAAAGCCACAACATCTTTCATGGCGGGAATTTTCACGGGGATTATGTATCGCTGGAGATGGACAAGCTGAAAACTGCTATTACCAAGCTTTCCATGCTGGCAGAGCGGCAACTGAATTATCTTTTGAACAATAAGCTCAACGAAAAATTCCCTCCCTTTGTAAACCTTGGCGTGCTGGGATTCAATTTCGGCATGCAGGGAATGCAGTTTACTGCCACCTCCACGGTTGCGGAAAACCAGACACTGTCATTCCCCATGTATGTGCACAGCATCCCCAACAACAACGATAACCAGGATATAGTGAGCATGGGATGTAATGCCGCAGTGATGACTAAAAAAGTTATTGATAATACTTTTGAAGTATTGTCTATCCAGATGGTGACAGTGCTGCAGGCAATAGATTATGCCAATTATGCCTCAAGGCTTTCTCCCGTTACCCACAGGATATATGCCTCTATAAGAGCATTGTTCCCCAAATTTGTTGAAGACAAGCCACGGTACCGGGAACTGGAGCATGTTAAAAAATATTTCCTTGAAAACGATCCGGAGATGCTCTACGCTCATAATGTGGAGAAGGTAGCTGCACAATAAAATTCTCTTTCACCTAAAAATATTATTTTACATAAAATTTTAGTTGACTGATGAAATGTGCATTAATTACAGGCGGGTCGAGAGGAATAGGCAGGGCAGTATGTTTGAAGCTGGCCGGAATGGGCTATCATGTTCTGGTTAATTATAAAAGTAATGAGACAGAAGCGCAAAAAACCTTATCACAGGTGGAAGAGAAGGGAGGGAGCGCTACTTTGTTGAAGTTCGATGTTGCGGAGCGGGATGCTGTTAGCGGGGTATTGGGGAAATGGATGGAAACCAACCCTGACCACACTATTGAAGTGCTGGTGAATAATGCCGGAATAAAAGATGATGTATTGCTGATGTGGATGAAGGATGAGCAGTGGGACAATGTGATCGGCGCCAGCCTGAATGGATTTTTTAACGTGACCCGGCTTGTAATACAGGGCATGCTGATCAGGAGATACGGGAGGATCATCAATATCGTTTCGTTATCAGGACTGAAAGGATTGCCCGGTCAGACCAATTATTCGGCGGCTAAAGGAGGAGTTATTGCAGCTACCAAAGCGCTTGCACAGGAAGTGGGAAAAAGAAATATTACGGTGAATGCCATAGCGCCGGGCTTTATTAAAACAGATATGACGGAAGGGCTTGATGAAAAGCAATTGAAAAACCTTATTCCTGTGAACAGGTTTGGAGAGCCGGAGGAAGTAGCTCATGCCGTCGGCTTTTTTGCTTCTCCGGAATCATCCTATATTACCGGCGAGGTTTTATCTATTAACGGAGGAATGTATTCCTGATATGAACAGAAGAGTAGTGATAACAGGTATGGGGATCTATTCCTGCATCGGGAAAAACCTTGAAGAGGTCAGATCATCTCTCTATACCGGAAAATCAGGTATTGCCCTTGATCAGGCCCGTAAGGAAATGGGGTACAGGTCGGGGCTTACGGGATTCCTGGAGCGTCCTTCTCTGAAAGGGCTGCTCGACAGAAGGGCACGGATCATGTTGCCCGAGCAGGGTGAATACGCCTATATGGCCACACTTGAAGCAATGAAGCAGGCAGGGATTGATGAAGATTATATTACCGGGCATGAAATGGGGATTATTTATGGCAATGACAGTTCTGCCAAACCGGTAATAGACGCCATTGATATTTTACGGGAGAAAAAAGATACTATGCTGTTGGGCTCCGCTTCCGTATTCCAGACGCTTAATTCTACTATTACCATGAACCTTTCAACAATATTCAGGTTGAAAGGGATCAATTTTACGGTAAGCGCGGCCTGTGCCAGCGGTTCACACGCTATCGGGTTGGGATATCATTTTATCAAGACAGGATTGCAGGATCGCATTGTTGCCGGGGGCGCCCAGGAAGTAAATATTAACTCCATGGGAAATTTCGACGCCCTTTCTGCGTTCTCTGTCCGGGAAGACGAGCCGCAAAAAGCATCCAGGCCTTTCGACAGGAGCAGGGATGGGCTTATACCAAGCGGGGGAGGAGCAACTGTTATACTGGAGAGCCTTGAATCGGCAACAGAGCGTGGCGCAACCATACTGGGGGAAGTGATCGGCTATGGCTTTTCCTCCAACGGGGAGCATATATCCAACCCTACGGTCAGCGGCCCGGTGCGGTCGCTTGAAATGGCGCTCCGGGATGCCGGTACAGCCCCCGGGGACATAGATTATATCAATGCCCATGCTACTTCCACACCGGCAGGCGATGCGAGTGAAGCAAAAGCATTATATACCGTATTCGGTGACGCGGGCACACCGCTCAGCTCTACCAAATCCATGACCGGGCATGAATGCTGGATGGCCGGCGCCAGCGAAATAGTATATTCGCTGCTCATGATGCATAATGGTTTTATGGCGCCTAACATCAATTTTGAAGCGCCGGATGAAGATTC
The DNA here is from genome assembly GCA_001899685.1 of Sphingobacteriales bacterium 44-15. Lineage (GTDB taxonomy): Bacteria > Bacteroidota > Bacteroidia > Chitinophagales > Chitinophagaceae > Agriterribacter. Next base: position 138,953 of record MKWG01000046.1, read on the forward strand.
GGCAAAACTGAATATCGTAAAAACCACAACGGAAAAAAATATAGATGTATTTTTGTCAAACTCTTTTGGCTTTGGCGGCACCAATTCAACCCTCATTGTCAGAAAATGGAAAAAATAGTTGCTTATGACACAGAATGAACAAATCGTTGAGAAGATCAACCATTTCCTGTCTGAAGAATTTGAAGTAGATGAAGCTATGATTACCCCCGATGGCAATCTGAAGGACGTGCTGGAACTGGACAGCCTGGACTATATTGACCTGGTGGTGGTCATTGAAAATAATTTCTCCTTTAAAGTGAAACCGGAAGATTTTACCGGTATCATTACTTTCGGCGATTTTTACAACTACGTTATTTCCCGTGTAAATTCTAAAGAAATGGCATAATGCCGTCGTGGCAGGGTAAATCAAGGGGCAACAGGTTAGGGTATAGCATATTTGTGGCTGTGCTCCGCAGGCTTGGACTACGGCCGGCTTATTTCCTGCTACGGTTCGTATCTTTTTATTATTTTTTATTTGCCGGACGATCTTCCGGCTATATTCTCGAATTATATCGCAGGCGGCTTGGCTTTGGCTATTGGAAGTCGCTGCTGCTATTGTACCGCAACTATTATGCATTCGGGCAAAGCCTGATAGATAAGGTTGCCGTGATGTCGGGCATGGCAGACCGGTTTTCATTTGATTTTGATGGTGAGCAGCATTTGCACCGGATGGTGAGCATGGGAAAGGGAGGGCTGCTGCTCAGTTCTCATCTCGGAAACTGGGAGGCGGCAGGTCATCTTTTAGAACGCCTGCATACCCGGATAAATGTGGTAATGTTTGATGGCGAGCACCAGAAAATAAAGGACTACCTGCAGAACGTTACAGGAGAGCGGACGACAAATATTATTGTTATTAAAGACGACTTTTCCCATATCTACGCTATTAACGAAGCTCTGAAGAATAATGAAATTGTGTGCATGCATGCCGACCGGTTTCTTGAAGGCAACCGGGTAATTGAAATCCCGTTCCTCGGCAAAAATGCCTGTTTCCCGGCAGGACCGTTTATACTGGCCGCGCAATTTAAAACTCCTGTTTGTTTTGTTTTTGCCATGAAGGAAGGCGCAACACATTACCACTTCTATTCGAGCGGGATCCGCTTTTACGATCTCTCCGATAAAAACGAAGCTATCAGGAAAATGCTTCCTGAATTTGCCGCCGGGATGGAAGAAAAGGTCAGGGCATACCCTGAGCAATGGTATAATTATTATGATTTCTGGGCGCAGGCGCCATCTGACCGGAAATGAGCTTGCTGTATTACATAAAGCTGTGTCAACAATAATTTCACGTCTGTCGTTTCACGTTTGTCGTTTCTCTTCTGACATAAACCATGATTCTACCATTCTGACCTTGCCGAGGCAGTTACCGACAGGTCAGAAATATATTCTCCGGCAAGATATTTATAGTATCCCGTGATAGCTATCATGGCGGCATTATCCGTGCAATATTCAAATGCGGGGATATAGGTGTTCCAGCCTTGCTCTTTGCCCAGTTGCTCAAATGCAGCCCGTAATCCCCTGTTGGCGGATACTCCGCCGGCGAGACATATCTCCCGGATGCCTGTGGTGAGCGCTGCTTTTTTTAATTTATTTAAGAGAATAGATATGATACGGTGCTGAACGGATGCGCAGATGTCAGCAAGATTATCATTAATAAATTGCTGCTGTTCCTCCGGCGAAGCCAGGAACTGTTCTTTGTAAATATGGCTTTTCCCCGCATTTTTCAGAAAGTACAGGATAGATGTTTTTAACCCGCTGAAGCTGAAGTCCAGCCCCTCGATCCGGGGCTCGGGAAAAGAAAACCGGGTAGCATCGCCGGTAGCCGCATGTCTGTCTATTAAAGGTCCTCCGGGGTATGGTAACCCGAGCAGCCTGGCTGATTTGTCAAACGCTTCTCCGGCGGCATCATCTATTGTTTCGCCGATCACCTTCATATCAAGCGGCGACCGGCAAAGCACGATTTGTGTGTGACCTCCGCTCACGGTAAGGCATAAGAAGGGAAAGGCAGGTTTGGGCTCACTGATAAGATTGGCCAGTACATGCGCCTGCATGTGGTGTACCGGGATTAAAGGCTTATTCAGCGCAAGGGAAAGTGATTTTGCAAACTGGGATCCTACCAGTAGGGAGCCGATCAATCCCGGCGCCCGTGTAAAAGCTATCGCATCTATATCTGTAAGCAATACACCTGCTTTTTTTAACGCCTGGTCTGTTACCGGCACAATATGCTGCATATGCGCCCTTGAAGCGAGCTCCGGTATAACGCCGCCGTATTGTTCGTGAACTTTTTGAGAAGCTATAATATTGGAAAGGATCTCTCCATCGCGGCATATACCTGCTGAAGTTTCGTCGCAGGAAGATTCGATAGCGAGTATGGTAACATTATGATCGGATGCTTGCATCTGGCAAAGTTACCTGATTACAGGGCTTCCGGAATATAATTTGAAGACAGCTTTTCAATCTTTCAGATAGCTGATGCTCTCTATATGCACAGGAATAGGAGCGTCTTCGGAAATAAAGGCGGCAGAATCAACAGCATAGCATATAACTGCTTTTTGCCCTACAGCCAATACCACATCTTTTCCCATGGAAGATGGGTATAAAATCTTATTATCGTTGGTAACGACGCCAAGAAAATTTCTTGCTGAATCTTTAATGACTTCTATTTTCCCTGCTGCTTTGTCCTTGCATATTATCGTATCCTTTTCGTTGGAAAAAATAAAAAGCAGGAAAGAAGTAATCGCCAGCGAAACAACGTACACAAATTTTATCATAAGATAATTTTTTGCGATGTAACGACCAGTTTCGTTTTTTTTAACGAAAAAATTACACTTATAGTATGATAAGAGGAATTTAGGTCAAAGTAGAGGCAAGGCATGCCTTGCCTCTACTTTGACCGTATGGCGGCTACCGGGTCCATCCGGGCGGCGATAGTTGCAGGAATAATACCGGCGAGGATCCCTATAATAATACATATACTGATGGCAAGTGAAAGTACAGGGTAGGAGATATATACATTAAAATTCAGGGGACCACTGAGTATTTTAGCCATCACATATACAAGCACCAGCCCTATTGCGCCGCCAATAAAGCAAATGAAAGCCGACTCGAGCAAAAACTCAGACAGGATAGTTCTCTTTTTGGCGCCGATCGCTTTTTTGAGTCCGATAACAGGAGTGCGTTCCCTCACTGTAACGAACATAATATTGGCAATGCCAAATGCCCCGACAATAAGACTTAATAAGCCGATCAGCCAGCCGCCCAGTTTTATGCTGGAGAAAAGCCTGGTGATCGCATCACTGAAATCGCTGACCGCATTGAGTGAAAAATCATCTTCCTCGCTCGGGCTGAGACGGTGAATAGCCCTCATATTTCCTTTGAGTTCATCTTTAAATGCTTCTGCAGAAATATCAGGTTTTCCCTGCACCATGAATTTAGGCTGGGAATATTTTTCTTCAAAAATGGTTCTGAAAAATTTATAGGGAAGGATAAAGCAGTCGTCAAAACTCCATCCCCCTACGAGAAGGCTTTTCCCCTGCTTTTTTATTACGCCGACAATGGTGATCCTTACATTCTTTACCGTAATGCTTTTACCAACGGCAAGTTCCGGCGAGCCAAAAAGCTTTTCTGCATTTTCGTAGCCAATAACTGCAGCGGACGTGCCCCTGTCCATATCCGCTTGCGAAAGGTATCGCCCGTATTCTATTTCAAAAGGCTGGATATCATTGAAATCTTCTGTTACTCCATACAGGTTTACATTCTGTATCATATCCTTGCCATATATGGCATTCTGACCGCCGGCATTCAATGTAAATGCAATTTTGGATATGCCATCGGTTTTAGCCCTGATCAGCCGCATCTCTTCGTATTTAGGCGCCGGTCTTTTTACATACCGCCACCAGGGGTAATCGCCATTGCCACCCTGCGAATAATCCCACTTATCTATATAAATCGTATTAGAGCCTAATGCGTTGATGCCATCTTTGATATTACGCTCCAGGCTGTCAACAGTTGTCAGCACACCTATGATGCAAAAAATGCCGATGGTAACTCCAAAAAGAGAAAGGAAGGTTCGCAGTTTGTTGCTTTTCAGTTCCTGCCAGGCAAGCCTGAAACTTGCGCCGAGGATATGGAGTGTTTTAAGCATATGGTCAAAGTTAGCGTATAAGGCTCATTTGTGATGAAAATTATGCCATTCAGCTTCATCATCATTTCTTCTTCCTCGCTGTCTTCTTCGGCGGGTTAGCCTTCAGCTCTTCAATGGTTTTCAGCGCTTCTTCCAGCGTGATATCTGCTGCTTTTTCCTGCTGTTCCTTGCTGAGCTTGAAGTTTCTTAAGCCCTGTTTTAAGTAAGGTCCGTAGGGGCCACGGAGCACCTGTATCTTTTCTTTTTCAAATACCTTGATGGTTCGCTCTTCCTTTGCCTTTCTTTTCTCAATAACAATAGGGATAGACTCCTCGAGTGTAATAGTATACGGGTCAAATTCTTTTGCCAGCGAATAGAATTTTTTGTCGTGTGCGATATATGGCCCGAATCTCCCGATATTCACGGTCACATCGTTGTCTTCAAACTGCCCCAGGTTGCGCGGCAGCTTAAACAGGTCGAGCGCTTCGTCAAGAGAAATGGTTTCAATGCTTTGAGTGGCTTTCAGCTTTGCAAAACGCGGCTTCTCTTCATCTTCAGTGGAGCCTATCTGCACCATAGGGCCATAGCGCCCCATGCGTGCTACCACGGGTTTGCCTGTAGTGGGATCAGCGCCAAGCTCCCGTTCTCCCTTGATGCGCTCTGCATTTTCTATAGTATTGTCTACATCCTTTTTAAAAGGAGCATAAAAGTCCCCCAGCATCCTGTTCCACTTCAGCTTACCCTGTGCTACCTCATCAAATTCTTCTTCAATCCTTGCGGTGAAGCCGTAGTCCATGATATCGTCAAAATACTGCTTCAGGAAATCTGTTACCACAAGCCCCAGATCTGTTGGAAATAATTTTGCTTTTTCAGCGCCGGTTGTTTCTTCATCTGTAAGTTTGGAAATAGCGTCTGCCTTAAGCAGCAGAATGCGATAGCTGCGTTTCACTCCTTCCTTATCTCTTTTTTCCACATATCCTCTTTTTAAAATAGTGGATATAGTTGGGGCATAAGTAGAAGGGCGCCCGATGCCGAGCTCTTCCAGCTTTTTTACCAGTGAGGCTTCGGTAAATCTCGGCGCCGGCCTTGAAAACCGCTCAGTGGCTTTCATCTCTTTAAATTCCACCGGCTGGTTCACTACTAATGGCGGCAGCATGCCTTCAGCATCTTCTTCTTCTGTATCATCCTCATCCCGGTCTTCACGGTATACTTTCAGGAAACCTTCAAATTTCAGTACTTCTCCCTGTGCAGTAAGATCCTGGTTGTTGGTGGATATATTGATCTTTGCAATGGTTTTTTCCAGTTCGGCATCTGCCATCTGGCATGCCATGGTACGCTTCCAGACCAGCTCATACAATCTCCGGCAATCCGTATCTTCCACAGTGAGCCTTTCCATAGCTGTAGGGCGGATAGCTTCATGCGCTTCCTGTGCTGATTCGTTTTTGTTCTTGTATTTCCTGTGCTGCACATATTCGGCGCCATACTGCGACCTGATCTTTGCCTTGATATCGTCCAGCGCAGTATCGCTCAGGTTAACGCTGTCGGTACGCATATAGCTTATATACCCGTTTTCATAAAGTTTTTGTGCCAGCAACATCGTCCGGCTTACGGAATAGCCCAGTTTGCGGGAGGCTTCCTGCTGCAGGGTAGAAGTGGTGAATGGGGCTGCAGGAGATTTTTTTGCAGGTTTTACCTGGATATCTCTTACGGTATACTTGGCGCCTATACAGCTTTGCAGGAATTTTTCCGCATCTTCGGACGTATTATATTTACTGCCCTCCGCCTTAAAAGCAACCGGCTTATTGCTGATATCTTTTGCGGCAAAAAAAGCTTCTATCTTAAAGGTGCTGGTGCTCTGAAAAGCATTGATCTCCCGCTCTCTTTCGGCGATCAGCCTCACTGCCACACTTTGCACCCTGCCGGCGCTCAGGTTGTTGCGCATGCTCATTTTACGCCATAATACCGGCGACAATTCAAACCCTACGATCCTGTCGAGGATACGCCGGGCCTGCTGGGCATTCACCAGGTTCATATCCAGTATCCTCGGCGTTTTTACTGCGGATTGTATAGCGGGTTTGGTGATTTCATGGAATACTATGCGCTTGGTCGTTGACGGATCAAGACCCAATACTTCGCACAAATGCCAGCTTATGGCTTCCCCCTCCCGGTCCTCATCCGTTGCCAGCCATACTTCGCTGCTTTTTTTTGCAACGCTTTTTAATTCTTTTACTACCTTTTCTTTATCCTCCGGAACGATATATCTTGGCTCAAACTGGTTATCAATATCAATGCCCATATCACTTTTTTCGAGGTCCCTGATATGCCCGTAGCAGCTTTTTACCTCAAAATCTTCACCGAGGATCTTTTCAATTGTCTTTGCTTTCGCCGGAGACTCTACTATTAATAAGTTTTTTGCCATTGTACTGCTTAAACGCCGTTGTTATAAAAAAATTACGCTATAAATTGCTGCAATATTAGGGTAAACCGTTTACAAACAAAAAAATGGGGCTTCTATAAAAAATCAATTACCTGTTTTACGGTTTGCTGATCGCGGTATATTTTTCGGTGCCCGAGCCCATGCGTAACCACAAATTGAATATTGCTGAAATTATCGCTGCGAACCCGTTCCACATCGCCATAAGGAGTAATATCGTCAGCAATATCGTGGAACCACAATACTGTTGCATGAATATTGTGCATTGCCCTGCGGATGGAAGCGTCTTCCGGTGAAATCCCTGTTTTTTCCGTGCTCAGCTCATCAAAAGCCTTCCTGACTTTCCCGTTCAGATGCAATATCCTGAAGAACCTGTCCATAATGGTAGTGATCTCGGTAGCCGGAGCAATGAAAACCACTTTCACAGACCTATCATGGGGGATAGTCTCTAAAAAGTGCGCTATAGCCAATCCGCCCAGCGAATGCCCTATATAGGCGTCAAAAGGTCCGTAATTTGCATAGATGGCCGCAAGCGTTTTTATATAAAGCGGCAATACGATCTCTTTGCCTTCGCTCTGCCCATGCGCGGGCGCATCGAAAGCAACCACTTCATATCCTTTATTTGCCAATGGAGTAACAAAGCCCTCAAAATTTTTTAAAGAAGATTCAAAGCCATGGGCAATAAGTACTCTCCGTTGGGCAGGGTGATTCCACCGGTAGCCGAAAATAGTATAACCGTCAGCTTTTAATGAGCATGCCGTTCCTTTATCTTCTATGGTAGAGATACCTTTTACGGGTTTTCTTTTGGGTGTGCAAAACAGCGTAAAAGCTCTTTCAGCAGCTTTTCGCGGAGAAACAGAGGCCAGCAGCTGCAGTTTCCGGCGAATTACTTCTATTGCTATCTTCTGTGATATTTTTTCAGCCATAATATATCAATGGGAGGCACATTTTCAGTTTTTCGCAGGCGGGCTGTGCCCCTCCTTGCAGAATCCGCTACCGGCCGGCGTTTCACCGACCGGAAACTTGTGTCCGGAGCGAAAAATTGAAATGCGCCCTGTCAATGGAACAAACGAAATTACAGTTCTTAATGCATTATTTTGCAGTTATGAACGTGGTCATCATCGGGACAGGAAATGTTGCTGCTGTAATAAGCACAATGATCAAAGCAACACAACACAAACTGCTGCAGGTAGCTGGGCGTAATATTTTAAAAGCGGAAGCGCTGGCTTCATCCGCCGGGGCAGAAGCTTCTTCCCTTGACAGCGTACGTACGGACGCTGATCTGTACATTATTGCCGTTGCTGATACAGCTTTGCCTGAAATTGCACAAAAGCTTCATGTTGCAGGCGTTGTAGCCCATACTGCCGGCGCCGTGACCAAAGACATACTTGCAAACGCTTCAGCGGAATATGGAGTGCTTTATCCCTTACAAAGCCTGAAAGCAAATCTTAATGACCTGCCTCCAGTTCCGTTTTTAATTGATGGTAATAATAATAAGGCTATTACAAAAATTACTGCATTTGCAGGATCTGTAAGTCATCAGGTGGCAATAGCAGATGATGGTAAGCGGCTGAAGCTGCATACGGCTGCAGTGTTTGTAAATAATTTTACGAATTATTTGTTTGCTGTAACCAGTGATTTTTGTAAAAAGGAAGGAGTGGATTTTTCATTGCTTTTCCCATTGATGGAAGAGACCGTCCGCAGGCTGCGAACGCATGATCCTGCCGATGTACAGACAGGGCCTGCCATTCGTAATGACCTGCTCACGATCAGCAGACATTTGCAGGTATTGGCTAATTATCCCCTGATGTCGGAGTTGTATAGCCTTTTTACTGAAAGAATTCGTGGTTATTGGGATAGGAGTAAGGGATGAAATGTGAACCTGCCACCTGCCACAGGTGGTACTCCTGTTTTTTATTTTGCCTTTGCAACTTTAACTTGCGCTCCATGAAATGGCAGCAGCTATACAGCGCACAGCGCAGCGGGGCAGAGCACAAAAAGGGCAATACTCCCCAGCAGGTAAGAACCTCCTATGTGCGGGACTACGACCGCATCATTTTCTCTTCTGCCTTTCGCAGGCTGCAGAATAAAACCCAGGTCTTCCCGCTTCCGGGAGCGGTGTTTGTGCATAACCGCCTTACCCACAGCCTTGAAGTGTCCAGTGTGGGACGCAGCCTCGGCAAGGCTGCAGGAGATGCCATTGCAGATAAATATGCTGCGGAAGGAGAAGCGTTCAGGGATTTTTACCGCTATGAGCTGCCCTCTGTTATTGCTGCGGCATGCCTTGCGCATGATATAGGCAACCCTCCTTTTGGGCATAGCGGTGAAGATGCTATCAGGATATTCTTCAATGAGCTGCAGGGCGATGCTAAAAAACGGTTTGACAATGAGCTCACGCCATTGCAGCAAAAAGATCTTCTTTTCTTTGAAGGCAATGCCAATGCATTCCGCACTCTTACGCATCATTTCAATGAAGATCGCCAGGGCGGGTTCCAGCTTACTTATGCCACGCTGGCCGGTATAGTAAAATACCCCTGCGACTCCCTCTCGGGCTTTAACAAAGCGAGCCTCGCTACAAGGAAGTCAGGTTTTTTTTCCACTGAGCTGGATACTTACCGGCGCATAGCGGAAGAGCTGGGCATGCCCCAAACCGATGCGGCAAAAAACATCTTCGCACGCCATCCGTTCGTTTTCCTGGTTGAAGCTGCCGATGATATCTGTTATCGCATCATTGATTTTGAAGATGCTTTTCGTCTGGGTATTATATCTATTGATAAGATCGCAGAGCTGTTCCTGGCTTTTTTTGATAGTGAATCAGGATATGACGCGAGGGAAAAGGTAGAACAGATATTCAAAGGCATTAAAGACGATAATAAAAAAATACAGTTCCTCCGGGCCAGGATCATCAATCTGCTGGTGCAAAACCTATGCGATCTTTTTATGGCACATGAAGAAGCTTTGCTTGCCGGCACATTAGGCAAATCCCTGATAGACTTATTACCTGCTACCCAGTTGGAGATCATTACAGCCATTGACAAATATTCTGTTGCCAATATCTATAACCATCGCTCGGTAGTAGAAGTGGAGCTGGCGGGGTATAACATTATCGGCTACCTGCTAAAGGAATTTGTATATGCAGTAATGCAGCCCGGCAGCGCCAAAGCAAGAAAGCTAAGGAATCTGATTCCCGCGCAATTTGAGATCAGCGATAAACCGGGAGCCTTATTCGGCAACCTGCAATCCATCACCGACTTTATCGCCGGCATGACTGATCTGTATGCCGTGGATATGTACCAGAAAATGACGGGGACAAAGTTTGTGTAAAGCAGCCAATCCCCGGCCTTCCCGAAAGGAAGGAGACCCGGGCACAGCCCCGGTATGCAACGGACGATTATGAATTGCGAGATAAGTGAGACGTGAAACGACAAACCCTTAGTGTAATTTCGTGTCTCTGTGCCTTTGTGATTCCTGTATTTCCTGCCTCTGTGGTTCAGTTAGCTTCTTCCATTAATTTTTTAAAGCGCTCCATGCTCCGCGCATCCTCTGCAAAATATGTTATCCCTTCTTTCCGCGTTATCTCCAATACGGCATGATATGTACCGTCGTTCCTTGCCGCAACAGGATTACGCAGGCACTTGAGATAAAGCAGTTGCAGTGAGGCAAGCTTTACACGGGAAAGCATCGTTTCATTTTCTGCAACAATGATCGCATTATTGAACAACACCGATGCGCTGTCTATAAACTTATCGCTGAATATTTTATCATTTGCCTTCAGCCCGATATGTATATGCGTATCGGGAGTGACCAGCCCCTGCAGCATCTTGAAATACTGTTCTATATATTTACCGGCACGGCCGTAATAGCCATACATAAAATCATTAATTACCTCTTCTGTATTGCATTCCGGGTTCCAGAGCAGTTTGGCTATCAGGTAAGCTTTGAGCTCGGAAAATTCCCCGCCACGGCTCTGGTAAGCTGCCTGCTCCATGATGCCGATGGATTTATTATCCCTGAACGTTTTGATATTTGGTTGCAGCACTGCAAAATTCGGGTAGGGAGTGATATAGTTGCCAAAATTTACTACGTAGTCCCAGATATACAGGTGTGGTGAAATGGCAGCCCATGTTTGCATGTCGTCGAGAAACGACTTGTTTTGCGGACAGCTTTCCAGTGGATGGGCAACGCAGGCTTCTATAGGGCAAAGACGTACTACCACGTTTTGCCGCGGATGGATATTTACAGGCGGCTTTCTTGTATACTGATAAGCAAGCGTGCCTATGAACTTGTCGGGGAATTCTTTTTCTACAGCTTCGGCCACCTGGTTTACAAACCAGATCATAATGCCGGATTCTGCGCCGAATTTTTTCACTAATGCCTGGCACCTGCTGCACTGGCATGGGTTGTACCAGTCGTTTTGCGAAACACAGTATATCCTGTACTGCGGATGTTCCCGCATTTGCTTTTTTACCCTTTCCGTCATGATCTTCAATACAGCCGTATTGCTCAGGCAAAGCTGGGCCCTGTCATGGGTTCTTTTCCCGTTGATAAGGCTGTAGTATTCCGGGTGTTTATCAAAAAATTCTTCCGGCGGCATAAGCGGGTAAAACGTATGCACTGCCCAGTAAGATTCCACACCCCCCGGCTGCACTGCCGGCTGGTCTGAAAACTCCAGGCGGCCATTCATCCGGTTGCGTGCGGCCCATTGGGGATCAAAAGCTTCAAAATAGAAATCATTGCGGACACGTATACCCGGTGATTCACGATGATCATAGCTGCCGAAAAGCAGCCGGCTTCTTTTGGGTATTACGGTTACTAACGGTGTATACCACCTGCAGCCAAACTCGTTTTCCAGGAAAGCCATTACCCCATACATGGTTCCCCGCTGCCTGCCTCCGTAGATAAATATATTCCCCCCTTTACTGAAATAGTGGAAGGATTCATCAAATTCTCCGGGAGCATTTTCCCTGGTTGCCTCTTGTACAAAATGGCTATATCCCAGCATGATCCTGTTTGTTTCCGGTGGGCTGTCTGTATGCAGGATAGGCAGCCATTCCCCGCCGATCTCATGCAGCCAGTGCTGCAGCTCGGCGGCGGCCCATTGCTCAGAGGAAGACGCTGCCGGTCCCAGGACAATATAGCTCACCGAAAAAGCGGTATCATTTTTTTGTAAGTGATATGAAGGAGCCTTTATATGTTCCTGTGCGCGATGGTTTGCGTTTGCGCTCAAAAACAAGAACAGGATCAGCGCAGTAGCGGAGAAATATTTCATAATGGTAAACAGGGTTGTGATTGAAAAAACTATGCTCAAATATAGCTTAAAATAACAACAGCCTTTCCATTCCGGAAAGACTGTTGCCTCACACCTCTCAATCAACTTCAAAAACTATTGTTTACTGCTGGTAAGCAAACCCAACCGAGCTGTTTGCGGACGGCTGCCCGGGCAGCCCTATCTGTACGTCTGCTTTTTCAGGCAGCCCGTTGCTTTTGTAAGTATAGCTATAGGTATACCTGTCCTGCAATACTAATTGTGCATCATACACGTCTTCCACAGCTATATTATTTTTAGATACGCCTTCCCATATCAGTACGAGAAAATCCTTGTAAGCATATAGCGGATTTGTTTTCTGGTCGTACTGCATGGCAGCATGTCCATACCGTACCATTTCGCCGGGAGTATCCGTACCTACCATGATCACTCCTTCGGATACATTGCCACTGTTATTATACGTATAAATAAATTCCAGGATAGGCGTATAGTCATCGTCTTCTTTTTTGTAAATCGTTGCCCGCTTGATATTTCCTCCCTCAAACTGGTAATTGGTATAGCCTGTTCTTTCACCGGCTACAAAATTGTCGGCACGTTTTAAAATGCCATTTTCATATACCGGGACAATTTTTTCACCTGCACTGCTGTTCAGCTCACTGATTTTATTGCCGGCGCCGTAGCTGATATCAAAATCCACTATAGTGCCAGAAGTGCTGATCTCATTTTTAACGGTCGCTTTTTTTAAGATGCCGCCTGCATCGTACTGAAACTTTATAAAATCATCACCGTCTGTATATTCCCGGAGCTTAACTGTTTCAGGAGCAGGCGCCGGCTCATCAGAATGATCCTTTTTGCAGGAAGCAAGAAATAATATGCCGGATATTGCCAGTAGTCGTGTTGCTTTGCTGATTGCATGATACATTGTTTGCATAAAATTCATTTTTACTTTTTCATTTTACGTTGCAAACCTGCATCAAACCGGTGCAGCAATCAAGAGGATATGCTATGAACTGAAGAAAAAAGCAGATGATCTGTCAATTCTCTTTTATATACCGGAACCCGTTTCCCTGGAGAACAGGATGCCTGCCGGTAAGCGTATTGCCGGAATATGCCAGCACAAATTCATTGAAGAAAACTTCAGGTATCCATTTTTCAAATTCAAATTCAAAGCTGTTTTGTATTTTATTGAGCGGGATAAATGTATAGGGCTTGTCAGGAAAAAGGGGAGTGCTGAATTGTATAGAATCAATTTCCTGTTTTGTGAACTTTGCTATGCCGTCTTTATTGGTAAAGATTCTTTGCCTGCCTCTTGCTGTAAAAAGAATGCATTGAATGTCTTTGATATAATCGGGATTTTCGTCGGAGAACTGTATAGTGATGAAGCTGTCGTTTACTTTTCTTCCCTGGAATAGTTTGAAGGGCCTGGGGGGCTGTGGTCTTCCGGTAAAGACGATGGTGTTATTCTCAAGCGTCCATCTTCCCGAGCCGGTACGGGTAAGACTACCAGCAGTATAGAAAAAAGTAAAAGTATAATTGGGCTTGAGGTTAAATGCGGATGAAACATCTTTCACATCCCGGAGAAAATATATCCCGGATATTTCTTTACTATCCTGGCTATAGCCGGACAGACAGAAGCTTCCAAATAACAGGGGGAGTAACAATATTTTCGCCATATATCTTGTGCTGTACGGTTTAAAATCTGATACCCTTTTTTTTCATTTCTTCAGCCAGTTTTTGAGGGATAGGCCTGCAATGGCAATACTTTCTGTGTTCCAGGTGCCATTGTACACGTTGTTCAAAATTTGCGTTTGCAGGCATCCGGTTTTTTTCATGCCATTCCCTGTTAATTGAAGCGGATGCTTTAGTCATAGCTGATGATTGAATGATCAAAGCTAAGAGTTTTGCAGCAGAACAGGAGGGAGCTGGTCTTTGCGTAATTCCTTCGCGCTTTGTGGCAAAATTTTCGCAAGGTTGGCAACCTTAAGACCGCAAGCAGAAATTGGAATGTGCAGGACGCAAAGCCGGGCTCTTCGCACTTGTTTATTTTATTTGATGCGACACAGCCGTAATAATATCCTTCAGCAACCGGTTCTCATCAACATTTCTCTGTCCTAATCTTACCACGACGAGCTTTTTTGAAGGGATAATGTATATGCCCTGTCCCAGGTAACCTGATGCAAAGAACATATCAGGAGGAACATCCCGGAACCATCTTTGATCAGGATGATCTTTATCCCATCCGTTGAGCCAGAAAAAATAACCGTAATGCTGCAATGGGTCTGCACGGGAAGGCTGAACGGAAGCCTGCACCCAATGATCCGGCAGCAACTCTTTTCCATTCCAGTAGCCGTTTTGATAATACAACAAGCCAAATCGTGCAAAATCTCGCGCTGTGGCATAAGTGTAAGAAGAGCCTACGTACATGCCGCCGGCATCTGTTTCAAGAAAAGTATGATACATGCCAAGCGGGTATAACAGCGAAGTATAGGGGAAGGCATAATAATCTTCCGGGGCTATGGTATTTCTAATAATACGGCTTAAGAGGTTGGCATTACCGCTTGAATAATTGAACACGGTGCCGGGCGTATATTCCATAGGAAGCCCTGCAATATAACCGCTCATATCGCCTTTTTTGAATAGCATGGTGGTGGCTTCACTTGGACCTGAGTAGTCTTCCCTGTATCGAATGCCCGATGTCTGCTGCAATAGCTCTCTGAGGGTAATGTCTGCTTTATCTGAATGTTGCCATTGAGGCAGCAACCCGGATGCATTGAGATCTAATTTGCCCTGCTTTACAAGAATGCCCGTTAATGCTGCAGTAATGCTTTTGGATATGGACCAGCCCTGCAATGGAGTATACATATCAAACCCGGGTGCATATTGTTCTGCCACGATCTGCCCGTCATATACCACGAGCAGCGCACGGGTTTGATTGTCCTTTGAGAATTGTTTATTGAATGCCTGTTGCAGCAAAGTTGTATCTATAGCAGATGGCAGCGTATCCGGCAATTTATCACCGTAAGGCCAGGCAAGAGTGTCTGTATTTATGGAAGGAGGAAGGGATAATGCAATTTTTTGCTTTCTTATATCGGCTTCACTGTAGTCATTGACCAGTGCAGCGCCCGCATTCCTTCTGAAAATTGCTTTTTGCCCGGCAAAGCCCCAAAGGGAGGCTGTGGCAGATGAATCTGTTTCGTTTAATGCATACGTAACGAGCGAAAACGGGAAATCCGACAGGTCATTCTTTATTACCTCCGCTGCCTGCCTGTGCTGCAAAAAAACGGCGGAACAAAGGTTTTTAGCGCCGTACCCTGTAAGGATGGGGGCGGATAAGTAAACATAGCGGCAGATGATCACTAATAATAACAGCAGCAGCCATACAATGGCTTTGCGAATAGTTTTCCTTAGCAATGCCCCAGCAGATAATAAAGGATCACAAAAACTAAAACAGTTCCAAGGCAACCTCCTCCCCATTTATATGCGCCGTACCCGGCGAGTAGTGTTCTGAGCCAGTTTTGCATAAAAATGATTTAGTGATACAAGGTATAAAAATTGTGCCAGAGTTAAAGTTTTTGCAAATACCATATATTGTGGTTTAAACCGCCGGGGAACTATCTATGTCATCATTTTTTGAAAGATTGCGCTATGTAAAGTTTGTCCGAAAGATTGTATATGTTATTATCGGATCGTTGTCGTACCCGGGTCTTGCCATTATCAACCGCTTTAAAATAACCGGTACAGAGCATATCAAAAACCTCCCTAAAAGTAATGTGTTGTTTGTAAGCAACCACCAGACTTATTTCATGGATGTGATCGCTTTCCTGCACATATTCTGTGCAGTGAAGTGGAGAAAGCAAAATAAGCTGGGTATTCCTTTTTACCTGTTAAATCCTTTTACACGGGTATATTTTGTATCTGCAGAAGATACGATGAAGAAATCGTTTATGAGCAGGCTGATGGCTACGGCAGGAGCACTCACGGTGAAGCGCACCTGGGTGGAACAGGACAAAGCTGTGCGTAAAGGGTTGAGCCTTTCAGATTCAAAGAAAATCCTCAAAGCGCTGGAAAGGAACTGGGTAATTACTTTTCCCCAGGGTACCACTACTCCGTTTGCCCCGGGCAGAAAGGGAACGGCATTCCTCATTAAGCAAAGCCGTGCCGTAGTAATCCCTATCGTGATCAAAGGATTTAATATTGCATTTCATAAGAAAAGCCTGAAGCTGCTGCAAAAAGGAACAGAGATATCTGTCAATATCAAGCCCCCTCTTGCCATTAATTATGAAGATAGCCTTGATGACATTCTTGCACAGGTGATGGATGCGATAGAGCAGGGGGAGAGGCATAAGGGATAAGGTGTTAGCTATCAGCCGTCAGCTATGAGCAATGAGGTTTCAGGTGTATGGCTCTCCTGTAACCTGTAACTTGCAACCCGCACTTACCCCTTATCCCTTACCACTATCATCCATCTGCATCATGCTCATGATCTGGCGCATGGTTTTTTGCATTCCATCGCTGCTGCCGTCAAGGAATATTGTATTGCCTTTGCCGACCTCCGCAAAATTTTTAATGGCTTCTGTCCACATGCTGAACAGGATTACATTGGTATCAAGATTGGCCTGTTTCATTTGTTCCGCTGCCTGGCTCATACCTTTTGCCACTTCCTCCCTGAAGAGCGCCACACCCTGCCCGCGCAGTTGAGCTGCCTGCCTTTCGGCCTCTGCGGCAATTTTGATGGCATTCCCTTCTGCTTCCGCAGCTTTGGTTTTTGTGATCAGGAGCGCCTGTCCTTCGTTCTCCGCAGCGGCTTTCAGGTTATTGCTGGCCACAACTTTGCTCATACTGTCCAGTATCACCTTGTCGAAAGTGATATCGTTGATCTGGAGATCCAAAAGATGGTACCCCCATTCTTCCAGCAGGTGATCGATCTGCCCTTTTACATATTCTACTATTTCCTTGCGAAGGCTTAATATTTCCGCCTGTTTTTTGGTAGCGACAAACGAGCGGATCGTTCCTTCTATAGTACGGGTAAGCGCCTGCATCAGGTCGCGGTCGCTGATGAATTTAAAAGCTACTTTTTTTATGGTCTCTTCTTCCGCATTCTGAACCGAATAGAGCAGCATGTTTTTAAAATAAACATTTGCCTGGTCAGAAGTCACTGCCTGGAATTCCATTTCCACCGAACGGTTCTGGACAGATATCCTTTTATAGATCTGTTCCAGGACAGGTATTTTGAAATTCAGTCCGGGTCGCAAGATCCTGCGGTATTTCCCGAACATTGTTACCACCGAAATGGTACCCTGGTTTACGGTAACTAACCCGCTGAAAATGATCAGTATGATAATGATAAGCCAGCCGTAGGTAAAAATGAAATTCATAATATTTGCTTTAGAAAATGAAAGTAGCGTTTTTTTTGATCATAACTTTGCCGCGACGCATTTCAAATCAGGAGGAGCAGTGTGATAGCAAAGCATGGGATATATCCATCTGGTTTCGATGAGAGAATGGATTAGAGGAACGAAACGATCTGTTTCTTCCGGAGACTGCTTCACCGCTGTAATGTATCTCTTTACGTGACGCGTTCCGCATGCGGCTCGCAGAGACGCAGGGGTGCAGCGGATTCTGCAGGCTTGCCTTAGCGTAAAAGTTACAAAATTATCAACTTCTTGCAGGGGGAATGTATAGTAATTAAGGAGGCTGCGGATAGTAAATTATTGTACCCTGTTTTCGAAGTGAAAATTTGAGATGCGCTCAACAGTATAGAATATTTTTTATCAACTAAGCGTAAAACAGCATAATGAAATTTGATGTTATCATTATCGGCGGCGGACCAATAGGGTTGGCATGCGCCCTCGAAGCGAAAAAGCACGGATTAGCATATTGTATCCTGGAAAAAGGCTGCCTGGTCAACTCCTTATACAACTATCCCTACAACATGACTTTTTTTTCCACCTCGGAAAGACTGGAAATAGGGGGGATTCCTTTTGTGTCTATTTCTACCAAGCCCACCCGTAATGAAGCGCTGGAATATTACAGGAGGGTCACTCTGTCCAATCACCTGAATGTGCACCTGCAGGAGCAGGTGCTATCCATAGAAGATGAAGGCAATGGCTATCGCGTGAAAACTTCTAAAGAGGTATATACGGCAACCTATATTGTTATTGCCACCGGTTTTTATGATCTGCCCGTGTTGATGGGTATACCGGGTGAAGGCCTGCCTAAAGTAACGCACTATTACAAGGAGCCGCATTTTTATGCTATGCGGAAGGTACTGGTAGTGGGCGCTAATAATTCCGCTGTTGATGCGGCGCTTGAAACATACAGGAAGGGCGCTGAAGTGACGATGGTCATCCGCGGCAATGAGATCGGCAGGAGAGTAAAATACTGGGTGAAGCCGGATATAGAAAACCGTATTAAGGAAGGCAGCATTAAAGCTTTTTTCAATTCCACGCTTGCTGCCATATATGAAGACCGCGTTGATGTGCAGACGCCGGAGGGCATTGTAACTATTCCCAATGATTATGTGATTGCCACCACAGGATACCAGCCACAATTTGATTTTCTCCGTAAGGCAGGGATTAAGCTGTCAGACGATGAGATGCTGAAGCCGGCATACAACCCGCTTACCATGGAAACGAATAAACGGAATATTTATCTTGCCGGCGTGGTTTGCGGAGGCATGGATACCCATACCTGGTTTATAGAAAACTCCCGGGAACATGCTGTATTAATAATGAATGATATCGCTGCAAAAAGAGCAAAATAAGAAAAGCGACTGCTTGCGGCAGTCGCTCTTGCACCCTTGATGTTTATATTAACCGTCCCGTTTACTGTGTTTGTTATCCAAAACTAATTATTGATTTTAGTTAAATCTTTACCTGTTGAGCAAACGGTGCATATTTCGAGTAAACGGCAGAATAGGGGAGCAGGGAGCATGGTATTAAACGTGAGAAGAAAGACGTGAGAGGTGAAATTCACTATTGACCATTCACTATTGCCTATTCACTATTGCCTATTCACCTTTCTCCTCTCACTTTTCACGATAACAACCACTCAGGGAATATTAATATACTTATGCACCTGCAGGCTGAGCTCCCATTGAGGGTTTTGCTTTATGTATGCAATGATCTGCGGCGTCATCTGTGCAGCTTTGCTCCATTCGGGCTGCAGGTATAATTTGCAATGGCTGCTTACCTGCGCAGCAAATTGTTCCGCCCATGTAAAATCCGACTTATTATATACAATTATTTTCAGCTCATTAGCAAGTGGTAATATTCCCGGCAAAGGCGCTTTGAATTTTTTGGGAGAAAGACAGATCCAGTCCCACCGGCCGCTGAGAGGGCTGCTGCCTGAAGTTTCGATATGTGTCAGAAAGCCCGCCTGCTGCAGCGCAATAGTGAGCGTATCTAAATTATGCATCAACGGCTCTCCTCCTGTAATTACGGCAATGCCCGGTTTTGTATGCTGTCTGCTGATGCCATGCGGAACGGCTTTTAATGCATCCTCTACAATATGGCTGACCGGCTTTACCGGGTGTGCATTCACATCCCAGCTTTCTTTTACATCGCACCATACACATCCCACATCACAGCCGCCAAGCCGTATAAAGTAAGCTGCTTTTCCCTGGTGCATGCCTTCACCCTGGAGTGTATAAAAAGCTTCCATTACCGGAAGGGAAGCTGTGGCTGTTATACCGGTTGGTTCTGTAAACGCTTGCATGGCTTTCGACTTCAGTGTGAAACGTGATAGGGTAGAAGTGAACGGGCAATAGTGAATTTTCACCTCTGTCCTCTCACGTTTCACGATAATATAGAATCCCTATCTAACGATGATGTGCAGCTGCCAGAAAAGTGTTCTCCATCAGCGCGGCGATAGTCATAGCACCCACACCGCCGGGAACGGGTGTGATAAAGCTGCATTTAGGCGCCACCGTTTCAAAGTGCACATCGCCTTTGATGGCATAGCCTTTCTTTTTAGTGGAGTCTTCCACACGGGTGATGCCTACATCAATCACCACAGCACCTTCTTTTACCATATCCGCCGTAAGGAATTCTGGTTTTCCCAAAGCTGCGACAATAATATCTGCCTGCAGGCAAAGTTCTTTAAGATTACGGGTATGGGAATGACAGAGGGTAACAGTACAGTTGCCTGTGCTGCTGTTTTGGCTGAGCAGGATACTCATGGGGCGGCCTACAATATTGCTTCTCCCGATCACCACTGCGTGTTTGCCTTTGGTCTCGATATTGTAGTGCTGAAGCAGTAACAAAATACCGTAAGGCGTAGCCGGGATATAGGAAGGCTGTCCCTGTACCATTTTCCCGATATTGGAAGGGTGGAATCCGTCCACATCCTTTTCTACGGCAATGGCGTTGATCACTTTTTCCTCAGAAATATGTTTAGGCAGGGGCAGTTGCACCAATATGCCATCTACTGAGGTGTCGTTGTTAAGCTCGTCTATCTTTTTCAACAGTTCTTCTTCGCTTATTGACGCTTCAAAGCGGATCAGGGTAGACATATACCCGATTTCCGCGCAGGTTTTCACTTTTGAAGCCACATAAGTTTCACTGGCGCCATTAGTACCAATAAGCACTGCTGCCAGGTGGGGCGTTTTTTTACCTTCTTTCTGAAGCAGGTCTGTTTTTTGTTTTAATGCCTCTTTTACAGCCTGGGCTACTATTTTACCGTCCAATATTTGCATGGCGCAAAGGTACAGTTCCCGGCAGGAAGATCAAAAAGCGAAATAGTAAACTGCTATATTTGCTGTATGTTATCTATAAGCGCCAGGGGACAGCAGATGCCGTCTTCACCCATCAGGAAATTAGTGCCTTATGCAGAGGCCGCTAAAAAGAAAGGAGTAAAAGTTTATCATCTTAATATCGGGCAGCCCGATATTGAAACCCCTGCGCCCATGCTTGATGCCGTAAGGCATTCAGATTTTAAAATACTGGAATACAGCCATAGTGCAGGCAATGAAAGCTACCGGAAAAAGCTGGTGGAATATTACAAGCGTGCAGGCATATATGTTGACTATACTGATATCATAGTCACCACCGCCGGATCTGAAGCGATCCTGTTTGGCATGATGAGCTGCCTTGATGTAGGTGATGAAGTGATCACACCTGAGCCTTTTTATGCCAATTACAGCGGATTTGCAGTAGCGGCAGGGGTGAAAATTGTCCCGGTGGCGTCTTCCATTGAGAATGGATTTGCCTTACCGCCGATCAGCGCATTTGAGGAAAAGATAACAGATAGAACAAAAGCGATCATTATCTGTAATCCCAACAATCCGACGGGATATTTATACAGCAGGGAAGAGCTGGAAGTTTTAAAGGATATTGTTCACCGGCACCAGCTATATCTTTTTTCGGATGAGGCCTACCGTGAGTTCTGTTATAGCGGCACACACTGGAGCGCAATGAGGCTTGAGGGTATTGAAGAAAATGTAGTGTTGACAGACACTATTTCCAAAAGGTACAGCGCCTGCGGCGCCAGGATAGGAGCGCTGATCACCAAAAACCGCCAGGTAATTGATACCGTGCTGAAGTTTGCGCAGGCAAGGCTCAGCCCACCCACATTCGGGCAGATTGCCGGGGAAGCAGCCCTTGATCTGCCGCCGGATTATTTTGATGCCACGAAGGCAGAATACATGTTACGCCGTGATACGCTGGTGCGGCGGCTGAACAATATACCCGGTGTATATTGCCCCAACCCCGGTGGCGCTTTTTATGTAATGGCGAAGCTGCCGGTGAATGATTCGGAAAAGTTTTGCCAGTGGGTGCTGGAATCTTTTGCCTACAACAATCAAACGCTTATGATGGCGCCCGGCAGCGGGTTTTACAGCACGCCGGGTTTGGGTAAGCAGGAAGTACGGCTGGCTTACGTGCTGAATGCCGGCGATATTAATAAGGCTATGGACTGCCTCGAAAAAGCGCTGGAGACGTATAATCAAAGGCAATAACAGCTTATTACAGGTGAGACGATAAACGACAAACGATAAATCTTAGACGCGTCATGTGTTTGCGTATGTAGCTGCCTGTATTAAACGAATGCTGCAAAATTCTCAGCCATCTGCAACCCGCAACCTTAACCCCCGTTTTGGCAATACGCTATAAATGCATACTTTGCGCATGATAATAAGGTAACAAGCGATCATCATGACAGATATATTGCCTTTGATCCCCCAGCGGGCTCCTTTTGTAATGGCAGATACACTGGTAAGTGCCGGTGATGCCGGCGCTACCACCCGTTTTGAAGTCAGGGCGGAAAATATGTTTGTGGTGAATAACAGGCTCACCGAGCCTGCGCTTATTGAAAATATTGCGCAGACAGCGGCGGCGCGGATGGGCTATTTGTGCAGGCAGCGCAACGAAGAGGTGCCGGTAGGCTTTATAGGCGCGGTACAGTCGCTGGAGATTTTTAAATTGCCGGCTACAGGTGATCTGCTTACCACAACGATCGTTATTAAAAATCAGGTTTTTGATATAACGGTCATTGCAGGTAAAATAACCGTGAACGGAGAGGATATTGCACAATGTGAAATGAAAATTTTTATACAATCTGCTAAACAATAAATCACTGTTTATTATGAAAAATATAGTCAGAAGCATTGCCGCAGCGCTGTTCGCGATACTGCTGGTATCCTCCCTTCCGCTGAAGGCTCAAACCTTAAAAGAATTTTTTAACTCCTCCGAAGTGCCATTGGTTTTCCTTGGAGTAGATTTTACACATGCCAAAGTGCTGAATGATGTTACCGCCAATGCTATGGACATTCGCGACAGGCAGTATGCAGGTATTAACCAGGTAATAGTGAATGAGCCTAAAAAATATGATTTTCAAAAAGCTTTTAATAAAACGAATATAACTAATGATATCACCCAGGCGGTCGAAAAAAGCGCTAAGGTAGATGCTGAAAAGATCGTGGAGGCCAGCGCGGATGAAATACATCTCAAGCCTGCAGATGTGTCAGCTATAGTTAAATCCTACAACTTTTCCGGGAAAAAAGGGATAGGAGTGATGTTTATTATGGAGACCATGAATAAGACTTCAGCGCAGGCCTCTATGTATGTAGCGCTGATAGAGCTGCCTTCCGGAAAAGTATTGCTTACTGAAAGATTTACAGAAAAAGCGGCTGGGTTTGGTTTCCGTAATTACTGGGCTAAAACAATATGGGCAGCATTAGATGATATCAGGAAAAGTAAATATAAAGAGTGGAAAAGCGCTAATGGATAAATCAGCCGGCCTGATCCTGTCAGCCGGGAAAAAATAATGATGCAGAAAATTTTATCGGGAAAAACAGAAGTAAAAGTAAGGTTTAATGAGGCTGACCCTCTGGGGATAGTATGGCATGGGCATTATATCCGCTATTTTGAAGATGGCAGAGAGGCGTTTGGCACAAAACATGGTATCGGTTACCTGGATTTTTACAAGCATGGTTTTGTAGTGCCGGTGGTAAATATTGAATGTAGTTATAAGCGGTCTTTAAAATATGGCGAAACAGTAACTGTAGAAACTATATTCGTGCCCTGTGAAGCTGCAAAACTTAAATTTGATTACCGGTTATATAAGTCCGGCACTGCTGAAGTAGTGGCTACGGGGAGTTCTGTGCAGGTTTTTCTCAACAGGGAAACATCGGTATTGCAGTTGATCAACCCTGTTTTTTTTGAGGACTGGAAAAGGAAGCATAACCTGATTTAATTTTTGCGTATTGATGAAGCCAGTATATGTTATCGGAGAAAATATAGTTTCACCCATTGCGCCTACCGCGGAAGAGAATTTCACATCACTGAAGAAAGGCATAACAGGTATACGGCTGCATGATAACAGGCAAATATCGCCGGAGCCGTTCTATGCTGCGCTCTTCGATGCCGGCGGTATTCCCGAAAATGCAGAAAACTCCTATACAAAGTTTGAACGGTTGCTTATCATGTCTATTGGAGATGCTCTCCGGAAAACCGGGGTACCGGTTGCCAGCCGGAGGACCGCTTTGATCATCTCTTCCACCAAAGGTAATATCAGTCTTATAGAAAGCGCTGAGCTTACAGAGGCTTTACGCAACCGGATAGCGCTTTCCACTTCTGCCCGGCTTATAGCGGATCATTTTGGTTTCACTTCACAGCCTGTTGTAATATCACATGCATGTATTTCGGGAGTAGTAGGGCTTATCACAGCGCTGAGAATGCTGCAGTCAGGCGGTTACGATCATGTGGTGATAGCGGGGGCGGATATTATTACCCGGTTCATACTGTCCGGCTTTCAGTCGTTTCATGCGGTGAGCAATGAGCCCTGTAAGCCCTTTGATGCCGGCCGTAACGGGGTAACGCTCGGAGAAGGCGCAGCCACCATAGTGCTTTCCTCAAATAAGCCTTCCACGGGTGAGGTAATACAACTTTGCGGCGGATCAGTGAGCAATGATGCCAATCATATTTCAGGACCTTCCCGCACAGGGGAAGAGCTGTTCCAGGCAATACAGAAAGCTATGGAGGAAGCATCTGTTACCAGCGGGGAGATTGATATTATTTCTGCCCATGGCACAGCCACCTTATACAACGACGAAATGGAAAGCAAGGCTATCAATCTGGCCGGCTTGCAGCAGGTGCCTGTAAACAGCCTTAAAGGGTTTTACGGTCATACGCTCGGAGCGGCAGGGTTGATTGAATCAGTAATAGCCATACTTTCTTTAAAAGAGAATGTGATGTTGCCAACCCCGGGCTTTCATAGCCGGGGCACATCAATGCCGGTAAATGTCAGCGCGGAGCTGAGAACGGGGGATTACCATTGCTGCCTGAAGACGGCTTCCGGCTTTGGCGGCTGTAATGCTGCCGTGGTTTTCCAAAAAGCCGTTTAATTTGCATAAATTTTTAACAAGAATAAATTACATGGATTTTTTTAAGAAAGATACCAAAACAGCGCTCGAAGCAAAAGGAATGGCACAGTTCATAGCATTTGGGCCCATAGTATTCCAGGTAGCGAAAGTAATGCGCGACAGCGGTATCCTGGCCGCTATTGAAGGCAGCGGTTCCGCGGGATTATCTGTCGAAGCAATTGAACAGAAAGTACAACTGCCTCATTATGGTGTGAGGGTATTGCTGGAGTCTTCGCTGGGAATAGGGCTGATCGTAAAAAACAATGAACAGTATACTATTACCAAAACAGGTTATTTTATCCTGCATGACCATCTTACTACAGTAAATATGGACTTTGTTCATGATGTTTGCTACAGGGGGATGTTCTGGCTGGAGGAAAGCATACGGGAAGGAAAACCTGAAGGGCTAAAGGAACTGGGCGACTGGTCAACCGTATATGAAGGTTTGTCTCAGCTGCCGGCGCATATCCAGAAAAGCTGGTTCGCATTCGACCATTTTTTTTCAGATATCGCTTTCCCCGAAGTGCTGAAACATGTGTATAAAGACGGAATCAAAAATATACTTGAAATAGGAGGAAATACAGGAAAGTGGGCCATTGCATCTGCTAAATATGCCGATGATATACATGTCACCATAATGGATCTCCCCGGGCAACTGGACATGGCAAAAAGAAAAATGGAAGAGCTTGGGCTGAGCGACCGGGTCTCTTTTCTTCCTGTAAATATTCTTGATGAAACACAGGCTTTTCCTACCGGCTTTGACGCGGTATGGATGAGCCAGTTCCTCGATTGCTTTTCGGAAGCAGAAATAGTATCCATTTTAAAAAGGTGCGCCGCTGCCATCCACGACAACGGGTATATACTGATCCTTGAGGCATTCTGGGATACCCAGCGTTTTGAAACCGCAGCTTTTTGCCTGCAGCAGACTTCCATTTATTTCACGGCAATTGCCAACGGCAACAGCCAGATGTATGATTCCAAAGTATTTATCCGGTGCATTTATGATGCAGGCTTTGAAATAGCAGAACGTATTGATAATATCGGATTAAGCCATACCTTGCTGCGGTGCAGGAAGAAAAAATAGGGATTTGAAATTTGAGATCTAAGATTTGAAATTGGATCGCTGATCCTCAAACTTACACTTTATGCCTTACACCCCACACCTTATACCTTACACCTGAAACTCGAAACCAGATATGCAAACAGAAAAAATTGATGTTTTAGTAATAGGCGCAGGTCCTTCGGGAACAGTTGCTGCATCTATTGTTCACCAGGCCGGTTATAAAGTAAAAATTGTGGAAAAGCAAAAATTTCCACGCTTTGTAATAGGGGAGAGCCTGTTGCCGCGGTGTATGGAAGCTCTTGAAGAAGCAAAATTTCTTGATGCTGTAAAGACAAAAGATTTTCAGACCAAGAACGGGGCAAAATTTGTAAAAAATGGCAAAGTATGCGATTACCAGTTCGCAGACCAGTTTACAGCGGGATGGAAATGGACCTGGCAGGTAACCCGCGCCGATTTTGATAAGACCCTCGCAGACACGGTGGAGAAGATGGGTGTGCCTGTAGCGTATGAAACTACCGTCACCAATATTGTATTTAATGATGACGGGAAATCTGTAACTACAATAGAAGATGCCGCCGGCAACAAAACTTATATTGAAGCGAAGTTCATCATTGATGGAAGCGGGTATGGCAGGGTTATCCCCCGTTTGTTCAATATGGACAAGCCTTCCAACCTGCCTCCCCGCCGGGCTTTTTTTGCCCATACGGTAGATGTAAACCGGGCAATGGCTGATGAGCCGGATCGCATCACTATCGTGGTGCATGAAAAAGAAGTATGGATATGGGTGATACCTTTTTCCACCGGCAGGACTTCGGTAGGGTTTGTAGGATATCCTTCATTTTTCGAAAAGTTCAAAGGCACGCCTGAAGAACAGTTCCGCGCCCTGCTGGCTGCCGATCCCTATACAAGCAAGCGGTTTGAAGGAGTGGAGCTGGTATTTGAACCCCGCACATTGCAGAGCTGGTCTTCTACTACAAACAGGTTTTATGGAAACGGATTTGTGCTTACGGGCAATGTGACAGAATTCCTGGATCCTGTATTTTCTTCGGGTGTTACGCTTGCTACTGTTTCCAGCCAGCTTGCCGCAAAACTGGTGATCAGACAACTGCGGGGCGAAGCCGTTGACTGGGATAAGGAATATATGGAAGTCATGATGCAGGGAGTGGATACTTTCCGGTCTTACGTGATGGCATGGTATGAAGGCACGCTCGATACCATCTTTTTTGCAGATGACCAGGACCCGCTGATCAAAAGCCAGATATGCTCTGTGTTGGCCGGCTATGTGTGGGATACTACTAATCCCTATGTAAAAGATCATACAACTGCTTTGCATAAACTGGCCACCCTTATAGAAAAGAGAGACAGCTACAGGAAGAAAATGTCGGAAGGGCAATAATGCGTTTATATTGAAAGACGAGCAGGCATATATCACAGCGTATTCTTCTGTTGCCAGGCGATCTGCATGCAGAAATGGCAATATCGTTTTTCAGGGCGATGAAAATGTTAACACAGGTGATTTTCTTACTTCCCTGTATAAATACCTTGGTGCAGATTATCCCAAGCTTTACAAGATGGATAATCTTTCCAGGCTCGGTTTCCTGGCTGTTGAGCTGCTGCTCACGGGTCGTAATTTATCAGAGAATTACAATCCTGAAGAGACTGGTATTGTGCTGAGCAATGCAAATGCAAGCCTTGATGCAGATGTGAATTATATGGCATCGGTGAAGAATATCCCAAGTCCCGCGCTGTTTGTATATACTTTACCTAATATTGTAATAGGTGAAATAAGTATCAGGCATCATTTTAAAGGAGAAAATGCTTTCTTTGTGTCTGAAAAGTTTGATGAGGCATTTATGCATTTCTATGTAACAGACCTTTTCAGCAGGGCAGCGCTCAAAGCCTGTATCTGCGGCTGGGTGGAATGTTTCAGAGATGACTATAAAGCGGTGGTATGGCTGGTAGAAAACAACTCCCGGGAGGGGGCATTGCCGTTTACTATTGATCAAATTCATAAAAGTTACTTGTTGTCAAATGGAGAAACTAATGGCTGATCTGAAAAAGCAGATCATTGCGCAACTGAACCTGAAAGATTTAAAACCGGAAGATATAGGAGACGATCAGCCCCTGTTCGTAGAAGGGTTGGGGCTGGATTCCATAGACGCCCTTGAGCTGATCGTATTGCTGCAGCAGGAATATAAGATCAAGCTTGCCAATGCAGAAGAAGGACAGAGTGTGTTCCGCTCCGTCAGAACCATGGCGCAATATATTACTGATCACCAGGGAAAATCCACTGCCTGATCAGCCGTATGTATATTCATACCATAATCAGCAGGCACACATGAGCAATCGGGTTTATATCGCAGGCGCCGGTATTATTTCGGCTATTGGCAACAATATAACCGAAAATCTTGCCGCGCTTGAAAGCGGACAGGCTGGTATGGGAGAGATGAAATACCTGTTATCTGCACACCGCGGAAAAATCCCCGTGGCGGAAGTAAAAATGGATAATGCCGGTCTTGCTGCTCTATCCGGTCTGCCGTCTCATTACAGCAGAACAGCCTTACTGTCTGCCATTGCTGCAAAAGAGGCGCTCACAAACGCTGCCATCCCCGACTTTTCAACATTACGCTCAGGTTTTATCTCTGCTAATACTGTAGGGGGGATGGATAAAACAGAAAATTTTTTTGCTGATTTTCTCGCGGGTCCTGACAAAGGAAGATTAAGGAATGTGGTTCACCATGAGTGCGGGGCTGCTACGGAAATTGTGGCGGACCTGCTGGGGATAAAGCACCATATTTCAACTATCAGCACGGCATGTTCCTCTTCTGCCAATGCCATTTTTTTCGGCGCCCGGCTTATCAGGCAGGGTGTGCTGGATGTGGTAGTTGCCGGGGGAACGGATGCGCTTACCAAATTTACGCTCAATGGATTCAATACATTGATGATACTGGATAACCGGTATTGCCAGCCCTTTGATGAAAACAGGCGGGGGCTCAACCTGGGGGAAGGTGCGGGGTATATTGTAATGGCATCTGAAAGGGTAGCGCAAACCTTACCTTCAGCGCCGTACTGCACATTAAGCGGGTATTGCAATGCTAATGATGCTTATCACCAAACAGCTTCTTCACCGGATGGCACGGGCTCTTATCTTGCCATGAAAGGAGCGCTTGAAAAAAGCGGATTAAGCACTGGTGAAATTGATTATATCAACCTGCATGGCACCGGCACGCAGAATAATGATATTGCAGAAGGCACCGCGATAAAATTATTGTTTGAGGGGAAATACCCGCCCATGAGCTCTACCAAATCGTTTACAGGCCATACCCTGGGCGCCAGCGGAGGGATCGAAGCCGTCTATTCCGTCCTGTCTATCCGGCATGGGCTGATCTATCCTAACCTGCGTTTTGAAACGCCTATGAAGGAGCTTCCTTTTACCCCGGAGACGACGTTCAAGAAAGATGCAGCTATCTGCAATGTACTGTCAAATTCTTTTGGCTTTGGCGGCAATTGTTCATCACTGGTATTTTCAAAAGTATAATGCATGTATATACGCGCAGCGGCAGGCATATCACCCCAGTCATCATTTGAGCAGATACTCGCGGATCCTGTCCCGGTAACGGGCAGCAGGCTGCAATGTATGGAGCCTGATTATGCAAAGCTGATAGATCCTAAAATGATCCGCCGTATGAGCCGGATCATAAAAATGGGTGTGGCTGCCGCCATACAATGCCTGGAGGAAGCGGGGGAGAGGATGCCGGATGCTATCATCGCCGGTACTGCTTATGGCTGTCTTGGCGATACGGAAGTATTTTTGCAAAAGATGGTGGAGAATGATGAGCAGCTACTCACGCCTACCGCGTTTATTCAATCTACGCACAACACCGTGGCGGCACAGATCGCCCTGCTGCTGAAATGCCACAGCTACAATAATACCTTCGTGCACCGGGGCTTTTCTTTTGAAAACGCGATGACAGACGCTTTGAGCCTGCTGAAAGATGGGCAAATGAAAACGGTGCTTGCAGGGGGAATAGATGAAATAACAGATACCAGCCACACCATACTCAAAAGGTTTGGGCTGTATAAAAAAGAGCCTTTCCCGGCGGGGAACATTTTTCAAACCGGGTCAAAAGGTACCATTGCAGGCGAAGGCGCCTCATTTTTTGTATTGCAGTCTGAGGCTTCCGGCAACGACTATGCGCAGTTGACAGGGATGGATACCTTTTATAAGCCGGCTTCCGGGGAAGAGATCCGGCAGCATATAAGCGCCTTCCTCGAAAGACAAAATATTAACAGGGAGGATATAGATCTTGTAATAAGCGGCGAGAACGGCGATATGAAAAATGATGCCGTGTATGATATGGTATATCAAACGGTATTAAGCGGTATTGCTCATATACCATTCAAGCATTTATCCGGAGAATATCCCACCGCATCGGCTTTTGCCCTGTGGCTTGCTGCCAATATCCTGAAGGCAGGAAAGCTGCCGGGTGGCATACAAACCAAAAAAACGCCGGTGACAGTGCTTATCTATAATCATTACCAGCATATTTATCATTCCCTATACCTGCTCGCCGCATGCTGAACTTCAATAATATCAATATCGTTTTTATTGCACTGCTGATAGCGCTGATAGGCTATCATTTTTTTTACGGGCTTCCCTGGTATGTATTTGTGCTGTTGCTGTTAGTATACCTCTCACTGCTTTTTTACGGCAGTTACAATGTGCGGTCTAATTTTTATGTGAAGACTGTATCCTCCGCAGATACCTCAAAAATGCAGATCGCTATAAGCTTTGACGATGGTCCTTCCACAACCTATACGCCACAGATCCTTGAAATATTAAAGCATCATAATATACAGGCGGCATTTTTTTGCATAGGCAAAAGAATTGCTGAGAATGAAGCATTGCTTCAACGGGTGCACGATGAAGGCCATATTATCGGTAATCACAGCTATTCACACGATCTGTGGTTTGATCTTTTTTCTGCCGGCAAGATGACGGAAGACCTTTTCAGGATGAACAGGGCAATGAAGAAAGTCATTGGTGTAGAGCCAAGATTGTTCCGCCCTCCGTATGGGGTGACCAATCCCAACCTGAAAAAAGCGATCCTGAAGGGAAAATTTATCCCGGTTGGATGGAGTGTCCGCTCTATGGATACGGTGATCAAAGATGCCGGGAAGCTATTGGAAAAAGTTACCGGATCGTTAAAACCCGGTGCGGTCATTTTATTTCATGATACCTGCAAATCCACGCTGGATATGCTTCCGGCATTTATAGCGCATGCAAGGCAAAAAGGCTACAACATTATACGATTAGACAAATTACTTAACTTGGAGCCTTATGCGTAACCTTATTCTCATTTGTGTTTTAATAATGGCAGCCTTCCATGTCAGCGCCCAGTACCCGGGTTATACGGCGATAAAAGATATCAACGCTTTTCAAACAGGTTTTGCCGCCGCCTCTCAAAAGACCACTTCCATCAAAAGTGATTTTGTACAGGAGAAAAACCTCAGCCTGCTTGCGGATAAGATCGTTTCCAAAGGAAAGTTCTGGTTTAAAAAAGAGAATATGGTGCGCATGGAATACACCCAGCCTTTTCAGTATCTTATGATCATTAACGGGCAGAATATTTATGTAAAAGACAGCCAGAAGGAAAACAAAATATCTGCCAAATCCAATAAGCTGTTCCAGCAGATCAATAAAATAATTATAGATTGTGTGAAAGGAGAGGCTTTAGAAAGCGGGGACTTCAATACAAGGATATTTGAAGGAAAGGAAAGCTACCTGGCAGAGCTCAGCCCTGTGAATAAAAACCTGCAGGCGCTTTTCAAAAACATTAATGTGATTGTAGAAAAGAAAAATTATGAAGTTACCGGCATCGAAATGCATGAGCCTTCCGGTGATAACACGATCATACATTTTAATAACAGGCAATTGAACACTACACTCCCAGATGCGCTTTTTGCTGTTCATTAGTGGTATATGCATGTTGGCAGCTTACTCTTCCTGCTCTACAGCTTACAAGGGGCTTCAGGCAGAGGGAGAGAATGATTGTATGGCCTCTTTTAAGCCGGCTTTCTCCCGGGCATTGTATAATACCAATGTGAACGTGGTGGGTAAACATCTCAGTGGTCTCCTTATCATCAAGACTATGCCCGACAGCAGTGTGCGTATGGTATTTTCTAATGAAGCGGGGTTCAAGTTTTTTGATTTCGGGTTTAAGAAAGATGATTTTACCGTGTATTATATTTTTGACCAGATGAATAAAAAATCTGTGATCAAAACGCTCAGGAAAGATTTCCAGTTGGTGCTGATGACGCATCTGCAATCATCAAATCGCTATTTCATTGAGAAGAATGATGGTTATTATCATAGTTTCCGGGATGGGCAAGATTATTATCACTATGTTACTGATGCTTCCTGTAAAGAATTACTGCGAATGGAAAGAGCCGGCAGGCGCAAAAAAGTAATGGAAGCTGTCATGCAGGATTACCGGAATGGCATACCGGATACTATCGGAATAAAACACAGCAACTTCAGCTTCACCATAGAACTTAAACGTATACACGATGCTCCTGATCAATGATTTCTTTTACCTTCAGTCATCTTCACATACCGATGGAACTATAGCTGCGCAGCTTCGGCTCAATGCAGCGCACAGGATATTCGAAGGACATTTCCCGGGGCAGCCTGTAGTGCCGGGAGTGTGCATGGTGCAAATAATAAAGGAAATACTTGAAGCTGCTTTGGGCAAAACGCTTCAGTTGAGAAAAGCCGATCATATCAAGTTCCTTGCTGTGATTGACCCGCAGAAGTCAGCCGACGTAGATGCTGCTATCCGCTATACCTGTTCGGAAGACATCTATGAAGTAACAGCGTCGCTCTTTAAAGAGGGTACTGTCTATGTAAAGCTTAGAGGTAATTTCACTGTATCAGGCAGATCTTCCTGAATATTTTGGTCACGCAACGATTCATACCGGATGCTTATGAAAAAGGAATAACCTGCACAGGAAAAGCAGTTTGGAAAATTATAGCAACGGCCCGGGTGTCTGTAGTGTTGCAGGTATTCCGTATCCCAATTTAAGTAATTATTGTTATAATCCTGATACATTTCAAATTATATGGGCTGTTTCTCAGCAAAACGGGGGAGATACCCTCGCTTTTTAGCCGCAGGGTTTCCAACCTTCAAAAGGTTGGAAACTCTTTTCCACTTTTGAATTATCGCGAAAGTTATAAAATCATGAGCTTGTTGACCTCATTTCGACGGGGCCAAACGCGAACACTATAAATTATCAGGAGATTGCTTCTCCCGCAGCAACATTCATTCATTTCAAATGTTGATGCTGGTGGGTTGTAAAGACGGTAAATGGTTGAGTTAATGTATACTTTACTTTGGTGCTGGTTTTAAAAACAGAACACTTTTGTCTTTGCAATCCCAACCGAAGGTCGGGAGAAGCAATCCCAACTTCACTACCGCAACGATTGAAACCCCAGCTAATTGTTAACTCTAAATGACGCAAGAGTATTTTGTTTTTCTCTTTTCCTGCTTATACGGTCTTGTCAGACGGTTTTAATAAAATAAAGGCAAAGGATTACAAATATTATGATATCGGTCCACAACGCAAACTTTTCATTGGCCCCCGCAGGCTTTTTTATTAGATGTAAAAGCCCTGCCAGTGCATAGTATATCCCGCTGGCAAAGGCACTGACAACTCGCCATTCAGGTTTGAAGAGCGAAACAAGCCCAACCAGTCCAAAGCACAGGTTGGCAAAGCCTAACTCAATAACAATTGGAAAACAATCCGGATTGTCAATATGAAAAATCTCTTTTGCGGTGAAAGCAGGTTTTGTTGTCTGCCGGATACCGGCCAGAAAAAGCCGGAGACCCACTGCAGAGAAGATAAACCACTTGCCGAACAACGTAAATGACAGGCTTAGTCCGCTGATCAGGTGCTCAATGATCCAGGCGCCTACAGGCAAAATAAAGGTCAGTAGGGAAACAATTATTAAATATTGTTTGTTTACATCAGAGCGTTCCTGGGGATTGTCACGGACTGTCATTATACGAATTTGTTGAAGTGCTGCTGTTACCGGTTGAAGCAACCATTATAAAAGTATTACAATCCTCCCGCTTCCCGATAAAATTTTGAGACATTGTGGCATACGAGTTTTATTTCAAATCACCTTCCTTTTCGCAGCCTTCCATACCAGGAATGAAATGACCAGGATGCAAAGCCCGACATATGCGGCTACCATCCCGTTGTTCGCGATCATGCCTAATAAAGCGATACCTGCGCCTACAACAGCTATGGAGGCTGCGATTACTTTTATGCCAAATGTATTTTGCGTTGTTGCATCGTTGGTATGAAGCTCCGGTGTAACAGTGTCATGACTTTTCTCAGCCCGGATAAAATTGTGAACAGCTTCTTTTCCTGCTAACCAGTAATATACTTCCCAGCACAAAAGCACAAATACGGGTATGCCTACTCCAAGGCTTGTTTCCCACACACGGTCGAGCTTATGACCAATAAGCTCAACCGGGAAAAGTTTTAATGCAAGGCTTATCACCAGGCCTGCCAGTGAAGCAGACACCACAGATGCCGCTGTCTGCCGCTTTGAATACAAAGTCCAGATGATGGGGGCAAACAATGCGCCGCCTGCGATGGAGGCAGTTGCCAGAACCATTTCAACAATACCGCCTATCCGGGGTACCAGCATGGCAATACCTATGGTAATAGCGCCGAACAACACTGTGAACATCCTTGCCATCAGGATCAGTTGCTTTTCGCCAGCCTTTTTATTGATCAGCTTTTTATATACATCATGTGCAAATACCACAGCCATCATATTAATGGTAGTATTGGCTTTGCTTGCGCTTGCTGATATCATGCCCGACAGTACCAACCCAATCAAGCCGGCAGGCAATACTTTCTCGCAGAGCATCATGTAAGCTCCCTCCGGCTCAAGCCCTGTAAGGTCAGGATTGATGACACGATACAGCATCGGCGGCAGCATCCAGATAAACGGGCTTATAAAATATAACAGGCTGAACAGGTAAGCTACTTTCTTTGCATTCCGCTCATTCGATACGCTGGTATACCGCTGCACATAGGCCCAGTTCCCCCCGATATATACCGTCTGGTAGGCAAGAAAAGCAAGGAAAAATCCGAAAGAATATTCACTGTTGAAAAATTTGAAGAAGCCTTCAGGGGCGCTTTGTGTAAAGTTGTGCATGCCGCCCACATCTTTCAGCGCAATAGGTACTAAAATGCATACTGCTGCGGAAAGGATCACGAACTGCACCACATCGGTGACCAGCACTGCCCACAGGCCACCTGCCGAGGTATATAAAATAATAATCCCACCGATAATGAGTATGCACGTATTAAGCGAGAGTGGTGTGGCTACGCTTACCATTTTCCCTACCGGGTATAGCACAGATGCAGTAGTGAACAAGCCATGCAGCATGATGAGGAAAGTATAGAACTGCTGTGTTTTGTTGCCCAGCCTTTTGCCGATATATTCAGCAGCGGTTACCACGCCGGTCCGCTTCCATTTGGCGGCAATAAAAAACGCAACCAGCAAGCCGCCGAATACCATTGTCAGTTGTATGCCGTTGGCAACAAATCCGCTTTTGTATGCTATAGACCCCCATACCACAAAAGTGCCTGCAGAAAAATAGCTGATGAATAAAGAAATGCTGTTGATCCACCAGGGTGTAGCGCCTCCCGCTTCAAAAAACGCGGAAGAATTTTTGCTGCCTACCCTTGTAAACATCATGCCGATACCTAATATTAACAGGGCAAAAACGGCCATTACTGTAAAATCAAGATTTCCCATTATTTTCTATTAGGCTTTTATTGAAGTTGGAATACCTGCAATCCGTAAGGTCCCAGGCTCACCTGCCTGCCGGTGCTGAAATTTTCTTTTGACTTTGCAGTAATATTTATTACTTCTTTATTGGTGAACGGGATTTCATTCTTCACCATTGTTTCGTTTATAGTTATAGCTGCAGTTGTTTGTTCACCGGTATCATTCATTACAATAATAAACAGGCTTTTGTTGTCTGTACTTTTGGCAACAATATATTCCACATCAGGATTGTTGCTGACGATAAGTCCCGTACGGCTGATGAGTGTAGCCGGCTGCCCGTAGATCTTCCCGGCTGCAAAACCATAGGATTGATGTGGACCTACTTTGGGTGTAACAAAGCCTCTCGGGAAAACGATATTATCGCCGGAGCGCATTTGTGCTTCCGATAAAAGATAATCAGTTATCCATCCGATCTGCCACCAGGCGTGGTGCGGATACGGCCCGGCGCCTTTATTCATCGCCGACCAGTAATAAGATGCCACGCTGGTAGCGCTGTCAACAAAAGCGTCCCTTCCGATAGCTGCAGCTCTTGCCATTGTTATAAAGAGACTGTCTTTTGTCAGTTCAAACATCCGCACAAACATGCCTGCATGGCTACACAACAGGATAGGACCGGCTCCATTGGCAGAGCCCAGTATACCGCCATGCTCAAAGCTTACACCTGATTGTGATATCTGCCAGTCTTTGCGGGGAATGCCGTTCACTGATTTTTCTTTTTCATTTGCGACAGGATGAGTATATATGGAGCTAAGATATATGGTTGCCGCT
The DNA here is from genome assembly GCA_001899685.1 of Sphingobacteriales bacterium 44-15. Lineage (GTDB taxonomy): Bacteria > Bacteroidota > Bacteroidia > Chitinophagales > Chitinophagaceae > Agriterribacter. Next base: position 175,376 of record MKWG01000046.1, read on the forward strand.
TTTATTGCCGCTTGTTTATATTCATTGTCTTTTGTTATTTCAAACAGGTCCATGAATGCCTGTGCTGTCTGCGCAGTAGCAAAATCTGGGGCATAGCGGGCATCACCGCATACCCCGATAAAGCTGCCTTTTTCAACGCCGTTTGTAATATACCATTGGGCGCCTTTAACAGCAGCATCAAGATATTTCCGGTCTTTTAAAATGCGGTAGGCGACCAGTAACCCGTAGAAAGTGGGACGGAGGTCTTTCAGATCGGTAAACAACGGACGGTGAGTGAATTTATCGTAAGCAACTTCCCAGCTTCCATCGGGCTTTTGCCATTTGAGCAACAGGTCTGCGCCCAGCCTGAGCTTTTCTTTAAGCATGGTATTGCCTGGTTCAAACAACAGTATGTTGCCCATGTCGAGCATGATATAGTATGTAAGGCTTACAGGCTCCACGAATTCGCCCCATTCTTCTGTAAAGCGCCGGCTTTTGGCAAGATAGTACTGGCCGATTGCCGCGCCTTTAAAAAAACCGGTATCTGCCTGCTGCGCCAGCTTAAAGTTTAGTGCATAGGGCAATACGCTGTCCAGCAGGAACCTGTCATTGGTAGTGTGCGCCAGCATCCACATGGCCCCGTAATCGGAGTTTTTTATGGCGTCCTTATTGGAGCCTACCACGCCGCCAAGATAGGATTGACCACCGATCTTTAAGCCCTTATATTCTTCAATATTCCACAGGGAGGTTTTCCTGTCTTTCAGGTATTCATGCATGTGTTCCACCCTGCTCACCAGCGATTGTTTATTATGCCTTAGCTTGAGCGTTTTGCTGAAAGCGTATACATCATTTGCAATATGCGCAAGCAGCCTGCTCCAGTCTTTGTTGGTAAAGGAATACCGGAAGGAATAGCTGATAGTATCATTTGCAGAAAGCAGGGAGTGCGATTCACCCAAAACAGGATAATATATGGTAGGAGAAAACATGGCTTTCCTGTTCATGTGCGACAGTCCCACGAACCAGTTTTGATGAGTATTCTTATCATATTCCCAGGGATCCCTTGCAAGACCCGGTTGCGGAGCAACACAAAAGGATACGTTTTGATTAGTGCTGATGATGGGAGCTAAAGTACTGGCACAACGTTCACGGTACACCACAGGCAGGGGGGGAATGCCCTGCCCGTAACCATAGCCCAAAATGAAATTATCTGCAATATGCTTGCCCTGGAAATATCCCGGCATGGTCGCCCATGTTATATCGCCGGCTTTAACAGTGGCAATGGATGGGCTGGCAAGAGAGTAATAGCCTTCCTGTTTACATTGCAATTTTTGTTCAATAATAATATCTCCACTGTATGTATCATCTATACGCCATGTGCTGGTAATAGTGGCTACAGGCGTTTCGCTGGTGAATATGATGCTGTTGTTCGATTGCTTTGCCGATGAAGGGTAAAAATAAAATGCCTTTCCGGCAGTGTTCAGTGCAACCGGAGAAGTAGCCTGTCTCCAGCCATTGACCTGGTATCTGTACGTCGTATCAGGCCATGCTTTGCCGGTTATTGTTTTAAAAATGGTATCCGGTTGCGCCGGCGGTTTTTGTTCATCGTACAGCAAAGTATATTCCCCGGAAGGATGCTGTATGTTTGTCCATTTCCCATTGTTCAAGAAAAGCAATTTGCTGAGCGCCCAGCCATTGGCAGACTTTTTCCATTCCAGCCTTAGTTGCCTGCCTGAAAGTGTAAGCTGGTTTTGAGAAAATGAGCGGACGCTTAAAAACAACAATGCTGTAAAAATGATTTTTTTCATACGCAGTATTTCAATCAGTATGGTAATGATTTTTTATTGGCTATTCGTAACATCTCACCTCAAATACGGCGGCAGGTGAGTTTACCGACGGGTGATCACATTCCAGTATAAGCTTTGAAGTGCTGATGGTTTTATCAAATATTATTTCATTCCTGCTTTGGTAATTTCCTTCTTTACTGAAAATAAGATGCTTTTTATCATCATATAGCCTGTAATTCCTGATACAGAAAGGCATCACATTTTCAGGATGCGACATTAATACCGATTCCATCGGGTGGTCGAAGTCGGTATCAAATGCCAGCATTATTTTTTTTATTCCCCGGGGTGACGGCCATTGCAATACTAACGTGGGCTGCGGATCATTAAAATCTGCTACCCATGCATTGGGGGAGCATACAGGGCGGTTAATGCCGTTCCGTGTGTTCCCGGCGCTGAATGCGGATATAGGGGTGTTTAGTGTAAAAGAAAGATTATGTCCAGAAGGCCTTCTTTGCGGGCACCAGAATTCAAAGCTGTCCATGCCGATGAAATCGGGTGGCTCCTGTTTGCCATAATTTGAAACCTCAGGGTTTGTGGTATTATATACCGTTACAATACCGGTGATGCGCTTATGGGAGCGGGGTACTTTTATAACAGGGTTTTTGTGCAATATCACAAACAGGTATTGTGCATCTTTGATCTGATGGTCACTTTGTAACTGCACACAATGCTTCCCGGCAATGAGTGGTATCTCAAACGAAGCAATGGTTATATCAGGAGTAAAGCTGCCTGTCCTTGAGCATAGCCTGAACTCTGCTTTTAAGGTGGTTGCCTGGTCGGCGTATGCATGCAGGCTGATGGAAGGGAGAGCACCTTTCTCAACGGGCAACATCTGCGCCATGCTCAGATCAAGGCTTTGCAACAGGTCAGTCTCTTCAAGCCCGTTCAATTGCAATGCACTGCTGGCTGTTATCTCAGCCTGTTGGGTAATATCTTCATCATCCTTCAGGCAAATGCCAGGTATATGCTGCCCTGTTTTCAACAAAGACTGCTGCAATTCCTCTATATGATTATCGTTATAAATGCCGGGCGGCATGCAATTGTATTTCTTGCATAATACGGCTGCCATTGCTACAGCCTGTGATATATAAGCACTGGTTGCCATTACTCTTGATGAGCCGAAAGCAACATGCGACGCGCTGATAATGCGGCCTGCCAAAAAAAGATTACTGATATTTTTTGAATACAAACAGCGGTATGGGATCTGATAAACACCTTTACTATGCCACTGGTTACATCCGGGCTGATCTGAATAGATCCCGTCAGAAGGATGCAGGTCTATGCTCCATCCGCCAAAAGCAATGGCATCGTCATGTGTGCGTTGCTCAACAATATCCTGCTGCTTCAAAATATAATCTCCCTCAAAGCGCCGGCTTTCGCGTTTGCCGGGGATCATGCCTACCCACTCAAGCGTTAATGTAGCTGCTTCAGGGAAATTTCCTGAGTTTTTGATATAATTCCATACCCCATATACGATCTTCCAGAGCTCCCATTTTATTTTTTCCGTATCGTGCACGGTATCCATCCTGCCGCCATATTCAATCCACCAGAGTTTGCACCCGTGTTCATTCGAATTAAAGCTCCTGAATTTCGGGATCTTTGTAATATCATCCAATGCAAAGGAGGGGGCTATGAACTGAACAGGCTTGCCGGTATCTTTTGAATAAAAATATAAAGAGTGCCCGAGCAATTCTCCGTATGTGGAGGAAGGTGCAAAACGTTCACCAAACTCTTCCCGGCTTTCCGCTCCCATGCGAAATGCCGCTCCCGACAGAAATCCCACAACGCCATCGCCGGAAGCATCGCAAAACAGGGGAGCCTTCAATATATATGCAGTTTGGTTCTGGCTGCAATAAGCGGAAAGGCTCTTAATAAGATCGGGCTGTTCCTTTTCTAAACTGTATACTGTTGTATTGAGCAGTAAGGTGATGTTGGGTTCACTCACCACCTTATCCAGTAAAATTGTATCAAGGATCAGGGGGTTGCCTTCCGGGTTACGATACATATTCTCCACGAGTATTTCATCTACCACACCACCTTCTCTTGCCCAGCGGTTATTATTTCCCATGTGTGATGTTGCACCCAGTATCCACAGTCGTATTTCACTGCTGGCGTTCCCGCCCAATACGCTTCTGTCGTGCGCCAGCGCTACTTTAAGCCCCTGCCGTGCCGCAGTAATTGCCGCACATATACCGGATAAGCCTCCTCCTGCTATAACAAGGTCTGCCTGTATTTCAACTAACGGAAAAGACCTGCCTTCCAAACTTTCAGACTTGATCATGTATATCGGTTATTGCTTTGTTTGAGTTTAATGCTATTGCAATTTTTTCTGCATGATGACAAATCCTCCCGGTTTTATCAATTCGATCATTGCCTGTTGAGAGGGTATGTTAACTGTAATTGTTTCCTCCTCTCCGGGCTTCAGTGTGCTGATGTCATATAGCTTTCCATTGCATCTCAATTGATAATTTTTCAAAGTATAGGACGGGAAATCTTTTCTTGCTTTAATTTTCAGCATGCTGCCATTACCTGTTTTAACAAGCTCCACCGTTGCGGGCGAAAATTCTTCCTGCCAGGCAGGATAAATGGCTCTGGGCTCCCGGTCAGGTTCCACCAATCCCCAGGGACGGTACCCGTTGGGATTTGTGCCGGGAAAACGGCTGAAATAATCGTTGTATGTCCATACGGATGCGCCAATCAGGTAATCACATTTCCTGAAATCTGCCATTGCCTTTTTTAACAGGACGATGCGATCCGCTTCGCTCTTCACGCCATCCGTTCTCCATCCGAATTCACTGATATAAACCGGCTTGTCAGGATATAGTTTATGGATACGCTCAAGATTGTTATAATGATCTCCATAGATATTGGCGCTCACAAAATCGACATATTGTGAGGCTTCCTCTTCCGGCGCCTTAATAGTCGTTCTGAAAACATACATGCTCGCAAAAGTGATCAGCCTGCTGCTGTCAATAGATCGTACAAACCGCTTCATGTCCCTTACCCAGGCTCTGCCTTCTTCGGTGTGCGACTTAAATTCATTGCCCACGCTGTATGCAACCAGGCAGGGATGGTTCCAGTCACGTTCAACCATTTCACGCATCTGCGATTGAAACTTGCGGCGCATCATAGTGTCGCTCATCTGTGCGGGCGACATATGCCAGTTGCCGGCTTCTTCTATGATCAGTAAACCGTGCTCGTCGGCCCAATCCAATAAATACTCAGCAACAGGATAGTGATTGATACGCGAAAGCTCCATACCCCCTCTTTTTATCAGATCAAGGTCTTTATCCAATACCTCTTTGGGATCCATCGAACCATAGCCGGGATAATCCAAAGGTCTGTTGCAGCCGCCCATTTTAATGGCTTCACCATTCAGCAATAGTTGCGTGCCTTTTACTTCTACTTTTCTTATGCCGAACCTGGTTTGCAGGGTGTCCGAGGCAATGGAGACCTGCGCTGTATATAAATTCGGCTCGTCCGTGCTCCAGAGCTTTACATCTTTTGCCGGGAGCGCGCCGGTGATGTCGGCTGTAATAGACTGACCCGCTGCAACAGCAATCGGTACCGGTTTGAATACAAAGCCGGGTGTTTTGTCTTTATTTTTTATTGAAAGGCTTACGACTGTTTTTTGCGTGGCTGCTGACGTGTTTTTAAGGAATGCTTTGAGCCTGACCGTTGCATTGCCTTTTTCAAGATTAGGCTCCGCAACGATCTTTACTTTTTCTATATACAGGTCTGGTCTTGTGATAAGGTGAACCGGTCTTGTAAGCCCGCCGTAGTTGATCCACGGGAACATCTGCGACGAGTTGGATCTGGCAACATCATCGCTTGCCCTGGCGCCGGGGATGGTAGTGGTATCCCATGCATTGTCTACCATTATTGCCAGTACATTAGTATCCCGTTGCTGGGCAGTGATATCAAATTCGAATGGCGTATACCCTCCCTCATGTTCGCCTACCATTATGCCGTTGAGCCATATTTTACATTTATAAAAGATCGCGTCGAATTTCAGGGAAGTATGTCTTTGCGCAGAGGCAACAGACGTGAATTTTTTAAAATACCATGCTTTTCCGGTATAGAACATGTAGCGCGGATCAACGGAAAAACAGTGAGGAACGGTTACCGCATCAAATGATGATGAATTAAAATTTTCATCAAACCAATTCCATTCTTCTCCCGCCTTAACAGGGTCTATGGCAAACTTCCAGTCGCCGTTAAGACTGTAATCTGTGGTAGGCTGGGATTTTACCAACAAAGGGAACAGTAATGTGAAAACAATAGAAATATATTTCATTATAATTTTTTTCAGCCTTATTTCCAATCAGGGTTTTGTTCCAGCTTAGGGTTGGCATCCACTTCTTCCTGCGGAATGGGAAAATACTTATTTTTAGCCTGCACTGTGCGTTCGGGGTATACATCATTTACTGCAGCAGGTATTACCGTCAGAAATTTACCGGTGCGGGTCAGGTCATACCAGCGATCTCCTTCAGCAAAAAATTCCCGGGAACGTTCCTGCAAAACAGCATCAATAAAAGCATCCTGACCGAGTCCTGACTCCAGGTCGGGTAGGCCTGCCCTGCTCCGTATAGCATTGATATAATTGTAAGCTGTAGTGGTAGCTCCATTGAGATGCGCTTCTGCTTCAGCAGCGATAAGATACATATCCGGGAGCCTGAATATAGGAATATTGCAGATTGCTCCTATTGAGGATACGGGATCCTGGTATTTTTTTATCAGCACTCCCTGCGTAGAGATGGGAGTGATGTTTGCCTGGTGCACAATATTACCACTCCTGTTGATATAGGTAGTATCCAATAATTGCCTTCTCTTATCTGCAGGATCGAATGAATCAAAAAAGGATTGATATGCAAACATAGAACCATAGGAGGTGAGCGCATATTCTTTGCCGGCACTTCCGGGAGGTCCGCAAAGTCCAACGAGCTGGTGCGATCTGCCGGGAGAAATAGGATCCACTTCATACGCCCACATATTTTCTATACGCGCCGCATCTTCTTTATCATACCGGTATACATCCATAACATCAGTCATCAAAGCGTATTTGCCGGAACCGATCACCGACTGAGCTTTTTGTAAAGCAGTAGGCCAGTCTTCGTTATACAAAGCCGCTTTGGCATACAGGGCATCCACCACTTCTTTTGAGGGACGTCCTTTGTCTACCGCGGGATAAGATGGTAATCCTGCAGCGGCAGCTATATCAAGGTCGCTATATATCTGATGATATACTTCAGCCTTGGTGCTCTTGGCGGTATAGGCGTCGTTGAGCGAAGAGCTGGGTGTTGTTTTTACCGGCACGTCGCCAAAATTCTTTGCCAGCATCCAGTAAAAAAATGCACGCAGGAAATAGGCTTCGCCAATGATCTGCTTTTTGCGCGTTTCATCCATTACTGCATCGGGCAGCTTGCTGATGATCCAGTTCGCCTTCTCAATACCGCTGTAAGCAGATGTCCATATCTGCCAGGGTGATTCATTGATACGGCCATTGCTGCGGAAAGCGGTATAAAAAGGATCATAGCTAAACAGGGTAAGCGTGTTCCTTCCCACCACTGCGCGCGGGTAGGTCTGATCATTACTGAAATCACTTGCCATTGTTGCGGCAGGCCCGGAATACATATCTGCAAGAGGACCATATACGGCTATAATGGCCTTTTCCGCATCAGAAGCTGTTTTATAGAATGTCTCCGTAAAAGCGGAGGAATACACTGTTTCTTTTTTTACGCAGGAATAAAAACCGCTTACTGCCAGTAATAGCCATGCGATATTCTTTATTTTTATTTTCATGATAATTTTCTTAAAAGGTTAATTGAACGCCACCTAAAAAAGTCCGTGCCTGCGGATATACGAGATTGTCTACCCCTATTACTGTATTGGATCCAGCATAGGTGTTTACTTCAGGATCAAACCCGCTGTATTTGGTAACCGTAAAAAGGTTGTTGCCGCTGATGTATATTCTGAGGTTGTATATACCTTTCATCTTCGGTAGCGTATACCCGATAGTGATATTTTTACAACGCAGATATGACCCGTCCTCAATAGGATTGTTGGTGATGGGTAGACGCCCTCCCTGGAACCCGCTTACGTACTCATTGCTGGGATTAGTAGGCGACCACCTGTCGGCAAGCCCTTTGAACATATTACGCTGCCCCAGAGGCATCTCAAACGACAGGCGGGCGGCATTATAAATATCATTTCCCTGTGTGCCCGAAAAGAATGCGCTGAAATCGAAATGCTTATAGGATAAGCTGGTGGAGAAGCCGTAAATAAAATCAGGATTGGGATTGCCGGTAATAACCTGGTCGTCAGAATTGATCACATTGTCCTTATTGATATCCTTCACCTTATAGCCACCGGTCCGTCCATCATAACCAGGTACAATGACGTCGCCTGTCTGATTGATGCCATCAAACACATAGGTTTTGAACAGCGCCAGCGGCTCGCCAACTTTTAAGATGGTATAGGCAGTGATAAACCTTTCATCCGTAACCCCGCCGTCAAGATCAAGTACCTTATTCCTGTTGAAAGTGATATTGCCGGATATATTCCATTTTAATGCCTTGTCAAGTATGCGGGCATTGGCAGAAAATTCGAACCCTTTGTTTTGCAGTGAAGCAAAATTGCCTGTTATACTGGTATACCCTGAGCTCAGCGGCAGCGTTAATACATACAGTAGGTCGTCTGTTTTCTTGAAATAATATTCTGCTGTAGCAGATATCCTGTTGTTCAGCAAAGAGATATCAATACCAATATTGGTTTGCGCAGATTTCTCCCACCTAAGGTCAGGGTTGGCAATGCCTGTAGGATTAATACCTGTCTGGTAAGCATGGTTGATATTATAATTGCTTCCTGTAGCGGCTACAAGCGGTAATGACTGGTAAGGTGAGATGCCCCCGGCGTTACCCGTTATACCATAGCTGGCGCGCAGCTTAAGATCAGATATCCAGGATATATCTTTTACAAATTCTTCTTCGCTTATACGCCAGGCAGCAGCCACTGCAGGAAATACACCATACTTATTGTTCGCCCCAAATTTGCTGGAACCGTCAATACGGGCGGTGGCATCCAGGAAATATTTGTCTTTGAACCCATAGTTGATACGCACCATATAGGATTCCAGTTGCTCCTTGGAGCGGGAGCTTGATATTGTATGTGTAAGCGCTAACTGCAACGCTTCATTTTTGGTAACATCATTCGGAAAGCCACTGGCATTGATCGTATTGGCATTCGACATCTCCACCTGTGTGGCATATACCGCTGTAGCTTTAAAGGAATGATCGTCTCCAAACTGTGTACTGTAAGTAAGCATGCTCTCATGTAGCAGCGCGGTATAATTGGAGTTTACCTTTGAGGCAGACCCCGAATTGTCGTTCAGGTCGCGGGTGCTGATGATTGACCTGGGAGAGTAGGTGTTTTGAAGGCTGCTTTGAATATCTGCATTAAATGAAGCGCGGTAGGTCAGCCCCCGGGCTATAGTAGCAGAACCATAAATATTGATCAGGTTTCGTTTTATGGCAAGCTGGTTGAACACGGAAGCCAGTCCCAGAGGGTTGGTCACTTCCCTGTAGCGCCCGTCTTCCTGTTCGCCAAACGGGAAGATGGTGCCGTCATCACGATACGGTTTCAACAGCGGGGGAGCGCCTATAGCTGCGCCTAATATACTGGCCGTTACCACCGAAGCATCTCCGATGGTAGCAGAGCCTGTAGTAATGCCATCATTTATGGAATAGCTCCCCAATACGCTTGTTCCCACTTTCAGCCAGTCCGAAATTTTGTGATCAAGGTTCAGGCGGTAAGAATAACGCTTAAAATCTGAGTTAATAATAATGCCATCCTGGTCAAAATAATTGAGCGACATGGCAAGCTGTGTCTTTTCATTGCCGCCATTAATAGACAACTGGTGGTTTTGTACGGGCGCCTTTCTGAAGATTAGCTTTTGCCAGTTTACACCTTCTCCTAAAGATGCAGGATCTGCATAATAATTGTTTTTAAATACTTCATTTTCGAGCTGTGCAAATTCGGCCGCATTCAATACATCGAGGGTTTTTGTAACGCTTTGTGTTCCGTAATAGCTGTCAAGCATCACGCGTGTAGCGCCGGATTTCCCTCTTTTGGTGGTGATCAAAACAACGCCATTGGCTGCTCTTGCACCATATATAGCAGATGCGGAAGCGTCTTTTAACACTTCAACGGATTCAATGTCATTAGGGTTAATGGTAGACAGCGGGCTTACGCTGGTGATACCGCCACCATTTGAGATCTGGATGCCGTCTATTACGTACAGCGGCTCTGATGCGCCATTGATAGAATTGGTGCCCCTGATCCTTACGCTGATATTTCCTCCCGGGGCACCGGAGTTCTGACTGATCTGCACGCCGGATACACGCGCCTGAAGTCCCTGGGCTACGTTGGCTACAGGAGTTTGCACAAGGTCTGCTGCTTTTACGGAAGCAATGGAACCGGTGACAGAAGCCTTACGCTGGGTGCCATATCCTACCACTACCACATCGGAGAGTTGTGTGGCATCCTTGAGGAGCGTAATAGTAGGTGATGCTTCACCGTTCAGGGCTATTTCCTGCGTGGTATACCCTGTAAAAGAAACAACCAGCGTGGCATTCGGAGGCACTCTTCTTAAAGTGAATTGTCCGTTGCCGGCGGTGGCGGTGGAAATACGGGCATTTTTTACACTGACCGTTGCCCCGCCGAGAGGACTGCCTTCATCTGACAGGATCTTTCCTGTAACAGTTAAAAGATCCTGCTGTGCCCGCAGTGCCGGCATCAGTGCGGGAGAAAACATCATAAGCAAAATAAACAGTGGGAAAATAAGTCGGCGTGCGTTTTTTCTTTTCTCGTTCATGCAAGCAATTTTTATGAATTGATAAGTATTGGTCGGGGCAATATTATGATAACATTCAGGCAGGATCAACAGGTGAGCAAACGAAAACTATTGCAAACGATACCGCAAACGATACCGATAGTTAGTAATTTTACAGTAGGTTTGACAACCCAAACAAAACAGCCATTTATTATACATGATACGTTGTCCTAAATGCAGCCAGGTACATGCCATTAACCGTTCGGGGATGGTGCGTGGGAAACAGCGGTACTATTGTAAGGAATGCAACGTTTATTTTACGCTCAGCGAAAATGTTCCGGTAGTAACGGAAGAAGCTGCTGTTCGTAAAAAGCACATGACAACCATAGCGGATATTGCGCAAGCGCTCAATATTTCCAAATCCACCGTATCGCGCGCCCTGCACGAGCATAGCGATATTAACCCTGCCACTAAAAAAGCAGTAATGGAAATGGCGCAGCAGCTTGACTATACTCCCAACCTGCTGGCGCAAAGCCTGGTGCGCAGCCGCAGCAATACCATCGGCATCATTGTACCGGAACTGGTTACCTATTTTTTCCCTACGGTAATAATAGGTGCTACGGAAGTCGCCACGGAAGCGGGCTATAATGTTGTGATCTGCCAGTCGCAGGAATCATTAAAAAGTGAAATCGCTAATGTGAATGTATTGCTGGCGAGCAGGGTAGAAGGTGTGCTGGTATCGATGACGAGAGAAACCGGCACCTTTGATCATTTTCGCAGCTTTGAACGGCATGGCGTGCCGATGGTATTCTATAACCGTGTTTGCGATGAGTTGAACAGCCCTAAAGTTTTAGTGAACGATTATGAAGGCGCTTTTAAAGCCACCGAACATCTTATTAAGAACGGATATAAGCGCATTGCCCATATCGGAGGTCCGTCAAATCTCCGCTTAAGCTTTAACCGGCTCAACGGTTATACGGATGCATTGAAGCGGTATGGTTTTCCTGTGAAGGATGAGCTGATCGTGAAGAGTGATCTTTCGAGGCAGGGCTCTGTCAGATGCGCCAAACGGCTGCTGGGGCTGCCCGAACCTCCTGACGCTGTTTTTTGTGTAAATGATCCTACCGCTATTCAACTGATGCTGGTGGCAAAAAGTATGGGGATTTCTATTCCCGGAGCATTGGGCGTAGTAGGATTCAGCAACGATCCCATAGCTGCCGTTATTGAACCTTCACTGACGACAATTGAACAGCCTGTGGCTGAAATGGGAAGAGTAGCGATGCAACTGCTTATAGATACATTGAAAGATGAGCATGTGGAAAGCAATCCTGCGTTTATATCTCTTGGTACAAAACTTATTAAGAGGGGATCTTCACAAAGATGATGCTGCTGGGTTAATCGTGAAACGTGAAACGTCAGAAGTCAGACCTGATTGCCGACAGGCAGGCGTGAAAATATCACCTCTCACTTTTCACCTTTCACGATAGTCTTAATTTAACACTACACCCCTGTGGCCTTATCTGAATGCCCCAGCGATTTTCCGGGGTTGACTATATCCCTGATGCGCTGCTTCAGGTTTTTTATTTCAGGAAACCCGTTTTCTCTTTTCCGGTGAAACACAACTGTATCATTTGTGCTTATTGTATACCTGCCATTCACGGCTGATGGCACCAGCAGCACGCCTTTAATATCTCCCGTAAAAGTGGTGAGCAGCTCCTGTGCCATATAGGCGGCGCGCAGCATCCAGCCGCATTTGGGACAGTATTCTATTGTAATGATATATTGTTCCGGGTTACCTGCCGGATCTTTTTCTTGTTGTTTTCCGCTGTTCATATATTTCGCTTGCAGGAGTTAAAAGGTTTTCGTCGTCGTTTTTCTTTTTGATGAAGATGGTTTTGTACAGCGCCTGCTGATTATTCTGACGGGATATTACCGTGATGCTCACCTTTTCCTCCCTTGAGTCGAAAGGAAGCCAAAGGCTGTTACCAAAAAACTTACCGGTAGAGGCGGTAAAGACCAGCTGCGTGCTGTCGAGCGGACGGATATTCCCGTTCGACAGCCTGCCTTCTACATTGATATAATTGTAAGTCCCTTTTTTGAGGCTGTCTGTATACAGGTTGAAATAGATGCTGTCAATTTTTTGCCCGAAGCCGGCAACATGCATAATGGCTAAAGAGAGAAAAAGTAAAACTGTTTTCAAACGCATTTTTTTTACTATGACTGCATATTCAGGTCAAAATTACATCCGGCGTATGGAAATTCACAGACGTTTGCATTTTTGTAACAAATCTCACCGCAAATGAGCTTATTTCACGCAAAGCGGCAAAGAAAGCAAAGAGACAAAGTTTTATTTTCAACCTTTTCGTTGCGGGCTTTGCTTTCTTTGCGCCTCTGCATGAGACCGTTTGAACCACAAAGACACGAAGGCACAAAGTTGCACGAAGGATCTTCTTTGCGGGCTTTGCTCTCTTTGCCCCTTTGCGTGAAAATATACTTAGATTTGGGCTATGCATTCCTTACAGGCAACAGATAAGCTGCAGATGTTTGAGAACAGGCTTGTCAAAGTATTCCGTCATACAAGCAAACAGGCAAAGCGGCAGCACATTACCTGCTTCAGGATATATGATCACGATCTTCCTGAGTTTCCTCTCTGTATTGAATTATATGAGGATAAGCTATATATCGCAGAGTACCGCCGTCATCACGGCATGACCGACGAAGCGCATGAAGCCTGGCTGGATGCGGCACTTCTGGTGGTTGAGAAAGTAGTTGGCATTCCGCAGGAAAATATATACATCAAACAGCGGCAGCGAAAACAGGGAAGGCTGGGACAATACCAAAAGGTAAATGAGGAAAAACAATTTTTTATGGTGCATGAAGGTGGATTGCAGTTTCTTGTAAATCTCTCGGATTATCTTGATACCGGTTTATTCCTTGATCACCGGGCAACGAGAACGATGGTGAGGGAAGAGGCAAACAACAGGCGGGTGCTGAACCTTTTTGCCTATACGGGCTCTTTCAGCGTATACGCCGCTGCCGGCGGCGCCGCTGCTGTTACTACTGTAGATCTTTCAAAAACATATCTTACATGGGCAGAGGAAAATATGAAGCTCAATGGGTTTTCGGGAAATCAATTCCTGTTTGTAAATGCCGATGTAAAACAATACCTGCAGGAGCTGAAGCCCCGTACATTTGACCTGGTGATCATGGACCCGCCCACGTTCAGCAACAGCAAAAAGATGAAAGACGATTTCCTGGATATACAACGCGATCATGCGGAAATGATCAATGCGGTGTACCATACGTTATCGCCGGGAGGCATCCTGTATTTCAGCACTAATTTTTCGCGCTTTTTGCTGGAGAAAGAAAAATTACGGTTCGATAACATAAAAGATGTTACGAATGTCACAACACCTTTTGACTTTGCAGGAAAGCTGAAACGGTATTGCTGGAAAATGGTGAAGTGAAAGATGATGCTGTTGATCGTGAAAGGTCAGAAGCCGGACGTGAAAATTATATATACCCCGTGCAGAAAACGCCAGTTACGGAAACAAAACACTCCTGCACCGTCATTTCGATCCCGCCCTAAGGTTGATTGACCTAAATGTATCTTGCGGCGGGAGAGAAAACTGCTGAACAATAGTGCAGGTGTTGAGCAGTGATACATTTGCCAGGCAGATTTCTCCCTCGCGCAAGCCTGCCCTAAGCTACAGCGTTCATCTGGCTCAGTCGAAAGGACGCGCGATGGGCTGATGATTTTGTAACTTTCGTGATAATTCAGGTTTACCAATGACCTATTATCGCCGAAATCCAATGGGCATATTCCATGTTTTACAAGCGCACCTGCCGGACTAATTTGAAATATGCTCGTCAATACTCCAAAAAGCAATATTTTTAATTGTGGAAATAAATAATTTTGAAAATGCCTGTTGTATCTCTCTTATGGACGCCCCCTGAAAAATTTGTTGAACAATCTAACCTGACTGCCTATGCTTCCTGGCTGAAACAGGTGCATGGGCTTGAATTTCGGGATTATGCCGCCTTGCGTCAATGGTCGGTAGAGTATCCTGAAAAGTTCTGGGAAACAATAGCCGGCTATTTTAAGATCATCTGGCGTCGTCCCTATGAGCTTGTAATGAGCAGAGATCCTATGCCGTATACGCAGTGGTTCAGCGGCGGGCAGCTCAATTATGCCGAACATGTTTTCCGGAATGCAACAGATAAGCACCCGGCAATATTATTCCGGTCGGAGCGTCACCCGCTGACAGCGGTAAGTTGGGCTGAGCTGCGGGAAAAAGTAGCGGCTCTGCAGGAATATTTTCTTTCTGCCGGTGTCAGGCCCGGCGACAGGATCGCAGCGTACCTGCCATGCATACCCGAAGCTACAATATGCCTGCTGGCGGCCATGTCAATAGGCGCGGTATGGAGCAGTTGCTCGCCTGATTTTGGTACATCAAGTGTAGTGGAACGCTTCCGGCAGATTGAGCCCACAGTGCTGATCGCGGTAGATGGGTATAGCTATAGCGGGAAAAAATTTGACAGGATGGCCGAAGTAGTCTCGCTCAGCAAAAGCTTTCCTTCCCTGAAAAAAACAATACTGATCCCTTATCTCAATGCGGCTCCCGCATCCGGTGATGGTGATATTCTGAACCTGGTAAGCTGGGCGGAGGTCATGTCAACGCCACATGGAGACTTACAGTTTACGCCCGTTGATTTTTCACACCCGGTATGGATATTGTATTCCTCCGGTACCACAGGTATCCCCAAAGCTATTACGCATAATCACGGTGGTGTATTGCTGGAACACTTTAAATATCTTGCTTTTCATAATGATGTAAAGCCCGGTGAACGTTTTTTCTGGTTTACTACCACCGGCTGGATGATGTGGAATTATCTGAATGCCACTTTACTGCAGGGCGCTACTATTGTATTGTACGACGGTAACCCGGGCTACCCGGATATGTATGTATTATGGAAGCTGGCAGAAGCGGCGCCCATTCATCATTTTGGCACCAGCGCTCCTTATCTCATTGCCTGCAATAAGGCGGGCATACGGCCGGGTGAGGAATTCAATCTTGCATCGCTGCGTTCCCTCAGCTCCACCGGCTCACCGCTTCCGCCGGAAGGGTTTGATTATGTATATGATCACATAAAAAAAGAGCTCTGGCTCTGCAGCATGAGCGGTGGCACAGATGTATGTACTGCCTTCGTGGGGGGATGCCCCTGGCTGCCGGTGTATGAAGGAGAAATACAATGCCGCGCTTTGGGCTGTGATATGTATGCCTGGGATGAAAACGGGAACCCAGTATGGAATGAAGTAGGAGAGATGGTGATTAAAAAGGCTATGCCTTCCATGCCTGTTTTTTTCTGGGGCGATCCTTCCTTCGAACGGTATAAGTCCAGCTATTTCGATACTTATCCCGGCGTATGGCGCCATGGCGACTGGCTGAAGATAACGCCGCGGGAAACGCTGGTAATTTCCGGGAGATCCGACGCTACATTGAACAGGCAGGGTGTGAGGATCGGCACCGCCGAAATATACCGGGCAGTGGATACTATCGCGGAGATCAAAGACAGCCTTATCGTTAATATTGAATTACCCCGCGGCGGAGATTATATGCCACTGTTTGTAGTGATGCGGGAGGGCTTTTCCCTCACCGCCGAGATCACGGCGAAAATAAAACAGGTTTTACGGCAGACCTATTCTCCACGCCATGTGCCTGACGATATAATAGCCGTTGATGATATTCCTTATACCATCAGCGGTAAAAAAATGGAGATGCCGGTGAAAAATATATTGTCCGGCAGAGCGCCGGAAAAAGCAGCCAATGCAGGGTCGGTTAAAAATCCCGGGTCGCTGGAATTTTTCAAAGCGTTCCGGGAAAAAATACCGGAAGGTGTCGGTTGATGCTTTCTATTCTTTTTGCTCTTCCCCGCCTGGTTCAGGTAATTTTTCCTGCTCATCCCTCAGATGGCGGTTTCTCAGCCGTACTATGGGGTGCGTCATGGGACTCAAACCGGGCCTTTCGTCTCCCAGCAATATCCCCCAATGACGAAATTCATCTGTATGATCGAAAATGACCTTGAATATCGCGATAACAGGTAAGGAAAGGAACATGCCTGAAACGCCGGCAAGCGCTCCTCCTATAACCACGCCAATGATGGTTACCAGTGAATTGATCTTTACCTTGGAGCCCACAATACGCGGCATGAGGATATTATTGTCGAGAAACTGCACTGCAGCTATTGCCAGTAATACTTTGATCACAGGCGCCAGCTCATTTGAAGCCGTCAGCGTAAGCAGTACGCCGAGGATATTTCCTATCAGCGCTCCCACATAAGGAATGAGATTGAGGACTGCAAATATAATGGCTATCAGAAATGCATGCTTTATACCCAGTACCATAAGAAGTCCTCCCAGCAGTACCGTCATATAGCTGATCTGGATCAGTAAGCCTATGAGATAATTTTTGATGATCACTTCAGTACCGCGAAGTGCAGATTCTACCTTAGGGTGGTCTTCTTTTTCAAACCACAAAAAGACAAAGCGCAGCAACAGGTTTTTATAAAACAATATCAGGAACGTATAAATAGGCAGTAAGCCTACAAATACAAATACGCCGGTAAGCGATACTGCCGCGCCGCTCATATAAGAGCCGGCATTATTCAGCAGTTTATTTCCCTGGTCCTGGAGCACTTTTATCTGCTGGTCTGCAGAAAGGTTCAGGTTGCGGTTGATCCAGTCGCTTAAGGTATTCCAGTGATGGTTAATATTTTGCTCCAATTGGGGAAAATCCTTCACCAGCCCGGCCACCTGCAGCGACAGGAATGCAAGTATTACAAGCACCACAAGCGCCGAAGCGAGAATGGCCAGTGTAATGGCGATGACCTCCGGTATCTTTATTTTCCTGAAAAACCGGTACATAGGCAATAACAGGAGACTGAGAAAAAATGCCATGATCAGCGGCATCAGTATACTATTGGCTACATAGAACAAAGACAGCAAAAGGCATATGCCCAGTAATTCTATGGAACGCCTTACAGTTAACGGAAGTTGATTCATGTGCTGGATTATTACATGGTTGTGTATGGAAAATTATACCATTTTCAGGTGTTTTTAAATACCTGACAGAAGATACATAATTCCCGGTGGTCTGAAATCTTTTCTGATTCTTCTATTTTATAAAATTTCTTTTATTTTGAGAAGAATAAGACATTGGAACATCTACCATCATATAACGAAGAAGACCTGTTACGGCAATTGGCGGAAGGGAGTGAAGCGGCTTTCACTGCTATTTTCCATCGTTACAGGGGCAGGCTTTATCATTATATCTTCACCATCACTGCCTCGCGGGAAATGGCGGAGGATACCGTGCATGATGTGTTTTTGAAAATATGGAACAACAGGGAGAAGCTGGCCGATATAAGCAACATGAACGCTTACCTGTTCAGAGTTTGTCATAACCAGGCTGTCAGCGGGCTGCGGCGAATGGCTAAAGAAATCCTGATCCTGTCTGAGCTGCGGCAGGAAACTATCCCCTTTCTTCCCGATGCTGATCCTGCCAGCCAGAGAGAGATCCGGGCTTCCATACAGCAGGCGGTGAACAGGCTCAGCCCCCAGCAACGCCAGGTATTCCTTCTCAGCCGGCAGGATGGACTGAAGCACAGGCAGATCGCTGAAAAGCTTGGGGTATCCATCAATACAGTTAAAACCCATTTGGGGCAGGCCCTCAGGTTCTTACGGGAAGAGATCGGCCAGCAATACGGGCTGCAAGCCACCGCTATCTGGGTCATATACCAGTTTTTGTAAAAAAGTTATCCCGTCGCCTCATCCTCTTTTTCATTGCATTCGTTATATATTCTTCAAAGAGAATTTTACCATTCATTTGAATACTGAGCGTTTGCTCTAATAGCAGCATATATGAATGATGATCGTTTACAATACCTGTTTGATCGCTACTGTGCCGGCGCCTGCTCGCCGGAAGAGCGGCAGGAACTGGCCCTGCTTTGCCTGCTGCCCGAAAATCAGCAGGCGCTTGAAAAAATAATGGAAGCCACCTGGGAGCGGACATCACTGGAAAATGATATGCCTGCCCGGGAAGGCGACCTGGTATTGCAAAATATTCTTCACACGCCTGCTAAGGAACTGCCGCCTGTCAGAAAAATTGGCTGGCAACGCCGGGTAGCCGCTGCTTCCATTATACTGGTTGCGGGGCTGGGCAGCTATTTCTTTTTGACCCATAAAAAAGAGACACCGGGAGAGGTTCTGCAAGCTGTTGTTGTAAATGATATAAAACCGCCGGTGGCCAATAAAGCAGTCATCACGCTGGCTGACGGAACTGAGCTGCCTCTTGACAGCGCTGTCAACGGCCAGTTAGCAATGCAGGACAATGTAAAGCTGGTTAAGCTCGCTAACGGGCAGATTGTTTATAAGACCACAGGAGGCGGCATGGTATCGTCGCCGCAGTATAATACGTTGTCCAACCCCCGCGGCAGCAGGGTAATTGATATGGAACTGGCTGATGGTTCGCATGTATGGCTTAATGCCGGGTCTTCCATACGGTACCCTGTAGCTTTTACAGGAAATGAACGGAAAATTTCCATGACCGGGGAAGCCTATTTTGAAGTGGCTCATAATGTTGCCATGCCCTTTAAAGTAATAAGCGATAAAGCGGAAGTGACCGTGCTGGGCACTCATTTTAATGTGAATGCATACACTGATGAGGAGAATACAAAAGTGACTTTACTGGAGGGCTCCGTGAAAGTGAACGGCTCCGGCACTGCTAAAGTTTTGCGGCCTGGGGAGCAGGCACAGGTCACAGACAAAATAGTTGTTACTGCTGATGCAGACCTTGAAGAA
Organism: Sphingobacteriales bacterium 44-15; assembly: GCA_001899685.1. Classification (GTDB taxonomy): domain Bacteria; phylum Bacteroidota; class Bacteroidia; order Chitinophagales; family Chitinophagaceae; genus Agriterribacter. The sequence continues at coordinate 194,889 of MKWG01000046.1, forward strand.
GTGATGGCATGGAAAACAGGGAAATTCATTTTTGGAGAGAAGACAGACATAGAAACGATCATGCGCCAGGTGTCGAGATGGTATGATGTGGATATAGAATACCAGGGAAAGATCGCTTCTCATTTTGGAGGGACAATATCAAGGCAGGTAAATATTTCCGAAGTCCTTAAGATCCTGGAAGCCACAGGAAATGTGAAATGCAGTGTGCTGGGCAAAAAAGTGATCATAGCACCTTAAACTCACCCGCTAACATCTGTGTATAACTTTTGAAAGATAAAGATAAATGGCCGGTAGTGGTGGTACACTCCGGCCATAGCCTGGATTAACACCTAATATAATCAGCGAGATCATTTATTCATTAACCCAAACAAAACAAAGTTATGGTATTAAAGGCTTTTGGCCTCACCCGTCCCATACCGGGGGGCTTTTTCTGCAGGAGTAATGCAAGCGCTGCGGAAGAAGATCTTAAACGAAGCCGCTCAACTAAACAATTGCTCCTTGCAATGAAACTAACTGCTGTCTTTTTACTTCTGGCCTGCCTTACCGCAGGCGCAAAAGGCTTTTCCCAGATCACTTTGTCGGAAAAAAATGCTCCTTTGCAAAAAATATTTAAAGCCATTCAAAAGCAAAGCGGCTACGATTTTTTTTATACCTACGAGGTAATTGAAAAGGCCGGCAACACAACGGTAAATCTCTACAGAATGCCGCTGGAAAAAGCGATTGAAGAGGTGTTGAAAGATAAGCCTCTTACCTATATTATCACAGGGAAAACTGTGGTAATAAAGGAGAAAACAACTCCCTCTTTTAGCATTCCGGGAATATCAGAACAGGCAGCCGCTGCAAGTAAGATCAGCGGACTGGTAAAAGATGAAAAAGGAATGCCGCTCGACGGGGCTTCTGTGGTAGCGCGCAGCAGCGGTAAAGGCGTAAGTACGGATGCAAAAGGAAGGTTTACGATAGAAGCGGATATAGGAGATATACTGGACGTTTCCCGTGTAGGATATAAGACAACTGTTGTGATCATCAGCTCAAATGCATTTTTGGAGATAAGCATGCCACAGGAAATTACTGCTGCAACGGAAGTGATAGTGGTGGGCTATGGCACTCAGAAAAAGACTAATGTAACCGGTGCTGTAAATACGGTCAATATGAAAGATGTGGCAGGCAACAGGGCTACTACCAATATTGCGCAGTTGCTGCAGGGCGTTGTGCCGGATCTGCAGATCACCTATTCTTCAGGTGAGCCGGGGGCATCCACAAGCCTCAATATAAGAGGTACTACCAGCATAGGCTCCGGTTCCAACGGGTCGCCGCTGATCCTGCTTGATAATGTGCCGGTGGCATCGCTCTCTTTAATTAATCCCAATGATATTGAAACGGTAACCGTTTTAAAAGATGCGGGATCGGCTGCAATATATGGCGCCAGGTCGGCAAGGGGAGTTATCCTGCTCACCAGTAAAAATAAAGCGGGCGCCAAAAAAACAAGCATTGAATATTCTAATAATCTTGTCTTCAGCCGCCCGCTGGAAGTGCCTGAGAAAGCTACCCCGCTCCGGACCGTTCAATCTTTTAAAGACATGAACTTTGCACCGGGAACCGGGCAGAATGTGGACGATTGGTTAAGCTTATTGAATGACTATGCGCAACATCCATCTCAATACGGATCAGGATACACCGTACAAAACGGCGTTGTCTATCCTTTGCGTGAGAATGATGTCTGGGATGAAATGGTCTCTAAAAACGCTTTTCAGCAAACACACAACCTGGCAATAAGCGGGGGAACAGAAAAGACATCCTACAGGATCGCCGGCGCTTTTACCAATGAAGACGGTATACTGATAACCAATAAGGATAGCTACAAACGGTACAATCTCACAGGTTTTATCAATTCCCGGATCACCCCCTGGGCGAATGTCCAGTTGAGCACCATGTACTCCAATGCCAATAAACATTTCCCCAATACGGGATATGGGTTCGGCATATTCGGCTCAGCATCCGTATTGCCTTCTTATACCCTCGTGGGAGATTCTCTTATTGATGGCGTATACGTGCCTTATGCCACTCCGAAAAACCTGATTGAAAACGCAGCAGTGAGCAACAGCAGGTTAGATGATATAAGGCTGTCGGGTAAAGTAACCCTGAATATCTTTAAGGGATTTAATGTAGTGGGAGAATATACCTACGACAAAACCAATACGATCAACACCAGCTATGACAAGCCGTTTAATATTATCACATTAAGCAGTTTTGTTCCCACCCCCACCGTTACTGCTGATAAGGCAAAATATTATAAATACAACGACTTTACCGATTATCACGCCCTGAATATTTACGGCACCTATGAAAGAAAGCTTGATGAGCATTTGTTTACGCTCACTGCCGGCTTCAACCAGGAAAGCTCCTATTTCGAATTGTTAGATGCACAGATGTCGAACATGATCAATCCCAACCTTCCTTACTTAGATGGCGGCACCGGCGTTATCCAGCCGGATGATAACGGTTTTGACGGGTTTTCCGAATACGCGGTACAGGGATATTTTTACAGGTTCAACTATGCCTATAAAGGAAAGTATTTGCTGGAAACCACAGGCAGGTATGACGGCTCCTCTAAATTCCCTGAAGGGAGAAGGTGGGGATTTTTCCCTTCCGTATCAGCCGGCTGGCGGGTATCGGATGAAACATTTATGAAGGCGCTCAAACCGGCGCTGTCTGATCTGAAGATCAGGGCAAGCTATGGCAATGTAGGGAACCAGTCTATTGGCAATTACCTGTTTTATTCGGGAATGAAGACCCGCCCGGCCTCTAACTGGGCAGATGTGTCCGGGGTGCGGTATCTCACGCTGGATGCCCCGGGACTGATCAGCGGCGACTTTACATGGGAAAAAGTAACCACCCGGAATCTCGGGATTGATCTCGGGCTGTTCAACAACAGGTTTACCGGCAGCTTCGACCTGTTCAAACGTACCACAACAGGCATGCTGATCCCTGGTGCGCAATTGCCTGCCGTATTGGGCGCCAGCGCCCCGCTGCAGAATACAGCCGATCTCAAATCTACCGGATGGGGATTGCAGGCGGCGTGGAAAGATCAGGTAGGTAAAGTGAATTACCAGTTTGGTTTTACACTTTCCGATAATAAAGCATTTATTACCAAATACGATATTAATGCAACCCGCCTGCTTACCCAATATTATGTGGGACAGCAAATAGGAGAAATATGGGGCTATGAAACAGACGGATTTTATACCGTGGCAGACTTTGAAGACGGTAGTTTGAACAGCAACCTGCTGGGAGGGAAATTGCGTGACGGCGTAATTAAATACCAGGGCGAAAACCCCAACCCGGGGGATATTAAATTCAAAGATCTTGATAAAGACGGGAAAATATTTACAGGAGACAATACAGTAGATAATCCCGGCGACAGAAAGATCATCGGCAATACCAACCGTCGCTACCAGTATGGCTTTTCGGCACGCGCCGCCTGGCATGGTTTTGATGTTTCTGTCTTTATACAGGGAGTAGGTAAAAGAGACCTGTTCGTTTTAAATGATATTACATATCCCTATTCCTCCAACTATGGTACGTTGTATAGTAACCTGCTCGATTACTGGACCATTGACAATACCGATGCGTTTTATGGGCGTATTTATAATCTGGGCGGCGGCAACAGCAGTTATAATAAGCTCGTACAAACACGGCTTTTGCAAAACGGAGCTTATATGAGGGTTAAAAATATCACGCTGGGTTACAGTCTTCCTCTGCAATGGCTGTCAAGAGCCAAGATAAATTCCCTGAGGCTTTTTGTGAGCGGGGACGACCTGCTCACCAAAAAGCATTTACCCGCAGGAGTAGATCCTGAGCTCAAAGACCAGGGGTATGGAGCGCAATATCCCATTATGCAGAAAATGAGCATTGGGCTCAACCTCAACTTTTGACTTTTTAAAGCTTAACATTATGCAACAAAACCGTTTTTATATAGTATTGCTCATAGTATTGCTCATTGTAGTGCTGATAACGTCCTGCAACAAGGATTTTTTAAACAGGATACCGTTGGATCAGCAAACAGAAGCCACATCATTCAAAACTTATGAGAATTTTAAAACATACGCCTGGGGGTTGTATGATCTGTTTGATGGCTACGGACAGGGAGCTATATTGAATACCGCCACTTTTCTTTTTGAGGAAGCCAATTCTGATAATATTTGCAATACTGCTTCTCTCAATTCAAATCCATGGGCTTACCAGCTTGTAACAATACCCTCTTCAGGGGGAGACTGGGATTTTTCATTTATAAGACGAGTGAATATCATGCTTGATAATATAGACCAGTCTGCCATGTCGCCGTCAGAAAAAGATCACTGGAAAAGTGTTGGATATGCTTTCCGGAGCGCCAGGTATATGCAGTTGCTTTCCGAATTTGGCGATGTGCCCTGGCTGGAGCATGTAGTGAAGGATAATGATAAAGATATATTATACGGGCAGCGTACAGCGAGGGATACTGTTGCTCAAAACATTCTCAACAATCTGTTATGGGCGGAAACACATATCAATCCCAAAGGAGATGGCGCCAATACCGTTAATGTGCATGTAGTGAGAGCGTTGATCTCCAGGTTTGGATTGTCTGAAGGTACCTGGAGAAAATACCACGGGCTGGGTAATGCAGAGCAATACCTGCAGGCCTGCAGTACCGCGTCTGCAAAGCTCGCTGCGGACTTCCCCGTGCTGTTACCCGACTATGACCAGATTTTCAACTCGGAGGACCTGGCCGGGAAAGCCGGTATAATATTGTACCGGTCTTATGCAGCAGGTCAGAATCTTCATGGAATACAGCGTTATCTCCGTACCTCAGAGTGGTATTTTGATTTGACAAAGGATGCCGTTGAAAGCTACCTGTGCCAGGATGGTAAGCCTGTTAGTACGAGCGATGTATATGATGGAGACCATTCCATGTATAATGAATTCAGGCATCGTGACCGAAGACTGTATCTTACCGTACTTCCGCCATATAAAGTGTTTACCACTACTGATGCAACGGGTAATGTAGTTACTTCACAAAACACTGTTTTCTGGAAATATACGGACATAGCTGCAGACAGGGAATACATGGATACCATGACTACTATTTCATCACCCGGATATAAAAGGCTTCCTTATTTACAATGGGCCGGCAATGTAATGAGAACGTCTCCTCATTTCAGAAAATTTAATGAAGGGCAGGGATTTGCGGTATCACAGTTAGGGTATTATTTTTACAAATTCTACAACTACACTACTGACGCTACAGGATTTGTGAACACCACCGATGCCCCGATATTCCGGATAGAGGAGGCTCTGCTCAATTATGCAGAAGCGAGCTATGAGTTGGGTAAATTCGACCAGGCATTGGCCGACCAGACCATAAACAAGATCCGCCGGAGGGTGAACATGCCGGGTATGATCATTGCCGGTATAGATGGCTCTTTTGATACAAACCGGGATCAGGATGTAGAGCCTGTTTTATGGGAGATACGCCGCGAGCGGCGGGTAGAGCTGATGGGAGAAGGGTTTCGCTTTAATGATCTGCGCCGCTGGAAAAAGGGTAACTACCTGAATAAGCAACAGACCGGTTTATGGGTAGACAATACCCAATATGGCAACAAACTGACAATATCCGGTGGCAGCTCCGAAGGATATGTGGAATATAATACTACTCCCCTCGACTGGCTGGAATACTATTATTTATACCCGCTGCCTAAGGATCAGTTGGTGTTGAATAAAAACCTGGCGCAAAACCCGGATTGGAAATAGTTTTGCGAAACGACAGATGCGAGAGGTGAGAAGTGAATGGTGAATAGTGAATGCCCGCCCGGCCGGCGCCAGTCGGACGGGGTGAATAGTGAAACGACAAATGTGAGAGGTGAAATTTGACATCTCACATCTCACTTTTCACATCTCACATAACGCATCTCTGCATTTAATTTTTTACCCCTTTATATTCAAACCACCCGTAATGAGATTGAGCCTGCTGATAAGCTGTTTGTTTTATTTTATAACTACGTCAAAATTATATGCCGGGATAGCAGATACCACGCAAATCCCCGTTTTTGCCTGGGGTGGAGTACCGCCGCATGAAGCCAGTATAGCCCGTTATGAAGAAATGAAAAATGCGGGACTTACTGTCAGCCTTACACGAAGCACTTCAATAGATTCTATGTCAATGATGCTGGACATGGCAGAGAAAGCCGGTGTTACATTAATTATACGCTGCCCGGAATTACAAACAGATCCTGAGAATACGGTAAGACGTTTTATGCATCATTCCGCTACGGCAGGATATTTTCTTAAAGACGAACCTTCCGCAAAAGATTTCCCTTACCTGGGTAAATGGATGAAAAGCATACGTGCCGTAGACAGTCAGCATGCATGTTACATCAATCTCTTCCCCAATTATGCCGTTCCGGCTCAACTGGGGGCTGATACTTACCAGCATTATTTAGATGAATATATAGCAATGGTAGCCCCCCCGGTATTGTCCTTTGATCATTATCCTGTAATTGAGACTAAAGGAGAACGGCACTTGCGGGAGGAATGGTTTGCGAACCTGGAAATGGCGGCTAAAACAGCTCAAAAAAACAATAAGCCTTTCTGGGCTTTTGCCCTGAGCGTGGCGCATGGCTCATACCCGGTTCCAACGCTGGCAGAAATAAGATTGCAGGTATTTGCCAATCTTGCCTATGGCGCGCAGGGGATACAATATTTTACCTACTGGACTCCCAGGAACAAATCTCAATATGCATACCATCACGGTCCTATAGATGATGATAACAAAAGAACAGATGTGTATGAAATGATCAGGACGGTGAACCGGGAAATCCAGAACCTTTCCGATGTTTTTCTGTCTGCTAAAGTTATTTCCATCTGGCATACCGGTAAAGATATTCCGGCCGGTACGCAACGGCTTATTGAACCTCCTGAAGGAATAAGAAAAATAAGCATTAAGGGAGAAGGCGCTATTGTGTCTCTGATCGAAAATGGCAAACAACGGTATGTCATAATTGTAAATAAAGACTTTAATCAGTCTATGAAACTATATATTAAAGGATACCGAACATTAGAAAGAGTATTTAAAGATATCAATAAAGAGAAGTCGAAAAGAAAAGCTTTTGCATTGCTGGTAGAGCCTGGCGGCATAGCTGTTTTCAGTATTAAACACTAAAACAACAGTATTATGAATACGTTTCTCCCGCTCAACCATTTCATTTTGGTAATGGGAATCTTATCCACCTTTTTAGGGGATAATTCAAAAAAAGAAATAAAAACCCCAAACCTGCTTTTTATCTTCCCTGATCAATTTCGTGCCCAGGCAATGGGGTTTATGAAAGAGGATCCTGTAAAAACCCCTTTTATAGACAGGTTGGCCAAAGAAAGTGTTGTGTTTGTCAATGCCGTGAGCAATCGCCCGATATGTACTCCTTACAGGGGAATGCTGATGACCGGGAAGTATTGTTTTTCAAATAATCTTCTGACAAACTGTAATACGAGTACCCGTAAGTTTCAGAATTTTTTACATGAAGATGAAACTTGTTTTTCTGATGTGCTGAAAAGTAACGGGTATTATTGTGGTTATATAGGCAAATGGCACCTTGATGCTCCAAAAGGGCCGGACGTTGACGACTGGACAAATAGTATATGGGATTCATATACCCCTCCCGGGAAAAAAAGACATGGCTTTGATTTCTGGCATGCTTACGGGTGTTACAATGAACATCTCAATCCTTATTACTGGGTAAACGATTCGCCGGTTGAAGACACTTTGTTTGCCGGGAAATGGTCGCCGGAGCACGAAGCGGATGTGGCGATCAACTTTATAGGGTCTAACACAGATAAGCCATGGGCTCTATTCATTTCGATGAATCCGCCCCACAGTCCGTATAATGAAGTTCCGGAAAAATATAAAAAGATATACAAAGATATCCCTGTTAAAAAGCTATTAAACAGGCCTAATGTCCCCGGGGGAGAGCAAGGCAATGTTGCCCGGCAAAGTGTGGCCGATTATTTTGCCTGCGTAACGGGAGTGGACGAACAGGTCGGACGGATATTGAAAGCACTGGAAGCCAGCGGGCAGGCAGAAAATACAATAGTTGTATTTACTTCGGATCACGGTGAAATGATGGGAAGCCATGGACTTATGGCCAAAGTAGTTCCCTACGAAGAATCCTTCCGTATTCCTTTAGTGATCCGCTGGCCTGGAAAATTAAAACCGGGAATAAACGATTTACAGATCAGTGTGCCGGATATGATGCCTTCCCTTCTTTCTCTCATCGGGCTTCATCAACAAATACCATCTGCCGTTGAAGGACAGGATCTCTCGGGATACTTCTCCGGAAAAAAGGCCGGAGCTCCTGAGTTTACGCTTTACCTGCTTTGTAATCCCTGGAATGCATTGGGGGGTATGCGGGGGCTGAGGAATGATCATTACACTTTTGTAATGCAACGGAATAATGAAGGTAAAGAAACAGGGGACTTATTATTCGATAACAAATCCGATCCATTTCAACTGAAGAATATAGCAAAAGAACAACCTGCGCTGGTTAATCAGTTTAAAAAAAAGGTTTTTGATAAAATAAAAAATATAAATGATCCATGGGTTATCTATGGTAACTGAGAAACGATCTTTTTATTTGGGATGCCTCCAGGGGCTGACCAAAAAGGTCGTTAAACGTGTGTGCTAGGGAGGAATCCTGCATGTGGCGGGAAAGCAATCTCATTGAACGATAGAGATTTTAAGTATTGAGATTGCTTCACTTTGTTCGCGATCAATTAATCGCCTCACCCCAGCCCTCTCCCCGCCTACCGGCAGGCAGGCTCGCGGAGAGGGGGGAGAAACCGCTACAGCAAAAGGTTTCATTGACTTCAAATAATTTTTAATCGGACAATAGTGGTTTCGAACCTTCCGGGAGTTGGAAATCCCGGTCACTAAAGTCTGAAGAATATTTTCTTTTTATACAGGAAATAGCACATTCCCCATTCCAACGCAAAAATGGTAAGGCAGGTAATGAGGTCCATTAACAATTGCGGGAAATGAGCCATGGACATCAGCCCGTTGGTGACGGCGCCTACATAATCATTGAACCACCTGTGGCCAACAATTTCAAAAAACAAGTATATGAAAATGGAATTCATTCCTATTACCGTAAAGAACAGCAGGTTCTTTTTGTGGTCTTTAATATCAATCCACCAGTAACAAAAAGCAAGCCCCAACAAACACCACCCGAGAGAGGCGAGGGTAAATGAGCTTGTGGCGATACGTTTGATAATAGGAGTGATGTGCAGCCAGTCGAGAGCAAAGCCGGCAACAAGACATATCCCGCTCCACATCAGCAGCATTTTTATTTTATCTGTCCTGTCGCTTTGCAGCAGTTTGCCTACCAGGGCTCCGGCAATAGTATGCACGGCAGTAGGAATGCAATTGATAGCCACCCATCCCCCGGAATTGATTTTATTCATCAGCAGCAGGTCAATATAGTTGCCGAAATTGTGCTGGTCGGTAAAAGGCTGATCGAATCCGGGAACATTGGTAAAGCGATATAGTACTTCGGTGAGCAGCAATATGCCCGCACAGATCAATATTTGTGTGCGTACACTAAAATCGAAAATAAGAAATGCAACAAGCATGGTGAATGACAGTTGAGTGAGCACATCCCATAGTTCAAATGACAATCCCGTCTTCCTCACAGCATAGTCCAGCACTCCCCAGAAAAACAGCCAGCCGCTTCTTCTCAATGCTTTTTTAAAGGATGCCGACCACGGTATACCTTCTTTTCTTTGCCTGTTGATAGAGTAGGCCATAGCTACGCCTGCCATGAACATGAAGCCGGGTTGTATCAGATCCCAGAAACGCAGGCCATTCCAGGGATGATGATGGAATTCCATGGCTATATAATGAAACCAGGTTCCTTCTGAAGCATGGCTCATAATAGAATAAAGCCCTGCGCTTTCGAGCGCAAGCAATACCATGATAAAGCCGCGGAGAAAATCGAGTGAGAGCAGTCGTTTGGAGAGCATCGGGTTGAAAATATTTAGTGGTAAATAAAATAATTCTGAAAAAGTAAGTCAAATTTTTTTTTTATCAAAAAAGCATTGATATTTGTGGCGCAATGAAAAATAATATTACAAATAAATATTGGTGGTGGCATACAAACTTTCTAAGGGGCTTGTAATGCTATCGCAGTATTTAATTGTATACATAAAGATACAAAGCCCCGGTAAAGCCGGGGTTTTTTATTGGATTTGATCAAGACTCACGATATGAAAAAAGTTGATGTAAGAACGACATTTAAAAAAATGCTTTCCGATATATATACTCCCGTAGGTATATACCTGAGATTAAGAGACCGTTTCCGCGATACGGTATTACTGGAGAGTACAGACTATCATGCCGCAGAGAACAGCTTTTCTTTTATATGCATTAACGCAGTTGCGGGTATGGAAATCACGGATCTGCATTCGGTGGAATTTAAGCTTCCGGGGCAAAAACCGGAGAAGCAGCCTATCGGCAATCCGGCAGAAGTACCTAATCTGCTGTGGAGCTTTATGCAGCGGTTTAACATAGAACCTGCTACTGACAAGGTGGTAGCCAGTGTGCAGGGATTATACGGGTATACTTCTTTTGATGCAGTACAGTTTTTTGATACCATCCGCTTCAATGCTGCCAAGCCGTCTGCAGGTATTCCTCTGATGCGTTACCGGTTGTACCAATACATTATTGCCATCAACCATTTTAAAAATGAGATGTATCTCTGCGAAAACCAGATCGCCGGACTGAACAGTGAGCCGGAAGTGGTGGAGTCATTGATCAGGAGCAAAGATGTGCCTGTATTCCCGTTTAAGACGAACGGCGGGGAAACATCCAATATGGAGGATGCATCCTACCGCGAGATGGTAAAAAAGGGTATCCATAGCTGTTACAGAGGGGATGTTTTCCAGATAGTGCTCAGCAGGCGTTTTGAGCAGCCTTTTACCGGTGATGAGTTTAATGTATACCGTGCGCTCAGGAACATCAATCCTTCTCCCTATCTTTTCTATTTTGACTACGGCGATTATAAGTTGCTGGGATCTTCTCCCGAAAGCCAGTTGATCATAAAGAACGGCAAAGCGATAGTGCATCCTATTGCCGGCACTTTCAAACGTACCGGCGATGATGAGACTGATCAGCAGCTTGCGGAAAAACTGCTGGAAGATGCCAAAGAAAATGCGGAGCATGTAATGCTGGTAGACCTTGCGAGGAATGATCTCAGCCGCCTTTGCAATGATGTGAGCGTAAAGCATTACCGGCAGGTGCAATACTACTCTCATGTGATACACCTGGTAAGCGAAGTGAATGGCAATGTACCGCCGGGTACTAATCCTTTTTTGCTGCTTGCGGCTACCTTTCCTGCCGGCACGCTGAGCGGAGCGCCCAAATTCAAAGCCATGCAATTGATTGATGAATATGAACCCACGGCAAGAAGCTATTATGGTGGCGCTATAGGATTCATGGGGTTTGACGGCAGTTGTAACCATGCTATTATGATCCGGACTTTTCTTAGTAAGAACAATACACTTATTTCCCAGGCAGGTGCGGGCATAGTTGCCGCCTCCCAGCCGGAAAGTGAATTGCAGGAAGTGAATAACAAGCTAAACGCCCTGAAAAAAGCGGTTGAGAAAGCGGAGGAGATTTAAAATTTGAGATTTGAAATGCGCAAGCTGCGACTTGCACAACTTGTAACCTGAAACTTGTAACAATGAAAATACTGGTTTTCGACAATTACGATTCTTTTACCTATAACCTGGTGCACCTGGTGGAAAAGATACTGCATCAAAAGGTAGATGTGTACAGGAATGACCAGATCAGTCTTGATAAAGTAAATGAATACGATAAGATCATTTTATCTCCCGGTCCCGGCCTGCCTGAAGAGGCGGGGCTTTTGCTGCCGCTCATTAAAGCCTATGCGCCATCAAAATCTATATTAGGAGTTTGTCTCGGGCACCAGGCTATTGGACAGGCTTTTGGCGGGAAGCTTATCAACCTGAGCACGGTATACCATGGCGTTGCAAACCCGGTAAATGTGTCTGTTGAGAATGGTAGCAAAAGAAGCGATCTTTTTTCAGGTATCAGCGACCGTTTTGAAGTAGGACGTTATCACTCCTGGGTAGTGGCAGATGATAATTTCCCGGCAGAACTGGAAGTAACGGCAAGAGATGATAACAACTATATCATGGCGCTGCAGCACAGGAAGTTTGATGTACAGGGCGTGCAGTTTCACCCGGAGAGTGTGCTGACGCCTGAGGGGGAACGGTTGATGAGGAACTGGCTGGGACGGGGATGATGAGATGGACTGGATTGAGATGATGAGATGATGGGATGGTGGGATGGTGGGATGGAGATTGAATGAGAGGGGATGGCACATATATAATATTCAAATAAATTAAAACCATGAAAAATGCCGGAATATAAATATGGAGACATAACTGAAAAAATAATAGGTGCATGTTTAAGAATACACAATACGCTTGGGAATGGTTTCCCGGAGGTCATTTATCAGAGAGCACTGGCTCTGGAATTAAGTGCAATCGGGCTTTCGTTCCAAAGGGAATTTGATATGGTTATATACTATATGAATCAAAAAATAGGAAGCAGGAGGGTTGATTTTTTAGTTGAAAATAAGATCAGTGTTGAATTAAAGGCACTTCTTACATTAGAAAACGGACACCTGGCGCAAGCGATGAATTATCTTGAAGTTTATAACCTTGAGATCGGTATGCTGATAAATTTCGGAGGTACAAAACTGGCGTTCCATCGTTTCACCAATAAAAAATATAAACCGCCAATCGAAAAATGAAACAAATAAACCTATCTCAATATCCCATAAATCCAACAATCCCAGTCATAAATCCAACAATCCCAGTCGTAAATCATACAATCCCAGTCAATGAAGAAGATATTACAATACCTGTTTGAATACAAAACGCTTTCCAGGGACCAGGCAAAGGAAGCGCTGGTCAATATTTCAAAAGGAATATATAATGAAAGTGAAGTAACGGCTTTCATAACAGTATACTTTATGCGCACTATTACTATTGAGGAACTGCAGGGATTTTCGGATGCATTGCTGGAACTTTGCGTTGCTGTACCGCTGGAAGCATATAATTTGGTGGATATTGTAGGTACAGGCGGCGATGGCAAAAATACATTCAATATCTCTACACTGGCCTGCTTTATTGTAGCAGGTACCGGTCAGAAAGTAGCCAAACACGGGAATTATGGCGCTACCTCTGTAAGCGGCGCTTCCAATGTAATGGAAAAGCTGGGGTATAAATTCAAGTCGGATGGCGGCCGGTTGCAAAAGGAAGTGGAAGAAGCAGGAATATGTTTTATGCATGCGCCTTTGTTTCACCCTGCGCTTAAAGCAGTAGGGGCAATACGTAAAAACCTGGGCATACGCACTTTTTTCAATATGCTTGGACCAATGGTCAACCCGGCAAACCCTGCATATCAACTGGTAGGAGTATACAACCTGGAAATGGCGAGAATATATAATTATTTATTGCAGCAAAAAGGAAAATCATTTACTATCATTCATAGCCTGGACGGATATGACGAAATTTCCCTGACCAATGATACCAAAGTCATCACGCAGGCAGGAGAACAGGTGCTTACCCCGGAGCAGTTGGGCAAACGGATGGTATCGGCAACGGATATTTATGGAGGAAACACCACAGAAGAAGCAGCAAAATTGTTTATGACCATTCTCAGCGGAGAAGGTAGCTGGGCGCAAAATGCAGTGGTGCTTGCCAATGCGGCGATGGCGCTGCATTGTACCGGCAATTATAATAATTATAATGATGCGTATCTTGCAGCCGTAGAAAGCCTCGAAAGCGGGAAAGCATTAGGTGCACTGAAAAAACTACAGGCAATGCAAGGGTAATTTGAAAATGAGGGAATTTGAAAACCTGCCAGCCGACAGGCTGGTTTGAAAATGGGGAGCTACAACAATGAATATTTTAGATACAATAATAGCACAGAAGAAACTTGAGGTGGCGGAGAGAAAAGTAAGGACTCCGGTCGGTATGCTGGAGCAGTCTGCGTATTTTAACCGGAAGCCGCTTTCCCTGAAACAGTTCTTAACCGATAAGGATCGCACGGGCATTATTGCAGAGTTCAAGCGAAAATCGCCTTCTAAGGGATGGATAAACGCTGGGGCAGACGCAGCGATCATTACCAAGGCATATACAGATAAAGGCGCCTCCGGGCTTTCTGTGCTCACGGATGAGTTTTTTTTCGGCGGCGGGTTTAATGATTTTAAAGAGGCAAGGATAAACAATATTCCCATCCTGCGCAAGGATTTCATGATTGATGAATACCAGTTGATAGAAGCAAAATCCATTGGAGCAGATGTGATATTATTAATAGCTGCCAACCTTACTCCCGTGCAGGTAAAGCAACTGGCAGCAACAGCAAAGCAATTGGGGCTGGAAGTGCTGCTGGAAATACACAATGAAGAAGAACTGGGTCATATATGTGATGAAGTGGATATCGTGGGCGTGAATAACCGTAACCTGAAAACATTTGAAGTCAGTATTAATACTTCCATTGAGTTGAGCAGCATGATACCGGCTGACAAGCTAAAGATATCCGAAAGCGGAATAAGCCAGGTAGAAAACATACTGGAGCTGAAAAAGCATGGCTATAAAGGATTTTTAATAGGAGAAAACTTTATGAAAGCGCCGGATCCTGCGATTGCATTTGCCGCATTTGTTAAGCATCTAAAAAGCTGAAGCTATGCGTATTAAAGTATGTGGGATGACACAACTGGAACAGGTGTATATGCTGGATGAGATAGGAGTGGAGTTTGCAGGGTTTATTTTTTATGGCAAGTCGCCCAGGTATGCTGCGGAACGGATTGTCGGCGAAAAGCTTAAAAAGGCGAAGCTGACCATCAACAAAGTAGGCGTGTTTGTAAATGCCACCTATGATGAGGTAATGAAATATGTGGATGAATATGGGCTGTACATGGTGCAATTGCACGGTGATGAATCACCCAGGCTGTGTGAAAAGATCAGCGAACAGGTGCCGATTATTAAAGTGTTTCGTATAAAGGAAGGCGATAATATTGACTGGAAGGTGCGTGAATATGGCAATGTATGCGACCTGTTTTTGTTTGATACAGACTGGAGTAATTATGGCGGCAGCGGGAAAAAGTTTGACTGGAAATTGCTTGAAGGAGCAGCGATCAACAAACCATTTTTGCTGAGCGGCGGCATCAGTATTGATGACGTGGCAGAACTAAAAAGCTTTGCCGGCGGCAAGCATGCAAATGATCTTTTTGCCATAGATGTAAACAGCAGGTTTGAAACGAGCCCGGGTATAAAAGATATGGAGAAAGTAAAGGCTTTTAAACAGGCGCTAATATAGTTGCCATGCAGATCAGACCCGCCAATAGCAACGACCTGCCGCAGATACTTGATATCTATAACCATGCTATAGCACATACCACCGCTGTGTATGATTATGTGCCGCATACACCGGAGATGCGTCAGCAATGGTTTGCGGTAAAGCAGGAACAGGGATATCCTGTACTGGTAGCGGAAGAAAACGGTGATATAAAAGGGTTTGGCGCCCTTGGCCCTTTCAGAGCATGGGCAGCATATAAGTTTACGGTAGAAAATGCAGTATATGTGAAAGAGGCCGAACAAGGCAAGGGTATAGGAAAATTGCTGATGACAGCGTTGATCGGCGAAGCAAAAAGGCTCGGTTTCCATACTATAGTAGCGGGTATTGATGCAGAGAACCTTCCGTCTGTCAGGTTGCATGAGGGGTTGAGGTTCCGGGAAGTGGCTTGTTTTAAGGAAGTGGGATGGAAGTTTGACCGGTGGCTGGATTTGAAGTTTATGCAGTTGATACTGTAGTTGCTGACAGGTATACGAAGTCTCTGACTTCGTATAGACTATGTTCTCCAAAGTTTAAAACTTTGCATTATATGAAAAACACCATGTTCAAAGGTGGCTATGCTATCAGAGATCAGTATGCCACACACTTGCTGACTTTTACTATTTGCGGCTTTATTGATTTGCTGACAAGAAGAGTATATAAAGACATTTTGATAGATTCTTTTAAATATTGCCAGCAACACAAAGGATTAGTATTGAACGCATTTGTTATTATGACCAATCATGTTGATTTAATTGCAAGAGCAACAATGAAAGAGTATACATTGAGTGATATTATACGCGATTTTAAAAAACATACGCATCATACTATGATGCCGGTCATCCAGAGTGAAGTGGAGGACAGGCGGCTGTGGATGCTGCACCAGTTTAAATATTATGGTAATCGCAACAGCAAGAATGAGGATTACCAGATATGGACGAATAATAATAATCCTGAAGAATGCTCCGGTAGGGAGTTTATTGATGAAAAGATCAATTATATTCATCAGGGGCCGGTGCGGGCGGGTATTGTCTGTAAGCCGGAAGATTATGTTTATTCAAGCGCTATCAATTATGCAGGCGAAAAAGGTATCCTGGATATAGAGTTATTGTAAGTATGTATCATTTGATTTTTTGGACACCGGCTTTGGTACATGTGGCATCACCTGTTGCCCGCCCGGACAGAACACCGTTAGAATGGATCCTTCGGGCTGTCGTTCAGACGGGCGTCGCACACTTCATCTGCATATCGTTATGCAGCTTTTTCTGAAGCGAAGATCAAACAGGGGATAGTGAACAATATACTATGATAATGGAAAAGGGTTTTGGACAGTGAAATGCAGGTAGCGAATGCTTTAATATTGCTGAATAGCATTGTTCCAGTACAAGGGTGCGACGCAACAGGCGCTGAACAGCGTTCTAAAGCCTGGAACAAAAAAATATATTACATAGTCAGAGACTATGGAGAACATAATAAGTCCGAAGTCAGAGACTTCGGACAGCAAAACAACAGTCAATGATCAACAGAACGATAACATTAGGGCAATACAAAGGCACTTTTCAGCAGCCTGATATTTTTGGCTATTACGGGCATTTCGGCGGGGCATATATTCCCGAGATGCTGTATCCCAATGTGGAAGAGCTGAAGGCGCAATACCTGAAAATAATATACAGCGAAGATTTTCAGAAAGAGTTCAGGTACCTGCTGAAAGATTATGTCGGCCGTCCGTCGCCGTTATACCATGCCAAAAGGTTAAGTGAAAAGCATGGTACCACGATCTTTCTCAAAAGAGAAGACCTTAATCATACCGGTGCGCATAAGATCAATAATACTATCGGGCAGATATTGCTGGCGCGGCGGCTTGGCAAGCATCGTATCATTGCGGAGACGGGCGCCGGTCAGCATGGAGTAGCTACTGCCACGGTGTGTGCGCTGATGAATATGCAATGCGTGGTATATATGGGTGAGAAAGACATAGAGCGCCAGGCGCCGAATGTGGCGAGAATGAAAATGCTGGGAGCCGAAGTAGTGCCTGCAACAAGCGGCAGCAAGACCCTGAAAGATGCTACGAACGAAGCTATCCGAGACTGGATCAACAATCCCGTGGACACACATTATATTATTGGGAGTGTGGTAGGTCCCCACCCTTATCCCGATATGGTGGCGAGGTTCCAGAGTGTGATCAGCGAGGAAATAAAGTGGCAGTTAAAAGAGCATACCGGCAGTGAGCTGCCCACTCATGTGGTGGCATGTGTAGGAGGAGGTAGCAATGCGGCAGGAACATTTTATCATTTCCTGGAGGAGTTTTCTGTGCAACTGGTAGCGGTGGAAGCAGCAGGGCATGGCGTCAAAACCGGGATGAGCGCAGCAACCACGCAGTTGGGAAAGCCTGGTGTTTTGCACGGCAGTAAAAGCCTGGTGATGCAGACAGAAGACGGGCAGGTAGTGGAGCCGCACAGTATTTCCGCGGGTTTGGATTATCCGGGTATTGGTCCCCTGCATGCCCATCTTTTTGAAACAGGCCGCGGGCTTTTTCTTAGTGCTACAGATGACGAAGCGATTGAGTCCGCATTTGAGCTCACCCGGCTGGAAGGCATTATTCCCGCGTTGGAGAGCGCCCATGCCATTGCAGGACTCAACCAGTTGAAACTAACGCCGAAGGATACCGTAGTAGTGTGTCTGAGCGGAAGAGGCGATAAAGATATGGCGACTTATATGAAGGCGATGGAAGAGAGAGTAGTAAGTGATAAGTGGTAAGGTGAACACTGTAGACGCAAGGCATGCCTTGCGCCTGCAAGACAATCTGTCCCCTGAAACTTGCAACCTGCAACTTGTAACCCGCCTCTATCTCAAATTTCAAATCTCAAATAAATGAGCAGGATACAGGAATTATTTAAACGAAAGCAAAGAAAAGTACTGAACATATATTGTACGGCGGGGTATCCCTTGCTGAACAGCACACTGGAAGTGATGAAAGCGCTTCAGGAGAATGGCGCTGACATCATAGAGCTGGGCATTCCTTACAGCGATCCGCTGGCAGACGGACCGGTGATACAGGAGAGCGGCGGCGTGGCACTTCAGAATGGTATGACAATAAAAACACTGATCGGCCAGTTGCAGCCATTGCGTTCTTCTGTAAGTGTGCCGGTAATTTTGATGGGGTATATCAACCCGGTATTACAGTATGGGTTTGAAAGGTTTTGCAAAGAAGTTGCGGCTGCGGGGGTGGACGGACTGATATTTCCGGATCTGCCGATAAGAGAGTTTGATACAGAATATGGCCCGGTGATCAAAAAATACGGTCTTGATTTTATTTTCCTGGTCACTCCTGAAACTTCCGAAGAGCGCATCCGCAAAATTGATGACCTGAGCACAGGGTTTATCTATGCGGTATCTTCTTCTTCAACCACAGGTAAGGATAAAAATTTTTCCGATGTAGAAGTATATTTAAAGAAGCTGAAAGATATGCAGTTGAAAAACCCTGTAATGGTAGGCTTTGGGATAAAAGATAAAGCGAGTTTTGAGTCGGCGTGCAGCTATGCAAACGGGGCAATTATAGGGAGCGCATATATCAAAGCCTTGCAATCAGGTGCAGATATAAAGGAGACAACTAAAAAATTCCTGGAAGGGATACTGAAATAAAAAAGAGCGGAAAACGGGGCTCGAACCCGCGGCCTTCAGTTTGGGAAACTGATGCTCTGCCAACTGAGCTACTTCCGCATGAAACTAAGGTACGATGAATCTTGTAATTATAAAATATAACGCCGGAAATATTCAGTCGGTTTTATACGCGCTGGAAAGAATAGGCGTCGAAGCAAAGGTGACGGATGATATCCCTGAGATCGAGCGGGCTGACAAAGTGATCTTTCCCGGCGTGGGAGAAGCCAGCAGCGCTATGCGCTATCTTAAGGAAAGAGGAATGGATAAGGTGATCAAAAACCTGCAGCAACCGGTGCTTGGTATTTGTCTCGGAATGCAGTTGATGTGCAGGTTTTCCGAAGAAAATAAGGTGGAATGCCTTGGGATTTTTGATGAAGACGTAAAGTATTTTGGAAAGGCGGCATCCACAGGTAATAAATTGAAAATTCCACAGATAGGATGGAATAATATTTACGATGTAAAAACGCCTCTGTTCAGCAATATACCGGATAACAGTTATGTATATTTTGTGCACAGCTATTATGCCGCTTTGGGAGAGCATACCATTGCTGCCACCAATTATATCCTCCCCTATAGTTCGGCGCTGCACAGGGATAACTTCTACGGGGTACAGTTCCACCCCGAGAAAAGTGCAGATAAGGGAGAGCAGATCCTGAAAAATTTCATCACATTATAAAGGTCAAAGCATTCATGGAAATCATTCCGGCAATAGATATCATAGACGGGAAATGTGTACGCCTCACGCAGGGTGACTATGCGCAGAAGAAAATTTATAATGAACACCCTCTCGAAGTAGCAAAGCAGTTTGAAGATGCGGGTCTGCGCCGCCTGCACCTGGTGGATCTGGATGGGGCAAAAGCCGGGCAGGTGAGGAACTGGAAGGTGCTGGAAACACTGGCGGGAAAAACTGCAATGATAATAGATTTCGGAGGGGGCATAAAGAAAGAAGAAGACGTAAATATTGTATTTAATTCCGGAGCAGCATTAGCTACGGTAGGCAGCATTGCCGTAAAGAATGAGGAAGAGCTGTTACGCTGGTTCCATCTTTTCGGTGCAGATAAATTCTTGCTGGGGGCGGACGTGAAAAATGAAAAGATCGCCATAGGCGGCTGGATAGAGACGACTGACATCTGGATATACGATTTTATAGAAAAATATATACAGCATGGCGTGAAGCAATTATTCTGTACTGATGTGAGCAAAGACGGTAAGCTGGAAGGCCCGGCAACTGAGCTTTATAAAAGTATCACTTCAAAGTTCCCCGAGCTGCATTTCATCGCCAGCGGCGGAGTAAGCGGTATGCAGGATCTTGATATGCTCCGGCAGGCAGGCTGCAAAGGGGTGATAATAGGGAAAGCGATTTACGAAGGGAAAATAAGCACAAAGGAGTTAGGAAGTTTGTAGTTTATTGTTTGTAGTTTTAGGCTTGCTAACTACGAAAGCTATGCCTACAATTTTTAAATTTGAAGAACTAGAAATTTGGAAACAGGCAAGATTATTGTCTTTGAAAATTTTTAAATTTACTCAAAAAGAAGTTTTTATAAAAGAATATAGTTTAAAGAGCAGATAAAATCATCCGCAGGGTCAGTTATGGATAATATCGCTGAAGGGTTTGAAAGAGCTTCGCGTCTTGAGTTTATTAATTTTTTAGGAGTCGCTAAAGGGTCTTGTGGTGAGGTGAAATCCCAGTTATATCGCGCACTCGATCAAAATTTTATTACTCACTCCGAATTTAATGAAGTATATATTCCGTACGAAAAATTATCCGCGGGTATTGCTGCTTTTATGAACTATCTGAACAAAACAAATATAAAAGGGCAAAAATTCCGTAATCTCCAGGTATAACTGCTAAACTGAAAACTCCAAACAATAAATAACCCATGCTTACGAAGCGCATCATTCCCTGCCTCGACATAAAAGACGGTCGCACCGTGAAGGGCACTAATTTTGTAAACCTGCGTGATGCCGGCGACCCGGTGGAGCTGGGCGCTTTATATGCTCAGCAGGGGGCGGACGAACTGGTGTTCCTGGATATTACTGCCACAGTTGAAAAAAGAAAAACGCTGAGTGAGCTGGCTAACCGTATCTCGCATCATATCAATATCCCTTTCACGGTAGGCGGCGGTATCAGCAGTGTGCAGGACGTAAGCGTATTGCTGCAAAACGGAGCGGATAAGATCTCTGTAAATACTGCAGCTTTCAAAAGACCGGAACTGATTGCCGAGCTTGCCAAAGAGTTTGGCAGCCAGTGCGTGGTGCTGGCGATAGACACGAGAAAAGAAGAGGATGGGGAATGGTACGTGTACCTGAATGGCGGCAGAACAAAAACGGATACCCGCTGTATAGACTGGGCCAAGCAAGCCGTTGATCTGGGTGCCGGAGAAGTATTGCTCACCTCTATGAACCACGATGGTACCAAGCAGGGATTCGCGCTGGATATTACAAAAACATTGTCTACTCAACTACCCGTTCCTGTTATTGCCAGTGGGGGAGGCGGAACGATGGAGCATTTTGTAACCGTTTTTCAGGAAGGAAAAGCTGATGCAGCCCTGGCAGCCAGCATTTTTCATTTCAAAGAAATAAGCATCCCCGATCTGAAACAATATTTATCTTCAAAAGCAATTGAAGTGCGGCTGTAGAAATACAGGAACCACTAAGACACCGAGACACAAAGTAGCACAAAGAGGTTTGTCGTTTCACGTTTGTCGTTTCACGTTTGTCGTCTCACCTTTCTTTTGATCACTTTTTGCAAATAAGGGACTTTTCTTCTCTCCTTCGGGAGAGGCCCGGGGGCTTCTCAACCGAATACATTAACTTGCAGCCTTTACCGGATAATAAATGAAAATAGATTTCAAGAAATATAGTGATGGCTTGGTGCCTGCTGTCATTCAGGATGTAGATACCCACAAAGTGCTGATGCTCGGTTTTATGAATGAAGATGCCTGGAATGAAACCATGCAGTCGGGAAAAGTTACCTTTTACAGCCGCAGCAAGAGAAGATTGTGGACAAAAGGGGAAGAGAGCGGTAATTTTCTTGAATTAAGATCTGCAACGGTGGATTGTGATAATGATACGCTCTTAATAAAAGTACATCCTTTAGGCCCGGTTTGCCATACGGGCGCCGATACCTGCTGGGATGAAAAGAATCATAAGCAGGATTTCATTTATTATCTTGAAGATATCATTGAGCTTCGTAAAAAAGTGTCGCCGGAAGAATCATACGTTGCCCGGCTCTTTCATAAAGGCATCAATAAAATTGCGCAAAAAGTAGGCGAGGAGGCAGTGGAAACGGTAATAGAAGCCAAGGATAACAATGACGATCTTTTCCTGAATGAATCTGCAGACCTGCTTTTTCATTACCTGATATTGCTCAATGCAAAAGGCTACCGGCTAAAAGATGTTGCTGATATATTGCAGCAAAGGCATGCGAAATAGTCGGTCGCTTGCATAGCCCCTCTATGGTATAGTTGCTCTTTAGTAATTACGGGGCATTTTTAACCACTTCCGGTAGCTCTTACCGGAACTAAATAGCATAGGATGCACAGTTCAGGTTTTCTACCAAATATTTTCGTAATATTTGCATTGGTATAGATCCGGGATCGTAAAGCCCTAATTCAAAACTACTATGCTACCTGAGCCATTCATGCTTGGTCTCCTCTTGTTCCAGGTGCTGTATTCTCTGGTACAATGGTATTTCTTCCGGAGAAAAGAATACCTGTATTATGCAGCGTATTCCATTACTGTGGGCATCTATTTTTTCCTGAAATACAACAGCGGTGCCGATGAAATAGTCCGTATCGGGAGCTTTTCTTTCAATGAATTAATGGTAGATAAGACCATCCTTTTCATCGCTTTTTATTTCTACATTGAATTTGCTTTTCTGTTCCTGATCAATACGTCTACAGGAACACGACTATACAAGACCGTTACTGTCATAAAGAATAGCATGCTTGCCTATGCCATAATTATTTTTGCGGTTACTGTCATGTACAAGGATTTTTCTGTCAGCATCAGGATCAATTTTTTTGTTTCTGCTGTATCTTATCTTGCCTGCATGGGCGTTTTGTATTTCATCATTAAGAAGAAAATCATCCTGGGGCCATTTTTGGCAGCAGGCAGCCTGATGGTGGCATTAGGTGCCCTGTTGTCTGTGATCCTGGGTTACGCTGATCCTTATTCAGGCATTGGTAACAGGAACGTGATTATTTATTTCCAGGCAGGTGTTATACTCGAATTGATAATACTTAATACCGGGCTTGTATACAAAACGAAATTATATGCAGAGACTTTTGCCACACTTTCCCCCGCCTGGGCGCATAAAGGAAAAGATCATGAAAGAAAGATATCAAATGTGCTGCAGACCATGCGCAAAGAAATCTCATACGAGCTTCAGACTGAAATAGGGGACGGGCTTTCCGGTATCAGGCTGATGAGCGAAATGGCAAAAAAGCGTATGGGCGATAATTATATGAAGGAACTGGAGCGTATCTCAGAAAATTCCGAGCGGCTGGTGCAGTCAATGAATGAAATTCTCTGGTCGCTGAATCACACCAATGATGATCTTCCGGGGCTGATATCTTATATCAGGGAATATGCTATGAATTTTATGGAGCAGGTAGGCATCGCCTGTGATATTGAAATGCCGGAAAAGATCATAGTCTTAGATGTTGCGGGGGATGTGCGGCGGAATATTTTCCTGGCGGTAAAAGAAGCGCTGCACAACGTGGTCAAGCATGCCGGGGCGACCTGCCTGAATATCTCTTTCTCTTTTCCCGGAAAATTGCAGATCACTATCGCTGACAATGGTAAAGGTATGCCCGGAGATGCCGCTCAATATGCAGGAGGCAACGGGCTGAAGAATATGGCAAAACGAATGGAGCTGCTTCACGGAAAATTCCTGATAGACAATAAGAAGGGAACAATAGTAACTTTTATCATTCCTTTTGCTGAACTGCAGCCGGCGGCAAAGCCGCAATAGCTGTTAGCATAAAACTTTTTAATTTATCAGCAACGCAGAGATTAATCGCACTGTTACCAGTATCCGAATGAGCCACCTTTTTCTGGGTGAGATTTATACTACCGCTGATCAAAGGGATCGATGAATAATGATATAAAACTGACAGACCTCCTCAAAGCAAAAAGCAGGGGTCCCACCCTGGGCGGGAGATACGAACCGCCGGTTTGAGGCAATCAACAGTTTACCCTTAAAAACGCTATACCTTCTTAAAGAAACGACATTGATTCTGCATCTACAAAATTTATATGCGTTTGTTCTGGTATATAGCGTCATCTTTACACAGTAGTCCGTATTTTTAATCACTGTTTGGCCATTGTCATCGTATACCCGCTAAAATTGCCACATGAAAAAAAACGTTTTATGCTTTTACCTGCTGCTCCTGCCGTTTTTTCTTTGCAGCAGCAACCATGCCCGGGCGCAACAGGGAACTGTGAAGAGACCTAATGTTATTTTCATCTTTTCTGACGATCATGCTTACCAGTCGGTAAGCGCTTATGGCAGCAAACTGGTGCAGACACCCAATATAGACCGGATCGCGAAGTCGGGAGCCATATTCAGGAATACTTTTATTACCAATGCAATATGCGGCCCCAGCAGGGCCTGCCTGCTTACAGGCAAATACAGTCATGTGAATGGTTATATGGTAAACAGCGGTAAGTTCGATATAGACCAGGAAGTATTTCCCCAATTGCTGCAGGAAGGAGGATACCAAACCGCATGGATCGGCAAGATGCACCTGGGCGATATCCCGTATGGCTTTGACTATCTGAACATACTTCCCGGTCAGGGGCAATACTACAATCCTGATTTTGTAAACCGGCAAAGAGATACCACTCGCATCCAAGGGTATGTAACCGATATCATTACAGGGCTTTCTCTCAACTGGCTCAAAAACAGGGATAGCTCAAAGCCTTTTTTTCTGGTAGTGGGGGAGAAGGCAACGCACCGGGAATGGCTGCCCGCACTGGAAGACCTGGGAATATATGATTCTGTAGATTTCCCCCTGCCGGAAACTTTTTATGACGACTATAAAGGAAGGTTTGCCGCTACTAACCAGGACATGACCATTGATAAGACCATGCGCCTGAAGGAAGACCTCAAAGTGCATACCGATTATGTGGCAAGCGGCATATACAACCGGTTTACCCCGGAGCAGAAAAAGATATTTTATGACTATTATGAGAATAAGATCAGCAAGTCATTTGATGAGCAGCACCTGACCGGTGATGCCCTGCTGCAATGGAAATATCAGCGTTACATGAAAGACTACCTCGCAACAGCTCACGGGCTGGACAGGAACATCGGCAAAATACTGGATTATGTAGATCAGTCGGGACTGGCAGAAAATACCATTGTAATATATGCTGCCGACCAGGGGTTTTATCTTGGCGAGCATGGCTGGTTCGACAAGCGCTTTATGTACGAAGAATCTTTACGCACTGCATTTGTTATGCGTTATCCCGGCGTAATAAAGCCCGGAACTGTGTTTGACCAGTTCGTCCTGGGCATAGACTGGGCTCCCACCATCCTTGATATTGCCGGTATCCGCCCTCCTTCTGCTATACAAGGCACTTCAATGCTGCCACTATTGAAAAACAATAGTAAAAAAATAGTGCCATGGCGAAACCAGATGTATTATCACTATTACGAATTTCCGCAACCTCATCATGTATATCCTCATTTTGGGATAAGAACAACGAGGTATAAGCTCATCCGCTTTTATGGTGGTGCGGATGCATGGGAATTATATGATCTTGAGCAAGATCCCCGGGAGCTGCATAATATTTATGCTGATAAAAAGAATATGAAAATAGTGAGCTCATTAAAAGCCTCATTGCAAAAGCTCATCGTTCAGTTCAAAGATGATGAGGCGTTGCAGGTTTTCGGTACGCCCGTGAAAGAGTCAAACCATTTTTAGCCATTATCTTTGCCTCATGTTGAATGTTGAAAGCAGACGGATAAAGTATAGAAATATTGTTGCGGCCCGGGGTTGGCTGCTGTTGTCTTTTTGCGTCTTTTCCTGCACGCAGAAAAAGAGCGCTTCGTCAAAAGATATTGCAGCAGATACAACCACAGATACTACTCATTGTGTTGCACCCCCATCCCGTTTTGCCGTATTTAAAGCTACAGACAGCAGCGCAATTGTGGCTGAGTATAAGGATACCTGCAAAATGCTATGGATCCCCGGGGGCGCTTTTGAAATGGGGAGCAATTCATTTCCGGATGCCCTGCCTGTCCATAAAGTGAAAGTGAAGGGATTCTGGATGGATGAACATGAGGTCACCAATGCCCAGTTTGCAGCCTTTGTGAAGGCTACAGGTTACAAAACTGTTGCAGAACGTCCATTAAACCCTGCTGATTTTCCGGGTGTGCCTGCTGATAAGCTGGTGCCGGGGTCGGCAGTATTTACGCCGCCGCCTCATCCTGTAAACCTCAACAATCCCATGCAATGGTGGACCTATGTGCCAAATGCCAGTTGGCATCATCCCGAAGGATCAGGCAGCTCCATTGAAAACAGGGGCAATGAGCCTGTCGTCCATGTATGCTACGAAGATGCAGCGGCGTATGCCAGATGGGCGGGCAAGCGCCTGCCGACGGAAGCGGAATGGGAATTTGCAGCCAGAGGCGGCAGGCAGTATGCAGATTACTATTGGGGCGATGAGCTGAAACCCGGCGGGAAATGGGTTGCTAATATTTACCAGGGGCATTTTCCTGATGCCAACACCAGGGAAGATGGCTTCACCGGCGTGGCGCCGGTAAAAACATTTCCGCCCGACCGCTACGGGCTGTATGATATGGATGGAAATGTATGGGAATGGTGTTCTGATTATTATCGTCCCGACTATTATAAAAACAGCCCTGAAGATAATCCCACCGGTCCCACAGACAGCTATGACCCCGATGAGCCCGGCGCAGTGAAGCGTGTACAGCGCGGAGGCTCATTTTTGTGCAGCGACCAGTATTGCATACGCTACAAAGCCGGAAGCCGGGGAAAAGGAGAAGTAAGCAGCGGGAGCAATAATCTCGGCTTCAGGTGTGTGAAAGACAAGCAGGACGGAGAGAAGTGACAGCTTTTGCCGGGGTGATCTTGCGGCTCATGTTATATTAAACGTCAAAAGTGAGAGGATAAATGTGAGATCCTCATATTTATCGCCTGCCTGCCATGCCTACGGCAGGTAAACCGGTAGGCAAGTTTCACCTCTCACAAAGAAATACGGAAAATTATTAAAAGGATCCTACATCTAAACTGTTGTTATATGCATTCCCGTTATCTGGTAGTCTTCTCCATTATAATGCTTTTTGCCTGCAACAATCCCAGCGGCAGCAGAGAAAAACAGTCAGCAGGTAAAGATGCTGAGATCATTGGCTGCTATAGCCCTAAGACCAGCGATAAAGAATGGTACACTTCAGGGAAAAAAGCGCCCAGGTTCGATGGACTCGGTGGTATTGATTTCAGGATTTCAACTTCCAGCAAGGAGGCGCAGGAGTATTTCAACCAGGGAATGATGTTGGCGTATGGATTTAATCATGCGGAAGCGGCAAGGTCTTTTTATGAAGCAACCCGGCTGGATCCTTCTTGTGCTATGGCTTACTGGGGGTATGCGTATGTGTTAGGTCCCAATTACAATGGCGGGATGGAAGAAGATAATTTTCAACGTGCTTATGAAGCTTCTGTGAAAGCGAAATCGCTCATTGGGAATTGCACACCAAAAGAAACAGCGCTGATTGAAGCATTGACGACGCGGTACGCGGCGCAACCACCGGTTGACCGCAGCCCATTGGATATTGCCTATACTGCAGCTATGAAAAAGGTATATGCACAATACCCTGCCGACCCTGATATAGGTGCGTTATACGCTGAGGCGATGATGAACCTGCATCCCTGGGATTTGTATGATAAAACAACAAAAGCGCCAAAAGCGTGGACGCCGGAGCTGCTGGCTGTTTTGGAGCACCTGATAAAAATAAACCCGAAGCATCCGGGAGCGCACCATTTTTATGTTCATGCGATGGAAGCATCCGCCACACCCGAGAAAGCATTGGGCAGTGCAAAGCTACTGGAAACAGTGGTGCCGGGCTCAGGTCACCTGGTGCACATGCCATCGCATATTTACATCAATACGGGCGACTACCATCAGGGCTCGCTTGCTAATATTCGTGCAGTAGAGATTGACAGTGTGTATACAACAGCCTGTCATGCGCAGGGCGTTTATCCATTGTCATATTATCCGCATAATTATCATTTTCTGGCAGCCACAGCCACACTGGAGGGGAACTCCGCAGTAGCCTGGGAGGCGTCAAAGCAATTACAGCTACACACTGCAACAGACATCATGCGTTTGCCGGAATGGGGCACCTTACAACACTATTATATTATCCCTTATTATGTAGCCGTAAAACTTTCAATGTGGGATACGATCCTTTCGATTGCAGCTCCTGCAAAGGGTCTTGTATACCCGAAAGCGATCTGGCATTATGCCAGGGGAATGGCCTACCTGGGAAAGCACGATATGTCTAATGCGCAAAAAGAAATGGACAGCCTGCTCATACTGACTGCCGATACTTCCCTTCAGCACCTGACCGTTTGGGGGATCAATACCACTGCCGACCTGGTGCAGATCGCGGTAAAGGTATTGGAAGCAGGCATTGTATTCAGACAAAACCAGACCGCCCGGTCTGTTTCATTACTGGAAGAAGCTGTTGTTATTGAAGATGATCTCAATTACAATGAGCCTCCTGACTGGTTTTTCTCCGTACGGCATCATTTGGGAGCCGTATTGCTCAAAGCAGGAAAATATAGCGAAGCTGAAAAAGTATATAACCGGGATCTGCAGACCTGGCGAAAAAATGGCTGGGCCCTGATAGGGTTGTATAATGCATTGGAGTTGCAAAATAAGCACAGTGAAGCGCAAAGCGCTAAGGCTGCTTTCGAAGAAGCCTGGAAATATGCCGACTTTAAAATCCGGTCATCTTCGGATATTGCAGAATAGGAAACCGAAAGATATATGGCAGGCATATTTGTCGCTAAGACAGGCAAGATTGTTATATCGTAAACAATTGTGAGACGTGAAAGGCGAGATGTGAGATTTTCACGTTTGACTTCTGATGTTTCACGATTAACATAACTCAGAAATAATTGTGAGACGTGAAAAGTGAGATGTGAGATTTTCACGTTTGACTTCTGATGTTTCACGATTAACATAACTCAGAAATAATTGTGAGACGTGAAAAGTGAGATGTGAGATTTTCACGTTTGACTTCTGACTTCTCACGATTAACCTGGCACCTATTCTTCACACTACCATCATATCTACAAACTCATGCACAGGTATAGCCTGTAGCTTTTCCCGGTCCAGTGCATTGTCCAGGATGGTCTGTTGCTGTTTTGCGGCAAACCTTCTCGCAAGATTAGTTTTGAATTTTTCAATGAGCACGGGTATGCCCTCTTCACGGCGGCGCTTATGCCCTATAGGATATTCAACTACTACTTCGTCAAGAATAGTTCCATCGTTAAGTTCTACCAGCAGCGCATTGGCAATAGATCTTTTTTCCGGATCGTGGTAGTCTTTGGTAAACTGCGGATCTTCCACAGTGAACATTTTATCCCGCAATGCATCAATCCGGGGATCTGCAGCAATATTATCTTCATAATCCGCAGCGGTAAGCCTTCCCCATATCAGCGGCACGGCGATCATATACTGGATACAGTGATCCCTGTCGGCAGGGTTGTGCAGCGGGCCTTTCTTATCAATGATACGAATAGCCGCTTCATGGGTGCGTATCCTCAGCGACTTAATGTCTTCCGCCGTTTTGTTCATTGATCTGAGCCGCGAATGCAATGTCATGGCAGCTTCAACGGCTGTTTGTGAATGGAACTCCGCCGGGAATGATATTTTGAACAATACATTTTCCATAACATAAGCGCCATAATCTCTCTGGAATGCAAATTCCTTTCCCTTAAACAGCACATCATAAAACCCCCAGGTTTTTGCAGTAAGCACAGAAGGGTATCCCATTTCCCCTGTTTTCGCGATCAGTGCAAGACGTACGCCACGTGAAGTAGCATCGCCTGCAGCCCAGGATTTCCTGCTGCCGGTATTGGGAGCGTGGCGGTAGGTGCGCAGCGAATGACCATCAACAAATGCCAGCGATATAGCATTGATCAGTTCTTCTCTCGTCAAACCGATAAGTTTCCCCACTACGGCGGTGGAAGCCAGCTTTACCAGCAGCACGTGGTCAAGCCCAACCCGGTTAAAGGAATTTTCCAGCGCTATCACTCCCTGTATCTCGTGCGCCCTGATCATGGTATCAAGAACATCTTTCACTGTCAGCGGCTGCTTTCCCCTGGATACCGCTGTGCGGGAAAGCCAGTCGGCAGCCGCCAGTATGCCGCCAAGGTTGTCGGAAGGGTGCCCCCATTCCGCAGCCAGCCAGGTATCATTAAAATCCAGCCAGCGGATGATGGCTCCGATATTAAATGCTGCCTGTACAGGATCCAGTTGGTAGGAGGTGCCGGGCACTTTGGCTCCATCGGGCACTATTGTTCCCGGTACTATCGGGCCCAGCAACTTGGTACATGCAGGATAGGTGAGCGCTTCAAAACCGCATCCAAGGGTATCTAAAAGACAATAATGTGCCGTTGTCCGGGCAAGCTCGCTGTTGATCTCATAGTTCAGCACGTAATCTGCAATATCACTGATCACTTTATCCACCGCGGGGCGCTCATTGGAAATAAAAGAAGACATGGGAGATTTAAAATTTAAGATTTGAAATTATTCCACTTGCTGCATCACTATGATCCGGAGCAGTATTGATGCGCTTCGTCTGCTATGTGACAGGATCTTTACGCCTGGGCGGCGGGGCCGCCAAAGTTCATGGGGATCTGTATTTCCTCTATATCCTGGATCGGTCCGTTTGCTGCTTCATATCTTTTTACATTATCTATGAGGGCCTTCATGAACCGCTTGGCATGTTGCGGTGTCAGGATCAGGCGCGATTTCACTTTGCTCTTTGGAGTGCCGGGCATTACATTCACAAAATCCACTACAAATTCCGCATGGCTGTGTGTAATGATGGCAAGATTGGCATATATGCCTTCCGCTATCTCTTCTGATATCTCAATATTTAGCTGGTTAGGTTGCTGTGGTTGGTCTGCCATAATATGTATTTCTGCAAATGTAAACAAGAATGAGCAGCTTTACAGATCTATCGTTGCCAGCAGGCGTATTTCTGATTTTCTGCTGCCTTCAATCTCATCAAGCCCGCTTCCTATAGTGTTTTTACCGGTATATAAGGTCTCCGCCCACTTCAGCCATACGCTTACAGACCTGCCTAATGCATATTTCAGGTTGAGATAATATCGTATTCCCTTATCGTAGAAGGTTGGAATAGCATAATAATATAAAACATCGTTTTCGTATGCATATAGCCGGGCATTATAACTGTCGCTTTCAAAATACTGCATACGGATATTGGTGGTGAATCGGCCGGATGCCGGCTTAAAGAAGAGATCGAAGCTGGTAAGAAACCCTTTTTCAGACGGTTTGTTTTCTGTAGCATACCAGACTATCTCAAACCTTTGCCTGATGCTGAACTGTTTGCCCAACTGGCGGTTGACCTGTGTCCGCCAGGACTGGCTGGAAAAAGGAATGACTTCATTCAACGGATTACTACCGGTGCTTTGATTGACAGGTTTGTGCTGAACCCTGTATCGTGTGTGCACTTCGGTAAGCTTCGATGGTTTGTATGAGCATTGAACAACATAGCTGCTTCCGCCCGATGGCGCATCCACTCTGTATTTGAGCCAGGGAAAATGAAATATATCCGCTGAAAGATCTATGCGGAGCGCAGAAGACAATCTCAGGGCAGCTCCTATATATAATCCATTTTCATTAACGGGCATCGTATTCACGGTATTCGCATTCCCATAAAAAGACTGATACTTTGGAGAAATGGACCGGTAAAGCAAACTGATATCTGCTTTTGCATCAACGCCTATTATTACTCCATTGATCGTAGCCAAATGCCGGTTAGCATCTGTAGCAGTTTCTCCAAAAAAATGTGCATTTCTGAAAGAGAAGCTGTAGTCAATACTGTAATTGCTCCATCGGCGTCCGGACAGTGCGTACAGGTTGTAGGGGACTGCCTCCTTTGCAACAGGTTTCCCGAAGGAGTATTGCATGGTGCTAAACCCTATGTGACGGCGGGGGGAAGTGTAGCTGATATTGCCTCCATACATCAGGAAGGATAAGGTTCCGCGGTCTGCTATTTCAGAAGTGGTGCGGTGATATCCCGAAGTATGTATGGAAGATGCTACATCCGACTGCCATTCATCCTTATAGTCAATATTTGC
The DNA here is from genome assembly GCA_001899685.1 of Sphingobacteriales bacterium 44-15. GTDB lineage: Bacteria > Bacteroidota > Bacteroidia > Chitinophagales > Chitinophagaceae > Agriterribacter. Next base: position 227,364 of record MKWG01000046.1, read on the forward strand.
ATCTAATTGTTTCCTGGAAATAAAACCCGTAGCCTGCCACTGGCTTTTACCGAGCGTTACGGCTATTCCGCGGTTAAAAAAATAGCCTCCTGCAGAATTATAAGGACGTAGTATAGCCGACTGCCTTTTAATATTTGTCGCTTCGGCTCCAGTGCCCACGGCAAGCCCCTGCCAGCAGATAAGCCCCTGCCCGAGGTTGAGGGTGTAATCGCCTAATGCCAGTGATTTTATGATACCTGCATTGCGTGCAAAAAAATGTATGGAATAAAAGTCAAAGCCTGCCTTTTCATGTTTCCCGAAAAAAGCTTCGCCGGCATCTTTTGAGGCAGTCAGACCATATTGCAAAAGGTTTTTGTATTGATAGGTATAGCGTATCAATGCTCTTGCGGGGCTGCCGGCATAATGGCTTTTTGAGCTGTCTTTTATAGTATATCCTTTGGGCTTTTGAAGTAATGTGGAAAAACGCAGCAGCAGGCCTTGATCGCCTTTGTCAAACCGGCTGAGCAACGTATTGTATAAAGGAGCTCCATTGCTTACAGTGACATAGGGCAGTATTTTCCTGATCAGCGCTACATCCCATCCGGGCACTGCCTGGAGCTCGTAAATGCTGATAAGCCTGCCTAAAACCCTGCGGTATTCCAGCAACTGCCCGATCTGAACAGGAGACAACAGTTGCAGTGTTTGTAATTCCGCTTCCGAGGCCTGGTTGAGATCCAGGGGATGCTTTTTGAAAAACGCCATTTGCTGCATCCACGAGTCATCGGTGATCTCCGCATCTTCATTGTTCTCTGCAATATCTTCGAGTTGTTCTTCCATTGAAGTGCCGGCCGGTTCCTGTGCAAGGATCTGCAATGGAAGCAACGCTGCTATGATAATATGCCACCTCATTCCGTTTCAGTTTGAGGTGCTTCGTATAGTAATAGCAGGCCCGGCGACATGCCGAGGCGGTCGTGGAAGCTTGCGGTGATATCCATACGTAAATTTTTCCAGAGATATCCCAGGCCTGCATACCAGCTATGGTTGCCCGTTAGTATGCCTGCACGGGCAAACAGTTGTCTTATGGGGCGGTATTGTATGCTGAAATGGGCTGACGGGACACTGTTTTCTTCTTTGATCACTGTTGCGCCAAAGAAGCATAACTGCGATAAGGTATAGCCTATTCCTGCTTTGTATACCCGGGCTAATTTTTCACCGGTCTGTTTTCCGAGCCTGCCGGGAAAAAGGTTAGCTACGGAAAAGCCCGACCATAATTGCGGGGTAAGCTGGAACAGGCTTCCTGCTTCTGCATTTAAAGTGGAAGCTTTTCCATACGATTGGATCAGCACACTGTAATAGTTGAACCTGGCGCCGATATATACCTGCTCCCCGATCTTCCGCCCGTAACCGATACCGAGCGTGGTTTCATTATATGCTTTATATCCAAAATATTCGGCCGTGAGGGCAAAATTGCCTGAAGCGGAAGGGATCGCAATTACTGCAGCATAATTTCCCGTTTCGGTAAGCATAAACCGCTGCTCTCCATAAACGCCTGCTGAAAAATGGTCTGTGCCGGCAAGCGAAGCGGGATTAGTATACACGGTGAAGGCATCAGAGAAATCTTTGCTGTAAGCGCCGGAAGAAGCATACCAGGTAACAACGGGTTGCCGGGCGTTCTGTGCGTTGCTTGGTAAGGTGGCATAGCACAACAGCACCATTATAAGGTTAGCATTTTTCATTTGATGGTGTTTGCAGGTTAAGATAGGTGTTTTTCTGCAAATTTCAACAGAAAAATGAAAACACTTGGTTGAGAAATGACTGTATACAAGCCAATGCTGCCAAATTTGCGTCAGTGAAAGTAAAAATCTTTTTCTTTAGGAAAAAGGTTGAGTGCGATATATTTATAAGTTGGCGGTCTTTCTACGACACCATTTTCGAGAGACAAAGCTCTTTTTAAACAATTTGCTTTTTTGTTGTCTAAGTAGTTCACTTCGTAAAGCGAAAACGATAAAACAACAGAAGTTGAAAGAGCATTAAAAATAAAAGGATAGTATGAAAACGAAAAAAGAAAATAATATCACTACCCTTGACGAAATTTTTGACAAAAAGTATGGCAAACGAGGAGCAAAAAAGAGAGAACAATGGGAACAAGAATTTGACCCCTCTAAAATTCATAGCGACAATTTTCAAAAGCAACACTTTATCGGCAGATGAATTAAATGTTGACAAAAATTTGAAAACAGAATTGCGACATTAATTTTAATGACACAGATATTTTCAGTATATCTCATTGGCAATATGGGGTTGCTCAAAGGGGTTGCTACTCATCCATTGCTGAACACTTTTTTAAGCAGGTCAGAAGTGCGTGCTAAAGGATCTTTGCGGATCTTTTGCTCTTCCTGGCCTACCTCGTGGAAAATGCCGTCTAAAGCTTTTTCAGTTACATAGGCTGTAAGATCAGGGTTGATTTTTTTGAGCGCAACTTTGTTATAGGCAGAAAAAACAGTATTCCAGTATTTTGTGGCATTTACTTTTTCAAGCGATTTTTCGATCACCGGCTTAAAAGATGCTGTCAATGATGCAGTGGTTTTATCTTTGAGATAATCAGTCGCGGCAAAATCTCCTCCCTTTAATATCCCGGCAGCGTCTTTGATGCTCATTTGTTTGATGGCATTTACAAATATCGGAGCGGCAGACTTCGCGGCATCTTCGGCAGCCCTGTTCATAGACAGAATAGCATTATCTACCTGGTCGCCCAATCCTATGGCACGAAGTTTTTCTTCCACTTTTTTTGCTTCATCAGGCATTAATATCTTGATAGCGGCGTTACCAAAAAAGCCGTTTAGAGAGGATAGGCTGTTGCCTGCTTTTTCTGCGCCGACTGATAATGCCTCTTTCAGTCCTGAAGCGATCTCGTCAGTACTTAAGCTGCCGGCGCCTTTACCCAATACATTATTTAAAATACCGGAACTGTCTGTTTTGTCGCCGAGTACTTTTTTTAATAATTGCGCCCGGGTGGTATGCAGCAGGAATAGTGTAGCAACAAAAAGGATGATTTTTTTCATAAGAATGATTTTATATTGAAGTCAAATATACTATCAAAGCGTTCTGCCTGCTCATAAAGAAATATTAATATGCAAATGATATTTATTGCTTCATGAACCTTATAACTGCATCTTTTCCATCATATTGTACCCTGATAAAATAAATTCCCTGCATTAGTCTGTTGATTTGTACTGCTGGTCTTTTAAAACCGCTCATTAGTAGTTGTCCCTTTGCATCGAAGATCTGGTAGTGATCCGGGATGATGCTGCTTTCATTGCCATCGCGAAAGTAAATTGTATTGGCAGAGGGGTTAGGATACACAGACAGGGATATCGGATTTCCTGTATGTTTAGCAGAGTCGGCAGCAGGGGCATTGTTCCACGGTTTCCCGAGGGCAGGAGAGTTGCGCATGGAAGCTCTTGGACCGTCAGCAGTGAAAATAGCTCTCATTCTCTGGCGTTGTCCGTAGGTGAACATGAGTATGCAGGCATCATCAGAAAAATCCATAAAGTTCATGAACATGTCCCCGTCAGGGTTATTATTGCAACTGCCGGCTGTTATTTTAGGAAATGATGAGCAGCCGCTGCTATAGGTTTTCTGCGGTGGTGTATCCTCCACATCGTCGCTGCCGCAGTCGGCGTCCCCCCACAAGTGTTTAAGGTTAAGCCAGTGCCCTATTTCGTGTGTGGCTGTCCTGCCCTTGTTGTATACCGCATTATTACCGGGTCCGAATACATCGGTTCTTATCACTACACCGTCTTTGTCAGCGGCAGCCCCGGGAAAAGTGGAGTATCCGAGCAGCCCGTCAGCAAGATTACAAACCCATATATTAAGATAATAGCGGCTGTCCCACGCATCATCGCCGCCATTCATGCTGTATTTCATTCTATCGTCCTGCTTCCAGGAGGATTGTGTTGTTTTCTTTCTGATAATACCTGTGGTGGCATAGCCCTGTGGGTCTGTCTTTGCAAGTACAAATTTTATCTGGCAGTCTGCTGCATATCCTGCAAAAGCTGCTGGAACTTTTCCGATATCTTCATTTGATTTTTGAAAATCCTGGTTCAATACATTGAGCTGCAATTGTACCTGGGCATCACTGATATTCTGAGCGGAAGTATTATACAATATGTGAACGACTACCGGAACAGTAATGGTGGATCCGTCTTCTACCGCAGGTTCCTGTATTTTCATTGCAGCATGATGCCGCGATGAAGCTTCTATTTGCATATAGCGGCTGTTAAGGGCAGCATCACTTTGTAACTGCTGTTTCCAGTAGTCTGCTGATCCGCAATTGCGCTGGGCAGAAGCGGCATGTATTTGAAATCCGAGCAGAATACAGACAAAATATTTCATCGGCTGATTTTTAAACCAGCTTTCCATGGCGATATTACATTTAATTGGAATGGTAGTGCGGCTCCGTACCGGGCAGCATTAACACTTTAGCTTTTCAAAAGATATTTGAACAGGGATAATTGGATGTGCAGCAGATAGGAGATAGGGAGTGTTTGCAACACCTGAGGTACAAAGTAAAATAAAATATCCGGTACCATCAATGATACAAAGGCGCTTTTCGACTACAGGCAGGTAATCTGCCGTTAAAATGCGTTTAATCTTCGGTTGATACTATGTCAAAACTTATTTTTGCAGCAATCATTTGATATATGTTAAACAAACTCGCCCTGCTCTCCGGTTTTCTGTTATTGATCTGGTCCTGTAATAATTCAGACAAAGGCAGTGAGCACACAGTTCCTGCAAGTACCGAAAATAACGGTAATGTCCCGGCTCCGGCTCCCGTTCCCTATACCGTCCTGAATATCTATCCTCACGATACCAAGGCTTTTACCCAGGGGCTGGTATTTTATAACAACCAGTTGTTTGAAGGAACGGGACAAAAGAAAGAATCCACCCTCCGTAAGGTTGATTACAAAACAGGAACGGTGCAGCAAAAAATTGACCTCGATCCGCAATTATTCGGAGAAGGGATAACGGTGCTCAATGATACTGTTTATCAATTGACATGGCAGGACCATCTGATACTGGTATATAGTCTCAAAGACTTCAAGCTCATACGAAAAGGATATTGGCCAAACGAGGGATGGGGGATAACCGACGATAAAACCAATCTTATTATCAGTGACGGCACAGATAAATTATATTTTGTGCGGCCGTCTGATTTTAAGCTGATGAAGATCGTTTCAGTATCCAACAATCTCGGTCCGGTAAATAATCTCAATGAGCTGGAATATATCAATGGTTATATCTATGCCAACCAGTGGGAGACCGATTATATATTGAAAATTGATCCTTCCTCCGGCTTTGTTGTTGGCATATTGGATTTTACAGATGCTTTAAAAAAGCTTGCCAATATTAATTATGACAGGGAAGCCCAGGAAGAAGGCGCCGTATTGAATGGCATAGCCTGGGATGCTACCGATAATAAAATTTTTATTACGGGTAAAAGATGGCCCAAGTTACTTGAGATAAGGCTTAATTAGAGAGGTAGGGTATAGGGATAAGGTATTCAACCTTTGACGTCTCTCTTTTGACATCTCATGTTTTGTATTCCTGCAGCTAAAAGAGAGTCTGTCTCTGTTTTGCTGTTACGCAGCCCAGCAAATTTGGGATACGCCTGTCATGCTCCATTTAATAACGCTCTTCAGGAGCTGAGAAGCCTGATAGCTATAATGTTCTCCTTTTTGGCTACTCTTTTTCCCTGTTTAACGATTACGGCTTGCTACAGGCAATCGGTGGCTCTACCTTCACATCGTAAATCAAAAATATTTACATTAAAAACGTTTTACGATGAAAACCATATTTATTACAGGCATGGCAATATTCTTTGCGATCAGCAATATTCATGCCCAGACAGAACAACAACAGGGGGTGGTGAAAAATGATATTAAAAAACTGGATAAAAGAGAGGCGCGTATCAGGGACAAAAAAAAGAAAGATAAGATAGTATTGCGCAAGCTGGAAGGACAGGATGCAAGCTACCAGAGTAAGCAGCAGTTTATTTCAGATTTCGGTGATATCAGGGACGTACAATGGAAACGCAACGATTATTTTGACGAAGCCAGGTTCACCAAAGACGGGAAAGCGCTGACAGCCTATTATGATATTGACGGAAACCTGGTAGGAACTACCAGCGCCAGGCAATTCGCTGATTTGCCGGCGGCAGGTCAAAAGCAGATCAACAGGGAATATATCAGCAAAGGATATAAGGTGGATAACGTGATCTTTTATGATGATAACGAAGCAAATTCCAGCGATATGATCCTGTATGGGAGTGAATTTGAGGATGAAGACAGCTATTTTGTAGAGCTCTCAAAAAATAATTCAGGAATAGTGCTGCATGTCACTTCGGATGGTAATGTATTTTATTTTGAAGATCTTCATTGAACGAAATAAATGGCTCCGCACTCCTGATTCATTGAAAATAGCAAAGCAAAGTAAGCTACAAATTCCAGCGGTCCGCAAGCGGGCTGATATACGAATACAGGAGCCACTGATGCACGAATGGATTTTAATATACAATTAATTTATTCGTGCATCAGTGGCTCTTGGCTATCCCAAAAATCATCCCGTCCCCGGACGCTGGAATTCATGGCTTATTGATTCATGGCTCCTCTTTCTTATTTCACAATAGTGCCTTCCTTTATCTCGTCCGTGGCATGTAAAATAATTTCATCGCCTTCCTTCAGGTCGCCGAATACTTCTGTAAAATTGTCTGCGCTCAATCCTTCCTTTATTTCCTTAAATATGGACTTCCCCTCTTTTACGGCAATTACATAATGCCTTTCTGTTGATCTTACTATGGCATTATTCGGTACCAGTATGGAAGCGGCATCAGAAAGCAGCGGTATCTTTACTTCTGCATACATGCCCGGCTTTAAGGTTTGCTTTTTGTTTTGAACGTCTATCTCAATAGCTTCAGAGCGCATATTGCTCAATGCATTTGCCGACCTGCTGATCATGGCTTCATGCTCGTCGCCGGGAATGGCATTGAATGTAAACCGTACCGGGCGCTTCAGGTCAACTTTATCCACATAGGCCTCCGGGATATATACTTCGAGCCTGAGCTTCTGTAAATGCTGCAGCACAAGTAATGGCTGGTCATTGGCTTTGCTGCCAGGTCCCACCAGGGCGCCTGCAGAAATATTCCTTTGTATTATTATACCGTCAAACGGCGCTGTTACCGTAAGATATTCCTTTATATTGTTCATTGAAGCCACATTCGATTTTTCCGACATCACTACGGCCTCATCCGCTTTCATTTTGGAAAGTGCATTGTCAAGGTCGAGCGGCGCTACTGCTCCTTCTTCTTTGGCAGCATCTTTAAGCCTGCGGTATTTTTCCCTGCTTGCCACTGCATTTTCCTGCGCCTGGGTGAACTTGGATATGGCTGCCTGCACCTGCGATTCTATCTCTGGCGCTTCCAGTTCGAGCAAAACCTGGTTTTTCCTGACCACGCTGCCCCGGTCTACCGAAACAGATCTTACAAAGCCGTTCACTTTGGCATATATATTCACTTCTTCAAAAGGTTTCAGTTGCCCGGGCAGCTTTACATAGCTCGACAAAGGTTTTTCCGTAACGGTACCGATCTCGTATTTACTTTCTTTACCGGGCTTTCCTGCTGAGCCCGTCATGTCAACAGGCTTTTCCCGGTGCGAGCAGGAAACGGTTGTGAAGAAAATTGCTGCCAGTACCCAATAACTATATTTCATGATATGATTTTTTCTTTGATGATGTATTTGTTGTAACAGAAGGCATGAGTGAAGGGTCATCATACGTTGACCGGTGCTGTACCCAGGCAAATACCTGAGGAAGTATGAATAATGCAGCGAGAGTGGAAGCGATCAGCCCGCCCACCACTGCCCTTCCAAGTGGAGCGGATTGTTCGCCGGCTTCTCCCATCCCGAGCGACATGGGTATCATGCCCGCTACCATGGCAAGGCTTGTCATCAGGATCGGGCGCATACGTATAGACGCGCTGGTTATCGCGGCCTTTGATGCGTTGCGGTAATCGGTGCGCAGCTTTTCTCCGTTGGTCACGATGAGAATGGCATTTGCAACAGAAACGCCTGTTGACATGATCATGCCCATATAAGACTGGAGATTGAGAGTAGACCCCGTGAGCAGCAGTGCAGCCAGCGAGCCGGCAATTACCGCCGGTACCGTAGACAATACCACCAGTGAAAGCTTTACTGACTGGTAGTTGGCTGCCAGCAGCAGGAAAATGACAAGTATGGCAAACAGCAGCCCGCCTTGCAGGCTGGAAAAGGTTTCTTCCAGCAGCCCTGACATACCTTTCACTTCCGTTATCATTCCTTTTGGAGGAACGCCGACGGCAGCAATGGCTTTTTTTACTTCTTCTGTTGCGTAACCCAGGTCTTTTTTATAAATGTTGGCGCCAACGGTTAAAAAACGGCGTGGCCCGGATCTGTCATATTCACCTGGAGTGTATACTGTTTTAAAAGTAGCGATATCACCCAGCACAGGACTTGTACGCCCTTTGATAAGAGGGATCTCTTTTAGCTCATCCATGCTGTTCATAATGTACTCCGGTATCTGCACCTGTATCTGGTAGGTATATGCTTTGTTTTCATCCAGCCACTGGTTTTTCTGTGTAAAGCGGCTTGAGGAAGTGCTTGCTGTTACAGATCGTGCAATGTCTTCCACATTCAGTCCCATTTGCGCGGCTTTGATCCTGTCAATGGTAATGCTGACCACGGGGAACTTCAGCGGCTGGGCTATCTGTACATCTCTCAGGCAGGGAATGGCTTTCATTTTTGAAACAAGGGTTTGGGCATACTGCTCAATCTCCTTCATGTCTTTTCCGGCTACCCTTACTTCAATAGGAGTGGCTGCTCCCTGGCTCATTATTTTTTCGGTCATATCTATGGGTTCAAAGCTCAGGCGTAATTCGGGAAGCTTGTAATGAATATTACGCCGCAACGCGTCTTTGAGCTCATCCATATTTACCTTATAATGCTCATCCAGCGTCACCTGCATTACTGCTTCATGGGTGCCGGTATTGAAAATATACAGGTTGCTGGTGCCATAGCTGGTAGGTATCATGCCTACGTAAGTGGAGCTTACTGCTACATGATGCTGTACTGTAGTGTCTATGATCTGTAAGACCTGCCTCACTTTTTCTTCTGTTCTCTCCAGCCGGGTACCATCCGGCTCTTTTACGCGCAACTGGAATTGCCCGTTATTCAGTTTGGGCATCATATCTTTCCCGATCATTCCAAATCCGAATATTACCAGCGCAACCACTGTAAGAAGGTAAACGATCACGATGGGTTTTTTGAAGGGCATCCAGCGTTTCAGCACAGTCATATACCTGAGCTTGATTTTTTCAAACAGGTCGTTCCCCTTTGTATCATGCTTTTCATTGGCGAGATGTCTTTCTACCTGGTCTTTCTCATTTGTATCGAGCGCCTGCCCTGCATGAGCGTGGATTACTCCGTGATGATAATGCCGGTAGCGCTCAGCCCGGATCATCCAGTTGGACAGAATAGGTACCAGGGTCTGCGCGGCTATGTAGGATATGATCATAGTAAGCCCGATGGAAAGAGATAAGGGTAAAAACATTGCCCTCGGTACTCCTTTCATCAGGAATGAGGGGGCAAATACTGCGAGAATACATAATAATATAAGCAGGAGCGGAAATGCTATTTCTTCGCATCCGTCCAGGACAGCCTGCTTCTTCGATTTACCCATCTCAAGGTGCTGGTGAATGTTTTCTATAGTTACCGTAGACTGGTCCACCAGTATGCCTATGGCGAGCGCAAGCCCGCTCAGTGTCATAATATTGATAGTTTGACCAAACAGGTTTAATAATAATACCCCGATGAGTATAGACACCGGTATGGTAATGACCACGATAAGGCTGCTTCGCAGGTCGCGTAAAAAGAGCAGTACCATCAGCCCGGTGAGCAAAGCGCCGAGCGCACCTTCTGATACAAGGCTTTTTACTGCATTGATCACAAATACCGACTGGTCGAATTCATAGGAGATATGCATGTCATCCGGCAACAGGCTTTTGATCTCCGGGATTTTTTTCTTCAGGCTGTTTACCACATCCCAGGTAGAGGCATCCGCTGTTTTTACCACCGGTATGTAGATAGACCGCTTGCCATTGATCAGCGCATAATCTACCGTAATGTCTGTAGCGTCTGCTACCCTGGCAATATCTTTTACCAGTACCGGCACGCCATTTTTAGTAACAACAGGTATATCCGAAAATTCGTCTATTTGTTGCACAAGCGTATTGATAGTGGTTACATACATGGTGTTATCAAGCCTGAGATTACCGGAGGGCGCCATTACATTGAACTTGGCTAACGCTGACACTACCTCATCTGCGGTAAGATTATAGCTGCGTAGCTTGTCCGGGTCAACATTCACCGTAATAGTGCGGGAGTTGGCGCCGAAAGGAGGTGGCGCCGATAATCCGGGGATAGCTGCAAACATAGGGCGGACACGGGTAGTAGCAAGGTCATATATTTCCTTCAGGCTCCTGCTGTCGCTCGATAAGACAAGCTGCCCTACCGGCAGGGAAGACGCATCAAAACGAACTACCTGTGGCGGAAGCGCTCCCGGCGGAAAAAATTTCATTACCCGGTTTACCTGCAGCGCTACCTGAGCCGAGGCTTCAGCCATGTCGGTGTTTTCGTAAAAATTCAATTTTAATACGGTAAGTCCCTGTACATTTTCTGCGGTAATATTTTTAATGCCATTGACATATAAAAACTGATCCTGCATTCTTGTCGAAAAGAATCCTTCCATTTGCTGGGGCGACATGCCTCCATACGACTCGATCACATAAATGGTCGGCAGGTTCAGCTTTGGAAAAATATCAACCGGGATACTAATAATGGTGATGACAGCAAACAGGAGAAAGCTTACGGTAATGACTACCGTGCTAATTGGTTTCCTGAGCGCCGATGTAACTAACGACATATAATAGTCATTTTAAACTGTTTAAAAGAAGGGTAAGCTGGTTTCCTGTAATGGCTTTTTGAAACAATGCCTTGCAAAACAGGAATTTTGCATTGGTATAATCCGTTTCAGCACGGTACAATACGCTCAGCGCCGTATTGAGTTCAATGATATTGGTAAGCCCGTTCCGGTATAAAGCAAGCTTTTGCCTGTAGGCGGCCCTTGCAGCATTTAATTGCTGCGGGATCTCCCTGAGCCTGTCGTTGGCAGTAGAAAGCTCTACATCTGCCTGGCTGAGCGCTGAGGAGATCAGGGCCCCTTGCTCCTCAAGTTTTTTTTGTGCATACTGTGTGGCGGCCATTTGTGTTTTCAACTGGAGCCTGGTGTGTTTATAATCCAGTATATTGTAGGTAATTCCCACGCCGACGAGATAGTTGCCCCGCTCAAAGCCTATACCTTTTCCCAGGCTGCGGAACTCATCTGCTGCGCTCACACTGGAGCCGCGCCCCCAGGCGGCTGCCTGCAGGGAAATTTTGGGCAGGTAACTTTTCTTCACCAGGTTTTCCCTGTCAAGGCTGTTTTGATACAATGACCTGTAAAGAGTAATGGCTGGATGAGCAACTGTGTCAGGAGGAAATGTGCCGTCATCCGCATACGTATTGATGAGCCGGTTTTCCAGTAGCGTGTCCGGCTGTATCGCCGAGGAATCTATACCACTGTTGTAAGACAACAATAGCTGCACCTGTTTGAACTGGTTGTTCAATTCAAGATAGATGAGCCTGGATTTAGAAAGCTCGGCTTCGGCAATACTGGTGTCTACTCCCGCTTTTATGCCGGCAATGGCCAGTGAGCGGATGGTCCGCCTGATCTCAATATTCCTCAGTATATTCTGATACTGGATCTGAATAAGATCATTAAGCCGTAAAAGCTGAAGGTAGTCATTCACTACATTGTATTGGATGTTGTACTGCGAGTTTGCAAAATTCAGCTTCTCAGCCTCCAGGTCTGAAGCCGCCACCCGTTGCTCGGCTTTAAACATACCGAAATTGTATATCTCCCAGTCTAAGGAAGCAATACCGAGATCAGTAAATACAGAGGAAGAATTTCCATCTGCCCTCACTCTTGAGTTGGATGGAACTATGCCGTAGGAAAAATATCCGCCGGGCAAATTATTATTGGTGCCAATGTCGGCCTGGTAATTAAGCTTCAGCGAGGGGAGCCAGTTGTATTTTATGGCTTCCAGCTGGGCAGACTTTATGCCGATAGCTGCTGAGTCTGTGACCAGCCGCGGTGCGTTTGTTTTTGTTCTTTCCAATAGTTCGCTGAGGCTTGTCTTTTGTTGACCTGTTGCAGCGAGGGTGCAAAGCAATAGCAGTAATATGCTCACAAAAAATGATCTTATCATTTTTACCGGTTTAATAAACCCCTGGGAAAAATTCCGGACAGGTTGATACACTGACGTTATCCCGTCCCGGAAATGGTAAACAAATACCTGGGTTGATTTACAATTAATAGCTTAGTAATAAAAGTGCATTATGCTTCTGCAGGAGGACCACGTAACTGAAGTGAGACCCGGAAATGAGTAGTGCGTGTTGCGGGGAAATAGGTACCCCATTTTTTTTCAGGAACCGGGAAAAAATATGTGTAAGCTATACCTGCAACAGGTATAAAAGTCCATTCTTCCGGGTGATAGCGCTTATTGAGCCGGAAATTCAATGCCTGCGGACTAATTGGTCCGGACTGCTCAATGCTGATCCCGGTATTCTTATGTGTTGCTGTTTGATAGGAAAAATAAGGAAGCGTTCCCGGTTGCCGGGGAGTATCCGGTGTGATAGCTAATAAATGTGCAATGAAAAAGGCTGCATACAGGCATGCCACTACTGTTCGGAAGCATACATCTTTCAACAGAACGCCTTTTCGCATGTGCCTGGGTTGATGCAGGAGAAAAGAGTGTAAACGATAGTAGTGTTGTGCCAAACGTGAGACGATAAACGTGAAATAATAAACGTCAAACGTGAGCGGTGAAAAGTATGCAGCATTCATTTTGTCTTCTCACGTTTCACCTCTCACCATTCACTATTGTCCATTCACCCTTTATCACGATAACACGTCCCTATCCCGACCTCTTCATCCTGTATTTTTTATTTACTTTTTTATTATTAAAATATTTATCCAGTTCTTCCGGGGAATCTCCTACTTCCACCAGGGGAACATCAATCAGTTGTACCTGTATGGATTTCAGCTCATCTCTCAGCTTCTGCGTTTTGGCCAGGATATCAGGGTCTTTTTCTCCCACCAGTGTATTGTTTTGCAGGAGGTATTCTAATCGTTTGATACTATTGCGTACCAGGGTCGCAGAGTTTTGTTCAGCTGTTTTTTGAGGTGATACGGATTCTTTCACCGGTACCATAGCCACTCCGACGCTGGGTAAAATTTTCCCGGCACTTTTTTGTGCATCGGTGGGCAGGGAAGAAAATACCGTTCCCCCAAGTGAAGAAGCTGCAGAAGTTAAGTCAAATGAATTTCTGGTCTTCTTGGTAGATCTTACATTTTTATCAAGCATCATGAAAGTCGCTTTCAGCTGGTTCGAATAATTTTGTATCGTCTTTTTGACCTCGTTATACTCCAGCACTTTCTGTGGATAGTTGATATTTTCTTTTACAATGATCTTTACTACGGCCGTATCTCTTGAATTAAATTTGTTGGAGCCGATGAAATTCAGGATCACTTCCCTTTGCTTGTCCTTATCCGTTCCTTTAACAAATCCAAAAGGCGGCGACCACCTGAAGTCATCCCCGCATTTTGTAATAGGTGAAAGCGGTTTTATAGGATAATTGCTCGTCATAATGATCTTTTCGATCGGGAAATTCCCGTCTTCACACTGTACTTTAAAATTTACGCTGTCACCTTCATCCACATATAGCACATTATTGACTGCGGGCTTTATTTTAGACGGAATGATCTCCGAATTGTAGAAAAGCAATGTAAAAGAAGTATCAATCCGGTCGCTGGGATTATCCAGATTTTGCACGCCAAGCAATACCTTGTATTCCTGATCGAATTTAAGCCTGCCGTTAAGAAATAATCCACGTTCGGGACGGACATGCAGCATACCGCTTCTCTCTACCTGTATGCCGGGCAGGGCGTTTTTCAAAAACCAGAAATAGTGGGCAATGTCTTTATTGATCAATAGCTGGTAGTGCAGCGAAGAATCGCCATTCAGGGAAAGATAAGGATTAAGATTGCGGATACGCAATATGGTATCTTCCTGCTGTATGGGTTTAAGCGATGTATCTGCTATTGTAGTATCGGCCTTTATTTTCAATGAATCCGGAACCTGGGAAAATGCCTGAAACGAAGTGAAAATAAAAAGCACCAGAAACGGAAACCTGAAGTTGCTGCTCAAAATGGCGGTTTTTTAAGGGTTATGAAAATTGAAAAGCAAATTTAAAGCAATAAGTGATACAAACGAATTGATATACTGCATTATGATAACAAATTCAATCTTTTATAACAGAATGTTAATTGTATTAAAAAAGGTTAGCCCATACGGGCTAACCCCACATCAAAACCAACCGCTCATTAACATTTTTTTATTCCTTCGCCGGCTTATTGAATATCGATTTGCTTGCTTACAGCCTGGGCTTCTGCTTTCTTGGGCACAAGCACTTTCAGTATACCGTCTTCGTATTTTGCCTGTATATCTGCGGCATTGATTTTATCGCCAAGGGTAAAAGTCCTTTTGAAGCTGTTGTAGCTGAATTCCCGGCGGACGGTTTTATATTCTTCTTCACTGGTGTTTTCTTTCTTTTCGTAGCTTACGGTAAGCAGACCGTCTTCCACGCTGATCTTAATATCGTCTTTCTTCAATCCGGGAGCGCTTACTTCAAGATGATAAGCATCCTTTGTCTGATGAATATTTACGGGTGCGGAAGACCATTTTTCAGGAGTAAAATCACTGCCGAAACCAGACCAGTCTGTAAAAAGATCATCAAAAATGGAGCTAAAGGTTTTCTTTACCGGAGAGCCGTTAAATTTTACGAGTGTCATAGTAGTTATTTTTTTTGTTAAAGATTTTTTGTTTGACGATAGTCAATGATCAAATGCCATTCCATTGCCCGAATTGCGACAATTGATCGATGAAATCATAAGCGAATGCGACTTTGTGTCGCTTTATTATAATTTTATATGCCAGTATGTCATCACCGGTGAGGCGAAACCTGAGATTATGCAACCTGCAACCAACATCTCATTGCGCAAAAATTATTTTAGCTAAATTTGCACTCTAAAATGTAAAAAAATGTATCCTTCAGAAATTGTAATACCGATGAAAGAGGAGTTGACCGAAAATGGCTTTGATGAGCTGTTGACTCCCGAGGAAGTAAACCAGGCCCTTCAAAATAAAGGCACTACGTTAGTGATGATCAATTCTGTCTGCGGCTGCTCTGCAGGCAGTGCAAGACCGGGAGTGCTGATGGCTGTAGCCAATGCCTCCAGAAAGCCGGATCATCTCACCACCAGCTTTGCAGGGTTTGATATAGACGCCGTAAAAAAATTAAGGGAGCATCTGTTACCTTATCCTCCATCTTCTCCGGCAATTGCGTTGTTTAAAGACGGTGCGCTGGTGCACATGATCGAACGTCACCAGATAGAAGGCAGGCCTGCGCAGCTTATTGCAAAAAGCCTCATAGCTGCTTTCGACGAATATTGTAATTAAGTTTGTTTACAAAGCATCATAGAAAATCCTGTCGGACGACAGGATTTTTTTTATCGGTTGAAATCAGTAACAGGAGTTTTTATTTTTATTCAATCCATATTTTTAAAGTATCATTGTGCCCTTATACCTAATTGTATAACATGTATCCAAACCTGTATTTCTTTCTGAAAGATGTTTTTGGTGTTGAGGCCTGGCACTGGACAAAATTTGTGAATTCATTTGGATTTTTCGTAGCGATCAGTTTTGTTTTAGCTGCAGTAGTGCTTACCAAAGAGCTGAAGCGGAAAGAGCGGGAAGGAAAAATGTTTCCCATCGAAGAAACCATCGAAGTGGGGAAACCCGCAACGATTTCAGAATTGATCTTAAATGCTATCCTTGGTTTTGTTGTAGGCTATAAGGCATTCGGGATTTTTTTCAATAAAGATTCCGTTCCCCCCCAGGAATATATATTTTCTGCCAATGGGAGCGTGGGGGGCGGCATATTGCTTGCGGCATTATTTGCATTTTTCAAATACCGCGAAAAAAACAAACAGAAGCTGGCAAAACCAGAGGAAAGAAAAATACGGGTATGGCCACATGAACGTGTTGGCGATATTACTATTCTTGGTGCTATTTTTGGTTT
Source organism: Sphingobacteriales bacterium 44-15 (assembly GCA_001899685.1). Taxonomy (GTDB): domain Bacteria; phylum Bacteroidota; class Bacteroidia; order Chitinophagales; family Chitinophagaceae; genus Agriterribacter. The sequence continues at coordinate 243,671 of MKWG01000046.1, forward strand.
TGTAGGCGCAAAAGTTTTTGACAATCTCGAAAACTGGAACAGGTTCATCCAGGATCCTATCGGTAATTTGTTATCGCCCAGCGGTCTTACGTTTTATGGAGGACTGATATGCGCCACCGCTGCCATATTATGGTTTGCCAGGAAGAAAAAGATGAGCATAAGGCACCTTGTGGATGCAGCAGCGCCCACGCTCATGCTGGCTTATGCTTTAGGAAGGATAGGCTGCCAGGTAAGCGGCGATGGTGACTGGGGTATCCTGAACAGCGCTTATATTACAGACAGCGCGGGTAAAGCAATGGTGGCTCACCCCGGCGATTTTGAAAAAGCGGTAGCCGCCAATAAGACTATTTATTTAAATGAATTCGGAACAGACAGTGTTCCGCACAAAACTGTAAAGGGACCTGCTTTTTTGCCAACGTGGATGGTTGCGTATGCTTATCCTCACAATGTAAATGAGCAGGGCTTTAAACTGGCAAATTGCGAAGGCGATCACTGCAACGCGCTGCCTGTCCCGGTTTTCCCCACTCCGTTTTATGAAACGCTGATGTGCCTGGTATTGTTTGGCATACTGCTTTTGCTGAGGGACCGCCTGGACATACCGGGGCAATTATTTGCGGTATACCTGGTATTAAATGGTATAGAACGTTTCTTCATTGAAAAAATAAGGGTCAATACCAAATATGATATTTTCGGCTTTCATCCTACACAGGCTGAGCTGATATCCTCCCTGCTGGTCATTGCCGGCATTATACTTTTCTTCTGGACTAAAAAGCTGACTCCACCTGTGAAGACCGTTAGGTAGTTGCGGGTTTCAGGTTACAGGTTTCAGGTATCTGCTTTTACCCCTTACCCCTTATCACTCTTCACCAGTAAAGTACTATGCATTACCAAATATCCCTGATTTTAACCACTTATTGCAAAACTATGTTCTATGCATTGCAAAGTACCTATTTTTGGCAGGTAATTTAAAAGTGCATAAATATAACTGCAATGAAAAAGATACTTAGTCTTACAGTCGCTATTTGTCTGGGTATAGTATTGGCAAGCGCCCAGACACCCGGCAGGATGCTGATAAAGGGAATCATAAAAAATAACAGTACCCCTGTTGCATCTGCAACAGTATCCCTGTTAGATGAGAAGGATTCTTCCATGCTCAAAGCAGAGGTTGCTGACAAGAACGGAAATTTTCAGATCATTCCGGTTAGGGAGGGGACATTTTTATTATCTGTAAGCGCTGTGGGTTATGAAAAAAAATATACAGCGCCGTTCGGGATAAAAGCTTCCGGGAGCGTAACTGATATAGGCATTATTTCGCTGGAACATGCTTCAAAAAATATGGAAGCGGTGGTGATCACAGCAAAAAAGCCGCTGATAGAGCAAAAGGCAGATAAGCTGATCGTGAATGTGGATGCTTCTCCCGCTAATGCCGGGGCTACTGCCATGGAAGTACTGGAAAAATCGCCGGGCATCTCGGTGGATAATGACGGTAATATCAGCCTTAAAGGGAAAGGAGGCATTATTGTAATGATGGATGGTAAGCCTACTTATCTTTCTGCATCCGATCTTGCCAACCTGCTTAAGAACACGCCTGCATCTGCCATTGACCAGATAGAGATCATGACCAATCCATCTTCCAAATACGATGCGGCAGGCAATGCCGGCATTATTAATATCAAAACAAAAAAGAGCTTAAAAAGCGGCTTGAATGGCAGTATCACTGTGGGAGGCAGCGCCGGCTTTTTTCATAAGGGAAATACATGGTATGCACAGCCGGGTTCTCAAAACAGTTTCAATTTCAATTACCGTAAGGACAAGATCAATATTTTCGGGAGCTACAATCCCAATTATAACGAACGCAGGAACGATCTGAACATTAAAAGAAATTTCTACAACGAAGACGGCAGCCTTAATGCGAGCGCCAACCTGCAAACCCTTTTCAAGGGCAGCAGCAGGAATCATAATGCCAAGTTTGGAATAGATTACTACATAGATAAAAAGAATGTAGTGGGAGTGGTATTTACCGGCTTTGGCTTTTTTGGAAATCCGTCGCCTTTAACTATATCCAATATCTATAATCCTGATGGAAGCCTCCAGTCGGGGCTGCATACTGACAATGAAAATTCACTGATCTTCAGAAATTATACCGGCAATATTAATTACAAGCACAGCTTTGACAGTACGGGCAGGGAGCTTACCATTGACCTGGACTATGTAAAGTATAATAATGTGGTGGATATGTTGCTTGCCACTGAAGTCAAAGACGGTTATGGAAATAAAACCGGCAACCCGGTATACCTCCGCGGGCACCTGCCTTCTTTAATAGACATTTATTCTTTTAAATCCGACTATGTACATCCTCTTAAAAAAGACATGAAGATAGAAGCGGGCATAAAAACCAATTTTGTAAAGAATAATAACCTGGTAGATTATGCGCACAGGAATGATGAGGGATGGATACCCGATGCCAGGTCGAATCATTTCATATACGAGGAAAATATTAATGCTGCTTACCTGAATGTTAGTAAGAAGTTCAGCGAAAAGTGGAGCGCGCAGGCAGGACTGAGGGTGGAAAATACCAACACCAAAGGTCATCAGGTAACCAACGATTCCACTTTTATCAGGCATTATACCAATCTTTTTCCTACGGCTTATATTACTTACAGCCTGAATAAAAATAACCAGTTGGTATTGTCGTATGGGCGAAGGGTGAACAGGCCTAACTATGAAGATCTGAACCCGTTTACCTATTTCCTGGATTCATTAACCTATCGCCAGGGCAATCCTTACCTGCTGCCGCAGTTTACCCATAACGTTGAATTATCATATACATTCATGAGTAAGTATATTACTACTGTAAACTACAGCAGGACTACTGATGTGATCTCGCAGATACTCAATCAGAATACCGCAGAAAAAACCACTTATCTCACCACTGAGAATATCAGCACATTCAGGAATATCGGGGTGTCGGTGAACGCTCCCTTCAAGTGGACACCATGGTTCAGCACTAACCTGTTTATGAATGTATATAACAATCACTATAAGGGTATGTATAATGCAGACAAGATTGAGGTATCGTATACTGCTTACATGGTGAATGTTACCAACACTTTCAATATAGTCAAAGGATTTTCTGCAGAATTAAGCGGTTTCTACAGGTCGAGGGCAGTAGAGCAATTGATGATGATGAATGAAATGTATCAGATGACCATCGGGCTGCAGAAAAATGTGCTTAAAGACAAAGCTACTATCCGGCTCAGTTTCCGTGATCCTTTCGGCTGGCAGAAATTCGGAGGCCATATGAAATATGGCGATGTGGACGCAACAGTTGCCAACCGGTGGGACAGCCGCCAGGTGGCTGCAGGCTTTACCTATCGTTTTGGCAAGAATACGATAGCTCCTTCACGCCGGCGGGCTACAGGGGTATCTGATGAGATCAACAGGGTAGGGCAGGGGAATTAGCCGGAAAAATATGTTTAGTTTCTCATGTTTTGGTTTTCGGTCCCGCTGTTCTCAGCGGGATTATTTTTGTAAAGAGCGGCAAGGAAAATAGTATTGCCAGGCTTTCGATGTGCAGGTAAGGCGTTACATAAGCCACCTTGTCTGGCGGTAAAGCAGTATCTTTATAGTACTTAATTTACCATTATGGAAAAGAAGAACTATAGTTATGATACCCTGAGCGAAGCGGTAAATGATCTTCAAAAGCGGGGGTATACTACAGACTTTCTGGTGCATGATGAAAAGGAATGTTTGTATTGTAAAGATCAATCACTGGAACTTTCTCCGGAAGAATTTGTGATAGACGAAATTTATCGTTTCGAAGGCATGACCGATCCCTCGGACGAGAGCATTGTTTTTGCAATTTCATCTGTTAAACGCAATTTGAAGGGAATGGTGATCAATAGTTTCGGCGCTGATTTCGGTTATCGCTCATCAAAACTGGTAGAGGAATTGTATAAACGGTCGAGGTAAATAAATAGTCCCAAAGGAACACTGTATGGAAAACCTGTGCGTATATAATGCGGATGCGGTGAGCTTTCAGCTGTCGGCCGTTAACATGCACTGTCTTACTTCTCACACTATATTCATCTTATTACTCACCGTTCAGGAGCAGCCGGCGATAAATGGCTGTTTTTTGCCGATCTTTTTCAACTAACTTAATTCACTTTGCAAAATATCTTACAGCTATATGATCCGCCGGATCTTAAAACTACAGCTTACCTGCCTGGGGGTGGTGCCCGTAACACCGTCTGTCCAGTCATACATTACCCCTTCAAAATTGCCTTCAATAAACCCACCGGTTTTTCCGTACGACGTGATATTGATGGGAATGGGGGTTTGCGTAATTAACCGGTTATTATTTCCTTCTAAAAATATTTCTTCGACCGTATGTATCTGGCCAGGTACATTCAATCCTGCAAAAACAAAATACAAGCCTTCCACGGGTTTCCAGTTTTGGTCACAAACCAATGTATTGGTAGACCCGCTTGTTCCGTTTGGAGGAAAGGTATATATGCCAGCGATTTGCAGCTGATGATTACTTTCTTCTTTGTTGAATATTTCTTCGCCATCTACACTAAATGTCAGGTAGGTGGTAGCCGGAGCTGCACAGGCTTGTAATTCCAGTTCTTTCGTTCCCGGGCTTGCGGTAAACTGGAAGGGGTCTGACTGTTGGTTATTGGTTTCATCTACTCCCACAACGTAAACAGAGGACTGATCACATACAAGTCCTGAAAAACTGAATGTGCCGTTTACAACGGGGATCTTATGGTAAAACCCCTTTCCATAAGTATAAATATATCCCTGTTGCACAGGATTATTTTCACAGTTCAGCAAAGTCCCTTCAAGTGTCATCATCCAGCGGGATACGCTGCCGGTCAATGTACCCAGGTCAATGTCCTGGCCGGATGTTGTAAATGTTTTTACAACCTCTCCGTCAGCACATATGGCCCAACCTCCTCCCACACGCAAAGACAGCGTTCTGTTGGCAGGAATATAACCTGTTACAAATCCGTCGTTATCAGCCCTGCCATATCCGGCAGCCGCACTGTTTAAGGAACCCGCATAATTAATGGAAACACCTGCGCCGCCAATAGGTGTATTGGATTCGTCAACAATAAGCGCTTTAAAACTGACCAGATCTGTTCCCTGTGCCGCCTGCCAGAAAGAAAAATGTGTTACTTCGCCTGTGTACATATTGCCGTTCTTAACAAGCACACCTTCCTCCTGCCACAATCCAAATTCCTCATCCAGTGACCACAAACCTGCCTGCGCCGGAGCCTGTTGAGACCAGTCAGGTGATACAGGTATATTTATTTGTACTTTACTCCCCGGAGCTACCTGCAGTAATTCCCCGTCTGCACCTCTTAATTCAGCGCCTACCATACCGTATGATTCCGTATATTGTAAAATACCTTTCTTATTCAGCCCGGTCCTGTTTCCCGGCTCTTCCTGCATATAACTTTCTGTTTCAGCAGGATCCACAAAGGTCATAGCTACCTGCACCTCTCCGCTATATGCACCTCCTGTTTTCTTTACTACGCTATTAGGTGCAAATATTAATTTGCTTCCGTTCTCTAGCGTCACAATACCGCCATTTCCTGTATTAAAACTACCGGCAATGGTATTGGGTGCTAACCGGATACTTAAAGAGACCGGTCTCTCCTGATCAACCGCAAATGCGGCAGCCGTGGTAAAATAGTTTTCATGCGACACTGTTACAGCACCGGCAATATCAGGAACAAGCACATCTGTTAACGAAAAAAAACCGTGATCGTTTGTATAAACTTCTGTGTTGCCTGCTGTAACTTTTGCATTAGCCAGCGGTTCAGCATTATTGCCAAAAACAAAGCCCTCTACGGAAACCGCAACAGTTCTTTCAAGTTTAATTTTTTCAATTGGAGGCTCCTCTTCCGTGATTTTCTGAATATCCTTGTCCTTCCTGCAGGAGCTGACAGTCATAAAAGCAATAAAAAAAAGTAGTACGTTTTTCATACAAACCGGAGGATTTAGTAACCGATAACGGCAAACAGTAAGAACGGAGTTTGAAAGGATCTATTGCCCTGTTTCCTTCCGGACGTATTTCAATTTTCTCATTTCTAAAACATATACCTGGTGTAAGGACAGATCCCTCCTTGAGTATGTGTGACAAGCCGGGGGGGATGAGTGAGCTGTAGCAGAAATGCTTAGTGTAAAAAAAATCCTGAAATGCACAACCTAAACCGCAATGCGGGCAGTGGAAGCGACCAACAGGTTAGTCTGCAACGCTTACTTCTCCGCTATCAGACATTTGTTTTCAGCGTATCTTTTAATCCTGAAGTCGCCTTCTCCTTAATTTTTTCTTTTGACTTATTGGTGCTTTCCATTGCCGGCTGATCAGCATCGGGAGCTGCTATTATAAGCTTATAATTTCCGGGCTCCAGCACTTCAAAGCCTATCTGCCCTTTGTTGTCAACGGTAAGAATTATAAAGCTTCCGCCGGGGTTTTTGCCGCCTTTTACCATAATACCACCAATAGGATTGCCGGGTTGGGCCATTGCTGCGCCTTCGACGTGTTTGAGCCCTTTTTCACTGATACTTTTTTCTGCAGGCAATTCAGGAGGGCTGAGTTGAAAAAGGTAGTTGCCGGTTTCCAGGTTGTTCAGCAATACCTCACCGTTATTATCCGATAGCGCCGTGATATAATTGTCCCCCGGATTTTTACCTCCTTTTACTATGATACCGCCAATGGGTTGCCCGGGCATAGCGCGTTTGTTAGGGTCGTACATCGGATTGACACCGCTTGAAGCGTTTCCCTGATACAATGGGTTATCACCATTACTTGCTGCCATTCCCTGGGCCACTTTCTCCCCAAAACTTTTTCCCTGCGTTTGCCTGGTAGTAGTGGGTGTCATGGAAAGGCGACCTGCTGCATAAGATGATGAAACAGCTCCGCCAGGCTTTGCCATTCCTCCTTTGCTTGAGTCATTGACCGCCCTGGCATTACCGTTCGTTTGAAGACCGCTGGCAACCTTCTCTCCAAAAGTCTTTCCCTGTGTTTGCCTGGTAGTGGTAGGTGTCATGGAAAGCCGGCCTGGCATACTGTTGCCGGAATTCCGGGCATCCGGTTGTATGCTGCCTGTATTCGTGCTGTCAGCATCTGTATTGGTAGAAACCCTGTTATCTTTGTTGCTCCTTGTGGTATTAAAATCAGTAGCAGGTATGCTTTGTGATGTGCCGGCTCCCGTATCGGATGTTACTGTTTTGCCGGCTGCATAAGAAGACGAAACAGCTCCTCCGGGCTTTGCCATTCCTCCTTTTCTTGAGTCATTGACCGCACTGGCATTACCGTCCGTTTGAAGACCGCTGGCAACTTTTTCTCCAAAAGTCTTTCCCTGTGTTTGTTTGGCCGTTGGTTGCTTTTTCCCGATAGATATTGTTATTCCCGCATTGAGCTCCATTATACGATACCTGCCCGTATTGGTACTGTTCTCCATGGTTCCCTTAGCCAACTGGCTGGCTTCGTAGGTATTTTTATCATTAAACCCGCCTTGAGGAACGAGGTAATAGGTAGTATGTTTGATACCGGGACCTAAGACCATGGACGGACTGATAAAAAAGCTAAAATTGCGGGCAAAACTGTATCCGATTTTCAACTGTGGTTTAAACACCAGGCCGTTACTGCTTTGTTGATCTGATTTTACCAGATCCCTTTGCTGCGTTTGACCGTTTATATTCAGGCTACCTGTTTGTGTATATCCTTTTTGCTTAAAATGCAGGTACCCGAGATTGATAGAAGGAGAAAGGTTGAATTTTCCCCAGTCCATCCTGGCCTGGATACCGGCCAGACCGGAAAAGCTCCCTGATATTTTCCCTTCTGACTGATCAGTTACTGTTACGCTTCCTCCATATACCTGGTAACGGTTTACTATGTCGGTATTATTAGGACCGGGATTACGGATACCGGTATAATTTCCGGAAATGTTCACCCCAAGTGTGAAGCCCCCTCCTTTTACGCTGCCATCCCCTCCTTTTCTGTAAAAAGGCACAAAGGCATCGGCCTGTACATTAAAGCCATTGCCCATTGCAAATTCTTTTCCTGTGTTAGCCGTGTTGGCTAACCCCGCTCCAAGAGATAACCATAATTTACTTTCCTGGGCAAAGCTGATCCGGGCTGAGATCAGCATAATGCATAGCATGAACTTTATTTTCATCCGGCTGTTATTCTTTGATTATAATATAATGAGGGAAGGGCTTTCCTTATCTAACATTTAAAACGCTTTACGAATATTTTTATTATTCTGTTGCGGTGAGGGTTATTGGGCGCATTTCAAATTTTCACGGCACATACTTCCCTCACCCCTGCAATCCCTTCTCCGCGCAGCAGAGAGGGGAGAAATGGTGCGAAAATTTGAAATGCGCCCGGGTTATTTGAATACTCCATTGATTTTCTAACTTTGAAGTAGAACTTATTTTAAAGACATGATACAGCAGTGTATAAAAGCGGCACAGGCAGGTGATGCTGTTGCGTGGAACCTTTTATACAGGTATCATTACCCGTGGATGTATGCTACGGCGCTGCGCATCTGCGGCAACAGCCCGGCAGCCAGGGATGCAGTACAGGATACCTTTGTAACAGCATATCTCAAACTGCAACAACTGAAAGATACGGCTGCATTTCCGGGTTGGTTAAAGACCATTCTTATACGATTTTGCCAGCGGTATAAGCAACAGCAACCTTATAATGATTTTAATGACCTGTCCTTGCTGGAAAACAGCAGGTTTTGCGAAAATGAAGTAAGTAAAAGAATGGACTGGTATGAGCGGCAATCAAAAATATATGAGAGCCTTTCCTGCCTGTCGGATACCCTGCAAAGTGTTTTACTGCTCCGCTATTTTTCCGGTTGGTCTTCTTACGAAGCCATAGCTATCCTGCTTTGTATCCCTGTGGGCACAGTGCGTAGCCGCCTTAACCAGGCAAAGCAAAAGCTTGCGGAACAATGGGCGAAAAGCAATGATGATAATGATGTCGCTTTCAGGAGAGCAGGTGAATGGAACAGCCTGTACAATGATTATTTTGGCAATATTTATACTTCCCTGCAGCGCCGTGAAAAGCTGATCGCACATCTGGATAAAAACCTGCACCTTGTGTTCACGAGCGGCAAGACCGCTATGGGGCGCTCTCTGGTGCAGCAGATGATAGAAGACGACATTATGTATGGGAACAGCTTTGCCGGGCTGGAGGTTGCCAGCAGCGGTAATATTTCCTTGATTGAATGTCAAAATATTAATCCTGACGAATATCCTGAGCGTTGCCCTGAGCGCACCGTATTTGTATTATACCGCTCAGGTAATACAGTTACTCAAATGAACCTTCACCATACAGCAAGGTAAAGACCTGTAAGATTCTTAAAACCTCGGGGTCCTGGTTTTTCCCGGAAAAATCGTATTCCATCGAACTTTTTATACAGTTGCCTGTTCCTCTGTATAAAAGAATGATCATGAAAAAAATAATTCAGTATGCGCTGATGATAACAGGCGCATTAGCTGCCATGCCGGCAATGGCGCAAATGGATAATATGCCAGGAAAGGTAGCAGCACAGTTAAAAATGCTGTTGCAGTTTAAGGGACTTTGGGAAACCGGCGCCGCTGTAATGAAAGCAGGCGGCAAAGAATACAGGTTCGCCTATTATGCTGATTTCAAAACAGCGTCAGCAGACAATGCCATCGTGATGCATGAGTGGGCGGATATTCCCGGTGCAGGCAAATTAGATGGTAACAATTTAGCAGGCGTGTGTATGCAGGACGGAAAAATACATTGGTATTCGGTTGACAACATGGGCACAACGCATGAGCATGTCGGTGAGTTTGCCGACCAGCATCATTTTACAATGGTGCATAAAAGCATGCAGGAGGGAAAAGAATTTGTGGAAACCCTGGAGATGGAATTTGCTGAACCTGATGTGCTGATATTGAAAGAAACAGCCACGCTGGGTGGTGAAGAGGCGCTGTTGATTACAGGTACATTTCATCGTAAAAAAGCTTAGTCATTTATGTTGAATATTATTGGTAAAAGCCTGTTGCTTTTACATGGCATACTATTGTTTTGGTGCGACGGCATCAATGCCCAACAAAAGGATAACCATATGACGGCTACAGCTAACGCATTGCTGATCGAGCAAACTGAAATGGAAGCATGGCGCAGCCTGGTTGATGCCGTGCCGGATACTTTAAAAGTGTTCAATGGACTGGAGTACCGGTTTATTGGCGGGGGACTTGCCATCAATTTCCGGAAAATGCCGGTACCCCTGTTCAACCGGGTTATAGGTCTGGGATTGAGCGAGCCACTGACACAACATATTATTGATGAAGTCAAATCTTTTTACACGCAAAAGGAGAAATATATTGTTCATTTTTCAAGCCCTGTAAGGCCTGCAAATGCAGATACACTGCTGCAGCAAAACGGATTCTATCCTGCCGGTGCATGGGAAAGGATTGTGCGGGACAACAGCCCGCTGTATATTTCAAACGAAGCTGATACGGGCATTGAAGTAAAACAGGTGGATAGTTCCCTGAAAGAACCCTGGGTGGAGTTTCTAATAGATACCTACGGCTATGATTTTTACTGGTGGCCCCGGGCTTTCGCTGCGCAGAAAGGCTGGAAACATTATGTAGCGCTAAGGAAGGATACTATAATTGCCTGCCGGTCATTTTTTACAACAGCTAAGAGTACCGTTTTCTCAGGAGTGGATGCGCCTGTGCCCGGTGTAATGACGAAAGTATATGCACCGGATTTTGCCATCTGGAAAAAAGCGATACAGGATGGTTTGAACGAGGGTGCTATTTTATTTGTAGCTGATATAGAATTGCCTGATAAGGGAAAAAACAGACCGGCTTATGACGGCTTTAAGCAGTTAGGCTTTCTTATCCCATACACGCGCTACCACTACCGGCTCAACAGGTAAATGGTTTTAGACAGGTAAGCGTTGCATCAAACGTGAGATGTGAGAGGATAAAGATGAAAGAAATGTCTCACATTTCACGTTTCTCATTTCACATCTATGATTCACGTCCTCCATCCCCGGCAACAGAAGCTTTACAAAAGCTTAATCTTAACAACATATAGTCTTAATAAACCCTGTTTAATATTGTTAAACAATTAAGAAAGGACAGGATGTGCCGGATAACCAAATTTGTGGATAACTTTTTTATTAGAAAATTGTTAGTAATTATAAACTTTTGTTTAATTTAACTAAATAATCAGGCTTGTGTTAAATGTTCAGTTAAGGGATTTACGCCTTTCCGATTCAGAGAAAACCCAGGACTATAAAATAAATAGAACTAACTAAAAAATTATGAGACTAATCCCTAAACCGGGTGGAAAAGCTCTGCTTTTTCTTCTCGTATCTATTGGTGCTGTGATGAATGTGCTGGCCCAGGATTCTCTGAGAGTAGATAGCATGCTCTTATCCAACCGTAGCGGAGTGGAGAACATTCTCCAGGGAAGGGTAGCCGGATTAAGGATAAAGAGCTGGTCGGGTACTACAGGCGCTCAATCCACTTTGAATTTACGGGGCTTAAGCCTGGATCCGACAGACCAATCTACCATGCCCCTGATCCTTATTAATGGTGTGCCTATGATTGCCGGCCCTTCCAATATAACCGGCATCAATCCTCTCACTTATTTTTCTCCCGAACAGATCGAACGCATAGATGTAATTAAAGACATTGACCGTCTCGCCGCTTATGGCGTGCAGGCGCCCAACGGAGCGCTCAATATTATTATGAAAGAAGGAAAGCCCGGATCTATTCATGTTCGGGCCAATGCCTATGCCGGAGTAAATTTCCTGCAAAACATGGATTATAAGCGGGATGCCTTCTATGACTTTAATACGACAGCCCGCAGAGATGTATATGGTGACGGGGGGATGATAAACGACGAAACACTGCTGGTTGACGGAGCGGGTAGTTACGGCTCCTACCTGTTTGGGCTCTCCAATCACCAGGATAAAGGAATTATTAAAGGGTCAGGTTTCGGGCGTCAAAACTTATTTCTGAATGCGAAATATAATATTACCGATCGCTTTTCCGCTCATTTCTATAATAATATGACCCTCGCCAACCGCAACGGGCGATATACCGGGGAGTACAGCCGGGATTTAATCCTTCCCGTAGTTGGCAGTGAAGAATTCTTCATGGATAAGAACAGGAATCTTGGGTTGATATCCTCTATGGGATTGACTTACCTGCTCGATCATGGCATCACCATAAGCTCTGTAGCAAGTCTGTCTTATGAAGGTTCCAGCCGGGATATGTATATTCCCTCCAACCTGCTTGACGGAGATATTTATGCTTCGAGCGCCGCTTACAAAAGGCAATTGATCACCTGGAATACTTCTGTCAACTGGTTGCATGAATTTTCTGATGCGCTGAAAATGGATATGACGCTTGGCGGAGAGCTCAGAAATACAGATGACCGGCTCACCTCTGTTAACGGGCAACGCAGTCTGGAAAACGGTGGATCCAACTTTGTAAAAGTGGTGACAGGCTACAATGCCAATCAAACTATCGCATTATCCAACCACAACGTTGAGAAGCTCTCATCCTTTTACGGCACCTGGAAGTTCAGGTACAAAAAAGACCTGGATGTCAACCTGGTGGCCCGTGCAGACGGCAGCTCCTTATATGATAACAAATGGGCCTTTTACCCGGCGCTTGGTATACATTATGATCTGAAAAACAGCCTGAGCATACCTGTAAAAATCAATGCAGGCATAGGGAAAACGGGTGTGTTGAGCAGACCGGAAGTATATCGCGGACAATTAGATGCTTACGGAGATTATTATGGAGGCAATTACCTCGGGATAGGAGAGTTGTACCCTGCCTTCAGCGGCGCCAAAAGCATCGGCGTGACCCAGATAGATGCAGGTGTAACGGTTGCACTCGGTTCGGTGCTGGATCTTACTGTTGATTATTTTAATAAAACCTACAGCGATTTCACCTATCAGCGATACCTGCCTAATATCAATGGTATTGATTATATATTCGAGACCGGCGGTAAACTCGGGTTGTCGGGTGTTGAAGTGGCGCTTGATGGCAACTGGATACATTCCACTCATTTTTCCTGGACCAGTAACCTGAACATTGCCTTCTACCGCAACAAAGTAAAAGCATTACCCGGCGATATTGAGAATACCAGCCTTGCCTATCTTGGCGCAGTCTCAGGCGCTCCGGTCACTTCACTTGTGGCCTGGCAGGGCAGTGCGGAAAAAAGGATCGGCAACAGTGCGCCCAGGGCTTTTGGAGGATTTACGAATACATTGCGTTACCGGAATATTTCTGCCGCCTTCACCCTCACCTACGCCTGGGGACAGGATATTGCTGCGGAATCTTTCAACAGCCGGTATGATGCACAAGCTATCAATTATGATTTTCCCGTTAAAAATGCGGAAACACCCTACTACTTCATTTATGAAGGCGCGAACAACCGTACTATCTACCAGGGGATCAGAACCATTGAAGACGGCAGTTTCGTACGCCTGAGCAGGGCTGCAGTTTCCTGGCATTTCAGCTCGATATCCAAAAGAATAGAAGCATTAAGCGACCTGGAAATATTTGTTCGCGGCGACAACCTGCTGACCCTTTCCCGGTATAGCGGCATCAATCCGGAAGAGAATATTACGGGCAGCCGCAGGTATGATCTGATGTACACCGGAACACCCCTGCCTACTTCCGTAGCGCTGGGTATTAAAGTGGTTTTTTAAGCATGATGATGTTAAAAAATGAACAACATGACACACTGGAAGCTATTTATAACAGGATTGTGTAAACAGTACTTTGTTGCATTTGTGCGTGAGAGAAGAAACGGCAAACGTCAGATACTCACGTCTCAGGTCTCACGTTTCACGGCGGGCGTAATATTAGCAATGGCGCTGCTTTGCTCCTGCCGTAAGAGCCTTACGGTAGAGCAGGAAAACAGCGCGGTGGAGGAAGGCTATTATCAATCTGCACCGCGTATCCAGCAGTCGGTGATCGGAGGCTATGTAGACTTCAGGAGAGCTCTGCTGGCCAATTACGCCTGGATGATGTATGGGGAAGCAAGGGCGGGAGATCTGAAGGTGGCGGTTGCTTATCAGCAACAGGTATCCAGCCAGAAGCTGACAGCCCCGGACGAAAATCTGGTACAACTTTCAGACTGGGGCTATTTCTATGATGTGATCAAGGATGCCAATGATGCACTTGACATTATAGACAATGCAGCAGAAGGCGTTCTGAGCAGCTATCAGCATAATGTATACAGAGGTGAAGCGCTGGCGCTCAAATCCATGGCATATTTCTACCTGGCCCGGATCTGGGGACCGGTTTCATCGGCCGAAAAAAATAATTTTGGAGCCCACCTGACCAGGGATGAGGTGGTTAAACAGGCGATCGTATATGCTACAGAAGCGCAAAAATTAGTACCCTGGATGTTGCTCAATGACGATGGCATAGAAAGCGCCGCCCTTACTGCTGTACGGTTTAATAAGACTGCTGTAACGTCGCTGCTTGCCCAGGAAGCGCTGTGGCTTGGCAACGGACAAAACGCTTACGATATACTCACCAATACCTTTACCAGTAATATAGCAGATAGTTTGTCTGGTTTCGGTCTTGCTATCGGCGCAGACCGGCGCATGGAGATTCCGCAAGCTCCCCTGAGCCCAAATATCCTGAGCATGCCCCTGGCGACATTCAATGCTATTTATCCTGCCGGTGATGCGCGCCGTGCGAGTATGTTCAATATTTCCGGCAATTCCGCTACGCTGATCGTCCGGGATGCCAGTAAGGTAGATCTGCTGCCGGTGCGGGAGATTGATTTGCTCTTTGCAGAGGCTGCCTGGCGTTCGGAGCGACTGGAGGAGGCCAAGGAATGGCTTATCCTCGCAGCCGGCGGCGCTACAGAGGACTATAGCACTTTAACGGAAGAGACATTCGGCAACGCGCTCCTGCTGGAACGGCAACGTCAGTTGGTGGGTACCGGGCAACGTATGTTTGACCTGATCCGGTTTGATAAAGTTCCTTCCTATATACCTGTATTTACGGAAGCTGATGTCACAAAAGGCGCTGCTTATTGGCCGCTGTCAGCCAACAGTATCAGGGGTAATGGATGGAGCCAGAACGCTTATTGGGCGATCCCTTAATGGAGTATATAAAAAATTGAACTGAAAAAACTAATGTAATGAAGGCATTAATGAAAGGAGCCTGTTTCCTCATTGCAGTACTGATGATCTCCGTAACGGGGTATGCGCAATCAGTCATGACGGGTAAGATCAACGATTCGAATGGTAAACCGGTCGTCGGCGCCTCCGTAGGGATCAAGGGAAAAAGTACCGGTACCAAGACTGATGCTGCGGGGATCTTCCGGTTGCGGGTCAACGTAGGGGATACGCTGATTTTTTCATCCATAGGGTTTGAGCCCCGGCAAATCGTGTTCAGAAAAGCGTCCGATCTGACGGTTAAACTGACCGAGGAAAATAAAACCCTGAGCGATGTAGTGGTTACGGGCTATAAAAGCCAGATAAGAGCGGAGATCACAGGATCCGTTTCTACCATCAAAATGGACAAGATCACAGAAGGACAGGCAGCGGAATCTTTCGGTTCCCTCTTGCAGGGTAAAGTAGCCGGCGTGAATATCCAGTTGAATTCCGGGGAGCCCGGTGCAACACCTGCCATCATCATCAGGGGGCTGGCTGCGGTAAGCCGTGGCGATGCCTCCGCCATTTCCGAACCGTTATATGTTATAGATGGTATTCCCATCATTTCAAGAATGAGCAGTGAGTTTGCTGTAACCAGCACCAACGTGCTGGCAGACCTCAACCCCAGCGATATTGAAGATGTGGTAGTGCTGAAAGATGCTTCTGCTGCGGCTATTTACGGCTCCAGGGCTGCAAACGGGGTGATCCTGATCACGACCAAAAAAGGAAAACGAGGAAAACCCCAGATCAATCTTAATATTCGCACAGGTGTCAATTTTGTACCACAATTGCGCGACGTTGCCGGCGGCGCCAAAGAAAGGGAGGAGGTTAAACAACTGTATGATCTGTATGCACCTTACGGTATATCTATGCCGGCAATGTATACGGATGTTACCAACCCGTTCTACAACAACTCATCCGACTGGCAGGGATATTTGTATAATACCTCTGTTACGCAGGATTACAACGCCTCCATTCGCGGAGCCGGCGATTTTGGACAATACAGTATCAGCATGGGTTATATGGATAGCAAAGGTATTTTGTTCAACACCGGTTTCAAACGCTACAGCCTTATGGCCAACACCAGTTTCAATGCTCTGAAAAATAAGCTGATCATTAATAATACGCTGGCGGTTTCACGTACAGACCAGAGCAAGAACGATGATGCGGTTTCGGTCAGTAATTCATCTCTGCTGCCGCTTCCCGACAACCCGCTGGTAAAGGGCGCGGAGGTTTATAAGCCTGGTTATATGTCTAACCTCAATGACCGGGTACGTTTCAGTTCCGACGCTACCCTCAACCTTGCCCACAACGTAGCCTATAAGGCGAGCCTTAGCCTGGAATACCTTAGGACAATGTTCGATTCCCTGGCTTCTTCGAGGCGCACGCTGAGGATGGGCAACAAGAGCATTGCCGGAGAAAACCAAAATTTGCTGTTCCAGAATACTTTAACCTATACGCCCAAGTTTGGGAACGGGCACAGCCTCAGCATATTACTGGGGCAGAGCATGGAAAAAACAGAAGCGAAGCTGACAAGAGTGAGCAGCGTAAGCGATGCGCCGGGCCTTTCGCAAACGGTGAACTGGCCACAGGGCAACAGTATCGGTTCCAGCAATTACGGCGCCAGCACCCTGATGTCTTATTTCAGCCGCCTCGATTATAATTTTCAACAAAAATACCTGCTGGGCGCATCCATCCGTACGGACGGATCTTCCAAGTTCGGGAAGGCCAACCGCTGGGGTGTATTCCCTTCTGTTTCGGCAGGTTGGAACTTTTCCAAAGAAAGCCTTTTTGCCAATGCAGACTGGCTGACCAATGGTAAGATCCGCGGTAGTTACGGGCTGTCCGGAACTACCTGGGATAATAACTACCTGGCGCTGGGGATCATGGACGGGGGCAAGCTTGACCAGTACAATTCTTTAATCCAGATTGCCTATGGAGGTATTTCCGGATTTACCCCCACCTGGTATGACGGTTTCAAAAATGATAATCTTACCTGGGTTAAAACCAATATGGCCAATCTCGGTGTAGACTTAACTTTATTCCAGGGAAAGGTGGAGTTCATTTTTGATGCGTATGAAAAACTAACGAAAGGATTGTTATTGTCTACCTCCCTGCCCACAACATCTGGCTATAACGAAGTATACCGTAATGCGGCAGATGTGCTGAACAGGGGGCTGGAGTTTACTGTTAATACGAACCTGAGATTTGGCAGTGATTTTACCTGGAGCACCAACCTGAACTTTGCCTATAACAAAAACAGGGTTACCAGGCTCCCGGACGGCAATGCTGATATTATCAAAGTCAGCACTTCTGGTCAGGACTTTGGTTCTATCATCCGTGTAGGGGATCCGCTCAACGGCTTCTTTTTCTATCAATCGCAGGGCGTTTACCAGGCGGAAAACCAGATCCCGGTAAATCCCAAAACCGGGAAAAAACTGGTGGGGCTGCAGAACAAGAACCTGCAGGTGGGCGACCGCAACTTCAAAGATCAAAACGGCGATTATATCATTGATGTTTCAGACCGTGTATATTCAGGCGATCCCAACCCGAAATGGAACGGGGGCTGGACCAACGATTTTACCTACAAAGGATTTAGCCTTAACCTGGTCACTACTTTTGTGATCGGCAGGGATATTGTCAATTCCGACCTGCTTGACCGCCTCAAGCTGGGTAAGAACTTTGCAGGGAGTTCATCTCTGCCCAACTTCGACAAATATGCCATCTGGGAAAAAAGCGGTGACAATGCCAGGTATCCTACGCTCAATCCCTGGAGCGATGCAACGCAGGTGATCAATTATGATTCCGAGTATATAGAAGACGGTTCTTATTTCAAGATAAGGTCTGCCACCCTGTCCTACACCTTTAATAAGAGAGTTATGGCGCGGCTTCCTTTTGAAAGAATGCGGGTCTATTGCACGGCAGA
Organism: Sphingobacteriales bacterium 44-15; assembly: GCA_001899685.1. GTDB lineage: Bacteria > Bacteroidota > Bacteroidia > Chitinophagales > Chitinophagaceae > Agriterribacter. Next base: position 261,806 of record MKWG01000046.1, read on the forward strand.
CAACCTGGTGACCTTCCAGAAGTATAGCGGCCCCGATGCGGAATTAGTAGACATTAATGGTTTTGACATGTCGAAAGGATATCCTATGCGAAGAATGTTATTGTTCGGCGTTTCTATTTCACTATAATTGATTATGATCAGCGTGATCCCAAAAAATAAAGTCAGTGAACATGAAAAATAAATATATCATTATTGGTTGCGTATGGCTCGTATCCGTTTTGGGGCAGTCCTGCAAAAAGTGGCTCGACGAGATGCCGATCAATACCGTAACGGAAGACCAGGCCTGGAAAACGGGCGCTGATGCGGAAGGGGCGGTAGCCGCAGCTTTCGCCATTTTCCGCAGAGCGTTGTCGGGGTTGACGAAAGACGATACACCTGCTACTACACGCAACGGATCCTGGGGGGATTATTATTTCTGGGGAGATTCCCGTTCGGGAGACTGGATCACGCCCAATGATGACGGCGACTGGAATGCCGACTTTCAAAACCATCTGATACAGCGTACAGAGCTGGAGCCCATGACCAACTGGAGGCTCTATTACAGAGCCATTGAACAGTGCAACTTAGTGCTTGAAAAAATTCCCGCTATCACGGATGGGCTTACCGAAGAACGGAAAAAACAGTTGCTGGCAGAAGCCCGTTTCCTGAGAGCATTGGCGCATTTCTATGCGGCACGGATATGGGGAGATATTCCCATTAATCTGGAAGCCCGTAATGTGAAGCCATTGGGAAGGGAACCACTCAATGATGTAATGAAGATGGTAGTGGATGAAGCGGATATCGCCATACCGGACCTGCCCTGGAGAAATAAAGGTACCATTAAAGAGTCTATGTCGAGAGGCACCAAAGGAGCGGCGCTTGCGATGAAAGCCCATGCATTGATGTGGCTGAAAGATTACAAGGGCGCTTCGGACGCAATGAAGGAGATCATGGATGCTAATGTATTTAAGCTGGTGCCGATAGAACAGTTCCGGGAATTATTTGATGCCGGTGAGTCTGAAGAGGTGATCTTAGAAATGTATTATGATATCAAGAAGGGAGAAACAGCGGATTACTACGGGCATATTATGACCTATTACCTTACCAATCCCTATACCTCGAGATCAAACCTGACGCTGGCTGTGCCCAGGTCGAAGATATTGGAGATCTATCCTGATTATGCCAGGGATAAGTCTGACAAAAGAGTGCCGGAATTTTTTCAAAGTATAGACTTCTCCGTGAGCGCCAGCGAGCTGAGACCCGTATTACCTGATCCGCTGGCGAATGGGGAAAGAGCTATTATGTTCGCCAAATTCAGAAAGGTAAAAGACCGCAGCTACAGCCTTATGGAGGCGCCGGTGCCTATATTCCGGTATGCGGATATAGTGTTGCTGAAGGCCGAAGCGGATGCCAGGCTGGGCAATATAGGCGAAGCGCTTATCAACTTAAATGCTGTGCGCAGGCGTGCAGGAATCCCGGATTTTACCAGGGATGACCAGCCTACTGTCATTGAAGAAGTGCTGGCAGAAAGACGCAGAGAGCTGACTGGCGAGTTCCAGCGCGTATATGATTTAGTCCGCCTGGGCCGGTTGCACGAGTTTACTCCCTATGTCACTGAGCAGGGAGAAAAGGATGGCGCCGGATTTTATCCCGTAAGTGATGAGGCTTTTGCCAACAATCCTAATATGGAACAAACCTATTACTGGCAGTTCAATCAGTAGGGTGAATAGTGAATGGTGAATACGTGAGAGGTGAAAAGTGAAAAGATAAACGCCAAATGTGACAGGCTGAGCTGACAGCTCAAAGCCGATAGCTGAATTAAAAACGACAAACAAGATATACGAATGAAACTAATTATCGCAATAGCACTTGTAAGCGGAATGTTCATTTCGGGATGCAGCAAGGACTATTATGCAGATGGAGGAACCCTGGATCCCGATAAAACAATGACCCTGGGAATGTCCACTATGGATTACCTGAAAAGCCGCCCTGATGTATTTGATACGTTGACCACACTGATCACCCTCACCGGGCTGGAAGCGGCTGTGAATATGAATGGCTCCACGTTCCTGGCTCCGAAGGATTATTCCATTTATAATTTTTTTAAGCTGGTATTCCCAGATCCGGAAAAGCGGCCTAAAACATTCAGCGAGCTCACCGACGAGGAAATGGAAGCGATCGCGAAAATTTTGAAGAACTATATCATCCCGGGTAAACAGATCGTAAGGGACGGGCTGAACAAAACGTATAGCTATGATACTACTTACGGGGGTGTTAAAGCGCGCTTTAATATCGTGCAGGATGATTACCTGGGCAATGTGAATATGGGCGCTAAGTATATCAATTTCGGTCTCGACCTTGGAATACCCGGCGTCTTTGAATTCTACCTGCCTGTCCAGGTAGAAACCGCAGACCTGCATTCTACCAACGGGATAGTGCATGTGCTTGCAGCCGATTCACACATTTTTGGATTTAATTAGGTAAGAGATGATACACAATAACAGGATATTTCAATTTTTGACGGCAGTGTTTGGGGCTACCCTGCTGCTGGGCAACGTCGCTTGCACCAAGATCCCGCAGGAGGGTAGTATCGCTCCGGATATTATCTATAAAAACAGGAAACAGGATGCGATCTCGGGCTTGCAACTGAATATCGGGAGCTTTCAGCCTTCCACCTCCACACTGCCATTGAAGTTTGAAATTATGGAGATCAGGGAACCCGGCGGAAAACCTGTCAGCGCATTGACTGATGAAATCCCTGTGATCCGCTATAAGGAAGCGATCACAGGCAATGAAAGTGCGGCTGAGCTGGCGCTGAAGTCGGATACCGTAATGGTTCCTGCCGTGAGCATCAATGAGTATACCGGTGTGTTGGAGATACAGGAAGGGAACAAGATCCCTGCAGGAGAATATCATTTTGATATACAGGTATCCAATCAATCCGGAAGCAAGCTGCTGACGGATGCCCTTGTGGTGGAATTTAAAGAGTCGGATGTGCTTTCCTGGTCGTCGGGCATGGCCAAACAACCAGAGATCGAACGTGTGGGCGATACCCCCAATCAGATCCGTTTTGTAGCATATCTCGACGGGCAGCCGCTTCCTGGTGATTATATTGATTTTACCAAAAACCGCGCTGCGGGATTCAAGGGCACTTTCGTAGACGATACCGATGACGGGGAGATATGGAGTGTGCATTTCCCGGTAAAAGAAGCTGACACCTATGCTACCTGGAAAATGGTGACCGAAGTGGGCGGCGTGCAACAGGTGAGCTATGAATCTTACAATTTCGACTTTGTAATAGGGATCCCGGGCAGTTATGTGGTTCGGTTATACAAATAAAAAAATATGAGGATGAATTACTTTTTAAAATATAGCTGCCTGGTACTGGCTGTTTTGCTGATGGAAGGCGGGCTGGTTGCTGCTCAAACGAAAACCAAAAAGATGCTGGTGATCGGCGTAGACGGCATTATTAATACAGCTATTGATTATGCGGCTACACCGGGGATCGGTGTACTTAGATCGAATGGTTCCTATAGCATGAGCGGTTATGGCGGTGTTCCGGCTTATACCAGCTCCGGCTGGTCTACCATGCTCACCGGCGTTTCAGCCGATAAGCATGGCGTTACGGTCAATGGATCTTTTTCTGGAAACAATTTTGGGCAATACCCTTCAGTGGTAGGCCGTTTGAAATCAGCGCTCTCTTCTTTAGTGGTGGCCTCTGTTGTGCGCACGCCGGAAATAAATACTTTGCTCAACAGCGCTGCAGACCAGAAATTTCAATTCGCTACCGATGAGGAAGTCTATAACAAATCGGTGGAGCTGCTGAAGCAGGCGGATATGGGCGCAGTATTCGTACAGTTCAGCAGCCCGGCAGATATAGGAGAAGAAGTGGGTTTCCAGTTGCGCCAGGCGCAGTATGTACTGGCGATACAAAAGATAGACCAGTATGTGGCAGGGTTACATGCGGCCATTGAGTCCCGCAGCGACTATGCCAATGAAGACTGGGATATTTTCCTTGCTTCCACACGCGGCGGAACGGAATCCGGGGTGCCGCAAAGCACCACACTCGAAGAAATTAATGTACCCATCATTTTTTCAGGCGCTGAAATGGACAAAAAAGAATTGATCGGCACGTCCCTTGCTCCCCGGGAAAATGCGGATAATATCCTGACCATTAACCAGGCGGCCTCGGGCGATAAAACCTATGTGCGTATTCCCATCAAGAATACTCCCCTGCAGGGCATGAACAAATTTACCATAGAATTCTGGCTGAAAGCAGGCGCAAATTCCAGCGACCCTTCCATTATGGGAGATAAGGACTGGGATTCAGGGGGCAACCCCGGCTTTACCATTTGCAGGAGCGGATCAACATGGAAGATCAATTTTGCCAACCAAAAAACGGAACGCTATGATATCGGTTCCTCCAAAACGCTGGAAGACGGCAACTGGCATCACATTGCCGTTGTATTTGACAAAACAAAGCTTTGCACAACATACCAGGATGGTGAAAAAGTAAATGAATCGGTGCTTACCTATAAGGATGCAGATAATATGGCCTCGCCTTTTGATTATATCTGCCTGGCACAGGAAGGAACGCAGAGATATAGCGGCGGAGCACCTAACTGGGCGGGTTCTTTTAATGAAGTGAGAATATGGACAGATGTGCTTTCTGCTGAAACGCTCCGGAACTATATGTATCTCCGCAATATTGAAAACAGCAACCATCCCAACAAAGCTTCGCTGAACCTGTACCTGAAGCTGGATGAGGTAAGAGGTACCATAATTAAAGATTATAGCGGGAAAGGGCATGATGGCGAGCTGGTAGGTCCTGCCACCGAGCGCCATCCCTACTACCCGATAGGACTCACAGATGTTGCCGTGAATATATTGAGCCATTTTGGGATCCGTCCGGATGCCGGTTGGGGCCTCGAAGGAAGTGTGCTGAAATCTAATGTGCCTTACCGTTTATTTAAAGTGCAGAGATAATAAGATATATATCATGTTAAGACTATTATATAGCATACATCCGTGAGAAGTGAAAGGTAAGACTTGCCTACCGGCAGGCAGGCGTGAGCCTCTCACGTTTATCCTCTGACTTTTCACGATTAACTTAACACTATACGAATATGAAATTGAATGTAAAACTGTTTTTAGTGCTGCTGGTTGCAGGTATCGCGGGAATGGCTTCCTGTACAAAAGATAAATTGCAGCATGAGGTGTTGAGTCCGGAACAACTGGTCTCCGGCCGGCTGGCCGGTACCTGGGCTACTCCCAGCAATATGGTAACCCCCGATAATGTTCCATCGGAAGTGTTTGGGGGCATGCGTCTGGTATTTACCACGGATGCTTCCGGCAATCCGTCGAAGTTCCTGGCACAGGATTGCCCGATCGTATTTGGCACCGCCGGCGCCGGCACATGGACCGTTACCGGCACCCAGGACAGCGCCCTGGTAAAGGTAACGGGAGCGGAGCCGCTGGATGAATTCAGTGTAAAAGTTACAGGTTCTACCCTGACGCTCTCCTTTTACATGGGATGGGAAAATACCGATACGAAAGCAACAGGACAAGGAAATTTTAAAGTAACGCTCTCCCGGCAATAATTTGAGGTAAGAGCATTTTAAATAATAAACAACGGCATGAGGGCTTAGCGGCCACATTCAAAAAATCAAAAAATATACGGATGAAAAAAAATAATAAGTTATTTGTTTCGCTGGTTTCAATGCTGGTGCTGGGTATTGTGCTGGTCGTATCGTGTAAAGAAAAATTCGACCATACCATTGATACGGCTAATCCGGTGATCGTGAGTTACAACCCCGCTACGGCAGTGCAGGGCGTTGCCGTGAACAGCGACCTGGTATTGACCTTCAGTGAAAATGTGAAAAAGGGAACCGGGGAAGTAGTGATCATGGGTGAGTCTGATACCATGCGTATTAACGTTGAATCAGATGACATAACAATAGGCAAAGACATGCGGGTGGTGACCATTAATCCCCCGGCTGACCTGGAAGCAGACGAGAATTATACCGTGACCATAGGCCAGGGGGCCTTTGCCGATCTGCTGGGCAATAAGTATATGGGCACTTCAGGCGCTTCGTGGACTTTTAAAACCGTTGGCACAAGTGGCCTGGCCCTGAGCGCCATCAGCCCGCTGCCCGGCAGCACAGATGCATCCCTGTTCACCCTGGGACTGACCTTTGCTGCAGAGGTACAAAAAGGCGCCGGCAACATCAGTGTGTTTAAACGCGACGGAGATGTGAAGGTAGCAGAGATCCCTGTCAGCGGTCAATCTGTATCCATTGATGGCAAGACAGCGACCGTGCTGCTGGGAACCCCGCTTGATTTTGGCACCGCCTATTATGTGCTTGCAGATGCCGGCAGCTTTGTGGATGCCAACGGTAAAGCCTTTGAAGGTTTTCTGACCCCTGATTCCTGGAGCTTTACCACCACCAGCGGCAGCGGCAACAGCCTGCTGGTATACCTGCCCATGGATAATGATCTCTCTGATGTGAGCGGCAACAGGTTTGATGCTATGCAGGGATCAAAGGCTTCTGCTAAAGTAACTTTTGTAACGGATGCCGTACGTGGCAGAGTAGCATCTTTTGCCGCAGGCTCCTATGCCGTATTGCCCAGGCATAATCTGTTGAGACCCGGGCTTACACAAAGCTTTAGTTTTAGCTTTTGGACAAAGCTGAAAGCTGTGGGTTCTGATCCTGTATTGTTTTCTAATTCTGATTGGGACAGCGGTGGCAATACCGGTTTTGTGGTGGCTACCGACGGAGCGCTTACCTATACCGGTCCGGGTTCATCGGGCAGGGGTTGGCTGGTTAAGGTTGCTGCCAGGGATGAAACGGGGACAAGTGCCCGCATGGACTGGAGAGCAAATGAAATGATCCCGCAGGCTCCGCCACTGGCTGATGAGCAGTGGCATATGGTGACAACCGTATTTGACCAGACTGCCAAGCTGCTGCATGTCTATCTTGATGGAAAAGAATATACCAAAGCAACTCCTTTTGATCTGAGCATATTGAAAGCGCCTTTGTGGGATACCGTAAATGATTATCCTTTCACCATCTGGGAAGATGGTACAGGAGGCTATAATTCAGGAGATGATACGCGGAAAGCGCTTGCCGGCCTTGTGGATGATGTGAGGATCTACACCAAAGCTTTGAGCGCCGGGGAAGTGAACGGTATTTATATAGCCGATCAGAAATGATATTGAGCAGGTAGTTGTTGCCGGCCGGATATATTGATATAGTAAAGAAAAAAGTTTATCGAAAATGGTTTTTCGGTAAACTTTTTTGTTTTTGTACTTTTTGTGTCGGTACTTAAATCAGCTTTTAAAACGCGTACATATCCTGATTACTGTCTGGCAGGAACTAATTAAATTTTTGATCGTAAGAACAAATGTCCACCATAGTTAGTTTTATCTCTTACCAGGATTTTCTTTCCAAAGGGAAGGTTCCATCCTTCGGGCGCATTTCAATTTTTGGCAGGCGGGTGGTGACCTGCCTACCGGTCAGGCAGGCACCCGCCTGTAGAACCGCTACCGGTCGGTGTCTCATCGACCGGAAAGTTGTGTATGAAGCGAAAAATTGAAATGCGCCCCCATCCTTCGGGGTATAAATAAGATGGGTTTAGTATTTTTATTTTACTTCTATTTCCCCAAAAATATTTATTTCAATAAGATTCATCATGCCATAGTGCAACTCTCCCTTTTTTAAGGGCAGTATCAATATTCAATGCCAGGTCTTCAGACAATTGTAAAAAATCTTTAGTCCTTCCTCCATTAAAAGCGCCCATAAAATAATGTTCCCCATCTGCAGCACTCATACAGGCTGATAATGGTAGTCTTCCCAGGCATTGGTCTGCCAGACCAGATCCAGACCATATTCTTTTCAAAACCGCGTAAGAATTGTTCTCTCCTGTATACACAAGGCGGGTGCTGGTGCGCTTGATCGGCATCCGGTTTAGCAACTTGGTTACAGGCACTTACCAAATTAATCTGTTTGATGATACACAGGAAAACATCAGGCTGTACCAGGTTATTGATAGTGTGGAGAAGCAGCGCGGTGAAATTTGCGGAAAAGGATAACCGCATTATAAGCTTATGAATATCTCAACGATTGAATATATCGCAACTCTAATGTTTATTTTATGTAGGTATGCTGGAAGAACATGCAGTGAAAAGCATTTAATATAAATGAAGTAAAACCTTCATAAATTTCAGTGATTTCTAAATGTTACAAAAAAGAAATCCTTATTAACACCAGCACGATTGCCGCTCCCATTTACAAAAAAATAACAACCTTTATGACAGATATTTATTAGTTAAGTTTTTATTTTTATCCTACCCGATTTGGCGATCCTCCCTTGTTAAACTTATAAACAATGTAGAAATTATACTTTTCCCTTTGTATAAAATCTGATTAGATAAACTTGATCACCTTAAAAACTTGTCAAGGATATTAACCAGTTTAAAAGGATATTTTTTTCAAAAAGTGGTTTTATCTCTGCATTTAAAGTTTGCTCGACACCTATTGTCACACAAATCTACATTTACTATAATCTCTAAAAAATATTGTTATGATGTGTGACTATAAATACATAATCGTATTTAAGCGTTTGTATATGATAACTCTTATTTCTAATTATTTTTTTATGAAAAGAAAAAAATGTTAATTAAAAGTTATTGATATATGGAAAATAGTTCTATGTTTGTTTAACCTAAACAAAACAACTCTTATGTATTATACACCATTGTCAATATGATATACTATAATTAGTGTATTACATACTATTCAATACTTTTTTGTTATACTATATTATATAAACTTCTATTATTTATTTCATCAACCCAATAGATTGTCCTTCTGTATTAGACTTTAAATTTTACACCTAAAAAACCCTGACATGCGACTGATCTTTATATTAAGATGCATAGTGTTTATTTCATGCTTTCTCTGTCTGCATTCACTGGCATTTACCCAGCAAAGAGGTCGTATTGTTCAAAAGTCTGACTCAATGGCGAACAATGCGAAGAACAAGTTTGTAAATGAATTAAAAGGTGTGAAAGGAACCGAATTGGATGGTGGATTATGGATAGATAGGACAATTTCAGAAAATAGCAAAGAAGCATTAAGCCCGCTTGTATCTAAGATCAGACTGCTGCAGGGCAAGCCTAAAATAGCATTGAGCAATGTTAACCTCGCTTTGGGATATAGCTATATGCTTGACACATCTACTGTTGTAAGGGGCATGTATAATAAATTAGGTAGCATGTACAGCTATAATGGCGATTATGGTTTGGCGTTATCCGGTATTCCTTTCCGGGGATCAGTCAATGGAAACAATGGGGTATACAACATGTCCGGAACCCGTTTAAACGATTTATATAATATCAATTTTGATCCGCAGTCCTACAGGGAATTATTACAGCAGGAAGTAATGGCGAAGATCAAACCTGATATTGTTCTCGGTGCTGTTTTAAAGCGGATCAATACCATTAAAGAATCCTACCAGGCTAATTTGAAGAACGATCTCAGACGTATTCAGGACAAATTTGTGGCAAAATATGGAGAAGATCTGAACATTCCGGAAGATGTAACGGATATTACTGTGACTGATATTACTTCATTAAAAGGAAGGTTATTCAGTAATGTTTCGCCCGATGCCTACAAGGATGAGACCGAACGTTATCAGAACATATTGCAACGAGCTTCTGCAGGAAAAGATTCTTCTATGATGAACAACGTTTTGTATGAATCAGAAAAGGCCGAAGCGCTTCAGAAGATGCTGCAAAAGGTTTTATACTGGAAGGAAAAGTATGAGAATAATCCTACTGTAAAAAAACTTCAGTCGCACCTGCCCTTCACACCTGAAAATTATAAGGCATATCTGAGCCAGCCGGGTAAACTTTCCGAAGTGATAAATAAATATGGCAGCATATCCTCGCTGCAAAGCTTTTTCCTTAATATCACAAAACTTGATTTAGGACAAAACGCTGTTGAAAATGGCCAGTTCTCAGTAAACAATCTCGTTAATACCGGTATAAATACTGCTTTTCAGAATAATAAATTTGGAGCAGGCTTTATAGCCGGCGTCAACAACAACCCCAATAATTGGTTGCAGGGTGGTCTGAATAATTTTATTACAAATGAATACAGAAGCATGACCGGAATTACACTGGGTACGGGAAGTAGTAACTTTATGAATAATTCAGTGTCGGTTAATCTGTTCAATTTCTCTAATCCTTCATGGGCAGAAGACCCTTCACAATATTTACAATCAGCCTATTTACCTACCATCAGAAGAAAGGATGCAGTAATAAGTTTTCACTCCGATGTTAATTTAGGAGCAAAGCATCAGGTTGGTATTGATCTCTCCAAATCCTTTGGCTCATATCAAAATCTTTCAGCAGAAAATAACGGGGAATATAATAAGAATGCGATCAGCGGGATGCTCGGAGGTGAAGGTAAGTCAAATTATGCCGTTGCTGTTGATTATAAAGGAGAGATTTTGTTTACAGATGTTCAGATGTTGGTGAGAAATGCAGGATTAGGATATAGCAATCCGGGCAATATGTTTTTACGCAGGGGAGAAACGCAGCTTCAACTGGGCCTTGCGCGGGCATTTTTCAACCGGAAACTTTCATTAAAGTATAAAACAGATTTCCGCAACCAGCATTTTGACCCCGACAGAAAGTTTACTTACACTACTTTTTCAAACAGGGTGAATGCTTCGTGGAAGGTGAAAAGGAATAACCGGGTAGGAGTAAGTTACCAGCAAAGTTCATATGTTTCCCATCTTCCTGCAACATCGGCGGTGAAAGGAAATAGTGCTGTGATTCAGGGTGATGGTACATACCGTATTCGGCTATGGCAAAAAAATATAACGAATACGGAAGTTATTACTTATCAAAAGATGCTACTCCCGTCATTAACAGGAGACACTTACAAGAGCAACGCTGTTTTACTCGCTCATACTTCTTTAATACCCCTGAAGAGCAACTTCCTGATCCTTTCTCTTATGATGAACCAGTCTAATAACAGCGAATACTATTTTAATACTTCTTCGGTAAATAGTGAGATCAGTTACAGCTTTACTTTATTAAACAAATTTCAACTGGTCAGCGGGGCCGGATATTTTGTAAATAAGGGATGGAATGAGCAGGTTGGTCTGAAGCAGCAACTCACCTTCACCGCATCTCAACATATACTTTTTGACGTAGGTGTTGACTTTAAAAAAGCTGTGAAGGTAATTCGGCCGGAATTGGCTAATCCCGTATTTGTGAACACTTCGGTATCGTATAGGCTATAACCCTTAACCAGATAAACATGCGTATCATCTTATATTTTATATTTCTGATCCTTTTTGCTGCCAGTTCATCAACAGCGCAGATCATTTTTCATTTTGTACCAGAAGTGTATGCCCGCAATCTTGATGCACTCAGTACAGTCCAGATACAAAACATGTCTGCAGCAGCGAACGGACAAATATCCATTACGGTAAGGGAAAATAGCAAGCGTATTGACGTTGTTGAGATTACCACACCCGCTTTTTTAGTAAAACAGGGGATTAACTCAATACCTAAAAATGCGTTTGGTAATAGCGTTTTAAGATTTGGCAATAACTCGTATGGTAAAATCCTCAATCAAACCAAATCGTTTCCTCCGGGTGATTACAGCTTTTGCTTTGTATTTATACCTTCAGAAAAAGGATCTCCTGAGTTTGAGAACTGTTTTGATGCACTGATCGAACCTCTGGTGCCCATGCAGTTGCTGCTGCCTGTAAACGAGGATACAATTTGCCTGAAAAGACCCGTCTTAAGTTGGCAACCCCCTATGCCATACAATGGTTCAATGTATTTCAGGCTTATGCTAACAGAAAAAAAACAAGCTCGTAACGGTCCAGAGGCAATGCTAAAGAACGCGCCACTGTTGTTGCTTGATAATATTACGGGTACTACTTTAATGTACCCGGCTAATTACCCGGAATTAAAAGAAGGTATTACTTATTTCTGGCAGGTAGTGGCTTACCAGCAGGGGATTATCATTTCAACGTCAGAAGTATGGGGATTTACGGTTAAGTGTAAAGAAGATGCAATAGTGGACAATGACAGCTATAGGGAATTGAAATTGCTGGTAAACGGCAATTACTATATCACTGGTCAGTATCTGAAATTCTCGTTTCTCAACAACTATAATATTAAAAAACTGCAGTACACCATTCTCGATATAAATGAAGGTGGTAAGCCGGTGAAGCGTTTGCCTGAAATAAAACTGATGCAGGGATTGAATAAAATTGATATAGATATTACAGATATCGGACTAAAAGAGGGAAAGACTTACATTCTCAAAGTATTCCCCTTTAATGAACCTCCTGTTGAAGTAAGATTTATTTATCAGTAATATAAGCAGATGAGACGGTTGAATACTATACTAAGTGCATTGTTATTGTATGTTTTATTGCTATGCTCTTGCAATAAGCCGGGCAAGGTAGCCGACCGGCCAGGTAAGCAACATTGGATTGAGATTACAAGACCTTCGGTTGGCGCAATGTATATAGACAGCGTTCCACTTCAGACGGTTATGAAAGTCAGTGAAAATAAGGAACCGGATCAGGAATTCAAAGCGTATCTCATAGGGTTCAGTGATAGTGTGGTGCTGAAAGACAAAGCGGATCAGATCAACAGGAATAAGTATTGCCAGTATGAGTTGCAGCACGATTGGACGGCCATAACCGGCGGGCAGGAATTAAAGCCGGCATTCTATCAGCCCAGGACGTCCTTAGCCGATGGTTCGTATGAAGGGATTATAGTATTTGAATTGAGTGAAAATAGGCATCCGGATACATTGGTGTATACCGATTCATTTGGTTCATGGGGTAGACAAAAATTCATTTTGGAAGGAAAATAAAAAGTAAACCATGTTCACAAAAAACAGGAGAAAGATAATCGCAGCTTTTTTTCTTGCCATTTTTAGTACAGAGCTGCTAAGCCCGGTAGCTGTTAGGGCCCTGACCTCAGGTCCTTCCCAACCTGAAATTACCAAGTTTGAAGCCGCTGGGGTCAACGATCTTGTTGATTTGTTTACAGGTGATCTAAAATACAATATTCCGCTATTGGACGTAGGGGGGTATCCTATTAATCTTTCGTATCAATCCGGAACAGGTATGGAGGACGAAGCCAGTTGGGTGGGCGCCGGATGGTCGTTAAACCCCGGAGCGATCAACAGAACCATGCGTGGATTACCAGATGATTTCAATGGCAATAAAAGCGCAGGTGTAGAGGGGGATAAGATTAGAAAACAATACAAAAAAAGGGAATTTAAAAAAGTTGGTGGTCAAATAGTTTTAAAACCTTCTTTGTTTGCCTGGGAGTTTGGGAGCGCAAGCCTGAAGCTGAATGTTTATAAAGATAATTATTTTGGTATTGGTGCGTCCGTTGGTGCAAGTTTAGGCTTCCACATGACGCAGAATTCCAGTACTCCGTATACCGCGGGGTTAGATATTGATGTGAATTCAGATGTAAGAGATGGTGTGGGAATCAGCCCGACTTTATCGTTAACAAAAATGTACGATGCCTATAATGACGGACCTGCAAAGGTCGGGTTGTCTGGTGGTTTGCACTACAACACACGAAGCGGTTTAAAAAGCGTATCGCTGTCAGCGTCGTACAATTCAAGCAAGGAGATCAATGAGGCGCCGGCTAACCTTGAATTAACCGGGGTACATTATTTTGGGCAAACCTATACTCCTGTCATTAATGCTAATACCTCAAACACCCAATATGCTTTTAATTTTGACGGAGGCGTTTCATTGTTTGGCGGTTATTTGGGTTATGGCGGCGGAGGATATGTGTATAATGAGAAAATATTAGATAAAGATATTTCTGTGCCTGCGTATGGATACTTAAATTATCTGAAAGGGAGAAAAAACACAAATGCTTTACTCGATTTTAACAGGGAAAAAGATGGAGTGTTCATTACAAGCGCACCTTCTATTCCAACGCCTGTAGCCACACAAGACTTTTTTACAGCAACAAGTCAAACGGGGTCACAGCAGTTCCGCCCATATTTTGCAGGAAACTATATTGTGTACGACAGGCAGCATAATAACCCATCCATTCAGGCAAGTGCCGGTGTAACCATCGGCGGAGGGTGGATCTACAAAGGAGGGGCCAGGGTGGAAGGTGCTGCGGGAAGTGCCACTACCGGCAAATGGATAACAGGAAATAATTATATCGTGCCGCAGGAAGCTGCATACAATACCGTTGGGGCCATGGATGAACCACTGTATTTCAAACAGGTGGGAGATCCCGCAGAACCTGATAATTTATTTATCGGTAAAGCCGGAACTGCAACAGAACAGGTTGTTTTAGCGGGAGGTATAACATCCACCAGTTACAAAAACCTTTCCGGTACAAGGTCTTCCCCGGTGTTGAAGCGAGATGTAAGAGACCGTAGAAATTATGTGCTTACCTATCTTACTGCGCTGCAGGCAAAGAAATATGGTTTGGATAAAACCATTAATGGAGACCCCAGGGTAGATGGCGTTCGCAAGGCGCACCATATTTCGGAGATGACAGTAACCGATAATGAAGGAAAAAGAATGGTATATGGAATACCGGTATACAACATTAAGCAGGAAGAAGCAACATTTGCAATAGTACCCCCGACAACACAGGCTGCAACTGATGATGCGCGAAGGACAGGTACAATAGGATATACTACAACGGAAGCAAGCGACCAAAATCAAAGTGGCAGAGACCAGCTTTATATGAAAGAAACAACACCTCCCTATGCTACTTCTTTTTTACTAACGGGAATTCTCTCCCCGGATTATGTAGATGTTACGGGGGACGGCATCAGTGATGACGACCTGGGCACAGCCGTTAAATTCAGCTACAAAAAGCAGGGGAGTATTTATAAGTGGAGGGCGCCATATACCATAGACGCTAATAAAGGCAATTATAATGAAGGTTTTTTGAGCGACAAAAATGATGACAGAGCCAATTATGTGTATGGCGAAAAAGAGCTTTGGTACCTGGACAAAATAGAAAGCAAAACGATGATAGCCGTTTTCCATACAAGTCCTCGTGAGGATGGACTCGGTGTATCAGGCGAGGACGGTGGCAGGGATATCAATCGTCGGCAGGAAAAGCTGGATAAGATCGAGCTATTTTCAAAAGCCGACTATATTAAAAACGGTAGCGATGCAAAGGCAATTAAAACTGTTTATTTTGAATACGATTATTCGTTGTATCCTGAAGTTCCTAATAATTCAGGTAATGCAGTAATGGTTAATGATAAGGATATAAATCTAAAAAAGGGAAAATTAACACTTAAAAAAGTATACTTCACTTTTGGCAAAAACTCAAGGGGCGAATCAAATCCTTATGAATTTGAATATGATGAAAGATTGTTAAATGACCACAATGCCGGTTTTCCAACTATACCGGGTTCAGATGATGAATCCACTGACCCTCCTAAGGACCCTTATGATAAATACCTGCCTCGTCAAAGTGATCGCTGGGGAACTTACAAAAAGAGTTTTTATAACAGGGTTGTAAACGGCAACAGGGTGTTGAACAACTCGGAATTTCCTTACACGATCCAGGAAGATGATGCTACCAGTTATAGCGAGCGGGAACTGGCAGACAGGCTCGCTTCAAAATGGCAGCTTACTCAAATTGCCACGCCAACAGGCAGTAAAATTTCAGTGGAGTATGAAAGTGATGATTATGCTTATGTACAAAATCGCAGAGCCATGCAGATGTGCTTTGTTGAGGGAATTACAAGCAGCGGAAATGCTACCGGGCTGGGCACTGCAGATAAGCTGGCCATTCATTTGCCGAAGGCTGTTTCCTCTGCTACTGAATTCAAAGACCTGTATCTTAAACAACCTGACGGGAGTCTGACGGATAAGATATTCTTTAAGGTGTTTGCCAATATTGACAATAACCCCGGGCACTACGACTATGTATACGGATATGCGGCGCTCGACCTGGCAAATTGCACCGCTTCGGGAAATACGGCATTTATAGCTTTAAAAAAGGTAGATGGTTACAATCCTGTGGCTAAAGCGGCATGGCAGATGCTAAGGACGGACCTTCCCCAGCTTGCTTACGATAACTATGACAATACAAATGTTGCTGATGGAGCTGCTGCCATTAAATCAATTGTGAGCGCCATCGGTAATCTTCGCGAGATCATCCAGCCTTTTGAGAAGCGTGCTATTAACCGGAAGTTCAGTGACAGGATTGATCTGAACAAGAGCATGGTACGTTTGAACAATCCTGATATGAAAAAAATAGGCGGAGGCGCCCGGGTGAAGATGATTCAGATTTCAGATGAATGGTTCGAAATGAATGGCAAATCGAACTTGGTAAAGGGTGCCAAATACGGGCAGGTGTACGACTACGCCCTGCGTGACAGAAGCGGGAATTTTATTGCTTCTTCAGGAGTAGCTTCGTATGAACCACAGATCGGGAATGAAGAAAATCCTTTTCATGAGCCTGTATCATTTACCGAAAAGGTACATTGGGCCAACGACAGGCAGCATTTTATTGAAAAGCCTTATTGTGAAACGTATTTCCCCGGCGCTTCAGTAGGATATAGTAAAGTAAGGGTTACCGCTATAGGTGATGATTATCAACCGGGATCACCTTTGATAAAACATACCGGATATATTGAAAATGAATTTTATACTGCCCGAGATTTTCCAACAATAGTAGAGAATCTGACTTTGGACAAAAAACTTTATGAAAACAACCTGATATTAAAACTCTTTTCAGCCACTTCCATAAAACGGATGGCTACTTCCCAGGGGTTTAAAATCGAATTAAATGATATGCATGGTAAGCCCAAGGCAACAACCATTTACAATAAAGGCGGGGATGTTGTTTCCTCCTCTGAATATTTTTATAAAGTCAAGGATGAAAATGCTGCTCAAAAAGAACTGAACAATGAAGTGCAGGTATTAAGACAAAACGGATCTATTGCCACAACAACTATTGCAACTGATATTGATGTAATAACCGATGTAAGAGAAAGCAAAAATGAAAGTACCGGAGGCAGCGTGGGTGGTTATTCCGGCGGACTGCAGGCATGGGTCATATATATTCCCTATGTAGCGGTAAATATAAGTCCAAGTATTACGAGAGATACCTATAACTCCATATCGATGGTAAAAGTAGTGCAGCAATACGGCATACTCAGCAAAACCAGAACCACACAGAACGGCTCAACTATTGAGGCAGAAAACCTGCTCTGGGACAGCCAGACAGGACAAGTATTACTTACCAGAACGCAAAATGCTTTTGATCAGTACCAGTATGCATTCAACTATCCCGCCTATATGGCCTATGAGGGGATGAGCGCTGCATATAAAAACATCGGGGCAACCTTCAGCAGCTTTACCATTGGCGCCAATGGCAGCCTGGCTGCTTATAGCAGTTATTTGTTCCCTGGTGATGAGTTGGGGATGGTGAATGAAGATAATACAGTGAAAAGGTTGTGGGTTATTAAATCCAATGACGGCAGCCTGAGAGCTGTTGACGAGAATGGTGAATTTGTATCGGGTAGCGGGACCTTCAGCGTGTTGAGATCAGGACGGAGAAACATATTGTCTGCAGGGGCGGGAACTGTTCTGTTATCTAAAGACCCGCGTACCGGGGGAGACATTGATCTGACGGAGGCCAAACAGATACTTGATGCAAAAGCGGTGGTATATAAAGACCAATGGGCGGTGCCTGTAAATCGTATTCCGTCTACACAAACGGGGCCTGACCCCGGGTGTTCCGATATGTTCTGCATTCTTCCTTTTTTCTATGCCGCTTTTACGAAAGTGATTCAGAGGAATAGTGCTACAGATATCAGGAGAGGGATCTTTGCAGTCAGCGCCGATAACCTGACGGCATATAATTATGTCCCACATTGTGATCCTTTTCATAATGGCAGGTCCGCTACAGAATTTGATTTTAGCGTCAATACGCTCAGGTATACTACGAGTGGATCAACCAAACAATACTATTTTAATGCCGGGGATGTTATCAAGCTGGGAAATTATCAGGTAGTCATTGACGCTGTAGATGCGGCGTTCAAGCCTTTTATTAATCAGGACCTTGATGAGCTGGAAATGGGTGACGTATTTAATAATCTTCCTAAATGTACGGTTTATCTTAATAATGGTGATGGAAACTATGCCTATGAAGTACCAACGTACCAGGTGCGGGGCAATGGATGTAATTTCACCCTGGATGAGGTAATTGGAGACTGCTCTGCGAGTGTTCCTCCAGGTACTCATCCTGAAAATTTAGATCAGTATCTCTCTTTCAAGCATTTACTGACTTTCCATGTAGTCACCGCAGGTGGTCAGGAAAAAATATGCCTTGACCCAGTTGATAAAGTCATTAATCCTTATGTAAAGGGTATTCTCGGCAACTGGCGACCCTATGCAGCTTATGTCTATACAGTCAATCGATCTCAGCCTGCGGGAGACCCATTGCAGCAGGGCGGAACGGATATCCGGATAGCAGGTTACTACAGCTCCTATAACCCTTTCTGGACTTTCCAGTCAACCGGGTTGATCAACTACCTTTCCCCCGGTGTGGATATTCCCTCTCACGATAACCGATGGGTATGGAATACAAAATCCATTTATTTCGATCAGAAGGGAAATGAAATTGAAAATGTAGATCCGCTCAACCGTTATGGCTCGGTATTATTTGGATACCAGCAATCTCTTGCAGTGGCAGTAGGAGCAAATGCCCGCCGAAACGAAATCGCTTTTGACGGCTTTGAAGATTATGATTTTTCGCTCGGCAGTACAGAGGATTGCCCTCCGCAAAAGCATTTTGACTTTGATTTTGTGGAATCATACGGGGACTGGTCAAACGCTTCTGGCAGAATTATTTCCACCAAATCGCATACAGGGAATTACTGTTATGAGTTGTCGTCTGAGTTAGAGATCAGCAGAACGTCGGGGTCTTCGTCCCCGTCTGATAATATTCTTGGGTATACAAGTGGTAAATATAAACTGCTTGCTAACGAGCTTGCGAAAGGCTTTGCACCTGTACAAGGCAAAAAATACCTGTTGAGCGTTTGGGTAAATGATCATGTTCCCAATGACAATAAAATACAAAACCTGCAGGTGCAGTTGAATGGAACAAACATTCCTGTCAGCAGTACGGTTGTTCCTGTAGTGGAAGGATGGAAAAGGCTTGATATTCCTTTTACAGGCGGCGCATCCTTCGCACTTACGCTCAATCCTACTTCCATCATCGAAATTGATGACCTGCGTATCCTGCCTTATGACGGGCAATTAAATACGTATGTGTATGATAACAGAACATTACGGTTGATGGCGCAACTGGATGAAAACAATTTCGCCACCCTGTTCGAGTATGATGATGAAGGAACACCCATACGCGTAAAAAAAGAAACTGAGCGGGGCATTATGACACTGAAGGAAAACAGGCAGTCATTCAAAGGCCGGTCTGAACAATAACAAAAAATTAAAGGATCAATAAAATAATTAGGGATATGCGTACAAAAAAAATAAAACTGAGCCTGGTGGTATTGCTGGTAGTGATAAGCCTGGTCACCACCGCCGGGATTGGCAAATGGCTGCATCGTAGTGAACCTGAGATACCTGCGGAGAATGGTACAATTGTTTTTAAGAAGCTCTATGCAAAGCTTGCAGATTTTAATGAAGACTTAAATATCAGCGGCATCATCACACTTTATGATGGCGAAGAAGTAAAAGAAAAAACATCATTCGAGCTACTGAGACAAAAGTACCGCGTGTATCACCGCATTGATTATATTAAGCAGATAGGGAACGAAAATATATCGGTTCAACTGGATACGGTGAACAAATACTTATGGGTAGGCAAGCCGGATAAGGAAATGCTAAGGATGCAGAGAAAAGGGATGATTCCATTCGGTGATCTGATGGCTGATACTTCGTTTTTCAAAATTGTCAGTATCCCGGGGGAGAGACCTGCTATTGAGATATTTAATGATTACCAACCGGAAATAAAATCCTGTGTGCTGATGTATGACCCTCAAAACTATATTATCCGGCAGGCGGTCATACAGTGGTGGAAACACCCCGGTTCTATTGAAAACAGGGAATATTACAGGACGGTTACGGATTATCAATACAACGCTGCAGCAGCGATGAATATAGATGAATTGCTGAAGTCAATTGTAACAGTGAACAGGAAAAAAGTGGAAGTCAATTCCGCTTATGCAGAATACCGGTTGGAGCTCGCAAACAACCTTAATAACTGAAATGAATAAATTTTATCCATGGCAAGCAATATTAAACGCTTTGTTATAAGCATAAAGCGAGGCGGGACATCAATGAAATATTTGCCTCCGGTGATTTTCTTGTTGCTATGTTTCCTGCATACAGTTAATCTATATGGAGCAGATGAGTCTTATATACAGAGCATATCAGGAAAGATAAAGAAGGGAGATTCGTGCATGGTGGTGGATGACAAGTTTGAGCATTTGTCGTTGGTAGACTGGAACCAGATCAACAACCTGAGCGTGGATAATATCATATCGTTTGAGCTAAGGCGGGATACAGCCATACAATTTTACAACCGTTCGTTTACCTGTACCCTTAATGTTACCATAAAATATTTTTCAAGCCGTGACCAGCAGCACCCTACTGAGATCAAAGATGTAAACCTTGTAGTAAAATATGATACCGCGTCTGGGAGCTATTATCCTGTAGACGCTTCTTACAGATTTAAGAATGCCTACCGTGTAACGGTAGTTGTCAACTCCATCACATCCAAAGAGCTCGGCAAAAAGATCCCTGATATATTCCGTATCCGTAACCAGATATTTGTGAAGCGAAAATACCCGTTTGTGCAGGATGGGGGAGGTAAGCTTCGCCTTCAGGTGCAGGAACAGGAGCCGCAATCACAGCCTGCGGGCAGATCGGGTTCCATGATGCGTGTTGCAGCGGCGCTTGACCCTGCAGATCAGAAGCTGGATATTACGTGGGATCCTGCAGACTTCCCGGGAGCAGAGGAATACGATCTTGAATGGACATATATTGATGGACAGGGCTATGAGGGAGGGAGGATCAAAGACAACTATGGAGGCACCGCCGGGCCCTATACTATACCCGGCAATTACCTGGAGGAATGGATGCGCTTCAACAGTACGAGGGTTACGGTGAGCAGCCCGTCGTATAGCATTAACCTTCCTTATACAGAGGGGTATATATTGGTGAGGATAAGAAAGGTGTCGTACCAGGCGAACACAGGTCTTCGCCTTACCGATGCCTGGGTATACGAGGACGATAATGATAATACAGCGTGTATCTATATAGATCACCATAATAAAGCTTTAAACTGGCAGTACACAGGATCGTTTGCGGAAGAGGGCAAACGTAAGGAAGTGATCACTTATTTTGACGCCACCATGCGCAGCCGTGAGATGGTAACGATAAGCAATACGGAAGACAAAGCCATTGTAGCGGAAACGGTGTATGATATCATGGGTCGGGCAACGATGAACATACTGCCTGCTCCCATAGATGATAATAAATTACAGTTTTATTCCGCGATAAATAAAAACAGTACAGGTAATGCATACAGTCATGATGATATTGATCTTCCGGATGATCAGCACTGTAATATAGTAGCTCATGAGATGAGCAACCTGAGCGGAGCGTCACGGTATTATTCGTCCAATAACCCCTTCATCAATAATCAGTCGTATTATTTTACAAAATATGTAGCTGATGCAGGTGGTTATCCTTTTTCGGTTACGGAATATACAGCAGACAATACGGGCAGGATCAGGCGACAGGGCGGAGTAGGTCCAACGTTCCAGACAGGCAGTGGTCAGGAGACGAGATATTATTATTCAAAGCCGATGCAAAAGGAGCTCGACCGTTTGTTTGGGATGGAGGCGGGTAATGCGTCGCATTACCTGAAGAACATGGTTATGGATCCCAATAGACAGATCAGTGTAAGCTATATAGATGCTAATGGTAAAACAGTAGCGACAGCGCTTGCCGGTATTGCGCCCGGCAATGTGGATCAACTGAGCTCTGCTACAGCAACGGGAGCAAGAACAACTATCAACCAGCCGCTGGTAAAGACAGCAGACTTCCGGGCAGACGCAGGAGTATTGCTGAAGCAATCGGCTGCAACTTTTACTGCGGTGGTAACAGGCAACTTTACAGTCCATTATAGTGTAAGTCCGGAGTCTCTCCTTACTACTCCCACTGCCAGCGCTGCTTTTTGCAGTAATTGCTATTATGACATAACCGTTGATGTAAAAGATGATTGCGGTAACCTGGTAGCAACCAAAAGCAGCACTCCCTTTACCGGTAATGATATTACCTGCCATGAAAACCCGGTTACCGTCACGGACGATCTGAGCTTTAGTGTGCTGAAAATAGGAGAATACACGGTTACCTATACGCTGAAGCTGAGTGAAGATCAGATCAAATACCAGGTAGATCAATACGTAGCTAATAATACTGACTTAAGGACGCTGCAATTATTTTTACATGATGAGCTGCTTGCTGCCGATCTGCAGTCCTGCTATTCGGAATGCAGCACCTGCGAAGCGAAGCTGGGGACGCTATCAGATTTTACGTCAAAGATGAATGCATTATTGCTGCAGTTGAAAAATGAGAAATATGAAGGATTAACCTTCGATCCTGCTTCACCGGAGATCACCGGTTGGATCAGCAGCACCTATACCACCTTATATAATAATTGTGCAGCGATGGCCTCCACCTGCCAGCCGGTGATGTCGCCATGCGATATAAAGCTGGAGCAGATGAAAGCGGATGTACGCCCGGGTGGTCAATATGCTTTGTTTGATGAGGATACTTACGGCATACCTGCATCAGAAACGAATGTGAGCATACTGTCCTATAATAAAGGAGTTGCACAGAGCTACAAGAGCGATGCCCAGATCACGAACTATGAGTTTACGGATGAGGACGGGGTGGTAAGACATATCAAGGACGGGGATGTTACGGTAGCTGAATTTTTTAAAGCGTACATACAACACCCGGAGTGGGCGGATGATTTTGTGAAGCGTCATACAGAGTACTGCAGCTACCAGTGGTGCAGCGGCACGGCATCATCGAGCTATATGTTCGATGCGAAGTTAAAGGAGCAGGTGACGACGGGAGAGCAGGCGCAGTCGTTGGGTTATTTTAGCCGTAGTAATTACAAAGCGCTGCTTGATGCCAATAAGGATCCATTTTTTGCCACGGGTGGAGCAGGTGCATCCTATAAGTCAAGCATGCAGAATGACTTATTGAATGCCTCCAGTGTTCTGCAGATATTAATTAAAGATAGTTATGGCACTGTTCAACCGGTGAAAAACATCCTGCCGTTGATAGACTGGCTGTTGTACTGCAAGCCTGTGGATGAGAACGCTACACAAACAGACTGGGTAAACTCGTGGAACAGTTGTTCTGTATCATCGGGTTGCCGTTCCCTTACCAGGGAATGGGAAATGTACAGAAATTACTACCTGCAGTTGAAATCAAAGTACGTGCAGTTGGCAAAGGAAGCAGCGTTGCCTAATTGTAAAAACTGTTTTATAGGGGGAGCCTCATTATTATCGGGCTCCTGTAGTTTGGGAGCGTGCCCTGATCGCTCTGAATTTGCAATTGATCCTGATTATGTTTACGATAACGGGGCTTTTGATAATCTATATGACGGGTATATTATTCATAAAACCGGTGCAAACGAAACGCCTGTTACCCGACCTGTGAAAATAATGATCAGGCGATATACCAAATTGAAAAGGTTTACATCTGCCTGGGATCATATATGCTATGAATCAGACAATAGTTCATGGATTGAATTTCAGCCTGGTGAAAGCCGGAAATATGTAGGTCAGTTTTATATATATCCGCATGTAGAATTATGCCAGGAAGCAGTGGAGGAGCAGGCTTCCTCCGTATATAGCAGTCATAAGGTTTCCGTATTGGAGATTTTGAATAATGCTTCACAATGTACCCCCTTACCCTCTTCTCCTTCCTGTACATCAGACCCTCTTTATGCTGCTTACCAGTCCAAGCAAAAGGTATTTAATGAGTATGCCGGTGAGGTATTAGCTTTAAATTGCGCTATAGCAAACGGTGCTCCGGTAACGGAGACGCAGTCGGTAGATGCATTACGCGCGCAGGCAATTATTGATTTGGACGCATTAAAGCAAAGCTGGAAAGATAAGCTAAATGCGGTGCTGGAAGAGGAAAATATATTAGATGAAGCAAACGGTGTAACACCCAAGCGATTTGCGGGTATCGAGCCGGCTGATATTATTACGCTGTCAGATCATTTATACGAGATAGCCAAAAAGAATATAGAGATAGCGGATGTATACAATATCCGTCCTGCGAGCACACTGCCTACAGGCGTGACCTCATCTCATGGTCATAATGATTTTACAGACGCCTTTAGTGCGGTGATAGGGTCAACGCTGATGTCAAAGGGTTTTGGTCCCGACCTGCTGGAGCAGCCCTACCCTTATGACCGGGCCCCGTACCAGTTGAACGTACCGGTAGGGGATATTGTTAATACACCGGTTTGCAGCGCTCTGACCGCGCTGCGCCCAACGGGGTATACCGATGAGCAGTTCCATAACTGGTTGCAGCAGGAGCTCAAAGAGGATTATAAGCTGAGCCTTGCTGAGCTGCAGGACCTGGTGAGCCGTTGCGCAAGCGGCTGCCGGGTGCTGGATAAGCCGCTGCTGCTGCCGGTGGCATTTATGACCACTCCATCAGGCGATGCACCCCACTCTTATGAAGGTTGCAGCGTAGTGTCGGGTCTGGTAACTGATTTTGGAACAGTATACCCGGATGTGGCAGCAGACACCAGGCTGTATCGTGTGCTGCTGACCAACTACCTGAACAAAAGGCTGGGTTATGCGTTATCTTATGATGAGTATGCGGACTTTACTACCGGTTGTGCCGGCACCCCCACCGCCCGCTTATACAATAAGCCTGCTTCACCGCTGCTGCTGCCGGATGATTTTGCCTGTACGGCCGATATCATCAGCAGTGTTTTTGACCGTGCAGGTCAGAACTATGAAAAGTATATAGAAGAAATAAAGCGCAACTTCCGTAACGCGTATATATCAAAATGCCTGAGCAACCAGGCGGGCGCCAACCTTGAAGGCGAGCTGTATGAATATCATTATACGTTGTATTATTATGATCAGGCAGGGAACCTGGTAAAAACCATTGCACCCGAGGGTGTGGTTTTACTGCAGGGCAATGACCTGGATAATGTAGATATCTACAGGAACCGGGATAATACCTGTGATGGCACGGGGCTGCCCCAGACAGAAGACCAGCAGGCTGCATTTACGGCATTAAGCGGCAGCCTGCAGAATAATACGGCAAAAGCGCTGGAGCTGTGGTTGTATAGTAATGGCGGAACAACACGGCAGTTCCGGATAGTAACTCCGGATCATAAATATATGTGCCAGGCAGCCTTGCAAAGCGGTAAGCTGTGGATAGAGCTGTATACGCTCAATAAGATCAATAGTCAGCAAATAATGATAACAGCGACCAACCATGTTGTGGCAGATGTGTCGGCAATTACCCTGAAGGACTGGTCGCACCTGGTGATACAATCCTCCTCAGGCATAGCCAGCGGTGCGCTAAGCGTTTATTTTGACGGGCAATTATTGACCAATCTTGCTCTTAGCGGTTTTCCGCTGACCTGGAGTATCAGCTACAGCGGCAGCAATTATGTGCTGCCTGCTGTTGATGTGGCAGCGTTCAGGCACATGCGTGTATACAACAGGGTAATTACGCTACCGGAAATAACAGCCAACATGCATAGCGAATGCTTTATGCCCGAAGGTAACCTGGCTGTTACCACCAACCCGCTGCTGCTGTGGTACCGGTTTAATATCCCTTCGGGTGGCGGAGGGGAAAGCAATCCCGAAGGTGAGCCGCCGTTTTTGGTGCCTCAGCACCGTATGGCTACTACTTATTATTACAACAGCCTGAACAAGGTGGTAAAGCAAAGCTCACCGGATGGCGGCACTTCCGAGTTTTGGTATGACCGTTTGGGCAGGCTGGCAATATCACAAAACGAAGAGCAAAAATCGCCTGCGGTGGCAGACGGTGAAAATCCTGCCGGCAGGTTCAGTTATACCAACTACGATGAGCTGGGTCGCATCAAGGAAGTAGGTGAAAAGCTGAATGCGGGCAGTGTTACGGAAAGCAATGCACGCACACCGTCATGGCTAAGCACCTGGCTTGCGTCGGGCAGCAACCGTCAGGTCACCCTTACGTATTACGACGATGAGCCCACGGGCTGGCTACCTTCATCGCTTACGGGCACGCTGTCCAACTTACGCAAACGGGTAGCAGCCACGGTATTATTATCCAGCGGCTCAAACCCTGCCGGCAACCGTCAGGCAGCCACGTATTACAGCTATGATATCAGCGGCAATGTAAAGGTGCTGACGCAGGAGAATACAGCTTTAAAGACCCGTGAAGCCTCATATGTAACCGGCAGCACAGGGTTGAAGCAGGTTAAATATGAGTATGACCTTGTGAGCGGTAAGGTGAACAAGGTATTGTACCAGGATGGTAAGTGGGATCAGTTTTACTATCAATACATTTACGATGCAGATAACCGTGTGACGCAGGTGCTCAGCAGCCGCACCAATGAGAGCAGTACGAGTTTGTGGGTGACAGAGGCTAAGTATCGTTACTACCTGCATGGTCCGCTGGCGAGGATGGAGATCGGGAAGAACAATGTGCAGGGGATGGACTATGCCTATACGCTGCAGGGGTGGCTGAAGGGGGTGAACGGTCAGTTTTTGGATGTAGACAGGGATATGAGCAATGATGGTAAAAAAGACCCCAATAATCCGTTTGCCAATCATGCCAGGGATGTGCTTGGCTTCATGCTGGGGTATTATGATAATGACTATGAGCCCATAGCCGGTCATACGAATGCTCCTGCGTTCAAGCTGCAGTTTGTCTCTCCCACTTATGATGAAGACGGTATTGTTCGCAGCTCTGTACCCGGTCGGAGATTGTTTAACGGGAATATAAGCAATAGTACGTATGCAATAGCGCAGGTAGAAGGAGGGATTACAAGAGGGAAAATATACAGGTACGACCAGCTAAACCGATTGGTAGGAGCAGGATTTTCCCCCACTGTGCTAACCCTGTCCAGCACCTCATGGGTAAGCAACGGAGCATATGCCGGGGTGCATGCTGAAACTTACGGTTACGATGCCAACGGGAACCTTACCAGGATATTCCGCACTCCGCTCCCCATTGCTACCGCTATGGACAGAGCAATCCTTAAATATAATCTTGACGGGAGCGGTGAGCTTATCAACAACCGGCTGAATTATGTGACGGATCAGGCGCCTGCGGGTAATTATCCAAATGATATAGACGACCAGTTGCCGGGTAATTATACCTATGACAAGACCGGCAATCTTATAGGCGATGTATCTGAGAGCATAACCCGGATCAACTGGACGGTATACGGCAAGATAGGGAGCATTACCAAAAGCGGCAACACCATGAGCTACGGGTATGATGCAGGCGGCAACCGTATAACCAAAAAAACAAGCTCCACCAGGGAAGATTACTATGTGAGAGATGCCCAGGGGAATGCATTAGCTTTGTATAGCTACGACAACAGTTCTTTTACATGGGCGGAGCAGGATCTTTACGGCAGCAGTCGTTTGGGCATGGTAACACCGGGGCTGACCATACAGAGCAGTGCACCACTGGCTAATGCGAATTACAATCCCACGGGCGACCCCATAACGAACGGCACAGAAGGCAAACGCATTTACGAGCTGACGAACCATTTAGGCAATGTGATGGTAACGATCAGCGATCGTAAGACAGGAGTGGATGAGAACGGCGATGCTGTAATAGATTATTACAAAGCGGAGGTATTAACCGCCCAGGATTATTATGCCTTTGGGATGATGATGCCCGGAAGGACGTATTCTAATGCAGGAGCGAAGTATAAGTATGGGTTTAATGGTAAGGAGAATGACAATGAAGTGAAGGGCGATGGGAATAGTATAGATTTTGGAGATAGAATATATGATCCACGTTTAGGAAGGTGGTTTAGTATTGATCAGAAGATAAACAAATATCCAAATTTAAGCCCCTATAACTTTTCCGCTAATAATCCAATTGTAAATGCAGATATTGATGGTAGAGATTATATTTTAAAAATATTTTATGATAAGGATGGTAATGGACAAATCCAAATCGTATATAATATGTATACTGTTTCCGATGATAATAAAAATGAGTTTGAAAATGCAATGGGGCTATGGAAAGCCTTAAATGGAACTAAGGTTAAACTTAATGACGAGATTTTTACAGTGTCTTTTATAAGTAATACAACTCAGAAGTCTAATTTGGAAGAAGCTATGAAAGCTTCTGCAAATGATGAGTATTCAAATGTTTATGCAGGTAACATAAGCGAAAAGGGGATTGCAGATGATCAGACTATAATTAATGCAAATTATAAATTGAAAAGTGATAAATCTGGCGCGGAAATACCTCCAATTGAATTAGGTCCAGTTGCTGTGTCAAATGGTTGGAGAAATTACTTTTGGTATAAGAAGATTACACTAAATACAATCTTAACTAAAGATGTCGCAAAGGCTATTAATCAAAAAGCAAATACTAAAACAGAGGTTATTTTAGGTAACAGCCCTAAAATTATAGCTCATGAAATTGGACACACACTACGTTTGGAACATAATGAAAATTATACTGATGGAGCTACAGTATTAGACAAGAATGGTAACCCAATAAGAGTATCAAGTTTTGATAAAAATGGCGTAATGGCTAAAGATGGTAAGAATGCACCTACAATCACCGATTTATTAAATGTACTAATAGAAGGACTTACTTTTAAAAATGATATTGGCGGGAGACGTAAATTGGAGATAAGCGATGAGACAAGAAAAAAAATATTTCCCGATTGGGATGGAAAACCAACTTCTCCAAAGCCAAATATGAAAGAGGTAAAAGTTACTCTTACAAATAATTAACTATATGATAAAATTAATTTTTATATTTTGTTTATTAATGCCGTTGTTAGCTTTTAATCAGGCTTCATATGAAAAAATAGATAGGTATTTCCTCCTAGATATTCAAACACCTCAAGGGAGAAATCAAATTGACTTTCTTAGAATAGCTTTAGTTCCTCTAAAATCCAATACAGATAAAAGTTTTTTTATCAAGAAATTGAGGAAAATGCGACGTCTAAATTTTAATGTGCTTAATAACTTTTTCAAGGTCTATAATTTCTTGCCGGTTTATCACGATTCATATTTACAATATTCTAAAGATACATCTGACTATGATAGCTACTTTTTTAAAGATACTTCAAGCGCATCGCGTTTCTTCCAGCAATATTTAGTTCATTTAATAAGCAGCTCTGTTGATAATTATATTAATGAGGCTGTTGTTTTAAGAACTGATAATGTTCTAGTAAAATTATTTGAAGTCAAGGGAAGTATTTGGATTGTAAATTTTGATACTGGAATTAATCTCTTGTCTGTAAACAGGAAAGTAAAAGAAAATTATGTGGCCAGTAATAGTGAGTTGGTGAAATCTGATACAATGGTGAAAAATGAAAGGTTTATTTTGAATGACGTTTTTTTGTCTTGTAGAAAGGAGTTTGTACTTCCTGGAGGGGAGTTTTCAATTGAAAACATTAATTATAGTGAAAAGGAAAAAAATTCTTTTATGGCTGATGACTGTATTTTATTAAAAAGATCTGTTTTGATAAAGGAGTTAAGTAAAAGATAGATTGAACATGCATATATATCTACTGTTTGTTTTTGGAAAGTCTATTGTTTGGACAATCATATCCTGCAACTACAGTTGATGAAAACGGATTTTTTTCAGGAGAAAAAGGGATCACATCCTTCTTTCCATCTAAAGATGAAATGGAAAAGGCTCAAGCCAAAGACAGTGATTTACGTGAAATAAATCTTAATGATGTTCAAAAAAGCTTTGACAATAAAAAATCGGTGGTAGCAATAGGCATCTCCAATGTTATGCTAGAGAAACTTCTAACTGATATAGCTGGTGTCTTTTTTGGTGAAAACCCTTGGGATACACAAAGCTTTAATAATTCTTTGTTAGATGCTTCTTTTGATTTAATTCATGAATTTTTAGCTCATGCTGCAGAAAATGTTAAGACAAACAAAAATGAAGGAAATACCTTCGAAGATCATAAAAAATTTTAAGGTGAATATTCTACTTATTCACCTCCTGTATGGGAAGCTTTTTGAAAAAGAGTATCAGAAAACAATTGCCGGAAAAGCGGCAAATCAAATTAGGGAGAAAATACAAAAAATTATCGATGAGAAACTGAAAATACAATCAGAACATCCTGGTAGCAATAGTGGAAGTCAATCTCAAAATATGAAATGAAGATGAGGTTATTATTTTTATATTTAATTATACATATTTCTTTTATAAATGTATCTTGTACGGGAAGGTGCCCCTCTTTTTTCCAAAATTCTGGCGGAGCATATGATAGTTTAGCCCATTATATCTTTACAGTTACCCCTCAAAAAGACAGCAAAGGCCAGTGTCTATATAAGCACTCTTTTAAATCATGGAGAGGCATCAAAGATTCGATTGGTAATTTTATTCCATCATTTGAATTAAAAGGGCAAGTAATTAATACTAGCAAAGCAATATATATTATTCCCGAAGGAACCAGTGATACAATTACATACTTTGATTTTTCCTTAGATATTAAGGAATCAAGAGCAATTGTATTTAGAATGTTACCAACTAACAATTCCGATCATAATTTTCTATTCCAAAAGAAGTATTTATTATCGTTGGATACCACTTTTAAATCTAGGGAACTAAATGAAAAAATTTATAAGTTTCGATTTAATCATTTTGGATTTCAAATGATGAATGATGATTTAGTGTTCTTTGTTAGTAAAGAAAGTGGTGTTTTAGGAATTTATGCATCGGTGTTCGATTTAAATATAGAATGTGAATTGAGCCATGTTGGTAAAATTAATTTTTACGAATTACATCAAACTTTGAACTCGAATTGTGGAAATATTCAATAGGATCAATCAAATGTTATGAGAACAAACTCGTCTTTTGCGATGGTAGTTATTTTCTATTAGCACAACTTCCTGTTAGCATTTTAATCGTTTGTGTTCCAGCAGCATTTCCGTTATTGGATGAAAGTGATACGTGTGACGAGAATGTAAGACAAATAGAGAACAGCTTTTTTCGTTCAGTTAAAGTTTAGAATTAACGAACGTATTAATGAAAATGAACAAAAACGATACAGGATTTTATCACTACCATATAAACTCTAAATCAGAGATACGGTATTACAGGATGACAGCCATATAACAAATATTGTTCGTCAATCAAACTTATGCCCGAATGTATATAGGATTATCTTAAAGGTGATTCTGAGCCACATATTAAAAGGCAATATTGGTATTCATTAAAAATAATTCATAAACCACATTTAAACCCCGGACAAAATGAAAAAGCAAATTTTATCAGCAGCGTTTTTGTTGTTCGCATCAGCAGCTTTTACACAGATTGAGGTAAACCCTGGCTACGTAATTATGGGAGGAGTTCCAGCTCAAACCAATTACTATTTAACTGCTTTTGGGGGGCTTTACCTAAAGAATGCTACTAACTCCAATTTCTTTCAGTTTGATATATGGAACGGGAGAATAGCCACTACCGGCAACTGGTGTGTTTTCTACAATTCTCAAACAAGCACGTTTAACGACCTCGCTGTTGGCACTGTATATAATTACTCCGATGAGCGGGCCAAAACAAATATCGTCCCCATAAAATACGGACTGTCATCCCTTAGTAAATTAAAGCCTGTGAACTACCAGCTTCTTAAAGACCCCTCCGGCAGGGCTAACCACCTGGAGCTTGGTCTGCTTGCACAGGATGTGGAAGTGGTGATGCCGGAGCTGGTGAGGACTGATGATGAGGGTAAAAAATTATTGAACTATGTAGGGCTTATACCAGTTCTGATACAAGCGGTACAGGACCTGCAGCAGGAAGTTGACGAACTGAAAGCTGCGGCAGCTAAAAAATAAAGCGTGGCGCTGGCTGAAAGGGTGAACGGGTAATTATCCTAATGATATAGACGGCCAGTTGCCGGGTAATTATACTTATGACAAGACCGGCAATCTTATAGGCGATGTATCTGAGAGCATAACCCGGATCAACTGGACGGTATACGGTAAGATAGGGAGCATTACCAAAAGCGGCAACACGATGAGCTACGGGTATGATGCAGGCGGCAACCGTATAACCAAAAAAACAAGCTCCACCAGGGAAGATTACTATGTGAGAGATGCCCAGAGCCTGTCCCGCCAACGGCGGGAGGAATGCATTAGCTTTGTATAGCTACGACAACAGTTCTTTTACATGGGCGGAGCAGGATCTTTATGGCAGCAGTCGTTTGGGCATGGTAACACCGGGGCTGACGATACAGAGCAGCGCACCATTAGCTAATGCGAATTACAACTCCACGGGTGACCCTATAACGAACGGTACGGAAGGCAAACGCATTTACGAGCTGACGAACCATTTAGGCAATGTGATGGTAACGATCAGCGACCGTAAGACAGGAGTGGATGAGGACAGCGATGGGGTGATAGATTATTACAAGGCGGAGGTATTAACCGCCCAGGATTATTATGCTTATGGAATGCTGATGCCCGGAAGAACATACTCTAATGCAGGGGCGAAGTATAAGTATGGGTTTAATGGTAAGGAGAATGACAATGAAGTAAAGGGTGACGGAAATCAGCAGGACTATGGCATGAGGATTTATGATCCGAGGCTGGGGAGGTTTTTGAGTGTGGATCCCATTGCATCTAAATACCCAATGCTTACCCCTTACCAATTTGCATCTAATAGGCCAATTGATGGTATTGATTTAGACGGATTTGAGTTTATGAAAATGTTTGGTATGCAAAATCTGCTGCCTCCACTGGGGTTGTCTACGACTTATGAAAATATTCACAACGTCGCAGAAGCCCAACGAGCTGACCCTAATGCAGGGATTATGAAGATTGCCTTGAAATCGTCTTGGAAAACTGCAAGCTCAAAAATTCATATAGGGCTGGACGTTGTTGGATTAATTCCTGCAGTTGGTGAGATACCCGATGCTATTAATGGTGGCATATATCTTTTAGAGAGTGACTATTCAAATGCGGCATTTAGTTTTGCGGCAACAATTCCATTTGCAGGCTGGGCAGCAACAAGCGGTAAATGGGCAAAAAATGCACTTAAACTATCCGATAATGCTTTTCACTCTGCTGCTGGATTAGTATTTAAACAAGGAAGTAAAGAAGGAAACAGATTATCTCACGTTCTTAGTCATTTAGTAAATAATACGAAAAAAGCAAATCATGGAGTTTTTGACGCAACTGAAGAAGGTTTAGTTAGTCTTTTAGATGATGCATATTCAAAAATTAAGGGCACAAAATGGAATAATAAACTTGTAGTTGGTGAATCTGAAACTGTTGGGGGAATTACACGTAGCTTAAGAAAAGAGGCAAATGGAGTTATATCTGAGAACTTTGCTGTTGATGCAGGAAAAAGAATAGGGACAGAAGGAGGCCGGAAGGGTACCGGAGAAGCGTTAAATAAACTACAAATTTCATTAGAGCAAGGAACTTCTAACGTAATCACTGCATTTCCCACAAAATAATTATGGCAAAGAAAATTCAATTTAGCATTAATCTTCATGAGAAGAAAAATCTTCATGAAGATTTGAAAATGAAAATCCCTTCCTTAAAACTGGAGTTTATTTTCGATACTTATTATTTAACATTAGGGCTCACTATAGAAAATGTAAAGCACTTAACCTCAATAATTAGTAATTATTTGGAAAATTGTAAAAATTCAATTTTAAATTTATCTAAAGGGGAAATTATCTATTTACCTATTGATTTTTCAGATCAATATTATGGTGCATATAGAGTGATACGTCTTGATAAGGATGTCTTTAGTTTTGATTTTGGGACTATCGAAAAAACAGAAAAAGTCGCATATGATGGATTTACTCAATTGCAATTAGAAGGTGCAGAATTTGATATTGATTTTCAACTAACACTGACGAAAATTGATGTTATCGATAGCTTTCAACTTTCTTCGCTCAATCAGTCGCAAGGTTGGAAATAATCATGAACTGGTGCAAGCGCCCAGCTTATATATGAATGGAGTAAACGAAAGTAAGAATGTGTGTAAAACTAAATATGTAGATCAGTATAAAGAATAAAAGGAGTTCTTTGATATACAGAAAACGAGAAACTTGATAGGCGATGTATCTGAGAGCATAACCCGGATCAACTGGACGGTATATGGCAAGATAGCGAGCATTACCAAAAGTGGCAATACCATGAGCTACGGGTATGATGCCGGCAGTAACCGTATAACCAAAAAAACAAGCTCCACCAGGGAAGATTACTACGTGAGAGACGCCCAGAGCCTGTCCCGCCAACGGCGGAGGAATGTATTATCTTTGTATAGCTACGACAACAGTTCTTTTACATGGGCGGAGCAGCATCTTTACGGCAGCAGTCGTTTGGGCATGGTAACCCCGGGGCTGACCATACAGAGCAGCACACCACTGGCTAATGCGAATTACAATTTCACGGGTGCCCCCATAACGAACGGCACGGAGGGCAAACGTATTTACGAGCTAACGAATCATTTAGGCAATGTGATGGTAACGATCAGCGACCGGAAGACAGGAGTGGATGAGAACGGCGATGCTGTAATAGATTATTACAAGGCGGAGGTATTGACCGCCCAGGATTATTATGCTTTTGGGATGATGATGCCCGGAAGGACGTATTCCAATGCAGGGGCGAAGTATAAGTATGGATTTAATGGAAAAGAAAATGATAACGAAGTGAAGGGCGATGGAAATCAGCAGGACTATGGGATGAGAATTTATGATCCGAGGCTGGGGAGGTTTTTGAGTGTGGATCCATTGGCAAAAAACTATCCGGAACTTACTCCTTATCAATTTGCATCAAATCGTCCTATTGATGGGGTTGATTTGGATGGACTGGAATACTATTCGGCAGCAGATTGGGTAAAAAAATATATTGCTGATTACAGTATTCAATTTACCTCATCTTATGAGGCTCCACCAACATTTAAGAGGTTACGTCAACCCAATTGGAAAGAGATAATCGGAAAACAAATGTATTGTGCTACCTCTACCGCACTTGCATATGCACAAGCAAATCCTAAAGTTGCCCAAGTTTTACAGCAAACTGGTTACCAAACTAATCGATCACTTCAAATGGAATATTTCCAAAAAGGAAATAAATATGCATCTTTCATAAAACCAGGAAATTTTAATAAAGCTGATAGAGGCGACCTGCTTTTTTTGCAAGAGCCAGGAAAGGTTGGACAGGCGGGCACAGGGCATGTAGCGATATTGGCCTCAAGTACAAGAGATAAAGGAAATGGAAGTTTTACCGTAAATGTATATTCGACAAATGCAGGTAATTCTAATATACCCGATAGGGTTGGAACATTTGGAGAGGCTATTTACTTATTTAACAAGAATGATAAAGGAGAAACACAATTAGTTACTAAATACTGGTGGGACTATGATTATAAAGTTTATCGTTCCCAGGACATGCGATCCGAAAATCTGATTTTACAAGGCTTTGGTAGAGTTAAAGAGCATGAAATAATGAATAGTTCAACCACCACTAGAAATACGTCTAATAACGATAATAATGCTGGTAAAAATAATAGGTCTACAAATAACACTAATAGTAATGAATAAACTACAAAAACTCAGAATCATTAGCTTGATTACAATAATTGTTCTTTTCATTTTGAATTGCAAACCAAAAGAAAAGTCCAATTATAGTGTTACCAGTTATAACGATAGTATTTATACAGATATAGAAGATTATTTTTTGAAGAAGAAATGGAATTTTCCTATTGAGATTATAGACTCAACATTATCTACGAAATATTATCTCGCACATAATTCGCCTATTGATATACCTATCACTTATAAGAACGACATAGATAAAATCTCGGGCATATATAATGATTTTTGGAAAATAAAGAATCTCTTAAGGGGAACATTAACAGATAGTTTAAATCCTAATAAACAAGGGTTTACTGTGTCTGAGCCGACCATTATTATAGATACTTCCGTATTTGGTTCTATGAAAGAACCAAAATTTTATTTGTTTTTTGCTTTGTCAGCCTATAAAATAAATGTAGATACTACAAGTCATGGAATTCCATGTGAAAATTGCATTCTAGAAGAAAATGGAAAAATTGTGAGGTATCCTAACGGATTATTTTTTGAGCTAAACGAAACAAAAGATAGCCTGATTTTCTCTAGATGGGATTTATAGAATAATATTGTAAGCTCCCCATATTTTAGTGCCAGGTTTAGTTAGAGTTTTCAAATGTAGCATTGTTTTGGTTTCCCG